>NZ_BKZV01000017.1 GCF_008974285.1 Thermogemmatispora aurantia | reverse complement strand
TTCAGCTCCTCCCCCCAGACCCTCCCTCCTTCCCCCGCTCCTGCCATCCACCTCCTCTTCGAAGCCCAGGCCCAGCGCTCTCCCTCCTCCTGCGCCCTCCTGGACCTGCCCTCCGGCTCCTCCCTCTCCTACCACACTCTCAACTCCCAGGCCAATCAGCTCGCCCGCCTCCTGCTCTCCCTCGGCCTTACCGCCAATACTCCCGTTCCTCTGGTCTTGCCTGCCTCGTCCAGCTTCTTCGTGGGAATGCTGGCCGTTCTCAAGGCTGGGGGCTGCTTCGTGCCTCTGGATCCCACCGCTCCCCCAGCGCGCCTACAGGCGCTGTTAACCGAGCTGCAACCTTCCCTGCTGCTCACAAGCCAGTCTCTGGCTGCTTCCCTGCCATCCCTGGCTAGCTCTTGCCTGGTGCTCTGCCTGGATGCAGCCGAGACACAGGCACAGCTCGCCTCTCTCTCTAGCGATAATCTCCCCTGGTCCAGCTCTCCCGACCAGCTCGCCTACCTCATCTTCACCTCCGGCTCTACCGGTACCCCAAAGGCTGTCTCCATTTCCCACACTAATCTCATGGTCTCGCTCACCTCACGTCTGGAGTATTATAAGGCACTTCCTCCCAAGGTCCATGTCCCTCTACTCTCCTTGACCTTCGACAGCGCCCTGACAGGCGTCCTCTGGACATTATGCGAAGGAGGCAAAGTAGTACTGCTGGCTGAAGAGCACAAGAGGAATCTCAGCAAGCTACCTGCTCTCTTAGAACAGGTCCAGGTCTCGCACCTGCTCCTTGTGCCTTCTCTCTACAGCCAGATACTGGAGTACGCCGCTCCTTCTCAGCTTGCTTCCCTGCGCTGTGTAACAATTGGGGGTGAAGCCTGCCCGCGCTCCCTCGTGCAACTGCACTACTCCCTTCTCCCCCAGACCCCCCTCTTCAATGAATACGGCCCCTCCGAAGCCACCGTCTGGGCCTCCGTCCACCTCTGCTCCCCCTCCGACCCCTTCCCTACCGCCCCCATCGGCCACCCTCTCCCCCACTGCTCCCTCTATGTCCTCGATCCCTCCCTCCAACCCGTCCCCATCGGCGTCCCCGGCGAACTCTTCATCGGCGGCCCTTCCCTCTCCCCCGGCTACTTCCGCCAGCCCTCCCTCTCCTCCCAGCGCTTCCTCCCTCACCCCTTCTCCTCTGACCCCTCCGCCCGCCTCTACCGCACCGGCGACCTCGTCCGCTGGCTCCCCAACGGCTCCCTCCTCTTCTTGGGTCGCCTCGACCAACA
>NZ_BKZV01000016.1 GCF_008974285.1 Thermogemmatispora aurantia | reverse complement strand
CTCCCTAGAAAGGAGGTGATCCAGCCGCACCTTCCGGTACGGCTACCTTGTTACGACTTCACCCCAATCACCGACCCCACCCTCGACGCCTGCCTCCCCTCTGCTGAGGGGTTCGCCCAGCGGCTTCAGGTGTTGCCGGCTTTCGTGGTGTGACGGGCGGTGTGTACAAGACCCGAGAACGTATTCACCGCCGTGTGCTGACCGGCGGTTACTAGCAACTCCTCCTTCATGCAGGCGGGTTGCAGCCTGCAATCTGCACTGAGATCGGGTTTCAGGGATTGGCTCCCCGTCGCCGGGTCGCTGCCCGCTGTCCCGACCATTGTAGCGTGTGTGTCGCCCAGGATGTCAGGGCCATGCTGACTTGACGTCATCCCCACCTTCCTCCGCGTTGTGCGCGGCAGTCCCCTCGGATATCTCCAACCGAGAGCGAGGGTTGCGCTCGTTGCGGGACTTAACCCAACACCTCACGGCACGAGCTGACGACAGCCATGCAGCACCTGTGCACGCCTCCCTCGCGGGCCGGCCCATCTCTGGACCCTCAGCGTGCATGTCCAACCCTGGTAAGGTTCTTCGCGTTGCATCGAATTAAACCACACGCTCCGCTGCTTGTGCGGGTCCCCGTCAATTCCTTTGAGTTTTAGCCTTGCGGCCGTACTCCCCAGGCGGACCACTTCATGCGTTCGCTTCGGCGCGCAGGGGGTCGATCTCCCCACACACCTAGTGGTCAGCGTTTACGGCTAGGACTACCGGGGTATCTAATCCCGTTCGCTCCCCTAGCTTTCGCCTCTCAGCGTCAGGTACCACCCAGGACACTGCCTTCGCCTTCGGTGTTCTTCCCGATCTCTACGCATTTCACCGCTCCACCGGGAATTCCATGTCCCTCTGTGGCCCTCAAGTCAAGCCGTCTTCCCGCTTCTCCCGCAGTGAAGCCGCGGGCTGTCCGCGGGAACCTGCCCGACCGCCTACAGGCCCTTTACGCCCAGTAACTCCGGACAACGCTCGCCCCCTACGTCTTACCGCGGCTGCTGGCACGTAGTTTGCCGGGGCTTCTTCCTGGGGTACCGTCCTCCCTCTTCCCCCAGAAAAGCAGTTTACAACCCGAAGGCCTTCTTCCTGCACGCGGCGTCGCTCGGTCAGGCTTTCGCCCATTGCCGAAGATCCCTCACTGCTGCCCCCCGTAGGAGTCTGGGCCGTCTCTCAATCCCAGTGTGGCTGATCGTCCTCTCAGACCAGCTACCGATCGTCGCCTTGGTAGGCCGTTACCCTACCAACTAGCTAATCGGACGCAGGCCCCTCCTGCAGCGCCTCCCACCCTCCGGCAGAAAGCTTTCCTGGTGCCTCTCGCAAGACACCACCGTATGCGGGATTGTCGGCACTTTCGCACCGGTATCCCCCACTGCAGGGCAGGTCACCCACGTGTTCCTCACCCGTCCGCCACTCCCTCCCCTCGCGGAGAGGGCGTTCGACTTGCATGTGTTAGGCACGCCGCCAGCGTTCGTCCTGAGCCAGGATCAAACTCGCCATCCAG
>NZ_BKZV01000015.1 GCF_008974285.1 Thermogemmatispora aurantia | reverse complement strand
CGCCAGTGCCGCCGCTGGCTCGCCCAGATCTCCGCCCGGCAAGGACGGCTCTGGCTGGCCAGTGAGCACTTCCGCGCCTTGCTTCAGGCAGATCCTGCCGATGAGGAGGCGCTGCGGGAGTGGCTACACGTGCTGCTGCAGCACGGCCAGGAACGGGAAGCCCGCCGCTGCTACGAGGAGGTGCAAGCCCTCGCTGCCCAGCAAGGCGACTCCCTCCCCTCCTGGGAGCAGCTCCGGCTGGTCAAGCCCCCTGCCGATATGGTATGCTTGACCCAGACAGAAGATGCAACAGAGGAAGCGCAGCCCGGCCTGCTCATCCCCGCTGCTCCCGGGCGCCAGCCTGGCAGCCTCGGGCTGGCAGCGTCTCCTGATCCGGCCCTGACGACGCTGCCCTTGCCCGTTGGTAGCCCACTGTGGTTTGTCTGGCAACAGCGGCGCGTCGAAGCCCTGCTGATCCATTTCCAGGAGCGCAGCCAGGGCAGGCTAGACCCAATCGCCTGGGCTGAGCTGCGCCGTCGTCTCCAAGAGGAGCTTGCCGCTGTGCCACCACACGAGCATGACCGCGATTACACCATCTCGCGCCGGCAGATGCTGGGCGCGCTGGCAGCTTTGCCACTGACCACCCCGACGGGAGTTCGGAACGGTCTCCCACCAGCAGAGGAGGTGCTGCCCCTCTGTGCGGCAGCAAACACCGCCTGCTGGCAACTACTCAACAGCCAAGGCATTGGCATCGTCCAAGAGATCCTTCCCCGCTATCTGCCCTTACTAGAACGCCTGGCCCAGCCTGGCACGCCACAGCATTCCCTGGCAGCTCGTCTGGCCGCTGAAGCCAACCGCATTGCGGGCATCGCCGCCAGCCACCATCAGGGAGATCTTCGGGCCAAACAGCTCTTCTCGCGAAAGGCGGTACACCTGGCAGCCTTGAGTGGACATGCACCGGCACAGATAGCAGCCTTACGCGACTTGAGTCTAGCCTTCTACTATGATAGGCTCCAGGTATCCTCTATGCTGGCCCATCTGGAGCCAGCCACACCGTTGCTAGCCGCTTGTCCGCCAGTCATGCAAAGCAGTGTACTCTGTCTGCAAGCAACAGCCTCGGCCTATCTGGGCCGCGAAGAAACTGCACTGCTCCTGCTCGGAGAAGCCCAAGAGCGGTTTGAATCGCAAGGCGAGACTGAGACATGCACGGACTTCCGTTTTCACGAAGATAACCTCATGCTATGGGCGGGCCGAGTATACCTCTACCTCGCTATGCGCTTTCCTGAGAAGGGCTACAGTCGGCGAGCATGGGAGACCTACAGCCAGCTAAAAACCACGCCTGTGAGGGTAATGACCCCTGCCCGCCTGCAGGTGGAGATTCTCCTAGATGAAACCAAGACAGCGCTCATCCAGCAGGAGCGAGAGACTTTTACCTACCTGCTGATAGAGTGCATGCACAAAGCGACCGAGCTGAAAAGTCTAAGTCTGCAGAGAGAAACCTTGGCCCTGTATCGCCGGGTGCGTGCCGAAGACCACCCCTGGCACCACGAACGTTCTCTGATCGAGCTAGCCGATTTGTTCATCAACCGATAGGGGGCAGCGATCGCCCGGCCTGCCATCGCCGGCAGGGGATGGTACTTCAGACCAGGCAGCACCGGAGAGGGGTCTACCGCTAACGCCCCGTTCTCCGGCGTCTGATCGACCGCGATCTCTCTGCTGCTGGCGTGACCGATTCAGCTCGACAGACGCGTCCGCTATGCACCGAAAATGTGCTTGTGCTTTCCTGAGCGGTGCTGATCTGCTCAGCGGCGGGATGCTCCTGGACCAGGCATCTCCCCCTGGCAGTAACAGCTCAGACAGGAATAGCACAGGCGTTTTTTTCTCACCTCTCCCATCCTCTGGAAAAAGTTCGAACAGCTTCTGAGAGCCTTCCTTTCCTCCCTTGACTATCCTGTTCCAGAAGCTTGAAAGGTGGAGGAAGGAGCCTTCGGCCTCCCCCTCAACCCTCTCCCGCCAGCTTAAGCCCGAGACGCCCTGTTCTGCTATGTGATAGATACCGACTATGTCTATCGGAAAGGGAGAAGCGCCGGC
>NZ_BKZV01000014.1 GCF_008974285.1 Thermogemmatispora aurantia | reverse complement strand
GGTGGCGCTCCTCGGGAGAGAGGAGGGGGAGAGAGGCGAGGGAGCAGGAGGGATCGGAGACGAGCGAGGAGAGCAGGGTCTGCCAGTGGCGGGCGAGCCGGACAATGGTCTGCTCCTCAAACAGGTCCCGACTGTACTCGAAGCAACCGATCAGATCCCCATCGGGACGCTCCTCCAGGCTCAGCGTCAAATCAAACCTGCTTGTTCCATTATCGATAGCCAGCTCCTGAATCTGCCAGGAACTGCCACCCAGTCTTCGATAGGAATTCATGGCGATTGCTACCTGGAAAAGAGAATTGGCGGTAGCAGGTCTTTGTGGGAGAAGACGACTTATCAACAGAGGCAGCGGTAGATCATCGTGGGCCAGGGTTTGGGCCAGGGCTTCGCGAGTCCGCTGAATCAGCTCGCGCCCGCTCAGCTGATCAGGGCTGGTGATGCAGCTGCGCAGCAGGACAGCGTTCAGGAAATAGCCGGGGATCTCCTCGAACTCTGGTCTCTTGGGGCGGTTCGTGCTGAACGTTCCAATCAGGAAGTCTTCTTGCTGGCTATAGCGATAGAGGAGGACTTGAAACGCTGCCAGCAGCACTGTATAGAGGCTGGCGCCCTCTTGGCGAGCCAGCTGCCTTAAATCCTCGGCTAGGTTGGGAGACATTGAGAAATAGTAGCTACCCCCGCGATGGTAAGGGGCGGCTGTACGCGGGTAGTCAGTGGGCAGCGCGAGCGTAGTAGGTGCATCCTGCAGGTACTGCTGCCAGAAGGCAAGGAGCTGCTCCAGGCGTGCAGGGGTCAGGTGAGCCTGCTCCCAGAGGACATAGTCGGCGTACTGGCAGCGGGGTTCAGGCAGGTCAGGCTGCTTGCCCTGGCTATACGCCTGGTAGAGCTGCTCAAGCTCTGTCGGCAAGATGGTATAGAGTGTCTGGGCGTCGGCGATGATGTGGTGGGTAACCAGGCAGAGCCAGTGCAGCTGTGGGGAAAAATGGAGCAGGCAGGCGCGCAGCAAGGGAGCCTGAGAGAGATCAAGCGGGAGGCGAGCCTGCTGCTCGACGAGGGAGCGAGCGACAGCGAACTGCTCAGGCGCAGGCAGAGAAGAGAGATCTGTGATAGGGAGAGAGAGAGAAGGGCAAGGTTGCACTACCTGCATGGGCGTATCGTTCAAGGAAGGGAACGCTGAGCGCCAGAGGTGATGGCGGTGTAGGAATGCCTCAAGACTCTGTTTAAGAGCCTTCTCATTCAGGTCTCCCGCAATGCGGATGACCAGGGGGATCGTGTACATGGGAGTCTCTTTGAATAGCTGGGTGAGGAACCAGAGCTGCTGCTGGCCATAAGAGAGAGGGGCAGGCTGCTCTGGTTCATGGCGTGGTAACGTTGGCATCGTATCGGTGTTTGTCCTTGTCTCTAGTGAAAGTTTCTCGGTTGCTGTTTTCGAGTTCTGTTGTTTATCTTCGATCATCATGGCCAGCTCTTCGATAGTTGGGTGGGTGAACAACGTGCTCAAATTGATCCGCACGCCATAGAGTTGTTCGATGCGTGCAAAGAGCTGAGCGGCCAGCAGTGAATGGCCCCCCAAAGAGAAGAAGTTATCCTGTGCGCTGACCGGACGAACGTGGAGCAGCTCCTCCCAGAGTTGGGCCAAGGCCGCCTCTGTCGGGTTGCCGGGTGATCGCCGCCCTTCATGCTCTGCCCTGCTCACCTCTGGCAGGGGCAGGGAGGCGAGGGCCTGGCGGTCGACCTTGCCGGAGGTGGTATGGGGAAGGGTGTCCAGGACGACGAAGGAGGCAGGGACCATATAGGCGGGTAGCAGCTCTGAGGCGAAGGAGCGCAGGGTGCTCGGGGTGAGGTGGGTGCCTGGGCGGGAGGAGACGAAGGCGAGCAGGCGAGCCGAGGAGGGATCATCGGGGGAGGGCTGATGAAGGAGGACGGCGGCCTCCTGGACGGCGGGGTGGGAGCAGAGGAGGGCCTCGATTTCGCCGAGTTCGATGCGGAAGCCGCGGAGTTTCACCTGTTGGTCGAGGCGACCCAAGAAGAGGAGGGAGCCGTTGGGGAGCCAGCGGACGAGGTCGCCGGTGCGGTAGAGGCGGGCGGAGGGGTCAGAGGAGAAGGGGTGAGGGAGGAAGCGCTGGGAG
>NZ_BKZV01000013.1 GCF_008974285.1 Thermogemmatispora aurantia | reverse complement strand
CGCCAGTGCCGCCGCTGGCTCGCCCAGATCTCCGCCCGGCAAGGACGGCTCTGGCTGGCCAGTGAGCACTTCCGCGCCTTGCTTCAGGCAGATCCTGCCGATGAGGAGGCGCTGCGGGAGTGGATCGAACTCTTGTGGCAGCAGGGACAGGTCACAGAAGCCCGACGCTGCTATGAGCAGTGGCGCGAGCGCCTATCCCACGAAGGGATCTCCCCAAGTCGGCAGATAGAAACGGTTCTTCACTCTCTGTTGCAACGAGACGTTTTCCTCCCCTTCACGTCGCCAGCACAGGAAGCATCTTGCCCTCAAGCTTCTTGTGAGACAGAGGTAAGTATGTTATCCTCTTTCCAGGCAAACGCACGGCCAGCAGGCAGTTCGGGGAGGCAATCATCTCATCGCGAGCATTCCGAGGCGATCGAACGTCAAGCAGATACCTTTCCGATGGATCAACTACGTCGTTCTCTATTACAGGCGGGCGCTCTTTCCGCCACTGCTCTGTTCCCTGCAGCTTTCAGTCAAGCGCTTGTGACGGATCTGGAACTCCTGGCTCGCTTAAAGAAAGCCGTTGAGAAGCCTTCTTCCATTGATGACCCTCTGGTTGGACTGCTCACAAGCGCGACGCAGCACTTTCGCAAGCGCTTTGTGCTTGCGAGGAACTCACAGGAAGATCTGCTCTCCTGTCACCGGGATCTGACGGTCCATGTTCATCGGTTGACTGACCTACTCACAACTTCGCTGCTTCCCCACATCAGGCAATCCCTCTTGCGCGTCACTGCTGAATCGCTGCAGATCCTTGGAGATCTGGCTTTTCACCTTGGTCAAGATCCTCTCACAGAGCAGGCATATGCTCTGGCTTTTGATCTGGCACACGAATCAGAATATCCTCTTCTCCAAGCCGTCCTCCTTGGGAGACATGGGATCTTTTTCCTCTATCATGAACGCATTCCCCAAGGCATAGCGGCGCTGGAAGGTGCTTGTACTCTTGCTACCACCCATAGCGCGAGTGATCTGATTCGGGCTTGGCTCTCAGTGATTCTGGCTGAACTGGAGGCGCATCGTGGCCAACGAGAGAGCTGCCGGCAACATCTCGCGACCGCTCATACTCTTCTAGAACGTCAGGCCCCCGGTCACACGACACTTTCCTTTGAAGGAGAAGCAGGCTATCTGCCCTTCAACCGTGACCGACTCCAAGGATATGAAGGAGCTTGCCTCCTTCGCCTTGGCTTTGCTCAAGAGGCAGAAGAGGTTCTCATGCACCATCTCTTGACAACAGGGCAAGAAGGGGCGCATCGTCGTTCCATTCGTTTGCTCGATCTTAGCGCGGCACTTGCCCAGCAGGGACGTCTTGAAGAGGCAATTCATTGGGGAATGGAAGCCCTCAAGAGCCTGGAGCAGACCCGGTCACCCCGTGTGCTGCAGCGCGCGATTGCCGTTGAGCACCTGCTGCAACCGTGGCGAGGAGAGAGCTTGCTGACTCCATTCACTGAGCACCTCGCCCAGCTCAAAGCGTCTCTCTCCAGAGGGCTGCCTGTATCCGTTGCAGAAAGGAGGGCAGAATGAAGCCATTCTCTCCGCGAGGAGTCCTGTATGTGATCACCTGCGCCAGTTCCTCCGCCCCGCTCGTAGAATCTTTGATCATCGCCGCCCAGCAGGCTGGCTGGGATGTCTGCTCTATTCTGACACCACGTGCACGGCAATTCGTCGACGAGGCGGCCCTGCAACGCCTGACGGGACACCCCGTGCGCAGTGAATACAAACATCCTCGCGAACCGGATCTGCTTCCCCCAGCGCAGGCGCTGGTCGTCTTCCCCGCAACATTCAATACCCTTAACAAATGGGCCCTAGGTATCAGCGACACTCTCGCACTCGGGTTGCTTTCAGAGTATACTGGGAAGCGGGCGCCGATCGTTGCCGTACCCTGCTTCAAAACAGGGGGAGGGCTGGATACCAATCCTGCCTTTCCCCGAAGCCTGCGGCTCTTGCGACGCGCGGGGGTTTGCCTCATCTACGAGCCGGAGCGCTACCCGCCCAAGAATCAAGTACCGCCGGAGGTCATCCTGGAAACTCTGGAACAGCTCATCGCGGAACGGAAGGAGACGGCGCTGGCACGCACATCAGATAGTCCTGGAGAAGGTCCAGAAACGCAGCATCAGGAGAAGGAGCTGCCTTCCTGCTGATTAGCACACCTGTCAGTCCTGCGCTGGGGTCCTAGGAATCTGCGCTTGGAATCGAATGCCCCAAGCCAGCGGTGCGCATCGCCTGCCGCTGGTCATGGTGGAAGCGAGGAAGGAGGAAAGAAGAAAGATGGCCTCTGAACCACTCCTGCGTGTGATGATGTGTGGCCCCTGGCTTTGTGGCGACACGACGTCGATGGCTCCTGGCTCCCCCTCCCTAAGCACGCCTGGGGCAAAGGCCGCCCCGCCCGCTCCGTCTTCAAACGCCTCTTACTCTCCCCCTCTCGCCGCCTCTCCCGCTGCACCCTCCAAGACGATCTTTGGCCTTCCCCCGACGACGCCCTCTCTCTCGACAAAACCCTCTACAACGCCATCAACCAGCTCCGCCGCGCCATCGGCAAGGACCTCGTCCTCACCATCGAGTCCTCCTATGCCCTGGCCGATCCTTCTCTCATCTGGACTGACTATGACGCCTCTCAGGCCCTCCTGACCGCCGCCGAGCAGCGAGGCCGCACCACCGAGGCAGCTCTTCCTCTCCTGGAGCAGGCCCTCGGCTATATGACCCGCGGCGAGCTGCTGGAAGAGGAGGGCGGCCTCTGGGTGCATGCGGCCCG
>NZ_BKZV01000012.1 GCF_008974285.1 Thermogemmatispora aurantia | reverse complement strand
GGCGCTGAAGGCCGAAGAAGGACGCGGCGAGCGGCGAAACGTTCAGGGGGAGCTGCTGGCAAGCGATGATCCCTGAGTATCCGAATGGGGCAACCCCTCCGGCGTGATGGCCGGAGATCGGCGGTCGGAGTGCGACCGCACGAGGGGCAGCGGGTGAACTGAAACATCTTAGTAGCCCGACGAAGAGAAATCAACCGAGATTCCCTCAGTAGTGGCGAGCGAACGGGGAAGAGCCTAAACCGATCAGGGGCCGGCAACGGGTCCTGAGCGGGGTTGTAGGGCCAGCGCGGGGCGAAGCCCGGGCGGCAGAAGGCGGTACCCGAAGTGGCTGGAAAGCCACACCAGAGGAGGTGAGAGTCCTGTAGGGGAAACCGCCGACTGAGGACTGGCGCTGGACCCTGAGTACCACAGGGCACGAGGAACCCGGTGGGAAGCAGGGGGGACCACCCTCCAAGGCTAAAGACCTTCAGCGACCGATAGCGGACAGAGTACCGTGAGGGAAAGGTGAAAAGCACCCCGAGAGGGGGATGAAAGAGGACCTGAAACCGCGTACGCGAGAAGCAGTCAGAGGCCCATGCCGTGGCAGGCCGGCGGGCAGGCCCCAGGCGACTGGGGAAGGTCCGAGCAGGCGCCACGAGCGGGTTGATGGCGTGCCTTTTGTAGAATGATCCGGCGAGTGCATCGTCGTTGCCGCAGGTTAACCTCCCGAGAGAGGAGGGGAGCCGGAGGGAAACCGAGTCTGAAGAGGGCGCAGCCGCCAGGGGAACCTGGAGGCAGGTAGCGACGATGGGACCCGAAACCGTGTGAGCTACCCATGGCCAGAGTGAAGCGGATGTGACAATCCGTCGAGGCTCGCACCCACTGGTGTTGCAAAACCAGGGGAGGAGCTGTGGGTAGGGGTGAAATGCCAAACGAACACGGAGATAGCTGGTTCTCCCCGAAATGCATGGAGGTGCAGCCCGCCGCGGCGGCGCTGGGAGGTAGAGCGCTGTGTGGGTGCGGGGCCAGGAGCTGGTTACCAAGCTCATGCAAACTGCGAATGCCCAGCGCGGCGAGAGAGGGGCGGCGGAGTGAGTCTGGCGGGGATAACCTTGTCAGACGAGAGGGGAACAACCCAGACCACCGGCTAAGGTCTCCAAGGGGCTGCTGAGTGGGAAAGGAGGTCAGCTGGCCCAGACAGCCAGGATGTTGGCTTAGAAGCAGCCATCATTGAAAGAGTGCGTAATAGCTCACTGGTCGAGCGAGCTGGCGCCGACAACACCAGGAGGCTGAAGCAGCCGACCGAAGCCGTGGAGCCTCTCGGATCGAGGAGGGACGAGAGGCTGGTAGGGGAGCGTTCCGCGAGCGGAGAAGCCGGACCGGAAGGACTGGTGGAGCGAGCGGAAGTGCGAATGCCGGAATGAGTAGCGTCACGGGTGGTGAGAATCCACCCCACCGAAAGCCTAAGGGTTCCTGGGCACCGTTGATCGACCCAGGGTGAGGCGGGACCTAAGCCGAGGACGGCAGGTCGTAGGCGATGGAGAGCAGGTGGAGATTCCTGCCCCAGAGGCCGTCGAGAAGAGCGAAGGGGGGACGCGGTAGGGGAGGTGAACCCATCGAGTGGACAGGATGGGCTGCCTGGAGGGAGCGAGGCGTCGAGGGAAAACCCGAAGCCACGAGGCGTGACCCCAGGCACGAGCCTCCGCGAGGAGGCGACAAGTCACCGGCCCCCAGGCCGCCAAGAAAAGCCTCTAGCGAGACGAGCCTCTGCCCGTACCGCAAACCGACACTGGTAGGCAGGGAGGTAAGCTCCCGAGGTGAACGAGTGAGCCTCTGTCAAGGAACTCGGCAACTTGGCCCCGTACCTTCGGAAGAAGGGGCGCCTTAGTAGCTGGTGCTGACCGGAGGGGGACCCGAGAGGGGACTCGGAGCAGGCCAGCGCTGGTGAGGAGGCCGCAGGAATAGGCCCAGGCGACTGTTTACCAAAAACACAGGTCCCTGCGAACGCGGAAGCGGAGATATAGGGGCTGACTCCTGCCCAGTGCCGGAAGGTGAAGCTGGCAGGTGAGCGAAGCTTGCCAGGGAAGCCCCGGTGAACGGCGGCCGTAACTCTAACGGTCCTAAGGTAGCGAAATTCCTTGTCGGGTAAGTTCCGACCCGCACGAAAGGAGGAACGACCTGGGCGCTGTCTCGACAGAGGGCTCGGCGAAATTGCAGTACCCGTGAAGATGCGGGTTACCCACGACAGGACAAAAAGACCCCGTGGAGCTTGACTCTAGCCTGGCCTGGTGCCGAGGGCACACCTGCGGAGGATAGGTGGGAGCCGAAGAAGCCGCCCTTGCGGGGGCGGTGGAGGCGCCGGTGAAATACCACTCTGGTGTGTTGTCGGGACTCATGCTGAAGCGGTAGAGCCCGCCAGCAGACAGGGCTAGGTGGGGAGTTTGACTGGGGCGGTCGCCTCCTAAAGGGTAACGGAGGCGCCCAAAGGTTCCCTCAAGGTGGATGGACATCACCTGAGGCGTGTACAGGCAGAAGGGAGCTTGACTGCGAGGCCAACAAGCCGAGCAGAGACGAAAGTCGGGCTGAGTGATCCCACATGTCCGAGTGGAAGGCGTGTGGCGCAACGGACAAAAGCTACCCCGGGGATAACAGGCTGATCCTGCCCAAGAGTTCCCATCGACGGCAGGGTTTGGCACCTCGATGTCGGCTCGGCGCATCCTGGGGCTGGAGTAGGTCCCAAGGGTTGGGCTGTTCGCCCATGAAAGCGCCACGTGAGCTGGGTTCAGAACGTCGTGAGACAGTTCGGTCTCTATCCGTCGTGGGCGAGAGGAAGCGTGAGGGGAGTCCGCTCTAGTACGAGAGGACCGAGAGGGCTTGACCGCTGGTGAGCCGGTTGGCCTGCCCAGGCCAGAGCCGGGTAGCTACGTCAGGCGAGGAGAAGCGCTGAAAGCATCTAAGCGCGAAGCCGACCCCAAGAGTCGCTTCCCGCTCCAGGCTGGACCCCCAGCCGGAGATAAGGTCCCAGGAAGATCACCTGGTTGATAGACCGGAGGTGGACACCTGGTAACAGGTGCAGCTGACCGGCCCTAATGACCGAACGGCTTGTGC
>NZ_BKZV01000011.1 GCF_008974285.1 Thermogemmatispora aurantia | reverse complement strand
CGCCGCCGAGCAGCGAGGCCGCACCACCGAGGCGGCTCTTCCTCTCCTGGAGCAGGCCCTCGGCTATCTGACTCGCGGCGAGCTGCTGGAAGAGGAGGGCGGCCTCTGGGTGCATGCGGCCCGCCTGCACGGTCAGGCCATGCTGCGCCAGTGCCGCCGCTGGCTCGCCCAGATCTACGCCCGGCAAGGACGGCTCTGGCTGACCAGTGAGCACTTCCGCGCCTTGCTTCAGGCAGATCCTGCCGATGAGGAGGCGCTGCGGGAGTGGCTTCACGTGCTGCTGCAGCACGGCCAGGAGCGGGAAGCCCGCCGCTGCTACGAGGAGGTGCAAGCCCTCGCTGCCCAGCAAGGCGAAACCCTCCCCTCCTGGGAGCAGCTCCGGCTGGTCAAGCCCCCCGCCGATATGGTATGCTTGACCCAGACAAAGAACATCTCCCAGGGGGAACAGCAGCAGAAACACACCCTGAGCACTGCGTCAGGAGTGGGCGAGCTGCTCTCCCATCCTCAAGATGTGGCAGTCACCTGGGACCACACTGCTCTCTTGCGGCTGACAGCTTTCATCTTCTGCTGGCGGTCCTTCGCAGGGCAGAGAGCACTCCACGAATTCGAGGCGCTCTTTCATAGGGAGCTGATCACTATGGCGAATCCAAGCGCACAACCACCCACAGAGCCAGCAGCGCTTGAGCGTCGTCAAGTCTTGCTAGGGCTGGCCAGCCTGCCACTGATCATGCTTGATCTACCTCAGCAGTCGGCCTTTCGTTCCATGCGTCTTCAGCCCTCCGAGGAGCTGTTATTAGCATGTGCAGCGAGTGTGACAGCCTGCTGGCACCTGCTCCAACAACGAGATCTCGATACCGTAGAGCAATCACTGAGGAACTTCCTGCCTCAATTGCGCAGTTGGGCTGGTGACGCATCGCCTCTTCGGCGTCAGGCGGCATCGCTCGCCACGCAAGGGATGTTACAGCTCAGCCTGGTGGCTCACCATCGTCTTCAATTGCAACGCCGCTTGCAACTTTGTCAGGAAGCAGTGATATTGAGTCGCTTAGCAGGGAATCCTGCCCTGGAGGTGAAGGCTCTAACATTTCAAGCAAGCGCGAGCTTCCATCTGGGACAGTGGGGTGAGATGGTCCGCGCTTATGAAGCAGCCAGCCAGATCACAGAGGCCGTTCCCTCGCTACTGCAGGCGAAAACACTTTTGGGTCTGGCTCGGGCTGCGGCTGTGCAAGGACGAGTAACTGAGGCACTCCAACGATTGAGCCAGGCACGAGAGTTATGCCCAGAAGAACAGGAACAAGAGTCCCTCCCTGCCTTCCTCGCGGTGGATGAAAGCCGCTGGCTCCCAGTCGTCTTTGACGCCTCGATTCGCCTCACCCTGGCCCGATGCCAGATGTGTCAAGAGCACTATCGGCAGGTTGAACAGACCCTGATCCCTCTCACGACTTCTCATCAGGCCGATGAGATTCCCGATCGTTTGCAACTAGTCCTTTGGCACCTGCGCGCGCAAGCAGCACTTGGCGAGGGTGACCTTGAACGCTTCTACGCCACCGTTCAGGAGACGGCGACCAGGCTCCAGAGGCTTCCTAGCCAAAAGCGCAAGCAGGAGCTAGTCAATACATGGCGACAGGCACGGCAACTGTGGCCACATGAGAGGCGACTGCTGGAATTGGCCGATGTGCTCCTCTAGCAGGGAGGATGACTATTCCTCACTGGCTCTTGAGGCCCCTTTGCTTCCCGCCGACAGGAGGAGGGATACAGCCCGAACTGTTCTCCATGAGAGAGAACTCAGGCCAGGCGTCAGCCACGCAGGAGATTGCTGTTAGAAGATATCAATGTCCTCTGCCAAGTTAACAGCAATCTCCGCTTTTTATGCCTTAAATAAGGCGATGCTTTTGAGATACTTTCTACAAAATTATCATTATCTACCCAAAAGCCTCCCCCACCTCAGACTTTTACCCTTCATACAGATTTTTCTCACCTCTCCCATCCTCTGGAAAAAGTTCGAACAGCTTCTGAGAGCCTTCCTTTCCTCCCTTGACTATCCTGTTCCAGAAGCTTGAAAGGAAAGGAGATATACAACCTATGGCTACGTCACCCCAGCCATTAACAGATGCGCATGAGCGATCCCCATATTCCTGTCCGCGCTGCCGTCAGCATCAGCGCCTGCTCCCGCAGCAGGTCACCGACCTCGGCCAGCCGCTCCTGATCCTCTCGCCGCGGCTTCCCTCCCCACACTGGTTCCAGCAACTACGCCGTCTGCTCGCTCCCGAGCAAGAGGAGGCCTGCGCATGATCCGCCACTGGCTCAGGCACCTCTTGCAGGCCTCGCCTCACCCCTCCACCGCTGCAGACTCAGCCGCGCCGCCTCCGGCAGCTCCCGGCGCCCTGACCCCAACCGGTCCCGGCGACACCTACGTGCTGCCACGCACCCGCCAGGAACAGGACCGCCTCGACCTGCAACACTTCGCCCTGCGCCAGTTCCTTGGCAGCCACTTCCTGGCTCCCGTCCGCGACCCGCGCGCCATCCTCGACGTCGGTACCGGCAGCGGCATCTGGCTCCGCGAGGCCGCCCGCTGCTGGCCCCAGGCTCGCCTCATCGCCCTCGACAAAGACCTCTCCCTCCTGCGCACCCCCTTACCGCCACACTGCCAGCCCGTCCAGGCCGACCTGCTCAGCGGCCTCCCCTTCCCTGACGCCTCCTTCGACTACATCCATCAGCGCCTCCTCGTCGCCGCCATCCCCCTCACCGCCTGGCCCGGCGTTCTCAGCGACCTCCTGCGCGTCACCGCCCCAGGTGGCTGGCTCGAATTCGTCGAGGCCACCGGCCAGGTCTTCCACGAGGGACCACACCAGGCCCGCGTCCGCGCCTGGTTCGAAACCCTGGCCGCCCGTCGCGGCCTCCATCTGACCGCACCGCTCCAAATCCCCGACTGGCTGCGCTCCCTTGGCCTCCATCCCACCGTCCGCGCCTACGAGACCCCCCTCTTCGGCAAAGCCTACGGCGCTCCCCTCTTCCGCCGCGACCTGCTCGCCTCCCTGCAGAGCGTCGCCCCCATTCTGGCCAGCGTCAACCAGGTTCCCCTGAGCCTGGTCGAGGAGACCTTGAGCGCCCTACCCGCCGAATGGGAGCGCCAGCGCACCTGCTGCGGCCTCCTGACCGTCTGGGGGTGCAAGCCATGAGCCGCCATCGCCACCGTCGTCAGCGCTCCAGGCGTCCCACAAACAACCTGCTGGCCGGTCTCTCGCCCGTGCTCATCCCCGGCCCACTCGAGTGGGCCTTGACCGGGCGCACCATCGAAGATCTCCAGCTCCTTACCATCACCCTCCTCTCGCCACGCGCTCAACAACTCTGGCAGCACTGGCAAGAGGAGCGCGACCCACGCTTTCCTACGTCCACCAGCGGACGCCTGGGCAAGGGCGACCGTCACCTGCTCAAACTCCTGGTCGAGCTGCAACAAGGCCTGGACCTGCTCCAGGCCCGCTGCCAGGAAACCATCGCGCGCGATCCCGAACAACCCATCTATTTCCACACCAGCGAGATCCCGCGCCTGCGCCGGCTGCTGAGCCTGACAGACCGCATGCTGCAGCAGGTGCAGCATAGCGTGAGTCCCGAATCGGCTACCCTGCAGCTGAAGCTTGGTCAGCGGCTCATCCGCTACCTTGCCCGCACCTTGCGCGACCATCCCCGTCGCGAGCACCTTAATTAAGCCGCCGAGCGAGGTCCTCGTGCGTGGGCCAGGGTGCTGGATGATCGTAAAGGGGGTATACTTTAGGAGAGCCATACAGTCTGACAACATCCACAGCTACCAGGCTTTCACCTGACGCTTGCTGGCAGCGATGGAGATGACGCCAAGCCCTATCAGCTGCAAGCAATTCAAGCAGCCTCCACCCAGAACCCTGGCCTCTTCCTCAGCCTGACCCTCTGCCCCTGGGATAACGCCTTCTCCCTTTTCATGGCTGCCCCAGGCAGGCGTCGAGCCAGCGTCACAACAAAGGAGCTACCCGCCACGTACGAGCCTCAACGAGCCTCAACCCAAGCCGAGGCCCTCGTGAGCAGATAGCTCCTCGTTCCGGCTCACCTTGCCCTCTAGCGAGAGCGAAGCGCCTGATCCCTGCCGGTCAGCATCAGGCTCACGCCAGTCTGCCGGCGCGCGCCCCGTCTCTCCTCCTACTCGACCAGCAACTCCTCCAGGCAGCGCTCAATGGTGCTGGCCGAAGGATAGTAAGCCGTCTCCTCCGGCTCGTTATAGGGGGCCGCCGGCGCCGGCAGGGCCGAGATCAGGCGCGGCGTCGCATCCAGATCATAGAAACAATGCTCTACAATCCATGAATGCACATGGCGCGCGAAGCTCGTCAGATCCGGCTCTTCCGTCACCACCACCACCCGATTCGCCTCGCGCACCGCCGCCCGCAGCGCCTCCTCATCGAACGGCATCAGTGTCCGTAGATCCACAATCTCGATAGCCCCGCCATGCCGCTCGATCACACTGGAAGCAGCAATACAGGCTTCCAGCACCATCGTCCCCCAGCTCACGATCGCCACCTGCGGCGTTCCCTCGCCCAGGCGCAGCCGGCGGGCCTTGCCGATCGGCAGCGTATAATAGCCCTCGGGCACCTGCCAGTACTGGGCCATCGCCTCAATCGGGCGCCCGTGGCGATCCTTCGGCGGCTCCGAGCGATAGAGACGCCCACGCTCCAGAAAAACCACCGGCGACTGCGAGCGCGCCGCCTCCAAGAGCAGCCCTTTGGCATCGAACGGCGTCGCCGGGCAGAGCGTGATCATCCCCGGCACATTCGTAAACCACTGCTCGCCCGCATTCGAATGACCAAAGGCCCCACCACCAGCGGCACTACTCGAAATGGGACCGCCTCCTCCACTGCCCGACTTCGTGCGGATCAGCAACGGCACCCGCCAATCGCCAAAGTTCTGGTAGGAGATACGCGCCGCCAGGCGAATCGTCTGCGCCGCTGACTGATGATAATCCACAAACTGAATCTCGGCACAGCGCGCGCGCCCGTCAGTCATGGCCGCCCCGGCGGCGACTCCAATGATCAACTGCTCATTGAGGGGGCTACTGATGGCTCTCCCAGGGAAATGCGTAACCAGCGAGGCAGTGGCGCCGAAAACGCCCCCTTTTGGACTCCCCACATCCTGACCATAGACGAAGAAATCAGGGTCGCGCTGCGCCAGCTCAGCCAGCGCCTCATTAATCGCGCCCAACATCGTTGTCGGGCGTTTAGCACCACGTGGCGTATTCTCCTGCCACTGCGGGACATAGATCACATGCTGCAGGACTCGCTCGGGCGTCGGTTCCGGCTCCTGCAGCACACGCTCCTCGGCCTGTTGCAGCTCGGCTCGTACCTCACGGCGCAGGCGCTCAAGATCAGCCTCCTGCAGATAGCCGTGCTCCACCAGCCAGCGACCATAGTTAGCCACCGGATCTTTGGTCGCCTTGGTAAACTCGACCTCCTCCCGCTTGCGGTACGAATAGATATCCGTACTGCTGGAGTGAGGATCGAGCAGGCCGAGCTTCAGATGCATCAAGGCCGGGCCTTGCCCCGAGCGCACATACTCAGCCAGGCGCGCTGTCGCCTCAAAGACCGGAATCGCGTTTGTGCCGTCGACCTCCTCGGCATAGATTCCGGCAGCGCGCGCCCACTCGACCAGCGAGCCAGCCCACTGAATCGAAGACTCGGTCGTAATCGCCCACCCGTTATCTTCGACAATCATGAGGATCGGCAGGCGATGCACTGAGGCCTGGCGGAAGAGCACATTGAAATCATTGGTCGCCACGCCGCCATCGCCGGTCGTGAAGACCACGATCTCCTTGCTCCCGTGCCGCTTGAGCGAGAAGGCTACCCCGCCGGCAAAGGGGGCCAGCGCCGCCACCTCGCTGAAGGTCGGCAGAATGCGATGGCGTCGGCTGCTGTAGTGCGAGGGCATATTGCGACCGGCACACATCGGTCCCGTCGTGCGCGAGTAGGCTTCCCGCAGCGGACCATAAATGTCGCCCGTCCGCTGCAGCCATGCCGCCAGGTCACGATAGTAGAGGGAGAGCCAGTCTTGCGGATCAACGGCAGCTACTACGGCGGCCATGCTCTCGTGCCCACCGCACCCAATATAGAAGGGAAACTTCCCTTGCGTCTTGCGCACTTTCAGCAGCTCGTTGATGCTGCGCGCCATCAGCATGGTGCGGTAAAGCGCAACGGGATCTTCAGGCCGCGCGCCCGTTTTGGATTCCGCTGCCTGCACTTCCAGAGTCATTGCTACTGCCTCCAATCGTCTACGCTGACATCTCGACCCGGCTCCATTGTCCAGGGTTTTTTTCACTGGCATTATAGAATCGACTTTTGCGAAAAGCAACCACTGGAGCCACAAGCCAAACCTGAAAAATAGGCCAGAGTGGGCAAAACAGGCAGCAGCCTAGCCTCTCCTTCGCTCGTCTGCTAATCGGCTGATAGCCCTCAGCAGGCCGGCCCGGCCCCCTTTGATCCTCCCCTTCTCTGGCCGCGCTATTGCTAGCCCGCGCGACGAGGGCGTATAATGAGCAGTGCATCTGGCGATGCACCGGCTTCCTTCTACGACCCTGCAAAAGAAGATCAAGGCGTGAATCGTATGAAAACGCATCTGGTGGTGTCGACGTGGAGCTAGCGACTACTCAGCCTTCACTATCCACGACGCAGCTACGCGACCTCTATCAGCGCATGTTACTGACGCGCCTGGTTGACGGCTACTGTTGGCAACTCCACCAGAGTGGGCGCATTGGCTTCGTGGCCAGCTGTCGCGGCCACGAGGCGGCCCAGGTTGGCAGCGCCGCCTGCATTCGCCCGAGCTTCGACTTTACCCTGCCCTACTACCGCGACCTGGGGGTCGTCCTCACTCTCGGGATGACTCCCTACGAGATCTTCCGCACCTACCTGCAGGGCTGGCCAGGCAGCCTGACCGACCCCGACCAACGCCTCCATCGCCCGATCCAGCACTGGGGCTATCATAAACACAATATGATTAGCGGCCCCGTCCCCGTGGCGACCCAGATTCTGCACGCCGCAGGCATCGCCTTCGCCTGCAAGCTGCGTAAAAGCTCAGCCGTGGCAATCGCCTACTGCGGCGACGGCGCCACCGCCGAGCCGGATTTCCTGGAAGGACTCACCTTTGCCGCCCAGCAACGCCTGCCTGTCCTCTTCATCTGCGAGCAGGATTGCTCACTCGACGCCCAGGTTTTCCGCCTCTCCCCCGCCCGCCTCCCCTCCGGCCTCACCTATCGCTGCGTCGACGGCAGCGATATCCGCGAGGTCTACGCTTTCACAAGCGAGGCGCTGGAGCTGGCTCGCACCGGCCAGGGGCCGATCCTGCTGGAGATGCTGGTGACGCGCGGCTCCCCCGAGCAGGCTGAGGCCGAGTGTGATCCGCTTTCCCATTGCCGGCGCCTGCTAGAGAACAGCGGAGCCTGGGACGAGGTATGGCATGCTCAGCTGACAGCTCGCCTGCGCGCCGAGGTTGAGCAGGCCCTAGAGGATGCACTGCGCGACAGTCACCTGAGCGAGTCGGCTGAGAGCCAGCCCGCCAATCCCGCACCCCAGCGCCGCGACCGCGAAGGAGGATGATACGCCTTGCCACGCCAGAATAGCCGTCCTAGCGCGCTCTTTGAAACTCTGCTCTACGGGGCCGACTACAACCCCGAGCAGTGGCCCGCCTCGCTCTGGCCAGAGGATATGCGCTTAATGAAGCTGGCGGGCCTTAATATGGTCTCGATCAATATTTTCTCCTGGGCCTTGCTTGAGCCAGCCCTGGATCAGTACGATTTCTCGCAGCTCGACCGCGTGATGGATCTGCTGGCCGAGCACGGCATCGCCGCCGATCTGGGCACGGCCACCGCCGCCCCTCCTCCCTGGATGAGTCGCCACTATCCCGACATCCTGCCGGTGACCCGCGAGGGCCTGCGCTTCTCCCACGGCTCACGGCAGCACTTCTGCCCCAACAGCAGAAACTACCGCCGCGAGGCCGCTGAGCTGGTCCGTCAGCTGGCCCTGCGCTACCGCAAGCATCCCGCGCTGCGCCTCTGGCACGTCAACAATGAATACGGCTGCCACGTCCCGGCCTGCTACTGCGATAACTGTGCCGAGGCTTTCCGCTCCTGGCTCCAGCAGCGCTACGGCTCGCTGGAGGCCCTCAATGAAGCCTGGGGGACCACCTTCTGGGGCCAGCGCTATTACCACTGGGAGGAAATCCTCCCCCCACGCCTGACGCCAGCTCAGCCCTCTCCCAGCCTCTGCCTGGATTACCAGCGCTTTATATCCTCCTCCTTGCTGGAATGCTTTTTGAACGAGGCCCGCATTCTGCGCGAGATCACGCCCCATGTACCGGTGACAACTAACCTGATGGGGGCTTTTAAGCCGCTGGACTATTTCGCCTGGGCTCCCCACCTGGATGTGATCGCCTTCGATAACTATCCAGCACGCACCACACCACCCAACGAGGTGGCTTTCGTCCATGACCTGATGCGTTCGCTCAAGAGCGGTCAGCCACATCTGGTGATGGAGCAGGCCCCTGGTCCCGTCAACTGGCGCCCGCAGAATCCCCAGCGCCGCCCTGGCGAGCTGCGCCTGCAAAGCCTGCAGGCCGTGGCACGCGGCGCCAATGGCGTCCTCTACTTCCAGTGGCGCCAGTCGCGCGCTGGCGCGGAGAAGTTCCACAGTGCCATCGTCTCCCACGATGGCAGCGAGCGCGCACGCATCTTCCGCGAGGTCGAAGCGATCGGCGCCGAACTCAAGCAGCTCGCCCCCATCGTCGCCGGCAGCCGCCTACCGGCTCAGGCGGCCTTGCTGATGGACTGGGAAAACTGGTGGGCTGTGGAATATCAGCCAGGCCCCAGCGATCGCCTTCGCTACTGGGATCTGCTCCTGGCCTACCATCAGCCGCTCTACGCCGCGAATATCCCCGTAGCGGTGGTCTCACCAGAGAGCAACTGGCAAGGCTACCGGCTCTTGATCGCCCCCTTGCTCTATCTGCTGCGTCCAGGCCTGGCCCAGAAGCTGGAGATGTTCGTAGCGGAAGGCGGAATCTTGCTGACGACCTTCTTTAGCGGCATCGTCGATGCCAACGACCGCGTGGTGACCGGCGGCTATCCGGCTGAACTGCGGCGTTTGCTGGGCCTGCGTGTGGCCGAGTTCGATCCCTGGACCGCGGAGATGAGGAACACGCTGGTCATCGAAGAGGGTCCACTGCAGGGACGCTACGCCTGCAGTCTGTGGGGCGAGGTGCTGGAGCTGGAAGGCGCCCAGGCCCTCGGGCATTTCGCCAGCGACTACTATGCCGGCGGCCCCGCGCTGACCGTTCACCACTTTGGCCAGGGCCGCGCCTACTACCTGGCAACTCAGCCAGAAGAGGCTTTTCGGCAACGGCTCCTGACCCGGCTTTGCCAGGAGGCGGGCCTGACCCCCTTGCTGGAGGCCCCTCCCGGCGTCGAGGTCTCGCGCCGCCTGACCCCAGATGCACGCAACATCTACTTCCTTTTGAACCATAACCAGCAGGAGGTCACGCTCTCCCTGCCCGATGGCCATTTCCGACGGCTGCCCCAGGGAGAAACGCTCAGCGGACAGGTGCGCCTGGCCCCATATGACGTAGCGGTCCTGCAGGAGGAAAGCTAGCCAGCCCGGCGCGCGGTCTCGCTCATCAGGGTCTGGCCTCTGCCCCCTGGCTCTCGCCCTCCCTGCTGCCGCCGCGCCGCGCTCTTGTGCCCTAGGTCAATCCCTGATCCTCGGCGGTGCTGCTGCGCTGGGCCCGCAGCACGGCCTCGGCCTGGTTGAGCAGCGCGTCCTCGATGCGCTGCCGATGTTTGGGCAGAGTGTTCGCCGGCAGGTCCTGGGGCGGGAAATAGCGACAGTCGCGCGCCTCTTCGGTAGGAGTGAGCGCGCCACCTACGACGCGACAGCGGAAGGTCAAAACCACTTCCTGCTTCTGGGGCTTGGAGTAGACGCCCACCAGCCGCTCGACAACTACCTCAAGGCCGGTCTCCTCGCGCACCTCACGCTGTACCGCCTCGTCGACCGTCTCCCCCAGCTCCATCCCTCCCCCGGGAAGGTTCCACCAATCGATATCGTTGCGATGCACGAGCAAAACTCGTCCCTCGTCATCGAAAATGAGAGCAAAGACCCCCACACGGAAGCGGGCAGAGCCACCCGCCAGCGCCTCTGCCCCGATCTCGGCGTTCTGCATTCCTTTCCTCCCTGAGTGAGCGTGCGTGGCCTGTGCCCATACCATCATCCGATCTCCAGCCTCTTTTCCGCTCTGGCTCAGTCGCTGAGGCCATAGAGCCGCCAGGCATTATCGTGCAGAATGAGCTGGGCCATATGCCGGGCCTGCTCGTAGTCTAGCTCTTCCGCATCGATCATCTCCTGGAGAACCTGGGCCAGAATGGCGCGTCCGCGCAGGGCGGCTGCCCAGTGCATTTCTGGCAGATGAACGCCATCAGAGCTGTAGACAAGTTTGCTGGCAGGGGCTACTCCAAGGGCCTGGCGCGTAAAGGCCAGCATTTCCAGCCGATCGACAAAGGGAATACAATACGAAAGATCGAAATAGACATGGGGATAGATTGCCGCCAGATAGGCGCCTAATTGAACATAGGGATAGCTTTCATGCAGCAAGACAATAGCCATCCCACGATAATCACCGCGCTCCATAATGTTGCGCAGATGTAGCGGGTTACCCAGCAGGAGATTCGTATCACTATCGCCATAGCCTGTATGGAACTGCACCGGCAGTCTTTGCTGAGAGGCATAGTGAAACGCAATATGGAGCAAGTAGTCGAGCAACGGCTTATGATTGATGCGCAGCGTGCCCTGACGCAACCCCTCGGCTCGCGCCTGAGCGAAGGCTGCCACTGCCTCATCCTTGGTCCACTCCAGAATATTGAGGCCCGTGCGATAGGCCGCAATGCTTTTGAAGCCGCAGTAGCCGCGCTCGCGGATGGTGCTCACCTCCTGCTCATAGTGAGCAACCATCTCATCGAAGTCGCTATAGGCCATGACGAGGCGCTGCATGAGCGGCTCCAGGCGGAAGAGCCTGGCTGCGCGACAGTGACCCAAGGCGCCCATCCGCTCCGGGGAATAGACATGCGGGCCTTCAGGGAAGCCCGTGTCGATGACCAGGGCGGCAAAATTCGCCGCTTGCAAGAGGCGCGCTAGCAGGGCATCGCTCTCCAGAGCATTGCGAGCTGCGATCAGCTCCTCTTCGCTCGCCGAACAGCCATAGAAGGCCGTCGCCTGGCGCACCAGCCAGAGGTAGTAGACCGACTCGCCTACATGACGCTGGGCAAAGCTGGGATCAGCGGCTTCAGTAAAATAGCTGCGGAAACGTACCAGATCCATTTGCTGATCGAGCAAGACCGGATGGCAGTGATTATCAACGAGCGGTATATCGCTGAGATCGAGCATGGTAACCCTCGCGCGCTATCATATGAACTGAGGTCGTCCCGCTCATGATAGCAGCCCCAGGGGTCAACAATCAAGCCCTACCGGGCCAGCGCCCGCCCGCGAGCAGCACCCCTGCACGATGAGGCGCACCCGCGAGCGGGCCGAGCGGGCTTGTCGGCAAGCTGGTCTTGTTGGCGCCCGACCACGCCGTCCCTGCTCTGACCACTCGCTCGACCAGCAGAGGCTCTCTGCAAGCCTCTTGCTCTTCAGACATCCTTGCCGACCATGACCTCGGTCGACTTGATGATCGCCACCACCTGATCACCTGGCTGCAGCTGCAGCGTCTCCGCTGAGGTGCGCGTGATAGCTGCAACCAGCTCCTGACCATCAGGCAGAGCGACCGTCACTTCAGCCATCACATCGCCTAGCTTGACGGCCTTGACCGTGGCCTGCAAACGATTGCGTGCACTAAACTGCAGAGCCATGATGCATCGTCCCCCTTTCGCCCGGTTCAGCCGGGCGGCGAGCACGCTCCAACGTGTTGCCTGCCCGTTCCGTGGCTCATACAAACCGCGAGCATGGCAGCGCCTCCTTGCTCACGAGGAGTTCCGCCATGCTCGCTCGTCGTTACGTTGCGCTTACACTACACAATACGGCGCCAGTGCGCCCGAGGCTTCAGAGTCCAATACAGACCGATTTCAGCTCGGTATAGTTCTCCAGGACCTCGTGGCCCATCTCGCGCCCCCACCCGGATTGCTTGTAACCACCGAAGGGCAATGCGGCATCAAAGACATTATAGCAGTTGACATAAACCGTACCGGCTCGCAGCTGCTGCGCCAGGCGATGAGCCTTACTGATATCGCGCGTCCAGATGCCCGCCGCCAGCCCGTAGACCGTATCGTTAGCCACCGGCGGGATCTCATCCAGCTCCTTGATGGGCATGGCCGTGACCACCGGCCCAAAGATCTCCTCCTGCACCACCTTCATATCCTGGCGCACATTGACCAGGACCGTCGGCTCGACGAAGTACCCCTGGTCGCCGTAACGCCTGGCCCCACAAAGCGGGGTAGCCCCATCGGCCAGGCCGGCCTCAATGTAGCCGGAGACACGCTGCAGCTGCTCCTCAGAAACCAGCGGCCCCATCTGCGTCGCCGGATCAAAACCTGGCCCCAGGCGAATCTTCTTGGCCTCTTCGGCCACGCCCTCGACAACGCGATCAAAGACCGCCTGCTCGACATAGAGGCGCGACCCGGCGCAGCAACACTGCCCGTGGTTGAAAAAGATGGCATGGGCCGCCCCCTTGATAGCACGGTCAAGGTCGCTATCCTTGAGCACGATATTCGGCGATTTGCCGCCCAACTCCAGCGTCACCTTTTTGAGATTGCCCGCAGCAGCGTGGACGATAAGCTTGCCAACCTCCGTCGAACCAGTGAAGGCGATCTTATCGACGTCGGGATGGGCCGCCAGGGCCGCGCCCGCGGTCTCGCCAAAACCGGGCACGATGTTGACGACCCCATCGGGGAAACCCGCCTCCTGGATCAGCTCGCCCAGGCGCAGGGCCGAAAGCGGGGTTTGCTCAGCCGGCTTGAGGACAATGGTACAGCCAGCAGCCAGAGCCGGGGCCAGCTTCCAGGCCGCCATCAAAAGGGGGAAATTCCAGGGGATAATCTGCCCAACAACGCCTATCGGCTCGCGCAAGGTATAGGCGAAATAGTCGCCCGGCGTGGAGATCGGAATGGTATGGCCTTCGATCTTGGTCGCCCAGCCCGCCATATAGCGGAACATGTCGACGGTCAGCGCCACATCGCCGATGCGCGCAATGCGCAGAGGCTTGCCGTTGTCCAACGATTCAAGCTGAGCAAACTCCTCGCTATGCTGCTCAATGAGGTCGGCCAGCTTCCAGATCAGGCGCCCACGCTCAGAGGGCTTCATCTTGCGCCAGGGACCGCTCTCGAAGCTGCGCCGCGCCGCCTGCACCGCCCGCTCAATGTCCTCTTTGTCTCCCTCGGCAACCTGCGCCAACACTTCGCCAGTGGCCGGATTGTAGACGGGAAAGGTCTTGCCCGAAGCGGCCTCCTCCCATCTCCCCCCAATAAAGAGCTTCTTCGGCCCACTTCCAATGAAGGTCTGGACTTCCGGTAAGACAGCGACATTGCTTTCGGCCAGCGTCATGATCGTTCTCCTTCTTCATTGCTGCTGGTTGACCGCGCCGTCCGTAACGCCTTGCACACAGCCCGTTCTTCAGGGCCGTCCCCAAAAAACGCCACACAAAAGAAGAGTCCCAATGCGATGAGCGTTAACCACGCTGAAACTCGCTCTGCTGGTGAAGACTGCCGTGACGACGAAGCGCGAAGTGGGCGGCAGTATCTTGCTCATCGATTGAGTACTCAATAATTGAGTATAAGCAAAATGCGAAGAAAGTCAAGGGTGGCCGGCGAGAAGAATGGCGGCGAGCCAGCAGATGAGAAGGAGGGGGGGAAGGGTCAGCGGGCGCTCAGAAGCGAGCGCCCGCCAGCTAACTATCGAGCGATAGGGCTGCCAGGGTGGCCACCATCAGGGCTTTGATAGTGTGCATGCGATTTTCGGACTGCTCGAAGACAATGGAGGCTGGCGACTCAAAGACCTCGTCGGTGACCTCCAGAGCCTCCAAGCCATAGCGCGCCGCGATCGAGCGGCCCAGACCCGTCTCAGTATTGTGGAGAGCTGGCAGACAATGCATAAAGAGGACCTGCGGGTTGTGGGTAAGGGCCATGAGCTGGGACGTCACTTGATAGGGCGCGAGGAGCTGGATGCGCTCCCCCCACAGGGCCGGGTCCTCACCCATCGACACCCAGACATCAGTGTAGATGACGTCGCAGCCACGCACAGCCTCGGCGACATCCTCGGTCACCGTGAGGCGGGCGCCACTGGTGGCCGCCAGGGCCTGCACCTCCTGCAGGCGCGTCTCACTGGGCCAGAGCTGGCGCGGACCAGCCAGGCGGACATCCATCCCCATCAAGGCCCCGCCCACCAGCAGCGTATCGGCCATGTTATAGCTCACATTCCCCACAAAGCAGAAGCTCACCGCCTCCAGCGGCTTCGCCACATGCTCCTGCATCGTGAGCAGATCGGCCAGAACTTGCGTCGGATGCGAGTGGGCAGTCATGGCATTCCAGACCGGCACCCCGGCATAGCGGGCCAGCTCCTCGACCGTCTCCTGAGCTGGACCACGGTAGGCGATGCCATCGTAGAGCCGCCCCAGCACACGCGCCGTATCCTTAATGCTCTCCTTCTGCCCGACATGTGAGCCACTGGGGCCAATATAGGTGACATGGGCCCCCTGATCAAAGGCCGCCACTTCAAAGCTCGTGCGCGTGCGCGTCGAGTCCTGTTCGAACAGCAGGACAATATTCTTGCCGCGCAAGTACTGCTCTTCCTTCCCGGCAGACTTGGCCGCCTTCAGACGGCTGGCCAGCGCCAACAGGGCGCGAATCTCCTCAGCGCTGAGGTCCTCCAATTTTAGCAAGTGCCGCTTGCTCAAATTGCAGGCCACGGTTGAGCTAATCCTCCTCAAATAACAGAGCAACAATCTTCTTCGTTCAGCCCAGTCTCCCGCCACCAGGGCGCCCCGCCCAGCCAGCACGACCGGGGGCTGTGCTCATAGGCTACCACGTTCCCGCCCCCGGCGCAAGCCATAAGCAGAGCTATCCGTCAAGCGCCCGCCCACCCGCGGCAGCCGGACCGGTTGAGAAGGACGCAGCTTATCACCTCCCCAGCGCCAGCGCAGCAGAATAGAATCAGGAGGAGGGAGAGCATTCGTCTGTCTCTCCCTGCACCAGGGTCAGGTCTTGTCTCACTGAGGGGAGGATGCGGACCATGCTCGTTGCTTACGGACCAGACGGTCAGCCCGTGGTAGCCGATGAGCGGGCCTTGAGTCAGCTGCAGGAATGGTCGCAGCAGCGCCAGCTGTTCTGTCCCAACTGCCGCGCCGTGCTGCATCTACGCGGCGGACCAGCACGACGGACCCAGCTCCATTTCGCTCATCGCAAAGGAGAATGCCCCTGGAGCACCGAAGAAGAATCGGAGCGGCACATGCGCGGCAAGGCTACGCTGGCCGCCTGGCTGAGCCAGCAATTTCCCGCCGCTCGCGTCACCCTGGAGGAACGGCTCCCTGAGCCGAATCGCATCGCCGACGTCTTCGTGAAACATGCCGATGGCCGCCAGCTGGCCGTTGAGTTCCAGTGCGCTCCGCTGGAACTCGAAGAGTGGCAGCGCCGCCACCTGGCCTATCAGCAGGCCGGCATCACCGATCTCTGGATCATCGGCAGCAATCGGCGCGACAAGCAAGAGGCTTTTCAAGAGGCCATTCTTGAGGTCAGCGGCACCCTCGTCTTTCTCGATCCCCTGCTTACTCCCGCCCGCGCCTGGCTGCGCTGGCCCCTGAGCGCCCAGGCTCTGCAGGCATGGCAGGAGGAGAGGCCCAGCTCCGCCCAGGCCCCCAGCCTGAGCACCGGCGGCTGGGTCGGGCGCCTGGGCTACGGCATGACCTTAAGCACCACCCTGGGCGAGTTGCGCCTCAATGAAGAGGGCACGATCAATCACCCGCTGCGCCTCGAGCACGAGCGTCGCCTGCGTCTCCGCCATCTGATGACCTTTGCCGACAGCGTTGATGAGGATCTTCTTGCAGCTTATCTCTATAATACAGTTAGTGCTGAGATGATCCAGCGCGTGCTACGTCCCCTGCTGCGGGCCTATCGCAGCGATCCCGACCTGCTGCGTCGCTATAACTATGGACGCGGCACCCCTGAGCAGCCGGTGCGAGAGGCGGACCGCCAGCGCGTCGCTCGCGCCTGTTCCTGGCTGAGACAGCTGGCCAGGCAGGGTTTTCCGCCCGCCCGCTTGCGTGAAGTGACGCAGGAGATCCCTTTCGTCGGACCTTACGCTGCCTTCGTCCGCTACATCGAAATGTTAGTAACGCTCGCCCAAACTCACCGTTGAAACCGTTTGCCATACTCAGGCGTGTTGACAGAGAAGAAAGGCAGCAGTCGGACAGTCGTGCCCATCAGCAGTGATGGCCCGGTTTGGACTGGCCACGCCTTCTCTATCTGGCAGGAAGGAAGGAGGGCAGGATGAACAACTTCTTTCGAGGAGTCCTGGTCGGCGTTGGTATCGGCCTGTTGATTGCTCCTATGCGCGGCGAAGAGATGCGCCGCCTACTCGGCGAGCGGCTGCAGCAGTTGCGCGGCTATCTCCCCGACAACGAGCAACTGAACGAATACATGCAGCAGGTCTCTAGCCGCGTTTCGCAGACCGCTGGCAACGTCAAGGAATACGCGCGCCAGGCCGCCACGCGCGTGCGCGACACTGCCGAGGAACTGGGCAGTCTGGCCCAGAAGTCGGCGCAGGATGTCAGCGAGACCGCACGCTCCCTCAAACCATCCAATCCAAGTTAGCCCAACCTGATCGTTCTGGAGTCGGTCCGGCAGCGCCGCATCTGCACCTGGGTCGAGCATGCCCAACCCAGGTCAGCTTGCGGCCCAAGCGAAGTCTTATCCCGGTAGCGCCTGCCTCTTTCGAGGGGCAGGCGGCTCTGTACCGGGCCCGGCCTTCCAGCTCATGCCTCTGCCACCGCCGGCATCCGATAAGGAATCCGCTCAATCTTCAGATTCATGGCCGCCAGTCGCGGCACAATATTCCCGTAGCCCCGCTCCAGGAAATGGATTCCTGTAATGACCGAGGTGCCGCGTGCAATAGCCGCCGCGATCACATAGGCCAGGCCAGCGCGCAGGTCGGGAATGACAATCTCCTCATCGACCGCCGTAAAGGGCGTCGGGCCAATAATAATGGCACTATGCTCATAATTCATATCGCGATAGCGACACGGCACGCTGCCCAAACAATGCGTCGTCAGCTGCGTCCGTGCCCCCAGCCGATTGAGCGCCTTAAGATAGCCAAAGCGCTTCTCATAGACGGTCTCGTGAATAATCGAGATGCCATCGGCCTGCGTCAGCAGTACGGCAAAAGGCTGCTGCCAGTCCGTCGAGAAGCCCGGATAGACATCGGTCTCGATGATCGCTGGACTGAGCTTGCGCCGGCGGAAAAAGCGGATACTGTTGGCGTCGACAAATTCGAAGCCGCCACCCACCTGCTGGTAATAGGAGAGAAAATTGCCGAGGCTATCCGGGCGAATCCCATGCACCGTCACATCGCCATCGGAGGCGCAGGCCAGCGAAGCCCAAGAAGCCGCCTCGATGCGGTCGCCCAGCACTGTCATACGCGTTCCCGTCAGACGCTTAACCCCCTCCACCCGAATATCTCGACCCGGGGAGGTGAAGATAATCGCCCCCATCGAGCGGAGCATGGTAATCAGCTCAAAGATCTCCGGCTCGATCGCCGCGTTCGAAATCAGCGTTCGCCCCTCAGCCAGTACACTCAAGAAAAGGCAAGTCTCGGTCGCCCCCACACTCGGATAGGGCAGATGGATATGGGTCCCCCGCAACGGCTGCACGCGCTGCGCCACGTAGCCCTCGGGCGTCTCCTCGACCAGCCCTCCAAAACGCTGAATGGCATCGAGATGAAAATCCACCTTGCGCGCCCCAATCTGGCAGCCGCCTACAACCGGCACCGAGACCCGCTCGAACCGGTGCAGCAAGGCTCCCAGCAGCAAGATCGGCGCCCGGTTGCTGCCGGATTGAGCCAGGGGCACCGTCGAAGAATGGACCGTTGTCGGATCGATGAGCAGCGTCGTTTCATCGAGCTGTTCCACCCGTGCCCCGATACCCATCAGCATCTCAGCTGTGATCTGGACATCGCCAATAGGCGGTACATTGGTGAGTACTGTTGGCGTCTCTCCTAGCAGGGCCGCCACCATCGCCTTCGTCGCAAAGTTCTTGGCGCCCAGACAGGTAATTTCGCCCACGACGGGATAACCGCCCTCAATGCGATAGGCGTAAGTCGTCTGCTGTGGTGTTCCTAAAGCGTTGGGCATAGACATCATCATCGTAGTAGCACACACTTCCGCTGAGAATTGAGCATTCTCAGATCATTCTTCCCTGCACATGTTCTTGTAACAGCTTAACAGAGGCAGAAAAATGCGACAGCCTGCACATTATTGTATCATCCCAGCGCAGGCTATCGCCTTCTTGCAGCCAGGGCGGGCCAGCTTCAGTCACCGCAGCCCTCCACGGACAGGCGGCCCTCCAGCGCTCCTCTACCCATCTGCCACCCCCAGTACTTTCGGCTAGTGGCTAGTACTTATAGCAATGCTGACTGGCCACCTCCTCTGGTGTCTTCTCGCGGAAGAACTCGGCCTCTGCCCGTTTAACGGCCACATAGGAGCGTGCCAGCAACGGCCCCAGGGCCTCCAGCAGAACCGTATCGCGCTCCAACTCATCCAGGGCCTCGTCCAGCGTCGTTGGCAGCCGACGAATGCCCCGCCGCTCACGTTCCTCATCGCTGAGGTTGCCCGGATCAACCTCGACCGGCTCCCCCGGATCGATCTGCTGCTGGATGCCATCCAGACCTGCAGCGATCAAAGCCCCCAGCGCCAGATAGGGATTGCCACTATGATCAGAGGGCTTCAGCTCCAGATTGATCGATTCGGCCTCCCGCCCCCAGAAAGGCGACGGCACGCGAATCGCTCCCTCACGGTTATCGTAGCCCCAGGCCGTATACGCCGAACTCCAGAAGTGCGGCAGCAAGCGGCTATACGAGTTGGGGCTGCCACAGGTCAGCGCCACCAGCGCCGGCAAGTGACGGAGCACCCCACCGATGAAATATTTGCCTGTCTGACTCAGGCCACCACGCTGCTGCGGATCATAGAAGAGATTCTTGCCTGCCTGGGGACTACCCTCAGCTCCCCACAGACTGAAGTGAATGTGGGCGCCGCTGCCGGCCTGATCCAGAAACGGCTTGGGGGCAAAGGTTGCATAGAGGCCATAGTGACGCGCCGTCCCACGCACAACCTCACGCACCAGGCAAACGTGATCAGCCGCCGTCAAGGCCTCGGCATGGCGAATCGACAGCTCCTGCTGGGCCGGTCCCAGCTCCGTATGAAACAGCTCCACCGAGAGCCCGACCGCCTCCAGCGCGGCAAGAATGGCATCGATCACCTCTGCTTGCTCATCCAGGCCGATGCTACTGTAGCAGAGGCTCTGGTCCGCCGGCACAAAGCGGCCTCCCACGTCACGCGCCAGATAAAACTCATGCTCGATGGCCGCTTCGGCCCGCATGCCCTGCTCAGCCAGGCGCGCCACCATCCGCTTCAGAAAGGTGCGCGGACAGGCTTCCCAGGGCTGGCCATCCAGACGCACCAAGTCGCACAGCATGCTGGCGCTGGCCGGAACATAGGGCAGCACCACAAAGGTCTGCGGATCAGGAATCAGGCGAAACTCTCCCACCGGCCCCATCCCCTCGACTGCCGCCAGGGTCTCGACCGACGTGAAAGCCTGCATCGCCAGGGTCTGCCCGATGCCTTCGCGCATGCGCGTCGCCAGCTTCTCCACATGCGTCGCCTTGCCCCGGATGATCCCCCCATTATCACAATAGAGGAAACGCACCAGACGCACATTGGCCGCCCGCGCCTGACGCACCACATCGCTGATATCCATAGGGACCCTCCTTGCTGGTTCTGAACACAGCTCGCCACTGAGCGGAACGGGAGGCCCATCGAGAGAGCCTCCGCTCCGTCAGCTCGTGCCTGCTCTGCTGCTGCTAGTATACAGCAGGCATAGCGCCCATGTCCGCCCCTACGGAGACACTTTCTCAGCGCAGCCTGGCCATGCACTCACGAGCAAAGAGGCGCACCGATTCAAGCTGGGCCGCATCAGGGAGATAGACAATCACTTCCTGAGCCCCGACCTCCTCGTAGGCTGCCAAACGCTGGCGGATCGTCTCGGGACTTCCCACCAGCTCGCGCTCGCGCAGCTGCTCAGGCGGTACATTGCGCCCCATGTAGGACTGCTGAGCCTTGCGCATGGCCTCCTCATCGGTCTCCGCAATAGCACAATTAAAGAGCACCGTCCTCTTGATCGTCTGATAATCCCTCCCAATAGCCTCGCAATGCTGCTGCAGCACCGCGAATTTGTGGGCAATTCCCGCCGGATCGAGATGACCGACATTGCAGGCATCGGCATACTGAGCCACCAGCTTCAAGGTCACCTGCTCCCCCCCGCCACCGATCAGCAAGGGAATATGCGGCTGCTGCACCCCCTTGGGCTGATTAATGGCGCCATGCACCTGATAATAGCGCCCCTCAAAATAGGCCTCCTCCTCAGTCCACATCTTCAGAAGAATCTGCACGGCCTCACGTAACATGCGCAGGCGCTCCGGAGCCTCTGGGAAACCGTAGCCATAGGCGCGCCACTCATGCTCGTACCAGCCGGCCCCAATGCCAAAGTCCAGCCGTCCATGACTGAGCACATCAACGGTACTCGCCATCTTCGCCAAGAGCGCCGGATTGCGATAGGCGCTGCAGGTCACCATCTGCCCGATACGCACCCGCCGCGTATCGCGTGCCAGGGCCGCTGTGCTCGTCCAGCATTCAAAGGTCACTTCCTGCAGCGGCTGCGGCACCGTATGGAAGTGGTCAAAGAGCCAGATCGAATCAAAACCCAGGTCCTCGGCCTCACGAGCCACACGCGTCATCGTCTCATAAGCCTCAATTGGATCGGCAATACCTACCAGGTCGAGGCGCCAGCCCTGGGGGACCAATAGGCCAAATCGTAACGCCATGATAGCTCTCTCCTCATGTACGACTCTCCCGTGGGCACGCCCGGGGGATTCACTCACTCCCCCAGCAGAGCACCGCAAACATCCAGCCGCAGTGCCCGCCTGGCCTTGCCCTTGCCCATTATATACTATGTCCAGCCTCCCATCGCCTGACCCATTCTTCCCCCTTCCAGCCTGCAATCAGCGCTTGCCTCTTGACATTCCCAGCTTCCTTGTCTATATTAGACAAACGTCTGGACTAAACAGTACAGTTACTGTTATTGGATAGTACAGTCTGCTTGCTTCCGGGGAGTCGATGTCATCATGGCTGAGCGCGATCCTGAACCTGGCGACGCCAGAGCCAGAGGCAAAGAGCGCCTGATTCAGGCAACGGAGAGCTTGCTGCGCAGTCGTCCTTTTGAGGAAGTGACCGTCGAGGAGATCACCAGGGAGGCCAAACTGTCGCGTCCGGCTTTTTACTACCACTTTGCTGGCGGCAAAGAGCAGCTGCGAGCAACACTGGTAGAGCGTGGCTTGCTGCGCGAGAGGCCGACCCAGGATACCCGTGCCCTGATCCTGGAGGCGGCGCTGCGAGCCTTTGCGCGCTCGGGGATCTCAGCCACCACCCTGGATGAGATCGCGGCTGAGGCAGGGGTCTCGCGTGGTACCCTCTGCTGGCACTTCCATACTAAAGAGGAGCTGCTCGCAGCCCTGATCAGGCATTACATCCCGCATGGGACGCTGCAGTCCGCTATTGCCGAAGCTGTACATGAGGCCGAGGAAGGCCAGATCGATGATCGCACGGCAGTCTACCGCATTGTGGCGGCTTTCCACGACACGTTGATGGCTACCCCCCAGGGTGATCTGCTGCGCCTGGCCATGCTGCTGATCCATAGCCACCCTGACGCAGCTCAGATTCTGGCAAGGGTGCTGACGGAGAATCGTAAGATCTTGATCAACTTTGTGCGCACGCGGCAGGAGCAGGGTCGCTTTCGGCGCACCTTTGCCCCGGAGCTGATTGTGCAGATTCTGGCATCGATCTTCGTCATGCGGGTCGTCGCACGGGGCCTGCTCAGCCAGCTGTCCGTGAGACAGTTTTCGCGTGAAGAGCTGATCGAGCAGGTGGTCGATCTGCTCTTTTACGGCATGGTACCCTGCGATCAACGCGAGCGAGTCTAGCTACAAAGGAGTGCAGCCAACCGAGACTGGTTCCCGCGCTGTGTGAGTAAGTGAGTTTCGCGATAGAGGAGAGGAGCTTTGCTGTATGCAAGCAAGCGAGCAAACAGGGCAGCGGAGAGGTGGTCTGGCCTATAAGTGGATTGTGGCGATTGTGGTGATTATTGGCGTCTTCATGTCGATTCTGGACCAGACCATCGTCAATATTGCCATTCCCCACCTGCAAGCTGCCTTCGGGGCCGATCTGCACACGGTCCAGTGGGTGCTGACGGCCTATATTCTGACCCAGGGTGTGGTCACACCCACGGCAGCCTTCTTTGCCGATACGTTGGGGATTAAACGCTTCTATATCATCTCGCTGGCGGCCTTTACGCTCGGCTCGGCACTCTGCGGTCTATCCTGGAGCCTGCCAGCGTTGATCTTCTTCCGTATTATCCAGGGCATAGGGGGCGCCTCGCTTTTCCCGCTCTCGATGGCCTTGGCCTTTAGGGAGTTCCCTCCAGAGGAACGCGGAATGAGCATGGGCCTCTTCGGGGTGCCGGCTCTGCTGGCCCCGGCTATCGGCCCAACGCTGGGCGGCTACCTGGTGACATACGCCGGCTGGCAGCTGATCTTTTATATCAATGTGCCTGTTGGCATTGTGGCCGTACTGCTGGCGACGATCCTGCTGCGCGAGCAGCCGGTGGAGCGCAGGCCGCGCTTTGATGCGGCGGGCTTTGTCTTTGCCGCTGGGGGCCTGGCCTCGCTGCTCTATGCCCTCTCGGAGGCCAGTACTTACGGCTGGGATTCGACGCTGGTACGCGGCTTCTTGATCGCCGGCGTGCTGGCGCTGGCCATCTTTACAGCCATCGAGCTGACACTAGCGGCGCGCGGCGGCGAGCCGCTGCTCGATCTGCGGCTCTTCGCCAATGGCCCCTTCACGACAAGTACCATTGCGCAGATCTTCATCATCTTTGGTATGTTTGGAGGCTTGTTCCTCTTCCCGATTTACCTGCAAGATCTGCGCGGGCTAAGCGCTTTCCAGGCCGGCCTGCTCCTCCTGCCACAGGCCCTGGCCTCGATGGTTAGCTCAGTCCTGGGCGGTATCCTGGTTGACCGACTTGGGGTGCGCCCAGTGATGATTCCGGGCCTGCTGGCTCTGGCCCTGGCTAACTGGGAGCTGACAACGATCACGGTCAACTCGCCCTTCGGCTGGTTCCAGTGGATTCTGGTTCTGCGTGGCGTGGCCCTTGGTCTCTCGGTACAGCCACTGGCCGTGGCCAGCCTCTCAACGATTCGCCCCGAGAAGCTAGCCCAGGCCTCTTCGATCAGCACTGTCACGCGCTCGGTCTCCAGCTCCCTGGGCATCGCCGTACTGGCCACGCTGGTCCAGACACAGAACCAGATTCATTTCGGCCATCTGGCGGAGATGGTGACCGCCAGCTCGCCGCTGGGCCAGCTGATCCCACGCATCCAGGCACTCTTTATCCTGCAAGGGGCTGATGCTCACTCGGCCTACAATGCGGCCCTGCAGGTGATCGCTCAGCTGCTGCAGCAGCGCAGCTATGTGCTAGCGATGCAGGACGCCTTCCGCGTGACCCTGGTGGCCACGGTGCTGGCGATGGTGGCGACGCTCTTCGTGCGCTCGGGTGTCCGCCCTCGCTGGGCACGCCGCCGCGGTGTCCCCGAGACCAGCGAGGAGCGCACGGCTGCCACAATGGAGACCATGTTTGCTGGCTAGCCTCGCACGCCGTATCAACCACCTGGTCTCTTGCATGACTATACGACTAATGAAACCCGCACGGAGTTCGAGCTTGCTTACTCCGCCTTGCGCGATCAAGAAGGCTAACTGAGGAGTGTGATTCAGATGAGACGCCTGATTCTGGTCCCTGTCCTGACGGTGGTCGCTCTCTTCGCGATCGCCGGAGGGATCGCCTACTGGATTTACTATAACTATACGTACTATAGCACCGATGATGCTCAGGTAACAGCTCCGATTGTGACGATCAGCGCCCCAACCAGCGGCACGCTGACTACGCTGAGCGCCAACCTGGGTGACCATGTGAACATTGGCCAGACGGTGGCCCAACTGACGCCTGTGGTTACCGCGACAACAGGGGCAGGCGCCAGCGCTGCCGCGCCAGCGCAGAATACAACTGCGCCTACAGCCGCTACCCGCACAAGCACGGCGCGGGCCTTGCCTCTGACAAGCCCTATTAGCGGCACGGTGATCCAGGTCGCGGCTGTCCCCGGCCAGCAGGTGATCGCTGGCTCCCCGCTGCTGGAGATCTATGATCCCAGCCACTTGACGGTCACGGCCTACGTCGATGAGAATGCTATCAATAATATCCAAACTGGCCAGAGCGTCGATATAACAATCGATGCATATAAAGATACAAAGTTCACAGGCCATGTGAAGCAGATTGTCCAGGCTGCCGCCTCGGAGTTCTCGCTTCTCCCAGTGCAGGATAACGCCAGCGGCAATTTCACCAAGGTCGGCCAGCGCATCCCGGTGATTATTAACCTGGATGGCACCTCTGGTAAGACTCTGATGCCAGGAATGAGCGCCGAAGTGACGATCCATCTTCACTAAAGCAGACTCCACCGGCGAGCTACTGCCACCCATCATTGGCCTACCAACCTCGCTCACGAGAGGAGTGCGATGGTGGGGGCAGATGCTCGCCCAATGATGAAGCGAGGTCAGCCCCAGCCATCGGGCTTGGTAGCCAGGACGCTAGCTAGCAGTTGAGGTGAGACAGAACCAGGGGCAGCAGCCCCCTCAGTTCGCGAGCTGCCGCTTGCCTCTTTTCTTAGGCACGCGCAAAACAGCCCGGCCACCACAAACCTGGCCTCACCGGCCTGGCCTGTCTGGAACTGTCCTCGCGTCTGTCAAAGCAGTCTAGCCCAGCCTGGGAACGTGAAGCCGGAGGGAAAGTCAGGGAAGAAAGAAGAAGCTTACTCATCAGCGATTTGAAGCGCTCAAGAAAAGGAGCAAAGCAGTGGTCTTGCTCATTTCAGGAGGCTCACTCGTCCTCGGTCTGCTGGCCATCATAGCTCTGATCTGGGTAATCAGAAGCACATCAGCCGAGGACCTCTCGCCGAGAGGCCCATCCTCGGCTGCGCCGCGCGTTGAGGTGGCTCCCGCTCTTGAGTCTGAGGAGCGGGAAGCCCTTCCAGCCGGAGAAGATCATCGAGCGCCTTACCGAGGCCATGAACTGGCCTTGCTCAACCCAGAGCTGCACGCTCTGGCGACACAGCTTCGTACCCTTCATCAGCAGTCGGCAGAGCTGGAGCAGCGCCTGGATATTCTGATCCAGGTTGTGGAGCGTATCGAACGCTCGCTACCAGCCCCGGCGGAGGCTGCAAACAACGCCGGCGCCGAGGCGCAGGAACCAGGGCCTAGCCAATCCTGACCTCTTCATACCTGCCTACCAGGGCCAGGGAGTAAAGGGAGCGGCACGAGACGTGAGACGCCAGCTGTGCTATCCACCATGATGATCCGATCATGATGGAGGCTCTCCCTGGTCCTGACTTCTTACTGATCGGTTTGATCGGTTCAGAGAGCACACTGGCTTACCGACGCTGCGCCCTGGCCCCACTGACCAGCGCCTGCCAATCGCGCAGAATGTCATAGTCAAACGGGAAAGCCAGCTCGGGCACAGCCTCTGGACGGAAAAGGGCCAGCTCGCTGACTTCTCCTGGCTGTGGTGACAGGCCGTCTAGCGAGCCGGCTAGAGGACGCGCTCGATACGCTACTAGCAGGTGCGGGCTGCCCTTCCGACTGTAGAGACCGAGCAGGTCAAGCAGCTCGACGCTCAAGTTAGTCTCTTCCTTCACTTCGCGTAGCGCTGCCTCTTCCAGCTCTTCACCACGATCAACATAGCCACTGCAGAAGCTCCATTTCCCCCGTCCAGGCTCGATCTCGCGTCGACCCAGCAGGAGCTGTCCCTCATGTTCAATGACAACTACAGTCACGACCTTTGGGCCAAGATAGAGCACAAAGCCACAGGTCGGACAGCTCGGTCGTGCCACCGCTCCCACGATCTGCTCGCGCAAGGGCGTCGCACAACGAGGACAGTAGCGATAGACAAACTCAATCATCGATCACCTCGCATTTCCAAAAAAGAGAAGAGCACGCCGGCAAGCAGCCTTCATTGAACTGTGCCGCCTGACTCCGCCCTAGCGATCAGCGAGGGCCCGCGCCAGCACGACGACCGCAACAAACTGGCGGTAGATATTCAGAAGATTGTCACCACTGAGGCAAACCGTACGCGCCCCCGTCCGCTCAACGCCTCGCACACTGCAGACCATCTCGGCCATGTCGGCCACTAAGAAGGTGACTTCCAGCAGAACTGGCAGCTTGAAACTGGGTGGCTCCAGACGCTCGCCACGAGCCAGGCGCCCAACGGCACGTTGTGCTCCCGCGCGCAACAGTTCACAGGCTCTGGTCGGATGAATGTGGGCAGCGGCAAAACGCCCAAGAGAGTGTTTGACGACGATCTTTTCAGCAGCGGGCGCTACGATTTCTGCCTCCTGGACCGTCACGTCGTCGCCACTGACCAGAATGATCGGAACGCCATAATGGGCTGCCACCAGAGCATTGATGCCCGCTTCACCTACGACCTGCCCGTTGAGACGTACCTCCCAAATGGCCGCCGGGCTATAGGTGTGGCAGAGCACGGCTCGCTCCGCCCCAATCGAGCCATGATAGCTGACAAAGCAGACGCCTGCGAAACTGCTGTCGAGTCCCTCCATCATGTAGAGAGGCTTATGGCGACCGCTGATTAAAGTGGCCTCCCCGGCTAGCTCCTGCGGCTGGAGATTGCGCATAAAGTGATGGGCATCGTTGACCACGAATTCACTGGCCCCGGCCTCCTGGGCCCCATTGATGACAGCATTGACTTCACGCGTCAACAGAAGGCGCCCTTGGGCGTATTCTGGCTGCCCCTCGATAATCTGTTCCCAGGCCACAATGCCACTGGTGCCTTCAAAATCAGTCGATAGGAAGAGCTTCATTGCTGATTGGCTCCTTACACTGTGCAATTTACGCTGGTAAGTAGAGCGCGCCAGGGCCACCAGCTGCCCGGCAGACCTCGACACTCGTCTGCCGCCCAGTCTGGCGCGGATACTCGCTCAGGATCGCCTCCGTTAACTGCTCTATCGCTGTGTTACGCACCAGGTTGATGGTACAGCCACCAAACCCTCCTCCCATCATACGCGCCCCTAACACCCCCTCGACCCGGCGCGCAATCTCGACAAGCACGTCAAGCTCCAAACAGCTCACCTCGTACTCATCGCGCAGCCCCGCGTGCGTCTGCCAGAGGTAGGGACCAACCGCCTCCACCTCCCCCTGCTCTAGTAGATGCGCTACCTCCAGCACCCGCGCATTTTCGGCCACTACATAGCCGGCTCGTCGCCGGAGCACCTCGGGCAGCCGGGAAGCATAGCGTCTAAACAGCTCCGGCGTCACATCGCGGAGAGCGGTGATCTGCGGCTTTACTGCTCTCTCACCAGGCTCCGCCTCAGCCTGCAGCAGTGCCGCAAGCAAGCGCACGGCTTCTTCGCACTGCTGCCGCCGCTCATTGTAAGCCGAAGCCGCTAGCTCACGCCGCACCTGGGTATCAGCCACTAGCAGAGCTACCCCCTCACTCTCAAAGGGCAGATAGCGGAAGTCTAGTGAGCGACAGTCCAGCAGCAGAGCATGGCCAGGGCGTCCAAGGCACGAGGCAGCTTGATCGAGAATGCCACAGCGTACCCCAGAGGCCAGATGCTCGGCGCGCTGGCAGAGACGAGCAACCTCCAGAGGCGTCAGGGTCGTTGAGGTCGCAGCCCCTTTTCCAATAGCAAAGTGACCATCTGAGAACAAGGACGCCGCCCAGGCCGTCGCTACTTCCAGAGCCGCCGAAGAACTCATTCCCCCTCCCAAGGGGACATCGCCATGCAGAACCGCGTTGAATCCCTGCAGTGCCAGACCAGCCGCCTTTAGCTCACTCAAGACTGCCAGTACATAGCGCGCCCAGGTGGGTAGCCGCTCTACCTGAGCCGCGAAGGTAGCGGGTAAACCCTCTAGCTCGATCTCAGCCAGCTCCTGGAATTGCCGCGACCAGAGACGGACATGCCCATCGCTTCGCCTTCGCCCGGCGAAGGCAACTACACGGTCAACCGCCAATGGCAGTACAAAGCCCTCATTATAGTCAGTGTGCTCACCTATCAGATTGACTCGCCCAGGCGCCCAGGCCACCCCCAGAGCGGCTTGTTCATCGCTCTGCCCCCCGTCCATGCCAAAGACTATCGAAAAATGCTCCACCGCTAACTGGGCAGCAGGCGGCAGCCTTCTCGGATCATTCGCTACCATGAGCAACCCTCGCGATCGCTTCTCGCAATTCTTGCGCCTTTTGAATAGGAGATGAATCATTGGTCCACAGCGACCAGAGCATCTCGGATGAGGCGGCATACTTCAGTTTGCCCGGCGCCCGCCCAACCGCCAGAATCTCGATATGGAGATGAAAACGCTCATCAGCTAACTGATGGATACCGAGCATATAGGGCATGGGAGCCATGAAGCCATCGCTGAGGGCATTGTAGGCCCGGATCACCTGCAAGAGCAAGGCAGCCAGATCGGCCAGCTCCTCATCACTGGCCACCGCCAGATCAGCAATATGGCGTCGCGGATAGAGATGCGTTTCGTAGGGATAACGCACATAGGGGGGAAGAAAGACTTGCCAGCTGGCGTTGGCCGCGATCTCGTAAGGACTGTTCTCCAGCTCAGTCCGCACCCGGCAGAAAGGGCAGCCGCGTCCCGCCTCCAGTTCCAATCTCACCGTCTCTAGCTCCCGCTCCAGCAGCGGTGGCACCACCGAGACCCCATACGCCTGGCCATGCGGATGGAACTGTGTCTGGCCGATACTCGTACCGCTGTTCTCGAAGATCATTACCGCCGCATAGCGTTGACTCAGGTCGCGATACAGCTCGCGCCAGAGCCGCGTCACCGCGCACACCTCTGGTACGCTGAGGCGGGTAAACGTTCGTTCGTGATCGCGGTGGTAGATCACTACATAAGCCTCACCGACCGGTGGACGAAAGGGAGGGAAATCGTTGGGATGTAGCCACACCTGAGCTTCTGATCCGACTCGCCCTTCGAGTACATCGGCGCAAAAAGGGCACTGATCTGTTCCTTCCCTGCGATGCATACGATGTGGTGCATTTACCACATAGTGACGTAAAATAGGATTCCATACCAAAGCGTTCGAGTCTTCGTGCATATCATCCCTGCCTGCATCCTGAGAAGACAGTGTTCACAGATAACGATGGGCCGTTTGCGTTCCCAGCAGCACACAGCGACCGGCCTGGGCCAGGGCGGTCAGCAGCGCCCCCTTATCGACCACGCTCTCCGACGGCTGTGTCTCATCTGAGCCATACAGCCACTCATTCCAGGTCTGCCAGTCGGTGAACAAAGCCCAGGCCACAGGAGCGACCAGCGCATGGGCAGCACGCAGAATAGCGAGGCCATCCTCATAGCCTGGCTCCAACTCATCCACCGCCTTCAGACCTGCGGCCCGCAGGGCCTCAAACGTTCGCAGTGAGCGGACCTCGCCCTCCACCACCTCACAAACCAGGCCCAGCATGAGCTGTTCAGCGGCCCTTCCATCAGGCACATAAGCTGCAGCCTGCTCCGGTAAGGCAGCCTGCCAGACAGCAACCACCAGGCAGCAAGGCGAGGGCAGCCCATGCAGAAAGGCCTCGATCTGACCTCTGGTCCAGCCATGCCAGACGTAGCCTTCATCCTGCTGCTCCAGCAAGAGAGCGGCATTCAAGAGACCCCTGGCACGTTCCCAGAGGGGAGAATCTCCATCGAGCACAGCTACCTCTTGTGCTAACACAGAGCACACCTCTCCAAGGAGAATAAATCTGACTTTCTTATCATATCATCTTCTCTCCTGATGGGCGACCTCGTCGCAGCTGGCAAAGTTGCCGGGCTAGCCAGCAGCCGGGCGCGAGTCCCCTCCTCTAGATTCAGGGCCGGCAGATAGGGTATAATGCAAACAGCCTGGGCGCAGTCTAGCCGCTCAGCCACGTTTTCATCTCATCACACGCGCAACAAGGAAGGTACCATACCGTGCCCTGGTGTAAATTTTTTGTGCCCAAGATCGCCACTCCCGGGATCAGACCCGATGATCCTGAGCTGAACGAGCATATCGAGTACGCAAAGTGCATCAAGGGGCATGTCCTCAGAGATGCCAGCGACTGGATTCTTTGCGAAAATCTGCCGGCCCCCGATGCCCGCTGTTGGCAGGAAGGCGGCGAAACCCTCCTCTCGCTTGCAGGTCGTCGTGGGACAGGCTCAAGTTCCCCCACCGGCTCCGATGGGCGGGGAAGGTCTGATGACGCTGTCGTGCGACGCAGCTAATAAGGCAGCGTCTCTCAGCACCAGAGGCTGATCCGCCAGGGAGGAAGCAGGTAGGGGACTATGCATCGAAGCTCACCGTCATCCTCGACCGTCGCGCAACCCACGCCCGAGCAGCTCGCGCGGGTTCATCATCTTCTGCTAGAGTGGTACGCCCACGAGCAGCGTCCGCTGCCCTGGCGCGCGACCAGCGACCCGTACGCCATCCTGGTCTCCGAAATCATGCTCCAGCAGACCCAGGTAGAGCGCGTCATTCCCAAATATCATGAGTTTCTGAGCCGCTTTCCCACTGTAGCGGACCTGGCCGCGGCGCCAACGGCAGCGGTCATCTCAACCTGGGTGCCCCTGGGCTATAACCAGCGTGCTGTGCGTCTGCAGGCCATCGCCCGCCAGGTTGTCAGCGACTACCAGGGGCGCATTCCTGATAGCGTAGAGGAGCTGCTCAAGCTCAAAGGGATCGGACGCTACACTGCCGGGGCCATTGCCTGCTTCGCCTATCATCGGCAAGTCGCCACTGTCGATACAAACATTCGCCGCGTGCTTCATCGGCTCTTCATCGGCCTGGAACATCCAGAGCCACGCCTGAGCGATGCCGAGACACTGACCCTGGCCGAGCAGGTCTTGCCTCCTGGTCGGGCCTATGAGTGGAATCAAGCCCTCATGGACCTGGGAGCCATGATTTGTACAAGCGCCAGCCCGCAGTGCGAGCGCTGTCCCGTCGGCGAAGCTTGCGCAGCCTACCGTGAACTGAGCGCCCAGAGCCTCTTTCCTTCGGGAACGGTCCTGCGCACCCTGCGCAAAGTGGCCGAGAAGAAGAGCGGCTATCAGGCCCAGCCTTTCACGCAAAGCGATCGCTATTTCCGGGGCCGTATTGTCGCTCTGCTGCGGACCCTGCCACCAGAGCAGCGCCTTTCCTTGGCCGAGCTAGGGCCACGCATCAAGTCGTCCTACACCGAGGCCGATCTCCCCTGGCTCCAACGGCTTGTCAGTCGCCTGGCCCACGATGGCCTGGTCGATTACCAAGAGGAAGAGGGGGTACGGCTGCCATAGTTTCGCCCCTGCTCGCTCGGCGCTCGTGAGGGACGCTCCAGGCGTTAGTCTCGCTGCGTCATCAGCCCCAGTTAGCCCTCCCGCTGAGGCAATAACTGTCTCCATTGCATTGCAACATAGTGTATGATATGTTGCGTGGAGACCGCGGCCCCATCAGCATCCCGCGGGGCCACCTGCATCCAGTGGTCTTGATCGAACTACTCACGGGAGGGCTTACCCTTGCAGCTACAAAGTATTGCCGATATCGCCAGAAAGCATCGACATATATTTCTCTCTCCTCATTTCGACGACGTCGTCTTCTCCTGCGGTGGAACGATCGCGCTGCAGGCCAGTTGCGGCCTGCATCCTCTGGTCATTACTGTCTTCGCCGGCCTGCCACCGGTCAATCCGCCCCTTAGCGCGCTGGCAACCGCCGTCCATCAGAGCATGGGCTTTGGCCACGATGCGCGCGAGGCAGTAGAGACCCGACGGCGCGAGGACGCACGCGCGCTGGACTACCTCGGAGCTGACTATCTCTGGCTGGACTATCCGGACGCTATCTATCGCGGGAATCCCCCTCACTATACCCGCGAGGAGGAGCTGTTTAGCACCATTCATCCCGCCGACCTGAGCATTGATCAGCAGCTCGGCCAGCTGCTGGTGAGCCTGAGCGAGCAACTCCCCGATACCGTCTGGTACGCCCCCCTTGGCGTGGGTCACCACGTCGATCATCAGCTGGTCTGTTCGGCAGCCGATCGTCTTGTGCAGCGCCACGCCAACGTCAAGTTCTATGAAGATTTCCCGTACGTCACCCGCCTTGGCGAGCTGGAGAGGCGCCTGCACGAGTTCGGCGATACGCTGGAGCCAGCCTACGTCGAGATGTCTGAGCTGCTTCCCCTACGCCAGGAAGCCTCCCAGATGTATGCCTCGCAGATCGCTGCGATCTTCGGCGATAAAGAATCTATGTACAAATTGATGGACGAATACACCCACAACATTCGCCCGGTGGAGACCGTCCATCTCGAACGCTACTGGACCCCTCGCTACCGCTAGACCAGCAGAAGGGTACTTTCCTGCAGGCAGGTGGTGCGAACCACCTGCCAGGGGCTTTCCATATGGTATGATGGTCATAAAATGATCCATACTTGTTCCGAAAAATAGATATAATAAGGCCCGGTCATCAACAGATGCGTTATAGGCCAGAGGGGCTTTCTAGCCAGAAAAGAGAAAGAAATAGAACGGCCAGCTTGGAGGTAGCCATCATTTACCGGAGCGAGGCAACGGATCAGGAGTCATAGGATGAAGGGGATCGAAGGACTCACGCTTGGGCGCTATGAACTACGCCGCCGCATCGCCCAAGGAGGCATGGCCGAAGTCTATGTGGCCTACGACCGCCGCGTCAAACGGCAGGTCGCCATCAAGGTACTCTACGGACGAGATGAGTCATTTATTCGCCGTTTTGAGCGGGAGGCGCTGGCGGTTGGCGCACTCTCCCACGATCACATTTTGCCACTCTATGACTTTGGGGAGCAGAGCCCCTGGTATTATCTCGTGATGCCCTATGTCGAGGGAGGAACGCTGCGCGACTATTTACACCGGCGCAAGCGGCTGACCCTGGAAGAGGCAGCCAGCTTCCTCGATCAAATCGCTTCAGCGCTGCAGTATGCCCATGATCACGGCGTTCTTCATCGCGACGTCAAGCCGTCAAATATTCTGCTGCGACCCGACGGCTATGCCTATCTTGCCGATTTTGGCCTGGCCAAGGCCATCATGGGGGCTGAATCGCTGACCAGCGACGGCACCATCGTCGGCACACCGGAATACATGGCCCCAGAGCAGTCGAATGGTATCAGCGACTACCGCAGCGATATCTACTCCCTGGGTGTCGTGCTCTTCCAGATGCTTACCGGGCGTGTACCCTTTACCGCTGAGTCGCCAGTCGCCATTTTCTTGCGCCATATCCAGACGCCACCGCCCTCGCCGCGCGAATTCAATAGCGAGATTCCCCCCGCCGTTGAAGAAGTGATCTTCAAAGCCCTCGCCAAAGATCCGAACGAGCGCTACCAGGAGGCCCAGGAACTGGCTACCGCTTACTGGCGCGCCTTGCAGCAGGAGCGCGGTCGCAGCCCCCGATCCCGGCCCGGACCATTGACGCTGAAAGATCACAGCACCGCCACGACCACACCGGGCAACGATGACTCGACGTTGATCGCCGAGGAAAGTCAGGCCGAGGCCACGCCCAGCCCTTCTCGCCTGGCTGAGCAAGAGACCTTTATTGTCCCCGACGAAGAGCGGGAAATGGTGCGCCCTCCGGCCACACCCCAGCTTTTCCCTCTCACCGACCTGCCAGAGCAACCTGATCTCGATAGCCAGAGTGAGGAAAGCGACAGTGAGAACGCTTTAGCCGCTTCTCCTCCCCAGGAAGTAGTGGCCAGCGAGAGCACGCTGTTAGAGGCGAGCGCTACCATCAGGCGCTTGCCAAGCCGTCGTTTTCGCCTGCTCTCACTTATCGCTGCCTGTGTACTATTAGCTCTGCTTTTTGTGCCGCTCGTTAGCCTCTGGCGGAGTGCACCTTCCGCCGGCAAAGGGGCCGGCTCCGGCAGCCCCGCGCTGAGTCCTCAACAACTGCAGGCCACTCAGACCGCCATTGCTCAGAATAACTTGATGGCCACCCAGCTTGCACGCTCACGGGCCCAGGCCACCGCAGGGATCTCCTCCTCAGTCGGCGCTGGGAACCTGCTCTATCAGTACGACTTGCGCAATCCCGGCGGCGGCTGGGCCAGCTCCGGCAGCCAGTGTTTCTTCTCAGCTCAAGGCTACCATGTGCAGACTCTGGGACCGCATGAGGCCGCCTGGTGCTTTTCAAGCCAGGAACATATGACCGACGCCGTGATCAAGGTTCAGGCACGCCTGTTGCGCGGTGATTTCTGCGGCCTGGTCTTTCGTCTCGATCCGACTACGCCCAGTTTTTATGTCTTTGAAATCAATAGCCAGGGACAGTATCGCTTCGTGCGCGCCTCGGGAACAAATCCCCAGGCCTGGCTGACGCTGATCGATTGGACCCACTCCAACGCCATCCAGACTGGCTATAACGTCCCTAACATGCTCATGGTCCTGGCACACGGCTCCTCTTTCAGGTTCTACATCAATAATCAGCTCGTCATTAATAGCTACTCAGACCCGGCCTACAGCGAGGGTCTGATCGGGCTACTAGTGGGAGGCGACAGCAATAACGGCAGCGAGGCCGTCTTTAGCGACATCTGGGTCTTTGAATACCAGGGATAGTCTCGTTCACCTCCAGCATGCCTCGCTCCTGTTCCGCAGTGCACCCTCCCCGCCCGGTTCAGGCCAGCGCCCACCCCTCTCAAACGTTGCCAGCTTGTCCGGGTGGAAGGAAAACCTTCCGCCCGGTGTTACAATACGATGAGGATGCTATCCGTTCAACAATGGAAGGGGCTTCCAGGAGGATCACTTTTTTTATGAGCTTGGACCTGACTGCCTCAGCCGGGTATTCGTCGAATGGCAAGTCTCCAGTTAAAACACATACTGTCTACCTGGCGCTCGGCTCAAATGTAGGAGACCGACGCGCGAATCTGGCTGCGGCGCTCCAACGACTGAGGGAGGTTGTGGAGATCAGCAGGGTCTCCTCGGTTTACGAGACAGAGCCGGTGGGGTACGCAGAACAGCCCCGCTTTTTTAATATGGTCTGTGCCGGACGCACCGCCCTCTCCGCTGAGCAGCTGCTGGCCTATGCTAAAACCATAGAGACCGCCCTGGGGCGCCGTCCAACCGTGCGCAATGGACCGCGACCAATAGATATCGATATCCTTCTCTACGATGATCTACAGATGCATGAGGAGCATCTGACTATTCCTCATCCAAGGATGACAGAGCGCGCCTTTGTCTTGGTGCCGCTGGCAGAGATCGCCCCGGAGTTGATTGACCCGAGCAGCGGGCGCAGCATCAGCGAATTACGGGATGCGCTACCCCAGGATGGCGTCAAAAAGCTGGCGGACAATCTGCGTGTTCCACTGGAGCATGATATTCAGAATAGCAGGCCAGCAGTGCATGTGCGCCTGGGACGAGTTGGTGTGGCAGGCCTACAGAAAGCCATTCTGCTCGGCAGCGACGAGCGAGCCCAATGGTTTCAGGTTGTCTTCGACCTCTACGCCGACCTGGACCCCGTCAGGGCGGGCGTTCATATGTCGCGCTTCAGTGAGGCTCTGGAGGAGGCCCTGGAGGAGATCAGTCTGATGGTCTGGCCGCGGGTCGAAGTGCTGGCCGAGCAGCTGGCACGCCGCATTATCGAGCGACAACAAGTGCTACGGGCTGAGGTCCATCTGCGGACAACCTACCCACTGCAGAAATGGACCCCCATTTCGGGACGCCCTACCCAGGAGGTCTATGGCCTGCTGGCCCAGGCCGTGGCCACGCGTAAAGGGACTCGCCGCCTGGTAGGGGTCGAGGTTGAGGGCATGGTCGCTTGCCCTTGCGCTCAGGATATGGTGCACTCCCTCGCTCGCGTTCGCCTGCGCGAGGAGGGTTTCCCGGACGAGGCCATCGAGAAAATGCTCGATGTCACACCGCTCGCCACCCATAATCAACGCGGACGAGCGCTGCTCATGGTCGGAACTCAAGAGCTGATCGATGCCCACGAGCTAATCAGCATCGCCGAGAATGCCATGAGTTCAGAGAACTATGCGCTGCTGAAACGCCCCGATGAGCTATACGTGGTTAATAAAGCCCACACTAATCCGCGCTTTGTCGAGGATGTCGTGCGCGAGATGCTACGCGCTATTATCGAGCGCTATGAGCATCTTCCTCCCGATACCTTTGTCTGGGCCAGTCAGCGCAACGAGGAGACGATTCACAAATATGATGTGGTGGCCGAGGGATGGGGCACACTGGCAGAACTGCGAGCGGAGATTCGGGAGCAAGCGAGCCTCGAACACCATACCACCCGCGAGGAGTGGCTCAAGAGCATCGAGTAGCCCCATCTGCTGGCGGTCTGTCTGCCAGTGGCTTGCTGCAGTCTATCTGCTGAGTCGCTGGCGGTTCCCAGCGCTAGATCACCAGTCGCTGGCCAGCCCGGAAGCAACCGGGCTGGCTCCTCTTCGCTCACCATCCGCGCCTTCTCTCCCTTCATTGGTTGAGTTTTCTCCTTCCCAGGACAAGACCCTTAACAACTCCTCTCCAACGTGCTATAATGCCGTTACAATAGAGCGCACAATGAATTCGAATCAGTCTGAGAGAGTCTGTCTCTCCCTTGGCTGCAGACAAGACGGAGGTCCTGTAAGAGTCGCTGTGGAACAAGTGCTTCTCAACCCCGGTAAACTAGCACGGACAGCGGTCGACGTGGCATCTGATAAAAAGGCGTCAGATGTCGTCCTGCTCGACCTCCAGGGCCTGAGCAGTATCGCCGACTACTTTGTCATTTGTAGCGGAAGCAATGAGCGCCAGATTCAGGCTATCGCCGACGCCCTGGAAGAGGAGCTGGAGAAACAGGGCGCTAGCCTGCTCCATCAAGAGGGCGATGCCACCAGCGGTTGGGTCCTCTTGGATTTCGGCGCTGTGATCGTCCATATCTTCGGGCCAAGAGAGCGGGAGTACTACCGGCTCGAACGCCTGTGGAGCGAGGCGAAAACGGTAGTCTACCTGCAATAACAGACTCTACTCTAGAAAAGGTGGTCAATGATGACGTTTCTGCGCAACCGCATGTTCCTCGAAGGGGTGGCCTTCGGCGGCATCTGCGGCTTCATCATCGGCTCAGTGATCGCTTTTACACTCGGTGAAAGCAGCGTTGAAGCCCTGCGTAAGCTGTTGCACCGACGACGCACTATCCCATTTGAGTACCTGTATCAGTGATTTTAAGAGCGTAGTGCCGGCATCACTGCGCCACAGCTGTGGAGACCGAGCCTGCCAGGCTCCCCCGGCTGGCTAGCCTTGGCTCGCCAGTTAGCTCATTGCCTCCGCGAAGATAAGCTTCGGAGGTCGGTCCTGGTTAGTTAGTTAGTTGCCCGGTTGTCTGCTTGCTTCATTTGTCTACTGAGATCTATACACCTATAAGTAAAGCCAAAAAGTATAGCGAAGAAGGATAGTAGGGAGGCACTTGTGCGGTATACGGTGGTCTTACTTGCTTTGGCTTTTTTTCTTTTTTTGTCTGCTTTGAGCGCGAAAGGAGGTGAGGCCGCCGCCGTACATAGCTGCGCCTCCCCCTTCCCTTCAGCGATACCCAGCGCTCTTCCCCCTCCGCTCCGCTCTCACGCGATTCTACTGAACGAGGTCTTGACCCGGCCCGCTAGCCCCTGGAACTGCTCTTCAGCCGGTACAACGACTCTGAATCGCGATGCCTGGGTTGAGCTGTATAACCCTCTTGACCAGCCCGTCGATTTGTATGCGGTCCACGCCGCGCTCGATACTGGCCCCCAAACTCCACTGTTTCTGTTGCCACTCTCTTCAGCCTTGCCCGCCCACGGCTTCTTGGTAGTTTTCCCAGATTCGCAGTCCTTCTTTCCCAATGAACCCTTCACCCTTCGACTCCTCTTCAATGGCTCGGTTGTCATCGATGAGGTGAATGTCCCCCTGCTGAACAGCGAGGAGTCTTTCGCCCGCATCAGCGATGGCGCGCCGGTCTGGCAGTCAACAACCGACCCTACGCCCGGCAGCAGTAACGCTCCCTCGCTCCAACCCTCGCCATCGTCAACGCCCAAAGTGGCTAGCCCAACGGCCTCTCCAAACGTAGCCCAAAGCAGTGCACAAGGGAGAGAAACGGCTGCCTCTTCGCTTCATAGCACGCCAGCGCCAGCCATTGCCGGTACGCAGCCAGCTTGGAGCACTTTGCGCTTGCCATCTCCCTCTCCGGCGGAGACAGGGATAGCCACCGGACAGAGTGACACTGGCCGCTCCTTACTCTCTTCCTCAGCTGCCATAACCCCGGCAGAAGAAGCGTCTACCGGCGGACCAGGCTTGCTACACCTGGCTGTACTGGCGGGCCTGGGACTCGCTCTCGTTGCTAGCTGTCTCTGGTGCTGGCGCCTCTTCCGCTCTCCCCTCGCGCCAGAGGATAAAATCCGCAACCCCACCTTTGGTCACCAGAAGGGGCGATCGTCATCTGCCAGCTCTCCGGATGACCCACCAGCACCCCACTCAGCCTCTCTTCCAGATCGCCCGCTGAGGTGATATCATTCTCTTGGAAGGATGAGCAAGCAGGTGCTCCTCATCCTTCCCTCGGCCTTGTCGCGGGTCAGAGCAAGCAAGGAGCTTGAGCGAAACGGAAGCAAAGCAAGCAGAGGCGCAGCTGTGCAGCGGCGCCTCTGGAAGAAGGGCCAGGCTTATGAGCATTACAGAGTTGCCAGCGACTACCGCCCGGGGATCGGTAGCCCCACCTTTTGAGCGCCTCTCCGAGGAGCGTAAGGCCAGTGTGGTGCGCGAGCTGAGCGCTCTATTAGGAGAGCGCTATGTGCTCCATGATCCATACGATTTAATGTTGTATGAGTATGACGCCTCGATCGATCGGAGCCGACCAGATATTGTGGTGCTTCCTTCCTCAACTGAGGAGGTAGCAGGCATTGTGAAGATCGCAGCTCGCCACCGCGTTCCCGTGGTGCCTCGCGGCGCCGGCACAGGCTTGAGCGGTGGGGCAATCCCCCTCTACGGGGGCATCGTCATTGCCTTTGCGCGCATGAATCGCATTCTGGAGGTCGACTATGAAAACATGCGTGCTGTGGTGCAGCCGGGCCTGGTCAACCTTCATTTGAGCAATGCGCTTAATCCGCGCGGTTTCTACTATGTACCTGATCCGAGCAGCCAGCGCTCCTGCACTATCGGCGGCAACGTGGGAGAGAACGCCGGCGGTCCCCATACGCTGCTTTATGGGGTAACCACTAATCATGTTTTGGGCCTGGAAATTGTGACCTCCAATGGCGAGGTTGTGGAGGTAGGCGGCTGGACACCGGATCGGCCAGGCTACGATCTGACGGGCCTGATTACTGGCTCTGAGGGCACACTGTGCGTGGTGACAAAGATCGTTACACGCATCGTTCACCTGCCAGAGGAAGTGAAGACGATGCTGGCGGTCTTCAATAGCATGGACGATGCCTCGAATACGGTCTCTGAAATCATTGCCAGTGGCATGATCCCCGCCGCTATTGAGATGATGGACCAGATGATTCTACAGGCCGTGGAGGCAGATATGCATGCTGGCTATCCGCTGGATGCCGCCGCCGTGCTGCTGCTGGAGGCTGAGGGACTGCGCGAGGAGGTAAAGGACCAGACAGAACGCATCGTGGCAATCTGCCAGCACAATCATGCCCGCTCCGTGCGCATTGCCGCCAATGAGACAGAACGCCAGCTGCTATGGGCAGGTCGCAAGAACGCCTTTGGGGCCGTAGGTCGCATTAGTCCCGAGTTCTATGTGCAGGATGGAGTCGTACCACGCACGAAGCTGCCTTATGTGCTACGCCGTGTGAGTGAAATCTGCGCACGCTATGGCTTACGTGTGGGGAATGTCTTTCACGCCGGCGATGGTAACCTTCACCCGCTGATTCTCTTTGACTCGCAAGTGCCTGGCGAGGTTGAACGAGTACGTCAGGCCGGCCATGAAATCCTGGCAGTTTGCGCTGAGGTCGGCGGATCAATCACCGGTGAGCATGGCGTGGGAGTAGAAAAGCAGGAGGAGATGGCCCTGATTTTCAGCCCTGTTGATCTGCGGGTGATGCAGCAGGTTCGCGAGGCATGGAATCCGGAGCAGCTTTTTAATCCAGGCAAGCTTTTCCCGCGCCCAGGACGCTGCGCAGAGGTGAAGCAGCTTTGAGTGCAGACGCCTGTTTGAGTTCGATGCCTCTATCGAACCCAGACAGTCTCTTCCTTTGGCGCTCCGGTCAACTTGCTCGCTGGCCTTCTCCTTTACTGCGCTTGCTTAGACTCGATCGGCTTCCCTTAGTTGCCCGCTCGCACTCTAGCAAGCAAGCTGTGTTAATGCGCAGGCAGGGGTCGGAGATAGGCCGGCTAGCTGGCCTGGTGAGCTGACTCGCTCTCTGCTTCCAGGCTCAGATCTGCCCGTCCTGGCTCTGCCGCTCCTCAGCTGTTGCTGGAACGCCCGGAGTGTTGGCCGGTGGTTCTTCCCCAGTGCTGCTGAGAAGCGAGCGAGAGAGAGTGCGCATATGCTCCAGGATCAGTCCACAGTGACGGATCGCCTGCTGCAAACAGGCTCGCGCAGTCATTGAGGCGACTTGCGCAAGCCCCCCTGGCGCCAGGGCGAAAGCCAGCGGCTCATCTAGCGCTTCATCCGGAAGTCTGTCGAGTATGTCATGGACTTCCTTGAGCCAGCGCTGATAGCGGGCAATCAGCGCCGGTAGCGTTCCCGCAGCGCAAAATTCGGCCAGGCTCGGCGAAGGCTGTGGCTTCTTGCCGATTTGACCGACAATCCAAAATTCCCCGACTTCGACCAAGTAGGTGGCCAACATGAAGATGGAGTAGCTCTCAGGTGTCGGGAAAGGATGGTCAAGCAGTGCCGCAGGAACCTGTTGCAGCAGTTGAAGCGCTTCATGCGCAATGTGATCAAACTCGCTGGAAAATTGCCGGGCCTCGTTCGTCATAGCTTTCATTATAAACGCTCCTGGCCTCAGAGGCTAGCAAACCAGGCAAGGTAATGTACAGCAAGAATGGCCGCCAGATGGCTCGCTTGCACTCACCTGCCACTTTATCGCCGGCTGACCCGGTCCGCCTTCTCCTAGCGGGAGCGCAGCCGTTGAGAATGAGAGATAAGAACAGTAATTATGCTATAATGTCGGCGGCGGCGTCAGGTGAAGCCAGTCAGCCAGTCCGCAGCCCATCTCATGCCGCCACCTGGCCTAGCCGCACGGCTGCGTTGGCCTTTCCGCCGCTACGGGTTTGGCGCTAACTTTTTATTTCTGGAGGAGCAGAGCCTGATGGGTGACTTCGCCAGCTTCATTGCCGCTCTTCAAGAGCAGCTACCCCAGACCGCTGTCCTTCTTGATTCTGCAACACTGCAGCGCTATGCGGTTGATGAGATGCAGCCCCGGGCCGTCATCGTGCCGTCGAGTACGGATGAGACAGCGCAGGTTGTGGCTCTAGCTCACCAGTATCAGGTGAGCCTTTTGCCACGTGGTGGCGGAACCCATCTCGGTCTGGGAGGTGTCCCCAAGAGCCTGGATGCTGTAATCGAGCTTACTCGTCTCTCGCGCTTGCTAGAGCACGAGGCTGCCGATCTGACTTGTCAGGCCGAAGCCGGTATCACACTGGCAGCGCTCCAGAGGCAACTGGCCACCCGTGGTCAGCGTCTGGCTCTCGACCCCCCTCATGCCGAGCAGGCTACCATTGGGGGGATTCTGGCCACTAATGCCAGCGGCCCGCGCCGCCTGCGCTATGGGACCGCTCGTGATTTGGTCATCGGGTTACGCACAATCCAGGCCGATGGTGAAATCGCCCGCAGTGGGGGCCGGGTAGTGAAAAATGTAGCTGGCTACGATCTGAACAAGCTCTATATCGGCTCACTAGGAACGTTGGCGATCATTGTTGAGGCGAATTTCAAGCTCCATCCTCTGCCTGCAGCAGAGCGCACGCTTTTGCTCACTTTTCCAGCCGTGACCGATGCGATGCGTCTGGTGAGCGCGGTGCTCGGCTCCGTTTTGACGCCAACGGCTATTGAGCTGCTGGATGGCAGTGCCGCCAGGGCGATTGCGACCCGAACAGGCCTTTCCTTGCCGGCCAATGGTTATACGCTGGCTTTCGACTTCGAAGGAAGTCTCAGCGCTATTCATCGTCAAATGGATGAGACACGCCTGCTGGCTCGCCAGCATGGGGCTTTGATGGGGGAGGATTTGCAAGGAGCCGAGCAGGAGGCGTTTTGGGAGGCTGTGCGTGCCCAGACAAGCGGCGAGCTGACATGCAAGGCGACAATGCTGATTACTTCAATTGCCGCTTACCTGCAGTTCGCTGAGCAGCTCTGTCGGCGCTTAAATCTGGAGATGGCTGCTGTGGCCCATGCCGGCAGTGGTATCGTCTATCTTGAACTGCACCCTGCGGAGGTGAGCAGTGAACTACTAGAAGCGCTGAGGCTTTTGCGGCAGCAGGCTCAGGAGGGGAAAGGGAGCTTGGTCATCGAACGCGCCCCTACAGCCTTAAAGCGCCAAATTGATGTCTGGGGACCAGTCGGTTCGGACTTTCCGCTGATGCAACGGATCAAGCAGCGCTTTGATCCAGGTGGAATCTTTGTCAAGGGTCGTTTCGTGGGAGGTCTCTAGCCAGCGGTGAAGGTCACGCTTTACGGAGCTAACGATAACAATGCAGAACGAGTGATTGCCACGGCTCAGCCGGAGTTCCTTCAACCCGCACTGGCTGAGTTGCAGTCGCTTTGTCGGGCGCTGACAGTGGAAGAGGAGCTGGCTCCTGGAATTGCTTTGTGCGCCGTCCCGGAAATACGCAGGTTTTTGCACCAGGCGATGGCGCATATGCCCATCTTTGTGCGTCATCTGGCACCGGCACAGACCATCGTTGAGTTGAGCGGGACGATAGAAGACGACTGCGTCCGCCTAGCCCTGGCGCTAGCTGCTTTGCCTGAGTTCGCTTGGCTGGGGCCGGGACAGCACTTTGCGGTCCAGGCTCGCCTGCTGCCTCCAGCCAAGCAGCCCCTGGCCTGCTCACTCGCCTATACGAGTGGCCAGATCAACCAGAAGCTAGCAAGTGTGATCAGCGAGGAAACGGGGGCAATCGAGTCCATTCGTAAGCCACGGATCGTGCTGTCGATAGCCTTGACCGCTGAACGGGGCTTTGTCGGCATTTCACTGGCAGAGGAGAACCTGAGTTCCTGGCCAGGAGGTGAGCGACATTTCGCTCGCTTACCTGAGCAGATCAGCCGCGCGGAATTGAAGCTATTGGAGGCGCTAGAGGTTTTCAACCTGACATTGCCAACCGGGGGCGAGGCCCTTGATTTGGGGGCCGCCCCCGGCGGTTGGACTCGCCTTCTGCTTCAGGCTGGTCTGCGCGTGGTAGCAGTTGATCCCGCCGCGCTTGCCCCAGCTTTGCGAGAGGAAGCCTCTTCGCGTCTTGAACACCGACGTTGCTCCGCCGAGGTTTATCTAGCCGAGGCTCTGCACCAACCGCGGCGCTTCGCTGTCATTACCAATGATATGCGGATGGACGCTCGCGATGCAGCTCGCCTGCTGGTACGAGCCGCTGAACTGCTCAGAGATGATGGCTTTGTCCTCAGCGTGCTCAAGCTGCCACATGTCACGAAGCGCATCCAGCCGCTGCCTGTTCTGCACGAGGCGCTGGGGATTCTGCGGAGGGCATACGCGATTGTGAAGGCTCGTCAGCTCTTTCACAATCGCCAGGAGGTTACTGTTGTGGCTGCCTCTCCTCGTCAGAGCCGACCTTTCTCTGGTCGCCGCCCATCACGAGCAGGGGCATAGCAAGCGAAAGGCTGCCTGCTGCCGCCTGACTTGACCTCTCTTGGGAGGGTTAGCCAGAAGGCGGTAGACAAAACATCACGGCGCAGAGAGACGGCAGGGCAGACCGCGCTAATGGGAAGGAGAGGCGTCCCTGCCGCAGAAAAAGTGCTCCTGACTATCATCATCGGTCGGTCCTCTGCAAGCAAGACTACTCTGGGAGGAAATCATGTCCAGTCACTCCACGGCGCTGGAAACGACGCTGGCTGTCGCTGCGCCTACTGAAGGCCCACTTCGCCGTTATACACATACCTATCAATTAATGCGCCAGTGCATCCATTGCGGCTTCTGCCTTCCCACATGCCCCACTTATGCACTGCTTGGGGTAGAGATGGATTCACCCCGAGGGCGCATCTATCAGATGCAGGCGGTAGCAGAGGGCCGGATTGCCATCAGCCCAGAGTTTGTGGAGCATATGTACTGTTGTCTGGGCTGCCGTGCCTGTGAAACCGCCTGCCCTTCTGGTGTGCAGTTCGGGAAGCTAATCGAGGCTGCTCGCGAGCAGATCCAGCTAGAGATCGAGCGAGCTGAGCAGGCTCCAGCCAATCTGTCCGCCGACGGTGCAGCTAGAGCAACCTTGGAGTCACGTACTACTCGACTCCTGCGTCGAGCTTTCTTCGACATCCTGCTGCCTTCGCGCTTGATGACGACGCTTTTCTTTGCAGCTCTTAAGCTTTACCAGCGCAGCGGTTTGCAGGCCCTGGTTCATGCTACTGGCTTACTGGACATGGTGAACACTCTACCGACCCCATTCCAGGGTCGACTGGAGACCCCGGAAGCCTTAATGGCACCAGCGCGTGGTCCTCTTTTCTCCCGCCCCTTGCCAGAGATCACGCCGGCCTTGGGCCAGCGCCGCTATCGCGTCGGCTTCATCAGCGGTTGCATTATGGATCAGGTATTCCGCGACGTGAATGAGGCAACTATCCGGGTGCTGGCCGCTAACGGCTGTGAGGTCATCACCCCCCCACAGCAGCGCTGCTGCGGTGCTTTACATGTCCACGCAGGTGAAGCGCGGCGTGGGCGAGAGTTGGCACGCTACAATATCGATGTTTTCGAGGCCTATCAGTGCGACGCGATCATCATTAACTCGGCGGGCTGCGGCTCTAATCTGAAGGAATATGGCCACCTACTGGCAGATGACCCGCTCTATGCCGAGCGAGCTGCCGCCTTTAGCGCTAAAGTAAAAGATATCAGTGAGTTTCTGACCTCGATCGATCTCAACCGGGAGATGGGCGAGGTGCCCCTTACGATCACCTACCATGACGCCTGTCACCTGATCCACGGTCAAAAAATTAAGCAGCAGCCACGCCGCTTGTTACAAAGCATTCCCGGTCTGCGGCTAGTGGAGCTAAAAGAGGCCGATTGGTGCTGCGGCAGCGCGGGTGTTTACAATATCACGAATCAGGACCTGGCTGGTAAGCTGCTGGAGAGAAAAATGAACAATATCGCAGCTACAGGGGCGGAGGCAGTAGTCACTGGTAACCCAGGCTGTATGATGCAAATTGCCCTGGGGATTCGCGAGCGCGGCTTGAGAATGCAGGTTCTGCATCCTGTTGAGTTGCTCGATCAGGCCTATCGAGCAGCCGGCCTCTACCGCCAGCCTGCTGCGGCAGCAGTAGCCCGTCGACGACGCCTGCGTCAGCGTGCGTTGTTAGTCGGCATGGGAGCCAGCGCCGGAGCCGTGATCGGCTTCTGGCTGGCCCGCCGCTCGCGTTAAGTCGCCAGATCATTGCAGGCAGGGCAAGTCCTTGCCGGGACAGGCCCCTAGAGGCTGCTTGTCCACTGTGTGTGACATGTACTACCTCTAAGGAGGTGTTCAGGAAACGAACAAGAGAGGAGCCTACCAGCCAGGGTGACCAGTAGACTCCTCTCTTGTTTATGTCGTCAAGCAATAAGCTCTTCTTAAAGAACGCTTCACAACTGCTGCAATTCTTGCCTCAATTTTGCCGAGAGGAGTCGTAGACAGCGTAACAAGGCAGAGCTGAGATAGATAAGAGAGCACAAGCCGTTCGGTCATTAGGGCCGGTCAGCTGCACCTGTTACCAGGTGTCCACCTCCGGTCTATCAACCAGGTGATCTTCCTGGGACCTTATCTCCGGCTGGGGGTCCAGCCTGGAGCGG
>NZ_BKZV01000010.1 GCF_008974285.1 Thermogemmatispora aurantia | reverse complement strand
GGGCAGCACTCGCGAGAGCACCCGCGTGATCGCCGCCGTCAGGGTCGTCTTCCCGTGGTCAATGTGCCCAATCGTGCCCACATTCACATGCGGCTTCGTCCGCTCAAACTTCTGCTTCGCCATAACCTCAAAGGCTCCTCCTGCAATTCGACCGTACTCGTGCAATATGATGAAGAGATAACAAAAGAGCGACCAGCGCTAGACAAGCAGCAGCCGTCTCCTGCGTCGTGCATTCTGCTCGATTCAGTATCCTATTGGCTCTCTTCAGGTCAGGCGGATCGACGAGCGAGCGACCGAGCGAACGGACCGGTCTGGCATCCAGCCTGACTTCTCTCGCCCTTTCGGATTCTCGCCTCTACTCAGGATGGTTATTGACGCAAGCCACCAGGAGAGGAAAGAATCTTCGAAGAAGGAGGGAAGCGGCGACGGTATCAGAAGACGGCAGCGAAACGTAGAAAGATCCGACGCGGATATTCGTGAAGATGCATGCCTCAGAAAGCAGCAAGGCATCATCAGAAACCACGGGAGCCCGTGATGGGAATCGAACCCATGACCACAGTCTTACCAAGACTGTGCGCTACCGCTGCGCCACACGGGCCAGACAGATCATCAGCGCATTGACACCAGGCGGCGGGCTATCTCTCCCCTTACTCAGCCACTGTTTTACCGCTCACTCACCTTCTCCACGCGCGCCCAGGTGCACCGCTGCCCTGCAGCCGCCTCTTCTCTCGCGCACTCACCTCATCTGAGCGTACGCTCTGATCGAGGCATGCCGTTGTTGCGCTGGTGGGCAGTGAGGGATTCGAACCCCCGTAGGTTTCCCAGCTGATTTACAGTCAGCCCCGTTTGACCGCTCCGGAAACTGCCCACGCGAAGCCACTCAGTTGTTGCCAGCCACTCGCTGTTTGGCTGACGTGACCATTATAGCTGACGGGGCAGATGATGTCAAGCACTTTTCTGGGAAGGTTGGCGAAGAGCACAGCGGCTTAGGAAAGTCTGGGGGCCTGCCATTGTCGCAGGCCAGTTTTGCTGGTATAATCTCCTGCGTCGAAGAAAATGCGCTTCCCCACCAGCACGGGTGTGACCCTCGCGCCAGCCTGCAGCAGCTCGGTCTGGGCCTAACGGCGCCGGGCGCTGTTTTCTGGTCAGGACGGAACAGGACGAAGGAAGGAAGAAGGAACGAGGTATTCTCTATGGCAACGAATTGCGACTTCAAGCGCTCTTCTTTGCTCGCTGAGCAGTATCAGCAGGAGATGGAGCTGATCTCTCAGGCCCTCCTGGAGGAAAGTGAGGAGGAACGCGAGGAGCGCCTGAGCCTGGTCGAGCGTTCTTGGTCCCTCACCAGCGCTTGCTTCTATGCCCAGCGCGAAAGCGGCGATACTTCCAGCCGCACCTCCGCCGTCTCCGCTCACCGCTTAGGGTAATGGCTCACCCGGCGCCAGATGCACACTGGCCCTTTTTGTGGTATCATTCTCGTTACTGAGTACCATCTCAATTTATCACGTGATGTGTCAAGGTAGGGTGTCTGGATAAAACGCTATGCCTCATCCACCAGAGTTGCCGCCTGAAGCATTGACGTATCATACGCCTGTGCAGTTCGGCATGGTATACTGGGTGAATTTTGGCTATCCCGCCCTTCCCCCCGGCATCGAGGAGAAGCGTATCCTGGACTGGCACCCGGCGCTGGTGGTCTCCGCTGAGCCGTTCTGCCGCCACGCCGGCGCCGTCAATGTGGTCGCGCTAACGTCCTATCGGGGTAAGCTCCGTCCCTATCACCATCTGCTCTTGAAACGCGATTATCCTCTTCTGGATACCGATAGCCTGGTGAAAACGGAGCTGCTCTATCCCGTTCTGCGCACGCTGCTCGCGGATCAATATGCGATCTGCCGCCTCCACGATGCCGATCTCTATGCGATTATGGGGAAGATCGCCAATAGCCTGGGCATTACGATGTATTATTCTCTGCATTGACTCGAGGACGCAACTGCCTGTGTGCACGTGAGCAAGCGTGGAAGGGTGTGAGCAAAGCAGGTTGCGCTCAGCCTGCAGCCTGACTGAGTGCGCTCCGTCTCGTCCCTGCAAGGCTTCGCCCCGGTTCGTCGCGGCACTGGATTGCTGTGCACTCTCTTCTTCTCTGTTGAGGATGCTGCAATGTTGCGTCTTCTTCCTTCGATTAGCGCTCTGTTGCAGTCACCCGAGGGGCTGCAGCTGAGCGCTGAGTTCGGGCGCCCTCTAGCGACGCGCGCTCTGCGCCAGGTGGTGGCGGAGGCTCGCGCCGCGGTCCGCCAGGGCGCTTCTTGCCCTTCACCCTCCGAGCTGCTTTCAGCAGCCCGCCGCTGGCTCGCGGCGACGCTCCAGCCCTCGCTTCGCCCGGTCATTAATGCCACCGGCGTGATTATTAATACCAACCTGGGTCGTGCTCCTTTGAGCGCTGCCGCCCTACAGGCAATGCAGACCGTGGCCCACGGCTACGCTAATCTGGAGTACGATCTGGAGGCCGGCGAGCGCGGCTCTCGCTCGGTGCACGCTGCAGCTTTGCTGCGTGAGCTGACTGGCGCTGAGGCGGCACTGGTGGTGAACAATAATGCCGCCGCGGTCTTGCTAAGCCTGTCGACGTTGGCAGCGGGCCGTGAGGTGATTATTTCTCGCGGGCAGTTGGTGGAGATCGGCGGCGGTTTCCGTGTGCCCGATGTGATGCGCCAGAGCGGCTGCCTGCTGGTAGAGGTGGGCACGACCAACCGCACCCGCTTGAGCGATTATGCGGCAGCCATCTCAGAGCGCACTGCCCTGCTGCTGGCGGTCCATCCAAGCAATTTCCGCCTGACGGGCTTCGTGGAGTCTACACCTATCGGCGATCTGGTCAGGCTGGCTCATGATCATGGGTTGCTGGTCATGGAGGATCTGGGCAGCGGCTGCTTGATTCCAAGCGAGCGCTATGGACTGGCCCACGAGCCGATGCCGCAGGAGAGTCTGGCAGCAGGCGTTGATGTGGTCTGCTTTTCGGGCGATAAGCTGCTCGGCGGACCGCAGGCGGGGATTATTCTGGGACGCGCCGCGCTGCTGGAGCGTATCGCTCGTCATCCTCTGATGCGAGCGCTGCGAGTCGATAAGCTGACGCTGGCGGCTCTGGAGGCGACCTTGCGCCATTATCAGCGCGGCGAGGCCGAGAAGGCGATTCCGGTCTGGCGCATGATTGCGCTTCCTCTTGTGCGTCTGCAGGAGCGCGCGGAGCATTGGGCGCGAACTTTGCAGGCGCAGGGCTTCGCGGCAAGCGTGCGCTCTGGAGAGTCGACGGTCGGCGGTGGCTCGCTGCCGGGGGAGACGCTGCCCACGGCACTGTTGGCTCTGGAAGAGGGTCAGGTTCCTTGCTCGCTGGAGGAGCTGGCGCGCCGTCTGCGCGCTCGCCCGGTGCCGATCGTGGGACGTATTCTGCGCGACGCTCTCTTGCTTGATCCGCGCACGGTTCTGGAGGAGCAGGATGAGGAGCTGCTGGCCGGTCTGCTGGCCTGCCTGCGCGATGGGTGAGGGAGGAAGCGGCCCGGCGATTAGCTGGCGCTCCGCCCGGGCGGGGCGTTGCTGGGGAGGGCCTCAATCCTGGCCAGGCGTCGCAGGGCACGCCGATCTCTCAGGCGCTCCAGAATGGGACGGGCGCGCTCCAGCTGCTGACGGTCGCCGCTGCGCTGAGCGAGGATGAGACGCATGCGGGCGGCGTGCGGGAGATGCCCCGCTGTTTCGACTTCGTCGATGGCCCGCGCGAGAGCTGCCAGGTTGTTGGTGGCCAGGGCCTGGGCGATCGCCAGGTAGCGAGCCAGCAAGGGACTGTCTCCCTTGCTCTGAAGCTGCTCGGCTCCGGTCAGCAGAGCTGGCGGGGCGCTCAGGCCGTGTTCGCTGTAGAAGCGCAGGAGATAGAGCAGGTGTAAGTAATCGGGCCGGAAGCCTTCGACTGGCATGAGCTGCGGATCGTCCTGCCGCAGGGCCTCCAGGCTGCCGCGGTCGGCTGCGAGACGCGGTTCCTCCTCTGGCAGCAGGGAGCGTAACAGGGTTGCCAGGCGTTCCCACTCCGCCGTTGCTTCGCGCGCCTGCGCGACGAAGAGCGCGCAGGCGTAGGCGTCGGCCAGATGAGCGATACGCTCTACATCGGCGCCGATCTGCTCGCGCGTGGCCTCCAGCAGGGGCAGCAGGGCGTCGATCTCTTCCCACTGGCCGGCGAGAAAGGCCGCGATGGCGAGCGCGGAGAGCGTTCTGCTCAGGTATGGCAGAGGCAGCTCCGCACGAGCACGACTGCAGGCTGTCTTGCCCAGATCGATCACTTGCTGCAGCTGGCCGAGCACGAGGTTGGCGTAGGCGGCCCCGTTGATGGCATCGATGTACTCCTCGGCGGGTAGAGCGGGCAGGCTCAGGCGGCGCATGGCGGTGCTGATGATGCTCTCTCTGTTCCCCAGAAAGAGGTCAAGCCCCCCCAGGGCGTCGAGGGCCTCGCTCAGAGCAACCTGGTCGCCACGCTGCTCGAAATAGTCGATAGCCTGCAGCACCAGGTTGCGCGCGGTCTCTAGATGGGTATGCGCTTCCGCTGAGCCGGAGATGGGCTTGATGAACACATTCGTGAATAAGAGGCTTGCGGTTTCCTGATGCGCCTGAGCCTCGAGAGGATCTGAAGGCTGATTGATGATCAGGCCGAAGCTGAGGGCGACGCGCAGGCGCCAGATCTCGTCTTCGTCCCCAGCCTGCTCAGCGAGGGTGAGGGCCTCTTGACCCAGACGGACGACCTCCTCTAGCGTGAGCGGGTGGAGCATGGAGAAGCGCGTGTCGCCGATGATCAGCTTGCGCAGCAGACGCGCCCCGCTGAGGGGATCGCGCTGCTCCAGGGAGCGCCAGCGCTCCAGGGCCTCTTGATAGGCCGCACGCCGTGTATCCCCCCAGTAGAAGCAGTCGCCCAGCAGCTCATAGAGGCGCACTTGCTCGTCAGGAGCGGCCAGCTCGATGGCCAGCTCTAGCCAGCGCCTGGCCTCGGCAAAGGCGCCAGCACTGGCCGCCAGCAGACCCGCCTGCTCGAAGGCTCGCAGTGCTACGGCGCTGGGAAACGGTGGCTCCTGGCGGATGGTCCCTTGCCGGGCGAGGTGCAGGGCTTCGCGATAGTGATAGGCGATCAGGGGAGTGTTCGCCTGCGCTGATGGCTGGTTCGCCTGCTGCTCCAGCCAAGCCGCGATACGACTGTGCAGGCGCAGGCGTTCGCCACGCGCCAGCGTCGTATAAGCGACATCGCGCACGAGATTTTGTGAGAAGGTCAGGGTTTCGGTCGGCTCAGCGGCCAGGAGCTCGCGCAGCAGCAGGTCGTTGAGGGCCTCCTCAAAGTCCTCGCTGGTCAGTCCTTCCTCCTGGAGAAAGATGGCCTGCAGCAGCGACCTGGGAGCGCTCCGTCCGGCTACCGAGGCGATCTGCAGCAGGGGGCGCGCCGGTGCGGGGAGCAGGTCGAGACGCGCCAGCAGGCTGGCATGGACGGTATCGGGCAGGGCGATGCCTGTCGGGCTGCGGCCCTGTTGCTGCAGCTCCTGCAGACCACGTACCAGCTCCAGGGCAAAAAAGGGATTGCCGTCGGCGCGCTCGACGATCTCCTCGCGCAGCTCCCCAGGCAGGGCTACCTCCGTCTTTGCCAGCAGCGTGCGGATCTGCTCTCTGGTGAGAGGCGGCAGGGTCAGGCAGAGAAAGTTTTGCCGGCTGGCCCCCCAGTTGCGACGGCGTTCCAGCAGCTCTGGCCGGCTGAGCAGGATCAGCAGGAGCGGGACCGCGGCCCGCATGCCGAGCAGCGCTTCGATGAGATCGAGCAGGCTATCAGGAGCATGGTGGAGGTCATCGACGATGATGAGACAGGGAGCGCGCCGGGCACAGCCTTCAATGAGCTGCTGCCAGGCGGCGAAGATGCTCGCGGGCAGGGCGTTCCTGCCGGCGCTCAGTCCCAGCGACTGCAGGATCAATGCGGTGAGGCGCGCGGCATCCTCCTCACTGTAGCCCTGCTCGCGAAAGCAGGCCTGCAGGACGGTTCTCTCGGCCTGCGAGACAGACGCTGACTCGCCGTGCAGCAGACCGCCGAGCAGCTCACTCAGCGGTTGGGCCGCAGAGAGCTGCCCATAGGGCGGGCAGGAGGCGCGCGCAATGCGCAGCCCGGGACACGAAGCGAGCGAGTCCAGGAAGGCCGCCAGCAGGCGCGTCTTGCCGCTGCCCGCCGGACCGATGAGCGAGAGACAGTACGGTCGCCGCTCCTCGCAGGTGCGTTCAAGCAAGAGCTGTAGCTGCTCTAGATCGCGCTGGCGGCCCACAAAAGGAGGCAGCTCCAGCAGACGTCGTGAGCGGGCGGCCTCCAGAGGAAAGACGCGCAACGGCTGCGGCTTGCCTTTGACGGTTACCTCGCGCGCCGGACCAAAGAGAAAGGCAAGTCTGCTCGCCTGCATGGTGCGCTCGCTCACCAGGATCTCGCCGGGGGCGGCGCCCTGCTGCAGGCGGGCGGCAACGTTGACGGCATCGCCCGTCACTAAGAAATCGCCCTGGCTGCTATCGCCTGTGGCGACAACCTCACCGCTGTTGACGCCAATGCGCAGGCGAAAAGCCGGGGGGAGCAGAGGATCATCTTCCACGGCCTGGCGCAGGGCCAGCGCCGCCGCCAGGGCGCGCTCGGCATCGTCTCCATGAGCACGCGGCAAGCCGAAGACAGCCATGACAGCATCGCCGATGAACTTCTCTAGCGTACCGCCGTGGGCCATGATTATCTGCCGGGCATGCGCATAGTAGCGGCCCATCAAGGTCCGCAAATCTTCAGGATCAAGCTCATCGCCCAGAGCAGTAGAGCCGGTCACATCGGCGAAGAGTATCGTGACAAGCTTGCGTTCTTCGGGCATGGCATCTGGCCCCTGCGCCCCGGCTGCCCCTCTCACTCAGGGAGCTGAGAGCAAGCACACTCTAGCGCTCTTCTTCTTTCAACATGCGGACGTAGCTCTGATAGCGCCGTTCGTTGATCAGGCCATCCTTCACCGCCTGACGAATGGCGCAGTTTTCTTCATCAACGTGGAGGCAGTCGGAATAGAAGCATTCACCCAGGTAGGGCCGGAACTCAACGAAGCAGCTCGCCAGCTCCTCTTCAGGGATGTTCCAGGCGGCGAGGGCCCGAATACCGGCGGAGTCGGCTAGCCAACCACCGCTGGAGAGCGGATAGAGCTGCGAGCTGGTCGTAGTGTGACGCCCCTTGCCAGTGGCGGAGCTCACCATGCCGGTGCGTACAGCCATGCCTGGCTCCAGGGCATTGACCAGCGAAGACTTACCTACGCCAGAAGGGCCGGTGAAGAGAGTGATATGGCCTTTGAGCAGCTCGCGCAGTTGCTCGATGCCTTGCCCAGTCTCACAACTGGTCCACAGAACCGTATAGCCGAGCTGCTGATAGAGGGTGGCAGTCTCTTCGACGCTCTTGTCGTGCGGCAGATCAACCTTATTGAGGCAGATGATCGGGTGCAACTCGGCATGCTCGCAGATAGCCAGGTAGCGGTCAAGCATGCCAAAATGAGGCTCCGGCTGCGTGGTGGCAAAAACAATCACCACCTGGTCGAGATTAGCAAGCAGCGTCTGCGCCCGCGGATTGCTCTCGCGTGAGCCGACATCGCGCCGCGCTAGCTCGCTCTGGCGTGGCAAGACCTCCTCAATCAGGCCAGTCTCCGCATCAAGCCGCCGCACCTTGACGCGATCGCCGACACTCAGACGCGAAGGCAACGTCGCCACCTCTGCCTCCGCGCGCTGCTGACGCGCCAGGGGACCGGTAGCCTTGCCGCGCACGCTGCGTCCCCGGGCTGCCTCGGCGAACGCCTTCTTCAGTTTGCCGCGGAGTGTGCAACGCAGCTTGCCCTGATCGGTATAGACCTCATAGATGCCGTGTGCTCCGCTAAGCACTATACCGGTCAGCAGTTCCATCTTGTACTTGCTGGCTTTCTTTCCTTCAGCACCCTCAAGCGTCCAGCGTCCTCAATCTTCTATCTATCATCGTATTGGCTGCCTCCCCGCCATCCCCGGGCCATGGTACGATGCGCCCAAGGCGGGATGAGACAGCGAAGCTCGCTGATTTCCGGCCTGCAATCATGGTCGATGAGCACAGAAGAGACAGTCATAGCTACCCTTTGGCTCCCCCGTTCCGCAGCGCAGGCCAGAGAAGAGAGGCCCTTTTTATCTCTCCAGACAGATTACAGGAGAGACGGGCACTTTGTCAATGGACTGCGCTCTCAACGGCGAGCCACCCTGCACGAGAGCTGGCCAGTTCCCACCTACCAGACAGACAGGCAGTTGGCTTTTTCGCCCGCGCTCTGCCCGCTGGCCGGCCAGGCCCCAGTGACAGGAGACATTGACGTTCCCCACTCGCATGGGCTAGCCTGAAACAGCATGGCTTATTGACTGGCCGGTTTGCCTGGGTGAGAGCAAGCTGTCGTTGACATGGCTCTTGCTTAGAAGAAGAGGAGTGGTATTATGTCCTGGATAGTTGGCCTTGGAAGTGTGGCGCTGGTGCTCGTTATTCTACAAGATGCCTTTGAGGCTGTAGTATTACCTCGACGTGTCACTCGCCGCTTTCGACTGACAAGCTTGATCTTTCGAGTGAGCTGGTGGCTGTGGCGTCGACCCGCTCATCTCATCCACAATGGAGCGCGGCGCGAATATTACTTGAGTCTATACGGGCCGCTCTCGCTCTTATTCCTCCTGGTGATCTGGGCCATCGGCTTAATCAGTGGCTTCGCCTTGCTACAATGGAGTCTGGGCATGACAGTGCATGCGCCTGAGCAGCAGGTCTCGCTGGGTACCCTCTTCTACTTTAGCGGGACCACCTTCTTCACGCTCGGGCTTGGCGATGTCGCTCCGGCGGCGGGTCTGCCGCGCCTGGTGACAGTCATTGAGGCTGGCATGGGCTTTGGCTTCTTGGCTCTGGTGCTCAGCTATTTACCGGTCATCTATCAGGCTTTTTCGCGGCGCGAGGCCAGCATCGCCCAGCTCGATGCACACGCCGGCTCGCCCCCCAGTGCTCTGGAGCTGCTACGCCGCCACAGCCAGGGGGAGCAGTTTCCAGAGCTGGTGCGACTGCTGCGCGAGTGGGAGCGTTGGGCCGCCGAGCTGTTGGAGAGCCATCTCTCTTACCCTGTTCTCATCTACTATCGCTCACAGCACGAACGCCAGTCATGGCTGGCTGCCTTAACCACGCTGCTCGACACCTGCGCGCTGACCATAGCCTATCTGGATGATCTGCCCGCGCAGACGGCCTGGTTCACCTTCGCCATCGCACGCCACGCCGCAGTCGATCTGGCTCAGGTCTTCGATGTGAAGCCGCGGCCCACTGGCGAGGACCGCCTGGCTGGCGAGGAGCGCGCCCGTCTGCTGGCCGCACTGGAGGAGCTGGGGCTGGAGGTTTCACCAGAGCGCGAACAGCGCCTGGCCGAGTTACGACAGCTTTACGAGCGGTATGTCCAGAGTCTGGCACGGCGCCTGGAGATGCCCTTGCCGGCCTGGGCGCCGGCGAAGGTCATCGACGACTGGCAGACCAGTCCGTGGGAACCGCTGGCCGCCAGCCGGGACACGCTGGCCTGGCAGCGTAAGATGCTCACGCTGCAAAGGAAGTTTGAGACTATGAAGTCAGGCGTTCAATCACCAGACGAGACCAGCGCCGGGTAAAGATGAGGCGCTCAGGGCCCGGCTCCTCAAAGTCGGAAACGTGTAGCGGGTAGACCCGCAGGCGCAGGTGCTCATCGCTTGGGAAAAGGAACCAGCCGGCGGGGCGGCCTGCCGTATCCCAGGCCCGCAGAAGAGAAAGCAGGCGGCGAGCCAGGTATTCGGCCCCACCGAAGCAGCGCACCATGATCTCACAGACGGCCTGGCCCCCTTGACCATTGCCACTGGCCGGCTGCCTCCAGCCCGGAGGCAGCGCGAGCAGGGCAATCTGATTGTCGGCCACGATTCCAATAGAGGTGCGTATCTCCAGGCCAGCGATTTTGAAGAGCCAGGGTAGCTCGGCCAGTGCTGAATGCTCGCGCTGAGCCACGAGACTACAGGCCGCCGGCTCGTGCTGGGAGAGCCAGGTGTTAAAACCGTAATGGACCTCATGCAGGCTGGCAAACACGCCACTAGGCAGATCGTACCAGGGACCGGTTAGGGCCCGATAGAGGGCGACCACATCCACCGGTTGGTAGTTATTCAGGCGCAGCTGGAGCGCAGGACCGGCCTCGGGTCCTGGCCCGAGGGCGAAGATACCCCCAGCCTCTGCGAAGGGGCCACGCAGCATCATAAAGGCGCAGCAACGTACCGAGACGCTCTCAAGATGGTCGTCTCGCCGCTCTAGAGCAACGGAAAACTGAGTATCACGGAGGACCAGCGGGAGCAGCAGGCGCCCATTAGGCTTAAGCTGCTCGTACCAGGGCGCGGCAATATCACCCGACGCCACGGTGAGAATGATGCGGTCATAAGGGGCGGCGGGTGGATAGCCCTGGGCGCCATCCCCACAGATGACCCGCACCTGTCGGTAGCCGGCAGCTTCCAGATGGGTACGCGCCCCCTTCACCAGATCCTCATCGATATCGACCGTCACAACGCTGCCACTCTCACCCACGATATGGGCCATGAGGGCGGCGTTGTAACCGCTGGCAGCGCCAATCTCCAGTACGTGCTGACCTGGCTCCAGGCCAAGCTGCTCCAGCATGATGGCCATAATGGCCGGCTGCGAAGAGGAGCTGACACAGACGCCGTCGACGACTTTGAGAGGGATGACCTGGTCACGATAGACCTCTGCAGGGGGCACCCCTGGCAGGAAGAGATGTCGGGGTACAGCTCGAAAGGCCGCCTCGATACGAGCCGAGCGCAGGAAGCCACGCCCTTTCAGGTGCTCAACAAGGGCCTGCTGCAGCGTCTCCAGCTGGTCCCGAGGCAGGCCTGGGTCGCCCTGATGGACCGGATCAGGATCAGGGCCACGCACCGGACCAGCTTCCATAAGGCCCTCCTTTCCTTTCCTTCCTCCCTGTCTGCTGGTCAGGGAATATCTCGCCGATGCCAATCGGTCAGCTGCTGGTAGGCATGGGCAATTCTCAAGACGGTCGCCTCGTCGAAAGCGTTGCCCACTACCTGGAGACCAAGCGGGAGGCCGGCCTGGCTAAAGCCACAGGGGAAAGCCACGGCGGGAAGACCAGCCAGGTTGAAGGGCAGCGTGAGGCGCAGCGAGGCAGTGGTAGCCTCCTCGCGCTGGCCTTCAATGGTAATCTCTTGATCGATCTGGGCAATGGGAATGGCCGGCATGGGTTGGGCGGGTAACACGAGCGCATCAACTCGCTGCAGCACCGAGCGCAGCTGTGTGGAGAAGAGGCGCCGCTCCTGCTGGGCACGGAGATAGTCGACAGCCCAGATCCGCTCACCCTCTTGTAGACGACGCAGAGTGAGGGGACCATAGAGGGCCGCGCGCTCGCTGAGCCAACCACGCTCACGATGGGCAAAGGCAGCCTCGGGCAGCTGGATAGTGCGAAAGGTCGCCAGTGAGGGCCGGCTGAGCGACACCTCGCTGATATGAGCCCCAGCCTCCTGGAAGATGAGGACAGCAGCCCGCCAGGCCGCACGTACCTCTGGATCAAGTGGCGCAACGAAGTCCTCGGGCGGAAGACCAAGCCGCAAACCCTGCAGCGAGAGCGGCCCCCGTCCCTCGGGTCCTTCAATGAGCAGCGCCGAAGAGCGCGAGGGAGGACCAGAGACGCTCTCAGGATCACGCGGGTCGTAGCCGGCAATGGCATCGAAGATGAAGGCACAGTCTTCGGCGCTGCGCGCCAGCGGCCCAACGTGATCCAGCGAACGCGAGAGCGGTATGACTCCATGACAACTGACACGACCATAGGTCGGTTTGAGACCGGTGACGCCACAGCAGGCAGCCGGAATGCGAATTGAGCCGCCAGTATCCGTGCCAATGGCCCCGACGCACATGCCAGCAGCAACCGCCACCGCCGAGCCTCCGCTTGAACCGCCGGGGACATGATCGCGCTTCCAGGGATTGCGCGTCGGTGGCGTAAAGATGCCAAGGCCGAATTCGTGGGTGTTGGTCTTGCCGATGATGATCGCCCCGTGCCGTCGCAGATGCTCCACAACACTCGCATCTTCGGGCGCCACATAGTCGGCCAATACTCGCGACCCGGCGGTCAGGCGCTCTCCCCGCACGGCAATAAGATCTTTGACGGCAATGGGGATACCATGCAAGGGGCCGCGGAAGAAGCCACGCCGCTGCTCGCGCTCGGCCTCTTCGGCTGCCTGGAGGGCCGCATCGCGCATCACGGTGACAAACGCTTGTAGCTCACCGTCAAGAGCTTCGATGCGCTCCAGCGCCTCGCTGACGAGTTCTCCAGGGGTAGTCATTCCAGAGCGGATGTCATCCGCCAGCTCGCGAATGGATCGATAGAGCATGCTTCCCTTTCATGCCGCGCAATGCATTCTGCTTGCCCCAGGCAATGGGCGACCACGTTTTCCTTCTATTGTACCACGCGCGGATCTGCCGCCACGCTCCAATCTCTCCCTCCTCACTCACAGGCCGTCCTCCACTCCAGGCTTCCAGACAGACAGACAGACAGACAGACAGACAGACGGACAGGACATAGGCAGTCGCGCAGACAGAGCTAGCCAGTAGAGCAGGCAGGAGAGGCTGACCACTCTATCCGCGCGACCGCTCCGCTCGCTCCTGGCTCTGGGAGCTTACGGCTGCCCGAGTCCGTGGGTCGCTTCCTGCCCTGGCTTCCAGCGCAGATTTGGACGGCGCGCCGCCAACGCCTGGTCGAGCCGCCCCACTGGTGTGGTATGCGGCGCCGTCTTGACAATCTCGGGATTGGTACGCGCCTCGTGAGCAATCTGACGCATGACCTTGATAAAGTAGTCCAGCGTCTCACGCGTCTCGGTCTCGGTCGGCTCGATCATCATCGCTTCGTGGACAATGAGCGGGAAGTAGACCGTGGGGGCGTACATGCCAAAGTCGAGCAGACGCTTGGCTATGTCGTTGGCCGTAACACCGCTCTCTTGCTTTTGACGCTGAGCCGTGGCGACAAACTCATGCTGGCAGAGCCGCACCTGGGGGAAGGCGATTTCATAGTCAGACGCCAGCTCGTGACGCAGGTAGTTGGCATTGAGAATGGCGCTCTGGGCCACGCGCAGCAGGCCATCAGGCCCGTAGGTGCGGATATAGGCGTAGGCTCGTACGAGGACTCCGAAGTTGCCAGTGTTGGCGCGCACTTTGCCAATCGAGAGCGGCCCTGGATCAGCCCAGTAATAGTTGCCTTGCTCGTCTCTGGCCGGCAATGGACCAGGCAAGAAGGGAACAAGGTGCTCTTTGACGCCGATGGGTCCTGCGCCCGGCCCACCACCTCCGTGGGGGGTACTACAGGTCTTGTGTAAATTGAAATGCACGACATCGAAGCCCATATCGCCCGGGCGCGTGATGCCCAGCACCGCATTGGCATTAGCCCCATCGTAATAGAGTTGCCCCCCTGCCTCATGCACCAGACGCGCGATCTCGACAGCGTTGCGGTCAAAGATGCCCAACGTATTAGGATTAGTCAACATAATAGCTGCCACCTGCTGCCCCTGGCTATCAAGCAGCAAGCGCAGGCGGTCCATATCGAGGCCACCGGTCGCCGGATCGGTCTTGATCTCGACGGCCCGGTAGCCAGCCAGGGTAGCGCTGGCGGGATTGGTACCGTGGGCATTGTCAGGAATCAGCACCAGATTGCGATGGCCCTCGCCGCGGTGTTCATGGTAGGCTTTGATAAGCATCAGACCGGTCAGCTCACCATGCGCGCCCGCCGAGGGCTGCAGCGTCACACGAGCCATGCCAGCGATCTCAGCCAGATACTGCTCCAGCTCGTACTGTAGCTGGATCGCTCCCTGCACGGTGCTCTCGGGCTGCAAAGGATGGAGCAAGGCAAAGCCAGGCAGGGCAGCCATGTCCTCGTTCAGCTTGGGGTTGTACTTCATCGTGCAGGAGCCGAGCGGATAAAAGCCGGTATCGACGCCAAAGTTGCGCTGCGACAGATGGGTATAGTGGCGCACGATCTCGATCTCGCTCACCTCGGGCAGCGGGGCCGGCTCCTGGCGCAGTAGATGGGGCGGCACCAGACTCTCCAGCGGCTCCGCAGGAACGTCGAGCGCCGGCAGCGTCGCCGCGCGTCGTCCGGGGGCGCCTTTTTCAAAAATCAGCGGCTCTACGCTCATGCCGCCACCTCCTTGAGAGCCGCCACCAGGCGGTCGATATCATCGCGAGTGCGCATCTCGGTAACGCAGAAGAGCATATGATCAGCCAGATCGGGATAATCGCGGCCCAGGTCATAGCCGCCGATGATGTCGTACTGCAACAGGTGCTCCTGTAAGCGACTGGCCGAGATCGGGAGACGGATCACGAATTCGTCAAAGAAGGGATTGCTGAAGGCAGCATCAAAGCCGGGCAGGGCACTGATCTGGCGCTGAGCGTAGTGGGCCTTGTGCAAGCAGAGAGCTGCCAGCTCGCGCAGGCCCTCCTTGCCCAGGGCCGCCATATAGATGGTGGCGCCGACAGCCAGGAGTGACTGATTGGTACAGATATTAGAGGTCGCGCGCTCACGACGAATATGCTGCTCGCGCGCCTGCAGCGTCAGTACATAGCCGGTCTGCTTGGCACCGCCCTCCTCGACGGTCTGCCCGACCAGGCGCCCGGGCATCAGGCGCAGGAAGCGCTCACGTGCGGCCAGGAAACCAAGGGCCGGCCCGCCGAAGCTCATCGGATTGCCGAAACTCATCAGCTCGCCAACAGCGATATCGGCCTTGTACTCCGCCGGCGAGGCCAGCAGACCGAACGAGGCTGGCTCGCTGGTGACACTGATAAAGACGGTGCGGCTCTGACGATGCACCAGTGGCTCGATAGCTTTGACATCCTCAATACAGCCAAAGAAATTCGGTTGCTGGATGGCTACGGCCACAGTCTCCGGCCCAACGGCAGCCTCCAAAGCGGCCAGCGAGGTGACGCCGTTCTCCGTGGCTATCTCACGCACGCGGAAGCCGCGCGCACGGGCGTAGGTGCGCAGAACACGCCGATATTGAGGATCAACACCGGCAGAGACGACTACTTCTCCCTGACCACCCGGGCCAAGGGCCATGAAAACGGCCTCGACGAGAGCGGTGGCACCATCGTAGAGGGAGGCATTGGCAATGTCGAGACCGGTGAGCTGACAGACCATTGTTTGAAACTCGTAGATGGCCTGCAGCATCCCCTGGCTGACTTCCGGCTGATAAGGCGTGTAGGAGGTCACAAACTCGGAGCGCCGCTGTAGATGCGGGACAACGCTGGGAATGGCGTGCTCATAGGTGCCAGCACCCAGAAAGGAGATTACCCGATCAAGGCTCTTGTTCCTGGCCGCCATGCCTGTCATCAGCCGCTTGAGGTCTGGCTCGGCCAGGGCCGGCGGCAGATTGAGGGGACGGCGCAGGCGCACCTCCTCGGGCACCGGCTCTAATAAGTCCTCCAGCGATTGCAAGCCCAGGCGCTCAAGCATGGCCTGCTGCTCCTGGGGCGTGTTCGGTATGTATCCCATCGTAACTTCATCTCCCGAACGACGAACTGGGAATCAGGGTGGTCAGACTCGATGCTCACCGGCCCGTCGAAGCATCCCCCATCGGCTGCTCTGCTTCAGGCTAAGGCTCAGGACATCCAGACATCTGACCAGTTGTGGCACAGGTGGCCCGCCAGCGCGGGCGACGCTGCAGCTGCGCGCCCTCTCTTCGCCTCTCCCAGTGGCTGGTCTAGCAGACAGGGCTATCGAGTGGCAGGTAGGCGAGTGAGAAGCTGCAGAATAGCGGCATAGGCGGAGCGGGCCACAGCGAGCGAGTAAGTTTAAGTTAGTCAGGCAGTCTGGCAGGCAGGCAGTCAGCGCCCTTCGAGATAGGCAATGTACTGCTCAGCGGTCATGAGATCATCCAGTTCTGCAGGGTTGCTCAGCTTCACCACCAACATCCAGCCATCCCCGTAAGGCTGCTCATTGACCAGCTCAGGATGATCCTTCAGCAGCTCATTGATCTGCAGGACCTCGCCACTGATCGGCGCCACCAGCTCTGAGGTGGCCTTCACGGATTCGATGTCGCCGAACTTCTGATCGCGGCCTATCTGTTGACCGGGCGTCAGAGGGATCTCGACATAGACAACGTCGCCAAGCTGGTCCTGGGCGTAGTCCGTGATGCCGATGGTCGCCTGGTCGCCCTGGACGCGGACCCACTCATCGGTTTTGCTGTACTTGAGGTCAGCCGGATGGTTCAGGCTCGCCATATCCTCTGTCTCCTTCTGCTCTGATCAGCGTTTCACTCCTGGTCAGCTCGTAGCGCAGGCCAGGGCCTTCCTGCTTGCTTGTCCGGCCCCGGACGATGGTGTTGCCTGCGCGCCCAGCTCCTTACTTGCGGCGCTTGTAAAACGGCAGAGTCACGAGGCGCGCGGCCAGGCGCCGATCGCCAATCTCGACCTGCACGAGGTGCTCGGGGATCGCGCGAGCTGCCTCGACATAGCCCATGCCGATGCTCTTGTTGAGCGTTGGACTGGGGGCGCCGCTGGTGACCACACCGATGGCCCGCTCGTTAGCTCCACTGCTTCCGCTTTCGCCGCCAGTGTCGCTGTCATAAATAGTATAGCCGCCACGGGGCACCCGGCGCTCCACCATCTCCAGCCCCATGAGCTTGCGCGCCGGCCCCTGCTCGCGGACCTGCAGCAGGGCCTCACGGCCAATGAAGTCACCTTTTTCAAATTTTACCGTCCAGGCCAGGCCGGCTTCCAGAGGATTGGTCTGCTCTGTCAGCTCATGGCCGTAGAGACAATAGCCGGCCTCTAGACGAAGGGTATCACGCGCACCCAACCCGGCGGGAACCAGGCCACGCTCTTTCCCCGCTGCGAGCAAGCGCTCCCAGAGCATTGGGGCCTGCTCCGCCTCGCAATAGAGTTCAAAACCGTCTTCGCCTGTATAACCGGTGCGCGAGATCAGGCAGGCCAGCCCCGCCACACTGCCCGGCAGGCAGCGATAGTAGCGAATCGTCGCCAGGTCAACGGATGCCAGGGGCTGGAGAATGGCCTGGGCTTCCGGTCCCTGCAGAGCCAGCAGGGCTGTTGCTTGTGAGCGATCTGTGATCCGAAGAGCGCTGAAGCGCTGGGCCTGCTCCTGGAACCAGGCCAGGTCTTTGGCAATGTTGGCCGCGTTGACAACGACCATGTAGCGCTCGGCCTCCAGACGGTAGACAAGCAGGTCATCAATGACGCCCCCCGTAGGCAGGCAGAGCGTCGTATAGAGCGCCTGGTTGATGGCGAGTCGCCCGACATCATTCGGGACTAAATACTGGAGAAACGGCAGCGCCTCCGGGCCTTCAACCTGGAATTCGCCCATGTGGCTGACGTCGAAGAGGCCAGCCCGCGTGCGCACGGCCCGATGTTCTTCGAGGATGCTGCTGTACTGCAGCGGCATCTCCCAGCCTCCAAATTCGACCATGCGCGCCCCAAGGGCCTGATGCTGCTCATAGAGCGGTGTGCGTTTGAGAGGAGCTGCTGCGGCTTGCTCTGCTGTCATCGTTGACTCCTTGGCAAGGTTCGAGGCTTGGCTTGGTGTGCCTGCCTGATTGACGCTTCCACTATAACAGATTTTGCCGACAGCGTCGAATCGCCTTCTTCCCTCTACAGGGCTGGCCCCAGGCACAGACTAGCTCACTCGACACCGGAAACCGCGCCGCCATCAGTAGTCGAGCAGATTCTGCAGCTCTTTTTCTGACTGCTTGCTCAAGGGGATCATCGTTTCCTGGGGATCGTCGAGCTGAAGCGTGTAGCTGTTGCGCGTGAACTGGATAACGGCCTTGATATGCTGCAGATTGACCAGGTAGGCGCGATGGGCTTTGAAGAAACCACGCCCGCTCAGGCGCTGCTCCAGCTCCTGCAGCGTGAGATTAGTGGTGGCTTCTTCACCGGCAACGGTACGCAGAATGGTGCGACCATCGCGGCTGGTGGCATAGAGGACCTCAGCGGGATCGTAGAGCATGATGCGATCCTCACGGCGCGCTGTGACCTTGTAGGGGACATAGCGCGTCGGCGCCGCCGTCCCTTCTTCCCCTTCCTTGCTTTCGCTCCCCCCAGAGCGCGCCGCATAGCTATAGTCGCCGCTGATGCGCCCGGCTTCCAGCTCAATGACGCGCGTACAGAACTTGCCCGCCCAGGCGAGGTCCCTGACGCCGATCAGCACGGCGCTACCCTGGACGGCCAGATTCTGGATGAGATGAGCGAAGAGCTGGGCAGTATCCCAATCGACGCGCTCCACCGGCTCGTCGAGCAGCGCCAGGGCTGGCTGCAGCAGCTGCAGGTGAGCGAAGGAGAGACGACGCCTGGCCGAGAGTGAGAGCTTGCTGATCGGTTGCCGTACCTGATCGCCCAGGCCGACCGCCGTCAACACCTCATCAATGCGTCGAGAGGGGAGAGCGTGGAGCGTGCAGAAGAAAGCCAGAAACTGCCGCGGGTTCAAGCGCTCATAGAGCAGATCCTCCGCAAAGAGCAAGGCGACACGCGTCCGCGCCTGGCGGTCACGCGAGAGATCGCGCCCGTCCAGGATGATGTTCCCCCCGCTGGGCTTAAGCTGGCCGGCCAGCATGCGCAGCAAGAGGGTCTTGCCACAGCCCGAGGGACCAACCAGGGCCACGATTTCCCCCGCTCCTATCTGCAGATGAGGAATGGAAAGCACGGTTCGCCCCTCAAGCGTCTTCTCCAGCCGACAGATCTCTAACAGCATAACGCTCCTTCTTCTCACGACGTGGCAGTCGAGCCTGGATCGAGCGATGACGATTCTCGCAGATCATTATACAGGAGAGCCGGCCCGGGTAGAAAGAGCAGATCCAGGCCCCCGGTAGACCCCTGTCGTCAGCCAGAGCGGCGCCATTCATGCCAGCCTGTGCTCCACTCAGCCCCAGTCAGCGACCATTCACCCCCACAAAACAGCCTCTTAAGACTCCTATGACGCCAGTCAGCCTTTTTTTGTGGCGTTGCGCGGCAGCAGATGGTACAGTCAGCTCAGAGCCATCCGCCGGGCGGGAAGGGTCCAGGCAGGCAGGCAGGCAGACAGAGAGACCGTTAGCGATCTAGCGATAAGAGTGAAGAGAAGAAAGGAGATCCTAGCGTGGAGCACCAGTTTGAGCCGGAGCTGATGATCGAAGCCCACCAGCTGCGGCGCACCTTCGGCCAACGCCAGGCCGTTGCTGACCTGAGCTTTAGCGTCAGGCGTGGTGAAATCTTCGGTCTGCTCGGCCCCAATGGCGCCGGCAAGACCACCACCATCCGCCTCCTCAGCGGGCAGATTATCCCTGATAGCGGCTGGGCACGCGTAGCCGGCTGCGACGTGGCCCGAGATCGCCTGCGTCTGAAGCAGCGCATCGGAGTCGTCTTTGAGGAGCAAAACCTGTACGAACGGCTCTCGGCACGCGCCAATTTGCGCTTCTCCTGCTGGCTCTACGGCCTGCCAGAGAAGCGCATCGACGAAGTACTGACCTTAGTCGACCTGCGGGACCGAGCGCGCGAGCCAGTAGGGAAATTTTCCCAGGGTCTCAAGCAGCGCCTGCTCATTGCACGGGCCTTGTTGCATCAGCCATCCGTCCTCTTTCTTGACGAGCCAGGCCGCGGTCTCGACCCCATCTCGGCGCATACCGTGCGCCAGGTCATTCGGCAGCTGAGCGAAGCCGGCACCACGATCCTGCTGACCACCCACCTCATGGAAGAGGCCGACCAGCTCTGTCAGCGTGTCGCTTTCATCGTCAACGGGCGCCTGGTCGCCAATGATACCCCGCGGCATCTGAAATTGCAGCACGGTAAACGCCTGCTGCAGGTCACTCTGGAAGAGCAACGGGACCACAGCCAGCGCCTGTGCGACATCACCCTCAAGCTAGATGATGTTGACGATCAGCAGCAGCTGACGCGCTGGCTCAGCGAGGGACGGGTCCGTGCTCTTCACACGCAGGAGGCCAGCCTGGAAGAAGTCTTCTTCCACGTCGCTGGCGTGCCGCTATCCTAGCCATCGTCTTCTTCGTCATCGTTTAGTCTGGCAGAAGACAGCAGAAGACAAGAGAAACGCACACATTTGCTTCAGGGAGGGTTATCACTATGCACCTGCGCAGCATGCTGGCCATTGCCCGCAAAGATCTCATCGATATCGTCCAGAACAAGGCGACGCTTGTCGGGCTGCTCCTACCTATCTTCATGGCCGTGCTCTTCAGCCTCATCAATAGTCTCATCGGTGGAACACCAACGCGCCTGCTCATCTACAATCCAGGCCAATCTCCGGTCGAGCATATCGTCAGCGCCGCCTTCTCGACACCCACAATCACGCACGCGGCAAGTGCTGCCGAGGTCGAAGCGGCCTTTGGTCCGGACGGAGTCCACAAGCAGTCTTCCTACGCGCTCGGTTTGATCGTTCCCCCTACCTTCGAGAGCGACCTGCGCGCAGGCCGCCATCCGCAGCTACAGCTCTTCCTCAACGGCGATAGCATCGGAATCACCCAGCGCACCCTACTGGCTCAAGCCCTGACCGATTACGGGCGCCAGGTCGTCGCGCCCGAGCCGCCGCTGGCCGTGGTCACCAGTACGATTAATCCGCCTCAGCCGAGCACCTTCAGCGAAAACAGTAAAGCCTTCTTCGTCATGTATGTGCTCGTCATGACCATCATGAATGCCACCGGTATCGTACCAGGCCTGATCATCGAAGAGAAAGAAAAGAAGACCCTGCGGATGCTGCTGGCCTCGCCGGTCTCCTTCGGCGACATCATTGCTGGCAAGCTGCTGGTCAGTCTGGTTTACCAGGTGCTACTGCTGGCGCTGGTCTTTCTTATCATGCAGGGATTAATCGGTAACCTGCCCTGGCTGCTGCTTTTCCTCCTCATCGGGGCCTGCCTGACCAACGCCATCGGGCTTCTGATCGGCTGTCTCTTCAACACCATCTCGGCCTCGGGAGCAGTTGGGGGTATCCTCATCTTCTTTTTCATCGTGCCAGCGCTTTTCGTCGGTCCATTAGGGCAGTTTGTTCAGAACCAGTCTTTCATGACTATCATCAAGGCCATTCCGGTCTACTACCTGGCCGAGGGTATCTACAACGCCTTGACCGGCCAGACGTCAGCCGCGACTATGTTAACCGATCTGGCAGTCATCGCCGGAACGACTCTGCTGCTCTTCATACTGGCCGCCTGGAGCCTGCGCCAGCAGGCAGCAGTCGCGAGCAGCATCTAGTATCAAGGGAGGGAGAGATTCGGGCTGATCATCGGTCACGGTCCAGCAGGGCACCGCTCATCTGGCCGGCAGTCTGGCCCCTACCACAGGCACCAGGCTGATGACAACAGACACAGCTTGTGATATCCTGTCTTCGCGACAGGAAGAGCGCGAGCACAGCAGACGCTATCAGCGGCGGAGAGCAAGCAGGCCACCACATCAGCCTGCACGCTCCTGCCGCCTGTGCGCTTCTGCAGTGGAAACAGGAGAACAGACCGATGCCGACAGCAATCTGGGGGGAGCCGGAGCCAGAGCGCAATGAGGCTTATCCGCTAGCAACCCTGAAGCAGCTGGTCCACCAGATGATGGGACATTTCGCGGCACAGGGAGCATGTCTAGCGCTGTATGATACCCTGCTAGGGCAGATGGTCATCAGGCTCCACGTGCGTCTGCGCAACGGAGGCGCAGGAGGCCAGCCCAGTCTGAGTCTGAGCACAGGCCAGAGCGGCGTGGAGAGCGTTCATCGCGTCGGCAGGCGAACGACTATCAATCTGCAAGATCCTTCCTCCTCAGCGGTAGGACGTCTGAAGCGGACACCCGGGCTTCAGGAGGAGCTGGAAGATGTACCGCCGCTGCCAGGGAGCCTCTTCCCGGTCGGCAGTCGCTATGCACCAGGCCAGGACCTGATCGGCTATACCTGGCGTGAGAATCGCTCCTGCATCATGGAGCATGAAAGTTACGTTTATGCCTTTCATGGCCAGCACAAGACGCCATTAAACCTTGACATCAGACCCTACTGGTATTTTGCCGCCCCCATTCAGGAGCCGCCACTTGCGCAAGAAGAGAGCGGCCAGCGCGCAGCGCCTCAGCCGCAGGTTCTGGGGGTCGTGATTCTCTACAAGCTGGTGCCCTCGCCCGGCTTTGATCTCAAGCAGCGCCAGGAGGTCCATACCTTCACCGAGCGCATGGCCCTTTATCTGGAAAATCATCGTCTGCGTCAGATCCAGCGCCGCACCAGCGAGCACCTGCAATCTCTGCAGCAGCTCAGCGCCATTTTTCCGTCGACCGTCAATCTCGCCTACCTGCTGGAGCAAGTCTATCAGTTCACACGGCGTATCGTCGACGTCTCGGCCATGCTAGTCACCCTCTACGACCGCGATACGCGCATGATCTATGACGTTTACGCGGTCTGCGATGGCCGGCCTGTCGAGGGTTTGCCAACCGAGTCCGTGGAACCGCGCACTCGGCGGCAGTGGTGGCGCGTCACCCAAGAAGAGAAGCGCACGCTGCTGCTGAGCCCGGCCCATCTGCGCCAGCATGAATACGACGAGCTGCTGCAAGGCGTCTGGGGCGACCAGCGTCAGGCCGAATCGTTCCTGCTGCTGCCGATGAAAATGTTCAACCGCGTCATCGGCTCAGTCAGCCTGGCCAGCCAACGGCCCAACGCCTACCGACACGAGGACATCCAGGTGCTGGAGACGATGGTCCAGATCATCACCGTCGGCATCGAGAACGCGCGGCTCTACGAGCGCTCTCGACGCCTGCTGCGCAAGGCCCGGCAGCGCGAGGAATCGCTGGCCGCCATGAATAGCGCCCTGCAGTCCATCAGCCTGGTGCTCAATGTACGTGAGATGCTCGACAACTTCGTGCGGGCCGTCGCCAATCTTGTTGAGGCAGAGATCGGCGTCTTCTTTCAGCTGTCGCCCGATGGGCAAGAGTTGATTGCTCAGGCCATCTACGCCCGCAGTAACAAAGGGGCCAGCAATGAAGCGCTCTCCTTCATGCACGCCGATAGCGAGAAGGAGCGCGAGCTGATCGAAATGATTCGCCTGCCCTTCAAGGGGTCTCTCCTGGAGCGCATGGCGAGCGAAGGGGCTTTCTTCTACCTCGATGGCACTCTGGCCGAAGAGCTGGCGCAAACGGCTAGCGAGGGAGGAGCCATCTTCTTGCGCGAGACCCAGATTCAGCGCATGATCATGATTCCGGTCCAGTACCAGACCGAACTGATGGGTCTGCTCTCCCTCCACACGCCGCATCAGGACCGCGTCTTTCAGCCCGAAGAGATCGGCATGCTGCTGGCTCTTTGCAGTCAGGCCGCCAGCGCCATCCGCAACGCCCAGCTCTTCGAGCAGATTCAGGAGGCCAATGCCGAGTTGCAGCGCATGAACACGCTCAAGGATGAGTTTATCGTGACCGCCTCCCACGAGCTGCGCACGCCATTGAGCGCCATCAGTGGCTATGCCTCCTTGCTCAAGCGTCAGAGCGCGCGCGCCACGCCGCAGCAGATTCTCCGCTTTGCCAGCAAGATTGCGGCCTCCGCCCAGCAGCTCAGTGCTCTGGTAGCCAACATGACCGAGGCTGCCAATATGGATGCCCTGGGGCGCAAGCTGGAGCTGCACCCCAGTCCGGTCGAGCTGCGCACCGCTGTACAGATGGCGGTCAGCATTCTGAGCATCAATATCGAGCAGGAGATCCAGGTCAACGTGCCCGAGGACATCTGGCTCTACTGCGATCCGCAATTGCTGCGCCAGGTCTTGACGAACCTGCTCGATAACGCCGCCAAATATTCGCCGCCGGATAGCCAGATCGAGATCCGCGTGCGCGAGATGGCGCTGGGCGAGGTGCCGCTCCCGGAGGAACAGGTCGATCATGAGGCCCTGATCGAGAAAGGGGCCGACCTGCCGGTGGCCGTGGTGAGCGTCTGCGACCAGGGCGAGGGCATCCTTCCCGAGGAGCAGCACAAGATCTTTGAGAAGTTCGTCCGCGCCTCACGGACGTTGACCACGCCCGTACGTGGTTCCGGCCTGGGCCTCTATATCTGCCGCCGCTTTATCGAGGCGATGGGCGGCAAGCTCTGGCTGGAGCGCAGCGTGCCCGGCGAGGGATCGATCTTCAGCTTCTATCTGCCACGCACCAGTCCACCCCCCGAAGTCCGCGAACAGGAGGAAGAGTCGGCCAGCGACCATGACGAGCCAGCTTAACGTGCTGATTGTCGATGATGATCCGCTCATCCGTGAGATGATGATCGATATTCTTGAATTCGAGGGCTGCCGCCTGCGCACAGCCCGCAACGGCGAGGAGGCGCTGCAGGTGCTGCTGGGCAAGGAGCGCTACGTGGTCTTTCTGGACCTGATGATGCCAGTGATGGATGGCAGCACGCTCTGCCGCAGACTGGCCGCTCAGCCGGAGCTGCGCCGCCGCCACCGCATTATTCTGATGTCGGCAATGGACCGCCTGGTCGACGCCTCTCCCCTGCAGGCCGACGGCCTGATGCCAAAGCCCTTCTCGGTCGAGGATGTCTTGCAGGCTCTCGCCCCTTTCCGCTCACTCTCCCCATGAGCGTTGCACCTTCCCATTGCTGTCCGTCTCCCTCTGTCCTCTGTTGCTCTGTTGCCTACAATAATATATGAAAGACAACAGAGAGCCAATGTTGACCGGGAGCGGCCTGCATGAATCCATCCAGCATGTTTACTGCCTTGAGCATCTTTACAACGTTTGCCAGCATCATTCCCGTCTATCACTTTATTTATCGCTTCCTGCATATTGCTCCCTGCCTCCAGGGAGAGGGGCCTGGTCTGCTGATCTACCCCCGGAGTCCAGGCAAAGAGGAGCAAGGCTATCAGGCAGAAGCTGCTGCGCTAGCGCGACGGGGAAGCATGTACCTCCGCCGGGGCCAGCCTCAACGAGCCATCGAGCTGTACAGCCGCGCCCTCGCTCTGGCAGGCGACGAGGCCGTGCTCTATCTGCGCCGTGGGGAAGCCTGCTATCAGGCTGGCCAATATCAACAGGCCCTGAGTGACTGTGAACAGGCCCTGCGTCTTCACCCAGCGCTGGCCGAGGCCCATTATCTGCGCGGGCGCATTTGCACCCGCCTGGCTGCCTATCAGCAGGCCCTGAGCAGCTATACACGGGCCCTGGAGCTTGACGCGGGTCTGGCCACTCTCATCTACCCGGAGCGGGCGGCTCTCTATCAACGGCTCAAAGATCCCCATGCAGCCCTCCACGACTACTGCCGCGCCCTGGAGTACAGTCCGCACGAAGCCTCGCTGATCTTTCAACGGGCCCTGGTCTATCTGCAGCTACGGGAGCCGCGTCAGGCCATCGCCGATCTGAATAGCGTGCTACAGGCCCGTCCAAACTTTGCTTGTGCCTACCATTACCGCGCCCTGGCCTCTCTCTACTTGCAAGATCTCGCTGGGGCACGCCAGGACTGCCAGCGGGCCACAACTCTCAATCCAATGCACATCGATCATGGCTGGCTGGCCTGCTGGGTGACCCTGTGCGAAGAGCGTCCAAACGAGCGACTGGCAGAGCGCCTGCAAGCCCTGGCCCAGACCGCTCCCGAGCAGTACGTAGCTCTGCTCTGCCAGGCAGCCAGTGCCTGGATACGGGGAGAGCAGGCCGAGGCCCAGGCGGCCATCAGCCGTGCCCAGGCCGGCGCTGGCGCTGATGATCACTGGGGGGCGCCCTTCTGGCAGGCCGTTATCTGGGCTACATCGGGACACGAGGCCGAGGCCCACCAGGCACTTCGCGAGGCCCTCATCCGCGGGCTGCCCCTGCCGCTGCTCTCCCCGCTGCGCTGGGCCAATCCAGGCTTCTATGGCCATTACGCCCGCGCTCTGTTGGAAGCCTGAGCCAGGCCAGAGAGCGACTAAAGAAGCAACATCGCGTCGCCAAAGCTGTAGAAGCGGTAGCGCTGGCGAATGGCCTCTTGATAGGCTTTCTCGATCAGCGCCTTGCCTGCGAAGGCACTGACCAGGAGGATCAGCGTCGAGCGCGGCAAGTGGAAATTAGTGATCAGGGCATCGACCACCTTGAAGCGATAGCCAGGGGTAATAAAGAGGTTAGTGTGACCATGATAGGCACGCACCTGACCGTTGAAGAGGCTGGCTACACTCTCCAACACGCGTACCGAGGTTGTGCCCACAGCGACTACGCGCCCGCCAGCCCGCCGCGTCTCATTGACCAGTGCAGCCGTGGTCTCGTCGATGTCGATTTCCTCGCTGTGCATCTTGTGATCGCGCACATCCTCGACATCGACCGGGCGGAAGGTATCGAGGCCAACGTGGAGGGTCACAAAGCCCACACGCACCCCCTGGGCACGCAGACGATCGAGCAGTTCCGGCGTGAAGTGCAGTCCAGCCGTGGGGGCCGCCGCCGAGCCAGCGATCCGCGCGTAGACGGTCTGATAACGCTCAGGATTGGCTAACGGCTCACGAATGTAGGGCGGTAAGGGCATGCGCCCAATCTCCTCGATCACCTGTGCAACTGCCGGCGGCCTGGTCTGAGCCTGGTTGTGAACGGCCAGATACTCGGGCGTCAGCGCAAAACGAATGAAACGTCCGCCTGCTTCGGTACGCCCCAGAATCTCTCCCCACAAGCGTGCCGGTAGACCCGCTTCCCGATCCTCACCAAAGAGAATGCGCGCGCCTTCGCGCAGACGCCGACCAGGACGAACCAGCGCTTCCCAGACGTCTGCTCCAAGATCGGCCCGATGGGCCAGAAGCAGGACTTCGACCGCTCCTCCAGTACCCTCTCGCTTGCCAAGCAGCCTGGCGGGAATAACGCGGCTCTGGTTAGCGATCAGCAGGTCACCCGCGCGCAGATAGTCGCCGATGTCGCGAAAGTGGCGGTGCTCTAAGGCTCCCGTGGCGCGATGCACCACCAGTAAGCGCGAAGCATCGCGCGGCTCGATCGGCTGCTGAGCGATCAGTTCGGGCGGCAGCTCGTAGTCATAATCGCTGATCCGGTAGGAAAGTCCTTCTTGCCCCTGAGATCCCTGGACCGGCAGCTGCTGCCTCTGAAACTCTGATGGATTGTCTTGCATCGTCCATCAATCCTTTTTCTATCTTTATCTCTCTAAATTTTAATATCAAGGAAGAGCACTTTTCGATGCCGCACTGTAGCAAACCGGACAGCATAAAGAGCACATCCCCTCATAGCTCTCAGAACCGTGATGTATGATAGCATGTCCATGTTACAGAGGAAAGCCGGGCTATGACAAGGGTATGAGGCGGGCAACCAGGACGCGAGAGCAGATCGGATAGAACAACCTGTCCAAAAGGACAGTTTTTGGCTCTCCAACTTGGCGATATGTCGGTATGAGGAATGTCCTTTCTCTCAGAGTTGTTTTATGTAAAGAGAATATGAAGAGAGTGTCTCGCTACCACAGCGCCCCATAGTCTATGGAACCGGCCCAAATATATCTTCTGTGGATGCGAGCGCCTTATCATACACCCTCTTTTTTGAGACGATCTACACTATCGCAGATGAGCAGCGCAGATAGCACTTCAGTGCTTCTATCTAAATCATATACATAGACTCCAATTTTTGTATCTATTGGGAGTGAGTGGAACAGGAAGGATAATGCAGCAACAAGATCCCCAACTGTCAGAACTGCGCCTATTCCAGGAGGAGAAGACGAGCCAGCCTTGCGAGCAGGTAGAGCGCAACGGTCACAGCCATAAGCAGGAGCGGCGGACAGGAGAGACAGTTACCCTCCCTGTGATTGAGCCGCGCCTACCGCGTGCTGCAGCTCACAGTGAGCAGCAGGGGGGCCGGTCGGCAACGGTCATTGAGACCAACAAATGGCTCGTTTTTGGCATTCTTGCCATTGGTGTCTTCATGGCCACCCTTGACGGCTCGATCGTCAATATCAGCCTGCCTGCTATAGCGAATTATTTTCATGTGCCGCTCAATGGGGCAGTTGAGTGGGTGACTATCGCCTACCTTGTGACCACGGCCTCTATGTTGCTAACAGCTGGGCGGCTGGCCGATATGGTGGGGCAAAAGCCTGTTTGGCTGCTGGGGCTGGTCATTTTCACCTTTGGCTCGGCCATCTGTGGGGCGGCACCCTCGCTGCTCTTTCTCGTCATTGCCCGTGGCTTCCAGGGTATTGGCGGCGCCTTGATGATGGCCATCTCGCCGGCCATGTTGACCAGCGCCTTTCCTCCCTCCGAGCGGGGGAGAGCTTTGGGCCTCAACGCCATTAACGTGGCCCTTGGCGTCAGCGTTGGCCCAACGGTAGGCGGCCTGATCACCACCTCTCTCTCCTGGCGCTGGATCTTCTACGTCAATGTCCCAGTTGGCATCATTGGCCTCCTCGCCACCTGGTTCCTGCTCAAGGAGCGCCATGCTCAGCGTCAGGGGCGGTTCGATCCATTGGGAGCGCTGACCCTGGGTCTGGGCCTGGCCGGCATTACCCTTGCTCTTTCCTTTGGGCAGGAGCTGGGATGGTTCTCGCCGTTCGTCATGGTCAGCTTACTGGGTGGTCTGGCGGCACTGATCGCGCTCTACTTTATTGAGCAGCGCGTGGCTTACCCGGTCATTGACTTTTCGCTGCTGCGGCGACGCGTCTTCCTTTCGGCCAACATCAGTCTGATTCTCTGCTTCATGTCGCTCTTCGCGGTCAGCTTCCTGATGCCGTTCTACCTGGAGCAGCTGCACGGCTTCCCGACGGAGGTCGCTGGCCTCTTACTTACGCCCCTGCCTATCACGCTCGCCTGTGTAGCGCCGCTCAGCGGCAGCCTGGCGGACCGCATTGGCTCGCGCTGGCTGGCGGCCACCGGGCTGGCGATCTCGTGTCTGGGATTGATTTTGCTGGGCCAGCTGAATGCTCACAGCTCTATCTGGGATATCATCTGGCGCCTGGTGGTCACAGGGATGGGCCAGGCGATCTTCCAATCGCCCAACAGCAGCGCGTTGATGGGCGATGCTCCGCGTGAGCAGCAGGGCAGCGCTTCAGGCTTCCTGGCCACGGGCCGCACGATGGGCCAGAGCATCAGCGTGGCCCTCGCCGGTGCGGTCTTTACCAGTCTGGGCGGCGCCGACGCTGGTCTCCAGCTTGTAATGTTGCGCGCCCACGGCGCCCTCTCTGCGGCCAGGGCCGGCGCGCTTGAACAGACCTTCAGCCATGCTTTCCAGAGCGCCTTTCTGGTTTGCGCTCTGATCGCCGCCATCGGCGTAGGGACTTCGCTGGTGCGCGGCAAGGAGGAGCGGCGCAGACATCAGGCTGGGCTGACTGAGCTAAGTCACTAGGTCGCAGCCTGCCGTTGCTCCCCTGATCTCAGTCTCAGTCAGGCAGAGGCTCTCACTCCTGGTGCTCTTCCGCCTGGCCGGCATCCCGGTTCCGCTAGCACCGGTCTCCGAGACCTCTGCAAGCCGGGAGAGTGAGTGAGAGCCTCTCTTTTTCCTGCTTTTTTTGCTGCTATGATTACAGGAGGATCATTCTCACAAAGGAAAGTTGGAATACGTTTATGACCCTTGGACAGGCCATTCTGCTCTTCCTTGCCGCGGTGCTCGGCGGCATGCTGAACTCGGTTGCCGGTGGAGGCAGCTTCATCGGCTTTCCAGCACTGATATTTACCGGTGTACCGTCTATCAATGCCAACGCGACCAACACAGTCGCGCTCTGGCCCGGTGTGGTGGCCAGTGCTGGGGCCTATCGCCATGAGCTGGCCCGGCAGCCACGGGCATTGATGCTAGTGCTGGGCGGCACCAGCCTCATTGGCGGCATCCTGGGCGCATTGTTGTTGCTGCGCACACCTCAGCAGACCTTCACTTTGCTGATTCCGCCTTTGCTCCTGATCGCTACGGTCCTCTTCGCCGTTAGCCCACGGCTGACAGCCCTCTTGCGCAAGCGACGCGCAGCAGCGGCTCTCTCAGCGGCTACCGCCAGCATGACTGCGACTGAGGAGAGTACGCTCTCCTCAGCAGCCCCGACGGCGAGAACCCTGGCCTGGAGCGTCGAGAAGCTCTCCCCTCTCAAGTTGGTCAGCGTCTCTTTTTTTCAACTGCTGATCGCTACCTATGGGGGCTACTTCGGCGGCGGGATTGGCATCCTGATGCTGGCTACGCTGGGCATGATGGGTATGGAAAATATCCATGAGATGAATGGCCTCAAGACCCTGCTGGCGGGTCTGATCAACGGGGTGGCAGTGATTACCTTTGCGCTGGCCGGCGCGGTCTTTTGGCCCCAGGCCCTGCTGATGGTGGTGGGAGCCGTGATCGGCGGCTACGGCGGCGCCTACTACGCGCGCAAAATCGACCAGCGCTGGGTACGCCTCTTTGTGACGCTGGTCGGCGTGACCATGACGCTCTACTTCTTTATCAATATCTATGTCTTGGGACACAGCGGTAAATAACCGCAAATAACCGCTGCTGAGCCGAGGCCGCCCGTGCACTGAAGAGGCGAGCGGTCCCAAACAGAAGTGGAACTTTTAGGACGAAGGCGCCGTCCTTCGGATGGAGTCATCCATCGACGAAGGAGGTGTCCAGATGTCGATCATATACCGCCTCTGGAAGGGACCGCTTGCGGCTTTGTTGTTGCTGCTCCTGACCTTGCTGCAGACCGCACCAGTGCTGGCCTGCGGGGGACTGGTGGCCCCCAACGGCAGTGTGCGCTTGCAGCGCGCCACCACTCTGGTCGCCTGGCATGCAGGCATCGAGTATTACCTGACGAGTTTTACCTACCAGGGGGACGCCAGCCGCCTCGGTTGGATCGTGCCGCTGCCAACCGCTCCGTTGCGTATTCAGGAGGGGGGCGCCTGGACGCTGCAGCGTCTGAATCTGGAGGTTCAGCGGCGTCTGCTCCTACGCGGAGGGCAGCCAGTGCAGTTCGACACAGCCAGCGTTCAGGTAGTGCAGCGCGTGCAGATTGGCGCCCTCAATATCACGGTGGTCAAGGGGAGCGGTGCGGCTGTGCTCGACTGGGCCACCCAGCATGGCTTCCTGCTCGACGAGGAAACGCGGGCCCATCTGCTGGTCTACGGTCAGGCCAGCCCTTTTTTTATGGCTGTGCAGTTTGACTCGGCACAGGCCCATCAGCGCGGCCTGACGCAGGGAGACGGCACGCCGCTGTTGATTACGATGCGCTTACCTCAGCTCTGGGTACCGCTGGAGGTGCTGGCGATCGGCACTGATACCGTGAATGCCGATCTGTTCTTGCTGACTGATCAGCCCCTCTATACCAGCGACTGGGCCTATCATTTGGGACTATCACCGGTGGGCGGCCAGGTGCCCGGCGCTCCGGGCCTGGAGATCCGTCTCCAGGAGCCACTAAGCGAGACCCTTTATCACGATCTGGTGAGAGATCGCAATATGGGCTGGGTCTGGCCAGGAAGCTGGCTTACTTATCTCAGTTTGACAGCGCCGGCCCCCCAGGTCACTTATGATTTGCAGGTCAGCCCACAGCCAGGGCTGATGCATGCTGTCACCTTTGGCACGCCTCCCCAGCAACCGCTGCAGCTCTCAGGCTTCTACCTGCCAGAATGGGTACCCGCTCTGCCCCAGGGCACTTTGCCCATTCTCTTAGAGGTGGCTGTGCTCTTGCTGTTCATCTCTGGCTTGCTATTCTGGCACTACCGCAGCCGCGGCAGCTGGATCAAAAAGGTTTCCGCCTCCTGGTCTCACAGGTGACTTCCCTTGCTCAGGCCGGGCAAGCGCCGGCATAACACCGGGATTCATGCCGGCGCTTACTCCGGGCCTTCCCTTCTTCCCCATCTGGCCGACTCGCTCATTGCTTGCCCCTGCCTGGCATTCTCCTCAGCCGCTCCATCCGGGAATTGCATTTTTTATCGAGGTGCAAATCGATATTACTGCCTGCTTCTTAGCAGGCAAGCCGTAAATCCAGCGGGGATTACAATTTTAATGGCAAGGCTCTTTGCAGATCACTTGTACACAAGAAATCTGATCGAAGTTAGGAAATATGTCTAAAATTCCCATCCGATGCCTTGAAAAATAGGTCGCTAAAAACGTACAACAATAAAGAAGCACTTGCAGTCGTCTCACGTCCTGAGCGACCAGCGAGGACCCTTGCTGGCCGCTCGGGAAACCGGCGAGGACCCAGTGAAGCAGCGAAGAGAGCAGCAAGGAGGTTGCAGAGCAGCACTGCACGGCAGCCAGTTCACGAATGGGACGAGGCAAGAGAGGAGACTGTCACGGAACACCAGAGAGGATCTAGATAAAGCTCAGGAGGAGCACAAAATATCGTAGGGAGTGTTTGTGTCTATGAACATCTGGCATTGGTTGAAGCAGTTGTGGCGAGGAAGAGCTAAAAAACGCGGGCAGCTGAGAGTGGCGCCTCTGCAGGCGGCTGCCGGGGTTGACGTAGCAGGGCAAGGGTTGGAGCAGGCTCATCCACAGCAGGTTTTGCGGGCTGGAAGGGACAAAGAGACAGTTACCTGCACTTCGTTTGGATCAACAGTCATCGGGATATTGGATAGTGCAGGAGACCTGGCCAGAACAGCGGTCGACGGCTGGCCAGGCTACTCAGTACATCATCCGGGTCGTGGAGGCAAGGAGCAGGCCCGCAGGCAGGAGGCCACAGGTCAGATGGAGCCGGTGGGAGTTGGTAGTGTCCTCGTCCAGCGACAGGCCCTGGAGCAGCATCCGACTGTTCGGCTTCCTCAGCCTCCCCTGGTGACAGCCCTCACCAGGCGCTATCTCATGGATACAGACTATCTCCTGCCAAAAGATCTCATCGAGGCCAATCGACTCGATTTCCAGCATTTCTACCTCAAGCATGTCCTTAAAAGTAACTACCTGGCGCCACTCGACAAGGAGCGAGTGCGGTCCATCCTCGACGTCGGCTGCGGTACTGGGCGCTGGGTCATCGAGATGGCGCGGGCTTTCCCCCAGGCGCGCGTCTATGGCATCGATCTGGAATGGTCGACGCCGTCGCAGAAACTCCCCCCAAATGTGAGCTTTTTACAAGGCGACGTACTCCAGGGTCTGCCCTTCTCCGAGCACACTTTTGACTATGTCCATCAGCGTCTGCTCGCTATGGGTATTCCAGCTAAGAGATGGCCGTTCCTGTTGCAAGAGCTGCAGCGAGTAACAGCGCCAGGCGGCTGGATTGAGCTGTTCGAGGGAGGGGATACCTTTGTGAACGCCGGTCCCGCTCTCAGACTGTTCATAGAGTGGTATCGCCAGGCCAGCAAGCGGGCTGGTTATGATCCGGCCATCGCGGATCGTCTTGGCAACCTTTTCCAGGGTCTTGGGCTGCACCATGTTCGCCTGGAAACGTTGAGTGTGCCGGTCGGCCCCTGGGGTCGTCACGAGGGTGTGATGCTGCAGAAGAACCTGATGGCCACCTTTCCAGGTCTTTTTCCTCTCTTGCAGCAACAACTTAACATTGAGGAAGGGCAATTTAATACTGTACTGAGAGAAATTAATAGAGAAATAGAAATATTACAAATAGAGTATCAGTATTATGTAGTTTATGGACAGAAATGACAGCTCCTTTTTCTTGACCTTTCACGCCTGGGCCATGCGTTGCTTGCCTCTGGTGTCGCAGCCTGCTGGGGAGCGGCCTCGTGATGCGGCTGCTGCGCGGAGGGAGTTGTCAAGCGAAAAACAGGCTGCTCGATGTCGCTCAGCGTTGGGCCAGGGAAGGCCCAGCTACTGTCACTGGTGTCAGGCTCGCTGCATTACTGTTCCCGTCCTGATGCAGTTGATTTTGCCAGACCAGCGAGTGACCTCGCCCACGCTTCCTTTTCCAACTGTCACCGAGCAGCCTGAGATAGAGGCGACCCACCGAGGGGAAGCTGGAGCCAAGCAGGTTTTTCCTGCTAGCCCAGGTCGCCCTCGCGGGCATTTTCCTCGTCGCTTGTAGACTCTCTTCGCCTCCCTGCTGGGAGTCCCAAAGCTGGCTCTTTTTGGGCAGGGACGGGCCTCACCTGGCTCTCACCCTGCGGTGGCGAGTCAGAGTTTGCTGCCGTCTGACGTGAGGCACAGCGCGGACAAACCAGCCGCGGCAGTTTCTCTTTCAGCCAGACCGGCGGTGCGGTTGCGGCAAACACCCCTGAACCCCTCCTTGCTGCCTGCCAGTCTCAGGCTATGTCAGGCTTGTCATGGATGTGGACAGGGCAAGCTCCAGCACTGGAGTGACCTTGCCCCTATGAAGAGGACACGCGCCACCACTGGCAAGCTGACAGATTTCTACAAAAGTACCGTCCCTTCTGTCCCATCCCCAGAGGTCGGCGGGCGTGGCATTCAGTGCTGCTCACTGTGAATCTCGACCGGTCGTGGCTCCGGCGGCAGCTCCTGCTGGCGGAAGTAGGGCATCACTTCGCGGGCCATCATCTCCTGGTGCTTGAGCACCAGGTAATCGGGCATGCCGTCAGTGCAGCCGCCGGTGACCAGCATGCCAGCATGCAGCACCTCGGTGTAGTAGCTGAGCTTCTCAATGACCGTCGCCGGGCTGCCGGCTATGACCACGCCCTGCTCAACCAGTTCCTTGAAGGTGGTGTTGCCGAAGCCAAAACTGGCGCGATTCTCAATGGCCGCCCGAATGCTGCGCAGGCTCATGTAGCCCGGCGGCATGAAGAACTCAGTCGGAACTTTCATGGCCTTCTGAAAGAGCCACATCATGTAGCGCTCTCCCTCTTTCATGGCCAGATCATCGGTCTCGGCGATGGCGATGGGTACGCAAAAAGCCAGTTGTTCAGGCTGGGCCTCGTAACCATACTTCTCCTCAGCCAGGCGGCGATACAGTTCATAGGCCCGCTTGCGCTGTTCCATCGGCATGAAAACGGTCATGTAGGGATAGCGATGGGCAGCGGCGAAGTCGATGGTTTCCAGGCTGGCGGTGCCCGGCATCCAGATCGGCGGATGCGGCTTCTGCAAAGGTCGCGGCCAGATGTTGACGTAGCGATAGTTGTAGTGCTCTCCCTCGAAGCTGAAGGGACCGGGCCGCGTCCAGGCCTGGATAATGAGGTCGTGGGCCTCGTTCATGCGTTCGCGGCTCAGCGTCGGATTGATATTATAGCTGAAGTATTCCATGCCGGTGCCACGTACAAAGCCGGAGATGATGCGTCCGCCGCTGATGACATCGAGCATGGCGATCTCCTCCGCGACGCGCAGAGGATCGTCGTGGAGCGGCAGGGCGTTGCCGATGATGCCGATCCTGGCCCGTTTGACGCGCTGGGTGAGGACGGCGGCCATGATGTTGGGCGAGGGCATGGTCCCGTAGGCGTTCTGATGGTGCTCGTTGACGCAGACGCTGTCCCAGCCCAGTTTGTCGGCGCGCTCCAGCTCGTCGAAGTAGCGGTTATAGAGGGCGTGACCCTTCTCGGGGTCGTAAATGCTGTTGGGTAGCGTCACCCAGGCCGAGTCGTATTTTTCATCGAAGTCGGGCGGCAGATCGGGCCAGGGCATGAGATGGAAGTAGTGAAAAGTCAGTCGAGGGCGGCTCATGAGGACTTCACCTCCTGCGGCTGCGACGGCTGAAGAAAGGCGGAGACGTGGGCAACCCATTGCTCACAGACTTCAAACATGGGCATATGGCCGGTCCCTTCTAGCATGACGAGCTGCGCACCGGGAATAAGGCGCTGCCACTCCTGGCCATAGGCAGGTGGAATAAGGCGATCGCGCGCTCCCCACACGATCAGTGTGGGACAGCTCAGCTGCTGGAGACGCCGCGCCAGCTTCGGATCGTAGTGCGGGTTCCAGGCCAGGGCGGCCAGGGTGGTTCGCTCGGCATAGAGGCGGACAAAGTAGTCGGTGTTGATCTCGCGCGGGATCAACGGTGCGGCGGCCATGAGATTCTCAAAGCAGGTCTCTAGCAGTCGCTGAGGACTGAGAGCGAAAATGTCAGCCATCGGGACCCCTTTGACCCGTAAGCCCGCAGCGTTGGAGAGGACGAGCCGGCTGACACGCTCGGGGTACCAGACAGCGATTTCGGCAGCCATCCAGCCCCCAAGCGAGTGCCCGACCAGGGCGGCACGCTCAAGACCCAAGGCCGCCATGAGATCACGGAAGTACAGCACGTAATCGCTCATATCGTGCATCCAGTCTGGCCGCTCGCTGAGGCCAAAACCTGGGATATCAGGAGCAAAGAGGTGGAATTGCTGGGCCAGGAGACGGTGGTGGTCGAGCCAGAGATTGCCAAGATGGGTGCCGTGCAGGTAGAGCAGCGGCGGGGCTGTGGGAGGACCGGCTTCGAAGAGATGGGTGGCTATCCCTTGCACTTCAATGGTGCGTTCAATCCGGTCGCCAGCGCGATCGGCTTCGGTCATCGCTGACACTCCTTTCTCTCCAGATGTAGAGCAAGAGCATGACTTCGCTCAAACGCAGGTGAATGTCTGGCCATCCGTCGACCCTGGCGGCTCCTCTCTTCCTGCTCTCGATAGAAGATAGAAAGAGCAACGTCTGGTGATTGTCCGTTTGCCTCACGACGACCAGGAGCAGTAGAGGGAACACAGACAAGACACCGCTCACGGAGAGAAGGATAACACACGAGACGGTCCCCTGCCGCCCATCGGAACATGAAGTCCGGGAGAGAAAGGATAAACGATCAGAGCTTAGCGGAAATAGATCTGTAGCGCAGGGTCCTTGTAGGTGCCTTTCCTCCGTCCTTCCGGCCCATAGACCACAATCCTCCCTTTTTCTTCCAGCAGGCTCAAGCTCGACTTATACTTGAAAAATGCGGTATCGGCAATAACAAATTCCTCGATATCATCAACAGTAACTCTTTTTCCTCTAAAATGATAGTAAATCTCTTTAGCCAGAATCGCTGGATCATCGTTATGAAGCAAGAATTCTTGTCCCATTCCTGTACAGTCGGAGAAGACAAAGTTTCCCGTTGGGTCAACCTGCCACATCGCTCGTTTCATCTCTTTCATGCCTCGACGATGCTTTGTGGCAAAGAAGAGAAAATAATCAGTTGTATTTTTACTATTGCGCATACAGAATGAGCGCACGTAGCGAGCGCCAGCGACAGTTAAGAGCTGCTGGCGATAGAGGTCGTGCAGACGCCGCTGCCGTGTCTGGATATCGGGGGCATCAAGGGTGATTGTCTGCCATGCGGTGGTACCGAAGAGGGAGTCATAATGCTGCTGCTTGGTCCTGTAATCAGCTTCCAGAAAACGATTGATTTCCTCATGCATGAAGGTGATCAAGACCTCACAGCGTAGGAAGCGGGCTGTGCTGTAGCTGAGCACGGAGCCGATAGCTGATGTGGCAGGCGCAGGGCATGCTGCTGATCACCCCGGCTTTGAGGAACTGCAGGGCCTCCCGTGGGTCCGCCTTGCAGGGAGTGGTTTGCACCTGCCCCAGTCCGTAGCGCTCCAAGAGCAGCCGCACCCACTGGTAGAGCCGTTGCTGCCGCGCCGCCGACGGGCGATATTTGTGCGCCACCACCTCCGGCTCCAGCTCAGCGAGCAAGGGCGCCACCTGTTCCTCGGGCAAGCTCGACTTGAGCAGCCGTGGCATCTGCGGCGAGAAGCGCAGAATGTCCACGGTTATCCGTTTGAGCCGCGGCCCCAGGATGTCGCGGATCTGGACAAACAGCTCGTGATAGGCCGCGCGGTAACCCGCCACGGGAATGATTGGCCCCAGCCGGATCGTATGATCGAAGGCGCCATGATCAATAGCCCAGGCCAGGCCGCCCAGGCGCTCCTCCGGAAGGGCCCCGCCCGGCTCAAACTGCGCCGAGATGGCTGCCGGGTTCAGGCTGATGGCCACGAGGGCCAGCCGGCCATCGAGCTGCAGGTAGGGCTCGTAGACCCCCTTGGTTAGGAAGAAGGAGACGATTCCACGCGCACTGGAGAGATCCAGAATGGTCTGCACCAGCGAGCCGCGCCCCTGCTCATCGACGAACCAGGGATCTTCCTCGACAGGGCCGCCCAGTTCCGCCCAGTTGACCACACTGCCCCGCGGCAGACGGTCCAGCTCAGGGATGACGTCTTCCAGGTTGAGCGCCACACTCTTGAGACCCATCCCCTGCAGGCCGCGCAGGTAGCAGAAGCTGCATTCGACCGGGCAGACGCCCTGCGCGTAGTTGCCCCGCAGGAAGCCGCGAATCGGTTCGGCCTCCCGCTCCTCCTCGCGGGAGCGGGTGCCAGCGATCCAGATCTGGCGGCCCCGACGGTAGGCCACAATCGGCGTCCAGGCCCCACAGGTCGTGCCAGCCCCGCCGACAAAGGGGGCAATGAACTGCGGGGTGCCGGCCCCGCCGCGCCGAATGAGCAGGAGGAGACGAGCCTTGCGCCGCGCTTCATCCTCGGCGGGCCAGAGCTGCCGATGTAGCGTCAGCGCCTCGCGTGCCACCTCGCTCCGACTGCCGAGGCGCCGCAGATGGACCGCCGCCACCAGGGGCGCCAGGCGCTCCGCGGCGCCCCTCGCCTGCTCTTCTTCCTGCCGGCTGTGGGCGTGCAGCAGCAGGTGAGCGGGACGCGCCGGCGCCAGCCGGCGGCGATTCGCGAGCAGGCGAGTCGCCCGCTCGCCCGCCACACCACTGGCCACGGCAGCATCCAGGACCACCAGATCAATCTCCGCCAACCGTCGGAGCATCGACGGCTCCCCCAGCATTCTCTCTTTTCCACAAGTGATATGCTGCGTCATCATAGAGTGCTCTCCTTGTGGTAGCGCCCCTGGCCGCCCCCATCCCTCCCTGCCCCTCCAGAGCCTGCGCCTCTTCCGTGGCCGATCGTACAAGTTGACAATAAATCGAATATTTGTTCAAGATCGTCTTAATTATACCCGAGCACGAGGACGAAGTCGAGAGAGCAGAGACAACGGGCTAGAAAAACACCAGCGAGCACCCATCTGGCCCCCTGAACGCCCCCAGTTTCATCCCGGTTTCCATCTTGACAGACAGCCGCTCCATATGGTATCTAATCAATAAGTCAACGCAACCGGTTGCGTAGACAAAGCAACCGGGGAGAAGCAGTCAGGGCAGCGGATCGCAGCGCAGCGACCGGCCAGACGAGCGATGAAGAGACTGCGGTCAGGGGGTCTCTGATGACCACACAGGAGCAGCACATGGCAAGCGCCGGCCCGAACGAGCCGCAACAGTCAGGGGAGCAGCTCAGGCAGATGCTTCCCGAGCTGAACTCTGCGCGGCCCACGATTGCGGAGATTGCCCGGCGGGCGGGCGTCAACAAATCTACGGTCTCGCGCGCCCTGCGTGATGATCCCTCGATTCCGCAGGCCACACGCCAGCGCATCCAGGACCTGGCCGCGCAGCTCAACTACGTGCCCAACGCCAGCGCGCGCCACCTTAACCACGCGCGCACTGACACCATCGCCCTGGTCTCGCGTGCCCTGAACCTCGACACCGGTGCTGGTAGCGCCGACCCCTTTCTGGTCGAGCTGCTCGCCGGCATTGCAGATGAGGCTGCCAGTCATCACTTCGACGTTCTCCTGGTGCGAGCTGAAGAGGGGGAGCGCGAACTAGGTGTCTATCAGCGCATTCTTGGTGGACGGCACGCTGACGGCGTGATTCTTACTGACCTGCGCCCGAACGACCATCGCCTCGCCTATCTGTGTCGTCACCGCTATCCCCACGTCCTTTTCGGTCGCTCCGCTGAAGATCTGGCTGAGGCCCGGCTCTATCCTTATCCCTGGGCCGAAGTCGACAACCGCAGTGGGGCCAGAATCGGCACCGAGCATCTTATCGGTTTAGGTCATCGGCGCATCGCCTTCATCGGCGGAGGCGATACCTATCACTGGGAGCGCGATCGACGTGCCGGTTATCGCGAGGCCCTGGCGCGCGCTAATCTGCCCTACGACCCACGTCTGTGTATTCCAAGCGGCATCTCCCAGAAAGACGGCTACCTTCTCACGCAACAACTACTCTCCTGGGAAGAGCCACCAACAGCCATCTTTGCCATTAGCGATGTGCTCGCCGTCGGTGTAATGCGGGCCGCCCTTGATGCCGGAGTCCAGGTCGGACCCGCCTTCTCAGTGATTGGCTTTGACGGTCTCGGGCTTGGCTCGTACTTAACCCCCCCGCTCACAACCCTACGCCAGCCCATCAATGAGGTAGGGCGCATCCTGGTGCAGCTACTGTGCGCCGTCCTGCGCGGTACCCCGCCGGAAGAGCCACACGTCTTTCTACAACCAGAGCTGATAGTGCGCGCCTCGACGCGCGGTTACTAATCAATAATAGCCGCAACGCTAGAGCACAGCTGTCTTCCTTGCGTCTGGAAGCCAGAGCAGCCAGACCAGTATTGCCGAAGAGGAGAAAGGAACCGTGTACGAAGAGCAGCAAGATGGTCCAGCTCTGCAAACGCATCCCGACGGGAAGCGTTACTATGCCCTCAGCGGCAGGCGCCTCTATACCATCGCCACCTTAGAGGGTCGCTTTCCCGACGTGGGCTGGCACCAGCCAGGCGAGATGGGTGGTTTGTGGGCCCCGCCGATCAAACTACTCGACGGCTACTGGTTTGCGCTGCGCATGCCTGGAAGCGAGGAAGCGCTCTGGCTCACCGCGCCCGAGCGCTGGCAATGGAGCGCTGCAGGCGTAACCTTCAGCTATACACTCCCGGCGCTAAGCCTCGCCATCGAGCGACGCGAATGGATTGTGCCCGATGAAAGTGCCCTGGTCATCCAATTGACCTTGAGGGCACTACCTGGTTCAGATCATCCGAGCCAGCACCAGGCCCGGCCCCTAGAGGCCAGGGCCAGCAAGGCGGAGCCACACCAGAGAGAGGCAGCGGTCAGCGAAGTGCTCTGTGGTCTGGTGGTACGCAGCGATTTGCATGGCGCCTGGATGGCCGAGGAACGCCTCGGCTGGCACGACGGGGAAGACCTGGCCGAGTATGATGAGAAGCTGGCCGCCGTCGTGCTGCGCGACGCGCTCCACCCCACGTGGACGGCCTGCGTGGGAGCCACAGTCGCTCCCGTTGCCTGGCAGGTAGGCAACTCCATCTGGGGGCCGGAGCGCACCGGCGGACGCGGCACCGGCGCTGCGCTCTGGTATCGCTGCCAGATCTCCTCCGCCGGTGCCGCGCAGCTCAGCTTTCTCATCACCGGCCCCGCGCGCACCGCGGGGTCGGCTGCCGACCTCTTCGCCCGCCTGACGCGTGGGGGACACGTTTTAGGCGGCCTGACGCCTGTGCTCGTCGAAGCTCAGCACCGCGCCCAGGCTGAGTCTCGCTCCCCCTTCGAGCACTGCGTTCTTTCCTCGCCCGATCTGGCCTTCAATGAGGTCTTCGCCTGGTCTAAGGCCAATACCGCCCGCCTCCTGCTGGAGGTGCCAGGCATCGGCGCCGGTCTGATGGCCGGTCTGCCTGATTTCCCCTGGTGGTTTGGCTGCGATACGGCCTATGGAGTGCTGCCACTGCTCCCCATCGGGCAGACCGAGGCTGCCGTGCTTAGCCTGCGCACCCTGGCCGCCTTCGGTGAACGCTGCGACCCTCACGGCGCCGTGCCTCATGAAGTGCTCCCTTATGGCCAGCTCTGGGCGAGCGGCAACCTGGTGGAGCTGCCGCTCTTCGTGCGCGCACTCTACCATACCTACTGCTGGACTGGGGACCAGGGCCTGCTGAGAGAGCTGTTCCCCTTCTGTCTGCAGGCCCTGCGCGCCTGGCCGCTGGCCGACTGCGACCGGCGCGCTACCCTGGTCCCCCACGGCAAAAGCATCGTAGAGACGCCGGAGATGGCCAGCGAGGAGGTGCAGGCGCTGGATGTGGCCGCCTACCTGGCCGAGGCTCTGGATTGCCTCGCTATCCTGGCCACTGAACTGGACGACCCCGGGCTGGCCACCGACCTGCGCCAGCGCGCCGCGCAGACTCGCGCCCATGTGCGCGACGCCTGGTGGGTGCCACACGAGGGCCTCTTCGGCGATCTCTACGCCTCCCCCCACAGTCTGCGCCGGCAGCAGATCCTGTTGCAGACCCGCGCCAAGGAGGCTTCCCGCACGTCAGAGGAGGGTGAGGCCCAGGCCCTTCAGGAAGCGGCAGCCGCTCTGGAAGAGGCTCTCCAGAAACAGCGCGCCTCCTCCGATTCCAGCCGCGCCCAGGCCGAGGAGGCTCCTCGCCCCTGGCTGCTGTACCACATGGTCCAGGCGCTGGCTCTAGACGCCGGCCTGCCCTCGCTGACTCAGGCCAGCTCGCTGCTGGCGCGTCTGGCAACGCCCGAGTGGCAGGAGGCCTGCGGGCTGGTCCTCAATGCCCGGCGCAACCGAGCGGTCATGACCTTACCTTCAGGCGCCCTGGCAGTCGGCGCGGCTCGCTACGGTCACGCTGATCAGGCCCTGACCTGGATGCAGCGCATGAGTACCGCCTTCGGCCTGGCCTCACCTGGTACGCTGAGCGAGTACGCTCCCGACGGGGGCTGCTTCTTGCAGCTCTGGTCAAGTTACGGCATCGTCTGGCCCGTCGTACACTATTTCTTCGGTCTCCGCCCCGAGGTGGCCAAACGCCGTCTACTCTGTATCCCCCAGCCCCCCAGCAGCTGGCCCCGGGCCGCCCTGCGCCGCATCCCCCTGGCTTCAGCCTCTCTCGATGTCGAGCTGACCGTAGGACAGGATAGCTTGCAGGTGCAGCTCACGATTAGCGAACCGGACTGGGAGCTGCTGCCCGGCCTGGCACTGCTTCCCAACCAGCGTATCCGCGAGGCTCGTCTGAATGGCAGACCGGTAACACTCCACCCGGTCCAGCTCACCGGGTTCGAGGAGCGCACCATCTGGCTCGCTCCCGCCTTGCAGCAGACCACTGCCTATGAGCTGCTGGTGCGCTGGTCCCCTTCCGCCATCACGGCTGGTCCATAGGAGGTGAGCCTGAGCTAGTCTGTGACTCAATTACTCGTTGTTTCTAATCAATTATCTTTACTCGACCTTTCTTGCAATGATGCAAGAATTACAAGAGGAGTAACGACGGCACTCTTACTTGACTTGTCGCTCTGTCCATATCCAGTCCCGTCAGATGCAGCCGGGGCAGGCCGTGGCATGGCTGGCAGGCGCTCACCCAGCCCCCTGCGCCCACGGAACCGCGCCGCCCACGCTGGTCTGACAGAGGGATCGGTAGAGTAGCCGATGAGAGCAAACAAAGGAGTTCAATCATGTCAGGTATGGCAAGAAAAAGGAGCCTCTGGAGTATTTTGATGACCCTCACCCTCGTGGCTCTCCTTACCGCCTGCGGTGGCAGTAGCAGTAGTGGAGGCACGACCAGTGGGGCCAGCCCCAGCGCTACGGGGCCGAAAAACGCTCTTGTGCGCTGCCCGAGCAATACCAATACCACCGCGGCCAGCCCTGAGACTGGTCAGATCCATCTGGTGGTCGCTGGCTGGGCCTCCACGCCGGCGGAGGACGCCCTTGTCAAGCAGGGTCTGCAGAATTTTGAGAAGCTGCATCCCAACGTGACCGTGACCTGGACGCCCATCCCTGGCGACTACGCCACCAAGATGCGCGCCAACGTTGCCAGCGGCAACGTGCCTGATGTCTTCTATCTACAGCCGCCGATGGCCCAGGAGTATATCCCCGCCGGCAAGCTGCTCAATCTCAGCCCCTATATGGCGCGCGACCATGTCTCGCCTTCGACCTACTATCCGTCGCTGATGCAGGACTTCGACTGCGCCGACGGCACGGTCTTTGGCATCCCCAAGGACTGGAACTCGCTTGGCCTGTTCTATAACAAGACGCTCTTCCAGCAGGCCGGTCTTGGTGATCCCTCCAACTGGACCTGGGATGACCTGAAGAATGCCGCCCAGAAGCTGACGAAGCGCGGCAGCAGCCCGGCCAATAGCGTCTATGGTATCGCCCTGCCCGCCGATGCCTCGCGCTGGGGAGCCTTCCTCTTCGCCAACGGCGGTCAGATGGTCTCTGCTGACGGAAAGCAAGCCCTCTTTAATAGTCAGGCCGGCATCCAGGCGGCGGAGTTCTACACCTCCTTCGAGCTGAACCATACCGGTGTCATGCCCGGCGACGTTGGTGCCAGTTGGGACGGCGATGCCTTCGGCAAGCAGCAGGTGGCGATGACGTTGGAAGGCGGCTGGATGATCCCCTTCCTGGCCCAAAACTATCCCAAAGTCCAGTACGGCATCGCGCCGCTTCCTATCGGACCGAGCGGCAAGCGGGGCAACCTGCTCTACACCAACGCCTGGGCCGCCTACTCTGGCACCAAGTACCCTGGCATGGCCTGGGAGCTGATCAAGTATATGACCGGCGCCGAGTATCAGACGCAGGTGCTGCATGACGGTTTCGCCCTCCCAACCCTGACCTCGCTGGCCAACGACTCCTACTTCCAGCAGAATCCAGGGGTCAAGGTGCTGCAGGATGGGGCTGCCTATGGTCAGCCTGACTTCTACGGCGTGGCCGATACCGAGATCCACAACGATGTGAGCAACGCCCTGCAGTCCATCATGCTCGGCAAGCAGTCGGCTACCGACGCCCTCAATGCGGCAGCCCAGAAGGTCAATACCTGGATACAGCAAAACGTCGCACCCTAGCCCTGGCCGCTCGCGCCTGCACCCGAGCGCGAGCGCTCTGATCCTGTAGAGAAACAGGAGAGCGGGGACAGCCAGGGAGGGTCGGTCAGACGAGAGCCACCTCGCTCTCGCTCTGGCCACACCCTGGTCCTGCGCTCTCCTGGCTCCTGCTTGAGAGCCACGTTCATTTATCTGGTCTGCAAGATAAAGGAGCCTTGACTATGCAACTGGCAGCAAGCAAAGCTCGTCCGGGCGGTCCTCCCGAGACGCGTCGCGGTCTGCCTTTCAAGATCAATCGGCGCAAGCTGACAGAGACCCTGACAGCCTACACCTTCCTGGCCCCCTACCTCTTTGTACTGATCGTCTTCACGCTGATCGCCGTCGTGACGGCGCTCACCCTGAGCTTCTTCTACGTCGACTTTGGCTTTACCACACCGATCTTCTACGGCTTTCGCAATTACCTGAATATCTGGTACGACCTGACTCACGATGGCGACTTCGCTGTCGGTCTACGCAACAGCGTTGAGTACACGATTGGCGTCGTGACTCTTCAGACGATTCTGGCGCTCTTCCTGGCCCTCCTGCTCAATCAGAAGGTGCGCGGGCGGGGCTTCTTTCGTACGATCTTCTACCTGCCGGCCATGACCTCCTCGGTGGCCATTTCGCTGATCTTCTACTGGCTCTACCAGCCCCAGGGAGGGATCAACTATGTGCTCTCGCTGCTGCATATCCAGGGGCCGGCCTGGCTGGAGAATCCCTCGACCGCCCTGCCAGCCATTATGCTGCTCAACATCTGGACCACAGCCCCGACTTTCATGTTGATGTATCTGGCCGCCCTGCAGGATATTCCTCCAACACTCTACGAGGCCGCCCGCGTCGATGGGGCCAATAGCTGGCAGATGCTTTGGAAGATCACCGTGCCTCTGCTGCGTCCAACCACTTTCGCCGTGGTGGCGCTTGGCTCCATCGGAGCCTTCCAGATATTCGACCAGGCCTTCGTCATGGAGGGCGCCAACGGGAGCCCGCTGCGCTCAACTCTGACGGCAGCGATGGTCATTTACGACACGGCCTTCCAGAAATCGCTGATGGGCCTGGCCTGCGCTCAAGCCTTTGTACTCTTCATCATCATCTTTGCAGTGACACTGCTTCAGAAGCGCTACATCGACGTCAACATCCAATACTAATGGGCAGTGTCCAGATTGTCAGGCAAGCATGCACATAGGCAGGTAGAGATGTGAAAAGATGCAGAACGATTCTGGTCTGTTTGTCAAGCAAGAGAGAGGAGTACGAGCTATGAGCACAATTGGAGGCGTAGCCCGAGTGGAAAAGGTGCAGCTGCCGTCAGTTGCCGTCTCTATGCGGCGTCGGCCCCCACTGCCATTGTCGCTGAGTCGTGTATTGCTCTATGTTGTGCTGGTCGGTTATGGGCTATTCTCACTGGCCCCTTTCCTGTTCGCCTTTTCATCTTCATTCAAGACCTACGCACAGGTGCTCTCGTGGCCACCGAGCCTTTTGCCTAACCCGGCCACCCTTGACAACTACCGCTTCATTCTGAGTGGGGCCCAGCTCTTCCCGCGCTATATTCTTAACTCGATCATCTACGCCGGCGCTGTGACGGTCCTCAATGTGTTGCTGGCCTCAATGGCTGGCTATGCCTTTGGACGCATGGAATTTCCCGGGAAAAACTTCTTTTACTTGCTGACGCTGGCGGTCCTGATGATCCCCTCACAGCTCATTCTGATCCCGAAGTTTCTGGTGGCCTATACGTTGCACTTGACCGATAACTATGGCGGATTGATTGTGCCAGCGATGGTCACGCCCACTTCGGTCTTCCTGATGACGCAGTTTCTCAAGACGCTGCCACGCGAGCTAGAGGAGGCGGCCCTGATCGACGGCTGTTCTCGTTTTCGCGCCTTCTGGCAGATCATCTTCCCCCTGGTCCGACCAGCAGTCACAGTGGTCGCGCTCTTATCGTTCCAGGGGGCCTGGAATGAGTTCCTCTGGCCACTGATCGTAATGTCCCACCAGGAGAACTACACGTTGACAGTGGGCCTGGCCTTCTTCAAAGGCAACTATGTGACCCAGTACAATCTGGTGCTGGCGGGCGCGATGATCTCGATTGCCCCGCTGGTGATCATTTTCTTCATTTTCCAGCGCTACTTTATCCAGGGTCTATCTACGTCGGGCCTGGCCGGCAGATAGAGGCCTGGCTGGCACGACAAAACGATATTCGTAGAGCATTTGTGGTGAAGTTTATGCATGAGTCGGAACAGACTGCTCTTCTCGTCCGCTGGCTAGAGCGAGGACGTGCCTGGTTGGATGAGTTACAGACGCCCACCGGCCTGCACGCAAGCAGCGCGGCTGATCACTACCATGCCCTGTTTGGACGTGATACACTCTGGTCGGTGTTGCTGGTGCTAGAGGCCGCGCGGCTGCGTCCGACCGATCGGGCGCTGGCCTCTTGGGTTGGAGAGTTCGCCGCTCGTGGTCTGCGGGCGCTGGCAGCCACACAGGGCACGAGCGAGCGTGACGAGAATGAGGAGCAGCCGGGCAAGATCATTCACGAGTACTGGCCAGAACCGCGCCGCTGGCCCGAGGGTGAATGGCCATTGTGGGAGGGCCGCTACTATGGCTCAGTGGACGCCACCTACCTCTTTCTGATCGCCGCTGCGACGGTCTGGCAGCAGGTTGAGGGCGGGCGGCAACTGGTCGAGCAGCTCTGGCCCCATGTCCTGGCAGCACTCGATTGGGCCTTGAAGTACGGCGATGTCGACGATGACGGACTGATTGAGGTAATGCCGCGCCAGCCTCGCGGCCTGGGACTGCGCAATCAGGTCTGGAAGGACAGTAATGACGCTTTGCTGCTCGAAGATGGCGCTCCCCCCAAGCCACCAGTGGCCTGGATCGAGCTGCAGGGCTACGCCCTGGCTGCTTTCCGCGAGATGCGCCCCCTGCTCCAGGCCGCAGGAGCTGAGGCCACTCTCCTGCGCGAGTTAGAGGAGCGCGTAGAGCGCCTGCGCAAGGGCCTACCGCGCTTCTGGCTGCCCACGGAGCACTGTCCTGCTATGGCCCTCTCTCCAGAGAAGCAAGCCATTCCCCTGGTGGCCTCCAATATGGGGCATCTGCTCTGGTGCGCGGCTCTGGAGGAACCCTACGCCTCCCAGACGGCAGAGCGCCTGCTCCAGCCCGACCTGCTCACCCCCTGGGGCATCCGCACGCTCTCACGCACCTCGTACGCTTTCGATCCGTACTCCTACCACCGCGGCACTGTCTGGCCATTCGATAATGCCATCATCGCTTCCGCTCTCTGGCGCATGGGCCGCCATAGCCAGGCCCTCATCATCAGCCGGCGTCTGCTGGAGGCTCTGGCCCTCTTCGATTCGCCGGTGGAACTCTACTGCGTTCTGCCTCCGGAATGGATTCTGACCCCCACTACGGGCGGAGCCGAGGTGCTGGCGGTCTATACGCGCGCCTGCAAGGTCCAGGCCTGGACCGCCGCTGCTCTGATGCTGGCCGCCGCCCAATTGCTGGCTGAGGCCGGCTGATGAGCAGATGGCCGCTAGGCAGCCCCGTCAGCCTACAGACAGAGACATGGGCGAAGGCGAGAGAGGCGAGAGAGGCACACGGTCGCTGGCTACCGCGCGGGATAGATCGGCCAGGGCCATGACCTACTTCCGCTTTCTCCTGTAGTTAGCTTTCTATCCAGTTTGGGCCAGTAGCCAGAGGTGCCAGGCCCCCCTGAGCCAGCACATGCAGGGTAAAGCGAGCTGCATTGCTGGCAGCCTTGCGCTGCCGCCGCTCCTTGTTCACATGCTTGAAGCCATCGGCCCAGTCGGCAATGGCCTTGACGAGAATCCAGTCGACTTTGTGGTGCTGGGCCGCCGCGCACAGTCCAGCTCCTTCCATCTCGCCGCCGATGGCTTCCGGCTCCAGGGCCTGCAGCTGATCACGATACTCCTTATCGTTAATCAGCTTCTCGCCAGAAAGCAGCAGGCCAAACTGGACACGCTGCCCCGACCAGCTCTTGGCGCCGCTCTTGCAGCGATCCAGCAGCAACGGCGAGGCGGTCACCCGGTCGCCGCGCAGGCGCACGCTGCGCTGGCCCTCGCGGGCCACTACGGCCTGTAGTTCATAGGCCAGGATCTGGCGCGCCACCAGAATGTCGCCAATGTGCTGTTCATCCGGCTTGAGGCCAAAGGCGATACCCACCATGATAACCGCCCGCGGCTGCAGATGACGAATGCCTTCGCTGACAGTAAGAAGGGAGCCAGCAACGCCACCTTGCCCCATTTCAGACTGGACCATGACCAGGCTGGTACCGCCGACTTCACCCAGAAGATAGTAGGTCTTCTCTTCAATATAATACCGCTCTACCTGTGAGAAGAGCGCTAACACCGCCTGAGCCTCTATTTCGGTGACCGTCACCAGCAGTACATCGGCATGCAGCCTGGGCTGCGGGGCACGTGCACTGCCAGTGAGCAGAGCCGCCGGCGGGGAGACAACACGCTGCTCGACAGCTTGTTGCGCTGCGGCGGCAGGAAAAGCGGCGCTCTGCGTTTCCAGCTCGGTCACTGTAACCGTCAATGCCTGCCTGGAGCTAAGCAGAGCTTCCAATCCAGCAAAGAAGTGCGTAGGCCGCCCGTAGGTTCCCCAGATCAGAAATGGGGCACTTTCTCGGTGTCGCGCTTCGATGATTCTGAGCAGCCGATCATCTTCAGCCGGGGGCTGTGGTGAAACATAATAAATGCTGCTGCGACTGGTCGTGCTCAGAAGCCGAAGAATCGCTTCTTCCTGCGTAGGAGATCCGATGACGATGAGATCTTCGTTGAGTTCGCGCTCCAGGATCTCACGCAACGGAGAGCGAAATTCTAGCAAGTCAGGGAAGTCGGAAGCGAGGAGACCGGCCTCCAGGCTGCCAAAGAGCTTGAGGAGCAGGATCTCACGCCTACGCGCATGATCTCTCAGCTTTTCTTGAAGATAGATTTCGCTCTCACGACCCAGGACGAGCTGACAGAGCTGCTCTAACCCTACGTTTTCGCTCGTAAAGGCGCGTTCTAGCCAGGCGTCGATGCCGCCCGTCAAGATCATCGTAAAGTAACCTTGCTTGCAGAGGCGAGCCAGAGCGCGATAGCCGTTCAGGTTCTGAGAGGCTTCCTGCAGAGCGAGGCCATGCGCCAGCACTCCGAGGCGATCACGCAGGCCGAGCTGCTGGAGATAAGCCCGCAAGTCGCTCCAGCTCTCGCTGTGACAGATCGCTTTGCGTACCTCGGCGTTCAAACTGGCGGCCAGAGTGATTACAACGCGATAAGGCTGATCTCCCTGCCGTTTGCGCAGGTCGAGCAGCCGGGCCAGGTGCTTCAGAGCTAGTGGCACATCTGTTTCCATCGCTTTCTCCTCTCTACCGGCTCAGCTGCAGAGCAGCCGCGTCCCGCGCCGGCACAAACAGATGGCCAGAGCTGAGCAGATGCAAGCGTGGAGCAAGGCGGGCTTCCCTCTCCGCGCTCCCTCCCTCAGGCTAGAATGTAAACAGCGTCCCGTATTTGAGCACACGTAAAGCCTCCAGGCGCAGCACGTCAGGGAAGAGGGCTTGATAAATGGCACAATTTGGCGATCGGACATCAAGTCGTCCAGTCAGACGATAGGTCTGTAAAGGACAACCACCCGCACACCAATAACGCCAGCGGCAGCTCTGGCAGCCCTCTTTCACCTCAACAGGCAGGGCACGCAGCTCGCCAGAGGAGCCACGCACCGCCTCTAGCGGGTCTTCAGCTGCAATGGTCGTAATCGTCTGCCCGAGCGCAGCATGACAGCGTGCCACCCCCCCGCGTTGATCGATCACCAGATAGTTGCGTCCCATGCCACAGGCGTAGCGAGAGGCCAGACCGGGATGGGTCCGATCGAGCAGCGAGTCGAACAGGCGGCGACGCGGCAGACGCCTCTCGATCACCGCAAAGGCGGCTCGCATGCCCGCAATCATCTCCTCTTCCTCAAATCGAAGATCATCAATATTAGCGGAACAACCGTGTTCGCGGTAGTAGCTCAAAGCAAAAGGAAGATCGCGCTCTAGCAAATACTCCAGCAGGGCAGGCAGGCCAGCGAGGTTGCGCCGTGAGACGGTCACATTCACAGACGGAGGCCAACTTGCGGCCAGCAAGCGATTGAGAGCGCGCTCAACGTAGGCGAACGAGCCTTGACCATGCCCAAAGGGGCGCTGCAGATCGTGCTGCCGACCGAGCCCATCGAGCGAGAGCATGACCCTGATGTGGTGGTCCTTCAGGGCGGCCACCGCTCGCTCGCTGAGGGCCACACCATTGGTGAGCAAGGAGGCGCTTACCTTGATCTGGGCCTCTGCCCCCAGAGCAAGAGCATAGTCGTGCAGAGCCAGCACCTGGCGGAGGCGCAAGGTTGGCTCGCCACCGGCGTACTTCAGATGCACCGCTCGATAGCTGTGGCGCCGCGCGGACCGAAAGATGGCCTGGACTGCCCGTCTGGCGGTCTCCTCAGCCAGATGCTCGGAACTTTTGCGGACATAGCAATACTGGCAAGCCAGATTGCAAGCATTCGTGATATGTAGCCAGGCGGAGAGGATCATGCCCTCCTCTTTCGGCCAGGCAGAGCCATCCTGAGCCGGGTCAGCCTGCACAGGGAGCAGGAAGCCCAGCCCGACCAGCAAGCGCAGCAGCGAGAGCAAGCTTTCAGGGGGCACCCGAGAGAAGGACCGAGCGGCCTCAGCGGGCGAGGCGGGCTGCTCAAAGGAGTGGAGCAGAGCCAGCGCCTCGCCATCCAGCACAGCCAGGTGCCCGGTCGTTAGCTGCTCGGGATTGCAGATCAGCCAGCGCCCGGCTGTACACTCTTGCCAATAGAGAGAAGGGGACATCTGTAGTTGGCTCGAGTCGCTGTTAAGATCGCCAGGGTTCTCTTCCGGCAGCAGCGGCTGATCTCTCCAGCCGCACTGTACTACCCTTTGGTCAGTGAGACTACACTCGTCAGGAGGTCTGCACTCATTAGGGGTTTCACCCTCGTGAGAGATGCTCCAGAGGGGATCAAGATCAGCCCAGACGTTCATTCGTACCTGTCACCCCTACAGAAAAGAACTGAGCGCTAGCTAGTGGCAACCAGACGGATCGCACTACAAGACCATAAGTAGCGACGGCCCCAGACTTCCAGGGTCCGAAGAACCTGGGTCCAAGCAGACGAGACTGGCCCCTTCTGCGCCGGAAGGTCAGCAGCTAACCTGGGATGCTTAGGAGTTGAGCAATTTCCTCGCAGGCCTGGTACAGTTCTGGATACGGTTCTGCCAGGCCGCGCTGACGCCAGCTTTCACTCACCAGATGCGCAGTCGGAGGGACCTTTTCCAGGGGGAGAGAGAGCAGCCGCCCTACCAAGCGTCGTTGCGCCTTGTGATATTCCAGAAAATTATGGTGAGTCATCCAGGCACAACTGTCCACATAATGCTGGAAGGCCTCCTCGACACGCTTCTCCGCCAAGGCCAGGTCGCCCAGCACTTCCTCGCCCCGTCCCAGCAGCAGACAATAGCCCTCCTCCTCAGCGATCGTGCGCGCCTCCCTCCAGGCGGCCTGCGCCTCCTCGTGTCGTCCCAGGTGGGAAAGCGCCTCCACCAGGTCGCAGAGGCTGGTCACCAGCTGATAGCGATCTTGCAAGTGACGCGCATGCTCACAGGCGCACTGCCAGTGCGTGAGCGCCTCCTGCCAGTGTCCTTGCTCCGCCGCGACTCGCCCCTGGTAGTACTGGCTGTTGATGAAGACCTCCTCATCGAAGCCGGTCACCAGCGCCTCGGCCTGCTTGAACCAGGTATTGGCCTCCTCCAGCTGCCCTTTGAGCAGCGCCACCTGCCCCAGGCGGTTATAGGTGGCTGCCAGCCCTGTGCGATAGCCCACATGGGCATAGCACTCGAAGGCGTGGCGAAAGTGCCGCTCGGCCTGCAGCAGCTCGCCGCTCTCCAGATAGATGAGCGCCAGCGTGCTATGGGAGAGGCCGATCGCCCGTTCGTCCAGCTTGCCCTGGCTCCACAGCTCCTCTCGCACCCGCAGGCCCAGCAGGCAATAGCGCAGGGCCTCCTCGATGCGTCCCTGCAGGCGGTAGACCTGCCCGATGCTATTGAGCAGGTTCGCATACCAGGCCCGACTCCCCCGCTGCTGATAATAGGCTAACGAGGCGCGATAGCAGCGCAGCGCCTCGTCCCACTGCCCCAGCCGGCGATAGACGTAACCCAGCTGGCCCTGCAGCGTACTGGCCTCCTCCTCATCACCCCGACGCTGGGCCAGGTCCAGACACTGTTCGTAATAGTGAATCGTCTGCAGCAACTGCTGTTGCTGCAGGGCACAGCGCGCGAACTCATAGGAGAGAGCCTCCTCCTGGCTGGCCAGCCAGGAGGGGTCCGCTTCCTGCTGCAACCGTTCTAGCAGCGCTTGCGCCAGGTGAGGCTGTTCTTCAATGCGCAGCAGCTGGGCCTCCCAGAGCCGGAGCTGCCAGCGCTGGGCAGGCGTCAAGGTCGGCTCATAGTCGCGCACCGTCTCCAGCAGCGTGCGGGCAAAGCCGCTGCGCCAGCCGACCGTGGCGGGTCCAAAGAGCCGCTGAAAGCGCCGCAGGCCCTCCTCCACATCCATCGTCAGCCAGTGAGCGAGCAGTTCCACACGACTGGCCTGCCATTCCTGTTCCGAGAGCGCTTGCTCGTTCTGCTGTTCATAGTAGCTGATCACGGCCCGGCTGAGCTCGCGGCGGAAACGCCGATCGGGGTCTTGACGCTCCCAGCAATAGTGCACCACCAGCCGGCGCATCTCATCGTGCAGTGCCAGCTCATCCCCCTCGCCAGCAGCGCGCACGAACGAGAGCTGCCGCAGAGCTGCCAGCCACTCCTCAACAGAAACCTGCTCTCCGGCCTCCGTTAGCCTGACCTGGGTCAGCAGCCAGGAGAGAAGTGGAGCAGACAACCGATGATAGACATGAGCCAGCACCAGAATCAGCCAGTTGAGCGGGCGCTCCAAATCGTTGATGCGCACCACAAGCTGCTCCTCAAAGCGCCCTTGGGGGAAGGCCACCAATTCATCCAGCGTGAGCAGGCGCCTTGCCAGCAGATCACAGGCCAGTCCGACCAAAATAGGGCGACCCGCCGTCAGCTCATAGAGACGCTCAATAGAACGAGCCTGGCGCTCTGCCGCTAGAACAGGAGCTTCTGAGTCGGCGGCTGCCTCGTTGGCTTCTCCTGCGTCTGCCGAATCGGGCAGCTCAGCCAGCTCGCGCGCCAGATAGAGGCGCACCTCAGCAGGCGAGAAAGGAGGCAGCGCCAGCTCCAGCACCTCCTTCTCACGCCCATGCCATGTTGGATGCTGCCAATCCAGCGGATTGCGCCCCGCCAGGAGCACTTTGACATGGGGCAGGCCATAGCGCTCGGGGAAGAGCTGTCCCAGGCCCAAGACCGCTACCTGGGGACTGCGCTCGACCAGTTCAAAGGTATCAAAGACGAGCAAGAGCTGCAGCTCCTTCTCAGGCAAGTATGGCAGCAATTCCTGTACATCGCGAGCCAAAGCCTCTGAGAGGCTATCACGAATGCGGATATCTGCCACATCTTTCTCCGGGTAGAGACTGCTGAGATAGCCCTGGGAGGCAAAGCTTTCCAGAGTCTCAGCGAAAGCCCGCGCCTGCCAGTGCGGATAAGCCGCTTGGAGACGTTCAACGACGCGGCGGGCGATCACCAGGCGATCACGATCGGCGACACGGAAGAAATCCACCTGGACAACGGCCAGATGGGGAAAGCGCTGTCGCGCCAGCGAGACACAGGCACGGAGGAACCAGGTCTTCCCAATGCCGCCCCGACGAGCGGGGTCCGGCTCGGCATCATGAACAGAGAGAATCCAGGGAGCATCGGGCTGGATGTTCGCCAGCCAGTCCAGAAAGAGAGAAAGCTCACGATCTCGCCCGAGAAAAGTCTCGGGTACCCCTAGGCGTTCCATAGTATGATTCCCTCACCCTAGTGTTCGAGGGCTTGCAGCCCTGTCAGCATGTCCTGAGCATGTTGCCCCAGGGCCTCTAGCAGCTCTTGGTCTTGACGAACCTCTTCCACAAATTGCACGCGAGCCTCAGCGGTCTCCCAAGACAGGGTCGCCAGTAGCTCCCGGATTTCCTCAGCCAGCGCCGCAGGTTCCAGGCTGAAAGCACTATGATAGAGCCATTCGCGCAAATAACGGATACGATCGGAGCCATTGACGCGCCCAGCCAAGCGCTGGTTAAAGGTAGCCAGCCAGCGGTGGAGCAAGGTAAACTGCTCAGGCTGCTCGGTCTGTAAGGCCAGCAAGAAGAGCCAGCGCACCGGCCCCTCAACCGCGTAGCCGGCACGGTCCAGGTGCCAGCGCACGACCTCTGTCCTGTCGCTCAGCTCACGAGGCAAAAAGAAATAGGCCAAAGGGCTTTCACGCGCCCACTCAGGAGCAAACTGTTCAATCAGTTCTTGCAACATGAGAAGATTGAAACGGCGAGGCACCGAGAGCAGACGTAAGAGTCTTTCATAGGCGGAACGCTCCTCCGCCGGCAGCTTGTGCAGAACTCCCTGACGAACGACTCGCTCAATCAAGAGCTGGAGCAACTGGAGGCGATCAGCGGGCTGGCGAGGATCAAGACCGCCACGGATGGCCTCGGTGAGAACCTCCATCGCCAGAGGATAGCCCCGCGTCCAGGAGAAAATCAGCTCTCGCACCTCGGCCTCTAGTGGCAAGCCTACCTTCTGTAAATAGACTTCACAGCTTGGACGATCAAGGGGCCCGAGTTCCAGAACCGTTATCTTTCGCGCCACGGAGCGCTCCTGTTCAAAGGAGACCAGACGCGGAGTAGCTAAGACCACGAAGAGCGTATACTCCTGCAAAAGCTCGCGCAGCAGGGCTTCCAGCCAGCGCACCTGGCGCTCATTACCGGCATCCACCGCATCAACTAGCAAGACAGCCCGCCCTCGCTGGGCAAGGAGACGCAAGGCCTCCACCGCCCGCTGCAGCCCAGGACCAAGCATCTCTGAGCTGTCCATTTCTGCCCTGCTCAGGTTAACCCGATAGCGCTGCACTTGCTCGACGATTTGGTGCTCCAGCAGACTCTCCCCTCGCCCGGCTTCAGCCCAAATAAACGGCACATCCGTCGCTTGACAGCGTTGCTGAACCTGACGGAGCAGTGCCGTTTTACCGATGCCACGCACTCCGCACAGCTCCACAACAGGCGTCCGCAAGAGCCGCTGCCGGTCTTGCAATGTCCGCAGCGCCTCGTCAATGAGATGTAACTCGAATTCTCGGTTCACAAACAGTTCGCCTTCCATGCCAGATCTCCAGAATCACTATGCGCTACAGTGAAAAGACTAGTCTTCCCGAAGAAGCAGCCGCTGCAACGAACCTAACTGCTCCCTTAGCATGGACAGCTCAGAGGTGACTAGCTGAAAACACTGCTCTGTTTGCTGCTGAAGCGAGCTGAGTTGCATCAGGGTAGTCTGGAGCATCTCTTGTGTCTCGCGTCTCTCTCTCTGCGAAATTTTATATTCACTATTTATTTTACGCAATTCGCTAAGAATATCAAAGAAGTTTCTTATATTAGTTGGCATCGACGATTTCAGATGCCAGAAGAGCGCCTTCAGAAAGTTATCATAGTGCCCATCCCAGCCAGTGAGATAGAGAGCCTGGCGAGCGTTGAAGACACGGGCAAGGCGCGACTCTGCAGGCGGCGCATCTTCATCGACAAACCAGGTTGAGCTCTGTCCCCCATCAAGAGGGATCAGATCGATCAGCTCAGCATCCCAGACAGGATCAAGGCCGATGACGAGGATGTCGCTCTCCAGCACCTGCTGGAGATGCTCCTTGAGCCTGGCCTGCCGATCGAGATAGGAACGCTGACGCCTGGCATCATAGACGCGAGCCACCAGGTCCCCGAAGACCTTGATCACGCGGCAGAGCCGTCGCTCAGGATGCTGCAAACGCTGCTCATAGCTCCGTCCCGGGATGAAGACCTCATAGTGCTGCCCCTCCCTGACTCCCGCCTGGTTGAAGGCTTGCTCAAGTAGATCGTCGATATTCGTGGTGATAATTTCGCTAAAATACTCCTCCTTGACCAGATCTGCCAAGCAAAGGTCAGCATCAGTGACTGTAACATCACGCAAGGCCGCCTGGAAGATAGAATCCAGATCGCGTTCACTAAAAGAGTGCTCGTTTAAGACGCGGTAGCATTCGTCAAAGGCAGCGGACCTGCTCAGGCCTTGCAGACTGCGCTCGCTGAAGCCCATGATCATCTCTTGAAAGGTCGAACTCAGGCGGTAAAAGGCACCAGCCCGCGCCCCCAGCACAAGCACAATCCCGGAGCCACCTTGCTTGCGAATGTCTAGCAGCTTGGCGATCTCAGGGATGCTAGACTCAGTGGAATCTCGTCGGGGCATGATCTTCTTTCTCCCTCTGCCTTCTCAGAGTACCTGCTTGCCAATATATGGACCGATCCAGCCCTTTCCACCATCAAATGCGCTCAGGAGCAGGAACACTCCAACCTCGACTGGATCCCCTCTAGATCCCCTGCCCTTCGCTTCGCCCGCTCGCTCAGCACCGCTCTAGCAGGCTTGCTCCTCCAACTCAGCAGATCGGCGTTCTTCGGCATCTGTCAGGCGCGCCAGATTCACCTTGAGCAGGCAGGATTGTTCGGATCGGCTCACTTGATGTCCGTCTCACTCTCTGTCGTTTCAGTCTAAAGACAGAGGCTATCTGCTTATATTGTGTTAGAAATCAGCAATTATGTCAACCATTAGCGTATCAACTACATTAGATATCTTTGCCAATTGATTTCCTCTCCCTATACAGCCATCCCGACAGGCATTGGTTCTATAGTGAAAAACCATCTCGGGCCCCAGCCTAAGAAACACACTTCGCTCCTCAAGCTAATCACTAAGAGCACCTTCTTCTCGTTATCACCTATCTACTACAAATATCTACTACAATTTGCAAGTGCCCAAGAGAGATCTGGCCAGAGTTGCCAATCAGCGGTCCGAGTTTGTCAGCAAACGCGCAGGAATACGCCCGGTGAGGAATGTATAAGAGCGGCGTTTTTTGAGGAGATCTATGAAATAAGTGAGAAGAAAGATATTTCTTGAGGATAAAAGGTGAAGCAAGCCAAGGCGGGAGCAGCTGCAACTGCTCCCGCACAGGCTGTGGTGGCTCCACCTGGGAGCGGCAGCCAGGCCTGGTCAGCGTTTCCGCAGGAAAGCCGGAATATCGATCACATCGCTCGCCGGCCCACGATTGCCGCGTGGCAGGTCGGAGATCTTTGGATCGAGGCGCCGAATCTGGCGCTGCGGTCGCTGCTCGGGGCGCTGCAGCGGTCGAGCTTCCGGCTCGGGGACCGGCAGGTGGCCATGAGCAGGCGTCTCCAGCTCCTCATCCTCGCCATCGAAGCCCTCGCCGTAGGCATCTCCGTGCAGTTCCGCGGCCAGCTCGCGGCTTCGCTGGGAGCGTGCATGTTCCGCGGCCAGTGGCCCGGGACCGGTTGGGGCGTTGGCGATATTGAGCGGAGGCGTGGCCGGCAGCGGTGTGTAGCCCGTATAGCCCTGAGATGAGCTGTGTGAAGCCGCCGGCGCTGGCTGGCGCAAAGGGGAGCCTCCTCCCGAGACCCCATTGCTCCCAAGGCCTGCGGGCTGGTAGAAAATGCTCCGATTGTACTCCAGGCGGCCTGTGCCGGCAGGTGACTGACTGCGCACCGTATCAAAGCCAGTAGCAATCACCGTAATCTTGATGCGCCCATCGTAGGCTGGATCTTGCACCGCTCCGAAGATAATATTTGCCTCGGGATGGGCCGCGCGGCTGATCACATCGGCGGCCTCCTGTACCTCGAAGAGCGTCAGATCGGTGCCCCCGGTGATATTGAAGAGCACGCCGCGTGCGCCACTAATGTCGATGTCGAGCAGCGGGCTGGCGATCGCCATCTGAGCGGCATCGATCGCGCGTGTTTCGCCGCTCGCCTCGCCGATCGCCATCAAAGCCGAGCCAGCGGCGGACATAATCGTCTTCACATCGGCAAAATCCAGATTAATCAGCCCGGGCACGGTAATCAGGTCGCTGATTCCCTGAATACCCTGGCGCAGCACATCATCGGCCAGGCGGAACGCTTCCGAGAGCGGCGTGCGCTTGTCAGCAATCTGCAACAGGCGGTCGTTGGGCACCGTAATCAGTGTATCCACATGCTGTTTCAGATTGGCAATGCCCTCCTCAGCCGTCTGCTGACGCTTCTTACCCTCGAAGCTAAAAGGACGGGTCACCACGCCCACTGTGAGCGCCCCGACCTCGCGGGCGATCTGTGCCACAATGGGGCTGGCGCCGGTGCCGGTACCGCCGCCCATGCCGGCGGTAATGAAAACCATGTCGGAGCCTTTCAGCGCCTCATACAGCTCCTCGGCGCTCTCCTCTGCTGCCTTGGCCCCCACGCTAGGATTCCCTCCTGCACCGAGGCCACGGGTCAGCTTATCGCCGATACGGATATGCTTCGGGGCTTGCGTCAACAGCAGGGCCTGAGCATCGGTATTGACAGCGATGAACTCGATACCCACCATATTGGCCTGAATCATGCGATTGACCGCGTTGCTGCCGCCGCCTCCCACCCCGATCACACGGATCTGGGCGAAGCCTTCAACCTGATGTTGTCCCATTGATCCCATATATTCGTGGCCCCCTTTCGAGCCTGTCACAAGTTCTCTCGCTCCGCTCACCGCGCATTTCCTCCCTCTCTCCACTTGCGCCCCAGCCTTCGCCCCAGTCCCCGACCGTCCCTGACCAGAGCCAGGCTGGTCGGACCGGATGCGCGGCCCGGGTCTCGTCTCCTTTCACAGGCTCCCAAGACTTACGGAATAAACGAACGTAGCCAGCGCCCGATGCGCGACAGCATAGTGCCGCGATCAGCCTGCTGCCCCTCCTCCTCGTCGTAGGTTAGCGACGAGTGAGTCAGGCCCCAGAGCAGCAAGCCGACAGCGGTCGCATAGGCTGGGCGACAGATCGAGTCGGCCAGGCCATGCAGGCCAAGAGGGACGCCGATGCGCGCCGGCAGATCAAGGATCTGCCCGGCCAGCTCCAGGATGCCCGGAAGCTCGGCAGTGCCACCCGTCAGCACCAGGCCGGCGGGCAGCAGCCCATCGTAGCCCGACTTCTTAATCTCATCATGCACCATCTCGAAGAGTTCTTCAACACGCGCCTGGATGATCTCGGCCAGCAGCTTGCGCGGCACAAGATCGTTACAATCTGGCATGAATTGCGCGAGATCGATCATATCATCATCGTCGATAGCCGAAGGATCACAGTGCCCGTAGGTTACCTTCAGCTCTTCGGCGACGGCGAAAGGCAGGCGCAGGCCGATCGCGATATCGCTTGTGATCAGGTTGCCACCGATGGGCAAGACGACGGTATGCCAGATGGCGCCGTCGGTGTAGATGGCAATATCGGTGGTACCACCGCCCACATCCACGAGCACCACCCCCAGATCAGTTTCGCCATCGGCCAGAACCGCCTCCCCCGAGGCCAACGGCTCCAGCACCAGATCCTCAATCTCCACATGAGCCTTTTGGACGCATTTGATCAGATTATGGATTGAAGAGACGGAGCCCGTGACGATATGCGTCTCCACCTCCAGGCGGAAGCCAGACATGCCGATGGGATTTTTAATACCCTCCTGCCCATCAACAACATAACCGCGCGGAATGACGTGAATGATCTCGCGATTGGCCGGAATGGCAATCGCCCGCGCCACTTCAATCGCCCGGCAAATATCATTCTGAACGATATCGCGATGGCTCGGAGTGATAGCGACGAAGCCTTTGCTGTTCTCCGATTCGATATGGCTACCGGCAATGCCCACGTAGGCCGTGGTGATATGCTTGCCGGAGAGGCGCTCGGCACGGTCGATTGCTGCAGCGATCGAGGTGACTGTCTCCTCTATGTTGACCACCACCCCACGCCGCAAGCCCTGTGAAGGGCAGGTGCCAACGCCAACAATGTTCAGCTTCCCGTCACGATCAAGTTCGCCAACGAGAACACAGACCTTTGTTGTTCCAACGTCGATTCCGACGATCACCCGCTCTTGCACGATCTAGCTCCTCATCGGGCGGCATTGCTAGCTAGGGACACGCATCTGCGCTCACTTTCCTGTCTGCTTGCTACTCTCCTCGCCTGCCCCGGCTCTCTCTTCCTTTGCTCTCTCCCCATTTCCACGCTCGCTTAGCTCATTATTCACCGCGCTACCACCTCGTTGTTCCCTCTCCTCCTCGCCACCTGCCTCCTTTGCGCACCACGTGTCCATCAGAGACGCACTACAGACGTTTTCAGTTTTACATGACCATGCTTCCGCAGGATCAGGGGCGCCTACGCGGTGAGGCCGGGCCCGTCCGGTCCCGCTAGTTTCCTGCTGTCTCTGTCTATGGCTGTAGAGTGTAGGCCACATTCAGGCCAAAGCGCAGGTCGATCGTTGCCAGGTGAAGCCCCTTCTGCTGCGCCATGACGAGGATCTGCTGCAACTCGCGCAACCGGTTGGCCAGCGGGTTGGCATCATCCGGCCCCCCAAGATAGGCTACCCAGCCGGCGGGGCTGACGATGACGAAGGTGGTGTGGCTCACCGTCTGCAGCTGCTGCGCGGAAGGGCCGGCATTGCTTACATATATTTTACTCTCATAGCGTAGTGTAAAATTGCTAATCCCCGTCAATACGGGTACCTCTTTAAAGACCTCCACAGCAAAGGTGACTTCTGCGGCCTCCAGGTGCGCGCCAGGTCGAATGCCTGCGGTGACCTTCTGCGCACGCGCATCGATCACCGTCTGGAGCTGGCCGGCCTGGGGAGTGCTGCTGGCCGCTGCCAGGACCATGCCGCTGCGGTCCACGCTATAGCTTCCCTGGGCCGTTTTCCAGAGCAGCACCGGCTGCCGTTCGCTTACCATCACCTGCAGTCGATCGGGCCAGTCGCGCTCGACGCTGGCAGTGGCCACCAGTGGCAAGGCGGCAATGCGCTTGCTCAGGGCCGCCGTATCGACCAGGAAGAGGTTCTGGCCCTGCAGGCCCAGTTGTTGAATCTGGGCAATGAGGGCCTGGTTGTGAGTGCCAACCACGGTAATCTGTTGGATGCGAAAGGCGGGTCCTAGCAAGGCGAAGAGTAGCCCCGCCGGTACGAGCACCAACCCAAGCAGAGCCGCCAGGAGCTTGCGCCAGCGCCGACGTTGGCGAGCCTGCAGGCGGCTGCTTCTGCGGGGAATCTCGACCGCAGGCTCGGTCCCGGGCCGGGGCCGAGCCACAGGCGAGCGTATGGCCCGCATCTGTCCACTTGAGGCCCGCACGGCTGTCTGAGCGAGAGCGCGCGCTACGAGAGGGGAACCGCCTTGGCGCTGGCGCATGCGCCGCTGCTGGGCGCGTCGCTCCGCCATCGCCGTCCAGCCCGCCGGGTGCACGATCTTTTGAGGCGTCGTCACCACTCGCTGTCGTGGCTGCTCCCCTCCGCCCTTCGCTGGCTCAGCGCGCCTGGCTTCCCAAAAAGCTATTTGCTCTCGTATCTCTCCTCTGTGCTCGGTCATGCTATCTCCCACTCGCCGCGCAGTTCGACCTCCAGCTCCAGCTCCACGCCGAACCGCTCTCGTACACGATGGCGCGCCTCCCTGATCAGGGTTGCAATATCCGCTGCGCGCGCACCTCCCAGGTTGACGATAAAGTTGGCATGCCGCTCGGAGATACAGGCGCGACCACAGCAGAGACCTTTGACGCCGGCTTGCTCGATAAGCCGCCCGGCATAGTCGCCAGGGGGATTCTTGAAGACCGAGCCAGCACTCGGCTGCGGTGGCTGAGTCCGCTTGCGATGCTGCCTGTACTCCTCGATTCGGGTGCGCAGTTTGGCCGGATCGTCGCGCTGCAAGCGTATGGCCAGTAGCAGGACGATCTCTGCCGGCTCGATGAGCGCGCGTGGAGCTGGTTGTGGATAGCCACGCTCATCGAAGGTTATCTGGCGCCCCGCACGGAAGCGACTATGACGATAGCCTAGCTCCAGCTCAGCCCTCTCGTAGCGCCGGAGCTGCGGTGCACTCTCCTCAGCGCTCTCCCCTGCCTCCAGGGCCAGGGCAGGGCGCACATCGAGCACCTCCACCCACTCGAGCACCTGCGACAGATCTCGCTGATGGGCCCCCGCATTGCTGACAACGCCCCCGCCCAGCGTCCCGGGGATGCCAGGGCCAAACTCCAGTCCCCCCCACCCCTGAGCCGCCAGCTCGTTCAGCAGCTTCGGCCAGCTGACACCGGCCTCGGCGTAGAGCAGGGCCGAGCCGTCCTCTTGCTCCACCAGGCGGTAATCGCTGAGGGCGATACGCGCCACGATGCCGCGCACACCTGCATCTCCAAAGAGGACGTTGGTGCCGTTGCCGACCAGCAGCAGCGGCCAGCGCTCCGCCAGACAGCGGCGTACGAGCCACAGCAGCTCGTCGCGCGTCTCTAGTGAGAGCCAGAGATCTGCCGGGCCTCCGACCCCAAAGGTGCAGTGACGTGCCAGCGGCTCATGCAAGCGTAGCCGCCTGCCGAAGCGCGGCAGGAGCGTGGCGTAGGCGCTCTCCGCATCAAATGCCATTGTCGCTTCCATTCTCCATTCTTTTGCCAGGTTTTGAATCAATTTGACAGGAAGGCGACCCCACACCCGCCTCACCCCGTTCTCCAGGGTTTGCCGGGTCCTGTCCCTCCGTGTCTGGTCTTGCTCCAGGCTATCCCGCTCTGTCTCCTGACGCTATCTACGCCAGGCCCTTATCCCTGGTGGTGACTCTGGCCACCTTCTCCTAGCAGCTGTTCGGTCACAAGATAGATGTCGCCGGCCCCCATGATGAGCACAAGGTCGCCGTCGTCTAAGAGGGCACGCAGCTCGGCCTCCGTTTGCGTTCGATCGCCTCCGTAGAGAACCTGGCGCCCTTCTCCGCTGAAGTGTGGGCGCTGGGCCAGGGCTACCACCAGATCGCGGGCATGAACGAGGCCCGTATCGCGCTCACGTGCCGGAAAGATGTCACTGATGAGGACGATATCGGCCTCATCAAAAGCCTCTACAAATTGTTCAAAGAAGACTTTCGTCCGGCTATACATATGGGGTTGATAGACAGCGATAAGGCGCCGCTGCGGATAGCGCTGGCGCGCCGCTGCCAGTGTCGCTGCGATGGCCGTGGGATGATGGGCGTAGTCATCGATGAGAATGACATCACATGTCCGCCCGGCAAGCGGCAGCGGCCCCTGATGGCGTATCTCAAAACGGCGTCTGCTGCCACGGAAGCCCTCCAGTGCTCGCCTGATGGCCTCCTCGGAGACGCCCAGGCTCTGAGCGGCCGCGATGGCTCCCAGGGCATTCTGCACATTATGCAGGCCAGGTACGTGCAAGGTGATCTTCTCTCCCCCAAAGAGGGAGCGCGCCTGACCGGCAGCGCCTTGGCTTCCTTCGGCATGCAAGCGCACTCGAAAGCTGGTTTCTCCTTCCAGCTTCAGATCGTGGGCTTCGAAAAGTAGGGGGCTTTCTCCTTTAACTGTAATAGACGTTAGTTGCTCAGTCTTTTCTTGTATGGCTTCGGCGGCCACGGTATAGAAGACGGTGCGACCCGCCCAGCGGCCCAGGCGCGCGCGCAGCTCCAGGCAGCCAGGACTGTCGGCGTTCATGACCAGGGTAGGAGGCAGCGGCCAGCGCTCACTCAGATCCATACCCTGGATGAAACGCGTAAAAGCCTGCAGAAACGCCTCGTAGTCAGCAAAGAATTCAGGATGCTCATATTCAATCGAGGTCACGACGGCCAGGCGCGGATGGTAGTGCCAGAAGTTATGGTTGAACTCGTCGGCCTCGTTGACGAAAAAGTGGCTCTGGCCAAGGCGATAGTTGGCCCCCAAGGCCGGCACCACCGCCCCGATGACGCAGGTAGGATCAAACCCGCCCTCGACCAGCATCAGGGCCAGCAGGGAAGTGGTCGTCCCCTTACCGTGAACGCCACAAACCGAGAGCAGGCAATAATCGCGGGTGAGAGCGCCTAGCAGTTCCTGCCAGGTCACCACAGGCAGTCCCTGCTGCCGGGCAGCGACCAGCTCCTGGTGATCCGGCTCCAGAGCGAGCACAGCGGGCGTAATGATGAGTGCCTCCTGCCCCTGCAGATGCTGCGCGCTGTGGCCGATGGTCACGTTGATCCCTGCAGCGGCCAGCTCGCGCGTGGTCGCCGATGGGGCCCGATCGCAGCCGCTGACCGTGGCCCCGGTGGTCTGCGCCAGGCGCGCCAGCGCCGAAATGCCTTGTCCCCCAATACCCATGAAATGTAAGCGCCTGCTCAGCAGAGCACGTAGCTCGGTCTGCCGGTCTTGCCTGCTGGCTTCGGACTCACTATTCATCGTCAGCTTTCTCTCTGCTCTCTCCATCGCGGCCTGTCTCTTTAGACGGTAGCTTGTCAATAAGTGTCACAGCGAGGCGGGAGAATGGCGCCGCACGCTGGTTGGTGTTTCGCCAGCTCGCCCGCCCTGGCTCAATCAGCCTCAAGCCTCAGCTTCTGGCCTCAACAGAGGCTGGCCTGCTCCTCGCGCGTGGGGGCCACGCCCGCCAGGCGGGCCACTGCCTCGGCAATGGCCTCGGTCGCATCCGGTCGCGCCAGGGCGCTGAGCGCTCGCACCATCGTCTCGCGATAGGTCGGGCTGGTCAGCAAAGTCTCGACGTGGCCGGCCAGCACCTGGGGCGTGAGATCGTCGTTGCGCACAACCAGCGCCGCCCGGCGGCGTCCAAACATCGCCGCATTGGCCTCCTGGGGCGAGGAACCGATCGCTGGGGGCAGCGGCACCAGGATGCTTGGCTTACCCAAGACCGCCAGCTCGCTGAGGGTGGCGGCGCCGGCGCGGCAAACCACTACATCTGCCGCTTGCAGAGCCAGCGCCATTTCTGCATCCAGATAGGGTACCAGACGGTAGCGTCCCCGCAGTTCCTCGGTAAGCGCTGCCAGTGTGCGCCGGGCCAGGGTCTCCGTCTCCTGGAAGAGCTTTTTCCCACTGATATGCAAGACCTGGCAGCGCTCCAGGAGGGCAGGTAAGGCCCGACAGGTTACCTGATTCAGGTGGCGCGCTCCCTGACTGCCACCGGTCACCAGGAGCAGCGGACAGCGCGGGTCCAGGCCCAGTTGTAGACGAGCCTGTTCGACCGAGACCCGGCGCACATCCAGGATCGCCTGACGCACCGGGTTGCCCACATGGAGGGTCTTGCGCGCCGGGAAATAGACCCGCGAATCTTCAAAGGCCAGCGAGATACATGTCGCCAGCGGCGCTAATAAGCGATTTGACAGGTTCGCAGGCACGTCTTGCTGATGCATCAGCAACGGTACACGATGTAACCAGGCAGCCAGGCCAGCCGGCACAGCCACATAGCCGCCGCTGGTAAAGACTACCTGTGGGCGAAAGCGACGCACCACGCCGATCGCCTGCACAATACCCACGGGAACGCGTGCCAGCCCCGTGACTGTGCGCCAGGAGACATAGCGCGCCAGCTTGCCCGCCTTGACGGTTACGAAAGGCAAGCCGGCAGCTGGTGCCAGTTCGGCCTCCAGTCCATCATCGCTTCCCAAATAAAGAATCTCCGCCTGAAAAGTCCGCTGTAGCTGCGTCGCCACCGCCAGTGCAGGATAAATATGCCCGCCGGTGCCGCCGCCCGATACCAGTATCCTCATACACTGCCTACCAGAAGCACAAAAGGTTCTCGCCGGAGAAGCCAGCCGCCAGCAGGCCGGCCTGGCACCAGGCTCCGCTCCATGCGGGCCAGGTACCAGGCAGACTGCTGGTTCCCTCCGGCGGCATCGTTTTGATAGAGTCACGCGAGAGTATCCTCGCTTTTTCTTTCATCAACAAAAAGAGCATGATCTGTGTTGACCATTCACAAGCCGCTCGCTACCGTGAGGAGACGAGACCTTGCAGTCCTCTCCTCAACGCGCCTCCTGTCAATCAATGGTGACCCTGGCGCTCAGCTGGCACTCTGGCGAGTGCGCGCTGCGGCACGCTGGCGGCTACGCTTCAGACGTAGTTCCAGCGTGCGCCGCGAGAAGAGCGGGTCATCCGGCTCCTGGACATAGCGCGAGATATTCAGCAGGACGCCGACCGCCGCCATCGAGACCACCAGCGAGGAGCCGCCGAAGCTGATGAACGGCAGCGGCACGCCGGTGTAGGGGATCGAGGCTGTGCTAGAGCCAATGTTGATCATGGCCTGCACTACGAGCCAGGTGGTGATTCCCGTGGCGAGCAGCGAACCATAGAGATCCGGCGTGCGCCGGGCCAGGCGAAAGCCTCGAAAGGCCAGCCATAGGAAGAGCAGCATCACTGTGGCGCAGCCGATAAAGCCCAATTCCTCGCCAATAATGGCAAAAATAGAATCAATATAGGGCAATGGCAGATAGCCGGTCTTCTGCCGGCTCGCCCCCAGGCCGAGACCGAACCATCCCCCTGAGCCGAGCGCGAGCAGCGACTGATAGAGCTGCAAGTTGATCCCAGTCACATCGCGGAACGGGTCCAGGAAGCCAAGCAGGCGGAAATAGCGATATCCCCTGAAGGCCTGAGTGAGAAAGACCAGGCCGCCACAGGCCAGGGCCAGCAGGAGCTGGGCGATGTTAGCGCCGGCGGAGAAAAACATCGCCGTCGCCGCAACAGCGATAATCACCGCGGTGCCCATATCTTTTTCCAGCAAGACCAGCCCGAGCACGACCCCTACAAGGATCACGAACGGCGCCAGGCCATAGAGGAAGGTTCTGACCTGTTTTCCTTTGCGTGCCAGCCAGTCGGCGATGTAGAGGGCGAGCACGAGCTTGACCAGCTCGCTAGGCTGAAACGAGATGAACGAGCCAAATGTCAGCCAGCGCGTGGCCCCATAGGCGCTTGTCCCGAACTTCAAGACCAGGACCAGGAGGGCCAGGGCCAGCAGCATGCCGATCAGCGAGAAGCGGCGCCAGAGCCGATAGTCGATATGCATGGTCACCAGCATGGCGATGACCCCGAGCACAGCCCACAACAGCTCACGCTGAAAAATGTAGGAGGCATCGCCGTAGAGGCTGGCAGAGATGAACGAGCTGGCGCTGTAGACCATGACCAGGCCAAAGCAGAGCAGGGCCAGGACCACAATGAGCAACCAGTGATCGACCTTGCCGGCGACGCGCGGCAGGCGCATCTCCAGTTCCTCCAGGCGGCGCTGCTCTTCCTCACTCAGCTCCGGCGGCGTCGCGGTCACGGTGGCGCTCTCTTCTTCAGCCAGCAGCCGCCGGCGCCAGCCAGCGGTTAAGCCGCTGCGCTGAGGGCGGGCCGGCGTCGGCGCCGCCTGCTCTACGCGGTCCAGCACGCCATCCAGTAGCCTGACGGCTCGCGCTGGCAGCTTCTTGCGGGCCAGCGAGGGCACCTTTAGCTGTTCCTCAGCGGCGAGATAGGCCTGGCTGGAGACCGGCTTACGCGGAGGTCGACCCGCTGGCTGCCCCCTCTTGCCGCGCTCGCTCTGGCCCTGTCCAGCGCCGTCTCCCCCGGCCAGGGCCTCCAGTGCTGGCGAGCGCAGGTGAGGCAACGCCTTGCGTCGCCCTTCCTGATTGCCGGGCCTTGCTTGTCGAGCTTGTCGCTGACGCTCATCGGGCATTTTAATACTCTATTTTCTTGATTGTTATAGCATTGAAAACAACAGAGGTCACTGCAGTGAGCCGGCCTGGCCTGCTATAGCGTCCGTGGCCCGGAGGGCCGTCGCTCTCCAGCTTCCAGTCGATCAACCAGGGACCGAGAGCGGCAGATGAACAAGGCGATCAGTCCCCTTGTCTAGCCTTTTCAGCTCTCTCCCCCCATCGGCTGGCCATCGCTTCCCCGGGCCTGAGTCTGATTCTGCGCTGACTGGATCGGCTGCTCCTGGATCGCCTGGAGAGCCTGCTCCACATCTTGCTCGCTAAGTGGCTCATGGCTGGCATGCAGGCGCTGCAGATCGATGACCTCTGTGCCCCGCGTCTGTACCAACTCGCTCCAGGGATCATTGGGAAGCGGCTCGATCATCACCGGCTCAGTGGGAGCAGGCGCTTCCGTCTTCTCTTGCTGCCCAGATTGGCCCGCCAGCCCCAACAACTGCCGCCAGGTTTCACTCAGCTCAAGCTCCTCCAGCCGCTGCGCCTTTGCTTGTAGATCAAGATCGTCACGCTCTTGCCTCTGATCCTGTAATTCCATTTTGCACCTTTTATAGTACCAGAAAGAAATCACTGCGACTGATCAGGCGGGACATGGTAGTACCACATCAGCTCCTGTGCGATTGCCTTCCACAGAGGAGCGGCGGCGGTCCCACCGTAGATACTGGCCTGGGGGCGATCCAGCTTCACCAGAATCACGAAGCGGGGATGGGAGGCGGGTAAGAAGCCCGCGACCGAAGCCTCAGTTTGATCCTCTGAGATCCCCTGCGTGGTGGCGGTGCCGGTTTTCGCGGCGACCGTATAGCCTGGGACGATGGCGCGTTGAGCGGAGCCATCGATCGCCGCCACCTCCAGCATAGTGGTCAACTCACGGGCCGCCTTACTGCTAATGACACGGCGCACGACCTGGGGCTGAATTCTGGTCACATGGCCATTGGTATCGATAGCGGAGACCAGGTATGGGCGCATCATCACGCCGTCGTTGGCGATGGCCTGGTAGGCCAGAGCGACCTGCAAGGGCGTCGCCAGAATGCTCTGACCGAAGGCCTGGCGCGCCAGATCGCTGGGTGTCCAGCCTGGCGAGCCGGGCTGGCGATAGAAGCCAGTGGCCTCGGGGCTATCGATACCGGTGCGCTGACCGAAGCCGAAGCGAGCCAGGTAGGGATAATAGCGAGAGGGGCCGAGCAGGTCATGGGCCACATAAGCGGCCCCGACATTGGCCGAATGCACCAGCACCTCGGTCATCGTCTCGCGTCCCCAGGCCTGGTTCTGCCAGTTAGTCACCATGGGCGTCCCGTCGTTGAAGGTCAGATAGCCACGATCATAGATGGTTGTATCGGGCGTAATCAGGCCCTGATCGAGGGCTGCAGCCATCGTCACGGCCTTCAAGGTCGAACCAGGTTCATAGGCGCAGTAGAGGGCTGGATTCAGATAGACCTCCTCACTGTGGAGACAGCCGGTCTGGTCGGCGTAGCGTCCGTACTGATTTGGGTCGTAGTCTGGGTAGCCAGCCATCGCCACCACGGCTCCGGTGTGGGCATCGAGCACCACCACCGTGCCGCCCTGAGCGCCGAGCTGCTTGACCGTAGCGGCCAGCTGAGTCTGCACAAAGTACTGAATGGTACTATCGATAGTCAGGGTCAGATTGGCGCCGGGCACGGGTGGCTCTTCCGAGCTGGCGCCGACCACCAAAGGATTACCATAGAGATCGCGCTCGGCGGTCAGGTTGCCTGGCTTGCCGGCGAGCAGACTATTATATTGAGCCTCGATCCCATAGACGCCCTGCGGGGACGAGCTGCCGCCGACGTAGCCCACATAGCCGAGCACCTGGGCGGCGAGATCACCCTGGGGATAGATGCGCTCAGTCTGAGGGGCCAGGAAGACCGCGGGCAGGGCCAGTTCGCGCAGGCGCTCACTCTGTTGTGGGGTGACCGCGTGGGCGATGAGCAGTGACCAGCGATTGGCGCTGAGTGCCTCCATAAAGGCATGGCGAGTCTCGGCGACGGAGAGCGCAGGCAGCACGCCATGAAGAGCCGTCAGGGTTTGAGAGAGGGCCTCCTGCAGATCATCGGGGTGGTCCTCGGAGAACTGAACCGGCTCGATATAGACGTCGTCGCGCACCACATTGGTTGCGAGCACCAGGCCGTTGGCATCGTAGATCAGGCCGCGAGAAGCGGTCAGCACCTGATCATGGATATGCTCCTGGCTGGCCAGTAGCGCTAGCTTGTGACCACTGTAGGCTTCGACGATCTGCCAGTAGTAGAGTCGTCCGAGCAGGGCAAACATGCCAACGCAGACCAGCAAGAAGATGAGCATTTGCCGGGCACGCGCGCGGCGAACCTCCGTGCTCATCTAGCCTCCTCCCCCTGGCGGAATGCTTCTCCTCGTCTTCTTCATGTCGCTTCCTTCATCCATCGCGCTGGCTATCCCGGCTGGCCCCTACCCTGGCCCTGGACCTCTGGTCCGGGCTGGCTGCCGGCCAGGCCCTTGCCCGTCCACCAGCTACCTATCGATTGGCCATTCGTCTGGCTGGTTGGTTGACAGGCAGCGATCCAGAGGTCGCTCTCGCAGGCTGCACACCCACTCACGCGTTCACTGACTCACAGACGGAGATGGGATACTGCATCAAGGGGCCACTCCCGATTGCTGATCGGGGACAGATTGCAAACCGGGCACCTCCAGCACTTCAACAGCCTTCGGATCGGCAGGAACCAGCCCCTGAGCCTGGGCGTGGGCAGCAATATAGGCCGGCGACTGCTCCTGCGCCAGGGTATTGACCAGGTCCTGATTCTGCCGCTGCAGAACCGCCTGCTTTGCCTGGTAATCCTGAATCTGCTGGTTCACATTGAGCGCCTGGCTCAGCTGCGACAGGTAGAGCAGGGCCATCAGGGCGATCAACAGAACACTGCTGATGGTCAGCGCCACCGGCCCCATCTGGAAAAAGAAGGGATGCAACTGACGGCGGCGCCGCGCGGCCACAATGGGTCGCGTGGGAGCCTTTTTCTGTCCACTACTAGCGTAATGCATGGCTGGACCTTCTTTCTCTTCTCTCGCTCTCGCTTGCTTCTGTCCGCATCTTGACGCGATGCGCAACAGAGTACGCATCGCACCGCTTCTGCCGTGGTTTGCTAGCGAGGCTGGCCCAGAGCCAATATCACCAACATCAGCAGAAGGAGACCGATCACATCGGCCCGCCGCCTCGTTGAGAAGGTGCTCAGGCAGGTAAGTCTGCCAGGCGTTCGGCAGCGCGCAGGCGGGCGCTACGCGAGCGCGGGTTAGCGCTGATCTCCTCAGCCGTTGGCCAGACGGGCTTGGGAGTAAGCAGGCGTAGCCGCGCGCGATGGCCACAGACGCAGACAGGCGTCCGTGGGGGACAGAGGCAGTCCGTCGCCTCGCGCTTCATAAAATCTTTCACAATGCGATCTTCCAGCGAATGAAAAGCAATCACGACCATCCTGCCCGCCAGGCCACGCTCGCCCGAGGCGCCACCGCCACGGCTGAGCAGATTCAGCATCTGCGGCAAGGCTCGCTCCAGATTCTCCAGCTCGCGGTTGACGGCAATACGCAGAGCCATAAAGACGCGCGTCGCTGGATGGATGCCATCGCGGGGGGGCCTTTGACGCGCGGCAGCGATGGCCGCTGTCACAATTTCAGCCAGCCGACGTGTACTGGTGATGGGCGCCTGCCCACGTTCACGCACGATGCGCCGGGCGATCTGGCGGGCATAGCGCTCTTCACCATAGCGATAAAAGATGTCGGCCAGTTCCTGTTCATCAGCCTGGTTCACAAGGTCGGCAGCGGAGAGCGACTGCGCCGGATCAAGCCGCATATCCAGGGGTCCTTCCACCGCAAAAGAGAGGCCGCGCCGCGGGTCCGACAGCTGCAGAGACGAGAACCCCAGGTCGAGGAGTATCCCCTGGACCGGCCCAAAAGCGTGTGCTGCAGCGATGCGTTCGAGGTCGGCAAAGTTGCCTTGCGCCAAAAGCAGGCGTCCACTTTTCACATACCTGGAGAGGCGCCGTGCTACACGGTCCAGCGCCTCGGGGTCGAGATCGATACCCAGAACTCTGCCATCGGGAGCCGAACGCTCAAGAATCGCTTCTGTATGGCCACCATCACCTAATGTCCCATCAATATAATGACCGCCCGCTTGCGGCTGCAGAAACCGTACCACCTCTTCCAGCAGCACCGGCATATGCCTTACTTCCATATTCCACTCGCTTAAACCGCTTGGTACGCGCTGCCGAGCGATCTGCGACCGGGAGACTCTCCCCAGCCTGCAACGCTGGCCGCCGCAGCCATCAGCTAGCTGCCATACCCGCTATCCACTCGCCACCCCTGTCAACAAACTAAAAAGGAATTTTGTCCCCTTCGGCTTCCAGCTTCTCCTGATAGGCCCGCCAGATGGCGCGATCCCAAATCTCAAAGTGATCTCGCACGCCGGCTACGGTAACTTCCGTGCCAAGCCTGGCATAGGCTCGCAGCTTGGCCGGGATCACAATCCGTCCCTGAGCATCTAGCTCGACTTCGCTGGCGCTGGGATAGATGCGACGCTCGAAGTCGCGCAGTTCATCGCTATTCTTGCCCGCCACCAGCTCCGCCGATTTCTCTTCCCAGCGTTGCATCGGATAGACCGACAGGCAGGTCCCCATCCCCTTACTGATCACGGCTCCCCGCCCCATCTGGGCCCGAAAACGCGCTGGCACAGCCATGCGCCCTTTCGAGTCAATCGTATGCTCATATTCGCCAAGAAACATGTGCGTTCTCTATCTTGCAACGAGGAGCTGCCCTCCTCTCAGCGGAAGGGCCGGCTCTGCCAGCCTGAGCTGCAGCGCCAGAATTCACCACTTTCCCCCACTTCTCCCCACTACATTATACAGTAATCCGGGGGAGGCGAAAAGAGTGTTATCCACCAATTTGGCCCTCCTCAAGTGGATAACTTGTGGATAACTTCAGACGTGCAGTCAGCTACAATGTCACAGTACTACTGTTACATTCATTGTGCTCTTTAACACGAGGGCAATTATTACCTAAAATGTTTTATATCTATCGATCATACACCCCAACGAGCGCTTCCTCCCGGCTGGCTCTCCCCCCTTCCCGGTTTGCTGAGCCGGCGGTTCGCTGTTGCCCTTTGCCGATGCCGGCCTTTCCACCACCATGCTCGCTTGCCAGGGATGAGCGTCCTGATATCGGATTTGCCTCGCCCGTCAATGGTGAGCTATGATGATACTGCTGCTGTTGCCTGTGTGCTGCTCTGCTTCTCATCCATTGAGATCAGTGGCAGCTTCCAAACAGGCGAGTGAGAGACTTTCCAGAGAAAGGCAGGAGGCTGCTGTATGCCTCTCGATCCGAATTTGCGCGCCTATCTCGATGGGCTGGCGGCCATGAATGTGCCGCCAATCAGTGCTTTGAACCCCCAGGTGGCGCGCGAGGCCATCGCGGCCCAACTAGCCACGGCCCAGGTTAAGGAGCCGGTGGCTCGCGTTGAGGATCGGCGCATTCCTGGCCCGGCAGGTGAGATTCCTATCCGTGTCTATACTCCTGCGGGCGCTGGTCCGTTCCCTTTGCTGGTTTTCTTCCACGGCGGCGGCTGGGTGATCTGCAATCTCGATACGCACGATGGCCTCTGCCGCAGTCTGACCAATGGTGCTGGCTGCGTGGTGGTCTCGGTCGACTACCGGCTGGCGCCTGAGCATAAGTTTCCGGCGGCTCCCGAGGACTGCTATACGGCGACTCGCTGGGTGGCCGAGCACGCGACAGAGCTGAACGGGGATGCCCAGCGTCTGGCCGTCGGGGGTGATAGCGCCGGCGGCAATCTCGCGGCGGTGGTGACGCACCTGGCCCGTGAGCGTGGGGGGCCGCCACTGGTCTTTCAGCTACTGCTCTACCCGGCCACGGACTTTACGGCGGATACGGCATCGCGTCGGGAGAACGCTCAGGGCTATAGTCTAACACTCGATGATATGCTGTGGTTCGCCAATCACTATTTGAATAGTCCGGAGGAGGCGCGCGATCCGCGGGTCTCGCCGATGCTGCGCGAGGATCTGAGTGGACTGCCGCCGGCACTGGTGATTACTGCTGAATATGATCCGCTGCGCGACGAGGGCGAGCTTTACGGCGAGCGCCTGCGCCAGGCTGGGGTAGCGGTGACGATTCGCCGCTATGAGGGTATGATTCACGGCTTCCTGACACCGCCCATTCCTTTACCGCAGACGCAGGAGGCGATTGCTGAATGCTGTCAGGCGCTCCGTCGAGCCTTTGGGTCGGAGGCCGCCACGCAGACCTCTGCCTCCGCTTGATGGGAGTCAGACAGAAGGCGGGAATGCCGGGCGAGCAACTGCCAACAGGCTTGCCCGGCATTCCCGCGGCTATTGGAGAGGGAGGGCTAGAGGGAAGAGCGTGGTGAAGCGGGCATAGGCCTCATCCCAGACGGCTCGCCGTCCTGGGTCGGGGAGAAAGGTCTGGGTAACCGTGGAGCGGGCGGCCAGGGTGCGCACTTCTTCCAGGGAGCGAAGTTCACCGAGGCCGACAAGCTGGAGCAGGGCGTTGCCCTGGGCGGTGGCCTCGATGGGACCTGCGATGACGACCAGGCCAGTGGCATCGGCCAGGCCCTGGTTGAGCCAGCGGTTTTGCGCACCGCCGCCAACGATGTGAACGGTCTGGAGCGCGCAGCCGGTGATGCTGGCAGCCAGCTCTAACACCTGACGATAGCGCAGGATGAGGCTGTCAAGAATGGCACGCACGAGGACCGGAATGTCTTCGGCGGCGGGCACGGGCTGGCCGTGGACGCTAAGCTGCTCGCGGATGCGTGTCGGCATGTCGCCCGGTGGGAGAAAGAGGGGATGGTCAGGGTCGAAGAGCGCGGCCCAGGCTGGCGCTTCTTCGGCCAGGGTGAGAAGTTGCTCATAGGTGAAGGATCGCCCGCCCTCCTGCCAGCTGCGGCGGCATTCCTGGAGCAGCCAGAGGCCCATGACATTGCGCAGAAAGCGGACGGTGCCAAAGATGCCACCTTCGTTGGTGAAGTTGCTGGCGCTGCCCTGGGCAATCTGGGGCTGAGGCAGTTCGAGGCCGACCAGGGACCAGGTGCCAGAGCTGATGTAGGCCCGGTCTCGCGGACTGGCGCGCATAGGGATACCAGCGACGGCGGCGGCAGTGTCGTGGGTTGCTGGGGCGATGACCAGCACATCTCGCCCCAACTCCTCGGCCAGCTCACCCTGGACTGTGCCAAGCGGAGTACCGGGCGCCACCACCTGCGGCAGAAAGTGCGTCGGCAGATCAAGCCTGGCCAGGAGGTCTCTGGCCCAGGTCCCTTGTGGAACCGACCAACATTGGGTTGTGGTGGCATTGGTATATTCGCAGAGGCGCTCGCCGCTGAGCCAGTAATGGAAGAGATCGGGTATCAGCAGCAGGTGCCTTGCCTTTTCTAGGAGATGCGGCTGTTCTCGCTGGTGAGCCAGGAGCTGGTAGAGGGTGTTGATCGGCATGAATTGGATGCCCGTCTGGGCGTAGATTTCCTCGCGCGGGACCCGCGCAAAGACCTTCTCCATGAGGCCCTCGGTGCGCCGGTCGCGGTAGTGAAAGGGAAGGCCCAGTAGCAAGCCCTGGTCATCGAGCAGGACGTAGTCGACGCCCCAGGTATCGACGCCGATACTATCGAGCCTGCCAGCCAGGCGACGTGCTTTACGCAGGCCGCTGATGACTTCTTGCCAGAGAGAGAGCACGTTCCAATAGAGATGGCGCTGGAGGGCCACCGGGCCGTTGGCGAAGCGATGGACCTCCTCCAGGGCCAGGCGCTGACCATCGTAGCGCGCCAGATGCACACGCCCGCTCTCCGCTCCTAGATCAACGACGGCAAGATAGCGCTCGCTCATTCGCGTTCCTCTTTCTCGCTCGCTCTTACGCCGGTGTCCGAGCTGCGCAGGCCAGCCCTAGCGCAGGTAGGCAGCTGGAACGCCTCCATCGACGGTGAGGGCGCTGCCAGTGGTCTTGGAGGAGCGATCGGAGGCGTAAAAGAGCACGGCCTCGGCAACGTCCTCCGGGAAGACATTGACCTTGAGGGTGGTACGCTGACGATAGTAGTCCTCTAGCTGCTCGGGGGCAATGCCATAGGCGCGGGCCCGCTCCTCGCGCCAGGCGCTGCTCCAGATGCCGGAGCCGCGCAGGACCGCATCGGGCATGACCACATTGACTCGCACGCCCAGTGGGCCGCCTTCCTCGGCCAGGCAGCGCGCGAGATGCTGCTCCGCGGCCTTGGCAGCGCTGTAGGCGCTGTTTTCCTTGCCAGCCACGACGGCATTCTTAGAGGTGATGAAGATCAAGCTACCGCCGATGCCCTGCTGCTGCCAGAGGCGGAAGGCGGCGCGCGCCACCAGGAAGTAGCCCTGAACAAGCACATCAAAGACTTTGCGCCAGTCTTGCAGGCGGGTTTCGGTCAGCGGGGCTGCGGCGGCGAAGCCAGCGTTGCTGACGACAATATCGAGTCCGCCGTAGGCGCGCACGGTGGCGGCAAAGGCAGCGGCAACCTGCTCCTCGTCGCTGACATCGCAGGGACAGGCCAGCGCGCGCCCCTGGCCATATTGTTGGGCAATGGCGTCGGCGGCCTCTTGGGCACTTTGCGGGTTGAGATCAAGAATGGCAACGTGGGCCCCCTCGGCGGCCAGGCGCAGAGCTGTGGCGCGCCCGATGCCACTGCCACCGCCAGTCACCAGGGCAATGCGCCCGGCCAGCTCTTTTTCGGGCGGGCGGCGCGTCAGTTTATAGAGTTCCAGCGGCCAGTACTCGATGTCATAGGCTTCCTGCTCGGAGAGCGGCGTAAAACGATCAATGCTTTCACAGGCGCGCATCACGGCTGCAGCCCGCTGATAGAGGTCACGGGCGACGCCGGCCATCTGGGCATCGCGCCCACTGGCGATGATGCCCAGGTGTGGCACGACCACGATGCGTGGATTGGCATGCAACAGGACGTCGCCCGGATGATGGCATTCTTCAAAGTAGCGCTGATAGTTGTGGCGAAAAGCCGTGATTTCCTGACGCAGGGCAGCCTGGAGTGCTTCGGCCCCCTGGGCTGGCTCCCAGGGAACCCAGACTGGCCAGTGCCGTGTGTGCACCAGGTGATCGGGGCAGGCCGAGCCACGTCGAGCAACCTCGCGCGCCTCAGGAGCGCTGGCGAAGGTCAGGGCCTCCTCGCTGTTGTCAACGGCCAGGACCATATGCTGCGGCTGACTGAGCTGGCCCCGCAGGCCGGGCAGGATGGCTGTCAGCAGCTGCTCGCGCTCGGCGGCACTCAGCCCGGGCTGAGCGACCAGGACGGTTGTCCGCCCACGGCGCTGACGCTCGGCAGCAACGAAGTCTTCGGCCTCCTGCACCACACGCAGGGTCTGCTCGTAGCAGGAGCGGGCACTGTCGCCCCAGGTCACCAGGCCATGCTTTTCGAGAATGACCAGTTCGACCTCGGGATTGGCTCGTACCGCCTGGGCGACCTGCCTGGCGAGGGTGAAGCCTGGACGAATATAAGGAATCCAGGCCAGGCGCCGGCCAAAGACCTCCTCTGCCAGGCGGCGCCCGTTCTGGGCGTTAGCAAAGGCAAGAATGGCGTCGGGATGCGTGTGATCGACGTGGGCAAAGGGCAAGAAGGCATGCAGCAGAGTCTCAATCGAGGGCCGCGGACGTCCCGGCTCAGCAAGACAATGGAGCAGATAGGCCACCATCTCTTCATCGCTGAGGGCCTCGCGCTCTTCCAGCGGCAGCACATCGTCCAGGCGCAGTGGCACAAAGTCGGCCATTGTCATGGTCGCCAGGTCGGAGCCGCTGCCTTTGACCCACATGATGCGCGTGGGTCGCCCGCGGAAATCTGGCTGAGTCAGCTTGACAGAAGTATTGCCCCCGCCCCAGTTGGCCAGGCTACGATCGCGACCTAGCAGATGCGAGCGATAGAGCAGCAGCGCGACCTCGTCAGTCTCTTGCCCCCGAACGTCATCATCGCGCCAGAGATTGCGCGGCATAGTGTCGTCTCCCCTTTCCAAAGCCAGACAAGACAAGAACAAGCCCTGAGAGCAGCAGGCCAGGTTTGCTTGTTTATCTGCTGATCACCTGGCCATTAGAGATATCAGGCACCTGGATAGCCGCTTGCTCCGCCCTTACTGGCCGGGCGCGCCCGCGCCACCTCGTCGGCGTAGCCACTGCGGCGGAAGGCAGCAATGGGGTCAGGATCAAGGCCCATCTCCTCGCGCGCCTGCGCCAGCAGAGGACGAACATCAGTCTCAAAGGCATCCCGCAGCACCCGGTAGGCTCCAAGCACATCCCCCGCGGCCTGGGCCTCGGCCAGACGCCGGCGATCGACGAGCAAGGCGCGGGCGTAGGCGCTCTGGATATGGAGGACCGACTGAATCATGGCCTCGATCTTGGGTTCAATGTTGTGCGACTGATCGATCATGTAATCAATGCGCGGCGCCTGGGGCTGGCTGGCTGCAGCAACCAGCTCATTGAAGACCAGAAACAGCTCAAACGGATGCTGCGAGCCGACAATCAGGTCATCATCGGCATAGCGCCGATCGTTGAAATGGAAGCCGCCCAGGATCTCCTCGTCAAGAAGAAAAGCCACAATATGGGCCAGGTTGGTGCCCTGGGGATGATGCCCGGTATCGACCAGGACGCGCGCCTGCGGTCCTAGCTTGCGCGCCAGGGTGTAGGCCATTCCCCAATCGGCCAGATCGGTATGGTAGAAAGCCGGCTCAAAAAACTTATATTCGATCAAGAGACGCATACCGGGCGCCAGGGCAGCGTAAATCTCGGCCAGGGTCTCCTCCAGACGGTGCTTGCGCGCTCGTAAATCGTCCTGGCCGGGATAGTTTGTCCCATCGGCCAGCCAGAGACTGATCGTATCGGAGTCGACCGCACGCGCGATCTGGATGCATTCCAGGACATGCTGCACGGCGCGCCGGCGCACCGCTGGATCAGGATGACAGAGGCTACCAAAGCGATACTCCTCATCCTGAAAGAGATTGGGATTGACCGCCCCGATGCGGACGCCCAACCCGGCAGCGTAGGCTTTGACCGCTTCCCAGTCATCTTCTTTATCCCAGGGAATATGGATGGCCACCCGCGGGCAGACGCCCGTCAGGCGATGGACCAGGGCCGCATCGGCTAGCTTTTCGCGTAAATTGCGAGCCGCCCCAGGCCAGTGAAAGACCTTAAAACGAGTCCCAGAGTCACCGTAGCCCCAGGAAGGCGTCTCGATCGTAAAGCGCTTGATAGCCTCCAGCACGCTGCGCCGCTCAGCCGCATCCAGCTCCTCACTGGCAAGCCGGTCGCGGCCCACGTTTGGCTGATCCTGTTCTTGCTTCAAGCGAACCTCCTTCACTTCGCTACACAGCACTTATAGCCGCACTGAATGGGAATATCGGAACAGGGGTACAAGAGTGCAGCCAATTGGTCCGAGGCTGGCGCAGCGAGCCGCAGCCGGCTCTTCACAGGCACCGGGCCGCCGGCCAGCCCAATCGGGTTCAGGCCAGGTCGGGTGTCGCAGCCCACTTCGCAGGTCAGTGTCCGCCAGCGGAGCGATTGCGACGCCGTTGGCAGCGCTAGAAGTTGAACTGGTCGATGTTATCCTTGTTAAAGACCGTCGGTGGGCCAAGCAGGACCACATTATTAGGGCCGATGGTCCTCGTACCGAGCTTCCCGGCGTTGAAGCTCTCGCCCGGCTTGCCTGTAATCTTGCCCTCTACCAGGGCGGCAGCCGCATAGTAGGCCAGGTAGCCCAGATCAGCCGGATTCCAGAGGGCGAACTCCGGGCACGTCCCATCTTTCACGTACTTGCGCATCAGATTCGGCGTCCCCAGGCCAGTCAGCATGACCTTGCCGCCCTTGCCTACCGACTCGATCGCGCGCGCCGCTGCGGCCAGCCCCACCGTCGTTGGCGAAATGATCCCCTTGAGGTCGGGATAAGCCTGTAGTAGCCCCAGCGTCTGCTGGAAGCTTTGCTGGTCATCATCATTACCGTATGCAATCTTGACCAGATGCATATTCTTGTACTGGGGCTTCGCCAGCTCATCCTTCATGTACCCGATCCAGGTGTTCTGGTTGGTGGCCGTGCTGGCCGCCGAGAGGATGGCGATGTCGCCGCTGTAGTTAATCAGCTTCCCCAGAATCTGGACCTCGATCCGCCCGATATCCTCGGAATTGGCCTGATTCACAAAGATCTGGCGCGCATCGGGAGCGACGTCCGAGTCATAGCTGACCACCTTAATCCCCTGCTGCATCGCACGCTTCAGGGCCGGCGCCAGGGCGTTGGGATCGTTGGCCGAGACCACGATAGCGCTCACATGCTGCTCCGTCAGCGTGTTAATAAACGGCACCTGTGCCGCCGCGCTACTCTCCGTCGGGCCAACCTGCTTGAACTGCCCCTTCAGCTCTGTGGCCGCCTGCCTGGCGCCATTGGCCGCGGTATCGAAATAGGGGTTGTTGATCGCCTTGGGGAGAAAGGCAATATTGAGCGAAGTGGAGCTTCCGCCCGAGCTGCCACTCCCGCTGCTGCTGCCACCGCAGGCAGCCAGCATCAGCAGCATTGCCACAGAGAGAGCGGTGAGCAGTGTGCGCAACAGCGTCTTCACTGTTTTCCTCCTCCTTACCAACGCTCCCACAAGCGGAGCGTCCTGGTGTGGTAGTGGTGATGTAGTGGTGATGACAACCAACACGTCTATCCCGAGACAGGGCAGAGCACCACCCCAGACGAGGGTCGAGTCAGCGCCGGACCCGACTCGCCCGATCAGGCCAGTCGAGCTAGCGGCGCTGTCCTCCCTCGCGGGCGCGGGCAGCTCCTGTCTCTTCAGGCACAGAGCGCGCGGCTCCGTGGGCCGGCCCGCCAGCAGGCCCCTTTTCAGCTGCGCGTCTGCGCGAGGCCGCCTCCTGGAAACGTCGAACCACATTAGGCCCCAACACCGAAAGAATGAGCAGCGCACCCACGGCAATATTCTGGATATCGCCGCTGATATCCGCCAGACCCAGCGCGTTGCGCAACACTCCGATGATCAAGAGTGAGAGCACCACGCCGGGCAGGCTGCCGCTGCCGCCGAAGATATTGACTCCACCCAGCAACACAATCGTCACCACATCCAACTCAAAGCCGAGGGCGTTATCGGCACGCGCGTTAGAGAAGCGCGCTGTGAAAACCACACCGGCCAGGGCCGCCATCAGGCCCGAGAGGACAAAGAGCAGCAACTTGATATCCTCAACGCGGATGCCGGCAAAGCGAGCTGCCTCCTTATTGCTGCCGATGGCATAGATCTGCCGGCCTAGCGTACTGCGATGCAAGAGCAAGGAGAAGATCAGCGCCAGAGCAACGAAGAGGACGAACGGCCAGGGGATCAGAGTGCCCGGCACCGTACCGAAGCCAAAGTTCGTGAAGGCTGGCGGGAAGCTACTCACTGCCTGATCGCCCATGACCACATAGGCCAGGCCGCGAAAGAGGGCCAGTGTGCCCAGTGTGACCACCAGCGACGGCAAGCCAAGGCGGGTGACCGCCAGGCCATTGACGAGGCCGCAAAGGGCCCCAATCAACAAGACCAGGACGATGGCCAGACCCAGGGGCAAGCCGTGGCTCCAGGTATAGCCAAGCACGACACTGGCCAGCCCCAGAATCGAGGCCACCGAGAGGTCGATCTCGCCAGCGATCACGATTAGCGTCATGGTCAGGGCCATCAGCGCCTTCTCCATCATGTCGCTGATCAGCAGCGAGAAGTTGGACAGGCTCAGGAAATACGGGGAGAGCGCACTCCCCAGGGCCAGAGAGAGCACCAGCAACACCAGCAGCAGCGCCTCCCACGAGCGCACCCAGGCCAGCCCATGAGCAAGACCGCCGCCCGAGGCAGCTGCTCGCCGGTCCTCCTTTGCCAGTGCCGGCGCCGAAGGAGCGGCTGCTGAGGAAGCATCGAGGTTGAGCGCAGGCCGCTTGACTTCGGACGAATCACTCATCGTTGCCTCCCACTGCGCAGGCGGCGCTGGAGCCAGCGCGTAATCAGGGCATCCAGCGTCACCGCTGCCAGAATAGCGGCGCCATCGATCGCCTGCAGCCAGAACTGCGACAGCTTCAGCAAGGTCAGGGCATTATCAATGGTCCCGAGCACGATCGCGCCCAGCATCGCCCCCAGGATGGTCCCGGAGCCGCCGAAGATATTCACTCCACCCACAACGACCGCGGCGATCACCTGCAGTTCCAGGCCCGTTGCCGCCCCTGAATCGACTGTCGCAAAGCGTGCGCCCCAGAGCACCCCAGCGAAGCCGCTCAAGAGGCCACAGAGCAGAAAGGTCAGGAAGATCAGGCGTTCAGCGCGCAAGCCAGCCAGGCGCGCCGCTTCAGGATTGCTGCCCAGAGCATACAGCTCGCGACCGGTGCGGGTCGCCCGCAACAGATAGGCAAAGATCAGGGCGATGGCTGCCGCAAAGACAATCAGAGCCGGAACTCCCAGAATATGGGTGGTTGCCAGGGAGAGGAAGCTATCCGGTACGTCGTAGGCGCTCACCTGCGTTCCGCCCGCGATATACGAGTCCAGGCCGCGATACAGATAGAGCGTTCCCAGTGTCGCCACGATGGCTGGCACCCGTCCCAGGGCCACAATCAGGCCATTGACCGCCCCCAGCACGGCCCCCAGAGCGCAGCCGAGCAAGACAATCAGAATCACCGGCGTCTGTGGATGGTTCTTCAGGACGTCGGCGCAGACAAAAGCGGTCATGCCAACGGTCGAGCCAACCGAGAGGTCTACATTGCGCGTCAGGATCACCATTGTCTCGCCGACTGCCACAATGGCCAAAATGGCGATCGAGAGCAGGATCTGCTCGAAATTGCCCGGCGTCAGGAAGCGCGGCGTCTGCAGACCGACCAGAGCAACGATCGCCAGCAGCACGACGATCAAACCCAGCTCTCGCACGCGGCCCACCAGGGCCACAAGGCGCTTGCCGCCCGAGAGCGCGCGCCTGCGCGACTCCTCTACACGGGTCGTTGTTGTGCTCATGCACGTACCTCGCTCACCTGCTCTGTCTGTTCTGTCCCGTTGCTGCCAGCATGACTTTCTCCTGATCGGCCTCGGCGCGGCTGAACAGGCCACTGATGCGGCCCTCGTGCATGACGAGTACCCGATCCGACATGGCCAGTATCTCGGGTAGCTCGCTGGAGATCAGGAGGATGGCCAGGCCACGCGCGGCTAACTCGGAGACAATGCGATGGACCTCCGCTTTGGCACCAATGTCGATGCCACGCGTTGGCTCGTCAAGGATGAGGATACGCGGCTCGGTCGCCAGCCATTTGCCCAGCACTACTTTCTGCTGATTGCCACCCGAGAGCGCGCGCACCGGCTGGGTCAGGCGCCCGCCTCGTACGTGCAGGCGCTCAGCATAATCGGCGGCAATTTTCAGCTCCTGACGCGACCTGATCAGCGAGAAACGCGCGACTCGCTTTAAAATAGAAAGAGTGATATTTCGAGCGATGGAGAAATCGAGGACAAGGCCCTGCTGATGGCGATCTTCGGGAACATAGGCGATGCCATAGCGCATGGCCTCGCGCGGCGAACGGATGCTGACCGGGCGCCCATCAACCAGGATCTCGCCGCTCTCGGCCTGATCGATGCCGAAGAGGACGCGCGCCACCTCGGTACGACCTGCTCCCACCAAACCAGCCAGCCCGAGGATCTCACCACGCCGCAGCTGGAAGCTCACATCGCGGAAGAGACCGGCACGGGACAAATGGCGTACCTCCAGCACAACCTCACCAACTGCTGCCTCCTCCTTGGGGAAGAGAGCCGCCAGCTCTCGCCCTACCATGTGACGAACAGTCTCTTCGGGTGTCAGATCCTGAGCAGGGGCAGTGATCACTCGCTGCCCATCGCGCAAGACCGTCACGCGGCTGGCCAGACGAAAGACCTCCTCCAGACGATGGCTGACAAAGAGGATCGCCACCTGCCGCGCGCGCAGCTGCTCGACGATGGTGAAGAGTTCCTCCACCTCACGCGGCGAGAGCGAGGCCGTTGGCTCATCCATGATCAAGACACGTGCATCCTGCGACAAGGCCCGCGCAATCTCGACCAACTGCCGATCAGCCACCGAGAGGCCGCGCACCGGTAGATAGACATTCAGCTCCACACCCAGCGATTGCAGCAGCTGCTCTACCTCGCGATACATACGGCGCCAATCGATGCGCCCCAGGCGATCGCGCGGTTGATGGCCCATAAAGACGTTCTCAGCCACATCAAGGTCGGGGAAAAGGGTCGGTTCCTGATGAATGACAGCGATGCCAGCGGCCTGAGCCTGCGCAGGGCTACGCAGCTCGACCGCCTCGCCGCTAATTTTGAGGAGACCACGATCGGGGCGGTGCACGCCTGCCAGAATCTTTACCAGCGTGCTTTTGCCGGCACCATTCTCGCCTACCAGCGCATGGACTTCGCCCGCATAGAGGCTCAAGTCCACCTCTTTGAGGGCTTGAATGGCTCCAAAACGCTTGCTAACGCCGACCAGCTCGATCACGGGCACCGCCGCCTGCGGCGCGGCAACTTCCATAGTTCCCCCTGGTGAGTGTCTTTCGCTGACGATCAGTGTTACACTCTATCTGCTGATCAATCCGACGATCAGGCAATCGGCCAGTCAGTGAGCCTGGTCGTTGGCCCCCACTGGCCGGGGTATATGGGCCGGCTGCTAATTGAAACGTTTCAATGCTGAGAGTATAATCGAGGCCGGCCCGATTGTCAAGGGGCAGAGCGCCCTTGTGCGCAAGGCAAACGGCAGGAAGATGGCCAGAGGGCAAACAGTTGTGGCATACTATCTTGTGATACAGTGATACAGTCAGGTCAGCCAGCAGAGGAAGTGGCCTCAGCAGTTCTCCCGGCTGCTGGTAGGGCCAGGAGAGGATCTTCTGCCCTGGCAGACGGCGGGCAGACTGCGACTCGACCCAGGCAGAACCGTGCACAGCGACGAGAGACCCCGCCCCAGCGCGCAGGAGCGGCCCGTGTTGAGAGGAGGCGACCGCCGGACTGCCTGCAGCACTACGGGGCTTGCCTTATCATTATCATCTTCATGCCTATGGATTTCGCTTCGGTCTATGGAGTGCGTGCATGCCAAGTATTCGTGAGGTAGCCGAGCGGGCCGGCGTCTCGCTTGGGACCGTCTCTAATGTGCTGAATCACCCCGAGCTGGTAGCAGAGGAGACAAGACAGCGCGTGCAGCGCATCATTGACGAGCTGGGTTTTGTTCGCAATGGTTCGGCGCGCCAGCTTCGCGCCGGGCGTAGCCTCTATATCGGTCTGGTAGTGCTCGATGTGGCCAATCCCTTCTTTACTGAGGTAGCGCGCGGCGTCGAGGATGTGGCCAGCGAGGCCGGCTACGTCGTCATTCTTTGCAATTCAGACGATTCGCCCGAGCGCGAGGCCCACTATCTGCGAGTGCTGGAGGAGCAGCGGGCGCATGGCGTGCTAATCACCCCCGTGCTGGATGACCACACCCATCTCTATCGCCTGCGCAAGCGTGGCATCTCTGTGGTCTTGCTGGACCGTCCGAGTCGGCAATCGGATCTCTGCTCGGTGGCCGTCGACGATGTACATGGGGGCGAGCTGGCCGCAGAGCATTTGCTGGCCCAGGGCCACGAGCGCATTGCTTTTGTAAATGGCCCGCATTCGATTCGTCAATGCGCTGATCGTCTGGAGGGCGTGCAGCGGGCAGTGCGCGCGGTGGGCGCTGACCCCGCCCAGGTAGTCTTAGAGGTTGCCAGGCCCTTTTTGAATGCCCGCGAAGGAGAGCGCGCTGTCGAGCAGATCCTGAGTGTGAGTGAGGCTGAGCGACCCACAGCCATCTTCTGCGCCAATGACCTGCTGGCCCTGGGAGTCATGCGCGGCCTCACCAGGCGCGGCTTTGCGATCCCGCGCGACTTTGCTCTCGTCGGCTACGACGATGTTGACTTTGCCGGCATGCTCTCGACGCCGCTGACCTCCGTGCGCCAGCCGAAGTATCAGCTTGGCCGCAGCGCTGCCGAGCTACTCCTGGATGAGGCCGACCATCCTACTACGCACGAGCACCGCCAGCTTACCTACCAGCCCGAGCTGATCGTGCGCGAATCCAGCAGCTACCGCCGTCCGCGGCGCCCCTACTTCACGCGACCCAACGCATCTCCTATCTCCCCCTGAGCGCCCGCCCGTCCCTCTCTTGCCTTGCTCCCCACCTGCTGCTTCTCCTCAACTGCTGCTTCGCTCTCTAACGCCGCCTGGTGGCCAGTTTTGCCAGGCGCTCACCTGCCTGCAGCAAGGTCTCGTCGTTTTTGCAGAAGGAGAAGCGCAGATATTTGCTGCCGATATGGGCGTGTTCAGGACAGTAGAAGGTCTCAGGGGGAATACCGGCCACGCCGATCTCGCTGATGAGATAGCGTGCAAATTCGAGCGGCGTGCCGTCGAAGACCGGCGAGAAGTCGGCCAGGACAAAGTAAGTGCCCTCGGGCACCCGATACGGAAGGCCCGCCGCATCGAGAGCTTGCAAGAGCAACTGGCGCTTGTGTTCGTACAGCTCCTTCAGGCCACAGTAGTAGCTATCTGGCAGGCCCAGGGCATAGGCAATGGCTTCCTGGGTGGGATGGTGCACGGCGAAGGTGATGAACTGATGGGCGCGGGCGACACCGTCCACCAGGTCGGGATGACCATAGACCCAGCCAATCTTCCAGCCGGTGGCGCTGAAGGCTTTGCCCGAGCTGCTGACCGTCACAGTGCGCTCGAACATGCCAGGCAGGGTGGCAATGGGAATATGACGCGCATCGTCAAAGATCAGGTGCTCGTAGACCTCATCGGCAATGACAGTTACATCGTGTTCAATGCACAGTTCAGCGATGCCAGTTAGCTCTTCACGTGAGAAGACGCGTCCACAGGGATTATGTGGGGTATTAAGGATAAGAGCGCGTGTTTTGCGCGTGAAGGCGGCGCGCAGTTCAGCGGGGTCGAAGGTCCACTGAGGAGGATGTAGGGGCACGTAGACGGGGGTGGCTCCGGCCATAAGGATATTGGGCACATAGGAATCGTAGAATGGCTCGATCACAATGACCTCATCGCCGGGATCAACCAGGCCCAGGACAGCGGCAAAGATGCCCTCAGTAGCGCCCGCGGTCACAATGACGCCGCGCTCCGGGTCGATCTCCAGGCCATAGAAGCGCGCCGCGTGAGCGGCCACGGCGCGGCGCAGCGAGGACGTCCCTGGTCCCGGGGCGTACTGATTGTACTGGCCGGCCTGCAAGGCCGCCACGAGCTGGGCGATGATGTCGGGTGGGGTATCGAAATCGGGCCTCCCTTGCCCCAGATTGAGGGCGTTGTACCGCTGTGCCAGGACGTTGATCTCCGTAAAAATAGTAGTCCCAAAGCTCGCTACACGCCGAGCAGCAGTAGCCATGCCTGTGTGCTCCTCAAAAAGCGTTGATCAGTTGAGACTATTATACCTCTCTGGTATACTCCGAGTATATGCCGCTCTGGGGGAGGAAGGCGAGCGCCCGCTAAGGCTGACCTGTACTCGACCGAGCCAACGGAGCGGCCTGATGTCTTTGTCCATCAGGGCAGAGCAGGGCCATTGAGCTGAGCCGGTCCGCCCGCCTTCCCATCTCTCTGGTCTTATCTAGTAGCTAGCTAGCCTGGTATCTGGTAGGGAGTCGAATGTTGCAAGATGGCTGTGGTGAGAGGACTGTACACCGTTGATTTGTTGAAGGATCAGCGTCTGAGCATTATGGGGCATCCGGCGGGCGGCGCCTTGCTGGAGCAGGCCATCAAGACGCTGCGCAGCGCAGGGGTAGATGTGCTGGTCTCACTGCTCACAGGCGAGGAAATTGAAGAGATCGGCCTGCAGCGCGAGGCCCAGACATGCCAGGAGCAGGGATTGCGCTATTTCCATTTCCCAATCCCTGATCTGGAGGGGCCGCCGCTGGATGGCGAGATCCAAGACCTGCTGAGCGAGCTGCATGAGCTGCTAAGTGCCGGCCAGCACATTGCTATCCACTGCCGCCTCGGCATTGGGCGCTCAGCGATGATCGCCGCCGGACTGCTGGTGCGCGCAGGCTACTCGGTGCCGCTGGCCGTGGGCCTGCTCTCGTCGGCGCGCGGCTGCTTTGTGCCACAGACGCCGACGCAGCTGGAGTGGATTGAGGCCCTGGAGCGCTACTATCGCCAGCAGGGCCTGCCTTTTCTTGACGATGCCTAGACTGATCCGAGCTGAGCCGAGTGCAGCCAGCAGCTCTCTCCGCGATGATCTGTCTGGCGACCAGGGTCAGTCAGGGGCCACACTCGCTTAAACTTCGCCGTAGACCAGCAGGCCGCCCACGATGGTGGCCTGAATGCCGTTGCTGACCAGGCGCTCAGGCGAGATCTGAAAAGGGTCCTCGGGCAAGACTACGGCGTCGCCAAACTTGCCGACGCTGAGCGAGCCTTTGTCGGCCTCCTCAGCCCCGGCATAGGCCGCCCCAAGAGTGTAGCCATAGAGCGCAGCCCCCAGCGAGAGCGCCTGCTCCGGCAACCAGGAGGGGCGCCCGCTCTCGGGATCGGTACGCTGGACAGCGGCGTAGATGATGCGCAGCGGATCAAACAGCTCGACGGGCGCATCGGAGCCCAGCGCAAGAGCAATACCACGCTCGTACATGGTGCGATAGGCATAGGCCCGCCGATGGCGCTCCCCCCAGTAGCGTTCGGCAATGTCGCGATCGGCCACGGCATGATAGGGCTGTACCGAGGCGATGACGCCCAGACGGTGCATCCGCTCCAGATCGGTAGCGTGGATCAGCTGCACATGCTCCAGGCGATAGCGCAGGCGCTTGCCAGGGCGCTGGCCCCGCTCGGTCAGATGGCGCTCGGCCAGTTCAATGGCATCGAGCGCCACGCGCGCCGCCCGATCACCAATAGCGTGGATGGCAATGAGCAGATTCAGCTCGCTCGCCTCCCTGACCAGGACCCGCATCTCTTCCTCGGGCGTCGCCAGAATCCCGTAATTAGAGAGGCTACCCTCGTAGCTTTCGAGCATGGCGGCGGTCTGCGAGCCAAGGGTGCCATCGGCGAAGATCTTGATGCCCCCAATGCGTAGCAGGTCATCCTCTTCGTCGGCTTTGAGCAGACCGGCACGCAGCTCAGGCAGGGGATGACGCTGGAGGATCATGCGCACCCGCAGCGGCAGGCGCCCCTCTGCCCGCAGGGAAGCTAATAAATCGTAGGTCGCGCGATCTTCGATATCGTGGATGGCCGTAATGCCGGAGCGCAGGAGCGCCGCGAGCGTTTCCTGCAGGAGCTGGCGCGCCAGGACCGGTGAAAGGGGGGAGATCAGGCGAGCGACCAGTTCCATCGCTGCCCCTTCCTGCAAAATGCCAGTCGGCTGACCACTGCCATCGCGCAGAATAGCGCCGCCGGGCGGATCGGACGTCTCAGCGGTGATGCCCGCCCGCGCCAGGGCCAGCGAATTCACCCATAGCAGGTGACCGTCCTTACTCCAGAGGGCGACCGGATGCTCGGGCGCTGCCGCATCCAGCACCTCCCTGGTGGGGAAAGCGCGCGACGGCCAGCGATTGCGATCCCAGTGGTTGCCAACAACCCACTCACCGAGTGGCGTACGGGCCGCGCGTTCGCGCACCAACTGAGCCACCTCGTCGGCGCTATTGCAGGCCGCTGCGTCGATGTCGTGGCTGCGGTAAGCAGTGGCTAGCAGATGGATATGAGCGTCGATGAAACCCGGCAGAACTGTCTTGCCGCGCAAATCGATCAGCTCGGCCCGGGACCCGGCAGCCTGGCGGACCTCGACATTGTCTCCGATCGCCAGGATACGCCCACTCTCACGCTCGACGGCCATCGCCTGGGCCTGGGGTCGAGAGGCGTCCATCGTATAGAGCTTGCCGTTGAGATAGACTATTCGGCTCATCCTCAGCGCCATCCTTTATAGAGCTGGGTTAGCTCGTCAGCACGCTCACTGCGCCGCCCAGGACGCAGCGGCGAGGTAGCGCGCAGGATCTTGTAACGACTATTGCCGCCCACCTCCTGCACCTCCTCAAAGCACTCCTCCAGCACCGGCTCGTACTTCAAGAAGCGATTGGCCACCAGGTAGAAGCGCCCACGGCGCGGCGTCAGCAGCCGGGCACTTTCGCGGATAAAGCGTTCGCCGACGGCCTTCGTATTGACGCCCCACACATGGAAAGGAGGATTGGTCGCGATCAGGCTGAAACGCTGCCCGCTCACGGCACTGGTGGCATCGCTGGGCAAAGCCTGGGCGTTGCTCAGGCCCTTCTCCTGCAGCCGCTGCTGCGCCAGGGCGACCGCCGCCAGGCTGGCATCAACCAGGGTCACACTGCCCTTGCGAGCACGCTCAGCAATATGCAGGCCAATATAGCCGGCTCCACAGCCGAGATCGAGCGCCACATCGGTCACATAGACCTCCAGCGCTTCCAACAAGAGGCGCGTCCCCTCATCCAGCTCACCACCAGCAAAGACCTCGCGCTGCGGCCAGGCCGGCGGCTCCGCAGAGAGAGGCGTCTCTGCAGTCTTCTCCGCCGCTACGACCCGCCAGCCCTTGCTGATCTCTACCGTCTCCAGATTGCCAAAGGACTCGCGCATGCGCCGCGCAATCGAGAGAATCCCTCGATCCTTCGCTCCAGTCACATAGAGACGTCCGCCGGGCTTGAGGGCATAGCGGGCCGCCTCCAGCCCATAGTAGACCCAGGCTTTGGAGGGCTGATAGAGCAGATTCATGACCGCGACATCTATGGTATTCGGCGAAGTTTCTCGCGTATACTCATGGAAAGGAATGTGTTGTAACTGGCTGCGGGCAGGGACAGCGTACGCTTGTTCAAGGGCGCCGACGTTGTCTTCCGCCAGGATGATTCGCCCACGGCTGAGCTGACGCGCGGCTATCTGGACAAAGGGGTCCGCCGCTGAATTTAAGATCAGCAAGCGCTGCTCAGCATGCAAAGGAACATTGTCAGCTAAGAGTTGAGGATGGAGCATACGCATGGCCCTCTACGTTGATACTGCTTTCATAGATGATATCACGAACGTGGCCCGCACGGTACCATTAGCCGGCGTGACCACCAATCCAACGCTGTTGCTGGCCGCCCGTGAGCGCGGTCAGCAGCTCTCGCCCCGCCAGGTGCTGGAGGCGCTGCTAGAAGCCCTGAGCGGCCATGTCTTCATGCAGCCAGGCGCCAGCGAGGAAGAGGAGATGTATCGTGAGGCCCTCAGCTACATCGAGATGGCACCCGAGCGTGTTATCCCGAAAATCCCTATGAACCAGGTGGGCATGCGCGTGGCCCGCCGCCTGAGCAGCCAGGGCTATGCGCTGGCCTTTACCGCTGTCACCACCGTGCCCCAGACGTATTGTGCTCTTCAGGTGCGCGCCGATTTCGTCATTCCTTACTACAACCGCCTGGAGCGCTCCGGGATCGATGCCACAACCCGCATCTCTCAGATGGCCTCGCTCTGCCGCTCCCCGGAGCCAACCAGCACGCGCGTGCTGGTGGCAAGCATTAAGACACCCGAGGAGGCCGCCCGCGCTCTCCTGGCCGGCGCTCACGACCTGACTGCCCCTCCCCAGGTCTTGCTTGATTTCATCAGCGACCCCCTCAGCGAGGAGGCCATTCAGCGCTTCAACCGCGACTGGGAGAAGATGAACAAACTGTAATCGTTCACGTCTCGCTAGCATACGCGAACGATGAAAGAATGTTCATTGATTAGCCCCCCACGTTCATGCGATTCTCATCTGAGCGCGCTATTATGTAGGCGTAACGAGCTTCAGAGAACGGTTCCGCGGGCGCGAGGCAAATGTGGGGGGGATAGTAGAGAAACGGGACTCCTGGGGTCAGGCAACGTGGCAGGGTGGCACGTCTCTCTGGGCAGTTCTCCGTCATCTCACTACTACTACTTGCTCGACACGGATCGGCGCAACGTGGTGAGGGTGGTTACTTCGGAAGCCTGAAGGGCGCCTCCCCTTCAGGCTTTTTTGCACCCGGCTTCTCGCCTCCTCCTCCCCTTTCCCATCTCGTCGCCTCCGCCCTGGCTCTCCCTCTCATCACCCCCCATCCTCTTAACCTGCCCCTTCCCGCTGCCAATCCCGCCATCCCTCACCCAAACCAGGCCCTCAGCGCCGGTGCCAGCGATTCCGCAGCTCCTGCCAGCCAGCCCGTAGTTGAGCCAACCGCGTGGCGTCAGGCTCTTGTCGACCATAGCGCGATGCCAGATAAGCCACCGTGAGCCACTCCAGGTGCGGATCTGCCAGAGGAGTGGCGGCCTCCAGACGTCGCCGATATTCCAGGGGCGTCTCGTTGGGCAGGCGTGGATAGCCTTGTTGTCTGGCCTCCTTCAGAAGAGCACGATAAATGGCCCGCATGCTCTCCAGGCTCCTTACCGCTTCCTGCCGCGTCCCTCGCCTCAACAGCTTGCGGGCTTCGACGGCCTGCCGTCCGTGTACAAGAGCATCTCTCAACTTCCTCGCCAGGATCTGCAGCACTTCCCAGATCTGACTCCAGAAAAGGGCCGTAGACCACAGGCTCTCGTGACGCTCCTCAAGCTCCCCTCGCTCATAGAGTCGCACTCGCCGCTGGCGCAAGGTTCTCCCGATCAGCCGAAGGCAGCCAACCACGATCAGAACCAGGATGAGCAGCACCAGGATACGGCTGGCCAGAAGCAGGCCTGCTGGCAGGCTGGTGCTCTCCCCAGGTGGTCTCAGGCCCGGCAAGCCCGGCCCTCGCAGTGGATAGATGATCGGCTCTGAAGTTTGAAAATGGAAGGCTTGCAGCAGCCAGAAAAGCGGCGTGAGCAACCAGACGATGAGCTGCGCGAGGCCGCGCACGAGCCAATCATACGGCATCGAGAGAAAGGCCAGTCCACGACGGAGTACCTCAAAGAGGCTGGCACCCGCCAGCGCAGCAACCGCCAGACTGAGGAGCACCATGAGCAGGCCCAGGCCCAAGAAGAGAAGCAGAATGGCTCGCTCTTGCTCTTGCATGCTTCCTTCCAGGCCGAAAGGATGGAGACGGCGCTCTGCAATAGCCTGCGCCAGTGCCTGCGCTAGGAGAGCGCAATAGATAAAGAGCGGGATGAGCAAGAAGAAGACCACCGTGCCCGCATTGACCAGGCTCTGGTCAGTGTCACTGCCGTGACCGAGGTGAATGAGCATCGCCAGGAGCAGCAGCAGGCCGCTCCCGATGAAGGCCCAGCGCACCAGCGCTGGCTCCGCCTCCTGACGTGCCCGTTTCGCCCCTCGCCAGACCAGCAGCGCCGTACAAAGGAGAATGGCCACGCTGCGATAGGCGGCAGGTCGTAGAGCAAGGAGGTCATTGCCTAGCGCGAGCAGCCAGGCTGGATGATAGAGCGGAAAGGCCGCGGCATAATTGTTGAGCCAGCAGAGACAGAGCGCACTGGCGATTAGCAGGCCCACAATGAGACTTCTGCCCGGCAGCGGCTCGCCAGGACGGTCGAATTCATCGAGCGGCGGCGTGTGGCGCACAAGGCGCTGCTCCCATAGGCGCGTGAGCCAGAGCGCCAGCGCGCCGAGCGGGAAGAGCACCCAGAGTGGCAGCAGTGGCTGTGCGCTCATGAAGAGATGCAGCTCAGCCAGCACCTGCAGCCAGGCGGCCAGGGCACAGACCTCAAGAGCGAGACAGAGATAGGCCACAAGGCGCTCACCCGCTGTACGCACGCCTGGCAGATAGGCGGTACTCTGCGAAAGGCGCTCGCGGCGTCTCCGCTCTGCAAGAACAATGCGCACTAACAGATCATCTGGCAGCTCGGGCTCGCCGTTCAAAGGATCTTTGTATCTCACGCCTTTCTCCCTGGCACCACGTGCCTCATACTCGCTTCCCGCTCCGCTGCTCCGCATGTCGCCTCGGCCAACGACACACCCGGCAGCAACAGCAAATTGCTATCCCTGTCGAGGGCACTCTGCCCCCGTTCCGCTGGCGGACAGCCGTGTGGGTGATGGATGATCATCCTGGAAGCATTGTCTTTTCATTGTATCGCCAGCCAGAGGGAGCTGCAAAGTGCCCTCTTCCCCCCCCTCACTTCTCTGCCTGCTTTGATCTGGACCATGCTCCTGAGATCAGCGCCAGGCCGTTCTATAATTTCAGAGCAGCATGCCCATATATCAGTGCAGGCGCCAGGCTCAACGGCAAACAACCAGGGTTGCGCCAGGGAGGTAGAAGGAGGCAGCGCCGAACCTGGTCGCCGTTAGTCAGCAAGAGTGGAAGAGAAGAGCGATGTCATTCCAGCCCTTGTCGTCAGCAGCGGCGCTGGTCGCCATCCCCCAGCGCACCTACCGGCACCAGCCAGCGATTGTGCGTCAGTGCAATCGCCTGGCAAAGCAGCTGGCTACCCTGGCCATTACCCGTGTGCGCCCGCTCTGTGAGCGGGCTGTACAAGCAGGAGAGTGGGAGCCGCTGGTCGAACTGATCGGATCAGACCTGCCCCCAGAGGAGAGCGCCGACTTCTACACGCAAGGTCTCTGCGCTCTGGCTCTGGCCGCCGCCCTGGCCGGACAGATCAGTGAGCGCCAGCGCGAGCGTGAGCACAATGGGCTGATACCCGTGCTCTCGTGGCTGCCTCTCTCGCTACAGCCCCCCTTTAGACAGATGCTGCTGGCCCCGACGCTGGCCGAGACCATCGCCGAGCTGCAGGAGCTGAGCGCAGCGGCCCTCCTCCCCGCGGCAGACAAGCAGCTCGCGACGCGTGCTATGGCGTCTCCGTTTCAGGCACTAGAGCAAGATCCGCTCATCTACTGCTATGAGCAGTTTCTACATTACTACCGCCCCAACCTGCGCCATGCGGGCGGCATCTACGCCACACCAGCGCCGGTGGTCTCCTACATGGTGCGCAGCGTCGACCTTCTGCTGAAGCAGGCCTTCGCCCTGCGCCAGGGCCTGAGCGAGTTGGGGAATTTCGAGGTCATTGATCCGGCAGTCGGCAGTGGCGCTTTTCTGCATGGCCTGATTGAGTTTCTCTATAGCCAGCTCGTGCGACAGGAGGAGTTGGAGCGCTGGCCGCATTTCGTAGCTGAACAGCTTTTATCCAACATGCGCGCCTACGAACTTCTGCCAGCCCCCTGGCTGGTGGCCCATCTCAGCCTCGGTCTCAAGCTGGCAGCTTGCGGCTACGACCTGCGCCAGCGGCCCGGGGTTCTCAGCCTCTCCCTGGGGGACGGCCTGCTCTGGCTGGTCCGGGAACCGGCCCGCACGGGCCTGCCCGTGCTCATCGGCAATCCTCCCTATGGCAACTTCGGACGTCCTACCCGCTACCCCTGGCTACGCCTTCTCCTTCAGGATTACAAGCGCGATCTGGGCGAACGTAAGCTGAACCTGGACGATGACTTCATCAAGTTTATGCGCTGCGGCCAGTGGTATATCGAGCAAGCGGGCTGCGGTTTGCTAGCCTTTATTACCAGCCGCACCTATCTTGACGGTCTGACCCACCGCCGCATGCGAGAGAGCCTGCTCGCCAGCTTTGACGAAATTTACTTGCTTGACCTGCACGGCAACAGCCAGCGAGCAACCCCTGCCGAGAGGAGAGAACCCGATGAGAACGTTTTCCCCATCCGCCAGGGCGTAGCCATCGGTCTCTTTGTCAGGCGCCGGGCCCCAGCTTGCAGCCCACGGACCGCTCCCAGGCGGGCGATCATCCACTATGCGGCCCTGCGGGGCAGACGCGGCGAGAAATACGCCCGGCTGGCAGGGATGGACCTGGAGAGCACCCCCTGGCAGCGCCTGCAGCCGCAACCCCATCTCTACTTCTTCGTGCCGCGCACCCTGGCTCACCAGACCGAATGGGAACGGTACGCGGCCCTGCCGGAAATCTTCCCGCTCTACGGCACAGGGATCAAAACCCACCTTGACGCCGTGCTGGTCGGCCCCTCCGACGAGGCCATCGCCCGACAAATCGCTGCCTATCTGGCCGAACACAGCCAGGAGAAAGAGATCTATGGAACGAGTGCAACCGCCAGCGATAGACGCCGCGGTACGCCGCAGCACAAGGCCCGGCTCCTGCGTCGGCTCAGCGCACTGCCACCTCAGCAGATCTACCGCGACTACGCCTATCGCCCCTTCGACACACGCCGTATCGCCTACTGGCCTCCCGCCATCGAGGCCGGCGACCACCGCTTTGCGCTGATGCGCCATGCCCTGCGACCTAATATCCTGCTCGCTACAACGCGCCAGCTGAGTCAAGACAGCTTCCAGCACGTCTTCGTCAGCCGCGCCCTTACCGACATGTGCCTGCTTTCAACCGCGACCCGCGAGTGCGCCTACGTCTTTCCTCTCTACCTGTTCGAGGATGCGGGAGCGGCGCGCCCGAATCTAGCCCCCTCCTTCATTAACGCTCTGGCGAGCCGTCTCAACCTGCACTTCGTGCCCTGGGGGAGTGGCGATCTGCTAACCAGCTTCGGGCCGGAGGCCGTACTGGCTTACCTCTATGCTATTCTGCATGCGCCCATCTATCGCCAGCGCTACGGCGAGCAGCTCAGCAGCGACTTCCCGCGCTGCCCTCTGCCAGCGCATCGTGCCAGTTTTCGTCTGCTCTATCGTATCGGAAGCCGTCTACTCAAACTGCACCTGCAGACCAGCCTCCCCCGGCCTTCGGCCTACGTCCTGCCGCCTGCTCAGGCCGCCCACCTGCGGATCGAATTCGTGCACTATACAGCGGATGGACGCCTCTGGGTAAACTCCCGCCAGGCCCTGGAGGGCCTGCCGCCCGAGTGCTGGCGCTTCCGCATTGGACATTACCAGATCTGCGCACGCTGGCTGCAGGAGCATCTTGGGCAGGAGCTAACCCCCGCCGAGTATGAGCGCTATCGCCTGCTGCTGGCCATTATCACTGAGACGCAGGAGCTGATGGCCCAAAGCGGCAGCGCCCTGGAAGCGCTGCTTCCCTGAAGAGGGAAGGAAGGGGTGAGAGAGCACCTGATGGGCCACTCCAACTGGAGAGCAGAGCCAGGGCGCAGCCAGACAGAAGGTCCTACTGCCTGAGCAAAAACCCTCGCTGGCACGTCTAAAGACAGTGGCAGGGTGCTATAATTATACGAGCATCTACCACCCAGTCCACTCAGGCAAAGTCAAAGGTACCTGCCGCTGAGCCGGGTAGCTTGCTCAAGGCGAGGGCCGCTTCGGGCGAGCTGAGTGAGACAGGTCTTGTGCGGCCTTGAGCCGGAGCTGGCACGGCAGAGAGGTCACAGCGGAAGCTGATCAACCCGTTTCGTGCTGCTCTGCTCCGCCGGTCAGGTCCCAGCCAGCAGATGCGCCCCGATGGCATCGGGTGCGAATGAGGTCGCCACGCCAGCGGTCGAGAAGTGCTCGCGACCGCTCCCCAAGCGAGCGGTTTGCCCTCCGCCGAGGGCGAGAGCTTGAGATTGATCGTAGTACAAAGAGCCTGTAGTTACTGTATTCACGAGACGAGAGACGAGGGGGCTGTTGGTCACATGGCCAAAAAGATCTTGATTATGGATGACGACCCCACCATCGCCGATCTCCTGACCGAGGCGCTCGCCGACGAGGGTTATGAGACCCACATGACGACGCAGAGCCTACGCTTCTACGACGCCGTACGCGAGCATGATCCCGATCTGATCCTGCTCGATATCATGATGCCCTATCTGGACGGACGGGACGAGCTGAAGCTGATGGAGATGTGGCTGGAGAAGAAGATTCCCGTGATCATCGTGACGGCCTATCCCAATGTGGCCCACGAAGAGCAGACCTTCCGCGACGCTGGCGTCGTGGAGATTGTCTCGAAACCTTTTAACCTGGACGAGCTGGTCGAGCTGGTGCACAAGACCATCGGCGAGCCATGAAGGTGACGATCCCGGTTTCAGAGGCAACAAGAACAACAAGAGCTACGAGAGCAAGAGCAGTCTGAGGGCAAGAGGAGAGCAAGGCTATGGAGGCGAAAGTACGCGTCGCGCTCGACGCAATGGGGGGGGACTACGCTCCCGGGGCCACAGTGCAGGGGGCGGTGGAGGCGGCGCGTGAGTACGGCATCGGCGTTCAGCTCGTGGGTCATGAGGAACAGATCCGTGCAGAGCTGGCTCGCTACGACACCCACGGCCTCGACCTGGCGATTACCCCCACCGATGAGGTCATCGCGATGGATGAGCACCCAGCCACCGCGGTGCGGCGAAAGAAGAATGCCTCGCTGGTGGTGGCCCTGGAGCTGGCGCGCAGCGGCCAGGTTGTAGGGGCAGTCTCTGCCGGCAATAGCGGTGCCATGATGGCCGCTTCGCTGTTCGTTTTGAAACGCATCGCCGGCGTTGATCGGCCCGCCCTGGGCACGGTCATGCCAACGCGCACCGGCACAACCCTGGTCCTCGACGTGGGCGCCAATACGGATTGCAAGCCCGAGTACCTGCAGCAGTTTGCCCTGATGGGAGCCGTCTACATGGAGCGCATTTTTCACATCAATCGCCCACGGGTGGCATTGCTGGCCAACGGCGAAGAGGAGACCAAGGGCAATCAGCAGGTCCAGGAAACCCATCGCCTGCTCAAAGAGAGCGCTCCGCGGCTCGGGCTGAACTTTATCGGCAACATTGAAGGGCGCGATATTCCAGCAGGCGCTGCCGAGGTCGTGGTTTGCGATGGCTTCGTGGGCAATGTTGTTCTCAAGCTCAGCGAGGGACTGGCCGAGACGCTGATCGCCATGCTACGCAGCCAGATGACCAGCAACCCAGTCAATACCCTGGCGGCGGCGGTGCTCAAGCCGAGTCTGAAGCAGCTCTTCAAACGCCTCGACTATGCCGAGTATGGCGGTGTCCCTCTCTTGGGAGTCAATGGTGTGGCAGTCATTGCTCATGGGCGTTCTAACGCCAAGGCCATCAAAAACGCGCTGCGGGTGGCGCGCGAAACGGCGGAGCAGGGAGTAGTGACGGCCATCGCCGAGGGCCTGGCCAGGTTGGGAACCAGCGGCGAGCAGCGAGCCGAGGCCGGGGTCTAGGCTGCTACCCGGCTGGCCTGTCCGGGAGCGAGGGGTGGGAGAGAGAACCAGTGCTGAGCCAGTCGGCCAGGCAGGAGAAGCAGCGCTTGTGAGAGAGGCCACCCAACGCCAGTCAACCGGCGCAGCGCTGGATTTTGCCATGTGCAGCTTGCGCAGTCGCTACCGCTATAGCGGGGGCCTCTCCCGTCCTCTCGTGAGAGAAGCTAATTCTCGCGCAGGCTACGCTTCAATTCACGCACGAAGCCGACCAGACCTTCGAGCCAGGTCATCTCGGTCGAGGAGTTGTGCTTGCCCATCTGAGCCTGATATTTCAGACGGGCCTCGCGGAGAGCACGCACGCGCAGCTCGGCGGCCCGGTGCACATCGTAGGCGGCGCGGCGTCGTGGGTCCCCCAGGACCTCGTAGGCCTCGTTGATCAGCTTCATCTGCTGCTCATATCTAGCCTGCATACCCGCCGCGCTCTGATTCGCATCAGGATGATAGCGACGTGCCAGACGCAGATAAGCGCGCCTGATCTCCTCGGGCGAGGCGGTTGGCGCTATTTCCAGAATCGAATAATAGTCCTGCATCACTGGCCTCATTCACCCGTACTGCCGAAGCCACCACGCCCCGGCCCCAGGGCCGTCGCCTCCTGCCAGCAGGCCCGGACCACTGGAATGAAAATACCCTGGGCGATGCGCTCGCCGCGCCTGATCAGGACAGGCTCGTCACGGAAGTTGTAGACCTGGATCAGCACCTCATCACCTTCGCCACAGTAGTCCTGATCGATAATACCCACCCCATGAGGGATCAGCAGCCCCTTGCGCCGCGGCGTGCTGCTGCGCAGGGTCACCAGCAACAGATAGCCCGGTGGCGTGCTCACAATGACATTGCCCGGAATGAAACCGAGATCGCGAGGCGCGATCTCTGTATCTTGACGGCAGAGGAGATCAAAGCCAACCGAGCCAGCAGTGGCGTAGGTCGGCAACGGCAAGGTTGGGTCCACACGTTTGATCGCCACATCTAGCGGTTGCAGATACTTGTCCATTTCTGCTATTCTAGAAAAGAGCTTCTGTGACGTCAAGAGAAGGTGCTGGATTTCCTTGTTGATAGAAATGGGTGGCCAGCGCCGCCGAGCGCTGGCGGCTGCTTTCCTACCTTTGCCATTGCTATGTCGGGCCGCAGCCTGGTGCTGAGTCTAAAACTTAAGTTGCTTGGGCTGGTGCTCCTGCTCTGCCTGGCCGTCAGCACGACAGTGTATGCTGCCAATTCAACCTATCATGCCGTGCAGCATCTGCAGCAACAGAGCGCCCTGGCCAAAGCGGGGGATGTGCGCAGCATTCGCCCCTGGATGACGATACCCTACGTGGCTCATATCTGCCATGTACCAGCTGCGTACCTTTACCGGGCCTTGCATATTCCAGAGACGCCCTCTGTACAACATCTGACCCTCCATGCGCTGGCCCTACGCACAAAACGTCCCGTTGACGAGTTGATTCGCACGCTGCAACAGGCCATCGAGACCTATCGCCAGCAGCACCCAGGGCCAAAAAGCACCCCGACGAGAGAGCCTGCGGCATCCTCTGCACTGGCAAAGGGAGAACGGCCATGAGCGCCTTGCTTCCTTACCTGGTCAACTGGTTGCAAGAGTACGGCTATCCAGCCCTGTGGGGACTGGTCTTTGTGGGGGCCGCCGGCATTCCGCTCCCGATTACGCTGCTCTTGTTGGCCGCGGGCGCCTTCGCCGTGCTGGGAGATTACAACCTTGGCTTGCTGGTAGTGCTGGCGATGAGCGCCGCCGTGGCCGGCGATAGCGTCGGCTATAGCCTTGGTCGTCGCTGGGGCAGCCGCCTGCTCGATTACCTGGAACACTCGCCGCGGCACTGGATTCCACAGCAGGCCCTCAGCCGCGCACGGCAGCTCTTCCATCAACGAGGAGGGTGGGCGATCTTTCTCGGTCGCACCGTCTTCTCGGCCATCGGGGTGCCGATTACGCTCCTCTCAGGAGCGGAGCGCTATCCTTACCGCAAGTTTCTGCTCTTCGATGCGCTCGGCGAGCTGGTCGGCGTCGGGCTGCCGCTCAGCCTGGGCTTTCTCTTCGGCGCCAGCTGGGAGGCAGTGGGTGAGATTCTCGGTACAATCTCGCTGCTCTTGCTGGCCCTGGCCCTGGCCACCTGGTTGAGCTACCGCTTGCTGCTACTGCTGCGCCGCCTGCGCGCAACTCACACAGAATCACAGCCACAGCCCCGACCACAGCTGGAAGAGCCAGAGCGGGCCGCCTCTCCAGGGGCCGCCCCCGGTTCTTCGGGTTCCCTGCCACTTTAGCCCACCCTCACGCGTATGTAATAGTGAGTGCAACGTTGAAAAAGCATACTCCTTTTGTAGCAAAGTACCCTTATGTTGATATGTAACATCTTTAGAGCTTCAGTGCTGCCACAGACTGGCACGGAAGGAAACCTTTAGGGTATAATTGGAATAGCGCTGGAATATTTCTGGGCCGTACTGTGTTCCTATCGGTAGAAGCAACGTGTCTCATCTTACATCTTTCTCCTACCCGGCGTTAGACCTGGTCTCTCTCAGGTCGAAGGCTCGCTTTCCCTGCGTGTAGGGTCAGACAGCCTCACAGCCGCTATCTTGCTGCTTAAGATAGACACTACCTTTTCATGGAGGGCGCACATGTTAGACCTGGAGCGTGCCGACACGGGAAATGCGCTTATCTTAGACGATCAGCCCACACGAGACAATCCAGATCTGGAGAAGCAGCTTGATCAGTTGCTTACGAAGGATCTTGAATATATAGATTTTGACGACGACAACGACGACGCTGTTGTTGATGATGGAGAGGAGGAACCTGGCAAGGACGAAGAGCCTGAACTGGACGAGGACCTCAGCGGTCTGGAGCCAGCAGCCCTGGAGTTAGAAGAGATGCCTGATATGCATGAAGATCTGACGCAATTGCCAGGTTCGCCTGAGCTAGAAGACACTGCTTCGTTGCTCTCTCTTCCTCCCCTGCCGGCGACGCGCGCGGGTGCAGCACGCCGCTCCGGTGGGCGCCGGCGCCGCGCCGACTATGCGGACGAGAGCACGGCGAGCGCTCTAGACACCGGCGAATCGGACGCTGTGATGGCATATCTGCGCGAGATCGGGCGCGTGCCCATGATCTCGCATGAGCGAGAAATCGAGCTGGCCAAGCGCATCGAGATGGGCGACCGCGAGGCCAAGAAGCAGTTCATTCTGGCCAATCTGCGCCTGGTGGTGAGCATCGCTAAGCGCTATGTCGGGCGCGGTCTGAGCCTGCTTGATCTGATCCAGGAGGGCAACATCGGTCTGATTCGGGCCGTACAGCGCTATGACTGGCGTCGGGGTCATCGCTTCTCGACGCATGCCACCTGGTGGATTCGCCAGGCCATCAGTCGCGCGGTGGCTGATAAAGGGCGCACGATCCGCTTGCCTGTCTATGTGAATACGGCGTTGAACCGCATCCGCCGCGAGCGTCAGCGCCTGCTACAGGAGCTGGGCCGCGAGCCGACTGAGCAGGAGCTGGCCGAGGCCACAGGGCTGGACCCGATCCGCATGCAGGAGCTGCAGTCGGCTCCGGGAGCGCCCGTCTCCCTGGAATTGCCGGTCGGCGAGGATGAGGAGCAGGAGCTGGGCGATGTGCTGGCTGACACAGAGTCCGCTTCACCAGAAGATATCGCGACAACCCAGACGCTGAAGGACGAGGTCCAGCGCGTGCTGGAGTCGGTGCTGACGCCGCGCGAGCGCCTGGTGCTGCAGTTGCGCTTTGGCCTGGGCAATGGCCAGGCTCATCCGCTAGAGCAGGTGGGCCGCGAGCTGGGGATTACGCGCGAGCGTGTGCGCCAGATCGAGGCCGGCGCTCTGGCGAAACTGCGCCAACCGCCGGTCCTGGAGCGTCTGCGCGGCTGACATGACCGGTGCGATCACCGTCGTGGTCGACTTTCCCAGTCCACGCCGCGCCCCCTCAATCAGTGGTTGTCGTTTCCCAGGGCAGAGGCGCGACTCTGGCGTGTAGTGCGCGGCGCAGGCTGGCTTGTATCTGTCTGCACTACGACGCTTGCCAGGTAATCCCCCGATCAGCGCGGTCGGCGAGCTGCGCTGGTCAGGCGTTTGGTTTTTAGCAGATTCGATCTTCCTTCATTACTGGAACCGAGCCTATCTGTGCCACGGGAACGGATGTAGATTACAGAGCAGGAAAGGCAGCTCTTCACAGGAGAGCTATCTTTCCTGCTCTGTTTTTTGTTTCGCCCAGGCCGCTCCGGCCCCGGCCTTCCTCTCCGTTCTTTCCCGATGCTGCGAGTTGGCTCGGGCTCGGCTCACTCGCACTCAGGCGCCCGCTCCGTAGAGCTGCAAGAAACGCGCGACGGTGCGCACTCCTCTGAAGAATTGCTTGAGAGAGTATTTTTCGTTGGGCGAGTGTAGATTGTCATCGGGCAGGCCAAAGCCCATGAAGACAATGGGCACCTGCAGGATATCGTTAAAGAGGGCGGCGATGGGAATGGAGCCACCTTCGCGAATGAAGACCGGCTCGCGCCCGTAGGTCTCTTTGAGGGCTGCTGAAGCTGCCCGAATGACGGAGGCTTCGGGCGAGACGAGCACTCCCTCTCCGGCATGGATTTTGCGGACGGTGACCTCGACGTCGGGCGGCGCCAGCTCCTTGACGCGCCGTTCGAACAGGCGATAGACTTCTTCGGCTTTGAGTCCAAGGTCGGGTGGGATGCGCATGCTGATCTTGACTTTGCCGTTGGCAGGGATGACAGTTTTGGCTCCTTCGCCACTGAAGCCGCCGACAAAGCCGTGAATTTCCAGAGTTGGTCTGGCCCAGATGCGTTGCAGTGGCGGATATTCTGGTTCGCCGGAGAGCTGGGCCACGCCCATCTCTTCGCGCAGGGTCTCAGCCAGGTGAAGGGGATCTTCTTGCCAGAAGCGCTGTTCCTGCGCTGGCGCTTCACGCTGATGGTCGTAGAGGCCGGGAATGTGGATATGTCCACGCGCGTCTTTGAGGCCGGCAATGATGAGAGCCAGAGCGTGGAAGGGGTTGGGGGCGATGCCGCCATAGGTGCCGGAGTGCAGGTCGCGCACGGCCCCACGCGCTTCGACTTCGGTGTAGATAATGCCGCGCAAGCCAGAGATGAGGGCCGGCAGGTCAGGCGCCGGCATGTGGGTGTCGCAGATGAAGGCGGCGTCGCAGGTCAGGCGCTCAGGATAGCTGCGGACATAGTGCTCGATGGATTCACCTCCGGCCTCCTCTTCCCCTTCGATGAGGACACGCACGTTGACAGGCAGCCCTCCCTCGGTGGTGATGAGGGCCTCCAGGGCTTTGAAGACGAGCATGGTCTGCCCTTTGTCGTCGCAGGCCCCCCGACAGTAGAGGTTTTCGCCGCGAATGGTCGGTTCGAAGGGCGGCGTCTGCCAGAGTTCGATGGGATCGACGGGCTGGACATCATAATGTCCATAGATAAGTAGAGTTGGCCGGCCCGCCGCTTTGAGCCACTCACCATAGACCAGCGGGTGGCCCTTGGTCTCGATGAGGCGCACGTTGTCAAGGCCAATGCTGCGCAATTGGCCAGCGGCATATTCGGCGGCACGGCGCACATCGGCAGCATATTCGGGCAGGGTACTGATGCTGGGAATACGCAGCCATCCTTTGAGATCTTCCAGGAAACGCTGCTCATGCTCTGCTATATACGCTTCTATCTGCGTCATGACAACTCTTCCTTCCTTAAGCGTCTGCAAGGGAAATCTGCCTGTTATGGTAGCAGGGTCAGGCCGGCTTTGTCCAGAGCGAGCTTTCCTCTGGCCGACCACACGGAGACCTCTCCGCTAGAGAGGCTTGAGACGAACTGGCCCTTGCCGCTTGCGAGGGCAGCGCGCAGAATAGAGAGAGAAAGAGGGTTGGGGGCCGTCGTGTCTTTGCCAGCTCTCTCTCGCTCTCAGTTGAAGGTGAGAGAGGCTGGCCGCTAAGGAAGGAGTTGCGCTGTCTATGTGCGGTCGCTTTACGTTGATTACTGATCTGCAGACGATTGCTGAGATCTTCGGGGTGCCAGCGACGCTGGAGGCTCAGCCACGCTATAATATCGCTCCCTCACAGGAGGTGGTGGCCATCCTGCATGAGGGACAACGCCAGATGGCCTGGTTGCGCTGGGGCCTGATCCCTTCCTGGGCCAGGGAGGAGGCAATCGGCAACCGCATGATTAATGCACGCGCAGAGACACTGGCTGAGAAGCCGAGCTTTAAGCGCTTGCTGCGCTCGCGCCGCTGCCTGGTGGTGGCTGACGGCTTCTATGAGTGGCAGCAGACTAACGGCTCGAAGAAGCCGATGTATATTACGCTGCGCGATGGCTCGCCGTTCGCTTTCGCTGGCCTGTGGGACCAGTGGAGCGCTGCCGATGGCCGCCTGCTGCGAACATGCACGATCGTGACGACAGAGCCGAATGAGTTGTTGGCGACGATCCATAACCGCATGCCAGTGATTCTGCCGCGCGAGGACTGCGAGCGCTGGCTCGATCCCACTGTGCAGGAGGCGGAGGCGCTCTTACCTTTGTTGCGCCCTTATCCGGCGGCAGAGATGCAGGCCCGTCCGGTCTCGCGCCTGGTCAACGATCCTCGCAACGAGGGAGCAGCCCTGCTGGCTTGAGTGAGAGGGACCAGGCCCTCCTACCTCGTTCTACTCCGCTGCGCCTTGCCAGCAGCACGCCTGGCTGCCTATAATTGTTGCAGAGGAACAGGGACCCGCTGGCCACCAGCTCGTCGGATCTGCGCGGCCTGACCGGGTCCCAGTCTTTGCCTGCCTTCCAGGCAGTGCTGATACGTATGTTCCTGAGAAAGGAGTGCCTTGATGGCTTCTGTGTCCGGTACAACGTTGGTGGATCGCGTACTGCCGGCTCGCTCGCCGTCACGTTTCACAGCTCTGCTGCGCGATGGGGTACTGGTGCTTGGCTTCAGTGCATTCATGGCCTTATGTGCTCGATTTTCTATTTATATTCCCTGGATTACGCCAGTACCGATTACGCTGCAGACGCTGGGTGTGTTGCTGACGGGGGCTGTGCTGGGGAGTCGCCGCGGGGCTTTGGCCCTGCTGGCCTACCTGGCGGAGGGAGCGCTGGGCCTGCCGGTTTTCGCCGGCGGCTCCGGCGGCGTGGCGGTTTTGCTCGGCTATACCGGGGGCTATCTCTGGTCCTATCCGCTGGCGGCCTGGGTGACGGGCTGGCTGTGCGAGCGAGGGCTTGATCGCCGCTATCTGACGGCGGCGCTGGCCATGCTGCCTGGCTCGCTGATCATCTACGCTGTCGGGGTGCCCTGGCTGGCGCTGGTCTTGCATCTGGGACCGGCTCAGGCCCTGCTACTCGGGATGGCGCCCTTTTTGGTGGGCGACACGCTGAAACTCTTGCTGGCGGCGGCCTTGCTGCCCTCGGCCTGGCTGGTGCTACGCCTGGGACCACAACGCGACCAGGGAGCGCCGTCCCGGTCCCGCTAAGGCTCGGTGAGGAAGCTTGTTGGCCAAGCTTTGAGGCTCCCAGCAGGCTGGGAGCCTCATTTGTTGTCGGCGTTGCTCCGACACGAGGAGATCATTGTGAATTCGCCACTGGGATCGGAGGCTTTCGATTTCGAAGGCACCTTTGAGGCTTCCGACTACCGCTATTTCTACGATCGTTTCCTGACGGAGGAGCGCAGCGAGCAGGAGGCAGACCTGGTCTGGCGGTTGCTTGGGCTGCAGCCGGGGCTACCGGTGCTGGATCTGGCCTGCGGCTACGGCAGGATCGCCAACCGGCTGGCGGCCCGCAGCTGTCTGGTGAGCGGGCTAGACCAGAGCGCGGCTTTCCTCGATCAGGCTCGCGCTGAGGCTGAGAAGCGGGGACTGGCGGTCGACTACCGTCAGGGCGATATGCGGACCTTGCCAACGGAGTGGACTGGCCGCTTTGCGGCGGTCCTGAGCTGGTTCACCTCCTTCGGCTACTTCAGCGATGAGGAGAATCGCCAGGTGCTGGCCGAGATTGCCCGCGTGTTGCAGCCCGGCGGACGGCTCTTGCTTGAGCTGCCGAATCGCGACCGCTTGCTGCGCGTGTTTCAGCCGGATATGGTCTTAGAGCGCGATGGGGCCTGGCTGATCGATCAGCTGCACTATGATGTGCTCAGTGGACGCCTGCACACCAGGCGCGTGATCCTGCGCGATGGGCGCCAGCGCGAGACGCATTTCTTTGTGCGTCTGCTCACACTGCCCGAGTTGGCGGACTGGCTGCGCCAGGCTGGTTTCAGCCGGGTGGAAGCCTACAATGAGCAGGGCGCCCCGTTCAGCCTGGAGAGTCGACGCCTGCTGACGGTGGCCACCAGGTAGATAGCAGATAGCAGGGACAGATCCCCGCTCGTCCATCAGCGGGTGGCCAGAGCCGCCCATAGGCGCGGTGCTGGCAGTCCGGCCAGCTCGCGAACAGCGGCGACAGTCTCCTGGGCGTTGCGCACGAAGCGCGAGGGCACCGGCAGGCGTTCCTGAAATTCTTCAACGGTCACATCGTCTAGAAAGCGCTCGCCGGCGTTGTCGAGCATGATGCGTGGCAAGAGCACCAGATCGCCGAGCCATTCCTGTTCCAGCAGCGTGGCCAGGACATCCTGACCGCAAAGCAGCCCGGCAACCGTGACCTGAGAGCCGAAAAAGCGATTCTCGACGGCGATGACGCGCGCCTCCAGACCCTCGATGCGGTTGAGATCCGCCGCCAGACGCTCGATAATGGGTCGGGCCATCGTCCCCGTGACCAGAGTGAGGCGCCGCGGCTGCGGCATGCGCGCGGGCAGGCGACGCCGGGCGCTCTCCCACTGCTCGAGCAGGTAGCGCGTCATCCCAACGCCGTTTTCGATCTGGGCGTAGTCGCCGTAGTGGGAGGCGGGCGGCACCTCACGGCCCGCGAGATAGTACCACTCGTCCGAGAGGTAGACAAAAGGATAGCCCTCGGGATGGCTGGCGGCAAAGCGTCGCTGATGGGCCTCAACCTGAGCCATGACCTGCTCCGCCTCCTGACGCGTGTAGGGACGCAGCGGCGGTAGATCGCCGGTCTTGAGCAGGTTGTTGTATTTGGTCAGGCCCACAGGCACCACTGAGATTGATTCAACGATGGGACGCAGGGCAGCCAGATCCCGAATGCTGCGTTCGAGGTGCTCGCCGTCGTTGATGCCCGGGCAGAGGACAAGCTGAGTATGACAGGTGATATGCAGCTCCCCCAGACGCTGAATCTGCTCGAGAATCTCGCCAGCCCGCGGCCCATCGACCATCTTGCGCCGCAGCTCCGGCTCGGTCGTGTGAACCGAGACATAGAGGGGACTCAGTCGCTGTTCGGCCAGCCGCTGCCAGTCCTGCTCTTTGAGATTCGTCAGTGTAATAAAATTGCCGAAGAGGAAGGAGTAGCGATAGTCGTCGTCTTTGATGTAGAGGGTGGAGCGCAGACCATGCGGCAGCCCCGGTTGCGCAGCGTAGCGCGGCGGCAAGCCTTTAATAAAGCAAAAAACGCACTTGTTGGCACACTGGCGAATAAAAGGCGTCGGCTCCTCGCCAAAGATCAGACCCAGGCTCTCGCCTTCCTGACGCTCGATGGTGACCTCGTGCTGCTCCTGCTGCCGTTCGAACACGATAGTCAGGACCTCATCGGCGCTGTAAAACTGGTAGTCGACCAGGTCGCGAATAAGATGACCGTTGATTGTGCGAATGAGATCGCCTGGCTGCAGACCCGCGCGGTCAGCAGGGCTGTCGGGCACCACCTCACGCACCCAACCGTAGAGCTTTGGCATGAACGCTGCTTCCTTCCTTTGTCGGGCTGGCAATAGACCGGGCAGCCTGCCGCTTTGACGGTCGACACGTCCGGTTCACCAGGTTAAGTAAGCATTTTCTTCTGCGGCGCTGGGAGATATCGGCCAAGATTATACGGCTGACCGGGCCTGGACGTCAAATCATCTTTGCTTCTTCCTTGTCCTCGCCGGCCACGCGCAGGCACGTTCCACCCCTCGCTCGCCTCCCCAATGGTCCTATGGTCCTATGGTATTCCTCAAAATCCGCTCACTATTCGGACCAGACGGGCCGCCCCCGCGCTGATCACTCGCTTTCAAGCAATCGTTCGACGGCAGCAAAAGCGCGCAGCACTCCCTCCTTGACAGTGTGAGGCACCAGGGGAAAGCTGTGGGGAGCAACGAGCAAGTAGCGTAAATCACTGGCACTCAGGCCGTAGAGATGAGCCACGATAGCGTCGATTTCGTTCCGCAGTTGCTGGCGCGCCTGACGTCGCTCCAGTGGCAGCACGGGCGCGTCTTCGCTTCCCAGCAGATGGCGGCGTAACGCGTCGAAGGCGGGACCGAGGCAGACGAGGCGAGCGACACGACGCGCAATGGCCCGACAATGGGGCCAGTCTTCTGTAAGGCGCGGCACTGGTAACTGGCGAACCTGAAACATGGTGATGTCAACCGAGATCTTGCGCCGAATCACATAGTCGAGCACAAAGGAATTGAACAGACCACAGAGGCAGGCTAGCAGCGTCGGCGAGAGGGCAGGCTCGTAGGCCAGACTGAGCGGTTGATCTGGTTCAGCCCTCAGCAGGGCCGCCAGCTTGCCTTGATCGAGGCACCAGGGGCGGATATAGGTCAGGGTGTTGCCGAGAAAGCAGCCCGCGGGAAGGACGGTGGCGATCAGGCTGCGCTCGTTAGTGCTGCTGGCTACACGGCGAAAGACCAGGCGCGGTGCCTCGCAGTCGAGGCGTACATCCTCGGCGCTCAGCGGCCCGCGGCCATGAGCGGCCAGCAGAGCCGCCACACGCTCGGGGCAGCCACTACCAGGCAGGAGCTGAGGCCAGCGCTCCCTGGCCAGCGCCTCCAGCTCCCGCTCCAGACGCGCCAGCTCGCGGCGCAGCAGGCCCTGCCGCCCAATGGCGGGGAGGATATGATAGCGCGGCTTGGCAAAAGCAGCGCAGTACTGGTGAATAGTTTTGCCTTCGTAGAGTGGCCAACCCTGACCGCTGCGGTTGAAGAGCGGGCGATCGCTCGTCATGTCAAATTCGCGCATCAGCATCACTGACCAGGCACCGGCTTCTCGCTTCGCCTGCTGCTCGCCAAGGAGCGGCCTGGTGCCATAGATGCAGCTGAGGAGGTCCGCTTCGCGCTGGGTGCGCAGCTCTAGCAGCGAGAGGGTTTCCGGGGCGAAGCGGGCAATCAGCGTGCAGGGCAGACGGATAGTAAACTGCTCCTCATCATTTTGCAACACGGCAGGATCGCGCAGCATAAAGGCCACCCGCACGTGAGCAGCGGGCGGAGGGTGTTCGCGGGCGAAAACCAGCAGGGCAAACTTGCAGCGGATGTCGATGGGGAAGAGGGCGGCACGGTTCTCAAAGCCCAGCAATAGAAGCAGGTGCCCCTCTTCCAGGAGCAGGTGGCGCAGTCCAGTGCTGCTCTGATCGGTATAGAGGCCGGCTGGTACCACAAGGCCACAGTAACCGCCGGGACGCAGCAGGCGATAGGAGCGCTCGACAAAGAGCCTGTAACTGTTCAGATCGCCACCGCCCGCTTTACCCCCAATGGGAGTGTGCTGAGCAGGATAGAGTCCGCTGGCGCGCACATAGCGGCTCAGTTTTGCAAGCCAGTGGGTCCGACGTCGCCAGGAGCGCTCGATGCTGCGATCAGCCAGCAGAGACTGACGCTGACGCTCGGCTTCGGTGCGCTCCAGCCGACGGTAGAGAGGATCATAGGCAGCGAAGAATTCGCGGGAGTTGGGCTTGAGGATCTCCCAGGGCGGATTGCCCAGCACGGCATCAAAGCCTGGTTGGGGGCGCAGACGACCATCCTCCGCAAAGAAGACAGCGGGAAACTCTAACGGCCAGTGGAAAGGACGCAGGCGTCTGACCAGGCGCTCAAGGGTGCGCAGATAGAGCGTGAGTGCCAGCTGCTCTTCCTGTGTGATGTCCTCCGACAGGGGGCCATCTTCAGCGCGCGCCAGCGCAGTGACAAGCGCGGCACAGGTACGCCTGTCCGGTAAGGGCGGCACAGCCTCCAGGCTCACAGCTTCGCCACCTCCCTCAGCAGCAGACTGCGAGTGTGGCCAAAACCAGAGGGCCACCCAGAGATCGGCCAGGCGTCGGGCCTGCGCGCGCTCAACGCTCGTCTGCGGCAGAACTGCGCCCGGCAGTGGGATCAGACGCAGCAAGCTGGCGAGATGGTGAGGCTGGATTGCTGCCTCACTGGCAGTGGCCTCCCACGGCCAGGGCATGCCAATCAGGCTGTTACCACAGCGCAGGTTGTGACGCAAAAAGGTGGCTGGCTGCTCAGGCTGGCCAGTGAAGAGCCAGAGCGAGAGGCGCGCCAGTTCAACAGCCAGCTCATCGAGATCGACACCGTAGAGGCAGCGCTCGGCCACCAGACGACGATAGGACATCGACTCCTCCAGCCCTGCCTGCTCCGGCGCTGGCAGTTTGCCCGGTAAGCAGGCACAGGCCCGAGCCAGGTAGTCGCAAGCCGCCACCAGAAAGGCCCCCGTGCCCATCGCCGGATCGACCACCCTGAGCGCCAGAACCTCCTCGGCCCGCTGGCAGTTCCTCACCAGTGGCTCCAGCGTACGCCGCACTAGATAGGAGACCAGGGCGGGAGGCGTCGAGTAACTACCGCTGCTCTTGCGCCCGCTGCTGGGAGCCAGATAGATGCTACCAGGGGCAATAATGCGCACTACGGGATACAGCAACTGACCGTCGTTGGCCGCCGAGACATTGAGGCGGGCCGGAATAACGAGGCGTCGACCTCGATCCTGCACCTCGTGCAGTAGCTCCGTGGCAAGACGCGGCTCATAGGCCAGCATATCTTCGTAGAGCGCCGCCGGCAGCCAGGTCCAGCCGGTCTCAGCGCTCACCTCGCAGGAGAGGGGGAAGCCGTCGAGCAGAGCCAGGACTCGCGTCAGCACTGCATCGGGGAGCGGCAGAGCTTCCAGATAGGGCGTCGTCTCAGGATCAAAGAGGTGGCCAGGATAGGGAGCCAGGGTCAGCCCCGACTGCCGACAGCCCACGCGCATCAGTGCCCACCGGCGCTGCAGATCTCCCCAGAGACGGTCAGCACGGTTCTCTTCATCCTCAGTAGCTTCTGGCTCCGACTCTCGCCCCCCCAGGGAAGGCTCTTCCGCCAGGGCCAGGAGACCGGCGCGTGCGACAGCCTCGGTCACAAAGAGGCGATAGATCAGGCGCAGCGTCTGCTCATAGAGGCCACCCAGATCCTGGAGAGCCAGCCCGGCCAGTTGTCCGCGCTTAGAGAGGGCCGTCTGCTCTTGCTCTGCCTGGCCAGCGAGCAGTCTTTGTGCTTGCCTGACCAGCGCTGTTAACACGAGCACCACCGCCTCGCAGGTGCGCTCTTTCAAGGCTGTCAGCGCCGGTAAGCCGACAGCCGCCTCCCTCTCTCGCTGGTTGATCAGCGTTTCCCTCTCAGCAGGTAGATCCATTCTTGCAGCCTGTTCAGACATCTGCCTCGCCCCTCGCCAGAGCACCAGGAAAAGCACAGCCTGACAGGCAGCCGCGCGGCACTCCCTCTGCAGCGGCTCATGGAATGGAATGGATGGCAGGCCACTCCTCCCTACCAGCTCCAGTGGTACAAGAACAAGGAGCAGCGCCTCGCCTCGGCCCATCATCCTGACTGCTCAAGAGAGAGCTGCCTGTCTGTGGTTGCTATCAATACCATAGGAAGCGCCAGTCCAAGGGCCAGTGTCAATGGCTGCTTGTCTCAACAAAACATTGGCTCTTGTCGGCACTTCCAGCAGCAGGTAAGGTACTCTGAGACCAGTAGGTTCTGAGCCAGTGAAAGGAGTCATCTGGATGGAGCAACCACCTGAGCAGCAAGAGCTACATCACATCCGTCGGCGTGATCGGGCCGTCAACGACGAAAGCTGGATACGCAACTTTCTCCACCGTGCCCCAGTAGGGGTACTGGCTACCGTTGAAGGCGAGCAGCCCTTTCTCAATAGCAACCTCTTCGTTTACGATGAGGCAGCGCACGCCATCTATCTCCACACCGCCGCCAGTGGACGGACACGCCGCAATATCGAAGGCAGCGAGCGCGTCTGTTTCACCGTCTACGAAATGGGGCGACTCTTGCCCGCCAAGACGGCCCTGGGCTTCAGCGTTGAATACGCCAGTGTTGTCGTCTTCGGGCAAGGGGCTATCATCCAGGATCGCGAGCGGGCGCGGGCCGCGCTCCACCTGCTGCTCAAAAAGTATGCCCCACACCTGGAACCGGGACGTGACTATCGCGCCGTCAATGATGAGGAGCTGCAGCGCACCAGCGTCTACGAGATCCGTATCACCGCCTGGAGTGGCAAAAAGAAAGAGGCAGCGTCGGATTTCGCGGGAGCCTACTACTATGGGGATGAGCAGCAGGCTCGGTGGCAGTCCTGACGCTGCATCAGCTGGCCGTCCGATAGAACATTCCTTTCCTGCTCTGCGATCAGACATGGATGTCCCAGAAGAGCTGGCCACTCTGCATGATATCTGAGAAGGAGAGGACAAAATCGTGCTGACTTTGCGGGACCTCATAGGCCAGGGTCCCGCGAATCTTCTGCTGCGGCTCCACTTTTCCTGTCGGAGGTGGGCTGACAAAACCCACAAAAGCCATCTGAATCTCGCGTCCCTCGGTATCACGCAGCGTGAAATTGAAGTCTGCTGCCACCTCCTGCTCATCATTCGAAACATTCAGCAGCGTGACGTCGAGCAGCAGGTATTGATCACCGGCCTTGGGCTGATCGAAGCCCTGACCCGGCGAGGTCTGGACAGAGTTTAAGGTGATCTGCCAGGTGTTATTAAAGTTGACCGCCTCGCCCACCTTATGATGAACGCTCCCGCTGCTACTCGATGTTGAAGATGAGGACGAAGAGACCGGCGTAGCTGTTGGCGAGGACCCCGTCGTAGTATTACCAGTAGCAACGGTCGCAGTCGTGCTGGTGTTACCGACTGTCGTCGACGCCGATGGGGCGGAGCGATTCGTCGTGCTGCTCGCCTTGGGGGCTGCTGTCAGCGTACCGATAACATCTCCCAGCCCCAGGCCAGCCAGAAAAACCACGACCAGAGCAATGATCCAGAGCCAGGTCAGGTTGCGGCGCGAAGCCTGAGCCGCGGAAGGAGGCGTCTGGATCACTGGCACGCCCGCTGTCGGGACCGTTGGCCAGAGTGTTTGCCCAGAGCCGGGTGGTGGCGGTGGTGTCAGTGGCGAGGCGGGCACAATGCCGGGAGCACCAGACATCGGCGTATACGGATCTGGCCGGGCCCACTGCTCATAACCAGGCAGCGAAGGCGAGCTTCCAGGTGGAGGCGTCTGGCCCGCCGACGGCGGCGGAGCAGAGCCACCCCCAGGCGGCGTCTGATCAGGAGGAGGATACGGCTGCATACAAGTTCCTTTCTACCCTCTTTGGCGCTCTCTCACCGAATAGACAGACATTGCTATCCTGCTCCGGCGAGACCCTTTTCTTAATCAGGATCTGGAAAGATGACTGAGGCCACTCTTTCCTGGAGAAAAGTATCTCACCCTTCTCCTCTATATTCTAGCATAGATCTTCCTCTATGGACACTCTCCTATCTTCTCAACTGAGGCCCTGAAGAAAACCGGGAGGGGAGGGACGGAACTGGCTCCCGGCAGCGCAGAGCGAGCTTCTCCCCATCCTACCCAGACCAGAAGGCAGGAGGGCCTTGACCCTGGCCCCTGATCAGGGATATGCTACCTACAAGATAGACAAAGAAAAAGAGCGGGAGCCGACAGACACAGCCAGGCTACTCACTCACCCTCCCGGCTGTTGTCCCCAGGAAGGGCAGCAGCCGGGCAGCCAGCCAGGTCAGACAACAAGGGAGAATCCATGTCAAGCAAGCAGCCGCTGCATCTCATCCTCGACACTGATCCAGGCATTGACGACGCCCTGGCCCTCCTGCTGGCCCTCGCTTCGCCCGAGGTCAGCCTGGAAGGCGTCACCACCGTCAGTGGCAATGTTCCGCTGGAAGACACTACGCGCAACGCGCTGGCCTTACTGGCCCTGGCTGGGCGTGAGGACATCCCTGTCGCCGCAGGGGCAGCGCGTCCACTTGTGCGCGAGCCGATTCACGCTGCCGAGGTGCATGGTCAACACGGTCTGGGACGGGCCGAGCTGGCAGAGCCGACCTCAGCCCCTGTCTTGCAGCCTGCCGCCGTCTTCCTCTGTGAGCGTATCAAAGCTGCGCCGGGGGCCCTCACCCTGGTCGCCGTAGGGCCGCTTACCAATCTGGCCCTGGCCGTCAGGCTGGTCCCAGAGATTGCCCAGCAGGTGCGCGAAGTGGTTATTATGGGCGGAGCCTTGCGCGTCCCTGGCAACATTACCCCAGCCGCCGAGTTCAATATTTACGCCGACCCCGAGGCTGCCCACATCGTCTTCCACGCCGGCTGGCCGCTGCGCCTCGTCAGTCTCGACACCACCCAGCAGGTCGGCCTGACCCGCACGCAGTTCGCACCTCTGTGCCGGCCCGAGAGTCGCATCGGGCGCTGTATCGACGCTATGCTCGCCCACTACTTTGAGAACTTCGCCCCACGCGCCGCTTACGATCGCTTTCACCTGCACGATCCACTGGCGCTGGCCGCTGCCTTCCATCCCGAAATGCTTCAGTGGGAATCGGTCTACATTGACGTCGAGCTGAGCGGCCATCAGACCCCAGGGGCCACTGTGGCCTGGTTTCGTCGCCGTCCCGAGACCCCGCCGGCCAACGTCCTGGCGGCCACCGCCGTCGACGTCACCGGCTTCACCACTTTCTTCCTGGAACGGCTGGCGCGCCTGCTCTGAGCCGCATGGAAGCGGCCTTTCGTCTGTGTCTGTCGCTGTCCTCGCAACAATGAGCAACCGCACGCGCTCTGACCCATTCTGCGCCTGGGCTTTGATCAGGCCGGGCCGGCAATTCATCTTGCTGACCTCGACCCGCATTCAGGCCCGGCACCACCAGGACCAGGAAGGACGGAAGATCAACCTGTGGAGCATGTTCAGCAGCAGCCACCGCGGAAAGAGTTAATCAGCTCGCGCAGGCTTCATGAGCTGGCAAGCGCCCTGCGCGCCCAGGTACGCGGCGAAGTGCGCTTTGACGCCGGCAGCCGCGCCATGTACTCGACCGACGCCTCTAACTACCGCCAGGTACCACTAGGCGTCGTGCTTCCACACGACGGCGACGACGTCTGCGCCGCTATCGCCGTCTGTCGCGCCTACGATGTCCCCATTCTGGCACGCGGCGGCGGCACCAGCACCGCTGGCCAGACCTGTAACATTGCTGTCGTGCTCGACCTGTCGCGTCACATGCAGCACATTCTCAGCCTTGACCCCGGGCAGCGTCTGGCGCGCGTTGAGCCGGGGGTAGTACTGGACGACTTGCGCCGGGCCGCCGAGCAACACCACCTGACTTTTGCCCCCGATCCCTCGACGCATAACCGCTGTACCCTGGGCGGCATGATCGGCAATAACTCCTGCGGCACCCATTCGCTTATGGGCGGCAAAACGGTCGACAACATCGAAGAGCTGGAAATCCTGACCTACGACGGCCTACGCCTGCGCGTAGGTGCCACCAGCGAAGAAGAGCTGGCCCAGATCATCGCCGCCGGAGGACGCCGTGGCGAGATATATGCCCGCCTCAAAGCCCTGCGCGACCGCTACGCTGACCTCATTCGCCAGCGCTACCCGGCCATCCCGCGCCGCGTCTCCGGCTACAACCTCGACCAATTGCTCCCGGAGAATGGCTTTCATGTCGCCCGGGCCCTCGTCGGCAGCGAAAGCACCTGCGTCACCGTACTGGAGGCCACCGTACGCCTTGTGCCCAGTCCCCCGGAGCGAGTCTTGCTCGTCCTTGGCTATCCCGATTTCTTCCGCGCCTGCGACGAAGTGCCCGCCCTGCTTGAATTTCGGCCTATCGCCCTCGAAGGTCTCGACAAGGGCCTTGTCTCCGACAGCCGTCGCAAAGGTCTCAATCTTGAGCACCTGCATCTATTACCTGAAGGAGGCGGCTGGCTGCTGCTCGAATTCGGTGGTCAAACCCGCGCAGAGGCTGAAGAGCAGGCCCGGGTTCTGATGGCCCACCTGCAGCGGAGCAGTACCCCGCCACAGATGCGCCTTTGCAGCAGCCAGGACGAAGCACGGGCCCTATGGGAGGTACGAGAATCAGCCCTTGGCGCCTCCACCTTTGTTCCCGGCCAGCCCCTCAAATGGGAAGGCTGGGAAGACTCCGCTGTCCATCCCAGCCGTCTCGGTGCCTACCTGCGTGAGCTGCGCGCGCTGCTCGACCGCTATGGCTACCAGGCAAACTTTTATGGACATTGCGGAGAAGGCTGCGTCCATATGCGCGCCAGCTTCGATCTAGAGAGTCAGGAGGGCATTCGCCAGTTCCGCGCCTTCATGGAAGAGGCCGCCGATCTTGTCGTGCGCTATGGCGGCTCGCTCTCCGGAGAGCATGGTGATGGTCAGGCCCGGGCCGAATTGCTGCCCAAAATGTTTGGGCCAGAACTGCTAGAAGCTTTCCGCGAGTTCAAGGCGATCTGGGACCCTGCTGGACGCATGAACCCTGGCAAAGTTGTCAACCCCTACCGGCTCGACGAAGACCTGCGCCATGCGCTGCCGCTGCCACGTCCCGCCGCCACCTACTTTCGCTTCCCCGCCGACGACGGCAACTTTGCCCATGCAGTCATGCGCTGCGTCGGCGTCGGCAAATGCCGCCGCACCGATGGCGGCCTGATGTGCCCGAGCTACATGGTCACGCGCGAAGAAGCCCATTCCACCCGCGGACGAGCTCGACTGCTCTTCGAGATGCTCTACGGCAACCCTTTGCGCGGCGGCTGGCGCTCCGAAGAAGTGCGCCAGGCCCTCGACCTTTGCCTGGCCTGCAAAGGTTGCAAAAGCGAATGTCCCGTCAATGTAGACATGGCTACCTACAAAGCCGAATTTCTGGCGCATTATTATGCAGGCCGCCTGCGACCGCGTAGCGCCTATCTCTTCGGCCTCATTCATCGTTGGGCAGCCCTGGGAGCACATACCCCCGAACTGGTGAACCTGCTGACGCAGGCTCCGCTGCTGAGCCAGTTGCTCAAGTGGGCTGGCGGGATCGCTGCCGAGCGCCGCCTGCCTCGTCTGGCTCCACTCAGCTTTCGTAGCTGGTTCCAGAGCCGCCCGCAACCACTGCGTCAGAGCCAGCGCCCGCGGGTCCTCCTCTGGCCCGACACCTTCAACAATTACTTTCACCCAGAAACGGCGCGTGCTGCGGTCGAGGTGCTCGAAGCACTCGGCTTCCAGGTTGAGCTACCACCAGTTGCCCTGTGCTGTGGGCGTCCCCTCTACGACTATGGCATGCTCGCTACTGCCAAACGGCAGCTAGGCCAGCTGATGGCCGTGCTGCGCCCCTATCTGGATCAGGATATCCCCATTGTTGGGCTGGAGCCAGGCTGTGTCTCCGTCTTCCGCGATGAGCTGCCCAACCTCTTCCCCGAGCGTCCAGAGGCGCAGCAGCTCAAAGAACGCGTCCTTCTGCTAGGCGAATTTCTAGAGCAGCATGCCCGCGACTACCACTGGCCGCGCCTGGAGGGCCAGGTCCTGCTGCAACCCCATTGCCACCAGCGGGCTTTGATGAACGTTGCCGCCGAGCGCACCCTGCTGAGCAAGCTCGGCCTGCAGGTACAGATCCCCGACGCCGGCTGCTGCGGTATGGCCGGAGCCTTTGGTTTCGAAGCACAGCACGCCACCCTCTCCCGAGAGGTCGGCGAGCGCCTACTCCTGCCGCTCGTGCGCACGGCCCGCCCGGAAACTCTGATCGTCGCAGACGGCTTCAGCTGCCGCGAGCAGATCGCCCAGACCACGCCACGCCGCGCCCTGCACCTGGCCGAAGTCTTGCAACTGGCTCTGCGCCTGCCGACCAATGCACGGCTGGGACCCTACCCAGAGCGAGCGGCCCTCTTTGCTCCTCCCTTACCAGCGGCCAGACGCCGGCTAGGCAGCGCCTTGGCCCTGACCGGTAGCGTCCTCCTCGCTCTGGGCACCTTCCTGCTTCTTCGACGCCGGGGACGGAGACCTCAGCCGCCGCGGCGAAACTAGAACAAATGTTTGACATCAAAGGAGACCTGAGCTATAATCAGATCCACAGGCCATGATCGCGACCGGCCCCAGAGAGAGCGAGGGCTAAAGAGTCATCTGGCGAGCGTTTTTTCTCTGTAGAACAGCGCGCTGTGCTAGACGAACTGCTCTTCGATGAGGTAAAATGAGTATAAAGCGCACAGTGTTCAACGCTTACTCAGGCCACCGACGCTGGCAAGGAGACTACGCCGCCGACCAAACAGCCTGATCAGTGTTGGGAGGAATGCATGACAAACGAGCGTATGGAGAGAAGGCTATACCGCAGAAGCCCGGGCCGCCAGTACAGTCAGGAGGATTACGAGGATCTGAGGTCGCAGAGTTATCGTGGTCAGACGGAGCAGACGCGCTGGCCCTCCGCTAGCAGCAGCCGCACCCCCTCTGGCTCTCTGCTAACACGACGCCCTGATCTGCGCCGGACACGACAGCTGATGCGCCAGAGCATTCTGGCGAGCAAACGCGAGGAGATGAGTCTACACAGCGAAGGGGTCCTGACCGCGCCCCCAGAGACGGAGGAGGAGCTGCTGCCATCGGTGCGGGACCGAAGCCATACGCTCTATAGCCGAGAGCTGTACGCCACAGCTGGACCGCGCTCCCCGCGCCTGCCTTCACGCCGCCAGTTGCCAGAGGAGGAAGAGGCCGAAGAATGGAGCGACGAGGCCATAGCGCTGGTCGAAGACGAGGCGGAGCAGTATGGCTTTGCTCCCCCAGAGTTTGAGGAGAGCTACAACCAGGAGCGCTACGGCAGACCGATGGCCGCGGCTGGTCGCTACGAGAATGAGCTGCTAGAGGACGAAGAGGAAGGGAGCGCCTTCAGCAACAGCGAGCCGCTGCCGCCGGTCAGGCGACGAGCTACCAGGCATCTGGCCACGCGCCGACTGGCCGAGCCAGAGCCAGAGGAGTTCTTGCCTCCCGAAGAGGAGGAGTACTACGAGGAGGAGAAGCCGCGTCGCAAGAAGCGCATCCTTACGCGGCGCCGCGTGTTGGTCGGTTTGGGCGTGGCGGCTACTGGTGGGGCAGTGGTGGCCGCTTCGCAGCTGGCTCCTAAAATCCCCGAGACTATCGGCAATACCGCTAGCAACATCGAGCGCCAGGTGGCCGATGCCTTCAATCGCGGTTTCCAGGCAGGCGCCGACTCTGTGCGCAAGGAGCTGATCTCCTCTCTGGAGAACATTGAAGGCGTCTCCCTGGATGCCGCCATTGCGGCTGCCCGTCTGCTGCGCACAGCCTACAACGTCTTCGTCAGCCCGCTCCTGACCCTGGCAGCCAACGTCACCGGCGATTTCTTGAATGTCACCCTGCGCGCCTTCAAGCAGGCACGCCAGTGGCTGGCGAATATCGGCCAGGATAACCAGGTGCTGGCGGCTTTGCAGACCGTGCTGGAGAGCTGGTCAACGCAGGTGAAGCAGATGCCCAAACAGCTGCAGGCCATTACCGACGCCGACCTCGACGGCGCTCAAACCTACCTGCGCGGTGTGCAGCGCACGCTCGCCGAGGAGAAGGCTAAGCTCAACGCCGGCAGCCAGCAAGCAACTCCCTCTCCATCGCCCACCGCTTCGACCAAGAAAAGCTGACCCTGGCGCACGGATCAACTATCGTTTATACTCTAGGTATAGAGCGTTTCGCTGCCAGTGCCGGCATCTAAACGGCTCCGACCATTGCTGACGTCTGGTTAGGCCAGGGACGCACCTTCCCGTTGTGAAAGGAAGCCACGGGAAAGGGGGGATCTTTTTTCACTCTAGACAACCCTGCCGCATAGCAGGCAACCTGACCCACCAAGCAAGAAGGCAAGCGAGGGAGCCCCGTCCCCAATGGAGGAGTAAAGCCAGCCAGCACCTCAGCGCTTTGCTCCTTCCCGCCGCGCCCAACCTGCGCCCAAATCTAATCAACGGCAACCCAAGCCAGGCGCCCTCGACAGCCTCTCTCAAGCAAGCAGGACCGATTGACCGACCGACCGTTGTCAGGGCCGCTCTGCCTTTCGCCAGCGTTCTCCTCCTTCCTCTGCTCTGCAGCCAGGCCCCACCTGCCAGCCCTGTCCAGACGGCAGGCAGAGAGGCAGAGAGGGAGGCAAGGCACACACAGGCAAACAGAGGAGCACCGAGGAGCAGGCGAACGGAGAGAGCGACCAGCTTTTCAGCCGGGAGGCAAGCACTTATGGAGACAGCAGCAGAGAACAGCGGCACAGTCTTGCGCTCCGAGCGTATCGCTGGCGGCATTCTTCCGAAGGTTCTCAACTCCTTCGACATGGTCGCGATTTTCGTAGCCATCGTCCTCTTCATCAGCAACTCCAGCGTTGTCACAGGAGCCGGGGCAGCGGCCTTTATTTACTGGATCTTAGGCTTTCTGACCTTTCTCATTCCCGGTGCCATTGTCACTGGCCAGCTTGGCCTGATGTTCCCCGGTGAGGGATCGATCTATGTCTGGACTACGCGCGCCTTCGGGGCCTTCATGGGCTTCTTCGCCGGCTTCTGCGCCTGGTGGCCTGGCGTACTCGTGATGATCGCCACCGGCGACGCCGTTGTTTCCCTTATTCAGCAGCTCGGCAGCCAGTACGGTCTCAGCCTGCTAGCGGAGCCTTGGCAGCAAGGTCTGGTGATCCTCCTGGTCATTGCCCTTTCTTGTGTACTCTCGGTGCTGCGCTTCCGCGTGACACAGAACCTCGTCAACGTCATCTTTGTCGCCTATGGCGGCGCCATTCTGCTGGTTGGTCTCGCTGGCCTGATCTGGCTCCTCAGTGGCCATCCGGCCCAGGCCGATTTTTCCGCCGCTCACTGGCAGCTCAACAACACGAACTACACCTTCTACGGCCTGGTGATTCTGGCCTTGCTCGGCATCGAGGTCCCCCTTAACATGGGGGTAGAGATCCAGAACACACGCGCCATCACCCGTTACCTGCTCTGGGGTTCGGTCGTTGTCATGCTGGCCTATCTGCTCGGCACCTTCGGCGTCATGATGGCCGTCCCTCCGGCTATTCAGAGCCAGGGCAATCCCTCCGTTGTAGCAGCAGCGGTCAAATACGGCTTTGGCCCAGCGGGCAACGTGCTAGCCACTATCGTCAACCTCATCTTCATTGGTTTCTTTCTCTTTAACACCGTCGTCTACAACTACTCCTTCGGGCGCCTGCTCTTCGTCTCCGGCCTTGACCGACGCCTGCCCACCATGATGAGCAAGGTCAACCGCAACCGTGTGCCCTGGGTGGCGGTGCTGGTTCAGAGCATCATTTCGGGCGTTCTGACGGTCATCACCTTCATCATCGCCCCCTTCGTTATCCAGGCGCTCAAGCCCTCTGACCTGTCAACGGTTGTTTACGATGTTCTCCAGGCTGCGGTCACCATCATCTGGTGCATCTCGATGGTCTTCCTCTTCATTGATGTGATTTATATCCGCTATAAGTACCGCGAGAGCTTCCAGCGCGTTCAGCTGGCACCAGATTGGGTTTTCTACCTGTGCGCGGTCATCGGCTGCATTGCCAGTGCCTTCGGGGTAGCCGTCATCTTTATCTCGCCCTGGACGACGCTGATCAATACCCTGGCCTGGGATCTCTCGCTGGTAGGCTTCGCGGCCATCTCCCTGGTGGCTGGGGCCGTGATCTACGTTATCGGCCAGGCGACCATGCGACGAGACGTCTCCGACGAGGAAATTCTGGCCGAGGTTATCGGCTCGCCCGAGGACGTGAATCCTGCCAGCGATGCAGCCGGCGGTAGCAGCGCCTCAGCCTGAGCGAGCGCTGGCCGGCAGCGAAGCGCTCACTCGCCTGTGGTCCGGCGAGTCTTGAAAGCGGGCCAGCGGCACGTTATATGTAACAGCAACTATCTCACACGTGCCGAGGTCCGCTTTCCTTGCAGCAAGAAGATATCGAGCGAGAGCTGAGTATAGATGAATTATCGCAGGTGACAGGCATACCCAGCCGCACCATCCGCTTCTACAATACGCAGGGTCTGCTGCCACCACCCCAGAAGCGAGGCCGCGTCGCCTACTACAGTGGGGAACACGTGCGCGTCCTGACCCTGATCAAAGAGCTGAAAGAGAAGCATAACCTGCCACTTGACCTGATCAGACAGTTGCTGGAGATTCGCGCCCAACATGGCGAAATCCAGATGAATCTGGCCCTGAAGCAGAGGCTCCTGCGCCCTCTGGCAACAAGCAGTCAGGAGACGCGCTTCAGCCGCGAACTGCTGCTTGAGCAGACAGGCATCTCGCCCGCGCTGCTCGATGAGCTGCTACGGCTGGAGCTGCTTTTTCCCGTGCAGGAAGGCGAACAGGTTCTGTTTACCGGAGATGATCTTCTGCTGGTCGAACTCTATCGCCGGCTGATGGAGCTGGGCCTGCCGCTGGCCCTGGTCACTCTCATTCGCTTTCACCTGCGCCAGCTGGTACGCAGCGAGATCGCCGCCTTCGAGCAATCCCTGCTCCCCCGGTGGCAGAGCCGCAGCCTTCCTCTGGAGGAGCAGGCGCGTCAGTTCGAGGAAATTCTTACTCTGACCGATACGCTGATCTCTATCCTCCACCGCAAGCTACTCTGAGGACCGCGCAAGACAACGAACATCAGTGGAGAAAACAGGTAAGACACGAGCGCAGGGGCCTCAGCGTCTCAGCCCAAGTAGCATAAGCTGAGCACACGCTAGAAGACGCCGAAGTGATGCAGTACGGCCAGAACAATTACCACGACCAGGACCAGCACAATGGCGACCACGAAATAGATCAGGCGGCGCCCCAGGTGGATCTGACGCGGAGCCGTCTCGGCAATTCTTTCAACGGCTTTCTTTTGCTGCTCTTTTTTCCGCTTTTGCTTCTCTAGTTTTTTACGATACTTCTCGGCAGGAGAAGGGGCCTCGCTATAGGGACCGGCCTTCATCTGGCGCAGGCGACGACGCATCTCCCGATTCATGCTCTCATACTGCTGCTGTTGGGGATCAGTCGCTGTGGCCGTGCGCGGTAGCGTAGACTTCGCTCCTGGCACTGCAGGGCCGCCGATGCGGGGCTTCTGCTCTTGCCGTCCCTTGCGAGCCTCGGCGGGCTGCTCACCAGCCTTTAGCTTCTGGGAGGCAGATGAAGAGGGAGATGGGGGCGAGGCAGCAGCCTGCGCCTGCGACTGCGTTTGTGCTCCTGGTTTATTCTTTGGCATGGCTCACACCCTCATGTTGCTCTTCCTGCTGTCTCTGCTCTTGTTCTTGAGCATATTGCTGTTTCTGCTGTAAATGATCCTGTTGCTCTTGATGAGCCACGAATTCCCTGGCGAACTGAGCGGCGCGCTCCTTATCGTCGGGGGCCAGCACTCCATCGATAACCAGACTGAGCAGATAGTCCTTCAGGGGTCGTAGCCAGGGACCGGGGCCGCGCCCAAACATCGCCATCAGCTCATGGCCATCCAGCGGGCTTTTCAGCGGCACGCGCTCGGCTTCCTCCTTCAAGCGACGGCAGCGCTCGGCCAGTTCCACAACGCGAGCGGCGGCGCGTGAAACCTTATCGGCGCGGTAGCTGGTAATATCGGCCCGAGAGAGATCCAGCAAATCTTCCAGATCATCGTTGGCCTCCAGCATCAGACGACGTACTGCCCCATCGGTCCAATCAGAGCTATAGGCATTGGCGCGCATATGCAGCCGAACCACGCGCGCAACGCGCTCGCAGAAATCGCGATCGAAGTGGAGGCGACGCAAGATATCGCGGGCCATCGTCGCCCCGACCTCCTCATGGCCGAAGAAATGCACCTTGCCATCCTCGACCGTGCGTGTACGCGGCTTGGCAATATCGTGCAGCAGCGCGCTCCACCGGGCTACCGGGCGCGGCGAAGTGCGCTCTACGACGCGCAGCACGTGCGCATAGACATCCTTCGAAGGGACGCTCCGCTGGCTCTGCTGCTGGCTCACGCCGCGCAGCTCCAGTACTTCAGGAATAATCCACTGCATCAGTCCCAGCTCGACCAGCAGATCCAGGCCACGTGCCGGATGAGGCGAGAGCAACAGCTTATGCATCTCGTCTCGAATGCGCTCGCGGCTAATCTTTTGTAGCTTGCTTGCCTGACGGATGATAGCGCGGCGCGTCTCCTCCTCGATGGTAAAATTGAGCTGGGCCGCCAGACGCACAGCGCGCAGGAGGCGGAGCGGGTCCTCATCGAAGCGTTTATCAGGCTCGTTGCCGACAGCGCGTAAGAGACGTCGCGCCAGATCGAGGCGCCCGCCGAACGGGTCATAGAGCTGGCCAGTCAGGGGATCATAGGCCATCGCATTGATCGTAAAATCACGCCGACGCAGATCCTCCTCTAGGACGGTGCCAAAGCAGACCTCCGGCTTGCGCGAATCCGGGTTGTAGCGCTCATCGCGGAAGGTCGTAATCTCAATAATATGTTCACCGTAGTGGAGGCGCACCGTGCCAAAGCGCTCCCCTACCAGGACTATCGCCGTCGGCTTCGTCGGCCCTACCAGGCGCTTGATCTCATCGGGGCGGGCATCTGTCGCCAAGTCGGCATCGCTTGACTCACTGCGCCCGAGCAGCACATCGCGCACTGTCCCCCCCACCATATACAGCTGTTTGTTGTGTGCGCGAAAGATCCGGGCCAGTTCTAAAATGATTTCTCGCATCGAATATGTGTATATTCGCTTCCCTTCCCTAATAGAGTCGTTCCTATGCTGGTTCGCTACGATTGGTTTTCTCCTTCTTCGAGCTTTAGCGATGTTGGCGGGGGAATTGCTGGAAGCGATCTGCCTCTCTGCCTGATCCAGGACAGGTTACAGCAAGTGCAACGGATTTATTATATCATGGCCTCTGGCCACAGGCGATAGCCAGCTTTGCCTGTCCGGCCAGACAGCCTGTCGTCTCTTCTGCTCTCCGTTCGCTCTGACCAGTGCCAGCCCCGCAGCTTTTGGTTGCAGCCTGCTGAAGGTCAGCGGCGGCCATGATACAATAGGACACACCTCTTAACTTTTCGACTGGAGCAGAACGAGGAACGATGAGTAAGGCTTCTCCTGGGCGACCACGCCCGTTCGTGCTGATCGTGATGGACGGCTGGGGCTTCAACCCGCGCACAGAGGGCAACGCCATCGCTCTGGCCCGCACGCCTCACATCGACGAGCTAGAGCGCCGCTGGCCACACACCCTCGTCAGAACCTCGGGCGAGGCTGTCGGCCTCCCCCCCGGTCAAATGGGTAACTCCGAGGTCGGCCATCAGAACATCGGAGCAGGCAAGCGTGTCCTGCAAGATTTCACCCGCATCAGCGAGTCTATCCAGGACGGCAGCTTCTACCGGAATCCGGCCCTGCTCAAGGCCATCGAGCACGTCAGACGCAATCACTCGCAGCTGCATATCTGCGGCCTCCTGGGCAACGGTGGCGTGCACGCCCACGAGGATCATCTGGAGGCGCTGCTGCGCCTGGCCCGCCAGCACGAGATCGAGCGCGTCTATATCCACGCCTTCACCGATGGGCGCGATACTTCACCCACTGCCGGCATCGAATTCATGAAGCGCCTGGAGACGCGCGCGCGCGAGATCGGTGGCGATCACCCGGCACGTGTGGCCACGGTCAGTGGGCGCTATTACGCTATGGACCGAGATAATCGCTGGGAGCGCACCGCCAAAACCTATCTGGCCATGACGCGCGGCGAAGGAGAGCGCGCCTCATCGGCGGTGGCTGCTATCCAGCAGTCTTACGAACGCAACATCACCGACGAATTCATCGTCCCCACCGTGATTATGGAAGAGGAGCATCCGCTGGCCCTTGTCAAGGAAGGCGACGCCCTCATCCATTATAACTTCCGTCCCGATCGTGCCCGCCAACTAACCAAAGCCTTTGTGCTGGAAGAACTGCCGCCCCAGGCCGCTGGCAAATTCGAGCGTGGCCCACGTTTGCGCGACCTGGTTTTTGTCATGATGACCGAGTACGAGGCGGGGCTGCCGGCAGAAGTAGCCTTCCGTGCCGACGAGGTGGAGATGCCCCTGGCCCGCGTCATTTCCGAGCACGGCCTGCGCCAGTTCCACACTGCGGAGACCGAGAAATACGCCCATGTGACCTACTTTATCAACGGGCGCCGCGAGACCCCCTTCCCCGGCGAGGAGCGTCTGCTGGTGCCCTCGCCCAAAGTTCCGACCTACGATCTGCAGCCTGAGATGAGCGCCCCGGGCGTCACCGAGACCGCCATTGAGCGCATCCGCAGCGGCCAATATGATCTTGTGATCATGAACTATGCCAACGCTGACATGGTCGGTCACACTGGTGTCCTGGAGGCGGCCATTAAGGCGGTCGAGGCGGTCGATGCCGGCGTTGGGCGCGTCGTCGAGGCTACCCTGGCGGTAGGTGGCGGCCTGCTGATCACTGCTGATCATGGCAACGCCGAGCAGATGATCTACTACGATAGTGGCAAGCCCATGACAGCCCACACGACGAACCCGGTGCCGCTCTATCTGGTTGTGCCCCAGCTTGCCGATGCCAGGCTGCGCAGCGATGGCATTCTGGCGGACATCGCGCCAACCATTCTGCAGATTATGGGGCTGCCTCAACCGCGCGAGATGACCGGTCGCTCCTTGCTCCTACCTCAGCAGTAGACAGAGTTATCCACATCTTGTGGTGGAATCGGGGGAGTTATCCACATCTTGTGGTGACATATGTGGATAACTCTCCACCGGTGTGGATAACTCTGAGGGAAGAACGGTCCCCTCAAAGACGGCGAGCCAGCAGGCGCAGACGGCGATAATCCAGCTCCCAGCGTCCCTCTCTGAAGAGAGCCGGGCGGACCTTGGCCTCGATCGCAGTCAGGATCTCCTCCTTACGGTCTGCAGGTACCACCTCCAGCAGCGCAGAGCCAAACATCTCCAGCCAGAGGCGCAGCCCTTGCTCACCTTCCTCCAGGGCCGTTGGTCGTTCAAAGAGCCAGGCAGCCTGGACCTCGAAGCCGTGAGCCTCCAGCAAGGCAGCATATTCCCCTAGAGCAGGAAAATACCAGGGATTGGGCGGCGTCACTGCCAGCCGCTCCTGCAGTACCTCCTGCACGGCAGCGCAGAGGGCCGCTACGTTACCGCGCCCTCCCATCTCCAGCACCAGGCGCCCGCCTGGTTTGAGCAAGCGCGCCAGTGCTGCGACTACCACCTCGGCCTCGGGTATCCAGTGCAGGGTGGCGTTGGAGAAGATGGCATCAAAGGGACGCGGATAGAGAAAGGAGCGAATATCGCCTAAGTGCCATTCGAGGTCTGGATAGTGTTGGCGAGCGACCTCGATCATCGCCGGCGAACGGTCGAGACCCACCACCTGAGCGCCACTGCGCGCAATGGTGGCCGTCAGATGGCCCGTTCCACAACCCACATCCAGGATCAGCTCGCCCGGGCGTGGCGCCAGCAGCTCTACCAGGCTGCTGCCATAGGCAAAGACAAAGGCATGCTTCGCATCATAGAGGGCCGCATTCCAATCACTGGCAGCCAAGACAACACCTCAGCTTTTTGCAACTCGCTCGCTCGACCAACACAAAAAAGAAACACGGACGAGCAACGGTTAGCGAGAAAGAGTGCACTCCCCATAGGAGAGAGCCGCCGCGGATCTACCCGATGCGATCGAGGCAGGAAAGAGCCGCTACGATCACCTCGCCCTCCTCCAGAAGCACACGAGCGGCCTGAGCACGTACCCCAGAGGGAAGGCGCTGACGATGGAGGAAGAGCGAGAGCACCTCGCCCGTCCTGCCGCAGTAGTCGCCAGAGCAGACACGCACTCGCGCCCCGGGTACCAGCGCCAGATCTGGCTCCTGGCGAGGGAGGGCCTCAGCCTCGGCAGCGGTAAGGGAGATCAGCAGCTCCGGCAGCGCATGCCGTCGAACTGATGTAAAACCCGAGAGGAGAGCCACCCGTCCCTGATAGCAACTCAGCAGCTGCAACAGGCGTGCGGGCATCGCCAAACTCCCCAGGCCCTCCGTTAACATAATCGTCAGGGGCGGCAAGCGGGATTGCAGATCTTCACCGCCCGGACTGTTCACCAACTCCAGCAGGTCGGCATGAAGGAAGCCTTCAAGATCGCGCAGAAAGATGCTGCTGGCGATAATGCCAACTACGCCGGAATTGAGAGCATGACGCAGCAGAAGAAAGCTTAGCGGGCCAGGTACTACCAGAATAGCGCCGGGAGGAATAGGCTGCACCGAACGTGAACCGCCGTTGCCCAGAGCCTGCCAGAGCGTCAGCACACCAGCCACCTGGGGGCCAGCACCGAGCACTCCCTGGATAGCCACCACCGGACTTTCGATCACCACCCCACCACGAGCCGTCACATCGACAACACGTCCCCGCAGGCCAGCCGGCACTGTCTCCTCACCCAGAGCAGGCACAGCCAGCGCCGTTTGCGTATCGCTCAGGTGATGCGCACTCGTTGGGTGGATTGCCGGTAGCTTCCGCGTTACCGCTGGTAGCGAGAGGCGAAGAAGACCACCTAGCTCCTCGCCGCGCTCTTCACGCTTCAGCCGGATCACCGGCTGGTCTGGCTCGACCATCTGGCCGGGATAGACCAGCGCCACCGCTCCTCCGCGCGAGCCACCGGGCCAGCGCTCTCTGCGCACCACAACCTGCAAGCGTACAGACCACCCCAAAGGATAGGCCATCGTAGCGGCGCCTCCCACGCACGCGCCAGATCACAAGAGCATCACCGACGACAGTGGACCTCAGAGAACCGTTTGAACAGCAACAACGACAATACCAATACACATAAACAAGATCAGATCTGAGCGGTAGTGGCTACTGCTCACCAGCCGGTTGGCGACCAGTCCAGTGTCCGACTAAGCGCCAATGGCCTGAGACCATTGCAACAACCGGGCATGGCGTTCGGCCTTATCCGCCGGCAGCACCAAGGGGCGACCGCGGGCATCGATAATCAAGCCCACCAGCCCACCATCGATCTCCTCGGCAGCGCGGGCGCGCTCGCCCGGCCCCAGCCCCACATCGACCGTTGGGGCAGGATAGAGCGTTAGCAGTGCCTGCTCATTCAGACGCAGAGGGATGACCTCAATCGAGCCGCTCATGACCTCGACCTGGACCTGTCGTCCATTACTATACTCCACAACGACCCGCAGCGCAATCTGGTCGGGCGGCAGGGTTCCATAGGGGATCACACAGGTTCCCAGGCGATGGGTCACGGCATCGTTCTCATTGACCTGCACGGCAGCCACCGGGTTCACCGTGGCAATTGCCCCCAACTGCTGGAAGAGCAAGGTGCGATCCAGCACCAGCGAGGTCACACCGCGCGGCTGCAAGGCATCAAGCAGCATCAAGGCAGCCTGAGCGGGACGCGGGGCATGCGCCAGCACGCCGCCAGTGGCCAGGACCAGATCGGGCGAGAAATTGCTAAGGGACCCAGCTTTCAGTGCTTCGGCGGTCAGTAGAATCGCCTCACGTGCAAACGCCTGGCTGATCTGCAGCTCCCGCTGGTTGCTGGGGACCACGTGGGGGTGCAACATCGTATTGAGCACGAACTGGCGCAGTTCCTCATCGGAGACATCAAAGGGCAACCAGCGGCTAATATGCTGAGAGCCGACGCGCTTCAGCAACTCGCCCAGGCCGGAGCCGACCCCAATGCCCGCATTGACCATCGGGATAAACTCCCCGCGTTCGCCAGCCAGCAGCAAGGTTGTATTAGCTCCTCCCGCATCGACCGCCATCACATTCATTGTATAGTGGTGAGCCAGAAAGCGCACCAGGCTGCTGAGGGAGGTCGCTGTCGCCACAGGGGTTGCCGAAGACCAGGACCAGAGGGTCTCGCTGCCCGGCAAACGACGCAGAATCGAGCGCTCGTAGAGCGAGCTGACGGCCAGACTGATCGAGCCGAGATTAGAGGCTGAGACCAGCGGGTCCAAACGCATCACCTCGCCAGCGCCGTTGATCAGGCGCCGTGAGGCTTCCACATATTGAGGAGCGGCGGCATAGAGTACCGGCAAAGGGAAAAGCCGCGTCTTCTCGCGCTGCTCCTGGGCAGCATTGACCAGGAGCTGGCAGGCCTCCTGAATAGGAGTTGCCCCTGTCGGCCCATCAGCCATACCAACAATGATAGCCGCGTGTGGCTGCAGCTCGCGCAGTCGATCGATCTGCCGGCGCCATTCCAGGGCCAGGCGTTCGGGAGTCCAGGGTACGGGGCCAGCACCTGGCACTGCACCCGGCAACGGTGTCGCGCCCGGCTGCGCGAGCTGACCGGCGGCCATACTCGCGGTAAACGTCGGGGAGGGCAAGGCATGGGTCTCAGCATAGAGGCCCGAGACCGCCTGGCGGACCAGGTCTGTCAGCGTGGGGTTGGCTGCACCCAGCACTAACAAACGAAGCGGGCCACCGGCGCTAATAGTGGTCACAAAGACATCCACGCCATTGCCATCCGGCTGCTCCGGTGCCAGTAAACGGCCATCGACAATAATTTGCCGCCCTGTGACCAGTTCAATCTCGTTGATGGCCTGCACGATGCCCCGAGTAATATCCTCCTGGGGGGCAGCCAGCGTTGTTGGAGCCTCGCCGCGCGCCATCAGGCGATACTGCCCTTCGACCAGGCCCAGCAATGAAACCTTGGTTAGCACGCTGCCGCAGTCGGCAACCAAAATAGAATTGGCGGCAGCAGCATCTTTCCTATGAGCGGTTGCCTGACCCTCCTGCTGATTCAACTGCGTCTGCATCTCCAGAACACCCCTCTTCTCTCACCTAGTGCGGGAACCAGCTACGAATCACATCGAGGAAGCTACGCTTCGCAGGCCGGGCCTGAGCCTGTGCCCGGGACTGCGCGTGAGCCTCAGCGCCTGGCCCTGGAGGAGATGCGGATGGAGGTGGCGCCGCATATGCGGAGGCCGCCGGCGCAGGATTCGCGCTCGCGCTGGCACCAATATACGTAGCGGGATACCCCGGAGGAGCAGCCGGCGCAGCAGGCATCACCCCACCAGCAGCAGGAGCAGACGAAGGCGAGATTGGCGCCCCCTGTCCGTAGCGGGGGTCAGCACCTTGAGCAGGCAACGAAGGCGCAGCTGAGGCCACCCCCAGCAGAGAAGCAAAAACATTGGCTGCCGCCTCGCTCTGCTCACTGACACCTAGCTCCGTGCGGGGTCGGCTGGGCACGCGCATATTCTCCACGCGCGGTTGCATAGGATCGGGCAGCGTTCGCCCAGGCTCTTGTAAGGTCATTGGATTCTGTCCACTAGAGCCAGCGGGAGCAGGCGTTTCCATTGAGGAGCGCAGCCATTCGGGTAAAGCATTCATATCGATGAGCGAGGCCGCCGTCAGGCCACCGGCGGGCAGAGACGGCGCAGGAGGAGGGGCCACCGGGCCACCTTGCCCCCCCGGCGAGGGCGACGCAGGTCGTGGATCTGCATTCTGTAGCTGACCCTCACGCAGCCAGGCAGGCAACGCATTCATATCGATCAGAGAAGCTGCCTCCAGCCGGGTAGCGCCCCCGGCTCCAGGAGCACCCAGTCTTGTGACAGCCTCTGTAGGCGAGTGCTGGCCCCGGAGCCAATCCGGTAACTGCTGCGGATCAATCAGGTCATGGGCCTGCAGAGGCTGCCCGGGCGCTGGAGCCAGCCCCGGCTGTGCGCCTGCCGCCTGACCCCACTCCGAAGCAGTGGGTCGCGAAAACTTCCTGGCAGAAGGCTCCGTAGCAGCCGAGCCAAGCGTTGACGGCCCTAAAGACTTCATCCATTCTGGCAGGGCCTCCGGTTCTACCAGGCTAGAGGCGGGAATATCCTTCTGGCCGCTCAGTCCTCCCTCGCGCGCTCCCGCTTCCTCCTGCCCCTGCCCCTCACGCATCCAGGAGGGCAATGCCTGCTCATCGATGAGAGAGCGAGCAGCAATCCCCCGCGCCGGCGGGGCCGCCGCGTAGTCCGCTGGGCCGCCAAACTGGGCACTGCCCGGGAACTGATATTCCGCTGTATCCTCCTTTTGCTCCGCGCGCATCCAGCTCGGGAGGCTCTCCTCGTCGATCAAATCAGCGGCAGACAGAGGAATGGGGCCGGTAGCACCCGCGGGCAGGCGCTCACCTGCCCGCAACGATTGCAGCCAGGCCGGCAACTCTGACCGCTGAGATATCCCTTTCTGCGCATCTGCAGCACTTGCAGCACTTCCAACTCCGCCAGATAAAGGCAAGCCGCAGCGCCGGCACGTCGCCATGCCGGCAGCGACTGGCTCTCCACAGTTGCTACACCTAATCACTGTTGCTCCTCACTTTCACCAGGCCGTCACCTTCGCTCCTGGATCTGGCTCGCTCGCAGTGTAGCATGCTTTTTGCTGGCACGCAACGCACTGCGCTGGCTGCCTGCCTCGATTGCTATATCTACCTGATAATAAACATGACCAGGCTCACTGATATGATACTATAGATCCATAATTCCCAGCCAAAAGTACTACTTACTTCTCCCCTCTGCAGACTACACTCCCTGCCCCTTGCAGGCGAGCAAGGCCCTTTTTACAATAGAACTGGCCCTGTCGACATTCTGTAACAAAAGATAGGACAGATGCTTATCATTCGCCAGACAAAGGAGGAGAAACAGCGATGGAGAAAAGGAGCGCCAGCCGGCGTCCGTGGCTGTGGCGGCTCCTACTCTGGCTACTGGTGAGCAGCGGGATCAGCCTGCTGGCTCAGCGCCGCGGCGCTCTTAGTCGCAGCGGGGTGCCAGCGGCTATCGTGACTGGCACGGTGACCGCCGGCGCAGGTGGCTGGGAGCTGGGCCTCTCCCTTATCTTCTTCTTTCTCTCCTCCAGCTTGCTTTCTCGCTTCCGCCAGCAGCGGAAGGCCACTATCGCGGCGGAGAAGTCCAACAAGGGCAGCGCTCGCGACATGCTGCAAGTGGCAGCTAACGGCGGTGTAGCCACCTGGTGTGCGCTGCGCTATGGGCTGCGCCGGCGCTCCAGGATCTCTTCGGACCAGGTCAGGGCCGCATGCTGTGATCCCTGGCTGGCCGCCTTTGGCGGTGCTCTAGCTACCGCTACAGCTGATACCTGGGCCACTGAAGTGGGCGTGTTGACCCGTCGCCCTCCACGCCTGATGACAACCGGGCGCCCAGTAGCGCCCGGTATCTCGGGGGCAGTCTCCTGGCCGGGCACGCTGGCCGCAGCGGCGGGGGCTCTGGCGCTAGGGATAGTGCTGCAGGGCTTGCTCACCCTGGCTCGCCTGCTGCCCGGCGGCACCGGAGAGCCAGGTCCTGACCGACCTCTCCTCCTAGTCGCCATCACCTGGCTCAGCGGTTTTACAGGCAGTCTGGTCGACAGTCTCCTCGGTGCCACTCTGCAGGCCGTCTATCGCTGCCCGCGCTGTGGACAGGAGACTGAGCAGCGTCGCCATCGACGCTGCGGTAGCCTTACCCAGCGTGTGCGTGGCTGGCCAGGAGTCAACAACGATGTTGTGAATCTCCTGGCTACTCTGAGCGGTAGCCTGATCGCCGCAGTCCTCAGCCGTAGCCCTGTACCACGGAGCGGGCCTTGCCAGGGCTACACAAGGCTGTCCGCCAGCCGGCTGAAGAAGGGCAGTCGATAGTCCGGCCTGAGCCAGGCCATCAACATGAGCCACAACCAGAGCAGCAGCGTCAGCCAGCCGAGCAGATTGATCAGCAGACTCAGACCAAAACCAATGAGCCAGCCCAAGAGGGGCAGCAGGCTCAACAGCCCGTGAAGGAACTGAAGCAGCAGAACCGCCAGTGAAAGTGTGCCGAAGGTCACCAGCGATTGGGCAGCGTGCCAGCGAACATTGCGGTTCTTCTCGACTAAGAAGAGGATCAGGCCCGAGATCCAGAAGAGCGCGTAAGCAAGCACCCGTTCTAGACGCTCGTCCAAGCCCAGAGTTGTCATGCGATTCATCATGGCCTTTTCCTCGAATTCGTCCGGTTGAGATACAAGGTTATTGCCAGGGTTTGACTGCCTATATATACGCAGAGCACCGGGAGGTGTTGCAGAGCCAGAAGGTAGCCTTTGAGCGTCAGCGGCAGGATTTCAGCCCTCTGGCGACACTCCGACAAGTCAGGCGACCTCCTCTCTGTCAGCGAAGAGGACAGGAGGAGCTGCTATTGTCAGCCCTCTGGCACTGCAGTATAATACGAACGCAAAAGCTAGCTAGCGGGAGGCAATGCAAGGTCTATGGGAGGACCAGCACTCATCATTAATCCCAGCGATGGGCTTTTCCTGGCCAGCCTCTTCGGCTTCTTACTGTCGCTGCCCCTTTCACTCTTTGTGATCTTCTGGGTCAGCGTGGTGCTGGTCAGACGGCGCTGGATTGTGCTTCTGGGAGCTTTCATCGGGGCGTTTATCGGCTTGCTGGCGATTCTGGGCTGGGTCGATACGCTGATTTTCGATACACCTTTGCCCAATGCCCAGGTTGGGGCAACCTTCTTCGGCGCGCTGTTCCTGTGCAGCGTCCTGGGTCTAGTCGGTGGTATGCTGGCCGACTGGTTCGCCGCGCGCTCAGAGAGCCGCCGCTCGCGCCGGCAAACAACGCTCCTGCCCGAATGAGACGTGGCTGTAGCCAGCCAGCAAGGTTGCCGGGGGTGTTTCTTTTCACTGAGGGCCAGTGAGTAAGTGAATGAGTGGGCTATGTTCTATTTGCTGCACGGCGATGACGAGTTCAGCAGCCGCGAAGCGCTGAGAAGCCTTCGTCAGCAGGGGGATTTTGGCTACAACCAGGATACCTACCACGGCGATGAAACCGAGCTGGCGACCATTGTGGCAACGTGTAGTACGTTGCCCTTCCTGAGCGAGGGTCGGTTAGTAATTGTCGAGGGGCTGCCCCGTAAGCGTCGGGGTGGTTCCTCGACCGCTCAGGAGCGGGAGGCGGCCAGCCCCTCTACTGAGAGCGATCAGGGGACTGCCTCAGCGGCAGGAGAGGGTGCCGAGGAGCGCAAGCGCAGCCGTACGCGTAAGGGAAGCAAGAAAGCTGGGGGCACGTCGCGCGCTGACTTTGAGCAAGGTCTGGCCAGTTTTGTGCCTGTGATGCCGGCTTCGACTACCTTGATCCTCCTGGTTGATGAGGCACTTGAGGCCCGTCATCCTCTGGTGGAAGCGGCTCGCCGTTACGGCCAGGAGATCAAAAGTATGCTTCCCAAAGGGGCAGCCCTCGAACGTTGGATCGAGGAGCGCGCTGCGCGGCTTAAAGTCCGTATTACGCGCGAGGCGGTGACGCTGCTGGCGAATTTCATCGGTAGCCAGACGCGCATGCTGGCTAACGAGTTGGAGAAGCTTGCCACTTACGTCGGTGAAGGCGGTACCATCGATGTTCCTCACGTGCGGGCCCTCTCTGCCCAGGTGCAGGAGACACGCATCTTCGATCTGACCGATGCTCTGGCCCAGCGGAGGCAGCAGCAAGCTCTTGACATCCTCCACAGCTTGCTGTCCGAGGGACAGCCGCCGTTGCTGTTACTTGGCTTCATGCTCTCGCAGGTTCGCACACTCCTGCTCGTCAAAGAGCTTACGCAGAAGGGATTGCGTGCTGCAGAGATCGCCTCGACGCTGGGTATTGCCCCTTTCATCGCCGAGCGAGCTGCGCAGCAAGTGCGGCAGTTTAGTCTGGCTCAGCTTGAGTTCATCTATCGCCAGCTGGCCGAAACAGACGCGGCCTTGAAGCGCAGTCGCCTCAGTCCCGAGGTCGCCTTCGATTTGCTGCTCATGCACTTTTTCACCACCTCCGCTCGTCCCTAGCGGCGGCTGGCCTGGCTCATCAGCCACAGATCCGGGCGTCAGCTTATTGACAGCGACAAGCGCTTATTTAGCCTCCTTCCAGACGCAGCTCACCAGCCCTTCATCAAGCTGTTCCCAGGACAGGAATGCACTGATGGCCACGAGTTCTCTCCTTGAACAGAGACTGATCGCCCGCATCGAGCGCGAGGGGCCGCTGCCCTTCGCCGAATATATGCGCATGGCGCTCTACGATCCAGAGAGCGGTTACTATACAGCCGGCGCTCCACGTATCGGCTGGTCTGGGGATTACTTCACGAGCGGCGACCTCGGGTACTTCTTCGCCCACTGCCTGGGGCGTCAACTCTTCCAGATGTGGGAGGAGCTAGGCCATCCGCAGCCCTTCCGCGTCTGGGAGCAGGGAGCCGGGCGAGGCGAGTTAGAGACAGGGGTTCATGACTGGGCAGAGCAAGAGCAGCCAGAGTTTGCCGCGGCCCTTAGCTATCGAAGCCTGGATCTTCATCATGGGGAAGACGTGCTGTCTGCCACGGCGCTGCAGCAGCTCAGTGAGAAAGACGGGGCCCCTCATATTATTCTGGCCAACGAGCTAGTCGACGCTTTTCCGGTCCACCTCGTCGAAGTACACCAGGGGCAGCTTTACGAGATCTATGTGGGTCTCGATAAAGGCCGATTGCGGGAGATCGCCGTCCCGTCAGCTCCGGAAGTGGTTACCTATCTCGACCGCTATTGCATTCGCTGGCGCAGCTTTCCCGATGGTTGGCGGGCAGAGATCAACCTGGAGGCCCTGCGCTGGGTAGAACTGCAAGCCCTGTTGCTGCGGCAGGGCTTCCTGCTTGTAATCGACTACGGAGACCGGGCGTCTCGCCTCTACAGCCGCGCACGGCGCCGAGGGACCCTGCTCTGCTACCACAAACACCGCATCAACGAGCAGCCCCTGGCGAGGCCCGGGGAGCAGGACATCACAGCCCATGTCAACTTCAGTGCGCTGATTGACGAAGGGCGTCGTCACGGTCTTCGTCTACGTCTCTTCACTACGCAGCGCGCTTGGCTAGAACGCATGGGCATTTTCGAGGAACTCGAACAGCTTCGTCGCACCCACTTCACGGCAGCGGATCAAGAGCGAGCTACGGATCAGGGGCAGATTGCTCTGCTGCGCTGGTATAACCTGCGTCAACAAGTCCTGGCCCTGACCGATCCTGCGGGACTGGGCAACTTCAAGGTGCTCATCATGAGGCGCAGAGTCCCATCCCGCGAGCAGCACTGACCGTGGCCAACCGCAGCCGAAGCCGACGAGCCTCTAATGCAGCAGTGAGGTATCGATAGGTGAGCAGGCGCTGCTTGTGCCGTTGAAGTCGCCGCGATGGAAATTGAGCCACAGCTTGCGCGAGGCCAGGCCCGCAGGATCGCTGAGATTGAGCGAGAAATCCTTGAGGGCGGTTCCCACGTCGTCAGTCGTCAGCGAGCCGACTAAAAGCAGAGTGGGGCCGCCACAGCTGTCCTCATCAATGGTCAGGTAATAAGTGGTAGAAGGCTTAAGGCCCTGGACAGCGATTTGCAGGTGAGAAGGGGAGGGAGCCGAGGCATCTGTCGGATCAGGAGAATGGACCAGGTGAGCCTGGATGTTGGAGGAAGACAAGGACAGAGTGTTAGAGAAAGGCTTGCCCACATTGCCAAGGAGGCCCCTGGCAAAATCGGCCAAGTTAGGGCCAAAGATCGCCACAATGACCAACACGAGGAAAACAGCCACAGCGAGGCGTGTCAACAGCTTCCAGGGCTTCATCACACAAGTCCCCCAAGTCAAACAAGCTCCCAGGCAGAGAGGATAGCGAGCAAGGCGATCTGCAACCAGCCAGCGTCAGCGACTTCATGGCAGCCACAAGCTGGGGCAGCAGAGAGAACGCCTTCATCATGGGTTCAGAATCTATTATAGGCGAAGCGCAGCGTAGGTGTCTATCATTATCTTTTGTCTGAAGATAGGGAAGGAAGGGAGCAGGAGGAGGGACATAAAAAAGCGCCCATCCAGGCAGGTGGGGCGGCAACGTCCTACTTTCCCACGGGGCTTCCCCCGCAGTATCATCGGGGCTGGAAGGCTTAACTTCCGTGTTCGGGATGGGAACGGGTGTTTCCCTTCCGCTATAGTCACCGCCCCACCTGCATGGACAGGCGGGCAATTGAGCGAGCCAGTTCATCCGCTAGAGAACCGGCACCCCCTCAGGTGGAGATGAGGGGACTCGAACCCCTGACCTCTGCCGTGCAAAGGCAGCGCTCTACCAACTAAGCTACATCCCCCTGTGCGGGTGGGTGGGCCATCCTGGACTCGAACCAGGGACCTCAGTCTTATCAGGACTGCGCTCTAACCACCTGAGCTAATAGCCCACAATAAGGACTGGTGAGATCACCGTGACGGGTGCCGGGTGACCCGAACACCTGGAGAGTGATAAGGCGAGTTTGTGACGACCGACCTGCCAGGCATCAGCCTTATGGCAAGTGGTACTCTCTGCATTGCTGCCACCCGATCACCGCTTATTATTTTACCACCTGTCAGTGTTTCTGACAAGAGGGTTTTTCAGCGGATTTCCGACTTCGCAGAGAGGAGAAGCCGGAGCACCGAGTCGAGTGACAGGATCGACCTGGGAGAGGAGGTATGAGCACCGGCAGAGACGGAGCCAGAGCAATCGAGCGGATGCATCTGCATCTCAACAAGATTCACAGGAGAGGCTCTAGCCTCTATCGTGACGGCTCCGCGTTCTTACTGCCTGCTGCAGTATCCTCCAGTCGACTCCCTAGAAAGGAGGTGATCCAGCCGCACCTTCCGGTACGGCTACCTTGTTACGACTTCACCCCAATCACCGACCCCACCCTCGACGCCTGCCTCCCCTCTGCTGAGGGGTTCGCCCAGCGG
>NZ_BKZV01000009.1 GCF_008974285.1 Thermogemmatispora aurantia | reverse complement strand
CGCCGATCTCCGGCCATCACGCCGGAGGGGTTGCCCCATTCGGATACTCAGGGATCATCGCTTGCCAGCAGCTCCCCCTGAACGTTTCGCCGCTCGCCGCGTCCTTCTTCGGCCTTCAGCGCCTAGGCATCCCCCGCGCACGCTTCTCGCTTGTGCGTCATCCTATGACACCGCAGCACAACGTTCTATGTTAGCTCTGTCGCGTTGCACTCGGCCTGCAGACATGCTGTCTGCTTTTCAGGCTCTCAGCAAAATTGAAGCAAGTATCACTAACGCGATTCAGTTGTCAAGGTGCATCATTAGCGTGGCGCTTGAGCCAGCGCCGCAGTCATCCCGCGTGGGCCGGCGACTTGTCCAGCCTGCTTATAACAGGGCAGGCGAGTGACCGGTCAAGCGAGGGTGACCGCACATCTGAGCGGACACTGCGATCTCAGCTGTCTTCTGCAGAGAGAGCATCCGCTGCCAGCCAGCCGGCTAGTTCCCTGGCTCAACCACTGGGGCCGTGCGGCTGGGCCGCAGTACTTGCGGCGTCTTTAAGTATTCCACACCAGGCGACTCTTGTCAAGAGGGTACTGGGACCAGATCGTCTGACTGGGTCACCGGAAGCGGAAGGGCTATTGTATTGGCTTGCGCATCCGCCCGAATGCCGGACGATGCTTTGATCCCTGATCCTCCCTCATCCAGTCGTCACCAGGCCGACTTGTTGAAGCCGGGCCGCGGTGCGGTGCCTGCATACTATGACACAGGGGGAGGGGGTTTGTCAATACCTCAGCTTTTGAGCTTCGGGGAAGAAATGAAAATTAGCCAGAATCTCCCAGAGAGGATTGACGGATTTCTTTGCGCTGACGTACGCTTTGCTACGTGATAGTACGAGGGGTCACCATATCATTGCGGAAGGGGAGTCTCTTTGATGAAATATTTTTTCTGGATAGCATTCGCCGTATTCCTGGCGGCCTCTATTCCACATGTTGCTTACTTCTTTGCATCGTTTGAGCCATCATCGGGTCCAGAGGGGATCTGGTGGTGGGGTGTAAGCTATGCTATAGCGATCAGCATTGACGTTACCATTTATCTGCTGTCCTGGACGGCCTTTCAGCGTTATCGGCGCTATCGGACCCCTAAGGCAGTCTGGCAGCATTGGCTTCTCATTATTATCTGCACAGGCTTCTCATGGGCGGTAAACTGGGCCTATGCCAAGCAGTTTCACAGCCCACAGATGCTGAGCGCGGCGGAGCACGCAGCGCCCTGGCTGACCAACGTTTTCCCCTTCATGGCCAGTGCCTTCCCGCTGCTGGGCATCGTCTATACTATGATGGCTGAGACCATCAGCGAGACGGAGGCGGAGGAGAAGAAGGCGCGGCAGCAGCAGCTGACGGCGCTCTCCGAGCTTGCCAAACAGGTTCAACTCCCCATGTCAACCCTGCGCCGCGCTCTGACGACCGGCTCGCGGCTGAACCCCGCCAGCCTGCTGCCGATTGTCAATCAGGAGCGCACAACCGAGGTGGCCCCAGTTGCCAGCGCCGCAGGCAATGGGACAGTGCGCGAAAGCAGTCAAGATCTCTCGCGTCCGATCACCGGCCAGATTGTGGCAGTGGGCAACGAAGGCCCCCATGGCGAGCAGAACACCAACCCAGCTATGCTGGCCGCCTCGGCTGAGGGCAACCCCGATAAGCTCCAAATGACGATCGAGGTCTTGAAGTCGAACCCCTCCATCACCGATGAGGCTCTGGCCCAGTACCTCGCCCTGAAACGCCCTGCCAGTGCTCGTTTTTGGCGCCTGAAGGCTCTGGAGATCCTCAATGCCAATGGGAACGGAGCTGGACAGGCCAATCATCTCAAGAACTCAGTCAGCGATACAGGCGTCTGGGCTACACGCGAAGTTGCCAATGGCTCGCTTGGCCGACGTTAGCTCTCCCTGGCTACCGCATAGTCAAAGGAGAGAGCTGCCCGGCTCCCATCCCCTCCCTTGGCTTACCACCAGGCAGCCAGGGAGCCGGGCGCCTCTCCGCTCACTACCTTGACGTCCGTTGCAACGATATGATAGACTAACCAAGAGCAGTGGAGAAACTTTCTGACCTGTCTTGATGTATACAGTGACAGCGCCGTCAATCTGTGCGCTACAGGTTTCCCATATTGCCACTATCTTAGGGAGGGATCAATGCCGACCACTTTCAGCTACGCGCGTATCCTCTACGCCGTAGGCCAGGTGCTGGACCAGATCGGGGTGAAAAGCATCGCTCTCCGCGAGGAGGAGGATGGCCTCTTCGTCGAGGGCTATAATAGCAACGGTCAGCTCCAGGTCCAGCTGCGTTACGATATCCCCGGCCTCTACGAACTGCTAACGCGCGTAGAAGAGCAAGAGAATGGGCGGGAGCTGCCGCAAACAGCAGAGGTGGAGGGGCTGTTGCGCCGCTTCTTGACAGAACATGACCGCGAGTTGGTTGGTATTTCTCGCTAGTATCTGAATAGCGTTCACCGGAGGAACCGGGGAGTGTCCCCGGTTCTTGTGTATCAAGGAAGCTCACCGGCTGGCAGTACTGGCACGCAACGCCCTCGTCGCTCGCGGTTTTCCACGCCCGGGCCTACCCCGGTTAATCTGTCCGGGCGGGTCGGCAGAGCACACAAGAGCCGCCGAGCAGGAGATGCTACGCTGTACCATAGATAGCCGGCCTGGAGCAAATGGCCTGGCTGCCGCCTGTACCCCGCACCTAGCCCGCTCTATCAGGCACAGAGGCTGGTCGAGAAAAGAGGCTGCGGTCAGCTCGCTAAGCGAGAAGAAGGATACCAATCTGCCTCGCCCGCACAGCGGCCTGTAAGCCGCCGAGCTGCCTAGAGCCGAGAGGGGATCTCGACCACAGGGTTAGCGAGCTGGTTTTGTGCACGCTTGTTTTCACCTGACCTCTCGGCTGCTATTATTGATGGGCAGGTCAGCGTCTGCTCGTTTGCCAGCAGCTTGGATACCACCGTGCCAGGCGCAGGCTAAAAGCAGAAGAGACAGAGATTCGGAGTCGGCCAACACGACCGACCGCTTGCTGCTTTCCCATTCCGGTGATGGGCGGAGACGAACAGCACGCGGTTCGCAGGGCAAGCCAAGTCTCTCCCGCCTCGATCAGAGTCTGGGAAGAGCATCCTGTTTTGCCCGCTCCGGCCCTTGACCGCGCTATCAGGCTGGCTCTTAACAGGCAGCCGCTCGCTCAGTGGTGGGGCGGCCCTCAACATCAGCCACCGCCGCTGCTTGATTGCTCTCGCCTGATCCGGTGGAAGTGGCGAGCAGAGCGGCTCTCTAGCAAAGAGGTGCGGCCAACCAACAGGAGCGAGAACACTGACCAACGCAGGTCGATCAGATCGAGGTGATCGCATGCCAACGATGCCTTAGTATTTGCTCTTCACCCTCTGATAAGCTGTCCGGTAGCTATCTTAATGAGAGACTATATCATAAGTAGTTCTGAAAAGTAAAGCGCAGACCACTCGACTTCGCCAATAAAGTATGATATGCTCATAGTTGTAGGATTGCATAGCAGGCAATCCGAGCACCTGAACAATCAGCAATCCTGGTCTGCGCGGTTTCTCCCCATGAGAGGAGAAGATTGTGCCAGAAGAGATCGCTTTATTCATTGACTTTGAGAACATTCGCTACAGTATGCTGAATATCCAGCGGCGAGAGCCTGATCCGCAGGAGCTGATTGCCGTCGCCCGCCGTTATGGAACTGTCATGGTGGCCCGCGCTTATGCGGACTGGTCGCGTCAGCCGGAGCTGTTCAAGGGCAGCCTGACTGCGGCGATGATTGACCGCGTAGATTGCCCGGCCAAGCAGCGTGACCGTATCCGCATTGGGACGATTCATTATCCTCCAGGGAATCCCTCAACAGGCGCGCTCGGAGTGCCAGGCTACGCTTCTGAAGGTCCGTATCAGCGCCAGTGGTCTGCGGGAGGCACTACCCACAGTGGCTATACAGGCCCCTTCCCCGCAGTGCAGCCCAACCAAGAGAACGGCTGGTCCGGCTATCAGCAGGATCAAGGGCCGCGCCAGGATACGGAGATCCGCTCTCCCGGTGAGGAGGATACCGCTTATCAACAGGTACCTCGCCAGGGCCTCCCCTATAGTTACCCCCACGGCCAGCCCCCCAGCGGCCCCCTCTCCCACCATCATGGCGGCTCTGGGTCTGGTCCTCTGGGATATTCCCATCAGCAGCATAGCGGCGGTACTGGCCACTTGCCTGCCATTGGGCCCGGCACCAACGCGATCGTGCAAAGTACGATCGTCCAGAGTACCGTCGATCTGAATATGCTGATGGATATCATCGAGACGGTCTTCGACCGCCCCTCGATCTCTACTTTTGTCCTGATGACGGGCGATAAGGATTTTACCCGCATCTGCGCTCGCCTGAAGTTACGTCTAAATAAAACGGTGATTGTTGTTGGGATACCGGGAACCGTCAGCCGGGATCTGATTAGCAGCGCCAACCAGTTTGTTCCTCTGGTCCCGGGCATCGCTTCGGCCTCGTCGACGAATACTGGCAGTGGCTATGTCCCTGCTGTCTCATCGGGCAGCACGGGTCACATGCCTGCCGTGCACCCGGGGACGAACCCCCACATGCCGGCAGTGAATCCGCAACCGCCGATCGATGTGCTGGACCCGCAATTCTTGCAGTTCCTCGATTACATCGATCGCAACTGGTCCTGGCGCACAGTCATGGGTGTGGCGAATTTCATCGGCGATCCGCTGAATCCGAAGAACCGCTTCCGCGGTCGCCTGACACGCGAATCGGCGCGCGAGTTGCTTCATACCTGCATCCAGCGAGGTATCTTGCTGGTCCAGACCGATGCCAGCGGAGCCGAGGATCTCCGCCTTAACCGCTCCCACCCCGAGGTGGAAGAGGTGCTGAAGCAGTTCGTGCGTTGACATCAAGCAGGGAAGAAAAGGTCAGGGAGGTCCGTGTTGCTGTGCTGAGCGCTGCCCTCTCGCCACTAACCCGCGCCCTCGTCGCGCGGTCTATTCGCTTCGCCCAAGGTCCAGGCGCCTGGTAGCTGTAAAGCGCCAGGCGCTTTCATTTCTGTTCTGTGTGTTCTCTTCTGCTTTTGCCGTTTTTCACTGCTGTTTGCAATGGAGTCTGCTTGTATGGAAGAAGAGTCTCACCTCTCTCTGCTCGAAGAGCTGATTGAGCGTCCCAGTCCCTCGGGTTTTGAACAACCCGTTCAGGAGGTGGTGCGCCGCGAGTGCGCCCGCTATGCTGATCAGGTGACCACCGACGGGCATGGGAATGTGATCGCAGCCTTGCGCCCCGAAGGCCGCCCTCGCCTGATGCTGACGGCCCACTGTGACGAGCTGGGCCTGATGGTGCGTTATATCGATGAGCAGGGCTTTCTGTATTTCGCCCCGATCGGAAGCTTCGATCCAGCAACGCTGCCCGGCGAACGGGTGCTGCTCCATACGGCTTCAGGCCCCGTCCCTGGCGTCATCGGGGTGAAGCCGATTCATCTGCAAGAGGAAGAGGAGCGAGGCAAGGCCCCCTCCCTGAAACAGCTCTGGATCGATATCGGGGCAAGCAGTAAGAAGGAGGCCGAGGAAATCGCCCCTCCTGGGACAGTGGCCACTCGAGCGGCTCGACTCCAACCGCTGCGTGGTCGGCTGGTAACGGCGCGCGGTCTGGACGATAAGGCCGGCCTCTATGCGGTGTTAGAGACACTGCGCCAGGTCTCTGCGCAGCGCGAGCAGCTGCAGGCCGCCCTCTACGTGGTTTCGGCAGTGCAGGAGGAAATTGGCTTCCGCGGCGTACGTACCAGCGCTTACAAAGTGCAGCCGGAGCTGGCTATCGTGGTCGATGTGATGCCAACAGCTGATCATCCCCAGACTTCCAAGCAGGAGATTGGAGATGTCCGGCTCGGAGCCGGTCCAGCGCTGACGATCGGAGCCCACGTGAATCCACGCGTCTATGAGCTATTGGTGCAGGCGGCCCGCGAGGCTGGGCTGCGCTATCAACTCGATCCTACTCCAGGCCGAACGTCGACCGACGTGGATCTGCTCCAGGTGAGCCGTAGCGGGGTAGCAACAGGTCTGGTCAACATTCCTTGTCGCTATCTGCATACAGGCTCCGAGGTCGTCTCTCTGGAGGATGTCGAGGCAACGGCGACCCTGCTGACTCGTTTTGCTCTGGCATTGAATGCCGAGGTCAACCTGATTCCGTAGCGTTCCTGATGTGACGTCCAGTCTGGCTCTCTGTCTAGCGGGCAGATGGAAGCATCAAGCATCCTGGTCAAGCGGGTCAATTGACAAAAGGACGTCCATAGGGGAAGTCAAGGGCAAGGGACACTTCCGCCCTCTCCCTGGCTGGTGGTTGGCTGACAAGCAAGTCAGGTCAGGGCTTGGCTTGGCCTGACGCTTCCTGGTCTAGCCGGGACCAGCCTGGCTGCAGCACCCTTCAGTGTGCGCTTAGCTCATTGGCCAAGGCGCTCGGCTGAGGGCGCACAATATCTCCTAATATAGCTATCTAGCTGCTATGCCCGCACAAAGCTGTTAACGTAGACCCGGGTCAGCACATGCTGCTCGCTCGTCCGGCGGTCTCCTCAAGAGGCGCCTGCTCCTGCTACCTTACCTGGGTACTCGCCTCGCTAGCAGGGAGACGGCGGCGGGGCACACACAAAGGAAGGATGCAGAGGATGGAAGCCAGGCGCCCGGCGAACTGGCCCAGGCTGGCGTTGCTTACCCCTGTGGTCAGGGCCACGGCGACGCCAGCACTCCCCGTTTGCTTGCAAGCAGAGGCAGTCGTGAGCTGCGCTCTACCCAAGCGTCAGCACTTTGCTTATAATGTGAGTACCCAACGCCGTAAGGAGACCGCTGGATTATGCAGCATGTTCCCAATCTACTGAGCCTCAGCCGGATTGCCAGCACTTTGCTCATCTTCATCCTGGTGCTGCTCAATCAGCACTGGGCTTTTTTCGTGGCCACAGTTTTCTTTGTGCTGGCTTCCATCACTGACCTGCTCGACGGTTACCTGGCGCGCCGCTATCATCTGGTCTCATCGCTAGGCGTTTTCCTCGATCTGACAGCTGACAAGGTTTTTGTTTCAAGCATCCTCATCGCCCTGGTGCAGATCGGGCTGGTGCCAGCCTGGATCGTCGTGATCATTGTCGCCCGCGAATTTCTGGTCACAGGTCTGCGCTCCATGGCCGCAGCCCAAGGTACTGTGATCGCTGCAGGACGCTGGGGAAAGCAAAAAACCTTTATCACTTTGCTCGCCATCGGCGGTATCCTCCTGGCCCACGGACTGGGCGATCCTCGCCTGGCGCTCTTTCCCACTCCCGTGTTGACGCTCTCGCCTGTGGCCTGGAGTCCGAGCAGCCTGCTCCATTTGCTGGCAGATATCGCTCTTGTGTTGGCCACCTTCTGGACAATCATGTCAGGAGTAGAGTACGTGCTGCGCGCCTTGCCGCTCCTGCAGGGTAAAAAGGATCACCTGAGCGCCTAGTGCGGAGCCTTCTCTGCGCCGCAGCTCACAGCACAGCATGGACCGAACTGGCTGGGATCGCTGCCAGAGACTCAGGCCTCCGGCCTTCCTTCAGCGTCGCTCGCTGACTTGCCCGTTAGCTCAGCGAGAGGAAGCCGCCCCACCGGGCGAGGCCACCACCTCCTTCTGCCCGAGCTTGCGCTCTTTCCCGGCCAGAAGCCGTTCAATGTTGTCAGAGTGGAAGATGATCACGAGCAGAGGGGCCACAATCATGAAAAGCATGGCCGGCACCGGAAGCCAGCCGAGAAGGCCGAAGACAACGCCACAGATCATGACCGTGACACAGCCCACCAGGGAGCCAAGGGAGACATAGCGGGAGAGAGCAATAGTGCTAATGGTAAAGACCGCCCCGATGCCAAAGATAAGGAAGGAGACAGGGGGAGCAACGAAAAGCAATGAGCCGGCCCCAGTGAGGACGCCTCTGCCACCCTGGAAGCCAATAAAGATGGGGTGGCGATGGCCAATCAGTGCCGCTAATCCAGCCAGCAGGGGCCCCCAGCCCAGCACATAAAAGAAGGGCACATAGACGGCCAACAGCATCGGCAAAATACCTTTGGACAGGTCGAGAATCATGACAATGATGGCCGGCCCCAGTCCGAGGACGCGGTTGACATTGGTCGCCCCCGTCTTGTGGCTGCCATAGTTCCGAATATCAAAGTCACGTCCGCGCAGGATCTTGCCCATCCAGTAGCCTGGCGGCAGCGACCCCCAGAGATAGCCGATGATGGCCACGAGCACTAGCCTGAGCGCGATAAAAATGGGTTGATCAGCGGTAAGCGGCATAGGAGCCTCCTTCGTTGACTCGGTGAAGTCGGAGCTAGCTAGCACCTGTTGACGGCGCGTCGTAGCGCGCCCTTATTATAGGCCACAATGTCCGCCGGATTCCAGCCAGCCCGCTCCGCTAGAAGCCCTTTCTGCTCTCCTCTCGCGCTCTTGCGCGCATCTACTCGCTTACTCCTTTTCTGGGACGTCTCTCGCGGAGAACAAGCCAGCACCACATGGCCAGGCGAGCGCAAGGGTCCCAGGTTCCTACCTCAGGAGATTCCAGGCCCAGACCGGATCGGACCGTAGCCCGGCGGAGCAGACCAGAATCGCTCCTACAGCCCCCCACATGGCGCTCTGGCCTGGACTGGCCTGGATAGGAGGGGCCGGGCCCCGCAGGAGGATGACTTTCTTGATTTCATCCTGGCAAGAGACAGCAGCACAAGACCGCAGTTGACCCTAGCCGGCGGCTGGCCGCTCCTGCGACCAGAGCAGACTATCAAGGAGACGGACGCCGCCGATACGGACCGCAGCCAGAAGGAGCGCTCGGTCCTCAATCCCAGCCAGAGCCGCCAGTGAATCTGGATCGCACAGCGCGACATACTCCAGCGTCGCCAGAGGCTCCGCCTTGATCACCTGCTCCATCGCCTGAGTGACCGCCTCTGGTCGCCGCTCGCCAGCAAGCAACAATCCCAAACCGGTTAATAAGGAGCTGTAGACGACACGAGCAACAAGGCGCTCATCCGCAGTTAACAGAGAATAATTTTCACTATACGCCAGCCCCCCGGCGTCTCGTTGCTCAGGCAGGACAGAGATATTCACGTCGATATTGAGGTCGCGCACCAGGCGACGCATGAGTGCAACCGTATACACCTCGTTGCGCAATACGTAGGCGATATCTGGACGGACGAGCAGCAGCAGCTTGCAAGCAGTGGTGGCCATGGCCTGCAAACGCTGTGGATAGAGCCGAGCCTCGAGGCACTCGGCCAACACCCCAGCAGGAGTAACATAGGTGGCAAAGTCCGCCGGATACATGGCCTCGCGTTCCGGAGCAAAGACCACATCAACCCCCAGCCGCTCCAGCAGCCGCAGCTTATGCTCGCTGCCCCCTTGCTCGTGCGCATGGCGTGCCAGCTCTTCGGGCGAGGTGAACTGGAGAGGATCGGCAAAGAAGCTGACGACACAGATCTCACATTCCCGCCTGGCTGCCTCGATGAGAGCCAGATGCCCCGGGTGCAGACTGCCCTGCGTTGGAACGAGGGCTACGGTTCCTCCAGACAGCCAGCCACGCGCCGTCTCAGTCATCTCCCACAGTTCATGAATCACGCGCATACTTTCTCCCTGGGCTGTGCCCATTTGTATAAAAATGTATCTCTATTATTCATTATGTGCGCGTATTGTAGTTGCTCGGTGGTGCGGCGTCAACTCACCTACCATGCTATACTACTCAGCGAAGAAGGCCGCCTTCACCTTCCACGCATCCTCGGGCCCTGGCGCGCTCTTGGGTTGGCCATCATTGCCCGTCAGCGCCGTAGCCACTCGCTTCGCTATGCAGCCGGTGATGCTCTGACGAGGGTCTCCCGCCGGCGCTCCGTGAAGTAGCGCCTCCTCGTCTCTCATGCTATACTACTCAGCGAGGAGGTCTGCGTCTCACCCATGAAGAACGCTTTGCCCCGCCTGAAATGGCTGCTGCGCCTGAGCGCCTTCGCCAGCCTGCTAGCGGGCCTGGGGGCAGCCCTGACCATTATCTGGCACCGCCTCCTGACACCACAGCTGCTAGAGAGCGCGCTGCCGGGTCAGGCACGGCTCTACCGCTGGCGACACGGCTACATTTTCTACAAGCTGGCCGGTCCCGAGCAAGGGCCGCCGCTAGTGCTCTGGCACGCGCCCGGGCTGGCAGCCTCTGCCTATGAGCTGCGCGAGCTGGCGGCCTTCCTGGGAGAACACTATCGGGTCTACGCTCCTGACCTGCTGGGTTTTGGCCTCTCTGATCGGCCTGCCCTCCCCTATAATGGCCCGCTCTATGTTGAGCTGCTGAGCGATTTCCTGCGCGAGGTAGTCGGGCAGCCAGCGCTACTCATCGCTCAGGGGATCAGCTGCCAGCACGCACTGGACGTGGCCAGGCGCGAGCCTGAGTTGTGCCGCGGCCTGGTCATGCTCTGGCCAGAGCATGAGGCGGAATGCTGGCGGGAACGCTTCCCCTGGCTCAGATCGCTGCTTGCTTTCCTAGCTCGCACTCCGCTGCTGGGGTCGCTCACCTATTGCTTGCTGACGACGCGGCTCGCCTTACGTGCTCTCTCGGCGCCGGGGCAGAGACAGAGCGATCTGGACTATAGCTATGCCACGACCCACCAGTTCGGCGCGGAACACGCCGTACGAGCCTGGCTGGCTGATCGGCTCCGTCTAGAGACGGACAGCGCCCGGCCCCCGGCGAACTCTTTCCCCTGCCCCGTCTTGCTCGTGCAGGCCGACTCGGAGGGGAGCAAGGCCCACGGCTGGCCCGGGCTTCAGGACCCGGTGGCGGTCGAGCAGCTTTGGATCGAGACCCGGGACTGCACAGTCGATCGCCAGGTCGCGGCGTTGATTAGCGCTCGCCTGAGCAGCTGGCCGGCTCTCGCGACGCAGACAGAGGAGGTCCCCACAGCGGCCTCTGACACCGGCGAGGCTCAAGAGGCGTTCCAGACTATCGAGAGCGAGCCGGCGCAGTCCGCACCCGCATCTGTGGTGGCGCAGACCCAGCACCAGTTAGCAGCCGAGTCAGAGCCTGCTCTTGAAGCGTATTGCGTCAGATGCAGGCAGAAAAGTCCGATGCTCGCTGTATCAGAAACAACCCTGAAGAACGGGCGCCCGGCCCTGCAAGGTACCTGTGCGCGCTGCGGCGCACGTATGTATCGCATCGTTCGTCGCTGATCAGCCCAGGCCGCGGAGCGAAGCGCAGACTGGTAGAGGTAGACCGCCCGTCGCCTTTGAAGGAAGAGCCTTCGCCCCGCCGCGGGTGTGCGGAACAGAATCAGCCCTGTTCGTCGTTTTAACCTTAAGAAGGGAGGCCACAGCAGCGAGGGAAGGAAGCCAGGCGAGAAGCCGGATAGCGGTCACCTCATGGGTCATGTGCCGGCCTGGTGCGCTGTTGCGTTGCCTTGGGCTGGAGCGTACCAGGACGAACAGACCCTGGCCTGGCCAGCATAACACCATAGCAAAAATGGCTACCTGATTTGACTTGACGTCCGGTTTTTGAGACCGTATAATCTCTGTCATGTGTTGCGCACCTGGCGTAGCGCCTGCTGCGCGCTGAGCAGCTCTTGAGGGAACCCTGACGGATAACCACGTGGCAGTATTGCCCCAAACTCTGCACGGATGCATGCGCAGTGGATCATGATCGCCGAGTCGCGCCCAAGTAAAGCGTGGCCCAGCGATCACTTGCAACAGAAGCATGCCTGTTCTCTTCCCCGGTTTTAGCAACCCACCGGGGCTGTCTGGTGGGAGGGGCTACGGATTCGCCTTCTGACACTCCCAGCCCCAGGCAGCCATCCACGCCGTGGCACCTGGCAATGGCCAGGGCCAGACAAGGGCAAGAAAAGCAGGCATCCGGGACACCCCGGGCCTCCCGGCCCAAGCACGCTGCGTTGCACCGAGCAACCGGCCATAGTGAGGGGTGAGCCGCCAGGATGCCATTCCATCAAAGGGACCGAAAGGCCGCCCAGTCGCGCCCAGAGCAGGCGAGGCACCCGTCGAGCCGCAGCGGTCCTCAGCCTGACTGTGAGGACCAGCCAGAGAAGCGTTCAAACGGACCGGACCGATGACAAGCTAGAGCTAGCGATCGCGAAGATCTGGGAGAGGCAACCGCGAACGAATCACGCTTCGATCACGAGCCTTAAGACCAGAGAGGAGTAGGAGTCTACATATGAGTATTGGTGGACAGAGCGATGTAACACCCGAGCGCAAGGTCTACTTTCTAACCCCTGAAGGATATCGCAAGAAGAAAGAGCGCCTGGAATACCTGCGCACGGTCAAGCGCCAGGAGGTCGCTGACTTTATTCACGACGCCAAGGAAGCCGGCGACATCAGCGAAAGCGGCGCCTACGAGGAGGCCAAGCGCCAGCAGGCTGCGGTAGAAGGCGAGATTCTGGAGCTGGAGAAGTTGCTGGCCTCTTCCGAGATCATGACTGCCGATATGCACAGCGATCTCCAGGGTCCTCCGGTCGTGCGTATCGGTATGCAGGTAGAGGTTGAGACAGAGAGCGGCGCAACACGCACATTCAAGATCGTAGAGACCTACGAAGCCGATCCCAAGTCCGGTTTGATCTCCGACCAGTCTCCGGTCGGCAAGGCTCTGCTCGGCCATAAGGCGGGCGACGTCGTGAGTGTTTCGACGCCGGGTGGCGTGACAACTTACAAGATTCTATCGGTGCGCCCAATGCTCTGAGCAAGAGGGCGTCAGCAGCCTGGCCGCTGCAGCAGCCCAGGCTTACGCCCTTCTAGCGAACAGGGAGAGCACAGCAGGGTGGCTCCGCCGCCTCGCGCTGCAGGCTCGCACGCGAGAGCCGGCGTCGATTGCCACCCTGCCTGTTTTGTTCGCCCGGCGAGCTCTTCGTCACAGCGTCAGTGGACCCGGAAGGAAGCTGGCCAGGCCGGCTAGCAGCCGTGCCGATTAGACCACAAAGTGGCCATCCTTGTAGAAGAGCAGGCCATCGACACGAATCTCACTCTCCTGGCGCATATCACATACCAGGTCCCAGTGGATAGCCGACTGATTGCCGCCGCCCGTCTCGGGATAGGAGGCCCCCAGCGCCAGGTGGATGGTCCCCCCAAATTTCTCATCAAAGAGCGGATGCTTGGTAATGCGCTGAACGCGGTAGTTATTGCCAATAGCGAATTCTCCCAGCCGGCGCGCCCCCTCATCGATGGCCAGCATGCGATCCAGATACAGCTGACCGTGGGCCGCCTGGGCCTCAACCACGACACCGTTTTCCAGGCGGAGGCGCACATCTTCGACCGACACTCCCTGCGCGCTGCAGGGAAAACGGAAGCGAATCCAACCGTTGGCCGAGGTCTCTAGCGGACTGGTGAAGATCTCCCCGCCGGGCAGATTGTAGCGGCCATCGTCGCTGACAAAGCGTCGTCCCTTATAGGAGAGGGTCAGCTCGACGTCCGGCCCACGCAGCTCCACGTTGGCTTCCTCACGCGTGCTGAGCCACTCCACCAGGCGCTCTTGCTGCTGGTGCAGCTCCGCCCAGCGCGCCACCGGGTCCTCATCATCCAGAAAGCAGGCACTGTAGAGGAAATCCTCGAAATCGCTCAGGGACATGCCCGTGTTCTGAGCATAGGCGGGCGTCGGGAACATGGTCGCAGCCCAACGCAGCGACTGCGGATCATGGCGCTGACCAGGTTGGGTGCGCTTCATCAGGATCTCACGCATTTCTCTGCTAGCTTGCTGTGCGAGCGCCAGACGAGCCGGATCGACGCCGCTCAGCTCCGCGGTGTTTTCCTCTGACTCGATATCGAGGAGGGCTTCATACTCCTCCCAGATCAAACGCAGCAACGGCGACACAAAGGTCAGCTGCTCTTCGCTGGCCTCTTTGAGGATGATTTCAGAGAGACCTGGCAACTGCAAGAGAGGGGAAACATGGGCCCCGGCACGCACCGCTTCCCGCACAACTTCGCGGATGAGAGGCGCCGCCAGGGGAGTGGCGAGAATCGCCAGACGATCTCCCCGGCGCAATTCCAGGGAATGGTGGACGAGAACGCGCGCCATGCGCTGCACACGTGGGTCGGACATAGTCTTCCTTTGCCTCCCTCAACATCAGGCCTGCGCCGGCTGCTCGGGGCCCGCCTCTGTCGAGGCCGGCGAGGCTGCAACAGGCTCGATTCTGGCTGGCAACCCGAACCAGCCGATAAGACCGGCCAGCACCGTCAGCCAGCCTCCCACAATAAACAGAATATACACCGGAATGAATTGAGCAAGATAGCCCCCGAGGGCGATCGAGAGCACACTGGCAATAAACATGCTGGTCTGGATAACAGCCTCGACACGCCCGATGAGCGTGCGCGGCGAGCTGATGAGGACCAGCGCCATATAGCCGACTTCGATGCCGCCCTGGAGCAGGCCCGTGAGGCAGTAGAAGAATAAGGCCAGGGGGAACCAGACCTGAAAGCCGAAGACGACAATGCCCAGGCCCGTCAGAAAGACACTGCCAGTCAGCAAGGAGCGCGGCGAGAGCTTCTTGCTCAAGACCCCCGCGATGAGGGAGCCAATGAGGAGACCAACGCCACTGCCGGTGGCCATCGGCCCATAGAGTTCAGGACTGACATGGAGACGCTGGCTGATGAAGACGATGTCCAGGGCATTGAGGGCACCCACCCCAAACCAGTTGATCACCAGCAGGAGCATCACCACGCCCAGGACCCGTGAGCCGAGGACAAAGCGGAAGCCGTCCACTAGCTCGGTCAGCACCGCGCGCACGGCCCCAGTACGACCCTCGCCAGCCGCCGCCTCGGCCCGACGCTGCGCGCCCGGCTGCAGGGCCTGAGCCGAGACGTGCATGGCCAGGATACAGAGGGCCGAGACCAGAAAGGAAAGGGCATTCAGAATGGTCCCAAGGTAGGGACCAACCAGAAAGTAGAGACCCGCTCCCAGACTCGGACCAGCAACGACGGCGAAGGCAAAGCTGGACTGCAGAATCGAGGCCGCCCGTGGCTGGTCCTGCTCGGCCAGAATGACTTGCATGACCCCCGAGCGGGCCGGGGAGAAGAAGCGGCCCAGGCTGCCAATCAGGAAGACCGCCAGATAGATGGCCGGCAAGCGTAGCGCTGGCGGCACCAACAGGGGCCACAGGGCAATAAAACAGCGCAGCAGGTCGGAAACGATCATGATCCGACGGCGATTCCAGCGATCGACAAAGACGCCGGCAATCGGCCCCACCAGCACATAAGGGAGATATTGCGCTGCCCAGATGCCACTCACCGAGGCAGCATTGGGCACCAGCGTATAGGCCCAGATCTGCAAGGTTGTACTGTAAATGAAATCTCCCAGATAGGAGATGATCTGGCCACCGGTCAAAAAGAGAAAATTACGATTGCGCAGCAGGCCCACGGGAGGAGCCTCTCCCGCCGACTGCGCGGCTGTCCGGGGGGTAGCAGGTTGCTGCGAATCCAACGACATGCAGAACTTCCTTTCTCTGTCGCAGTAAACGGCCAAGTGCATCCAGTGCATCCAGGACAAGCGAAGCCAAACGAAGCGAAACCAGAGCATGACCCACGCCCCAGGCTACTGTTGCCATGCAGCGTCCAGCAGGGCAAGCGAGCAGACGAGCAGGCACATGGATGGTCTACCCTGGCCCAAAAGCTGGGTCTGAGATGAAAGCGAGAACCTGGGAAGGTGGCACCCCAGCCAGGCGGACAGGCAGACAGACAGGCAGACAGCCGCAGACAATGGCATCCCCCAGCCAGGCCAGCTCAGGCTCATGCTGCTGCGCTCCGCTCGGTTTTGCAGCTCTACCAGCCGGCATCCGGTCTTTGCCGAACGGGCCGTCTCAGGAGCAGGCTCATGGCAGCATCTTCCCTGGAGCCTGCTCCTTTTCTTAGCTGAACAACAGCCGCAAAGCGACAATCATGTAGATCTGGCAGAGCCTTTTAGCTATCTACCAGTTGCAATACTCAGGCATTGACCTATTCTTATTGATCGATACCAGCAATCATGCAAAAAGATAATGGACAGATGGCCATGTTGTCAAGGCATTTATCGCAAGATCATCAGCTTGCTGGTCTGGCAAGAATAGTCCACGATCTCTGCAATTCGGGAGGAAAAAGAAGGCTGGCTGATAGCTATCGAGACATGCTACAATAGAGGGGTAACCACTGCGGGGATTGCCAGCCACAGTGGTTCTGTGGCTTCTAAGAGGGGGGAAACCATTCATGACAGAGAGCGCAGCGGCAGCGAGAAGGCCGAATCGGAGCGGCCCGCCGATTGATGTGGACATCTACAGCGGCTCAGCGACCCCGGAGCTGGCGCAAGCGGTGGCAAGCTGTCTGGGGCGCCCCCTGGGGCGGCGGGAGCTGCACCGCTTTGCCGATGGCGAATGTCATGTGCAGATCCAGGAGAGCGTCCGCGGCAGGGACATCTATATCGTGCAATCGACCTGCTACCCAGTCAACGAGCACCTGATGGAACTGCTCGTGATGATTGACGCCTTCCGCCGCGCCTCGGCGGCGCGCGTCACGGCGATCATCCCCTACTATGGCTACGCCCGTCAGGAGAAGAAAACCACGGGGCGCGAGCCGATTACCGCCAAGCTTGTGGCCAACCTGCTATCGACCGCCGGGGCCGATCGCGTTGTATCTGTTGACCTGCACTCGCCAGCCATCCAGGGCTTCTTTGACATTGGCATGGACCATCTCACGGCCATTCCGCTGCTGGGCGAGTACCTGCGCCAGCACATGGACCTGAGCGATGCCGTGGTCGTGACGCCGGACACTGGGCGGGTGAAGGTGGCCGACGTCTACGCCAACATGCTCAATATTCCGCTAGTCGTGATGCACAAGCGACGCGGAGGAAACCATGCCCAGGACGTTGAAGTGCGCGCCATCGTCGGCGAGGTGGCCAACAAGCGACCCATCATTGTGGACGACATCATCTCGACTGGGGGGACCATCGTCACCTGCACCCAGGCCCTGCTGGAGGCCGGAGCCAAACCGGACATCACTGTGGTGGCGACCCATGCCGTCCTGACCCCGCCGGCGGAGGAGCGGCTCTGCATGCCAGAGATCACGCGCGTGGTCACTACCGATACGATCCCCCTGGGCAACAAGACCCTCGGCGGCAAGGTCGTGGTGATCTCCGTCGCCTCCCTGCTGGCGGAAACAATCGAGCGCCTGCACGAGGGACGCTCGATCAGTGCCCTCTTCCGCGACTGGCGTGAGAGCTATCCTGTCTAATATTGACACATCCTATCGGGAACGCTCATAATATAGAGGCATCTTATCATGGGTGCCACGGGCATACTTGCCCCAACCAGGGGCAGCAAGGAGCGTTTCATGCTAACCTTTGAAGATGTGACCGGTTTCTTCCTGAAGGCGGCTGCGGAGGTCGGGCTTACGGCACATCCCGAATACTGGATCAACTCCCGCACCATGGAACGTGAATTTGCCTGCACCTGTCACATCGGAAGCTGCGAGCAGGTCGAAAACTCCAGCATCTGCACCGTCTCCTTTAGCTGGGGTAGTCTGGATACCGCGCTTTCCCTCGAAGGGCCCAGGGGAGTCTGCGATTTCTTCCACGAGCCTCATGCCGATTGTCCGCACCTGCGCACGCGCGAGATTCCTGCGCTGGTGCTGGACCTCTCCTACTCACTCTCCCTCAAAGGCACCACCTTCTCGGAAGAGTCGCTCCTCTCTCTGACCCAGATGCTCAGGCTGCGCGCCAGTGAGCACAGCAGCCGCACGATCGAGACCCGGCCCGGCGTCACGCTGACTCTCCAGGACCATCGTCTCGCCCCGGAGTCACTGACGCTCCAGCAGCGCGTGGAACTCCCGATCTGGCACCCAGAGGGTCTGCGTGGCCTGCACGAGAGTTCTCCTTACCAGTACAGCGGGGGTCAGACACTCAGTCCAGACTGGAGTCATCGCTACAGTTACGAGGAGGAGGAAGAAGGCGAGGCGGAGATTGTGGCCGATGATCCGCATCCCGAAGAATGGCTGCCTCGGGTCATGGTAGATGTCTGCCAGGACATTGTTCATGTGCTTGAAGCCTTAAGCGCGGTCTGCTCTCTTCCCGACTAGGCAAGGGGGAGAGCAGATCGCCTGCTCCATCTCATCTGCCCTCGCGGCCAGGATCGCTCGGGGTTGGTTTCCTCTTTTTCGTTCGTTCCGCCTTCCAATCAGTGGAGGCTTCTTTCCCCTCTCTTCCATCTGGAGAGCTGGCTTATCTGCCGCTGCACTCCCTGACCCTCGTTCCTCCTGTACTCCTTCCTTCCTTCCTTCCTTCCTCAACAAGGCGGCTCAGCTCAATCGAGGTTCAATTAATAGCGGCGCACTGGTCGTCGGCGCCGCTCTGGCGGCAGCAGGACGTCGATAGCATCGTCAATGGTGACAATTCCCTGGAGAGCACCCTCGTCGTTGACCACCGGGACGGCGAAGAGATTGTATTTGGCGATAATCTCGGCTACGTTGAGCGCATCAGCTTCGGGCCGCACCGTGACCAGGTCGCGATGCATTAGCTCTTGCAGCGTCTGCTCCGGCGAGGCCACCAGCAGATTCCAGATCGAGACGACGCCGAGCAGGTGCGGCTCATCGCGCTCCTCGTCATCGACGACGTAGATATAGACGGCGTGGCCGCCCTGGTCCAGAATATGACGACGCAGGGCTTCCAGGGCCTCGGCGCTGCTGCGGCTGCCGCTCAGGGCCAGGTAGTCGGTGGTCATCAGGCCGCCGGCAGAGTTTTCGGCGTACTCTAGCAGCTCACGGACGTCCTCCGATTCCTCGGGCGTCAGCAGGCGCAATAGCTCCTGGGCCCGCTCTTCTGGCAAGCGAGCCAGGAGATCGGCGACTTCGTCCGGCTCCATGGCGCGCAGGATGGCGGCGGCCCGCGCGGCACTGAGCTTCTCCAGGATATAGGTTTGACGTTCGGTGTCTACCTCCTGGAGAATGTCAGCGGCGGTTTCGTCGTCGAGGCCCTCCAGCAAGCGCGCACCCTGGGCTGGCGTGAGCTGGTGAATGATATCGGCGATGTCGGCGGGGCGCAGCTCGGCCAGGGGACCGCTCGGCGGGCGCCTCAGCTCCTCATGCCCTTGCCCTTCCGGCCTGCCTGCTCCCCCCCTTCCTTTCCCTTCCAGGCCCTCCTCTGGGGTCGGCTCCCCCTCGCGCAGCAGCTCCAGCCGTTCCCAGGGAATGAGGCTGCCCGGCGCCTCGCGCCCCCTGGCTCCTAACAGCCAGGCAGGCATCAGGCGCCGCAGCAACCCCCAGGTACTGGTATCGATCCCCACAACGCGCCAGTCCGGCTCTAAACAGACATCGTTGACGCGCACCGGGCGCCGCTGCTCCAGATCAACCGCCTGCTTGTCGAGCACCTCGTGCGCCAGGCTGATCTCGTTCTCGACCGCCGCAGGCGGCGGTAGCTCGGGCAGGGCCATGCGTAGGACCAGCGTGTGATCACGTACCTGGACCGCCAGCGGCGTGACACGCCAGAGGTGCCCATCCTGACCTTCTACCAGCAGAGCACTGGCATAGGTGGGGCCACCTGGCTCTTCGCGCGCCTGCGCGGGAGCCACCAGCACATCGGTGAGTTTTCCAACGCGCGTACCTTGCGCGTCCTCTACAGGTGCCCCGAGTAGATGACTCAAATATAACATCTTGCCTTTATTTCGACATTTCGAGTCGCGAATCCGAAGCGACGCCCTCGGGGGTGCGCGTGATGCCGACGCGGGCCACGCTCTCGCCTGGCTCCGCGCTGCTCGCGCTCATGCCAGCGTGCCGCTTGCAGGCGGCGATGAAGTCGCGGAAGAGCGGATGGGGGCGGTTCGGGCGGCTCTTAAACTCTGGGTGGAACTGTGAAGCGACAAACCAGGGATGATCGGCCAGTTCGATGATTTCGACCAGGCTATTGTCGGCGGAGCGACCGCTGATGACCAGGCCGTGAGCTTCCATGCGCTTGCGGTACTCATTGTTGAACTCGTAGCGGTGGCGATGGCGCTCGAAGACAATGGCCTCACCGTAAGCCTGGTAGGCGCGTGTGCCGGGGATCAGGCAACAGACCCAGTTGCCCAGGCGCATGGTGCCGCCTTTTTCCGAGATATGGCGCTGGGTCGGCATCAGGTCGATGACGGGATGGGGGGAATGCGGATCGAACTCCGAGCTGTTGGCGCCTTCGAGGCCGAGGACGTTGCGCGCGAATTCGATGACGCTGACCTGCATGCCCAGACAGAGGCCCAGGTAGGGTGTATGAGTACGGCGCGCATAGCCGGCGGCCTTGATCTTGCCCTCGACCCCGCGGGGGCCGAAGCCGCCGGGCACGATGATGCCGTGAACATCTTCGAGGGCCTCGGTATAGGCCTCGCCCATCTTTTCCAAGGCCTCCGAATTGATCCACTTGATCTGGACATCGACGTCATGGTACCAGCCGGCATGACGCAGCGCCTCGGCCACCGAGAGATAGGCATCGTGCAGCTCGACGTACTTGCCTACCAGGCCGACGGTGAGAGCCGGGCGCGGCTTCTTGATCTTCTCCACCAGGGCGCGCCACTCCTCCATCCGTGGCGGATGGGCAGGCAGCGAGAGGGCCTGCACCAGGTAGTCGCCGAGGCCAGCCTCTTCCAGGATCAAGGGGATCTCATAGATGGTCTCGACCGTTAACAGGGGGACAACGGCGCGGGTTTCGACGTTGCAGAAGAGGGCAATTTTCTCGCGCAGCTCCTCGCTGACGGGATAGTCCGAACGGCAGAGAATGACATCGGGCTGAATTCCGACGCGCAGCAGCTCCTTGACGCTGTGCTGCGTAGGTTTGGTCTTCAGCTCACGAGTCGCGCCCAGATAGGGCAGCAGGGTCACGTGCAGGTAGAGCACATTGGCTCGCCCCACATCCTTGCGCATCTGGCGGATGGCCTCCAAAAATGGCTCGCCCTCGATATCGCCGACCGTGCCACCCACCTCGACAATGACGACATCGGCGTCCGAGCGGCGCGCTACATTATGGATGCGCTCTTTGATCTCATTGGTAATATGGGGAATCACCTGAATCGTGCCCCCCAGGTACTCGCCACGCCGCTCCTTGCTGATGACGGTGGCGTAGACCTGGCCGGTGGTGACGTTGTTGGCCTGGTAAGCTGGTTCATCGGTAAAGCGTTCATAGTGGCCCAGATCGAGGTCGGTCTCTGCTCCATCGTCTGTGACAAAGACCTCGCCATGCTGATAGGGGGACATGGTGCCGGGGTCAACGTTGATGTAGGGGTCGAGCTTCATGATGGAGACGGAGATGCCCCGATTCTTAAGCAGACGCCCGATGGAGGCAACGCTAATACCCTTGCCCACAGACGATGCCACACCGCCGGTCACAAAGATAAATTTTGACATAAGAACTCCTCCTCGTGTGGAGCCTTCACCATCGCGTATGAGACCGTCTTCATTCGCTCAGTCAGTCAGTCACTTACTCACAGGCCGCCTGGCGCCAGCACGCACTGCTGTCGACGCGCGGCGCGCGCTTTCAACGAAGCACTGCACTGCCTGGCCAGATCAGAGAATACCCGACGCCACGCTCGCCAGCCCGCCACCTCAACCAGCATGCTCGTTCGCTGGCCAGGAGCCATCTCCAGGGAGAGGAGCCGCTCTGCGGCTCTGGGAGCCAGCCTTCACGCAGGCGCTTCCGTTCAGCTCAGACTGCGGCAGGAGAGGATCACGACCTGCGTCTCTGTTGGCAGGTTGCTTTGTGAGATCACGAGCCTGGGCTGGGGATTGATCGTCTCCACGCCCATCTCGCGGCAAAAGGTCACTAGCGCGTCAGGCAGCGACTGCGAGCCGTCGGCTGCCAGAGGATAGTAGTGCATGGGAATGACGATGCGCGGCACCACCTGGCTGATCACTTCAGCCGCCTGCGAGGCGTTGAGGGTGTGCTCGCCACCAATGGGCACCAGCAGGATGTCAGCATCGGCGACCTCCTCAAGCTGCTCTTCCTGCAGGGTATGGCCCAGATCGCCAAGATGACAGACGACGATGCCATCTATGTGAATGACATAGATGGTATTGCGTCCTCGTTCGCGCCCCCGCTGATTGTCATGATAGGAGGCAACGCCAGTGATCAGCACGTCGCTGATCTCGTACTCGCCCGGCCCGCGCACAATACGGGGATTCCCCTGCACAGCGCGGACGTAGTTGTGATTGGGATGCTCGTGACTGATGGTGACAATCGAGGCGCTGACCTTACCCAGGCGCAGAGGCTCCTTCTGCTGCGGGGCGACTTCCGTCTGGGGAGCGAACGGGTCCGTGATGAGCGTGACTTGTTTTCCTCGCAACTGAAAACAGGAGTGGCCGAGCCAGGAAATCTCCATTGCAAAATGTGAGGACACCCGGAGGTGTCCGCTCCCGCGAAATTCAAGAAGAGGGCAGCCGTCAGTCACGCGCTCATGCCTGGCAGACTCCCCTCGTGTTGCCTTACTGGTCGACTGTTCGAAATGGAAAACATAAGTTCGGGCGGGGACTGCAGTCCTCGCCCGGATTACATTGTACCACAGGGATAGGTCTTCTACAAGGGAGCCTCTTACCAACCAGGCTTTTTTGCTTAGTCCGCTCGGGCCTGCGCCGGCCTGCGCCGGCCTGCTCGCTCATTCCTCCGCGGCACTCGCCGCACTCCTGCAGCTGAAGCCTGGCGCTTCAGGGCCGGCTTGCTTGACGGGGCCTGCGCCCGCGGTTTATACTGCTGCGATAAGCACGCTTCTTCCTTCCGCTCAGCTGCTGCTCTGCAAACCTGCTCGTAACGTAAGCTTGCAGCCCAGTATGGCCATATGGCGCAAGACCTGGGCGGCGGCCCCAAAGGCGGCTACGGACAGGCAGAGGTCTGCGCTATGGCTCGTGCGAAGTATGGATGAGATGATCTTATGCGCCTGGAGGAACATGTAGCCTTTTCAACGGCGGCGGCCCTGGTGGCTCTGCCGTGGCTGAAAGAGGAGATCTGGCTGCCCTATGCGGCCAGTATTCTGATCGATGTCGACCACTATCTGGAGTTTGTGGCAGCTCGCCGGCGCCTGAGTCCGCGCGAAGCACTGCGCTATCTGCGCACTCCTCAGCGCCAGCGTGGCCCTCTGCCGAAACCACTGCACCAACCGTGGACGTTGACCGCCCTGGCGGCGCTGGCAGCCCTCACTCGCCAGCGCTGGCTGTGGCTGGTGCTGGCCGGTATGCTCTTCCATGTGGGCCTGGATGCCTGCAATAATCAGCTGGTGCGCCACATTCAGGGACAGCTCCAGCAGGAGGCCGCCGGACGCTGCCCACGCTGCGCTCGCGAGACGACCAGGCTGGAACTGCATGCCCGTCGCCCGCTGCGAACTCTGCTGGCTCGCTACCGACGGGCCAATTATGTGGTGCTGTGCCCGGAGTGCCATCGCCTGGCTCATCAGCGGCAGACACCGATCACGACTTCCAAGACCGCCCGTCTGGCCCCGGCCCGGTAGGGATAAGGGAGGGACCAGGCGGTGCACTGCGGCCAGGCCAGCTCTCATCTCGCCTGGCCTGGGGGCCTGATAGAGAGAGAAGCCGGCTCGCTTCTGCTTCCTGGCCCCCGTCTCGACGGCGCGAGGCTTCTGTGATATAATCGCCTCGAAGGTTTTGGCCAATGGATGGCCTGCGATGAAAGCGAGGGTGGACCTTGAATACGTTGCAAGCCTGGGCCCCGGCTCTCCGGGTGATTCAGATTATTCTGTCTGTGGCTGTGATTCTCTTTATCTTGCTACAGGCGCGTAGCGCCGGCCTGGGCAGCATCTTCGGCGGAACCAGCGCCGGCTCGGTCTTTAAGACACGCCGCGGCGTGGAGCGCCTGATCTTTAATTTGACGGTGGTCTTTGTGGTGCTCTTCGCACTGGTCTCGGTGGTAATGATGCTGCTGCCCGCCTAGATCGGTCGCCTCGGCTAGATAGGGGCGCATGGGGAGGCCGCTCTGCATCCGCGCACGCTCAACAAGGCTGCTCCGCGCCCCGCCCGGTACTCCCGGCTCCAGTCCTGCCTGCCGCTCTACCTACTACACCCACATGGGCCGCAGTCTGGGTTCCCTCAGCTATTTTTTGCGCTCTTCTCACCCCCACTCTGCTGGATTCTCCTCCCCTGGGCTGGGTGGGCTTGCTCCCTCCCCACCTGTAACGCCCAAGCTACGGCTGTGTTTTTCTTGAGCTATAAATAAGCATAAACGAATTTATAGATGTAGCGCTATCCAGAATCTCTGGAATCGGCAGCGATTCGCTGCACTTCTCAGGCTGCTTGTTTCCGTGTGAGCACATTGACATGTTCCATGAGCGCTATCTACAATCATAGCAGGCAAGCAAGGAGCAGGAGGCGAGCAAGATGGAGCAATCGCTGAGTTTCTCGACTGAGGCGGACCAGGGCGGGAACGCCTCCAGTGGCGGTAAGCCTGGAGCGAGGGGGCAATGGCTACCGCTGGCGGCCCCCCGTGAACTGGGCCATTACCGCCTGGCGCGTCTGTTGGGCCGTGGGGGCTTTGCTGAGGTCTATCTGGGTGAGCATCGCTATCTGGGGACCGAAGTGGCCATTAAGTTGCTGCAGACTCAGCTGGAGCCAGAGGTGCTGCAGCGCTTCTGCGCGGAGGCGCGCATCGCGGCTCGTCTGCACCACCCGCATATCGTGAGGATCTTCGATTTCGTGTTGCTAGAGGAGCAAGGAACGGCTTTTCTGGTGATGGAGTATGCGCCAGGGGGAACTTTGCGCCAGCGCCATCCCCGTGGCAGCCGCTTGCATCCGGCGACGATCCTGCTCTATTTGCAGCAGATCGGGGCCGCCTTGGACTACGCCCATCGGCAGCAGTGCATTCATTGCGATATTAAGCCGGAGAATATGTTGATTGGGCGCGACGGCTCGCTGCTGTTGAGCGATTTCGGTATTGCTGCTTTGAGTGGCCAGCATCAGAGGGGCTGGCAGCAGAAGGAGGCCATTGCGGGGACGCTGGCCTATATGGCGCCGGAACAGCTGGCTGGTCAGCCGCAGTTCGCCAGTGATCAGTATGCGCTGGGGGTGGTAGTCTATGAATGGCTGTGCGGGGAGTGCCCTTTCCGCGGTTCGCCCGCTGAGATGCTGGCTCAGCATGTGCACATGCCACCGCCGCCGTTGCGTCAGCGCGTGCCGACGCTGCCGCCGGGACTGGTGGCCGTGGTGGAGCGGGCGCTGGCCAAGCAGCCGGAGGCGCGCTTCGCGACGGTGCTGGAGTTCGTGCGAGCTTATGAGCAGGCCCTGGGCCGGGCTTTGCGTCCCCGCATCCTTCCCCAGCCAGCACAGCGACAGGTCGAGCGCCCGACGCGACGGGCCTTGATGGTGGGGATGACCAGCCTGGCAGCCAGCGGCTTGCTCGGCGGCGGTCTGACCTGGCTGGCTTTTTCGCCTCAGCTCCGCCCCAGTCGCCCGGTGCTGCCCGGCTGCCCGCTCCCGCTGAGTCAGCCAACAGGGCACCCGCTTGAGGTGCCAGCACAGGCGACGCCGCTCACTCCCCCACCTCAGAAGCATGAGGGTCAGGACCAGCTTCCTTCTTCTTCTTCTCTGCTGCCCCGAGCGCTGCCCTCCCCACGCTCACGGTCGTCTGCGCCGTCTCGCCTCTGAACGTCCCGCGTGCTTTGACAGGCCGACTGCGCCTGTGTTACTATTCACGACCGTGATGGCTAGATCTCTTTGCTCTGCTGCCAGCGTTGAGCTGCGCACGGCTTCGCTGCGCAGCGACGCTATTCGCCCGACCTATATCGCGCATGCTCCAGCCGCATAGGCCTGGCGCAGCTTATGCGGCAGAAGAGAGGAGCAGCGCCACCACCAGGGTAAGCAAGTAAGCAGGACAGCGTTCTGCTGATGGGTGCTCTTTGGGCAGCGCGTCGTCTGCACTTGCTGGCGCGCGGCAGAGGCAGCCAGTTGCTACGATCGGCGCTGTAAAGCACAGCCCTCCTCTTTCGCTCTTCTCCTCTGACTGCTCTCCTCGAAGCCTCTCTACTTTGCCCAGGTTTTCATTGCCGTTCAGGACCGGCGAGGCGAGGGTCCTCTCCTGCTGGCTGCCGCGCCAGGCCGCTTCCTTTCAGGTGAGCGTCCATTGTGGAGGCAATGGCTTGTAAGAGTAGGTGATGTAGAAAGGAAAGGAATGCCTGAATCATGGAGAAGCAGATCGAATGCCAGAAACAGGAAGCACTGCCCGCAAGACCTCTGGCGCGCGGCGCCCGCCTGCGGCTCTTATTGGCCTATGATGGCTATAATCTGGCCACGAATGCGACGTTGAGTAGCGCGGTCTGGATGATCTATCTGGCGCGCCACGGCTATAGCCCGCTGGTCATTGGCTTGCTGGAGATGACTCTGCATGTGACGAAGCTGTGTGCAGAGATTCCAACGGGGATCTACGCGGATTTGCTGGGACGACGTCGCAGCCTTTTTGTATACTGTAGCCTGTCAGCAGCAGCAATGCTCTTTTTATCGCTTCCGCTCTGGCCATCGATCGCCTTGAGCTTTGTGCTCTGGGGCCTGGCCTTTGCTTTCCGCGGCGGCGCCGAGGAGGCGCTGCTCTGGGGTCTGGCGCGACGCCTGGTCGCTCATGAGGGGCAGCAACAGGGCTACTATAGTCGCCTGATCAGCCGCATGTATTTGCTGGCCCTGGTGGCGGAGGCAGCCAGCACGAGCGTCGGCGGGCTGCTCGGCCAGGTGCAGGAGGCGCTGCCGTTCCTGGTTCAAGCCGCCCTGGCCGTGCTCGCCATGCTGCCCCTGCTGGCGTTGCCTGAGGAGCGCGGGACCAGCGAGCGACAGCCGCTACGGCATCTGCTGCAGGGATTGCGCGCGGTGCGAAGCGACAGGGTGCTGGTCGGTCTGCTTTTGCTGGCGGGCCTGGTCGAGGGCTGCGGGCTGACCATTTATTACTATCATCAGCTCTATCTGAGCAGCCTGGGGCTGACGCTGGCGCAGGTGGGCCTGGTGATCGCCGCCAGCCAGGTGATCAGCTTCGGCTGTACGGCCCTGGCCCCCACGCTGTTGGCCCATATGAGAGGCAGCCATCTGCTGGCCGGGCTGCTGCTGGCGCTGGCCGGCGGGCTGCTGTTGATGAGTCTGCCGCTGGTGCCGCTGAGCCTGGTCGGCTTCTTGATGCTCTTCCAGGGGGCGTATGCTCTCTGGCAGCCAGTGGTGAGTACCTGGCTCAACGAGCGCAGCCCCGAGGCCCAGCGGGCTACGGTGCTTTCTCTGCAGACGGGCCTCTTTAGTGCGGCGATGGTGACGCTCTTTCCGCTCTTCGGGCTGGGACTAGGAGCAATGAGCTATCGCTCGCTCTATCGCGCGCTCGCGCTTCTGGCGGGCTGCGGCTTGTTGATGGCCAGCCTGCGCTTCCTCTGGAGCCGCCGGAGCCGCCGGCGAGGTAGCCAGCGCTAGCCAGGGCGAGGAGCACGGGGTGAGGCAGCCAGTGAACAGCCCGCGCGCCGCGCTGGTCCAGCTACGGGGACGCCGGGCGGCACTGGCTTGCCGTTTTTTTATGCACAACTCACAAATTTTTAGCTACTCGTCAGCAGCTATCTTGTACGACATGAGGTTACCGACACGTGGCCGCGCTAGAACTGAGCAGCAGGCACTTTCAGAGTCTTACGAGTACTTGACGAGCTTTCTCCTCTCTCCTACAATAAGTATGCTGGTAGATTGGTAGCCAGCAGCCAACCAGGGTCAGCATCTCGCTAGACAGGCCGCGTAAGATGGGGACGTCCGCCCAACACAGGGCTTGCAAGCACAGGCAAGAGAACAGGCACGATGGTTGATCATTCGGGGAGACAGCTCGATAATTATTTCCTCCTCCGCTTGCTTGGGCAAGGTAACTATGGCCAGGTCTACCTGGGCGAGCATACTCAGCGCAAGCATCTGGTGGCGGTGAAGGTGCTACACACCGGTCTAAACTATGAGGCGCTGCGCCATCTGGTCAATGAGGCCCGCCTCTTCCGCCTGCGGCATCCGCACATTGTAGCGGTCCAGGATTTCGGTGTCGAGCAGGCGCTCGGGGTGCCTTTCATTGTGATGGATTACGCTCCCAACGGTACCCTGCGCCAGCGCCATCCCCAGGGAGCGCGTGTGCCACTGGAGCTGGTGTTGCACTATGTGCATCAGCTCGCCGACGCTCTGCAGTACGCCCACGATGAAAATGTGATTCACCGCGATCTGAAGCCGGAAAATATGCTGCTGGACCAGGAGGACCGCCTCCTGCTGACCGATTTCGGGATCTCGGTGATCGTGCAGACGCCTCCGGGTCAGACCCCTCTGGAGCAGCAGAACGCCGGCATCGCCGGGACGCCCCATTATATGGCCCCGGAGCAGTTTATGGGACGCACTAGCCGCGCGAGCGATCAGTATGCGCTGGCGGTGATCGTCTATGAGTGGCTCTGCGGCGATCCTCCTTTCGATGGAACTTTCTATGAGCTGTACGCTCAGCATTCTCAGGTTCCTCCTCCTTCCCTGTTGGAGCGCGTGCCAGACCTCTCGCCCGAGATCGAGTATGTCATTATGCGCGCGCTTTCAAAGGACCCCAAGGGCCGCTTCGCCAGTGTGAGCGAGTTCGCTCATGAGCTGGAACGCGCCGCCCGCTCCCTGCTGGTGCTCAATTATGTGCCGCGCATTCAGCCGCGCAGCCGCCAGGAGTGCTTTGACGATGGGGTGGCTTTCTATTTTCAGGGCCGCTATAGGGAGGCGGCTGAGGCTTTCTCTGAGGCAATCGCCCTGGACCCTTCCTACGCCGATGCCTATGTGAACCGCGGTAGCTGCTATTTGCAGCTCCAGGAGCCTGAGAAGGCCATCGCCGATTTCGACCACGCCCTGGAGTTGAATCCGCAGCAGGCTATCGCCTATAACGGACGCGGTTACGCCCGCTGCGCTCTGGGCGATGATCGCCAGGCCATCGCCGATTTCGACCGCGCTCTGGAGCTGGACCCGACGTATCTGGAGGCCTATTTTAACCGGGGCCGCGCTTACCGCCGCCTCCAGGAGTATGAGAAGGCCATCGCTGACTATAGCCGTGTGCTGCAGCTCGACCCTTCCCATGTCGATGCCTATAATAATCGCGGCAATGCCTATTGCTGCCTGGGCAATTTCGAGCAGGCTATCGCCGATTTCAGCCAGGCCATCCGCCTCAATCCCGAGTATACGCTGGCCTATAATAACCGCGGCAATGCCTACGACGCGCTGGGCAAGTATGAAATGGCTCTCGTCGATCTGACACGCGCTATCGAGCTGGACGCTTTCTATGCCAACGCCTATAATAATCGCGGAACAGTATATCGCAATATGCAAGAGTATGAGCAGGCGCTGGAGGATTATCAGCACGCGTTGGAGCTTCAGCCCGATTATGCGCTGGTTTACTATAATCGCGGCCTGACGTACTATGAGCTGCAGGACTACGAGCAGGCCATCCAGGATTTCGAGCGCGCTCTGGAGCTTGATCCGGGCTATGTGGAGGCCTATATCAGGCGCGGCATGGCCTACGATGCTTTGCAGGAGTACGAGAGGGCTATTGCGGATTTCAACCGGGCGGTGGAGCTGGCTCCGTGCCTGGCACGGACCTATGTCTACCGCGGCCTGGCTTACGCTGGCCTGGGCAACTACCGCCGCGCGATTTTGGACTACGATCGCGCTCTGGAGCTGCGCCCCGACGATCCCGAGAGCTATCGCCACCGGGGTGTGGCTTATTTCCGCCTGGGAGACTATCAGCGGGCAATCCTGGACTACGATCGCGCCCTGCAATTGGACCCGAGCAATCGGCTGGTGCGCGCCAGCCGCGAGGAGGCCCTCTATCGGCTGCGCCAGGAGCGGCGGCGTGAGGCCCGCTGAATCCCTTCTTGCTCGTGCTCCCGCGCTCTGGCCGGCCAGATAGTCCAGTCCGCTGGCTTCCAGGCCCTCCGTTCGCTCAGTCATCGGGTCGGCCCCTGGCTTCCTTCTCCCCCGCTCTCTGGCTCGGAGACCAGGCCCGCGCGCGCACCAGCCAGCTCGCCTGGCGGCGCGCTGATGATGGCCTCCAGGGACGGTCGTGGCTCTTAGGCGTCTCACACGTTTCATATGCAGGCTAACCGGGAGAGCACAGGGCTGCGGGGAGGCCAGCGGCCAGCGCTAATGGCTCTGCAGCGCAGCCTGTCCGGCGTCAGCGCCCGCCGACAGAGGACGCTTGTTGTTCTGCGCTGCGGACAGTGGCTATCTTTCTATGCAGTGAGTAGTGGACGGCGAAGGCGGTGCAGTTTTGTATTGTATAAGGTAATGGGGCAGCAGATGATGAGTCGCTTTGACAGGCGTCAAGGCAGCGGTTCAGCAATGATGAGGAGAAGATATGCTAGAGCTGCCACCCGAGGAGCTGCGCGGGCTGGACAGTCGCCGCAGCGTCAGCGAGTTCGGCGTCGGCGCGGCCTCTCTGCGGCCCGGCCTCCGCTCCTGCGAGCAGGGCGCTCTGCGGCGGGACCTGGCCGCTCTCAGCTTCCCCAACGCCGCGGCCTTTTCCAGCCCTGGTATGCGCTTTCTTGAGCCGGGCATAGCGGGGAAGGCTAGGCGCGAGGGTTCTTCTTGCAGCGATCCAGTGGCTTTCTCTATACTATCGGCTATACCACTATCCTGATGGGGAATGCGCCCGGGCTGGCCAGGATCTGCGGTCGGCAGTAGCGCCAGCGAGGGTATCAGCGTAGGCAGCGTAGGAGAGAGGAAAGGAGAGGCCAGCGATGCAGGATCTGACAGGAGCAGAGTTTGAGGGCTATCGGTTGTTGGGCCTGCTCGGTAGGGGCAGCCTGGGCCAGGTCTATCTGGCTCGCAGGACGAGTGAGGAGGCCGAGGGGAGAGCCTCGCCGCCGCTGGCCCTCAAGACGCTCAACAGCCTCTCGCTCAGCGAGGCGGCGCTGCCGGCCTGGCTCGCCGCCCTGCGGGCTTTGAGCCAGCTGCACCATGAGCAGCTGCTGCCACTGTTGGATTACGGCTACGACGGCGCGCGGCGGCTGCCCTTTGTGGTTATGCCCTATGTCACCGCCGGCTCTCTGCGCGCGCGCCATCCTCACGGCTCACGCCTGCCCCTGCTTACGGTGGTGCACTACGCGACGCAGCTCGCCTCGGCGCTGCAGGCTGCCCACGAGGCCGGCTGGCTGCATGCTAATCTGAAGCCGGAGAACGTGCTGCTCGCCGACGATGAGCGGCTCTTGCTGAGTGAGGTGGGCCTCTGGCCACTACGGCAGCGTTTTACCAGGGAGACCGCTGCCTCGCGCGCGGGCGAGCTGACGGCCTCTCCCTATCAGGCTCCCGAGCAGCAGGCTGGTCAGCCTGTGGCGGCCAGTGATCAGTATGCCCTGGCGGCTCTTTGCTACGAGTGGCTGACGGGCGCTCCACCGCGGCGCCTGGAGGAGAGCGGAGCGCTTCAGCCACTGCGGGCAAGCGCGCCGGAGCTGAGTACGGCGGTTGAGCAGGTGCTGATGCAGGCTCTGGAGGCTGACCCTGCTCAGCGCTTCCCTTCCGTGCAGGCTTTTGCCGCGGCCCTCAGCGGGGCGGCCTCGGCGCTGGAGGTGGCCGTGCCCAATGAGCGCGAGCTGGTCCAGGTCTGGGTTCAGGAGGGCAACGAGCACGCGCGCTACGGCAGATGGCAGGAGGCGCTGACTGCCTTCAGCGAAGCCCTGCGTCTCGATCCGCGCAACGTCTACGCCTACAATCGGCGCGGTCAGATCTACGCTGAGCTGGGACGCACTGAGGAGGCTCTGGCCGATTTCAATACCGCTATCCGTCTGGCGCCCGGCGATCCGACGGCTTACCATCATCGCGGCTTCCTGGCGCTGCAACAAGACCGGCTGGAGCAGGCGCTGGAGGACTATACGACGGTACTGCGCCTGGAGCCGGGACGGGCGGTGAGCTATAACAATCGCGGGCGCATCTATCTGGAGCTGGGCCGTCCCAGCGAGGCCCTGGCCGATCTCAATGAGGCCATCCGCCTCGATCCCAGCTATGCCCCAGCCTACTTTAACCGTGGCAACGCTTACGAGGAGCTGGGAGAGCCAGAGCGGGCCATCGCCGACTATACGGAAGCGCTGCGCCTCGATCCGTCGCATGCTCCGGCCTATTTCCATCGCGGTGCGCTCTACCAACAACAGGGCGATCTTGAGCGGGCGCTGGCTGATCTGAACGAGGCTATCCACCTCGACCCCAGCGATGCCGCCGCCTATCTGGCTCGCGGCGAGATCTATGCGGCCCTGGGCCAGGCTGATAAGGCGCTGGCCGATTTCGAGCAGGCCCTGCGCTTTGATCCCCACAATGCCGAGGCCTATCTGCAGCGCGGCCTGCTACGGCGGCGCCAGGGAGAGGAGGCGCAGGCCCTGGCCGATCTGAGCGAGGCGCTTCGTCTGGCGCCGACCGCTCCTCTGGCCTATCGCGAGCGCGCCAGCCTGTATGAGGAGTGGGGCGACTTTGATCGGGCGCTGGCCGATCTTGATGAGGCCATCCGCCTGGCTCCCGCTGAGGCCCTCAGCTATGTCCAGCGCGGCAATCTGCGCCGGCAACGGGGGGAGATCGCGGAGGCCCTGGCCGATTTCGAGCAGGCCCTGCGCCTCGATCCCGCTCTGGTCGTGGCTTACCTCTATCGGGCCGTGCTCTACGCAGAGCTGGGCGAGCTGGAGCCAGCGCTGGCCGATCTCGATGAGGCCATCCGCCTGGCCCCCGAGACTGCCGAGGCCCACTATTACCGCGGTCTGCTCTACGCCGATCTGGGCCAGCTCCAGGAGGCCATCGCCGACCTGAGTGAGGCCATTCGCCTCCGTCCCGATGATGCCGCCTTCTATCGGGAACGGGCCCGCTTCTACGAATTACAGGGGAGACCTCAGTACGCCCTGGCCGATTTGGAACGCGCCCGACGCTCTGCGCCGGAGGACGAGGAGATCTGGCAGGCCCTGCAGCGGGTGCGCCGGCTCTTGCGCTCCTCAGATGAGGGCTGAGCCTCCTGCCGCTATGTGTCCTGACTCGTCTGGTATAGGATCATATCTCCTGGTGATGGTGGAAGACTGCGGATCAGCGCCGCCTGGCGCATTCGATGATTCATGCGTTGGTTACAAGCCGCATTGAAGTCCTGGAAAGGAGCAGCTCAATGCTTCTGGATCTCTCTGGCCAGCGCCTCGATCGCTACCATCTGCTCCGCCTCCTCGGTTCCGGCTCCTTCGGCCAGGTCTACCTGGCCGAAGATCACAGCCAGACCCCGCCCGCTCAGGTGGCCCTCAAGCTCCTGACCTCCTTCCGGCTCAACGCTCAGGACCTGCAGGCTTTCCTCAACGAGGCCCGCACTTCCCTGCGCCTGCGCCATCCCCACATCGTCCCCCTGCTCGACCTCGGCCTCGATCCTCAGCGCTCCCTCCCCTTCCTCGTCATGGCCTACGCTCCCGGCGGCTCCCTCCGCCTGCGCCATCCCCGCGGCTCCCGCCTGCCTCTGTCCACCGTCCTCACCTATGTCGCGCAGATCACTTCTGCTCTCCAATATGCCCACGACGCCGGCATCATCCACCGCGACCTCAAGCCCGATAATCTCCTGCTCGACGCCCACGACCGCCTCCTGCTCAGCGACTTCGGTATCGCTCTGCTGGCTTCCAGCTTTGCCACCTCCCTCTCCAGCACTACCGGGGTCGCCGGCACCCCTACCTACATGGCCCCCGAGCAGTTCCTGGGCCACCCACAGCGCGCCAGCGATCAGTACGCTCTCGCCGTCATCATCTATGAGTGGCTCTGTGGAGAACCGCCCTTCCGCGGTACCTTTGTCGAGTTGGCCGGTCAGCATCTGCAGGCAGCGCCCCCACCTCTGCGCCCACGCGCGCCCGAGGTTGATCCTGCTGTGGAGCAGGTGCTCTTGCACGCTCTGGCCAAACAGCCTGACGAACGCTTCCCTTCTGTCACAGCCTTCACTGCCGCTCTGCTGCGGGCTGTCGGCACCAGCCTCTCGACCACGCTCGACGCTCACCAGCAAAGCCTGGCTCTCCTTCAGCAGGCAGAGCAATCCCTTGTCCAGGGCAACCGACAGCAAGCCCTCGCCATCTACAACGAGGCCATCCGCCTCAATCCCAGCAGCGCCGTCGCGTATAACAACCGCGGCACCCTGCGCCCGCATTTCAAGCAACTCCAGGAGGCCCTCGCCGATTTCAGCGAGGCCATCCGCCTCAAGCCTGACCTGGCCGCTGCCTACTTCAACCGCGGCCTCCTCTCCTCGCTGCTCGGCCACTACGAGCAGGCCATTGCCGATTTCAATGCCGCTCTCCGCCTCAAGCCCCAGTGGGCCGGCGCTTACTACTACCGCGCCCTTCTGCAGGCGCAGCTCGGCCAGCTTCAGCAAGCGCGCTCTGATTATGAACAGGCCAGCCATCTCGACCCCGAGTTCGCCGAGGCTTTCTACAGCAGCTTCTTCGAGCAGCTGCTCAGGCAACGGACACAGGCTTTGCCGCAGATGCTTCCCTGGCAACTCGTCGGGCCGGAATAACTGGGAGAGTCGGCTCCGCTGGAGCAGTCCGCGCCCCCCAGAGCGGCCCACCCACGCTCCTTCAGTTGCTACTCAGCAGCCCGGCCTTGCCTCAGCAGGAAGACAATGTTATACTGTTAGGTGCGGAGAGTATGACCTTTGTGACGCTGGATCGCCGCCAGAGTGCCGACAGCAAGAAGATGAGGCTGCCCACTGCGAGCTGGCCGGCGAGAAGAGTAAAAACGTATACGAGAAGCATGGCCAAACCACACGAGTCGGCGCCCTCAGCGTCGTCCTCAACCTCTTCACGATCTCAGCAACAGCAGCAACAGCAGCAGAAGCAGAGTAGCCGGCTCTGCCCCCGCTACGAGCACGCAATGCAGATCCTCGGCAAGCGCTGGACTGGCCTGCTGATTGCTTCGTTGCTTGACGGCCCGCGCCGCTTCTGCGAGCTGACCGCCACCGTCGGCGGCCTCTCGGACCGCGTGCTCTCCGAACGCCTGCGCGAGTTGGAGCAGGAGGGCCTCGTTGAGCGCGTCGTCTATCCGCAGATTCCGGTGCGCGTTGAATACCAGCTGACAGAGAAGGGCCGCGCGCTGCAGCCGGTGATCGATGCCATCCACGCCTGGGCCGAGCAGTGGATCGAGTTGCCGTGTCCCACATCTTCGTCCGCGCCTGCAGCGGCGGAGACGGCGGCAACCTCTGCCTGCGGCGAGGGGGAGCACTGCGAGGGCAATGCCTGACCTCGCCCCGCTCGCGCCCACCCCATGACTTGAGCTCCCGACAGATAGATTGACCTTCCTCTTTTCCTCCTGCTATACTCGTCTTCGCCCAGGCAAGCCGGTGCAACTCATGTGCCGCCTGCACTGCCCTTGCCCTGCTCTTTCTTATCCCGATTCAGCAAGGAGATCTGCGCGCATGGAAAATTTATGGGCTCCCTGGCGCATGGCCTATATCACGCCCAAGGACCAACAGGCGAAGTCCGATGAGTGCATCTTTTGTAGCAAGCCCGCCGCCCACGACGACGCTCGCAACCATATCGTCTACCGCGGCGAGCGCTGCTTTATGATGCTCAATCTCTATCCGTACAATAACGGCCACTTGATGATCGCTCCTTACCGCCACGTGCCCAGCATCACGGAGCTGGAGGCGGAGACGCTCGGCGAGCTGATGGCTCAGGCACAGCTGGCTCTGCGCGCGCTGCGCAAGCTGATGGCCCCCGATGGCTTCAATCTGGGGATCAATGAGGGGAAGGTGGCCGGCGCCGGCTTCGCCGAACATATGCATTTGCATGTGGTGCCGCGCTGGCTCGGCGATACGAATTTTATGCCAGTGATCGCCGATGTGAAGGTGATCCCGGAACATCTCGATAATGTCTATCGCCAGCTTAAGGAGACGATCGAGACGCTGCTGCACAGTTGAGCCTGGGGGGAACGATGGCCGTGTCGGGAGCGACTGGCATGCGGTGGAAGACGAGCGACACGAGATCAGTGGGCAGCGACAACAATACGGCCCTGGCGCTCGCTGCTCCAGGGCATCAAAGGCCGCTTGAGAGGAATGCCATTGGTATACGCTTCGGCAAGCCAGGTAAAGCGCCCAGGCCTACGCAGTCCCGCCACCCTACGGGGCGCTCCACACCTGCACCGTCCCATCACGAGACCCCGAGGCCAGCCGCTTCCCATCCGGCGCCCATGCCACCGCTGTCACCACGTCGCTATGCCCCCGATACGTCAGCAGCCGCTTCCCTGTGTCCGCCTCCCACACCTGCACCGTCCCATCTTCACCCCCCGAGGCCAGTCGCTTCCCATCCGGCGCCCACGCCACTGACCATACACCATTGCTATGCCCCTCATACGTCAGCAGTTGCTTCCCCGTGTCCGCCTCCCATACCTGCACCGTCTCATCATCAGACCCCGAGGCCAGCCGCCTCCCATCCAGCGCCCACGCCACTGACCATACAATATCGCTATGCTCTTGATACGTCAGCAGTTGCTTCCCCGTGTCCGCCTCCCACACCTGCACTGTCTCATCAGTAGACCCCGAGGCCAGTCGCTTCCCATCCGGCGCCCACGCCACCGCGTTCACCCACTCGCTATGCTCTTGATACGTCAGCAGTTGCTTCCCCGTGTCCGCCTCCCACACCTGCACCGTCCCATCTTCACCCCCCGAAGCCAGCCGCCTCCCATCCGGCGCCCACGCCACTGACAGTACTATACCGCTATGCTCTTGATACGTCAGCAGTTGCTTCCCCGTGTCCGCCTCCCACACCCGCACCGTCCCATCAGCAGACCCCGAGGCCAGTCGCTTCCCATCCGGCGCCCACGCCACCGCGTTCACCCACCCACTATGCTCCCGATACGTCAGCAAGGTCTGCCCAGGAGAAAAGCTCTCCTGCTCCGACCAGCTCCTCCAGGCCAGCCAGCTCAGCCCTCCCACCAGCGGTAGGCTCACCCCCGCCAGCAGCCAGCGCCGCGCGATCTTCCTGCCCCCCATGCTCGGAACCCCCGGCCCTACCGGCTCCGTCTGCTCGACCATCGCGATCACCCTTCTCTTTTCCTCCCTCCTCACCGCCTCCTCCAGCGCCTCCGCCCACTCCTTCACCGTCCCATATCGCTGCTCCGGCTCCCTCGCCAGCGCCTTCCTCACCACCTCCTCCAGCTCCTCTCCTACCTCGACCCCCCGCTCCCGCAAGCCCGGCGGCTCCCGCCCCACCTTCTGCGCCAGCACTTCCTTCCAGCTCCCCCGAAACGGCGGCTCCCCACTCAGCCACTCGTACACACATACCCCCAGCGCATACTGATCGCTCTTCGGCCCTACCCTCCCCTCCACCTGCTCCGGCGCCAGATAGGGCACCGTCCCCACCAGCTCCTCTCTCGTCGTCCCCCGCGTACTCTGCACCAGCAGCGCCACCCCAAAGTCGCCCAGCAGCACCTCGCCTTGCTCCCCCACCAGCATGTTCTCCGGCTTCACATCCCGATGCACTACCTTCCTCTCATGCGCATACTGTAAGGCCTCTGCCACCTGCTTCACATACGCCACCACTTGCCCCAGCTCCACCCACGTCCCCCGCGGATGCCGCTGGCGTAGCGTTCCCCCCGGCGCATAGTCCAGCACCAGAAATGGCCGTCCCTCCTCAAAGCCAAACTCGAGCAGCCTCACAATGTGCGGGTGCCTCAGCTCTGCAATCAACTGCGCCTCCCGCTTGAATTGCTCCACCTCCTCCCATCTCTCCAGGCTGCCCCGGATCAGCTTCACTGCCGCCACGGTACCCAGGTACACATGACGGCCCAGATACACCTCCGCAAAGCCCCCCCGCCCCACCAGCTGCACCAGTTCGTAGTTGCCCAATCGCCGGCCTGGCCATCCGGCCATCTCGGCTCTCCTTTCTCTCGAATAAACAACCCGTCTGCTCGTCTGCCTCTGCCCCGCCGTTGCTCGCCGGCTGTGGCGGTGACACCAGGAGCCAGGATCGGCTCCCATCGCTACCGCTTTTATAGATGATCATCTCTTCCCTGTCAAGGAAGGTTTCCTCGCGCATTGCGAGATGTGCCTATGGGAGATGAGTTCTCCTCTGGAAGAAGCCCGAGAGCGCTCTGCCCCCGGAGCAGCGCTGACAACTGCTCCAGGTCCGCTGGTCCCGTTGCGCGAGCGCCACCAGACGGCGCCGGCTTCTTGCCTCCGCGCTTCTGTTGTGCTATAGTAACGTACTAAGCTGTAAGCCTGCGCTGGTCGGCGTTGCGGCCTCTCCGTCGCCAGTTCTGAGCAAGAGGGGGTCTGGTCAGGTGCCCGAGACAAGGCAGTTGCCGCTGATCGCTCGCCATAATAATCAACGCCTCTTTTCCGACTATTTCCTCGATGAGGTGCTTCCTACTCAGTCCGAGTGGCAGGCGCTGATCCCCAGGGCCCAGCGCGTGCAGGAGGAGCTGCGCCGCCTCTACGAGCGCTTCCGCCCTTTGCAGAAGACGGCCAATGAGGCTCAGACGGAACATGAGTGGATTCAGCCGGTGCTGGAGACGCTGGGCCACGTCTTTACGGTGCAGCCGTCGCTGCAGGTGCCCGGCGGCACGCAGAAACCCGATTATGTCTTCTTCGCTTCGGAGGCGGAGCGCGTGGCCTGCCAGGGCCTCCCTCTCGATGAACATGCCTCCGAGCGCGGGGCGCTGGCCGTCGGCGATGCCAAGCATTGGGACCGCCCCCTCGATCAGATGGCCCGCTCAGCTTCAGAGGCTTTCTCGAATAAAAATCCTTCCTGGCAGATCTTCTTTTATTTGCTCCACAGCGGCCTGAGTTGGGGGCTGCTGACCAATGGCCGCAAGTGGCGACTCTATCACCGCTCAACCGCCCACAAGCTGGATGTCTTCTACGAGGTCGATCTGCCCGAGCTGCTGGAGAACGCCGACCCTGCGCAGTTCCTCTATTTCTATGCCTTCTTCCGACCCGCGGCTTTCCATCCCGCCGATCCGCTCTCGTTGGATCGCTTGCTGACGGCCAGCGGCGAGTCAGTCCAGCGCGTGCGCGAGAATCTGCGCGAGCAGGTCTACGATGCGCTGCGCCTGATCGCTCAGGGCCTCTTCCAGTTCCCGCGCAATGAGCTGGCTCCTACCCCAGAGAATCGCCGCCTGGTCTATGAGCATGCGCTGATCCTGCTCTATCGCCTGCTCTTTCTGTTCTATGCGGAGGCCCGCCAGTTGCTGCCGATGGAGAGCGGGACGATCTATAGTAAGCGCTTCAGCCTGCGGAAGCTGGCAGAGCAGGTTTCGCGCTTGCTGCAGGAGAAGACGGCGCTACCAAACGTGGCCCTGGTCTGGGCCCATTTGAGGACGCTCTTCGAGAGCCTGCATGCGGGCAATCGCTTGATGGGGGTCAGTGTCTTCGATGGCGGCCTCTTTGATCCGCAGAAGGCGCCGTTCCTGGAGCAGTTTGCGGTCGGCGATGAGGCCCTCTGTCAGGCCCTGGAGCTGCTGGCCTATGCGCCCGATCCGCACGATCGCAGCCGCAAGGTGCCGATCGATTACCGCGATCTGTCGGAGCGCCACCTGGGGACGATCTATGAGGGGCTGCTGGAGTATACGCTCTATGTGGCGGAGGAGCCGATGGCCGAGCTGCAGGCGACGAGCGAGGTGGTGCCGCTCTCTCAGGTTAATGGCCGCGCCGTCGCCCGCCGCTATGAGCCGGGCGAGGTCTATCTGGTGACCGATAGCGGCCAGCGGAAGCTGACGGGCAGCTACTATACGCCGGATTTTGTGGTCAAGTATATGGTGGAGCGCACGCTGCAGCCGGTCCTCGCTGAGGCGCTGCGCGGGGCACGCTCGCAGGAGGAGCGCATTGCGCGGGTGCTGGGGATCAATGTGCTTGATCCGGCGATGGGCAGCGGCCACTTTCTGGTGGAGGCGCTGGAGTTTCTGGCGCGCTCGCTGGTGGAGCTGGGGGCTGTGCCAGAGGAGAGGACGGGCGAGACGGATGTGGTCTATTGGAAGCGGCGCGTGGTGCAGCAGTGCCTCTATGGGGTGGATGCCAATCCGTTGGCGGTGGAGCTGGCGAAGCTGTCGCTCTGGCTGGCGACGGCGGCCCGCGAGTATCCGCTGAGCTTTCTGGATCACCATCTGCGCCCGGGCAATGCGCTGGTGGGGTCGTGGCTGGCCGAGGCGGCGGCGGGACGCCATCCGCTGGCCGGACGCTCGACGACGGCGGCGGAGACAGGGCCTGGCTCCAATGGGCGCCGGGGCCGCGCTCGCGCTGGCAATGCCCGGGGCGCGTCGGCTCCGACGGCGCAGGGGCGGGCACGCGCGGACGGCGGCGATGGGACGGGATCGAATGGGGAGGTGCCGGAGGAGACGCCGGCACCGCTGCAGTTGGTGCTGCTGGAAGATGCGACCTTCCGCGACGATCTGGGGGCGGCCCTGCAGTGGGTGAGCGAGATCGAGGGGACGGAAGGGCGCTCGCTGGCCGAGGTGCGCCGCCAGGAGGAGGCTTACGCGCGCTTGCATAGCCATTTTACGGCGAAGTATCAGGGGGTGCTGGATCTGGCGACGGCCCTCTTCTATGGGGTGGAGGTCGAAGAAGGCTGGTGGGGCTGGGTGACGGCCTACGCGGTGGGGAAGCCGGAGGCCTCCCTCTATGAGCGGCAGGCTCTGCGCTTGCTGGATGCGGCGGAGGCCCTGCGCCGACAGCGCCTCTTCTTCCATTGGGAGCTGGAGTTTCCCGAGGTCTTTTTCTCCCCCGATGGTCGCCCGCTCGGCGAACGGGCCGGCTTTGATGTGGTGATCGGCAATCCGCCCTATGTGCGCCAGGAGAAGCTGGCCGAGGATAAGCCGTTCTTTCAGGAGCATTACGCCGTCTACCACGGGCAGGCCGATCTCTTTGTCTATTTCTTTGAGCAGGGCCTGCGCCTGCTGCGCCCGGGGGGCCGCCTGGCTTATATCAGTAGCAATAGCTGGCTGCGGGCCAATTATGCGACGGCCCTGCGCCATCTCCTGCGGACGCAGATGACGGTCGAGGAGCTGATCGATCTGGGCAATACGCGCATCTTCGCCGATGCCCCGGACCTCAGCCCGGCCATCCAGATCGTGCGCAAGGCGCCGCCGACGCCGGACAGCCAGGCCCAGGTGGCGGTCTTCTCGCGCAGCGAGGGGATCAGGGACTTCGCCCGCCGCCTGGAGGAGCGGCGCTTTGCGGTGACGATCGGCGATCAGCCCGATAGCGGCTGGCAACTGCGCAGCGATGCCTCGCGCCGCCTCTTCGGGCGCCTGCTGGCCCAGGGGCGCCCGCTCAAGGAGGTGGTGGCCGGACGTATCTACTATGGTATTAAGACGGGGCTGAACGAGGCTTTCATTGTGGATACGGCGACGCGCGAGCGCCTGCTGCAGGCCGACCCGGACAGCGCGGCCCTCCTCAAGCCGCTGGTGCGCGGCGAGGATCTGCGCCCCTGGTATCAGGAGGATGAGGGCCGCTGGCTGATCTGCCTCCCCAGTGGCTGGACGCGCGCGACCTTCCCCAGGGCCGAGGAGGGCGAGGCTGTGGCCTGGCAGGAGTTTGCCGGACGCTATCCGCACCTGGCCGCCCACCTGGAGCCGTTTGCTGAGGCCGCCCGGAAACGACACGATAAAGGTCAATTCTGGTGGGAGCTGCGCCCCTGCGATTACTATGATGCGTTCGAGACCACGAAAATCTTCTGGCCTGACATCTGCCGGCAACCACGCTTTAGCTGGGGAGAAGCGGGACTCTACACCACTAACACAGGCTATTTTATTCCTTCAGACAGATATGATCTTTTGGGTATCCTTAATTCGCGCTTTATCTGGTTCATTATCATAAATACCTCGCAACCTCTGGCAGAGCGCCGTGGCGCCCTGCTGTACCGCCTCTTCACCCAATACATGGAGCATCTGCCCATTCCCGAGCTGAGCGAGGAGCAGCGGCAGAGAATCGGCACCCTGGCCCGCCAGCTCACCGAGGTCGCGCGGCGGCGCTATAGCCTGCGGCGCCGCACCACTCAGCGCATCATCAGGGACCTGGGCGCCGGCCAGCAGAAGCTGAGCGAGCGCCTCAGCGAGTGGTGGACGCTCTCGTTCGACGCCTTCCGCGAAGAGCTGCGCCGCAGCTTCAAGCGCGACATCCCCCTCAAAGAGCGCGACGACTGGGAGGCCCTGCTCTCCGAGCGTCGCCAGGAGATCGAACAGCTCACCGCCGAGATCGTCCGCCTGGAAACGGCCCTCAACCAGGCCGTCTACGACCTCTTCGCCCTCGACGAGACAGAGCGCACCCTGATCGATGAGGAAACCGCCTACCGCTACGGCGAGTGGTGAGAAAAGCTGGTCAGATGACCAGGCAGCCTTCAAGCATCTTGTTTCTCGCGAGTGCTGCCGTTGCCTTTTTCCTTCGGGCCTCTGCTGCGACGGCTACGCGGTTGCCAAATCTGCCGCTGTGTCTCAATGTAGTGATCCAGGTCTTTCTTCGTAAAGCGATACTCTTGGGCGCCTACAGGCACCACAGGAATAAGGCCCTTCTTTACCCAATCGCGGATGGTGCGCACACTCACACGCATGTAATCGGCAGCCTCTTTTGCAGTCATTAACCCTTCGCACATGTGTGTGACCCTCTATCTCTTGAGACAGTAAGAATGCGGGCTGAGAAAGTCCCTCGTATCCACGGGTGATTTTACAGGCAATGCAGAGAGCCTCTCATCATGACAGGCAGACAGCGTGTGTTCCGAAATAATACAGGGAACCCTCAGCTCAAGCCCCAGGATTGGGGCATCTTCTCCCTTACCATATCCCTTCTCATAGCTAGCTAAGGCCCTGTTCGTCCCTTATGGACCCCGTGACTACATGCACGGACATGCATTATCATTCCGCTCTCTGCACTCTTGTGCACTCTCTATATCTCACTAAGTATAGGCCACGAAGCCGCTTTAAAACAAGCGTTACCGTTTGCTTGCCTATTCCTTTCTAATCATTTCTCTTCATTCCTAGTTATCCCTAAGCATTGCAAAAATCTCAAAGATGTTCTATACTAAGAGCTGGAACTGGAAACAGTGAGCAGCCCGCAAGGGGCGGCGAGTGACAGGCGAGGCAAGGCGAGGCGAAGCAAGCCGGGCCAGGCCAGGCCAGGTCGAGAGAAGGAGAAGAAGAGAAAGGAGAAGCTATAGAGATGGGAAGTGAAGTCGCAGAGCTGCGCAAGCGGCTGGAAGATGAGTACATCGCCGGGCGGCGGGCGCTCTACGCGCCGGCGAGCGGCTGGTCGAAGCATGCCTTCATCGAGGCGCGGATGCGCAACATGGAGCGTTGTCACCAGCGGCTCTGCGAACTGGTGGGGCCGGAGCAGGCGCTGAAGCTCGTCTTTGAGGTCTTTGAGCGCGGCGAGAGCCTGCTACCGGAGCGGGCAGCCAGTCAGAGTCAGGGAGCAGCGCCGGCGGAGGCGTTGTCAGTGACAGAGGTAGCTCCGTCCTGGACGGAGGCCGGCCTCCTGGAGCAGGAGCAGGCTGGTACCGGGTTGGTGGTGAGCGACGGCGCCGGTGGAGATACGGAGCCGCTGCCGGCGCTGCAGGCGAGCGGCGCCTCCGGCGAGGATGAGCCGGAAGGGTCGAAGACGCTCTGGCTGCTGGCCAGCAGCGCCGGAGCCACCTCGGACCTGCTCTATCTCTTCTATGCCACCGATGAAGAAGAGGCGCAGGCCCTGGCCCAGGAGTGGCTGCGCCAGTTAGCTCCGTGGGTCAAATTGCGGGCCTTGCAGCCTTTGCCCACGGGCCTGACCCTCGTTCATGGCCACTATCGCGGCCTCATCCATGTCCGTCCCGACGGCAGCCTGGTCGAGGGCCAGTATTTCCTGGCGGCGGAGAGCATGGCCAGTCAGGAGAGCGAGCCAGCGGGTCAGGCCGCCAGCTCCTAGCAGATTGTTCATTCCTTTCCTTTTCGATTCCGCGGGTGATCTCGTCCCTGGACCTCTCTATCCCTTGAGCAGGGGGGCGATGGGAAGCGGCTACGCACCAGCCGTCTCATCCCATCGCCCTTCCTGCCCTCTCTCAGCGGCCCATCATCAGCAGATGCTGCTCCCCGCCAGCCACGCGGATCTCCGCCCTATCAGCACAGCAAGGGCGAGCCGCCAGAGGAGGCGGGGCTGCAAACGCCAGCAACGAGCCTCTGGGCGCTTGAACGACAAGACAGCCAGCCGGAGCCGGGTCAAGCCGGAGCGCCACGCCAGCAAAGCGTCAGGCCAGCCGGCCAGCAATCAGGCCAGCCCGACGCAGTCGCCCAGCCTGGTCCCGATCCGACGACCCGGCGCAGCCAGAACAGCCACACCGACTCGACTCAGCCCACCCGAGACGTCGAGGGCCGCTCAGCCAGCGCCGCCTGCAATGTCTCCTCTACCACCGACGCCAGCGCCGCAATAAAGTGTGGCTCTACATTCAGAGACTCGATACGCGCAAACTGCAGCCCGGCCTGCTCAGCCTGCTCCCGCGCCCCCACATCGATATCGTAGAGGATCTCCAGATGATCGGCCAGAAACTGCACCGGCGCCATCAAAACATGCGTATGGCCCGCCGCCTTCAGCTCCGGCATCACATCGGCAAAATCCGGCTTCAGCCACTCCTCCGGCGTATGGCCGGCGCTCTGGTAGCAGAAGAGCCAGCGCTCCGCAGGCAGTCCCACCCGCTCGGCCACCGCCGCCGCCGTCTCCTTGAGGGCCGCAATGTAGCCCGGCTCCCCATCCACCACGCGCTTCGGCATACTATGGGCCGTAAAGAGCACCGGCACCCGCGCCCGCACCTCCGGCGGGAAGCGATCCAGCGCCTGGCGCACCCGCCCCGCCAGCGCCTCGATAAAATCGGGCTGCAGATGCCAGTCCTCAGCCACCTTCACCAGCAGATCGGAGCGCCCCAGGCGCGCCGCCGCCTCTGTGAGCGCCTTAATATAGCCCCCCATGATAATCGGCGAATACTGCGGCGACATAATCAGGCCGATCAGCGCCTGAGCCTCTGCCGCCGCCTCGGGCACCACCTCGGCCACAAACGGCGGCGAGAAGCGCATCCCCGCCACCACCTGGAAGCGCGGCCCCGCCGGATGACGCCGATTCAGCTCCTCCTCCAGGGCCGCCGCCTGCTGCTGCGTAATGCGAATCAGCGGCGAGCCCCCGATCAGCTCGTAGCGGCGCCGAAACTCCTCAACCAGCTCCGGCTCGGGCCTGCGCCCTCCACGCACATTCGTCATATAGGTCTCAACATCATCGAGAGTGGCCGGCGAACCATAGGTCATCAAGACCACGCCGACACGCTTGACGCTCTCCATCGCAGTCTATCCCTCACTCTTCTCTTGAGATCAGTCTCAGCTCTCTCATCACCCAGTGCCGGCCCCAGACAGTCAGGAGCCTTGAGCGTCCACTGGCCGCAGCGCTCACTCACCTGCCAACTGCCGACCGCGAAACCAGGAGCGTGGCCAGTGGGAAGTGAGCCGCTGCACGTCTGCCCCCAGGCAGCAGCGTCCGGGTCGGCCAGGTCAGGTCGTCGTCAGCGGCGACGCGTCTCCTCATGCACGAAATCGACGAGCCGGCGCAGTACAGAGGGATCGGCCTCCGCCGGCACACCATGCCCCAGATTAAAAATGTGACCAGGCCGGCCAGCGGCCCGACGCAGCACGTCGCGCGCCCCCTCTTCAAGAATCTCCCAGGGCGCCAGGAGCAGCACCGGATCAAGATTGCCCTGGATACCACGCTCGTAGCCAATGCGCTCCCAGGCCGCATCAAGATTGACCCGCCAGTCCACGCTGATCACATCGCCCCCCGCCTCGGCCAGCAGCTCCAAGAGCGCGGCGTTGCCCGTCCCGAAATGAATGCTCGGCGTCCCCGTCTCCCTGACCGCCGCAAAGATGCGCTGGCTGTACGGGAGCACATAGCGTCGATAGGCCTCTGGCCCAAGCGCGCCCACCCAGCTATCGAAGAGCTGAACCGCCGTCACCCCGGCGCGGATCTGCCCGAGCAGGTAGCGTGTCACCACCTCGGTCAGCTTCTCCATCAAGGCATGCCAGAGAGCCGGCTGCCCATACATCACCGCCTTGGCCTGGGTATAGTCGCGCGACGGGCGCCCCTCGATCAAATAACAGGCCAGCGTAAAGGGCGCTCCCGAGAAGCCGATCACCGCCTTCTTCCCCTCCAGCTCGCGCCGCACCAGGCGCACCGCCTCCAGGACAAAGGGCGTGGCCTCCTCCGGCTCGCGCACCTGCAGGGCCGCCACATCGCTCAGCGTCCGAATCGGATGATGAATAATGGGGCCAATCTCCGGCTGGATCTCCAGCGAGACCCCCATGCCCTCCATCGGCAGCATAATGTCGGCATAGAGGACCGCCGCATCAACCCCGAGCTGCTCGACCGGCATCAGCGTCACCTGGGCACATAGCTCGGGCGTCTTGGCCATCGTGAGGATATCGTAGCGCTTGCGCAGCTCACGGTACTCGGCGAGGCAGCGCCCGGCCTGACGCATAAACCAGACCGGGGTCGCGTCCGGCTGCTCTCTGCGACAGGCCGCCAGGAAGCGAGCCAGCCCCGTCGAGGCCGCCGGCCCCGCTGCCGGCCCCGCGCCTTCCACCTGCGAGTAATGCTCTTGTTCGGTCTGCATAGAACGCTATCCTGAAAAAAGGAGTCCTTTCTTGTGAGGATGAGGCGAGGAGGTCCTTGCCTCTGCGCCATGTCATATGATAGCGTGGAAGGCAGGGCGGTGGCAAATTTTGCAAAAATCTCTACCGCTTTCTACCAGATTGTGAGATTTTTGTAACTCCTCCCTCTGGAGAAAGGCAGCTCAGCCCGCGGAGTCGCAGGGGCGGCCCCAGGTGATCGTAGCGACCACCTCGAAGCTCAGCACACCATCCCGCGCAAAGGGCGTCAGCAGCTCCCGCATCTCCCGCTCAAAGTCAGCCCGCTGCTCGCTATCCAGCCCCGCCAGTGAACTGTAGGCATACTGAGCAGCAATATGATCCTCGATCGTCTGCTGCATCAACAGCGGGGCCGTCTGGCGCTCGCCAAGCAGACGAAATAGCCCGTGCTGCTCCATCTCAGCCACCAGAGGCCGCTCCGGCCTGGACGGCTGACTGGCGAAACGCCGGCGGATCTGCTGATACTCCTGCTGCCAGGGCAAAGACTGCCGCACATTGAGAATAGCCAGCAGGCCCCGCGGCGTCAGCACCCGCGCCAGACGAGGCAGGACCTGGCCCCAATCCATCCAATGGAGGCACATGCCCGCCGTCACCAGCGCATAGGGCGGCCTCAAAGTCACATCTTCCGCCCGCCCATGAATCCAGTGAATCGTCGGCGCAGTGCCGCCCGGCAACTCTCTGGCCCGCTCCAACATCGCCAGCGAGACATCGACCGCATCGACGCGCTCCACCGTGGCCAGGGCTGCCAGCGGGCGAGCGATATTCCCAATGCCGCAGCCCAGATCAAGCACCACGCGCGGCTCATCCACCATCAACTCGTTGAGGATGACAAAGGTCTCCGGCGGATAAGGAGGGCGCAAATGGTAGTACCTGACCAGGCCCCAATCTTGAAAGCGCCTCAGACGCTCTTCATCTGGCACGAACGGATGACCCATCAAAGTCTCTCCTGTATCAGATCCATCAGCATTACCCTTTATCAGCGGGCTGCAACTGAGGATCAGCAGCCCGTGGCAAGACGCGCTCCAGCAAGCGCAGCCAGTTGCCGCCCATAATGCGCACAACATCCTCCTGGGCATAGCCAGCCGCCGCCAGGGCCTCCGCCAGGCGAGGAAAATCGGCCACCGTCTCCAGCTCCTCCGGCGTCTCATCGCGCCCAAAGCCACCATCGAGATCGCTGCCGATCCCCACATGGTTGGCACTGCCCGTCAACTGACAGACATGATCGATATGCTCCACCACGCGGCGCAGCGAGACCGCAAAAGGCTGGCTGCGCTTCCAGTGCGCGTAGAGGAACGGATTGATCGGCGCAATGCCAATGACGCCGCCGCGCTCCGCAATAGCGCGAATCATGGCATCGCTGAGATGGCGCGGGCTATCGACCAAAGCGCGGCAGTTGCTATGGCTGGCAATGACCGTCCCGCCAAAATGCTCCAGGGCCTGCCAGAAGCTCTCTTCGGCCAGATGGCTGGTATCGAGCACCAGCCCGACGCGCTGCATGTGGTGCAAGAGGCGGCGCCCTTCCGGCGTCAAAGGGCCAGGACGCCCATTGCCGCCGCAGTAGCGCGAGCCATGCGCCCAGGCCAGACCCAACACACGCAGACCCGCCGCAAACCAGTCCTCCGCCTCCTCGGGCCGGCGCACCGCATCGGCCCCCTCCATCAACGGCACAATACCAAAGGGACGCTGCGGATCAGCCCCATTACTCTGCGACCAGGCCCCAATGAAGCGCTCCAGATCCTCCTGAGTGAGCAGCAACCAGACACCGGCCTCCTGCGCTAGCCGGCGATAGTAGTCCAGTTGCTCACGCGCCACCCGCCAGGCTCCATCTGGATCACGATAGCTCTGGGTGAGCCGATAGCGCGGATTGACGCCTTTACCCACCCCCACCAGGGGATAGGCGAAGAGGGTACCGAAGACAATAGCGACGCCGCCACGACGCAGCTCCGGCAAGCCCACCATGCAGATGCCCCCCTGGGCATCCTCGCGACAGTAATCGGGGTGCTCGCGTGCCTCCAGCGCCCGCGTCTCGGCCACCGACCGCCGCAGATCACGCCCCCACTCCAGAGCATTGTAGGCAATGTCTTGATGCGCATCAACAATGAACATGACTCGCTTTCGCTTCCTCTCCAATGTAGCAACCTGGCCGAGCAGTCCAGCCCCTGCGCGCCTCTCGCCAGACAGACCCCCGCTCCCCCGTCAGGAGCAGCGCCCAGGGCAGGGCCGGGCCGGACAGGACAGGATCGCTCTCGGCCACGGCCTCATGATACGCTACACCAGCCGGCGCTGTCGAGAAGCAAGCCTGGCCCCCAGCAGAGCAAGGCCGCCCTGGCGCTGGCACTGGCGCTGGCGCAGCAGCTCTCGCCCACCTGCTCCGCCGCCTCTCCCGCCACAGCGCCCGCTTGTTGAGACATTATCTCATTGACAGCGATCTCTTCATTGTGGTATGCTCCTCAGTAAGAGAGATACTGTATCAATAACGCCGCAAGCTCGCCGAGGGCTTGTGGTGAGGGAGGAGCGAGCGGCATGCATCAGACCAGAAGCCGTGCGGCGCGCTTTCTGCTGGCCGTAGGACTATTTCTACTCATCAGCCTGTTGGGGAGCGCCTGCAGCGCAGGCACCCTCAGCGGCAGCAGCGGGGACAGCGCGGGCAAGCTCGCCGTCGTAGCGGCGGAGAACTTCTACGGGGATATTGCGCGCCAGCTTGGCGGTGATCATGTCACCGTCACCAGCATTCTCAGCGATCCCAATATCGACCCGCATGAATACGAAAGCAACGTTCAGAACGCCGTAGCCGTGGCACAGGCCAGGCTTGTCATTGCCAACGGTGGTGGCTACGACAGCTGGATTGATCACCTGCTGGCGGCAGCCCCTCAAGAGGGGCGCATCGTCCTCAAGGGGTACGAGCTGGCCCCTGTCAAGCTGGAGGACAACGAACACGTCTGGTACAGTCCTGCCGACATCGCCGCCATCGCGCGCGCCATCGGCCAGGCCCTGCAGAAACTTGACCCGGCCCACGCCAGCGCCTACCAGCACAACCTGCAGCAGTTCCTCAGCTCGCTAGAGCAGATCACCAACAAGCTCGCCGAGATCAAAGCGCGCTACGCTGGCACCCCAGTTGGGCTAACCGAAACCCTTTTTCTCTATCAGACCACCCTCATGGGGCTGAACGTGCTCACCCCCTTCGACTTCCAGAAAGCCATCGCCGAGGGCAACGATCCCCCGGCCAGCAGCGTGGCCGCTGTCGAGAACCAGATCCAGCAGCATCGCATCAAAGTTCTCATTTATAATGAGCAGACCGCCACAGCCATCACCGCGAAGCTGCGCAGCGAAGCCCTGGCCCATCAGATTCCAGTCATCCCAGTGAGCGAGACCATGCCGCCGGGCAAAACGTATCAGACATGGATGCTGGACCAGCTCAATGCCCTGGAGACAGCTCTGCAAAAGGCCCAGGCAGCTTGAGCGAGAGCGGCAGAAGAGACCGGACCTCAGCGAGCAAGTCAGCCTGAGCCGGGCCAGTCGAGGCGGCCTGGCTCAGGGCTGGCGCGCGGGGGCAAGCGAGCGAACAAGCAATCAAGTAAGCAAGCAGAGGATCAGACAAGGCAGTACAGTACAGTACGAACAGTACGCACAGCACAGGACAGAAAAGGAGCACGCACAGTGAGCACCAAGCACGACCAGCGCCTCAGTCCTCCCGGAGCGGCGCCTCAAGCTTCCTCCTTGGGGGGCCGGGGTCAGGAGGCCTCGCCAATCTCAGAGCCAGTCATCGAGCTAGAGGGAGTCAGCGTCTGCCTGGGAGGCCGGACCATCCTGCAGGAAGTCACATTCACCATCAACCCGGGCGAATTCATTGCCGTACTGGGACCAAACGGAGCCGGCAAGAGCACCCTCCTCAAGGTGCTGCTCGGGCTGATCCGGCCCAGCGCAGGCACTGTGCGCCTCTTTGGGCAGGCGCCGCGCCGCGGCAACCGGCTGATCGGCTATGCCCCCCAGCACCGCACGCTGGAGGGGGCCCTCAGTTTGCGCGCGCGCGATCTCGTCGGCTTCGGCCTCGATGGCCATCGCTGGGGACCGGGCTGGTTCCCCGCCGGCGGACGCCGGCGCCAGGCCATCATTGAGGCGGCCCTGGCCGAGGTCGATGCCCTGGCGCTGGCCGACATGCCCGTTGCCCACCTGTCGGGCGGCGAGCAGCAGCGCCTGCTCATCGCCCAGGCCCTGCTCAGTCAGCCGCGCCTGCTCCTGCTCGACGAACCGCTCTCCAACCTCGACCTCAGCCACGAGCAGGAGATCATCGCCCTCATCGCCCGGCTCTGTCGCACGCACGGCATGACCGTCTTGCTCGTCTCTCACGACGTCAATCCCCTGCTACCGGTCATCGACCGCGTCCTCTATCTGGCGCGCGGGCATGCCGCCATTGGCAAACCGGAGCAGGTCATTACCAGCGCCACCCTGAGCGCCCTCTACGGCGCCCCCGTCGAAGTCGTCGAGGCCCTGGGACGGCTCTTTGTCGTCGGCGTCGATATTTAATATGTAACCCAGAGGCTGGAAGAAAGGAGCGGAGGCGCCATGATCAGCCTGTTGAGTTATCCCTTTATCCAAAATGCTTTTCTGGCCGGGACCTGCATCGCCATCGTAGCCGCTGTCACCGGCTACTTCCTACTGCTGCGTGGCCTGACCTTTGCCGGTCATGCCCTGCCCAACATTGGCTTCGCGGGCGCCGCCGGCGCCGTCCTGCTCGGCCTTGACCCGCTCTTCGGCCTGCTAGCCTTCACCATCGGGGCCGCCATCGGCATTGGCCTTCTCGGGCGCAACCTGCGCGAGCGTGATCTGGCCATCGGCATCCTCATGACCTTCGCCCTCGCCCTGGGCCTGCTCTTCCTCTCTCTCTACAGCGGCTATGCCGAGCGCGTCTACAGCATCCTCTTCGGCACCATCCTCGGCATCAGCCGTCTCGACGTCCTGCTCAGTTTTGGCGTAAGCCTGCTGATCCTGGTCAGCATCCTGCTCCTCTTTCGACCCCTCCTCTTCAGCAGCTACGATCCCGAGGTCGCCGAGGCGCGTGGCGTCCCCGTGCGTCTGCTAGCCGTCGCCTTCCTCGTGCTGGTGGCCCTGACCATTGCCATCGCCGTTCAGATTGTCGGCGCCCTGCTCGTCTTCACCCTGCTTGTCGGGCCGGCGGCCACCGCCGGGCGACTGGCCCTGCGCCCGGGGGCGGTCATCCTGCTGGCTATCGCCCTGGGACTGCTCTACACCTGGCTGGGCATCCTGCTGGCCGTCCTCAGCGGCACCATTCCGGTCAGCTTCTTCATCGCCTTCCTCTCCTTCATTGTCTATCTCCCCGTGCGCCTCATCGCCCCGCGCTGGCAGCGACGGCCACAGCAGCCAGGCTTACTACCAGCCGCCGGCGCGGGCCTCTCACAGCAGGCCAGCGCGCGGTAAAGTAAAGCTCTATCGTCCAAGAGAGGAGCATCCGGAACATGAACATTAGCACGCTCTGGCAGCACGAATTTATCCAGAACGCCTTCCTCGCCGGCGGCTGCGTCGCCATTGCCGCCGCCCTGGTTGGCTATTTTGTCGTCCTTCGCGCCCAAACCTTCGCCGGTGAGGCCCTGACAGACATCGGCTTCACCGGGGCCACTGGGGCCGCCCTGCTTGGCCTCAGTCCCCTGCCCGGCATGGTGACCCTCAGCCTGCTGGCGGCCTTCATCATCGGCCTGCTCGGCGAGCGCCTGCGCGGACGCGACATCGAGATCGGTATGGTGCTCTCCTTCGCCCTGGGCCTGGGCGTCCTCTTTCTCAGCCTCTACGCCTCCAGCAGCGGTAGCCATGCCAGCGCCGGCATCGGCATTCTCTTCGGCTCCATCCTCAGCGTCAGTCGTGGAGATGTCTGGCTCAGCCTGGCCTGTGCCCTCGGTTGCAGCCTGGCCCTGCTCATCCTCTACCGACCGCTGCTCTTTGCCTCCATCGATCCCGAGGTTGCCGCGGCGCGTGGCGTCCCCGTACGTCTGCTCTCCGTCCTGTTCCTGTTGCTCCTCGCGCTGGCCACCGCCATCTCCGTCCTCGTCATCGGCGTCCTGCTCGTCTTTGCCCTCCTGGTCGCCCCAGCCGCCGCCGCCGCGCGCCTCAGTCCCTCGCCGGCCAGTGCTCTCCTGTTGGCCGTCCTTCTGGGCCTGGGCAGCACCTGGGGCGGACTGCTCATCGCCTTCCTGGGGCCTGGGCAGCACCTGCCCGCCAGCTTCTGCATCGCCACTCTGGCCACGCTCTGCTACGCTGGTGCCACCCTCATCGCCCACTGGCGTCAACGTCGCTCGCCACAGGTGCCGGCCCAGCCCGCTCACCCCTGCAAAGGACGACGCACCGCCGCCTGACCCTGACCGACGCAGCAGTACCGCCAGCCAGCCAGCCAGTCAGGAAAGAAGAGAAGAGAAGAGAAGAAAGGAAGCGAAGACAGCCATGCCAGATCGTCTCGTCTACAGCACCGATGGTGGACGCGTTACCCATTGTCCCGTCTGCCATCAGCCCTATCGCCATTGCCGTTGCGAGAGCGGAGGCCAGCCGGCCCCGACCAGCGCACCCGGCGGGGGAAGCGTTCGGGTCAGCCGCGAGCGCGCCCAGCGTGGCGGCAAAACGGTCACCGTGATCCGCGGCCTGCCTCTCAGCCAGACCGAACTGGAGGCGCTCGCCCGCAACCTCAAGCGTCTCTGCGGAGCGGGAGGCACCGTCAAAGAGGGGACCATTGAAATTCAGGGCGACCACTGCGATAAGATCCTGGCGCACCTGCAACAGCTCGGCTACCGCGCCAGGCGGGCCGGCGGCTAAGCTCCCCGCCCCCGTCCCGCACGGGGAGAGCATTCCCAGAGCATTCCCAGCTCACGGCCTCTCTCCCTCCCCGTATCGCCAGCCCGCCGGTCCGCCAGCCAGCCAGCCAGGACTGGCGTCAAAAGACCAGGCAGTGCTTCACCCTTCCAGAGAGCAGTGTGTCTGAGTGAGCGAGTTCCGTTTTTGGCTACGTCTGAGAGAAAAAGAGAGTAAGCAAGGCGGCCTGTGCCAGAAGACAGAGACAGCAGAGAGCAGACAGCCAGGCCGCCGCGCCCAAGGACGCCAGAGCGCGCCATTGCCGAACGAGTATGCTGCAAAGAGGAAGGGGAAGCGCAACCATGAACATTCACGAACAGCTGGAGAGTTTGCTGGCTAACCTAGGAGTGACTATGGAACAGCAGCAACCGGAGCCTTACGAAGAGCACGAAGGAGCGGAGAACGAGGTGCCCGAAGTCTCCATCTTCCAGGCATCGCGCGATCACTATGGCGTCTTCTACCGCCTGGACATCATCGAGCACGAGCCGCAGCTGCGCATCACCATCCCCGTCGAATACGGGGCCTTGAAGATGGAAGTCTATCTGGTGCGCCTGAGCGAGCGGACGGGCATCAACACCTGGTTCCGCAGCCTTGCCAGCTACCGTGGCAGCGCTCCCTTTGAGCGCAACCGCGAGGCCAGCCTGCAGCACCTCCTCTATGCCGTAGCCGAGATCATGAAGCAACTCTTCTGGGCCGGCGACCTGGACCAGATGCGATTTCCACCGGAGATCGAGGTAACGCGCCTGGTCTAGCCCAGCTGCTCCCTCAAGGCGGGCAGTCCGCGCCCGCCCTCCCCGGTCCAGAGCAGAGAAGCGCAGAGAGAGAGCGAGCGCCGTAGCCTGAGACAGCAAAAAATCCCACTCGTCCCGCCTTTGTTGCCAGGCGAGTGGGATTTTTTGCTGTCTGCAACCCTAAGAAGATGCCAGGCATATTGATCTATGGTACACTGGCAATATTCGAAAAGAGGTCAGCAAAGGGACACGCCATGATCGAGAACCTTGAGAGCCTTGGTCAGGAAGCGCTCGACTATCTCAACCAGAAAAACACCGCGCGTGAGCAAGCGCTGCCGCGTGCACGCACCTTGATCCGCTATTGCGCCAACAGCATTCGAGCGGCCCACCGGCGGGACTTCACCGCTGCCGAGGAGCTACTTGCCAGGGCAGCGGAGCTGCTTGCCCAGATCGGGGCAGACTTGCGTGAGCAGCCAGATGTCTTCTACGCCGGCTTCGTGCAGGACGCCCAGAAAGAATATGCCGAGGCGGCAGCCTTTCTGGCCCTGGTCCAGGGGAGAGCCTTGCCCCACCCGCAGAGCCTTCATATCGATTGGGCGCCCTATCTCAATGGCCTGGGGGAGGCCGTCGGCGAGCTGCGGCGCTACGTCCTCGACCGCCTGCGCCACGGCTGGCTCGCCGAATGCGAGCAGCTCCTGCAGCACATGGACGACATCTACGCCCTGCTCATCACCATTGACTTCCCCGATGCCATCACCGGTGGCCTGCGCCGTACCACCGACACAGCACGTGCAATCTTAGAGAAGACACGCGGCGACCTCACCGTCGCCGTGCGACAGGCGCAGCTTGAGGGAAAGATCAGCGAGCTACTGGCCGCGCTCAACGAGAAAGGCGCGGCACCTTCGTGATGTGCTGATTGGCTGGCAGGTTGTATACTAACAGTGACGAAGGCGTTACCAGCTCAGCTTACAGGCTGCGTTCCAGCCTATAGCAAGCAAGCTGAGATACCAGGAGCAGTCATCTTCTATAGCATCTTTGATCGTCTACTGTCTCTCTATCTTCTCAACATTAAGAAGGGACCCAATGGTGCACCGCCGGAGCCAGCGGCAAGTGCGCAGCGAAAGGGGGGCATATGTCGCAGCAAGAGCTTACGAACAAAGAGCAGCCTGCAAAAGAGTTAGAGACTGCAGAGCATAGCGATCCTATCAGCAATGGCAAAGGGAAGAAACAAGGAGAGAGCGAAATCAAAGCCAGTTCGCAGATCGTGACCGCCGAGTCGGTGCAGGCGGAGGAAGTGCCTACCATTCCCCTGGGGTCGCTCCAGACCCTCAGCACCCTGCAGCCCGAGGTCTCGGTGCACTCGGTCGAAGCCAGTGAAGCGGTTAGCACGCCGGCCCCGCTGGTGGCCCAGCCGGCGGAGTATCGGCGCAGCGTGAGCGAGTGGTCGCGCATCTTGTGGGAAGGCATGCGGCCACGCTATCTCATCCTAAGCATCATGCCGTTCCTGCTAGGGAGCGTCCTGGCTCTGGTGCATCTCCTTAGCCTACGCGGGCCTTTGGGGCTGGGGCAGTGGCACCCTCAGCGTTTTCTGGTGGGGCTGCTGGCCGTAGTGCTCCTGCAGCTTGGGGCCAATCTCATCAATGACTACTACGACTACCTGCGCGGGATTGACACCAGCAACACCCTGGGGCCGGGCAAGCTCATTCAGCAGGGCCTGATCAAGCCCACCCATGTTCTGGCCTTTGGCCTGGTCCTGCTGGCCGGCGGCTCGCTGCTGGGTCTGCTGCTCGCCCTTGCTGCCGGCTGGCCGCTGCTCCTCTTTGGACTGCTGGGGCTGCTGGCTGCCTACTTCTACAGCGCCACGCGGCGAGCGCTCTCCTCGCTCATGCTCGGCTTGCCGGTTGCCTTCTGCATCTACGGCCCGCTCATCACTGCGGGAGCCTACTACCTGCAGCAGGCCCAGCTGAACGGGCAGGTACTGCTCTACAGCCTCATGCCGGGCCTGCTGGCTACCGCTTTCGTGCACGTCAATGACATGCGCGACGTTGAGGACGATGCCCAGGCCGGCAAGCGCACGCTGGCCAACACCCTGGGGCTGGGTCTCAACCGGACCCTCTTTCTAGCCCTGCTGGGAGGCGCTTACCTTGTCCTGCTCATCATCGGTCTACCGCACCATGCGCCTCATCTCGCGCTCATCGCCCTCTGGACCTTGCCCACGCTGGTCGTCGTCGTGAGCGGCATCGTCCGCACCGATCTCGCCTCCGGCCTCCATCTTGTGCTGCGCGAGACGCTCAAGTTAGAGGCCTGGTTTATCGCCCTGCTCGTCGTGGGCCTGCTACTCTCGGCGATCCTCCCCATTCTCCCCCAGGTGCCTTCCCTGGCCTTGCCCTGAGTCGACCCGAGGCGCCGGGTTCCCCAAGGCAGAACAGAACCCGGCGCCGCCCCGCACCCCTCCCCTTCTGCGGAGAAGAGCAGGCAGCTGTCGTCTCCGCCAGCCGTCCCATCGTCCCATCACCAATTGCCTTGTTCTACCTTCCCAGCCAGCGCGTCGTCGTAAAAATGGCCGGGCAGGAGGAGGAGCATCTTACCAGGCGAGCAGGCGCAGCCAGGTAACCAGCGCGAAGAAGCCTGCTCCTCCCAGGCACGGTACGCGAGTGTCTCAGCCCATTCGACCCATTTACAGGGATGGTACACTGTGCTACACTTTGGATGTGTCAAGGACGTCCTGGCGGTTATTTCAGAAGGAGGTGTCCCATGGCTGGCTGGGAACAAGAACTAGCCGAGCTACTGCGTGAGCTGGGGGTCACACTCGAAGGCGCAGCACCTGACTCCCCTACTCACCTCCAGGCCAAACAACGTGCGAGCTACAGCGATGTCAGACAGGACGATGAGGAGAGCAAGACCCTGCCGGTCCCCACATGGGACGACGATGCTCCCCCTCCCGCCGACGAGGATGCCTGGTTAACAGAACTCCGTCTGATGCGCCGTGAAGTCGACTCGATTGTGGCCCAGGTAATCCGCTTGATGCAGAACGGCGATCTCGATGCCTCCTTGAAGGAAGACGTCATGGTTGTGCTCCGGGCCTTACGCCGACGCGCCTCACCTGGTCCTCGCGCCGCCCCCAGCGATGAGACCTATCTGGAGTTCGCCGCGGCCATGCTCCATTTCTGCCGCCTGGTCCTGCGCCTCAGCGAGACAGCCATCGAAGACTAACAACCAAGCCCAGCCCAAGACAGCACGCGACCGCTTTGCCAGGCCGCCGACCCAGGCAGGGAACGAGGCTCACCCTCGAACGCCGACCTCCTCTCCCCGAGAGCTGACAAAGCGATCGCCATCCTGTTTATTCGGTTGACGGCCCGTCTCGCTGGCTGAACATGCTCAGCACAGGCACACGCTCGCCGACCGTCGCCATCGGCGTTGGCAGCCTTCCACTTCCCCCTGGCATCAGCGAGCACTGAGCAGACAGCAGACAGCAGCCTGTCGCTGGCTGCCCTGGAGTCCTGGATGTGGATGGAACCAGAGTAATCGATTGCACCACCCACCGCCACCATCGCTGGAAGGAAAGAGAAGTCTCTTCCTCTACCCTTTGACCTGACCTACAGCCGCCTTCCCCTGCCTCCTGACCATCTGCTTGCTCCGCCGCCCCTATCGATCAGGCGCAGGCAGGCAGGCCGGCCGTACCCTGGCCGAGCCGAGCCAAGCCAGGGCGGGAGAGCCAGGTCGCCGCCTCCTGTCATCTTGCTACATCTGGCGCAGAGAGGCGGGAGGGCGGGAGCAGATCCGGCTCAGGGAAGACGACGATACTGCTCTGGAAGATCCTCCTGTTCGAAGCCCTCATTAACCAGGCCGCGCCTGACCAGATAGCGCAGGAACTCCAGACGGCGCTGCTGGAGGAGAGTCGCCGGAGAAGAGTCGCTCGCCTCACTGGCCGCCGCGCTCTCCCCTGCCTCCGCTTGCGCGGCGGCCTCGCCAGACGAGACCTCGCCAGACGAGAGAAGATCATTTTCCCGCATCCAGCGGATACGCTCGCTCAGGGAGCGGTTGGGATCAGCCAGAGGACCGGGGAAGCCTTGCGGGCTGCGATCGAGGAATGGCAACCCACCGGGGGCACCAGGCGGAGCTGTCAGCTTCGGCGGCAAGAAGAGATCGTGGCTTTCCAGAAGGAACGAGTAGCGAGAAGCAGGGCCGGCTTGCGAAGCCAAACCACTGGCCGGCGTCGCCGGAGAAGTGGAAGTGGGCGTCGACGGAGCAGTAGACGGGGGCAGGCCCGGCAGAGGAGGTTGACGTGACGCCAGTGCATGAGCGCCGGAGGCCCCACCCGTTTCCGCCTCCACCGGCTGGGAGCGCCGCTTTCTTCCGGGCCACCATGCAAACAATCGAGCCAGCCATTGAGAGAGTGTTCGCGCGATCATGGGAGTGCCCTCTATTCATATCAGGGCGCTGGCCGCGCCCGGCTAACCAACCAGGAAAGACGCGCCTGATAGCTGCTGAGTTGCCCGCTAACCTTTTGAAAACGCACGAAAAATAAATGAAGCCTAAGAGACATAGTAGCATATCGCCATGAAGACGTCAAACCACCTTGCAATTTTCGCGCCCGCATGCCATAATCAAAAAGGCCAGGCGGCCAAAAGGGCGGCCCTGGCCTGCAGATGGGAAGGCACGCCTGCCCATACGCACGCACTCCGCTCCCGTGAGAGGGTCAGCAGGCCAAGAGCGCAGAGCGAAGCCGACAGCTGTGCGCCACGTAGCCCTGGCCCACGCTGCTACCGGGTGATTGTGACCTTTGAAGCAGAAAGAAAGGCATGTGTCGGTCATGCAGGAAGATATCCTTGGGACCAGAAGGACTGCAATATCGGATACATATGTCAACTGCTCCAGGTGCAATAAGGCAACACGTTTGCGCTACGCGCGCATCATCCAGAGCGACGTCCTCTCAGAGAGCCATTCAGAATACGAATACCTCTGCCCGGAGTGTCAGAAGGCGCTGGCCAGCGGCGAAAAAGATCTTCCTCTGCTGTAGTCAGCACGTGTAGCGTCCACGGGGCTGTACGGAACGTCTTCGCCCTCCCCTACTCCATCTACCTCGCCTGAGAGAGCGCCGCAGAGCAGATTGAGAGCAGATTGCAGGAAAGAAAATTAGAAAGAAGAAGCAGAGGCCGGGCGGAACGCCCAGCCAGCAGCGCCGCGTAGCAGGGGAGGAGAGAAGGCAAGGGGAAGCGAACGGGCAGGGCAGGGCAGGGCAGGGCAGGAGCGGGAAGCCGGGTCTTCCGGCTCTGGAGCGAGGGCAGGCCAGCAAGACAAAGCAACAGGCCGGAGGGCAGGCGAGACTGAGCCAGACCCGTCAGGGTCCAGTCCAGTCTAGCCCAGCCGGAGCGGTGTTGATTTGTCTGTCTGCCTGTCTTGCCTGTCTGCCAGCTTGTGGCTGACCGTTCGTCCGTGTAGCTCGCTTTATCCTTCTAGCAGACCAGTTACCTATCGACCAGACCAGTTATCGACTCGTCAGCGACTCGCAAGCTCAGGGAGAGAGCACTCAAGCGAACAAAGAGCCAGCCAGGTATGGAGGGAGCCAGACCAGGGCAGGCGGCCAGATCGATCGAGCGACAGCCCAGCGGAGTTCAGCAGGCCAACGGTCATCAACGAAACGAGCAGGGAAGCTGCATGTAGGTCACGCCTCACGATCCGTTTGAGGAGAGTGAAACGAGGTAAACCAGTATGCGGATGCGCTACCGCTCTGTGACCTATCGTTATACCGATGGGTCGGGGCAACAACTGCAACGTCACTATCGCCAGTTGTTGCAGGAAGTTCTCTGGCAGAGTCAGCAGGCGCTCCTCCAACACTCGGAGGTCTGGCGTCCTCCCGCCGATATACGCGAATCGGCGGAGCAGGTCGTCGTGAAGATAGAGCTTGCCGGCATGTCAGAGGATGAGATCAATGTCACACTCTACGAAGACGCGCTGGTAGTCAGCGGCGAGCGGCGAGATGACAATGAGGACCGCGAGAACCTCTACTATCAGGAGGCGCAGATCCGCTATGGACCTTTTCGCCTTGAGGTCTTCATTCCCTCGCCCATCGATCGCGAGGCAGTGACGGCACGCTACGAAAACGGCTTTCTCTGGGTCACGTTGCCCAAGCTGCCCGCGACCCACAGCGAGCCTCAGCGCGTCCAGGTTCGGCAGAGTGCCACGGAGAAGTAGCTATTAGCGAATGAACCGAACGAACTACTGACTGAGAAAGGTTTATGGAAAAGGATCAGAAGAAGCGCGGGCTTATGCCTGAGCAGGCGGTCGGAGAAGAAGAAGAGGAAGAACAGGTTCAGGGGAAACGAGATGAAGAGGAGACTCAGGCGAAAAGTGCTCCTGCGCGGCGGCGCCCGGCGCGTGGCGGGCGAGCGGCCACCGCTAGCTCACCCTCAACACGTCAGAAGCCGCGGCGGCGTCAGCGGCGCGCGGTCGATGAGGATCCCGAACTGTCCCGAGAAGAACGCTCCCACCATCACTATCACCACTACGCCGATGAGCGGGAGGAAGACGACGAGGAACGGTTCTCGATCCCCGAAATCCTGCCGGTCCTTCCCCTCAAGGATGTCGTGGTCTATCCTTTCGCCATGCAGCCGCTGGCGGTTGGTCAGGAGCGCTCGATTCGCCTGATCAACGATATCATGCCAGGCAATCGCCTGGTCGTGCTGGTAGCCCAGCGCTCGGCAGAGATCGAGCAGGCCGGGCCGGACGACATCTTTAAGATCGGGACGGTCTCGCGCGTGGAACGCATGATTCGCATGCCCGATGGCACGATCCATATCATCGTCAAAGGGCTGGAGCGTGTGACCATCGGCGAGTTCGTTCAGGAAAAGCCCTACCTGAAGGCGCGCGTGACCCTGCGACCTGACATCCAGGAGAGCGACACCGAGACCGAGGCCATCAAGCGCAACGTGGTCAGCTATTTCCAGCGCATGGTCGCTCTGGTCCAGAATGTGCCGGAGGCCGCGGCTGCCGCTAACCTCAACCTGGAAGAGCCGCGCCAGGTGGTCTACCTGATCGCGACCTTCGTCCAGATGGACCTGCAGCTGCGTCAGAAGCTGCTGGAGCTTGACTCGGTGCGTGCAAAGCTCAAGGAACTCAGCAGCTTCCTGGCCCACGAGCTGGAGATCTTCGAACTGGGCCGCAAGATCCAGAGCCGCGCCCAGGAAGAAATGAACAAGATGCAGCGCGAGTACCTCCTGCGTGAGCAGCTGAAGGCTATCCAGCGTGAACTGGGCGAGGAGAGCGAAGAGCAGGCTACGATCAACGAGCTGCGCGCCAAAATCGAAGAGGCCAGGATGCCCGAGGAGGTCCTCAAGGAGGCCAACCGCGAGCTGTCGCGCCTGGAGAAGCTGCCCACGGTCTCGCCTGAGTACAGCATTATCCGTACCTACCTTGAGCTACTGGTCAGCCTCCCCTGGAGCAAGAGCACCGGTCAAACGATCGATGTCCAGAAGGCGCGTCAGGTTCTCGATGAGGACCACTACGACCTGGAGAAGATCAAGGAGCGCATTCTGGAATACCTGGCCGTGCGCCGCCTGAAGGAGGAGCGCATGGCCGAACGGGCCAGGCGCGAGGAGGAGGCCGCCGAGGCCGCGGCAGAGGGGGAGGCCGATAAGCGCCGCCCGACGCAGCCGCTGCACTCGGATGAGGCCAATCGCCAGCTCAACCGCGAGCCGATCCTCTGCTTCGTCGGCCCACCGGGCGTCGGTAAGACCTCGCTGGGCCAGTCGATCGCTCGGGCCCTGGGGCGCAAGTTCGCGCGCATGTCCCTGGGCGGCATTCGTGACGAAGCCGAGATCCGCGGCCATCGCCGCACCTATATCGGGGCCATGCCCGGGCGCATCATCCAGACCCTGCGGCGCGTCGAAACCAACGACCCTGTGATTATGCTCGACGAGGTCGATAAGGTTGGGGCCGACTGGCGCGGCGACCCTTCTTCCGCTCTGCTGGAGGTGCTTGACCCGGAGCAGAACTACAACTTCCGCGATAACTACCTGGACCTGCCTTTCGATCTATCGAAGGTCTTCTTCATCGCGACCGCGAACTCACTGGAGCCAATCCCGGCGCCGCTGCGGGACCGCATGGAGATTCTGGAGCTTTCGGGCTACACCGAGGAACAGAAGATGCACATCGCCCGCAACTATCTGCTGCCGAAGCAGATCGCGGCCAACGGGCTGCGCCCGGATGAGCTGATCGTCGACGATGAGGTGATCCGTCACATTATTCGCGGTTACACGCGCGAGGCGGGTGTGCGCAATCTGGAGCGCGAGATTGGTACGCTTTGCCGCAAGGCAGCGCGCCAGATCGCTGAGGGGCGTCAAGCGCCGATCCATATCACCACGGAGCAGCTGACCGAGTACCTGGGGCGCTGGCGCTTCTTCGAGGAGGCCGCCGAGCGCATCGATCGCCCCGGCATCGCCACTGGCCTGAGCTGGACCCCCGTCGGCGGCGAGATCATCTTTGTTGAGGCGGCGGTCATGCCCAGCAAGGAGAGTCAGCTGATCCTGACGGGGCAGCTGGGGGATGTGATGAAAGAGTCGGCCATGGCGGCTCTCAGTTACGTGCGCTCGAACGCCGCCGCCCTGGGTCTCCCCCCTAATGTCTTCGAGAACCAGACCGTGCACATTCACGTTCCCGCGGGAGCTATCCCCAAGGATGGACCGTCGGCGGGCGTGACGATGGTGACGGTGCTGGTCTCTCTGGCCAGCGGGCGCAAGGTGCGCTCCGATGTGGCGATGACGGGCGAGATTACCCTGCGCGGGCGCGTCATGCCCATCGGTGGCGTCAAGGAGAAGGTGCTGGCCGCCTACCGCTCCGGCATCCACACGGTGATTCTGCCACGCAAGAACGAGCAGGATCTGCTGGAGGACCTGCCGCGCGAGCTGCGCGAGCAGATGGAGTTCGTCTTCGTCGATGATATCAAGCAGGTGCTGGCTACAGCCCTGGAGGGCGGCCTGCCCTCCCCCCGCTCTGAGAGTGCCGCCGGCGAGGGAGATCAGGACCGCAGTCAGGACCAGACTGGCCCACAAGCAGCGGAGGAGGCGGTCGTCCGCGCTAGCTGAGTCTTTCTGCTTTCAAACGGCTGCGATGGGACTGGGGAAGGTCTTCCTTCCCCGGCTCCTTCTGGACACTCCCCATCGCAGCCGCTCTCTCTTCTTCTCCCTCTTCCTCCCCTTGCCTCGCCCCAATCCTGGCCTGGCCTTCCCTCCTCTGCCAGGTCGATCGCTTCGCTTCCCTTCCCTTTCCCAGAGGCGCCGGCACGGTCAGCAGGCTGCCCGAACCTGGCCGGTCAGCGCTACCAACGGAGCTGCTCCTTCAGACTCACATAGCGCTGCTTTCCAATCACCAGATGATCGATTAGCTCGGTATCAAGGAGGCGCCCGGCGGCAACTAGCTGCTCGGTAACGGCCATGTCCTCCGGCGAAGGCGTCGGGTCCCCACTCGGGTGATTGTGGCAAATGAGAATACTCGGACAATTGCGCAGGATCGCAGGCCGAAAGACTTCGGCTGCACGCAGAACTGAGCTGTTGACCGTCCCTTTGTAGCGCTTCTCGATCGCCACCACCTGATTCTTGGTATCCAGCAGCAGAATCCACATTTCCTCGTGCTCCAGATAGGCCATCTCCATCATGACCAGGCGCGCTGCATCAGCCGGTGAGGTGATGCGATAACGAGCCTCCGGCTGCTCTAGCTGCAGACGTCGACCCAGCTCCAGCGCCGCCTTGAGCTGGGCCGCCTTAGCAGCGCCCAGCCCGTGCTCGCGGCATAGCTTGGCCAGATCTGCCCCCATGAGGCCACCAAGCCCACCATACAGCACCAGGAGTTTCGCCGCTAGCTCCACAACGTTGTTGCGCCTCGTCCCAGTGCGCAGCACAATGGCTAACAGTTCGGCAGTCGAGAGAGCCTGTGGCCCATAGGACAGCAGACGCTCGCGTGGGCGTTCACTGCTGGGCATATCATGAATAGTAATATGATACGCTATTCGCTCTCCACTCTTCTCCCCTTTGAAAGACTTCGTTTCCATTAGCTTTTCTGGCCAGTTCCCTTTCTTCACGGCAATAAAGAGATACAGATAAAAAGCTAAAGCTATGATAAATGGCCATCTTCGATTAGACAATAGCCATATTTGGAAGCAAGCGGCGTTATAGACTCTCTATGCCACTGCTGTCAGTCTGTTAATAGGAGCCTGACACATACTGGACCCTACTATCAGGCAAATTTTCATAGACCGCAAACGCACTCTTAATAGAGACCTGTAACACTAGAAGAAGCATGCTGCTCATGAGAGCATGACGAGCCTTCTCTCCATAAGAGCGGTGCTCTACATGTGTAATCGGATCATTCCGAGATCGTTGCTACCCTGTGCGATGCTATGGGTTGTTTCTGCACTTGTGATCCTCCCGCTCATGGCGCTGATTTAGAAGCGGTCATTGGGGGACAGCCAGTCACGAAGCACGCGGTGATGCTGGCCAGCTCCAGACGCCGATCAGCATGGAGGATTTCCCGGCACCTTACTTCTACTCAGGGGAGGCGCTCCAGGCGTGCATAATCCAGGCTCAGACGCTTCTTGCCATGCTTCCCCTGAAACTGCACCTCGACAAACTCAGAGCCGCTTTCCAGCTCACTCTTGAGCACAATGCCCTGACCAAAGAGATGGTGCAGCACGCGATCGCCGGGCTGGAAGCGCGGGGCTGCTGGTGTCGACGAGACGTCAGCGGATGACGGGGTGAAGGTCGTGTCGGCAGGCACGGAGCGACGCGGGCGGGAAGCAGCGCCGCCATAGACCCGGCGAGAGCCATAGTCTTCGTGGTCGTGATCATAGCTCTCGTAGCGGCCTCCCCGCTCCCAGGTTGAAGACTGGCGCCGCGACTCAGAGCCGGGACTAGAGGCAAACAGATCGGGTGGAATATCCGCCAGAAAGCGCGATGGCTCTGTATAGACCACATCGCCGAAATACGAGCGGCGGCGGGCGCGCACCAGATAGAGGCGACGCATAGCGCGCGTGAAGCCGACGTAGGCCAGGCGACGCTCTTCCTCCAGCTGCTCGGGCGAATCGATGGAGCGCCCATGTGGGAGAATGCCCTCGTCGAGACCTACAATGAAGACCACCGGAAACTCCAGGCCCTTGGCCGCATGCAAGGTAATCAGCGTCACGGCATCCTGATCCTCTTCGTGGAGGAGGGTGCCATCTTCGCCTGTCTGAGCCACGTCGGCCCCGCCGACCAGAGCCACATTCTCTAGAAACAGCTCCAGGGCCAGCGAAGTTTCAATCTCAGCATAATCCTCAGCCACGCGACGCAGTTCCAGGATGTTACTCCAGCGCTCCTCACCTTCGGGAGAGGCACGCAGCTCAGGGCCATAGCCTGTGCGCTCAGCCACGCGATCAAGCAGCTCTGGCAAGCGCAGCTCTGCCACGGAAGAGCGCAGCTCTGCCAACAGGTGAGCGAATTGCTGCAGGGCATTCTTGGCGGCGCGCCCCAGCGTCGGGTGGTCCTCGCTGCGCTGCAGGGCATCGTAGAGCGAAAGCTGCTCCTCGCGAGCCCAGCGCTGCAGCTCACCCAGCGATTTCGGGCCGATCTTCCGATTGGGGACATTGATGATGCGCTGCAGGCTCAGGTCGTCGTGGGGATTGAGGAGCAGGCGCAAATAGGCTAGCATGTCCTTGACTTCTTTGCGCTCGTAGAACTTGCGGCTACCGATGACTTTATAAGGGATATTGGCCCGCAAGAATTGCTCTTCGAGAGCGCGTGACTGGGCGTTGGTACGGTACATCACGGCAATCTCGCCGCGATGGGCCACCTCGCCGCGCGCCAGCAGCTTCAGAATCTCATCGGCCACGTATAGCCCCTCGGCCTCGTCGTTATAAGCCTCATGGTAGATCAACTTCTCGCCCTGGCCGAGAGCGGTCCACAGCCGCTTCTCCTTGCGGGCCGTGTTACGCCGGACAACGCACTGAGCGGCATCGAGAATGTGCTGCGTCGAGCGATAGTTTTGCTCAAGCAGGATGATACGGGCCTCGGGGAAATCGCGCTCGAAGGCCTGGACGTTTTCGGCACTGGCGCCGCGCCAGCTATAGATCATCTGGTCGTCGTCGCCAACCACGCAGACATTGCCGCTGCCGCCGGGCCGCTCGTAGCTGCCCCGCCCCAGCAGGCGGATCAGCTTATATTGCGGCACATTGCAGTCCTGGAACTCGTCAACATGGATATACTGCCAGCGCTGTTGGTAACGCGCCAGGACCTCGGACTCTGTACGCCAGAGCTGCTCGGTGAGCATCAGCAGATCGTCGAAGTCGACGCTATTGTTGGAGCGCAGCAGCTGCTGATAGCGACGATAGACCCGCGCAGCGACCTCTTCGGTATAGCGGCGAGCCTGCTCGGCCATCTGGTACGGGGAGAGCATGGCGTTCTTGGCGCGCGAGATCAAGGCATGAATCAGCGAGACGCGATACTGCTTCTCATCGAGATCGAGGTCGCGCAGGGCCTGTTTGATGAGGGCGGCCTGGTCATCAGTATCGAGGATGACAAAGGAGCGCGTCAGGCCGAACGGGGCCAGTAGATCCGCCTCGGCGCGTAGCACACGGGCGCAGATAGCGTGGAAGGTGCCAATATACATCTCGCGGGCCTCGCTCAGGCCCACCAGCTTCTCGAGACGCTCCTGCATCTCGCGCGCAGCCTTATTGGTAAAGGTCACAGCCAGAATATGCCAGGGCCGCACGCCACGGCAGCGCACCAGATAGGCGATGCGATGGGTAATGACGCGCGTCTTGCCGCTGCCGGGACCAGCCAGGATCAGCAGCGGCCCCTCGGTAGTAGTGACGGCCTCCCGCTGCGGCCCGTTGAGGCCGGCCAGTAGCTCCTGTTCCAGCTCTGTATGCTCAGGCATCAGTATGGTCCAGCTCTGTCGTGCAGATGGGTTTGCTGTGATCGACGGTCACTGATTGTAAGCGCTTTAGCCACACTTCACGAGCGCCACGACTGGCGCCCGGCCCTGTGAATATCAGCGCATCGGGCTTTTATTGTAGCGCATTCTGCCCAGCGGCACAAGCATGGCCAGGACCTCCGTGACTTCTGGCCCTGGCCTCCGCCTCACCCTTGGCTGTCCTGGCTGCGAGCCGGTGCTTGATCCTGACCCTGACCACCATGCAGGCGGCCATCAATCAATATACTCGTTAGAGCACGAAGCCGTAGTGTGAGCCATCGGGGCCGGCCCCTCTCAGAGGAGGCGCCATGCTTCTGAACAGACACCGACTCCTCGCTTCTCTTCGCGGCAAAGGCCACAACGGGCAAGGTGACTGGCTGAAAGAAGAAGCCGCCCTATGCCTTGAGAGCGGGGAATATCATTGAATAGCAGCGTCCAGGATCAAATAGAAGGTACCGTCAACCCCACAGGAGACCAGGCGCAAGGCTCCACGTAGACCTTCCACCCTCTCACAGAGAGAGGTCGTGGAGCTGGAGGCCTCCTGAAGAGTCTCTGAAACCTGGCAGCTGGCAGCCTCAACGGTCAGGGTCCGTACGACGGTCCGCTGCTGATCCTGCCTGAGCAGTCTATCCTGGTCGACATAGATCAGGGTCGCCGCCTGACATTGCTGATAGGCATGCAGGAAACAGGTCCCTGCACGCATGGCCTGCCAGGTTTCTGAGGCGTTCTTGCTCACTGCTTCCGTACTCGTCACAGTACCACAAGCAAGCACCGATGTTGGATTCCGCGGCGGCTGCCCGCACGCCGAGATCAAGATGAAGATAAGCGCTAACGCCAATAGGAGCGTGAAGGACGCAAACGCTGGGCTGTCGGCGACCCTTGTCGCCGGGAACGGGCGAGTCTGCTGCTGCATAAAAGCACCTCTTTTCGCGCTCGTGCCTCGTCGCTGCACGAGCCATGAGTGTGTCATCGACCAGGCTTATTCCAGCCTCCTTGACTCAACATTTTTACCAGCCTGGAGAGGCGACGGGAAGCTCTCAGCCGGAACGAGCCTCATCGCACCTTCCGTGGTAGCACACCGGTGAGCCATTGCCGATCGTCAGCTGGCAGCCTTCGTTATAGAGAGAACGGTCTACCTCGCGATGAGTTCCCCACTGCTCCTTCCTTCCAGCTGCGTCCGCAGGGGAGCACACTCCTCGCACTTTGCCCCTTGACAGCTTCCAGAAACTGTATTATCAATATATTTGATAGTAAAAATATTAGTCTGTAAAAAGGAAGGGAGCGAGTCAAGTCATGGCCAGCGAGCGCCTGGTAGAAGATCTGCTGGCCTTGTGGCGGCTGCTGAGGCGCAGCACTCACCCGGTCCGGAGGGCAGAAATGACGCCGGAGCAGTACTGGCTGCTCAAAAACCTGAGCCGGCGGGGGAGCTGTAGTGTTGGCGAGCTGGCGACCGCCCTCGGACTGAGCGGTAGCTCTGTGACCAGCGCCTGTAAGAGGCTGGAGAAGGCGGGCCTTGTGCGGCGGGTGCGTCAGGGCGATGGCGGCGACGAGCGAGTGGTGCTGGTCGAGCTGACGGCGCGCGGTATCGAGCAGGTAGCGGCCTGGCAACGAGAACGGCGCGCGGTGCTCTCGCGTATGCTGGAGCCGTTAACCCCTGCAGAGCAGGATGAGCTACAGCGACTCATTGAGCGTGTGCTGGAGGCAGCCGAGGCCGCAGGGGACGGGGCCGAAGGCAGGCGCGACGAAGAACCCGGGCCAGAACAAGACCCCCCTGGTCAAGCCCAGGTTCCCAACGAGCAGGAGAGCGAGGGCCGCGGCTCCAGTCCGCTGGCCACTGTCACCCCTGCAGGAGAGGGAGGTCAGGCCGAATGAGGCCAATGATTGAAGTCGAAGATCTTGTCAAGCGCTTCGGCGATAAAGTCGCCGTTGATCACATCACGTTCTCTATTCAGGAGGGCGAAGCCTTTGGCTTGCTTGGCCCCAATGGGGCCGGCAAGACGACTACTATTCGCATGCTCATCACATTGATTCCGCCGACCAGCGGCCAGATGCGCATCGCGGGACTGGATGTCCAACGCCATAAGATGGTCATTCGGCGGCTGCTGGGGTATGTATCGCAGTCGCTGTCGGCGGACAGCACGCTGACCGGCTATGAGAATTTGCTGGTGGTGGCCAAGCTACTGGGTTTTCCACGCCAGGAGCGTGAGCGGCGCATCTGGGAGGTGCTGGAGCTGCTCAATCTGCGCGACGCGGCCCACAGCCTGGTGCGCACCTACTCGGGCGGCATGGTCCGGCGCCTGGAGATCGGTCAGGCCATTCTCCATCGCCCACGTATTCTGATCCTGGACGAGCCGACCATCGGTCTTGATCCGACGGCGCGACGCTCAGTCTGGGAGGCATTGGAGCTGCTGCGCAATCAGGAGCAGATCACCCTCCTGGTGACTACCCACTATATGGAGGAGGCGGATGCCTACTGCCAGCGCGTGGCCATTATGGACCAGGGGCGCATTGCGGCCATCGGCGAGCCGGCGGCTTTGAAGGCCAGCCTGAATCGGCCCGGCGCTACGCTTGAGGACGTGTTTACGTCAGTGACAGGCAATACTCTGGAATCGGGAGGCAGTTATCGTGAAGTCAGACAGTTACGTCGGCGCGCTCAGCGTTTCGGATAAACCCCAGCGAGAAGGAGCCGCCCTGGAGGCATTGCTGCGCCCGCCCTCGCCCTGGGAGATGGTCGTAACCTATATACGGTGTGTGCTGGTCGTGGCAGAGATCGAGCTGCGCAAGCTGCGTCACGATCCGACGGAATTGCTGACGCGCGCCGTGCAGCCGGCCCTGTGGCTGGTGATCTTCGGCGAGGCCTTCTCGCGCTTGCGTGCCATCCCCACCGGTTCGGTCAGCTATCTGACGTTTATGACGCCAGGCATTCTGGCCCAATCATTGATGTTCGTCTCGATCTTTTACGGGCTGAGCATCATCTGGGAGCGCGATGCGGGTATCCTGCAAAAGTTTCTGGTCTTGCCGGTGCCGCGCGCTAGCTTTGTCACCGGCAAGGGACTGGGAGCTGCTGTGCGCTCGATCAGCCAGGCGGTAATCATCTTCCTGCTGGCTCTGTTGCTGGGCGTCCACCTACAGTGGAGCCTGATCGGCGTTATCGGCAGCCTGCTGGCGGTCCTGATCGCTGCCAGCTTCTTTTCGACGCTGTCGATGTTGATCGCCATTTTGGTGAAGACGCGCGAGCGCTTCATGGGCATCGGCCAGGTTTTGACAATGCCGCTCTTTTTCGCCAGCAATGCCATTTATCCCTTGGCCATCATGCCCGACTGGCTGCGCATTCTGGCGCAGATTAATCCTCTGAGCTATACTGTGGACTTGTTGCGCGGCTTCTTGGTGGTGGGCGCGGTTCCCGATGCTCTGCTGGATTGGGGCGTGTTGCTGCTGGCGGTGATTGTGGCACAGGCGCTGGCAGCTTCAACCTATCAATCGATTGTGCTCTAAGGGCGCCTTTTCCCTCTTGCGATGTGGCCCGCTCTGGTGTATGATAATAGCCGGTTCGCACTCTCCTCGCGAGAGTGCTAATCGGCTGGGCGCCACGCTGCCAGGTCGAGACGAGGCAGGGGCAGACGTGGCGGTTCCGTTTGTTGTCGCTGTCTCATGCTATCTGTCTGTGCAAGGGAGGTAGAGTCTATGTCCACCGCAGGTGAGAAGGTTCGCCCACTAGCTGATCGTGTGCTGGTAAAGCCTGTCACGCGCGAGTCGGTGACGAAGACCGGTATCGTGCTCCCCGATACGGCCAAGGAGAAGCCGCAGCAGGGCCTGGTCCTGGCCGTTGGCCCGGGTAAGCTGCTCGATAACGGCCAGCGCGTGAAGCCCGAGGTGAAGGTCGGCGATCATGTGCTCTTCTCAAAGTATTCTGGCACTGAGATCAAGATCGACGATGAGGAGCTACTGATCCTGCGCGAAAGCGATGTGATGGGCGTGGTCGAGGAGTAGGTGACTGGCGGCCTCTCTCGCTCTACTCCTCTTTTTTATTCCTTCCTCTTTCGCTGCTTTCTTTCTTTTATTCTGCCTCGCTATGCCTATCATAGACGATGATTCCAGTGCCTATGAGCGCGTATGGCACTGGAATTTTTTTCATTCCCGCCGGCCTGGCTTGTGCCAGGTGACAGGACAGCCCAGGCCGGGCCAGTCAGCCTGGCTCGCGAGACGGCGAGATGAGTCGTCTCGGCCCCCCTTCAGGCTATCAAGCGCATAGTCGCAGGCCCCACAAGAACAAAGCTGGTGGACCGTGTTCTCTGTCTTGCGATCCACCAGCCTGTCGCTTCGCCATAGCAGGAGAGCCACCACCCCAAAACGTGTCGTGTCGCCCTGGTGCAGTAGCCCCGTTCCCTTGCACCGTCATCAGCACTACAGCGTCGCCGCGGCCTTCAGCGCCAGATCGACCAGCCAGAAAGGCAGGACCGTTCCGAGCGCCAGCGCACCCAGCGCCGCCAGCCCCAGGCCCAGCCAGGTTGTCCAGCTCAGTGAGCTACCTGCCAGCGCTCCCTCCTCGGTGGCCTGCTCGCGCGTCTCAGGTGCCTGTTCGACCTCCGGCGCACGCCTCGTCGTCGCCTGAGCTGCCGTCTTCACCGCCACCGCCGCGCCAGTACTGGCCCCACCAGTGCGCGTCGACGCAGCCCGCCCCAAAGGTCCAGAGGCCCGCGGAGCCACGCCTGCGCCTGCGCCCGCGCCCGCCACAGCCAGCGCCGGGGTCACCTCTAGCGATCCCGCCTGCACCTCACGTGCCGGCTCCATGAACATTGCCGCAATCAGGCGCAGGTAATAATACATTCCCAGCACACTGGTCAGCACACCGATCAGCAACAGCTCAGGATGGCCGCCCTGCAGCGCCGCAAAGAATAGATAGTACTTGGCCGCGAAGCCGGCCATCGGCGGGAAGCCCGCCAGCCCCAGCAGGAAGAAGGCCAGAAAACCTGCCAGCCAGGGCCGTCGGAACCACAGCCCGCGCAGATCCTCTCTATCACAGCCACTGTTATCGAGCCTCTCCAGAGCGCTCAGGGCCCCAAAGGCCCCCGCATTCAGAAAAGCATAGCAGAGCAGATAGAAGAGGATAGCAGCCAGACCGGTCGCGCCCCCCCCCACCACACCGATCAGCAGATAGCCCGCATGAGCCACACTTGAGTAAGCCAGCAAGCGCTTGGCATTGCGCTGCACCAGGGCCAGCAGATTGCCGCCAACCATCGTCAGCACCGCCAGCGCCCAGACCACCGCCTGCCAGTCCGCTGCCACCGGCTCCAGCACCACCGCGAAGACCCGTGCAAACGCGACCAGCGCCGCCGCCTTTGTCCCCACGGACATAAAGGCTGTCACCGGTGCCGGCGCTCCCTCATAGACATCCGGCGTCCACATCTGGAACGGAATGGCCGACACCTTAAAGGCAAAGCCCACCGTCAGTAGCCCGATCCCGATCAGCAACAGCGTTGTACTCTGCGGATGGGCCTGCAAAAACTGCAGTACACCAGGAAAAGCACTCGTTCCCCGCGCGCCGAAGCGTGTCGTCCCCGTGGCCCCATAGATCAGCGCCACCCCATAAAGCAGGAAAGCCGAGGCGAAGGAACTCAGCAAAAAGTACTTCATCCCAGCTTCCTGTGAGCTTTGCCGACGCGTCACAAAGCCACAGAGGATATAGAGCGCCAGCGACAGCGTCTCCAGCCCCAGGAACAGGGTCATGAAGCTGGTCGCCGCCGCCAGCAGCATCATCCCAAGCGTCGCTGCCAGGAAGAGCGCATAGTACTCGCCCTGATGCACCAGCTTCAGACGCTTCAGGTAGGCGGGAGAGAAGATAATACCTAAACCGGCAGCGCTCAAGATCGCCAGATAGGCGTAGAGCGATCCCCAATCAGAGCCGACCAGGCCAAAGAACGCTCGCTGGCCATCGCCAACCACGAAGAGCACGATCGTGGCCGCCAGTGCGCCGAGCACCCCAAGCAAGGCCAGCAGGGGCAACACAAAGAAGTTGGCCGCTCCCCGCTCGCGGGGCACAGCCCCCGTCTGCGGCAAGAGCAGATCAACCAACAGGATCAGCAGCGCTACCCCAGCCAGCACCAGCTCAGGCGCAATGCGTGCCCAGTCGGCAGCCGATGCGATGTACGTAAACGACATAGCAGAACCTCGCGACAAAACCTGTTCCCGCTCCCTTCCGCCGCCGCCCTTCCTGGCTCCCTCACTCCTCAGCTACACTAATGCTCCACGAAGAACGTCAGCGGCAGCGGATGCACACCGATATAGAAGATCAACACCAGCAACGGCAGCAGCACCAGGAATTCACCAATATCCAGATCAGGCAGACCTCCCTTGCGCTCAGCCGCCACCACAGGGCCGCCAGCCGGACGCACACCCATCATTGTATTCTGCACCAGCCGGATCATATACCAGGCCGCCGGCACCACCACCAGCGTTCCCAGAACCCCAAAGACTGCATTATTGCGGAAGACTCCCAACAGGGCCAGGAACTCACCGGCGAAACTATTCAGGCCAGGCAGACCCAGCGACGACAGGCAGGCGATCATCAAGACACTGGCCATAATCGGCAGGCGACGCGCCATTCCGCCGTAGTCCTCCAGGCGACGCGTCCCCGTGCGCGCCTCCAGGAAGCCCACAATCAGGAAGAGCGCCGTGATCGTAATACCATGATTGACCATCTGCAACACAGCGCCGTCAATACCCTGCTGACTGGCCAACCCCTGCGCACTGAGGGCAAAGATCCCCAGCGTGATCACACCCAGATGGCTAATGCTCGAATAGGCCAGCAGCCGCTTCATGTCGCTCTGCACCAGGGCCATCAGGGCACAATAGAGAATACCGATCACCGCCAGCGTGCTGATCAGCGGCGCCAGCCGATGGGCCGCATCCGGGAAGAGGGTCAGGCAGTAGCGCAGGAAGCCATAGGCTCCAGCCTTGGCCATTGCCCCAGCCAGCATAGCCGTCACCGGCGCCGGCGCCTCGCTATAGGCATCCGGCAGCCAGCTATGGAAGGGGACCAGCGGCACCTTGACAGCAAAGGCCGCAGCAAAGGCCAGGAAGAGCCAGAGCTGCACAGTGCTGTTCAGATGCGTCGAGCTATTCAAAATGGTCGTCAGATCGAGCGTATAGTGCCCGCCTGTGCGGTAATAATAGCCCAGGGCAATGATCCCAGCCAGCATCAGAAAGCTGCCCACCGCCGTATAGAGCACAAACTTAATAGCCGCATAGACACGCCGCGGGCCACCCCAGCCGCCAACCAGGAAGTAGGCCGGGATCAGCATCAGCTCCCAGAAGACATAGAACAGGAAGAGATTGGTCGCCAGAAAGACCCCCAGCAGACCACTCTCCAACAGGAGCATGAAGGCCAGGTAAGTGCGCAGCTTCTGCTCCACGCGGAACGAGGCCGCAATACAGACCACCGTCAGCAGCGTGGTCAGGGTCATCAGCAGCACACTGACGCCGTCCACTCCCAGGCTATAATTGATGCCCAGGGCCGGCAGCCAGCTCAGATGCTCCTGCAACAGGAAGGTGACGCTGGCCACCGTCGGTGAGGCTTCACCCACAACCAGCGGGACCGTGCCGACAGTGATGGCCGTCGGATGCGGCTGGGCATAGGCCAGCATCACGCCGAGCGCCAGGAGCAGATCCAGCCAGGCCACCCCCAGCGCCGTCCAGCGAATCACATTGACGCGCTCGCGGGGGAGCAGCAGCACGACAATGCCGCCCAGCAGCGGGAGAAAGATAATCGTCGATAACATCGGGAACATGCCGGCTTACCCCCTCACGACATAGTAGAGAATAATCAGTACCACGCCGATCAAGATCGCCAGCGCATAGTTACGCACATAGCCAGTCTGCAGGCGGCGTCCAGCTGCACTCAGCAGGCTGAAAGCTCTTCCCACCAGCCGGCTGCCCCCATCCAGCAGCCCACCCTCCAACAGGGCCGAAGCCTGACGTCCCAGCCACAGCAAGGGATTGATCAGGAGCGCAACGCCGATCTCGTCAACATAGTACTTGTTGTAGGCCAGGCGATAGAAAGGATTGCGGCTCTCCTTGTAGACAAAGCCCTGACCGTAGCGCCGCCAGGCGATCAGCAGCCCAAGCAGAGCAAAGATCAGGCTGGCCCCGGTCGAGAGCCAGAGCAGAGGTAGATTGCCCTCCGGCGCGCTGCCCAGCACAGGCTCTAAGAAAGTATTCAGCGGCTGCCAGCGGCTGTAATTGAAGAGCGCAAAGGAACCGACCAGGCCACCGATCGTCGACAGAATTGCCAGAATGACCAGAGGCACTGTCATCACCGCTGGCGCCTCATAGATCTCATAGAGGGCTGACTCCCCGCGACGGCGCCGCCCTGCCGCCGTGATCACCTCTTCCTCCTCTTCCTCTTCCTCCTCATCAGAACCAGCGTGCCCGTGTTTCAACGGGCCAGCCCCCCGATAGCTGCCCATGAAGATCCCATAGAAGAGGCGGAACATATAGAGAGCCGTCAGGCCGGCGGTCAGCACGCCCAGGCCCCACAGGCCGTAGTACAGGTAGCGCACAGCCCCGCCCACGCTGGTCGCCTGGGTCAAGAGGGCACCCAGAATATCATCTTTGCTCCAGAAGCCGGCAAAGGGCGGAATCCCGCTGATCGCCAGTACGGCAATCAGGAAGGTCCAGAAGGTAATGCGCATGCGGTAGCGCAGGCCCCCCATCTCGCGCATATCCTGCTCGCCGCCCAGGGCATGAATCACGGCTCCCGCTCCCAGGAAGAGCAGGGCCTTGAAATAGGCATGGGTCGTCAAGTGGAAAATGCCCGCGCTATAACTTCCCGCACTCTCACCCATGAACATATAGCCGAGCTGGCTGATGGTTGAATAGGCCAGCACCCGCTTGATATCGAGCTGCGTCAGGGCAATGGTCGCCGCAAAGAGGGCCGTCAAGCCTCCGATCGCGCCCACAATCGGCAGGGCATAAGGAGAGAGCGTAAAGAGCACATGCGTGCGTGCCACCAGATAGACGCCGGCGGTCACCATTGTCGCCGCATGGATCAAGGCGCTGACCGGCGTTGGGCCTTCCATCGCATCCGGCAGCCACATATAGAGCGGCAACTGGGCCGACTTCGCCGCGCAGGCCACAAAGAGCAGTAGAGGAATCGCCAGCGAGACCAGCGAGCCAAGCTGCTGGCAGGAGGCCGCCGTCAGCACCCCGTAGCCGCTGGTGCCCGGAATACAGTTCGGGCCGCCGTAGCCATAGTCGACCGTATTGAGGTGCTTGAACAGCAAGAAGATGGCCAGCATCAGGCCGAAGTCGCCGATCACATTGATGACCAGCGCCTTGCGCGCGGCAGCCGTGGCCGCCGGACGCTGGTACCAGAAGCCGATTAACAGGAAGGAAGCCAGGCCCACCAGGCCCCAACCCACCAGCAGGAAGAGCAGATTATCCGCGCTCACCAGCAACGTCATCGCAAAGATGAAGAAGTTCATATAAGAGAAGAAGCGCCAGAAGCCCGGATCATCCGCCATATAGCCCGCCGAATAAATATGGATCAAGAGGCCGACCCCGGTGATCACCAGCAGCATCGTTGCCGAGAGCGGATCAAGCAAGAGGCCAAAGTGGACCTGCAGGTCGCCGGCGATCGCCCAGGTATAGACCGATGCATCGCTCACGCGCTGGCTATCCGGGTGGACACCCAGCAGCGACAGAAAGGCGCTCAAAGCGAACAGGAAAGAGAGGGCGACCGTGCCCCAGGCAACGGTCAGAATCGCCGAGCGCGGCAAGGTCCTGCCAAGCAGCCCCAGGATGATGAAGCCCAGCAGCGGCGGGATCAGCACCCAGAGAAGAAGACTTGCCATCGCGTTACCCTCGCAGCAGGTTCATCTCGTCCACGTCGATATTACGCCGTGTTCGGAAGATCGAGACGATGATCGCCAGCCCGACCACCACCTCAGCGGCGGCCACCGTGAGCACGATAAAGACAAAAATCTGGCCATCCGCCGAATCCAGATAGCTTGAGAGCGTGACAAAGGCCAGATTGACCGCGTTAAGCATGAGTTCTATCGACATAAAGATAATGAGCGGATTGCGCCGCACCAGAACGCCAATGGTGCCAATGGTGAAGAGCAATGCGCTCACAATCAGATACCAGGATACCGGTATCGTTGTCATCGTTGTCAGCCTCCTCGCCGCGCCGCGCCTTCTTCTCTTCTCATCAGGCCTTCCGCCCAAGGACCAGGGCCCCCAGGATCGCCACGACGATGACCAGGCTGGTCACCTCGAAGGCGAAGGAGAAGCCATGGAAGAGTGCCTGGCCGAAGGCTTGAATATTGCCCTGCTGTGCCACAACCTGGGAGAGCGCCTCGGAGCCATGCGCGCGCGCCGCCTCATTGAGCGGCGTCCCGCTGAGCAGCAGATAGCTCAGCGCCCCCACCAGGACCAGACCCAGCACCGCCGCCACCCCCCGCTGCCAGGGCAGCCGGTCCTGGAGATCGGGGTCGCGCGGGTCGGCGGCCAGCATCGTCACCACGAAGAGGAAGAGCACCATAATGGCGCCGGCATAAATCAAGATCTGCACAATAGCGATAAACATGGCCCCGAGCTGTAGATAGAACATGGCCAGAAAGAGCAGAGTTAAAATCAGGCTCAGGGCACTGTAGACCGCGTTGCGGAAGAGAATCACGCCCAGGGCCGAGGCCACGCTCGCCACGGCCAGCACAAAAAAGGAGATGATCAGCGCCGGTCCGCTCATGGTCGCCTCTCCTCCTCCTCCTCGTGCAAGAACTTGCGCCGATCTTCGTCCTGCTCCTCGTTGCGCAGCAGAACCTTCGGGTCCGTCTGGCTATCGCCCAGCCCCACCGCCGCCGCGCTGGCCTGCAATCCATCAAAGACATGGGTCTGCTGCGGCACCGGCTGCGGAGCCTCCTCGGCTGGCGGTGGAGGATCAAACCAGTAGGCCGCTGAGCCAACTGTTGCCTGCCCAAGCGGCTCTAGCAGCTGCTCCTTGTGGTAGACCATATCCTCGGGATAGTAGGCCGCCAGCTTGTACTCGCGCTCCAGGGTGATGGCTCCCGTCGGACAGGCAGCCTCGCAGTAGCCACAGAAGATACAGCGCAGCAGGTTAACGTCAAACACCTTAGCATAGCGCTCGCCTGGCGAGACGCGATGCTCTTCGGTGTTCTCTTCAGCCTCGATGTAGATGGCATCGGCGGGACAGGCGCCCGCGCAGAGGAAGCAGCCGACACAGCGCTCCAGCCCGTTCGGATAACGGTGCAAAACATGGCGCCCGCGAAAGCGCGGCGGTAGCTCGCGCTCCTGCTCCGGGAAGGAGACCGTAGTCGGCTTACGCCCCATATTTTTCAGGGTGGTGGCTAACCCTTTGAGAATATCTAGCGACATGATTTCTCTCGCTGCCTCCGTGAGACGTCTTTGCCTCGTCTCTTCACTCTCTCACTCTCTCACTCTCACTCGCAGGCTTCGAAGGAGCTGCCAGGCTCCCCTATCTCCTGCCTCTTTCAGCTCATCTCCTCACACCCTCCCCTCTTCACGCCTGGCAACTCCCGAGCCCCTCTCTGCTCTTCTTTACCGGGTCGGTCCGCTGCTCGCCGCTTCAGACCTGGACGCGGCCATCCTGCAGCAGGGCCTGTTGTCTCTCAACGCCCGCCACCGCCGTCTCGCCGCCATTGACCAGTCCCAGTTCAGGCTCGATCGACTTCACCAGGCGCACCGAAGGAGGCAACAGCTCAGCCCCGGTTTTGCTAATGGCAAAGCGCGTCTGGCGACTGCGCTGCCAGGTAATAGCCAGCACAGCCACAATGATCGCCAGGCCGATCAGGCCATTGACCCACCACGGCAGACCCAGAGCCACGCAGGCTGCGGTCACCACCGCGTTCAGAACCGCCAGCGGTAGCAGGAACTGCCATCCCAGGCGCATCAAGCGGTCGTAGCGAATGCGCGGCAGCGTGGCGCGCAACCAGATAAAGAGGAAGAGGAAAAAGGCCACCTTGACCGCGAAGATCACGATCGAAAGCCCCGGAATGCGCTCCAGCCCGAAGAAGCTCCAGCCACCAAAGAAGAGGGTTGTCGCCACCGAGCTGACCGTGATCATATTGATATACTCGGCCATCTGATAGAGGCTCCAGCGCAGGCCGCTGTACTCCGTCAGGTAGCCGGCGGTCAGCTCCTGCTCGGCCTCCGGCAGATCGAACGGGGCGCGGTTGACCTCAGCCACGGCGGCAATGATGTAGATCAGGAAGCCAAGGGGCTGAGCCACAATGAACCAGATCCCCTGACCCTGCAGTGTCTGCTGCCGGACAATACTGACCATGCTCAGGGTGCCGGCCCACATCAGTGTACCACTGAGGGCAAGCCCCAGGCTGGTCTCATAGGAAATCATCTGAGCCGCGCTGCGCAGCGAGCCGAGCAGCGAATAGCGGTTGCCCGAGGACCAGCCGCCGAGCACGATGCCGTAGACTGCCAGCGATGAGATCGAGAGAATCCAGAGCAGGCCAACGTTGATATCGCCAACCCACGGGTCCCAGACGCTTGGGTGGCCTGGCGTCCAGCTATTGCCGATCGGCACCACGGCGAAAGCGCTGAGGGCTACCACGACCGAGATCACCGGCGCGATCAAGTAGATGGCCTTGTATGCCTGGGCTGGAATGATCTGCTCCTTGAAGGCCATCTTGATAGCGTCGGCCAGCGGCTGCAAGGCCCCAAAGGGGCCGGCGCGATTCGGCCCCAGGCGTCCCTGAATGCGCGCGACGACCCGCCGCTCGATCCACGTCATGTAGGCGAAGATCGTCAACAGGATGACGATTAGAATGGCACTCTTGACAAGCGAGGCGACAACGAGCAGCCAGGTAGGGGTAGTATCAGGCATGGGCCACCTCCACTTCGCCCGTGCGCACACCCTGCAGGCCCAGACCCTCCCAGGTCAGGCCCTGGTAGAGCGGATGCTGGGCCGCAATCTCCAGGAGCACATCCTCGGGCCCCTCATAGCTCCAGGGGTGGCCAAGCAGAGCCGCCAGATCCATCAGGATCTCCCAGTCGGCCCGCGCTCCCGGTAGAGGTCGCAAAGCCCGGCGAATGGCCTGCACATGGTGGTCGACGTTGGTCATGCTGCCGTCCTTCTCGGCGTAGCTCAGGGCCGGCAGGACCACATCGGCCTGCTGAGCCGACTCGGTCAGCAGGATCTCCTGGACGACAATGAACTCCTTACCCCGGCGTAGATTGCCATCGGCCAGATGGCGCGCCGGATTGGCTCCCATGATGTAGAGAGCTTTGACCGCATCGCTGGTGAGCATCTCCTGATAGCTCAGACCCGCCGGCGAGGCCGGGCGATAGCCAGGCAGACTATCGGGTAGCAGACCCATGTCACGCGCCCCCAGCGAATTGGCATCTTCGAAGAGCGGTCCCACGCCGGCGCCAGGCCGGTCGATATTGCCGGTAATCACCGCCAGGGCCTGCAGGTCAGGGGCCAGGTTAGCACAGCCAGGAGCCAGCGTAGCCATCTCATCGTAGAGGATGAGGGCTGCCGGCGCCGCTGCGATCTCGCGCGCCAGCTCGCGCAGGGCAGCAGTCGTCTCGGCACCACAAAGCGCCTCGGCCTGTCGCGTCTCCTGGGGCGTTCCCAGAACGCGGGTCCGCACTTCCTCGCTCGGGTTGCGCAGATTCTCCTGGCGCAGAGCGGCCTCCAGCAGCAGGCGCGCCGCCGCTCCCGCTCCGTGCTGCGGCAGACGAATGACTCGCGTCGCCAGGCGATCCAGCTCGGTCGGGCTTTCGTTGACAACGTAAATTCTGGCTCCGGCCTTGAGGGCCTTCTTGATGCGCAGGTTCAGAATGGGCTGGCGCTCGTAGGGATCGGAGGCCACCAGGACAATATGCGAGGCTCGTTCAAAGTCGGCGATGGCCGTCGTCAGCATCCAGGGGCGCTCGGTGAGCGGATCGCGCAGACCCGGGAAGAAGCCATGATGGTGATCGACGTTGGGCGTGCCCAGAGCCTCGCGCAGCAGCTTCTGGAAGAGATAGGCCTCCTCATTGGTGGTGCGCGTTGAGCCAATACCGCCGATGGCGCTGGCGCCATAACGCTCCTTGATAGTGCGCAGGCGCTCGGCGATCATCCCCAGAGCTTCGCCCCAGCCCGCCGGCTCAAGGACTCCGCCCGGCTGCCGACGCACCAGCGGCGTGCGCAGACGCTGCGCATCGTTGACATAATCGAAGTCCCAGCGCCCGCGGTCGCACAGCCAGCCGTCATCGATATCATCGTTGCAGCGCGACATCTGGCGCATGATCTTGTCGACGCGCACATCGATGCGCACGTTGCAGCCCACGCTGCAGTTATTGCAGACACTGGGGATGCGCTTCAGCTCCCAGGGGCGGGCCTTAAAGCGATACTTCGCCGAGGTCAGGGCGCCGACCGGACAGATCTCCACGGTGTTGCCCGAGAAGATCGAATCGAAAGCCTGGCCCGGAGCCGTACCGACCTCCATGCGATAGCCGCGGTTGATCATGACCAGGCCGTTATCCATCGAAATCTCGGAGCAGAAGCGCGTGCAGCGCTGGCAGAGAATGCAGCGCTCGCGATCGAGCAGTACGCGATCGCTGACCGGAATCGGCTTCGGATAATGACGCTTGCGCAGATCGAAGCGCGTCGCCCCCGGACCGTGGCGCAGGGTGAAATCCTGCAGATCGCACTCGCCACCCTTATCGCAGATCGGGCAGTCCAGCGGGTGGTTGATCAGCAGGAACTCCAGCGTACCACGACGCGCCTTGAGCACCTTTTCCGTCTTCGTATGGACGACCATGCCCTCGCTGACCGGCGTCGTGCAGGCCGTCTGCGGGGGCTTGGGCATCTTCTCGATCTCGACAAAGCACATGCGACAGGCCCCAAGCGGGGGCATCTTGGGATGATAACAATAGATAGGGATTTCGATGCCCGCCTGCTTTGCCGCCGCCCAGACCAGCGTCCCGGGGGGGACGGCCACCGGAATACCATCGATAGTCAGATGGACAAGTCCGTCGTTTTTTGCCTCTTCAGCCATAGCTTTTTCTATCCTTCACGCAGGAACGCCGCCCACAAGCCACTGCCAGCCACGCCAGCCTAGAGCGCGGCAGCAGCCGGCTTGCGCGCCTTCGGTCCTACCATGCAGCATCCCTCGCGCACGTGATATTCGTACTCCTCGCGGAACAGCTTGATACTGCTCGTGATCGAAGAGGTCGCTGCATCGCCCAGCGGGCAGAATGACTTGCCGCTGATGTTATCGCAAATATCCAGCAAGAGATCGATATCGCTCATTTTCCCATGGCCGTGCTCGATACGCTCTAGTAGCTGCACCAGCCAATAGGTGCCCTCGCGGCAGGGCGTGCACTTTCCGCAGGACTCATCGCGATAGAACTCGGTCATCCTCAGGACGGCATCGACGATGCAGGTATCCTCATGCATCACAATGACGCCGCCGGAGCCGAGCATCGAGCCAGCCGCCGCCACCGACTCGAAGTCCAGGGGAGTATCGATCTTATCGGCCCCCAGGATGAAGGTTGAGGAGCCGCCGGGGATCACCGCCTTGAGCTGCTTGTCGCCGAGGATGCCGCCGCCGTACTGCTCGTCGTAGATCAGGGTACGCAGGGGCGTCCCCAGGGGCAGCTCATAGTTGCCCGGCTTCTTGACATGGCCGCTCAGGCAGAAGATGCGCGTCCCCTTGCTCTTCTCCGTGCCGAAGGAGGCGTACCAGTCGGCCCCGTTGCGCACAATGGCGGGCACCGTCGAGAGGGTCTCACAGTTATTGATCACCGTTGGCCCGCCGTAGAGGCCGACCGCCGCCGGGAAGGGCGGCTTGAGACGAGGATAGCCACGGCGCCCCTCCAGCGACTCCATCAGCGCACTCTCCTCGCCGCAGATATAGGCCCCGGCTCCGCGGTGAACGATCACGTCCAGGCTATAGCCGCTGCCCAGGATATTCTTGCCGATGTAGCCGGCGGCATAAGCTTCATCGACCGCCCGCTGCACCTGGCGGGCAGCGTAGGCCAGCTCGCCGCGCACATAGATAAAGGCCGTCGAGACGCGGCAGGCATAGCTGGTAATAATGACCCCCTCGACCAGCTGATGGGGATTCTTCTCCATCAGCATGCGATCCTTGAAGGTGCCTGGCTCGCTTTCATCGCAGTTGCAGCAGAGATAACGCGGCTCGTTCTTGGCCAGAAAGCCCCACTTCATGCCGGTTGGGAAACCAGCTCCGCCGCGTCCACGCAGACCAGACTTCTTGACCAGCTCAACGATCTCCTCGGGCTGGTATTCGCGCAGCGCCTTCTCCAGGGCTTCATAGCCACCGTACTGGCGGTAGACGCTGAGGCGATCGATACCGGGTACATCGATATGTTTCGTGATAATCAGCTCTGGCATAGCACGCTTCCTTCACTCCAGCACAACATAGGCCAGCACGTCCGTCAGCAGCCGCCGGCGCCTGCTGGGCTCCGACCCTGGCTCTGGCCCTCAGCCTGAAACTCAGCTTCCCACTGATCCACCAGGCGATCGACCAGCTCAGGCGTCAGATTCTCGACGAACTCATCGTTGACCTGGAGCACCGGGGCTGTGCCACAGGAGGCCAGGCACTCCACCGTCAACAGGGTATAGCGGCCATCTGGACTGGTCTCGCCTCGCTTGATACGCAGGCGGCGCTCGAGCTGCTCGATCAGCGCGTCGCAGCCACGCAGGTAGCAGGAAATGCTATTGCAGACCTTGATGACCTTCTTGCCGGGCGGGCGCTGATAGTACATTGTATAGAAGGTGGCGACGCTCTCGACATCGTCGACCGTCATGTTCAAGACCTCCGCCACCGCCTCCAGGGCCGCGCGGGAGACGTAGCCTTCCTCGGCCTGCGCAATGTAGAGCGCCGGCATCACGGCGGAGCGGGCCACCGGATAGCGAGCCGCCAGCTCGCGCATGCGCTGCTTCGCCTGTTCTGAAATCATCGATCAACCTCACCGAGCACAATATCGATGCTCCCGATGGCAGCCACCACGTCCGAGAGCAGGTTTCCCTGAATCATCTTTGGCAGCGCCTGCAGATTCGCAAAGGAAGGCGCGCGCACATGCATGCGGTAGGGTCGGGCCGAACCATCACTGACGATAAAGAAACCCAGCTCGCCCTTGGGCGACTCTGTGCGCACATAGACCTCGCCGGCGGGCGGACGATAGCCCTCGGTGTAAAGCTTGAAGTGATGGATCAGCGCCTCCATGCTGCCGGTGATCTGCCACTTGGGCGGCGGCGCCACCTTCGGATTGGCCACGCGATAGCGACCGGGCGGCATGCCCTCCAGGGCCTGATTGACAATGCGCAGGCTCTGCTCCATCTCCAGCATGCGCACCATGTAGCGGTCGTAAACGTCGCCGTTGCTGCCGACCGGGATCTCAAAGTCGAACTGGTCGTAGCCGCTGTAGGGAAAGGCTTTGCGGATGTCCCAGGCAATGCCGCTGCCGCGCAGGGTTGGGCCGCTAGTGGCATAGGCAATGGCATCCTCCTTGCTCAAGACTGCCACTCCTTTGGTACGCTCCAGCCAGAGCGGGTTATTGGTCAGCAGATCATGATACTCAGCCAGACGATCGGGGAAGACGCGCGTGAAGGCACGGACCTTCTCGTCGAAACCAGGCGGCAAATCGGCCTGCAGGCCGCCAGGGCAGATATAGCTGGTCATCATGCGTACGCCCGAGACATACTCAAAGACATCCAGGATCAGCTCGCGCTCGCGGAAGCAGTAGAGGAAGACGCTCATCGCTCCCAGGTCGAGCGCACTGGTGCCCAGCCAGACCAGGTGGCTGGCGATGCGCTGCAGCTCAGCCAGCAGTACACGTGCATATTTAATTTTATCGGTGATTTCGTCCTCGATCCCCAGCAACTTCTCTACCGCCAGCGAATAGCCCAGGTTATTGCACAGCGGGGCCAGATAGTCCATGCGATCTGTCAGCACCAGGGCCTGATGGTAGGACTTCGACTCGGCGGTCTTCTCGATGCCGGTATGCAAATAGCCAATATCCGGCTCAGCCTTGACCACCGTTTCGCCCTCGATGGTCAGCAGCAGGCGAAGCACACCGTGAGTACTCGGGTGCTGCGGCCCCATATTGATGGTCATGGTATCCTGGCGCTGACCGCTCTCGGTTACCTGGCCTTCTTCGATGGTATAGCGCGTTTCTAGCTCCTGTTGCATAAGCAAGCCCTCATCGCTGCATGTCAGCCGTTGCACTTCTGAAGCAAGCGGATCAACCAGCAAAAGCGCGCCCAGATCCTGCCCTGCTTGCACTGCACCAACCAGCTCAGGCCCTGCCTGAAACCGGGGCAGCGCTCGCTCTCTGCCGCTCTCGTCGCTTGCACGGCTCTGACCGACCAGAGTCGTCGCTATCCTTCTTCATCTTTTTTTATCTTTCCGTATTGTATTGGTCCTCCCCCTTCCGCCTGCGCACTCGCTCAGGCAGAGGCTCCGACGCTGCACTGCACAGCAGTCCGCCCTGCGATCGTCTCTGCGCTTGGTAAGCAGCGCACAGAGATCAAACTGACAGAGAGCGCGAGCTGAAGCAGGTCAGGCCCGTCCCTGTGCGCATTCAACAGGCAAGAAGGCAAGCAGACTACAGCTTCCACGCCCATACGATTCCCGTAGCTGAGGGGCGGGAAGCCAGCCTTGTTGCTCCCTCTTCTCTCTTCTATCCATCCATCCATCCACCCACTCCCACGTCCGGCGGACGGAGGAAGAGCGGACCAGCCAGGCAGGCAGAGCAGCAGAGCAGATCAGGCAAAAGCAGCCGGTAAAGTGCTCACGCTCGCGGGGTACCCGGCTCTGGGTTCGTAGTAAAGGCGCTGCGACTCTCGTTCAGCTCGCGGCCCTGGGGAGTACGGAGGGTCTGGCGGCCAACGCCGGGGTCCACGTCGTAGGGAACCTGACCGCCCCAGTGTGGTTCAGGCAGATCGAAGCCGGTCAGCGGATAATCCTTGCGCAACGGGTGAGTGGTCCAGTTGCTCGGCATCAGAATGCGGCGCAGGTCGGGATGATGAGTAAAGATGATGCCAAACAGATCATAGACCTCGCGCTCATACCAGTTCGCCGCCGGCCAGACACCGGTCACCGATGGCACCTGGGGATGCTCCTCACGCTTGCCACCCACGCGCACCTTGAGCGCGAGCGTGCTGCGCCGCGGCAGCGAGAGCAACTGATACACCACATCGTAGCGGGGCACGCGCTCCAGCCAGTCGACAGCGGTGATCGTTGAGAGAAAGGTATACTGATGGTGCCGCTTAAGATAGTCACAGACAGCGACCAGGTGCTCGGTGGTCAGGACGACCGTCAGCTCACCACGGTGCTCGACGGTTTCCACCACCGCCTGGGGGAAATGCTCGCGTAGGGCTGCTACGGCAGCCTCGGCAAATGTATCCATGATCGCTCTTTCTTTCGCCTCGCTTTCCCCGCACTGCTCCCATTCTCCCGCTCCACCCCTCTACCTACGCGCCTTGCTCTCTTTCTCGCCCTCGCGGCGCTCCCGCCTCCCGCCGGCTCCGAGCTGCCAGGCGAGTAGCGAGCGAAGAGCGAACCAGGGAGGAGCGGTCTCCCTCTCTCAGCCTGGCCGCTCCTCGGTGGGGCCAAGCAGTTTCAGGCCGCTCTCCTTGAGCGGGTCGGGAGGATTCGGGATGCCTTCGCGAATCTTACGCTGCAGCTCGTTAAAGCCATAGAGCAGCATATCGGGCGTGGGCGGGCAGCCCGGGATGTAGACATCGACCGGGACAATCTTATCCACACCCTGGACAATAGCATAGTTGTTGAAGACGCCGCCGCAGGAAGCACAAGCCCCCATCGCAATCACCCACTTGGGTTCAGGCATCTGATCGTAGATCTGGCGCAGCACAGGGGCCATCTTGATCGAGCAGCGGCCCGCGACGATCATCAGGTCGGCCTGGCGCGGCGAGGCCCGATAGACCTCGGCCCCAAAGCGCGCAATGTCAAAGCGGTCGGCGCTGGTGGCCATCATCTCGATGGCGCAGCAGGCTAGCCCGAAAAGCGCCGGCCACAGCGATGAGCTTCGCCCCCACTCGATAAGCTTGCTGACCTGCGTCGTCAAAATGCCAAATTCGCCAGTGCGCATCGGCAACTGGCGCGGACGACGCGGCGTCTGCGTGTTGGAAAAGGTCTGTACCGGTTCCCAGGGATTGGTTATTCCCATGTGAATGCCCCTTTTCGCCAGACGTAAATGTAGCCGATCATCAGGATCACGAAGAAGATGAGCAGCTCGATCAGGCCCAGCGTCTTCAGCTGATCCTTTAAGAGGACGGCCAGGGGATACAATGAGACAATTTCAATATCAAAGGCAATAAAAAGCATCCCTGTCAGGAGATATTTGACAGGAAAGCGCCGCTTCGGCGCCTGAATCTCCTGTATGCCACATTCATAGGGCGCCAGCTTCTCCGGTGTCGGCTTCTTCGGCCCCAGAATCGCTGTGGCCGCCATGACCAGCAGGCCAAAGAGGAGCGCCAGCGCCACCATGAGAAAAATGGGGAGAGGATCGCCCATCGTGGATATCCTTTATTTTCGGTAAATACTCTGCGCGTTGTCACGGGTACCGGCGCTGGTACCTGGTGTCATTTATACACTACTTCAGTTTGTATGGTAGCACAGCATGTCCAGGCTGTCAAACACTTAGACCGGTGCTAGCCGGCTCGCTGCGCCGCGCCCGCTCCCGCTGCCACTTCTTCCCATTGCTATGATGACAGAAGGAACAATAAGTGAATGGAAAGACTTTTCTTCCCTCAATCGAGGGCAAAGGGAGACGAGGAGAGGCAACGGAGAAGAGAAAAAGGTGGGGCCGCGGTGAGACCGCCACCAGGCTGCGACGGACCCCCCACGGCCCCGGCTCTGGATACAGGAGGGACGTGTGTTAGCTGTTTGTCTGGCCTTATTTTTCGATGGGCACGCCGATCAGGCTCCCCCACTCGGTCCAGGAACCATCATAGTTGCGCACGTTGGGATAGCCCAGCAGGTAGCGTAGAGCGAACCAGGTGTGGCTGCTGCGCTCACCAATGCGGCAGTAAGCAATAACTTCTTTGTCCCCAGTGATGCCCTGACTTTCATAGATGGCACGCAGTTCGTCTGCAGACTTAAAGGTACCGTCCTCGCGCACCGCGCTGGCCCAGGGGATGTTTTTGGCGCCCGGAATATGTCCACCACGCTGGGCCCCTTCCTGCGGCAGGTTGGGCGGCGCCAGCAGCTCACCCTTGTATTCGCCAGGGGAGCGCACATCAACCAGGGCCACCTGGCTGTTCCCCAGTTTGCTAAGGACCTCATCGCGCAAGGCCCGGACCTCGCGATGCGGCTCCTCGGCCCGATACTCAGTACGTGGATAGCTCGGCACTTCGGTGGTCAGGGGCCGTTTCTCGGCTACCCACTTGGCTCGCCCTCCGTCCAGCAGGCGCACATCTTTGTGCCCGTAGTATGTGAGCAGCCAGAAGGCCCAGGCCGCAAACCAGTTGTTGTTGTCTCCGTAAAGCACAATCGTGGTGTCGTTACTAACACCCGCCCGGCTGAGCAGCTCCTCCAGCTGCTCCTTATTAATGGGCGCACGAATGACCTGGTCCTGCAGCTCCTTCTGCCAGTTGAAGCCAACGGCGCCGGGAATGTGACCCTGCTCATAAGCGCTGGTGTCAACATCCACTTCAATGAGGCGTACTTTGGGATCGTTGAGATGCGCCTCAACCCAGTCAGCATCTACCAGCACTTCTGGATGGGCATAGCCTTTGTTTTCTGCCATCAATCTCCTCCATGTTGCTGCCTGAAATATTTTTGATTTTGTTGAGCGACATACTCAACAAAGTCTCTTCTCTTATTAGTAACGGTCGAGGTGGCTTGTTTTATTCCAATCAATAGGGCAATCTGTTGCTACTCGGGGAGGAAGAGCTGACGGCTCGCGACTACCAGCAGCTGATCAGGCGGGAGAGCAATGGACAGGGCGCTTCTGGTCAAGCCGGGAGAGGAGTCAGGCCGCTGGCGCCGCGCCGCCCCGCTCCGCTCCTCTCCTCGTGGATCAGTCGGGAGTGCTCCTTATTTGTCAGGTGAGCAGCACTTTGACGAGAGTGCCTGTGGCGATCGAGCCATCGGCCTGGCTCGGCGTGGAGAGCATGAGCAAGCCCTCCTGGGCCCCAGCACTGAAGTCAGTCGTGTAGGTGAGGCTAGTCGAGAAGGTCGTGGAGCCATTACCACTGGCGCCACGCACCTGGGCCTGACCCACCTGGTCGTAGAGATGATCCAGTAGGCGTAAGCTACCAATGACGCCCTCAAAGGCGTTGCCTCTTCCCGTAACAGTCGTGGGACTGTGCAGCCGGGCCAGGGCGGCAGGGGCGCTGATGGAGAGCGTGGGACTGCTGACCTCGGTCACTTCCCAGATGCCTCCATTGGTGTTGGACTCCAGCCGGCTCATGCTGACGCGGATGGTGCCGCCACCAGGATGGGGACTCTTGACCTCGACGACGGCGTTGAGATCGTGCTGGCCACCGCCACTAATGAGGCGGGCCGGCGCATCCGCTCCCCAGTTGAAGAAGGCGGATGAGGCAGCCAGAGCCTGGGCCACTTTGACGGCGTCAAGCTTCCAGGGATCATGCCCCTGATTGACTGCCGCCTGATCAGCTTCGGCCTGATAGCGCGTCAGATCAGGGAAGAAGCCCGGAAAGGCGATTTGGACCAGGGTTTGCTGAGCATCAGACCATTTGAATTCTCGGAAAAGGTCACGCTGATAGTTGCCCGGGCCGCGTCCCCGGTTGAGGGCCGAGTTCTGGTCGACTTCGGCGGTGAGCACAGTATTGTAGCCGCTGATGACCGCATCGCCGTCATAGAGGTTGAGCAGTTCAAAGATCTGCTGCGGGTTGGGGTTGGCGATGTCGGTGTAGACGTGGACGTCAACAGCGTGCCCTCCCTGATGGGCCACGGTGACCAGGGCCTGCAGCTGCGGCGTGCCCATGAGGTTGCCACATTGGACGCGCGTGACGCTGGTAACGCCAGCAACGGCGTGGACGATGCCGCTCCAGTAGGCGGGCGACTGCACTGCTGTGGGACAGGGACGGGGACCAAGGAGGACCACCGGCGAGGCAGTGGGGGTCACACCCCCGGCTGCCGGGGTCCCGGCTCCAGCGGTCGGCGTGGCCTGGCTCCCTCCACCAAAAGGAGAGGCACAAGCTACCAGACTTAGACAGAACAACAGCAGAATGATGCTAAAGGCCGTGCTTCGATGGCAATGAGGCCAGGGTGATTGCTTCGGATCTCTGGGCCGCTTGGGCAGATGAAAGCGCTTCAGCATGGGCTTTCTCCTCGTGTAAGGGACTGCGCTCGTCCCCGCTGCAGGATTAGCATAACATGGCTCGACAAGAACAGCTGTGAGATAGCTCATATGAGCCATGTGAAGCTCCGTGAAACCGAAACCACCGCCGGCCTCCTCTGGTCAGCTGCCCCGCTGGCTGCTCCTCCTCGCTCCCCCTCTCTTCTGTCTCTCTTACCCGGTACCTTTCTCCCAATCTCACCCCCCCTACCGAATTACAGCCAAAATAGCCCTCCATAATAAGTTGAGAAACACTCACTCAGTGAGCCACTGAAGCCAGAACAGTAGAGCCGTGACTACACTAATAAAAAGATCGCTGCTCGCCCTTTGGTTCATCATCGAACTGCCGCGCTAAAACGCACTGTAAAAAACCCTCCGTCTGCTATAGGATTCCCCCATCACGATACCAAGTTGTCGTTTTCATGTGACAATTTGGTATCCACAATGTGAACAGCATTGTCATCAGGATGATGAACATCATGCCAGACTGGAACATATGTTTTAGTCATCCCACCTCCTGTATTCATTTTTATTTTAATATTGGCATTTGTAATTTTTACCTCCATAAGGAGGAAAAACATGAAAGATACAGAAGAAGTACTGAAGCGCTTTGGCCAAAGACTGCGGCAAAAGCGTCAGGAGCGTGGTTTCACACGCGAGAAATTTGTCGATCAGATGGACAAGTTTGCCAGTGAAAGTGGTCAGAGCCGGAAAGCACCGGATGTCAGCACCGTCGCTCGCTGGGAACGGGGAGAGCAATGCCCGCGAGAATCCCACCTGCGGTTGGTCTGCGGGGTGCTCCAGGTGACGCCGGAAGAGCTTGGCTATCCCAAACCCATCAGGCACCGGCCCTAGCGGTCTCTCTCGGTAGCCATAACAAAGCGGGAAGGGGCTGTTTGGCCCCTTCCCGCGAAGAGCGAGGGGAGCGTCCTGGGGGATCGGATCGGGCTGGTCGAGAGACGCGGGAGGCACAGGTTCAGGAGAGGAGAGAAGTGGCAGCGGCACACTGGACACTTCGGACGCTCCCTCTCTCTACTTTTCATTATCGGCTCATCTTCTCATTACAATAGGGCGATTCTTATCGATTTTCTTCGTTGAACCAGAAGAAAGTCAATATTGTGTCTCACACCACATGCATCTCCTGAAACCTTCCCTGCCAGAGGATCTGGCCTTCCACTCCGCCCACCCGCGTTCGCTGCTCTGCCCGCCGAGAACAAGGGAGCTGAAGGCTTGCAGAACAGCAGACCCTGGCCTATACTTACCTACAGGTATGTTGACCGCTACGTTCGAGGCTGATCTCGCGGGCCAGCCAGGCCGGCGCTCATCATCAGAGCAGGCGAGCCACTTTCACCTGCAGCTCACCTTGCAAGCGGAGGCTGGCCGCACCACTGTCTTACTCGGCGAGAGCGGGGCCGGCAAATCGACGGTTCTGCGCCTGCTGGCCGGCCTGCTGCGTCCTGCACGTGGGCAGATGATCCTTGACGGCGTCTGCTACTTCGATGGCGAGCGCGATATTTTTGTCCCTCCCCAGGAGCGGCCTATTGGCTACGTCTTCCAGGACTACCTGCTCTTTCCGCACCTGACGGTCTTTGAAAACATCGCCTTCGGACTGCGAGCCCAGGGCCTGCGTGGTCAGGAAGTGCGCCGGCGCACGGAGGCCGCCATCGAGCAGATGCGCCTCAGCGGCCTGGCCGCACGCCGCCCAGCTCAGCTCTCGGGGGGACAGCAACAGCGGGTTGCGCTGGCTCGCGCCCTCGTGCTGCAGCCACGCCTGCTCTTGCTCGACGAACCACTGGCCGCCCTCGATGTACAGACTCAGCGCGAGGTGCGCCAGGAGTTGCGCCGTCTGCTGGGCGAGATCGGGATTACGACGATCTTTGTGACCCATAACCACCTGGAGGCCCTGCTCTTCGGCGACCAGATCCTGGTCCTTGACAACGGCCAGGTCATCCAGCAAGGCAGCCGACGCGAGCTGTTGGAGCGTCCGCGCTCGGCTTACATCGCTGAGCTGGTGGGACTGAATTTCCTGCGCGGGCACCTGGTGGCTCGGGAGGCCAGCTCCCTCTGTACCCTGGCCATCAACAGCGGCAGCCGCCCCCTGCTGGTGAGCGCCGTTCTGGACGAGGGTGAGATAGCGCGCGCCAGCGATGCCCAGGAGGCGTGCGTGGTGATTGACCCCCGCAGCATTACGCTCTATCGCACGCCACCCGAAGGCTCAGCCCGCAACATCTTCTCCGGCGAAATTGTGCAGATCTTGCCGTTGAGCGCCGGCCATAGCCCGACTCACGATGGACGCGTGCGCGTGAGCATCGAGATCGATCCCACTCTCCCTCCTCTCACCGCTGAGATCACAGAAGAGTCGCTCCAGCGCCTGGAGCTGCAGGAGGGCAGCCAGATCTACGCCGGCTTCAAAGCGACCGAGGCCCGCGCTTATTTGTGATCTGAGCAGCCTCGGCAGCACCAGCCCAGTACCAGTAGCCGCGAGCCTGAAACGCTCCCCCCTCCCCGTTCGTTGATAATCCAGGTTTTTCCTGCTCCTTAGCTTCTGCATAAATAGTCGGCCCATCATCTATAGTCTCCCCATCATTCTTCCGCATGCTTGCTTTAACACTACAATAGCCAGTTTTGGCTATGTTTCAAATTGTATTTGCATGTCCCAATTTAGCTCATGCTATCATATGCGTGTTCCCACATCGGTCGGCTGCTTCCCAAAGGGAGCATCTTTGTGACCTGCGGGAACGCCAGAGCTTCCGGCGGGTTGCCGGGCTGGCCTGCTTCGTCTGCTCGCCCTGATGGAGAGCAACACGAGTCTGGTCGGTCACAACAGCTATCTGGCCTGTCGGAGGCCGCTGTTTGGGGAGACTTGTAGGTTTAGTCAGAAGGGGTTACATGCAGTTACTACATACGGACATTCGTAAGTGCGAACAGCAGAACAATGGAGGTCGTCTCTTCAAGAAGTTTGCCGCCAGCCTCATGCTGGCCCTGGCGCTGGCTGGTGCCCTGTTCACTCTGAGCAGCCAGGGGGCGCACGCCCAGGCAGCCAGCGGCTGCTACACTGTTGTCTCAGGCGACACTTTGAGTGGGATCGCCCTGCGTTACGGAACCAGCTGGCAGACACTTGCTTCCTATAACCACATTCCCAACCCGAACCTGATCTTCCCGGGTCAGCAAGTATGCATTCCTGGACAGGGGAGCAGCAACGCGACCTCGGTGAGCGTCCAGAGCCAGGTCACTCAGAGCAGCCAGGCCTCGACCGCCTCGCAGAGTGTCAGCGGCTCGATCCCGCAGATGATCTACCAGGTCTTCGGCTCCTATGGAGCGCAGGCGCTAAGCGTTGCCCAGTGTGAGTCGAGCTTGAACCCGTATGCCACCAACAGCTCATCTGGAGCGGCGGGTCTCTTCCAGTTCCTGCCGAGTACCTGGGCCACTACCTCGCAGGCGGCCTATTCGCCCTACAACGCGGCGGCTAACATCCGCGCTGCTTACGAGGTCTTCGCGCGTGACGGGTTCACCTGGCGTGAATGGTCCTGCCAGCCCTAATCGGGTCCAGGCCGACGCCTAACTCAGCTCGACAGGCAGCACAGAGATAGGCTGCATAGAGATAGGCATAAGAGAGGACCTGGAGGCCCTACCGCCGGCTCGCGTAGCTAGCCGCCCGCGTTGCAGCGCAAGGCGGTCTGCTAAGCCGGAGAGAAAAAGAAAAAGAGGTAGAGGCCAGTCCGAGAGAAGCAAGGATTAGGATTCGTCCGTCTCCCAAACAGAGCGCTCACAACAAGAGGAGTATCTTTTACAGGCGAGGCGCGCCCGCCTGGCAGGCTGGTCCTTCCCCGACTTGAAGGGGGAGCAAAGGGGTCGCCACCAGCCACGGCCTGGGCTGCGCCCGCCTGTCCGCCTCCTCAACATGCACGAGGCAGAGCGACGGAGACACGCCGGTTCAGTGAGAGTCTGACTGGCATTGTCTCCGCCGCTGCTTTCTCTTACTGATCTTGTCGCCAGCCTTTGAGTTAGCGCCAGCGCTTCCGCCGCTGGTCAGCGCCACAGCGCCACCAGCACAGCGTAGGCCAGAGAGAGGCGAGGCAGGTTAGACCGCGACATTGGTTGAACGGCTGTAGGGCTTATCGGGGTCAATCAGCACATTGATGCAGGCCGGCAAGCCCGAGGCGAAAGCCCGCTCTAAGGCCGGGCGGATCTCCTCGGGACGCTCCACCAGCTCGCCGTAGCCGCCCAACGCCTCCACCATCTTATCGTAGCGGATACCCGGTGCCAGCTCCGCCGCTGTGGCGTGGCCAATCAGCGCTTTCTGGGGATGTTTGATCTGGCCCCAGGCCCCATCGTTGCCAATCACTGAAACCACAGGCAGCTTGTGGCGCACCATGCTCTCGAACTCCATGCCATTCAAACCGAAAGCCCCGTCTCCATGCAGGATCAGCACGCGCTTGCCTGGGCGCGCCAGCTGAGCCGCCATAGCGAAGCCGGTGCCGGTGCCGAGCGTGCCCATTGGGCCGGCATCCAGCCAATAGCCAGGGCGATAGACATTGATCACTCGCCCGCCATAGCTGACGATGTCGCCTCCATCGCCGATGACCGTGGTCTCTTCGTCGATGAAGTCGCGGATCTCCTTACAGAGGCGCATTGGATGAATGGGTACCGCGTCGGAGTTGAGGGCCGCCGCGTCGCGTTCCCAGGCTCGGGCTTCCTCTTCGCGAATGAAGCGCAGCCAGGCGCGCTCACCATTGTATGGCTTGCTGGCCGCCGCCACCTGACGCATGGCTATGCCGACATCGCCCACCAGCCCCACCTCGGCCCCGCGATTGACCCCGATATCCTCACCCGCGAGGTCGAACCAGATCAAGCGCGCCTCGACAGGGATGAGCGGCGGTCGTCCATGATTGAGGCGGAAGTCCATACGCGTCCCAATGGCGAGAATAGTGTCGGCGCCCTCCAGAGCCTTGCGTCGCGAGGCGCTGAAGAAGAGCGGGTGAGTGGGCGGCAGGCATCCCCGTCCGGCCCCATTGAGATAGACCGGGGCCTGAATGCGTTCGGCCAGCTCACGCAAGGCTTCGGCCCCATCGCACCACCAGACGGCGCTCCCGGCCATGATGACCGGGCGCTCAGCCTGCTCCAGGAGAGCAGCAGCTCTCTCCACCTGGTCCGGTGTAGGCTGCACGGGACCAGCCGGGCGGTAACTGCTTGGCTCGCCGGGGTCTGTCACATTGTCAGTGTCGGCCAGGTTGTTGAGCACATCCATTGGGATCTCTAGAAAGACCGGGCCAGGCTTGCCGTTGAGCATCTGGCGAAAGGCGGCGGCCACATACTCCGCAATGCGACCGGTTTCATGAACGGTGCGCGCCCATTTGGTAATGGGACGTAGCAGGTCAATCTGGTTCATCTCTTGCAAGGCACCGCGATCCCACAGGCTCAGCGGCGCCGCTCCGCCGATGACCAGCACAGGGCTGCCCGCCAGATAGGCATTGGCCACACCGGTCACTCCATCGGTGACCCCAGGACCGGCAGTTAATAAGGCTACTCCTGGCCGACGCGTGCACTTGGCCCAGCCCTCGGCAGCATGGACTGCCGCTTGCTCGTGACGGGTATCGACGACGCGAATGCCTTCACGGACACAGCCATCGTAGATGGCCGCGATATGCCCCCCACTCAGCGTGAAGACTACTTCAACGCCCTCGCGCTTGAGAATCCTGGCAACCAGCCAGCCACCATGCGTGATACTCACGTTTCGCCTCCTTTGTCTTGAGCAACCTTGCTCAGTTGCTTCTCTCCGTCAGCGGAAGCTATCAGCCAGCTCTCCGGCTCGCCTGAGTTCGATCGCACCGCCCCGCTGGATAGACAGAAAAGAAAGAACGCCACGCCAGATCCCGGCGAGCGGAGGGAAAAGCTCCCCCCACACGAGACGAAAGTGCACGATACTGGACGGAAAGACCGGCTGACACCCCATACTGCTGACAGAACAGTCACGGACGCGGCTTCGCTCGCTTGCGCTGCTATGATGAATGATAGCGTCCGCTTGCTCACCTGACAATGTAGCACGCTAACAGCTCCTCGCGCCCGGCGAGCAGGGCCGCTCTGGAGAGCTGCAGGCTGAGCAGCCCAGGCTGCTTGTTCGCTGAAGCGGGTAGAGAGCGACCACTGGGATCAGGCGCAGCAAGCAACAGGCGCGTCAGGCTCAGGTGCAAGCTGAAGACAAGAGGCAAGGCCAGCCAGACGATAGCAGCCTGAAGGGGAAGACTGAAAGGAGAACAAGGGGAGTGGGCGACAAGGGACTCGAACCCCTGACCTACTGCGTGTAAAGCAGCCGCTCTACCCAACTGAGCTAGTCGCCCATGAGGCTCGTCTCTACCGAGCTGAGCCGACAAGGAAGGCGGAAGAGGCGGACCAGTCTCGCCGCCTCTTCCGACCACCATCATTGCGGTGCCCTCGAGTGGACTCGAACCACCACGCCCTTACGGGCACAGGCCCTCAACCTGCTGCGTATACCATTCCGCCACGAGGGCATCGTTATGCCTGCTTTTTCAGCAGTCGAGCAAGCAAGAAAGAAGAGAAAAGGAGAGAAGGAAACTCAGCATCCGCTGGCGAGCGGCGCCGCTCAATCTTGTGCCGCTCGCCAGGCGGATATGAGCAGCGCTCATGAGGGTGCCCTCGAGTGGACTCGAACCACCACGCCCTTACGGGCACAGGCCCTCAACCTGCTGCGTATACCATTCCGCCACGAGGGCATCTCTCATAGATTCCGCATTGTATTGTATACTGACCCCTGAGATTTGTCAACGGTTAGCCGTGCTTTTTCGTACGCACAATCAAGGTACCTTGTGCCGTAAAGAGCAGCTGGCCGTTAGCATCGCGCCCTTCGGTCTCCAGAATCACAAAGGTCATGGGGCCGGAGCGCCCACTGCGCTCACGCACATCGGCCACGCGGGCCACGCAGGTCACCTGCTCCCCAATGCGCAGACGTCGCTGATAGCTATAGCTCTGCTCGCCATGCAGCAGCTGCATCTGCGAGGGATCGATCTGCAGCTCTGGAGGGCGGACCCGGAACGTTGTCGGGAAGGTTGGAGGGGCATAGACGAGCGGCGTCTGGCGCTCCAACGCTGGATCGCCGGTCGCTTCCATAAAGCGTCGCACCGCTTCCTCGGTCACTGCGAAGGTCTGGGGAGCCGAGGTTTTGCCGATCAGGCTTGGATCGATCGCCATGAGTGAGGCGCTCCTTTCTGCTCTCTCTGCTTGTAAGCGTTGCTTCCTGCTTGAGTCTGGTCTCAGCAGTTGACGAGGCCCCACGGTCTCCGGCACGGCATGGCCGGCTTCAGCAGCTGCGGTACGTCCTGGAACGCCAGGCCTGGCTCAGCGCAGCGATTGCTGCCGGGCAGGTCCACGTGAGCAGGTGTGCTGCCTCTCTGCGTCGTCACACCGTGCCGGACCCTGGTGGCTCTTCTATGTATTATATCCCCAGGTTGGGGGCAAGAGCTTCCCACTTTTATCTCGGCGTTCGCCCCCCGGCCTTGACTCTACAGGGCCCCCCTGCTGCTCCTGGTTAGGGGCCAACGGCAGGGTAAAGCGAATGCACGTTCCCTTACCCGGCGTGCTCTCGGCTGCCACCGTCCCACCGTGGGCTGTCACGATGGCCTTCACAATGGTCAAGCCCAGGCCACTCCCCCCACGACCTCCGCTGCGCGCCCGATCGGCACGATAGAAGCGCTCAAAAATGTGAGGCAGGTCGATCGGATCGATGCCCACGCCCGTATCGCGTATCCAGACCTCCAGCATGCGCCCCAGGCGCCTGGCTCCCACCGTGATGGTTCCTCCAGCAGGCGTATGGCGGCGCGCATTATCGATGAGATTGAGCAGTACCTGGGTAATGCGGTCGCTATCGGCCAGGACCGGCGGCGTCCGCGGGTCAATCGTGTTCTGCAGCGTAATGCCAGCCTGCGCGCACTCAGGCTCGATGACTGCCAGCGTCTCATCGACAAGCACCGCCAGGTCGAGCGGCGCCAGATCGAGACGCGCTCGCCCCGATTCCAGCAAGGTCATATGCTGAATATCGGCCACCAGGCGACGCAAGCGCTGAACCTCGCGCGCGATCAGCTGCGCTGTATCCTTGCGTGCGCCTGGCTCCTGAATGACCTCATCGGCCAGGGCCTCGCTGAAGCCCTGAATGGCCGTCAGCGGCGTAGCCAGATCATGAGCGATATTGGCAATCATATCGCGCCGGATCTGGTCCTGGCGGCGTAGCTCTGCCACGTCGGCCTCAATACGATCGGCCATGGCATTGAAGGTCTGGGCCAGCCGTCCCAGCTCATCTTGAACCGGGGGCGGATCAACGCGCTGCGAGTAGTCGCCCTCCTTCATACGCTCTACCGCGGCAGTCAACGACTCCAGCGGACGGGTCAAGCGGCGCGCCAGCAGCAGGCTGAAGAGGACGACGGCGACCCCAATGAGCAGGCCAGCCAGCAGGATGGCCTGCGTCACATTGCTGAGAAAGCGCTGCGGCGAGGCTTCCGGCTGGGCAATCAGCAAGGCTCCAATGAGCTGATGATTGCCGTTCGCGTCGTAGAGCGGGACACTGACATACAATCCCTTGAAACCGCTGCTCTCCAGATGCCCGTCGACCTCGTTGCCCTGCAAAGCCTGGGCCGCCGACTGGGCAATGGCCGCCTCAGAGCAGAACTGGCTATTAAAGCCGGCAGGCGGATTACAGAGGAGCTGATGGCCATTCTGATCAACAATGACCAGGAGCGCAGGTACGGGGAAACGCAGCGAAAAGGGACCCCAGTGCCCACCGAGCTGGTAGGTGTAGAAGTCCTCAATGCCGCGGGCATAGGTCTGAGCAGCATCCTGCAACTGCCGAATCTGGGCCGTGTAGTAGTAGTTATAAACAGCCGCAATAACGGCAACGGCGAGCACGACGATCGCCCCCAGAGCGACCGCCAGGTAGCTGAGCACCAGCTTGCTGCGCAGACTTAAGGAAGGTAGCACACTGGCCGCTCGCTCTGGCTGAGCCGCAGGCGGGAGCTGAGCAGGGCTGGTCGCCGGTTCATTCATGCGGGCGCCTCTGGTTCGAACTTGTAGCCAACTCCCCAAACAGTCTTGATGTTGCGCGGTGCCCCGGGTACCGCCTCGATCTTCTTGCGCAGCGTGCCAATATGGACGTCGACCGTGCGCCCATCGCCCAGGTAGTCATAGCCCCAGACCTTGTTGAGCAAGACCTCACGCGTGAAGACGCGCTCCGGCGAGGAGGCGAGGACGACCAACAGGTCGAACTCTTTGACCGTCAGGGCGACACGCTGTCCGTTGACCTCGACACGCCGCGCCGGGATGTTGATGACCAGACCCGGGAAGCGCAGCTCTTCGCGCTCGCTGCCTTGCCGGGGGTGTTCACTGACACTCCCTTCGCTGCCGTTCCCTCCTGCGACCCCAGCTCGATGGGCCCCAGCCAGGGCGGTGCGTCGCAAGATGGCTCGCACCCGGCTGACGACTTCGCGCGGGCTGAACGGTTTGACCAGGTAGTCATCAGCTCCCAGTTCCAGCCCGGCAATGCGATCCTCTTCTCCCTGCCGTGCCGTCAGCATCAGGATAGGTGTGTCCGCCCAGGCCCGGATGCGCCGACAGACCTCCATCCCGTCAAGGGCCGGCAGCATCAGGTCCAGGATCACCAGATCGGGCTTCTCGCGCGCGTGCAGCTCCAACCCCGCCGCCCCATCTCCGGCGATGACTACCTCATAGCCGGCCTGCTCCAGATAAAGGCGGATGAGTTGTGCAATGTTATTTTCATCTTCTATAATCAGGATTTTCATGACCCACCTGTCCTGTCCTGTCCTTCTATTAACAGGTAGGAAGTATCCACCTAGTTATAGCATATAGAGCATAGCGCCGGACGGTGAGAAAACCTGCAATCTTTTGTAAAGATTTTGTAAGGCGAGGCGTCAGGCGGAGCCAGCCCACAAGACAGGCCAGGGCCCTGCTGAGAGTCTGGCCTATCTGGCCAGGCTCTCGGGGCGGCGTACTTAGTTAGAAGGAGGCGCGTAGATAGCCCAGGCGTTCCAAAGCCATGTAGGCGGCGGCAATCTGGCCCTGGACGGCAAACTGTCCGCTATGGATCAGAGCGAGCAGCTCGCGCGGGGTAACGAGCAAGTTTTCTATGACCTCGCGGGGGTCCACCTTCTGCTCGCCAGTCTTTGCGACATCGCGCGCCAGATACCACCAGATGCGTGTCCGGGCCCCGGTGGGATTGGCATACATATGAGCCAGCAGCTCGATCTTCTCAGCAGCTACACTATAGCCCGTCTCCTCCATCAGCTCGCGATGGGCTGTAAGCAAAGGGTCATCTTCATGAGGATCAATGGCGCCGGCGGGAAACTCGAGCACCTCCAGCCCTATGCCATGTTTGTACTGTCGATTGAGCAAGAAGCGTCCATCGGAGGTCAGGGGAACAATACCCACCCAGCCACGATTTTCGATAATGTAGTAGTCGGGTATCAGGGTGCCATCCGGCAGCAGCACCTCCTCACGCCGCACTTTGAGGTAGGGAGTGTCTAATACACGCTCGGCGGCACGCGTCACCCAGGGTCGCAGCCCTGATGAACCCTGCTGCCGAGCAGCGTGGTGATCTGTGGTCATGCTTTCTCGCTCTCCCATGAGTTACTCCTGATCGTCTTGCCACCGCGGCGCCCGTTTCTCCAAGAAGGCGCGCAGACCTTCTTGAGCATCCGTCGAGCGCGACACCTCGCTGAGATAGAAGCTGTTGACGCGGCGGAGCGCCTCCAGGCGCGCGCGGCTCTCGCGCAGACAACGGGCCTCTTCATCTTCATCCTCAGTGGGCAGTGGTAGGGAGAAGCTACCTGGCTCTAACCAGGGCGAGGAAGGCCGGCCCTCGACAGGCGGGAGAGAGCGCAGCGCCAGACGTACCGCGGTCTTGGCCTGACGCAGGGCTGTGGCGCTGCTCCGACGCAGCAGGGCCAGCACCTCCTCCAGCTGCCTGTCAAGTTGACGAGCTGGCGTACACCAGGTGGCCTGGCCCAGGCGCATAGCCTGTTCACCAGATAGGCGCTCGGGAGCACGCACTCCGCCGACTGGGACCGGGGCCACAAAGCTGGCCTCTCGTGCGATCAGGACCAGGTCGGCAGCCCGCACCAACACCGAGGCCGCCTCCGATAGCGACTCACGCACCACAGCCAACACCGGCTGCGGCACCGCCCGTATAAGCGCAGCCGCACGCTCAGCTTCATTGCGCAGCTTCGCCGCCTCTCCCCCACCCGGCAGGCAGCCTGCCTCACTGAGACCTATCCCAGCCTCAGCCTGCCGCGGAGAGACCCCGAAATCGAGGATCACGCAGGTCAGGCCGGCGCTCCCGCTTTGCAGAGCCGTACAGGCACTCGCCAGTTCGTCTAGCAGCAGCGCACAAGGCCCGGGCGTCACCATCAGGCGCACCGTTTGCGCCTCAGCCAGAATACGTAGCGCACGATAAGCCTGTTGCACTCTTCCCTCCGTGGTAGGTACGGTAGATAGGCCGTCGGCCCAAGCAGGCCCAGCCCACTGCCGACGGCCTCGACCCCAATCCCTCAACTCGGACGAACGGCGCAGCTCCTGCTCTCCCCGCTACTCAAGACAACTCACTCACGAGAGAGGAGCGGTCTCCCCCGTCTCCCGCAGCTTGAAGCGCTGGATCTTGCCAGTCGCTGTCTTGGGCAGCTCCGAGACAAAAATCACCCAGCGGGGATACTTGAACGGCGCCAGCCGGCCCTTGACAAAGTTTTGTAGCTCGCTTACTAGCGACTCGGAGGCCTCCTGGCCGGGCTTGAGCACGACAAAAGCTTTGGGCTTAACCAGACGATCGCTATCGTAAGCCCCAACCACCGCCGCCTCCAGAACAGCGGGATGCTCGATCAGCACGTTCTCAACTTCTACGGGCGAGACCCACTGGCCACTGACCTTGAGCATGTCGTCCGCACGTCCGCAGTACCAATAGTAGCCCTCGTTATCTACATAATACTTGTCACCGGTATGAATCCAGTGACCAGTGATGGTGTCCTTGGTCTTCTCGTGCTTGTTCCAATAATAGGCGGCAATGCTGTCCCCCCGAATGAGCAGGTTGCCGATCTCCCCCGGACTCACCGGCTGACCATCTTCATCGACAATCTTCGCTTCATAGCCCGGCACAAGCTTGCCCGAGCTGCCCGGCTTGATGTCGCCGAGACGGTTGCTGATAAAGATGTGCAGGATCTCGGTGCTTCCAATCCCATCTAGAATAGGCACCTTAAATTTCTCTTCCCAGCGACGCAAAATATCCGCCGGCAGAGACTCACCCGCCGAAACGCAGACGCGCACCGATGAGAAGTCGAAGCGCTTCTCAGCTTCGGGAACGCTGAGCATGTTGGCATAGAGGGTAGGAACACCGTAGAAGATGGTGGGCCGGTAGCGCTCTACAACCTTGAACATGTCTTCAGCCAGGGGACGTCCGGGATAGAGCACGGTGCTGGCGCCAACACCGAAGGGGAAATAGAGAGCATTGCCCAGTCCGTAGGCAAAGAAGAGCTTCGCCGCGGAAAAGGTGATGTCGTCCTTAGTGATACCTAAAATGGGTCTGGCGTAACACTCCAGACAGAACGTCATATCGTGCTGGAGATGCACACAGCCTTTGGGGAAACCTGTGCTGCCCGAGCTGTAGAGCCAGAAGGCGCTGTCATCTTTGCTGGTAGGAGCAGGACTGAGCGAGGGCGAGGCGTGAGCAATCCAGCTTTCGAAATCGTGCAGGGTCACGCGCTGACGGCCCGCCAGCAGTGCCGTACCGGCAGCTTCTGCTTCCAGGCCGACTACGACGACATGCCGCAAAAAGCGCAGCTGGGGTAATACTTGACGCAGCGGTGGCCAGAGGGCAGCATGGATCAGCAGAACCTTGGCCCGGCTGTCGTTGAGCATATAGACGTAGTCTTCAGGGCGCAGCATGGTGTTCATCGGGATGGGCACTGCGCCCATCTTGATAGCTCCGAAGAAGGAGGCCGCAAACTGCGGGGAATCGAGCAGCAAGAGGGCCACACGCTGCTCCATCTCGACGCCGAGTTCCAGCAATCCGTTGCCAACACGGTTGGCCATCTCGGCCACCTGAGCATAGGTAAAGGTCTGATCTTCATAATAGATGGCCACTTTGCCACCGCGCCCTTGTGCCAGATTCGCGTCGAGGAAGGCGCTGGCTGCATTGAACTGGTCGGGCACGTTGACCGTTGGAATCTCCATGATCTTCCCTCTTTTCTCGCCTGTAGACGGCGCCTGGCTAACCCCCGGCTGACGCACCCCGTTCTTGTCTCGTCTCTTCTGGCCTCTCCGCCTGATCCCTCCTCCCGCCTCTCCGCTCGCTTTCTTCCATCTTTTGTTTGTTGGCCTGCCTCGCTCTGGCACGCTCCCTTGCGTGCGCGAGCACGATCATGTTCAGCCACGTGGCCGAGACGATGAAGGCCCACCAGGAGGAGCAGGCTGGCACGTCACCCCAGGGACGGTCTACCTCTACCTTGCTGTTATTGTACCAGACTGCGACCCGACCTTCCCAGTCTGTCGGCTTTGCCTCCGGGCAAACAGCCCCAGCTGACGGCGTTCCCTCGCCTTGCAAGCCAGCTCGCTCCTCCCCTACCTCTCCGCTGCCTGCCTGGCCCCACCCGCTAACGCTCTCCCCTCCCTCCACAAGCGGAAGGCAGGTCGTCGGAAGAGCGTGGCTCTCGGCGGGCCTTCCCTTGCCTCGCCAGTGAGAGCGTCCTGAGAACTTCGCTGTCTGGACCCTCTCTTGTTTATGGAAGAGTAAGATACATCAGGAACTCTTTGTTGCCTTCTCTGCCGGCGATAGGAGACTCGATCACCCCGCGCAGCTGCAGCGGCGTGTACTCAGGAACCCAGGCCGACAGCTCGCGTAAGACACGCTCATGGACCCGCGGGTCGCGGATAATGCCCTCGCCACGATCAGCCTCCTCTTTGCCGGCCTCAAACTGTGGCTTGACCAGGGCCACCACCCAGGCACCAGGTGCCAGCAGGCGCGCCACCGGCGGGAGAACCAGGCGCAGCGAGATAAAGGAGACATCGACGGTCGCGCACTGCGGCCTCTCTGGCAGCGTCTCCAGGTAACGGATGTTAACCCCCTCCATGACGACGACGCGCGCGTCGCTGCGCAGCTTCCAGGCCAGCTGTCCATGCCCGACGTCGACAGCATAGACGCGGGCCGCTCCTCGCTGCAGCAGGCAATCGGTAAAGCCGCCGGTCGAGGCGCCAACATCCAGGGCGACCAATCCTCGCGGATCCAGTCCGAAGACAGCGAGAGCCTTTTCGAGCTTCAATCCGCCACGGCTGACGTAGCGCAGTTCGGGCGCGGCCAGGTCGAGGCGAATCTCGGCATCGTCGGACACCTGGGCGCCGGGCTTCTCCAGGCGTCGCTCACCTACATAGACGCGCCCCGCCATGATCAGAGCCTGGGCTCGCTCCCGGCTGGCTACTAGGCCGCGACGCACCATTGCGACGTCGAGACGTTCCTTCTTCTTTGTCACCATGTTCCGTCTGCTTGTTTTGTTCCTGCCTGGCCTCTCTCCCACTACCGGCTCGCTGACAGCGACCAGCCCAGCCCGGCAGAGGGATCAGCCATGATAGTAGATCAAGGTACCGGCCCCAATCAGCCCAACATTGGGGCCAAGTTGCGCTAGCTCGATGCTCACGATAGAGCGTGGGGCCTTCATGGCACGCTGTTCGACAATGTCGAGGGCCGGCCCGAGAATCAGGTCGCCGAGCTGCATGACGCCGCCCCCCAGAATAATTTTACGCGGATTAAAGATATGGATCACGTTGACGAGGCCCACACCCAGCCCCCGCGCCGCTTCACCGAGGATCTGTCGGGCCAGCGCGATACCGGCCCGCGCCGCTTCGCCGACAGTGCGGGCATTCACACGCTCGATGCTCTCCTTCTCCGTGCCAGCAGGCAGATGCAACTGGCGTGCCGTCTGCTCGTCGAGTGAGCGCGCAAAGGCGAGCAACTCCGCCCCCTGGCCGGCAGCAATAGCCTCATTAGCTCGCCGCGCAATGGCTGTCCCCGAGGCAATGGCCTCTAAACAGCCGATGTTGCCACAGTTACAGCGGGGACCGTGAAGATCGATGGTCATATGTCCCAGTTCGCCGGCGGTCCCCCCCGCCCCTTCTAACAGGCGGCCCTTGCAGATGATGCCGCCGCCGATCCCTGTGCTGACGGTCATATAGACCATGTCCTCGCTGCCACGCCCGGCCCCAAACATGTATTCGCCCAGAGCCGCGCAATGGGCATCGTTCTCGATGTAGATGGGCACGGGGAACTCTTTCTGCAGGATGTCGCGAATGGGGACGTTTTCCCATCCCGGTAAATTGGGCGGCGAGTAGATGATACCGCTCTTGCTGTTGAGGGGGCCTGGGGCCCCTAAGCCAATACCGGCCACCTGCCCTAGCTCAACCCTCGCCTCAGCGAGCGCCTGACGAATTGCGTCGCAAATGCGCGGGATCAGACGCTCAGGCGTCGCATCTTCGCCGGTCAGCAGGCCCACGCGCGAAAGCAGGGTGGCCCCGCGCAGCACCGCTACCCGTAGCTGCGTTCCTCCCAGATCAACGCCGACGGCCAGGGGGAGATGCGCAGTGTCTACCGTCGCTGCTGTCGTCGTAGCTGTGATCACTTGATCTTCTGGCATAAGTCTCGGCTTCCTCGCAGATGGTCTTTTACTAGTGGCGTCCCTTCCTCCGGGACGCAAGAGAGGGGCGACTGCCGATTGTGTGCGCTCCGGCGCCTCCAATCAGCCAGCGAGCGAGACGCACGCTACCCTTCGGAAGCGGCCTTAGCAGGCAGGGGGAGCGCTATTCGGCATAGATGATACTCCATTTGCAGGCAAGCAACAAGTGACCGTTCTCCTGAGCTTGCTTTCCCTCTGTGCCCCATCGTTTGAGCCTGTAGCCCTTCTCACCGGTTAGACTGGCCAGAGGCCTGTCAATGGGGCCTTGCTTGCACGTGTAGCATTGATGATGTGGCCTGACTTACAATAAAAGGCAGGGTCCATGAAGATGGCGCGGAGATGATCGAGCGGGGCAAGCTCAGCTCACTCTCTTCCATCGTTTTGTCTTGTCGTTGCTTGCGGTGCTCCTCATCTCACGCTCGCGCTAGAAAGGGCTGTTTCGTCAACAATGGCTTCGCCTGAGACCTCTTCGCCCCCGAGGCCTTCTGCTCAGGAGGCTTTTGTTGCCGGCAGCGGCGCCGGTCTGCTGGCCGGACTCGCCTCCTCGGGCTGTATGCTTTTGCTGAATGTCTTCGCCCACGGTGTGTCGCTGCCAGAGCAGGTCGGAGCGGCCATCACGGCACTAATGCCCCTGTCGCTTTTTCAATTTCTCCAGCAATTGATGGGCGACGAAGCGAAGCGCTATTTACTGGTTTGCGTGATCCTGGGCCAGTGCCTGGTTTTCGCTGCCAGCGGCGGCCTGTACATGCTGGCACGTCGGCGCTTCCTGCTCAAGTCTGATCCCGGGCCACGGCTCGGGGACGGCCTCGTGCTGGCGGCTTTGCTCTGGTTCTTCGCCGGTCTGGTGGTGCTACCGCTGACTGGGGCCGGCCTCTTCGGCGCTACGCTGAGCATCGGCTGGTTCAATAGCATGTGGAGCCTGGCCGCCAGCGGCCTGGTCTTCGCTTTACTCTTCCCACCCGCCTACCACTGGCTGACAGCCAGTCGCCTTCGTGAGGAGCAGCACCGGGCCGAGGTGCGCGAGCAACGTCAGACCCTGCTGCGCCGCGGCCTGATCCTGGGCGGTGTGGGCCTGCTGGCTGCTTTCGCCTTCCGCTTTATTACGCAGGGCGCCCATGCTCCGACAGTTACCCTGCGCGGCTTCAAGAGCCGCGTCGTGCCGCCGCCCCAGCCAAACTACGGGAGCATCGTGCCTGTTCCTCATCTTTCATCAGAAATCACGCCGAACGATCAATATTACGTGGTCTCAAAGAACCTGCTGGCTGACCCTGTGGTCAACGGCCAGAGCTGGCGCCTCACGATCGGCGGCCAGGTTGAGCAGCCCTACACGCTGACCTATGCCGAGCTGCTGACGCTTCCAATGCGCCGCCAGTATGAGTCGATGATGTGCATCAGCAATGAGGTCGGCGGTCCCTACATGAGCAACGCTCTCTGGGAGGGGGTGCCGCTGAACGTTCTCCTGCAGCGCGCGCGTCCCAAGCCGGGGGCTACGAAGGTGGTCTTCTCTTGCGCCGATGACTACAGCGACAGTATCCATCTCACCAAGGCCCTGGAGCCGACAACCGTGCTCGCCGTGCGCATGAATGGCCAGACGTTGCCGGAGCGCCACGGCTATCCGCTGCGTCTGCTGGTGCCCGGCATTTATGGTATGAAGCACGCCAAATGGATCACACGCATCGAGGTCGTGAACTATGACTACCAGGGCTACTGGCAGCAGCGCGGCTGGAGCGACGAGGCTCAGATCCGCATGACGACGCGCATCGATACCCCTCTTGACGGGAGCCGTCTGCAGGCCAACAGTCTGGCCTATATTGCTGGCGTAGCCTTTTCGGGGGAGCGCGGCATCAGTGAGGTCGACGTGAGTTTCGACCTGGGGCAGAGCTGGCGACGCGCTACTCTCAAGCGCCCTCTGTCAGCGCTCACCTGGGTGCTCTGGGAACTCCCCTGGCGTGTGCCGTCCCAGGCCGGCAGCTACACCATCACGGCGCGCGCCATCGACCTGCAGGGCAATGTCCAGGACCCCCGACCGGCCCCGCCGCTGCCCGATGGCGCCTCGGGCTACCATACGATTACCGTCGTCGTTGCCTGATCTCAGGCGCCTGGAGCGTTCGCCTCCCGCTCTTGCAGGAAGTTGAGCAGCAGGCGATTGACCTGCTCGGGTTGCTCCTGCTGGACCCAGTGACCGCTTTCGGGCAGGTAGACAACACGCAGCTGCTTGACGTACGGCTCCAGGCCGTAGGTTAGCTCGACGCTGAGGGCGATATCCTGCAGGCCCCAGAGCAGCAGAGTCGGGGCCTGAATACGGGGCCAGGCCCGCAGCTGACGACGCCAGAGGGAGCGCGGCAGGTCGCGCACAAACTGCCGATAGTAGGCGAGAGCCGCCGGCAAGGCTCCGGGCTTGCTCATGGCAGCCTGATAATAGGCGGTGACGGAGCGCGGGAAAGCATCCTTCTGGACGGCGCTGCCGCGTAGCATCCTGCCGATCTCGTTGGCCCCGTTGCGACCCAGCATGTATTCCGGCAGCCAGGGCAGCTGGAAGGCGAAAATATACCAGCTCATGCGCAGCTGCTTCAGGGAACGCAACTCGCGCAGCATGGCCGCCGGATGGGGGGCATTCATAATCACCAGGCGCTCAACCAGCTCGGGATAGCGCATTGCTACCTGCCAGGCAATGACGCCACCCCAGTCGTGACCCATGACGATCGCCCGCTCGTAACCCAGAGCCACCATCAGGGCCGCCACATCGCGCGCCAGGGTGCGCAGGTCATAGCCCCAACGCGGCTTCTCGCTCTCGTTGTAGCCGCGCAGGTCGGGAGCTACAACGCAATAACCGGCTTCGGCCAGAACAGGAATCTGATGGCGCCAGGAATACCAGAACTCCGGGAAGCCGTGGAGCAAGAGCACCAGCGGTCCCTCTCCCTGGGTCACATAGTGGAGCCGAATACCGTTGGCTGTGATAAAGCGATGCTCCCAGGAGCTTCGTTCTTCTCCAGTCATCGCAGGGGGCATAGCGTCAGCACTCCTCGCTAGCTTGGCGCTAGCACCTTTACCAGATAAGATAAGGACCCCGGCCTCCAGCCCGACAGGCTGAGAAGAAGAGGGGGTAGCAGAGAGCCCCCTTCCCCACAAAGCGGCCCAGCTCGGACGGCCCGAGGGCGGCTGGCCCCGGTACCTGCCGGGCTGGGCGCCTGGCGCTGGCCCTCTTTCCTTTCGTCCCTCGCCCTCAGCCCCAGCGCCTTCCGCCGGAGCGCACGACGAAGCGAAACGATTTCGCACCCAGCGCTACCGTAGTTGCTCAATCAATATTGCGATCGCCGTAGACAATGGCGCGCTTCACCTGCTCGATCAGATCGGTGACCGGAATGCCGCGCGGACAGGCATCGGAGCAATTAAAGATCGTACGGCAACGCCAGACACCGTTACGCTGCCCGAGGATCGCCAGACGCTCCGCCGTGCCCTGATCGCGGCTATCAAAGATGAAGCGGTGCGCGTTGACGATGGCCGCCGGCCCAACCCAGTCGGGATTGCCCCAGATCGAGGGGCACGAGCCAGTACAGGCCCCACAGAGAATGCACTTCGTCCCCTCATCGTAGCGCGCACGCTCTTCGGGACTCTGCAGCCGCTCGGTCCCCGGCTCATTATCGTAAGTGATCAGATAGGGCTTGACCGATTCGTACTTGCGGAAGAAGGGGTCCATATCGACCACCAGATCTTTGATCACCGGGAAGCCGAGCATCGGCTCAACTGTCACCTTTTCGCCCACATCGCGGATTAGCACCTTGCAGGCCAGGCGATTGCGCCCGTTGATACGCATGGCATCCGAGCCGCAGACACCATGTGCGCAGGAGCGTCGGAAGGTCAGGGTGCCGTCGATCGTCCACTTAATGGTATTGAGCGCGTCCAGCAAGCGGTCGACGGGGCTGGCCTCAACCGTATACTCGGCCCAGTAGGGCTTCGCATCCTTATCGGGGTCGAAGCGCTTAATGCGCAGGGTAACTTTCATAGCACCTCACCTGTCTTAGAGCGTCTCCCTGAAGCTGGGACGCGCTTAGTACTTGCGTTCCTTGGGCTTAAAGATCGGGTCATCGATCAGGATGACATCCTTATAGTCGAGACGGGCTTCACAGGTCCCATCACCTTTATAGATCAAGGTATGCTTGAGCCAGTTGACATCGTCACGCTCGGGATAATCGAGGCGATAGTGAGCGCCACGACTCTCTTTGCGAGCGAGAGCGCCGTGAACGGTGGCCGCCGCGCAGTCCAGCAGGAAGCCCAGTTCGATGGCCTCGACCAGCTCCGTGTTAAAGGTCTTGCCTTTATCTTGAAGCTGGACCTTCTTATACGCCTCCTGGAGGCCAGCGATGGTGTCCATAGCATGCTGCAGGCCCTTCTCCTGGCGCTCGACAAAGACGTTCTCCAGCATCTCGCCCTGCAGCTCATTGCGGATGCGCGCCGCTGATTCGCCCCCCTTCGAGGTCAGGAGATGGTCGACCATCTCGCGGGCAAAGTCCTCGTGATGCGGCGGCAGAGGAACATGATCGTTTTCCGCGATGAACCTGGCCATGTGCTTACCGGCGCGGCGCCCGAAGACGATCAGATCGACCAGCGAATTCGTGCCCAGGCGATTGGCTCCGTGCACCGAGACGCAGGCCACCTCGCCAGCGGCGTAGAAGCCCGGCAGTGGCGTCCACTTCGAATCGATGACCACGCGCCCATCGTTGTCGGTCGGGATGCCGCCCATTGCATAATGGGCCGTTGGCTGGATGGGCACCGGCTCGCGAATCGGCTCCACGCCCAGGTAATTGCGCGCGAACTCGGTGATATCAGGCAGCTTCTCCGTGATAACCTTCTCGCCCAGGTGGCGCAGATCAAGATAGACATAATCTTCGCCATTGACGCCGCGCCCCTCCTTGATCTCTTTAATGATGCAACGGGAGACAATATCGCGCGGCGCCAGGTCCTTGAGGGTGGGCATGTAGCGCTCCATAAAATACTCGCCCTTGCCGTTGAGCAGGCGCGCCCCTTCGCCCCGGGCCCCTTCGCTCAGCAGCACTCCCACCTTATAGAGGCCCGTAGGATGGAACTGATACATCTCCATATCCTCCAGGGGAATGCCGCGGCGGTAGGCGATCGCCATGCCATCACCCATACAGGCAAAAGCATTGCTGGTCACCCGCCAGGCACGACCATAGCCACCAGTGGCAAAGAGGACCGCCTTGGCATGGAAGGTATGAATCTCGCCCGTACGAATCTCCAGGGCCACCACGCCACAGACGCGGCCTTCGTTAATCAGCAGATCCAGGGCCAGAAACTCATTAAAGAAGCGCACCTGGTTCTTGATGGCGTTCTGGTACATGGTCTGGAGCAGCATATGCCCCGTGCGATCGGCAGCGTAACATGAGCGGCGTACTGGCGCTTCGCCGTAGTTGCGCGTATGGCCACCAAAGCGGCGCTGATCGATGCGCCCGTCCGGCGTGCGATTAAAGGGCAGCCCCCGATGCTCCAGCTCATAGATGGCGTCGATGGCATCGCGCGCCAGGATCTCCGCCGCTGGCTGGTCGACCAGATAGTCGCCACCCTTGACGGTATCGTACATATGCCACTTCCAGTGGTCTTCCTCAAGATTGCCCAGCGCTGCCGCCACTCCTCCCTGGGCTGCACCCGTATGGGAGCGCGTGGGATAGACCTTCGAGAGGACGGCCACGCTGGCGTTGGGAAGCTGCATCGCTGCCATCAGCCCGGCGCCGCCAGCGCCGACGATGACCACATCAAATTTCTGGTACATAACGATTCCCCTCTCTCTAGTGGGTCACACAGGAAGCACCCTGCAGTGCACTGGCCACAGGCTGGAAGGTCACAATCGTAATCGTTCCAAGCAAGAAGAACGCCAGCGTCGCCAGCCCTACCAGCGAGAGCAAGAACAGGCGCCAGCCGCGATTGCGAACATAGTCATCGATAACAACGCGCAGACCGTTCATACCATGCAATAGCGCCAGCGTCAGCAGTAGCCAGTCATAGAGACGCCAGTAAGGATTTTGATAGCGATGGGCCACAAACTGATAGCTGGTGCAGGCGACATCAGTAGTGACGTGCATAAGAATCAGATGGATGATCGCCAGGAAAATAAGTGCGACCCCTGAGACACGGAAGAAGTACCAGGAAAAGGTCTCAAAGCCGCCGCCCGTGGGACGCGGGCCATAGCCACTGGAAATACGTAACATAGCTACAGCACTCCTCTTCACGAGAGCAAGATCGTCATCATAGCAGGCAGGCGCGACATTGCGCCACAGGAGCCGGCTGGTCAGCAAGTCCTTGTCTCCGCTGCTGCTCTTCTCTGTTCAACCTCCACTTCTTCCTTCAGCGACCGCGTCTCCCGCAGGTCTTCCAACAAAGCAGGATCGATCGAGAGAGCTAGTGCTCACTGACCTTTCCGCGGCACTCAGTCGCCGCCGCGCTCACCAGGGAGTTGTCGGGGAGCCAGGCTGACTGCGCGGGATTCACTCCCTCGCTGGTTTGTTCGCTCGCTCGCTGGCAGGCAGGGCAGAGTGGACAGTCAGCAGGCGAGGCGCAGAGCACAGGCCCGGGGCACGAGGCCCTGTCTCCTTATCGTCCTCGCCGCCTACTACTCTCACATCGGCAGCGCCACGGCAGAGGTACCGGGCTGGAAAATGGGCGCCACCACAAAATAGGCCATCGGCAGGAAGCAGAGAATCGTGATGATCATCACTACCGCAAACATGATCCCCTGGTAGCGAGCACCCCGTGGCCAGAAATCGATTAAAATAATGCGCACGCCGTTGAAGGCATGGTAGAGCACGGAGGCAATCAGCCCGAGCGAGATGACGCGCACAATGCCAGTGCTAAAGAGGGCAATGCCTTCGTTGTAGACATCGGGGCCAAAGGAGAGCAATCCAATATCGACAATGTGCACAAGCAGGAAGAGAAGAACCGCCAGTCCTGTCACGCGATGCAGCAGCCAGGACCACATTCCAGATTGTCCTTTATACATGCCGCTCCTCGATTCTCATCAGGCGGAGGCGGGGGAAAAGCGCTGCACGGACGGGCCGGGAGATATTGAAGTCGTTGAAGCCGGGAGCTGTCTCTTCTTTTCCCTTCCTCTTTCCCCCCATCTCGCTTGCATGGCGTACCAGGCGCGGCCCCGCGCTTCACTATCCCCTAGCCTCGGGATGTCTAGCAACGTCGTACCTGCTTGCTGATCTTTGATAGGAAGGCCATCCAGGACAACCTCTTCGAGTGCACTCACCCACCGCTCCCGCCTCTGATGTAGTCGTAATGTTGTGCTGTTGCTTTGCTTGCTTTGCTTCTGTTGCTAGCGCTGAACGAGACGCACCGCTCAGCACTCAGTCAGACAGCCAGGGTGTGTCGTTTTCGCTCTCTGCCTGTCGATACCTCCCCGGTCAGCCCGGAGAGAGCGCACGGGAGGATCAGGCGCGCATCCCTGGCGCTTCGGTGGCCCAGCAAGCCAATCAGTTGGCGTTCTCTTGCTTGCTTTGCCTGGCCGCCTCTCCTCATGACGCGCTTTCCTTCGCGCCGCAGTGCTCCCCGCGGCGCTCCTCACTGGGTGGGGGCGCCGACGCTCCTGCTGCATTGCCTATTATACTGCAGTTGCCATCGCCACGCAAACCTGGCGCTCCTCAGCTTCCGCTACTCGCTCGCTCGCTTTGACCCAGGGGAACCCCGCCCCTCCTCTCTCTCCCTCCTTCCCTCTCTCTTTCTTTTCTTATCTTACTGTAACCCGCTGACGTAATAGGTAGGTGGCTATCTGAGATAGACTGTAACTGATCGACGTAGCTGTTGGGCCTCGGCCTGTGCGCAGGCAGGGCGAGGAGGGCCAATGTGAATATCGCACGCCAGAGCAAACAGGAGCGAAACCTTGCAACAGGACAGGATGCCGTGGATGTGCAAGCATTTCAACGCTTCTATGAGGATAATCTTCATCTCATCTATCGCTATGTCTACAGCAAAGTTGGCAATCGTGAAGAGGCCGAGGACCTGACCTCGCAGATCTTCATGAAAGCCGTGCGCCTGCTCAGCAGCGAGCGCGGCGCTGGCAGCGCGAGCTGGCAGCGCTGGCTCTTCCAGGTCGCCAGGACCACTCTGGCCGACTATTGGCGCAGTCATTATCGCTTTCCTCTTGATTCTCTTGAGGAGCTGCTCGATGCCGGCTGGCAGGGGCCAAGCGAGGAAGTGTCGCTCTCCTGCCCTGACGAGCGACCAGCCGAGCGCGTCCAGCGTATCCTGCAGGCCCTTCCCGCCCATTACCGCGAGGTGTTGATCTGCCGTTTTCTTTTGAACCTCTCGATCAAGGAGACCGCCCTCCGTCTAGGGTTGAGCGAGGCCAATGTGAAGGTCCTTCAATTCCGGGCGCTCAAGCGCGCCGCCGAATTGGAGAGCGTTGTGACAGGCTAACGAGAATGGAGGCATCCGGTGAAGGTAACGGACCGGAAGGGAGGCGAGGTTTATGCCCGAGGGAGACCAGGAACGCTTTGAGGACTATCTGGAGCTAGAGCGCTATCTTGCAGCGTTGCAGGAGGACCGCAAGCCGCCGCTGTCCGCGGAGCTGACGCCAGCGCAGGCGCGTCTCTATCGCCTGGCAGCTCTCTTGCGCGCAGCGGCTCCCGGCGCCGCGGAGCCTCGCCCGGAGTTTGTGGCCGAGCTGCGTGCGCGCCTGGAGCGTGAGCTGGCCACCCAGAAAGAAGACCTGAGCGAGTCGGCGGAGGCCGTCGGGTCAAGTACGGCGAGCGCATCCTCCACCGTGGAACCGCTGATCTCGCCCGCCGCTTCTCCTCCCGCCACCTCCCCACCGCCCTCCGCCGAGAGACGTTCTCGGCTCTCGCGCCGTCGTCTGCTGGCAGGTAGCGCGGTGGCCGCCGCCTCGCTGGTGGCCGGCGCCGGGCTTGATCGCGCCCTCCAAGAGGCCAGTGGCCGGCCTCACGGGGGGGCAGGCCCGGCCACTCCAGGTTCTACGCCGACGAGCACGGGGCCAGGTGCTCCTCCGGCCTACCCAGCCCTGATTGGGGCCAATGTGCCTTCGCGCTGGCACTTTGTCACTGAGGTCTCGGCCCTGGGTCAGCAGCCGGTGCGCTTTGTCACCGAGACAATCGCTGGCTATGTGATCCGTCAGGAGCACAGCCCTAGCACCAGTAGCGAGCATGGATCAGGGGCCTGGTCTGGTGGCAATGAGTCTGCGACTGCGACCTCTGGTGAGGAGATCATCGCTTTTTCAGCGGCCTGCACACATATGGGATGCCTGGTCGAGTGGCAGGAGAGCGATGGCAAGTTCCATTGCCCCTGCCACGGCGGCGTCTTCACCGCCAGCGGAGCGGCAGATCCGACCGCCGGACGCCTGCGCTACCTGGCTCCCCTGCCGCGGCTTGACATCCGCATCGAGGATGGTAAGATCTACGTGAGGATTCCCGCCACCACATCATCTTCTTAAGAGCAAAAACAGAATGAGACGCAATCTACTCGTTATTCTGCTCGGCCTGCTCTTTCTGGCACTGCTGACCTGGCTGGGGGGCCTGGTGGCCAACCTACCACCAGTCTCCTCGGAGTCAGGACAACGGCAGGTACGCGCCGGCCCCTATGAGGTCACCCTCCAGCTGAGTCCCGACCCGCCTCTCAGCACACAACCCGCCACCGTCATGTTACGCATTGCCGAGGCCGCCAGCGGTACGCTGATCAACGATGCACACGTTCAGGTAGAAAGCACAATGCCAGAGATGGATATGGACCTGCCCACGGTCTCCGCCCTCCCCAGCAGCGACGGTCTCTATCGCGCCCGGGTGCAATTCGTCATGGCCGGCCTCTGGCAACTGCATGTGACCATCCGGCGCGCCGCCCACCCCGATACGTCGCTTCTTTTTCAGGTCACTGCTCACTAATGCTCGGAGCCTCTCCGCCTGCTCTGCCCGTCAGCTCCTTGCTCTCTCTTTCCTACCTCCTTGCCCTTGGGACCCCACCAGCGTAGAATAGGAAAGCATCTTTACGATGCTTCTCTCTGTAGTCTAAAAATTTTGACTTGCATATCCTTATGTAAAGATGTGCCATTCTGCAACGGAGAGGCCCTCTATGTCTACCTTCACTAGAAGATGCTGCTGCTCTCTTGCTCTCTCACTTATGATGCTGCTCCTGCTGGTAGCCTGCAACAGTGGTCAGGCCCAGCAGCAGACACCAGCCAGCACCAGCGGTGCTAATGCTCAACATCTGTTACAGCAAAGCGAGCAGCAACTGACGGCAGCACGGACACTGCACGCGGTGGTAACCATTCAAATTGACGGCGAAACCTATCAGGGAGCATTAACAAGTGAGATCTGGAAAGCGGCCCCTGCCAGAAGCCGCAGTCTGATTCTGCGCTCGACCCTGAGTGACTTTCCCGTTGGCGAGCTGACGGTCAGCAACGGGGAGAAGCTCTGGATCTATAATCCCACGCGGCACATTGTCTACACCGGAAGCATCAACAGCCAGGACGGCTCGGCGCTTTTCGGCAGCAGCTCCAACCCGGTCAATCAGTTGACGCTCAACCTGATCGATCCCATCTTCAGCCAGAGCCAGGCCACGCTGACCTCGCAGACGACGACTGTCGACGGCCACAGTGCCACCGTCGTCCATGTCACCTCTCAGCAATCCGCCGCCTCCGGTCCCGACTATAGCGGCGATGTTTACCTGGATCGCAGCAACGATCTGCCCATCAAGCTGGTTCTCAATCTACAGGGTTTTGCCCAGGTGACCCTGCAGCTGCCCACGCTGGAGCTGAATCGCTCTCTGGCCGACAGTCTCTTTAGCTTCACTCCACCCGCCAATGCCCAGGTGGCCCCGCTGCTGCAAGCCAGCGCCACACCCACCAGCGGCACGCTGACCCTTGGCCAGGCGGAGCAGCTGGCCGGCTACCATCTGCTGAGCATCCCCTCCTCGCAGAGCGATTACCAGCTTGAGGGTGTCGATGTGCTCTCGACCGCCAGTGGACAGGTCTTTGTACTCCACTATCTGAAAGGCGACCAGAGCTTTTCGATCCTCGAAGGCAAGGCTCTGGCCAACGAGCCGCTGCCCAGCGGCACGACGCTCACCCTGCGCGGCACTGCCGCGACCTATTCAACAGGCAGCGATAACCCCACCCTGGCCTGGAAGGAGCACGGTCTGGGCATTCGCATCAGCGGCGATCTCGATGAGCAGGAGGCCATTGCCATCGCCAACCAGCTCAGTTGAATGGGCTGAGCACGATGATCCTGGCCCCTCCCTCCACTCAGGCTTTGACAGCGACGAGCAGGTCGCGCTTTTTGATGACACGATCCACCGTGTGCGCAAATTGCGTGTACGGTGGATCGTTGCGCGGCTGCAGACCGCTGTAGCGCTCAACAAGGGTGCAGATGTCCTGGCGTGGGAGACGCGTGGCGTTCCAGGCGAGGGCCAGCGTCCCCCCAGGCAGCAGCAGCTCGCTCCAGGCCGGGAGGGCCTGCTGCAGGAGTGCACCGATCTCGCCGAGATGCTGAATGCCATAGGGGAGATCGCCGACAATGGCATGAACACGCGGTCCTCCGGGAATGTTACGCAGATGTAGCGGGGCCTCGCTGCTATCGCCATGCACCAGAACCAGCAGGCGCCCCTCGCCGCTCTTGCCCGCCGGCCTGACCTCAAACTGGTAACGCTTGCCGCTGCGACGACGCTCGCAGATCTCTTTAAAGGCAATCCCCTCGCCAGTGAGGTACTGGCGCAGAAAGACCGCCGTCGTCTCGACATCCTGACGCTTCTGCTCGATGCCGAAGGCGTCGTGGCCAGCGGCCAGGGCCACAAAGAGGGTTGTCCCTCCGCCGGCCAGGGGATCAAGGATGCGCAGGCGCTCGCGGCTGCTAGCATAGGCTCCGGCGAAGAGGGCCACGTTCAGCAGGACGCGGGTGAAGATTTCGTTGGTCTTGCCCTTGTAACGCCGTACTTCAGCGATCTCCGGCGAGATGAACGGCTGCCAGGGCCAGGCAAGGGGACGAAGAAAGGGACCCTCGACGCCGCCGACCTCGGCAAAGTATTCGTACACCTCGCTAATGGTTCCCAGGTGAGCCAGCAGACGTAAACACTCCTCACGGTCGAGCCGCCCCTCCTCTATCCTCGCCAGCAGATAGCTTTGCCCACCCAGTACGATGCGCTGCAGCTCCTCGATGACCGGGCCGAGGGGACTGGCGCGTAGCTCTGGCTCGGCGAGGGTCTCGACCATGTTGCTGTATTGATTGCTTCGCTGCGGCCTGATCTTGAGTGCCAGTCTCATGGAGTGGAGTATAGCAGGTCAGGTGGCCTTTGTCGCGCCTCTTTGAGTCGTATTATTAGCTGTCTCTCTCTGCCTTGCCGGCCTATCCTCACAAGGAAGCCCCCTGAGTTGGCGTGACAGGGCCAGTGCCACCATGTAGAATAAAGAACAGAAAGCAGGGAGAGGAGAACTATGCATATCGTTGACGTTGCCCGCATGCGCGAACTGGAGATGCGGGCGGATCAAGAATACGGGCTGAACACCTCCATCTTAATGGAGAACGCCGGTCGCAGCGCCGCCGAGCTGCTGGCCCGCTATATTCGTGAGCGACAGCGGCGTGCGCTGAGCGAGTGCGAGTTACTCTTTCTGATTGGTCCTGGTAACAACGGCGGCGATGGCCAGGTCATGGCCCGGCACCTGGAGGCCGAGGGAGCGCGCATCAATCTCTACCGCTGGAAGGAGCGGCGGCTGATACGCGAGGGCCGTGAAGTGGCAGCAGAGCAGGTGGAGGAAGAGCTAAATGCCCTGCTCCAGCGTGTCGGCTATGTCGTCGATGCCTTGCTGGGCACCGGGCGCTCGCGTCCCCTGCCCGAGGACATGCGCGCTCTTCTGGCCCGCGTTGAGCAGGAGCGAGCCCGCCGTCCCGGCGAGCTGCTCGTTGTGGCAATCGATCTGCCGACCGGCGTCAACGCCGACACTGGCGAAGTCGATCCCGGCAGCATCCGCGCCGACCTCACCATCACCCTGGCCTGTCCCAAACAGGGCTTTTTCTTCTTTCCCGCTCGCGCCTACCTTGGCGAGCTGTTCGTTGGCAGTATTGGCCTGCCCGAGGAGCTGGAGCGCGACCTCAGCGATGAGATGCTGGATGCCACACTGGCACGGACGCTGCTGCCGCCACGTCCTCTAGAAAGCAACAAAGGCACCTTTGGACGGGTCATGCTCTTCTGCGGCTCGCCCCCCTATCCAGGCTCGGCCTATCTGGCCGGCAGCGCCGTCCTGCGGGTCGGAGCTGGCTTAGTCACGCTGGCCGTTACGCCCGATCTGCTGCCCATCTACGCCTCCTCGCTGCACGAGGCCACCTACGTTCTGCTGCCAGCTGGCGAGTCGAGCGAACAACGCGGCCAGGAGCAGGCTCGGACGCTCTTAGAGCACCTGAGCGGCTACCGGGTGCTGCTGATTGGTCCAGGCCTTGGTCGAGCACCAGCCACGCGCAGCGCCATCCTGGCCTTGCTCGACGCCCTGCGCAACCTGCCCGAGGACGAGCGCCCGGCGCTAGTCATCGATGCCGACGGCCTCAATAACCTGGCCGACGTTGAAAACTGGTGGCAACGGCTGCCGCCGGGCACCGTTATCACCCCTCACCCAGGCGAGATGAGCCGCTTGCTGGGAGAAGGCAGGGTCTCGGGCGGTGGTATCGATCGGCTGCAGGTGGCACGCCATTGCGCCCAGGCCTGGAACGTCATCCTTGTCCTCAAGGGGGCCTGTACGCTGATCAGCGAACCAGCGGGACGGCTGCGCATCAACTGGGAAAGCAACCCGGCCCTTGCCAGCGCCGGTACGGGCGATGTCCTGGCAGGTATGATCGCGGGCTACCTGGCGCAACGCCTCACCCCCTTTGACGCTGCCAGCCTGGCCGTCTACCTACATGTGGCCGCCTCCAAGCTGGTCAGTCAGCACTGCGGCGACGCTGGTCTGCTGGCCTCAGATCTGCTGCCACAGATCCCCGCCGCTCGCCTGCGACTGCTCCAGCCTACCTGAGCGCCCCACATAGCGCATCGTGGGTCGCCACGGCGGGCCAGCCCTCAGCTCTGCTCAGGGCTGGCTCTCACCTCGCTGCGCCGATTCGTAGGCTTCTTTGAGCAGGGGCACCGTCTGATAGCGCTCCAGCTCAGCCGGAGGAATCCAGCGCATGGTCACTGCCTCCCAATCGGTCCGAATAGCCTCGGGGGCCAAGACCTCAAAGAGGAAGGGGTGAATAATCCAATGGCGGCCCAGCTCCTGATCACGATGCTCAACAACCGCGCCACGTTTGAGCAGGCGCACCTGCTGCGGCCCTAAACCAGTCTCTTCGCGGATCTCCGTGTAGGCCTGCTCCTCGGGACTGACCCCCGGTTCGATAAAGCCGCTGATGCCGGCCCAACGTCCTTGATAGCTGCCAACCCGCTGGCTGCGCTGGACGATCAGCAGCTGGGGGCCCCCAGGCTGGTCGAAACGCAGGAGGAAGCTGGTGACAACGGGCGTGGGACGCAGGGGAGCAGTGGACTCCGCTGGTTGCTGTGTCATGATGTGACTCCCGTAGAGATTGATTGCAGCAAACTAGAAAAGGCTGCGAACCTGCTAGAGAAACAATCGATCTTCTCAATTGAGCGTTCTTGACAGCCCCTCAACGCTCTTATATAGTATGCTTGGCGTACTATACGCCTTCTATATAGTATACTTAGCATATACCGTCTCTCGATACGATGGAACACAGCACTCGGTCATCACAAGCTCGGCGGGCGGGTCTGTTTGCCCTTTTATCACTCTGGAGGTAGGCTAACGTGACGCCGACCATCATCGCCATCCTCGCAGCGGGCATTATCCTGGCGGCGCTCCTTGGAGCCGGGATCGCACTTGTCATCGGATACCGCTTAGGGGAGGCCCGAAATAAAAGCAAGTTTGAGGAGCGTCTCCGTCTTGAAAAAGAGGCCAGCGAGCGTCTTCTTCTGGAAATGCAGCAGCAACAGCGTGAGGCTCTGCATGAGGCGCGTGAAGAGACAGCGCGCTTCCGTGCCACTATTGAGAGAGAAAACGCTGAGCGGCGTGCTGAGCTGCAGCGTCAAGAGCGTCGACTGCAGCAGAAGGAAGAGAGCCTGGAGCGGAAGATCGAAGCCCTGGAGCAACGTGAGCGTCGGCTACAGGCACGCGAGCGGGCTGTTGAGGAGCTGCGTCAGGAAGTCGAAGAGCTGAAGCGCCAGCAGCAGACCGAGCTAGAACGCATCTCCCACCTGAGCGAAGAGGAGGCGCGCGAGCTGCTCTTGAGTCGCATGGAGGCCCTGGTCCGGACCGAAGCCTCGCGGCGGGCGCGCATCATCGAGGAGGAAGCGCGTGAGCAGGCTGAGGCGAGGGCGCGTGAGATCATCACGCTGGCTATCCAGCGCTGCGCCTCCGACCAGGTCTCTGAGGCTGTCGTCTCAGTCGTCCCCCTGCCCAATGAGGAGATGAAAGGTCGCATCATTGGGCGGGAAGGTCGCAATATTCGTGCATTGGAGGCCGCGACCGGTGTTGACCTCATCATCGACGACACACCGGAAGCGGTCATTCTTTCGGGTTTTGACCCAGTGCGTCGCGAAGTGGCGCGTCTGGCCCTCAACCGCTTGATTCTTGATGGGCGTATCCACCCCACGCGCATTGAAGACGTGGTAGCCAAGGCCCAGCAGGAGGTCGACAGCATCATCCGTGAGGCCGGAGAGCGGGCGGCGATGGAGGCCAATGTCCACGGCCTGCAGCCCGAGCTGCTCAAGATCCTGGGGCGGCTCCATTTCCGCACCAGTTACGGTCAGAATGTGCTGGCTCACTCTGTCGAAGTTGCTATTCTCGCGGGCACCATCGCCCATGAGCTGGGAGCCGATGTGAACGTCTGCAAGACCGCCGCCTTGCTGCATGACATCGGCAAGGCCATTGATCAGGAGGTCGAGGGGCCACATGCCGTCGTTGGCGGCGAGATTGCGCGTCGTTTTGGCAAGTCGCCCAAGATTATTCATGCGATGGTAGCCCATCACGCCAGCGAGATGGAACCGCAGAGCCTGGAGGCCGCCATCGTCCAGGCCGCCGATGCCATCTCTGCTGCCCGGCCTGGGGCGCGGCGCGAGACTATCGATCTCTATCTCAAGCGCCTCGAAGCCCTGGAGAGCATCGCCAACTCTTTCCCCGGCGTCGAGAAGTCCTTTGCCATTCAGGCTGGGCGCGAGGTGCGGATCATCGTCAAGCCCGATGAGATCGATGAGTACGGCGCCAATCGCCTGGCCAGCGAGATCGCCCACAAGATCGAGGAGAGCCTTGACTACCCCGGCCAGATCAAGGTCTGTGTGGTGCGCGAGACGCGCGCCGTTGACTATGCCAGGTAAGAGGCCTGGCTCGCGCAGAACCAGGAGACAGGAGAAAGGAACGCGCCTGATGTGGCCAGCAGTGGGCGAAATCACAGCCATAGCCCGCTCACTGCCTCAATCCATCCCATCGATCACGCCGGGTCAATCAGGCTGGAGGAGATATGACCGATTACGCCATTGATCTGCACACGCACTCGACCGCCTCGGACGGCCTCTATGCGCCGCAGATTCTGGTCCAGAAAGCCTACGAGGCGGGGGTGCGTGTGCTGGCCCTTACCGATCACGACAGCACCGAAGGAGTAGCGGAGGCCGCTGAGGCCGCCACTCGGCTAGGCATCGATTTTATCCCAGGCATCGAGATCAACACCGAGACCTCCGCTGGCGAAGTGCACATGCTTGGCTATTTTCTACACTACCAGCAGGAGGCTTTTCAGCAGGCTCTGCGTACACTGCGCGACGCACGTCAGCGCCGCGGCCAGCGGATGGTCGAGCTGCTCAACGAGCAGGGCATCGCCATCAGGTGGGAGCGCGTGCGCGAGCTGGCTCAGGGAGCAGTGGGACGGCCTCATGTGGCTCAGGCCCTGGTCGAGGCCGGCTATGCGCAGAGCATCGAGGAGGCCTTTGCGCGCTACCTGAACAAAGGGTGCCCAGCCTACGTACCGCGTTACAAGCTCTCGCCCCAGGACGCGGTGCGTCTCATTGTTAGCGCCAGGGGCCTGCCAGTGATCGCCCACCCTCTGGAATTACCAGGCCCTGAGATTCTGCGGCAGTGGCTCCCTGAGCTATGTGCCCTGGGACTGGTGGGCTTGGAGGTCTACTATGGTCCTTATACCGCTGAGCAGGAGACGCTGCTGCTCTCCCTGGCGCGCCAGTTCGACCTCATCCCCACGGGCGGCAGCGACTATCATGGTCCTGGTATCCATCCGACGCCCTTGGGGGGCCACCCTGTTCCGGCTGAGAGCGTGAGGCGTTTGCAAGAAGCAGCGGCGGCTCGCAGCCATCAGACACCGCCTCCATTCACGCTTCCAGAGCCGGCTGCCGAGTAAGTAAGCTCAGCTGTCGACATGCCAACACCGCCGCTAGAGATCGCTCTTTATGAGCGGGCTAAGGAAGAAGGGGCCTCCATCGGCAATGCTTCTTCCAAGAGACCGTCGAGCACTGACCCTAAGATAGAATAGGAGGCAAGGCAAGGGTTTTGAGCGCGAAACCAGAGAAAGAGGAGAGGGGCCACCGGCTCCTGCGTGACATCCTGGAAACGGTGGCATTGACGCTACTGTTGCTCCTCGTGGTACGCCTGACAGTCCAGCATTACTATATCGATGGGCCAAGCATGGAGCCGACGCTGCACAACCAGGAATATATCCTTGTCGATCGGCTCGCTTACCTTTTTCATCCGCCACAGCGCGGTGATATTATTGTCTTCCACTATCCACGCGACCCGAGTGTAGACTATGTGAAGCGCATTATTGCTGTTCCCGGTGACACCATCACCGTCATCGGCCAAACGGTCATTGTCGATGGGGTCACCCTGCATGAACCGTATACCAATCCCGACGACCCAGCCAGCCTGGCCGTCTACCCGCCGATCCGCAACCTGGTTATCGGCCCTGATCAATACTTTGTGATGGGCGATAATCGCGGCGACAGCTCTGATTCGCGTCAATGGGGGACTGTTCCCAAACAAGATATCGTCGGCAAGGCCACCCTGGTCTACTGGCCGCTGGGAGCCAATAACTTTGGCCTGCTACCCGACGAGAGCAGCGTTTTCGCCGGTATTAAATGATCGCTACCCAAGAGGCAGCAGGCCAGGATAGGCCCGCAGGCAGAGGAGTGAGCGAGTTCTGCCCCCACTGGCAGCAGGGCTTGCTCTCCTCTGCCGTTTGCTTCCCTGACGATCAACTGGCCCCCCTCCTCTGCTCCCTTCAGGACAGACCACAGCGAGCATGAGAAGAATCTAGCCAGCTGTTAGCTAGATAGAAACATGACATCATAGATCAGCAAAAGAGACACGGATGCCAGAGGCGCAAGAGCTTGCCAGAAGGAAGGAGAGACCGCCAGCAGCCGCCAGCTCAGAGAGCACCCTATGAGGGGAGGGCGCTTGCTGGAAGCGCCCTTTTCGGCTATCGTTAATACAGTGTAGCGCAGGCAGTGATTCGCCCACCTCTGCCGCCGGCGGAGTGGTGTGGAGCGGAGCAGTGCGGCAGAGCCTTATTGCTTCTTACCCCCAGCTGTCCGCGCCACGCATCTAGGAAAAAGAGGGTACTCTCTCACAAGAGAGTTTCAAAATCGCCCAGGGTGGAGTACACTACCTTGGGAGTCTTTTGTCAGGTTGTTCCAGGTCTCATTGACGTTTGCCCATACATCAACAACAGGCTGGCAACGGCAAGGTCCATTCCTTTAAGCAATACAGATCATTGCGTACCTTCTTAGAGGGGGCGAGAGCTGTCATGAGAGCAATTACGCGAATGCCTATTTTCCTCCGGCTCTTCCTGGCCTTCGCGCTGGCTGCGATTATTCCCGCCATCGTGATTATTGTGCTGGGAACCTTCTTTCTGAACACGCTGACCGTCCACGGCCAGGCAATGCAAGTAGCCAACCAGGCGACGACGACCTCCATGCAGGCCATGTCTGATCTCGAACGCATGAACGCACTGCTGGGCGAGTACCACTCGACGCTCTATGCCAACGATGGCCCCTACGGCCTCAACAGTAGTGCTATGACTCGCATGGCCACCTCTGCCGAGACGGAGATCCTCGACCTGGAGCACAGCTTCGGCAACGAGTTGAGCACCTACCAGCAAAATTTCCTGCTGGGATCGTCCCCAAATATGGACAGTGTGCGCCGGAGCCTCCCGGGAGATATCAATAGCCTGGCCACCAATCAGGCCCAGATCTTCCGCACGGCCAGTCAGCAGTGGTCGGATTATAAGCAGGCCCAGGACGCTGAGCTGACAGCGCTGAAGGCCAATCTCCCGCACAGCCAAACCCATAGCCTCCTCGAACAGGCCAACACCAAGTACGCCTCGCTCCTCACCAGCTGGCAGCAGCTTGTAACTACGACCCAAACGATCAGTAACGAGGTGACCACCATCGGCTCTAACCAGATCGGCATGATCACCCTCGGCACGGTCATCGCCATCCTGGCTACAGCAATGGTGGTGATCACCATTGGCTATATCATTAACCTGACCATCACCCGCCCCTTGCGCCAGCTCGCCAATCTGACCAAGCGCATCAGCAAGGGCGATACGACAGCCCGTGTCAAGATCAACAGCCGCGATGAGATCTACATCGTGGCGAACTCGATGAACAATATGCTCGATAATATCGTGCGCTTGATTCAGGAGACCCAGGCGCAGCGCGATAACCTGCAGGCCCAGGTAGAGAAGTTGGTGAGCGAGGTCAGCGGCGTCGGTGAGGGCGACCTGCGCGTGCAGGCTGAGGTGACAGCTGATGCCCTCGGTGTGCTCGCGGACTCCTTTAACTACATGGTCGAGGAGCTGGGGAATCTGGTGATCCGCGTGAAGACGGTGGCCCGCGAGGTGGAGCAGACCACAAGCCAGCTGATCGATGGCATGACCCAATTGGTGGAAGAGGACGACATGCAGATCCGCCAGATCAGCGAGGCCGCGGTCGAGGTCGAGCAGATGGCCGAGGCCAGCCGCCGCGTGGCTGAGCGTGCTCAGCTGCTGCACAACGTGGCCGTCGAGGCGCGCAAAGATGCGCAAGGGGGCCGCGAGGCTGTGGAGATGGCCGTCGCCGGGATGGGCCGCATCCATGAGAACGTGCAAGCGACTGCTAAGAAGGTCCAGGTGCTCGGCGACCGCTCGCGTGAGATCAATAATATCGTAGAGGCGATCTCCAGCATCGCTCATCAGACCAACCGCCTGGCTCTCGACGCCGCTATCCAGGCCGCGATGGCCGGTGAGCATGGCAAGGGCTTCGGCGCCGTCGCCGCCGATATTCGCCGCCTGGCCGAGCGTGCCAAGGAGCAGGCCAGCAACGTGACGCGCATTGTCCGCAGCGTACGCGAGGACATCGGTGCCGTGGCTGTGGCTATGCAGGATACGGAGCGCGAGACGGAGGCTGGAGCACGCTTGACCCAGGAGGCCGGTAGCGCTCTGGAGACGGTCTTTGCGGTGATCGAGCAACAGGCCCACGAGATCGAAACGATCAACCAAATGGCTAACCAACAGCTGGAGTCATCCAGCTCTGTGGTGCAGATTATGCACAGCGTCTCAGAGGCGACCCAGCGCAGCAGTACGACGACACGCGAGGCCGCCCAGGCTATGGGTCGCCTGGCTCGCCTGGTGGAGCGCTTGCGCGCTTCGGTAGAGGCGTTCAAGCTGAATGAGGATCAGAGCTACCTGTCGACGACGGGCTTCACCGATGCGCTGACGGTCCAAGACGGCGTGGAGGGTCAGCAGTCCCTGAGTGGCGCTTTCCGTACAGTCACGGCCACCGCTCAGGCCCAGCCGACACCAACCCACGCTGGCATGTATAATGCTCTCCCCCCGGCCCGCCAGCCAGGCGCTGGTCCAAGTCCCGAGGGCTTCTCGCCCTTCCAGCCGCTCTCGCCCTCTCCCTCCTCCACCGGTAACAGCGAGTGGAGTCAGCCGCTTCCTTCAATGCCAGCAGGAGGCAGTGGCCCGCAGCCGGGCTGGCCTTACTCACCACCACCGACTGGCTTCCCCGCTACGCCTACTCCCAAGGCGGCACCCTTCGAGCAGTCTCCGTATGACCCCTGGAATCCCGGGATGCCTGGCAATGGCAGCGGCTTCCCATAAAGGCCGCTCGCCAGGCCAACGACTCCCAATTTAATGGAGCAACCAGGCTGGGCAGGCTAGCAGACGGATGCATGGAAGGCCGGACGCATAGGTAAACCGACAGAGAGCGGGAGCCACTCCCCTCAGAGCTGCGCCTCGGGGGATTGGTCCCCGCTCTTTTCGCGAAGGCCAGCTGGCTCCTGCCAGCCAACGCAGTGGAGGGTTCTTCTTCGCTTGACCCGGCCACCTGGTGCCACCCTCCGGACTCCTTCCCCACCATAACCTTTTTGTTATAGATAGTATCTGCAACCTCTATCTTGTTTCATAGACAAGCGTCTAATTCCTCTGTTAGACTGATGGTGTAGGTTATAGTTAGCGAGAGCCGGCAGACTGCCGACCACCTCTTGCAGACTACTTCTTCTCTGGCTAACGACACTGCCCCCTCTTACCCGCAGAAGCGGCAGGGCCTACGACGAGCGTCGGCGCCGTAGGTCCTGCCGTCTCTGTTATCTCTCTGGTCGTCATTTCTTCTCAGTGGAACGACGCTGGCGCTGCTGGCGCACGGCCTCGTAGAGCAGGATGCCAGTAGCCATCGCCGCATTGAGCGACTCAACCCCGTTGGCGAGGGGAATGCTCAACTGGCTGGTGGCCAGGGCGCGAGCCGCCGCTGAGGGGCCGTGAGCCTCATTGCCAATAATGAGGGCGAACGGCTGACAGAGGTCCTGCTCGTAATAAAGCTGCGGCGCCCCTGCCTCAGCCAGAAAGACCCGCAGCTGCGGACCACAGTGCTCTCTCACCCGGCGCGCAATTTCGTCCCACTGCTGTTCTTCAGCGAGCGGCAAGGCTAGATGGGCCCCGGCAGCCGCCCGCACGACCTTGGGACTAAAGGCGTCCACACAGCCCGGCGTCAGCAGAACCGCGGCGACATCCGCCGCCAGGGCCGTGCGCAGGATTGTGCCAAGGTTGCCCGGATCAGCCAGCCGATCGAGGATCAGCAGAGTGGGGCGCAAAGCTGGAGGCCGGCGCGCCGCTACCTCCTCATAGCTGAAGGCCGCGAGCGGCAGTACGGCCACTACCCCCTGTGAAGCCTGCACGTCGCCTAAAGCCTCTATGACACGCACACTGACCTGAATCAGCGCCCGCTTTGCCACGGCCCCAGTGAGTAGCCGCTCTAAGAGCGCTTGTCCCTCAGCCGTGCGCGCCAACAAGTCGGGCTGATAGTAGACTTCGAGCGGCAAGACAGCCCGGTCGAGCAGCTCCTTGAGCAAATGCGGCCCTTCCATCAGAAAGAGACCGTGCTTCTTACGTCCGCGCGGCGTGTGCAACTCACGCAGGAGCGCGACTCGGGGATTGAGCGGACTGCTAATTACCGGCATGGGAGAGTCACCTCCCTTGAACAGGCAGAAGGGGCGACCGCCGGAGCAGTCGCCCCTTCCATTGCTTCTGCACTGCACTGTCCCGCCTGGCAAAATGAGAGGCAACCTCAGCTTTGCCAGATAGATAGGACAGCCCGAGCAGAATACCAGCCTTGTTGCTAGCCTTGAGGCTGATTCTGACTCTGCGCCGCGGCCAGGGCCGTTTTGACCAGCTCGGCAAAGGCAGGCCGATCGTTGACCGCCATCTCGGCCAGAATCTTGCGATCGACACTGATGTTGGCCACGCGAATCGCATGCATCAACTGGCTGTAGGTCACACCGAACATGCGAGCGGCAGCGTTGATGCGAGTGATCCAGAGCCGACGCATATCGCGCTTGCGGTTACGCCGATCACGATAGGCATAGGCCAGGGCGTGCATCATGGACTCACGCGCCCTCTTGATCAGACGGCGGCGTGTGCCACGGTGGCCCTCCACAAACTGCAATACCTTTTTATGCTTCTGACGCGCCGTAACGCCTCGCTTCACTCTTGGCATAGCGTCTTTGTCCTTCCCTCTTCTTCTTCTTCTTTCTGCTTACGAAGTTGACGAAAGCGTGCGATCAGGACGCCCACCTCGCTCAGAGCCGACCAGCCGGCAGCAAGGGGGCCAGGCCCTATCGACCAGCATAGGGGAGCAAGCGGCGAACGCGACGGGCATCTCCCCGCGCCAGGGCAAAGGCCTTATCAGCCGCACGAACCGAGCGAGAAGCCTTGTTACGGCGCAGGTGGCTGATGGCAACCTTACGGCGCAAAAGCTTACCGGTACCTGTGATCTTAATACGTTTGGAGATGGCTTTATGTGTCTTAAGTTTCTGCTTCATGAGATACACACTCTCTTTCTTTCTTCTCGTGCGGGGCGGTGGGCAACATAGCAGTTGACCTCTCCCTGACGGCCCTCCTGCCAGGAACAAAGGGAGGGAGACCGCGACCAGCGAAAGACGAGGCTGTCGGCTCATAAGTCACAAGAGAGAGGAGCTTGTATGCCCGGCGCAACCTGGACTGGCGGGCTGGGCTTGTCAGCCAGCTCTTAGTGCGCGTGACAGTGCCATAGAGAAGAACAGCTCCATCGAAGGCGCAGAGAAGCCTTTTTCAAGAGCAAAGAAGCCCCGCATGCCGTCTGCGAGTATAGCACAGATTGCCCCCGCTGTCCAGTAGGGGGCAGTCCTCTCTCAGGCCTGCTGCGATTAGGTTAGCGGGGCAGCGTCTATCAGCCTGTCCGACTGACTGTGCCCGCGGATCTGAAGGGAACGGAGCGTAACTCGCAGGCGTTACGGTGAGCAGCCAGAGGCAGTGAACAGAGTCGCAGCATTTCCACCTCAGCGAGCAGCGCCAAGAATAGAAGAGCAGGAGAGATCAGCAGGGGGCAAAGCGCCGGGCCAAACGAAGGTCCGCCCTGGCCGTGGCTCTCGCTCTGGTGAATGGGGAACGGCTTTCTCCCGGTCCATAGCTCCGTCCTGTTCCATCCCGTCAGCACGCCGGTTCACCGGAGGACGGGGCGGGGCGAGGCGGGCCAGCCGCTCAGCCAGATGGGCCTTCTCTTGTCAGACAGAGAGGACAATGCTATAATAGCGGGGCACTGTACCGACTCTCTCAACAGCCATAAATCACGCCTGCCCGCCAAACGTGCAGAGAGCAAGAGTGGTTGGCAAGAGTAAGAGCAAGAGAGGTCAAAAGACAGCGGCAGAGCGGATGGCGAAGATAGAGATCGCCATACTCCACCTGCTCCGGCAGCAAGACGAGTCCAGATCACCGCGACTGACCGCGAGCAAACCCAGAGGAAGGAGGTGGCTTCGTGAGGAGAGACTACGAGCTTGGCTTTATTCTCCATCCCGAAGTCAGTGAAGAGCGAACACGTACTATTCTTGAACGGATCGAGCAGATCGTAACCGCCCATGACGGCCAGGTTGTCAGGGTGAACTACTGGGGGCGGCGACGGTTGGCCTACCCCATTGAGCATCACCGCGATGGCATTTATGTCTTTGTCGATATGAGTGTCTCCCCTGAGACTCTCCCGGAACTGGACCGCACCCTCAAGGTATCTGAGGAAGTGCTGCGGCACCTGATCAAACGACGCGATCCGCGGGTGGTACAGAAGGAGCGCGAGGCCTATGCCGCCGCCAGCGCCGCCGGGGCTACCCCAGCCCCCGCCCCTGCCAGCGTCGCGAGCGAGGAGCTTGCTGGCGCCAGCGCAGAGGCCGGGGTCGCTGCAGTAGGCAGTGCCCCCGAAGCCGAAGCCGAAGCTGAGGCCCCTGCCGACGCCCCTGAAGCAGCTGCCCTGTCAGAATCATCAGAATCAGAGTCATTGGAATCAGCAGTAGGAGATCAAGAGGCGCCCGCCGTCTCGCATGAGGAGATGGAGAGTGCCCCCCCCGCGCTCGATGAGCAGCCAGCCCCAGCCTCCGAGGCTGAGCAAGCTTAGGCGCTCTAGCGATCGGTTCGGGAATGAGCACACAACAAACGAGACAATGGTTCGCTCAGACAGAACGCCAGTGAGTAGCAAGCCAGTCAGGAGTGGGCCAGCCAGCCAGCCAGCTAGCCCTGCTCCCATCTGACTTCAGCGAAGGATGGTGCGGCGTCTCCCAGTGCGACGAAAGGATCTAAGCGATGCTGAACAAAATCATGCTGATCGGCAACCTGGGCCGTAATCCGGAAATGTCCTATACCGATAATGGGACAGCTGTCACTCGCTTTTCGCTGGCAGTCAGCCGTACCTACAAGACCCCCAGCGGCGAGAAGCGCGAGGAAACTGAATGGTTCAACGTGGTCGCCTGGCGCTCGCTGGCCGAGCGCTGCTATCAGTACCTGCGCAAAGGCAGCAAGGTCTATGTGGAAGGGCGGGTCGCACAGCGCAAGTATACCGATAAGAACGGTGTCGAACGCACCGCCTTCGATGTGATCGCTACTGATCTGCGCTTCCTCTCGCCTAAGCCACAAGAGGCCGATGTCTCGGATGAGTTCCCGACCGATAGCGGCGATTTCCTGGAAGATCTGGACGATTCCCAGCCCTTCTAATTGCCACCAGGCAGCAGAGCTGGCGAATCGCCCTCTCAACGAGACGTATCCTGTCGTGTGTTCGAAGGAGGAGAGGACAGTCCGTGCAAAAACGTAACGAAGCGGCCAACTCGCCAACAGCATCAGCCACCCAGCAGGCTACTCAGAGCCAGGGCCAGTCAACGCCAGCTGGCAGCGCCAGCGCTCAAGCCCCAGGCCAGGGCCAGGCACCCGCTCAGACCCAGACCACTGCTCGCCAGGGCCGCCGCGAGGGCGTCCGTGGCCCCCGGCGCAAGGTCTGTCAGTTCTGCCACGACCGCGTGCGGGAGATCGATTATAAAGATGCCGCTCGCTTTCTGAAACGCTACATCTCCGATCGCGGCAAGATCGAGCCTCGCCGCAAGACCGGCACCTGCGCCAAGCACCAGCGCGCACTGAGCCGCGCGCTCAAGCAGGCCCGTTTTATGGCCCTGCTGCCCTATACCGCAGAGCATATGCGCAGCATGTAGCGGCAAGCCAGATCTTCAGCTTAGTACAAGAGGCACGCTTCGCTGCCGGCAATGGCAACGGCAGCGCCGCTCGCCCGGGCGGCAGGCAGGAAGACAGACCAGAAGAAGAGAGGTGGAGGCACACAGGCCCACATCAAGGCAGACAAGAGACGAGACGGGAATCACCCTTACAGGTGGGAAGCAGCCACTCCTGTGGTGTCCTGCTCTGCCGCCTTTCGTGCCGCCTGCGCCTCCATCTCTCACCCGCTCCTGCAACGGGCAGGAGTCCCAGCAGGTCATAGACCCCACGCCTAAAGGCGGGGGCTTGCGGGGATGACCCGACCAGCCCGTCTATGACCAGCCCAAGCGGTTGAGCCGAAGGACAAGGCGAGGAAGCCGCTACGTCGCCGGCAGGCCAAAGACCCACTCCGGGATGCTTCCCCAGTCCCGGACCCTGGAAGCTCCGGCTGCAGACAACCTTCGGGGTGTGGGCGAAACGGGCCGGAGCAGATGGCCAGCCGGCGACATGGGCGAGGGGAGCGGTCCGGGAGAGTCCACCCGGGCCCGTCACCGGCCCCGTAAAGGGGTCCCGAAAGGGAGGAAAGGATCATGGTTTTTGTGCTGGACAAGAGAAAGAAGCCGCTCATGCCTTGCTCGGAGAAGCGAGCACGATTGTTACTGGAACGCGGACGCGCCGTCGTCCACCGGCTCCATCCGTTCACGATTAGGCTCAAAGACCGGCTACTTGAGGAGAGTGTGCTGCAGCCCGTCGGGCTGAAGCTCGATCCAGGTAGCAAGGTCACTGGGGTGGCGGTTGTGCGCCGGGAAGAGAGGGCGGATGGTCCTTGGGATCATGCCTTGCACCTGGCGGTGATCGTTCACCGTGGAGATGCCATTCGGGAACGGATGCAGAAACGAGCGGCACACCGCCGCCGGAGGAGGAACGCCAATCTGCGCTACCGCGCCCCAAGGTTCAACAATCGCCGGAGGGCAAACGGCTGGTTCCCGCCTTCGTTGCGAAGCTGGGTTGGGAACGTACTCTCGTGGGCGAGCCGGTACCGGCGCTTGGCACCCATTGCTTTTATCGAGATCGAGACCGTCCGGTTTGACACGCAGGCGCTCCAAAACCCGGAGATCTCCGGCGTGGAGTACCAGCGTGGCGAGCTTTTCGGCTATGAAGTCCGAGAATATCTGCTGGAGAAATGGGGGCGCCGCTGTGTGTACTGTGGTGCGGAGAACGTGCCACTGGAGATCGAGCACATCGTTCCGAGATCGAGAGGCGGAACTGATCGGGTAAGCAATCTCACATTGGCTTGTCGAGCCTGCAACCAGGCCAAGGGGGACCGGACGGCGGAGGAGTTTGGTCACCCGGAAGTGCAAGCCAAGGCAAAGGTGCCGCTCAAGGAGCCCGCGGCCGTCAACACGACGCGCTACGCGATCCGGAACGGTCTGTGCGCCATGGGCAGAGAGGTTCGCTCATGGACGGGCGGGCGGACGAAGTGGAACCGGGAACGGTTTGGACTCCCGAAGACGCATGCGTTGGACGCACTGTGCGTGGGCGATCTTGCCGGTGTGTCCAGCTGGCATGCTCTGGTTCTTGAAATCAAGGCGCTGGGACGCGGGCAGCGGTGCCGGACGAACGTGGACGCCCACGGTTTCCCGCGCGGATACAGGATGCGTTCCAAGACGGTGCGCGGATTTCGCACGGGGGATCTGGTGCGTGCGGAAGTACTGAAGGGCAAGCGCACCGGAGTCCATATTGGCCCTGTGGCCGTGCGCGCCTCTGGATCGTTCCGGGTGGGAAAAGCGGATGGGATTTCGTGGAGGTGTTGTCGCCTGCTTCAGCGGGCAGATGGATACGGGTATATGAAAGGAGGGCGCGGCGCCTCCTCCCCAGGCGTAAACGCCGGGGCTTCCGGCGCCGCATGATTCGGTGATCTCTGTTCGGTCTTCGCTTGGCTCTGGCCACAGATGATCATGCTGGGGACAGTAGACCAGGCCAGCAGGGAAGAGAAGAGACTGACAGAGGCCAGCGTAATCAGGCCGGCCTCTGCTGGAGGAGAGCCTGTAACACAAGGAGGAACTGGCTCATCAGGCCGAGCAGGCCAGGTCAGAACAGGTAAGAGATGAGCTATGGCTCCACGCCTCCTTCTTTTCTAGTCTAGAGCCAGGAGAGCAGTACAGGGATTGTTCGCTCGTCTCCCTGGCTTGTTCTGACGTTGGTCGACGCTTGCCCTCTTGTCTCATAGGCCATTCCTGTGTATCATGGAGCCATGAGCAGCCATTGCTGAAGGCAGGAAAGGGTTCTTCCACTATGACGAGTCAAACAGCGCGTGAACCCCAAAACCAGCGGTCAACGCGAGCAAGCCGCCCGGAGAAGGCAAAGCCCCGGCGCTATGTCCGCCAGACTGCCCTTGTGGCAGCCCGACGAGATGGCAAACCCCTGATCTTCGGCTGGGGCAGCCACCTCTCTCAGAGCGAGAAAAACCGTATCCGCGTTCGGGCTACCTGGGCCCTCACCATCCTTATCTTGTTAACCATCGTCGGCGTTCTCATCGGTTTCTGGATCAACATCAACGTGATCGTGCCAAGTCTGCCGATCACGTCGGTCAATGGCCACGACATCCCCCAGTCCGAGTACCACAAGCTGGTGGTCCTGCAGACACAGCTGGAGATCAATAAGCTCTACGGGCCAAATGGCCTCTTCGCCCAGCGCACGAACCTCGAAAAGGCCGTCGCCCAGCAACAGCAGGCGATGAATAACGCCTCCCAGCAGATCGACAATCTCAATCAACAGCTCAGCAAGTTACCCGCTGGTCCCAGCCCCCAGCGCACCCAGCTCACCAAGGAGCTGAACGCCGCCAAGCAGACCTACGCCAACGCACAGTCGCAGCACGATAAGCTGCAGTCTCAGCTGAACAATCTGACCCAAAATACCATTCCTTTCGAGCAGGAAGGTCCTTTCACCCAATCCCAGATCGGCAACGATAGCGCGACCTGGCTCCAGGATGATGAACTGATTCGCGAATGGCTTCAGACCCAGCCCGCTTCGGTCCGCGCCCGTATCGAGCCGACTCCCGCGCAGGTCGAGCGCGCGCTCAATGATCTGAAGGCCAATATGCCAAAATCGGGCCAATATGCGCGCACCTATCAGCAGATGCTCGCGCAGGACGGCGTCACCGATGCTGATATGCACGAGATGATGGCTCTGAAGCTGCGCCGCGACAATATGCAGAATTACCTGGCCTCGCAGATTAAGTCGCCCACCTACCAGGTGCTGGCCCGTACCATGACGCTCAGTACCAAGGCCGATGCTCAGAAGATTCTGGATCAGCTGAAGAAGGGCGCCGATTTCGCCACCCTGGCTCGCCAGAAATCGGTCGATACGACGACGAATACGAAGGGCGGTTATCTCGGTTGGCTGGCTCGCGGCCAGTATGCCCACCAGGAGGGCCAGGCCTACGTGGATAACTGGCTCTTTGACCCCGCCCGGACGATCAACGAGATCAGCCCGATCATTATGGAGAATGGAGCTTATCACATCGTACAGATCCTTGGGATTGATCCGTCTCGTCCCCTGGACCAAAGTACACTTCAGACCCTGAAGGATAATGCTCTCTCCGACTGGTCTCTTGAGATCCGAGCTTTGCCAACGACGCATATCACACCCGCCGACCAGAATCGGCTCTTTGATCCAATCAATATGCCGACTGAGCTGCCAGTGAGCGGTCCTTCCCAGAACAGCGGCGGCTTGACGGCACCGAACCAGTAGTCGCCTCAGAGGCTGTGTCATCTAGTGAGGGAGCTGGCCGGCTCCGGCTCCTGCTCCTCGGCCTGGCTCAACTCAGGCCGCCAGGCAGAGAGGATAAGGCCGGCAGCTCCTTCCCATTCCTTCTCTCAACGGTGGGGCAGGCAGGAGCATGGCAGGGCGATGGCTATCCTTGTCTCGCTCTTTCTCTCTCAAGTAGGCAGGAAAGTATGTCAACTACTCTCAGCAGCGCTCCTTACACAGTGTTCTTCGACGAGCCGCTCTCTGCTTTGCTAGAAAGCGTTTCACTTTACTTGCATGTCCCTTTCTGCCATACGCGCTGCTACTATTGCGATTTCAACACGTATGCGGGCCTGCTGTCGCTGCGCGAGCCATATGTGCGCGCCTTGTTGACCGAGATCGAGCTGGCAGGAGAGATGGCCCGCACTGCCGCAGGTGCTCCGCGCCGCGCTCGCACAATCTACTTCGGTGGCGGCACCCCCAGCCTCCTGAGCGCTGAGCAGATTCGCCGCCTGCTAGATGCCTGTCGAGCAGCTTTTGCTGTTGATCCGGAAGTGGAAATCTCGCTGGAGGCCAATCCAGGCACACTTCCCAGCGCGCATTTGCAGGCCCTGCGCGCAGCGGGAGTGAATCGTCTGAGCCTGGGGGCGCAGAGCTTCGATCCTCACTTGCTGAAGCTACTTGGACGCACCCACTCTCCCGAGGATGTAGCGCAGGCCGTGCGAGCGGCACGCAGCGCCGGCTTCGATTCCCTCAATCTGGATTTGATGTTCGGCCTGCCAGAGCAGACGATGGCTCAATGGCGCGAGACCCTGCTGCGCGCGCTTGAGCTAGGTCCTGATCATCTTTCGCTCTATTCGTTGATTGTGGAGGAGGGAACGCCCTTCTTTACCTGGGTGCAAGAGGGGCGACTGGTTCCCGCCGATGAGGATCTCTGCGCTGAGATGTACGAGTATGCCGACGCGCTGCTACAGGAGGCAGGCTATGCGAATTACGAGATTTCGAACTGGGCGCGCCCCGGTCACGAGTGCCGTCACAATCTGACGTATTGGCTCAATCTCCCTTACCTGGGCCTGGGCGCCGGCGCCCATTCCTGCTTCGCTGGACGGCGCTTTTCCAATGTGCGCGAGCCACGACAGTATCTGCATCTCCTTGCCTCCCGTCAGCGCCCAGAGGCGGAGAGCGAGACACTCTCTTTTGAGACGCAGATGGCTGAGACGGCCATTCTGGCTCTGCGCACCGCCCGCGGCCTGCATTTGCCGTCTTTCCGCGAGCGCTTCGGCCTGGATTTCTGGCAGTTTGCCGGGCAGCGCTTACGACATGTCTCTGAGGCCGGTCTATTGGAGTACGATGGGACCTGGCTACGCCTGAGCAAACGCGGACGCTTGCTAGGCAACGAGGTCTTTCTATGCCTGCTTCCCGACGAAGATTAGGTGAGAGCGGAGAAGGATATACCCGTGGAGTCGGAGAGAGTATCGCGCCTGAGCTGGCGTGTCTGTGAGCTGCTAAGTGCCAGTCAGTTTCGGCGCTTCCGGGCGGCGGGCATCGAGCCCCTGCATGCCCAGCTGCTTTATAATCGGGGCCTGCGCACACCAGAGGAGATGAAAGCCTTTCTGGAGGCGCGCTACGAGCAGACACCTGATCCCCTGACTTTGATCGATCTGCCGCGCGCTCTGGAGCGCATTCGCCGCGCGCTGCTGGCTGGCGAGCATATCACAGTCTATGGCGATTTCGATGCCGATGGGGTGACTGCCACAGCTCTCCTGATGCGGGCCTTGCGCCGGTTGAAGCGTGCAGAGGCCCCCCTCGATTACTATATTCCGTCGCGCATCGATGAGGGGTGCGGTCTCAACGTCGGGGCCCTCGACTGGCTCAAGCGCCAGGGAACGTCGTTGATTATTACCACCGATTGCGCCAGCTCAGACGTGGCCCAGGTGCGTTATGCGCACGAAACGCTTGGCATCGAGGTGATTATTACCGATCACCATCGTCCCCCGGATGAGCTGCCACCAGCCTACGCTCTGGTAAATCCGTGGCGTCCCGACTCAACGTACCCCGAACGGGTGCTGTGTGGGGTCGGGGTGGCCTTTAAGCTGGTGCAGGCGCTCTACCGCTCCTTCGGTCTGCCACGCGAGGAGGAGTTAGCTCTGCTCGATCTGGTGGCTATCGGCACGATCGCCGATGTGGCAGAGCTGCTTGGCGAAAATCACACACTGGTACGGCTGGGCCTGGAGCGCCTGAATCAGACCACCAGCCCGGGCTTGCTGGCCTTGATGAAGAGCGCCGGACTGCAGCCTGGCCAGCTGCGCGAGCGCGATGTGGCCTTTGTGTTGGGGCCACGCCTCAACGCCGCCGGACGCATGGAAGATGCGCGTCTGGCCTGTGAGCTGCTGATGACGGATGACCCAGCTGAGGCTCAGAGCTATGCCGCCCACCTGGAGCGTCTTAATCACCTGCGCCAGGTCCAGACAGAGGAGCTGATGAATCTGGCGCGCGAGGAAGCCTCACGCCACCCGGACGACGCCGTGGTGCTGGTGAGTGGCGATAACTGGCCCGAAGGAATCATCGGTCTGGTGGCTAGCAAGCTGGCCGAGGAGATCCGCCGCCCTGTGCTGGTCTTGAGCCGTGGCAAAGAGTTCAGCCGCGGCTCAGCGCGGAGTCGCGAGGGCTTCAATATGATCGCCGCGCTGCGCGGCTGCGCCCATTTGTTCGAGCGCTACGGTGGTCATGCTCAGGCGGCTGGCTTTACCATTGCCAACCACTACGTTGCTGAACTGCATCAGCATTTGTTGAGCTGGCACGATAGCCAGGGCAATGGCGCGGAGCCAGCGCTGCTGCCGATCGAGGCCAGCGCCTCGCCTGGCGAGCAGGAAAGCGCGATTCAGCTCCCTGCCAATACCCTCATGGTCGATCTGGTGCTGCGCCGTCCTGAATATTTCCAATATCAAACCTACAGCCGCATCCGTCAGCTCAGCCCCTTCGGAGCCGCTAATCCTGAACCGGTCTTCAAAGCCGAGAAAATGCGCCTGCTCAACTACTGGAGCAGTGGGCCGGCAGGACGCAACTTGCGCGTGCGCCTCGGCATCGGCAATGTGCAGGTCATGGGGACTTTCGTGCGCGGAGCTGCCCACATGAGCGCGATCAACGGCGCTTCACACGTCGACGTGATTTTCCACATCGAACCAGCCTGGAGTCCCCAGGAGGGCGAGAGCACGCGCGAGATCACGCTCAAGATTCTTGCTATCGCACCCTCGCCCTCAGCCTGAGCTGCCAGGATCGAACGGAAGCGCTGGCCGGCCAGTTAGTTAGTTAGTTAGTTAGTTAGTCAGCCAGCCAATCAAGACAAGGGGTCCCTGCCCCTCCAGCTCAGGGATAGATACCACGTGCTTCGGTGGCCTCGGCGACGCGCGCCACAGCCAGCAAGTAAGCCCCCATGCGCAGGCTGGTGCGCTGGCGCTCAGCCCGGTCTTGCACTGCCTGGAACGAACGCACCATGATCCGCTCCAGGCGTTGATTGATCTCGTCCTCCGACCAGAAGAAGCGCTGCAAGTCCTGGACCCATTCGAAATAGCTGACCGTCACACCGCCAGCATTGGCCAGGATATCGGGGACCACCGTGATGCCGCGGTCCTGGAAGATGCGGTCGGCCTCGGGCGTCGTTGGTCCATTGGCGGCCTCAATGATCAGACGCGCCTTGACACGCGAGGCGTTCTGGGCCGTCAGCTGATTCTCCAGGGCAGCCGGGATCAGGACATCGCAGGGAAGTTCCAATAGCTCCTGATTGGTCACCTGCTCGCTGTCGGGCAGGCCGCGCAGACCGCCATGTTCCTGCGAGTAGCGCAGCGCGCGCATGACATCAATACCATTGGGATTATAGACGCCGCCGCTGATATCACTCAGGCCGACGATCTTGCAGCCGAGAGATTGCAGCAGCCGGGCCGAATTGCCTCCGACGTTGCCAAAGCCCTGGATGACCACCCTGGCCCCTTCCGGCTGCATGCCCCGACTCAGCAGGGCCTCACGCGTCACCACCTGCACACCGCGCGCTGTCGCTTCCAGACGCCCCTCGCTCCCGCCGATTGAAAGCGGCTTCCCTGTGACGACCTCGGGGACCGAATAGCCGCGATGCATGGAATAGGTATCCATGATCCAGGCCATAATCTGCGGATTCGTGTTCATGTCGGGGGCGGGAATATCGCTGTTGGGTCCAATCAGGATGGAGATCTCGGTTGCGTAGCGCCTCGTGAGCCGCTCCAGCTCGTTGCGCGAGAGCTTATGTGGATCACAGACTACTCCCCCCTTGGCGCCGCCAAAGGGGATGCCCACCACCGCACACTTCCACGTCATCCACATGGCCAAAGCTCGCACCTCATCCAGAGAGACATCAGGACTGAAGCGAATGCCGCCTTTCGCCGGGCCACGATTGATGTTGTGCTGCACGCGGTAGCCGGTGAACATCTGCACGTCGCCGTTATCCATCCGCACGGGGAAATTGACGATGAGTTCTCGTTTGGGCTTTCGCAGAATGGCGCGCATGGCCTGCGAGAGGCCAAGCATTTCGGCGGCTTCGTCAAACTGAGCGACCGCTACTTCATAGGGATTGAGGATATCAACAGCCATCGAGTTTAGAACCTCCTCTGAAATGCACCTGACCAGGAGAGAGACCGCGGCTCGTCAGTCAGACTAGCTCGCCTGCCTGCGCCGTGCATCTTCCGTCCCTCCATTCCATTCACAGCGACCTACCTCGTCCAGGCCAGGCCCGTATGCTTCGCTGCATACTAACAAGACATGCCTCACATGGAAGCGTCTTCGCTTCCCGCCCCCCGGCAGCGGGAGAACAAGAGGTTCTCCAAAGGGAGCCTTGACAACCCGACTCGGGCCGACTCAGATCGACCGCGATCGACAGATCCCTGCAGGTTGTAGGACAGGAGTCGAGACAGCCCCCGACTGCCACACAATAAAGCCCGCCGAGGGCGGCGGGCGACACGATTGGCGGGCGATGCGCCCTGCTTGCGTTCAAGCATATAAGCACGATGATGAACGTTGTAGCTTTATTATACCATCGCAGCGCGGCGGCCTTCAAGACGGTGACTGCCGCGCTGGCCCTTGCTCAGGTTCTACCCTAGCCTAGCCTGGTCGGCACCTTCTAATGCTGGAGTAGATAGACAGCCGACCAATCGCCAAAGTAGAGGCCCAGGCCGTTGAGCGTCACGCCATGCAGCCAGGGCGGAATGACCGCCGCCAGGGCCTGATGGTCCAGCGGCAACCACCCCACATCTTCGATGGCCACACGCTCCGCTTCATTGTAGGTACGCAAACGCGCCTCCCCGCTTTCCTGCTCGGCCTGCGCCACCAGTCGATCAAACTGCGGATTGCTCCACTCACCGTTGTTATTGGGGGAGCCACTGGTGAGGTTAAGAGTCAGCCAGTCGTAGGGATCAGGGAAATCCGCAGTCCACTGAATAAAACCCATCTGCACCAGATGCTTCGACAGCTCATCGTTGTAGGTCGTCAAGTCCATACCCTGTAGCCTGACCTGGAGGCCGAGGGCGCTCTGCCACATCTGCTGTAAGGCCGCTGCCTCGCTCTGCGAGACCTGAGATGAGGGGTAGGTGAAGACCACAGGCGGCATCGTACGGATATCGGGATAAACCGACTGCAGCAGACGACGCGCTTCGGCCCGATCATAGGGAATGCCAGCGTAATTGGCCTGGTAACCCGGCATGCCAGGAGGAATAATAGTATTGGCCGGCAGCACCGCATCTTTAAAGATAGCGTGCGCCAGCGTCTTCTTATCAATGGCATAGGCAAAAGCCTGCCGCACCGCGGTCTTATCGAAAGGCGGCTTGCGTGTATAGAAGAAGAGCAGATCGGTCTGCAGCAGCGCACGCTGGATGAAGCCCGGCATCTGGCGAGCACGCCCCAGCTCGTCGGGTGGAATATTCCAGATAAAGCTGTACTGATGCGCTTCATAGGCTTTAAAGGCTGTGGCCGGATCGCTCACAAAGAGCATATCGACCTCGCGCAGTCGTGGCCGCGGACCATAGTAGTGGGGATTGGGCACCAGGATCATCTTGACATTATGCTGCCAGCTCTTGACCATGAATGGCCCCGAGCCAATGGCATTGCCCGCCGCCTGGCTGGCCCAATTGGCCTGACCATATTTTTGAATCAGGGCCGCATTTAACGGATCAAAGAGCGGATTAGTCAGCACCTCCAGAAAGAAAGGAGTAGGCCGGGTCAGCGTGATCTGCAGCGTCTGATTATCCAGCGCCCGGACCCCGCTCAGCGTCCGGCTCTTGCCGGCGGCCACCTCCGCCGCGCCTTCGATAAAGCCCTCAAAGAAGGAGGCGATCGGCGACTTGACTTCCGGCAGGAGCTGCCGCGTCAGCGTAAAGACATAAGTCTGCGCGGTGATCGGCGTCCCATCGGAGAAGGTAATACCAGGCTTGAGGTGGAAAGTGTAAACCCGTTGATCGGGCGAGACCTGCCAGGTCGCCTGATCGGGCACCACGCTCAAATCGGCGGTCGTACGAACCAGGCCGCTGTAGAGCATGCTGACGGCCAGCGCCGAATTAGCGTCCGGCCCCTGCGCCGGGTCAAGGGTACTAATATCCTTTGTGCCCACGTTCGGGAAGATCAGCACCTGCTGCGCTGCGGCCAGCGGCTGCTGACTGTTGGAGGATGGCGAAGCACTGCCACCGCAGGCAGCCAACAGTACCACCAGCACCCAGAGCATAGCGCCGGGCCACAAGCGTTTCGGCCAGCAGGAGGAAGCCGACCTCCTTGTCGGCAGCCGGGTTGAAGCCGCCACCTCTCCCTGACGGCGGCCAGCGTAGAGACACTGCAACCAGCGAGACACGACAAGCGCCTCCTTCCTCGCAGAAAGAAACGTCGAATCTTCCTTTCTGCGGCTCTCGTTGGCAATGCCAGTCCACCACCGTGCGAACCTGGCGGACAGCAGAGGTGATAGCGCCAGGTCAGGTAGCCTCTATTGTATAGCGCCCCTCGCCCCAGCGGCAAGGAGCGAGGAACAAGCCGCTGGCCCGTCTGACCGTCACCTCCCTCCCCCTCCTCCATCGCCCCGCCTCAGCTCCGGGTCAAATTCAGCCTCACTGGTCTCGTTCGATCGGTGTGCAATGGCTTCCCTCGGCCCACGACTCTGGGAGCAATTGGCTGATGGACAAGGTCCTGGCCCAGGGCTATAATGGAAGGGAAAAGATCACACTGTTCAACGGCGAACAGGAGGGTAAGCGAACAGATGCAGATTCGTGTGATTGGCGTGCCGATGGATCTGGGGGCAGACCGACGCGGCGTGGATATTGGGGTGAGTGCTATCCGCTATGCCGGCCTTCACGAGAAACTCCGTGCACTTGGCCACAGCGTTAAAGACATCGGTAATCTGCACGTCCCCCTTCCTGAAAATCAGCCAGCCGGTGATCCACATGTCAAATACCTGGAGCCGATTATCCAGGTTGCCGAAGAGCTAGCAGCAGCCGTCAGCGAGGCACTGCTAGCGGGTGACCTGCCACTTGTCCTGGGTGGAGACCACAGTATCGCCCTTGGCTCTATTACGGGCGTTGCCAGCTTCTACAATGACATCGGCGTTATCTGGATCGACGCCCACGGCGACTTCAATACGCCGGAGACGACGCCCTCTGGCAATATCCACGGTATGGTGCTGGCAGCCCTGGCCGGCCTGGGTCACGAGCGCCTTGTCCGTCTGGCTGGCCGCGTTCCCAAGGTCAACCCGCAGAACATTGCAATCGTCGGCGTGCGCGACCTCGATCCCGGTGAGCGCGAACTGCTGCGCGCCAATCGCATCCATGTCTTTACGATGACCGACATCGACCGCCGCGGCATCTCAGCCATCATGGAAGAAGCCATCGCCGTGGCCGGGCACAATGGCAGACGTATCCACCTGAGCCTCGATCTGGACGCCCTTGATCCCAGCGAGGCGCCCGGTGTAGGAACCCCGGTGCGCGGCGGCCTCAGCTATCGCGAGGCCCATCTCTCAATGGAGCTGCTTGCCGCCTGCGGTCAGATCTGTTCCATAGATGTGGTCGAGGTCAACCCGATCCTGGACCGCGAGAACGCAACCGCCTCGCTCGCCGTCGGGCTAGTGCTCTCCGCTCTGGGAAAAACTATCCTCTAGCCAGCGCTAGCCAACTGGCTGGCAATCTGCCAGTTCGGCCAGTTCGTCACGCCGGCCTGGCTCACTTTTCTTCCCAGACGCGGACCGGCTCGCTTCAGCAGTCCAGCGAGCGAATCTGCGCTGCGCCAAGCCGGGCTGAGCAGGTCACAGAAAACCAAGCAAGAGCTTATTCTGAAGAAGGAGGGAAGGCAGAGGGCAACGGAGCTTTCTGCCACAACAGCGATGGAAGCCCAGGAACTCTTCATGAACGGTGAGTTCATCCCCGTCGAGCGTGGGGTGATCTCCGTACGTACACACGGCTTTGCCTATGGCACTGGCTGTTTCGAGGGTATCCGCGGCTACTGGAATGAACAGGATCAGCAGCTCTATCTCTTCCGGGCCCGCGAGCACTACGAGCGCCTGCTACGCTCTTGCAAAACGCTGCAAATCAGTCTGCCCTACACTGTTGAGCAACTGCTAGAGATCACGGTCGAGCTGGTACGGCGCAACAACCAGCGTCAGGACATCTACATCCGGCCCGTCGCCTACAAGAACGATCAAACGATCGGCGTGCGTCTGCATGGCATCAGCGACAGCTTCCTGATCACTACGGAACCGTTCGGGGACTACGTGGCCACTACTGGTCTGCGCTGCTGCGTCTCAAGCTGGAGGCGGATCGATGACAACGCCATTCCCGCGCGTGCCAAAGTTTGCGGCGCCTATGTCAACTCAGCGCTGGCCAAAAGCGAGGCCCTGCAGAATGGCTATGATGAGGCCATCATGCTCACCCACGAGGGCCACGTCTCCGAAGGCAGCGCCGAAAACATCTTTTTGGTGCTCAACGGCGAACTGGTCACACCGGCCCCCACCGAAAACATCCTGCTCGGGATCACCCGCGACACTGTAATGGAGCTGGCCCGTCGCGAGCTAGGACGCATTACCCGCGAGCGCAGCATCGATCGCACCGAGCTGTACAACGCCGAAGAGATCTTCCTCTGCGGCACAGGAGCCCAGATAGCCCCCGTGGTAGAGGTAGATCACCGCTCTGTCGGCAACGGCCAGATTGGCCCCATCAGCAAGGCGCTTCAGGACCTCTACTTCGAGGTCGTGCGCGGCAAGCGCCCAGAGTATCGGGCGCGCTGGTGCACACCTGTTTACAGCAGCGTCCCCGCCAGCGCCAGCTAGGGCCCTCTCTCTTCTACTGGGATCAGTGACCAACCCACCTGGCAGCAGACCTGGCTCAGGCGCATAAAAAAACAGGTGCGGGGCAGTCATCTTCCCCACGCCTGTTTTTTTATCTGTGTTGCCTCTGCACCCGTCGTCCGCCAGCAGGCGGGCCGGGTCAGCAACTGCGTGCTCGCTGGCCTCCTCCCGACCTCGCCTTGTGGTCATTCACTCGTCCATCCATCTGTCCTCCCAAGAAAAGCAGATGGAAGAAGCAGGCGAAGCCAATAGCAGGAATGGAGCCAGCAGAGCCAGGCTTAACGCTTGGTGTACTGTGGCGCCTTGCGTGCGCGCTTTAGACCTGGCTTCTTGCGCTCCTTCACGCGTGGATCGCGTGTCAAGAAACCAGCCTTACGCAAGGTATGCTTCCAGTCGGGATTGACGCGCAGCAAAGCCCGCGCCAGAGCATGGCGAACAGCGCCAGCCTGGCCACTCAGTCCACCACCAAGCACACGCACTGAGATATCATAAGCGCTGGTCAGGTCCAGCAGGCGGAGCGGCGCCAGGGCGGTTGCTACAACCGATTCGCGGTTGCCAAAGTAGTTCTGAAACTCACGCCCATTGACAATAATTCTGCCGCTCCCATTGGGATAGAGACGCACGCGTGCCACAGACGTCTTGCGTCGTCCCATCCCGTAGTAGTACTCCCCTTTAGGCAGCTCCAGTTTGGTACTTTCAGCCAAGGTCCGTACTCCTCTCCCTTCCTTGTCTCATCTCGACCGGTAAGGTCAGCAAGTAGCAACGAGAAGAAGCGATAGCTCCTCACTTACTTTTCGCCAGAGGCCGACGACTGCTCCGAGAGATACTCGTCCAGCAGCGCCTGTGGCCCACGCCAGGGAACAGGCTTTTGAGCCTGATGCGGATGGGTTGGGCCAGCATAGACCTTCAGCCGCCGCATCAACTGGTTGCCCAGGCTATTGTGCATTACCATACCGCGCACCGCATGAATCAAGGCGCGCTCAGGGTGAGGACCCTCCAGCACCTGGCGGAGCGTCTGCAGCTTCACGCCGCCCGGGTATTGGGTATGGCGGAAGTAGACCTTTTTATCGAGGCGCCCGCGCGTTACGGCGATCTTATCGGCATTGACCACGATCACATAATCGCCGCAGGGCATATGTGGAGTAAACGTCGGTTTATGCTTGCCGCGGAGAATGGTTGCGATCTGCGACGCCAGCCGGCCCAGCACCTGCCCCTCGGCATCAATCACATACCATTTCGGGCGCAGGTCAGCAGCCCTGGCGCTATAAGTCTTTCTCATAGGACACATCTCCCAAAACGCAATCTTGCTTGCTCACTTACTCACACAGCTTCACAGCGCGGAGCACCGGGGCAAGGTGCTTCCTCCTCAGCCATCCATCTTCGCGCTCCACGCTTGCCGCCCAGTCCAGTGAGGAACAGGTGAGCCGGGCCTGTTTATCAGGCTGGCGGGCCTTCATCAGAGACTGGCTCAGCTCCAACGCCAGCCAGTGCGGGCCAAACAGCAGAGGCCAGTGTGGTCGTAGTCACCGACGCTTCTGGCAGGCCGAGTTCCTTGGGGTAGGAGACCCCTACCAGGCACAGCCCACGCGCCGGCACCGCTACCCCTGGATGAGAACGGTCAGCACGCTGGACAATAGCCGCGAACTCCTCCACGCTGAGCCGCCGCTGACCGACCAGCAGAAGTGTACCCACAATACGGCGCACCATGCCCGTCAGAAAGGCATTGGCCGTAAAGTCACAAAAGATACAGGCGCCGTGGCGGACGCAGGAGGCCACCAGCATCGTACGGACACAGTGGTGCGGGCCAGCCTCATCAGGATGAGAGGTATCCTCGGGACTATGCCCAAAGGCCCCGAAATCCTTCGTTCCCAGCAGACACCTGCAAGCCTCAGCCATGAGATCGACCGCCAGTGGCTGAGAGCGATGGTACGTGAAGCGAGCCAGGAGCGCCGTTGGAATCGCATCATTCCAAATCGTATAACGATAAGAGCGACTGATAGCGCTGAAACGAGCATGGAAGCGCTCTGGCACCTCACGCGCCCAGCGCACAACTATCGTCGATGGCAAGGTAGCATTCAAGGCCCGCACCCAGGTCTCGGGAGCAAGTCGCGCCGTCGTGTGGAAGTTGATCACCTGACCCGAGGCGTGAACGCCCGCATCGGTGCGCCCGGCACCGTGCACCACAACCCGCTCACCAGCAATGCGCGCGATAGCGGTCTCCAGCACCCCCTGGATCGTAGGACCATGAGCCGCCGGCTGGCGCTGGAAGCCATGATAGTCCGTGCCATCGTACTCAATGCCACAGGCAATATTCATGCGATCTCGTCTATCCGCCTATCCCTATCCGTCTAGCGCCTCATCGCCTAACCGCAGGCAACCCCTTGCAGAGTGTGAGCTACCTCACGCGAGTTGAGCGAGATATATAGCCTGCCTCCGGCTCTCCTGGCTCGTTCATCCATCCAGTAGCCGAGGCTGGTGACCAGTCATGCCCCCGCTGAGGGGTCGAGGGAGCGCCAGAGCTGCCAAGCCCGAGGGAAAAGCAGAGGCGTCCGTCTCCTCTTCCTCTCCTCGCGCAGACCTCAGACCAGGGCGATCTGAGCGACCTCGGCGGCATCGCCCTTGCGCCGCCCCAGTTTCGTAATGCGCGTATAGCCACCGGGACGGCCCATATAACGGGGCACCAGCTCATCGAAGAGGCGGCGCACCACCAGCTCATCGGGCAGATGGCTCAGCACATAGCGGCGGGCACGCAGCTCAATCACCAGTGCCTCATAAGCGGCGCGCAAAGCCCGCTCCGCCTCATCTTCCTTGGGAATAATGCGCAGGAGCTCCGCACGGCGCTCCTTCAGCTTATTCTCCAAGAACTTACGGCCCTGCTCCGTCAGCGGGGGCATGCCCATAGCCGCGCGCTCCTCATTCGTCGCCACCTCATCATGGAGCGAGAAGCGGCCACGACGCGCAAAGGCCAGCAGCTTGGCCGCCTTCTCCTCATCGGGAACCACCTGCGCCAGATGGCGCTGAGCCGCGGCGCGGCCCTCGACGGCGGTCGCGATCAGCCGCTCCACCTCGCCGCGAATCGCGCGGGCGCGGGCCAGGGTGGTATTGATCCGATCGTAGCGGAGCAAACCAGCCATCAGGCTGCGGCGGACAGCACGACGGCGGTGCTCCGGCATTCCCAGCTTGTTACCGGCAACACGATGCCTCAACTTAACTAGCCCTCCCTTTCGTGATCGCCGTTCATCTCGGCCCCGACCGTGCTGGCGCGCAGATTCGTCGGGAGGAAGTTGCGCGCAATCAAGCGATCGCGCAACTCCTGCAAGCTCTTCTCGCCAAAGTTGCGCACGCCCAGCAGATCTTCCTCATTCATCGAGAGGATCTGGCCGACCTTCGTAATATTGCTGCGCTTCAAGCAGTTATAAGCGCGCACCGAGAGATCAAGCTCCTCGATGGGCGTATCGTAGATCTTCTGAGGAATCGGCAGACTGCTTAGCGGCGGTTTCTCCTGCTCGGTCGTCAGGGTCGTATGATAGTTGGCGAGCTGCGAGAAGAGACGCACCAGGATATCGGCCCCCTGCCGCAGAGCCTCCTCGGGCGTAATCGTGCCATCGGTCCAGATTTCCAGAACCACCTTTTCATAGTTGGTCATCTGGCCGACGCGCGTATGCTCCACGGTGAAGTTCACCTTCTCGACTGGGGAGTAGATGGCATCGACCGGGATGACCCCAATCGGCTGGTCCTCCTTCGAATCGGCGGGGACATAGCCGCGCCCGGTCTCGACAACCATCTCCATATCGAGGCGCGCATTCTCGTTATCCAGCGTCGCAATGTAGAGATCAGGGTTGACGATCTCCACCGTGCTTGGCGCCGTGATGTCCGCCGCCGTCACCACGCGCTCACCGGAGACGTTCAGGTGCATCGTCACCGGGTGGTCCGAGAAGCAGCGCAACCGCAGCTTCTTGATGTTGAGCACGATATCCGTCACGTCCTCCATGACGTTGGGGATATCCTGAAACTCGTGCTGCACCCCCTCGATGCGAATCGACGTCACCGCCGCGCCCGGCAACGACGACAGGAGCACGCGCCGCAGGGCGTTGCCTACCGTGACGCCGTACCCCGCCTCCAGCGGCTCGATGTCGAAGCACCCGTAATTGCCCTGGGTTTTCGTATTCCTGATGCGCGAAGGCAGAGTGATGTCTTGCAAGGTTCTAACCTGCCTTTCTTGTACTACCACCGCCTACAACAGCTTTGCTTTGCTTCTTCTGGCTAACGAACCTGATAATACTCAACCACCATTTGCTCTTCAAAAGGCAGTTCGAGATCGGTGCGCGACGGCAGCGAGAGCACGCGCCCGCTCATGTTCGCGATGTCCAGACTGAGCCAGCCTGGCACAGCCTTCTGCGAAAGCTGGAGCGCGCGCGTCTTAAAGTACTCCAGGCTCTTACTGCGCTCACGCACAGTGATCACATCCCCGGGCTTAGCCACAAACGAGGGGATATCCGTCTTGCGGCCATTGACTTCAAAGTGGCCATGCGAGACCAGCTGACGCGCCTGTGCCCGCGAATCGGCAAAGCCCAGGCGATAGACCAGATTGTCCAGACGCATCTCCAGAATCTGGAGCAGATTCTCACCCGTGCGGCCCGGACGGCGCAGCGCCTCATTATAGTGACGGCGGAACTGGCGCTCCAGCACGCCGTAGGTGCGGCGAATCTTCTGCTTCTCGCGCAGCTGCGCTCCATAGCCCGAAAGCTTGCGCTGGCGGCTGCCTCCATGTTGACCGGGCCGGGTGTTGCGCCGCTCCAGGGTACAATTCGTCAGGCACTTCTCGCCCTTTAGAAACAGTTTGACCCCCTCACGTCTGCACAGCTTGCAAACAGGGCCTGTATAGCGTGCCATCTTTAGCTCATCCTCCTCACACGTCCAATCGCACAGCGCCCCTACACACGACGCCTCTTCGGCGGGCGGCAGCCATTGTGCGGAATCGGCGTGACATCAGTGATCGAAACGACGTTGAGACCGGCAGCCTGCAGCGAGCGGATCGCCGCCTCGCGACCAGAGCCTGGCCCCTTAACATAGACCTCGACCTGGCGCATGCCATGCTCCATCGCTTTCCGAGCCGCAGCCTCTGCCGCGACCTGGGCCGCGTAGGGAGTGCTCTTGCGCGATCCCTTGAAGCCTTGTGAACCGGCACTGCTCCAAGCCACGACATTCCCATTCGGGTCGGTCACGGTGACAATCGTATTATTAAAGGTCGCTTGAATGTGCGCCTGGCCACGCGGCACCGATTTCCGTTCACGCTTGCGCGGCTTACCCGCCTGCTTCTTTTTCTCGGCCATGTTCTCTTTCTCTCTACCTCCGATGAGACGGTCTGCTTGTCAGGAATTACCTGCAGCTCTATCCTATTGTTCAAGCTTTTCAGGAATACTCACCGGCTTACCGGTTCAGCGTACGCAAAAGACCGCGAGCAGCTCACCCAGCCATTCTCCTCGCCCGCGCTCTGCCCGCCGGCTGGCCAGCGCCACCGTGAGGGCTGGAGCCGACGACCACCAGAGCAGAGCACTCGGCCAGGAAGAGAGGGAACCGCATCTGAGGCAGCCATGCTTACTTCTTGGCTGTAGCCTTCTTCTTACCGGCCACCGTCTTCCGCGGTCCGCGGCGAGTACGCGCATTCGTTCGTGTTCGCTGGCCACGCACCGGCAGATTGCGGCGATGGCGCAGGCCGCGATAGCAGCCGATCTCAATCAGGCGCTTGATATTCTGCTCGACCTCGCGCCGCAGATCGCCCTCGACCTTGTATTCGCGGTCAATGACCTCGCGAATACGGTTGACCTCGTCCTCGGTCAGATCCTTGACTCGCTTGGAGGGATTGACATGGGTCTTCTCCAGGATCTGCCGGCTGGTCGTAGGGCCAATCCCATAGATATAGCGCAGCGAGATCTCGACCGGTTTCTCGCGTGGGATATCGACTCCGGCAATTCTAGCCATCTTCTCCTCCAGATCAGACAGGCCGGGGCCTTGGGCCTGGCCTCTGCCCCGTCTTTCTTCTCCTCGCCTGAGCTTTTCTGCTCACACCGTCGCTTTTGACTGATAGGGAATCCGCGCGATCGCTTCCGGGATCTGGTGATCAAGACGCTTGACAAGCCCAGTTCTCCGTCCCGTGCGTGACCACTACTGACAGAGGATACTGGTAGTGCTTGTTCCATCCTCTCCCAGACCTCGCCGCGCGCGCTCGCTCGTTGATCAGCAGGTTCGCCGGGGAAGGAGCGGCTTCCCGTCTCGTCAGCGGGCCTGTCGCGAGAGGCGACACGGACAAATGAACAAAGATAAGACAACACAGGCCCAGAGCGGCGATCGCTGATGGGCAAGCGGGCAACAGCCAGCTGCTGTTCATCGCCTGCCCAGCCTGATCCGGCAGCCAGGCCGCCCAATGCCTGTCAGCTACCATTACCGCTACGGCGCAGCCCTTCCCCGAGTACGCTCTAGCCCTGACGCTGCTTATGCTTCGGGTTCTTGGTACAAATCACGATCACCACGCGATTGCGGCGAATGACCTTGCAGTGCTCGCAGCGTGGTTTCACCGAGGCGCGTACCTTCACGGCTCCCTCCTTCCTTCGTTTCTGCTCTTCACTTTGCCATTGTCAAAGGTTGTCGCGTTCGTGTTGCGCCGAAGCGCTTGTCTGCAACATCCGGTCATGTCGAGCCAAGCGAGAGAAACGAGGCCGCAGCAGCGCAGAGTCAGACCACCTGACTGGAGCAGGCAGTCGAAGACGAAAGGGCGAGTGCCGACGCGACGCAGGCGCTGGCTCTCTCCCGACCCGCTCCTGCCCTCGCCCACCCCGCTGGGCCTGGCGCTGAAGCCGCCCGCTTGCTCAGATTGAGCATAGACGGGCAGTCGCCAGTCTGGCTTCACCCTGCCCTCCGCTGCGTGTGGGGCAAGGGGCAGGGGAGCGCGGGAGCTATCCCTGACGATGCAGAAGCTGCACAGACGAATCCGAGCTGTGACATGGGAGCGAGGCGCCGGGGCCAACGTGCTGTAGGCCAGGCCGAGCCACGCTATAGCAGGCTCCGGCCCATTGCTATCTGCTCTCTGTCTGCTCTCTGCTGATGCTGAACAGCTCGCTCGCCTTGCCATAGTAGGAAGCGGCGCAACAACCAGGCCGGTTCTGTCTTAGCTGCCTCTGCGGCTGCGGCGATCCAGGGAGCCGCTTCGGTCAGGGCTTGACGCGCCAGGTGATGCGGCCCCGTGTCAGGTCATAGGGCGAGAGCACCACTTTCACCCGGTCGCCGGGGACGATGCGCACGAAATTCATGCGGATGCGTCCCGACAGCGTGGCCAGAACCTCATGGTTCTCATCGACCTTGACCCTGAACATCGCATTTGGGAGGGCTTCGGTCACCTCGCCCTCCACCTCGATCTCATCCTTTTTCGGCATAGCACCCTTTCGTCGTCACCTGTTGCAGTGGCTCATCGAAGCGTTCCAACAGCAGGTTGCGCGCAAACGATCCACTTCACTCACCCCACCCACCTCCGCCTCTCTCTTTGACCCACTCTACTCTGCCGCCGTCTTCCTCTCCTCTCCCTCGCTTCCTGCTGGCGGTGGCTAGCTCGTTGGCTGACCGGCGGATAAGGATTCCTCATACGAAGCTGCCGGGCCGGGCCGACCTGCCTTGCTGTGGACCTCTCCACGGACCTGCCCAGCCAGGCAGGGAGGCAGATAGACAGGTCACCCACTTCTGCACTACGCCACATATGAGGAAACAAGGCGAGTTCGCTCTCTATGAGAAGGTCGTTTGTCCCTACGACTTGTGTGCTTTTCCAGAGTGGCAAAAAGCAGCAGGGAAGACTGCTGCGACCAACTGCGAATTATAGCACAAACCTTCGGGAAAGTCGAGGGGCAGACCCTCTTTCTACCAGAACTGGATCTCTTGTCCCCCAGCTGGGTTAGCCAGTCGTCACCTCGCAGTAGCACCTGGCTGTTGGTCATCCGCCTGCTCGTCCGTTTGGTTGCCCGCCTGCTCATTGTGGTACAACGGAACGAACCAGCCCTGTTGGTCTCGTTGTATCTGTTTGCTCCTTGTCACTCTCTCAGAGAGTCAGGATCTCGGCATCGCCTTCCGTGATGGCAACGGTATGCTCGAAATGTGCAGAGTAGCTATGATCAGCCGTAACCACGGTCCAGCGATCGGGGAGGACACGTGTCTCCTTCCCGCCCATATTGACCATTGGCTCGATCGCCAGCACCATCCCGGGCCGCAGAGCCGGATTGGGCAGCCCAGGTTCGACGTAGTTCAGCACCTGGGGATCTTCATGCATACTGCGCCCAACGCCGTGGCCGCCCCACTGACGCACCAGCGAGAAGCCGGCGCTCTCCACGAACTGCTGAATAGCGCGGCTGATATCCAGCAGGCGATTGCCGGCCCGAGCCGCGGCAATCCCGCGATAGAGGGCATCCTCGGTCACTTTGAGCAGGCGTTTCAGTTCGGGGCTAATCTCGCCCACGCCGATGGTGATAGCGGCATCGGCATGCCAGCCCTGATAGTTAGCGGCAAGGTCGAGGCTGATAATATCGCCTTCCTGGAGCACGCGCTTACCCGGGATTCCATGCACCACCTCATCGTTGACCGACGTACACAGGTGACCTGGATAGCCGTGGTAGCCAAGCGAGCTTGACTTTGCCCCATAGCGCTGAAGCGCCTCCGCCGCCAGGCGGTCCAGGTCGCCAGTAGTGATACCGGGACGAACGGCGCTGCGTAGCTCGGCCAGAACCGCGGCGACAATCCGGCCCGTCTCCCGAATCCGCTCGCGCTCTTCCTTTGATTTTATGATAATCGCCACAATCAACTCTCCTCATGGGTGGCCGGGCTGGGGCGAGCCAGAGTCAAAGCCCGCACCGCCAGCCCTCCAGGCTCGCCCGCAATGGGCAGGCGACGAGGCGACGGATCAGGCCGACCCATGCTGACCTTGTTCATAGCCTTTGATAGTCGAGAGCAACTCTTGATGAACCTCGTCGATGCTCTGATTGCCATTGACCTTTACCAGCTTCCCCTGGGTCGCGTAGTAGTCGAGCAGGCGGATTGTCTCCTTAAAGAAGATATCCAGCCGCCGTTCGACCGCCTCGCCGACATCGTCGGAGCGCTGGTAGAGTTCGCTTCCATCGATATCGCAGACACCCGGAACCTTAGGTGGCTTGCTATAGATGTTGTAGACATGCTGGCAGGCGCGACAGATATAGCGACCCGACAGCCGCCGCACTAATTCCTCACGTGGTACCTCCAGATAAACGGCCAGATCGACCTGCCTCTGCACGGCTTGCAGCCCTTTATCCAGAGCCTCCGCCTGGGGAATGGTTCGCGGGAAGCCATCCAGCAAGGCCCCCCTGGCACAATCGGGACGGGCCAGTCGACCCAGGATCATCGCGATCGTCAGCTCGTCAGGGACCAGCTCACCACGATCCAGATAGTCTTTGGCTTTCAGGCCCAGCTCAGTGCCTTCAGCGACTTCCTTACGAAACAGATCTCCGCTGGCAACGTGCGGAATCCCAAGTTCCTGAGAGAGCGCTTCCGCCTGGGTCCCTTTGCCCGACCCTTGAGCGCCAATGAGAATGATCAGCACCGTTTCTCCTCCGATGGAAGCGGACGAGGCGCACCATCGCGCCTCGCCGACCTACGACAGGAAACCCGAGTAATTGCGCATGACAACTTGTGCTTCAAGCTGTCTGATAGTATCCAACGCCACCGCCACGACGACCAGCAGGGCGGTCGAGCTGAGCATCTGGGTTCTGGCCAGATAGGGCAGAACCGCCAGAACGCCCAGGAAGAGCGCGCCGCCGAGCGTCACCCGTCTCAGCAGCGTTTTCAAGTAGACACGTGTCTGCTCGCCCGGGCGATAGCCAGGAATGTGAGCCCCCTGCTTTTGCAGATTCTCGGCAATATTCTGCTGTTCCCAGACCAGATCGGCGTAGAAGTAGGTGAACCCGACTACCAGCACAAAGTAGAACAGCCAGTACCAGGGCAGCGTTGTATTGAGCACGGTACTGCTGAGCCAGCTCGCCGCCGTCGTGAGCCAGCTGGCATTGCTGCTGGCCAGGTACTGGGAGATCACGGTCGGGAAGAGCAAGACCGAGTTGGCGAAGATCAGCGGGATCATGCCGGCGCTATTGACCATCATGGGAATATAGGTGGTCTGCGCCGAGCCGACCAGCATCCCTCGTCCGACGATGCGCTTGGTAGGATACTGAATCGGAATACGTCGCTGTCCCAGGTAGATATAGACGATGCCGGCAATGGTGATCACGGTGATCAGCCCGAGTGCGACCAGGTTGAGAATGCTGCTGCTCGTGCCGCCCGTCGTCGTGCTGGAGAGGTAGCCCTGCTGCACCAGAGTGGGCAGGCGGGTCACAATGTTCCCCAGGATGATGATCGAGATGCCATTGCCGACGCCATACTCCGTGATCAGCTCGCCGAACCAGACCAGGATCATCGTCCCCGTGGTCAGCGAGAGGAGAATAGCCAGCGTCTGCAGCCAGTTGGGGCCAAAGAGGTTGAAGGTGCTGGCATCGAGGACCCCCACCCTCACAAAGATGGCCGCGCTACCCAGCGCCTGGAGAAAGGCCAGAGGGACCGTGATGATGCGCGTAATCTGGCTGAACTTGAGCCGTCCGGCCTCGCCCTCTTCCATGAGGCGATGGAGCGCCGGAATGATCGGCGAGAGCAGCTGCATCACGATGGTCGCCGTGACGTAGGGGTAGACGCTCATGGCGATGATCGAGTAGGTCTGGAGCGATCCCCCTGAAAAGATGTCCAGAAGGCCGAGTAACTGGCCCAGATTCTGATTTTGACCGCTCGTGAAGAGGCTGGCCAGCGTTTGTTCCTGCTGGTGGGTCAAGGGGACTGTGATGTGCGCCAGTACCCGCATGAGCAGCAGGATGATCAGCGTAAAGATAATTTTCTTGCGCAGGTCAGGAATAGACCAGACACTGAGCAGCCGTCCTAACATGGATGGCTCCTTTCACAATAAGCGTCACGCGGATAAGCAGCTTCCTGGCCCTGGCCCAGGACCTGGGGTCCTTCCCTTCCCGGCCACCAGTAGCCCTGGCCGCGCTGATCATTGGCTCTTTCTTGCCCTCATCATACTCATCAGCAGAGATACACCGCCTGGCCGGCTGCTGCTCACCGCGTTAGACCAGGCTGGCCGACCAGCGATCTGCGATCTGGTTGACCCGCCTGGGTGGAAGACAGGAAAGACCGGCTCAGGCAGGCACCAGGCTTAAGCCTGGGCCTGCGCCCCCTGAGCCAGCTTCCCTTGATCTTTACGGCGCTTCGTCTTCTCGTAGACTCTGACCGGGATCACTTCGATACTGCCACCGGCGGCCTCGATCTTGGCCCGCGCGCTTTCTGAAAACTTGTGGGCCCGGACTGTCAGCGGGCGATGCAGCTCGCCATCGCCCAGGATCTTGACCAGGCCGCGGCTCTCAGTAGACGAGAGCAGGTGCTTCTCGGCCAGGGTTTCTGGTGTAACCTGGGCCCCGGGTTCAAAGAAGCGCTCCAGGCTCTCGACATTCACAATGGCGTATTCCTTCCGGAAAGGAGCGTTGCTATTGCCTATGCCTCGCAGGAACGGCAGGCGCTGCGACAGCGGCGTCTGACCTCCTCCAAAGGCCTGGCTGACCTTTCCTCCGGTGCGTGCCTTCTGACCCTTGGTACCGCGACCGGCCGTCTTACCACGTCCCGAGCCATGTCCTCGCCCAACTCGTCTTGACCGCTTGTGCGAACCAGGAGCTGGTCGCAGATCAGACAGTTTCATTATGCTATCTCCTCCACCTTGACCAGGTGTCTCACCTTCTGAATCATACCGCGAGTCGTGGGCGTATCCTCGCGCACCACTTCCTGCTGGAGCTTGCGCAGTCCGAGCGAGCGGATAGTCTCCCGCTGATCCTGCGCGTAGCCAATCGTACTCTTCACCCACTTAATGCGCAGCTTTGCCATAACAGTCTCTCTCCTCAAACTCAGGCGCCCATCTTGCTCTGCTCAGCCTCGCTCTGCTGTCCCCCACCTCCGTCTCCCTCTAGGGCCACAAGCTGCAGCGTCGTCGAGTCAAGCTGAGTCGGACTGAGCCGCGCCACGCCGAACGACGAGGCTGAGCAGAAGCGAGCGAGCGAGAGCAAGCGAGTGGGGTCTGTCTAGCGACGGCGCTCCCCACGACGTTCCGCGCGCTCGGCGCGTTCGCGGGCGGCACGGCGCAGAGCGCGCTGCTCACGCGCCTCCTCCTCGCGGGCAGCGCGGAGGGCCGCCGCCTGCTCGGCAGCGCTTGCCGCCGCTGCCGCCAGGCGCTCAGCACGGCGCCGTCCCAGCAGCTCGACCACTGTCTTACCGCGCAGGGCCGCCACTTCCTCGGGCGAGCGCAGCTCCTTGAGGGCCTCAATGCAGGCGCCGACGGTATTGGCGCGGTTGGAGCTGCCAATGACCTTCGTCAGGATATCACGAATACCAGCCAGCTCCACCACGGCGCGCACCGCCGCCCCAGCGATGACCCCGGTACCGGGCGCGGCGGGTTTGAGCATCACCTGCGAGGCTCCAAAGGTCGTCTTGACCATGAAGGGGATGGTCGTGCCTGTCAATGGCACATGAATCAGATGCTTTTTGGCATCCTCAGCGGCCTTGCGAATCGCTTCGGTATACTCGGCGGCCTTCCCCATGCCATAGCCAACGTGGCCATTGCGGTCCCCAACTACCACGAGCGCCCGGATGCTGAAGCGGCGCCCGCCCTTAACGACCTTGGAGACGCGGGTGACTTCGACCACGATCTCTTCCAGGTTCAGCTTCGACGCATCTATTCTCGGCATGTTTCTCCTCGTGCTCGTGCCTACCAACCTGACCTAGAACTGTAGGCCGCCTTCACGCGCCCCTTCGGCAAGGGCGGCTACGCGTCCGTGATAGGCATAGCCCCCACGGTCAAAGACGACCTTCTCGATCCCCTTCTCTTTCGCGCGCTGCGCGAGCAACCTGCCAACCTCACGCGCAATAGCGACTTTGCGATTGTAGGCAATAGCAGCCAACGCCTCGACGGGCGTTTTCTTCTCGCCTTTTTGAGCGCTGGGTAGAACAGTCTTGACCTGCGTCGGCGGACGGCCCCGTTGCTGCTGACTACCTTTACCGCCCCGGGCCTGCTGGCTCTGGGCCTGGGTCCGCGCTGCAGCTCGGGCCGCCCGGCGTGAAGGGACGGCCTCCGCCGCGCTTTCGACGACTACCTCCTCCTCTGGAGCGGCTTCCGCTTGGGGGGCCGCCGACTCAGGGGGCGGCGCCGGCTGGAAATTGCGCAGAGCTGCCTCCAACGAGGAGGCCGAGACAAGTGTCTGACCCAGGGTATCGTCGATAATCTGAGCATAGATATGACGAGCGCTGCGGAACACATTCAAACGTGGTCGTTCCGCTGTGCCCTTGACTCGGCGACGTATCCGCTGGTGCCGACGCAGCCGCGCCTTGTTCGCATTGAACGTCTTGATCATAAGAACGTGCCCCTGTTCTTCTATATAAGAGTAATAAAGAAAGATGAACCGACGCTGCAAGGGACGTGATCGGCACTACGTCCCTCCTCATCGCAGATGTGCTTACTTGCTCGCTTGTGCCAGTGATCGATCGATCGATCGATCGGCCCCAGTGAGCTGGCCCGTCTACAGGCCAGCCAGGGGTAAGACCAACTCAACTGGTTTGCCAGCAGATGGCCGTTACTTCTTCTTACCGCCGCCGGCCTTGCCTGTCTTGCCGGCCTTACCGGCCTTGCGCCGGATCTCCTCACCAGCGTAGCGGATGCCTTTGCCCTTGTAAGGCTCCGGCTCGCGAATGCGGCGAATGATGGCCGCCATTTCGCCCACCTTCTGCTTATCGATCCCGACCACACTGACCTTGGTGGCCTTGGTCACAGGGTCAACCCCGTCGACCGTGAAGGAGATGCCTGGCGGCGGAGGCACCTCAACCGGGTGGGAATAGCCCACCATGATCACCAGGTTATCGCCCACCTTGGTGGCACGGTAGCCAGTACCGTGAATCTCTAGCTGCTTGCTGTAGCCCTGAGTCACGCCGACCACCATGTTATTGATCAGCGTGCGGTAAAGGCCATGCTGAGAGCGATGCAGCTTATTATCGGACTGGCGCGCCACCTTGAGCGTGCCATTCTCCAGGGTCAGCGAGAGAGACGAGGGGATCTTGAGGGACAGCTCGCCCTTTGGGCCCTTGACAGTCACCAGATTGTCCTCGTTCCAGCTGACCTCGACCTTCGGCGGGATCGGGATCGGCATACGCCCTATACGCGACACGTGTCTACCTCCCGTCTACCAGACGTGACAGATAACCTCGCCCCCAAGACCGAGCTGATAGGCTTTGCGTCCCGTCATCACGCCCTTGGGAGTGGACAGAATGGCAACCCCCAGCCCACCCCGCACCAGGGGAATATCCTTGCGCTTGGTATAGACACGCCGCCCGGGCTTACTCACACGCTCCAGCTGGGTCAGCACCGGCTTCTTATCGACATAGCGCAAGGTGATGCGAATCGTCCCCTGGGGATTATCCTTGATCACTTCGATATCTTTGATGTAGCCCTCTTCCTTGAGCACACGCGCAATGGCCAACTTCATCTTGGAGGCCGGAATCGAGACCCGCGTGTGCCGCGCGATGATCGCATTGCGGATGCGGGTGAGCATATCCGCGATGGGATCGGTCATGTTCATAGTACAACACCTCCACGATCATGAAAGAACGAGCGTTCGTCGGTCACTGACACTCTCACCCAGTTCATTCATTCGTTCGTTCGACCGTCTAGCCCAGCAGTCTCGGGCAGGCATCTTGCTTGCTGGAGCCAGGAAGCCCAGCGGCCCGCCCCGTCGCAGCCAGCCCGTACGCACATGCGCGCTCGCTCTTTCACGCTGCCGACCTGGGCGATTGCTGAACCTACCAGCTTGATTTCGTCACACCGGGCAGCTCACCACGCAAGGCCCGCTCGCGGAAACAGATGCGGCACAGGCCAAACTTGCGCATGTAGGCACGCGGGCGACCGCAGACCCGACAGCGGTTGTGCTGGCGCACCTTAAAACGGGGCTTGCGCTGAGCCTTGACGATCATCGAGATCTTGGCCATCGATCCTACCTCCTGAAGGGCATCCCGAGCAGGCTGAGCAGACGCCGCCCTTCTTCATCGCTGCGCGCCGTGGTCACAATACTGACCTCCATACCCCGGACCTTATCGATCTTGTCATAGTCAATCTCGGGGAAGACGAGCTGCTCACGCAAGCCTAGCGTATAGTTGCCACGCCCGTCGAAGGAATCCGGAGAGACCCCCTGGAAATCGCGCAGACGCGGCAGAGCGACATTCATGAGCTTATCAAGAAAGTAATACATGCGCTCGCCCCGCAGCGTCACCATGCAGCCGATCTGCATGCCCTTGCGCACCTTGAACGAGGCCACCGAGCGCCGCGCATGGGTAATGACCGGGCGCTGACCGGTAATGAGCGAGAGATCGTTCACCGCCGCCTCCATGGCCTTGGCGTTCTGAATGGCCTCGCCCATCCCAATATTAATGACCACCTTGTGGATGCGCGGCACCTGCATCGGATTCCTGTAATTGAACTCCTTCTGCAGGGCCGGTACCACCTCCTTGAGATACTTCTCCTTCAAGCGTGCTGCCATAATCTCTACGCACTCCTCGTCCGATCAGCAATGACCTTGCCACATTTCTTGCAGATACGCACCGGGCGGAGCTTTTGATCAGCTCCCATCGGACGACGCTCGTGGGCCACGCGCGTTGGCTGACCGCACTCTGTGCAGATCAGCATGGTGTTAGAGACATGGATGGGCAGGGCTTTCTCAATAATGCCTCCCTGACGCAGCTGCCCCTGCGGCTTCTGGTGCCGCTTCACAAGGTTGACTCCCTCGACGATGACCTTGTTGAGCTGCGGCAGCGCCTTGACCACTGTCCCCTGCTTGCCTCGATCCTTGCCCGCGATGACCAGCACTGTGTCGCCCTTCTTGATGTTCATTTTGGCCCGGTGCAGAGGCCGCTTCTCTTCCTTCGCTTTTGTCTTGACAGCCATCGTCTCTACCTTCTTTCCTCACCTTCCCTCAGAGCACTTCTGGCGCGAGCGAGAGGATACGAACATAGTTTTTCTCGCGCAGCTCGCGGGCCACCGGACCAAAGATACGTGTTCCTCGGGGGTTGTTGCCAGCGCCAATCAGAACGGCGGCATTATCGTCAAAACGAATGTGGGAGCCGTCCGGACGCGCGTACTCCTTGGCGACGCGCACCACTACCGCGGTGACCACCTCGCCTTTTTTGACCTGACCGTTGGGAGCGGCACTTTTGACGCTGGCCTTGATGACGTCACCTACCGTGGCATACTTCTTGTTTGAGGTGCCAAGGACACGAATACACATGATCTCCTTGGCGCCCGTGTTGTCGGCAACCTTGAGACGAGTCTGGGGCTGGATCATTCGGCTCCCTCCTCTGCTTGCTGCTCACGCTGCCCGCCCAGCACCACCTGGCCAGCACCCTGCTGGACCCGCTCCAACTCACTGGTGATCTCCTGGCCCAGCACCTGCTCAACCGGGACAACACCACTGCCGCGCTTGATCACCTCGATCAGGCGCCAACGCTTGAGCTTGCTCAGCGGGCGGCATTCCTCGATGCGCACGATATCCCCAATCTGACAGATGTTGTTCTCATCATGCGCATAGAAATGTTTTGTCTGACGATAGGTTTTCTTGTAGAGCGGATGCATCTTGAGCCGCTCTACAGCAACGACGATGGTCTTATCCATCTTGTTGCTGATCACCAGCCCCACCTTCTGCGGGCGCCGGCGTAGCGGGCGCCCTCCGGTTGAGCTGAGCGTGGCCGCATTCTGCTCGGTCGTTCTCTGGGTCATTGCTCAGCCTCCAGCTCTGAGATATGGTGAAGCAGGCGAGCGATATCTTTACGAGTCTGAGCGAAGATGCGCGTGTTTTTAACCTCCCCGCGCTGCTTCTGCAGGCGCAGATTGAAGAGCTTGGTACGCAGTTCTTTCAGCTCGCGCTGGGCTTCTGGCAGCGACATCTCGCGAATCTGCTGGCGACGCTCCTTAAGCTTCGGCACGCTCCGCCTCCCCCTTGACTACAAAGCGTGTGGCGATTGGCAATTTATGGCTTGCCAGGCGTGCGGCTTCCCTGGCGACCTCCTCGCTCACACCACTGATCTCGAAGATCATATGTCCGGGCTTGACCACCGCTACCCAGTGGTCGAGGGCGCCTTTCCCCTTGCCCATGCGCGTCTCCGCTGGCTTCGCGGTCACGGGCTTATCGGGAAAGACACGAATCCAGACCTTGCCGCCACGCTTCATGAAGCGCGTAATGGCAATACGAGCGGCCTCGATCTGGCGCGCTTCCAGCCAGCAGGGTTCCAGGGCCTGCAAGCCATAATCGCCGAAGGCGATCGTATTGCCGCGATGAGCGGTCCCCTTAAGGCGACCGCGATGCTGTTTGCGATACTTTGGACGTCTCGGTGCCAGTAACATGGCTGCCTTTTCTCCTCTTTGCCACAGGTAGCCCCGCCTCTTGGTCTGCCTGCTGCTACGGTCCGGGCCGGTCGGGGCTGATGGTCTGCTCTCCTCGTCTGTCGCTAGCTATGCCAGCTTACTCTCCGCTGGACCTGGCTCGTTCGCTCGCTGGCGAGAGCGCTCGGAGACGCTGGCCTACCTGTCCACCGCGTGCCCTGATCCAGCCTGCTTACTCCTCAGCACCGCCCGCAGAAGACTGCTCGCCACCCCGTGGCTGCTCAGCCGCAGTCGGTGGGGCTGCCTGCTCAGAAGGGGCCGTTGGTGTCGGTGCCGGGCCCTGGACAGACTGCTGCTGTTGTTGCTGGTGCTGCTGATGTTGCTGATGCTGCTGCTGTCTTTGCTGGTGCTGCTGGTGCTGAGCCGACGGCTGCGACTCGGACTGCTGGGCCTGGCGTCCCTGCTCGCCACCGCGCTGACTCTGATCAGCCCGAGGAGGACGAGGCGGACGCTGCGGACGACCCTGGCGCCCCTGCCCCTGCTGGCCCTCGCGCTCGCCACGTGGCGGACGCTGACCTCGCTCACGCTCACCCTGAGCCTGGCCTTGCTGACCACCCTGAGCCTGGCCGCGCTCACGTCCAGGACGTCCCTGAGCGTGCTCAGGCCGCGGACGCGGGCCACGCTGCTCGGGTCGCTCCCGGCGCTCAGGCCGCTCCCGGCGCTCGGGCATGCGCCGCTCGCCCACGCCGACCTCACGCGGCAAGAGCGCTGGCTGCGGGGCAGCCTCCTGTCCCTCGGGACCCGGGCCTTTGCCGGGGAGCACGTCCCCCTTGTAGATCCAGACCTTGACCCCAATCACACCATAGGTCGTGTGGGCCTCTGTCTGTCCATAGTCGATATCGGCGCGCAAGGTATGCAGGGGAACCTTCCCCTCAACCTCTTTCTCGCTCCGTGCGATCTCCGCACCTCCGAGGCGCCCGCTCACAATGACCTTGATCCCTTTGGCATTGGCGCGCATGGCCTTCTGCACAGCCTGCTTCATGGCGCGCCGGAACGAGACACGCTTCTCAAGCTGCTCAGCGATCGTGCGACCAACCAGGTAGGCATCCAGCTCCGGCTGACGAATCTCCACAATGTTGAGGCGCACTCGCTTATGGATCTTCGACTCCAGCAGATTGCGCAGCCGGTCCACTTTCTCGCCATTCTTACCGATCACGATGCCCGGCCTGGCGGTATGAATAGTCACCGATACCTGCGTCGCCGCCGCACGCTCGATCTCAATGCGCGAGACCGCCGCGTTGGCCAGCTCGCGATTGATCGTCTCGCGGATCAGCATATCCTCCGCGAGCAGGTCTTTGTAGTCACGCTCAGCATACCAGCGAGAAAGCCAGGTTTTGATAATGCCGAGCCTGAACCCTGTGGGATGAACCTTCTGTCCCACTGACGTGCTCCTCCTTCACTGCACTTCGCTCGCTCAATTCGTTAGCGTCCCAGGTCGGCTCGATCATCCGAAACGATGACTGTGACATGACTGGAGCGGCGGATGATGCGCGACAATCGTCCGTGCGAGCGGGCCTTGAAGCGCCTCTGACGCGGCCCTTCGTCTGTCACAATGTTAAGAATGTAGAGCTGGTCGGGATCGAGATTGTAGTTGTTCTCTGCGTTCGCTACCGCCGACTGGATCACCTTCTTGACCGGCCTGGCCCCGGCGTTGGGCAGGAAATCAAGAACCGGCAGCGCCTCGCTGACGCGCAGTCCCTTGACCGCATCGGTGACCAGGCGCAACTTACGCGGCGAAATGCCTATGTTTCTCGCAATAGCCCTGACTTGCATCTCCTACTCCATCAAAGACGGCTCCGCTGGCCTTCCGCCAGGGGAGGGAGGAGAGAGCAGGCTAGCGAACCGAGGTGGTCCGCTCGCTCTTTCCTCCCGAGTGACCGCGGAAGTGCCGCGTGGGAGCGAATTCTCCCAGCTTATGGCCTACCATGTTTTCGGTGATATAGATCGGCACATGGGTTTTGCCATTGTGCACGCCGATGGTCAAGCCAACCATCTCGGGGAAGATGGTTGAGGCGCGCGACCAGGTCTTGATCAGGCGGCGCTCACCGCTGCGCCGCATCGCCAGGACCTTCTTCCTCAGTGATTCGTGAATGTATGGTCCCTTCTTACGCGAGCGCGACATGCTTTCTTTCTCCTCCTCCTACCTGTGCCTGTCTGGCCGGCTCACTCGCTAGCGTCGACCAGCGTTGCGCCGACGGACAATGAAGCGATCGGTCCGCTTGTTGCGCCGCGTTTTGACACCGAGGGCGGGCTTGCCCCAGGGTGTCTGCGGCTGGCCGCCGCGCGGTGCGCGTCCTTCGCCACCGCCGTGCGGATGGTCACAGGGGTTCATGGCCGCGCCGCGCACCGCAGGCCGTCGGCCCATGTGGCGGGAACGGCCCGCCTTGCCGATGGTGATGTTCTCATGGTCGGGATTGCCGACCTGACCAACGGTGGCCATGCAGCGGCTGTGCACGTAGCGCAGCTCGCCCGAAGGCAGGCGAATGAGAGCGTACTCACCCTCCTTAGCCATCAGCTGCGCCCCCACACCAGCACTGCGCACCAGTTGGCCCCCGCGCCCGGGCACCAGCTCAATGTTATGAATGGTGGTGCCAACCGGAATGTTCTTGAGCGGCAGGGCATTGCCGGGCTTGATGTCGGCATCCGGCCCCGCCATCACGTGGTCGCCGACCTTCAGCCCAAGCGGCGCAATAATGTAGCGCTTCTCACCATCGACGTAGTGCAGGAGAGCTATGCGAGCTGAGCGATTAGGATCGTACTCGATAGCGGCCACTTTAGCCGGCACGCCCAGCTTGTTGCGCTTGAAGTCGATGATCCGATAGGCGCGCTTCGCACCTCCGCCTCGATGGCGAGTGGTGATCCGGCCCTGGTTGTTGCGACCGGCATGCTTCTTGAGCGGCTTGATCAGCGACTTCTCTGGCTCCGTCTTCGTGATCTCTTCGAAGGTCGAAACCGTCATGCCGCGCCGCCCAGGTGTCGTTGGCTTATACTGCTTTACTGGCATTGTTTTTCCCCTTATGCCTTCAACGCCTCAATGGTCTGACCCGGCTGGATGGTCACGATGGCCTTCTTCCAGCGCTGCCCGTGGATGATGCGCGGCGGGGCTCCCTGCCGGCGCAGGACGCGCTTCTTGCCGGGCACGTTGATGATGTTGACCTTGAGCACCTTCACATTGAAGAGCTGCTCGACGGCGCGGCGCACGTCGATCTTCGTGGCCTCTGGCGCCACCTTAAAGGTATACTGGTTGTGCTGTTCCTGGAGCTTGACCGATTTTTCCGTGATGATTCCGTGTCGCAGAACCTCGGTGATCTCCACGGCCTACCCCTCCTCGCTGTCGCCGGCGGCCTCAGCGTCGGCACTGGCCTCGCTCTGAAGCTCCTCCTGCGCCGCAGCCTCCGCCTGGGCCTCGACCTCGCCCTCGGCTTCGGTGATTCGTTGGCTGGCCTCCTCGGCGCTCAGTCCTTCACCGAAGACGTATTCCAGCCAGCGCACAGCCGGCACCGGCATGATGACACTGTCGTGCTTCAGCAGCTCTACGACATTGATGGCACAGACATGCTCAACCTTGGTGCCTGGAATATTGCGCGCCGAGAGCAAGACGTTCTCATCGCGCTGCGGCAGCATCAGCAGCACGCGCTTGCTGTCGCCGACAGGCAGCTTGCTGAGCACCTCTAGCATATCCTTGGTGCGGGGCCGCTCCAGCTGGAGCCGGTCCACGACAATCAGGCGATTGTTAGCCACTTTATCCGAGAGCACCGAGCGAATCGCCAGGCGCCGCATCTTGCGTGGCACGTCGTGATGATAGATGCGAGGCCGCGGCCCAAAGACCACGCCACCGTGGCGGAAGTGGGGCGCGCGAATGCTTCCCTGGCGCGCCCGACCGGTTCTTTTCTGCTGGTACGGCTTCTTGTTTCCTCCCGAGACCTCGCCACGGCGCTTGGTGGAGACGGTGCCCTGGCGGCGGTTGACCAGCTGGGCAGTGACCACCTGGTGGAGCACCGGGATATGGGGCGTGATTCCGAAGACCTGCTCGTTTAGCTCAAGCTCTCCCACGGCCTCGCCGGCCATGTTATAAACTGTTGTCGAGGGCATCGCCGTTACCTACCTCTTATGCTTCCTAATCATGAGCAGGCCGCCATTCGCACCGGGCACCGAACCTTTGACTACCAGCAGATTGCGCTCCGGGTCGGCCTGAATGACTCGTAGCCGTTTGACTGTGACGCGCGCATTGCCCATGTGGCCGGCCATGCGCAGGCCCTTGAGCACGCGCCCGGGGGTGGTACCGGAGCCAATGGAGCCGGGTGCACGATGACGATCCGACTGTCCATGCGTCTTGGGGCCGCCAGCAAAGCCGTGGCGCTTGACGCCGCCCTGGAACCCCTTTCCTTTGGAGGTGCCGATCACATCCACGAATTCACCGACCTTAAAGAGGCTGACGTCAAAACGAGCGCCCAGCTCTACTTTGTCGGGCGAAGCCCCTTCCTCAAGTTTGACCTCGCGCAGGACGCGAAAAGGTCCCAGCTCCGGTCCCGGACGGCGCTGGCGGTTCTCCTGCAAGGTCAGGAGCTTCTGAATCTGCTTGTCTGGCTTCTTTTCTTCGGACGTCTGCGCCGCGCTCCCGCTCTTGGCCCCTTCTTCCTGGTCGCGGGCTTTGGCGCGCTGCTCCTGCTGATACTGCTGCAGACGGCGGCGCTGGGCCCTTAAGAGCGGCAGCCGGTGACCAAGGTGCCCCAGTAGCGGGCGCGTCGTACGCTTGACGGGGATCGGCTCAAAGCCAATCTGGACTGCTTCGTAGCCATCACGGGCAGTGGTCTTGATCTGGGTAACGATGCACGGGCCTGCTTCAATGACGGTTACGGGGATGGCATTGCCATCCGGCCCGAACACCTGCGTCATGCCCACTTTCCTGCCCAACAATCCATTGAGCATACTCTCTACCTACTCTCCTCTGTAGGGAGGGATGGAACCAGACGAAGGCTCCTCGCTCTGACCCACATCAGCCAGCCTAACCTGCTGCAAGATCCTCTCTCCTCTTATTAAGGAGAGTGAACGGGACTGAGCGACCCGCGCGACCGCTGGCGGTGCTGCCGTTCTGTCCCGTTCGCTTGCGCTCTCCTGGCAGGCTGACGGCCAGAAGCGAAGATGCTGTCCGGCCTATCCGCCTACAGCTTGATCTCGATGTCGACACCTGCGGGCAGATTCAACCGCGTGAGCGCTTCGACCGTCTTGTTGGTCGGGTCGACGATGTCGATCAGGCGTTTGTGAGTGCGAATCTCAAACTGCTCACGCGAGTCTTTATCAATAAAGGGCGAACGGATCACGGTGAATTTCTGGATCTCTGTGGGCAGCGGTACAGGTCCAGAGACGCGCGCTCCGGTCTGCTGCGCTGTGTCGACGATCTGCATCGCCGACTGATCCAGAATGCGATGGTCGTAGGCCTTCAAGCGAATGCGAATGCGCTGTTTCGCTCCGGTAGCCATTGTCTCTTGCCTCCTTTTTGGCCTGGCCTTTGCCTCTGATCGAGTGAGCCTCTGGCTCTGCCGCTTATTCGAGCACCTCGGTGCAGACGCCCGCGCCGACGGTGCGGCCACCCTCGCGAATGGCAAAGCGCACACCCGCCTCCATCGCCACCGGATAGATCAGCTCCACCGTCATGTTCACATGGTCCCCCGGC
>NZ_BKZV01000008.1:179202-184556 GCF_008974285.1 Thermogemmatispora aurantia | reverse complement strand
CCCGACGGGGCCGAGCAGCGCCACGGATGTGAACACGTTCGTGGACCAGACGCGCATTGATCGGCGCTACAGTCGAGGGAACTGGTGCAACCAGCCGGGCGGGATTGGAGCGCGTCCGCAGGCCAACCCGGCGAGTGGTTTTGATGCCTTTGTGTGGATCAAGCCGCCCGGGGAGTCGGATGGCTCCAGCAGCCTGATTCCGCAGGGGCCGAACAACCCGACGGGCAAGGGCTTCGATCGGATGTGTGACCCGACCTACGGGGGCAATTCGATGAACAATAACCAGCCGACGGGGGCGATGCCGAACGCGCCGGTGGCCGGGGCCTGGTTCCAGGCGGGCTTCGACACCCTGGTCCAGAACGCCTATCCGCCCTTCTAGGCCAGTTTCATCGGTCAGCAGGATCTTTGCTCTGGCGGCAAAGCTCCATTACCTGCGCAGCAACCTGGTGCTGTGGCTGAGGGACTAGCCACGGTACCAGGTTTGTTTGGGGACAGATGGCTCGCGCACACTCTAGCCCGCTGCTCGTCCTTTATGATATCCTTATGGCAAGCGGGAGGACAAAGAGGGTTCCACCGCTAGAGAGGCGAGCAGCGCCGCCTAAGCAGAGTAACGATGGCTCCAGCTGCACCGGGTAGCTACACCGGCAAACAACTTGGAAACTACCGTATTGGAGAGCGTTTAGCCAGCGGCAGCTTTGGCGAGGTCTATCTGGCCGAGCATCTGCTGCTGCCCCGTCGTGCGGCGATCAAGTTTCTCAGTAGCGCGCGTGGTGTCTCCGTCAAGGAGCAGCAGGCATTTCTGCAAGAGGCCCGCCTGCTAGAGGCGCTGCGCCATCCTCATATTCTGCCGCTCTACGATGCCGGTTTTGACCGGGACTTTCCCCCTTATCTGGTTGCAGCCTATGCGGCTGGCGGATCGCTGCGTGATCGTCTGCGTCAGCAGCCGGACGGCTTGCCCCTAGAGGAGGCTCTGCAGATTCTGGAGCAGGTGGGGCGGGCCTTAGAGCATGCCCACTCTCAGGAGAAACCGGTGGTCCACCGGGATTTAAAGCCGGAGAATATCCTGTTCGATGCTGTCGGCAGCGCGCTGCTCGCAGATTTCGGGATCGCAGTCGTCCTGGATGCGGCGGCGACGCAGCGCCTCCCGATTGCCGGGACACTGCCGTATATGGCCCCAGAGCAATTTGCAGGAGAGGTCTCGCCAGCCAGCGATCAGTATGCGCTTGGCTGCCTGGCGTATGAACTATTGACCGGCCACAAGCCGTTGACTGTTCCTCCCGGCGGGGGCTGGTTCGCCTGGGCCCAACAGCAGCGCGAGGCCTTGCCGCTCCCTGCGTCGCAGTTTCGTCCGGAGCTACCCATCCATATCGAGCTAGCGGTCCTTAAGGCCCTGATGAAGGAGCCAGGTCAACGCCACGCTTCGGTCGCCGAGTTTTTGTCTGCCCTGCGCACTGCTCCCCACGATCCCGAGCAGTACCGAGAGCTGAAAGCTTGCTGGCTCCAGCGCGCTCGTGAGGAGGCCACCCAAGGCCAGGTTGAAACTGCCTTGCAACGCTACCGGATCGTGGAGCGTATTGATCCTGTCGATCCGCAGCCGTTGCGCGAAAGTACTACGCTGAAGCGAAGTTATCAACAGCCCCCTGCTGTTGCTCAGCCCCTGCCTTCCCCTGCTGCTTCTGCCGCTCCCGCCACGCGGCAGTCATCCTCTATGCCCACTCCCTCTGCGACACCTTTCCTGGCTCAGCCCGTGGAGCTGAAGCCGGCGTCAGCGCTCGCCGGATCAGCCGAGTTGTCTCCTGCTGAGTATCCACCGGCGGCAGGCCGGGAGGCGGTGCAGAGGCGCCAGGAAGAGGAGCGAGTCCGGCTTCGGGCGCAGGCGCGGGCACTGAAGGCGACTGGCGACCAGCTGGCCCGGCAAGGACAGTATGGGGAGGCGCTGCGGAGTTATCTGCAGGCCATGGCCCGCGATCCAGAGCTGCCATTTGACTGGCGCTGGCTGGGTGATACGTGCTGGCAGCTGGCCCATTTCGAGGAGGCGCTCACGGCTTATGAGCAGGCGCTGCGCCAGAACCCGCAGGATAGCTATGCTCAAAGCGGGCGGGCGGCTACGCTCCAGCGGCTTGGCCGGGATACGGAGGCATTGCGGGCCTACGAGCTAGCGCTGGAGGCCGATCCGAGCAATGTGGCTGCCCACTATGGCCGCGGTCTGATTTTGCTAGCGCATGAGGCATATGGGAAGGCGCTGGCGGCTTTCGAACACGCGGTGCAGCTGCAGCCGACCTTTGCCGCGGCGCACTGCGCGCGTGGCGATGCGCTTTATCAGCTGCGTTCGTATCGGGCTGCCCTGGCAGCCTATGAGGAGGCGCTGCGCTATGACCCTGGGTTGGTCGATGCCCGTTATGGTCAGGCGGACACGCTGCTGCAGCTAAGGCGTGAGCGGGAGGCGCGCGAGGCGTATCGGTTGGCGCTGGAGGCCGAGGAAAGGACTGGCCTGGGGAGGCTTTCGCTGCGACGGGCTGACGCGCTTTTTATTGTGGGGCGTTATATTGAGGCATTATCGCTCTATGAGCAGCTTCTCCAGCAGCAGCCCGATGAGCCAGATTTGTATGAGCGTCGTGGCAATGTCCTCAAGAAGCTGGGGCGAGAGCGCGAGGCGCAAGCGGCTTACAGAGAAGCGGACCGGCTGCGGGGCTATGTGTGAGAGAGGACTCGAGCCGGTCCGCTGGCTGGTGGAGGCCAAAGGGGCGCTGGCTTCCCAGCGCTGCGGCATTTCTGTTCCTGGGCCTGTGGCCGTGGCCTGTGAGCGCGCGCCTGCTCAGAGCTGAGGAGAGGAGCGCCGCAGGGTCAGGAAGATGGCGCCTCCCAGCAAAGCCAGGCCAGCGATGCCCAGTGCGGTCCAGATGATGAGGGCATAGTGCTGCCCGCCGAGAAAGGTGTAGACGACAGCTCTGATAGCGCCTCCAACAACCAGAGCGGCACCTCCCAGGACAAAGAAGCGCACGCGCATAGCGATGCCAAAGGTAAACAGACTGAGCGACTCAGCCAGGACGAGAAGTAGAGAAACGAGCTGCTGGTCTGCCTCAGCAGCGACAATGCTCAAGATGAAGGAAGGGATCAGCAGCAAGCAAGCGCCGATCACGATGGCTACGCGCCCTACCCTCTGGCTGCCCCGCGTCTGGCGATCGCGGAGCAGGAAGGGGCTGAGAACGACCAGATAGCTGGCCAGAGGCAAGCAGAGGAGATCGAAGGTCGGTTGCCAGCGCTGCCATATTTCCCAGGTCAAGGCCAGGGTGAACAGGAAGCCTGCAGTATAGCCCATCCAGAGGCGGAAGGCGCGCCGCGGCTGCAGCAGAGCCAGCCAGACCACGAGGAGGCCCAGGACCGTCAGAGCGAGCGCTCCGGTCTGCGTCTGGGTCATGAGATCGAAGTAGATGAGGACGATCATGGCCTGGCCCCCGAGAGCCAGCAGCTGGGCGGGCACGGCGGGGGCCAGCCAGAGAGGTTCTGGCCTGATGAGGCGCCAGGTGAACTGCGATAGGAAAAGCAGGACGCAGACAAGACTGGCCAGAAGCAGCGCCTCGTCGAGCGAGAGGCCGAGCACAGACGGCAACAATGCCAGCAGCCAAGCCAGGAGCGCTGCCGGCAGGACCAAGGTCTCGGGAAGACGCTCGCGGAGCATGACGAGCGCGGCCAAGAACGCGAAGATGGCCAGTTCCAGGAGCCGGGGCCAGGAGCTGCTGAGCAGTCCAGTCATGGTAGCAGCGAGAGCGGCCAGCAGGTACCAGGGCCAGTTCCAGAGCAGGCGACTGAGCCGCGGAAGGGAGTGTTCTCTCATTGTACTTTCTCCTCATGGCTGGGTGCTGGTGTAGAAGGCGCGCCTCGCTGCCCGGAGACACTTTGGTCTGGTCGACGGCGTAGACCCAGCAGGCCCAGCAGGGTAGCGATGGTCCCGATAATCGTGAGGATCTGGTCCCTTGTGAGGAACACCTGCGGGAGCGGGAAGGGAAGCGATAGCTGCTGGAATCCTACAAGCAAGACCAGACCCCAGGCAGTCCAAAGCCCGGTAAGCAGCGTTAGCACAGGCAGGCGCAGGCCCAGGGCCAGGAGCCAGATCAGGAGGCCATAGCCCAGCAGCAGAGCTGAGGCCCCGAGGACGCTGCTCTGCTCCGTCGCGAGAGTGCCAGCGATGCCTACGGCCAGGACGCCGGAGCAGTTCGCGGCCAGGAGCGGGAAAACGTAGGCCCGTAGAGGCCAGTGCCCTTCTAGCGAGGCTCCGCAAGCCAGCCCGATGGTACACAGGAGGCAGAAGAGGGCCAGTCCGGCCATATCTGGCCTGCCCTGCCCTGAGCCAGCACTGAGCTGTACGATGGAGGAGAGAGCCAAGAGCACGCCCAGCCAGCAGACCGCGACCTGGCGCAACAGCAGACCGGAGCCATAGACGAGCAAAGCGGCCAGAGCGGGCCCCCAGGAATCGGCTGCAGGGAGCCCGGTAACTGGCCAGGGGTGTGGGTGGAACAGACCAAGCATGCTCCAGGTCAGGACAACGAACGGCACCCAGGCCAAGGCCCAGGAAGGACGAATGAGCCTGGTCAGCGCTGGTGACCAGCCACTGGTGTTAGAGCGCAGCAGCCGATCTGCGAGGAAGGCTATGGCAAGCGCTCCAATGCCGGCAGGCAGGAGGAGCCAGGTTAACGCTGGCACCCTTGTTATCTCCCCCAGCCCCCACAGGCCGAAGATGCTGATGGCCAGAGAAGCCAGGGGCCAGCGCTCTCCGACGGCGACGACAAAAGCCAGCAGGGTATAGACCAGCAAAAGGATAGCCACGGTAGTCGCGCCGAGGTTCTCCGTTACGAAGGGGAAGGTAGGAGTTGCACAGGCGGCGAAGGCCGCAGTGACGTACCAGGGTGCCCCCAGTCGCAGGCGCAGCCGGCTAGCACTGAGAGTTGACAGGTGCTTCAAGCGCCCCTGCACGAGCTGGCTGGACCCGAGCGCAACGAGCGTGCAGAGCAGAACAAGGACGGGCGGGAGCAGAGCAGGGCCATTGTAGCGCTGAGCAGTGAGCGTAGCCAGCGCGGTGAGCAACGGCACCAGCCAGAGCAGGGCAGGTGTCTGCTCCAGCAGGGCCACGGCAGTGGCCAGGCCAGCGCAAGCCAGGAGGACGTACGGTCCCAGCTGGGCAAGGGCAGGCAGACTGGTGGCCCATAACTGCGGGTCGAGGAGGGCGAAGCTGGTGGCGCCGATACTGACCAGGCCCGCCGTGTACCAGGGCAGCGTCCAGCGCCAGCGCCCCCCTGCGACCTGGGGGCGGCGGCGCTGCCGGGCACGCAGCCCCAGGCCCGCCAAGGCCGAGAGCG
>NZ_BKZV01000008.1:0-179102 GCF_008974285.1 Thermogemmatispora aurantia | reverse complement strand
TGGCGCCGATACTGACCAGGCCCGCCGTGTACCAGGGCAGCGTCCAGCGCCAGCGCCCCCCTGCGACCTGGGGGCGGCGGCGCTGCCGGGCACGCAGCCCCAGGCCCGCCAAGGCCGAGAGCGGCACCTGTCCCAGGAGCAGCAGTGCATTCGACAGACTTTGCGGTGACAGCAGAGTGGCGATGCTGCCCGCCAGCAGCAGCGGGGGCACCAGCCAAAGAATTTCCGGAAAGCCCTCTAGCACGCCGATGGCCGTCGCCAGGCCGGCGTAGCCCAAGGGCACGTAGGGATTCTGCTGCCAGGGCACCCCGGCCCCCCAGAAGAGAGCGATGGTCACCGTGCCCAGGGCCAGCAAGGCCGCCGTATACCACGGGCCGGCACGCAGCAGCCGCTGCCCGCGGCTCTGGTCGCCCAGGCGGCTAAGGGTCAGAGCCACCAGGGCACAGCTGGGGACCAGGAGGAGCGGTAACACGCTCTCCCCAACGAAGCGCAGCTGTGCCGAGAGGAGATCTGGCAGGATCAAGGAGCAGACCTCCAGTACCAGTATGGGAGCCAGCCAGAGCAGGGCAGGTGTCTGCTCCAGCAGGGCCTCGGCAGTGGCCAGGCCAGCGCAGGCCAGGAGGACGTACGGTCCCAGCTGGGCAAGGGCAGGCAGACTGGTGGCCCATAACTGCGGGTCGAGGAGGGCGAAGCTGATGGCGCCGATACTGACCAGGCCCGCCGTGTACCAGGGCAGCGTCCAGCGCCAGCGCCCCCCTGCGACCTGGGGGCGGCGGCGCTGCCGGGCACGCAGCCCCAGGCCCGCCAAGGCCGAGAGCGGCACCTGTCCCAGGAGCAGCAGCGCATTTGACAGACTTTGCGGTGACAGCAGGGCGGCAATGCTGCCTTCCAGCAGCAACAGGGGTGCCAGCCAGAGTGGCTCGGGCAGCTTTTCGGCCAGGCCCACCGCCGTCACCACGCCTGCCAATCCAAGCAAGACAAAAGCGCTATAGGCTTGAGGTGTATCCTCTCGAGGTGGTAGCGCATGTCCCATGACCAGCAGCAGGCTGAACAGTCCAGCCACGTACCAGGGGAGAGCCCAGCGCTGGCCTCTGAGGCGGCTGACCAGCATACCCACCACAGCGGTGCCGACGGCCACAGCGGTCAAAGCCACGAATTCGTTTTGAGCCAGCCAGAGGGCCACCAGAGCCAGGAGAGCGGCGGGAACGAGCCAGAGGCGGGTTCTGGCCCAGAGGCCGGCCAGATAGGAGGTCAGCGCCATGACTAGCGCCTCGCCTACCGCCAGCCATTCAGAACCAGGGGAAAGCGAGGCCAGCGCCATGCTGCTCCAATACCACTGGGGCAGCGAGTGATCGAAGGAATGGGTCCAATCCACCAGCAGCAGCACCGCCAGCCACAGGCTGGTTCCCAGGGCCACGGTCGTCAGCGGCCAATCCCATTCCCAGAAGGTCAACAGGCGCTCAGCCTGCCAGTCCTGAGGGATCCTGCGTGGAAGCGCAGCCGGTCCTGCCGGCAGGAAGCGGCGCAACGTTGCCGCCAGAGGCGGCAGCAGAACGGAGCTTGCCAACAAGACGATGGCCCAGGCATCCATCTCCCCACGGTTCTCGGCGATCCACAGCCCGAGCAGCGACAGCCCGACGGCCAGGAACAGGCCGGGCAAGAAAAGCCAGAGAGAACGGCGCTGGGACACCAGCAGAGCATATCCCAAAGTGCCAAGCAGCAGCGGCACCAGGCTCATGGCCTGGAGGTCCTGCTGCAGTGGAAGGAGGGCCAGGATCAGGATCGCAGCGGTGAGCGTTACCACCTCCCAGGGGGCGGCATACACGCGCCCGGCCAGGAGGCGGAGCAAGGCGGAGAGTACCAGCAGGCCGCCGCAGAGCAGGCCCAACCACCACAAGGGTCCAAGCGAGGCCCAATTGATTCCCTGCCCCAGAGCTGCGTAGCCCCAGACAAAGAGGCCTCCAGACAGCACCTGTAGCCAGGGCGAGCGCTTCGGGCGAAGGCGCTGCACTTCCTGTGCCGCGGCCTCCGGCGCAGGGAAGAGGATCATCAGCAGCAGCAGAGCGGCGCTGGCCCAGACCATCAAGGAGCCGGCCAGGAGGTCCTTCTGTTGGAGAGCAGCTTGCGAGGGCAAAATTGCCAGGAAGGGGACCAGCAGCAGCAGAAGAAAGCGCAGCGTCGTCAGCTTGCGTCCGGGGCGCAGGTAGAGCCAGAGCGAAGGCGGTGCCAGCCGCGCGTAGCCTTCAAAGGCGGCGCTCAGCAAGAGCAGGTCCAGGCTGCTCATGAGCCGTGCGTGTTGTGGGACAATCAGGCTGCAGGTCAGTGGCACGATCAAGGTGATCAGGGCTAGCAGCGGGTACTGGGAGGATCTGCGCAGGCGTGCATCGGCTCGCATGAACCAGGCCAGGGCCAGGAGCAAGGTGATCGGGAAAGCAGAGAGCGGTATGGTGGATGAATAGCCTATTGTTGGCTGTAAGATCAATAAGAGCAGAAGTAGCAATAAACTCAAGAGACCGGCAAGGCAACTGAGTCCATAAGCCAGGAACTGCGCAGAGAAGGCCAGAGGAGCCCGGAGCACATCCCAGGAGGTTTGCAAGAGCCGGGCTAGCGGAGATCCCCCTGGCGCGAGCTGAGGGTCACCCAAAGCCTCCGTCTCGATTAAGGCCAGTACCAGTAACCCGCTTGCCGTCCACCAGCCCCAAGAGGAAGGCGAGATGGCCCAGACCAGGGAAACATCAGCGACCGCCAGGGCCACGGCGCAGAGAATAGCAAAGGGACTGAAGCGCTGGGAGACGGCCAGCACGCCGTAGGTCACGGCGCCGTAGAGTGCTGTCAGCGCCAGCAGCCACGGCGTCCCATTGGGAACGATGCTCGTCAAGTCAGGGAAGAGCAAGGGCACGGTGAGAGCGAAGAAGAGGGCATAGATCCCTCTGAACTCGCGGAAATGGCGAGAGCGTCCGGTGATTACGACCATCAGCGCGAAAAAGCCCTGCGCGCAGATGGTCACCGGCAGCGCGTATTTCGACGCGGCGATGTGGAAGACCAGGAGCGCGGCCAGCAGCAGGAAGGTGCCCAAGGCCACCATCAGGGCTGCCGGCGACTCGACCAGCGGTCGCAGCGTCGTGATTGGACTGGGGCGCGGCGGACGTGGCGGGCGTGGTGGCAGCGGCGGGCGCCCCAGGGAGGCCGGCTCTGACACTGCCCTGGAGATCGCCGCTGCCGAAGGCTGCCGCATAGCGATCTGCGGCCTGCCGACACTCGCCGCCGGCGCCTGGAAGCCCGGCCCAGAAGCCTGGCGCGGTGACTGAGAGGTGCTGGCTGGCGCACGTTCACCTACAGGCTGTGCCGAGTGCAGCACAGGGGGCAGTGCTGGCTGCTGAGAGGCTGCTGGCGCCTGGGCCGCCGCATGTTGAGGCTCCTGCAGCTGTTGCGCCTGCAGTGCCTTCCTGACCAGCGTATCGTCAAGCTGGGCAGGCTCCGGTCCGTATTGGGACGCCGGTTGACCTGGTGCTGCTGCCGCTGCACCCGAGACCGCTGGGGGGGCAGCCGTTCGTTGCGGCGTCTGGGCCTTAGACGATGCGAGGCTCGTCCCGTGCAACTGCTCACGCGCGATCAGTTGCCGCACCTCCAGGAGACGACGCCAATAGCGGTCAATGGCCAGCCCCAGCGGTATGGAGGCAGCGCCGTAGCGCACCTCGCGTCTGAGGGCCAGCAGCGAGGGAACGGAGAGCGACGCCAGCGCCCCCAGGTGCATGGGGGCAGCTCCGGCCTGTGCCAGGCGGCTTAACTCTGCGAGCAGTTGCTCCAGAAAGCGCTGCTCCTCCTGAAGATCGGATGGGTATCCACAGGAGGGACAGGCCAAGGCCAGTCTGGTCGAGGGCAAGGGCTGGCGACAGAGGCGACAGAGGCGCCTCTGGCTGACCTGCTCCTCCGCTGCCATCTTACCCTCCTGCTGATGGAGCACCTGCTCTGAGGGGGCAGGTGCCAGCACTGACGACCTGGGCACAGGGGAAGAGCTGCCAGAGGAGGCAGAGGCAGCGACTGGTTGGCTGGCCGTTCCACGCATAGCCAAGGCACAGGCCTCAATAAACGCCTGCAGCGTAGGGAAACGCTTGCCGGGGTCTTTCTCCAGAGCGTGCCGGAGCACGGCCTTTAGCTCCTCTGACGCAGGTCCCATCAACGGTGGGGGAGGAGCATGCAGGTGTTGCGCACAGATCTCCCGGAAGGAGCCGATAAACGGCGGGTGCCCACTCAGCCATTCGTAGATCAGACAGGCCAGCGCATACTGATCACTGGCCGCCACCGGCAAGCCCATAATCTGCTCAGGAGCCAGGTAAGCTGCGTTGTCGCGCTCAGCAGCCAGGCGGTCCTGCCAAAGGGCTGGCAGGCTCAGTAGTCCGGCATCGCTCAGCATCAGGCTCCCATCATCTTTGAGCAGGATATTCTCCGGCTTGAGGTCTAGATGAAAAAGGCCCTGCCGATGCAGGTGCTGGAGCGCCGTCCCGATCTGTAGCACCGCTGGGAGCACCATCTCAGGACGCAGGCGCGTCCCTTGCGGATAGCGCTGACGCAGCGAGCCGGACTGGGCATACTCAGTGACCACGAATGGCGAGTTCTCACGCAGGCCAACCTCCAACACGCGCACCAGACCGGGATGAAGAACCTGGGCATAGGCCCGCAGCGTCTCCACGACGTGCCGGCGTTCTTTCTCAAGGCGCACTGTAGGGAACAACTTGAAAACGACAGGTCTCCCGCTAGTACGCTCCTCGCCGACATAGGTTTCGGCGAGGCTGTTTCTCCCCAGGAGATGGCTCAGGCTGTAGGCGCCTGGCCCTCCTGCATCGCCCGCTATACTCATGAGTCCACCTCATCGAGGGCATGAACCCAGAAGAGAGAAAAGAAAGACACATCCAACGCAGACCAGCGGATCAATCGTGCTTCTATCGGAAAAGGACAGGGAGACGACAGCTCTCAAGCTGAAACGAGCCAAAGAGTGCGCTAGTGAGGGGCAGGAGGACAAGCAATATCGATGTTCTGACAGTGCCTGGTCTGCCGTCTCATCTGCAAGGCAAGATAGCTGTCAAGGGCAATCGTCGCTAGGAGGCAGCTCACAGGAGGAGTGTGACCTCCTTCACAGAGCGGGCGAAGAAGGAAAGGACCCACGCCGAGCTAGATGGGCAGAGCACACAGACAACAGTAAGGAAAGGAAGAGGCTGAGAGCAGAAGCCAGACGGCGCCGGCGAGGTCAGGCAGCCAGTGATTCTACAAGAGCGGGCTGTTTCTTCCCGGCCAGCGCCGTCGTGAGTTGGTCTGTGTTCAGGGTCCGGAGCGAGCGCTGGTTAGCGGGCAGGGCCTGATTGTACCTCAGCCTGTCCACTAGCCAGACGTGTGCGTACAGCACGCACTGCCTGTAGCAGATTGGTCAGGGCTGGCCTGACCTCCTCCCAGCGACGGGTTTTGAGACCGCAATCGGGATTAACCCATACCTGTTCTGCAGGCAACACCTCCAGAATGCGCAGCAGGCGCTGCTCGTACTCACTGACCGAAGGGACATGCGGCGAATGGACATCGTAGACGCCCGGGCCAATTTCATTCGGGTAGCGATAGCGGACAAAGGCGTTGAGCAGCTCCAGACGGGAGCGCGAGGCCTCGATCGAGAGTACATCGGCATCCATCGCGGCAATGGCCTCGATGATATCGCCGAACTCGGCATAGCACATATGCGTATGGATTTGCGTCTCGTCGCGCACCGAGGCCGAGACCAGGCGGAAGCAATCGACGGCCCAGTCGAGGTAGCTGGCCCACTCCGAGCGGCGCAGTGGCAGGCCCTCGCGCAGTGCCGGCTCATCGATCTGGATAACGCGAATCCCCGCCGCCTCCAGATCCTGGACCTCATCGTGCAGGGCCAGCGCCAACTGATAGCAGGTCTCGGCCCGCGGCTGATCGTCGCGCACAAAGGACCATTGCATCATGGTCACCGGGCCGGTGAGCATCCCCTTGACAGGGCGGGCGGTCAGCGACTGGGCGAAGGCTGACCAGCGCACGGTCATGGGGCCGCGGCGCTGAACATCGCCATAGATGACCGGCGGGCGCACGCAGCGCGAGCCATAGCTCTGGACCCAGCCATTGCGCGTGAAGAGGAAGCCATCAAGCTGCTCAGCGAAGTACTCGACCATGTCGCTGCGCTCGAATTCGCCATGCACCAGCACGTCGAGGCCGATCTCCTCCTGGAAACGAATAGTGCGCTCGATCTCGCCCCGGATAAAGGCCTCGTACCCGGCGGCGTCCAGGCGCCCATTCTTGAAAGCGGCCCGCGCGGCGCGCACCTCCGCGGTCTGTGGGAAGGAGCCAATGGTCGTGGTTGGCAAGAGCGGGAGTTGCAGCTGGGCACGCTGTCGCTGGCGGCGCACAGCGTAAGGACTCTGTCGACGTGCATGTTGGGCCCGCACCTGGCGCACGCGCTGATCGATCTCCTCGTTGTGGATGCGCGGCGAGGTGCGGCGGCGCTCGACGGCCTGCCGATTGCGCTCCAGCTCATCGGCAATCGCCTGCCGTCCCTCGTTGGCCGCCCGTGTCAAGAGGACGATTTCCTGCAGTTTCTGGTTGGCGAAGGCCAGCCATTGCTTCAGTTCGGCATCCAGCTCGCTTTCCAGCTCCAGATCGACGGGCACGTGCAAGAGCGAGCAAGAGGGAGCCAGGAGAATGCGCTCGGAGCCGAGGCGTTCAACAGCTCGTTCGACGAGGGCAAGGGCCTGCTCGAAATCGGTGCGCCAGACATTGCGCCCGTCGACAATCCCCAAAGAGAGCAGCAGAGAAGAGGGAGCTGCGGCCAGCGCGCGCTCCAGCTGCTGGGGGGCTCGCACCAGGTCGAGATGCACGGCGGCAACCGGGAGGTGCAAGACCGTTGAGAGGGCTGGGCCCAGGTCGCCAAAGTAGGTCGCCAGCAACAGGCGCAGCGAGGGCGCAGCCTGGCTGAGCCGGATGTAGCTCTGCTCGATAGCCCGCAGAGCAGCAGGCTCAAGGTCCAGCACCAGGCATGGCTCATCGAGCTGCACCCAGTCGGCGCCCGCCGCGGCCAGGCGCTGGAGCAGCTCCTCGTAGACTGGCAGCAACTGCTCTAGCAGCCCCAGCGGCGAGAGGCCCTCTCGGTGCGCCTTGCCGAGGAGCAGAAACGAGACCGGCCCCAGCAGGACCGGGCGGGTGTGGATACCCAGGCTCCTGGCTTCGTTGAACTCATCCAGTGGTTTCGTTGAGGTGAGGTGAAAAGAGAGATCTTCCTCAAACTCGGGCACGATATAATGATAATTCGTGTCGAACCATTTGGTCATCTCCATCGGCGGCACTGCCTCACCCGCAGGGCCGGCTTCAACGCCGCGGGCCATTGCGAAATAGGTTGACAGGTCCAGCTCCAGCGCCCCATTGTCGCCGGCGCGGCGATAGCGCCGCGGAACCGCCCCCACTACCAGCGCCATATCCAGCACGTGGTCGTAGAGTGAAAAGTCGTTGGCCGGGATCTGGTTCAGCCCCAGGCGCTGCTGGAGCTGCCAGTGTTCCCGACGCAGTGCAGCGGCCTGCTCGCGCAGTCCTTGCTCGTCCAGCTTCCCTGCCCAGAACTGCTCAAGCGCCCGCTTTAGCTCGCGCTTCGCGCCAATACGCGGGTAGCCGAGATTGGTAGCCTGCACCATAATCCTCCCTCTTCCTTTCCTCGCGTCTGGTCCGGTCCGACTCAGCAGCGATCAGCAGAGCACGCTCGTCGCCACTAATCCCATTCGAGCGTCGCCGCCGACCGATACTCCGTGACCCGCGTCTCAAAGAAATTCTTCTCCTTGCTCAGGTCAATGGTCTCGCTCAGCCAGGGGAAGGGATGCGGCTCGTGATAGACCGCCGGCAGGCCGATGCGCTCCAGGCGTCGATCGGCGATATGACGTACATAGCGCGCAAAGGCCGGGGCGTGCAGGCCCGCGATCCCCTCAGGCAGGCAGTCGTAAGCGTAGGCGATCTCTAGCTCCACCGCCTCCTCAATCAATTCCATAATATGCCGCTCAAACTCGGGTGTCCAGAGGCCAGGGTTCTCAACTTTGATCCCGTTGATCAGGTCAATGCCAAAGTTCAGATGGATGGTCTCGTCGCGCAGAATATACTGGAACTGCTGGCCAATGCCCGTCATGAGATTACGGCGGTGGAAGGAGAGGATCATGGCGAAGCCGCTGTAGAAGAAGATGCCCTCCATGATCACGTAGTAGCCAATGAGGTTGTCCAGGAACTGCTGGGCCTGTTCTGGCTCGGCAGTCGAGAAAGCGGGATCGAGGAGCGCATAGGTCAGCTTCATCTCAAAGGCATCCTTGCGCTGGATGGCGGGGATGCGGTGGTACATGGTGAAGACCTCGCGCTCGTCCAGGCCCAGGCTCTCGACGATATAGAGGAAGGCGTGGGTATGGACCGCTTCCTCAAAGGCTTGCCGGAGCAGGTACTGGCGACATTCGGCGTTGGTGATGTGCTTGAAGATGGCCAGGACCAGGTTGTTGCCAACCAGGCTCTCAGCGGTGGCAAAGAAGCCCAGGTTGCGCATGATGACCAGGCGCTCGGCCTCGGAGAGGCGATTGCTCCGCCAGAGTTCGATGTCGCCGGCCATCGGGACCTCATTGGGCATCCAGTGGTTGGCACAGCCGTTGAGATAGTGCTCCCAGGCCCAGCGATATTTGAGCGGCATGAGCTGGTTAACGCTGACAGCTGGCCCATTGATGAGGCGTTTCTCTTCAAGAATGTCCTTCTGACTGAAGGCGTTTGTCGCCATGAGTCTTGGTTCTCCTTCTAGGGTGCCCGTGTGTTGCGCGGTGTGGCCTGGCACCAGGGCCAACAGGGAGCGATTGGTTCACCCTCCCCCAGAGCGGCCCGACGGTGGGGCGAAGGATCAGCAAAGGATCAGCAGGTGAGTCAGTTCGGCATCTGCGCCCACCGCCTTCTCGGCAGCCGCGGGGGGGACGGGCCGGCCTTCCTCATCCCTCATCTGCTCTGTCTGCCGGGTGACTCGTCTCCTGCGGCTGCAGTGCAGGCAGTCCCATTACTGGCAAGCTTCGCAGTCGTCGTCGAGCGAGCAAACTGCAGCGGGACTGGCAGGGGACGGCAGGGTCAGCGGAGCCGGCTCCGTTTGGCTCTCGTGGCTGCCAGCGAGCGGGGCCCGGCTGGCCTCTTTGAAGGCTCCGCGCCTGATCTGGACAGCACTGGAAGGGCTGACATTCTTCATCCAGCGTGGCTGGATTCCCCAACGGTTGATGTCGACCGTCGACTTCTCAACCTGGGTTGCGGCCAGCGTGCGCAGGTAGTAAGTCGTTTTGAGTCCCTTTTTCCAGGCGCGCATATAGATCTCGTGCAGTTGCTTGCCGCTGGGTGAGGCCAGGTAGAGGTTGAGCGACTGCCCCATGTCGATCCACTTCTGACGCCGGCTGGCACACTCGATCAGCCAGCGAGGGTCGATCTCGAAGGCCGTCAGGTAGCGCTGCTTCAGCTCCTCAGGCACCATCGGTAGCTCTTGCAAGGAGCCATCGTAGTACTTGAGGGCCTCCAACATGTCGGCATTCCAGAGACCGGCAGCCTTCAGGTCGTTGACCAGGAAGGTGTTGACCGTGGTGAACTCGCCCGACAGGGTGCTCTTGACATAGAGGTTCTTGTAGATTGGCTCGATCGATGGGCTGACGCCGATGATCAGCGAGATGGTGGCCGTGGGAGCAATGGCCAGGACATTGCTATTACGCATGCCATGCTGGCGGATGTGAGTACGCACTGCTTCCCAGTCGAGGGTGGTGCGGCGGTCCATCTCCAGGGGTTCGCCGCGCTCCTGCTCCAGTAAGGCGATGGTATCGATAGGCAGCAGGCCACGGTCCCACTTGGAGCCGCGGTAGCTGGGATAGGGGCCGCGTTCGGCAGCCAGCTCACTGGAGGCCAGAATGGCATAGTAGGAGATCGCCTCCATGCTGCGATCGGCGAACTCGACCGCTTCCTGGGAGGCGTAGCTGAGGCCGAGCAGGAAGAGGGCGTCCTGGAAGCCCATGACGCCAAGCCCGACAGGGCGATGGCGCAGGTTGGCCGTGCGCGCCTCCGGGGTGGGATAGTAGTTGATGTCGATGACGTTGTCGAGCATACGCATGGCCGTTTGAATGGTTGACCGTAACTTTTTGTGGTCGAGCTGACCATTGACAATGTGGGCCACCAGGTTGAGCGAGCCGAGGTTACAGACCGCCGTCTCCTCTTCAGAGGTATTGAGCAAGATCTCCGTGCAGAGATTGCTGCTGTGGATGACGCCGGCGTGGTCCTGGGGCGAACGCACATTGGCTGGATCTTTCCAGGTCAGCCAGGGGTGGCCGGTCTCGAAGAGGCGGGTGAGCATCTTGCGCCAGAGTTCGACCGCTGGCAGGCGCTTGAAGAGGCGGATCTTGCCCTCATCGGCCAGGCGCTCGTACTCGCGGTAGCGCTCGGCGAAGGCGTGGCCGTAGAGTTCATGCAGGTCGGGTACCTCATCCGGGCTGAAGAGGGTCCACTGCTCTCCGCGCTCGACGCGGCGCATAAACTCGTCGGAGATCCAGCAGGCCGTATGCAGATCGTGAGTACGGCGGCGTTCATCGCCGGTGTTGCGCCGCAGGTCCAGAAAGTCCTCGATGTCCAGATGCCAGTTTTCCAGATAGGCGCAGACGGCGCCCTTGCGCTTGCCGCCCTGGTTGACGGCCACAGCGGTATCGTTGACGACCTTAAGGAAGGGAATGACCCCCTGGCTACGGCCATTGGTGCCCCGAATGTGCGCGCCCAGGGCCCGGACACGGGTCCAGTCGTTGCCCAGGCCGCCGGCCCACTTGGAGAGCAGGGCATTGTCCTGAATGGACTTGAAGATGTGCCAGAGGTCGTCTTTGACAGTGGTCAGGTAGCACGACGAGAGTTGCGGGTGGGAGGTGCCAGCATTGAAGAGCGTGGGTGTGGCCGGGGTGAAATAGAACTGCGAGAGCACTGCGTAGAATTCGGCGACGCGCTCCTCCTTGTGTACTTCGTTGAGAGCCAGGCCCATAGCCACGCGTAGCCAGAGCAGCTGCGGCAATTCGAAGCGCTGCCCCTCGTACTGGAGCAGATAGCGATCGTAGAGCGTCTGCAGACCGGGATAGGTAAAGAGCAGGTCGCGCTCGGGATGAATCAGGGCCGCGATGCGTTCCAGGTCGAAGGTGGCCAGGCGGGGATCAAGCAGCCCGGTGTCGATGCCACGCTGGATGTAGCGCAGCAGATAGCGCCGATAGGCGTTTTCCATTTCGGCGAAGCTGCAGGGGAGGTGCTCGTCTGGGCTGAGCGCCTCTCGATAGAGCGACAGGAGCAGGATGCGAGCAGTGATGGAGCTGAAGGCCGGTTCTTGCTCGATATGGGCACGCGCTACCAGCAGCAGGGCTTGCCACAGCTCTGCTTCGGAGAGGCCAGCACTGAGGGTGGCCTGGACCTCCTCCAGGAGCTGGGCGCGGTCGACACGATCCTCAAAGCCGTGGCAGACCTCGGCAAGGACCTGCTCGGGGTCGATGGCCGCAGGGGTGGCCGGGCGCGTCTGGTTCGCTGGGAATGACATGCCGTTTTCCCTCCTTGAGATGAAAAAAGCCTGTTCCCTCGACGGAAACAGGCTGACACGCACAGACAGCCTCGTGAATGAGCTGTCGGCTGGTCTACCCTTTCACGCGAAGGGATCGAGCCAGATCCCACAGGTGGGCATTCGGGCTTAGCGCCTCCGTCCGCTGGCTGGCTTTCTCATGCCAGCGAGTACTGGTGATCTCTCCTCCGCACTTCGGATCTTTGTCGGCGGCGGGGATCGATCGGGACGGGGCAGCTTACCGCTGCGCGACAGCGCCGGATTCTCACCGGACTTCCCCCATGTTTCAGCGATGCCACGACAGCATCGCCCTGTGGGTGTCTTTCTCTCTTCGGTTGCCAATGAGCACAAGATATAGGCAGGTACGGGCGGTAAGATACCATATGTTGTAGTGGAAGTCAAGGAGGAGAGACTGGCTCTCCCCTGGTACTTCTTTCCTGTTTTTGGGACTCAGGCCGAGGCGCCGCTGTAATAGCGAATGGCAAAGCGCCAGAAGAGGCGCGAGGCCAGCAGCGCCAGGGCAGCCAGTAGCAGGGTGCCCGCCAGGACCAGCCAGGTCAGGCGGGCGGTCAGGGCTTCGGCGGGTACGGTCACAGCGAAGGCGACCGGGACAACGAAGGTCAGGATGGCGCGTAGCCAGCCGGGATAGATGTCGACCGGCCAGCGCCCGGCCTCGTACATGCTCTCGAAGATGACCAGGATATTCTCCATGCGCACATACCAGAAGGAGAGGGTGGCCAGGAAGAGCACAAAGCTATAGATGATGACAGCGCCAGCCAGCAAGGTCAGAGCGAAGGCCAGCAGCTGGAAGGGTCCGGGCAGGCCGCCGTGCCAGAGCATGGCCCCTACGAGCAAGGCCATCCCCAGCACGACGTCGAGGAGCTTCCACACGTCGATCTGCTGGATGCTGACGAGCAGCTGGGCGTCCGCGGGTCTGGTGAGTACGTAGTCGAGGGTGCCCTGGCGCACCTGCTCAATGAGGCGGTTCATGCCGGGCATGATGATCATGTTGATGGTGCCCCCGATGAGGAAGTAGACGCCGATGAGGGTGAGCAGTTCGTCAGCACTCCAGCCATTGAGGGCCCGGGTAGAGGAGAAGACAACGCTGACGAAGGCCAGGGCCGTTCCCAAGTCAATCAGTGACTCGGCGATCTGCAGCCAGAAGCTGGCCCGATAGGCCAGCTCGCCCAGGATACTGATGCGGAAGAAGGTCCACAGGAGACGCAGATAGGTACGCATAGCAGACTTACCCTCCAACTGCCGTGTAGCGTTTGAGGCCGCGTCGCCAGGTGAGGTTGAGCAGGCCGAGGCCGAGAAGCAGCCAGAGGAGCTGAGCGAGGAAGCCAGTGACCACGGCCTGGGAGCTGAGACCAGTGCTGAGCAACTGGGCCGGGAAGGCGACCATCCATTGAAAGGGGAGCCAGGCGGTGATCGCCTGCAGCGGGGCCGGCAAGAAGGATAGGGGGAGCAGTTGCCCCGAGAGGAAGAGGACGACGACCACATAGAGCTGGTTGATAACGTTGACCTGAGTCAGCCAGAAGGCCAGGAGGGCCAGGGTCCACTCCAGGGTGAAGCGCAGGGCGAAGGCCAGGAGCAGCGCCGGTAGAAAGGTAGCCAGGCTGGCAGGGCTGGGAGTGAAGCCAGCATGGAAGGCCAGCCAGAGGAGCAGCGTGACCAGTCCGATGACTGGTAGCATGAGGATCTTGTAGGCCAGGTGCTGAGCAATGTCGGCGTGGATGGGGTGGACAGGTCGCAGCAGCAAAGGCGAGAATTCACCTTCGCGCACACGCCGGCTGAATTCCCAGAAGACCCAGGTCTGGGTGGCGTAGTTCACCAGCATGGTGGCGATGAAGTAGGCGGCGAAGCCAGAGGGGTTGTAGCCATTCACTTCCCCGCCTTCGTTGCGGGCCACGGTCGACCAGACGCTGATAGAGACCGCTGGTCCCAGCGCCACCTCGATGAGCCAGATGACAAGGGCAGCGCGGTATTGGAGCTGTTCGGCAATGGCCGTCTTGAGCTGCTGGCGATAGACGGCGATGAGGTGAGTCATGCGCTTAGACGACCTCCTCCTGGGTAAAGATTTGTTCGATAACGGCCTCAATGGGCGGGTCCTCGACGCTCAGGTCGAGGACTGGCAGGTCCGTCAGCAGGCGAGCGGTGATGCGGGCGACCGCGCTTTTGGGCACACGCAGGCTGACCTGATCCTCGTTCTGGCTGAGGACTTCGCCGTAGGGACGCAGGTCAGCTGGCTCTTGCAGACGCACAATGATGGTCTTGTAAGGTGAGAAGCGCTCGACCAGGCGGGTGAGATCGCCGTCGAAGAGCATGGTGCCGTGGTGGATGAGGATGACGCGCCGACAGAGGGCTTCGACGTCGGCCATATAGTGACTTGTCAGCAGCACAGTCGCTCCTGTGCGATGGTTATATTCGCGGATAAAGTCGCGAATGCGGCGCTGCATGACGATGTCCAGGCCGATGGTTGGCTCGTCGAGGAAGAGGACCTGGGGGCGATGGAGCAGAGAGCCAGCGATCTCGCATTTCATGCGCTCTCCCAGGGAGAGGTTGCGCACAGGCTTGTGCAGTAGGGGCGCCAGGTCCAGGAGATCGGCCAGTTCATCCAGCATGTGACGGTACTGAGCCGGGGGAATGCGATAGATGGCCCGGTTCAGCTCAAAGGAGTCGATGACGGGGATGTCCCAGATGAGTTGCTGGCGCTGGCCCATGACCAGGGCGATCTGGCGCAGGAAGGCACGCTCGCGTCGCCAGGGGACGTAGCCCAGGACGCGTACATCGCCGGCGCTGGGGTAGAGGAGTCCAGCCAGCATCTTGAGGGTGGTGGTTTTGCCGGCCCCGTTGGGGCCGAGGAAGCCAATGATTTCGCCCGCTTCTATGGTAAAGGTCAGATTGTCGACGCCAACGATTTCCTGCATCTGGCGTCGAAAGAGAGCGCGTAAGGCGGCGCCCAGGCCGGCCTCGCGCTCATAGACGCGGTAGACTTTGCGCAGGTGCGTAACGTTGACAGCCGTAGCGGCAGTCATGATGTTCGATGGCTCCTTCGTGTGGGGAGGTTTCTCCCCTCTGGCGTTTTTCTTTCTTGCTTGAGTATAGCGGGTCCTGGTGGGAGGGCGTCAATGCGGGTCGGCGTCGGGGTCAGGTTGACGAGCCTGCTGCGGTCTGGCTTGCCGGCGCTCCTGGGTGATGAGGCGCTCCAGCCCTGTGCGTAGCCGTTCGATGAGGGCCTCATTGGTGGCGGGATGAAGCAGGACGGCGCGCAGCCAGCGCTGGCCCTGGTAGAGGGGCAGGGAGAGAAAGATGCGCTCCTGCTCCAGCAGTGCAGCCTGCACCCGGGCGTTCAGGGCGTCGTGAGCTGCGGGGGGCAGCCAGGCTGGCTCGAGGCGGAAGCAGAGGAGATTGGTCTCGGGAGCGTGGGCGAAGCGCAGCTCAGGCAGGGTGCGCAGGCGCTCGTAGGCCAGGTTGGTCAGGCGACAGGCTTCCTCGACCAGCTGAGCGTAGCCGCGCCGCCCCAGGTGCTGGAGCGAGAGCCAGAGCTTGAGGATGTCGCTGTGGCGTGTGCCTTGCAGGCCGATCTCGCCCAGATTGGGCGGGGCATCGGGGTCATCCTCCTCCGGGTGCTGGCCCATGTAGGGCGCCGGGATGTGGAAGGCGCGCGTGAACAGTTCCTTGTCGCGCAATAGAAGCATGGCGCAGGTTTTGGCCACGTAGAGCCATTTCTGCGGGTTGAAGGTCAGGGAATCGGCCTGCTCGATGCCAGCGAGCCGTTGACGCAGCTGTCTGGAGAAGATGAGGGCGCCACCGTAGGCCGCGTCGACGTGGAACCAGAGGCCATAGCGCTGGGCCACGTCGGCAATGGCGGCCAGGGGGTCGATCAGTCCAGCCACGGTGGTGCCGGCGGTTGCGACGACGCAGAAGGGGCGTTCGCCGCGTGCCTGGGCCTGCTCGATCAGTGTGGGGAGCCGATGGACGTCGAGATGGCCGGTCTCATCGATTGGCACAGGGATGACGGCCTGACTGCCCAGCCCGAGGAGCATGGCGGCCTTCTGGAGTGAGGTATGGGCGGCCTCGGAGGCGAAGAGCACGGGGCGGGTCCCGAGCGAGGTGAGTGCGCCGTCGCGCACTCCGAGGACGTGGTTACGGGCAATGGCCAGGGCCTCCAGGTTGGCCAGGCTGCCGCCGCTGAGCAGGAGGCCGCCGGCCCGCGCTCCCAGCCCGAAGAGCCGGGCCAGTTCGCGCAGGGTGGCCCATTCGAGGCGCGAGAAGGCGGGCGACATCTCGACGCTGAGCATATTGTTATTGAGTGCGGCGCTCAACAGGTCTCCCACCAGCGACATTGTCGTCGGCAGCGAATCCATGTGACCGATGTAGCCGGGGTGGGCTGCGTGCATGGAGGCAGTGACAAGCGTGCGCAGATGCACCAGCAGCTCTGGCGCGGGCAGACCCTGCTCCGGCAGTGAGGGTGCCGGCAGAGGGGGCGGCCCGTCTGGCAACGGCGGAAGGTCGCTGGCGTGGCTCGTGTAGTCCAGGGCCAGCTGCAGGGCCTCCTCCAGCAGCGGTGCCACGGCCTGGCGATTGCTGCCGTCGGGGGCGATGAAGGCTGAGATCGGGAGGTTCCTGAGATCCATAGTGGGTAGTGGATTCACTCCTCTCCTAGAGAAAAGAGTATGGCCAGCAGAGAAGGCTGAGGGAGGGAGGTACGATGACCGTTCCCTCAGCCTTCTATTTTGCCCCTGGCCAGTCCGAGTGGCAAGGTCCAATGATGGGCAGGCAGGGCGGGTGGGCCAGGCTAGCGAGCGATGATCTCCAGGGTGCGCCCGGTGCTGCGGGGGCCGAGCAGGGCGACATCCAGGCAGAGAAGGACGAGCAAGACGGCCTCTCCGGCGAAGACCGCGACTGGCCCCAGCGATTTGAGCACGGGCAGGGCGGCAAAGGGCAGGATGGCGCTGACCAGGCGGCTCAGGCTGTAGGCAATGCCGACCGCGGTGCCGCGCATGCGGGTGGGGAAGATCTCAGCCTGGTAGATGTGGAAGGCGTTGGAGAAGATGTTACTGACGGTGGTGAGGAGGAAGCCCGAGATGACCAGGACGATGGCGGAGGTGGCGAAGCCGAAGCTGAGGCCGAAGAGGGCAATCAGGAGGGCCGAGACGACGATCAGCCATTTGCGCTCGACGCGCTCGACGAGGAAGATGGAGATGAAGGAGCCGAGGGGATAGCCCAGGAAGCTGAGGGCTGTGTAGCCTAGTGAGGTGACGACGCTGAAGCCCTTGGCGGTGAGGACGACGGGGGCCAGGGAGCCGAAGCCGTAGTAGCCAACAGTCTGGAGGATCTGGAAGATCCAGAGCATGATGGTGCGTTTGGCATAGACGCCGCTGAAGATTTCAGCGATGGTGGCCCGTGTCTGCGGCTCGACGACGACCGGCTGCGGCTCTGGTAGCTCTTTGAGACCATGCTCGCGCATGATTTGCTCTTCCATACTGGCGAGGGCGGCATTGGCGGCCGCTTCGTCCTGACGGATTTCGTGCCAGCGCGGCGATTCGGGCAGGTTGCGGCGCAGGAGCCAGACGATCAAGGCACCGAGCGAGCCGACGATGAGGAGCCAGCGCCAGCCGTCCAGGCCGAGGAAGCTGCCTTTGACGACGAAGCGCCCGACGAAGCCGGCCAGGGGGACGCCAAAGAAGCCCAGGGTGTAGCACCAGGCGGTGTAGCGTCCGCGGGCATGGCGCGGAATCATTTCGCCCATGTAGATGTCGGTGAGGGGTGGCTCGGCTCCCAGGCCGATGCCGGCCAGGAAGCGAAAGATGACGACCCAGATGAAGTTTGGGGCGAAGGCGGCGATGAGCGAGAAGAGGGAGTAGATCAGCAGGTCAATCATGTACATGCTGCGCCGCCCGATGTAGTCGGAGACGACGCCCAGGACGATGGCACCAACGAACATGCCGAAGAAGCCGGAGCCGATGATGAGGGCGGTCTCGAAGGTGGAGAGGTGGAAGAGGGGAGTGAGCACAGCTCCCAGCAGGCCGCCTAGAAAAATATCGTAGAGGTCAAAGAAGGTGCCGATGCCTAGCACGAAGCTGAGCCAGCGGTGCAGCGAGGAGAGGGGCAGGCGATCGATGCGTGAGGCCACGGTGATGCGACGTTCTGCTGCTTCCATGAGCGCTTTGCCTCCATTGCAGTGATGGTGAAAGTGCGCGTACTCAGCGCACTGCAGGCTACTCGGGGCGCTCGCGGCCAGGAGTAGCGCCGGGTTCCGCCCGCCAGTGGGCGCAGGCACAATGGCGATACACTCTTTGCTTGATACGATGTGGCGTTCTTAGAGCCGTGACGCTTGAAAGGGGTTCACCTCCTTCTGCTTCGTTGCTTGGGCTTCCGCCATTCCTCACGCTCCCACACTTTTTCATTGTACCTTCTCCGATCTCATATGTCCATATGGAGATAGGTCTCTGGGGAGGAGAGTGCTGTGACCATCGCGTTTTGGCGGGCACGCCTGTACTTGCGGTAGAGCTTTCCTGTGCTATAGTAATGGGTTGTGCTCACTGGGAGGGTATGGGCACACAGCTACCATCGGTCAGGCCTGGCACGTCTGCCCGGCTGGCGCTGTGGGGCTGGAGGAGACTTCCCCGGAGGGAGGAATCAGTTCAGCAGTGGTGGCAGAGCTGATCTGGCAGCAGAAGCACAATCCCTACGCGGCGGGGCTGCCGCCGGCACCGCGTCTGCAGATCTGTGAGCGCGTTCCGGCGCTGGCAGGCCCTGACTCTGGCTGTGAGGCTGAGGGCGAGGCTGCGGCAGGCTGGGAGAATCGCTTGATCCACGGAGATAAGAGCCTGGTGTTGCCGGCCTTGCTGGCGGAATTTGCCGGGACCGTCGATCTGATCTATATCGATCCTCCGTTTATGAGCGAGCGAACCTATCGTAGTGGCCGCGGTCTCGCCTATCACGATCGCTGGCAGGGCAATCTCGATGGATACCTGCAGTGGCTCTATGAGACGTTTTTGCTGCTCTATCGTCTGTTGGCCCCTCGTGGGAGCCTCTACGTCCATCTGGACTGGCGTGCCGTCCACTTCGCTCGCCTGCTGCTGGATGAGGTGTTTCGGGAGGCGGCGCCGGCGGGTGGCGGTTTCCAGAACGAGATTATCTGGCATTATCATTCCGGCGGGCGTCCGCGACGTTCCCGCGGCTTTGCGCGCAAGCACGATACGCTGCTCCTCTATACCCGCTCGCGCCAGTATTGTTTTCATGGGGAGCGCATTGGTCCACTGCGTGGGCGGGAGCGGCGCAATCATATGCGGCGCCAGGTGGAAGCCGATGGGCGGGTCTGCTGGACGATCCGCGCGGGGGGCCGTCTCTATCGCTACTACGAGGATGAGCCGATGACGCCCGCTGATGTCTGGTGCGATATCAGCCATCTGCATCAGCGTGATCCCGAGCGCAACGGCTATGCGACCCAGAAGCCAGCGGCGCTGCTGGAGCGTATTCTGCTGGCTTCCAGTGAGGAGAATGATCTGGTGCTCGACTGCTTCTGTGGGAGCGGTGTGACGCCGGCGGTGGCCGAGCGTCTGGGCCGGCGCTGGATCGCCTGCGATGGCAGCCCGCTGGCGATCGAGGTGACGCGCGAGCGCCTGCTGCGCTTGGCTCCCCGTCGTCCTTTCTGTGTGCAGCGTCCCCTTTCCCAGCCGTAGGCAGATTGGCTGCCGCTGATGGTCGAGGCTTGCCGCGCGTGTGCAGCTGTGCTATCCTGTAAATGAGCTGCCGTATGAATTAGTTCCTTCTCTCTTTTGTGAAATATTCTCGTTTTGTATGGGAATGTGGTAATTGGCTTCAGTGATTGTGGAGGTCAAGTGGAAAGAGGTGTGTGGCGTATGCAGATGAAGAAGACAGCAATTCCTTCGACTCCCCGTTATGAGAAAAGCCTCGTGGGGCGCCCGCTGCGCTTGCCGACGCATAACTATGGCTGGACGGGGACCTACCTGGTGACGTTGCAGGCGGAGCCGTATGCGCCGAGCTTTGAGGACCCGGCACTGCGCCGGATTCTAGAGGAGACCTGGCAGGCTCTGCCTCGCCCTTTCCCTGGGCTGGCGCTGGATACGTTTGTGATCGGGCCGCAGCAGGTGCGGTTTATTCTTTCCTTTGAGGGCAATACCAATCGGACGATGACGCTGGGGCGGGTGGTGGAGTCCTTTAAGTCACTGGTGGCGGTGGCCTGGCTGGCTCATCTGGAGCAGGTGCGCGCGCCTGGTCCAACGCCGCCGTTGCGCATCTGGCAGCGCTCCTATAGCGAGCGCTATCTTCACGACGAGCGTGAGGTGGAAGAGGTGCGCCAGGCGCTGCGCAGCGGTACCCTGCCGGCGGAGCCGGAGGAGTCCTGAAGATTCTGGCCGGTGGCTGGGACGGTGGGACGACAGACAGGGCGGGCCTGGCTTAGCGCTGCGGCGGCTCAGGGTGGCTGGCACCGCAGGGGGCGCCGGGGCGCTGGCAGAAGGGTCTGATGCCCGGCAGATACTGGCGGTGGGCGGCCACCCAACGGTAGAGGTGCTCAGTGAGCGGCCCCAGGCCGGGCAGGCGGTAGAGGCGCTGCCAGAGGGGGAAGCCGATCAGCAGGTCCAGGGTACAGGCAAGGGCCTGGGCACCGCGGTAGCGCCGTCCGTCCGGGAGAATGGTCCAGACGCTCTCTTCGCAGGCTCTGACGCTGAGTCCGTAGCGCTCGGGCAGGCCAGGGATCTGGAAGGGAAGACAGGTCACTCTCCGGCCCCGGTCCAGGCGGCGCAGGAGTTCGGCGGTGGCGGTGCAGAAGTCGCAACTGCCGTCGAAGATGACGATGGCTTTGACGGGATGGCGATAGGCTTGATCGGACATGGCGAGACTGGCCCCGGCCCTCGCTGTTGTCTCTGGTGGTGGGGCGAGCTGGGACCGTTTGGGCTTGCCCTCCTTTCTTTTCTTTTGCTGGCTGTTTTTACTATAGCATATTGCGGTTCCGGTCGAGGGCGGGATCATCCGCCAGGGGGGAGTGGTTGTCAGCCCTGGCCCCCTGAGCCTTTGCTGACTCAGGGGGCCAGGTGAGTGGTGACCATACATAGTGATAAGAAGGAGACGCTGCAACAGAAGGCTATGCCGGTTCGTCTGTCTCGCTTGATTGGTAGATTTCTTCCAGGCTTTGCCGACGCGCGCGTCCGATGCGGTCGAGGCGTTTCTGGAATTGGGCAGTCGCGTAGGAGAGGTATTCGTCGATCTGAAGGTCGAAGGCGGGCGATTCCTGCGTTTCACGAGCTTCGAATAGCTCGTTGATGACGCCCAGGGCGTAGGTGAGTAGCTCGCTCATGTAGGTCTGGATGACGTCCCAGAGACGCGGTTCCTGGGCGACCAGGCGCGAGAGGAGGAAGACGCCGTAGGCCAGATGGCGCGATTCGTCGCGCTTGAGGTAGCCGATGCCTTGACGCAGGCCAGGCAGGATGTTGAGGCGTTCGAGCATGTTGAAATAGGCGTGATAGCCGGTCTCGGCCAGGACGCCTTCGACGATCATGTTGTAGACGACGCTGGCGCGGGCCTGGGCTTCGGGCGAGGGGTCGCTGAGGAGGGCATGCATGCGCAGGGGCAGCTCTTCGTAGAAGATTTTGCGGTAGCTGGGGGTGTGGTAGCGGTGCAGGTCGCTGTGTTCGTGGGCTACTTCGTCGAGGAAGCGGCGGAAGAATTCGGTGTGCTTGGCTTCTTCCCAGAGGAAGGTGGTGAGGTACATCTCTTCTTCGAGCCGGCCCTCGTGGGCAATGGTCAGGATGAGCGGGAGCAGGTCGAGGGTGACGCTCTCTTCTCCGGCCTGGAAGAGCGAGCTGAGGTAGAGCAGGGTTTCGCGTTCGCCCTCGTTGAGGCGCTGCCAGTCCTGGATGTCCTGGGAGAAGTCGATGGCGCGCGGGTCCCAGATGCCGAGTTTCTTGGCTTTGTGGTAGAGGCGCATCGGGAGGATGTCGTGGCGTAGGCCGCGCTCGCTGGTGGTGATGAAGGCGGCGTGTGTGCTCTGTGTCATGCTTGCCTGCTTTCTGTCTGGGCAGTCTTTGTTTTGGGCTGGCGCTCTTGCCGGTCGTTTCATTTGACTGACTGAATACCAGTCAGTCATCATGTTCAATGATACCTGTGATGCCGGCTGGCTGTCAAGGGGAGTGGGCAGGCTTCACCCGGTCTCATTGGCTGTTGACGACGATCTGGATCTGGTCGGCGCGCTGCGGGAGGGCCTGGCTGCCAAAGGGCAGGCGGAGCTGGACGGAGGCGACGCCAGGCTGGGAACGCAGATAGGTCTGGGCGACTTCGCTGCTGGTACCGCGCAGGTCCTGCTGCCAGCGGGCAATGGTCTGGGCGCTGATCCGGTAGCTCCAGGTGCCGTGGACGCTGACGCTCAGATAGGTGATGCCGTGGTTGCCGCGATCGGTGACGGTGGGCGTTGAGGCGCTGAGGCTGCGAGGCTGCAGCTGGTAGGCCGATCCAAGGGTGCGCTGGGCCTGGCGGCTCAGGAGGTTGCAGGCGAGCTGGCGGGCTTGGGTGGGATAGTAGGCGGTGGCGCTGCCTGTGACCTGGAGCTGGACACGTACCTGGTCAGCCTGGCTGCCGAGCGGCGGGTCTGCTTTGAGGCTCACCTGGTAGTTTGGTGGGCCAGCCAGGGTTTCCCCATCCTTGAGAGCGGCTCGTAGCTGGTCTGCAAGCTGGTGCTCTAGCTGAGGAAGGAGCATCTGGCGTGCGTGATCGAGGTCATCCTGGGCGACGATGTGGATGGTCTGGCCATTGCTGCCGCCGCTAAAGGCCGCGGGGTTGGTGACCTGGATCTGGGTCGGGCGCCCGCAACAGGGCTGGGCAATGTCGCCGGCGGGAATGTTGCCCTGGGCACCGGGGTTGACGGCCTGGGCGGCAGCGAGGGCGGTTCCATCCTGCTCGTTCTGGCGTGGCGGCACGACGACCGTGGCCAGCAGGCGGACGCTGATGCCCGAGCTGCCGCTGAAGGTGCTGCCCGCTGGGACGGTGACCGGCTGCTGGCCATGGTTGCTGAAGAGGAGGAGGCCGTGGGCGTTGCTACCCTGGGTGGTGCGAGTGCCGGTGGTGGTGACGGTTTGGGCGAGGCTGCGGCTAGCGCTGAGAAGACGCGCGGGAATGGTGCGCGTGTTGAGATCGATGGCCTGGACCTGGGGCGAGGCCGTCAGCAGGTAGGTGTCCTGCAGGGTGCGGCTCTGGGCGTTGATGGTGATGACGACGGTAGGATCAGCGCCAAGCAGGGGGACCCCGGGAGGGAAGAGTCCCACGTTGAGGACGCGAGCGGCGAAGAGGAGTAGCAGCAGGATGGCGATGACGATGAGGGCAATGGCCACGAAGAGTGAGAGGGGGCGCTTGCTGCTGGTTCGGGGGCGGATTCGCCTTCTCTGCAGAGGTTGTGGCTCTTCGGTGATGCGCTGGATGGCCGGGCGGCCCTGGGCTGGTAGGGCAGGCGGACGACCCCGGCGTGGGATGGTAAGCGGCTCGGGCATGGGAAGGGCCACGGTGCGCGGCTCCTGGCGCGAGCGATAATCAGGTATGGGCCTGGGCCGCGAGAGGGTTTCGGCGGTGACGTCGGGCAGGGTGGTGGCGGCGGCGATGTCTTCCTCGGGAGGCAGTTCTTCGATCTGCGGCTCCTCGGGACTGTCATAGGCATAGTCGTAGTCCTGGAGTGGCTGCGGGCGTGAGCGGCGTGGCGCTGGCTCGGATGCGGGGGCAGGCTCCGGCCAGGCTTCTGACGGTTCCTGGGCCGCGGGTATGGTCTGGCTTTCTTCGAGGGCCAGGATGACGGCCTCGCGCAGGACGGCAACGCTCTGGAAGCGCTCTTCGTCGCGCTTGGCCATTGCTTTGCGGACGACGCGGTCGAAGGCTGCTGGCACGCGCGGGTTGCGCCGCGAGGGGCGAGGGATGGGGGCGCGCAGCTGCATCTGGATGACTTTGATGTCGTCGGGGTCGTCGTAGGGCAGTTCGCCGGTGAGCATCTGGAAGAGGAGGACACCGAGGGCGTAGATGTCGGTGAGGGGGGTGACGATGCCGCGCGTCTGCTCGGGAGCCATGTATTGCGGGGTGCCGGGTACCTGGTCCAGGGGGATGGGCCGACCAATCTGGCTTTCGGCCTGGCGGGCCGGGCGAACGAGGCCGAAGTCGGCCAGGTAGACGTGGGGGACGCCGCTGCGCGGCAGTTCCAGCAGGACGTTGGAGGATTTGATGTCGCGGTGGACAAGACCTTCGCTGTGGGCGTGCTCGACGGCTTCGAGGAGCTGCAGGTACATGTCGATGAGTTCGTGCAGGTTGAAAGGGATAGGCTCGCGTCCGGTGACGTGGGGACGGTAGACGCGCCGCAGGTAGCTGGTGAGGGTGCCGCCGTCGATGAAGGGCATGACAAGGTAGAGCAGCCCCTGCTCTTCGCCAAATTCGATGAGTGGCAGGATGTGCGGGTGCTGCAGGCGGGCAATGGTGCGCGCCTCGCGGGCGAAGCGCCGCCGCATGTCGGGATCGCTGGCGTAGTCGCCAAGGATGACTTTGATGGCGACGCGCCTGCCAAAGGCGGTGCGCTGGCGCCCTTCGTAGACGGCGCCCATGCCGCCGACGCGAATGCGCCGGATGACGTCGTAGTTGCCAAGCTGCCTGCCTTCCAACGCGAGCATGCCTGCCTCTCTATCCTTTCCTCTCTGGTCTGGCAATTCGGGTTAGAAGGGACCGGCCTCGCCTCTGGCCTTCTGGGTTGAGGCGGCGACAGGCCGGCTTTCCCTGTCGCTTGCCTTTCTGCTCTGCTCTAGCTGTCGTTTTATTGTACCACAGCCGTCGGCTGGTGACCTACTAGTATAGACGTTTTCCTCAGTGGCGGTTTTTCCCGCGCGATGACTTCTGCGAGTGTCGCTGATGTTACCTCTCGGGTCGCTAGGTGCTGTTTTCGATGATGATGGCGATTTGGCCCGGGTTTGTGGGCAACTGGCCCGGATCAGTGCGAGCGATGCTGATGCTGACCCTGCTGACTCCTGGTTGCCGCTGCAGGAGCTGGAGTGCGACGCTCTTCGGCTTGCCGGCGATGAGCTGGCTGAGTCGCTGCTTGGCCGCCTCATTGAATTGATACGTCCAGCGTCCCTGCGCTTTCACGGTGATGATGAGGCGCCCGCTCTGGGGATCGCTGAGGCTGGCGTCGACGATGGTGCTGCTGGCCTGGCCGGCGAGGGCGTAGGCTGGCCCTGGGTCGCGGGCGCCTTCCTGGCGCAGGAGGGCTGTGGCCATGTCGAGGGCGGCCTGTTGGTTATAGGCGGCGCCGCTGCAGGTGACCACCAGGCTGACGGTGACGCTGGTGGCGTGGTCGCCAACCTGATGGTTGCTCCTAGTGCTGGTGCTGCAGTCGGGCCCGACGACGCGCTCTCCGCTGTGCGCTTGCTGCAGGAGCTGCTGCTGGGCTTGCTGCTGCAACCCGGCTTTGAGCGGGTTGACGACGTTGTCGAGGTCGCTCTGCTGGATGTAGGTGTAGGGCTGCGGGTCTTGCCCTCCAGTGAAGGGGCCATTGACGACCTTCACTGACAAATCAGAGCTGCAGCAGAAAGTGTCAATGAACCCAGCAGGTAAGTTCCCTGCGGTGCCCGGCTGCACTACATGGGCTGGCACCGTCACTATAGAGGGTTGGAAGTTCAGGCTTGCGGCAAGGAAGGCATCCTCATCCGTCTCGATGGTCAGGCCACGTTGTACCACGCTCAGGGTGGTGCCTTTAGCCACAGTGAATGATGTTCCGGCCCGTCTGGAAAACGTAATTGTCCCATGTGCCTGGGTTCCGGCTGTCATACCGTGGCCCGTCGCCTGAACCGTCTTCGCCGCTGAGCTGATCGTGGCACTCAGGCGGCGCGCCTGAATCTGACGCTGGGCGGCGTTGGGCGTTCCCGTCACGCCGGTGATCAGGTATTGCTGGCTGAGGAGCACACTGGCCGCGGTGATGCGTACCGTGGCCAGCGGGGCCCCGACCGGTAGGATCTCCCCGAGCGGTCCCAGCGCCGCCGGGTCGCTGTAGGCCATAGCCAGGCTCCCCACCAGGAGCAGGAGCAGCAGGGCTATTGGCGGGGCCAGCCAGCGCCAGTGGCCTTTTCGATCCCTGGGATGCGCCACTTGGGCTTGGGTGATCCGTCTTGGGCCGATGCGAACCGTCTTGTGAGGAGGGGCTGCTGGTGGCATTGGGGACGCGGGGCTGACAACCTTCCCGAGCCTCTGGTGCTGGGGAGTCATTACCGCTTTCGTCTGGCTGTCTCTCCCTCTCTCTCCTCGCTGCGCCTGCAGACGGCGCAGCTGTGGGAAGCGTTGCCATGAGGCTGGTTGCTCTGGTCTGGGCATAGGTATGGCGGGCGTTGCCAGCTCTCCCTGGGCCAGCAGCCGGCGAGTGGGAAGCTGGAGCAGAGGATCGGCTGGGTAACCGCCTTCTCGCTTATGCTCGCTTGCTCTGGTCTCTTCCTCTTCTTCGCCCCAGATGGTGCTTTTCCTGGGCTGGCTGCTTCCTCCTGGCCACCCTGGTCTATCTTCCGCGCTGGCCGCCAGGGCCGTCGCGAAGGCGCTTGCGCTGGGATAGCGTTCGTGGCGCTCTTTGGCCAGACCACGCAGGATGACGGCCTCTACCGCCGGCGGTAGCTGCGGGTTGAGGCGCCGTGGCGGCTCCGGCTCCCGCTGTGTATGGCAGTACATGAGAACGAGCGGGTCCTGCTCGGCAAAGACGTGCCGCCCCGTGCACAGCTCGTAGGCAATACAGGCCAGGGCGTACTGGTCGCTTTCGCGTCCTACCTGCCCACGGAATTGCTCAGGGGCCATGTAGGCTGGGGTGCCGCTCAGGCTGGCGGCCTCCAGGCTGCGCGAGCCGAGTTGCAGGGCGATGCCGAAGTCAGCCAGCAGGGCACGGCCATCGGCGGCGAAGAGGATGTTCTCCGGCTTGAGGTCCCGGTGGATGATGCTGCGCTCGTGAGCATACTGCAGGGCTGCCCCGACCTGGCTCAGAATCGCTACCGCTTCAGCCAGCGGGAGGGGTTGTCCGTCAGCCTGACGTAGCCGCTGGCGCAGCGAGCCACCTGCGGCGTATTGGGTCACCAGGTAGGGGCAACCTTCCTGGTCCAGGCCGGCGTCGAGCAGGGGAAGGATGTGGGGATGGCTCAGTCCCTCCAGGAGGCGGACCTCGGCCTTGAATTGGGCCTGTCCCTCGGCTGAGTCGAGCGGGGTCTGGAGGCGTTTGAGGGCGACCAGCGACCAGCGGCTCAGGAAGCGGTGCCGGGCCAGGTAGACGGTGCTGGAGCCGCCACGCCCTAGCCGGCGGATGAGTTCATAGTCGCCCAGGAGGGAGAGGCCAGTCTCCTGATGCTTCCCCGGCTCCTTGCTGTGTCCCATAGACGAAGCCCTCCCCGGTTCGTCTCGCTGCCACGTTTCTTGCTCTCAGGCAATTGGATTGAGAATAGTATGCCTTTCTACTGCGAACTTTTCCTACGATGATGGCCCAGTGCTGACACTGCAGCGGGCTGCCCGAGTCGCCTGGGCCGATTCGATTAGCCTTTGCCAGAGGTTGGGGTGTTGCCGGGACTGGGCGCGGTCGGTGCCGCTGTGGGCGAACTGGTCGGCCCCGGCCCGATGCTGGCGCTGGGGGCCGGCGATAGCCCGCTCACGTTGCCGATGGTCACGGCAATCTGGTTGGCATCGCTCGGCAGCCGATCGCTTCCGTGGAAGATGGCGATGTCGGCCTCTTTGACGCCGCTTTGCCGCTGCAAGAGCTGCAGGGCCTCGCTCTTCGACTTGCCGGCGATGAGCTGGGCCAGGCGCTTTTTGGCGGCATCGTCGAACTGGTAGGCCCAACGCCCTTCGGCGGTCACTGTGATCGAGATGCTGCCTTTGCTGATGGGTGTAGCCCCGTCAATGGTGGTGATGATCTGACCCACCAGGGCATAGCCCGCTGCCAGTCTCTTGCCGGCCTCCTGGCTGAGGAGGCTGGCGCCGAGGCGCAAGGCTCCCTGTTTGTCGAAGGCTTCTCCGCTGCAGCTGGCCGAGACGGTGACGGTGACACTATTGGCGTGGTCGCCGGCCTGGTGGTCGCTCTTGACGCTGGTGCTGCAGTTGGGCTGGCTGATGAGCTGCTCGCCGGGCCGGATCTGGCGCTGGAACTGCTGCTGGGCCTGCTGGGCCAGGCTGGCCTTGAGCGGGTTGGCGGCGTTGTCAATGTCGCTCTGCTGGACAAAGGTGAAGCTCTGTGGGTCCTGCCCACCGGTGAAGGCACTGCTGGTGGCATAGATGTCGGTAGCGCCGCAGCACGGTTGATTACTGATCACCCCAGCAGGCAGGTTGCCGACGCTTCCGGCTTGGACGATATGGGCCGGTACGGATTTGGAGACAGGCTGGGATGGACTGGGTTGAGGAGGAAGATCAGCGCGGGCGTCGGTGACGATTTTGAGCCCGTTCTGCAATGTAAATGTCGTCCCGCTGACGACGGTCTCCCAGGTACTGCCTGTATGGATGAATGTAATCGTTCCCCTGGCCTGCACGCCGGGCGTTTGACCGTGCCCCGTCGCTGGCACTGTCTTCGTCTGCGCCACTGGAGTCGCCGTCAGCACCCGCGCCTGGATCTCGCGCTGGGCCGCATCTGGCTGGCCCGTCACCCCGGTGATCAGGTACTGGTTCTTCAGGTCGACGCTGGCCGGCGTGATCGTCACCGTCGCCCCTGGCGTCCCAAAGGGCATCATGGCCGCCACCGGCCCCAGCAGCTTCGGATTCACCGCTGCCAGCGCTCCACAACCGATCAGTAGCAGTACTAACAGAATCGCCACCAGTGCCAGCCAGAATGGCCCCCGTCGTCGCTGCCTCGTCCCCCGCTGGCGCAGCGGTGTCAGCGGCGGGGGCAGTGTCGAAACACCGCTCGGCGGCACCACGCTGCCTGCACCTGCTCCTGCTCCCGCAGCGCCGCCGGTGCCACTTCCTCCCCCGCTGGCTCCCGCTCCCACTCCGGCGAAGGCCGCACCTGCAGCTGCACCGGCCAGAGCCCCGGCCCCTAAGGCTGCTCCTCTGTCTGACGGTGATGAGCTGCCCCGGCGCGCTGGCTCGGCTTCGGGTGTGTAGGCATTGCTCGCCACTGGCAGCTTGGCCGTGATCCGCCGTGAATGGGGGAATTGAATGATGCCCGGTCCCGCTCCGCTTGCTGGCGAGCGCGGCGGCACAGCTCTCGCCCTTGTCCCCTCTTGTTGCTGCTGTTGGGCCTCTTCATCGGCCTGAGCGGCAGCCGCTCCAGCAACTCCTGCGGCCCCGGCTTCGACAACAGCGCCAGGCGTCGCCCCCTGCTGCTGGTTCTTGCCCTCCGGCAATGGTGGGACCGCAGAAGATGGCGCGCCCGCTCCTGCTTTCTCAACGGGCGGCAGCTCTTCCTCGTCGTCCAGCGTCCCTAGCTCAGCGGGGCTGCGCTCCTCGTTTGCTTTGCTGGCCGCTTGCTCCCGCTCTGACTGCAGCACGGCCCAGCCTAAGCCCGCCGCGGCTCCTGCCAGCGCACCCGCCGCTGCTGCACTCCCCGCTGATCGGCCTCTGGAACTTGATTCCACTGGTTCAGGTGGGGCAGAACCTGCCCCAGGCTCCGCCTTCCTGGTTGGAGTCTCTCCCTCCAAGTGTGGCCGCTGGCGCACCGGCTCGGCGGCGGTTCCAATCGGCTTGCTCTCTCCCCCGCGCAGCCGCAGGAGACGACGCAGGCGCTGCGACCAGGCCGGCCCCTGACCTTCTTCCGCCTTGCCCTCTTCCCACATATCTTGCAATGAGCGCACGTAGTTGTCGAGAGATGAGTAGACCGGAAAGCGCCGCTGGCGCGCGTACTCCGCTGGCTCTGAACGCGGTGGGGCGATAAAGATGAGGCGAGCTTGCGGGTTGCGCCGCATCTTGAGCACCTCGAAATCAACGCGGCGCTGGAAGGCGCGATTCTGCTCCGGCAGTACAATGGCAATCTGCTTGCGTCCAAGCTTCTCTTGGGTCAGAATCGCCGTTAGTACATCTTTTCGCTCATCAGTAGGCGCAACGTAGATAACGCCGATCTCTTCTGCACGTGGATCGCCTGCACCGAGCAGCTCTGAGCCATCTGCCTGTCTCATCAGCCTTACCCTCGCATGTCCCAAGAAATGGCCTTTTCGCCTGAACCTGATACATTGTACACTACCTTCGCGGTGCGCGCAATCGCCGGCGTCCACATTTTGTAAAGCAGACGTCCGCTTTCCGGCTGCAAAGGCAGGGACGGCCCCCCGTGCCGCTGACTCCTTCGCTTCGCTTCACTCCACGCCGCTCCACTTTCTTCTCCCGACACCGGCGGTGGCTTGCTTCGACCAGATAAGACAGCCCCGGCCACGGGCTAGGCTGGCCCCCCTGCGCTATCGAGAAGGGCAAGGAGTTCGCTGCGCCACAGCTCCCACTCCAGTAGACCCCCCACGGCTAGCTCGCCTCCTTTGCCCTTGAGGTCATCCTCCGCCGCCTTGCGATTGAGTACTGCCCTGCCAACCGCCGTCTCGACCAGGATGTAGCGCTGTTGCTCCCATTCCCAGTCAGGATCAACAATGCGCCCCGAGACGGGATGGTGTTGCAGTATGATCCGCTCGCCTGAAACCCCCCGGGCATCGCGTGCAATCTGCCGCAGAGCCAGAGCCGCTAGCCCGGGCTTACCAGCATCAGCCCTGGCACTCTCTGCCGGCCCGCGGTATTTGAGCTGCCGCGGTCGGATGAGCAGCAGGAGATGGTAGTTCTTCCCTACCTGCAGCTGGCTCCCCAGCTTGCTCTGTGAGCCTCCTAGCCTGGAGGCACTGCTGAAGACGGGCAGCAGGACGCTGCTGCGCAGCAGAAAGGTAAGGTGATAAAAGGCGTCATAGTCACACTGCTTCTCGATGAGGAGTCCCTGGATAAAGGCGCCTACCTGTCGCTCTCGTTCGCTCACTGTCGCTTTCTCCTGTCCTCTGTTCGGCTCAAACTCGACTCGCTTGCTGGATAGCTGGCTCTGGGCAGTGGTTCAGTGGTTCAGTGGTTCCTGCTCTTCCAGGTTCGCTTCGGCGACGACAGCGGCACCATCGGGATGGCGTGCTTGCTCGGGGAACGTCCCCCCGCTTCTCACTCAGGCACGCTGCTCGGGGTGAGAATGCACTCGGCACGATGCTCGTTTAGAGGTATATATACCCCATCCTGACCGCCGACGGCAATGGTTGGGTTGAGCAACTATCACGAGAATCCAGTCGGGAAGCGGGCCGGTACGGAGAAGCACGTGGGGGGGTTCCGCTCCGGGCAGGCGGATGGTCTGGCCTGCTTGGTCTGAAGGACTGGTTGCTGCTTGAGGTCTGTAGTTTCCTTAGACCCTATGGCTATAAGAAGGATGGCCGGAGAGAGAGCGAGCGGGCAGCACCCTCCCCTCCGGCCATCCTGCGCTCAAAAAGGCAGAAAGGCAAGCGGACCACTCGGTAGTTAGATGAAGAGAGAAGTATCTGGCATTTGTGCGCTCCCTTCCGGCTCCGGATGCGCTCAGTCCTGGGCCGTGGTCCGCATCTTGAGATAGTCACCTTCGATAATGCTGCCGTCCGAGCGAACGTGGATGCAGCCACGATAGCGCCCATAGGGGACGCCAAAGCCCGCCGGCAGCTTGCGGAGCATAAGGAGACAGCAGTGACGCCCGCCCTGCTCCATCTTCAGCTCGGCAATGATCTTGGCCTCCTCGTCGCTGACCGCATAGAAAAGGTAGATCATGTCAGCTTCTTCTTCGCTGTGCCGATAGGCCAGGAGCCAGAGGGTTTTCTTGATGATCGGCTCACGCTCCCCGTCGTCGAGAGCGGTCGGCTCTTCCACAGGCGGCTGCCCGGCACCAGCACCACCGTCATTGAGACCATTTCCATTCAGCCGCGCCTTCTCCTCAATCCCTACTTCGCCCTCTCTCTCCTCCAGCGCCACTTTCTCACTCGCCGCCTGGCCAGGCGCCTGCTGCTCTCGATCCCTGTCACGTACGTCGTCAATAACTTCACAGACGATGGCCGCGGCCCGCTCCGGCCCAACAAGCTGAGCCAGCTTGCTCTGGTACTCCTCCATGTTGCGCAGCCGCCGCTGAATATACTCGTGCTTGGCCCAGCCACACGCTAACCCATACAAGGCCCAGCGCCCGGCCAGATACTCGGCCTCTAGCTGACGCCGCAGGCGGGCAATCTCACTGCCACTCATGCTGGTCTCCTCTCTCCTGTGTTTGTTCACCACCTCTAGAATGGTGGTGTATTAGAATCTACCATTACGGACGCAGTTTTGTCAACCCTGGTACTCTGATACAATCACCTTACTGACTACGGGTCTAGTAAGGCAGGTCAAGCGTATGATTCGTCTCCGCGTTAAGGAGGTCGCTCAGGCAAAAGGCGTCAGCATGTCGCGGCTCTCGCGCATCTCAGACGTGAACTACAAGACGATCCAGCAGATCTGGCGCGATCCCTTCCGCGAGGTCTCGATCAAGACCATCGAGAAGCTGGCCAAGGCCCTCGGCGTCCCTTCCCATGAGCTGATCGAAGATGTACCCGACGAGGATCAGCCGCCAGCATCACCCCAGGTATAGCTGGGTGTGGCGACACGCCTGACGCACAGGAAGCCGGGTTGAAAGGACAGAGATGGCCAATGGTACGGTTAAAAGTCAGAGAGGTTGCCGAGGCTCGGGGCTTTCACATGTCGTCGCTCTCCCGAGCTGCCGATGGCAACTTGCGCACGATCAAGGACATCCTTTGCAATTCATACAAAGAAGCAAATCTCTCGACGCGGGCGAAAGTCGCGCGGGCCTTCGGCATCTCTACCGCTGCCCTGATCCCTTCGACGATGCGCCCGACGAGGCGAACGCAGCTGAGACCTGGCTGGCCGGCTCCCGGAGATACTCACCCATCTAATCCATGCTTGAATTTTTCCCTCACTCCTCGTCCATAGAGATAGGAGGGTTCTCTCTATCCGAATGCGCCAGAGTCGCACAAGCATGCACTCTGCCTTTGCGATGGGAAGACCCGACGCAGGGCGCTGGCACGCTGAGCGCGTTTTGCCACACTCTGCCATCTACCGCGCAGTCAACGGATCGATTGTCTGCTAGTTTTGTTCTGCTTTGCTCTGAAAGGAGCCAGTCCGAGGTGTCGCGGATGTTTGTAGGGAGAAAAGTCCGCTTGCTGATCGTGAAAATCCTCTTTAGACCTGCCGAAGATATTCTTGAAATGGCACAGCTCAACCTGTCGATGGTGCGCCCTCACAAGACGCCCGTTCGCACTGGTCATATGCACACCTGTACCTATCGTGGCCGTCCCGGAACAGTGGCCGACCTTGCTGCCCAGGAAGGAGCTGATCGTGTTCAGACTGCGCGTCAGAGAAATTGCTGAGGCGAAGGGCTTCACGCCGTCCGCTCTCTGCAAGGCCGCCAATCTTAATGATCGCACCGTGCGCCGGATCTTCCGCGATCCTTACGCTCAGGTGAACCTGCGTACGCTGGTCAAGATCGCCACGGCGCTGGGGGTGCAGGCTCATACGCTGATCGAGTTTCTGCCCGATGAGGAGACGCCCCCAGGGGCACCTCCCAAACGCGCCCGCCCCCCTCGCCGCTATCAGCCACGCAGCAGATTCTCTTTCCCATCTTCCTAACTGTTCCTCCCCCAATCTGGAGGGCCTGACCGCCTCTCACTCCCTCGTTTCCCTCCCTCGCGGAGGACGCGGCAGAGCGGCAGGCCCTTTCTCTCCTCCCGCTTATTCTGGTATTTGTCATTTTAAAATCGCCATTCAAATGTCGCTGTTCTAACAGTACCATTACAAACACTCTAGTCATTAACAATAAATTGTTGTATCTTTCATCACGTAGCTCTACTGTATCCCAACGAACAAAAGAAGGCGGCTTGGTTTTAGAGGTTCAGGTGTATGACCTGGAAAGGGGAATCAGTGTGTTGCGCTTAAAGCTGAAAGAGATCGCCGAGAAGCATGGCTTTTCTCCACAATCGCTGGCCAGAGCTTCAGGAGTAAGCTACAGCACGATTTTGCGGGTATATCGCAACCCATACCGCTACGTGACGACACTGACCCTCGGCAAGCTGGCGTCGACGCTTGGCATTGCCTCCCCAGAGCTTATAGAAGAGCTACCAGAGGAGGCAGAGGGGTCCCAGCCGCAAGAAAGCTGCTAAGCGAAGCAGTCTGTTTCATGGAGAGCCGCCTGACTTTTGGGTAGGGGCAGTAAAGGAGGTGTAAGTGGAGCGTGGTTGACAGTAGCCGACGGTGAGGCCAGGTGGCGCGCCGTCCGGCTGGCTGGCTTTCTGATTCTGGTTCTGGCGATGGCGGATTGTCGATTGTGGATTGTAGAGTGCAGTGTCAGAAAAAAGGAGTGTGTGCTTCGATGCGTGGAAGACGTTTCCCCCGCAAGGCTGCTCTACTGTTGATGGTTGGCCTCTCTCTGCTCCTGCTGGCTGCCTGTGGCAGTAGCAAGCAAGTGGCGACCACGACCTCGGCCTGCTCGCTGATCACGGCGGATGAAGCCCGTCAGGTACTGGGTGCCGCAGTACGGTCGCAGCCGCAGGAGGTGGTGAGCAAGCCGAAGAACGCCACGGTGAGCGAGTGCCTCTACACCTCGTCCTCGGACAGCCACGTGGCGCGGGCCTCGCTGGCGCTGACTATTGCCGCCGATACTGCCAGCGCCCAGCAGTTCTACAATCAGGCCAAGAGCGCGGCCCTCGACTTGAGCCGGCAGACGGCGACGGTCAGCCTGGGCGACGCGGCTTTTCAGACGCAGCGCAGTTCCTCTTTCGGGCAGGAGACGCTGCTGACGGTGCTCAAGGACAACACGGTGCTGGTAGTCGAGGCGCTCAGCCCGGGTCATCGCCAGCTTGATCTTGAGCAGAGCCTGGCGCAGATCGCCCTGAATCGTCTCTAGAGGCGAGCGACGCCGGGAGTGGGCCGGCGCGCGGGAGAGCACGTCTGGATTGCGGGCGGCGTCGGTGTGCCTGCTATGAGGCAGGGCATGCCGGGCGCCGCTTGTCTTGTTGGTGGCGAGGACGTGGGCAGGCGAGGCAGGCGGCGCTCAGGGAGTGGCTTTGACTGTGATACGTGTGGGATCGGTGGGCAGGGTCTTCTGCCCGAGGGCCAGGCTGAGGGTGACGTCGGCGACGCCCGGCTGACGGCGCAGGAGGGCGCGAGCCTGCTCGGGATCGCGGCCCGCGATGAGTGCTTTGAGGGTGTCGAGCTGGCTCGGGCTGAACTGATAGCGCCAGGTGCCGCGCGCCTGGACGGTGAGGACGGCGCTCTGGTCGCCGGCGCGGGTGGCGCTGATCTGTGTCTGAACGGGCTGCGTCAGATGGTAGCCGCTGCCGTAGCTGCGGGCGATGTCGGCGTTGAGGAGGGCGGTGACGAGGGTGATGACACTGTTGCGGTCGTAGACAAGGCCGCTGCAGCTGACAGTGACGGTAACGGTGACGCTGGTCGCCCGATCGCCGGCGCGGTGGTCGCTGTTGACCTGGGGAGGGCACTGCGGAGCAGCGACGCTCTCTTCGCCGCTGCTCTTGAGGCTGGCGAAGGCGGTGCGGGCGCTCTGGACGAGGGAGGGAGTGAGCGCCGCCGCGGCGTTATCGATGTCGCTCTGCTGAACAAAGGTGTAGCTCTGCGGATCTTGCCCGCCGGTGAAAGGCTGGAGATTCTTCACAGTGATAGTTTCATCAGAAGTGCAGCAGAACTGATTAATCGCAAGAGCCTTGATATTACCAGCAGAACCAGCATTGACTGCGTGTGCGCTAACACTTATCTGTCCGAAATTTGGAGGATTTCCAGCAGGTATCGAAATATCAGCATCGATAGAGACCTTTACTCCATTGGAAGCAGTAACAGTAGTACCCTTGGGGACGGACTGCGGAATAAATTTTCCATTATAGAACGTCAGCACACCCTGGGCGCGGGTACCGGGAGTTGAAGCCTGACCGGAGGCGGTCACCGTCCGCGACTGAGCCTGTGGGGGTGTTGAGAGCAGGCGGGCGGGGACGACCAGGCGGGCGGGATCGGCCTGGGCGCCGACGCGGGCGCTCAGCGTATAGGTGCGTTGCAGCGTATGGGTGGCCGGTACCAGCGTCACGGTGGCCGAGGGATGCAGCAGGCCCAGGCCGAGCGGCAGCAGCGTCAGCGACAGGACTGCCACCAGCAGCAGGGCCAGCGCTGTCAGGCCCAGGCGCGAGAAGGCCCGGGCCGCGAGCCACGGCAGCCAGGTAGCCGATCCCGCCACAGCGCGAACGGGTGCGGAGGCTGCCGGCGCGGAGGCCGCCAGGGCCGTCGGAGCGCTCCCCGTGCCCGGTCCCGAGCGCGAGACCGAGGGGCTGCGCGACGGACGGTTGCGCTGTGCAGGCGCAGCGGACGCCTGGCGCGCGCGGCGCGGCAGGGCAATAATAGCAGGGCCGTCAGCCGGAGCGGACGACGAGGCAAGCGCAGAACCGGTCTGCCGTTCAAACTGGCCGGGTCCTGGAGCCGGGGGAAGCACCGTCGCCCCGTAGCCCGGGTCGGGAGGAGTCCAGCGCGGCTCGGCCTCCCACTCGTCCGAGCCGGGGCCAGTAGCAGCAGGGGCGGCCCAGGCCCAATCGGGAGTCAGTGAGCGCGTCGCCAGCTCTCCGCTACCAGTCATCTCCGCCTGTGGAGGAGGCTCCTCCTGCCTGGCCGCCGGCCACAGTGACGCCCGGCGAGTGCCCTCGCGCCAGACCGTCCCCGGCACATCCTCAGCCGCATCCCACAGCGAGCCATTGCCGCCGGGATCGTCCCCCAGGCCCGCGGCGGGATCGTTCCCCTCTTCATCGTCAACGCCGGTCATCAGCGCGGTTGCTCCGAGATCGGGGCCGGGGCCGCCGAAGGGGTGGAAAGCATGCAAGGCCCGCACAAAGCTCAGCACATCGGGATAGCGCTCGGAGCGCTCCTTAGCCAGGCCGCGCAGAATCGCCGCCTCGATCGGAGCGGGCAGATGCGGATTATAGGCCCGCGGAGGGCGTGGCTCCTCCTGCGTATGGCGATACATCAGCACCAGAGCATCGTGATCTTCAAAGACGCGGTGGCCGGTCGTCAGCTCATAGGTCAGGCAGGCCAGGGCGTACTGATCGCTCTGGCGGGAGACCTGGCCGCGGAACTGCTCGGGCGCCATATAGGCGGGGGTGCCGCTCACGCTGGCCTGTTCCAGGCTGCGCGAGCCGAGCAAGAAGGCAATACCGAAATCGGCCAGCAGGGCCTCGCCGTGATCCGTGAAGAGCACATTTTCCGGCTTCAGATCGCGATGGATCACGCCGCGCTCGTGGGCGTAGTGGAGGGCCGAGCCGACCTGAGCGACGATCGCCAGGGCCTCCTCCAGGGGCAGGGGGCGCCCGTTGGCGCGTTGCAAGCGAGCGCGCAGGGAGCCGCCGGCGGCGTAGAGCGTCACCAGATAGGGGAAGCCCTCGTCATCGATGCCAGCGTCGATGAGCGGAAGAATATGGGGATGGCGCAGTTGCTCCAGCAAGCGGGCCTCATCGATAAAGAGGGAGCGCGCGCGTGGAGAATCGAGGGGTGTCAGCAAGCGCTTGAGGGCCACGGGGGGGCGCGACTGCAGAATCAGATGGCGAGCCAGATAGACGGTACTGAAGCCGCCGCGTCCGAGGCGGCGCAGCAAGCGATAATTGCCGATGCGGCTGCCTGTTCCCTCCTGTTGCCGCCCATCCTCGCCAGGCCCCTGATCGCGTGTCATAGACGAAAGCCCTCCCCGGCCTCGCATACGAGCACAGCCAGATAGATAGACAGAGATAGATAGAGAGACAGAGAGGCAGGCAGACAGAGGCGGCTGGCTGGCGCTGCCCGAGGCAGTTAGCCGGCGAACGAGAGGGGCAGAGCCTGGTTCGCCATCGTCTCCTCTCCTGGTGGCTGCTGGCTGAGCTGCTCAGCTGTCGTTTCAGTTGCGCGAGTGTGTAGGATGGAGCAGCCGGGAGCCTGGGCTATTGGCCAGAGCAAGGCAGGGCAGTGTAGCGTCGTCTGGCCCAGTCCTGGTTATGGCCACGGGAGCGGCCAGGCGGTCAGGAGCGGACAACGATCCGCGCGTGTGCCAGTCAAATCAGTATTGCCTCTCACTTCTCACTATCTTGTAGTATACCACGTATCGCGTTTCAGTATCCTCCTTCGGATCGTCCCCTCTGCAACTTGCCGAATTATCGTTGGTAGATAATCCGGCCTGCCCCTTTCAGTATCCTCGCGCGGATCGTCCCCTCTGCAACAACCCACGCCCCTCCTTTGCGGCACTCTTCCTTCAACTTTCAGTATCCTCTCCCGGATCGTCCCCCCTGCAACCATACAGATAGTCTCTTCATACATGAAATAGATCAAGCTTTCAGTATCCTCTCCCGGATCGTCCCCTCTGCAACTCGTCAAAAAGCGGCAAAGTGATAGCAAAAGTGCAGATAGGTCTTTCAGTATCCTCTCCCGGATCGTCCCCTCTGCAACCGCGGGCGGCAGAAAGAGGTCAGGGATAGTGCTTCACCATCCACGAACGATTGAGGCCCCATTTTTGGCGTCTGAGAGGCTCGTTTCCCTCCTTCCCCCGCGCGCAGAACATATCGTCCCACGACCTTTCTCGAAACTCGTCCTCTGCAAACCGCAAGGGGCGAGTTTCGAAGAGGCAGCATCGCATTTTCGAGTATACCACAGGCAGAAGCTCCACGTCCAGAGGTCAATGCGGTCAGAATCTGACCGCATTTCCCGGGAGCACTCGCCGGGTTTCGAAGCGGCCCCGCACAAGGGCCACATGAGCCGAAGATTGCCCCAGTGCACCCTTCCACAACCAGTGCCTCCCAGGTTGTCAGCCAGCGAGCAGCACTATCAGCAGCGGCCATATATCGACAAACATATATTTGGAGCATCACGTACAATATAAGTAATCCTTCTGGTTACTGGAAGGCTGCACCCACCGGCTCCGGCGGAGTGGGGGCTCCGCCGGAGAGGCCGGTGTGGGACGGGACGGGGAAGCCCGGGCGGGCGGTCAGCGGGGTAGCGAGCGCCACGCCAGCGGGCGGTCTCTCCTCCCGCAGGAAGACAGCCTGAGCGAACCGAAAGGAAGGAGCAGAGAAGAGACAGAGTAACCCACACGTGGGTCTTAATCTGATCATCGTCTCGTATGTTGGTTTGACAGACTGGCTGATTGCCTCGCCCGAGCAAAGGAGCCGGCCAATGGCGACCTACCTGGAACGACACGTCGTCATCGACAGGAGCCGCTTACTGGATTACGCCCTGTCCTACGCGCGGCACGGCTGGCGCGTCGTGCCCCTCTACGAGCGTCTTCCCGACGGGCGCTGTGCCTGCGAGCGCCCGAGCTGCAGCGCGCCACACCCACGTGTCCCCACGCTGGCCTGTGCCACCACCGATGAAGAAGAGATCCGTCACTGGTGGCGCCTGGCTCCGCGGGCGGGCATTGGCGTCGTCATCACAGACCGCGATGGCCGCGAGACCCTTCTTCCTATTCCCGGCACCAGCGGGCCATAGTCAGGCCCGCCCTGCCCTGATACCCGGCCCTAAGCAAACGGGAGGGCCAGCAACCACAGCTCAACAGGTTGGGCAGGGACGCCCGCCCCTTGCAGCGCGTTCCTGGCGAACGAACAACCTCCCGGCCTCCTCTCTTCGTTGCTGAGATCCCTGCCCTTGAGCGAGGACAGGGATCTCTTTCTCAGCCAGCCCGCCCCTCTGGCAACGCACTCCCTCCGCCCGACTCGGCCCGGCCCTCCCCAGCCCTCCCAGGTGGTTTCCCCCTATGCTCCTCTTGCCAGACGCGCTATCATCTGATCAAACGGGAAGCGCGCCCAGGCTGACCCACGGCCGCGGCGCGCCTCCCCTCCCCTGCACCGACCCACGCCCGCCGGTCCCGAGCCAGCCAGCCACCTCTGTCTGACCTGGCCTGGCCCGGCCCACGGCGCGCGTCGAGGTCGAGTCCGCGGCACCACAACCCTGACAGATAGAGAGGAGCATCGCCCATGCATCCCGACAAAGCCGCCCGTCTGCGGGCGCTGCAGCGACACGAGGAGCGCCTGCAGCGGCGCATTACCCACCTGGACGCGCGCAGCAATCGCTACTCATGGCTGCGCGTCTTCGTCTTCGCCGCTGGTCTGATCAGCGGCCTCGCCCTCGGCCTGGCTCTGCGCTGGTGGCTCGGTCTCCTCAGCTTCGCCCTTGGCCTGATCCTCTTCAGCTTCCTTGTCGCCCAGCACCGGCGCCTCGAAAGCCACCTCAGCCGCCTGCGGCTCCTCTCGCGCCTGCTCCACGACCAGCAAGCGCGCCTGCTCGTCGACTGGCAGGCCATCGCTCCTCTCCCCGGCGGGCGCGACCTCTACGACAGCGATGCCACCCATCCCTTCGACCTCGACCTCGACATCAGCGGGCCGCGCTCGCTCCACCGTCTCCTCAACACCGCCATCACCCGCGAGGGAGCCTTGCTACTCAAGAGCTGGCTCCTCGAGGAAGCTCCCGACCTGGCCACCATCCAGCGCCGGCAAGCCCTGGTTGGCGAGCTGACCCCTCTGCGTCTCTTCCGCAACCGGCTCCAGATCGAGGCCCACCTTGCCGGCGGAGCCAGCGGCCTCGCGCGCGGCAGCCAGCTTCTGCGTCAGCTCCGGCAAGAGTCGCCCAAAGAGCGGCTCAGGCAGGACCTCACCCTCATGGGCAGCCTCAACCTGCTCACCCTGCTGCTCCTGGCCGGGCAGCTCACCCTCCACCTGCCGCCCTGGTGGCTGCTCGGCGCCGCCCTGAGCATCCTTTTCTTCCTGCTGCGACGCGGCGATACCGGCGACCTCTTCGACGAAGCCTTTGAGCTGCAGAGAGCCTGCGCCCAGCTCAGCGCCATCTTCGCCTACCTCGAACGGCGTCGCTTCCCACAGCAGCCTCACCTACAGCAGCTTTGCCACCCCTTCAGCCCGAGCGAAAGCCCCCAGTTCAGCCCGGCCCAGGCCCTGCATCGTCTCTCGCTCCTGCTCAGCCTGGCCTCCTTTGGCCAGAACCTGCTCCTGACCCTGCTGCTCCATCTCGTCACCCCCTGGGAATTCATCATTGCCCTGCGTCTGGAAGCCTGGAAAGCCCGCCTGCTGCGGCACCTGCCACGCTGGCTAGAGACCTGGTTTGAGCTAGAGGCGCTCTGCTCCCTGGCCACCTTTGCCGACCTCAACCCCGACTACCATCTGCCTGAGTTCATCCCGCCCGCCGAAGCCGGGACGCCCTTCCTCTACGAAGGCCAGGGCCTGGGCCATCCCCTGCTGCCGCCCGCCAGCAAAGTCGTCAACGACTTCACCCTGCGCCAGATCGGGAGCATCGCCATCATCACCGGCTCCAACATGGCCGGCAAAAGCACCTTCCTACGCACCGTCGGCATTAACCTGGTCCTGGCCAACGCTGGCGCCCCTGTCGACGCCGTCCGTCTGCGCCTGACGCCCCTGCGCCTCTTCGCCTGCAGCCGCATCAGCGACGCCCTGACCGAAGGCTACTCCTACTTCTACGCCGAGGTGCGCCGCCTGCGCGCCCTACTGGACACAGCCGAACGTCCGTCTCCGGCGCCCCTGCTCTTTCTGATCGACGAAATCTTCCGCGGCACCAACAACCGCGAGCGGCGCATTGGCAGCCGGGCCTACCTGCGTGCCCTCGCCACCACGGGCCGGCGCTGCGCTGGCCTGGTGGCCACCCATGATCTCGACCTGACCCAGCTCGCCCAAGAAATAGCGGGGATCAACAACTATCACTTTCGCGAGGAAGTGCGTGATGGAGAGATGATCTTTGACTACCGCCTGCGGCCCGGTCCCTGCCCCACCACCAACGCCCTCAAGATCATGCGCCTGCTTGGGCTGCCAGTGCCAGAGACGGAGAGCGACCAGAACGACGGCGAGCAGGCAGCCACCCAGCGATCCGCCGATAAAACCGAGGCCTCCTGAGCCGGGACGCGCCCCCATACAGGAGCAGGGCAGCGCGCGCTCGCTCAGGCAGATGACGGCCCGGCGGGAGCCTCCTCCTCGCCCGTCGAGCGCGTCTGTGACCTCTCCTCCATCGGCGGCAGCGGCTGCGTGGGAGCCGTATCCAGTCTCTGAGTGACAGTAGCCGAGATAGCAGGCGCCTCTTCCCCGGCCAGCAAGGCCGTCCGGGCCTGGGCCGCCTGTTCCAGCGTCGCATCCAGCGTCAGCGCCCGTTCCAGATCGGTCAGGGCCTCCTGACGACGCCCGAGGGCAGCCAGAACCTGGCCGCGGCAGGCCAACGCCCAGGCATAGTCTGATCGCAGAGCCAGAGCCTGATCAAGGCAGGTCAGCGCTTCCTCGTAGCGGCCCAACAGGCGACAGACCTCACCGCGCTCACCCCAGGCCCGCGCCTCGTGCGGGCTGATCGCTAAGGCTCGCTCCAGATCGGCCAGCGCCTGATCATAAGCGCCACGCAGGCGACAGACCTCAGCCCGATGCACCAGGGCCCAGACATAGCCCTCGTCCAGAGCGAGCGCGCGCTCAAAATCCTGCAGTGCCTCCTCATAGCGTCCCAGGCGGGTATAGACCTGGCCGCGACTGGCCCAGGAACGCGCATCAAACGGATTGAGCGTCACCACCCGCGTCAGATCCTCCAGCGCCTCAGCGTAGCGGCGCAGGCGGCGCAAGACACGCGACCGCTCTACAAAGGCCCACAGATTCGTCTCATCCAGCGCAATGGCCTGGCTGAGATCGGCGAGCGCCTCCGTATAGGCCTGGCGATAGCGCTGCACACGCCCCCGGAAGAAGAAGGCGGCAGCTCGCGCCCGTGGCGGCAGCTCGGCGATCTGGCAGAGCCGATCAAAGAGGCGCAAACCCGTTGCCCAATCGCCTTCCTCCATTGCCCGCAGCCCGGCCTGCAGCAGCTCCAACAGCTCGCGCTGCTCACGCTCCAGCGTGCGGCGGACCTCCTCCAGGGCGGCCAGTTCCACCAAGCGGGTTGCAAAGCGGCGCTCCTGGTAGAGCGCCAGCATAAAGCAGCTCAGCAGCGCGTTCCAGCCGCTGTGGAGGTCGGCCAGCAGCCCATGATAGAGGATGTTGAGCGTCCCCTCCTGCCAGCGAGCCGCCTGCCAGTGCTCCTGGCCAGGGGTGTAGAGCGCATCCAGCTGCTGGCGGTAGAAGGCCGCCAGGCAATCCTGTAGTTCGCGATAGCCGACCGGACTGCGGCGGCGCAGATACTCCAGCATCATGCGTCGAACCACCGAATGGTAGCGCCAACCCTCGCCGCGCTCGCTGGCAAACGGGAGCGCAATCAACCAACTAAAGACTCGCTCTACATGGGGAGCCTGCTCACCCAGGGCGCAGCGCAGCAGGCAGGCCAGCACATCGCGATTGAGCACCCGTGGCAGCGCTCCCAACAGGGCCGCCTCCCGCAGGACTGGATCATGCACCCAGCGCAGAAAACGCTCCACCATATCCCCCGCAGGCAGCACCGCATAGGAAGCCCCCCCACCCTCACGCGGCGCCGCCAGCCAGCTCATCAGGACTGGCAGTCGGCCCGAGACCTCGATGATCTCCTGACGCCGCAGCGGATCGCGCACATGGTAGAGATCCAGAAAAGCGTCGGCCTCCTCCTCTGTGAAGACATCCAGGCGAATCACGCGCGTCACTCCGCGCAAGACGCCCCACTCGTTATCCAGCAGATCACGCCCGGCCAGCACCAGGCGGATACGCCCTGACGGCCTATACTCGGGGAGACGCAGCAGCCACCAGAAGAGGGTCGAGCGCGTCGCCTCCAGATTATCGAGACAGAGCAGCACCGGCCAGCGCTCGGCCACCCGATTGAGATCGGCGAAAAAGAGCTGGCTCAGAACCTCCTCCGGATCGCGCAGCAGCTCGATCTCCTCACGATTGCCCAGCTTACGCAGCAGATAGCGTCCCCACTCGCTGGCCAGCTCCTCGACCTCCTCCAGCGACAGATAGGAAAAGGCGGGGCCAACCACCGGTAGCATCTCGCCGGCCACAAAGGCCAGGCGCAGCAGCATACGCACCGACAGGCCCCCCTGGCCACGCGGCGCCTGGGGATCAGACTCAATCTCATGCAGACGCTGGTAGTAGAGGCGATGGCGCTCCTCAAAAGCCTTGAAGCGCAAACCGCGCTGGTCGAACTGGGCCGCCAGATGACCTAAGACGGCCAACACATCGCGCTGGCGCTCGTCGCACTCGGCGACCAGAAAACCCAGCTCACGGGCCAGAGCCTGGAAGCGCCGCAGCAGCGTCGTCTTGCCAACGCCGGCCTGGCCCGTGAGATAAAAGATGAGCGTGCGCGGCGGCTCGCGACGTAGCTCCTCCAGAAAGAGCGCCAGCTCCTGTTCGCGTCCCACAAAGCGCTCGCTCTCGCTCTGATGAATAATCTGGCTCCAGTCCTGGCCTGACGCCATCAGTTCGCTCCTTGAAATAGAATCCAGCTATCAGCGCGGGCCGGTGTTGCGCTCCCCCGGCTGCGCCCCTCCCTCGACCAGTCGAAGCCCAAGTCGGAGGGCATCGGCAGCCTGAAGCACTCGCTAGCGATCCTCCGCCGAAGAAGGATCGGCAGCGACCTGCTCGGACCCCGTCTCCTCTTCGGCGACCAGGCCGCCTGCATAGCGGCACTCGTTCAGCAAAGGGCAGCCAGGACAGCGCGGGCGCTGGGCCAGGCAGACGCGCCGTCCGTGGCGAATCAGATTGACATGCAGGGGATAGACCCAGGCCGGTGGGGTCATCTGAGCCAGAAGCAGATGGGCCTGCTCGGCGCTTACCTTCGGCCCGAGCAAGCCCAGGCGACGCGCCACCCGATGCACATGCGTATCGACCGGCATCACCGGCCAGCCCAAGGCGAACAACAGCACGCAGGCCGCCGTCTTTGGTCCCACGCCCGGCAGCTGCTGTAAATACTCCCAGGCCTCCAACGGCTGGCGGCGCTGCAGCTCGGCGGCCAGGAAAGCCTCCACCCCCTCCGTCTCAGTCGCCGCCGGCGAGGGTGGGATCTGAGCCTTCTGCCGGCGCATCAGCTCAGCCAGCACCTCCTGAATGCGGCGCGCCTTCAGATTGGCCAAACCGCCACAGCGAATGACCGCCGCCACGTGTTCACTCGGGACAGCAAGCAGCTCCTCCCACGAGGGGAAAGCGGCCCGCAACTGCCTGTAGGCCCGCTCCGAATTAGCATCCGAGGTATGCTGCGACAGAATCGTTGCCACCAGCTCCCCCAACGGTTCACCAGAGGGCCGCCAGCCAGGCTCACCATAGACCTCCAGGAGCCGCTGGTAGACACGCGCCAGGTGCGCCGGTGGCTGCCCCTCGTCATGGGCAGGCTGCGATTCCGGAACAACCGCATCAGGCAACATCATTTTCAGAGAAACCCACTTCCAGGAGACTACCGACAGCCGTCCCTCCACAGCGAGACCAGGCTGTCTTTCGTTGTATTGTAGTACACTGCCCGCCATACAGCAACCGCCGCCCCGGGCCGACTTGTCGTCTTCTCACGGGGCCAGACGCAGGCCCCGTGCAGGCTCAGGCCAGGTTCCACGAGGTGGCATCGAAGCCCTCCAGCAAAGGTGAAGACGCCTCCGAAGGCACCACCACCAGCAAGGCCCGCATCGCTCGTGTCATCCCCACAAAGAGGGTCCGCCGATCGATGGCCTGCAGCTCGCTCTGCTCCTCGGCGTTCAAGGCCGACAGCGAGCTGCGCGGCCAGCTTCCATCAGTGAAGCCTGCCAGGGCCACCACCGGAAACTCCAGGCCCTTCGCCGACTGCAGGGTCAGCACCTTCACCCCCGCCGCCTCCAGGTCCAGCTCATGACTGCGCATAAAACGGGCAGGCAGGCCCTGGGCTTGCAGATCCGCCGCCAGCAGCCGACCGGCCTGCACCGTCGGCGTCAGCACTGCGCAGGCCCCAATCCCCAGCCGCAGCTCGTGGGCCGCCGCCGGCAGGAAGCGCCGCAAGAGATCGACCTCCTCAGCCCGTGAAGCCACGCGTCGCAGGGCCGGCATCGGCCCGCTATGCACATAGCGCCGCTCGCCCGACTCCCTCTCCAACTCGCCAGCCTCCTGGGCCTGCAAATAGGCCCGGGCTGCCTCGGCGATCTCGCGCGTCGAGCGATAATTGATCGTCAAGACCGAGGTACGCCCGCGAAAGCGCAGCAACTCATGGACCTCCGTCCAGGCAAAGCTGCTGCCATAGATCGATTGATTCGCATCCGCTGTAATGAAGAGCAGCCGCGGATCGCGACAGAGCAGCACCAGCAGGCGCAGAGCCGCGGGATCAAGATCCTGAGCCTCATCGATCAGCACCGCATCGTAGCAAGGCGGGAGCCGTCCAGCCGCGGCCCACTCCGCCGCACGGACCCGCACCTGCTGCCAGGTCTCCTTGCCCAGCTGACGCACCAGAGCCTCGAAGGTCTCATAGAGCGCCCACACAGCCCGGCGCTGCAACGGCGAAAGAGCCACCCTCCGGCCCGGGCGCGGCGCCTGCAAGTAGGTCTCCAGCGAAGAGATCCGGCGGGCCAGAATGACCTGCGTCAGCTCGCGTCGCAGGTACTCCGCCCCGAGCTGAGAGAGCGCCTGACGCTGCGCTCGCTGCTGGGTCAGCGACCCCGTGAAGCGCACCGTCTCCAGGGCCTGCGCAAAGAGCTGCCGCTCCTCCTGGAGCGTCAGCGGCCTGGGAGGCTCCCCCAGACTGCTGAGTAGCTGAAAGATCAGACGATCAGCTGTCTGTACTTCCACACAGCGCAGATCCACCCCCGGCAGCTGACGCAGTAGCTGCTCACATGAACGCACCAGAGCATTCGTATAGGTGGTAAACAGCAGGCGCGCCTCCTCTCGTCCCTGACGGCGCAGCTCCTCCTGGACGGCCCGCAGGCGATAGAGCGCGATCATACTCTTCCCTGTGCCCGGTCCCCCCTTGAGCAACGTTGGCCCACCCGAGCGCAGGCCACGCCGCACAAAGGTCTCCTGCTCTGGCGAGAGGTGCAGCAAAAAACCGACCAGCTCCCCCTGGCGATAACGCAGCAGATCCTCGACATCGCTCAGGAGATAGTCAGGCTGCTGGAGCACCGAGACCAGGGGCCGCTCAAACATATGTTGATCAATCAGCAGCAGATACTCATCGGGCACCCCTGGGCAATCCAGCAAGTCCTCCTGAGTTGTCAGGGGCAGCAAGCGAGCATGAAAGGCCGGCGGCACCCCCAGGCGGCTGAGCAGCTCGGGCGTGATCGGCTCGGGCAGTGGGCGCTTGGGTGGCGGCTGAGGAGCCAGCCAGCGCTCCCAGTAGGCCGGGGCCGGCTGCACAGCCGTCTGCCGCTCCTCCTTAGCGGCCCCTTCGGCGGCAGCCACCAGCGCGAGGGCCGCCGTCCCATCCGGGACAGCAGCGTCCAGCTCGCCGTCGTAGGTCGCCTGATCGCGCCGGCGCAGAGCCAGTACATAGATATATGGACGCTTCAGGGCATAGAAAATGCGAAAAACCCCGCAACGTAAGCGATAGACCGGTATTCCCATATGGCGTACCTGACAGCGCGTGTGGCCATCGGGATAGGGGTCCATCAAAAGAAGATTGAGCTTTTCGATCACCAGGCGAATCTCTTTGGGAGAGAGAGCTTGTAATGCACGAAGAAACTCAGGTTTTTGCAAGAGACACCAATCACCAGTGGCCATCAGCGTACCCTCCAACAAACGCACCCAGCGGGGCGACTACCTGGCAGCCAACTTCTTTATATCAATGTATATTACCATTCTTTCCACTGGAAATAAAACGCGCCCAAGTCACAGATTTCGCAGGTAGCCCCGCGGCAGCAAATCCCTGAAAGAGAAGCTACTCATCGCCGGACAGAAGAAGAAGAGGAGGGGGAAGCTCGCCAGGAAGATCCATCAGCAGCGCAGGAAGCGAGCGATCGGGGCGAGGGAGGCCCAGCCCAGGCCCTCACTATGAGGGCAGGACTGGGCCTCTGGGGAGGGAAAGCAAGCACAGGGACAGAATGAACCATCTATCTGGCCTGTCTCTGCCGGTTGCGCCGACCGCGCGTAGCGACAGGAGCAGCAGAGCCAGCAGACGCCCGTCATCCTCCGCTGGACTCAGCAGCAGCGCGAGCGAGCCTGGAAAGTCTGCAGCAGGGCTGCATACCAGTGAGCGCTCTCCTTCATCACGCGCCGCTGCGAGGCATAATCAACATAGACGATGCCGAAGCGCTTGCGGTAGCCCTCGGCCCACTCGAAATTATCGAGCAGCGACCAGACAAAATAGCCACAGAGCGGCGCCCCCTGCTCCAGGGCCTCGGCACAGGCACTGATATACGATGCCAGGTAAGCCACGCGGCGCGGGTCGTGGACCGTCTCGCCGCCATCCCACTCATCGGGGAAAGCCGCCCCATTTTCCGTCACATAGAGCCGCTGCACTGGATACTCGCGGCTCACATCGAGCAGGAGATCGCGCAGGCCCTGGGGGAAGATCTCCCAGGCCATATCAGTATAACAGGCATTGGGAACAGGCGAAACCGTTCGACACTGATCGGCCAGCGGCGGCTCTGGCGAACCGCGCACCAGCATGCGCGAATAGTTATTGACCCCGAGGAAATCGAGGGGGGCCGCCATCAGCTCCAGATCGCCCTCCTCGATAGGCGGCGGATTGAGGCCCAAAGCCGCAAAGAGGCCCTCGGGATAGCATCCGCGGTAGAGCGGATCAAGGAACCAGCGATTTGAGAACGCATGGGCCAGGGCCACATCGCGCTGCGTCTCTGGGCGCTCATCGGCGCCATAGACCTTCACCAGCACCTGAGCGGTGCCGATCTGTGCCTGCGCGGGCAAGACCGCCCGCATGCGGGGCAGGGCCAGCCCGTGCGCCAGCAAGAGATGATGAGCAGCATCGACTGCCGCCTGACGATCGCGCAGGCCCGGGGCGTGCACGCCAATCCCGTAGCCCAGATAGGCGCTACACCACGGCTCATTGAGCGTCATCCAATGCAAGACGCGATCGCCAAGCCGGCGCGCCACCACCTCTGCGTAGTCGGCGAAGGCGTAAGCTGTCGAGCGCACCCTCCAGCCGCCCTCGCGTTCCAGAGCCGAAGGCAGGTCCCAATGATAGAGCGTGACAAACGGTTGAATGCCCGCTTCCAGCAGCGCATCGACCAGGCGATCATAGAAATCCAGGCCCGCTTGATTCACCAGACCACGCCCCTCTGGCAGTACCCGCGGCCAGGCGATGGAAAAGCGGTAAGCATTCAAGCCCAGGCGCGCCATCAGAGCCACATCCTCGCGATAGCGATGGTAATGATCCGCGGCCTGAGCGCCGCTCTGGCCATCGACAACCTTGCCCGGCGTCGCCGAAAAATCATCCCAGATCGAAGGGCCGCGGCCATCCTCAGCGACCGCGCCCTCCACCTGATACGAAGATGTTGCGGCCCCCCAGAAGAAGCCCGCAGGAAAGCGTGCAGCCAGGTCCTCTACCGCCTGGAACGAGACAGTGGGGATACTCGTCATGCGTTCTCCTGTTCTCTATCCTCTCGGGAATGATGGTCTCTCAAGCAAGAGAGTAAGCGACTAGCCGGCGGTGTCGAGAGAGAGGCCCTGGCTTCCCTCGGGCGGAGAGAGCAGGCCCGCCACAGCAGAGGCCAGGGCCGGGCAGTGCGAACATCCACCGCTAGCCGAGACTATGCGAGGCACCGGAAGGGGCCGTGCCCGTCCCGACGGAGCGCGTCAGCATCTGCCGCAGCAGACGCTTACTGGGCCGCGCCTCACTGCGCAGGCGAGGATTGGCCACCTCATCGATGCCGAAATTGATCAAAGCCAGCCCGGCCCCTAGCAGGGCGATACAGAGGCCCGGGGCCGCGAACCACCACCAGGCCCCCAGCAGCAAAGCATCATTATTCTGGGCCCAGTAGAACATCGTGCCCCAGTCGACCACCGTCACATCTCCCAGGCCCAGGAACTCCAGGCCGGCGGCAGCCAGAATCACATAGATCGCCGTGCCCACGAAACCGGCGGCCACAATAGCGATCTCATTTGGGAAAATCTCAAAGAAGATAATGCGCCAGGTCGACTCACCACTGGAGCGGGCCGCCTCCACAAAATCGCGCCGGCGCAGTGACAACGTCTGCGCGCGCAGCACCCGCGCCTGATAGGCCCAGCTTGTCAGGGTGATGACCACCGCCACCGTCAACGGCCCCTTAAAGGGCACGTAAGCGGCCAGCAGCACCGCCAGCGGGAAGCTCGGCAGCACCAGGAAGACATTGATCAGTAGCGAGAGCACATCATCGACGATCCCCCCCAGGTAGCCGGCGCACAAGCCGACCAACACCGAAATGGCTGTCACCACCAGGCCCGTCGCCAGCCCCCAGAGAATCGAGACCCGCGTGCCCACCACCAACTGACTAAAGATGTCCTGACCGGTCTGCGTCGTCCCCAGCCAGTGACTGGGCGATGGCGGCACCAGCACATCGTTCGACAAAGCGCTCGGGTCCGTATGGATAAAAAACGGCCCAAAGATCGCCACCAGGAAGAAGAACCCCACAATGCACATCCCCACCATCGCCTTGCGATTGAGCGTAAAGATGCGCCATAGACTCATCCAGGGCCGCTCGGAGACCGGAGCCGAGGCCGGTCCCGGGCTGGCCTTGCCAGCTCCAGCCGACACGAGGTCCAGCGCCGCGCTCGTACTTGCCCCCAGCTGCAGCTCGCTGGCCGACGTAGCCGCTGACTCTGGCGATTGAGGTCGCATAGCCATGATCGATTACTCCTTCTCTCTGTCTTCGATCTCTCGGCGCTGCTCAGGTCTACGTCAGGGCCGGGCTGCCTGCCGTTCGCCCGCGGCCCAGTGGCAGCCAACCGACCTCAGCGACAGACCACCTATCACAGCCTATCGATCGCCAGCGCCGCTAGCGCACCCGTGGATCAAGTACCAGATAAGCCAGGTCCGCCAGGAAATTGGCGCCCAGCACGGCCAGCGCGATCAGCAGGAAAATGCCCTGCAACAAGGGATAATCGGAATTCTGCGCGGCCTGCAACAAGGCGAAACCCACGCCAGGGTAAGAGAAAACCACCTCGGTCAAGAGGGAGCCAGCCACCACAAAACCGAGCGAGAGGGCGAAGCCGGTTACATTTGGCAGAATAGCATTGCGAGCCGCATAGGAGAACATCACCCGGCGCTCCTTGAGGCCCTTGGCCTCGGCCAGCAAGACATAGTCCTCGGTCAGGGTGGTAATCATGGCGTTGCGCATCCCGAGCATCCAGCCGGCGATCGAGGCCAGGACAATCGTGAAGCCGGGCAGCAGAGCATGGTTGAGCGCGCTCAGCAAGAAATCCGGCGTCAGCGCGACCGTCAAGGACGTATCGTAGCCGCCGTTCACCGGGAACCACCTCAAAGTATAGGCCAAGAGATAGAGCGCAATCAGAGCCAGCCAGAAGTAGGGAATAGCCGAGAAAAACGTCAAGAAAGGTGGCAGAATATTATCCAGAAACGAGCCGCGTCTCCAGGCGATGAAGACGCCGATCAGCGACCCCAGTGCAAAGCTGATCAGCACGGAGGTCCCGACCAGGGCCAGCGTCCAGGGCAGTTCTTGAGCCAGGACAGTGGCCACGGGCGTCGGGAAGTAGGTAAAAGAGGTTCCGAGATCGCCGTGGACCAGATTCCCCAGGTACTGAATATATTGCATCCAGAGCGGATCGTGAGAGATACCAAACTGCAGCTCCAGAGCATGAATGGCCTGGGGCGTCATCCGTCCCTGGAAACGGGCCATCAGCGCGCCAGCCGGATCACCCGGGATCAAGCGCGGAATAATGAAATTCAAGGTAATCGAGGCCCACAGGGCCACCAGGTAGAAGCCAAGGCGGCGCAGTAAATGCCTCATTCTGGGTCCTCTTTCCTCCCAGCCGAGAGAGGCAGCAGTGCCATATGCAGCCAGCAAAGCGACGGTGTAGCGGTGAGCGTTCACCAGCCGCCGAGAGCATTGGCGGGCGCTGCCATGCCGGGTGTTGGCCGAAGTTGTTCCTTACTATTGAGCTAGGAAAGCAAACCCGCTTGCCTATCCGTTACCCATACAAGTCCATTGCCATCGAACGAAATGGAGCACCATCGGAGTCAGCGCCAAGGCCTGTGGTTGGCCCCGGGCCTGGCCGCAGCCTGCTGACGAAGCGAGTCTGGCAAGCGGCACAGGTCGCGCGGGCGCTCCTCGGGAAGTGGAGCGCCGAGTCGTCCTGAACGCGCCACCCGCCTGGCAGAAGGGAGCTGGTATCAGGCGGACCGGGCCGAGCCAAGCCAAGCCGATGCGGAGGGAGGAGAGAGAGCCGCACCCGATCGGCCCCCTCACCTCGCCTACGCATGGGGTTTCAGGCAACGGGCTTCAAATTCAAGGCCACCACTTCGGCATCGGGGAAGTCGAAGGGAGCCGGGGAAGCGTACGCATTTTGCGCATCCGGCCAGCCGGTGAAATTGCGGCTGCTGTACTCGTACCAGGTTGCTCCGTAGACCAGAGGAATGCTCGGCAGCTGCTCTACCATAATCTGCTGCAGACCATAGAGCGCCTGCTGCTGCTGCGCCTGGTCAGTCGTTGTCGCGTACTGGGCCAGCAGCTTATCAGTCGTCGGGTCCATCCAGCGCTCCCAGTTGGAGGCCGCAGGCTTCCCAAGCGGGGCACTGTTGCTGCTATTGAGCAGCGAATTATACAGGTAGAAGGGCGTCGGTCCCGGGTTGGTCCAGGAGATCGCCATATCGTAGCTGCCCATCTGCAGAGCGCTGAAGTAGGCATTGAAGGAAATCGAATTCACCTTCGCATCGATGCCGATCGCCTTCAGGTCGCTGGCGATGATCTGCACCGCTGTCACCCAGTCGGTCCAGCCGGTCACCACATCGATCTGGAACGACAGCTTCTTGCCGCTGCTATCGACATAGATGCCGTCCGACCCTTTATGGAAGCCAGCGCTCTCCAGCAATTGCTGAGACTGATTGGGGTCCTTAGCGAAGGAGACATTAGCGTACTTCGGATTCAGGAAGCTCTGGTTCTCCGGCAGGACCAGGCCGGTGGGGCTGGCCACTGGCTCGTAGCCGCTCTCGGCTACCTTATAAATCTGCTCGCGATCGATCGCCGCGCTAATGGCCTGGCGCACCGCCAGCTGGTTGAACGGAGCCTTCGCCGTATTCAAATACAGCATCACAATGTTGCGGTTGGGGAACCAATAGTGATTATGGGCCGGGTCCTTGGCAACATAGGTCTGCTGGATATTAGGCGTATAGAGGCCCGTCCAATCGACATCACCGCGGCTGAGCAGCAGCTCGGCGCTGGTATTCGAATCGAAAGCCGGATAGCGGATCTCATCGACGGCTGGCTTACCGGGCTGCCAGTAATTCGGGTTCTTTTTGAGCGTAATCAGCTGCGGCGAGAAGGACTTCAACATGAAGGGACCAGTGCCGACAGGATTAGCGTCGACGAACTTGGTCGGATCGCCGGCGCTGGCATACTCATGCTTTGAGACGATCCAGGTCTGACCAGCCAGATACCAGAGGATGGGCGTATAGGGGGCCTTCAAAGTGACGGTTACCGTCTGATCATCGGAGGCCTGGACGCTCTGGATATACTGCCAGAGGCCATTGGTATCCGCTGCCGGGTACTGCTTGAGCATCTGCAGTGTAAAGACCACATCTGCCGACGTGAAAGGCTGGCCATCGGACCACTTCACGCCAGAGCGCAGGTGGAAGGTCAGGGTCTTGGCATCGCTGGAGAAATCATAGCTCTGCGCCAGCCAGGGCGTGATCTGGCTATTCATGCGATTAAAGAAGAGCAGAGTCTCATAGATCATGCCCTGCGAACCGTAGTTCGCAGTAGCCGAGTAAGGGCTAAAGCCGTTGGTGAAGTCACCTTTAGGGCTGGGCACGACCGTCAGCACGTGGGTCTTATTGGACGAGCTGCTAGAGCTACCCTGACCACAGGCAGCCAGCAGGAGCAGCAAGCTCAACGCTAGCAGCGAGAGCACAGTGCGCCCCAGGCCTGCCGCGGAGCCAGGTCGTGGTGAAGAACGAGTGAGGCCGGTCTTATCGCACATGAGCGCACCTCCTTGGAAAGCGAATCGGACGTCGATTGAGCGAACGAAGCATCGTCTCGTCGCGGTCGGCACTGGACCAGCCAGCCCTCCTGATCGGATTGCAAATCCGAGTTGCTCCTGAACTCATCTGATCGCTTCCGGCACCAGCCCCGAGATCAGCCGGATCTGAGGCCGCCGTCGGTCCTTCTCGGCGCTGTCCGTCGGTCTGCTGGCGGCAGCCTGGCGGCAGCGTCGAGAAGGGAAGAAGCGAGGGATCAGCTCGCCTCAATCAAGAGCGAGGGCGAAGAAGGCGCCCCGGCCTTCAGGGATGGGTCCAGGTATAGGTTGACGTATCATACTGCAACCCGTTTTGCTGGTAGGTAAACGAGTAGGTAATCGTCTGTCCTGAACTCATCCCGCCAGCCGTATACTGCCACTGGCCGGCGCTGCTGTTGTAGCTCATCTGCACATTCTGCTGAACCTGGCCCGGGATCGTGTAGTGCAGGATCACGTAGCCCGCCGTCCAGCCGCTCGGCTGGAACCAGAAGAGAGCCTGAGTGGAACTGACGCTGTTGACCCCCTGGCTGAAGCCACTACCGCCCGAGGGAGTCGGTGTCGGCGTGGGGGTTGCCGCCGAGGAGCCTACCGTATAGGTGTAGGTGCCCGTATCGTACTGCAGGCCATTCTGCTGGTAGGTAAACGAATAGGTGATTGTCTGTCCCGAGCTGACGCCACTCACCGTATACTGCCACTGGCCGGCGCTGCTGTTGTAGCTCATCTGCACATTCTGCTGAGCCTGACCCGGGATCGTGTAGTGCAGGATCACGTAGCCCGCCGTCCAGCCGCTCGGCTGGAACCAGAACTGCACCTGATTGCTGCTAATGGCATTGACCCCCTGCGTAAAGCCGCTGCCGCTGCCGCCACTGGCCGTTGGTGTTGGGCTAGGGGTAGGAGTCGCAGTCGGCGTCACCGCCGAGCCATTGGCAGTATAGACACGCACGTAGTCGATCAACATCGGCACGCCGGGCTGGGTGGCTGAGGTCGGGCCGCCGCCAAAGGCTGCGGGGAAGCCACCGCCAATGGCCAGATCGAAGATGATGTAGAAAGCATGATCAACGGCATTGGCCCAGGTTGTGGGGTCCACCTGGTTGGCGCTCACCGTAAAGTAGTTGTTGCCATCCAGGTACCAGCGGATCTGCTCCGGCGAGACACTGCGATCGATAATGACCGTATAGGTATGGAAACCCGTTTGACAGCCGGGGCACGGCCTCTGACCGCTGCCAATGCCATTTGGCTCATTACAAGGGCCGCCGGGATAGGTGCCGCAGTGCATGGTCCCGAAGACCGAGCTGAGGCCGTTGACATCCTCCATAATGTCGACCTCGCCATCCTGGGGCCAGTTATGGTCGGTGCGGTAGGGGGTGCCGAGCATCCAGAAAGCCGGCCAGTAACCCAGGGCGGCATTGCCGGAGACATTGGGTTGCTGCAGGGAGGCCGTCACCTCCAGCTCGCCGCCGGGAGGAGCCGCGAAGCTATCGTTGACTGTCTCAATGCGGCCAGAGGTCCAATTGCCATTGGCATCGCGCAGTGGTGTGATGGCCAGGTGACCATTGCCATCCAGGGAGACATTGGCCGTGCTATTGGTCGTTGTCTCGATCTCCCCGGTGCCGTAGCCGGTGCCGATATCGTAGATCCACTGCGAAGTATCCAGCGGAGAGCCTGCCGGCCCGTTAAACTCATCGCCCCACACCTCCGTCCAGGTAGCAGCATGGGCCTGGGGAGCCGTGCGGGCCATCAGAAACAGCCCGGTAGATAGGCAGACCACCAGGGCACAGACGACGAAGAGGAGCCATCTGAAGGGCAAGCGACGGAAAGCGGTGCCGGAACGAGCAGACTCATCGACATCCCTGTGAACTCTACGCTGAGGTATCCGCATCCAGTACTCCTTTCTCCTGCGGAAAAGTCGTCAGCTGCCTTGCAGCTGAGTTGGCAGCACCCCATTGGCTAGAGAAGAGCCAGCGCCGCCGCAGGCGCTCTGGCGGGCATCCAGCAAGCGGACGCAGTCAACAGCAGTGCTGCAGTGCCGGCAGCAGCTGTGCCGGCGAGAGTGGCCAGCAGCCACAGCGCACTGGCCAGCCTTCCACCTCCCTTCATCCTCGCTGGCGGTACGCTGGATGGCCAGCAGCGTGGTTTGAGCCAGACAGCTGGCCCGCCTGCCGTCTAACTGTCAGCAGAGAGCAGGACCCGGCGAGCCGGGGCAGACAGGACAGGTCCCCAGGCGATGTATGCCGGAGCTGCCGCCAGGCAGCTCAGCTCACCGGTCAGCTTAGAAAGCAGGACAACAGTACGACAGTACATACTGTTCTCCGGTAGAGAGACGCATCCATGCAACATTAAGGCACATCCTATCCTCTGGCAGAGCAAGCAAGCGTTATCTGGATGAAGCGCTCGCTTCGTGCGGTCCAACGCGGAGGAGCGAGCCGGCGTCAGGCAGGCACACTTGACGCTCGTACCACCAGGCTGGTATCGAGTTGTATATGAATGGCCCCGTCCAGGCGATAGGGAGCAGAGCTTTCGCGCATGCGCAGCTGATGGCCAGCGCCATCGGCGGCAGCGGCCAGCGGCCCAGCGGCGGGGATCATCCTTGCCCCGGCCTCAGAGTGCCCCTCGTCCTCAGCGGCCCGCGTGCGCGGCAATACATGATCGGGATCGACCATCTTCAAGAGTAGCTCGATCGCCTTCGCCCCCATCTGAGAGAACGGTTGGCGCACCGTTGTCAGCGGGGGGCGGACATGAGACGAGACCAGGTTATCATCGAAGCCGACCAGAGCGACATCCTGGGGAATCTGGATGCCCTGCTCCTCGGCCACCTCTAGAAAGCCGTAGGCCATCTGATCGTTGGCCACAAAGATCGCCTCGGGCCAGCGCGTTCGCTCGCGGGCGAACAACTCGCGCGCACAGCGGCGACCACTGGCAGGATCAAATTCGCCCTGCAGCAGTAGCTCGGAGTCAGGCTCCAGCCCGACCTCGCGCAGCGCCTGACAATAGCCCTCAAACCGCTCCTGGGCGCAGTAGTAGCGCTTCGGCCCCATGACGTGAGCGATACGCCGATAGCCCAGGTCGAGCAGATGGCGGGTTGCCTGATAGCCCCCCGTGCGATTATCCACGCCCACCCACGGGCAAGGGAAATGCTCTGGCGGCTCCTGGTCATTGATCATGACCATCGGCAATCCGCGCTCAAAGTGCTTGAGCAAATGAGGAGTCAGATCGCAGGGGAGAATGGCCAGCAGGCCCGAGACCATGCGTAGGGACAGAATGCGGTCGACGACGTCGGTGTGGGTAGGATTTTCAAAATTGATGCTATAGAGGACCATCTCGTAGGAGGTACGCTCGATATACTCCGCCACCCCACGCAGCATCTCTGGAATCGCCGGCCAGGTCAGCGGCGGGGTCAATACCCCGACCAGGCGAGTTTTGCCGCCGGCCAGTCCTCTCGCAGTCACATTCGGCACAAAGTTATATTCGCGCACCACCCGCATCACGCGCTCACGTAGCTCCTGGCTAATAGCCGGATAATTATTGAGGACGCGCGAGACGCTCGACTTCGAGACGCCGGCAAGGCGGGCGATATCCTGGATGGTGAGCTTCTCATCCATTGTCGTCTCTCCCACGTCTAAGGCTTGGTGCATCTGGTTCCTGTGCGGGTGGTGCCGCCTGGCGCCGGTGGGTGCCAGCTTCTGGAACCGGTTTCTGGCGAAACTATAACATTGAAACCGGTTTCCGTCAAGCCTTCCAGGACTTTTTTTTCGCAACATTTTCGAGAAAGGCGGGAGGGGTAGGAGAGAAGGCGGGAAAGCAAGGAAGGGTCCGCTTGTGGCGAGGGACCCCTCTGGCCCTGCTAGCAGGGTACTCACTCTGACAGACTGCAGAAAAGGTCTGTGGCCCGCCCGCAGGCTAAGGCAGGCCAGACACGGACTGACCAGATCTGGCGGCTGGCTTCCTATGGGTTACTGAGTGCTACAGGTCACGCCATTGAGCGTGAAGCTCGTCGGAGGTGAGTTGGTACCGTTCCAGGTGCCATTAAAGCCGGGGGGCCACCCAGTGTCGTTCTCACCGGGATGGTGGCATTATAGGACAGATTGGTGATGGTGACAGTGCTCCCCTGTTGACTAAAGCTGCCATTCCAACCCTGAGTGATCGTTTGCCCGTTCGGGAAGGTGAACCTGAGCGTCCAGCCATTGATGGCCGTGCCGCCGGTGTTGGTAATGGAGATACTGGCACCAAAGCCACTGGTATGGCACTCCTTGCTAAGGGAGAGCATAGGGCTGCTTGCTCCGAAAAGCCAGAACAGATAGCGGACATCTGGCAGTCACTGTTGTGGCGGCTGGGGTCCTGGTCACGCTGGCTGCTCTGTTCAGTCTCCAGGGGCCACAGCATCCTTGACGGGGTTTGAGGACTTGACGGGAGCATCGCCGCTGGCATTCAATGAAAAGCGGCGCCGCTCTGCCTGGTCTACGGGCGGGTGAGCTGGCGCCCGGCTGTCGTGAGACAAGCCTGGTTCTCTCTCCTTTTTCTGCAGGAGGCGAAAGGAGGTCTCTATTCGATGTTGCATGAAGCACAGAGGCAGGCGTCATCTGTCCTGATTGGCACGGCACTCCCCCGCCAGGACGGAGAAGCCAAGGTCAGCGGGCGTGCTCGCTATGCGGGTGATCATTTACCGGCGGGAGTGCTGCATGCACGTCTGGTAACCAGTCCGTACGCCCATGCGTTCATCCGGCGCATCAACCCTTCGGCAGCCCTGGCTTTGCCAGGGGTAGTTGCTGTCTTCACTGCGGCCAATCTAGGCTTGCGGTCCTCGGACGGCAGCGTGCGCTCGCTGGAGCCGTTGGCAGGCACCGAGGTCTGTTGGTGTGGCCACCCTGTGGCACTGGTTGTGGCAGAGACGGAGGCACTGGCCGAAGATGGAGCTGCTGCCGTTGAGGTCGATTATGAGCCACTGCCAGCTGTGCTTGATCCCGAGGCTGCCTGTCGCCCGGGTGCTCCACGAGCCTGTTTGCAGCGCGATTTTCGCGAGACACTGCGGCAGAGCCATGCGCTCTTTCTGCCACCAGGTACTTCACTGGAGGAGGAGGGGCTATCGCCCAACGCTGCTGCACTGCCGCCGCTGCGTATGGGGAAGATCGAGGAGGGTTTGCGAGAGGCGGAGGTCATTGTGGAGGAGCACTACAGGACTTCGCCTGTGCATCAATCCTACTTAGAACCGCAGACGGTCCTGGTTGTTCCTGATGCTCACACCCGGCAGCTGACCATTTATTCCAGCACCCAGGGACTGCTTAATGCTCGTCGGGCCGTGGCTCTGGCGCTGGGCCTATCCGAGCGGCAGATCCATGTGGAGCCAGTGCCGGTCGGCGGAGGGTTCGGTGGAAAGGAGGTTTTGCTTGAGCCACTGGTAGCGGCGGCAGCTCTACAGCTGCGTCGACCGGTGCGCCTGGTCTACACACGGCAGGAGGAGCTGCTGGCCGGTAATCCAGCGCCGCAGACCGCGATTACGGTGAAACTGGGGGCGCGGCGCGATGGAACTCTGACGGCCATTCAGGTGCGCTTGATCCTCGATTCGGGTGCCTATCCTTACCCGCTAGCGGGGCTGAGCGGCTTCCACTTCAGCAATCTCTACCGTTGCCCTCACCTTGCCATCCAGTCTTATTTGGTGCAAACCAACAAGCCGGGCAGCGCCGCTTACCGGGCTCCGACCGGTCCCCAGGCTTATTTTGCCCTGGAGTCGACGGTCGACGAGCTTTGTCGCCGTCTTGGGCTTGATCCACTAGCATTCCGTCTACGCCATGCCCTGCGTGAGGGGGATGCGCGTGTTCCGGGGGGTCGCTGGCCCCGTATCGGTCTGGTGGAGTGCCTGGAGGCAGTCGGAAGCCACCCACTCTGGAGCGAGCGCGAGCGGGTTCGGAGTGAGTTACCAGCGGAGCTAAGCGGCTGGCGAGTTGGCATCGGCCTGGCGGCTGGTGGCTGGCCAGGAGCTACCGAGCCTGCAGCGGCTCTCTGCCGCCTGGAAAGCGATGGCAGCTGCACAGTGATCGTCGGCAGCGTCGATATGTCAGGTTCCGACAGCTCCCTGGCCCTGATCGCCGCGGAGGTTCTGGGCCTGCCGCCGCGCGCGGTCACAGTGGTTCACGAGGGTACCGACACCATGCCCTACAGTGGCTTGACAGCTGGCAGCAAGACAACCTACGCCCTCGGCTCCGCTGTTCTGGCGGCGGCGCAGGATGCCCGCGAGCAAATTTTGACGATTGCCTCGGAGTTGCTGGAAGCGGCCCGTGAGGATCTCGAACTGCGGGATGGGCGAGTTACCGTGCGTGGCGTCCCCGACAAGTATGTGACGTTCCAGCAGGTGGCTGCTAATTCGACCAATTTCGGCGCTCGCTATGCCCCTGTCTTTGGCCGTGGTCGATCGGCAAACGCTACGTCCGGCCCAATGTTCGCTGTGCACCTGGCGAAGGTGGCAGTTGATCCAGAGACAGGCGAGGTACGGGTCCTGGACTATGTTGCCGCTCAGGATGTGGGACGCGCATTGAACCGCGGAGAGGTTGAAGGCCAGATCTACGGGGGTGTAGCGCAGGGCATTGGCTGGGCCTTGCAGGAACGGCTGGTCTATGGCGAGGAGGGCCAACTGCTCACAGGGACTTTGATGGACTATGCCCTGCCCCATAGCCAGGATGTGCCTTCGATTACGCCGCTGATTGTCGAGGTACCGTGTGAGCTTGGTCCTTTCGGAGCACGTGGGGCCGGCGAGCCGCCAGTCGTCCCGGTGGCCGCTGCGATTGGCAACGCCCTGCGCGATGCACTTGGACTACGCTTGACGGAGCTGCCTATGACCCCGGAGGGCATCGTACGAGCCTGGCAAGAGAGTGAGAGTGGCAATCGCACCCCGTCAGCAGGCTCTTAGCCAGCGGTGAGAGCAGAGCAAGAAAAAAACAACCAGCCGTGGATGGAGATTATTCCCTCACGGGCCACGGCTGGTTGTGTCTTTTCTCAGCGCTTTTTCTGCGCCTGGTGTTGACTTGTACGGCGTCTCACCTCGCCTTGAGGCCGGCGGACCGCGGGCAGCAGCATTATCAGCCCGAGTGCCGTTGTCGGGAGAGCTGACGGCAGGCTGGCAGATGGCGTGGGGGTAGGAGTAGGAGCATAGGGTGAGCGCGGCAGCTGCCTTTGAATAAACTGGATATAGGAAGTGTTACAGACGCTCGCCGGCTGATCCGCTGTCGCTACGCAGATAGCGGCGGTCAAATAGTTAGCGACGCCCAGAATATTCTTGGCTACGGGAGTGCCGGGATCAGTCAGTTGCAAGGCAATGTCGCGCTGAGACAGCCCTGTGAGGATGCCGGGATCAAAGCTCTGGCCGCGCACCAGGTAGAGGTTGGCAATGTCCAGGAATGGGATACTGCCATCGGGATTGAGCGAGCCAATGATCTGCTGTTCCTCCACCGTTGGTCCTTCCAAAGGATGACCCTCGCGGTCCTCTAGCTCAACCGGGGCGAAATCGAGGTAGTTGCTCTGGTAGACGCTGCCATGAAAGGTAAACGTTGCAGTATTGGGGTAGGCATCTGTGTCAGAGGAGGTTGTCTCTGGCAACTTGCTGAAGGTGCCAAAGCGGCTGAGGGCTACAACAACCGGCCAGCGCTCCGCGGCGCAGTAGGGGCAGAATTCGGCGCCCCAGTAGAAGAACTCAGGCTTGCCAGTGGGTCCGCGCAGCATTGGGCGATCAGCGATGACGCGCAGGGGACTCGACAGGTTACCAGTACCTACTTTGGAGAACTGGCTGTCGCTGATGAGGGCCAGATCGTTCAAGACCTGCGGGTCTGTCGCAGAGCGGCTGCTGGTGGAATTTGCCGTGCTCTGGTGGCCAAGGAGGAGGAAGAGGCCAACGATGGCCCCAATCACAACGAGAGTGAGGCCCACCAGCCACCAGCGGTAGGCGCGCCAGACTGAGACACCTCGTCGTCGGCCTGCCCGCTGCGTCTGTCTAGGAGCTGTTCCTCTCAGCCTACTCTCAGTCTGCGGACGTTTGCTAAGGGAGTTGGTGGAGGATTGGGACGTCTGCCCTTGCGAGCGCGCCTGTGAGACGGGAGGATTGGCTTGCTTCCTGGATGTGGATGAAGACATAGTTCTCTCTTCCCTGAATGCAGATTGTAGACTGTCCTTCCTTGAACAACACTCGCTTTTGCCTGAGTGGTTGGCGCCAGCGAGATGATTAGCGATATTCACATTATAGCATGAAGGCCCTGCCGAGGGGGTGCGTTTGCCAGCCGGTTCGGTTGCCGCTGATAGTCAATAGCGAGCGAGAATCTCCAACGCTTTTTCAGGCGAGATCCAGAGAATCAGTGCGCAAGCCAGGATAGGAATTGGCCAGCAAGATACAGGAGAAATGGTCACCCTCTCCCCTTTGATTTCTTCAGTCAAGCTCCTATCAAAAGGAGGGCCTGGCCTGAAGTACGTAGAACGCTGGAGGTTCATCAGTCCAGGTTCAACGATCCAGGCCCTGATTTGCGTCCATCTGGTCCTGTCCGGCTTGCCTGATTCCCAATAGGCGTTCAGTCTGTTACTGATTGAACCGAGAGATTGGCCTTGGGAGAGAGCTGGCATTAGCCGGATGCCAGCAGCTCCCACCAGGGTGTGGCGCAGCGACGCAGAACACAGGCGATCGCTTGCAGGGCGGCAACGCCCTCTTGTGCCAGCCAGCGCTCCAGGGCAGCGGTTCCCCCTCTGGCATAGAGAGCGATCCCTCCCTGCCAGAAGGCGCGGCCACAGACCACGCCACAGAAAGGTACGCCGGCCTCAGCGGTCAGCTCCAGCAGCTCACAGACAGTGGCTGAGCTGTAGCCCGCGCTCAGATAGACAAGGGGTTTCGAAGCCGCCATTCCCACGACGCGTAGCTGTTCAATGGCCTCTTCGCGCGAGTAAGCTGGCGTTGGTGCCTCGCAGCTCTGCAGTCCAGAGGTGTAGGTCGGTACGATGGGCCATTCCACTTTCAGGATATCGACACCGTAGCGTGGCTGTCCAAACTCAGCCACAGTGAGGGCGACATAGGTTGGCTTGGCTTGTGCAAAGTTCAGCGCGGCGTTCTCCCCAGCCAGTTCCTCGCCGGCATAGACAAGTGGCTCCAGGAAGAAAGGCACTTCCAGGGCCTGGCACTCGGCTCCTATGCGCTCGATATAGGCCTGCTTGACACGATTGATGTGCGGGCTATCGAAGGGGTTATAGTACAGCAAGACCTTCACGGCCTGGGCTCCAACCTCCACCAGGCGCCGTACACTATAGTCAGGGATCACCTCGGGAGGTTCATAGCGGCCATTGGCGCTATAGCCCGAGCGCTCGTATGCGAGCATCACGCCCGTACTGGGATGGCGTACCGCCAGGGCGTCCAGACCATACTCGGGATCAAGCAGGACAGCGCTCGCGTAGGGAGACAGAATCTGCGTGACCAGGCGCTTGAAGGTACGCAGGTCAGAGGCGCTGGCTTGCCCTTGCAAGCCCTGGGCCATGGCCAGAGCCTGAGCCAGATTTGTCCGGTGATCAACGGCCAGGGCAGTAATGATGCCGTGCTCATCGGCACAGGCTTGGAGCCGGCTCAGCTTATTCTGCCTGGAGTGGATGCACATCTCTTCTCTTCCATACACAGTGCTCTCTCCTCCTCTTCTTTGCTACCGAAGACCGCTCCTTCATCACTTTGCCGCCTTCTATTGGCAGGCGTCTGTCGTTCAGGCTACTTCACGCAGGGAGACTGGGCGATGTTCCCGCAAAGAGCGCTGGGCTGCCAGAGCAATGGCTACCGGGGCCCGGCCATCATGGCCACTGACAGGTACGGGCCTGTCGTCAAGGACAGCCTCGACAAAGGCTTGCAGCTCGGCAGCAAAGCTTTCGGCGTAGCGCTCTATAAAGAAATGCAGGGGAAGATCACGCCGCACGCTATGGCGGTCGCTGACCACCGCTGTATTGGGATAGGCATTGTCGATGGCAATGCAGCCCTCACTACCGAACAGCTCGACACGCTGATCATAACCGTAGCTGGCGCGGCGGCTATTGCTGATCGTAGCGATTGCTCCATTGGCGAAACGCAGCATTACAGCGGCGTGGGCCACGTCCCCAGCCAGGGCAATGTCTGGCTCGTTCAGGGCATGGGCCAGGGCAAAGACCTCTTCGACCTCACTGGCAAGCAAGAAGCGGGCCGTATCGAAATCGTGGATCGTCATATCAAGGAATAGGCCGCCGGAGACTCGAAGATAGGCCACCGGAGGGGGAGCGGGATCACGGCTTGTAATGTGGAGCATCAATGGCAAGCCAATCTCCCCTTGCTCAACAGCCTGCCTGACGCGGCGGAAATGAACATCAAAGCGGCGATTAAAACCTGTCTGGAGCTTGACCCCCGCTCGCTCGACGGTGGCCAGTGCCCGATCAATCGACTCCAGGTCGAGAGCCAGCGGCTTCTCACAGAAGATATGCTTCCCGGAGCGAGCGGCTTCCTCGATGAGCTGAGCATGAGTCGTTGTCGGCGAGCAGATCAGGACAGCCTCGATCTGCGGGTCTGCCAGGATCTCTCGATAATCTGAGCAGAAGCGAGGTATGTCGCACTCGCGGGCACAGGACTCGGCGGCCTCAGCACAGGCGTCGGCCACGACCAGCAAGCAGGCTCGTGGAAGTCGTGTTGTCAGGTGATGAGCATGGAGGCGTCCGATTCGTCCGGCGCCGATCAAGCCAACGGTTAGCTGTCTAGCAGTCATCCCGTTATCCTTTCCTATCCTCTTGTCTGGCTGCTCGTGGCTGGTTTTGGTTAGCAAGCTGACAGGTGTTTCTGAACATCGGCATGTGGGTGCTTCTCCATCTTGGAGAAGGATAGCAGCCGGCCTAGAGACCAAGATCACGTAAGTACTGGCGATTGCGCAAAGCGCTGAGATAGGGGCTGCCCATACTGGGCAGCACATCCTGCTCGACGACGATCCATCCCTGATAGCCATGCAGCTGGAGCCAGGTTACCACCGTAGGGAATGGAACCGCTCCCTGTCCTAGCTCACAAAAGAGGCCGTGGCGCAGTGCAGTGAAGTAGTCCCACCTCTGGGTACGAGCCTCCTGGGCCACTGCTGGCGAGCAGTCTTTAAAATGAACATGCCAGATCCGCGAATCAAAGCGATGGAGGGCCTCCTCGATCAGCCCCGGCTCATTGCTGCCGCTGCCGTAGAGGTAGTGGCCAGTATCGAAAGCCAGGCCGATGACGTTCGGATCGGTCAACTCTAGGAAGCGAGCAATCTCTTCTGGTGTTTCCACATAACCGGCGCAATGATGATGGAAGGCTGTGCGTAGTCCCGTGGTCTCGTAGACCATGCGAGCAACGGTCTCGCTGTTACGAGCGAAGATGCGCCACTCGCGAGCGCTTAATCCCTGGCTGGGGGAAATGCGTCCAGCGCAGGACGTCCGGAGGGGATCACACCCATTCTCATCGGCCAGGAGCAGCAGAGGTCTCCACGTAGCTCCGCCGATCTGGGACACTGCAGCGAGCAAGTTGGCAATACGCAGGGCCTGATCCAGGCCAGCCCGCAGCGCGCTCGTCTCTCTCAGCATCACGGGAATAAAGGCCGCCACAAGCGTCAACTCGCGTTTCTGTAGTTCTGCGGCCAGCTGCTCTGCCTCGGTGGGCAGGTAGCCCCAGTCTCCTAACTCGGTCCCTTCATAGCCAGTGGCCCGCAGCTCATCCAGCATCTGTCTCCAGGGGATAGCCAGCCCCTGCTTCTGGGTCTCATCGAACTCCAGCATCCCCCAGGAGCAGGGAGCGTTGGCTATGCCGATCTTCTCCATTGCCATTTCTACCCGCCTTGTAGCTCAAGCAAGATCAGCCATAGATCAGATATCTACCTGACAGTCCCCGCTTCGATGCTACATGGCTCTCACCATGCGTTGGCGGAGCCTTCTTCGGCGCCTTACCTTCCCAGGGCGGAAGGCGCAGGATCAGCCAGGTACTCCGTATTCTATGACTATAAGAAGTACCGTTCTTCAGCGCGCATTGTCTCCCACTCACGGCGAGCCGCCTGGACCTGGGGACTAGAGCTTACCTCAGCCACGGCCACATCCCACCAGCTTTCATAAGAAGGCACACTCTCATAGCGGTCGCACGGTACATAAATCACCGTTGTGCGGTCCAGCGTGCGAGCAGTTTCCAGGGCGGCCACCACATCGGCGGTATCGCGGCAGCGGATCACATAAGCGCCCAGGCTGCGGGCGTTCTCCGCTAGATCAACGGGCAGTGGCACCACCTCGAAGCCGGCCTCATCGCCGGGCAGGCTTCCATTGCGAGGATAAGCATAGCGCGTCCCAAAGCCGCCCTGGCCGAGCGAGCGGCTCAGCGAGCCGATACTCTTGAAGCCCTGGTTATCGAAGAGCACGATCACCAGCTTATAGCCTTCCTGGATCGAGGTCACAATCTCCCCGTTCATCATCAGATAGGAGCCGTCGCCGACCAAGACATAGACCTCCCGTTCAGGGGAGGCCATTTTTGCTCCCAGGCCTCCTGCGATCTCGTAACCCATGCAGCTATAGCCATACTCCAAGTGGAACTGTTTTGGATGGCGTGAGCGCCAGAGCTTATGCAAGTCGCCTGGCAAGCTTCCGGCGGCACAGACCACGATTCCATCGGGAGAGCCGCATTCATTGACAGCTCCAATCAGCTCGCCCTGCGAGGGAAGTGGCCCATGACGCATGCCGTAGAGGCGCGAAACCTCAGCCTCCCACTCGCGATGCAGGTCTTCGGCACACTGTCGATACTCGGGCGCCACTTGATAGCCTGCCAGCAGCGGCAGCAGCTCCTCCAGCGTCGCCCGGGCATCGCCCACCAGCGAGAGCGCCGAGTGCTTCGCCGCATCAAACTCCGATACATTGATATTGACAAAACGTACCGCCGGATGGCGGAAGGCAGTCTTCGAAGCCGTCGTAAAGTCGCTATAGCGCGTTCCAATTCCGATAATCAGGTCGGCCTCGCGGGCCAGGCGATTCGCCGCGAACGTACCCGTTGCGCCGATTGCCCCCAGATTAAGAGGATGATCAAAGCGCAGGCTGCCCTTCCCAGCCATCGTCTCAGCTACAGGAATTCCCGTCTCGGTCACCAGGCGTTCCAGCAGCGTCCAGGCTTCAGCATAGATCACGCCGCCACCCGCGATAATCAGCGGGCGCTGGCTGGCTCGTATCCAGGCGACGGCCTCGTCCAGTCGTCGGCGATCAGGCCGTGGGCGAGGCACATGCCAGACCCGCTTGCGGAAAAACGCCTCCGGATAAGTGTAGGCCTCCGTCTGCACATCCTGGGGCAAAGCCAGGGTCACTGCTCCTGTCTCCGCTGGACTCGTCAGCACACGCATCGCTTCGGGCAGAGCCGTCAGCAGCTGCTCCGGGCGCGTGATACGATCCCAGTAGCGGCTCACTGGCTTAAAGCAATCATTGACCGAGATATCCTGAGTATGCTCTGACTCCAACTGCTGCAACACTGGAGCCACATTGCGCCGAGCAAAGAAATCTCCGGGCAGCAAGAGCACAGGGAGCCGGTTAATGGTAGCTGTGGCGGCGCCGGTGACCATATTCGTAGCCCCCGGTCCAATCGAGGAGGTACAGGCAAAGGTCTGCAGGCGGTTCTTGACTTTTGCATAGGCGATGGCCGTATGGACCATTGCTTGCTCGTTGCGAGCCTGATAATAACGAAAATCCGGTATCTCCTGGAGGGCCTGGCCAATGCCTGCCACATTGCCATGACCGAAGATCCCAAAGCAGCCCGCGAAAAAAGGCTGCTCTACGCCGTCACGCTCTACATACTGATTGCGCAGAAAGGCAACCAGCGCTTGTGCCATTGTCATGCGTCGGCCAGCATGCTCACTCATCGTTCTCCTCCGGGCAGTCAGCTTGCTCACAGTCAACGAACGCGCTTGCAGGAGAGCGCCCAGGGCAGCAGGATCAGGCAGAAGCCACTGCCCTCCTCTTGCGCTCCTTGTTCCACTTCCGTTCCCTACTGGCGCTGCCCTCCACTTCTCTCCAGTTCATTCCAGTTCAGCTGCCTCACCTAGAGGCCACCGTGTTCCTCGACGAAGGCCATCACCTCAGCATAGGTCGGCATAAAATCGGCGCAGCCATGCCGTGTTACCAGGATCGCACCGCAGGCGTTGCCCAGACGCGCGGCCCGATACCAATCCCAGCCTTGTAACAAGCCATAGAGCAGACCAGCGGCAAAGGCGTCACCGGCGCCCAGAATATTCTGGACAGGCACCGGGAAGCCGGGCACCTCCAGGCAGGACGGAGAGCCGTTCGCCTCGCCGGATGGTGCCTGGTGGACTCGCGAGCCACGAGCGCCGCGCTTTTCCACCAGCGTCCGCGGACCCCGACGTAGCATCTCACGGATCGCCTCTTCGACATCACCGCTCACCCGGGCATCTGAGATCTGAGAGTGTGCCACCTGCACCTGCCTGGCATCGCGCAGCATCGCTGCTTTGATCTCATCCTCGGTTCCGATCACCAGATCGACCAACGGCAGCGCCGAGCGAAGCGCCACGCCGAAGGCGCGCTGATCATGCCACTGGTCGGGACGATAATCGATATCCAGGACCACCATCGTTCCTTGCTCGCGAGCCAGCTCGGCAGCAAAGAGGGTGGCGCTGCGACTGGGCTCCTTGCTCAGACCGGTGCCGGTGATTAGTAAAATACGTCCTTCCCCCAGCGGCGTTGCCAGGACGTCGTCGATCGTCAGTTCAATGTCAGCACAGTGATCGCGATAGTAGGTGAGCGGGAAACAATCTGGTGGCTGGATGCCCAGCACTACGGCGCTGCTCCGATAGCCTGGCTTGCGCACCACGTAACGCGTCTCTACTTCCTCGCGGGCCAAGAAATGGAGAATAAAATTGCCCACCTGATCATCGCCAACGGCGGTTAGCAGCGCCGAGCGCAACCCCAATCGTCGGGCCCCGACACAGATGTTGGTAGGACAACCACCGACGTAGGCGGCAAAACTTTTAATTTCCTCAAACGGCGCTCCGATATCGTTGGAGTACAAGTCGAGAGAGGAGCGCCCTATGGCAACGAGGTCATAGGCTCTCTGCCGCTGTTCTAGCTCCATCGACGAGCCTCCTGTGCGATCTGATCTTCCTTGACCGAATGGACATCCTCACTCTCGCAGCTTTGTCCCAAACAAGGAGAGGCTGACCCAGCCCCACGCCACACTAGTGCATTCTGGCCTGCCGTCACTCCATACTCCGCCGCCACCACCTTTGATCTCAAGTCGCTTGCTTGTTCTGTCCTACGGACAAGCGCTTGTAAGGCCAGATGATGGACTACTCTCCGGCCACTCCGTCTATCCATTCGATCTCACCCTGCCTGGAGATGAATGCGGGTCCGCCAGACGGTCGCCCTGCCTTCTGCCTGTCTGCCTTTCTTTCATCCGCTCCGCCCACCACAGGCTACGAGGCGGGCGGCGGAGCAGTGCTTTCACGCACCACCAGCATCGGGGCGAGGACATGATTGCGCCCCTCCTGTTCATGCAGTAGATCGAGCAAGACCTGCATCGCTAGGCGCCCAAGCTCAATACGCGGCTGACGTACCGTGGTTAAAGGGGGGCTAATATAGCTGGCCATCTCGATATCGTCGAAGCCAACGACACTCAGCTCAGCAGGGACCGCCAGGCCACGACGGTAGCAGGCCATCAGGATTCCGATGGCCATCATATCATTCTGGCAGAAGACAGCAGTCACTCCCGCATCGAGCAGGCGCTGAAGCGCGCGGCGCCCACAAAGGACATCTTCCTGGGGGGAAGCTTCTTCTGCCGCCATGATCGCCACCCACTCCTCGCGTGGCACCAGGCCGGCGCTAGCCAGAGCGGCCTGATAGCCTTCCAGCCGTTGGCGGCAGGAGCGCGGGCGACTATGTGTGCCTAGATAGCCAATGGCGCGATGACCAAGAGCGAGCAGATGCTCAACTGCTAGCCGCGCCCCGAGCAGGTCATCCACCGCCACCCAGTGGAGCAGCTCGTACTGCGACTCAGCCTGGCTGTTGATCAACACCGTCGGTACGCGAATCTGATCAAGTCGCTGCTTATATTCCCCCGTGATGCGCGAAGAAGCCACCAGAATGCCGTCAACACGCCGACGATGGAACGTCTCGATCACCGCAATCTCCTGCTCAGGATCGTTATGCGTGGCGCTCAAGAAGACGCTTAGGCCAGCCGAGCGTGCGACCTCCTCGACCCCGCGCACAACCTCACTCAGGAAAGGATCGGCAATTGAGGTTACCGCCAGACCAATTGTGCTGGTGCGCCGTGTTTGCAAACTTTGGGCGATCGCATTGGGTGTATAGCCCATCTCCAGCGCCAATTGTTGGATACGCTTCCGCGTCTCTTCACTGATCAAGGGGCTGTCGCGTAAGGCGCGCGAGACGGTGGTATGGGAGACACCGGCCACTCGCGCAATATCGGCAATGGAGATTTCACGCGAGCGTTTCGCTCCAGCAACTCGACTTGTGGCAGATGAGCTGCTCACTCTGCTTCTGTTCCTCCTGCTTCCCGATGACAGCCGCTCTGGCTTTGGTTTTGCACACGTGTGCATTAGCAGTATAGTGGATGGCCTGGGTTGCTGTCAAGGGGGATTTGCCGCTTTTTTTTGCCGGCAACAGAAGTTTTTATCCGAGGATGTGCTATCCTGAATGAATGGGCGAGTTTGTGCTTACAATCAGGGGGAAACTATGCATGTCTCTAGTGTGGAGGCCAGCGGCATCCTTACACCGCAGCATGGGGGTTTTTTGGCTGCACCTCCCTATCCGTTTACGCATGCCTTGTCCGCTTATACAGGCTGCGCCTATGGCCAGACAGCGTGTGGCCAGTATTGTTATGCGCGCTTCTTGCCAAACTGGAAGACTGCTGGCCTGGGTGTTCCCTGGGGTCTGGCTGTGCAGGTGAAAATCAATGCCCCGCTGCTATTGGAGCAGACACTGGGTCGTATGTCCCCCGAGCGACGGCGTGGTCTGCGCATTTTTATGAGTACCACCACCGATCCATACCAGCCGCTTGAGCGGCGCTATCAGGTAACACGCCGCTGTCTGGAGGTCTTTGCTTCTTACCCTGACCTTGATTTGTTAGTGGTGCAGACGCGCTCACCACTGGCCGAGCGCGACCTCGATCTACTGCACCAGATTCCCTATGCCTGGCTTTCGGTGACGATCGAGACGGATGATATGGCCTATCTGCGCCAGTTGGGCGGTGGGCCTGCGCTGGAACGCCGCTGGCAGCTGATACGCCAGGCCAGTCGCCTGGGAGTAAAGACACAGATTACAATTAGCCCTTGTCTGCGTTTTACTGATGTCGAGACCTTTGGAGGTCAGCTCCTTGAGAGCGGTGCACGTCGTTTGGTGGTGGACACAGTTGAGGGCGACGGCGCAGGCGGTGAGCGCACGGCACGCACTCCTTTTGCACACCTGGAACCGGCTTGGCAGAACACGCGACCCGCACATGCTCTTTACGCCTACCTGCGTCTGCATGGGCCTAGTCGCGGCCTGGCTGTCGGTTGGGGCGCAAGCGGCTTCTGCGGTATCGCTCCCCGCTCCTAGCCTCCTCCTTTTCACTGCCGTTGCGCACCAGCTAGCAAGGGCCTCGGCTCTTTGAGGCGGACCTGCGCTGATGGTGTAGAAAATGGATGCTTGCTCGCCAGGAGAAAAACATGCTATAATCCGACATCTCTTTTGCAGCCATATGATGGCAATATCACACTGCAATGAGGGCTATTTGGCAAGAGATGCTATGCGTCGTTACTGTCCCGGTCTCTCTTTGACCAAGGAGTAAGGAGGCGCACCTGTGGCTGAGTTGATCAGTACGAGCGACTTCGCAAGCGAGGGAGAGCAGCGGGCAGCTGCGGCCTTGCGCCAGGGGTTGCCCGCCTCGTGGCTGGTGATCTGTAATAAGGTCTTTCCAGCGAAGAATGGGAAATCCTTCGAGATTGATTTTCTAGCAATAGGCCAGCGCTGGATCTTTGTGATCGATGAGAAGTCCTGGCAGGGTCCCTGGCGGGGCAACGAGGAGTTCTGGACTCGGGCCGATGGGACATCAGAGCGGAGTCCGCTGGCAAAGGTCGATTACGTGGCTAAGGTGGTGGCCGGCTCCCTGCGAGAAAAAATCCCTTCTCTGAGGGGGAACGAGCACTTTGTGCACGGCGTTGTCCTCCTCTCTTCGCCAACTGCTCAGCCGATGATTCACGATGTGCGAGCTTCGACGGCCCTTTTTAGGCTGGACGAGGTGTGCGAGCGCCTGCAGGAGTTAGATGAACACCAGGGCAATCCTTTGGTCGGTCAGTTGCATTCGCTGCTGAGAACTACGCTGACGGGCCTGCCCGCGCGCCCCAAGCTTCCACGTCAGATCGGTGACGTGCTTCAGATTGAGGAGGCAGAACAGGTACGTCCGAAGCTCTACCGCTGCCGCGCGCTCGAGAAGGTTTCTGGGACCAATCGACCTCGCATTGTTATGCTCTATGAGCTTGATCTCGATCCACTAGAACGTCAGGAGGCGCAGGAATTCTATACGCGCACGTATAAGGCGCTGGAGCAATTACAGCCAACGGGCCTGGTGCCGCGAGCCGAGACCCCTTTCCCTTGGTCAGATAGGTTTATGGTGGTAGCTATTGTTCCACCCGAGGGCGAGGGCCGTGCGTTGAGCGCTCTGCCGCTGCCGGAGACGCGCGAGGAGTTTCTGAAAGACCTGCAAATGGCGGCAATAGCCTTTAAAGGGTTGGCCCAGATCCATGATCAGGGCGTCCTTCATCGCGCGTTAACTCCCGCTGCGCTCATGGTGCAGTTTCCAAAGGGTCAGCCGCCCCGTGTGCTCTTCACCGACTTTTATGCAGCGCGCGTCAGCGGTATGTCCATTGCGGCGAAGCTCGATAAGACCGCAGTCGACGACCCCTACGCTGCCGAGGATGTGCTTATCGGCTACGAGTTCGCGACACGGCAGACGGATACCTTTAGCCTGGCACTGGTGATGCTTGAGCGCCTCTCCGGTACTCCTATTTCCCTGCTGCGCCCGACAGTCAATGAGCCACCACGTCTGCCCGATGCCCCCCGCTGGCGGTCTTTCCTTCCTCCTGAGCCATCGGCAGCCTTGTCAGAGCTTTTCCGCTCAGTCCTGCTGCCTTCGCGGGAGGAGCAGCCCCCCAGCGCTGAGGAGCTGGCTCAGCGCCTGGAAGAGATCCTACGCCAGGCCCAACAGCCCCAGGTCAGTGAGCTTCCTCAGACCCTGGTGAACGGCAAGTTTATCGTCCACCGCTTGCTCGGCCAGGGAGCAATGGCCCGTACGTATCTGGTGAGCGAGAAAGACCAGCCAGGGCGGGGACAATTGGTGCTGAAACAGTTCCTGCAGCCAACTGAGGCCCATGATCATGCAATTCAAGAATACAAGGCTTTAAAAAATATAAAGAGCAAGTATTTTCCGGCCATCCAGGAGCCAGGGGAAGATCCTCATATTGCGATGGAGTATATCCCTGGCCCGACGCTGCAGCAGCTCGAAGGAGAATTTCCCTGGCCTCTAGAGCGCTGGTGGCCCTTCGCCCAGGACCTGCTGAAGGCCCTGGCGACGCTAGAGGAATATGGCATTCTTCACCGCGACATCAAACCTGCCAATATTATTCTGCACGAGGTCGATAACCATCCAGTCCTGATCGATTTCGGCTTTGCCATCCGGCGAGGCGAAGAGCGTAGCCTGGCTGGTACGCCGCTCTATCTGCCGCCCGAGGCGCTGACTGCTGCCAGTCCGCCCGCCGATTGCGATCGCTATGCGGCTGCTGTCGTGCTTTTTAAGATGTTGACAGGCCAGTTGCCTTTTACCTACAGCACGGAGGGGCAACGTATTCTGCGTCCTGTAGAGGACTTGCCAGGTGCTGATGAGCATGTGCAGCGCCTGGCTGCCGTGCTCTTGCGCGCGCTTGATCCCGAGCCCCAACAGCGACCTGTCAGCGCTCGTCAGTTTCTGGCAGAGTTGGAACAGGCCGAGCTGGCAGCAGTGGTAGCGGCAGAGGAGACAATGCCGGTCCTTGAAACTGGTCAGGAACGGGAGGCGCGAGTCAATCCCTGGGTGGAGCAGGTGCGCGGTCTCTATCGCAAGAGTGCCAGCGGAAACGCCGACAATCGCGGCCTGGACAGCGACTTTGTGCGTCAGACCTACGTAGAGACGGACCTCGATCGGAAGCTGCTGCCGCTTGTGCTGGCCCGGCGCCCGCTCGCGCTTTTCCTCTCGGGCAATCCTGGCGACGGCAAGACGGCTTTCTTGGAGCAGGTGCGCCAGAAGCTGGTTGAGCTAGGCGCCAATCCCGTAGCAGAGCGCTCCGATCAAAGCGGCTGGGAGCTGGTCTATCAGGATCATGTCTTCCGTAGTTGCTACGATGCTTCTGAGGCCCACGGCGGGTTGAGCGCCGATGAGCAGCTTACGCGCCGGCTCCAGGAGTTGGAAGGCTCCGAGCGTCCAGCGGCAGCGCTGACAGTGCTGGTGGCTATCAATGATGGTCGTCTGGCCGATTATTTTGAGCGCTACGGTGAGCGCTTTAGCTGGTTGAAGAGGCAGCTGAGTCGCGCCCGCCGCAGTGAGTCGCTGCGAGAGCAAGAGGTCTGGCTGGTCGATTTGAAGCGACGCGCTTTTGTGGCCTTGCCCGGCGAGCAGGCGCGGGAGCGCTCGCTCTTCCGCCGCGTGCTGGATAGCCTGGTGGCAAAGGAGCACTGGACGATCTGCCAGTCTTGCACTGCCGAGGCCATCTGTCCGATTTATCAGAATGCACAGATGCTGCGTCAGAACCGCACCAAGCAGCGGTTGGAATTCCTCTTGTTGCTGCATCATCTGCGCCACCAGCGTCATATGACGATGCGTGACCTGCGTTCGGCTCTGGCCTTTCTGATCACAGGCAATCTGAGCTGCAGCGAGGTGCATGCTGCTCGCCAGGGCGAAGATGGGGGAGCGGCTTTGCTAGAGCGCGCGTGCTGGCAGAGCGCTTTTGCTCCCGTCGAGGTTGACGATGAGCTGCTGCGCGATCTGCGGGCGTTTGATCCTGCACGCTTTCCTCAGCCTCATCTGGATCGCTTCCTGCATTTCCATCAAGGGTCATCAGATGCCCTGCTGCGCGTTGAGTTGATGGCTGACGGAAAAGATTTGCCGCGCCAGCGTTTCCGCGAAGAGCGCGATTGGCTGGCTGCCTGGAAGCGCCGCCTCTATTTCTATGGTCCGCGTCTGGATGATGAGGATCTGCGTCCAGAACTGCCTTCCGTGCGCTGGCCCGATCTTCTGCCTTACCGCTATGCTCTGCTCTACCTGCAGTTGCTGAAAGGTGAACAGGAAGAGTTGGAGGAGACGCGCCGCAAGCTGGCTCTTGGCATTTTGCGGTCGGATGGGATCAACGCCGATTTGCCAGATGGCCATTTGAGTGTGGTGGTGCGCGCTTCGGAGGAGCAGCAGCTGATTATTATGAAGCAGCTCCCGCTGGAGCAGTTCATTCTGGAACCAGTCGGCACTAGCGATAATGAGGTCGTTGAGACCTTACCCGAGTTCCTGGTACTGCGCCATTGCTCGGGAACGCCTCGCCTGGAGATCTCTCTCGATCTGTTTGAGCTGCTGCTGCGCCTGGCGGATGGTTTGCAGCCAGAGGCTCTAGAGCTGCAGCCGCTGCTGGAGGATCTACGCCATTTCAAGCATGCGGTGCTGCTGATGGAAACAAAGGATCTTGTGTTGATCGAGAAAGGTCAGCACCTGCACCACTTGACGCAGCGCGACGGTAAGGTGATCAGAACAGCCATTGCTTGATCCGCTGGAAGGAGGGCCATCGTGAAGGTCAAGTTGCCGAAGGAATTGCGCGGAGTCCGCTTTTCTCTGGTACTGCCCATTGAGTTGAATGATTTCGATATCGAGCTGTTGCTGCCTATCCTCTTCTTTACTATTCTGGCCGAGGGTCGGGGACGCGCTCGTATACCAAATGACCCTCGGACCATCGATGTCTATATTAATAAGCTTAGCCAGCATCCGGCGCTTGAGGGTTTCACCACTCCTCGCGAACGACGTTTGCTGGAACGTCTGGTACGCACTGCCCTGATCACAACCGGGCATACCGGTCGAAAGCGTGAAGCTGAGCAGATTACCTCTATTGTGACTTACAGCATACTTTCTTACAAGCCTGGCTTCCCCAAGGAAGCCAGTCGCCTGCGGAGCGCGGACCTTTTTCTCTACCAGGCGATGCACAGGTACCTGAAAGGCGATCAGGCCCTGCGCCAGTTTCTCAAAGAGATTTTCGGTCGCGGCGTTAAACTCGGCAAGGCGGGCGACCTGGGTGGGGAATACGATGGCACTACTGAGGTAGATACGTTGACGCGCCTCTCGCTGGCCTTTCTCGATGGCTTTGAGAGTGCCCGGCCAGGCTTGAGTCGTGAAAAAGATGCCCACCCCGGAGCCTGTCCCGGACTGACCTACGAGCTAGCGGCTGACCTTGTGCAATATATGTCGGCTTACCACAGGGCGATGCCCATGCCGGCTTTTATTCATCATCTCTTGACCTTGATCAATTTCGAGCTGTTTATCTACACTCTGAAGGTTGTCTACGCGGTGAATGCATTGGTCGCGCAGCCAGAGAGCTTGCCTCCCGCGATGGGCGAGCCTCCGGCCCCATCACCCCCAACCCTCTATGTGGACTTCACCGGCCAGCCTGGCCCCAGCCAGGAGATGGCCCATGCCTGTGTACGCCGCGATATCGAAGCCTACCAGAGCTTTCTCTCGGCGAATCTGCTGCTGCGCCAGCTGCAAAGCTATGTGGAGCAGCTCAGGCGCAACAGTCGCCGTCGAGCTCTCATAGATGGCCTCCTTGGAGGCGCAACCACAGGCCCTCTTTACCTGCAGCGTTTACTGATGCTACGCGACCAGTCCAGTATCTGCGCCGATATTCAGGCCCAGGCCCGTGATGATACTGACAAGATCTTTGAAGAGAATAAAGATCCAGAAGATCCAGAAAGCAAGCTAGCGATAAAATACCTGGATGAGCTGCTCGCCAGTGCTGAGAGCGATTTAGATGGTCTGGTCATCCTGCTGAAAGAAGGCCAGCGCGATGCCACTCAACAGTTTGTTAAGTGGTACTGGAGCACTGGAGGATTGACGCGCACTGAGGGGCTGCTTCGAGGGCAGCACAAATATCGCCCATCCTGGCAATATGCTCCGACCAACGATCTGTTGGCGGTTCTGGTGCAGCTTGCCGCTGCCCGTCTGAATGACAGCGAGAACGGCCTGAATGGAGACCAGAGCAATCATGGTCCCATGCCCATCCGCCTGCAGGACTTCCTGCGCTTCCTCGACGAGCGCTTTGGGCTGCTGGTTGACCGTCCGCCCGCTCCTTTTGTGGGCGCCGAGTATACTGCCGCGGCCCAGGAGAATCTACGGGCGATGCTGCGCCGCCTGCGCCAGATGGGTATCTTCCGCGACCTCTCCGACGACTTCACGGTCCAGCGTCTGCACCCACCGTATGCGGCCACATCCGCGCTAACCAGCTACTACTAAGAAGCATTGAGCCTGGAAAGGGTCTACCTATGGTAATCTCTTCTCCACAGAGCGAGCTGAAGATCGAGCTACTGGCCGAGGCGCTGCTAAAAGAAATCAGGGGGACAAGCGCCGGCCATTGTGCTCGTATTGACTTCCTGGAACTGGACGATGCGCTGCCCCTCTGCCAACGGCTACGCACAAGTGAGCAGGCAAAGCAGGGAACCATGTTCCATATCCTGGCTACTGAACGCCAGCCTGGACCCGACGACTTGCTCTTTATCACACCTGACCGCGCGATTGAGCTACGCAACCGCAAGATTGGACGCTTCTGCCTCTTCATTCCTGCTGGCAGTGTAGACGCTACTGCCAGCTCGCTGGCCAATGCCTTCGCTCCCATCGATGGACGGGCGCTCTATGAGGCCGCCCTCCAGCAGCTACGGCGCCGACTCCAGGAGCACTCTCCCGAGGCCGCCGCCCAGGTTCAAGCAGTTTTTAGCCACCTGCGCCGCTGGCCTGGCTTAAGCTATGAGCGACGCCTGGACTTCGTTATCGCCGTCTACGCCCATGTACAGGATGGCACAGAGGAGACGATTGGTCTGGAGCTCTGGCGCGTCGGCCTCATCAGCGATGCACGCCCCGATTTCGTCAATTTTCTGGAAGTCAATCGGCGCCTGACGACGCTGTTAGCTCGTCCCAAGAAGTTCGATGCCACCCTGGTCGAGCGCGTGCAAGAGCTGAAGGTTGAGAGCACAACGGCCACAGAGCTGCTGCGCTTCCTCCAGGGCAAAGCCCTCAGCGATGTGCATAACTGGTCACGCGCTCTGGTAGAGAAAGAGCTGACGCTCGATCGTTGGGAATTCGTCCAGCATGAAAAGAGCGACCTGCATAAATTTGAGGTCGAATCTTTCGTCAATGCCAAAGGAGCAGTTGAACACTTCTGTCACCTGGCTCAGCCAGACGGCGTTGGTGGTGCCCTGTACGCTTACTACGGAAGCAACGGTGATGTGGTGGTACGCTGGAAGTGCAAGCCAGATAAGCCGCGCAACCTCGGCGGCTGGCGCGTGGCCATCGTGCCCCAGGACAGCGAGCCAGGTTTCCGCGAAAGCCTGTGGGAGCAGGACTTCACCCCTGGGCGACGCAAGGTCACGATCAAGCTAGAGAAGCTGGGACTCGATAGCGAGGAGCTGCCCGATTATCTGGTCTGCGTGCGCATCGCCCCCTTGGGGCCTGACGGCAATGAGATGGTGAAGGACAACGATGGGGAGAAGCAGCTCTATTACGAAGATAGTCTCGCGTTCTACTTGACCCTTGATCCAGCTCACCTTCCTCCCGAGCAGACTCCCCGCGAAAAGCGCCAGACTGTCCCTACCCTTTCCTGGGGACGGCTCAAAGTCGGTAGCGAGGTCCGCGAGACAATCCTGGAGGAAAGCCTGCCCCAATGGCAGAAGGAGCGCGCCTATTTCAGCCTGCTGCTTAATGGCAAGCACCGACTGACGCTGACACTGAGCGAGACGCTGCAGCAGCTGGAGCAGCGCGTTCTGAAGGAACCGGCTCAGGGTGGCTGTTTTCTTCTGGAAGTTGATGATCTGCAGCCCGTCGATGGGGAAGCTATTCAAGCGTTTCAGCTCGCCGCTGGCGAAAGCGAGAGCTGGCAACATTTCTGGCGCCAGCGCGAGCTGTTCTTCCGACGCCTGCGCCAGTCTGAGGGACGCGACCTCATCGAGGTGGCCGATTGGAGCAACAGCCCTGAGCTGGCCGACGCCGCTGTCCGCTACGCCCAGGCCTACCATGACCTGCTCCAGGACCTGCGAGCACGCGCAGCTGATGAGAGCGAAATCAAACAGGCTCTCTCGATTGACAGCCTGCTCATCCGCTTTCTACATCAGCGGCAGGCCGAAGAGGCCCTGGTCATCCTGCCAACCCACCCGCTGCGTGCCGCCTGGTTTGCCGGCTACACCCGGCTGCTTTCCTCCTGGGAGGAGGAGCTGCTGGAACAACAGGAGAGTCAACGCAAACAGAAAGTCGATCTGGAAGCACTGCGCCTGCTTGTCCCGGCCAACGTCCCTCCCTTTGCCTACCACGCCGCCACACCGACGGTCTTCATTTTCTTCCAGAATCTGCTTTTCTTCCACGGAGTGGCGCTTCCCGCCGATGCCCCTGATCCGCATCGGCGCTATACCGACGTCGCTACTGTGCTCAAGGCCAGCCCGGACCAGGCCGTCCCGGGCGATATCCGTCCTGAGCGGCTTGGCGAGCATCTCAAGCTCTTTCAGGCCCTCCATCCCTACGCCAATCCGCTGGTCTTGACGCTGGTGAACCCGGATCGTGGCGCGCTGCTGGGCGAGGCCCTGAAGGGTCTGGCCCCCTCGCAAAATGAAGCGGAGGAGACAGAGCTACCAGTCGGCACCCTGCCCCTGCTCCAGATCACTTCATACAGCGAAAGCTGGCAGAGCGGCACCTTGCAGACTCTGGCCCAAACGCTGCAACAGCATGGCAACTGGCTCTTCCGAAACGCAGGCTACCAGACGGACCATTTCCTGCCGGCCCTCTCAACCACCGCCCGCCCGCTGCGCCTGTTGCAGGAAGGAAAGCAAGAGCCACCCGAGGCTCACCTGGCCATCGTCAGCGACCTGATGCGTCCTCGCGTCGTTGCGACGTCGACGCCGGGCGCGTCCTCGCCGAGCAGCACAGTTAGCAGCTTCTCCCTCTATGGTCTGCTCGCACGCTTTATCTCCCAGTTCAGCCAGGAGAACGGTACCTTGCTCTGGCGCTACCAGATCAACACCTTCGGCGGTAAGCCCCTTCCTCACCCCGAGGGACCACGCTATAGCGAGACACTGGTCAATCTGCACACAGCGCTTCTGAAAGCCGGTGGCTACTTACTCAGCGGTAGAGCGGAAACTCAGCCCACTCTGGAGGTCGCGCTCACGGACGAGCGCCGCGCCCTGCTGGAGAAGCTCCATCAAAGGACGAACTGGGTCATTACTCTGGACCGCTTCTTTACGCTGGACTACTACGACTCGCCCCACTTGCCCGGACTGGAGGACATAGCCCGTAAGTATGTACTGGACTATTCGCCTGAGTTCACCGAAGGGCTGGGCCATCGCATGATGGTGACCACCTCCTGGCACCAGGAAATCAGCTCGATGCTCGCCCAGGCTATGGACGAGTTGGGCTTCTCGCAAATCGAGGAGAGTGTCAGCCACCTGCTGCACTACTTGAAAATCATCTCGGGACGTCTGGCATTGGAAGCACTGGAGTCCCCAACCAGCACCGCCGCCGCCGTGGGGCTAGGCGTGGTCACAGCCTGGCTCCAACGCCAGGGCCGCCTCAAGCAGGCCGTCCTGCTACCCGTTGACCTCTACCCGCGTATCTTCTCACCGAACAGCACAGGGCAACCCGTCCAGAGCGAGCGCCGCTGCGACCTGGCACTCATCACCCTGAAGCGGAACATTGTCGAGACGACCTTTATCGAGGTCAAGTGGCGTCGCGGCACCGCCCCACTTGAGCGCCTGGCCGCCGATATGGCCTTGCAGATGGAAACGACCGCTGAGACGATGCGTCAGCGCTTCTTCGATCGTCAGCAGCTCGATGGCGCCCTGCAACGCGCCTATCTGGCCAATGTCCTGCGCTTCTACTTCGAGCGCGCCCGTCGCTACCAGCTTTTCAATCCCGAAGCCGAAGGCACTTTCTTGGAAAATCTGGCCCGCTTCGAAAAAGAAGAGCTGGCCTTCCGTCCCAGCTATGAGGGCTATATCGTCAGCCTTGAGAGCGAGCCTCGGAAGCAGCCGCTGATCATTGGAGACGCCCGCATCCGTCTGCTGACTGCCAGCGACTTCCAGAATCTGCCCGAACTTTTACAGGAGCCAGCCCTCAATCTCGAGGAAGAGGCCCTGGTCTCCGAGGAGTGGGCAGAATGGGAACCACAGACGCCTTTCGTCGAGTCTGAAGAGCAGCTGTCAGCAGCCACTCCTTTAGGAAAAGGAGATGCATTTACTGCAGAACCAGCGGGCCGGCCAGCCGCTGAGCCTGGTCTTCTACCCAGACTTGAGCGGCAGTTAGAGAAACTCAGCAGGACAGAAGCAGAGAACACGCTGCTCATTCGCACCGGCCAGAAAGAGAGCCAGATGGCAGCCGGGCCTGTCTCTATGTCCACACGCATTCAGCTGGGGCAGGCCGCCAGTGGCCCAGTTTACTGGAAGCCGGGCATCCAGGGTAGCCCGCATCTCTTCATCCTGGGTATCCCCGGACAGGGGAAATCGTGGACAATTGAGCATCTACTGAGTGCCCTAAGCCAGCAAGGCGTCCCGGCCCTGGTGCTGGACTTCCACGGCCAGTTTGCCGATCCCCAGGGGCGCTACTTCCAAAGCGTTCACCCGCAGGTTCTCGATGCAACGAAGGGCCTGCCTTTCAGCCCCTTTGAATGCAGCGTCTCCGGTCCAGCCTGGCGATCCAACGCCCTGGCAATTTCCGAGATCTTCGCTCAGGTCGCCGGGCTTGGAGAGATGCAACGCGATGTCATCTACACGGCTATCCGTGACGCCTACCGGGTCCACGGCTTTGAGGATGAACTGAGTGCCCAAGAACGCAGCGCGTTGACTTATCCTTCCCTCTACGAGGTCTTCCATCGTATTGAGCGACTGGAGCAGCAGCGCCGGGTGGGTCACGTGACCGCACGCTGCCGGCCATTGCTGGAAATGGACCTCTTCCAACCCGCAGAGTCCCCTGTCAATCTCTCCTCGCTGATCGGGCATGGACTGGTCATCGACCTGCATCAGCTCTACGCGGAGCTGCTGCAGCTCAGCGCTGGCGCCTTCCTCCTGCATAAGATCTACAAAGACATGTTCCACTGGGGTCCTGCCGAGCGGTTGCGGCTGGCCATCGTCCTGGACGAGGCCCATCGCCTGGCCAAGGACAAGACCCTGCCCAAGCTCATGAAAGAGGGACGCAAGTTCGGCATCTCAGTGATCGTCGCCAGCCAGAGCCTGGGCGATTTTCATCCCGAGATTCTCAACAACGCCGGCACACGCATCATCTTTCGCCTGAACCATCCCGAATCGCGCAAAGCCGCGGGCTTCATCCGCGCTGGCCAGGCCAACCAGGTCGCGGAGCGGATCGAGCAACTGAGCGTCGGCTCTGCCTACGTTCAGACCCCCGAAATGCGGCAGGCCCTGATTGTGCGTATGGGAGCTGGCTCCTCATAAACAAGCTGCTGCGTCAAGGGCGGGAGGAATAACGGACAGACGGGCCCTGTGGCAGCAGGAAAGCAGGCTTACAAGGCTGCTCACCAGCTACCAGCAGGACCCGCCTGCAGTCTGCTCCCTCCCCAGCAGCCGCGGAGCATATCCTTCCGATTGCGTTCGCGACAGATCCCTCAAGGTCTCCATTCATAGAGGTCGACGCACCACGTTGGAGCCGATCCCCAGACGCCAGCCGGTATAGGGATCGATCACAATCTCCTCCAGCGCGCTGCGATCAAGGCCATTGAACTGCTCGGGCTCCGCCTGGATCTGTTGCAAATCGGCTCGCACAAAGAGACTATTGGTCAGCACCGCCGCAGTCAGACGCGCCTGCTGCAAATTGGCGCCGCGACAATCGGTAGCGTACAGATAGGCCTCGGAGAGGTCGGCGCCTTTGAGCAGTGCCTCTACCAATGAGGCCCGGCTGAGATCACAGCCACTTAGATCAGCACGCGAGAGATTGGCCCTGGCGCAGTCGACCTTGCTCAGATCGGCCCTCCTGAGCACCGCCTGGAACAGATAAGCGCGATTCAGGCTTGCCCCTCGGAGATTGGCCTCATGGAGGGCCGCATCAACCAGATTGGCGCCATAGAGCGAGGCCCCACAGGCATAGACCCCGTTCAGGTTGGCCTTGCTCAGGACGGCCAGATTGAGACGCGCCCCACTGAGATTAGCTCCACTCAGGTTAGCCTCGCGCAGATGAGCGCCAACCAGATTGGCCCCACTCAGATCAGCACGACTCAGATCGGCCTCGTCCAGAATTGCGCCGCTCAGATCGGCCCCACTCAGATCGGCCCCAGAGAGATTGGCACGGCTCAGATTGGCCAGACTCAGGCGAGCCTGGCTTAAATCACAGCGCCGCAGATCGACCCCAATGAGGCCAGCCTCAACCAGCATCGCCCCGTGGAGATCGGCCCCCCGTAGATCCACTCCTCCCAGATCCGTCGAGCGCAGGTCAGCCTCACGCAGCGAGGCCCCCAGGAGATTGGCCCCAATCAGATTGACCCCGATCAGAAAGGCCTTACTCAGGTTGGCTCGACTGAGATTGGCATGACTGAGATCAGCTTTACGTAGATAGGCCCCGCAGAGATAGGCCCCGCTTAAATTGGCCTCCGAGAGATTGGCCCCGCGCAGATTGCCGCCACTGAGATCTACCTTCTGCAAATCAAGCCGACTCAGATCGGCCCCATCAAGCATAGGAACGCGCTCCTGCCGGTAGGCCTGGACGATCTCCACCAGGGCCTCTTCTCGTCCGAGTCCCCCTAACTGCGGCTCAACCTCAAGCATACAACCTACAATCCTTTCCTCTGAATGATGCCACGTTGTTCCAGATCGCTCAGTAGCTGGCTCACCACCTGCGGCTCCTTGCCCATCAGCTGAGCCAGATCGAGCACCCGGCGCCGGCCATCAATCAGCAAAAAGAGCTGGCGATGAGCGCGCGAGAGATGATACTGCTCGATCAGAAGCAGAGCTTGCTGGAAGGGCAGTACAGGATAAGGCACCGCGTGGTAGGAAGCATCAGAAGAACGAGCACCCCGCAGCCCCGGCCCGCTCGCAGCCACCCCCGGCTGGGAGTCACGAGCCGCGACAGATGGCGGCCCTGACGAGGCCGCTGGCGTCGCTGGACGCGGCGGCTGTGTAATACCAGCAGCCAGCCAGGCCAGTAACTGCTTTGTTGCCTCATCAAGTACCACGGGAGTAAAACTATAGCGACACCTCCCCCAGGTACTCAGCCAATTGAGCGCGGCATGATCTTTGCGGCGACCAGCACTGGCCTGGGTGACCTGACCTTTCACAAAGGTGATCACTCCTTCCTCGAAGAGGTCGCCAGTTCCTCGCCAGGCCGTGAGTGTGCCGCTGCCACGCGCGAGCTGGATCAGCTGAATAATCGTGACCAGGTGATCCGTCACGCCTTCCTGCTCTGACATAAGCCTGCTCCCCAGAGAAACCAGCCATAACCGTCACACCCCAGATCAAGACATCCTTGCCAAAGGACGTACGAGCCTGGATAGCGCCCTCGTAGCAGAACCAGACCATCCGGAAGAGAAGAAAAGGAAAGCGATGCCTGTGTCCAAGCGGCTCCCTTCTGCCGACGTTCTGCCGACGCAAGATGCTCCTTTTCTGACCTGGCGTCTGCCTTCCTTGAGTTGCTTCCTCGCTCGTCTCCGAGCCAGCTAGTAAAACGGGCGCTAGCGGTTGGCCATACGCTCGTCCTCTAGAGGGAACGCCCCGACAGGAGCAGTTTGACGGAGCTGGCGCGCCTGCTGCAGGAGCCGTTCCTCTGAGAAACCGGTCACTGGGCGGATCGCATAATCAGCCGGACTAGTGTTATCCTGCCCACGCGGCAAACCGAGCAGGTCAAAGAGGGGCGTCAGAGCACAACACAGGACCAGATTCAGCACAAGCCCGGCGAAGGCAGCGTAGACATGGAACGAGAGGCCGCCCAGCGTCAGCGGATAGACTGTGCTAAAGTTTTGCGTGAGGACCATCCAGGTGCTAAGGATCATCCCCCCAGCCCAACCACAGATGAGAGCCAGATGATGGAACCAGCGTGTATAGAGGCCCAGGAGCACCGCAGGCAGGATCTGAATGATCCAGGCGTTGGCGAAAAGCTGCAGATTGATGGCGAAATCTGTCGGGAAGAAGAGGATAAACAGCAAAGCTCCAAACTTAATGACCAGGGAGGCTGTCTTGGCTACTGCCGATTCCTCACGCTCTGTACAGTTAGGATGGAAATATTCGCGATAAATGTTGCGGGTAAAGAGATTGGCTGCTGCAATCGACATGACTCCAGCGGGAACCAAGGCCCCAATGGAGATGGCTGCAAAGGCGAAACCGGCCAGCCACGGCGGCAACATGCTGGCGAAAAGCGCTGGCAGGGCACTATTGGTCTTGTAGAGAGGGGATGGCTTGATACCGGCAGCAATGGCCATAAAGCCAAATAAGCCAATGAGCGACTGCAGAAAGGTGTAGGCCAGCAGAAACGGCAGGGTCCGCTTCAACGTACGGCGGCTATTGGCACTTAACATTGCAGTAAAGGCGTGTGGATAGAGAAAGAGCGCCATCGCCGAGCCAAGAACGAGCGTCGAAAAGGTGCTGTACTGTGTAGGAGAAAGGGTCAGTTTATCGGCAGGGACAGACGCGAAGATGTGTGACAAGCCACCCAGGCGGAGAGAGATGATTACAAAGCTGACTATGGCCACCAGCCAGATAGAGAGATCTTTAAAGATAGCGATGAGGGCCGGCCCCCGCAAACCGCTGACATAGGTGTAGAGAGCCAGAATAAGGAAGGCGATGAAGAGGGCCAGCTCGACATTGATCCCCATCTGAGCAATGCAGACCTGGATACCGTAGATCTGAATGGCGATATAGGGCATGGTGGCCATGATGCCGGTGACCGCCACGACCAGCGCCAGCGCACTGCTACCGAAACGCTCACGTACAAAGTCGGCCTGGGTAACGTAGCCACGATGGCGCGCAATAACCCAGAAGCGGGGTATCATGATCAGCGCAAAGACAAAGGCCAGGGTCAGATAAGGCGAGGCAAAAAAGCCCTGCGCGCCTTCGGCATAAACCAGGGCCGGCACCGCCATGAACGTGTAGGCAGTGTAGAGATCGCCCCCAATGAGGAACCAGGACACCACCGGCCCAAAGCGCCTGCCTGCCAGTGCCCACTCCTGGAGCCTGTTCAGATCGCCAGGCCGCCAACGCGAGGCCAATAGGCCCATGATGGTCATTACGATGAAAACGCCTACGAAGACCGCCAGCATTCCCCATTGAATCATATGTCTCTTCTCCTATGGCACGACTCTTTCAGGAAAACACCACATCACAGCGCTGTGCATGCCAAATGAGCCTGACCCGCTCCTATTGTTTTCCTGCGTGAAGAGCCACTCAACTGTAGTGCTTCATTTCCTTAACTGTATCTTGTGTACCTTGCATCCAGGTAATTCAGTCTGTTCCATCCTCTCTCTACCTGGTTCGTTTTTATCATGTTGTATGCTCTTCGATAAGTGTCAGTATAGCACTACATCAAAGTACAGCGCGGGACCATAGCCTTTTTTTCCTAATTCTGACAAGATAAAGTCACGCGAGCCTCTCTCGTGAGCCTATACTAAACCTGAGTAGTCTAGCCTCGGGAAAAGAGCAGTCCCTGTTCCCACAAGGCAAGACGATTATGATCAGGAGAGAGTGAGACGACGATGCTACCCGAAGAATCGCTTCCAAGGCGAGGGCGCCTCTGGCCCTTTGCGCTTTTGCTTATTCCTTTCCTCACGACCGTCTGCCCGGTTCTCTATAACCAGGTAGAGCCAACGCTGTTCGGGGTGCCTTTCTTCTATTGGTTCCAGATGCTCTGGATTATTGTCACGGCCGCCATCGTGGGCCTCGTAGTGCTGCTGACCGAGTAACTGCCAGGAGAGAGGGTCTTCCTTTTAGCAGCGGGTCGCTCGCTTCCTCTACCACCCCTCGCTTCGATGCGGGTAGTAGCTGGGGGTGTGCGCCTTCAGCGGCTCCCCTGGTTAGGGGATCTTCCGTATCTGGCTTGCTCGCCTACCTCCTCGACCACTATTCTCGTCGAGTTTCTATCCTCAGCGGCGACTTCGCTTGCAAGCCGCTGATCTTACCGGCAGCGCCTGTACCTTTCTGAGCGTCGCAATCGGCGCTTGCGTGGTAGTCCTCAATGTGGTATCACTTTCCTATGACACGGCTTGACAGTCTGCCAATAGTAAGTCTCGATCATTGTCGACGACCAAGAGCGCCTTGTTCTCCTACTGCCTTCGGATCAGGTAATCACTACTTTTCCTTTTCTGCATGCCAGTATTTGATACGCCACCCCTCTCTTCAGGTAAATGCCCCCTTCTCCTGCGCTTATCGAGGGCTAAATGGCCATCATCTGCTCGATGGCAGGCAGGACTATTTTCACGCTGCTAGCCGCCTTTTTTCTACTGTTCAGTAGTATGAAGATGATGTTTCTCTTGAACACGTACTGGAGCGAGCAATGTTAGAAGAGCAAGATGAAAACAAAACAGAGCCGCGCCTGGTGCCAGCACAGGTCACCGCGTCCTCCGAAGCTCCCGATCAGGCAGAGCCAGACCAGGAGCAAGCCAGGAGCACGGTCATGCAACCGGAGGTCTCAGACACAGCAACCATCCAGGGCCAGAGTGCTGTGTCCGTTGAGGCCGCTACGGCAGCTGGAACTGGGGTTCCAGCTGCCGTTCCAGCGCCTATGAGGCTGACCTCTGTGACGGTAGAGGAGCTGCTAGATCTGCAGATTGCTTCGGACCCCCAGCTCTCTCCCGATCGCTCCCTGATTGCTTTCACCCTCCAGCGGAACGATCGTAGTACTCAGAGTAGTAAAAGCGCCATCTGGCTGGTTCCGAGCCGTAAAGAGGCCGCCGGTGGTGCGCGCCAGCTAACCGTCGGCGACTACCAGGATTTTGCACCTCGCTGGTCGCCACAAGGTGACTACCTGGCCTTCTTGAGCACTCGCCACGGCGGCCAGCCCCAGCTCTTTCTACTCTCGCTTCATGGAGGGGAGGCACGCCAGTTGACCCATCTGCCCAACGGAGTCAGCGAGTATAGCTGGCGCCCCGATGGTCAGGCCCTGCTTGTACATAGTCCCTGGAAACCAGCTGATGATCAGCGGACCGGCCCAGAGGAGGAGGAGCCGGCACTCGTCTACACACGGCTCGACGAGCAGTGGGACGGGATAGGGCACTGGCATGGGCGCCGGGTGCAGCTCTGGCTTGTTCCCCTGGAGGGAGAAGTGGTACGCCTGACCGCTGAGCCGGTGCACCTGGTGCAGTCATGTTGGTCACCCGATGGTAGCGAAGTCGCTTTCTGTGCCAATCGCCGCCCACAGCCCGACCTCAGTACCAGCATGGCCCTCTGGGTCCTGACGCTGGCCACAGGACAGCTCCGGCGTCTGACTCCCGAGGAAGGGCTGGCTCAGATGCCTTCCTGGTCGCCCGACGGTCGCTATCTCGCCTACTATTACGCCCCCGATCAGACCGAGACCTGCAATATCACCCCCTGGATCGTAGCTGCCGACGGTAGCGAGGCACCGCGCCCCGTCTTTCCGGAGCAGGTCGACTACACGTGCCAGGTCACCATTACTGATGAACTCCGTCCCACCAACGAGTGGCTCACCCGCCCGCAGTGGTATCCCGACAGCCGACAGCTCCTGGTGACAATCCACGAGCGTGGCCAGGCTCACCTTTACCGTGCCGATCACGAGACGCAGCAGCTAACGCCTTTGACCAGTGGTCCCGGGCGCTACCTGAGCCCTCATCTGGCAGATGATGGGTCGCTGATCGCTGTCGTGCGGGCTGACTGGTTCACACCAGGCGATATCTGGTCCTTACGAGGCGATGGTACGCAGCTGCAGCGTCTGACAGGCGTCAATGAGCGCTTTCTGCGCAGCCATCAGCTGATTCGCCCGCGACGCCTGACCTGGCAGGCTGCTGATGGACTGACGATCGAGGGCTGGCTCTATCTGCCGCCGCTGGCCGCTGGTCAGCAGGCCCCGCTGATTCTGGCCGTCCACGGTGGCCCAAGCTGCGCCTGGGGCGACGCCTACGTCCACGAGTTCCAGGTACTGGCTGGCCAGGGCTTTGCCGTTTTGGCCGCCAATCCACGTGGCAGCGACGGGTATGGCGAGGCTTTTCGCCGTCGCATCCTCAACGATTGGGGAGGTGAGGATCTGGGCGATTTGCTGGCTGGTCTGGATTATGTGATCAGCACCGCTCCTATCGATGAGAAGCGCCTGGGTATCACTGGCCTGAGCTACGGTGGCTATATGACTGCCTGGGCTATTACTCAGACGACACGCTTTAAGGCCGCGGTCAGCCGCAACCCGGTGACCTACTTACCTCTCTGCCGTTTGCTTTCGGATCAAGCCCTCTGGTTTGACCTGGCTATGGGCGGCGCTGGAGAAGAGCGCCTCCTTGAACGCTCACCATTGGCTTTCATAGACCGCATCACGACGCCTCTGCTGCTCCTGCACGCCGGCGATGACCTGCGCTGTCCCTTCAGCGAATCGCTGCAGCTGTTCAGCGCCCTGCGCAAACGTCGCCAGATTGTCGAGCTGGTGCGCTATCCGGGAACCAGCCATACGATGGATTGGCCAACGGTTGGCACACCAGCTCAGCGCTGTGATCGATTGCGCCGTACGTTGGAGTGGTTTCAGCGCTTCCTGCTGCAGGAAGGATAGATTGCAGATCATTAATGCTTGCAAGGAGACAAAGACCCGGCCTCTCTCAGAGGAGGTCCGGCGGTACGAGGGGGAGCCAGGCTTCTCTTCCCCCTCGCCCGCCTGGAGATCTGTCCAGCAGCATCTTGGATGAGCGTCGCCCAAGGGCATCAGGTAGGCTAACGACCCGGCAAGAAGATAAGGACCATACAGACAAGAGCTGCGAGAGCCAGGAGCAGGCAGTAGATCCCCCCCAGTAGACGCGAGAGAGTCTGAGAGCTTGGGCTCCAGCTTAGGCTCCGCCAGGCCGTGGCCCCAGTCACGAGGATAATGCCTAGCAGGAGAAGAAAGGCCAGCACACGGCCCTCGACGTTCTCAACAGTACTGCCGGTCAGCAGAACCAGCGGCGTCGCGACCGCCGAGAAAAGGAGAATACCCGCGACGATATCAAGGGCCGCCATGCCCAGAAAGCCGGCCTCATCGAAACGATAGTAGCGCAAGCGCGCTGTGGCCCTGACAAGGGTCACCAATGCAGCAATATATACGAGCAGACTGAGCAGGATAAACAGAAAGATAGACATACCTCGCGTTAGAACAGAAACTTCCTTGGCGGATTACTCTTCTCTATCAGTGCTTCCGTGCCCTATGAAACTGAAACTAAGTTCACTAGAGTAGACGCGTGAGCAACGCTCTGGGTTTCTAGTGGCCCCTTTTTTTCTCTAGATACTTGCTGGCTGGTAGCCCAGCAATGCCGCTCTGATTCCTAAGAATCACAGCTGCTCACAGGCCCGGAGTTGCCCGCCTAGCAAGGAGGAGCCTCCTAGCTTCCTGTAGTTCTGAACTTTACCATCTCTATGCAATCTATCTTGAGTGAATGGGATAAGATACCCTAAAGCATTGACATTTTAGTATAAAAAGGTAGACTTTTATTAAAAGCTCTGCCTTAGGCTCTCCCTGCCAGGAGGCAACGACAAAAGAAAGAAAGAAAGAAAGGGACCTTATGGAAGTGGAGAGTTCTGCTGCCCAGCTAGCAACACATCCACCATCAGGAAGCGCACTACCTTCCGAGCACTACGTGGAACGGGTGATGCCTCCTGTCCTCAGCAAGTTGGACATGACAGCTATCTTCTTTGCAGCCATCTTCTACTTAACGAACAGTGCCACAGCGGCTGCCGCTGGCGTAGTTTCCCTCCTCTACTGGCTGATCTGCGGAGTAGCCTTCTTTCTTCCCTGTGTCTTGAGCACGGCGCAGCTGGGCCTGTTGTTTCCCCACGAGGGCGCTCTCTACAACTGGACCTATCGTACTCTGGGAACCTTCTGGGGTTTCTTTGCTGCCTTCTGTGCCTGGCTTCCAGGCATTCTAGCCCTCGTCAGCGGCTTCGGCACAGCCATTACTTATCTCCAAGGTTTGCACGATGGTTGGCTGACCGCCCCCTGGCAACAGGGAGTGGTGCTAGCCATTCTTATTCTCCTGAGCACTGTCCTGACTGTGCAGCCACTGCGCGTGTTACAAGGAGTGCTGAATGTCACAGTAGGCTTGCTTCTGCTGGCAGTGCTCCTGATCACTGTGGCAACTTTCGCCTGGCTCTTCACCGGTCACGCACCAGCCACCAGCTTCAGTCATCTGGACGACTGGCAACCAGGACCAGCCAACTTTGTGCTCTTCGGCTTTCTCATCCAATCTTACCTGGGCACTGAGGTCCCTCTGGCGATGGCCAGTGAAATCCGCCCTGAGCAGCGCAGGCAAGTGATTCGCTCCCATCTGCGCTGGGGCAGCCTGCTCGTTTTTGCCAGCTACCTTGTGACCACCTTTGCCGTGCTTGTGGTTCGTGGCCCACAGGGAGCCTCTGATCCTGTTGTCTTTATCAGCCTGGTTGATCAGGCACTGGGACGAATCGCAGGCAACGTGACGGCAGTCTGCCTGCTCTGCTTCTTCGTAATCGCCCCGTTGATTTACAATTACACCTTTGCGCGTTTGTTGCTGGTCGCAGCCATCGATGGGCACCTGCCGACAAGCCTGGCCAAGCTGAATCGCGTACGCGCTCCAGCCAACGCCATTTACTTCCAGTCGGCAGTGGCTCTGGTTTTTACCGCCCTTAGCTATTTCGCCCTTCCCTACCTTTTCCCCATTGGTCAGCCTGCCGACTTGTCGACGATCATTTTCACGGTCTCCCTGGCCGCGCTCACGCTGGTCTGGCTCACTTCGATCCCTTTTCTCTTTATCGACGTTCTCGTGGCTGCACGGCGTCAGCCAGCGCTCTTCCAGAAGTACCGGATTCTCCCTTTACCTGTGTTCTGGGTGCTTGCCCTGTTGGGAACCCTCTCCTGCCTGCTGGCAAGTGTGGATACGTTGCTGAATTCCTGGATTCCTGATCTGCTGACTCCCACGGCCTGGTGGCTGGCAGTCGGCGGCACAACACTCGCCTGTCTTACCCTGGGATTGCTGGGCAGTATGGTGGCCCGCAGTGAAGCCAGCTGGGAGCGCTGGCGGGGGCAGGCCGGTTTGTAATCCATGAAAGAGAAGGAAGACAGGCTGCTCATGGGGAAGCAAGTGCCCATCCCATAGTGAGCGGACAGCTTGCCCTCCCTGCTTTCCTTGACTATCTGTCCAGGTTCGGCTGATGATACCGTACAAGATCAATCTTAAGGAGGCTTGCGATGTTAGAGCAGCAACCGCTCATGTTGAGCGAGGCAGCCCAGAAAGAGAAGCGTAAGCTGCGCAAGGAGCTGTCGCTCTTCTTCATGGTCTGTTTTACCTTGACAGCCATGATCAATATCGATACGCTGGGGGCCGTCTCTTCCCAGGGAGGCCAGGTGTTCCCCTGGTTGCTGATTACAGCTCTTACGTTTCTGATTCCATATGGCCTGCTGACGGCCGAGCTGGGCAGCACCTTCCCGGAGGAGGGTGGCATCTACGTCTGGTGCAAGCTGGCCGGCGGGCGCTTCTTTGCAGCCATTGCTTCGATCTTCTATTGGGTGTCTAATCCACTCTGGGTCGGCGGGACCCTGGCTGTGACCACTATCGCCGCTTTGAAGACGTTCTGGTTCGGGAACAGCGATGTGCTCTTCGGTGGAAGTAAAGTTAGCGATGCAATCGTTGAGATATTGATCGCTCTGATCTTTATCTGGTTCACGACCTGGAGCGCAATCGTCTCTCTGCGCATCGGGAAGTGGTTCTCGACGATCGGGATTATTTTGAAGCTCTCCCTGCTGGGGCTGTTTGTGATTCTGGCTTTGGCTTTCTTCTTCGGGGGTAAGGCAAGCGGCGCTCACTTGAGCTGGGGGGACCTGCTGCCGACCACGAATCTGGGGCTCATTTTCAGTAGCATTATTCCGGTGCTGGTCTTCAATTGGGCCGGCTTTGAGCTGCAGAACGGAGCGGGAGAGGAGATGTTTGAGCCTCAGCGCGATGTCCCTCGCTCACTGCTACGCGCCGGTGTGATCGGGGTGTTGGCCTATGCGATCCCGATTCTGGTGATTCTGTTAGCGCTGCCGAAAAATCAGCTCTCCAACGTTGGGGGCTTCCTCGATGCCTACCAGGCGGTGGCGAGTGTTTTGCCCACTCCAGTGGCGACGGCCCTCGGCTGGTTGATCGCCCTGGCTCTGATTCTGACTTTGGCCAGCGCCGGCGGTACCTGGCTGATGGGGGCCGATCGCACCTATGCGGTGACGGCTCTCGACGGGGCCGCCCCGCTGATTCTGGGACGCTTCAGCGCTCGCTTCGGTACCCCACTGGCCACGAACTTGCTTTCGGGTACGGTGGCAACAGTGGCGATGGTGGCAGCGATTCTGGTGACTGCTTTCGGCTCCGGCGAGCTGTCAACACTGTTCTCACTGGTACTGGGCTTCACAATTTCGACAACGGCTCTCTCCTATGCGTTTATCTTCATCTCCTACATTGTCTTGCGTTACAAGTATCCAGAGGTGGAGCGCCCTTATCGGGTGCCCGGGGGCATGGTCGGTCCCTGGATCGTAACTCTGCTGGCTCTGGCGTCAGTGCTGCTGACAGCCTATTTTACATTGGTCCCTACGGACGAAACGGTCAGCGGCTACCAGATCAGTCGCTTGACCTATGAGTTGACTCAGCTGCTGCCGATCGCGATTGTCTTGGTGGTGGCTGTTATCTTCTATCTGTGGGGACGCTTTGAGCAGCAGCGCTCGACTCTTGGGAGTGTCTCCGGCGAACTAGTGACCGACGAGGCCGCTCCCAGTGCCAACCAATAGCTAACGCGGCAGAGGACAGGCTCCGACCCCGCTTTGTTAGACAGAGGAAAGGGAGCGGTCGCCAGCAGCCGCCCTGTCAGTGCGGGCTGCTCCCTGGCCGCTCTCCTCTCTTCTGATCTGAAAGTGGCTACACTGTGCCGCCTGGCTAAGGCCATGAGCCGGCTTTCAGGTGGCATCTGGCAGACGTTCCGCGCCTTCGAAAGCCCAGCGTCACCAGAGCGTGCTTTCCGTGCTCCACTCCAGCCAAACTAGCCCGAATACTAGAAGACAGAGGTTTGTTCCTGGGCGGCTACCTTTACCATCAGGGGGAGACGCCCGGCTTCAAGGCCGTTCAATCTGGCTACCACAAGATGTAATCCTTCAGCTTCAAAGACAGGTTGCACGGCTTCCCGCACGACGGCCTTGCCAGGCGGATAGGTCGTCACATGTTGGCCAAAAAAAGGCTCAAAGGGCGCATCTGCAAGCTCCGGGGAGCGGAACGCAGGACAGAGCGGGCCGGCGTAGCCTGGTCATACGGACCGCTAATTTCAAACGACAGCTCGGGATTCCCTTCTCCACAGACAACACAGTAGATGATGAAGGGAATGAGCTGGGGAAGACGGGCCACCACTACACCGTTGCCAAGGGACAGGAGCAGGCTTACCTGCGGCTGCAGCAGGCCCGGCCAGAACGGCTCATCCTGGATAGTATCTCTGACTGATCGCCCCTCACTGAGAGTCACTGAGGCCCTTTTTCCAATTCTTCGGATATGCCAGGAGGGCTGATTTTGAGGAGGCTTCGGGATCTCTTGCTCTCCAATCGGAATGTCCCCCAGGACATCCTCGCTCCAGGAGCGCGCCTGCTCTCCCCCGAATCTGGAACGCAACTCTTCTGCCAGTTGATCAAAGCCAGGGGGACGCCTTGGAGAGAGCAGCAGCAGTGCTTGAATCCAGGGCTTCATGTGAAGGAACATGGTAATTCTCTCCTTCTCGCTCGCAATGAGCAGGTTTCTCTCAGCCATTTTCCTGGAGAGTGTTGGTCAACCTCTCTCACGAGCGCTGTCGCTCACTCTCTGTCTTTCCCATGAGAGGAGGAAGGTTGTAGCAGGATTCCACCTTCCTCGTGGGGATATGTTGCCTTCCCCCTCCCTTCCCAACTATCAGCAGAGCAGAAGGAAAAAGCCCCTGACCAGATCTAGCTACCCCTTCGTGTTAAGGCTGGAAGGACCAGAGATCAGCATCCTGGAACAACACTGGCCCAGCAAGCCACTCAGCAGCTCCAGTGATGTACATCTCCCAGAAAGAGCCAGAGGCTCCCACGTAACACGCCGTTTCATCCGCTGTAAAAGCGATACCTACCGTATCGGTTCCATCAATCAGATTGCCGTTAATATAAAGATCACCCATCTCACTAACTTCGGCATAGAGAGGATCAGCGGAGGCCAGACCTACGCCATAACCACAGATAAACTGATCCCTATAGAATACATAGTCAATTTCAGCTTCAACAGTGAGAGTAAAGTTGACTGCGGGATGCACCTCCCGACCCTTTCCCAGGATCGGGATTCTTCTACTCTGCCTCACTATGCGGTGTGGTCTGTGGAGTACGCTGGCCAGATCATACTTTTTTATGCCTGTCTGCGTCGTGCCGATCTGACACGACCTTTGGCCAAATCGGTGATGGTAGGGATCGAAGCGGTGGGACTCCAGTCTTTATGAATGCAGCCAGTCTAACTGCTAAATTGGATCTAACTATATTAGTTTATATCATGGGATATTGACAGAATCAAGGTCTTACAGAGATGCTCTTGCTCAGAAGCAACCTCGGATATAGCGCTATAAAGCAGCTCTGCCCTTCGCGCGAATGAGTTGAGATATCAGCCAGCAGCCCGCCCATCTGAGGAGGAAGCCCGACCCTGCTTTGTCAAGAAGAGGAGAGGGGGCCAGTTAAAGACTGGTCCCCCTGCAGGGTGGTGAGCACAGGTGCCTATGACCAGTCCCCTCTCTCCTGCTCACAGGCACTTTGCCAGCGCCTGGTTCCCCTTCAGGCGCCTTCAGGCACCAGAATGCCGCGCCCGTGCAGGCGCCCGCTCTCCAGGTCGTGAATGGCATCCAGGGCCGCCTCTAGTGGATAGACCGCCGTATGCAGCCGGACCTTCCCCTGTGCTGTCAGCGCCATCAGCTCGACCAGATCGTTGTAGGTTCCGACCAGGTTGCCGATAAAGTTAATCTCGGTCGAGATAATATCAATGGTCGGCACAACCAGACGACCGCCGTAGCCGATGACGTAGTAGTAGCCGGCGCGGCGCAGCATGGCAATCCCGCTTTCCAGAGCGCCGCCCTCGCCCACGAAATCCAGGATCACCTCGGCGCCCTGGCCTTCGGTTATCTCGCGCACCCTGCTCACCTCACTGCCATCGGCCAGCACCGTGTGATCCGCTCCCCAGCCGCGCGCCAGCTCCAGAGCTTCCGCCGACTTGTCGACAACGATCACTTCAGCGGGAGTCAGAGCCTTGAGACACTGGACGCCGATATGACCCAACCCACCGGCTCCGATAACCACTGCCTTGGTGCCAGGATAGAGCAGAGGCACGGCCTTCTTAACAGCGTGGTAGGCCGTCAGGCCGGCATCGGCCAGGGCCGCGATGTCCTTGGGAGCTAGAGAGGGATCAAGCTTGACCACCGCGCGCGCCGTGGTCTTTAGAAAAGTGGCCATACCACCATCGGTGGAAATCCCCGGGAAGGCTGAGTTGGCACAGTGCATGTCGTTCCCGGCACGACAAGCCCGGCAGAAGCCACAGGTAATGAGTGGATGCACAATGACCGTATCGCCGATGGCAACGTTGCTGACCGCTGAACCGATGGCATGCACCCAGCCAGCATTTTCGTGCCCTAGCGTATACGGCAGCGTTACACCCGACTTCTCGGCCCACTGCCCTTCGACAATGTGCAGATCAGTGCGACAGAGGCCAGCCCCTCCAATGCGCACAATGACATCGAAGGGGCCACTGATACTCGGTTCAGGCACCTCCTCAACCACTGGCGATTGATTGTAGGCATGGAGACGAACGGCTTTCATAGGGGATTCTCTCCTTCTTCGTTGTGCGCTGTCTCTGCGCCAGCGTGCTGGTAACGAGTGCGAAAGAGAGCGCTACACATAGCCGTATTGAAGAGCAGGCTCAGGCGCACAGAGCGCAGACGGCGCAGAAAGCTCTGCAAATCACCGGCAGGGATAGGCTCCCCTTGCTCGTCGACAAAGAGGGGTCTGCCTGCCCCCAACAATCCCAGGGCCTGCCCACGTTCGACATAGGCCCGGGCTGCCCTGCCCAGCGTCGATAACTGCAAGGTGGCTCCAGGTAGACACACGCAGGCCACATCAGCCGCTTCATCCCAAGAGAGATCTTCCAGACGCCGCGTCCTCAGCACGTCTTCACTCAGGCCAGCTTGCAGCAAACGACGCAGTAGGAGATCCTGACGCGTCAGAAAACCCTTGCGCAGGAAGGTACGCCGCAATTCCTGCAAGTCGCTGTCCGTCGTGACCTCATTGGGAAAAGCTGCAGCAAAACTGAGACCACTATTGACTGCCTCTGAGATGGTTTCTCCTTCACAGTGGTCGAGTAGATGCACTTGAACGCTGCTCACCCCTGGCACGGTTCGCGCTCTCTCGGCCAGGTCTGAGACCATCAGATAAGCAAAGTTGGGAGCACACCAGAAGGTCGGTAGCTTCAAAAAGATGTCGACCTTCGTCCCGCTGATTTCGACACGGTCGACGAACCCCAGGCGTACCAGGGGCGTATCTAGCTCGGGATCAAGGACATCGGCGATGGCCGCCCAGACTTGCTCTGGCCTCACGAGGGGAGCGCTCACGGCTTCTTGGATGGGCATAGTTCGTTCTCCTCCTGTCTCGCCATCGATACAGTCCATCCATTCGGAGAGCGGCAGCCGGGACAGCAGCTGCACGGATAGCGACAGCTCCTGGCAATCAGGCCAGGCTCTGGCCGCCGGCTGAGCTGCCTGGCCGCCGCTCAGCATAGCTCAAGCTCCTGTCTCAGCCCGAGCAGAGCTGCTGGCCTCGCTCGTTTGGGGCCTGCTCATACCTTCTACAGTGGACGCCTGTTGGGCTAGCTCGTCGTTACGTAGCTTCTTAAGCTGCTCCTCGGGGTCAATTCCGTAGAGACGCGCCGCATTCAGACCCATAATTTTGCGCTTCACATCGAGTGTCAAATCAACCTTGAACTCGTCCTTGAGATCCTGGGGCAACTCGAAGGCCATGAAGCGCTCAACTAGCCAGCGCGGCTCCCAGATGGCGTAATCGCTGCCAAAGAGGATCTTATCCGGCCCGACCCAAAAGAGCAGGTTAGCCATGATCTCAGCGAAGTAGCGCGGGCGCGGGTAAATAAAAGGCAGGGCCACCGCCAGACCGGCGTAGACGTTTTTCTCCTGAACAGCAATCCAGCAGAAATCTTCCAGACGCGGCAGGCCGACATGCTCAACGATGAAATTTAGCTCGGGGAAATGGGAGGCAGCATCGTCGACATCAGCGACATCGAAGGCATCACGATTGAGAGGATAAATGGTCGGGCCTTTGTGCACGTGGATATTAGTGATTCCCAACCTGGCACATTCCTCCAGGTAACGATAGGCTTCGGGGCTGGAGAGCTTGTAGCCCTTGGAGGCGCCACGCCACTCCGCGGTGTAGAGTTTGACTCCTTTGATATCCCATTCGTCTTTCTGGCGCCGTAGATACTCCAGGCCCGCATCACCATCGCGCGCATCCCAGGCGCCATTGAGGATAAAGCGCTCAGGATAGCGCTGTTTCATGACACTGTTTTGCTCAATGGTGTTGAAGCCATTGATGAAGAACTCGGTGAGGTAGGTGGGCTGGAGAATGGCCATATCAACATAGCCTTTGACAAATTCATCCTGGGCCATGCGCTCCGGGCTATAGCGCTCGAAGTCGCTGAGCGGCCAGACATACTCAGCTGGGGAAAGGTTGCGGTGATAATCATAGAAGCAGTCGATCCAGCCGCGCCCGTACTGGTTGCGCTGGTTGGCAGGACTGGCGTCCCAGAGGTGAGTGTGGGCGTCAATGATGAAGATCTCTTCGCCCGTCGAGGTACGAAACATTAGCTGGCCTCCTTTGTGTCCAGCAGGTCAACAGCGACCCGGGCAGTGGCTCCTCCGCAGCTCGCTTCGTCGAGACCAGCTTCAGAGCCAGCCCCGGCCCTCAGTAGATTACGAGCAAGCGCAGGAGTCAAAACGCACTACGCTCCCTACTCCTTCAGAACAGGCGAATCCTTTTTGCTTGTTTGCTTGCTGGGCAGTACGACTTGGGGCCATGCCTGCGCAGGCTGATTCGACCCGGCCACAGACTCCAATCAGGGCTGAGGTCGAGCCGGTTCCAGCCACCTTGCCTACATTGCCAGCATAGCACAAAACGGTATCAGTGTGTAGATTGCAATTTCATTATTTGAAATACTGTCTCAATCTGCTTGACACTAGCTTGACACTAAGACGCGGCTCAGTATAATCCCAGGTAAGGAAGACCCTGCTCTATCCGTTAAGGAAGAAGCGTAGCCACTACAGCCAAGCAAGCCAACCGTAGCCCGTACGCCCAGCCGTGCAAAGGAGCAATAGAGTTATGGCCAAGCGCTCTCACGCCCACCATCAAATTCAGACATCGTCCCCTTCCGAGTCTAAGCGTGATATCCTACGCTCGGCGCAGCGCGTGCTTGCAATCCTTGAGCTGATCGCCCGTACTCCTGGTGGACTGACCGTCCGAGCCGTGAGCAAACTGCTACAGCTTAATATCAGCACCTGCTATCACAGTCTGAATACGCTGCTGACCGCTGGCTACGTCGAGCGCCTCCCCAGTGGCCACTACGTGCTCGGGCCACAGATCCCGTACTTGAATGACGCCTACCTGCGCACACTCACCTACGACTGGCCAGCGACGGACCCGCAGGAGAGCTGGCGAGCCGTAGCGCGAGTCCCAGCTCATCAGCCTTCGCTGTCGCAACGGCTGCGCCCCATCCTTCACAGTCTGAGCGAGCGCAGCCAGGAGCCAGCCTATCTGGCTGGCTGGCGCTACGGTGAGGTGGAACTGCAGGCCATCGTCGAGCCAGCTCACGCCGAACGCATTCCAGGCATCTACATTGGCTATCGCGGCCACGCTCATGCCCACGCCCTGGGCAAAGTCCTTCTGGCCTATAGTCCGCCAGCCTTCGTCGAGGACTACCTGGCCCGTCATACTCTGATTCGCCTGACTCAACGGACAATCGTGGAACGTACTCTTCTCTGCGAGGAGCTTCACACCATCGCCCACCAGGGCTACAGTATTGATCGCGAGGAGCTACACGCCGACACTGCCTGCCTGGCAGCGCCTGTCAGAGATGCCCAGGGCCGAGTGATGGCAGCTATCGCTATCTCGTTTCGTAGTGATCTGCTCTCCCGCCGCGGGGAATGGCTCACCGCCCAGGTCCTGCGCGCCGCTCGTCAGGCCAGTGCCGAGCTACGCCTCAGCAGGCCATGCGAGCAATGCTAGCTGGCCTCCCGCAGGCTGGAGAGAATCGGCGCCGTGACCGGTTGACCTCTGGCTATCCGCCCATCCCTCGCAAAAGTCCTGTTCGACAGTCAAAAATAGACCGGGACGTACGTAGTTGTTTATAATAAGGGACACAGGAGCTGCTACCATTCACAATAGTGCGGAGAAGAGAGATCAAGCCAGGAGTCTAGTGCTATGGTCGAAACGTTGATTATTGGGGGCGTTATTATCTTCGTGCTGGCAGGGGGCCTGGGAATTTTCCTCGGCTTGCGTGTTCAGCGCCTGTTCATCGAAAGCGTCCGCAAGCAGCAAGCAGCTTGGGAGCGGGCAGAGGAGGCTCGCCGCCAGGTCTGGGAGCAGAAGCAGCAACGCGAGATGGCAGCCCAGAAACAGAGCCTGGCCAATCAGGTTGAGCAGTTGCGCAAGGCATACGAGGAACGCCTCAATCAGGCAATCAGCCAGTTTGGGGTGGAGCTGGAGCTGGCGCGCCTGCCGCGGGTGGATGAGACCCCCATTCTCTCGAAAGCTGCCGAGGAGGGGGCTGCCATGCCCGCCCATTGGCGGCCAGCAAATCTATATAAGGCCGACCTTTCGCAGCGCGACCTTTCCCATCGTTATCTGGGACGCGCCGATCTCCGTGGGGCCCGTCTGGTCGGAGCCAATCTTTCGATGGCCGATCTCTCGCGCGCCTGCCTGGCTGGCGCCGATCTGACGAGAGCTAATTTGACAGGGGCCAATCTTTCGTACGCTGATCTGCGCGAGGCTAATTTGAGCGAGGCCACCTTGCTGGTCGCAGATCTGCACCAGACCAATCTGATAGGGGCTCGTCTGGATAATGTCTATAGTGTGACAGAGGAGCAGCTGCGCTCGGCCATTCGTGGTTCACAGATTCACAGCGAGCTTGAAGTAGAAGAAACCTCGCCACGCATGCCAGCTGTCCGTCCAACACGTATTATCCCCGAACGCCCGGCTCCTAGCACGGGTAGCAGTGCCTCACGCTCGCGGAGTCACGATGGTTCTGCAGCAGCGGAGACTACCCTTCCAGCTAAGGCAACCAGCACCAACAGCCCACGTTCCGGCTCCGTTAGCGCCTCCCCAGGCGTGGAAGAGGCCGCCTCTTCCTTTGCCAGCGCTGTCATCCCGCCCACGGCTGGTTCCCCGGCCAACCAGGAATCGTCGAATCCGTCGACCTCTTCGCCCTTGTTCACAGCCAGCACAGCCTCTGAATCAGCTTCGGCAGGAGCTTCTCTGTCGGGCCACGAGGAGCAGGAAGAGCCGTCGGCCCCGGCTGCTTTGCCAGACGCCGCAGCCGATGAGACAGGCCAGCGAATGGAGAGCAACGAGGACTATTTTTCACCTGAGAGCCTGGCCTACATGATGGAAGAGCGACCAGCCGGCCAGCAGTCTGAGATCCCTGCCTGGCTGAAGGCCCTTGAAACCTCGGCAGGAGGCGCACCTCTGAATTTCACCACCAGTGCTGAGAGTGAACCCCAGGGCTTCCCTCCGCCAGACAGCGCTGATGAAGAGCATGGAGTGACTGCAGTTGAGAGCGCGGAAACCTCGTTCTACGCCTCCGAGAGCCTTGAGCAGCAGGAGGAGTTTCCCGCCTCTACTACTCTCCCCTGGACAGCTTCTACCTGGGAACGGGCCTGGAAGGAGGCCGTTGAGCGCGTCAGCTCCTTCTCCCAGGAAGAGACAGGCGCAGCTGAGGGGGAGAACAATCAAGAAGCCAAGGGATCGACGGCCAACGCCGCCCCATTCACCTTCCGCGTACCTGATACCGCTTACGAGACTCAGCCCATCAGCGGCAGCGAGGCGCAGGAGGAGCCTTCCGCCTCTGCTTCCTCCGCGACCTTCCCGCAGGTCCCGGAAACACCTTTCTCTGTTCCTACCCTGGATACGCTACCTTTCATCGAGCGCCTGGTTGATCCTCTGCCTCAGTCGGAGCGCACCAGCGCCGAAAGCCTGCTCGATCCCCAGGTGACTGATCATATTGTCGACACCCAGGAGCTGCGGGCGATCAAGCAGAAGTCACCAGCCCCTGGAGAGCAGGCCTCTTCGTAAAGAGGCAGGAGAGACTGGGCTTTCCCCAAACAAACCAAGGCTCCCTTCGCGCTGCAGCGCCCTACAGCGCTATAGAGAGAGTGATGTGCCTCTGCCTGAGGGCGAGCGGGGTGCCCTTGTCAGCTGAACGGCTCCGCCATTCCGACACTTCACAGGCAGCACAAATATGCTATACTAGAGCGGCAAACGGGCGGGGACGCCAAGGTACTTGACAAGGAGTAGATGTTTTATGGCCAGAGAACAGCATCTGCCACTGGAAGGCAAGATCGCGCTTGTGACTGGAAGTAGCCAGGGTATCGGGCGGGCAGTGGCTCTGCGTCTGGCTCAGGCGGGAGCTGATGTCGCCGTGAACTATTATCGCCACGCAGAAGCCGCCGAGGAGGTACGGGCCCAGATCGAAGCCCTCGGCAGGCGGGCTATCATGGTTCAGGCCGATGTGAGCCAGGAGGAAGATGTCATCCGGCTCTTCGAGCAGATCAACCGAGAGTTGGGACCGGTTACTGTCTTGGTGAATAATGCCGGAACCACGCGCGATAAGCTGATTCTACAGATGTCACTCGCTGATTTCGAAGATATTTTGAATATTAACCTTCGCTCAGCCTTTCTCTGCACCCGCGCTGCCCTCCGTTCGATGATGAAGGCGCGCTGGGGCCGGATTGTCAACGTAACTTCGGTCGCCGGCCTTCTCGGCAATGCCGGCCAGGCTAACTATAGCGCATCGAAGGCCGCCCTCATCGCGCTAACGCTGAGCACCGCTCGCGAGATGGCGAGCCGTAACATCACAGCTAACGCCGTGGCACCCGGTTTTGTCCCGACGGAGCTGACTTCCAAGCTGACAGAGCAGCAGCGTAAGCAGATGCTCGACTTGACTCCTCTTGGGCGCTTTGGGACCCCCGAGGAGGTCGCTGCTACCATTTGCTTCCTCTGCTCGCCCGAGGCCGGCTATATCACTGGTCAGGTGATCTGCGTCGACGGAGGCATGGCCATGCATATCTGATCAGCCGGCCTCCCTCTCTATTGGCTCCTCGGTTTCGATCATTCCCTCTGTTGCTGCTCTTCTTTCCTTCCGCCTTGCTCGGCTCCCCTTTTTTTGACAGGAGGATTTTCGGCGCAGGGCGACTGATCCTGAAACAATTTTGGGGCGAACTTGCTCTAATTCGATAACACCGACACCAGCTCAGGAGGCTCAACTGATGGGCTTGATTGAAACCGAGGAAACCAACCAGTTCACATTCGAACCGTTCGCCGCACATCACTTCTATACGGAGATTAATCGCGCGCTCGTGCAGCAGGCCCTGGCTCATTTGGAAGGGCAACCCCGTGAGCAGCCTTTGACCATCGTCGATATGGCCTGCGGCACCGGCGCAGTCACACGCCTGATCGCGGAAGAGCTGACCCGCCGCGGACGACAGGCGCGTCTCATCGGGGTTGACCCTTCCGCGGAGGCCCTACGCCGCGCGCATAAAAGCATGGAGGCCCTGGGAATGCAGGCCGAGTTCATCCAGGGCGAAAGCGAGGACCTGCCACGCATCGTGCAGAATGTTGACATGGCTTTCTTCTGCAACGCCATCCATCTGGTCGCCGACAAGCTGACCGCTTTCCGTCAGATCGCCGCTATTTTGCGCCCGGGCGGTATCTTCGCCTGCAACAGCGCCTTTTATGAAGGCACCTACGTCGCAGGCACCGAGCGCTTCTATCGGATGTGGACGCGCCGCGCTGTGGGTTGGTTGCGCAAGACTCACCCCGATATTCGTCCTTCGCGCGAGACCAAGGCTCAGGCGATGCAGTGGCTTTCTCCCGAGGAATACGCCACGCTTTTCCGCGACGGGGGCTTCAGCCGCGTGGAAATGACACAGAGACAGGTATCAATCTCGCTCGATGCCTGGAAGGACCTGGGCCAGTACTGGCTCTTTATTGAGGGCGCTCTGCCCGGTGTACCGCTGCCGATCGGGGCCCAGGCGCTGGCAGTAGCCGTCTATGAGGCTGGTCAGGAGCTGGGCGTGCAGGAGGTTCCTCGCATGTGGCTCCAGATGGTGGCGATAAAGGATGCCTGACGAAGCCGGCAACGGCGAGCCTACGGGAAGCCACTGCGCCACGGTTCACTGCTCGCTCTCGCTCAGCCAGACAACATGCGCTCTCTACCCATTTTCAATCAGCCGCCGCCGGAGAGGTTCTCCTGGGCTGGGCCACTGGCCCAGGTCACCCTTCCCCTGTCGTGGTCTGAGAGAAGCCGCTCCAGGCGCCGGGATGCCTGCGCTGCTGCTCGCCGGCAGGCATCAAGAGGAGGCAAGCGGCGCCTGGAGTACAGCATCGTAGAACTGTATTTCGTACTGATGGCTGAGACGTATCACCTGGGTCAGGCGCTGGCGCTCTGCCGGTTCGAAGTGCCGTTCGCTGAGCCAGCGCTCCAGGGGAGTGAGGCGCTCACTGATGGCCAGATGGGCACTGAAAAAGGCTACCTGGGAGGCTTCCAGGTTGTAATGGCGCATGAGCGCCGGGTAGACGCGAAGGCAAAGCCGGGCAAAGACTTCCTCGCTGGCCCCCACTGCCACCAGCCACTCCACCGGGGTAGCTGTCTCTACCATCCAGTAAAAGAAATTGAGCAGTGCCAGACAGGCCGCTAATGGCTCAACCTGGGCAAAGGCCGCTCGCGGTACGCCGACCGCCGCTCCGAAGCGCAGCAGCAGCTCAGGACCTCCTTTCTTGGCCGCCAGCTTATCGATGAGCATCTCCTGCAGCTCTAAATTGGGAGCGGCCCGCGCAATGGCCAGACCATCAAGACGATAGGCATCGCGGACAATGAGCCAGTCCTGCAGAGCAAAGAGACCCAGTCTCTCCCGGGCCAGCGTACCTGTCTCAATGCCGCTCCAGAAGGGATGGTGAAGAATGCGCTCACGCAGTGACCGTAGCTCCGGCGTGAGCAGCTGATCAAACCATACCATTACTTAGTTCCCTCTCGGTTGCTCTTTTTTCTTATCTCATGCCGACGGTCCGGCTCAGACAGCTTACGCCGTCTTATTGTTGCCGGGTAGACCACCGATCGGCTACACTGTAAGTGCAGTCGCTGCATACTGCTGCCTGCGCCTGAACAGGATCGGGAGGAGGTGGGAACAGAAGCATGCTGGATAACTTGACGCTTATCCCACTGTTTGCCTTTACCTTAGCCGCACTCATGTTTATGGGACTGGCGATCGACAGCTTTGTTGATCGGGGCCTCTCCTTGTCCAGCCTGGCACGCTTCTGCCTGGAGTTGGCATTGAGCAGTCTGCTGCTCTTACCTGTGGCCTATGTCCTGCTTGACGCCAGCGGCGAGTGGTACATCTTCATCGGAATCACTGCTTTGCTGCTGATAGCAGCACTCTGTGCCCTGCTGGGGCAGCTTGCCCGCCTCATCAGCCCTAGGCGCTAAGTGCGCCAAAGAGAGGGAAGCGCGCCAGACAGGTGTTGGTCAACCTAGCGCAACTTAACCAGAGGGCAGTCACGGCACGGCTGCCGACCTCGACACCGGCGCGCTTCTCTCTTTTGCTCCCTGTGTGCTTGCTCCAACAGCCAGCCTGACCGTTTCAGCCTGCCTTCGAGCGGGAGCTAGGAGGGCAGGAGGCAGGACCTAGCTGAGACCAGCCAGGGCGTGAAAGACGGTCCTGAGAGCAGGATAGAGAGCGCGATATTGCTCATAGAAGCGAGCATAGAGTGTGACCAGCTCGGGCCGCGGCGCCGTGCTTTCGACCACTCTGACAGTGGCCTCACAGGCCGCCTCAACCGAGGGATAGAGGCCAGCCGCCACTCCCGCCAGCAAGGCCGCTCCAAAGGCAGGCCCCTCGCTGGCATTGGTCACGGCCAGCTCTACACCCAGTATATCGGCAATGATTTGCCGCCAGAGAGGACTCTTGGCTCCGCCGCCCGTGGCACGCACCTGCTCTAGCTGCAATCCCTGAGCGGTAATAATGGTGAAGCAGTCCTTGAGACTAAAGGCCACACCCTCCAGGACGGCTCGAATAAGATGGCGGCGATCATGAGCGGCAGTCAGACCGATCCAACCGCCACGGGCATAGGCATCCAGATGCGGCGTGCGCTCCCCTTGCAAATAGGGCAGGAAAAGTAGCCCCGCGCAGCCAGGCGGAGCGCCCTCCGCTTCGCGTGTGAGCAGCTCATAGGCATCCAGATCAGTCCAACGCTCCAGAGCACGCTCAGGCAGTCCCAGATAGTCGCGCACCCAGCGCAACGAGAGGCCTGCTCCCTGTGTTACCCCCATCAGATACCAGGCTCGCGGCACGGCATGATTAAAGGTGTGAATGCGAGGTGTCGGACCTGAGCGATCGACATGAGGGGCCTCAGCATGGGCTAGCACCACCCCACTGGTGCCGATCGAGACCAGGGCAAGGCCAGGCCGCACGACGCCATTACCTACCGCCCCACAGGCATTATCGGCTCCCCCGCCAGCCACTGGAGTACCAGCGGGCAGACCCGTGAGAGCAGCCACTTCCTCCGTAATCGTACCGGCGACGGCATCCGCTGGCACCACCGGCGGCAGCAGAGCAGGGTCAAGCCCAATAGCCTCCAACACGGCGCTCGACCAGCTGCCCTCAGCTACATTCAGCAGACAGGTCCCGGCAGCATCGGAGATCTCCATCGCCATTGTTCCAGTCAGGCGATAACGGATATAGTCCTTGGGCAGCAGCACGGTCCGAACGCGCGCAAACAGCTCCGGCTCATGCTCGCGCACCCAGAGAATCTTGGGCGCAGAGAAACCCGGCAGCGCCGGATTAGAGACCAGCTCGATCAGCCGTGCAGCCCCCACCTGCTCGGTCATCCAGCGACACTGCGGCTCGCTGCGCTGATCCGCCCAGATGATACAAGGGCGAATCACCTGGGCCGCTTCATCTAACAGCACGATGCCATGCATCTGGCCAGAGAGGCCGATCCCCCGCACTGCTGAGGGTTGAACCCCAACCCTGGCCCCCTGCTCCAGACAGGAGCGAATCGCTTTTACCGTTGCCTGCCACCAGTCAGCCGGATTCTGCTCGGCCCAACCGGGACGCGGATGAAAGAGTGGATAGTCCACAAAAGCCGAGGCCAGAGGACGGCCATCCACTGCAGCAAAGATAGCTGCTTTCACGCCAGTGGTGCCCAGATCAATACCAAGTAGCGCTTCCATTGGCATGCATCCTGGAAAAACAGATCAGCAGAGTGGGGTCATGCGCCTGCTGGCCATAGCGGGGACTGCCTCCCATGCCAGGCAATCAGACGCAAGTAGGCCCGCGTCTTGCCTGACGACTGGCTTGCCCCGCACGGGCAACAAGACGAAGACCCCCTCTGCCGTCGCGCTTCAGCCTATTTCGTACTCCTCAGCGCTTCTTACGCTGCTGAATAATGCCATCGATATAGGCCTGATCAAGACCCAGCGTCTCGTAGACGATGCGATAGCCCTCGACAGCGTCGGCCCGCGCCCGCGCCTCGGCGAGAGCCTGGCGATCGATCTTGCGAGCCAGGTCATCGATAAAGGTCCACTGCAGGACTGAGCGACGCACCGCTGCGATCTGGTCCTCGGTATAGGGGTAGAGATCATAGCCAATGCGCTCGCCATGCTGGCCATAGCCAACATCCTGCAGCGTCATGGCCAGCTCCAGGGTCTGCATAAAGAAAGAAGCGCCGACCATATTATCGTCGTCAAAGGTGCCCCAGCCAGAGTTGGCATGCTGATGGCCCAGACGCCCCTCAGCATGCAGGAGGGCAGCGTACTCCGCCAGGTTTTCCCCGTTCATGATCAGGTGCTGCCAGTCCATATTGACCAGCAGCCGCGAAGTATCGACGCCCAGGCGCCCGATGCGCTCGATAGTATAGAGGCAGGCAGCGATATTGCGCATCAGGATATTCATAGCTGGTTCACTATTCTTATGCTCCAAGAAGACTTTGACGCCCTTGGAAGCGGCATGAGCGACAACTTCGGCCACCCCTTCGACAAAGAGATTCCAGGTGTGGGCGTAGTCGCGCTGAAAGTTATAGTTATAGCCCTCGGCCCCGGGCCAGATAATGAAATTGGCGCCCAGGGCGGCGGCCAGATCGACACCCCGCTTGAGGGTTTCGATGCCGCGACGACGCAGGGCCGGGTCGGGATTAATGAAAGCACCGAGTTTGTAGGTGGGGTCAGTGTGGAGGCCGGCGGCGATGCAATAGATATCCATCGGGCCCAGAGCGGCCTTGATAGCCTCGACGGTGTCCTCATTGATCTCGCCGGGATAATGGTACTCGAGGCCATCGACCAGATCGGCCAGTCCATCAACCACGCGCTTCGTGCGCGTGACCATGTCCTCATTAGCCACCTCGGGATGGTAGCCAGGCGGGACAAAGCGCGTGACGTTGGGACCAAAGGCCCAAATCCCAACGCTGTTTTTGATAGCTTGATGTTCCACTGCTCCCTCCTTAGAATGAGATTCCGGTGGACTGTCTCCGGGTACGGTTGTGTCTGTCTGGCCCCCGTTGCCCAGGAAGCAATCGCCGATCCTCCTTTAAGTATACACCCGAGGGGCCAGCAAAGGCGATGGGAAGGCTCGCTCAAGGCGAGTCGTTCTGTTCCCGAGCGGGCGGAGAGCAGCACGCCGGGAAGGTGCCGCTGATCAACCTGGCCAAGCGAAGCGCGCTGGGGAAGGATAGAGCAGGGTGAAACAGAAGTTCCAGAAGAGAAGCATAAAGAAGGTATTGACAGAGAAAACCGGGGGTCTTTATAATCAGCCCATCTACCAGCCTGGTTGATCTTGCAAGCCACATATCCTGCTGGTGGCAAATCCAGGTCACGTCAGCAGAAGGATGGTGGGACGGTGAAAGCAAGGCCGTGTGAGGTTTTACCAGGATCATAGCGTAATGACTCGTAGGGGGTGAATTTGTGCGCTCCCCAAAAAGTTGCGCTCACCGCCCTGCTTTCACCCGCTTTGCGCGGTGCAGACCTGGTATTTGCGAAGGAGGCTGTTCTTCACATGAAGAGAAACTGGTTACGCTTCATGGCGATGACGATGGGTATACCTCTGCTTGTAGTAATGCTGGTAGCCTGCGGAGCCGGCACGACAACAGGCACAAGCACCAGCACAACACAGGGGTCCACCATCATCAAGGTCGCCACTGATTTTCCAGTCAGCGGCGCGGACGCTGGTATTGGAAAATCGACCGAGAACGGAGCGCACCTGGCCGTTGATGAGGCCAATGCTAACCATGTGATCCCCGGCTATACACTGCAGTTCGATCCCCAGGACGATGTTGGTGCCTCGGGCGTCCACGATCCGACGAAAGGCGCGAATAACATGAAGGCCCTGGTCGGCGATGCTCTGGTGGCAGGCGTGGTTGGCCCACTCAACAGTAATGTGGCCCAGGCGGAGATGCCGATCGCTAATCAGGCCCCGCTGGCAATGATCAGCCCGGCGAATACCAACCCCTGCCTGACTAAGGAAGGGGCCGACGTGGGCTGCACCGGAGCAAATGACCTGGTTCCCAAGCTGCGCCCCACAGGCAAGGTGACCTACTTCCGCGTCGCGGCTACCGATGACCATCAGGGGCCCGCAATGGCGGACTACCTGTATAATACGCTGCATCTGCGCACAGCTTACGTCATCGACGATACGGAGACCTACGGCGCCGGCCTGGCTAAGTACTTTGTCCAGGAGTGGACAAAGCTGGGTGGCACGGTGGTCGATGGCAAGAGCCACAGCGTCAAGAGTACTACTTCCTATTTGAATCTGCTGACGGCAGCAGCAGCCTCCAAGCCCGACGTGATCTACTTCGGTGGCAACTACTCGACCGGAGGGCAGTTGATCCAGCAGCAGATGATGACTATCCCCGCGCTGAAGAACGCAGTCTTCGCGGGCGGCGATGGTCTGACTGGTAGCTCGGATTTCTACAAGCAGATCGTCGATTCGGGCGGTAAGGCCTACATGACAGTGGCCGCTCCCGATGTGTCGAAGATCCCCGCCGCACAGCAGTTCATCAAGGACTATACAGCGAAGTATGGCGATGTGGGTCCTTATAGCGCTGCCGCCTACGATGCCATGAATATCCTGATTCAGGCCATCAAGACGGCCCTGACCAAGACTCACACGCCCAAGGATTCAAGCGACGCGGCACAGGCTCAGGTCTTCCGCCAAGCGGTCATCGACGCTCTGAAGACGATTACGTATAACGGTATCACTGGCAAGATTTCCTTCGATCAGAACGGTGACACGACCAATAAGATCTTCACGGTCTATCAGGTCGCCAACGTGAATGGCAAGCCAGACCTGGAGGCGAAGGAAGTCGTCACCGTCCAGTAATACAGCGCAAGAGCAGGCAGGCCAGTCAGGCTTGCACCGTCTAGCCGGCTCTGATTCTCACTGGCCTGCCTTTCAGACTCCTACTTGCTGTAGCTGTTGCAGTCCTCGGTTGGCTGAAGATTCTCCCCAGGCTGGTGTCCCTGCGACTCCTGTTGCTCTTGCAGTGGTTGCTGTTTCTGTAGCCCTCATCGCCCACTTCAGCCGACCTTTCTGGATAAGGCAGGAGAAAGCCAGTCAGTCAGGCAGTTCGTTAGCCCATCAGTCCATCAGCCCCAAGTATTGACCGTTGCTTTCGCCTGCCTTGCCCCTACCCGTCAGATGCTGGTATCATAAACTGGCAAAAGGTGAGGTGCAGGTTCTATGACCCTGTTTTTGCAATTGATCGTCGAAGGGCTTGTCATCGGGTCGATCTATTCCCTGGTCGCCCTGGGCTATACTATGGTCTACGGGATCATCGAGCTGATCAACTTCGCCCACGGCGATATCTTCATGATGGGCACACTGGTAAGCCTGTTTATGGTGACGAACGTCTTTCACCTGACCGATGTTTCCAAGATGTCACTGGGCGGCATGCTCGTCATGCTGATTGTGACCTGCCTGGCATCTATCGTCATCTGTGCACTGCTCGGTGTGCTCATTGAGCGTATAGCCTATCGTCCGCTGCGCAATGCCCCTCGCCTGGCCCCCCTGATCTCGGCCATTGGCGTCTCGCTGGCACTAGAGGATATTGCGAAGGCCATCATTGGCCCTAATCCTGTTGCGGCGCCATACCTGGTCCCCCTGGTCCACTATAGTATCGGCTCGGTCGACATCACAAATACTGATATCATTGTGCTGGTCGTGGCCCTGGTGCTGATGGTGGGCCTGCAGTGGTTGGTCACTAGCACCCGCATCGGGCGCGCCATGCGCGCTGTGGCACAAGATCGTGAGGCCGCAGCCCTTATGGGAGTCAATGTAGACCGCGTGATTGCGATCACCTTCCTGATCGGCGCTGGTATTGCTGGAGCCGGAGGCTTTGTCTTCCTGCTCTCGACTAACAATACTGTCTTCAACATTGGCTTTGAGCTGGGGTTGTTTGCCTTTACTGCCGCAGTGTTAGGAGGAATTGGCAATCTGGTTGGTGCTATGCTCGGCGGTCTGGTGATTGGTCTGATCCGCGCCCTGGTGACCTATATCCCCGATCGCGATCTTCCTTTCGGCCTACCGCACGGTGGTGTTGCCTGGCAGGATGCGGTGGTCTTCGCTATCCTGATTTTGATTCTAGTCTTCCGTCCTACAGGCCTCCTCGGGCAGCAACTGGCAGAGAAGGTCTAGCTGCGAAGCGTGAGCACGCGCACGTTGCTATAAGAGGTACAACACGATGGCTATGTTGGTCCCTTCCCAAATCCTGCCACAGACAGGTGAGACCCGCCGGCTGCTTCTGAAATGGGTCATCGCTTTTTTGGTGCCGGTCCTCGTCTTTACGCTCGTCTGGAGTGGTGAGGCGATTCTGAATGCAGCCCTGCTGGCAATCTTCCTCCCCAGTAGCTTCTCAATTGCGGCGATTGCCGCCGGCCTCTTTATGCTGCTCTTTTACGGCATCATCATGGGGCTGACAGGCTATCTGGTGGCAGCCGACAGTGGTCGTCAGAGTCTGCTGGATCTGTGGATCTCAATGTTCTTCTTCACGGTGGTGCCGATCCTTTTGATCTACATCACCGCTAACCTCTTTGTGGGCCTGGCCGCCTCAGTAGTGGTCTGGGCCTTTTACTATTATGGGCGCCGTCTCGTTCGACGTTTCCGTCCCCCTGCTCCCCTTCCTCCTCTACCAAGCCTGAAAGTGCTTGATGCAGAGATGCGCGCGACCTTGCTGACACGCGCACGCCTCGGCAGTTTCTGGTTCGCACTTTCCTTCTCCTTGATCTGGTTATTGGCCGACCTGCTCTTCTACTTTACCGGCCAGTACGGCCAGGCTTCACTGGTGTTCCTGGTTTGGATCCTGCTGCGCAGCGTGTTGCTGCCTGTCGCTGGCTGGCTGTTAGGAAGTCTGGGCGGCCTGGTGGCGATCCGCCACGCCGTGCCGGCTAATGGCAACGGCAGCAACGGCGATCGTGCCGGTGCGCCAGTCAGTACACGCCGACTGCGCCTGCTCTCAGCAACCCGCGCTCGCGAGGAGGCGCGCGACCTGGTCCCCAATGATCTCCCTCTGCGCAGCACGGGCGCCCGCAATTTCTACCTCCTGTTGCTTCTCGCCCTGCTCGTCTTCTACCCCATGATCGACCCGTTCCTCTTCGGCCCGGGCACAGACTCTCGTCTGGACAACTACGGTAACGCCGGCTACTATGTGATTCTGGCTCTGGGATTGAACATCGTCGTGGGCTTCGCTGGCCTGCTGGACCTGGGCTATGTAGCCTTCTTTGTGATCGGGGCCTACACCTGGGCAATGGTTGGCTCACCCCAGTTGACAGTCCTGACGGGCATTCACATCAATCCCGATATCTGGCCCTGGCTCTTCTGGCCAATGCTGATTGTTGCCGCCCTGATTGCAGCTCTCTGGGGCGTCTTGCTGGGCGCTCCCACCTTACGCCTGCGCGGCGACTACCTGGCAATCGTGACGCTCGGCTTCGGCGAGATCATCCCCATTGTGGTCCAGAACCTGGATAAGTACACCAATGGCACCAACGGCCTGACGGGTATCTACTCTCCGGCCTTCTTTGGGGTACACTGGAATGTCTCGACTTCGGAGCCGTACTACTACTTGATCCTGGTGCTGATCGCCATCGTGTTGCTGGCGAATCTGCGCCTGCGCGATTCGCGCATTGGACGTGCCTGGATAGCGATGCGAGAGGATGAGATCGCCGCTGCCGCCTCGGGCATCAATTTGACGCGGACAAAGCTCCTCGCCTTCGCGGCAGGTGCCTTCTTCTCCGGAATCGCCGGCGCTTACTATGCAGCGAAGCTCAGTACGGTAACATCCGGCAACTTCAGCTTCAGCGACTCGGTAATCTATCTGGCAATGGTGGTCCTCGGCGGCCTGGGAAGTATCCCCGGCGTGGTAGTGGGTGCCCTGGCTGTCTATGCAGTCAACGTCCTGGTCTTGCCCCAGCTCGACGCCCTGGGGAACGATCCTAGCAGTATCATCTACCCGATCTATACGCACATCCTGCAGGTGATCCCCAATTTCTCGTTTAGCAATATCCGTAACCTGATTTTCGGGATCATCCTGGTGGTGCTCATGATCTTCCGGCCAGAGGGACTGATCCCCAGTACGCGCCGACGTCATGAGCTGCACCACACTGAGGCCGAAGGGGCAGAGATTACTTCGCTAGATACTCCACCTGGGGCCCCAGGCTTCGAGTCAGAGATGCGCGTCGAGTAAAGAGCTGCGAGCATGTGTGACGAAGTGCAACAGAGCGAGCGAAGACCCATGCTACCGAATATCGAGGTTGTTCCTAGCTGGAGGCTGCAATCATGACCGCTGAGCACGAGCAGGCCCCTCAGTCCACGCGCCAACCTTTGCTAGAGCTGAAGAAGGTGACCAAGCACTTCGGCGGCCTCGCTGCAGTCCAAGACGTGGACTTGGCCATCTACCCGCAGGAAATTGTGAGTATTATCGGACCGAATGGCGCGGGCAAAACAACGGTTTTCAACCTGATTACCGGTATCTATCTGGCCACTTCGGGTGAGATCCTCTTTGAGGGCCAGCCCCTGAAGAAGGCCTCCCCCCACCAGGTAGTGCAGCGCGGCATCGCGCGCACATTTCAGAACATCCGCCTGTTCAATAATATGACGGTGCTAGAAAATGTGCTGGTGGGCGAGCATCTGCGCCTGAAAGCTTCAATCCTGGACGCGGTCTTCCGCCCCCCCTGGGTCAAACAGGAGGAGGAGGAGGCTCGCCGACGCGCGCTTGAGCTGCTCAGTTTCTTCGGTCAGCATTTGGTCGATCGCCAGGACGAGTATGTGATTAATCTCTCCTACGCCGATCGCCGCCGCGTGGAGATCGCCCGCGCTCTGGCCTCGGAACCTAAACTGTTACTACTCGATGAGCCGACCGCGGGCATGAATGAGGCAGAGACAATGGAAGCCGTGCATTATATCCGCCGTCTACGCGACGAGCTGCATCTGACCATCTTGCTGATCGAGCATAAGCTGATGGTGACAATGGGCATTTCCGACCGCATTGCCGTGCTCGACTACGGACGCAAGATTGCTGAGGGGCTGCCCGATGAGATCCGCCGCGATGAGCGGGTGATTACGGCCTATCTCGGCAAGGCGGCTACCGCCGATCGCCAGACATGGCAGGTGGCACTTCGGCCCCAGCCGGAGGGGGAGGCAAATCATCACCATGAGTGAGACGCTGATTGTGCCAAGGGCTATGCTGCTGTTCGTTGATTACCAAACTGCCTCTTATGTGGGAGGGGATCGATGAACGAGGTGATGCTACAATTAGAGCACGTCGATACGTTCTACGGTCCCATCCAGGTGCTCCACGATATCAATCTGGAGGTGCGCCGTGGCGAAATCGTCTGCTTGCTGGGGGCCAATGCTGCCGGCAAGACGACTACGATGAAGACGATCTTCGGCCTGGTCCGCCCACGTCGGGGAAGGATCACCTTCGACGGACAGCGTATCGATAACCGGCCCGCCAGCGATATTGTCCGCCTGGGCCTGGCTCTGGTCCCTGAAGCGCGCCGCATTTTCCCGCGCATGACAGTATTGGAAAATTTGCAGATGGGCGCCTATACCCGTACGAACAAGGCTGAGATCGAGCAGGATCTCGACCACGTCTGTCAGATCTTTCCACGTATTAAGGAGCGCCTGAAGCAGATAGCGGGAACTCTCTCAGGCGGCGAACAGCAGATGCTGGCTATGGCCCGTGCTCTGATGTCGCGCCCACGGATGATGTGCATGGATGAGCCGTCAATGGGCCTCTCTCCTCTTCTGGTGGAGACAGTCTTTGAGACGATCGTGCGCATTCGTTCGGAGGGCGTCACGATCTTTCTGGTGGAGCAGAACGCCTCGATGGCCTTGAGCCTGGCCGACCGCGGCTATGTACTGCAGACCGGGAAGATCGTGTTGAGCGATACGGCCGCTAATCTGCTGCAGAACGATCTGGTGCGGCAGGCTTACCTCGGCGGCTCTTGAGTCGCAGGCATTCTACCTGACCCCTCTGTACTGCTCCTGCGCCGCTTTGCCCCGGCCAGCCAAAGGATCAAGCCTGCCAAGGCCCGCATAGCTTGCAGCCGGCTCGCTCGCGGGCCTTGGCAGGTTTTTTCTCTTGATGGTTTACCCCCTGTCCATGAGAGCAGGTCAGCTTTGGACCAGCGCACTGCGGATTATCTAGCCAGCGGGGAAGAAAAGGAGGTCATCGGATTTCATGATCCGTAGTTACGATTATGTCCATCGACACGGGGTGCGTTTTTTATCCTGGGAGGAGATCGCTTCATTAGGACGCAAGCTGTGTGAGAGCCTAGCCAGAGAACAGATCGAGGCTGTTGTTGGTATTGCTCGCGCCGGCCTCTTTCCAGCCACGTTAGCAGCCTGCGCACTGCGGCTTGACCTTTATCCAGTGCGTGTGAGTCGACGCCTTGAGGATGAAGTGCGTTTCCCTTCACCGGTCTGGCACGTACCGCTGGTCCCGGATGTCGCCGGCAAGCGTCTTGCTGTTGTTGATGAGATCGCCGATAGCGGGGAAACTTTGGCGCTGGTAGCGGAGCAGGCGCGTGCGCTTGGAGCGATTCATGTCGTGACCGCCGCCCTGGTCAGCCATAGCTGGGCACAGCCACAGCCCACGTGTGTGGCGCTGCAGACGGATGAGCTGGTGATCTTTCCCTGGGACCAGCAGGTGCTGATAGATGGTCGCTGGCAGCTCCACCCAGAGATGGCCAGCGCTATTGAGGCCCAGCAAGAGGCCGATTCCTAAATGAGGCATTGGCCACCCCGGCCAGGTCTCCTGCCTGGCCGGGGAAGTTGTCAGGCGTGCCGTCTAGGGCCATGATCACGCTCGTCTCCAGGCCCCCAGACAAGGCTGGTAGCGATCCGATGATCAGATGCCCCTACGGCAGCAGCCGGGCGGTTGGATGGCGCACAAGCTCAATGGCTCGTTGGCTCATTAGGATTAATAGCCCAGGCCGTTAGTCCAAAGCCCACGATAGTGTAGTCTTCTGCCGCCATTTCCTGCAGCATTTGCCGATAGACCTGCTCAAATTCGGCGTCGTCAATGACACCGCTGGCTAGCAAGAAGGGCTTGGTCAGGCAAAAAAGGGCTTGCATGTCTCTGTAGCCACTGTCATGCATGGGCATACCATAGGAACCGTCATAATAGAAGGCCCGGCGCTGGATGTCGATAAAGCCAGCTTGACGCAGGAGGCGCGCCAGCATGTAGACGATCCCCGTGGAGCTGCCGTCGACGGAAAAGGTCCGTTTCTGGAGGGCCAGCGCACGGTTGAGGCAGTTGTAAAGGCGCTGATACGCCGGGCTATTGCTCACCGGCGTTTCTATCTCGGTGAGACGGATGATGCCACCGGGACGGAGCAGGCGCCGGCATTCCGCAAGAAGGGCAGGCCAGGTCCGCTGATCCATAAAGGCCATAATCAGTCGGGCATTGACCAGATCAAAAGAGGCATCATGAAAGGGAAGGCGCTGGCGAGCATCCGCCACTTCGAAGGTGACATTGGGCAGTTCACGCACACGGGCAGTAGCGAGGGCATAATCGATCATGATCGGGTTGATATCGATCCCCACCACCTCCAGGTGAGAGTAGCGCGCCGCTAGCTCCAGGGCCCAGCCTCCAGGGCCACAGGCAATGTCGAGCACATGCCGAAGTTGACTGAGATCATCTAGCTCGGGCAATAAGCCCCCCATCGCTTCGCTAAAGAGCCGCTCCTGCTCAAGCAGCCGGGCAGTCTCCGCTCCTTGCTCGATATCGATGAAATAGCGGTTCTCCCCCGTGGAAGAGGTGAAATCGGCAGCCACGGTGCTTCTTCCTCCTTGTCCTTTGCAGCTCTACTTGCCGGTAACTCTCCAGAAGCCAGGCCAGTGCACGATCGCCAGAGAGATCGCACATCAGCCATCTCCGGGAAGGTGACTACAGACAGCCAATAATGACCTTCCTCTATGTTACCGCAGCGAAGGCAAACGCTGCCAGAAGCGCTCAGGGGAAAAGAAAGGCCAGGAGAGACATGAGCCGCCTGCGCTGAGGCAGCGTTGTTCAGGCCCAGGTGGAGGGATGGCCTGCCCCGCCCTGATGCAGGCCACGTGCCTGACCATGAGCCGAGAGTGTGAGATGAGCCGGGCGCATGGTGACGCTCAGCGGTAAGGCTACGACCAGGACACCGTTTCCATAGGTGACGGTAGCGCGCTCGCCATCGACTGGTTGCACCAGCTGCAGCTCGCGATGGTAGGCACCGATGCTCCATTCATCGATCAGCAGTTCTTTGACGTCTTTAAGCAGAGCACGCATATCTCCGTGCAGGATCAGGCGCCCGTCTTCTTGTAACTCAATGTGAATGTCTTCCGGCTCCATGCCTGGCATGGGAGCCGCCACCACTAGACGCTCGTTACTCCGGTACATCTTAACGGGTACGTGATGTATCTTTCGTCTCTCTTGCATGATCAATCCTCCTGCCAAGCTCAGAAACATGCTCAGCTGAGTTCGTTCGATCGCTTTACTGGTTGACTCTCTCTGCTTCTAAGAAGAGGCACGACACCCAGCCAGCAAGAGTGTCAGGCTCTGCTGCAAGCCGGGCGTACCATCCACTTATTGGTCTGTTTCCATGTTGACGCAGAACGAAAAGAACCCTCCTACAGAGCATGATCTCCTGCATATCCCCCATAGGAAGACGAAAGAGGGAAGAGAGATAAGACAGTGGAGACAGCATTAACGCCTGCAGTTCTTGCCAGTCTTGCTCCCGACGGGCAAGTGATGAAGGCGGGGCAGGAGCTGGCCAACCAGAGACACTGGCAGACTCTGGGTCAGGATGAGCGGGCCTTCTGGGGAGAATGCCAAGGCAGTGCTCTCTATCGTGTCTGCATCGACAAGCTCTCGCTGAAGACCTCCTGTACCTGCCCCAGTCGCAAGATCCCTTGTAAGCATAGCATCGGGCTACTCTATCTGGCAATGTCCAGCGCGGATACTGTGCCAGTCGCCGCGCCCCCAGAGTGGGTAGAAACCTGGCTCAAACGCCGTACAGCGCACAGGCAGGGAGGAGATCAGCCACAAGCGGCTCAGGAGGATAAAGGAGCCGCGTTAGCGATGACGCCAGAGGGGGAGCCAGAGCGTCAGCGGCGCAGTCAGCGACGCCAGCAACGTATGTTGCGGGGCCTGGAGCGCTTTGATCTCTGGCTCAGCGATGTGCTGCGCAATGGACTGGCCGATTTGCAAGGTGAGACGCTGCACCAGTGGGAGCAGGAGGCTGCCGCTCTGGATGATGCCCAGCTTCCGGGCCTGGCTTCTCGCCTACGCGCCTTGATCGCAATGCCGTATAGCCATCACAACTGGCCAGAGTCCCTGTTGCGTCAGCTCGGTAAGCTCGCTTTGTTAAGCGAGGCTTTTCGCTATATGGAGCGTCTGGAGCCTGAGCTGCAAGAGGATGTCAGGCAAGCGTTGGGCCTCCCCCTGCAATCAGAGGAACTGCTCTCCCGCGGGGAGCGCGTCCGCGATTACTGGTTATTCCTCGGTCAACGTGTGGAGCAAAGAGATCAGCTCTGGCAGCAGCGCACCTGGCTGCTTGGGCGACAGACAGGCCGCCAGGCCCTGCTCCTGCAATATGCGCCAGCAGGTAGGCCCCCAACCTTTACAGAGCATTACCCACTTGGCAGCGAACAGGAGGCCGAGCTGATCTTTTGGCCAAGCGCTTATCCGCAGCGCGCCCGGCTGCTAGAGGCCATTAGCCCTGCCATGCCGCTCGGTAGCTCGCCGGGGGCCGCGAGCTTCGCCGAGTTCCTGGCAACCGTGGCGGCAGCCCTGGCACGCCAACCCTGGCTTGAGCGCTTCTTGTGCGTGCTCAGTGAGGCAACGCCTATCTGCCTGGATAAGGGCCAGCACTGGTATCTACGCGATCGCCACGAGCAGGCTTTGCCGCTGAGTCGTGGTCCACACTGGCAGCTCCTGGCCCTCGCGGGCGGCCATCCGGTGACTTTCATCGGCGAGTGGAACGGAGAAGAGCTGTTTCCGCTGGCCATGATCAGCCCAACCGGGGGCTTTCAATCGCTGTTCTCATTCAAGAAGTAATTCGTCGCCATTTAGAGATAAAGCTTAAGTGATGCCTATGAGTCGCTTGAGGCCGCTGATCCATTATGCCTTGATCGGCACACGTCAGGAGCAGCCTCCCCCAGATATCGCCTCCGCACCTTTCGATCGACTGGTTGACGAACTGCCGGCGACCTTGTCTCTGGAACGCAAGCTGCTCTTGCTGGCCGGGTCGGAAGCTGTCTATGCCGTTGCGGGGGCCAGTACCTTGCCTTTGGGAGTGACAATGGCCGCTGCACCTCCAGAGAAGCTGCCTTCATGCTCATGGCAAGCCGCGGCATTGATCCAGAGTGCTCTGCAGCAGTCTAGAAGAGAGCAACAGGTCCAGGCTCTGGAGCTAGTAGCCCGACACGGTCGTCGGCTGCCTTTTGACCTGTTGCCCACTCTCTTTGAAATGCTGTCCAATGAAGGGCTGTCCAGCCAGACTGTTGCCGCTCTACGGCCCGTTTTAGCCTCACTGGTAGGGGAACGCGGACGCTGGCTGGCCCGCTTCCACCCTGCCTGGCACAAGGTGCTGATCAGCAGTCTGCCTGCAACCGAGTTGAGCGAGCAAGAACTGAGCTTGCTCTGGCAGGAAAGTAGTACCCCTGAACGGCTGGCCCTGCTGCGCCAGCTACGCGTCTACAATCGTCCCCTGGCTCGCCAATGGCTGGCAGAAGCCTGGCCGAAGGAGCGGCTAGAGCAGCGGCTGGCCTTATTGGGGACATTTGAGATTGGCCTTGAGAAAGCCGATGAGGTCTTCCTGGAAAAGGTACGTGATCAGCGCAGCTACCATGAGCGCCGTCTGGCCGCCGCATTGCTGGTACGCTTGCCTTCCTCTGCCTGTCACCGCGAGCTGCTCCTGGTGGCTCAGGGCCTACTGCAAAGAGAGGAGCGGTCAGAGGACGGTGGCGTCGTACATGCTGTTCTACCAGCGGCGTATTCACCAGCATGGCGCCGCTTTGGCATCGAGCAGTTGGGTTCATCACAGGAAAATCGCGCCATGTGGCTGCAAGCATTGATCAGCCTGGTCCCGCCCAGCTTTTGGGAGGAGCAGCTGCAGCTCTCGCCCGCCAGCATTATACGCCTGCTTGAGTGCGACTGGCGCTCTCAGGTGCTCGCGGGCCTCATACAAGCGACGTTGCTTCATCGGGCAACCTCTTGGGCGCGTGCGCTCCTCTCGTGGCTTGACCCGGACCAACGTCAGCCCCTCGCCGAGGCCGAGGAGCTACTCAGCTGCTTAGAACAGCCGGAAGCAGAGCAGTTTCTGTTGCATGCGCTGGCCTCTCCTGAGCAGCCTTGGTCGAAGCGCTGGCTAGCGCTCCTGGCCAAACTGCCCCGACCGTGGAGCGCCGCCTTTGGGTGCAGCTTCATTGAGTATCTACAAGGCCGGTTTCAACAGCTGATACAACGCTCGACACAGGCGTCATCGCAGGTAGAACCCTGGGAGCTTGTAGAGGAGTGGCAGCAGTGGGAGAAAGGACTGAAAATCGCCAGCAATGCCTTGCCTGAAGCCTGTTTCGATTTCGCCCTGCAGGTGCTCCAGCCAATACTGCCACAGAAAACACAGAGTTACTACGTTCGAAATAATATCATTCCATCTTTTAATGCTTTTCTAGAAGATAAAGCTTTTCTTTCCAATTTATTGAAGGAGCTGGAGAGATAATGAAAAAGGATGCGAAGGAACAGCATCATCACAGCGAGCAGGACACCACGACCTCAGTTGACGGGCAGGCTCAGACCCAGTCTGCAGCAGCGGCGCAGCAGGTCAGTGCCCTGCTGCGCCAGCATGCCGAACAGCAGTTTGCTAAGGAGCTGGAGGAGCTGACCAGAGTTGACAGGCGCCAGCGCCCTCCTAACTGGCGCCTCTCGCCCTGGGCCGTGCGCACCTACCTGCTCGGTGGACGTCTAGCGAACGGCTTCGAGGTCTCTCCCAAGTACATCGGCAACGCACGTCTGATCGAGATCGCGATCAGTACCCTGGCGACAGACCGCGCCTTGCTGCTCTACGGTCTGCCTGGGACGGCCAAGTCCTGGGTCAGCGAGCACCTGGCAGCGGCCATCTCTGGTGACTCAACCCTGCTCATCCAGGGTACGGCGGGCACAGACGAGAGCGCCCTGCGCTATGGCTGGAACTACGCCCGGCTGCTCGTAGAGGGGCCGACGCCGGCGGCGTTAGTGGCCAGCCCGCTGATGACGGCTATGCGAGAAGGCAAGCTAGCCCGTATCGAGGAGCTGACGCGCATCTCCAGCGAGGTACAGGATACGCTCATCACTATCCTTTCGGAGAAGACGCTCCCCATCCCCGAGCTGAATATGGAGGTGCAGGCGCGCAAGGGCTTCAATGTCATTGCCACGGCCAACAATCGCGATAAGGGCGTCAACGATCTTTCAAGTGCCCTGATGCGTCGCTTCAATACAGTGGTGCTTCCGCTCCCCCCGAATCTGGAAGAAGAAGTACGTATTGTAGAGCGACGCGTGGCGGACCTGGGCCGGGCCCTGGAGTTGCCCGCCGAGAAACCGGCGCTGGAGGAGATCCGGCGCGTAGTGATGATCTTTCGCGAGCTGCGCGAGGGGAAAACGCTCGATGGCAGCCTGAAGCTCAAGGTTCCTAGCGGCACACTCTCGACCGCAGAGGCGATCTCGGTCATTAACAGCGGCCTGGCCTTGGCTGCTTATTATGGCGATGGGACGCTTAGGGCTGGGGATCTGGCCGCTGGCCTGACGGGCACCATTGTCAAGGACCCGGTACAGGATCGCGTTGTCTGGCTGGAATACTTGCAGACGGTGATGAAGGAGCGCCATGACTGGCAAGACCTCTACCGCGCCTGCCGGGAGGTGATTTGAGCAGTGAGCTTCCATCTGTTCGGCATCCGCCATCATGGTCCTGGCTGTGCGCGCAGTCTGCGCACAGCTCTCCAGGAGCTGGCCCCCGACCTGGTGCTGGTCGAAGGCCCTGCTGACGCTCAGGAGATTATACCGCTGCTCAACCATCCACACATGCTGCCGCCAGTAGCTTTGCTCATCTATCGGCCTGACCAGCCGCGCCAGGCCCGCTACTACCCACTGTCAGCCTTCTCGCCCGAGTGGCAGGCGCTACGCTATGCCCTCCAGGAAGGCATCGCAGCCCGTTTCATTGATTTGCCATTGGCCCTACGCTTCGGCAGCCAAGCTCAGGAGGCAGAGCGTGAGGAAGAAACCTCCTTGTCCCCTTGCGTCCCTAACGAGGAGGAGCAGGAGCCGACGGTGGAGATCGCTAACGATCCGCTGAGCCTGCTCTCCTTCGCTGCCGGCTACCCCGATCATGAACTGTGGTGGGAACAGCAGATCGAGCAACGGCAAAACGCGCAAGGATTATTCGATGGTATCCGTGAGGCAATGCGTGCGCTACGCGATAGCCGCCCGCCACGCAATGAGGAGGATGCCTGGCGTGAGGCTCATATGCGTCAGATGCTACGCCGGGCCAGGTCGGAAGGCTTCCAGCGCATTGCTGTCATCTGCGGGGCCTGGCACTTGCCAGCCCTGGAGAAGCTCGATGCCTTTTCTGAAGCCGATGACCGCGGCCTGCTGCAAAGCTTGAAGCGCGTGAATGTCGCGGCAACCTGGATTCCCTGGAGCAATGACCGTCTGACCTACGCCAGCGGCTACGGCGCGGGCATCACCGCCCCCGGCTGGTATGAGCTTCTCTGGTCGGCTCCAGCGCAGGCCGGGCTACGCTGGGTGATACGCGCCGCTGAGCTGCTGCGTCAGGAGGGGTTCGACGTTTCAACGGCCAATGTGATCGAGACCGTACGCTTAGCAGAGGCCCTGGCGGCATTGCGCGATGCGAGTGCTCCAGGTCTGGTAGAGCTGCAAGAGGCTATTCAAAGCGTGCTCTGCCGCGGAGAAACGGTCCCTATGCGGCTGATTGAGCAGCGGCTGGTCATCGGCTCGCGCATGGGGAAGGTCCCTCCGGAAACACCTGCGGTTCCTCTGCAGCGCGACCTGGAGCAACAACAGCGACGCCTGCGTTTGAAGCCCTCTCCCGAGGTCAAAGAGCTGGAGCTGGATCTGCGCAACGAGACTGACCGCGCCCGCAGTCGTCTGCTCCATCGTCTGCGTCTGCTGGGCATTCCCTGGGGCGAGCCACAGGCCATCGCCGCCAGCAAGCGCGGTACCTTCCATGAGCGTTGGAAACTGCAATGGCAGCATGAGTTTGCTCTGCTCATCATCGAAGCCAACGTTTGGGGCAATACGTTGGAAAGCGCTGCTACAGGCTTTGCCCTCGACGCGGCAGAGCACTACGAGCAACCGGCGCAGCTCACGGAGCTACTGGATCAGGTCCTACAGGCCGAGTTGCCGGCGGCCCTTGAGCGGCTGCTGGAACGCGTTCATGCCAGCGCCGCCCTGGCCAGCGATGTGCGCCATCTCATGGATGCCATGCCAGCGCTGGCGCGCGTCGCCCGCTATGGTGATGTGCGCGGAAGTGATACACAGCAGGTGCGCACCGTTGTTGAGGCTTTCTTCGCCCGCACACTGATCAGCTTGCCGAGCGCCTGCCTCTCTCTCGATGAGGAGGCAGCTCGGACGCTCCTGACCAGTATCCAACATATGGACAGCAGCATCCTCACACTTGCCGACGAGGATTTACACAAGGAGTGGTGCGCTCTGTTGGAACGCTTGAGCGAGGAAGAGCGACCCCACCCCCTCCTGCGCGGATACTTCTGCCGGCTCCTCCTGGATCGGCAGAAGATGGAGACCGCGACCCTGTCCAAACTGGCCCGCCGCCAATTGTCTCCCGCCGTGCCAATCGAGGAGGCCGCCCTCTGGCTGGAGGGCCTGCTCAGTGGCCGAGGCCAGCGCTTGCTTGCACTGGATGAGCTGTGGTACGTGCTTGACCAGTGGTTACAGCATTTGATCACTGAGCAGTTTATGCTGCTTTTGCCTCTACTGAGACGGGCCTTTCAAGGCTTTACCGACGCCGAGCGGCAGGCTATGGGTGAGAAGGTTCGCTATCTGTACCGTCCTCGCCCAGAAGAGGGCAGCTGCGATACTGTCGGACTCGATGAGAAGCGTGCACGCCTCGTTCTGCCTATCCTGAGCCGTTTACTGGAGGTACCTCTGCATGCCGATTGAGGAGCAGGAGCGCCTGCGTCGCTGGCGCCTCATTCTTGGCCGTCAGGCAGCAGCCGCGCTCGGATTAGGGGCCGGCGAGTCGTCAGAGAGGCAGTCATCTTTCGGTGGCGATGATGAGAGAATCGATCGCGCCCTGGAGATGCTCTATGACGCCGAGCGCACCGGTGGGCTAGGTCCTTCAAACCCCTATATCCCGCGTTGGCTGGGAGACATTCGCACCTACTTTCCTACTCCAGCGGTGCGCATTCTCCAGCAGGATGCTCTCAAAAAACTTAATTTAAAGCAATTGCTGCTAGAGCCAGAGCTATTAGCCTCGGTTGAGGCCGACCTGCAGCTCGTGACAACTCTGCTCTCGCTCAAGAGCGCCCTGCCCGAGCGCACGCGCGAGACAGCGCGCAGTGTGGTGCGCAAGCTAGTTGAGGAACTGGAACGTAAATTAGCCTATCGTCTGGAGCAGGCGGTGCGCGGCAGCCTGCTCCACATCAGTCGAACCATGCGTCCGCGTCCCCTTGATATCGACTGGGACCGGACTATTCGCCTTAATCTCAAACACTACCAGCGAGAGCAGCGGACAATCATTCCAGAGCGTCTTATCGGGCACCGACGGCGACAGCGGCAGGCTGCCCTGCGCGATATCGTGCTTTGTGTTGATCAGAGCGGTTCGATGGCCCCTTCAGTCGTCTACGCTTCGATCTTCGGGGCAGTCCTGGCCTCGCTGCGAGCCATTTCGACACGCATGATTGTCTTCGATACCGCAGTGGTCGACCTCAGTGAGCACCTGCAAGATCCGGTCGACCTGCTTTTCGGTGCTCAGCTCGGTGGCGGCACTGATATCAACCGCGCCCTGGCCTATTGCCAGCAGCTTATCACGCGCCCACGTGAGACGGTCCTGGTACTGATCACGGATCTCTACGAGGGAGGGGACGCTGAGCAGATGCTCAGGCGCGCTGCGGCACTGGTAGACAGCGGCGTCCAGTTCGTCTGTTTGCTGGCACTGAGCGATCAGGGGACACCGGCTTTTCACACAGCACTGGCCGGGCGTCTGGCCGCCCTGGGCATCCCCACTTTCTCTTGCACGCCAGAGCTTTTTCCCGAGCTGATGGCCGCTGCCCTGCAGCGTCGTGACCTGAACATGTGGGCCGCCCAGCACGACATTGTCGCCGCCCGCCCCATCCAGTTCTGAGAACGCTCAGACGGCACCGGACCCCCGCATGGCGAGCAGAAGATAGTGGTCCCTTGCTCGCCATGCAGCTTGCTCTACCCGGCAGCGGGGACCAATTACTGAGTCTCTGCTTCATCGGCCAAGGAGCTAAAGAGATTGTTGAGAGCTTCGGCTAAAGTAGGATGAGCAAAGATAGCGTCGCGTAGGACCGTGTAGGGCAGTTTGCCGAGCATGGCGATCTCTAGCATGGCCATGATTTCGCCGCCCTCTATACCGAGAATAGCCGCCCCTAGAATCTGCCCGTTGTCGGCATCGACGATAGCTTTCATGAAGCCACGGGCCTCATCCACTTCGAGCGCGCGCGCAACTGCGCTCATCGGCATGCTGGCCACCTGAATGCGCCGTCCATCCGCTCGTGCCTCGGCTTCTGTCAGGCCAACGCGCCCGAGCTGGGGATCAATGAAGATGGTGTAGGGTACCAGACGGTCGCGGGTGCTCGCCCGGCCCCCTTCCAGCAGATTGGTGCGCAGGATGCGGAAGTCATCGTAAGAGATGTGGGTAAAGGCAGGGCCAACACGGGCGTCGCCGATGGCATAGATGCCTGCTACGTCAGTTTCGAGGTGTTCGTTGACCAGGATGCGCCCGCGCTCGTCGGTGCGCACGCCACAGGCTTCCAGATTGAGGGTGTCGGTATTGGGTTGGCGCCCAGTCGCCAGCAGGAGATGAGAGGCGCTGACCCGGCGCTCGCCCTGGGGAGTAGTCACGCTCAGGCGAAGCTGACCATCAGGGAGCTGCTCTATCTGCTGAGGAACGCTCTCCATCAGCAGCTCGATGCCATCTTCGCGCAGAATATGGGCTACTGCCTCGGCTACATCGTCATCTTCGTGCGCCAGCAGGCGCTTGCCACGATGGACAAGCGTGACATGGCTGCCAAAGCGACGAAACATCTGGCCAAATTCGAGGCCAACATAGCCCCCACCGATGATGAGGAGATGAGGCGGAAGGCTATCCAGCTCCATAATGGAGGTCGAGTCTAAGGCAGGCACCGTCTCTAAGCCCGCCAGCATTGGCCGGGCTGGTCTGGCTCCGACGTCGATGACAATGATTTCAGCGCCCAGATGGCGGAGCGTACCATCGGCTAGCCTCACTTCTAGCTCCTTGGGTGCGACGAAGCGGGCGCCGCCCCTGAGCAGGTCGAGACCCTCCACTCCTTTGAGTCGACGCTCGCTTCCCTGACGGAAGCTCTCAACAATGTCCCGCTTGCGTTGACGCACCCCCCTCATCTCTATCTGCGCCTCGCCTCCAGGAAGGCGCACCCCATAGCTGGCGGCACGACGAACCAGATAGGCGACGCGCGCACTGGCTATCATGGTTTTGGTGGGAGTGCAGCCCGTGTTGATACAGGTACCGCCAACATGCTCACGCTCGATCAGGGCCGTCTTGCGCCCGGCCTGGGCCAGCGCCGTGGCCAGGGGGCCGCCCCCCTGCCCGGCGCCGATGATGATAGCATCATAGACTGCCAGAGACGCTTCAGTGCTGGTCATTGCTGCTGCTCTCTTTCTTTTGCTCTTGCAAGCTCGTCCGTTAGTCAGCTCGCCTGTTTCCTCGGCTGTGCCCCGATACTACAGCCAACACGCAGGGCGGCGGAATATCGTGTCAGCTGATGTATCTCTCAGCAGGAGACTCGCCTGCCTTAGCAGGAGTAGCTGCGCTGCGTGGGCTGGATGAGCCAGATAGACTTAGAGCACCTGCGTCCAGATAGCCATGCAGAGCCAGCTTGTTCTGTAACATTCCCATTCTGTCGGCAGCTCGCTGAGGACCTGCGTTATTTCCTGGGAAGTCAGTCCAAGATGGTCCACAAGCACCGGCAGCAGATGACGCAGGGCCTGGAGCACATCGCAGCAGCAGAGTTTCCCGATGTGTGGCCCCCAGAGGGGTACTACAATTTCTCGCACCTGTGGCATCAGACCAAGCTTCATGAGGCGTTCGGGCAGCTCCAGGACCAGCGAGAGCCGAATGCCCTGGCAAAGGAAGAGTCGGCGCAGCCAGTGCTGCACCAGTAAGGTTTGGGGACCGGGATTCAGACAGCGATCGCTCAGCTCGACAAATTCGATCCAGCCGGCAATGGCCGTCACGCGCCTCAATTCTTTGAGCACCTGGTCCCAGGCTCCCAGAGGAATGGCCTCCGCCAGAAAACGCTGGTGGGTATAGTCACTCACGCCATCGTCCACCGGTAGCCCTTCAAGCAGGCTGGCCCGCATCACCTGGCAATTGGGCGGCAACCTGCGCAAGAGGGTCAGGTTGCTGTCAATCGTCAGGACAGCGGCCTCCCGCCAGCGCCGTGCTGCCTCTTTAGCCCAGATCCCGGTCCCCGTCCCTACATCCAGAATGACGCGCGGACGCTCGACCGGAGCCAGGAAATGGGTACCCAGGAGGCGGTAGAGGGTATAGTGCTGAAATTCCAGGCGATCCTGCTCGCTGGCTGTACGGGGCAACAGATAGGCATCATCTACGTCAGGTCGGGCCTGCTGGCCCCGGTGAGAATCATTGAGCATGGCCAAACCTGCCTCTCTACGGTTATGAGAGCAACAACCAGATGAGGATTCCTGAGCAATATAGGCCCTTGGCCGTCTGATGTGTGCGCATCAGACGGCCAGAGGCCTTGATAGCTGCCTGGCTTGAGGTAGCTGCTCGCACATCTTCGCGCTCAAGGGTAGCCCGATAAAGGGAGGGCGTCAAGAGCATTGATGCTGTCTGGCTCCCGTCAGCACCAGCCAGCGGCCTCACTTCAGCGCAGGGAAACTCGTGGCGTGCCGTGGGTTCTCTCCTGGTCAGGATAGCCAGCGCGCACTATAATAACTACAAGGCAGTGCTTTCAGATCGAGGGCCGCTCGCTTCAGCAGGGCGGCCTTTAGCTTGTCGCTCCGGCCTTCGCGCCGTGATCAGCCTCCTGTGCTCCCAAGTCATGAAGCGGGCGACTACGCCACTACTTCTGCTGGATAGGAATGATTCTGAATTGATGAGGAACGCCTTTAGCAGCACTCTGGGCACGAGTACAGAGTCAGAGCCTGCGTTTTTCCCTTGGCAGCGACAGCACTTGCTTCCTCTGCTGACGGAGGCCCGCGAGCGCGCTCTGCGCACAAGGCGCCCCACACTTGTGAGCGTTAGCGGCCCTCTTACGCTTGCCAGGCACCTTTGGTCTTTTTCCATAGCCCATCAGCTTCCGGCGGTCGAGAACGCTAACGGGACAGAGCAATCAACCGCAGCAGCTTCAGCCGGGTTTGATCCTCTGCTTTGCTTCGCCATCGGGCCATCCCTTGGCTTCACAGAGCGTTTCTACTGGCAAGAGCCAGGAGGGCAACGGATTCTGGTTGGTCTAGGCAGCGCAGCTACGCTGGAGGCCCAGGGGCCGGAACGCTTTCGCCAGTTGGCTGGGGCCTGGCAACGCCTGGCCTCAGAGGCCCTGGTCGCGGCGAAGCCAGCTCCCACAGATCCCAAGCCCCCCCTGCTGTTCGGCGGCTTCGCTTTCGATCCAGACCAGCCGCGCTCAGCGCTTTGGGAAGGATTCCCCGATGGGCTACTGATGCTTCCCGCTTTCCTGTTTACCTTTGCGGCCTCTGGACCCACCTTAACGCTCAACGTACTGGTCGCGGCAGACAGGGACCCGCTCCAGCTAGGAGACGATATTGTCGCGCAATTGGAAGCCCTGGCCCAGGCGCTGAGCAGTCCCCCTGATGTCCTTCCCGCCATGCCTGCTGTCACAACGCCGTCCTCTCTGCACCTTGAGTCGTTGTTGCCGCCAGCAGTCTGGATGGAACAGGTTGCTCAGGCAGTCCGTCAGATCCGCCGTGGCGCCTACGAAAAGGTGGTGCTCGCCCGGGCAGTCCGGCTGCTCCGCCAGGATAGGAGCTTTGAGCCAGAGCCAGCTCTCCGGCGTCTACGCGAGGGGTACCAGGAGGCCTACCTCTTCGCATTCAGCCGCGCCGGAAGCTGCTTCCTGGGAGCGACGCCCGAACGTCTTGTGCAGGCTCAGGGAGGAGCACTAGAGACTATGGCCCTGGCTGGTTCCGCACCCCGTGGTCGCACCCCCCACGAGGATGAGCAGCGAGCCCGCGAGCTGCTGTGCAGCAGCAAGAATCAACGCGAACATCAGATCGTGGTGGAGATGCTCCGGCAAGCCCTCGCCAGCCTGTGCACCGCGATTCACAGCGATCCCGAGCCGCACCTGCGTCGTCTGAAGAATATTCAGCATCTGGAGACGCGCATTACCGGTAGATTGCAGCCTGGCCGGTCCATATTGGAGGCACTGGAAGAGCTACACCCCACGCCAGCGGTCGGCGGCTTTCCGCGTGCCGCTGCTCTGGCAGCGATTCGCGCCGGTGAGCAGCTTGACCGCGGCTGGTATGCGGCTCCTATTGGTTGGGTGGATGCCGCCGGTAACGGGTCCTTCGCTGTGGCCCTGCGCTCAGCCCTCCTTCGGGACCACGAGGCGACGCTCTTCGCCGGCGGCGGGATTGTAGCCGATTCTGATCCGGCCAGCGAGTATGCTGAGACTCGCTGGAAATTTCGCGCCATGCTAGGGGCGCTGGGAGTGGAAGAAGACGATGACGAGAACAGCTTCTGATAGATCGACACCACCCAATCCACTCTACGCTTATGTTGGGGCCTTTGTCTCCGAGCTGCGGCGGGCAGGCATTGCCCATGTGGTAATCTGCCCTGGCTCGCGCTCAACACCGCTCGCGCTGGCCTGCGCAGAGGAAAAGGGCCTGCGCGTCTGGATGCACCTCGATGAGCGCGCGGCAGCCTTCTTTGCTCTCGGCATGGCCAAGCGGCTGGCCTCACCCGTGGCTTTGCTGTGCACCTCGGGCACAGCGGCAGCAAACTTTTTCCCGGCCATTATCGAGGCCAAGCTGACGCGCGTACCACTGGTCGTTCTGACTGCTGATCGCCCTCACGAGCTGCGCGACTGCGGGGCCCCCCAGACCATCGATCAGAACCGCCTCTATGGCGTCTATGTGAAATGGTTTATGGACGTGGCCCTGCCCGAGGCCACAACGACAGCCCTGCGCTATATCCGCACGCTGGCCAATCGCGCCGTGGCCCTGGCGCGCGCCAGACCTGCCGGCCCGGTCCATCTCAACCTGCCTTTCCGCGAGCCACTGACGCCCGAGCCACAGCCGCAGCTGCTCCCTCCGGCCACCGAGCGTGAGCCGCTCGCCTGGGCGGGACGGGCTGAGCAGGCTCCCTATGTGCGGGTCACAGAGGCAGAAGGCGCCGGCCTGCCCACGGCAACGGTGGCGCGTCTGGCAGCCCTGCTGCGCCAGTATCGTCGCGGCCTGATCATCGTCGGACCGCAGAGCGAACCGCGTCTGGCTCCGGCACTACAACGGCTAGCCGAGCGCTGCGGTTACCCATTGCTGGCTGATCCGCTCTCGCAGGTACGCAGCAGTGGTCAGTCCACTGGTCTAGTTCTGCGTAGCTACGACGCTTTCCTGCGCAGCGAGCGCTTTGTCGCCAGTGCCGCCCCCGATCTGGTGCTGCGCTTCGGCGCAATCCCTACCTCTAAGCCGCTCTTGCTCTATCTGCAGCGCTATGGCGATCGGCCTCTGCTGGTGGTCGATGGCGCCGGCGGCTGGGAGGAGCCGACGCAGCTCGCCGGCGAAATGCTCCATGCCGATCCAGTGGCCGTCTGCGAGCAGTTGGTCGAGGCTCTGGCTGAGACTAGTGACGCTGAGGAGCATCATGAGCCTTGGCTGGAGCGCTGGCAGCAGGCTGAGCGGCTGACGCAGCAGGCCCTGCGCCGTACAATGGAGACATTTAGTCAACTGTTCGAGGGCCGGGTCTTTAGCGAGCTGGCCGAACTGCTGCCCGACGGCAGCACGCTCTATGTGGGCAATAGCATGCCCGTTCGTGACCTGGATACCTTCTTCTGGAGCGAACGCCCCATTCGCTGTCTGGGGAACCGCGGCGCCAATGGGATCGATGGCGTCCTCTCCAGTGCCCTCGGGGTTAGCGCTGCTCAGCAGGCCCTGGCTGACCCGGCGCCCGTGGTGCTGGTCATCGGCGACCTGGCTTTTCTCCACGATCTCAACGGCCTGATAGCTGCCCATCTGCATCAGTTGCCGTTGCTGGTCATTCTGATCAATAACGATGGCGGCGGGATCTTCTCGTTCCTCCCCCAGGCAGCCTACCCGGAGCACTTCGAGCAGCTTTTCGGAACGCCCACCGGCTTAAACTTCGCTCCCGCCGTAGAGATGTACAGAGGACGCTTCCGCCGCATCAGCTCCTGGGAGGAGTTCCGCAGCGCCTGCCGAGAAGGGCTGAGTCAGGGCGGACTCCAGGTGATCGAGGTTGTCACAGAGCGAGTGAGCAATGTAGAGCTTCATCGCCAGCTCTGGCGAGCGGTGGATCAGGCATTGTGCCGAGAGGCCAGCGAGGAAGTATAATAATGAAGATACAGGTTGAGCGTCTTCTTCTCCAGGTCAACGGGCTGCAGCTCAGTCTGCTCCAGGCTTGCCCGACGGACCGGCGAGATCAGCCGACGTTGATCCTGCTACACGGTTTCACAGGCAGCGCTCTCAGCTGGGGTTCTTTACTTGAGGAGTTTGCCAGCGCGGGTCTCAGGGTCATCGCTTTTGATCTGCATGGCCACGGCCTCTCAGAGGCCCCCGCGGCTCCCGAGCGCTACAGCATGGAGCACTGCCAGGCCGATTTGCTGGCAGCCTTGCGGCAGCTCGGGATTGCCCCCGCCGAGGCCATTCTCCTCGGCTACTCGCTGGGTGGACGTATCGCGCTCTACTGTGCCTTCTCCGGCTTCTTCCGCGCCCTCATCCTGGAAAGCGCCTCCCCCGGTATCGCCGATCCCCGGGAGCGCGCGGCTCGCCAGCGCCAGGACGAGGAGCTGGCCGCCAGCATCGAGCGCGAAGGGATAGCTGCCTTTGTCGCACGCTGGGAGCAGCAGCCGCTCTTTGCCAGCCACCAGCGGTTGCCGGAGGCACGCCGGGCTGCTCTGCGCGCCCAGCGCTTGACTAATCGTCCGCAGGGTCTGGCTGGCAGCCTGCGTGGCGTAGGCACGGGAGTGCAACCCCCGCTGCATGCACGGTTGCCGGAGCTATCGCTGCCGGTCTTGCTGATCTGCGGGACCCTGGACGAGAAGTTTTGCGCCATCGGCAAGGAGATGGCTCGCCTCCTACCCAGAGCCACCCTAGCTATCGTGCCAGACGCCGGTCACACGGTTCATCTGGAGCAACCAGCGCGCTTCGCTGAGCTGGTTCTCTCGTTTTGTGCCAATCTGGTGCCCTTGCGCGGGCAGGGCCCTGACGCCACATCAGGGCAGTAATTATGATCAACTGAGAAAGGGGAATACTACCAAGCTATGCCTGTCAACTGGCAAAAGGTCTGCGATTATCAGGACATTATTTTCGAGAAGGCCGAGGGTATCGGCAAGATCACCATCAATCGCCCGGAAGTGCATAACGCTTTCCGCCCGGAAACCCTGAGCGAATTGATCGACGCCTTCAACCGCTGCCGCGAGGACCCCGAGATTGGGGTGGTAATCCTGACGGGTGCAGGCACAAAGGCTTTCTGCTCCGGCGGCGACCAGCGCGTGCGCGGCGAGGGTGGCTATGTTGATCAGAGCGGCGTACCCCGCCTCAATGCCCTCGATCTCCAGAAAGTAATCAAGTATCTACCTAAGCCCGTCATTGCAATGGTGGCCGGCTACGCCATCGGTGGCGGCCATGTGTTGCATGTGCTCTGCGATCTGACAATTGCCGCCGACAATGCGCGCTTTGGTCAGGCCGGGCCGCGCGTGGGCAGCTTCGATGCCGGTTGGGGTGCGACCATGCTGGCGCGGATCGTCGGCCATAAGAAGGCACGCGAGATCTGGTATCTGTGCCGCCAGTATACGGCCCAGGAAGCCTACGAGATGGGACTGGTCAATAAGGTAGTGCCGCTGGAACAGCTGGAGGAGGAGACCATTAAGTGGGCCAAAGAGCTGCTGGAGAAGAGTCCCACAGCGCTGCGCTTCCTCAAGGCAGCTTTCAACGCCGATACCGACGGCCTGGCTGGTCTGCAGGACCTGGCAGGCAATGCGACCATGCTCTTCTATATGACTGAGGAGGGCAAAGAGGGACGCAACGCTTTCCTGGAGAAGCGCAAGCCGAATTTCTCCAAGTTCCCGCGCCTCCCCTAGCCGGCCATCCAGGGGATCAAGGACGTAGTCGCGATGGCTGCCGATCTCACGCTTGAGCGTATCCACTGGCAGGTCTATTGCCTGCCGCTACGCGCGCCCTTTCGCACGGCCCACGGGCTGCTGAGCACACGCTGGGGAGCAATTGTCGAGGTGAGCAGCGCCGGAGGTAGTCTCCAGGGCTATGGCGAACTGGCTCCGCTGCCGCCTTTTAGTCCGGCGCTGAGCAGCGTTCTGGCAGCTCTGCCTGCTCTGGCGAAGAGCCTGGAGGGGAGCACGCTGACCGAGGCCCTGGCCCGGCTCCTGGCAGCACAAGAGACAGGGCAGCTACCGGCCCCGGCGACCTTCGCGCTGGAGGTGGCTTTGCTCGATCTGCGCGCTCGCGCGCTTGGGCAGGGATTGCTCGCTCCCTATGCCCGCCGCGCTGTACCCGTTAATGCGGTCATTGGCGCATCCAAGCCTGATGAGGCAGCGGAGGCCTCTCGCCAGGCCGTGGCCGCCGGCTTTCGCTGCCTCAAGCTCAAGCTAAGCGGCAATGAGCAGCAGGACGACGAGCGCCTGGCAGCGGTGCGCGCCAGCGTGGGAGGGGCTATCGCACTGCGCCTGGATGCTAATGCCAGTTGGAGCCTGGCACAGGCCGAGCGCCTGCTACGGGCCTACGCCCCCTATGACATCGCCTACGTCGAGCAGCCCCTCGCTGCCGAGGATCTGGAAGGACTGCGTCAGCTGCGCCGTCGCTCTCCCATTCCTATCGCAGCCGACGAGAGCCTGAGCGGTCTGGAAAGCGCTCGCCAGGTGCTGCAGCTGGAGGCCGCCGATGTGCTTATCCTGAAGCCGCAGTTTCTCGGCGGCCTCCGACCAACCTTACAGATCATCGAGGAAGCCGCTACGCGCGGGGTGACCTGCGTTCTCACCAGCGCTCTGGAGGCTGGTATTGGCATCTGCGCCACCCTTCACCTGGCCGCCGCTCATCCCGCCCTGACTCAGGCCGCCGGCCTGGCCACCCTTTCGCTGCTGAGAACAGACCTGCTCTCAGAGCCGCTCACCTACAACGATGGCCAGCTCCAGCTACCGTCAGGGCCGGGCCTGGGCGTCAGACTAGACCGGGCCGTCCTGGCCCGCTATTCTTCAACACTACTATAAGAAAAGGTGTCATGAAAGGAGGGAGAAGAGAGAGAAGCATGGATATGGACTCTCCCCAGACCGCAGCGGGTTCCGTCCTCTTGCCCGACTGGCTGCAGCGCTGCGCAGAAAATCGTCCCCAGCATCTGGCCGTTCAGAGCGGAGCCTTGCGCTGGAGCTTCGCCGAGTTGGCGCAGCAGGCCACCTATCTGGCTCAGCAGCTCGCTGCGCTCGGCGTCCGTAGCGGCAGCCGAGTCGCCCTGCTAGCCGCCAACAGCCCGGCTTACGTTGCCTGCGTCCACGCCCTGACCCGCTTGCGGGCCATACTTGTCCCGCTCAACACGCGTCTGAGTGAGACCGAACTTGGCTGGCAGCTGCAGGATGCCCGCGTCAATCTGCTACTCAGCGATCCCGGCCAGGCGGACCGGGCTCGCCGTCTGCTTGCTGTCCGGCCACAGCTCGCCTCAGCCATCCTGCAGCTGCGACCCGATGGCAGCGTCGAACTTGATCCGTTTCCCCCACAGACGTACACCACAACCTTCACGCCCGCCCCACTGATCGATCTCAACGCCGTGCAGGCGATCATGTATACGTCCGGCACCACGGGCCAGCCAAAGGGCGTGCTCATTACCTATGGGATGCACTGGTGGAACGCTATCGGCTCGGCGCTGAACCTGGGCCTCCACCTCGACGACTGCTGGCTGGCGTGCCTGCCTTTCTTCCACATCGGTGGCCTGACCATCATCATGCGCAGTGCCATTTACGGCATCAGCATCAATGTTCACGAGAAATTTGACGCCGGAGCCATCAATCACTCTATCTTCAGTGAGGGCGTCACGATCATCTCAGTCGTGGCTGTCATGTTGCAGCGCATGCTGGAAGCGCTGGAGGGCGAACAACCAGGAGCAGGCTATCCAGCGCACCTGCGCTGCGTTCTCCTCGGTGGAGGGCCGGCGCCGCGCCCCTTGCTCGAAGCCTGCGCAGCGCGCGGCATTCCCGTCGTCCAGACCTATGGCCTGACTGAAGCCTGCTCACAGGCGGCCACACTTTCGCCCGCCGATGCCCTGCGCAAGCTCGGCTCTGCCGGGCGCCCGCTACCGCCAGTGCAGCTGGAGATCCGCCAGGATGGCCGGCAAGCCGCTCCCGGGGAGGCCGGGATGATTTATCTCAAAGGCCCGACTATCACGCCAGGCTATCTCGACCGTCCCGCGGCAACACGCGAGGCGCTGCAGGATGGCTGGCTGGCAACCGGCGATATTGGCTACCTCGATGAAGAGGGCTATCTCTACGTGCTCGATCGCCGCTCCGATCTGATTATCTCGGGCGGAGAGAACATCTATCCTGCAGAAATTGAAGCCGCCTTGCTGAGCCATCCCGCCGTTGCGGAGGCCGGCGTCTGCGGCCAGCCCGACCCGCGCTGGGGCCAGGTGCCGATCGCTTTCGTGCGCCTGCACCCGGGCCAGTCAACGAGCACTGAGTCGCTGCTCTCTCACCTGCAAACACGTCTGGCACGCTATAAGCTGCCACGTGCTATCTACTTTGTGGGCGAGCTGCCGCGCAACTCCTCCGGCAAATTATTGCGTCGCCAGCTTCCCTCTTTGCTCGATCATGCGCTAAACTGAGAGGAAAGTCGCCCTGGCAGTACTGTAGGTAGCTCACCAGCGACTTCGACCTCAGTACGCCTGGCTCGCAGAGCCAAGACGCGAAGGAAGGAGAAAGGAGCCACCCCAGTGCAACGTATCGCCTTCTTGATGAGCGTGAAGCCCGGCTACGAGGAGGAATATAAGCGCCGTCACGATGACATCTGGCCAGAGATGCTGGAGGCGCTGCAGCGCGCCGGCGCCCGCAACTATAGCATCTTTCGCCACGGGACCCAGCTCTTCGCCTATCTGGAAACCGATGACTTCGAGCGCCTGGCCAAAACCCTGGCAGCGGACCCGACCAATCAGCGCTGGCAGCAGTGGATGGCCGAAATCATGACCCAGGAGCTCGATCCACAGACCCAGTGGCCGCCACTACTACCCGAAATGTTTCATATGGATTAATCTTGCAGCTGACCTCTTATTTAAGCCACTCTCTGGGAGCGGGGTCGCCCAGGCCCTCGTGGTCTTGCGCGGCCTCGCTTTTTTATGAGCTGGGCACCCCAGACGTTCTTTGCCAGATCCGGCGACCAAGGCAATGGTTCAGTTCTCCCCTGTCTCTCCCTTACCACCCACATTCGTGTTGAGAGAGGTGATGCATCGCTTGAGATGAGAAACTCGACCATTGTCACAGCACGTCATGGAGGTTACCATGCCCGACAAAAAGCCCCTCAAAGGGGTAGGAGAAAAAGAAGAGCGGCAGTACGAACACATCAAAGAAGAGGCCGAGAAGCGCGGTCGCTACGGCAAGCGAGCACGTGAGGTAGCGGCCCGCACTGTCATGAAGCAACACCACGAGAAAGGGCACAAGCCAGGCGAGTAGTATCTCGCCTCTTCACCGCCCATTCCGCTGCAGAGAGGAAGTGCTCGCCCGAGGCCAGGGAAAGCAGCCTTCTCCTCTGCCAGCGCCTGTGATCTGGACAGGCTCAAAGGAGCCGACTGCCAGGAGGGCCCCTGCATTGCCCTGTCTTCCTCATTTCTCGGGACTTACCACAAGCAAGACAGCCTCCGAAGCCATTCGCCCTTGACACTCCCGCCGCCATTGCCTATAACTAAACCAACAAGAAAGGTGGAAGTTTCCCGGTCCATTCCTGGGCAGCCAGTCCGGGCGGGAGGAGTGCCAGCCCCCACAGTCCCCCCGCCTGGCAGGGCTGGGATCAAACCAGAGATGCAGCCACAACCCAAGAGCAGTCACGGCAGCGCAGCCAGGCCACATCACGCAACGCCAGCGAGCAGTGGGCCGCCGCAGGCCGCCGATGAGCGTCCTCTACACTCGTAGGAGAGCCGCAACCGGCCACAACACCCAGAGACAGCTCAAGCCAGACACACAAGCGACAGGAGTAGAGAGCGATGGTCTCACCGATAACCCAGCCACCGGTTCTGCGCAACTATATCGGCGGTAGCTGGTGCCGGGCCGACGCCAGTGACACCCTTGAAGTGCGCAACCCCGCCACTGACGAAGTGCTGGCACTCGTCCCCCTCAGCAACGCCCGCGACATCGAGGCCGCCGTCGCCAGCGCCGCCACCGCCTTCCCAGGCTGGCGCGCCACGCCGCCCCAGGAACGTGTCCGCTATCTCTTCAAACTACGCGTCTTGCTAGACGAGCAACGCGAAGAGCTGGCCCGTCTCATCACCACCGATATGGGCAAAACCCTCGACGACGCCCGCGGCGAGGTCCAGCGCGGCCTCGAAAATGTCGAAACCGCCTGCGGCATCCCCTCGCTCATGATGGGCTATGGTCTGGAAGACGGGGCCGCACGCGGCATCGATGAAGAAGTCATCTACCAGCCGCTGGGCGTCTGCGCTGCCATCACTCCCTTTAACTTCCCCTTCATGATCGCCTTCTGGTTCTGGCCCTATGCCATTGCCTGCGGCAATACCTTCATCGTCAAACCCTCTGAACAAGATCCCCTCGTTCAGCAGCGCGTCTTTGAACTCATCGATCAGGTCGGCTTTCCGCCCGGCGTCATCAACCTCGTCAACGGCGGTAAAGAGGCTGTCAACGCCCTGCTCGATCATCCGCAGATCAAGGCCATCTCCTTCGTCGGCTCAACCCAAACCGCAGCCTACGTCTACGCCCGTGCCGCGGCCCAGGGCAAGCGTGTCCAGGCCTCGGGCGGGGCCAAGAACGCCATCGTCGTCATGCCCGATGCAGACCTTGATAGCCACCTTGGAACCATCATGAACTCCTGTTTTGGCGCCGCAGGCCAACGCTGCCTGGCTAACTCGCTCATCATGCCCGTTGGCGAGGCCCACGCTCGCACCCGCCTGCGCCTGAGCGAAGCCGCCGCCCGCCTGCACCTGGGTAATGGACTCGAACCGGGCGTCGATATGGGACCCGTCGTCTCAGCTCAGGCCCGCGAACGCATTGTTGCCGCCATCAGCCAGGGTATCGCCGAAGGGGCTCAGCTAGCCCTCGATGGGCGCCACGTCAGCGTCCCCGCCTATCCCCACGGTTACTTCGTCGGCCCCACCATCCTCGACGAAGTACGCCCCAGTATGCGGGTCTACCAGGAAGAGATCTTTGGTCCCGTCGTCAGCATCGCACCGGTTGCCAGCCTCGACGAGGCCATCACCCTTATCAACGCAGGCGACTACGGCAACGCGGCCTCGATCTTCACCGACAGCGGGGCTGCCGCTCGCGAGTTTCGCTATCGCGTCGAGGTCGGTAACGTGGGTATCAATATCGGTGTGGCTGCTCCTATGGCATACTTTCCCTTCAGCGGTACCAAGCGCTCCTTCTTTGGTACCCTCCACCCCCAGGGACGCGACGCTGTGCGTTTCTTCACCGAGAGTAAGGTGGTCATCTCACGCTGGGGGAGCGACGGCAGCAGCCGTGTGAGTGGCATTGGTCGTTAAGAGAGGCAGTAGCTGCACGAAGAGACCGCGGGCAGCCGCCATCGCCTCGCCTCCTGGTTGCGCGGGCCCTTGCGGGGGAGGTGCCTGTCAATTTTTGGTCTAGTGGTCTAGATGTCTTGACAGATTGCCGTAAAGGGGGTATAGTTTCTAGAGAACTGGTCTAGACGATCTGTCATATTTCTCAAAAGAGGGGTCGGAGGCAGGAGGGCTGCGCCGACCGGGAAAGGAGTGACGAGAGCCGGGCACGGCCTCGCGGTGGCGCCCGCAGCGGGGAGCGGGCAAACAAGCGTGCGTTCGTGACACCGATCCGCAGAGACACGAGACGAGAGGGGCAACCATTACCTCAGCATAATCGACAACGACCAGAGCAGCTCAGCTTGGGCCGCGCCCGAGGCGAACTGTCAGGCGAGGTGTAACTCGAACTCGGGTGCGGCAGAAGCCAGAGAGCATGGGGAACAAATTCCTCGCTGGCCAGGGGCAGGCTGGTACGGTACTCCATGAGAGCGTTCTCCAGCCTGCGCTGATCAGGCCCACGCGGAGCATCAACAAGCGGTCGATACTCACCGTATTTCAAGAGCCGTTACAGGAGGTTCTTTGTGTTTGGCAATTCAGAGCGCAAAACAGGCATGAAGCGCAAGGCCGGCCCCCTGTGTCTCAGCCTCCTGGCCATCCTTGCGCTGCTGCTCACAGCCTGCGGCGGGAGCAGCTCGCAGAGCAGCCAGTCCGGCAAAAAGGTCCTCACCCTGGCTGCACAAGCCAGCGCCTTCACTGACCAGGGCTTTAACCCCTACGCCCCCACACCGAATATTGGCATCAATGGCTTTGTCTACGAGACACTTGAATTCTGTAACGTCAACGACAACACCTATCATCCTCTACTGGCGCTCAGCCACCAATTCAACAGCGATTACACCCAGGTTACCTTTCACCTGCGGCAGGGCGTCAAATGGAACGACGGCCAGCCCTTCAGCGCCGATGATGTTGTCTTCACCTTCAACGCTCTTAAGCAATATCCTGCCGCGGACCTCAACGGAGACTGGGGCTATCTCAAGAGTGTCACGGCGCCCGATGCCAACACAGTCGTCATGACCTTCCAGAAGCCCTTCCCCGGGGCGATCTATTACATTGCCGGCCTGACGGTCATCATTCCCAAGCACATCTTCGAATCGGTCGGCGATATCACCAAATATTACAGCAGCAAGCCAGTCGGCACTGGCCCCTTCGTCGTAGCCAAATACACGTCTGATCTTCTGGTACTTGACAAGAACCCCAACTACTACCAGGCCAACCTGGTCAAGGTCGACGAAATCAAGGAGCCACGCTACAAAGACAACGATGCCTTCAAGCTGGTCATGCCCAGCGGGCAGGTCGACTGGTCGGGCTACTATGCAGACAACCTGCAACAGAACTTTGTGGCCAAGGACCCGCAGCACTTCCACTACTTCATGGCACCCGTTGACGAGTTTGGCATCTTCATCGACGTCCACGATCCACTGCTGAGCGACGTAGCAGTACGTAAGGCGATCAGCGTGGCCATTGACCGACAAGCGGCAGCCCAGCAGGGCGAGTCGGGTCTCGTGCCCCCTGTACCGCAAACTGGTCTCCTCCCCACGCCAGGCAATCAGCAATATATCTTGCCGGAATATGCCAATCTGTCTACCGCACCCAACGCCAGCCAGGCCCAGCAGATCCTCAAGAGTGCCGGCTATACCCAGGGAAGCGATGGCATCTTCACCAAGAATGGTCAGCGCCTCTCCTTTGAACTGATCTCGGTCGCCGAGTACTCTGACTGGAACAAGTGGGCCCAGGTAGTGCAGAGCAACCTCAAGGCCGCTGGCATTGATATCCACATCAAACTCATGCCGGAGGCGCAGTATCTGACCTTCCGCGCAGAAGCGAAGCCCTACCAGCTGATGATCAGCGGTGTGGGTGGTGGCCCAACTCCTTACTTCATTTACAACGGCACCCTGAGCAGCCAGAGCCTCCCGCCCAATGGGCGCAACAGCAGCTACTGGAAGGATGCCCAGACCGATCAGCTCCTCCAGCAGTTCGCCTCGACGATGGACCCCGCGCTCCAGAAGCAAGCGATCCAGGGTCTGGAACGCATCATGGTTGAGCAGGTGCCCTGGATTCCGGTGGTGGCCGGCGCTCGCTGGTTCGAGTACAATACCATGCGCTTCACTGGCTGGCCCGACCAGCAGAACCAGTACGCCGTCGGCTCACCCTACTCCTACCCCGATAATGAGATTATCGTGATGCACCTGCAGCCCGTTTCGTAGGCTCCTTTCCCTACTTCCGGGACCTGCCGAGCAGGGGAATGGCCTCTTGGCTCTGGCCTGAGAGGCCATTCCCCTTGTCTGAGGCCAGTCCAGGCCAGAGAGACGGCGGGCAAATGTAATTGATCACTACCTTGACCGTTGTTCTGCTTCGATCTTGATGGTATACTCCCCCCAGATGGGGAGAATCTCTTAGGAGCGCGCCTTACCTAGCTGCGCTGTTCTCCAGACCCGATGACAGCCCTGGCGCAGCGCAGATCATGGAAGGTACGAAGGAGTCCCTGAATGCGCCACTTGCTTCGTCGCATTCTGTTCTATCTGTTCGCCGCCTGGGCGGCAATTACCTTGAATTTCGTGATTCCACGCCTGGCTCCAGGCGACCCGGCAGCGGTACTGTTGGGCAATCTACAGAGTCGCGGTATTCATGTGGGCGCCGCCTATTTGAAGGCTATCCAGGCGGAGCTGGGCTACAATACCGGCGATCCGCTCCCCATCCAGTACCTCGACTACCTCAATAGCTTGTTGCATGGCAACCTTGGCGTGGCCGTGACCTCCTCGTTCGAGCCGGTGACAAACGTTATCGGGCGCGATATCTTCTGGTCGCTGGGCCTGGGCCTGGTCTCAGTCATCCTCAGCTTTGCCCTCGGTTGCCTCCTGGGCATCGTCATGGCCTGGAAACGCGGCTCGTTGCTCGATACGATCTTGTCACCGCTGCTGAATTTTCTGTCGGCAATCCCTTACTTCTGGATGGCCCTCCTGATCCTCTACATCTTCGGCTTCGAGCTGCGCTGGTTTCCTCTGACCGGCGGCTATGATGAGCTGAACGTCGACCCAGGATGGACGCTTGATTTCATCGCGAGCGTGATATATCATGGGATCTTGCCAGCCCTGACGATTGTTATCGCTTCCGTCGCCGGCTGGATGCTCACCATGCGCAACTCGATGATTACTACGCTTTCAGAGGACTACGTGCTGATGGCCAAGGCCAAGGGCTTGCGTACCAGTCGCATTATGTTCGCCTACGCGGCTCGTAATGCGATTCTGCCCAATGTGGCCGGCTTCGCCATCTCGCTGGGCTTCATTGTCGGCGGCCAGCTGCTGACGGAGATGGTCTTCTCCTACCCCGGCATCGGCTATTCCCTGCTGCAGGCGGTCCAAAACCAGGACTATTCCCTGATGCAGGGCATTTTCCTGGTCGTCGCCCTCGGCGTGCTCGGCGCCAATTTCCTCGCCGAGCTGAGCTATGCCTTCCTCGATCCCCGCGTCCGCCTCGAAAGGAGCGCCTGACAACCATGAGCCTGGGTAAGGATCTTAAGCACGTAGCTACTCTGGAGCCGGAAACGATCCCGTCAACGTTTCCAAAAAAGTTTCCACGCAGGGATTCGCGGCTGGCCCGCCTGGGTGAGAACCTCCGGCTCGTCTGGCGGGTTTTGACGAGCAATCGCAAGGTGGCGATTGGCAGCAGCATTGTCGCCTTCTTCTTGTTGGTGGCCATCTTCGGGCCACTGCTGGCCCCTTATGATCCCACCGCGACCTCCAGGCTCTCGGAAACGCCGCCCTCGGCAGCCCACTGGCTGGGCACGACGGCCACGGGTCAGGACATCTTCTCGCAGCTGCTCTACGGCACGCGCAGCAGTGTGTTCTGGGGTTTCCTGACCGGCCTCCTGGTGACACTGGTCTCGGTCGTGGTCGGCCTGGTGAGCGGTTACCTCGGCGGGATCATCGACGAGATTCTCTCGCTGGTGACCAACGTCTTCCTGGTGATCCCTGCGCTCCCACTGGCCATTGTGGCGGTCGGCTACTTCCCCAAGGGGCCGTTGACGATCGCCCTGGTGATTATCCTCACCAACTGGTCGTTCAACGCCCGGTTGCTGCGAGCACAGACGCTCTCGATGCGCAGCCGGGAGTTTGTGACCGCGGCGCGGGCCAGCGGTGAAAGTGTGTGGCGCATCATTTTCTTCGAAATTTTCCCCAACGAGATCGGCATTGTGGCGGCGGCTTTTGTGAGCACAGTGATTTTTGTGCTGTTGGCCTGGACGGCACTGGAATTCCTGGGTCTGGGTGATATCAATACCGTAAGCTGGGGAAGTATGCTCTATTGGGCTCAGCAGTCCGATTCGATCTTCTCTGGCCTCTGGTGGTGGTTCGCTCCCCCAGGCTGCTGCATCGCCTTGCTTGGTGCCGCCCTGGCGCTGATTAACTTCGGTATCGATGAGATTGCCGATCCGCGTCTACGCAGCGAGATCAGCGAGCATGTGCCGAAGGAACTCAAAGAGAAGGCGGTAACGTAATGCCTATGACGGACAACCAGTCTCTCCATACCCCCAACAATCAGAGCAATGACGTCCTTCTGGAGGTCCGCGATCTGAGCGTTGACTACTACGCGGTCAACGGCATCGTGCACGCGGTCAAAGAGGTGAGCTTCGAGCTGCGGCGGGGCGAGATTCTGGGGTTGGCGGGCGAGAGTGGCTGCGGCAAGTCGACTCTCGCTTACGCGATCTCACGCCTCTTGCGTCCACCGGCCTATATCACTGGCGGCCAGGTGCTCTATCACCCACGCAAGCCTGGCAAGCGCGAAGCAACCTCTCACATTGTGGCAGTCAGCGATCTGAGCACCGGTCAGTCGTCTCACAACGGGACTGCAGCAGCTTCGTCTCTCCCTTCACCGGAGACCATCGATGTGCTGCGGCTCTCGCCAGCTCAGCTGCGGGCCTTCCGTTGGAATGAGATGGCCATTGTCTTCCAGAGCGCTATGAATGCTCTCAATCCGGTGATGACGATCGGCACTCAGATTATGGATGTGCTGAAAACGCACTGCCCAGAAATGAGCGCCGCGCAGCGCAAAGAGCACGCTGCCGAGCTTCTGAAGCTGGTTGGTATCGCTCCCGATCGTCTCCGCAGCTATCCCCACGAGCTGAGCGGCGGTATGCGCCAGCGCGCGGTGATCGCCATCGCTCTGGCTCTGACGCCAGAGTTGATCATTATGGATGAGCCGACGACGGCCCTCGATGTCGTGGTCCAGCGCGAGATTCTCGATCTGATCAGCTCGCTCTGCCGCGAGTTCTCCACGGCGCTGATCTTTATTACACACGATCTGTCGCTGCTGCTGGAACTGGCCGATACGATTGCGGTAATGTATGCTGGCAAGATGGTGGAGAAGGCCAGCAGTCGGGAGTTCTACGCTCACCCGCGCCATCCATACAGCTACGGTCTGCTGAATTCCTTCCCCAAGTTGCACGGCCCTATTCGCCGCATGGCCGGGATTCCTGGCTCTCCTCCCGACCTGCGTTCCGTCCCCGCCGGGTGTGCTTTCCATCCTCGCTGCCCCTTTGCCTGGCAGCCTTGCCAGCGGCTTGAGCCCCAGTTGCTGCCCTCGACTGCTGAGACACCACGTCAACTGGTGGCTTGCCATCTCTATGATGCCCATCAACGTCCAGAAGGGCCGCCGAGCAGCGCCGAGTTCGCGGCACGCTACGAGGCTCTGGCTGAAGGGAGTGCAATCGTATGAGCGTTTCCGAGCAGCTGACGGTGCAACAGACTCCAGAGAAGGTATTGGAACCCGTGCTGGAAGCGGAGCATTTGCGCAAGGATTTTCCGCTGCGCACAGTTCGCCTCTTCGGACCTCCGCGCGCTGTCCACGCCGTGGAAGATGCTTCGCTGGCCCTCTACCCCGGGCGCGCCACGGCAGTGGTAGGTGAGAGCGGCAGTGGTAAGACAACGGTGGCCCGCATGTTGGCCCGCCTCTATGACCCGACCTCGGGGGTCATTCGCTTCCACGGCCAGCCAGTCAATCTCAAGGCGCGTGGCCAGGCCCTGCGCGCTTATCGGCGCCATGTACAGTTGATTTTTCAGGACCCCTTCGCTTCTTTGAATCCAATCCATAGTGTCCGCTATCACCTCAGTCGCCCCTTGCGAGTGCATGGCCACGCTCATAACCGCCAGGAGGAGACCGAGCAGATTCTGGCCCTGCTACGCCGCGTGAGCTTGACGCCCGCCGAGCAGTTTATCGAGAAATATCCTTACCAGCTCAGCGGTGGTCAGCGTCAGCGTATCGCTATCGCCCGCGCCCTGGCCGTGCGCCCGGAGGTCTTGCTGGCCGATGAGCCGGTCTCGATGCTGGATGTCTCTATCCGCCTCGATATCCTGAATCTGCTCCTACGCCTCAAGGATGAGGAACAGCTCGCATTACTCTATATTACGCACGATATCGCCAGCGCTCGCTACTTCGCAGAGGAGACGCTGGTGATGTACGCCGGGCAGATGGTGGAAGGAGGCCCAAGTGAGGAGGTAACGCAGCGCCCGAAACACCCCTACACCCAGCTGCTGCTGTCCGCGGCCCCTGATCCTGATCGCATGATGGCTGGCCAGAAGCTACAGCTGCCGGCGCGCGGCGAGATCCCCAGTCTGATCAATCCGCCCAGCGGTTGCCGCTTCCATCCGCGCTGTCCTCATGCGATGGAAGTCTGCCGTCAGCGTTTCCCACGTCGCACTCAGCTGGGCAACGGCCACTGGGCCCATTGTTTCCTCTATGGCGATGGCGACGGGGAGCCGGTGGTCAGCGCACGCCTGAAGACCGCAAGCAGCACTGGGGCAGCAGAGTCGACGGCAACAGACGGCGCTGGCCTCGGCACTTCTTCTCTGACTCCCCCCTCAAGTGGTGCCAGCCCCTCTTCTCAGTCGTAGAGGCTGGTGGTAATGGGAATCTGACTGCGTTTGAGGCCCGAACGCGCGACGACTCGCTCTGTGAGTCGTCGCGCTTGTTCGATGACTTCGCCCTCGTTCAGGGTAAGGACGCGGCGATTCTCCATGACCAGGGTGCCGTTGATCATGCTGTGCTTGACGCTGCTGCCGGTGGCGGCGTAGACCAGGGTCTGCACGGGATCATTGCAAGGCACCCATTCGACCTGGTTGAGGTCGAAGAAGATGAGATCAGCTCGCTTGCCAACTTCGACAGAGCCGATTTCATCCTCCCAGAGGAGGGCGCGCGCGCCTTCGATGGTGGCCATGCGAATGGCCTGTCGAGCCGGGATCATAGCAGCGTCCATGCGCGCGTCTTTGAAGAGGCCCGCCGCCAGGTAGAGCTGGCGTGTCATGTCAAGGGCGCCAGCGGCGGAAACGCCGTCGCAGCCAAGGGCGACAGTGATGCCGGCTGCCAGCATTTCGGGATATTTGCCAATACGTGTGGCCCCCTTGGCAATCTTGAGTGAGGTACCGGGACAGAAGGCGACTTTGGTGCCCCGCTGAGCCAGAAGGTCAATCTCGTGGTCTTTGATGGCCACGACATGGGCCAGGACGAGATTCGGCCCCAAGGCGCCAATGCGCTCCAGGCGCTCGACCGGCCAGAGACCATATTTCTGCTCGCTGACACGCGCTTCTTCGATGGAGGAGGCAATATGATAGGTGGTGCCGACGCCGAGCCGCTCGGCTAGCTGGCGGGCGCCACGGTGCAGCTCGGGACTGCATGGCTCTTTGCCTTCGATGTTGACCCAGCAACGGATGCGTCCGTCGGCATAGCCGTGCCAGCGCTTGACACAGGCTTCGAGGGCGGCCAGGGCTTCGTCGGCGTCGCGGAAGAAGTGATGGGCGACCATCTCAGGGGTCCAGTAGGGTGGGATGACCTCCGGTTTGACGTCGGCGGCGTGGCGGCCCGTGATGCCGCGCATGCCAGCCTGGGCCGCCGCCCGGACGGTGATACCGGCGTCGTTCTGGGAACCCATGTCCAGGAAACAGGTGGTGCCGGTCTTGATCATTTCGAGACAGGCTAAGAGGACACTCCAGTGCTCAGCCTCTTCGTCGACGGCAGCGTAGAAGGGCTTGGCCCAGTTGAAGACCCAGGGCCGCGTGGTGAGGCTATCAGGAAAGAGGCCGCGACTGAGCTGCTCAGAGAGATGGACATGGGCTTCAATGAGACCGGGCATGAGCAGGGTGCGTCGCCCATCGATGATGCGGTCGAAGTGGCTACCTCGGTAACGGGCGGCGATGTCGTCGGCCCGGCCTACGGCGGCAATGCGCGTGTCTTCGATGACGACCGAGGCGTGCTCCAGGACACTGTCATGTTGATCAACGGTCAGAAGATAGTCAACGTTATCGATGAGGATGCGTGTCATCGCTTCGTTCCTCGCTGTTTTCTGGCTCTCTGGTTTGATCAGCTGACGAGACGGCAGACTGCTACCGTTGGGCTGCCGCCCGGTCTGGCCGGCAGCCCTCTCCTCGCTTAGGGATAGGAGCGCAGGACGCGCCCGATGCCCGGCTTGACGAGCAGTTGGCCCTCGCGATAGACAAGTTGGCCCCCCTTGATGGTAAGCACCGGCCAGCCTTTGACTGTCATGCCGTTGGCTGGCGTCTTGAGCTTGGAGAAGGTGGTCTCGGGACTGACGATACGCTCGGCTTCCATGTCGACGAGGACGAGGTCGGCGTCTTTGCCAATGGCGATGGAGCCTTTGCGGTCGTCAATGTGGTAGAGGCGGGCAGGATTGAGGGCCGCGACTTGGACGAGTTGCTGCAGGGTGATACGGCCTTTGTGAACGCCTTCGGAGAGGAGGAGCGGGAGGGCGACTTCAATGCCAGGCATGCCAGCGGTAACGCTCCAGAGGTCATCGGTTTCGTGCTTTTCGCAGGCGATGTGGTCGGTGCCAACGGTGGCAATGGCTCCACGGCGAATGGCTTCCCAGAGGCGCTCACCGTTGGCGCGGTCGCGCAGGGGCGGATTCATTTTGCCGATGGCTCCGATGCGCGCGCCAGCCTCCTCGGGGAAGACTGTCAGAAACTGGACGAGGGTTTCGAGCACGGGCGGGACCTTGGTCCAGCGGGCCGCGGCATCTACTCCGTCGGCGGTGCTGAGGTGCAGGACGACGATGCGGCAGCCGGTGAGTTCGCTGAGGTAGGCCATCGTGTGGATGTCGGCCACTTCGCAGAAGGCAGGCCTCCCATCGCTCCAGGCTTGCAGGTCTCTGCGCCCGGTGGCCTGGATGGCTGGCAAGGTGTAGCGCACGATTTCGACATCTTCGCAGTGAAGAGCCACTAGCCCATTGAAGGGCGCGCATTGCTTCATGGTGAGATAGGCATCGCCATCATCCAGTGGCTCGATGTCTAGCTCGGCCACCGCAGGCGCACGGTAGTCGAGATGGAGCTTGTAGCAGAGGACGCCAAAGCGCTCGTGATAGAGAGGGATTTCGTCGATGTGCTGCCGGTTCTGGATCTGCAGGTGAATGACCACGTCGCAGTAGGAGTGCTCGGCGATGCTACGCTCCCAGCGCGGGTAGACCTCTAGATAGGAGGCCTTGGCCCGGTTGTGCGGCATCATGACGGTAGTTCCCCCGGCGATGGCGGCGGCACTGGTCTGCTCGACGTCTTGATCAAAAGGATAGTGCACGCCAAGATGAATGTGGGGCTCGACTCGCCCGGGGAGTAAATAGTGACCGCGCCCGTCGATGGTCTCTTGAGCCACTGGCGGGCTGTCGTCGTCACCGAGGGCGCTGATTTTGCCGTCGCGCACAGCGAGCCAGCCGCGGAAGGTGGTGGTGGGCGTGACGATGTGACAATTCTTAACGACCAGGTCCGCTTTTGCCATGATAGTGCACTCTCCTCTCTTCTCGTCTATGCTCTTGATGAACTTATCGACCTCGTCCTGGTGAATCACGCGCGGATGGGCCAACCTTCGCTATGGCTCAGCCCTTGTGCTCGACCTGGGGGGCAACTTGCGCCAGGGCAGGCAAGAGCTCCTCCAACGAGACAACGGCACCAATGTAGCGTTCCCAGACAGCGAGAGCCATGTCATGCCAGGCCGGATCAATGCCTCCGATGCATTCGCGGACAACGACGATGTCGTAGTCGCGCATGTAAGCCTCGCGGACAGTGGTGTCAATGCAGGCGTTGGTGGTGGTGCCAGTGATGAGCAGCAGCCGCCGCCCAAGGATACGCAGGAGGACCTCTAGCCGCGTGCCGTAAAAGGCGCTGAATTTGTGCTTTTCGATGAGATGGCTGCGCTCGTCGATGAGGGGCTGCAGTTCGGCAACGATCTCGGCATCCCAGGTGCCAGGCTGACAGGCGATGCGGGCCCGCTTCTGGGTGTGCGGAGTGATACGATGCAGCGCCCGTGTGTGATCCTCGGCGAAGTGATGCTGGATGGTCCAGATGTCGGGGATGCCACAGGCTTTGCACATTTCCACCAGACGGCGAATGTGGGGGATAATGGCCGCCAGCGGTCTGGTGTCAACCCCACTGAGACCCAGCGTTCCCTGCGGATGACAGAAGGCGTTTTGGACATCAATGACGAGCAGGGCAGTTTCGCGAGGGTCGATCTGGAAGTTCATCTCGCTCCCTCTCTTTCCTGATTGCTTGTTACTGCGCTGCGCCAGCTCCACCTGTCCGAGGCCGGGCCGCTCCCCAAGCTGATCTGATCAGTTGGGCAGGCCAGAGCAAGCGGCTGGCACAGACCGACCTTGCGCTACGACAAGCCGCTCTGCTTCCTTCTCTCCCAAGGCCACCTCGACCACGGGAACGGCGAGAGGCTTGACGGGTTCCGCAAAAAGTGGTATAGTGATTATACCACATTGGCAGCGGCAAAGAGAGCGCCCACCTCTGTCCTCCTCAGTCGAGGACCGGGTTGATCGCTGCCAGAAGTGGTATAATCACTATACCACATCAATGGAGGCCCGGCGCAAGCAAGGGACGCCAGCGAGAGGATGGCACGATGCAGTACATTGCCATGATCGAAGCGATAGCGGATGCGCCGCAGTATCAGTTTCTCTGGCATGAGTTACCGGTTGAGGAGCGCCTCAAAGAGGCGGCGCGTGCGGGTTTTGCTGGTGTTGATTTCTGGGACTGGATTGACAAGGATATTGACCATCTGGCCCAGGTGGCTGCCGACCACGGGATCTTTATCAACTCGGTCTTCGGCTCGCGACGCGGCTCACTAAGCAACGCTGCCGACCATGACCGCGTCCTCGACCAGTTCCGCGAATCGCTGGAGATGGCTGCGCGTTGCGGCATTCGGGCCCTCTTTGTTCAGAGCGATGAGGTCGGTCCTGGGGGGCAGGTGGTGCCTCCGGCTCGGCCCTTGAGCGTGGCTGAGCGCTGGCAGGCGTTAGAGGAAGGACTCTGGCGCCTGGTGGAACTGGTCGATAGCTCAGGACTGGAGGTGACGCTCTTGATTGAGCCGCTCAGCAAGCTGCACGTGCATGGCTATTTGCTGCGCAGCGTCCTCGACGCTGCTCGTCTGGTCCAGCGTCTCAATTCACCCCGGCTGAGGCTGGTTTTTGACCTTTTCCACCAGCAGATCAACGAAGGGAACCTGATCAATAACCTGCGAGCGACGATTGATCTCGTCGGCGCGATCCACATCGCCGATGTTCCCGAGCGTGGTGCCCCAGGGACGGGGGAGATCAATATTGCCAGGATCTACCGTGAGATGCTCGCTCTTGGCTATGATGGCCAGATCGGTTTCGAGTGTGTGCCGGGGCACCGTTCAACCGCGGAGGTATTGGCAGCCATCCGCGCTATTTTCCCCTTCCCCGATCCTGATTCTGACGCTGAGCGGCGCTAGCTGGCACGGTCATCGCGCGCTCTCGCCTGCTGTTGTTGTCCGTGCATTCCGTTCCGTTCGGTTCGTCCTGTCAGAAGTCGCTGGCTCCAGCTCATGGAGCGAAAGGTTGGCTGGCTATGCTGAAAGGCTCTCGGCTTCGGCTCTTCGGGATACCTTTATTTCTCCTCTTCTTGCTTCTGCTCAGCGCCTGTGGCAATCAGGGAACTTCCTCTTCTTCGGGAAGCTCTGGCGGTTCGCAGCCAATCCGGGTGGCGATGGTCACCAGCGGCCCGGTCAATGATCACAGCTGGAATGAGGATGCGCTCAAAGGAGTGCAGCTGATCAAGGAGCAGCTGGGCTGGTCGTTCGCCTATTCGGAGAACGTCTCGCAGGCAGAACAGGCGAACGTGCTGCGTCAGTACGCGCGCCAGGGCTATAATCTGATCTTCGCCCACGGCTTCGAGTACGCTGACTCGGTGAAGGCTGTGGCTCCGGAGTTCCCCAATACGCATTTTGTGATTATCAATGGCACAGGGTCGCTGCCTAATTTGAGCGGAACGGAATTCCGCTATGGCGAGCTGGGCTATTTTACTGGCATGGCCGCCGGTCTGGTGACAAAGAACAATAAGATTGGCATTGTGGCCGCAGTCGATGCGCCCCAGGTGACCGCTGATATCGACACCTTTAAGAAGGGCGTGGCTGCGGTTAACCCGCAGGCCAGCGTCAGTGTGGCCTTTGTTGGCTCTTACGATGACGTGGTCAAGGGTCAGCAGGTGACACAGGCTCAGCTTGATCGTGGCGTGGACGTCCTCACGATTATGGGCAATGCCTTTGATGGGCCGGCCATTAAGCTGGCTCAGCAAAAGGGCGTGAAGGTGATCGCGGGCTGGTCGACGGATGCCTATTCACTGGCCCCCAATACGATTGTGACGAGCGGCGTGCAGGAGGTGCCGGGCCTTTATCTGCAGATCGCCAAGCTCTTTAAGGAGGGTCAGCTGAAGGGGAATACAACCTATCAATTCGGCTTCAAGGAGCAAGTGCAGCATCTGGGACAGTGGGGCGACTGGGTGCCCCAGGATGTACGCACCCGCGTGGAGGCAGCGGTTCAGCAGTATCTGGCCGGGAAGTTGAATATCGGTTTGCCAGCCTCCGCCTAGGGCCGAGGCTATTGGCTGAGCGAGTCTCAATGGCTCGTGAGACGCTTTTCCCTTCTCGCCTGCGCCTGCCTGGCCTTCACTTCAGGCGCCTGTGCGTCCGTCCAAGGCAGAATCCGCGCTACCAGGTCGGAGAACCAGGGTAGGTCAGCCAGGCGGGAAGGGGACCCCATTCCTTGCTGTCATTGCGATGCTCCTCTAGTGTGAGCCGCAGGGTGAGAGGGCAAGGAGGTGAAGCGTTGCGCTTCTCTCGGGTAGCGACACGCACCTCTTGCTTGCCCCTCTCACTCCTTGGGAGCAATTGGCTATGGCTATGATGCGTGTTGTGACAGGTGCGCGCTTCGGCCTCGGGCGGCTGAGGCGCTGGTGGCTCTCGCTCGTGCTGCCGCTGCTGGCCATCGGCCTGGCGCTGCTGCTCGGAGCCGTGGTAATGCTCATCAGCGGCTTCAGCCCGCTCGATGCTTACTCTGGCCTCTTTCAAGGTGCTTTCGGGACGCTGCCTCAGTTCGCCGAGACCCTCAATGAGGCAACGCCGCTGCTGCTGATTGGCCTGGGGATCGCGGTCGCTTTCCGGGCAGGGGCCTTCAATATCGGCGGCGTGGGTCAGGAATACCTGGGCGCCCTGGCAGCAGTGGTTGTCGGCGGCAAGTTCACCGGCCTGCCAGGTTGGCTACATCTGGCATTGGCGACCGCCGCTGGCTTCGTGGCTGGGGGGCTGTGGGCTGCGCCTGCGGCCTTGCTGAAGGTCCGCTTCGGCATCAATGAGGTCATCACGAGCATCCTGCTCAACTACATTGCGATCTATTTCATTGACTATATGATCTCCGGCCCAATCCATGCTCCGGGTTTTACGGCTGCCCCGACCTCATTCCCGGTCCAGCAGGATGCCACCTTCCCTATTCTGGTACGAGGCAGCGATCTAAACGCTGGCTTCTTCCTGGCTCTGCTGGCTCTGTTGGTGATCTTTGTCTTGCTGCGCTACACGACTTGGGGCTACCGCATGCGTCTGGTGGGTCTGAACCGCGAGGCGGCCCGTCATGCCGGGGTGCATGTTGACCGCGTCTACCTGCTCTCCTTCTTCATCAGCGGGGCGCTGGCCGGCCTGGCCGGGGCAATCGAGATCCTGGGCTATCGCTACCAGCTGATCACTGGCTTCGCTCCAAATACGGGCTATGATGCCATCGCTGTCGCGCTGCTCGGTGGCTTGAACCCCGGTGGCGTGGGGCTGGCAGCCCTCTTCTTCGGAGCTTTAGCCAACGGTGCTTCGGCTATGGAGGCCATCGCCCAGCTGCCATCACAGCTGGCGGACATTGTACGGACCCTGGCGATTCTGGCTGTACTGGCTGTTTCGTCACCGGTCATTCTCGATCTGGTGCGTCGGCGCCAGAGCGGTGGAAAGGAGACGGATGGGAGCGACCCGTCTGTCAAGGCCACCGGAGCGGATGGGCAGCCGCCGACGAGTACTGAGACCTTTGTTGCAGAGTGAGGGAGTGCCTATGCGCAAGCAACAGTCCCGACGGTGGCTCTGGGTCGTCCTGACCATCGTGCTGCTGCTGGTCTGTCTGATGATTCTCAATGTGGTGACGGGCCGCCGATCCGGCAATGGTCAGGGGGTCGGCGGTCTGATTGCGCTCCTCACTTCGCCTGATTTCGTGGTGGCTTCGCTGGTGGCCATGACGCCGCTGCTGCTGGCTGCGCTCGGCGGGCTTTTCAACGAGCTGGCGGGAGTGCTGAATCTGGCACTGGAGGCTATCATGCTCTGCGGGGCCCTGGCGGCCTATGTGGGCGCGTTGGTCGGTCATAGCCCCTGGGTCGGTCTGCTGCTGGCAATTGTGGTCGGGATGTTGATCGCTCTGGTGCACGCCTGGTTCTCGGTGACGCTCCGCGTCGATCAGATCGTGAGCGCGGTCGGCCTCAATCTCTTCGCACTGGCGGCTACGGCCTATGTGTTTCGCCTGCGCTTCGGCAACATGTCGCAGTTTCCTTCGGCCCCCGGGTTCGGGACGCTTTCATTTCCGCTCCTCAGCTCGCTTCCCTACATCGGACCGGCCTTCTTTCAGTTGAATGCCCTGGTCTACATCGCCCTGGCCTTGGTCCCGGTGACCTGGTTTGTTCTTTATCGCACCACCTGGGGCCTGGCCCTGCGCGCGGTTGGCGAGAAGCCGCTGGCGGCGACCACGGTCGGCATCGAGGTACAGCGCGTCCGCTATCTGGCCTTGCTGGTCTGCGGGGCTTTGGCTGGCGCTGGCGGCGCGGCCCTGGTGAGCGCCAGTGGTGTGAATGCTTTTCAGGAGAATATGACTGCCGGGCGCGGCTATGTGGCCTTTGCGGCGATCGTCTTCGGGCGCTGGCATCCTCTGGGCATTCTGTTGGGGGTGCTGCTCTTCGGCTTTGGCGATGCCTTGCAGATTCGCCTGCAAGCCTACGGTGTCAATGTGCCTTATCAACTGCTGGAGACGCTTCCTTATGTGATCACGCTGCTGGCGCTGATGTTGCTGATGCGCAATGCCCGCGGCCCGGCGGCCAGTGGCCAGCCTTATAGCACCGAAGGAGCGCGCGCTTTGCTCAAGGGTGCCACTGCTCGCGAAGAGCAGGCGACAGAGGAGACGGCGCCAGCAACAGCGGGGACTGTGCTGGAGCTGCGTCAGATCGTGAAGCGCTTTCCGGGAGTAGTGGCCAACGACCATGTGACGCTGGCCATTCGCAGGGGAGAGATCCATGCCTTGCTTGGTGAGAACGGTGCTGGTAAGACGACGCTGATGAATATTGTCTACGGCCTCTATCGCCCTGATGAGGGCCAGATCCTGGTTGAGGGGAGGCGCGTGCAGATCAGGACACCGCGTGAGGCCATGCAGCTAGGTATTGGCATGGTGCATCAGCATTTCATGCTGATTCCCGCCCTTTCGATCCTGGAAAACATTGTGCTGGGAACGAGGCCGGAGCGGGCGCCCTTGCTTGACTTGCGCCAGGCCGAGCAGCGTATTGCTCAGCTCGCTCAGAGTCTCGGGCTGGAAGCCTCACCCTATGAGCGCGTGCAGAATCTGACGCTCGGGCAGCAGCAGAAGGTCGAGATCATGAAGGCGCTCTATCGCGGGGCCCGCTTGCTGATCCTCGATGAGCCAACGGCAGTGTTGACGCCCCAGGAGAGCGAGGAGCTGTTTGCTCTCTTGCGCCGCCTGCGCGCCGAGGGTGTGACCATTATCTTCATCAGCCACAAGTTGAAAGAGGTGATGGCCATCAGCGATCGCGTGACGGTGATGCGCCTGGGGCGAGTGGTGCGCACGCTGGAGACGCAACAGGCGACGCCATCCGAGCTGGCGCGGCTGATGGTGGGACGGGCGGTCGCGCTGACGGTGGCCAAGGAGGAGGCGGTAGCCGGTGAGGTCCGCTTGCGGCTGGAAGAGGTGCAGGCACGTGGGGGCAATGGCCAGGCTGCCTTGCGCGGCATTTCGCTGGAGCTGCGCGCCGGGGAGATCCACGGTCTGGCGGGCGTTGATGGCAATGGTCAGAGTGAGCTGTTGGAGGTTTTGATGGGTTTGCGCCGCGTCGAGACGGGCCGCATTCTTTTCGAGGGGCGCGATATTACGCTGCTCGATACGGCGGCGCGTCTGGATCTGGCCCTGGCCCATATTCCGGAGGATCGCCATCGGCAGGGCCTGATTCTCGATTTGACGGTGGCTGAGAATATGGTGCTGGATGTCTTTGACCACCCGCCCTATGCGCGCTATGGCTGGCGTCGTTTCAGGGCAGTGGTGGCCCGGGCGCGGCAGCTGATGGTGGCTTTCGATGTGCGGGCTCCGGGTCCGCTGACTCCCATGCGGCATCTGTCGGGTGGCAACCAGCAGAAGGCCGTGCTGGCCCGCGCTTTGGGCCGCGAGCCACGCTTACTGATCGCCATGCAGCCAACGCGCGGCCTGGACGTCGGGGCCATCGCCTATGTCCATCGGCGCATTGTCGAGGCTCGTGATCGTGGCTGCGCGGTGCTGCTGATCTCCTCTGATCTCGACGAGATTCTGGCTCTGAGTGACCGCATTAGTGTGATCTATGAGGGGCGTATTCTGGAAACGCTGCCAGCAGCAGCGGTCGATTTGACGCATCTGGGTTTGCTGATGGCGGGCACGCGCCCGGAGCAGGTGCCGCAGCTACAGCCACAATCGCAGCGGCTGGCCAGCGGCGACTGGCCGGTGACTTAGCCGGCATTGGAGACCGGGGCCAGGCTTCCGGTCCGACCCCGGCCCACTGGCCTGGACCAGTGAACTCTCTGGCTGAGTAGACTGTGTGTAGCGCTGCGGGATGCATTCGCACGCAAAGGGGGAAAACAATGACGTTGACGTTGGAAGGACACACCGCTTTGGTAACTGGCGCCGGGCGCGGGATGGGACGCGCGATCGCGCTGCGCCTGGCCCGCGAGGGAGCGCGGATAGCAGTGGCTGATATCGATGAGCAGGGTACCGCCGCTGTGGCTGAGGAGATTCGGGCCGCAGGTGGTGAGGCGCTGCCGATACGACTGGATGTTAGTCGGGAGGAGAGTGTGAATGAGGGAGTACAGCAGGCCCGCACGCGGCTGGGTCCGATCACGATCCTCATCAATAACGCCGGGATTTTCCGTGATACTCCTCTTCTGGAGTCTTCCTTGCAGGATTGGTATTTGAGCCTGGCTGTCAATCTGACCGGTCAGTTGCTCTGCGCTCGGGCAGTGGTACCCGATATGATTGCTCAGCGCTGGGGGCGTATTGTGAACCAGGCTTCGATGATGAGCAAAGTGGCGTTTGGACGCGACTATGCCTACTGTGCCTCTAAGACGGGGGTGCTGGGCCTGACGCGCTCATTGGCGGTAGAGCTGGCCGGCTACAACATCTGTGTTAATGCCCTCTGCCCGGGCAATATTATGACCGCCATGCTGGAGGAGGTCGACCGCGCGGTGGCAGTGCGCGAAGGGAAGCAGCCAGGCCAGTTTCTGAGCGAGCGCCCGCGGGACATTCCTTTGGGACGGCTGGGCAAACCGGAGGATATTGCCGGCGTGGTGGCCTTTCTGTGTGGGCCTGACGGGAGCTATATCACCGGGCAGGCGATCCATGTCGACGGTGGCCTCTATATGGCCTGACCCCATCTGGCTCGGGCAGATCTGGCAGGTCAGTCCAGGAAGGAGCAGAGAGCGTGCAATCGTTGGCCAGCTATACGCCAGCTTTTCTCAAGGAACTGTATCGCAAGATGGTGCTGATCCGCCGTTTCGAGGAGCGGGCGGCGGAGCTGCGCAGCCTGGGTTACATTCCGGGCTTCTTGCATCCCTATATCGGCCAGGAGGCGGTGGCCGTGGGAGCCTGCGCGGCGCTTGGTCCTCACGACTATATTACCAGCACTCACCGCGGACATGGTCACATTTTAGCGCGCGGAGGCGACCCACGCTACATGTACGCCGAGCTGTTCGCCCGTCGCGATGGCTACAACCGCGCGAAAGGCGGCTCGCTGCATATCGCTAATATCGAGCTGGGGATCATCGGCGCTAACGGCATCGTCGGGGGCGGCATCCCGATCGCTGTGGGGGCCGGTCTGGCCCTCAAGCAGGCGCGCCAGATCGCCGTTCACCATCCCGACGATCCGCGGGCGCGGCGCGCCGATGGAGTGGCGGTGACCTTCTTTGGCGACGGCGCCTCTAATCAAGGAGCCTTCCATGAGTCGCTCAACCTGGCCGCCCTCTGGCGCCTGCCGGTGATCTTCATCTGCGAGAATAACCTCTATGGCGAGTTCACGCCGCAGCACAAGCATCAGACGATCCGCGATATTGCCACGCGCGCCAGCTCCTACGCCATTCCCGGCCTGATCGCCGATGGCAACGATGTACTGGACGTCTATCGCGTGGTCAGCAAGGCAGCCGAGGATGCGCGCAAGGGGCGTGGGCCAACCCTGGTCGAGTGCAAGACCTATCGCCATCGTGGTCACTACGAAGGGGATATGGGCCAGTACCGCCCTGCTGAGGAGGTGGCTTTCTGGCTGGAGGCCGATCCCATCAAGAACTATCGCCGCCTGCTGCTGGCCGGGGCAATCTGCACCGAGGACGAGCTGCGGGCGCTTGATCAAGCGGTTGAGCAGGAGTTAGAGGAGGCCGTGGCGTTTGCCAAGGCCTCGCCGCATCCAGCGCCCGAGGAGGCACTGGAGGATGTCTTTGTTGAAAGCTATGGGGGGAGGGCCTTACTATGACTGCTACGCCCAAGGCGGAGAAGGAGCGCCGCTTGACCTATGCGCAGGCCATCCGTGAGGCGCTGGTCGAGGAGATGGAGCGCGATCCCTCGCTGCTGCTGCTCGGCGAGGATATCGGCGAGCCAGGGGGAGTCTTTGGAGTAACCCAGGGCCTGCTCCAGCGCTTTGGGGCCGAGCGCGTGCTCGATACGCCGATCTCCGAAGAGGCCGTCATCGGGACAGCGCTCGGCGCAGCGCTGCTCGGTGTGCCGACGGTGGCGGAAATTATGTTTAGCGATTTTGCCACGCTGGCTATGGATCAGATTGTCAACCAGGCTGCGAAGTTTCGCTACATGACCGGCGGCCGGACGAGCGCGCCCTTTGTGATCCGCATGGTGACGGGCACGGCAGGCGCGACGGCGGCCCAGCATTCGCAGAGCCTGGAAGCCTGGTTCACGGCCACACCGGGGCTGAAGGTCGTGACTGCCTCGACGCCCGCCGACGCCAAGGGCCTGCTCAAGAGCGCTATTCGCGATCCCGATCCGGTGCTCTTTTTCGAGCATAAGCTGCTCTACAATAGTCGCGGCGCGGTACCGGCAGGGGTGGACTCCCTCATTCCGTTGGGTGAGGGTCGCGTGGCCCGCGAGGGCAGCGATGTGACGCTGGTGGCCTATCTGTATATGCTGCCGCGCGCGCTGAAGGCAGCGGAGGCGCTGGCCGGCGAGGGGATCTCTGTCGAGGTGTGGGACCCGCGTACACTGGTGCCTTTCGACCGCGCTGGTCTGCGTCGCTCGCTGGAGAAGACTGGCCGCCTGGTGATTGTTCAGGAGGCCCCGCGCCGCAATGGTTTTTGTGCGGAGATCGCCGCCATTGCTGCTGAGGAGTTTTTCCCGCTGTTAAAGGCGCCGATCAAGCGCGTCTGTGGCACGAATACGCCTATGCCCTATGCCCCTGAGCTGGAGCAGTTTGTCATTCCCGATGAGGAGCGCATCGCCGCCGGGGTGCGCGAGGTGATGCGCAACGCGGTACGCAGCGCATCGGGTAGCTGATGTCAGGGCAGCCGCGGCGCCTGACTAGCCAGGCCATGATGGGCGCGAGGCGCCGCAATGGATGGGCGAGGAAGAAAGGAGTCAGCCGCTATGGCAGAAACCATTGCCATGCCGAAGTGGGGCCTGACGATGGAAGAGGGGACCATCGTCGAGTGGATGGTCGGCGAGGGCGATACGGTCCAGAAAGGGGATGTGCTGGCAGTCGTGGAGACCGAGAAGACCTCTGTCGAGCTGACATCGCCTTTTAGCGGCGTGGTGGCCCGCGTCCTGGTGGCCGATGGGGAGACGGTCCCGGTGGGCACGCCGCTGCTGATCCTGGCCAGCAGCCAGGAGGAGGCCGCTCAGCTCCGCTGACGGCGCGCGAGTCTTCCCCTCCTGGCCCGCTCTCTGGGGAGAGGCCACTGCCGGCGAGCGCTTCGACGTGGGGAGCAAGGAGCGCCCGCCAGAGTCTGTACGTCTTGCGGGGAGTCATATTAAGATATATCTGCTAAGGAGTATAACCGCATATGAGACTACACAGATAGAGGAATCTCAGAGATGAGTAAAACTGAAGCGGAAGCGGCTATCAGGCCACTTCATTTGTCCACCGCGCGCAGCAGCGCAGCCGAGCAGTTACGGCAACTGATCGAGGGCGGCCATTTTGCCCCTGGCGATCGCTTGCCCAGTGAGCGCAAGCTGGCGGAGTTGCTGGGTGTCAGCCGCACAATGGTGCGCGAGGCTATCAGTACTCTGGAGGCCATCGGCCTCATCGAGGTGCGCCACGGCAGTGGCAGCTATGTGACCGCGGAAGTGCCTCAACACAGCGTCTCTGCCATGTGGAGTGCCTGGTACATCGCCCATCGTCAGGACTTGATTCACCTGCTCCAGGTACGGGAGGCCCTGGAGAGCAAGGCCGCCGCGCTGGCCGCGCAGCGGGCGCGTCCGGCACTGGTCATGCGGCTGCGCAAAATTCTGGAAAGGATGCGCAGCGCCGGCGAGCAAGGCCAGATCGATGAGGTCTCCGCTCTCGATAGCGAGTTTCACAGCGCTATTGTCAAGGCAAGCGAAAATCCGATCCTCATTCAACTGCTACTGTCGCTCAACGCTGTGCTCGATAACGATCGGCTGGTCGTTTTCAGTCTGCCCGACCGTCTCCAGCGCTCGCTGCACGACCACGAGTGCATCATTCGGGCAATCGAGGAGCGTGATCCTCTGGCGGCTCAGGCCGCGCTCCACGAGCACTTTGAGAGTGTCTTGAAGGATGTTGAGTCGCCACGACGGCAGGCTCAGGCTGGTAGCGCGCATAGCCAGGACCAGGAAGGGTCTCAGTCGAAGTCGACGGTCCCTGAGCCTGTTCCGGTCACAGGAGGGCGAGAGCCATGCCAGTCGTGATCATCGAGATGTATCCGGGGCGCACGCCCGAGCAGAAGCGAGCCTTAGTGAAGGCGATCACGGAGGCAATGGTCGAGCATGCTGGGGCACGCCCCGATCATCTGCATGTCATTTTGCACGAGGTCGCACCGGAAAACTGGGCCCTGGCCGGGCGCCTGGGGACTGAACGCGACTCGGCCAGCGGCCTCCCCGGCAGCGGTGGCGACACGCCATCTACGCCGGAGAAAGGAGGAGGCTAATGGCGACGATTCGCGGAGTCTCCCATCTCTTGTTGCAGACCAGCGATCTGGCCCGCGCTGAGCGCTTCTATGTGGAGGTGCTCGGCTTCCATGTGCGCGAGCGCACGACCTTCCGCGATGGGCGCCCGCTGGTGGTCATGCACGAGGGGCTGGGCCTGACCGAGCTGACCGAGGAGGGGAAGCGTCTCCGCCAGGAAGCGGGCCAGAGTTTAGAGCATGTGGCTTTTCGCGTCGAGAATATCGCTCAGCTTGAGCACGAGCTGCGCGCCGCTGGGGTGAAGATTGTCGATGGACCCAAGCCAACCGCTTACGGGACTTCGCTCTATTTTCTCGACCCCGACGGCGTCCGCATCGAGTGCCACGATTAGGTCGCTGCCAGTCGACCAGACCGAACGCCGACCGCGACGCCCATCCAGCGTTAGCGGCGGTGGGCGGTATGGCCCGTATCATTCGGTCAGCCTGTATTGGAGGCAACCTGATGGGTAGACAATCGGCTTCCCGTCAGGAAGGTTTTCCCGTTCCCGTGCCGGCTCGCCGGCTACAGAGAGGGCAGTCACTGGGTGGCTGCTGCATATTAGCTCCATAACAGGGCTTAAGACAAGAAACAGGCAAACTGCACAAATTATGCACAATGTCCCTCCTGTGGAGCAACGCCGCTCCCGCGCGAAGAGAAGGGCAGGGTGCAGCCTATTGAGGAACAGCTCTATGTCCAGCGAGATTATTGTCAGGCAGCGCGCCGCCATGCAGGAGCGCGGGCTAGACGCACTGGTCATTGCCTCGCCCGAGAACATCGCTTATACAGCGGATGTTGTCGTACCATCGCAGACCATTGTGCGCCATCGCCTGGTCTACTGTCTGGTGCCACTGCAGGGCGAACCTGAAATCATTGTCGTTGATATCGAGGAGAGCTTTGTCAGAGGCACAGCCTCGATTGCTTCGGTCATAGCCTACAACGAATTTACCGAAGATCCTACGCGCCTGTTAGCCGAGCGTTTGCGCGCCGCCGGTCTGGCTCAAGGGCGCATCGGTCTTGAACTTACCGCCATCGCGCAGAAGAGCTACGAAACACTGCGCGAGGCCCTGCCACGGGCGACGTTTGTGGCCAGCGACGCGCTGCTGAGCGAGTTGCGGATGATCAAGACGCCGGGGGAGCTGGCGAAGTTGCGCGCTGTTGGCAAGGCGGCGGAGCGGGCGGCCCGTCAGGCTTTCGAGCAGGCGCGCGTCGGTATGACTGAGATGGAGCTGGGCCAGTTGATCACCGATGCCTATCTGGCCAACGGCGGCGATCGTCTGACGATGCTGGTCGTCGGCGCAGGCGAGCGCAGTGGTCTGGCCAATGCGGCTCCGACGCGCCGTCCTCTGCGCGGCGGCGACCTGGTACGCATCGATGTCATCGGTACCGGTCAGCTCTACTATTCCGATGTGGCGCGGACCGCTGTCGTCGGGAAGGCCAGTGAGGAGCAGCTACGTACCTGGTCGCATATGGTGGAGGCCCGCAAGGCTGCTCTCGATGGTATTCGTCCCGGCCAGAGTACGCGCGCCCTCTACCAGCGCTACGCGGCCCAGATGGAGCGCTGGGGTCTCCCTCCGATCAAATTCCTTGGGCATGGTCTGGGCCTGACCCTCCACGAGGAGCCGTATCTTGGCCCCTATACCGATATCACCTTGCAGCCGGGCATGGTCCTTTGCATCGAGCCGCTCTGCTGGTATCCCGATCGCTGGGGCGTGCAATACGAGGATGAGCTGATCGTGACGGAGGACGGCTACGAGCTGATTACGGATCAGTATGATGCTTCGGAGCTGTTCGTGATCCCCGCTTGAAAGGACGAGCAGATCGGTGAAGATTACTGGTTATCGCTGCTATCTGGTGACCTTGCCGTCGCGCCGGGTCCATAACTGGGCGAGTAAGATGGAGACGCCGATCGGGAGCCATCTCCTGCTGCGCCTGGAGACCGATGAGGGCTTGATCGGCTGGGGTGAGGCGCCGGCCATCGCGACCTGGGGCGGCGCTCATATGACCTATTTCGGCGAGACGCCGCGGACGGTGCACCACATCATCGCCGACTACCTTTTTCCGGTCATCGTCGGCCACTCGCCGTTAGAGATCGGCCCGCTGCATGCGGCGATGGATCGGGTGGTCAAGGGCCATCCCTATGCGAAGGCGGCGGTTGATATGGCGCTCTACGATCTGGCCGGTCAGGCGCTGGGGGTGCCGGTCTACCAGCTGCTCGGCGGGGCTTATCGCGATCGCCTGCCGATCGCCCACAGCCTGGGTATTATGGAGAACCGTCAGGCGGTGGCAGAGGCCGAGCGCGCGGTCGCCGAGGGTGCGCGCACCATTAAGGCCAAGACGGGTCTTGATCCGGCGCGCGACATCGAGCTGGTGCGCCTGCTACGCGAGGCTCTGGGTCCTGGAATTCAGATTCGCGTCGATGCCAACGAGGGCTATCGCTCGGTGAGCGAGGCGGTCCGTGTGACACGCGCGATGCAGTCCTTCGATCTGGCCTTCACCGAGCAGCCGGTGGCTGATGTTGAGGCGCTGGCCTTGATTGCGCGTCAGGTGGCGGTGCCGGTGATGGCCGATGAGAGCGCCTGGACACCGCAGGATATTCTGCGCATTCACGCCTTGCAGGCTGCTGAGCTGATCTCGCTCTACGTCACCAAGCCAGGGGGCCTCTTCCGCGCGCGCGAGGTGGCGGCGGTCGCCGAGGCTGTTGGCCTGCGCTGCGATATCGGTGGCTCGATCGAGATGGGTGTGGGCAATGCGGCGAATCTGCACCTGGGAGCGGCGACGCGCATTGCTGAGCTGGCCAGCGTCTGCCCGGTGAGTCGTCCGGCGGAGGCTCTGGATGGGCAGATCGCTGGAGTCTATTATCTCGACGATATTATCAGCGAACCTCTGGCCTACGAGGATGGCGCGGTGCTGGTTCCGCAGAGGCCGGGCCTGGGGGTGCAGGTTGATGAGCGCAAGCTGGCGAAGTATGCCGTGGCGCTCTGACCCTCTTTGAGCTATCGACATACCGTGCGGCCTCACGGCTGGACGCGGGCGCCAGGCAGGGCCGGCTGCAGATGGGAGCGCACTCGCCGGCCCAGTCCGCTCGTATGGCTGGAGGGATGATCAAGCTGAAAGGAGCGCGTTGAGGATGGCAACCATTGCAGTGCTCGGCGGAGGCAATGGGGGCTTCGCCGCTGCCGCTCATCTCACTGCTCTCGGTGAGCGAGTTCACCTGTACAGCCGTTCAGCGGAGACGCTGCGGGTGGCGCGCGAGCGCGGCGGTATTGCCTACAGTGGCGCTGCTGGCGAGGGTCTGGCGCCGGTGGCCTGTCTGACCAACGACCTGGCCGAGGCGCTGGCTGGGGCTGAGCTGGTGATGCTCTGCGTGCCGGCCACGGCCTTCGCCGATCTGGCGCGGGCCCTCGCGCCCTTGCTGGCCCAGGCCGGCGGGCCGCCCTTGCTACTCAATCCCGGCAATACTGGCGGCAGCCTGGTCTTCCGCCGCTTGCTCATCGAGGCCGGTTGTGCTGACCCGCCGCCTATCGCTGAGACCAATACGCTGACCTACATTTGCCGGAAGCAGGGTGAGGGAGAGGTCTATATTTCTTCACTGGTGCAGCACGTGCGTCTGGCCACCCTGCCGGCTCCGGCGGTCGAGACGCTTTGGCCGCTGCTGAGCCGCCTCTATCCCTCGCTGCGACCGGTGGAGCATGTGCTGGTGACGGCCCTGAGCAACGTCAATGCAGTGCTGCACCCGCCAGGGATGGTGTTGAGTGCGGCCTGGATCGAGCACAGCGGCGGCGATTTTCGCTACTACTACGACGCTGGCACGCCGGCGGTGGCCCAGGTGATGGCCGACCTTGACCGCGAGCGCCTGGCCGTGGCCGCGGCCTGGGGCCTGGCTTTGGAGCCTTTTCCCAAGCTGTTCGCCGATCTCGGCTCGACTTCGCCGGAGGCGGGGGCCAGCGGCTCGTTTCTACGCATGTTGCGTGAAAGCGCCCCCAATCAATTTATTAAGGCGCCCGCCAGCCTGGATAGCCGCTATCTGCATGAGGATATTCCCTTTGGTCTGGTGCCGATGAGCGAGCTGGGGCGGGCCTTGGGTGTGGCGACGCCGGTGATGGACGCGCTGGTGACGTTGGCCTCTTCTATGAACCGGCGCGATTACCGGGCTACGGGCTGGGGACTGGCGCGTTTGGGTCTGCCGCCTGCGCGTGAGGCGGCGCTGGCGTTGCTCCGCTGAAGAGGACGGCCAACGGGCAGCAAGCCGGGACCAGGGCGGCGCTCATCCCTGCGCGCTGGTCCTGGTTGGAGCGGCGCGCAGAGCACTGAATGCGGGATCGTCTCACACTATGGAGCAGCTTATGATGGGAGCAGCAGCAGCAGGCAATGAGAGAGGCGAAGAGCGACCTGGACTGAGCGGACTGCAGGTCGCCGTGATCGGAGGCGATGGGCGCGAGCTGGAGGTGTTGAAAGGTCTGCTGGCCGAGGGGGCTAGCGTGCGGGCCTGCGGCTGTCCGCCGGCGGCAGCCGAGATCATGGGGTGGCCCCAGTGCCGGACGCTGGCCGAGGCCATTGCCGGCAGCGATGTCATCATTGCTCCGGTGCCGGTGATCGCCCCGGATGGGAGCCTCTACGCGCCTCAGTGGCCGGAGCCGCTTTTTTTGGATGCGACGGCCCTGGCCGAGGCGAAGCCGGGGGCGCTTTTGTTGATCGGTACCAGTACGCCGCAGTTGAATGCGCTGGCGCAAGAGCGCGGCTTGCGCATTCAGGAGTATGGCGATGACGATGAGCTGATGATTCTGCGGGCGCCGACGATTGCTGAGGGGGCCATCGGTCTGACCATCGCCAATACGGAGGTATCCATCCACGATGCCCAGGCGCTGGTGGTTGGCTTCGGGCGCATCGGCTTTACGTTGACGCGGCTGTTGTTGAATATGGGGGCTCATGTGCGTGTGGCGGCGCGTAATCCGGTGCAGCGCGCGCGGGCCTGGGAGTTGGGAGCGCGTCCTCTGCCGCTGGAGGAGCTGGCGACGGCGGTGGCTGACTGTGATATGGTCTTCAATACGGTGCCGGCCCTGGTGCTGACGCGCGCGGTGCTGGAGCAGATGCGACGCGATGTTTTTGTGCTGGATATCGCTTCGGCCCCAGGTGGCACTGATTTTGAGGCGGCGCGCGAGCTGGGCATCAAGGCGATGCTGGGGCGTGGCCTTGGCAGCCGGGCCCCGCGGACCGCCGGACGCAGTCAGTGGCAGGGACTGCGTAAGCTGATTTTGGCGGCTCTGCCCAGCCTGCGACGAGGTGAGAGGCATGGCTGATTTACTGCTGCGTCGGGCGCGCCTGGCGCTGGAGCAGGTCGCCGGGCCTGACCCTGTGGATATTTTGATTCGCTCCGGTCAGATCGCGGCTCTGGCTCCCAGCCCGACGGTCGCCGAGAGCGACATCCCTGTCCTCGATGTGGCAGGACGCCTGGTGCTGCCGGGCCTGGTTGAGGGCCACATTCACCTTGATAAGGCTCTGACGCGCGATCGCATTCTCAATCGCTCGGGGACGCTGGCCGAGGCCATTCGCTGCAATCTGACGCTGTCGTCGAGCGTCAGCGAGGAGGATATCGTGGAGCGGGCGACGACCACGGCACTGTGGGCACTGCGCTGCGGGACGACGATGCTGCGTACCCACGTCAATGTCGATCCGCAGATCGAGCTGCGCGGCCTGCATGCCCTGCTGCGGGTGCGCGAGCGGCTGCGCTCGTTGCTGGATATTGAGATTGTGGCCCTGCCCAATCGCTTGCTGGGAGAGCAGGGACGGCGCGGGCGCGAGCTGCTGGCGGCAGCCCTGGAGGAGGGGGCCGATGCGATTGGCGGTACTCCGCTAGTCGAGGAGGATCAGCGTGGGTTGATCGACGAGGTCTTTCGTCTGGCCCGGCGCTATGGCCGTCCTCTGGATCTGCACATCGATGAGTCGGAGTCGCCTGCCGATTTCGTGCTGCCCTATCTGGCGGAGCGCACGCTGCAGGAGGGCTACGAGGGTCGGGTGGTGGCCGGTCATTGTTGCTCGCTGGCGGCGGTTGACGATGCCACCGCGGCGCGCACCATCGAGCTGGTGGCGCGGGCGCGCATCGCGGTAGCGACTTTGCCGGCGACCAATCTCTACCTGCAGGGTCGTCGTGATCGCCAGCCGATTCGCCGCGGGATCACGCGCGTCAAGGAGCTGCTGGCGGCGGGGGTGACGGTCTTCTGTGGCTCGGACAACATCAAGGATATGTTTAACCCCTTTGGCAGCCCCGATCTGCTTCAGATGGCGCAGCTGCTTGGCTATGTCGCGCAAATGGGCAGCCCCGAGGAACAGCGCTGGCCGCTGGAGAGCATTACGAGGCAGGCAGCGGCGGCCCTGGGCCGGAGCGCCGGGTTGAGCGTGGGAGAGCCTGCCGATCTGGTGGTGCTTGACTGCCAGCGTCGCGAGGATATTCTATCGGATCTGCCCGCCCGTCTCTATGTGATCAAGCGCGGGCGCATCGTCTGGTCAACCCCTGGGGCTGGACTTGATCCGCTGGCGCAGGAGGCGCGTTGAGTTGGCCAGGATGCCCAGGTCGGGCAGGGACTGCGCCGCGGCGGCGACGATGGGCGGGAGCAGTCCCCAGGCGGCCAGGCTCAGCCCGAGCAGGTTGTAGAGCAGAGTGAAGACCAGGTTGAGCCGCACAACGCGCATGGTGCGCCGTGCGATTTGCACCAGGGCCGGTAGCAGGCGCCAGTCTTCGCGCAGCAGCGCCACATGGGCCGCTTCGAGGGCGACATCTGTCCCTACCACGCCGAGCGCGACGCCGACGTCGGCCTGCGCCAGGGCCGGAGCATCATTGATGCCGTCGCCTACCATGATGACGCAGTGCCCCTGCGCCTGATAGGCTTTGACGATGGCGATTTTATCTTCGGGCAGCAGCCGGGCGCGATAGCTGATTCCCAGTGGACCCGCCAGGCTGGCGGCGGCCTCCTCATGATCGCCGGTCAGCAGTTCAATCGATTGGAAGCCAAGGGCGCGTAGTTGGGCCAGGGCCTCCACCACCTCGGGACGCAGTCTATCGCTGGCCGCCAGGATGCCGATCAGCGCTCCCTCGCAAGAGACAAAGAGCAGGCTTTTGCCCGCCGCGGCCAGGTTTCGGGCCGCAGCGGGCTGCTGTCCCTCTGGCAGGAGGGAAACATTGCCCACGCTCACCAGGCGGCCCTCGATGCTGGCGCGGACGCCCCGTCCTGGCAGCACTTCGAAGGTCTCGGGATCGCTCAGAGCCACCCCTTCGTCGCGTGCTGCTTGCCGTACGGCCTCGGCCAGCGGATGCTCCGAGTAGCGTTCGGCGCTGGCGGCCAGGTGCAGCAGCTGCTGGCGTGTCATCCCTGCTAACGGGAGCACATCGCAGATCTGCAGTGTGCCGCTGGTGAGCGTTCCTGTCTTATCGATGAGCAGGACATCCGCTTGCGCCAGGCGCTCCAGATGAGCCCCGCCTTTGATCAGCAGGCCGTGCGAGGCGGCGGCAGCGATCGAGGCCAGCATGGCGATTGGTGTCGCCAGCGCCAGTGAGCAGGAGCAGGCCACTACGAGCACCGCCGCCGCGGCCAGTGGATCGCGCCTTAGCAGCAGGGCCAGCAGGGCAACGGCCAGGACAACCGGCAGGAACCAGGCTGAGAAGCGATCGGCCAGACGTTGCACGGGGGCGCGCTGGGCCTCGGCCTCCTCGACGAGCGCCACAATCCGCGCAAAGGTGGTGTTGCTGCCGGCCCGTGTTGCGCGAATGCGCAGGCTTCCCCCTTGCACGAGGGTGGCAGCAAAGACCCGGCTGCCCGGGGCGGCTTCCAGTGGGAGGGCTTCACCCGTGATGGCAGCCTGGTTGACGGTCGCCTGGCCGGCAACGACCTCGCCATCGACGGGGATGGCCTCACCAGGACGCACGACAACGATTTCGCCAGGGGCTACCTCTTCGACCGGGATAACTTGCTCTTCTTCCTCTCGGATGACGCGCGCCTGCTGGGGCGCCAGAGCGGCCAGGCGTTTGAGGGCCTGGCGCGAGCGCTCGCTGGTCAGGCGTTCGCTGTATTTGCCGACGTGCATGAAGAAGACCACGACGGCAGCTGTGGGCCATTGGCCGATGAAGAGGGCCGCCAGGACGCCGAGCGACATCAGGGTATGCGAGATGATGCGTCCGCGCCGGGCCGCTTGCAGCACGTCCCAGAAGATGGGGGCCCCGGCGAGCAGGGTCAGGCCGACCCCAATCGGCCAGGGCAGGCGATCGGTGAGGCGATCGAGCAGGCCCAGCCACTCGCCCACGATGATCAGCAAGAGTACGGCCCCGAAGAGGAGGCCATAGAGGGTGAAGAGGGTGCGCGTCAGACGCCGCTGGGACTGTTCGGCGAGGCTTGTCGCTGTCTTCTGCTGAAGAAGCGGGGGTCTGGCCTGGTAGCCGGCCCGTTCGACGGCCTGGCAAAGCGCTGGCAGGTCAACGCGCGCGGGATCAACCGTCAGGAGAGCCTTTTCGGCGCTCAGTAGTACGCTCACTTCGTGCACGCCCGGCAGCGCTTCCAGAGCCTGGCGCACGTGTCCGGCGCACTCGGGACAATCCATCCCTGTCACCATGAGTTCGAGCCGGCGTGTTCCTGCTGGCTCCATCTCCTGCCTCCTTCCGCCCTTTGAGAGTGCTGCTCTTGTCCGTCTTTTCTATAGAAGCACAGCCTGGGCAAGGAATGCAAGGCTTGTCATAGGCTGTGCTTTTCCCGTCGAATTCGTACGCTGTTTACCTCTGGTAACTTCGTTCATATCAGAAAAAGAGAAGTATGAGGAGAGAGAAAAGCCTATGAAGAAGCTGGTTGCCTTTCCCCTGGAGGATGGTGGGCAGGTGGTGATTGAGGTTGAGGAGCCGGAGCCGGAAGGGGGCGAGCGGGTCCCGGTCTCCCGCCGCCTGACGAGGCCGGAGCAGGCGTCGGAAACGCTGGAGAAGGCGCTGCAGAAGGTCCTACCGGCCATCAAGGCGGTGGCAGAGAAATTACATCATCTGGATCTCAAGCCCGACGAGGTTGAGATCGCCTTTGGGATCAAGCTCAGCGCTTCGCTGGGCGCTATTCTGGCCACTGCCGGCAGTGAGGCCAATTTCGATATCACGCTGCACTGGTACGGCAAAGATCGCCCAGTGCGCTAGCGCTGCTTAGTGGGCCGTGGGAGCTGCCGCACCGCTCCTGCGGTCCATTGACATCCAGGGTGACAAGCTGTATATTTGAGACGCATTCACCAGGAGTAATATTGACCTGTCTGGAATGCTGAGTCATCTCGATGCCAGCTTTTGAAGAGGCTATTCGGCGCGCTATTGTTCGAATCCTTGCTTCGCCCGAGCATACAAGTGTCTGCGGTGCCGGCTTTCTGATCGCCCCGCGCCGGCTTCTGACCTGTGCTCACGTGGTGAGCACAGCTCTGCAGTGCTGGGAGCCAGAGGAGCTGAAGAGGCACGCAATACTGCTTGACTTCCCTTTTCTCAATGCTCGTGAGCCGTTGCATGCCTCCATTGTCCACGTGGACCCTTCTCAACAGCACGATCTGGCCGTCCTTGAGTTGCGCGACCGGGCACCGGCGGAGGCCCGGCCCGTGCCTCTGAAGCGGTGTGGGACTTTCTGGGATCATCCCTATCGTGTGTTGGGCTTCAGTGATCAGTTTGGAGAAGGCGTTTGGGCCGAGGGCCACCTCCAGGGAGAGGATGGAACGGGCGCTATCCAGATGGCCAGCCATTCTGGTTCTGAGCATGTTATTCGGGAAGGTTTCAGCGGCGCACCCGTTTGGGATGAGACAGAGGAGGCCGTGGTTGGGATGGTAAGCGAGGTCATTCGGTGGGGCTCGTATGACAGCCGCCCCGTGATGCTGCCTCTACGGCACCTATGCCAGAGCTGGCCGGAACTCGTTACTTACCTCATTCGCGAGCCGTCTGCGCCTGTTACAGCGCCCCGGGCTCCTGCCGATCCTTTCATAGAGCAAGAGTGGCAGTCTGGTCAGCTCATCACAATTGACAGCGGGCAGTATCTGCTGACCGAGCGTTTGCGAGAAGAGACCAGTTCCGACCCGCCAGCCCTGGAGCGCTGGTATCTGGCTCGCCCTTTTCCGCCGAAGGAGCAGAAACGACGCCGGGGCATTGAGCATGTGCTCATCAAGCAGATCGTCCTTCGCCTCCCAATGGCAGAGGGAGCGCGTTTGTTACAACAATTGCGGAATGAGAGTGAGCTACTGATGCGGCTTCGAGCGGGTACGATTTTCCCTGCTCTCCTGGTGACCGAGACCGGCTCCCAGAGCTTTACGCTCGTGCAGCGCTATCCCCCAGGTCGGCCTGTAAGTCGCTATTTCCCCGAGCAAGATCAGCCGGCTGACCTTTTTAGAGCGCGGGAGCTGTTACGTGCATTGCCGCCTTTTTGCAGTCAGTTGGCCGCGCTGCACCGGCTTGGGGCTGCCCATCGCTATCTTTCTGGTGACAGCCTGATCATGGAACCGCGCCGGCATGGCCCACCTGTCTTGCGCTTGCGTGATCTTGGACTGGCCACACGACCCGCCTGCGCTGGTGAGGGGCCCCGAGGGTATGCCGCCCCCGAGCAGCTCTACGCCCGCTATTCGATACCCGGCACCGACCTCTATCAGCTGGGGGCCTTGCTCTACCATCTGCTGACCGGCAAGTTGCCCGGCTCCTTCATGTATGGGTTAGCGCCTCCTTCCAGCTTGCAGCCGGAGCTTGCCCCGGCGCTCGATTCTGTCATCATGCGCGCACTTGCACGAGAGCCGGCGCAGCGCTGGCCTGACCTGGACACTTTTGCCAAGGCTCTCAACAGCGTCTTGCAAGACTGGTCTCGCGCGTGAGGAGGAGGCAGCCAGGGAATGCAGGAAAGCAGTTTCAAGCTCCGTGTCCTTGTGCTTGTCGTTGGCAAGCTCGCCCTGATCTTGCCGGAGCTGCGGCGGCGCTATCCCGCCTGGCCTGCCAATGTGGAACGTCTCCAGGAGGAGCTGGAGCGCTCCTATTCCCGGATTCCTGTCCTGGTGCGCCCTGATCGGGAGCGCGGACAGCCGTATCTTCTGCTCTGCACCGGTACCTATGCCTTGAAAGTGGTCCTTTCATCCCAAGGCGACGCCTACATCGTCCTGAGCCTGCAGCCGCTTGGCCACCGGGAGCATGATGCCCTGGCTCGCGGCGAGGCCCTCATGCTGGAAGTGGGAAGGTGGTATCTTGTCAATGGGTTTAATGAGATCCCGCGGGCATGGCAAGAGTGGCTCATCAATGACTATAAGCAAATCATCGAGGCCAGTCAGAGACATCAGGCGAGGCTGCGCGCCCGGCAGGCGGCCCTGGCAGAGGCCCTGCTCGCTCAGGCAGAACAGGAGGCTCTCACTCCGGCCCAGGAAGCGCTACTAGCGACCCTGGAGCGCACCATCCACTTGACACGCGAGATTGAGAAGGCTAACGAGGAGAGCAAACAGCCCATCTTCTACAGGCAGGTCGATGCCGCCGGTGAGGCTCGCTACAGCAGCCGCGATATCTATATATTTAGCTTGGTCGATCCTTCCCAGGCAGCGCAGTTAGAGCGCGGCCTCTTTCTGGCGCTGGAAGAGCGCAGAGAGCTACGCGGCCATGTCCTGGACGTTCAGGGCGATCGCTTCATCGTTCAGTTTGAGCACGCTATCGATCTCGATGATCTGCGCCCGCCGAAAGCCTTCCTGCTGCTTGGCAGTGAGGCAGCCTTTCGCGTGCAGCAGGAGGCCATCGAGAGGCTGCGCATCGGAGAGGCAGAGAATCCTTCTCTGCTGGCGGTCCTGGCAGAAGGTCGCTATCAGCCCTATTCAGAACCTCTGCCCCAACCTCACCCGCACCTCAACGCGGCTCAGGCGACCGCCTTCCGGCGGGCTTTAGCTGTCAAGGATCTGCTGCTGGTGCAGGGACCGCCGGGGACGGGCAAAACGCATACGATCAGTGAGATTGTGCGCGCTTGCGCCCGCCGAGGTGAGCGCGTGCTGGTAACCGCGCGTACGCATAAGGCGGTCGATAACGTGCTCCAGAGCCTTCCTCGGGAGCTGGATATCTTGCGTGTCGGTCAGGAGCTGCTGGTCTCGCCAGAAGTGAGATCGCTTTTGATCGATGAGCGCGCCCGTTCGTTGCAGACTAGCCTGCTCAAGGCAACTGCAGAGCTGCTCCAGGCGTACGAGAAGCTGGCCGCACACCAGGATGAGATCGATCGTTTTGTGGCACTGGGTCCTCGGATTCAGGCGCGGCTCGCAGAGCTGAACGCTGCCTGTAGGATGAGCTGGATGCGCTATAGCCAGGAACAGCAGCGCCTACAGGCAATGTTCAGCCAGGAGCGCGAGTCTCTCCAGCAGCGTTATGCCGCGAGTCAGCAGCAGCTGGAGAAGATCCGCCGGCGCGGTGAGCGCCTGACTCGCAGCGTCACCAGGGCCAGGAGTCGTCAGCATTGGCCGCTGCTGGGCGCTTTCTGGCGCTGGCGCCTGCCGCGCTTGCAGCGGCGCCTGAGAGAGCTGCAACAGGCTTTTCAGACCACCAGTGGGCAGTTACAGCAGCTAGCCTCTCATCTGGCTGTCCTGGACAGACGCTTTGCTCAGCTTGAGCAGGAGGAGCCGCTCATCTCTCTGCGACGCCGCTACGAGCAGGCAGCGAGCGCTTTCCAGCAGGAGCAGGAGCATGCCTCACGCCAGCTCAACCGCCTTCTGATGGACTTGAGGGCGCTGTTTCCAGCTCAGGAATTACCCGCGCTGGCCAGCGATTATGCTTCGTTGTTGCAGTCGCTACAGGACTTTGCGCAGGGCTGGTCGCTTCGCCTGCGTTCTCTCTTCACCCACCGGCTGCAGTTGTTACGGGACTGGCATCATACGCTGGAGGTTCGTCACCAGGACCTTTATCCGTCTCTGTTGCGTATGGCTAACGTGATCGGCGCTACCTGCATTGGCTCGGCGACGGCACGCATTCTTTCCGATGTGACCTTTGATCTGGTGCTTGTCGATGAGGCGGGTCAGATCAGTCTCGCTGATCTGCTAGTACCGCTGGTGCGCGGCAAACGCGCTGTGCTGCTCGGCGACCATCAGCAGTTGCCGCCGATCGTCGATCAGACGGTGCGCCAGCGCCTGGCTGCTTTGAGCCAACAGGCGGCGATAGGCGAAGAAGAGGGCGGCGAGGAGGCGGTGAGCGATATTGAAACGCTGCTCTCTAAGAGCATGTTCGAGATGCTGGTTGAGCGGGTTGATGAGCAGCATTTCGTCATGCTCACTGAGCAGTATCGTATGCCCGAGCGCATTGCCCGCTTTGTCTCAGCGCAGTTCTATGGCAACAGGCTTCGGACTGCCAGTCTCCCTCGTTTGTGGCATGCTCGCTGCGAGAGCGATCCTTTGTTTCCTGCCTCTTTTACCTTTATTGATACGGCGGAGATGGAGAGTTCCTATCGCATGGAGCGCGGCCACTATTACAACGATGCCGAGGCCAGGATCATTGTTGAGCTGGTGCTGCGTGCGCTGCAGCAGGGGCGGGATTGGCGCATTATTGTGCCCTATCAGGAGCAGGCCGCTTACATCCGCGAGTTACTCAGGCAGGCAGCGAGCGAGTACGGTCTTGAGCTGCAGGCGCTGATCGCGACGGTTGACTCGTTCCAGGGGGGCGAAAGTGATCTGGTGCTCTATAGCTTTACGCGCAGTAACCGCCGTCATGCGATCGGGTTTCTGCAAGAGCACCGGCGCTTGAATGTGGCGCTGACGCGGGCGCGTGAGCAGCTGATCCTCGTCGGGGATAGCGATACGTTGCTCAATGCGATGAGCGGAGGCAGGCCCGCCGAGGATTTTCGCCGGTTGATGCGGGATCTACTTGAGTATGCTCGCTGTCAGGGGGAATGCTTGAGTTTCCGCACCTGTCGGGCCCGCCTGGCGCGCGGCAGCGTGGCCTGAATGAAGCTGGGCAGCATCGTGCGGCAGGCGGGCGAGAAGCAGGAGAGGGGTCCGTCTGATGGAGACGAGAGGGGAACGTCTCAGGAATCTTTTTGTTTCTCCGAACCGCGTCGTCGAGATCGTGCAGGCTATGGGGGAGCTGGTGCCGCTGCGTCAGTTTCGCCTGCTGTTTCCTCTGTGGCGGGTGAGTATCAGTGGCCGTCAGTATGAGAAGCGCCCTTATGAGTTGCTGGAGCGTTTTCTTGAGCGCGCGATCGGTGAGGCGGAGCTGCGAACAGCAGCAGAGCTGGTGCGCTTTTTTGGGCTGCCGCCGGCAGCCGTTGCGAAGATGCTGGACTTTTTGCGGACGGTGGGCCATGTCAGCGGCGATGATGCGGATTTGCGTCTGACCGAGCTGGGACAGGCTTCGCTGCAGAGTGGGCTGTTTCTGCGTCCGTTGGAAAGTCAGCGCTTGCTCTATTTTGAGGCGTTTGATTCGCAGCCGCTGCCACGGAGCTACTATGAGCGTGAGTCACTGATTCTCTCGGAGGTGGAGGCGGAGGCGGCGCGATTGGGCGACCGCACGATGACGCGCCTGTACAGTGACTCGTACTTCGATCCTGAACGGTTGCGGCAATTGGCCAGGCGAGGTGACCGGGAACAGTATAATTTGCCGTCTGAGCTGGAGCTGGGGCCTAATGCAATCCGGCAGGTGGCGCGGGCCTATTTTCCGTTGACGGTGGTCGAGGCTCACGCTTATGATGAGCACTATCGGCATGCTGTAAAGAAACGCTATCTGGCGTTCTCTCCTGTCGCTGGTTATCGTGATCTCTTTTTCGAGCGGCTGATTCAGGGGAAGCCGGCGATTGCTTATTCGTTTCCTGAGCTGGACGAGGGCAACGTTCCCAAGGTCATCGAACGCTATGCTTCGCGTCAGGGGTTGCAGCTTCCGGATGAGGCGCGGATTGCGCGCAACGCTGCTGGCCTGTGGCAGCTTGTGCTCTCGCCGCGCCTTTTTCAGGCGGCCAGCACAGGCGAGCGGCAGCCTTTGCGCCCGAGCGATGTGGGCAATGTGCGTCAGGAGAATGGGTATTTTTTCCAGCTCTGGTGTAAGGACGAGCAGCTGCGGCGCCGTAGTGCTCTGGAGCAGACGCTGCTCTTTGTTGAGCGCGAGCAGCGTCGGAGACAGCCGCTTTTCCGCGGGTCCTTGCTTCAGGTAATGGGGCATATTTGTAAGCGTCTGGCGGTGCCGGTGCCGGATTGGCCGGAGCTGGTAGATTTTGCGCGAGAGCAGGGACGCGAGGACCTTCTTGAGGAGTTTGAAGCGTAAACTATTTGGCCGGCGGGCGCTGCGAGCGCTAAGGGAAGCTGATGGCTGGCCTCTCGTCTGCCGGCCAGCCAGGGATCAGTGCTATCCACCATTACAGACATCTGTGCTTTAGCCAATGGCTATGTGCAGTCAGTGATCTCTCGCCCTTCTCTGAGCATCCTCTTTAATCAGCTGTTCAGCATACCTCATTCCAGTATCCTCGTGCGGATCGTCCCCTCTGCAATGTCACAACCTGTACTATCTGGAATACGAGCAAGACCTTTCAGTATCCTCGGTACAGATCGTCCCCTCTGCAACACTCGCGTGAAGCCTGCCACACTCGCTGGCTACAACCCTTTCAGTATCCTCGGTACGGATCGTCCCCTCTGCAACATTTCTGCAGCCAGCAAGTAGATGCTTCCTTTAAGTCTTTCAGTATCCTCGTGCGGATCGTCCCCTCTGCAACTTGCGATATCGATCCGGTGAATCGCTCCCGTTGCCCCTTTCAGTATCCTCGTGCGGATCGTCCCCTCTGCAACCTGGCCTGGGCCACTGTCAAGATGCATCAGGTATACCCTTTCAGTATCCTCGTGCGGATCGTCCCCTCTGCAACTAATAGAGATACGCCCCCTGCAAGTCTGCGAACATCTTTCAGTATCCTCGTGCGGATCGTCCCCTCTGCAACTTGCGATATCGATCCGGTGAATCGCTCCCGTTGCCCCTTTCAGTATCCTCGTGCGGATCGTCCCCTCTGCAACGTTGTTCGGTTGTGCTTTTGAGCGCTTTTTGCGCTCCTTTCAGTATCCTCGTGCGGATCGTCCCCTCTGCAACTGAAGCGCTTGATCCGCCGGCGTCCTGCGACTATTGTCTTTCAGTATCCTCGTGCGGATCGTCCCCTCTGCAACTCTCTCCTCAAAAGAGTCCTGTTCCTATTCCCTTGCTTTCAGTATCCTCGTGCGGATCGTCCCCTCTGCAACTGCTGCACATATGGAACAGACAAGCGCCAGAGAAACTTTCAGTATCCTCGTGCGGATCGTCCCCTCTGCAACCATTTTTGTGCCACTGCGTATACACGTCTTTGGCGCCTTTCAGTATCCTCGTGCGGATCGTCCCCTCTGCAACGCTATACTGAGAACAGAAATGAGAGCGGTCAGCCGTCCTTTCAGTATCCTCGTGCGGATCGTCCCCTCTGCAACCGTCTTCACTAGATGTCTGAAATACCTCTGAAACGTCCTTTCAGTATCCTCGTGTGGATCGTCCCCTCTGCAACGAAGAGAGACATCTTTTGATGGCTTGTTGAATCCACCCTTTCAGTATCCTCGTGCGGATCGTCCCCTCTGCAACTCAATCAGACTATACATTAGTGCTTACGATTAATCCCTTTCAGTATCCTCGTGCGGATCGTCCCCTCTGCAACACACCCACTCGTCTGAGCCAGCCAGGTACCCGGCATAACTTTCAGTATCCTCGTGCGGATCGTCCCCTCTGCAACTTTCGTGATGCCAGTGCCTTTACATCCCTGCTTCATCTTTCAGTATCCTCGTGCGGATCGTCCCCTCTGCAACTCCAGGCGCCTGCGGTGCTGCTTTCTCCAAATACCCTTTCAGTATCCTCGTGCGGATCGTCCCCTCTGCAACCGCGCCCAACGAAAGCGAACCCGGGATACTTCTTCCATAGACTACAACGATTGAGGCCCCGTTTTTGGCATCTGAGAGGCTCGTTTTTCTCTCCCTCCCCCTCTCAAAATACATCGCCTTACGATATTTCTCGAAACTCGTTTTTTGCAAGCCGCAAGGGGCGAGTTTCGAGAGCGCATAAGCCTTATCTTCATCATAGAAAGAGTAAAACATGCACACTTTCATGGTAATGCGGTCAGAATCTGACCGCATTTAGTTGCTGGCTCCGGAGAGTTTCGAATCGATCGCTCATACGACCCTCATCGCCAGGGGTTTCGGCCCGGCCTGCAACTTTGAAGGTGGAGGAAGGAGCCTTCGGCCTCCCCCTCAACCCTCTCCCGCCAGCTTAAGCCCGAGACGCCCTGTTCTGCTATGTGATAGATACCGACTATGTCTATCGGAAAGGGAGAAGCGCCGGC
>NZ_BKZV01000007.1 GCF_008974285.1 Thermogemmatispora aurantia | reverse complement strand
AGGTCACCCACGTGTTCCTCACCCGTCCGCCACTCCCTCCCCTCGCGGAGAGGGCGTTCGACTTGCATGTGTTAGGCACGCCGCCAGCGTTCGTCCTGAGCCAGGATCAAACTCGCCATCCAGTTCTTAAATTGAACATACGATGTCGAGCTTCTATCTTCAGCGGCTGGCTCCCCAGCCTCCGCTGAGCAAACCATCCGCCATTATGTTCTTCTGGACGTCAGGGCCATCTGCGCCGCCTCGCCTGACGGACCTACTTGCGTTGACGGCGAGCTTCTTGAGAAGAGGATCGCTCTCACCGCAATCCGTCAGTAGCGAACACAGCACATCCGCCTCTGCTGTTTTCCACTCTTCAATTGTCAAGGTACACTAACCTGGTCTCACTCAGGCCGTTGTTGTCTCCCTACGCTCATCATCTTCCACGATGCCATCTCGTTGAGGGCAGAAAACCCCACCACGTGGAGCACCTGGAAACAGAAGGTAACTGGCACTGGCTGCCAATGTTGGATCTGGGCAGCCCACCAGCGATGGGCGGGGTGACCGGCTTTCGCTGAGTGGCCTCGCTGTCTTTTTGTTTCTCTCTGCGAGGCGAGTGAGATTATCTCACAGCCTGGATTGGTTGTCAAGGGGGTATTGGCCAATTTGCCAGAAATTTTCTCAAAAAGGGAAGCGAGCTCCTGGAAGGGGCTCGCTTCTAGGAGAGGGGAAAGGGTCAATCAAGGCAATGGAGTCAGGCAGTAGGTACGATTTCCTGGGCCTCCAGCGCTCTCCGTCCGATCTTGGCTGGAGCAGTCTCCTTGAGACCAAAAGCCAGGAGTGCGCTGACCAGCATGCCCGCGGCGGCAATCCACATTGGAGCCACCAGCCCCCAGTGATCTGCGGCCACGCCGCCCAGCCAGGGGGCAAAAGTACCACCTACCAGCTCCCCAATGAACTGGGTCAGGCCGACCGCGCTGGCCACTAGTCGATACGGCAGGGACTCGCCTGGAATAATCACCAGGAAGAGCGGGAAGACAGCCTGACCAACGGTTGTCAGGAAAGCGACCACCATCATGACTCCCACCGGGGCGCGCAACAACGCCAGGCAGATCGGCGACAGACAAGCGACGAAGGCGAAGAGGATCAAGGTGGGTTTGCGGCCCAGACGGTCAGAGATGGCCGGCCCGACAAAACCCCACACAAAGGTCCCCAAACCTACCGCGGACATAATCAGGCCCATCTCATCAGGTGAATAGTGGCTTACCTCCGTCAGGAAGGTCGGGGCAAAGGTGGTAAAGGCAAAAAGCCAGGTCATTGAGAAGATAGCGATGAGCACACAGAACCACATGTTGCGATGGCGAAAGACCGCTCCGATGTCTGCCAGGCGCACCTTGGTGTGCTCAACCGCCTCAGCCTCCTGAGCAGTGCCCCGGCCAGGCTCACGCATCCATTTGAGCAGGACAAAGAACATTATCAGGCCAGGCACACCTACCAGATAAAAGGCTTCATGCCACGAGTAATGCACAGCAATCTGGGTGACGATGATCGGCGTCAGGAATGAGCCAATCAGCCCTAACGAGCTCTGGACAAAACCAAGGTTGAAGCCACGACGCTCGGGCGTGGAGGCCGCGATGACGCTCGCCTGCGCTAATGGCAGCACCGGCCCCTCAGAAACTCCCATGAGGCCGCGCACGAGGATCATTTGCCAAAAGCTGCGCGCCAGCCCTGAGAGGAAGGAGAAGAGCGAAAAGGCAAGGGTAATGGGCAGCAAGACCTTCTTCCGCGAACCAACGAGATCAGAGATCGAGCCAAAGATGAACCCGGAGACTGCCCAGCATACCGCAAGCACCGAGGCAATCATGCCAATCTCAGCATTGTTGAGCTTCAGGTCAGGGGCGATGAATGGGAAGAGATAGACAATGCTGAGTCGCTCCATGAAGACGAAGCCAAAGGTGAAGAACATCATGAGAACGACACCGTTCTCGTAGCGGAAAAAGGACCTCTTCTGCGGCGAAGCCATACCTGCAAACTCCTTTTTTCTCGTCTACTCGTCCGCTTGTTCACTTGACCCGATGAACAATACTCCGGCACGCTGGCAGACCTGGCCCGTCGCGTGCCCTGTCGATCTGAGCGTCTCCAGTAATGGAGGCCTCGACCCTGGCTCGCTGGACTCCATCGAGAGACGCTTAGCACTCCAAGCTACGCCCCGGTTCCTTTGGCCCGATCTGCAGCTTCGCTCCCTTCAGCGCTGAGGAAGGCCGACCAGCCCGCTATGACACAGGCAGCGACTTCGCTTCCCCGGCTGGCTTCTCCTGAGTGTCGGCACTCTGTAGCTCTCGTTGCTACTTTTCTCACTTACCAGTGAGAATACCATCTATTCACTCTGTCTATCAAGCTAATATTTTTTGCTGTGTTTACACCTCCTCTTCACTTTTGAGTATCATTGAGCCGACGTAAGAGGGTGCGATAACTCCTAGCCTGAAGGTCCTCACTGCCCATCTCAGACCCGCTGCCCGACACTTCCACCGTGCTGGTCAGCCGCTCCGCTGACCAGCGCAAGCGTCGGGCAGCCCCAGCAGAAACGAGGGGTTCAATCGCGAAGCTGGCCAGGGTCGCCGCTGCCTCTTGCATCTCGTCAGCCCGGCGCTGGGCGTGGAGCCGATGTCGCTCCAGCAAATAAGCACCGAGATCCCCCAGAGGCTTGTCGGGGAAAGAGGCATTGAGCGAGGCCAGCACCTGCTCGGTCAGGCCCGCCTTCTCAGCTGCCAGCAAGGCTTCCAGAAAGAGGGCTTCCATGCCTTTGAGCACCACACTGCGACACATCTTGAGAGTGGCCGCCGCACCCAGTGGTCCTTCCAGGACTTCGATGTTCATGCCATAGGGCTCCAGAGTCTCGCGCAGGCGTCTGGCCCCTGGCCCATCAGCCACAAGAGGAACGCGGTGCCGCAGCGGAGGTACGGCAGACATAACGGCGACACTGGCATAGCTGACGTTCGGGGCTAGCTGAGTGATCACCTGGCCAATCTCGGCCTTGACCTGCGGCGCACACGAGTTGAGATCAGCATAGAGAGTCCTAGCTCGCAGATGTGGGGCAATTTCACGCGCTACTGTCAAGGCGCCGCTCGCTGTGACCAGCGAGAGCACAAGATCAGCTTGGGCAGCAAGCTCAGCCAGGCTGGTCACCAGGCGGACTCCGCAGCGGGCTGCTCGCTCAGTGAGGGCCGGACCGCAGACAACATCGTAAGCGTACAGGTCACGTAGTCCTTCCTCCGCCAGTCCAGTAGCAATCGCCGAGGCAGCCTCACCAAAGCCGATGAAGCCGAGACGCATAGTTCATTCCTCCCACTCGTCATAGCGCACGTACTCGACGCCAAGAGCCTTGAGCTTACTGCGCAGGCCATAGAGATCCAGGCCTAGCTCACCAGCGGCCAGACGCTCACGGGTGACATTTTCTTTAGCGGTACGGGCGGCGGCCTGGGCAATGGTTTGCGCCAAAGCCTGGCGAGGAACACACACTACCCCATCGGCGTCGCCCAGGATGACATCGCCTGGCCTGATCAGGGCACCTGCGCAGACGACCGGTATATTGACTGCTCCTGCCGTTTCTTTGACAGTGCCTCGCGCCGAGATGGCTCGCGACCAGACCGGGAAGCGCATGGCACTCAGCGTCTCCACATCGCGCACTCCAGCGTCAATGACAAGGCCAACTACTCCATGCGCCCGCGCAGAGGTGGCCAGCAGTTCACCAAACATGCCATCCGTCGAGGGAGCTTCTGTCGCCACGACCAGCACATCGCCAGGCTGACAAACCTCGATGGCTGCGTGCACCATGAGGTTATCGCCAGGAGGACAGAGGACGGTAACAGCGCTCCCCACCACATGCGCTTCGGGATAGATGGGACGCAGATACGGCTGTAATAAGCCTTCTTTGCCCAGGGCTTCGTGAACAGTCGCCACGCCATAGGCTGCTAACTGTTCGACCAGAGCCGCTTCTGGTCGCGGCACCTCTGTGACGACGATGGGACGCCTCATAGAAACTCACCTCCAACGGAGGGGTAGACACGCTGATAGGCTTCCGCGTAGACCACGCGCTGGCCGGAGTTGCGCCCCGCCTGCACGCCACGCCGCTTGGCTACATCGGTGTAATAAGCCCAGAGATGCTCTTGCGCCTCCATGCACTCCATAGCCTGGCGCTTCTTGTCAAAGACCGGCGTGATGTCGAGCAGAAGGTCGATGCGAAAGCCACACTGCTCCGGCTGATGTGGCTCGTAGAGAAAGACCGACGGCGCCCCAATGACGGGATAGGAGGAGGGATAGCCATGCGCCTGAGCCAGAATACGGCTCTCCAGCACCAGCTGGGTCGTGCGCGGATGGTCCATGTTGTAGGGATCTTGCAGAGAATGGGTCAAGATGATGTCTGGTCGATATTGGCGAAACTCTTGAACCAGGGCATCACGCAGCTCGGAGGTCACGTCAAGTGGATAATCGCCAGCGTCCAGGAAACGTACTTCTGCCCCGAGAATCGCCGCGGCCCGCTCAGCCTCAGCCCGGCGGATCACCTTGATCTCCTCCACTGTCTTGCCTTCCTGCCACAGGCGCGCCGATTCGCCTCGCTCCCCGAAGGAAAGGCAAAGAACTCGCGTGCGCCAACCACGCTGCGCATAGAGGGCAATGGCTCCTCCAGCACGCCAGACAAAGTCGGCAGCATGGGCGCTCACGACCATCAAGGTACCCGTTTCTGCAGCCTTAGTCATAGACGCTCTCTCCTCACTCAACCAAAGGATTTGCTAAAGCCTCACTATTGCTCAGCCTTGCCCGGCTCAGCCGTATGGCTCTCGCCTTATCTCTTGCCTGGTCTTGCTTGCCTGGCCGGCGCAGGCAGAGCACCGAGACGGTCTGCAACCGCAGGCCACGTTTACTCGTCTGCCACCAGCCGCGCAGGATTCTCAACGAGCATGCGCTGAACTTCACGGCGCGTGAAACCAGCTGCTAGCAAACGAGCGGCAAAATCAAGAAGACCAGAGACAATCGATGGATTTGAGCGCTGGCCAAGATCGGATGATAGCACGGTTCTCTCTGGACCAACAGCGCGAATAGCAGCGAAGAGTCTTTCCCACGGGCATTTGTTGGTGTAGAAGGTGGTATAGCAGCCTTCGATATAGGCCCCCATATCCGCCAGCCGCTGCTGCTCCTCAATGGAGAGGGCCTGTGAGGGGAAGAGAGCATGAGTAACCACGATGCGCTTAACACCGCTCTCCCGTGCTGCTGCCACTACTGCAAAGATTTCATCTCGCGCTAGATGCCCTGTGGCCAGCACCATGTCATACTCGGCGACACGAGCAAGGCAGGACCGCACTTCGGGGCGCAGCTGACCATGCTCATCGAAGACACTAAGTGGCTCTGGAGCACAGCCTTTGGCCCGGATCTCTTGCTGAATGCGGGTCCAAAATGGCTGGTGCCGCTCGCCACGGGCCGCTTGCCTCTCCGGCGACTCATTGGCTGCGTCGACGGTAGGCAGCCAGACAATGCGCGCGCCAGCCCGGCCAGCGATATCGACAGCCACTGGATTGAAGCCGCCCACGGCGTGGTTGAGGGCCACCGCCCCAAAGACCTGGGACCCAGGAACAGCAGCAGAGACTACCCTGGCCCGCTCGGCGGTGGGAAAGTAGTGCGATTTCAGGACAAAGCCGCACCAGCCAAGGGCGACGAATTCACGAGCCAGCGATAGATCATCCGTGCTGCGCTCAATCAGGTCCGGCTCAATATGAAGGTGCATGTCGATAGCACCAGCCAGTAAGCGGACGAGATCCTCACGCTCTCTGTCAATCAACCAGCTCACTCTCCTCTACGCTTTGATTTGTGATGTGTGGAGGCTTCCCTATCCTTGCTCTCAAGCAGATCGGGCCACTCACCGGCTCATGCAACTTGGCAGGGGTAGCAGACGACCTTTCCTTATCAGCATGCGCCCGCGAGTAAGCCCAGGCTCCTGCTCTCTGGGCCATCAGTGGCCCTGCTTCAGGCGTCGCAGGGTTTCACAGACACCCGAGAGATGGGCGCGCATGGCCTGCTCGGCGGCATCAGGATCATGGACAGCAATAGCCCTAACAACTGCATCATGCTCGGCTAACGAGGTAGCTGGACGACCGGGCGCCAGAATGGTGCGATACTGATAGCGCACACTTTGCGAGCCGAGTGTCTCTAGTAACCTGGCCGCTGTACGGTGACGAGCAGCTTCGGCGATCACCCGATGCAAAGCCGTGTTCAGAGCAGAGTAGGAGACGAGGTCGCCTTGCTCAACACAGGCATGCATCTGCACCAGTAGGTCGCGCATCTGGGCGATATCCTCGGGCCGGGCCCGCATGGCAGCAAAACGGGCCAGCAGCGATTCTATGGCAGTGCGTGCCTCTAAGATCTCTAGAGCCTCCTCAGGCGAGACGAAACGCACACGCGCGCCACGGTTCGGCTCGCGCACAACCAGCCCTTCCTGTTCGAGGCGGGCCAGCACGGTGCGGATGGTCGCTCGTCCAGTTCCCAGCCGCGCAGCCAGATCAAGCTCGATCAGACGCTCATTAGGCTGCAGCGTGCCGTCAATGATCCAGTTACGAAGACGCTCATAGCAGGTCTGCTCATTCAATAGCTGAGTTCCCATCTTCCTCAAACCACCGGTGTACCATAGGTATGGAAGGTTTCTACAGTCTTGTTCCCCCAGGCTTGACCGCGCGCACGCTCCTCCTCAGTCCAGGTGATGGGCTTCCAGTCGGGAGCCAGGACCAGGTAGCCGCCAGAGCAGACCTCGATCCGGTTCTTGCCCGGCTCATAAACATAAACAAAGTAGGTCTGGTTAATGGCGTGCTTGCTCGGCGCGAATTCGATGAAGACGCCATGATCGACAAAGAGGTTGGCGGCCCGCCAGATCAGTTCGTTGGACTCGACGTGAAAGGCGATATGGTGGAGGCGCCCTCTGGCACCAGTGGCATCCTGGGTGTAGACCAGGTCGTAGGATTTGTTGGTGGCCCGGTACCACAGTCCCGGGCGCCGGCCATTGTTGAGGAGGATCTGCTCAGTCAGGCGCAGGCCAAGATAGCGCTCGACAAACTCGCCGTCAGCCTCGGCGTACGAAGAGAGAAAGTTGACATGATCGAGCATCTTGACCCCAACTCCTCGCCCAGTCAACTTCTGAGGCTGGTTCTTTAGAGCAGGGCGTAGATGGACAGGAGGCTGATAGTATTCGGTCTCATAATAGAGCTCCAGCAGATGACCGTCGGGGCCACGGAACTGATAAGCCCGGCCATGACCGAGGTCCCCCTCGATCCACACCCCCCGAATCCCTCCTTGCTCCAGGGCGGCCACCCGTCGCTCCAGAGCCTCTGGACTCATTGCCCGCAGCGCTGTATGACCAATTCCGGCCTGCTCATGCGCGGTCAGCTTGAGAGAATACTGCTCATAATCGCCCCAGCAACGGAGATAGGCCGAGCGTCCTAGCCGGGCAACTTCTTCCATGCCCAGAACCTCGACGAAAAACCAGAGGCTCTCGTCAAAGCTGGGGGTCAATAGCTCAACATGCCCCAGGTGAGCAATGTCAAAGCAGAGCGCTTCAGACATGGCTCAGGAACCTCCTTTGTAGCGGGTCACGACTCCCGGTGACTGCGCTGTGCAGCGTGTGCGCCAGGCCCCTTCGCCCGGCAGAGCTTTGCCACCAATCTTGTCTACAAAATTGTCAACAACGACAACGGCAATAATCAAGCGTCGCTCGCATGTGTTGAGCACATAGCCAACTCCACATCGGCCTGCAAGCCAGCGCTCTCTCATTTAACAATCATGTCTACAAGATTGTTGACAATTTTCCGCAAAAAAAGAAAGCACCGCTTGCCAACTTTAGCAAGCATTTTGTACGAGGAGCAGGCCGTTGCTAGCGCTGCTCCTCAGTTCTTTAGAAAGAGTATAACATATCTTTGTCGCTTTGTCAAGGCGAGGGGCTGCGCTCCATGTGGCAGAGAAGCAGAGCGAGCACCTAGCTACTCGACGATCCATTGCGGCCAAGCTCGTGACTCCGTGGCCCGACTGGGCCCGTAGAGCCAAAGGTGGCCTGCCATTGCAGGCGCAGCTCCTGGGCACGGGCAAAGATCTCATTCAAATGCGGATCGTGAGCCGCGATACGATCGCGTAGCCGCGCAAGTGTCAGCAGATACTCATTGAGGCTGCGCACCAGGGCCTCACTATTGGTCAGACAGATATCGCGATACATCTCGGGGCTACCGGCAGCCAGGCGCGTCATGTCGCGGAAGCCGCTGGAAGCTAGCAAGGCGGCATCGCCCCAGGATGGAGCCTCGGCGGCGGTTGTCATGAGAGCGATGGCGGCCACAAAAGGCAGATGGCTGACATAGGCGACCTGGCCATCGTGCTCCGCCGGTTCAAGGAAACGAATGCGGGCTCCCAAGGCTTCCACGAAGCTGGCGACCTTGTTGACAGCACTCGGGCGGGTCCGCGCCGTTGGCGTTAGACAATAGATACGTCCCTGGAAGAGGCCAGCATCGGCAGCCTCGACTCCGCTAACCTCTTTACCAGTCATCGGGTGCCCACCAACGAACGAGACATTCTCTGGCAAGAACTCCTCCGCCCAGCTAATGACCTGGGCCTTCGTGCTCGCCACATCAGTAATGACGGTTCCGGGAGTCACGCAGCTGGCCAACTGCTGCAGGAGGGCCCGCATCGCCCCCACGGGGGTCGCCAGCACTACCAGCTCGGCGCCGCGCACGGCATCGGCCAGCGAGTCATAGGCTTGATCAATGGCTCCCACCTTGCGGGCTTGCTCACAAACCCCACGCCCCAGGTCATAACCGGTCACCTCTTGGGCCGCTTTTGCCCGATGGAGAGCCAGACCGATCGAGCCGCCGATCAATCCTAATCCGACAATTGCTACGCGCTGAAACATGGAGTATCCTCACATTAGTGCAGCCAATGATAACGATCGATGAGTACACAAAGCCAAAGCTACGGGAGCGACGGCGAAGTCGACAGGAGAGCCGCTCGACGGGCCTGCTCGTCCGCTCGCCAAACTAAAAGTAGGGCAAGCTCTCCAGCCAGGCCACTCCATCCGGGCCAATAGCGGCCCCCAACATGGCAGTGACCTCATCGCTGAGTAAAGCGCGCTGCTCCTTCCGATACTCGCGCAGAAAGCGCGGCAAGACCTCGGGGCCAGCGCGCTTCAGGAGGTCGAGGGCAAAGCGCTCTAGCAGTAGATCAAAGCACAGATAATCTTCAGCCGAGGTCTCCTCATCCCAGCTGAAACTGCGAATGGTGACCGGCGTCTTCCCATCTTCTTCCGCCAGGAAAATCTCTGCATACAGCTCATGCAGATCACGATTAACCACGTCGTGCTGACCGTCGAGGCGATGGGAGAGCCAGAGGGCAGCAAACTGCAGTTGCCATTCATCAGCCCAGAGCGGATAGTCCTCCGGCCAGGGACGCGGGTCCTGCTCCAAAAAAGCATAGGCCAGCTCGTGGTACAGGAGGAAGGTCAGCTTCTCGGCTGCCGGCTCGCCAATGATGGGGTCAAGCTGCGTCGGCACGACCAATGAGGGCGGCTCTGTCGCATTGGTAAAATAGGGCAGCCGGGTCTGCGCTTTCCCCAGATCCTCATCATGAGGCACCTTCTCCCAGTCAGCCGGCGCGACCAGGATGATCTCCAGCTCCGGCAGCGGCAGTTTAAGCAAACGGCCTAGCTCTTCCGCTGCCTGATTGAGTTTCAGCAGGAGATGCTGCGCTTGCTGCTCATACCCCCGCGGATAGTAGAGCAGAAAGCTATCCAGCAGTGTCCGATAACGCTCATAGGGGAACGACATGATCTTCTTTCTTCTCGTTGTAGTCTCATACCAGGCCAGGGACCCTGTGGTTTCAGGCTCCTGGTTAGACCAGCCAGCAGAATGCTACAACTGCTGCCCCGCTGCCGTGAGATAAGTGTGGCCGACCAAGAGCGGGCAGAGCGCTCTCTCCTTCCTACTCTACTCGCTCCGACCTGGCTCGGGTCCCGCCCCGGAGGGCGCTGGCTCTATCCCTCCCGGCAAAAGCCGCTCATCTCTTTCTTCGCGGGCAGAGCGCTGCAGCTCCTCAATAGTCCTCTCTTGACGGAAGCGCCGATAGAACCAACGGTAGAGCTGTTGGAGACGCCGGGGCGTGAGCTGCTTGCCGCTGTCATAGTACTCCAGCGCTACCTGACCAATGGCCCATGTTCCAGCAGCCGCAATAGCACCAGCTACCAGGTCCCCCCCCACAGGCACCGCTTTGGCCACCTGCTCTGCCAGGTAGCGCAGACCCGCCCCCCCTACCATTGTCAGGATCAGCTCGCGCGCATGACGCATCGCTTCGCTGGAGGAGATCGGTTCCCCATAGAGAGCGGCCAGGCGCAGCACCAGACGCACCTGCGTTCCCAGGATAATGGGAATATCAATGAAAGGCACCGGCTCCAGGCCAGCGGCCAGGCTGAGGAGCGTGGCGTTGCGAATAATGCGCTGGGCCGCACTGCGTCGAAAAGCTGGTAGCTCTCGCCCAATAACCAGGGCGGCCTCGGGACTGGCCTCGATGATGGCCGGAATCAGCTCTTCAGCAATATTCTGGCCGTTCTGGGCCGAGATCGGAATAACCCCAGCTACACCCAGACGTACGGCAATCTCAGTCGCCAGGCGATCGCCATCTAAGCCAGCCGGTAAGGCATCAATCTTGTTCACTGCGATGACCGCGGGCTTGTTTAAAGCTTTCACTTCGTTGTATAGCTCACGGTCCTCTGCCTGAAGCCCCCGTACGCCATCCAGCAAGAGCACAATCACGCTTGCCTGCTCCAGCGCCCCCCTGGTAATCTCGGGAAGATGGCCGGGAGTATCGATGAGGGTGAACGGACCAAATTCGGCAGGCACCAGCGCGCGAGTGGTCCCGGCATCGGGAGATACCAGGGAAATGTTCTTCCCCATGATCTTGTTGAAGAGGGTGCTTTTGCCAGAGTTGGGCCGCCCGACAATGACCACTGTGTTGCTGAGACCGGCCATCACTTCCTCATGAGCCTGCTTCCAATTGACTGCTCGCATGAAAGCTTGCATGAGCGCCAGATTGGCTGGCAGATTTTTGAGAACGCTGAGGCCTAGCTCGCGCACGCTCTTCGGGCGCTCGCTTTTGCGAAAGGCTCGCGGGAGCAATTGCTCCACAATATTCTTTTTGGTCGTTTCCTCACTCGCTGAGGAGATGGGCTTTTTCTGGGCCACGCGCGTCGTCCTTCCCTGTGCTATTTGTGCCTCGATGAAAGAAAAACTGCGACCTCAACAATGCCGCTTTTCGTAACCATTATAGCTCTTGTGCTCAGGTGAGGCAACCGCCAGGCCCCACACAGACCACAGTTATTAGCTCAGCCGATCCGCCAATTGTCTCGCTTCAGCGTCTGCTCGCTTGCTCAGCGCGGCCTGGCGATCCTCGCTCCCCTTCAGCTGTGGCATCCTCCGCGCCATACCCCTCTACCTTCCCGCCTCTTCTCTTACTACCACGCAGATGGCAGAGATAGAGAGACGATCGCTGGCCCACCCCCGCCTTCAGTTAGCTGCTACCTTCTGACCTTTCCGTCCCCCGTCCCGTATCCTCCAGCAGATCGTTCCCTCTGCTAAGGGAACAGCTACCAGGGCCAGCTGTCAGGTCGGAGGGCGAGGCGGAAAAGGCTAGTAAGAACTTTCACTCTCCTGTTTCGACCTGCCACTCTTCCGCGGCTTCGGCTTCCTCTTGGAGCGGAAGTACGACCTCCTCGGCCAGGCGCGCGACGATGTCCGGGGGATAGGGAGGGCGCAGATTGAGAATCAGGTGCGTGGCCCCAGCCTCGACGAAGGTTCGGGCAGCCGCGCGAAGCGCCGCCAGCGGGCGGGCCGGATCAACAGGGAGCTGGATCGAGCGTTCGATCTCCTGGGGATTGCGCCCGATGGCGGCACAATGCGCATCCAGCACGGCTTGCTTGTGGCGAAATTCGTCTACATCACTGCCGTTATAGTTCCAGATTGAGGCATAGCGCGCGACAACGCGTAGCGTCAAGCGCTCGCCGCTGCCGCCAATGACAAAGGGCGGATGGGGCTTCTGCTGCGGTTTCGGCTCACACGGAGCCTCATGCAAGCGGTAGTAGTTGCCCTCGAAGGTAACGCGCGGCTCTGTCCAGAGGCGCTTGATCACCTCACAGGCCTCGCCCAGGCGCCGAATACGCTCGCCCGTGGAGTAGAAAGGCAGGCCATAGGCCCGGTGCTCGCGCTCAAACCAGGCGGCTCCCAGGCCAAAGTCAAGCCGTCCCCCCGAGATCAGATCAAGCGTCGCTCCCATCTTGGCCAGCACGGCGGGATGGCGGTAGGTGTTGCCGGCTACCATCAGGCCAAGGCGCAATCGCTGCGTCTGCGCCGCCAGGGCCGCCAGTACAGTCCAGCCCTCCAGGATGGGACCTTGACTCTGCTCCTCCGACCCTAGTGGAATAAAATGATCGAAGAGCCAGGCATGCTCAAAGGCCGGTTGTGCATCCGCTTCCTGCCAGACCCGTCGGATCTCTTCATAGCTCACAAACTGCTGCGCCGTTTTGAGGCCAAAGCGCAGCCGTGCCCTTCTTGCTGCCATTGCTGTCTGCTTCTTTCTACCTCGCGCTTGCTTGATGTGCGCTTACTCTGCGGCTCAGACGCGCTCCAGTGGAATAAAGCCGAGTGTGCGCAGAGCATTATTCATTACCTGCGCCGTGGTGCGCACAATCCAGGCGCGGAAGGCCTTGACGCGCTGGTCCTCCTCCTTGACGATGGGAGGCGTATGCTCATAGAAATCACTGAAGTGAGCGGCCAGGTCATAGGCATAGGCGGCCAGCAGATTGGGCGCCAGATGGCTGGTCGCCTCCGCCAGGCGACGCGGATAGGCATCGATATGGCGCAACAACTCCCACTCGCTCTGCTCCAGGACCGGCGGCAACTCCTCCAGGCGCTCAGGGACCTCGTAGCCGCTCTCTTGCAGGCGGCGCAGAATGCTATTGGCGCGCGCATAGGCATACTGGAGATAGACCCCGGTGTCTCCCGTTGGTCGGAGCGCTTCCTCCATATCAAGGGCGATCACCTGCTGCAGGCTAAAACGGATCATAAAGTAGCGGATCGCCGAGGCCCCTAGAATGGCCGCGGTCTCGTCGGGCAGGTCCGGCTTGACCTCCTTCATACGGGCAATAGCCGCATTGATCAGGTCGTCGGCCTTGATCTCGATGCCCTTGCGCCCCGACATCGGATAGAACTCGCGCCCATCGGAGATGTCCACTCCCAGACTTGCTGCGGTCGCAGCGGAGAGGGTGACAATCTCGTAGGCAAGGTGCGTCGAGTTGCTGGCCTGCTCCTCATAGCCGAGGCGGCGCAGGCTCTCGTAGACTACTTGCTGGGCATAGGACTGGCGTACATCGATGACGTTAATAACGCGCTGGGCATGGCCGAAACGGAGCGGATCGCCCTCCTGACTCGCCTCCCCCTGAAGTCCCGGGGTGCGCATAGTCCAGAGCAGGCGCCCATCGTGCTGGCGCCCCCACGGCACAAAGGTGAAGTGTACATCAAAGGCCGGATCATCGGTCAGGCCAAACTTCCAGAGCTGGTACGCGATATCCTTGGCGGTGTAGGTCGCCGTTCCATCGCTCTTGACCAGCACTTTGTCCAGCGTATGCTCACTCTCCTCGTCCTGCGACTCACCTTCGCCAAACGGCAGAATCCAACAACCGGCCAGCTTGCCGCTCTCAGGGCGCCGCAGCAGGCCGCGGTTTTTCAGGACCTCGAAGGTTCTCTTCCAGAGGCCACTATGGAGAATGGCCGACTCCCAGGTGAGCAGGTCATAGGAGATATTCAGTCGGGACATGGTCTTGAGGTGAGCCTGCACAATGCGCTGGGAGAGATCGGCGGCCAGGGCTGCGTAATCCGCTCCCTCCTCTGGCCGACCGGCCTCGGCCTCACTGCCGTGCTCAATAGCCCGCAGCACTGCACGACGCCGCTCCAGTAGCTCCGGCTGCTCGTCGTAAGCTTTGCCCACAGCAACGTAGACCCGGGAGCAGTAGTAGTCAAACGGCTCGCCTGGCAAAGGCTCATCACCCTCAGGGAGATGGAGCCGACCTTCCTTGAGGAGGGTGAAGCCGACAACGACGTCGGCCACCTGAACTCCGGTATCGTCGATGTAGTTCTGGGCTTCAACCTGGTAGCCCTGGGTCCGCAGCATACGTACCAGGGTATCTCCTAAGCATGAGTTCCGCAGGTGGCCAACGTGGGCCGCTTTGTTGCTGTTGATATTCGTATGCTCGACCACTACCTTGGTGCCCACCCCTGTCTCGCTCTGCCCAAAGTCAGGGCCAGCCTCTAGCACACGTACCATGATGTCACGACTCACCAACGGGCGGTTCAGACGAAAGTTGAGATAGCCCGGGCGCGTGGCCGTGACCTCCTGCAGCGTCGGCAGGTTCAGCGAACGCAGATAGTCGGCCAGGGCCTCGGCGATGACCAGCGGTGGCCGCCCCAGGCGATTCTTCGCGGCCCATGACATGAGTGGAACGGAGTAGTCCCCAAAGCTGGCCTGGGCGGAGAAGCCCAGGTCGATGGGGAGTTCCTCAACAGGATAATCGATTTGCTCACGGGCCAGGTAGCTCCTCGCCGCTTCTCTAACCAGTGCGCTGAGATACTCATGGAGATCTCTCGGTGCCGCTTCGGCGGTTTCCTGTGCCTCTGTGCTTGTTGTCATACGGCCTCACTAAACAATCCGCAACACGGACGAATGCAGTTGAGTGATTCTAGAGTGAAACGTTTGCGTTACACTATAGCGTAGCTCTCTCGCCCGGTCAAGGCCCGGGGGACCAGTCCACCTTCTTCTGCCTTGCCCTTCCAAAGACAGGCAGAGAGTGTAACCAAGAGGGGGGACAAGGAACACGAGTAGACTGCACTGCCCAGGAAGAGGGGGAAGAAGGGGAGACGGCCAGGGAGTACCCCGTTTGGGCCAGAAACAAAGGGGCGTGACAGGTGGCTGGCCTGTCACGCCGCTACCACTCTTGTCTCTGCTGCGGCGATGAGATGAACCTTGCCTTATAAGCCCTCTATCATTAACGAGTTAGCCAGCTCAGGCCATTGGCCCAACCGGCAGGCGGAACGGCCCCTGACCGCTCTCCAGAATCCCTGCCCAGGAGCGATACCAGGCCAGCAGAGCGGTCACGATGCCAAGCCAGCCAGCAACGTTGGTGATCACCGAGTTGCCGCTGAACTCAGCAATGCCCAGTACCACAAAGGTCAGGAAGAGGAAGAAGAGAACGGCCATCAGGGCTATATCGGTGCGCAGGGCGCTCAGGAAGAAGAGCAGGGTGATCAACCCCCAGGCCAGCATGAACCAGCCCAGGATCGGACCAGTCACCAGCAGCTTCTGCCAGACGGTAAAGCCAAAGGCCAACCAGAAAGCACCGTAGGTCGAGAAGGCCGTGGCTCCAAGGGTGTTGCGGTTGCGGAATTCCCACATGCCCGCTAGCAACTGCGCCAGGCCACCATAGAAGAATGCCAGACCAAGAACATCATTGATACCATTGCTGGAGACAAGACCGGCATTGACAACACTAAGGACAAATGTGGTCAAGGCAAATGCGGCCAGGCCAAGTGGAGCGGGATTGGCAACTGCGGCGGCAGCGGGTTCGCTGCGCTCTGCTGCAATCTGGGCCATTGACGTTCCCACCTTTCTGTCGAGATATTAATGATCAGGCACGGTGTGCCTCGCTTACCGGCTCGGGCACTCAGCTCTCTGCTAGCTTCGCTGCCCGGACCTGCACTCTCCACAGGCGACTCTGCCTGCTACCTACCAGGTAGGAGGTCGCCACCACCAGATGTCGCAAACACCTTCTATCTGCCCTCGCACCCGCTCAGGTGCGCCCTCACCCACAGCTTCCATAACAAGGCATATGCCTATTTATGGATGAGATTGGCGCCCAGCACCTCCCTTTCTGCAGTTGGCTATTGCTCAGTAATTATGACCGCATCAGAGGAGTGGTGTACGTGATTATTATAACACATTTCGCGGGCTGTCGGAATGTGGTTCTACGGCTTTCTAAGGGCCAAACTGGCTCTAGCAGGCTCCTTTACAGGCTCGCCCTCGCAACAAGGGTCAGGAGCATGCCACGCAAGGAGAGACAAATAGAGGAAGTCGCCCGCCAGGCTCGCCCAGGTCGTTGGCCAGAGCAATCACCTCACTCGCCTGGCCTTCTACTTCCAGGGAAACTGTCCGCCTGGGCACTCGCCTGCCAATGTGGTACACTGGCAACAGAACGCGCGCCAGGGCAGGCTCTCTCTTCGACCGCGGCCTGCGCCTCTGTCGCCATCGCATGCTAGTGCATATATGTTGCTTTCCTTTCACCATCAAAGATGAGGTGATTCGATGCCGCAAGATATCTTTATTATCGCAGGAGCACGCACACCGGTCGGTGTTTTGCAAGGCTCCCTCTCGGAGATCAGCGCTATCGATCTGGGCGTGGTCGCCGCCAAAGAGGCGTTGCGACGGAGCAAGGTCGAGCCGGCACTGGTCGACCAGGTAGTGATGGGCAACGTGCTGCAGACAAGCAAGGACGCTATCTATTTTGCCCGTCATATCGCTTTGAAGGCTGGCCTCCCGATCGAGGTGCCAGCTTTGACGGTCAATCGCTTGTGCGGTTCGGGTCTGCAGGCTATCGTGAGTGCGGCTCAGCTCCTCCTGCTTGGCGAGGGACAGATCGCACTGGCCGGCGGAGCGGAGAATATGACCCAGGCTCCCCATGTGATTCGCGGCGCCCGCTTTGGGTTTAAGCTGGGTCAGGCCCCGCAGCTGGAAGATAGCTTGTGGGAGGCCTTGATCGATACATATATCGGCTGCGGGATGGCCATTACGGCGGAGAACCTGGCCGAGCGCTATGGGTTGACGCGCGAGGAGGTCGATGCCTACGCGCTGCGCAGTCAGGTGGCTGCACGTCGCGCTCAGCAAGCTGGCTGGCTGGCAGAGGAGATTGTACCGGTGACGGTGCGCGATCGTAAGGGCAATGCGGTGGAGTTCAGCCAGGATGAGGGCATTCGCGATACCTCGCTGGAGGCTCTCGCTAAGCTGCCCGCACGCTTCCGCGAGGGCGGTGTGGTAACTGCTGGCAATGCCAGCGGAATTAACGATGCGGGCGCCTGTGTGGTCCTGGCTACTGAGGAGGCGGTGAGGCGCCACAATCTGCAGCCGATGGCTCGCCTGGTCTCTTGGAGTGTAGTGGGCGTGCCTCCTGAGATTATGGGCATCGGCCCGGCGCCGGCGATTCGTCAGGCGCTCAAGCGGGCAGATCTGCGCCTGGAGGATATGGACCGTATCGAGGTCAATGAGGCTTTTGCCGCCCAGTACCTGGCGGTGGAGAGGGAGCTGGACTTGCCGCGTGAGAAGACCAATGTGAACGGTGGGGGCATTTCAATTGGCCATCCGCTGGCCGCCAGCGGGGCCCGTTTGACAATTACCTTGCTGCATGAGCTGCGTCGCCACCATTTGAAATACGGGGTGGCCTCGCTCTGTATTGGTGGCGGCCAGGGCATTGCCGCTGTTTTCGAGAATGTCGCTTAGCAGTGGGGGAGAGGCGCCCTGGCACGGCATGGCTCTGCACTGCCGCCTTACGCTCTGACACGGGCGAGATGAGATGGAATCAGAGTCTCTGGCTCCCGGCCCCTATGGGAGAGCCAGGAGCCAGAGACAAATCTTTCTTCGTTGGCTTTTTGTAAGAGTGGAGGATGTTCAATAGGCTTCACTCTAGCAAGCCTCCAGCATGGGGGAGAGAGCAGACATGCCCGAGTCTCATCATGGCTTCTTCGCCGACGATTCGTCTTCTGCTGGGACTTCCTGGACTCCTCCTTCGGCAGCTGAGTCACAAGCTGAGGCTGAGCCGGGATCATCTCCTGCAATAGTGGAAGAGCCGCAGCTTGTCCCTCTGCCCGGCGCTTCGCAGGTGCCATTTCCCTGGCTGCGCTGATGGGAAGAGGCTCGCGCTCGCCGTTGGCTGTTGGGCAGCGCCTTGGACCTATTGCTGCTGATACTGCTGCTAGCCGTGCTTCTTCCTCTACTGCGGGCGGCCTTCCTACTTGGAGCGAGCGCTCCGCCCAGCACTGCAACTCTTGAGTCGGCTGCCCTTCTGACGAGCGACCAAAATCTTCTGCTGACAGTCAGCAGCGATACGCTCTACGCCTTCTCCAGTAAGGGCATACTCTCCGTCGTACAGGCCCACGATGGACGTCTCTTTTGGCGCTACACCCTGCCGGTTGCGGCTTCCCAGTTCCTGCCTTCTTCGCCTTTCGTGGCCAATGGAGGGGTCTATATTAGCGACCCCTGCTTTGCTGCTTCGCCAGCAGTGACCCCACGTGCCAGCCTTCCTTGTCTCCCAGGCTCTGGAGAGAGAACAATTGTAGCGGCTATACGTGCCAGCGATGGCCATCTGCTCTGGCAAGGGACAGAGGAAGGTCGCCTTTTCGCGAATACGCTCATTGATGGGAAACGCTATCTGGTCTACTCGTTGACCTCAGCAGCGCTGATCAAGGCCTTGGAGGCCAAGACAGGACAGGTTCTTTTTGCGCTGACTGATGTGGCCAAGACCGCGCCCGGCAATACCTATGGCGGCGCTGTGACTCTCTTCCTGCTATCCTGGCCCAGGAGTACAATGGCATGTTCTATCTAGCTCTGGAGCGTCAGGATCAGCCGCAGGCCCAGCTTATGGCAGTCTCTGTCAGCAATGGTCAACCGCTCTGGCAACAGCGCTACCCTGGCCAGGGGTTGATGAGCGTTCAGCCGAACGGTACGATGTTGTCGGTACGATGTTGTATGCTGCGGTGAATAATAACGCGGTGCTGGCTCTCGATGGCACTACTGGTCAGTTTCGCTGGCAAACCCGTTTTGCTGACACTATCAGAGATCTTGCCCTGGCGCCGACCAATCCACTGCAGCTCTATGTCAGTACTTCTAGCGGACAGCTGGCAGCCCTCGATAGCAGCAGCGGCTACTTGCACTGGTTGCGTTCGCTGGCTGAGTAGCATCTGGTCCATAGGGAGAATTGTATGCACTACGGATTAGCATTACCTTTATCCGGTATCAATGGCTCTATTGAGCGCCTGGTTGACTACGCCTGTGCCGCCGAGGCTGCCGGCTGGGACGGCGTCTTTTTGGAGGATTACCTGGTCTACTGGGAGAGAGCACAGGTAACGTTTGATCCCTGGCTGGTACTGACAGCGATCGCTATGCACACCAGTCGGATACGCCTGGGAATCACGGTGGTGCCGCTCCCAGTGCGCCAGCCTTGGAAAGTGGCTCGCGAGGCGGTGACGCTCGATCATCTCTCCCAGGGCCGGCTGATCCTGGGCTGCGGATTGGGCGACCTGCAAGATTCCTATTTTGGAGAGAACAGCGATCTGAAGCAGCGAGGGGCTATGTTGGACGAAGGGCTGACGGTTCTGGCGGGCCTGCTCAGCGGACAGCCTTTCTCTTACCAGGGGACTTACTACCAGGTGCGCCCTCTTACTTTTAGACCAGCTCCATTCCAGCAACCACACATCCCGATCTGGATCGGCGGTTTCTGGCCACGCCGCGCCCCAGCCCGCCGAGCTGCGCGCTGGGACGGTTTCTGTCCAGCTAAGTTGGCTGGCGATGGAGAGGATGGCCTGCTGACGCCAGGCGATGTCACGGCCATCCGGCGTTTCTTGCTCGCTGAACGTGGCAGCCTGGAAGGGTTCGACCTCGTGGTAGGTGGCAGCAGCCCCCAGAACCCAGTAGCGGCCCGGCGGCAGGTCCTGCAGTTTGCCGAGGCCGGGGCAACCTGGTGGGTAGAATTCATCTTGCCTTCAGCGAAGGAGGCAGCAGAGACCTTGCATCGCATTCAACAAGGGCCACCACGCTGAACCCCCCGTCACTGCCAGCACCCTGCTCCGCCTCTGAGGCTGCTAGTCGCCGGAGCGCAGGCATGGCGGGATAGAAGCCTAGTCAGCCCGTCGGGGCTGAACCGGTCGCCAGACTCTCCTTCAGAAATGCGTGAAGCCTCGCACAAGCAGGGCCAGCACCAGCAAGAGCGCTGCGAGCAGATTGCTGCTCATGTTCTGAGCCATGAGAGCAAGATACTGCTTCAGCTCGCCCTGGGCGCGGCGTAGGGCCAGGTAGACAGGCATGACTGTGAGAGCGGCGAGTACGCCATACCAGGGGAAGACCCCAAGGAGAATGTCGATGACAATGAGGAGGGCCGTGAGACCCAGCAATGCCGCTCCCAGCTGCCGCGCTCTGGCCTCGCCCAGCAGCACCACTGGTGTTTTTTTGTCCACTTCGCGATCAGCTCGCCAATGGAGAAAGTGATGGAAGTAGAGTACAAGAGTGGTGTAGAGTCCAACAGGCAGAGCAGCGAGGATAGCAGAGAGATTGATACTTCCTGCTTGAACATAGTAGGCACCCACCAGTGGCAGTAGACCGAATGAGAGGAAGATGTCTAGCTCTCCAAGGCCTCGGCCAATATAAGCGAGCCGTAGAGGAGGAGCGACATAAAAGAAAGCTAGCAAAAAGCCGGCCCCAGCCAGGGCAAGGACCCAGGGACGCCAGAGACTGAGGATGAGACCACACAGCAAGGCTATGGCGAAGAGGATCACCCAGAGCCGACGATAGTCGGCCAGCGAGGCTCTGCCGCTGAAGAGGGCCTGTGAGCCAGTGGTGAGTGCTTCGCCCTGGCTCTGTAGCTGGAGCGCCCGGGCATCAGCTCCTGCCGTGAAATCAAAGACATCGTTAACGACGTTGGCACCGAGATGGGCCGCAAGCGCTCCTACCAGGGTGAGCAGGAAGAGACCCCACTGGAAGCTGTAGCCCTCCTGCCAGGCCAGAACAGCCCCCAGGACCACCGGGGCAACCATAACAGGCAGCGTACGTGCCCGTGTCACCGTTGCCCAGATACGTACCTTTTCCATAAGCCAACGATAGCACCTCCTTTTGAGATTTGCTTTCTCTTGTTCCTTACTTCTCCCCGGCGTCGCTCCCCGCTCGGCTCAGCGCCCTCCATCCAGCTGCCGCCTCGCTCGTTCCTGGCTGCCAGCAACGCTAGTATTATAGAACACGCTACCAGGCCACGGGCAGAGATAAGGATGAGTTCCTTTCCCTTCCATCGCAGACCGCTTCTTCTCCTGTTGCCAAATGGTACACAAGAATACCCATAGGTTGACATAAAAATCTGATTAAATATTCTTGTATAATATTCCTTTCTATATTGATAAGACAAAGAGAGAAATATATAATATCATTGTGTCGAGAAATCACCGCAAGCGAGAGGCGTTGGACGGTGACAGGTGGTGCCCCGTCCCTTCCAGGAAAGGAGTAGAGAGAACAGAAGATTGAGAGACGACCAGGCTGACTATCAATGCTTTTTGCAGGACCATCCCCCCGGTCGAGGGAGGTCAACACAGGAGAAAAAAGGATATGCTTCTTGTAATACTCTAAAAACATGACTATAGTCACGCTTCACGAGAAGCGCGTTTTCAAGAGCTGTCCTGTGGAGAAGCCAGCGAAGGAGCAGACGAGCAGCAAGGCCCGGGAGGAAGCGGGAGCAAGGGCGCTCCTTCTGGCTCAGCGCCTGGGTTCCACAGTGATTAGGGCAGAGCAAAGCGCCAGGGTCAGGAGCGCTGATCGACTGCTGTACTGCCTGCAAGCCGGCTGGAGATGACTCTTGCCACTTCTGTCAAGGGCAGGAGCGGCACGCTTCCTGCACAAGTTGCCTGGGGACAGAGAGCGCGTGAGGCAAGACAAGGCAGGTTAGGGCAGAGCGAGCCATACCTGCCATGAGGTTCTGTCTGGAGGAAGGTGTATTATGCAAGGGTTAATCGTTGTGACGTGGGAGCGGTATCTCTATGAGCGCTTCGGTAAAGAATTTTTAGAGGTTTACCGCAAAGCCATTGGCATACAGAGCCACATCGTACCTTTGGCAAGTCGCATCTACAAAGATGAGCAGTGGCTCATCGGCGTCGAGGCCGCCAGCAAGCTGACGAAGCTGAGTCCAGATACGCTCCTCCGCGAGTACGGACGTTACTTCTTGCTCAATGGCCTCACAGGGCACTTCTGCGCCTACCTGCTCAGCCAGGTACGTAGCGGGCGCGCGCTCCTCTTGGCCATGCGTGATGCCCATGCGCAGATGCGGCGCGCCTCATCTCAGCTCATCCCTCCCATCTTTCGCTACGAGAGCATTTCCAGCAATCCCAATGAGTTGTTGCTCATCTACGACAGCCCCCGCCATCTCTGTTCTCTGCTGTGGGGCACCATTGAAGGGGCCGCTGAACGGTACGGAGAAGCTGTTCGTATTATCGAGGTAGCTTGCATGAAGCATGGTGCTCCCGAGTGCAGACTGGAAGTGCAGTTTCTCCCAGGCAAGGGGCAGCCTGCTGAAACGCCTGCCCAGACTACCCAACGGCTCGCGCGGCTGCGCCTGGCCCATCTGGTCTTGCTCGCTCTGCCCGAGCGCGAGGGCATCACACTTTCTGAGCTAGCTGATCGGCTGCGCCAGCGCCAGGTCGAGACCGAGCAACTGCGTCCTCGCTTTTTGTTAGAGGCATTGGAGCATCTGCAGTTCGCCGGGCTGGTGAAGAGTAATGCCAGTCAGGGAAACGAGCTGTTCCGTCGACGTTACTGGCGCGCCCCTACCTCGGGGAAGTAGTTCCCCGGCAAAGCAGTAGGGCACCTTCCATTTTCCTTTCGATGGCTGGCTGGCCACCCGGTCAATGCGCGCTCAATGACGAGTTTCGGCCAGCCTCCGTCACCAGTGGTCGTGCCCTCATTATCTCCCTTCCAGAGGATGTTGTTAGGACCCAGTAATAGTAACATATGTTACCTATTATGTGCTCCGTCCCTCTGATACTCGTTTCTGGCAGTAGTCCGCGCAGCCGAGGCACGATCGGTCTCGGCGTCCTTCCTTTTTGCTCCAGCAAGGGATCAGCCTCCATCACCAGAAAGGGTCACATGGTTACCATACGATTTTTCTACCGCAGAGCAAAGCCCTATCAGGGCAATGATCAGTATCGCCTCAACTCTTCCCCTTCCCTTACTGGTTCTCATCACGCTCTCGCCGACTCAGACCAGAGCCAGCTCCAGCCTCTCTTCCTTCTCTCTAGCATTTGCTTTGTCCGCTTGCCTGTGGGCAACAGTGGCTTTCTCCGCGATACCAATTGGTGGCAGGTCTCTGTTCTGATGGCCAGAGGGCTGGATAAGACAAGGCTCGCCGAGGACGGTCTGGCCACAACCTGGTTGAGCGGAATTCATCCACGCCCTTGGCCGGGCCCCAGGATAGGCCGCCGCAGCCCACAGGCCGCTCGCCAGGTACTCGGCAGTCATCTTCTGGCCCAAGGGCCGCCTCCCTGACCCCCTCAGAAAGAGGCCAGCCAGCATGGCACCAGGCTGCGCAACCCAGCCTTTCTTTAAGCGGGGAGTCCGGGCTTCTATTCTAAGTGAGCCAAGCATTCGGCGCCTTGCTGCCCCGGATGTGCCCTATCTCTCCTCGTGCTTGACTTCTTCTCCCTCCATCGAGTAAGATAGCAAATGCCAGTAACATATGTTACCGGCATTTCCTCCGGGGGGTTAGCCTATGTCTGAGCGCAGTGGTATGCGCTGGTTGCAACTGACGTATAAAGTTCCAAGTGAGCCTTCACAAAAGCGGGTCTGGGTCTGGCGCCGTCTGCAACATCTTGGGGCCTACCCTCTCCAGCATTCGGTCTATGTTCTACCTTTTACTGAGGAGGTTGAAAAGCAGTTCCGCCAGCTCGCCAGCGAAATACGAGAGATGGGAGGAGAAGCCTGCCTTTTCACCCTTGTCGCCCTTGATCCTGCCGACGAAGAGCGGATGCTGGAGACGCTGCTAGAGGCCCGTCATCGCGAGTATGACCAGGTGATTCAACTGGGCGAGCGTTTCCTGACACACGCCGCCTCCCTGGCAGACATCGAGTGCCAGAGCGAGGTTGTCCAGGCAGAGCTAGGCGACTGCCTGGAGAAGCTGCACGGGCTTTTTCGCAGTGCGCGACGTCATGATCTGCTCGGCTCATTGACCGCCGCCAAACGAGCCACAGCGGCTGAGCTGTTGGCCAGCTGTGAGCAGCTGTTCCGGATTCTGGTAGAAGGGGATTATTCACGGGCCCGTCGGCTGTTAGCTTTCTATGGAGAGAGCTTAGCTGGCACGGTAGAGGAGAGGCAGCAGCTCGCCGATTCCTCGACGGTCGCTGGTTAGCTCTAGGTCGGGAGAGTACATGCACGAGCAAGAGCCTGCAGCCATACAGGCGAGCGGTCAAGTTAGGGAAGAGTTGCCCTCAAGCTCGCGCACCGCGGCTGGCTGCTCCCACCCCCGTCAGCTGGTGCGGGTTTTCCAGCTAAAAGGTTCAGAGACTCCAACTCTGAACTGCTCTTATCCGTATTTACAGTAGGATGAGGAGAGCGTGAGCAAACCAGCTCTCGATGCCTCCTCGCAACTATTGCGCTCGCCGCTTGTGGCGGGAGGAGAGGTTATGCAGCATCAACCTCGAAGGCGCACAACAACAGGTGACGCGAGGGCTGAAACCCTGGCGCTACGGGAGACTTTGCAACGCTATCGCCTGCTCCTGGGCTTGCTTGCAAGCGCGGCATCGGCGCTAGGTACCTATCAGCTGCTCCGGCTGCTCTTACTGAAGTAAGAGATCCAACAAAGCAAGGCTCCAGTAAGATTTAACCTCCGGCAGAGCAGGCAGCACCGGATCGGCCTCCGACCCTGATCCTGCTCGCCCAATTGCTGGAAAGAAAGTAGGTAGACCAGGCAGATCGCTACCGGCCACGAGTGCCTGCAGCGTGCCTCAACGGTGAGGCGGCCCGGCTCCAGTTGCCGTTACTATGCTCAGCCCCTTTAGATCGCTCAGATGGCTTTCCCTAGACTTCCCCTCAGAAGCAGAAAATGAGGCCTTGGCGGTGAGAACAGAGGCAGGGACTAGTGGCGAAGGAGATGATTCCACCGCGAGAGGATACCATAGGGAACGTTGAGCAGTCTCCTTTCCCCGCGCAGCAAGCAAGGGCCAACTTGCTTCTTTCTTTGGTTGCTGTTCCACCACGGCTGCAGCCCCTGGCCTGGGACCAGATGAGAGGCAGTCTGGCTTTGGGCTTGCGTCTCTCAGTGAGAGCAGGTAGAATCAGCTACATATGGCCGGGTCAAAGCTTGCCGCGGACAGGGGGACACAAGGAGAAGAGTGAACACACCGCTCTCAGGGTCAAATTCCTCGATCCCGGCGCGGCCCGTGCGCGACAGCAGCCCCCGCCGTTTAATGGTCACCACCGGTGTGGTGATCTTTGCCATCCGCGATTGGACACTCTGGGTGCTGCTGCGTGAAGGGCCGTGGGGACCGCCTATGCGCCTTGTGCTCAGTAATGAGACCGTGACCGAGGCGGTGCTTCGCACGTTGCAGGCGGTGCTGCTCTGGCCCGATGAGGCCACCTTGCTGCAGCTAAAAGCGGGCTGGGTAGAGCAGCAGGTCTATGTCTGGGGCAGCGCCGAGCAAGGGGCTGCTGTCTCTCTGATTCATAGTGTACTCTTACGCGCTAATCGCGATGAGCTGCGCCCTAACTTGCATCGCCACCCAGTCCCTAGCCTGCGCGTCCAATGGACCCCCGTGGCCGAGGTTGAGTCGGGTCAGCGCCAGCTTGACCCCGAGGCTCGCCCCGTGCTGGAGATGGCGCTTAATACCTTACGCTCGGAGATTCAGCGCAATCCAGAGCTGGTGCTGCGCTACCTGGCCGATATGGCAACTCCGCACCGCGATAGCATCGAGTGGTGGCGCCAGGAAACCCATACCGCTCTCAGTAAGGAGACACGCCCGCTGCGCGCCCTCCGCGAACCTCCCAGCGGCGACGGGACACTGACGCTGGCTGAGGCGACGCTACTCTACCGTGCTTTCTTCCCCCCCGATGAGCAAATCGATCTCTCTAACCTGCGCCGTCGCTTTCTGGCCACAAATACTCTGGAACCTTTGGATGAAGAACGCCCAGTGCGCGGACGCGAGCTAGACTGGCGCCGCGTGAGCCGCGCCTATCGCTACCGCAGCCGCTCCGAAGACCACTGATCTGTGCTATAGTTAGTGAGAGTGAGCCAGGAGCAGAGACCGGCCAGACAGTCTCTGACTGGCAGGCAACCGCAAGAGCACAGGTACATCACGGCTTCGCCTACGCTCTTTTCATAGCTCGCCCGCTATTCGTCTGAGCGTGCTTCAGACGCAGGCTGAAGGCGCCTCCTGCGGCTCAGACTGGTCGAGGCCGAGAGAGCAAGCGAGCGCAAGCGAAAGAGTAAGCAAAGGCAGGCCAACAAGCAAGAGAGGAGAGTGGCTAGCAATGGCCAAAGTGACAACCCACGGAGGCGACACGGGCTATACCGGGCTGCTTGGGGAACAGCGCGTTCCGAAGTACGATCCGCGCCCTGAGACCTTCGGCACGATCGATGAAGCCACATCCGCGCTTGGGCTGGCACGCGCTGTGGCCAGGGATCCACGCGTCAAGGACCTCATCTACCGCCTCCAGCAAGATCTCTACCTGTTAATGGGAGAGCTGGCTACACCCCCAGAAAATTATGAGAAGCTCGGGCTGCGCATCACCGCTGAGCATGTACAGCGCCTGGAGGCAGAGGCCGAGCAGCTGAAGCGTGAGGTAGAGATCCCGAACCGCTTCATTATTCCCGGCGATACTCTCGACGGGGCGGCCCTCGATTTTGCTCGCACCGTGATCCGCCGCGCCGAACGCCTGGCAGTAAAGCTGCTCCACGACGGCGTGATCCATAACGGCGAGGTGATTCGCTATCTGAATCGCCTTTCCGACGTGGTTTTTATCCTTGCGCGCTCTGTTGAGGTACGTTCCTCACTGGCAACGTTGCCAGGAACAGAACCACGTCAGGCACCTGACTCGTCCTCTGCCGAGTAGGCCGCATTCGCCCGTTGGCACTTTTTTTCCTGGCCAGGTCTGGCCAACTGCGACAAAATGGCTCGCCTGTGCATTACCTCCCTGTGAGGGATCCAATTTTGCCTTTCACCTGGTGATGGGGACGTATGAAGACTCTGGAAGATGAGTCTCGGCTGACGATCGAGGCCTGCCACGGCTCAACAGCAGCCTTCGAGGCTCTGGTACTCTATTACGAGCCGCGCATCAGGCGCATGCTCTATAGCTTAACCCACGATATACAATTAACTCAGGATCTCTGCCAGGAAACCTTCCTGGCAGCTTTTCGTGCTTTACCACGCATGAAGGGAGAGGAACTACAGTTCGCCCCCTGGATCTACCGTATTGCCTTGAATCAGCTGCGCAGCGAGTGGCGCCGCCGTCGTCGCATCACCTGGGTTCCCTTCACCAGTCCCACGGGCCAGGTCGATGATTTCTCAGAACCTCCGCCCGAGGAAGCTCTGGTCAGCGATGAGCACTTCGAGGAGCAGGTGATGGAGCGCGACCTAGTGGCTCGTGTGCTGGCTCAGCTCCCCCCGGCTTCCGCAGCTTGCCTGCTCCTGGATGCCGAGGGCTTCTCTTACCGCGAAATTGCCGAGATTATGCAGGATTCGCTGTCAGCCGTGCGCAGCCGCCTGGCCCGCTCACGTCAGGCGTTTCAGCAGGTCTACAAACGGCTTGATCGAGGAGGCCAGTCATGAAGCGAAAAGAGCGACCTGATTCACCATCATGTCCTCTCAGCATCCACTGTCTGCGTCTGCTCGATGAGCTTGATGTGCCAAAGACGCCGGCAAACGCTGAGGGCGAGCCAGAGCCTTCGACCCACCACAGGGACGAGTTTGAGCTACTGAGTCGACTGCGGCGTCATCTCCCTGAATGCCAGATCTGTTCTAGTCTCGTTGCCCAGGCGCGCCATGAGCGTGATCACCAGCGCCAGCTGCTGCGTCAGTTTCTGGAGGACGCAGAGCACCGTACGCCTTCAACCCAGGAGCTGATCATGCAAGCGATCCGCTCTAGTCAGACATCGGCTGAGGCTGAACAGGAGTCGCTGGCGACGCTCAATCACGCCGACCACAGCGGCCAGAACCAGCATCGCCGGCTCCCTTTTGCGGTTCTTAGCCGGCTTCCTGAGCTGACCGCTCAGCAACCTGCCGTTCCTCGCGCCCCTCGGCGCTCGCCGCTGCTGGAAACGCTGGTCCTGGCGGCTGTCATCCTGGTGGTGCTCCTGACAACCGGCAGTCTAGGTTATCTCTTGCTACGTGATACTTCCTCCCAGGCGCCCGCCTCCTCACCCCCAACAGCTATCTCGGTAAATGCCTCCTACCAGAGCCTGGTCTGGAAGGCGATCGCGATGGTCGATCCTTTCCCCGATGGCACTGGCCGCTATCACCTCTATAACTATGATCCTTTCAGCGGCCAGAAGCGTCTCCTGACCAGCACCTGCTGCGACGCTACTTCCGCCGTCGACGGCATCGCTCACAGCGGGCGCGATCTGCTCTATCATGACACGCAGGGAAAGGCGCGTCTCTTCCGGACACTTTCCCATCCTGAGCCGCTCTTCAGCTGCAGCTGTAGCCAGAGCAGCGCCGTCTGGACAACCGATGACAGCCATCTTTTGATCAGCGCTGGTAGCGAGCTTTTCCTGGTCAATCTGTCTGGTAACAGCGAACCAATCTATTCATCAGATTTATTACAAAATAGTACACTCGCATTCTATTACAACGATTTTCTGTTCTTCATACATCAAGAAAAAGAGAAGGAGGTGCTGTATCGTCTCGATCTGGCTAACGGGGAAATACGCTCAATTGCATCCCGGCCCCTGACGACGGATCAAGGTGTGCCCGCTTCCACCTCCAGCAGACGCAATGCGTGGTTGCTTAACCCGACCGGCTCGACCATCTACTACAGTGCGGGCAGTGGCCTGGGAGCAACCCTCTACATGGTCAATAGCGATGGGAGCAATCTGCACTCGCTCAACCGACACGGTATCCCACTCGGCTTCGCCGAGGATAACCGCCTGCTTTTCTTGCAGGAGACGAATGGCGCCTTTGAGGTGCGTAAGCTGGGCGCCACCCCCCAGCAAGACCAGCTCGTGGTAGTCAACGCGGCCCCAGGGGCCAGGAGCGTTCTGACCAACGGGCTGGCCCTCGCTCCCTACGGCTGGGCCTTGCTGACGGAGGCCCTTTATCCCGATCACTCACTGCGTCTCTGGGCCACCAACCTGATGACGCATGCCCAAAAACTGCTCCTCTCCGTGCCAGCGGCCCAGGTCTCTCAGCTAGGTACGCCACAACTGGTCGGTTGGGATCAGCTCCCCGTGAGCAATGAGGCTACTCCCACCCCCTCGACAAACCAGACCCCGGGGAATACCCTCCTGAATGATGATTGGAATGGCCTGTTGCTGGTCTCGGGCGACCAGAGCGGGCAGCTGACTGTCAGCAACTATAACTATGCCAGCGGGCAGCTGCTGCAGCTGCTCTCGGCCTTACCAGCCCAGACGGAGATCGACGGAATCTCGCCCGATGGCAGCTCCCTGGCTTATCACATCCCGAGCACGTCTCAGACGGATTACTACGTTTTGGATCTGCGCATGACGCCGCCACTCATACGCTTCCAATACCACGTCTCCGGCAGCGGTGGCAACGCCATCTGGCTCAATGCTCAAACGCTGCTGCTCAATACACCCACCGCTCTGTTGCGGGTCAATATGCAGCAATTGCAGCCCAAGGCAGTCATGGCCGCGCTGCCAGACACGCGCCTGGCCTTCTACAGCGCGCCGTACTTGTACTTTGTGGGGCGCGTCGGCAGTAACCAGCAAGCGCTTTTCCGCCTGCCCCTCGGGGGAACATTTGACCAGCGGCAGGCAATTACGCCGCCGGTTCAGAGGGCCAGCACCGATTTCTGGCTCAGTCCTGACGGGCGCACTATCTACTATGTCAATTATCATTCTGAGGCTCCGGGTATCTACGCTGTTGACAGCGATGGAGGGAACCGCCATCGTCTGCGTCCTTGGGGAGTCCCCATCGGCTATGCGGAGGATAATTCGCTCATGGTCATGCGCTATCGCCAGGGCAGCTTTGAGGTGGTAAAGCTGGGCCTGACTCCAGCCCAGGACCAGGTGCTGCTCCAGAATGCCGCCCCCGGTGCGAGCACCCTCTGCGCGGGTCGCCCCATCCCAGCTACACCGGTCGATGCCGAGCTGATCTGCTCGAATAATGTAGCCCTGGCCCCCTATGGTCATCACCTGGTCGTGCAAGCCTACTACCCTGACGGGCATTCCACCCTACTGGCCTATAATCTGGATAACGGCCAGCAGCTCTCAGCTCAGGCTGCACCGACGAGCAAGCTGATCGGCTATAACCGCTATCCGCCTGCCTGAGCTAAAGCAAGCGTTGCTGTCTACCTCTCAGGGCGGGCTGACCGCTGATCGACGAGGATCGGGATCAGCCCGCTCACTCAAACGCCGCCAGGGCGACTGACGGCTTCTAGCTCCTCGGGTCCTTTCCGATTCGCGCTCTCTCAGAGGCGATACTCCTCAGCGTTCATATTGCGCCAGATACGAATCCGCTGAATGCCGGCCTCGCGTAGCAGCTGCTCACTGGCCTCGTGGCTGGTGGCCAGGCTCGACGGATAGTGAGCATCTGAGCCGACGCTCACCGGCGTTCCCTGCAAAGCACAGGCTCGTATGAGACGGCGCACTAGCTGGGGATAGGTGGCGACATCGAAGCCATTGATTTCGAGGGCCACATCACAACGTGTGGCCTCGGCAGCAAGTTGCTCCAGCTCCTCATCGATATTGGCGGGCAAGTGCCGATTCTCAACGAACAATCTGACTGGATGACTGACAACACTAAAGAAGCCCGAGCAGACAGCCTGACGCAGCAACTCCATATAGCGCTGCCAGGCTCGTTCTGCCTGGGCCGCTTCCCCCCAGCCTTCCTCGTTCTCCAATTGTTTTCCATCAATCTCATGAACCGAGCCAATGAGAAAATCCCAAGGGTAGCCCTGCAGCAGCTCACGCACTGCCTCAATTTTGTCAGGAATAAAATCGATCTCCAATCCCAGACGGACGTCGAACCGCAGAGACCGCCCTGCCTCCTGCACACTCTCAATATAGTCAACCAGGGCCATCTCTGGCCCCTCCAGCGGCATATGCGCAAGGAGCGGACGTATCTCGCGCATCTGAAAGACATGCTCTGAGAGACCCAGCACGCGCAATCCCCGCTCCCGGGCCTCGCTCACCATCGCTCTGGCTGAACTACGGGAAACATGGCTATGAAAGTCCGTATCAATCGTCATTGCCTCTCCTCTGTTTAAAGCAGCCGCGTCGCAGGCAGCAATCGGCCCTCGCGAAAGCGGTGGAGGCCGAACTGCTCGATATCGAGCATACTGCTTTTGCCGGTGATCAGGTAGTCGATCAGGAGCTGTGCCGCTAGCGGAGCATGCATCAAGCCATGCCCAGAGAAGCCGCAGGCGCAGAGGAAGCCCTCGACCTCGGTTGGACCCAGCACCGGGTGCTCATCCGGCGTCATCTCATAGAGGCCGGCCCAGGCCCTTCGGAGGCGCAGACCCGCTAGCGCCGGAAAGCGGCGGGGGATGACACGCTCTATCTGGGGCCAGACGCCAGGATCAAGCCTCAGGTCAAAAGCCGTCGTCTCCAGAGCACGGCTGGCCGCCTGCTCCGCGGGAGAAGGCTGATGGGGCAAACCCAGGAGCAGGCCACCATCGCGCCAGCGAAAATGGAAGCCTGTTGCCTGGTCTACCACCATCGGCAGCTCAGCTGGCAGCCCAGCGACCGCCTCACAGAGATAGAGCTGACGTCGTAAAGGATAGACTGGGAGATCATTAATCCCGACCAAGCGCGCCGTCAAGGCCGCATAGACACCAGTGGCATTGACGACCAGAGGCGTAGCCAGTGTCCCCTGCGAGGTCTGTACGGCTTGGACGCGCCCCCGAGTCGTCTGAATGGCCAGGACAGGACACTGCTCGTAGACTTCCACGCCCAGCCGACGCGCTGCCCCCATGAGCGCGCGCGTCATGGCGGCGGGGTCCGTGTAGCCGTCGGTCGGGCAGAAGCTGGCGCCGCGCAGATCTTCTGTGATCAGTGACAACCCCGGCCAGCGCGCCACCACCTCCATTGGCGTCAGCAGCTCACTGGGAACGCCAAGCCGCTGCTGGAGGGCAACATAGCCCTGCATAGCCTGCCAGGCTTCATCGTCACTGACCAGGAACAGGTAACCATACTGGTAGAATGGGGGAGGAGGCGGGAAGGCTGGAACCGCTTCGGCCTGCATCTCTGCAATGAACTGACGATAGAAGCGCAGGCCCTCACGGGCGAAGATAATATCCAGCTCGTCGGCGAACTGTTGACGTAGCCCTCCCGTAGCACGTCCAATCGAGCCAGAGGCCACAGTCTCGCGCTCCAGAACAACTACCTCACGCATTCCACGGCGGGCGAGCTGATAGGCCAGGACTGCGCCCATAATGCCACCGCCAATAATGGTGATGGCTGCCGTTTTGGCTGCGCCGCTCGCCACAGCGATCACCCCTCACGCACCAGGGTTACCGTGAACCCGTCGCGATAGCCCTCATCGATATTGAGAGCCAGCGAGAAGAGACGGGGGTCGCTTGTAATGCGCCGACAATACTCGACGATGCCCGCCGTAACCTCGTCCACAGGCTCATGGATGAAGCGCCCATCTCGCAGGCAGTTGTCGGCCACAATGATGGTGCCAGGATGGCTGAGTCGCAAGGCCCAGTCGAGATAGCGCGGATAGGGCGGCTTGTCAGCATCGATAAAGATCAGGTCAAACGGTCCCGCGCCTTCATCGACGAGTGCAGGGAGCAGCTCCAAGGCCCGCCCAAGACGGATCTCTACTCGTTCGCTTACGCCAGCATGCTCAAAGACACGACGCGCAACGCTCGCATGCTGGGGATTCATCTCTAGCGTGATCAGGCGCCCATCCGGTGGCAAGGCGCGCGCCAGCCAGAGACCGCTATAGCCCCCCAGCGTGCCAATCTCCAGGATGGTGTGGGCTTGAGAGACAAGCGCTAGAAACTGCAAGAGCTTGCCCTCGATAGGGGAAATATTGATCTGCGGCAGCCCGGCCTCTGCGCTGGCCTGGAGGGCATACCGCAGCGCTTCGTCCTCCGGGGCAAAGACACGATTAATCTGCTCCTCAAGCTCATGCTGGATCTGCACCAGCCGGCGCAGACTCAGCAACTCTTCCTCAGCCGTTGGCCGTTGCTCACGCATTTCGCTCAAGTTGCTCTGCTCCTTTATCTGGGCATGATCTGCCGCCAGCACCAGGTGAGCCGAAGCGCCAACCACGCCCACCACCATAGCGCCCGGCTCTTGAGAGCAGCATCAGCATCACTGGTAGCCAGCACCGAGGGCACTTCCCAGCCTTGTTGACGCTTTCGCTCCCGACCTGCTCTCATTGTATGGCTGTCGGTCAACCAGTGTCAACCTGACCTCAGCGCCCAAGCCAGCAGGAGACAGCTCAAGGCATAGCCTTGAGAGCAGCGGCCAGAAGAGGCAACGATGGCCAGGTAGCAAGGAGAGTCTCGGCCCATTGGAGATCAATAGCGGCCTGCGCTCGCTCAAAGAGCGTCTGCGCCTCTCTCAGGTAGGAATGGGCCTTAGCCTGCTGCTCGCCCCCGCACTGTCTGGCCCCCAGAAGAGCCAGATGGACTCCATAGCTATGCAGAGTGCGCGCATAATCAAGGGTCAGCTCGCTCTCCTCAAAAATACGGGCTGCCCGCTCAAAGTGAGCAGCTGCAGCCTCGGCCTCTCCCTGGACCGCAAGGAGGCGAGCCAGCAGACGATGGGCATGGCCCAGCGTCAGGCGATTCTCCTGTCGATCGGCGCTGGTCAGCAGATCGAGGGCCACTCGTCTGGCAACCTCCAGGCGATCGAGAAGGAAAGCCACGCTGGCTTGCAGATAGCGCCCCTCTAAAGCTACCTCGGCATCCAATCCTTCGTAGCACAGCGCGCGCTCTAAGGCCCGTTGACCTCGCAGAAGCAGACGGCGATAGAAACAACTCTCGCGGCAGCTATGTTGCTCCGGACGAGAGCCAGCGGTAGCGGGCTGGCGCTGGCGCAGGCATGCCAGGCAGATGGCACTGGCCTGAGCTAGCCGCACCTCGGCCAGCACAATACGAGCATGGGCGATTGTGCGCGCGTGCCCGATGGCCCGGCCAGTCAGCAATGAGCGCTGGATGCAGTGCAGGGCCTCATCAAGCTTGCCCGCACTTTGGAGCGTCTCAGCCAGGGCAATATTACACCAGGCCATGTGTTCGCGCTCCTGGGTCCGCTCGGCCAGCGCGAGGCTCCGCCGGAAGCAGGCTTCGGCCTCGCGCAGATCTCCACAGCGACGGGCCAACTCGCCCAGGTTGCCCGTGACAAAGGCCATATTGGGGAGATCGCCGGTGCGCTCCGTCAACTCCAGCGCCCGCCGCATGTAGGCCCGTGCCGCCTGATGATCGGCTACCAGAGCATGGGCCGCCCCTAGATTGCCGCAAATCTGAGCCATAGCCATCAGGCACTCATGCTGCTCATAGATGGTCAAAGCCGTATGCAGGTGCTGCAACGCTTCACTCGGATGACCCAGCCGCGCGGCGATTACTCCCAGGGTCTCATGGGCATGGCCCAACTCCAGCGGGTCACCCGCTATGGCGCGCTCACTCAGCGTTGGCAGTTCCTGACCCGCAGCCACTGGCGCCGGCCCTTGTCTCATGGCTTCCTCTAGCATGTCCAGCATCTGCTCAACCTGGCGGCGCGCCTCATCATAGTTGCCCTCCAGCGCCGAAAGGTTGCCTTCTTGCAAGAGAAGACAGGCGCTGGCTGGACTCTGCAAGGCGCCGGCCTCGCGCAGCGTGCGCTTCCCCTCTTCAAGGCAGTGACGGGCCTGGGCAAAATCGCCGGTCCTGAGCCAGGCCAGGCTCATCTCACGCCAGATGATGGCCTGAATCTGGGCTTCGTGCTGACGTCGCCTGTGCAGTTGTTCCCCGTCTGGCCGCTCTGGCTGGCGACGCTCCCAGGTCTGTAGCGAGCGCTGGCGCAGAGCCAGAACGCGCGCATAGAGGCGGCGCGCCTCGCTGTAGTTTCCCTGCATCATGCAGCACTCGCAGACATGCTCTAAGAGACGCGCGAAGTGAAGCAGCTCCTCCTCGCCGGCGCTCGGCAGGAGCTGATCGAGCGAGGGAGCGGGATCGGCGTCGGCCTCGGGCGGCAGGTACTCGACGCTTACTACGGCCTGACGTTCCAACGGGGGCGGGGGCGGCGCCCCGGCCAGGGCCAGCAGAGCCAGACGGTAATAGTATTGGGCTTCACCATAAGCAGCCAGTCGATAGGCCCGATTGGCCGCCCGCTCAGCATAGCGCGCAATGCGGCTGCCGTCGCTGGCTCCGCGGATTAAATGGTAGGTCACTGCCGCCGCTACCTCTTCCTCGCGCTGGGGATTGAGCGTCAGCAGGGCCTCAGCCGCCCGACGATGGAGCTGAACGCGGCGCGCCACCGAGAGACTCTGATAGAGATGGCTTTCAATGAGCGGATGCCAGAAGTGGTAGCTCACCTGCCTGCCATTCTCCTCTTCAATCAGAAGACCGGCGCGCAGGGCCTCCTCCAGGAGATCCAGCACCTGCTCCTCCTGGGGATGAGGGAGCTGGCCACTGTCCATGAAGAGCAAATGGCTGAATTCGAAGGGTGCCCCGAAGACCGCCGCCTTACTCAACAGCGTTTGACAGGCCGTGCTGAGCTTGCTGAGACGTCGATCTAGCACGGCGGCGATGGTCGCGGGGAGCGCGAGTCGGCTCTCTCCTGCACCCGCCGCGGCCTGCCCGGCTGAGGCCGCTCCCCCTTCGCTGGCCTCACGCTCCAGATAACGCGCCAGCTCTTCGGCAAAGAAGGGATTCCCGTCCGCCTGCGTCTGAATACTGTGTACGAGACGGGTCGGCAAATGAGAAACGAGCTGCGCAATCTGCGCCGCCGTCAGCGGTTGGACCGGCAGCGTCAGGAGAACCTGCTCACGCTGGAGATCATTGATGAGAGTGCGTAGGGTATGGGTTGGCAACAGCTCCATGTCGCGGCAGGTCCCCAGGAGCAGAATCGGCTGCTCACGCAGATGACGTGCGAGATAGCTGAGCAGATCCAGACTGCTCTCATCGGCCCAATGAAGGTCATCGAGGACTAACAGGAGAGGTGTGCGCCGGCTGAGAGCTGAGAGCAGGCTATGCGTGGCCTCCCAGAGATGGAGACGCTCTTGGTCTACTGGTAAGGCCAGCGGCGCTACCCCGGGTTGCAGCAATTCATGGAATTCGGGCAGTAAGGTGCAGAGACGCTGCAGGTGAGAGGTAGAGAGGCCCAACTCCATCAGGACCTGGGAGGTTGAGAGCGCCTGAGCAGCCAGTCGGTTCTGCAAGAGCGTGCGCAGCAGCTCGACCCAGGGGCAGTAAGGGATAGCCCCTTCCTGCTCATAGGAGCGACTCCAGACTACCTGCCAGCCCTGGCGTCCAGCCTCGTCGCTCAGCTCCTCGGCGAGGCGCGTTTTACCAATACCCGCCTCGCCGGTCAAAAGCAAGAAATGAGGTGACGAGAGCGATGGCTCCGGTGTTGGGATTTGTTGACCGTCCACTGGCTTCGGGACAAGACTGTCCTCTCCGCCCGGGCTTTCACTGGGGCGGGCAGGGCCTAGGATGGATAGCAGTTGCCGCATGATCGCTAATTCACGCTCACGTCCGATCAGCGGCGTCCGTTTATGGCGTCCCGAGGGGAAGTGGGGATTGGTCACGGCTCGCACCGGCACAGTCGGCCCGGCGGGGCGAGTGAGAACTGGAGGCTGCGCAGTATCGAAGTGGGCACCAGCCTGAAGAGCAAGAGCGGCAGGCGAGTGGGACGATGACGAAGCAGCCCCAGGCCCGGTAAGCGCTGGCGAGGCGGCGGCAACGGTCGCTGGCCCCAGTTCCCCGCTGCGCAGGGCTTCATAGAGACGACGCGTCTCGGGCAGCGGCTCGCTGTCATACTCGCGCTCCAGGACCTCGGTCAGGCGTTGATAAGCCTGCAAGGCTTCGACCCGCCGATCCAGGCGCATCAGAACCATCATTAAATGGCGTACCGCTGTCTCATGGGTGGGATCGCTCATCAGTAGCCGGTCCAGTGGCTCAATAGCGCTGGCCAAGGCCCCACGCCGGACTCGTAGCTCGGCAAGCTGCAGCAGCATCCCCATCCAGCGACGGCGCAGCGCTTCCCGTCGAGGCTGAGCCCACTCTGAATAGAGTTCCTCAACCAGAAAGTCGCCGCGGTAGAGGGCCGCCGCCTCCTCTAGTAGCCGCTCAATCTGCAAGGGATCAGCCGACTGCTCAGCCTGCCTGATCTTCTGCTCAAACTCATCGGCATCAACCCAGATAATGCTTCCGTCGGCCAGCTCCAGCACTTCATGCTGAAGGCGCAAGAGCGTCGAGGATGCCGGACGCCGGATCTCTGGCTCTAGCAGCAGGCGCAACTCATGGACGGCGCCGTTGAGACGATTGGCCGCCGTTTCGCTGTCAAGATCAGGATCAGGCCAGAGCGCTTCCATGACCTGCTCCCGTCCCATGCGACGCAGGGGATGACACAACAGGCAGCCTAACAGGGCACGGGCCCGCCGCCGCTGCCAGCGCCGTCCATCATCCTCAACCCAACCGTTACCGCTGCGTCGCTCTACCCGAAACTGACCAAGGACATAAATGCGTAACAGCGGCCTGGTTTCGCCGCGCCCGCTACGGCGCTCGCGCTCCCCTATCACAATGGCCCGACTACCCGCAGCTGCCGGCGCCCGCCGCGCGGAGACAGAGACTGCCGATAGCCGCTGACCTGCCTGCTCCACCTCCGCTGGCAGCTGCGCCCCAATATACTTGCTGACAGTACGCCCGTTCTCGCTCCAATAGGCGTACCAGTAAGGGCCATGTCCTGCTCCCTCCCGGCATTTCCGGCAGCGCTGCTTGCCACAGCGCGTGTACTGCTGACGATAGGTCACCTTGCTCTCCATTGAGTCCTTTCCCTCTGGCCCAGGCCATTGGTCGAGGTCAGTTGCATCGACTCTCTATCCTTGCCGCACTACGAGAAGCAATAGCAGCGTCGCAACAGCTACCAACAAGAAGAAACACGTTCATAGCCTGTTTTACTGATGCATCGGACTTCACAATGAGAGCTATCCCGTCATCAAGAAATATATACGAGTTCATTATAAGACGCCGACCGTTCTCATCAGTATTGGTTCCTTAACCAATAGCCCGATTGGACAGCCAGCGCCGCGGAGGAAACCGTTGCCTCTCCAGACCCCTGCACGCGCCGTTGACAGGGCCACGGCGGCAGGCTAAGATAGAAAAGACACGCACGGTGACACACCCTTGCTCACTCGCCTGCACCACTGCACCATCAGCAAGCAGTTCAGTCGCACGACTCGACCCAGAAGCGCCAGGCATGCCAACACTTGAAGGCTCTATTGAGAGCATCGTTTTTCATAACGAGGAAACGCACTACACCGTTGCACGTTTTCGCCCCAGCACCGGTACTGGCCGCGGCTCGTCCCGCTCGTCGCGCGACGGTCTGCTCACTATCGTTGGTACCCTGCCGGGAGTGCGCGCCGGCGAAGTGCTGACCGTGGAAGGCGTCTGGGAATATGATCCGCGCTACGGCCACCAGCTCCATGTGACGAGCTTTAACCAACGCTTGCCCACGAGCACCGAGGGCATCATTCGCTACCTCAGCTCCGGCCTGATTAAGGGCATCGGCCCTAAAAAAGCCCGCACTCTTGTTGAATACTTCGGCGAGCAGACGCTGGCGATTATTGAGCAGCAGCCCGAGCGCCTGGCCGAGGTGCGCGGCCTCAGCGAGAAGGATCGCACGCGCATCATCGCCGCCTGGACCCAGCAGCAGGAGATGAAGGAGGTGCAGCTTTTTCTGCAGACTCATGAGATTTCACTGCATCTGGCCAGCCGCATCTATCGCCAGTATGGGGCCGAGAGCGTCAGGGTGGTGCGTGAGAATCCCTATCGGTTGGTCCAGGATATCTATGGGATTGGCTTCCGCACAGCGGATGAGATCGCAACCCGGCTGGGACTGCCGCGCGATAGCCTGCCGCGCCTGGTGACGGGTCTGACCTATGTGCTGGCACAGGCAGCCAACGAGGCCGGCCACTGCTATTTGCTGGAGGATGAGTTGCTGCTGCAGGCACAACGTATCTTGCAGGTCCCTCGCTCAGCACTGGAGCAGGCTCTGGAACAGGGGCAGTACGAGGGTGAGCTTTTCATTGAGCCGGCCTCGCCTGACACAGAGAGCAACGAACTGGACCCCGATTGGCCCCTCTCCAAGGATCTCGGATCAGCCTCCAGCGCAGCCGTTCAGGCCGCCACAGACTCGCTCCTGGCCTTGCCAGCTGCTCCAGCCGGAACGGCCCAGCGACGGATCTACTATGGCCCCTTCTGGCACGCCGAACGCGGCTCCGCCCGCCTGCTTAAGCGGCTGCTGCGGGCACCCAGCCGGCTGCCAGCAGTCTCACCAGCGCTCTGGGAACAGGTCTTTCAGCATCTGGAGGTCAAGCGCCAGCTCCAGCTTACAGAGCGACAGCGCGAGGCCGTGCAGACGGCTTTTACGCGGAAGGTGAGTATTCTGACCGGTGGCCCCGGGACAGGCAAGACCACCTCGCTGCGCGCGCTCCTGCTACTCCTGCGCCGTCAACGGGTGGAGGTGGCTCTTACGGCCCCTACCGGACGCGCCGCCAAGCGCCTCAGCGAGGCCACGGGCCTGCCCGCCCAAACGCTTCACCGCTTGCTAGAGTATACCCCTCACGACGGCACCTATCAGCGCCATGAGGAACGCCCCCTGAGCTGCCAGTTCGTCATTGTCGACGAGTGCTCGATGGTCGATATTCTTCTCTTCTACCATCTGCTCAAGGCTCTGCCGCCAGAGGCCCATCTGCTGCTCGTTGGCGATGCCGACCAGCTCCCGTCGGTTGGCCCAGGCAACGTGTTGCGCGATCTCTTGCGCAGTGAGGTCATCCCGACCACTCACCTGACCGAGCTGTTTCGCCAGGCTCGCCAGAGTCGCATCGTGGTCAGCGCCCACCGCGTGAACGCTGGTCTCTTGCCCGTGGTCAAGAACGAGGAGGGCAGCGATTTCCTCTTTCTGCACGAGAGCGATCCGCAGCGGGCCCGCTCCCTGATCCTTGACCTGGTGAAGCGCCTTCTGCCGACTCGCTACCACCTTCATCCGCGCGCCGACATCCAGGTACTCTCGCCCATGTACCGCGGGCCACTCGGTGTGATCAGTCTCAATGAGTTACTGCAGCAGCACCTGAATCCACGCACCGAGGGCGAGCTGCTGCTGGGCAAACACCGCCTGCGCGTCGGCGATAAGGTCATGCAGGTGCGTAACGACTACGATAAGGGGGTCTTCAACGGTGATCTCGGCTGGGTACGCCGTATCGACCACCAGGCCGCAACCGTGACGGTCGAATTTCAGGAAGAGGCCGGTCCCCAGCTGATCGAGTATGAATTTGCTGAATTGGACGCGCTGACTCTGGCCTACGCGGTCACGATTCATAAGAGCCAGGGGAGTGAGTACCCAGCGGTAATTATCCCCCTCGTTTTGCAGCATGCTCCGCTGCTGCAGAGGAATCTCCTCTATACCGCTATCACGCGCGCTCGCCGGCTCTGTGTTCTGGTGGGACAACGCCAGGCCCTGGAACAGGCCATCCGCAACGACCGCGTGGCACAGCGCAATACCGCTCTGGCGGAGCGTCTGAGAGCTTTGCTAGAGTAACATGCCGTTTTCTCGCTGCTCACCTAAAAGCACGCTCGTACTTCAATAGCCCGAACGTGGCTTGCCTTGGGTCCCGCGCTGCGGTAGAATAGAAACTGAATTGACATAGTCAACTACCGCCTGGGTGCGCAGACTGCTCTTCCCAAGAGTGGCGGTAGACGCGCCCCAGGCTGGCTGCTCTCTTGTAGCTGTTATTCTAGAGTATTCCGTACTGGAGTAGGGAGGACGATTCTATGCCAGAGACAGAGGCCACAACGGCGGGCCAGGGTCAGAGCTCGCCCGCTGGTTACGCTCATCCCGAAGTCTTGGTGGAAACCGACTGGGTGGCGGAGCATCTCAACGATCCCAATGTGCGCATCATCGAGGCCGATGAGGATGTGTTACTCTACGAGACTGGCCATATTCCTGGAGCTGTCAAGCTGGACTGGCATGTCGATGTCCAGGACCCGGTGACGCGCGATTTTGTCAACCGCGAGGGCTTCGAGCGTCTGATGCGCCGTTGGGGCATTCGCAACGACACGACGGTGGTGCTCTACGGCGATCGCAATAACTGGTACGCCTGCTATAGCTTCTGGCTGTTCACGATGTATGGCCATAAGCATCTGAAGATTATGAACGGTGGACGCCAGAAGTGGGAGGCCGAGGGGCGACCACTGACGAAGGAGGTGCCCCATTATGAACCAAGCGATTATCAGGCACCGGAACCGGACGAGTCGATTCGCGCCTTCCGCGAGGACGTGCTGGCCACCCTGCACCAGTCCGGCTACGGTCTGGTTGATGTGCGCTCGCCGCAGGAGTATACCGGCGAGCTAATCCATATGGTAAACTATCCCCAGGAAGGGGCCCAGCGCGGTGGACATATTCCGGGGGCAAAAAATATCCCCTGGTCGATGGCCGCCAACCCTGATGGAACCTTTAAGTCCGCGGAGGAGCTGCGGAAGCTCTACGGCGAGCAGGGGATCACGCCCGATAAGGATGTGATTACTTATTGCCGTATTGGTGAGCGCTCCGCCCACACGTGGTTTGTGCTGACACAGCTGCTCGGCTATCCACGCGTGCGCAACTACGATGGCTCCTGGACAGAGTGGGGCAATATGGTGCGCGCGCCGATTGAGAAGCCCTGACTTGGGATGGGATCAGCTGTCCGACATCAGAAGCCGCAGCTGGTCCACTTGCCGCCCCAGCGCTGGCACGGAGAGCCTGTCTGGATAGACAGGCTCCCAGGATGGAACGAGACGGGGCCATCCCCGGGCAGAGGGAGGTAGCGCGCCTAACCTAACCGCGGCTGTCAATTTTTTCGCCAGCGTCGCTTTATCGATGCCGTGGTTGTCTGCCTCTCCGACAACGGTGGAGGCCCCGTTGCTTTGCTGGAAAGTTCCGTGATGCCTTATGGACAGACAAGAAGCAATTGAGTTTCTGCTTGATCATTACGAGAATCCGCGCAACTATGGTCCTCTTGAGGAGGCCGATGTCAGCTTGAAGGGAGGCAATCCGGGTTGCGCTGATGTGATCACCATGTACGGGCGTTTCGATGAACAGGGCCGCCTAGCTCAAGTGCAGTGGGAGGGCGAGGGATGTACTATTAGCCGTGCCGCCGCTTCCTACGTGACCGAGTTGACGCGCGGGATGACGGCGGAAGAGATCGAGAACCTGAGCTTCGAGGATTTGATCGAGGACCTGGGGCGCGAGGTGGTGATGACACGCCCTACCTGCGCGACGCTGGCCCTGGGTACGCTAAAGCGCGGCGTACATGAGTATCGCATGCGCAAGCTCTCGCAGCAAGACGACGCCCCGAAGCAGGCCCACGAACAGCCTCAGCCGCCACAGTCTCCACAGCCGGGATCAGCACAGTAACAGCCCTCGTAAGCGGCAGTCCGGTCGGCTCGTTTCCTGACCTGGCTCACCGCTCTCCCGCGTGTCTCTAGCGAGCAGGGAGTCTGACCACGGCGAGGCCAGTCGCGGCAGGCCGGCGAGGCTGAGGGCTATAGTCCTAGCTCGCGGCGCCAGTCGGCCAGAAGCGCCAGCGCGCGTTGAAGTTGCTCCCGATGCCGGGGTGTATTGAGCCAGCGGCTGACTCCCGAGGGATGAGGTAAAGGGAGCCAGCGTCGGGTGTCCTCTAGGCGCCCTGTCCCGATGATCTCTTCCAGTTTGACTTTGCCCCAGAAGGCTTCAATGGCCATGACGCCTACGAGTAAGACCACGCGTGGACGGAGCAGGGACAGCTCAGCTTCGAGAAAAGGGCGGCACAGGGCCAGCTCCTGGGGCGAGGGACGGCGATCACCTTGCCCACGGGGAGCCGGTCCTGGGTAGCAGCGTGTGAGCGAGCTAAGATATGCATGCTGATGCAGGTAGCCCGGGGGAAAGCCTGCCTGCTCTAGCCAGGATTGCAGGATGCGCCCGCCCGGGCCGCCGAAGGGAATGCCACGCTGCTGCGAACGCAGCCCAGGCGCCTGCCCTATGACCATCAGCCCCCCGATGAGACCCTCGTGCAGCACTGGGCTGACCACGGGCAGGGCCTGCGCCAGATAGCCCTGGTCCTGGCAGCGACGGCACAGGCGCAAAGTCTCCTGGAGTCGCTTCAGCGCTTCAAGCTGCTTGAGGCGCTCCTGTTTCTCTCCTTCTCGCTGCCCTGCTTCCTCGAGCTGGAGCAAAGAGGCTTCATCAGATAACATCGCTCGGCGCAGACAAGGATGAGAGGCTTGGCTGGGCATAATCGTGCGCCAGATGGCGATAGCGGCCCCGGTAGTAGGCCAACGGCTGCTTGCCACCAGGCTGACTAGCCTCCCTGTTGCCGTCCTGGAGCGTTCCCATGCCGGCAACCTGGTGCTCGTTGGCAGTGTTCGCGCTGTCGGACGAGGGCTGATCAGCGGCTCCGAGGGCCACAACCTCACCTAGCAAAATCGCGTGGTCGCCGCCCGGATAATCGGCCACCAGCCGCGCTTCCACAAAACCCAGGGTCCCTTCGAGCAGCGGCGCCCCGGTCACGCCCGGGTGATAGGGTGCATGGCAGAAGTAGCGATAGCGCTCCTCTGAGGGAAGGGCAAAGCAGCGGGCCAGCTCTTCCTGCTCCTCACTCAAGATATTGACCGCAAAAATCTGGCTCTCGCGAATGGCCTGCAAGGTTCGGCTCTTGAGGTCGATGCAGACAAGGACCAGCGGAGGGTCTAGCGAGACAGAACAGAAGGCGTTGACTGTCAGCCCCACCAGGCCGGCGCTGCCCCTCGTTGTCACGACCGTTACTCCTGTGGCGAACTGCCCCAGGACGTGGCGAAAGAGTTCTCTGTCGATAGACATTAACGGCTCGATCCCTCTTCTTCCTTCACCATCAGAAGCCAGCGAGGGAATTATGAGGCCACTTGTGCGCCGCCTCGGGGCAGTGCAGCCCCATCCCGCACACAGGCATCGTTCCCTCGTCTGCTCATTTGTAGTATCCGGGGCCTGTCGGCGCCTGACACTGGCCTTTCGGACAGAACTCCGTAGCAGAATCGTAGCATATGTGCCGCTTCTCTGCCAGCGAGCAGGGTCCAGAACGGTCCTGCTAGCCGCTCTTCCATTGACAGGGGCAGTTCTAGCGCGTATAGTTACAGCGAAAGCGATAAGCAGTAGCCTAGCGACAGCCCCCCGACGGAATGAAGATCGAGAGCAGAACGACCGCAGAATCGCCTGCACCAGCAACGACTACCGCTACGCCCATCGCTGATGCTAAGGCCATGTATGTCAGACGCCACCTGACTCCTCTCATCTTTACGGGTCTCGTTCTCTTGCTGCCGGCCACGCTGTTGGCGGCGGTAAGCAATGGCTCGACAGCTATTCCTTTTACGACTGTCCTGCAGATCCTGCTCAACGGTAGCCATCTCTTTCACTTCCGGCAAGGCTGGGACCCTGCTCTGACCATTATTATCTGGGATCTGCGCCTGCCAGAGGCGCTGGGGGCGGCCCTGGTGGGAGCCGGGCTAGCGGTGGCTGGGGTACTCTTTCAGGGGATGCTGCGCAATCCATTGGCTGATCCGTTCTTGATGGGCACTTCCTCGGGGGCAGCACTAGGTGCCGTCATAGCCTTCATTCTGCCGCTCGATACGACTTACGGTCTCTTCTTCTCCCTGACGCCTTTGCTGGCTTTTAGCGGGGCGTTACTGACAGTGCTGTTGGTCTACGCCATTGCGCGCGTCGGCGGGCGCACGCCGGTGGTGACGCTCTTGCTGGCCGGCGTTGTGATGAATGCCCTGCTGGTGGCCGTCCAGACCCTGATTCTGACGCTGAGTCCCCAGGCGCAGTTTAATCTGCAGGCTCTCTTTAACTGGCTCTCGGGAGGGATTAGCGTCAATAGTTGGTGGCCGGTGGTGATCGTAGGCAGCCTTATCATGGCGGGCATCGGTGGGGCTTTGGTCTTGGGGCAGGTACTGGATGCCTTCGCGCTGGGCGAGGAGGGAGCCGCCCACCTGGGCCTACGGGTCGAGTGGTATAAGTTTTTACTGATTATGCTCGGTTCGCTGTTGACGGCGGCGGCGGTCTCGATTAGCGGCTTGATCGGCTTTGTGGGCCTGGTCACACCGCATATGCTGCGCTTGCTGATTGGTCCGCGCCACCGCCCTTTGATTGCGGCCTCGGCCCTGGGAGGAGCTTCTTTTTTGACGCTGGCCGATTTGCTGGCACGCACGGTGATTGCGCCAGCGGTCTTACCGGTTGGGGTCTTCACAGCCCTGATCGGGGCACCGTTTTTCCTCTATCTGCTGCGTCAGAGTAAGAAGGAGTATCGATGGTCGTGAATCTCAGGCCCGAGAGCAGGAACTTGTCTGCTGCGGGAGGTTTGCCCTTGTTGGAGGTGCGCAATGTGACTTTCGGCTATGGCCTGCAGCCGATCTTTTTTGACGTCTGTCTGAAGCTGGCGGCTGGTGAGATGGTGGGTTTGCTGGGTCCGAATGGCTCGGGTAAGACCACGCTGCTGCGCCTGCTGAGCGGGGTGCTGCGCCCAACCCAGGGGAAGATCTGGCTGCAGGGACGAGAGCTTGGTCGCTGGCGGCGGCGCGAGCTGGCGCGTGTGGTGGCGGTAGTGCCCCAGGAGTTGCACATCCCTTTCGACTTCACGGTCGAGCAGCTGGTGGCGCTGGGCCGCCTGCCTTTTGTCGGTTTGCTGGGCAGCTACGGGCCGCAGGATCACGCCCGGATCGAGGAGGCAATGCGCGTAACTGGCGTCATGACTCTGGCGGAGCGGCCCTTCAATGAGCTGAGCGGCGGCGAGCGACAGCGCGTGCTGGTGGCGATGGCCCTGGCTCAGCAGCCGCGCCTGTTGTTACTCGATGAGCCGACCGCCCATCTGGACATCAGATATCAGATCGAGGTGCTGGAGCTGGTGCAGCGCCTGAATCGCGAGCACGGGCTGACGGTGCTGGCCGCTATGCACGACTTGAATCTGGCAGCCCGCTATTTTCCACGCCTGGTACTTTTCCAGCGCGGCATCGTGGCAGACGGGACCCCGGCAGCGGTTCTGGAGCCGCGTTTGCTCAGCCGTGTCTATGGGATTGCGGTCCAGGTGGGAATCGTGCGCGGCACGGCGCATTTCAGTGTGGTGCCGCCGGGCAGTCGCGAGGCTCAAGAGACCGAGGAGGAGATGGAGACCCAGGAGCCTCCCCCGCGGGTGTTCGTGATGGCCGGCGGCGGCTCTGGCGAACGGGTGATGCGTGCTCTGGCAGATTGGCATATTCCTTTTCTAGCTGGGGTGCTCAATATTGGTGACAGCGATCATACGCTGGCCCTGCGCCTGGCGAGCCGCGTGCTGACGGAGCAGCCCTATGCTCCTCTCTCTCAGGCGGCGCTAGAGGAGCTGCGGGCGGCTCTGGCAACGGTCGAGACGCTGATTATTTGTCCAATGTACGTCGGACCCGGCAATGTGGCTTTGCTGCGCGAGGCGCTGTCAGTGGCCCGTCAAGGCCGCCAGGTGCTGCTGCTGGCTCCTGAAACAGTTGAGGCGGAACCCTCGGGCGCGATGCCGACGCCCGGCAGCTCGTGCGGTTCGCTGCCAGCTCCAGCTCTCCTGGAGCGGACGGGAATCGCGGCGCGCGATTATACCGGCGGCGAGGCAACCCGGCTGGTTGAGCAGCTCCTGCAGAGTGGGGCGCGTGTGATCAGTCGTCTGACAGAGGTTCTGGCCCTGAGCGCCGCTTGAGCCTGAGCATGCTCCTGATCCGTTGGATGGAGGGCAGAGACGTTGATTGGCGGGATGGAGGGACCTGCGCAGGCCCATGCTTGCAAACGGGGTTTTGTATGTAGTATATTGCTTTGTACAGCATGATAGAGTCTCGGAATGCGAGCCTTGTTCTCGATGAAAAATCGATGCCATCTTCAAAAGGCAGGGTAGACGGCATGGGTGGCACTGAGCAGGCAACTGTGACGCTGCGCTTACCTTCAACGCTGAGCGCCTGCAACGGCGGCAAAAGCCAGATCGTTGTACGGGCCAGCACGGTAGGCGAACTGTTCGAAGCGCTGGAGGCCCACTATCCGCAGGTCTGGCGCTGCCTATGCGATGAGCACGGCTGTGTGCGCGCTCAGATCCAGCTCTTCGTGAGCAACAAGCTGATCACTGGTCCGCATGACCTGCAGACCATCTTGAGGCCCGGCGAGGAGATTATTGTGCTGCCTTCTGCGCGGACCCCCTAGGTCAGCGCCTGCATCGGCTCACTGACCTCTGGCCATTTTATCGGTGGGCTTGCAAATGTGGAGCTATTGCGCCATAATATGGGCTATCTTCTGTTATGTGGAGGAGAGGAGGTTTTTAAGGAGACGGGATGTTGGCGCAGGTTCGAAGTTGTGCTATTGTGGGTCTGGAAGGCGCCCTGGTCGAGGTGGAGGTTGACCTGGCCAATGGTCTGGCGGGCTTTACGATCGTGGGCCTGGCCGATACGGCTATTCAGGAGGCGCGCGAACGGGTGCGCGCCGCTATTAAGAATAGTGGGGCGACTTTTCCTTATAAGCGGATTACGGTGAATCTGGCCCCCGCCGATCTCCGTAAAGAGGGGCCTGTCTACGATCTCCCCATCGCTATCGGTATTCTGCTGGCCTCGGGCCAGCTGGTCCCCGCTGAGCCAATTGCTGATTGTCTCTTCCTCGGTGAGCTGTCCCTCGATGGAAGTGTGCGCCATACCAATGGGATTTTGCCAATGGTGGCCCTGGCACGCGAGCGCGGCCTCCGCGCGGTCTTCGTGCCGGCGGTTGATGCGCGCGAGGCGGCCCTGGTGCGCGATGTGCCGATCTACGCGGTGGAGACCCTCGCCCAGCTGATGGCCCACCTGAGCGGTGAGCAGCGCCTGGCTCCTTTCCCACCAAATTCAGCCCTGCTGCAGGAGGTGAGTCGCCATTGCCCACCTCACGATCTGGCGGCGGTGCGCGGCCAGGACCATGTGAAGCGGGCGCTGGAGGTGGCGGTGAGCGGCGGCCATAATCTGCTGATGAGCGGCCCCCCTGGCACGGGCAAGACGCTGCTGGCCCGGGCGACGCCGTCGATTATGCCCCCGCTCTCGATTGAGGAGGCCCTGGATGTGACGCGCATCTATAGCGTGGGCGGCCTGCTGCCGCCAGAGGTGCCGCTCATTATGGAGCGCCCTTTCCGCGCGCCACACCATACGATCAGTCACGCCGGCCTGGTGGGCGGCGGACGCCAACCACGCCCGGGCGAGATCAGTCTGGCTCACCGCGGGGTGCTCTTTTTGGATGAGTTGCCTGAGTTCAATCAGTACGTGCTGGAGGCCCTCCGACAGCCGTTGGAGGATAAGGTGGTGACGATTTCGCGCGCCCAGGGGTCGGTGACGTTCCCAGCTAATTTTATGCTGATCGCGGCAATGAATCCCTGCCCATGCGGCTATCTGCACGATGTGGCGCGCGAGTGCACGTGTTCGCCAGCGGCGGTGCGCCGCTATCAGAAGCGCGTCAGCGGTCCGCTCCTCGACCGCATCGATATTCAGGTGGAGGTGCCACGTGTGGCTTATGAGAAGCTGGCCGGCGCTCCAGCTCCAGAGCGTACGGAGCGTATTCGGGCCCGCGTCGAGGCCGCCCGCGAGCGCCAGCGCCAGCGCTTTGCGAGGACGCGCCTGACCTGCAACGCGGAGATGGGGCCGGCTGAGGTGCAGGCTTTCTGCCGCGTGGATGAGGCCGGGCAGCGCTTGCTGAAGGCGGCGGTGCAGCAGTTGGCGCTGTCGGCACGCGCTTTTCATCGCCTGTTGAAGCTGGCGCGCACGATCGCCGACCTGGAGGGGGCGGAGTTGATCGGTTCGGCCCACGTGGCGGAGGCGGTGCAGTACCGCCCCCGCATCGCTCCTTGATGGGTGCCCGACTCTCGCCCCGCACTCGGCCTTTGCCCCGCTCAGTTGCCGCTATGGCCCAGCCCTGTGCTCTGGGCTTTGATCCCCCGGATCGCTGCAGGGCCGCTACCCCTATGTTCGTCGCTCGCCAGCTTTCTGGCTGGCCAGCCAGGAATAGGCAGGTCTGGGCCCGGATTTGGACGGTGCTTTTGTGTTCGCCAGTGCCGGCTCTTCTGCTCTCGCTTTTCCTCGCTGGAGGTACTGGCCCGGGCCGGGGATCGGCGAGGTGAGTTTTTCTCTTTGCCCGTACGCGGGTTCTCAAGGCACATGGGTGAGGTGAGGTGTGCTTACCCATGCTGCTCAGTCTGGCTCTTGATCTGCTTCCGCTCCGTCGTCGTTGCGCGACCTGGGCAGGCGCCCGGGGCCGTAGCGATGGGCCTCAAGATAGGCCTCGATGTCGCTGCGTTTGAACCTCCAGGCCGAGGCAATCCGATACCCCGTTATCTCTCCTCGCTCTACCATCCGTACCATCGTTCTTGCCGTGACCCCTATGAGCTTCCCGGCCTCGGTGGTAGTAAGCCACTCTTCGTTCTGGACTCTCCGATCCGTCATGTGTGGCTAACTCCTCTGACGCTGTCTTGCTCTTAGCGCCGCACTGTGTTGCCCTGTTCATCTGCTAGTGAAGCCAGCCAGCAGACGGCAGCGTCCGGCTCGCGCAGCGTGGGGGCTTGCTTAGGAGGACTGTTCAGTCGTCCCCTCAGCAGTCGTGCCCGGCTCTTGCTGTGCATCCCCGTTCCTTTTCCCCTCCTGGCGTGTCCCGAGTGGGCGCTCAGGACCATAGCGGTGCGCCTCAAGATAGGCCTCGATATCATGGCGCTTGAAGCGCCACCTGGAGGCTACACGATACCCCGTTAATTCTCCCCTCTCAACCATTCGCACTACCGTTTTCGGGCCAATCCCTATGAGCTTGCTCACCTCGTTAGTGGTCAGCCACTCATCTCCGTGGTTACTACGCTCTGTCATCTACGCCTGGCACCTCACATGCTGTCTTCTTCTTTGAAATTGTATCAGCTTTGCTTAATTACGTCAAATAGTCTCTATTGACTTAATATTCCATATAGACTCTTAGTTACCATTAGACTATAGAGACTATAGAGACTTGATCTTACGATTAAGCCATGCTATACTCATAGCAAGGCAACAGGCACTGCCCCAAGGCGCCTGTTCCCTCTCTGAGAGCCGCCAGGCTGGTGCTGCCGCTTCCTAGCGGATGCCGGGCCGTCAGCTGGGCCTCAGACCGCTTACCGCCAGAATAGTACGCAGTACAAGGAAGGGAAGGCCGGCTTTGCCCCTTCCCTTCTTTACGGCAGAGGATCAAACGTGCTACAATCCGGGCGCACGACATTTCTGCCGCCTGGAGGCCCTCAATGGAGATCGCTTCTGCCGCTTCACCTTCATCCTCCCCTGCCAACCGCCCGCCCCTCGTTATCCTCAATCCTGCCGCCAACCAGGGTCGTATGCAGCGTCACCGTGCCCTGGTACGCCAGCGCGCCGCTGCCATAGGAGCCGACTACTGCGAAACCGCGCGCCCTGGTGAAGCTGAAGAGCTGGCGCGCGCGGCTGCCCGTCAGGGACGGCCCATCGTCATCGTCGGCGGCGATGGCTCCGTTCACGAGGCTGTGAATGGTATCCTCAGCAGTGGTCAGCGTGTCCCTTTGGGTATCATCGCCGCCGGCTCTGGCAACGACTTCGCCTGCAACACCCTGGGGCTGCCTCGCCGTCCTGAAGCCGCCATTGAGCACGCTTTTGACGGCAAGCCGCGAGCTGTCGACGCCGGTCAGGCTAACGAGCGCTACTTTGCCAACTCCTTCAGCGTCGGTCTCGACGCCGACATCGCCGCTGGTGCTCGCCAGCTCAAAAAGATTCCTTTTATGACCGGTATGCGCCTCTACTACAGCTCCACTGTCAGGCAGCTTCTCCTTGGCTATCGACAGTGCCCCTGGCTGCGCTTTAGCTTGGAGCCTGCCAATCTCGAGGCCCCGCCCGCCGAGACCTTCCGACGCTACGTATTGCTGGCCGTTACTAACGGCCCCACTTATGGCTCAGGCTTCCGCATCAACCCCGAGGCCGACGCCAGCGATGGCCTGCTTGACCTCTGCACCATTCACTACGCCCCCTTGGGGCGCGCTCTCAGACTCTTCCCTGTCGTCAAACGTGGTCAACACGCTTCCCTGCCCGAAGTTCACTTCTACCGCATCCAGCGCCTCACCATCGAAAGTCGCCTGCCGCTCAACGCCCAGATGGACGGCGAAGTTTTCCACGGCCAGCGTTTCGAGGTCACCGTCCTTCCGCAGGCGCTGCTTGTGAGATACTAGCCTGAGCGACCCGGCGCCCGTAGTGTGGGTCCATCTCGCTTCCGGTTATCAAGACTATAAGAATTTCTCCAGTGCGAGCCACAGCATCACTCACCCGTCGCAGCGCCATCGGCCCCCGCCCACGCGGGCCAATCGATCAGGCTGCGACGGGTGTTTGTCCCTATCGCTGAGAATGTCCCTCATGAGGACTGGCGCGCAGCGGTGCGGCGCGAGCGCTTTTTCGTGGCGACTGTCTCCCCATTGGCCTGGAAAGCCGAGGGACAGAGCGGTACCAGTGGGCACTCCTCGCAGCGCGGATCGCGAGCGCGGCAGAGCGCCCGCCCGTGGAAGATCAAGAGATGCGACAGATCCAGCCAATCCTCACGCGGCACAATGCGCATCAAATCGCGCTCAATCTGCTCAGGGTCCTCGCTCTGCGTCCAGCCCAGGCGGCGCGCCAGCCGCTTGACATGCGTATCGACCACGATGCCCTCGACGATGCCAAAGGCATTCCCCAGCACCACATTGGCGGTCTTGCGCGCCACGCCTGGCAGCGTCAGTAGCGCCTCCATGCTGCGCGGCACCTCGCCCCCGTAGTCAGTGATCAGCCGCTGGCAGGTCAGTCGCAGATTGCGCGCCTTATTGCGATAGAAGCCCGTCGGCTTGATATCCTGCTCCAGTTCCTCGGGATTGGCATTCGCGAAATCCTCAACCGTGCGATATTTGCGGAAGAGTTGAGCTGTCACCTCATTGACGCGCTCATCGGTGCACTGGGCCGAGAGCTGGACCGCAATCAGCAATTGCAGTGGATTCTCATAATTCAAAGTGCACTTCGCATCGGGATAAAGGCGCCGCAGCTCGCCAATGACCGCACGCACATGCTCGGGCGAGCCGGGGGCCGGTCCCTGATAGGTCGGTGGCAGATTTGCAGTACTCACGAATCGTCCCCTGCCTTCTTCTGGTCTTCCCCCTTCAATGGTAGGCCCATTATAGCACAGGGCGAACCCGGTCAGTCACGGAGCCAGCTCCAGCCAGCGATGCCAGGTGATATGATGAGAGCAAGGGACAATGGGGACTTGCCAAGGAGGATCACCACATGACAGTACCTCTTGACCTGAGCGCCTACCGTCGCTATTTTCCAGCCCTGCAGCAGGAGATGAACGGTCAGCCCGTCATCTACTGGGATAATCCCGGCGGCACCCAAGTCGCCCAGCAGGTCATCGAGGCTATGACGCGCTACCTGCGCGAGGCCAACGCCAACGCCCACGGGGCCTTTCTCACCAGCCGGCGTACCGACGAGACCATCGCCGCCGCGCGCCAGGCAATGGCCGATTTCCTCAACGCCGCCAGCCCGGCAGAGATCGTCTTTGGTCCCAACATGACCACCCTGACCTTTGCCTTCAGCCGCGCCATCGGCAAAACGTTGCAGCCCGGCGACGAAATCATTGTGACCGTCCTCGACCACGATGCCAACGTCGCCCCCTGGCTGGCCTTGCAAGAGCGCGGCGTGGTTGTGCGCACCGTCGATATTCATCCCGAGCATGTCACGCTTAATCTGGAGGATCTGCAGGCCAAACTCAACGAGCGTACGCGCCTGGTAGCCGTGGGCTATGCTTCCAACGCCGTGGGAACCATCAACGATGTGCGGCGCATTACGGAGCTGGCCCACGCCATCGGCGCCCTGGTGTGGATCGATGCCGTGCAATATGCTCCGCATGGGCCGATCGATGTCCAGGCTCTCGATGCCGATTTTCTGGTCTGCTCGGCCTATAAATTCTTTGGCCCGCACCTGGGCATTCTCTACGGCAAGCGCGAACACCTGGAGCGCTTCCCAGCCTACAAGGTGCGCCCGGCCAGCAACGCGGTCCCCGATCGCTGGGAGACCGGGACCCAGAACCATGAGGGACTGGCCGGTTTGCTGGGAGTCATCGACTACCTGACGCTGCTCGGAGAGGAGCAGGCCGCCCATTATGGCAACGATCCCGCGCTGCAGCCCTACGCCGGGCGGCGACGCACACTGAAGGTAGCGATGCGCGCCATCAGCGACTACGAGCGCCAGCTTGCGGCCCAGTTGCTGCGGGGCCTGCGCGAAATTCGGGGCCTGCATCTCTACGGTCTCAGCGGGACCACTCCCGAGGAGCTGGCGCAGCGGGTCCCAACAGTGGCCTGTACCATCGATGGCCGTCACCCGCGCGAGCTGGCTGCCGCCCTGGGTGAGCGCGGTATCTTTGCCTGGGACGGCAACTATTATGCCCTCGGCCTGATGGAGCGCCTCGGCCTTGAAGGACGTGGCGGCGCTCTGCGCCTCGGCCTCTGCCACTATAATACGTCCGCCGAAATCGAGCGCGTCCTGGGCGTCCTGGAAGAGCTGGCCTGAGTTGGCGCACACTGGCTGGCACCAATCGGGACCTGCTGACCAGGAGAAGGCCAATCCGATCCCTTTCCAGTGAGCAGCAGCAGAGCGCGGCGCGAAGAGGAGCACGGCGGCAACCTGACTGAGCTAAGGGCCTGGCGGCGAAGAGGGAGCGGGTACAGTCGCACTTTGCCGCCCAGGCTCCATATGCGGCGAGAATGAGATCTTCCCAGCCGAGTGAGCGCTTGTATTTTTGTCTGCGCTGTTCTACACTAAGGTAGGTAGAGAATACAGGCGTTCGATTTACCTGGCTTCTTCTGGAGAAGCTTGTAGTTTTTTTATTGAACCCGGGCGGAGGCCAGACATGTAAGGAGGTTACTATCTGATGGATCAGCAATGGATCTACGGTCCAGATGATCTGTACGGCATCTCAGCCTACCTGCAGTTGATCCAGCGCTGGGTTGCCACGGCCTTTCCCCAGCCGCGCGACCCGGAGATCGTCGCCAGGCTAGACAGCCTGTGGGCTTCTCTTGGCTGGGCCCTGCAAGGTCGTGCCGTGGCTGAAGAGGCCAGACGCCTGGCAGCCAAGAAGAGGACAAGGGAATTTTCTCAGGAGGACGCAGAGCAGCTGCGTCAACAGCTTCGTGACGTGACTTTTGATGAGGAGCTAAAGAGCCTGGCCACAGCGGGACGGGCGGGTGACCCTCCTGTCCAGGGTCTTGAGCGGCGGCTACGTGCTCTGACAGAAGCTGGTGTCCGCGAGGGCTTCCTGGCCGTGGCGATGCGCGAGGCCACAGAATTCCGCATCGCCAGAAGTCTGCCGGCGGCCCTGGATCAATGGCAGCAACTCGCCGATCAGCTCGTCCCGCGCTCTATGTGGTTTGCCAGCTCCTATCTGGAGATGCTCCCGAACACGACCGCTTACGGGCCGGACAGCTAAAGGGTCCCGCCTGTCCCAAAGAGAGACCTACCCCCTTGGGCCTGTGTCATCCAGGCCCCACGCTTATGGTCTCCCCGGCCTGGTCCTGGACAGAAGTCGGCAGCTTTCCTCACCTCGTGGCCAGGCAGCGCAGCCCTGCACCCGGGCATGGCCCGCTTGACTAGCGGGCGCGGGTCCCTACGGACCGGTATGCTCTCCGTCCTCTCCATCGTGTCGCACTGTGATCGTAAACGGTCCCCACTCACCGATCAGGCCCTGGCCATGCAACGAAACGCTGCGCCCGTCTTCAATGCTCTTCTCCGTCATCAGGCCCAGCGCCAGAATGCAGCCATCCACCTTGCACGGTACCTCGCTGTAGCGGCCCACCTCCTGCCCATTCAGGAAAAAGCGCACCTCATCGCGCGCCTTGCAGTAGCTGATGCCATAGCGATGCCATTGCCAGGGGACCGTCTCTACCGGCAGCTCATTGAAGTCGCAGAAGTACTTTGGCTTGACGGCACGCTCCGGCTCAGGATCGGGCGGCGCTGGCACCCCTGGAAACGGCAGGAGCGCATAGACTGTGGCAATCGTATCGTTAGAGACGAAGAAATCGAAGGCCATACCGGTGGCGAAATCGAGCAGGTGGGCTGACACAAAGCCATCGTAGAGATCATGCGGGCGCGTATTGATGCCACGGGCGCGCATCTCCCATTCGAAGAGAATGGTCCCATCCTCGGGCATCGTGAAGCGCCGCGTCGAGAAAAACATATTTTTGGCGTTATCGAGAATCTGCACCTCGTTATGGAAGCGCGTTAACGGAACCGCCGCCACGCGCAGACGATTGCCCTCGACCACCACCACCGCGTTTGGCTCACGATAGCGCCAGAAGCTACCATCTGGCAGCGGGAAGCCCCCATAGTCCCAATGCCGATCAACGCCGCTGATGATACTATGGTAGCCTGCATAGACGAAACGCTCCTCTTGCTGAGCGCTATCTGTAGCAGCCCGTCGAGACTGCAGGATTTGCTGACTCTGCTCCTGATCGATCTCTTGTCGTGCATCTGTCATTGCTGCGTCGCTCCTTCTCCTCTCCTCACAGACAATCAGCGCTGATACATACATGCATATCTGACCTGTATACGCCCGGCGCACAGACCCATGCATCTGCGCATATGCAGACCTATGCCTGCGACCACCACCCTGGCTGGCCAGCTCTCCGCCACTCTCGCTACGGCTATCCATCCTTCCCCTCCTTACTCGCAAGGCCGTTGCCAGCAGAGGGCCACTTGCTTCATGCTATCACCGCTACCCCTTCCGGGCAAGGCTCACGCGGCCAGCGGCACCAGCTCAGACTCTTCTTGTTGGAAGCCCCTCACAGCTGGCCCACGGTGCCAGTTTTGTGATGTGCCAGTGTCTGTGCACGGTCGACTTCCGTAACAGATAATAGAAGAAGAAACAGTGAGCCAGGCGAGCAATCCGCCGTCCGAGAGAGCCGCAGAAAGGACAGAGCAAGACATGAAAATCCTCGTCTTCAACGCCGGTTCAAGCAGCCAAAAGACCAGACTATACGAAGTGCAGGCCCCTTTACCAGCAGAGGCACCACCACCCATATGGGAAGCCAGCGCCGACTGGTCGCACGAGCCGGGCAAAACCGAACTGGTCATTCGCAGCGCCAGCGGGCAAGAAGAGCGCGAGACCCTTCCTACCAGTGAGCGGCCTGCGGTCCTCAAACACATCCTGCACAGCCTCAGCCACGGCGCAACACACAGCATCGACCGGGGCGAAGAGATCGGAGTCGTAGGGCATCGCGTCGTCCACGGCGGCGCGCACTATAGCGAGCCAGCGCTGATCACCCCAGAACTGAAAGCCACCATCGAGCGCCTGCAGGTACTGGCCCCTTCCCACAACCGCGCCAGCCTCGAAGCAATGGCCGCCGTCGAAGAAGCTTTTCCCCAGGCGAGGCAGATCGCCGTCTTCGACACCGCCTTCCACAGCCACATGCCGTTACCAGCCCAAATCTACCCTGGACCCTACGAATGGTTCGCCCAGGGCCTGCGCCGCTACGGCTTCCACGGTCTCAGCCACCAATACTGCGCGCGCCGGGCCGCCCAGCTCCTGGGGCGCGACCTCGCCAGCCTGCGCCTTATCACCTGCCACCTGGGTAACGGCTGCTCGCTGGCCGCCATTCTGGGAGGCGAAAGCATCGAAACCACAATGGGCTTCACCCCAATGGAAGGGCTGATGATGGGCACGCGCTCCGGCTCCATCGATCCTGGCCTGCTCCTTTACCTCCTGCGCCACAGCGGCTATAGCGCAGACGACCTTGACCGCATTCTCAACCGTGAATCGGGCCTATTGGGCATCTCTGGTCTCTCGGGAGACATGCGCACCATTCTGCAGGCACGCGCCGAAGGGAATCGGCGGGCCAGGCTGGCCTTCAACACCTTCATCCATCGCCTGCGCCTGCAGATCGGCGCCATGCTGGCCGTCCTGGGCGGCGTCGACGCCCTGATCTTCACTGGCGGCATCGGCGAACACGCCCCCGAAGTACGCGCCGCCGCCTGCGAAACGCTGGGCTTCCTCGGCCTCGCCATTGACCCCACTCGTAACGCCGACCCGGGTGGCGACGCCGACATCGCCAGTCCTCACTCAGCCGTGCGCGTGCTGGTCGTGCAGACACAGGAAGACTGGATGATTGCCGAGGCCTGCTGGCACCTGCTCCAACAGCGCGCACGCTCTTGAGCGTTCGCCCTGACCCTGGCCTTGCCGCTCTTCCCGCCGGTCCTATCCCTCCCCAAAAAAGTGCCAGCTCCTTGACCCTCGACGGCATCCAAGAAGCTGGAACAGCCCAAAGATACGGCGGGAGAGCAGACGCCAGCTCGCTCAGCTCTCCATAAAGAAGGAGCGCCGCCCCACTCTAGCTTGCTCAGCTCGGCAGAGCAGGACTTACGGGAGGGCGGCCCCAACCAGTTCGGCAATATTCTCGATGCCGTGCGCTCGCATAAAAGCCTCAATCCCTTCCAGCACGAGCACGCCTGTACGCGGATTCACAAAGTTAGCCGTGCCGATCTGCACAGCGACCGCCCCGGCCATGATGAAAGCCAGCGCGTCCGAGGCTGACGTAATCCCGCCGATGCCAATGACTGCCACCCCCGGCTGCCGCTCGCGTAACTCACAGGCCACCTCGTAGACCATGCGCAAAGCCAGCGGTCTGATGGCTGGCCCGGACAGCCCGCCGGTTCCGTGGGCCGGCAATGGGCGACGGGCCTCGAGATCGATGTCCATTCCTGTCAGCGTATTGATCAAAGAAACCGCATCGGCCCCAGCCTCAGCCGCCGCCAGAGCGGTCGGACGCGCATCGCCAGTATTAGGCGAGAGCTTGACAATCACGGGTAAGGTCGTGCTCTGACGGACTGCCGCCGTGACCGCGGCCACCGCTTCAGGACTCTCGCCGAAGACACGGCCCCCGGCACGCACATTAGGGCAAGAAACATTGACCTCAATACCCGCCACCCCCGGCACCCCCTCCAGCCGCTGCGCCAGCTCGGCAAACTCCTCAACCGTCTCGCCCGCAATGTTGACAATCACCGGCGTCTGCCAGGTGGACCAAATTGGGGCATATCGACGAATCACGGTCTCAATACCAGGATTCTGTAGTCCAATGGCATTGAGCAAGCCCGCCGCGACCTCGCGCGTGCGTGGCTGCGCGTTGCCCCGTCGCGGGCGCAAGGTCGTTCCCTTACTGACAATGGCCCCCAGGCGCTCGATCTCAGCAATCCTGGCATACTCCAGGCCGTAACCACAGGTTCCGGCAGCTAACATCACCGGATTACGCAGCAGCAGACTGCTCTTGCGTCCCGCCGCCAGTTCGACCGTGAGCCGCATCTAGCTCCCTCTTGCCTGGTTAATCGCAGCACGCAGACGCCGCGCCGCCTCGCCCGCTGCCAGCGCGTAGTCGCTTCCTCCATCAGCATAGAGAATAGCCCGCGAGACTGCAATCAGCATCCCCCCACCATGCTCATCCAGGCCGGCTCGTACCGCCGCCTCTAGTTCGCCTCCCTGGGCTCCCACTCCGGGCACCAGCAGCGGCAAGGTCGGGCAGCGCTCTCGAATGGCCGCCAGCTCGCGCGGATAGGTTGCCCCAGCCACCAGCCCACAATTGCCATGACGTTCTTGCCACTGACGCACACGCTCCGCTACCGCCAGATAGAGCGGCCTGGCCTGCGCCTCACCAGAGGCGGACTGCACCAGCAGATCTTGAAAATCACCGGCCCCTGGATTCGAAGTGCGGCAGAGCACAAAGGCCAGCTTCTCATGATAGGCCAGAAAGGGCTGCACGCCATCGTAGCCAAGATAGGGCTGCACCGTCACGGCATCGCAGCCAAGCTGCTCGAAAATGGCCGTAGCATAGGCGCGGGCCGTGTGCCCGATATCACCGCGTTTGGCATCGGCAATCACCGGCACCTGCGGCGGAATGGCCGCCAGTACCTCGCGCAGCAGCGACCACCCCTGCGGTCCCAACGCCTCAAAAAAAGCCAGGTTCGGCTTGTAGGCACAGGCATAAGGTAAAGTCGCCTCTACGATCTCACGGCAGAAACGTACCAGCGCCTCCGGGCCTCTCCCTCGCAGCGGTGCCGGCAAGCGATCCAGCTCGGGATCAAGCCCAACGCATAATAGACTCTGGCGTTCGCTGCTCGCCTGCTGCCACTTCTCCAGAAAGCTCGGCCCGCTCATGATGATCTCCCTCCAGGAGCGTGCAGGCCACGGCTACCAGGCTTCGTCAACGGCAGCCCCTGAGCGCAGAGAGGACAGGCACCTGGCTCATAGGTCCGTGCCGTCACTGTCAGGAGCGCCTGGCAAGGAACAGGCAACTGCTTTGCCGCCACGCCGCCACTACGATCCAGCAGGACTGCAATGCCAACGACCGTCGGCTCATAGACCAGCAGGGCCTGCAGCGTCTCTTGTAGCGACAGCCCTGTCGTCAGGACATCGTCAACCACTAAGACGCGCTCGCCTTGCCGCAGGCTAAAGCCACGGCGCAGCTCACGCCCACCACCGGTAGCCGGCTCTACCACCAGGCAGCGCGTCCCAAGCTGACGCGCTACCTCCTGGGCCAATAACGCCCCACCAGTGGTGGGACCAGCCACGGCCTCGATCTCTTCGAGAGCATAGTGAGCCACCATCTCGGCGCAGAGGCGCTCCGTGACCCGTGGCCACTCCAACAGGCGGAACTTCTCCCAGTACTCGTCACTGTGCCGACCCGAGGTCAGCACAAAGTGCCCTTTCGAGACAACTCCCAGACGCTCAAAGAGCGCCAGCAGCTCTGTTTCATCCATCATTTCCCATCCCTCAGTGGCTTGCGCCGCACTACCGTGTTTGTTAAGGCTGACCGCGGCAGCTTGCCAGCGGCCAGCCGGCGAGGCTGCTCAGGCTACTTCACACTGAGCACGATGACATCGAAGATCAGGTCCGAGTTAGCCGGGATCGAGCCTTGCGCCTGATTGCCGTAGCCGAGCTTCGCCGGAATGTAGAGGCGACGAATCGTCCCCGGCTTGACCCCAACCAGACCCTCATCCCAGCCTTTAATGACCTGGCCCTTGCCCAGCGTGAACGAGAACGGCTGACCGTTGCGATCATAGGAACTATCGAACTTCTTGCAGGTATTGGCCAGCCAGCCGACGTATTCCACCTCCAGGGTAGAACCGTTCTTAGCCGCTGTACCGCTGCCCGTGCGGATGTCAAAATACTTGAGTCCATCGCTCTTGACCACTGGCGTTCCATTGACCGCTGGCGAGGTCGCCGGCCCCGCTGTCGGGGTAGCCGTGGCGCTGTAAATCGAGGGCACCTGCATAGAAGCACTGCTATCGATGAAGCAGTTGCGCGCCAGCGCCGTCGCCGTAGCGTTGGCATGAGCCTTGCTGACGGCGGTCGCTGTGGCCTCGTGTGAGACGGCCTGCTGAGCACTGACACGCTGATACTGCCAAAAGCCCAGCACGGCCAGGGCAATGATGACAAGAGTCACAGTGCTGGTGATAATGAGCTGTTGACGCCTCCGACGCCGCACCTGCCTTCTGATTCGCTCTTGTTGGCGCTGCCCCGGACGGCGCTGTCTCTGCGAACCTCCTTTTTTCCCCTGTGCTGTCTGCGTCATACACTCTCCTCTGTGGATCTGTGATGGATGCCTGCCCCGGTGGTGATGGTGTGCATTGTTACGCTGAGATTAACATGTTTCCTCCACTCTGGCAAGAGCAAGCCTGCGCAGGTTGCCGCCGGTTTTCTTCTAGCGCCCCTATCACCCACACGAGCTTCTCCCCGCACACAAGCTATGCTCCCCACAAGACGCCCGCCCATTCGCTTCCTCTGCCCAGCCTGAGGCTGCGCTGCTGACCACCCACGGTCATTCGTCACTCAGCTAAAACTCGACAATTGAAGCAATCTATGCTAGAATGCTCCTAGTAGCTTCACTAGAGTCTCTCTACTACTGCACAGTAGTATAGCTCATCTCATATAATATGGCCAAGGCGCTAGACGCCATTCTTTTGCCATACAGAGGACTCAGCAGCGATTGATTCCTGACCCAACTAAAGGAGAGAATATGCCTTCCCAGGGATATGTGCGCTTCCCTACGATCTACCACGATCAGATTGTCTTTGTGGCCGAGGACGACCTGTGGCTCGTTTCGAGCGAGGGTGGACGCGCCGAACGCCTGACGGCAGGCATGGGCGCGATCAGCCACCCGCATTTTTCTCCCGATGGCACCCAGCTTGCTTTTGTTGGTCACGAGGAAGGTCCCAGCGAGGTCTTTCTGATGCCAGCGGCAGGGGGACCAGCCCGCCGCCTGACGTATCAAGCCGCCTCCTGTAAGGTCCTGGGCTGGACTCCAACGGGCGACGCCATCCTCTATGCCAGCAGCGCCGGTCAAATGAGCCTGCACTATGAAGTGCTCTACGCTGTCAGTCCCGCCGGCGGTCTACCGCGCCAGCTTCCTTACGGCGCCGCTAATGAGATCTCTTTCGGTCCTCGTGGCGGCATCGTTCTCGGTCGCAACATCCGCGAGGCAGCTTATTGGAAGCGCTATCGCGGTGGCACCGTCGGCCATCTGTGGTGCGACCGCGAAGGGAGCGGGCACTTCGAACGTCTGTTGCGCATCAACGGGAACATCAGCTCTCCCTGTTGGGTGGGCGAGCGCATTTACTTCCTTTCCGATCACGAGGGAATCAGTAACGTCTATTCATGCACTCCCGAAGGGGAGGACCTGCGTCGTCACACGCACCACGAGGATTTCTACGCGCGTAATCTCGCTAGCGATGGCGAGCGCCTGGTCTATCATGCCGGAGCCGATCTGTATCTGTTCGATCCCGAGAGCAACCAGACACGCCGCCTGGAGGTGCTGCTCCCAAGCCAGCGTACACAGCGCAATCGTAAGTTTGTGTCAGCGGCTCACTATCTCGATACCTATGCCCTCCATCCCCAGGGGCATATGATAGCGGTGACAACCCGTGGCAAGGCGTTCTCTTTCGGCAACTGGGAAGGACCGGTCATTCAGTACGGCGAGCCTGATGGTGTGCGCTATCGCTTCTTGCAATGGCTCAACGATGGGCGGCGCCTGGTAGCAGTTTGCGATGCCATCGGACGCGAAGCGCTGGTGGTCTTTGATCCCGAGGACGCTGCTGAGCCTCGTCTCTACGCCGAGATTGAGTTTGGGCGTGCACTGACCGTCGAGGTCTCGCCGGTCGCCGACGAGGTGGCAATCTCGAACCACCGCAATGAGCTGCTAGTGGTCGATCTGGTCGAGGGTCGTGCCCGTCTGCTCGATCGCAGCCCGTTCGGTCAGATCGAACATGTGGCCTGGTCACCCGATGGGCGCTGGTTAGCCTACAGCTTTCCTTCCAGCGCCCAGCAAACGGCCATCAAACTCTGCAATTTGGAGAGTGGCGAACTGGCCCTGGCTACGCGTCCAGTGCTACATGACGTGGCGCCCTCCTTTGATCCCGAGGGGAAGTTTCTCTACTTCCTGGGGTACCGCATCTTCAATCCAGTCTACGATGCTCTGCAGTTCGATTTGAATTTTCCACGCGGAGTGAAGCCCTACGCTATTATGCTGCGCCGTGACCAGCGCTCGCCATTTGTGCCGGAGCCACGGGCGCCACAGCCGAATGGGCGCGAGAAAGAGGAGAAGCGGGCTGGCCCCACGGGAACCGAGGGCGCGCCCAGAGGAGACTCCAAGGAGGAGGGCGAGGAGGAGAACGGCGAAGAGAGCCAGCGCCGTCCTGTCCCCATGACTATCGATCTGGAGGGCATCACAGAGCGGGTGCTACCCTTCCCCGTGCCAGAGGGCCGCTATCGCAAGATCCGCGGTATGAAGGGGAAAGCCCTCTTCCTGAGCTTTCCGGTCGAGGGAGCGCTGCACAGTCAGACTGATGGCCAGACACCGCCGGTCCGTGGTCACATCGAATGCTACGATCTGGAGAACCATAAGTATGAGTGGCTGATCGATGGCGTCGATGATTTTGAGCTGGCGCGCGATGGGCGCATGCTGATCTATCGCTCCGGTCAGCGCCTGCGCGTGGTTAAGGCCGGCGAGAAGGCTCCCAAAGGAGAGAACGGGGAGCGGGCAAGCCGTGAAACGGGTTGGCTGGATCTGGGTCGCGTGAAGGTGTCGGTGCAGCCAGCTGCCGAGTGGCGCCAGATGTTCGATGAGGCCTGGCGTCTGCAACGCGAACAGTTCTGGGATGAGGATATGTCAGGCATCGACTGGGAAGCCATTCATGCCCAATATGCTCCCCTGCTGGAACGTGTGGCTTCGCGTTCAGAACTGTCCGATTTGCTCTGGGAACTACAGGGTGAGCTGGGCACGTCTCACGCTTATGAGATGGGCGGGGAGTATCGCCACGGACCGCAGTATCGACAAGGCTTCCTTGGCGTCGACTGGCTCTACGACGCTGAGCACGAGCGCTACCGCATCGCTCGCATTGTGCGTGGCGATCCCTCCGATAGCCGCGCTACTTCTCCGTTGACCTCGCCCGGGCTCAACGTGGCCGAGGGCGATGCGGTACTGGCGATCAACGGTCAGCGCGTCGGGCCACAGCGCAGTCCCGAGGAGCTGCTAGTTAATCAGGCCCATAATGAGGTGCAGCTGACGATCGAGAGCGCAGCCACCGGCGAGGTGCGCACGATCACCGTGAAGGCTCTGGCCAGCGAGCGCTACGCTCGCTATCGCGATTGGGTCGAAAGCAACCGACGCCTGGTGCATCAGCTCTCGGAGGGACGCGTAGGCTATATCCATATCCCCGATATGGGAGCTGAGGGTTATGCGGAGTTCCATCGCAGCTACCTGAATGAGTATGATCGCCCGGCCCTGTTGATCGATGTGCGCTGGAATGGTGGCGGCCATGTCTCACCGCTGCTGCTGGAGAAGCTGGCGCGCCGCCGCCTCGGCTACGATTTTCCACGCTGGGGACAGCCTGTCCCCTATCCTCCGGAGTCACCGCGCGGCCCAATGGTCGCTTTGACCAATGAGCAGGCTGGCTCGGACGGCGATATCTTTAGCCATTGCTTTAAGCTGATGGGCCTGGGACCGCTGATCGGGAAACGCACCTGGGGCGGCGTGATTGGTATCAGCCCCCGCCATCGCTTGGTCGATGGGACACGGACGACACAGCCGGAGTTTGCGTTCTGGTTCAAAGACGTCGGTTGGAATGTCGAGAATTACGGCACCGATCCCGATATCGAGGTGGATATCGCTCCCCAGGACTACGCTAGCCAGCGCGATCCACAGCTGGAGCGTGCTGTCGCTGAGGCGCTGCGCCTGCTGGAGAGTTATCCGGTCCTGGAGCCTAAACCCGGTGAGCGTCCACGCCGCTCCCGCCCACGCTTGCTGGTTTCTTCACCACCCACTGAACTCGGCTCCAGCAGCCAGGCTCTACCCGACAGCAATGTCGATACACCCGCAGCGGCTGAGTGACTAACCGCGTGCCAGCGAGCGAGAGCCGGTGATTATGGGAAGTGAGGCGCAGGGACTGGTCTACGGCTATGCCACCGCCCCTGCGCTCCATCCAGCCTTCGCGTTAGCCAGACAGTCAACTATCCTGAACAGGGAGAGTAGATCAGGTGGGATATGGCCAGACGCTATTTCTCCGCAGTCGGCTATAGCGAACAGGCGCAACGTAGAATCAGCACAAAACGATCTCACAGCTACAATTTTCCAAAATCATATTCTCAACAATATTAAGATATAATAGGTCAAAAAAAATAGCATAGAAGCCCCTCCACTTCCAGAAGAAGAGAGCGATCAGGCCACAGCCCGGGCCGCCAGAAGGTACAGGCCTGTCAGCAGCCTAATAGCGACGAGATCGATGAGCAGCCAGGCTGCCAGATCACCGCCAAGGCGGCGCTGACCCGACTGAGCTACCACCACAGGCAATCGTCTATAGCTGCCACTCGCGTTCCGGGAGAAGAGGGGCATTCATTTCAGCGGCAATAGACCTGCCTTCCCCCTACCCAGACAGCACTGACAACCTCCGCCGAAGCACCGAAGAAGAGGCTATCGAGCAGACTCTCGACTGTCCAGCCCTGGAGCATGGGATGCTCCAGATCAATGGCCACGAGATCAGCCAGGCGCCCGGGTTCAAGGCGCCCACTTTCGACCCCCAGGGCCGCCGCTCCATGCTCACAGCCACAGGCCAGGAGATAGGCCCCGGGCGAGGCCTCTGATTCAGCCACGAGCACGCGCCGCTCGCCATAGCGCAGACGCGCCGTGTACTCTGCCCAGCGCAGTTCTTCGAATGGATCAAGGCGTGTATTGCTATCGGAGCCGATGGCCAGGGGGATGCCCTGCGCCAGGAAGTCACGGTACGGCGGAATGCCATCGCCCAGGTCGCCTTCGGTCGTCGGGCAAAGGCAAACGCTGGCCTGAGAGCTGGCCAGGAGAGCCAGCTCCTGCTGATTGGCATGCGTGGCATGAACGACAGTGGTCAGCGGCCCAAGCACCTCGCAGCGTGCCAGCAGCTCCAGCGGGCGGCAACCACAAGCCGCCAGACAGCTCTCGATCTCTGCCAGTTGCTCATCGGCATGGATATGCAACGGCAGCCGCTCCTGCCGGCTGTAGGCGGCAATGGCGCGCAGCCAGTCCTCGGGAACCGCTCGCACCGAGTGCGGCGCCAGTCCGACGGAGGCTCCCTGACTGCGCAGGGCCTCGACCCGCTCCAGATAGGCAGCGACCGAGGAATCGCAGAAGCGGCGCTGCTCCTTTAAGGCCGGCTGGCCAAAGTCGTTGCGCGCATAGGCGGCAAGCAAGATCACCAGACGAATGCCTGCCTCACGGGCTGCTTGGAGCAGAGCCTCAGCCATGAGATTGGGGGGACTGTAGGGCTGACCATCGGGTTGATGGTGCACATAATGAAACTCGCCAACCGTGGTGTAGCCGGCAGCCAGCATCTCGCGATAAGTAGCCCGGGCCAGCGTGTAAAGACGTTCAGGGTCGAGGCGCTGGGCCTCGGCATACATCGCCTGGCGCCAGCTCCAAAAGGTATCACGCCCGCTTACAGGCCGCTGAGCCTGACCACGTAGCGCGCGCTGGAAGACATGGCTGTGGACATTCACAAAGCCAGGCAGCAGGGCCTTGCCCGGCAGCGGCTCTAATACAGCCCCTTCCGGCAAGGTGAAGGTCACCCCATCGGCAAAACGTGGCTGCAGTCCCGCAAGGCGCCCATCCTCACCCAGGGCCACTAGCAGATCGCGCTGCCAGCCGCGGGACGTATAGACATAATCAGGCCATAGATAGCGCATGGCCGCCCCTCTTCTCCTTTTAAGATATAGTCTTCCCTACCAGCAATTCAGGCCCGCCGCTCTCAACCACAACGAACGCGCGGCGCACTAGAGCCGCGAACCAACAGGCGGCCTTTAAGAATAACGCGTCGCGTCGGACGCTCCGGCTCAGCCACCCGCTGTAGCAGCAGTTCGGTAGCCGTCTTGCCAATCTCATACGTCGGCTGCTCAATCAGGGTAATCGGTGGCTGGACCAGCGAGGCCCAGGTGGTCTCATCAAAGGTGACGAGCGCTACCTCATCGGGAATACGCAGCCCGCGCTCGCGGATCGCTTCCAAGGCTCCCGCCGCCAGCAGACTATTGGTCGTGAGCAGGGCCTCCGGCGGCTCAGGCAGATCTAACAGTCGCAGGGCCGCCGCATAGCCAGCCTCAATCTGCGGCGGCACAAAGCGCACCAGCTCCGCTGTCGGCAGCAGCCCATAGGCTCGCAATGCCTGCTCGTAGCCGGCACAGCGCTCTCTCCCCGTGGTACTGCGCTCCCCGCAGATGGCAGCAATACGCTGATAGCCATTCTCAAGCAGGTGTCGGGTCAGGCGATAGGCCGAATCAACGTTGTCCAGTAAGACCATATCAACGTCAGCGTCAGGAATCGAGCGGTCGATGACCACCACCGCAAAACCCGCCTCCAGTTCGCGTAACCCCGCCGCCGTCGGCCCGGTCGGCGAGAGGATGACGCCCGCTACGTTGGCATCACGCATCACATTGAGATAAATGCTCTCCTTCTTGGGGTCCTCGTCCGTGTTGCAGAGAATCAGACTGTAGCCTTCCTCGTAAGCAGTATCCTCGACGGCCCGGCTGATGGCCGTGAAAAAAGGATTGCGAATGTCTGAGACAATCAGGCCAATAGTCGTGGTCTGCTGAGCACGCAGGCTGCGCGCAATGAGATTGGGACGATACTCTAGCTCCTTGATAGCCTTCAGTACACGCTCGCGCAGCGCCGGACGCACGTGCGGACTGTTGGCCAACACCCGCGAAACGGTGGCCGTCGATACGCCCGCCGCTCTGGCTACCTCTTTGATGCTCGCCATGCACGCTCTCCGAATGCCTCTCGGTGATGGGCTTGCTTGCTGGCTGACTGACTCACTCCAGTCAATTTGAATCTTACTATACCACAATTTTGTATCTCGGCATATCACCATACGGCCATTTCGGTAATCATATTGAAATCGTTTACAAAATACTCTGCCATTTTCCGGCCAAAAAAGCCAATTTCTGGGCTTCTCAAGCCGCGGAAGAAGGGGGACCACTTGACAAAACTATTGTAATCGTTTACAAATAAGACAGAGTGTATGCCCTGGCTCCTCTCCCCCTGGAGGCAACGATGATTCGCATAACTGAGCAGCAAGTTCGGCTGCAGGCGCAGGCCGAGGACAAACAAGGAGCCATTCGCCAGGCGGGCGACCTCCTGGTGCGCAGTGGCTGCATCGAGGCAGGCTACATTGACAGTATGTTGCAGCGTGAGCAGGTCGCCAACACCTATCTTGGCAACGGCATTGCCATCCCCCACGGCTTGCCCCGCGATCAGGAGCTGATTCACCATACCGGGATTGCTGTGCTGCAGCTACCTGCTGGCGTAACCTGGAACCCCGGCGAAATTGTCCACCTGGTAGTGGCCATTGCCGCTCGCTCCGATGAGCACATCGATGCGCTGCGGCGGCTGACGCGTGTGCTTGGCGACATGGCTGCCGTCGAGCGCCTGATCCACACGACCGACCCCCGAGATATTATCGAGGCTCTCACCGGCGAACGGCCCGCCGCTCCAAGCACCGTGGCTGACTACGCTACATCTTTTGAAGCGGTGATTCAGAATCGGACCGGGCTGCACGCCCGTCCGGCGACACACTTTGTGGAATTGGCCCGCGCTTTCCAGGCAGCGATTCGGGTGCGCTACGGTGAGCGTGTCGCTGATGGCAAGAGTCTGATCGCGCTGCTCCAGCTGGGGGCCGAGCGCGGCGCCACCATCCGGGTCTCAGCAGAAGGCCCCGATGCGGCCCAGGCCCTGGCCACTCTGCAAGAGGCCATCGCCGCTGGCCTGGGCGACGAGCTGGAGCCGCTACCAGCCCGCGATGAGCAGATTCCAGGCGCTGTCCCTCGCTGGGCTCCACGCTCAGCGGCAGCCATCTACAGCGGCCTCGGAGCCTCTGGCGGTCTGGCGATTGCGCCGCTGCAGCGCTATCGCCGCGAGCGTCTAGAGGTCTTCGATCAGCCGGGCGATCCCGCCAGCGAGGGGCTGGCCCTCCAGCGCGCCCTCGATAGTGCACAGGCCGAACTGGATCAGCTCTACGAGGAGGTGCGGGCGCGCCTCGGTTCGAGCCGGGCCGCGATCTTCCGCGCCCATCGTGAGTTTCTGCAGGACGCTGAGCTGATTCAAGAGGCGGTCCGCTTCATCTACGCCGGGCACGGCGCTGCCTGGGCCTGGCAACAGGCCATCAGTAGGCGCGTGAATCAGCTGCAGCAGCTTGATGATCCGGTGCTGGCGGGACGCGCCGTCGATCTGAGCGACGTCGGCGAGCGAGTGTTACGCCACCTGCTCGGTATGAGTGCCCCAGGGGCCTTCCCCAGCAGTGGGCCGGTGATACTGGTGGCAGACGATCTGACGCCCTCGGATACGGCAGCTCTGGACCCGGACATCGTGCAGGGTCTGTGCACGGCGCGCGGTGGCCCAACATCGCATACAGCCATTATTGCTCGTTCCCAGGGCATACCGGCGGTGGTGGCCGCTGGTGAGGGGGTGCTGGCACTCGCCGATGGAACGCCAGCTATTCTCGATGGCTTCAACGGACGACTTTACGTGAAGCCCAGCGAGGCCGATCTGGCTGAGGCACGGACGCTGCAGGTGCAGCTGCAACAGCAAGAGGAAGCGGCTCAGGGCCAGCGCTTTGCTCCGGCAGTCACCCGCGACGGTCACCATGTGGAGATCGCGGCCAATATCAACCGCGCTGAGGAGGTTCCCCAGGCCCTGGCCGCTGGAGCGGAGGGCGTCGGTTTAATGCGCACGGAATTTCTCTTCCTGGGACGGGCCGCTCCTCCTTCGGAGGATGAGCAGTACGCGGCGTACTGCGCGATGGCCCGCGCCTTGAACGGGCGCCCACTGATCATTCGAACGCTGGATATCGGCGGCGATAAGCAGGTGCCCTATCTGGAGTTGTCCGCCGAAGATTCTTCTTTCTTAGGTCTACGCGGCATTCGTCTGTGTCTGGCCTATCCAGACCTCTTTCTAACACAGCTGCGCGCGCTCTACCGCGCCGCCGCCTGTGGGCCGATCAGTATTATGTTCCCGATGATTGCAACGCTGGAGGACTTTGCCCAGGCCCGCGACTATGCCGAGCGCGTACGGCGCGAGTTGAACGCGCCGCGGCTGCCGTTGGGCATGATGGTCGAGGTGCCTTCGGCGGTGCTGCTGGCCGAGGAGTTCGCCGCGGAGGTCGACTTCTTCTCGATCGGTACCAATGATTTGACACAGTATACGCTGGCGATGGATCGCCTCCATCCCCAACTCGCGCGCCAGGCCGACGCGCTTCATCCCGCCGTGCTGCGGATGATTGCGCACACGGTGGAGGCAGCACGCGCTGCCGGCAAGTGGGTGGGCGTCTGTGGCGGCCTGGCGAGCGAGCCACTGGGGGCCGCCCTCCTGGTCGGTTTGGGCGTCTCAGAACTGAGCATGACTATCCCCGCAATCGCGACGATTAAAGCTCAGATCCGTCGCCGCTCATTGGTCGAACTGCAGCAGCTGGCCCGGCGGGCTTTAGGCTGCCGCTCGGCAGAGGAGGTACACGCCCTATGAAGGTGGCAACGGTGACTTTGAATCCGGCAATCGATCAGACGGTGCGTGTGGCTTCTTTGGAGCCGGGCCACGTCCACCGAGCGCGGACCATGCTCTTACAGGCTGGCGGCAAGGGGATCAACGTGGCAGCCTTTCTGGCGGCGAGCGGCTGCCCAGTGATTGCCACAGGCTTTCTGGGAAGCGAGAACGCCTCGGTTTTTGAGCGCTTCTTTGCCGAGCGCGGCATCGCTGATGCCTTCGTACGTCTTCCAGGCCAGACCCGCATCGACATCAAGATTGTTGATGAGGAGCGACGACAGACTACCGATATCAATTTGCCGGGCCTGGCTCCTTCAGAGGAGGCCCTGAGCAAGCTGTGGCAAACAGTCGAAGACCTGGCAGCCGACTGCCGCTGGTTTGTGCTGGCGGGAGCCTTACCGCCAGCGGTCCCTAGCTCCCTCTACGCGACCTTCATCGCGCGTCTGAAGGCCCTGGGTCGACTAACAGTACTCGATGCCAGCGGCGAGGCCCTTGCCCAAGGTATCCTGGCCGGGCCTACGCTGGTGAAGCCAAACCGGGTGGAGCTGGAACAGCTGGTGGGTCAGCCCCTAACCAGCCTGAGTGAGGTGGCACAGGCCGCTCGCTCCTTGTTGCGGCACGATATTCGGCGCGTTGTGGTCTCGCTCGGCGAGCAAGGGGCGCTTTTTGTGGAAGGCGAGCAGGTTCTGCAGGCTCTGCCGCCAGCGGTGACGGTAGAGAGCACAGTCGGGGCTGGCGATGCCATGGTAGCAGCTTTGGTGCTGGCCGAGCAGCGCGGCCTCGATCTGGCCGCCACTGCGCGCCTGGCTACAGCTTATGCCCTGGCTCGTATTTCGCGCCTCGATGGGACGTTGCCGCCATCGGCAGTGCTGGAGGACTACAGTGAGCGCGTGCGGCTTTCGCCGCTGGCTTTGCTCAGCGCGGAGGGCTAGCACCGTACCGGGTTTCCATCCACGGTCGGGCTTGGGTCCCCGCTCATTAGATGAGCCGTGGGTCCGGAGGCTTAACCGCGGCGATGATCGTTACCGCCCTGCCTTCTGAGCCTGAGATAGCTGCCTGGCTCACCTGACCTGCGCGGCCTCTTCTCCCTCGCCTGGATGGGCTGAGCCGCAGGCGAGCAGTGCCTTGCTGTCAGATCAGCGGCCAGTCAGCACCCAAAAGAGCAGTGTCAGTGTTTTAGCCCCTATCTACGTAGGAGCAACGAAGCAGCGTCGTTTCGTCGACACCTAGCACACACAAAGGAGTTCGCACATGGCACGGATTGTAGCCATCACCTCATGTCCCACGGGCATCGCCCACACCTTTATGGCCGCTGAGGGTCTCCAGCGCGGCGCCGAGGCTCTAGGCCATACGATCAAAGTCGAGACTCAGGGATCGGTCGGAGCCCAGAATACCCTGACTCCCGAGGAGATCGCCGCCGCCGATGTGGTGATTATCGCTGCCGATACCAAGGTCGACCTGCGTCGCTTCAGCGCGAAGACGGTCTATGAGACCTCCACCAGCGCCGCCATCAAGGACGGCCAGACGGTCATTCGCGAAGCGCTCGCCCGCGCCGCGGCTACGGCTGGTCAGGTTAGCGCGAGCGCAAGCGGCGCAGCCAGGGCCGAGTCCGGCGAGAGCAGCGGCTATCTGGCGCGAGTGCAGCAGGCCAAGGCGGCGCAGGCTCAGGCCCGCCGTGGTCCTTACAAGCACCTCCTGACTGGCGTCTCCTACATGATCCCCTTTGTTGTCGCAGGCGGTATTTTGATCGCGCTGGCTTTTGCCATCGCTGGTTACCGTATTGCCTTCTACGATACCTCCAATTTGACTACCTTGACGACTGGCTTCAGTGCCAATCCGCTGCAGTCGGTAGGGGCGGCGCTCTTCGTTATTGGCGCTAAGGCGGGCTTCCTGCTCTTCGTCCCCATTCTCTCGGGCTTCATTGCTTACTCTATTGCCGACCGGCCTGGCATCGCCCCAGGTATGATCGGCGGCGTTCTGGCCAGCCTGACCGGCTCGGGTTTCCTGGGCGGTATCATCGCCGGCTTTCTGGCTGGTTATCTGGTCTATTGGATGAACCGCAGCATTCGCCTGCCCAGCAATCTCGCTGGACTGATGCCGGTGTTGATCCTGCCCTTGTTCGGTTCACTAATTGTTGGCCTGCTGATGCTCTATGTGGTCGGTACACCGGTCGCCTTGCTGAACCAGGCCCTGGTCAACGGCCTCAAGGATCTGCAGGGAGCTAATGCCGCCGTGCTGGGGCTGATCATTGGTTTGATGATGGCATTCGACATGGGTGGCCCGGTTAACAAGGCGGCCTATGCTTTTTCGACAGGCCTGCTACTCGACGCCCACAACCCCGTCTATCTACCAATGGCCGCGGCTATGGCTGCCGGAATGACGCCCCCTCTGGGGCTGGCTCTGGCGACGTTGCTCTTCAAGAATCGTTTCACTCCTGACGAGCGCGAGGCTGGCAAAGCCGCCTGGGTGCTGGGCCTCTCCTTCATCACAGAAGGCGCCATTCCTTTCGCTGCCAATGATCCATTCCGCGTTATTCCTTCGATTATGGTCGGCTCGGCAGTGACCGGCGCACTCTCGGCCTTCTTCGGTTGCCAGCTTCACGTGCCTCACGGCGGGATCTGGGTCATGTTCTTGCCAGGCGTGGTGGGCAATCTGCCGCAGTATCTGTTGTCGATTGTGGTGGGCACCTTGGTGACAACAGGTATGCTCTTCGTGCTCAAACGCCCCATCACAGTTGAGCAGGAACGGCTGGAAGCGGCCCTGGCCTGAACAGCAAGCTCTCGCCAGCCCAGTAAGCCGGAGGGGAGAAGCCCAGCCGCCTGGGGTGAGACAGCAACTGGCAGAGACCACCGCTGTCTCACCCTCCGTTGGCGGGAGAGAAGACCACATTCCCACAGCCCTGATCGGCAGCAGGCTGCTTCTGTCACGGCGCACCAGGCTCATTTGATTTGGCCGGAAGTCCTCAGAAGAGGACTGCCAGGTTTCAGAGCGGCTACCTGCAGCCTGGTCTGCCGCCAGCGTGGCTTTGACCTGACACGCCGGCCTGATCCTTTTCCTTTGCCCACCGTACTCGTCCCCACGAGGGCACCAGTCACCAGTCGGAAGACCAGCATGGTGAGCCAGTAGGGCGAGAGCAGCAGCGCACGAGCTGCCGGACCCCGGAACTGCTTAATACTGACTGATAGCTACGCTCTCCTCTCCGGAGAACACGATGCTGACCTTGATGGCCGGATCAATCGCCTTCACGAGGCGAATCAATGGCAATGCATTGATGGCACAGGCCACTGGTCCTCTGGTCCTCTTTGGAACGTAGACGTCATTCCCACGCTGCTCCACAGGTCCCATTGCCATAGACTTCGTTGCCAATCTCCCAAAATTTGATATCATAGTGATGGGTGACGTTGGCATACCTCACCCAGGCAACAGCCTCCTGGGACGTCCCAGCGCCGTAGTGGACAGTGATGACGGGGATGGCTTCTACTGGCGCACGACCTGCATGAAGCGGAAGCGGTCAACGGTGACTGGTCCGGCATCGGTATCGCCAGGCTCAATAGTCTTGCTCGGCTAGTGAAAGACATCCGCGGTCGAACCATCCAGGTGGCACATGACCGGTACGCCGTCTGCTCGTAGGAGGGCGGACACCTGGGAAGCAAGAAGATGCCCATCTCAGACGGCTTCGTTGACGCCAAAGGCGACAGGCGCCAAGAAGCTCACCGTCTGCCGTGGCGTTATGCGCATGTCGACCACAACCGCCGTGGTCGCAGCCCTGGCTCCAATCTCTTCCTGGCTGGATGCTTCGGCCTCTACCGAGGGAATGCTGGAGAGATTCAGTAGCAGCAGAGCGGCAACGACAATGAGCTTTAGCCAGCTGCGCTGGACCAGCTTCGAGGAGATGCACTTGCCGGTCATGCTCTCTCTTTACTGGTTGTCTGTTCGTCAGCCCGCTCTGCTCGTTCGCCCGTCTGCCAGCCCGTCATGCACTATGACGGGCCCTGCATTGCCTCTCCGACGACCGACAGAAGCATGAGGTTGTTTGCCTTCTTTTGCAACCGTTACCGTAATCGTTTACGAAAGTAGATATATTAAGAAGACTTCTGATTGTCAAGAGTGGGACATTAGCAGGCAGGATGGAACCGTCGGGATGCTTGTGCTTATGCTGGCGTTTCGGTATACTTATCTCGTAAGCAGGTAACCGAAGCAGGTCACCTGTGATCTCTCACAGAGTAGCGCAGGAACCCGGAGCAGCACGGCAGAGTAGAGACGACATGAGGGCAGGTTTCCATCGGCCTGCCTGCCTTGAGGCAGTTATGTTCCACAAGCAGCGGAGGCGAAAAGCAAACACCTATGGCCCACAAAGTTACGATACTCGATATTGCACGCCTGGCGAAGGTCTCCACGACCACCGTCTCGCGTGTCCTCCATAACAAGCCGGATGTCGACCCGGCGACGCGCGAGCGCATCCTACGTATTGTTGAGGAGCAAGGTTTTGTACCCAGCATCACTGCTGCCGGTCTAGCCGCTGGGCGCAATCCCCTGATCAGCGTGCTGGTGCCAGCTCTGACCTGGCCATTGATCCCCGAACTGCTGCTGAGTGTGGCGTCCGTTGTCGAGAGTACCTCTTATGAGATGGTGCTCTACAGCATCAGCAGCTCCAATCACGAGCGAGACTGTGGCAAGATCATCGACCGTATTCTCGCCACGCGGCTGACCGCCGGACTGCTGGCCGTCTTCCCGGGCCAATCCAGCCAGCACCTGACGCGGCTGCGTCGCCAGGGTTTTCCGGTTGTGCTCATTGATGACCAGAGTCCGCCGCCGGAGGGCATTCCCTGGATTGGGGCCGACAATCGGCGTGGCGCCTACGAAGCCACGCGTCACCTGATCGAGCTTGGTCATCGGCGCATCGCTCACATCCAGGGGCCGCTCAAATACTGCGTTTCCCACGAGCGCTATCTGGGCTACTGTGACGCGCTCCAGGAGGCGGGCCTGGAAGTTGACCCCTCGCTTGTTCTGGAGGGCGATTTTATGCCTGCGGGCGGTCAGCGCTGTGCCCTTGCTCTCCTTTCGCGCCCCGCCAGCGAGCGGCCCACAGCGATCTTTGCCGCCAGTGACTACATGGCCTATGGCGTGATCGCCGCTGCCGAAACGCTCGGTCTGCGTATTCCCCAGGATCTGGCTCTGGTCGGTTTCGATGACAATCCAGCCTCGGCCCATGTGCGGCCCGCCCTGACGACCGTGCGACAGCCAGTACACGCGATGGGCGAGCAGGCCATCAAACTGCTCCTGGAGATGATCGAGCAGGAGCAAATGCCACGACGCCGACGGCAGACCCTGCCTGCCACAGCCGAGGAGTCGCCGCGTGAGGCGCCGCGCATTGTTCTGCCCACCAGTCTTGTGATCCGCGAGTCCTGCGGCGCCCTGCAGCGCCATCCCTCCGCGCTGCTCCCAGAGATCTAGCTGGCCGCTTACTCGCTCGCGCCTATTGTGGTCCTCTTATCCTGTCTGGTCTGTGTCGGCGCCTGCTGCCACCTCAGTTCTCTTGCAGCAATCTCTTGCCCGCAGGCGGCGCCGACCGGACCAGCTTATACTCTCCTCTTGTGGAGTCAGTCCCGACCTTCGGCCTGGCACTGGCAACTCTCTTCTCGATCGCCTGGCCCGCTCTTCCTCGCCGTCCTTTTTCTCGATCTGCTGTCACTTGACCCCCCCGACCGCGCCCGGTAAGATTCTTCTCGAAGAGAACCACAACCCCCGGCAGGACGTGTTTTCTGATAGAGAAGCGTTTTCCTATGGCTGAAGGGAAGCAACCTTCCCACAATACCGGGGAGCAGAATTGATAAGGACGGCCCGATGAATACACCCTTTGTCTTCGGCTGGCAGCAGCTCTTGCTTTTTGCCATCGCACTCCTTGGCCTGGCCCTGCTTATCTACGCCATCCACGGCGTGGTCCGTGGCGAGAAGGTCTACTACCGTCAAAAGCATCCCTACCGCAGCGAGAAAGAAGCCTGGGAGCACGGCTGGTATGACCATCCCCACCGACGCTTCTTTCGCTATCGACGGCGCTATCGCGTGGGCCACGGTCTTGGGGGGCTGGTTCTGTTGTTGTTCGCGATCCTGCTGCTTTGGCTGACCTCGCTGATGCAGACTTATATTGGACTGACCGGCGATATCAAGGTAGCCCAGATCCGGGCTCATCCTGTTGCCAATATGCCTCACACCATGAATGTCGAGCTGATTCTCTATGGCCAGGACGGCAGCCAGCTCTCGGATAACTTCTACATTGTGGCTGGCGATGAGTGGATGCTCCAAGGCGACATCGTTAAGTACCCGGCCTGGCTGAATGTCCTGGGCCTTCATTCGGGTTACAAGCTGACGCGCCTGGAGGGGCGCTTTGACGATCCCAATCTGGAGGCGAATGCCAAGCACACGGTCGTGGTCCTGAACGGGGGCGATGATAACTTCTTCCAGACGATGCGCAATCAGCAGGGCAGCTGGCTCTCAAATTTCGTGGAGGCCTCTTACGGCAATGCCGTTTTCAACCCAGCTGATGGCAGCTACGATGTCTTCGTCTCCCAAACCGGCCTGTGGGCGAAACGCACGTCCTCTTAGCTGAGCTGGATCGAGCGGGGCTGAGCCAGGAGAGCGCCGCGACGAGAGGGCGTCTGGCGGCCAGGCTGATCGCTTGTCCCAGAGATTTTACCACCGCCGCAGCGCTCCCCATCTCGATCGCCCCCGCTCACGCACTGTCTCCGCCTCAGCTCCGGCGAGAGAGGGAGAGCACCAGCTCGCGGGTCGTTTGCCAGGCTGACGAATGGGGATCGATGAGAGCAAAGTGGTCAACGCCGGACAGCTCGACAAGTGTGAGCTGATCACCCACAGCACAGGCGCGGGCTGCGTAATCGCGGCTGATCTCTACAGGTACACGATCATCTGCCGTTCCATGGATCAAGATCTGGGGGACGCCGAGCGGAAGCAGAGCCGCTGGCGAGGCCAGGTGATAGCGTTCCGGCACATCATCAGGACCGCCTCCCAGCAACTCAGATACGGCATCACGTCCTAGATGGCGACGCCAGCCGGCCTCTAGATCGATGACCCCCGCCAGACTAACTGCTCCCTGCAGGGGCAAGGCTTCCTCACTGGCAAGCAGCGCCCGTTCAGGGCCGGCGACCCGCTGTCCGAGGCGGGGCCGCGCCGCCAGCCAGAGAGCAAGCTGTCCTCCAGCGGAATGGCCAACAGAGACGAGTCGTTCGAGGTCAAGATGATAGCTCCCCGCCATCTGCCGCAGGGCATCCACGGCTTGGGCGACGTCCTGCAGCGTGCCTGGCCAGCCTCCCCCGTCGTCGCCCAGGCGGCGATACTCTATATTCCAGGTGGCCAGACCGTGGGCCGTCAGATCCTCGGCCAGCCCGTGCATGAGAGAGAGATCATAAGGATTGCGCCAGAAGCCGCCATGAATCAGCACCGCCACGGCATGAGGTCCTGGAGCAGACGGCAGACGCAGTTCGCCAAAGTGCAGGGGCAAAGGGCCATAGCTCAGGCGCATCACTGGTGCTCCAGGGCTGGATGGGTCCGTCATGCCCATTGCTGCTTCCTCCCGCTCGCAAGATGAGACAGCCCCAATTGGGGCCGTGCACTTTCTCAGGATAACAGACGAACTGGTCTGGAGACAAGCCGGGCCTCCTTGGCTGGATGAAGCCCTTCCCTCAGCCCCACAAGCCAGGACCTATTAGACAAAACGAGGAGCTATCCACTTGTCGCAGATAGCTCCTCAGCCGGGATGGATACCCGGACGAGACTGATGGTGAAGGGCCGTGGAGCCATTCCCCGGCCTCTTGTCCTTGCCTTTAGGACACCTCCGTCGTCAACCTGGATTCGCCCAGGGCTGCCTGCCTGGCACGACGGGCCGCCATTGCTTCGGCATAGCGCACCGGATCAGGTGTGTCCGGGCGCAGTGAGCGCGTGGCACGGACTACAAAATGGGCCTCAACATCCTCCGTCTGGAACATCTCTTTGGCATAGGCAATGGCATCTTCCTGGCTGAATTCCTTGCAGGAGCAGATATCTATATCGACCTCGCCGTACTCGGGCCAGGCGTGCAGGCTAATGTGGCTCTGGGCAATGATCACAAAGCCGGACATGCCGGAGTCGAGCGGATTCGGTGTCTCGATGTCGTAGAGGTGCACCGGACTCACCTTCTCCATCCCCACCCGAGCCGGGAATTCGTCCAGCACGCGCCTGAGCAGCGGCTCACTGGTCAAGAGTTCCCGTTTGCAGCCGTACAACTCCAGCATTAAATGCACAAGCATCGGGCTACTCCTCCTGTAGACATCAAAAGTATGAAATCTGCGAGTCTTCACCCTTACTCGGCCCAGACTGCCAGGTTAGCGACTCGCTGCAATCAATTCAAGTGCCGTTTTGAGCACAAGTGATATTATACGGTAGCAGGTCAACGGAACCACAAGGCGACTGCTGTCGCGGCCCAGCCTGCTGGCTCTCTCCTCTCAGGAGAGGAAACTCAGAGCCGACGCTGAACCAGAAATGCATCCAGCTCCCGGATGATGACTAAGGGGAGCCGCTTCATTGGCCTGCCTCCTCATCTGAACTAGTAATCGAACCCAATCGTTAGAGTATCACTCTGCTTGAGCTTAAGTTGCTCTCCATCTGTAAGCAAGCGCGCCTCGATCACTGGCCAGCCCAGTCCCTCAGCTGGAACCAGCTGGGGAGACATGGGCAGACGCGTTCCCCAGAGCAAGCGAATGGAAAGAGATCAGCTCAGCAGTTTGGGGAGGAATGGCGGGCGCTGCATGGTAAAAGGATCAACCGGGGCGCAGAAGCCCAGAGCCACCGCTCCCCAGCGCTCAACAAGCCTGGCAACGAGAGAGCCACGTTGCTCCCGCCAGCCACGCAGCGCGTCGGTCGCGAAGGTGCTTGCGTGGAGGGAGCCAGGCCCTGCTGGCAGGACAGGTCATCAGCAAGTGGGCCGCCTTGGTCCAGTGGACGCAGTTGATCGTTGCACTTGTGCGTCGCTCAGGCTCAGGCTTGGCAATCCGCCAGGCGGTCATCGCGGTAGAGAGCGGCCTCTCCTGGTCACGCCCACTATCCCGTGGGCCGCCCAGCTGCGGTAGTAGAACATTCAATCGCTGTACCAGGAGGAAGCTGGTTATTGGCTCCTGGTCAAAGACCCACGCCTTGAGCACTAACAGCCCTCTCCTTAAGGCCGTGCGGATCTGGCGCTTCCTGATCACGATCATGCCGGAGACCGAGGTAGGCCAGACCTTGCCACTGGCGCAGGAACTCTGCTGCGGCCCCCTTCGAGCTGGCCAGACCTGAACCTTGATGGTGAGGTCGCGGGCTTCCTCCTGTATCGCCGCTCTCAGCGGCTGAGGGAACGCGGGGTAAGCAATGGCGTCGTTCCTATTGAGGATGAGCTGCTGTCGCTGTATGTCTGTGCTACATGCCGCGCTTGCTACAAAGAAACGTGCTGCCTCCTGCCAGCACGCAATATGATCAGCTTCAGCAAAGTGGTGGTCACTTGCTACTGCTCTGCCTGCCTCTAACTGCCGCCGCCAACAAGGAGGCAGATGAGGACAACACCACCGATCGGCGTGGAAGAGACGTTCTTCCGACTGCTCAGATTGCTCGGATTGCTCAGACTGTCCGGCTTCCTGGGTCGCTGCGTGATGACCGCGCTGGGTCTGCTGCCGACAATGTGGACTCTGCTGGGCCATAGCTGATAGTACTGCCAATCCTTTCCTCCCTGGTCGGGTAGGTAGTGGTGCCGGACTCCGGCAAGCCTGACTTTCAAGCAGGCACGCATGCAAATAACTTGCTCTTTTCGAGCCAGGCATAGGGGCCTGGCAAAGTGAGCGCCGCAGAAAGTACTTCTGCCCTCTTGCTCTTTCTGCCAATGCGTCTGGCCAGGTAATGAGCTATCACGCGACTGACGCATGAGCACGCCTGGCCGGCTTATTCAATCATCGCACGCCGGATCTCGATGATCTGATCGCGCAGCTCAGCAGCTTTTTCGAATTCCAGCTGCTTGGCAGCGGCGCGCATCTGAGCCTCCAGATTCTTAATCAGGCGCAGAGCTTCCTCTTTGGGAATACCCGTCAGGGCCAAGGCAGCTTTCTGCTCCTGATGACCCTCATCGCCCCCCGTCCCACTCATCGCCTTGATACGCTCGGAGAGCGTCTTAACCTCTTTCTTAATACCACGTGGGGTTATCCCATGCTGCTCATTATAGGCCATCTGCAAGCGACGCCGGCGGTTCGTCTCATCAATGGCCCGCTGCATGGAGCCAGTGATGGTATCCGCATACATAATGACCGTGCCTTCAACATGGCGCGCGGCTCGCCCGATCATCTGAATAAGCGAGCCTTCCGAGCGCAGGAAACCCTCTTTATCTGCGTCCAGAATCGCTACCAGTGAGACCTCCGGCAGATCTAGCCCCTCGCGCAAGAGGTTGATGCCCACCACCACGTCGTATACCCCCAGGCGCAGGTCGCGCAGGATGTCGACGCGTTCGATGGTGTCGATCTCCGAGTGCAGATAATGGACTTTGATGTTTAGCTCCTGCAGATAGTCGGCCAGGTCCTCGGCCATTTTCTTGGTCAGGGTGGTGACCAGAGCGCGCTGCCCTTTCTCGACCCGCTTGCGAATCTCAGCCACCAGATCATCGATCTGGCCCCTCGTTGGACGCACAAAGATCTCGGGATCAACCAGGCCCGTCGGGCGAATGATCTGTTCGACCACTGCCTCGCTGTGCTCATACTCATAGGGGCCAGGCGTGGCCGATACAAAGATCGCCTGGTTGATCTGGCGCTCAAATTCGGCGAAGGTCAGCGGGCGATTATCGAGAGCCGAGGGCAGGCGAAAGCCGTAGTCCACCAGCACCTGCTTGCGCGAGCGATCGCCCTCGTACATGCCGCGTACCTGGGGCAGGGCAATATGCGACTCATCGACCACCAGCAGAAAGTCATCGGGCATGTAATCGAGCAGCGTCCAGGGCGGCTCACCTGGGGCGCGTCCCGAGAGGTGCCGCGAATAGTTCTCGATGCCCGAGCAGATGCCGGTCTCACGCAGCATCTCGATGTCGAAATTCGTCCGCTGCTTCAGACGGGCCGCCTCCAGCAGCTTCCCCTGGGCCTCCAGCTCGGCCAGGCGCTCTTGCAGCTCGGCCTGGATCGATTCGATGGCACAGTTGAGACGCTCACGCGTCGTGACCCAGTGCTTGGCCGGGTAGATGTCCAGGCGCTGCCTCCTCCCCAGCACTTCTCCAGTCAGCGGATCGATCTCCGTCATGCGCTCAATTTCATCGCCAAAAAACTCAACCCGCACCGCTACATCCTCATAAGCCGGAAAGATCTCCAGCACATCTCCGCGGACACGAAAGCGCCCCCGAGTAAAGTTGGTGTCGTTGCGCTCATACTGAATCTCGGTCAGATGGCGCAAGATTTTATCACGCCGCCGCTCCTCACCAACGCGCAGCGTGAGCACTACCTCCCCGTATTCTTCCGGGCTGCCCAGGCCGTAGATACAGGAAACTGAGGCCACGATCAGGACATCGCGCCGCTCAAAGAGGCTCCTGGTTGCTGAGAGACGAAGCTTCTCTATCTCTTCGTTGAGGAGACTCTCTTTCTCGACATAGGTATCGGTGCGCGGAATATAGGCCTCTGGCTGATAGTAATCGTAGTAAGAAACAAAGTACTCTACTGCATTATTTGGAAAGAATTCCTTGAACTCGCTGTAGAGCTGTGCCGCTAGGGTCTTATTGGGGGCCAGCACTAATGTTGGTCGCTGCACCTGCTCGATGACCTTGGCTATCGTATAGGTCTTGCCACTGCCAGTGACTCCGAGCAGCGTCTGCATGCGATAACCCTTTTTGAGGCCCTCGACGAGAGCCGCTATGGCCTGCGGTTGATCACCGGTTGGTGCGAATGGTGCTTCTACTTTGAACTCAGGCACCGGTCTTGACCCCCTCATGTCTCTTAGCGCTTGCCCGCTGATACTTGTCTGCGTCCTCTGCGTTGGCGGTGGCTTGGGCTTATGGCCGAGTCTCCAAAAGTCCTCACCATTATATCATCTTCTCTCCCCAGTAGCGACCCTTTCTTTCCCCTGGTCGCCTGGCGGGCGCTTGCTATTCAGGGAACCCGGACGGACATGCACGGGTATGGGACTCTGGGGCAAGGTTGATTTACACTGTCTTTACGAGGCGTTATGCTACAATGGTAGCGAGAGGCCGGGGGGAGAAGCCCCCGCCTTTGTCACTACGCCAAGCCCAGAGAGAGTATCCACCCAAGGAGTCTTTGGTTATGGCGCAGGATTCGCCATTGTCGTCTTGCCCTCGCTGTGGCGCCCCGGCGAGACCCGGTCAGCGTTTCTGCCCTAACTGTGGCCTGAGCGAGGAAGAGGCTTTCTCTTACCTAAGCGTACAGCCACCGCAGCCTGCATCTGGACAGCAGGCGCCAGCGGTGCCCGTCATGGCAGCACGTCCGCTCGCCAGACGCCTTCCACGGCAGCGCTGGCTGCTTCCTGTCCTACTCGCCCTTGTGCTCCTCGTTGCCCTCGGCTACATCGTCGCTGGCTTCGTCGGTGTCCCTGTGCCAGGTTTCCCAAGCCACGCCCAGGGACCAGTGACGACGCTGACACTGAATGCGACGGTGACTTATGCTAGCGCTCGCCTGACGATCCAGCGCGTTCAGCAGGCGCAGACCTTCGCCGATGATCCACAAGCTACGGCAGACGGGATGCTGCGTATCTTCTTGCATGAGGAGAATCCGACAGCCAGCCCAATTATGTATAATCTTTATCAGTGTGTCCATCTGCTCGTGCCCGGAAAAGGCGCGGAGGCTCCGTTGCTTGTGACTGCCAATGGCCCGCTTGTTCCCCAGGCGAGCCGCAACAATCTGCTGGACTTTGCAGTCCCTCTGAATCTCCCCCTCAGCAAGCTCACCTTGCGCCTGGGCACGGCCAATGAGGCCCAGATGGATATCCCTCTGACGAGTAAGCCGGATCTCTCACGCTACGCCCCCCGTAGCGTCACGCTGAATACACAACTGCAGTACTTCGGACTGAACTGGACCGTTACCAGGGCAGTGCTGGCCTGGAGCACTGCGGGCCAGCAGGCTCCACGGGGCAAGGTCTTCTTGACCCTGACGCTGACGGTTGAGAATACGCTGGCCCAGACGGCGATCCCCGGCTCCCCGTACGATTATATCCGTCTTCAGACAGCCAACGGTGACAGAATTGCCCCTAGCTATAGCACCTTGCCCGTGGCCTTCGTCCAGGGAGCTAATGGCCAGGGCGGCACGGTCACTTTTAGTGTTCCTCAGCAGGATCAGCAATTTACCCTGATAATGGGCCAGTCCGGCAGCGGCATGCAGAGCGCTAGCACGACTATTCGCCTGGCATCCTAGCCTTACCGCCGCTGTCTGCCCAGACAGTTCGGCACTGGCCGGTAGTTCGTCCATCACTACCGGGGATCAAAGGCGAGCAAACACACACAGCAAAGAGAAGAGGCGAGGAGAACCAGCTGCTGAGCTGGTCAGAAGGACGTGTCCCTGGAAGGAGATCCCCCCTTCCAGGGACAGCAGGCAGTTGTGTTCCACAGGAGCAGTGAAAAGCAGGGGTTTCTGACCCGCGCTGGCGCTTAGTCCAGCAGGAAGCTCCCCATCAGCTCACGTCTGAGGGCCGCCTTGCTTTCTTCGTCGAGGGCCGTAGGTGCAGGGCCTGCTGGTTCGCCTTGAGCCAGCCTTTGCTCAGGTGGATGTTCTGCACTCTGGGGTCCAGCTGATCCAGCTTCAGGACCAGAGCTGGCAAAGGCCCCGAGCGGCCCTGTGGCAGCGGCGGCAAACTCATCAAGTAACATTTCTTCGAGATACGAAGGGGAGAGCCGCGGCCCCTCTAAGGCTGGTGCCTGGGCCGGGGGCAGAGACCGAGCCATCTGCTGGGCCTCCAGCGGACCAATCGAGGCCCTGATCTGCGCGATTTTCCCGGAGCGCTCCTCCGCCGACGTTACCCCTCGCTGGTCCTGACTCCCGAGGTGCTCCTCGTGCCGCTCTGATAGCGACTGAGATGACGGCGGCACGGCTATGTATTCAGGCTGCGCAGCGACCGCCGGTGCAGGCGCGGTGATCTGCCGCTCTACCGTCCCCACCACAGACAGGGGATAGCGCACCCCCAGAATCTCTACAAAAATCCCTCGCCCCTCGCGTAGATCTTGCAGCTGCTGGCGCAGCTCGCGATTCTCTCTTTCAAGCTCTTCTAATAGACGCTGTTGGGCATAGATTGCTTCTAGAAGACGATCAAAGGTATTGCCACTTACTGTCATTGTATTCAGTTTCTCCTCTCCAGTTGCAGACCTAACGATCCGATCAGCCACGACCAACCGCTGCCCGCGAACTCTGGAGACAGACAAGATAGAGACGGACTATAATCTCACGACCTGCCCCCACTCCCCAGCGTAAGACAACTGCCGCCCTCTTGCCTCGTCCAGGCGCTGATTCTGGCCACCCTACACCGATACACCACCAGCTAGATGCGCCTGTCATCAGGTCTGTCCGACCAGTGAAACAGCGTGATTACCCGAGAAACATTTCTTTGGCTTAGAACGGTTGAGCGGCAGCGAAGTAACAATGGCCGAGCTTTGGCCAATGGCCCAGAGTGAGGCGTTTTCCCCTTGCCCCGGATTAAGATTGCATGTTACAGTTATAGCCGGAACAACCGACGCGCCGGCTCAGGTGCCTCTCCCCCTTTGGGGTAAACCAAAAAGGGGATGGCACAACCCAAAATCATCTGAGCTCAGCTAAGGACTCTACAATGCAGGAATCGGTGACACAGGCAGCAACAACAGACCAGTCGCAGGAGCATCAGCCAGGCCGTGGCCGCCTCGGCCCCCTGCTTTGCTGGGCAGTCGTCTTCGCCGACATTGGCACCTCAGTGTACTATACACCCGGCATTCTCTACGTTACTGTGGGGAAACTGGCCGGGTTCTTTGTCCTCCTCACGATGGTTGTCTTCGTACTGCTCACGCTCAAGTACGCTGAGGTCTCGGCACGCTTCCCCCAGGGCGGTGGTGTTGTCAGTGTGGCAGCCCATGCTCTCAATCCCTGGTTCGGCGCCCTGGGCGGGATGTTTATTCTCGTGGACTACTTCTTGACGGCAGCTTTGAGCTGTCTCTCGGGCATCTTCTATTTCAGCGTCGTCTTCCCAGCCCTGGGGCCTAACGCTCTCTGGATTACAATCGCTGTCCTGACCCTTCTGGGCATCCTTAATTGGATCGGTATCACAGAGAGCGCCACGGTGAGCTTGATCGGCGCCTTGATCGCCTTTGTCAGCGATCTGGCTATTCTCGTTACAGTTTTTAGCCATATCTCACTCGCTGAAGCCCTCCATCTCTTCGCAAGCATGTTCGCCGGCAACGCCGTGACTCCGGTCAAGCTGCTGGTCGGCTTCGGAGGGGCCTTCCTGGCTTTCTCAGGCCTGGAGAGCATTTCTCAGCTGTCGCCGGTCATGAAGACCCCTCGCAAAAAGGTCGCCGGCCTGGCTCTGCTGCTGGTCGTCGTGACGATCGGCCTCACCAGCCCCCTGCTCACGACTTTCTCGACGCTCCTGCAGCCCCAGGAGGCCACTGACCCTCTCAAGAACAGCCAGCTTGTCTCGCTGCTGGCCGGCCATTGGGGGAATATCTGGCTCCAAAGCGAGGTGGCGATCAGCGCCAGCGCTTTGCTGGTCTTTGCCAGCAATACCGCGATCATCGGCGCTTACCATGTGTTTATGGCCCTCTCGCGTATGGAGTTCCTGCCCTCCTTCGTGCTGAAGCGGAATCGCCTGCGCGGTACCCCCCACTATTCGATTGCTCTGGCCACTGGCGTGCCGATCGTGGTCTTGCTGCTCGTTCACGGCCAGTTGGACCTGCTCGGCGATATGTACGCCTTTGGCCTGTTGGGGGCCTTTTCCTTGACCTGCCTGGGCCTGGATGTTGTGCGCTGGCGCGAGCGACAGGCGGCTCGGAATCGCGCCGCCGCCCTGGCGGAGCTGCGGGAGAGCCAGCAGAATGGCCATGTGTCCAGAGAGGCAGATCTGGCGCTCACCGCCGAAAGTGGCCTGGTCCTCAACGGCCACCACGGGCTTCAGTCCTCGCAGCAATCCACTCACGGCGAAATCGTGGAGAGCTCCGAGCGCTCTTACGAGGGCTGGCGCGGCCTCTGGTACACTATCGATTTCTATCTGGGGGTCATTACCACTTTCCTGGTGACGCTGGCCTGGTCAATTAACCTGGTGGCCAAGCCGCTGGCTACGGCCTTCGGCGGCTCGGTCGCTTTATTGGGCATGGGGGTGGCTTTCTATAACTATCGTAGCCACCGCCTGATGGGCCGCTTGCCTGTGCCTGTGACAACGATCGAGGACCATCTCCACGGATCCATTCTGGCAGTGCTAACAGCTAATAATCCTCATAATGAGGATGTGATCCGTACGGCACTCCAGAGCGCCGATGGGCGCCCAGTGGTCTTCCTCTACGTTGGCGAGCCACGCGTGGCTCGGACACCACGCCTCTTCGAGGTGGTCGATCCCTACCTGGAGGATGAACAGGCCAAGGAACTCTTCGGGAAGGCCGAAAGCCAGGCTCGCCGCGCTAAAATCAGCACCCGCCGCTATGTCTATCGTCCCTATGAGCCGGGAACGATCGCCCGCGTTTGGCAGATCGTTCACCCTCACGATACGATTGTCCCCGCCGACGAGGTGCCCAGAATTGAGGATATTAACCCCGATCGCATTAGTTACGAGATTAGTCCCGGTGGCGGAATGCAGGTGGCGCATATGGTGAAGCGCTGGTAACCTGAGAAGGTCGGCAGGCGCTCAGCAGGTGCACCGTCGGTGTGCCAATCCCAACTGGTCGGCACAATAGCATTCAATAGCATTGAGCAGAGTTATGCCCGCTCGTAGAGGAGCAGGTTCCAGACACTGGCGAAGATGCTTATGCCTGCCCGGTCTGGCCCGGCCCAGCGACTTGTGTGGTTCGCTGTCTTCCCTGGTCAGGACCACAGTCCCAGCCGTGGTACAATAAAGGTTGTGAACTCTCTCTAGCTGAGCTACGCTTACAGATCCTGTTTACCAACGTATTTGTCGCTGTTGATGGAGGAAGGAGCAACACGTATGAACGAGCGCATTCGCGAGATTCTGAGCTGGTACGCCGGCGAGAACCCCGGCGTCTTAACAAACCTGGCCCGTATCCTGAATCATGGCCGCCTGGGAGGAACCGGTAAGCTGGTGATCTTGCCAGTCGATCAGGGCTTCGAGCACGGTCCGGCGCGGAGCTTCGCACCGAACCCGGCTGGCTATGATCCCCGCTACCATTTCCAGCTGGCTATCGAGGCTGGCTGTAACGCCTACGCCGCCCCGCTGGGCTTCCTGGAGGCCGGCGCCGCAGAGTTCGCCGGTGAGATCCCCCTCATCCTGAAGTGCAATAACCACGACCTGCTCTATGAGTCGCGTGATCCTTTGCCAGCTTTGACCTCTAGCGTCGAGGACGCTCTGCGCCTCGGCTGCTCGGCGATCGGCTTTACGATCTATCCCGGCTCGGCTGCTCGCGACACGATGTACGAGGAGCTACGCGAGCTGACTCGCCAGGCCAAGGCCCACGGCCTGGCTGTGGTAGTCTGGTCCTATCCCCGCGGCAGTGGCTTGAGCAAGGAGGGCGAGACGGCCATCGACGTAGTGGCCTATGCAGTGCACATCGCCGCCCAGCTCGGCGCCAACATTATTAAGGTGAAGCTCCCCAGCGAGAAGATCGAAAAGCCAGAGGCGCAAAAGGTTTATCAGAAGTACGAAATTCCAATTGCTACCCTGGCTGATCGCGTGCGCCATGTGGTGCAGAGCGCCTTCGATGGCCGGCGCATTGTGATCTTCTCGGGTGGACCGGCAGCTGCCGACGAGCAGGTCTTTGAGGAAGTGCGTGCCATTCGCGATGGCGGTGGCTTCGGCTCGATCATTGGACGCAATTCCTTCCAGCGCCGCAAGGACGAGGCTCTGCGCTTCCTGAATACAGTGATGGGCATCTACGAGGGGTCTATTCGCTAAGCTCAGCCGCTCTTGTGACAAGCACAATGGGTGAGTGCCGCCACAGCGGCCTTGCCTGACTACGCAGGGCTGGTCGCCTGGTTTTGGGTTGACCAGCCCTTTGCTTTGGCCATACACTGGCATAGGCAGCACTCCGGCTCGCGCTAGCGCTCTACCTGGCTGGCCATACCGCCTCTCTTCTCGCAGGACGGCTTGCTCCGTCTCAAGCCTGAGCAGCTAGCTGGCTCTTTGCATGGGTCAGCTTGCTAGCGCGCTCCCCGAACTTGCTTGATGGCGAGGGTACCAATGGCAAAATAGAGCGTAGTCACGGCAAAGAGGACCGTGTAGCCGAGATGATTGGGCAGGCTTTGTAGCAGCTGGAGAATGACGCCACCAATGGCCGTCCCTATGACCTGGGGCAGAATGCCCATCATTGACCAGAAGCCCATAAATTTTCCGGCCTCGTTGGTTGGCGGCAGCACATCGGTGGTCAGGGCCCAGTCAACGCTCGTGTAGGCCCCGAAGCCAACACCAAAGATGAGTGCCGCAATTAAGGCCCCATATTGGGTCTGAAAGAAGATAAAGACTAGACAGACGACGGCCATCATCGCTCCAGAGAGATAGACCAGTCCTTTTCGGCCCCAGTGGTCCGAAGCCCAACCGCCAACGATCGAGGTCAGCAGAGCTGTGAGCAAGAGAGCCGGTTGAAAGACGAGGCCGTTGAAGAACTCTCCCGAGAAGGGCGTATTGTAGATGATGGTCCGTACCCCCGGTCCCCCCAGTACGTTGTCAAAGTAGTATTGCAGGAAATAGTAGACGGTCCAGATCCCCATCATGACCAGCAACCTGGCAAGGAGTACCCAGGCCATGTCAGGATAGTGGAGGGGATTGAAGAGAAAGCGGCGGATAAAGCGTCTGAAGCTGAAACGCTCCTGACCCGTCATGGGGAGGGGCGTCTCTTTGACAGTGAGGACCGTGTAGGTGACGAAGATGATCTGGACGGCGGCAATGAGAAGGAAGATCTGGACAATCTCTTGACGGTAGACTGGGAGAGGATCGTGCTTGTTGACAATGGCTCCGGCAACGAGCGAGCCGACGGCAGTTCCGAGTAGCGAGAGCAGTCCATTGAAGCCAGCAGCGAGGCCGCGCTGGCTCTGGGGAACTTTGTCAGCGATAATAGCGCTCCAGGGGGAATTGGCAACGTTGTTGGCAATCTGGAGAAGGATGAAGAGGACGGCGAAAAGAGCGAGCAAGGCCGTAGAGCTGGCCCAGCCGGGGGCGAAGGCAAAAGCTACCAGGACGATGATATTGAAGACGGTGCCGATGATCATGAAGGGACGCCGTCGTCCCAGGCGAAAGGTGGCATAGTCGGAGATGGCTCCGACCAGCGGGTTGACAATCACGGCGACGATAGTCCCCCAGAGCACGACGGTGGTGAGGTTGATAGCCTCCTGGCTGACTGGCAGGAATTTGGCCACCATACTGGGAATGACGATGGCCAGCAACGCCTGCCAGTGAAAGTTGTTGGCGAACCAGAAGACGTTGATGTTGATGTGTTCGAGGAGCGACACCCGACGGATAGGAAGCTCCGCAGTCGCTGCGGCGCTCATGGCCACTTCGCCTGAGTCTTTGCCGATTTCCATGAGGTTTCTCCCCCTCTCTTCTCTTGGCTTCGGCTGGCATGCTTGGCCGGCCTGGGGGCCGCACGGCGTGGCTTGACCTGGCCTGGCCAGGATTCGACCTCCGGTCTGGCTGATGCGACAGACGAGGACGAGAGAACAACTCATCTGCGCTTCCAACGCTGGCGGCGCTACCTCGCCTCTCGCTCTGCCCGTGCTTATAGCAAGACTGTACCCGTTCCTCTGCTCATCTGTCAAGTCTTGGCTCACTATGCTCTCTTATGCCCGCATTTGATCTCGGCTGCCAGCTACTTGACGCCCCGCTCTCTGGCTGGCATCCTTTCTCTGTATGGAGCAAGGAGATCCAGGTGCAGATCGCCAGCGGCGGCCTCTCTGAGATGAGGTCGCCTGACTCGGCTGCACTATGCTATCTGCTGGCCTGGTGACCGCCGCTCATGCATGCTCCAGTCCGGCTGACAAGGAAGGTTATTATGCGCTTTCCTCCCTTCGAGCGACGATGCAGCGCACCCTGGCGTATTTTTGCTGCTTGTCTGACGCTGCTGATTCTGACGGTGCAATACACGAATTACAGCCCGCTGATCCCTGAGCTGCGAGCTACGCTGCAGATCAGCGCTGGCGAAGTCGGCCTTTTTTCGACCCTGCTCTTTCTCGGCCTCACCCTGGCCTATCTGCCAGCAGGAGTGTTGATCGATCGCTACGGCGCTCGTCCAGTGCTGCTGGCCTCGACGCTGCTGGCAACCTGCGGGGCCTTGCTGCTACCTCTTGTTCCACATTTCGGCTGGCTGTTGGCCATGCGGCTCGTGACGGGATTGGGAATCGGCGGAGCTTTCGTGGCAGGCGCCAGTGTGGCGGCAGGCAGCGGTCGCCTGGCGGCCCTAGGCCAGGGCCTCTACGGCGGCTCAACCCAGGTGGGGGCCGGCCTGGGCCTGCTCTTGACCCCCTATCTCGCCAGGCTGTTCGGCTGGCGTGGAGCTTTCTTTTGCTGGGGCCTCCCTGGCCTGCTCGGCGCGCTGATCTGGCTCCTGGTAGACGTTGAGGAGCAGCACCCGCTGCGCCAGGGAGGACTGAGGCGCGGACTACGCTCGGGGGCCGTCTGGAGCCTGGGGCTGGCGCATATGGGAACGTTTGGTTTGGGGAATGCCATCGCTACCTGGATCGCACTCTACCTGGTGCAGCTGGATCACCTGCCCCTGGCCCTGGCAGCGACCTGTGGCTCGCTGGCTCTGCTGAGCGGGATGCTTTTCCGCCCGTTGGGAGGCTTGATCCTTGGGCGGCGCTGGCTGGGCAGCATCACCCTGGTACGCCTGATGGCCTTATTTTGCTGCGCAGGTATCATCTGCCTGGCTCTGCCCTGGCATAGCGCCCCGCTAAGCTGGATCGGGATCACTTTGACGGCAATTGGCTCTAGCACTCCCTACGCGGCCATCTTTAATGAGGCCGCCTCTCTGCGCAGCGTCGGCAAAGGCGTGGCTCAGAGCCTGGTGAGCGTGATCTCTTCGCCTACCTTGATTATGGGTCCACCTCTGATCGGCTTCTTACTCGATCAAACGGCCAGCTACAGCGATGCTTTTGGGATCATGCTGCTCTTTAGTGCCGTGGCCATTGTGGCTGCGCTGGTCGCCGGACCGGCCATCGCTCGTGAGCACTGGGGCGGATACTATACTGTGACGGAGTCCCTACCAGCTCCAGGTGAGCCTTCTCCCTCCACTCGCAGCGAATGACTGGCGGCAGATCCGCGGCTCCTGGGTCTCAACTTCAGCCGGCACTGGCGATGACAGTCCTTCTGAGAAAAATACTTGACAAATGGCAAAGGGTAGGGTATGATAATTGCCGTCAGCGGCTCAGCTCCTGCTGACCTGAGTGAATCGCTTACATGGCGCATTCGTCTAGCGGTCTAGGACACCGCCCTCTCAAGGCGGAGATCACGGGTTCAAATCCCGTATGCGCTACCCTTTCTCGCCCGAGGCCCGCTGGCTAGCTACGCCTCGGGCCTTTTGTTTGTGCACCCCCTCCTCTTCTCTTTCCCTGTTACCTGATTGATCCTGGCAGCTAGCTCAGGCTCCCTCAGCTATACACGCGCCGGGACGCTCCGCTAGAGAGAGGACCTGAGCCGCAGTCTCCATACTCAGCAAGCCAACCGCTGGGCCTTGGCTCCGGAAACCCTTGACAGGCGGCCCAGAATAGGGTATGATAACCGCGCCAGCAGTTGAGTTCCTGCTGACCTGAGTGAATCGCTTACACGGCGCATTCGTCTAGCGGTCTAGGACACCGCCCTCTCAAGGCGGAGATCACGGGTTCAAATCCCGTATGCGCTACCCTTTCTCGCCCGAGGCCCGCTGGCTAGCTACGCCTCGGGCCTTTTGTTTGTGCCGGCACGGCACGGTTGTCCTCCTGGCACGATCGTGTGTAGGGAGAGGTCCTTTTCCCTTCTCGCCACTGTCGGCTTTTGCTATAGTTATTAGCAGGGGCACCGCACCTGTTCATGTAGCAAGCACTGCACCACCTGGCCGGCTACGCTGACTCCCGCATCAGCCAGCCCGCGCCAGGCTGACGGCAGCAGGATCTCGCTCGCCTGCTCCTTTTCTATCTCTCTATGACGAAAGGGATGTCTTCCTATGTATAAAAAGGTTGTTACGGGTCTGGTACTTCTGGGACTCCTCACACTGGTTCTGGCAGCCTGCGGTATTCGCGATACAGCCGCGGGGGCGACCAACACTGGTCCGACGGTGAAGATGAGTTCAACTGCGTTCGAGGTGACGCAGATTACCATCAAGAAGGGCCAGGCGCTTACCTTGGTGGATGATGTGGCCGTCCCCCACCTGATTAAAAACGGCATCTGGAAAGGCTCCAACCCCGATGTGACCAAGGAGGCTGGCGCCCCCACGGTGGATCTGAACTTCAATGGAGTTCAGGGTGAAAGCGCCACAACACCGCCTTTCACCACCGCTGGCACCTATCATCTGCTTTGCACCATCCATCCTAACATGCAGTTAACCGTTATCGTCCAGTAGCAGGAGAAGCAAGGCCGTTCCTAGGCCAGCCAGAAGCAGCAAGGCATGTATGAGCAGGAGACCGCTGCAGGCGCCCCCTGCTGGAGAACAGCGGCTCACTGCGCAGAAGCGAGAGGGCCGGGTGGCCGGAGATTGCTCTTACCTGTCGCCTGTCACAGAGGACAGGAAGCTCTCTGGCCCGCCGGCCCTCCTATACAGGTCAGTCTTGCCCTCCTTCCACATCCGCCCTTGCCCTGCCGCCACCACTCTCTCCTCTCTTCTGCCACTTAGATCAGCCGCCGCTGTCATGGGTCCTACGCGCTTGCTAGTACTTTTTGTCACAAGCAGACGCCGATCCGCAGATGGCCAGAGTCGGTATGCTATACTCAAGTCAGTCTCAAGCAGTGGCCCCTCATCCGGCAGCCTGAAACGCTGGCTGAATAGAAAGCAGTTGCTGCTATTTTTGTAGATGATGACTGATGAAGAAGACATTTCCTTCTTCCATTTATAAACGGGCATTGAAGTTTAGCTCTCTGGGTCTGTTTTTAGCTTTTTGTGTAGTGATTGTCGCCTGTGGCAATAATAGCTCGCAGGCGAACCTGGAGAGTCCGAGCGTAACGGCTACCATTGTTTTCGGTACGAACGATTCTCCCACTCCGTCCCTGCCAGACTACCTCTGCGGTGCGTGGGCGACCGATACTTCACCACAGATCAGTAGCGGGAAGATGATCATGGTCTACGCCAAGTTTGTGCACACTGTCGATGGGAACCCGGTGGGAGTGGGAGATGCAACTGCGACAGCCACAGTGCGCTGGTGGGATGGCAGTGTGACGACGCAGACGGTGCAGACGACAAGCGACGGTCTGGCGGTGTTTTCTATCCCCCCTCGGGCAGATGCTGTCGGCAAGCTGACGCTGGTGAACGTGACCTTCAGTAAAGAGGGAACACCAGGCTGTACCGTGCCCCAGGCCGCCTATTTTACAATTAGCAGCGGTGGGACAGCGACGGCCACTAAGACGGCCAGCCCTCAAGCGACCAGCGGCCCGACACAGGAAACGCCAACGCCCACGGCTACTTCCACCGCCGTGCCGTTCCCAACCGTGACGATCACGGTGACGTTCCCTCCAGGGCCACCCCGAGGAACGGCCACTCCCCCTCCTCACCCGTGAGGCCGCCTTTCGGGTTGGCTATGCCGCCTCCGGCGCTCGTCCGCCAGAGAGCAAGCTGAGTAGCAACCCGGCTCAACGTTGGAAGACGCCCAGGCCCAAGACGCCGGTAGCGTTGAGCCGGGTCTGTTTTTTTAATCTGTCCTCCTATCAGGAGCGTCCCCTGCCACTGTCTCGGGAGATGCGGCGCTGTATCCCTTGAAACCTCTCTCAATTCGAGGCATAATTGCTGTAGAGAGAACTGTACCGGCGTGATGTGCTTCTATTTTGCTGCTCCTTCAAGCAGGTTAAGAAGCGTGCTATACTATCATGTGATAGATAGTGTCTGCTGACATCTCTCCATAGGTCAAGATACAGATCATTGCAGGCATATTTAGATATAGGAAAAGCACCATGACACGCTCTTCAGAGGAGAGACCACCTGAGCAGCTTACCCCAGCCCCCGACGAGAGTCAGCACTCAGCCAACCAGCATGAGGCCGCCTCCGCCAGTATGCTCAAGTCGTGGTCAGCCAGCCAGAACCGCGAGATCAATCTGGCCCAAACACGTAATCTTCAACGCCAGCTTGTCTTACTGCGCGAGGAGAACAAGCGCCTGCGCAGTGAGCTGGCCGAGCAGCGCGCCGAGCTGGAGCGCCTGGTCGCCGCTTATAACGCCCAGCAGGCTAGCTTCGACGAGGAGCTGGCAGCCCTGAAAGAGGGGCATCAGCAACAGATTGAGCAGTATCAGGCGCACCTCCGCGATATGCTGGCCGAGAATCGCCAACTCCAGTCAGAGAAGCAATTTCTGCAAGGGCAGTATAAGGATCTCCAGAGAAATTTTCAGCAAGCAGTCGAGGAAGAGGCGCACAAGATGATAGCAGAGGCGGCCAATACGATCATTATGCGTCCCGATCACGTCCCTTCCCTGTTCCAGGATGTTAAAAAGACAATTGAGCTGAAAGTACGCCAGGAGGAAGATGAACAGGCCGCTGCCGCTCTCTATCTGATACGCGACGCACAGCGCCGTGCCCGTCAGCTTGAAGAGGAGCTGGCCCACGAACGCCAGCAGATCGCTAGCGAGCGTCAGCAGCTCCTGCAAATGCAGCAGAGTATCCGCGAACAGGCTGAGCTACGCTACAAGACGCTGGTCTCCCACCTTGGTGGACGCTGGTCGCTGGCCGTGACCCTCTCGGTCTTGCTCCTCATCGTACCTTTACCGGTGCTTCAATCACTGTTCTATTTCGTATTACACTTTCCAGCGATGGTTTCTCTCTATGTTCCAATTTTGATCTGTCTAGTATTGATTACCATCTTCGCTCGTCTCCGCGTCGCGATGGCAACATACTACTCCAGCGCACCTAGGAAGTCTTCTACTACTAAAACGTGATTTACTCCACAAATGAGATATCCAGTCAACGTAGACGCTCTTTTATCACTTTTCTTGACGCTATTTTTCTTGTATAACAAGAAAAACCTGAATTGCTCTAGACAAATTTTTGTCTTTCATGTACCCTATACAAGGGGAGTCGTGTAGCTCCCCAGTCTACAGTCACTGCCCCCGTTCGTGGCAAGGAAGGAACGGAAAGGGGAAGGTTATGTCGAATCAGTTGCAACTGCAACAGGCCACCGAACAGGATGAGATCATCAACGAGGTCTGCAACTTAGCCAGCAAGCTAGCCAGTGTCTTCCATGAGCCTCCCTGCTACTGGACCGCCGCCATGCTCCGCAAGTGCTACCAGCAATCATACGCCGCTTTCTCCGAGTCGCAGCGCTCGCCCTGGGAGCAGCGTCGCCGCTGGTGGGTCCTCCACTATGCTGACATGGCTCTCTATGCGTTCTGCTGTCGTGCCGAAGGAAGCATCGAGGAGCTGGAGGACTTTCAGGATGTTACCCAGTCCCTCAATCGCACGCATGGTTACCGCATCACCCTACGTCAGGCCGCGAATGCCGCTATCGCTCGCCATTCGCTCTACCTGCGCGGCTCCCTGCCCTCGCGCGAGGAGAGTCGACGCGCAGTGTTGGAGGCTCTCCAAATCGAAGCCTGACGCCAGTCCTTGAACTGGCCTTTCCTATCCCTCCACCGATCTGAGCAGGCCGTCAGCCCGCCTGTCACCTGACCTTTCTCCTGCGACCCGCTTCGTCTCCCCGTTGCCCGCGGAAACAGGCGGGTTGACGGCGGGCCTCGGTCGCTACCTATACCAACACGCTGAAGCTTCATAGCTTTTCCGTGAGTGTATTACTTGGGGCCAGGGCAGCGAGGACTGCGAGCGCTGCTTAAACAGTCTGCTCGCTCTCTTATCCTCCACTACCTGGTCCCCACTTTGATCTCTAGCTGTCGGCTGCTGGTCAACAGCCTGCCTGTCTTCACAGTCAGACCGTGTACCCTCTGGCCGGATAGCGGCTGGCCATCCTCTTTTGCTACAATGAGGGTAGGAAACATAGAAGACCGCTGGCCGGCCCTTTGCCTTATCCGCAACGAGCCACTGATCTGACCCAAAAAGACCGGTCCAGACGCCAAGGAAGCAGGAGAGACCTCGATGGCGAATGATACACAGGTGCAATCCTCTCTTCAGCCTCACGTCATCTGGCAGGATGGTATTCATCCTGAGCCTTGCATTGTGGTCATCTTTGGGGCGACGGGTGATCTGACCCGACGCAAGCTGCTCCCAACCCTGGCCCACTTGATGCACGCCCACCCGCAACCCCAGGGTTTCGTAGTGGTAGCTTTCGCCCGTCGCCCTTTCACACAGGAACAATGGCGCCAGCTTGTCGTGCAGGCTCTTGCTGAGAATAGTCCACCCGAGCTGGGCCTGGATGAGGAGGCCAGACAGTCTTTTGCCCAGCGCACTTTCTATTGCCAGGCTAACTTGAATGAGTCCACAGGCTATCAGAAACTCGCTCAGCTGCTTGAGCAATTGGATCAGCAGTATCAGACCCACGGTAATCGCATCTTCTATCTGGCTATCCCCCCTGATCTCTACGCCCCGGTAGTGCACAGGCTCGGCGAAAATGGACTCGTCCATCGCCCTCACGGTGGCCACCGCGCCAATCATCATGGACCCTGGAGCCGCGTGATCATTGAAAAGCCTTTCGGGCGCGATCTTCCTTCCGCCCAGAAACTTAACCGCGAGATCGCCCGCATTCTGCACGAGGATCAGATCTACCGCATCGATCACTATATGGGGAAAGAGACGGTACAGAATATCCTGGCTATGCGCTTCTCCAATGGTATCTTTGAGCCGCTCTGGAACCAGAAGTATATCGATCACGTGCAGATCCTGGTCGCAGAGGATATCGGCATCGGTGGGCGAGCCGAGTACTATGATGAGGCTGGGGCCATCCGTGATATGGTGCAAAACCATATCTTTCAAGTGCTCTGCCTGACGGCAATGGAGCCGCCCGTCGCCTTCGAGGCGGATGCGATCCGCGACGAGAAGGTGAAGCTGTTGCGCGCTATTCCTCCTCTGACCCCCGAGGAGGTAGCGCATCAGGTGGTGCGCGGCCAGTATACGCGCGGAACCATCAACGGCCAAGAGGTTCCCGGCTATCGTGAGGAGGAGGGGATTCCTGCCGATTCATCGACCGAGACCTTCGTGGCTCTTAAACTCTTTATCGAAAACTGGCGCTGGGCCGATGTACCGTTCTATATCCGTACGGGGAAACGCTTGCCAAAGCGCAGCACTGAGGTGACTATTCAGTTCAAGCGCGTGCCTCATCTACTCTACAAGCCAAGCGAGGCCCGTGAGTTGATCCCTAACCGGCTGACGGTACGTATCCAGCCAGAAGAGGGAATCACGCTGAAGTTCGGGGCCAAGGTGCCCGGCGCTGCTCAGCGACTGAAGTCGGTTGATATGACCTTCTCTTATGCGTCAGCTTTCCAGATGGAGCCGCCCGATGCCTACGAGCGCCTGATCGCTGACTGTATGCTTGGGGATTCGACGCTGTTTATCCGCCGCGATGAGATTGAGACAGCCTGGCGCATCATTGACTCTATTACAACGGCCTGGCAGCAGATGCCGGCGGAGAGCGTGCGTCCCTATGCCGCCGGGACCTGGGGACCAGCCGAGGCGGATGAGCTGATCCAGCGCGATGGTCGCGAGTGGGATACCCCTTGACGGCAGAGCGGCTATGCTGGCTGTTCCGCCCACAGGCTCAGTCCGGGGCCTGGTTCGCTCGGCCAGGCCCCTCTCCTCTCTCTGGTTCCAGGCAGGGCGCTAGCCTGGCCAGGGTCCTGCCGTCACCTCACTAGTCGCCATACCCTTAATCGGAGAACTCAGTCACGGAAACAGGACGAGCCACCTTCTCTAGCGATTGCCGCTCTGCATCAACCCCGTAAACCATTTCGACCCCTCCGGCAGCCGCCATGACTACGGCCCCCAGCAGGTAGCCGAAGAAGACATTGATGGCTTCGCCAGACTGGATCAGTAGACCAAAGAGGAGCGGCGCCACCGCTGAAGCCCCCGTACCAACCGCATAAAAGAGGGCAATGGCCTGGGCCCTTACCTCCAGGGGAAAGATTTCGCTGACTGTCAGATAGGCCGAGCTGGCTCCCGCTGAGGCGAAGAAGAAGATGACGGACCAGCAGAGCGTCTGAGTGGCCGCCGTTAAGCTCCCCTCCATAAAGAGCCAACCAGTGAGCACCAGCAGCACCCCCGGCAGGATATAGGTAAAGCTAATCATCCTGCGCCTGCCTAGCGTGTCAAAGAAGCGTCCCAGCAGCAACGGGCCAAAGAAATTGCCAATCGCGAACGGGACCAGATACAAGCCTATGGACTCATCCGGCACGTGATAAAAGCGTGCCAACACGAGGCCATAGGTGAAAAAGATGGCGTTATAGAGGAAGGCTTGACCAACGAGTAGGGAGAAACCAAGCAGCGAGCGCGTCGGGTAATCCTTGAGCATGATACGCATCAGCGTTTTCAGACTTACCATGCCCACTGGACGCATTTCGATCGTTCCATAAACCTCGGGCAGAATGCTCAGGTGCTTCTCTTTAATTATGATGCTTTCAATCTGGCTTACAATCCGTTCTGCCTCCTCAAAACGTCCATGCATTAAGAGCCAGCGCGGACTCTCAGGAAGATTACGCCGTACCAGCAAGACCCCCAGACCCAGGATGGCCCCCAGTGCAAAGGCCAATCGCCAGCCAATGTTCACAGGAAAAAGATGTGGGTTAAGCAGAATAGTAGTGAGCAAGGCACCAACGGCAGTGCCTAACCACCAGGAGCCATTGATCGCCAGGTCAACCTGACCACGCATCCGGGCAGGGATCAGTTCATCAATGGCTGAGTTGATCGCCGCATACTCACCGCCGATGCCAGTCCCCGTGAGAAAACGACAGGCTGCAAACCAGAGAAAGTTGAAGGAAAAAGCGGTGGCTACTGTTGCCAGGAGGTACACACTGAGAGTGATTAAAAACAGCAATTTTCGCCCGAAGCGATCGGTCAGGCGCGCAAAGACAAAGGCGCCAAGCACTGCCCCAATCAGATAGGCTGTACCAGCCGAGGCAACTTGAACACTTGATAGGTTGAGTGTACGTGCATTTGTCAGGACAGCCGCAATCGACCCAATAATGGTCACTTCCAGGCCATCGAGAATCCAGGTGATCCCCAGCGATATGACGACCAGCCAATGCCAGCGGCTCCAGGGAAGGCGATCCAGACGAAAGGGAATACTGGTCCTGACCTTCTCTGGTCCAGTTCCTAGATGCGCGGATGTAGCCATCCTGAACCTCCTTTGTCACACTCAGTCTGCGCTGCTACCCCTGCTCAGGTTGGGTGAAAGCTGCTCCGCTCTTACTCAGGCGAGAGGCAGCCCTCTCTTTCACTGCTCAGGATCGCGCCTATCCCGAACCGCCCGCTGGGGAAGCAGCTCAGCTCTGCGTACTCAATGAGCCATCGGGTAAAACCGTGCCGGCAAGCGAGCGGGCCTGAGTCCATTGTTCCGCGGAGAGATTGGCCCCACGGAGATTGGCATCGCTGAGATCGGCCTCAGCAAGGCGGGCCTCCCGCAGGTCAGCATGCTGCAGATCGGCCCCATGCAGGTTAGCCCCCCCGAGATCGGCCTTTCTCAGATCGGCATCTACCAGCACGGCCTTCCAGAGGTCAGCCTTACTCAGATTGGCGCTGCTCAGGTTCGCCTCGTTCAAATCAGCTCTGCTCAGATCCGCCTCGCTCAAGCGAGCGCCTCGCAGATCGGCTCTGCTCAGGTAGGCATCGCTCAGCTTGGCGCCGCTCAGATCCGCTCCGCTCAGGTAGGCATTCGTCAGGTCCGCTCGCCTGAGATTGGCATTGCTCAGATTCGCTCGATTAAGGCTTGCTGCGACCAGAAAGGCATTGCTGAGATCTGCTCGGCGCAAATCGGCGTTGATCAGATTGGTATTGCGGAGCAGAGCATCGCTCAGGTCAGCCCGGCGCAGGTTGGCCCGGCGCAGATCACAGTCGCACAGATCAGCTCTGCGCAAATTCGCATCGCTTAAATCTGCCCTCCGCAGATCAGCTCCGCTCAACTTGGCCGCGCTCAGGTTTAAATCGCTGAGGTTGGCGTCACTCAGGTCCGCGCTCGCTAGATCGACCACAGGCTTCTCTCGATTAATCAAGCCTGATTCATAGAGAAATTGCACAACGCTTCTCTTCCGATTGGCATCCAGGCGCGGAAGTACCGTCAATACCCTGACACGGGCGATTTTCTGAGCCTCAGCCTCTTTTGAGCACGAACGCAATTGTTTGTCCAACAAAAGTTCTGAGATTTTATTGATATAATCCTGAAGGACAGATTCTCTTTGATTATCAAGAGCAAGTTCCTGGTCCGCTTGATATCTCTGCTGCTGAATAGTATGGTCTCGCTTTTGTTGCCACTGGGCGAAGCCGACCCCCAGCAAGAGGAGAACGATAGGGGCGATTAAGAGCTGCAGCCAGTCCCAAAGAGTCTTTTCCGGTCGATATGGCTGGTTTGGCTTGAGGACTGGCCCGATATAGGACGAGACGCCAGTCCACTCCCATCCCCAAAGATAACCACCAACGATGGCAATGATCAGGCCAATACTCACTCCTACCAGGCAGATCACGCCCAGGAAGACCAACGACTTGCCTATCCGCTGTAGCCAGGCGCCTATCCGCGGTCGGGAAATCTTCTGGCGCATCATTCGCATCGCTCATCAATAGAGCGGCGTGGAGATCCCTGGCTTGAGCCACGGAGCGCAAACGCCGCCTCCCTTCCTCAACAAAACAAGGCTTGACAAACGTGATAGAGCAGACCGGCCTCTCATCCGTAAAGACGTGCCGCTCTTGCCCCCTGGATGAATCCAGGGGAGGAAGGCGGCTCCCTGCTTGCTCTCCGCCAGGGGGAGACATTGCAGCCTCTCTCATGGTATCGTGCTCCTCGTGAGGCCAAAGGCACTGGCCTGTCGGTCAGCGACGGCTTCGCCTCACACCGCATGGGGAGGCGGGTCATCCCCTCCCACAGTGCTCTCCTGTCCTGTGGGACAGTGGGCTGCTGTCGAAGTGGCCCGGAAGCCCGGGCCGCTGCGGCTGCGGGCAAGCCCCTGGCTTGAGCCAGGGGTCATTGACAAGAGGCCCTTGCGACCTGGAGGCAAACCCCGCCTCGCTTTTTCCAGAGAGGTCTGACAATCAGAATCACACCTAGGTGGCATTGATCCCTAGATGGCCCAAGCTGCGTGTGGGCGATGATGACGCCTGCCCAGGGCGAGAGCGGGACGGGTCGCCTGGCGGAATCTCCCACCCTCGCCCGCGCGGCGAGCGCTCAGCTCCTCAGCTGCTGGGCAAGCTCTTGCAGGAGAGCCGCCGGCGAGGCCAGTGGATAGCTTAAGTGGTCAAGCAGTTCTCTGGCCTGCTTCCCTCTGATGGTGAGGTCGCCGAGATGAGCGGCCAGAGTCTCCTTCTCAACGGGAAAATCTAGCCCTTTGATGCGGCTCAGGACCTCAAGTGGCCAGATAATCTCTGCCAGGTCCCCCAGGTAGCTCTGCAGCATGCTCACGAGGAAATCAATATTGTCGCGGCCCTGGGCGATCTCCTGATAGGCCAGCTTCGCCAGGCCTCCCGCCACATGAGTCTTGATCTGCCCCGCTTCTTCACCCTCGATTTCTTCTTTTAGACGCTCCTTCACCTTCTGCTCGTCAGCCACAAGGATATTTTTGACCGTTGCCGGCGAAAGACCCAGCTCCTTGGCAATGTCAGCTTGCATTTTCTGGTGATCCCGGCTGAGGACGATGACGTAGGCCGCCTCCATCAGCGAAGGTAGCCAGGTCAGGTGCCGATATTCAAAGAGCTTGCGCGGGCCTCCAGTAATCTCCAGGGCTTTTAAGAAGATGCGCAGCGCCTTGTTATCTACTTCCTTCTCTTTCTCTACGGGAGGATGTTCTAGCACTGTCATGCTTCTTCTTGGCCTCCTTTCGTATGAGTGACTGGGGGTCCAACTTTGATCAGACCAGCCTCGCTGATGTCCAGCGTGTGAACACGCGTATCATGGCCGGCTACCCGACAGCCGTCGATTCGGAAGAGGCGAATGACGCTGCCAAAGGGTAGATGATACCAGCGCTCATCATAGGCGCTCATGATCTCACGCTTGGAAAGCACCAGCGTGCCATCAACGATGTGCCCGACTGCATAGCCACCCGCTGCCTCAGCGCTGATGTCTTCGTGACTGCTACGCTTCTGCGAGATGAGCAGAGCCGTCTGGCGCCACTTCTTCAGGAAATGATAGAGGAAGCGGACAATTTGCCTGGCCTGCATCTCTCGCGCCTCGTAGAGGCCCGTCACCGAATCGATGACGACAGAGCGACAACGATACTGCTTGATGGCATAGGCCAGGGTGTCGCCCAGGGCCATCAGGTCCTCACGCAGCGGAGCATGACTGGCCGCATCGATGATGACGATGCGATCCTCGATTAGCTGCTCGTTGACACCAAGGGCAAGAGCGCGCTGGCGGAGTCCAGCGATAAGAAAAGGAGCAGGCTGCTCGACAGTGACAAAGCAGCAGCTATAGCCCATTGAAGCCTGCTTAATAGCAAACTGCTCTACCATTAGACTCTTGCCACTATCGGGCACTCCAGTGATCTGCAGGACACTGCCGGAGGGATAGCCTCCCAGCGGCTTGATAACAAGCTGCCCTCTTTCGTCATGCCCGGTGGTAAAAAAGAGGTCGTCCAGTCCTTCGACCCCCGAAGGGATGCCGCTGATCTGAGGGACCTCCGGACGAAAGTGGGCCAGGGTGCCTACACTCTCTTTGAGAATTTTGCGCTGCTCACTTTCAGCTCGCATTTCCATGCTCTGCTTCCTTCCATCCAGGCCAGAGCCTTTTCAGCAGAGCTTTTCCCCTACTGCTGGCCCCTCTCCTTAAGACGCTGACTTTTCTTCCTGTGGGTCTGAGCAACCTAACCTTGTACCCATGAGGGCATCTGGCAGCCAATACGTCGATCCCCCCAGCCCCGGTTTCAGCCCCTGCTATTGCCCTCGGACAGGCTCGTGAGCGTCTTTTCGGCACCAGCCGGGGTTTATCTATCTACTGCTTTCGTCTGTAGTCTGTGCAGTCTGCCTGCAATTTTATGGTATCATGTATACAAACAGACACGCTCGCCTCGCTCGTATGCAGGCCGGCTATTTCAGTCAGCCCATTGAAGGGCAAGGAGAAGAGACGCGCATATGAGCCACTCTCAAGGGGGAGATCAGCTTCCTGAGTTGAAGCTGAGCCAGGAGCAGCTGGCGGAGCTTCGCCAGCGCTATGCCGAGCTGATTGGTTTTGTTCCCCCGCGTGTTCAAGCCCGAACTGATCTGCTAGCCCGCCTCGATCCCGATTTCCTTCTGCTCCAGGAAGAGATCCGCCGGCGCGCTATGTACCCCTCCTGCTTCGATACGAAGACAGCCCAGCTGATGCTCTTTGGCATGCTGCTGGTGCTGCTCTCCGATGCGGCTCATCTGCATGCCCGCGCCGCCCGGCGCGCTGGCGCCACCTGGGAAGAACTCAACGCGGTGGTCAATCTGGCTTTTCTCTTTCGCGGGTTGCCCGCCGGCAACCTCGGCGCTCAAATTCTTCAGCAACTGGTCGCGGATGAGGACCAGCACGGTTCAAAGGAGTCGGAACCACGCTGATGCGACGCGAGACGGCAGAGCAGGAGATGAGCCTTGTCGGCCACAGGTACCGGTCTCTATTCCGCGCTGTGCTCAGCGAACGGGGCCTATCGCAGCCGCAGGCAAGGCCCGGGCCTGTTCTCCGCCGCGCTGCGCTGCAATGCCGCAACCAAGAGAGGAGATGGCCCTATGACGGATTTTCAGGAGCCAATCAGGGACGTTGCCCACCTGGGCCATGTCGAGCTGCTTACCCCTCGACCTGCCGAGAGCCTCTGGTTCTTCACGGAGGTGCTCGGGATGACGGTGACCGACCGCCAGGGCCAGTCGGTCTACCTCCGCGCTTACGGCGATTACGAGCACTGTACCCTCAAGTTGACTGAGGCCCCGCATGCCGGCCTCGGCCATGTCGGATGGCGCACGGTCAGCCCCCAGGCTCTGGAACGACGCGTTCAGGCGCTGTCTTCTCAGGGCTACGGCCAGGGCTGGATCGATGGCGATGTCGGCCACGGACGCGCCTACCGCTTTACTGATCCCGATGGGCATGTCATGGAACTGTACTACGAGGCTCAAAAATATTTGGCCTCGGCAGAGCTACGCTCCCGCCTCTACAATCAGCCTCAGAAGTTCACCGGCCACGGTGTGGGTGTGAAGCGCATCGACCATGTGAACCTGATGTGCTACGATATCACTCCCAACCGCCTCTTCCTGCAGGAACAGCTCGGATTCCGTCTGCGCGAGCTACTGCAACCGGAGGAGAACGGTGCTGAGGAAGGTGCCTGGCTCAGTGTGACGCCGCTCACTCACGATATCGCCTATATGCGCGATTTCAGTGGCGCGCATGGGCGCCTGCATCACATCGCTTACTGGCTGGATAGCCGAGAGGAGGTGCTACGCGCCGCCGATATTCTGTCAGAGCATGATATCTTTATTGAGGCGGGACCAGCGCGCCATAACGTCTCGCAGGCGTTCTTTCTCTACCTGTATGAGCCAGGCGGCAATCGGGTCGAAGTCTACTCCGGCGGCTACCTCGCTTTTGCTCCCGATTGGGAGCCGATTGTCTGGCGTCGCGAGCAGCGCGGGCGCGGCGTCTATTGGGGCGGCGCCTTGCCAGAGAGCTTTAAGACCTACGGGACGCCGGTCATCGAGCCAGTGCAGGCCGGTCAGGGTGGACAGACCCCAGCTCCTGTCTTCGATCCTCTCTGACAGGGGGCAAGAGCACGCCGCTCTCGCTCTTGATCTGCTGTGATCGGCCTGGCTGGTCACTATCTCGCTGATCTCCACTGGTTGCTGATGTGATTATCGGGCCAAACAGTGGTTTGGCTTGCCGCGCTCCAGGCCGCTCCGTTTCTTGATCGGGCCTCCCAAGACAGGATCTGAGGCGGTGGCTTTCCGCCTGCCGCTCATTCAGGTCAGACTGAGATGTTGCTGGCTGTTCGCCTTCCGCATTCGCTGACCAGCCCCGAACGGCGCGTCGCCGGTCACCAGTCCCCCGGCGAGCGGCGGGTGAGATAGAGCCGCTGCCTGGCCAGGGTCTGGCCGAGACAGCCGGAAAACCCCTCCCCCTCGCTTACGACTCTGGGTCAGAGGGAGCGGTCAGTCAGTGAGTCAGAAGAACGAGAAGTGCATGAAGAAGGAGAAGCGCAATGGTCTACCATAGCGAAGTAATCGGCAGTTTGCTCCGTCCCCCCTATCTCCATCAAGCGCGCCAGCAGTTAGAGGCGGGAGCGATCAGCGCCGCCGAATTTAAGGCCATCGAGGACCGAGCCGTCGATGAGGCGATCGCGCTGCAGGAGGAGGCCGGCATCGAGGTGATTACCGATGGAGAGCAGCGACGCTATGCCTTCTTCGGCCATCTCATCGAGGCCCTCGACGGCTTTGACAAGTATGGCGGCTGGGCGATTCCTTTTCGCGACGAGAGCGGCGAGGAGCTGGTCATGCGCCGCCCGGTGGTGGTGGATCGCTTGCGCTGGCGCCGCAACATGTGCAGCGAAGAGTGGGTCTATCTGCGTGCGCGCAAGAAGCACGCTGGTAAGGTGACCATGATTAGCGCCCAGCAGGCCGCGGCCTACTACGATCCCGAGAAGTCGAAGGGCGCTTACCCTACGCTCGATGCCTACCTCGCCGATATCGTTGATATCTCCCGCCGCGAAGTCGAGGAGTTGATCCGCCTGGGTTGCACCTATATCCAGATCGATGCCCCTCAGTACGCTGCCCTGCTCGATCCACAGATCCGCGAGGGCTATCGCCAGCGCGGCAACGACCCCGAGAAGCTCATCGATCGCTGCATCGAGCTGGATAACGCCATTATCGATGGCCATCCGGGAATTACGTTCGGTATCCATATCTGCCGCGGCAATAATCAAAGCAAGTTTTATGCCAGCGGCGATTATGGACCAATCGCTCGCATCTTCCAGAAGACGCATTTCCAGCGCTTCCTGCTGGAGTATGACGATGAGCGCTCGGGCGGCTTCGAGCCACTGCGCTATATGCCAGAGGACCGCTTTGTGGTCTTAGGGCTGGTGACGACGAAGAAGCCGCAGCTGGAAAGCCGCGATGAGCTGCGCCGGCGTATCGAGGAGGCGACGCGCTATATTCCTTTGGAGCGGCTGGCGCTTAGCCCGCAGTGTGGGTTCGCTTCTACCATCGAAGGGAATCGCCTATCGCTCGAAGACCAGCGTCGCAAGCTGGAATTGGTGGCCAGCGTGGCGCACGAGGTCTGGGGCTAGGTTGCCCTCTCAGGCACAGGCCGCTGACAGCTGGCTTTTCTTTTCTTCTTCTCTCTCGGCCAGGCGACGATGGGCCAGGACGGCTACAGGCAACATTCCCGCCTCCTGACCCATCGTCTCCGCCTGCCCTTGATGACCCCCCTCGCACGAGGGTGAGGGCAGGCAGAGGTCCTGTCTAGCTCCAACTGCTCTTCTTTCCTCCCACCCCCTCTTTATTGCAAGGTCTCCCTTTCTCTCGACTCGACCTCGCTGGCAGCTTGCTTTCTGGGGACAGAGGTGTCGAGGCGGAACAGAGTCATTTTTTGAGGAAATCCTGAGAACCAGACCCCGAACTTCTGCCCGTTTTTTGACCGTTCTCAGGCTATACTGGCCGTGGCTGAGGGTAGGTAAGGACAAACGGTCCAGTAGTAGCGGAGAGGCAGATGGTTCGGTTCTGCTGCCTGGCTGAGGGAGGTGTCATACTATGGCGAGCTTTGGGGCCACCATCCTGGTGGTCGAAGATGAGCCGGAACTGGCTGGCGCTCTGGAGCGCAGTCTGATTGCCCACGGCTACCGGGTCCAGAGTACCGGCAGCGGCGAGGAGGCGCTGGCGCTGTTCAGCCGCGCTCATCCCGATCTCGTGCTGCTCGATTTGCTGCTGCCCGATGTAAGCGGCCTGGAGGTCTGTCGCCGTATCCGGGCTGTCTCGCCGACGCCAATCATTGTGCTCTCAGTGAAAAATAGCGAGCACGATAAGGTAGAGGCCCTGGATTTGGGGGCCGACGACTACGTGGCCAAGCCGTTCGGGATCGCTGAGGTGCTGGCCCGTATCCGCGTGGCCTTGCGCCGGCTGGAGCGCCAAAATGGACATTCTGCGGAGGAGCAGGTGCGCATCGGGCCGCTGGTGGTTGACTTGGGAAGTCGCCGGGTGCTGCTCAATGGACACGATGTGGCTCTGACCCCGACTGAGTATGAACTGCTGAGGATCTTTGTAACGCATCGCGGTAAGCTGCTGACACGCCAGATGTTGCTGCAAATGCTCTGGGGCGCAGCTTCGTATGATCGCATGCATAGCCTCCATGTCTATGTGGCACAGCTCCGGCAGAAGATCGAGCCTCGACCCGGCGAGCCACGCTTGATCTTGACCATTCCCGGTGTGGGCTACCGCTTCAGCGATGAGGTCGAGGCTGCTCGCGAGCTCGACTCTTCAGAGCCTTGAGTTTGTCTTGAGTCCTCGCCCCGCCCTCTGGAGAAAAGCTTGAGCAAAGTGGGACAAACTCGGAACGCATCCTGAGCGATCTTGCTCTACACTCTAGCTGAGAGCAAGCCGAAGCAGCGAAGTGCCAAGGCTCCGCTATCGGTGGCGATGCGATGGCGAAGCCGCAAGAAGGGACAGATCAAGATGAGCCGACGCTGGTTACTCCCCTTTAGCTGGGAGGTCGATGTAGAGGCGATCGATGCCATTATGCGTCTCGCCGCTCTGGAGGGAGCAAGCTTGATCGCGCTCTCTCTGCTGCCAGGGGTAACGACACGCTCGCCCAATAAGCTGCGCGCCGAGCACTGGCAGCAGTCACAGGATTTCCTGGAAGTAGTGCGCTGGAAGTGCCAGCGCTACAGGGTCAAAGGCGAAGCTTATGAGCTATTGACCGAGGATGTCGGGCAAAGCATTGTGAGCTTTGCTCACGAGTTCGCCTGCGATCGAGTACTTGTCATCCGTCGTCCGCGCGGCGACGCTCTGCTACCCGCATCACAGGTCCAGCGGCTCGTGCGCGAGCGCCTGGTACCCCTGATGCTTTTTTATCTACCAGAGCAGTCTGAGGGTCTCTCACTTGTGCAACGGTTCTGCGCCTGGCTGAAAGTCCACAGCCTCGGACGACTGGCTCGCATTGACAGCGCTCGCTAGATAGCATCACTCAGCCAGAGGCGCTAGAGCGCTATCAATCACGACTTGCTGATTTATTATGCTCTATAGAGCAGAGGTATATATTAAACGATGACAACGGAACATATCTTGATTGCGACCAGTGATCCATCCCTCGGCTCTCTGCTGCAGCGGGCACTGCAAGCTCAGGGCTACGAGACAACGCTTTGTGAGACTGCAGCGGCTGCCCTGGCTCAGCTTACAGGGAGAAAAGCCGCTCTGCTGATCGTCGATCTGGCCCTGAGCGACGATACTGGCTGGGGTCTGCTACGCCAGGCCCGCGCACGTGGCTTACTTGCTCCCCACGCTACGGAGCAAGGCGATCCCTGTCTCCCTGTCATCCTGTTGTCTGCTAATCCGCTTCAGGTATGGCACAGAGCTGAGCAGCGTCCGCTTGCCTATCTGCCGCGTCTCTGTCCACTTGGCGCCGTGTTGCGGCTGGTTGCCAGAGCCTGTGCCCGCCAGCGAGGGGAGCAGGTTGCCCATTCTTCCGCCCTACCAGATACAGATAGGCTGGCTTCTGAGGAGTGGCTCTATGCTTGATACGCTGATTGTGCTGGTGACCTTGCTCATATTCCTGATCTTTATCGGTTTCACGCTGGCCTGCGAGCACTTGTGAGCAGGCCCCGCTGAAGGACGAAGGAGCTATCTCGATGAATACACCACTGGAGTACTTGCTGACCGGTTTGATCGCGTTGCTGCTGCTGATCTACCTGTTTATCGCACTACTGAAGCCGGAGCGCTTCTAAAACCTCTCATTCAGCCATAGAGGATGGCTTTTGCAATGTCCATTACGTTCAACAGCTTTGTACAGATTGCTCTCTTTTTAGCACTGGTGTTAGCGCTGACGAAGCCGCTTGGCCTCTATATGACCAAGGTTTTCAACGGCGAGCGCACCTGGCTGTCGCCGGTCTTCGCTCCGCTAGAGCGCTTCCTCTACCGCGCCTGCGGCATTGATCCAGCACGGGAACAACGCTGGACCGGCTACGTGATCGCCATGCTGGTCTTTAATCTGGCTGGCATGCTCTTGCTCTACGGGCTGGAGCGGACACAGCAATGGCTGCCCCTGAATCCGCAGCATTTGGGACCAGTAGAGCCACAGCTGGCGTTTAATACAGCCGCCAGTTTTACGACGAACACAAACTGGCAGAACTACGCCGGCGAGCAGACCATGAGCTACCTGACCCAGATGGCCGGCCTGACTTACCATAACTTTATCTCGGCGGCCACCGGTATGGCTCTGGCCGTGGCCTTAGTACGCGGCCTGGCCCGCCACAGCGCCGAGCACCTTGGTAATTTCTGGGTCGACCTGACGCGCGCCACGCTCTATATCCTGCTGCCCATCTGCCTGGTCGGGGCCCTGGTCCTGGTTTCACAGGGCGTGGTCCAAAATTTCAACCCTTACACGGTCGTCCATACTCTCGACGGCGGCCTGCAGGTCATTGCTCAGGGGCCAGTTGCCTCCCAAGAGATTATCAAAGAGCTGGGGACCAATGGCGGTGGCTTCTTCAATGCCAACTCAGCCCACCCCTATGAGAATCCGACCGCCCTGACGAATCTGATCGAGATGCTGGCGATCATCAGCATCGGGGCAGGCATGTTCTATATGTTCGGACGCATGGTCGGCAACACCCGTCAGGGCTGGGCTTTGTGGGCCGCTGCTGCCATCCTCTTTGTCCTCGGCCTGGCTGTGGCCCTGCCCGCCGAGCAAGGCGGAAACCCTTTGCTCGCGCATCTGGGGGTCAACCAGCAGGCTTCCGCCCTGCAGCCCGGCGGTAACATGGAGGGCAAGGAGGTGCGCTTCGGTATTACTGACTCTGTGCTCTTTACAGTGACGACAACCGCCACTTCTTGCGGAGCAGTCAATAGCTTCCTTGACAGCTATACACCGCTTGGCGGTCTGGTGCCTCTGGCCAATATCGCTCTGGGTGAGGTGATCTTCGGCGGCGTCGGTTCGGGCCTCTACGGCATGCTGATGTTCGCCATCCTGACAGTCTTTATCGCCGGGCTGATGGTGGGGCGCACGCCAGAGTACCTCGGGAAGAAGATCGAGCGTAAAGAGGTCATGATGGCTGCTCTGGCACTGCTGATTAGCCCGGCTACGGTCCTGGGCTTCGCCGCCGTGGCCAGCGTCTTGCCCCAGGGCCTGGCATCGCTAACGACGAATACTGGCCCGCACGGCCTCTCAGAGATTCTCTACCTGTATACCTCCTCGAACGGCAACAACGGTTCAGCCTTCGCCGGCCTGGCTGGCAATACACCTTTCTACAACTGGACCGGGGCTCTGGCTATGCTGATCGGGCGTTTCGCCTTCCTGATTCCCATCCTGGCCTTTGGCGGCTCGCTCGTCGGCAAGCGCGTTGTCCCCGCCGGACCAGGCACCTTCCCGACGACGGGGCCGCTCTTCGTCTCGCTTCTGGTGGGAGTGATCCTGATCGTGGGAGCCTTGACCTACTTCCCGGCTTACGCCCTCGGGCCAATTGTTGAACATTTGCTGATGCTGGCAGGAAGGACCTTCTGAAGAATGAGCAGTCACACACTGGAAGTGCGACCGTGGAAGACACGGCGCAAAGGAGCCGTCTCGTCTTTTGATCCGCAGATTGTGCGCCAGGCCTTACTGGATGCGTTCCGCAAGCTTGATCCACGCTGGCAGATTAAGAATCCGGTGATGTTCGTGGTGGAGGTCGGCAGCGTGATCACGACTATCGAGTTCGTGCGCCTGCTGCTGACCGCCCCCGGGCCGGCTTTCCCTGTCACGCGTTTACATAACGAGACGCTCTTTGTGCTGGCCGTTAGTCTCTGGCTCTGGTTTACGGTGCTCTTCGCCAATTTCGCAGAGGCAATGGCCGAGGGACGCGGCAAGGCTCAGGCTGAGACACTGCGCCGCGCGCGGACGACCACAATGGCCAAGCGCCTGCGCCGTCCCGAGCGCTCGGCCCCCTGGGAGGAGGTGCCAGCACCCGCCCTGCGCAAAGGCGACTATGTGCTGGTGGAGGCCGGCGATGTCATTCCTGGCGATGGCGAGGTAATCGAGGGTGTGGCGGCGGTCGACGAATCGGCCATCACCGGTGAGTCGGCTCCGGTCATCCGCGAGAGCGGCGGCGACCGCAGTGCTGTGACCGGCGGGACACGCGTGCTCTCGGATTGGATTATTGTGCGCATCGGCGCCAATCCTGGCGAAACTTTCCTCGATCGGATGATCGCCCTGGTCGAGGGAGCGCAGCGCCAGAAGACCCCGAATGAGATCGCCCTCAATATTCTGCTGGCCAGCTTGACCATCATCTTTCTGCTGGTCGTAGTCTCGCTGGAACCGTTTGCCATCTACTCGGGAAGCCCGGTTTCGATCACAACGCTCATCGCCCTGCTGGTCTGTTTGATTCCGACGACAATCGGCGGCCTCCTCTCCGCTATCGGTATCGCGGGCATGGATCGCCTGGTGCAGCGCAACGTGCTGGCTATGAGCGGGCGCGCCGTGGAAGCCGCTGGCGACATCGATGTGCTCTTGCTCGATAAGACGGGGACCATCACTCTGGGCAACCGCCAGGCCACGCGCTTCCTACCCCTGCCCGGCATCGACGAGCAGGCTCTGGCCCAAGCAGCTCTGCTGGCTAGCCTGGCCGACGAGACCCCCGAGGGCCGCTCGATTGTGGCGCTGGCCCGCGAGCGCTTCGCAATCGGCGAGGAGGTCAGCCTCCAGCAGCAGGCTAGCCGCTTCGTGCCTTTCTCGGCCATGACGCGCATGAGCGGTCTCGATGTGCTGGCTGACGCCGATGGACAGGCTGCCAGTGCCAGGGGCGAGGAGGAGGCGGCTCCTCCTGTGCGCACCATTCGTAAAGGGGCTGCTGAGGCGATTATAGCCTATGTGCATGAACATGGCGGCGATAACACCCATGGTGAGCTGCTGCAGCGCACGGTCGATGAGATTGCCCGCGCTGGCAGTACACCATTGGTGGTCGCTGAGACCTGGCGCACCGGCCAGGATCATCAGGAGCAGGCCCGTGTACTGGGCGTAATCGAGCTGAAGGACATTGTCAAGGGCGGCATGCGCGAGCGCTTCGAGCAGCTGCGCCGCATGGGTATTCGTACGATTATGATCACAGGCGACAACCCTCTGACAGCGGCAGCGATCGCTCGCGAGGCCGGCGTCGACGACTTCCTGGCACAGGCTACACCGGAGACCAAGCTGAAGCTGATCCGCGAGCAGCAGGCTGGCGGACGCATGGTCGCCATGACCGGCGACGGAACCAACGATGCCCCCGCCCTGGCGCAGGCCGATGTCGGCGTCGCTATGAATAGTGGCACGCAGGCCGCCAAAGAGGCTGCCAATATGATTGATCTCGATTCAAACCCGACGAAGCTGATCGAGATCGTGGAGATCGGCAAGCAGCTGCTGATCACGCGCGGCGCCCTGACTACCTTCAGCATCGCCAATGATGTGGCGAAGTACTTCGCCATTATCCCGGCGGCCTTCTCGACTACCTATCCGCAGCTGAATGCCCTGAATATTATGGGCCTGGCTACCCCACACAGCGCGGTGCTATCGGCGGTCATCTTTAATGCCCTGATCATCATCGCTCTGATTCCGCTGGCTCTGCGCGGAGTCAAATACCGCCCGATCGGGGCCGGGCCATTGCTGCGGCGTAACCTGCTGATCTACGGCCTGGGCGGCATCGTGGCCCCCTTCGTGGGCATCAAGCTTATCGATCTACTGCTCTCGCTGTTGCACTTAACGCTCTAGGCCATCTTGTTCAAGGGGATGAGCACCATGCATCTGTCATTGAAGTCTCTCTTGCGCGAGTATCTGCGCCCGGCTCTGATGCTAACCCTGCTCCTCACTATTCTGCTGGGCCTGCTCTACCCAGGAGTGGTCACCGCTCTGGCGCAGCTGCTCTTCCCTTACCAGGCCAACGGCAGCCTGCGCTATGCCGATGGCCGGCTGGTCGGTTCAGAGTTGATCGGGCAGTATTGGACCTCGCCCAAGTACTTTCACGGACGGCCCTCGGCCACGCTGAGCGATGACGGCAGCCACCTCCAGCCCTACAATGCAGAGAATTCCGGCGCCTCTAATCTCGGCCCCACCAACAAGGTCCTGGTGCAAACAGTGCAGCAGCGCATTGCCGAGCTGAAACGCGAGAACCCGGATGCTCCACCGGGTCCGGTGCCCGCCGACCTGGTAACGGCCTCCGGCTCGGGCCTGGACCCTGACATTTCGATAGCCGCCGCGCTCTACCAGGTGCCGCGTGTGGCCAAGGCGCGCGGGCTGAGCCAGGAGACTGTGCGCCAGCTTGTACTGAGCCATGTCCAGGGGCGCTTTCTGGGCATTTTCGGCGAGCCTCATGTTAATGTGCTCGATCTGAATCTGGCGCTCGACGCTCTTAAACACTAAGGCTGTCGAGCAACTAAGGGAATGGATCAGCAGAAGAGGCCCACAGCCCAGCAGGGAGGTGCCTGCCGACTATGAGCGAGCAGAGAGCAAGCCGCGAGTCCAGCGATGGGCGCCCCTCTCCCGAGGAACTGCTGCAGCGCTACGGCCTGCGCGATGAGGATCTGGCCGGGCAGCAGCAACCCCAACAGGGAGCCGGGGCGGCTAGCAGCGACCACAAACCGGCTACAGGTCCAACCCCAGCGCCGGAGGCGCACCCTCCACGGCCTTCTTCGGGCCGCCGGGGGCGCCTTCGCATCTACCTGGCCGCCGCCCCGGGAGCAGGCAAAACCTATGCGATGCTCAACGAGGGTCACCGACGCAAAAGCCGCGGAACTGACGTGGTCATCGGCTACGTCGAGACCCACGGGCGTCCACGTACCGCCGAGCAGATTGGCGATCTGGAGATCATCCCTCGCAAGAGGATCGCCTACCGCGGCCTGACCCTGGAAGAGATGGACCTGGAGGCCGTCCTGGCGCGACGCCCCCAGGTGGTGCTGGTCGATGAGCTGGCCCATACTAATGTCCCCGGCTCCAGGCATGAAAAGCGCTACCAGGATGTGCTGGAGCTGCTGGAGGCCGGCATCGATGTGGTGACCACCCTCAATATCCAACACCTGGAGAGCCTCAATGACATTGTGGCTAACATCACAGGCGTGCGCGTGCGCGAGACGCTGCCTGACTGGATTCTCGACCAGGCCGATGAGGTTGAGCTGATCGATATCTCGCCCCATGCCCTACGTCAGCGCATGAAACATGGCAACATCTATCCTCGCGAGCGCATCGATGCCGCCCTTAATAACTTCTTCCGCGAGGGGAATCTGACGGCCCTGCGCGAGCTGGCCCTCCGGCTCACTGCCGAGAAGACCGAGGCCCAGCTGCAGCAATACATGGCCTCGCATAGGATCAATAAGCTCTGGCCAGCTTGCGAGCGCGTCCTGGTCGGCTTCGATCACCGTCCTCACAGCCGCCAGGTGATCCGCGATGCCTGGCGCCTGGCGCACAGTCTCCAGGCTCAGCTGATTGCCGTCTCCGTTGAGCCAACCGGCTTCGCCTCCGTGACGGCGCGCCTGGTGCGCCTGCTCAAATATGGCCGTCGCTTGCGCGCTGAGGAGGAGGTGGCACGGCGCCGTCTTGAAGCACACGCCTTGCTCGCTGAGGACCTGGGGGCCGAGGTGCTCCATGTGCGCAGCCCTGACATTGCCCAGGCGCTCGCTACTATCGCCCGCGAGCGCCGCGTCACCCTGATCGTCCTGGGCCTCCCAACACGCCGCCGCTGGGAGGAGCTGCTGCGCGGCTCTTTGGTCAACCGCCTGCTCCGCCTGAGCAACGACATCGATATTCATCTCGTGCCACGCCGCCCCGAGAGCGAAGCGGAGGACAGCTCTTCACCTCGCACATAAGCTCCTGGCCCGGCTGGCAGGCGAGCGGCCTGCATGGTTGACAGCCAGACCGGCGTTCAGCCGCGTTCCAGTTCCAGAGCAGGGGCTTGACAGCAGTGCGCTCAGGCTGCTATACAACCTCCTATATACTGCTGATGAGACTTCCCTCTCTGGGGGAGCGGAGAAGCGGAGAAGAGGAGCTGTTGACGGATGGAGCTACGCGGGAAACGCGTTTTGGTCATGGGGCTGGGCTTGCAGGGTTCAGGTATCGCCGCAGCTCGCTATGCTGCTGAGCAGGGCGCCATCGTGCGCGTGACCGATAAGAAGCCGGCGGACGTGCTGGCACCTAGCATTCGCGCCCTGGCGGGCCTGCCCATTGAGTTCATCCTCGGCGAACATCGCGAAGAAGACTTTCGCTGGGCCGAAATCGTTATCCGCAACCCGGGCATTCCACGCAATTCACCCTACCTGCAGATCGCCCGCGCTCACGGCGCCCAGATCGAGATGGAGCTGGCGCTCTTTATGCTTGCCTGCCCGGGACGCACCATCGGCGTCACCGGCACACGTGGCAAGACTACTACCACCACGCTCATCTATGAGATCTTGCGCGCCGCCGGCAAGCCCGTGGTTATCGGCGGCAACGTTGCTGGCGTCGAAACGCTCTCGTTGCTGCCCCAGGTCAGACCCGAAACCCTGGTGGTCCTGGAGATGTCAAGCTGGCAGCTGGAGGGCTTCGAGCAACATCACATCAGCCCTGCTGTGGCCGTCATGACCAATCTCTACCCCGACCACCTCGACACCTATGCCAGTATGGAAGAATACGGCGCGGCTAAAGCCAATATTTTCCGCTATCAGCGGCCCACAGACCTGGCCGTCTTCAACTACGATAATCCCTGGACACGCCGCTTTGGCGAAGAGGCGCCGGGCCGCACCTGGTTCGCTAGTCTGGAACGCGGCGGCAGCTTTCCCCGTGGCTCCAACGAGCTGCTGCCTTTTACCTTCCGCAACACTCCTCTGCCCGGACGCCATAATCTGGAAAACGTGCTCCTGGCTACGACCGTCGCCCGTCTGCTAGAGATCCCGGATGAGATCATCGCCAGCACCGTGCGCCAGTTCCGCGGCGTCGAACACCGCCTGCAAGAGGTGGCCACTATCGATGGCGTGCGCTATATCAACGATACGACCAGCACCACGCCGGTCGCCGGGCGCATGGCCCTGATGGCCTTCAACGAGCCACTGATCCTGATCGCCGGCGGCAACAGCAAACACCTGCCGCTGGAAGACTGGCCAGCTCAGATTGTAGCGCGCTGCCGCGCCGTGCTCCTGCTCCAGGGTAGCGGGACAGAGGAGCTGCTGCCTGCCCTGCGCGCCGAAGCTGCCAAACAGGGACGCCCTGACCCGGTTCAAGGGATCTTCGACCGCTTTGAGGAGGCCCTCGACGCCGCTGTAACTTTGGCCCGACCAGGCGACGTCGTGCTGCTCTCGCCCGGCTTCACCAGCTTTGGCATGTTCCAGAACGAATTTGAGCGAGGACGGCGCTTCATCGCCTATGTGCGCGCTTTGCAGGAGCACAAGGGACAGCAGCCAGAACCAGAGCAAGACCACTAGTAGGGGAAGCTCAGCCTCCAATACGGACCGACCCCGCCAATGCTAAAGAGGGCTGCACCCGCGAGCTCGCGAGTGCAGCCCTCCGATCTCTGTCTGGCCGACCAGGCCACGGGGAGCAGCTCAGCGCGGCCCGGCAGCGCGTATTTCCTCACCCGGCAGCGTAAACTGCTTGAAATTCTCTTTGAAGCGCGCCGCCAGCTCCGCCGCCTGGCGATCGTAGGCTTCAGGATCAGGCCAGGTACTGCGAGGATTGAGCAGCTCCGCGGGCACCCCAGGGCAGGCTACAGGCACATGTAGGCCGAAGATAGGGTCCGTGATTGTCTCCACACCCTCCAGTTCGCCGCTGATCGCCGCTCGTACCATCGCCCGCGTATAGTTGATGTTGATGCGCCGTCCCACCCCATAGGGACCACCGGTCCAGCCCGTATTGACCAGGTAGCAGCGCACCTTGTGGGCGACAATACGCTCGCGTAGCAGATTGGCGTATTCTCCAGGACGCAACGGCAGGAACGGCGCCCCAAAGCATGGGCTGAATGTCGCCTGCGGCGTCGTCACCCCTGACTCCGTCCCCGCCAGCTTACTGGTGTAGCCGGAGAGGAAATAGTACATCGCCTGCTCTGTCGTCAGCTGTGAGATCGGCGGAAGTACTCCGAAAGAATCTGCGGAGAGGAAGATGATCGCCTGGGGATGGCCGGCACGACCTTCCAGGACCACGTTGTCGATAAAATCGACCGGGTAGGCCGCACGTGTATTCTCAGTAATCGAGGCATCCTCATAGCGCGGCTCGCGCGTCTTTTCATCGAGGACGACATTCTCATAGATGGCGCCGAAACGCATGGCGTTCCAGATCTGCGGCTCATGCTCGCGCGAGAGGTTGATACACTTCGCATAGCAGCCGCCCTCGAAGTTAAAGATGCCCGTGTCGCCCCAGCCATGTTCGTCGTCGCCAATCAGGCGACGTGTCGGATCAGCCGACAGGCTCGTCTTACCGGTACCCGAGAGGCCGAAAAAGAGCGCCACATCGCCCTTCTCCCCCACATTGGCCGAGCAGTGCATTGGCAGGACTCCCTGGGCTGGTAGCATAAAATTGAGGACCGTGAAGACCGCTTTTTTCATCTCACCCGCGTAGTGGGTCCCAGCGATCAAGATCAGGCGTTCCTCAAAGTCGATAATGATGGCCGTCTCTGAGCGCGTGCCGTGGGTCCGTGGGTCAGTATGGAAGTTGGGCACGCAGAGAATCGTGAAGCCCGGGCGCTCGCTGGCCAGATCCTCATCCTTCACACGCAGGAAGAGCTGGCGCGCGAACAAATTATGCCAAGCCAGTTCTGTAATGACCTGCAGCGGTATGCGGTAAGCCGGATCAGCCCCGGCAGCGGCATCCAGCACATAGACGTCGCGCCCCTGCAGATAGGCGGCCAGGCTACGACGCACCATTTCGAAATGCTCCGGCGCCATCGGGTGGTTATTCTCGCCCCACCAGATGCGTGACGCCGACTCTTCATTCGAGACAATATATTTATCCTTGGGAGAGCGCCCCGTATGTGGGGCGGTCTTGGTAGCAAGCGCGCCGTTCGAGGCCAGCACTCCCTCCCCGCGCGCCAGAGCATGCTCAACCAGGATGGCCGGGGCAAGATTCCAGTGGATCTTGCCCAGGTTCATCAGCCCATATTCTTCCAGGGCCTTCCGGCTCATCATCATTGTCATAGAGTGTTCTCCTTTTAGGGCACGTTGGCAACGGCTTTGTCCTCTCGCCGTATGCCTACCCGCACAGGCTCCTGAGCGGAGATCAAAAAAACCAATGGCATACATAGCCCGATAAATATGCCCAACGAGCACAATGAACAGAGAAGTGAGGCGCTCAGGCAAGCCCGGCGCTCGGCATACGCGCGTGTGCGTATCCGTCTTTGAGCGTCCGCACAGCAACGTTGATGCCCCTACCGGTCGTTAGTTTATCAAACTTGACCGGGACAAAGCAACCCATTGAGCCACGGGCCTGCTACTCTTCCCTCAGCCTCTCCAGCCGCCAGACAACGGAATGGACCGGGCTGCAGCGAGCTGCGTCGGCGCTTTTGACCTAACGGTTGCTTATTCATTGGCAAAAAAACTTGAATAGGTTGTTGGCACTCACCAGCCCTTCTGTGCGCTTGGACAGAGCCGACAGGCTTCAGCAGCATCTCCTGCCCCGCAGGTATTCGCTCCACTTCGCTGCCGACATGCTCCCTTTAGAGACAGATGCTTGCGACTTTCAGCTCATTTATCCGTTTTCCTCTATAGAGAGACAGCCGGCTATCCACATGTCTTCAGGACAGCCTATTGCTTCCGCTACCTCTTACTCCTTTCTTTGTGGGAACAGGGTGTCTGAATACGCTCGCCTGCCATCCCTCAACCCAGGGAAGCGGGAGCCACCGCCAACCGTCCAGCCAAATGTGGGCCGCCTGCTGCCTAGCATCGCACCGGGAAGGAAAGAACATGGCTCGCTTTCTACCCGCTTTTCGTTCTGCCAGTCCGTCCCCTACCGTTGACAACGGCGGGGAGGCTGCTTCGCGCTCGCTTGTCAGGCTGGCTTTCTGGCGCCTGCGTCGCACCTGGGGCCTGCTTTCGCTGACAGCGTTGGGCCTGCTGGCAGCGGTCACGATTCTCTGTACCGTACCTCTCTACTCCGCTCTGACGCTCTCCCTCGGCTTGCAAGACGCTTTCCGCGCTCAGCCCCAAAGCGCCGATATTCTGGTAGAGAGCAACGCGGAGCAGCTCTCTATCTCTGGACTCAGCCATGCTTCTGCACTGCTCGATCAGCAGTTCCGGCACTTGCTCGGAAGCTATCTGAGCGATGCCAACCTCTCCATCACCACGCCCCTTGTTCCGCTGGTGAATGCAGACACTCAGACGATTAGCGGCAGCGAGGTCCAGCTGGTCACCGAACCGGCAGCCAGCCTGACCGCTCACGCTTCCTTGCTGGCAGGCCGCTTTCCCCAGGCAACGCTGCCTTCTCCTTCGTCGGATATCTTGGAGATCGCCATCTCTTCGCAGGAAGCCAGCCAGCTGAAGGCCCGGCCCGGCTCGACCTTTATCGCACAGTTTGCTTATGTGCAGATTCCTACCCAGCGCGTCGTCTACAATGTGACCTTGCACGTGGTGGGGGTCTTCTCTCCTCAACCCGACCCGTCGTTCTGGCAGGGCACTACCTTTACAACTTCCCCCCGGGGAGTGAGCAACGGCCAACAGCTGGGCCAGCAAGCGACGTTTCTGACAACGACTGAGAGCCTGCTGACACTCTTCGATCGCTTCGGGCAAGAGACGCACGGCCTCGTTTTGGAGGAACCTTTCACGCTCTCCTGGCTCTACCGCATCGATCCTCGGAAGATCAGTATCGGAGACCTCCAGCTGCTTTTTACCAATATCGATCATGTTGAAAGTAATATTCTCAATAATCCTGATTTGAATATCCCACCTTTGATAGAGCATTTGCAGGTAAATCTTCCCAGCGCCGCTTTGCAGGATTTTTATACCCAGATGGTTACAGCCACGATTCCTCTTTTCTCTCTTGTAGCGCTGGTGATGGCCCTGGTGCTCTTCTTCATCGCGATCATGACCGACCTGCTGATCGATCGCCAAAGCGAGGCAGTGGCGATCTTACGCAGCCGGGGTGCCAGCCGTCTGCAGGTTGTTGGCATGTTCCTGGTCCAGGCACTGCTGCTGGTGCTCCTGGCCCTGGTTGGTGGTCCACTGCTGGCCCTTGGCCTGGCACTCAGTCTGGCTCATGTGCTCTTGCCAGGCAACGAGCAGCTCATGCAGCAGCTGCTGATCAGCCAGCCGCTGGAGACACTCTTTTCGCTTAGCGGCTATGCGCTGGCCGCCGCATTGGTGGGTCTCCTGACAATGGCCATCACAATTGGGCGTGCGACACGCTCCGATGTGCTAGCCCTGCGACGCGAAGCTGCCCGCACCACTCAGATCCCACTCTGGCAGCGCCTCCACCTCGATGTGGTGGCCGCGCTGCTGATGGTGCCCGGCTACGGGATGGCACTCTATTTGATAAATTCGCATGCGCTCGATGATCACACTCGCCTGATCCTGCTGACCCCACTCACGTTGCTGGGCGCACTCTTTTTGATCCTCTCCTCCCTGTTGCTCCTCCTGCGCCTTTTTCCACTCATTCTGACTGCAGGTGCGCGCCTGGCAGCAGCTCGCCGTGGCCTGGCTCCCCTCCTGGCTCTGGTCCAAATGGCACGCGCCCCTCGCCAGTCCCTACGCATGACGCTGCTTTTGGCTCTGGCAACAGCCTGCCTGCTTTTCACACAGGTGCTATTGGCCTCGCAGGTGCAGCGTAGCGACGATAGCAGCTCCTTTCAGGTGGGTGCCGATCTCAGTGGTCAGCTCACACAGCCTCATGCCCCTAGCGAGCTGGCAGCCCTGAAGGCGGCCTACCGTCGCCTACCAGGAGTGCTCTCGGCTTCGCCGGGTCTGGCGACGACGCTCTCAGGGGGCGGCACCCAGGATGTATCGATCGCCCTCCGCGCTGTTGATGCTGCGACGTTCACTCAGACAGCCCAGTGGAGGCGAGCGGACTCGGCTGTGCCTCTATCAACGCTGATGCAGTCGCTGGTCAGCGCGGGCAGAGACGCGGTCGTGACGCACGTGGTGCCTGCTATTGTCGATGCCAATGCCGCACGCTCGCTGCAGCTCGAGCCACACAAGACCTTTACGCTGAGCAGCAGCGATGGCCAACTCTCGCTTGCCTTTCTCGATGTGGCCACGGTCGACGCTATTCCAACCATTGTTTCCTCATCTTCGCCGAGTGGCTCGCCGGGTGATGATGTTCCTAACGGCGGCGTGCTCGTCGACTACGGTACCTACGTGAAGGTGCTGCAGAGTCAGTTTCAGCAGGAGTTTGTCGCCCAGGAGGCCCCGCTGAATTATGTCTGGCTGAGAACCGTGGACGATGAGAGCCGGCTAGCTGCGTTGCGTCAACAACTCAGCCAGACAGGAGCGCTGGCGCTCTCACCGCTCCTCGATCGGCGCGCGCTCCGTGACGAGTTGCTGCGCGCTCCACTCTATCTGGACTTGGTCGGGGTGCTGACGATTGGGGCCAGCAGCGCACTGCTCCTGGCCCTTTTTGGAAGCCTGACGGCTTCCTGGCTGAGTGTGCGCCGCCGCCTGACGGCTTTTGCTGTGCTGCGGGCCTTGGGGGGCAGTCCTGGACAACTGGCCGCCACGCTGGCCTGGGAGCAGCTCTTGATCTATGCCTTCGCCCTGTTGCTCGGCATCGGGTTTGGAGCCTTGTTCTCCTGGCTGACTGTGCCGGCCCTGGTTTTTACTGCCACTAGCGGCAATGCGCCAGCGGCAACTTCGTCCGGGGCTTTCTATGTGGCGCAGAGCATGCCGCCTGTGCAACTCGCTGTTCCCGCCTGGCTCCCTGCCATTCCTGTGCTTCTGCTGGTCCTCTTCGGACTCGCCTTAGGCCTGATGATGCGCACCGTCTCGCACCCGGCGGTGAGCCACGTACTACGTGTCAGCGAGGATTAGGGAGAGAGTAGGTCGTACTGGTAAGGAGTTTGTATGACGTCAGCGGTCATCGTCTGTGATAACCTGGTCAAGATTTATAAGGTGGCTGATCTGGAAGTGGTGGCCTTACAGGGGCTGGATCTGGAGGTCCAGCCCGGCGAGATGCTGGCCCTGGTAGGGGTTTCTGGCTCGGGCAAGACCACCTTGCTGAATATTTTGGGCGGCCTCGATAGTCCCAGTGCCGGGCGATGTCTGGTGGCTGGCTACGACCTGGCTCGTCTCAACGAGCGACAGCGCCTCTTCTACCGACGCTTTGTGGTCGGTCACGTCTGGCAACAGAGCGGGCGCAATTTACTGCCTGAGCTGAGCTTGCAGGAGAACATCGAGCTGCCGCAGCTTTTAAGCGGGGTTGGGCGCCGCGAGCGCCTTCGACGAGCACGTGAGCTGCTTCACTTGATTGGTTTGGAAGCGGCGGCTCAACGCTTGCCGGCTCAGATTTCGGGAGGCGAGCAACAGCGGGTAGCCATTGCCGTGGCTCTCGCCAATCGGCCCCAGGTCCTGCTGGCCGATGAGCCGACGGGCGAGCTAGATACCCAGACAGCGGGGGAGATTCTCCAGCTGCTGCGCCGCCTCAATCAGGAGCTGGGCCTGACCATCGTCCTGGTGACCCACGATCCGGCCCTGGCTGCTAATGTGGATCGGGTGATCGCCATCCGCGATGGGCGCACGAGCACGGAGACGGTGCGCCGCGAGGCGCCCCTGGCCAGCGTTCCTCCTCATTTGACCACCGCCAGCGCGGTGATCGCCTTGCCCAGCGAGACCCACCGTGAGTCGGTGCTGATTGATCGCGTGGGACGGCTCCAGCTTCCCAAAGAGGCCCTGGAGCGCATTCCTTTTCACGGACGCGCTGAGGTGGTGATTGCCAGCGACCATGTGGAACTCTGGCCCGTTGGCAGCCTGCTCAACGGGAAACCTGCCGTCGGCTCGAACGGCAGCGAGTCAAGGGAGGAGCAGCTGTGATGGAAGAGCAGCTTGGCTTTGATCAGCGCCCTCTATATGGCGAGCGAGCTTTTCAGTCGCCGGCGCCAGCGGTAGTGGAAGCCTACAATGTCTGGCGCGAGTTTCGTAGTGGGCACAGCGTCGTATACGCGCTGCGCGGCGTGACACTGCGTATTGAGCCGGGGGAGTTTGTGGTCCTGCGCGGACGCTCCGGCTCAGGCAAAACTACCTTGCTCAATATTTTGGTCGGTCTCGACGATCCCACCGAAGGGGAGGTGATCCTGCTCGGACAGCGCTTGCGCCGCCTGAATGAGCAGGCTCGCGCTCGCTTGCGTCGGGAGGCCATTGGAATGGTTTTCCAAAACGCCCATCTCTTCCCATCGTTGACAGCTCAGGAGAACGTCGAGGTGCCGCTGCGACTGGTGCACCTGGAGCCGAGGGAGCGCCGTCAGCGGGCCCAGGCGGCTCTGGAGCGCGTGGGATTGGCCCACCGGCTGCGCCATCGCGGTCTTGAGCTATCCGGCGGAGAACAGCAGCGGGTGGCCCTGGCTCGGGCTTTGGTGCATGAGCCACGCCTGCTTGTAGCAGATGAGCCAACAGGCAATCTGGACACGACTACGGCCCGCGCGATGATGCAGTTACTGCGCGAGCTAGCCCATGAACGCGGCATCGGCCTGCTGATGGCTACCCACGATCCCGAGGCCGTGACCCTGGCCGACCGCGTCCTTGAAATCTCAGACGGCACCCTCCGCTAGCCGGGGTGATAGCCAGAGCATAGGAGAGGAGGTAGCAGTCGATGGCCACCACCGAGAGCAGCTCGCCTGTACAGAGACCTTCGCCTCAGCCAGCAGGACCACCCCGACGCGGCAGGCTCCTCCCCGCCCCTTCTGTCTTCCGCCTGGCCTGGTGGCGCGCACGGAGTAGCCGCGGCATGTTGCTGGTCGCTGGGCTTGGCATACTGGCCGCAGTTATCCTCGCGGCCTCCGGGCCACTCTACTCGACGCTGGCTATGACGGCAGGCCTGCGGGCGGTCCTGCTGGCCAGCCCACAAAATCGAGCGGTGATCGTGCAGGCAACTACACAGCAGATCAATGCCGCTGTGCTTACTCCTATCACTAGCTCCATTGACCAGGATGTCCATCAATATCTTGGTCCCTTTGTGGGACCGTTGCATCTCTCGCTCGATGTTCCCTCGCAAAAGGTAATCGCGCGCGACGGCCAGCGTCTGAATCCTGCAGTCGATGACCTGGCCCTTGTTACACAGCCTATCAGTCAGGCCGCTCAGCATCTGACGCTCGTCTCTGGCCACCTGCCCCCGGCACTGACAGCGGCTCAGGCACGGCGCCAGGTGACAACCACAGGGGCCAGTCTGGCGATCGCCCTCAGTCAGCAGGAGGCCCAGCGCTGGCAGGTCCACGTCGGCGAAACAGTGGCTATCCAGCTGGTCTACAATCTCTCTGGACTGACGACTGGCGTGGACCCTTTCAACTTGCGCCGCGTCCGCACGCTGACGCTTCACATCACGGGTATCTTCTCGAACCAGCACCACGGGGCCAGCCTGGACGAAGATCCTTTCTGGCATCAGGAGACTTTCCTCAGCGCCGACCACCAGGGCGTGGGCCTCAATGGCGAGGGGGCCGACTATACGGCGCTGGCCGATACCACGACGCTGCTTACGGTGCTCGATAGTTTTTATCAGCAACTGCAACATGAGCAGAATCCTGCTACGCTTACGACTCAGCCCGTGCTGAGCTGGCTCTATGAGCTGCAGCCAGCCCAGATCACAATCGATCAGCTCCCGGCCATCATTGCCGGCGCGCATAGCCTGCAGCTCGATGTGGCCAATCGCAGCGCTGAGGATAGCCCGGACGCCCTGACGCAGGAACCGTTTGTAACGGGCACAACCGTTCTCCTTCCTTCCAATACACTCCAGGAATATCAGGATCGAATTGGATTGGTAAACATTCCGGCCACGGCGGTGCTGGTGCTCATCGTGGCGCTGCTGCTCTTCTTTGTGAGCATGATCGCCGATTTGCTGGTCGACCGCCAGAGTGAGGCCATTGCCGTGCTGCGCAGCCGTGGTCTGAGCCGCAGCCAGGTTTTCGCTCTTTTTGCCTGGCAGGGTCTGCTATTGAGCATACTTGCGCTACTCGTGGGCCTCGGCGGCGCCGGGCTGCTGGTGCAGTTGCTGGCTGTTTATCTTCTGCCTGCAGATGGTCCGAGCGTGCTGAGCCTGGTAGCCGAGGATTGGCCGACGCTCCTCTCATCTCTCGGCTGGCCCGCCGGGCTGACCGCGCTGGCCGCCCTGGGGGCTTTGCTCACAGCACTTTGGCGCCCTCTCCGCACGAATATCGTCAGTCTGCGCCGCGAAATGGCACGCTCGACGCATCGTCCGCTCTGGCGCCGCTTTCACCTGGACATCGTCTTTTTACTGCTGATGCTGGCAGGATACGGCCTCTCGCTCTATTTTGTGAACAGCAACGTGCTCGATGCCCGCTTGCGCCTGCTCTTGCTCTCCCCGCTCTCACTCCTCGGTGGGGTCTGTCTGCTCCTGGCAGCTATTCTGATATTTTTACGTCTTTTACCACAGTTGTTGGCCCTGGCCAGCAAGTTGGCCGCCAAGCGGCGCGGGGCTGCACCACTCCTGGCGGTGGCCCAACTGGCACGCTCGCCACGTCAGCCGGTACGCATGACCCTCTTGCTGGCTCTGGCCACAGCCTTTGCCATCTTCAGCCTCGTTTTTCTCAGCTCGCAGACACAGCGAGCCATCGATGTCTCAACCTACACGGTGGGGGCCGACTTCAGCGGTCCTCTGGCTTTCCCCGGTCGGCTCGATGATCTGGCCGATTTGACCGCCACCTATCGGCACTTGCCCGGGGTAGAGGCTTCCTCTCTTGGTTTTGCCACAACCGCCAGCGCCGGTGGCTCTCTGCAGCTCCCCATTGGCCTGCGTGCCGTTGATAGCGCCACTTTTGCCCAGGCTGCGCTCTGGCCGCGCCAAGGCTCCGACCCCGCGCTCCCCACGCTGATCACGCTCTTGCAGGCACGCCGTAGCTGGGGCGAGGCCCATCACCTGGTACCGGCCATCATCGACGAAGCCGCTGCCGAGTCGTTGCATCTCTCCACCGGCTCAACCCTGGTGCTCACAGTAACGGCGACGCCGGGTTCGCCGCCCATCGAGACCTCTTTTCTGGTGGTTGCGCAGGTGCAGGCAATTCCTACTGTGCTCTCCAGCCCCCAGGGCAATGTCGCCAACGGCATTCCCGCCGGCGGCGTCCTGGTCGACTACCAGACCTACGCCGATATCTTTGAGGGGCCAGCCCTGGCGGCTGGCAGCGATTTGCTCCCGCTCAATTATGTCTGGCTGCGCACTTCCGAGAAAGCCTCTGATCTGCAGCATCTCCGCCTGCTGCTGGCCAACAGCGATCTAGAGCTGACACAAGTGTATGATCGACGCACGTTGTTAGAAGAGCTTCGCTACGAGCCGCTCTATCTCGATCTCCTCGGCCTGTTGACGCTCGGGGTAACGGCAGCGCTCGTGCTGGCTCTCGTGGGGAATCTGCTGGCATCGTGGCAAAGCGCTCGTAGCCGTCTGCTGCAGTTCGCCGTGCTCCGCGCTCTGGGAAGCAGTAGCCGCCAGCTGGCAGCGACGCTGGCCTGGGAACAAGGGCTGATCTATGTGATAGCAATCGTCTTGGGAACTGTCTTCGGCCTCGTACTTGCCTGGCTGGTGGTGCCAGCGCTGCTCTTTACTGGCGCTCCGAGTGGTGGCTCCGGTAGCAGTGCCGGTAGTACCGCCCTCTATGTTTCACAGCGTGTCCCTACCGTTCAGCTCATTTTTCCACCGGCCCTGCTCGCCCTCCTGGCAGCTTTGGCGCTCATCTGCGTACTGGCGTTGATCTTGCTGGTGAACCTGGTGACGCGCCTGACCGTAGCTCGTACGTTGCGCCTGAACGAGGACTAGTGACCAGTGACAGGTGGATAAGCCCGCCAGATGTCGTCCAAACGAAAGCGAGCGCGGACGATGCCGATCGTCTCGCGCTCGCAGCCGCTGTTGATCGAGGCCTCCCTACTTGTTGGTTCCCCGTCCGCCAGAAGGAGCGACTGGCTGGGTTTCGCTGACCAGCGCACCGGCCTCAACTTCATGAATATAACGCCGGCCACGCAACAGCGAGGCCACCGCAGCCAGCAGGCAGAGAACGAGCGAGAGATAGAAGACCGCCCGCAGGCCGACCATGAACGGCGAGGCAATGAGGTTGGGGAAGAACATCTTACCGAGCAAGTGGGCACGCTGCGCCGGGGCGATGTGTTGCAGCACCGCAGCCGGCAGCAGGGTAGCCATCGGGTTGTAGCCCAGGAAAGCAGCGAAGAGGGCCGAGGTAGGCGGCAGATGAGCAATCTTATCCGCCACCGCCGCAGGGACCCCCGCAGCCGTCAGGCCCGAGGAAAGCGCTGGCGGCAGAGCCGTAGCCAGACCAATGGTCACCACGCTAAAGAAGATGCCGATGCTCATGACTGTGGCCGAGTTCTGGAAGGTCGAACGCATGCCAGAAGCCACGCCGCGTCTGTCCGCTGGTACGCTGTTCATAATGGCCGTCGTATTGGGGGCCGCAAACATTCCCTGCCCAATCCCCATCAGCAGCAGAATCAGCGCAAACCAGATGTAGTCGAAATTGGCCGGCAGGAAAGTCAAGCAGAGGAAGCCCAACGCCTGGATAACCATGCCCAAGGTCGAGAAGAGACGCGCCCCAAAGCGGTCGGATAGCCAACCACTCAACGGCCCAAAGGCGATAAAGCCAATCATGAGTGGCAGCATGTAGATGCCGGCCCACAGTGGCGTCTCCTCAAAGCTGTAGCCGTGAAGTGGCAGCCAGATTCCCTGCAACCAGATGATCAGCATGAACTGCAGGCCACCACGCGCAATGCTGGCTAGCAGGCTGCTCAGATTGCCCGCAGTGAACATGCGGATCTTGAAAAGATCCAGACGGAACATGGGATCGCTGACGTGTAGCTCGACGAAGACGAAGGCTACCAACAGAATGATCCCGACCACAATCGCCAAAATGACCAGAGGATTGGCCCAGCCCATCGGCTGGTTGCCATACGGCTCAAGGCCGTAGGTGATGCCAATCAGCAAGATGGTTAGCCCCAGCGCAAAGGTAATGTTGCCCAGCCAGTCAATCTTCTGATGGCCGCGAATGGTTGCTGTCTCGCGCAGCATCCAGTAGGCCCAGACGGTTCCGAAGAGGCCAAAGGGCACACTGACCAGGAAGACTACCCGCCAGTTGATGGTCGCCAGAATACCGCCCAGGATCAGACCTATGATGGAGCCAAGGATCGAGGCAATCTGGTTGATGCCCATCGCCATGCCTCGCTGATGCGGCGGGAAGGCATCGGTCAGGATGGCTGTGCTATTGGCAAAGAGGAAGCCACCGCCTACACCCTGGATCAGGCGGAAAATGATCAGCTCCAGGGCCGCTGCGTTGCCTTTGCCTGGCGTTAAGAAAAGGAGGATGCTCCCCAGGGTGAAGATGGCAAACCCCAGGTTGTACATGCGGACACGCCCGAACATGTCGGAGATGCGTCCAAGGGTCACCAGGAGCGTGGCCGTAACAACCATGTAGCCTAGTAGCAACCAGAGGAAATAGTTGGTCTCCCCAGGCGCTAGCGGATTGATGCCGATGCCAGTGAATATCGCTGGGAGCGCAATGAGCAAGATGCTGGAGTTGATGGTGGCCATCAACATGCCCAGCGTGGTGTTCGATAGCGCGATCCACTTGTAATGTGGGCCAAGCTGGGGCCGCTCTCCACTGACCTGTACCTGTTGCTGTAGTGTCTCACTCCGTGCCATACCGCTCTCGCTCACCTTCTTCCTGCTCTACATACTCTTCAAACAATACATTTCACTTTATGAATACAACGACCAGAGAAAAAGGCCGCCAGCGTCGCGGGCAGCCACAGACAAGCAACTCTTGTGGAAGGCACCAGCCCGGTCTTGACTGGTGCCTGGGGGTTGGCTCCGCCCCGTGCCGTTTCACGTCGTCCTCGCTGGCCGCCTGGCAGAGCCTCTCTAGACTTTGTCCGAGGCTCGCTCATAATAAGGAGGGCGCAGGTCGCCGGGGCGTCCACTGTAGGGAGCCAGACCTGCACCTGGACCAAGCTCCCGTTCCGGCACATTCAGACGGCGCGCTTTGCGCTCCAGGGCCAGTAGAATCAGATCGACGGCGCTATCCAGATCGAGCACATCGGTATTGACCACCAGGTCATAGAGATGCGCATCAGCGGGGTGCCGCCGATACTCAGTCTGCAGATAGCGCTCGCGATCATGATCCTTGCTCTGGATACGCGAGCGCGCCGCGTGCTCATCCAGACCCTCACGGCGCATCACGTAGGGTATACGCCTCTCCAGCGAGGCCACAATGCGCACATGTAGGACGTCTCGCCGATCGCCTAGCACAACCTGGGCCCCGCGTCCGACAATAACGACGTGCCCAACGGCAAAGGCTCCCTTGATGACGCGATTGACGGCTTCGCGATATTCTTCGGGATTGGTAAAGAGGGCTACCGGTGTGCTTTCGTCATAGATGGCCGGATAGACTGCTGGTGCAATGCCCTGCATGCTGGTGAGGATTCTTGAGAGCAGGCTCTCAACGTGCTCATCGCGCGCTGCCGCCTCTTCTTCGCTCACTCCCAGCTCCCGCGCCACCTGGACCACAACTTCGTGATCCACCAGATGCCAGCCTAACCGCTCAGCTAGTCTTTTGGCAATCTCCCCCCCACCGCTGCCATATTCACGTGAAATGGTCACGGCTCTCATCTGATTGATACTACCAGACTCTCCGCTCATACCCTCCCTCCTTCGCCTGGCCGCCGTGCCAACGCTCCCTACGCGCCAGCACTCGGAAGCGACCGGCCTTTAATTTGATATTCAAACTATCTCACTTACCAACTATACTACATTCAAACTAAATGATCAAGGTCAGCAGGGCAGCGATTCCTGCAGTTGAACAACGAGGAGGCAAAGAGTGAGCAGGTGCAAGGTGCGAAGGCAAGGGGTCAGATACAATGGTAACCGATGACCACCCCGACCCGAGAGGCGGGCCGGGCCAGGCCGGGTAAGGCAGGGAGCAGGAAGCCGAGGGCGCGATGCGCCCTCTCTCACTGCGCTGTGGGGCTATACTCGTAGGCCCCGATATCGCAGGCTCCCTGCTGTGGTCGTCGCAGGCCGCGCTGATCGACCGCGACATCGCAGTCGGCGGCAGGAATACGGTTGATCGCAGGACTACCTGCCAGCAAGGCATGTGTCTGCGTGGGTCCCCCGTTGGCACGCAGCAGTGGATCAATGTCGAGCGGAGTCGAGCCAGTGCCCACGAGATCAAGATGGTGGCGTCCACTGGGGTCGAGGAATTTGGCCCCAGAGGCGCGCTGAATGAGGTTATAGCCTCCGCTCGTCACCTGACCCAACAGGTCAGGGGCTACGTTCGCAGTATTAGCGGCCAGCAGCGAGTCCTGGAGCGTAATCTGTGAATCCTGTCCCTTTCCACTCCCTGCTAAGATGGCCAGACCACCTCCGCCAGCCGCGCGGTTGCCATAGATAGTGCAGAAGTCAAGTCGGCCATCGCTCTCGTTGATGAACACGCCGCCACCAAGGCTTCCCTGTTTCCCCTGCGCGCTATTATCCGAAAGCGTCGAATTGACCAGCGTGAGCGTAGTCTTCTGGGAGCCCGACGATGAAGACAGAGAGAGCGCTAAGAGGCCTCCGCCTTCGGCATCACTGTCAGCGGACTGGGCCTGATTGTCTGCCACGGTACTGGCCGTCATCACCAGGCTACCTGTCACCATGATGCCACCGCCCATGGCCCCCCCTTTGACCGAGGTGGTCGAGGCCACCACGTTATGGCTGACAGTACTGTTGCTGATCGTCAGCGTTCCTTCGGCAAAGACTCCTCCGCCCGTAGCGAGGTCACCCTGACTACTGACACGGTTGCCACTCACCGTGCTCTCCATGATGGCCAGCTCCCCTTCCGCCAGGAAGAGACCCCCACCGCTAGCGAAATGGGCCTGCACCTTGTTATTGCTGACCAGGGTGTTCTTCAACGTTACTTTGCTTCCAGCAGCCTGTAGACCTGCGCCTGCCCCCTGCTGGGCTGCGACGATACTGTTGTTAACCAGGCGCGTGTTGATGAGCTGAACAGTGCTATCGAGGGTGAAAATGCCGCCGCCGAAGGCGCTTTCCTGGCTGCTGACCTGATTGTCAGAAACGTCGCTGCCGTTCAGGGTCAGGCTGCCTTTGAGGCTGACGATAACCGCCCCTGCTGTACCGTTGCTGCTGGTCCCGTTATCCTTAACGCTATTGTCCGTAATCTGGCTCGCGTTCAGAGTGACCTTACCCCCATCATTGAGAATAGCCGCGGCGTGAGCCTCGGGCCCGCTGACCTGGACATGCGTTATGCTGCTCTGCAGCAGGGTCAGATTGCCTTGCTGGCTATTGTCGATAGCGCTGCCTCCGGGCAGGGATGACCCGCCGCTCTCGCTGACCGGAGGAATGGTAATCTGAGCAATGCGACAGCGTTGCAAGGTCAGGTTCCCTTGATTGAGAAAGAAATCTCCTGGACTCGGCTGCCGCTCGCTGAAGCTGAGGTCACTGAAAGTGACATTGACGCGGGCGAGAACGCGAATGGCATAGCTGGCTTCGAGGCCCGGTTGACCGCTAATCGTGAGCCTGGCAGCTCCCGGGCCTCGAATGGTGAGACTCTTGCCGATGTCAAGATTGTGTGTAAGGGAGAGAACACCGGTCAGGCCAGGCTGCACGCTAATAGTCTGGCCAGGCTTCGCTTCAGCAATGACCTGTCGCAGCGAGCCTGGTCCGTCGTCCTGGAGCGAGGTCACCTGCAGTGGCGCTACCTGCTGATAGAGCAGCCAGCTCGCAGGAATGAGAAGGCCCAGGATGAGAAGGACGACCAGCGCTAGCCTGACTCGCGCCAGTGTTCTGGCTCTCCGACTGGCGCGCAGAAACATCGCTTCCTGCAGACTCAGCGAGGCACGCTCCTGCCAGCGCAAGGCCTCTTTGAGCAGGGAACCGCGGTAGAGGCGATCCCGCGGCTTGCCGCGCCGCCACCATTCCTGCACATCAGCGCTCACCCTTTGTTGCAGAGGCAGATCTTCGCCGGCCTGACGCACCCAGTCCACCAGCTGCGGCCATTCCTGCAGCAGGGCCTCATGGCTGACCTCTACTATCACCTCCCCCGCCCGGCGCTCGACCGTCAGCAAGCGCGCTGCTATAAAGGCCTCACACGTCTCCTGCATCAGACGGGTCTCCTGCTCGTCTGTCAGAGCTAATTCACTCTGGCGCGCTTGGCGGCGCATTGGAGCCTGACCCTCTCGGCCTGGCAGAACCAAGCGCAGGAAGAGCTGACGCGCCAGAGAGCGATGGCGATCCGAGGGGAGAGAAGCGTAAGTGGCCTCGGCGTGGCGGGCCAGAGCACCACGCACCCCTCCAATGGCCTCGTAAGCACGTCGCGTGAGACGGCTACCGCGCCGTTGCTGAAAGAGCTGGTCCAGGGTGAATTCAAGCAGAGGCAGAGCACCGGGCTGGTCACGGATATCCAGGAGCAAGTCGGCCACCAGATCTTCATCGAAGACCAGCTGGACATCGGGCAGCAGGGCTGGCTGTTCGATGACGGCCCGCAGCTCATCAAGAGTCATAGGTCCTATCGGGCAATGCGTTGGCCCCTGCAAGAGCTGCGCCAGGGACGGGTAGGCCAGAGGCCGATCGTAACAATCAGCCCGCAATGTGAGGAGGAGAAGCAGTTTGCCATGAGGAACAGAGACCGCTGTGGCGATCAGATCGATGAAGCGCCGCCGCTCAGCTTCGGCTACCTCGGGAGTGAACAGTTCTTCGAACTGATCAATGACCAGGACAAGATAGGGATGATCAGGGGCCAGGGAAAGAGCCAGCCGGTGCAGGGCGGCACTATCACCCTGAACGAGGGCCGTATGGATAGCTTCCTTCTCTTGCTGGCTGCCGCCGGCGGCCAGCACTTCCGCGAGCGCCTCTAGGGGCCGATAGGCTGGCCTGAAGACGGCAAGATAGCGCCAGTTCTCGCTGCCCGGTAGCGCCCCAGCTTGCAGCCGGGGGAGCAGGCCAGCCATGAGAAGGCTCGATTTGCCAACACCGACGCCTCCGATGAGAGCCAGCAGGCGCGCAGAGGAGGACTGAGCCGGCTTCTGACCCAGCAGAGCGGCGAGCCGTGCGAGCAGCTCCTGCACGAGCCGCTCACGTCCAAAGAAATCACCCTGGTCCTGCTGGGTAAAGGCTCGCAGCCCCTTGTAGGGATTGCGCGCTTTTCCCTCTTCTTCCAGCGTCAGTATCGCTTGCCTCTGGCGCCGCCTTCCCCATTGCCCATCTTCAATCTGCTGTATAATCTCGTCCAGGGCTTGTCGATAGCGGGCACCGCTTCCATCGTAGAGAAGAGCTGGCGGTACCACCTCTGCCAGCGGCCAGCTGCTCCCAGCTGGGAGCGCTGCGCCTACCCGGAGATAGCGCACTGGACGCTGATAGAGATGGGCCATCTGCAGAAGCTGCTCAGAAACAGGCAGGGCTTGATCCTGGGCCGTAAGCCCTACCAGCACGAGCTGAGCCGCCCGCATCGCCTGTCGAAGCTCCAGCTCATCAGCTTGCTCATAGCGCTGCGCCATAATCACGGTCAAACCACGCTCTTGCAGCGCTTGCTGCAGGTGCTGACTGGCAGGAGACTGCTCGTCCCCAACAGCTAGAATCACGCGCCAGGAGCGCTCACTGTCAACAGGCCACACAACAGGATATTCCTCTCCTGGGCGCAAGGTCTGGCTGCGCTCGATCACCGAATCCGACAGGGCCTCACTGGCAGCCCTGCCCAGGGCACGCGCGAAAAGGATGATGGCCGGATAGCGCTCCTCCACCTTCTTGGCGAGGGCACGACGAATGACACGGTCAACCGACTCTGGCAACGCCGGATCATGCTCACGCAGCGCTGGTGGCTCTTTGGTGAGGTGCTGGTTGATCAAATCAGCAGCCCCACCCTGGAAAGGTCGCGCGCCACATAGCAGCTCGTAGGCCATGATGGCTAGGGCATACTGATCGCTGGCAAAGCTGGGCTGCCCGCGGACTTGCTCGGGAGCCATATAGGGCAGCGTACCAACTGGTGCCGACTCGCCAGCCCCTTCCTTCTGTAAGAGCGGTAGAGCAATCCCGAAATCGCTTAAGAGCAGCCCTTCGCTCCCAAGGAGGACGTTCGCCGGCTTGACATCCCGATGGACAATATTCCGATCGTGGGCATATTGCAAAGCGCCTGCCAGCTGGTAGACGTAGCTGACGACGGTAGCAAGAGGAAGACGCGTACCGCGCGGATGCCTGTCGAGTAGGGTCCCTCCCGGCAGATACTCCATGACAAGATAGGGCTGACCACGCTCGATGGCAAACTCATGCACGGGTACGATGTGTCTGTGGCGCAGACGGGCCAGAATCCGGGCTTCGTGCAAAAAAGCCTGCTCATCTTTTTCTTTCAGAAGCTGCGTGAGAACCTTAATCGCGACCTGAGTTTTCAAGTAGAGATGCTCAGCCAGATAGACCGCACCATATGACCCGCTGCCTAGCAGGCGAATCAGGCGGTAATTGCCAAGTCGCTGGCCCTGGCGCATCATTGCCAGGCTCCTCCATTGTTTCCAGGTAGGCCCCAATGGTCAGTCAAGAGTGAAAGATCCTCTCCATACGCTCATTGTGCCTGACATGTCCAGCACATGAGCCTGCAAGAGAAGGTTACTCCTCTTGCTTGCTATTGTCAAGTGATCCAGCTCACAGAAGATAATCGCCTTGAGAAGGTCCCTCGCGGTCAGCTCTTTTCCGGCTTCTCTCACGGTTTCACTGGGTCTTTCCCGTGTTGAAGTGTGTCACACAGAAATTTGGCATGATTATTGCTGTGATTGAAGAGTGTAAGCCAGGGCAGTAAAACGAGCGCCTGCCCTGACTCCTGGTCGCAGGATGGACCTGGAAGCTGCTTATCCGATCAATGTGAGTCACAGATGACCATTTGACTGATCTGTCAAAGACGAACAAAGGAGAGACTACATGGGCAGCAACACGCATGATGCCGCACCACCCGACTCTGTGCACTGGCACGCTGCCTGTGCCTGGTTCTTCCGCCTCGGGCGCTCCAGCCTGCTGGCGTTCCTGCTCGTCTGTGCGCTGCTTCTTCCTAGCGGCCTCCACCAGGCGAGAGCAGCAGGTACGGCTCCCAACGGCCCGGGCTACTCCTCTATCTGGGCGCCCTCGAACAAGGCTTTCCTTGGCACCGCTGCCAACACTACTAGCGATGTCTGGTTCACCGGCTACAACGGCATTATCAGCGAGGTCTTCTTCCCTACTGCCGATACGGCCAACACCACCGATCTGCAGTTCCTGATCGGCGACAGCGGCCATACCTGGGTCGACGAGGAGAAGGTCGCCACAACCTCCACTGTCCAGCTCTACAATGCCCACTCGCTCGCCTGGCAGGTGACGAACACCGCCAAGAACGGACGCTATCGCATCACGAAGATCATCTACACCGATCCTGCTCGCAATTCGCTGATTCAGCAGGTGACGTTTACCGCCCTCAGCGGCACCCTCTCGAATTACTTACTCTACGTTCTGTATAATCCGGCCATTCACAATGCCGGCAACAACAACACCAGCTCAACTCAGACCTATAACGGTCGTACAATGCTGGTGACAACCGATAGCTCAGGCAACTATGCCAGTGCCCTGGCCGCCTCTATCCCCTATGTCTCTGGCATGACCAGCTCAGGCTTTGTCGGGGTCAACGATGGCTGGACCGACCTGAAGGCCTCCAGTAACTGTGGCAGCAGCACCTGCCCAGACTATACGATGAACTATACGTATAGCCTGGCCAGCAATGGCAATACGGCCCAGACAGGCCTGCTCGATCTCTCAAACGGTGGCAGCGTCAATACGAGCACCGCCACCTCGATCACCTTTAACCTCGTCCTCTCCCTCGGCCAGACCAGCGGCAGTACTGCCGCTGCTACGGTCGCCGAGCAGACACTCAATGCCACCCTGAGCGATACCTCGAACATGCTGGCGACCTATGTCGCCCAGTGGAATAGCTTCGATAACAATCTCACCAGCCCGCCAGCCGTCGGTAGCACGACAGCAATCCAGCAGGCCCGCCAGCAGGAGTACTACCTGGCCGCGAACGTGCTGAAGGCCTCGCAGGATAAGCAGACGGGGGCCTTTGTGGCTGGCCTGGGCGTCCCCTGGGGCGACAGCAATGGCGATAGCGACGCCGGCTATCACCTGGTCTGGGAGCGCGATATGTACAAGATCGCCAGCGCTCTGATTGTAGCCGGCGACAGCGCGGATGCCCTGCGTGCCGTGCAATGGGCTTTTAACACCCAACAGCAGTCCGACGGCCACTTCCCGCAGAATAGCTATGTCAACGGGACGCCCTACTGGAACGGCATCCAGATGGATGAGCAGGCTTTCCCGATCATCCTGGCCTGGAAGCTCGGCCTGACTGATAACAGTACGTTTGTGAACCACATCAAGAAGGCCGCCGACTATATCGTCAATAATGGCCCACGCACAGGCCAGGAGCGCTGGGAGGAGAACAGCGGCTATAGCCCGTCGACAATCGCGGCAGAGATCGCTGGTCTGCTCTGCGCCGCCGATATCGCCCGTGTCAACGGAGATACGACCGATCAGACGCGTTATACCAATGTCGCTGATTATTATCAGGGCATGGTCCAAAACTGGACCTTCACGACCACTGGGCCACTGGGCGGCGGCTACTACTTTGAGCGCATCGATGGCAATGGTAACCCCAACGATGGCGCCTCCATTACGATCGCCAACGGCGGGGGCACCTACGATGAGCGGACAATTGTGGATGCCGGCTTCCTGGAACTGGTACGTCTGGGAGTGATGCCGGCCAATTCCCCCTATATTACGCTCTCCTTGCCAGTGATCGATGCCACCATCAAGGAGACGATCAATGGCTACCCTTACTGGTTCCGCTACAATCACGATGGCTACGGCGAGCATAGCGATGGTTCGAACTACAATGGTACGGGCATCGGGCGCCTGTGGCCAGTCCTGACAGCTGAGCGCGGGATCTATACGATCGCCGCCGGCGGTGATGCCGACCTCTACCTGAGCGCGCTCATGGCCGCGGCCAATTCCTCTGGCATGATCCCCGAGCAGATCTGGGATGCGGCCGCCCCCAGCGGCTATACACCCGGTACACCAACGAAGTCGATGAACCCGCTCAACTGGGCGATGGGCGAGTATATTGTCTTGCTCTTCTCTGAGGCCAATCATCGCGTGGTGGACATGCCTTCGATCACCTACAGTCGCTACGTGACCAATGCCTACCAGCCTCATAGCGGCTGGGTGGTCGACTACGACCCCAATCAGCTCCACCCCGGCAAGGCGCTGACAATCTACTACAACGGCTGGCTGGCCTCACATACCCATGTCTATATCCGTTGGGGAGAGAACGGTTGGCAGAACATTCCTCCCGATGCCGCCCTGGTGAAGCGCAGCGATGGCTTCTGGCAGGTCACGATTAGCGTGCCGACCGATGCCACCCAGATCAATTTCGCCTTCCATGACGACGCGAATAACTGGGACAACAACGGCGGCGGGAACTGGAATGTTCCTATCACTGCCTGAGCAGGCTGGCCCCATCCAGTGAACACGGGGAGGGCCTGGCCGCGCTGCTGCCGATGGTCAGCCACAGCCAGGCCCTGGATCAGGGTACAACTCGTTGGCAATGCTGGCTAGATATTCTCCCCTTCCCCAACGAGCACTGTTGGCCCTGGTAAGGAAGGAGCGAGGGGACTGCGCCCACTTCACTGCCTCAGTGATATTTCCTCGCTCTTTCCTTCTCTCCCTGGCACAGCTGGCTACTGGCGAGTGAGCAGACGCGCCGCTCCTTCATGCAGGAGGTATTGTATCGCATTCAAAGAGTATAAAGAGGAAAACCCGGCAATGCTAACTCAGCGGAGTTGCTAGGGCACTGGCAGATACGGGCGCATCATCTCGTTATCCTCGTGATCAAGGATGTGACAATGCCAGACGTAGCCTGGCCCCTGGGTAGGATCAAAGGGATAGAGATTTTGACCCGGACTAACCTCTTTGAGCGGCGTCGTGATCGGCGCCCAGCGCACGACCAGACGTGTGACCTGGCCGGGATACATCTTGATGGTGTCTTTCCAGCCATCTTCACCCGCGTCAGGAAGCAGCAGCGGGCCGCGCAGATACGGCGTCACATCGGGATTGCCGCCCAGCGCGCCCCGGGCGTTTGGCCGGCTATAGGGCAAGGGAGGACCATAGCCCGGAATAAAGACCCCCGGCGGATATTGTACCGGCCCCCAGGAACCATCTGAGCGGAGACCGTTATAGGTCCCCCCAGGGAAGAGTGAGTCGTAATGCGCTCGATAACCCTCAACATCCAACGCCTGGCGATTGAGCAGCTGGAACTGGACAAGATGAATATGAATGGGATGAGCATCCTCAGTGAGGTTCACGACCTCCCAGATCTCGGTTGCCCCAACACGCGGCAACTCGGTCAGGTAACTCCCCTGCCCCTGCCTGTCGGGCTGAGACCCTGGCACTGGCTGACCGCTCCCCTCGCGCATACCGCTCCACTTGGTGTTATTGACCAGCACCTCGACAGGCCCGCCCGGTCCTTCCACCTCAACAAGTACCAGTTGCCGTCTGACCGCGGGCTTCACTTCCGCCGCCAGCATACCCGTCTGAGGATTAGCCAGGCGCACCAGCACCGGCGGCTGGCGGACTCCTCCCCGCAGCGACAGACCGCTGGCCGGATTGTAGGTCCTGTCCGCCTCTGACAAGGGCAGCGAGACCCGAATCTGCATGATCCGCCCGTTGGTAGCCGGATCAGGCGGGTCGCCGTCAGGGAAGGGGGCCGGTGCGCTGTTGATCAAGAGCAAGGTCCGACCAGCATAGGGAGCAAAGTCAATGATCACATCGGCTCGCTCTGCCGGGGCCAGCAAGAGCGACGGCGAGGTCCTATCTTGAGGGTCATTGAGCTTGACTGGCCTGTCAAGCAGGCCTCCATCCGTGCCAATCTGCCAGAAGATCGGCCCTGGCTCCTGGCTCAGGGCATCGACCAGCCGCATCTGGAAGAAGCGAGCATTGGCCGCATTCACAAAGCGAAAGCGATAGCGCCGCGGCTGGACATTCAGATAGGGCCAGGCTTTACCATTGACGACAATGACATCGCCGAAGAACTCGGGAATCCAGTAAGGATGAATAGAGGGATTGGGCGGTGTCCCATTGAGGCCAGTGGGATTGTTGGGCGGCGTCCCATCGGGAAAGAGCAACTGCCCATGCGTGTCAAACTGCCGATCCTGGATCATCAGCTCAATCTCCTGGGCACCAGCCGGCAGACCGAGCGGATTGTCTGGCCGCCCGGTATCGTGGGCATCGCGGATCAGATAAAAGGCCTCCAGCCCCGCGAAGAGGGTCAAACGGGTCACGCCCAGTGTGTGATCGTGGAACCAGAGCGTCGTCGCTGGCTGCCTGTTGGGATACCAATAGACCGCGGCATTCGGTGCCGTCGGCCTAGCAGTGCAGTAACCTTTGCCATGCCGTCCATCGGAGGTAAACCAGGCTTCGGGCGCCCCATCAAAGGCGGAAGGAACTTCGCCACCATGCAAATGGACCACCGTCGGAAAAGCCCCTGCAAAAGGCGCGGTCGAACCCATTTGCCCTAATGGATCAGCCCAGTGAATGGTCTGGTCAACAGTAAGGAGTGGCAAAAGCTTCGATTGATGCGCTAACGGTAGAGCATTGACATAGGTCACAATGGTAGGCACCCCCTGCCGTGCCTCGATAGTGTAGCCAGGGTAGTGCGGCGGGCGCTCACCTATCTGGTAGCCCCAGACATAGGTACCAGCGCTGAAAGGGGGACTGAGGCGGGCATAGCAACTGGTCGGCAGAATGTGCTGCTGAAATTCGACTATGTGCACCTGAAGCTGAGAGGCACTGACCCGAGAACCGGCAAAGGTGGGCAACGGCTCGACAAACTGCGGGATCTCAGCCCCCGGCAAGGGTGTCTGGGCAACACGTAGCGAGGCAGAGACACGCGAAGCCCTAGGCAGCGAGAGGGGAAGTAGACCTCCGAAACCCAGGGCAGCACCAATTTTGAGTAGCTGCCTGCGAGTCGGCATATGCTGATGCTCCTTTCCAAGGACGTTTCGATAAAGCGAGTACTCCTTGCAAGCTGCATTACAGGGAACTGTCTTATGAAATAAAAGGAGCAACAAACTCTGGTGTAGCCGGCTTCCTGCTGAACAAGAGGGACAAAAAGAAGAATCAGAGGAGTAACGAGAGACCGGTCAGACCAGGGATCATTGTAGAGAACAAGCGAGTATGCAGCGTCTCGGGCTCCCTTGCCAGGCCAGTCGCTCGAGGCAAGCCATGTCACAGGAAGCGAGGAACTCGTGTTGCGCTTGGCTCTTCCTCTGTTCTCTGGGGGATAGTCTCGCGAGGTCCTTTCCGCTGGGAGGGGCGATGAATGAAGGATTACACAATGGCTATGTTTTCGATCCATTGTGTATATATACAAGCAACTGAGACCTTTGAGAGTAGAGCCGTGAGGAAGGCTCGTCCCTGTTGTCCCTCACTGGCCCTGGCACGGTGAGAGAGTAGCAGACTCCCCATTGATAGGGTAAAAAAAGGCCGTCACGTATTGTCAAGAGAGCATTGCTTATGAAATATTTTTCAGCAAAAGCTCTGCTAGCATGCCATGCCTTTTTCGTAGGTGATACAGCAGTCGAGGACCTGGCGATCTCAGGTTCTCAGCTATAGTTGAGGCCAGGGCGCCTCTCCTCACGACAGAAGAGCTATTCATCTTTCCCATGCCCTTGGGGTCATAGGGACATGGTGGGTCCTTGCCTTCTCCTTTGTAGAGAAGCCCGGTGCCGGCAACCGACAAAGCTAGCGGTCCTGCGGCAGGCCGTCTGGTTTTGGCCAGCGTCCCAGTTTACCCTGGGCGACCAAAGCCCCCAGCACCTCCATGATGATCCGTCCAGCAAGCAGAGCTGTCAGATCGGCCACATCATAGGGAGGGGCCACCTCCACCAGCTCCATACCTCGCAGGCCCTCACGCGCCGCCAGACGGACCATTCTAAAGACCTCACGTGGTAGTAATCCCCCTGGCTCGGGCGTTCCTGTTCCCGGAGCAAAGGCCGGGTCCACCACATCAATATCAAAGGAGAGCCAGACCGCACTCGCTCCTTTCCAGGCAACCTCTAGCGCGTACTCCATGATACGCTCGATACCATAGCGATCGATGTCGTCGAGCGTGATCACGGTTGCCTGCCGCTCATGGGCCAGGCGCATGCCTTTCTTGGAGCCAGTCCAGCCACCGATACCGATCTGCACCAGGTTGGTGGGGGGCACATTCGGCAGGGTGGTGGCATGAAAGAAAGGCGAGGCATGCATGCGCTCGTCGTAGGTCCGCTCGCTCAGGTCGCTGTGCCGGTCAAAGTGGATCACGCCCAGCTTGCCCTCAACATGTGGCGCGACTCCACGCAGAGTGGCGTAGCCAATGGAGTGGTCGCCGCCAAGGACCACAGGGAAGGCTCCTCGCTCGACGATGTAGCTGAGAGCGCGCGTGATCTGATCGAAGCTCTTCTCGATGTGCGAGGGGATAACCTGGATATCGCCAGCGTCAACCATAACCAGGGCTTCGTGCAGATCAAGGCCACGCTCGGGATTGTAGCCATAGCTCAGAGCGGAGGCCCGCCGAATAGCCGCCGGCCCGAAGCGCGCCCCTGGGCGGTAGGTGGTACCGCTGTCCAGGGGCACCCCGACGATGACCACATCCTGCCCCCCAAGCTGCTGCATATCACGAAGAAAGGGCACCTGCAGAAAGGTAGCCTCTCCTGTCCCTCCGCCTAACGTCCAGGGTTCGCGTCGAAAGAGGGTGAGGTTGCGATCCTCAATGCTGGCTGCCGCCTCCAGCCCATAGCGCCGGGCTTGCTCTCGCCGCGCGCTGACCTCCGCCCCTTCCTGCTGCTGAGCCTGCCAGCGCATGGCCCATGTGCCCCGCAGGTCCTCGCTCCGCAGCTTCTGATGCCCCTCTTGCTGTTCGTCACGATCGCTGCTCGCTCTGTCCACCATGCTACGATTATCCTTTCCGGTTGCCGCGCAACACGAAATAAGGTCCTCTTCCTTTTCAAGTGAGAATCTCGGGAGAAGATCCCCGACCCAGGAGACCAAGAGAAGCCGTTGCTCCTGGACAGGCTCAGACCAGCATCTGCCTGACAAGCTAGTGGGCCGCGCAACGCGCTCGAGTCGGCCTGGCCCGCCGTGCCGCTCGTCAGCAGGCTAAACGGCGGGCCACCAGTGCTCACGAGGCAGCGCGCCAGGCCAGAGCGCGTACTGGAGAGCCATCAAGGCCCCGTAGCGGCAAGGGTAGGAAGGAACACTGATAGACGACACCGCCGACCAGCCGATCCAGGCGCGCCAGATTCTCGACAATGAGTACATCATTGCCCAGCAGGGTAGTATGAGCATGCCGGGTACCCTGCACGCTGGAATCGACACTGAGGGCATCGATCCCTACCAGCGAAGCGCCGGCTTCGACCAGCAGCTGCGCAGCTTCTGGGGAGAGATAGGGATGGCGCAAGTAGCGCTCACTCTTCCAATAGAGGTCCCAGCCGGTGCGCAGCAGCACCGCCCCACCAGCTGGCAGCACCTTCAGCTGAGGCCGCAGCGCCTCCGCAGGGATTGGCGTATCCTCTCCACACCCTTCCAGGGACACCACAATGCCAGTGAGCAGGAAGCGCTCCGGGGGATACTGCGTAATGGTCTTCCCCTCCGGTATCAGATGGGAAGCGGCGTCAATATGGGTACCGGTATGCGTCCCCAACACCAGACGCGACACCTGCCAAGGTGGCTCGGTCTCCACCGCCTCAACGCGCGGCTCCGGATCACCAGGGAAGACCGTCATTCCCTGCTCGATTGCATGAGAAAGGTCGATGAATTGCATCAGAGTGACCTTTCCCTCCTTTCGCATGCCAGTTGCTTTTTAACATCCCTCACCGGTTGATTGCTCTCGCTCTCCCTTCTCAGTCTTGCCCACCGTCCGATCACGCCGACCGGCTCTCACCCGGCGGCGCGACCAGCTCAACCTCGTGTGAGAGGGACTGGCACAGATCCTGTAGCACTTCCTCAGGCACTTCAGGCCGGGGGCGCAGCAGATAGCGCGTCTTTATTTCGACGCCGGCGATGCGCGTCACATCGGCCACCGCCTGGAAGCCAGCCACTTCGATGCCACGCCGTGAGGCATAATTGCTGGCGTCAGCCCCTATCCAGAGACGGCGCAGGCCCTGCTCTCGTAATACTCTGGCCATATAGACGAGCAGGGCAGGATAGAGCCGCCGGCCACGGTATGGCGGCAAGGTGGCGCAATCCCAGATATAAGCCCTCCTTGCCCGGAGGCGAATCGTGAGTCCCAGCTCACCTATCTCTTCCTGATTGAAGGAGACCCAGCCATAGGAGGCCAGGATTTTTCCTCCGTCCAGATAGGCCACATAACACTGGCACCCGCGTGCAAAGCGCTCCACTACTACAGCGGGATCGGCCACCTCCATCGCTGTCGCCAGCTCTTCAGCACGCTCCGGGCCAGCCTGCAGAAAGGTAGCTGGTAGCCGCGCTGGCGAGCTGGTCATGATCGGACGACGGTCAAGATCGAGAAACCAGAACGTTCCTGTGTGTTGCACCACGGAAGCAGCCACATGACTCATCGGGTGCGCGCCTCCACTCCCTCTTCTACCGTCGCAGGCGCGCGTCGCTGACTGAGTTCGGCAATTGCTTCAGCTAGATGCTCCTCTTGAATATTGTACGCCCCCGCCGCTACACGCAGCTTGTGAGCTGTTGCCAGCACATCGGCGATGGTATAGCCCTGCGGCGGTTCAAATTTGTAACAGGCCATCTCCAACAGTTGCCCGTTTGGATCACGGAAGTAGATCGAGTCCATAAAGCCGCGGTCGATGTTGCCCGTGTTCCAGATGCCGCGCTCGTTGAGTCGTCGGGCAACCTGATTGTAGGTGGCACGCGAGACTGTGAAGGCCAAATGGTGCAGGTTTCCAATGCCCTCGGGGTTGGGCGTCGGGTCATTGGCCCGGTCCGGTCGCACAAAGAAGGTGATCAGACGCCCATCACCAGCATCAAAGTAGAGATGGATCTCCTCCGGCACATCAAGATTGGGCTGCTCCATGATGAGGGGCATGCCGAGGAAGTCCCGATAGAATTCGATGATAGCCTCGCGATTGGAGCCAACAAAGGTAATATGGTGAACTCCCTGTACCTGAAGTTTTGCCATGTCTCACTTTCCCTGACAGTGCAATCTCGTGTTTACCAGCTTGCTATATTATATTCTCAAGGAAAGATGACTTGCGAGATCAACTATCTGCGGGCCTGGGGAGCGCTCCCTCTCGCCGAGGAAGCTCACGCCAGCCAGCCTTAGACAGGCCCAGATCAGGCTGAAACGCAGGACTGCTCAGGCCGCCTCTGGTCCAGCACGCACCTGGCCAGGCAGAGCTGAAATCGGTGGATTCGCTGCCGCGTCCAGCCAAACCAGGATAACAGCTATGAGGGGGCCTCGGTGCGACTAGTGGAAGATATCTTCGCGATAGGAGCTAGAGGCTTCCTTGACTCCTGCTGCTTGGAAAAGCCAGGCAACGCCTCGACTACGGTGCCACTGGCATTGTGGCCTTACCTGGGGGAGAGAGCCATGCCGCATTCTCCGGTATTCTCGCCTTCCTCGGTTTTGGAATGATAGCTACGCCGCGGCGAGCGATAGCCACCAGAAGAGCTGCGGGACCGCGCGCGGAGAGCCCCGATGATCTCGCTCGGGCCAACACGAAGATCTGCCAGTAGCCCTCCACGCGCGTTTGGCAAGCTGCCATTACTTAGCATAGGCACCGACTGTCAACGCAGCGTCAATGCCTGGCCAGGCTTAAAATGTCGCAGCCAGCGGCAGCTGAGCCAGTTCGCCGCGCGCCTGATACTTTTCCAGCGTGCCCTGGGCCTCCTGCAGGAGGACACGCGCCTTCTCGTGCTGCACCGACGATCCCGCTTGCAGCGCCGCCTGGGACTGGAGCACCTGGATACGTGCTTGCTCTAGCGGCAGCTCCAGTTCTTCGGCCTGTCTGGCAGCTTCGTGGAAACGTCGCTCGGCTTCCTCCCAGGCTCCGCATGCCGCACGATACCAGGCCCACAAAGCCGTCGCTCGCATTGCTAGTAGCCGGCGCTGCTGACGCTGAGCCGTGGTCAGGGCTGCCTCCAGATAGGGAGCAGCCGCGACAGGTTGAGCACGCAGCAACCAGACCTCAGCCAGCCATAGCTGGAGACGCGTGCGCAGATGGTGATAGCCATACTCATCGATCAGAGCCAGAGCCTCCTCTAGCAGGGCAGTCGCCTCCTCCAGGCGCCCTTGACAGCGCGCACAGAGAGCCAGGCCCCCTCGATACCCTGCTTGCCGTTCAAGGTTGCCCAGCTCTTCAGCCAGAGCCAGCCCCTGACTAAAGGCTTCGGTCGCGGCCCGCCACTCTCCCGCATAGAGATGCAGCTCCCCCTGCGTGCTTGAGAGATGGAGCAGGGCGCCCAGCAGCTCGTAAGTCTCAGCGATTCTTCGCCCTTCAGCTAAAGACGCCTTAGCCGCCTCCAGTTCTCCCAGGAGGAGATGATGATAGGCCGCATTGTTGTAGGAGAGGGCCAGAAAATAATAGTTATGGGTTGCCCGAGCAGCCTCAGCCGCCTCTCCATAGAAACGCAGAGCCTGACGCAGCTGGCCATACTGGGCCGCAATATTGCCCAACTCAAAGAGAGTTGCGCAGAGATCGCCCAGATTGCCACACTGGCGGAGCGCACGCGCCGCCTCCTGGAGATGCTCCTCGGCAGCTACGAGATCGCTGCCCTCCATTGCCAGTGCCGCGCCAAGCAAGCGCTGACCAGCCGCAAGCAGTGCCAACCGTTCGCTCTCCTGGAGAGGATCTGGCACCGCCAGTCCAGCTTCAACACAAGCAATGGCCTCACGATAGTCGTTCATAATCAGCGCCAGCTCTCCCAGCTCGAAATAGGCGCTCTTCCAGGCTACGCGATCATTGAGCTGGCGCGCCAGCATCAAGTAGCGCCGGTACCAGGCAGCTGCCTGCTGGAGCTGTCCCAGGGCACGGTAGACCTGTCCCAGCGCCATCGTCAGGCGCAGCTCCTCCTCCAGGGCGGCTGCCGGGGCCACCAGATCGTAGAGCTGCTGCAAGAAGAGAGCCACCTCCGTGCTGACGTTTTCGCGCGCCAGTTCATCCAGAATCTGCAGTCCATAGCGCCGGGCCCGTTCACTGTCGCCCCCCATCACCGCATGGAGAGCAATCTGCCGTCGCGGAAAATCCTGCTGCAGCGCTGGACATCGTTCCAGAATGGCCGCCAGCTCACGGTGAATCTGCTGCGTCCGCACCTGACTAAGCCGATGCATGACAGCCTCGCGCAAGAGCGCATGTGAGAGGCCATAGCAGCGCGGAGCAGCTTCTACGAGCAAACCACGCCAGAGCAGCTGATCTACGATAGTCAGGAGGGGGGCCTCACGCATCTCGGGCATCTCCTGCAAAAGGGCTAGGGGCAAGGGCTGGTTAGCGATCGCCAGGACCTCCAGCAGCGTGCGAGCCTCACCATCGAGATCGATCAAGCGCCAGAGTACTAAATCATGGGTGGTCTCGGGAAGAGCATGCATGGCTCGCCACTGCAACCAGCGCCGCACATCCAGTCGTAGTCCTTCAGTGCTCTCGCTCAGGACCCCATCAGCTTGCAGCTGCCTCAGCAGCTCCAGCAAGATAAAGGGGCTTCCTCCTGAGCGCTCGTATAACCAGGCCGGGAAGGTGGAGGCCACCGGCAAGGTCACGATGCGAAGTGTCTCTACCAGAGTTGTCACCGCCTCCGGCGTCAACGGTCCCAGTGAGAGCACCTGCACATGCCCATGTCGCCGCCCAAGCGTCAGCAAACGCTGCAAAGCTGGGACCAGCTCAACCGAGGCACTGGTCCCTATGAGCAGGATAGGCAGCTGGTGAACACGCAGAGCCAGAAAACCAAAAAGCTGGAGTGTCGAGCTATTGGCCCAATGGAGATCGTCGATCGCCAGGAGCAAGGGAGCTGTGTGCGCCAGGGTCCGCAGCGTCTGCCAGAGCGACCACATAAAGCGCCCCTGTTCCTCCGGCAGAGCGCTTCCGAGAGCGGGTGAGGCTGGCGTTAGCGCATCGGCGAGAGGATCTAAGCCCAGTCCCTGCAGGGCCTCCCAAAAAGGGCCGTAGGCCAGCAATTCATCAAACGGCGAACAGGCCCCTCGCAGCACGATCCAACGCACCGAGAGCGTCTCTAGCCCCGCCATCAGCTCATCTAATAGCCGCGTCTTGCCGCTACCATCCTCACCCTGAATCAGGACCGTTGCCCCCTGACCCGCTCTCGCCACCTGCGCAGCCAGCTTCAGCAGATGGCTCAGCGTTTCCTCACGCCCGACAAAAGGCAGCATCCAGCTCGACCCACCAGATCCAGAGCACCCTGGCCCGCCCCTACCAGCCTGGCCACCGTCACAGGCCCCAGTACTCCGGCGTCTTGTCAAAGCCTCTCTCACACGCTCCTGTAGGTCAACAGGAGGAGGGAGGCCCAGTTCCTGCCGCAGAAATCTCTCGTATTGAGTATACTGCAGCCAGGCCCTGCCGAGAGAGCCAGAGCGCAGAGATAGCTCAATCAGCCGGCGCTGATCAGCCTCGGAGAACGGATCTTCGTGGACCAGGCGCTGCAGGTATTCTATGGCCTCCTCCCAGTGCCCTTCTTGCTCAGCATAGGTCGCCAGGCGGCTCAACGCTGTCAGATAGCTCCGGCTAAGAGCCGCCTCCTCTGCCTGCAGCCACTCATCAAAGAGCGGCGCCCCATTGAGCGTAAAGCCCTGCAATAGCCGCCCGCGGTATAACTGCACCGCCTCCGCCAGAGCTTGCCTGCTGCTCTCCTGGAAGAGATGTCGGAAACGTCGCAGGTCACAGACTAGCAGCTGCTCGGCCAGAGAGACATAGGGGCCATCGACCACTAACGCCTCGGCCAGGCCATACGATTGGAGGGTACGACGAATGACATACAAGTTGGAGCGCAGCGAATGGCGGGCGTTATCTTCAGGCACATCGCTCCATAACAAGGCCGCTAGATGCTCACGTGGCTGAGGGCCTTCAGAGGCCGCCAGATAGTAGAGGAGCGCCTGCGCTTTCTGATGATGCAAAACCAACGGTGTACCGGCAATGCGTACTTCGGGAACACCCAAAAGACGGAAAACCAGTTGCCCGGAAGACATGTTCATAGCTGTACACTGCCGTTTTTAGCTTGCAATGATCCCTTCGCTGCCTTGAAGAAAGCGATCATTTTTTTACTCTATCCCCATCCCTTCGCATTTGCAAGAGCATTATTACGGCCCTGCTCTCTTCCCTCCAGGTCCAGCAAGTACATCTTCGCACCCGGCACGGCTGGTCACCACCCCTCTATAGCCTTTGCCTCTGTCATCTCTGAAACAACGGAGTCTTTACACAACTGGAAGAGACAACACCGTATCTTTTTCCCAATCAACATCTCATCAGCACGCCTGAAAACTACACTTCTTAACGCAAGCGAAAAAGCAGGAACTGGCCACTACGTTCCCAGTTCAAAGATCAAAGAAAAGCTTCATAATAGGATGCCTCCGGCATGCATAGTCTATCGGCCTGGCATAGCCAGTATAGCCGCTCAGGGCAGGAGGAGGTCACGCAGCAGGGACAAGAGCATAACATAGCCGGGCAATTGGCTAGCGACACCCCATTACGGGGAAAAGAGAGCGTTGCCAGCATGGGGACACTGAAAGAGATGGCCTATCTCGTTCGCCAGGGACCTCTCCCACGCCTCCCTTCGCTGAGGTATGTCCCTCTGCGCTACCGAGGTTGGCTTCCTATGCCGGTGGCCAGGCGCTACCAGTGCCTGGTGATCGGCGTTGCCCAGGGCGTGGCCACCGTGGCCCTGGCTCGTCCAGGCAACGCCGCTTTTTATACGCTGCTGGAAGAGATCACCGCCTGTACTGTCTTCCCGGTGCTCGTTTCTCCGTCCTCACTGCGTCTGGCAATCAGGCGTCTTGAGCGCGATCAACGTCACTCGAGTCTCGCTCTGCATCCTGCCTATTTTCTTCATCCTCGCCAGTTCAGCACGTTATCACGCCTTCCACTCCGTTTCTGAGAGCGGCAGGCTGACAGCTGCAGCCTCTCCGGCATCACCGCATTTCAACCAGCATAAGCATCAGGCAAAAACCGGCGGGTGATATTGTGCTTCTTGAAAAGAAGGCAGGGCAGCCACCTACCCTGGCGACATATCACTGCTCAGCTCGCTTGCTATGGTAGCTGCCACCACGGCTATTTCAGGAGGCTGGCTTCTATGCATATACCACTGGTGGACCTGCAGGCGCAGTATCAGACGATCAAGGAGGAGGTCCGGGTGGCCCTGGATGAGGTTCTGGCCGACATGGAGTTATTCCTCGGACCGCATACCCTTGCTTTCGAGGAGGCATTTGCCGCCTACTGTGGCTGCCGCTACGGCATCGGAGTTTCATCGGGCACCGATGCCCTGACGCTGGCCCTGCGCGCCTGTGGCATCGGCCCCGGCGATGAGGTAATCACTGTAGCCAATACTTTTATCGCTACCATTGAAGCAATCGCCCAGGCCGGGGCCAGACCGGTCTTTGTGGATATCGACCCCCAAACGTATACGCTTGATCCCGCGCAGGTCAGCGCAGCTTTGACGCCCCGCACGCGCGCGCTGTTGCCTGTGCACCTCTATGGCCATCCCGCTGAAATGGAGCCGCTGCTGGCTATTGCGCGCCGCGCCGGGCTGCGCGTTATCGAAGATGCCTCTCAGGCCCACGGCGCTACTTATCAGGGTCGCCGCGTCGGCAGCCTGGGCGATATTGGCTGCTTCAGTCTCTACTATAGTAAAAATCTGGGCGCCTATGGCGAGGCCGGCATCTGCGTGACTAACGACGCAGCGCTGGCGGAGCGCCTGCGCATGCTGCGCGATCACGGCTCACGCGTTCGCTATCACCATGAGCTATTGGGCAGTAACGCCCGCCTCGATGAGCTGCAGGCTGCAGTGCTGCTCGTGAAGCTGCGCTATCTGGAACGCTGGAACGCCGCTCGCCAGTCACATGCTCACTTCTACAGCGAGCACCTGCGCACTACCATGGCGGCCCTCCCCGTGACCAGGGCCTGGGCCTCCCATGTCTATTGCTACTATGTGATCCAGGTTGAGCAGCGCGATCAATTTCGTCGCTTGCTGGAGCAGGCGGGCATCAGCACCGGTATCCACTATCCGCTTCCCTTGCATCTACAGCCAGCCTGCTCCTATCTCGGCTATCAACGCGGGGATCTCCCACAGACCGAGGCCTGTGCTGCTCGCGTTGTCTCGCTGCCAATGTATCCCGAGCTAACGGAGCAGCAGCTGACTTATGTGGTGGAGATGGTCCACAAAAGCCTGGCGCTGTGCACACCTGTGGCTGACCGCTAGGCTGTTTACGCCGCCCCTGGCCAGGCCGGAGGAACGAGAAGGCCCCTCCATTCTTAGTCAGCCTTCTGGCCCTCGGCTGGGCCTCCCTGCAATGAGACCACTGCGCTACGGACCAGAGCACAAGACTGTCGTTTGTCCGGCGTGGGTTGCTGACAGGACGCCAGCCCGTGCCGTTACCACTATCCTGGTAGTAAGCCCAATTTCGCCTGGCTCAGCCGTCGACTGGCTGTCACTGGCCAGAGCTATGTATGGTTCATGGAATGGAAGAGGTAGACCGTTATGGAAACACTGCGCTTCGCTATCATCGGCTGGGGGTATTGGGGTCCTCGACTGGCACGCAACCTTGAGTCGCTCCCCTATGCCAGCGTCACTTTGATTGCCGATAGCAATCCCGCCTGCCAGTTCTCACCCGCGCTGCGCCATCATCCGCGGGCCCGCTTTACTACCTCCGTTGAGGAAGTCTATCGCTCCGACGTGGATGCTGTCGTCGTCGCCACCCCAGTGAGTACCCACTACACTTTTGCTCGTGCCGCCCTGCAACACGACAAACACGTCCTCGTCGAAAAGCCTCTGACCGCGAGCGTGATCGAGGCAGAGGAGCTGGTCCACCTGGCCCAGGAGCGACAGCGCATCTTGATGGTCGGTCATACCTTCGAGTACAGCCCGGCAGTCAATGAGCTGCGCAAGCTGATCCGCAATAATGATCTGGGTAGGATCTATTGTTTCGAGGCGATCCGCGTGAATCTGGGTCTCTTCCGTCAGGACACCAATGTCATTTGGGATCTCGCCCCACATGACATCTCTATTCTGCTCTACCTGCTCAATGAGAAGCCGGCAGGGGTGCGCGTGCAGGCCCACGCCCATATCCAGCCGCGTATCCCAGATATCGCTCATCTCGATCTGACTTTCGCCAGCGGCATGACAGCCCATATTCATGTGAGCTGGCTTCACCCCTGCAAGATCCGCCGCGTCACTGTCATCGGCGACCAGCGCATGGCGGTTTATGACGATACAAACCCCGCCGAGATGCTCAAGATCTATAACAAGGGGGCCGATGTACATGCCGATCCAATTGTCTCCTACCGCAACGGCGAAATTACCATTCCACATATCGACTGGGTCGAGCCACTCCGCCTGGAGTGCGAGGACTTCGCCGAGGCGATCCGCACAGGCAGGCAGCCGCGTGCAAATGGCCTGGTCGGACTGGAGGTCGTCCGCATTCTGGCAGCAGCTCAGCAAGAACTGGAACACCAAACACGCCAGCCCCTGACAGTAGTCAGCCCGGCCAGCTAGGTTCAGAGCAGCACAGCAGAGACCTTATACACTTCTTTTTGGACCCAAGCGCGCTGTATCAGGGAAGGAAGCAAAGTTGCAATGAATCTGGTCGCCTTTTCTTTGCGGACGAAGGGCACGCATAATTTTCTGCGTCGCCTTTGGACGGTCTTCGCTCGCTTTGGCCTGACAGAGCAACGCACCGCCCGCGCCTTGCAGGCCCTGGTGACAACACTGCGCCAGTATGGAGCCTATCCTACCTTCTTTATCCCCGCCGTGGTGCTGCGCCGCCACATTCCCCTGCTGCGCCAGATCGCTGCCAGCGGCGCCGAAATCGGGATTCACGGCTACGTCCACAACGATTATCGCACCTTGACACGCCAGGAGCAGGAGCGCCAGACACGCCTGGCCATCACCGCCTTCACCCATAGCCAGATCTCCTTTGCCGGCTTCCGCAATCCTTACCTGGGCTGGACCGAGGAGGCGCTGGCGATCTTCGCCTCGCTGGGCTTCACCTATGAAAGCAATGAGGCGGTCATTCACGATGTGATCGATCTGGAAGCTCTCTCACCCCTACTTCGTAGTGGCTATGAGAAATCCCTGCATTTGTTTCAGGCAGTGCCCCCAAGTATCTATGACCTGCGCCCACATTGCGAGGGATCACTGGTGCGCCTGCCCACAAGCATCCCCGACGATGAAATGCTCTTCGACCGCCTGCGCATCACTGATCCGCAACGCATCGCTGCCATCTGGTCCGAGGTCATGGCACGCATCTACGCCTTGGGTGGTCTGTACACACTCAATCTCCATCCTGAGCGCGGTTTACTCTGCCAGACCGCCCTCCGCGGCCTACTCGACTACGCCACCCACCAGCCGGAACCAGTCTGGATCGCTCGTCTGGGAGAGATTGCTCGCTGGTGGCGCGAGCGCTGCCAGTTCCGTTTCGACTTCACCCCCGCCGGCCCTCAACGATGGCAGGTTCGCCTGCTCAGCTCGCCTCGCGCCAACGTTCAGACTCAGCAGCTCACGGTGCTCTCCCGCTCCAGCCCCAGCGTAGACAAGCAGACGGCTCAGGGAGAACTACAACAACAAGAGTGGCTTGTTGAGGCCGAGCGCTGTCCCGCCATTGCTCTCTCGCCAGCGACTCCGCCAACAGTCATGGCCTTCCTCCAAGAGCAGGGCTACGCTGTGACTCAGACCAGCCCCGAGGAGGCCACCACTTATAGCCTTTTTCTGGATCTGCCCGCCGGCCTGGGAGCTTCTCCCCGGGAGCAGCGGGAGCAGCGCCGTCAGCTCGTTGACCAGATCGAAGCACTGTCGGCCCCCTTGCTCTCTTTCGCTCCCTGGCCTACCCCCTATCGCGCCGCTCTGGCCATCAGCAGCGATATCGACTCGGTAACAATCCAGGACTTCTTCCTCCGCATTGTTGAAGTTGCCCGCGCCAGTCGTCTCCTTCTATAGCTAGCCCGGGCATACAGAACAGTGAGGGTCCTTGGACCAGGTCGGAACAAAGGAGGAAGGGAGGGAAAGAGAGAGCCAACCCAGACAGCACAAGCCGAGACGTGCCAGCATACAACAGGCACGTTTTTCCTGGCCAGCACTTCAGATGATCACTCACCCAGGCAGTCTCGTAGAACTGCGGGAAGTGCGACACGCTGGTATCGTCTGGCGCTCCTGGTTCTTAAGTCAGCAAGAATACTCACCAGCTACTTCATCTGTAAAAAACTTCGATCTACTACGTCCATACTTAGGGGGTTAACGAAATGGCATTGACTAGAGCCATGAGGAAAAGGATGAGCGTATGCCGTCTCAAGAAAGACAGCAGTTGTCTTTTTACAGGAGGACTCAGCGCGTAGTCATCGCCCATGAAGCTGATATCTTCTGCCGCGGGCTACACAGCCTGCTGGCAACTAGTGAGGGGTTCGAAGTGCTCGCGGAGGTTAATTCTTGCACCGCTCTGCTGGAGATCGTAGCGACGACCACCGTGGATACGGTTCTCATCGATTGCATGTTGGCAGATGGCGATTGCATCGAACTGACACGCCGCCTGAATGAAGCACCCTCGCCTCCTCACGTGGTTCTGCTCGCCTCCCGTATCAACGACGAATTGCTCCTGCGCTCCTTGCTCAACGGCGCCAGTGGCTACCTGACCAAGGATACCCCTGGTCACCAGGTGCTTGCCTGTCTGGAAGGACTGCGCAAGGGCGAGCTGGCGCTGACCCCCCCTGTGGCCAGCGCAGCTATCCGCCTGCTGACCTGGGAGTGTTACCGCCTGGCCGCTACCTTGTCTGCGACCACCTCCTCCACTGGCCCGGCAATCGCTATGGATCAGACTCAGGCTGGTTCTCCACAGCACCGTTCCGAGCCAGCTTCCGCAGAATCTCGCAGGCCGGCGGCCCTGCCTCACCTGACCGAGCAGGAGCAGAAAATTCTTCGCCTCCTGCGACTCGGCTTGAGCAATAAGCAGATCGCCGCCCGACTCTCGATCTCTCCCTACACAGTAGGGAAGCATGTCCAGCATATTCTGCGCAAGCTCGGGGCCAGCAATCGCACGCAAGCAGCCTCCCATACCTCATTTGAGGGACCTCAAGTAGAGGATGAGCAGTAATTATTGACAAGTTCCTGCTTTTCAGAATACTTCACTTGAGGAGTTGTAAACCTGTAGGTCATTGTGTTTTAATACTAGGGAGTCAAGCGTTCCCGGAAGGCAGAATCTTCTACTATACGAAATCCGGTAGAGTATCGGCAGCTATGAGAATGGGGTATTTTGATGAAATTGCTTATTGTTGATGAAGACCGTGATCTTGTTGAAATGTTGACAGGCTGGTTAAAGACGCTGGGGCATGAGGTGCGACGCGCTTATTCCGGTGAGCAGGCACGCCGTGAGTGGGAAGAGCACAAACCAGACCTGGTGATTCTGGATACGGCTCTCAAAGACACCGATGCTCTCGCCATGTGCCGCGAGATGCGTACGCGGCACGATGCCCTTGTGCTGGTCATCTCACAAGAGCGGGACGTCCACGATGAGGTCCAGTGCCTGGAGGGAGGTGCGGATGATTATCTGCGCAAGCCTTTCTTCCCGGCCCAGCTCCTGGCACGCATCCGAGCTGTCAGCCGGCGCGGGCGGTCAACCCTCCTCTTACGCCCTCCAGCTGTCATCACCGTTGGCCCTCTCTCCATCGACTCGCTCCACAACGAGGCGCGCATCTCTGGTAAAACGGTGCATCTCACTCCCACTGAGAGCAAGCTACTGCATCTTTTAGGAGTCAATGCCAATAATGTCTGTACAGCAGGGCAGATTGTGGCCCACATCTGGGGTTATGGGAACGACGGGGATGCCAGCCTGATCAAAGCCCATATCCACCATCTCCGGCAGAAAATCGAGCCAGACCCGGCTAATCCGCGCTACATTCTAACCGTACCAGGTGTTGGCTACACATTAGTACGCCACCCAGACAAGGCCGAGGTCCCGGCTAGCTCTCCTGGGCACACACAACGAGCCTCTGGCTAAGCCGGCCAGGTGCCCCGCCCTTGTCTGGCCAGAGACACTCACCCCCGCTTTCCCGTCTCGCACGAGCCGGGCCAGTTGCGTGGCGGCTCACCCGCCAGCTGCGCCTCGAAGCTCGCTGATCTCACGGCCAGGGGGCCAGGGATCAGGGGGACACTAGCGACTCGACCCACGAGCCGGCAGGGAACGCTCAGCATCAGCCGGGCAGGCAGGGGAGCAAAGAGATAGATCGAAAGAGATCTTTCCTGTCCAGCTCCTCTGCTTGCCCCTCTCGTCTCACCGTCACGTGATCGCAGGACGCCTGTGCGGTCACTATCTTTGCCTGGGCTTTGGGACCCGTAGCGTCCTGTCCCTGCCCCCTATCCCAGGTAGCGATAGAGCAGCCCTCCGAGAGGACCACTCACCTGGAGCGGCAGTACCCGCCAGCAGCTCGTCAATAGACGATAGACACGGCTCTCCTCCGAGGTACTAACCGGGCCGGCCTGGCGCGGGTAATAATAATAGGGCAGCGGCACCTTCTCAGCTCCCCAGCGACGCTTAAACTCCATCAAGCCCTGATTCGCACAGGCTGTGCGCCCGAGGTCCAGCACCCTGAATCCCTCGTTACACGCCTGCTCAATTGCCTGCCACATCAACAGATTATTGGGCGCCAGCTGCAGATAGCCTTCGTGCGAAGCCCCATAGGCATAGCGCAGCGTTCCACCCGCTGCCAGGAAGATCATGCCAGCGATCGGCTGCCCCTCATACTCCGCCAGCCATAGCCGCAACCGTCCGCTGCGCGCAAAAGTCTCCCACAGTTCCAGAAAGAAACGCCGCGGCTGAGCCGGCAACCCATGTTTCTTACAGCGCGTGCGCAGATGGAGCTGATAATAGCGCAGCATCTCCTCGCGGCGCTCTGCCAGGCGCACCTGAACCCCTAACTGGGCGGCCTTGCGTACTTGGCGCTGCACTGGCTTACGCAGCTGGGACCACATCATCTGGGCCTCCTTCGCTAGTGGGAGCAGCCAACGCACATAGAGATCGCTGGTCACAAAGCGACTGTCTACCTGTAGCAACTCACTGGGGCCACAGCGCAGCTCTAAGCAGTCCGCCCTCTGGTCCGCAGTCAGGGCCAGCGCCTGATCAAGCAGTTCCTGGGCATGCTCCGCGCTGTCAGCCAGGAGCGGGCAGTAATCCGAAAAAGGGAAGGCCACTAAACGTCGGCTTCGCGGACGGTTCTGCACGAGACAGAGAGGCAAAAAGCCACAGAGTTGACCAGCCTCATTGCGCAGCCCCAAGGGCAGCAGTTTGTAGCCATAGAGGCGACTAATCAACTCCAGCCACTCTGGCATGAGATAAAAGGTCTCACTGGCCTCCTGCGCCAAGGCCGGCGACCATGTCTGCGAAAGAGAGAGCGTTGCCTGCGTCATCATTACTGCTCCTAGCCGTGCTAGCCTGGTAGCTATCTTTTCCACTGCCCCCACTGCCACCAGTCAGCGGGATGGGTGCGAGCCCACTTTGATCTCTGGCCATGCATCCAGCCATCAGCAAGCGTGCAGCAAACAAAGGCACCCTCACTGGCCTTGCTCTGGCTAGAGAAGCGAGCTGCGGAAGAGCGGCCTTCTCTCCAGAAGCTCCTCCTCAGCCAGGAGGGTCGCCAGACGCTCTTGGCAGCGCTCCCAGGAATAGGCCTGCTCCACCAGTCGTCTGCCAGCCTCAGCTAATGCCTGCCGGCGCCTGGCATCTTCCAAGAGCAAGAGCACTGCTCTCACAAAGTCATCGGGGGTGTCGGCGAGCAACAGATGGCGACCAGAGGCCACGGCCAGGCCTTCAGCCCCTAATGTCGTTGAGACCACTGCCCTCTTCATTGCCAGCGCCTCTAGAATCTTGAGCCGTGTCCCGCTGCCGATGCGCAACGGCACCACGACAACACTGGCACGAGCGAGATAGGGACGCACATCGGGCACTGTACCAGTGACTGTCACCCCCGGCAGTCTGGCCAGCCGCTGTACCGAGCGGGGCGGATTGCGCCCCACAATCCACCACTCAACCGCAGGCATCCGTTCACGGATGAGCGGCCAGCACTGACGCGCAAAGCCGAGAACGGCCTGCTCATTGGGATAATAGTCTAGCGAGCCGGTGAAGACGATCCGCTGCCCCTCCTCCTCGTCCGTAGAGGGAGGAGCAAAGAAGGAGAGATCCACGCCATTGGGAACGACTCCCACACGAGCCTGTGGGAGCAGCTCTTGCAAGAGTTGACGCTCGCGCTCGCTGGCTACCAAGACAGCAGCCGCCCGCTGACAGCAAGCCAGCTCGCGTGGCTTGACCAGGCGATACTCACGCCCGTTATACCATCTGCGTAACCAGCTTCTCTCAGTGAGATAGGTGCGATAGAGTAGTTCATGCTCAAGGTTATGCTGCAAAATGAGCAAAGGCAGAGAAGCAGGAAGACGCAGGCCAGCTGCGGTGAGAGCGCCATCAACATAGACCGCCTGATAAGCATCAGTGGCCAGGGCACGATCAAGCGCGTCCTGTAAACCAGGCGGACAACGGTCAGCGATGGCACTTGATTCTCCCCGCACCACATGAAGCGCCTGCCGCCAGCGGCGCCAGTGTGAGGCCGGGGACGCGACCAGATTGACACTCTGCAACCGCTCTAGCAGCGGCCCGCAGCTCACTGCTCCTTGCGACTTCTCTCCACGGCTCAGCGCGATAAGCGAAACAGGATACTTGCTCGCCAGCGCCTCTAAAACATAGAAGCTGCGTGCTCCACCTCCCCAGGTTGGAGCAGGAATATAAGGGATCACCGCCAATAGCTTCATCAAGGTACCTCTCTCGCTCGGCGTTGCCTGCCAGCGCTATAGGCAAGGCGCACTGGCTCCTCCAGGTAGCTACTCCTTCCAGGCTGGTTGCCATTGCCACCGAGCGCATGGAGACGCAGACGCTCGGCACGGGGGTCGCTGCAACCGCAACCCTTTCATTGTTGTTGCTTATCAGCTAAGGAACCTGCCCAGTCAGTAAGCATAGCGCCTGCTGATCGCGGAACGGTTGACCTTTCGGTCAAGAATGTGTTCCTGAAGAGGCCAGGAAGTGCATATTCACAATCGAAAGGGGAACGCTTGCTATCTCTACCAATTCACATAACCCTTCTCGCTATCACGACATCTTCTTCACCAGAAGAAACATCGCTTCCCAACGCACAAGCAGTATGCTGTCAAAGACAGTAAGACTGCACTCGCCAGCAGGCCGCATTGACTGGTGGCCGGCGGCGATCAGCTGCGAGAGAGGGAGGGTGCTTGCGTGAGCAACGATACCACAGTCGTCATCGGCGCTGGACCATACGGGCTTTCGATCGGCGCTTATCTGAAGGGGCGCGCTCAGCCCGCCCTGGTCTTTGGTCGTACAATGGAGTTTTGGCAGCAAATGCCCACTGGCTTTCACCTGAAGTCAGTCTGGAGCGCCTCGACGCTCTTCGATCCGGATGATCGCTATAGTCTGGATCGCTACTGCACCGCTACCAGCACGCCACGCCAGGAGCCGCTGCCAATCACGCTTTTTCTGAGTTATTGCTGCTGGTTCCAGCGTCAGGCGGTTCCCGATGTAGACCCGACGTATATCACCAGGCTGGTCCGCGATGGTGAAACATTCGTGCTTGAGCTGGCAGATGGCCGCTCTCTGAAAGCGAGGCGCGTTGTGGTCGCCAGCGGGATCGCCCCGTTTTGCTACGTGCCTGAGTTCGCGCGTCACCTGCCGCCCGAGCTGGCTTCCCATACGCAGGCCCACCGCGATTTCTCCAGCTTTGCGAATCGCGAGGTGGCTATCGTTGGACGCGGCCAGAGCGCCCTCGAGTGCGCCGCCCTGCTCCACGAGGCCGGTGCCAGCGTGGAGCTGATTGCTCGCGGTCCGGTGATCTGGATTAACCGCGCGCTTTACCACCGCACCGGTCCCGCTCGCCGTATCTTCTACCCCCCCAGCGATGTCGGACCCCCGGGCCTCAACTGGCTGGTCGCCTCGCCACTGCTCTTCCGTCTCTTCCCAGAGAAGACGCGCTATGCCCTCGACCGTCGCGCCGTCCGACCAGCAGGGGCAGAGTGGCTGCGCCCACGGGTAGAGGGCCATGTCCGTATCACAGATACGGCGGAAGTCGTGAAGGCCGTTCCTTGCGGCGAGCGCCTGGAGCTGACGCTGAGTGACGGAAGTACACGCCTGGTCGACCACCTGTTCCTGGGGACTGGCTATCGTCCGAATATTCATAAGCTGACTTACCTTGACGAGGCTTTGCGGGCGCAGATCCTGGCCCGCGATGGCTATCCCGTGCTCAACGAGTGGTTCGAGTCGTCAGTGCCTCGCCTCCACTTCGCTGGCGCGCTGGCCAACCACAGTTTCGGACCAATCTGCCGTTTCGTGGCTGGGGCGAAGATCCCCGCTCGCCAGATCTTGCGCTGCGTCCAGCGCGACCGCCGCTTCGCTTAGCTTCGGCTGAGTGCCTTGCCTTTCTTGAAGCTGGCCACCGCGCTATTCTCGGTCGGTAGGTACGCTGATGCCTGGTAGATCTGTTGAGGGGGGAGAGAAGAGACTCCCCCCTGTCTTGATCCTGGGAAGCGATTTCAAAGCTCTGGGAGTCGCGCGCCGCTTGGGCCGCCGAGGCATCGCCTGCACAGTACTCGATGCCGTGCCACGCTCTGCGTGGTTCTCACGCTATACGCGCCAGCGTATTCGCTGGCCCGGCTCCCTCGGCGATGAGGCGCTGCTGACATTCTTGCTTTCCTCTGAACCCGCCAGCAGTCTGCAGGGCGCCGTCCTTTTCCCTATGCAGGATGAGGCCGTCGAGCTGATTAGCCGCCACCATACGGAACTGGCTCGCCTTTACCGGCTCACAACTCCACCCTGGGAGGTGGCTCGCTGGGCCCTCGATAAACGCTTGACTTACCGCATGGCCCAGGAGCTGGATGTCCCGACACCACGCACCTGGTACCCCGCCGATGAGCAGGCCCTGGCAGACCTCGATCTCCAGTTTCCTGTGATCGTGAAGCCGGCCATCTCGGTCCACCTGCAATATACGTTGCGCCTCAAGGCTCTGGAAGCCCGAAGCCACGCTGAGCTGCTCAGCGCCTATCGCCAGGCCCGCACAGTCCTGGAGGCCGATGAGATCTTGCTTCAGGAGCTTATCCCCGGTGGAGGCCAGCTTCAGTATTCGCTGGGCGCTTTCTGTGAGAACGGCCAGCTGCTCTACGCCTTGACCGCCCGCCGCCGCCGCCAATATCCAATCGACTACGGCCTTGGCTCTAGCTTCGTAGAGGCTGTCAAGGTCCCGGCTCTCTACCCTTTGGCCGAGAAGCTGCTCCACTTCATGGGCGCAAACGGCATGGTCGAGGTCGAGTTTAAGCTTGACCCTCGCGATGACCGCTATAAGCTGCTCGATATCAATCTGCGCCCCTGGGGCTGGCACACGCTCTGCGTGGCCTGCGGCCTGGACCTGCCCTACCTGCAGTATTGCCAGGCTATCGGCCAAGCTGGCGATCACCCCGGCCCTATCCGCTATGGCGTTCGCTGGCTGCGCCTCTTGACCGACCTGCCCGCCGGTCTCCAGGAGATACGCGCTGGCCTCTCCAGCCCCCTTGCTTATCTCCGTTCACTGGTCGGCCCTACCACCTTCTCCGTCTTCTCTTTGACCGATCCTTTGCCCGCCGTCGGCGATTTGCTCGTCGCCTTGCTGCGCGTCAGTCGCTTCCAGACTACTCACTCCGCTCCCTGCCCTCCCTCCACCCTCCCTCAAGAGGCAGCCCCCCCAGCACGCTAAAGCATCCCTCCACCACCCTCTTCCCCCTCCAATCTATCTGGTCTATACATCTTGACATATACACCATAAATGGGTACACTCCATATGAGGAGATCAACCGGCCTCCGGGGCCTGCCGGGATCTCTTCGCGGCAGGTAGCAGTCTGGCCTCGTTGTCCACAACCGACGCGAACGCGCCACAGGTGGAAGACAAGCACTGAGGACTTCCGCTGAGACAGGGCTTGCACACTGCGACACATGTCTTCGGGCCATTTGTGGACAGAGGCCGGCCCTGACCTGCCTGAGTTCGAGAAGAAAGGAGGAGAGAGTGGCGAAAGGGCTGCTCTGCTCGCTTTCAGGCAGCCCTACATAGCCCTGTCCAGATCCGCACGCGCGACGCTCAGCACGCGGTTGGTCGGCTGCCGCGTGTCTTTGCCAGGGTCCTCCCAGCCGAGACTGCTAGCAAGGAATGTTAGCAAGGAGAAACCATGAGACGACAGGAAAGACTCTTGCAGCTTGGAATAGCGGTGGCTCTGCTCTGCTCGGGCCTGGCCGCTCTGCTCTACTCTCATCCGCTCCAGGTGCGTGGGGCCACGGTGATTACCACACCAACCAATGTCCATGTAGTTGCCACCGGTCCGCAAGCGATCACCCTGGCCTGGTCACCCTCCACTGACAATTCCGGTACTGGCGACGTGCCAGCCTACTACGTCTATAACGGCAGCAATATCGTTGCCACCTCGATGGGTACGGCTGTGACCATCAGCTCGCTGCTGCCCTCGACGAGCTACACCTTCACCGTTCAAGCTTACGACAAGGACGGCAATACCTCGGCTCCCAGCGACCCCATTACCGCCTCCACTCAGGCAGCCAGCACTCCCACTTATCAGAAAATTGCCTACTTCGACCAGTGGAGCATTTACGGCAACGCTTACTATCCCTCAACCGTCGATACCTCGGGAGCAGCCTCACGCCTGACCATGATTATCTACGCTTTCGAGAACATCGACCCCACGAATCTGACCTGCTTTGAGGCGATCAAGGCGGCAGACTCCAGCAATGAGAACGACCCCAACGCCGGCGATGGGGCAGGCGATGCCTTTGCGGACTATCAGAAGAGCTATAGCAGCGCTAACTCCGTTGACGGCAGCTCGGACTCTTACAGTCAGCCGATCAAGGGCAACTTCAACCAGCTCCGTGAGCTGAAGGTCAAATATCCCAATCTGAAGATTCTGCTCTCCATCGGCGGCTGGACCTATTCAAAGTACTTCTCCGATGTGGCGGCAACGGCCTCCTCACGCCAGAAGTTCGTTAGCTCCTGCATCGATATGTTCCTTAAGGGGAACTTGCCCACGGGCATCAGCGGTGATCCCTCGGGCGGTCCTGCCTCCGCTGCCGGAATCTTCGATGGCTTCGACATTGACTGGGAGTACCCCGGTGTCCTCGGGCATGTTGGCAACCACTATGGCCCCCAGGATAAAGCTAACTTCACGCTCCTGCTCCAGGAGTTCCGCAACGAGCTGGACGCCTATGGGGCCAGCATTGGCAAGCATTTCACGCTAACAGCGGCTGTCCCTTCGGGACAGGATAAGATTATGCAGATCCAGACCGATCAGATCGGGAATTACCTGGATTACGCCGATGTCATGACTTATGACATGCACGGAGCCTGGGAGAGCAGCGGCCCAACGAATTTCCAGGATCCGCTCTATGGGTCGCCCCAAGATCCCTCGGCTCCTATCCCCCCCGGTCAGGCCAAATATAATATTGATACGTCCATCCAGGCCTGGACAAGCGGACTGTCAGCCTACAGTATCCCTGGCGGCTTTCCCGCCAGCAAGCTGGTGATGGGCTTCCCCTTCTACTACCGTGGATGGACAGGCGTACCCGCTGGCAATACGCATGGCCTCTACCAGTCTGCTACTGGCCCTTCACCGTCTTTCTCCTACAGTCAGACCCCCGGTGTCGCTTTCTACAAGGAGCTGGCCGCCGCTGGCCTGACGAGTAACGCGAGTGACAACTTCTTCGATTCGACCACGCAGGCTTCCTGGATCTACGACGGCACGAACTTCTACACCGGCGATACGCCGCAGTCGATCGCAGCGAAAACGACCTACATCAAGAACAAGGGCCTGGCCGGTGCCATGATGTTCTCCCTGGAAGATGAGGACACAGCCGATACGCTGCTGAACGCCATCGTCAATGGTCTGGGAGGCACCTCGAACCCTGGTCCGACACCAACACCCACACCAACCCCGACAGCGACCCCGACGCCCATACCGACCAGTACTCCCACGCCTACGCCAACGCCCACATCAGCGCCGACGGCTACTCCTACCCCTAGCCCAACACCGACCTCTCCTCCGTCCGGAGGCAACCTGGTCGCGAACCCCGGCTTTGAGAGTGGCTCACTGGCACCCTGGAGCTGCGACTCAGGTGATCAGGTTGTTACCTCGCCTGTTCACAGCGGCTCTTACGCGCTGCAGATCACTCCGACGAGTTCTACAACAGGCCAGTGCACTCAGACGATCAGCGTCCAACCGAATCATACCTATACGCTGAGCGCCTACGTGGATGGTCCTTATGCCTACCTGGGCATCAGCGGTGGAGCGAGCAACTGGACCAGCAGCAGTAGCTACACGCTGCTTTCGGTTTCCTTCACAACTGGCTCCTCGACCACCAGTGTCACCATCTACGTGCATGGCTGGTACCTGCAGGGCAACGTCTATGTAGACGACGTCTCCCTTCAATAGGCTGCAACGCGAGACCACGAGCAAAGGGGGAGCGAGAGCAGGCAGCACAGCCTTGTCCAGGTCTTAGACTGTTCTGTCACTCTCCTCCCTCACCCTGACTTCTCCTTATGGCCCTCCACAATCACTAGCACTAGCAAGCAAAGGAGCTAAGATATGCTGCCTCTGAGAACTTCCTGCACAAGTGGACCGCCAACCCGAAGAGCCTTGCTGCTCGTCTCTGTCGCTTTCCTTGTAGTCTGCCTTGCAGCGGTAGCCTTCAGCCTCCAGTACCAGCAGCGGCCAGCCCAAGCTGCCGCGTCTCCAGGGACGGCCTGGTACAATGCGGCTCCTTACGTCATGCCCCTCGCCAATAACCCACCGTCCCTTACTACTGTTATGGCCGCGACTGGCGCACGCGTCTTTACACTGGCCTTCATTGTGGCAGACAACAGCTGTACACCTGCCTGGGAGGCCGACAGCGGCTTGATCGATGTCTCAACCGATACCCAGGTTGGCCCTATTATCAATGCTGTGCGAGCAGCCGGCGGGGATGTGGTGGTCTCTTTCGGCGGCTATAATGGCACGAAACTGGGACAGGTCTGTGGTACCGCCCAGGCTACCGCCGCTGCAGAGCAAGCAGTCATTAGCAAGTACGGCCTGCGTGCGATTGACCTCGACCTGGAAGAACCGGAGTACGAGAACGCCAGCGCTATCAACAACGAGCTGGGAGCCGCTCAGATTCTGCAGGCAAACAACCCCGGCCTTCTAATCACTATCACCCTCCCGGGAACCACCTCGGGGACTGGCTACTTTGGACAGCAGCTGCTCACGACCGCGCGCAGCCTCGGCTACACTCCGAGCAGCTACTCCATCATGCCCTTTGACGGAGGCTTCAGCGGTGCCAGCAGCCAAATCAGCGCTTTGCAGAGCTTCCACACCATGCTAATGAACACCTTTGGCTGGGATAGCGCGACTGCCTACGCCCATGAGGGCATCTCTTCTATGAATGGGCGCACCGATAGTGGCGAGTACTTCTATCAGTCCGATTTCCAGACGGTGCTTAGCTTCGTCGAGAGCAATCACCTGGCCCGCTTTACTTTCTGGTCGGTAAACCGCGATCGCCAGTGCACGCCGCCAGATAACAACGGGAACCTCTCGGCCACCTGTAGTAGCGTGCCTCAGAACGACTGGGACTTCACCCGCATCGTTACCCAATTCGCTCAGACGAGCACAGCGACTCCTACAGTAGTTCCTTCGTCAACGCCATCAACGCCAACGCCCACCGCCACACCTGCCCCGACTCTCACTCCCTCGCCGACGCCTACACCCTCAACTGGCAGCAGCTGCGCAGGCATTGCCCCGTGGAGTCCTACCACGGCTTATAGCGGGGGCAGCAAAGTGACCTATAACGGCTATCTCTGGCAGGCCAAGTGGTGGACATACAACGACGTGCCGGGCGGTCCAGCCGGCGTCTGGGTCCAGCTGGGTCCCTGCTAGCGAACGAACCATTACCCTCCACCCCCTCTTAACACCCAGCAAGATCAAAGGAGGTCTGTGCAGGTTTCCTCTAACTCCGCTCCGCGATTGGAGGCGACTGGCGGAGATGTCTCACCCTCCGCCAGTCGTTTTACTAGTGGGGATGCGGGCAGTCACTCTGCAGAGCCGGTCGCCAGAAACGCTCCACATGCGCCCCCTGCTTCGGACTGATCTGGCTACTGTAACATTCGATGCTTTGATAAAGCGTTGCCGCCGTGCCAAAGTTGATGCGCACCTGCGAGGCATAGAGGCTGGCAGCCTGCTGGCGCAAAGCCAGCGTATCCGAGATCTCCACTAGCTGAGGCTGCATCATGAACCCCAGCTCCTGCAGGCGCTTCTTGAGAGCAGTGGGATGCAGGACATAGGGGAAATCCTCATAGAAGGCAACATTAGCTCCATATACGAGAAGCCGGAAGGCAGCGGCAGAAACAACACGATGATCGACATGGCCTCCAACGCCCAAGGGCGCATACCAGTGGAGCGAGGGGAGGCGACGATGGAGAGCCAGACAAAGGTGAAGTAAATCTTCGACAATCCAGGCATCGACCTGACGCATACGTCCGCCGATAGCCCGTTTCCAGCGATAGAGAGCAGGAGAGCCGCGATAGATGGCGTCGAGATAATCTAACCAGAGGCAATCGGCCTGCAGCGAGGAGCAGGCTCGCTGGTCTTCCTGGCGACGAAGCTCCACCAGACTAAATGCCTGCTGGTGACTGCTCATCGTGCGCTGGATGCGTCGCGCAAAGGAGCTTAGCTTTAAATCGGGTCCTGGAAGGCCAGCGAATACAGTTACAACCAGTGAATATTCCTTTTGAAGCGTTTGTAAGGCAATAGTTCCACCACAAGAATAGACAGCATCATCGAAGTGTGGTGAAAGATAGACATGCTGATACTCTGGACCAACATCGTCCATAGCAGAGACAAGCAACCCTAAACTCCTTTCAGCTCACGACCAAGCGGCTTCCTGAGCTAGTTGGCACAGCGAGGGAAGGAATCGAGACAGATCAATCCAATCCCTTGCCGCCAGCCTAACAGGGGTGTTAACCAAACAGAGGATGAAAATGAGCCAGAGAATAGGAAGGATTGCGCAGCTGGCGCTCTCCGACCACGCGCGCAGGCACGCCGCCCACGATTGTATAGGGAGGAACATCATGGGTCACGACTGCGCCCGCCATAACGACGGCTCCTTCGCCGATGGTCACACCTGCCAGGACCGTCGCCCGCGCTCCCAGGAAGGCATAGCTTCCTATTACAATCGGCTTGTAGATATCTTTGTGCTCTGGATCGTTGATATCATGCGAACCAGTGATCAGCCAGACCCCCGGCGAGAGACTGACATGCTCGCCGATCATCAGTCCCCCTGTTACATAGAGCAGACAGCCATAGTTAATCACCGATCCTTTGCCAATCACAACGCGACGCCCCCGGCCACGCAGGCCTGCCATCTGAATACGCACGCCAGAAAGGATCGTTACTTGCGGACCGATCTCCCACCCCAGCACCGCGCGATACCAGGCATAGCGTAGTGTATAAGAAGGAATATAATTGATAACCTGATTGGTGAGATATTTGAGCAACTCACGGATGGCATCCCTCATTTGAGCACCTCCGGCAGCGCGGCCAGGGACAGGAGTCGACCCCCCCACACCGAGAGTGGAACGCGGGTGATCTTGGAGCAGGCTCACCAGCAGGCATACAGATCACGACCATCCGCTCTGCGCCCTCCCCATTGGCCCAGAGCGATCAGCAACTCAGGCCATAGCTGTCTTCCTGGCAGCGAGCCACGCTGGTCATGCGAGAAGTCCTCCGACGATTGGCTCGCTCCTGGTCTATTCGGGTTATAGCATGCCTTTGTAGTGACAAGATTGCGAATCTGGTAAAGAACGAGTCTTTTTCTTAGAGCAGAGTAGACGAACAGCACCCCAACCTTCATCAGCCTCTATCTCAGCTCGCCGGTAGCGCGATGTACACATCGAACCCCCAGCAGAAACGACATCTTCACATACACGAATACCACTTTACCATCGAGCCGGTAGTACCCTTGTAGCAGACCACATACCAGCAGAAAAAACGAGAGGTTACCTGATGCTACGCGAAGCGAAGGAGGTCTGTTCTTGTGGGGCGTGTACTTGAAGCTATCTTTTGCCGGCCCCTGCAGCTCATTCTGCTGCTCGTAATGTTCCCGGCACTAGCAATTGCAGTCGTGTTGGTTCTCCCTCGATCGTACGAAACAACGGCCTCACTCTGGGCCTTGCGGCGCTACGAGGTCATCGGAGCCACCGGGCCAGAGACGAATCTCCAGGCAACACCAGCAGAAACGCAAGCCACGGCTCTGAGCGAGCTGCTGCAAAGTCGCACCTTCGCTTTAAAGGTGGCTTCTCAAACACAGCTCGCCTCAACACTCGACGCGCACACGCGCTCTGATCCTCTCTTACGTGACGATGCCCTCTTCACGGAGATCTCTAAGCATGTACTTGTACGCGCAGTGGGCTATAACCTGTTCACTATTACTTATGAGAATCAAAGCGCACAAATTGCCCAACAGGTGGTAGAGTCTGTCATCGACAACTATAGTCAGCAGAGTCAGCAGTTCAGCATCGCCGAGGCACAGTATCTGCTCCAAAGCTATCAGGGCCAGCTCGTGAAGGCCCAGCAGGACGCTGCCTCTGCCGCAGCTGCCGAGGCCCACTATCTCACCAATCATCCCGATCTCGCTCATCAGGTACTGACTTCTGGCCCTGATTACGCTGCTACCCTCGACCCCGCCTACGGCCTCCTCCATAGTCAGACCAAGCAGGCCCAGGCGACGGTGGAAAACTTGCAATCGCTGATTGCCAGCCTGAATCAGGAGATCAGTGCTCAGGGTACTGGCACCAACAGCCTTTTTAAGGTAATCGATGCCCCCAGCGTGGGCACACAGCCAGTCTCACGGATAAAGTCATTCCTGATCGGCGGCGCGATTGGTCTGGTGGCAGCGCTCGTCAGCTGCTCCGCCCTGGTAATCATCCAGGTTCGCCGCAATCGCGCAGTCTATACACCTCTCGACTTGCAGAAAATCACAACGCTGCCGGTGCTGGCTCAGCTTCCACGCTTGGGACAGGAGGGTATTACGGCCTTGCTCCCTTCAGCCGCTTCTGGCGAGCTGCTGCCCGGCAGGGACGGTGTCCCTTCCTAACTAGCTGAGGAGAGGAGAGCGCTTATGGCAGAACATGATCAGCTCAATAATAATAAGAAGCAGCACCCTAGCTCACACGACTCGGAAAGCGATACGGTTAAGCTGCCAGCTCGCCGCTCGCAGTCGGTTACCGCTGCCCTGGCTCCGTCAACTCAAACGGAGGAACAGGCCCCAGACGAGCCTGGTCTGCCTCCGAAAGGCTCCAAAGAGCCGACCGAGGCACTCAGCAAGATAAAGGTGCCAGAAACGCCCGTGCCGACTAGACCCGCAAAGGTAAAGCTCCAACAGAAGGAGCAGGCGGCTTCTACCAAGGGTCATAAGAATAAGGCACGCGAGTTGCTCAATGCCCAAGCACTACGCGAGCGCTGCCGCCAGCTGTGCACCACCACTTTCTTCCGGGAACACTCGACGATCCGCAGCCTTGGCTTTACGAGCGCTACCGCCGGTGAGGGGAAGACGCTTCTGGCCCTGGCGACCGCTACTGTGCTGGCTAACGACAGCGGAAGGCCTGTGACGTTGCTAGAATGCACCTGGGAGCGCCCGCGCCTGCAGGAGTTGTTCGACCTGCCGCGTGGACAGGGGCTGGCAGAATGGCTACGCGGCGAGTGCAGCGAGGAGGCGATTCGCTACCGCGTGTCGCCCGAGCTAACGGTTATCCCTGCGGGCGATGCCGCAGGGCAGGCTATGAAGTTAATCCACCTGCTCTCTGAACGCCAGCTTCTCTCTCGCCTGCCCAGCTCCCAGGAGTTGTTCATTCTTGATCTGCCGCCGCTGGTGACCTCGGGCTACGGCGCTCTGGCGGCTAGCCTGGCCGATTCGCTGATCCTGGTGGTGCACGCCGGCGTGACGTCTGAGGTGCTGGTCAGCGAAGCCTGTGCTCAGCTGAGGGACCTTCCTGTCCAGGGCATCTTGCTGAACCAGATCGAGAGCCATATTCCGCGCTGGATACGCCAGCTGCTGTGAGAGTTGCCCTAGAGAAGGTATCTGACCCATGAAAACGATCGTGATCTTGCTCGGCTTTTTCCTGGCGCTCAGCCTCTTTGTCAGGAAGTATAACGCTACAACGCGGCTGCTCATGCTGCTGGCCATCGCTATGCTAGTGACTTACAGCACTTTCTTCTGAGCAGCTCAGCAGATCATGAACGCAGTGGATCCGGCTTGGTCGTCGTCTTTGCACAACAGATAGTGAAAGCCTATGCCTTCTTTACCAGAATCACCGCCACGGTTGAGACAGATCTATAGGGCTTATCCCGACGAACCAGTAGCCCAGCCACAAGGGAGGGGTATCCTCCCTTTCTGGGTCGCTCTCATGTTGGGCTTGACCGTCCTTCCTCTGTTGATGCTGGCCGGCGCCTCCCTCGGCTTCAGCATCGTTGTGGCCTTGCTCGCCGCCTGTACTGCGGGCTTGCTGATTATGCGCTGGCCCGTTAGTGGCCTCTTTTTCTGCCTGGCCTGCGTCCTACTCATTGAGCAGAATCCCTTGCAGTTCCATATCGGCACCGATCAGTTGAATATTTTCTACTGGCCGCCCAATATGGCCGGGATGATTGAACGCCCAATTGGGTTTTTAATGCTGTTCACACTTTTTATGAGCATCTGCCACCGCCTGGCGAAGCGCCGCCCGGCCCTGGAGGGCGGCCCTTTGCTCTGGCCTTTCATCCTGTTCCTGGTCTGTGTGGCGATTGGCGTCCTTCATGGCCTGACCACTGGTGGCGATCTGAAGATCACTGTTCTGGAGGTGCGACCGCTCTGGTACCTGTTCCTCTCTTACTTGCTGGCTTATAATCTGATCTCGCAGCTGCGACACGTCCGCCTCTTCCTGTGGTTTGCAATCTTCGGAGCTGGCTTCAAAGGCTTACAAGGCTGCTATATCTATTTCTTCGTGCTGCATGGCGATCTGACGAATCAGAATGAGATTATGTCGCACGAGGAATCTTTCTTCTTCGTCTCGATTTTGCTGCTCATCATCCTCTTCTGCCTTCTGTATAGCTATAGACCACAACTGTACGCGGCGCTGGCCGTCCTGCCAGTCGTGCTAATCGCGCTGGTCGCCAATAAGCGACGCGCTGACTATATTGCTTTGATTGTAGGAGTGCTTGTCGCCTGGGCCTTTGTGTTTTACTTGAAGCCACAGCTGCGTAAGCCTTTGCTGGCCGGACTGGTAATCTGCACACTCCTGGGCGTCGGCTATGTCCTCGCCTTCGCGCATGGAACGGGGAGCCTTGCGGAGCCAGCCCGGGCGATCGTCTCGGTCATTGATCCCTCGGCCTCCGATACTCGCGACCAGGCTTCAAACGCCTATCGCAACGCCGAAAACTATGATCTGAAATACACAGTCCAGCAAAATCCATTGCTGGGACTGGGGTTCGGAAAGCAGTTTCTACAGCCTGAGCCGCTGCCGGTCCTGGCTAGCGATGATCCCGACTTCGGAGGTAACCCTTATCTGTATGTGCCACATAATACGATCTACTGGATCTGGATGCGTCTCGGGCCGGCCGGTTATATTGCTTTCTGGTTCTTGTTAGGCTCGTTGATCGTGCGTGGCGGTCTGATCGCCCGCCAGCTCCAAGATCCCTACTTGCGTCTGATCGCTGTCTACGTGATCGCCATCACATTCATGGAAGTTATGGTGGCCTACGCGGACTATCAGCTCTTTTTCTATCGCAATGTAATCTATCTGGGTCTGCTGGCTGGCCTGTTGATGCGCCTGCCAGCGCTGGAACGAGGGCGTTCCGCGCAGCAGGCAGCGCAGAAGAGTATGCCCACCGCTCCACAGACCCACGCGGTCCTGAGCGAGGTCAGCTGATGACGCTTATAACGTCCTTTGCTGTACTCCTTCCCTTGCTTTCGTGGACCCTGCTCCTGGCAGAGCTGGCGTTGGCTCTACCCATCGGTTACTTGACTGTGGTGACAGCAGCTGCCCTGCTAACCCGCTTTTCTCAACGGGCCACTGCCTCGGCCCCAGAATCCAGTGCAGTCGAGCCATTACACTTTGCGGTGCTGATTCCTGCCCACAATGAGGAGCTGGTGATTGGAACACTCCTGGCAAGCTTACAACGGCTTGCATATCCGCGCAGCCACTATCAGGTCTACGTGATCGCCGATAATTGCACCGATGGCACAGCAAGCCTGACCCGCTCTACAGGATGGGCCACCGTCTACGAGCGCCTTGACCTTCAGCGACGCGGCAAAGGCTATGCATTGAATTGGGCCTTGAGACAACTGGCTGAGAACGGCGTGATCTACGATGCCTGTGTATTCCTGGATGCCGATGCAGTGGTCGAGCCTTCTTTTTTACGTGCCCTGGAGCAGGCCCTACAGGCCGGCCTAGCTCGCGGAGAGCGTCTCCAGGCTTTGCAGGCCAGTAATACTGTGCTCAATGCTTCCGCTTCCCCAGGGACAGCCCTGCGCTGGCTGGCACTCTCCTTGATGAACCACGTTCGCCCCCTTGGACGAACCAGGCTGGGCGCGTCGTCGACTCTGACAGGCAATGGAATGTGCCTGACCCGCGCCCTGCTGGAGCGCTATCCCTGGGAGGCTTTTTCACGTGGCGAGGATTATGAGTATTATCTGCATCTCGTGGAGCAGGGGATCTGCGTCCGCTACGTGCCCGCAGCGATCGTCCGCTCTCAGATGCCACTTCGCTTTGCACAGATGCGCTCGCAAGATCTGCGCTGGGAGGCTGCCGAATCAAGCACGTCCGCGCTAAGGCGCGCTTCGCGCTTGCTGCGAGCTGGACTGCAGGCCGGCGACTGGCGCCGACTGGAGGCGGTGGCTGAGCTGCTGACGCCACCGCTCTCCGTGCTGCTGGCTGGAACCACACTGGTGTTCCTGGCTAGTCTGCTGCTTCACTGGCCGCTAGCTCTGCTATTAGCCCTGCTTCTGCTGCTGGGGTTGAGCCTCTATGTGCTCTCCCCTCTCGCTTTATTGGAGACGCCCAAAGGGATCTATAAGGCTTTCTTCTTCGCACCCGCATTTGTGCTCTGGAAACTCTGGGTCTATCTCGTGCTCCGCCAGAGACAGAGGCAAAAAAGAGATTGGCTGAGAACCGATCGTACGCCTGCCTGAATTGTGGTTCGGTCTGAAAGGGGATTTGGGAATGTCGCCGTTACGCATTGTTCACATTAGCTACGACTGGTATCGTTTTGATCCTCTGGTGCGTCGCCTGGCTGAGGCCGCCCGCGCCAGAGGTCACCTGGTTGATGTCATTTGCCTGCGTCATGGCGCCGAGCCTCCCTATGAAGAATGCAACGGCGTCGCGGTCTATCGCGTCCCTCTGGATCGAGGCTTTGGTCAGCCTTTGCCGCTGACCGTGCTCGGCTGGCTCAGGTTTCTGCTTCTCGCCGCCTGGACAGTGACACGGCTTCACTTCCGCAAGCGTTATGATGTGATTCAGGTGCATAACATGCCGGATTTCCTGGCCTTTGCTGCTCTCATCCCACGCCTCTTTGGAGCACGGGTGATTTTGGAGGTCCAGGATGCTTCGCCAGAGCTGATGGCCGTCAAGGCTCACGGACGCCTGCGCCCCCTGGCCCGAAGACTGGCCGCTTTGCAGGAGCGGCTGTCCACTCTCTTCGCCAACCATGTAATCACCGTGGGCTGGCCTTTCGAGGAGCTGCTGCTCAGGCGCGGCGTCCCCCGCCACAAGCTGTCAGTCATCCTGAACAGTCCAGACCCCCGCTATTTCCCCCCTTCACAGCGCATTCGCGCTCCGTCTACCGAGGAGGACAGCGATTTTATCCTGATGTATCACGGCACAATGGCAGAGCGACATGGCCTCGATGTGGCCCTGCGCGCCCTCGCTCTGGCTCTGCCGGCGGCCCCACGCCTTCGCCTCGATCTTTTGGGACGCGGGGAGCAAATCCCTTTTCTACGCGCGCTTGCCGAGGAATTGGGAATCAGCGATCGCGTCACTTTCAGGGAGACATGCACGGTTGAGGAAGTGGCTCACTTTATCGCTCACGGGGATGTGGGCATCATCCCCTACCGCTGCGATGGGTTTATGGACCTCCTGCTGCCTACCAAAGCCTACGAGTTTGCCTGGTTGCATCGCCCGATTATCGCTACAGACACTAAAGCGATCCGCTCGATGTTTCGTCCCGAGTCGGTTGTTCTTTGCGAGCCGGAGAACCCCCTCAGCTTCGCAGCGGCTTTTGTCGATCTCTATCACCACCCCGAGAAGTGCGCTCAGCTCGTTGAGAATGCCGCTAAAGACTTCGAGCCATTCCGCTGGGAGCTGATGAGCGAGTGCTATAACGAGTTACTGGAGAGACTCTGTGACCGCCGCCGCTCTACACCCTCTGTCTCTATCTCTCAGGAGATCAGCAGACAGCACCTGCACTAGTTTTGCGAGCAATCACAGCCACCCAGCTACCAAACTCACCGTGAGGTGAGGTCTCTGCCAGCGAGCGACCTGCTTCCTCGCCAGCCAGGAGGAGGCAGGGCAGCTATCCTATGACTATAAGAATATCCAAAGAGGACGGGCGTCCTTGCCCTTTCCGGATGAGTGGATGGATGGAAGAGACGAAGACACAGAGAGAAGGCAGTCTCTAGTAAGAGGTGAGCATCTACAGCGGTAAACAATAGCCACAAAAGAAAGAGGCCAAAGGCTCAGGCACCGCCACGACCGCTCAGCATCACCAGTGGGGTCAAAGCGATGAGCCTGAGATCTTCCCAGATCGATTGGCGTTGCAGATAAGCAATATCCATCTCAACCATCGTCTTAAAATCGACCTTGCTGCGTCCATAGACTTGCCAGTAGCCAGTCAGGCCAGGCTTGCCTGCGAGGCGCAGCCAGTCCCGTTCACTATACTGTTCCACCTCATAAGGCAGGGGAGGGCGTGGTCCGACGAGCGACATCTCTCCGTGCAGCACATTAAAGAACTGTGGTAATTCATCCAGACTAGTACGGCGGAGCAGACGACCGATTCTCGTAATGCGCGGATCATCGTTCAACTTGTAAGGATTGGCAGCCTGCTGGCTACTGCTGAGCCGATCACCGTTCATATAACGCCTGATAGCCTCGCGATGCAGATAATCATCGCTATTGGCATACATCGAGCGGAACTTCAGCAGCGTAAATTCCTTACCGTTCAATCCCAGGCGCTTTTGGCGGAAGAAGACAGGGCCAGACGAATCGAGCCGGATCAGGACGGCTATCACCCCCATCACCGCCAGGAGTAGAGGCAACAAAGCCAGGGTAACGGTTACATCGACCAGTCGTTTGAGGCGCAGGTAGCCAGGGTCAACAGGGATTTGCAAACGAGGTTCAGCGAGAACCGCCATTGAGCATCCTCCCTCCACAGAGCGTAGAGACAGCGTGTGTACAGCCGTTGTCAGATACTGGCCGTGTTCTGTTTAATTAAGAGAATAGCGCTCTGAGGTAGAGAACGGGTGCAGGTGCTTATAAAGATATGGATAAAGAAAGCTCTGACCGAGGCTGGGATGGTACACAATGGTTGAGTCGTCATTGTCGAGCTATCTGCTGAGCCTGACGTCGCCCCTCAGCGGCGCCTACACACAGAGAGGAGAGCAGCGGCAGCAGCCAGAGGCCGTCTCACAGGCCAGGCTCATACCCTGACCACCTCTATTTCCAGGCAAGCTTCTCGTTCAGACCAACGCGCAGCTGTGCCCAGCAGGGAGCAGAGGCGCAGCATAGTGGTAACAAGCTCCTCACGATCGGAGCCGTGGGCTCTCCGGGCCTGGAAAGCCCGTATCACCGTCGGGTAGAGCCGCAGGCGCATGAGCTGAGATCCGACAATTTCAATGCTAAAGATGAAGCTAAGATCGTTGCGCCCACGCGGCTCAACGGCGTAATCGTCGACAAAGTCGCCACAACTATAGAGCACCGGGCGCCCTCGATAGATCTCAATACCACGTACGACATGAGGGGAATGGCCATAAACAATATCCGCCCCCGCATCGATGAGCGCGTGCGCGAAAGCTCGATGTTCTGCTGGTGGAGTACCGCCCCAATTGCCACCCCAGTGCAGGGAAACAATCAGCCAATCAACTTGAGCGCGCACAGCCCTGAGCGCAGCGCGCAGCTCTGCAGCCCGCGGGTCGCTCAGGGCCATCGGCATATACCAGATACCGGGCCGCTCAGGGCCAGCCTCCCAAGCCGGCTCGTTATCGGTGAGTGCCAGCAGCCCCAGTTTCTGACCAGCTGTTTCCCAGAGAGCAGGCTGCCTGGCCTCTGCGCTATTGCTCCCTGCACCAGCAAAGTGAATGCCGGCCCGGCGCAGTACAGCAAGCATCTGCAGCAGAGCCTCGTAGCCAAAGTCGAGTGTATGATTATTCGCCAATGAGACTGCCTTGATGTGCGCCTCCTGTAACGCCGCCACGTTGCGCGTGTCTGAACGGAAGTGGAAGACCTTTGGTGTGAGCGACCAGGGGCTACCTGTATCAGCGAGAACACACTCCAGATTACAGATACACACATCCGCCTGTAACAGAAGCGGGAGAGTATCTCCCCAGGGATAGGTCGCTTCAACTTGCTGCAGGACCTGGTTCATTAGGCGTCCAAGCATGACATCGCCCAGGAACAGAAGTCGAAACAGTCTGGCGTTGTTCGATGAAGCTACCATGCCTTCCTCCTCCAGTTGCAAGAGAGGGGAACGAAGAGCGAGGCTAGACGGCAGCCTTGACTAGGGATGAGAGTCTGATCCCAAGGTCACCACCTTGGCCTGATCCTCTTGCAGCACCTGAGACCGGGGTAGATTTTTGGTCTCCTGGCGCCGAATGATCAGCCCTCCAACGAGGATACAGAGACCATAGCACAGTCCCATCATAAACCAGGGAAAGCGGAAGTTGACCAGGTAAAGAGGAATGAACAGATTGCTTCCGACAAAGGCGCCGATCAGACCTATCGTGCTGTAGAGACCCTGAATACGTGCGCGCACGTGATTTCCAGAAAAGGCTGCCAGATGAGCATCAATGGCCGGCTGGACAAAGGCATAAACGATCCCATGCACGGCGAATAACAGCAAGGCCAACAGGGCCTGACTTAGCATTCCATAGAGGAAGTAGAGCGGCACCTGGGCCAGACCAAAGATTAAGATCAGTGTGGAACGCCGCCGGCGATCAGCCACTTTCCCCCCAAGCGGGGAGCAAATCGTGTTCGGCACCGCCCAGGCGGTGTAAGTTAGGCCAATCAGGGCCACGGAAGCCTGCAAGTGATCATGCATCCAGACTGGCGTCAGGGTGAGATCAAAGCCTAAATAGAGATAGTCCCCAAAGGCAATTAGATAGGAAGCGAGCAGCGGCCAGGCAAATAACTCCTTGAAGACACTACCGAGGGCAGGCTGCTTTGCATTGCGGGAGCGAGCCTGTGGTTCCTTCCGAATGAGCAGCATAACAAGAACGATACCTACCAGCCGGATGAAAATCGCCCCTATAAAAGCCCAGCTGTAGCCTAGGGAGGCTATCAATCCCCCAAGCGCCGGCCCAAGTAGAAAACTGGCATTGAAAAAGGCGTTAAAGACTCCAAATGCTTCACCTTGCTGCTCAACAGGCACGGCATCAATGAGTAACGCCCGCGCCGCCGGCAGCAGGGAGGCCGCTGCGATTCCTTCCAGGAAGCGCAGAACGATAAAGAGGACCGGATCGGAGACGGGGAGATAGAGCGCGGAGAGTAATGCTTGCGCCGCCATGCCGATGAGGATCACCTGCTTGCGTCCCCAGCGATCGGCTAGCCAGCCTAACGGGTAGCCAAAGAGAAAGTCAGAAACCAGGTAGGCTGAGGCCATCGCGCCAATAATCGGTAATGAGGCACCGTGCTCCTGGGCGTAAAGAACGCGCACAGGGTTGATCATTGCTGTGCCTATATAGGCCCCAAGCACAGAAAAGGAGATGGCAAGCAGAGTTCGGTTGCGGAAGCCAGGACTGTCGAGAACTGACTTGATAAAACGCTGAAGGACCGACGTTCGCTGATATCGTTTATTTGCAGTCATAGGTGTAATAGCGGCAGACCCTCTTCCTGCGCTCACCAATAGCGCAGTGCAAGAGCCAGTATTGTATTCTATCCTGCGCTCCTGCTCAAAAGCAAGAGAGAACAGAGAAAGGTCCATTCGCTTGCTTACTTGCTATACCAGCCACTCCCTCATTACGCCACCCCCTCTCGTGACTCTGATCTGTCCCTTCTCCAGCTATCTCATCGCCGCCGGCTGATTGCTCGTGCGTATCGCACAATGATCTATTCCTGATACTACGCGCTATGCCAGAAGTGCCTTTCCCCTTGACGTCAATGTTAGGTCATGCTAATATCTGAGTTGCTTACTCTGATTTGGGATCGTTCCTTGCACTACCGCAAGGGAAGAGCACTTTTCCTCCCAGGTGGTTGGTAGCTGGCGGAGGCAGACCTCCCCTCTCCCACTACAAGGCGACTCCCAGGTAGCTCTCTCTTGTGGTCTTCTATTTCAGGCAAAGGACAAGATAGATGAGCAATTTCTGCTTTGGTATTGAACACGAGGTGGCTTTTGTTGACCACAATGGACGCTTTGTGGATTTCGTTTCGACTCCTTATAGCCTGCTTCAGGCCGTGGTTGAAGAGCTGCCGCTCTATCCCGGCGATGAACAGCAGCTGCGTATCGGCGATGCCGGTATTCGTCTCAAGCGTTGGTACCTTGAAGCTCTGGAGCGGCTCAGCCCTGAAGGCGAGTGGTTGACCTGCCTTCCAAAGGGAATAGAAATCAGGACGACCATTCATCCTGACATCGAGAGCGCTATTGACGAGTTGCAAGAGAGTTTCGCTCTCCTTTGCCAGGTAGCTGCTCGCCACGGCTTCACTCCGGTCTTGACGAGCTATAACCCCTATCAAACCTGCCTCATTCTCGATCCTCCGCTCAATTCTTATGAATGGCGCCTGCTGGATCGCTCGCCAGAAGATCGCACCGCCCTGAGCACCTTTCTGACCTACGGCCCCGATCTCAGCCTGTCTTGCCCGAGCTGGTCGACAGAACTGCTGATCGATCGGGGGCGTAAATTGACCTATTATAGTCCCTATATCGTGCCATTTAGCTTCAGCTCGCCCTTTTACGAGGGCAAGCTCTGGGAAGGACTCTCTGTGCGTACATTTCTGCGTACTGGCCAACGTCCAGCAGCGCTGGTCTTCATCGCGGATGAGACCAAGTTACTCTATAGCAACCCTTCGCTGACGAAGCTGGCACGTATTCCGGCAGAGATAGGGCGGCTGGAATTCAAAGCCTGTGATAGCTGCGCGGATTTCTCGCTCTATGCCGCACTGCTGGCTCTCCTCAAGGGCCTGACACTCGATGATACTCTGCCCGGACGAGCCACTGTGCCCGATGCTAACCTTCATCAGCGCGCGGCTCTGCGCGGTTTTGAGGACGAGACAATTTTCGAGGGGGCACAGCAGATCCTGACAGCTGCTGCACAAGCCTTAAGCGAGGATGAGAACTACTCATTGCTGGAACCGCTTTTCGCGCTTCTGGAACAGCGTCAGACACCTGCTCAGCAGATGATCAAGCACTACCGCCAGACAGGTAGCTTGCAGGAGGCGCTGCGCTTCCCTTATCTGGTCTCACAGGGAATGGCCTGCGAAACCAGGCAGAGAAGCGTAGCAACCTCATGAGGTTTTCTGAGTGAGGAGGGCCTAGGTACGGCTATGGCTATGGGCGGCAATGAAGTCGCGGACGCGCTGCCAGGCATCGGCACAGGCTTCGGCATACTCGCTGTAGCGACGGTCAAAGAAACTATGGGGCGCCCCTTCATAGATGTGAATCTGGTGCTCAAGGCCGCGTTGGCGTAGTTTTTCCTCTAGCTCGTGCACCTGGCTGACAGGAATGCCTTGATCCGCGCCTCCAAAGAGGCCGAGCAGCGGATAAACCAGTTGATCGGCACGCTCCAGTGCCGTGCCATTACCCGCAATTGGGCGGCTCAGCCCTGCATAAAAGGCTATCAGACCGGCAAAGCCGAAGGAGCGATCGCAGCCCGAGAGGATGGTTAAACTGCCACCCATACAGAAGCCAACGGGGAAGGTCGCTCCCTCGGCACTGGCGTGGCTGCGCAGGTAGTCGAGAGCTGCCCTCACATCCAGAAAGAAGTTCTCTAGCTTGAGCTGCTGGACATGGGGCCAGAATTCAAAGGAATCGTCGCGCGCTGTTAATCCGGCGGTCCTTCCAAAATAGTCGAGCGCGATGGCGGCGATGCCAATGTCGGCAAAGCGCAGAGCTAGCTCTTTGTAGAATTGATGCAAGCCACGGACGTCAGGATAGATGATCACCTGCGCTCCCGTGGGGGCCGCAGGACGGGCAAAGTAGGCCGCAAAGCGGTTGCCATCCGCGGCAGTGAGAACCAGGTCTTCTCCTTGAGCTTGCCCATCCGCCCCATCTGGCACGGGTGGACGAGCATTGTCATCGTAGCACATGGCTTGAGTAACCTCCCTCGCTAATCTCTGTTTCCTTGTCTTTCCTCATGATAGCGCATCAGGCAAGAATTGCAACAGGTCCTGGCCCCAGCGGGGCAATGGACGACGATAACCATTCCGCCAGCGATCTACGAGGCGGTTGGTGGGGTCGGTTGCTCCTGGTTGGCACCACTCCCGACCAGGCCGATCTGGCATTGCCCGGCATCGAGCAGGGCCTCTCGATCTGGTCGGCGCTCGGGCAGCAAAGCCCCCAGCATGATCAGCAATAGACAGGCGATAAGGACAGGAAGAAAAGCAAGAGCCGGCACCCCGAGGTGGTCCCAGAGGGCTCCGCCAATGAGTGGACCAATGAAGGCCACTGCATAGGTGAGCGAGAGGGTCATGCCGGTCAGACGAGCGACTTCACTGGGCGAGGCCAGCAAAGCGGGCAATGCTACTCCGAGGGTGAAAACGAGGGCGGAGCCAGCGCCAATGAGAGCCGCCCAGATAACTTCCAGCCCGGCAGGCGAGAGGAGCCAGCCTATGAGGGAGATGGCACAAACGATGCCTGCCCCAATAAAGGGCCAGCGCCTCCCCGCCAATTGCTGGGCGAAAAGAGTAACCGCCAGACTCGATGGGAGCTGAGCGGTGTTGAGAACGCCCAGCACCAGGGGCGTGACGGCTGCTCGTTGTAGGGCTGCGTTATAGGGGGCAATCCAGGCATTCATGCCGAAATAGATAAGGCTTCCTCCGCCCAGCAAGATGCCCAGGTGCCAGGCATTAACACGTCGCCCTTGCCTTGCCTTTCCAAGATGAGCCTCTGCTTCCTGAGCGGATCGCTGCGTTATCGCCGGCTGGGGTGCTGGAGGCGCTGGTGGCGGCTCTCGAAGCTGTCTGCCCGGTGTACGTGGCGCGAACACCAGCCAGCCCAGTAGCAGGACAAGCGCTGGCACTCCCCAAAAAATAAAGGTGGCTCGCCAGTTGCCAGGACCAAAGAAGCGCTGCATCAGGGGCACGGTTAGTCCAGCAGCCAGCGCTTCGCCGATGATGAGGCCGTCGCTGAAGAGGGCCGTTACCAGGCCCACGGAGCGCGGGAACCAGTGGCGCGCCAGAGGTGGGACGGCTGTCTGAGCAAGCACGATGCCAAGACAGAGCAGCAGGGTAAAGCAAAAGAGCGTCACCGCCGACGGCCACAAGGCTCGCAGGATCGCCCCTATACCAAGCAGAAGCAGACCAAGGGCGACGCAGGTCCGCTCTCCAAGGCGCTCGACAACAAGGCCAAGCGACCAGGCGCTTGCGCCAAGAGTCAGCGGCGGGAGCGCCGTCAACAGGCCAACCTCGAAATAAGAGAGCGCCAGATCATGCTGCACCAGTGGTAGCACTGGAGGGACTCCGAGGATGATGGATCGGAGATTTAACCCAACCAGGGTCAACAGGCCGCAACAGAGAATCATACGCCAGTTGGAGAGGGAACGGACCTCTGCATCAGCTACTACCTGTTTCAATGCTCTGCTCCAGAGATGAGGTTTGAGGGGAAAGGAAGATAACGCTTGCTTCCATCGTGAGCAGCTGCCCTTTCATTATAGGCCGCCGGCTATCCACATCGCAAATCTCCCCCCGCTTCTTGCAAGCTATGGTATAATTACCAAAGCAGTTGAGAGAACAAGCAGCTGCATGCAAAGTATGGGAAAGGCGATGGAGTCCGCCGCGCCACCTGACTTGCGCTGAGCGAGCGAAGTGGCGAAACCGCAGAGGACAACCAGCACTGCTGATGGCTCCTGATTTACGCCTGGCGGCGCAAATCAGGGGTTTTTTGTCTCTCCCGCCAGAGAAGCCTCTCCCCCACTCTCTTCTTCCTCTGTCTGCGTCTCCCAGGCCCTGTCTGTTTGCCAGCAATCACTGGTTCTGTGCCAATCAGGAGGAGAAGAGTGTCGGAAAACCTGTGGTTCATCGCGGCTATCTGGATGGCGCTGGCTCTCTTAGCCAGCTTGATCTCGATTCGCCCGGGCCTGGCTGTTGGCCTGGTGGAAATCGTTCTGGGGGTCATCGGCGGCAATAGCCATCTGCTCTACTCGACGGCCTGGAGTGACTTTCTGGCAAGCCTCGGTTCGGTCTTGCTGGCCTTCCTAGCAGGAGCAGAAATCGAGCCGACAGTTTTTCGTCGTCATCTCGGGCCCAGTCTGCTCATCGGCTGCACCTCGTTTATGGTACCCCCGCTGGGGCTTTTGCCTTCACGTTGTTGATCAGCCACTGGAGCTGGCAAGCCTCAGAGCGGGCCGGGATAGCTCTTTCAACGACATCCGTAGCCGTGATGTACGCGGTGATGGTCGAGACGGGCCTCAATCGAGGCGAGATTGGCAAGCTCATTCTGGCAGCCTGTTTTGTGACTGACCTGGGAACAGTGCTGGCCTCGGGACTACTCTTTGTCGGCTCCTCGCTCTGGATGCTGGCCTTCATCTCAGTCACTGCCCTCGTACTCTGGAGCCTGCCAGCATTTGCCAGCTGGAGTTTTCTCCATCAGGGAGGAGGAGTGAGTGAGTTCGAGGTAAAGCTCTTGCGGCTCGTGCTCTTCGCCCTTGGCGGCCTGGCCAGTCTGGCTGGAAGCAAGGCGGCCTTGCCCGCCTATCTCATCGGGTTGGTAATGGCTGGCCTCTTTGAGCACGAGCGCGCACTGATGCAGCGGCTGCGCTCAATAGCCTTTGCCTTCCTGACGCCCTTTTTCTTCTTGAAAGCCGGTATGTATATCCCGCTATCAGCACTGATAAGCGGAGCCTTCTTGATTCTCAGCCTCTTCTGCATGAAGCTTGGCACGAAGTTCGCTGGTGTATGGCCTCTGGCCCACGCCTTCAGGCTCCAGGCACGCGAGGGAACCTACACAACGCTGCTCATGTCCACTGGCCTGACTTTGGGGAGCATCGCGACTCTCTATGGCTTAACCCACCAGATTATTGGGCAGGAACAGTATACGGCGCTGGCGACCGTGGTTGTGCCTTCGGCTTTCGTACCGACGCTCATCGCTCAGACCCGGTTCTTGCCACGGCATGAGGCTCTGCCCGCACGGAGGATGATCCGCTAATAGAGCTAGTCGAGGCTGAGCATGAGACCCGTGGCTGAAGATCAGATAAGAGGCCACCAGGATCAGAAGAGAGACAAGGAGTCTTTCCCCCTCTTCCTGTGTGGGTGTATGAACGCATAGAATAAGGAGCAGCGGCATGGCGGTAGTCACTTTACCCAACTCCCGTTGTGCCCTGAGCCAAAAGACTTCGTTTTGACAACGACCGATTATTCTCGCCCCGTGAACCGGTGAGGAGAAAGGCTGATTATGAGTAGCCTGACGCTCAAAAGAGCGGCCTTTCGCTTTGTGCTGTTGATCGGTATATTGAGCTTCTTTGCGGACTTCACCTATGAAGGAGCCCGGGGCATCCTCGGTCCCTATCTGGCGCTGCTCGGGGCTGGGGCGGCTTTGATCGGCGTCGTAACCGGGCTGGGTGAGCTACTTGGCTACGGCCTGCGTCTCGTCTCTGGCCCTCTGAGTGATCGCACTGGCCAATACTGGCCGGTCACAATTGTGGGCTATGTCGTGCAGATGGTCTCAGTTCCCTTGCTGGCTGTAGCGGGTAGCTGGCCATTGGCCGCCTTATTGATCATCCTCGAACGAGCCGGCAAGGCGATCCGCAATCCACCGCGAGATGTCATGCTGTCGCAGGCCGCTCATGAGATGGGCTATGGCTGGGCTTTCGGTTTTCACGAGGCCCTCGATCAGTTTGGGGCCTTGCTGGGGCCACTCGCTGTAGCTGCGGTACTGGCCTGGCGGGGGAACTACCGCCTGGCCTTTGCTTCGCTGGCAGTCAGTGCTGCGTTAACCTTGCTGCTTCTTTTGCTTGCTCGTCTGCTCTACCCTCGTCCTCACGAGCTGGCCCCCGCCCCCCAGGTGGCCACCCCCCAAGCGCTGCCAGCTACGTACTGGGTCTATCTGGTCGGGGCCGTTCTGGTGGCCGCCGGTTTCGCCGATTTCCCTCTGATAGCCTATCATTTCGCCCGTGTCTCCAGCGTGCCCTCCACGCTGGTCCCAGTCTTTTATGCCATTGCGATGGGAAGTAGCGGCTTAGGATCGCTCCTGTGTGGACGACTCTTCGATCGTCTGGGGATGGGCATTCTGATTCCTTTGACAGTTCTGGCAGCTTTGTTTGCACCGCTGGTTTTCCTGGGAGGCTTCTGGCTGGCCCTGCTCGGAGTGGTCGTCTGGGGCCTCGGCATGGGTGTCCACGAGTCGCTTATTCCCGCCGCCGTGGCCTTAATGGTACCTGGTCAACGCCGTGCCTCCGCCTATGGCATCTTCACCGCCGGCTACGGTATCTGCTGGTTCCTCGGCAGCGCCCTGATCGGTCTGCTCTACAGCGTGGCACTGCCGCTCGCTATCACCTTCTGCTTGCTGGCCGAGCTACTGGCCATCCCTTTCTTCATAATCGCCAGTCGCCAGTTGCGGCGGGCAGCCAGGCCAGCCTGAGCCTTCTTCAGTACCGCTGCCGGCTCGACTCTCCTTCGTTCATCTACCAGCTACCAGCCAGCGAGAGACGAGGCTAGAGGCCGGACTGCTCGTTATCGAGAACGGCCTCTAGGCCCTCAGTTCTCCAGCGCTTGAGGTCAAGGGGAAGGCCGGCGATGAGGAAATAGGCCCTCGCGGCGGCCCGGGCCAGGCGCTGATTGACCAGCCCTAGCAGGTCGCGGTAACCTCGTCCCAGGGGAGAGAGCGGCACGATGCCTAACCCCACTTCGTTAGAGACGACGATGAGCTGTTGATCAGATCGTAAGGCGCGGGCCGCCTGCAGAAGGCGCTCAACTTCTCCCAGGACCTGGGCCTCTCGCTCGGGACTGATCGCCGCCATCTCTGGCTCTGCTTGCTCATGGGCTTGCAACAGGTTGCTCAGCCAGAGCGTCAGGCAATCGAGCAGGAGCACATCAGCAACTTTGGCTGCTTGATGAACGGCCCACTCCAACCGTAACGGTTCTTCAAAGGTGTACCAGTCCCCAGGACGCTCGGCTCGATGTCGTCGGATGCGCTCAGCCATCTCCTGATCGCTGGCTGTCGCGGTGGCAATAAAAGCTACACGCCGCTTGCTAGCCGCGGCCAGGCGCAGGGCAAAGCGGCTTTTGCCGCTGCGTGCCCCTCCCAGGATAAATGTCAACTGGGCAACGACAGCTCCAGATCCTGTTTTCTCTCCGTTCATGTGAAGCTCACTCCTGACCTTCATCTAAAGAGAGACATGCATCAGTAGAAAGAGCAGCAAGGCGCACACCTCGCAGATCTCGCCCAAGGCCCCACAAACGTCACCCGTCAGGCCGCCAAGCGAGCGTGTCACGGCTACGCCCAGGCCAACGACCAGGAGATTGCTCAGTAGCCAGACAAAGAGGCCAATGAGGTGAGCGAAGAGGAGGGCCATTAACGCACTGCTGAGACCAGCCAACAGAAGACGCCGCAGGGTCACAGCTTGATGGAAGGCCGCCCCCAGCCCATCAGGGCGCGCCGCCGGGAAGAGACCACCAGCCAGCACCATTGCCCAGCGCCCCAGGGTCGGCGCGACCAGGAGCGCAGCCAGCAGACTCCAGAAGGGGAGACTGGCCAGGATAGTGAAACGCAGCAGTAATAGCGTCACAGCACCCAGAACTCCAAAACTTCCAACACGACTATCGTGCATGATCTCCAGGCGACGCTCGCGTCCGAAGCCCCCAAAGAGGCCATCGCAGCTGTCCATGACACCATCCAGGTGCAGGCCGCCCGTGAAGGTGATCTCGACAAGGACCAGCAGAGCTGCCAGGACAAGCGCGGGAACACGTGCGGTGAACAAGACGGCGAACACACAAAGGATCGCCCCGAGGATGAGGCCAACGAGAGGGTAATAGACGCTCCCCACAATCGGCACAGCGCTTCCCTCTTCGCTGCTTGCTAAGAGGCGCCTCCCAGGTAACGGCAAGATGGTCAGAAACAGAACCGCTGCGACAAGCTCAGCATATTGATTACGACAGAAGCGACCCAGCCGGGTCCACGGTCTCCAAATGGCCTGTAAGGCCAGACTGGTCTGGGAATCATCAGAGCGCATACGCATACCATTCCTCCTCTTCGCTTGCAGGCAGCATCGGCTAATCACAGGCCCTGTTCGGCGAGTTGAGTATGGATGAGCAGCCAAACGCTTAATGCTGGCCTGTCAACAGTTTACCGCTCCCTGTTTGACCTATTATAATAGAAATTGTTCAATCTATTTGACCAGCGCAACGATGCATTGCAGAGATGGACAGGTAGTGAAGCGAAGCAAAGGAGACAGCGCCCACGCCAGGCGTCGCCGTTGCGAGCAGCCCTGGAAGGGAGGTCAGGCAAAGACTGCTGGCCGTGCTGTGTGACAGCGTGATCCCTGCTCCATCTCGTGCTCTTCGCGCCCTGCCTCGGGCCAGGCGCAGCGCCAGTCATCTCGTTACGCCGGTGTTAACAGCTACAGCGCCACCCGGAGAACCCAACGATGGGGGGAGAAGCCATGATTCACCTTTTCAGCTACCTCCACCTCCCGCGTCGCCATCTTGCGCACACGGGACACGACTCGTCTTTCCAGTCCCGGAGCAGCGCAACGCATTTGTCGCTGCCGATAATTCTCCTCTCGCTACTCCTCATCCTCTTCTGCTCGACAGGGCTGCTGGCCTGCGGTGGAACAGCGAGCAGTAGCAATACGCTGCTCTTCGGCGCCCCGATTTCGCTCACGGGGTCCACCGCGACCGAAGGTCATCTTACCCTGGAAGGCTACCAGCTTTGGGTCAAAGAGGTCAATGCCCACGGCGGCATTAAAGTGGGGAACACCACCTACCAGGTTGCGCTCAAGTACTATGATGATGGCAGCAGCCCTACCAGGAGTGCTCAGCTCACTCAGCAACTGATTACTGCCGATAAAGTCAATTTCCTCCTCGGCCCCTACGGCACATCAGCCACCCTGCAGGACGAAGCCATTGCTGAACGCTACAAGATCCCAATGGTTGAGGCCAATGGCGCAGCCAAAGCGATTTTCTCTCGCGGTTTTCACTACATCTTCGGCGTACTCAGCCCGGCCTCGGAGTACGCCAAGGTCATGTTGGAAGCAGCCCTGAGCCTGCCTACCCCCCCGCAGACTGTGGCCATCATTTCAGCCAACGACTCTTTCTCTGAGGAGGTGGCTACTGCCGCCCGCGACTTCGCCAGCAGTCACGGCATGGAGGTCGTTTACTATCAGACCTACCCATCGGGGGCTACTGATCTGACAGGAGTACTGACAGCCTTGAAAACTTCGGCCCACGGAGGCGTCCCCGATATGCTGCTTGGCTCGGGTCACGAAAGCGAAGCCGTGACGACCATGAAAGAGTGCAAGCAGCTCAACATCAATGCCAAGCTCTATGCCTTTACAGTCGGACCTGCTACCCCTGACTTTATCACTTCGCTCGGCCCCGATGCCAACTACGTCTTGGGATCTTCACAGTGGACTCCCCAAGAGCGCTATCAGGGCATCGATTTCTTTGGTACTCCAGCCAACTACGAGCGGATTTACAAGCAGACCTTTGGTCACGAGCCATCCTATCAGTCTGCCGAGTCCACCGCTGCTGGTCTGGCCTTCCAGTATGCCATCCAGAACGCCGGTTCGATCGACCCTCAGAAGGTGCGCGACGCCCTGGCTCGGCTCAATATTACGACCTTCTATGGCGTCATTCGCTTCGATGCTACCGGAGCCAATACGTTTAAGCCGATGGCGACCATCCAGATCCAGAATGGCCAGGTGGTGACCGTCTATCCCAAGGAGATCGCTAACGCACAGCTGCTTTATCCAACTCCTCCTCTATCCCAGCGCTAGCATTGTTCATCGGCTCGCTCGAGCAAGAAGAAGGCCACTGACCCGCCACGACACGACAGGTCAGTGAGGGCCGGAGTAATGCTGGTTTTAGCGGTCAGAAGCCTGCCTGTGCGCAGGCTTCCCTTTCACAGAGAGGTATCCGCGATGCTGATTGCGCAGGTGATTGTGAACTGGCTGCTGTTGGGCAGTCTCTACGCCGCGGTAGCCTTGGGCTTTTCGCTGGTGTGGGGGATCATGAATATTGTCAATCTTGCCCACGGCGCATTCATCCTGGTCGGAGCCTATACTGCTTACTGGGCCTTTACCCAGCTGCACATCGATCCTTTCCTCGGCCTCCCCTTAACTATGCTGCTGCTCTTCTGCCTGGGCTGGGTCGTGCAATATGTGGCCATTAATCGCGTTATTCGTGCACCTTTTCTGGTGACATTCCTGCTCACTTTCGGTCTCGATTTGCTCATTGCCGATGTGGTACAGCTCCTGTTCACTAGCGATCGGCGCTCGATTAATACGGCTTACAGCGGCTTCGGCCTGACGCTAGGGACGCTGCATATTCCCTTTGACCGTCTGCTCGCCGCGCTGATCGCTGTGCTGCTGACGGCTGCCCTGAGCCTCTTTCTACAACGTACTCGCACCGGGAACGCTATCCTGGCCACCGGTATGGACCGCGATGCAGCACGCCTGATGGGCATTCGCATTGATCGCATCTACGCGCTCACCTTCGGCCTGGGGGCGGCTCTGGCCGGTGCGGCAGGGGCCATGCTGGTTGAACTGTACCCCTTTGATCCTTCGCAAGGAGGAGTTTTCACGCTGCGAGCCTTCGTCATCGTCGTGCTCGGCGGGTTAGGAACCCCCTGGGGGGCCTTGGCTGGTGGGCTAGTCTTTGGTCTGGCCGAAACGGTGGTTCCTTTGCTGCCTGGCATTGGTCCCGGCTATGACGACGCCATTGCCTTCGCCCTGATGGTCCTGGTGCTGATCTTCCGTCCGCGCGGTATTTTGGGCAAGGCATTCTACGCTTGAATGACGCTGATGGTCGGCCAAAGACCGGAAGGAGAAGGCCCTATGTTTGGGTCCTGGCATAAGCCCTCAACCTCATCCACGGCTACCGCTGAGCCGGGTGCAGAGCAGCGGCCAGCTCAGCCCAAACCAGGCACCCGCTGGCCCTGGTCGCTGTTGACAGGTCTGATCATCCTGGCGCTGGCGGCCCTGATTCCGCTCAGCGGCGATGCCGCTACGCTCCACACCTGGACCTTGATTTTGATGTTCGCCGCCCTCGCTCAAAGCTGGAATTTTCTCGGCGGCTTCACTGGCTACGCCTCTTTTGGGAACGTTTTCTTCTTCGGCGTTGGCGCCTATAGCACTGGTCTGCTGATACTGGCTGGCCGCCCGTTCTGGCTCGGAGTGCTGACCGGAGCCGTAGTCGCCGGATTATTGGCTTTTTTGCTCGGCTTACCTGTTCTACGCCTACGCGGGCACTATTTCGCTATCGCCACGCTAGGGATCGCCGAAGCCACGCGGGAGCTGGTCGCCATTCGCAACCTGGGAGGCAGCGGCGGCGAGGTTGAGCTGCCTCTACCAGCACTCTCCGACACCGCCTTTTACTTTCTTTTCTGGCTGCTAGCCCTGGCGTGCTTCCTACTGACGGCTTATCTGGCGCGCAGCAAACCTGGCTACGCTCTGATCGCCATTCGCGAGAGCGAAGAGACTGCCGAGGCAATGGGGATTCCAACTTACTGGTATAAGATCGGAGCTTTTGTCCTCAGCGCTGTGCCCACGGCGCTCGCCGGCGGCCTCTATGCCTACTGGTCGACCGGCTTCGATCCCCCGACAGTCTTCGATGTTGGCATTTCGGTAGAGATGGTTCTCCTGACCGTGCTCGGCGGGGCAGGAACCCTGCTCGGCCCGCTCATCAGCGCCGTTCTCTTCGAGCTACTCTCGTTCCAGTTTCAGATCAGTGGCTCGACGTTCCACAATTCGTTGCTAGGTCTGACGATCGCGATTGTCACCATCTTCATTCCCCAGGGACTGGTGGGCCTCGTACAGGAGTTTTTCCGACCCCTGGCCCCTGGGATGAGCCGCCGGCAGTTGCTGGTGGAAGGAGTGCGACGTGTCCGACGTGCTATCGCCGCCAACGGCGTCTGAGCCAGCCGAGGCAGGAAGCCAGCAGGGGCCTCAGCCATTGCTAGAGCTGCGGGGGGTGAGCAAGTTCTTCGACGGGCTACCCGCCGTCAAGCAGCTCGACTTTGCCGTCCAACGCGGCGAGATCGTAGGCATTATTGGCCCCAATGGCGCCGGCAAGACCACGATGATCGGGCTAATCAGCGGCTCGTTGCCCTTGAGCAGCGGACAGATTCGCTACCGCGGTCTGGATATCAGTCGCTTGCCCCCTCACCGACGGGCCTACTTAGGTATTGCCCGCACTTTTCAGGTGACTCAGCCGTTCAAGGGGCTGAGCGTGCGCGAAAACGTGATGATCGGCGCCCTCTTCGGACGCCGTGGCCTGACACAGGCCGCGGCGCGCGAGGCTGCTGAGGCGGTGCTGGAGCGCGTCGGCCTGGCGGCCAAGGCTCACTTCAGGGCGGATCAGCTCACGGTTGCTGATCGCAAGCGGCTGGAGTTGGCACGCGCTCTAGCACTGGAGCCAGAGCTGCTGCTGCTCGACGAGGTGATGGCCGGCCTGACGCCCACAGAGGTGGAACAAGCGATCGCCCTGATGCGGGCCATCCACGCCAGTGGGGTGACCGTGCTGGTCATCGAGCATGTGATGCAGGCGATCATGGGCCTATCGCAGCGCATCATGGTCTTGCACCAGGGTAACAAGATCGCCGAGGGACCGCCCGAACAGGTGTTAGCAGATCAGCGCGTCATCGAAGCATACCTGGGTGAGCGCTACGCCCGCGAGCAGCAGAGCCGCCTAGGTACGGTGCGTCCAGTTTCCCAAAAGGAGGGGAAGGAGGAGCAAGGATGAATCCGACTGAGCCACGGTCGGGACCAGGTGCTCTGAGCGAGCAGAGGGGTTTTGTTTCTACCCAGCCCACAGCAGCGTCCAATTCCAGCCAGGAGCGCCAGCAAGCGCTGCTGCAGGTAGATCATCTAGAGAGTGGCTACGATGAAACGCGCGTGCTGTGGGATGTCTCGCTGGAAGTACGCCGCGGCGAACTGGTAGCCCTGATCGGCGCTAACGGGGCCGGAAAGTCAACCTTGCTGGCCACTCTTTCGGGCCTCTTACCAGCCTGGACGGGCTATATTCGCTTTGCTGGACACGATATTACCCATCGGCGAGCTGAGGAGATTGTCCGCCTGGGCCTGAGCCATGTTCCCCAGGGCCGACGCCTCTTCAGCGCGCTGACAGTGGAAGAGAACCTTTTGCTCGGGGCCTATACCAGGCGCGCCGGCTCACAGCAGGCTATCAAACAGGAGCTGGAAGAGGTCTATACGCTTCTGCCAAAGCTGCGCGAGCGCCGCCGCCAATTGGCTGGCTCGCTCTCGGGCGGCGAGCAACAGATGTGCGCTATTGGCCGCGGCTTGATGAGCCATCCTGAGCTGTTGCTGATCGATGAGCTTTCTCTGGGCCTGGCGCCCCAGGTCGTGGACGATCTGCTCAATGCTCTCGATGTGATCCACCGCGAGAAGGGCCTGAGCCTCCTCCTGGTTGAACAGGACGTGCAAATCGCTCTGGAGCGTGCCGACCGCGCTTATGTTCTTGAAAATGGTCATATTGTCCTTGAAGGAACTGGCAGTGAGCTGCTGCAAAATGAGCGCGTGCGCACCGCCTATCTGGGCACTTGAGCACCAGAACAGCTTGCCTCTGCCGCTCACTCGGCCTGTACCCAGAGCGCTCGCTTGCGGGCGGTGACGTTGATACATCGCTGCCCCCTTGACATGAAAGCGGTTTCATATTATGCTTACGTAGAAAGCGATGAAACCGCTTTCATCCCGAAGGCCATGAGAGGGTGACGAGGGAGGTCGTTGAAGAGAGGGAAGAGGGTGAGCATTGGAATGCAGCAGGGAGGGATCAGGCAGCATGAAGCCAAAGGTGACGATAGAGGACATTGCCCGGTTGGCAGGTGTATCGAAGGCCACAGTTTCGCGGGTGCTCAATGAGCGCAGCAACGTGAAGGCTGAGACACGCGAGCGAGTCCTGCGTATCATGCAAGAGCAAGGTTTTGTACCCAGTCTGGCGGCAGCGGGACTAGCCGGCGGTAGGAGCAGACTGGTAGGCGTGCTGACTCCACCCTTCACGCAGCCGACTGTTCCCGAGATTCTGCGCGGCGTGGCCGAAGCGATCGAGCACACCGACTATGAAATTGTTCTTTACAGCACGAATGCCGGGCAGAGTCCGACGACGATTGTCAACCGCATTCTAGCGCTGGGGCTGACCTCCTGCCTGCTGGTAATCCAGCCAGGTCCGTTGACTCCGCGCCTGTTGCAGCTCGCCTCTCAGGGCTTGCCGGTGGTCGTGATCGACGACCAGGGACCGCCGCCGGAGCTGCCTTCGGTTGGCATCGACAACCGCGTCAGTGCCTATCAGGCCACGATGCACCTGATTCGCCTCGGCTATCGGCGCATCGCCCATCTGCAAGGTCCCGCCGAATTCCGCTGCGCACAGGAGCGCTACCAGGGCTACCGTCAGGCCCTCGACGACGCTGGTCTCCCCTTTGACCCTGCGCTTGTCTTCAACGGCACCTTTGAGACCGCCAGCGGGAGGGCTTGTGCTGTAGCGCTAGCCACGCTACCGCTTACGGAGCGTCCCGAGGCTATCTTCATCGCTAATGATCAGATGGCCTTCGGTTTCCTGAGCGCCGCTGAGGCGCTGGGTCTACGCATTCCGCAGGATCTTGCAGTTGTCGGCTTCGACGATATTCCTCTCTCGGCGCATGTGAGGCCAACGCTGACTACCATCAAGCAGCCATTCTACGAGATGGGACGCAATGCAGTCGAGTTGCTGCTCTCGCTGCTGCACGGGCCGGCGACGCAGCCCGTAGCTGGCGCGGAGGGCGGCTATCAGCCTCCCATCCGTATTCAGCTTCCCACTCGCCTGGTGATTCGTGAGTCCTGCGGAGCGTTGACTTTGCATCGCCGTCAGGAGCAGGAACATTCTTTGAGCGATGAGTGAGTAAGGGAGTGAAGCCAGAGCGCCAGCCAGGCCAGGTATACTGTCGGGTGTATGACCAGTATACCTGTCATCCTGGTGGCACTGATCCTGTTGTCCTTATCAATCCGCAAGGGGTTGATCACAGCGCCACTCAGCGCCAGAGGAGAGGAGTACCACCGCAGTGAGGCTTATGGCTTCTACAGCTAGCTGACCTATAGAGAGCAGGCATCACAGAGTGAGTGAGCGCCCAGAGGGCAACGATGGCTCTCCGCTGCTTCTCTCACCTGCTTATTACCCCTTCAGCTCAGTAGGGACGCTTCGTCTCACCTGGTAAAGCAGACATGGATGTGAGTTTAACAGGCAGGGATGCCGCAGGGGTAATCGCCAATCATTAATCGATAGGGCGACTGCGCTTGCGGTCGCCCTATCCTTATTCAAACCCAGTCTGCCTGCTTTGCCTCGTCGGGACCAGGAGAAGCGAAACATCAGCCAGCCTCGGTCAGCCTGGGCCTTGCCCACCTGGACGAGCCGAGCTTCCGCGCTACACTCTATGGTAGAGTGCTTAACGATCTTTACCTGTTCCATGTTCCATTAGCAGCATCGGGGGAGACAGAGACAATACCAATGGCAGCCACAGCGATTCAGCCGGTCGCAGCCCGGCCCGAACTCTACTATTCCAGGCAGCGGCTACTTGCCGCTCCATCTGAACAAGGAGGATTAATGGGTCAACCAGCGCGCACAGCTCCTGATACACTGCCCCATTCTAATACTCTGGAGATCAGCGCCAGCTTCCCACCCGATTTCCTCTGGGGAGTGGCCACCTCGGCTTATCAGATTGAGGGCGCAGCCTATGAGGATGGGCGCGGCCCTTCCATCTGGGACGCCTTCTCAGGTACACCTGGCAAGACCTACCAGGGCGACACCGGCGATATTGCCGCCGACCATTATCACCGGATGGAGGAGGATGTCGCTCTGATGGCTCGCCTGGGCATCGGAGCTTACCGTTTCTCGATCTCCTGGCCCCGGGTGCTCCCCCAAGGCAAAGGCTCAGTTAATAGCCGCGGCCTCGATTTCTATGAGCGCCTTGTCGATTGTTTGCTCGCTCACGAGATCACACCGCTGATCACTCTGTTCCATTGGGATCTGCCCCTGGCACTCCAGAGCGATGGCGGCTGGCTTAACCGCGAGACGGCTCTGGCATTTGCCGACTATGCGGAGATTGTGGCCCGTCGTCTGGGTGATCGCGTACGCTGGTGGGCCACGCTCAATGAACCCTGGTGCAGCGCCTATCTCGGGCATGGGTCCGGCGAGCACGCGCCGGGCCTGCGCGATCTCCAGGCTGCTATCACCGCCGGTCACCACCTCCTGCTAGCGCACGGCCTGGCCCTGCCACGCTTGCGTGCCCATACTCGCAGCGATGCTCAACTGGGAATTGTTTTGAATTTCACCCCCGTCTACCCAGCCGATGAGCAGCCCGAGACTCAGGAAAGCGCGCAGCAGGCCGATGCCTTCCACAACCGCTGGTTTATTGAGCCGCTCTACTGCGCTCGCTATCCCGAGGCGCTCTTCTCGGCATTGCAGGTCCAACCACCGGCGATGGAGGCCTCTGATCTGGAGCTGATTGCTGCTCCTCTTGATTTCCTTGGGGTCAATTACTATACTCGCCTGCTGGTACGCGCTAGCGCTCCGGCTAATGGAGGGCCGATCTCCGCACGCCTGGCCCATGAAACGGTGGCTCCAGTACCCGGCTCCAGCTATACGGAAATGGGCTGGGAGGTCTACCCTTCCGGCTTGAAAGACCTGCTGCTGCGCCTTCAACACGAATATCAGCCAAAGGCAATGGTTGTAACCGAGAACGGAGCGGCTTTCCACGACGAATGGGATGGCAACGAGCATATCCACGATGGCTGCCGGATTGCCTACCTGAGACAGCATATCCAAGCCCTGGGCGAGGCCCTGACTTCAGGGGCTGCTGTGCGCGGCTACTTTGTCTGGTCGCTATTAGATAACTTCGAGTGGGCCTTCGGCTACAGCAAGCGCTTTGGCATTGTCTACGTCGACTATTCCACTCAGCGGCGCATTGTCAAGGACAGTGGCTACTGGTATGCTTCCTTCATCGCCGCCCGTCGCCCTCGCTCCTGAGAGAGCGTGGTGAGCTAGAGCAGGTGACGCAACATCCGGTCGCCTTCACTCTGGCTCACCACGAGATCTGGCCCCTCTTTTGCCCTTCTCTCCTCATCTTGCAGCCTATGTATGGCCTCGCTGCTCCATGTCACCCGCTTTCAGCAGGCGCAGAGGACCACTGGCTGACCAAGACCGCAAGACGCTGAGCGCAGAAATAGACAACCTGATTGCTTGGGGAATGTCATGCAGCAGCGCCTGGAGCGGTAGCGGTGAGCGCAACCGTAACTCCATACATAGCTCTAGACTACGCAGCAGGAGAGAGCAGCTTGTGTTCTCGCCCGCCATTGCCTTTTCTCCACGGTCAGATTAGAATGAAAAAGTAGTTCTCCCAGGCAGCAAAGCGGATATACGAATACGAACCACAGGGATCTGTCGTCCACCTTGCTCGGTCGGGGTAGCAGAGCGTCAGGCCCTGACTGGCAGTAGGCACTTGTGGGATCAGGTGATCCGTGCCCAGGAAGGACTCATCTCACTTTCTCTGACCAAGATGCATCGGCCCCCAGTGGCCGCCACCAAGAGAAGAGATGGAGGAAAGGCCGACACGCTCCCTGGCAGCAACGGCGTTGTCTATGACCAGGCAGATGACATGCTTGCAGTCCGGTCTGGCAGCGTGACGACAGCTGATGTCAGCGCCTGCGGGGGTCAGGCCATGTGGCGTGTTGGTTTCTCGCTTTTGAAATTTGGGGAGGGCGCGGCTCCCATCTCTGCCGCGTAAGAAGTGCGATGAATAGATGCTGTCCCAGCTGCGGTCGTGAGAACGATACCACAAGTAGTTTTTGCGCTTTCTGCGGCAGCACACTGGCGGAGGCGTACACCGATCTGACGGAGCTGCTGCCGCGAGAAGAGCAGGCAGGCTATGTGAATGCTCGCTTTCCACTCGCTTCCAACCTGCCCAACCCACTGGACGAGTGGCCGTACAGGTCGTTGACGCCATCGCTCGCTTCACAGGGGGCCTCGGTCCCTCTCTACTCAGGGGGACAGGCAGTCTATGACCCTTATGCTCAGGGAGCGAGCGAGCCAGCGCCAGGACCATATCCCCTCTCCGGAGGGTTGCCTGTCTCTGTGGCAGCAGAGAAGCAGCCCCGGCGCCGGGGCTGGGGTGAGGCTCTGATCGGCACACTGCTGTATCTGTGGGGAGCCTTCCTCTCCCTTTTTGGAGTGGGCGGCCTCTTGCTCCAGATGCCCTCGACGGTGATGGCTATCTTCGTACTAGTAGCCTGCGCCTGTGAGCTGGTACTTCTTCCTCTGGTGTTGATCTATTATCGCCATCCTCATCTGCGTCTGGGCAAACGCCTGCTGTTCGAGGGCCTGACCCTGCTCGTCGGCTTTCTGCTCCTGCTTATTGCAGCGGCCATAGAGGGCCTCTCCGAGCCTCTGGCCTACTTTGCTATGGGCATAGTTTGCCTCCTCTACGGGGTGGTGACAATGGTGCTGGCTTTCTGGTGAGAAAGACCAGCGGCGGAGAGGCAGCAGGCGCTGATCAGGCGGGTAACCGATCGCTTCACCGAGCGGCCCCTATGGCCGGCCAAATACTGCCCACTTTCGCCGTGTGGTCCCTTGCCATACCTTGCTTACATGCTGAAGATGTGATATAGATTTCCTGCATTAGAAATTTCAGACATCGGGATATGAGCGCATGGATGAACCGATACAGGCCCTGGCCCCGCGCGTCAGCGATTGCTTGAAGGTCATCTATACCATGCAGGAACGTGGCCAGCGAGTCTCTACCTCGGCGGTGAGTGAACGCCTGGGGGTCAGCGATGCTACCGTGACCTTGCTCTTCAAAGAGTTTGCTAAGGCTGGCTGGGTCCAGCATACTCCTTACCGCGGCGTCTGCCTGACCCCGCTGGGAGAGCGCAAGGCGAAGGAGGTCATTCGCCACCATCGGCTGCTGGAGCTGTATCTGGCGCGCGAACTGGGCTATAGCTGGGATAAAGTGCACGAGGAGGCCGATCGACTGGAACATGTGATCTCGGAAGAGTTCGAGGAACGGCTCGATGCCCTTCTTGGCTATCCAACCGTTGATCCCCACGGCGACCCCATTCCCAGCAAGGAAGGGGTTATTGCCCAACGCCCGGGTCAGCCGCTGTTGCAGGTGCCCGAGGGGCAATCTGCCCGTATTCTGCGCGTCAACGACCAGGATGCGGCCAAGCTGCGCTATCTGGGTCAGATGGGCCTATATCCAGAGGTGCGGGTGTATGTGATCGAACGGGTACCTTTCGGTGGGCCGCTGCGCATTCGCGTTGGTGAGGAGAGCCAGGCAGTCGAGCACCTGTTGAGCGCCGAACTAGCCGAACAGATTACGGTGAGCCTCCAGGAAGACGAGGATGATTCGGCGGATCGCCTCCAGCCTAGCTTCTCATCGTAAATGAGAGCATGGGCTAGACCAGGGCGCTGGCTAGCCGTCAGCCATGAGAGTGCGAGCGCCATTAGAGGATTGTGGCACGCACCAGCAGCAGCGGCACGCTCACGCGCCCTACGAGGCGCGGGGCCACACTGCCACTCAGCAGTGCATCCAGCCCGGTCCGACCGTGGCTGGCCAGCACAACCAGATCCAGCTCCTGGCGCTCAAGCAGTTTGACGACCTCTAGCACCGTCTCACCTCGCAAGACTTCTCCCTGAGCCTTGACCCCCTGACTCTGACACTCCTCGGCGACCTGCTTGAGATAGGAGCGCGCTCCTTGCTCAGCCAGGTCAAGGACAGCGCGCATGGTGGCAGGCAACATGGTGCCTGAGACCGCCTGCTCTCCCGCCAGCGTTGTGAGCGTTGGGATTACAAAGACAAGACGCAGCTCTGCCCCAAAAGTGCGCGCCAGAGCGATGGCTGCTGGCAGTCCTGGCTCGTGTTCCGGAGTCCCATCCAGTGGTACCAGGATACGCCTCAGCTTGAAGGGCGGCGCGCTTCCATCCTTGCGCGGCTGGACCAGCCAGATAGGGCAAGGACCCCGCTGCAGGACCTGCTGAGCAATGCTGCCGAAGAGTAGATCACGTACACCGCCATTACCATGAGTGCACATAACTACCAGATCGCTTTGTAGCTCCTGCACATGCTCCACAATGCCCCGCGCAACGCTCTGTTCACGGTTCTCGTGAACATGCACGGTGACCATCAGGTCTTCTGCCCTCAGACGAGCCGCTACCTCTTCAAGATAGACCCTCGCTTCGGCCACGTCGCGCAGATGGCGCTCACCGTGCACCTGGGCAGGCGGATGTTGCTCTAGAATATGCAGGAGCAGGATCTCACCTTGATAGCGCTGGGCCAGGGCGGCTGCGCTTGGGAGTACCGCCTCAGCCAGGCGCGAGCCGTCTAAAGGGACGAGGAGCCTTAGCCTGCCACTCTTAGCCGTGAAGACCTCTCCACGCTCGTGCTCCAGGTCATGCCTGAGGCCCTGCGCAACACCCTTCCCGGCGTCTTGCTTGATAGCCTGCTTCTGGTCACTATCGCTTTCTCCTTTTTCACGAGCAGGCAACATTCCATCAGCCTCCTGTAAAGACCTGATACAAGAGAAAGATATTGAGGGCAATAATCAAGCTGGCAACCAACCAGGCCAGAGCCGTCGTCAGCCGGCTGTTGACTAATACTCCCATGATATCACGGCGCTGCGTAAAGAGAATCAGCGGCACAAGAGCAAAAGGTATGCCAAAGCTGAGCACCACCTGGCTAATTACCAATGTCCGCGTCGGCTCCAGGCCGATCAGGATTACAAGCAGAGATGGCAGCATGGTCACAAGGCGCCGCAACCAGACGGGAATCTGGCGATGGAGAAAGCCCTGCATGATAACCTGGCCCGACATCGTGCCAACGGTCGAGGACGAAAGCCCCGAAATGAGCAGGGAAATAGCAAAGACCCAACTGGCGGCGCCCCCTAGCAAGGGCTGCAACGTACGATAGGCATCTTCGAGGGTGGCAACCTGGCGCAATCCAGCCTGAAAAAAGGTGCCTGCAGCCATAATGAGCATAGCAGCATTGACAAAGCCTGCAATGCCCATGGCGATAATCACATCGAGCAGCTCATAGCGGAAGAGGCGCTTCAGACGCACCGGGTCGCGGACGACAATCCTCTTCTGGGTGAGGGCCGAGTGCAAGTAGATGACATGAGGCATGACGGTGGCGCCCAGAATGCCAGAGGCCAGGAGAATGCTCTCAGGGCCGGAGAATTGCGGCACGAAAGCATGATAGGCAATAGTATCCCAGGCAGGCCGCACGAGTATGGTCTCGATGACGTAACAAAGTGCAATGACACCCACCAGGGCACTAATGACAGCCTCCAAGGGGCGAAAGCCGTAGCGCTCCAGGCCGAGGATGAGAAAGGTGACAATGGCGGTCAGTAGGCCGCCGAGCAGGAGGGGAATGTGAAAGAGGAGCTGAAAGCCGACAGCGGCTCCGAGAAATTCAGCCAGGTCGGTAGCCATAGCCACGATCTCGGCAAGGAGCCACATGCCCCAAACAACAGGACGCGGGAAATAGGTGCGACACATCTCGGGCAGATTCAGCCCGGTGGCAATTCCTAGCTTGGCAGAGAGGGCCTGAATGAGCATGGCCATCAGATTGCTGGCGACAATGACCCAGAGCAGCAGATAACCAAAGGTGGCCCCTCCCTGAATGTTGGTCGAGAAGTTGCCGGGGTCTATGTAGGCCACACTGGCAATGAAGGCCGGCCCTAAAAAAGGCAGAACCCGACGCAGCAGACCACGTCTGGTCTGACCACTCAGCACTTCGTTGGCCGCTCGCACTGTCCCCCCCCTCTCTCCCCCCCCGTTAACGGCGATTTTCGATGACTCTGACCGCATAAACATCCGCTCCTATGACGTTCTCTTGATGGGAAGATGGCGTTGACTACCTCGCAGACATGACTGACTGACTGACAGGCCCTGCCCTCACCAGGCAGACAGACGCTCCCACCACAGCACACTTTCAGGGCCTTTCCTGTCCCGTTCGCTCTTTACTCAGAATTTTATATTTTTAAAATTAATTTTTCCTTCTCTTAAAAGAGAAGTATACGTTCCACGGCACCCTCTGTCAAGAGAAGACAGAAGCCAGGGCAGAAGAACCGCCAGAGGCTCGGCAGGAATGTGTCTGGCCCTCTCGAAATTCGTGCGTCAAACCCCTTGACAAACAGAAGAACAGCGAGTATATTACTCTCGTAAGCGGTAGCTGACATTTCACAAAGAGTTAGCGATTAGTCTCATTCCAGTTCTCGCTCGGCTCGCCAGCAGGGCGACCAGGGAGGTGAGCGCTTATGGCTCAGCAGTCAAGCGTGACAATCTTGCACCTGCGTTACAATGGTCGCAGCGAAGAGCTGCCCCTGGCGGAGCTGGGCCTGAACGGGCAGGCCTCGGACGCAGAGATCAAGGAGGCCCTGGCTCAGCACCTCGATATCGCGAGCGAGCGGCTCGCCTCTCACGTGGTAGTACGCACGAGACAGGCAATCGTCGTGCGCCCGGAGGCCCTCTACGGCTGATTAACGCTGTAGCCTGTTCTTTCGGCCTTGATGGTTTCCGTCTCTGCCGTTATATCAGCGTTCAGCAGGTTTGCACTCGCATCTGAGACGCACTCTCACCGATGGGGCATACATACCAGCGCTGGCGGTCTACCCGCTCCCACTACCCTCGCGGGTAGGAACACGACCTGCCCCTCCGACTCGTGCGTCTCAGCCTGATCCCCTCAGAACAGTTTTGGATTTGGACAGTATTTGTTCTGAGACGCGCCCTGACGCAAAGAGCGTACAAACATCGCATAGGTCAGCCTGTGGAGCTGCCTACCACTGTTTTGGAAGCTCTTTGGACTTGCGCGTCTCAGGCTCAGCTACTCTCACGTACTTGCTGAGGCGCTGCCAGTTGCCATGCTTTGTGCTATTTCCAGGCTGGAACGCGCTCTGACCGGGCGAGCATACACACCGGTCGCGGGTTCGAATCCCGTCAGCCTTCTCAGGCTGTAGCTCAGTGGGAGAGCCGCTCTCTCGACTCGCGCGTTCCAGTCTGACCTGTGCACCACACCAGCCCGCCTGAGCCGGGCGCACCTGCCTGGCGGTAGGTAGGAGCGGCCCCTCGAATCCAAGCCTCGCTTACCTCAGAGGCTCTGGCCCTGCCGCTCTCTTTCCGCTGGAACTGTCACGCAGTAAGCGCTATTTCACCTGAACGCGCTCTGACCGAGCGAGCGTACATACTCTTCGGTATATCCACCCTTCGGGTGGAAGCGGGTTCGAATCCCGTCAGCGCGACCTTGCAGCGCTGTCGCGATAAGGGCATGAAAGCTCTCTCAACTCGCGCGTTCTGAGACCTGGTGCTCGGGGACTGCCATCCCAGGGCACTGGGTTTATTTCTATCGGGCACATTACCTGGGCCTGCCTTCCTGGACAGCGCTATCAGGGCAGGATCACCGTGCGACGCGAGGCTTACAGGCGCAACAGCCAGCCAGCCCGTCCGTCTGTTCGCCTCTGGCATGTTCTGTACTCTATGAAAGAGGGGATGATCGCATCATGAGCCAGTTTCGTTCTGGACCAGAGCAGGATGTGCGAGTGCAGATCTTGAATTCATTTTTGAGTGCACCGCACGGAAAGCTGCAAGACCTGGCGTCGCTGCACCGTGATGCGCTGGAACGCGACCCGCTCTTCTACGGCCATCTGGCTCCGTGGTACTTCGAGCATGGCGAGGTGCGCGATCACAAGGTGCTCTTTGTGGCTCATCTAGCGACCAGCGCCTACCCGGAGTTTCGCGGAGCTGCCTGGGTGCTGCTGCAGCAGCTGGCTCCTTATGAGGTGGCGCGCGTGCTCGACCACGCCAAGCAGGTGATCGGTAAGACCCCGCGCTCGCTGCGCAGCGCCATCCAGCACTACTTGCGGACGCGCGAGGCGAATCCACGCCAGCTCGACAGGGCCGCTCTCCGCGCTCGCTCAGCTCTGAAGCACCTGTACGCCAGCCTGCGCCTTAAGCCCGGACCGCGGGCTCAGGCTCTGCTCTTCGACGAGCAGCCCCCAGCTGATAGCCCCCAGGCGCTGCTGAAGCAGCTGGCCAGGGCAGAAAGCGCAGAGGAACAGGCTCGCCTGATCATCGAGGGAGGCATCCCATATACGACGGCCATCGGGGCTGTGCGCACCATCACTCCGGCACTGCTTGTGGCACTGATCAATGCGATGTCCCCCCAGGAGGTCATTAACGCCCTGGCCTCGCTGAAGCGCCGCGGAGCTTTCGATCACCCAGAGGTCAAGGCCCTGATCGACCAGAAGTTGGCCCTGGCCAGCAGCGATCAGCGTGTCTCAACGATGAAGGTCAAGAAGGCCATCGAGGCCGCTCAACCCGATGAGGCAACCACTCGCAGCCTGCTGCACGTTGCCGATCAGCGCGTGGCAAACAAGGTGGTAATCAGGCGACCAACAGCGCTCTTTATCGACAAGAGCGGATCTATGACCCCAGCGATCGAGCTGGCCAAGCAGCTGGCCGCTCTGATCAGCGCTGTGATCGAGGCCCCTTTCTACGTCTACGCTTTCGACACAGCAGCCTTCTCCATCGAGCCGCCTGCGAGAAAGCGGCGCCCAACGCTGAGTGACTGGGAGCAGGCTTTTAAGTTTGTGCGGGCTGAAGGCGGCACCAGTATCGGTGCCCCGCTGGCAAAAATGACCCGTGAGCAGGTGTATGTCGAGCAGATTCTGGTGGTTACCGATTGCGGCGAGAACACTCCTCCGCTCTTCCACACGGCCTGGCAGGAGTATCGCCACGCACTGGGCATCGGTCCGTCAGTGATTCTGGTCATTATTGGGCAGCACAGCGAGTACTTCGAGAGGCAACTGGTGGAAGCCGGCATCGAGGTAACGAGCTACCATTTCACCGGCGATTATTATAGTCTGCCCAATCTGCTCCCTTTGCTGGCATTGCCAACGCGCGCCGAGCTGGTCGACGAGATCATGGCCTATCCTTTGCCACAGCGGCCACTCTCTTCAACGCAGGCGGTCACTCAAGCCTGAGTGGCTGCTGTCGCATGGCGACCCTGCTCTCACAGTGGTCACGCTCCTGCGCTGCCCGCCAGCTCTTAGCGGAGCGCACGCAGGAGCGTGATCCCGCCCTTTTTGGGCCTTCTCTTCATTGACTGTCAGCGCTATCATGCTCCTAGAGGAGCCTGAGCTGAGTGCCGCCGGCTCGCCTGTCTGGCTGTTCTGCCTGTCTCCTAGCCGAGCAGGCACCCATTCGGAATGATCAACTAGCTGGTTTCCGCTTGCACTCAAGCGCTTCCTGAGAGAAAAAAGAGGTCTGCCCATGCCAGCCCCACCACCTCCATCGCCTGAGGAGCAGCTGCCGCTGCTGCGCCTGATCAGTCGCCTGAGTGCAGCAGCAGAGCGCCTGCGCCAGCAGGAAATCATTGCTCCCTTGTTACCAGGTGGACGTATTCGCACACGCATTGAAGGACTGGTTTATGAGTTCAAGGTGCGCGCCTCCTTTGCTGGCTGGGGCCGCTTCCGTCCTCGCGACGAACAGGAGGCTGAGCTCCTGGGGGAGGCTTTGCCCTGGCAGCGTGGCGCCTACCTGGAATTGCTGCCAGCGCTCCGCATGATCTTGCTTTGGCCCGTCTCAGGGCCGCGGGCCAGCCAGGCTCAACTCTGGCTGGCGCTGCCTTTTAATCCTAGCGATGCCCGTCAGCGGTTCGGCCTTCCCGACGAACCGCTGCCAGTGCTACTCTGTGATCCGTTCAATGGTGCAGAGCCTTTTGAGCGTATTGTAGCTCGCGTTGATGATCAGACTCTCTGGTTCGATGGTCCTGATCTGCGGGCTGATCCCACCCATGCCGCCTGGATGCGCGAGGCCGTTGCTGCTCCTGGGGAAGAGTATGAGCGCTTTCCTGCCGGTTTGACCGCTTCAGAACGCCGCGCTCTGTTGCTCTGGGACCTCCATCGCCTGGAAGAGGAAGCCCTCCGCCAGGAATTGCGGGTTGCCAGCTTCGGCGATGATCAGGCTCCCGACGCCAAGCAGCGGACCAGAGGCCGCTTTGTCCCCACAGCTGGCAGACCTGTGCCAGAGCAAGTGGCGCAGGCCCAGAGTCGCCGGGCGCAACTGGAGTGGCTACAACAGGAGCGCCTGCGCCTCCAGCTCAGCGAGCGCCTGCGCCACGCCCTGGCTAAGGCCGGCGCGGTGCTACACAGCTATACGCTGCTGCCAGCCTCTTCTGGCTCGACCTCAGAAATCATTGTCGAGTGGAGCGAAGAGGGACGACCCTACCGCTATCGCTCAGTGATCGATCCTGAGCTGACGATCGTTTCCAGCGGCATTTGCTTGAGTGGACGTGATCGTGACTTTGATTTGACCAGTATTGTGAGCGTGATGCGCGACTCGCCCTGGAGCGAGGAGGAGCTGGAAGAATGAGCACGATCAACCTTAATCCAAACGATCCGTTTTTCCATGAGGAGCGCCACGCCTCTCTGGCAGCAGTCGCCAGGCGCCAGATTACGATTTGCGGTGCGGGGGCGCTCGGCGCCAATCTCTGCGAGACACTGGCCCGAATGGGCTTTGCACGCCTGCGACTGATCGACCACGATCGGGTCGAGATGCGCAATCTGTCAACGCAGCCGTATCTGCGCGGCGAGATCGGCGCTCCCAAGGCTCGCGCCTTAGTCGCAACGCTCTATCGCGCTGTGCAGGCCCGCCTGGAGCCAGTAACGGTCACGCTTACAGAACAGAACGCCGCTCAGCTGCTGCAAGGAAGCGATCTCGTCGTTGACACTTTCGATAATGAGGCTGCCCGCGCCGCCGTGAGCGCTGCCAGCCGTGCACTGGCGCTGCCCTGTCTCCACGTCGGCTTCAGCGCCGATGGCCTCTATGGCAATGGCGAGTGGGAGCCTGACTATCAACCGCCGCAGGCCGGGGCCAGTGACCCTTGTGATTACCCGCTCACTCGTCCGTTCGCTTTGCTGCTGGCCGCCCTGGCCGCGCGAGCCGTTGCTGATTTCTTCCGCCAGGGCATCGCCTATACCTTCGAGGTTACCTGGAATGACCTGCACCTCGTCTACCGTCCCACCACACTTCGGGAAGCAGCGAGGGGCCAACTATAGGATCTTCTGCACCTTTGCCATCAAAGAAAAGGAAACGAGGGTCGTCACATGAGTCATCGTCTTGCTTATGAACCGGAGCTATTCACCATTGCCAACCAAACAGCGGTGATCACCGGCGGCACCGGCGTGCTCGGAGGAAGTATGGCCCGCTTCCTGGCTCGTCGCGGAGTCCGTGTCGCCCTTCTCAGTCGCCGCGCCGGCCCTACGAGCGAGGTCGTGCGCGCGATTCGCCACGAGGGGGGGGAGGCCCTGGGGCTCTCTTGTGACGTAGGCGACCGTCGGGCTATCGAGCAAGCGGCCAGAGAGATTGAGGCCACTTTTGGGCGCGCGACCATCTTAATCAATGCCGCTGGCGGGAATCGCGAGGCCGCCTCTACGACCTCACAGCTGCCCTTCTTCGATCTGACGCCGGCGGCCCTGCATGAGGTGCTGACACTCAACCTCATCGGCACCTTCTATTGTTGCCAGGTCTTCGGGCGCGGCATGGTTGCCGAGGGGAGGGGAAGCATCGTCAATATCGCTTCTATGGCCGCGCTGCGCCCACTAACGCGCGTCCCTGCCTACGGAGCAGCCAAGGCGGGCGTCGTGAATCTGACACACTGGCTGGCTGTTTACATGGCTCAGGAGTACAGCCCAGCCATTCGCGTCAACGCCATAGCTCCCGGCTTTTTCTTAACCGAGCAGAACCAGAGGCTCCTCGTTGATCCCTCGACAGGCAGCCTGACCGAGCGCGGGCGTCGCATTCTCGACCATACTCCTATGCAACGTCTCGGCCAGCCAGAGGATCTCTTCGGTACCCTGCTCTGGCTGCTGAGTCCTGCCTCGGCTTTCGTCACAGGTATCGTGGTTCCGGTCGATGGCGGTTTCTCCGCCTACGCCGGTGTCTGAAGACAGCATCTATCGATGATCGTTGATTGATAATACATAGCGAAGCGAGCGTTTATTTCGCTGTCGCAGAAAGGGTCGATTCACGTTGATATTTACACAGGATTGGGTTAAAATGAGACAGTCGTAGGCAGATCAGGACCAGCGAGGCAGCACTCAACAATCCCTAGGTAGAGGCAACTATGACAAAGCTGGAGACCTGGCGGAGACTGCTGGAGCAGGCCATTAGCAACGCGCACGAGCTTCGACGCCTGGCCCAGGCTGTCGGAGTCAATAGCGTCACCATCGCGCGCTGGGCCAAAGGGCAAAGCAGTCCGCGCACGGAGCATCTGCGGCAGCTCTATCAAGCCGTGTTCCGCTCCCACCCAGTGTTGGCGGAGCATTTGCGACAGGCCCATCCTGAGATCCTGAGCAGGCCAGCAATTAGCGACAGCGAAGACCAGCAGATCCCGTCGACCTTTTACCGCCGTATCCTCACCACCTGTCTGGAATGCGCACCGGCTCTTCGCTCTGTGACCATGCGCAACCTTATTTTGCAGCAGATGATCAGTCAGTTTGATCCTCACGAGCTTGGGCTGAAAGTGACCCTTATCCAGTGCGTGCCCCCTAGTCTGGCCACCCAACAAGTGCGCAGCCTACGCATCGTCCAGGGGCGTGGCACCCCACCCTGGCGCTCGCTGCCAGAGCCGGAGCTACTGCTGCTGGGGGCCGAATCGCTGGCCGGTCACTGCGTAGCCTCTGGCCACTACGCCATCATTCCAAGCCGGGAGGACCTCAGCTACTATTTCCCTACCCATAGCGAGCCTTTCACAGAAAGCATGCTAGCCTATCCTCTTCTGCAGGGGGGGAAGATCGCTGGCTGCCTTTCCATTGCCAGCACCCAGCGCAACTATTTCCATCAGGCCCAGCTTGACCTGGCCCGCGACTACGCCTATCTTCTGGCCTTGAGCTGTGAGCCGGAAGAGTTCTTTGACAGCAGCCAGATTGCGCTGGGCATTATGCCCTCCGCAGCCGAGCAGCGTCCCTATACTATCAGCTCCGTTGGCCGCGTGCTAGAGCAGCTGCGCGAGGCCGCTCTGCACGGTACTCCCCTCTCGTACAAGCAGGCTGAGCTGCGCGTGCTCCATGAGATTGAAGAGGAACTCTTGCTGCTTGGTCAGCGCTGGCAAGGTCTCACCATCCACTAGAGTCCTTGACCAGCGCGGCAAGCAGACCAGCAGACAACCAAATAACCAGTCCAACACACCATAGCCAACCAATACAGTAGAAGACCCTGGCCCGCTATGTAGGTGATACAATCAGTGACAAGGGGCAAGCAAGAGAGTCAGCTTGCATCACTCAGCATTCAGCTCCTACAATGCCGACCCTCGTGGGTGCCGCTCCAGCATTCCAGGGTGGCCAGCGAGCAAAGAAGACACAATAAGCGCTCAGGCAAGACACCCAAAGGAGAGAAACTTTCGATGCTGCTTGGCGAGGGAAGTACCAGCGAGACACTCAGTTCCAGCCAGGTGAGTGACCTGCTCCAGCGCGCCCTCGAACCGCTGGCCCTTGCAGGCAAGCGCGTCCTGGTCATCATTCCCGATGGAACGCGCAGCGCTCCTATCCCTCTCTTCTTCCGCCTGCTGAACGAGCAACTATACAGTCGAGTAGCGCAACTAGACTATCTCATCGCTCTCGGCACCCATCCCCCTCTCAGCGAGGCCGCTATTACGGCCCTCGTGGGCTTCTCAGCGGAGGAGCGCGCGCAGTCCTATCCCGGCCTGCGTATCTTCAACCACCAGTGGGATCGACCCGAGATGCTACACACTCTCAGCACCCTCAGCGCCGAGGAAGTTGATCAGCTGACTGAGGGACTGCTCAGAGAAGAGATCGTCGTCTCCCTGAACCGCCGCATCCTTGACTACGATCAACTGATCATCTGTGGCCCAGTCTTTCCACACGAGGTTGCCGGTTTTTCAGGCGGGGCCAAGTATCTTTTCCCTGGCATCGCCGGACCAGACATTATCAATACTACCCACTGGCTAGGGGCCCTGGTCACCAGCTTGCACACGATCGGCGTGAAAGACACACCAGTACGCCGCCTGCTGCATCGCGCCGCCGCACTCGTACCCAGGCCACTGCTCGTCCTTGCCCTTGTAATGCAAGGGCAGGATCTACACGGACTCTACATCGGCGACTACCAGCAGGCTTTCGAAGCTGCGGCAGACCTCTCCGCCCGCCTCAACATCGTTACTCATCCACACCCCTATCAACTGGTGCTAGCCGTGGCTGCACCACTCTATCCCGACCTCTGGACTGGCGCCAAAGCTATGTACAAGACTGAGCCAATTGTAGCCGACGGCGGCGAGGTCATCATCTATGCCCCCAAGATTACCGAATTCTCCTATACCCACGGCCCCCTGATCGAGCGCGTTGGCTACCACGTACGTGACTACTTTCTCAAGCAACCTGAACGCTTTCGTACGATTCCCGGCACCATTAAAGCGCATAGCACCCATGTCAAAGGAACCGGCAGCTACGACGCCACCACAGGGCGCGAGCTGCCACGCATCCAGGTCACGCTTGCAACCGGTATCGATGCTGAACGCTGCCGGCGTGTCAATCTGGGCTATCGCGATCCACAGTCAATCGATCCCGAAGCCTGGAAAGGGCAAGAGCACAAGGGCATTCTGGTGGTCGAACATGCCGGCGAAGTGCTCCACCGCCTCCAGCACTCCTGAGCAAGTCAGGAGGCTCTGTCACCATCGCCAGCCAGAAGGCAGAGGCAGCACCAAAACGTTCAGAGACCAGGAGGATGAGAGAGGTCTGGATCAGCAGAGAGGAGAGACACCCCGCAGTGCTGACCCTGCCTCTCTCTATTGGCTTGCTCCCCCTGGCTGTCAGACTAGCCAGCCGTTTGGCTCAGCTCCCTACCAGCTTAGACCACCTCACGCTGGGCCATATCCCCAGCATAGGTCAGGCATGTTAGACTGCACCCCCGCTCGCGCACATTTGAGATCTCCAAACCAAAGTGATGCAGCTTGCTGCGCACCGACGAGAGGGCACGACGGAGTGGACGCAACTCCTGCTGCCAGCGTTGACTGCCCTGGGCTTCTAAGAGGCGCTGACGGCAGCGAGCGATCGAGCTGGCGGTCACCGGAGCCGACGACAAACTGGCTAGCAGAACCTCGTAGGGGCAATAGTGAGGAAAAGCCTGTAAAATAGGTTCAAGCACACGCAACTCATTGATACTGAACTGCTGATCAAGTACCATTTTTCCATCACAAAGTAAAGAGAGCGTCCGCGTGCCTAAACTCAAGGCCAGCGTCTGACCAGGAGGCAAGAGATCCTGAAAAGAAAAATGGAGAATGCGCGTCTCTGTCCCTTTCCGACGTTTTCTAAAACGAGTTAATGTCTGCTCTGACATAGCGTTTTTTTCCTTCATGCCTAAGCGACAACCCAAGTCATACGAGCCAGAGAAGAGCTGACGAACCCGGCAAGATGCCAGGCCAACTCCTTCCGTCAAGGTCAGACAAGCCCCTGTGCAGCAGGGTCTACCCGTCTGTACGCCTGTCCATTGCGATGAGGGGCCAGGCCGGTCGTACTGCCTGGATGAGGGCCCGGCCTCACAGCCGGCAGCGATTGGAGTGCCCATGAATGAATGAATCGACACATACCAATCACAGCCTTCGCTGAAGGGATATATAGCATAGGCATTCGATGGACCATAGGCGAGTAGCCAGAATTGCCGGGGAGGTCCTACGAGTGGCTACCAGGCACCATCAGCCCTGGAAGCCGATTGGCGCCTTTTCGCCTACCTCCAGCAGCCACTGAGTGGTGTGTATTTGTTAACCAGAGTCAGCGGCAAATATTACCCGGAAAAACGGTTATCAGTTCCCGACAAAATAGCCATCAACGGGACGACAATCGCAACCAGGTCAGCTATACTGGTCTTCGGCAGTGTGGCAGTGCCAGGATAGAGCGCTGCCCGAGTAGTGTGGAAGGGACTATTCTCTCAATACTTTCCTAACAATTCGCAAAGTAAAGAGCGTTGCTGAGTGGCGCAGGAGCGTCGAGGCCAATGCCTTTGGCTTATGTCTAAAAATCATCATCTGGCCAGCATGCAGGCTTTGAGAAGCATCCCGATTGCTCAGTAGAGAGAGGCCACCTCCCGCATCTTGCCGCTGACCAGTGAGTGACCCACGGCTCTAGCACTGCTCCGCTTGGTCATACGCAGGCGATTTGACCAGATTCGATCGATGGCGCAGTGAGAAGTGAGAAAGCGATGATTCCGATTGCTCGCCCCCTGCTGGGAGCTGAGGAGGAGGCTGCTATTCGCGAGGTACTGACCTCGGGTTTGCTTGCTCAGGGCAAATACGTCGCTGCCTTTGAGCAGCGTTTTGCCGAACTCTGTCAGGTTGGTGCCGCGATCGCCGTTTCCTCGGGCACGGCGGCTCTTCATCTCGCCCTTCTGGCTCATGATATCGGCCCGGGAGACGAAGTAATCACCACGGCCTTCAGCTTTGCGGCCACCGCGAATGCGATCTTGTTGGTGGGCGCCACGCCGGTTTTCGTCGACATCGAGCCGGAAACCTATACTCTTGACCCCACACAGGTAGAGCTGGCCCTCAGTGAGCGTACGCGTGCCATTCTTCCCGTCCATCTCTACGGTCACCCCTGCGACCTGGGTCGCTTGCTGCCGCTGGTCGAGGCCCACAAATTGATCCTGCTCGAAGATGCCTGCCAGGCCCATGCCAGTAGCTTCGCCGGGAAGCCGGTGGGTAGCTTCGGCACAGGCTGTTTCTCGTTCTACGCAACGAAGAACATGACCACTGGCGAAGGCGGGATGATTACCAGTGATGATCCCGAGGTGGCTGCCCGGCTGCGTCTTCTGCGCAACCATGGCCAGGCCAGTCGCTATCACCAGATTGGCCTGGGCTATAACCTGCGCATGACCGACCTGCAGGGCGCGCTGGGTCTGGTCCAGCTGGCGAAACTGGAGGAGTTCACACAGCGACGCATCGCTAATGCCACTTATCTGAACCAGCATCTGGCCGGCATTGTGCAGACACCGATTACTCGCCCGGGCTGCCGTCATACCTATCATCAGTACACCATCCGCGTTCCTGCCCACCGCGATGAGATCGCCGCCGAGCTGCACCGGCGCGGCATCGCCACCGCTGTCCACTACCCTGTTCCTATCCACCAGCAACCTTTCTACCGCAGCCAGGCGAGCCGCTTTTATGTGGTGAATCCTGAGCGGCAGCAGCGCGTGCGCGGAGACAGCCCTCTGGCACGACTGCCGGAGACGGAGCGGGCGGCGCGCGAGGTGCTCTCGCTGCCAGTGCACCCCGCCCTGACTCAAGATGACCTGGAGACTATCGCCCGGGAGGTAATTGCTCTATGCAGCTGAGAGTAGCAGTGGTTGGCGCCGGCTCAATGGGCTGGAACCACCTGCGCGTTTTGCAGGAGCTGGAGGACTCGGTCCAGCTTGTAGCTGTCGCCGAAACCAATCCTAGCGCTCTCCAGCGCGCAGTTCAGCGCTTCCACATCGCCGGCTATAGCGATTATCGCCAGATGCTGGATGAGCAACGCCCCGAGCTGGTCGCGGTGGTCGTCCCGACTCACCTCCACTGTGAGGTGGCCGCTTTCGCTCTGGATCTCGGCCTCAATGTCCTGGTAGAGAAGCCCCTGACCAGTACGGTCGAGGAGGCTGAGGCGTTGATCGAGCTAGCCCGCCAGCGCGATGTTCGTCTGGCAGTAGGCCACATCGAGCGCTTCAATCCGGCGGTGACAGAGGTGAAGCGCCGCTTGAACGCTGGCACTCTCGGACGCATCTTCCATCTCCATGCGCGACGTATCGGACCGTTCCCACCGCGCATCCGCGACGTCGGCGTGACCCTCGACCTGGCCTCGCATGAGATCGACACGATGCGCTATCTGGTGGACGCCGAGATCAGCCAGGTTTCGGCTCAAATCCAGCAGCATATCCACCGTACCTGCGAGGATTTGCTGCTGGGGCTGCTGCGCTTCAGCAACGATGCTCTGGGAGTACTGGATGTCAATTGGTTGACGCCTACCAAGGTGCGCGAGCTGACCATCACCGGTGAGAAGGGGATGTTCTTACTGAACTATCTGACTCAAGATGTTTTTTTCTACGAGAACGACTATTCCCCTACTTCCTGGGATGCCCTGCGTTCCCTGACGGGTGTGAGTGAGGGAACTATGATCCGCTTGAAGGTACAGAAGGCGGAACCGCTGCGCCGCGAGTATGAGGATGTGATTCGGTCGATCATGAGCGATAGTAGCCCTTCTGTCTCGGGAGAGGATGGCCTGGCTGTGCTGAAGGTAGTTCAGCAGCTGCTGGCTTCGGCGCTAGCCAACAACGGCCTTCTGTCCCAGGCTCAGGAGCCGCATACCTTGCCTGAAGAGGCCGACCGCAGCCCGACAGCAGGGTCCAGCACGTCACTTTCTCACCAGCAAGGGCCAAATGAGCAGGTTCTCCCTCGCCGTATGGCCAGCCCCTCTTCTCTCACCTTGCCACAGAGGCATGAGGAGCATCCCAGCACTCTGAGAGGCAGCTAGACGAGGATGAGAGACTGCAACGCAGAGAAGAGCATGGAGAAGAGATTGTCAAGCGAGTCAATAGCCACCCTGCCACCAGCCACGGCGGTCGTTGTCGGTCTGGGCAAGATTGGCTTGCCGCTGGCCGTGCAGTATGCTCGTCACGGCTGGTATGTCATTGGCTGCGACGTGAATCCTGACGTGGTTGAGCAGATCAACGCTGGTCGTTCCCACATTCATGAGGAACCTGACCTGGAGGAAGCGGTGGCACAGCTGGTCCAGGAGGGACGCTTACGTGCCACGAGCGACACGACAGCTGCTGTACGCCAGGCACGCGCCGTCGTGGTGATTGTGCCAGTCCTCATCGATGAAGCTCATCGCGCCAATCTCACAGCCCTGGAGGCCGCTACCCGCTCCATTGGCAGAGGGCTACAGCCCGAGACGCTGGTGCTCTATGAGACAACTCTGCCGGTGGGAACGACCGCCCGCCACCTGGCCCCATTGCTGGAGAGCGAGTCTGGCCTGCAGGCCGGCTCTGATTTCTGGCTGGCCTATAGTCCCGAGCGGGTCTCTTCTGGCACCATCTTCCGTGATCTGCGCCTCTACCCCAAGGTTGTGGGAGGGATCAACCCCCCCAGCACGGAGGCGGCTGTGGCCTTCTATCGCTCGGTGCTCGATACTTCCGAGATTATTGTGATGCCCTCGACTGACGATGCTGAGTTTGTGAAACTGATCGAGACAACTTATCGCGATGTGAATATTGCTCTGGCTAATGAGTTCGCTCGCTTCGCCGATGCTCACGGCCTGGATGTGCAAGCAGCCATCGCCGCCGCCAACAGCCAGCCCTATTCTCACATCCATACACCGAGCGTTGGAGTCGGTGGCCACTGTATCCCTGTTTATCCCTACTTTTTGCTGGCTGGCGCTGAAGCAGTCACCGAGCAGGTCGATGGCTTCGCTCCTCTGCTCCAGCTTCCCCGCCAGGCTCGCGCCATCAATGATAGCATGGCCACTTATGCCGTCCGGCGCCTCGAAATGGCCCTTGGTTCCTTACGGGGACAGACGGTTTTGATTCTGGGCATTGCTTACCGCGGCGATGTACGCGAGCTGGCCTTTAGCAGCGCAGCTTTGCTGCGCACAGCCCTGGAGAAGCGGGGGGCACATGTACTCGCTGATGATCCACTTTTCAGCTCTGGGGAAATCCGAGCCGCTGGCTATACCCCCTTCTCCCCTTCGGAGGCTGCCGAGGTGAGGGCGATTATTCTGCAAGCAGCTCATACCGCTTATCGCTCTTTTGATTTTCGTCCTTTTAGCCATTGTCAGGTGGTACTCGATGGTCGCCAGGCTCTGCAACGCTCAGCCATTGAGGCACTTGGCATGCGCTACCTCGCTATCGGTGACGGTAGCCCGGGCAGAACCAGGCAGAGACAGCTGGCGGCTTCCCGAAGGCAGGAGGTCACAGCTTCTAGTCAGGAAACAGCAGCGACTACGCGCCGCCGTCCAAAAAATGCTCTTTAGAGACCGTCGATGTCGACTTATTCATACAGCTCTCGTTCTCGTAGCGCTGAAGATGAGGAATAAAAAGATCTATGGCATATATTCTCTTCCTGACTCTGTATTACCCCCCAGAGAAAGGGGCAGCAGCTTCACGAATCAGTCAGTATGCTGAGCATCTTGTGCAGCGAGGTCACCAGGTCACAGTCCTGACAACAGTGCCAAATTATCCGACCGGCGTGGTCCCGCCAGAGTACCGTGGACGCCTGCTCCAGGAGGAGACGCGAGCTGGTGTGCGCGTGGTACGCGTTTGGAGCTACACGAGTCCCAATCGCGGCTTCCTGCGCCGTATCCTGGCTCATCTCTCCTTTGGCTGTCTGGCTCCCATCCTGGGAGCGCGTGCAGTCGGTCATCCCGACCTACTGGTTGTCGAGTCGCATCCCCTCTTTAATGCCATCGCTGGGCGTCTGCTGGCCCGCTGGAAAGGCAGCCCCTATGTGTTCACAGTCTCGGACCTCTGGCCGGAATCGGCGGTGCAGCTTGGCGTACTACGCAATCGCCTGCTGATCCGCCTGGCCGAGTGGCTAGAGTGGTCCTCCTACGAGCGCGCCAGCCTAGTCTGGGTTCTTACCGAGGGGATACGTGATCAGCTGCTGCGCCGCGGTCTGGCAGCTGAGAAGATTTTCTTCCTGACGAATGGCGTTGATACGAGCAAGTTCTTCCCTCGCCCACAGGCCGAGGCGCGGCAGCTCCTGGGCTGGGAGGAGCGATTTACTGTGCTCTACGCTGGCACCCTTGGCATCTCTCATGGCTTGACCACCGTCCTGGATGCCGCCGAGCAGCTGCGCTCCTATCCCGCCATTCGCATTCGCCTGGTCGGTGACGGCGGCGCCAAGCCCGAGCTGCTGGCCGAGGCGCGCCGACGCGGACTGGAGAATGTGATCTTTATGGACCCGTTCCCTCACGAGCAAGTTCCTCTGCTGCTGGCCGCCGCCGATGCTTGTCTGATCATGATGCGCAAGCTCCCTCTCTTTGAGGGGGCCTTGCCCTGCAAAATGTACGAGGCCCTGGCCTGCGGACGCCCGATTCTGCTAGCCGTCGATGGGGAAGCCCGTCGGCTGGCCGAAGAGGCCGGCGCCGCTATTTTCGTTGAACCGGAAAACCCCACCGCCCTGGCTCAAGCCATTGTAAAGCTCTATGAGCAGCCAGCCCTGGCCCAGGCTCTTAGCGCCCGCGGTCGCGCGCTGGCCGAGGAGCGTTTCGACTATGACCAACTGAGTGCCTGCCTCGACGCCCAAATCGCCGCCCTCTTGCCATCCTCTTCCTTCACCCCAACACTGCCCTCTTTAGCGCAAGAACAGCAACATCAGCAGGAATACAAGGCAGATAAATCTATTTCATACAGGTAGATAGAAAGAAAGGTAGCAGATGTCTGGTACAGGAGAGAAAGGGAGGAAGATATGTTAAAAGAGCAAGAATATCAGCAGCAAAGCGAACCAGTGTCGAGGCAAAGCTATCAGGGTAGCACCGCCACGCTGACATTGTCCACCACCTCTCACCGTGAGCAGAGGCGGCTCGGCCTGCGAACGAGACGGCGCATCTCCAGCAACGACTGGCGGCTCATTCTGATTGGCGGCGATAGTGTACTCTTGCTGGTGACCTTCACCCTGCTGATAGTACGCTATCAGCCACCAGTGGAAAGCAGCAGTCGCCTGATCGTACCCTGGGAAACGCACCTCGCCTGGATCGGCTGCGCTGCGCTTCTCTGGGGCTTTGCCGCCCGCCTGACTCGCACCTACGACCTCAATGGCATGTCAAGCCGCCTGGTCAGCCCTTTACGAGCTATCATTACACTGCTCCTACTGGCCGGCCTCTGGTTTGCACTGAGCGCCACACTGGAAGGCCACGCCTTGCGTTCCTTGCTGCTCACAACCCTCTCCTTTACCGGTGTCAGTCTCCCTCTGATCGCCGGCTGGCACCTCGCCATCGCCCAATGCTTGCATATGCCACCCTTTCGGCGCCAGGGGGTAATTGTCGGGATGAACACCATCGGTGAAGCAATTGCGCGAGAACTGCAAGCCGCGCCCAGACGCTCAACCATCGATATCGTGGGTTATGTCACAGAGGAAGAGAACCTACTGGCGCAGGCCGAGCCCGAGCGACAGCTGCCTCTGCCCATTCTGGGCGGACGAGCCACGTTGCAGCGCTTGATTGAACAGCAAGCCATTGACGTGCTGATTATGGCCACCGAGTATCAGGAGAATCCAGCCCTGGTACAGGAGGCCATTACTGGGACCCACCTGGGGATTTCGCTTGTACCCGCCCTCTGCGTCTATGAGAACGTCAGCGGCAAGATCCCTGTGGAGCAGATCGGGGAACAATGGTATATCGCATTGCCAGGTGCCAACCTTTCTCCTCTCTACCTCTGCTGGCGTAAAGCACTCGATTTCACCTTTGGTCTTTTAGGCTTGCTGATACTGATCTTGCTGCTTCCTCCACTAGCACTACTGATCCGTCTTGATTCACCCGGTCCTCTCTTCCACTGTCAAGAGCGCCTGGGCAAGAACGGGCGCAAGTTCAAGATGTACAAATTCCGCTCAATGCACGTCGACGCCGAACCAGAGGGGAAGGCAATGTGGGCCAGCCACAACGATGCACGGGTGACACGAGTAGGGCGCTTTCTACGGGCAACTCACCTTGACGAGCTCCCCCAGGTTCTCAATATTCTGCGCGGGGAGATGAGCCTGATCGGCCCACGGCCCGAGCGGGAAGAGTTTGTGACTGTCCTGGAAAAAACGATCCCCTTCTATCGCTGCCGGCTGAGCGTTCCCCCGGGCCTAACAGGCTGGGCTCAGGTCAAATATCACTATACTTCTACCAGTCAGCAGGCACTGGAAAAGCTACAATATGATCTCTATTATATTAAGCACCAATCATATATGCTAGATATTCTAATTATTTTAAGAACGATTATTGAAGTAATCAAATTGCGCGGTGTCTAAGTGCTTCACACGCTGAGAGCCAGCACCTTTGCGCGGCAACCTCCGCACGAAGGGAGGCAGGCAGATAGGCCGGTGTTTCTGGAGAGAAGAGGAACCAGCCCTGGTCCAGCCCAGCACCGAATCTGCTCATTCGGGGAACAGGACCTTCTTACCACTCTTTCCCCAGAAGTTTACAATTCTCAGCCAGGATCGATACATATAACAATGAGAGCAAAGACAGGGCAAAGGTATCTGCAAGAGAGGAACACCTAGAATGACGATTGCTCAGTACGCAGCCGTGCTAGCCAAGCGCTGGTGGCTGGTTGCCATCTGCTGCATGGCGGTCGGCATCGGGGCCCTGATCGCCAGCAAGCTGATGACTCCCCTCTACCAGGCGTCGGTCCTCATGCAAGTCACCGTTCGCACGGGCAACAATTTGGCTGACTATAATAATCTTTTGGCCAGCGACCAGCTCGTCGATACCGAGGCGACACTGGTCACGAGCCAGCCGGTCCTTACAGAAGTGGCTTCCCATTATCCAGGCTTGAGCGCTTCCACGCTGGCCTCGCGTGTCTCCACTACTACAGAGACAAATACGCAGCTATTCAAGATCTCTGTCCTGGATGAAAGTCCAACGCGGGCCGCGGCCCTGGCTAATGATATAGCTCAGACATTTATTAAGCAACAAGATGCTGCTATCCAGCAAGACAATCAACGTTCTCAACAACAGCTACAACAAGAGCTTACTTCTACAGAGCAGCAAATCAACAGCGTTAGCAATCAGATCAGTAAAATTGAGAGTACCACTAATGATCAGCAGCAGGTCAGTATGCTGCAATCCCGGCTCAAGGCTCTGCAGGATCGCTATTCCCAGGTTCAAGATGCCCTTGTTCAACTGGAGCTGACCGAAGCGGAAAACGGGAATTTTCTGCGTGTTGTCCAGCAGGCCTCTCCCCCGACCAGTCCAGCTCAGCCACGTATCTTACTTAACACCGGGGCAGGACTGGTAACTGGCCTTCTCATCGGCGTGCTACTAGCGCTGCTCCTGGAACAGCTTGATACACGGGTGCGCACCGGCGAGCTGCTGGCTCAGCTCTTCGGCTATCCCGTTCTCGCGACCGTCTGGCGAGTGCGCTCCTCAGAGGAGAAAGAGGTCTTTAATCCCAAGGAGCATGCTGGCCTCATTGAATCCTATCGCATCCTTCGCACGAACATCGGTTTCTGTTCTATTGATACACCTGTTAACTATCTCTTAATCACCAGCTCTGTGCCAGGAGAGGGCAAGAGCACGGTTGCCGCGAATCTGGCTATTTTTATGGCTAAGGCGGGGAAGCGGACTCTGCTTGTGGATGCTGACATGCGCCGCCCAATGCTGCATCGCCTCTTTGGGGTCTCCGCTGCTGAAGCCGGCCTGAGCAGCGCTATTATGGCCATGAGTCAGTCATCGACGACGCCCCTGCCAAGCGTCTCGTCTTCACGCCAGCGCCCGACCGAGCAGGGTGGTATCCTCGATAGCTTTCTCTATGAGACCAGCACTGCTAATCTCTGGCTGATGCCAGCCGGGCATCTCCCTCCCAATCCGCCCGAGCTGTTGGATTCGCAGGCCATGCGCAACCTGCTATCGAACCTGGCGGATTACTATTTCGATATCGTGATCTTCGATGCACCGCCACTGTTAGGCCTGGCCGACGCCAGTATCCTGGCTTCACGGGTCGATAGTGCTCTCTTAGTGGTCGACATCACTCGCTCTCGGAAAGAGCATATCCGACAGGCACGCGCCCTCCTGCGCCAGACAGGCGTACGCATCATTGGCTGTGTTGTCAATAAGCAACAACAGCAGCGCGGTAGTATCACCCCCTACTACTACCAGGCAGTAGGCGATGAGCACAGTGAACAGGTAGGAGCGGCACTGACAAGCAGCCGATGGAGACAGGAACACCAGCAGGCCGCGCTGACGGGAAGAGAGCACTCTCCGGCTGCAGCAAGGGGAGTACATCAACCTTCACCCGCTCCACAGCCGCCAGGGATGCCTGCAACGGCCAGTCAGCAGCGCACTGGGTCAAGTCAGTCACTGACGGAGCCAGCCACTCCTGCCCAGGTTCAGCGAGTCATGACCCCCGCAACGGGGATCGGATCAGGGTCGGACGCGAAAAGTTCTCCGGTCCCAGCTCGTCCTCGCCTGACACGCGAGCGTCCCGGTAGTCTCAACGCCCCAGCGGAGGCAGCCGAAGGCCCTGCTCCACGCCCAGGACAGCGTGGCTCCGATATCACTGAGCTGAAAACGCTGGAGATGCCTTCGATAGAACCGCATAGACAGCGCGGAGAGCGATAGGGACTATGAGTATCGTTCAGAAGACAACCCAGCGCTCAATGTCAAGCGAGCGTGGACGGAGGGAGCTGATCGCTCCCTCCACAGGGCTCGCTGCTCTCCTCATCGGGGCTTTGATCCTGATGGGCATGTTGGAAGTTTTCGCTCCTTTACTCGTCGGGACAATCATTCCTTCCACCAGTGTGACCCGCCAGGCCGCTTCGATGTCAACCGTCTTGATCGCCGGCCTGCTATTTTTAGTTTTGCTGCTTTACCTGCGCTGCGACGAGATTCTGGCGGTGGCTGTTGCCCTGATTCATCTCTACCTTGACTTCTATATGTCCCTCATCGCGACAGCTCAGCTGCTCACGCTCGTCCTCTTGCTGGTGTTCTTCCTCGGTCGCTCACAGCAGCGTCCTTGGGCAGAACCTCGTCCACTCTGGCTCTGGCTCCTCTTTTTGGGCCTGACTTTCTTTCCCTCCCTACGCGGAGCCACAAATTTGGATGATGCTCTCTTCTATTATCCGAATGTCATCGCCGGTTCCTTCCTTTTCTTCTGGCTGGGTCTGAATACGGCACGTAATCTGAAAAGCCTCTGGTTGGTCTTGGAACTCCTAGCAGCCTTTGGCGCTTTGATCGCCGCTCATACGATTGTAATCGCGCTGACAGGCAAATTTATCCTGGGCACCTCCCTCTACGACCCATTCCTGAAGAGCGTTTCGAATTTCACTCTTGGCGATACCGGTGTACAACGCGTAGGGGGCTTCTTTGTAGACCCGAACTGGAATGGGACCTTCTTCGCCTTCGCTCTCTTCATTCCTTTGGGCCTCTACGCACACAGTCGCTCCTGGCTGGCCCGCCTGCTCTATCTGGGTGAGGCACTACTGATTGGACCTGCGCTGCTATTCACCTTTAGCGGTGGCGCCTGGGTAGCTGCCTGCTGCGGCCTGGTTTTCTTCTTGCTCTTTGTGGACAGCTGGAAGCTACGCCTGCAGATCACTCTGAGCATCTTTCTCGTCTCGCTCATCTTGATTCTCTTCTTCTTCGACCAGCTCCAGCTCCTCTTCGCTCATCTGACAGGCCAAGGAGAGCTATCGCTGCGTCTAGGCGCCTGGGAAACGGCTTTGAATGTGATTATGGCCTATCCACTCACAGGCGTAGGTTTCGGCTTGAGCATCTATATGCAGGTCTCAGATCCCTACCGCTCGCCACTTCAGTATGTGCCACTGGCTCATCCCCACGATTCCTATCTGGAATTTGGTGCGATGGGCGGCCTGCCAGTCTTAGCAGTCTTCCTCGCACTCTTGATCTGCTACCTGTGGAAGGCCTGGCGCACCTGGCGTCTCTGTGATCAGCGCCATCGCGCACTGCTTGCCGGTGGTCTGGCTGCCGTTGGAGCGCTGTGCATCAATAGCATCAGCATCAATGGCTGGACTCTGCCCCCCCTGGCCTGCTTCGGCTGGCTCATGCTGGGCCTGCTCTCTTCTCCTCTGCTCCTGGCTAGCCTGACCCCCACCTCCGCCATGACGGATACACCCATGCGCGATTAATATATCTGATCTCTTCTAACTGACAGGTGCATCTCTGGAGAAGATCTATGTCTATCTCTTTTGAGTATGAAAAAGTGCGTAGTGGTAGTGAGCGGCAGGAAGGTGGCTGGCCCCAACAGCCCGGCCCCTATCCTGCAGCGGTTCTAGAGCTTTGTCTAAGCCTGAGCAATCCACTGGCCGCCAGTACGATCGCCTTACCAACAGCCTGGCGCGCTTTGGGTCATTGGAATCGCTCTCTAGAGAGCGGCGATCGCCAGGAAAGGGATCTCTTCCTTGAAGAGGCCAGGCACTTGCTCGCTTTGGAGCAGCCTCTCGGCCATGGAGCTGGCGGCTGGCTGCTAGTCTCGACTCGACCCGGTGGCAGGGGGGCGCTTTGCCTCTCCGCCCCTATGCAGAGCTGCGCCCTGGCCGTCTTGCTGCGCGCTCTGAGTATGACTGGCGACCAGGTTTACGCCCTGGCGCTGGAGCGCTGTCTGGCGACCTTCCGCCGCGATATCCTGGATGGAGGAATTTGCTCCCCGCTCTATGCTGACGGGATCTTTTTTGAGGAGCTGGCGCTTTATCCGGCCACCCACAGCTTCAACGGCATGGCATTGGCCTTGCTCAGCCTCCACGAGCTGATACGGTATTGGCCCGCTTGCGATGAGGCGATTCGACAGCTTTTCCAGCAAGCTCTCACTACCTTTGAGCAGAGTTTGAGTGAGTTCTCCGGGCCTTTTTGGCCCTATCGTGACCTGGCCACGCGCCATCTGGCAACGCCCCAGGAGCTAACTCTCCAGATTGCTTTGCTGGATGCCCTGGCGACCTCGACGAAGAGCGAGGTTTGTGCCCGCGCCCTCCAGCGCTGGCAACGTTATGCGAGAAGCTGGCAGGGCCGTCTGCGCTACCGCCGGTGGCATATCCGGCATTCCTTGAGTGCACGTCTCTGGCGTCGCTGGCAACCGCACCTTTTTCCACGCCCGGTGGACTCCTCCAATCAGCTGCGCGTCTGCGTCCCTCTCCCTGCTTTTCCAGCCATCGGCGGGGTGCTCACGGTCCTGGAAGGGATTGAAGAGGCCATGCAGGGCCATTGGAGAATGGAATATCTCACACGAGCCATTACTGACCAGGAGACTGGTAGGTACATAATCCATCGCTTTGGTCGCTCCTGGATGGGCGCCTCCCACTTCCCGTTTGTCTGGTTCTATGTCTTGACCGGTGCCGCCAGGCTGTTTGCCTTGCTACGCCGGGGGACAGCTTTTGACCTTGTACTGCCGCAGGATGCAGTCTTCTCTGCCTTGCTCTCCGCCCCATTAGGACGCCTGGCCGGTGCACGCGTGATTTGTATTGATCACGGTCATCTGACGCTGCTCCAGGAAGATATTCATCCACTACACCTGGCCGAGCGTAGGCATCTGCTCGCCCATCGTAGCCGCCTACGCCGCTTTATCGGGCGTGTGCAGGAGTGGTGCTACTGGCCCTCCTATCGCCTGATGCTCCGCTTAGCAGCTCGCTGTGTTGACCAGTATCTGGTGCCAGGCGTTGCGGGCGATGGCGTGGAGACGATGGCAGCACGTTTCGGTATTCCTGCCAGCCGCGTGGTGCGCTTCGCTAGCATGGTCAATATCGAGCGCTATCCAGTGCCCTCCGAGGAGGAGCGTGCGCGTCGCCGCCAAGAATATGGGCTAAGGCAGGACGATATGGTGGTGGCCATCGCCTGCCGCCTTACGCCAGAGAAAGGCCTTGATCTCGCGCTGGCCAGCCTGGCTCGCGCCCTGGAGCATTTACAGCCCAGTACCCGAGCCAGGGTGCGCCTGATCATTGCCGGTGATGGGCCTCTGCGCCCGGAGCTTGAGCAGACGATTGATCAGCTCCAGCTCCAGGAGCATTGTGCTCTCTGGGGCGAGCTCCCTGCGCCTGAGATTGCCCGTCTCCTTTCGATCAGCGATATTTTTCTCTACACCAGTACCCGAGGCGCTTGCTTCTCAATGGCCGTACTGGAGGCGATGGCCGCAGGCTGCGCAGTGATCGCTTCAACCCGTCCGCCCTCGAATGCGCTGCTGCTTGCCGAGGGACGCGGCATTGCAGTCAGACCGGCTGATATAGAGGAGACCGCCAGCGCGCTCGTACGTTTGCTTGCCAACCCTGCTCTCTGCCGCCAGATGGGTCAGGCTGCCCGGGCCTATATTGCCGATCGACACAGTCCCGAGGCTTTCCGGCGGGTTCTGCTTCGGGCCTCTGGCTGGGCCGCTCTAGAGCAGATCTCTACAGAAACGGTGGCCCGTACCGGCCTAGAGGGGGAAGTTGAGGATTGAAGCCAACAACACCACAGCCTTACCCAGCCTACCCAGGGCCGCAATATCCACCGTATGCGCCGAGTTATCAGCCGGCGCCAGCGGTGCAGGTCACTCGACCAGTGCAACCGGCTCTGCCAAGGGTGCCGGAACCCAGTACCCCAGCACCAGCCCAAGAGAAGCGCAATGACTATGTAGGTCAGCTGCGCACTCTGGTCAAGAGCAGCGGGATCTACGCCCTCTCCTCTTTGGCTGGCCCGCTGACCTCGCTGGTGTTGGCTCCTTTTCTGACCCACGCGCTCTCGCGCGACGAGTATGGTGCTCTCTCTGTGCTGCTCTCAGCTATCTCGCTAATCGCTGGCATCACTCAGCTCGGTCTGGGGAATGCCTTTTTCCGCGCCTATGGCTACGATTACGAATCGCGCAGTGAGCGCCTGCGCGTGCTCTCGACGCTGGTGGGGCTTCTGCTGGCGATCTCGATTGTGGTCACCCTGGCCATGTCTTTAGGCGCAGCCTTCATTGCCTTGCTCCTTTTCCAGTCAGCCCTTCTGACAGCGCCAGTGCAGGCAGCAGCTTTGGTGGTGCTGCTACAGAATTTGAGCGTGCCGGGCCTGGCCTGGCTGCGAGCTGAGAACCGTCCTACGCTCTATGCGACACTGTCGATCGCTAATCTGCTCGTGGGCCTCGTCACAACCTTGCTCTACGTGGGACCCATGCATTTGGGCATGACCGGGGCCTTGCTAGGCGCAGCCAGCGGCTATGCCATCGCGGTTTTCGGAATATTGCCTGTGATCCTCTGGGAAGCGGGCCTGACCTTCGACCGAGAGATGGCGCGCAATATGTTGTCTTTCGGCGTACCACTGGTGGCAAGCTTCGTGTCCGTCTGGGTGCTGCAGCTCTCAGATCGCTATCTCCTGAGCCGCTTTGGCTCTCTGGCCGAAACCGCCAGCTACTCGATCGCCTATACACTGGGCAACGTCCTGGGCGTGTTGGTCATCTCGCCTTTCAACCTGGCCTGGCCTACGACTATGTTCTCTGTAGCTCGTCGCCGCGACGCGCCACAGATCTTCAGACTGATCTTCCGCTGGTTCAGCGTGATCCTTTTGCTGGCTGCCTTTGGCCTCTCACTCGCCGGTAAGTTCTTGCTAGAGGTCCTCTTCCCCGCCAGCTACCAGGGGGCCTCGCCTGTGATCTCTTTAGTGGCCATGTCTATGGTCTTTTACGGCATTTACAACGTCTTCAATGTGGGAATATCGATCAAGAGAAGAACATGGTATGCAGTAGTCCTGACGGCAGAGGCTGCTATTTTTAACGTAGTGTTGAATGTGGTCCTCATTCCCCTCAGCGGCGCACTAGGCGCGGCCTTCTCAACACTGCTGGCCTACGCCTTCCTCTCGCTCCTCGCTTATCTGGTGAACAACCAGATGTATCCAGTGCCCTTCGAGGTCGGCTTCTTTCTCTGTGCGCTAGCCATCGGGATCGCCCTCTACTTCGTCGCGGCATTCCTCGCCCAAGGCCTCGATCCGCTGAGCAGCGGCGTTCTTTATGGACTGACCTGGCTGGCCTACGCCGTCATCCTGCTGGTACTGGCTCGCCTACCACTACAGCAGCTTGCTCGCCTGTGCCATTCCTTGCCCGGAAGGAGAGTGAAAAGAAGCCTATGACTACTGTATCTGAGGCCCCAGATGTGCCTGTTGACCTCACGCCGCTTTTTCAGGGACAGCGAGTTGTCATGCTCAGGTTCGCTCCAGCCATCGGCGATGCGCGTTTGTGGCGCACCGCTACCGCTCTGAAGGAGGCAGGTCTGCAGGTCACCATTGTGGACGTTGTCGGGTCATACACCTCTCCCCGCGAGGAGATTCACCAGGGGATCAGGCTGAAACATATTCTCATGCCCGCCTGGTTTTCTCCAACGCGCTTTAAGCCCTGGTTCCTGGTGAAGCTGCTCCGCATCAATCTATTAAGTATCCTTTATCTTCTGCGGGAAGAGGCAGACATCTATCACTCATTTGTAGAGCATACATTACCAGCCACCTTTGTGGCAGCCAGACTGCGACATAAGCCCTTGATCTTCGACTCGCCTGAACTGCCTCTGTCTGATCGAGCAGTCCAGCATTGGCCTCGCCTCCTGGCGATTGCGCGCCACGTGCTGCGCTACCTCATTCGACACAGCCAGGGGGTAATCGCTGTCTCACCGCCTATCGTCTCCTTCATCGAGCGCGAGTACGGCGGCCAGCGTGTCACGCTCCTGCGCAATGTACCACCTTACCAGCAGGTTGAGCGTGCTAATCTTTTACGCGAGAGATTGGGCTTATCAAATGATACCCGCATTGCACTCTATCAGGGAAATTTACAGGAAAATCGTGGCCTTGATCTGCTCGTGCGGGCTGCTCCATTTCTAGAATCAGACGTCGTGATCGTCATGCTTGGGGCCGCCCGCGCGCCAATACAACAGAAACTGCAGCAGCTAATCGCCGAGCTTGGGGTAGAGGAGCGTGTGAAACTACTGCCGCCCGTTCCCTACGAGGAACTTCTCAGCTGGACTGCTTCAGCCGATCTCGGCCTGACCCTGCTTCCCTCCGATTACTCGCTGAGTATTCGCTACTGCCTGCCAAATAAGTTTTTTGAGTACTTGATGGCAGGACTTCCCGTGCTCAGCTCTCAGCTGGATGTGATTGCCGAGCTGATTCAGACCCACCAATTGGGAGTGGTTGAGCCGTCGCGTGATCCGGCCACTGTTGCCGCCACGATTAATCGGGTCATCCACGACCAGGAGGCCCTGGAGCGCATGCGCCGGCACGCCCTGGAGATTGCGCGTCGCGAGTTCAACTGGAACCGCGAGCAATTTCAGCTGTTTGAACTCTATCAGGCGCTGTTGCCAGCAAACCCGACTAGCGCGCCAGCGCCACAGCAGGAGGAATCACTTTGACAGAGTTGCTAGCCAGCCAGCGCCCCAATAAGGCTACCAAGGCTTCAAACGGAGAGCATTCAGGAGGTTTACCCTCCCTGCGGGTCTGTATGCATGTACTGGGCCAGGGGAAGAGTGATGTACGAGTAATGCGGGCCGCTACCGCGCTCAGCGCCGCCGGCTGTCACGTCAGCGTGGTCGATTTGGACTCCCAAGAGCAACCTGCTCGTGAGCAAATCCAAGGCATTGCCCTGCAGCATGTACGGCTGGCCCCCGAGTTTTTCTCATCTCGTTTCAAACGTCGCGCTCTATTGCGAGCTGCCTCTCTCCTCGTACGCGGTACGTGGCAGGTGCTGAGCACAGACGCGGATGTTTACCACGCTCATGATGTTGCCGCTTTACCAGCTTGCTACCTGGCCTCGCGCCTGCGCCGGAAACGGCTGGTCTTTGAGGCTCACGAAATGCCTCTGGAGGAGCATCCCCTCTCTTCGATGAGCTGGGGGCGACGCTTACTTCACCATCTGCTGACCCTGCTCATGCAGGGAATGATTCCAGCCAGCGATGGCGTAATCACGGTCTCTCCACCAATTGTTGAGGAGCTTCAGCGCCGCTACCGGATTAAACACCTGGCGCTGGTACGTAATATTCCTCCCTACCAGCAGGTGACACGTACTAGACGGCTACACGAGGCCCTTGGCCTTGCACCTCAGATCCGCCTCGCACTTTATCAGGGACGCCTCCAGGCCAACCGCTCGCTGGATCTTCTGGTCAAGGCCGCTCGCTACCTTGATCCCGAGATCGTGATTGTGCTCTTAGGGAAAGGATTAGGCAACGCCGCAGAGGAGCTGGAACAGTTGATTGCGGCAGAGCAAGTCAGCGACCGCGTGAAGCTCTTGCCCGCAGTACCTTACGCCGAGCTGCTGAGCTGGACAGCCTCGGCGGATCTAGGCTTACTGGTCGCCTCGCCCGACTATTCGCTGAATGTGCGGATGTTTCTGCCCAATAAGCTGTTTGAGTACATTATGGCCGGCGTACCCGTTCTGACCTCGGCCCTGCCTGCCGTGGTAGAGCTGGTGCAGGCTTACGGCCTGGGTGAGGTGGTTAGCGAGCTTACTCCTCAAGCTATTGCCAGGACCATTAATGGGATGTTCGCCCGCCCAGAGACGCTGGCTACCATGCGCCAGAATGCTCTACAGGCGGCCTCTTCCGATCTGCATTGGGAGAAGGAACAGGAAAACCTACTGCAACTATACCAGCAGATCGTCAACAGTTAAAAATCAGCAGACTATAAAGTTCACTCATAGTAGAACCTAGAAACAGGTAGAAGAGCAGTGGAAGACTTTACGTTACAAGGCTATCGTCAACTCCTCTCGGCCTTTGCCAGCCGAGGCTACCGTTGCTCGCTTTTTGACGCTCTTGAGGAGCGGCTAGCAAGCGGCGAGCGGATACTGCTTCTGAGACACGATATTGATATCAGCCTAAAAGCAGCTCTGGAGATTGCCCGGGTCGAACACGAGTTAGGCTTCCAGGCCACGTATTTTGTGATGCTGTCCTCTCCATTCTATAATGTACTTAGCACAGAAAGTGCTCGTCTTCTGGAGCAGATTCATAATTATGGACATGATATCGCCCTTCACATTGATCTACAGGATTATCACGGTCAGCGTCTTGACGTTGCCCACGAAATAGAGATCCTGGCCCACTTCTACCCCTATGTCAAGCGTGATATCGCGAGCGTCCACAGTCCGCGCACGCTCTCCAGCATCCCGGTAGAAGAGGCCAGGCCGATCTATAGGGTCTATCATTTAGCCCAGCGGGGCGACCTTGCCTATATCAGCGATTCCACAGGACGCTGGCGCTATGGCCACCCGCTGCAGTCAGCCGCTTTTCGTGACAAGAAGGCGCTTCAGCTCTTGACACACCCCATTTGGTGGGTAGCCGAGGGAGCAACACCCAGGCAGAAGCTGGAAAGCTGGCTCTATCGTAGCTACGAGGGAAACCTGGAACTGGCCAAAACCTTTCTTCCCAAGCTTTTTGGCCAACAGGAGGTCGAGACGGCTTAGTCACCGGCGAGGAGTTCTCAAGAGCAGCGAGGCCGGGCCGGTCGCCATTCTAGCATGACCATTGCGCAGGAAGTCAAGCAGGGAGCGACAAACGTATGAAGCAGGTATATCATTGGCAGAAGCGCGCCTTTTTGCTGCTCAGCGTGTCGGTTATAGTCATCTTGGTAGGAGCAGGTTGGCTGCTACATCCCTGGTGGGTGATTACCAATTCGCCACTGGTTTCTCAACTGACAATCAGCAGCCCGCGCTTCTCCGGCTCCAGCGGACAGGAGAGCCGCTTCAAGGACCTGCGCCTGATCGGCGGCTTCAGCGTTGGCACTCCTGCCGAGGTAGCTGAGGCTGCTGCCTTGGGGATGCGGGTTGTCTTTGAGTACGGCAATCCTCCCTCGCCTGAGAGCGAACTAGGGCAGGCGCTGCAGGCTGCTCACATGCAGGTCATCGATGGCTATATCTCTAGCTATCTGCAGTATTACGAGTGCCACCGCACAAAGACGGTCAAACCACCACCGCCCGGCGCCCATCCTTACTGCGGGCGGGACTCCGTGCCGATTCCGAGTGAAGAGGCTTTGCTTCAGCTTGTCAGACGGCATCTCGAAGAGACCCAGTCCAATCCGCTCATTCTGGGTTACTGGGTGCTCGATGACTGGGTGCTGTGGGACCCCGGCAGCGCTCGTGAGCTGTTAATCAAGTTTCACGACTTGATCCAGCAATACACGCCACAGCGCCCAGCCATCTGCGGTTTTGGCGCCTCGCCTCCTTCAGGCTTCGATACCGGCTGGCACGATGAGGTGGCGGCTAATTTCACTCCCGAGGGCTGCGACATGATCGGTCTCTACATCTTCACGGTCTTGCAAGCCAAGGAAGATGCCTCAGCCAGCCGCTATGACTGGTCGATGCGCAGCACTCTGAATGCCATGTTCACTAGCCTGCAGAAACGAGGCTGGAGCTACACCCAGACACCTCTGATTGGGATCGCCCAGGCTTTCGGCGGCCCCTCAACACGCGCAGGCTTGAGCTGGCCCCTGCCAAGCACTGCCGATATTGTCCAGCAAAGTCAGAGCTTCTGCCAGCATGGAGCTACCGGCATCGCTTATTACGGCTGGGACGCCAATCTCTACAGTTCGCAGACCCAAACGCCCGCCAATAACCGCGCTATTCAGGAGGGCATTCGTCAGGGTATTGCCGCCTGTCAGCACATTTGGAGCACAGCCGAACAGGGAACTCCCCTGGCAATGGATCAGGTCCGCTAGAAAGCGGTCATCAATGCCGGCAAAGACGGCTATCATATTCAGCTAAAAAAGCTATCCCAGAGGAGCTTCCCAGCCAATAGAGCAGTATACTGTTATCTGACGTTCTTCTTCCTAACTCATTTGAAGGCGCATTCGTTCATACGCGCTCCCCGAGCAGGGAGTCTGGTAGATAGGGAGGATAGTAAGCAGGAATGAAGCACTTCAGAGCTGCTACAGCCACAACGGATTCAGTGACTTTTCAAAAGACGTATCCTCAAGGGTACTGTCTGTCTACGCTTAATCAGCAGGCTGTCTTGATCATAGCCTTCTCCCGGGAGAGGCAATAAGGATATATGATTTATTTGAGTAGGAGCAAGCTATTCATATGGATCTTCAGCAAGAAGAGCTGCACAGTAGCAAACTCTCTGCGCTAGCAATGGTGGCTAGAGGTGTAATCGAGGAGAATCCCGGTCGTCTCCTGGCGAGTGAAGCAGAACAGCCACCCAGCCTCTGGGTCGCAGTTCAGCGAGATTATCCGCGTGATATCTGTATACCGGCTCTTGTTGCTCAGCAGGCGCGCGAGCGCCCGCAGGCTCCAGCAGTAGTGACAGCGGGGACTACTTTGAGCTATCAGGAGCTAAACCGGCGAGCCAATCAGCTGGCTCATTATCTCCGAGCGCTAGGGGTCTACCCTGGTGTTCCTGTCGGCCTCTACCTGGAGCGCTCACCGGAGATGGTAGTGGGGCTGCTAGCTATTCTCAAAGCCGGCGGGGCCTATTTGCCGCTTGATCCGTCTTATCCACACGAGCGCGTATGCTTCATGCTGAAGGACGCGCAGGCCCCCGTATTGGTCACAACTTCTCGTCTGGCCCGCCAACTTGAGCAGGAAGCTGTGATCCCGACGAGGCAGCGTGTCTACTTAGATCAGGATGCCGTCAGGCTGGCAACCCAGTCAACGGGAGAGATCAAGGAACAACAGGCCACAGCAGCCGATCTGGCCTACGTGATCTATACCTCGGGTTCAACCGGGCGCCCCAAGGGTGTGGAGGTCACCCATGATGGCCTGCTGAATTTGATCTTCTGGCACCAGCGTGCCTTTTCCGTGAGCGCTGCCGATAGGGCCAGCCAGGTGACCAGTCCAGCTTTCGATGCAACCGGCTGGGAGCTTTGGCCTTATCTGACATGCGGCGCAACTGTCTATTTGCCTGCTGATGAGCTTCGTCTCTCCGCACCAGCACTGCGTGATTGGCTGGTTGAGCAGGCAATCACCATCGCTTTCTTACCAACGCCGCTGGCCGAACGTTTGATCCAGCTCCCATGGCCTCGCGAAACTGCTCTGCGCTTCTTGCTGACGGGAGCCGATACGCTTCACCGCTATCCGCAGCCCGGCCTGCCCTTCACGCTGGTGAACAACTACGGACCGACCGAGGCCACGGTGGTAGCGACTTCCGGCCCTGTGCCCCCAGTGAGCGAGCCGCTGGCCGAGCCGCCATCTATTGGCTGGGCTATTGACAATACGTCGATTTACATTCTCGATGAAGCGCTCCGCCCTGTGCCCTGGGGAACACCTGGCGAGCTGTATATCGGCGGCCAGGGAGTGGCTCGTGGTTACCGAGGACGCCCAGAGCTGACCGCTGAGCGTTTTCTCCCTGATCCATTTGCTCAACAGCCTGGGGCCCGGATGTATCGTACGGGCGATCAGGCACGCTTCTTGCCAGATGGCCAGATTGCTTTCCTGGGCCGCCTGGATACTCAGGTCAAGATCCGAGGTTATCGCGTTGAGCTGGACGAGATAGCCACGGTGCTCAATCAGCAGCCGGGGATCACTGCCAGCGTCGTCATCGCTCGCGAGGAGCTACCTGGCGAGAAGCAACTTGTGGCCTATGTGGTCACCTCGCCAGAAGCGCGTCCCACACCCTCTCAGCTGCGTACGGCGCTCGCTAAGCAGTTGCCCAATTATATGCTTCCCACGATCTTTGTGCGTCTGGAGGCCCTGCCACTGACTGCGCATGGCAAGATCGATCGGGCGGCGTTACCCCCACCTGAAGCCAGCGAGATCCTGTCAGAAGCTCCAGAGACAGGAGAGGCAGACATGGAAAGCCTGGCCGCTTTGCCTGCGACCGACGCGGCTGCGGCCCCAGCTAACGCTATCGAACAACAGGTGGCCGAGGTAGTCTGCTCGCTGCTGGGACGCTCAGCAATCGATGCTAATGCCAACTTCTTTATGCTCGGTGGCCACTCTCTGCTTGGGGCCCAGCTCATCTTGCGCCTGACCGAGCTGTTCGGGGTGCAGATTTCGCTGCATACGCTGTTTACCGCACCAACAGTACGCCGCCTCGCCGCTCGCATCGAGCAGCTACTGCTTGAGCGCCTGGCCACTATAAGTGAGCAGGAAGCCAGTAGCTTGCTAGAGCAGTTGCGGAACAGGTGAAGCAGGGAGAGAAGCGTGTAACGCGCCTGCCGGCTGCCAGAATAGGGGGAGAGAGCAGCCAGCATGGTTTGCGACTGCAAGAAGAAACGGTCAGTCCGTTGCTGGACAAGAGGAGCCCTAGACAATTATGCAGGAACCGAGGTCGGTGACGCCGCCACAGCGGCAGGAGCCACCACTAAGTTTGTATCATCTACTTGATCCAGAGATTCTGGCAAATCCTTATCCGCTATACCACCGCCTGCGTCGCGAGGACCCTGTTCACTGGGACCCCTTTTTACACGCCTGGGTAGTGACGCGCTATGCTGATGTCATCACGGTCTTTCAGCGCTTTTCTGCCCAGCGCACGCCAACCCCTGAGCAGCTAGAGGCTATGGGGATGCAGGCGCTGACTCCACTGGCCCGCGTCATGGTGAAGCAGATGCTGTTTCTGGACCCGCCAGCCCATACGCGGGTGCGCAGTCTGGCAGCGAAGGCTTTTACTCCTCGCCGCGTGGCCGTGCTGCGCGAGCATATCCGCGACATTGCTAACAGCTTGCTCGATCGCGTTCAAGCTCAGGGATACATGGACGTGATCGCGGACCTGGCTTATCCCTTACCAGCGATCGTCACTGCCGAGATGCTGGGGGTGCCTACGGAGGATTGGCAGCAGTTGACAGCCTGGTCAGCTGATTTCGCACAGGTGCTCGGGAATTTTCAACATAACCCGGACCGGGTGGCTCAGACGATTCGCAGTCTCAATGAGATGACCGCCTATTTTCGCACAGCCATCAGAGAAATTGAGCGCCATCCGCGCGAGGGTTTGATCCATGCATTCTTGACCGCCGAGATCGATGGCGATCGCCTGAGCGAGGAGGAGATTATCGCCAATACGATTATTACGATGGTGGGAGGACAGGAGACAACAACCAATCTGATCGGGAATGGCGTGCTGAGCTTATTGCGCCACCCGGATCAGCTTGCTTTGCTGCGCGCAGACCTCTCACTGATCCCATCGGCAGTGGAGGAGTTGCTGCGCTACGAGAGTCCCAGCCAGCATACGGCTCGTCTGGCCCCCGAGGATACGGAACTGGGTGGGAAGAAGATTCGGAAGCGCGAGGCAGTGATCGCGGTTATGGGTGCAGCCAACCGCGATCCAGAGCGCTTCCCCGATCCCGACCGCCTCAATATTCGACGCGAGGACAATCGCCATGTGGCCTTCGCCTGGGGCAGTCATTTCTGCTTCGGGGCAGCTCTGGCGCGTATTGAGGTTCAAATTGCTATCGAGCTAATTGTGCGTCGCCTGCCTAGTCTACGGCTGGAGCCGGTTCCGCTTGTCTGGCGTGAGAATCTCGGCCTGCGTGGCCTCAAAAGTTTGCCGGTATCTTGGGAAAGGTGAGAGGTGAACGATGAGCGAGAATCACTCGGTGGAGGATGTACGACAACTCCTGCTAGAGCAGTTGCGCCAGAAGAAATTGATCGGCGAATCTCTGGCCCAGAGGCTGCTAACGCCGCTTCCCCGACATGAGCGAGGAGAGGTTGCGCCGCTCTCGTTTGGGCAGCAGCAACTGTGGTTTCTCTCTCGCCTGGCAAAGGAGCCAGTCTATAACGAGTGCGTGACTGTCCACCTGCCAGGCCCACTAGACCGCAAAGTATTCGAGCGCAGTTTTAACGAGTTTATCAGACGCCACGAGATCTGGCGCACGAGCTTCCCCGAAGAGAATGGGCAGCCTTTTCAAAAGATCCATCCCTTCGAGCCGCTTGAATTGCCTTTTATGGATTTGCGGCATCTTCCCCCAGAAGAGCGAGAGAAAGAGGCTCAGCGCCTGGCTGCTGAGCAGGCTCGCCTTCCTTTTGATTTGGCAAACGGTCCTCTTGTACGCGGTCTGCTTATTCAAGTCGAGGATCGGCTCCATCGCCTCTATCTAACTTTACATCATATCATTTTCGATGGAGTCACTCTCTACCAGGTCTTCTTGCCAGAACTGTGGACACTCTATGAGGCATTTTGCGCTGATCGCTCCTCACCTCTGCCGGAGCCAGCTTATCAGTACTCTGACTACACGCTCTGGCAACAGACTTCTGTCAATAAGAGCTTACTTGATCAACAGCTCGCTTATTGGCGAGAGGCGCTTGCAGGGGCACCGGCGTTGATTAATTTGCCTACGGATTTCTCAAGGCCGCCAGTTCAAAGCTTCCGTGGGGGAATGGTACCTTTCGCATTGAGCAGGGAGCTAACCGAGGCCCTCAAGAGGTTGGCGCGTGAGGAAGGTATGACGCTTTATATGGTCCTGATGGCTTCTCTCCAGCTCCTGTTGTATCGCTATACGCAGCAGGAGGAGATTGTGGTCGGAGCAGTCCTGGGAAGCCGTGAACAACGTCCCGAGTTTGTCAGGATGCCAGGATATTTTTTGAATACGCTCCCGCTCTCTTGCAAGTTGACAGGCAGTTCGAGCTTCCGCTCGCTATTGCAACAGGTGCAAGAGAAAGTAATAGGAGCAATCGCTCATCAGGATATACCTTTCAGCTATCTGGTGGAGCAGCTCCAGGTGGAGCGCTCTGCGGCGTGGAATCCACTGTTCCAGGTAGCGCTGACGCTTGAGCCACAGCTGCCAGCGCTGCCTTCGGGCTGGACGATTACGCAGATGGATGTGAGTGCGGGGACATCTAAGTTTGATCTTTCGCTGGAGGTGGATGACCGACCCGATGGGAGATTGATCGGGCGCTTTGAGTATAGCAGCGAGTTGTTTGAGGAGCAGACCATTGTCCGGCTCGCCCGCCACTGGCAGACCCTGCTCTCCTCGCTCGTCTCCGATCCCTCCTGCTCCCTCGCCTCTCTCCCCCTCCTCTCTCCCGAGGAGCGCCACCAGCTCCTCGTCTCCTTCAGCTCCTCCCCCCAGACCCTCCCTCCTTCCCCCGCTCCTGCCATCCACCTCCTCTTCGAAGCCCAGGCCCAGCGCTCTCCCTCCTCCTGCGCCCTCCTGGACCTGCCCTCCGGCTCCTCCTTCTCCTATCACACTCTCAACTCCCAGGCCAATCAGCTCGCCCGCCTCCTGCTCTCCCTCGGCCTCTCTCCCTCTTCTCCCGTCGCCCTCCTGCTGCCCCCCTCCCCCTCCTTCTTCATCGCCCTCCTCGCCGTCCTCAAAGCCGGCTCCTTCTACCTCCCCCTCGATCCCTCTACTCCTCCCTCCCGCCTGGCCTCCCTCCTCTCCCACGTCCAGCCCTCCTTCCTGCTCTCCTGCCAGGCCCTCGCTCCCTCTCTGCCTTCCCTCCCTGCCCACACCTCCCTCCTCCTCCTCGACTCCCCCGACACCCTCTCCCTCCTCTCCTCCTTCCCCACCGAAAACCTCCCCTTCTCCGGCTCCCCCGACCAGCTCGCCTACCTCATCTTCACCTCCGGCTCCACCGGCTCCTCTAAAGCCGTCTCCATCTCTCACACCAATCTCCTCTCCTCCACTCTCTCCCGCCTCCTCTTCTACCACCACCTGCCCCCCTCCCGCTTCCTCCTCCTCTCCCCCTGCTCCTTCGACAGCTCCGTCGCCGGCATCTTCTGGTCCCTCTGCTCCGGCTCCACCCTCGTGCTCCCTCCTTTCCCTCTCTCCGACCACCTCCCCCTGCTCCCCTCCCTCCTGCAGCAGGCCCACATCTCCCATCTGCTCGCCGTCCCTTCCCTCTACCGCTTCCTCCTGCAGCACTCCTCCCCCTCCCAGCTCTCTTCCCTGCGCTGCTGCATCGTCGCTGGCGAACCCTGCCCGCGCTCCCTCGTGCAACTGCACTACTCCCTTCTCCCTCAGACCCCCCTCTTCAATGAATACGGTCCCTCCGAAGCCACCGTCTGGGCCTCCGTCCATCTCTGCTCCCCCTCCGACCCCTTCCCTACCGCCCCCATCGGCCACCCTCTCCCCCACTGCTCCCTCTATGTCCTCGATCCCTCCTTCCAACCCGTCCCCATCGGCGTCCCCGGCGAACTCTTCATCGGCGGCCCTTCCCTCTCCCCCGGCTACTTCCGCCAGCCCTCCCTCTCCTCCCAGCACTTCCTCCCTCACCCCTTCTCTTCTGACCCCTCCGCCCGCCTCTACCGCACCGGCGACCTCGTCCGCTGGCTCCCCAACGGCTCCCTCCTCTTCTTGGGTCGCCTCGACCAACAGGTGAAACTCCGCGGCTTCCGCATCGAACTCGGCGAAATCGAGGCCCTCCTCTGCTCCCACCCCGCCGTCCAGGAGGCCGCCGTCCTCCTTCATCAGCCCTCCCCCGATGATCCCTCCTCCGCTCAACTGGTCGCCTACCTCGTGCCTCGGCCAGGAGCAGAGCTTACCCTGCACAGTCTTCACCAGTATTTAAGAGAGCACTTGCCAGACTACATGATTCCAGGCACATTTGTAAGGCTGGAGCAAATGCCAACCAATGAGCATGGGAAAATCGACCGTGCTTGCTTGCCTAAACCAGAGGAGACCGATATTCTACGTGAGGATGTTCACATAGAAAGAGAAGCCAGGGCTCCAGTCGAAGCCAGAATTGCAGAGCTGGCAGCTTCTCTACTAAAGAGAGAGCATGTCAATCTTGATGAGAATTTCTTCAGACTGGGGGGAAACTCACTGCTGGGTGCACAGCTCATGCTTCGCCTCTCAGAAGCATTTGGTGTCGACCTGCCCCTTCAGATCCTCTTCAGGAGTGGCTCGCTGCGTGCTTTGGCCGTAGAGGTCGACCGACTTCTCCTTGAGAAGATAGAGAGCATGAGCGATGAAGAGGCTGAAGAATGGCTCTCTCGCCTAGGGCTATCATGAAAAGCTGCTCGGTAAAAGATTGTCAAAAAGTACAGATATCTAGCTATAACTAGAAAGCAGGTGTAGTAGAAGATGACATCACAGAGAGATATTTCCAATAAGAGGCGTGCTTTACTTGAAAAGCTGCGTGAAGGGAAGCTGGATCAACAGGGCAGAAAAACTTTGCTACCTCCGTTGCCGCACCACGATCCAGAGCAGCCTGCCCCTCTCTCTTATGGCCAGCAGCAGCTCTGGTTTCTTTCCCAGCTACAGCCTGATTCTGCTGTCTACAATACCCCTATTGTCATTGAGATTCCCGGCGACCTGAACGAGGCTGCTCTTCAGCAGAGTCTTCAGGCCTTTCTGGATCGTCACCATCTCTGGAGATCTTCTTTCCCTGCGTTCAATGGCTCCCCTGCGCAGGTAGTAGAGCCTTGCCTCTCTCTCCCTCTTCCTGTGACCGACTTCTCTTCTCTGCCTGCGCCTGAGCAGTTCGCCGCCGCTCGCTCCTTCGTCGAGCAGCAGGCTCGCCTCCCGTTTGATCTCTCTCAGGCTCCCTTGCTGCGCGCCTGCCTGCTCCATTTTTCCCCACAGCTGCACTGGCTTGTCCTCGTTGTTCATCACATTATCTGCGATGGCCACACCGTTCAGAGTATCCTGCTCCCTGAACTCTTCCACCTCTATCAGCGCTTTTGCCAGCAGCCTTCTCCAAGTATCGAGCCTGCCCCTTATCAGTACGCCGACTACACACTCTGGCAACAGGCTCATCTCTCTGCTGAGCGTTTGCAACAGCTGGTCGCTTTCTGGAAGCGCTATTTAGAGGGCGCCCCGACTGCGCTTAGCTTGCCTACTGACCGTCCACGCCCTGCTCAGCAGAGCTTTCAGGGTAGCACCTATCACTTCACTATTGCTAAAGATATAATGGAAACGGTGCATAGCTTTGTCCACGAGGAGGGTATCAGCCTTTATACGGCCCTGGTGGCTGCTTTCCAGATCTTGCTCTATCGCTACAGCTACCAGGAGGACTTTTTGATTGGTATTTTCACCAGTGATCGCCACCATCGGCCCGAGTTTGAGTCTATTCCAGGGTACTTTCTCAATACCCTCGTGCTGCGCAGTCAATTGAGCAATACGCTGAGTGCTCGTGAGTTAGTGAAACAGACATGGCACAATCTAACAGAAGTGCTGGCTCACAGCGATATGCCTTTCTACCACCTGGTTCAACACCTTCTTCCCGAGCGCGATCTCTCTCAGAATCCACTATTTCAGGTTGCCGTCTCACTGGCACCTGCTCCAGCCTCGTTGCCAGAGGGCTGGCGCGTTCAGGAGAGTGCCCTGTCCAACGGGAGCAGCCGCTTTGACCTCTCGCTGATTCTAGAGGAGCTGCCCGACGGTTCTCTGCACGGCTGCATTGAGTATAGCAGCGAGTTGTTTGAGGAGCAGACCATTGTCCGGCTCGCCCGCCACTGGCAGACCCTGCTCTCCTCGCTCGTCTCCGATCCCTCCTGCTCCCTCGCCTCTCTCCCCCTCCTCT
>NZ_BKZV01000006.1:190597-305600 GCF_008974285.1 Thermogemmatispora aurantia | reverse complement strand
GGGCAGCACTCGCGAGAGCACCCGCGTGATCGCCGCCGTCAGGGTCGTCTTCCCGTGGTCAATGTGCCCAATCGTGCCCACATTCACATGCGGCTTCGTCCGCTCAAACTTCTGCTTCGCCATTGTTCATCCTCACTTCTTAGTGCTCACATGCTCAGTGCAACAGAGATACGATAACGTGCCCAGGGGGTGCACCTTGCAACGGCCTTGTCTCACGATTACCAGCCAACATAGGGTAGAGCAGCACGCCCTCGCTTGGTGCGAGTCAAGCTGCGTGCGGTGCGGGCGCTTTTGGGAAGCGAGCGCCGCACGACGCGACGAGAGATAGAGTCAGCGGTCCGTTCCTTGCCAGAGGAGGGACCGGGCGAGGGCTGGGCCAGCCTTGTAGCAGATGGGTGCGGTTCAGCAAACCCCATTTGCGGTCTGAGCACAGCGCTCGCTCAGAACAGTGCCCTGGGAGGCCGTCCCCTGGCATCGGCTCCAGGGCTGGTGATCGAGAGCTGGACCGGCACAACTCTGCTCTTGTGGAGCGGAGTGATCCTGCCCAGCCACTGGCGTGAGTGAGAGGTGCGGCGCAGACGCGGCTTCTTCTTCTCCCCGGCTATCTGTGCAGGGGAGAGGGCAGGGCACCGGACCTCCAGGCACGCCCATCCCATAGCGGGAAAGGAGGCGCTGCCAGTAGCAACAGGCGATCTTTCTAGCTGGCAGCCGCCTTAGCGATAATTTCGTCCGCGATATTGCGCGGCACTGGTTCGTAGTGGTCAAACTGCATTGAATAGCTGGCGCGTCCACTGGTCAAGGAGCGGAGATCATTGACATAGCCGAACATCTCGGCTAGAGGGACATGGGCCCGCACCACATAGACGGTGCCGCGGCTCTCCATGCCCAGGATCACGCCACGGCGACGGTTGAGATCGCCAATGATGTCGCCGTAGAACTCCTCGGACGTGGTCACCTCGACCAGCATCACCGGCTCCAGCAAGATGGGGCCGGCTTTGCGCGCTGCCTCTTTGATCGCCAGCGATCCGGCGGTCTTAAAGGCCATCTCACTCGAATCGACCTCGTGATAGGAGCCGTCGAAGAGGGTGACCTTGACATCGATCATCGGATAGCCAGCGATGATGCCGTTCTCGAGCGTCTCCCGGATACCAACCTCGACCGGCTTGATATATTCCTTGGGGATGACGCCGCCGACAATGGCGTTGACAAACTCGAAGCCCTTGCCGGGATTGGGTTCAACGCGAATCCAGACATCGCCGTACTGGCCACGACCACCGGTCTGGCGAACATAGCGGCCCTGGGCGGTCGCTTCGCGTGTAATGGTCTCGCGATAGGCCACCTGGGGGCGCCCGATATTGGCCTCGACCTTAAACTCGCGGAAGAGGCGGTCGACGATCACCTCCAGATGCAGCTCACCCATGCCGCGGATGATCGTCTGGCCGCTTTCAGGATCGGTGCGCACCTGGAAGGTGGGGTCTTCCTCAGCAAGCTTGCTGAGGGCGATCGTCATTTTGTCCTGATCGCCGCGCGTCTTCGGCTCGATGGCGATCTCGATCACCGGCTCCGGGAAGGAGATTGATTCGAGGATCACCGGGTGCTGCGGATCACACAGGGTGTCGCCGGTGAAGGTATTACGCAGCCCGACGGCGGCACAAATATCGCCGGCGCGGATCTCGTCGATATCCTCACGATGGTTAGCGTGCATGCGCAGCAAGCGACCGATGCGCTCTGTTTTGCCCTTGGTGGTATTTTCGACCGCAGAGCCTTTCGTCAGAGTGCCGGAATAGACGCGCAGATAGGCCAGGCGACCCACGAAGGGGTCGGAGACAATTTTGAAGGCCAGGGCGCTGAACGGGGCATCGTCTGCAACCGTCAGCGTGACCTGCTCACCAGTATTGGGATTGATGCCGACGGGAGGAGGGATATCGAGAGGGGAAGGAAGATAGGCAACCACCGCATCCAGCAAAGCCTGTACGCCCTTATTGCGCAGGGAAGAGCCACAAAGTACCGGCACCAGAGTGCCGGCAATTGTTGCTTTGCGGAGGGCGGCGCGGATTTCGTCCTTGGTAATTTCCTCGCCCTCAAGGTATTTCAGGGTCAACTCCTCGTCGGTCTCGGCGACGCGCTCAATGAGTGCGTCGCGATGACGCTTGGCCTCTTCCTCCAGTTCAGCAGGGATGGGCGTTGGCTCGGGCCGCGTGCCCAGCTCATCGAGGAAAATGACAGCATGCTGTTCGATAAGATCGATGAAGCCCTTAAAGTCGCTCTCCGCACCGATCGGTAACTGGATCGGAAGAGGATTGGCCCCCAGACGGTCACGGATCATCTGGATGGTGCGCCAGAAATCAGCTCCGACGCGATCCATCTTGTTGACAAAGCAGATACGCGGGACATTGTACTTGTTGGCCTGGCGCCAGACGGTCTCAGACTGGGGTTCGACGCCGGCGACGGCATCGAAGATGACAATACCCCCATCGAGGACGCGCAGCGAGCGCTCGACCTCGGCAGTAAAGTCGACGTGACCGGGCGTATCGATGATGTTGATGCGATGGTCGAGCCAGAAGCAGGTGGTGGCTGCTGCGGTGATAGTAATGCCACGCTCCTGCTCCTGCACCATCCAGTCCATCGTCGCAGCCCCCTCGTGTACCTCACCCATGCGGTGAATCTTCTTCGTGTAGAAGAGGATGCGCTCGGTCGTCGTCGTTTTTCCCGCGTCAATATGGGCGATGATACCGATATTCCGCGTTCTTTCGAGTGAGTATTCTCTAGACATGATTAAGTATTACCAGCGATAATGGATGAAAGCCTTGTTGGACTCTGCCATCCTGTGGGTTTCCTCCCGTTTCTTGATGGTCGCACCCTGTCCGGCGGCAGCGTCCATGATCTCGCTTGCCAGCTTCTCCACCATGCTCTTGCCGGTACGAGCGCGAGCAGAGCGGATGAGCCAGCGCATGGCGAGGGAGAGGCCGCGCTCTTTGCGGACATCGACGGGCACCTGGTAGGTCGAGCCACCGACACGGCGGGGCTTGACCTCGACCGTTGGCGTGGCGTTCCTGATGGCCTGCTCGAAGACCTCCAGCGCCGGGCGCTTCTGCCGCTGCTCAATTAAGGCGAAAGCCTGATAGAGAATGCGCTCGGCCAGGCTCTTCTTGCCATCGACCATCAGCTTGCCGATGAAGCTCGCGACGTTGCGGCTCTGGTACTTGGGGTCCACGACTTCGAGCCGACGCACTCCACGCCGATACTCGTACTTCTTGGTTTCCTTGCTATGCTTGTCCGACTCTGACCGACGGCTAACACGTTTGCGTCTTGGCAAGGTCTCTTCTCCTCCCTTTCGCTTCGCGGTCAACACACATGCTCGCCGCCGCTCCTGCTGCCGGCCTGGGCCGACAAGCGTGGCCGCAGTCCGCTTACGCGCGCAGACGAGCATCTACGCTACGCTACGTACGTACGTATGATACCTGCCTTGTGCAAAGCACCAGAAAAGGCGTCGCTTCGATTGTAGCTGACACCTGTGCTTGCTTGCATTTCTGGTCGTCCTGCCCCCACGTTCTCCCCTACCGCACCCGCTAGGCTCAGCGGGCCAGGAGGGCAAACGCCGGGCCGCCTGGCGGGCCTGCCGAGGCTGCCGCCCCGGGGGCAGGGCACCCACCCATCGCGTTAGAGGAATGCGCTTCTGCTTCTGCTGCTCGTCGATGAGAACGGAAGCTACAATCGGATACGGACGCCTACAGCATCAGCAACGATGGTCACCGCACCAATCGCGGGCTGCCTCACGCGCCTATGTATGACTGAATCCATACTGTAATCGAGTGAACGCTGGCGCAGGTCCAGCGGCGGAGGCCTCTTCTCATCAGCGGACCGGCGCGGGTCCCTTCCCACATGTTCGGGCAGGGCAGCGGATCTGCTGCCGCGAACGTCGCTGTCTTCCTCGCTGGCCGCTCTTCCTTTCCCCTCCTTTACCCCAACCACTACGAGCAGTCCGTCAGACCTCTCTACTTCTTTGTTTGCTTGCTTACTGGTTTTTCTCAGCTAGCACTCTTGCTGATACGGTGAGCGTTTTCTTCCTTGCTCGCTACCCAGCTGGCCGGAGGCGAGCGAAAGGCGGGCTGGCTAGCCCGGCCCTACTGAGGGAGTACCTATTACCTTTTCCTCCCAGCAGACACAGTGACAGACAGACCTGCGGTTACCTCGCTGGCTCGGGTAGCTGAGCTGGCCTTGACCGTGGCAGTCTCCGCGGCCCGGTCCCACTCGCCAGAACAGCAGCCAGTAAAGTAACAGGCTGTCTCGTGCTGCTCCAGCCTGGCTTCTGGAGCGATCTACCTCTGCGAGCGCTTGCGCGCCCTTGTGCAGGTATTTTGCTGTTGAGCGCTCTGGCCCAGCTTCCATCTGCCGACCCGCCCGGGGTGAGGCGCTAGCAGTTCTCCTTGACAACCTTCACTTCACCGCAGGCTGCAGCGAGGGTTAGGTTTGTTTGCTTGTTTGCTGGCTTGAGATATGAGGCCAGGGGTGGTAGCCAGCCAGTCAAGCCAGTCAGCCAGACGATGGCGACTACGGCACTGCCTGCCTGCCGTCTTAGCCCTGACCCGCTTACCCTGCGGCGACGATAGCGCGCGGCGCGGGCAAGCGAACAGGCAAACAAACGAGCGTCTCTTTCCACGTGACACGCCAGAGCGAGCGCATTCTTTAGTTGTTGCCTGCCTGGCAGAGGGACAGACGTGGAGGACACCCGACACTCATCGAGCGTGAAGAACGCCGATGGGTGCGTGATCGAAAGTGATGCACGACCTGTAAACCGACCTACCTGAACGCTCTCAGGCGGTATCGGGCAGGGAAGCGGGGAATGTGGCGGGTCGGATGGCTATGCTTTTTGCATGCTTCTGCGCTGCAGCAGCCGCCCACGCGCTACTTCTTACCACCCCTGGCGGCTGGAGTGGCCGCCGCCTGCCCAGGCTTGGGCCGTTTGGCTCCGTACTTTGAGCGACCGCGACGACGCTTAGCGACCCCATCGCTATCGAGCGTACCGCGGATGATATGGTAGCGCACACTGGGCAGATCCTTAACGCGCCCACCGCGGATCAATACCACCGAGTGCTCCTGGAGGTTATGGCCCTCGCCAGGGATATAGGCCGTGACCTCCATCAAGTTACTCAAGCGCACACGCGCGATCTTGCGCATGGCCGAGTTCGGCTTTTTGGGGGTCATCGTACGGATCTGTGTGCACACGCCGCGCTTCTGCGGCGCACCCTGCATGCGCATGACACGGTTCTTCAGCGCGTTGTAGGAATACAACAGCGCCGGAGCCTTCGAGCGTCTGACCTTCTTGGAACGGCCCTTTCGGACCAGCTGATTGATCGTTGGCAACGAGCAATCCTCCCCTAACTGTCCTCTAAAGGGGCGCGCTGGTGCGCGCCCCTTCTCAATCTATGCGCGGTTGTATATGGTATCACTCATCACTCAGGCTGTCAAGAGCCACGCCGGGGGTACCGCTATTGTGGCCGTTGCTGCCAGAGTTCCCCCCCAGGCTCGCCCCCACGCCGGCCACGCTGGGGGCGCCTGTCAGGCGCTGCTGCGCCTGCTGCTGGCGCGCCAGCTGTTCACGGCGTCGCTGCAAGAAGCCGGAGCCAGCGGGAATGAGCTTGCCGATGATGACGTTCTCCTTGAGGCCCACCAGATGGTCGGTCTGGCCCTGGATGGCCGCCTCGGTCAGCACGCGCGTGGTCTCCTGGAACGAGGCCGCTGCCAGGAAGCTGTCGGTGTTGAGCGAAGCTTTGGTGACGCCCAGCAGCACAGTCTGGGCGCGAGCCGGCTCGCCGCCCTCGGCCAGGACGCGCGCGTTGGTCTCGGCGAAGGCGAAGCGGTCGACCAGGTCGTTGGGCAGCATGTCGGTGTCGCCCGGCTCCTCGACACGCACGCGGCGCAGCATCTGCCGGATGATGATTTCGATGTGCTTGTCGTTGATGCGCACACCAGTGTTGCGGTAGATGCGCTGGACCTCCTTGACGAGGTACATCTGGACCGCTTCGCGTCCGAGGATGCGCAGGACATCCTGCGGGTCGAGATGGCCGCTGGTGATAGGTGTCCCGGCTTTGATGTACTGCCCCTGGGCGACGGCCAGGCTGCGGGCGGCTGGCACCGGGTAGCTGCGCTCATCGCGCTCCTCGGAACGGATGGTCAACACGCCGTTCGGGTTGAAGAGCACTTCACCGCTGGTGCGGGCGCGCACTTCGCGCGGCTCGCTGCCGTTCTGCGGCGGCTCCAGGGCCAGCAGCTGGTCCTTCTGCACCTGGTCATGCTCGTTGACGAGGATTTCAGCCCCGGGCGGCAGGCGGTACTCGTCGAAGATGGTGTTCGTCGAGACGACGCGCACGGTGCGGCTGCCCGTGTTCTCGTCTTTGATGATCTCGACGACGCCATCGATCTCGCTGATCTCCGCCTTATCCTTGGGCACACGCGCCTCGAACAGCTCTTCGATGCGCGGCAGACCCTGGGTGATGTCGCCCTGGGCGCCAGCGATACCGCCGGTGTGGAAGGTACGCATGGTCAGCTGCGTGCCTGGCTCACCGATGGACTGGGCAGCGATGATGCCGACGGCCTGGCCCAGGCGCACCAGGCTGTTCTCCGCCAGGTCGCGGCCATAGCACTTGCGGCAGACGCCGCGGCGGGTCTGGCAGCCCAGCACGGAGCGGACGCGCACCTGCTTGACGCCCGCCGCCACCAGGGCATCGGCGATGTCTTCGGTGATCTCGTCGCCGACTTCGATGAGATGCTCGAAGCCGGGGATTGGCTCCAACAGGATGCGCCCGATGATGCGCTGGCGGATGTCAGGCAGCATCATCTCTTTGCTGTCCTCATCGGTAATGAGGATGCCCTCGGTGGTCTGACAATCCTCTTCGGTGACGATGACGTCCTGGGCAACGTCGATCAGGCGCCGCGTCAGATAGCCCGACTCAGCGGTACGCAGAGCGGTGTCGGCCAGTCCTTTGCGCGCTCCGTGGCTGCTGATAAAGTACTCCAGCACGCTTAGCCCTTCGCGGAAGTTGCCTCGAATGGGTACGTCGATGATCTTACCGGACGGGCTGGCCATCAGACCGCGCATACCAGAGAGCTGACGGATCTGCTGGAAGCGGGCCTTGGTCGCGCCAGACTTGGCAATGGTGAAGATGGCGCCGTAGGGGTCCAGCGTCTGCTCGACCATCTTGGTGATATTCTCGGTGACTTCGTTCCAGATGTCGATGGTCTGCTGGTATTTCTCGAAGTCGGTGATGAGACCCTCACGGTACTGCTCTTCCAGGGCGGCAATCTTGGCGTCGGCCTTGGCCAGCTCCTCGGCTTTGCCCTCGGGCACCTTGATGTCACTGACGGCAATGGTGGCGCCAGCCTTGGTGGCATACGAGAAGCCCAGGCGTTTGATTTCGTCAGCCAGCTCGCAGGTCTTGACGCGCCCGTACTCCTTGTAGCACTCGGAGATGAGAGCGCGCAGGTCGTCCTTCCTCATCGGATAGTTCTTGAAGCGCATGCGCTCGGGCAGCGATTCGTTGAAGATGATGCGCCCGACGGTGGTGGTGATCAGCTGGCGCTGCGCATACATGGTTGGCCCCGCCGGCGGTGGCTCATCGAAAATCTGGATGCCATCCATGCGCACCTTGATGAGGGCCTGCAGGTCGATGACGCCGTGATGGTAGGCTAGCAGGGCTTCGGTCGGATCGGAGAAGACACGCCCCTCTCCCTTCTTGCCCGGGCGATCCTGCGTCAGGTAGAAGCAGCCAAGGACCATGTCGCCGGTGGCGCCGATCGACGGCTCGCCGGTGGCTGGCAGCAGCAGGTTGCGGGTGGACATCATGTACTGCCGCGCCTCATCCTGGGCTTTCTCGGACAGCGGGACGTGAACGGCCATCTGGTCGCCATCGAAGTCGGCGTTGAAGGCTGAGCAGACCAGCGGATGGAGCTGGATGGCACTGCCTTCGACCAGCACAGCCTCGAAGGCTTGCAAGCCCAGACGGTGCAGGGTCGGCGCACGGTTGAGCAGAACGGGATGGTCCTTGATGACTTCCTCTAGGACATCCCAGACCTCGGGCCGGACGCGCTCGACGAAGCGCTTGGCGCTCTTGATGTTGTGGGCGTCGCCGCGCTCAACGAGCTTACGCATGACGAAGGGTTTGAACAGCTCCAGGGCCATGCGCTTGGGCAGACCGCACTGGTGCAGCTTCAGCTCAGGGCCGACGACGATCACCGAGCGGCCAGAGTAGTCGACGCGCTTACCAAGCAGGTTCTGGCGGAAACGGCCCTGCTTTCCTTTGAGCATGTCGGAGAGGCTCTTGAGCTTGTGGTTGCCCGAGCCAGCTACTGCTCGCCCACGGCGTCCGTTGTCGATGAGGGCGTCGCACGCCTCCTGCAGCATGCGCTTCTCGTTGCGAATGATGATCTCCGGCGCGCTCAGCTCCAGCAATCTCTTGAGACGGTTATTGCGGTTGATGACGCGGCGATAGAGATCGTTGAGGTCCGAGGTGGCGAAGCGCCCACCATCCAGCTGGACCATCGGACGCAGCTCAGGCGGCAAGACAGGCAGCACTGTCAGGATCATCCACTCGGGACGATTGCCCGACTTGCGGAAAGCCTCAACGACCTTGAGGCGCTTGGTGGCCTTCTTGCGCCGCTGGCCCACGGTCGAGCTGATCTCCTGGCGCAGCTCCATTGCCAGTTTGTCAAGATCGATATCGGCGATCAGCTCGCGTACGGCCTCAGCGCCCATGCCGGCGCGGAAGACGTTGCCGAAGGCTTCCTTCAGCTCGCGATAGCGATTCTCCTGGAGCAGGTCCATCTTCTTGAGGTTGACCAGGTCGCGACGCAGCTGCTCCAGACGATGGCGCCGATCGGTGCGCTGCGACTCCAGCTGCGACTGCAGCAGGTCAATCTGGCCCTGGTAGTCCAGGTTGAGGCGCTCGGCCTCGCGCTCGCTCTCGGCGCGTACGGCCTCCAGGGCATGGCGAGCCTGCTCGGCGATATCGTTGCGGCAGGTCTCGGCCACTTGCTCCAGCAGCTCGATGTGCTTGAGCGTGACGACCTCGCCGCGCGGGACAATGATCTGGCCGGTCGGCTCATAGACAATGTCGTCCTCCGCCGGCTTGCCGCGCTGGGCGCGCAGTTCAGCCAGGGTCTCGCTCTCAGCCTGGCGGGCCCGCTCCAGATCGCGCTCACGCTCCTCTTGAATCTGGCGGATGCGGGCCGCCAGGCGGGCGCGCTCGTCCTGAATCTCGCTGTCGCGCTGCTCCTTGAGGCTGTCGACACGCTCAACAACCTCCTCTTCGGTCGTCTGCTGAAGATTGGCCAGTTCGCGATCCAGCTCCATCAGGGCCTTCTGACGCGCCTCTTCGTCGATGTGGGTGACCACGTAGAGCGCGAAGTAGAGGATACGCTCCAGGTTGCGCGGCGACAGATCGAGCAAGAGGCCGATGCGACTGGGAATGCCCTTAAAGTACCAGATATGGCTGACCGGCGAAGCCAGCTCGATATGGCCCATGCGTTCGCGGCGCACCTTTGAGCGCGCGACCTCGACGCCACATTTGTCACAGACGATGCCCTTGAAACGGACGCGCTTGTATTTACCACAATAGCACTCCCAGTCCTTGGTGGGGCCGAAGATACGCTCACAGAAGAGACCGTCCTTCTCTGGTCTGAGAGTGCGGTAGTTGATGGTCTCCGGTTTCGTGACCTCGCCGTAGCTCCAGCTGCGAATCTGCTCGGGGCTGGCGAGACTGATGCGAATTGCGTTGAAATCGTTGACTTCGAGCATGCTGCCTCCTGATGGGAAAGGGGAAGGCCCCGGCCATCTCCTCGACGCTCTCTTGTTTTCTCTTCTTCTACCACTCTAGTGCCGGCCTTGCCTTATTGTGGGCTGCCCCGCTCTCGGCTACGCTGGGCGCTCTCTCCAGCTCACTTTACCCCAGCTCATCCCAGCGCAGCCGGTCTGCTGCTCTCTGGCCTGGACGTGGGCGCTGATGACAGGCAGAACGGCAGGCAGGCAGGCGGCAAGCCAGCCATGTACGACGATCAACATAGCAGGCTTGTCGACCAGAGAGCAGGCGGACGACGGGCGACGGCACAACCCAAGACGGTAGGGGAGCCGGGGAACAGCGACCGATCGCAGGCTGATGGCGCGGGACGCCTCCGCCGGTTCCCTTACTGATCTCCCTCGAAACCGGACAGATTGATGCCTAGCTCGGGCATGACGTCATTCGAGCTGTCCTCAACGAACTGGATCTTCTGATCGTCCTCGTTGAGAACCTCTACGTTGATCCCCAGGCTCTGCAGTTCTTTGACCAGGACCTTGAAGGACTCGGGCACGCCCGGCTCGATGATGTTTTCGCCTTTGACGATGGCCTCGTAGGTCTTGACACGGCCCACCACGTCATCAGACTTGACGGTGAGGATCTCCTGCAGGATATAGGCCGCGCCGTAGGCTTCGAGCGCCCAGACCTCCATTTCACCGAAGCGCTGGCCGCCAAACTGCGCTTTACCACCCAGCGGCTGCTGCGTGATCAGGCTGTAGGGGCCGGTCGAGCGCGCATGGACCTTGTCTTCGACCAGGTGGGCCAGCTTGAGCATATAGGTGTAGCCCACGGTGATCGGCTGGTCGAACGGCTCGCCGGTGCGCCCATCGAAGAGCTGGATCTTGCCGCTCTCCGGCAGATTAGCACGACGCAGCAGCTCGGTGACGTCGGCCTCGGTGGCGCCATCGAAGACAGGGGTTGCGATCTTGATGCCCAGCGCCGTGGCAGCCCAGCCCAGATGCGTTTCCAGGATCTGCCCCAGGTTCATACGGTGCGGCACACCCAACGGGTTGAGGATAATGTCGACCGGCGTACCATCAGGCAGGAATGGCATATCTTCAATGGGCAGGACACGAGAGATGACGCCCTTGTTGCCATGGCGCCCAGCCATCTTATCACCGGCGCCGATTTTGCGCTTCTGGGCAATGCTGACACGCACCAGCTGATTGACCCCGGGCGGCAGCTCGTCGCCGTTCTCGCGCGAGAAGACCTTGACCTCGACCACCTTGCCGCGCTCGCCATGCGGGACGCGCAGCGAGGTATCCTTGACCTCGCGCGCCTTCTCACCGAAGATGGCGCGCAGTAGCTTCTCCTCAGCGGTCAGCTCGGTCTCGCCCTTGGGTGTGATCTTGCCTACCAGGATATCCTGCGGCCCGACTTCGGCGCCGACGTAGATGATGCCGCGCTCGTCGAGGTTACGCAGGCCCTCCTCACCAACGTTCGGGATATCACGGGTGATCTCTTCAGGGCCGAGCTTGGTATCGCGCGCATCCACCTCGTACTTCTCGATATGGATCGAGGTGAAGAGGTCCTCGCGCACAATGCGCTCGCTGATCAGAATGGCGTCCTCGAAGTTGCCACCCTCCCAGCTCATGAAGGCCACCAGAATATTCTGCCCGAGGGCCAGCTCGCCATCCTGGGTCGAAGAGCTGTCAGCGATGACCTGCCCGGCGCGCACGCGGTCACGCTTGCGCACGATAGGCCGCTGGTTGATGCAGGTGCCGGCGTTGGAGCGCATGAACTTGCGCAGGCGATAGGTATGGATCTCGCCCTGGTTGTCCATGATCTCGATGACGCGCGCCGTCGATTTGACGACCTCGCCATCGACCTCACTGACGATTACCTGACCGGAGTCAATGGCCACCTGACGCTCGATGCCGGTGCCACAGACCGGCGCCTGCGGTCGCAGCAAAGGTACCGCCTGACGCTGCATGTTGGCGCCCATCAGCGCGCGGTTGACGTCGTCGTGCTCCAGGAAGGGGATCAGCGCGGTCGCGACGCTCACCGCCTGACGCGGCGAGACGTCCATGAAGTCCATGTTGTCCGTGCTGTCCATGATAAACTCACCCTGGTAGCGAGCCAGCGTGCGCTCTTCGGCGAACTCACCATTCTCCAACAGCGGGGCGTTCACCTGGGCGATCTTGTAATTCTCCTCGTCGTCGGCGGTCAGATACTGGACCTCATCGGTGACAAAGGCGCGGACATGCACCCAGGCGTCGCCGAGCAGCTTTGACAGTTTCAAGAAGAGGTCTTCATCGACGCGCACGCGCTCGTGCGCCTTGACCAGCACCTGGCCGTTCTCGTCGAGAACATCTTCCCGCTCGTGCCCAACTACGCCACGGAACTCACGCCCGATCAGGCGCGGGTCATTGGCCCGCAGGCGGCGGTAGACCTTGCGATAGGGGGTTTCGATGAAGCCGTAGGGATTGACCTGCCCGTAGGTGGCCAGGTAGCCAATCAGGCCGATATTGGGACCTTCCGGCGTCTCGATGGGGCAGATACGCCCGTAGTGCGAGCGATGGACGTCGCGCACGTCCAGACCAGCGCGCTCGCGTGAGAGACCGCCAGGACCGAGGGCCGAGAGGCGGCGCTTGTGGCCAATCTCCGCCAGAGCATTGGTCTGCTCCATAAACTGCGAGAGCTGGCTGCCACTGAAGAACTCGCGCATGGCCGCCACCACCGGGCGAATATTGATCAGAGCATTGGGCGTGGCCTGGCCCGGCTCCTGGATGCTCATGCGCTCCTTGACCACGCGCTCCATGCGCAGCAGGCCAACGCGAAACTGCGACTGAATCAGCTCGCCCACGCAGCGCACGCGACGGTTGCCCAGATGGTCGATGTCATCCTTGCGCCCGTGACCGTTGTTCAGGCGGATCAAACGGCGGATAATATGGACCAGATCGTCCAGCGTCAAGACACGGATATGCTGCGGCACCGCCAGCTCCAGCTTGCGGTTGAGCTTGTAGCGACCCACATTGCCCAGGTCATAGCGCCGTGGGTTGAAGAAGAGGTTGCGCACCAGCGAGCGCGCGTTATCAAGGGTGGCAGGATCGCCAGGGCGCAGCTTCTTGTAGAGTTCGAGCAGGGCCTCCTCCTCGCGCTTGACCGGATCACGATCCAGCGTCGTCTGGATGTAGCGTACGTTGGGATCATCATCGGCCTCGCTGAAGGCTTGAATCATGCCCTGATCCGTCGTCAGATCGACGTCCTCGGTGTGCCACTGCTCGCGGGCAATGCTGGCGACAGCGCGCAGCAGGGTAGTGACAGGCAGCTTGCGCTTGCGATCAATCTTGACGGAGAGGAGATTCTTATTGCTTGTTTCAAACTCCAGCCAGGCGCCACGGTTCGGGATCAACTTGGCAGCGAAGAGCCTGCGCCCGGTGCTGGCATCCTCTTCGGCGGTAAAGTAGACCCCCGGCGAGCGCACAAGCTGACTGACCACGACGCGCTCGACGCCGTTGATGATAAAGGTGCCCTGCTTGGTCATCAGGGGGAAGTCCCCCATGAAGATATCTTTCTCGATGACCTCGCCCGTCTCCTTATTGATCAGGCGGGCCTTGACCGTCAGCGGGGCGGCATAGGTGGCATCGCGGTCACGACACTCATCCTCGCTATACTTGGGCTTGCCGAACGGCTCGGGCGGGACAATAAACTCCAGGCTGAGATTTTTTCCAGTGAAATCTTCAATAGGAGAAATCTCTTCAAAAACCTCGCGCAGGCCCTCTCGCTTGAACCACTCAAAGGAGTCGAGCTGGATCTGGATCAGGCCCGGCATTGGCCGTATATCCGGAATACGCGCGAAAGAAACACGCTCCGGGAGCGCCACGGCCTTGCTGCTCACTGTCATGTGTGATATTCTCCTCTCACTAGAGCTTCACGGAGGAAAACCTTCCTTGCGCGACAGACGGCCTCACCTTACATGGCCCAGCTCCCTGTCTTGCCCATGCAGATAGACCAAACCAGGTCAGGCGGTTGCTGCTGTTGGTTAGTCAGGCTACAAAGGGAAAGGCAGTCACCAGGGAGGGCCTATCTGCCCGCCAGGTCACATCTGCGTCTGCTGTCGTGAAGGGAAAGTTATCCCGAGAGGCGCCTCGGCGCACCTCTCCGGAGGATCGTGAAATCGATGATTGTTGCTGTTGTCTACGGTTGCTGATAATTCCAGTGTCGGGAGCATTGCATGACAAGAAAAGTAACCGCTTCGTGCTCCCACAAGCGGTTACTCGGAATTGCTTTGTCGCCTTCGTTTAGTTGGTCGCTGAATCACCCACATGCACGGCCCTACACACTGACTCAGAGAAAAAAACATGCTGCGTGCCAACCCTTTTCTCTCAGGGTTGCACCCAGTCACTCCTTGTCAATTGGCAATTTCAAAGTATATCCCCTACCGACGACTTTGTCAAGTCCCTCAAGGGGGGAATTTCTGGACTATCCATTTTTCCCTCTCCCTCCCTCCCCCCCGACCAGGCTTAGCAGGTGCTCCTCCTCTGGCCCCTGGCTTAAGCAGACAGGCAAACAGGCAGATAGGCCGCAGCGCAGCTGAGTGAGGCAGCGATGAGGCTCAGGCGGAAAGAGCCAGCTGTTTTTGATGCTGAACTTCGGCGAGGGCAGCCTCGATTTCCTCGCCCAGCGCTGGATTCCAGGGCCGATCCGCATCAATCCAGCGTTTGCGCAACAGGGCCAGCAGGCGCTGCTGCTCAGCGCTTGAGAGCAGTTGCAGCTCTAGCAGGGACTCCGGCTCGCCAGGTGAGAGAATAGAGAGCATAAAGTCATGAATCCAGAGCGAGGTATGGCTATCGAGCCGGTAGGTCCGCGGCGCCCCCATCTGACGACAGAGCGAGAAGCAGCTGACCAAGATGCACGCCAGCAGCACCAGCATTCCTACAGTCAGCGCTAGCCCGGGTAGCGTGAGTAGCAGGAGCAGAGCGGTGCCCAGCGTTGTCAGGACGGGGTCGGCCCAGGTCTGCACCCAGCCCAGTAGGATCAGCGGGATCAGGCCCCCCAGAACCACCAGAAAGCAGAGCAGGGTTGTACCGATCATCCAGAAGATGCTGCCCAGGTTCTTATGCGATAAATCGCGCACCGTCAGGCTCTGCTCGTCAATGAGCAGCATTTCCCGGCGGTAGCCCATCTGCAGAGCATAGAGATAGCGCAGGCTCATGAGGCAGCCGGCCAGGGCGCTCAGGGTAAGGTAGACCACCAACGCCAGGAGGGCATCCTGCCACTTCAGATAGGGCGTGAAGGTATGCCCGTAGCTTCCCCAAAGCCAGCGTCCCCCCCCTACCAACCCCGCCGCCACCAGTAGGAAGGTCACCGCCGTCAAGAGAGCGAGCAGGCTGTTGCGCACATAGGCAGAGCGCTTGAGATGAAAGCGTTGGACCTCTGTCCCGCTTTGATGTTGAGCAATTGTTGACATCGCGCGTACCATCCCTCCCCATGTGCAGCAAAAACATCTCGGCTGGCCAGCGTTGCAGATCTGCCGTCAGGTCGGCGCCGCGCCTGCTTCAGGTCGGGAGACCAGACAAGGCGCCGCGGCCCGCCAGGGCTTTTCCGACGAGTCGCGCTGAGTCGACCTGGCACTTCCTGGCAATCGCCTGGAGGCTGGTCACAGCCGCTATGGTTTAAGACGAATCAGGCGGGACTTCGGTCTCATGAGCAGGCAGTTGACAGAGCTGATCGGGAGCGATCTTAGTGCATCCGCTTTGCTGAGGCTGCCTCACTCTGTGTCACGCGCCGCCAGCATCGTTCATCAGGGGCCTTCCTATCCAGTGCTCCTGCCGAAGCCGGCAAGCGGCGCTGTTAGACGCGCAGATCGTCGAAGAGGATCGTATGCAGATAGCGCTCGGCGGCGCTGGGGAAGATGGTCACGATGACCTTGCCCTCGTTCTCTTGCTTGCGCGCCTCCTGGAGGGCAGCCCAGGCTACAGCCCCACTGCTGATGCCGACAGAGAGGCCTTCTTGCTCCATGATGGTGCGCGCGGTGGCTACGGCATCATGATCGCTGACGGGGATGACGCGATCGATCAGATCGACGCGCAGGGTGTCGGGGATGAAACCCGCTCCAAGGCCCTCAATGCGATGCGGCCCGGGACGCCCACCCGAGAGGATGGCGCAGGCCGCTGGCTCGACGGCTACTACCTCTACCGTTGGCTTGCGAGCACGCAGACCTTCGGCGACCCCGGTCAGGGTGCCACCAGTGCCGACGCCAATCACTACCATATCAACGGCCCCGCCGGTGTCTTCCCAGATCTCAACGGCAGTGCCCTCGCGGTGAGCACGAGGGTTGGCTTGATTATAAAACTGCTGGGGATACCAGGCGTTTGACAGGGAGGTACGCAGCTCGATCACTTTGTTGATGGCGCCACGCATCCCCTGGTTGCCTGGCGTGAGAATCACCTGGGCCCCAAGGCGACGCAGGAGCAGACGACGCTCCAGGCTGATGGTGTCGGGCATGGTCAGGATGCAGCGATAGCCACGGGCGGCGGCGATCCAGGCCAGGGAGATGCCCATATTCCCGCTCGTTGGCTCGGTGATGATCCCCCCAGGACGCAAGAGACCCTGCGTCTCCGCCTCGCAGATCATCTTGAGAGCTGGACGATCCTTGAGGCTGCCACCAGGACTGAACATCTCTAGCTTGGCCAATACAGTAGCACCGCAGGAAGCAGCAAAACGCTTTAGCTCAACCAGCGGGGTGCGACCGACCAGCTCTGTTGCATCCTTGGGCCAGCGCGCCATGTTCACCTACCTACCTGCTTGCTTGCCTGTTTCACCTAGTCTTCTGCTGGCTCGGCTTGCTCCGGCTCCTCGGCGAGCAGGGCGCGCATGAGAAAGAGGAGTTCTTGCACGCTGAAGGGTTTGCGCAGCATTAAACCCGTATGCAAGCCCATGCGATGCAGCTCCCACTCGTAGCTACCGGTGATGACAATAATTGGGATATGCCTGGTTTGACTATGGCCGCGCAAGATCCTGTAGAGGGAGACGCCGTCGAGGTTGGGCAAACCTACATCGAGTAGGATCAAATCGGCCCCAATGTTGGGCAAATGCTCACGAGCCTCCTGCCCATCGGGGAAGACGTGCAGCTGCCAGGAACTAACGGTCGTGATGACCGCCTGAACCATCTCGATGAGGCGCGGATCGTCCTCTACCAGAGCGATTACCTTCGTCTTCTTCGCTTTTTGCACGGGAACAACCACGTCTTACTACCCTTCCCCTTCAGGCCAGCGGACAACTGCCGCCCGCCTGCTGCTGCACATGCCCAGCCCAGGCCACCAACCTGCTCCCCCACCCACCACCCATCAGCCTGCCACTCCCAGAAGCGACAGCTCGCCCCGCCCGGACTGGCTAGATATAGTACATGGTCTCTGCAGCGGCGCCAGTGCGATGGCGCTGCGCCAGCTCCTCGATGGTCGTCGAGAGCAGAATTTGCCAGGTCATCTCGTCGATTTTCTGCCAGACCTCGCGCAAAGCACAGCCTGGTGACAGCTCACAGACACCAGGCGAAGGCAAACATTTCATCGGCGGCACGTAGCCCTCCAGGGCCCGCACGACCTCGGCCATGGTAATCTGAGAGGGCGGCCTTGCCAGCATATGCCCACCCTTGGGACCGCGCACACTCTTGACCAGCCCTTCCTTGCGGAGCGCCATCAGGATCTGATCAAGGTAATGCTCAGGAATATACTGCCGACTGGCAATATCCGCACTTTCAACCGGTCCCTGTCCATAGTAGGCCGCCATGTCAAGCATGGCCCGTAGTCCGTAGTCGCCTTTCATTGTGAGCTTCATACGCTTGTTCCTTTCTTGCTTGCAGCATCCTCTTGCGGATGGACAGGGCTACGAACCTTGTGACCCCTGCTGCTTGCTCTTGCCTCTGTGTTGCAGGACAAGGACGTGTTTCTAACGCTAGGATATATCAATTGTGAATCACTGTCAATGGCCGCTTCTATCAGCGCTGTCCTCCTGAACGCCGTCCCCAAGCCCTGGCATTTACTGCTTGCTTGATAAGGCATGGGAGGGGCGAGCCTCCTCGGGCGCTCGCTCACGCTGCTCCCGGCGAGCTGCTGAGGCCCGGGCCTCGCGCGCGATGCCCAGGAGATCGGTACGGATGTTGGTGAAGTGTTCGCGCAGGGCTGCCATTTCAACCTGGTCGCCGCGGATGCGCAGCCAGATGCGTCGCTGCGGGAAGTAGAAGGTGATACACAGGCTGAGCACCAGGACAACGGCAATCGGCCAGACGAGCGGAGACCCGGCGTCGCGAGTGACCAGCAAGACGGTGGCGTCGCTAGCGGCGTCGAGCCTGATGGTCCACTGACCGTCGACGCTCTTGCCGCTCTGTCCGGGCGAGAGACGCAGCAGGGCTTTGTCTTCGTTATTGCTGGTGCCCGGGGTGCCAATGGCGATGAGCAGCACGGGATGGGCAATCTGGGACAAATGCTGCCCTTCTGCATGAATGAAGAAGACCCCCATCGTGTAGTTGGTGCCACCGATGGGGATACCGCGTGCATAGTCGACGACGCCGTTGCCCGAGGGCAGGGTGCTGCTGCTATCGAGGATGACGGCATCGTGATAGAGGACGTTGCCCTGGGCATCGGTGATGGTGATGACCGCTGAGGCTACCAGTGAGGATTGATGGAAGGTGATGCCGTCGTAGGTCAGCGGGTCGTTGACACGCAGATGGTCGCTATGGGCCACCAGCTCGCCATCACGGTAGACGCTCAGGTCGGTCACGTAATCGACAGGCTGGCCAGTCTGAGGATCAAAGCGCGCGGTGAAATGGTTGACGCGAAAGCTGATGTTGTGAGGGGTGCCGCGCGGGTAGACGACGGCGCTCTCACCGGTCGGCAAAGCCTGGTCGAAGCTGAAGCCTGCCAGGGCATCGCTGAGGCTGATGATGGGAGCCGGCAAAATGCGCCGCGCCGGGCTGTTGAGTGGGAAGCCGTGCCACTGGCTGATCATGCCCGCCAGCAAGAGCGCCACGAGCGAGGCGTGGAAGACGAAGGTGGAAAGGGTGGCCCAGGTGTTCTTGTTGGCGTAGAGATAGGTGACTTCGCAGTTGTCTACGCTGTCGCTCTCGCTGCGCACACGATAGCCGCGACGCCGCAGGGCGGCGCTGGTCCAGGCCACAGCCTCGGGATGGCTGAAGCTGGCTCGCTCCAGGGCGTTTTGATAAAAGCGGTCGCTGCGCCGGATGAGCGGATGGGCAAAGTTTTGCCAGATGGCCGGGGCGCGATTGAGGGTACAGACAACGATGCTGAGCGCCAGTACGCCCAGCAGAAGCATAAAGTACCAGCTTGAGAAGATGGTGAAGAAATGGAGCCAGTCGTAGATGGGCGTCAGCGAACCGTACTGCGGCAGGGCGTTCTGCTGCAGCCAGGCCTGATAGGCCGTCGGGTCATTGAGCACTTCGCCCGGCGCCTGCGGAAAGTAGATGCCCAGGATGCAGACGACGATGATACAGACGATCAAAAAAATAGCTGTGCGCACCGAGCTGAGCCAGCCCCAGAGAGCGTCAAGAGGATGCTTCATCGCGTAGGTCAGACGCTTCTTGAGGCGCTGGCCAGGGCTGAGCCGGGGCGCGGCAGGCCGTTTCTTGTTCGAGGAGGGCCGCGCTCGACGGGACGCGGCGCCACGCTGTGATTGCTTGAGCAGTGTCGCCATGAGAATCTATGGTCTTTCCTTCCTGCCTGCTGGCTGAAATGGAACGGTCCTTGCTCGTTTGCAGAGTGCCACCGGTTGCGTCTCGTGTTCTTGTAGTATGATAGAGCAAGGGCGGTATTCTGGCAAGCGTCCGCCCACTGTATCGCTCCTAAAGAGAGCATCCACGCACGGCCCTGCAGCACTCCGTCCCCATAAGCAGGAACCTCAACGGACGCCGCGCTGGTGCAGAAATTCTATACTACTTGTTGTTGAGCAGATGAGACAGGGCAAGCTGGCAACCGCATCTACACGACCCCTCGCTGCGCGCCGAGGGGCATGCACGTCATCATATATTTTGGGGAGAGCTATGCTTGAGCACTGCTGCGCCCGCCCCTCACCGTTGCCAGTTTTCCGGCTTGAGGCATGCTGATTCTTGCTTGTAGAACAGAACAGAGAGGAGTTCTTTTCATGGCCGACGAACGTCATCAGAAGCTGGCTCAGGTGCTTGTCCACTACTCGCTGGAGCTGAAACCCGGCGATCGATTGCTGATCCAGGCTCCTATCGCAGCCTTTCCGCTGACCCGCGAGGTTTTTCGCGAGGCGATCCGCACTGGCGCCTATGTGGTGGCGGTGGAGACTCTGCAGCCGGAGTTGATCGAGCTGCTGCTACGCGAGGGCAGCGACGAGCAGCTGACCTATGTCTCCGAGCTGGATCGCTTGCGCGTCGAGCAATATACGGCCCGCCTCTACGTTTGGGGCGAAGAGAATACGCGCGCATTGTCTTCGGTTGATCCCAAGCGCCTGGCTCTCTACCAGCGAGCGCGTCAGGCGTTAGTGAGTCGCAGGCTGGAGCGTGAGGCCAACGGCGAGGCCCGCTGGTGCGGTACGCTCTTTCCAACGCACGCTTATGCGCAGGACGCCGGCATGTCTCTGAGCTCCTATGAGGAATTTGTCTTTACGGCTGGCATGTTGGATGCGCCTGATCCGATCGGGGCCTGGCGCCGGGTCTACGAGGAGCAACAGCGCATCGCGGCTTTTCTGAGACAGCACGATGAGTTGCACATTGTGGCCCCTGGAACCGATCTACGGCTGCGCGTGGGGGGCCGCCAGTGGATTAACTGTGCCGGCAAGGTGAATTTCCCCGACGGCGAGGTTTTCACCGGCCCGATTGAGGATTCGGTCTCGGGTACCATTCGTTTTAGCTATCCGGCCTTCTATCAAGGCCACGCGGTTGAGGGACTAAGCCTGACCTTCGAAGAGGGGCGGGTGGTGAAGGCTACGGCCCGCACGAACCAGGCTTTTCTGGAGGCCATGCTCGATGTCGATCCAGGCGCCCGCACCGTCGGTGAGGTGGCTTTCGGATTGAATTACAATATTCAGCGTTTTACCTGTAATACGCTATTTGATGAGAAGATTGGGGGGACGATGCACCTGGCCCTTGGGGCCTCGTTGCCAGAGAGCGGCGGACGGAATCAGTCGACGATCCATTGGGATATGGTGAACGATCTGCGCGAGGGCCGCGTGTATGCCGACGGCCAGCTTTGCTATGAAAATGGACGCTTCTTGATCTGAGCCAGAGCAGAGAGGCGAGCCAGGAGGGGAGTGAGCCGGCCCCGCCCCGGACCAGGGTTGCTGCCCATTATCGGCTTGCTGCTGGCCTGACTCGCCTCTGGAGGTTGAGATAGGGGTCCTGGCCTGGCCTGGCCAGGCCAGGCCTGATGCTACTCGCCTTTGCGCCCGAGCCAGAGGGTCCAGCACTCCTGAGCGATAATCTCGCCGCCGGCCTGCTCGTGCCGGGCCAGGTGCTCTTCAAGAAAGGCGATGTAGGCGAGCAACTCGTTGACCTCCTCTTCACTCATTTCGTAAAGGGGGGCGTTCAGCACGTAGCTCACCAGCTCTTCGGCCAGGGCGCTGCTGTTGGGATAGACACCGCGCGTCTCCCAAAGCGCGCGCTGCTGAATGTCGCGAAAGCCGACGTCTTGCATGATCTGGCGCACCTCTTCGCGCTGGCAGCGGGCCAGGACACGTTGGTCGACGAGACGTGGATAGCGGGCAAAGAGATAGCCCCAGATATGGGTTTTGCTGCCCGGCTCCAGGAGATCCTCGGGGGTCTGGTCCTGGATGAGCAGGCTACCACCAGGCTTGAGCAGGCGATAGGCTTCGATGAAGCAGGGGCGCAGCTCTGTCGGGCGCAGATCGCGCAACAGAGCGCGCATAAAGACGATGTCGTAGCGCTCGGCCAGCAGGCCGGTGGCCAGGGCGTTCCCGCGCAGAAATTCGATGTTGCGATAACTCGCGCAGCGCTGACGCGCCTGTTCTAGCTGCTCTTCAGCGCTGTCGAGGCCGATGACATAGGCGGCCCCCAGATCGGCCAGGGCCTGGGTGTAGAGACCATTGCCGCAACCAAGATCGAGCACAAGCTTGCCGCCGGGCGGGATGAGGGTGGTGACCACCTCCAGCCAGGCGGGATCAGGGCGGTCGCTGGTTTGCAGCAGCCCTCTTTTCTCTGGGTAGACTCGGGTCGCCATTGTTCCCGCTCCTTCCTGTCTGACGCACACCGCCTCGACGCGCACCGCTCGACGCTCAGGTGAGACGCCGGGGGGAGCTTAGTCCATTCTTGATGTAGGCTTTAACCCCTTCCGGCCCGCGAATGCGCAGCCAGAGCGGCCCGCGCTGCGGTGCAAACTGCAACTCAAAGGTAAGCAGGGGAGCACACTCGCGCTCAATGCTGATAAGCGCCAGAATGGCCGTGAGCTGCTCTCGCGTGTCGCTGAAGCGAAAGGCGTAGCCATCGCTGAGCTCGTTGACCTCCTCGGCCTCTCGGAAGAGGTCGAGATTGCTTTCACGGCGGCGCATGATGCGCTCCTGCCCCCTGCTGGCATCTTCACTGAACATCGTTGATTCTCGCACGCTCGTGTCCGGAATGACTGTGACTCAGGTCCCGTTGTTGCTACTGTTGAGCTAATCTACATCTATGTCTATGATATGTATCAGTGTATCACTGGCAGAAGCAATCTGCCTACCCTGGGGGGACCAGGCCAGACAGCGAATCCAACGCCGGTGCTCGCTGTAGCTGAGCAGAGTGGCGCCGCTGCTGGCTTGCCAGAGTAGGAGAGAGCAGTCGTCGCCAGCGGAGGCGAGGAGCTGGCCATCCGGCGACCAGGCCAGCGCTTTCAGGGGACGACGGTGGCCACGGTAGCTGGTGATGAGTTGGGGATCGGGCGTCTGCGGTCGCCAGACCAGCACCCGGTTGTCGGCTCCGCCCGAGGCGATTAGCTGACCATCCGGCGACCAGGCGGCGCAGTAGATGGGCCGGCCATGCTCGCTGAAGCGCAGGGAGCGCTCGGCTCGGAGTGAGGAGGTGGAACCGTCGGCGTCGACGGTCCAGATGTCTACGTAGCCGTCAAAGCTGGCGCTGAGCAGCCGCTCCCCACAAGGGGACCAGCCGACGGCAAAGAGCCGGTATTGTTGACGATCGCAGAACAGGCAGCGTCCGCTGCGGCTCTCCCAGAGCTGGAGGCTGCTGTCGCCGTAGTCGCCGCCCGAGATGAGATAGTCGCCGTTGGGAGACCAGGCCAGGGAGCGCACAAAGCGACGATGCCCACGGTAGATGAGCAGGCAACGGTGAGGCGAGGCGACTTCCCATAGGTGGACGGCTCCGGCAGTGTCCCCCGAAGCAAGCAGGCGGCCATCGGGGGACCAGGCCAGGGAGAGAATACACTGTCTGTGGCCTGTGTAGGCGGCAATGGGTTCAAATATGCCATCTTGGGACGACTGCCAGAGGCGCACGCTTCCGTCGCGTCCAGCCGAGGCAAGGAGCCGGCCATCCGGTGACCAGGCCAGGGCAAAGATGGCATCGCTGTGACCAGGGTAGTGTCTGGCTCTTGCCCGCATGACTGAGGTCTCTATTTTTTTCCTGGTGGCTGCCAAGCTGCGGCTTTTTCCATCCTCTCCCTGGGCAGGCGCTCCGAGGGCGAGCGCTCAGCAGCGCCGTCGGCCCCTCACTACCAGCCGGGGCGACCTCCAACAGCCCTGAGTCTCGCTCGCTCCCTACCCAGGGCAGACAGCAGCTGGAGCGAGCAGCCTTGATCAACAGATTACCCGGCGGGCGCGCTCGCTGCCACGGTTAGTGTTCGCTGGGGCCGCCGGTCAATAGATTGATCGCATGCGGCAGAACAGGCAGGATTGTTTCCAGGCATTCTTTAACGGCCTTGGGGCTACCTGGCAGGTTCACGATGAGCGTCTGCCCACGCGTACCGGCGATTCCCCGTGAGAGCATACCAAAGGGTGTATGTTGCAGGCTGGCGGCACGCATGGCCTCGGCCAGGCCCGGAGCCTCACGCTCTATAACGGCCTTGGTGGCCTCGGGGGTCACATCACGTGGAGCCAGGCCGGTGCCGCCTGTTGTCAGAATTAAGTTCAGCCGTTGCTCGTCGCACCAGGAGCGCAGCACGGCCTCGATCTGCTCCCGCTCATCGGGGACAATAGCGGTCGCGCTCACCACTGCCTCGGGCAGTTGCGCCACGAGAGAGCGAATGGTCTGACCGCTTGTATCCTGGCGCGTCCCGTGGGCGGCACCATCGCTGATCGTCAGGACACCAACTGTAATCATCGTCCTTCGTCACCCCCTGGGGGCCAACGCGCGCATAATGGCTCCGATCTGGCGGCGTGGCCCATAGAGCCAAACCGTGTAGGTTTCTCCCTGCTCCTCCTCTTCCACAATACACTGCATCTCACGTGCCAGGCGTCGGGCAATGTCAAACATCTGGCCGCGTTGAGCGGTGCTGCGGCTTTGAGTGCGCAGGGCAATTTTGCCAAGGCGCTCATCCTGGCTCAGGCCGGCGTTGATCAGGAGAGCCAGCTGGTCCAGGCCAAAAATCACCTGCAGGGGCGGGATCTCCCCGCTCGCCCCTCGCACAGCGGCGGCGAGGGAGGCGGCCATCTCTCCCTCATCTGGCGTCTCCGCTCCTTGTTCCACAGCTGAGCCCGGCCCTTCTCCCGCCTCTCCTGGCCGCTGAGCCACGCGCTCGTAGACGTCGCGCAATTTGGCCTCGATCAGCTCGCGCCCTTCTCGCGGCACGTTGTCGCGAGGATGGACATAGGCAAGCAGGTGATTGGGCGGATCGGAGTAGACGAACGGTCGCCGCGCCTGAGCTCGCCGCCCACAGGCAGGGCAGGTGACTACGTTGAGACGACCCGCCAGGACGGCATAGCGCAGCTGGGGATCACGCGCGACGTTGACATATTCATAGATCTGGCACTCAAAGCTATGGCCACAGCGACAGGTCAGCTTATAGCTGGCTGTCCGCGATGCTAGTTGCGACATAGATGATAGCGCTTCGAAAATGACATCCTCTCCAGCGAAATGAACCACACAAGCACTAAACATCTTTATCATATCACATCGATGCCGGCCCGCTGGGGCCAGGATCGAGTGAGCAGGCCACACAGCAGGTTCGCCATAAGCCCCGCTTTCTCCTCAGAGTGACAGCGCCACTCAGCGCCGGCGGCTCTTGCTCAGGGCCTTGGAGGAGAAGGTGAAGCTCAGGCCCTGACTCTCGATAAATTGCTGGAAATGCGCATAGAACTCGTTGCGGTCCTGGAGAGTGATGACGGCGACAGCGTCGGCAGTCTCGATGGCATAGGGATAGCCCTGGCCGCCGGCGATGATCTCGGCTCGCACGACATCGATGACGGGATCAAGCAGGCCCTCGTCGACAATCCAGCGCGGGAATTCCAGACGGGCTGGCGGGCGCTGGCTCACTGCCTGCAGATAGCAAAAGGCGATGCGCTCGCGATAGGGTCCATAGTGGTCGAGGACATCCCCACGGGCACAGATCATGGCCGGCGTGCGATCGCCCCAACGCAGGCGCCCTTGCCAGAGCAGGGCATCGTGAATGCGCTTGGTCTCGCGCAGCAGCGGCTGGGGCTGCATAGCGTCGAGGCGCAAGAGCATGGTGATGATATCGCGCGCGTAGCTGGTGTCGACGTAGCCAATCAAGGGTACGCGGAAGCGCTCGGAAGCCTGCAGCAGGGAAACAGCGCCGGCGATGTAGCGCTCGCGGTAGGGACTGGGCATGGTCAGGGCGAAGGAAACAACCAGGGAACCATCGAAGAAGACGACCGGACTGTGAGCGGGTTCGTCAGGCCGACGCTGACGGGCCAGCTGCTCCATCTGGCTACAGAGAGTCTCGACTTCGAGCTGGAAGCGACGCAGCGAGACCTGCAGTTCCGAGTAGGGGTAGCCACTGGGATCGGCGCTTTCGCTAGGCGCCTCTTCCAGGATCTCATCGGGTGTCAGCACCTCGAGGCGCACGTCTTTGACGTAGGGACGTCCGCGCTGGTGAGGATTGACAAACAGGCCAATCTGGACCAGGGCGACGGGGATCGAGGCATCGCGCCAGGGCTGAAGCTGACTGCCGTCAACGGCTAGCGTTGTAATCCCTTCGATGCACTCCGCCCACTGCCGCGCCTGCTCGTGGTTGGCGAAGCGTTCGGCGAAGCGAAAGACGGGACCGTGATAGTCCTCCTGGGTGGCCTGGACCAGCCAGCGATCGAATTCGATCGTCGGACGCGCACCCGCCGGTGGCAGATCTTGCCCATCAGGTGGCAGGTGCTGCTCTAGATGAGCACTTGAGCGGTAGCGGCGATAAAGTGTCTCTAGTACATGACGATAGGCCCCCAACTGATCGCTGTAGGTTCCACCATAGAGCATGAACTGGTCTCGTTTGCTGGCCAGAGCGGCCAGGAGCTTGCCCTTATGGAGCATGAGCGTGTTCCTCCTCCTGCTCAAAGGCTGCCTGCCACTCTTCGTCACTGACCAGGCGTGTCTCGCCGTTTTCTTTGCGCAGGCGAATCAGGCTGTCCAGACCCTGCTCAAAAGTATCGTCATGGCTGATGACGATGAGCTGGTCAAAGCCGCGGACGCGCCGAATCTGCTCGGCGAGATTGGTGCGGCGGGTGCTGTCCATATTCTGAGTCGGTTCATCGAAGAAGGCGATGGTCAGGTTGGAGAGCTTTTTGAGCAGAGCCAGGCGCACGGCCAGGGCAGCACTCATCTGCTCACCACCGCTGAGCTGAGCAAAGGTGCGCGTGGCGCTGCGATTGCGGACGACAATCTCGTAGTCGTCCTGCCAGCTCAGTTGCGCGCTGCGATCGCCCATGATCTCCCCAAAGATGCGATTGGCTTCGGCGGAGATCTCGGCCAGACGGGCCCGCAGAATCTGCGGAGCGGCCTCTTTGAGCAGCTGGCGGAAGAGGTCAGTCATGCTGGTCAGCTCTTCGAGGGTGCGATATTCTTGCTGCGCAGCCTCCAGAGCGGTGAGCAGCGCCTCAGCCTGGCGGATGCGCACTTCCAGTTCGGCGATACGACTGCGCGTATGCTGGAGGGCGGTGGTATAGCCTTTGAGATCCGCTCTGAGCTTCTTGATCTCTTCGTCAGTACGCTGGAACTCGGCTTCATCAAAGGCGATCTGGGCCTGGCGATAGGCACGCTCGGCCTGCTGCAACTCCTGTTCGGCCTCCTGATAGTCGACGGTGGCTCGCTCGTAGGCTTGCTGACGCTGCGGCAACTGACGCGCTCCCTGCTCATGGGCCAGATAGGCTTGATAGCCAGTTTGAGCACGCTGACGCCGGCTCTCCTGCTCAGCAAGGCGCTCGTCGAGGTCCTGATATGCCGCCAGGCGCTCAGTCAGCGCCTCTAGCTCTCGCTCCAGATTGGTCTCCTGCTGGACTAGCTCAGCAAGCTGCTCGCGCAGGTGCGGCTCACGTTCAATGGCGGTCAAGAGGCCGCGAATCTGGCCAGCGGGATCATCTAGCTCTGTCAGTTGGGCCTCAACTTCTTTGAGGCGCTCGCGGACACCCTGCAGCTGCTGCACCTGCTGCCGGCGCTCCACCAGCTGCTCCTCAAGCAGCTTTAGCTGCTCCTCAAGCTGTTCCACTTTCGTCCGTAGGGCCGGCAAAGCCCGCACGCGCTGATCTGCCAGTTCACTTTCGCGCCGCGCCTGCTCGGCCTGAGCGATCTCCTGGCCCAGGTTTTGCAGCTCAGCGAGGTCCTGTCGGAGATCGTCGACATCGCGCTGTAAGCGCAACAGTTCACCGGCCAGTTGGCGCAGGCGCTCCGCACATTCGCTCTGCTGCGCCCGATAGTGGCCCAGGCGCTCATATTCTTGAGCATAGACAGTGAGCCTGGCGATCTGCTCCTCCAGCTCCTGCTGTTGCTGGCGCAGGTCGACAAGCTGGGCCTCGTCGCCGGCGATAAGCTGCTCGAAATAGGATTCCAGGCTAGCCAGACCCTTCTGGCGAATATTGAGGCATGGCTCATGGAGCAGAGGACAGAGGCCACCGCGCGAACGGCTGTACGACTCACGATAGCCATCGATGTTGCCCTCCAGACGATAGCGCCGGGCCGTCAGCTGGGCCTGCTCTTCGCGCAAGGCGGGCAGAGTCGCCACCTCCTCGCGATGGGCTTCGACCGCGGCGATCGTCTCCTCCAGGCTTCGCAGGCGCTCAGCGGTTTTGGCGCGCTCCTCTTCCTTCTGACGCAAGGTCTCCAGCTTCTCTTGGAGCAGATGCTGCTTCTGGCTGCGCTCCGAAAGGCGAGCCTGAAGCCGGGTCAGGAGAGTGATGCGTTCAGGGAGCCGGCCAGCCAGCTCTTGCAACGGCTCAATCTCGCTCAGCTGATGCTGCACGTCTTGCAATCGCTTCAGCTGCTGTTCCTGTTGACGGCGCAGGCTGCGCCCCTCCTCCACCAGCTCATCATAGCGCTGAACCTGCTGGCGCAGCTCCTCGCGTCGGCGCTCCAGCTCGCGCTGCCGGTCCGCCAGGGGTGACAGCTCGATTACACGCTGGCGCGCCTGCTCGATCTCCTTGAGGGCGGCCTCCACGTGAGCCTTGTTGGCGCTCAGGCCAGCCTGGCGACGCTGCAGGGCCGCCTGCTGCTGGCGTAGGGTGTTACGCTGGCGCTCGGCCTGGCGCAGCTCCTGGAGGGCGGCCTCCGCTTCCTGATAGGTCAGATAGGCCGTACGGTTGGCCTCGACCTGAGCCTGGGCCTGACGAGCCAGGGCCAGCTCCTGCTCGCACTGGCGCAAGCGCTGACGAGCGGCCTCGCGCCTCAGCTGGGCCTGCTCGAAGCGGTGGCGCAGGTCGAGCAGCTCGTCGCGCTGACGCTGCAAGAGGGCGTAGTGGTTCTCCGCCTCTTCCAACCGGCGCGTGCCAGTGGCAATCAGCTCCGTCTGGCGCTGCTCCTCCTGGCGGGCCTGGGCCAGCTCCTGCCGCCATTGATCCAGGTCGCGTGTCTCAAAGCTGAGGCGCTGAATCTCCCGCTGCTGCTGCTGCATCTGATCCTTATAGTAATTCTGGACCTCGCGCAAATAATCGGAGGCGAGGCGGTAGTCCTCGATCTGCAGCAGCTCATCGAAGGTCTTCTTGCGCTTGGCCGGCGCCTCCAGAAAGATCGCCGTGAAGGTGCCCTGCGGCACGCCGAGGGCATCCTGAAAGAGCGTCGGCAGGGGACGCTCGCGCTCAATGCCGAACAGCTCATGTAGCTTATCGAGCACATCGGTGCGTTGCTCCAGGCGATAGTCGGCCTCGCAATCGTAGAGCTGCCAGTAGGCGCTGGCGCCACAGCGGCGCTCGACAATATAGCGTCGTTCGTCATTGCCCAGCAGGTGGACGCGAATCAGGCCATATTTTTCGCCCTCGCGCACAAACTGGCTATGCTTATAGGGCAAGGCATCAAAGAGGGCAAAGCCAATGGCCTCGACCAGCGTGGTCTTACCAGCCCCATTCGCTCCCTGAATAGCCGTCGTCCCACGTCGGAACTCGACGGCCAGGCGACGATAGCTCTTGATATTCTCCAGCTCAAGACGAGTAATCAACATGCCGCTAGCCTTCTGCTCTGCTCTTCTTCCAACAAGTTTGCAGCCGTCTTCTCTCCCGCTCTCCCTCTCCTGCCGGCGAGGTGCGTCCTTCCTTCCCCTCACTAGAGAACTGCGGAGAGAGGCGAAGGATGTCCAACGAAGGAATAAAAACCCTGCTCAGGAACAAGTTTATGGTTGTTGTTTCTCCCTTGCGAGGCCGAAAGCGGTAGCTCCCAGGCGCATTATACCATGCCCGCGTCTGAAACACAGCATCGCCTCACAGCGTGTCAGAGGAAGGAAGGCGAGAGAAGATGCACAGCGGGCTTCTGCTCCCGACGAGGCAGCAGGCAGCTTCGCCAGGACGCTCGCGGGAAGCACCAGCTCCGCGCTCTCCTAATAGAGGAACAGGACAGCACAGACGGAGGGGTCTTTCATGCGACACATTCCATCCTTTCTATATAGGGGCAGATTGAGACGAGGTCACCGAGCAGTGTTGAGCCTGCTGCTCCTGGGGATGAGTCTGGTCTTCGCCCTCAGCGCCTGCCAGGTGAGCCTGACACCGGTGCAGCAGGGCAGTCAACTGCCTGTCGGCCAGGTCTTGCAGAAGAGCAGCCAGGCCATGCAGAAGCTGAAGAGCCTGGCCTTTAGCCTCACAGCCAGTGGCACGCTGCAGGGTACCACTCAGGCCACGGCCAGCGCTGCCGGCGGTACGACGCCAGCGCCAGCTACCGCCACCCCGTCAGCCACGGCCAGCGCCACCCCCCTGATCAGCTTGAGCTTCAATCTGGCAGGCAATGGGCAGCAATCGTTGACCGACGGTCGCCAGGCTCTTCATCTAACGCTCAACCAGACCACCAGCCTGGCGGAGATTACTATCGGCCAGCAGGTCTACCTGCAGAACCCAAACGGTCAGTGGTATGTCATCGACGCCTCCCGACTGGAGGCAGCCGGAGGCAACCTTCTCGCCGGCTGGAAGCCAGATACCAACGCTCTCCTGGCCCTGGCACTGCACAGCAGCATTACCGATCACGGCGACGAGACCCTCAATGGTCAAAGCCTGCGCCATATCAGCGCCGTCCTTGACAGAGAGGGCCTGCGCCAACTGCTCACGAGCAACACGCAGCTCAGCAATCTGCTGGGCAGCCAAAACCTCAACAGCCTGATCGACCATACGCGCAGCTTCCAGGCCACACTCGATCTCTGGATCGACGAAACGCAGTTCTACCTGCACCGCGTGCAGCTCAAACTCGCTATGAACGCCGACACCAGCGGTCTGCAGACGCCCATCGCCGGCGTGGCGACCGCGCTGCTGCCCCCGACCCTCGTGGTAAATTTCAACAGCAGCGCCGATCTCAGTAAGTTCAACCAGCCCGTGACGATCACGGCCCCGGCGAACGCCACGCCAACCGACGACCCCCGCGCCATTTTCCAGAGCAGCTAACCCCAAGGTCGCCAGCGCCTTGCCCCGGCTAAAGGCGGAATCAGCAAAGCCATCATACGTAGATGGTGAGCGGAGCGGCACGGACAGGTCGCTGCTGCGCTCCTGTCCGTGCCGCTCATCGTCTGCGCCTGCTTGAGACGCAATATGCTCCAGGACAGGTCAGCGCGTGAGAGCATTGCAAGCTTATGAGCAAACAGAGCAGGGAAAAGTTTCCAATTTTATGGAAGACCCTATTGCACGTTTATTTTTCCACGGAACACCTGATCCTCAACGAAAGGAGCTTGCCATGCTCATCCGCCGGCTATCGACCAGCTCGCTTCTCGCTGGTTTGCTCGGCCTGACACTTCTGCTCAGTGCCTGCGGAGGTGCCAGCGTTAGCAGCAACAGCAGTAAAATTACAGCTGGACAGGTTCTGCAGAAGGCTATTGCAAGCATGCAAAAGTTGAAGACAGCGCATATGGACTTTTCCGTGACGGAAAACCTCCAGATGCAGAGTCAGGGAACAGCCACGCCAACCAGCCAGAGTAGTGTCCTGCCCAGTAACCTGGCTCTGTCACTGCAAGGCAGTGGCGACGAGATCTTTCCAGGTCAGGCTTCGGCCCAGATGAAGCTAAGCATACCTGGCCTCGGCACGGACCTGCAGCTGAACGAGATCGTCAAAGATGGGAAGGTCTATATCCAGAACAAGCAGGGCCAGTGGTACGTTTTGGAGCAAAGCAGCCTGACCGGCACGAGCAGCTTTCTGGAAGCGGCCAACAGCGATCAGTACAGCCGTCTGCTCACACTCGCGCAGAAAGCTCAGCTGACCGACCACGGAGATCAGCCTCTCCACGGTCAGAGCCTGCGTCACATCAGCGTTAGCTTCGGCAAGGATGCCCTCAAAGACCTGCTCAACTCCTTTGAGCAGCTGCCCAGCGGCCTCAGCCAGAGCGACCTGCAGCAGATTGAGCAGGTCACAACTTTGCAACAGGCCGACCTGGAACTCTGGATCGATGAACAGAGCTTCTACGTCCACGAACTGGGGATCACGCTGAAGATGGACATCGACCTGAACAAGCTGCTGCAGACCACACCGACCACCAGCAGCCCCAGCCTCAGCGGCGTCTTCTCGACCCAGACCGCGGCCACCGTGGACTACAGCAAGTTCAACCAGCCCGTCACCATTAACGCGCCAGCCAACGCCACGCCTACTGACAATCCCTTGACCATCTTCCAGCAGTAGGCACGGCCAGGCCAGGGAGCCAGCATCAGTCGCCACCGACAGCGAGGCGGCCCTTCTTGAAGAAAACGAGGGCAGAGCTGGTTAAGACCAGCTCTGCCCTCGCACTGTCTGGCACAGCCGTCGCTTCCGGTCGCTTCCGGTCGCTTCCGCGCCTGGCCCTTCATCATCCCTCCTTGCTGCCGCAGCATGGAGAGAGCGAGGCCCCGACTGACACGGTTACTCGCGACCTGGACGCTCCAACTCAGTCTGATCGGCATACTGCGGCGCATAGGCCCGCATTCGCTGCCGCTGCTCGCGAATCAGCTCGGCCCGCTGGCGCAGCGCCCGCGCCGCCCGCGCGGCATCAAAGCTGACCAGGCGGCTCAGCTCAGGATCGTTCGCCACTGTCTCAAAGCGCACTGCAATCGAGGCAATCGTCTCAGGATCGGTAATGCGCCCTTCGCGGACAGCATTATAGGTGTTGACCAGGATCTCCTCTTTCAACGTCTTGGGAGAGAGCGGGGCTGCCGTAGCATTGCCCGACTCAGAAGCTTTGCCCAGACTGGGGCTGGGATCAGCCGCGCGAGCGGTAGCTGCCGGGCTCGCACCAGCGTCGTCCCCGGCCCGGGATGAACCCGAGCCGTCCGCCGCTTCAGCTTTGCTGGCCTTCACCGTCTCCATCGCGTCTGTATCGGGCGGCAGCGAGCCACGCGGCACCACCGCCACATCATGAATATGCACCCAGTGGATCTGCACCCCCCAGATCGCCACCTGATCCTGCATACGCTCAGCCAGCTCGCTGTTGATCACCTCCCAGCTGTTAGCCCCCTCCTCATAAGGCGAGGCCCCATAGACCGGCGAGCGACGCGCCAGGAAATAAGCCACACTGAAGGTCGAAACCACCGCCTGGATCGTCGTCAGCAAGAGCTGCTGGAGACTGGCCTCCCAATCATTGACCTCGGTCACCGCCAGATAGGCATCTTCTGGCAGCAGCTGGTAGCAGATCGTCGCCGAGAGATAGACATCCTCATCGGGGGTCAGATGGACCACCTGGGACGGACAGGTCCATTGCGTGCGCCGCGTATTCAGGCGCTGAGCCACCCGCTCCCAGGGCAGGAGCACATTCGGCCCCGGGAAGAGGGTGCGCCGATATTGCCCAAAGGCGAAAACCAGGTCGACATAGCCCTCGGGGACGGGATGGAGCAGATAGCGCAGCAGGAGGACCCCGCCCATGACCATCAGCACCAAGAGGATCAGACTGACCAAGGGACCGAAGAGCGCAAAGGAGCCAGCCACGAGGAATAACCCTACGCCGCAAGCCAGCGCCAGCGACCATAGCACCACGTTATCGGCGGCATAATACAACATGACGCCATGCAGAATGGCAATCGCCAGCAAGATCAGCGCCGCCGGTAACAGGCCAGCATGTGACAGGTAGGCTTTTCCATGAAGAGCCGCTGGCGTCAGCAGCAAGAAAGTCACAGAGCCAAATAACAGGGGAAGGAACAGGGGGGAAAACTGCTTGAGTACTAGCCACAGCCTTTCAAAGCGCGAGGAAGGATAGCCATCATCGGCTAGCCCTTCGGTGTCTGCCTCTGTCTCAGACAGAGCGGAAACGGACGTTGAGACATCAGGGGCCAGTGGACCCTGGCGGGCGGCGGAAGCCGCCTGCGCCTGCGGTTCCTGGGCCGGGGCTGTCCAAATCGCGCTGACCACGGGATCATCAGCCTGGCCCGAGTCCATCCATTGTGAAGACATAGACGCGCCTCCCTCTCTCAGCACCTGAAGAAGTTAATCCGCCCGTTGCTGATTGCTAGTTGCATTGCTGGTGCTGCAGCCCGACCTGCACCCACCCTGGGAGCCACAGCGCGGACAAGGGCCAGCGCCCGAGCTACCACAGCTACAACCGGCACTAGCGTTGGAAGTCGCAGGCTCCTCCTGACGGTGAGGATTCAGTCGGCAGGTCTGGCAACAACCGCCACCTACGGATGAGGCACGCCCTGAACCAGGGCCAGGGTCTGGCTCTTGCTGCTGGGGGACAGGAATCTGGATTGTCGCCCCGCTTTCCAGCATGACCTCGACCGTCTCCTTGGGCACATTGATTGAAACCACCTTGCCGGGGCCACTGGGCGTCTCCAGGATTGTCCCAAGCTGCGGCATACGCTTCTTGGCCTGAATATAGTTCTCATTCTCGTAGGACAGGCAACAGAGCAAACGGCCACAGACTCCTGAAATCTTGGCCGGATTAAGGGGCAGCCCCTGCTCCTTGGCCATCTTGATCGAGATGATGCCGAAATCACTGATCCAGGAGCTGCAGCAGAGCGTCTTGCCGCAGGGACCGACGCCGCCCTGAAGCTTGGCCTGATCGCGCGCACCGATCTGACGCAGCTCGATGCGCGTGCGAAAGGTAGCTGCCAGATCGCGTACCAGGGCCCGAAAGTCGACGCGCTCATCCGAGGTGAAATAGAACGTCAAACGGCTCCCATCAAAAGTATACTCCGCCTCCACCAATTTCATAGGAAGCTTGTGCTGAGCAATACGCTGCGCACAGCGGACCAGCGCCTCCTTCTCCTTACTCTTGTAGGAGAGCATCATGCGCAGCTCTTCCTCGGTTGCCAGGCGGAGCACAGGTTTCAGGGGGTCGCTCAGCTCGCTTTCTGCCACCTTTTTTGCGGGGATCACTACGCGGCCCGCCTCCACCCCACGTACCGTCTCGACAATCACATATTGGCCTGTGCGATAGGTTTGTCCCTGGGGATCGAAATAATAAATGCGCCCGGCGGGACGGAACCGGATACCGACAACCGTCACAACGTTCTCAGTAGCAGAAACTGTCGGCTGCATCGCTCCCGTCTGATGCCCTTCTTCTCTTTCCTTTATCTCGGCTGCCTCTGCTTCTCTCTCTCTCCCTCTCGCTCTCGCCTTGCCGACGCGGCGCGCCTCGCCCGGCGCCCTGGCCCCGGAGGGAGAAGGCGGACGGGACAAACAGCTGGCTCTCCCTACACCGACGCGACCTCACGGGACGCGCAACGAGGACAACCCAGAGGGAAAGGGGACGGCGGCAGTGCCGCCCCCGACTAGAGCCTTCTCTGTTCGCTCTGCTCTCATACTTCTTCTGCCAGCTCGCTCGCTTGCTGCTCCCTCTCCCTGCAGGCAGCACAAAGCCAGCCGCAGGCTACCGCCAGCACGGCACGGGTGGCGTCAGCTTGCAGATCAGGCCAGCCAGCAGCAAGTGGCTCGACCGGCAGGCCAGGCTACATCTCGTTGATCTCGTTCGTCAGCAGGATGGCCTCCGCAACCTCGCGCATCGACTTGCGGTTGTTCATGCTGGCCTTCTGGATCTTACGGAAAGCTTCCTGCTCAGACAGGCCATAACGCTGCATCAGGAGTCCCTTGGCCCGCTCCACTACTTTGCGTGTCTCCAGCTGCTCGCTCAGCTCCTTCGCCTTCCCTTCCATCGCGCGGAACTCGTTGTAGCGGGCGAGTGCCACCTCGATGGCCGGGGCCACCTCGCTCTCGCGGAGCGGCTTGACTATATAATTCACGACACCAGCCTGCTTCGCACGCTCGACCAGCGGTTGATCGCCAAAGGCGGTCAGCAGCAGCACCGGCGCGATGCGTTCCTGCGTTAGAATCTCGGCGGCGGCAATGCCGTCCATATCGGGCATGCGAATATCCATGATCACCAGGTCCGGGCGCAATTCGCGAGCCAGGTTCACAGCGCTCTGCCCGTCACCGGCCTCACCAATGACCAGGTAGCCCTGCTTGGTGAGGACATCCTTCAGGTCCATGCGTTGAATGGGTTCATCATCGGCAATGATCACACGTGTTGGCATGCTCGTATCCTGTCCGTATGACTTCAAACAAACCAGACTTGCAACTTCTCAAACGACATATTCGACCTGGCCGCTAGCACAGACGCAATAGCCGTCCCCCGGTCTTTGCTCTGTGCTCTCTGGCTTGTAACAAAGAGTATACCACAGGTGTTTGATGAGAGTCGAGATAGAGTTTTCTGCCAGTTCTTTGCACTCCCAGTCTTCCGCCAACTTTTCCTCTCCCGCTCACCCGCATCTGTCCCCCTCTGCCTCGCCGGCTCACGCCTAATAAAAAAAGGGCGCCTCATCGCACCCCTGTGCTCTGCAGCTCCTGCCACAGACCGCCGTCCGAGGCGGCCCTGCTCTTTCTGCCCTCCTTGCTCGCGCTGGCAGCGTCGCCATTGGAGGTGGTGGCTGCCGTGTGCCCGGCAGCCCGTGCTGGCTGTCAGGCCACCTGCGATAGCCTGTCGGCGTCCTGCATGATCTGGACCATCAGACGCGCCTCGTGGACGATGGTACGCAGCTCAGTCGGCGTGATGGACTGGCGACCGTCGCAGAGGGCACTGTTCGGATCAGGGTGGACCTCCAGGATCAGGCCCTCAGCGCCGGCGGCGATGCCCGCCCTGGCCATTGTGGGCACCAGTTCACGCCTCCCGGTGGCATGGCTGGGATCGACGATCACTGGCAGGTGAGTCAGCTCGTGCAGCAACGGGACACAGGCGAGATCGAGCAGGTTGCGGGTCTGCGGGTCAAAGCTACGCACGCCGCGCTCGCAGAGGATGACGTTGGGATTGCCAGCAGCGACAATGTATTCGGCGGCTAGCAGCCATTCATCAATGGTGGCGGAGAGGCCGCGCTTGAGCATCACCGGCTTGCCTCGCCCTCGCCGGCCCACGGCCTGCAACAAGGGGAAGTTCTGCATGTTGCGGGCCCCGATCTGCAGGATGTCGGCATAGTCCGCCACGACCTCCACCATCTCCGGCTCCATGACCTCAGTAATCACTGGCAAACCTGTCTCCTGACGGGCTTCGGCCAGCAGACGTAAGCCCTCGATGCCGAGTCCCTGGAACTGATAGGGCGAGGTGCGCGGTTTGAAGGCCCCGCCACGCAGGACCGTCGCGCCGGCTTCTTTGACGGCTCGCGCAGTCTCCAGCAGCTGCTCGCGGCTCTCGACGGCGCAGGGCCCGGCCATGATGACCGGCATGGCTTGCTCCCCACCGATAACGACGGGATCACAATGGCGGGCATCTCCTACGACAATGCGGCTGGAGCTGGCTTTGAAGTGACGGCTGACGAGTTGGTAGGGAGTGGTGGGGGTAAGGACCTGAGCGACAGCGGGGTGGTGGCGGATGGCTTCCAGGGCCTGGGTATCGAGGGCGGCCTGGTCAATAGCAATGACCTCGCTCTCCCCGATACAGGTGGTAGCAACAGGTCGCCGATGACCGGCTACCCGCTCTACAAGCGCCAATAAGGCGGCACGTTCATCCTGGTTGGCCTGTGCATCAATGACGATGATCATACAGCTGTCCGTTCCTTTCTCCTGAACTCCTGACTGCATGCTCCCAGACAGACAGGGCAAGATTCCAGGGAAATAAAAAAGCAGAGGTTTTTCGCCTCTGCTTACTCCAGCATGCTGGGGATCTGCACGGATTAGGTGGCTCTGCTCAGCTCAGCCTGAAGCGGCCCACCAGCATGCTGGAGGGCTAAAGTAAAAGTAGTAATAAAAAGCACAGGCAACCACAGCACGCTGGCTCTGCCAGAAGCGCGCCTCTGCAGACTGCTGAAGCTGCAGTTGTGGTTGCCAGGGCTTGCTGAGCATCAGATCATCTATCCTTCTTCTGCTTCTTGCTCTGCTGCCACGCTGCGCGCCTTCTTGAGACGCCCACGTGCCGTGCAGAACTGCTCTTTGCGGCGCACTCTCGCGCCACTTCCTGAGAATCAGGCCGAGGGCGGATTTCCTCCGCCACTCGCATAGTCTTCTGTAGGAGAAGTATAGGCACAATTAGCCCGGCTGTCAAGGCCCACGCCCAAAGGTCCGACCAGGCCAGCGATCAACGGCCCCTCTTCACGACGCGTCGAAGACTAGCGCTTGCGCGCTCGTCGCCGCAGGTAACGCCGCAGATCACGATAGTCCTCGTAGAGGTGATCATGCTCGCCCTTGCCAGCCTCCTTCTTCCCAGCGCTGGCCTTGCTACGGCTGCTGCTCCCCTGGGACGCGCCCCTTCGGCGCTCCTCGGCTGTCCGGCCAAAGGAGGGGAAGAGATCGAAGTGGTTCAAAACAAGCAGTAGACCAACGAGCAAGACCAGATAAATTACAAGTGCATGAGTAATGACTACTGGGAAGCTGCCGATTGAGAATTGGAACAGCACCTGATTGAGATGCAAAACCGGCGAGAGATAAGCCAGCGGTATCTGCAGCAAGGTGGCAGCAAAGACGTAGATGAACAGGCCCAGAAAGTGACGCGATTTCAGGAGCGGGCGATTTGTCTGAGCAGTCGAGCTGCCTGCTGCCTGCTCGCTGCTTCTGGCCGCCGCCGACGAAGCCTGAGTCTTTGTCATATTTCGAACGATCTTCTGCTGCTGCCCCTTGGTTGCTGTCTCGCCAGTCTTCTTGCTGGCACGCTCTGCGCCGCCAGACTCGCCTTCAGAGCGCTGTCCCTGGCGCAGACGCAAAGCTCGCCAGAGGCGCATTTTGCCCGCATCAGTCGACGAGGGCTGGCGCTCCGACTGCTCCTGCTCATTGGCAGTTTGCGTGACCGAGGCGAAAAAGCCGGGTTGGCGCCGGGTGCTGGTCGCTTTAGCCGCGCTTGCTGTTCTGGTCGCGGCAGAAGAAGTCTGCTCCTCTGCCCGGGCTGGTGTCTGTTGAGGCGCTCCATCGACTGGCTGGCCGGACTGTCGGTCAGCGGCGGTACTGGAGCTACTGGAGATTACCAGCAGCGGGCGCTGCCGCCGCGGATTAGCCGGGCGCTGGTCGGCATCACGGGTCATGAGGGACCTCCCGCAAGGTGTTTCCGCAAAGTCGCATCATCGCTCTGGGGAATCTGCTCGCTGCGCTGCCCACTCAGCTCGCTCTCGCCGGCTGCCCGCTGGGTGGCAGGCTGCTCCTGGAGAGCGTAGTCGGCAGCGTTGGCCACCCCCGCCAGCTCCTGCAGAGCATTGGTCGGGCTGGGTGCGCTAGCTGGATAGGCCAGGGAAGGCTGCAGGAAGGCTTGAGCTGGGGGAGGGGCTCCAGCAGGCTGAAACTGAGGCTGGGGCTGGGGCTGCGGCGCAAGCGCGGGAGCCAGAGCTTCCAGGGCCGCCAAACCGGCACGCGCAATTTCGTCATCGCGCCCCGGCGCATTGCCCCCACTGATCCCTATCCCTCCAATGGTGGCTCCTCCAAGACGAATCGGCCAGCCACCAGCTGCCATGATAAAGCGTCCCTGAGTCATCGCCGCCAGGCTGGATGCAAAACCCGGAATGGCCGATCCCCACTGGGCTACAGCGTCTGTCGGCTGATTGAACATCACTGCCGTAGTAGCTTTGGCTATGCTGATGTTGGCTGTAGCCCAGCCATACGGCGCCATCATGCGCTCAAACAGGACTAAATGTCCGCCAGCATCGACGATTGCTATGCTGACAGGACTGCGTAATTCTCTGGCGCGCTGCTTGCACGCTTCTGCAATTCGGCGCGCAATCTCAACTGACATGCTCACGCGGTTTGCTCCTCCTTGACACCAGCAGGCCGGCCCTCTTCGCCCGCCAGCCGCCTCCTCTGCTCCCAGTATATCCTCTGGTGCCTATTCTGCTGCTTCAGCCGGGACCATCCCCAGTCTCCATTGCATTGCGCTCATTGTATCGCACTCGTTTAGACGGTGCAATAGATAGAAATTTACAGCTTCTTTGACGCGCCGCCTCCCTGCCTCCGGCGCCGCCATCCTGCCCGGCACGCCGCCCTCCGTCTGGACCAGACTGACTATAATAAAGTAAGTCTGTCCCACACGCTTGCTAATGCTAAGGAGGTAGCAACACAGATATGCGTTTGGGTCTCCAGGTACCGAACTTTACCTGGCCTACAGAAGAAGGCGCTCTCGGCGACACTTTTGCTCTCATTGCCGAACGAGCCGAGCGCGCTGGCCTCTATAGCCTCTGGGTCATGGACCATTTCTTCCAGATTCCGGTGGTAGGGCCAGCCGAGCATGAGATGCTGGAAGGCTGGTCGGCCCTGGCTTTCGCCGCCGGTCGGACGAACCGCATCCGCCTGGGGACGCTGGTCACTGGAGTGACTTACCGCCATCCCGGTCTCCTGGTGAAGACAGCCACCACCCTTGACGTGCTCTCGCACGGACGCAGCTATTTCGGGATCGGCGCCGCCTGGTATGAGGAGGAGCATCGCGGCCTGGGAGTGCCTTTCCCGCCCCTGGCCGAGCGCTTCGAGCGCCTGGAGGAGACGCTGCAGATCGCGCTACAGATGTGGACTGGCGATGAGCGGCCATTTCGGGGGAAGCACTACCAGCTCGAACGCCCCCTGAATTCGCCGCGTCCAGTCCAGCAGCCTCACCCGCCAATCCTGATCGGCGGCGGCGGTGAGCGCAAGACACTGCGCCTGGTGGCTCGCTACGCCGATGCCTGCAATCTGTTCGCCTATGGCGGCAGAGAGCAGCTGCTGCATAAGCTAGAGGTGCTGCGCGAGCACTGCGAGACTATTGGGCGCCCTTATGAGCAGATCGAGAAGACAACCCTGAGCAGTCTGCGCCTGTCCCGCGATGGGCGCAATGGCACGCTCTCACCCGCCGCTGCCGTGGACTTCTTCGGCGGCTTGGCCGAGCTGGGTATCGATCAGGCAATCTTTAGCCTCCCCAATGTCCACGAGCTGGAGCCATTTGAGCTGCTGGCCACCGAGATTGTGCCCCAGGTAGAGAAAATTGCGGTGGCCGGTCGCTGACGGCGGCTACCTTTCTGCCCCAGCTCACGCCCTCGGCAGATGGGCCCGCCGTCGATGCTGAGCGAATAATAATAGAGGAGATCGCAAACGGCGAGAGGAGAGAGAAAGCGCTCTATGAGCAAACGCGCTGTGCTGACGGAAGAGGAGCGACGCTTTGTGCTCGGGCAGCGAGTGGCGCGCCTGGCCACAGCAGATGCAGCTGGCCATCCTCATCTCGTGCCGGTCTGCTACGCCTTCGATGGCCGCTGTTTCTATACGCCGCTCGATGAGAAACCGAAGCGGGTGGCAGCCACGGCGCTGCGTCGCGTGCGCAATATCGAGGCACGTCCCGAGGCGGCGCTGCTGATCGACCACTATGAGGAGGACTGGTCACGCCTTGGGTATGTGCTGGTCGAAGGGGAGGCTCAGCTGTTGCAGCCAGGCGATGAGCGGCAGCAGCAGGCTGTGGCGCTCCTGCGCGCACGCTATCCCCAGTACCAGCGGATGGCCCTGGAGCAGTTGCCGGTAATTATGCTGACGCCGCGCGCGGTGACCTCCTGGGGGTCAGGGCTAGCCCCGACTGCCAGCTCTTCCGAGCCGGCGCAGTCCTGAGCAGGGGCAGGTTAGCGGCGCTCAGGAAGTCGAGCGTTCTGCATGAGCCACCGGCAGGGTGAAAAAGAAGGTACTGCCCTGGCCAACTGTGCTTTCGGCAAAGATGCGTCCGCCGTGAGCCTCGACAATGTGACGGGCAATGGCCAGGCCCAGACCGCTACCGCCACCGCCTGCGCCAACATAGTCGAACTTGGAGCGCGAGCGATCGACCTTGTAGAAGCGCTCAAAGATACGCGGCAGGTCCTCGGGTCGAATGCCCACCCCCGTATCGCGTACAAAGAAGCGCTGGCTGCAGCCATCCGGCTCGGCAAAGGTCCCAACGACGACCTCGCCGCCCGAGGGCGTGAATTTGATGGCGTTGTGAATGAGGTTGACAAGCACGCGCCCGATCTGCTTGCTGTCGGCAGCCACCAGCACCTGCCCGTCGCGAATCTCGGTCCTCAGCCTGACCCGATGGCGCTGGGCTTGAGGTAACAGACGCGCCATGCCCTCGCGCACCAGCTGCTGGGCCTCAACCGGCTCGATGACCATCGGCAGCTGGCCCGACTCGATGCGCGATAACTCTAGCAGCTCGGAAACGAGCGAGGTGAGATACTGGACCTCTTTTTCGATGCGTTCGACGAAGACCTGGGCCTGCTCAGGGTCGGTCTCGATGGTGTCCTCCAGGGTCTCAGCCAGCAGACGCACCGAGGCGAGCGGCGTGCGCAGCTCGTGCGAAATGTTGGCGACGAAGTCGCGGCGGACGCGCTCCAGGCGCCGTAGCTCGGTGAGGTCCTCGATCGCCACGGCAAAGTAGTGGTACTCAGGCAGCCGCTCCTGACCTGCTGGAGGCTTGTGATGCTCCAAGGGCGTGACCGAGACTTTCCAGCAGGGGCCGGAGGGACCTTCGTTGAATTCAGCGCTCTGGGGCCGCTGACTGGCTATGCTCTCACGCACCAGCTGGATCATGGCGGCACTGGTGATGAGCTGATCAAGCTTGATCTTCTGCAGCGGCCCCGTGACCCCAAAGAGACTGCAGACGTGGCGGTTGTAATAGCGGATAGTCAGCGCGCGATCAATGACGAGTACCGGCCAGGGTGCAGCCTCTAGCAGCTGCAGGAAGAAGTGACGATAGTTGACGCCTGTTGCTTTCTCGGCTGTTGTGTGCTCTGTCAAGGCTCTCCCCTCGCTTCGCAGCATCACCCAACCAATCAACCACGAGGGCTGGTTGGCTATGGGCCTCGTTGGCCGTGCGCCGTGCCGTCTTGCCCACCCGTCTGCACCCTGGCGCTCTGGCCTGCCTTACGCCAAAGGCTGGTCTGCTTCGTCCGCACTCGTCCCGCTCTTACTCCCAGGGCCCGGCTTGGTGGCAACGTGTACGGCTACAATGCCGCCGTTCAGGCGATGAAAGCGCACCTCGCTCCAGCCCACCTCTTCCATAATGGCCTTGAGGGCCGGCGCATCAGGGAAGTGCGTCAGCGAGCGGGGCAGATAGCGATACTCTTCGGCAGCTTTGCCGATGATAGCACCAAAGAGGGGCGCGATGCGATAAAAGTATAAGTGAAAGAGTGCGCCGAGCAGCTTGCCAGGCGGATGGCTGATTTCCAGACAGACCATGCGCCCGCCAGGTCGCACGACGCGCAGCATCTCACGCAGGGCCTGGCGTAGATCGGTGACGTTACGCATCATGAAGGCGGAGCAGCAGCCATCGACACTATTGTCCGGCAGATCAATGTGCTCGGCATCGCCCACACGCAGCTCGATGCGATCCTGCAACCCCAGGCGCACCAGCTTGCGCCGCCCCAGATCGAGCATTTCGGGTGTGATGTCCATGCCGATCATGCGCGCCCCTGGCCCGGCCTGACGGATGACGGCAATGGCCAAATCCGCCGTGCCTGCCCCCAGGTCCAGCCCGATCTCGCCCGGCCCCAACGCCAGACAGCGAGCGGCAAAGGCTCGCCAGCGGCGGTCGAGGCCCAGGCTCATGAGGCGATTGAGGAGATCGTAGACGCGCGCAATGCGCGCAAAGAGACGCTGGACATAGGTGCGTTTTCCGCCAGCGCGCCTAAAGGACTCTTCCAGAACGGTATCCCCCATCACAGGTTTTTCCATGCCTTCCTCATCTCCAATCCAGGGCGGCAGCAGCTACCCCGTCTTCCTTCGCTCCGACCTCATCTTAGAGACCAAGCTGGCGCAGCAACGCTGCGGCGGTGATCCCCAGGGCCAGCAGCAGGCCAAACTGCAGATGCAAAGCGGCGGTGCGCTTGAAACCGACAATAAAGGCGGCGCGTTCGCGCGCGCTGAGCACGGAGCGTACATTGATAAAAGCCAGCGGGAAACTGATCCAGACGATCAGGGTGTGCAGCGGCAGCAGGCCAGCCAGAGCGAAGAGGCTCACAGCCAGATAACTGCCAACTACGAGCACGGCGTGATAGCGGCGAGCGAAGGTCTGGCCCAGACGTACAGGTAGGGTCAGCTTGCGCACGGCCCGATCCTCTTCGTAATCGCGGATGTTGTTCATATTGAGAATGGCTGTGACCAGAAAGCCCACCGGCACACTCGCAGCAAAGGCCGCCCACGACCAGCGCGGGATTTGCACGTAGTAGGCGCCCCAAGTCATCAGAAAGCCCATTGCAATGTAGACAAGCGGATCGCCCAGGCCACGCGCTGCCAGCTGAAATGGTCTGGCGCTGTAGAAATAGGCGATGACCATCCCAATGAGGCCAAAGAGCAGGATAGCTGGCCCGCAGAGGACAACGAGCACCAGACCGAGTAAGGCGGCCAGCACAAAGCAGGCAATGCCACCACCCAAGACCTGGCCTGCAGTCATCTCGCCGCGAAAGATGACGGTACTGGCGCCGAGCGATTGCGGGCTATCGAGGCCATAGCGATAGTCAAAATATTCGTTAAAGTAGTTTGTGCCGATCTGCAGGAACAGGCCTGCTAGCAGAGCCAGCACGAAAGGCCCGGGGCGAAAGGTACCCTCATAGGCGGCCACCGCAGTACCAACCAGCAGTGGACTCACGGTAGCCGTCAGCGAAAAAGGGCGAGCGTTCTTTACCCAGATCTTCCAGTCTTTCCAGGAGGCTGGCACGTCGTGTTTCCCCCTTGTATGGCTCTCTGCCTGGTTACCTCCGTCCCCCCTCTCCTGGTCCTCCTCTCTCGCTGACTCTCCCCTGTTCCAGCCCAGCCGGAGCAAGAAGAGAGATAGTCACCAGATCAGCGCAGGGCAGGGCAGCCGAACCCGCAGGCGCCGGACGGAGCGAGGCAGAGGCAGGCAGCTTTCTTCACCTCATCCTCATAATTAAGGATAGTGCGCCAGCCGGAAAACGTCAAACAGTTTTCAGCCAGGCAGAAGCGGGAGAGAGCCAGGAGGAGCTGCCCAGCCCAGGCGCGAGGAGGGGAAGAGGGGCATCGGCGGGTTCGAGCAGACAGCGAAGGCCAAGAGCGGCAGTAATTATGGTCGCGGGGGAGCTGTCACCAGCATGACCCCGCGACCCCTCAAGCACTCAGGCGCGTCTCTTCAGCGGCAAGCTGGCGTTCGACCTCCTGACGATAGGCCTCTTTGAGGCGCTGCACCTGGTCAGAGGACCAGCCATGCTCACGTGCCATCAGCGAGGCAACCATCTCCAGGGCCTGCAGGCCACGCTGTCGGTCCTCCAGGATCAGCGAGGTGCGACGGGCCAGCACATCGGCAGGCGTCATAGCCATCTCATAGCGGCAAGCGTAGACAACCTCAGCGCGGATATAGGGCAGATCAGCCACCAGGCGCTGGGCCAACGTCGGCTCATCTGCCACCAGCTCCAGAATCTTGCCTGTCTCGGTGCCATAGCCCTGCAACAGGTGAGCGATGATATCGTCCGCCAGGCCAGCGGCAGCCGCCTGCCGTTTAAGCTCGGGCCGCGCCAGAGACCAGTCCTCGCTGCCAGCCAGGCGCAGATGGAGCGTTGGATGGCGGGGCTGGCGCCCATCGCGCTCGTCGAGGCGATCCACCGTATCCTGAGCCATACGACGATAGGTTGTCAGCTTCCCGCCCACAATCGTCACCAGCCCAGCCTCGTTTTCCAGCACGGCATGCGTCCGTGAGAGGCGAGCCGTGTCGCTGCCGCCCTGCTCGCGCGGCTTGAAGAGCGGGCGATAGCCAGCATAGCTGCTGATGATCTGCTCTCGCGTCAACCGGAGCGACAGGTAGCGGTTGAGATGCCTCAGCAGGTAGGAGATATCAGAGGCGTCAGGCAAGGGATGATCGAGGTCGCCGGAGCCAGTATCAGTAGTCCCGACGATAACGCGCGACTGCCAGGGGACAACGAAGAGAATGCGGCGATCTTCAGTCTCGGGCAGCACGATGGCGGCCTCGCCCACATGGAGATCCTCGCGCGAAAAGATCAGGTGGACGCCCTTGCTTGGCTCGATACCGACCTGCGGCCTCAGCCCACAGAGGGCCTCGACGCGCTCAGCGAAGACACCCGCGGCGTTGACCACATGGCGCGCCTGAACCGTGATCTCGTCCCCCTCCAAGACATCGCGCACACACGCCCCGCAGACGCGCCCCTGCGCAAGCTGGAGGCCCACTACCTCACAGTAGTTGGCAATGACTGCACCATAGCGGGCAGCGGTACGAATGAGGGTCATGGTCAGACGGGCATCATTGGTCTGGGCATCGTAGTAGAGGAAGCCGCCTTTGAGACTGGCGCTCACCAGGTCAGGAGCATAGCGCAGCACCTCCTGACGGCTCAAGCGCCGATGACGCGCGATACCGTAACGACCCGCCATCAGATCATAGAGCGTCAGGCCGACATCGAGCACAGCGCTCAGACCCACCCCTCCAGGTGTGGTGAAGGGAATCCCTACCGGATGGCGGTCTCCGCGATAGAGCGGTAGCACAAAGGCCAGCGGCTGCACCAGAAAGGGGGCATTGTGCAGCAGCAGGCCACGCTCAACCAGGCTTTCGTGCACCAGCGGGAAATCAAAATTGGGCAGATAGCGTATTCCACCGTGAACCAGTTTGGTCGATTTGCTGCTGGTGCCGCCGGCAAAGTCGGCCTTCTCGACCAGGGCAACGCGGTAACCGCGCACTGCCGCCTCCAGAGCGACACCGGCACCGGTCACTCCGCCCCCAATGACCAGGACGTCGAAACGCTCCTGCTGCAATGCGTTGAGGTTTTGACGGCGTGTGGTTGCTGATAGCAATTGCATGGCTCCCATCTGTAGAGATCTGGCCAGCGCCGGCCTGGGGCCGAGCCACGTCCGCTGCTGGCGGCGCTTGCCCAGATGGCCACCATGCCACCTGAACAGGATCAGCCCCCAGCGCCCAGCCAGCGTACGCACATTGCCCCACCAGCTCGCTTGCAGGCGAGCCAGTGGGGGCCGTCAAAGATGGGCCGACCGACTTCAGGCGACTCCATTCTAGGCCATTCCTGCCGTCGCCTTCGCTGCCAAGAGACAGGTACACTGCCCTGAGTCAGGCCCCTTCGGCTCCCTCACCCGCCACCAGAGAGAGACCGCTGTCTCCCGCATCCAGCAGGCAAGCGAGCCGCTTGCTCAGCCGACCAGCGGCTGTCAGGGTCATCAGGATGTAGAGTAGACTGCTCATCATGATGCCATTCCGGGCTGACCTGACAGGCCAGGCTACGCCAGCCCTGCCCTGCTTTGCAGGAAGCCCCTTCGATCGCGGACGCCGTGCAGCCCTCCTCTCTGGCCGGTATATTGCCGGCGGAGCGGAGTGGAGCAAGCGTACTATCTCCCTGGCTCCGGCAACGGCAGCGAGCACCCTTCAATGCTGAGTCGAGCCGATCGATCCGATCTATGTCTTGGGTCAGGCATCCAGCCAGCAGGTGGCGCAAGCGAATCAGCGAGCGAGCGAGCGAGGAGGAAGAGATGGGCCGAGCAAGCGTACTATCTCGCTCGACCAACCCACCTCAGTGCGTTTCCGCCGACGAGCTACAGGCGCTGAGCACGGGTAACCATTGATCGAGACGAGTCACTGCCACCGCCCGGACCCCGCTGGCCAGCACGGCGCGCAACTGATTCGCCCCATAGAGCAAGCCCGATGCCATGTAGGGCAGATCAAGGGTTGGTCTGAGCGCAGGCATAATGTAAGGCACCACATGCGCCGGGGTGAAGTCCAGCATATCTACCACAGCACGGTCCACCGACTCCAGAGCCATCTCCAGCCCGGTCGAATCGACCGCGAAGATGCGCTGGATTGCCTCCAGTCCCAGCTCATGGGCCAGCACCATCACTTTGGGGTGACTGGAAATGACGCCCCGGATGTGAAAGTGAGTCGCAAGGTGGCGCAGGCCCGCGTAATCGGCATTGACACCATCGATGTGATCCATATTCACATAGAGGGCATAGCCGTTGCGATGGGCGCGCTCAACCAGTGCCTTGAATTCAAACAGGTTGCAGTGTCTGAGCAGAATAGCCCGCACCGCCGGCGTCTCCAGCGCTTGCACAAAGCGCGGGCGGGTTTCCACAACGGGCACCAGCACGCTGGAGGCCGGTAGGTTGAGCAGTGATACACCGGACTGCATACGCATCACCCATCTCGCACGTGCCTGAGACAAACGCCTGAAAAACAATAAAGTCCTGAGCCTGCCACATCTGTGGCAGCGCCAGGACTTCTCAAGTCTCTGTCCGGACGATATTCGCGATGATCAATCACACCGGGGAGAAGGACCCTCCTCCCCGCTGCGCTGTACCTGCTGGTTAGGACAGCCTTTACAGAAGTAATCATACCTGTCCCAGGTACTTTCTGTCAAGTGGCAGCCGTACCCTGGTAGGCGCCACGCTTTCTTTGCTACAATGAGAGCGAAATGACCAGAGAGGAGTTTCTCAGATTGGCCCGCGTCCATCCGGTGGCCGCGGCCATCAAGGCAGAGGAGGACTGGTCTCCGGCCCTGGAGAGCCGGGCCTGCCTGCTCTTTGCCCAGCACGGCGATGCCTTCGCACTGGAGCCGCTGGTTGAGCAGGCCCATGCCCGAGGGAAGGGAGTTGTCGCGCATCTCGACTTGCTGGCTGGTATTGGTAAGGATCGCGCCGGCCTCGCTTATTTGCGCCAGATCGGCCTTGACGCGGTGATTACCAGCCGCGCCTCACTGGTGGGCGCTGCCAGAGCCGAGGGCCTGCTGACTATCCAGCCCCTGTTATTGACCGAAGAGTCGGCTCTGGCTAGCTGCATCCGCCAGATCGTGCAGACTCAGCCCGACCTGATCGAGGTGCTCCCGGGAATCATCTTCCCCGACTTTGCCCGTACCCTGCGCGCGCTCCTCCCCGGCCCCTTCATCGCCGGCGGCTTCATCCGCACCCCCCAGGAGGTGGCCCGCCTGCTGGCGACCGGCTGCGTACTAATCAGCAGCAGCGCCCGCCAGCTCTGGCAAGCTGCCGCCTAGGCCGGTGTCTCGCTCGAGATGCCAGTTGTGCTCTCGCCCTGGGGCCTGTCCCCTTCTTCTTCCTCGTCGAAGTTGCGCTGGACCAGCTCCTCGATAGAACGCACCGCCTCCTCAGCATCCTCTCCCTCCGCACGCAAATGAATCGTGCTCCCACAACGCGCTCCTAGTCGGAGTACCCCCACAATGCTCTTGGCATTGACCGTCTGCGCTCCATACTGAAGCACAATTTGCGAGTGAAAGAGGGCTGCAGTCTGCACCAGCAAGCGAGCCGGACGGGCATGCAGACCAACTTTGTTGGTAATGACAAGATTGCGTTCGACAACGGGCATAATCGTCTCTTTCTCCCTTCCTCTCACCTCTACCCAGTGAGTGCTTTTCTCTGCGCGGCCTGGTACGTCAGGCCGCGCCGCAGCTCTTTCAGAGCAACACTGCTTTTCTTCTCTTTTGATCGTGGAACTCTCCACTATCAGATCAGCCGGCCTTCATGTCCTGTCCTCAGTGGTCCCATCTTCGGGGGCCGTCTCCTCGGCTGTCTGGCCTTCCGTTGCAGGCAATTTCGGCAGGGTGGTGGCTGCCGCCGCCGCCTCGGCCACAGCCTGCAACGGGCTGCCGATCGAGGCTTCTACGGCAGCCACCACCGCCCCTTCCACTAGTGGAGCGCTACTAATCATGACCGGGCAATCATGATCTTGCTTGAAGAGTTCCAGAGCCATCTCGGCAGCCATACCAGCGCTGCCGAGATCCAGCAAGACCAGGACCCCCTCGGAGCTGGCCGCCAGCCGCAGGGCCTGGAGGATTTTGTCGACCGAGGTGCCGAGTCCTCCCTCAGTAGTGCCTCCTGCTGGCGCAATCACAACCCTGCCCTGCGCCATCTGGCCCGCTAGCTCTGCTACGCCCTCGGCCAGACGTGCACTATGCGAGACAATCACTAAGCCAACCGTCATCGGATACTCTCCTCGCCATGAGCAACAGAGGAGGGCCAGCTCTGGGCCGCCTGCCACAGTTCTGAAGCGCCGTCAGCCCAGCCTGACCTGGCCTGGCCACTGAGCGGGTCGGCACCACCCTCAAGGCCGACTAAGACCCTTCCTCACTCGCCTTGTGCCAGTGAGGCTCACTCTCACATACTCCTCGCGTCTTCACCACCCGCCTGTCTCTCGCCAGTCCGCTCCAGTCCCTCTTGCGCAGAGAGACAGGTGGCAGGCAGACAGACAGATAGCGATGCTCAAGCAGACGTGGAGGCTCTGGCTCAGTCAGCAACCTCGGCAAGCGTCTTCAGTAGCAGCCAGCTAGAGGTGGCGCCTGGGTCCTGATGCCCGATGCTACGCTCGCCCAGGTAGCTGGCCCTGCCCTTGGTAGCCAGCATGGGGATCGTCGCCTTCATGCCTTCCTCAGCGGCTTCAGCGGCACGGCGCAGCAACACGGCCAGGCTCTCATGTTGCTCCTGAGCCTTGCGGGCCGCTGCCAGTGCAGGCTCCAGCGCATCGACCATCGTCTTCTCGCCCGTATGAGCCTTGCCACGGGCTTTGATCCCATCCAGAGCCGCCTGCAGCATCTCGATCACGTCCGCTTCGTCTAGCTCATGTTTCCCAGCAGTCACCATCCCGGCACGCAGAAAGGCCGTTCCGTAGAGCGGACCACTGGCGCCACCGACCGTCGAGACCAGCGTTGTCCCAACGGTCTTCAGGATGGAACCGATATCCATGCCGCTCAGTGAGGGTAGTTTATCGAGAACGGCGCGGAAACCGCGATCCATGTTGACGCCATGATCAGCGTCGCCGATCGGAGCGTCAAGCTGGGTGAGATAATCACGCTGCTCGTGAAAAACCTGGGCCGCTTGCGTTATCCAGCGTAAGACATCCTCTGTTGTGATTGGCATAGCCTGCTCTCCTCCGTAGTGTTGGGGTGCGGGTGCGGGTCGCCCTGACAGCGCGAGCGTCATTCACTAAATAGGGTAATGGAATGACGAGCGTGACGGACGCGCTGCCTTGCCTGATCCTCTGCCTGCCCTGCTTAGATTCCTGGCCAGGCCAACGACGGGGTAAAGCCGCTGGTGGCAGCGACAGAGTGAGGCGCAGAGCAAGGCAAGGGGTGGGCGCTGGTAAGTGACCCTTGCCCTGCTCTTGCCTGTCAGCTTCGCCAGGCCAGCCTGGACGGCCGAACAAGTGAGGCAAGTCAAGACACGCAGGCAGGGCGACCGTCAGCTTCGGCCCGGCTCAGATCCCCCAGCGCAGGGCTGGAGTCAGCACAGGGGCATCCCAATAGCGCAGCATCTCGTCATCGACGCGCAGTAGCGTAATGGAGCAGCCAGCCATCTCTAACGAGGTGATATAGCTGCCAACCAGGGAGCGGGCAATGGTGATGTTGCGCCCCTTGAGGATACGCGCCAGTTCGCGAGCGACGATGTATAGCTCGATCAAAGGCGTGCCCCCCATGCCATTGACAAAGGCCAGCACGCGCTCGCCGGCTTTCAGGCCGAGGTCTTCAATGATAGGATTGGCCAGCATCTCGACGATGTCGGCAGCTGGGGCCAGTTTGACACGGCGGCGCCCTGGCTCACCGTGGATGCCAATGCCGATCTCCATCTCATCCTCGCCCAGATCAAAGGTGGGCGTACCCTTAGCGGGGACTGTGCAGGAGGTCAGGGCCATGCCCATGCTGCGCCCCTGCTCGTTGACACGCTTGGCCAGGGCCGCCACCTGCTCCAGCGAGGCACCGCTCTCGGCCAGCCCCCCCACGATCTTCTCCAGAAGTACGGTGACTCCGACGCCACGCCGACCAGCGGTGTAGAGGCTGTCCTCGACGGCAACGTCATCGTTGGTGATGACGCTGGCGACTTCGATGCCTTCAGCCTGGGCCAGCTCCGCCGCCATTTCAAAGTTGAGGACGTCACCAGTGTAGTTCTTGATGATCTGGAAGACGCCAGCTCCACCATTGACGGCCCGCATGGCCGCCAGAATCTGGTCGGGAACCGGCGAAGTGAAGATGGCACCAGGACAGGCTGCATCAAGCATGCCTCTCCCCACAAATCCCCCATGCATCGGCTCATGACCGCTGCCCCCTCCCGAGACAACGCCTACTTTGCCGCGCACCGGTGCGTCTGCCCGCACAATGATCTGATTCTCCAGATCAACGCGGATCAGCTCGGGATGCATGGCAGCCATGCCTTCTAGCGCTTCTTTGACGACCGTCTCTGGACTGTTGATGAGCTTCTTCATGCTGCCTCCTTTTCCCAGAAGTCGAGGGCCGCTCCGTTGCCCTCCTCTGACCTCAAACAGCGGCTCTGCCCCTTGCCCCGCTCGCACTCCCTCTCGCTCCAGAGCCGCCCGCCGGCCCGCCATCGCCCACGGAGATCTTCCTCCGCCTCCGATGGCCTCGTTCAGCATATCCGCTCGGCCCGGCAGGCGCCCGCGCCCGCCTGCCCCCCGCTCGCTACAGATGAGAGCCTCTGGCTTTGCCTGTCTACTCTCTATGACATGCAAGATTCGTGCCAGCCTCGCCTCGCGCAACGGGAGGGGCTTCCAACAGGCCCTCGCACGCCCACCTCCCCCCGCCGCTTCCCAGATGGCGTTGCATCATTGCAACATCTCTCCAACTTGGTTTCATTATTGAAACATACTTTGTTTCATTATGGCAACGCCTCGCTCGGGCCAGAGGCCAGGAACGAGGAGGCGCGGGGAGTGGGACGCAGGCCGTAGCGCACCATCTTGCGCCACAGGGTTGTACGGCTAATGCCTAGCAGGCGCGCTGCTGCGCCCGGGTGCCCATGACAGTGCTCCAGCGCTTGCAGAATGGCGCTCGCCTCGGTCGAGCGATTGCGCTCCCTGAGCGGATGCAGCCCCGGCATGACTGGCTCCGCTTGCCAGCCATTGCCGCCTGCCTGATCGTGGTTCGACTGCTCTATAAGAGACAGCTCCTCCACCGAAGAGGTGGCCGTACTTGCCGGCTCCGTTTCGGCAGCCTGGCGGATCTCTGGCGGCAGATCCTGCACGGTAATAGTATCGGAACGCGCCAGGTAGGTGAGGCGCTCCAGGAGGTTTTCTAGCTCACGCACATTGCCTGGCCAGCTATAGCGCTCCATCAGGGCCAAAGCCTCCGGCGTGATGCCAAAGGAGCGGCCCAGGGTCCGACTCTGCCGCTGGAGAAAATGCTCAACCAGCAGGGGCAGATCCTCCAGGCGCTCGCGCAGGGACGGGATATGAATAGAGAGGACATTGAGGCGATAGTAGAGATCGGAACGGAAGGTTCCGCGCCGGACTTCTTCACGCAGGTCCTTATGGGTCGCTGCGATGATGCGCACGTCGACGGGAATAACGCGTTGTCCCCCGATGCGCACGATGGTCCGCGTCTCAATGGCCCGCAGCAGGGTGGTCTGCAGGTCCAGGGGCATGTCGCCGATCTCATCGAGGAAGAGCGTGCCGCCGTGCGCCTGCTCAAACTTGCCTGAGCGCCCCTGGCGGTCGGCGCCGGTAAAGGAGCCACCTTCGTAGCCGAAGAGTTCGGTGTTAATCAGCTCGCGTGGAATGGCGGCGCAGTTGATGGCAACGAAAGGGCCATCGGCCCGGGGGCTGTTGTTGTGAATGCTCTGAGCGAAGATTTCTTTGCCGACGCCGGTCTCGCCATGCAAGAGAACCGTGGAATTGCTATGCGAGGCCAGGCGCGCCAGACGCAGGGCTTCTTGCAGCGGGGCACTGCGCCCTACGACGTTGGCAAAGGTCAGACGCGCCCGCGCTCCGGTCATTCTGTTCACCAGCTTCTGCACGCGCTCGATGCTGCGCAGGATGAGCACGAAGCCGTCGGAGATCAGCGGCCCACCAGACGCGCCACCTACCGTCAGACGCCCAAGGGCCGGCTCAGGTTCGCCCGCCGTGAGCGCGATGGGCTTGAGCGAACAGAGGCAGGTCACCCGGCCCCGCGTTGTCTCAAAGACGATTTCTTCCTCGTTCAAAGGCTGCTGACAGGCAAGCGCTTGCTGGAGCAGTGCAGGCAGCGGCAGTACGTCGCGCAGGCGTCGCCCCATCACCCGCGCTGGCACCAGTCCCAGCAAGGTGCCAGCAGGTCCGTTCATCTGGGAGATCACGCCGTCGCGCCGTAGCAACAGGATGCCTTCCGGCAGGCTTTGCAGGATAATTTTCAGCTCGGCGAGCAGCTCGTTGGCGTTGCCGAGCCAGACCTGCATCTGAAGCTGACCGCTAATGACCTGGGCCGCGGCGGCCACCATCCCGAGGGTATGGGCATGGCTGCGCTCACAGGGACCAGCCACCGCCAGAACACCAACCGCTTGCCCAAGGGGATCATGCACCGGTGCAGCAGCGGTGTAGAGGGCGTGCAGGGCGGCGCGGTAGTGCATGGCGCCCTCTAGCTGAATGGGAAAGGACTCCTGTAGGGCCAGGGCCAGGGCATTGGCTCCCTGTTGCTCTTCGTCCCACAGCGTCCCGACACGCATTCCTAACGGCTCAAGCCGGGTGCGCGCTTCAGGGTCGCCAATCAACTCGATGATGCGCGCTTCGGCGTTGGCAAAGATGACTAGCGAGTCCGATCCTTCAATGAATTGATAGAGGTCCTCCATCGCTGGCCGAATGAGAGCAAGCAGGCGGCGAGAGAGCGGCTGCGAGGCCGTGGAACCGGGGTCGGGTGCTGGTGGCTGGCCATAGGGATCGAGTCCCAACGCCGCGCAGCGCCGCCAGGATTGCGCCAGAGCCGGCGGCAGGAGTTCCTCAGGCAAACGACCCTGCAGAACGAATTGCTCCCAGATCGCGCGGTAGTCTTGGGCGCTGCTGAGCATGTTCCCTCCATCTCCGGGCAGTTGTCGCTGCCGCTGTATTGCTCGCCTTCACCAGCCCGTGATCAGCTGGCAACAGAGCGAGCGACAGATAGGGCAGTCTGCAACTTCGGCTGGCCTGGATAGTACAGTATAGCACAGCGCTGGCCCCACCAGGGTTCTGCCCCAGCAGAGCCAGCGTCTTAGACTCAGCCGCGCGATAGCAAAGCGCTCTTCTCTCTTCGCCTCGCCCGACCGACTCGACTCAGCCAGGGGCTAGTAGCCGCCGTAGTCGCCTTTCGCCGTCACTTTCCCCCAGAAGAGCCGGTAGGTAAAGACGAAGTAAATCACGGCCAGGACAATGCCGATGAGCCACCAGACCAGGCCAACCGTCAGCCCGTAGGGGCTGCCGGAGGCGTTGTCAACGGTCAGGCTATGAGCTGGATTAACGGCGGGCAGCACATCGGGATAGAGACCGAAAGCAGAGCTGGCCAGCATGCCCGCAATGAAGGCGCAGGACGAGAAGAAGGCCGCCAGATCTCGATTGCGGAAGGCGAAATGACCTACTCCCAGCAGACCGATGAAGGCAACCAGGGGGAAGATGGCCCCCCAGGGGCGGGCATTGAAGCTGGCGTAGATTTGTGGCTGTATCACGAAGGTGGCGATCGTGCTCACCACGGTCAGCAGGATGGTAATCGGCCAGCTGATACGCAGGATACGCCGCGCGCGTGCGTTGAGGACGCCATCGGTCTTGCGCGCGATGTAGGCCGATCCGTGCATGGTCAGAGTACTGGCGGCCATCAGGCCGATCAGGATAGTGTACCAGTCCAGGATGCCGGGCGTCTTGCTAAAGGGGTTGAAATCGGTCCACAGTGGCTCAAAGAAGACGCCATGTTCATCCAAGGGCACGCCTCGGATCACGTTCGCCAGGGCGGCGCCATAGAAGATGGCCAGCAGCGTGCTGCCGAGAAAGAACATCCCGTCCCAGAAAGAGGCCCAGACGGGGCTGGGCACGCGCGAGCGCAACTCGATGGAGACGCCACGCCACATCAGCAGCCAGAGTACAATACAGAGCGGCAGATAGAAGCCGCTGAAGCTGGAGGCATAGAGCACCGGGAAGGTGAAGAAGAGGGTACCGCCAGCGGCGATAATCCAGACCTCGTTGCCGTCCCAGACTGGACCAATGGCGCGCAGAATCAGGCGCCGTTCCTGGTCGTTGCGGGCGGCCATCAAGTGAATGATGCCGGCGCCCAGGTCGAAGCCGTCCAGCAGGACATACATAGTCAACATAAATGCGACGAGAATAAACCAGAGTGTTGCCATCAGCCTTGACCTCCCTCGCTCAGCTCAACCTTCCGCCACCGTACCGGTGGCCAGGCCAGGCAGACCGCCCTCCTCGGCGACCTCGGCCTCCTCGCCTTCGCCACTCTCAGGCCCCTTGAGGGCTTCGGTGACCGAGAGCACCACATAGAGCAGACCGAGCAACAGGTACATGCCGGCAAAGCCGAGCAGGGTAAAGAGTACATTGCCCGCCGAAAGGTTGGCCGACGAGCCTTGCGCCGTCGGTAACAGCCCGTAGATGATCCACGGCTGGCGGCCCAACTCGGTCGTGAACCATCCCGCGGTATTGGCAATGACCGGGAACGGCGTCGCCAGCATCAAGATCCACAGCATCCAGCGCGTTGTGAAGAGACGTCGCTTCCAGAGCCAGAGCAGACAGGCTACTCCCATGATCGGGATGAAGAAGGTGCCCAGGCCGACCATGATGTGATAGCTATAGTAGAGTAGCTCGATCGAATCAGGGCGCTGATTCGGCGGGAAAGCGTCCAGGCCCTTGACTACCGCCTCCCAACGGCGATAAGTCAGGAAGCTGAGCACTTTGGGTACAATCAGCGGGTTGTCAAGCTGGCCGGTCGCTGTATTGGGCTGACCGAGAATGACAATTCCAGCTCCCTGCTCAGTATGAAAGAGGCCCTCGAAGGCCGCCAGCTTGACCGGCTGATATTTAGCCACCTGCTGGCCCTCCAGGTCGCCGCTAGGATAGAGCTGGATGACGCTGGCAATGAGGCCGACGATGACGCCCAGGGTCACAAAGATGCGCCCGTAGTCAACGTGGCTCCTGGCCAGCAGGTAGTAGGCGCCCAGGCCGGCCATGATGAAGGCCCCTGTGACAACCGCCCCACTCATGGTGTGCAGGTACTGCGGGAAGATCCAGGGGTTGAGCAAGACCTCCCAGTAGTTGGAGATGTGCAAGCGGTTGCCAACGATGGTGTAGCCAACCGGGTGCTGCATCCAGGCATTGGAGGCCACAATAAAGGCCCCCGAGGCCCAGGTGCCCAGCCAGACCATGACGGCTGCCAGCCAGTGCACTTTCTGCCCGAAAACCTTCTCGCCGAAGAGAAAAACGCCGAGAAAGGCCGACTCCAGGAAGAAGGCAAAGGCTCCTTCCATCGCCAGGGTCTGGGCGATGATGTCTCCGGCGTAGGCCGAGAAGCGTGCCCAGTTGGTGCCAAACTGGAACTCCATCGGGATGCCGGTGACAACGCCCAGCACAAAGCTGGTGGCGAAAATTTTGGCCCAGAAACGGGCGCTGATGTTGTAGCGCTCGTCCTTCTTGATCAGGTAGAGCGTCTTTAAGAGCACGATCAAGAAGGCTAACCCCATTGTGATCTGGGGAAAGATATAGTGATAGCCTACGGTGAAGGCGAATTGTACGCGCGATAAGATGGTCGATAGGTCCATATGCAGACCAAACCTCCCACGAACTAACCGAAACGCCACTGCTGCGACGCTGGGGCCCACAGCCAGGATTGCGTACGGCTCACTCAGGCCACAGGCAGCAGAGCGTTTTGCACTTCCCACAAACGTCGATAGAGGCCGCCTTGCGCCAGCAGTTGCTCGTGTCTGCCCCGCTCAACAATGCGGCCTCCATCTACAACCAGAATTTCATCCATCTGCTCCATGTGCAGGAGACGATGGGTCACGAGCAGCGTTGTGCGACCTTGCATCAATCTATCCAGCGCCTCAAACAGCGCCTGCTCGGTAAGACGGTCCAGATTCGCGGTAACTTCATCGAGCAAGAGCAGCGGGGCATCCTTGAGCAGGGCGCGAGCGATGGCCAGACGCTGGCGCTCGCCGCCAGAGAGCTTGAGGCCCTGCTCACCAACCCAGGTGTCGAGGCCGGCGGGCAACTGGCGTACGAAGTCGTCAAGCTGGGCCAGTTCCAGGACGCGCCAGAGCTGCCCTTCCGTGGCGGAGGGTGCTGCCAGACGGAGATTGCCGCGAATGGTGTCGTTAAAAAGATAGGTATCTTGCGTTACAACACCCATCAGGCTGCGCAGATCAGCCAGGGCAAAGGAACGAATGTCTTGGCCCGCCAGCAGGATGTGCCCCTCCTGCGGGTCCCAGAAGCGCATAACCAGGCGGAGCAGGGTACTTTTGCCAGCACCGCTCGGGCCGACGATCGCCACGCGCCCCCCAGCCGGAACGTGGAAGGAGATGTTCGCCAGGGTGACCTGACGCCCCTCTTCTTCATAGCGGAAGGTGACGTCCTCAAAGGTCAGCGCCAGCGACCTGGTAGCCGGGATGGGCGCCGGCTGCTCTGGATCGCTGACAGCGGGCGCAGTGTCGATAATGCTAAAGAGGCGCTCGCCCGCAGCCAGCGAGTGGCCAAGCTGTCCGAAGGACTGAGCCAGGGGAGTGATGGCTTCAAAGGCTGCCAGCACGAGCATGGCTAGAAAACCCAGATAGATGCTGTTGATCTGCCTGGTCGCCGCCAGAGGAATGGCGAGCAGCAAGATCGACCAGACCGCCAGGCCCGTTAGTAGCTCTTGCAATCCCTCCTGCAACCCCCCAGCCAGAGCCAGCCGACGCTGGAGACGGTCGAGCCGCTGCTCCCAGGAAGCCAGCTGCGCACGCCGTCGCGCCGCCTGTCCGTAGGCCAGCAGATCGCTCATTCCCTGCAGGCTCTCCACGATGTGCATGTTGACTCGGCCACGGAGCGCTAGCTGCTCACGCCCCAGGCCGCGCGTCAGGCGGAGGGCTAGCAGTGGCAGCCCCAGTCCTGTGATGAGCAGGAAGAAGAGGGCCGCCAGGGCCAGGACCGTGTTGAAAATGGCCAGGAGCCAGCAGGTGATGACCGTGACCAGCGCCGCCACCAAAACCGGTGCCACAACGCGCAGGTAGAGATTTTGAAGTTCGTCGACGTCGGAGACCAGGCGTGCCAGCAGGTCGCCGCTGCGCAACTGGAAGAGGCGCGCCGGCGCCAGAGGGGCCAATCGGCGATAGACAGTCACCCGGATATGCGCCAGCAGACGGAAGGTGACATTGTGCGATAGCAAACGCTCGCCATAGCGGGCCGCCGCTCGCACCAGGCCCATCAGGCGTACGATCGTAATGGGAATGCTCAGCAAGACGATCATGGTCACGATGGCCGCCCCGGCGATCAGGTAGGAGGCCATGCTCAACAAGAGCATGTTGGCCGCGACCATGACGCCGCCCAAGAGGACCGTCACGATGATCTGTGGAGTAAAAGGACGGAGAAAAGCCAGTAGACGCCAGGCCGTTCTCATCGATGGTCGCTTGGTGGTCATAAAGCCTCAGCCTCCTTCCCGGGCACGGCCCCAGCTTCCTGCAGGCGGGCCGTCATTAATTGCGCATAGGCGCTCGTGGGTTGTTGCAACAGAGCCGCAGGGGGACCGGACTCGATCAGACGCCCACCGTCGAGTACCAGCACCTGATCGGCAGTAGCCACCGTGTTGAGGCGATGGGCGATGACCAGAACCGTGCACTGGCAGCGCAGACGAGCCAGAGCTTCGCTCAACAGGGCTTCGCTTTCGGGATCAAGGCTAGAGGTTGGCTCATCCAGGATCAGCAGCGGCGCCTGCTTTAAGAAGGCCCGCGCCAGGGCCAGGCGCTGAAGCTGACCGGCACTCAGTCGCAGACCTTGCTCGCCCACCTCGGTGTCATAGCCCGCCGGCAGCTCACGGATGAAGTCCGCCGCCCCCGCCAGCTCGGCGGCACGCTCTACTTCTTCGTCGCTGGCCCCAGGACGCGCCAGGCGAATGTTGTCGCGCACACTGCCACTAAAGAGATAGGGACGCTGAGGCACCAGCGCTACGTACTCCCGCCAGAGATCCGCCGGCAGGCGATCCAGGGGCAGCCCATTGACTAAAATGGCCCCACTCTCGACCTCCATGAAGCGCAGCAGTAGATTGACGAGCGTGCTTTTTCCCGCTCCGCTGCGCCCAACCAGAGCCGTACAGGAACCCGCAGGCAGGGTAAAGCTCACCTGTTGCAAGGCCGGGCGCTCGCTGTCGGGATAGCGATAGGTCACTTGCTCGCAGGTGAGCGTCAAAGGGGCCGCTGGTAGCGACCGCGACGCCTCCCGCGGTTCGCGAACCGGCGGTACGCTGGCCAGGATCTCTAGCATGCGCTGGGCCGCAACACGCCCCTCCATACCAGCATGATACTGCGTGCCCAACTCTCGCAACGGGCGATAGAATTCGGGTATAAGCAATAAGACCAGAAAGGCTTGCTCAAAGGGTAGCTCGCGGTTGATGAGGCGCACACCCAGGAAGACAGCGATCAGACCAATGGCCAGCATGGTCATGAATTCCAGGACCGCGCCGGAGAGGAAGGCGTAGCGCAGCACTCTGAGGGTGCGACGGCGATATTCATCGCTCAGGCGGGCCACGTGCGCTTCCTGGGCGCCGCTGCGCCCAAAGAGATGGAGCGTCACCAGGCCCTGGATGGTATCAAGAAAGTGCGCGCTCAGCCGCGCCAGGGTTGTCCATTGACGCTGGATGTGTTTCTGGGAATAGCTGCCCACCGCAATCATTAGAATAGGAATGACAGGGCCAGTGATCAGCAACAGGATGGCGCTGAGATGGTCAAGCGGCCAGATAATGACCAGCAAGAGGAGCGGAATAACCAGGCTCCAGACGGCCTGTGGCAGGTAGCGAGCCACGTACGTCTCCAGGCGCTCACAACCCTCATTCAGCGTGGCAACCAGCTCGCCGCTGCGCTCGCCACGCACGAAGAGAGGACCGAGGAGCAAAAGATGCGCGAAGAGACGGCGTCGCATCTCGCTCTTGACCCGATTGCCGGCCCGCCGCGCGCTGAATTCGCGCAGCCAGACCAGGCCGGCCCGCAAGCCAATGATCAGCAGCAGGGCTGCGAGGGCTAGCCCGACCTGCTGCAGATCAGCATGGCCAAGAAAGACGCGCGCGACGACCCAACTGAGCAAGGCCATCTGCCCAACGGTAGCCAGCAGTGCCAGCAGACCTGCCAGCACACTTAACGCCAACGGCCAGCGTGCCGCAGTACAGTAGTGCAATATCTGCTTCTCCATCGCACTCCTCTTGGCAAAATCAGCTATCAGGTCTCTCAGGTCTCTCAGGTGTGCTCTCAACACCCTATACTCTAGCGTAATCCCAGGACGCTGCAATCGGGGGAGAACCTGAACTTTTTTGCGGAGAATACCGTATCCGCTCTGTCCTGAGAAATAGTAGAACACCTGAGAGGCGAAGTTGCAACGCCGCCCGGCAATTGAGAAAAGGCTCAGGCTCTTTTGTGAGCAGATCGTAAGGCAATCTCACCCGAGACGAGCGAGCATGAGAACAGGCGAGAACCTCGGGCTGCAATCAAAACACTCACTTCAGCAGTATTAAAAAAGTGACAAAACATCTGTGAAGTTATTCCTGGTAGCAGCATCCATCTCCTGGCACAATTGCTGGTGCAGGGTTCTGAAGAGCGAGCAACCCTGACCGAGCCGAAATCAGAGGAATAGCCACGAAGGAGAGACATCCACATGATTGACTGGTACCATCTCGTGCTCTTCTTGCATATTCTGGGGGTCCTGGGCCTCTTCATGGGGGTAGCGGTGCAGCTGATCAGTATGCAGGGAGCACGCCGGGCGCAGAGCGTAGAGGCTGTCCGTCTCTGGAGCAGCGTACTCCGGCCCCTGGGGAGATTCATGCTGCTGACCTCCTTGCTCATCTTGTTCGCTGGCCTGGCCATGTTGCTGGAGGCCTGGGGCTGGAGCCAGGCCTGGCTCGATATCTCGCTGGTTCTCTTTCTCCTCACCGGCCTGGTGACCTCACGGGTCAATAGCGCTCATGGGCGCCGCCTCGGCTCCCAGTTGGCACGCGCCGGAGCGGGACCGGTTAGCCCAGAGCTACGCCAGCTCCTGACACATCCCCTGCCCTGGACCACGACAATTACAACCTCGACCCTGGCCGTCGGCATCGTGTTCTTAATGGTCATGAAGCCAGACTGGATCGGCTCGCTCCTGACAGTCGCCGTTGCTGTCCTCATCAGCGCAGCCATATCGGGTCTGGTGATTCGCCAGGGTGGAACCGGCCCGGCTATGACTCCCCAGGACCAGGAGTCGCTTTCAGCTTCACAGACCGCCAACCGGCGGTGAGCTGAGGATCTGCCTGTCAACACAGCATGCGCGGCGAGCCATGAGCCTGGCCAGGAGGCCGCTGGCACGCAGGCACCAGCGAACCTAGACAGTACTGGCCAGGTTCCCTTGCCCCTGAAAAAAGGTGTTGACTAATTGAGCCACCCGCGTTATAATAATGTCGCAAGCCGTTGTGAGAGCCACATTCCTCGATAGCTCAACGGTAGAGCAACCGGCTGTTAACCGGTGGGTTGCAGGTTCGAATCCTGCTCGAGGAGCCACATAAGCAGTGAGCCACAGAAGTCAGCGCTTCTGTGGCTCTTCTTTTTGCAGGCGATGGCCTGCACGTTTTTTTGGGGACCATCGCCTCCCTTCCTCCCTCCCAAAGCGAGCTGCTTACCCCTCTGCAGGCTCAGCGAGGTGCTGAGCCTCGCCGCGCTCGACCGAACCTCCGGCCCGGCTGTCTTCTTCAGCCTCAGTCGGCGGGCTAACGGTCTCGGCGAAAACGGGGCGCAGCTCGCTGATGGTCGGTGGACGACTTCCGCCGCCACCGCGACGCTGCAGGCAGAGCCGATAGCTCACGCGGTCGGGTCGATAGTAGCGTTCCTGTATATAGACAGGGGCATTTCCTCCGGTGCAGGAGAGGCGGCGAATCAGCAGTAGGGCAGCCCCCACGGACACCTCTAGCAGGCGCGCCTGCTCGGACGTCGCATTAGCCGCCGTGATCTCAAAGGTACCTGCCTCAATGGGGATGCCGTAGCGCGACTCCAGCAGATGAAAAATCGTCTCGCGGCTTAGCTCCTCCTCGGGCAGAAGCACGCCGAAGCGCATCGGTAGCCAGGTGACATCGAAGGCAATAGGCCGGCCATTGGCCAGGCGCAGACGATCAAGGCGCATCACCTCCTCACCCTCACGCAGACCAAGGGCGGCGGCCACCGCCGGGCTGGCCGCCTCGCGCTGGAAGGCGAGCACCCGCGAGGATGGTTCAAGACCAGCCAGCTCCATGTCCTCGACAAAATCGGTCAGACGGACAAGGCTCTGCTCGATGCGCTTCTCGGCTACATAGGTACCTTTACCATGACGCCGCACGACCAGACCCTCGTCTTCCAACTCGTTGAGAGCCTGACGTACCGTAATGCGACTGACTCCGTAGGTCTGCATCAGCTCCTGCTCAGTCGGCAGGCGATCGCCAGGACGATAGACGCCGCGCTCGATCTCGCCACGCAGAATCTGCTCCAGCTGGTGATAGAGCGGCGTCGGCCCAGGCATCAATTGCTGTGGTGTTGGCATACTTCTCCTCAGCCTGGCCCAGTTCGCTTCCGTTCGCTTCCGCGACTATGGTTATGATGATATGTTCACAGCGGAACACTGCCCCTCATTATAGGATACCAGAGCATGTGCGGCAAGCCATTATGCGGAAGGGGCACTGAGTGGGGCAAGTGCAGCAAGAGCACGCTGCAGCCGTGTACGCGCCTCCTGAGCGATCTGTTCAAGCTGGGGATTACCGCTCACCGCCAGCATGGCCTGGGGATCGGCTATCTCAACACGGCTGCCGTCAGCGACGGCACGCACTACGACATTGCAGGGCAGCAGGAGACCGATCTCTGGCTCGAGTTCTAACGCCCGATGAGCCAGGTGGGGATTGCAGGCTCCCAGAATCACGTAGGGAGCAGTCTCCAGCCCGAGCTTGTCACGCAGCGTGCGCCGCACGTCAATTTCAGTCAGGACCCCAAAGCCTTCCGCCTTGAGGGCTTCCTTGATACGTTCGATAGCCTGCTCATAGGGTAGAGCCAGCGTGATGCCAAAACCGTAGGCTACCATCGGTTTTCTCCCTCCTTCTTTACACTATTCTCCTGGCAGAGACTGGAGGACGCTCCAGCCTCCTGCTAGTTTGCTTGCTACGACTGATCACTATGGCCAAAACTACAAGAGGGGCGCTTTTCTGCTCACTCGTGGCCCCACAGCTGAGCGAACGCAGGCGAAGACTGGGCCGCAGGCGAGAGGAGAGGGCGCAGCCGAATGTCAATGGCAAACCGCGCTGGCAGAGAGCACGCGCCCCTACTGGCGGGGTCCTGATCCGCTGATCTCGCTCTCCTCTACTGGCGGCAGATCCTCCAGGGCCATCGCTGAGCCGAGCTGGAGCGTCTGCGCCAGCGTGGTAAAGCGCTCCTGAACACCAGCGCAGACGATGTCGCACAGGGTCAGGACGCTGGGGTCAGCCAGGGTATAGTAAATGCTGGTGCCAACCTTGCGCCGCTTGACAAGTCCTCCCTGCATGAGGGCCGCCAGATGCTTCGAGACATTCGGCTGACTGGCCCCCGTCAGAGCCACCAGCTCGCCAACACTGCGCTCACCGCCCGTGAGAGCCGCCAGGAGCTTGAGACGCAGTGGCTCCCCCAGGAGGCGGAAGCGCGCCGCAATCAGCTCAAGCAGCGGATCGGGAAAGCCCCCTTCGCTGCTGATCTGCTTCCAGCGCGTCGCGCTCTCCGGGTCACGCGGCTGCCACTCCCCCCCGTCTTGAACCGGCTGGAGTCTCTCCTTTGTCAAGATGCTCTCCTTTCTCCCTCTGAGTAGAGGTCAACGGGTGAATGTCCATCATCACCACTTGACTTCATGACTATATAGTAATATAATTAGAAAGGAAAGTCAAGGAGAGTGAGCTGGCCCGCGAAAGGCGGGCAGCCCCTCCGTCAGCTAAGCGAAAGAGAGAGCAAGGTTCATGTTTGGACGATTTCTACGACACTCAGAAGAAGCACAGGCTGTTGCGACAATCGATGTCCGCCAAGCCTGGGAGCGCCTGTCTCGCGCGGACAGCGAAGCCGTTCTGATCGATGTGCGTGAACCGTGGGAATATCGCAGCGGCCACGCGCCGCGCGCCGTCAATATTCCCCTTGGACAGCTCGCTACGCGCGTCGATGAGGTACCGCGCGATCGCGAGGTACTGCTGATCTGCTTGAGCGGTCATCGCAGCGCTCAGGCAGCCCGGCTGCTCCAACGTTTGGGTCTCTCGCGCGTAGTCAATGTGAAAGGCGGGATCACGAGCTGGCGCCTGCACGGGCTGCCCGTCGAATAGCTCCTTACCTTAGATGGCCAGGAGTGCCAGGACAGCCACAGCTTCCATCCTTTGGGGCGGGAAGGTCAGTGCCATCCGTTTTTTTAACAGTTCAGTAGTTATATCGACATAACGTATTAAGATGATATACTAATAGAGGCCAGCCGCTCCAGCGGTTGAAGAACGAGCGAACGAGCGGCCCAGCCTTGGGCGAGCGCCACCCCCCCGAGGCTGGCAGCAGGCGGGTGGCCGTGAGGTGAGAACCATGCAAATCGAGCAGTTCTTCATTGAAGGTCTGGGGCACCAATCCTACTTTGTCAGCGACGGGCGCAGCGGTCAGGCGGCGGTGGTCGATCCACGTCGCGACGTCGACGTTTACCTGGAAGCCGCAGCACGCTCGCAGGCGCGCATCACCCACATTCTGGAGACGCACATTCACAACGACTACGTCACCGGCGGGCGCGAGCTGGCGGCGCGCACAGGTGCCACGATTGTCGCCAGTGCTGATGCCCATCTGCTTTACCCTCACCAACCGGTGCGCGATGGCGACCGCTTCCGCGTGGGGGAGCTGACTTTCCAGGCCCTGGCGACCCCGGGCCATACGCCGGAGCATACGAGCTACCTGCTTTACCAAGCGGAGAGCAGCCAACCCTATGCCCTCTTTAGTGGTGGCAGCATGCTCGTCGGTAGCGCAGGCCGTACCGACCTGCTCGGCCCCGAGCTGACCCTGACCCTGACGCGTCAGCAATATCACTCGCTGCTACGTCTCTTGCAGATGTTGCCCGATAGCGTGCTGGTCTACCCGACACACGGCGCCGGCTCCTTCTGTGTGGCAAGCGCTGTTGGCGCCAAGCGCAGCACTACCATTGGTCAAGAGCGTCTGGCCAACCCCGTGGTGCAGGCGCGCGACGAAGTCGACTTTGTGCGCCGCCAGCTTGCCAGCTACACAGCCTACCCACACTATTACCGCTACATGCATGATATTAACCAGCAAGGGCCGCGTATTCTGGGTGGGCTACCGGAGCTGCCACCGCGCTCGCCGCAGGAGGTGCAGCGCTGGCTGCAGCAGGGCCTGCCGCTGGTTGACGGTCGCCCGCGCACAGAGTTCGCTCGTGAACATATTCCTGGCTCCTTGAATATCGAGCTGGACAGCTCCTTCGCCACCTACGTCGGCTGGCTGCTGCCTTTCAATACACCACTCTTGCTCCTGATCGAGGATGAGGAGGGCCGACGTGAGGCGGTGGTGCAGCTGATCCGCATTGGTTACGAACAGGCCCAAGGCTACCTGGCTGGCGGCATCGCGGCCTGGAAGGCCGCCGCTCTGCCCACGGGCAGCTTCGAGCGCATCGATATTGACACCCTCTACCGGCGCTGGAAGGGCCAGCCCTCACTGACCGTGCTGGACGTGCGCCGCGATGATGAGTGGCGGCAAGGCCATATTCCAGGCGCGCTCCATCTGCACATCGGCGATTTACCTCAGCACCTGGAGAGCCTGCCACGCCATACGCCTCTGGCGGTCATCTGCCACTCCGGTCACCGCGCCTCGATCGCTGCCAGCATGCTGGCGGCCACAGGACGCGAGGTGGTGGCTGTCGATGGGGGTGTGCCCGATTGGCAGGAGCGCGGCCTGCCGCTGGTGACCGAGCCGGCAGAGGAACCCACCCTGCCGACGGCAGAGGATCTGGCAACGCATGCCCATCCGTGAAACCCGCGATCTCGTAGGTCCTGGCACTGCAGAGCAAGAGCTGGCCAGCTGCCGGCCCCCTCTGCGCCGGTCCTTCTTGGACATATGGTTGTGCATGCAAGGCGCCGCTCGACGCGGTAGAATGTGGCGGGCCTCTCCCCTACGGCGGGGGGAACCCGCCCTTTCCTGGGCTGCCGGCGGCGCGCAACAGCGTCAGAGAGTAATGCGTAGCATCAGTAAATGAGAGAAGGTGGAACGATGGCTTTGATCGAAGCAAGCGATCAGGAAAAGATTCGCGAGCTTTTCAAGGATCTGGATGGCGAGGTGACAATTACCTACTTCACGCAGCGCGAGTCTCCGCTGCTGATTCCAGGCCATGAATGCCAGTTCTGCAAAGAGACCCGCGAGCTTCTGGAAGAGGTGGCCAGCCTCTCGGATAAGATCCATCTTCAGGTGAAGGACTTTTATCGCGATGAGGCCGAGGCCAGGCAGCGCCAGATTGAGCGCATTCCGGCCTTTATCCTGGAGGGCAAGGCCAGGGGACGCCTGCGCTTCTTCGGTATTCCGGCTGGCTACGAGTTCAGTACGCTGATCGAGGATATCCGCCGGCTGTCGCGCGGCGAAACAGCGCTTAGTCCGCAGACGCAGCAACAATTACAGTCGTTGCAGCAAGACCTGCACATTCAAGTGTTTGTCACGCCAACCTGCCCTTACTGCCCACGCATGGCCCTGCTGGCCCATGCGCTGGCGATGGCCAGCGAGCGAGTGACGGCGGATGTCGTCGAGGTTTCCGAATTCGTCGATCTGGCGCAGCGCTACCGCGTCCAGGGAGTGCCTAAGACAGTGATTAACGACCAGCTGGAGATTCTGGGAGCAGTGCCCGAGACGCGGCTGATGCAGCAGATCATGCAGACCTTCGCTCCCGAGGCAGCCCAGTCTTCCCAGGCGTCTCAGTCCCAGCATTGAGATGAGGTCGCCAGGATCAGAGGCAGAGCAGCAGGTCCGCAGGAAGGGCTAGCCAGAGCGAGGAAGGCGAGAGCGAGCTTTGTCTGATCGCCTGCTCTCGGCTTGACATTGGCTACGCGATCTGCTACACTAAAGACAATCCGAACAAAGGCGCATGCTACGCGCTCTAGAGAGTGACACAGACGCTGAACAGGAGGAGTAGGCGCTCTGGCCCCGGCAGAGAGGGAAGATCACCGGCTGCAAGTCTTCCCCGGATGGCAGACGCTGAAGGTCGCCTGGGAGTCTGAGCAAGGTAGCTTGTCGCGGTCCCGGCAGAGCTGAGCAAGGGAGAGAGCAAGCGCGGAGGGGACAATGGGCATGAGGATACTGAAAGGGACGCGTGAGCTGCTGCGGTGTGCCCGTTAGCGCACAAATGAGGGTCAATCGCCTCCTGCCATCAGGGGAGGAGAGCAGCAGCATTGCTCAAGATCGCGGCCTTTACTGGCCGGCAGAGCAGCCCGAGTGTAAGCCTGAGCGCAGGGCGATTGACTGAAGCAAGGTGGTACCACGAGTATGAACCCTTCTCGTCCTTGATGGCGGGAAGGGTTTTCTGTTAGAACTGTGATCCGCCCAACTCCCCGCCTTGGGATAGTGGGCTCCCTGGTTAGTCCAAAGGCAGCCAGGCCCCGCCCGCTCTCAGTGCCGCGGTCTGAGCTGACAAAAAGTGGCCTGGCCGCGTCTGACCTGAGTACGCTTTGAGCCATCATCGCTATCATCATCATCGTTGTAGCCGTTCATCGTAGCAGCCAGGGCAGTCCAGCCAGGCGGTGATAGCGGAGTTCACCCACTACCGCAGGAGGGAATATGATTGAGCAGGAGAAGATAGCCAGTATCGAAGAGAAAAAGCAGTTGCTTGCGGCCCTACCCAAAGCCTATGAGCCGCAGGCGGTCGAGGGAAAATGGTATCGCTTCTGGGAGGAAGGAGGCTACTTTAAGCCGCGCCCGAATCCACAGCGGCCCCCCTTTGTGATCAGCATGCCGCCCCCGAACGTGACTGGCGTGCTGCATGTGGGGCATGCCCTCACCGCTACCATCGAGGATATTATGATTCGCTACCATCGGATGCGTGGCGATGAAACGCTGTGGGTGCCGGGCGAGGATCACGCTGGCATCGCCACGCAGGCCGTGGTGGAGCGCGAACTGGCTAAGGAGGGAACCGATCGTCATCGTCTGGGTCGCGCCGCCTTCCTCGAACGGGTCTGGCAGTGGGTTGGCCAATATAAGAAGCGCATCCAGAACCAGCACCGCCGCCTCGGCGTCTCCTGCGATTGGTCGCGTCAGCGCTTTACCCTGGACGAGGGCCTCTCGCGTGCCGTGCGTGAGGTTTTTGTGCGCCTCTACGAGGAGGGCCTGATCTACCGCGGCGAGCGCATCATTAACTGGTGCCCGCGCTGCATGAGCGCCATCTCTGACCTGGAGGTGGAGCACGAGGATACCCCTGGCAAGCTGACCTACGTGCGCTATCCGCTCAAGCCCGAGGCCGGGAGCAACGCCGGGACAACCGAGTATATCAGTGTGGCCACCACACGCCCGGAGACGATCCTCGGCGATACGGCGGTGGCGGTCAACCCGCGCGACGAGCGCTATCGCGCTTTGGTGGGGCGCACCGCCATTCTGCCGGTCATTGGACGCGAGATTCCCATCATCGCCGATGAGGCTGTGGAAATGGGCTTCGGCACCGGCGCGGTCAAGGTGACGCCCTTCCACGATCCAACCGATTTCGAGATTGGCCAGCGCCACGGCCTGCCGCGCGTGCAGGTCATCGGCTTCGATGGCAAGATGACCCCCGAGGCCGGTCCCTACGCCGGTTTGGACCGCTTTGAGGCGCGCAAGAAGCTGGTCGAGCAGCTCCAGCAGGAGGGCCTGATCGTCAAGATCGAGGATTACACGGTCCCTCTGGGCCACTGCCAGCGCTGCAATACGGTGATTGAGCCGCTGGTCTCGAAGCAGTGGTTCGTGCACATGAAGCCGCTGGCCACGCCGGCGCTGAACGCGGTCAAGTATGGCCAGATTCGCATCCTGCCCGAGCGCTTTACGAAAATCTACTGTGATTGGCTGGAGAACATCCACGACTGGACGATCTCGCGTCAGCTCTGGTGGGGCCATCGCATTCCTGTCTGGTACTGCGATGACTGCGGCGAGACGATCGCCAGCCGCGAGGATGTGATGCGCTGTCCCCATTGCGAGAGCGAACGCCTGCATCAGGATGAGGACGTGCTCGATACCTGGTTCTCGTCCTGGCTGTGGCCGTTCAGTACGCTCGGCTGGCCCGACGATACGCCGGACCTCCGTCGCTACTATCCGACCTCGGTGATGGAGACGGGCTACGACATCATCTTCTTCTGGGTGGCGCGCATGGTGATGGCCGGCATCCATTTCATGGGGACGATCCCCTTCCGCGTCATCTACCTGCACGGCCTGGTGCGCGACGCCAAGGGCGAGAAGATGAGCAAGTCGAAGAACAACGTCGTCGATCCAATCGAGGTGATGGATCAGTACGGCACCGATGCCCTGCGCTTCACTCTGGCCACCAGCAGTACGCCCGGCAACGATATGAAGCTGGTGCCCGAGCGCATCGTGGGCAACCGCAATTTCGCCAATAAGATCTGGAACGCCTCGCGCTTTGTCTTGACAGCGACCGCTGAGATTGAGGACGGCGTGCCTCCCCTGGAGGCCCTCCGCCCCCGCACCCTGGCCGATCGCTGGATCGTGAGCCGCATCTCGCAGCTGATCAGCGATGTGACACAATTGATTGAGGAGTTCCAGTTTGGCGAAGCCGGTCGCCGCATCCATGAGTTCTTCTGGACCGAATACTGCGACTGGTATCTGGAGATCGCCAAGGTGCAGCTCCAGGGCGACGCCAAGGCCCGTAAGACGACGGCGGCGATCCTGCGCGCGGTGCTCGATACCTCGCTGCGCCTTCTCCACCCCTTCATGCCCTTTGTGACAGAGGAGGTGTGGCAGCATCTCTATCGCTTCAGCGAGCCGGAGCCAGAGCGCTGGCCGGCCCCGGCCCTGATCGTGGCCCCCTGGCCGCAGGCTGTGCCAGCCGCCAAAGACGAGGAGGCCGAGGAGGACTTCGCCCTCTTGCAGGAGCTGATCACGCGCATCCGCGACGCGCGCAATCAGCTCGGCGTGGAGCCGGCCCGCCGCATTCAGGTGCTGCTGGCCGCTGGCCCGAAGCTCGCCCTCCTCAGCGAGCAGGCGCCCTTGATTGAGTTTCTGGCGCGCACAGAGACGCCGCGCTTCTATGAGCGTCTGGAGCCAAAGCCACAAGGGGCAATGGGCCTGCTGGCTGGGCCGGTGGAGATCTACCTGCCGCTGGCTGGGATGTTCGACGTGGAGAAGGAGCTGGCGCGCCTTGATAAGGAGATCGCTCGTACGGAGCAGGAGATTACCCGTTTCCAGGCGCGGCTGGCCAACGAGGAGTTCGTCAAGCGGGCCAAGCCCGAGGTGGTGGAGCGCGAGCGCGAACGCCTCAGCGAGCAAGAGGAGCGGCTGGCCAAGCTGCGTGAGCGCCGCGCAGCTCTGAGCAGCTAAACGCCAGCGCTTGCCAGTAGGGCAGAAACCAGGCTGGCTCAGGTCAAGCCACCTGGGCCAGTCTGCTCCGCTCAGCCGGAGAGGGAGAGCAGACAGGTACTCCCATGTTCCTCCTTTTTCGCGCGCATAGGCAGGGAGCGGCCCATCGCCTGCTGCGATGGGCCGCTCCTTTTCCAGACACGCCACCGACAAGGAGAGAAGCTATCTGCTCACCTGAGAGCTGAAGCTAGCCGGGACTTAACTGAGCTGCTGCCAGCTCTGACCGGCGTCGTTCGTCCTCAGAATATGGGTTTTCGCCGGAGGTGCCAGGCACAAGGCCCAGCCAGTGCTGGCCGTCAGAAAATCTAGTTGAATGACGTCCGCGAAAGGACCAGTGGGTAGCTGCTGGCTCCAATGCTGTCCTCCATCATGCGTCACATAGAGCGTCGTGCGGTCGGTCGCATAGCCAACATTGGCCGAGACAAAGGACCAGGCGATGACCGAAGCCGGCAGCGCCAGACCAAAGCGCCAGGTTTTGCCACCGTCGTGGGTGACGTAAAAATAGAGGCTCGCCTTGCCAGCGGCATAGACATTGACGGGCAAGAGGCCATCGCGATCGGAGAAGAAGCGCGGCGGTAGGGTGGCAATTTGGGCCTTCTCGCTTCCGGTGGGAAGAGGTAGAGACTGAGGCTGCCAGCTCTGGCCGCCGTCGTGCGTTACATAGAGCCAGGCTCGATTGAGACCTGGCTCACTGCCAGTGGCCCAGCCAGTGGTCGTATTGAGAAAAGCCAGACCGGACTTGCTGCCACTGTAGGGAAGGGTTGCAGAGCTTTGCGCCGTGCGAGCCTGGGCTGCGGAGACCTGCATGATGCGCTGCCAATGGCTGCCACCATCGGTGGTGCGCCAGATGGCAACGGCCTCGGCATTGGTGGCAATCCCCAGATTGACCAGCAGCCAGCCGTGGAGAGCGTCGACAAAGGTCAGTTGTACGACTCCAATCCCTGGAGCCGGCACATTTGTCCATTGCCAGCTCCGGCCCCCATCGCTCGTATGGTAGATCGGCGTGGTCGACCCATCCTGGAAAATGAGGGCCACCCAGGCAGTCTGAGCATTCAGGTAGGTAGCGACAATACGCTCAACGGGTTGCCGAGGGACCGAGCCAGCCTCGGGCTGAGGTGTAACATCTTGCCAGTGCACACCACCATCGGTGGTGCGCAGAACAGAGCGCTGGGTCGAAGCCCAGCCGTGCCGCTCGTCACACATGAGCAGGGTCTGCATCTGCTGCGCCGCCGCATTGAGTGCCGGCGAGGTCGGAGAGGGCGGCGCACTCCCCAAAGGGAGACAGCCGCTGCCAAGAGCCAGGAGGAACAGGGCCGCCAGTACCAGCCACTTCGGAGGAACCTGCCGTGGGGCTTGCCATTGCTGAACATCGCCATATGCTGCTTCCGGCATCAGGCAGACCTTCCTTGTCGCGCTTGCTCGCCAACAGGCGACGGGTCCATAGCCCATGAACTGCTTTCGCAAGGTATCGTTTGCTTTCACTGTGTAGAAGAGAGAGCTGGCCCATTGGGGCAATCAGCCCCAAACGAGGCCGCCACTACCGGTCGTCAGCACCTGGGGGCCATCCTCGGTCAGGGCAATGGTATGCTCGAAATGGGCGCTGAGCGAGCCGTCGGCGGTCACAATGGTCCAGTGGTCGGGAAGGATACGAATCTCTTTGCTCCCCATACCCACCATTGGCTCTACGGCAATGACCAGGCCAGGCTGGAGGGGGAAATCCATCCCGCGACGATAAAAATTTGGCACCTGCGGCGGTTCCCACATCTCCCGTCCAATACCGTGCCCGACCAGCTGCTCAAAAACGGTAAAGCCAGCCTGACGAATGGTTCGCTCCATGACCTGGGCTACCTCGGCCCAGCGCGATTTGCGCCCAAGCAGCTCAATGGCCAGATGAAGGGCGCCCTCAGTCACCTGGAGCAAACGCCTGGCCCGATCATCAATCCGTCCCACGGCATGGGTTACTGCAGCGTCACCGCACCAGCCATCGAGACGACAGCCGATGTCGATGCTTACTAGATCCCCTTCTTGGAGGCGCCGCTTGCCAGGAATGCCGTGCACGATTTGCTCATTGAGTGAGATACAGGTAGCTGCAGGATAAGGCACCGGACCGGGGACCCCTTTGAAAAGCGGAGCCGCCCCCTGCTCGGCCAGAAACGTTTCGACGGCCTCGTTGATCTCGGCAGTGCTCACCCCCGGCTTGACCAGCGAGGCCGCCACCTGATGAGCCCGCCAGACAATTTCTCCTGCCGCCCGCATGGCCTCAATCTCAGCGTGCGACTTCAGGCGATAGGTCACTCCCTTGCTGCTCATGGCTCGTGCTCACTCTCAGCTCAGTCCAGTTCGGTCAGTCTCCAGCCCGGCAGATCAATTGCTGACCTGTCTGCCAATGCCGCCTTCCTTCCTTCCCCCCGCTCCGCGCTCGTCCCCACCCCCAGTGCTCTCTGGTTGCGCCGTTCCAGACTAACAGACCGCGGTCTCAGTGGGCCGCACTCATTCCTCCGTAGGTAAAGATGTGATGGAAGGAGAAATTGTAAATCAGGACCAGGAAAATAGCGATGGCCTGCGACAGGAGCGCCGGCACATGCGCCAGGTTGGTCAGACCTAGCTCGATGCAGAAATTCAACAGGCTGCCGACAATGGCCGTGAGGTGAAAGCGCAGGCAGCGCTGCCCCCACGAGCGCTGATGGCCAGGAAGATGACGGAAGGTAAAGTAATCGTTAGCCAGGAAATTGGCAATGATTGAGATTTCAGCGGCAGTAATATTAGCAATGGCATTGTGCAGCGTACTATTGACCGGTATAGACATACGATAGAACATAATATAGAAAACAAGCATATTGACGACAGCAGCTGCACCACCGATGAAAAGGTAAGTGAAGAGCCGCTGAAACCAGCCAGCCTTGCCGCCAGTGAGGTCATCGACGAGGGCAAGGAAGCGGTTCACCAGCGCCAGCGAGGTTGGCTGATAGCTCGGCAGGCCGGGAGCCGAGCCTTGAGCGGCGGCCCCACCAGCCCCACTGGCTGAGACTGCCGGCTGTGGCTGTGTGCTGTGTTCAACCAGAGCAATCAGATCCAGTAGGTCATCCTGACGATCTTGCGTGATAGTATTCTTCATGCGTTCTCCGTGCCTACAATGGCCAATCAAAATTGTTACATTGGCACAAGCGAGTGAGAGATCGACAAAGTAACAGCCTCGTTTCCATCCAGGGATGTTAGTACCAGGCTGGTCCTCGTCACCCTGGCTAGCGTTCATGGGTGGCTGGTCAAGGCTGACTGACGGTATCCCTCCCGGGCCGGTTCCGGTCCACGATCGCGCCCCTCGCGCGCTTCTGAGCGGGCTGGCCCTGGCTCGCTGGCCTGAACTCAGTGGCTGAGGTTCTCTTTTTCAGCATAGGTGCCGCACCTAATGATGAGCAGCAATCTGGCATCTTCCGCAGGATTACGGTAGACAGGGTTGGAGAAAATACGCTTAACTACTGGGAGACTGGGGCTGCTTGTGCAGGCTCTCGCCTGACCCGCGGGGCCACGCATGAGGAGCGGCCCCGGTGAGCTGTATGGGAAGGAGTGCTTATGTCGCGCTGGTTCTATAGCCTCTTGCTCTTCGCGGTTCTGGCCGTAGCCCTGGAGTGGCTACGGGTAGAGATTCCTCCACTGCTGCGCTTTGGGTGCGCCGCCTTGGGTATTCTACCGCTGGCGGCGCTGATTGGGCGAGCTGTCGAGGCCGTGGCTGAGCATACAGGCGAGCGCATCGGGGGTTTACTGTTTGCGACCTTTGGAAATGTGACCGAGCTGATTATCGGCCTCTTTGCTCTAAGCGAAGGACTGGTGGATGTGGTGCGCGCTTCGATCATCGGCTCTATTCTGGGCAATATCCTCCTGGTGCTTGGCGTGGCCACGATGGTCGGCGGCCTTAAGCATGGGCGGCTGCGCTTTGAGACGCGCCCGGCCAGCCAGTATGCATCATTACTAGCGCTCTGCATCGCGGGCCTCTTGCTGCCGGCGGTTGCCGAGCTGTTGGCCTCGCGCGCTGGTCAGAGCCATATTGTCGAGCGCGGCATCCAGCTCTCCGACTTTATTGCCGTTTTGCTTCTCCTCGGCTATCTCGCCTCCCTTCTCTTCAGTGTCTTCCGCTGGCGCGATCACCCTGCGGAGGGAGAGGAGGTAAGCAGCGATAGCTTTGAGCCGGTCTTAGGGGCGCGCTCCGAGGCGGCCATCTTACGTTTGCTCAGCTACCGTCAGCGCCTGATCCATAGCAATCTGCCGAACAAGAGCGGCGTGCTGCGCGAGCTGGACCGCACCCTGCAGGCGATGGTCTCTGCAGAGCGAGTGGAGGCTCCTGGGGTCGCTTCCACCGGTGTGCCGCCGGCCACGCCGAGCGCCAGCGGCACACCTGGCGAGCAGCGGCAGCCGGAGGCCGTCCCGACCGGCGGGCAGGCCCCGCGTGGTCAGGGAGAGCCGAAGCCTGGGTCTACCGCAGAGGCCGCGGAGGAGAAAAAGCCTAATCTCTGGCTGGCTTTGCTCCTGCTGGCCGCCGCTACCGCCGGCGTGGCCGTGGTCTCGGACATCCTGGTCGCCTCCATTGAGCCGTTTACGCAGCTGCTTGGCTGGAATCCGGCCTTTGTCGGCCTGGTCTTCCTCCCGCTCATTGGCGGTCTGCCCGAATATTTCAACACCATCAATATGGCGCTGGATAAGCGGATGGGCATGGTATTGGCCGCCTCTGCCGGCTCGTCTATCCAGATCGCACTGCTGGTGGCACCGATTCTGGTGCTGTGCAGCCTGCTGGCGCCTCAGCGCCTGGACCTGGTCTTCAGCATTGTAGAGATCGCAGTTTTGGCTCTGGGAGCCTTCCTCTTTAGCGAGATCACGCACGATGGTGAGCTGGTCTGGCTGGAAGGGCTGTTGTTAATCCTGCTCTACGCTATTATGGGTGGTACCGTCTTTCTCTTCGGCGCTTGAAGCACGCTCAGTTAGCGGCTGGATGCAGCCAAAGGGGGAAGACAAGGGGGAAGAGAGGAGAAGCCAGAGGCAACCTGGCCAGGCCAGAGAGACAAGATAGCGAACGAGGAGCAACGGCGCTCCTCGTTGCTGCCTGAGTCCTCCCCTTCTGCGAGGAGTGATGTGGCGGCAGCCCGGTCGGGCTGGGAAGCGACTGCGGCACGGCAGCGCCCGGATGGCCAGCCAGGGGCCGTCTAGTTAGTTGTAGTCAGTTTAGTAGGGAATAGGCAGGGCCTGCAGGCCCTCCTGACCGGGACGCACCAGCGGCGACACCAGGATTTCAAGGGCAAAGGGCTTTTCGTAGAGCGGACGCCGGTGCTCGTCGGTAAAGACGAGGTGCAGGCGCTCACGACGTCCCCCTCGCCCTTTCAGCGGCGGCGGCATGGGGATAGTCACTTCGGCCACATAGCCTCGGGCTGGTACCATGATGACCGCTCGCTGCACAACGAAGGCGTAGCGCTGGTAGATGGCTGAACGAACCTCGATATGGACGCGCTCGCCATGCGTGAGGGCGCTCAAGCCCACGGGCCGGCTGCCAGCCCGTGAGCCAGGCGGTGGCAGCGCGCGGTCTCTCCCCATCAGTCGTACCCGAATGGCAAAGCGCTGACCAGGTTGCAGACGCAGGGGGGCCTCGATAATGGCAGCGGCTGCGCTGCCGCGCTGTTGCTCACCGACAATGAAGCGTTGGATCTGACGCAGCAATGAGCGCTCTTGCAGGCCCTCGGTTGGGCTGGCCTTCACCAGGGCAGTGCTCTCCGATTTGGCAGCAGGCAAGAGTTTGCCTTGCAGGGCCGGCAAGATGCCTGTAATGCGCTTCTGCAGCTGCTGCGTTAAGCGCCGCGCCACTTCACCGATTTCCTCCAACTCGGAGCGGCGGCGGGCCAGGATATAGGTGGGCAGGGCGGCGATATCCTCTTCCTGCGACGGCACTGCTGGCCGGGCCTGGTCCCTGGTTGCGGTAGCGCCGGCATCTCCATTCCTCCCCTCCGCTTCGCTGGCGGCAGAGGCCACGCTGGCGACAGGCGCTTGCTGATTCTGGCTGGCGTCAGCGATTGGCCCAGTGCGACCGGTGAGCCAGCCGGAGCGCCTTCTACCGCGCTCGCCAGTACCATCCTGCCTATCATGACCGGCAGCCCGCTCCCCCAGCGAGGCAGTCGTTGCCGGACGCGGATAGCGCGCCACCTGCGTGCTGATGTAGGGGTTGGCCAGCGATTCGGCCAGGGAGGCGGCGCTCTGGAAACGCTCGGAGCGCTCGAAGGAGAGGGCCCGCATGACTACTGCCTCAATCTCCGGCTTCACCCGCGGATTCAGCTCGCGCGGTGAGCGCAAGTGTGGCGCCGGCGCGGCGGGCGGGGTGCCAGTCAGTAAGAGATAGAGCAAGGCCCCCAGGCTGTAGACGTCGGAGCGGGCTTCAACCTTGCCCTGTTGGACTTCGGGAGCCGTGAAGGGGCCGGGCTTGAAGGGACGCGTCGCCCCAGTCAAAACCGGCAAGAGGGTACGAATATAAACCGGGAGCCAGCAGAGCAATAGGGCCGGATGACCGCGGTAATCCAGGCTGCTCAGGACCAGGGCCTGGGGATCTAGCTCACCGATCACGATCTGATGGCCGTGGAGACGATCCACCGTCTCGCACAGCTCCTGAATCCACTGCACAGCCACCTGTTCATCAGGCAGCCCGATCCCACTCTGCAGAACGCTTTCCAGCGTATAGAGCCGCCCGTCTTCCTCAGCGCTGGCCAGCTTGCCCTCACCCTGAGCCTGAACAGCGGCCCCGTCATTGCCAGCCTCTCGCGTCTGAGCGAAGGGATTGCCGGCAATCACGTAGATATGGCCCTGATCGTATACTTGCCGCAGTATCGGCGTCAGATGAGGGATGGCATGACGACGCAGCAGGTCGTACTCGCGCCTGACAAGCTGCGCCGCGCGCTGGCGGGCCTCGTCATCCAGCGTACTGATATCAACATCGCTGATGATCACCGTCTGCTGCGTACTGGCATCGGTAGCCAAGAATAGGCTGATGTAGGGACGGCGGCGCACCAGCGAGGTAATGCGATAGCGTTGGCGAAACTCGGCCTCGGCCTCCTCCGGGCGGGGTGAGGCTGCTCCCTCAATGCGCCTTCCGCAGGCGCCACAGAAAGCCGCGTGGGGCGGCACAACAGCGTTACACTGGGGACAGCGCTGCGTTTCGGGAGAATCCCGCCTGCTGGTCGTCTGTGTCATGCTCATGGACAGGTGCCTTGCCGTGTGTTATTGCACAGATTATTTCTTGCGAGAGAAATGACCACCAAAAGATTATAGCATAGCCAATGGGCGGCGCGTAGCTGAATTGGCCCCATCGCCGTCAGAATTCATTGGAAAGCACGCACTCGCTCGCCGCTTTCTCCACACCGCTCCCGATTTTAGGAGAGTCCTGCCTGGAACAAGCTCGCTCCCAACCCAGGCCGGGCGAGTCAGGACCAGGAAGGTTTCTGCCCTTGTCACCTCGTCAGGCTTTTGTTAGAATCTGACGGGAAACAGCGAGGAGTTGCTCACGTCGCACATACGCACGCACGCAAGAAACGAGACAAGAACAGGGCAGATAGATCCACCGCTTCAATGCCGGTCTACCCTGCTACAATGGGAGGGAGGGAGTATGCAGGGCGATAGAGAGGCCACTGGCTCGTTTCACACGAACCTGCTCTTGACTTGATTGATGCCTTCGCGCCGAGCATCGTGCTGTCTCCGCTTCGCCCCTCTCTCCCGCACTCTGGCCGGCCTGCTGGCAGACCTGGTCAGTGAGGACAAGGCTTGCCTGGACGGTGCTCTCAGTGCCCGCTCGATGGAGGACATTTTTTTTATGGACTTAGCCAGCCTGATCTTTTGGATCATCGCCGTTGTGCTGGTTGCTGCGGCGCTGGTCGTCGTGGGCCAGCGGAATATTGTGCATAGCGCGCTGGCGCTGGTGGTGGTCTTTGCAATGGCTTCCGGCATCTTCCTCCTGCTCAATGCCGAGTTCATTGCAATCGTGCAGATCCTCATCTACGCCGGCGCGGTGACGATCTTGATCCTGTTCGCGCTGATGCTGACACGCATCGCCGGGCAACGGGTAACCAATCCCAACGCTCGCCCGCTGGCGATGGCCGTGGCGCTGGTGGTCTCGGCCCTCGTCGGCCTGGGGATCATCTTCGCTGCGACGGTCAGTCAGTTCGCTCAGTCAGCTCCCGCCGCCCAGTTGCTTCAGGGAACGGTCTGCTCGCTCCCCTCCAATAATGTGATTGCGATCGGCCAGCTCCTCTATAGCCCCTCCTGCTATAGCTATGTGCTGCCGTTCGAAATCGCAACGGTGGTGCTGCTGGTGGCCATCGTGGGCGCGATCGTGATCAGCCGCGAGGAGGAGTAAGTTGCTATGGGCCTGACTCTGACACATTTTGTGGTGCTTGGCGCGGTCCTTTTCTGTATCGGCCTCTACGGCGCGCTCACTAAGCGCAATGCGATCGCTATTCTGATGAGCATCGAGATTATGCTCAATGCCGTCAATATCACGCTGATCGCTTTCTCTTTCTTTAACCACGTCAAGCCCTACTCGAATCTGTTGACAGGACAGATCTTCGCCATCTTCATCATTACTGTCGCTGCGGCGGAGGCGGCGCTCGCACTGGCGATGATTATCGCGATCTATCGCAAGCGCCAGACGGTGGATGTTGGCGAAATCGATATGCTGAAGTGGTGATTTGCTATGTACGGTCTGTATGAGTACGCCTGGCTCATTCTGGCCGCTCCGCTGGCGTCGTTCGTGGTGATCGTCTTTGGGACACGCATGGCCGATCTGTGGAGCCGCCATCATGGGCAGACGGCGCAGGACTACGCGGCCTACCTGCGCGAGGCGGACCCGGCCTTTGCCGCCTGGGAGGCAACCCGCGGCGCCGGCGGACATGCTGAGCAGCAGCATGCCGCGCATGCGGCAGGGCCCGCTGAGGGCGCGGCGCACCTGGGACATGGGGGAGAGGCAGAACACCAAGAACACCACGGCGACCCCTACGATGATGATCCGACGGTGCCGTATTTGACTCCCTGGGCAAGGTTGAGCGGCTATGTAGGTATCGTTCTGATGCTCTTCGCCTGTCTCTATTCCTGGCTGTTGCTCTTCGCTTCGCTCGGCCTGCTCCCCGGTACTCCACGCCTGCCCGAGGGAGGAATCACGCTCTTCTCCTATACCTGGGGCAGCGATGTCGCCTTCCAACCCTATACCATTGCTTTCCACCTGGATAATCTGGCCCTGGCGATGACGGTGGTGGTGACAACCGTCTCACTGCTGGTGCAGTTCTACTCCCAGGGCTATATGGCAAGCTCCGCTGGCTACGCTCGCTTCTTCGCTTATCTGTCGCTCTTCGCTTTCTCGATGCTGACCATTGTCTTCGCGGCGAATTTCCTGGTGATTTTCGTCGGCTGGGAGCTGGTCGGCTTGAGTTCTTACCTGCTGATCGGTTTCTGGATCAATAAGCGGGCTAAGCCCGCTGAGGAGCGCCCTGCCCCCGCCAGCGCCGCTCTGCAAGCCTTCGTCATGAACCGTATCGGTGATGTGGGCTTTATTCTCGGCATTATGATCCTGTTCGCGACGACGGGGACCTTCGATTTCGCGACGCTGGCCGGTAATGGCCCTCACGGGGTGGCGCAGGCCTTCGCCGGCAACCAGGCCCTGCTGACCCTGGCGATGATCCTGGTCTTCTGCGGCGCCATCGGGAAATCGGCCCAGGTGCCTCTGCATACCTGGCTGCCATCGGCAATGGAAGGCCCAACCCCGGTGAGCGCCTTGATCCACGCGGCGACGATGGTGGCCGCTGGCGTCTATATGGTGGCGCGCACCTTCGCTCTCTTCTCCGCCGCCGGCCCCCAGGCTTTCGGCGTGGTGGCCTGGATCGGCGGGATCACGGCCATCTTCGCGGCAACGATCGGCCTGACACAGACAGACTTTAAACGGGTGCTGGCTTTCTCAACTATCAGCCAGCTCGGCTATATGTTCGTGGGCCTCGGCGTGGCCGGCACGGAGATCGGCCCGGGCGCCGGTATGTTCCATCTGTTTACGCATGCTTTCTTTAAGGCCCTCCTCTTCTTGGGCGCCGGTAGCGTGCTGCATGCGCTCCATCACGCGATGCATCGCGAGGTGCAGGATATGCGCCTGATGGGCGGCCTGGCCCGCTTTATGCCGATTACGGCAGCGACCTGGTTGATCGCCGGCCTGTCGATCTCTGGCTTCCCCTTCCTCTCCGGTTTCTATAGCAAGGAGACGCTGATTTCGCTGGCCTTCGAGCACGGCGATTACGCGCTCTGGGCGATTACGCTGGTGACGGCAGGTCTGACGGCGTTCTATATGTTCCGCGCTTTCTTCCTGGCCTTTGGCGGCAAGGGCGGCGCACTCGGTGGCATCTGGGGCGGACCTTACCGGGGTGAGGGAACGCCGCATGAGTCGCCGGTGACGATGACGCTGCCGCTGGTGATTCTGGCGGTCTTCTCGATTTTCGCCGGTTACTGGGTGGGCTTCTTCCAGTATCTGGACCCCCATGCGCCACTGCTGGACCTGGGTAAGCTCTTTAGCGATGGCCTGACCTGGCTGGGTGTGGCGCTCTCGCTGCTGGGCATCGCCTGGGCCTATGTGCTCTATTGCGCGGTCGGCTGGGAGCGCGTTCATAAGGTGGTTGAGGCTAATGCGGTGTTGCGCTTCTTCCATCGTCTGCTGCTGCACCGCTATTATGTGGATACGCTCTATGACTGGATTGTGCGCTACGTGGTGCTGGGCCTCTGCCATGTGGCGGCGGCTTTCGATCGCTTCGTGGTGGATGGCATTGTGAACGGGGTGGCTGGCCTGGTCATGGAGCTGGGCAGCGGTCTGCGACGCGCGGAGACCGGCAAGGTCCAGGCGTATATGACGGTCTTTTTCGGTGGGATCGCGGTTTTTGCCGTGGTTGTCTTCGTGCTGGCTACGCTCAGATAGAGGGGAGGAAGCGCTGTGATCTTTGCCTACGATCTCACCTGGATTCTCTTGCTGCCGACGCTCGGTGGAGTGCTGGCAATGGTGGCGCCGGTCCGCCTCTCGCGCTGGCTGGCGCTGGCTTTTAGCGCGGCGACGCTGGCACTCTCGCTCTGGATCTTCCTGCGGATCGCCGTGGCTACCGGCTACCATTTCGGCTCGGTGACGGACCCGAAGGCCGATCCGGCTTCGATCGATGTGGTGCAGCTCCCCTGGATTCAGTTCCAGCTTGGGTCGGTGACGTTCCGTATCGATTACTATCTGGGCGTGGATGGCCTGAGCCTGCCGCTGGTGATCTTGAATGCTTTGCTGACGATGCTGGCGGTGATCGGTGGCTGGGAGAAGCCGCGGGTGAAGGAGTATATGGCCCTCTTGCTGCTGCTGGAGGCGGGAGTAATGGGGGTCTTTATGGCCCTGGATCTGCTGCTCTTCTTCCTGTTCTGGGAGGTGGAGCTGGCACCGATGTTCTTGTTGATCGGCATCTGGGGCAGTGAGACGCTGAAGCACGGTATGCCGGGCCGCATTTATTCGGCCTGGAAGTTCCTGCTGTATACCTTCTTCGGCAGTATCTTTATGCTGGCTGGTATCTTGCTGGTCTATTTCCAGGCCGGCCAGAATACGGCCAGTCTGCCAGTCTTGATGCAGCATCTGCTGCCGGCCAGCACAGGGGTGACGGTTCCGCTGCTCGGGGTGACGATGGGGTCGCAGTTGCTGGCCTTCTTGCTGGTCTTTGTGGCCTTCGCCGTCAAGATCCCGATGTTCCCGCTGCATACCTGGCTGCCGGATGCACATACGGATGCCCCTACTGAGGTGAGCGTGATTCTGGCCGGCGTGCTGCTGAAAATGGGTGCCTACGGGCTGATCCGCATCTGCCTGGGCCTCTTCCCCGATGGCTTGCAGCAGTTTGCGCCGCTGCTGGTGGTGCTGGCGGTGATCAATATTCTGTACGGGGCGGCAATCTGCCTGGTGCAGAAGGATATGAAGCGCCTGGTCGCTTACTCCAGTGTGAGCCATATGGGGGTGATTCTGCTGGGCGTGGCGGCGGCGGCAATGGCAATCCACACGAGCAATCCCGATGTGGCGCACTTTGGGACGGCGGCTTTGATGGGCGCGACCGTGCAGATGATTAGCCACGGGTTGATTACCAGCCTGCTCTTCTTCTGCGTGGGTGTGATCTACGATCGGGCCCATACGCGCGAGATTGAGATCTTCGGCGGGGTGGCAAAGCGGATGCCGCTGTGGGCGACGCTCTTTACGTTCGCCGGTCTGGCTTCGCTCGGTTTGCCGGGCCTGGCGGGCTTCGTGGCGGAGTATATGGTCTTTACAAGTAGCTACCGCATCTGGCCCGTGCCAACGGCGATCGCGGTCTTTACGATGATTCTGACGGCGGCTTATCTGCTGTGGATGCTGAAGCGGGTCTTGTTCGGTCCTTTCAATCTACGCTGGAATTGGCTGCCCGATGCTTCCTGGCGCGAGGCAATCCCGCTGGTGACGCTAGCGGCCTTCATTGTGCTGGTCGGGGTCTACCCGGGGTTCTTGCTGGATGTGATTGTGCCGGCACTGCATCATCTGCTGCCGGTGGCTACAACGGCGCTGGGCCGCTAGGTAGGAGGCGCGTGCTATGGCTACGGGTTTTAAGGTTGCTGATCTCTACTTGCTCTCGCCGGAGCTGAGCCTGACGCTGCTGGCGCTGGTGGTGATGGCGGTCGATCTGTTTGTGAAGCGCCGCGCAGTGACGGCAGCAGTGGCGCTGGTGGGCCTGCTGGTGCCAGCTTTCTTTACAATTTCGCTGATTCTGACAAATACTGGTTCAGCCCGCCATGCGTTCTTTAACATGCTGGTGGTCGATAACTATGCGCTGTTCTTTAAGGTGGTCTTTCTCCTGATCGCAGCGGTGATGATCCTGTCCTCGTACTCGTACGTTTCGAAGTACGTGCGGGGCGCGGGCGAGTTCTATACGCTGCTGCTCTTTTCGACGACCGGCATGATGTTGATGGCCAGCACCGGTGAGCTGATTTCTCTGTATATCTCGCTGGAGCTGACAAGCTTCCCGTTGTATGTGATGGCCGGGCTGCTGCGTACGGATCAGCGCTCGGCTGAGGCGGCGGTGAAGTATGTGCTGTTGGGGGCAATGTCGTCGGCGATTCTGCTCTACGGGCTGGCTCTGCTCTATGGGCTGACGGGAACGACGGATCTGTTGAGTATCGCCGGGACGTTCGCTAAGGGCCTGCAGGATGGGAATCTGTTGGTGATTGTGGCCGATATTCTGATCCTGGCCGGCTTTGGCTTTAAGATTTCGGCGGTGCCCTTCCATATGTGGGCGCCCGATATCTATGAGGGAGCACCGACGCCAGCAACGGCTTTCTTCTCGGTCGGCTCGAAGGCGGCGGGCTTTGCCGGCCTGCTGCGCATTTTCTTCTACGGCGGGCTGAATCTGCGCGATCTGCCTCAGCTGGTGGTGGTGGTGGCAATTATGGCCATCCTGACAATGACGTTGGGTAATGTGGTGGCGGCGGTGCAGTCAAATGTGAAACGTATGATGGCTTATTCGAGCATTGCTCAGGCCGGCTATCTGCTGGTGGGCTTCTGCGCAAGCCTGGCAACGGGTCGCCCAGAGGGCAATGCCGCTGTGCTCTTCTTTATCCTGGTCTATGTGTTGACGAATCTGGGGGCCTTCGCGGGGATTATTGCCCTGGCCAATGCGACGGGTGGGGAGCAGATCGAGGACTTCCGCGGGCTGGCGCGGCGCGAGCCGCTGGTGAGCCTGGGTACGGCGCTCTGTCTGTTGTCACTGGCGGGGATTCCGCCGGTGGCCGGTTTCTGGAGCAAGGTCTTTCTCTTCAGTGCGGCCTGGAGCCAGGGGGTGGAGATGAATCAGCCCTGGCTGCAGTGGCTGGTGATTATCGCCTTGCTCAATAGTGTGGTGTCGCTGGTCTACTATGGGCGCATTGTGAAGGCGATGTACTTCGATGCGCCGCCCAAGGAGGACCGCCTGTCGACGCCGCTGGGCTTGAGTTCGTCGATTGTGCTGGCAACGGCGGCTTTGCTGGTGCTGATTGTGGTGGCTCAGGTGGTGCTGAATTGGGCTTTGCCAGCGGCGTCGATGCTCTTCGCTTCGGCGCAGGGCGTGCTGATGGCGTTGGGCCATTAGGGATCTTGCCAGTTCAGGGCAGAGCAGTCGGCTCTCGCTGGACGGCTATAGCTAGATAGACAGCTCGAAGGAGGACGGTTCGTGAGAGCGAGCCGTCCTCTTTTGCTGCGGGGTTGGTTCGAGCGCGTTGTTTCCGGCGATGGAACAGGCTTTCTGTCTGCGTATTCTCTGACTGAAGCGTATGGGCAGCAGTCGAGGCAGCTCCTACTGATTGCCCCTCTAGCAGATGCCCAGTTCGAGGCCGAGCCACTGCACGCTGGCATGGCCCGGCGCCTTCGCGCTCAGGCTGGCATACAACGCTCTCAGCTCCGGCTCCACCTTCACCGACCCCATCTGCTGCGCCACGCCCCAGGCCTTCGCCCCCAGCCAGGCACTCTGCTCTACCTCCCCCTGCGCCAGAAACAGCTTCGCCTCGGTCACATCCAGGTACATCCGCCAGGCTCCCACATCGCTCCCCAACCCCGAGCGCGCCTGCGCCAGCTCCCGATAAGACTCATTCAGGCGCTGGCGCTCTCCCTGCCGCTGCGCCAGCGTCAGCAACAGCTTCGCCCCCTCGTGATGCACCGCCGCACGGTTCAGCTTCAACTGCGAAGCGTCCTCTTCTCCTCCTTCCACTCGCTCCACCAATCTGAGCGCCTCCTCTTGCCACTCTCGCCACTGCCGCTCGTCCCCCTCTCCCACCTCCGCCAGCAGGTAGAGATTGCCCCCCAACGCCGGCCCTACCCGCTTCACCCAGTTCAGACCCGCCTGAGCCGCATCTCTGGCCTGTTCAGTGGCTCCCATCTGCCGATAGAGGTCCATCAGGCGATAGAAGGCCAGGCCCAGGAGCGTCGGCTCGTCCTGCTCTTGACCCAGTCGGAGGAGCTCGCTGGCCAGGCTCAAGGCTAGGTTGCCCTGGTGATCTCCTTGCGAGTGCCTGGCGATGGAGCTGGCCCGCAGCAGGTAAAGGCCCAGGAGCCAGAGCCAGGCCTCTCGCTCGCTGGCTGGCGCCTCCTTCACCTTCTGCCGCAGCTTCCCCAGCCAGCGCGGTAGACGCCGGGCCAGTATGCGAAACTGACCGGCATACAGTAGCCGACTCGCCAGCGTCAACAGATCCTCGTACTGATAGTAGCCCTCCAGGCTGACCACCTCCGCCAGCCGCTCGTAGCTGGCGCCTGGCTCTCCCTCCCTGCCCACATAGACCACCTGCTCCCAGGCCAGCCCCAACAGCGCCGGCGGTATCTGCAACAATCTCGCCAGCACCATGCGTCGCTCTGGATCTGCCAGATACATCGTTGCCTCCCAGTAGCTCACTGCCTGCTTCTTGACATCCAATGCCTGCGCTACTTCTGCTCGACTGTAGCCTCGCCGCTGCCGATAGTCGCTCAGCACTGCCCCCATATGCGGCAAGTTGTGCTTCCCCGGCGGATAATCCCCATAGCGCCGCCACCAGTGAACACCACTCATCTCATGCCTCCTTTATCTGTCAAGAGGGCAAAGAACATTTCCTACCAGGGAGTGTAGCATTCAGTTCAGCTCTTTTCAATGGATTGAATCCCGTAGTTTTCGCTACACAATTTTGCTTTTGGCAAGCTTTTGAGCGACGATTGCTGGAGAGGGCTTACAAGAGGGCTCAGAGAGCCTCTGCTCTGCTCAGGCCCTCTGGCCAAACAAGGCCCGAATCTGAGAGGCAGCCTCCTCAAGCGAAATCTGGCGAGCCTGCAAGCGTCGCAGGATGTCCTCCAGTGCAGGCGTCCCCTCTCCAACGGCCTCAGCAGCGGTCGCAGCGGTTATCGATGGCGCCGCCTCTGGCCCTGTTCCAGACCTGGCGGACTGCACTGGCGCTGGTAGAGAAGAACCCAGGTTCGCAAGCACTCCACTGCGCCCTGCCTGCCAGAGATAGAAGGCCAGTACGACCAGCCCGACCAGCAGTCCGACTACACTCTCCTGTGTCAGCCGCGGCCAGTTCTCTACAGGGGAGCCAAGTGCCACAGTACCCAGCGAGAAAAGAAGGACCGCCCCGCCGACGGTTGTCGCCAGCACCCCACCGATCAGCGTAGCCAGAATGAAGCCCTGGCACGGTAGCAGAGCGCGCTCCGGCTCCTGTCGGTAGCGCCGCATCAAGAGCAGATTCAGCGGCAGCGCGCCCAGGCCAAGCAGCAGCGGCGCCAACCCATCGATCCAGTCGCCAGACCGAGGCAGAGGTCCTGTTGGGAAAAGCGTGAAAAGGAGAGTCAGCAACAGACGCCCGCTTCCAGCCCAGAACAGCAGCGCCAGCATGGCCGCCGCCATAGCCAGCAGGCTATAGCGCAGCACAGCACGCGCCCGCAGCGGGTCGGACAGCTGCTTCACCTCACTCTGTAGCCAGAGCCAGGCGAAGCCAGCCACCAGCAAGCCGACCAGCACCATACCCGAAGGCAGCGAGAAAAGCAGTGCCCCGGGCGGCGACAGCAGAGCCGTTGCCTGGATCTTCTCCTCCGCCAGGAAACGCAGGAGCAGATCCAGAAGAGCCGCACACTCATCGAGAGCTAAGAACAGACCATAGGCCAGCACGCCACCATAGAACAAGCGCCGCAACCACGAACCGGGGTCGTGACGATTGAGATAGCCATAGGCAAACCAGGCCAGCACGAACCAGAGCGCCGTCGCCAATGGACCCCTCAAATCGGCATGACCATTCACAACAGCGGAAGGCGCAACGTGCCCGCCGCCGAGCAGGTAGGAATCAAGCACCAGCGAGAGGAAATAGTTGGTGGCGCTCACCAGCGGGGAGAGAAGGATGAGCTGAACGCCGTAGACATGAAGACGCTGAAAAAAGCGTGCCAGCCCGGGACCGACTGGCAGACGCCGCCGCTCCCATTCCAGAACCAGTAGTCCAGCGAGCGTCGCCAGGCCAGTGGCCGCATAGCCACTTTGGAACTGGGTGAGTACCTGACCTAGCGAGAAGATAGCAATCGGAGCCAGCACCAGCTCGCTCAAATTGAGAAAAAAAGCGCGCACGGCACCGCCACCTGCTGCCGGGTCCTGACGCAGGTCGCGTCGTAGCAGCCAGTAATGCAGACCCCCCAGGACGGCGACGAAGAGAAGCACCGTCACAGCAAAAACCAGTGTCTGTACCACCTCAGCCCGATCAGGGACTGCCTCGTAGCCAGGTCGCAGCGGGGTCAGACGCCAGAGCGGATCAAGCAGACCAGCCAGCGCATAGATAGCGAGACCGAGCAGGAGAAGCAGGATCACATACAGATAACTGCGGTAGAGGTTGCGAGCCACGGTGCACGCTCCTTTCCCAGGCTGCAAATAGACGACAACCTGGACTTACAGACATAGCGGGTCTCTTTCGCTGTTGAGCTAAGCATACACGATAGCCGGGTGAGGCGGCAATGAACCGTTCTACCGTCGACTCATTGCCGCCTCACCCGGCCTCCAGATAGCCCGTGGCTCGCTTTGCTCTCCCTCCCCTTAGACTCCCGCCAGCAGATCCAGCGGCTCAATCGGCTTCAGACCGGCCTCGATCCGCGCCCGGTACGGCTCCAAAAACGGTGGCAGAGAGAGGCCCTCGCCCAGATGCTCAGGGTCCTCGTCGACCGCGAAGCCCGGCAGATCCGTCGCCAGTTCGAAAAGCACGCCACCTGGTTCGCGGAAGTAGATCGAATGGAAGTAGAAGCGGTCGATAATCGGCGTCACCGTGCGATTGACAGCCGCCACGCGCTCACGCCAGGCTCGATGCTCCTCATCCGTAGGCACGCGGAAGGCCACGTGATGGACGCCGCCGATGCCGACAAAACGATGGAAGGGCGCATCTGGCTGGATCTCTACATGTACCAGCGCACCAGGCCCTCCCGGACCAACCTCAAAGGCCACCACCTCGTAGCCATTGCCCTGCTGATAGCTCCCCACCTGACGGAAACCCAGCACCTCGGTCAGGAAACGCGCCGACGGGGCCAGCGCGCGCAAGGTCAGCTGCACACCATAGAAGCCCCGAATCGCGTACTCAGCAGGCACAGGACTGCGGCGCCAGGGTACCCCCTGCAGCCGTCCACCATCGTCGACCAGCTCCAGGCGCTGGCCTTCGGGATCACGGAACGGCAGGCTGAGCACTCCGTCTGGACCACGGCGCCGCAGCTCATCATGCTCCACACGCAGGCGGGCAAAACGCTCCTGCCACCAGCGCAGCGCCTCCTCACCACTGACTCCCAGCATGATCGTCGAAATGGTGCCCGCTCCGTGGCGATGACGCTCCAGCTCCGGCCAGTCGAAAAACGTTAGCTCGGTGCCGGGATGGCCCAACTCATCCCCATAGAAGAGATGATACGCCGAAACATCATCCTGGTTGACCGTCTTCTTGACCAGGCGCATCCCCAGCACCTGCGTATAAAAGGCCACGTTCAGCGAGGCATTGCCCGTCACTGCCGTCACATGATGAATACCTTGCAATTGCATTGCTCTTGTTCCCTTCCTTACTCCTGCTTCCGGCTCACTACCTCAGCTGGCTCTCATGCCTTGCGCCCCACAGAGAAGAGCGAAGGGCCAGCCAACGCGCAAGCTCTGGCATCATCTTAACCCAGCCAGCATCTGATCCGACCAGCAGCATCAGGCCCGAGATCGCCTCTGCCAGATCGTCCCATTCGCCAGATAGTCTACTATAGGAAACACGCTGGCCTTCCCAGAACTTCCCAGCGAACTAACGGCCAGGCCAACAGCCCTACTGACCTCCCTTGCACGCGGGCAAAACAACAGCGGTGCATGGACCACCAGGCGGCGGTCCATGCACCGTACCGGCCAGAGAGTTCAGAAGGAAGCGTGTATGACTGAAGCGGGTTAGTCAGCGGGTTCACCGCTCTTTAACTGACTGACGGGCGAGTCAGCCTTAGCGCAGACAGAGCGGCAACCCCTGCCAACGTCGCAGCTAGTAGATCTCCAGATACTCCTCGCGCTCCCAATCGGTCACGTGGGCCTTAAAGCGTGCCAGCTCGCTGCGTTTGGCCCGCGTAAAGACCTCCACAAACTCATCACCCAGCAACTGGCGGAACTCCTCATCGCGCTCCAACGCATCCAGGGCCTCGTCGAGCGTCGTCGGCAAAGGTGGAAACTCGCTATGCTCTTCAGCCAGACCCGAGACCGCCGCCGGCGGCAGCTCCTGGTCGCGCAGGCCCAGCACACCCGCTGCGATCACCGCCGCAATCGATAGATAGGGATTACTCAACGCAGTGGGCAAACGATTCTCCAGATGCGTACGCTCATCGCGGCTATTCTTCGCGCGAATCATCGCCGAGCGATCCTCGGGTCCCCAACTGATGTTAGAGGGCGCGAAATGGTGCGGCACGAAGCGATGGTAGCAGTTAGGCGTCGGCGCCATCAGAGCCATCGCCGCATTGGCGTGCTTCAGCATGCCCTGGGTAAAATAGTAGGCCGTAGGCGACAGCCCTTGCGGATCATTGGCATCGAGAAAAGCATTCTGGCCCGTTGCCTTCGAGACCAGGCTGACATGCGTATGGGCGCCGCTGGCCGACTGATCGCTGAAGGGCTTGGTCATAAAGGTCGCATGGTAGCCGAGCTGGCGAGCAATCATCTTGACCCCATTCTTGAAGGTGAAGCCCAGGTCAGCGGCCCGCAGGGCGGAATGGGCACCATAGTTGATCTCAAACTGGCCAGGGCCGTACTCACAGTTGGCCGTGATGATATCGATGCCGATCTGCGGCATCAGCTCAACGATGCGCTCCGTCACCGGCACCGCCAGGTTGCGCGACGTATTGAAGATATGCAGGCCATTGAAGACCGGGGTCATGGTCATCGGATCAAGCAGATAAAACTCGTATTCCAGACCGATGACCGCCTCGTAGCCGAGCTTGTCCAACTCGGACAGGACACGGCGCAGCACATGGCGTGGCGCTGCATAAAGCGGCGTGCCGTCCTGCCAGTAGGCATCGCAGATCAGGCGCGCCGTACCGCTCAGCCAGGGCACCACGGCAGCCGTCGACAGGTCGGGAAGAAGCATCTGGTCAGCGTAATTCTTCTCCTCATTATACCTGGTGCCGGGTACGACAAACGAGCGGCTATCGAGGGCAACAGTGCCACCGTACATGTTCAGGCCCTTCTCAGCGTAGCCGCGCACCTTGTTCAGAGGGATCAGCTTGGAGCGGGCCACTCCATGCATGTCGGGCAATTCAAAGAGCACAGTGCGAATACCCAGCTCTTCCCACTCGGCCAGAAGCTGATCCAGAGAAACGGCGGTGCTCTGGTCCTTGTGCGTGATCGTCATCGCGCAAACCTCCATTCAGAGCAGCTGAACTGCTGAACACTGATGAATCGCCGGCTGGCCCCTCACTCAACCACCAGACCAGGATGCTGACTACAATGCAGTGTAGCTGATGAGAGAGGCTCACCAGCCTGGATGCTGTCACGACGCGCGGGGACAGCAGTCCCTGTCTTCCCGCTTACACGGTAGTCTACTCAAGGGACAGCTAAATTGCAGGTTTGCCGCTTCCAGATGGCACAATGAGGTAGTTGCGGGAGGGAGGGAGGGAGGGAGGAGGCCAGAGCCGATGGCCTCAGCCAGCCTACGCCAGCCGCTCGTCGAGCAGCCAGCGCAGGTCAGGCACATCGCTGTCAGTGAGAGGGGCCACCCAGGCTGCTCTTTAGGAGACAAGAACAGCCGTCCAGGCACCTGGGGCCGAGGGCAGGTAGTCCGTGGCTCCCTGATCACATTGTAGGGGAGTATAAAGGGATTGATAGTCTCCGCTCGCCTCCCGGCTGGAGGTAAAGCTACCTGCCAGAGTCATCGCCACAAATGAGGCCTGCGCCGTACAGGCGATCTTCGCGCCGTCCTTTGCAAAGGTGTAGCTATCCTCTTTCGCGCAGCAACGCGCCGCGCTGTCTCCCCGCCGCCGTCTGTGGCTGTAGTGCCAGCTCTGCTCAGACCTCTCCTCACAGCAGGAGTGTGTCCATCCACGTTCTCTGAGGAGGATGGCAGCGATCGCTACTCCTGTCGCAGCATGTGGCTAGCAGGAACTGCGTTCCCCCTAACTGGTGACTATCGAGGAAGAACGTAACCACGGAGGTTGCGGTGAAGGACTAGCCGCCCACCGTAAACGCAGACTCCCCCGTCTTTTAAGCGGGGGATTGGCAAGAAGCAGGGTTTATCAGAGACCAGGGCTGAAGCGCTACGTGAGGAGCTGGCCCTCCCAGGTCCCCGTTACTGCCTGCACCTGAGAGGAACTCCCATCATCACAGCTATAGGAGTAGGCTGGCCCGCTCAGAGTCCCCTTCACATGCGTGGCATCGACAAAGCTCCCCTCGGCCTGGAGCGTATGCGGAGCAGCGGTGCAGGTCACATTGCCCAGGGATGTCTCAAAAACCACCAAATCCTGGCTATAGATCTCCTTGTAGACGATTTTGCCACCGCGATACGTTCCCTGACAGCTCGCTACAAGCGTCTCCTGGTAGCGAATACCACTGGAGGTCACCCCGCTCAGCGTATGTGGCTGCCCATCGTCCTGCATCCCATTGGCATAGCTCGCACAGACCGTGCCTCCGGCAGGATCAGGATGCCCCGTGACCGTGAACGTACCGCTCTGGATCGCCGAGCCGCTGGAAGCAGTAAAAGCGACCTTGAAGCTGGCATCATCCGGCGGGGCCCCGTTGGGACCAGGTGTGTGCGCCTGCCCCTGTGGCACAATCACCACCGTCACCCCCTGCTGCACGCGGTTGTTGCTGGCATCTGCCGCCGTGAGCGTATGCTGGCCGACTTTCCAGTCGCTCGTCACGCTCAGATTCACTTTCAAAGCCCCGTTGCGATCGGTTTTAGCGTTCACTCCTGGAAGGGGCTGACCATCCAGATAAAAGGTCACCTGCGAGTCAGAGGCAAACTGCTGCCCGCTGACCTGTAAGCTCGTCCCCGTAGCCCCCGCCGGCAGACCGCCCACGTGATAGGCACTGCTGACCCTGAGCTGCGGTTGCTCCTGTCCCACATGCAGGAGGTTGAGAGCGGCCAGTACGCCACCCACCACCAGCACCACTACCACCACCCCAATGAGCATCAGTGACCGTCGACGAAGCGGACGCTGGTTCCGGCTTGCAGGAGGGACAGGAGGGATAGGATAGAGAGGCGGATATTCGAACGAAGAAGGTGGCGGAGGTGGTGGCGCGAAAAGGTCCCCCCCCGCAGGCTCCGTCCCTGGTTCTACCCCATAGGGGGGAGTCCCGTACTTGGTCATCCCATAAGGATCAGACCCCACCGCAGGCACTGTTCCCTGGTATGGCCCAACGGGTGCCGGCCCGGCCTGGCGCGTCGGGTCCAGGGCTGGCCCAGGTGCATGGGCACCAGCATCAGCCCGCTCTGTCGGCTCATGAGGCGTGGCTCCATAGACTGGTAAGCCACATTGACCGCAGTAATGAGAATCGGCAGGCAGAGCGGCGCCACAATGAGGACACCGTTGCATGTTGACACAGCCTCCTGGTCGGTTTTCTAGTCATCACTCAGTCTGCAAGAAAACGCGACACCTAACAAGGTAATACTGCACACCGGGCCCCTATCCCGAAAGCCAGTTGCGTTGGTCACTCACCTGACTGACGAGGCAATCTTCTCATCTTTTAAACGCAACCAGGAGCCGATTCTCTCGCCCCAAAAGACGAGTCTCTGGACGGGCAGCTTCGACTGAGTTGCCACCGCTCGCCTTCTTTGACAGTAAGTCTTTTTGACCTGATCAAAAACATTTGTTGTGCCGAGTATACTTACTAGATAGAAGCGATAGTAGATTATAATGGCCATGTTGCGCAGTGAAACAGGACGGTTCTCTTAACCGAAGCTTCTTTATCAAAAGAAGGTAATAGATTAAGTAAGAGCACAGATCCATTCACTGGCGACAGGAGCCGTGCTGTCGCTCTGAACTGGAAAGGAGCAGGTATGACCTCAGTAAACTCGCCTGCGAGAGCGCACCAGCAGCGGTCGAAGGAGGAGGTACCATAGCGATGACCGACTACGCGGAAGCCATCCCGATGTACGTGGATCGTTCGCGGGTCTTCATCGACGCCAACAACCCGAAATGGATCGTGATCCACAAGACCGCGGGCTTTCACACAGCGCAGGAGGTGGCCAACTACTTTGCTACCAATGCGGAGATGACCAGCACCCATTATGTGGTGGGACAGGATGGGACAGTGGTGCAGTGCGTGCGTGAGCAGGACGGCGCCGGGGGAAACTGCTGTCTGGAGCCAGGCCATGCTGCCTTCTTGCCCGAGGGCATCAATCTGAACCTCGTCACCATCAGCATTGAGCATGTGGACCCAGCTCTCGATAACTCCACGCCGCTCACCGATGCCCAGAAACGCGCCTCTTTCCACCTGATTGCAGACATCTGTGAGCGCCACGGCATCCCGGCGCGGCATGGCGATGCCAGCGGCGGCATCATCGGCCATTTTGAGCTGGACCCCATTTCGCGCGCGCGCTGTCCGGGGAACTATCCCTGGAATGAGCTGTGGGCATTTCTTGAGCAAGGAGGGTTTATGCTGGATATCACGGCCACTCGCGGCTACTTTACCGATCTCGGCAATAACGTCTGGCGCTGCACCAAAACCGGCTACGTCGTCGGTCATGGCATCCTGGACTTCTACCGTCGCTACGGTGGCGATGCCCTCTATGGGCTGACCTACCTCGGCCTGCCACTCTCCAACGAGACGGCTGTTCCTGGCTATCAGGGCGTGGTCTTGCAACGCTTTGAGCGCGGCGTGGTCTGCTGGGACCCCGGCCACCAGGTCGACAACCCTCCCGGCTCCGGCCCTGCTTACCTCATGCACCTTGACCGCGGCCCCGGCCAGGACCCGCGCATCTCCGCGCTCCAACAGCAGGTGGCCACTCTGCAGCAGCAGGTGAATACGCTGAAACAGGAAGTCGATACACTCAAGCAGGAATTGGACGCCCAGGAGCTTGGCTCCAGTCCATCCGCTAAACCAGCAAGCTAGCCCGTCCATCAGCCGGCGAAGTTGCCAACAGGCTCATCTGACGATAGCAGCGCGGACCCCTCTCGCCCCCTTGCCCGGGGCAGGGTCCGCGCGTTTGATCATGCCTGTTTTCCTTCTCATCCTCCCTCCCTGCCTGCGCTCATGCTTTTTTGCTCCGGCCAGGCTGACAGCCATCAAGCTGCTGGGGCCGGGCTGGCACTCTTTCCTTCCTATGAGATATCATAGTATAGTAATTATTCCAACCCAAGCGCTTCGCTCATCCGTATTACCGTATAGAATACAGAGGCAGCGACCACACCTGATCGCCTGGCTGCCCCTGGCCCGCGAGCCAGTCAGCCGATGCGGCGATCCCGTCGAGCAGAAAGCAGGTCTGAACAAGATGGAAGCTCAGGCTTTACATACCTATGAGCGCGGCCCCGATGGCCCTTCTCAGGGCGGGCCTCCGCGCTTAAATACTCCTCCCAGTCCCAATGGCAACAGCAACAACAATAATAACCGCAACAATGAAAGCCTGTCCTCGTTGCTGCTGCGCTCCCTGGTGATTGTGGGGATCTTGCTGCTGGGGTGGTGGGCCCTTCAGTCTTTCATCCAGGGCGGCACAAGCAGCAGTAACCAAAACGCTATTGAGATCCCATATAGCTCCTTCTACGCAGAAGTAGAGAAAGATAACGTCAAGACGGCGGTTTTTCAGGGGCAGGACGTGACCGGCGAGTTCAAGGACCCTGTCGCTGACCCCAATAACCCCGGCAAGACGTCAATATACTATCATTTCACGCAGCTCGCCAGCGGAGACCCCAAGCTGATCCAGCTTCTGCTGCAGCACAATGTCTCAGTCACCGCCAAGCCGACCAGTGATGGCAGCCTGTGGCTGAACATCCTCTTTAATGCCCTGCCCTGGGTCTTCCTGGGAGTGCTCTTCTTGTTCATCATCAGGCGCGCCACACAGGGCCAGCAGAATATCTTCAGCTTCGGCAAGAGCCGCGCGCGCCTGATTATGGAAGACCGGCCCAGCACGACCTTCGCCGATGTGGCCGGCGTCGATGAGGCGAAAAACGATCTGGTCGAGATCGTCGAGTTTTTGAAGACGCCCCAGAAGTTCCAGCGCCTGGGCGGCAAGATCCCCCGCGGTGTCTTGCTGGTTGGACCCCCGGGCACCGGTAAGACCTTGCTGGCGCGGGCCGTGGCCGGCGAGGCCGGCGTCCCCTTCTTCTCGATGTCCGGCTCCGAGTTCGTCGAGGTCCTGGTGGGCGTGGGCGCCAGCCGCGTGCGCGATCTCTTCGACCAGGCCAAGAAAGCTGCCCCCAGCATTATCTTTATCGATGAGATCGACGCCGTCGGACGCCAGCGCGGCGCCAGCATTAATAGCAACGATGAACGCGAGCAGACACTGAACCAGCTGCTGGTTGAGATGGATGGCTTCGATGTCCGTCAGGCGGTGGTGGTCCTGGCGGCAACCAACCGCCCCGAAGGACTCGACAAGGCCCTGCTGCGCCCCGGTCGCTTCGACCGCCGCGTGACAGTGGATCGGCCCGACTGGAAAGGCCGCCTGGCGATTCTCCAAATTCACACGCGCAAGGTGCCACTGGCCCCGGATGTGGACCTGGAGGCAATTGCGCGGGCGACGCCGGGCATGGTGGGCGCCGACCTGGCCAACCTGGTCAATGAGGCAGCACTGCTGGCCGCGCGCCGCAATCTGGATGCCGTCAATCAGAACTGCTTCCTGGAGGCGCTGGATAAGATCGTTCTGGGCGCCGAGCGCCCGCTGGTTCTCAGCGAGGAAGACCTGAAGGTGGTGGCCTACCATGAAGGCGGCCACGCCCTGACCGCGCTCCTGACTGAGCACGTCGACCCGGTCGGCAAAGTAACCATCGTGCCACGCGGTCAGGCGCTGGGCGTGACGCGCTACCTGCCGCTCGATGACCGCCACAACTACAGTCGCGAGTATCTGGAGGCTCGCCTGGTGACCGCCCTCGGCGGACGCGCCGCGGAGGAGGTGGCCATTGGCCGCATTACGACCGGTGCGGAGAACGACCTGCAGCAGGTGACGCAGATCGCCCGCCATATGGTCACTAACTGGGGCATGAGCGACCGGATCGGCCCGCTTTTCTTCCAGGAACGCGAAGACCCGCTGGAGCGGGCCGCTTTCGGACGCCGCGACTACAGTGAGAAAACGGCCTCGCTGATCGATAAAGAGGTCGATCGCATCGTGAAGGCGGCCTATAATCGCGCTCTGAGCCTGCTGCGCGAGCATCGCGTGACGCTGGATCGCATTGCCCAGGCCCTGCGCCTCTACGAGACACTCGATACTCAGCAGCTGCGTCAGATCATGATCGAGACCGGCGCGATTAAGGCTGCTGCCACCTACTATCGCGAATAGTGGGAGAGGCAGCGGTCGGCGATCAGTTGCTCCACCAGCCAGCAGTTAAAAAAGAGGCTCCCCTTCTCGATCCGGTCAGGGAAGGGGAGCCTTCTTGTTCTGGCAGTGACTTTACAGCTCCGCCGTGCCGACGCCACCTACGAAGCTGGAGGCTTTTCGCTCAGCACAGCCCCAATGGTGTCTAGCAGCAGCTCAGGAGGCGAAGGCTTGATCAAATAGGCTTGAGCCCCCAGATCCTGGGCTGAGCGACGATGCTTCTCCGAAGAGCGCGCAGTGAGCATGATGATCTTGAGCGAAGCAAAACGTGAGCTGGCCCGGATCATGCTGAGCAGCTCATAGCCGTTCAAATGGGGCATCTCTATATCAAGCAGCAAGACGTCTGGCGGCTGCTCTAGCAACAGCTCCCAGGCTTCCATACCGTCGCGCGCCTGCACCACGCGATAGCCAGCTCGCTGCAAGGTCTGCTGCAACGACTGGCGAATATAGACCGAATCGTCGGCGATCATGACTGTCCGCCCGGCGCTGGCAGCCATCTGTTCAGGGCTGCCGACCAGTGGCTCGCGCTGCGCTTTTGCCTTCTTCGCCTCGGGGGCCTCCGGAGGAGGCGCGAGACGCATCAAATCCACGACGAGCAAGACATTGCCCTGGCCGTCAATGGCGGCCCCCATGATCCCCGGACGCCGCAGATAGGAGGCCACAGGCCGAACTACCAGCTCAACGCCCCCCAGGACTTCGTCCACTTCGATCACCTCACAGGGCAGGCCCTCCTGCAATAGGAGCAGGGGGCGCGCCTCCGCCGCGGAAACAGGCAGACTGCCACCACCGTTCGCGTCCGGCAGCCCTAGCAAGCGAGAGAGCGGTACAGCGGAGCGCCCGTCCTTCGGGAAACGAGCACGAGAGACCTGGCCCTCTTCCTCCAGGGCAGAGCGTTCCATCACAATGCGGCGTACCTGGGAGAACGGCACCACCAGGCGCTGGCCCGCAGTGCGTACCAGCAAGCCATGCATAGCCCCGTGCAAGCGGGGCAGCGTCAGGTAGAAGGTCACGCCGCCCAGGGCATTACGTTGAGCGGTCACCGTCCCCTGCAGCTGTTGAATAGGTCCCTGGACCAGCTCTAGCGCTCCCGCCCGCACCGGCGTCGAGAAGCCCAGTTCCAGCGATACCTCATTGCCAACAGCATGGGCATAGAACCAGACTCGTCGCTCCTGCTCTTCCTCTGCTCCATCTTCAGCCTGGACACTGCTCCAATTAGTGATCATGCCATAGCGCACTAGCTGCAGCAGCGGACGGGCCAGGGCTTCTAAAATATCCTGATCCACCTCGGTCGTTTCGCCACGAGCTTCAAAGCGGACACGCTGACGCTGAGCATCGGCGCTCATCCTGATGGCCCGCCGGATGCGCGGCAGCAAAACGGCCAGCGGCGCCGAGCGTAACAAGAGCGTCTCGCCACGCACCCGATTGGCAAGGTCCATATGGCGACGCAGTACACGGTCAAGACGAGTAAAGGCCGCGCGAACCTGGGCTGAAGCCGTGCTGACATCGGCGATGGCCTCGGCAAAGGCGCGTAAGAGGACATCGCTCTCGGTATAGCGATCAACCTCCATTTCGTCCCAAGAGGTCGTCTCACGCGCTTTGAGCGCCAGGGCGCTCAGACGTTGGCGCTGCTGAGCATGAGTCGGTAGATGGCGTCCAGCCTGCTCCGCCTCCTCCAGAATGCGCGCAACTAGCGATGACATTGGCTGCTGGGGAAGCGCCCGCAGGGGTAAAGGAGGAATCTGACCCGTCTCGCTGAGCGAGAGAGGATTAAGCGAGAGCAGTGTCTCTAGATACTGTAAGCGAGCCTGAGCGGAGTAAAGTTCCTGCAGGGCAGCCTCCAGCTCGCGCCGCGCGTTCTCTAGCGGCTCTCGCTGTTCGGCCAGGTGCTCGCTATGGAGGATGAGCCGCTTCAGGCGTTCAGCATCCACCAGTACTGAAGGCAGCGGCGAGCCGGAGTCACGCGGCGTGCGGGTGCGGAGATGGAAACGGGCGATCTCCTCGCGCAGCGGCGAGCGGGGAGCCAGCTCTTCTTCTTCCAGCAGAAGAGCCTCATCGGCTGCGGTGAGAGCCATCAGGCTTTCTGAGGGCGTGCGGCGCACACTGCCGAACTCATTCAGGGCCTCATAATCGGCCTCCAACTCGGTGAGCGGCGCGCTACTCTCCTGTCCCGTCTCAACGATGCTTTGCAGGGTCGCCTCCAGCGCACGCATGGCCTGCACCAGGGCCATCAGGCCGATCATCATCGGCACCGAGCCATCGCGCAGTGAGCCGACGAGCATCTCGATATAGTAGGCGATCGTCGACATCGACGGGCAGCCAACGGCCCCCGCGGTCCCCTTCAGCTTATGAGCACAGCGGCGCAGGGCCTCCAGGTGGCCCTCGTCAAGTCGGTCCTCTTGCTCCAACTGGGTCAGAGCTTGACGCATTGAGGCAATATCCTCATCGGCCTCAGCAACAAAGAGCGCCAGCATATCGTCGAGGCCGGTATCAGCCGATGACGAGCCAGCTCCCGCCTCTTCTCTTCCAGTGGAGGTAACCGCGGCTCCATCAGGCAAACTGACCTCCCCGCCGCTAGCTGTGGTTGCCGCCGCTTCAGCAAGGCTCGCTGGCGGCTCCAGGTCCTCCATCAGGCGAAAGGCTTCAATGATCGCCAGATCCTCGGGCGTCAGCTCAGACGCTCCCTCCGGCAATTCCGGCAGATCGCTCTGGAGAGCATCCTCTGGCTCAGCCATAGGTCACCGCCCTCTCTATTTCGCGCACGACCTCGGCCAGCAGAGCCGGCACATCCAGTACGGGATCGGTGCCACGCAGGCCACGCAGCAGTTCACGGCGCACGGGAAGCGCCTCACACTCTTCCAGGGGCGTATATTCCAGGGAGAGGATCGAGCCGATGGCGGGGACCAGCAGGCCGATCGGTTGATCAGGATGATCGGCCACCAGGAGCATACCCTCGCCCGCGGAGGCAGTGGGAGAACCACAGAGAAAGCCGGGGAGATCAATAGCGGCGATCACCTCGCCACGCCAGGCTACCAGGCCAAGCAACCAGGCAGGGGAAGCGGGCAAAACAGCAAAGCGATGAGGAGGAGGCACCACTTCACAGAGTGCCTTAAGTGAAACAAAACAGCAGCCCTGCCCTAGCGACAGGCTGCATTCCAGATACTCCTCGGGATGAGCGGCAGCCGGAACCATGCGAGCCAGCTCACGCGCATAGTCCCAGAACTCTTCATCGCTCAAGGCTTCTAGCGACCTGGAGAGAAACCCTCCCGCACGTGGTACAACCATCTTCTCTTCCGCTCGCGCCGCCGCGGGCAGCACTGCCCTCATTCGTTCTGCTCGTTCGTGAGTGATGAGCGAGCCGCTCCTTGCATGATTGGACTGACCGAGGCGGTTGATTGATCGAACGAGCGCGGCCCAACCAACCAACCAACCAATCAATCAAACGCCCGGCAGACGAAACCAGACCGGCTAGCTATAGGTTGGTGTTGGACTACCCAGATGGGCCTGCACAACCGAAATGACATCCTGCGTCCGAAATGGCTTGGTGAGGTAATCCTTGGCTCCCGCCAGACGTCCCTTGAGACGATCAATCACCCCATCGCGACCCGAGAGCATGACAATGATGGTATTACCGAACTGGGGCTTCGTTCGCAAAATGCGGGCAATCTCGTAGCCATCCATCTTTGGCAGGCCAATGTCGAGGATCACCAGATCAGGAACGCGGTGTTTATGCTTCGTGAGAGCCTCCAGCGCCTGAATCCCATCAGGATAGCTGACGTAATCGAAGCCCTCACGTCTCAGGCTGGTCTCGATGATCTTGCGCACGGTCAGCGAATCATCTATCACCATGACGAGTTTGCTCATAGTGTCTCCCTCTCTCTGCTTCCACACTACTACCATCCTTCAATCCGCCAACATACAACAGTCTGTATGTATCGGATGGCCCCCTGCGCTCCCTTCATCCTGAAGGTCGCGCTGGTAGAGCTGTCGCTTCGACTTCCCCGTGCTGCTCTCAGGACCATTCCCTGATAAAACGTCGAAACACCCAGTCTACTCAGGTGACATAGTGGGGCTGTAGCAATAGTACCATAGGCGTCCGCAAAGTGCAATACAAGGGCATAAAAAACTGATTAAGATTTTTATCACGGTCAAATACGGCCCACAGCCCCTCCAGCCCGCCTCCCAGAGCCTCGCCAGCCCCTCATGTGGTAATCTAGTAGCAACAGGCAAGCCGCCTGGCCTGCAACGCGCCCGGAAGGAGAGCAGGCCACCTTTCTTCCCGCGCGAGCAGGAACTAAGAAACTAATAGGTAATCACGCTAGCCGAGAGCGAAGCAGAGGAGGCTTTTGATGGCTGATGCCCCTTTTCGCGAGCACGTGGTGCTTATCACGGGTGCTTCGCGCGGCATTGGTGAGCAGCTGGCCTACCAGCTGGCGGAGCAGGGCGCCTGGCTAGCCCTGGCCGCACGCAGCAGCGAGGCGCTGGAGGCCGTGGCTGCCGCTTGCCGGACTCGTGGCGCCCGCGCCCTGGCCGTTCCCACTGATTTGCGCGATGAGGCCCAGTGTCGACACCTGGTCGAGCATACGGTCAGTGAGTACGGTCGCCTCGATATGTTGATCAATAACGCCGGCATGGGCTTTCCACGCCGCTTCGAAGCCCTCCGCGATCTCTCAACCATACGCGCCGAGATTGAGCTGAACTATCTGGGCACGGTCTACTGCACCTACTACGCTCTGCCATATTTGAAGCGCAGTCGCGGGCGCATCGTGGGTGTCAACAGCTTCGGCGGCCTGCTCGGTCTACCGGGTACCGCCGGCTACAATGCCTCGAAGCATGCTATGCGCGGCTTCTTGAACACGCTGCGCACGGAGCTGCACGGCAGCGGGGTCAGCGTCTCGATTACCTACCTGAGCGCCGTGCGCACGGCACGCCTGCAGGAGGTGATGGGCGAGCAGGCCAGGAAGGTGCCCGCACTCGACCCGGCTCGCTGCGCCAGCCTGATCCTGCGACAGGCCGCCCGCCGTCGCCGCGAGCAGGTGCTGACGCTCTCCGGCAAGACTCTGGTCTGGCTGAACGGCTGGGCCCCAGCCCTGGTCGAGCGCCTGCTGGCCTCAACGGCCCTGATTTCTTATCGCGAGTGAGCTGAGTAAGCTGTCCGCAGCTGCGGCTGGCCACACCGGGCCAGACCCGCACGCACGCATTGTCCCAGCGCTCGCCAGCCCTGGTCTGGCTCACTGAGCCGGGCCTCAGATCTCCTCTCAGGAGGCTGATGCTGTGACAACTCTGGAGCCTGTTCCTCTCTCCCAACGCCGCCTTGATTGGCTGTTGATCGCTTTCTTCGTGATCAATCTGCTCTTCGTGTCCTATTTGATCGATATTGAACAGATTATCATTCCTGATCCCTGGCATTTCAGCTATCCGCTCTGGCCCCCGCGCCCGGTGGTCGATCTGATCCACTGGTGGGGCCAGCACTTTGACCCGCTCCTGATGGCCCGCCCAGTCTTCTTCAAGGTGACTATCTGGCTCGACGATCTGCTCTATGGCCCGTTCTACCTGGTGGCTATCTATGCCTACGCGAAGGGCCGCGAGTGGATTCGCCTGCCAAGCATTATCTACGCCGTGGCTATGATCGAAGGCGTGGTGATCATCTTGAGCGAGGAGGCCTTCGGTGTCTACCGCTCGCCACAGCTGGGCCTGGTAATTGCCGCTAACGCTTCGTGGATCATTTTCCCGCTTGTGATTCTCTTCCGCATGGGATTACGCGAGCATCCTTTCAGCCGCCCAGTGGCCCTGAGCAAGCCAGCCTTAACGGGGGAAGGAGTCAGAGGATGAAACGCGCCTTCGCTATAGTGACCCTGGCTTATGTGCTGGCGCTGGGGGTGGCCTGGGTAACACTCCAGCTCCTTCAGCAGAGCTGGCCGCCGCTGGCTGCGCTGGCGGTCGCCGACGCGGTGGCGACCATCGTGGTCTTCGTCTTCAGCGTACTGACCAACAATTCGAGCCTCTACGATCCTTATTGGAGCGTGGCCCCGATCCCGATCGCGCTCTTCTGGCTGCTCCAGCCCGGCTCGGATGGTCTGGCCAATGCGCGTCACGTCCTCATCTTTGTCCTGCTCTGTCTGTGGGCACTGCGCCTGACGCTGAACTGGGCCAGGCGCTGGCACGGGCTGGAACATGAAGACTGGCGCTACGTGGATATCCGTAAGAGTACGGGGCACTGGTACTGGCCGGTTAGCCTGCTCGGCATTCATCTGATGCCGACAGTACTGGTCTTCCTGGGCTGCCTGAGCCTGTGGCCCAACCTGAGCGATCGCGGGACCCCCCTCGTGCTGACCGATGGGCTGGCGGCCCTGGTGACACTGGCTGCCGTGACCATCGAGGCTCTGGCCGATCAGCAGATGGAGCACTTCCGGACCCGGCCCGCCGCCGAGCGCGGCCCTCTGCCGCCGGGTCTCTGGTCCTGGTCGCGCCATCCCAACTATTTCGGCGAGGTCCTCTTCTGGTGGGGCCTCTATCTCTTTGTGCTGGCAGCTCATCCGGCTTTCTGGTGGACAATCATCGGGCCGCTGGCAATGCTGGCGCTCTTCCTGGGGATCAGCATTCCGCTGATGGAGCGCCACCTGCTGGCAAAGTACCCGGCCAGCTATGCCGAGTACCAGCGGCGCGTCTCACCGTTTTTTCCCTGGCCGCCTCACCCTCTTCCACAGCAGCGGGCAGAGCTGGACCATTGAGCCAGGCCATGTGCTATAGTGTCTTTGCCCTGACAACACAGCTCTCGGGCTAAAGGCGCTTCAGACTATCGGGCCAGTCTTTGAGGAGCATGGGGATACAACTGCTAGAACAGGAGGAGAACGATGGCAGTTTATATCATCGCCAGCATTGATATCACCGATCCCGACGATTATCAGGAGTATGCCCGCCAGGCCGGCGCTACCGTGGCCCAATATGGCGGCAGATACCTGGCGCGTGGGAACCAGATTGAGACCATCGAAGGCGACTGGAAGCCTGGACGCATCGCTTTGGTAGAGTTTCCGACAGCCGAACAAGCCCGGGCCTGGTACAATTCGCCCGAGTACAGCGCGATCCGCGGCATCCGCCAGCGCGCCTCTCATTCGCGTTTAATCCTCGTCCACGGCCTCCCCGAGCAGCCAGCCTGAGCGCAAGAGGCACGCTTACTTACACGCCTCATGAGCCAGTGGGTCCATCAGCCGCCCCCTGCTTGCTCATGAGGCACTTTGATGCTCATGAGAGCCGTGCTCATGTACATGGGAGGCCTCGGCTGGCTCAGAAGCAGGCCGGTTCATCATGGCCAGCATGGCCGGGCCCCCGGTGCGCAGAAAACGGATGACGAGCGCGGCGGCCAGCAGGAGAGCTAACAGATTGAGCACAGTGGTATAGTTCCACTGCAAACCTCCGCCAATGGCAGCTACCGTACGCTGCGTAGGAATAAGGCCCAGCAGGCTAAAAAGCAGCTCCACCAGGTAGCCAGCCAGGGCCATTGTTACATAAAAGGTCAGCAGCAGATAGCCAGCCATTTTCCAGCCGTAATACTTGCGATAGATGTCGAGAATAGGCAGGACGATCAAGTCAGCGAAGATGAAGCTGACCAGGCCGCCGAAACTGATGCCGCCACGCCAGAGCACCGCCGCCAGGGGCACATTGCCCACCGAGCAGACAAAGCTGATGACGGCTACCAGCGGACCAAGCAGCGGCCCCTCGATGGCGGCGAGCGTGGGGTTGCCGCTCAGGAAGAAAGCCCGCCAGAAGCTCTCGGGCACCCAGGCCGCCAAGGCCCCGGCAATAAGCAGTCCTAGGAGCACGTCGGTCCAGACTGCAGCCCAGTCCATGACAAAATAATGACTGATGACCGTGAAGGCCCGCCCACTCCAGAGACGGCGCCAGAACGGACCAGTAGACTCAACGCTCATGTCCATCGCTGCATGGCCCTCCATTCTTCCGCTGAGGCCGCGCTCCGCCTGCTCTCTGGCCCGGGCCACCAGCTGGCGACTGAGCGTGAGACGGAAGATGAGGGCCAGCAGGATCACCATAAGGAGGCCGCCAAGATACTGCGCCAGCATGAACGGCCAGCCCAGTAAGACAAGTAAGATCAGGCCCAGCTCAATGACCAGATTGGTCGAGGCCAGCTCAAAGACCATCGCTGCCGTGAAACTGGCCCCCTTGCGGAAGAGCGAGCGCGCCAGGGCCACCGCCGCATAGGAGCAGGAGCTGGAGGCGATGCCGAAAAGGGTAGCCAGCGCCAGATGCCGGGGCGACTCGCCTCCCAGGAGACGGGCCAGCGTCCTTCGGGAAACGACCGCCTGCACCAGTGCCGAGAGGGCAAAGCCTAAGACAAGCGGCCAGAGAATTTCCCAGAACATACTGAAGGCGCTCAGCAGCGCCTGTACGATAAACATGGGCCTTTCTTTCCCTCCTTTTGCCACCTGCCCTCGCAGGTCACCTCAGAGCAAGCTGGAAGCCAAGGCTTCCCCGAGAAAGATAGGCCGCCCAGATCACCCCTGTCAAGCTCATGGGCAGGCGCAGTCAGGACCGGGGACCAGCCCTAGCCTCCTGACCAGGGTTGCTGCCGCGCCTGGCAGCAGTCTAGAGGGAGGAGGCCGCGGTGTCGCTCGGCGCCTGCTGCTCCTCTTCAGCCTCCAGGGGCAGAGGCCAGCTACGGCGCCGCTGGGGATGAATCAGATTGGCGCGCACCAGCAGCGCACGATCGCGCAGGATCTCCAGCAGTTGCCCGTCGGCCAGAACGCGCCGCTCCTCGCCCAGCACAATCACCCGGCGCGCAATCAATGGCACAATCTCTAGACTCGTGGGTGGCCGTAACGATAGTTCTCCCCTGCTCGCCCAGGCGACGGATCAAATTGACCAGCACCCACCGTTGGCGACTTCCCACAGGGCCGTAATCAAGGCTTCAACCAGCGAAGCCCCAAAGGCATGCGAGAGCAACATCGCCGGAGTGGCTACGGGGCTATAGAGCGGGTGCCCGTTCTGCAGGGAGAGCACTGGCTGTAGCCCCAGCTCGATGCCAACCGCCAGAGCCGCTGCGGTAATCCCCATCTAGGAGCCAATGGCCGCTCCCCAGATGCGCCGCGTCGAGAGCACCGGCGAGCGCCCCGCTATCAACCGATAGGTATAATAACCAACAAACAGGAACCTCCTTAGCCCGCTCAAAAGACAGAGCACTGCCCAAGTGCCGAGGAAAGACCGCGGATGGCCGTGGCAGCAGGCGCAGACAGGTCTGACCGGCTGCCATCCAATAGGCCATCTCGCCTGCTGCCGGCCATAACTGCTTCTCAGATGCAATTGCAAATCTTTTGCAATAACTGCTGGTTAGTATAGGGAACCGGAAAGCTGTCAGCCAAGGGCAAAGGTGACACGCGCGCTGCCTCCAGGAGCGACCTGATCGCGGTGGAAGCGGCATCAGCGGGACCGGTGAGCTGAGAGGGAGAGAGGAAGGGCGAGGCTAGCAGAGCAGGTGCTCCTCCGCCCCGCCCTTCCTCCAGGGTGGGTGCTCGTGCTCGTTCGTATCCAGCAGGGGCGCTCGTTATGTGTTAGAGCTGTCTGTCTGCCTGCTCACTGCAGTGGGACCGATGAGAGCGCGGGCTATGCTGGCCGCGCCTCACTGCGGCGCTGGCAACGGACCTGTCGAGCCACACTGACCGCTGCTGCTCCCAGCAGGCACCGCCAGCGGGCCGGTCTCGATAAAGCAGAGGAAGCTATATTCCTTAGTTGGATTGGCCAGACCATTGTACTGGCCATTGAGCAGGCCATAGCTATCCTCGCCATTCAGCGCCCAGTAGGTCCAGTTCAGATTACTCACGGCCACACCTGAGCCTCCGCCGCCATAACTGCTCTTGATAAAGTTGATCAGGTCCGTGAACCACTGGCCTTGCGAGCCGGCGCCGCTGGAGACCAGATCACTGGCGCTATTGCCGGTGCCAAACTCGCCGATCCAGACCGGAGCCGAGCTGTAAGGCTGAGCCCCGGTATTACTCCAGGGATAGCTGCTATGGCCTGGCCAGGTTGGATTGATGCCGTTTGGCGTTGCAATATAGGCCCAGTTGCTCGTCCAGACATCCACCAGGCTGGAGCTAGAGCAGCCGCTCTTATAACAGGTGCTACTATTGAACCAGCTCTGTGGATAGAGCGTCGGACCATACTCATGCGCTGAGTAGACCACCTGATTATTGACCGCCGGACCCAGGCTGCTGGCATTGCCGCCGGCGTTGAGCACGATCGGCGCCCCTGCGTTGTTGCTATTGCCATTGACACCCTGCAGGCTGCCACCCCACCAGGTGCTGGAGTAGGGACCGTTGGCCTGCGTGCCAGAGGCTGTCGGATAGGCCGAGACCCCTTCGACAAAGATCAAGGGATAGCTCCAACCGTGCGCCTGAGCATCGCCAAGCAGCGTATCAGCTGCGCGCTCTGCAGCCAGGCGCCAATCGTGACAGGACGAGGTTGCCACACAGGCCGGGGCAAACGGATTCGGATTCGGGTTGGTCGCCGGATCAATACCATCGCCCGAACCCCACTGAGCACCGCTGGCGTATTGATTGGGATAGGTTCCCTCTACATGCGGCTCATTGCGCAAATCATAGCCCAAGACGATCGGCCAGCCATCAGAGGCCAGATAGTTCACTGTCACCGTATCGGTCGCCCCCAAGGTCTGGGGAATACCATGCACCCAGCGCTGCACACTCACCCAGTCGTTGATCCAACTGCTCTCGGGATAGGCCGACGTGTACCACAGTCCGCTCTGCTCCGCGGACTCGCCTGCCTCCGAGCGGTGATTGTCCAGAATGACATGCAGGCCAATCGAGCCAGCGTAATTGATGATCTTGGCCAGAATATCACGCGCGTGCAGGCCCACACACGACGGACAGCCAACGTCATTCTGCGGTACCGGGTCGGACTCCCACATCTGGTCTGAGAAGGGAATGCGCAGCGTATTATAGCCATAGCTCTTGACCAGGTTGAGAATCGTCGAGATATCGTACGACCAGAGGCCGTGCGCCACATAGTCGGGGGTCTCGAAGCCATACCAGTTGATGCCGCTGATCACAAATTGACTGCCATTGGGAGCCAGAATCTTCGTGCCGCTGGTCGTCCAGCCACCGCTTGTGCTACCCCCACCCGCGCCAGGCGTGGGAGTCAGCGTCGATACGCTCGTCGGGGTAGGCGAGGGCGTCGGCGTCGGCGTTGGGCTGGCCCCACCCGGCTCAGTTCCCCAGACCAGCTGCCCGTTGAGATAGAGCGTCACCTGGCTCCACGGGGCATAGCTCGTCTGCGTCGCACTCCACGAATAGTCGTTGGTCTGGTCATAGTTGCTCCAGTCGCTCTTATTGAAGCGTACCTGGATCTCGCCACTATTGCCGCCAGGCCCAATGCTCCCCGCTGCGCTGCTGAAGCTGACCTGAAGATAGGTGTCAGCGGTCGCCGTTGGGGCGCTCATCTGGACAAACGAGCCGGAAAGATTGCTGCAACCCACCGCCGCATAGTCACACCAGAACTGCTGTGACTGGCTACCATCCTCGGTATACCAATAGCGGATCGTCAGGCTGCTGAGGGCGACACTGGAGCTGGTGTTATTCACGATCTCAAAGTGAGGACGAGGCGTATTGGTCGTGGCGCTGGTATTAGCATCGGCATATTCGAGGACCAGCCCGGCGGGCGCCGACTGCGCATGACTGCTGCGAGCCGTACCCAGCGCCAACCCCGCCGAGCAGAGCAATAACACGCCAATCAGTAGCGCTCTGAACATCCAGCGTCCCTGCCATGGTCGCAGACGCGAGCGCGAGAAGAAGGATGGCTTCATGCCCAATGCCTCCTTAGATGCGTCCAGAGCCTGTGGTTCTCGCCAGTAACGCGATGGAGAGGCGAGACGGAAGGAAGATGGTCCCAAGGAGCGGCCAGGAGAGCGGTGGAGGGCGGGCCGATGACGGTCAGGTCCACTCAGACGAGCGTCTTCCTCTCCGCCGTCTTCGACCCGGCGCCTCCACCACTCCACCAACCTGCCCAGCCTCCGCCTGCCTCTCCCAGGATTGCGCTAGCCGCTTACACGGCTCATCTATGGACATACCAGCAGGCGCGTCCTTGCGGTAATAGCCATCCCTGACCTGCTGCTGGTATCAAGGCTGCCAGGTCAGATGACGCTGCAGCTGACGCCATTGAGAGTGAAACTTGTTGGGGCAGGATTGCTGCCATTCCAGCTGGCCAGGAAACCTGGCGGTGAGCTAAGCGTGCCGCCCGCCGGGATCTGGGCATTGTAGGAGGCGTTGGTGATCGTCACCTGGGCCCCTTGCTGCGTGTAGCTCCCGTTCCAGAGCTGAGTGATCTGCTGACCAGCTGTGAAGCTGAAGCTCAAGGTCCAGCCGTTAATGGGACTGCTGCCCGTGTTGGTGACGCTGATGCTGGCCTGGAAGCCGCCCGGCCATTGACTCACTACACTATAGTGCACTTGACACGAGGCGCCCGCGCCTGGCGTGGGCGACGGAGTGGCCGTCGGCGTCACTGTCGGTCGCGGTGTAGGAGTGGGGGTCGGCGATGGCGCCGTGGTCGGCGTGGGGGACGGGGTCGGCGACGGCGTCGGAGTGCTGCCACCACCGCTGCTGGCCAGAGCAATGAGGTGATCATGCAGGCCCTGCCCATAGGCCGTGGGAGTGCCATTGTAATTGCTGATGAGCGCTGGGAAGGAGCTGCAGTCATAGGTGTCCCAGGCCCAGCCAAGATAGCTGATACCGTGCTGATCAAACCAGGCCATAGCGGTGTCAATGAACCCGTGAGCACAGTCGTTCTCACCGATCTCACCGGCGATCACCGGCACCTGGGCCGCTACCGGAGCCACCTGAGAGTCCCAGCAACTCGTGCTGCTGCAGGCATTGAAGTTGTACAGATGGAAAGAGGCCACCAGGTTGTTGAGAGGATCAGTCGGCTTGTACTGCAGCCACTGCGAGAGATCATTGGCGTAAGCCAGACCTCCCAGCATAATTACATTGGTGGCGCCCGTGGCTCGCACCGTATTGACAAGCGTCTGCATGCCAGCTACGGCGAAACCAACATCGCTACAGGGGCTGGCATTGGCCGCTGTGCTGCCGTCACGCCAGCAGGCCCAGCTGCTGGTGTATGGCTCGTTGTAGAGATCGAAGATAACTGAACTGTTGTTCTTGAAGGTGTTGGCTACGGAGGTCCAGAAGGCCGGCGCATGATCCAGGTCGGGCATCGGCTGCTGCCCGTTGGCCTGCTGGGTGCCCGGCGCATTCCAGTGCAGGTCGAGAATGACGATGAGATTATCAGCTGTCAATGCATTGACAAAATTGATGACCTGCTGCTGATAGGTGGCAGCAGAGTACTGAGCAGCGGGATAACCGTTAATGCCAAGCCAGCAGTCCTCATTCAGGGGAATGCGCACGGCAGTGATGTCCCAGCTCAGCATAGCGTTGATGGCGTTGGTGTCAACCGGCCCGTCAAAGACAGTGGTGGCAGTGCTGCTACGACACATGTACTCTGCCCCAGAGCGGTCAACTCCCAGCGCACGCACTACTTGGTTCTGCCCGTTGAGCAGCTGGTTCCCAGAAACGTGCAGGCCAGTGACGGAAGGCGCTGCATGGGCACGTAAAGCCTGCGATCTGACGCCTAGATAGGTGGCTAGAGAGAAGGACGCCAGAACAAGCAGGAGAGAGAGCGCCGCGTACCTCAGTCGAGGCCAGCGATACGCGGATGGTGTGGCCATAGTTCCCCCCCTTTTGATAGATCAAAGAGGTAGCTTCCTTGCTTACCGGGGTTGCGCATCCCTGCACCAGAGATAGCACTGCGCCCGGCTCGCTCGCTGTGGTCACTTTTATCCCGCGGCTCCTGTTCTACCACAGCTTCGTAAACGGTATCGTAAACGATACCGTAAACGTTTACGAAAGTAACTATACCTGCCAGCTCTGGCCTTTGTCAAGCGCCGACTACCTCCTTGACCCGGGGCACCCCGGACGAACCAGCTGCTAGCGGGCGCCGGTGGGCGCCAACAAGCCAGGAGTTTCCCCGACTGGGTAGGAAAAAAGGGGGGCAAGCTGGCAATGGTTACCAGCTTGCCCCCTCGGGCTAAACGCACTGTTATCCTTACCTCGAGCCAGAATGGCCTACGATGCTCCGCGATTAAAGGGATTACCCTATACTTTATGACTCAATAGGTTTTTGATGCTGCATATCCTTTAATTTTCCTCTCCTACTGATGAGCATCTAGCTCTTATTGAATATCTTTGCTACTAAATCAGATAATTGGCAGACAAATCGCACACTATTACAATTTACGTCGGTAACGGTAACGTTTACGGGGGCTTTCGCTCACATAGAAAGGGGAGAAGGCTCTGACCTGAGCACATGATCAAGTTGACAGGGAAGCAGATAAGCCAGGTCGGGACGGCTTGAGCTTAAAAGGATGTCGCTACGCCTGACGACCAGACGGTGACCTTCACCTTGACCGGCCCCAACAGCACCGCTCTCTTCTATATCGGCCAGACCTACATCGTGCCTCAGCACGTCTGGTCCACCATCAGCGGCGATCTCACCAAGTTCACCAACGACAAGAACCCTGTCGGCACCGGCCCCTACAAGCTGCGCAGCTTCTCCCCCGACCTGATCATCTACGACGTCAACCCTTCCTACTGGGGCAGCCAGCCCGCCGTCAAGCACATCTACGTCTACCTCCGCCGCCGTATTTCATAGGTGACGTGCAGGGCGCTGCCACTCCCCGCGGTCTATTTTCTGGTTGTCCGGTTTGTAGCGAAGCTAGGAAAAAATGGGGATGGATTTATCATGCAGGTAAGGCTTATCATACTATTCAGTTGAGTATGGTAGAGGAGGCAGGGAGGACCAGTAAAGTCTCCAAAGCAAGTCAGGTACGGATGGCCTGGAGATAGCCTTCATAAAAGAAAGGCAGAAGAGAAGGATCTCTGGCGATTTAGGCCCCACAGCGACAGAGCGAACCCGAGCTTCTTTGGCATTTTATATCGTGAGCCACCACCTATTGACAAGGTGGGGTTCTTCGGTTACAATTTTCGTAATCGTTTACGGTATCGATCTCGTGAACGGTTACAACCTATTTCGGGGAGGCCCTCAGAGGAATGGAGGGAGGGCCTGCGCGTAAGCGTGAGAAGGATTGCTATGGCCGAGAAGCTGACGATTCGGGACATTGCCCGCCTGGCGGGAGTTTCCAAAGCGACAGTCTCGCGAGTACTCAATCAGAAGCCGGATGTGGACCCTGCGACCCGTGAGCGTATTTTACGCGTCATGGAGGAGCAAGGCTTTGTGCCCAACATCGCCGCTTCCGGTCTGGCAGGTGGGCGCAGTCGGCTACTGGGCGCCCTCATTCCTTCTCTCACCTGGCCGCTCATCCCGGAGCTGATGAGAGGCGTCGGAGAGGTTGTTGGGGCGACCCCTTACGAGCTGATTCTCTACAGTATCAACGATGTTAATCACGAGAAGGACCGCAGCGACATCATCAGCCGCATTGTTCGTACACGGCTGGTGAGCGGGCTGTTGGCTGTCTTCCCTGGTCCGTCGGCCAAGTATCTGGCGGCGCTCCATTCACGTTCCTTCCCCGTGCTGCTCATTGATGATCAGGGCATTCCGCCAGAGAACACGCCCTGGATCAGCGTGGACAACCGCGTAGGGGCCTATGAGGCCACCCGTCATCTCATTCGCCTCGGGCATCGGCGCATTGCCCATATTCAGGGGCCGCTCAAGTACCAGGTCTCGCACGATCGCTATCGGGGCTACTGCGATGCCCTGGAGGAAGCGGGCATCCCTCTTGATCCGGCGCTGGTGCTGGAAGGCGACTTCATGCCGCAGACGGGGCGCGCCTGCGCCAATGCCTTTTTCGATCTGCCTCCCGAGAGACGGCCAACTGCTATTTTCGCCGGTAGCGATTACATGGCCTATGGAGCTATTGCTGCCGCGGAGCAGCGTGGCCTGCGGGTGCCGGATGACGTGGCTGTCGTCGGCTTCGACGATAACCCGTCTTCGGCTCACATGGAGCCACCGCTGACGACGGTGCGTCAGCCCTTCTACGAGATGGGGCGCCGCGCCGCGGAGATGCTCCTGGCCTTTGTAGAGGCTTCCCGCATGATGCATCACCCGAGCCAGAATGGTCAGTTCGCTAGCGTTACTCCCTCGGCGGCGGTCTTTGACCCACCCGTGCGGGTAAAGATGCCCACGAGCCTGATCATCCGCGCCTCCTGCGGGGCCTCGCGTCATCTTCATTCCCCATCTGAGCAAGGAGGTGGTGATCGCTCTCGCTGAGCAGAGCTGAGCCAGCCTGGCTCGACGTCGCAGGAAGTTACCTGTCCCTGCACTTCCTACCGCCTCAGCCAGAGCAGCGCCTGCTAGCGAATCAGCAGGGAAGCATATCTGCCAACAGGTTCCAGCAGCACAGCTTGCCTGGACAGTATTTACCGACTCGATATCTGGTCTGGGAGCAGCAGCGATTGCCGGTTTGCTGTCCTGTAAACCGGTCGATCTGTTGTCTGGTTGGCATTTTGTCCCTTTCTGGCACCCGAACATTGTCGCCTGTAGGGAAAATGGTCCAAATAATCGCCTGATTTCTACTCTTGGTTTCAGGAGGTTCTATGCGTTCGTATCTGGCATCGTCACCACGTCGGCATCGCTTTGCCTTCGGGCTGGTGTCGCTGCTGCTCCTGCTCGGTCTGGTGCTGACCGCCTGCGGCGGCGGCAGCTCAAGCTCTTCATCGGGGCCTAAGACGGACACGCTCAACGTGCTGCCGGCGCCCAATGGTCCCAACGTCGACAACTTTAACCCATTCTTTAACTACAACACCCCCGCTGCCTGGGGCTCTCAGGGCCTGCTCTACGAGGGATTGTATCGTACCAATCTCTATACGGGCAACTACGAGCCGTGGCTGGCGACCAGCTATGAGTTCTCCAGCGACGGTAGCCAGCTGACCTTCCACCTGCGCCCCAACGTCAAGTGGAACGACGGCCAGCCCTTCACCAGCGCCGATGTCAAGTTCACCTTCGATCTCTTGAAGGCCCACCCGGCTCTCGACCAGGGCGGCGTGCTGCCGCTAGTCAAGGATGTCGCTACGCCTGACGACCAGACGGTGACCTTCACCTTGACCGGCCCCAACAGCACCGCTCTCTTCTATATCGGCCAGACCTACATCGTGCCTCAGCACGTCTGGTCCACCATCAGCGGCGATCTCACCAAGTTCACCAACGACAAGAACCCTGTCGGCACCGGCCCCTACAAGCTGCGCAGCTTCTCCCCCGACCTGATCATCTACGACGTCAACCCTTCCTACTGGGGCAGCCAGCCCGCCGTCAAGCACATCTACGTCTACTC
>NZ_BKZV01000006.1:0-190502 GCF_008974285.1 Thermogemmatispora aurantia | reverse complement strand
AACGACAAGAACCCTGTCGGCACCGGCCCCTACAAGCTGCGCAGCTTCTCCCCCGACCTGATCATCTACGACGTCAACCCTTCCTACTGGGGCAGCCAGCCCGCCGTCAAGCACATCTACGTCTACTCCGCCAAGGATAACACTACCGCTGTCACCAACATGATCCAGGGCAAGTACGACTGGATGGGCACGGGTTGGACACCGGCCTTCGACCAGCAGTTCAAGTCCAAGGACCCCCAGCACAATAAGACCTGGTTCTTCCCCAGCAATACCGTCATGCTCTATCTCAACCTCTACAAGGCCCCCTTCAACAATCTCCTCGTCCGTGAGGCCATCAGCGCCGCCATCAACCGCGACAACCTGCCGCAGGGCGTGGCTCTCTACGCGAAACCGGCTAATCCCACAGGAATTATCCCGGCCCGCAAGGATTGGATTGCGCCCGAGTACCAGAACGCGACGTTCCAGTACAGCGTCTCTCAGGCTCAGGCCTATCTCAAGCAGGCCGGCTACACCCAGCACAGCGATGGCTACTTCTACGACTCCAGCGGCAAGGTGCTCGGCTTCTCCATCATCGTCCCCAGCAGCTGGTCTGACTGGGCTCAGGACGTCCAGTTCATCGTTAACGACCTCAACAAGGCCGGCATCAAGGCCACGATGAACGGCGTCGCTGATGCCAACACCTACTTCAGCGCCATCTACGGGGGCAACTACGAGGCCGCCATCAGCTGGACCGACAAGGGTCCCACCCCCTACTACCCCTATCGCGATATGCTCAGCAGCAGCAACTCCGGCCCGATCGGTAAGTCGGTCTCCGGCTCGAATTTCGAGCGCTGGGATACGCACACCGCTGGGGCGCTGGCCACCCAGGTCGATCAGCTGCTCAAGCAGTACATGACGTCGACCGACCCCAATGTCCAGAAACAGGCCATTCAGGGCATCGAGAAGATCATGGTCGAGCAGCTGCCGGCCATCCCGCTGACGGTCAATGTGGACTGGGACGAGTACACGACCAAGCATTGGACCGGCTGGCCTGATGATAGCAATCCGTACGATGTTGGTCCGCCATATCAGTTGCCCGATGCAGCAAACGTCATCCTGCATCTGAAGCCAGCCTCCTGATCGTAGCGTTGCTTCTGGCCTGTCCTTTCGTAGTGCGTTCTTCCAGGACGTCCTTCCACCCCCGCTATTGGGGGTGGAAGGACGGTACTCTCTGCGCACTCTGGCCACTGTCCAGGTATGCTCCTTTCCTGCTCAGCTGGTCAACGTCAGCCTCTCCCTTCACTCTGGAGGAACGCGACATTGTTCCTATCCTGTCCTGACTTTCGGTCAAAGGAGTGATGTATGCGCTACCTATTGAGGCGCGCAGGCTTCTACCTGATTGCTCTTTGGGCTGCCGTTACCTTTAACTTTATTATTCCGCGCCTGATGCCCGGTGATCCGCTGCAGAACTATATCGCCAAGTTGCAGAACCAGGGACTGACGCAGGCGACCATTGCGGCCCTGCGTAAAGAGTTCGGCGCCGACCCTTCAGTTCCACTCTGGCATCAGTACCTGGATTATCTGAATGCGCTGCTCCACGGTCAGCTCGGGACCTCGACTTCGGAATTCCCCACACCTGTCGCCCAGATCCTTGCCCAGAGTTTACCCTGGACGATCTGCCTGGTGGGGATTGCTGTGTTGCTGAGCTTTATTATCGGAACGTTGCTCGGGGTTCTGTTCGCCTGGCGCCGTGGCTCCTGGTACGATACAACGCTGCCACCGGCTCTGACCTTCTTGTCTGCTATCCCCTACTTCTGGATGGCGTTGGCTCTGCTCTATGTTTTCGGCATGATGCTGAGCTGGTTTCCGACCAGCGATGCCTATGATCTGAGCAGTTTTCCTAATGGGCCGGAGTGGAGCCTTGATTTCATCCTCAGCATGGTACAACACGCAGCCTTGCCAGTGATCACGCTGATCATTGGGTCGCTGGCCCAATGGGTGCTGACTATGCGTAACGCCATGGTGACCACGCTCTCAGAGGACTACCTGCTGATGGCCCAGGCCAAGGGGCTGCCCGCATTGCGGGTGGTCTTTGCCTATGCAGCTCGCAATGCGATCTTGCCCAGCATCACGAGCTTCTCAATTTCGCTGGGCCTGGTGGTCAGTGGTTCCCTGCTGACAGAAATCGTCTTCAATTATCCAGGCATCGGCTACCATCTGTTCCGCGGCGCCTCGGAAAGCGATTATGCCCTGGTCGAAGGTGGTTTCCTGGTAGTAGCTCTGACGGTGCTGGCGGCGAATTTCCTGGCTGAGCTGGTCTACAGCGTGCTTGATCCACGCATCCGACATGGGAGGGCTTAGCGATGCAAGTGACCAATCTCGGGGAGTCTCCAGTCGATACAGCGGCGTTGATCGAGCAGGCCGATCAACGTCATCGTGGGCCGTTTCTAAATGCTCTGCGTTTGCTTTACCGCAATCCCAAGATTGCGGCGGGCCTGGGGATCTTGCTGCTCTTTGTGCTGATGGCTCTGGCCGCCCCTCTGTTGACGCCCTATCCGCCGGATGGCCCTCAAAGCCAGGTAGCTCACGGCGCTCAGCCGCCCAGCCGTGAGCATATTCTGGGGACCACGAGCCTGGGGCAGGACATGTTTTCGCAGATTGCCTATGGGGCCCGTGTCTCGCTGTTGATCGGCTTTGTGGCCGCTACTGGTTCCACCCTACTGCAGGTGATCTTTGGCCTCAGCTCCGCCTACTTCGGCGGCCTGATCGATGAGGTGCTCTCGCTGCTGATCAACGTTGTCCTGGTACTGCCCGGCCTGCCGCTGGCCATTGTTCTGGCCTCACTTGCCAATGCCAGTGGCGTGGGGAAGAATGAGTTCGTGATCGCCATGGTGCTGCTCTTTACCTCCTGGGCCTACGGGGCACGCGTGCTGCGCTCACAGACGCTCTCGCTGAAGGAGCGCGAGTTTGTGACGGCAGCGCGCTCAATGGGTGAGATGACCTGGCGCATGATCTTTCTGGAGATCCTGCCCAACGAGATTGCGCTGGTCGCTTCGACCTACGTCGGTACCTTCGTCTACGCCCTTGGCGCGGAGGTGGCCCTGGAGTTTCTCGGCCTGGGCGATGTCTCGCATGCAAGCTGGGGCTCGATCCTCTTCTGGGCCCAGTTGAATGGGGCCCTGATCACGGGCCAGTGGTGGCTGTTTGTGCCAGCCGGTGTCTGCGTGGCCCTTGTCTGCGGCGCGTTGACGCTGGTCAACTTCGGCATCGATGAGCTAGCCAACCCAAGCCTGCGCCAGGCCATGCCGCGTAAGCTGCGCAAACTGCTCAAGACCAGAGCTGTGGTTGCCTGACAGGTTTCTTTACCTGGCTTCGTTTGGATCATTGTCATTTATCATCTGTCACTCTTTTCTTCTTTTCGCTATCCATACGGGTATGAATGGATGCATCTACTCATCCAGGGATGGAAGCATATAGATTCAGGTGGCAGGTCAGACAGGAGGTAGGAGAGGAGGCTGAGCTACCTCCAGCTGCCGCCTCTATTAAGGAGGATCAATGAGCATTACCGGTCGTCCACAGGACCATCGTAGTTTCCCCGCCTCTCTGGCAGGGGGCAGTGACCTGGCTGGCGGCTTCCCGCCCGGTTTTCTCTGGGGAGCCGCCACGTCGGCTTATCAGATCGAGGGCGCGGCGCGCGAGGATGGACGCGCCCCTTCTATCTGGGATCGCTTTGTGGCCCGGCCCGGAGCGATTTTCCAGGGCCAGACTGGCGAGGTGGCCGCCGACCACTATCACCATATGGAGGAAGATGTGGCGCTGATGGCTCGCCTGAATCTGCGCGCTTACCGCTTTTCGATCTCCTGGCCACGGGTCCTGCCCCAGGGAACCGGCCCCGTCAATGAGCGGGGCCTTGCTTTCTACGAGCGTCTGGTGGATACCTTGCTCGCCCAGGGTATTGAGCCGCTGGTTACGCTCTACCATTGGGACTTGCCCGCCGCTCTTGAGGACCGCGGCGGCTGGCTCGTGCGCGAAACTGCTCAGGCGTTCGCCGAGTACGCCGAGGTGGTAGCCCGCCGCCTGGGCGATCGCGTCCGCTGGTGGCTCACACATAATGAGCCGTGGTGCAGTTCCTATTTGGGCTATGCTCTAGGTATCCATGCCCCCGGCATGCATGATAAGCAGCTCGCTATCCACGCCGGTCACCATATTCTGCTCTCTCATGGCCTGGCTGCACAGTGCCTGCGTTCGCTGCTTCCGCGCGAGGCGCAGATCGGTATCGCCCTCGATTTCTACCCGGTCTATGCCGCGGATGAGCGTCCCGAGACGCTGGCCGCCGTCCAGCAGGCGGACACCTTCCGCAATCGCTGGTTTCTTGATCCGCTATTTCATGCCGAGTATCCCGAGTTGCTCTTCAGTACGTTGGATGTGACGCCTCCTTTGATCCAGGCGAACGATCTGGCGGTGATCGCGACCCCGCTGGATTTCCTGGGCGTCAATTACTATAGTCGCATGCTTGTGCGCGGCGCAGGAGCCGGGTCCGCCGCCACTACTTCGGGAAATCCCAGCTATGAGGTGGTTGAGCGCATTCCCGGAGCCTCGTATACCGCTATGGGCTGGGAGATCTTTCCAGAAGGACTGGAAGTGATTCTGACACGCCTCCACCGTGAGTATGCTCCCAAGGCCCTGGTGGTGACAGAAAATGGTGCGGCCTTCGAGGATCACTGGCACACCGGCGAGGGCGTTCACGATTGGCAGCGGATTCATTATCTGCAGTTGCATATCGAGGCGCTGAGCCGCGTGCTTGCTCAGCAGGTACCGCTCAAGGGCTACATGGTCTGGTCCTTGCTGGACAACTTTGAGTGGGCTTTCGGCTACAGCAAGCGCTTTGGGCTGGTTTACGTCGATTATCCTAGCCAGCGGCGCATTATTAAGGATAGCGGTCAGTGGTATGCCTCGTTCATCGCCGCGCAGCGCCGCTAGCGCCTTGTCTGCGCCGGCCCCGGCCCCGGCCCGGCGCAAGGGCAGGCGAGCCGCTCGCCGCTGAGCATGGGCGAGCAGCCCGACGCCACCAGCTCCCCGCCTGCTGACTCCTCGCTGGTTGGTCAACAGCTGGCTATGCTCTGATTGAGCAGGCCACTGCTTCAGGTCAGGACCGATGGCAGCGCCGGCTCTCTTCTTCTCTCCCCCTCTCCTGCCCTGAGAGGTGCTGCTTCTGTCTTCTCTTTCGCTCCGGCCCGCCTGCCCTTTGCCCCCATCGCTGCCCGCCTGGAGGTTGCCTTCCGAGGCGAAATAGATTATCCTTTCAAGCGGGCAGCTTCACTGTTGCACGGTGCTGCCCTCAGCGCTGGCGTGGACAGGCAGCCGATAGAGCTGTGCCCCTTAGCCTGTCGCGTCGGGTGCCTCTCTGCGCCCTGATATCAGGAGGTTGCACTTGGAGCCAGAGAAAAGCGGTCTTCGCCGTGAATTGTCGTTTTTGGAGAGCATCGCGCTCTCTATTGGTATTATGGCGCCCACTGCGGCGATGGCGCTCAATGGCTCGTTGGCCGCCGGGATAACCGGTAGCGCTGTACCGCTGGCTTTCTTAATCGCCACAATCGCTGTTGGTCTGGCCAGCTTCTCGTTTATCCAGTTCAGCCGTTATCTGGCACACAGCGGCTCGGTCTATGCCTTTAACGGCATCGCTTTGGGGCCGCGCGTCGGCTTTTTTTCGGGCTGGGCTTTGCTTGGCACCTACCTCGCTTTTACTGGCGCTTCAACGGCTGAGGTCGGCAATTTCGCCCAGGCGTTTCTGGCTGGCCTGGGCTGGAGCGTGAGCTGGCTCCCGCTCGCTCTGGTAGCAGGTCTGCTGATCTGGTTCTTTGCCTACAGCCGCATCACGATCTCGACGCGCCTGACGCTGGCAATGGAGGGTATTTCGGTGCTGCTGATCGTGGCGCTGGTGGTGGTGATTCTGGTCCGCCTGGGCAGTCTTGGGCAGCTCTCACTGGCTCCCTTTACGCCCTCTGCCGAGCCACTCAATAGTGTGGCTTTGGCGGCGGTCTTCGGCTTCCTCTCCTTCGCGGGTTTCGAGGGGGCGGCTACGCTCGGCGAGGAGACGCACAATCCGCGCCGCAACATTCCCCTGGCGATCCTGGCGGCGGTCTTTGGAACGGGTCTTTTTTACATTGTCGTGACCTATGCTCAGACGTTGGGCTTTGGTCTGAGCCGGGCAGGGATCGCCAGTTTTGCCCAGTCGACGGCTCCGCTCGATGATCTGGCGCGCCACTACGTTGGGCGCCTGATGGCTGTCTTGCTCGATTTCGGAGCGACGATCAGCGCTTTTGCCAGCGCTCTGGGAACGGCCAACGCTGGGGCGCGTATCCTCTATGCGATGGGGCGCGACGGCTTTATCACGGAGCGCCTGGGGACAACCAGTCGACGCAGTGGCTCGCCAGCGTTGGCGGTGGCGGTCATCATGCTCTTTGACTTTGCAGTGGTGAGCATCTGGGGCCTGGCCCCGGGGATGACGGGAGCGACACTCTTCGGCTATCTGGGCACGATCGGGGTCTTTCTGATTCTGGTGGCCTATGGGCTGACGAACGTTGGGGCTATCTGGTTCTTCTTTCTGCGTCGACGTGTGTGGAGCTGGCAGTGGCTGATCCCGCTGCTCGCTATCGTCTTCTTGGGCTACACGCTCTACAGCAATATTTACCCGGTCCCGGCTCCGCCGTACAATATCTTTCCGTATGTGGCTCTGGCCTGGCTCCTGCTCGGACTGCTCTGCATCATCGCCAGCCCCGGTCTGGCCCAGCGCATCGGTCTGCATTTGGAGGAGAACGAGGGTCTGCATACAGAGGCTGCTGCGGAGGCGACTGCTCTCAGGCAGCCTCAGTAGGTCAGCGGCACGGCGCTGGCTTGAGCTGCTGCCAGGCCAGCTCAGGCACTTTATGAAGAGCATGGTTCAGCTTCAGTGAAGACCTGGCCGAACCGAACCGAACCGAACCGCACTGAACGCACAACTACGGCCAAAGAAAGGAGCTTGCTACCGGCCATGACGACAGACATTCCAAAAGCAGGGCGCACGATCCATATTCGGCGCGATCAGTGGCATCTGGCCTGGGATCACAGCATCCCGCCTATTGCTCGCATTAGCTCGGGCGAGGTGGTGGAGTTCGATATGCTGGAAGCTTCTTGCGGCCAGATCCAGGCCAATAGCACGGTTGAGGCCATTGGCTCGCTCGATTTCTCGCGCGTGGATCAGGTGCACGGCCCGATCTATGTGGAGGGGGCCGAGCCAGGGGATACGCTGGAGGTGGAGTTTCTTGATTTACAGCCAGCTGAATGGGGTTGGACAGGAGTGATTCCCGGCTTCGGCCTGCTGGCCGATGAGTTCCCCGAGCCGGCTCTCAAGATCTGGCATCTGGAGGGCGGCGCCGATGGCTGGGCCGAGTTCGCGCCCGGCATTCGTATTCCGCTGGCTCCCTTCTGTGGCGAGATCGGTCTGGCGCCGGGCCAGCCAGGGGCCCTGCCGACGATTCCGCCCTATCGCCACGGCGGCAATATGGACACACGCCATCTGACAAAGGGGACCCGCCTCTACCTACCAGTGGAGGTGCCCGGAGCGCTTTTCTCGATGGGCGATGGCCATGCCGCCCAGGGCGATGGCGAGGTCTGTGGTACCGCCATCGAGACGCCGATGCATGCAGTCGTACGCCTGACGGTGCATAAGGATCGCCCCGTACCGGAGCCACAGTATTTGACAGGCGGCCCGCTTATCCAGCGCACTAATACGGCCCCGTACTATGTGACCGACGGCATCGGCCCCGATCTGATGGAGGCCACGCGCAACGCGATCCGCCATATGATCGATCATCTGCAGCGCAACTATGGCCTGTCGCGCAGCGACGCTTATATGCTCTGCAGTGTGGCGGTGGACCTGAAGATCTGCGAGGTGGTGGATGCGCCTCACTGGGTGGTCGGGGCCTTCTTGCCCACGAGCATTTTCACGAAGTGAGGCCACGTCTCTGCGCTAAGCCGCCAGACCACAGGAAAGATTAAGGCCAGGAGTAAAGACGAGCTGCCGGCCCTCCTTTTCTTTCTCTCGGGAGGAAGAGGAGGGCCGGTCTCTTTAAGCGAGGTGCGCTAGCGACGCCGCCAGGTGGTGGCAGGCGCGGGTGCCACGGCGAGCTGGGCCAGCAGCAGGTTGACTGTCGTGGACGAGGCCGCCGCTACCGTAGAGCTGCTCTGAGCGCTGGCGTTCGAGGCGGCTTTAGGAGCAGTTTTCGTCGCAGTTTGTGGTCCCTTGAGCGTGATCACCTGGTCCTTATGGATGTCGCTGTGATAGTGCAGGGTGCTGACGCCCTTCAGATGCAGGGCGGTGGCGTCGATGGTAATGTCGACGGTCGGCACCATGCCGCCTTGCTTGCCCACCAGGACGCTGTAGATGTCAGCCGGATTTTTCAGGTTGATATGGGCATGCGGTACATACCATGAGAGCCGGATGTAGGAGGTGCAGTTTTTCGGCGTGACCGTCAGTCCTCCCCACATGGCCCGCCCGGGCAGGTCGCTCTGCAGGGCCGTCGGCGGTCCCACGCTGTCAACAGGAGGATTCTGGTAACGCGGCCCCAGGGCGTAGTTGCCGCTCGGGCAATAGCGCGAGCCGTCGGGCGGAATGTAGTTGTAGCTATCGCATTTGCTGCCCGTGGCTGGCGGCTTTGAGGAGGTGGAAGTGGTGCCCGTGGTCGCTTTAGGGATGCCAGTGCTGGCACTGCAGACAGGCTGACCGGAATCGAAACCTCCTCCATCGAGGAGCTGGGCACCCTCTGGGGCATAGACGCGGATGTAGTCGGTGTAGGCGTCGAAGCCGTAGACGGGGCCGCGCTGATCATACTCCAGGATGATGGTCAGATCGTGGGTGGCACCTCCCTGGGCATCGAGCGTAATGTTGTCCTGGAAGGTGCTATGGACGTATTGACTGGCTTTGTTGACGCTGATGTTGGCCTGCACGACGTGGAAGCCGTCGACGCTCTTGAAGCTGTTGATTGCTCCAGAGTAGCCTTGTTGGACCAGCCAGGCTTCGACAGCGGGATTGGTAAAGTACAGCTCCAGATCGCGGGCCTGGATGTCCCGGACCGCCCCTTTGACGATGTCCAGCAGCTTGCTGACTGGCAGATGGCGCACCTTGTCCAGTAGCAACTTGGCGACCAGCGAGGTGAAGGCTTTGCGGGCGTCGTGCAAGCCCTGGCCGGTGACTTGCTCTTGCCGCGCAATACCGGCAGGGTCCTGCTGATAGTAATGCAGGCGATCGGCCAGGTTCTGCGAGGTAATGGTCTCGCCGTAGTCCTTGACCACGATCGGCCCGGTTACATCAAGAATGTGAGCGATGAAGGTGGGCGTGAAGGCGATGTCCCCATCGACAGGACCGCCTCCTTCATCCTGGAAGACCTGGATGTTGATACGCGCTGTGGTGGGATAGTCACCGGAGACGTTGGAGTCGCGCAGGCCGAAGTTGCCCATGTGCATCCAGCTATAGCCCGGTGGGGCCTGCCGGCCCATCTGGAAGCCATTGCCGGCATAGTCCAGCTTGGCAACATCACGCAGGGCCAGGGACCCAACGATGCCATTCTGCACATCGACAACCCCGTACTGACCAGTAAAGCCACCGCCGGGACGCAGCTCGGCGTTGTCCATCGTCTGGAGCAGATAGCGACGATGTCCGTCGACCCCCAATAGCCAGGAGGCCAGAGGAATGAGCTGCTGCACCTGGTTGATCTGCTTCTGGACCTCGGGAAGGACTTTGACGATGCTGGCGATTTGCTCGCGCTGGTGGACATTGAGCATGGGAAGCTGCTTGAGATCGACGGAGCGCATTTGCTGCTCGATGTCGTCAATATAGTAGAGCGCATGCACCAGCGACCCCTGAACGGTGGCCACGTCCTGGGCGGTGAGCAGAGGTTTGGCATTGCTACTGGTGGTGAGCGGCGAGCCGTGGATGATGCTGGCGGCAAGCAGCCCGACATCGCTCATCTCATCGCCCATGCGCGAGACGTCAAGGGCTACCTGCACGAGGTGTCGCGCCATATCGAGGCTGGAAGCATACTCAGGGGCGAAGCGCTGAATCGCCTCACGGACGTCGTCGCGATCGACAAGCTGCTGGAGCTGGAGGAAGTCGCTGCCCGCCTGACGAAATTCTTGTTGGGCGCGTTGGAGCTTGTCGGCTTCTAAGGCTGCCAGGGGGTTGTTTTTGTCTAGCGTGAGGAGATCCTTGACATTCATGAGATGCTTGACGCCATCCTCAGCCAGACCTTTGACGTTGCTGTAGGCGCTGTACGCGGCTAAGGCCGCACCTACTGGAGGAAGCAGGCCAATGATAAGGGCCACCAGGATGGCAAGGGTGACATAGGTTCGAAAGCGATGACGCTTGCGTTGTACCTGAGTACGCTCCCGGCGACGCCCACGAAGGCGACGCAGCTGCTGGGTGAGACGCCGCTCCGCTATCGCGGGAGGCAGCCGTTTCTTTTCTCGGGCCTGGCCTGGGGCTAGCGGCAGAATGGTAGTCGGGACAGTGGCCAGATTGACCAGCCCGCTCTCACAGCCTGGAAACAGGGCAATTTCAGCCTCTTCCTGCAGGGGGGCTGGCAGCATCCGCTCATCGAGCAGGGTAGTGGGCAGCTCGTCGATCTCTGGGGAGAGTTTTTCTTCGCTGGCTACTCTTTCGGCCTCAGTTCCGCGTTGCTGCTCCGGCTCCTTGCCTGCTATCGTTTCTGGGGCCTCGGCAATCTCTGCCTCCAAACTGCGCGTCGGTGCTTCGGCCAGACCTCGCGCGCTGACGTCGCCCTGAGCTGGGACCGGCTCTTGTGTAGCCTGCTCACCCTCCAGAAGAGGGATAGTCGGGGTTTCTTCTTCCTTCTCCGGCCCTTCTAGAGGGATGGTCGGGGTCTGCTCCTCCTCTTCCCCCGCTTCAACTCTTCTTTCTTGAGCGCGCTCTCCCCTCTCTCCCTCTTCTGCGGCAGCCTGCTCGTGATCAGCTCGCTCAGCGGGGCGAGGATGGTTGTCGCCTTCTGCAGAGGCCAGCGGCTCTTCGTCGCTTAGGGAGAATGGGCGTCGCTTGTGTCCGTTTTGATCTTGATCGGCAGGGTGTGCTTCACCCTGGCCAGCAGCGATCGCCCCGAGAGTATCCGGCTGTCTCTGGGTGCGCACTCCTCGAACGACCTCTAATCTGGCTGTCGGTTCTTCTCCTTCAGCCAGCTCGTCTGCGCTCGTCGTCTCTCCCCCCACCGCTGCCGATGGCGTCCGGCCCGTACCGTTGGTACGCCGTTCCCCCTCACTCTGCTCTGCAGACGGCTTTTCTTGGGCGCCAGGCACTGGGGCTGGTACGCTGGTCAGCGGAGCCTCTACACTCTCTTCGACCAGGCTTCCTGGAAGGAGGGCGCGGAAGCCCCAGAGGCGCCCATCTGGGTGACGCTTGAGACACTTTTCAAGCAGCCGCTCTAAGGTTTGCCAGGAAAGGCGATATTGCTGGGTGATCTCTTCAATAGATCTGTCAGTGGTATAATAGTCGATTACAGCATTTTTACGTTGTTCGTAACGTTGCTTTTCTCGCTCTCCAAGGGAGGAGAGATCGGCCTCGGCCCAGGCCGCGAGATCGTCGCGACGTGGCCGTGGCGGAGAAGATGCGGCGCGTACCCCAGGCAAGGTTTTACCTCCATGCTTTTGCAGATCCACTAGCCTATTCAGAATTGACGACAGTCCTTATAAAGATCAGAGATAAGATGAGCCTTGAAGGCCAGCCTTTTCCTTTCTTTAGGAAAAGATCAGAGAGAAAGACATATGGTAAATGCTCGCCATCGGCGAGTTGCAGAGATGATCTTTTGATGGAACCAACCCGCCAGCAACGTTTAGCAATCACGGAGTATTGCGTAGTCAGCGGTTCTCCCCCTCTACTATACAGGACGCTTGAACCCCCACGGACGTTGCAAGTGCCGCTTATTATATCGGAACTTGTGCATATAACGAGGCAACGGTAGCATTTTTGGATAGGGAGCAAGGAAGCAAAAGAGCCGCCCAGCCAGGAACAGGCTACCCCTGCCTTAGACTCTGGGCGGCTCGTCCGCATCCAGCCCGACTACACCGGTGGATTACTCTCCGCGTTCTAGCTCGTTCTTTCCTGAGTGAGGCGCGTCTCTAATGAGGCAAGCTGCTCCTTGAGGCGGCGATTTTCCTCACGCAGTGCCTCCAGATCCTGACGCAGCTGACTGAGCTGCTCCTCCGTCTGTCCTGCGCTACGCAGCACATAGAGCGCCGCACGCATGCTGCGCAGGACACGGGTCTCCAGCTCTCGCGCGGCAGCTCGTTCCAGAGCGGGCACGGCTCGGCGCTCGCCGAAGAGCAGGAGGGCGAGCGCTGCCCCCTGGCGCACAGCCTCCCAGGGATCATGCTCGACTGCCTCGCAGAGACGAGTCACCGCCTGCTGCCAGGCAGCCTCACGATAGAGATGACGCTCGCGGGCCAGCACTTGCAGACCATGTGTGGCGGCCAGTCGCCACAGCGGCGGTTGACGGCTGGCATCGAGATAGTCTAAGAGGAGGGGGATGGCCCGTTCATCTCCGCAGCAGGCCAGGCCCTTAAAGATGCCCTGCTGCACATAGGCTTGCCACGATGGGCGCGAGATGGCCTGCTGCAGCACGTCAAGGACCCCGGCCACCCGTGTCCGGCCAAGGGCTTCCGCCGCCGCCCGCTCGACGAGATAGCTGACGTCGCCTTCGCTGACCAGTGGTCGCAGGGCCTCTGCCGCCCGCTGCGCCAGGAGACTCTGCTGCGGCACCTGATAACCACCCAAGGCCCGCGCGGCGGCGGCCCGCACGCGCGACCACTGCCGTGCCTCTAACTCGTGCAAGGCCCGCAAGAGGGCGGCCTGTGCTGCCTCTGTTCCCAATTCGCCCAGGGCCTTGGCTGCGGCACAGCGCACGCCCCAGAAGGGATCAGTGAAGAGTGCCTCCTCAAGAGCACGACGGCTGGCCTCATCTCCCTGCTTCGCCAGAGCCTCTGCTGCTTCAATGCGTCCCAGTACGTCGGGATCGTGAGCCAGCTGGTAGCGCAGCATGGAGGCAGGCCGCTCGAATTCGAGGGCCTTCAGCAGCCAGCCGTCGGGATCAAAGCGCACCATTACCGGCTCGCGCTCCAGTGGCACAAAGAAGGTCTGCGTGGTCTCACCGTTTTCACCAACGACCACCTGCAGCTTGATGGTTCGAGTTTTGTCGCTGCCATCAGCCACAGGCACGCTGAAAGCCAGGTCAACCGGTGTCACAAAACAGGGTGTGAGGTCATCGATGGTCTGGGTCTGCTTGATCGTCAGCCTGGCCAGATGACGCTCGCCATCCCAGGCATAGCTAACGGAGAAGGCGGGATAACCCGCTTGATAGAGCCATTGCTGAAAGAACTGCGCCAGGCTACGCCCGGTGACTTCCTCAAAGGTGCGCTCCAGGTCGGCTGTAATCACTTCGCGACCGCGGTGGCGCTCCAGATAGGCATGCAGGCCCCGGCGAAAGGCCGCGTCACCAAGCTGGTGGCGCAACATATGCAGCACCCAGGCCCCTTTGCAGTAGAGATGACGGTCAAATAGCTCGAAGCCATCGCGGTAGTAGCCGCGATAGACAACGGGCCGTCGGTAGTGCTTGTCTTCCTCAAAATAGAGGTGGGCCGCTTCCCGCATCATCCACTTAAACACATCACCGCCACGATCGTGCTCGACCCACAGATGTTCCAAATAGGTGGCGAAGCCTTCGTTGAGCCACCCTTCGGACCAGTCGCGGCAGGTCAGCAGATCACCGAACCACTGATGCGCCAATTCGTGAGCAACCGTGGTCACGGGGCCATCTTCACCCACATCGAGAGCAGCCTTTTGATCGAAGAGTAGCATGAAGCTGTGGGTGGTGGCCGTCGTATGCTCCATCGCCCCCCGATAGACCTCGATGACGCTCTGGGCATATTTGCGATAAGGATAGGGATAGTTGAGGTAGCGGCTGAAAAAGTCGATCATGGCCGGCGTCTTGCCCATCAGCAGGCGCGCATCTTCGCGGCGGTCGGGTCGCACATAGTAGGTGACGGGCAGCTCGCCGTAGCGATCTTCGACGACGGCGAAATCGCCAACCACGAGCGAGATCAGATAAGCAGGATGGGGGACGTCATGGCGCCAGTGATGGGTTTTGGTACCATCACCATTGTCGCGCACGTTGAGCAGCTCGCCGTTAGAGAGGGTCACGAACTGCGCCGGCACGGTCACAATGATTTCGCTGGTAGCGCGGTCGTTGGGTACCCAGTGGCAGGGGAACCAGTGGCGGTGGTACCAGGTCTGGCTGAAGGTCCAGGCCTGGACGGGCCGCGTCGGATCGTCAGGCGTGGGCTTATTGAAGTGCAAGCCGATGCGCGGCTGCGCCCAGTAGTGCACGCCAACAGTGAACGACTCGCCGTAGTGATACGGGCGGTCCAGGGTGACGATGAGACGCTCCGGTTCAATGCTGTAGCTCAGCGCGGTCCCGTTGTCGAGCATCACATGCTCGATTTGCAAGTCAACGGCGTCAAAAGCGATGCTGCGTACTTCGTCATAGAGAGCAGTAAAAGAGGTCCAGGCGGTGCCGCTGACCATCTCACGCTCGAAGTCAAGACGGATCTCCAGCTTGACATGGGTGATATCGGCGGGACGATCGGGAGCATAGTGGACACGGTCGCCAGGCAGCTCGAAGCCTCGCGCCCTGGGAGGCGGCCCCGCCAGGGCCTGCAGAGCGCTGCGCGTTGCTTCCAGCACACTCCACTCTTCAGCGTCGGTTATCGCAAAAGCGGCTCCACAACACTTTCTCATAGAGCAGCTCCTCTCTTGTTATGGCTTCACTTATCAGAATAAGAATGTTTTTTCTCTGCTTATTGTTCTAGTAGTACTATTACGTGCCTGCTGGTCAGCGGCAGGAAGGGTGGTCTCAGCCGTGAAGCCACGTGCAGTAGAGGCCAGGACGAAAACCATCCAGCTTGATTATGACCTGACGAGCTAACCAGTCCGGTCAGGGGCGATGAGTGAGGAAGAGCGCTCGCTGGCACCCGCTGCTCTCCTCTAACTCACCTTTGCCCAGAGGCCAGAGCAGGAAGCTCCCAGAAGAAGGCGGGGAGGTGAGCGAGAGGCACAGGCCTGTCCCCTCTCTTCAACTGCTTCCCTGGGCACGGCGTAGATATCTGTGTTATTGTACCTGGAGAGAGGTTTTCACTGGTAGTATGCGTCACAGACCTACACGGATCAATAGACTAGCCCAGGTGGCGCGCTTCTTGCGCGTCGCCCGTCTCTTATTGTGGACCATCTGGGTGATTTACCGCGAGCGTCGGCGAGTGATTCGGGCCCACCAGCGCGGTCACTACGAGGTTCAGCCTGACATCGAAGTCCTGATCAAGGTCTTAACGGCTTTCCGCGAGACGGCCATCAAGCTCGGCGTCCTGATGATCAAGCTGGGTCAGTTTCTGAGCGCGCGCGCCGACCTGCTGCCGGAGCAGGCCCTGCAAGTGCTCGGGAGCCTGCAAGACGAGGTGCCACCGGCCCCTTTCAGCCATGTGGTCTCGGTCATCGAGGCTGACCTCGGCAAGCCGGTGGAGCAGGTCTTTAGCCTGCTGGAGCGCAAGGCGACCGCCGCCGCCTCTCTCGGCCAGGTGCACCGCGCCACGCTCGCCGGCAGTGGCGAAACGGTAGCGGTCAAGGTGCAGCGTCCGCATATCGAGGAGCTGGTCAATACCGACCTGAGCACCATTCGCTTTGTCATCTGGGTCATCAGCCGCTTTGTTGACACCAGCGAGTTCATTGACCTGATGGCTGTCTATCGCGAGTTTCGCCGCACGGTCTACGAGGAGATCGACTATCTGACCGAGGCCGCCAATGCTCGCCGTTTTCGTGAGCTTTTCCGCGATCAACCCCAGATCTATATTCCACGCGTCTATGAGGAATACAGCTCGAAGCGGGTTCTGGTCCTGGAATGGATCGATGGCATTAAGATCAACGATTATGCTGCTTTGGAGGCCGCCGGCTACAATCGGCTGGAGATCGCCCGCCGTACGGTTGAAGCCTATTTCTTCCAGTTCTTCGAAGCTGGCTTCTTTCACGCCGATCCCCATCCGGGCAACATCTTTGTCAAGCGTGGCTCCCCGCCGGATGACCCTGTCATCGCCTTCGTCGACTTCGGCATGGTCGGTACTCTTACGAAGAGTATGAAGAAGGCCATGCGCGATCTCTTCCTGGCCTTTGTGGCCCGGGACTCGCAGGCACTGGTCAATGCCCTGGGCCGCCTCGGCTTTCTCGGAGAAAACGCCAACCTGACGGCCATTGAGCACGGCCTGGAGCTGATGCTCAACCAGTACTATGGTTTGACTCTGGGGGAGGCTCGCGAGCTGGACCTGTCGGATGTTGCTCAGGATATCGAGCAGCTGTTGTACGGGCAACCTTTTCAGATTCCAGCTCAGTTTGCCTTTACAGGGCGCGCCATTAGTGTGCTGGCTGGCGTGGCGACTGGCCTGGCACCGGAGTTTAACCTGATCGATGTGGCCACTCCCTACGCGCGCAAGTTTCTCGGCCTCAGCACCGATCGCCTGGGGGAGAACCTGCAGGAGCTGCTGCGCCAGCTGCTGGAGAATGGGCGCGCGATGTTGACCTTGCCCCGCTCCCTGGAGCGCATCATTACCCGTCTTGAGAGTGGCCAGATCGAGATTCGCCTGGCCGATTCCCCGACCAATGGGCGGAATCGACGTGCGCGCTCTGGAGCCGGGCCCGGCGCCAACGGCAGCGAGAGACGCGGCGGCACACTCTCGCTGACGCTTGTAAGCCTGAGCGCCCTGGCCGCCAGCGTCTATCTGCTGACCAGCGTTCACCTGCTTAGCGCTGGCTGGTTTTGCCTTGGCCTGGCCGCTGTGGCCGTCCTGGGCCTGCTCCTGCGTCGCTAGAGCCACCTCGGCCCCCCCAGGAGAAAGAACAGCGCTGGCGGCAAGGCCGGGCAGCCAGCGCTCGCCTGACGAGATAGAGCGGATGAGGCCACCTTAGAGCAGCCGGCAAGCCGAGCTGACTTAGCGCCGTAACAGCCAGCGCTCGCGATCGTGACGGTGAACACGCCCTTCCTGCTCTAGCTTGAGCAGATGAGCTGTCAGAGACTGAGCAGCCAGGGTGTGAAGAGACGGCGAGACGTCGGCATAGACATACGGCACGAGGTCACCAACGGTTGCCCCCTGGGGGAACTGACCGAGGGCTGTGATCACCTGCTGCTCACGCAAGAGGCGATGCTCGATGTATTCGGCCAGCTTGCGAGCCGGATCAAGAATGATTGGGCCGTGAGCGGGGACAATGTGGCGCAACTCCAGACTCTGGAGACGCCGCAGCGAGGTCAGATAGGCTCCCATATCGCCCTCTGGTGGAGCGATCACTACGGTGCCCACTCCTGCCAGCAGGTCCCCGGCAAACAGGATGCCAGCCCGCTCTAAGAGGAAGCAGAGATGGTCGAAGCGATGGCCCGGCGTGTAGATGGCCCGCAGCGTATCGTCTCCAGCGGCCAGGCGCGCCCCATCCTCTAGCTCCTCATCGGCCAGGGCCATCCCCGCGCGGCTGAAGGCCAGCACTGGCACCCCCAGCCGGGTCCGCAGAGCCGCCGCACCGCCGCAGTGGTCAGGATGGCCGTGGGTAATCAAAATGCGCCGGATGCCGCCACGGGCCTCCCCAGCGGCAATGACCTGCTCCAGATAGGCCGGGTCGTCGACCGCTGGATCAATGACAAGCGCTCCCGTGGTCTCTTCGCCAACCACGATCGTATTGGTCCCTGGCCCCGTCATCACCGAGGGATTGGGAGCCAGCACCAGCGTATACGGCTGCGCTTCCTCTTGTGGCTTCTGCTCCTGTTCCATAATGCTCCTCTCTCTCACGCGCTTCTCCAGCAGACCAGACGGTGTCACGACCTACAGCTCAGCCCTGGGTCATATGAGGTGGCACCTCCCAACCCTGCTCATCGCCAGGGAGGTAGATGCGATAGCCATCGCCTTCCTGCACCAGGCGTGGCTGCTTGAGAGCCACATAATGCGAGGCGGCGAAGGCCAGAGCCTCCTCGGCACTGGCAAAGGCCGCTAACTCTTCGAGCTGGCGTAAGGTGGCAAAGACCAGGGGAAAGCTACCTTCCTGGTAGCGGGCCAGGGCCTCAGATGGCCTGATCCAGAGGCCGTCGCTGGTCTCCAGGTGATCGTAGACAGCCTGCTGCTCGCCAGGAGCCAGGGCGAGAAAGAAGTGGGTATCGAAGCGGCGCGGCATGCCTTCCGGTGTCAGCCAGTGAGCAAAGTAGTGAAGCTGGTCGGTGGCAAGCTGCAATCCCTCACGCTGGGCCAGCTCGACCAGCGAGCCTCGTCGCTCATGAAAGGCACGGCGATAGTCGGCGAAGCGCGCCCTCTCGGCCTCATTCTCCGTCAGGGCCAGCAGCGAGCCATTGCGATAAGCCAGCAAGACCCCTGCTTCCTCAAATAGCTCGCGAATGGCCGCCACTCGTGCTCCCGTGCCCAGAGCTGTCCGCCCCTCGGGGTCAGCCACTGTTTCACGGGCGGGAACAGGGGCGCAGAGTTGAGCGCTCTCCTCGACGGCGCGGTCATCAGCCTTGATGGAGCCACCGGGAAAGACGTAGACATCAGGCATAAATTCGCTTTGGACAACACGCCGAACCATAAAGACCTCCATTCCAGTTCCGGCGTGTTCGTTCCTCAGCAGCATAACCGCTGAGGCCAGGCGGGGCACAACTGCCATAGGTTCTCTCCATCTCCCTTGAGGAAGGTTTCTGTTGACCTGGACATGATACTGTTATAGTACCATATGTGCAGCATCCCCGCAGGCATTGCTCGCCCCCTTTACGGAGGCCACAGCCTGTGGTACGCTGAACATGTTCATACTCTTTGTGATAGCGATAAACAGGATGCACCCGGCAGAGTAGGATCTATCAGCTCTCGACTGAAGGCAAAGCAGGGCCGAAAAAGTAACTATGGATGCAGAAGCACCAGTGATTAAGCACTTGCAGAATCGGCACAGTCGTTTCCGCCTGGGCCTGATCGGCGATCCCGTGGCGCATTCGCTCTCGCCGCGCATGCAGCAGGCGGCTCTCGATGCCCTGGGTATCGATGCGGTCTATGAGCTATGGCAAACGCCTGCCGATGAGCTGGCCGCATGTGTCGCCCGCCTGCTCGATCCGCTCTATCTGGGGGCCAATGTGACTATTCCGCACAAGCAGGCAGTGCTCCCCCTACTCGACATCGTCGATCCGCTGGCGGCACGCATCGGGGCGGTCAACACGATTGTGCCGCGTGATGGCTACCTGCATGGCTATAATACCGACGCGCCTGGTCTGTTACATGCCCTACAGGAGCTAGGTGTTGGCAAGCCGAGCGAGAGCACAACGATCTCGCTGACGGGCTATACAGCTATCATCCTAGGAGCGGGTGGAGCAGCGCGGGCGGCAGCTTTCGCCCTGGCCAGCACCGGCGTCGAACGATTGATCATCGTCAACCGTCATCTGGAGCGCGCCCAACATCTGGCGGCAGAGGTCGGCGACTTTCTGACGGCCCAGCGTCAGGAGCTGAGCGTCCCCCAGGTCTTCAGTCTCAGCGATCCCGAGTTCCTGATCCCGCACCCGCTCTCGCTCATTATCAACGCCACCCCGGTCGGTATGCACGAGGATCTCAGTCCGCTCCCCGGCGAAGTGCTGGCGCGTTTCGGCAACGAAACCTTTGTCTTCGACATGATCTACAACCCGGCGGAAACAAAGCTGCTCTGCCAGGCGCGGACACTGGGAATGCAGGCTTCCAATGGTTTGCCGATGCTGCTCCATCAAGGGGCCCTGGCTTTCACACTCTGGACCGGCCAGCCTGCGCCACTGGAGGTCATGCGCGCTGCCCTCGCCGCCGAGTAGAGCCGGGAGCCGCATGCGCGCCGGACAGGCCACCCTCTGCGTCCTCTTTTGCCTTTGAGCGCTCCCTGGATAGCAGTAGACTGCCAAGCCTGGGTAAGGCAGGGCAGGGCAGGGCAGCTCTCTAGCGCTGCTAGCAGGGATGGAGCCGCATAGCACCTTGCCTTTTCCTGTTGGGGGACATACTATTATGCAAGAGGGATCCACCAGCCAGAATAAGGGAGGAACCATCATTGAAACTGGCAAGCTTTTCAACACCTGATAACCCGCGCGTACGCGTGGGTCTGGTGCTCAACGACGAGATTGTCGATGCCGCTCAAGGAGCGCGCGCCCTTGGCTTCAGTGTCCCTGACCAGATGCAGACTCTCATCGAGCAGTATGGGCAGGCGGAGCGGGGTTTGCGTGCCCTGCTAGAGCAGGCCCACCAAGCCAACGGGCGTTTGAGTGCGATTCCCGCCCTGCAGGGAAGTGGCCTCGTGCAACCACTCTCCGCCGTCCAGCTCGCGGCTCCGATCCCTCGTCCGCGCAAAAATATCATGTGCCTGGGATTGAACTACGCCGAGCACGCCCGCGAATCCGCCGCAGCCCGCGGGCGCGAGGCCCAGCTCCCGCAGCACCCCGTTATTTTCACCAAGGCTCCCACTACGGTCAACGGGCCTTACAGCGACGTGGTCATCGATCCTATCGTCTCGACGCAGATCGACTGGGAAGTTGAGCTGGCCGTCATTCTCGGCAAGGGAGGCAAGCACATCCGCGAAGACGAGGCCCTCAGTTACGTCTTCGGCTACACTGTGCTCAACGATATCTCGGCTCGTGACCTGCAGGCCCAGCACCAGCAGTACTTTCGCGGCAAAAGCATCGACGGCTACTGTCCGATGGGTCCCTGGATCGTCACCGCCGATGAGATCCCCGACCCCCAGCGGCTTACCCTGCGCCTGCGCGTCAACGGGGTCACCAAGCAAGAGGCCACCACTGATCAGATGATCTTCTCTATCCCCCGCATCATCGCTGTGCTCTCCAACGGGATGACGCTGGAGCCAGGCGACATCATCGCCACCGGTACACCGAGCGGTGTTGGCTTCGCCCGCACGCCGCCCGAATTCTTGCGCCCCGGCGACATCATGGAGACCGAGATCGCCGAGATCGGCGTTATGAGGAACCGCATTGTCGGTGTCTCAGAGGCTCGCTAACGCACATTGAGCCTGCCTTTGCTCTACTGCCGACGCCGGCGTCAGCGTCGGCCATGCCCAAAAACGCGACGAGGCGACGGATCAGGAGAATCCGTCACCTCGTCCGGCCAGGGAGAGGGTTATCTCTTCTACTACTCACCTGACTCAACCTGGCCAATCAGCTAACCAGCTTCGCCGCCTTCCCTATCTGTCCGCCGTTCGTGCCCCTGGACACTTCTCTACGCCGCCTCCTCATTGCCCCTATCCAGACCAGGAAGGACCACAGTCGCGCAGTAGGACAATGGGGGGAAGATCAGACTGAGACCTCTTCTTTAATCCAGGGAGGCAGCGTCCCCCAGAGATTGAGCGCGCGAGGACGAGCATGCCAGAGGCGCGGCGGCGTCGTCACATCTTGATCGTAGTACTGCTCCAGCTCGGCAGACAGCTCAACGTGGCAGCCCTCTGGATCGGCGAAGCGCAGGAAGAGATCGTGACCAGCACCGTGGCGCCCAGGTCCCCAGAGAACGGGTGTCTCCTGGCGGCTGAGATAATCGGCCCAGGCCAGTAGATCGAGGCCGCTGTCGATGCGGAAACCGATGTGATCGACATCGGGGCGTCCCTGGATCAGCACCAGGGTATGATGATCGGTATTGCAGCGCAGCCAGGCCCACTCGCGCAGCAACCAGTCTGAGATATCAAAGCCCAGAGCCTCGGTATAAAACTCGACCATCGTCTCCAGATGTGGCGTCTGCAGAGCCAGGTGCTGAAGAGCCAGGGGGCGCAGACGCGCCTGTCGACGTCCACTGGCGGCGGCGTACTGCGAGAAGGCTTCATCGGACGCCACCGAGATCTCAATACGGTTGCCATCGGGATCACGGAACCAGAGCGTATCGCCGCGCTCGCTCTCGCCGTCGCGCGGCTCGAAAGCCAGCTCCACGCCGAGCATATTCAGGCGAGCAGCCAGGGCCGCCAGCTCCGCCTCCGTATCCACCTCAAAGGTCATATGATGCAGTCGACTCTGAGGCAGCACAAAACGGCTATCGGCTTTACCAGGACGGGAATCGCGGGTATCGGCGAAGAGAGCCAGACAGTGATGTTCATCGCCCAAAGCGAGGAAAGCGCTGGCCGCCTCCACCTCCATCTCCTGTCCCACGGTACGGATCTCGCTTGAGCGCAGATCAAGGCCTACCACCTGGCGATAGAAGCGGGCCTGTGTTGCCACATCGCCAGACCAGAGGCCCACATGCGCTAAGCGCCTGACTTTTACCTTCTGAATCTGCTGCTCGCTCACTGCTGCCTCCAGGGAAAGGAACTGCTGCCGACTGCTGCCGGTGGACCTGCCTGCTGGCTGGTCTAGCTCTTGAGCACCAGCCAGACGGCCAAGGCTCTCTTTTTCTGGGGAATCATACCCAGTATGAGCGAGCCAGGTCAACAGATCTCCCCCAAAGGTCATAGCTTCTCGCCCTCCCCCTCCTCACCTTTACTCTCCACGGCGGCAGAGGGAGCACCCCCCGTCTCGCCTTGTCCGTTGGCCTCAGAGCTAGCGAAGGGCCGCGTCAGGGGGATCTCCCCCGGTTGGCCACTGGCGGACCTGGGAGGCTGTGGCTGGTCAGGCAGAGCGCGCCCCGGCAGCCCAGGCTGCGAGTTACCGCCGGCGCGAGCTGGGCCAAAGCCGAGCGCGGCGAGCGGCGTAGAGGGGGCGGCCAATGGAGAGGAGCAGGGCAGCTCGTCTGGCAAAGGAGCCACGGAAGCAGCCCCGCCGGAGGAAGCGCGCTCATCCCAATCGGAGCGCGCCCCAGCAGCAGGCGAGGGCGGCCAGGAGACCTCAGTCAGGGCCGGCTCCAGTTCGCCGCGCGAGAGGTCGAAAGTCTCCAGCACTCGCACAAGCGAGGGCGGATCTGGCATCGGGGTCTCCGGCGCTCCCAACTGACCAGGCAGACTCTTCCAGGGCACGCCAGCCGAAGAGGAGGCAGGGAGGGAGGAATCCATCACCGTCTGCTGCGAGAGAGGCACAGAAGGAACATTAGCAGGCCAGCGCGATCTGAGCGCGAGCAGAGAGACGGCGAGAGCGAGCGCGGCACACAACGGCAGAAACCAGAGATGCCAGAGCACAGCGAGCACGAGCGTCCCCCCGCTCAGCATGGAGGACGCCACGAGCGCGGCCAAAAAGAGGCGCGGCAGCCATTGCGGCAGAGCCGCAGGCAGCGTCGGCGGTAACGACGAACGCCGCCGCATCAAACGGGCGCGGCGGCGCTGAGCCGCCCGACTGGTCTCTACCAGGCGCCGCGCCGTAGCAGGCCAGAGCGCGCGACTCACCCCACGAGAGAAGTTACTCGCGCGCTCAACCAGAATATAGATCTTCTTGTCGCTCTTGCTGTCTTCACTCATCACACATCCACCCCTGTGTAAAGAACAGGGCCACCACCCAGTCCCCCAGAGAGATGACAGCCAGCTGATCCTTCCTGTCGCGATACTGAAGTGCCGGCAGGAAGCCGGTGACACCCCAGTGCCTCCGCGAGGGACACGTATGGAGACAGAGGCACGCACCACACCACACATCATCCCTTGCTATATACAATGATACGCCGGGTACCAGAAGGAGATACTGGCCGGACGGTAGTCCATCGTACGAGTCCGCTACGAGAATCGTACACCACAACCAACGAACAACACCCCCACCATCGCGGGAGACCCCCTCACGGGCGGCCTTCAGTTGGCCCTTCCCGAGGCGGGCGGCATCGTCACCCCACCACCACATAGCTACCTCCTGCCGGCCTGCCTGCCTTTGCATGCACGCATCCGGCAGGCGGAGGCAACCCGCCCCGAGTCGGACCATACTGTCCCGCACCGTCCGCGCCTTAGCTGCAGCCCGGCGGCACCGTATATAGCAGCGCCGCAGCAGTGCGCTTCGGTTCGCGCAGTGGACAACGTGCCCGTACCTCCACGCACCGCCTACGACGCGCCACCACCGAGAGGCCAGAACATGACACGCTTCCAGGCGCTGGCCGCAGCGAAAGCCAGCTCCTACCCGCGCACACTCCACATCCAGACCTCTCCGCGTCTGCTCGTGCCCGCGCATTGGCACTTCACTACCGCGACAGGAACACGCTCGTGCGTGCTCCTGCACCGTAGTCGATCAGAAGGAGCACGCTCCTTCTCTCATACCACCCCCGCTTCTTCAGCTTCAAACAAGCCCCGATCTGAGATCACGCTTTTATTATACCTCTTTATGCTTCTTCAACGGTTACGATGCTATGAAATTTGAGTTAAGAAACAAAAGTGTGTATTGCAGATTTCTTAACTTTTCAATAGATCTATTATATTTTGCAAAAATATCGTATGGAAAGGCATCATCGCTAAGCCAGCACGCAAGGCAACCGGACAGGGGTCAGCGCGGCGGGGCGGCGGGGCGGTCGACAGACAAGCAGGGAGACAAAGAGCAGAAGAAGCCGGAGAAATAGGAGAGGAAGGCATTCAGAAGAGCAGACCAGGGCCTGACAAGTGTGATCAGCTGGGGCAAATGATGGCCACTCATAGCAGCCAAACGCGCAACTGGAGCGGGGCCGGGAGAGGACAGCAGGTTCCCTGCCCATGCCCTGCCAGCAGAGCGGTGGACACCAGGAAGGAGCGCCAGCCCTGAACACTCCAGAGAGCACCAACGCCGGCAATCTCAAGCGAGAAAGAAATGCCGGCGCAGTTTTCGCCCTCTCTCTGCCGGAGCAGGTGACGATCTCCATCGCTCTTGCATTACCTGCTATGACGATGGCTCTTCGCGCTCAACCTCCACCTGGAGCGGCCCCTGCAGCCCCTCGGCAGACGGCCCATAGTAGGGTGGGTCCCACTCAAACGTAATCTTCTGACGCTTGATTGGGACAGCGGCCTGCAGCTTATCCCAACGGTCTTCACGGGTCATCGTAATTTCCACATGCTGCTCATCGACCTCCAGGCGTTCGGAGATCACCCGCAGCAGATCGGCTTTGATCTGCTCCAGCAGCTCCGGGTTGACCTTCACCCGGTCCTGGACCAGGACCACCTTCAGGCGTTCCTTCGCCAGCTCGCCGGGCCTGGGCCGCTTGCGACTGGCCATAAAATCAAGCATACTCATGCACCATCGCCTCCTTGATCAGGACGGCCAGGACCGTGTGCGCTTCCCAATGACAGCGGGGCCAAAGCCCACCAGGCGGCGCAAACGCTCCATCAGCGTTGGCGCCTCCATCAGCTCCTCAAGAGGGATCTCCTCACCCAGAATGCGCAGCGCAGCATTCATAAATGCCTGACCGGCACGCGAGCGCTTATCGTAGACCACCGGCTCGCCCTTATTGGTGGCCACAATAATCAACTCATCTTCGGGAACAATACCCAGCAGATCGATCCCAAGCACCTCCAACACATCCGCCACATCCATCATATCACCGCGTCTCACCATATCCGGGCGCAGGCGGTTGAGAATCAAACGCGGCTCCGGCTTGCCCGCTGCCTCGACCAGCCCGATGATGCGATCGGCATCGCGCACCGAGGCCATCTCGGGGTTAGTCACAATGATAATCTCGTCGGCGCCCACGATCGCATTACGAAAGCCCTGCTCAATCCCCGCGGGCGAATCGATGAGCACAAACTCGAACTCCTGGCGCAGCTGCTGGCAGAGCTGCACCATCTGGACACTGTTAATGGCGTTTTTATCACGTGTCTGAGCAGCGGGCAATAGATAGAGTTCGGGCAAACGCTTATCTTTAATCAGCGCCTGGCGCAGGCGACACTGACCCTCGACCACATCGACCAGATCGTAGACGATGCGGTTCTCCAGTCCCAACACAGCATCGAGATTGCGTAGCCCGATATCCGAGTCTACTACCACCACCTTCTTACCCTGCATAGCCAGGGCTGTTCCCAGGTTCGCCGTTGTTGTTGTCTTGCCAACGCCGCCCTTTCCCGAAGTAATCGTGATCACCCGGCTATCCATGCGCATGCTCCCTGTCGATTCGGAAAACACCGTTCTTTTCGCACACCTAGCAAAATATTACAGCATCGATCAGTCGCCAGTCGGCCACTCACCTCAGTCAACAGCCAGCCAGAGATTCAAGCGGCAAACAAGCTAGCCAGAGTAGCAAGCAGCGATTCCGACTCGTCTCGCTCAACTTGTTCTGTTAGCCACCGTTGGGCCTCTTCTAATCTCACCACGGATTCCAGCCGGCCCAGGGAGACGCCTCATCACCAGCCGCTCCGATCAGTTTCAGCGCAACCAATCAGCAGCGTGGCAGAGAGACTGGCTGGCGAGTGAGAGCGAGCGCAGTCTGACCAGGTGGCCAGAGCAGCGATGCAACCGCGGATGGAACTGCACCAGCGAACGGCAAGGCCCGCCCTGCCTGTCTTCTCTCTCTACTTACGCGGCGGGCGACCGTTGAGCCAGGTTTCGACCACAATCTGCCCCTGGCGGATCGAGGCCACCTCGGGACGCGGCTGCACCTCCAGTCCCTCGGGCGGGCGAGAGAGCAAATGGGCGATGCGCAGCTGGACCGGCGCCAGGAGAAGCGCACAGACCAGTGCCTGCTCATTATCGGGATAGCCGGCATGGACCATACCGCGCAAGACCCCCCAGACGATCACATCACCCCCCGCCACCACCTCCGCTCCAGGATTGACATCGCCCAGGACCACAATATTGCTGTGGTGGTGAATCGCCTGGCCGGAACGCACTGTCCGACGCAAAAAGAGCGTATCATCTGACTCACGCGGATCACGTTGACCCGTCGTCAGCCCCAGGTCCACAGTCACAGCCCCTGCTCCTGTCCTCTCATAGGGAGAGTATGACGCATATGGCCCGGTAGCAGTATAGGCAGGCCCTCCGTTCACACCCAGTCCCAGCCTGGCCCCCTCGCCCAGACCACCCCGGCGCATGCCGGCAACCTGCTCCAGTGAAGCAATCGACATCCGATAATGCGCCAGCAAATTTTCGAGCTGAACCCGCTCGCCAGCCTGGAGCATCCGCTGCCGGGTATCAACCGTCAGCGTGGCCCCACGAAAAAAATCAGGGGCCTCGGCCAGCCGTTCGGCCAGAGCCTGCAGCAGTTCACTAAAGGGCGTCTCCGGCTCCAGCGTTAAGAGCAGACCGTGGCGCGTCCCCTTGATCGCAATCTGCCCCTGCGCAGACGGCCTCTCCTCCTTCCGCTCCACCTCACCCGCTACGAACCACGACGAAGCCTCGCCCGCCCTCTTCAGCCGGTCGCGCGCACTCGACGTCGCCCGCTCGGCAGAACCCTGCGCACTCACTTCGTTCGCCGCTTTTCTTGTATCAGCTTCTTCTTTCTTCATTCAAGCAGGAATTTTTACTTCTTTTCCCGTTGCTACTCTTTTACTTCTTTTTGCCCCACTATCCCCTTCGGGGTGGCCGCCCGCAGTCGAACGGGCCATCTGTTACAAAGAACCACCTTCTGACGCTATCAGGTTACAGTATAAACGCCAGAGCAACAAAACGCAATAGGAGCAGCTTCTTTGCCTCTCTTTGCCAGCCGGCGTTTCTCTTTAGTTCAGGCGATAGCGCGCACCCCCGCCCTCGACTTGCCGCTTGAGAGGTACCTTTGATTGAGGCAAATATTACTTCATTCCTATCTATACATTAGAGGCTAGACGCCAGCTCTCAGCTCATCTATTATACTGATATATTCTCCACGTTTTCCTATCCGTGCGTCCAGGATAGGGAAAGCGACTCGCAACTTCTATCAGCAGGCCAGGAGTTCTTTCACTGCAGAGATCACTCTTGCTATTCGGCATGGTCATTGTTCCTGCTGCCTCGGCCAAGGTCAAGGAGACGACTAGTCAGCCAGCGCTGCGCTGACCGCCGCGATCTCTTCAGTTCGCCGGTACCCGGATGACCATCCAGTGCCGCTGTTCCGGCTCTGGCCCTGGCTCTGGACGATCTGAACCTTCAGGAGTTCATCACAATGGCTTTAGAAGCTTTGCAGCGTCTGGATCGGCAAAAGGGCGACCTCCCCTCCCAAAGTTATGTTCTACGAACAATGCCCCAGGCTCTCGGCATGTTCGACATGATGATGATCTTCATGATGATCATGCTCTTCATCAATAATCCAGTAAGTACAATAGGAGCGGGACCTGCCGCCTTTACTTACTGGCTGCTGGGAGCCGTGGTCTTTTTTATCCCTTGCGTGATCGGTGTTGCCCAACTGGGTGTTCTCTACCCCTACGAAGGCTCTACCTATGTCTGGACTCATCGCGCTCTGGGGAATTTCTGGGGCTTCTTCGCTAGCTTGATTTTCTGGATGCCAGGTCTGCTGGCAATGGTTGCCAGCCTGAGCATCGGCATCGCCTTCATTCAGGGCCTTAATTCCTCCTGGCTGACGCAGCCCTGGCAGCAGGGCTTACTCTGTATCGCCTTGCTGATCATCTCCACCGTGCTGGCACTGCAGCCGATGAGCACCCTGCGCCTGGTGATCAATGTGATTACGCTTTTGACCTACGCAGTGGTGGTCTTACTCGGTGGCGCAGCCCTGATCTGGTTGGCAACTGGTCATCGTACGGCGACGCCCTTCAACGATCTCCATTCCTGGGGCATCGATCCCTCCAACTTCGTGCTCTACGGGAGCGTGGTGCTGGCTTACCTCGGCGCCGATGTCTCGATGATTCTTGGCGGCGAAATGGCCAGCGATCGTATCGCCTCCCGTCATGTCTCCTGGGGAGCGTTCTTTGTGATTCTCAGCTATCTGGTGATCACCTTCGCTCTCCTGGTCGTCCTCGGTCCCGATGCCGCCAGCCAGGGGCCTTTTGCGGTGATCAGCGTCATCGATCACGTCTTTGGGAAGTTCCTGGGGAATGTGGCCGCGGTCTGTGTCATTGCCTATTTCCCAATCTTCGCTACCCTTTTGAATGTGGCCTTTGCCCGCCTGCTGATGGTGGCCAGTATCGACCGCTTCTTGCCGCTGGGGCTGAGCCGTTTGAACCGCAATCGCCAGCCCGCGAATGCCATCGTCTTCCAGACGGTGGTGGCTTGCCTGTGCGCCGCGTTGATTTTCCTGCTGCCTTATCTCCTGCCTCTAGGGCAGCCCACCGACCTGGCTACAGTGGTCTTTACGGTGACGCTCTCGGTGTTGACTCTGGTCTGGGCTTTCTCGTCGATCTTTATCTTCGTCGACCTGGCGGTCTTCTATTTCCGCCAGCGTGAGCGCCTCCTGCGCCTGCTGGTGGTGCCACTCCCGGTGCTGTGGCTCTGCATTATCGTCGCACCTCTTGCCTGCTTAATGGCAATGATTGTAACATTATTGTACTCGCCGATCCCACAACAGATTAGCAATGGCCAGTGGTGGTACATTGTGGGCGGCTTGACTATGATTTGCTTGGTGGTCTGCGGCATCGCCAGTATGTTCGCTATTAGCCAGGCTGCCTGGCAGGACCAGAGCTTCGAAGCGTGAACGGACCTTGCTTGCTTGCTTCCGCTCCAGGGTGCCGGAGCGGTCGTCTCCTTCGCTCTTGCCGCTGGCTAGGCGCAGTTTCGCGACTCAACCCGGCCTGGATCAACCCGATCTGCCACGCACCAGGCTCAAGGTCCGCTCGCTGCGCCCTCTGATTCCTGCCACGCTGCTGCCCCGTCCCGGTGGGGCCACAGCCTCTCTTGTGCCACGAGCAGCGAATTGCCACGCTGCTCATTTGCCGTTATTTTGTTGTTTGTAAAGGAGTGGATCGCCATGACGCTTAAGTCTAGCGCACCAACCGAGGAGCAGGGCAACCTGCGATCCGGGACGATCGGCTTGCCCGGTGTGCTCTTCCAGTCGATTACGACAATGGCGCCGGCTTCCGCAGTTTCTTTTAGTTTGAGTGCCGCGGTGCCTTTCTCCGGAGCCGCTCTCCCCCTGGCGGTGACGATTACGCTGGTGGTTAGCGTCTTGATCGCTTTGAATATCGGGGAGCTGGCGCGCCACTTGCCTTCCGCTGGCGGCTTCTTTACTTATATCAGCCGCTCGCTCGGGGCTGTGCCCGGCTGGGTGACCGGCTGGATCTTCGATCTGGCTTATCTGTTGATTGTTCCTCTGCAGCTGCTGGTTCTGGGACCAGTCGCCGCTTCGATCGTGCCTCTGGGCCCCTATGGATGGGCAATCTGGGCTGTCATCTTCGCAGTGGTGATTTTCGCTCTGACTTATTTCGGCATCAAGGTCTCTGCTGATGTGGGCGTGGTGCTGGGCTGCATCGAGATCGGGGTCTTCTTGCTGCTGGCTCTGTGGCTGATTGTGACTGCCGGGAACAATAATACGCTGGCAACCTTCAATCCGGCTTCCAGTGCACAGTCGGGCTTTGGCGGCTGGCAGGGCGTGCTGCTAGGAATGATTTTCACGGTGCTGGCTTTCGCCGGTTATGAGTCCTCAGCCCCTCTGGCAGAGGAAACGCGTAATCCACGCCGTACTGTGCCTCTGGCAATTGTGTTAGCCGCTCTCCTGATCGGTATTTTCTACGTCTTTTGCTCTTATGCTGCCGTGGTCGGCTGGGGTCCGGCCAAGATCGCTGCTTATGCCAGCGATCCAAACCCCTGGGGAACGATGGCGCAGCGCGTCTGGGGCGGCTTCAGCCTCATTGTGAACCTGGCGATTCTGAATAGCGCGCTGGCGAACTCGAATGCCGGCGTGAACGCCGTGTCGCGCGTGCTCTATGCTATGGGTCGTGTGCGCGCTCTGCCAGGCGTGCTGGCTCATCTGAACCGCTTTGCTTCGCCCGATGTGGCCATTGTGTTCACTATGGTGGTGGGCATTGTGCTGACGGTGGCGCTCGGTCTCGCTTTTGGGACAGCGACAGCGTTCGCCCTGATCGGTACGATTATTGTGCTGCCCATTATTCTGGTCTACCTGGCAACCTGCGTGGCGGTGCCAGTCTTTTACCTGCGCGAGCACCCCAGTGAGTTTAATGTCCTCCGCCATATTGTGCTGCCGCTGATCCCAACGGTGGTGCTGCTGATCGTGCTCTGGTTCCAGGCAACGCAGCAGTACGAGGCGCCGTTGACATGGGCCTTCCCCCTGGCAGTGGTCTGGCTGGTGCTCGGGATCATCATCGCTCTGGTGCTGCGCTTCCGCGCTCCAGAGGTGCTGGAAGCGAGCAGCAAGGTCTACGTGGAGGCCGAGTAAGCTCCTAGTAAGCTCCTCTCTCTGGAAGAGGTCTCCCGTTTGTCGTTAGCAATGCGACGGAGAGGCGGCCCGCCCAACGGCGCCGCCTCTCTTTATTGGTAGTGAGCGTGGAGCGCCTCGCTCTCCCACCCTCCGACGCCAACTGTGCCTGAGCTTGCTTTGGCCGCTGTTGCTTTTTACAATAGCGGCTAGAGACTCTTTCTCTGGAGATGTCTGGCTGATGAGTTCTTCTCTGCTTCCCCCCGATTTTCTGCGTTTTCCGACAGAACGCGAGCTGGTGCTACGCGATCAGGGGACGCTGGTGGGGGTGATCCCTGAGATCTGCCTGGTTTCGCATTTCCAGGTTGGAAACTGGGAGGTGCTCTATCGCCCCCTGACCACTGGCAATGTGCGCCGCTGGGGCCTGCCACTGATGATCCCGAATTTTTCGCGCCTGCGCAATGGCCTGTTTGTGGAGAAAGGGACTACCTTGCCAATCCATGGCTTCGGTCGCCTGCTGCCCTGGACCCTGCTGGCGGCAGACGAGCATCAGGCCCAGTTGCAGCTGCAGAGTAGCGAGGTGACACGCGCCTGCTATCCCTATGAGTTTACTTTTACGGTGACGGTGGCAGTAACGCCCGGCAGGCTGACCTATACGCTGGAGATGGCGAATCGCAGCGCTGAGATGATGCCGATCGCGCCGGGTTTCCATCCGTATTTGGCGGTGGCTCAGGCCGATAAGCCGCGCTTGCAGGTGCAGGGCCTGCCTGGCTTCGAGGCAGCGGCGATCGACTGGGAGCACCAGCCGCCGGATACCCCCTACCCTTTCGCCGGCGAGGTGACGATCACTTTTCCTCAGCAGGGAACGCTGACGATCACTGAGCTGCCCCAGGATGGTCGCTATGCTTTGCATAATATGCAGGTGTGGACGGAGTTGCCGACGCGCCCAGACCACGCCTTTGTCTGCTTTGAGCCAACGGTCGGTAGTGAGGATGCGCTGAATCGGCCCGGCGACCGTTTGGAGATCGCGCCTGGGGCCACAGCCTCAATTGTGCTGCAGTTGCACGCCCAGGCACAGGCATGATCAAGACGGCAAGGCCCCCTGATCATGCCTGCCTCCTGTGCACAGCTGCCGCTTGCTTGCCACTGCTGCCGGGCTGCTGGCTGCACTCCTGCCTGGCTCTGCTCTGGCTTGCGTTGCCGCTGAAAGGCAGCCCAGGCTAAGCTGACGGCCTGCGTGCACGAATGCAGGCGCTGAGCCAGCGGCCCTCAAGGCGATGGCGCTCTTCCTGATTGACAAATGGCGGCCAGTCCCAGTCTCTTGCAGCCAGCTCGACAACAACTGCGTGGAAGCCAATGGCCGTTAGCAGCTCACGGTAGGTCTCCGCGCTGATGGCGCCGGTCAGGCAGGCTGCCCAGGCCCACGGTTCGCGCTGGAGCCTGGCCGGCGGCTCGCCTTCAAGGACTGTATCGGCCAGGATCAATCTACCGCCTGGCTTGAGAAGGCGGTAGGCTTCGCGCAGGACACGCCCTTTGTCAGGCACCAGGTTGATGACACAGTTGGAGATGATGACGTCGATGCTTTCCGAGGGTAGAGGGATGGCTTCGATGACCCCCTGTAGGAAGCGCACGTTTTCCAGGCCGAGCTGGCGCCGATACTGTTCGGCCCGCTCCAGCGCAACCTCGTTCATGTCAACACCGTAGGCTACTCCTCCAGGCTGTAGCTGCGGAGCAGCCAGCAGCAGATCAAGCCCCGTGCCGCAGCCCAGGTCGAGCAGGCTTTCCCCGGGTTTCAGCTCGGCCTGCTTGAGAGGATTACCGCAGCAGCAGGCACTGGCCAGCAGCTCTGCGGGCAGATCCTTGAGTCGCTCAGGAGCATAGCAGTCACACTGGCTGGGCACCTGCTTTCGATCTTCACAGCAGCAAGCAACCGCAGCATTCAATACGTTTACTTGATAGTAACGCTGAACGAATGATCGTAGATCTTCTTCTGATTTAAAAGGCATATCTGCCATGACGGGGCTTTCCTCCTTCTGACTGGTTGGCCGGCTGGCGCTGGACCAGCGCAGCTTTTTCTTTGTCTGGAAGAGAAGACGCCCTTCCGGCGAAAAGGACGCAGCCAGCCAGGCGGTAAGGTGACCCAGGTGAGGAGATAGCAGAGAAGTTAGCGACCGGAGCTTGCAGCACAGGTACTCTCATCGAGGCAAGCGCTGCCACCTTGCTCGCTTTCCTCGGGTCCCAGGCAACAGGAGGTCAGTGGTTGGTAGCCAATGACTCGCCCCAGGCGATCAAATTCAAACTGGCAGCAGGCCCGTAGAAGCTGGCGGAGCCGCTCACGCGCCCGTTGGACGCGCGATTTGGCCCCAGAGAAGGAGAGTCCCAGGCGGCGGGCCAGTTCGCGCTGTGAGAGTCCCTCATACTCGGTAAGGATCAATGCTTCGCGATAGGGTGCAGGCAGGCAGTGGATTAGCTCCTGCAAGGATCGCTTGATGGCTGCCCGCGCGACCTCGCTGGCTTGCTCTTGCTCAGAATGCAGCAGAACCTCGCTCGTGGCCGCCTGGCTCTGAGGCTGATCCTCCAGTGATAGAAGGTTGCGACGCCGACGGTAGTAATCGCAGACCAGATGACGGGCGATGCGATAGGCCCAGTGCTCTAGTTTCTCATCGGAACGCAGCTCTTGAGAGTGTTGGTGAATACGTAGAAAAATTTCTTGTAAGAGGTCGTCTACGCTCTCTTCGTCAGGCAGTCGACGACGTATAAAGAGACGCAGCGGCTCATGTAAGGCAACCCAGGCTCGTTCAGTCACGCTGGACATCGGTGTGGCCTCCTCGTGCACAGACTTTTCTTTTAGAAGACGCGGCTTCGCCTGAAAGGACGCAGAGCCTCTTCTCCTCAAGCGCAGGCGGGGGATCGGTCTGCGTCCGTACAGTGTTCTCAGCCTGCTGCTCCAGAGCCGCAAGACGGGCTGCGAGGGCTTGAGATCAGCCTCCGCGTAGTACCATGACGGTGGCCGTCTGAGGACAGGCCCCCCTCCACTCTGCTGAGGCGTGCAGGGCCTCTGGTACGTCGTCACGAGCGATGGGCCGGAAGCCCAGCCGCTCAAAGAAGGACTCGGCTCCTTCGGTCAAGAGATAGATCTCTCGGATAGCTAGCGACTGCGCTTCTCGCACTACCGCTTGGACAAGCAGACTGCCAATCCCTTGCCGGCGCCAGGGAGGAGCTACTGCTACTGAGCGCAGCAAGGCTCGCTCGCCATAGCGCTCCAGACCGGCGCAGGCGATCGGCGTTCCATCTTTCCAGGCCAGCCAGGCCCGCCACAGGTCGCGTTCCAGGCCAGCAAGTGGGAGATGGCTTTCACGCAAGAAATGTTGTATAATTGTCAGCTGCTCGCCAGTGGCAGGAGCGATCTGCACAGCTGTAGATTCATCTGTAGTCATCGGCCATGCCCCCCGGTGATCTCCCTTGATGGTTTTAGTTGGCACGAGTAGGCCAGCACCTGCCTCTTGATTGTAGACCGCCTCGTCCTGGCAGAGCAAGCCCCCAGCCAGCCGCTTGGGGGACAGAAGGTCACCTTCGCTTGCACCTCTACCGAGACTCGTTCGTAAATATCTTTTGAAACGACGGAAAGGGAGTCAGACCAGCGATGCGGATCTCCAGCAGCTGGGCAGCCTGGCAACTACCGATCTGCCTGGCAGACTGGACTGGACTGGTCACTCTCCCGCGCGCTGCGCCTCTCTTGCCAGTGTGCAATTTCCCCTCGTGTGGGATATAATAGGATAGTTATAGGGAGCACCTGAAAGCGTCACGCCAGTGCCAGGGAGCGGGGTAGACGCCGCTCTCAGCCAAAGACGGCGCAACCAGAAAACAGGAACGTCTCGCAATGGAAAAAGAGCCATTATCTGGTCTGTACCACGCGCAACAGCAAAGCAACCATCAAAATAACAATACGCCGCCGCCCCCGTTGCTACCAGTGCCGCCGCGCCAGTCGCAGCGACAGCAGTCATCGCCTAACCAGTCGCGCGGCCCCTCTGGGCAGCCGCCGCGTTCCTCAAACCTGAATTTCTGGCTGCTGCTGGTAGTACTGCTGGTACTGGGGTTGTACTTATATAGTTATATCAGTAACGCCAATAGCAGTTCTTCCCCTCAACGGGAGGAGTTGACATATACTCAGTTCTATCAGGAGATCAACGCCGGCAACATCAAGACGGCGACCTTTATTGGGCAGACAGACATCGTCGGCGATTTCCGCCAGCCGGTGGACGGCCATCAACAGTACCACGTCTACCAATTGCCACAGCCACAGACCGATCCGCAGCTGATCCCGCTGCTGCTGTCCAAAGGCGTGACTGTGATTAATCAGGCCCCGCCGGACAACAGCTTTTGGATTAACTTGCTGATAACGGTGCTTCCCTGGGCTTTCCTGCTGGGATTGTTTTTCTTTGTTACTCGTCGAGCTACCCAGGGGCAGCAGGGCATTTTTAACTTTGGTCGCAGCCGCGCGCGCCTGATCCTGGAGGACCGGCCCAGCACGACCTTCGCCGATGTGGCCGGCGTCGATGAGGCTAAGTACGAGCTGCAGGAGGTCGTCGAGTTTCTGAAGACGCCCCAGAAGTTCCAGCGCCTGGGCGGCAAGATCCCCCGCGGTATCCTCCTGGTTGGTCCTCCAGGCACCGGTAAGACCTTGCTGGCGCGGGCCGTGGCCGGCGAGGCCGGCGTCCCCTTCTTCTCGATGTCCGGCTCCGAGTTCGTCGAGGTCCTGGTGGGCGTGGGCGCCAGCCGCGTGCGTGATCTCTTCGATCAGGCTAAGAAAGCCGCCCCCAGCATTATCTTTATCGATGAGATCGACGCCGTCGGACGCCAGCGCGGCGCCAGCATCAATACCAATGAGGAGCGCGAGCAGACGCTGAACCAGCTGCTGGTTGAGATGGATGGCTTCGAGTCGCATCAGGCGGTGGTGGTTCTGGCGGCAACCAACCGCCCCGACGGTCTGGACCAGGCCCTGCTGCGCCCCGGTCGCTTCGACCGCCGCGTGACGGTGGACCGCCCTGATTGGAGCGGACGCCTGGCTATCCTGCGTATCCATACGCGCAATCTGCCGCTGGCCCCGGATGTGGACCTGGAGGCAATTGCGCGGGCGACGCCGGGCATGGTGGGCGCTGACCTGGCCAATCTGGCGAATGAGGCGGCCCTGCTGGCGGCTCGTCGCAACCTCGACTACATCGATCGCCGCTGCTTCGAAGATGCCCTTGACAAGATCCTGCTGGGCGCCGAGCGCCCGCTGGTGCTCAACGAGGAAGACTTGCGCGTGACGGCCTACCATGAGGGTGGTCATGCTCTGGTGGGCCTGCTCACACCTCACTCCGATCCGGTCACGAAGGTGACCATCGTGCCGCGCGGCCAGGCCTTGGGTGTGACGATGTCAACTCCCCTGGATGATCGCTATAACTATCCAAAGGAGTATCTGCTGGCGCAGATCACCTACGCTCTCGGGGGCCAGGCCGCTGAGCGAGTCGTCTTCGGCACTATTACAACAGGCGCCCAAAGCGACCTGATGAAGGCGACGGCCCTCGCTCGCCAGATGGTGACGCGCTGGGGTATGAGCGAACGCCTGGGAACGATTTCCTACAGCGAGCGCCCCAGCCCCTTCTCGGGCGTCTCCGAAATGGAGGTCGGCCAGCCCTACGACTATAGCGAGGAGACTGCCCAGCTGATCGATGAAGAGGTTGAGCGCATCGTGCGCTCTTGCTACCAGCAGGCAATCGATCTGCTAACCAGCCATCGCCGCACGCTCGACCGCATCGCGGAGGAGCTGCGCCGCCACGAGACGCTCGACGGCGAGCAGCTGCGCGCTATTCTGGCCGAGACTGGCGCCACAGCGGCCCCCGACGAGCGGGCTCCTCTGGGTACCCCCCAGGTGATCGCTCCACCGGAGCCGACCTCAGCGCCGGTTCCTCCCGAGGTTGGCACAAGCCGCAACGAGTCGGAGCCGCCTGCCTCCGCTGCGCCTGGTAACGATAGCCGTCTCTTATGAGAAAGCGCCGGGCCGGCTTCTCTCCCTTCGGCTCTAGCCAAGCCAGAGCGCCTTAGCCGTAAGGAGACTGCCTTCTTCGCAAGTGGGAGGTCGACGCCCGGCTCGCTCCTTCGCCAGGCTACCAGGAGGCGGGCAGCACAGCGGGCCTGCCTCCCCCTGTTGGACCAATTATCAGGCTCGCTGGCTGCTCCGATGACACTCTTTGACTGAGTGCTCTCTCCCACCGCGAAGCTGACAGCACGCCAGGCTCTGGCTAGCGCCTCGCTCAGCGCTCATTCCTCTAGCTCTCCAGTGAAGAACTGCCGTAGCCCTGGATAGTCGCGCATGAGTGTGTCGACAAAGGCTTCTGGCAGCGGTAAAAAGATGCCCTGCGCCTCTGCCAGCGGCGTGCTTTCGTCGCTGGCCAGCGTCAGCACCCCCTGAGCCTGCAGCATCGTGCGCCGCTCTTTGAGCAGCCAGGCGCGCACTCGCAATAATGGCCCATAAGGGACGTAACGCCGATAGCGCACTTCCAGCTTGCCCGTCATGGTCCACTGAGGCTGCTGAGCGAGCAGCGAGGCCCGTCCCAAGGTCTCGTCCAGGACGGAAGCCACAATGCCGCCGTGAATGACGCCAGGAAAACCCTGGTGCTCCTCGCGCGGCTGAAAATCGGCGACGATGCTCTGGTCTTCACGACGAAAAACCAGCTGCAGCCCGTAGGGGTTGCGCTGGCCACAGACAAAACAACGCTGATAGTCAGTATCGTCGTTGAGCTTCATAGAACGAGCAGAGGGCGTCCTTCCGTGGAGAATTTTCGCCGGTGGAGCGGTGGAGCTTGAACGGGGAGTCCCTGGCCTGCCTGCTGCAGGCCCAGGCAGAACTTGCCGGGAAGGCTCTCTTTCGCCCTCCACACCACCGGCCTGGGCTGAGTGTATCACAGCCCGGCGATCAGAGGCAAGCGCTCCACCAACCGCCTTAAATCTGGCATTGGCCCCCGCCCACGCACTTCCAACAGCCTTCTCCACGCCTTTCCCTCAAGATTGATCCCGACCGCTCCAGGAAGCCGAAGAACCAGACTCCTCCCTCTCTTCTGGCGACACGGGCTTCTCGCGCAAGGTGACCGGGGCCAGCAGGCCACGCCCCCGCAGGCGGAGGTAGAGGAGCAGCCAGAGGCTCAGCCAGACGCCGCCAAGGAGATAGCCACCGAGGACATCGCTGGCCCAATGGTCTCCAAGATAGATACGCGATGGCCCTACCATAACAATGAAAAAGCCTGAGAGGAGCAGAAGAAGGATACGCCACCAACTCCGGCCTTGGAAGAGAATGAGGCCATAGGAGAACAGCAAACCCCAGTAGGCCACATAGGCCATGACGTGCCCGCTTGGAAAGCTGGCTCCTCTGGCCGCTTGCCAAACCTCAACCAGCGTGGGCGAGGGACGCGGACGCGCTACCAGCAGCTTGACTGTATGATTGAGTAGCTCGCTGCTCAGACAGTTACCAAGCAGAATCAAGGCTTCCAGGCGCAGGCGTCCGAGCCAGAGCAGAATGGCCGTGGCCAACACCAGCCCCGCCGCCAGCAATGGCACACTGCCGATGAAGCTGATTGCCAGCATCAGCGTGCGTAGCCAGGGACTCTGCTCCTCCTGGAATTCGCGCGTAATAGCCACGTCAATGGTCAGTACCGGGTGAACATGAACCCACCAGGCCAGTAGCGCGAACAGACCGAGCAGCAGTGCGTAGAGAGCCAACAAGAGCTGACCTCGATGTAATGCCCGATACCAGGGGAGTTGCTCTCTCTGAATCTCTCGCTGCATTTCCTGCACAGGATTTTCTTTTTTGCTCCTTTTGATCGCCTGACGCACTTCCCCCTGCTGTCTAGTCCAAGAAGGGCGCTCCGCCATCCTGACCTGCTTTCTCCTCTTGAGCGAGTGGAGGGGCTCGCATCCCAGGCGAGTCGCCTCTTTGTTGTATTATATCTGATGGAGAACCGCAGCCAGTGAGCAGGCAGGCACTACCCTGGCTTGAAGAGGGGAAGGAGAGCAAGCAGGATGGCAACGTTCGAGGTACGTTCTGCGCGTCCAGAGGATCGTGAGACGGTGCTCGCTTTTTGCGCTCATACCTGGGAGTGGGGGGACTACATTGCCGAGGCCTGGGATGCCTGGCTAGGGGACCAGCAAGGGAGGCTATTGGTGGCCGCCAGTGACGGGCGAGCCGTAGGTCTACTCCATTTGCGCATGCTCAATGAGTACGAAGCCTGGCTGGAAGGTCTACGCGTTGACCCGTCCTATCGCCGTCAGGGAGTCGCGACCGCTTTGCATCAGGCCGCGCTGGCTGAGGCTATGCGCCTGGGAGCAAGGACGGTACGCCTGCTTACCGAGGCCAGCAACAGCGCCGCCATCGCTCTGGCCAGGAAAAGTCGTATGCATGAGGTCGGTAGCTTTTTCCCTTTTCAGGCTCCACCTTTGCCAGAACTGCCACAGCGCCTGGCCTCTCTCCCCCGACCAGAGCCGGCACGAGTCGAGGACCTGGAGGAGATCATTGACTACCTCAATGTCTCGAATATCTTCCCTTTGACTGGTGGCCTCTACTACTCAGGGTTTATCGCCTATAGTATTAGCGATCGCTTGCTGAAGGCGAAGATCAACGCTGGCGAGATCTATCTCTTGCGCCGTTGGGAACGCCTTGATGGGCTGATGATGATTGAGCAGCGCGAGGGACGCCACGGTAAATACTTGTTCATTGGCTATATTGACGGTACGACTGCCGACACCATCGGCCAGCTCGCCTATCTCCTGCGTCATCTGACGGCGCAGCGTAACCTGGAGGCAGTGCGCGCTCACGTTCCCGACCTGCTGATGGTACGCGATACCTTCGCCGGGGCCGAATACCAACTCGCCGACAGTCCCTACGTCACCTACGAGCGCATGCTGACCTGACTCGCATACACCGCCGCCTTTATCTCTCTCAGCGCCAATCAAGCTAATCGCTGTTTTCCCTGGCTCTGGCCAGGTTCTTACCTCGCCAGGTTGCCGCAGCAGAAGGCAGAAGCCAGCCATCCTGCCAGGCAGCAAAGTCAGGACAGAGGCGCCCACAGAGGGCCCAAGAACAGAAGCAGCAGCAGGAAGCGGGACGGAGGGCGCCGATCAGCTACCGCGGACCCAGCAGACCGCCCCGTCTCGCCATCGAGGAGCATTTTTCTTCCTACTTACTCAATTCGGCGCGGCGAGGCTACTGATGCTGTAGTGGCTTCATGACCGCGCGAGGATTCTTCAGCGCGCGATAGCGCACCAGCCAGCAGCCATAGTGCATACCACCGCCAACGGCAGGCAACGCCAGCCACTGGCCGTCTTTTAACTGGTCATGATAGATCAGCTCGGCCATTGCTGCGGCGATGCTGGCATTCGAGAGATTGCCATAATAGCGGAAATTATCAACCAGCTTCTCCATTGTTGAAGCCGGCCAGCCATAATCGTGAATCAGCAGCTCGCCGAGGCGGCGCGTGATACGCGAGTTGGCCTGATGGGGGATAATGTAGGCAACCTCGTCATAGGGGAGGCCAGCATGGCGTACGCAAGCATCGACCGCTTCCGCCATAGCACGCGGGGCTTCGCGGAAGACCTCCTTGCCGTTCATTTTGGTATAGCCCACCAGATTCTGTGAGAGCAGCTGCGCCAGCTCTTTGCCTTTCCCTTCGCGATAGAGCTGAAGAATCTTCATATCGACCTCGGCCATCTCGATAGAATCCTTGCGCAGCGGCGTCTGATAAAACAGGGCTGGAGCCTGGCCTGCATCATAACCACTGATGGCGTAGGTCTCATCTCCCTCCTCGCCGCGCTCCAGTAAGAAGGCCGCAGCGCCTTCGCCGAAAAGCGAGCTGGTCTTCCAATCCAGAATGTGCATAATATTAGGCAGCAGGCCCTCCGCCGTCACCAGCAACACCAGGCGCGCCGTGCTACAAGAAAGCGCCTCGGCACAGACCTGAAAAGCCTCGGTCTGGGAGGCGCAGGCGCCACGCAGCATTGTGGCGCGAATGGGCTTGAGGCCGAGGCGATGCTGGACCTGCCCGGCGATCGTAGGGAAAGCATCGTTATCAGAGGAGGAGGCGCCAATAATCATATCGATCTCGGAAGCTGAGCGACCGGCGCTTTCGAGGGCCCGCTGCGCTGCCACGACGGCCATATCGACCAGCGACTCATCGCGCGGGGCATCGGGACTGTCGATCAGGCCGGGTGCCTCATCACCGGCCATCCGGCGGCACAGCTCTAGTGTGCTCGCGCGCACATGGCGGGTAATGAGACCTGTCACCCGCTCCAGATCCTCGGCCTTGCGCGGATCGCCCAGGCGGGTCGAAATATAGGCAAAAAAATCATTGGTGATGATTCCTGCAGGTGCATAGGTGCCCAGGCCAATCAGGCGCACTCTGGCGCGGGTGTAGATCTCAGGCACAATGTAGGTATACTGCGGCCATGATCCATCTGTAGGGAAGGATGTCATTGCTTGATGAACTCCCTCAATGAGGTTCCATGATCAGGCATAAGACCGATTATTCCAAGTATACCACATTGCCGCTGCTCCCGTCCTTAGCGCCGATCTTCTAGCCACCACTCTGAGTAAGAGAGGCAGCGGCAACACAGCCTGATGGCGCCGCCCGGCTCCGCTCTCACTTGACCTGGGTGATAGGATAGGAAAGGCAGCTATCGCGCTATCAGAGGGGAGAGACGCATGACTGCTATTTCGCCCGGGCAGGAAGCCCCGACCCGGACCGCCCAGAAGCTTCGCCAGGTGCATACGATCACCGACCGCTTTGGCATGCTCAACACCTACCTGATCGACGATGGCGGTCTGGTGGTCGTCGATCCTCGCTCCTCCTTGAATGGGCAGTTGATCCTGTACTACATCGAGCGCTTTTTGAGGCGCTCGCCCACCGATATCGATCTGATTGTGCTGACCAGCCTGGAGACAAACCAAAGCGGGGGTATCGAGACGCTGCGTCAGCGCTGCGCAGCGCCAGTCGCCGCGCTCTCCAAGACGAGGAACCGTGCTTCCTCCCCGGGAGAGGAAGGCCGCGGGTACGAAGGCGGTAATCTGAGCATTCCTCTACCCTTTCGCACCGGTGAGCTATTCTCGCTCGATGCCTTGTTCGCTCTTACCGCCCCTCATCTACGCCAGGTCAGTATCTGGCTGCAAGATGTCGGCGGCCTGCCACACCACGAGGATTGGCGCGTGATCGCCACCAGTGGAGCGGCACGCGGCTATTTTTGCCTCTATAATCCTTTTTCCTGGGAGTTAATCGGCGGGGCCGCGATCAGCACGACCGAGGGAGGGATGCCCATCCTCCACGCTAGCAGCGACCAGCGGGGTCAGCAGGAGACGCTGCGCGTGCTGCGTGATCTCCAGATTTACTATCTCTACCCGGGTCAGGGCAAGCCGCTGCTCGCTCGCAACGCCGCCGCCCAGATCCGTCTGGACTGGTAGGGCGGAGCGGAAGCAAGCAAGACTCAATGTTCTGGGGGCCAGAACTGCTGTGCTTGCGGCTGCACCGGTGACTGTAGCTGCGGCTGGGCTGCAGAAAAGAGCGATTCATTGGAGGCGGAGGCTCCCGCACTCGTGCCCGCTACTGGCGAGCTGACCAGGGGTCTGTATTGAAGCAGCACGGCCCCTAACTGCAGCAGATCACCACTTTCCAGCAAGCGTGGCCCGCTGAGCGGCTCCCCATTCACTAGCGTCGCGCCATCGGTCAGGTCCTGGAGATAGAGGCTCTCAGAGCGTACCAGCAAGAGAGCATGGCGCGGGGCCAAGGAAGGATCTTGGAGGTAGACCTCGCAGCCTGGATCAGCGCCGATCACCAGGGCCGGCCCGTTGCACACGAAGCTGCGGCCCACCAGGGTCCCATTGCAGATGAGCAAGAGATGGGTCACCGCGCGCATCGCAGGCAGAGCCTCCGAGGGCGTGGTGACGGTCTGGGGGGCCTCTGAGAAGGAGGGCAGCGGCGTCTGCCGGAGCAAGGCTTGCGGCTCGTCGAGCGTGGGTCTGGCCTCAAATGGAGGCTCCCAGGCCGTGGTTAGCGTTGGGGGCGTCACCGGCGGCGCGGTGACTGGCGAAGCGGCCTCACTCTTACGCAGGCGCACCGGGCGCAGCGGATGAGGATGGCGGAGCAAAGGATCATCCTCAGTCGGGGCCGCCGCGCGCGGCGGCGTGGCCAGCTCAAAGAGGAAGCGCAAGGAGCCGATCTCTAGGATATCGCCCGAGTGCACGGGGGCAGAACCAGAGACGCGCTGTCCATTGAGAAAGACACCGTTCAGACTGTGGCAGTCAGTCACATACACCAGGCCATTATCCCAGATCAGTTCGGCGTGATAGCGCGAGGCCAGATCATCATCGAGCCAGATATCGTTTTCTTCTCCGCGCCCCAGGCGCACAAAAGCGCGCGTCAGAGCCAGCCGTTGACCCTGCAAGCGGCCATTGCGATGCTCCAGCCACCCCCAAGGCGTGTCGGCATTGAAGACAAAAGGAGCAGTCACGCCAGGCGGATGCGGCGCATAGGGAGCCGGAGATGCTGCCAGCTGGGGAGCACTCAGGTTGCGCGTCAGGGCGCGGGTCCCGTGGAGCGCGACGGAAAGAGGCGTCGCGAAGAGGCCGTATCCCAGGGCTGTGGTCAGCGGCAGTCCCCAGCCACACAGGGCCACATAGGCTAGCATGGCCGCCACCTCCGCAGGCGGGAGTGCTGGTTGCAGGGGTATAAAACGCAGATAAAACCAGATAAGGGCGGGAGCAATCAACAGAGCAGATAACCCCCCCACCAGCAGCGCTCCAGCGAGCTGGCGTCTCGTTCCGCGGCGGCCCAGCAGCTTATAGGCGACCTCTCCGGCCATCGTAAGTAAGCAACAGAGGAGGCCACCGTAGCAACCGAAGCTAAACCATTCAGGGAAAGCAACGCTACTCGTAGCACTCCCTCCTTACACACGCCCCATCGCTCTAGAGCATCGGCTCAACGCCGGCATGGCGAGCCTCAGAAACCAGAATCCTGTCGATGACAGCACCCTGCTTCTCTTCCTTAGCATAGAGCGCATCGCTGGCAATATTCACGGCATCGCCTGTCATAGCAGCACTCAGCTGACTCGCATCCCAATAACCAAAACCCTGTTCATCGGGGGAGAGCGCTACCCCGAGTAAGGTGCGATCGGGCAACACCACAATGACAGCATGCAGGCCAATACTTTCCACCGCCGAAGCCAGCAAGAGCGTTACCTCGACATCCGAGCCACTGCCCTGCTGGAGGACCTCGGAAGGAAGGCGAATGGCCTGGGTTGCCGAGGCTGTGCTCTCCGGTCCAGCATAGGGGACACCCTGGCGCTGGCAACGTAGGCCATAGTCGAGTCGTAGCGCATCGAAGATGGCATCTACCTGATCAAGGACCTGACGCAGAATCGTCCCCGAATAGCCCGTCATCGCCAGCGGAGCCGGCGGCGGCTGCTGAGGAAGGTAGGCCGTCGCGCGCGTTACCAGCTCCTCGACTGCGGAAGCAGTCGGCGTTATCCAGGCCGCGATGCGTAATCGATTGGCCGCCGACCAGGCCATCAGGCGCCGCGAATGGAGCTGCAAGGGGATGGCATTGCTGTAATAGCGAGTACCACGCACATCGGTGACCGTCACCTGCAGCTGGGTCTGACGATCACTGGTCAGCCTTTGCAGGACCCCATTCAGCAGTGGTGGCACAAAGCCCGCGCTCTGCATCCGCTCCACCGCACTCACCGTGCGTGTCTCCATCTGCGAAAAACCAGCGATGGCTACGCTGATACGCAGTGGCTGCGGGCCAGCCAGGCTGCTGAAGAACACCTCTACGACAGGGCTCCCGGTGTGCAGGTAAGAGGGATAAAAGGCGGAAAACACCTCCTGGGGAGCATTCACACAAACACGTACCGGGAGCTGGCCACCACAGTGTTGGCGATCCGCCAGACTCGCCTGCTGATAGTGGGCATAGCTCTGCAAGCCGCCCCAGACATAGCCCAGCCCCAGGCCCACCAGCCCGCTGACTGCCAGCAACAGCACGATGATCTTTCTGGCCATTGCCTCTTTTCTCGCCCCTTGCCTGCTTTGCACCAGGAGAATGTGGTGTGAGATGAGGGCATTATATCAAAGCGTGTCAGAGCGGACAAAGGGCATAGGACTTGTTGGGGACCTCCTTGCAGAGCGAGCCAGGGCGGGCTTCAGCTCGCGCTCCCCAGACCCTCCGCACGCTCTCTCACCACGAGGAGAGCACGGAGCGGAACTGGAAGGCCCGGATGAGCAGCAGAACGCCAAAGACAATGGCGTAGAGGCCAATCAGCCAGACCAGCGCCAGTAAGCCAGCCGCAGGACTCAAGGCCAGGGCAATCCCTAAGAGGATGGAGACCACGCCACCCAGGACCAGCGTCCATTCCAAGCCGAACGCACGTCGGAAACTCAGGGCCGCCGCCACCTCGATCACGCCCGTGAAGATGGCCCAGATGGCTATCAGGGTTAGCAAGACCAGGGCTGTAATGCCCGGCCAGAAGAAGGCCAGCAGGCCCACCAAAATGCCGGCCAGCCCTTCAATCAGCAGAATCCACCAGTGGCCAACAATGTTGCGCTCCTGGAGCGCCACAGCCACGGCGACAAGACCATCAACAAGGGCATAGGCACCAAAGAGGTAAATCAATACCAGAAGGGTAAGATGAGGCCAGAGCAGAGCTGCAATACCGAAGAGAATGGCCGCTACTCCGCGTATGGCCAGTATCCACCACGAGTGTTGCGAGATCTGATAACCGGTCATCATACTTATCACGCTCCTTTTCCTGTGCCATACCGGTCGCTCTGTTTCTCCTCCTCATGGGAGAGACGTTGCAGATTTTTCTTTCCCATTAAGGATAACCACAGCAGAGCCTATCTTGCATCCATTGATTCATAGGGAACACGCAAAAAAGAGGCTGCTGGAGACAACAGCCTGGCTCACCAGGCGCGGCTTAAGCAGGCTGTCGTCTCTGCTCTCGGTCGACTGGCCGCGATAGATACGGCGAGCGCGGAACGGATCAGCTACGAGCACAAAAGGGCGACGCGCACTGACCAGCGATCTCATTTGCTCAGAGGAAGCGGATAAAGGCCGGCGGAATGGCATCGGCCAGCCAGACCTGGTCGTTCCCGCGATAGAAACGGATACCATGCTCGCTGGCTTCACGCGCACGCACCTCCAGCACCACAGGCTGCGGTGTTCGGCGCCCTCCAACCTGTCTGGCGGTAGCGATATCTACGGAGAGATGCACATATTGCCGGCGCATCGGTTTGAGTCCCTCACGTTGGATGGCGGGAAGCACTGCCGGCGAGGTTCCGTGATAGAGGATCTCCGGCGGGATGGCTTCTTGTTTGGGCAGACGACGCGGCAGCGAATGCCCGTAGAGGGCTCGTATCTTCCCATCGCGCAGTTCGTAGCGCTGCTTCTCCGCACTGGCTATCATGATCTCTAGATCTTCCTCTCGCACGTCGCGCCAGCTCGCCCGATGCTGACGCAAGGCCCGCAGCAGCTCAGCGACCGGGACCCACCCCTCTTCATCTAGCTGGAGTCCATACAGTGCCGGCTGATGACGCAGGGCATGCGCGACCGTCCGGCTCAGACTGCGATAGTCGATAGACTTCTCCCCTCTCTGCTTCATGAAATGATCACCGCTCCTTTTCTGCTATCTTTATACTCTCAAACTTTACCATAAGCCAAAGCGTCTTCGTAGGATGAGGATAAGCTTATGAAGCAGGTCAACGTCTCTCTAAGCCTTGCTACCCTTTACCTGGTCTGACATTCTTCTCACCTCCTGCCAGCCGCGAGTCTTTTGATGTATACTTTTCTATGCACAGGGAAGAAGAACTAGCAAGGGCCAGAACAGGCCCCTCCTCAACTTCAGGGAGCCTTGGTTAACCGCGTTACGCCTGCTTTTCAGGATGAAAGCAGTCTGCCTCAGACAGAAAGGAATCGCAGCATGTCCAGATGCAGGTTTCGTCTCATGCTCCTCCCGGGCGCGCTCTCCAGTTTGCTGATCCTCGTTCTCGTTGCAGGTTGGGGTCTTGTAATGCCCGCGCTACAGAGAGAGCCGGCCCACGCCGCTTCACCCGTGACCCTTAGTGTTTCCGGCATGACTGCCACAATCAGTAATGGCATCTTTACGATCAAATTTAACAGTTTGGGGACTGGCTATTCGCTGGTCTGGCAGGGCAAGGAGCTGATTGGGCCAGCCAAGGGCTTTTACAGCTCGATCAACGGCGGTACGGGCTTCAGTCCCACCCAGCTCACTGTCGTGACCAATACCTCTAGTATGGTCGATATCGCCTATATCAGTAGCTGGGGTGAGCTGCACTACGTGGTCCGCAGTGGCATTAGTGGCCTCTACTCCTACTTTCTGGCCACGGGCATCGGGACCGTCGGCGAGTTTCGCACGCTCTACCGCGTCGACGGCTCGATCTTTCGCACAGGCTATAACGGCGTTGAGACCGCCATTGCCTTCCCCACGCTCAGTCAGATTCAGTCGGCCACCGAGCTGCAGGACTCAACCTATCAGCTTAGTGATGGCACTATCTATACGAAATACGATGCTGCTACCTACCTGATGAGCCAGGATTTGCTCCACGGCGTCTACGGCAATGGCTACGGCGTCTGGCTGATTTCGCCCAGCCACGAGTACAACAATGGCGGCCCGCTGAAGCAGGATCTGACGGTTCACGTCGATAGCAGTACTGGCGATGCTGTTGTTCTGAACATGCTCATCAGTGCACATTTTGGCACACCAGAGGTGACGATCCCCAGCGGCAAGTTCTTCGGTCCCTGGTTTGTCTACTTGAACAATGGCAGCATCAGCGATGCCCAGACCCAGGCCGCGCTCCAGCAGCAGCAGTGGCCTTATAGCTGGCTCTCCAATCCGGCTTATCCGCTCACACGGACCACAGTGACGGGTACCCTGCGTCTGGCCGATGGACGTCCCGCCGCCGGCGCTCAGATTACGCTGGCCCAACCAGGCGGCGATGTCTACGCCCAGGGTGCCAGCTACATCTTTACGACGGTGGCCGATAGCGCTGGGAACTTCACCCTTCGCCAGGTGCGCCCTGGCAGCTATAGTCTCTATGCCTGGGCCAACGGTGGCAGTATCGGGGATATCACCGATCAGTACGAGCTGGACAATGTGAACGTCAGCGGTACGAGTACCAATCTGGGAACCCTGACCTGGACGCCAGTGCGCTATAGTACCCTCCTCTGGCAAATCGGTACCGCGGACCGCAAGGCGGCGGAGTTCCGTCTGGGCAATCTGCCGCGCCAGTATGGTCTTTGGAACCAGGCCCCAGCGAATCTGACCTACACTATCGGCTCCAGCACGCCAGCCAACAACTGGTATTATGCTCAGACGGCGGTCGGGACCTGGAATGTCAACTTCTCTTTGAGCCAAAGCTACAGCGGCGACGCCCACCTGACGGTGGCGCTGGCCGGTATGACACGCACCGCCGCCGTAACGATCCGTGTGAACGGGACAGCCATCGGTAGCTATCCCGCCTACACTAATGATGCGGCAATTTACCGCAGCGCTAACCAGAGCGGCTACTACCATTTGATGGTCTTTAGCTTCCCGGCCTCGCTGCTGAAGGTCGGCAGCAATACGGTGGCCTTCGCAATGACTTCGGTCAGCAGCGGCGGCGGCGCTATGTACGATACGCTCAAGCTGGAGGTGGGACCCCAGGTGACCGGCGGTGGCACGACAGCTACTCCTACGCCTGCGCCCACGCCAACACCGACAGCGCGGCCTACGACAACGCCCACCCCTACGCCGACAGCGACAACGACGGGCAACGCCTGCCGCGTGAGCTATAGCGTCACCAGCCAGTGGCCCGCTGGCTTCACGGCCAGCATTACCTTGACGAACAGTGGGACAACCACAATCAACGGCTGGACGCTGACCTTTGTCTTCAGTGCCGGCCAAACGGTCACTCAGGGCTGGAATGCCACCTTCAGCCAGCAGGGGAGCCTGGTGAGCGCCAGCAGCCTGAGCTATAATGCGCTCCTGGCCCCAGGTACCGCGACAACGCTGGGCTTTAATGGAAGCTGGACCACCAGTAACCCTGCGCCAGGCTCGTTCACCTTGAATGGCCAGAGCTGCGCGCTCACCTGAAGCCATAGAATCATCTTTTCCCCTCCTCCTTTGGACAAGGCGCCTGCGGTCAGTCTCTGACCCCGGGCGCCTCTCTTGATCTCTCTTCTCTTCACCCCCGCCCAGCAAGACAGCGCTCCGCTAGACCTTTTTTGGCTCTCGCTTCCCCGCTTCCCCGGCCTGAAGGCTCGCGGTGCTAGCCTTTTCGTTTATCAATGCAATGCTTAACCAGCCTTCTCCGTTACTGCGGGTAAAATGATCACAGACCGGCTCTGATGAGCCGAGGTTTTGTCTATGCTCAGATATCAAGAGGCACAGCAGCTACAGACACTCATTCAACAGGAAGCTCCAAAGGTGGAGGCACGTATCTTGTCCGAGGTAGGGCAACCTGACTACTACTGTCTGGCCATCTATCTGTATGGCCAGCCACGCTTCGTGGTCCGCTCGCTCGATCAATGGAACCAGCGCAAAAAGATGCTGAAACCCTGACAGACCGGGCTTTGCCTGGCAAGCAAGCGCCTTGAGCGATAAGAGGGCACACCAGGAGCCAGAGCCTTTACTTTCGTCTCCGCGTAGAGAGACGGCTCGCCAGCCGAGAGAGGCTTTCAGGCTGATAGGCTGAGAGACCAGCCAGGCAGCAGCATGGCCAGTTGAAGGCTAGCATGCGCTATAATTTCAGCATAGCAGCAAATTCTACCAATGGAGGTACGCAGGCATGAGCGTTGATCCCACGCCTGCAGCGACGAAGGCTTATCGCAGCCGTGTGGGGCTGGTGGCTGACTCGCCGCAATTCCCTGGAGCCTGGAACGAGATCGTCGAGAAGGTCAAGATTGCCGATGAGCTGGGCTTCGACTCTGTCTGGCTGGGCGAGTCCTGGGGCTACGAACTCTTTACTTCGCTGGCCGACCTGGCTCGTGTGACCAGGCGCATCAAGCTTGGCGCCGGCATTGCCAATATCTACTCACGTACCCCGGCCCTGATCGCCAGCACCGTGGCCACTTTAGATGAGCGCTCTGGGGGGCGTATGATCCTCGGTCTCGGCCCCTCGGGCGCCAATGTCATTGAGCACTGGCATGGCGTGCCTTTCGAAAAGCCCCTGCAGCGCACGCGCGAGTATGTTGAGATCATCAGAATGATCCTGCGTCACGAGAAGCTGGTCTATCACGGACAGTTCTTTAAGCTGGAACGCGGTTTTAAGCTGCGTTTCACGCCGCTGCGCGCGGATGTACCGATCTACGTGGCGGCTATGGGGCCGAAAAATGTTATTCAAACTGGGGAGATCGCCGACGGTGTGCTGCCGGTCTATTGGCCTGGCCATAAGTGGCAGGAGCTGCGTCAGCACCTGGACGAGGGCGCGCAGCGAGCCGGACGCCCCCCTCACAGCGCGTTGATTGCTCCGTATATCACCAGCGTTATTCTGCCCGAGAACGCCGATGAGCAGATGCGCCAGGCGGCTCGCTACCAGGCTGCAGCCCCCCTGGCCTATTATATTGGGAAGATGGGGGTCTATTACGCCGAGATGCTGACTCGCCACGGTTATGGCCCCCAGGTCCAGGCTGTCATCGAGGGCTGGAAGCAAGGCATGAAGAGTGCTATCGAGGCCGTCGATCCAGACATGCTGGACGCTGTGAGCATTGTGGGAACGCCACGCGAAATCGTGGCTAAGCTGGATCTATGGGCCGAGCGCGGCGTCGATCAACCGCTGCTCAGCATGCCAGGCGGCTCGGTAGATGAGGCCGGCCAGCTTCTGAGCGCGCTGATGGAGGCCCTGCGCTCCTGAGCTTGAGCGGGTCTGGCAGCGTCAAGCAAACGCTGCCGGGGTAGACGGCCCAGGCCACGGACGCGCCGCTCGCACTCTTCGGCTGCAACGTCCCTGGCCTGGACGCGGTCCGGCTCTCCACTCATCCGCTCCTTCCGCCTGGTCTCGCGCGGTCCTGGCGATGAGGTCAGCGCCTGACCAGATTCAGATTGTCGCGACTCTGACGGTGTGCGAAGGCCGCGGCGTGTTCCAGCCGACGTTTGATCGAGGGATGGTCGTGAAAGAGGATCTCGACGAGTGGGGCCGGTTCAGCCTCGGCGAGGTTCTGGTTCGCCAGGCGTGTCATCATGCTCTGAAAGGCCTCGCTTTTGCCCGTTGTCAGCAGGGCATACTCGTCGGCCTGGTATTCGAGATAGCGGCTGATGGCGTTCCCCAAAGGCATGAAGATCAGGCCGACGGCAGCACTGACCAGAGCAATCAGGGGTAGGGTCGCCGGATCGGCCAGGCCGTGATAGCCAAGCTGCGGCGTGGCCAGCCAGTGCAGCGTGACATTGATCAGATAGAGGGCGACCAGGGTCAAAAGCGACTGGCTGGCGATGAGCTTCCAGATGTCTCCGTGGACATGGTGGCCCAACTCATGAGCCAGGACGACTTCGATTTCATCGGGCGTGTACTGATCGAGTAGCGTATCGCCGATGACGATGCGGCGTGTGTTCCCCAGCCCCATCAGGGCCGCATTGGCTGCGGTGGTCTTGCTGCTCATGTGCATGGTGAAGACGCCGCGTACGCGCGTGCGGGCACGCTCGGCCAGGGCCAGCAGGCGCGTTTTCAGCTCGCCGTCAGGTAGAGGGGTGAAGCGATAGAAGAGCGGCAGAACCAGGACAGGGGCCAGATTGGCCAGCACCACCGAGAAGAGGAGCATCACCAGCGCTACCCAGAGCCACCAGGTCAGCGGCTGCCTGGCCAGCAGCAGATAGATGAGTTCCAGGGCCGCCAGCTCCAACACGATGCTCAATAGCAAGCCCTTGAGCAGGTCACCTAGCCAGGCCCCCAGCGTCTGCACGGAGAGGCCGTAGCGCCGCGGTAGGATGTAGCCGCGATAGACGGTGAGAGGGGCACTGATCAGCTCGTATACCAGCAGTAAGACCAGGAAGTAGCCAGCCACCTGCAGCGGGTACCAGCCAGCCAGTGGTTGCCAGGCCAGCGGCTGTAAGAGGTCGCGCAGCCAGAGGTCGAGCCGGAAGAGAAAGAGCGCCACCAGACCGACGGCGGCGATGGCTAACCCCACAAGCCAGAGGCGCCGCCGGATGCGCGCATACTCACGCGCCTGCTGCTGGCGCTGGGGATCAAGCTGGACAGTCGCAGCCGGCTTCCCTTCTCTCTGCTGCTCTGGTCGTATCAACGGCTCTCGTTCCATAAACGCTACCTTCCTCCACGTGATGGTCAGCGGCAGTGCTCGCCTGGGCTAGCACGTTTCAACTTGTTCCGCTTTATCTTAACCCACAGACTCCTGCCAGGGCAAGTCGGCTCTACCTGCCCGCTCTTGCTGCTGAAGCCTGAGAAGATCGACCTGGGCCAGGCGTTTCACTAAGAACGGGTAACTGCGGTTCCTCGGTCGTTCCGTCCGCCGTCCCAGCCCACTTCCAGGGCTGAGGTTTGCCAGACGAATCACCGCATTCTGGTAGGCCCGCACATCCCCAGTTTGCTCCAGAGCGAATCTGTCCGCCCGCATCTCCTGACGATAGACGATGGAGTTAAGAAGAAGTCTGTAGTCCAGCCAGAAAGCAAAAAGTGCCACGCTCAGCGCAGCCAGACCAAACTCGCTGCTCAGGAGGAATTGAAAGACAATCATTAGTTGCCAGAGGAGCAGCCAGGCCAGGACTCCAGACAATGGGCGTGTGCGGAGGGAATCAGCCTCCGCCACAGCGACTCTCAGGGTCTGCCGCGCTAGACTAGAGGAGTAAGCCCTTCACGAATCTGGTCGACCTCCCAGATGCTCGCCTCCGCTTGCTGGCCCTGGCCCAGCATTTGCGCCAGACGGGCGCGATCCACTCCCAATCGCAGGAGCAGACTTCTAATCACCTCCCCCGGCTCGTCGAGCAAGCTCCAGAGCAGATCGTGGCCATCAAGCCATACTCTTCCAGCTCTTAATGCATGATACGTCGCAGCAGCCAGCGTCGCCTTGGCTCGCTAGCTATAGCGCCCAAACGCGGGAATCCGTCTTGCCCTCCCAGTCACTGCCTCTTTCTGACTTCTGCTGCATTGTCGTCTCCTCTCAGTCTTTGTAAAATTTATAGATGCACATCTACTATAGATAGTATTTCTCTCCTGGCAAGAGGCTTGTCTGTTAAGACGAGGCGAAATGCAAATTTTAGGCTCAGACGAAAGAGATCTGCTGCCAGCAAGAGAGCAGATCAGCGGTCCTTTTAGGAGAAGTGCCTACACGAGGTGAGAGATATTTTGCAGCGGGGGAAAGCAGTCAGAGAGCGCCAGTGTCCGACCTGCGCGGCTCTCCCCGGTACGCCTGCCAGTCAGGCAGACCAGACCGGGGAGCAGCGGCCTTGAATGCTCTTAGAGTCTGTGAAAAGTGCAGTTGACCTTACCGAAGTGAAGCGAGTCGCCATCGTTGAGAGGAGTGGCCTTATCCGGCTCCAGACGACGCCCATTGACGCGGGTCGCATTCGTACTGTTCAGGTCCGTCAGAGTAAAGGTGCTGCCGATATGCTCCAAAAGCGCATGAACGCGTGAGACCGTATCTGCATGCTCCATAGGACCCAGATCGATATCAGGCTTCAAGCCACCCAAATCGTGATCATAGCGTCCTACAACCAGGCGCTCACCAGTCAGGACAACTTCGCGGCCATCGCTAAAGATCAGCCGTCCCCAAGGGGCATTGGGATCAGGGCGTGGCTCACTGGCCGGACGAGCCTTGATCGGCTGGGGAGGGCCTGGTGGCGGCGGCGGCGGCACAGGAGCAGCAGGAGCTGCTGGGGCCGGCGGCTGATAGGCAGGTATCTGACTGGCGGGCATAGTAGAGGCCGCAATGGTTGGTTCAGCATTAGAGCCGGTGTCAGCCTTCGTACTTCCTCCCTGGGTACCAGGCCCGGGGATAAAGGTCACCGTTGGCTTTGGAATCACCGGAGGCTGGGCCGGCACCTGGGAAGCGTAGGGCTGGATTGGGGGCTTAGCCGAGGGGGCAGGAGCAGGCGTTGTCGGCGGCTTCGTCGGTGCTGGGGGCGGAGCTGACTGAACAGGAGGCTGGGCGCTCCGCGCTCCTGGGCCCTGGGGCTGGAAGGTGGAAGCTCCACACTTCGGGCAGAAGGCCGCATTAGGCTTTAGCTCCGTCTTACAATTGGGACAGAGCTGCTTGAGCGCTCGCCCGCAGCCCGAGCAGAAGGTATCGCCCGGCTCATAGGGCGTATTGCACTGGGGACAGCGCAGACCGGCGCTGGGCCTGGCCACGGGCGCCACAGGGGCTGCCTGAGCCGGCGCGGGCGGAACGTAGGGCGGCACATAGGACGGCGAACCCGGCGGCGGCGTCGGCACCGCTCCATAGGGACCCGTCGACATCGCTGGTCCTCCCCACTGCTGCTGAACCTGAGGCAGAAGAGAGGGTGGGATGGGACCAATCTGCACCTCGGGACGCTGCTGACGCACCAGGCCATCAACGATATTGAGCACCTCATTGGCCAGGCTCGCCTGACGCACGGCCCCAACACCAGCAGTAATCGCCAGTGGCAGCAGCACAGGGATAACCATTGCCCCCACGGCGCCAATCGTCCCCACCGCCGCTTTATCCATCCAGCGCTGCTGGCCAATCATCGCCAGCACTCCCCCCGAGACCCGTTGCAGCGTCACCGAGAGCGCGGCCTGCATCCCAAGCACAGCCTCAAAGTCACCTCCCTTCTTCAACTGCACCAGTGCCTGATCGGGATTACTAAACTGCTGCGTCTGATACCCCTTGGCGCGATAGACATTTTCTAGATCGGTAGCCAGACGCGGTATATCGATTTCTTGCGATGTATAAAATCGGGCATCCATAGGTCTCTCCTCTTCTGCGGTAGCGAGGCGCTTCTTACTTGCCCTGTCGGTTCAGCAGTAACCGCTGCCCTCCTCGCTCCTCACCGACAGAGAGTAACAGCTTAGGGCACAGGCCCAACCAGAGCAAGGGAGGGCCGCGCCGTACCCCACCGGCTATAGCAACGGCGCGGCCTCATCTAACTCACCAGCAGGTAGACCTGGCGCGATTCGACAGAAGGTACGCCAACACTATCAGCTTCGCAGAGCCTCCTCCTGTCTACTGAGCAGGCTCTGCGGGCGGAGGAGGCGACTGCGGTCCAGACGGCGCGGGAGGAGGCTGTGGCGGCTGCCAGCCAGGGAAGCCAAAACCAGGCGCAGGTGGCCAGCTCTGCACCCCTGGCTGCTGCTGCCGAATCAGACCGTCGACAATCCAGAGCACTTCATTGCTCAGCGCCGCCTGGCGCACGGCCCCAATGCCCGCCGTAAAGAGCAAAGGCCAGAGCGGCGGAATGGCCATGCCAGCCACTCCCACCACCGCCTTCTCGGCCCACTGCTGCTGACCTGTGGTCACCGAGATCCCCCCAGCTGTGCGTTGGATCACCACGGCCAGCGCGGCCTGTAAGCCCAGGAGCCGCTCAAAGTCGCCTCCCTTTCTCAACTGTACCACTTTGTGATCGCTGTTGCCAAATTGCTGCGTCTGATAGCCCTTCGCTTGCAAGATACTCTCCAGATCATGGGCCAGACGCTCCAGATCGATATCTCTAGTGTTGTAGAAACGGGTACTCATATACACTCCTGTTCTGCTTTGTCTCAGCCTAGCTACTTCCCTGGATGAGGCCCCTGCCACAGAATCTCCACCAGCTCTCGCCGGCACTTCCCTTCCACCTGGCGGAAGGTTTGCTTGCTTCGTAAAGATATACGACTCGAAGAAAGAGAGGTTAAAAATTTGACCATGATCTGGGCTGGGTTCCGAACCCCAGGAGAGAGTGCCGCCTGCTTTCTCGCCTTCTCTTCTGTCTGACGCCGAGAACAATGCTATAATAGTAAAATGCGATGGCTTTCCACGGCGGTCCCTGGCCGCCAGCATTGCCAGCATATCGCCCTACTTACTTATTTGCCTGCTTGCTCTGGCAGTAAGGCCAGAGCCATGCCATCAGCTTAGCTGGAGAAGATAAGAGAAGAGGCCCTATGGTTGAAGGACTATCCCACTCGGCTTATGAAGAAGAGGAAGGGGAAGAGGAGGTTCCCCCCAGTTCGCTCGCTTCGCGCAATACCCTTCGCTACATTATCCTGGGATTGCTCGGTACGCGGCCCATGACAGGTTACGACATCAAACAGGCTTTCGATCGAGCCATCGCCAGTTACTGGAACGCGGGCAGCAGTCAGATTTATACGACGCTCAAAAGCCTCAGACACGAAGGTCTGGTCGAGGTTGAGGTCATTGAGCAGAAGAGCCGCCCCAACCGCAAACTCTACCGCCTGACGCCACGGGGACAGGCCGAGTTAGACCGCTGGCTTAGTGAGCCGACCCCCGAGCGCTTTACCAAGGACGAATTCCTGACCAAGCTCTTTTTCTGCGGCGAGACCTCAGACGCCACGGCCCTTCAGCATCTTCTCCAACATCGTGAAAGCCTGCTCCGGCAACTACAACACATGGAATGGGCGCGTCAGCAATATGCCAACCGGCCTACACGCCGCCCTCGCCTGCTAGAGTATCAGATGCTCGTGCGTGAGTACAAAGAGGCAGTTTTGCGCGCTGGCCTGGAGGTCACCGAGCGCGCTATTGCACGCCTGAAGCAACGCCTGTCAGATAACAGCTAGTCCGATCACTATCTCCAAACAGCTACCTCTTACACGAGAGCTTGTCCCCCAATAAGGCTACTTTCCTCTCCCCCCTGGTAGCCAGCAACAAACCTGTGTTATCCTTGGAGAGGAATCTCGCATCCTGCACATTTCGAGTCCTCCTAACGCATGAACAGGATTGAGCCAGGCGAGAGGTGCCATGAGAGATATACGTCCTGGTTACGTTCTCTCTTGTAGAGCTTTCCCAGTCTCTATGCCATGTGAACCACGATGGGCATCATGTGTCAGGTGAATGCCTGCGTGTGAGGCACACGCATACAAGACCGGACGAAGAGAAGCAGGGAAAGCCAGGGCAAGCTGCCACAAGACCAGAACCAGCCACACGCACCCTGTTCGATCCCGGCGAAGGTCTTTTGAGCAGTCTGAGCCTTCCCGCACTATCAGGTTCGCAAGGCACAAAGGAGCATCAATGAGACCATCAACAGTCACCCCCGAGTCAGCAGAAGCAGCAGAACAGGAGCTTCCCTCAGAAAGTTATGTGCTCAAGGCCATGCCGCCTGTGCTAGGGACCTTTGATCTCACAGCGGTCTGCGTTTTGGGCATGCTCTATCTGACAAACTCAACCACCGCCGCCAGCAGTGGTGCGGCGGCCTTGCTTCTCTGGTTACTTGGAGGCGTCTTCTACTTCCTGCCGTCCGTGATCGTCTCTGCTCAACTCGGCGTGCTGTTTCCACACGATGGCAGCCTTTACAACTGGACCCATCATGCCCTCGGTCGCTATTGGAGCTTTCTCATCGGCTTCTGCTGGTGGTTACCCGGTCCTCTGCTCATCGTGACTTCCGCCGCTACGATGATCAGCTATCTCCAGGGGCTGAACCACAGCTGGTTGACTGAGCCCTGGCAACAAGGGCTGGCGATTCTGGCGCTGATCTTACTATCGGGCTTCCTCGCCAGTCGCCGCCTGCGTACCGCGCAACACCTGGTCAATGTCGGCTTCTGTGCCAGCTTGCTCAGCATCGTCCTCATCAGCGGCGCCGGGGCCATCTGGCTCTTGCGCGGTCACCAACCAGCTACCAGCTTCCGCACCTTTGCCGACTGGACACCCACGCTAGAGCGCCTGAGTCTCTTCGGCCTGATCTGCGGAGCTTATGGAGGGGCCGCCATGCCTCTGAACATGGGCGGGGAAATCTACGAGCACGAGGCCATTCCGGGCTATCTGCGCTGGAGCACCCTGGTCGTGCTTTTCGGCTATCTGGCCAGCACTCTGACCCTCTTGCTTGTTCAGGGAACCGTGACAACCTCCAATCCGTTCGTTCTGATCTCAGTGGTGGACAGCGTTCTGGGGAAGGTGGCCGGCAACATTACCGTGGTGGCGCTGCTCTTTGCCTACTTAATGGCCGCTACGGCTTACAATTACTCGTTTGCCCGCGTGCTCTTCGTAGGAAGCATCGATCAGCGTCTGCCTGGGCGCCTCGGGCAGCTCAACCGCGAGCGTGTGCCAACCAGCGCCATTGCTCTCCAGACGACGATCGCAGCGCTGCTGGCCTTGCTGATCTTTCTGGCCATCCCCTCTATCCTCTTCTTTGCCGACGCTCGCAATTTCTCGCTGATCTTCTACAACGTTAGCATCGCTTCGGTGGGAACAGTCTGGCAGACGATTCTGGTCTTCATCTACATCGACCTTGCGCTTCTGCTCCTGAAGCAGCGGAAGCAGGTGGAGTCCAGATTGATCATGCCACGCTGGCTGCTCTGGCCAGCCCTTGTAATCGGCCCGCTGGCCTCGCTCGTCTCGGTCGTCTCCTCGCTGCTGGTCTCCTGGATTCCCCAGCAGCTCGACAATGCCCACTGGCAATACAGTGTCATCGCCCTGACGAGCATCATGCTCGTTGCCGCCCTCATAGGCAGCCTCTACGCGAGCAGTCAGACTAGCTGGCAGCGGATGAGGATGACCGGGCCGTAGATCGGGCAGCCCTGTCCTGCCCTTCACAGGCGCCCGATCACTTGTCTGGCTCTTCTGCCAGCCTGAGTGGTCAGGCGCCTATTTCTCCCGCCGTTCTGCTGCGCTGCGCTTCGCCCGGCCATGCGAAGCGCAGCGGGAGGCCGGGTGCCCTACTCACAGACAAGGGCCGTTGCGCTGAATGGGCAGGAGAGGCCAGGCCGGCGGAACGCAGCACGGCTCATCGAGGCAGAGCACGCTCCAGGTGCTTATTCGGAGCGCTCGCCAGGACGCAGAAAGCGCGGAGGTCGCTTCTCCAGAAAGGCTCGCATCCCCTCCTGAGCATCGGGCAGCTGTGAGCTTGCCGCCATCACCTCCAGCGCGTAGGCATAAGCCTGGGGCTGCGGCAGATCAATCTGCGCATAGAAAGCCTGCTTGCCCAGGCCCTTAGAGATAAAGCTGCCGCGCGTCGCCGCCTCTAGCAAGCGCTGGGCCTCCTCCACCAGGCACTCGGGCGGCACCACCCGATTCACCAGCCCCCACTCATACGCTGTCTGGGCATCGATCGGCTCGCCGGTTAGCAACATCTCCAGGGCGCGCTTGCGTCCAATATTGCGACTGACCGCCACCATAGGCGTGGTGCAGAACCAGCCCCCCTTTCCGCCTGGGGTGGCAAACTTCGCCTCGGTCGAGGCCACCGCCAAATCGCAGGTGGCCACAAGCTGGCAGCCTGCGGCGGTCGCAATGGCATGCACGCGGGCCAGCACGGGTTGAGGAATGGCCTGAATAGTATTCATCAAGTGAGTACAGACCTGCAAGAGGCGGCGCATCGCCATGAGGTCCTGATCTACCATGTCGGCGAAATCATGGCCGGCGCTGAAGGCCGGACCATTAGCGGCCAGGATCACCCCTAGCACGGGACTCTCCCCCACCTCATTAAAGGCCGCTGTCAGCTCCTCCATCATCTTGAGCGAGAGAGCATTGCGCCGCTGAGGGTGATTCAGCGTGATGGTGGCATAGTCACCCTCATAACGTACCTCGACCAGTTCATACTGCATGGCACAGACTCCTTTCGTCGCACTGGCTCCCATTGACAGAAGCGACAATTGTCAACGACAATGCAGCCCTCATCTGCGCGGCGCCTGAGCGAGCAGGTACAGGATCAGCAGAAAGCACAATGCAAAGCCGCTCGCTCGCCCGTACGACTCAGGCCGGCAACTGGCCAGCCAGCGCCTGCACATAACGCTCAGCCGAACGCATGACTGCCGCGTGGGCCTCGGACAAGACCACGCGCTCAAACCAGGCCCCGTAGAGGCGCTCGAAGCGATACGGGGCAATGGCGGCGCGGATACGCTCCACCTCAAAAGCAGGCAGCGGAATCAGATTGGGATAGCTGTACATGAAGCTGACCCAGCGTCGGTCGGCCACCACCTGGATGATATCGCCACTGAGCAGCGCCCCCCGACCATCGGCCCCATCAGGCCAGTAGAGGACCGTGCCCCCAGGGAAATGGCCTCCCAGGCGTATGAGCGTCAGCCCGCCGAACAGATCAAGCCGCTCCCCCGACCAGAAGACCAGATGCTCAGAGGAGCGCATCACCCAGCGCTGGTCGGCGGCATGCAGGTAGACAGGAACCGAGAAGCGCTCGGCCCACTCCACCATACTGCTATAGTAGTGTGGATGCGAGATAGCAATGGCCCGTAAACCGCCAAGAGCCTGAACCCGCTCAACCGTCTCCTCATCAAGGAAGGAAATGCAGTCCCAGAGAAGATTGCCTTCGGTGCTTTGCACCAGCAAGGCGCGCTGACCAATGGCAAAAGCCGGCTCGCTGCCAATGCCGATCAGGCGCGGCTCATGCTCCTTAAAGACATTGCGCAGGCCGCTGGCCCGCAGCTCAGCCAGGGTCGTCCAGCGTTGGCCCTCATAGCCCACGTATTGTCGCTGATCAAGACAGATGGGGCACTCACGGGGTGGCTCCTCACTGGGAGCGAACTGGGTACCACAGGTGACACAGATCCAAAGCTCCATTGCTCTCGTGACTCCTTGAACCGGCCGGGCTGGTGGTCAACAAGATGGGTCCCCAACACTAACAGCCTCCCTGGGGCCACCAGACAGGCTCTGCTTCCCCGCTGGCGCAGGCCAGGCATGGATACAGCTCAAACCGCGGGGCGTGTGCCTGGTCACCTGGCCAGCAACATCATATCACCCGTGGAGCTGGACTTCCAACCAGGGAGCTGGGGAGAGGCTACGGGCGGCGACTGCAAGGAAGAGGGGGTTTTGCAGTGGGATTATGCTTCAGTGAGATGTAATGTTATTCCACTCTAAAAATCAGCCAGGGCGATAACCAGCGATCAGCTGCAGGCACTGCAGACAGAGGATCGCTGGCCCCGCCCTGATTACACGCTCGCGCTCCGGCGAGCGAGAATCTCGTAATCACATGTGCGTGATGTGAGCACCGCGCTGGCACTACCTCAGCCCTGGCAGAAACGAGAGGGCAGAGGCCGCCGGTCGTGTAGTGCCGGCCAGGCACCAGGGCTTGCGCTACACGTTGGTCGAGTTCATGACCTTATTGAGCGTAGTTCGCTTGATGCGATAGCAGTGGCGACGGCCCTTATGGGGCAGCAATACAGCATCAAGGACACCGTGTTTTACCCAACGGCGCACGGTAGTCGCATCAACACGCAAGACTCTGGCAACCTCGCTAATGGTCAGTAGTTCCTCCATGATCTGTCCTTTCTTTGTAGAATGTCGTGCCGGGTGCCCGAGAGCTTCTCTCCCCCTTACCCCCTCGGGCACAGCGTACCCCTCTTCTGGTATCGGCAGGGGTGCTACTCTTGCAGGCACTTCCTGCTTTGCTGAATATACCATTCCCCATTTACAATTGTCAATACCAATTGCATAGTCTGTAGGGAGAAATTTCTGTACAGAAGTCACATAATTCACTCGCGGAGAGTGGACAGGATCGACAAGGCGGGGGAGAGTAGGCTATAATTGGATGGCAGTCTCTCTAAAATGGGGCAGAAGCCATGCAAGAACCCAGAACCTGGCGTGAGTTCCTCGCTGCTGTTATTCGGGATACCAAAGAGAAACAGCGCATCGCCAACGAAATGGGCGTTGATCCGGTCACGCTCACCCGCTGGGCGACGCACGAATCGTCGCCGCGGCCACGCTCGCTGCTCAATCGCCTGGTTGAGGCGCTACCGCCCCATCGCGAGCAGCTGATCCAGCTGATCCGCCAGGAGTTTCCGGACGCGCTGGAGGATGACCCCGGCTCGGTCTTCATCGACCCGGTGGTGAAGGATGTACCGCCGGTGCTCTATGCGCGTATTCTCGAAGCCCACGCGACGGTCGTGGAGAGCCTGCGCTCCTGGACGATTATGAACCTGGTGATGCAGCAGCTGATTCGCCAGCTCGATCCGCAGCATATCGGTATTGCCGCCAGCATTGCCCAGTGTCAACGTCCGCTTCCTCCTCAGCAGAAGGTGACCTGTCTCCGGGAGGTCTTTCTGGAGAAGAGTCAGGCCCTGACAAGCATCGCCCGTCGTGGCTACTTTCTGGGAGCCGAGTCGCTGGTCGGCTACGCAGTCATCCAATGCCGCCCGATCGTGGTGCAGAATCTGCAGGAGGCTTCCGACTTTGTCATTCCCCAGGCTCTAGTCAGCGAGGCCCGCAGTGCCGCCGCTTACCCCCTGCAGCGCGCGGGACAGGTGGCCGGCGCCTTACTGATCATCAGTACGCAGCGCGACTACTTCTTGCACGGACGGCAGGCGCTCATTCAAAACTACGCCTATCTGCTGAGCCTGGCTTTTCGTGATGATGAGTTCTATGATATCAAAGATATTGAGCTGCGTTTGATGCCCTCTGAAGCTGTCCAGAATGCCTATATGGCAACCTTCAATCAACGCGTGAATGAACTGCTGAGTCAGGCTGAGCGACGGGGCCAGCCGTTGACGCGTCGCGAGGCTGAGGAGCAGGTGATGGCGGCGTTTTTGGCCACTCCTGTGCAGTCGCGGACGGAGCAGGCCCCTGAGTGAGCACAGTTAGCTCAGCGCATGCCACGCTCCAGGGAAGAAAAGAAAGGATCACATGGGCTATGCTGACCGGTCTCCAGCAGGCTGAGACCCTCTTGAACAGCAGCGGCACCTATATTATCGACGCGGAAAATACGGCTGAGCTGGCTCGCCTGCTGCATCATGGCCAGCTGGCTAGCCGGGCTATGGGCGGCCCCCTGCCAGAGCTGACAGATGTCTCGGGCCTGCAGGATGTGCTCGATGTAGCCTGCGGCCCTGGTGGCTGGGCTTTGGAGCTGGCTGAGACCTATCGCCATCTCCGTGTGGTCGGCATCGATATCAGTCAGCGGATGATCGAGTTCGCTCGCACACTGGCCGCGACTCAGCAGTTGCCAAATGTCTCTTTCCAGGTCATGGATGCCTTAAAGCCGCTGGCTTTTAAGGATGAGAGCTTTGATTTAATCAATGCTCGCTTCATCTCAACGTTCATGCCGGCCCGCTCCTGGCCCGCTTTTCTACAGGAGTGCATGCGCATTTGCCGCCCCGGCGGCATTATTCGTCTGACAGAGGCGGATCTGCCGATCTGCAATAAACCGGCTTGCGAGGAGCTGTCTCTCTTGCTGGCCCTTGGACTGACACGCGCTGGCTATACCTTCTCGGAGACACGGCACCACCTCGATGTTTTGCCCATGCTGGAGCGCTTGCTACGTGAGGCCGGCTGTGTCTCGATCCAGATGCGCGCCTACGCCGAGAGCATTTCCGCCGGTACGCCTCGCTACGAGGATTGGTATCAGAACGGCCTTGTCTCTCTTAAGCTGCTCGAACCGTTCTATCTGAAGGTGGTCGGCTTGAGCCGTGAGGCCTTCAATCGCCTCTATGAGCAGGCGCGCACCGAGGCAGCGGATGAGAGCTTCTGCGGCCTGCAGTTCTTTTTGACGGTCTGGGGTTATAAGCCGCGGAGCTAGTGCTCATGGCCCGCAATATAGGCACGGATACTGGGCAATCGCGCCAGACGCCGATAGGCGTGGTTGCGCAGGGCAACGCGCTGTTCATGTTGCCGCCGGTCCTCCGGCCAGTCACGATAGTGGCTGAGATCGATGCCCTGCTCCAGAAAGGCATTCTGGAGCGCTGTCGGCTCCTCATCAAAGCTCATCAATTCAGCCAGGTCGATAAGCAGGGCACGCCTCTGCCCCTGGGGGAAGTGTTCTACTTCGCGAGCCACAATGGTAAACAGCTCTTGCTGATAAACTCTTTCCAGGGCCTGCTCTGTCGCTTCCCCAGCCTCCATCCCTCCGAGCACGGGCAGATACTCCCCACCCGTGTGAATCAGGCGTCGCTCGCGCCGATAGAGGTCCAGACAACAGTTGCAGGCAATGGTGAACAGCATATGCTCCGGCGACCGCACCGGTTCGATCTCTCCACGCTCAACACGTGGCTGACGCTCGATGAAGCGCCTGACACTCTCCTGGACGATGTCTTCAACCAGATCTTCTTCTTGACCGCGCCAGGCCGCGACGCTGTAGCGCGCAATCAGCCGCCGTACCAGACGACGCAGTCGGGCATAAAGCTCTTCCCAGTTCAGAGCCAACAGCTGTGGACTGCCCATCTGTCCTTCTCCTCCTGGCAAGCAAGAGTGAGGGCTACCCGCTCTCCTGTATAACTAAAGAGAATTTCGATCAATATATCTGATTTCTCTACCAAGATGTATTGTGTGTGTTTCTGTACTGAGATAAAAGATAGCTGGAAAAAGGCCGCAGAGAAATCCAAAACCGGAGACATTTGAGTCCCTCTTAGAGGCCATTGGCCGGACATTCTGAGGCTACTAGGGCGACAGAGCGCCTCACTGGCCCGCGCAAGGGAGGAGGGCATCCGTAGCAAGCCGGAGGCGGAGCAGAGGAGGAAGGAGCCAGGTCTCAAGTGAAGTGCGCTCTGACAATGGGACAAGCGAGAAGCCGCCAGGTTTGAGACGAGAGGGGAACTTGCCATGCTTCGAATCACATTTCCTCAGCAGCTCAGGCGTGAGCGACAGCGTCGGGGCTGGTCACAGGAGGATCTCGCCGCGCTTATCGGTTCGGATAAGAAGACAGTGCAGCGTTGGGAGACCGGCGATGGTCTGCCTCGTCCCGCTCTGTTGCGTAAGCTGTGCGAGGTGCTGGAGAAGAGTCCTGAAGAGCTAGGGCTTGTCGAGCAGCCCCGCACGCAGTGGGGAGCGAAACCTGCCTCTGTCCACTTCTTCGGTCGTACGCAAGAGCTACAGACGTTGCGCCAGTGGTTTGCAGAATGCCGCCTGATTGCGGTCTGTGGCCTCGGGGGCATCGGGAAGACGACGCTTGTTGCGCGCCTGGTTGAGCAGGTGGAAGCTGAGATTGAGTATGGCTACTGGTGCTCGTTGCGCAGTGCACCGCCGCTGAGTCAGGTGCTGAAGGACTGGTTGCTCTTCTTTTCCAATCAGCAGCTGAGTACCCCACCTGCTTCAGTGGAGGAGCAGCTCTCGCTCTTGATGGAGCTGCTACGCCAGAGTCGCTGTTTGTTGGTGCTCGATAATTTCGATGCCCTCCTGCAAAGTGGTCAGCGGGCCGGCGCCTATCGCCCCGAGTACGAGGTCTACGGTCGCTTATTAGAGCGCCTGGGCAGTGAGGCCCATCAAAGTGTGATTCTGGTGACGAGCCGCGAGAAGTTGCGCGAGGTTGAGCGTTTGAAGGGCCAGAGCAGTCCGGTGCGCTCACTGACCTTGCAGGGTCTCAGTGGTGAGGCCGGGCGAGCTATTCTTGAGGAAAAGGGCATCTCTGGCAGCGCAGAAGAGGTGGCCAGTTTGTTACGCCGCTATGGGGGGAATCCTCTGGCACTGCGCCTGGTGGCGGAGACGATCCGCGAGTTGTTCGCTGGCCAGATTGCGGCCTTCCTTGCCGAAAACCGGGCCGCCTTCGGCGATATTCGTGAGGTATTGGAGGAGCAGCTCCGGCGTTTGGCGCCGCGCGAACATGAGGTGCTCTCGTGGTTGGCGATTGAGCAGGAGGCGGTTACCCTGGAAGAGCTGCGAGCTGATCTGCTGCGACCAGAGGCTCAGCGAGAGCTGATCGAGACGCTGGATTCGTTGCGCCGCCGTTCGCTGATCGAGGTTCATGAGCAAGGGCAGTTTACTCTGCAACCGGTGATCATGGAACATATCCAGGATGAGCTGGTGCGCCGCGCCTGTCAAGATTGCTTGCAGGAGACGTTCCTGACCTGGGAACAGTTTGCTTTTGTGAAAGCGCAGGCACGTGCCTATGTGCGTGAGAGCCAGGTGCGCATGCTCCTGGCGCCGCTGGCCGAGATGGTGTGTAGCGAGCTGGGCCAGACGGCTCTTAAGGAGCGGTTCAAGCGAGCGCTCGAACGAGAGCGGCTGGCGCACTACCCGCATGGTGGCTATCTTGCTGGCAACGTGCTTCAGCTGCTGATTTACCTCCAGTGGGATCTGCGCGAGTTCGATTTCTCAAGGCTGACGATCCGCCAGGCTTACCTGCAACGAGCACGCTTGCAGGAGGTGAATTTTGCCTTCGCGCATTTCGTGGCGACGGTTTTTCAGAGTACCCTGACCAACGTTCTGGCCAGCGCTTTTAGCCCCGACGGGCAGCAGCTGGCTGTGGGGACGGCAAGCGGCGAGATCCGTCTGTATGATGGCGATTGCGAGCATTTGCTCCAGCAGCTGGAAGGCCATGCTGATGGGGTCTGGGCCCTGGCTTTTACTCATGACGGGCGACGGCTGGTCAGCGGTAGCGATGACCGGACGCTGCGTCTCTGGGACCTGGAGACTGGTCGCTGTCTGAGTGTGCTGGAGGGGCATACGAATCGGGTGCGGGCCCTGGCGCTCAGTCCTGACGGTCGCCTGTTGGTGAGCGGCAGCGATGATCAGACTTTGCGCCTCTGGGATCTGGAAACCGGGCAGTGCCTGCGCACGCTGGAGGGGCATCAGGGGCGCATCTGGGCGGTCGCGTTGAGTTCTGATGGCCAGTGGCTGGCTAGCGGCGACGGCGCGGGCACGCTGCGGATCTGGCACCTGCCAGGCTGGGAGCAGCCTCTGCATATAATGCAGGGACACCACGATCAGGTACGTTCGCTGGCTTTTGGGGCGGCTGGAACGTTACTGGCTAGCGGCAGCGACGACGGCACGGTGCGCTTGTGGGAGGTAGCGAGCGGGGCGGAACGGGCCATCTTGCGAGGCCATGCGAATCGTGTCTGGACGGTGGCCTTTAGTCCTGATGGCCAGTGGCTGGCCAGCGGTAGTGAGGACACGACCGTTCGCCTCTGGCGGACGCAGACGGGAGAGCAGGTTGCTACGCTGACGGGCCATACTCATGGCGTCCGTACGGTCAGCTTCCACCCTGAGAGCAGGCGGTCCTGGCTGGTGAGCGGCGGTGATGATCAGACGATCTGTCTATGGGACTGGGCGAAGAGACATGTGCTGACACGTCTGCATGGCTATACGCGCCGCATTCGGTCGCTGGCTTTCGATCCTGTGGGCCACTGGTTAGCGGCAGCCTATGAGGGGGAAGGAATCGCGATCTGGGACTGGAGCAGCGGACACCTGTTGCGGCTACTCCACAAGTCGCGGCATGAACCACTGAGTCTGGCTTTCAGTCCCGACGGGCAATGGCTGGCCAGTGGCGGGCAGGATGAGGTAATCTGGCTCTGGTCGATGCCCGATGGCCAGGTGCAACGACAATTCGTCGGTCATCGCGACTGGGTGCATAGTCTGGCCTTCAGCCCCGACGGCCACTGGTTGGCCAGCGGCAGCGAGGATGAGATTGTGCGCCTGTGGGATCTGGCTAGCGGCCAGATGGTGCATGAGCTGCGAGCCGGCTGCTGGATTCGGGCTTTGGCCTTCAGGCCGGGAGACGAGGCGGGCCGTTGCCTGCTCGTCAGCGGGGGCGACGATACACTTTTGCGCCTCTGGGACGTCAATAGCGGCAGCTGCGTGCGTACGCTGATGGGCCACAGCCGCCCGGTGCGCGCGCTGGCTTTCAGCCCCGATGGTCGCTTGCTAGCCAGCGGCGCTGAGGATAGCCAGGTGCTGCTTTGGGAGATCGAGGGCGAGGCCCGCCCGCAACGTCTCCAGGGCCATCGCGGGCGGGTGCGCTGCCTTGCTTTTAGCGGCGATGGTCAGTGGCTGGCAAGTAGCGGCGATGATCTGAGGCTCTGCCTCTGGCAGCGCAATGGCAGGCTGCACCATGTGCTAAGGAGTGGTCACGAGTATATGGTGCGCGCCCTGGGCTTTGCCCCGGCTGAGGCAGGTTCTCTGCTTGCCAGCGGCGGCAACGAGGGAGAGATCCGCCTCTGGGAGGCCACAACTGGGCGCCTGGAGCGCATTCTTAGCCTGCCGCGCCCCTATGAAGGGATGAACATCCAGGGAGTGCAGGGCCTGAGTGCCTTGGAGAAACAGGCCCTGCTCGCGCTGGGCGCTGTTGAAAGCTCTCGCTTGGAGACCACGCCCAGCTAACTGAGCTGACCCGCTGGCGCTCTAAACAATGGGTCCCTCGGTGTTGGTGAGGCGACGCGCACGCTCACGCTCTTTGAGCTGGCGGCGCAGGATCTTGCCCGAGGGCACGCGCGGTATAGCCTCGATGAATTCCACCCGATGCAGCTTTTTGTAGCCCGCTACCTTGCTGTTGACAAAGGCCATCAGCTCCTCGGGCGTGGCCGTTTGGCCGGGGCGGAGGACAACAAAGGCCTTGGGGATCTCTCCGGCTTCAGGATCATCGACCCCAATGACGGCAGCATCGAGAACAGCAGGATGCTCCAGCAGGACGGCTTCGATCTCGGCAGGGGCAATGCTGAAGGCTTTGTACTTGATCATCTCTTTCTTGCGATCAACGATATAGAGGTAGCCGTCAGCATCGATGTGGCCGATATCACCGGTGTAGAGCCAGCCGTTGCGCAGGACACGTGCCGTCTCAGCCGGATCTTTCCAGTAACCAAGCATGACCTGGGGGCCGCGCACGACGATCTCGCCGTCCTCACCGACAGGCAGCTCGTGCTCTCCAGTCTCAATATCGACGATTTTCTGTTCAGTGTCGTAGACCGGTAGGCCGCCGCTGGCCGGGCGAATGCGCGCGGGATCAAGCGGGGAGAAGTGGGTATCGGGCGAGGTTTCGGTCAGGCCATAAGCCTGAATGACGTTGATGCCGGTACGCTCATGAAGCCGGGTGGCCAGCTCGGGCGCTAAGGGGGCAGCAGCAGACATCAGGTATTTGACTGTTCTTAGCCTGGCAAGCTGCTCGTCGCTGGTATTGAGGAGCGCCTGGACAATCGGCGGAACGGCAAAGAACCAGGTGACGGCCTGCTGTTCGCAGAGGGCCAGAGCCGTATCCAGTTCGAAGCGTTCCATGAGGATCTGCCTGCCGCCGGCGATGAGAAAGGTACCAGTCAGCAGGACGCCATAGATATGGTAGAGGGGGAGAAAGATCAGGGTGGCATCGGCAGGCGAGAGGTTGGCCGCGGTCACCACCTGGAGATGATTGCAGACTAGATTGCGGTGTGAGAGCATGACACCGCGTGGCAGGCCGGTGGTGCCCGATGAATAGGGGAGAGCCAGCAGGTCATCGGGGGCAATGCCAACAGGCTCAGGACGCCGCGGCGAGGATTCGCGCAGCAGACGAGCGAAGGGGACAGCCTGCGGCAGCGCTTCAGGCACCTGCGACCCGGTGACGACGATATGGCGCAGCGCCGGGAAGGTCTGCCCCTGCAGGACGCTTATGAGTATGGGGACAAGCTCACGCTGGACAAGGATGGCGCGCGCATCGCTGTTCTCTAGCTGGTAGGCGATTTCCCGCTCCTTGTAAGAGGGGTTCATCGGACTGATGACGGCCCCGATGGAGGAGGCTGCCAGGAAGGCAATAGTGTATTCGGGACGGTTGAAGGTGAAGAGACAGATGATGTCCCCTTTGCCCAGACCCAGCGCACGCAAGCCGTTGGCCAGGCTATTGGTCATGGCGATGACTTCACTGTAAGTCAGGCTGAGGTTGTGGTAGATAATGGCGGGTCGCTCGGGTTGCCGCTCCGCGGCGGCGCGGACGAGGGTGTCATAGGGAACTTCGGGATAGCCCAACGGCGGGCGAAAGAGTTCGGGAGCAATCTGCTTGTCGACCATGCCTGAAGTCCTTTCTTCAAAGGCCCAAAGAACGTCGCTCCATTGCTTATGAGCATAACTTGCCCGCCAGTGCCGGTCAAGAGAGACCTTGCTCTCCTTCGGCGGGCGCTAATTTTGACTATCAGCGGGGCTTTCTCTCTCTCGACAAGGCTGTGAGAGAAGCAGCCAACCGACGTTTCCGATGACACGACTGAGGTGGCGTTGCCAAGCGTAGCAGAGAGGAGGACCTGGAGAGGGAATAGACCTACCTGGCTGGGCTGATCTGGCAAGAGATCCAATGACCCAATTTTTATCTACAGCTCCGTTCTTCCTAGTAAGGGAGGGCAGAGCAGTCCCATCATCCTAAAGAGTCTGCAGGGTTTCTACTGATGTTCGCTGGCCATGAAGAGTAAGGGAGCTGGCATCAGCAACTCACGCTATTTGTTTGTGAGGGATTGAGCAGCGATGAGCTACGATCCACATCAGCCCTATAGCAGCTATGGGCCAGAGGGCAGAGAAGAGGCTACTCCTCCGCCACCTCTGCGGGGAGATTACGAACCGACGCAATACGCTGGCCCTACACAGTACGGCTTACCCTATGATACGCCTCCACCGCCTCCGCCAGCTGGGTCAGTCAGGGTGACTGTCAATAGTAGTCAGTATGGAGTGCAGTATGGACTGCCACCCCAACCACCACGCCGCTCTTTACGCTGGCTCTGGATCACACTGGCCATCGTGGCAGGCGTGGTGATACTGGCCTGCGGTAGCTGTGTCCTGGTGGGCGTTATTGCCGCTCTCACGGTCAACCCCGATTCGACGGTGAATGACTACTATTCGGCGATCCAACAGCAAAACTACAGCGAGGCCTACTCTTATCTGGAAGTCGATACGCTGGCGATTCAGGGGCAGCAGATCTCCCCAACGGAGAGCGGCTTCGCGCTGGTCGCCCAGGTTATCGATCAACAGGCTGGGCCTGTGATCAGCTATTCGATCACAAGCAGCAGTACCAACGGCGATACGGCAACAGTTGTTGTCCATGTCACTCGTTCCAGCGGCGTGGCTTATGATGTGCATCTGCAGCTGACGAAGATCAATAGTGAGTGGAAAATTACCCAGCTAGATAATATATAATCCTGGTCAGCCGCACGCTTAAGGCAGGCCAGCATAGCCACGAGCGCGCACCTCAGCATCGGCAACGGAGAGACGCGAGGAGAGAGTCGGTTATCTATGGATAGAACGGAGCAGCCTGACCGTGAAGCCAATGTCATTGTTTTTATAATCTGTGCTCGCGAGGATTATCGCCTCCTCTATTCGCTCCTCCCATTAATGGACTACTTGGAGGTCTTGCCAGGAATCGTTCTCCGCACATCCACAGATCTGCGGGCTGGTGCTCACATGGCAGCGGAGTTACGTTGGCATATCGAGTCCGCCGATGTGCTCCTGCTGCTGATCAGCCCCGACCTGCTGGCATCGCCAACCTATGAAAGAGCCATCTCGCGAGGATTAGAGCGCGCGCAACGGGGTGAGTTACAGCTGATCCCCATTCTTGCCCGGCCTACCCCGCTTGAGGGAACACCGCTCGCTTCTTTGCAACTGCTCCCACGCAATGGGCGCGCGCTGAGCGAAGAAATCGCCAGAGAGCGGGCGCTACAGCAAATCGTTCATGAGGTCCTCCTGATCTGCAGAGAGCTTCGGAATCGGCGACGCATTTCGCCCTCCTCACCGGCTGCCTCTTCGGAGAGCAGGACACGCGGACTGACAGCACCAGGGCTGCCTCCCACGAGCTACCGCCTGGATGAGGTCTTCAAGCGTACGGGGCTGCCCACAGTGACCTTTGTGCCGCCTTCCATCTTCGAGCCCCTGAAGCTGGCACTTGTTGAGCCGGGGCGCGGCGTGGTCATCGAGGGGCCTTCGGGCATCGGCAAGACCACGGCGGTGCAAAAAGCTGTCCAGCAACTTGGAGAGGAGGAGATAGCTAGAGCAGAGCGACCGACGATCACTCTCCTGAGTGCCCGTGCGCCCGCTGACCGCGAACGGCTCCGTACTCTCTCGCAGTGGCATCGCGGTGTGGTGATTATCGACGATTTCCATCGCCTGGAGCCTGGCTTGCGTCAGGAGCTGGTGGACTATCTGAAGCTACTGGCGGATATCCAGCCCGAAGATCGCAAGCTTGTCATTATCGGCATTCCCGGCACGGGCCAGAGCTTCATCAGCTCCGCCTCTTTCGATATGGCTATGCGCTTCGATCGCTTCAAGATGGGCCACGCCAGCGATGAGGAGATTTTGCAATTGATCAGGCAGGGAGAGCAGGCTCTCAATGTGATTTTTGAGTGTAAGGAGGATATTCTCCGTCTGGTTGACGGTAGCTTTATTCTGGCTCAATTTCTCTGCTACTATCTTTGCATGCAAAATAATATTATTCAGACGCAGCCATCACCAGTTGCTATTCGGCATCACCTTGCTACGGCTGTTCAGGATGTGATGGAAACGCTGGAGAGAAAATTTGACCTTGCCATCAAGCAATTCGCCGTTGCAGGCGGGCCTTACGATCAAACCAGTCTTTCTCTACTGGAAGAGCTAAGCCAGAGCCGTGAGGGAGTGCTCTGGCTTTCACTTTTACAGCAGCAGGAGCCAGGTCACGCCCACGACCTGGAGCGCTTTTTCAAAGAAAGCTGGCCTCAAGCCATCGCCTCCTATCCCGATCTGGCGTATCATCTCTTCTGTGATCCCACAGTTGGCGTGCTGCTGGCGGAAGATCCGACCCTTATTTTCTATCTACGCCACTGCAATTTGGAGCAGCTGGCTCGTAAGGTCGGCAAACGCCCTGCACCACGCAGACAGCAAATCTTTATCTGCTATGCTCGTCAAGATAAGCGGTGGCTGAAGCGTCTGCGTAGCCATCTGGCTCCTCTTGAACAGAAGGGAGTGTTCGATGTCTGGGACGATACGCTGATCAGCGCAGGCAGTCGCTGGGAGCAGACGCTGGAGGATGCCATCTTGCGCGCGGGCGTGGCCATTGTTCTGGTCAGCGCTACGCTTTTGGCGTCCGACTTTATTATGACCAATCAGTTGCCGAAGCTCTTGGAGAGGGCCCGCCTGGCTGGCACCTTGATTATCCCTATCATTGTCAGCCCCTGCCTCTTCGAAGAGAGCGGGCTGCAGAGCTTCGAACCTGCTAACGACCCACAGAAGCCGCTTGCTACTCTGCCTCCTGCGACCCAGGAGCAAACGCTTGTAAGCATTGCTCGTCGCATTAGAGTTGCGGTGACTGAACAGCCATAGTGGTCCCCAGTGGCTCTGCTAGACTGGCTATAAAGCAGACGCTGGCTCATCCTCCTGTTATTGTTTTCCGCTCTACTGCTCACGACCACTCGCCCATCAGTTGAGGCCGTCCTTTCCGCGACTCCCGCCTCTGGCAACGGTGCATTAAAAATCCATTAAAATAGACCGTGTCCACCATTTTCATTATATTCAAATTGACAGATGACATTCATCTTTTCTAAACTCTAAGCGAAGGAGCCGCACCGGTCAAGGCCGTCCGTTTTCGGCAAGAGCAAGCGATATCTATGGCCACACCGGCTTTATTGGGAGCGTGGGCGTCTCTGTGGAGAGGCAACTCTCTCTGGTGCCAGACTATCAAATTCTCAGATATGGCTCAGGTCAGGCAGCAAGCTATAGGCGGGACCAGGCAAATCACGCATGATTCTCCCCCGAGTAGCAGAGCCTGGCTTCTCTTTTTTCAGCAGTGGTACACGAGCTGTCCTTGATCGACAGTAACGCAGAGGGTCAGAGGAATCTCTTCAATTGCTTGGCCTGTTTCATAGAGAGCTATCACTGTTACTCTTACGCCAGCGATTAAGAGCAGATTTCAGGAGTGCCTTGAAGAAGAAAGGAGTCTGTTTCATGCCCTGGTGGTTCTTCCGCCGCCACTCTCGGAATACCACCCCTGCTAGCACCTCTGCCCAGCCCTCTTCCGGCTGGCAGCCCGGTGAGGTCGCTCTCCCTCGCCTGCAGGGGTCCCGCCGCTACCTGCACGATCAGCCCTATCTGCTCCCCAAGGACCTGGGCGAGGTCAACCGCCTCGACTTCCAGCATTATGTCTTGCGCGCCATCCTGCGCGGCAATTATCTGGCTCCCATTGGGCAGCCGCGCCGCATTCTCGACGTCGGCTGCGGCACCGGCCAGTGGGCCTTCGAACTCGCCCAGCAGTTCCCCCAGGCCGAGGTCATCGGCCTCGACCTCGAACTGGTCAAAGCCTCTGCTTCCCCCCCGCCCAACTATCGCTTCGTCCAGGGAGATATCCTCCACGGCCTCCCCTTCGACGACAACTCTTTCGACTTCGTCCATCAACGCCTGCTCGTGCTGGCTATTCCCCAAGCAGCCTGGCCGGCGGCTGTTCAGGAGCTGGCTCGGGTCACCGCTCCCGGCGGCTGGATCGAACTCGTCGAGACAAGCATCCATATCAGCAACCTTACTCCCTCTGGGCCAGCCAATCAGCAAGTGGCATCTCTCATCGGTCAGCTCGCTGCTCTGCGAGGCTTGGATAGCGAGGGCCTCGTCGCACGTTCCCTCGATCACTATCTGGCCCAGGCTCGTCTGCACCAGATCCAATGTCGTCCCATCAAGATCCCTGTAGGCGAATGGGGGGGCCGCATCGGCTCTCTACTCGCTCTTGACTTCCGCACGATGTGGACAGCAATCAGTGCCCCGCTGGCGGCTCGCTTCCAGATCCCTGAGCAGGATGTGCTCCAACTCATTGACAGGGCCTGCCAGGAGTGGAATGAGCTGCATTCCTGCTGCTCTTTCACGGTGGCTTACGGTCAGAAGCCTTGACCCGCTGACGCTGCCTGCCCGCAGCGCTCAGCTTCTCGGCTACCTCTACCTCTCACCAACAACAGAGAAAGGAGGTCTTGCTCATGCCCTGGTGGTTCTTTCGACGCCGCTCTCGTGGTTCTCTCTCCGCAGCTCACGCTGCCGACCCCGTCCAGCCCTCTTCCGGCTGGCACTTGGGCGAGGTCGCTCTCCCTCGCCTGCAGGGGTCCCGCCGCTACCTGCAGGAACAGCCCTATCTGCTCCCCAAGGACCTGGGCGAGGTCAACCGCCTCGACTTCCAGCATTATGTCTTGCGCGCCGCCCTGCACAGCAATTATCTGGCTCCCATTGGGCAGCCGCGCCGCATTCTCGACGTCGGCTGCGGCACCGGCCAGTGGGCCTTCGAACTCGCCCAGCAGTTCCCCCAGGCCGAGGTCATCGGCCTCGACCTCGAACTGGTCAAAGCCTCTGCTTCCCCCCCGCCCAACTATCGCTTCGTCCAGGGAGATATCCTCCACGGCCTCCCCTTCGACGACAACTCTTTCGACTTCGTCCATCAACGCCTGCTCGTGCTGGCTATTCCCCAAGCAGCCTGGCCGGCGGCTGTTCAGGAGCTGGCTCGGGTCACCGCTCCCGGCGGCTGGATCGAACTCCTGGAAGTCGGCACCGCTCTGCAGGACTACCTGCCCTCTGGACCCGCTACCCAAGAATTCTATCAGCTCGGGTCCCAGCTCGCTGCTTTGCGGGGTATCGATACCGATGGCACCGTTATGCGCTCGTTAGCCCGCTACCTGGAGGAAGCCGGCCTTGTCAATATTCACTACCAGGCCCTTGACGTCCCTCTGGGCGAATGGGGGGGACGCATCGGCTCCTTGATGGCCCTGGACCTACGTGAAGTCTGGAAGGCCATCAGCGCCCCCATTGCCGCCCGCTTCGGCAGGTCTGAGCAGGAAGTGCTTGCCCTCATCGAGCAAGCCCATCGCGAATGGAACTCGTTCCATACTTCCTGTCATTTCGCCGTCGCCTATGGCCAGAAGCCGATCTAGCCTTAAGAACCTGGCCAGAGCTTTCTTTCTTCAGTCTTCCGCGATAAGGACCATCTTTGTTACGAGGAGGATCATGCTCATGCCCTGGTGGTTCTTCCGCCGCCACTCTCGGAATACCACCCCTGCTAGCACCTCTGCCCAGCCCTCTTCCGGCTGGCAGCCCGGTGAGGTCGCTCTCCCTCGCCTGCAGGGGTCCCGCCGCTACCTGCAGGAACAGCCCTATCTGCTCCCCAAGGACCTGGGCGAGGCCAACCGCCTCGATTTCCAGCACTACGCCCTCCGCGCCGCCCTGCGCGGCAATTATCTGGCTCCCATTGGGCAGCCGCGCCGCATCCTCGATGTCGGCTGCGGCACCGGCCAGTGGGCCTTCGAACTCGCCCAGCAGTTCCCCCAGGCCGAGGTCATCGGCCTCGACCTCGAACTGGTCAAGGCCACTACTCCTCCCTCTAACTACCGTTTCATCCAGGGAGACATTCTGCAAGGCCTCCCCTTCGACAACAACTCCTTCGACTTCGTCCATCAACGCCTGCTCTTCCTGGCCATTCCGCTGGCTGCATGGCCGGGCGTCGTCCAGGAACTCGCCCGTGTCACCTCCCCCGGCGGCTGGGTCGAACTCGTCGAGACTGGCACCGCTCTACAGGACTGGCTCCCCTGCGGCCCAGCCACCCAAGAATTCTGGCGACTTGCCGCTCAACTCGCTGCCCTACGAGGAATAGATACCGATGATGTACCGCACTCCCTAGCCCGCTACCTGGAGGAAGCCGGCCTTGTCAACATCCACTATCAGCCCTTCTCCGTTCCCCTGGGCGAATGGGGGGGACGCATCGGCTCCCTGATGGCTCTGGACCTACGCGAAGCCTGCAAGGCCATCAGTGCCCCTATCGCGGCCCGCTTCGGGCGCTCTGAACAAGATGTATTGCGGCTGATCGAACGGGCCAGCCAGGAGTGGAATGAGTTCCGAACAAAATGGCCTTTTGCCATCGCCTATGGCCAGAAACCCTTGACGCATTGAGACCGCCTGCGCTCAGGCTTTCTGCTTCTCGACTGCCCAATCGACTAGCAAGGAGGATCATGCTCATGCCCTGGTGGTTCTTCCGCCGCCACTCTCGCAACACCGCTCGCACAGCGACCTCGGCCCTGCCCTCTCCCGGCTGGCAGCCGGGAGAGATCGCTCTCCCTCGCCTGCAGGGACCGCGTCGCTACCTGCAGGAACAGCCCTATCTGCTCCCCAAGGATCTGGGCGAGGTCAACCGCCTCGACTTCCAGCATTACATCTTGCGCGCCATCCTGCACGGCAATTATCTGGCCCCCATCCAGCAGCCGCGCCGCATCCTCGACGTCGGCTGCGGCACCGGCCAGTGGGCCTTCGAACTCGCCCAGCAGTTCCCCCAGGCCGAGGTCGTCGGCCTCGACCTCGAACTGGTCAAAGCCTCTGCTTCCCCCCCGCCCAACTATCGCTTCGTCCAGGGAGATATCCTCCACGGCCTCCCCTTCGACAACGACTCCTTCGACTTCGTCCATCAACGCCTGCTTTTCCTGGCGATTCCCCAAGCAGCCTGGCCGGCGGCTGTTCAGGAGCTGGCTCGGGTCACCGCTCCCGGCGGCTGGGTCGAACTCGTCGAAGCCAGTATTGCGCCAAAAGATCTCACTCCCTCGGGTCCTGTTACTCAGCGACTCTTCGCTTTGGGAGGGCAATTAGCCGCTCTGCGAGGCATCGATAGCGAAGGAGTGGTAGCCCGTTCACTGAACTACTATCTCTCAGAAACTGGTCTCGTCAACATTGAGCGCCGTCAGATCGAAGTTCCGGTTGGTGAATGGGGTGGACGTCTCGGCTCTTTAATGGCACTGAACTTCCGGGAAGGGGCGAAAGCACTCAGCGCTCCAATAGCTCATCGATTCGCTAGAACAGAGCAGGAGGTTGCCACAGACATTGAAGAAATGCTGCAAGAATTCAATAGGTATCACACGAAATACAGCTACATTATTGCTTATGGTCAGAAGGCGTACTAACCAGTCTAAATAGAGCCATTCGACAAGACTAGAAGGAGCCATGTTCCATGCCCTGGTGGTTCTTCCGCCGCCACTCTCGCAACACCGCTCGCACAGCGACCTCGGCCCAGCCCTCTTCCGGCTGGCACTTGGGCGAGGTCGCTCTCCCTCGCCTGCAGGGGTCCCGCCGCTATCTGCAGGAACAGCCCTACGCGCTTCCCAAGGACCTGGGCGAGGCCAACCGCCTCGACTTCCAGCATTACATCTTGCGCGCCATCCTGCACGGCAATTATCTGGCTCCCATCCAGCAGCCGCGCCGCATCCTCGACGTCGGCTGCGGCACCGGCCAGTGGGCCTTCGAACTCGCCCAGCAGTTCCCCCAGGCCGAGGTCATCGGCCTCGACCTCGAACTGGTCAAAGCCTCTGCTTCCCCCCCGCCCAACTATCGCTTCGTCCAGGGAGATATCCTCCACGGCCTCCCCTTCGACAACGACTCCTTCGACTTCGTCCATCAACGCCTGCTCGTGCTGGCTATTCCTCTGGCAGCCTGGCCCAGCGCCGTCCGGGAACTCGCCCGTATCACCGCCCCAGGTGGCTGGGTCGAACTCGTCGAGTCGAGTACTGGCATGCAAGATTTCATGCCCTCTGGACCTGCTACACAGGAACTGTGGCGCCTTGGAGGACAGCTCGTCTCTCTACGCGGCCTCGACAGCGATGGAATCGTTATGCGCTCCCTGGGCGACTATCTAGAGCAAGCTGGCCTTGGCAATATCCGCTATCAGCTGATTGAGGCTCCCTTGGGCACATGGGGAGGGCGTATCGGTTCTCTATTGGCCCTTGACCTGCGTGAAATTGGCAAGGCTATGAGCGCGCCTATTGCCGCTCGCTTTGGGACTCCAGAGCAGGAGGTTTTTGAGCTTATTCAGCAGGCTGAGAAGGAGTGGAATCAGTACAAAACTCGCTTTCGTTTCGCTGTGGCCTATGGCCAGAAGCCTGTTCGGCCCTGACCTGATGCCTGAGCCGAAGTGCGGTTCCCTGCTCCCATTTGCAGATCCGCACTCCCTGCTCTGCCAGAGCAATAGCTCCCATACTTTCGCTCACAAGGAGGTCTTGCTCATGCCCTGGTGGTTCTTCCGCCGCCACTCTCGCAACACCGCTCGCACAGCGACCTCTGCCCAGCCCTCTTCCGGCTGGCAGCCTGGAGAGATCGCTCTCCCTCGCCTGCAGGGACCGCGTCGCTACCTGCAGGAACAGCCCTATCTGCTCCCCAAGGACCTGGGCGAGGTCAACCGCCTCGACTTCCAGCATTACGTCTTGCGCGCCATCCTGCACGGCAATTATCTGGCCCCCATCCAGCAGCCGCGCCGCATCCTCGACGTCGGCTGCGGCACCGGCCAGTGGGCCTTCGAACTCGCCCAGCAGTTCCCCCAGGCCGAGGTCATCGGCCTCGACCTCGAACTGGTCAAAGCCTCTGCTTCCCCTCCGCCCAACTATCGCTTCGTCCAGGGGGATATCCTCCACGGCCTCCCCTTCGACAACGACTCCTTCGACTTCGTCCATCAACGCCTGCTTTTCCTGGCGATTCCCCAAGCAGCCTGGCCGGCGGCTGTTCAGGAGCTGGCTCGGGTCACCGCTCCCGGCGGCTGGATCGAACTCGTTGAATCGAGCCCGGCACCGCAGGATCTCACGCCTTCTGGCCCCGCTACACAGGAATTTTGCAGGCTTGGAGGAGCACTGGCAGCTCTGCGTGGGTTAGATGCGGAGGGTATTGTACTACGCTCCCTGGCTCACTACCTGGAAAAGGCCGGCCTCGCTAACGTCCACTACCATCCGTTCGACGTTCCTCTCGGCAAGTGGGGCGGACGTCTCGGCTCCTTGATGGCCATGAATCTACATGAAGCATGGAAGGCAATTAGCGCTCCCACCGCTGCTCGTTTCAGCAGATCCGAGCAGGAGATCCTGCAGCTGATCGAGCAGGCCAGCCAGGAATGGAACGAGTTCCAGACACAGCTACACTTTGCGGTAGCCTACGGCCAGAAGCCTTTTACTCGATGATCAGATCCAATCAAGCGTCTCGCCTTATCGTTGGCCCATCTAAGGCCCACTGACAGCAAGGAGGTCTTGCTCATGCCCTGGTGGTTCTTCCGCCGCCACTCTCGGAATACCACCCCTGCTAGCACCTCTGCCCAGCCCTCTTCCGGCTGGCAGCCTGGAGAGATCGCCCTGCCTCGCCTGCAGGGACCGCGTCGCTACCTGCACGATCAGCCCTATCTGCTCCCCAAGGACCTGGGCGAGGTCAACCGCCTCGACTTCCAGCACTACGTCTTGCGCGCCATCCTGCGCGGCAACTACCTGGCCCCCATCCAGCAGCCGCGCCGCATCCTCGACGTCGGCTGCGGCACCGGCCAGTGGGCCTTCGAACTCGCCCAGCAGTTCCCCCAGGCCGAGGTCGTCGGCCTCGACCTCGAACTGGTCAAAGCCCCTGCTTCCCCTCCGCCCAACTATCGCTTCGTCCAGGGGGATATCCTCCACGGCCTCCCCTTCGACAACGACTCCTTCGACTTCGTCCATCAGCGCCTGCTCGTGCTGGCTATTCCTCTGGCAGCCTGGCCCAGCGCCGTCCGGGAACTCGCCCGTATCACCGCCCCAGGTGGCTGGGTCGAACTGGTGGAAGTGAGCATTCATATCAGCGACCTTATCAGCCCAGCGGGCCCAGCTAATGAGCAGTTCGTATCGCTGCTGGGACAGCTCTCCGCCCTGCGCGGGATCGACAGCGAAGGGATGGTCATGCGCTCCTTAGACCAATATTTGGTTCAGGCTGGCCTCATCAATATCCAGCGTCATTCCATCCAGGTCCCTATCGGCGACTGGGCCGGACACATCGGTGCCTTGTCCGCTCTTGACATTCGCGAGGGCTGGAAGGCGATCAGCGCGCCGCTGGCGGCACGTTTCCATCTCCCTGAGCAGGACATTCTCCAGCTCATCGACAGAGCCGGCCAGGAATGGAACGAACTCCACTCCTGCGGCACCTTCACTGTGGCCTATGGCCAGAAGCCTGTTCGGCCCTGACCTGATGCCTGAGCCGAAGTGCGGTTCCCTGCTCCCATTTGCAGATCCGCACTCCCTGCTCTGCCAGAGCAATAGCTCCCATACTTTCGCTCACAAGGAGGTCTTGCTCATGCCCTGGTGGTTCTTCCGCCGCCGCCGTGCGACCAACGTTTCCGTCAATGCTAGCGCTGCCGAACCGTCTGTAGCCCGTCCGGCTTCCGATGAGGCTGCCCCGCTGTCCTTTTCGGCTGCCCATCGCTATCTGGACGAGCCGCCCTATCTGCTCCCCAAGGACCTGGGCGAGGCCAACCGCCTCGACTTCCAGCACTACGTCTTGCGCGCCATCCTGCGCGGCAACTACCTGGCCCCCATCCAGCAGCCGCGCCGCATCCTCGACGTCGGCTGCGGCACCGGCCAGTGGGCCTTCGAACTCGCCCAGCAGTTCCCCCAGGCCGAGGTCGTTGGCCTTGATCTGGAGCCGACCAGTGCCAAAGCCATCACTCCACCAGCTAACTATCGCTTTGTCCAGGGCGACGCCCTCAAGGGCCTCCCTTTTGAAGATGAGACCTTCGACTTCGTTCACCAGCGTTTTCTCTGGCTGGCTATCCCATTGAGGGCCTGGCCGGGTCTCGTCCAGGAGCTGGCTCGCCTCACCGCTCCTGGCGGCTGGGTCGAACTCGTCGAGTTTGGCACAGGAACCGCTGACTTTACCCCCGCTGGTCCTGCCACACAGCGATATCTACACCTGGCAGGGCAGCTGGCAGCTCTGCGCGGTCTTGACACTGAGGGAGTGATCATGCGTTCTCTCGACCGCTATCTGCGCGATGCCGGACTGGTCAGCGTGCAGTCTCAATCCTTCGAGGTACCACTGGGCCAGTGGGGAGGACGTCTTGGTTCCTTGCTAGCGCTCGACTTCCGCGAGAGTTCAAAGGGACTCAGCGGCGCTATAGCCGCTCGCTTCCAGATCTCAGAGCAGGAAGTCCTTGATCTGATTGAAGCAGCAGTAGGAGAGTTCGATGAATTCCATACTTGCTACCGGCTTGCCGTCGCTTATGGGAACAAGCCACCAACCACTACCTAGACTCACGCTCATGAGATTGCCGCAGGAGCTGGCTGGCCCCGTCCCTCCCTGGTGGTTGGGCCAGATTCCTCGCAGAAGGCCCAGTATGAGGCTTAGGCTCTCGATCGAATAGCGACTGCAAGGTCTCACGCCTCCCTTAGCGCGCCTTCACTTCAGCGGAAAGAGGTCTTGCCGTCACTCACTAGCAGCTTCTTGCCCTTCCCGGGAGCGAGTCAGGGGACATTACCGCTTCTTGACCGCCTTCGCCCTGGGAGAAGTCCGAGAGATCATCAGTGTGGCCGAGCAGCCCGTTTCAGCAGATCTGAGCAGGAAGTGCTAGCCATCATTGACCATGCCTGTCAGGTCTGAAACCAGCTTCGAACACGCTGTTACTTCGCTGTGACCTATGGGCCAAGCCCATTCACGCGATGAACAAGGCGTTGCCTAATGCTGTACTATTTAGCTCGTATGAGGATTAACTTGCCCGCAAGGAGGAATGTCTCATGCCCTGGTGGTTCTTTCGCCAGCGCCGCGTGACAAACGCTTCCGTCACTCCTGCTGATTCGGTTCAGCCTACGCCTCGTCCCACAGCTAGCGAGGCGCCCCAGACAGGTTCATTGGCCTCGCGCCGCTATCTTGACGAGCAACCTTATCTGCTCCCTAAAGACCTGGGGGAGGTCAATCGCCTCGATTTCCAACATTACGTTCTGCGCTCCGCGCTGCGCGGCAACTATTTAGCACCCATCATCCAACCCCGCCGCATTCTCGACGTTGGCTGCGGCACCGGCCAGTGGGCCATTGAACTCGCCCAGCAGTTCCCCCAGGCCGAGGTCATTGGCCTCGATCTGGAGCCAGCTAGAGCCAAAGCCACCACTCCACCAGCTAACTATCGCTTTGTCCAGGGCGACGCCCTCAAGGGCCTCCCTTTTGAAGATGAGACCTTCGATTTCGTCCATCAACGCCTGCTCGTGCTGGCTATTCCTCTCGCGGCCTGGCCGAATGTTGTGCGAGAACTCGTGCGCGTCACCGTCCCCGGCGGCTGGGTCGAGTTGGTCGAGGCGGGCACCCATGTCAGTCATTTCAATCCAGCCGGACCAGCTACCCAGCAATTTCTCTACCTCATGGGCCAGCTAGGTGCCCTCCGTGGCCTCGACAACGAGGGTGGGGTCCTCCGCTCCCTGGACTCTTTCCTGCATCAGGCCGGGCTGATCCAGGTCAACCGCCAGGATATCGATATTCCACTTGGTGATTGGGGCGGGCGCGTCGGTTCTTTACTCTCACTGGATCTGCGCGAGGCCGGTAAGGCAATCAGCTCTCTCATCGCAGCTCGCTTCCAGATGGAGCAGCAAGAAGTCCTCGCCCTCATCGAACAGGCAGGCCAGGAGTGGAATACGCTGCAGACGCGCTACCACGTCGTCGCCGCTTATGGCCAGAAACCGTATCAAGGTTGAGCAGAGGGTCCTCCCCGCTTCACAGCGATGCTAGTGCCCAATTCAGTAATGCAACCACCCGGGTCTGGGTAAGGACCATCTCCTCCGGGACCGCACCCTTTTGCTTCCTTCCCTGGCTCCTCCCGTTCAGCCTGGCAAGCTGAAAGAGCGGGTAGCGATGGCCAGGCTGTCTTCTTCAAGATTCTTCGTGAAGGAGATAGTACTTTCGATGGATTCCTTGGAGGAGATCCTGAAGGTTGGCGAATCATCGGGTAATCTTCCCGAGTGTGAGAGATGTGCGTATCGGGAAAACGGTACGCCAGGTTGCCAGGAAGGACTGAGCGGCCCGGATCTATCGGTGGGGAGGAGAAAGGCCGCTCGTGCTGGTCAGTCGGGGCCCGCTATCCAGGGTGCAGGGCTGATAGCTCTGCCCCACCCGCTCAGGATAGCCGGCCCGTCCAGACCAGAGTACCTTGAACAAGATCAGACGATTGCATCGTTGTGGCTCAGTTTGCAGGTTGGTCGTCGGTGGCGCGGCGGCTAGCTCTCCTCGCAGGGGGCCTGTCGTCAGTAGTTCGCGCCGCGGTGGTATAAGATCCTCTCCCCATTGGCTCCAGGGGCAGCCAATGGGCAGCCGGGATCAGGTCGGGGTAAAGGGCTGGCCAGTCAGCTGAGCAGGGCGAGCAGACAACGCTGGCCCTCATTCGCAACTGCAACTGCGTTTGCCAGGCCGTCACGTAACCAAAGGGCTGGCCATAAGTCGGTCGGTCGGTCGAGTCGCCTGAACCAGTCGTAAGCCAGTGCATCATTACCACAGAACAGCCCGCCGGTTACGGAAAGTGGTCGCGTCGCGCCTTGATGGCCCAGCAGAGCAGTGGGGCAGTGACAGCCGAGGGGCCGCTACCTTTGCTCGACCCAGTCCCGCTCAGCAGATCCGCTCGCCCGCTCGCCCGCTCGCTCACTCACTCATCGAGCGACAAGCAAGCTTCTCCAGCAGGGCGCCGAGCGCTTGGGAGCTGAGAAGCTGAGCGCCTGGGACGTGGGACGAACCAGGCAGGGCCTGACCGCTAACGCTGCGAGGAGGGCTATCTGCGCGCGCCACCGCCGCCGGCCCGGGCCAGTGCCTGGATCAAGCAGGCCAGTCATAGCTCGCTTACTCACTAGGTACGCCTGTTTGCCATACTCCTCACCTCGCCTTTCGGCGAGGGTTCGCAGTTCACTTTGCCGAGGCTCACTTATTTGATGATTTCGATTGGGGAGGTTTCACAATGCTGAAGAAGAATCTGCGCTGGATCGTTCCACTGGTCGTCCTGCTGGCCGTCGTCGCTCTGGCTCTGACGATTACTCCACTGGCCACCCACGCGGCTAGCCCGAATGTAACCTGGTGGACCTACTAGGCTTCACTCATATCCAAGCTCTTAACAAGGTCAAGGAGTATAAAGAATAGTATTTCTCTCCTTGACCTTTTTTTCTACGGCAGACTATTAAGCCATTCTTTGACTTCCCTACACTTGTGATGCCCAATCAGCTCAAGAACCTTGAGACTTTCTTCGCCTAGCCGCCTCGCATCCTCTTTATTACCCAGAGCAGCATTGGCTCGAGCTAGGCCATAACGGGCTAGGGCGATAGAATCCTGGCTTCCACTAGGAGCAGTAGATAGCATTTCCCAGAAGATCTTTACTGCAATAGTGAATCTCTGCAGTTCTAAATATAGATTGCCATACTCATAAAGCCCACTGCAGGTCAACTGCGGAAGACCAAGCAATTTTGCTTGCGTAATACCCTCAAGAAGATACTCTTCTGACTTTTGATACTGGCCCTGTTTCAGAGCAACAGATCCTAGACTGAGAAGTAGAACTCCTATCCACTCCTTCTGATCGATTTGACGAGCCAGTTCTAAGCCTTCAGTGAAGAATTTCTCTGCTAAGCTATAATCTCCCTGCTCGGCGGCTACATCTCCAAGATTATTCAGCAAGAGACTGATCCATTCACGAAGACCTATTTCTCTTGCTAGAGCCAACCCTTCAAGATAGCATTCCCGTGCTCTAGAGAACCTGCCTTGCTCAAAAGCAGAGGCTCCAAGATTAATTAGAACTGCACAAATACGCTCCCTATCCCTAATCTCCCTGGCTAGAGCCAGTCCCTCCCGTAGATACATATCAGCCTGACCATAATTCCCTTGACGCGCCTCCAGCGCACCCAGGGTCTCCAGCACCTCACAGAGCCGCTCCTTGTTGCCAATCTGGCGTGCTAAACCCAGCCCCTCTTGGAGATACTCTTCAGCCCGAGCATATTCCCCTCTTCGCCACGATACAGTTCCCAAATCCGTCAGGAGCGCACAAATGCGCTCCTGATCGCCCAGGGCGCGGGCCAGCTGCAGCCCCTCCTGATAGTAGCGCTCGGCAGCGGCATAATCGCCCTGGCGCAGCGCGATCTGCCCGCGGTAGAGCAGCACCCCTGTCATCCCGTGCTGATCGCCCAGGGCCTGGGCCGCCGCCTGTGCGCGCTGCAGCCACAGCTCGGCCACCCCATACGAGGCCCGCACCAGCAAGAACGGCGCAAACGTCACCGCCCCGCGCACCAGCTCCACCTGTCGTCCCAGCATATAGGCCGCCTCCAGACCGGCCACAATCACCGCACTCTCCCGCTCCAGCAGCTCGTAATCCGTCCGATGCTCCTCAGCATAATCGATTGCATACTCCATCAGGCGGGCAAAAGGGGCCTGCACCGCCTCCTCACCCTGGGCCTCCAGGCGCGTCCGCGCATAATCCGCAATCACCTGATGCAACAAATAGCGATCGCCGCCATTGCTCTCCAGCAAACCCGCATCCACCAGCGCATCCAACTCATCCGTCGAACAGGCCGCCACCGCCAGGGCCGCCTCCTCTGAAAAGCTCGCCGGCTTCGGCGGAAAAACCGAGAGCGCATACAACGCCGACCGCGCCGCCTGGCTCAGCTGCTCATCCGAGACTGCAATCACCGACTGCAGCGACAGCACCGGCTCGCCTGGCAGACTCGAATGCACCTCCACCGGGCCCCGCGACTCCGTCAAACCCAGCCTCACCCGCGCATCGCTCAGCCGCTGCAGCGCCGCCCGAATACGGCGCACCTGACCTGCATAGCTCTCCTTACGCAAATAATTCCCAATCAACGTCAAGGCCAACGGCAACCCCCCAACCGCCCGCACCAAAACCCGCACGCGCTCCGGCTCCTGCTCCACCGCCGTCGGCGCCAGCAAGCGCAAGAGCTGCACACTATCCTCCTCGCCCAACTCCGTGATCGCCGCCGCCCCCTCCACCGCAAACTCCGTCGCCACATGTGCAAAGCGCGTCGTCAACAAATGAGCGCACTGGGCGCCGCCCACCTTCAACGCCAGCGCCTCCTCAATCCGCCAGGCGTCATCAATGACCAGCAGCATCCGCCGCGGCCCGATTGCCGTACGCAAAGCCCTGGCCCAGGCCTCCAGACTCGTCAACCCGGCCACCTCCGTCGCTGGCAAACCCAACAAAGCCCCCCAGCGACTCAGCAGCCCCGTCATATTGGGACGGGGCCCCAGCGCCGCCCAGAGAATCCCATCCTTGAAATAAGCTCGCACCTCGGGATCATGCGCCAGGGCCACCGCCAGTGAAGTCTTGCCTACCCCAGGCAACCCATTCAACGCGCTCAGAGCCACCGCCTCACCAGCAAAAAGACGCCCCTTAATACGCTGCAGCTCAGCATCGCGTCCCACCAGGCGCACCGGCGGCGGCAAAGGAATCATCGGATCAATAATCGCCTCAGCCTGACGCCCCCCCGTCGCCTCCCCCAGCGGACCAGAGTCAGGGCCACGTTGTAGATCTTGTCCACCCCGTCCCGCTCCACCACCGCCAGTCTCCACCTCCACCCCATCCCCTACTACCTGCGCCCCCCGCCCTGGTGTCTCAGGCCCAGCGGGCGCCAGATCCAGCTCCTCCTCCGTTAACCCGAACAGCCGGCACAGCTTGCGCCGGAAATATGGATTGGGCTTCGTTACCCCGCGCTCCCAACGGCTCACATTGACATGCGTCGTCCCCAGTCGCTCAGCCACCTCCTGCTGCGACCAGCCACGGCTCATGCGAGCCTCCACGAGACGCACGCGGGGCCGCGGTGGCTCCTCCACCGACCGGTTGCTACTCATGGACAGGCCTCCCCCGACGCCCAAAAGAAGAGAACCCCTCGAAATGATAAAGATGTCTAGGGAAATGATAACATAAGTACTTTCTGATGTACATGGTCGCTCGGCATAATAAAGTAAAGAACACGTAGGGAAACGGCGGACGCCCTTTCAGGGACGGGGCGCCCGCCGCCAGGTGAGGCCAATGCCACCCGCCGCAGGACCACGGCGCGTCTCACCCCAGGGACCCTACCATTGACCTCGCCCCCTGCGTGCTCTTCTTCTTTTACTTGACTTGTCACGTGCTCACTCGCTCGCGCGCATTCTGGCGCCGCCCAGCAGCTCGCCAGGCAGCAGGAGCAGGAGCGGATTGTACCCGTAATCATGGCCACCAGCCGTGGCCCAGCGTTTGGCCAGCCACAAGCGCGAAGGATCGCCACCGCCGCATCAGCGGTGCAACGCCACGATCCGCGCGTCTACCGGTCAGGGAGTACTGTCAGTCATATGCAGCAACGAACAAGGAGAATCGCCATGCAAATGATCGCCTGCCGAGAAGAGGCCCGCGTCGCACGTAAACTTGTTCACGATCGCGAGCACATCAAGCACTACACGCTGCATGGCGTGCTCCCAGAAGGGTATGTCCTCGCCCTCAATACGGCCTTTGGCACCCTCTCCTGCCTCACCTATCTCGATAAACAACCAGCGCTGGTGCTCCAGCAGCAGTTCACCAACAATGAGATGAACGTCCTTCGCCCGCTGCTGGACTCCTACCCCTACTACTGCCCGTACGAGGTGCTCTTCGCCCACTTCTATCACGGCGAGGTCACCGAGCGCACCATTGAGCGCTGCCGCGCCAACCTGCTCAAGTCCCTCGAAGACGGCACCTGGGAACAGGCCACGCGCCCTATCCGCAACGTGCTCTCGCGCGTGCGCATCAAGCTGCGCATCTTTGGTATCAATATCGTCTCGATCCTGGAGACTGGCTATATACTCAAAGCGGCCCCGGCGCCGGCTTCAAGCACGGTTGCCTGAGAGGCCCACCAACTCACACGTCCGCAGCAGCGCCAGCCCAATCTGCTGGCTCTCTCCGGGGAGAGAAGAGCGACAAGGCACCAGTCAGGAGAGGAACATCCTCCAGGTGCTCAGCAGATACTTCTCCCTTCTCCCCCGACGACCCGAGGCAGAAGGCTGCTCACCTCGCGTTCGGCCCCCCGCCGGACCGATGGGGAAGGTGAGCAGCCTTCTGTTGGTCTTGGATGGCTCAACTGGCGGTCCGCCACAGCGGGCAGGCAGCAGGTGGAACAAGATACCCCCTTCAGGCCAAGCCGCCGACGGACCACCACCCTACCACTACCCTCACCTAAACCCGCACATAAGACCAGCCCTGCGGCTGACCATTGTGATAAGGCATACAGCCATGAAAAGCCCGCGGATCATCATCGAAAACCATCGACAGGAAGTAGCGATCGCCAGGCCAGAGCGGCAGCCTCTCCAGCTCGGCCAACGGCACCCACACCAGCGTCCCCTCATGGTTGCCAGCATGTGGCTGCCCAGACCAGCGCTCAATGCGGAAAATAAAGCCAAACCAATCCTCGCCGTTCTTGCCAAAACCTGGCCAGGAGATCGTCCCCCGCAGGACCAGCTCTTCCGCCTCCAGACCAGACTCCTCCCGGATCTCACGCCGCATACCGCTCACAATGTCCTCATGCGGCTCCAGCCGTCCGCCCAGGCCATTGTACTTACCAAAATGCAGGTCATCAGGACGCTTGTTGCGCTGAATCATCAGCACCTGCTGGCGATCCGGCGACAGAATATAGCCGAGCGTTGCCAAAACCGGTCGAAACAAGATCAGCTCGCTCCTTTACTAGCAGGCAGAATCCGGACAGCACCCCATCAGACAGTCAGCCGACCAGCCAGCCCCCTCACCTCTACTCCACCGCGGCTGGCCAGGGCTGAACGCCAGCAGCGGCGCCGCCCCGGCTTAGATTCTATCAAGCGAGGCAATCTTCCAACTCCCGCCCAGATCCTTGAAAACCAAATGCGAGTGATAGGCCGCGAGATTGCTACGAGAAATTGTCATGATAATGATCGTAGGACTATTGGCATCAATCTCAGCCGAAAAAGCCGTGACCTTGCCCATCGTCTCATCCAGCGAGCGCGCCGTCTGCACAAAGTGATCCCTGGTCAGGGGCTGAGGACGATCACCCGTGGGATTAATGGTAACATCATTGGCCAGGTAACTATAGGCCCGAGCGTAGTCCTGAGCCTGGACAGCGGCATAAAAGCTTAGAGCCACGCTGACAATCGAGGCCTGCACCGGCCTCGTCGGCACCACCGTCGCCGTAGGCGAAGCCAGAGGAGCTGAGATCGGAGCCGCGGTCGGCGTCGGTCCTTCCCCTCCAACAGGCGCAGAGGCCACAATCTTCGGCCTCACGCCCGACTCCACCGTCGGAGAAGCCTCTCTCCCCGATCCACCAGGCAGGGCCGGCAATGCAGCACTGCCACAACCGCTCAAGAGCACAAGACTCGTCGCCCACCAGAGAAGCACCAGGTACAAGTTCCACCGTCGCATCTCTCTTTCCACCCTTCTTTCCTTCCTTAGACTCACCGAACCAGACCGGCGCTCCCGAGGCCGAGGCTGAGGCCGGGGAACGCCTCACACTTCCAACCATAATACAATTTTCTCACAAAATACTGCTAAAGTACAATAGCTTTCCAAGGCCCGGCTCTCTCAGAGCGTCGAAAGAGAAGAAAAGCGTTATTTCCTGCAGACAGTCCTCGCTTGACAAACTCTTGCACATTCGGTTATTCTCGAAGAAAGTTCTGTCGTTAACTGACCAAATACCAGAGCAGGACCAGGGGCGCCGCTCCGTTCTATTCTTCTCTTCTTTAAACCTGGGGTGAGCACTACCATGCCTATAATGGATGAGCTATTGTATTTTTGAAATGGTTTTTCCGCCAGAAGATCCATAGATGCAGATCTTCTTTTACCGGTAGGTCCTTCCACTCCACAGAACCGGCTAAGCAGAGACTGCTGATTATGGGAATGCATCGTACTATAGGGCTGCTGAGCGAGAACAGCGGGGACAACAAACATGGAAGAGACGCTAAGCGAACTCAACCTCACCGTGCTGGCCAACTACTGCACCCTGGAATTGCAGCGCTCGCGCCGGCACCAACCAGGGGATGAAGGCTATTGCCTGGAGCTATTTCGCCGGGCGGTTGAGCAACAGACCGACCAGGCCTGGACCGTGCTACAGCAATGTCTGAGCGAAACCGTTCGCCTTTGGCTGCGCACCCACCCAGGTATGGGCCAGGCGCTGCAGCATGATTCTGAAGAAAACTATGTCGCTTTGACCTTCAGCCGTTTCTGGCAGGCAGTACAGGAACATCCCCCCGAGTTTCCCAGCCTGAAGGCCGTGCTCAGCTACCTGCATGCCACGCTCCACGGCGTCATTATCGATATGCTGCGCAGCTATCAACGTCGGCAGGAGATCGCCTTGCCTCAACCGGAGACCTCAGTGCTACTCAATGAAGAGGAGGAATTCGGCGACGAAGAAAGAAACTATACCTGGGAATCGATCCAGAGCCTGCTCCCCCATGAGCGCGAGCGGCGCCTCGCCTACTTGCTCTACTATTGTGGCCTGAAACCTCGCGAGATCATCCTGCGCTGCTCCGATGAGTTTAGCGATATCAAGGAAATCTATCGTCTCAATCATAATCTGATCGACCGCCTGCGCCGCAACCGCGAGCGCCTGCGCTGGCTGTTGAGCATCGATTAGGCAGTGCCGGCGTGCCTACCACTGCCCAGCACTCTCTGGGCTCTGGGGCCGGGCCAGGCAGTTCAGGTCCCTTTCACCTCATCAATCCCGCTGTACTGACTGCCCAACCAGGCAGCTCCAGACATGAAAGCGCTACAGAGAAAGAAAGAGACGCGCAGGGTCGGGCGCTCAGCCCTGCGCGTCGGCTGTGTGGCCAGAAGTGGGTGTGGTGTGGCGTCTATGATGGGTGTGAGACGGGCTTCCTCTGTCTCTTCGCTCTATCGCTAGATCGATGAATCTGCGATTTACTCGTCATCCAGGAGGCTCTGCATGATCAGCCCATTCATATCGGAAGAAAATACGTGCTGTCCTCCCATGCAATAATAGAGTACATTTCCACGCTCATCCGTGACCGGAATGGATTCGGTCTCTGGATCAACCAGAATAATTCCTTCTTCATGATCCTCTGAGCAGTGGAGGTACTTGAATTGCTGGATTTTCATAATTTTCTCCCTTTCGTGCTGTTGCTTCACCAGTGCATCAACCACATTCTCTCTGGCGCCACTCGTGAGTCTACCGAGAGAAATTCCAGAATCCAACATTTAACTGGTCAGAGGGATAACAGTACTACTTCTCTCTGAGAAGGACACGGCCACCGCGCTCGCGCGCTGCTCCAAAGGAGCAGGCTCTCTGGCACAGCGTATGAAGCGAGAGAGACCTTCCCTTTAGAGTTAGAGAGCACGGCAGGAAAAGGAGCATCCATTATTATTGGACGTGAGTCGCCACCCAGCCGGGGAAGTGCACAAAACAAAAGTCTTATACTGGCAGCCGGGCCGCAGAGGAGGAGAAGGAGCGCAGCCCAAGCGTCTGCAATCACTCGCTCGCATCCTGGTGAATTGCAGCACTGCCGTGCTCTTGACTGCTCACCTGCATCGGATCAGGCCAGGGATTTGCAGTCAGCCAGCAGTTGAAATGCGCCTATAGCAGAACTCAGCTCGGAGCCTATTCGCCGCGCTCTAAGAGGTCGCGCAGGACCACCGCATTGTTATGCTCGCTATCCCGTGCCGAGTAGACAAGGGTCAGCGGCCCGCGCCGGGCCAGCTCCAGAAGATGGGCCAGCGCGGCACGTGCCGTCTCCCGGTCGTGCAGTTCCTGTTCATAGCGCCGACGAAACTCGGGAAATTTCTGGGGATCATGGGCAAACCAGCGGCGCAGCTCATCACTGGGAGCCACATCTTTGAGCCAGAGATCGATCCGCGCCCGCTCCCGAGAGAGACCACGTGGCCAGAGCCGCTCGACCAGTACCCGCGTTCCATCACTCTCCATCGCCTCCTCGTAGACGCGCTTGAGGCGAATCAGTGGCGCCTCTCCAGACATGGCAGGGCACTCCTTTCCGTTCATCAGCTCAGGATGGCGTCAGGGTGAGGTCTGGCCATCGCCGGCCAGCAGGAGATTGTAGAGCTGCTGCTGGCGTGCAAGGGCCTGGCGATAGCGCTCGCCGCGTGCGCGATCAGGCCCCACAGGGGCCGCCAGAGGCGGAGGGATCTGAGCCACGTCGGGAACGAGTCCCAGCGCTTCTAGCGCCAGCAGAGCGACCCCACGCACGGCAGCCTCACGAACGCGCAAGGGATAGAGAGGCTCACCCAGGACATCAGCAATGATCTGCTGTAGCGTCGGCGAGCGCAAGAGCGCGCCCCCACTGCCAACGATTTGCGTTCCTCCCTCGCGCAGCTGCGGCTGAGTATTGAGGCGCTCGTAGACAACGGCCAGGCGGTAAGCCAGGGCCTCCATCGCCGCCCGCAGAAGATCCACCGGGCGCAGCTTCGGATGCAGGCCCGAGATGGTCATGCGAGCATTGGCATGCCAGCCAGGACTGCGCTCACCTGCCAGAAACGGCAAGATGGTCAGACCGTGACTATCAGGCGGCACAGCCGAGACCAGCGGCTCCACTTCGTCTAGAGGAGGGAGACGCAGCACCTCCGCCAGCCAGGATAACAGGTTGCCACCCTCACTCAACGCCCCCCCTAGCAAGGCCCGGCGCGCATCCAGTAAATAGAGCCAGAGACCAGGCGGCGGCTCAACGCTGTCCGCCGGTACAGTCACCCGCAGCGCGCTGGAGGTGCCAATGGTCAGGGCATAGCGCGCACTCACCACACAGCCCGAACCGACGTTTGCCGCCGCCCCATCACCAACAGCGGGGAACCAGAGCACATCTTTCAGCAGCGGCCAGCGCTGAGCATAGAGAGGGCGCAGTCCTTGCAAGGCGTTGCGCAGATCACCGAGCGCCGGAAACTGCTCGCGACGAACCGCCAGAGCCTGCAGCAGGTCCTCATCCCAGCTGAGGCTCCGCAGATTCAGCAGACCCGTCCCCGAGGCCATCGAGAGGCTGCAGACCGAGTGTCCTAACAAGCGCCGATGGAGAAACTCGCCAAAGGAAAGCCACTGGGCACTTTCCTGCAGGAGCGCAGGACGCGTCCGCGCCAGCCAGCGCAGCCGGGCCGGCCAGTAGCTGTTTTGCAGCGGAGCCCCCGTGCGACGGTGAATAGCTCGCTCGTCCAGCAGAGCGCGCAACTCAGCCGCCGCCGCATGCGCGCGCGTGTCTTCCCAGGTGATGAGCGGCAGCAAAGGCTGCCCCTGGGCATCAACAGCGATCAGGCTGTGCCAGAAGGTGTCGGTCGCCACTGCGGCAATGGTCTGGGCAATTACTCCAGCAGCCTCCAGTACCCCATCGATCGTCCTGGCAACCAGCTCAACAAGCCTATCGCCATCGATCGTGGCTTCCCCTTCGGCTGAAGTGCTGAGCTGATAACGATACTGCGTCAGTGTTCCCGGTACCGCTTCGCCCCGCGCATCAACAAGCATGGCTCGCACCGAAGAGGTCCCCACATCGATGGCCAGCACTGTCGGCTCGGCCAGCGTATCTCTCGATCTGGTACCTTTCACGCTTCCTACGCTCCTTTTCTTACTCTACTTTCTTTTCTCAATACTTCATCTATAATGAAGAGCATTTCATGCCTCTGCTCCGTGCAGCAGGTAGGAGGCTGGAAGGACAAAAGGCTGCTCCTCCCTTTCGGCCCCCTGTGGTGGCACCTCCACAAGAGCCGCCCCTTATGCTGACACGTGGCAACGGCTGAAAGATTAGTCAGGATTCCTGTTCTTCCCGTGGATCAGTTCGATCATATCATACGTTTCAAGATGCAGTACCCTGTTCTCAGCGGGCGGCGGTAGACAGCAAGCGGGAGAGTCGAGTGAGAAGGGACAGCGCTCAGCCAGGTTGCTGCTAAGGAGAGACCGGATTGATATCTTATAATAAACTACAGCCCCTGGATGGATTCCACCTCTGGTCAGAGAAACATCACGCAGAAGGATCATTTGCATGAGCATGACCATGAAGCAGCCGGCAGAAATCCGACGCCGCCTAGAGGACTACGACCTGATCACCGGGCGTGCACGCTTTGTGGATGACATCAGGCTGAACGGACGCCCGCCCATACTGCATGCAGTTTTCGTACGCAGCCCTTATGCCCATGCCATCATCGAGGGTATCCGCCTCGACGAAGCGCGCAGCCTGCCGGGCGTGGTAGCGGCTTTCAGCGCCGCCGATCTGACAGAGCTGCCGCCGATCTTTGCCGTACCAGTGCCTGGTGTCAAGCGTCCAGAGAAGCAGCCGCTGGCCAAGGACAGGGTACGCTACGTTGGAGAGCCAGTGGCGGTCATCGTCGCCGAGAGCCTGGCCGTTGCCACCGATGCCCTTGACCTGGTCGAGGTCGACTACGAGCCGCTGCCGGCGGTCAGCGACCCCGAGGCCGCTCTGGCCGCCGATGCCCCATTACTGTACCCAGAGTTTGGCAGCAATGTGGCCTTCGAGATGCCGCTGAAGGCCGGCAACGTTGAGGAGGCTTTTGCCCGTGCCAGCCATGTCACCCGTCTGCGCCTGGAAAACCAGCGTTTGGCCCCTTCCTCGCTAGAGAACCGCGCCTGTCTCTTTGACTACGATCCAGAGACGGGCCAGCTGAGCGCCTGGCTCTCCTCGCAGGCGGTTTACCAGGCCCACCAGGTCCTGGCGGAAGCGCTGGGTCTGGATCATCGCCATGTTCATGTGCACAACGCCATGAGTGGCGGCGGTTTCGGTGCCAAAACGCGCCTCGGCGGCGAAGAACTGGTTTGCGCAGCCCTCGCGCACCGCCTGGGCCGTCCGGTGAAATGGATTGAAACACGGCGCGAGAATCTGCAAGCTCAGACCCACGGGCGAGGCCAGATCAACTACGTGGAGGCAGCCTATCAAGATGATGGGCGGCTGCTGGCCCTGCGCCTGCGCAACATTGCTGACCTGGGCGCTTTTCTCCTCGGTATCACGGCCCTTGTTCCGATCCGTACTCCACGCCTCGTCTGCGGCGCCTATCAGGTGGAGGCTGTCGAGAGCACAGTGATCGGCGTCTTCACCAATAAGGTTCCGACGATGGCCTATCGCGGCGCTGGCCGCCCGGAAGCAACCTATATCATCGAGCGCGTCATCGATCGCATCGCTGCTGAGCTGGGCCTTGATCCCGTCGAGGTGCGACGGCGCAACATGATCTCGCCCGAATCCTTCCCCTACGAGACCGTCACCGGCCAGCGCTACGATAGCGGCAACTATCAGGCTGCCTTTGACCGTCTGCTGGAGCTGGCCGACTATGAGGGCTGGCGGGCCCGGCAGCGCCAGCGTCGCGCCTCTGGTGATCCGCGCCTGCTCGGTATTGGACTGGCGACCTTTACCGAAATCTCTGGCGATGAAGGAGGCCAGCCACGCGAGGCGGCCACCGTGCGCATTCGGCCCGACGGCACCGTTGTGGTCGAAAGCGGCGTCTCCTCCACCGGCCAGGGCCACGTGACCGCCTTCACGCAGATCGCCTCCGAGGTCCTGCAGATAGCACCCGAACACGTCGAGGTGCACCTCAACGATAGCCGACTACCAGCCTTCAGCATCGGAACCTTTGCCAGCCGCGTGACCCAGATGGGCGGCTCAGTAGTGCTCCTGGCTGCTCAGGCTGTGCGCGAGAAGGTCCTGCGCCTGGCCTCGCACGCGCTGGAAGCCGCCCCCGCCGATCTAGTGCTTCAGAACGGACGCGTGATGGTCCAGGGGGCGCCAACGCGCTCTCTGACCCTGGGAGAGCTGGCGCGCCTGGCCGAGGAACAGCCCGCTCTGCTTGAGCCAGAACCTCCCGACCCGCTTACCGGTCAGCCGATCACGGGTCTGGCAGCCCGCCGTGACTTCGCTGCCGGTCCCACCTTCTCCTTCGGCGCCCATATGGCGGTCGTCGAGATCGACACCGAGACCGGCGAGGTGCACCCGCTGAGTTACGTGGCTGTCGACGATGCGGGCCGCATTCTCAACCATACACTGGCTGAGGGCCAGCTCCACGGCGGCCTGGCTCAGGGCATCGGCCAGGCTCTCTATGAGCAGGTACTCTACGATGAGCATGGCCAGCTCATTAGCGGAACTCTACAGGACTATGCGCTGCCCCTGGCGACGATGCTCCCTCCCTTTACCAGCGATTTTGTGGAATCGCCTTCTCCGAATAATCCGCTCGGCGCCAAGGGCATCGGCGAATCGGGCACCATCGGCGCCCCACCGGCCATTGTGAATGCTGTCCTCGATGCTCTGGCTCCCCTCGGCATCAAGGAGATCGACATGCCGCTAACGCCAGAAAAGATCTGGCGCACGCTGCAGACGGCACGCTCGTCGACCTGAGCCGAACCCTGACCCGCTACCACAGCCCAAGGGCACACCTGGGCGCGCCCACTCCTGGCTGCTCAGTAGCCTTACTGATTGCGTGTGGGCGCGCCCCTTTTTAGGCTATTCAATTTTCATGGGAAGTGGCTGATGAGGCAGACAGCCGAGGCGTGCAATGACAGGCTTAGTTCCCTCATCGTCCAAAGAAAGAAAGAGAAGAGCATGGCCTGGAACCCTGAGTGTCTGCGATCGGTCAATCAAGAGGAAGAGCGCAGCGAGTCGAGATAGCGTTTGAACTGAAAACGGTTTTCTAATAAATCCAGATCGAGTCGATACGAGGCCGGACCGCTCGCCTCCACTCTGGCCACCAGGGTTGTCATCACCGGGCGAGCCAGGGCCTGTGTCACCGCCGTGCGGAACTGGGCAGGTGTCTCTGCCTCCAGCACGCGCGGCACGCCAGCCGCCCGAGCCATCTCCGCCAGATTGGTACCGCTGGCGGTCGCCGTGGGGAAGCCCCCTACCGAGACCAGGCTGCTATTGTCAAAGACAATATGGAGCAAATTCGGGGGCCGGTAGCGAGCCAGCGTCGTGAGGGTGCCAAGATTCATCAGCAGCGAGCCATCGCCATCGAGAACGACCACCTGCCGCCCCGGCAGGGCAAGGGCCAGGCCCAGACCCAAGGACGAGGCCAACCCCATTGAATGCTCCATATAGAAAAAGTTGGGTCGATGGCCAAGAGCATACAGCTCGGCGGCGACCGCCCCCATAATCGTGACCACAATATGCTGCTCTAGCTCGGGATAAATCTCCCGCAGGGCGTCCACACGCAACATGTTGTTTGCTCCCCTTCCGCTCGTCATCTGACTTGAAAAGTATCCACACACGGGAAGACCACTGGCTACGGCTCCTCATCCTCCCAGAGCACTTCACGCGTCAACAGGACTGCCACCGGATGCAGGGCCGAGAGAGCCAGCGCCTGAGCCTCCTTGAGGCGCCGGGTCAGATCATCCTCTCGGCGCAGGCAGTAGTAGGGGATCGTCAACGCTCGCAGCACTGGCTCTGTGAGCAGCCCTCCCTGCGTCTGCCAGGGGTCCCTTTCGCCCCAGGAGCCACGATAGCTGATTAACAGCAGCACAGGGATTTTATACAGCATGGCCAGCGAGACCAGCGGATTAATGGCCGCCAGGAAGCCGTGGTTCTGCATCACATGGATTGAAGGCAGGCCAGCAAAGTAGGCCCCTGCCGCAATGCCGATCGACTCCTCCTCTCTGGCCACCTGGACAAGGCGCATCTCCTGATCCGCTTCTACCAGACGCAGCAAGGGAACAAGCCAGGTCTCAGGCAAAGCCGAGACCAGCTTGATATCACAGGCCTTGAGGGCCTCGTAAATGCGGCGCGCCCCCTCCAAAGAGACTGGCATCTTACCGTCCTCCTCTCTCGCAGCGAAGCCTGAGTGAGTCGAGAGTCTGTGAGCTGTATAGGATACCCTCATGCATGCATGCATGCATGAAGGGCAGAGAGAGGCAGCAGCTTTCAACTCTCGCTTTCTCTCTGGCTAGTATAGAACATCGGCGAATGATCCACCAGGCGGTACGGTGTTCCAACAGAGCCAGGCGCCAACTGGAAAAGCAGCGCTCCCTGTGGCATACTGCAAGAGGAGCAACCGCGAGCGCCGCCTCAGAGGAGGAACTGGCTGACAGGGCCTTCTCTCCTCAAGCTCATACAGCCAGCATGCACGACGCGCAGCGCAGGCGGCTCCCCACACTTTCGCTCGGTTCGGTTTCCCCCACTCTGACGAGCCAGCGGGGCATACTCAACGAGCCGAGCCAGCTCTAGCCAGTCAGTCCAGCGTGCCTGCCTCAGCGAGGCATGTCATAGCGACTACTTATTGGACAGGAGAGGATCAGCCAACGATGACTGAGTTACTGCAGCACCTTCCACTGGCCGGCAAGCGAGCCATTGTCACAGGAGCCAGCAAAGGCATCGGGCGCGCCATCGCCCTGGCCCTGGCCGAGGCCGGGGCCGATGTGGGCATCTGCGCGCGCAGCAGCAGCGAGCTTGAGCAGCTCGCAACCCAGATTGAGGCCCAAGGTCGGCGCTGCGTCTTTACGACCTGCGACGTGACCGACCCGGCCCAGGTCGAGCGTATGGCCAACGAGCTGCGCACAGGTCTGGGCGGCGTCCATATCCTGGTGAACAACGCTGGCATTGCTGGCAGTCACAAATTCCTCAACCACCCCGATGAACTCTGGCATCGCTTGCTCGCGGTGAATCTGACCGGGGTCTACTACGTCTGCAAAGCCTTTGTGCCCACGCTCGTCGAGCAGCGTTACGGGCGCATTATTAACATCGCCTCCATCGCCTCACGTGTTGGCGGGCGCTACATTGCCGCTTACACGGCCTCCAAACACGGCGTCCTTGGCCTGACTCGCGCCCTCGCCGTCGAGCTGCTGCCCTACAACATCACGGTCAACGCCATCTGCCCCAGCTATGTCAACACGCCCATGACCGATGCCAGTGTCAGCAACATCATGGCCCATACGGGCATGAGCGAAGAGCAGGCTCGCCAGAGCCTGGCGCGCAGCAGCCCTCAGAACCGTCTCATCGAGCCAGAGGAAGTGGCCGCCATTGCCGTCTTTCTGGCCCTGGATAGCAGCAAGGGCATCAACGGACAGGCCATCAACATTGACGGCGGCGGCGTCATGTCCTGATAGATACCAGCGCCACGGGCAGGCGCCAGCGGCCTCAGCTCCTGGTGATACCTGCCCTGGCAGGCCCTGATCATCCCCACTCCACTGTTGGTGAGGTCGTTTCCACAGGGGGCCTGCAGCCTTTGGTATGGCCCTGCGCTGCCTCATAAGCAGCAGCGCATCTCTGGCCAAGGTTGACGCTGTTCGTCTACATCGGCTATCCTGAAAGAAGAAGCGCTTGAAAGCGCGCAAATGCCTGATCTCTGCAGGCACCCGGCCCGGCGCCTTGCAGTTAACCACCACAGCACACTCACAGCCAAATAGCCCATCCTGCGACATCAACCAACTCCGCCAGCTAGCTGGTGAAGCAAGGAGTCATCATGAGACATCTTGCAGCAGTGCTTGCCGCCTGCAGCCGGGTTTTGATCGCAGGCATCCTCTGGATAGGTGTCCGGCTCTTCCACAAGATCGAATTTCACGGCCTGGAGCACCTACCTGCACATGGGCCTGTCTACTTTGCAATGGCCCACAAACGCGACGTCGACCCGATGATCGAGGTCCCCACCATCCTGGCACGCTGGAGCTGGCGGGCCATCACCCACGATGTGCTCTTTGCCATCCGCAGCGACGCCTTCGCGCCACGCTTTCTCAGCCGTATTGTTCCAGAGCCGGGCTGGCTCTCGCGTCTGCTGGGGCTGTTGTCGCTGGGGGGCCTGCTGCGCTTCATCGGTCTGCGTCCGATCGAAAACATTCACCTGCGCCCAATCGAGCTTTGGCTGCGCAATGCCCTTCAGGGCGAGGGAGATCGCCCGGCGGGCGAGATTCTCAGCCCGGCCTTCTTGCAGCAGTGGGCGCACAGCGTTGGCGAGCAGGCACAGCGCCTGGCCACCGCACCCTTATCGGGCCTCCTCTCCTGGCATTATCGAACCATTCTGCGCCGCCTGAGCGGAGCCGAAATCTTCCAGCCAGAGGTCTATCTACGCGTCAAGAACCGGGTGCTGGAAGAACTGAGGCAGCAGCTTACCGTTCTTTCAGCCTGGCTCGCCCGTGGCGGTTCGCTCTGGGGAGCGCCGGAAGGTCAGCTCTCACCTGATGGCCGCGTTGGTCCAATTACCGCAGCTCCCCATCGCCTCTTGCGCGGGGGGCCGCCCGAAACTCGCGTGGTGCCTATTGCTATCATGTATGATTTTATGACCGTAAGACGCCGCAAGCGCGTCTTTGTGAGCCTGGCCCCGAGCATCGAGCGCGCCCCACAGCTCCCACAGCGCGAGCTGCACGAGCGCATCCGCCGCGCCTGGCTGCTGAGCGCGCACTTCACCTGCACCCAGCTCGCCAGCGGCTTCCTCGTCCAGCGCAGCAAGGAGGGGCGTGCTTCTTTCACCCTGGATGAGCTGGTCACGGCCATCAACCGCCAGGCGCTGCAGCTGAAGCGGGCCGGCAGGCAGGTCGATCGGCGTCTGCTCAAGGCCCGCAGCGTGCGCCGGCTTGCCCGTCACTATCTCAAATATGCCGCCCACAAGCAGCTTGTGCGCCGGACGGGGCGACGCACCTGGAAGGCTACCATCGGTAGCCTCAGTATCCAGGTGGGACGCGGCGAGGCGGGCTATCGTCAGGCCCCCCTGGCCTATGCCTGGAATGAGCTACAGGACCTGCTCAGTGTCGGCCTGGCCAGCGCCGCCCCGGTCTCCGCTGCCAGCACCGCCCGCCAAAGCGGCCAGGCAAGCTGAGACCGGCGAAGGTGCCAGTCCCAGCACTGGTGAAGGCCGTGGCTGCAGCCGCCTCCAGTCAGCTCGGCTACGCCTGCGGAAGGCGCTGCTCGCGCAGGAGCAGACGCGCCAGCGAGCGCTTGTGCACTTCATCGGGACCGTCGACGATGTGCAGGGTACGCCCGTGGGCCCACATGGAGGCCAGCGGGAAGTCGTCACAGAGGCCCGCTGCCCCAAAAACCTGGATTGCCCGATTTACAACATTGGTCATTACAGTGGGCGCGACAATCTTGATCATGGCGATCTCTTTCTGCGCCGCCTTCTTGCCCAGGGTATCCATCATCCAGGCCGCCTTGAGCGTCAGCAGGCGCGCCTGTTCAATCTCCAGGTGCGACTGGGCAATCCATTCCTGAATGACGCCCTGCTCTGCCAGCGGCTTGCCAAAGGCGACTCGCGCCTGGGCCCGGCGGCACATCAGTTCCAGGGCATACTGGGCCGCTCCTATGGCTCGCATGCAGTGGTGGATGCGGCCCGGCCCCAGGCGCGCCTGGGCAATGGCGAAGCCGCTGCCCTCCTCGCCAAGCAGGTTGCTCGCTGGCACGCGTACATTCTCAAAGCGGACCTCGCAGTGGCTCTCGTTATCGAGATAGCCCATCACCGGCAGGCTGCGTACAATGGTCACGCCTGGCGTGTCGCGCGGCACAAGAATCATGCTCTGCTGGCGGTGACGGTCGGGGTGATGAGGGTCGGTCTTGCCCATGACGATGAAGATCTTGCAGCGCGGGCGCGCCGCTCCCGAGATCCACCATTTGCGCCCGTTAAGGACGTATTCGTCTCCCTGACGCTCAATGGTCAATTGAATATTAGTGGCGTCCGAGCTGGCCACATCCGGCTCGGTCATGGCAAAAGCCGAGCGAATCTCACCCTCTAGCAATGGTTTGAGCCATTGCTCTTTCTGCTCCGGCGTGCCGAATTCAGCCAGAATCTCCATGTTGCCGGTGTCGGGCGCCGCGCAGTTGAAGACTTCCGAGGCCCAACTGACGCGCCCCATGATTTCGGCCAGCGGAGCATACTCCAGGTTGCTCAGGCCCGGCCCGTAGCGCGGATCGGTCATGAAGAGGTTCCAGAGGCCCTCAGCTTTGGCTTTTTGCTTGAGTTCATCGACGATCTCTGCATGGTGATGGGGATTACCAGAGGCCTCTATCTGCCTGCGATAGGTCTCCTGGTTGGGATAAATATAGCGCTCCATAAAGTCGAGGAGACGCTGTCGCAGCTCGTTGACTCTCTCCGAATAGGTGAAATCCATTGCTTCTTGCTCTCCTTATTGGGGGACAGAACATACCTCGCAATGCAATGCGCAAGCCCATGCCTCAATTCCGTTCGGCCCGCTCACTGGAGAGCCTGGGAACGAGGCGCCAGGACATGCTCGCGGAAGAAGCTCAGTACGCGCTGCCAGGAGTCCTGCGCAGCGACGGGGTGATAGTTGGAACCACGATCGTTAAAGAAGGAGTGTCTGGCTCCCGGATAAATCTTGATGTCGTGCGGGATCTGGTAGCGATCGAGGACCTCGTCGAGCTTGCGACCAGCCGCCGCCGTGAAATCTTGCTCGGGATAGGAGCCAACCACTGGACAGGCGCGCCTGACGGCTTCCAGGGGACGCGGATTCATGCCGTAGAAAGGGGCGATCGCCCGCAGGCGGCTGTCGGTACAGGCCCAGGCGATGGCCAGACTACCCCCCATGCAGAAGCCAATGGCTCCGAGCCGCTGACCATCGACCGCCGGCTGCTGCGCCAGGAAATCGAGGGCATGCCGCAGGTCACGCACACCGCGATGATTGAGCGAATTGAGGATGAAGCCGCTCATCAGACGGAACATGCAGACGGTGCGGTTTCCTGCTGAGAAGAGGTCGACAGCCAGAGCTGCATAGCCCTCGGCAGCCAGACGCATGGCGATGTCTTTGATGTTATCATTGAGACCATAGATCTCGTGGATGACCACTACGCCGGGATAGGGTCCCTTCCCTTCCTCTCTTTGCTCGCTGCTTGCGGTCGGTAATGCCAGAAATGCGGCGAGCTGTCTCCCTTCCGAAGGGAATGTGACCATCTGCGTCACAGCTTGAGCCATCTGGGGTCTCCTTTGCGTGGCCGTGTATTGCTTTGCCTGCTCAAATTATAGTCTCTTCCCACTGACCGGCTTCAAGTTAAGCTCGCCCGGTTGTCGCCAGCTCAGGCATGAGCAGCCGCAGGGGAGCAGGCATGAAGGAACCAACCAATACCAGGCTGGCGGAGAGAGAAACCAGGGGAACGGCGTTGTGATCCGATCTGTATGGTTGAGCAAGGAGGTAGCAGCCAGGCTGGTCAGCGCAAGCTGCCTGGCCACGGTCCGCAATCTGCTGCTGATCAGAGCGCCGATGATCACCAGGCACAAGGCCAGGAGAGCAATCGGAAGGCTATCGTCCAGCCAGAGCCGGTCTTCCGCCAGCGTGCTGCTGGCGAGCAGTCTGTCCAGGCTACAGAGATCAGCCGGCGTCAGCGTCAAGAAGAGGGGGCCGAGAAGCAGGTGTAGATTGTGCAGGAGCCAGGCCAGGCTGCCCTGGGTCCATCCTGCTCTGGCTCCTTCCTCGGTCGCCCGCCGATCTATCAGCAACGGCTGCCCAAATGAGTCAGCTGGCCTGGAGAGTCTGCAGGCTTTTCACCCGCTGGAGATGCCCGGAAATGAGCGGGGATCACCGCCCCGACAGCGCCCGTCCTCTTTCCTGTCCCCTGATGGCGAGCCATCTGAAGCAGGTGATCCCTCTGTTGATCAGCACCGCGAGACCTGGCAATAATCATGGAATCGGTGAAATAGAGGAATGGACAGCGAGAGCAGTGAGGCGGGGACTTCTCAGCAGGGGTCAGCCCTGGGGGTTTTATCTGGTCCGCCAGACCTCCAGAGCGATCGCCGTCGCACGCTCCTCGCCAACCAGTTGGGCCAGGCGCTTGTGGCAGCGCTCCATGTTGCGAATACGGGCTGTAATAAAGCGATGCTGGGCTGCCCCTGCAGCCAGGCCCGTCAGGCCGCGACGAGCGGCCTCATACTCGTCCTCCAGGCGCTTTCTGAGCCGTGCGATCTCGCTCTCATACATCATTTTGCCTCCTGTTACACAAGATGCCCACAGAAAGCATAACTTTTCTATCATCGCCAACTATGCTACAATCCTCATCGGAGCATGCGATGGCTTCTATACAGAAGCATAGAATCCCTTTACATCTTTGCATACAAACAGACTAGTTAGTACGGAGAAGGCCCCTGGGGAACAACGAACCTGTTATCTGGTCAAGCGAGCAGAAGAGAAGAAAGGAGACCGGCATGAGCGCGGGTGGCTACCATTACGGCAAAACCATCAGGCACTATCGCGAGCGACGTGGCCTGACGCAGCAAGAACTGGCGGAACGCTGGCCGCGGGCTCGCGGAGGAGTAGGCGTCGACTGGCGCTATGTGCAGGCCATTGAATATGGCAAGAAACGCATTGCCGACCCGAACACCCTCCGTCGTCTCTGCGAGCTGCTGGAGATCCCCCCGTGGGAATTCGGACTCTCCTCCTATGATCCCTTCAATCCCCAGGACTCCCTTCCTACCAAAAACCATCTTTTTGAAGAGAGCCTCTCTGTAGCCGAGGCCCTGCTCAGTCAGACGTTGGCCATGAGGCGCCTGGCTCCCCTCACGGAAGTAGAGCAGCAAGTGCAGCGTCTCGGGCGCTTTCTAGAGGCCAGTCGCAGCGAGCTGCCTCCACCCTTGCGTCTCGAGCGTCGTCTGCAGAAGCTAGTCATCGAGTACTACAGCCTTGTTGGACTCATGCACTATGAGCATCGTCGCTATGATCGCGCCCGCAGCAGCTTTGAAGAGATGCTTACTGCTGCGCGGCAGGCTGAGGACCCGGTGCTGACAGCCCATGCCCTGCAAAAGCTAGGTGTAGAGCTTAAGCGTATCGGGCGCCGCAGCGAGGCCATCAATGCACTGGAGGAGGCGCGCGACCTCGCCCTCAAGATCAGCAGACCGCTAGCGGCCTTCACCAGCGCCTACCTCAGTCAGATGTACGCCATCGCTGGGGACGCGTTGCGCTTCGAGCGTACCATCGAGCACGCCATTGCCCTGGCTGAGCCGCTCAAAGGTGCCTACGGTGACGGGACAGACTTCGTCTTTCACAAGCTCAGCGGCATCTTCCTCCTGCGCTGCCGCGGCTACCTCTACACCAACCAGCCGCAGAAAGTGCTGGAGAGATACGAAGAACTACGCCGACAAATCTCCCTTGACAGGAACCTCTGGCTTGATTACCGTCTCCATCTTTACCGGGCCCAGGCCCTTCTGCGGCTGCGCGAAGTTGAAGCCAGCCTCGAAGAAGCTCGAGCCTTCCTGCAGGCTGTCACCGGCTGGCAATCGCCTCACCGCCTCGCCAAAGGCTATGAGCTGCTGAGCGAGATCGAGCGTTCCGGCTATGGCGACCTGGTCATCGTGCGCGCCTTCCGTCAGGAACTGCTGGAGCATCTAGAGCAAGCTCGCAGCCAGGTATCTCAGTAGGCCAGTATAGATCGCCTCGCCTGTCAGCTCGTTGGCAAGCCAGCCTGGGCAGGGCGGAGCCACAGGCGAGGCCCTGTCAGGAGCGAACTTTCACCGCCGCCAGGTCAGGACGGCCCCAGTCTGAGCGAGATGCCGTCTGTTTCTTGCCGTGTCTCATCAGCCCCCTCAGCTTCTGCTCAGTCAGGCCGTGGCAGCTGACAGCGAATCCAGCGCGGCTGAATCTGCTCCAGCGGCTTCGTCTCGGCGAACAGAGAGAGCTGACGGTCCTCACGAAAGAGCGCTTCGAAATCCTCGGGCGCAAACGCCTTACGCAGGCGCGCGGCGTAGGAGCTGGTCAGCAAGCGGATATAGTACTCAACATCGTAGTCGCGGCGCTCAGCCAGTTCCTTACTGCTCTGGCGCACGCGCTCCATTGTCGTCAGCGGCGTCTCCCCCTCAGCCGAGGTCGGCGCCAGCGCCAGCCATTCCTGACCGGCGGGCACCTCCTCCGTGTTCTCATCGGGCAGCCAGACATACTGCTTCTCAGTGGTCCGGTAGAAGCGTACGCGCTCGCCCGGAAACCAATGGCGCCGGCCCGCCTTGATCAGCGCCTCATAGGCCGGCTCCTGATGAGACTGGCGTGAAGCAAAATAGGTCTCAGGCGTCTTCGTCAAGCGCACCTGGGTTGCCACATCTGCCGCCGGCAGCGCCCGCGCGCGCAGCGCCTCGACTGTCTCCAGATAGGCGGTCCGCACCTCATGGACCTTCCCCAGCATCGTTGCCAGCAGAGCACGCCGCAAGAAGCGCTCACCGAACGGCTCCGCGCGGCTAGAGCGGAGGGCCACCCCGTGGACAATCAAGCGGCCATCGTAGGTCAGCAGGGCATAATTCTTCACCTCGTGGCTGAACATCGCCCGATAGCGTCCCTCGTACTCCAGGCGAATGCCCGACGGTAAGCCTGCCCCGATCTCGGTCACCAAGGCCCGCTCTTGCTCCTCACTCCACTCGGGCGGAACCGCGAAATAGACGCCATCGGTATCGGCCTCAATCAAAGCCAGCCCGCGCGTTCGCAACGCTTCCACCACCTGGTCCAGAATCGCCCGCCCACGGCGCGTCACCTCAGCTGCGGCCTGAGCATCGGCGAAGAGCGCCATCTTGCCCGCCCCCATATAGCCGTAGGCCGCATTGATCAGAATCTTCATCGCCGCCTGAGTCGCGGCATGATGATTGGCCTCGATCGAGCCTGGCGGAGCCTGACGGGCCGCCTCCTTATGCTGCAAGCGCAGATCTGTCAGACGCCCCAGGATACTCAGAAGCACCCCCAGGCGATCGCAGCGCGGACCGATAGCGAAGGTGCGCATCAGCGAAGGATAGAGCGAAGCCACATCCGCCTTGACCACATGCTCAGCCACACCCGTGGCAAAGAGATGCACCGCTCCCCCCTCGTACAGGCCATCACTTTCGACCTCCTGCCCTGAAGGACGCGGCAGTGCTGCCCCGGCGCGCAGGTAGCTGCGCACCAGAATTGGCTCCAGTACGCCCATCGCCGGCCCCGCCGAGACCAGGCGCTCGTAGCGGCGTGGCGCCATACTTGCCAAGGCGAAAGGGGCCCCCAGTAGGCGACGCGACAGACCATCCACCTCCTCCACATCATCCAACGCATAGCGACGCACCCGCTCAGGATCACGCCGATAGGTCTCTACAATATCCATCCCCGCAATATAGGTGCGCTCCGCCGAGGCAATACCGAAATAGCGCGCCACATCTTTCAAGGCATAGCTCGGCATATCGCGCACTACAAAATCATGGCGACGCACAGCATCGAGCGTATCAACCAGCTCACGGCCCGCCACACTATAGCGCAGGCGCCGACGCGCCTCCGGCCCGATCGCCAGCGTCTCCTGATAGCGACGCAGCCGGCGCGCCGCCTCTGGCGCGCCCTGGCGCCCAAGCATCAGAGATACTCCCAGCGCCCGCGCCCGCTCCTCCAAGAACGGCAGATCAAAGCCAAACAGATTATGATTCTCAATCACATCAGGATCGCGCTGGCAGATCAAGTCGCACAGATCGCGAATCAGGCGAGGCTCATCCTCCTCACGCGGCGCCTCTAGCGTTGTCGCCAGGCCGCGACTATCGCGCACTGCCGCCAGGAAAATGCGCCCTCGATGAGGATCAAGCGCCGTGGTCTCCAAATCAAACTGTAAGCGATGGAGATGTTCATAGGCCAGATCACGAAAATAGACCTGGCCTGTCTGCATCAAATACTGCTCCACCGGCCCGACCGCGTAGTAATCCTCCAGCTCAGCAAGCGACGCCAGCCTTCGCCCCAGACGACGCGCCGCACCCCGCAGCAGCATGCGCTCCAGACGGCTCTGATCAGCGCAGAATAGCAGGAAACGATACGTTCCCTCCGGCCCATCCAGCTCGCGATAGTAGATCAGCCCTGGTGACGCCTCCGACGGCGGTGGAGGTAGAACTGCGACCCGGCACAGATGCCCACCCACGGCGGTCAGGTCCGTCAGAGAGGTCGCCAACACCCACGGCCAGAAACGCTCATGCGAACAGTGGACGCGCTCGCCTTCGCGACGCCAGACCACCGCCTCACCCTGGCGATTCGCCCAGACCGAAACGATACCTGGCGTTGGATTCCAGCCAAAGAGGTACGCATCTTCTTGCTCTTGCGAGCAGAGCAAGGCCGCCGGACTATTGCCGACAGCACTCTCAGCAGGAGCCATAGCCATCGCTCCTCCCACCACTAGCTGGCGAGAGTCCAGTATAAAGCCTTTAACTTTTGTTCTAAGCTTAACACGTCCAGGCGTCAGGGCGCAAGAGACCAAACGTTTTGTCAACTCTTTGGCAGGTAGCTCGCTTGAGGGAAGCAAGCCTGAGAGACGCCAGGCGAGATAGTGATGAGAGAAGAGAGGGGAAACACAGGGTAGCCGGAGCAGAAGGCTCACAGCAGGTGTGAGTAAACTTCTACTCCGGCAATGGAGAGGGAGGCAGACCGCCGAGAAACCAGTGAAAGGAGTAAGAAATCTGCTTACGTTCCAGCCCAAGGCCACCAGACCAGCGCTGGCTATCTACATAGCTGACTGCTGGCTTGGCACCCACCCCCAAAGGCGGTCTGCCCACTATGGCTGGCGAAATCTGCCTTGAGCCACAGCGCCACCTGACTCTACTGCGGCTGGACCGTGCCCCGGCGCGTACACTGGATGACCACCTGATGGTTGGCCTGATCCAGCATCAACGTACACGGAGCGCCATTGATCGTCACCGTGCCAGAGCAGCCCTGAATGACGCGACCATTGACCGAGCAATTCACGGTCGTTCCCTGGCCATTGCCGTTGCCGTTATCCCCACCATTGCCGCCCCCATTGGGGACATTAATGGTGGCATCCACCGCCACGCCATTGGCATCGGTCGTCACCGTAATCGGATCGGGCAGGTTAATCAGCGCCTGACAGTTCAGCTCCTGATAGGTAGTCACAAAGCGCTGGGCCAGGAAGGTGAAGAGCGAATTGGCCGCTCCTGCATCGGGCGAAGGACTGGCCTGGGTAAATTGCTGATCCAGTTTCAGGCGCGCCGGCGCCACATTGATCAGATTCTGACAGTAGGTAGCCGTGCTGGCCTGATTGAGTGAACCCACAGGAGGCTGGTCCACCCCAACGCGATAGGCATTCAGCTTGCGCAGATCGGGCTGACCGTTGTTAAGCACCATCGGATCGCCGGCGGGCACCAGAGCCACAGGTTGTTTCTGATAGAGGGCCGCCTGCAGCTCGTTGAGCGGCAAAGCAGCAACCGTATGGCCAGGATCAGCCAGATCGGGCGCCATCCAGGGGGTGCAACCGAGAGCGCTGTCAAGGCCAATCGATAGCAGCCGCTCATCACTGCCGTTGGTTTGCACCTGCGCTCCCTGCAGGGCCGCCGCATTGGCGGCAGTCATCTGAGCAATGCGCCCATCAGCGGTCACCAAATACTCAGTCACCACATTGTCACTCTGATCCTGATCGACCAGGCTGAAATCGCGCGTCGTCGGACAGGGCTGGCCGTCTTTGGCTGTACCGATCGGAGGAACCTTCAGCCGCCCACTGCGGATCGCATAATTGGCAGCGGCGAAGAAGGCCGGGGCGTTACAGTAAGCAAACTGGCTAAAGATACTGCCGTTGACTCCGTTGACGCAGCGCCCCTGTCTCAGGCTGCCGTTGTTATCAACCAGGGTCAGATTGTTGCCATTGAAGCCGAACCAGAGCGCAACCACTGCCCCCTGTGGCAGCTTGGGCGGGGTCGGCTGGACCGCCGGCTGCGTGCCCTGGTCGACAACAAGAGGATTATAGATAGAGATCTGACCAGTACGGGGGTCCAGAATGGCCCCCTGGACAAAGGCCGCCTGCGCCGGGTTGGCTTCATGACATGGCCCATTGGCGGGATTGGTGGCAACCAGTTGGTAGGGCGTCGCCAGCCCTTGGGCGCTCAGTGGATTAGGCGGCACGATGAGCGAACAATCGGTATTGTCGTCAGCCGCCCGCGAGGTCAGGTGTGGCAGTACCACAACTCCCGCCGCAATCAGCAGCAGGAGCAAGGGAATGCTTACCCCCACCAGAATCGGCCAGCGGCGACGTGCTCTCCGTGATCCCTCGTACATCGATAACGGTGCTTGCTTCCGGGACATAGTAGCTGGTTACCTTTCCTTTCCACAAGATGATGCCGCCCCTCAGCGGATATCGCCAGTGTCATACGAGACACCTGGTAGCTAAATACACAAAAGGTAAGAACAACGAGAACCTTCACTGCAGCGCCCTCCGCCGCCCCCTGTCTAACTACTTGCCTCCTACTTGCCTCCCACCTTTCACAACCCCACCCCGAGTCGGCAGAGAGCACTACGACACAGTCTGGTTCCTGTTCAGCTAGCCCTATACAAGCATAGAGCAGGTGATATGATCTATATGTATCTATCAATTCGAAGCTAATAAAAAAGTACCGGCACAGAGTTAAGAAATCTTAACCTCCCCCCTCGTTTTTTCAGGAAAGCAGTACCAGGGAAAATTTTCCTGTAAAGGAACCGCAACTTGAACGTGTAAAGAGAGCCGTCCCGCCCTTTGGCAACGCGAGCGCAGGAGCGCATGCCAGCAGATGCCGGGCCTGATGGCGCTGATAAGGGAGGAGCATGGAATCGGCTTGACCACCGGCGCGCCTACAGAACGGTTGATCAATCGAGAGCAGAGTAGGGAGGAAACCTGTTGTTCTATCCATTCAGGGGGTGCAAGTCCGTCCAGGCTAGCCTTGCGTGCCTGAGCACCACCAGGCCAATCTCGAAATTCACGAAAAGTTAACGTCCTGGCTGATTGTATTTTAGGATGGGCGTGGTATAATGTGAGTGTGATCGGGGATCTAACAATCCTTCAGTAGCAGTTCAGGTGCTCCTCACCTGCCGCTCAGGACTTCCCCATAAAAGATCACCACAGGCAGACCTTCTGGCGGGAACCAGGCGAATAATAACTGCAGCCGGACCGTAACAGTCGGTTCATTCAGCCCAGTGTGTTCAGAGGAGCGAACACAGAGTACAGAAGAGGTTTTTTTACCCATGATGTCTTACGAGGATTACCAGGATCGTGTTCTTACCTGCCGTGATTGTGGTCAGGACTTTGTCTTCTCTGCCGGCGAGCAGGCCTTCTTCGCCAGCAAGGGGCTAACCAATCCCCCGGCGCGCTGCCCTGACTGCCGCGCCGCCCGCCGCAACGGCTCCCGAAGTCAGTCTTCGCCCCGTTCCTCTCGGGAGCAGTACGAGGCTGTCTGCTCCAACTGTGGACGACAAACGACCGTTCCTTTCCTCCCCCGCGAGGATCGCCCCGTCTACTGCAGCGATTGTTACCAGGAGGTTCGCTCCTCCCGTGGCGGGCGTCGCGATGAAAGCCGGAGCTATAGCTACTCGGGCAGCTACGAGGGAGGCCACGGACGCGGGCGTGAGCGCCGCGGTGGGCGCCGCTGGTAGCTAACGCTCCCGCCTTTCTCGCTGTCTGGCTGAGGCTCTGTCTCTTTGGCGGCAGCCGGCATTTGCTCTAGCGCTTCCTGGCGCCGCCTGGCTCCGCCCGTCACTAGCAGTCCCTCAACCTCCACAGCAGGCAGGAACGAGCTATCCTACGCAGCTGGTTGATCCGCTCACAGCAGAACTCAGAAGGCAGGACAGAAGGAGTCGACCTCTGTCCTGCCTCGTTTTTCGCCCAGGCTTGCCGCCTGGCCTCAATCCCTGGTACAGCCCCTGGCCGGCCCGCGTCCGCAAGGAAAGATTGGGTCAGTTACTGGCGTGGCAGCAGCCGGTCCTTCCTTGGGCGCCCCGGACGATGTGAGAGGTGGCCGGCTGGCTGGCCACCTTCACTGAGCAAAGCAGAGCTGAGTCGAGGCAGCCAGACACATCCCAACGTTAGCCGCTCTCTAGGCGCTCTCTGAGACAACCTGCGATGCACCCCAGTCGGCCTGAAAGGTCGTCTGTAAGGTCGCCAGCACCTTTCCATCGGCCACCAGGATGCCCACCTCGCGATTGCTTTCTAGACCCGGCGGCGAGCAGTTTTCCGAGCCGACAAAGGCCTCTCGCCCGTCTACAACGAGCATTTTGGCATGCATATAGAGCTGGTCATCCTCGCGTACCGCTACTCCGCCCTGCAGCAGCGTGGCAATGCCCTCGGCATTGGGATCATTTCCTCCGCGCGGGGCCGGCAAAACAACTTGCACCCTCACACCCCTCCGCTCCGCCGCGACCAGAGCAGCTTCGATCTGCTGATCCCGCATCTCTTCTTCTTCAACAAGCAATGTCTGTTGCGCCTCACCAATCAGTCCTTGCAAAGAGGTCCGCGCGTTGCCCGGGCTAATAACGAGGTTGGCATCGTCGATCAGGGAGGCGCTGGCCGCGCGCTGCCAATCGGCCTCAAAGAGCGCCTCCAGGTTGCTCACGTCCTTGGGCCAGGGATCGATAATGCCATACTCGCGGTTGGCAACACTGCGATTCCCTCCCAGGGCCGCCCGCGTGAAGTTGCCGGTCATGATATAAGCGCGTTCTCCATCCACAATCATCAGTTTCGCATGGGTAAGCGGGAAAGCCGGATTGGCATAGCGCGCCTCAACGCCAGCAGCGCGCAGTTGCTGCATGGTTCCATCGGGAGAGCCACCACCGTAGGGATGAGGCTCTAGCATCACGCGGACCGTCAGGCCTCGCCTGGCTGCTCTCTCCAGGGCCTGAATGACGCTGCGGTCGGTGAGCAGGTAGATCTCAACAGCCAGCGAGCGCTGAGCCTCAGAGATAGCCTGCAGAATAACCTGCTCGCCAGCTTGCGGCTCGACAAAGATCTGAACCCCCTTGACCCCGGGACCGGGTGCAGCAGTCACCGGAAGAGAGGAGAGGTGGACGGCAGACGACTGACTCTCCACCAGAGCTGTTGCTCCTGCGCCCGGCGACAGTAGCGGCTGGAGGAGGACCGAGAGCGTGAGCGAGAAGAGAATGGCTGGCAGCCATTGCCGGCCTCTGCTCTGAAGATGCGACATTGCCATGCCTCCTGGCTTCAGGGATGGGTGTGTGATAGTAGCTATGGCCTGCGTTACTGGGCCTGCTGATCGCCCAGCAGCGGCGCACCAGCTAGATGAACTACAGCCAGTATAGTTGGCCGTTCCAAGGCCAGAGCAGAGATAGATGGCCCACAGCGATCATCATCGGCTACACCCACCAGTCCAGCCATGAAACGAGGGCGGAGCGCCATTGCTCCGCCCTCGCCGAATGGATTGGAGGCAGGCTCGTGATGAGCCACCACTACCGATCAGGAGGCTCGCTTAGGAATGGGTATCGTTCAAGGCAACGTCGTCGACAAAGAAGTTGGTGACCAGTGACGAATCGGTCGTCCCCTGGAAGTAGACCTGAATCTGTTGCCCGTAGTAGCTGCTCAGCGCTGAAGTCAGATCAAAAGTGTACTGCGTCCAGCCCGAGGCATTGGCATTACACCTGGTTTGCACGGTCGTGATCGTCGAGCCACTGGAGGTACGAATGCGCGCGTAGAAGTAGTCGTAGCAGGTACTGCCCGACTCCTGTGTGCTGATGTAGAGCCAGTAGCTCAGAACTACCTTGGTCGTGGTGCTGGGGAGGGTGACCGTCTGCCAGATCTGATCATTACAGCCGTTATAGCCGCAGAGGTAGGCGCTGTAGCTGCCCGTATGGGGATTCGTAGGGTCGACGATCTCATAGCCTCCGGAGGAAGATTCCTGCCAGGGGGTGCTGCCGTTCTCGAAGCCGGGATTGCTCAACAGCTGCGTGGTGGTGCCACCGCCACCACCACCACCGCCACCGCCGCCGGAGGTGCCAGCGACATCACGGGCAAAGTTCCAGACGTCGGGCGAGCCGATACCCGTGGCCAGATCGTAGCCCGTGGTGGCCGAGTAGTAGAGGTTATTACCGCTGGTGATATCGTGGTAGGCGCTATAGGTCTGTGCTGTATTGTAGAGGCGATAGATGGTAGCACTGGCCGAGCCGAGGGTGGCTTTGCCCTGCGAGGTCAGGTACTGGTTGACATCAGCCGCCACACCGGCCCAGAGGGGAGCTGCTGCGCTCGTGCCGCCGACAGTCAGCCAGCCGGAGCTGGAGCAGCCTGCCGCAGTGACCGTGCAGTAGACTGAGTAGCCCGTGGCAGGATCAGCGTCAGCCGAGACATCCGGCACCATTCGATTGGCATTGGTCAGATTCGGGCCGGTCTGATAGGAAGGACGGGCGAAGTAGGAGCTGATGCCACCACCGCCGCCTGAGCCATATGGGCTGCGCTGCGTGTCGTTAGGATTCGACCAGGCCGACTCACTGCTGTAGGTGCCCCCACTTCCGGTGACTAGATGCGTACCACCAACGCCCACTACATAGGGATCATCGGCGGGCGAGTCCACGGCCAGACTGCTGTTATCACAGTCGTAGGCACCCGAGTCGCCGGAGGCCGCGAAGAAAGCCTGGCCCTGGGCCGCCCCCTGCTTGAAGATGTTGTCAAGCGTGGCCAGTTCTGAGGTTCCCGCCGCCGCTTCACACTCGCCCCAGCTGATGCTGACAACCTTAGCCAGATTGTCGGTCACAATGCGGTTATAGGTGTCGTTGACCCCAGTGTTCGTGTTGGGTCCAATATAGATTTTCTGGTTCGCTCCAGGCGCGATCGCCGAGACGACTTCCATATCCAGCTCGACCTCGATCGCCCCCGAGCCGGCGGTGTTGGTCGCCCCGTCGACCAGCACATTGGAATATTTCGCTGATCCGAGGCCATAATAGCTCAGGTAGGCGTTGACATCAGAGGCCCGGTAACCGTCCAGCTCAAAGATGGCTACGGTCTGGCCACTCCCGTTGCTTCCCCCGTTGATGAGCGAGTTCATGTCATAAGCGGTGCGCAGCTCGCTCGGCGTGTAGCCACCGCCAGGACCGGTGTGAGGCACCTGACTGCTGCTGAGACGCTGCAGGCCCAGGGGATGATAGAGGGCAACGTTATCAAGGCCAGCAATGTTGAGAATCAGGCCGCCTAGCTGCGCCGGCACAGATGGCTCGCTGGTCGGGGCGTAGACGGTGCGATTGCCCACCTGATAATCAGCTAGCGTGATGGCAAAGGCCTGCTCAATCTGGGAGACACTACCGCTGGCGCTGATCAGCGTACGGTTGGGCGAGACACCGTTGACGCGCAAACCCTGAGACCGCAGGTAGGTCACCACGCGGTTGACAGTCTCGGGCGTTGGCCCAAACTGCTCGGTGAACTGCTGCGGCGTCAGGTAGTGGTGGTAAAGCGGGGACTGCGGGTCATTCTGGGCCGCAAGCAGGGCATCGAGTTGGGCTTCGTTGCGTAGCTTGAGCGCGATCGAAAGCTGAAGGGTGCGATTGGCATTCTCACTGTGGAGTGGCTTGTGATTCCTTAGCAGCGGGACCATGTGCCCACGGATCAAACTCCGATTAGTCGGAGCCTCTCCATGCAGCTGGGCATAGGCAGCGGATGGCACCATCAGAAGGAGCAGAGCCGCCACGCCGCTGGCGCTGAGCGCCAGCAGGACAATGGCAAGGCGGCGCGCAGATCGGAAGAATGTTGCGATGTTCATCGGCACCTCTAGCTTGTAAGATCGGTACGACTGTGTACCGCTAGACTTGGCCGGACAACATGGTCAGAGACAGCCTATCATTAGGTAGTACAGGCAAAAGGTGGATTGGATGAGAGGTCGACCAACGGGCAACCTCCACCAGACACAAGGATAGACTCCAGGGGCTGAGGGGAAAAAAACACCTCCTTTGCTCACAGAGCACCAGTCTCGCTCGTCAGACAGCTGACTATCCGTAGCAGAAGAGGCTACAGACACAGAAGAAGCTCTTCTAGTGGTTCACACGTTGGAAGCAGCTGGCACCGGGGGGCCACGCGCCCCCGCTTGCTTCCTTTATACAAGACGAGCCTATAGTTAATAATACCGATGCAGATCACGTCTGTCAAGTATATAGGACCCGGACAGAGATACCGTCATCTCTTCCGTTTGCACAGAAACGCTAAAAAAGAGCAAGGAGACCAGGAGGAGGAGGAGCGCGCAGCCAGTGTCAGCCTTTGACAGATTCTATCTCCCCGGCGCCCTGCGCCTCACGCAGCATCAGGAGAGTACCAAAACAACGTATAATTATTATCAGATGCAGAGATACGCCGGTGAGTACGAAAGAAAGAGCGTCCCACGTCCGTGAACAGATCGTCGCCTACCACTGCCACATCAGAAGGCAACGCGCTCGCCAGCAAACGCCAGCGGCTCAACACCTTCCGCGCCTTGCGCCATCGCAACTATCGCCTGCTCTGGATCAGCCTGGTTGTCTCCTCCGTTGGGACCTGGATGCAGATTGTTGCCCAGAGCCTGCTTGTTCTCAAGCTGACCCATAATTCGGCCCTTGCCCTGGGGATCGTTTCCCTGGCTCAGGCCGGCGCTTTTCTCCTCTTTGCTCTTATCGGAGGAGGAGTCGCCGATCGTCTTGATCGTCGCCGGCTGCTTCTTTGCACGCAGAGCAGCTCAATGGGTCTGGCCTTTCTCCTCGGGCTGCTAACCCACTTTGGCGTCATTCAAGTTTGGATGATTGTCCTGATTGCCTTTTGCAATAGCGTCGTCCTGAGCTTCGACCAGCCAGCGCGCTCCTCCCTCATTCCGCAGCTGGTGCCGCGCGAAGACCTCATGAACGCTATTTCTCTCCAATCTGCCGTCTTTAACGGAGCGGCGGTCATCGGTCCCTCGTTGGCCGGCCTGACCATCGGCTTCATCCACTACGCGGGCAACTTCTTCCTCAACGCCCTGAGTTATCTGGGAGTGCTTATCGTCCTCTTCCTCATGCGCGTTCCGGCAGGTGAAGGTCAGGCTGCGGCGTCGGGCGCGCCTGCCAGCGATCTGATGGACTCGATCCGTGAATCGCTGCAAGTTATCGGGCGTGACGCTGTCCTGCCCTGGGTAATCGCAGCCTATGGAGTTCTGCTCTTCTTCAATCCCTCGGCGGCCATCATCCTACCCTATTTCTCCGTGCAGGTGCTTCATCTCACGCCGTTGCAGCTTGGCCTCCTCTTCTCCGCTTCTGGCGTCGGCACGGTAGCGGGGGCACTGGGGCTGGCCTCCCTTGGAGAAGTCAAGCGCAAGGGGCGGGCACTCATCCTGGCCTTCAGCCTCTGGACCGTGGCCTTGCTTGTATTCGCCCTGAGCCATCTCTTCTGGCTCTCGCTGCTGACCCTCTTCCTTGTCGGCGCTATGCAGAATATGATTGCCGCCACTACGATCACGCTGATGCAGACACGCGTTCCTTCTCAGATGCGAGGACGGGTCATGAGCCTCAACACGCTGATGATCATGGCAATCAGGCCCCTGGGAGATTTCTGCGCAAGTGGCCTGATTGCGCTCATTGGTGGTCCCCCGACCGTGGCCTTAGCTGGGGCCATCGTCGGCCTGCTCAGTCTCCTGCTCGTCGGCGGGCGCCCAGCCGTTCGTCATCTCGCAGAGCCAGGCGCTCGCCCACCCCAATCCTGAACAAGCCTCCTGAGAGGCAGAGTTTGGCCTCAGCCTGGACTGACGGTAACGGTGATCACCTGGGGGCTGCTCTGCAGCGGGTTCTGTCCGCCATCGCTGGCCGTAATGGTGATCTGACCCCGCAGCGTCTTCAGCAGCAGGCGCGGAGGTGTGACGTAGACCGCGATGGTCGTGCCCGAACCGCTCTCGCTGCCACTCGCCTGACTCAGATGGAGCCACGACACGCTATCGCTATCGACGCTGGCCACCCAGGTCACCGGGCGGGGGCAGCCTCCGTCGATGCGCAGTGAGAGCATCTGCGGGGGGGGATTCGGCTGCAGTAGCGAGCTGCTAAAACTCAACCCGCTCGGGGTCACTTCGAGCACACAGGGAGCCAGGACTGTTAAGGTAACGACCACTACCTGCACCAGTTGGCTGGGATTGGCCGGCACTCCATCGGCAGGCTCCAGTGAGATGCTAAACTGGCCGCTATAGGTCCCCGGTGTCAGGCTCGCCACGTTGACACTGACACTCAGCTGCGTTGTCTGGCCAGCCGCCAGCGTGCCGTTGAGGGGCGCCACACTCAGCCAGGGAGTTGACCCCGTATTGAGCATCACCGACCACAGCAGCGGGTGCTGGCTAGCGCTCAGCAGGACAGAGCGCGCCGCCGGTGGCTGGCCCCCCTGCTCGACCGTAAAGCTCAGGCTGCCAGGTGAAAGGGTTGCCCCCAGCGGAGTGCGACCCGGCCCACCGGTCCCCGCTGTTGTGGTAGCACTGCTACTGGTGCCCCCTGGAATCGCCGAGGTGAGCAAATTCAAGAGAACCGACACCGTTTGCGTCCGTTGTTGCATCGAGAAGAGAATAAAACCGCTATAGGTACCGGCATTTAACTCGCTGAGGGCCACACTGACCTGCACACTCATGCCGTGGGTCGCATCGACACGGCCACTGGTCGGATCGATGTTGAGCCAGCTCGCTGAGGTAAACGCCTGCCAGTTCAGGCCGGAAGCACAGCCCGGTGCTAACCCCAATTCAAGCGATTGATCGCTGGCCGTACTCTGCCCTGAGCCAATGGTGAAGGTCAGGCTCTGGGAGCTTAAGGTCAGGCGACAGGCAGGCAGGACGGTGAGCGAGGCCGCCAGCACCTGGGTCGCTGTCGCCGTTGGGGCAGCAAAGGGCGAGCTGCTCACCTGAACGATGGCCAGGTAGAGACCGGGCAGCAGATGCGTCCCCTGGGCTGTTACCGCCAAAGGCACACTCTCACCAGCGGCTAATCTCCCCTGGGCCGGCTTGAGCTGGAGCCAATCGGTGCGCGCCGGCAGCGGCGCATCCTGGCTGGCCTCGGGCGGCACCACCAGGCGGCTGGACCAGACCGCCGTCTCACGTGCAGGATTAGCAAGAGTGACAAACTGGGCCGCGGGCGCTGGGCCACCATCGCTGAGCGAGAAGGCCAGAGCCGCTGGCGTCAGCGTGAGCGGCCAGGCCTGTCGCTCGTTGGCGGTAGCTGGCGCTGCTTCGACCCGCATTGTCACCTGGACACGCAACGAGGGGCCACTATCAGCGCTGAAGGTGATGGTCCCGTGATAAACGCCTGGTCGCAGACTGGCACGCGATCCTGCGATCAAGATCGCCTGACGCCCACTAAGCACTCCTTGTGTCGGGGTAGTCAGCAGCCACGGCTGATCGCTGCTCGCCGTCCATGAAAGGCTTCCATCGCCACCGTTGCTCAGCCAGAAGGGCACCACACTATTGAGACCTTGCACCGCCGCGCCCAGATCCAGACTGCGGCGACTGACCTCCAGAATCGGCGAACGCAGCGGACCACTGGCCAAGACCTGAACCGTCGTACTGGCCGTATAGTGTGTGGCGATATCCTCAGCCTGGATAGTATGGCCGCCAGGACTCCAGTCGCGCCCAATGATGATCGTCACATCAGCGCTGCCCGCCGCCCCCAGGTGAACAATAGAGGCCATACCCACAGGTGCCAGAGCCTGGCCAACATCATAGCTAAAATAGATCTGAGCAAAAGCCGGGAAATGATCCAGATGGAGATGTACCGCCTGACCGGCACGGACCAGCGTCGGTGTCGCCGTCAAGAACGGCGGCTGGCCTACCGGCATGGTCGGCTGATGGACACCAACGAAACGTGAGCGGATCAGCCAGCCATTCAAGCCAATGAGCAAAAGCGCCAGGATCGTCAGCCCTACAAAGAGCCAGCGCAACCAGGGCCTGCGCCCCGGCTGTCTCCACCACGACGACCGGCTCCGGTCCCCCAGGAGCCAGTGACCCGACCGGGCATCCCCCAAGCCATTGGGATGAATGCCAGATGGCGATCCGCCAGATTGCGTACTATCACGACCCCCGGAGGCAGGCAGAGAATGCGCCTCCGACGTCGCTCGCAGCGAGCCAGCCGGGAGGCTGGAATCGCTGCCGCGTCGCTGAGGCTGCCCTGCTCCCTGGCTCTCAGCTGCTGCGGAGGAGATCAGTTCCTCAGACCAGGCCTGACGCCGGGCCTTCCAGGACCAGTGCCACGCGGGCCGGTCCAGGTCCTGGTTCATGTCATCTTGCTCAAGCTGGGGAAAACTGCCCTGGGTTCCCCCTCGACCCGTTCTCTGGGCTGATCCCGAAGCCAGCGCAGAGCGCGCCCGTGGATCAGCGCTACCCTCCTCCTCCCAAGCCCCATCAGCGGCACTCATCGGCACCGTCGGGAAGCCACGTAGCGAGGGCGGCGGCCAGCCATTCGCATCTGAAAGCCCAGCCACCTGCCGTCCTTCACCTCCCGGTGGAAAAAGCACTTCTTGCTCAGCGAGGGCATGACGTTGCAACAGCAGTGCCCGACACTCGTCGCAAAACACCACCCCTTGCTCACATGGCCTGTTGCAGTAGAGGCACCGATTCATTGTCACCAGACCCTTCCTACACTCTCAAGCCGCATCCTATGACCAACACAGTCCAAATGGGCAGCTCTAGTACTGCTATGAATAGATAACGAAGAATTCACGAGTGAGTCACTCTAGAAGAGGCTACAGCCCATTCGTCTTGATATTATCAGGCACGGGGAGCGATTGTCATCCCCCATTTCTCTCTTTCATTGACACCATGCAGAAATGCCAGTTATACTCTCCTTGCCCTGGAATGAGGCAGCCTTGTGAGTACGTGCCAAAAGCAAGCAAGCGAGGAAAGAAGGGGGAAGTACGATGTGGCAAGAGGTTGGAACAGCACCCCTGGTCAGATGGAGCAGTGCCCTACAGCAGCAATGGTCGTCTGTGGATGACAGTCCTCGGGTCCCGGTGGAGGAGCTATGCGCGAGCGCAATCGCTATATCGATAGAGTGATCGGTCACTATCGAATCATTGCTGGCCTCGGCAACCGGCCAGCGAGCAGCGCCTACCTGGCTCAGCATCTGACAGCCCCCGGCCACACGGTGGTGATCAAGTTCTTTCACCCGCCTTTTCCTCGCAATCGCGAGCAATATTTTCGTGAGGTACGCCTGCTGAGGATGCTGCGACATCCGCATCTGCTCCCTCCGCTGGAGAGCGGTGTCGACCAGGACGAAGTCTATTTGATGAGTGAATATGCGCTGCGCGGCTCGCTGCGCCAGCGACTGGCGCGCCAGGGGACGACCCCTCTGAGCGTGGCCGAGGCTGGTGCCTTGCTACAGCAGATCGCTGAAGCTCTGGCCTATGCCCATCACTTCAATGTGATGCATGGCAACCTGAAGCCGGAGAATATCCTCTTCAACACCAAGGGGGAGCCATGGCTCACCGATTTCAGCTGGGCCACAGCGACCGATGGTGAGCCACAGCTGCGCCCTGGCAGCTGGCCTTACATGGCCCCTGAGCAGTTCGAAGGGATGACGAGTCGCGCCAGCGATCAGTACGCCCTGGCCTGTATTGCCTACGAGCTGCTGACCGGGCGGCCTCCTTTCAGCGGCACAGATTTTGCAACGCTGGCGCGGCAGCACAGCCACGAGCAACCAGTGGCCCCGACGCAGCTCAACCTGCTGCTGCCGCGCCGGGTGGATGAGGCGCTTCTGCAAGCCCTTGCCAAAGAGAGCGACCAACGCTTCCCCACCGTCAAGGAGTTCCTCAGAGCGCTCTTCCCGGCAGCTGCCTCCCCTCCCGCAGGCAGCCTTTCCACCCCAGCCAGCGGCGGCGCTCCGAACCTGCCTGCGATCAGCGAAGCGCGTCTCCTATCAGCCGGGCGAGCCAGACCGTCCCCTCTTGAGTTCTCTCCGGCGAGCGGCGAATTGCTCCGCCCCAGCGATGCGATCCGTGTTCCCGAGAGTTCTAGCTCCAATCTCGGCCACTCTCTCGCTCCCGGCGGGATTCAACCTACCGTCCCCGACGCTTCAATTGCCAGCGGAGAGGTCAGCACTTCTCAAGAGCAGGCAGGCACTTTCACTGGCCACACATCGACAGAGGAAGAAATCTCGATCCACGAGCAAGAGACCATACCGCAGCCAGCACTGTCCAACCAGAGTCAGCTGTTGATCCCAGAGCAGGGTCAGGCCGCGCTCCTCCCCCCAAGCGAGGAGACTGTTGTCGGCTCTCCTCCTGAGTTGACGTTTGTGACAGCTGGCAGCGACAGCATCCTGGAACCAGCAGATGGAGCGTCTCAGCAGACCAGCGAAGCGGAGGAGGCAGAGGCCCCAGCCACACCCGTCCTACCGTGGAACGAGCAGCCCACGGTCATCAGCGAGAGCGTCCGACCAGCCGTCGGCAGCGCAGCAGGTCTCGCGGGTGTGGGCGCCGGTCTTCGCGGCAGCCCGGGCCAGGGCGTGAGCTACCGGCGTGAGGCCAGACAAGGACGCTGGATTCTGATGGGCGTGGTCAGCCTCGTGGTCATCCTGAGCCTGCTCATTATTTTGCTGCTGCCACTGCTGTCAGCCGGCCTCTGGCGACAGACTGCCCAACAGACTCCCACGGTTCCAACGAGTACCGTCATCATCACCGTGGCGCCAACGCCGTCGCCCTCACCCAGCCCGATGCCTACTCCTTCACCAACGGCCACACCGACACCATCACCTTCGCCGACGCCCACCCCGACGCCGCATCCGACACCCACGCCCTCACCGACGCCTACCCCGCCGCTGCTGACCGTCAGTCCGGCCCAGCTTAACGGATCAGACGATTGCAGCCACGACAGCTTCACCTTTCGCTGCCAGGTCACCCTCTCGCTTTCCTCCGCGGCCAGCGACACCACCCAATGGTCGGCTAGCAGCTCGAATGTGCGCGCCTTCTTTGCACCGCAGCAGGGCTGGCTAGAGCCTGGCAGTCAACAGCAAATTACGATCTACATCTACGCCTCCTGCCCGCGCCAGGGTCAGCTGCTCTTTCGCACCCAGGACGGCACTTCCACACAGGTCACCTGGACCTGCTAGCCAGCAGACCAGGCAGGGTAGCAGGCCCGGCGCCTCCTTCACTGATAGCGCAAGGCCTCGATCGGTGTGACACGTCCTGCCTGCCAGGCCGGCAGAAGTGCCGCCATCAGCGAGGCTACCAGAGCAAAGCCAATAATCAGGACCAACTGGCCCCAGGGAATGACAAAGACCAGGCCAGTCTGGTAGCGCTCCAAGAAGTTGGCAGCAAACAGATTGCGCGCTAGCAGCAGACCCAGTACCAGACCAATCAAGCTACCAAGCACTGCTACCAGCACAGACTCACCCAGAAAGGCCGTCCTGATCAAACGGCGGCTGCACCCTAGCGCACGCAGCATCCCAATCTGTTGGCGCCGCTCAACCACGGCGCGCGTACCGGTAATGGCCAGGGCTGCAACCCCAAGTAGGAGCGCCAGCCCGACAATTCCGATCATAATATCGCTGAGAAGGATGCGTGGCCCGCGCACCTCCCAAATGGCATCTTCCAAGACAGTGGTCTCAAGACCCTCGTCGAGAAAGGCCGAGCCAAGGCGGAGAGCTAGCGCGCGCTTGTCCTGACCCGGCGCCACCTTAAAGTAGTAGGCCTGGACCTCGGGATTATTCGGATCGGGCGCGATCGAACCGTAGAGCCGCTGCGAGATGTAGAGTCCAAAATGATCGCCGTTGCTGTTATCAACCACCCCAATAATGGTCAGCTTGGCAACCGAGGCATTGAGCAAGGCAGAGAGGCCGTCGCCCCCCGGCGAGCGCGTCACCCAGAGGCTTTGCGGCGTGAAGTTCGTTTCTCCCAGCGAGATCCCGCTGAGGGCAAAGGTATAGTAAGGGTCCAGACCAGGCGGCGTGAGTGGTACCCCGGCCTCACTGGCCGTCGGCGCCGAGGGATCATAAACCCCAGGCGAGCCACGGGCACCCAGACTAGCCTCCAGCGCGCTGCTATCGATCAAGGCATAGTTCGGATGCTCCTGCAACGCCTGCCAGACAGCAGCATCGCTGCTGAAGCCGCGCGCTCGCGCCACCAAATGCAGGCCATAGCCCTGGAGAAAGCCCCCGCTGATCACCTGAGCCGGATAGAGCCGCCAGGCCGGTTGAGGAGCCGTCGGCTGAATCACCCCCACCAACGTTGTCGTCCGCACTCCAATGGCGCTGAAGGCTCCGGGATCAATGCCATGCCGCGCCAGAATGGCCCGCAATTGCTCATCAGGAGTCTCCTTTCCTTGACTGGAGAGCAAGGGCCGAAAATAGGGAATGGCCTGAATGTCATAGCCCCCCGTCTGTAGATTAATGTCAGCATAACTGTGCTGCATGGCCGCCGTGATCACTGTCATCACAGTCAAAGCAAAAACGACCAGACTGAACATCGTCACGCTCAGCCCCATGCGAAAGCGATAGTGCAGCGGATAGGAGGCCACCAAGCGCGCCAACAGGTGCAGGCGCGGGCGCACACGTGAGAGCGATAACAGCGGTTTGACCAGTAGCTCACCGTTGGCAATGAGGGCCCAGACAATCCCCAGGGTCATCATGAAGCCGGCTAGGAAGAAGACTTCGATGCTTGAGCGGAAACGTACCAGACCCAGCGAGGCGAAGAGATCGAAGGGAACAGCCCAGTAGGCACAGATGGTCAGACCAGCAATGGCCGGCACCAGCCGATCGCCCAGACGGCGTATCTGCGGTCTGTATCTGGCAGGACAGAGCGCGATAGCGCCGGTCTTGAGGAGCAGGCAGCCACCAATGACCAGGAGCGAGAGACCCAGGGAGAAAGGGGCTACCAGCCGCTCTGTCAGGCCATAGAAGAACAGCCAGAGGCCCGCCAGCAGCGGGAGCAGGCCCGCCAGGACCAGAGCACGCCCCCCCTCGATGAGCAGCTCGCTGAGATGGCTGAGCAGGCGACGACTGCGCTGACGCAGAGCTTTCCCCACCAGTCCAAGCAGCCCCCTCAGTTCCGCAATGGTGCGCGATCGCCGCTCCGGCTCCGGCAGATTGCGCAAAGCCTCCACCACAGTCATACGACTTACCAACCAGGCGGAGACCGTCACGGCGCAGAAGGTGAAAATGGTACCAAGACAGTAGGCGATGAGCAGGCTGCGCGGCTGAAAGGTCAGCTTAAGCGGGAAGTCGAAGCGTTCCAACACCGGCCCAAGCAAGAGCACCAGCAAGGCCCCAATGGCCACCCCAAACGCCAGTCCGATGAAGGAGGCTAGCAGATCGTAGATCGCCCCTTCGAAGAGAAAAGTCAGCACCAAATGACGACGCAGCACCCCAATAGCTCGCGCCATCCCCATTTCAACCCGCCGTTCTGCTGCCAGCAGCACGAAGATGAGAAAGATCAGCAGCATCCCAATGGCCACAATAAAGAGGGCAAACAGAACGAAGATGCGCGAGAAAATGTCTTGCGCTTTCTCCGAATTCAAAATGGCTAGCTTCTTGACCTCAATGACGTGGACATTGCGCGGGATAAGCCGCTCTAGCTTCTCTTCGACGCGATCGGAGATAGCGATGCTGTCAGGCCCGTCACTACCGCGATTGGCCACAAAGATCTGCGTGATGGCATCGCCGCACTGCTCAATCCGCCGAAACAGCTGCACCTGACTCACAATGAAAGGAGTATCGCCTATCATACCGCTGCTATCGGCAATAGCGCGCACACGCACCTCATAGCGCCGTCCCGGCCAGCGTTGCGAGTAGAGATAGAGGCGATCTCCTGCATGAGCGTTTAAAAGCTGCGCCAGCGTCCGATTCAGATAGACCTCGTTGTGACCGAGCGAGGCAAGATGCAAACGGCCCTTGCCATCCTCAGCGACAATACCCCCAAAACCATCTTCGCTGCCCGGCAGAGCGGCCAGCGCTGTTACACCCGAGCGCACCTGGCGTGAGGTCTGGTCGGCCACCAACAGATCCTGTTCCATGATAGCCGCTCCCAGGGCGGCAATATCAGGGTCGCCCCTCACCTGCGCACGCAGGCGGTAATAGATCGCTTCATCGAAGAAGCCCAGATCGCCGGAGCCGCCCTCTATCGTCTCATCAACGTTGCCTACATTATAGGTTGCAACGCTGCGCACCGCTCCCGTCATGACATCGCCGGTCGCCAGGGCGCTAGAGAGCAGGGTGGTCGACAGCATGAGCGCGAAGATGATCAGCATCATCTGCGTGCGCCGCCGTGGGATATTGCGCACACCGATCTTAAAAAAAAGCCGATTGCGCAACGCCAGTACCAGGACCAGCGCCACAATCGCCAGGGTGATGATCAGCAGGATCGTGCTGAGCGTATCAAGCGGGATACCAAAAAGTTCCGTCATGCTACTTTCTTGCAAATTGACTGAGCCTGTCCGATACCTCCTGTCACAGCTGCCCTCCTCCGTGGCAGCCTACCTTCCTGGCCGCCTGAGCTGGTCGCGCCTCCTGTTCCTCTCGCTCAGCCAGGCGTCAGGTCCGGCCTCAGCGCAGGGCCTGATAAAAGAGATCAGCCAGAGCCACGTAGCCGATGTCGCTCGGATGAAGGCCATCGTCACTCACGTACTCAGGATGACGGGCCAGGTTGTAGCGCTGCTGTGATAGATCAACCAGAATCAGATGATGCTTTCTCACATTATCAGCAATAGCAGCGTTATAGAGCTGAATCTGAGAGCGCAGCCACTGCTGATCAAAGGTACGAAAATGCGGGAGCAGCGTCAGGTCGGGCACATTGGCAATGGCAATCCTGGCCCGCGGGTCCCCAGCCTGGAGGCGTGTGAGGAGCAGATCCAGGTCGCGCGCGTAGGCCGTCACCGGCACCTGGTCAGCCAGATCGTTCACAGCCAGCCAGATCGTCACGATGTCAGGATGGACATCGAGCGCGATGGGCAACTCCAGACGCAGCGCTTGATGGAGGTGGACGCCGGGAATGCCGAGATTGACCAGATGGACGGATGGGCCAAGCTTATGGGCCAGATCAATAGGCCAGTTATCGGCGTAGGGATCAGCGGTGCCAAAGCCAAAGGAGTCGGAGGCGCCAATGGCGACATAGACGAGACCTCTATGAAGAGTTCCTAGCTCGTCAGCAGCAGCGGGCGCTTCATTCGTCGGGCCGCAGGCGCTTAGCAGGCAGAGACCACAGAGGAGGCTGACCAACAGCCATAGGCTGGTTTTCATCCAAGAGAACTGGCCTGACCACGATCCAGGCCGCCAAGACCAGGCCACTGGCCAGGGCTGCTGCAGGCTATCCTTGCCTTTGCCACTGTCAGGCCCAAGCTGGCTTGCACCAGCCAGGGGAGTCCAATCCTTCGTTTTCGTCCTCATGCACAAGCACGGATGAGATTTACTCTACTCCACTGATAAGCTGCCTCTCTATGTGGATTATATCATCTTTTTGAATATCATACTATGCCAATTTAGCGACAGCAAAAGGCAGGGACGACAGAGCAAACCAGGAAAAAAGTACTTGGCGCAGGCAGAGAAAGGCAGCCCAGGAGAGGAGAGGCAAAGGCACCAGCCAGAAGGCGAGAGACCGATCTCTGGCCGATGTCGAGTGAGTGAGCCGAGACCGCGTCTCCCGCATGCCGATGCCAGGAGCTGGGGATTGAGCGCCTCTAAGCCCAGCAGATCGCAAGACGAGGTGCCTAAGACGTCTTGCGACCTTCGGCCTGAGCAAAAGCCGCCTCAGTTTTGGCCGCCATAATAAAGTCATTTTGATGCAACCCACCCACCGCGTGAGTCCAGAAGGCGACCTTTACCTGCCCCCACTCAGTCACGAGCTGCGGATGATGATCCTGTTCCTCAGCGAGTGCGCCGACCGCATTCGTGAAAGCAAGAGCGTGGGCAAAGTTATCAAAGTGGAAAGTCTTTTCGATACGCTTGATTCCATCCACCTCGACTATCTGCCAGCCTGGGAGCTGAGATAGCAAGTTACTGATTTCCGCATCTGACAAAGCCGGTTCGCCGCCACGACAGGGCACACAGCGCATCTGAGCCAAATCCTGCATAGGTACCTCCCATTTTCCCTTGCGAGGAACCTGAACCTGACGAACAACGCGAACAACACATCCAATGGAACGAGGTCAAGCAAGCACGTAAGGGAGGCCTCTCTTACGTGTTACAGACCTGTCAGTACTCTAGAAGAGTATAGTCGAGGAGGTCCAGCCCCTGCCACTGCCAAAAAAGGAGAGCGTCCAGACCTTTCCACCCCCGCCTGGCCTGGCGGACCCCTTGCTGGCCGACCTTGGGCCAGCACATCCGCCCCCAGGACCAGGGGCTGGCCCGGTACGCTCCCCACCATTCCCGACCACCCTGCAGCTTCCCCACGGGATCGCACCACACATACGGAAAGAGCAGCCCTTTCCCGGCGCTGGCTGCCGCTCAGCGCTCAGCCGTCCCTAGTGATAGCCCAGCATCCTGCGGGCCAGCGCGACACTATCAACCTCGTACGTACCCGCGGCAACACGTGTCTTTAGCATCGCCAGCCGCTCCGCACGCTCCTGCTCGACCACAGCCGCCAGATCAGGCCCGGACACCTCCCTTTTAGCTGGGCACGCCTGCGGCTCATCAGGCATCCCACGCTCGTCGGGTCCAACCCTGGCAGGAGAGGAATGTCGCCTGCGAGGCAGCGCGGGCCGCAGATAGCGCTCATCATCGTACTTGCGCTCGCCCAGCCAGGGCCGCCACCCGGTCCCCTTATCCGGTAGAGACGTGGGTTGCCAGCTCTGCCCCGGCGCACTGGCCTGGGCCGCGTCAGCCATTGAGCGCGTGGCTCTGCCGCGTCCCGACTGCCCGCTCGCCCGAGTCACGTGCCGAATGCGCATGGTGATCAGGACTCCTCTCTTCTTTCTTCCGTCAAGACGTCGCCAGCGATAGCCAACGGACAGCTTACCACGGGCACCCGGGCCGGGCACCGGCGACGAACGACCTTCACTCCCCAGCAGGGAGCCTATGCCTCTTTCCAGTGTAAGAGTCGGCACCTGCCCAGGTAAGGGGTATTCGTCGCTAATTCGAGAGACCAGAAGTCCCTGATTATCATCACCCACCTACTACCGTTACCCGGCCTGGTCCACCATCTGCGCTGTGCTGTCCTGCCCCGTCCCGCGCCTCCTCTCCCTTACTGGCAATAGGCTGGCAAGGAGCCACTAAAGACTGCAGGGTGCAGCAGCTGGGCCAAACACTGCAGACCATCAACGAGGCGCGGCCCCGGACGCTGCATCAGATCCGTATTGAGATGGTAGACATGGTGTAACTTGAGGGCGGTAATCTGGCCCCAGTTCGGACGGCGATAGACCAGCTGTGGATCGCCACCATAGCGCGGGTCCTCGGTGAGGATAATGTATTGAGGATTGGCGCGGATCACCGCCTCATCAGTGACCTGGGGATAGCCGCCATTGCTCGTATTGTTGTGGAAGACATTGATCGCATTAGCATCCTGGAGCAGCTCGTCGCCAAACGTACCACCACCAAAGACATAAGGCTTGCCAGGAGTGCTATCGTCGGCCTCCAGCATCACCGTCGGCGGCGTGGTTCCCTTCACCGCCTGGCGGATCTGAGCGATGCGCTGCTGGAGCTGCCTGACCAGCGCATCCGCCGTGCTCTCAGTGAAGGTCAGACGCCCCACCGTCTGAATCTCAGCCAGCATCAGAGCAATGGTATTGTCTGGCAAATCAACCACGTGCAAGCCCAGACGCGTCAGCTGCGCATCGTACTTCTCTGTGAGACCGCCAGAGCTAAGCACCAGATCGGGATGCAGAGCCACAATGCGCTCTACATTATAGTCGCCGTTGGCATCCGAGATACGTGGAAGACGGGTCAGTTGCGTCGGATAGTCCGTATAATAGTCGACAGCCACAATACGGCTCTCCAGGTGGAGTGCGGCCAGAATCTCGCTCATGCTCGGCACCAGGGAAATAAGACGCTGCGGGGCCGTCTTCGGGAAGACCACCGGAGTGCCGTAGATATCGCGCACTGCTGTTGGCGTGGGACTTGGCTGCGCCGCGCTGCCGCCACTCTGACTCTGTCCACAGGCAGCAAGCAAGAGGAAGCACAGAACTAACAAATAAGGGAAAAACCATCTGGAGATGACACGGATGCGCATAAAACTCACTCCTCCACAGCAAAAGATAACCGTCCATTGTCACCTCGCGTAGAGGGGGCGCAACCACAACACAAAAGGACCGGAGAAGCAGCGGGTCAGCTTGGTTTGGTGGTTGATAGTACGCCTGCTCCTTTGACGCGAAGGAACATGGGCCACTGGCATCAGGCAGGTCTCCTGGCTTCTGGCTCAAGCGCACCTTGACGCGCCTTCCCATTCCCCGGCCTGGCCCGCAGACTTAGGCAGGTTTGCCTTTACACAGGCCCGTACAGGAACAGTGGCTTGTTCGCTCATCGACGCGCACCCGCCCGCAGCGGGGAACGAGCGGACGGGTCGCCAAGGTGCTCGCCAGTCACAGTAGCGCGACTGCGCCGGATTCTCACCGGCTTCCCTATTCTGCCGGAAATGAGCGCAGGCATTTCCGGCCACCTGATGCGTCGCACGATTCACTGCTGGCAGAGGAAGTATATGCAAGAGGTTGCCTGGCTGTCAACCCAGAGCGGTCGCTGTTCCGGGACAGGAGCCACCCCAGCCGGCGGCGGCACCCTAGAAGGCCACCGCCCCGACGCCCAGGCGGCCAGTAACCAGCTCGCGCAGGCGCGCGGCATTGCGCAGGGCATACCCCTCGCTATCATTATTGAAATAGGCATAGCACTCACGTCCCTCTCTCGCCTCCCTGCTCAACCACTCGGCCCAGAAAGCCAGCTCCGCCTCACTGAAGCAAGGGCCAGCCTGCCCACTGTGGAAGCGCAGATAACGAAAGGCCGCTGTGGCCGGCAGATTCACCGGCGTGGGCAGTTCCCCCCCGACTGCCAGCACCAGGGCACAGCCGGCCTTGGTCAGCAAAGTGCACAAGCGCTCACCCTCGGTCCCCTGTAACCAGGAAGGGTCACGAAACTCAAAAGCTACCGCCAGTCCACGCGGCAGCAAATGGAGAAAGTCCTCCAGACGCCCCAGGTCGCTCTTCCAGTGAGGTGGAAGCTGGTAAAGCAGCGGGCCCAGACGCTGACCCAAACCGCGCGCCGCCTCTAGTAGACGCGCCTGTGGTTCAGCCGCATCGCGCAGCTTCTTCATATGCGTCAGATAGCGGCTGGCCTTGACCGCGAAACGAAAACGCGGATGGAACCTCACCTGCTCAGCCCAAAGGGCAAACTGTGAACGCGGGGGCAGGCGATAGAAGCTCCTGTTCACCTCCACCGTGGCAAAATGCCGGGCATAATACGGTAGATACTCCTGCGGCGGCAAATCAGGCGGATAGAAGCGGCCCACCCAGTGCGGATAGAGCCAGCCAGAGGTACCAATCCAGATCGTCATCGCTCGTTCTCCGCTCGCTCGCGCCAAGCACTCCAAGCAAAAGAGCCTTGTCATCCGTGCATTCCCATCAGCAGCCAGAACCAGGGCAGCCCGGGCAGAGCGCAGCCACCTCAGACCAGCCCAGGCCATCCACCGGCAGCTATCTCTATTCTATCCTCGCCATCGAGCGTATCCCTATCCCTCGTCCACCGGAGACAGGTCCAGCCGTTCCCCAACAGTTCCAGTGAGACCGAGCCAGGAGCAAGCCAGCAGGAGAACCAGCTTGAGGATAGCGGGTGGACGGGCAGATAGGCAGGCAGACAGACAGATAATGGAGGCCAGCCACACGAGCCTGCCGCAGGAGACAAGTGGATCAGTCCGACTTCAGGCAGCGATCTGCAGCACCTCAACTACGATCACACTCACATTATCGTCACCGCCGCCATCGAGTGCTGCCTGCAGCAAGCACTGGCAGATCGTCACAGGATCAGCAGTGAGGCCCAGAAGATGCTCAATCTGAGGGTCGCGCACCATCTCCCACAGGCCATCGGAACACAGGAGCAGCTTATCGCCCCGCAGCAAAGGCACAGCAAAGACATCGACCTCGACCGACGCCCGATCTCCCAGACAACGATAAATCTGATTGCGCTGCGGATGTCGATAGACATCCTCGCGAGAAATAGACCCCGCACTCAATAAGCGGGCCACCACCGAGTGATCCTGCGTTACCTGGGTCAGGCCCGTTGCCGGGCGATAGAGATATGTCCGACTATCGCCCACATTCAACACATAAGCGGTACTATCGAGGAGCAGGGCCGCGGTCACCGTTGTTCCCATGTCGGCCTTCTCAGCGCGATTACGTTGATAAAGCTTCAGGTTAGCATGTTGCAGAGCATCAACCAGAATGCCGGTCAAGAAGGTCTCGTCATTCTCGACCGAATTCGTCAGCGCAGGCAGCGCCAGCTCGCAGAAGGTCTCTACCACCAGGCGGCTCGCCTCACGACCATTGGAATGGCCTCCCATTCCATCAGCCACCACACAGAGACCGAAGGTTTGGCCACTATGAGTCCGCTGCTTCTGAATAGCCACCAGATTGTCCTCATTCGGCTTATGCTTGCGTTTGAGGCCGGGATCAGTAACGGCCCCCATACGGATGACCAGCGTTCCTTTCGATGGCAGGCTGGCCAGCGTCTCTGTGCGTCGTTCCTCAGCCCTTTTTTCGGCTGGCGCTGGCCAGTTGGGTGTGGGGGTCTCAAGGGCCTGGGCCTCCGCAGGAGAGGGGAAGGTGAGCTGCTCCTCGACAGGGGCAGCCATCAGCGCGGAGAGGGCAGGCGGCGACGAGAGAGAGAGGTCAACCTGGGTGGGGAAATCAGCCCAAAGAGCACGTCGCGCATCCAGGGAGGGGGCTGCATTTGCCCCAGCAGAGGGAGAGGGACCAGAGACAGAGGCCAGCGGGCGCGTCAGCGAGTCGGGAGAGCCAGGTTTGGGAGCCAGCGGGCGGGAGGTCGACAACGGCTGCGAACGGGACCGCCCCCCACCGCCGGGACGATAGTGCCTCACAGCACGCGTTGCCTGGACCTCGGCTTCGCGCAGCTGCTCAAGCTCATGCCTGAGCAACCGGCGCTCCTGCCAGGAGTACCAGCAGGTCCGTAAGAGGCGCCAGCCAGCGAGCAACAGCCCTATCCAGGCCGCGGCCAGGAGCAAGGCCAAGATGACCAGTCCCAATACAGGGAGCAGCAGAGCGGGGCCGCGGGCCGCCCACAGCGTTGGAAGCTGTTGGAGCGACTGCCAGAGCAGCAGCCAGGCATGGGGAGGGAAGCCGCCCGAAACCCAGATCAGCACAGCCAGGGCACAGAACCATCCCAGCGCCCGCGCGGGCAGCGGAATCTGGCGGACCCCGTAGCCGATGTTGAATTGCCCCAGCATCGCTTCGCTATCCTCTCTTTACCAGTTCGCGCTGGGCACTCACAATCAGCTCAGCATCGTGCGTTTCTTGCAATTCTTGCCGACAATATTAAGTATACTCACCACTTCGTACAGTGTGCAGCATGACCATCCAAAATTCCTGGTACCTACGCCCGCAAACGCCGGAGAGTGGACGCCAGGGCACCCTTGCCACCAGCACCAGCGGGCGACTTGATCCTGGGCTCTCCAGACGGGCTGTCCGGCGCGTCTGGAGAGCCAAAGAGGGACTTGACAAGTCACAAGAAGTGGAGTATCCTTGTGATGACAATCGCAAAGGAGCCATGAACCAACAAGGAGAGGTCGCATAGAGGCCTAGTGCGGCGGTTTGCTAAACCGCTAGGGATCAAAAGTCCCTCGTGGGTTCGAATCCCACCCTCTCCGCCAGGCCACAGTTCAGTGGCCTGTGTACAGGGGTGTAGCTCAATCGGTAGAGCAGCGGTCTCCAAAGTGCGCCCCTGTGGTGCTTCTGTTCCTGTTGCGGCAGCGCAACATCACTGAAGCGGGTGTGATTAAAGCACGACCTCACCTGGCTCCCGAAAGGGGGCGGGGACAACAGCATGGTCGAAAAGTCCGGCGGTCCACTCCACAGCCAACGGATGGCTACGCGCCGGGCAGCTAGGCCGGGCATGGTGAAGGCTGGATTGCTTGAACCTCAGTTGCCCGCTTCGCTGGATTGTCAGTCGTAATTTGGAGGGCTGGCAACCGCTTCTCCAGCGAGGCTCTCGCCAAGGGTACGGACAGCGCCCAGGCGAGCGCGGCGGCGAACGAGGCACCTAAACCCGGAGCGGAGCAGAAGTGCAACTGGGGGATCGCCTAAACACCGTAAGGTGCATGGCGACGGAGCATCCATAGTACTCAAAGGCTCAGGGTAATGCCTGAGACATGGGGAAGGGATGCAGGAGGTCTGCCTCCCGCGCGAGGCTAACTGGCGTCTAGTGCTTCGCTTGGGCTGGCTCCAGACCTCTGGAGAGCCGGATGCATCGAAAGGTGCACGTCCGGTTCGGGGAGACATCGCCAGCAGCCCGCTGCACACGGGTTGCGGTGGAGCAGCTCCACACCGCAGGTTGCGGGTTCAAGTCCTGCCGCCCCTGCTTGTAGACTACAGCGTTTGGGGTCGGTGCTCGTCACGAGTACCGACCTTTTTTCATAGCCTCCGTTCTTTCTTTCAACAGCGCGCCTCGCTCCCTTACCTCAGCTCAGCCGGCCCTATCACCTGTCGCCCGCCTGCTTTACCTGTCAGTCACAGCCTCACGCATTGCCCCATCTCCAGCAGATATGGTATCATAGGCGACAGAGCAACATGCCAGACGGCAAGGAAGGGCAGCAGGAAAGGCCGGCGCGCAAGGCAAGGCCAGGCCAGACCAGGCCAGGCCAGAGAGAAGCCCGGGGAGAGGAGGGCGGAGAAACCTGCCTGATCTCAGGCGTCCCTGATCCCGGCTTTCTCCTTCCGCTGAACTGAACGCCAGCCCAGGCTGGCGACCTGGTTGGCTGCCTGCAGAGAGCGCTTCTGGTTCCACTGGCAGGTACAGCGGTCGGTCACTCAACAGAGAGATAGACAAGGGCCGCTTCAGCATCGTGAAGGGATGTTCGTGTGAGCAACGTAGAGAAACGTCAACGGATTGCCGTTTATCCGGGCAGCTTTGACCCGCTCACGCACGGCCACCTGGATATCGCGCGGCGCGGCGCCCGCCTTTTCGATATGCTGATCGTGGCAGTCTACGCTGTTCCCGATAAGAATCTGCTCTTCTCTGTCGACGAGCGGGTGCAGCTCTGGGAAGAGGTCATTGCCGCCGAGGGCCTTACCAATGTTCGCGTAGAAAAATTCTACGGCCTCGTCGTTGAGTTTGTGCGCTCAGTAGGTGGCTCAGTCATCATCAAGGGCCTGCGCTCCCCTAACGACTTCGAGGCCGAGTTTCAACAAGGGCTGATGAATCGCAAATTGGCCCCGGAAATTGAGACCGTCTGTCTGCTGACGAATTTACAGCATCTCTTTGTCAGCTCCTCCCTGCTCAAGGAAGTAGCCCGACTGGGAGGGAACGTCAGCGACATGTTGCCACCAGTAGTCATTAAAGCCCTGCAGCGCAAATTTGGCCACAGCGAATCCTGAGCGCTACAGTTGAGCTGCCGGGTGCGAGGTCACAGGCAGAGAACGAAAGCAAGAAAGGGTGCCGGTCACAGTGCGTGACCGGCTTCCAGACCGAAGGCCAGAGGCCGGTCGGTGCAGGCAGGCAGACAGGCAAGCAGGTAGGTAGACAGCGGCGGGCTGATCTGCACGCTGCGAGCAACAAGGCGGAGGACGCCAGGCGGGCGCTCTCTCCAACCACGGCCAGTCGGGGTCGGGATCGACCAGCTCAGCAGCGCATCGTGCATGCGTTCGCTCGCCCACTCGCTCGCCAGTTGTACAGTCAGCCAGTCGCAAGAGAGCACGAGGAAGAGGAAGGGTCAGTGTGGATATACTCTATCTGGTAGATCGCCTGGAAAACCTGATCGCCAGCAGCCGCAGGATGCCCCTCGTCAATCAGATCATGGTCAGGGAAGCAGAGATTCTGGCGATCCTTGATCAAATGCGTGCCGCGGTTCCTGAAGAGGTCAAGCAGGCCAGACGCCTCCTGCAGGAGAAGGAGCGTATCCTGGCTCAGGCCCAGGCAGAGGCGGCCAGCATCCTGGCAAAGGCCCGCGAGGAGTCCGAGCGTGTTATGGACCGCGAGGGGCTGCTGCGCCAGGCCGAGGAGCGCTCAGAGGAGTTAGTACGCCTGGCAGAGGAACAGGCCCAGCAGCTCAAGAGCGAGGCCAACGCCTACGTGGCGGAAACCTTGCGCTCCTTGCATGAGCACCTGACCGCCATTGAGACGGAGATCAGTCGCACCATTCTCAGTATCGAGAAGGGCCTGGAAAGCCTGGAGGCCTCCTCGCCTTACGTCGAAGAAGAGAGCGAAGACCAGACCGCCGAGGAGCTGCCGCTGCCAGAGGAGGACTATGCCCTCTATGCCGACGAGGAGGAGGCGGAGGACGCGCTCCCCCCCCATTCCTCCCCCCGCCGCTCTTCCCTGGCCGCCGATACCATGGGCGGCCCCATGCTGGGACGCCCAGGCGAGCCACCACGTCGCCCCGAGCCAAGGGCTTGACACACCTTCTCAGGGTCACCTATAATGAACCAGCGTACGTGAGAAGCTGAGTATCTTCCAGACTTGCGCCATCGACAGACAGCCTGACCTGTTCAGCTCTATTTGCAGCCCTTCTCCCGTTTAGTCGTCTACTCTGGGGCAAAAGTGAGGTTCCATTTCTTATGCAGTACAACGTGGCGCAACTCCTGAAGGCCTCCATCGGGACCGCCTTCCAGGCAGATATTCATGAAGAAGATGTTCAGCTAGATAGCGATCTTAAGATACTCGGCGCTATCAACGGCCACGTCCGCATGCGACGCACCGACTACGGGTTACTGGTCGATGGCTGGGTGGATCTGACCCTCCCGATGGTCTGCGACCGCTGCTTGAAGCCCTTTGAGCAGCCCATGCATATCACCTTCGAGGAGCTGTTCTATCCTACCATCGATGTCACCAGCGGCGTGCCTGTTCCCCCACCCCTGGGTGAGGATGAGGGCTTTCCAATTGACGAGCATCACCAGCTCGACCTGAGCGAAGCCGTGCGCCAGCACCTGCTGCTGGAGCTGCCAATGCGCGCGCTCTGCCGCGAGGATTGCCCAGGTCTCTGCCCGCAGTGCGGCCACGACCTGAGTCTAGGCCCCTGCCAGTGTCAACCAGAGATCGATCCGCGCTGGGGCGCGCTGGCCGAGCTGCTGCAACAGCGCTTGCCGTCGCAAGCTTAACGTGCTCGCTGGCCCCGCTGGCCATCCAGTCCGTTCCCGCCAGCTAGCCCGATTAGGAGATAGAGGAGGAGCTTTGTTCTATGGGCGCATTACCAAAACAGCGAGTTTCCCATGCGCGTAAGGGCGAGAGGCGCGCGCATTTCCACCTGAAGCTGCCTCAGCTGGTGCTCTGCCCCCAGTGCCGCTCGCCGCGGCTCGCCCACCATGCCTGCCCTAAGTGCGGCACCTACCGCGGTCGCCAGGTCTTCTGGCCCAAGGAGCGCAAGCGCTAGTGGCCTCCACATCCACACCGCAGTGCTCTCCACCGCGCACGCACGCCCCCATTGACTGGGACAGGCAACCGAGACTATGACGAGAAGAGGAGAGAGCGCGAGGCCACACCCGCGGTCGGGCGAGGCAGGACCAGGCCAGGTGCGATTAGCTAGCAGGCATTGTTTGTCTCGCTCGCGCCGCGTCTACCCCTCGCGCGCAGTGTAACTCTATGGCAGCACAAGGAATAGCTTTCCTCTTTCCTGGACAGGGCAGTCAGACAGTGGGCATGGGGGCTGATATTTATGAGCAGTCCCCCGCGGCCCGCCAGGTTTTCGAGCGGGCCGACCAGGCTCTGGGCATGGCGCTGAGCACCCTCTGCTTCCAGGGACCAGAAGAGCAACTTCGTGAGACGATTAATGCCCAACCCGCGATTGTCACCGTTAGCCTCGCTCTGTTGGCCGCTCTGCAGGAGCGGCTTGCTTCCCGCTTTAGCTGGTCGTCCCCTTTGACCCCCACCTTCACCGCCGGTCACAGCGTTGGAGAATATGCGGCCCTCGTCGCTGCCGGCGCGCTCGATCTGGAGGACGCTGTGCGCCTGGTGCGGGAGCGGGGACGTCTGATGCACCACGAAGGGAGCGTCTGCCCGGGCGGGATGGCGGCAATCATCGGTCTGGATGAGGCAACGCTGCAGGAGATCTGCCAGGAAGCCAGTCAGGAGGCCATGCAGGAAGGAGCAGCGACCCAGTCTCACACAGACCATCCCGGCTGGGGCAAGGTGAGTGTGGCAAACTTGAATGCTCCAGGCCAGATCGTCATCTCCGGTGAGCAGCGCGCCCTCGCCCTGGCAATGGAGCGAGCTAAGGCGCGCGGCGCCAAGCGGGTTATCCCCTTAGCGGTCAGCGGCGCTTTCCATTCGCCGGTCATGGAGCCTGCTGCCGCGGGTTTAGCCCAGGCGCTGGCCACAACTCCACTGCGCAATGCGGCCATTCCCATCATTAGCAATATCGAGGCCCGCCCGCTGACCGATGCGGAGGCCCTACGCCAGGAGCTGGCGCGCCAGATCGTCGCCCCCGTGCAGTGGGTTCGCAGCGTCGAGTACCTGGCCACTGCAGGGGTCAGCGTCTATCTGGAGATCGGACCCGGCTCGGTGCTGACCGGCCTGGTCAAGCGCATCGCTCGCGATGCCACTACCTTGACAATCAGCAACGCGAACGAACTGGACAAAGCGGTGACCGCCTTGCGTGAGCAAGGGCAGCTCCAGCTCTGATGCGGTATAATAATCAAGGGTTCCTGCCCACCAGACCGGGGAAAGAGCGCAGAGAGCAACCGGCGTCCCGTCAGTATGCTGCACAGTAGAAGGGAAGCAAGACAGATGACCAATGAGCCTCCAGGCGTGGTGCGCGTCGCCCGCCAGGTTCTGACAACCATCGTCTCGAATGCCGCGCTAGGGGTGGCCGGCGTCGTCCGCCTGGCCCGTGGTAGCGAGCGCTGGCCAGCTTTCGCCGGTCGCGAGATCCCCCGCCAAGGTGTGGCTCTGACAGTCCAGGACAATACCGTGAGCGTCGACCTTTACCTGGTCGTGGCCTCCGGCGTCAATGTCGTCGAGGTCGCTACCGCTGTCCAGGAAGAGGTAGCCGCCGCCTTGGAGCATATGGTCGGGATGCAGGTGCGCGAGATCAATGTCTACATCCAGGATGTGGCTTAGCGCTTTGAGCAGAGGCAGGCAGGAAAGAAGGCGAGAGGCAAGGTCAGCCAGTAAGTAGGTAGTAGTAGGATAGGTAGGTAGGTAGTAGAGAGAGGAGATGTGGCATCCACGATGAGGCGTGTTCGAGAGAAACTAGCTTCCTGCTCGCGCGCAAGCGCACGCGGTCGGGCAAAGTCAGCAAGCTAGACCAGCGATTGGGTGAAGACGCTATGCCGGTAGGGATACGCAGACAGGCCCGAATGGTCGCGCTGCAGGCGCTCTACGAGTTTGATACGGTGCGGCACCCCCCGGTCGAGGTGGTGCAGCGCCATGCCCAGGAGCGCAATCTGCATCCCCGGGTGGTGGATTATGCCCTTGAGCTGGTCGAGGGCACTTGCGCCCACCTGGAGACGATCGATGCGCAGATCCAGAGCGCCGCACGCGAATGGCCACTTTCACAAATGGCCCGCATCGATAAAAATATCCTCAGACTTGCAATCTATGAGATTCTGTTTAATAATACGGTACCAGCAAAGGCAGCCATTAATGAGGCGGTCGAACTGGCCAAGTTGTTTGGCAGCGACTCGTCGAGCCGCTTCGTCAATGGCGTCCTTGGCACAATATTTGCGCGGGCACAGCAACAGCAGCCCACTCCAACTGCGGAAAGTGAGGTGACATCCTAATGGCTTCTGGCTCTGGCTCCGGCTCCGTCGCCGAGCGCTTGAAGCGGATCATCGTCGAGCAGCTCGGCGTCGATGAGAGCGAGGTGGTCCCCAGCGCCTCTTTCGTCGAGGATCTAAACGCGGACTCCCTGGATCTGGTGGAGCTGATCATGTCCCTGGAGGAGGAGTTTAAACTCCAGATCTCGGATGAGGACGCCGAGAAGATCACGACGGTGGGTGAGGCCCAGGAATATATCGAGGAACATCTGCGCTAAGTCCCTTTGCGCTGCGCTGATCTGATCCGACTTTATTCACTGACCTGACTCGATCTTCTTCTGCGGATACGAGAAGCAGGCGGGAGACAGGAGGCGGCGCGGTGGCCGCAGTTCTACGGCTCTATTTGTTTCCCCATCCACCTGTCTGGGGACCTCGGAACTAGGTTGGATCGCGCCGTAGATGCGCTCGTCGCGTCGGTTTGTCTGATACCAGACAGCCGGTCAAACCGCCTCTCTGCTTTTTCCCCGCTACGCCTGCCTCTCTACCTATCGCTCCAGTCGAGCAATCGATCAGGTTGGTGGGTGGACAAACGGTCGTTCAGGCGGCGCCGAGGACGACCTGCTTCTTCAGCCAGATTCGAGGGCTTATGTGGCGTGGGATGGGTGGGGTGGTGGTCACCGCTCACCTCGTCTTCCCCCCTCACCTTTCCCCCTGTCACATTTCTTCTCCCCCAGGCATCTCCTTAAGTAAGGAGAGATTACTTCCCCTGGCCGGCTTCACCGGCTCCGGTTGACGTCGAGCAAGTGCGTGAGTGAGGATGTAGACAACAATGGGACCCGCGGCGCAGGCCGTTGAGGCGCTGATCCAGCAATACGGCAAGCTGGTCTTTCATACAATCTATGGCCTGACCGGCGATTGGGAGGAAAGCCAGGACCTCACTCAGGATACTTTTCAGCAGGCTCTGAAAAGTATCGAGGCCGCCCGCGCTTCCAGTGGCCCTCATTTTAATGCCCGTGCCTGGCTGCTGAAAATCGCTCTCAATACAGTCCGTATGCAGGAGCGCCGCAAGCGCCTCTTCCGCTTCGTGCCTTTCTCTTCACTCGGCAACCAGAGCCGACGCGCTCAGGAGCCGGAGAGCGAACGCTTGACGGAGAATCTTGCGGCCCAGGCGGCTCCTGTCCAGCCTCATGGCTACGGGGCAACACCTGGCTCCGATCCCAGCGAACTGATCGCCGAACGCGATGCCGTCCAGCGAACGTTGCAGCGTCTGCCGGAGCCACTACGGGTCTGCCTCCTGCTTTCAGTGGTGGGCGACTTCTCCAGTGCGGAAATTGCTCAGATGCTGGACGTGAGCGAGCCAGCAGTTCGTCAGCGCCTGGTACGCGCTCGCCGTCAGTTCCAACAGCTTTACGCCCTGGAGCGCGGCGACGGACCGCGTCGCCAGCCCAGCCCTGCTTCTGCTGGCCAATCTGCTCCGGCAGGCAGTGAGCCAGCGCCCTCTCCGCGCGAAAGCAGAGAGCCAGCGCCAGCGCCGCCGCTTCAGCCCGAGCAGACGTTTCAAACAGGAGACGCCGCCAGTGAGGAGAGACCTGAACGCCTGGTCTCTAATCCTCCCTGGTACAATGGGAGACACTATGCAGCCTTTGGACTCTGTTGAAGTCCTGCTCCTGCGCCACTATGGTGAGCAGGCCCCTACTCCACCTGATCTGGAGGCCCGCTTGCGGGCGGGCCTGACCAGAGAGGCCGCTTCTCTGGAAAGTGGTCAACGTATCGCCCGCTTGCTGGGAGAACAACGCTTGAGCCGCCGCCGCGCCGCCGCTCTGGTGGCTCTCGGCGCCGCCGGGGCCGGTGTGCTGAGCCTCGGCCTGGAGTGTGTGCAGTCCCTGCTGGCTCCCCAGCAGCGAGAGCTGTCTTCCTACCCCGCCTATTCTGGCTAGACGGGTCAGGTGCTCCGCTCGCTGGCTCTCCAGCCTCCTGCCCCCTGCTCAGAGCCGCGCTAGCAAGGGGGGGCAAGCGTGAGATACAATAAGTAAAGTAAGAAGAAGAGTGTTGTCGCTTTCGGAGTGCACAAAGGAAGGCGCCACGCCTCCATAAGGCAAGACAAGACAAGAAAAGAGAGGGTGCAACTATGTTCCCCGGATTCCACGGCCTCGATCTGGTTGTTATTCTGATCGTTGCCCTGCTGATCTTCGGTCCAAAGCGCCTGCCTGAAATGGGTTCGGCAATTGGGAAAAGCATTAAGGAGTTCCGTAAGGGCATGAGCGATCTCACCAGGGATAAAGAGGAGCATGATCCCCTGGATGAGCCTTTCTCCCCTTCCTATGCCGCACGGAACAATTTGAACCGCTTGAGCAGCGGGAGCGGCCTGCGACAGGACCCACTCTTTGAGCCTACTCCCGAGCTGATTCACGAGACACAGCCTCAGTCGACTCAGAGCCAGGCTTCTCCTGCGAGCGTCAGCAAGACAGAACCGACCATCAGCGAGGGCGGGCAGAAGGCCGAATGAGACGCCGCTCTGTAGAAGTTGCGAGAAGGACAAGGAAGCAAGATAGCAGCTATGCAGAGTAGACGCCTCCTATCGGTCCAGCCCGCTCTACACCGCCGGGAGTGAGCAGAGGAAGAGCATGGCTACAGGGAATTTACGACAACCTGACCTGATGCCCGACCTGGATGAGACCTTCCGCTTTCAGGAGGAAGAGGAAGACGGCGCCTCCATGACGCTCGTCGAGCATCTGGAGGAGCTGCGCTGGCGCATTTTTAAGTCCCTGATTGCGGTAGTCGTCGGGGCAGTCGTCGCTTTTATCTTCCGCGAGCCAATCCTGCATTTCCTGACGTTGCCCCTGCCAACGCTGACGGCTGGTCAACGCCTCGACTCTCACGGAGAGCTGGCAGGCAGGGGTCTGATCACTATCGGCCTGGCCGAGGGCTTCACGGTCTTCCTCAAGGTCTCGATCGCTGTCGGCATCCTGCTGGCAATGCCGGTCATCCTGTACCAGGCCTGGGCTTTTATCGCCCCCGGTCTCTATCGCCACGAGAAAAGGGCCGCTCTGCCTTTCCTGATCCTGGGCAGCCTCCTCTTCGTGGCCGGTATTGGCCTGGGCTTCGTGGTCCTGCAGTATCCAGTTCAATGGCTAATCGCTTTCTCCTCCGGCGATTTTGTGGAGCTGGTTTCGGCAGACAGCTACTTTACGTTCGTGGCCTTCTTCTTGCTGGCTTTCGGAATCGTCTTCGAGATTCCTCTCGTGTTGACTTTCCTGGCTAAGCTCGGGATCGTAAGCGCGGAAACCTTGAAACGCCGCCGCGCCGCGTCTCACGTCGGGCTGTGGATCGCCTCGACCTTCTTGACCCCCGGGGCCGATTTCTATAGCCCCATTATCCTGGGGGTGACCATGTCCTGCCTGTATGAGCTGACGATCCTGCTTATCCGCTTTATGGTTCGTCCAAGCAAGGCAGGCGCGTGAGCGAGCCTGCACGAGTCCCAGAGAAGAGACGACGGGCAGGCAGGCAGGCAAGCAGCCACTTGGCTCCGCTCGGCTCGTTAGGCTCGCTCACGCATTCGGGCCGGTCCACTGCCAGAGGAGCGACAGCCCGCGGTGGTCAGGAAGGATAGATTGAGCAAGTAAGTCAGCAGGTTAGTTCTTGCCATGACCCGGGGTGAACGAGAGGGGAGTGACTCAGTCAGCGCTGCCGGGCCTCCGCTTCGGCTGCTCCCGGATCAGTCTGGTTCATCCCGGCCCCTCCTTTGGTTGCCTCTTGTGGATCATGCCCAAAACCTCGCCAGAGCACGAGGATGGCGAGTGCGTAGCTGATGGCCGCCAGTACAAAAACGGCAGAATAGCCTTGCTGAACGATGACAATCCCACCAATGGGGGTCGACAAGGAGTAGGCGATCCAGTAGGCAGCCTGATAGCTGCTGTTGGCCAGGCCGCGCCATTGCCCCGGCACAACCTCCATTGAGAAGGCCTGCAGCACGCCCATTGTCATATCCATCGCCCCCTGACGCAGTGGATAGAGCAGGGCCGCCAGCAACAACGAAGGACTGAAGCCCAGTACGAGCATGAGCGGCAGACTGAGAGTTTGCGTTAAGACTACAGCCCGCGCCTTGCCCAGGCGCGCCGCTAACCAGGGGGCGAGAAGAGTGGCGCCGGCGGTGAGAGCAGTGGCCCCACCATCGATGAGGCCAAACTGCCAGGAGCTGGCTCCCAGATGACGCACGAAAAAGAGGTTGAAGTAGGGAATAAAGAGGCCGGCCCCGAAGCCAATCAGCCCTTGCTCCAGGGTAAGCAACACCAGGGCGCTGCCCAGCCAGGGCCTCCAGACCTTCCAATCCAGCCAGCGCCGCCAGTCGGCCATGACCCTGCGAGCAAGACCACCCACTCTCTCAGTCAGGATACGTCTGGCCCCCCCACTCCCGCCATCGGCAGGCTTTGACAGAGGCTGCGGATCAGGATCGAGCAGGAAGAGAGGGATCAGACTGGGAACAGCTAGCAAGCCGGCCCCAATGAGAGCAAGCTGATAGGCGCGCGCCGCCGGCTGAGGAGCCAGCAGACTACTGAGCGGGAAGGGCAGCGGCCCCATCAGCCAGGTCAGTTGACGAAGCCAGACAGGCAGCGCTCCCCCAAGCAGACGCCCAGCTACTGAGGTCACCAGCGTCACGACGAGATTGAGGCTGAAGAGATGGGAGCGCTCTGCAGGCAAGCTGTGCTGTGTCAGATAGGGAGCGTTGACGACGAGGAGGGCCGCGCTGACTATTCCCGCCAGGAAGGCCGTGATCAGCAAGGGGAGGGCCTGTCGAAACAGGATCTGGCCAGCCCCAAGTAGGCCAATCAGGAGACTGGCCACGATCAGGACCGTCTTGCCCCCCAAACGGTCCACACAGAGGCCAGCGGGAAAGATAGCCAGGCCCGCCCCAACGGTAGCCGCAAATTGGACAGCCCCAATGAAATCAGCACGATAACCTAGAGCATCGAGATAGAGATTATAGAGCAGCAGCAGAATGCCGAGCGAAACACCGCTGAGAGCGTTGCTGATCAGATAGAGGCGAGCATTCCGCTGCAAACGGGTGAACTGACGTACGTAGTCAATGAGGAGAGACATGGCGCATGGACTGCACCGCCTGTTGAGCAGGCGCCTCCTCTCTGGTGGAAAGCCCTCCCGCAACACCGACTCGGCCAGCACCCTCGGCTTCAAAGGTAGCCGGCAGGTCCTCAGCAACGCTACGGCCCGCCGGCGACGGCCCCACTTCGCGTGAATCCTCTCGCAACTCCGCGCCGGCCTCAGCCGCACGACGCAGCTCTCGTTGGCGCGCCTCGCGCCGCACTAATCCTGGCAAGAAGAAGGCTCTGGCCATCTCCTTGACCATCACTGTACGCGCGCGGAACTCGATCACGGCCTCTGCTACCCGATCGCTTCCTTGCTCGACGCGCCGATCGACCGCCCGCACCCGTTCCGGCAGGCTGACCACACCCTGGACCAGCGGATGCTCTAGCGCTCCTCCCTCGGTGGACCGCTCGGTGGGGCTGGTCTCCAGGGCCTGATTGAGCTGATCGACCACTGGGCGTAGACGCTTAATCAACTCGCTCTTCTCCTGGACCCAGGCAAAGGCAAAGAATAAGCCGATGGAAAGCCCCAGCGCTAATAAGACAAAGACAAACAACTCGATCGCCAGCACGATCGCCGCAATCTGTCCCCAGGTCTCCAAGGGATCAGCAGCGAGAGCAGCCAGGACAGGGACGGACATAGCTACTTTCCTCCAACCTCATGAGCACGAATGGCACGCATCTGCTGGCGCCGACGCTCTTCGCTGCGACGGGCACGGCCCTTGCCCAGGAAGATACGCAACACCTGCTGTCCCGCCAGAACAGTGGCCACGGCGCGAATCCCCGGCGCCAGCGCGAAATCACGCGCCAGTTGGGCGGCGCTACCCACCGTTGTGACCGTATGGCCGGCAGTGCGCGCCGTCTCCTTGACCACACCAACCGTCTCCTGCACTGAGGCCAGGAGGGGACGCATCTCGTTACGCACCGTCGTAATCGCCCGCAGCAGAGCGAGAACAGCATAGATGAGAAGAGCAATAGCAATCAGCGTCGTCGCAGCCAGAATGATCAGAGCAATATAGAGTACGGCCAGCAAAACATGGAAGAGAGCAGCCAGGATAAAGCCTACAATCAGCAACACCAATACCCCAACCCCGATCACCAGCAAATAGCGCTTTGCGCTTTGCATAAGAAGGAGACCTCCCGGCAAAGATTTAGAGAAGCCTGTACTACCTGATTATAACGCATGACCTTAAACAGCGACCACCAGCGCGGTAGCCAGCCATGTTCAGCCTGGCCAGTGACAAGGCCCTCATTAGCTGTATACGCTGCTGAGTCCGCTCAGGCGACAGACTGCTCACGACAGGCCCTTTTCCCTTAGAAAGCTGAGCGTTAGCTGAGAAATTGCTGAAACTTTTATTGTTGACTTGCTCTCAGCCACGTTATACGTGTATTGTCAGAGCAAGAGATCATGGATGAGGTGGCACGGGAGGAGGACCGGCCCAGGCCACAAGGCCCGTTTTGAAGAGAAGGAGGGAACTTCTTATGTTTGCTTCTGTGACATCTGCAGCCATCGCTGCTCTCACTTCGGATTCACCACTCTTTACGATCAACATTGGCGATTTTCACTGGACGGTGACCGTAGGTACAGTCATCTACCTGGCAATAGCCGCGATCGCCGGGCTATTGGCTGAGTTTATCGTCGGCTGGCGGCTGCCTGGGGGACTTATCGGAGCAGTTATTGCCGGACTGATTGGCATCTGGCTCTTTACCCATGTGCTTCCCTTCACTATCAGTGGCGATCCGACGGTCTACGGTGTTCCCATTTTCAGAGCGCTCATCGGGGCCATCCTCTTAGTCTTCCTCTGGCACTTGATCACCTTCGGCGCCTGGCGCCACCGCCGCCCATACTACCGTCGGGGCGATTAGCTCGCTCTCTGCACCGCCGCCTGCTTTGCCGGTGAGCCTGCTTTCTTTGCGGATCTGAGTGCCAGCCGCAGATCAGGCCCCGGCAACCCGCTTCCTTCCCTGACCTGACGCTGACACGAGCTACCACTGCAACATTGCCAGAGAGCGCTTTCTCCCGTATACTACAGCAAGCTAGTCGAGTGAGGGAGGCGTTGCAGTGGTCTTTACAACTCGCGCTTTCGTGACTTTTTTTACGATTATCGACCCCGTCGGATTAGCACCGGTCTTCATTGCGCTGACAGCTCACCTCAATGAGGCCCAGCGCCGCGCGGTGATTACGCGCGCCATCTTGATCAGTGCAGCCATCATCGCTTTTTTTGCACTTGTAGGACGTTTTCTACTCGATCGACTGGGAATTACGCTCTATGCCTTCAATATGGCAGGGGGAGCTTTGCTTTTCCTGGTAGCTGTAGAGATGCTCTTCGGACGCTCGTCGGGGACACGCCGCACCGCCGCAGAAGAGGAAGAAGCGATGACCCGCGAGGACATTAGCGTCTTTCCGCTCGCCATTCCGATGATCGCCGGCCCGGGAACGATCGCCACCACTATTCTCTATGTCGATCAGGCGCTGCCCGATCCTTTCAAGCTCTTCTCTGTGGCAGCCGCTATTGCCACCTCACTGTTGGCAGCCTGGATCGTTATGCGCCACAGCATCTGGATTATGGAGCATATTGGGCGAACGGGGATTCTGGTCCTATCGCGCATCCTGGGCATCCTGTTGGCAGCGCTCGCCATCCAGTTCATCCTGAACGGGACGCTGACCTTCATCCACACCAGCGGCCTGCTGAGATGAGAGCCGCGGCAGGGTCACCTGGGGCGTCCGGCTCCTCGGCGCCCCCTCCTCGTCTTAAAGGCCGGCTATACTAGAATAGCCTCAGCTTGGAAGGAAGGTGATCTGAGCCGGTCAGCTATTGCTGAGAGCTTCCTGTGGCCGGCGCGATACCCTCCGAGATAGGGCAGAGAGCCAGGAACCACTCCAAAAACGAGGAGAGAAGCGTCACCTTTTGCCAGACTATACGTAGTATTTTCTGAGTACAGAGTGTGCTAACAGCCTCAGCGACCCGGGGTTCAGGGCTGGTTACGAGCAGCCTGCTGCCCCATGAGAGAGGACAGCCATCCGATGCCTCCTGCTCCTGGCCGAGAGAGAAACGACTGCCGCCACATCCTTCTGCCAGGGCCATCAGTCTGGCCAGCCAGTGAGAAGGCCGCTCCTTTCCTTGGGGTCACCCAGAGGCCCCTGGCAGCACGTCTCTATGGTATCATGTAGGATGTGGTGCCCAGAACACCAGCGAAGCAGTCAGACGCTCAGGTCCCGGTGGCCTTTACTGGCTGTCTTACGCCTTAGTGAAGGAAGCAGCAACGCGACAAGGAGGAAGTCCTTACCTTGACGCGACAGACCACAGCCAGCCCAGTCAAGAGCAGGAGCATTGACGGTATAGTGCGGCACTACGCCTGAGTGGAGGAGACACATTTGGAAGCACAGACCGAGATTCAATCTTACCTGGAGCGGGGCAAACAAGCTCTCGCCGAAGGACAACCCCGAGAGGCAGCCATCGCTTTTGCCCACGCCGCCCAGATCGATCCAGAGAATCCCAAAGTGCACCTGGGCCTGGCGGAGGCTAACCTGGGCCTGGGAGACTACCGGGTGGTGACTCTGGCTTGCCAGAAAGTCGAGGAGCTACAGCCGGAAGGCGGTCTGGAGAGTTTGCTGGCCCGAGCCTTGCTGGCGCTGTTGGAGAAGCGCTACGATCAGGCTCTGAGCTACGTCGACCAGTACATTGCTCAGGACCCGGCAAATGCCTACGCCCACGCTTTGCGCTCCTATCTGCTGCAGGCATTGGGCCAGTACTACGATGCCGGCCTGGCACGGTCACGCGCGGCGCGCCTTTCCTACGGCGGGCGCTTCGAGCGGGCTTTCCCTCCGTTGGAGGAGAGCTTCGGCTTCGGCTATCGGGGTGTTCCCCCTTCACCCTCACCCAACGCCCCTACCAGCCCAAGTCAGCCCCTGCCACAGGAGCAGACTCCCTGGCCCCAGCGCAGTCAGCTCCAACGCCAGGTCACACGCGGACGCTTTATCCTGAGCCGCTATCCACGCCTGGTAACAAATACCCTGATCTTTATCAACATCGCCGTCTTTCTGGTCGAGGTTTTCCTGAGTCAGAACCTGTTCATTGACGAGAACGTGCTCTACCAGATGGGGGGAGAGGTCAGCCAGGTCGGAGACTACTGGCGCATTTTCACGGCGATGTTCTTACACGCGAACATCCTGCATATCTTCTTAAATATGCTCTCTCTATTCTTGATCGGGAGCGCTACCGAGCTGTTCTATGGCAAGCTACGCTACCTGATCATCTACCTCGCCTCGGGGATTGTCGGCGGCCTGGCTACCTACTTTCTGATGCCCGCAACGGTGCTGAGCGTGGGCGCCTCGGGAGCAATCTTCGGCGTTTTCGGCGCACTTGGCGCCTTCTACATTATGAATAGGCGAGCGCTGGGACCCTTCGGCCAGGGGGCAATTATCAACTGGCTCTTCTGGCTGGGTCTTAATCTGGCTCTGGGATTCGCCCCTGGCAGCAATATCGCCGTTTCTGACCACATCGGTGGCCTCATCACGGGCCTCGTGCTGGGCTTCCTGCTTGGCCGCCCACTAGAGCGGCGCATGCTCTAGCCCTCCCGTTCAGCTCTGGCCCCAGGCTCCTAGCCCGGGCAAGCCAGAGCCAGATCGCGGGGGAAGACCCAGACCAGACACCGGCGAGGAGTCGCCCAATGGGAGCACCCTCCAGCCGGTCGAAGCGACATGGCCGCCCGAACACCGGGCTGTCGATGATCGGATCGGTCCGCAGGGGGTCTTTTTGTTCTTCAGCCAGGGGCTTTCTTTGGCTCAACGTAGGTCCTTGCCTCTTCTCAGACCTGCTATCTGCTTGCCTCTGCGCCTGCCTCGCGCCTGCTGCTTTCCCTGCCACGCCACTTCCTCAGCCTGCGCACCGTAACGGAAGAGCTGGCCGGGGAAAAGAGCCTCCGCTCGCCCGCTGCCTGTTGGTAGACAGAGTAAACTAAATATAAGGAGCTGAGCCTGCAATCTCGCTGTGACCCGGCTGAGTCACATGATCCTATCCATGCCCTTTACCCCCCCGCTCAGCTCCCTTCTTTCTTGAGAAGAGCAATAGAGGAGAAACAGCTCTCCTTTGCTCCTCACTCAACAGGCCCTTAGATGCGACCCGTGCCAACAACAGCGATGGCACGCACGTAGGTTCTTGCCTGCACCAGAGTCGCAATAGCTCCACTGCTGAGATCGAGAGCAAAGATGTTACCATCGGCATAGAAGGTCAGTGTGTGCCCATTGAGCCAGGTCCCTAGCTCAACCAGGGCCGCGGTGGTAGTAGCCAGGAGCACGGGCCTGGCCACGTGCAGGTGACCATTGCCATCGCTAACCTGCACTGTGTAGAGGGCACTATGGCGCTCATAGGGGGGCTGGTCGTCGCTCGAAAACTCCACATAGACCAGGGAGCGCTCATCGGGAGTAAAAAGCGGCGTAGTTACCCAGTGATAATCGGCAATGCTGCGCAAGGCCCGCTGCGCAGGTAGCACTATCTGGGCCTGTCCCAGGGCTGGCGGTGAGCCTCCCAATGAGGCCAGGCTGAGACTGTTGGCATAGGAAAGAGCCGCGATGTCCGCCGGGACGCTATTATCAGTGGGATAGGGGACCTGCCCCTCGTTGGGCGAATAGAGAAGGAAGCGATCAGAAGGCGAGAGGAGCAGCGGCCCTTGCTGCGGATCTTCGTCAAGAATCTCCTGCGGCTGTTGCTGCTCTTGCCCGGCTGTAGTGGTAATCGGAAGCACCCAGAGGCCATTTTGAATCGCCTCATGACTGCCACGGCTGTCGGTGAGCAAGAGATAGGCAAGCACCTGCTTGCTGCTGGAAGGGAGCACAGCAAAAACCCGGAAACAGGGACAGTCGGCGGTCGATTGCTGATAGACGAGGTGGGTGCTGGCCAGTGGCCCGGCGTAAATCTTGATAGTGCCCCGTCCATTGGAGGGCTCACTACTCCAGGCAAGCCAGTGCCCGTCACTGCTGAGAGCCATCGAGGTCACAACTGCGTCGGCGTCGATGGTAGCGATTTGTGTGGCTTGACCGCTAAAGATGTCGAGCAGCCAGAGGCCATCACCACTATAGAGCAGCTGCCCAGAGGGCGTGAGCATAGGCCGCACTGCCTGGTTGTAAATGTAGCCGGGCGCATTGAGGACTTCCGGCTGACCGCCCAAAGGCGCCAGGAAGAGATTCCCTTGCTGGCTATTGGGGTTCTGGGTGTTTTTGGGATTACTTGGCAAATTAGGATTATATGGCTGTTCATAGAGCAAATAGCGATCTTCTGGCAATTGGAGTACAGCGTTGGGTACACTGTTGTTGGGCCAGAAAATCGGTGGGTTGGGTGTTGGCGTCGCTGAGGGATTGGGAGTTGGGGTCGGCGTTAATACAATTGGAGAAGCAACACGGGTTTCAAGAGCGCTCACGGTCGCCGTCGCCGAGCGTGCAGCTGCTTGCTGAGCCTGGGGAGTCAGGCCATAGATGAGCAGGCCATTGAAGCAGGCCAGGAGCAGCCCGATCAGGCTCAGCATGGCCAGCATGCCAATTCTCGATAGGTGCATGTAGCGGCTCTGCGAGCCGGGAGCAGAGCCAGCTGGAGCACGCGGTGGATCACTCACCTGATGAGCCAATGCTAGTTGTCGCCTCACATCATGGCTTCAATTTCTTCGCCGTCTGAGTATACACGAGAGCAGCCCAGGATGTGAAGCACTGGGCGAACTGGGCCGTGCGCATACTCATGAGCTGCCACTGCTGCTGACACCAGCGCCAGCAGCGCGTCTGTAGCCCAGGCACCGGTGGAGGCTCAAACGGGGTGCCAGCCTGCTGCCAGGCTCGTTGATGGTTCTCACCCTGGATGACCACCCCACGCTTGTGCGCTTGCTCAGTGAGAAAGGCAGCTGTCTTCTCAAAGACCTCCTCGCGGTCGTAGTCTTTGGTAATCAGGTGATAGGAGCGATGAAAGGTGATCAGATACTTTTCATGCGAGCTGATCTGATGATAGATGGCCCGGCCATCGCGAGGGGGAACGACGTGATCATGGCGTGCGACCATGATGAGAGCCGGCGCGGTCACCGCAGGCAGAGCCTGCCGCAGATGGGGGAGAAACTCCAGCAGATTCTCAATGGCAGCCAGCACACGCCATTGATGGCTCTGCTTGAAGCGCTGACGACTGTAGGCATAGCGCGCCGCCGGATCGCGAATGTCTTCCCAGGCCCAGCGGATGCGGGGCATCAGCCGGCGTGCCAGCCGAATGAAAGGCAGGGTCCAGGAATAGAGGTGAAGTGGCGCACACATGGCCACGACACCATCCACCGCCTCCTGTGCGGCCACATAGAGCACCAAGGCCCCGCCTAGCGAGTGTCCTACCAGAAATACCGCGGCACAACGATGCTTGAGCGCTTGCAGCTCCGCACGCACCGCCTCCACCCAGTCTCTCCAGCTCACCTCGACCAAGCGCGTGGCATCTTCTTCTCCATGCCCGGGCAGGAGCAAATTCACTACCTGCAAACCTCGCGCGCGTAGATAGACTTCCAGCTCCTGCATATCATATCGGCTGCCGTTGAGGCCATGCACTAGCACGACTCCCGCCTCTTCTTTGCGCCTCGTCGCCTCAGTGGCTTTTCCTTCGGGCAAGTCAGCGCTGGTTGAGAACAGGAACGCCATCAGAGAGACCTCCTTACTATTGCCTGAGCGTGTCGCGCAACATTTGCGGGAGCGGACCGTAGCGAATTGTGCAGAGCGCAGCCTCAGGCCAGCTCTACTAGTGGAGAGAGTTCGGCTTAACAGGTAGGAATGCAGCACACCACAGGCTGGCCTAAGTCCGCTTCCTTTCTCTGCCTCCTGTTGTATGGTAACGCGCCAGAACCACACAGGTCAATGGCTGCCCTGGCGGGGAAGGGCTGGTCAAATTATGGGGGGACAGAGTACCATGATGAACAATCCGCGAACCCGCAGAGGGGAGCAACTATAAGCACAAGGAGCACTACGATGAAGTTTGCAACACGGGCTATCCACGCTGGCCAGGAGCCTGATCCCTCCACCGGCGCGATTATGCCACCGATCTTTCAGACCTCGACCTATGCTCAGCAGGGACTGGGTGGCCATAAAGGCTTTGAGTATTCGCGTACCGGTAATCCAACAAGGCAGGCCCTGGAGATCTGCCTGGCAGCCCTGGAAGAGGGAAGCTACGGCCTGGCTTTCGCCTCGGGCATGGCCGCCGAGAGCGCTGTCCTGAGCCTGCTGAGCGCAGGCGACCACCTGATCGCCTGCGATGATCTCTATGGCGGCACCTATCGCCTCTTCGAACGGATCTTACGCCGCTATCAGATTAGCTGCGATTATGTGCCTCTGGGAAGCGCGCCTGAGAGCTACGCCCACCTCATTCGCCCAACGACGCGGCTGATCTGGCTGGAGAGTCCCACCAATCCCTTGCTGCGGCTGGTCGATATTGCTGCCGTGGCCGAGGTGGCCCATGCCCACGGCTTGCTCCTGGTGGTGGACAATACCTTTGCCACCCCCTACTTGCAGCAGCCGCTGAAGCTGGGGGCCGATATTGTGGTCCATAGCACCACGAAATACCTCAATGGCCATAGCGACGTCATCGGTGGAGCAGTGATTACCAGCAACGAAGAGGTCTATCAGCAGATCAAATTCTATCAGAATGCCGCCGGCGGCGTTCCTTCGCCGTTCGACTGCTGGCTGACTCTGCGCGGACTGAAAACCCTGGCCGTGCGTATGCAGCAGCATCAGGCGAATGCCCTGCGCCTCGCCCACTTTCTGATAGAGCACCCGCGCGTTGAGCGTGTCTACTATCCCGGACTGCATCAACACCCCGACTACGCTCTGGCTCAGCGCCAGATGCGCGGCCCCGGCGGCATGGTCTCCTTCCAGCTCCGAGGAACGCGCGAGGACGTTGATCGCCTGGTACGCCGCTTCCAGGTCTTCACGCTGGCTGAAAGCCTGGGAGGCATCGAGTCCCTGGTCTGCCATCCCGCCAGCATGACCCACGGCTCCATTCCTCGCGAGGTGCGCGAGGCACGCGGCATCACCGATACGCTGCTACGCCTCTCGGTCGGCATCGAGGACAGCGACGACCTGCTCGCCGATCTGGAACAGGCCCTGGGTTGAACAGGTCCCTTCCGTCAGGAAAGGCTATCTGAAAACAATAAGGGAATCCTCGGGGGAAGGCGAGCCATCCAGGCAGATGCTTTGCCCGGACTCTACCCGATCGCTAGCTGATCGCTCCCTGGTCTCGCCCTTTCTCCCCTGTTACTTTTTGGGAGAGTGAGCCATCCAGGAGCGAAAAAGCGTTATCTTTAGTTAAGGAAAAGATCTATTCCTATCCATTGATCCTTTTCTCTTCCTAAAAAGCAGGAGGCTGCTCTGAAATGAAGCCCTCAGAGAGGAAAGCGCGGCAGCGCTTCTGGCAAAGCTCGATTGTGCTTAGTCTTTTTCTTTTTCTTTTACTTCTGACACTAAATGCATGTACAGGGAATCTTCCGCAGCAGCAAGCTGCAAGCCAGGCCAAGGCTGAGCTGGACAGCCTCATTGCGCAAGCGCGCAGCGTGGGCGTTCCTCAGACATTGCTCAGTCCTATCCAGGATCAGGAGACCCAGCTGAGCAGTAGCCGGGCCCCCGTGAGCTTTTTCAGCGACCAGCCCCTGGTCCAATATTATGAGAATCTCACTCAGCGTTATCAGCAACTCTGCACCCAGGTGGAGGGGTTAACTGCCCAAGTCACCGACGAATTTGACTATCAGGCCTGGCAGGATCTGCAGGACTACGCCAGCGTGCTCTCCGAGCGCCAGGCTCAGGGCTTTGCCGAGGCCCAGCCTTTCCAGAATCGCCTGACAAAGCTGCAGACGTCCTTCAATCGGGCCAAACTGCCACGAGACTACCAGCAGATCAGTAACCAGGCTCGCCAGGACACCCAGGCGTTGCGTCTGATGGCAACCGCCGCCGGCCAAATGCAAACCTTTGATCAGGTCATTAGCCAGCTTCAGGCTTCGCATCTGGATACTACGCCTCTCAAGCAGCTGCTCCAGGCCGATCAGCAGCGCTTTCAAACGGCACAGACCCCCGCGGATTTCCAGGGGCTGATCAGCACGATCAACGCCCAGTTCACCCAGGCTGTGGTCCTGTCCACGCAGGCCATCCCCTACGTTGGCGCGGCCAAGCTGAAGCAGTTTAGCGATTATATCACTCAGGCTCAGCAGTACGGCCAGGACGTGAGCACGTTCCAGCAGCGGCTGACCGCCGATCAACACGCGCTTGATCAGGCCCAGAGCATCGGCGATTATTTGCAGGTCTCTTCGCAGATCGACAATGATATCGCCGCCATCCAGCTCACTGTCTACCGTGGCAAGGCCAACTATCTGCTCCAGCAGTTCCATACGGAGGTCAAAAACTGGGGCGCCACACATAAGTACCACGGCTACGAGCTGGATTTCGAATATATGGATCAGGGAATCGGCTCGGATGCCGATTATCTGGTGCAGACAGCTCAGTCCGTCGATGACTACCAGGCGGCCATTGATTTCATCAATCGCAGCACGACGCTGCTGCAGGCGATGGAGGCCGATTACAACGATCAGACACCCTACAACCAGGCGCATAACACCGATCTGCAGCTGATGGAGCGCTATGGTTTTATGCAGGGCGAGGTCATGGTGGTTTCACTGGTGGAACAGGTGCTGCGTCTCTACAATAATGGAGAGCTGGTGCGTGCCTTCTATGTGACCACCGGGCAGTATATGCGACCTTCGCCCCCAGGGATCTACCATATCTTCGATCGGGAGTCACCAACCATCTTCAAGTCGAGTGAGCCGAAAGGCTCGGCCTTCTGGTATCCCGATACCAAGATTAACTATGCGATGGCCTACCGCCAAGACGGCTACTTTATCCACGATAGCTGGTGGCGCGCCGACTATGGGCCGGGCACGGAGTTCCCGCATTACGATAGCGGCGGCGATGAGGAGTTCGCCGGCAATGGTAGCCACGGCTGCATTAATATGCAGGAAGACCAGGCTGGCTGGCTCTATAACCATACGACCTATGGGACACCGCTGATCATCTACTAACCATACTGTCAGATTCTGCCTTGTTATAGACGCAACCACCTCGATCTCTCTTCCGACGAGAGCAAGGGAGGTCTGGCCAGATCTCCCTTGCTCTGCTTTCTTGCCTTGCCCACCCGGCTTCTTCATCGAGCTTCACCCCTACACGGCGCCAACGCTAGGCAGCACACGGCCAGCCAGGAGCAGGACGATCAGGGAGAAAGAGCGTTTGACAACCGGCGCCGGCTATGTTACAATCCTTGAGCACTCACCCTATCCGGCGCCCAATGCGCCGGTCTTATCTTGCTTGCACGAATCAGGCAACCAAGTTAGTAGCCAGCCAGTTGATCCATAGACAGCAAGCAGACACCAGAGAGGCGTCGCCTGGCAAGGAGCGCAACACGGCATAAGACCACCAACCAGGCCACGCTGGCAAAGGCTCGACCTCCATCGAGCCAGTTGGCCAGGTCGCTGGCGCCTCAACGGGGCGGCTGCGCTGTGACGTGATGCAACGTGACGTCATGTGACGCGACGCACCGCCCGCGCTGGACCCCACCGCCGAGGAGCACTCTTCAAGGAGAGCCGAGTGTCAGGCTATAACGGGCGAGCTGCCACGGTCAGCAGCGAGACCCTCGTCGTGTGAGTGAAAGGCGTCAACAAGTAGCTGTCGTGTGATTATCGCTAAGGAAGCGGGGAGGTTCGATAAGCTTCTATGCCCAACACGAAGTCAGCGGAGAAACGCCTGCGTCAGGAGCGCAAGCGGCGCTTGTATAACCGCAGCGTGAAGTCGTCGGTCAAGACGGCGATTAAAAAGGCTCGCCTGGCAATTGCAAGCGGCCTTGATGCTGAGGCGGCGGTGCGCAATGCTATCAGTACGCTGGATCGCGCTGTGAAGAAAGGTGTGCTGCATCCCAATAATGCCGCGCGCCGCAAGTCGCGTTTGATGAAACTCTTCAATAGCGCGAAAGCCGCCAGCTCTCCTCAGCAGGCCCAGGTCGGTAGCTAGGTGAGAGTCAAGCCAGTGGCCGCTCAGCTGCTACAGGTAGGGCTGCTGAGTGTCGGCCCGAAGTAGGCGAAAGGGCCTTCTGGCCTTTCTTCAGCAAAGATAGTCTTCACAACGATAGAGAGCAGCGCAAGAGGTCGGTTCGTAGCAAGCCGGCTCATTGCCGCCTGCTTTGGTGTTGTCTCAATCCGTCTATCCAGGCGCTACCAGAATCAGAGCCAGCCGGATTGCACGGCCTGGTTGCTGTCTGCTTGTCTCCAGTACGGCGGCAGCGAACCAGTTAGCCAGTGAGAGAGGTCTCCCGTCCAGAGATGCGAAAAGAGCGGGCCTCGTCGCGGTCGCCTGCCCTGGTGGCGTAATGGAGCGGAGTGGAGGTTTCTGGGAATATGGCCGAGAAACAGGAGATTCCAAAGCCCGCCGGACGCGCACTGCTGGAGGCAGTAGAGCGCTCGCAGATGCGTAAGGATGTGCCGGAGATTAAGTCCGGTGATACGGTCCGTCTGCTTGTGCGCATCGGTGAGGGTAAAGATGAGCGCGTTCAGCCCTTCGAGGGGGTTGTGATTCGCTTACACGGCGGCGGCGTCAATCGAACCTTTACCGTGCGCCGCATCGCTGCACATGGGATTGGTGTGGAGCGTACTTTTCTGCTCCATTCACCCCGCCTTGAGAAGATTGAGGTGCTCCGTCACGCGCGGGTGCGCCGTAAGCAGCTGTATTATCTGCGCGAGCGTTCCGGTAAGTCGGCCCGCCTGAAGGAGATCCGCCCGATGCGCAAGGCCGAGATTGCCGCCAGGGAGGCTGCCGCGGCAGCTCGCGAGGCGTTGGGCGAGGAGCGCGGGGGCGAGGAGTAGTTGCCCCTCGTGGGCAGCCTTCTCTATGCTCTGTTGAGACGCTCTGTTGTTTCTCCTTTGCTCGCTCGCTATCTCTTCATCGCTCGCCCGGCGGCTGGTGAGGCCGGCAGCCCTGACACCGACCAGGTAATCGCTGAGCCTGCTTCCAGCTCAGCTGGTGCGGGAAAGGAGGAGCGCGAGCGCGAAACCGAGGCAGCAGAGAGGAGACATGGAGCCAACCTTAGAGGAAGAGCTGGCGCTGCTTGCTCAGGGCTACCGCTTCGTCGCCGGGCTGGATGAGGCTGGCCGTGGTTGCCTGGCCGGTCCAGTGGTCGCCGCCGCCGTGATTCTTCCTGTCGAGCAACTGGCCCGGCTGACACCGGCGGCTGAGACGCCTGAAGCCGAGTCCGATCAGGATTCGGCTGCGCTATTTTTACGTACGAAGCTGCGCGATTCGAAACAGATGACTCCCGCGCAGCGCGAGCGAATGTATGCGGTGATTCAGCAGCGGGCGCTCGCCGTAGGTGTAGGCATAGCCCCAGTGGAGTTGATCGACGCGCGCAACATCTTGGAAGCCACACGTTGGGCTATGCGCGAGGCCCTGGCTCAGCTGCAGGTTCGACCAGAGGCCCTGCTGCTGGATGCGTTGACGCTGCCTGGCATCCCTCTGCCCCAGCGCCCTCTGATCAAGGGTGATGCGCGCTGCCTCTCGATTGCCGCGGCTTCTGTGATTGCGAAGGTGACGCGTGATCACCTGATGGAGCGCCTCCACGAGGAGTTTCCTGTCTATGGTTTCGACCGCCATAAGGGCTATGGGACGGAGGCTCATCTTGCCGCCCTGCGCCGCTATGGCGTGAGTCCGCATCATCGTCGAAGCTTTGCCCCAGTACGCGAGCTGGTCGCTGGTCTTTTCAGCGCCCTGCCCGAGTCTGAAGCCGCTGAGACGCCTCTGCCAACCATGCCGCTGGAATCCGTGGAGCAGGAGGAAGATGCCCGATTCTAGAGGACAGCCTGGCTTTTCCCCTCTATCTTGACAGGCTGTCCCTTCTTTCTCTGATGGCCTGGCACCTGGCCCAACGTCATCAGCTCGGGTCGGTCTCAGGAGTGCTGTGGTTGCTTTGCTTTATCAAACAGGTCTGCTCCGTTAACCTTCGTCCGCTGAGGGAGTGCTATGCCCGATTATGTCTGGGGCCGCAATCCAGTGTTGGAGACCCTGCGCTCATCGCGCCGGGTCAAACGCCTGCTTCTGGCCGAGGGATTGCGCGAGGCGCCAGCTCTCCGGGCCATCGTCGAGGAGGCGCAACGACGTTCGATCCCGATCGAGAGCGTGCCTCGTCCACGCCTCGATCAGTTAAGCAGCGGCGCTGTCCATCAGGGCTGTATTGCCGTGGTGGAGTCGCGCCGTTACGCCAGCCTCGATGAGATCCTGGCCTGCGCCGCTGAGCGCCAGGAAGACCCCTTTGTGCTGATTCTGGATGCGTTGCAGGACGTTACGAATCTGGGTTCTTTGCTGCGTAGCGCTGAGGCCGCCGGAGTGCACGGGGTCGTTATTCCAGAGCATCGTGCTGCGGAAATTACTCCCGCAGTGGTCAAGACCTCTGCCGGCGCCACCGAGCATCTGCTGATCGCCCGTGAGACCAATTTGACACGCTGCATCGAGTTTTTGAAGCAGCAGAATATTTGGGTGATCGGCCTGGACGCCAGCGCCCGCCAGCACTATACCGAGGTCGATCTGACGGGACCGCTGGCTTTAGTGGTGGGCAGCGAGGCCAAGGGGTTACATCGTCTGGTACGCGAACATTGTGATCTGCTGGTAAGCATTCCAATGCGGGGGCGTATCCAGTCGCTGAATGCGGCGGTCGCCGGGAGCATTGTTCTTTATGAAGCTCTGCGCCAGCAGGAGCAGCGCAAGCGCCTCAAACCATGAGTGAACACGCCTCCGGCCTTGGCCGGCCTGCTATCTATGGGCGCCAGTTGGGAGCGCCTCCCGCTGCCCTACTGTCCTGTTGCCCTGCGCACAGTACGAAAAGGAGCAGGGGGCGTCAGTGACGGCTGGGACGAGTCGCTTTGTGAAGAGCAGGCGTGGTTTATGACACTTTGGGATGCGCTCCGGTCTGTATGCAGATGAGGTGGAAGGATAGGCATGGCCAGCAGTGCAGAAGCCCCTCCCCACACTGAGCCGACGCGAGAGCGACGTCGGGCGATCTCCTGGCTCTGGCGTTGCGCGTTGCTCGGCGGCCTGTTGCTGCTCTTGTTAGGGGCCGATGCCTGGTGCTATCAGGCCGCCCTGCCGGTGGAGGTGGTGAGCCAGTCGGGTATGACGTCGTTGCTTGTGGGAGGCCAGCGCCTCACCTTAGGCCATCTGGCGCCTCTCATAGGGCTGCGCCTGCCAGCCCAGGACCCCGCTCTTCAGGAGTACCAGATCGACGGTAGCGATAGCACCAATAACTTCACGCTCGATCTCTCCTATATTCATAGTATCTCCTCTTCATGGTACTACCGCTTTCAAAGCTGGATGCGCGACTTAGGGGGGAGCAGTCGCTGGCGCAATCTCCAGGTTTGGAGTGGCAACCGTCTGCTACAGGCCGTCGCCTGGCCTGCTCCCTCGACGACGGTGAGTCTGCCGGGGAGCACGACGCTGCGTCTGCATCTTGAGCTGCAACGACCGGAGACGCCGCGCTCGCTGATTTTGATGACCGCCAGCGGTGGCATGCTGCAGATTACGCTGGATCGTAACGATCGCAGTCTGAGCTTGATCTGGCTCACCCCAGAGCTGTCCTCTCAACAGGGAACAGGATCAGCCCAGTCTATGAGGAGCGTCTTTTTTCCGCTCGATGCCGTGCCATTCGGGGCCGAGGTCGTTGATACCCTGGTGCGCTCGCTGCTCTGGGCCACGGCTTTGCTGCTTCTGTTGACGCTGATCACCAGCGCCTTGACCAGTATCGGCTCGCTGGTGGGTCAGCGACTGGTTGCTGCCCGACGTCTAGCCACCTCTCACGCCAACCAGGAAGGCGCTGGCTGCGCTCGCGCTCGGCAGCGGTCCTGGTGGACTGCCTGCGGCCAACGAGTGCCTGATTTCCTCATAGGCTGGTGGCAGCGCCTGACAACGGCGTTGCATCCACTGGCCTTGCTTGCCCTGATCGCCTCTTTGGGCTATACGCTCTGGATTGCGCGGGTCGAGTACAATGGCCAGCCTCATATCTATGATGCTGCCGCTTACGTCTTCGCCGCCAAAATGTACGCCCAGGGGCGGCTAGCTGTACCCCTTCCGCCTACGCCCGACCTCTTTCCCGGTCCCTTCATGGTTCAGTTTGACGGTCGCTGGTTCGCTCAATATCCACCCGGCACCGCTCTCACGTTGGTGCCGGGCTTCTGGCTCGGTCTGCCCTACGCCGTCGAGCCGATCCTCGGGACATTAGCTCTGCTGGGCATCGGTCTCATTGCTGCCCGTCTCTACGACCGCACGGTCGCTACGCTGACTGTGCTGCTGGGGGTGCTCTCACCGTTCTATAGCTATCTGGCGGCCTCCTACCTCAGTCACACTATTACACTCTTCTATCTTGTCTGGGGTTTCTGGGCGCTGCTCCGCTTTCAGCAAGAGGGCAAGCTCTGGGGACCACCCCTGGCAGCGCTCTGCTTCGGGCTGGCTTATCTGACACGCGAGCAGGTGGCGCTGCTTTATATTGCTATGCTGAGCGGTGCCACCCTCTTTGCTGCCTGGCGACGCTGGCGTCCCTGGCCGGATGCCTGGCTACGAGCCTTGACCGTCTCCAGTCTGATCCTTTTGCTCTTCTTCATCCTCGACCTGCTGTACAATCTGGCCCTGACGGGCAACCCGTTGATTACTCCGCGCGAGCTGTTCTTCGCTGGCGACCGCTGGGGCTTCGGTCAGGGTATCGGCTTCTACGGCGCCCACACTCTGGCCGCCGGTCTGGTCAACCTTGACGAGCAGCTCACGATTCTGGCGATCGATCTCTTCGGCTGGCCCTTCTATCTCACGCTGGCCCTGCCGCTGTTGCCCTTCGTGAGCGGCCAGAGCCGGATCGCAGACTGGCTACTGTTAGCGGGGACGGCGGCTATCGCGCTGGCTTTTGTGGGCTACTTTTACCACGGCATCTATCTGGGGCCGCGCTACCTCTACGAGACGCTACCCTTTCTACTCATGCTGAGTGCCCGCGGTCTGGTGGCCCTGGCCCGCTACGAGCAGGCCATTGCCCGGAGCATTGGGCAGGCTTGGAGAGGTCGCTCGGTCAGCCGGGCGGGCCAGCCTCAGCAGGGGGCCAGTGCGCTCCCTCAGACGACAGCAGAGCAAGAACCGATCATCGGGCGCTCCCTGGTGGGTCTGCTGGCACAAAGCTGCCCGCTGACGGTCTTGCTCTTCAGTGGACTCCTGGCCTGTAATCTTCTCTACTACACCCCGCGACAGATCAGCCTCTATCAGAACTACAGCGGGCTGCCAGCCGGAACGCAGATCAATCTGCAGGCCATCTACCAGCCGCCGGTGCACCACGCCATTGTCGTCACCACCGACCTGACCCTCTACGATTTCGTCCTCTTCCCCCTCAATAATCCCCTCTTAGGGCAGGGGGATATCATCTATGCCAGGGCCAGCGAGCCAGAGGAGTTTGAGCGCCTGCGCCGCGCCTTCCCAGGCCGCCCCCTCTACCTCCTGGAGGTCGGGCCCAACGGCCAAGTCACCTACCTGCCTCTGCCTTGAGCCGGCAGCAGGCTAGAGCGAGAGGCGCTGAAAGACGCGCTCAGGAATCAGACGAATAATGAGCATCACCAGGCGCCAATAGCCGGGCAAATAGACCACCGGACGGCCCTGCTGCATGGCCCGGTAGACGCCACGACCAACGCGGCGCGCGCTGGCGAAGAGCAGTCCCTTGCGCAGATGGGCCGTCATTGGTGTATCGACCAGTCCTGGTTTAATGGTCACGACGGCCACGCCGTGCCTGGCCAGGCGAGCACGCAGGCCCTGTAAGAAGAGGGAGACCGCCCCCTTGGCTGCACCATAGACATAGTTGCTGGGGCGACCGCGATCGCCTGCTACCGAAGAGAGCACCGCAATGCAGCCGCGCCCACGCTGCTCAAAATAGTTCGCGGCCAGCGTCAGCAGCGCGATGACACTGAGGGCATTGGTCTGAAACTCGCGCAGCGTCTCCTCAACGCTCAGCTCGCACTTATGCTGATCGCCGAGAGTACCGTGCGCGATCAGCAAGCCATCCAGCCAGCCGAAGGCGGCTACGGCGGCGTCGAGCATCTCCTGATGGCGCGCTACATCGTTGACATCCAGGACAAAGGTTTCGATGCGCTGAGCCCCACGCACCTGCAGATCGGCGGCCACCGTCTCCAGCTTTTCCGGGTTGCGCCCAACCAGAAACAACTCGGCGCCTCGGGCCGCCATGCACTTCGCCGCCTCGTAGGCGATGGCCGAGGTTGCGCCAACAATCACAACTTTCTGCAACACCATAGTCAAACCTCTACCGTGGCAGACTGTTCCCGCGAGGGTACGAGGGCCATCCGCCGCCAGAAACTGGATGAGAACTTCGGATCAACATAGCGCATAAACTCCTGCCAGCGTGGGAAGAAGCGCTTGAAATCCTCGCCATGCATGCGGGCATCCTTGGCCGGGTAAAGCGCCCCGCCGCTCTCGCGCACCAGCGCGTCCAGCTCGTCGAAGAGGCGCAGGGTCTTCGGCCCCTGGTTGGCGAAATCCAGCGCCAGGGTCAGGCCCGGGCGCGGGAAGGAGAGCAGGCCAGGCGAGCGTACGTCACCAAACTTCTTCAGGACCGCCAGGAACGAACCCTGACCGGAGCGACTGATGCGCTGCAGGATCTCCTTCATCACATCGTAGCCCTGATCGTACGGCACCACACACTGATACTGGAAGAACCCGCGTGGTCCATACATGCGGTTCCAGTCATGAATAGAGTCTAGAGGGTAGAAGAAAGGTTCATAAGGAATTACTTTAAAGACACGCTTCTGAAGCTGAGAGTGATCATAGAGTGTATTGAAGATTTTCAGCGTTAGCGTGTTCAAGGTAAAGGAAGGCAGATCCACGGGCACAGCCAGCGGCAGCTTGCGCGGCAGCGGCTTGCGAGCATAGTCGGGAGACTGATTATGATTGCCGCGCATAAAGATGCCTCGTCCGAGCTTGCTTCCGCTGGCCAGGCAGTCGACCCAGGCTACCGTATACTCATACTGCTCGTCGGATTCGGCGCACAGCTCCATAAACTCTTCGAGCGAATCGTAGCGGATACGCTCCATATCGATATAGGGATTGTGAATGCGCTTCAAGCGAAATTCGGCCCAGAGGATCAAGCCCGTTAGGCCGAGGCCGCCGATTGTTGCCTCAAACAGCTCGCGATTCTCAGTCGGCGAGCAGACCAGGCGCTCGCCATTCGAGCGCAGCAACTCGAAGCGCGTGACGTGGCAGCCGAAGGTCCCCGCCTTATGATGGTTCTTGCCATGAATATCGTTGGCGATCGCCCCACCCACCGATACAAATTTCGTGCCCGGAGAGACCGGCAGGAACCAGCCCCGAGGCACAATCAGATCCAGAACCTCGGCCAGCGAGACGCCGGCCTCGCAGCGCAACAGTCCTTGCTCTTCATCAAAAGCCAGAAAACGCCGCAGGTGACTGGTCACCAGCACCGTTCCATTTTCGTTAAGACAGCTATCGCCATAGCTGCGGCCATAGCCGTAGGCCAGCAGCGGCCCGGGCAGGGTCCGCAGATCAGGCAGTTGATCGCGCCAGTAGATCGGTACGACGCGCGCCGGTTTGACGCGTGGGTAACGCCCCCATGATTGCGGTATCGCTTGCGTGGAAAGCATTGCTTGTTTCCCCCACGTGGCGAAGTGAAGACTTCCACCTGTAGAACGGATAATTCTCCAAGAGAGCTACGCGCTGGCCAGTTGGCAGGCTGGCAAATCAGCAGCAGGAGGTCGCTCAGCGACCCTCAGCGACTGGTAGTGAAAGAGGAGAAGCAAGCGGGCAGCCGCAGACAGCCAGAAGCCTTCCAGCCAACCAGGGCCATTGTACGTCATTATTCGCCGCTTTGCACGTCTCTGCCCCTTTCTGGCCCTCGTTTGCTATGCTGGCAAGATGGTACAATGCTCTCCAGTTGAGATCTGCCCGCCCTGACCTGCCCGAGCAGAGCTAACCAACCAACGGTGGGGCGGCGGCAACTATGGAAAGAAAGGAGTCCAAGCGCTGAGATGCAGGCGGTGATCTTCGCCGGTGGAACGCTGCGCCCGAGCCTTCTGATTGAGGAGGCTCTACGCCAGGCAGACCTGATTCTGGCGGCAGATGGTGGGGCCGAGAGCGCTCTTCGCCTGGGCCGGCAACCAGAGGTCGTACTGGGAGACCTGGATTCGCTCGCTCCTGCCCTGGCTGCCCAACTTGAGGCTGCCGGCTGCCGTTTTGTGCAAACGCCTGTCGAGAAGAACGAGACCGATAGCGAGCTGGCGCTCCAGTATGCCATTGAGCAGGGAGCAACGGCTGTGACCATCCTGGGAGCCTGGGGTGGGGCCCGCTGCGACCACGCGCTGGCCAACGTACTGCTGCTGGCAGCCTACGATCAGGTAGCAGTACGCCTTATCGATGGGCCATCAATCTGCTGGCTACTACGCGGCCCCGGCGTCACGCAGGTCCGTGGTCAGGTCGGCGATCTGGTCTCGCTGCTGCCTCTGGCGGGCGATGCTGAGGGCGTCGCTACTCAGGGGCTGTACTATTCGCTGCACGGGGAGACGCTCGTCTTTGGCCGGCCCCGCGGTGTCAGCAACCAGCTGATCCAGCCGGAGGCCAGCGTCACTCTGGTCAGCGGGCAGCTCCTGATCATCCATACGCGCAGCGACCTCCTCTGAGCTGCCCCCGCTACGTCGTTGGCAGCCAGCGGCTCGCCTCTCGCTCTCCAGCCCCCTGCCACGGGCACTAGCCGCTGCTGCTCACACTCCAGACACGCACGCTTTTCCCTCCTGTGGAAGCCAGCAGTCCGCCATTGAGGGCCCAATCCACTGCTGCCACGTTCCCTTCCTGCTCTTCATAGGTGTAGAGCGGACTGTAAGCGGTCATGCTAGCCAGCCAAATGGTGGCCTGATTGCCACTGGCGGTCAGCAGCAGGCGACTATCCGGCGACCAGGCCAGAGCGGTGCAGGGGGACGATGAGACGACCTGACCGCCCAGAAAGGCGCTGCCCTGTAGACTGATCAAGACAACCTGGCCGTCGGCGCCGGCTCCCGCTAGCTGCGAGCCATCGGGCGACCAGGCCAGCGCTAGTAGAGCCACAGGCTGCCCGCTCACAACATCGAGTATGGTCTGATGCCCGCTCAGCGCTGCACTGCTCGTATCCCACAGCAGTACATTGCCTTGCTCATCGGCAGAGGCCAGGCTAGTAGTCGCCGGTGACCAGCTCAGAGCGTTGATCGGCGCACGACTCCTGTCCAGGAGCAGCAAGCTGCGCACGCCAGTGCTGGCATCCCACACCTGCACGCTGCCATCGACTCCCCCCGAGGCGAATACACCTACTGCGCTCCCCTTGACTGCGCGCACAGCTCCCCGATGGCCCCGATACACGAGCAGACGCCGCTGTTGTGCTACATCCCAGACCTGCACCGTGCCATCTTCGCTGCTCGAAGCCAGCACACTGGTGCCAGGCAGCCAGGCGAGGGAAGTAATGGCTGCGTGATGATCATCATAGTGCAGCAGCAGCTCGCCAGAGAGCGGCTCCCAGACGTGAACGGCATGAGCCAGGTCGCCAGAGGCCAGATACTGCCCGTCGCTGGAGAAGGCCACAGCGCGAACCGGAGCCTGATGGCCGCGGTAGCTCAGGGCCAGGCGCACGCTCACACGTGGGAGTGAGAGCAGATTGGCCGCCGGCGTGCGCGCGAAGACGGTAGGCGTTTGGAGGCTGGACGAGGCCGAGATCAGCGGCAGATCCAGCTCGCGCGCTCCCAAAAGGCCCACCACAGCCCCCAGGAGAAAAGGACCGGCAAAGAGCAGCAAACGGCGCGGCAGCGTTGGAGCCGGAGATGCGGCTGCCGCCGATGGCGCCGCAGATGAGAGCTGGGCCACCTGGCGTCGGCGTTTCCCCCGGGTCGGGGGCGGCTGCTGACTCGGCCTGCGGCTGCTAGTCCGCTGGTCCCGTGGAAGCTGGAGACGGATCAAATCAAGCTGGCGTCGCACTTCTGCGGCACTGGCTGGCCGTTTTTGGGGGGAGATCTCCACCATGCGCGCCACCAGCTCATCCAACTCTGGCGGGAGCGAAGGATCAAAGGAGCGTAGCGAGGCGAAGCGCAACGGGGCCTCCGAAGGGTCAACGCCTGTCAGCATCTGGTGGAGCGTGGCCCCCAGCCCATAGATATCGGCCTGCGGCGTACTCTGTGCCCTGCCATATTGCTCGGGGGCCGCATAGCCAGGCGAACCCAGCGCCAGCGTATCGCGGCTCTGACCCGGCTTGAAACGTCGTGCGATCCCAAAGTCAATCAGGCAGACCCGCCCGGCGACACTATCAAGCATGATATTGGCCGGTTTCAGGTCACGGAAGATGATCGGCACAGGGCGCGAATGCAAGTACTCCAGAACGGTGCAGAGTTGAATGGCAATCTCCAGGGCCTCCGCGAGAGGAAGGCGACCATCCTGGCTGCGCAGCAAGCGCTCCTCCAGCGTCTCGCCCTGAATGAATTCCATGACCAGGTAGCAGCAATCCTGTTCGGTAAAATACTCGTAAACTTCCGGCAAGCTAGGATGACGCAGGGTCGCCAGTAGCGAGGCCTCACTGTAGAAGGCGGCCATTGTCTCAGCAGCCACGCGCGGCTCCAAATGAAAGGCCACGATCTCTTTGATGGCCACGCGGCGCTCGCCTTCGTGCAGATCGCTGGCTTCATAGACAGCCCCCGAACCGCCGCGTCCCAAAATACGCAAAATATGATAGCGCTCTCGCAAGACCATACCGGGCCAGAGCGGCACGAGCGAACGGCTGTCTACCGGTTCTTCCTCCGTTTCAGGCTCCAGCCTGATCACAGCCGGCCTTCCCTGCGCCGGCGAAGAGTTGGCAATGGCGGCAGACTTGGCAGCAGGCAAGAGGGAGGCCTGGCAGTATTGGCAGATCTGGGTTCCCTGGCTGTTGGCAGCCCCGCACGTCGGGCAAAAGATAGGCTGGTCAGATGTTTGCATGATGGTGGTTCTTCACACCAAGGCTAGAGCAGCTTATCAAGAAGATAGATCCAGCATGGCAGGATATCCATCTATTAGATGAAACGAAGAGAGTGCGCCGAGGTATCGGCTTTCTCCCGCCTTGCCTGCCCAGCTGCTCTAGTCAAGGACGACACCATAGAGCCACCCAAAAGCACAGCGGCCAACGGCAGAGCTGACTGGCCACACGCTCTTCCGTTGGCCGCCATCCACCCTGCCCGGCACAAGCCAGCGCCAGGCGATCAATTAGTGAGGCAGGAAGGCATTGGTATAGAGCGAGTCGAAGTTGAGCGAGCGCACGACCTGACCGGCACTATTCTTAATCTGGCCCGTATCCAGGATGAACTGAGGATAACCATGCCAGGGGGCAGAGTCCTGCCAGCCCCACTGGCGACCTGGGTCAGCGTAGCGCGGACTCAAGAATGCCTGGCTAGCGTAGACCAGGCCGGGATCGGGAAAAGTGCCCTTGGGAGCCATATTGAGCAGCATCTGCGCCGCCTCACGCGGATGCTGGCGCGCATATTCATAGCCGCGCGCCGTCGCCGCCATGAAGCGACGCAGTACATCTGGCTCCTCCTTGATCTGGCGCGGCCCCGTAATCAAGGTCGGGGTATAGTAATCGGGAATACCATAGCTGGTCACCGGGAAGACATTCAGCTGCACCCCCTGGCGCTGAGCCTGAATAACCTCCCAGCCTTCAAAGACCCAGACGAAGTCAACGCGGCCCGTCTCCAGGGCCTGCATACTATCGACATCCAGGGTGACGCTGCGAAAGATCCCCTTGCCACCGTCGTGCTTGATAATGGCGCTCACCACCGCCGTCTCATAAGGCGCGCCGAAAGCTGCATAGACCTTGCCATCGAGATCGCGCGGACGCTTCAGGCCAGACTTGGCCAGCGTCACCAGCGCCGAAGTATTATGCTGAATAATAGCAGCGATCGAGACCACAGGCTGGCCGAGGGCCGCATCGGTGACCACGCCCTCGGTCGAGCTAATGCCCACATCGGCCTTGCCAGTACTGACCAGCACGTCGGGCGAGACATTCGAAGAAAAGGGGAGGATCTCCAGTCTGATCCCCTCCTGGGCGTACCAGCCCTGGGCCAGGGCCACATAAATACCTGTGTGATTGGTATTGGGCGTCCAATCGAGGGCCAGCTTGACCGTCGTCAGGGGCCGCGCTGTACCAGTGCCGGCGGGGCCAGTGCTGGCACCAGAGCTGGCGCCATGCTGCTGCCAGAGGAAGGCCCCAACGACTACCACAATGACCAGTAGCGGGATCACAATACTCAATGTCAAACGCGTTCTGTTGTTCATAAGCAACCTATCCTTTCAAGTCAAGCCCCAGAGCTGAGGCACGAGGGTTCAGCGCTGCGTGCGTGCCTGGGTAAAATACCAGGGAAGGGCCAGACGCTCACAGAGGGCCACCAGGCCAAAGAGCAGGATGGTCAAGACGACAGTAATCAGGACCGCCGCCAACACATTGGCCATCGCAAAGGAGTTGGCCGAGGTCTCCATATAGAGGCCCAGGCCCTTCTCGGCACCGACGTACTCGCCGACAATGGCCCCCGTAACGCTGTAGGTGACGGCAATGCGCAAGCCGGAGAAGAAGGCCGGTAAGGCTCCTGGCAGACGCACCAACCAGAGGATCTGCCAGCGCGAGGCGCGCATGCTCCGCAGGACTTTGATCAGCTCCGGCTCGACGCTGAGCAGACCATCAGCACAGGCTACGGCGATGGGAAAAAAGCAGTAGAGAATCACCAGCAAGACCTTGGGCAGCAAGCCATAGCCGAACCAGACCAGCAGTAACGGCGCCAGCGCCACCATCGGAATGGTCTGCGAGGTCAAGAGCAGCGGGTAAAGCGCGCGCCGCACCCAGGGAGAGAGGTCGAGCAGCACGGCGATGAGCAGGCCCAAAACCACCGAGATAGCCAGGCCGATCAGAGTCTCAACCAGCGTCTGCAAGGTATGCTCGTAGAGCAGGCCCCAGTTCGCCACCAGAGCCTGCAACATGGCCGTCGGCGCCGGCAGAATAAAAGGACTCACCCGGGCCAGGCGCACATAGCTTTCCCAGAGCACGAGGAGAAGGGTGGCGAGAATGATGGCCGGTCCATAGCTGGCCAGCTTGCGCAGACTACTCAGAGTGCCGTCCTTCATGCTCTCTGCTCCTTCAGCAGTAAGCTGATCAATTCCTGTTCGAGGCTGGCAGCCGCGGGCGTGGCTAGCTGCTCAGGACGTCGCGGGCGCGGCAGTTCTACCCTGACAACGCGCAGTACCCGGGCCGGACGAGCGCTGAAAATGTAGATGCGGTCAGAGAGCAGGATGGCCTCACGAACATCATGAGTAATAAAGAGGATACTCGACTTAAGGCTCTGCCACAGCTCCTGCAGCCACATCTGCAAAGAGAGGCGGGTCAAAGCATCGAGAGCACCGAAAGGCTCATCTAACAGGAGAAAAGAGGGATGAAAGAGTACGGTGCGCAGCAAGGCCACACGCTGGCTCATCCCGCCGGAGAGCGAGGCCGGGTAATGATCAGCGAACTCGCTCAGGCCGAAGCGCTTGAGCAGCTCGTGAGCCTGCTCGCGCGCGAGCTTGCGCGGAACCCGGCGAATGTCCAGGCCCAACATCACATTCTCCTCGACGGTGCGCCAGGGCAGGAGCAGCGGCTGTTGCGGCATATAGCCCGTTTTGCCAGCGCGCTCGCCATTGACTTCGCCATCCAGCATAATGGTGCCATCAGTCGGTTCCTCAACCCCGGCAATGATGTTGAACAGGGTACTTTTGCCGCAGCCACTGGGGCCAATGATGGTTACAAACTCGCCCGCGTTGACCGTCAGATCGATGCCAGCTAGCGCCTCCACGCTCTGTCTTCCAGCGCGGTAGCGGTACGTGACCCCCTCAAGCTGCAATTTGGGCGAATGCATCGCTGTTGCTCCACTATCGCTAACAAGGCTGAGTCTGCGCAGCTAGCAGGCGCGCAGAATGGAGCGCTGAAGGGGGCCGAGACAGCCATTGGCAGGAGAGGAACCCAAAGCAGAGGCATGGAGAGCAGAGCAGAGCGGGCCTGGCGGCAATGACTCGCTCTTCCGCCCCTGGCCCAGCTCAGAGCTGGTAGCGAGCTGAGCAATCAACTGAGCAGGGAAAGAGGCAGCCACGCACAACAAACCAATCTGCATCTGTAGCGACGCTCACCGTGCGCTGCGCCGCCGCGGCCTTGATTCGCACAGCGGCGATCAAGTTTGGTACGTGGCAATGAGACAGACTGCTCACATGCATCCCCCTCGCCGGATTGACTCACTCAGGACCGGAGCATCTCACGCGAGCGCCGAGGGCGGATGCGCTCGCCGCTTCCCTCCGCTGGTATTACCCAGATCAGGTTTTCAGGGTCGGCAAGCCATCTGTCGATGGCCGCCCTCTCAGCCTGGAACGGCTCCCCTAGCAGCGCCATTAGATACAGGACAGTACTGAAAACGCTGTGCTTGACGCTTCCCAAGAATCTGCAGGTGCCGCGCCGTGCGCCCGGTTTGTTTGACCGTTTGCTCGCTAGCCCTGCATCGCTATTATAGCCCATAAGCGCGACCGCTGTGAAGTGAGAGCACCCCGGGCTGTGGCGAAGGGCAGTGCTGCTGGCGCCAGGCGGCGCCCGTCAGACACTCACCCTGGAGAGACGGAGATGTTAGAATAGAGACTACTCCTGCTGGGTACTGTCCAGACGTGCGAGCCTGACACAGCATCGTGCTGCTAGGTGAGCAGATACCCAGGACACGGTATCAGCTCCCATTACGCCCACTTGCTACGCAGTCAGGCTGCTGGCACAGTGCCTGAGAGATCACGATACAGAGAAGAGGACAGAAGAGAGGAGAGCGGAGGCATGTCCGGTAGACTCGGCATCGAATTGCTCATTATTTTTCTATTAATGGTCGCCAACGGCTTCTTCGCAGCTTCAGAAATTGCCACCGTTTCGGCGCGACGTGGCAGGTTACAGCAGCAGGCGGAGGCTGGGAAGAAACGGGCCCGACAGGCCCTGGAGCTGGCCGAGGAACCGGACCGCTTTCTCGCGACCGTCCAGGTAGGTATTACCCTTATCAGTACCCTGGCTGCAGCCTTCAGCGGCGCCAGCCTGAGCGGTCCCCTGGCAGCCTGGCTGCGCACGCTGCCCCTCGTCGGCGCTTACGCCGATAGCCTGGCGCTGGCCATCGATGTCCTGCTGATCACCTACTTCACGCTGGTGATCGGCGAGCTGGCCCCCAAACGTCTGGCCTTGCAGCATGCCGAAAGCGTGGCCAGTGCCGCCGCTCCCGTCATGAGTCTGCTATCGCGCCTCGCCCGCCCCATCGTCGGCCTGCTCACGCTCTCCACAAACCTCCTGCTACGCCTGCTCGGCCAGCGTACAGACACTCAGCCCGAGGTCACCGAGGAAGACATCGTCTACCTGACCCATGAAGGTTTCACCAGCGGAGCAGTCGAGCGCGAAGAGGAGGAGTTTATCCGTCGCGCCCTCCACTTTGCAGACCGCACTGTGCGCGAGGTGATGCGCCCGCGCAGCGAAGTTGTGGCCATCGAAGCCAGCGCTCCTCTCGAAGAGGTAGCGCGTGTCTTCCGCGAGAGCGGCTACAGCCGCCTACCGGTCTACCGAGACACGATCGACAACGTTCTCGGTATCCTGCACGCCAAAGACCTGCTCTACATGTTGACTGGCAGCACCAGCCGAGACTATCTACGCCTGTTGCGCACACCGATCTTTGCTCTGGAGCAGCAGCACCTGGACGATTTGCTGCGCCGCTTCAAGCGCGAGCGGGCCCAGATTGCTATGGTCATCGACGAATACAGTCAGGTGAGCGGCCTGGTCACAATGGAGGATCTGCTAGAGGAATTGGTAGGCGAGATCCAGGATGAGTACGATGTGGACGAAGAGCGCAGCATCGTGCAGCGGGAAGATGGCTCGTGGCTGGTCGATGGCCTGGAGAGCTACGAAACAGTCCGCGAACAGATCGGGCTGCCACCCATTCCCGAGGAGGAGCGCGGCCAATACAGCAGCATCGCCGGTCTGGTGCAGGCCCATCTTGATCGCATTCCCCACGAAGGAGACCGGATCACCCTGGGCACCTTTGAGCTGGAAGTCGTTGACATGGATGGGCGGCGCGTCGATAAAGTGCTGATCCGCCAGCGACAGGCAGGCGAGCAGACACGCGAAGACGAGCAAGAGACCTCAGCCTGAAGCAGGCCCCTGAGTGACCTCGCGACCGCGCTCCGCGCCGGCGAGCAGCCGCTCTCGGATTGCCAGCCACTGCCGCTAGCCGCCATCGACTCGCCGGCGCTTGGCTTGGGCGAACCGGTCAGTGTACAAAAAGGCAAAGCCAACTACGTGAGGGAGAGTACCAGTTTCCCGAAGTTACGATTCTCACCCATATGACGATGGGCCTCGGCGACCTCTTCCAGAGGATAGACGCGCTCGATGACCGGCTTCACTCTGCCGCTCGCCAACAAAGGCAGCACCGAGGTGGCAAAGCGGCGTGTGACAGCCAGCTTCTCCTCCAGGCTGCGCGCACGCAAGGTTGAGCCGCGAATCTGCAGGCGTTTGGCCATCAGCAGCCCAAGATTGATCCCGGCCTGGGCCCCGCCCATCGTGGCCAGAATGACCATGCGCCCCCAGGGAGCAAGGGCTTCCATATTCTGCGCCAGATAGGCAGAGCCAACGAAGTCGAGCACCACCTGTACGCCCTCTCCTCCTGTCAAACGCTGGACCTCAGCGGCGAAATTCTGAGCAGTGAGAGCATGGTCCAGCCCCAGCTCACGGGCTTGCTCCAGCTTGGCCGCTGTGCGCGCGGTGCCAAACGTAATAGCCCCGGCAGCATGGGCCAGCTGGATGGCTGCCGTGCCTACGCCACTGCCGGCAGCATGGATCAGCACGCGCTCGCCCATCTGCAGGCCCGCCTGAGTAAAGAGGGCGTCGTGAGCGGTCATGAAGACCTCGGGAATACTCGCTGCCTGTACGAAGTCGAGGCGGTCGGGGATCTCCACCAGCAACCCTTCATGAACGACGATGTACTCGGCCTGTGCTCCCCCTCCGGCCAGACCCATCACGCGCTGACCCGGTCGCCAACGGCGCGCCAGTGGCCCCACCGCATCGACGGTCCCCGCAAACTCCAGCCCGGGAATATCAGAGGGCACATCGGGCGGCGCAGGATAGCCACCCGCACGCTGCAGCAAATCGGCGCGATTGAGGCCGGCGGCATGGACACGCACACGAACCTGATCACCCTGGGGTTCCGGCATCGGCACTTCACGAATAGCCAGGACCTCGGGGCCTCCGGGACGAGTGATCACAACTGCTCGCATCAAAACTGTTCCTCCATTCCATCAGATTCCATGTCGGACTGCAGGCTGCCTGCAGCCCGTACTCTCCTCCTTTAACCTTATCACATTTCTCCCCGAGCCGCGGCCTCAAGCTGGACTCGGTCTGCCCTGGTTGCCAGGAACGTATGCGAGCGGTAGAGGCTATGGTATAATGGCCCCAAGAATCCGTAGTTCGCAAGCCCGCACATCGGTCCTGACCAGAGAGGCAGATCACCCGATAGGAGTAGTAAAGTAGCAGATACTGGCAGAGGAGAGAGGAGAGGACGCAGCTTCTATGTTTACCCTTAGCGACATTCGGCAGGCCTGCGGCGACAGCGCTCGCTTCTACGGTCTGGCCTCCGAGGAAACGGAGCGCCTTTTCCCAGCAGCCCACCACGATAGCCGCCAGATCGAACCCGGAGATCTGTTCATTGCCCTCAAGGGCCAGCATGTCGATGGCCATCACTTCATTCCCAATGCTGCGCGCCAGGGGGCTGGCGGCGCCCTCTGCAGTCAACCCGCCGAGGACGTCCCCCCGTCCTTCTTGCAGATTGTTGTCCCCGATGTCCTTCAGGCCCTACATGCCATCGCCCGCCAGCGTGCCCAGCGCCAGCAAGGCACTATCTTCATTGGTATTACCGGCAGCAACGGAAAAACCAGCACGAAAGAGGCTATCGCTACTGTTCTTAGCAGGCAGGCGCCGACCCTCAAAACCTTCGCCTCCTATAATAACGAGATCGGCTATCCCCTGACGCTGCTGCGTCTGGAGCCGCAGCACCGCTACGCCGTGCTCGAAATGGGGGCCCAGTGGGTAGGAGAGCTGGCCTGGCTCTGCAGAACCATCGCCCGCCCACACTGGTCGGTCATTACCAACGTCGGCAGCGCTCATCTCGAATTCTTCAAATCAGTCGAGGGTATTGTCCAGGCCAAAGGCGAACTGGTTGAGGCCCTGCCTCCCGATGGTATCGCCTTCCTCAACTATGATGATCCGCGCGTACGCGGTATGGCAGCCCGCACCCAGGCGCGTGTCGTCTACTACGGTACCGGCGAGCAGGCAGAGGTACGAGCCATTCCTGATGGAGGTGACCCACTGCGCGGGCGGCGCTTTCTCCTGAGCTATCACGGCGAGCAGTGTCCAGTTCAGCTGCACATTCCTGGTGACCACGGCATCTACATCGCCCTCGCAGCGGCGGCGGTTGGCTGTGCCGCGGGCCTGCCCCTGGCCGAAATTCGCGCCGCCCTGGAATCGCTGGCGCCGGTCAAAGGACGGGGCGAAATCAAGCCAGGGCCAAACGGCAGCACCCTCATCGACGACAGCTACAACGCCAGTGCCGAATCGATCATCGCCATCGCGCGCGCCATGCAGGCCACACCAGTCGAGGAAGGAGGGCGGCGCTGGGCCGTGCTGGGTGACATCTTCGAGCTAGGACCCCACGCCGAGCGCGAGCACCGGCGTGCCGGCGAGGCCCTTGGTGGCCTCGTTGATTATGTAGTGGCCATTGGTGATCAGGCCCGCCACTACGTCGAGGGAGCCAGAGCAGCCGGCCTGCCCTTGGAGCGCACCCACTATTTCCCCGCTGACCCGCATGACCGTAGCGCTCTGGAAGAGGCCAAGCGCGCCGCGGCAGCCCTGCTGATGGCGGAGGTCCAACCCGCTGACCTGGTCCTGCTCAAAGGCTCGCGCGGCATGGCGATGGAAACCATGCTCAAACTGTGGTCAGCAGAACCAGGGGCTTCTGCCGGGCGGACAGGCGGCCCACAATAAGAGGGAAGAGAGGAAGGAGAGAGCAGAGCATGCAGCACTCCCAACCGAAGACGCGCAAGCTGCGCGTTGGCGTCATTTTCGGTGGCCGCTCGGGCGAACACGAAGTCTCCATCGCCTCTGCCACCTCGATCATCGAGCACCTCGACCCCAACAAATATGAGGTTGTACCTATTGCCATCACTCAGGAAGGGCGCTGGCTGCTCGGCGCCGCCCCACAGCGCCTGCTTGCTGCCGAAACAGGTCAAGAGGGGACAGTCCTCAGCGAGAGCCTGGCAGTGACCCTGCCAGGTGATCCGACTGTGGGGCGCCTGGTGCCGCTGAACCAGTCCGAGAACGTTGGGCAGGCCCTTGAAGCAGGCCGGGTCGACGTCATCTTTCCAGTGCTGCACGGCACCTACGGCGAAGATGGCACCCTCCAGGGGCTGCTAGAGATGGCCGGCGTGCCCTACGTTGGCTGCGGCGTCCTGGGGTCCGCCCTGGGTATGGACAAAGAAAAAATGAAAATGATCTTCCAGGCCGTTGGCCTTCCCATCGTCGACTACCTGGTCTACCGTCGCCACGACTGGGAGCGTGACCCCGGCCCCATCCTCGAAGCCGTGGAGGCCCGGCTGGGCTATCCCTGCTTCGTCAAGCCGGTTAACCTCGGCTCCAGCGTTGGCATCAGCAAAGCCCACAACCGCAAGGAGCTGGAACAGGCCATTGCCTTCGCCGCCGAATACGACCGCAAAATCATCGTCGAGCGCGGCATCGACTGCCGTGAGCTGGAGTGCGCCGTTCTGGGGAACGACGAGCCGCTGGCCTCAGTGGTAGGCGAAATCATCCCCAGCAACGAATTCTACGACTATCGCGCCAAGTACATTGACAACCGCTCCCAGATTGTCATACCCGCTGACCTTCCACAGGAGACTGCCGAGCAGGTGCGGCGCTACGCTGTTCAGGCCTTTCTGGCCCTTGACCTGAGCGGCCTGGCGCGCGTCGACTTCTTCCTGCAGAAAGCCAGTGGACAGCTCTACATCAACGAAGTCAACACCATGCCGGGCTTCACCACCATCAGCATGTACCCGAAGCTCTGGCAGGCCAGCGGCCTGCCCTACGAGCAGCTCCTCGATCACCTGATCGAGCTAGCCCTGGAGCGCCACACCGACCGGCAGCGCAACCGCACCCGGCTCCAGCTCTAGCCAGCCAGCCAGCCAGTCGGACAGTCGGACAGACAAGCAGCCAGGAAGCCAGAGAGCACACAGGTCAGTATCAGCACAGCAGCAAGCAGAGCAGAAAAAAGCAGGAGACAGAGAAAGCACTATGGCCCACATCCATCAGCGACGTACCACACGCACCACCATCGCCGCCATCAGCGTTGAGCCGCTCAACATTCCCCTGTTGGAGCCATTCGCCATTGCCACCGGTAGCACCAGCGAGGCGCGCAACGTCCTCATCACTGTCACGCTGGAAGATGGCAGCGTTGGCTATGGTGAGGCCGCGCCCTTCCTGCCCAGTCTAGGCGAAGACCAGAACACGGCGCTGGCTGCCGCCCAGAGCTGCGCCGCCCTGCTGCAGGGCAAAGACGCCGCCCACTGGCGCAGCCTGGCCCGTCTCTTACGCAGCCTCTATTTCAGCCAGTCTTCCGTCTGCGCCGGTTTTGAAATGGCCCTCCTCGATGCCCTGACCCATTCCTACGGTCTACCGCTCTACGCCTTCTTTGGCGGAGCCAGCAATGCCGTCGAGACCGACATCAGCATTCCTCTAGTCGAACCTGAGCACGCCTACGAGCTGGCACGAGCCGCTGTCGAACGCGGCATTCGCACCATCAAGATCAAGGTCGGCAGCGACGTCCGCGAAGATGTGGCACGAGTCGAGGCGGTGCGCGAAGGCGCGCCCAACGCAGGTCTGACCCTGGACGCCAACCAGGGCTATACACCCGCCGAAGCCCTGCTCTGCCTGGAAGCTCTCGACGAGCGCGACATCCGCCCGCTGCTGCTTGAACAGCCGGTCCCCAAAGACGACTACGAGGGACTGCGCTACGTCACCCAGCACAGCCGCGTCCCGGTCGCTGCGGACGAGAGCGCCTACAGCGCCGCCAACGTCGCCCACCTGATCGCGATGGGAGCAGTCAACGTTGTCAACATCAAGCTCATGAAAAGCGGCATCGTCGAAGCCCTTGACATCGCCGCCGTCTGTCGCGCCACCCACACTCAGCTCATGATCGGCGCCATGATGGAGTCGCGCCTGGCTATCAGCGCTGCCGCCCATTTCGTCGCCGGTCTGGGCGGCTTCCGCTTCATCGACCTCGACACTCCGATGCTGCTGGCCACTGATCCCTTCATCGGTGGCTACGAGCAGCGGGGCGGCCTTTACGATCTCTCGGGCGTCGAGAGTGGCCTGGGCATCAGCCGGCGTCAGTGAGCAAACGGGGGGCAGGTCCCCATCCCTCTGGCGCAGGCTGGTGAAGAGCAGGCGGAGGCGGACAGATAGGTAGGCGAGCGAGCAAGCATAGAAACCATCCGAACTAGCCGACCAGGGGCAGCTAGCGATAGGAGGACGCCTGTAGATTGAAGAGTTCGGCATAGCGTCCTCCGCGCGCCATCAGCTCCTCATGGCTGCCCTGCTCAATCACCTCGCCCCGCTCCAGGACTAGAATAAGGTCGGCCACACGCACCGTCGAGAAGCGGTGCGAGATAAAGATGGCAATGCGCCCGCGAGTCAATTCGCGCATGCGGGCAAATAGCTCGTGCTCGGCCTGGGCATCGAGCGCCGATGTCGGCTCATCGAGAATGAGGATCTGGGCCTCGCGCATAAAGCCGCGGGCCAGGGCCATCTTCTGCCACTCTCCGCCCGAGAGATGGTGGCCCTCCTCGAACCAGCGTCCCAGCATTGTCTCGTAGCCCTGCGGCAGACGGGCAATCACCTCGTCGGCCCCGCTCTTCTGGGCCGCCGTCGTGATCCGTGCTCGATCCTCAATGAAGTCAACCTGGCCGATGCCGATGTTCTCGCGAGCCAGCAGCTGGTACTGCACAAAATCCTGGAAAATGATGCCGATCTCGCGGCGCAGCTCGTCAGGATCGTATTCACGAATATCGTGACCATTGACCAGGATCTGGCCCTCCTGGGGATCGTAGAGGCGCGCCAGTAACTTGACCAGGGTGGTCTTGCCAGCCCCATTGCGCCCGACGATGGCCAGGGTCTGGCCAGCCTCCAGCTTAAAGCTCACATTGCGCAGCGCCGGCTCCTGCCGTCCCTCATAATAAAAGGTCACGTTGCGGAACTCGATGCCGCGCGTAAATGGGCGCTCCAGTGGTACAGGATTGGCCGGACGTGGCATCTCGGGGCGCAGGGCCAGCACCTCAAAGAGCGTGCTCAGATACAAATTATGCTCATACATCGATGAGAAGCCACTCAGAATATTTTGAAAGTTATTCTGCACCGAGTTAGCGGCCTGGGTATAGAGCGTCAAGTCGCCGATAGAGACGCGTCCATAGATGGCCTGGATGGCCACATAGAGAAAGGTGCCGCTGCTCACCAGTGTCGTCAGCGTTCCCCAGCCGAAACCGGCAAGATAGCGTCGCACTACCAGGCGGCGCTCTTCGCTGAGGAAGCGCTCGGCGAACTGCTTAAAGCGCTCGATAAAGAAAGGCCCCAGGTTGAAGATCTTGATCTCCTTCTGATAGGAGTCGGTGGTCAGCAGGTTGACCAGATAGGCTTGCATGCGTCGCTCCTGGGACTGGCGCCGTCTGAGCTGAAAGCCACGCCAGCCGTAGCGCGCGTCGGCGATAAAGGCAGGCACCGGAGCCACGAGGGCGATGACGGCCAGCCACCACTCCAGCCGCACCAGCAAGACAATCATCGAGCCAAAGGTGAGAGCGTTGCGCAGCAGGGAAAAGGTGCCGGCGATCATCATCACCGGGCGCAGCATGGCCTCTTGCTGCACCTGCTGCAGCTTATCGTAGAATTCGGAACGCTCGAAAAAGGCCATATCGAGAGTATGAGCGTGCTCGATCAGCAGGTACTGTACGCGGCTGGCCGTTTCATCCTGCAGGATCTGCTGAAACGTATTGCTCAGCGTACTTAGCAGGCTCATCACGAGGTTGAGCAACAGCTGCAGCCCGGCCAGGATGGCGATCAGGCGCAGATAGTAGTCGGCGCGCGCGCTCTCCCTGATGGCCATGACGACAGCATCCAGCAGGAGCTTATTGAGATAGATAGTCGAGGCTGGCACGAAGGCCAGCAGCAGCGTGGTTAGACCCAGACCCAGGGTCAGCCAGGGGTTGGTCTCCCAGACCAGGCGCAGAGAGCGTGCCAGGCCGGCGAGGGCCCCTGGCACGCTCCGCACAAAGCGGACGAGACGCTCCCGCCATGAGAGGTCTTCGTCCTCCTCGCTCTGCTGCCTGAAAGGCGAGGGTCTGCGCATCATATGCGTATGATAGAGCATATTCCCCTTACAGCGTTGATTTGATATATTGCGCTGCCCTATGGGACAGCGCCATGATCGAGAGCATCGGATTGACGCCGGAAGGCGAGGGGAAGACGCTACCATCGCAGACAAAGAGGCCTCGCACACCATGCACCTCATGATGGCCATCGACCACGGCCTGCCGCGGGTCGCTACCCATACGACAGGTGCCCATCTGGTGAGCCGTGAAGACCATGAGGCGATTGGGAGCCATGCCGTGGCGCTCAAGCTGGCGCTCGAACTCGCGGAATTGCCGTTCATCGAGCGTGCCATCGGCGGCGCGATCCAGGCGTGTGCGCCGCGTATGCAGCGAGAGCACAGAGCGAGCGCCGGCAGCGAAATGCACGCGCGCCGCCTGCGCTATGCCGTGCAGCAAGTGGCGGCGATCGTAGACCGAGACCACGTAGTCGATGACTGGCTCGCCATCTCTGCCGACAGTGACGCGGCCCTCTCCACGATCGCGGGTCAGGACGATGAAGGCCGCCACGTAGGGCGCCTGCAGCAGCTCGCGGCGGTAGTCACGCGCCGACCACCAGGGCAGGGCCACGCCCAGCATCCCCGGATGCACGGGAGCGGTCTCCAGCTTGTAGCCATAGGTACCGTCCAGATGGCCAAACTGGTTACTGTAGGCCGACTGCAGGACCCCTTTCCAGGGGTAAATCTTGTCAGGATAGAGGCCGGCCACTACCGCCGTCGGGTGCAGATAGAGATGGCGCCCAATGTGGGGATTGCTCAAGCCGGAGCGCAGCAGGAGAGCCGGCGAGTGAATAGAACCCGCCGCTACAATGACGGCCCGGGCCCGCACGGTCAGGCGACTCAGGCGTCCACTCTGAGGATCACGCACGCTTGCTACGACCCCGACAGCGCGCCCCTGCTCGATCAGCACGCGATCAGCGCTGCAGTTCACAATGATGCGGGCGCCTGCCTCAAAAGCGTCCTGTAAATAGGTTGCGAGCGTCGAGCGCTTGCAGCCGTAGCGACAGCCGAAACAACAGGAGCCGCAGCGCTGGTTACAGCCGACGGCATTACGACGCAGGACGCCAGCATGGTAACCCAGGGCGGTGCAGCCATCGGCCAGGACCTGATTCTGCCGATTGTGAGCGCTGTTCTCCAGATTGACGCTGATGCGCTCCTCGACGGCAGCGAAACTGTCCTGCAGGCTCTTGCCCGTCAGCTCGCTCACGCCTGATTGCCTTGCCCACTCATCCAGAATGTCCTCGGGGGTTCTGAAGGAGGTCATCCAGTTGACAACTGTGCCCCCGCCAAGCGTACTACCTGCGAGGACGGTGATGCCGAGGTCGCGCGAGGTCAAGAGGCCACGCTGCAGATAGAGTTCGGTCATCCCTCGCCCTTCCTCAACCGGAAAGGTCTCTTCATTATAATACCCCCCTTTTTCAAGGACCACCACGCTCTTGCCTGCGCGAGCCAGCTCCCCGGCTACCACGCCTCCGCCGGCCCCGGAACCGATGACAACGGCGTCGGCCTCCAGAGTGGTGTCGCTTTCAATGGGGAAAGGCTGCAGGGAACGCGCCACGGTCGCTGGCGGGTCCCGGGGCGGCGTGTAGTCAAGCACTGCCCAGTTGGGATTGCAGCCCCGCTCGTCGAGAGCGGCGAAGAAGATGAAACCGGCCAGACGCTTCATGGCCTGGAAGCCCTGGCGCAGCAGGCCAAGTGGACTGTTGGCCAGGGCCAGGAGATAGCGCTCGCGCAGCTCCTGGGGCAGGCGCGCGAACGGCTGAGGTCTGCCAACCAAGAGCAGGGAAGTGAGCGAGCTGCTGAGAAGAGTGAGAAGCTGGTGAATCTGCCTTTTGCGCTCTTCGCCCTCCAGGGCCAGCATCTCGGCCATGCGCTGGGCCACCTGAAGGTCGGCAGCTCGCCGTCGGTAGTAGGCGGCTTCTTCGGCACTCACGCCGGGGGGCGGTTCCAGCGAAGGGAGCAGAGTATCACAGATGGCTTCGAGAATGGCGAACTCGGCAGGCGAGAGCCACGTCGCTCCCTGACTCTGACGCTGCACGATGGGTGATAGCACAGTGGAGGAGATGGTCATTGAGCGTACCTCCTTCCTTTCGCTCAATACACTGATACACTGGATCATGCCGACGTCGCATGATGCCGGGCAAAGCAATACAGCCACAGTGAAGAGCCGACATATCTCTATAGTGTAGGTAAGTATAGCATAATCTGACCTGCCCTTCAGGCCCTCTTATGGCGTCCCGCACCGCTCCCCAAGCGCTTTCAGGGCCTCTTGATAAATCTGACTGACAGTCAGTCAAGATCTTACGACCAGAGATGAGGGCAGAAGAAGCAGGTCAGCAAGGGGGAGCTGGCCGGGATCATAAGAGGTATTGCCGGCGCCAGGTCTGGACGAGCCAGACCAGGTAGGTAGGCGGTGGAGCAAGGGGAGTGGCTCGGGCAGCCAGCGGTGTAGTCAATGCTGAGTGGAGCCTCCCGCCCTGGCTACGCTGGCATGGCGGGAGAGCAGCAATCTGGAGTTGGTGATCGGCCACTCAGCTCAGGCCATGCTGCGACAGGCAGTCATCCCGATGAAAATCGGTCTGGAGGAGGCGCTGAGGGATCAGGCGAAAGAGGCCCGTTCCGATTTGGGCTGCATTCGTCAGGGTTCGCAGGGCCATCAAGGCCCCGATGCGCGTCTCCTCGCTATAGTCGAGCAGTTCAACCATATGATCGAACTCGGCCTGCGTCAGCACCTCATAGGAGAGATCTGGGCGCACCAGCATCGTCAAGTCGAGATCGACGTAGCGCACACTCGCCACCTCGATAGTCGGCGGCAAGATAATGGTCGCATAAGTATAGAGCAGGTCGCAGCCATTGTAGAAGGCGCTCAACATATACCAGCGCTCCGGCCAGAAGAACTGGAGACAATGATGGCGCAGTGGGCGTGTTCCGGTGGTCCACTCCATCAGTGTTCCGGCAGGTAGCCAGAGGCGCAGGCAGTCAGTTCCTGGTGAAGCAGTTGGAGGATCGCTTAGCTGCACCTCCGGTGAGAGGCGATAGGAGCGCCAGGTGCCACGCAGCACTCCATCATAGCTGCGGCTCTCGACACGAAAATCCGGTTGCATACGCATACTTCTCCCTTCCATCCGCCTCATAGTACGCAAATCTGCCCGGTTCGTCAAGCTGGGCCGGGTGGAGCATGAATGAGGGCATAGGTTCACCTACTGCTTTTGTCGATCCGCCGCTCCTCGCAGACTGGTTCCAGCGCTCAGCAGCTGCTATCTCCCAGCCAGCGAAATATAGTAGAATAACAGCTAGAGATTTGCCTTACGCCGTCGTCAGAGCAAGCCCAAGAGCGGGCGAAAAAGGGTTTCTCCTGCGCCTGCAAGAGCAGCGGGCAGGAGTTGAGAAAGAGTATAGAGATCATGCTGCGCTGTCCACGCTGTCAGACGCAGAATCCGTTGCATGCCAAATTCTGCTTTGCCTGTGGCCTTCGCTTCCTGATCTGCCCATACTGCGGTACGGCCAATCCCCCGGTAGCCCGCTTCTGCATTGAATGCGGACGGGTTCAGGGGCAGAAGGAGCGTGGATGGGAGGCGATGGAGACCTCGCCCTGGCCGATACCTGCTGTGCGCGGTGGAGAGGAAGGGGAGTCGGGTCCAGAATCACTGCCCCAGCTGCCTGCGCCAGTGCTGGCGCTGGAGCCGGCTTCGAAGGAGGCACCGGCCCTGCTGTCAGCCTTGAACACGCCCGAAGAGCGGCGCGTGGTGACGGTGATGTTCGCCGACATCATTGGCTCGACGCCCCTGGCCGACCGCCTTGATCCCGAGGATCTGCGGGCCATCCTCGCAGGCTACTTCAACTTGATGACAGAGCAGATTCGCCGCCACGGTGGTACTGTAGAGAAATACATCGGTGATGCTGTCATGGCTGTCTTTGGCCTGCCGCTGGCCCACGAGGATGATCCCGATCGGGCCATTCGAGCCGCCCTCGACATGCAGGCCGCGCTGGTACGTTTCAATCAGGAACGTCTTCAGCGTGATCCAGAGGCAGTGCCTCTACAGATGCGCATCGGGATCAACACCGGCGAAGTGGCCACACCCGGGCCTGATGGCAGCCTCAACAGCCGCCGAGATTTTCTGGTGACGGGCGAGGCGGTCAATCTCGCCGCGCGTCTGCAGCAGGTGGCCAGTCCCGACACTATCCTGGTAGGAGAGCGCACCTACCTGGCCACGCGCGAGATCTTCCGCTTTCGCCCGCTAGCACCCTTGCAGCTCAAGGGGAAGGAGGAGCCGATCCGCGCTTGGGTTGTGCTGGGTCTGGCGGACGAGCAGCCCGCCAGTTCACTGGCAGCGCGTGCTCGACGCGGTCTGCTGGCCCCATTGATCGGGCGCTCGCTGGAACTGACGCTGATGCACGCGACCTATGCTCGTGTGCTGGCCGAGCGGCAGCCTCATTTGATCACTCTGCTGGGTCCCTCAGGCGTTGGCAAGTCGCGCCTGGTGCACGAGTTCATCGAACGCGAGCAGGAGAAAGCCCGCAGTACGACTGGTCCAGACGAGCTACCGGTGCCGCTGGTCATGCATGGGCGCTGTCCGCCCTACGGTGAGGGCATCACGTACTGGCCGCTGATCGAGATCCTGCGGGCCTTGCTCCAGGTGCAATATAACGAAAGCGATGAGGATATCCATCGGCGCTTCACAGCCTTCGTCAGTGAAGTATTGGAGAGGGCCGGGCACAAAGAAGAGGCCGAGGATGTGGCTGAGGCCATCCTGCTGAGCGTTGGGCGCCACCTCGGGCGGTCGATAACGTTGCCGGGCGGTGAGCGGCGCGAGCGGCAGCGCATGGCCCATACGCGCAATCTGGAGCAGAGTGGCACTCAGATGACCTTACTGCGTTCCTGGCGCATCTTCCTGGCCGCGCTGGCTCTGCAGCAGCCCCTTATTCTCGTGATCGACGATCTCCAATGGGCAGATGAGGCCCTGCTCGATCTGCTGGAGCACCTGATGGAACGCCTGAGTAACGTTCCGATTCTCTTGCTCTGTCCGGCGCGGCCTGAGTTTCTGGAGCGGCGCCAGGATTGGGGCGGTGGCCAGCGCAATTTTACTACTATTGTGCTGGAGGCCCTTTCTGCCGAGGAGAGCAAGGAGCTGGTACGCGCCTTGCTGAAGAACACCGAGCTGCCCGAAGCTCTCTGTCATACGATCCTTTCCCGGGCTGAGGGCAATCCTTTCTTTGTTGAAGAGCTGATCCGCATGTTCATCGACCAGGGGCTTCTGGTCTATGAGCAGGATAGCTGGCGCGTGGCCCGTGAGAAGGAGCATCTTCTCAGCGAGTTGGCCAGCCCAGCCGGGCCTCCCGATGATGCCCTGCTGGATCTCCATTATACGCTGCCTTTGCCGCGGGTCCCCGATACGATCCAGGGTGTGCTGGCGGCGCGCGTCGATTTGCTCAGTCCTGTCGAGAGGCATGTCTTACAAAAGGCGGCGATCATCGGGCGCACCTTCTGGCTCTCGGGCCTGCGCGAGCTAACGGCTGACCTGGACGAGGAGACGCTCCTGCAGACGCTGGAGTCGCTGATCACGCGCGACTTCATCTCCGAGTCGGAGCGGCGCGATCGTAGCCCTGTTGAGAACGATCGGGTCTTTAGCTTCAAGCATATTCTGACGCGCGATGTGGTCTATCACACGCTTTCGCGCGCCAACCGCGCTCTGAGCCATGCCCGCCTGGCGCGCTGGCTGGAAGAGCAGGTCGACGGGCGCACTGATCGCTTCGTTGAGCTGCTGGCTTATCATTACCAGCAGGCAGCCGCTAACTGGACGCCCAGTCTGCTCGCCGGCCTGGCCGAGGCTACAGAGCCAGAGCTGACGCTGCAGGAGCTGCGTCAGCGAGCAACGGCCTACTTGACGAGCGCAGGCGATCAGGCGCTGCGCAGCTACTATACGATTCGGGCTATCCAGGCTTACAGCGATGCACTGGAGCTGTTGAACGAGAGCGGGGCAGACCGCCGTGCACTGGCGCGCATGCACGAGAAGCTAGGTGACGCCTTTACGCAGCGCGCCAATCTCAAGGAAGCCTGGCTGGCCTATCGGCAGGCGCTGCAGCTGCTGGAAGCTGAAGACGAGCCGCCTGCGGCTGATCTCCTCTATCTTTACGATAGTCTGGCCGAGCTAGCAACGCGCTGGGGCCCGTGGCACGATGCTCACCCTGATATGGATGAGGTGCGTGCCTACATCGATGCCGGGCTGGCTCTTGCAGAAGATCAGGGTGATCGCTCCGTCTTTCTGACTTATCTGGCTCTGTGGCATATGCGCCAACGGGAGGATGATCCCAACGATGTCGATGAGCGAGCCAGACAGGCAGAGCAGGCGCTCAAGAGCGCCCGTGAGGCGAGGCGCCTGGCTGAGGAGGCCCAGGACGTAGAAGCGCTCTGGTTGGCTCTCGACGCTCTCGGCGGTATTTATATGAAGCTCTGCGACTATGCAGAAGCCCATCGCACTCAGCATCAGCGTCAGCAGCTTCAGGCCCAGATCACTCGTCAGCAGGGGCGTCAGGATCGGCAGGAGTTGCATGACCTCTACTATTCCCTGGGATGGGTGCACTTTTTTATCTGTGATTATCCAACGGCAGCACGCTGGTTCGGTGAGTCGTGGCAGGTGGCCCAGACGATGGAAAGTCCGCCGTTGCTCCTGCTCAGTATGCTGGGACGCATCCATGTCTGGTACGAATGGGAGCGCTGGGATGATGCGCGTGAGGCAGCGCAGAAAGCTTTGCAGCTGATCGAGCAATATCAGCTCGAAGAGATGTGGGAGATCGATGCCCTGAAGCATCTGGTAATGATTGCCTATCAGACGGGTGACTATGAGAGCGGGGAACGCTATCTGCGCCGTCTCAGGCTTCTCGGTGAGCAGGCAACCTCTCGTCTGTTGCGCCTGGATCTGGAGCTAGTCTTGCAGCTTGCGCGCCAAGACTGGGCTGGGGCAGTTGAGACGCTCAAGGAGGAGATTCGACGCCACGAGCCATTCGTCCGACCGGAGCAGCAGGCGCTGCTGGCCGAACTTCTGGTTCAGATTGGAGCCTCTGCTGAGGAGCAGGCCGCGTGGTGTCAGCGGGCGCTGGCGGCGGCCCGCCGGTCGCAGGCATTGAAGGCCGAGGGGCGGGCCTGGCGGGCACAAGGCCGCATGGCGCTGGCTCTGCAGCGCTGGGAGGAGGCGCGGACCTGTCTGCAGCAAGCCCTGGCACTTTTCGAACGCCTTGACCTCCCGTGGGAGCGGGGCCAGACCCTCTACTGCCTTGGCGAGCTGCATCAAAGGCAGGCTGTCAGTGCTCAGCTGCCTGATGCGGTGGAGTTGTGGCGTGAGCTGGCTCGCCGTTACTTTACTCAGGCACTAGGCTTCTTTACGGCCTTACGCGCCGCACGCGATATCGAGCGGGCCAACCGCGCTCTGCAAGAGCTGTCATAGCAAGCAAATTGCGTGTGACAGCCGGGAGAGTCGAATCTACAGCGAGCGGGTGGGTGGTGAAGCAGTTATCTCTCTGTCAGAGTTTCATAGCACCACCAGTATTCATCGTGCCAGAGGCGTGTCGAATCCCAGGCTGGTCCCATTGTGCGGGGCAGTGTTGCCAGGTGGACCTGTTGCAAGGCGGCGCCAGCCTCCACCAGGTGGCGCTGGACGCTACGTAAAGCCAGCTGCGGTGTATTGTTGACCTGGCTCAGATGAGCCAGCCAGATCCAGCGCAGGCCATTGGTGCGCCAGGTCTGCAAAATTGCCTGTGCTGCCTGCTCGTTAGAGAGATGGCCCGTGGGGCTGAGGATGCGCATCTTGAGAGCATAGGTGTAGGGGCCACGCAGGAGCCGTTCGCGATCATGATTGGCCTCCAGGACCAGCAGGTCGGCTTGACGCATCGCCTCTAGCATGATCGGGGTAACCGAGCCGCTATCTACTACCACGCAGACACGACATCCTCCGGCGCTAAGCAGGTAGCCGCAAGGAGCAGCAGCATCGTGTGGGACTGGAAAGGAAAAGATCTCGATGTCGCCGAGCAGGCAGGAGTTACCAGCAGGCAAGGCCAGTGTCCGTCTCAGGGGCAGCAAGGTTGTCATCCTCTTCCCGCAAGCACCGTGCTCTCCCGGCAGCCTGGCAGGGCGCTTCTCCCTTAAACAGAGAGAGAGAGACTGCTCTGTGCCAGTCTGGCTGCCAGTTGTCGCGTGGGATTCTTGCCGCGAGTTATCCGCCAGGGTCGCCAGGGTAGCCGGGTCAGAGATTACGAGAGGATCATAGCGTTTCAGCAGCGTGGGAAGGGCCAGCGTATGGTCATTATGTTCGTGAGTGAGGAGAACAGCGAGGATCTGGGCAGGGGAGACGCCGGCGAGATGGAGACGATTAATTAACGTGCGGCAGGGCAGGCCAGCGTCGACCAGGAGTCTGGTTCGTCCGTTGGGGCCGGCCTCAATGAGCAAAGCGTTGCCGCTGCTGCCACTTCCCAGAGAAATCACGCGCATAGACTCTCCACCTGGGCCTGTTCTGACACTACTAGTTTTTGCTCTGCCTTGTCCTTGTTGTCGACGTGACAGGAAGCCTGGCCTTTCCTCGTGACATCAGCGTGTAGATTGCTCAGGCAGGCCAAGCAGGAGGCGCGCGTTCTCGCCCAGGATTTTGGTCAGCTCATCGGTGCTGAGGCCGGCCTGCCGAATGTGCTCGATGACGCGGCGCTGGCGCAGCAAGCCATAGTCGCTGGCGAACAGAATGCGCTCAGCGCCTACCAGCCTTGCCACCGTTGGGAAGATGGCTGGACGGTAGAGGAAGACCGTTGCAGCAGTATCATACCACACCAGGGAACAGGCCTGCTGCACCTCTGGCATCAAAGTATAAAAAGGCAGGCCCCCGCCCCAATGGGCGGCGATGAAGCGTACATCGGGGAAAGCCGTCAAGAAGGCGACAACATCGGCCACAGAGACATCGCCTTTGCCGGGATAGAGGTGGCCTACAGGCTCGCTGCAATGGGAGAGGACGAGCAAGCGATAGTGGCGCACTACCTCGATGAGGGGGGCCAGCAAGCGGGTGTCGCTCAGGCGGTAGCCCTGGCCGTGGGGCATAAGTTCGCCCATGCCGATCATGCCAGCCTGAGCACAGCGCTCTAGTTCGCGCACCGCGCGCCTGCCAGCTGTAGGTAAGATTACTGCCATGCCATAGATGCGACCCGGATAACGACGCATGGCATCCAGGACGTAGCTGTTACCCTCTTCGATGAGGCCCGGGTCGGTCCAGCCGAAGGAGAAGGCTACCGAAGCATCCACGCCCGCAGCATCCATTTCCGTGATCAGATCCTCAGCGGTGGCCAGCTTGCTGCGGGGATTGGCATAGAGGGTCCGAAACCAGGGGTCGCGCTCGCAATAGCGCTCACGCTGCTGACAAATAGAGGGTGGAAAGAGATGGGTGTGGAAGTCAATGATCATGCTCTGCTTCGCTTCCAGAAGGGTGCTCCAGGCTATAAAAAAAGGGCGTTGCTCACCGGCACGCCCCTTTTCCTGCTTCCTTACTGCGCCTCTTAGACATTCTTTTTTGTTCGAAGAAAAAGCAACAGCGAAACAGGGAGAACTTCCAACTGAAAGGTGTCTTGCCTCAATTTTGCTGAGGGAGAAGTCCGTCGCGACAGCGGGGAAGCGCCGCGCGTTCCATCCTTGACAATAGCAGGCGTTCAGCGATCTTTGGCAGTATCGTAAGGAAGGCACAAGCCGTTCGGTCATTAGGGCCGGTCAGCTGCACCTGTTACCAGGTGTCCACCTCCGGTCTATCAACCAGGTGATCTTCCTGGGACCTTATCTCCGGCTGGGGGTCCAGCCTGGAGCGG
>NZ_BKZV01000005.1 GCF_008974285.1 Thermogemmatispora aurantia | reverse complement strand
AGGTCACCCACGTGTTCCTCACCCGTCCGCCACTCCCTCCCCTCGCGGAGAGGGCGTTCGACTTGCATGTGTTAGGCACGCCGCCAGCGTTCGTCCTGAGCCAGGATCAAACTCGCCATCCAGTTCTGCTTTCCCTCGACCCACTCGCGAGGACCGAGGTTCTATCTTCAGCGGCTGGCTCCCCAGCCTCCGCTGAGCAAACCATCCGCCAAACTTTCAGCTCTGGATCAGCGAAGTCATCAGCGCTGCTCACCTGGATGACTATCTGCGAGCCAATCCTGCCGGCACAGCTTTAACCTGTGCATACCAGGCAAGAGGGCTAGCAAACAGCGCGACCTAGGCGAACACAGCACATCCGCCTCTGCTGTTTTCCACTCTTCAATTGTCAAGGTGCACTGTCGATCACACGCCCCGCCAGAAAGACAGACAAAGATCAGCCGCGTCCCACGTTGCACTCAGGATCAGTCGATCTGCATCCCGACAGAGCGACTCCTTATGACGACCTCGCTCTCAAGGATGCTACGCTGAGGACACCGTACCGCGGTTCTGAAATCTCTGTGGAGAATTTCTGCGAGAGATTTGTCGACCGTCTTTCCGTCCGGCGCGGACTTAATTATGCCATAGGGCTGGGGCCTTGTCAAGAGGGATAGCGGGGAATTTTTCAAATTGGGGAAAAGATTGGCCAGATTGGTGGAGCCTCAGCCGGTCGCGATGAAGGCCAGTATAGGCGAGCCTGGTTCTAAGGCCGTGGGAAGGCAGGCGAGCAAGGTAGCCAGGCTGGACAGGCTGGGGAGGGCGCCGGCGCCGGATGGGGTGAGAAACTAGTATCCGGTGCCGGCGTCGAGTGCTCAGAGCGCTTCTTCTTCATCGCTCTCGCTGATGGTATAGGGTGGTTTCTCGACTGGCACACGATAGCCACGAGGTGCCTGTGAGTTCTCACCCGGGCCAAAGGGTTGCGACAGTTGGGTTGGCGTCGCCAGATCGCTGGTAATAGCGCGTACCAGGCGCTCAATGCGGTCCCAGCGCGGCGGGAAAGAGGCGGCGTAGAATTTCTCATGTCCCTCGCCGTCGTAGATGTAGAGGGTATAGTCACGGTCAATGTAGCGGTAGTCCACTTTGATATAGGGAATACGTACCAGCTCCAAGACCTGCAACGTTGGCCGCAGGCTCGACTGGACTGCCTCAGCGCTGGCACGTCCGGAGACCGCTGCCGCAGTATGTACTTCTTCAACAGCAGCCTGCCAGATGTCGAGCGGGACCGCGTCAGGTGGCGCTGCAGGATGGAGGTTTTCGTCAACCTCAGCGCTGTAGACCAGCTCTCCTTCGGCCTTAAGCAGCTGTTGCTGGGGCAAAGCATCGGTGCCGACGAAGCGATGCCGCGTGCGCAATTCAAAGCTGCGCACGATCTCGCGATGGCGCACAATCTTACCGGTTCCGTTGCAGGCGGGACAGAGCGTAGACCTGGCGCCCTGACAGGCAGGGCAAACACGTTTGCCCGTCACGCAGTCGCAGTCAACTTCGCCGTTAATACAGTCAGGGCAGGGAATGGTGCGCCCCTTGTTAGCCGGGTCGCTGTCCAGGGGATTAGGCACTGGCAGCCCTTGTTGGCGGATGCCTTCGAAAACAGTGGAGACGCGTTCACCGAGGGCGTTGGCCAGTTTTTCGACGCGCCTCTGCAGAAACGGTCGCTTTTTCTGCTCAGCCCAATCGGCCACGTAGCCGCGCCCGCGGCAGGTCGCACAGCGCTTGCGGGCCCGCCCCCGGCAGTCAGGACAGGTAATCCAGCCTCGCCCGCTGCATTCGGTACAGAGCGCATGCCCGGTGCCGTTACAGGTCGTACAAGCTAGCAGCTCATCCAGGCCCGCCAGCCGCGTGCGCGTCGTAGGGGGGCGCAGGTCGCTGACTTCTGGTAGCTCGTAGTCCCAGACAGGTAGCAGCGGCTGCGGTTTGCCCGGCGCCTGACCACTATACGGCTCGCTCACAATCTCCAGGGCCCGGTGTTCCCAGCGCGTTTGCACAGTGATTTCCCAGACTTCGTCGCGGCTCATGGCGACTATGTCCATGTAGGTGCCCAGGTCCCGCGCCACGCGCCAGTTACCTGCAGACCAGCTGTTGACAAGCTGACGAATCCTTTGCTCCTCGATGTCGCTGGGCGGCGCAGGCGGTGGCACTGTCTGCGACTGCTGCCAGTAGGTGCTGGCGCGATCCACTACTTTTTTGAGCTGCTGTTGAACTTCGCTAACTCCCTGGGTCAAAGCCCGCCCCAGCTCTTCGAGACGCTTATCTATATCGTTCGGACCGAGCGGGTTGCCCGGTGTGTTGGTACCCTGTTCCCATTCGTTGCTCATGTCTTTTGCCTCCAGGCTCTGGGCACAGCTCACCGACCAGCCTCTTGCAGCGGCCTGGCGCTGCCCGCAGGCTGGTCAGCCTGGCTGTTTACTCGCTTGCAAGCTGGCTGGGCTGCGCCCTCGCTCTCATCGCGCTATCTCTGATTACCAGTTATACGCTTTAGCCCGCTGCTACGTTGTAGCTGAATCGTCAGGGGCTTTGTTTTGCGCGCTACCTTCTTCAATGCCCTGGCTGGCTCGCTCACGATGAACCAAAGAAAGGAGGAGTGGGCTGCCTGCGTGCACCGGCTGTCGTCGCCCTGGCGTCGCCTGGCCTGCCCAGATCCTCATCTGCCGCTGCCCTGGGCCGTCGATGTGCTTTTGCCCGGCCAGGCCAGGGCCTGCTAGAGCAGAGGAACAATCTCGTACTGCATCGGAACGCCGGTGACTTCTACTTCCCGTTCGTGGATGAGCAGATTGATCTCGCTGCGCACGCCGAAGTCCGGCAGATAGATCCCCGGTTCCAACGAGCAGCAGGTTCCTGGTAAAAGGCGACGTTCATCATGGGTTTCGAGATTATCAAGATGCGCTCCTTCGCCGTGCTCTGCAGTGGTAATGCTGTGACCGCTGCGATGAACAAAGGCCTCGCCATAGCCGGCACGCGCGATGACCGTGCGCACAACGTCGTCAACTTCATAGGCTTGCAGGGGTTGAGTTGTCGCCAGCCGCTGACGGATGAAGTCGAGTCCCGCGTCACGCGCCTGACAGACCAGGGCGAAGACCTCTCGTTGCCGTGAAGGGATCTCGTCCTGCCGACCGACGAAAGCCATCCAGGTGTAGTCGGCATAGATGGCCTCCGGTTCGGGCAGACGGGCCCAGAAGTCGATGAGCAGAAGGTCGCCTTGCCGAATAGGACTGTGGTGCTCAGCGGTGGGCGCGTAGTGTGGATTGCCTGCGTTGCCGTTGACAGCGATCAGTGGCGGCTCTTCAACAAGCAGTCCCTGGGCGCGCATGAGCGCCAGGAAGCGCTGTTGAACACTATATTCATTGAGGGTTCTTCCCGCCTGTAGATCGCTGGTAAGTTCTTCCAGAAGCCTGTCTTTGGCCGCTATGAGGCGTCGCCCCGCTTCACGGTGGCTGGCGATTTGCTGGGGTGTGAGACACGCGACAAAGTGCTGGGCCAGATCGGCTGAGCTGACAATTTCGACCCCATAGCTGCGGACCAGCTCGATTGTCCCGGCATCAACGAGGGAAAGGTAGGGAATGGCATTGTGGGGTGAGTACTCCATTGCGATCCGCCAGCCTGGCTGGAAAAGGTCGCGCAGCTGAGCATGTAGTTCTTGCCAGGAACGGAAAATACGCTGCTCTCCCGGCAGGCTGCGCAGGACATGCGGCTCAACGGCGCTCACCAGGGCGATCGGTTTCCCCTGGGCCGGTACCCAGTAAAACCAGCGTCGGGTAAACATCTGCTCGCGCGGCAGTTCCAGTATCCGATGCGCAATGGGATTGGAACGACGGAAATCGTAGAAGAGCCAGCCCTGTAGTCTCTCCTCTTGCAGGGCCTGCTGAATACGCTCCAGATTCATGGTGGCTTGCTCCTTCTTTATCGCTTCTTTCCTTCACCAGGGGGCACTGCCAGCCCGGGCGCTCGCTCGTTCAGAGGCAGCGAGATTTCAGGGTCTATTCTATCACCTACCGCACTCGCAGCTTTCTCAGCGCGTGACCCCGCACGGCACTCGCCTGCCCACGGAAAAGTGGTCCGGCCAGCCAGGGTTAGCTTGTGGCTCGCTAAGGTGTGGGCGCGACCACCCCTCAACTCCGCTCAACTCCGGCGAGTTTTCTGAGATATATACATCGTTATATATGAATGTTACAGGGGTCAGGAGCGGGGGACCTTCGCAGGGGGTCACGTTGCTTAGAGTTCTCTAGTGTATCGGCAGGGTTCTGCTATGACAAGCCAGGAGCAGCCAGATCCGAAATTTGAGACTGATCAGCCATCTGCCCAGGTCCAACCGCCGTTGGAGGAGCAGGTCACACAACAACTAGAGGCCGGATCAGGGACGCCGGCCTCCGCCATTGAACAGGCACCGACACTCAGACTGAAGGCCCCCAGGAAACGACGCTCTCTAGGGCGCGTGCTGCTAGTAGCACTGCTGCTGGTGGTTCTTTTGCTGGGAGGAGGAGTTGCCTATGGCTACTACTATTTTCAGACGACGATCCAGGAGCCGGTTTCGCATTTTGTGCATCCGGTGAGTCGCAGCAGCGAGGAGCCAACTAATGTACAACCAACCGCCGGAGCCGATATTACCGGTCACTCCTGGAATATCCTCTTGCTGGGTAGCGATAACGACGGCAAATATACGTTTCCTGCCGTTCTTACCCAGGTGATGATGGTCGTACACATTGATCCGCAACAGAACCAGGTCTTTCTGGTTTCGATCCCACGCGACTCCTGGGTCTATATTCCCGAGGTGGGAGGCATGCACAAGATCGACCAGGCTTTTTTTCTAGGGGCCATCCAACACAATAGCTTCGATGATGGGGTGCGCCTGGCGCGTCTAACCATCGAGAAGGATTATGGGATTACCATCGATCGCTATGCCTGGGTAGGTCTGGACGGCTTTGCCAAGGTGATCGATACGCTGGGCGGCGTTGACATCGATCTGACTCATCCTATTGTTGATGATACCTATCCCGATGATGTAGGAGCCAATGCCTCAAATCCCTACGGCTATCGGCGCATCTATCTGCCCGCAGGGCCTCAGCACCTGACCGGCGAGCAGGCGCTAGCATATGTCCGCTCACGCCACGCCGACCTGGTCGGCGATATCGGGCGGACTCAGCGTCAGCAGCAGGTGCTGGAGGCGCTGAAGAAGAAGCTGGATGTGGCAAATGTGATTGAGCATCTTCCGTCACTCATCGCTGATCTGCAAGGCAAGGTCTACACGGATATCAGCGAGCAGGAGATGCTCGGCTTCGCTAACTATGGTCGTACGCTCTCATCCAGCGCTATTCATCAGGTCACGCTCGGCCCCGGTCCCGGCAATCAGAACTATGGCACGCTGAGCACCGTCTACGATCCCTCTGTTGGCTCTGACCAATCGGTGATCTTGCCCGATTGTACAAATATTCAACCGCTCATCAATCGCATTTTCGGCCTCGGCGACGTCCAGAGCTGTAATGTCACTGGCTCGTAAGCCGTTGTCAATGAGTGAGTACAGGTAACCAATCGCAGCGGCCAGGCCTTGTGCGAGCGCCGTGTCTCCCGTGAGCCCGCTCCTACTCCCTGGCAGGAGCGGGGTCCAGATACGGCGCTCGCTCGCTGTTGCCGGCAATGTGCTACAATAGGCTCCAGAGAAACTCACTCTCAGCGCGAGGAGCCTTCGTGATAGAGCAGCAAGCCGCATCCACACACGGCGCCCCAGCTGGTCCCGTCCGCTATTTGCAGTTTGAGCAGCTACTCCAGTTTCCAACTCTTGTCCATGCTATCTTTACCCGTCATGGAGGTTACAGTCAGCCCCCCTGCGCCAGTCTCAATGTCTCTTTTAAGGAAGATCAGCCAGAGGCGGCTGCGGCCAATCGCCTGTTGGCGCTGCAGGCCCTTGGTCTGGAAAGCTGGCCCTGCGCGACAGTATGGCAGATCCATAGTGCCGAGGTAGCCCTTTTTGAACGCGACCGCTGGGAGGACTGGCTCCCGGATTGGCCCTATCGGGCTGTGGAGGTAGCCGGTCACCAGGTGGTCTGGACCCCTCGCCCCCGTCGCAAGGCTGATGCCATTATGACGGCGGAGCGCAATGTGGTGCTGGCGATGTCCTTTGCTGACTGCCTGCCACTCCTCTTCTACGATCCTCAGCGGCAGGTCATTGCCCTGGCACATGCCGGCTGGCGCGGTACAGCGCGGGGGATCGCCCTGACAACGGTCGAGGCGCTGCGCCAGCATTTCGGTTGCGCCCCTGAGAATCTCCTGGTCGGCATTGGACCAGGCATCGGTTCCTGCTGCTACGCGGTGGATGAGCCGGTGCGCGATCTATTCTATGGGCGGAGCGAGTTCACGGAGCTGCCTGTCCGCCCGGAGCTGCGTAACCTGGTAGCCGAGTCTGCCGTATTCTCTCTGGTACCTGCTTCACAGGATTCTTCAGCTGCTTCCGATGAGCCACAGCTCCATCTGGATCTGTGGGAGACGAACCGCCGGCAGCTCTTGCTGGCCGGCGTGAAGGCTGAGCATATTGCGCTCGCTGGTCTCTGTACGGCCTGCCACCAGGAGGACTTCTTTTCCTATCGCGCAGAGCGAGGACGCACAGGTCGCTTTCCGGTGCTGCTGGCACTGCGTTCAGAAGGGGCCTGAGCACGCTAGCCATGAGGCACGAAGTCCAGGTAAGGATAGGCAGGCAGAGAGCACCCGGTCCGGTCCGGCCTGGCGCGGGCGGGGTCTGTAACTATGGCAGCGACCTGGGCGGCATGGGCTGGAGCTGAGGGCAGGAGGGTATGCAATGGCAGAGTCATATGCCTATGGCACGGAAGAACAATTACAAGAACGGTTGGCAACCAATCTGACGCGAGTGCGCAGCCGGATAGCGGAGGCTGCTGCACGGGTAGGCCGCCGCCCGGAGGAGATCACACTTGTAGCGGTCTCCAAGACATTTCCTGTCGAATTTGTCAAGATGGCGTATAATCTTGGCGTGACTGATTTCGGCGAGAACCGGGTGCAGGAGGCGCTGCCGAAAATTGCCGCTTTCCATCCCTCTACGCTGCGCTGGCATATGATTGGTCGCCTGCAAAGCAACAAGGCGAAGAAGGTGGTCGAGGCCTTCGACTGGGTGGAAAGTATCGAGAGCTGGCATAGTGCTCAGGCCCTCAACCGCCATGCTGGTGCCCTGGGACGACGCATCCCCGTCTTGCTAGAGGTGAACGTGGCCGGAGAGAGCAGCAAGGGTGGAGTCAGTCCGGAGGAGTTACCCGAGTTCGCCCGCCAGGTGGCTGCTCTCCCTCAGCTAGAGATCCAGGGCCTGATGACTGTGGCTCCCCTGGTGAGCGACGCCGAAGAGGTACGCCCCGTCTTCCGTACCTTGCGTCAATTGCGTGAACGCCTGCGCACGCTGCTGCCGCACTGCCCCTGGCAGCACCTTTCTATGGGAATGACCGATGATTACTGGGTCGCCATCGAGGAAGGCGCTACCATCGTGCGCATCGGGCGGGCAATTTTCGGCGAGCGCCCGCGATAGTGAAGGATACGACGATGAAACCAGGTGATTTTCTTTTCAGCCGCCGCATGCGGCAGAACCACGCGCTGGAGCACGCTACGGTCACCATTCTGAGCCGGATGGTGCCCGATCTACGCGTCTCTGCCCGCGCAACCACCGATGGCTTTTTGATGTTCGGCAGCGACGTTGATTTGGCGGTCTTGCGTCGCGCTGCAGAGGAGGCTCTCCAGCGTTTACAGGCTGGCGAGGCCGAGCTGGCCATTCATCCCAATTGTGGCACCAATCTGGCCGTGGGGATCTCGCTGGTGACCATCGGGACGATGCTCGGCTTCGCTTCCTCGCGGACACGTACGCGGGTCACATCGACGGTCCTTTCGTCTGTGGCCGGGCTGCTGGCAGCGCGTCCCCTGGGGGAGCTGGTCCAGAAGTATGTGACGACCCTGCCAGACCTGCGCGGCGTGCGCGTGACCGAGATCAGACGCCGGAAGATCTTCGGCTTTCAGGTGATTGAGGTCCGTACTGCTCAGGAGTGATGCTATGTTCGGTCTGCCCATCCCGATCCTCCACTGGATTGTTCAGTATGGCATTGGTCTGATCCTGTTTACGCTGTTCTTACGGGCCATTGCTTCATGGTTCGGCCTGGACGAGCGCTACAGCTTTTTCCGCTTCCTTGCGAGCTATACCGACCCTTTCATCAAACCGGTGCGCCAGCTGGTGCCGCCGATCATGTTCATCGATGTCTCGTTCATGATTACCATGTTCCTGCTCTACACCCTGATGGTGCTGCTGCTCCAGGCGCTGCCTCCCACATGGTAGCTCGCCGCTGAACAGATGGGAGAAGGCAGGCAGGCAGGCAGGCAGACAGACAGACAGGTGAGAGGCCAGGTGAAGATGCTGAGGATACAGGTGCGTGTGACGCCAGGCAGCCGTCGGGAAGCGCTGGCGTGGGATGGTTCATCGCTACGGGCATGGGTGCGGGCACCAGCACGTGAGGGCGAAGCCAACGCAGCCCTGATTGCTCTGGTGGCACGCTATCTGGGGATCAGGCGATATCAGGTGAGTATAGTGCATGGGGCCGCAGCGCGTGAGAAGGTGCTGGCTCTGGAGGGCCTGACTCTAGAGGAGGTCCAGCGTCGCTTAGGCCATACCCCCTGAGCGGCGTGTTCGCTCGCTACGGTGCTGCGACCTCTCCAGGCCAGGTGTCTCAGGACGGGACTGGGAGCGGAACAGGATAGACCCGGCTTCAGATCAGGATGAGTCAGAAGGAGGGGAACGCTACTTGACAGCGGCAGGAAGCCTGATACGGCCAGCAGCGTTCCCCTCCTAAATGCTGAGGAGGCTCTTCTCCCTGGGCACTCAGTTCTCCAGGCCGCGCAAGAGCACGTCAGCCTCTTCAGGAGAGAGCCGCCCCTCAGCCACCATGCGCAGTACCGCCGCCCGGGCCTCGGCCATCTCGCCGCTGCGCTCACGCTCACGTGGCCAGTCAACGTTGGCCTTCCCTGTGTACCAGGCATAGCGCTGCTGCCTCTTGATTTCCCGCACCACGTCGGTCACCTCGCGTCCTATTTCGCGCCCTAGACGCCCAAACTCTTCCCCGAGATAGGCGAATTCACGTCCCAACTGCTGACCCATCTGTGCCCAGGCAGGAGACCAGAGCCAGGGCTTGAACGGCCTTCTCAGGCTCCAGGTTGTCGGCGCGCCACCCACCCGCAGGCTGAGATCGCCACCGACCTGCAGCTCCAGGATAGCCGCTCCTTCACCGTAGGTCAGACTGAAGGCACTCCCATCAGGAATAGGCTCACCCACGCCGCTGACAGAGCCACCGACCACGGCCTCGATCTTCACACTGGCCTGCTCAGGCAGCACAACACGCGCATCGCCCCCAACACGCAAGTACGTATGGCTACCCGCCGGGAATGTGCCTGCCAGTGAGAGATCGCCACCGATGGCGCTCGCCTCCACGGCTCCGCCGATTTCGCGCAGATCAACATCACCGCCCACATGCCCCAGTCGCAGCGGGCCAGCGAGCGCCACACCACTGACATCGCCGCCTACGTTGCCCAGCTCCACCCCAGCGGCAGCCACCGCCTGGATGAAGACATCCCCTCCCACATTACCAGCATGCAAGCGCTGGGCCTGCGCAACGCGCAGGTCACCGCCAACATTGCCCACCAACAGCTCGGCCTCAGCGTTCTCCTCAAGCCGGCAGTCACCTCCCACGTTGCCCACCTCGCAGCGACGCCGCGCCTGGTGCACCTCTAGATCGCCACCAACGTGGTCGATATCGGCTTCGTCTAGCTCACTCAGCCGGGCGTCCCCTCCAATGCCCTGCCGCACCCGCAGGACTCCCAGGCGCCGTGCCTGCAGGCTATCGCCACAGGCCAGCACCTCCACTGGCTCCTGAATGGCCTCCAGCACAAGATTCCCTGCGCAATTGCTCACCCTGGCCCCGCCACTGATCTCACTCAGCACGACATCACGCGCCTTCTCGATGCTGACGTGCCCGCTCAGCCTCCGCACGTAGAGATCAGTAATGGCTTTTGATCCCCCAAAGAAACGACTGCCCAGTGGGATGCGCAGCGTCAGGTCACCCACACCGCCGCGAATGGTGAGCAGATCCTGCTCTTGACTGATCTCCGGTAGCTCGCCAGCAGCCTCCACCGCAATGCTGCTCTCTTCCCAGCCCCACACTTCCAGGCTGCCGGTGAGATTCTCAATGCTCACCCGGGGATGCCGCCCAACAGGGAATAATTGCTGTTGTACCATCGCTGTTCTCCTCTCTTTCTTCGTCTCTGCTTGCTTGCTTTCTTTCCGCTATCCGCTTACTTCACTGACCGAAGGCCACAAGCCTCACAGCAACCGCGACCGCCTGCGGGCAGCGGCGTGGCATAATTCACCATAGCTATGGCTATTAGAGCCACTACTCATGGATTTTATCACAGCATTGCGATAAATTCAATACTATTATGGGGAATAATATCATCTCATTGAAGGAATTTATCAGACCGAGAGTGAGCGGGCCGTGGTCAGCAGCAAGCAAACGCGACCACCCTGCCCACCGTTGCCTAGACCAAGGAAGGGAGCAGACAGGGTGGCCGCGCGTGACGCCTGATCGAGATGAGGCGCTGGCTGCCGCTACTTGAAGAATTTGCCTTCAACAGAGTTAATCTTGATGTGCCCCTGAGCGTCTACATACAGGACCACGATCGCCTTATCAAGGGGGTCGCCGTTGCTCGCAAAAGAGATCTGGCCGCTAATGCCCTGGATCGCTCCGCTGCCGCTGATCGTTGTGAGCGCCTGACGTAGCTTGCTGCCTGTCAGGCTTTGTGAACTGCCAGCCGTGGCCAGCGCGCGCCGACAGCCCTCAAGCAAGGTCTCAGTGGCATCGTAGGCCAGGATGGTATTGAAGTCAGCACGGGTGTAGCCGTAGCCACTGTGCTGACCATTGCCACTGTAGAGACGAGCATAGTCGCTGAAAAAGGCCGGCAGCGGACGCCCCAGATAGGTCCATTCATCGGGATAGGCAAAGGACGTAAAATGCAGGCGGGCAAACACTTGCCTGACGTTGCCATAGCCCTGTGGCTGGTAGAGGGCATCACCGCCAAGGACGGGCAGGTGAGCAAAGGTGCCAGTGGTAGGCAGATACTTGAGGAGCGGCGTAATATCGCTGGCGTAGCCTGCAAAGTAGATGAGGTCGGGATTCTTGCCCAGGGCATCCGAGAGCAGCACTGGCAGCTGGCTCGTGTTGCTGCGCTGATAATGCTCCTCAACCACGATCTGCCCCCCTTCCTGGGTAAAGGCGTTACGGAAGTCACGGAAGAGGCTGCTGCTATAGCTATCGCCCTGATCATAGAAGGCGGCCACTCGATGGGCATGGAGGACTTGCAGGGCATAGCGGGCCCCAGCGCTGGCCTGACCTTCGTTGGAGGGCACCACGCGGAAAAAGTAGGGCGAGAGACCGCTGAGCTGGTCGCTGGAGGCGGTTCCCGAGACCAGCGGAATCTGAGCCTGGGCCAGTACGCCTACCGCATTGATGGTCTGCGAGCTGAAGGGCCAGCCCATCACTCCCACAATGGTGCTATCCTTGTGGGCTGCCTGAACAATTTGCTGGGCCACTGTACCGGCGTAGTTGTCTTCGCTGCCCGAGTTGGCAATGAGCAGGCGCAGCTTGAGGCCATTGAGGCCACCGCTATCATTGAATTCGCGCTGCGCAACATAGGCGCCCTGCAGGGCCTCGCGTCCAACATCGGTGTCGGGGCCGGTGAGCATGGCGCCGATGACCAGCGTCAGGTAAGGTGAGCCGGAGGCCATGACACGCAGGTCTTCCTGATAGATGAGGGCCTCAGCATCGTTGGAATCCTCAGCAATGGCTTGCGCAAGATAGGACTGAGCGGCAGCGTAATTATCGGCTTTGAAGCTCTGGGCCGCCTGCTGCTTGAGACTGGCATCGCCGCTGGGGCGCGTCGTATCGAAGATGATGCTGCCATCGCTGAGACCCAGCAGCTCAGGCTGCCCTTGCGCATTCTTGATGGTGAAGGCCCCAATACCGTTGATGTTCGCCGGCAGAGCTGTACTGGGCGCGGTCGCACTGCCCTGCCCCTGTGAGCTACCCGACTCTTGCAGGCGCTGGCGGAAGCCGCTGAAGGCTCCCAGAGCGATGGCTGCGATGAGGATCAGTACGAGCAACAGCAGCAGAAAACTGGCCAGCATCTGGCCGGTGTAGCTCCGTTTGCCTGGCAAGCGAGGCTGAGGTGGTTGCTGCGGTTGCACTGGCTGCCAGAGTTGGCGCTGCTGCTGGCCCTGCACCGGGCCGGTGACAGGTACTGGTGTCTGGGGTGCCGCTGACGATAGCGTAGGCGGCAGAGGAGTAAAGGGATCGCCTCTCATCGTGCTCACTGAGGGGCTCGTTCTTTGAGGCAGTGTCGGGCTGCTGTGCCCGAAGCCGCCGCTCTGCGGGCGTGGCCTGCTAATGGGATGGGCCCCCGTGGTCAGGCTGGCCCCCAGCAGGCCAAAGCGCTCCTCCAGGATCTGGTCAACGTCCTGCTTCATCTCACTGGCGCTCTGGTAGCGCTTGGTGATATCGTTCTGCAGGGCCCGGGTCAGCAGGTGCTCGACCTCCAGCGAGAGCCGCGGGTTGAGTGTGCGCACCGGCGGATAGACAAATGGCGGATGCTCGCGCGGGTCGCGATTGGTCAGCAAATGATGCATGGTGGCTGCCAGGGCATAGAGGTCCGAGCGTGGGTCGGCCTTTCCCTGATACTGCTCCGGTGGCGCGTAGCCGGGCGTGCCGAGGGCGGTCGTCTGCTTGCGCGCTGCGTCGGCAGCCAGATCAGGACGCGCGATGCCGAAGTCGACGAGGTGGGCCCGGCCATCGTTGCTGCCGATGATGATATTGGCCGGCTTGACATCGCGATGGACAATGGGCGGCTTGCGACTGGCCAGGTACTCCAGAACCAGGAGGATATCGGAGGCGTAGACCAGGACCTCGTCTTCGGATAAAGGCCGCCCCAGGCGGTTTAGACGCTCTTCGAGGTTTTCCCCGGCGACATACTCCTGGACCATGAAGTAGTGCGAGCCTTCCTGGAAATGATCGGTCACTGCCGGCACGAGAAAGTGATCAACGCTGGCCAGCGTCGCTACCTCGCGTTTGAAGTTGCGTACGTCCTCCTGCAATTGGGCCGGGTCGCTACTGTCGGAAATCAGCTCTTTGATGACGACAAGCTTGTTGTTGAGCCGCGTGTCCTCGGCCAGAAGTACTGCCCCCATCCCCCCTTCGCCCAGAATCTGCTTGATGACATAGCGATCGTTCTGAAGCCGGTCACCGGGTCGCAGCGAGGTCGACACTTTCTGTCCCTGCCCCGGCCCCTGAGCCTGGGTTTGCTGGGCGCCGCTGAGATCGCCCGTCTCAGCATTTAGTCGTCTGCCACATTGGTTACAGAAGCGCCCGCCCGGGCGTACGGTAGCACCACAGTAAGGGCATCTCATGCTCAGCCTACCTTGTGAATAACATATATATAAAAACGTTGACTTGCTCGCTTCTCTTCTCTGGAGAAGTTGCCCCCTATTTGAGAAAGCGGCCTTGAACCGATTCCAGTTTAATATGGCCGGCGTTATCGACCATGAGCACCACGACGGCCTTGTTGTCAGGGTTCCCATCCGATCCGAAGGAGATGACACCGCTGATCCCCTGCACTGCCTGGTTCCCCTTGAGTCCGGCCAGGGCCTGCCGCAGCTCTGCACCGCTCAAAGTGGTCTTTCCCTCGCCCTTGCCGCTGCTGAGTACCTGCCGACTGGCCTCCAGCAGTACCAGCGTGGCATCGTAGGAGAGGATGGCATCGTTATCCGGGCGCGTGTAGCCATACCCGACGTGGCGGCTGTTGGCATTAAAGGTCTGCGGGTAGACCGTAAAGAAGGCCGGCTGGGGTAGGGACAGATAGCTCCACTCATCGGGATAGGCGAAGGCCGTGAAGTGGAGACGCAAAAACCCGGCGCGCGCGCTGCTCGGGTAGCCTTGCAGTTGATAAAGAGCATCGCCGCCCATGACCTGCAGCCCGGCCAGAGGGCCACTTGTCGGCAAATTGGTGAGCAGGGTGGCCACATCGCTGGCGTAGCCGGAGAAGTAAAGCAAATCGGGTCCGCGGAGCAGAGCATCTTGTAGCAGCGCCGGCAGGGTCGACGGCTTACCAACGCGATAGCGCTCCTGAACAACGATGGTTCCTCCATCAGAGGTGTAACGCTGGCTGAAAGCTGCCGCCAGACTCTGGCTATATGGATCTAGCGGGTCGAGGAAGAGCGCGACGCGCCTGGCTCGCAGGTGCTGATAGGCATAGTCAGCACCGACGGCCCCCTGCTGCTGATCCGAGGGACAAACGCGGAAAAAGTACGCAGATTTGCCGCTTAGCTGGTCACTGGAAGCGCTTGGCGAGACCATCGGTAGCTGGGCCTGGCTCAGGATAGGCAGGGCATTGAGAACGCGCGAGCTATACGGCCAGCCCATGACGCCGACAATGGTTTTATCTGCCCTGGCCGCCTGAACAATCTGCTGGGCAATGGCGGCGGTAAAGAGACTGCTCCCCCCGGAGTTGGCGATCAGCAGGCGCACCAGGACCCCCGAGCCAAGCTTGTAGCCACTGTTGTACTCCTTCTGGGCGATGTAGGCCCCCTGGAGGTTGTCACGCCCTGTCCCTATGGCCCCACTGTCGCTTCCGGTAAGAATGGTTGCCACGACCAGGGTGATGTAGGGATTGCCAGAGGCCAGCACGCGCTGGTCCTCAAGATAGATGAGGGCTTCAGCATCGTTACTATCGATATCAAGAGCCGACTGCCACAGGGCTTCGGCCCCGCTGATGTCACCCTGCTGCAGACGCCTGGCGGCCTGCTGCTTGAGATCTCCATCGGGACGCGCGACATCAAAGGCAACGCTGCCGTCGCTGAGGCCAATATAGTCTTTCTGGCCTGTATCGGGATTCACTACGCTGTAGGCTCCGAGGCCCTTCTTGAGACTCGGCGGTGGCGTGATCGTTCTGCCTTGAGCCAGGGAGGTTGCTGGGCCGCTGCGGCTGACCAGGCGCGGCAGCAGGAAAACCAGGACGCTGCCAGCAATGACCACCGTGATGACGCACAGCACCAGAACCAGATAGAGCGCCCTCAGCGGGAAAGGGCGCCGTCCACTGCCCACGGAAGCCAGCGGGTACGGGGTGGTGAAAGGGCTGCCGCCACTCGCGCTGATAGGGGGAACAGAGACAGCCGCGGAGGCTGGAGCAGACCAGCCATGTGGCAGTGTGTCCGTCACCGCCGTTATCTGAGCTGCGCTGGCCCCAGTGGCCTGCGTTGGCTCCTCCGCCTTGACAGCACTGGCTCCTGCCGTGTAGCCGAAGCGCTGGAAGAGCACGGCCTCAATATCGCGCTTCATGGCAAGGGCGCTCTGGTAGCGCTGATCTGGCGCCGGTTGCAGGGCATAGTGCAAAATGCGCTCAACTTCGGGCGAGAGCTGCGGATTCAGGCTACGCGCCAATGGGTAGCTGAAGGGCGGATAGTTACGCGGGTCGCGCCCGGTCAGAACATGATGCAGGGTTGCAGCAAGCGCGTAGAGGTCGGAGCGCGGGTCGGCCTCCCCCTGGTACTGCTCCGGCGGGGCATAACCAGGGGTACCAAGCGCGCTTGTCTGTCTGCGCAGAGCGTTGCGCACTACCTCGGCGTGGGCAACGCTAAAGTCCACTAGATAGGCATGCCCATCGCTGGCACTGATCACGATATTGGCGGGCTTGATGTCACGATGGACTACCGGCGGTGTCTGCAATTCCAGATATATCAAAATATCGATGATGTCGATGGCATAGATGAGGGCTTCCCGCTCGCTGAGCGGACCCCGGCGGCGCCGTAGCAGCTCTTCCAGGCTCTGGCCCTCGATATATTCCTCGACCATAAAGTAGCGCTCGCCCTCCTGGAAGTGGTCGGTCACCGCGGGAATCAGCGGATGATCCAGGTGAGCCAGCAGCGCTACCTCGCGCTTGAACTGCCTGACCTCCTCCTGGCGTTGCTGTGGATCGCTCGCTTCAGAGAGCAGCTCTTTGATGACAACCTGTTTGCCGCCGAGACGGTGGTCGACAGCGAGAAGAGCAACTCCGTTCCCCTCTCGTCCAAGGAGGCGGATAATCTCATAGCGCCCGCCCTGAAGGCGCGTACCCGGCCTCAAAGGGCCAGAAGCAGTCTGGCTGCTGGCGAGAGAGCTGCTTCCAGCGAGCACGGGACGGCCACAAGAGCTGCAAAAGCGCGCCTCGGGGCGATTGACTGCGCCGCAATGAGGACATTCCATAGCTTCGCGCCTGTCTCCTCTGCCCAATGGCAAAGCCTGTTCATCCGAATCAATCGCTGCTGCTGCTGCCCACGCCGATAGACTGACCACCTGGTCTTCCGGCAGCTTGCTTCAGCAACCCTGGTCAGCCGTCCATCAGGTTGCCATCTCTTTTTCCCTGGCAGAACTGAGGGAGAGAAAAATCGGTCAGGAGCGCGGGCGCACACGAGAGAAGATCTGTCCAGATTAAGCAAGCGAGCAAGCAACTAGCCGTCTCTGCTCTGCTTACCAGTCAGCTGATGCCCAGCGCTACAACCAGCGATGTTCTCTCTAATAGATAGAATACGCATACTGAGGGCGAAAGTTAAAGGATGCAGTGCAGATGAGGTCACCTGCCAGCGCCAGCAAGCTGAGGGCCGGGTTGAGCGGCTCTACACACAGAAACGATCGACGGGCGTCTCATGTCGCAGAGCCGCTCTTTTAGGAGCGTATCTCACCATCTAGGCCAGCGCCGCCACCACCGCGGCCTTCAGCCTTCAGCTTGTGGCTCCGGTTCTTATGCTTCCCCAAGGGGCTGGACCTCCAGAGGCGGGGTCTCTCTTCTTCACTTCAGGAAGTGGCCCTGAATGGACTCCAGCTTAATATGGCCGACATTATCAACCATCAGCACCACCACCGCTTTGTTTTGGGGATTACCGTCACTCCCGAAGGCAATGGAGCCGCTGATACCCTGAATGCTGCGCGGACCATTGAGCTGCGCCAGCGCCCGCTGCAGGTCCTGGCCAGTGAACGTGGCCTTGCCGCCGCTGATAAGCAGCTTACTGGCTTCCAGGAGCGCCAGCGTTGCATCGTAGGCCAGGATGCTGTCTGTGAAGGGCCGGGTATAGCCATAGCCGCTGTGCTGCCCATTGGCGTTGAAAGCCTGGGCATAGGCTGTAAAGAAGGCTGGCTGAGGTTGCCCTAGATAGCCCCACTCGTCAGGATAGGCGAAAGCCGTGAAGTGGAGTCGCAGGAAACCCGCGCGAGCATTGCTCGGGTAACCCTGAAGCAAATAGAGGCCGTCGCCTCCCATAACCTGCAGGTGGGCAAAGGGACCAGAGGTCGGCAGCTTGCTGAGCAAGGGGGCAATGTCAGCTGAGAAGCCGGCAAAGTAGATCAGGTCGGGCTGATGAGTCAGGGCATCCTGTAACAGGGCCGGCAGGGTCGCTGGCTTGCCGACCGTATACTGCTCGCGGACGACAATGCTGCCGCCATCGCTGCTATAGCGAGTGCTGAAGGCAGTGGCCAGGCTCTGGCTGTAGGCATCAGCAGGATCGAAGAAGAGGGCCACCCGTCTCGCCTGCAGGCGCTGATAGCTGTAATCGGCTCCGATCAGTCCTTGCTGCTGATCAGAGGGGCAGACGCGGAAAAAATACGGCGATCGGCCCGTCAGCAGATCGCTTGAAGCCGTCTCTGAGACCATAGGCAGATGGGCTTGCGCCAGAATGGGCAGGGCATTGAGGGCGCGCGAGCTATACGGCCAGCCCATGACGCCGACAATCGTTTTATCGGCCTGCGCTGCCTGGACAATCTGCTGCGCTATCGTAGTGGCAAAGAGGCTGCTTCCGCCTGAGTTGGCAATCAGCAGACGCACCTGCAGGCCACCCCCGAGCTTTCCACTGCTGTTGTACTCCTTCTGAGCCAGATAGGCACCCTGCAAATCGCCTCGCCCGGCTCCCACAGCTGCGGGATCAGATCCGCTGAGCATGGTGGCAACGACCAGGGTGATATAGGGGCTGCCCGAGGAGAGCACCCGCTGATCCTCTAGATAAATAAGAGCCTCAGCGTCATTTTCATCGACGCTCAGAGCCGACTGCCAGAGGGCAGCGGCCCCACCGACATCGCCGCTCTGTAGGTGCTGAGCAGCCTGCTGCTTCAGCTTGCCATCGGGACGGTTCGTATCAAAAGCGGCTCTGCCGTCGCTGATACCAATGTAATCCTTCTGTCCCGTCGCAGGATCGACCACTGTATAGCCACCAAGGCCGTTCTTCAAAGGCGGCGGCGAAGGCGCTACCGGCGGGGAGGGAGAAGCCCCGGGGCGTGTGGCGGCAGTTGATCCGCTCTGGCTCACCACATGTGGCAGCGCCAGCAAGACGGTTGCTCCCAAGATGATCACCAGCAGCCCGATGGCTACGAGGAGATGCAACAGAGGGACTTTTCTGCTACCAAGGCTGAGCGGCCTGGAAAGCAGAGGCTGGGACTTAAGAGGCTGCGACCCAGGCGCTCCAGACGATACGGTCTGCGCGGGCGGCGGCAGCAACGACTGTTGCTGGCTTTCTGCCTGCACAGGAGAGGCCGGAGGAGGGGTCTGGGGTTGACTGAGCCACCCTGAAGGGGTCACAGTGCTCCCCATCAACGGAAGGGGGGTACTTTGCCCAGCCGCCAGGCTGGGGGCGGGAGGGCTAAATGGCACGCCGAAGTGGCGAAGCAAAACAGCGTCGATCTCACGCTTCATCAGCGCGGCATGCTGGTAGCGCTGGCTGGGATCACGTTGCAGAGCCTGCATCAGCACACGCTCAGTCTCGGGGGAAACACCGGGATTAAGGGCCCGGACAGGAGGATAGCTAAAAGGGGGTTGCTGGCGAGGGTCCCGGCCAGTCAAGAGCTGATGGAGGGTAGCGGCCAGGGCGTAGAGATCGGAGCGATGGTCTGCCTGGCCTTGATATTGTTCGGGCGCCGCATAACCTGGCGTTCCCAGGATGGCCGGGCGCTGACGCAGCCGGTTACGGGTCCGCTGCGCCGTAGGGGGTATCAGGTTGACCAGGTGGATGTCGCCATCTTGCTGGCCAATGACAAGGTTGGTTGGCTTGATGTCCCCATGAAAAATAGAAGGCACGTTATTCTCAAGATAATCCAGTAAATCGAGAAGCTCAGAGGCATAAATGAGCACATCGCGCTCAGAGAGCGGCCAGGAAGACTGCGCAAGCCGCTTCTCCGCGTGTTCTCCTTCCACGTATTCGTATACGAGAAAATAGCGCTCTCCCTCCACAAAATGATCAAGTACTTTTGGGAGGAACGGATGATCGAGCCGCGCTAGAAGGGAGGATTCAAGCCTGAGCTGCTTGAGGTCTTGCTCGCGACGCCAGGGGTCAGTGGCCTCAGAGAGCAGCTCTTTGATGACCACTCGCCTGCCGCTGTGCTGCTGATCGGTGGCCAGCACTGCAGCGCCTGCCCCACCCCAACCGAGCACGCGAGAGACGTAATAGCGCCCGCCGTAAAGGAAACTGCCTGGCGCCAGGGGACCCGCAACGGCGCTGGCCAGATCGGTGGCGGCTTCTCTTGGCAGAGGACTAAAACAGTGGGCACAGAAGCCGGCCCCAGGGCGAGTCATTGCCCCGCAGTGAGGACATTGCATTGTTCGTGTACCTGCCTTCCTTGCCCGACGACATTATGGTTGGGCACGAATTGACAAAAGAGCCAACGCTGACCGTTACTCTCTTCTTATAAAGAGCCTCCCTTTATCCATCCAATTAGGCACACTGAACACACCGCCTGTCGCACGTGTTCAGAACAGACATATACCCCCTCTAGGAAGAAGTACGTCTATACCGGGGAGAGATTAACAAGCAGGGAGAAAAGCAGGAGCTTTGTCCATGACGCCCAGTTGTGTGGGCTAGCGGAAGGCACTGGGGGAGAGAGGAAAGGGAAGAGAGCGGAAAGCGGGACCTCCCCATGCCACGAGCAGGGGGCCAGGGCGGAGCACCGGGGAGGACAGCGAGCAAGCGGTCATACAGCCTGCTTTTTTAGCCAGGGAGACTGTCCCTGCTTTTGTCTGCTTTCGCCAGCGCTCGGCCAGGTTGACCCACCTGCACGCAGCAGAGAGCTATATCATGGGCAGGTATTGCAACAAAGATGCCTCAGAGGTGCTGACAGCGCAAGGAGATGATCCCGGGAGCGAAGTGGTTGGCTTTTTTGAGATATTCCTCTTCGTTTCCCTCGATCATCAGCTTGTGCATGACCACCACATCGCCGTCGGGCAAAGGCTCGGCGGGCTGCAGGCACAGCTCCATGATGGGGCAGCCACGTTCATAGACCTTGACCAGGCCACCGGAGCCAGGAATGCGGTAGATACGATGACTGATCGAGGGGCTAGCCACCTCCAGGTATCCGTACTTAATCAGCTGCTGATACTGGCTCTCCGTCAGCATCTCGCGCAGCAACGCCTTAGCACGGCTCTCAGCAGAGAGGCGTTCATTGCGCGAGAGACGTGGCCCGACGCTGTTCCCTTCGAGCGATCGGGAGAGATAATAGATGGCCAGCAGCAAAAAGAGCAGCCAGATACCCAGGAAGAGCGTCAGAGTTTCTAACATAGCTGCTTACGCTCCTCGCCGGTTGCGCCGGTCAGCCTCCTACGACGCGCGGCACCATCACGATCTGCTCGGCTGTTCGATCAAACTCATCGATGCGCTGCGCTGGCTTGCCTGGCTCGACCTTAAAGGCCGTGGCACCACGCATACGCTCCTCGCGAAAGATACGTTCGGCCTCGCGCACAGCGGCCAGAGCTTCGGGATCGCTGGCTTCAACCTTCCGCAGATCCCAGGAGATCCGATCATCGCCGCGACGGGACATTACCCGTAGCATTCCCAAAGCTAAACTCCTTCTCTGTTTCACAGACAAGCAAGCACACTAGACAAACCGAGCTAACCTGCACTGGCACTCCTTCCCTTGCTTTTTCTCTCCCTTGCACCTTCTCCAGCGCGCTGCCTCAGCTCTGATCTGACCCCGGGGCGAAGGAGAGGAGCCTGATACAGGTTAGAATCAGGATAGCACGCTTTACCAACCTGAGTCAAGGGCTGCATGACTGTACTTTTTCATGTCAGCGTGGGTAAGGTGAGGCTGACAGTGGTGCCGACCCCAGGTGCAGACTGCACCGCGATCGTCCCGCCGAGCCGTTCGACCAGGAGGTGCGCGACGCTTAGTCCCAGCCCCAGCCCGCTGCCGCTGCTCTCCAGGAGCTGGTCGCTGTCAGTCAACGGCTCCGCTCGATAAAATGGCTCGAAGATGTGTGGCAAAACTTCGGGCTGGATGCCCACACCACTATCACCAATGCTGAGGGCCAGGCCCGGCAGACCAGAGGGCAGCGAGGCGACTGCCGCCTCTATGGTAATCCGCCCTCCGATGGGGGTATAGGTGCAGGCATTGGCCAGGACGTTGCGCAGAATGTGGCGCGCGCGCTGGCTGTCGGTCCGTATCCTCCGGTAGGGCGCCAGCAGCTCCCGGGCAAAGCGCGTCTCGATCCGCAACTGGCGCAACCGCGCCGTGTATTCTAGCTCTTCCACAGTGCTCTCTACCAGCTCTTCCACAGCAATAACATCGCTGCTCAGATGCAACTGGCCGCTTGCCGCCCTCAGCCAACAGAGGAGGTTCTCCAGCAACAGATAGAGCTGCTCACTACCGACTCGCGCGCGCTGGAGGTAGTCGCGGGACTGCAGGGATAGCCCGGAACTGGTGGGGATCACGGCCCCAGCGGCCTCCTCTTCAGCGAGGAGTAGATCGAGAAAGCCACTGATACGGTTCAAGGGAGCCCGCAGTTCGTGGGCAATGCGCGCGAGGGGAAGCTCTCTAAGCGTGAGGCTGTCACTCCTTTCGGTCCCCTGCCTGTCCTGGAGCCTGCTGCGCTCTCCAGCCTCTAAGACATCGTCTGGTGCGCTGTCTCGCTCATTGCTCATGATTGATCCCGCTCTCGCCTTTCAGCAGAGATATTGCGTGAGAGTTGCTGCTTTCTGCACCTGTCAACATGACAGAATTGGCGCCCAGGCGCTTTCAGACATCGGCGTCAGGCCATTGCGGTTATTATAGCAAAGGCAAGGTGAAGAGGATACGGGCGCCGGCTCCAGGCACGTTCTCAGCCCAGATCTTGCCGCCGTGGGCTTCGACGATGGCGCGCACAATGGCCAGGCCCAGGCCGCTGCCTCCAGTGTCGCCGCGACGCGCCTCATCGGCGCGATAGAAGCGGTCAAAGATGCGCGGCAGAGCCTGGGGGGGAATGCCACTGCCGGTATCGGTGACCGCCACGATCAGACAGTGCTCCTGTTGTATAGCGTCGATGACAACCATACCGCCGGCTGGTGTGTGGCGCAGGGCATTGTCGCAGAGGTTGGAGAAGACACGAGTGAGCATATCGGGGTCTGCCTGTACTGGGGGCAGGTTGTAGTCGATGGTGTTGCAGGGTTCGACGTTGGCGCGCTCAAATTCGGGAGCAAGGACGGCCAGTACTTCATCAACCAGGACGGCCAGGCGTACTGGCTTGCGTTGCAGCTGCAGGGCGCCAGCCTCCATCTTGGCCATCATGTGCAGATCTCTGACAAGGCGGCGCAGGCGCAAGGTTTCGCGCACAATAATGCGTCCAGTGGCCTCGTAGTCTTCGCGACTGCGGTTGACGCCATCGATGAGCGACTCGCCGAGGCCGGCAATGGCGGTCAAGGGAGTGGCCAGGTCATGGGTAATGTTCATGATGAGTTCGCGCCGCCACAGCTCTTGCTTGCGCAGCTCCTCGACGTCGCGCTGCAGTTGGGCAGCCATCTCGTTGAAGTTGTGGGCCAGCTCGCCCAGTTCGCCCCTGGCACCAGTCTCGACGCGCACATCATAGTGGCCGCTTGCCAGTTGCCGCGTGGCGCGCGTCAGTTTGGCCAGCGGGCGGGTGATCGTGCGCGAGAAGAGGACCGCGGCCAGAGCAGCTATAAGGGCGACGGCGATCGAGGCAATAAGGACGGAGCGGCTCAGGGTGGCGACGAGCGGGGGCATGGTGCCCTCCAGGGCATAGCGCGAGGTGACAAAGAGGACGCCGACAAGCGGGCCACTTTGAGAGTCACCGCCGTAGAAGATGGGCGTGACGACGAAGGGGCGCGCGGAGCCTGGAGGACCCCCATCGCCTATGTTGGCAACGGTCTGCTGCCCATGCGTGCCCTGGGTGAGGGCCGCGCGCACGCGGGCATAGTTGATCTTGAGGTCAGGGTCGGTCGAGGCCAGCAGCACAGTGGCGAGGGTTGGCCGCCCGCGGATCAGGGCCGGATAGACTGGCTGCAGATGGGTGGCCGCGCGCGGGAGATAGGCATAGACAATGACCAGGGAGTCTTGTCCCTGAGAGCCGCGTACGATGGGGGCCAGGACATCGCTGGAGGCTCCAGCCAGGGTGCGCTGATGGGCCAGCATGTCGCTGCCGATGCGCCGAGCGCTGCCACTGGCCAGATCTGTCAGTTGCTGGCGCTGGTCCAGGCCATAGAAGTACGCCACGGATAACAAAATAATGAGCGCCAGCAGGGCGGTCGCCAGAAGAGCAACGAGCATGGAACCGAGCGCCAGCCTCCAGCGAATGCTGTGCCACCAGTGCATACGCATCGTTCTCGCTCCCTTCCTCTCGTTGACGCGGTTTAGCTACCTCTCATCGCCTGACTCGTCTGCCAGTGAGGTCTTTTCCGCTTACCGCGGCTCGCCTTCCTTCAGCGGATCAGCGGCACCGGTGCCTAGCGTGTTCCTTTGAGGGCACCAGCGGCGTCGAATTTGTAGCCAACGCGCCAGACGGTCTTGATATAGCGCCGCTCGGCATTGGTTTCGATCTTCTTGCGGAGGGCGCTGATGTGGACGTCGATGATGTGACCATCTCCCAGATAGTCGTAGCCCCAGACTTTGTTCATGAGCATCTCGCGCGTAAAGACACGGTCGGGTGAGCGCGCCAGCAGGGCGAGCAGGTCAAACTCCGTTGGCGTGAGGGCAACTTCTCGCCCGTCAACTTCAACGCGCCGCGCGGGCAGGTCGATGACCAGACCGGGGAAGCGCAGTACTTCGCTCTCGCGCTTCTCCTGGCCCCCACCTCCCTCACTACCGCCTCCGCTGGTGCGGCGCAGGATGGCCCGGACACGACTGACCAGCTCACGCGGACTGAACGGCTTGACCAGGTAATCATCAGCTCCGAGATCAAGACCACGAATGCGATCGTCTTCGTCTCCACGCGCCGTTAAGATGAGAATGGGCGTGGAGGACCAGGAACGGATGCGACGGCAGACTTCGAAGCCATCCAGCCCCGGCAGCATGATGTCGAGAATGACCAGATCGGGCTTCTCGCGGGCATGGAGCGCCAAGCCATCCGCCGCATCGTGCGCCGCGATGACGCTATACCCTGCATCTTTGAGGTACAGGTTAAGCAGGTGAATGATCCCCTCTTCGTCTTCAATGATGAGGATTTTCTGTGCCATTGCTAGCTGCTGCGCGCTCTCGGCTGGTCCGCCTCACTCCCGCCCGGCTTGTCTCACCGACGGGAAAGGGTCGGGAGCGCCCGGGTCAGCGACGCGCCGGAACGCGCGACCTCCTGTCCGTTAGATAATACTATCACACGCTCTTCCTTCCAGCCGGTCCCGGGGCTGGTCGCTCTCTTCCCACCCGCAAATCTTGAGCAAATCTTGAGCTTCTCATTGAGGACTTCTTTATTTCTGAGCGCTATGATACTTAACGCCAGGGAGAGCGAACGCCAGGGCAAGCGGATGGTGCTCGCTCCCTCCTCTCGCGCCGTATGCGCTGAGCATACCCGTCTTGTTTCTACTCAAGAGAGCTATGCTAAAGAATCTACTCTTGAAAGAGTGAGCAGAAAAAGGAGCGATGTCGCTATGAAGCATATGAAAAAAGCGTTCTTGATCGCTGGTGGAGCGCTGCTCTTGCTGCTATGTATCGTTTTCGGCGCCCTCTTCGCCGGGCCGCTGCTGGCCAGCGCTACTGGCCAGAGCGGCAGCCCGCAGGCGACAGCGACGCCAGGGGCAGCCAGCAAGACCGGGGCCTACTGTCAGCAGTGGCTGCAGGATCTGGCGAACCGTCTGCATGTCTCGGTCGCGACGCTGCGCCAGGATAGCAATGCGGCCCTCAGCGATGTCCTCGATCAGATGGTCAAGGATGGCAAGCTGACGCAGAGCGAGGCCACCGTGATCAAGCAACGTCTGGCGGCTCACCCGGGCTGCAGCGCTCTGCTCAATGGGGCCAAGCGCGTCGCCATCCGCCAGCAGCTGAAGCCCTACCTGCCCGATCTGGAGAACCAGATCGCTCAGGGTTTGCATCTGAGCGTTGATCAGCTCAAAGCCCAGCTGCAGGCCGGCAAGACGCTCAAGCAGATCGCTGACGCTCAGCACGTTTCGGCCAGCCAGCTCCATACGATTGTCCTTAATGCCATCGAGCATGAGGTGGACCGCGCGGCCCAGGCCGGTACTATCACCCAGCAGCAGGCTAGCGCGATCAAGCAGTACCTGCAGAAGCATCCGGTGGTGATCACCCGGCTGGTCAATCGTCACTTTAAGTCTGGTACGCTCTAGCTTCCTCCTTCCCTGTCTCCTGTCTCATGGTCTGATGGCGCTGGCTGAAGCCAGCATACAGAAGGGGTCGGGCCAACAGCTCTCATGAACCGCGCCCGACCCCTCTTTTGCTGCCTGCGGTCCTCCTCGCCGGCGGCTTTTCCTCCCGTCCTCGCTGGCTAGGGCGACGGACGGAGACGAGTCGCAGTTTACGCCCCTGACTGGCCACTGTGGCCAAGCTTGCGACGGTGCTCTAGCTCGCGTAGCTCGACGCGGCGAATCTTGCCCGAAATGGTCTTAGGAAGCGTCTCGACAAATTCGATCTCGCGCGGATATTTATAGGGCGCGGTGACGCGACGGACATGCTCCTGCAGCTCGCTGGCCAGCTCGGGTGATGGACTGTAACCTGGGGCGAGCACGACAAAGGCTTTGACGATCTGGCCGCGAACTTCGTCGGGACTGCCAACCACCGCCGACTCGGCGACGGCGGGATGCTCTTTGAGGGCGCTTTCAACTTCGAACGGCCCAATGCGATAGCCGGCACTGATGATGACATCGTCGGCCCTGCCAACAAACCACAGATAACCGTCCTCATCGCGATAGGCGCGGTCGCCGGTGATGTACCAGTCGCCGCGGATGCAGGCCGCGGTCGCTTCGGGATTGCGCCAGTACTCCTGGAAGAGCCAGCGCGGACGCTCAGGCTTGATGCGGACGGCGATATCGCCCTCAGCACCAGGAGGCAGCTCGTTGCCCTCGTGATCGATGACGGCTACGTCGAAGCCCGGCGAGGGCTTGCCCATCGAGCCAGGCTTGACCTCCAGCGGCGGGAAATTGCCACAGAGCAGCACGGTCTCGGTCTGTCCGTAACCATCGCGGATGATCATGCCAGTTGCTTCTTGCCATTGACGAATGACTTCCGGGTTCAATGGCTCGCCAGCGCCAACACAGTGGCGCAGGGCGCGGGGCGGATGCGTCTTGAGATAGGCGAGCGGCTCCTCCAGGACAAGCATGCGGTAGGCGGTCGGTGGGGCACAGAGGACGGTGATCGGGTAGCGATGGAGCAGCTCCAGGGTCTCCAGGGGATTGAATTTGCCGCGGGCGTCCTGGATGAAGACGGCGGTGCCCATGACCCAGGGACCAAAGAAGTTGCTCCAGGCCCACTTGGCCCAGCCGGTTTCACTGAGATTCCAGAGCAGGTCGTCCTCGTGGAGATCAAGCCAGTATTTGCCAGTGATGGTGTGCCCGAGTGGGTAGCTGGCCTGGGTGTGGAGAACCATCTTGGGATAGCCGACGGTGCCTGAGGTGAAGTAGACCAGACAGGGGTCGTCGCTGCGCGTTTTGGGACCCTTGAAGTCGGGGGAGGCTGCCGCCACGATCTCGTGATAGCTGATCCAGCCTGGACGGGCCTCGCCCTCGACCAGGATGGCCTGCTTGACGGTGGGACACTGCCCTCGCACCTGATCAAATTTCTCTGCTCCTTCGCGATCGGTGATCAGGCCCTGGGCCTCGGCTACTTCAGCCCGATATTGGAGGTCTTTGCTGGTGAGCAGGGTGGTGCAGGGGATAAAGATGACGCCGAGCTTCATCAGACCCAGTACGCTTTCCCACCATTCGGGAAGGCGCGGCAGCATGACCAGCACGCGATCGCCTTTCTTGAGGCCAAGGGCTGCAAAGGCGTTGGCGGCCCGACTGGAACGCTCGGCGAATTCGGCAAAGGTGATCTGCCGCTCTTCTCCGTGCTGACCGAGCCAGTGGACGGCAATTTTTTGGGGGTCCTGCGCCCATTTGCCGATGATGTCGACGGCGAAGTTGAAATACTCGGGGACGTCGATGTGGAAGGTGCGCCGCTCGACTTCGTAGTCGACCATGTTGGGGGTTCGCGAGACGGTCATTGTGAAGCCTCCTTTGTGCTGTAGAGCGCTCCTCCGACGGCGCTGTCAGAGGTGTGGGCTACTGCGAAACGCTTGTGCTCTCTTTCCCTATCATACCATACGCCAGGCGAGAGGATATAATGGAACCTGATCCTTATTGTGGGCAGTTTCCTCAGCCCCTTTATTGATCAGGTGCATCAGTCAGCGACAACGAGGAGGCACTTTGCAACTCTACGTCTTTTTTACTCCCGAGACAATTTTGCCCGAGCGGGCCCAGGCCGGCGATGTCTACATCGTGATCGACCTGATCCGCGCGACGACGACGATGACGGTGATGCTGGAGCAGGGCGCGAGGCGCGTGCTGGTGGCTGAGTCGATCGAGCAGGCGCGGGCTGGAGCCGCTGCTCATCCCGGGCGCGCGCTCTGCGGCGAGCGCAATGTGCGCCGCATTCCCGGCTTCGATTATGGCAATTCGCCGCGCGAGTTCGCCCAGCTGGACCTGCAGGGCCGTGAGCTGATTTTGACGACAACGAATGGCACCCGCGCTTTCCACGCCTGCCCACCCGAGACGATACGCCTGGCCGGCTGCTTCCGCAATGCCCACGCCGTGGTCTCGGCGGCGCTAACGCTGGCGCGTGAGCGCGAACGCGATATTGCCCTGGTCTGCGCAGGCGAGTTCGGTTACTTTGCTCTGGATGATGCGGTCTGTGCCGGCTACCTGGCCGCCGAGCTGCTGCGCCTGGCTGGCCCCGACCACCAGGAGGCTGATCCAGGAAGCCCAGTCCTGACTCCTCACGGGAGCGCTCTGGCGGCGATCGCCATTTATGAGGCCTATAAGCCCCCGCGTGTGCTAGAGTATAGCGAGTCGTCTCTGACGGTGCTACGCGCCGGTCTGGTCGACGACCCTCCTTTCTGTGTGGAGATCGATCGGAGCAGCGTGGTACCAGCGGTCTCCGGTCGCGAGCCGGAGACCGGCCTGTTGATTGTCGAGCCGCTAGCTCTTTGAATGTCTGAGCGACTATGCGAGAGGGCTGGCGCCCGCTCTGCGCTCTCAACGTTGCTCTGGCGCCGGGCCAGGCGGGGCCTTCTCTTCGGGGGCAAGGCTTGAAGCCTCCGGAATGATGGCCCGGCGCTCTGGCTGTAGACGACCAGTATTTCTACTGAAGCCGCTCGCCGCCTGCCCTGTCGGAACAGCGCCTTTCTTCAGGCTTAGCCCGCTTCTGAAGCCGCGCCGCTCTCCTTTTCTTTCGCTACAGTCCTCTGAGCCGGTTGACACTCTCTCGGGGGTTGACCCGTGTAGAAAATGACATCGGTAGCGACCCAACAGCGATCGGAGTATCTTCGACTGTAGTAATAAGTACCTGTGTCATTGTCTCGAAGAGAGCTTTAGCGAGAGGAGGAGAAAGTTCACATGGTAACGGGTTTTGTTCTGGCGAGTGTGCTGGGCACGCTGTGGGCCTGGTTTGTCTGGATCATCATCGGCGGCTTAGCCGGGGCGATCGCCGATCGCCTGGTGCAGGGCGATCAGCTCGGCATTCTGGGTAATATTATCGTCGGCATCATTGGCGGTCTCCTGGGCGGCGCGATCCTGGGCGCCCTCGGCATTTCGGTCAGTGGCATCTTCTGGACATTCGTGACAGCCCTGCTCGGCGCGATCATCCTGTTGGTAATCGTCAAGGCCGTGACTGGTGGGCGAGGCCTTGGTGGCAAGCGCCCTACTGTCTAGTGAGCCTCTTACTCTTCGTCTCCTTTCTTCGGCATCTCCCTCTGCCGAAATCTCCTTAGCGGGCCAGCAATAGATGCTAGCCCGCTTTTTTTCTTGAGGGACTTCATCAAGATCAGTCTTGCTCAGATCGTCTGCTCCTCGGCGGCCCGATGAAACTGCTCAGCATAGAGGCGGGCATAGAGTCCTTGCTGCTGCAGCAATTCCTCATGGGTTCCGCGCTCGACAATCTGCCCTCGATCCAGGACAAGAATGGTGTCGGCGGCCAGAATGGTCGAGAGCCGATGCGCAATGGCCAGGGTAGTGCGCTTGTGCATGAGCGGCTCCAGGGCTGCCTGAATGAGACGCTCGGAGTGGGTGTCGAGGGCGCTGGTGGCTTCGTCCAGGATCAGGATGCGCGGATCTTTAAGGATGACACGCGCGATGGCGAGGCGCTGCTTTTCACCTCCAGAGAGCTTGTAGCCACGCTCTCCAACCAGGGTATCGTAGCCGTCCTCTAGCTCCATGATGCGGTCATGAATGGCAGCGGCCCTGGCGGCGGCGATCATCTCTTCCTCGCTGGCCTCGGGCCGCGCGTAGAGCAGATTTTCGCGGATGGTGGCGTTGAAGAGGTAGGTTTCCTGGGTGACCATGCCGATCAGTTCGCTGAGAGACTGCTGGGCGACGGAGCGAACGTCGTGACCGTCGATGCGTACGCTGCCTTCGTCAACATCGTAGAGGCGGGCGAGCAGATAGGTGATGGTGGTTTTGCCGGCTCCGCTTGGTCCGACAAGGGCCACCAGCTGACCCGGCTCGATGGTGAAAGAGATATGGCTGAGCGCTGGACGTCCCTCGGACAGGTCTTCAGCCAGGATCACCGCTCTCCCGTTTCGCTGCTCGCCATTCCCCTCCGGCCCCGCTTCGGCTGTATCTTCAGATGCTTCACGTCGGTAGCTGAAGGAGACGTCTTCAAAGCTGATGGCGCCACGCACCTGCTCGGGCTTGAGCCAGAGGGCATCAGGCCGGTCTGCGATCTCGATCGGCAGGTCGAGATATTCGAAGATCCGGTCGAAGAGGGCCAGGGCGCCCTGGATGTCGACTTGAATGTTGAGTAGCTGGCCAACCGGGAAAAAGAGCCGGCTCTGCAGAGTGGTGAAGGCCACAATGGCGCCCAGGGTAATGGCCTGGCGCGGGTCAAAAATGGCCTGCAATCCGGCGACAAGGTAGACGACTGCCGGCGTGATCGAGAAGAAGGTGCCCACGAACATGAAGAACCAGCGCCCGATCATTTGCTGGCGAATTTCAAGATCGGAAAGTCGCTGGTTCTCCTCTTCAAAGCGTTGCTGGGCCAGCTTCTGCCGGCCAAAGGTCTTGATGAGCAGGATGCCACTGACGGAAAGGGTCTCTTGCATGAGGGCGCTAAGAGAGGCCATGCTCTTTTGCGTTTCTTTGCTCGTCAGGCGGCGGACGTTGCCTACTTTGTAGGTGATCCAGAGGAAGAGCGGCAGCAGCCCCAGCGAGATGAGGGTAAGCAGCGGGCTGATAATGGCCATTGCAATGATGGTCGAGAGGGCCGTGGAGATGTTGGCAACGATGCTGGTGGCGGTGCCTGTGACGATGTTCTCGATACCGCCGACGTCATTGGCCAGCCGCGATTGAATTTCTCCGGTGCGGGTGGCAGTGAAAAAGCGCAGAGACATCCGCTGCAGATGGGCATAGAGGCGATTGCGAAAGTCGCGCATGACACGCTGCCCAACCACGTTGCTGAGATAGCTCTGGCCTACACCGATGACTCCGTTGACCACCGGCGTGATGAGCATGATGCTGACAAAGATGATGAGCAATGTCAGATCACGCTTGCCAATGGCATCATCAAAGATAAAGCGGATCATGAGAGGGTTGATTAATCCCAAAAGGGTTGTCGTGAGGATAGCTATGAGCATGAGAGCCACTTGCCCTCGATAGGGTCGGAAGGCCGCTATGACCCGACCTAGTGTTCGCCGGTCGGTCTTGCGCCCCTTGCGCCGCTGCTCGTCGAGATAGACCCCCAAACCACTACCCATGCTGTGACCGTGTACTGCCATCGTTGTTGCTACTCCCTGTTGCTGCTCCGTCTGAGGTTGTGCCTTGGTTGAACAGGCCCCCCTACTTCGTTGCTCGCCACCTGCCGTATTGGGAGAGTATAGCACAGGGCCAGGTCGCCGATACTGGTCAGGAGAACAGTTCTGTTTGCCTCGGTTGGCAGTCTCTGCTGCCTCGTTCGATCTTGAGATGCTGTTGCTTGTCTTGTGTATCATTACACAAGCTCACTACAGGACCCGGCAAAAGGTCCTTTTGTCTTCTAGATACCCTCCTTGTATTTGATAGGATCTTGCCAGGTTCGTCTATATAGTAGCAACATGAGGGCAGGCCAGGGCGAGACGGTCCGCTTCCTCTGATCAGTGCCTGCTTGCCATGACCGCCTTGACCTGGCAGCCCGTTGCTCCTGGATACCAGCAAGATCTCGACGCGGACAAAGGCATGAGCTGCTGCTCGCCACCTGATCAGAGGCAGGTTGGCAGAAGCAAAGGCTCCAGCAGTGGTAGAAGGAAGGACGTGGTATATGGCTAGGAGGGAATCGACCCCTGATGCTTGGCAGGATGGCCTGCAGCGTGCTGGAACTGGCCCGGGCCGGCCAAGGCTGCAGAGTGAGGCAGCCGCTTGATTGGCTGGCGCAGGCCAGGAGGCTGGCCAGGTACTTAGAGCCACAGAGCAGGCGGCCAGAGGCAGAGCCAGCACCTGAACCGATCCCCAGGACCTGCGACCATGCTTTTCTCCTGGTCTCTTTGGTGGGTAAGTCCGGCCATCTCATTTATGAACGCAATTTTTTGCATTGATTACTTTGATGCACTTCCCCCGCTTGCTTGAAGCAGGGGTCTTCGATGATTTCGATTTGCGCACAGCCGAGGGCAGCCTCGGGCCGGCCCAGGCCTTGGCTTCAGCGTCTGAGCGCCTTCCTGAGGCCTCATCTCCTACCTGCCTTCCACGCGGAGGCACGGAGAAACCTGGCGCCTCGGACGGCCCGAGCGTTGCCTGAAGTTCACAGCCAGTGACACCGCACCTATGCAGATATTCATGGTGAGAGGATGCGCTGGTACTGGTAGAAGAAGGTCACATCATGGAGTTTCCACAAGCCATCAACAATATCGTGGTTTCTCGGGCCATCCACGCTCTGGAGCAGATGGGATATTGCCACCAGGATGCTTCAGCCGAGGGAACAGGCAACTATGATATCACTGGGCGCGGCAGCGCTGAGGAGGTGGTGCTGCTCGACCCTCTCCGCACGGCTCTGCAGCGTCTGAATCCCGAGGCCAGCGCAGAACAGATTGCCTATGCCTGTGCCCTCCTGACGCGCAACCGCGACGCGCTGCATCCGCTGGCGGCGAATCGCGAAATCCATCATCTGCTGCGCGAGGGTGTAGCGCCGAGCAATGAGGGGCAATCAAGTGCTCTCTCCCAAGCTCAGCCGGGCCGCCGACGCCCAGGCAGCATGGCTTCGGTCTCGGCTCCGAGGAGGGAGGTCGGCGCTTCGTCGACCCTGCGTCTCGTCGACTGGCAACATCCCGCCGCCAACGACTGGCGAGTGATCTCGAACTATTGGGTGCAGGGGCGCTGTGGCCCGCTCTGCCTTCCCCTGGTTGGTTTCGTCAACGGTCTCCCGCTCCTGCTGTTTGTTATCGGCATTGAACCACTGGAGCAGCTCTATCAACATTATCTGCACTGCTATCGCAGTGAACTGCCACAGCTCGTATGGTATAACGCTCTTGTGCTTCTCTCCAACGGTCCTTTGAACCGCGTGGGCAGCGTTGACAGCCGCTGGCCGCAGCTGACTCCCTGGAAACGCCTCTCGGGCGAAGATGAGCCGGAGGACTGCTCACTAGAGACAGCGCTCTACGCCACCTGTCAACCTGAGCGCTTCCTTGATCTTGTCAAGCACTTCACGCTTTTCTCCAGGACGCCACGGCCCGGTAAAATTGTCGCCCGCAATCATCAGTACCTGGCGGTGAATGCGGCCTATGCTCGTCTGCGTGAGGCCGGGGCTTTACGGGGCCGATTGGGACTGCTCTGGCAGGCACATGGCAGCGGCAAGAGCTATACGCTGGCCTTTCTGCTGCAAAAGGTGCTGCGTCAGGGCGATGAGCCAGGGCCAACCTGCCTGTTGGTGACTGGCCACGAGGATCTCTGGCGACAGCTCGTGCGCTCTCTGACGGACTGGGGCCTGCTGACAAGGGAAGAGAAACCGGGTCCAATGCCCGTGACGACAGCTGGCGAGCTGCAGCGTTTGCTGGAGCGGCCCACGCCGGGCCGTTCTGCCCCTCCTCTCTATTTCGCTTTGCCTTCGGCTTTCGAGAGCCCTGAGCCGCTTTCGCTGCGTACGGACCTGCTGGTGCTGGTCGACGAGCTGCAGACCTGCACGCTGGAGCAGCTGCAGCGGATGCGTCAGGCGCTGCCCGCCGCGGCTTTTCTCGGGCTAACGGCGACTCCCTGCCGCGAGGATCAGGAGCCGGCGCTGCGCAGTCTCTTCGGCCCCTACCTTAGTGGCTATTCCTGCGCTCAAGCGCTCGCCGATGGCACTATTCTGCCAGTCTACTACGAGGATCGGAGCGCCTTGCTGGGTGCGCAGACTCCGCCCGGCTTTGCCGAGGCTATGCAGCAGCTGGCTGAGGCCGCTGGCCCCTGCAGTGAGTATCAAGAGGAGCTGGCTCAACGCCTGCGCACTCCCTACGCGCTGCTGACCCATCCCGAGCGCCTCGATCTGGTGGCTCGCGATCTGGTCGAACATTGGTTTGCCCGGGGCTATCGCGCCAAGGCCCTGGTGCTGACGATCGATAAGATCACTGCCGTGCGCCTCTATAACCGGGTGCGTTCCCTCTGGGAGCGCATGCTGCGTCGGCTGCAGCGGGAGCGAGATGAAACCTTCGACTGGCGCCGTCGAGCTGGGCTGGATGAACTCCTGGCCTACTACAGGCCAACGGAGATGGCTGTGCTCGTTTCTCCGTCGCCCGACGACTATCGTCGCTTTGCTGACTTCAACGATACGCCGGGCCGCGCCTACTTCGAGACGGTCGAGATCCGTTCCCATCACGAGCGTTTGCGCAATGAGGACCTGGTCGCTCGCTTCCACGATGTGAACGATCCGCTCCGTCTGCTCTTTAGCTGTGATCCCTGGCTGGCAAGTCTGGCCACCCCGATGCTGGCAACGCTCTATCTCGATCGTCCTTTGCAGGGTCCAACGCTGCTGGCCGCCCTGACTGCCGTCAACCGTGTCTATGATGACGAGAAGGTCTGTGGTCTGGTGGTCGACTATATCGGGCACTGGCCGCAGCTCTCTACGTTGCAACAGCGCTATGCCCGGGCCGCTGAGCGCGTGCTCCCCCAGTCGTGGCGTCTCCGCCGCCGAGCCAGTCGCGAACTACACGAACCGCCCGTCGCTGAGGTAAGCGCTATTCAGGAGAAGCATCGGCTTGTGGCGGAGCTGGAGAAGTCGCTCGGGGAGACACTGGATTTCTGTGCCCGTCATGGCGTCGAGGTCTCCGCGCTGTTGGCCGCCAGCGCGGAGCAGCGGCTCGACAGGGCCGCCCGTCAAGCCGCCGATAGCCTGCTCAAGGGGAACGAGCTGCGTCAGGCCTTTTTTGCGCAGGTGAAGCGCATCGAGGCGCTCTATGCAGCCCTGCAACCCGATAAGGCGGCGCCGTCTTTCAGCGGAGCGGTCGAGGCGCTGGGGTTGGTGGCCCGCATGATACGCCGCGCGCAACACTGCCGCAGCCTGGACGAGCTGTTCGATCGTCCGCATGCTCTGGCCGGACTGGTAGCCGAAGAGAGTCAGACGGCGCGTTACGGCGGTAGGAGCAAGATGGAGGCCGCGGGCAGCAGCGGTAAGCCCTCGTTGAGCACCCTAGACTTGCAGCGCGTGAGCTTCTCACGCCTGGCGACGTTGCTCAAGAAGAGCCAGACGCCACTGCTGAAGGCCGAGCAGTTGCGCAGCCTTCTGACCTGGAATCTGCAGCTCTTGAGCAGCCAGCAGCCACGCTACGCTGAAGCGCTGGCCCATCTGGAGAAGCTGCAACACAAGTATGAGAGCGGTCAAGCTCCCTGGGAACAGTATCCCGCGGAGCTGCTCCACTTTGTACGCTCCCTGCTTGACCCGCTCGCAACAGGAAGCCAGCAGCCAGATGAGAAAGCGGCGGGGTCGCGCCCGCGACAGCGCTCCAGCAGCGCCCAGCCCGGCGACTCCACTCAGGCAGATAGCGATCGCCCCCCAGATCGGCGTGGCCCAGCCAGACCCACAGCGGAGCACTGAGGGCGGCACAGCACGCCGATCGATGTTTTCCCCTCCTCTCTCTGGTTGAGCCGCTCGCCGCGCCAACCGGGTCCTGCTCTCGACCCTGGCGGACGCGACGGGCGGCTTGCTCCCTTTCGTCTTGCTGTTCCTCCCTCGGCTGCGCTTAGTGGGTGTGCTCGATTCCCTGGGCCGGTCCCTCTAGCAACAGGAGACCGTAGATACGACGCTCGACAGCCTCAATGACTTCTTTGAGGATGAGGCTGGCCTGGCGATCACCGGCTACTTCCGCTAGCCGCTCATAGGTCTCGTAGGAAGGGGCAGCATCACGCTCGCCGGCCCGCAGCGCCTGTGCATACTCGTGCGCTAGCTGCTCCTTCAGGCGCTCAATCTCCTGGCTCGCTTCTGGCTGCTCACGGTCACGCTGCTCTTCACGCTGCTCTTCACCCTGCTCCTCATGCCATTCTTCAACAAGGCCAGACATGGCATACTCCTTCCTGCTCTGACACTGGCCCGGCCTGGCTCAGCCTCTCAATCTGATCCTGCCCGGCTCAGCTTTGTCCACCTGCCATATTGGAGTAGAGTCCAAGATTTTAAAGGAGTCATTGAAATACTGACTTAAAGCCATGACTACTACTCTCCTATCGAATCTTAGACTATTGTAGCAGTTTTGTCAAGGTAGCTAAACTGTTAAACTCCTGCGTAGAAGTATTTTCCGCAAGGCCAACTTATGATCCGTTTGCGCGTCAAGGAGATTGCGGAGGAAAAGCAAATCAGCATCTCTCAGCTAGCCAAGCTTGCCGATGTTGACTACAAGACTGTCCGCAAGATTTTTCGTGATCCGCAAGTTGTAATCGATCTCTTTACACTAGATAAGCTCTGCTGGGCCCTGGAGGTGACTCCGGCAGAACTCATCTATTATGAGCCGACGCCGCCCCTGATCTGGCAGAAGCGCCTTGGACTGATAGAGGGGAAAGAGAAGCGTCTGGTTGAAGGGGAGAATGAAGAAGGAGATGTTGATGAAAACGAATAGAGTGACAGCAAGCAGCGTTAGAGGTATGATTTAAGGCAGGTAGCGGATAGCGGCAAGGAGCGCGCAGATGGCGAGGCCAGTGAAGCTCTTTTATGTCTACGCGCGGGAAGACCGTCCCTTTCTGGAGCGGCTAGAGCAGCACCTGGTCCTGTTGGAGCGTCAGGGTTTGCTGGCCACCTGGCACGATGGTGCCCTCTTGCCGGGCAGCGACTGGCGGCGGGTCATTCGCCAGCAACTGGAGCAGGCCCAGCTCATCCTCCTGCTGATCAGTCCTGCCTTCATGGCCTCCGACTATTGCTACGGCGTTGAGATGCAGCGCGCTTTAGAGCGTCAGCGGCGAGATCAGGCCCAGGTCGTACCGATCCTGCTGCGGCCTGTAGTCTGGGAAGGCGCCCCTTTCGCCCACCTGCAGGTTCTACCTGCTAATGCCCGGCCCATCTCGACCTGGGCCAACCAGGACGCCGCCTTTGCCGAAGTTGTCGGGGGGCTACGGCGCGTCATCGCCTACATCATGGAGCAGGAAGACCAGCGCGTGTATAATAGAGCACAACAGCACGCTCTCAGAAAGGGGTCGTCGTCCGTGGCCGCCGAGGTCCTGATCAGCACGCCCGCTGCACTCACGCCCACCTTACTCAAGCGGGCCATTGAGCGCTACCGCAAGCAGCTCCGCTCGTACGAGGGCTTCGCCACTCATGAGCTGGCCCTGCGCACCGCCTTCCAGCGCCTGCTAGAGGAGACCGCCAGCGCAGTCAATCTCAAGCTGATTCCTGAGCAGACCCTGCCCAATGGCCTCCGTCCCGACGGGGTCCTGCGCGACGTCAACGAGTTCTTCATTCGTGGTCTCTGGGAGGCCAAGGCGCCCCATCTCGACCTCGAACGCGAAGTCCAGCGCAAAATCGAGGCTGGCTATCCTCTGCGCAATACCCTCTTCGAGAACAGCCGGCGGGCAATCCTCTACCAGGACGGTCAGCGCCTCCTCTTCAACCTGGACGACGACAGCGAGCTGCGCGATCTCCTGACCCGCTTTCTCACCTACAGCGAGCCGCAGATTGCTCGCTTCGAGGCCGCCGTTGAGGAGTTTCAGGACCGCATTCCCGAGCTGGCGGCCCGCCTCCTGGAGATTATCCAGCAGGAAGCCACCCAGAACCGCGCCTTCATCGCGGCGCTCAACGACTTCACCACTCTTTGCCGCAGCAACCTCAACCCGCAGATCAGCCAGGCAGAAATCACCGAAATGCTCGTGCAGCACCTGCTCACCGAGCGCCTCTTCCGCACCGTCTTCGACAACCCCGATTTCGTCAGCCGCAACGTCATCGCCGCCCAGATCGAGCAGGTCATTCGCGCCCTGACCAGTCGCGCTTTCAACCGCCAGGAATTCCTCCGTTCGCTCGATCACTTCTATCTGGCCATCGAGGAGGCGGCGCGCAGCATCCGCGACTGGACCGAGCGCCAGCGCTTCCTCAACACGGTCTACGAGCGCTTTTTCCAGGGGTTCTCGGTCAGCAAGGCCGACACCTACGGCATCGTCTACACCCCGCAGGAGATCGTCGACTTCATGGTTGCCAGCGTCGACGAGGCCCTGCAGCGCGAGTTTGGCTGTTCGCTGGCCACGCCCGGCGTTAAGATCCTCGATCCCTGCACCGGCACCGGTAACTTCGTGGTCAATATCCTGAAGCGTCTCCCCCGCGGCGCCCTGCGCCAGAAATACGCGGAAGATCTCTTCTGCAATGAGATCATGCTCTTGCCCTACTACATCGCTTCGCTCAACATCGAGCACGCCTACTATGAGCGCATGGGGGAATACGAGCCATTTCCGGGCATCTGCTTTGTCGACACGCTGGAGCTGGCCGAGCGGGTCAGCAGCAACGGCGGTACGGTGGTCAGGCAGCCGCGGCTCTACTTCGTTGAGGAGAACACGCAGCGCGTGCTGCGCGAGAAAGAGGCCGACATCATGGTCATCATCGGCAACCCGCCCTACAACGTCGGCCAGAAGCGCGAGAACGAGAACAACAAAAATCGCCCCTACCAGCTCCTCGACCAGCGCATTCGCGACACCTATGTCCGCGATTCCCAGGCCACCAATCGCAACATGCTCTACGATGCCTATGTGCGCTTTTTCCGCTGGGCCAGCGACCGCCTGCGGGGTCGCGACGGCATCGTCTGCTTCGTCTCCAACAACTCTTTTATCGACCAGATTGCCTTTGACGGGATGCGCCATCACCTCCTCCAGGACTTCACCCACATCTACCATCTTGATTTGCATGGCAACGTCCGCCGCAATCCGCGCCTCTCGGGCACGACCCATAACGTCTTTGGCATCCAGGTTGGCGTCGGCATCACCCTGGCGATTCGCGCGGCCCATCAGCAGGAGCGCCGTCTCTCCTACTACCGCGTCCCCGAGGACTGGCGCAAAGAGGAGAAGCTGAACTTTCTACGCGAGAAGCGCAGCATGGGGCAGATCCCCTGGCAGCGGCTGCAGCCGGCCACGCCACGGCACTGGCTGGCTCCACAGTCGGCCCCCGAGTGGAGCACCTTCCTGCCGCTGGGCACCAAGGAAGGCAAACGAGCAGCAACATCTGAGAGAGAGAGCGATCACCTGACGCTCTTTGCGGCCTATTCGCTTGGTATTCAGACAAGCCGTGACGTCTGGGTTTATGACTTCGACCGCTCCCAACTGATCTCGAAAGTCCAGCAAATGATCGAAGTCTACAACAACGATCTTGCACGCTGGCAACGGGCAAACAAACCTGCTGACCTCGATAGCTTTGTCAGCGCTGACGAGACAAAGATCAAGTGGAGCAGCCGCCTCAAAGAGTATTTCTTGCGCCAGGTTGAAGCTCGCTTCCAGGCCACTAGCATCCGCCGCGCCCTTTATCGCCCTTTCACCAGCATGTATCTCTATTTCGATCCCTTACTCAACCAGCGTCAAGGTCTGTGGCCCCGGCTGCTTCCCACCCCCGTCAGCGAAGAGGAGAACCGCCTCATCTGTGTCCCTGGCCCGGGCAACCGCAAGCCCTTTGGCTGCCTGGCCACCAATCATATAACAGATTTCGATCTGGCCTTCGAAAAGATCCAGTGCTTCCCCTTCTACGTCTACGGGAAAGACGGCAACCGGCAGGAGAACATCACCGATGGTGCCCTGGCCCTCTTCCAGCGCCACTACGGTTCCCAGGTCAGCAAATGGGACCTCTTCCACTACGCCTACGCCATCCTCCACCATCCCGCCTATCGCGAGCGCTACGCCGAGCGGCTCAAGTACGAGCTGCCGCGCCTGCCCCTGCTCAAGCGCAACGAAGCCTTCCGGGCCGCCGTCAGCCTGGGTCGGCAGCTGCTTGAGCTGCACATCCACTACGAGCGGGTTGACCCCTATTCGCTGCGCGAGATCGAAGACGAGCGCTTCAGCTACCGCGACAACCGCCACATCGAGCGTCTGCGCCTCAGCCCCGACCGGCGCACCATCCAGGTCAGCCCCGGCCTCACCCTGGCCGACGTCCCGGAGGACTGCTTCCGCTACGTCCTGGGCCATCGTTCAGCGCTGGAGTGGGTTCTAGAGCAGTATCAGCTCCGCCGCGACCAGCGCAGCGGCATCGTCCTTGATCCCAACCGGCCCGACGACCCCGACTACATCGTGCGCCTGCTCAAGCAGGTCGTGACCGTCAGCCTGCAAACCCTGACCCTGGTGGAAGAACTCGAACAGGCGGTCACCCCCGAAGACTGGCAGGCCGCCTTTCCATCAGCCTGAAGCCGGAGCGGCGAAGCCCGCTCACCAATCTGCGGCTGGAGACGATCAGGCAGACGGCTTCTCGCCGATCGTCAGATAAACCTCCCAGCGCCGACTGCGCACCCGCTCCGCGCGACGACGCAGTCCATAGCGCTCCAGCGGAATGCGCCGCCCGAAAGGCGTCGCCGGCAGCTCCTCCGTCGTCAGCCCTGTCGCCTCATCGCGCTTCACCCGCACCACACGATGGCGCTCTTCTAGAGAAGAAGACCGCGGATAGAAGCCATAGACCAGCAGATGGACCAGCAACAACACAGGCTGCAACAGGCCGACCGGGAGCAGATTGGCCCCCTCCACCACCACCAGACGCCCACCCGGACGCAGCACGCGCGCCACCTCAGCGATGGTATCGGGGTCAAAAATATAGTCGGAAGGGAAAGTACTGACCACCGTATCAAAGGAGGCATCAGCAAAGGGGAGATGCTGGGCCTCGCCGAGCAGCACCTGACCTGGCTGACCAACCCGGCGCCGCTGCAAGGTTGCGCGCGCCGCCGCCACCATCTCCGGCGAGCGCTCAACCGCCATGCAGCGATAGCCCTGCTCACACAGATCGGCCAGCAGATCGCCCAGACCACAGCCCAGCTCCAGCACGTCATGCCCCACCACGCGCGGCAAGACCAGCCGCTGCCAGACTCGCCACTGTCCCGCAAAAGGCACCGTGCTGGCAAAACGATAGAGATAGCGATTGCGATAGAGCGTCTCAAAGAGCATCTGCCGCAGGCGCTCTCTCACACTCACAGCACACCCGCCTTTGGAAAAATCTCCAGCAGATCGCTCAAACGCTCGATCATCAGATCGGGCTTATACTCCTCCACGTCGCTCGCCAGCAAAGCCAATGGATCGCTCCCCGGCCCCTGCACCGTCGAGAGCACATAATCATCATCGGTCACGTGCAAGCCCGGGGGCAGATCCGGCGGGAGATCGCTGGCCGCACTCACAACCGTAGGAGGAGAGAAAGGCTCTGGATGCCCGAAAGAAGCGCTGGCGCTGGTCGCCCCGGGCGCCACCAGCCGGGCCTGCAACGCCTCACGAACACGCGGCTTCGGCTTCCAGATCGCCAGCAGACCGAGGCGCTTGGCCCCGACGATATCGGAGCGCAGCGAATCGCCGACCATCGCCGCCTCAGAGGGAGAGACATTGAGCGCCCGGAGCGTATGCAGAAAAATCGCGGGATCGGGCTTGCGCACACCCAGATCGGCGGAAATAGCGATCGTCGCGGGCGCGAAGTACTCAAAGAGGCCAAAGGCCCGCAAATCCTCTTGAAAAGGAGGACCTCCCCAGAGGCGATTGGTCACCACACCAAGCAGGAAGCCACGCCGGCGCAACTCTGCCAGCGTCGAGAGCGCATCATCGTAAAGCAAGCGCGAATCGATAATGCGCACGCGCAGCGCCTCAAAGAGCGCCGCCCCAAGCTGCCGATCGATCTGACCCCAGCCCAGTTGAGCCAGCGTCTCCATCGCCACCTCAGCCCCATCCGGCTCATGGCTGGGATCACGCCGAATACGCGCCCGCGTCTGCGCATCAAAGGCGACGCGCAGCGACCGGCCCAGCGTCAGATCGTCCTGGTCAGGGAGGCTGCACGACTCCAGGTGCGTCCGTAGGAGGGCGATCGCCTGACAATTTGCCGCGAACTCCAGGCGGCGCCAGGTCTCTGGGTCCTTCCGGTACCAGAGCGTATCGCCAAGATCAAAGAGCACGCAGCGAATGATGCGTCCCTTCACAAGCAAAAACCTCAAGTTGCTCTTCCCTTGAGCGGGGGTGCGGGCCGCCCCGCCTCTCTCCTCTCCGCCGCTGCAGCCATCCTTGCCTGGCTCGCCCAAGCGCTTCTCTTGCCATAGCGCCCTCTCTTCGCCCGCCACCGCCAAGTGTTTGCTAGCTAACACTTCGCAGAGCAAGCAAGAGAGCTAGATAGCATCCAACGGCAGGAACAAAGAACGGACAGGGGCAAAAAGGACGGCCCGCCCTTGGCGGCTCCCCGCCTCAGCTAGCGCTCGCTCTCCTCAGCTTTGGAGAGGACATCATCGGCGAGACCGTACTCTACCGCCTGCTGCGCAGAGAGGTAGTAGTTGCGGTCAGAGTCCTGCATGATACGCTCCACCGTCTGGCCGGTGTGACGCGAGAGGATCTCATAAATGATGCGGCGCAGGCGCAGGATCTCGCGAGCCGTGATTTCGATATCGGCAGCCTGGCCTTCAGCACCACCCAACGGCTGATGGATCAGCACCGTCGAATTGGGCAGGCAGAAGCGCTTACCCTTGGCCCCGGCGGCCAGCAAGACCGCCCCCATGCTCATGGCCATGCCCACACAGACCGTCGACACATCTGGTTTGACCCACTGCATAGTGTCGTAAATCGCCAGGCCCGCATAGATGCTGCCACCAGGGGAGTTGATATAAAGGTAGATGTCTTTGGTCGCGTCCTCGCTCTGCAGGTAGAGCAGCTGAGCTACCGTGACATTGGCTACCTGATCGTTAATGGGTGTCCCCACAAAAATGATGCGCTCCTTCAGCAGGCGCGAGTAGATGTCCCACATGCGTTCGCCGCGCGGGGTCGACTCCACAACACCGGGGATGACGCCTCGCGGCTCTAGAAATTCCCTGGACTCCTTAATCCACTTAGGGTCCCGGGGGTTGAATACCGCTCCCATATTTGCTCCTTGTGATCTCGTTCAGTTCTTGCTACTGAATACATCCATAAGAAGAAGTGGCTCTGGTGTCCGAACCTCACACTTCCAACTCTATCGTTCGGTGATCATCGCTGACCTATGACTTGCCAATCCAATCGCTCAAGCGCGATGCCTCCCTCCAAACCAGCTCAGATCTGGCAGCGCCTGTGCAACGTCCACAGGCACAAGCCCGGCCCCCATGCGCAGCGCCTGGCCCCAGCTCTCTGCTGGCCAGGCACTTACAGCAGGGCCGCGCTCTCTGTCTGTCTATGCCATCTGTTGTCTCTATCATATCCTATCTGCCTGCGAACCGCAAGCTGCGAGGTCGCCGCTCCGACGCCCGGCCTGGCCCAGGCAATCTTCCAGTTCTCTCGACCGACGCTCAGTCAGTCAGGCAGTCAACCAGTCAACTTCTCATGTCAGGCGCCAGAGCGTCTCGGCATACCAGGCTTCACCGAAGCGCCAGCCGCCGTAGAGCAAGAGCGCAGGCTCACCAGTCGCAGAGATCTGACCGTGGTAGGTAAAGAGGAAGGAGCGCAGGCTCTCAGCGCGCGCTGGCAGCGGGAGCAGACGCTCTACCTCATGGTCCACTGGCTTCCGCTGCCTGACTTCCTCCAGCGGAATACGCAGGCAGGTGAGAAAGCAGAGTTCGGGATGAGGAGTTGCCAGATCGTAGACCAGGCCCAGACAGAGCTGACGGGCAATGTCTTCGTTCTGCAGGCCAGTCTCCTCGCGGATCTCACGCAGCATGGCCCCAAAGAGGTCGGGCAGCCCCGCGCTATCGCGGTCACGCTCGCTCTCGCAAAAGCCACCAATGACATGATAGCGCCCCTCGTAGACATCCACACCGTGCCGCTGATCAAGCACGAGCTGACCATCAGCCGTCTCAATCACCGAGCAGACGGCCAGAGGATTGCTCAGTTTGCGTCGCTCACGGCCCCGCGCAAAGCGTACATCACGGCTTGCCACATATTCCTTGTAGCTGGTGGCTCCCAGTGCCAGCGAGAGGCGTCCGTCGAGACGCACCTCCCAGTCAACCAATCGATAAAGGGCGCCATCGTAGAGGGTTACCCCACGCTGCTGCATCTCCTGCAGCCTATGATGCCAACATGCCTCAATGCATTCCTCGTCACTGTGGGTGCGCGGCATACGCAGGCTCTCATCGTAGCTGACGAGGAGCCGCTCGGCATCGAAGCAGCCGCGCACCAGGATCTCGAATTCACGCATGGCTCGCCCTGCACTTCCAGACAGTAATGGGGGAATCACCAATAGAACCAGACGATCATTCTGACGCCATCGTCGCCGTAGTTCGAGGCCAGCGCCTCCATGACAGCAAAGGCCACCGCCCCGCTCCCGCGAGCATCCTTACGCCGCAGACGGTCGGAGCGGTAGATTTTGCTATTGATTTCCCACTCCTGGCCTTCCGGCCAGGTGCGCCTGCCAACAATCCCCTCGCCCAGGGTATGGCCGACGGCTTCGGCGAAATTCTTGTCCCAGGCAGCCTTGCCCTCAAACAAAGACGAGGCCGCCATCCGCCGCCCGGTGGTACCAGTGAATACGGGCATCCGGCAGCTCTGTCGGCTCTTCCCAATCAATGGCCTTGATCTCGGCCCAGCTGATCCAGCTTGCCCCGCAAGCCTCACCCCATCCCAGTGCTGATGCTCTTCCTTCACCCGGGGTGAGACACCTGCAGGCAGGCCCCACTCTGCAGCGACGGGGCGGAAGTTGGCGTAATTCTGGACGCCAAAGAGGCAGCCGAAAGCATCGTAGTTACGGCCATGAAAGAGGAAGTCCAGGCTGATCGCCGCTTGCCAGGGTGTGGTCTCGCCTGCCAGCATAAAGGATCGACGACATTCGATCCATCCGGTGATGTCGACACCCATCGCGATCTGCTCCTTTCGCCGATCACATCTCCTTCTATCGAGAGCACTGGCAGAGAACCGCATCTGTTGTGCCATTGTGCGCAGAACGCGGGCAACCTGCAGCGGTCTGCCAGGCTCAGGCGACTACTCCCATTCAATGGTCGCAGGCGGTTTCGAGGTGATGTCATAGACGACGCGGTTGACGCCGGGTACCTCATTGACGATGCGATTGGCGACACGGGTCAGCAGATCGTAGGGGAGGCGGGCCCAATCTGCGGTCATAAAGTCCTCGGTAGTCACGGCGCGCAGCGCCACAACCTGGGCATAGGTACGGCCATCGCCCATCACTCCGACGCTACGCACAGGAGTGAGCACGGCGAAGGCCTGGCTGACCTGACGATAGAGGCCAGCGCGGCGCAGTTCCTCAATGAGGATAGCATCGGCGGCACGGAGGGTCTCCAGACGTTGCTCATCGACAGCCCCGATGACGCGGATGGCCAGACCAGGCCCGGGGAAAGGGTGCCTCCAGACCCACTCTTCGGGCAATCCGAGGGCCAGACCTATCTCGCGTACCTCGTCCTTGAAGAGCCAGCGCAGCGGCTCCACCAGCTGCAACGTCATCTCTTCGGGCAGACCACCGACGTTATGATGGGTCTTGATACGCGTGGCGGTGCTGGCGGTATCACGCCCCGCGCTCTCGATGACATCGGGGTAGAGTGTCCCCTGCACCAGGAAGCTGATCGGCCCCTGTTCCTGCGCCAGGCGCAGAGCCTCCTCCTCGAAGACGCGGATAAACTCTTCGCCGATGATCTTACGCTTCTGCTCGGGATCAGTGACCCCCTCCAGGCGAGCCAGAAAGCGCTGGCGCGCGTCAACAGCGATCAGAGGAATATGGAGATGACGGCTGAAGGTCTCAACAACCTGCTCAGGCTCGCCAGCTCGCATGCAGCCAGTGTCGACAAAGACGCAGGTGAGGCGCTCGCCGATCGCCCGGTGAACCAACAGGGCCGCGACTGCGGAGTCGACACCGCCGGAGAGGGCGCAGATGGCGCGCGCCTCGCCCACGCGGTTGCGAATCTGGGCCACGGTCTCATCAATGACTGAGCCGGGGGTCCAGTCGGCGCGACAATCGCAGACGCGGAAGAGGAAATTGCGCAGGATTTCCCGCCCCTGGGGAGTATGCGTGACCTCGGGGTGAAACTGGAGGCCAATCAGGCCGCCAGGTCCAGCAATGGCCGCGCAGGGATTGCTCTCGCTACGTGCGAGGACGCTGAAGCCGGGCGGTAACTGATCGACGCTGTCACCGTGGCTCATCCACACTTTGAGGCTGCGGCCTTTTCCCGCCATGTCCGTCTGCGCAAGCCCGGCAAAGATCTCGGCAGCACGGCCCTGGTCGCTGGCAGCCGACTGCAGCTCGATGGTCGCTGGCCCATACTCGCGCCGCCCCCGAGCTGGAGCAACATGACCGCCGAGCTGGTGCGCCAGTAGCTGCATGCCGTAGCAAATACCCAACACCGGCAGGCCGCTCTGGAGAATGGCCGGATCACAGCGTGGGGCCTGAGCGTCATAGACGCTGGCCGGCCCACCTGAGAGGATAAACCCCCTGATGTCAAGATGAGCTTTCTCGCGCTGGAGCTGCTCCAGTGTGGTCTCAGCCGGAACCAGCTCGCTGTAGACATGATTCTCGCGAATGCGCCGCGCAATAAGACGGCTATACTGGGAGCCAAAATCGAGAACTACGATGGCCTGACGGCGCACATGGTTTGACACGAGACTGCCTTCCTCCCCTTTCATGGCCTGGATCAATGAGACTTTCCCCGCTTTATGAAGAAATACGTGTCTCTATTTTACCCCTTCACATTGCTTTCCTGCTATCCCCTTCATGGACAGACAACCCTTGTCCGGTCGCTTGCTGATGACACTGATGAGCGAGCTGGAGACTGGTAGACGGAGTCCGACCAGGGCCAGGCGCCCCGGCAGAGGACACCCGAGCGGCGGCAGGCCAGGAGAACAGAAAGGACCGGGGCGCCTGCTCACCAGGAAGGCGCTGCTTGTCCGGTCCCTTGTCGATAGCGACGACGGTTTTCCTCAGCTCTGTCTGCTTTCCCGGTCAGGCCAGAGCCTGGCCTGGCTGGCTACGTCACTGGGCCTGCAGGCGCCGAGGCTCAGGAACGCGGCGCTGGTCCGCCTGAGACGTAGATGATCTGCCCGTTGACAAAGCCAGCTTCTTCTGAGGCCAGGAAACAAATCACGTTAGCCACATCCCGCGGCTGCCCAACGCGCCGCACCGGGATGCGCTTGGAGGCCTCCGCAATGACCTCTTCGGGATCAAGCCCCTGCCGGCGGGCAGAGGAGCGGGTCATCTCGGTGTCAATGAAGCCAGGGGCAACGGCATTGGTCGTGATTCCAAAGGGGCCTAACTCGATGGCCAGGGTGCGCGTGAAGCCCTGCAGGCCCGCTTTGGCCGTCGAGTAGTTGGCCTGTCCGCGGTTGCCCAGGGCCGAGGTCGAGGAGAGAGAAATAATGCGACCGTAGCGCTGCTGCACCATGTGCTTCTGCGCGGCACGGCTGCACAGAAAAGCCCCTTTCAGGTGCACAGCCATGACCGCATCCCAGTCTTCTTCGCTCATCTTGAAGAGGAGATTGTCGCGAATGATCCCGGCGTTGTTCACGAGGATATCGAGCCGCCCAAACTGGCTGACTGTCTTCTCCACCGCCTCCTCAACCATCGTGTTGTTGGAGACGTTGCAGGGCAGCACGAGGCACTGCGCACCCAGACGCTCCAGCTCTTGTGCGACCTGCTGGCAGCCCTCTACATCGATATCGACCAGGGCGACCCGCGCGCCTTCCTCGGCCATGCGCAGCGCTGTCGCTGCGCCAATCCCGCGCCCGGCTCCGGTCACAAAGGCTACTCGTCCATCAAGTCGTCCCATAGTATGCTCCTTTTCGCAATGTGGTGAAGGCGACGTTGGTACAGGTTACGTTAAGTATAGTATATCTTTAGCGATCACTTTCGCAAAGGGGCGGCTCGCTCTCTTCGCGGGTTTTGCGCCGGCGCGTGCGCGTCCCTCCGGTCCCAACCAACGCGCCAGGTCCAGAGAGAAAGGCAGCTAGAGAGACAGCTCAGCCAGGGAAAAAAGGGCCAGTCTCTCCTAGCGTTCAACTTGCTTCTGTCCTTGGGGACGCCTGGTCGGCGTACGCTGGGCCTCCATGCAGGTTACCCCTTTTGGGCCGACAAAGGCGCTGTGGCGCGTGCCTGCCGGCAGAATCATACAATCCCCCGGCTCCAGGTCAATAATACCCTCCGGCCCGGGGGTGTCCGGCAGCACGAAGCGGATGGAGCCACGCACACAGTAGAGCACTTTGTCGTAGCTGTGACTATGAACAGCATAGGTATCACCAGGGCCGTTCGACCAGCTGTAAGGAGCAAGTCCCTGCTCTTGCATTTTTTGCCGCAGCTCTTCCTCATCAGGGGGATTCGATTCTTGCCAACGAATTACTTGCATAGCTTCTCCCTCACTTCTTGATACTAAGCTGGCACGATTATCCCAGCCAATCGTATTTTCAGCAGTATAGGACGAATTTGTAAATAGCCGATGATGGTCAGCTAAAAGCTCTGTTAATAGAGATGAGCTGGCCAGATTGGTACGAAAGCAGGGGTGCCAGCGTGGCCAGCGAGCGAGGCGGAGACAAGCAAGCCGGGGTTCGCTCCCCTCGTAGCAGAGAGAGCGAACCCCGGCTTTAATGACACGCGCTGAATGCAGCCAGGTCACTGGCTAGCCAGCAGGCTGATCAGGGAGGGTTAGGCTAGGGCTGATGTTCCTCCTTGGTCTCTTTGGCCTTCTCGCTGGCATGTTGGGCAGCCTCCTTAACCTGCTCGGCAGCCTCGTGCAGCTTCTCGCCGACTTTGCCGAGCAATCCCTGGGCTTTACCCTCAACCTTGTCGGCCTTGCCCTCGGCCTGCAGCTGCTCGTTGCCAGTCAGGTTCCCCAGCGACTCTTTCACCCCCCCCTGAGCCTCTTTCGCCTTGCCTTCGAGTTCATCTTTATTCATCGTAGTGTTTCCTTCCTTTCTTAGTCTCTTAGTCGTCTGATCTCTCCCTGGGCACAGGCGCACCGGCCCGAGCAGGCCAGCGTGCCCCAGCGATCGCTCGTCTAGCCGATAAGCCTCATGACACGATCAACCGTTTCAACGGTCACGATAATGCGGATGGCGAGCGGAGGCCACCCATGTGCCAGCAAGGCAGACCAGTGCTCCCCCCAGACCCCACAACAGGCACCAGAGCACCTCTAAGATAGCGGTGCCGGCGTCCAGCGTGGCGGTACCAGTCAGATTGCCCGGATAGGCAGGAATAAAGCTGGTCGGCCAGAGAAGCAGCGAGTAGACAATGCCTCCTACGGCCCCCGCCAGGAAACCCAGACGTCGACGTACAGCGATCCGCCCAAGAATGAGACCACCGATAAAAGCGACAATGAGCGCCACCAGCCAGGTAATTCCGTAGATGGCGGCTAGTAGCAACGCTACTCGTACGGTGAGCGCATCGCGCGCCACCTGGCGATGAGCCTCGTTGAAGAGGCCAGCGTTCACCAGGACAAGGACAATGGTAACCAGGGCCACCAGTACGCCCATAAGCAGGCCGCTGATAAGAGCGTAACGCGTCCCCCGCTCGGGCAAGTGCCCAGACGCTCGTACCGAAGCGGCCTCCTGTCTCTTTACCCTGGCCTCCGGCGCCGATGGTAGCGGCTCTACCCGCACGGTTTCTGGCTCAGGAAGCGGGTCCTCCGCAGGTGAGACCTGCTCCGCCGGTCTGTTTGCTCCTTTTGCTGCTGTTTGGAGCTGATGAACATCATCCATAATGTGCTCGCTTTCTCTGACCCTTTAGCGACCGGAGTAGCTTTATACTATTCACAACCCCAACCAACTGCTTTGCATCTCTCTCCCTTCCAGGCGCAGCTGCGCCCTTGGGAAACACTTTTGCAAAGATTCGGTCCGTGTAAAAACACGCGCAATCAGGTGGTCGGGTTTCAATTGTTAACCCCAACAGCTGCCGAGGCCCGCACTCATTGGCCACGCCAGTCCCCCATTCGCCAGGGCCGGTCAGGGAAAGATCGCGACTTTATTGACAGCCCTTGAAAAAGCTACCCATAATAGGATCAAGCACATGCCTTGAAAGGATGGTTGCTTACAGAACAGGCAGAAGGGTATGACACCGCCGGAGTCGCTGCATGGTGCTGGGGCCGTCCCGGGTTCGCCGGCGCCAGGCAGAACGATCATCAGACAGACAGAGCAGACCAGGCCAGGGATAGGGGCCGGGGAGGGAGAGCTATGAGCACGTTCTTCTCACGATTTGTAGCACCGCTCCCACGCCCAGGTCAGAAGCCGGTTGCCACGCCGTCGCGTCGCTTGATCAGGAGCCTGCTAGCGCTGACCGTGGCTTTGCTGGGCTGCATTAATGGCCTTGTGGTCTTGCTACCATCCCACCCGGGACGACTGGAGCTGCTGCGCGATCTGCTGACCACCATCGCTCTGCTCGCCCCTTTCGGGCCTGCTTTCTGGCCCTTCGTCCAGACCAGCCACACCATCGCGCTGCTGATCGGCTTCTTCTTGATTCTTCTTGCAATCGGCCTGGCCCGTGGCAAAGAGCGTGCCTGGCAAGTGACCATGCTTCTGCTGCCACTGTCGGCTTTGCTGCATGTGTTGCGTGGTCTGGCCATTGAGGAGGCTTTGCTTTCCTGCAGCCTCTGGGGCGTGCTGTTGCTGGCTCGCCCCTGCTTCCAGGTGGCCAGCGATCCCTGGCGGGTCCGCCAGGGCTTTGCCTTGCTGGCCATTGGAGCCGCCTTGCTCCTTCTCTACGGCATCGGTGGCTACTATCTGATCGAAGGGCAGTTTCTGACAATGAGCGGGACGGGGGGCACGCTGCTGGCCCTGCTGCGTCGCATGCTCAATCTGCCAGCGCAGGAGTTGCTGCCATTGACCAGGCGCGCGCACTGGTTTCTGGACTCACTGCCCATCTTAGCGGCTACCGCCTTGTTGACCGGCATGGTGGCCCTCCTCCGCCCGGTTAGCGCGCGCTGGTGGCTTGCCCAGCAACGGGAGCGGCTGGCCCAGGTCGAGCAGCGGGCCATCGACTTGCTGCAGCGCTATGGACAGGAGACCCTGGCCTTCTTCGCCCTGGAACCGGGGAATCTGCGCTATCTGACACCCAATGGCGAGGGCCTCGTCGCCTATCGGTTGGTCAACACGGTCGCCGTGGTCCCTGGCGATCCCATCTGTCCACCAGAGGCACGCGAGCAGGTCAGTCGTGCTTTTCTGGAGCTGTGTCAGCGCAATGGCTGGCAGGTGGCGATCTACCAGGCTCACCCTGATTTCCTACCATACTATCGCAGCTGCGGCCTGAGCATCTTTAAAATTGGCGAGGAGGGATTGATCGACCCCCGCAGCTTCAGTCTGAGCGGCTCGGCCATGGCCAATGTGCGCACCAGCAGCCGTCGGGCCGAGCGCGAGGGGGTGACGCTGCGCTGGCTCGAAGAGGCGCCACCAGCCGAGCTGTATGAGCAAATGGTCCAGATCTCGCGCTCCTGGCTCCGACAGAAGGGAGCCCGCGAAACGGAAGAAATGGGCTTCAGCATGGGGCGCCTCAGCGAGTTGCCAGCGATGGCTCAACGGGCCCAGCTGATCGCAGCAGCGGCAGAGAGTACAGACCCCGAGATCCGCCGGCAGCCCCCGCCACGCCTGACGCTGGGGCTGGCCTTCGATCGTACGAATAAGCTCTGCGCTTTTGTCTCCTTCACGCCAATCTATGGTCTCTACGACGCCCGGGATGGCACACGCCGTGACTGGGGCTGGGCCCTCGATTTGATGCGGCGCGCGCCCGATGCCCCTTATGGCGTCATGGAGCTGCTGCTGGTGCGCGCCATTGAGCGCTTTCGCGAGGCTGGGGCCTGGCTGGTAAGCCTGGGTCTCATCGCCGCCTGCGATACGAACCAGGAGCTTTCCCCTGGCCAGCGCGCGATTGCCAACTTCCTGCTGGAGCATGTCCATGTCCTGGAGGAGCACCGGACACTCTTCCGCTTCAAGCAGAAGTTTCAGCCGCGCTGGGAGAGTCGCTATGTGGCCGCCAGCAATACGCTAGCCCTGCCGCGCATCGCGCTGGCCATTCTCAACGCTCATCAGCAGCGATCAGAGACCAGGGAGCCTCTCCCCGGCCTACAAGATCAGAATCTGCTCACGATACATCGATGAAGAATAGATGGCAGCCTTCGGGCCTTGTCGGAGAGAAACGCCCGCGCCGTCCGCTGCGGGCGTTTGCACCGCCGCTGCTCTCCTTTGTTGGGGCACTGCTTGGCGGCGCACTAGTGACAGTGGGCATGACGCCTGGGTTGAGCGCACTGCTCATTGCGCTGGGCCTGGATATCCAGCGCACCCAGATGCTGGCAGCTCTTTTCTGTTGTGCAGGCGCTGGTTTCTGCGGGGGCCTGGTCGGACGCCGCCTTTTGGGCGCCGTACCCGCCAGCCTCTTGCTCTTTTGGTCAGCCTACCTGCAGGATTTCATCGGGGCCGAGCTGCAACCGGTGCATGATCCAGGCGGCCAATTGGAGCCGCTGAACGTGGGTGCCTTGATTCACACGGTGCTGATGCTGCTGGCTCTGGCGCTGCTGGCAGCCTTTGCCGGTTGCGCTATCGGTGAGGTCCTGGCTCGTGTGCTCTGCGATCCTATCGTCCAGACCTGGCAGCTTCTGCGCTCTCGCCAGCGTCTCGCTGCCCTGCAGGAGACCGCTCCGCTCCCGGAGCCAAAGCTGGCGCCACCTGTCGCCCCCCAACCACGGCCTCTGGCCTTCATGGGGTCCTGGTTGCTGGCAGCCCTGCTGGTTGTGTCGCTGATCCTGGCCGCCGGTTCAGGCGATCTCTTTCTCTTTGCCCCCGATACTGGCATTCACACGCCGCCGGTCATTCACACCGCCGCCGGGCGCCCAAACAAGGGCACAGTGGTCAAGGATAGCTTCGCCAGCCCCTCTCTGCACGGCCAGCGCCGCTCGTTCCTGGTCTACCTGCCACCGTCCTACAATACGCCCGCCGGCCAACAGCAGCGCTACCCGGTGCTTTATCTGCTGCATGGCTCCCCGGGTAAGATCGTCGACTGGGTCACCGGCGGCAAGGCCGAGCAATCCGCCGATACCCTGATTGATCTGGGGAAGATTCCCGAGCTGATTATGGTTTTCCCTGATGGCAATGGGCGCCCCGGCGCGACCAGCGAATGGGGCAACAGCGGCGACGGACGACAGCTTCTGGAGAATTACGTGGCTATCGACCTGGTCCACTACATTGACAGCCACTATCGCACGATCCCTTCGCCAGAGGATCGTGCGATCGGGGGTAATTCGATGGGAGGCTTTGGAGCGGCCAACATCGCCATTCATCACCCCGATGTCTTTGGCTTTGTCATCTCGCTGGGCGGCTACTATCGCGCTGAGGGCCTGATCTGGGGCAACAATCCGGCCTATCGACGCGCTAATAGCCCACTCTATACCATTGCCAGCAATCGCCGCAGTCAGCGGCTAGCCTTCTTCCTGGGAGCGGCCACGAAAGATCAGCCCTATTATAGCGACACGCTGCAGTTCGCTCAGGTGCTCAAGAAGCTCCACGTACGCTATACGCTTGATATCGAGAAGGGCTATCATTCATGGCACGTCTGGGAGGTCCAGCTCTATCACGCGCTGCTCTGGCTCCACTGGGGCCAGAGCAGTCCCCAAGCAAGCTAGGAGAAACGGGTGACTGCTGGGCAACGGATTTCCAGAGACTCGCCTCCCCAGCTTGCCGATTCTGCCATCAGCGTGCTATACTCTGACAAGACATAATGCTTTGTTCTGTTTGTGTGATCCCCGTGACCGCGTCTATTCTTCAGCTCCAGCGTCGGGCACAGTGGCAAGACCGCTATGCCTCTTCTCTGGAGCGCCGCGGCTTAACGGGTCAAGGAGGTGAGGGACATGGACGCTGGCCCAAGTAGTAGTAGGCGTGTAGCTCTTACATGCCTGCTCGCGGGTAAGTGTGTGTCGCCTCATCGAGTAGGGGGGATCTAGCTTTCGCCCGACGTATACTGGCGCACGGTCTCATCGCTCATTCCCTTGTTCTGGAGAGCAATTAGTCAGTCAGTCAGTGATCGTCCCCTCTGTATCACCACCTTACTCGATGAGCGTGATCCTCTGCCAGCGGTCAGCCGCTATCGAGTAAACACTTCCCGCCTGCCAGTCAGTCCTACGTGCCCTTTTTTCAAGGGTACCCCTGTACGCATGGGTTTCCCGCTTCATCGGCAGCACTGACCGGGCCGACGCCCGTGCTAAGGCGATGTCTGCCTGTGGCCTCTACCCGGCTTGTTCTACCATTCGCTGGTAGACTGTCGCAGCGCTGCGCTCTGGCCTGTCGCCTGCGCCCGGCCTCACCTGTGCCGCGCCCTTCCCGGTCAGGCAGAGATCACTGTGTTCGTCATCGTTAGGCAAGCCAAACAAGTCATAAGCTCCTCTCGCTCAACCACACCGCTGTGGCTGAGCGACCGGCCTGTATTGTCCATCGAGCAGACGAGGAAAGGTGGTGATACCCTTGATCTACTTGAGCACACTGCTGCGTCAGAGTGTCCATGATAGCGAGGGACGGCGCCTGGGTACGCTTTCTGACCTGTATGTCTCGCCGCGCGAGACCTTTCCTTGCGTGACGGCGCTGGTTGTGCGCCCACCGCTGAATACCAATACGCTGGTGGTGCCCTGGTCTCAGGTACACAGCATTGAAGAGACACCTATTACCCTGAAGGTTCGTCAGGCCGAGATTACCCCCTATACACCTCAACCCGATGAGCTGCTACTCAAACGCGATATTCTGGATAAGCAGATCGTCGATACCCAGGGCGTGCGCGTGGTGAAGGTCAACGATCTGAAGCTGGCACAGATCAAAGGAACGGCGCGCCTGATCGGCGTGGATATCGGCGTGAGTGGCCTGCTGCGCCGGCTTGGGCTGCTGACCCCTATCGAGCTGCTGAGCCGCGTGCTGCCATTGCGATTGCAGGATCGCACCATCACCTGGAACTACGTGGAGCCGATCCAGGTGGTTCAGGCGAGCGCCAGCACCAGCGAGCAGCTTGCTCCGGCTCTGGCCGGGGCCGGGCTGGGCGGTACGGCCCTGGTCACCGCGGGCGGCGTCGTGCCCCAGGTCCAGCTGAGTGTGAGCCGTACAAAGCTGGCGGATCTGCACCCGGCAGATATCGCCGATATTCTGGAGCAGCTCGACGCCCAAGAGGCCGGTGCCATGTTGGAGCGCCTGGACACTGAAACAGCTGCCGATACCCTCAGTGAGGTTGAGCTGCCGCTCCAGGCCGAGATTATCAGCGGTCTCGATTCTGAACGCGCTGCGCGCCTCCTGGCAGCCCTGGCTCCCGATGACGTGGCCGACGTCCTGGCCGAGTTGCCACGCGAGGAGGCTGAGCGCTTGCTGAACCTGCTGCCCGCTGAGGCGGCCCGCCAGGTGCGCGATCTGCTTCACTACGACAAACAAACCGCTGGCGGCCTGATGACGACTCGCGTGCTTGGGCTACCCCAGCATTTGACGGTCGAAGAGGCCCTGGCCTACCTGCGCCACCACGCCGATCATTTGGAGACAATCTATTACCTCTATGTGGTCGATGACGAGCAGCACCTGGTGGGCGTGGTCTCGCTGCGGAGCCTGGTGACCGCCGATCCGCAGACACGCCTGCAGGACCTGCTCAATCCCGATGTGATCCATGTCCATACCGATACCGATCAGGAAGAGGTGGCTCGCCTGATCTCGCACTACGATTTGCTAGCAGTGCCGGTGCTCGATGAGGAGGGTCGCCTGGTCGGCCTGATCACGGTGGACGACGTGATCGATGTGATCCGCGAGGAGCAGGCCGAGGATCTCTCAGAGATTGCCGGCACGAGCGTCGAAGAGTTCACTGCCGAAGAGGAAGCGCTCTCCTGGCGCGCGGTGCTCGGGCGCGTGACCTGGCTGGCAGTCAACGTTGCCGCCGGGCTGCTGCTGGCGCTGCTCCTGCATGGTCTATTCGGTCCAGTGTTGCGTGCCAGCGCCCTCCTGACGCAGAACCCGGCGACGGTCGGCGGCCTCTTGCGCGCTCTCCACTCTCCAACAACCTTGAGCGGCATGGTCTCGCTATTGCCAATGCTTCTGCTGACCAGTAGTAGTGTGGGTTCGCAGGCCCTCGGGGTGACCGGCTGGCAGCTGCGTTCACAGCGCGGACGCGATTTCTGGCGCGGCTTCTTCCGCGAGCTGCAGCTGGGCACCGCTGGCGGAGTACTGGCCAGTGTCTGCGTGGCCGCTCTAAGCTGGACCCTCTTCGGATCACCCCTGCTGGCGCTGGCAATGGGGATCGGTCTGGGCCTGACGCTTCTGCTGGCGGCAATCCTGGGCCTGGTGCTGCCTACGCTCTTCTATCGCCTCCATCTACGCGGTAGCTTGCTCAATGCACCGTTACTGGACCCGCTGATCGCCGTGCTGAGCGTGTGCGCCTTTCTGGGCATCACGCTGCCGTTGCTGACGGGTCCGCTCTATACAGGCTAAGCCCTGCTACAGGGATGGCGGGCCGCCAACGAGTAAGAGCGCGGCCCGTCCCTGCCCAACTGGTTGACCTGCCCTCCTTCCGACCTTCCTGGCTTGACATCTCGGCAATTCCTTCCCTATACTCAATTTGTGAATACTCAAAAATAGAGTTTTCACCGCTATTTCAAGAGCGCTCATCGCTAGAGAGCAGGGAGAAGAAGGAGGCCCACCATGTCCACTGTCCCCGCGCGAACAGCCTATTTCTCAACCTTGCCGCGCCACCAGGCCCGCTGGCGGCTCTGGCCCAGCGCCCTCATGCTGGTTCTGGCCCTGGCCCTGGGGCTGGCCGCCTGTGGCAACAGCAGTGGAAGCACCAGTAGCGGCGGGAGTGCCAGCGCCCCGGCGGTCACGCTCAACGTTTTCGCCGCCGCCTCCCTTAAGAATGCCTTTCAGGACATTGCCAACCAATACCACAAGGCCCACCCCAACGTCAGCTTCAAGTTCAACTTCGCCGGCTCGCAGGTCCTGGAGCAGCAACTGGCCAACGGCGCCCCAGCGGATGTCTTTGCCTCAGCCGACCTGGACAACATGAACAAAGCCAGTCAGGCTGGCCTGGTTAACAATTCCCAGGTCTTCGCCAAGAATCGGCTGGTCATCATTGTGCCCTCCTCCAATCCCGCGGGCATCAACGGGCTGCAAGATCTGTCCAAGAAGGGGCTGAAGTTTGACATCGCCGCCTCTACGGTGCCTGCGGGCAAATACTGCCGCCAGGCTTTCGACAAGATGGCGCAATCCTCGACCTACGGCCCCCAGTTTGAGAAGGCCCTGCTGAGCAACGTCATCTCTCAGGAGGACAATGTGACGGCGGTACTGCAGAAGGTTGAGCTGGGCGAGGCCGATGCCGGCTGCGTCTATCAGACGGATGCCGCCAGCGCTCAGGGCAAAGTCAAGATCATCCCTATCCCGGACGAGTTTAACGTCATCGCCCAATACCCGATTGCGGTTGTCAAGACCTCGGCGCACGCTTCCGAGGCCCAGAGCTTCGTCGACTATGTACTTGGGCCGCAAGGACAAGCGACCCTGGAGAAGTATCAGTTCATTCCGAAGAATGGTTGATGTACAGCAGGCGCCGGCCCCCCGCGCAACCAGGCCGCGAGGCCGGCGTCCCTGGCTTTCAGCCGCGCGGGGCCGTACCCTGATGGCGATCCTGGTCGGGTTGCTGGCCGCCAGTTTTCTGCTCTTTCTGGGCATTCCCCTGGCGGCCCTGCTATTGCACGAGCCACCACAGCAGCTATGGAACGCATTGACGCAGCCCGACACTTTTACGGCCCTGCAGTTGAGCCTGGTAACCACCACCGCCAGTACGGCGCTCAGCGTGCTCTTCGGTCTGCCAGTGGCCTGGGTGCTGGCGCGCGCGCGTCTGCCAGGCCGGCGGCTGCTAGAGACCCTGGTGACGATGCCAACGGTGCTGCCGCCGGTGGTGGCCGGCGTGGCGCTGCTGCTGACCTTCGGTCGCTTTGGGCTGCTAGGTCGCTATTTGAGCGCCCTGGGCATCAGCCTGCCCTTTACAACAGTGGCTGTGGTCATGGCCCAGACCTTTGTTTCGGCCCCTTTCTTCATCAACAGCGCCCGCGCCGGCCTGGAGCAACTCGATCCTCGCTATGAGCAAGCGGCCTACACGCTGCGCGCCTCCCCTTTCTATGCCTTTCGCCGCGTGGTGCTACCCCTGATCCGCCCGGCCCTCCTGAGCGGCATGGGTCTGACCTGGGCACGCGCCCTGGGCGAGTTTGGCGCTACCATCACCTTTGCAGGCAACTTCCCCGGCACCACGCAAACCATGCCGATCGCTATCTATATCGCGGCGGAAACCAACCTCGACGCAGCGGTAGCACTCTCGGTGCTGGTCCTGGCGGTCTCGTTCGCTCTGCTGCTGGCACTCCGCCTGGGGCGCGAGGGCTGAAGGAAGAGATACAGACGGGCAGGCGCCCCTCTCCCAGATCTCTCCCGGCCCTTGCTGATGCAGGGAGCGGAACAGCCCGAGGGCCGGCTCATCCTCCTGACGGGGCCAGCCCGGCCTGATCCGTTCCCTTTCTCAAGGAAGTAGCTAGCAGCGGCTCTGGCTCTTCGGGACCAGGACCAGCGACGGAGAGAGGCAGGGAGACAGACGGTCAGACAGGCAGCCGGTGAGTGGGGAGCCGGCAAGGGGCAGGAAAAGCTGTTCCTAGTTGCGTCAGCTCTTCCCATTTGTTACAATGTAGGTGCCACTTGCAACACGCGCGGTCATGCTGTCAGTACATCCTTTACACCCGCCCGGCGACGGATCGGTTCGATCAGAAAGGTACGGAAGTAACCAGTGTCGAAAGTCTACGCAATCGCCAACCAGAAGGGCGGTGTGGGCAAAACCACCACCGCTATCAACCTTGCAACCTATCTGGCAGCCGCGGGTCGCAAAGTGCTCCTGGTTGACATGGACCCGCAGGCCAATACGACCAGCGGCATTGGCGTTGCTCCGAAGGTGCGCGAACACACTGTCTATGACCTGCTGGTCAGGCAGGACGAAGGTGTCACGATTTTTGATGTCATCGTACCGACCAAGCGCCGCGAGCTAGTAGTGGCGCCCTGTACCGTCGATCTGGCCGCGGCGGAGATCGAGCTGGTCAGTGCCCTGGCCCGCGAGCAGCGCCTGCGCCAGGCACTTGAGCCTATTCGGCGCCGCTGTGACTATATCTTGATCGATTGTCCGCCCTCGCTCGGCCTGCTGACCGTCAATGCGCTGGTGGCTGCCGATGGTGTCATTATTCCGATCCAGTGCGAATATTTGGCCCTGGAGGGCCTCACCAAGTTACTGAATACGATCCAGCTCGTGAAGAATAAATTGAACCCCGACCTCTACATCGCTGGCGTCCTGTTGACGATGTACGATCCCCGTACGCGGCTGGCCGGCGAGATCGTCCGTGAGGTCCGCGGGCATTTTCCGAACGAGGTCTTTAATACGATCGTGAATCGCAATGTGCGCCTCAGCGAGGCCCCCAGCTTCGGGCAGCCGATTCTGGACTACGATCCTGATTCGCCCGGCGCCCTCGCCTATCGCGCGCTGGCAGAGGAGGTAATGGCCCGTGGTTAATAAGAAGTCTCCGATCGGGCGCGGTCTCGATGTTCTTTTCTCTGGCTCGGGCGCCTCTCCTGCCCCTGCCGTGGAGACCCCCGCCGCGCGCCAGCCGGTGCCGCGAGCGGATGCCGAGGGCGCAATTCAGTTGGTTCCTATTGAGAGTATCTTGCCGAACCCACGCCAGCCGCGGCGCATCTGCCGCGACGACGACCCTGCTCTACTGGAGCTGAGCGCCTCTATTAAAGAGCACGGTCTGCTCCAGCCCCTGATTGTGACGCGCCTGGAAGAGGAGAGCACTGCCTCCCCCGACCCCTGGGCCAGCGCTCCTGATGACGATCCCTGGGCCGCTCCCGCTCCTGCTTCGGAGGCGCGAGCCAGCACTTCTTACGTTCCTCCACTCCGCTATCAGCTGATCGCCGGTGAGCGTCGCTGGCGAGCTGCACGCCTGGCCGGCCTCGCACAGGTGCCGGTGATTGTCAAGGAGGCCAGCCCTCAGCAGATGCTGGAGCTGGCGTTGATCGAGAACGTTCAGCGGGCCGATCTCAATCCAATCGAGGAGGCTCTGGCTTACCAGACCCTGGCTCAGGAGTTTGGCCTGACCCATGAGCAGATCGCCGAGCGCGTCGGCAAGCAGCGAACAACGATCACGAATACGCTACGCTTGTTGAATCTGGCGCCCGCTGTCCGCGAGAGACTCCTTAACCCAGGCGAACACTTTACCGAAGGCCATGCGCGAGCAATCGCTGGTCTGTCGAGCTATGAAGACCAGGAGGAGGCGCTGCACCAGGTGCTCTCTCGCCGCCTGACGGTGCGCGAGACGGAGGAGCTGGTGCGCGGCTGGAAAAGCCTGGAGCAGCCCGCTCGCCCCACTCCCAGCCGCTCAACTCCTGTGCGCTCCCCCGACCTGGAGGAGTTAGAGACCCAGTTTCGCAATTCGCTGATGGTAAAGGTCGATCTGCGCTGCAATGCCAGGGGCAAGGGCACAATAGTGCTGCATTTCAATAATCAGGAGGAGCTGGAGCGACTCTACGCCCGCCTGGTCAAAAACGAAGTGGAGTAGTTGCGGGAGGCTGCGATGGCTACCCTGGAAGATCCTTTCGGGAAGGTGCGCCCGAAGTTAGTAGCGGCACGCACCGAGTTTCTGGCCGAGTTAGCTCGCTTTCAGGCCGCCGAGCTGGAGCGACGCCCCTCACCCGAGGACTGGTCGGCTCTGGAAGTGGCTTATCATCTCTATGTAGTCGATGGGCTGACGCTGCAGGAGATGCGACGCGTGCAGGAAGAGGACAATCCTGAGCTGCCGGCACTGGAAACAGAGGGGCCGCGGGTGACGCGCGAGACGGCTCGCGATCTCTCTCTGGACGCGGTGCTGGCCGGCATGGCAGCCCGCCGCGAGGAGATTCTGCAGTTCCTGGCTGAGCTGCCCCCGGCAGCCTGGGAGCGCCCCTGTCATCACCACGCCTGGGGCGCGTTGAAATTCTACCAGCTGGTGAATGTCCTGGCTCAGCATGATCGGCAGCACGCCCGCCAGTTGGTGGAGATCCGTGAGCGCCTTCGCCCCAGCGGTAGCGGGACGTCACCGGCCGCTTCGGCGAATTCCTCGCTTTCTTCCTCTTGAATTTCTACCAGCCGAGCCGCCCCTGTTCTTGTGCTGCGGTTCTGCCGCTGTGGTTCTACACAGATTAGCAGCGGCTCAGCCCCGCAACTCCGGTCGGACTCCCCCCCTTCCCCGCTCCGCCGACGGCCAGCGGCTCAGCTTGGCAGTTCAGAGAAAGAAAAAGAACAGGAAAGAGCAGGCAGGAAACCCTACCTGCTCTTGTTTCGTTTCTGTACTTCAGAACGTATAAACAAATAAGTAGGAAAGAACAGCTCACCGTCGATCGCGGCTTATCCGCTCAGCTTGACCTGACTGCTGGCCAGCGGAACCGACCCTGCTCCTGGCCTTGGGGAGGGCCGGCACTGCCTTCACCCAGGGCGGGTAGCGCACACAGTCCGGCTCAGGATAGCAGAGGGAACCAGACTGCGCTTGCTTGCGCCTGGCTCCCTGCCAATACCTACCCGCCGTCAATCAGTTCTGCTGCTCTGAGACCGAGTCGCGGGGCGACTCGCCCAGGAGCTTGTCAAGCGTCGTGCGCTTGATCCGGTAGCCATGCCGCTTGCTCTCCTTCTCGTGATGGGGGAGGAGAATGGCCTCTAGCATGCCGTTCTTAATCCAGCGCCTAACGGTGGTGGTCTCAACGCGCAAGAGGCGGGCAACTTCGCTGACGGTTAACAATTCTTCCATGTATGGTCACTCCTTTCCAGGTACAGAGGGATAGGAAACGGAAGACGGGCTTCACGCATCGTGACCGCCTCCCTCCTGAGCCATATAATTACTGATGACGGTATGAACGTATGTATGTATCTCATTGATATGTGCCTATCATATGCGATCACGTTTTCTTTTTCAAGGGTTTGCGACAGAAATAGCCATGAAGGGGAGTCTTCGCGCTGACAGCGAAGCTAAAAGTGTCGCACAGAGTGAACATGAGCTGACTCTCAAACACATCGCATGTTCGCTACAATGCAGAGCGCTATGTTAGTAGGAGAGCGCAGGAGAGCGCAGGGAGCACCGAAGAGCAAACAAGCAGACAAGAAGATGGCAGACAGGAGAAAGGACCAGTACCTAATAGCCAAGAGGAAGGAGAGCCTGGGACCTCAATCCGAGCCGCTCAGCGCAGCACCTCCCTCAGCAGACTGCACTGAGCCAGCCAGGAGCGCTGGCCCCACCCATCGCGAGCGAAGGCGATCGGATCAACCGCCCTATTAGAGTGGGGCCATGGCCACGCCAGGCCAGCGCTAGAGACGCAGAGAACGTGAAAGTAGATCAGCGGTTGCACCGGGCCCGCTCATTGCTCCACCTGGCGCTTGCAGCCGTCCTGACGGTTCGCTGCCGGCGCTCCCCGCCTCCACCGTTTCGAACTGGAAGCCAACCAGGCTGCTGCGCATCTCCTGGATCACTGCCGCTAGCTGTTGAGCCAGTGTACTGACTTCGCTGGCAAAGGCCAGAGAGAGACGCATCACCTCGCTACTCTCTCCCCCACCCGCTGTCCCCCCCGCACCGCCTATGGCCGCCCCGCCGGCGGCGTTGAGCACCACCCGCAGCCGGTTGATCTCTTGCCCAACGGCTAGCAGCTCTCGATCGACATCCTTCAATGAAGATTCCAGCTGGCGCTGGAGGGCACCTAGCCCCTGCTCCAGTTGCTGGAGCAGAGGAGAGGGGATATGCAGCTCGCGACGAATGCCCTGAGCGTTGGCCGTCCAGCGGGAAGGACGGGCGGCTTCCTCCTCAATCTGGCGCAGCAGCGCACTCAGGCGTTGCAGCTGTTCGACGGTCGTCGCATCGAGCAGCCCCTGCAGACGTTCACGGCTGCGTCGCAGGCGACCTTTCAGCTCACTTAGTTCGCGCTCCAACCTTTCCCCCAGGCCCTTGCTAGCAGCGGTGGATGTCGTCAACGCGCCCGAGGGAGCGCGCCCCCTCTCAGGGCCGCTTCCCAGGCCCGGCATCTGACTCTCGGGCCGCGCTGGGACCTGCAGGAGATGCAAACTCTGGGTGAGCGCTTCGGCATGCTCCTGCTCTTGGCGAGTGATTACTTCCAGTTGTTGAATTGCCACTTGCACACGCAAGACAAAGCGCCGGAAGCGCCCAACGGTGAAGTTGAAGGCGTTGGCGAGCAGGCCGATGGGATCATCGCTCACCGGGGCATTAATGCGCAGATCACCAGCGCTGACGACGCGCATGTCGCTGAAGAGATGCTCGGCAGCGTTGGTCAGGGCATCGCGCTGGCGGCGGGTTTCTTCCAGCAGGTTGAGCAGGGTCTCCAGCATGGCGTTAAAGGCCGCCGAGACCTCAGCAATCTCGTCACGCCCGATGACGGTGACGCGCGCCCCCAATTGCCCGCTTTCGATGGCACGCGTCACTTGCTGCAAGTGGCGCAGACGACGTACCAGCGTCCCTGAGATGAACCAGCCAACGAGGACGATGGCCAGCGAGGCGACAATGGCTCCGATGACACTGGTGATGAGCTGGTTCCGCTCCTCGACGGCTGCCGCCTGCTGCACGGCGGCGGCGAGGCGCTGGTTCAGCTGAATGAGCGCCCGCAGAGCGCTGAGCGCGTCAGCGTTGGTCGGCTCGGCCTGGAAGCGTAGCAGGTTCTGAGCATCGCTGAGATTACCCTGTGCAATGTCCTGTAAAACCTGGTCCTGGGCGGAGCGATAGAGGTGCCAGGTACGCAAGGCACTGGCCAGCAGCGTTTGTTGCTGGCCTTGCTGACCACTCTGACCGGCCTCGGCAAGCAGGGCCATCTCATCGGGATGATTATTCAACAGGTCCTGAGCGACGTAGGCCGATAGAATGTTATCATAGCGGGTCGCCAGTCCCGCGATGGCCTGACGGTCCAGAGTAATCGTTTCCTGGGATGGCGCCGGGGCACTGGCAGCGGCCAGGAGATTGTGCACCTCTGTGTTCATGAGTTGGAGATAGTCGGCGCCGGTGGTGAGCGAGGTATTGATGCTGAGCAGTTTCTGATAAAAGCTCGACTGCCGACTGAGGGATTGAGAGCGCAAGACCCCGATCAGGCCGGCGGCGATCGCCGCGATGAGAGCAGCCAGTAGAAAGCCTAGTGTGAGACGCTTGCCAATGGAGAGATTGAGAAGCAGGTTACCGCTGCGCCGTGAGCGGGGACGAATGCGAAGACTGGGGCTGTTGCTGGAGGCTGCACCTGTCTGCGGCAGCGACGGCGTCGCCAGCGAGGGTAGTTGCATCTGACCTCTTTTCCGAGCTGGCTGCTGCATCCTTTACCCCTCCTCTCCGCGGCTGAAGGCGCGATCTTGTTCTGGCCTAGTCACCATGGCCAGGGAGAGCACACTGGCACCCTCTCTGCTGCTCCCGTTGAGGTTCATGGCGGCAATAGGAATATAACCCATCTCCTGCGCCTTCTGTTGCACTGGTGCGCTGAGCATGAAGTCAAGAAAGGCGCTCAGCAAGGGATTGTCGTCGCCCAGCGTATACATATGTTCATAGCTCCAGAAAATATAGCGACCGGCCACAATGTCAGTGAGCGTGGGCCTGGCTCCTTCGATGGCCAGAACGCGCACAGCCGGGGTCAGCACAGAAAGCCCGAGATAGCCAATGGCCCCCGGCGTGTGAGCCACGGTCTCGCGCACAGTCACGGAAGAGTCAGTCTGCAGGAGCTTCCCCTTCTCGTCGCGCCCCCCCAAAATGTACTTGCGGAAGGTGTCGCGCGTGCCCGAGGTTTGGGGACGCACGACCGGCACAATGGGCAGGTCAGGGCCACCGACCTGGCTCCAGTTGCGGATGCTCCCGGTGGAAAAAATATCGATGATCTGCTGACGCGTTAGCGAGGTGACAGTGACATCGGGATTGACGACCATTGCAAAGGGGATGACGCAGACGATATGATCGGTCAAATTGGGATCGGGATAGATGGCCGGGTCGGCATAGATATCTGAGTCGCCAATGTCCGCCTGGTGACTGGTGACAGCCGCCAGGCCGGCTCGACTGCCCCCGCCATCCACTTGAATATGCACCTGGGGATGCTGGCGTTCAAAGAGGCTGGCAGCAGCGCTGACCAAGGGCTGCAAGGCGGTCGAGCCAGCAATGTGGAGCCGCCCACTGAGAACACTCTGCGAGTCTGCTACTTCCCCGCATCCCGCCAGGAGGATGAGCACAATCAGACCAAGACCGATCAGGACAGTGTTGATTTCTCTCCGTTTTTTTCTGCTGACCATTTTTATCAATCGCTACCAATGATTGAAAAATACGTGCTTGAAGAAGACAGCCAGATCTACATGTTCGCTCAGCACTCTGCACGCCTGGGCCAGTCAGCCTACAGGCCAGCAGAGCCTCGGATACCTCCCTCACATCTTATGCAAGACAATGTTTAAGCTGTCATTAATCGCCAGTGAAGGAAAGTTGATCACAATGTTAAATCTCCCCCAGCCTCATGGGGGGAGGACACCCACGACGGCAGGGAAAGAGCCGCTGCTCTGTTAAGCAAGGCAGCGTATTAAGGCGAAGGACAAAGCATCAGGCACGCTTTTTTGCTTGCTCGTTCGCTCTGGCTCCACTGCTTGACTGCCTGGTATAATCTAACCAGGAAGACACACCTTGAGAGGAGAGCAGGCTTTTCTCTCGAAAAGGAGTATGGAGCCGTCTGGCGAAAGGTAAGCAAGCTATGCCCCAGCAGCGTAAAAAGCAACGTTCCTCTAGCTATAGTAGTAATAGCCAATCACGTACTGCAGCGCCCATCTTGAGAATCGCCTCAGGAGCAGGAGCGACCAGCGTTCTACCACCCACGGCCTCAGCTCCTATCGCTACAGCTGAGGCAAGCGCTGTCTCGTCTTCCACCAGGCCAGCGGAGAAGGTGGCTGCGGAACATTCGGCGGAGCGGAGCGTGATCCGTATTGTGCTGGCCGATGACCATACGCTGATGCGCGAGGGTTTGCGCCATTTGCTCGAACTTGAGCCGGACCTGAAGGTTGTTGGCGAGGCCGCCGATGGCCAGGAGGCCCTGCGTGTCATTCGCCAACTCAGTCCTGATGTGGTCCTGCTCGACATCAGTATGCCGCAGCTGGATGGTTTGGCGCTGACACGCCAGCTGACCGAAGAGCAGCCCCAGGTTGCCATCATCATCCTGACCATGCACCGCCAGCATCCCCAGGTATTGCGAGCCATTAAGAACGGCGCCCGCGGCTACCTCCTCAAAAGTGCCTCTTCGCAGGAACTGATCCGCGCGATCCGTACAGTGCACGCTGGCGGGGCCTTGATTGAGCCGGAATTGACCGGCACCGTGCTCGCCGAACTGCGCCGCCTCTCTCAGCAACCAGGTGCGCCAGGCGCTCCAACCCTGAACGACCTGACGGAAAAGGAAATAGAGATCATCCGCTATGTGGCGCGGGGCATGAGCAACCGCGAAATTGCTACTCAGCTTTCCTACTCCGAGAAGACTGTCAAAAATTATCTCTCGGTCATCTTCCAGAAGCTCGGCATTCGCGATCGCACGCAGGCGGCCATCTTCGGTCTGCGTCAAGGCCTGTTGTCTGATGAGGGGCTGTGAGCTGAGAGTCAGCGAGCCAGGGCGCTGACGCTGGCCCACTAGTGAGAGTGCGGGCCGAGGCAGCGAAAGAGCCGGCCCCGCGCCCGACGATCGAGAGGGAGGCGAGAACGGGCACCATAGACCCTGCCGCGCCATTCGACGCCGCGCCCTGTTAGCCTGTACCAGCATGCCTGGGCTAGCATCCCCATGAAGAGCAGACCAGCCAGCGGGTGGGTCAGGGCCTGGTACCAGGGCAAGCCAAGAGACTTATCGAGCGAGCGGCGATAGGCAAGGAGGGGGAGCAGGGTAAGGCCCGTAACGAGCGCAGCCTCGCCCGTGCCGACCCCTTGCTGGCGCCACCAGCTCCGTCCCAACCAGAGCAGCAGGGGTAACAGGAAGGGTACGACTACGACGAGCGGCAGCCCGAGCAGGGCGGCCACCATAAAGGGGAGTCCTCCACTGCCGACAAAGATAGTCTTGCGCCAGCCACGCCAGAGAGCCGGCAGTCCCCGATACATCTGGACATGCACCAGCCCTCGTCCATCGCCGAGGGCGAGACGATAGCCAAGACGCTTCACAACGGCGGCCAGGTCGCGATCATCGAGCGGCGAGCCGCGCAGTTCAGGGCGGGCATAGCCACCGAGAGCCTCGTACACAGAACGGCGTAGCAGGATATACTGCCCATTGGCTGTAGCCAGAGGAGAGCAGGGGAGATTGACAAGGGGGGGAGGAAACTGGAGGCTCATGCCCATAAGGGCCAGGGGGAGCGTGAGCCGATTCCAGCCATCGACCAGCACCTGCTCGGGCACCAGGGAGAGCAGATCGAGATCGCGGGCCAGGGCTTCGCTCAGGGTCAGACGCAAAGTCTGCGGTGCCCAGAAGCTGTCAGCATCGGTAAAGACCAGCCAGGTGCCACGGGCTTGACAGGTGCCGGCGTGCAGAGCATGTGGCTTGCCCGCCCAGCCCGGGGGAAGTTCCTCTCTGAGAGAGACAAGGTGCAGACGGCCCGCCGCGGCTGGCTCCGACGCCAGGCGCTCCAGAATGGCCCGCGTATGGTCGGTCGAGCCATCGTCGACTACAATCACCTCGTAGTCTCCGGGATAGTCCTGGAGAAGAAGCGAACGCACACAGCGCCAGATATTGGCTTCTTCGTTGCGCGCCGGCACGATGATCGAGACGACAGGCAGCTCTTCGGCTCCTGCCCCGGGCTGCTGATGCCGCAGAGCAATGCTCCGTCGGTAAGGGTGAGCAATCCAGTGTAGAAAGAGATAGAAGGCCGCTGTCACGAAGGCGTAGCAGCGGAGCACCAGGCGCCCGGTCCGAGGGGGTTGCTCTGACGCCAGGACAACCTGTTTGAGCAGCTTCCGGCTCATAGTCTCATTATAGCAGCTCCGGGCAGAAGCTTGAAATATTGCGACCGCGCCCCCGCTGATGTACAATCACGAAGAGTGAAGCATTCTCGCTTGTTACAGGCCGAGCTGGCACAGAGGCGTGCCGTCCCGCTGCGGCGGTGTATGCTCCCGCGACAGCGGTCTGGCGCCCCACAAAGGCCGAAAGGCCCGAGTGCCCAGGACCGCATCCCCAGCACAGGCAGAAGAAGAGAGGAGGCTTATCCTATCCACCCCATCTTTTCGCCAGGCTGTGGAAAGGCGAGTTCGGCCAGAGAAGAGAGCAGAAAAGGGTACGGGCGCGAGCAGGGCTTGCCCCCAAGTGTGAAGAGATCAGCCAGCCCGCTCGCCTGTGAGTCGGTAGTATAGAGGAATAGCATGCGGTATGGACGGTATGGACGATACCCCAGGCTGGCACTGAGCGCGCTTTTCATCGCGGCGATCATCTTGCTTCATGCCTGGTCCCCCCTGACGCCGGCTCCGGCAGTACAGGCGCACGCTTTTGTGATCGGCTCAGAGCCGATCGACGGTTCAACGGTGACAACGCCGCCAAGGGTGGTGCGGATCTTCTTTAATGGCCCCATCAGCTCCGCCAGCAAGGCTCTGGTTTTTGATCCCAATGAGCGCGTTGTAAACGCCGCCGCCAGCTATATCCCGCCGAACCAGCCGCGGGAGCTGGATACGCCGCTGCAGCCAAATTTAAGCGAAGGGAGCTATCTGGTTCGCTGGATAGCACTGGCGGTCAATGACGGGCGCACGACGCAGGGGGCCATCGGCTTTAATATCGGCCACTCCAGTACTGGCCTGCCCGGGCAGACCATCCTTGGTCCGAGCACCAGTAATTACTTGCCAACGCTCGATCTGCTTGGCATCCTCTCAGTAGCCTGGGAATGGCTGGTCTTGACGGCCCTGACCTTCTGGGTCGGCTTGCTGGTTATGGAGCAGCTGGTTATGGAGCGCCGGGCACGTTCGCTGGACCTGCTCATGCGAGCGCGCGCTCGGGCCCGTCCCTTGCAATGGCTCTGCCTGACCGCCCTGCTGGTCGGCGAGGTGATTACCTTGATTCTGCGCTCGGCCAGCCTCAGCCAGGCTTCGGCAAGCGGCGGCATCGATTGGCAGGCTCTGCGGGCTGTCCTTGTCACAACTTCTTATGGCCCGCTCTGGCTGGCGCGTCTGGCACTGATCGGCCTGGCCCTGCTCTGGCTAGGGGTAACTGGCCGCCGACGCACGCCCAAAGCAGCCACCGCCGGCGTGGCTCGCGTGCTCCAGCGCGGCGGTGGATCACGCTTCGGGCAACTCAGGCGCCAGGTGACGCAGGAGTACCGCGTGACGAAGGATCTGGTAACAACTGAGGAAATGTCTCCCGGCAGCAGTAGCCTCCCGCTGTCGCCCTGGGATACGGTTCTCTGGCTGACCTTGGCCGCCCTCTACCTGCTCGCCTGGACATTGACCAGCGATGAGGTGCAACAAGCCTCGCTCCACGTCAGCGCTATCGTGCTCTCCTGGTTGGCCTTGCTGGCTCAGGCTGTCTGGCTCGGGGGCCTGGCTTACCTGGGCTACGTTTTGCTGCCTTTGCTCGCTGTCATCGAGCCGGATCACCACGCCGATCTGTTGGTGACCCTGACCCGCCGCCTGACCCCCCTGCTTCTGATGGCAATGGCCGTGCTGCTGGTCGGTCAGCTCTTCCTGGCGGAAAGCGTTTTCTCCGATCTCCAGGCGCTGCTGACCACCGCCTATGGCCGCACGCTGCTGGTGCGCCTGGTCTTAACTGCTCTGCTCCTGGTCCTGACGCTCTTCATGCTCTTCCGTATCACACCAAGGCTGGCGCGCCAGACGCTGCTCTTGCCAGTGGTCGATTCCGAGCTGCCCGCTCGCCGCACACGCCGCGAGGCCCTTCTGCAAACAGAGCGCCAGCTTGGACGCCTGCTGAAGGTGCAGTCCTGGGTTGGCATGGCAATCTTGCTCTGCGCCGCCCTGATGAGCTTCTTCGCTCCCCCTATCGCTTTCCCTCAGATCAACTACGCGCAGGCAGTCCAGAACCAGACCGGCCAGACAACGGCTCCCAATGCACCGCCGGCCACGGTGCAACAGGTCGGCGATCTGACGGTCTCGCTCCTGATAACACCAGGCCGTGTCAATAGGCCCAACACGGTCGTGATTCTGCTCACGGATAGCCACGGTCAGCCCGTGACCAACGCCCGCTTGAACCTGACCATCAATATGGTGCTGATGGATATGGGTACAGTCCAGCAGACGCTGAGTCAGGGGCAACCAGCCTATGTGGCGACCTTCCCTCCGCGCGCGACCTTCGATATGGAAGGGTTGTGGAAACTTGAGCTGACCATCGAGCGCCCCGGTCAGGCACCGCTGCAGACGACCTTTGAATTTACACTCAGCTGAGCCAATCGACGGCCATAGGCCCTGGCCTGGATAGCTGGTAGATCGCACAGTCCGCCAGCTATCCAGACATGCAGGCAGAAGTGCCAGCTACGCCTCTTTCTTTCTTCCCTGGCCTAGAGGTTGGGGAGCGGCTCCTCTCGATAGCCGGCCTCACGCAGCGCCTCGCGATGACGAGCCGCACGCTCAACATAGCGCTGAGCGCTGCCACGGATATGCTCGATCTCCTCCGGCGTAAGGCTGCGTACGACACGCGCCGGCAACCCAAAGGCAAGCACACCTCCCGGGATTACTTTGCCCTCGCCCACTAGAGCACAGGCCCCAATCATGGTCTCTTCTCCAATGCGCGCATGGTTGAGAACGACGGCTTTCATGCCCAGAAGGACGCGGTCGCCCAGGGTCGCACCGTGGATCACACAGCCATGACCAATGGTGCAGTCCTCGCCGATGGTCAGGGGAGCATCGGCATCCAGATGCAGCACACAGTTGTCTTGAATGTTGGTGCGCCTCCCAATAAGGATGGGTCCCGTGTCTCCGCGAATCACGCTGTTGTACCAGATGCTCGCGCCCTCACCAATAGTAACGTCGCCTATGACATAGGCTCCAGGGGCGATAAAGACATTGTTAGCAATACGCGGCCATATTCCATTAAAGGGTAAAACAGGCATGTGTTTCCTCTCAGCAGGACATCTTGAGCGGGCTGGTCTTCACAGCGTCGGCCAGTTCCCTGACCGGCACGCTTACCCGCTCCCTCACATAGTACTCGCAGCCACGCTCGCTCGACAATGCCTCCCTTGACTCTTGCCCGACTTCTTATATATACATATATCTATATTTTAGATATAAAAGACGTTTTTCCTTCTTGACGTGGTAGCTATCGTAGTTTACTATAGAAGCGTTATATTGACACACTGTCTGTCAGGCGGTAGCAGTGCAGGAAGGGTAGAAACGATGTCAGGTCTATCGACCGGTTGGAAGAGTGAGAGACCATCGCTACATGGCACAGGGCGCACCTTGCGTCATGGCGAATATCGCATTGAAGGAGCGTTAAGCTATGGAGGAGCCGGGCGTCTCTTCCTGGCGTCGCACGTGACCCTGGACACCCCGCTGGCCCTCAAGCAGCTGCCGGGCGACCGGCCTCTACCGGAGAGCGTTGTTGAGGAGCTGGACCTGGCCTTGACACACCGGCAGAAGAGAGCGCCGTTGTCTCGGGGGCAGGAAGAGTTTCCCCTCAGCGGCGGCTCATACACCGATCGCTTTGTGCGCGAAGCGCTGCTCCTGGTGCGCCTGCGTCACTCGGCCATACCGGTGCTCTACGATTATTTCTTCGAAGATGGCTACTGGTATCTCGTCTTGGAATACTGTGCTGGGCCAACGCTAGCCAGTTATCTGCGTCAGCAAGGGCCGCTGCCGCCGCTGGAGGCTCTCAGCTATGCCATGCAGATCTGCGATCTCTTCGACTATCTGCACTCTCAGACGCCTCCGGTGATCTACCGCGGTCTGCGCCCCGCCAGCGTGATTCTGACCTCGGGTGGGCGGCTGGTCTTCTTTGACTTCGGCTGCGCCTGCTACCTTCGCAACGGTCAGCTTTACGCCGACTTCGAGCCGGGCCTTCCGGGCTATGCTGCTCCCGAGCAGTACCAGCGCGGTGGCCAGTGCGACGAGCGCTCAGACCTTTTCAGCCTGGGTGTCCTGCTCCACGAAATGGTTACCGGCCAGAACCCGCTTGGCAAAAACGGGCGCCTGGAGCCGGTGGCGCGGCTCAATCCCGGTCTCTCTCCAGCGCTTAGCGCCTTGATTACCATCGCCACGCGGGCGGACCCACTCTATCGCTTCCAGTCGGCGCGGGCCTTCTTTCACGCACTCGAACGGATCGTCTCTCTGGAAGAGCGGCGGGCCTATCAGAGGCTGATGCGCCTGCACCTGAGCCGTGGATCGGCCCCTGCCGGCCCTGGCCCGATCCAGGCTTCGGCGGCGCCCGCCGCCATCACCCTCAAAGCGCTGGCACCCGGCGGCGCCCAGCCAGCTCCCCCAACCTGCTCGCCCGAAGAGTTCGCCGCTGAGCCAACGATGGCGATCCCCGCTGAGCAGATCAAAGTCGCCACCTCCCCATCTGAGCAGACCGCTCAGATGCCGGCGATTACTCCCCAGACCCAGGAGCGCCCTCTTCGTCCCTCACAGCAGTTCAAGCGCCGCCACAGGCGGCTTGTTTTTTTCCTCGTCTTGCTCGCGCTCCTGCTGCTGGGTATCTTCGGCCTGAGCCTTTACCTGCTCAGCCAGCTTCAGGATGCCCCTTTCTGGCTGGGCGTCAGAATCTCATAGATCAGCGGGCCGCTTTGGACTGGGTTCTCGCTCCAGCGATAACAGGCAAGCAGCTCTTGACGAAGAACTGCGCACTCCTCCTCGCTGCGCGCGTGAATCTCGACCAGAGGATCACCCGCCTGGAGATAGTCACCGACCTTGGCCTGGAGCAGCAGGCCGGTGCGGTGATCGATGGGATCGCCCTTCCTGAAGCGGCCCGCTCCCAGGCGCATCGCAGCCAGCCCGACGCGCTCAGCATGGATAGCGGCAATATAGCCGCTGCGTGGGGCAGTCAGCATACTGATCACTGGTGCTCGCGGCAGACGCTCTGGCTGCTCTATCTGCTGCGGGTCGCCCCCTTGGGCCTCGCAGACCTCCGCTAGCTTGGCCAGAGCGCGCCCACTCTTGATGGCCTCCTGCACCCGTCGCTCAGCCTCCTCGTGCGACGGTGCGGCCCCGGTCATGACCAGCAGCTCAGCAGCCTCGTGGCGACAGAGCTGGCTGACATCCGCCGGCCCCTCACCGCGCAGGATGGCAACGGCCTCGGCCACTTCCAGAGCATTGCCTACGGCCCTCCCTAGCGGCTGCTCCATGGCAGTGACCGCGGCTTCAGTGTAGAGGCCAGCACGCTGACCAATCTCCACCATGATACGCGCCAGCTCGTGGGCCGCCTCGCGCGTCTTCATGAAGGCACCCGCCCCGACCTTGACGTCCAGCAGCAGATGCGAGGCTCCCACGGCCAGCTTCTTGCTCATAATGCTGGCCGCGATCAGGGGAATGCTCTCGACCGTTGCCGTGACATCGCGCAGCGCATACATCTTGCCATCGGCTGGCGCCAGCTCTGCCGATTGACCCGCGAGCACCAGGCCATGCTCCTGCAAGATGCTCAGAAATTCCTCACGTGTCAGGGCCGTGCGCAGTCCGCTGATGGACTCCAGCTTGTCGACGGTGCCCCCAGTATGGCCCAGGCCGCGCCCGGTCATTTTGGCCACCGCCACGCCACAGGCGGCTACCAGTGGCGCTACCGCCAGGGTGACCTTGTCTCCTACGCCACCGGTACTGTGCTTGTCTACAACCGGCATCAACCGCTCGCATACATGCAGCTGCTCGCCCGAGCGCGCCATCGCCAGGGTCAGATCGCTCGTCTCGCGGTCATCCATCCCTCGCCAGCAGACCGCCATTAACCAGGCAGCCATCTGGTAGTCAGGAATGTCCTCGTGAGTGTACTGCTCCACTAACCAGTTAATTTCTTCAGTTGCGAGCGCTTCCCCGTTTCGCTTCTTCCTTATAATTTCAACGGCTTGCATGCTATTCTGCTCTTTCTTCGCCCAATTATCGTTGCTGGCTAAGTGCGCCGCTGCTCCGCGGGCCATTCCTCTGTGAGCACAATGCGCAGCGAGTCGACCTCGAAGCCGCGATGAGTCTCAATCAGATAGCGCCTGATGAGCTGTCCCCCCAGGCGCGCCCGCCGGTCAAAGGTAAGCCGCCCATTGTTGAAGGCAAGGCTCAGATCGCTCTCTTCGCGGAAGCCACGAATGACTACGCTATCGTAGCGCTCTTCATCGTGCTCAGAGAGAGCCTTGTAGAGCGTGGCAACCTGCTGCCAGGCGGGGCAAGAGGGATAAATGATGTCGACGACTTTTTTGTTGCCAGCCTCTCGTTTGCTGCTCCCCACCGTGTAGGCGAGGGCTGCCGTCGCCAATTCTTGCAATTGAGTCAGCGTCTTTGGCGGAAAGCCCGCTGGCGGGCCAGGGACGGCCACTGGCTCCCCCGGCGGTGCCGTGGCCGCGGGCTGAGCTGTAGCTTCAACGATGCCTGGACCTGGCAGACGGGCAGGCTGACCCCGCCCCCCTGGTCTAGACCCCGTCGGCGGCGGCGGGACGGCTGGCGCTATCTGGGGCCGCATCGACAGGGGTGGCTGCTGCACCGTGCCGATGGCTCGTCCACAGCGCAGGCAATAGCGTGTGGCGTCCGTATTGACCTGACCGCAATAGGGGCAACGCATAGCTCTCTCCCTTCCTCTGCTCCTTCAGAGTGGCCGGCTCCTGATCAGCAATCAGCCAGTTCAGTATATCACGGCAGGATCATCCGTCCGGCCCGGCTTTAGCATCCCTCCCATCACCCCATTTGTGACTTTTGTCATAGGCATAAACGCATGTGCAGCCGCAGTTCAAAATAGATCCTTCGATCCTTCCTTACCAGCCTGGCTGTTCTTTATACTACCCTCACAAGCCAAAACCAGGCAACGGTGACAGGGTACTGGAGACGCCAACCAGTAGCAATACAGGATAGAAGGCGTCCCATGCTCTCAGATCCATCAGGCTTATACATACAGGTACTACCTTTTTTTAAGCAAAGAGACATTGTTACCTCAGCAGAGAGGAGAGGAGGTATCAAGGAGTGACAGATGAGCAAGAGACACGTTCCAGGGCAGAGACGCGTACCACGCCTGCAGCGACAGCCGGCTCTGAGGCTGGTCCCCTTGTTGAGGTGCGCAACCTCGTCAAGCGCTTCGGCAAACTAGAGGCTGTCAAGGGCGTCTCCTTTAGTATCAAGGAAGGTGAGATTTTCGGTCTGCTCGGACCGAACGGGGCTGGCAAGAGCACGATCATCAATATCCTGTGTGGTTACCTGCCACCAGACGAGGGCGAGGTCGTGGTCTGTGGCTACTCTATAAGACGAGAGACCCAGGCCGTCAAGCGTCTGCTGGGGGTGGTACCCCAGGAGATCGCTCTCTATCGCGATCTCAATGCCTTGGAGAACCTCGATTTCTTCGCCTCGCTCTATGGCGTGCCGGCCCATGAGCACCAGGCCCGGGCCGAGGAAGTGCTTCAATTTGTCGGCCTCTACGAGCGCCGCAAGGAGCCATTGAAGAACTTTTCTGGTGGGATGCTGCGTCGACTCAACTTCGCCGTGGCCCTGATGAATCGCCCGCGGGTCTTGCTGCTGGATGAGCCAACCGTCGGCGTTGATCCTCAGTCGCGCGAGCACATCTTCGAGAACATCGAAAAGCTGGCCGCCAGCGGCACTACTGTCCTCTATACCACCCACTATATGGAGGAGGCCGAGCGACTCTGTCGGCGTATCGCCATCATGGACGAGGGGCGCATCATCGCATTGGGGACGCTGGAGCAGCTTCTGGCCATGCGCGATCAGACACGCGCCGTCTATCGTCCCCACGGACTACAAGAACTGTTCATCCAGTTGACCGGCAAAACCTTGCGCGATCTCTAGCCCGGTCGACCCAGCCTTGCCCAGGATGGCGCTCACCTGAGAGGCGCCATCCTCAGACCTCAGACATGCGGCCAGATTAGGAGATGGAGCGGCTATGCGAGCTATGTTCTCAATTATGAAAAAAGACTGCTTACAAATGATGAAGGACCGATGGTCCTTCATCTGGATGCTGCTGGTTCCACTGGTACTCGTTGCGACAGTCGGCTTCGCCCTCAACGGCGTCTATGGGACTGGCCAGAACACCATCACGATCCAGGTGGCAGTCAGCGACCAGGATCACGGTCTGGTTGGTCAGACGGTTTTGAAGGCCCTGGACCAGCATAGTCAGCAGCTCACGATCAATTTGACACGCTATGGCGACGCCGCTGGCGTCAAAAAAGCCGTCGCCGACGGACAGGGTGCCGTGACCGGCGTGGTCATTCCAGCGGGAACGACCGCTATGCTGCAACAGGCTGCCGCACGCGGTGAGCCAACGCAGAACCTGGTTCAGATCTATTCCATTCCGAGCAGCAACGACCCGAGCAGCGCTATCGTACAGAACCTGGTCTCGAGCGCCGTCGGGCAGCTCGCCACGGCCACCTTTGCCGGTAGCGCCGCCATTCAGGAGGTTGAACGTCTCTGTCAGCAGCCCGGCAATCATTGCGAGCCGGGCAGCGTTAACCCGCAGAGCATCGCCAGCACTGTGGGCGCAGCCAGCTTCCAGGAGCTGCCCGCTGCCCAGGTGGCCAGCCTCCACGCCGGCAATGTGCCGCCCCAGGTCAACGTTTTCGACGTGGCCTTGCCCGGTTACGCCATTCTTTTCGCTCTCTTTGGCCTGCAGTCGGTGGCGGGCAGCATTCTGGAGGAGCGCGAGAGCGGTACCTTGCGCCGCCTGCTGATCGCACCGGTGCAGCGCTATGCCCTGCTCGGCGGCAAGCTGCTCACACAGTTCCTGGTGACCATGTTACAGCTTCTGATCCTCTTCGCGATCGGCAGCTTCGTCTTCAAGCTGCACGTCAGCAACTGGCCTGGGGTGATCATCCTGCTGGTGGTTTCCAGCTTCGCCATGACCGGCTTCGGCATCCTGCTGGTCTCGCTGGTGCGAACGCGCCGCCAGCTCGCCCCGGTGCTGACCATCGTCACCCTGACGACCTCGGCCATCGGCGGGGCCTGGTGGCCACTCTGGCTGGAGCCTCAATGGCTGCAGGCCGTGGCCCACGTGGGTATTGTGGCCTGGGCTATGGAGGCGCTCAACGGCCTGATGATCAGCGGGCGCACGCTGGCCGAGGTGCTGCCGAACATCCTCGCTTTGGTCATCTACGGTCTTCTCTGCTTTGCTCTCGGCCTGGTCCTCTTCCGCTTCCAGCCGAGAACAGGGAACGCCTGACATAGCAACAGCAGGAAGCGAATGGCTCGTCCACACCTCCCTCAGCGGTGACGGGTCCAGGGACACCACAGTGTGGCTTACATCCCTGGACCCGCCGCGCTCAACTCAAGCCATGCCCGGCTCGCACCATCGAGCACGCCGGTCCAGCCGCCAGGAGCGCGTCGCCGGATTGAGCATTAGCAGATCAGACCAGCCCTGGCCTCTTGCCTCAAGAGCAGCTCAAAGAAACGATCCAGGCGCTGTAAAAATAGTTGCAAAGTTTCGTTATTGTCACAAATTTCTATAGTCTGATTCAAGGAAAAATCCTTTTTAATCAGAGAGAGCTGGTCGACAAAGCCATCATCGCGGTAATAGCTGCGGAGAATCTGCTCCGAGACAAGCTGACAACCAGTCTGGCAGTAGCGTTGACGCACGCGCTGAATGGCCGTCTCCACATCGATGCGAAAGTAGAGCAGCCGGGCATCGCGCAGAAAGCGGGGGCTGAACAGGTGGAGGGCATGGAGGTAATCGTCGCGCGCGAATTCGAGCATGGCCAGACCGTTGTCAGGATAGCGGGCAAGATGCTGCTCAACGCGGACCTCAGCCTCCAGAAGAACCTCATCCATGACTCTGAAGTCCAGCACATCGAAGCCACAGTAGCGACCATTCACGATCAATGGTCGAAAACGACGCTGCTCTGCATCGGCCTGGCATTTCTCTTCCAGCAGATCGTAGTCGTCGACATGCGTGGCCCGCAGACCGGCCACGGCAGCACGCTGGAGAAAATAGTGAGCGGCTGTCGTCTTGCCGCTTCCCGGCCTCCCGAGGAGCAATACTTTGAGCGCCATCATACCAACTCCTTTCCAACCTCACGGGGTTCCCGCGCCCTTTCCACAGTCGTCTTGTATAACGAAGTGAAGGATCAAGCACGGGCTTCTTGTGTTACAGCCTTTGCCTTTAAATAGCACTTTCACATGAGTATAACGTCTCAGGAGGAGAACTTTTCGCCGTCAATCGCAGCAGGAAGCGATTGCGGTACCGTTATCAGAGCGGGAAGCCAAAAAACTCGTTGTCGACGAGGGATAGATGGCAGGGGGGAGGGAGGACTGTAGGCAATGCTCGCGCGGGACGGCCAGAGAGAGCAAAGGAGCAGACGGGCGAGCCGGGATGAATGGGCAGCGTGGCCCGCCCGTCAGACAGAGGAGCCTGGCAGGTTACAAGCCGTTGGGGGAGGCCAGGCGGATAAAGCGTCGAACATGGGGGCCACGGTCCTCAGCCTGGGGGTCCCAGCTGATCACGCAATCGCCGCCCTCCTCCTGACCCAGATTGAGGGCCTGATCAAGGTCGCCGACAATCAGGCTGCGCACCTCAGCCAGGGTCGAGGTTGGAGCAGCGGCATAGCGCTGGAGCAGCTCGATCAGCTTCGTCCGCAGATAGAGCGTTACTCCGAGGCGCACGCTCACATCCAGCAGTTCCACGCTGGTCTCGGGCGGCTCCAACTGCCAGACCGACTGTTGCAGAAGTTCGACTCGATAGGGACGCCGCAGGGCCTGGCGTAGGGTTTGCGCGATCTGCCGCGCCCGTTCTAAAGAAATATTCTTGAGGAGCAGATAAAAGCGTCCACCATAGATATGGTAGAGGCGGCAATCGACGAGCTGCCGCTGAATGCGCTGGCCGATGGCCTGAGTCAGATTGCGCAGGGCCAGCTCCCCATAGCGACGGACTATCTGGCTCTGGTTGTCAATATCGAGGGCAATAATCGAAAGGGTCTCCAATTCGCCCGCTTCGCGTAGCGGAAAGAGATAGAGCAACTCAGCGGCTCCAGGGTCCACTGCGGATGGAGAACCCTTCGACACAGCAGTAGACAAGCGCTCTCCCTGTCGCTCATGATTCGCTTCCGCTCCGGCCCTCACGGCCCCATCCCCAGCCAGAGCACTCTCTTGCTGCAAGTGTGCCAGCAAGATCTCCAGATCACGGATAAACTCATTCTCAGAGAGGAAATTGATAAAGGAGTCATTCACGACCTCGGGCGCCTTCACCAGCTGCTCCAGACCTTGCATGGCATCGAGTCTGGCCCGATAGAGCAAGAGCAGGTCTTCCACGATCAAGCCCATGAGGCGCAGCAAGCGCAGATCATCCTCAGAAAAAGCCTCCTGAGTCATCGCGAAGACATAGAGGACCCCAAGAGCAGGTCCAGATTGACAGCCAATGGGGATGGCCACAGCAGAGCCACCGCCGCCAAAGTGCTCAGGCCATTGCGAGAGACCCGCGCTGTCGCGGATTGCCAGGTGAGGGCGATAGAGGAGATAGGGGCAGCGCAACGCGCGGAAATAAACATGGCTTTCATTGGGGAAGATACGCGATTGGCCTGCCCGATGGGGCGAATTGCGGCTGCAGGCCATTACCATCAGGACCTGCTGTCCTGGAGGGGCCGCTGGATCTTCAGGCATCATCAGGCAACAACAATGCCAGCGATCATCACCCGCAGGCGTCTGCCCTCCCAAGGCAATAATCAGATCCATCAGGCCATTGAGCACGGTATCAGAGGGATCTATGCCCCTGGGAAAGGCACGCGCGGGATAGAGCCAGTTGCGCAGATCAGGTGCGAAATAGGTTGTCCATTGAGCGGCACAGGCATAGAGCGGGGCTAGCAAGCGGCGCACAAGATGGACGACCGGGCGCTGCAGGTTCAACGAGTGCATCTGGCGTGGAACAACCAGCAGTGTAGGGTCGGCGGGCCAGGTTTCTCCCTCGGCGAGCAGGGGCTGAACGCGGAAATCGCTGGGATACTCGAAGGCGGGGGCTGCCTCAAGAAAGAGGTGCAGGGAGCGACCATGACTGAGCCAGCCGATCAGGGACTCACCCAGTCGAGCCAGCTCCTCGGGCAGGCGCGGTTGCCCAAGTCGACCATCGTCGGGAGCGTGACGCGGCAAAAGAATCGCCGCATGGCTGCGAGAGAGATCCTCACAGAGTAACAGCAAAGCATGATGAAGAGCCTGACTGGCAAAATAGCGCCAGAGGAGGGCGCTGTCCGTCTGAGCCACGCGCCGATCAAGCGGCACAGAGGCGGCAGCCGCTTGGCCACCAGCGCCAGCCCCGGCATTGCCTCCTCCATTGAAGCTGGCAGGCCCGAGCGAATGCCAGAGTTCCGCAATATTGAGGGGAATAGCCCCAGGCGGGTAGCCAGCATTGATCAGATCGCGAATGATCGCCAGCTTCTCCAGCTCGGTGGGCGGATAGCGCCGCTGGCCAGTATTCGGGCGAGAGCGCAGAGGACGAAGCAGACCTCGCTCTTCCCAGTCGCGCAGCTGGTTTTCTGTAAAATCGAAGAGCTGGGCTGCCTCACCGATCGTCACCGTCAACTTCTCGCTGACGAGCTGCAGATAGCCCCGAATCCTCTCCCAGGTCTCTGGCTGCTGCAGATGCTTGCGAATACTCTGGAGCACGCGATCATCCATCCTGTCCTCCTCTCCTGGTTCACCAGGCAAAGCGTCCTTCCTTCTCCAACAGCGGCAAGCGAGCTAGTAAGCAAGCAGAAGAGCAGATACGCCCGCTTGCACACGCTTGAACTGACAACGGGATACGCGCGAGGGCAACCACCTCGCCCCCTCTCCACCTACAATGCGCTGTGCAAGTGCTGCAAACGTCGTAACAATGACAAACATTCTACCGTCCCTATGCTCCCATGTCTCTATTATAACGAAACCTTAGCTCTATGTCAACTTTTATGACTTTTAAGGAAGACTCCTCTTGACAGAAAGAAGTTTTCTGCTGTATACTACTGATGCATACTAAGATTATCTTTGACCTTTCCCAGATTTCTTTATATTCAGCTCCTTCTCCTGGTTCAGGGAGCGTTGCTCGCTGGCGTGGCAGGGATCAAGAGGGGAAGGCGCTCAGCGCCTCCGGGTCACCGCGGCGCACTCGCCTGGCTCGCTTCGGCTTGCTCCAGAGCGGCTCGCTGGCTTCTCCCGGAGGCCCTCTTCGCGATTCTTGTGCGTAGACCAACCTCTGCTGGTCAGAGGCGAAAGGAAGCGCTTATGACTCTGCGTTCGGTTTCTTCCTGCCGCAGCTCTCCCGAGGTCTTTGGCAGCGACATGCCCTGGGAACAGCTCTACTGCATCCTACGCCCCAGAGTGGCTCACTGGGTCCACTCTTCCTCTCTCTCTTCCTGGTCAAGGCAGCGCGATGAGATCGTGACCGACATCGTCCAGGAGACAATGATGCGCCTGCTGAACTACGCACGACGAGCTGAACGAGGAGAGGTGGCACCTATCGATTCGCTAGAGCACCTGGGCCTGATCGTGGCCTACAATTGTTTCCGCGATCTCTGGCGCCGTGACCATTGTCTCATCTATATTATACAGCGAGATTACGCCGCTCAGCGCGCCAGTTCACTCTCCTCCGACCCCGATCAGTTCGAGGCTGTCCTCGATCATGTCTTCGAGGAATGGCTGTTCTCTTTCCTGGCGCACGAGATTGTCAACTTTCCTGAGAAGCAGCGCACCGCTCTTCTCATGGACCTGGCCAACCGCATGCATTTTGGTCCGCAGCCCACGGCGCTCCAGCGTGCCTTTCTGGAGGTCGGTATCGATCTGCGGCAGTACCAGCGCGAGCTGCCCGCCGACCCGGCGGAGCGCGGACGCCATGCTTCTCTGCTGAGTCTGGCCTATAAGCGCCTTGCTCGCATTGTTCAGGGCCAGCTGCGCGCTCAGGCCGCTTAAGGTGGTGCGGCGCTTCCACCTGCCTGCCTCGACTGACTGCTCTTGCTCCTGCCTGGCTGCCTGTATCTTCGCTCTTCTCCAGAAACAGGCCCGCCTGGACCCGGCCCAGGTAAGGTCTCCTCGCTCTCTTCTCTCTTCGCCTACCCCCTCGCACTCGTGGCTCGTGTCGATGCCCTCACCTCGGCATGACGCTCTCCCTGGCAACCGGTGCCCTCCCGGCGACGCCTCTTCCCCGCTCGATCTGACTCATCTGGCTTGCAGCCGCTCCGCTGTGGACGATACAATAAGAGCAACTGAACTGCGCGGCGCCTCTCGCGCTATTCTCTCTCGCTGCGGCCAGTTCGGTTCCCGTCTCTGGCCCTGGTTCACGTGAACAGGTACTATGTCAGTCACATTCTCGCAAGCCTACCTCACGGCCCTGCAGCACTATGAGGAGGAGATGCTGCAGCGGCTGGCCCTGCTGGTCAATATCGATTCGGGTACTGGCCAGGTCGAGGGGGTCACACGCATTATGGGCTACCTCCGCTCCTGGTTGGAAGCGCTCGGTTGTTCGGTGACTCTCCACGACGGTGGCCAGTATGGACCCCATCTGGTGGCCCGCCTCCGCGGAAGCCGCCCCGGCGAGGGTAGGCGCTTCCTGCTGGTGGGCCATGTCGACACTGTCTATGCTCCAGGCTCCGCGCTGGCCTGCCCTTTCCGCCGCGATGGCGAGCTGGCTTTCGGTCCCGGTGTGATTGATATGAAGTCGGGCGTCATCATGGCTCTCTATAGCCTGCGCGCTCTGCTGGAGTCGCACTTTGCGGACTTCGGGGAGATCTGCCTGGTCTTCAACGGCGATGAGGAGATGGGATCTCCATCGAGCGCTCCGCTCCTTCGGGAGCTGGCTCGCCAGGCTGACATCGGCCTGGTGCTGGAGCCTACACGCTCGCCAGAGATCATTACGGAGGCACGCAAGGGCGCTGACCGCTATCTGCTGGAGATCAGTGGCCGGGCAGCCCACTCGGGAGCTGAGCCACATCGGGGCCGCTCGGCGGTCATTGAGCTGGCCCATAAGATTGTGGCAATCGATCACCTGCATACGCTTCTACCAGGGGTGACCTTTAATGTAACGCGGCTCGGGAGCAGTGAGCTGCTCAATGTGGTGCCCGAGATGGCCCGTTGCTGGATTTCAGTGCGTGCCTATACTCAAGAGGGACTGGAGGCCGCCGCCGAGGCACTGGAGCAGATCGCTGCTTGCTCCAGTGTGCCAGGCACACGGGCTTACCTGACACGCACTCGGGGCCGGGTTCCTTACCAGGCAACTCCCCAGGTGCGGGCTTTGGTGGCAGTGGCACGTCTGGAGGCGCAGGCTCTCGGCCTGGAGCTGGTGGCTGAGGCCAAGGGGGGAGTCTCGGATGCCAATCTCTTGATGCAGACCGGCCTTCCAACCCTGGATAGCCTTGGACCAGTGGGAGGGAAGATGCATGTGTTGCGCGAGGAATTTTTGCGCGTTCCTTCGCTGGTGCTGCGCGGGGCCTTGTTGGCGGGCTTGATCCGTCAACTGGCGTTCCAGGCTCCAAACCCGCTAGGGGGCGAGGAGACACCCGCCAGATCCTGAGCGAGGGAACGTCTCCATCCGCTCCAGGATTGCTGAGCGCGGCACCCGCCTATGTTAGCTCGTTGAGGTGAGGGAGAGCATGCCTTTCTCTGCAGCAGCAGCTGCTGCTGATCGTTATCTATCGCTTGCGCCCACGGTGCGCGACGCTTTGGTCGAGGGTCGCCCGCTGGTGGCCCTGGAATCCACGGTCATTGCTCACGGTCTGCCATATCCCACCAACATAGAGACAGCCCTGGCTATGGAGGAGGCCGTTCGTGAGGAGGGGGCCGTGCCGGCGACAATTGCCATCCGCGCCGGACGGATTATGGTCGGCCTTGATAGAGCGGCCCTTGAGGAGCTGGCAACGGCTCAGGATGTGCTGAAGGTGAGTCGACGCGATCTGGCTTTTGCGCTGGCGAGTCGGCGGCTGGGGGCGACGACGGTCTCCGGGACGATGCTCTGCGCCCATCTGGCCGGTATCCGCTTTTTTGCCACTGGCGGTATCGGAGGCGTGCATCGCGGAGGTGAGAGTACGCTGGATATCTCCGCCGATCTGATGGAGCTGAGTCGAACGCCGGTGCTGGTGGTCTGCGCCGGGGCTAAGGCAATTCTGGACCTGCCCCGTACGTTGGAGTATTTGGAGACGCAAGGGGTGCCAGTCCTCGGTTGGCAAACGGATGAGTTTCCAGCTTTCTATACGCCGCGCAGCGGTCTGCGCTTGCAGCAGCGCGTCGACGATGAGGTGCAGGCGGCCACCATTGCCCGCACACATTGGGAGTGTGGCTTAGCTGGTTTGCTCGTCTGCTCGCCGGTGCCGGCGGAGGCAGCCCTGCCCGCCGAGCAGGTGGAGGCGGCTATCGCGGCGGCGCTGGCCAGGGCAGAGGCCCAGGGAATTAGCGGGGCCGCCCTGACGCCTTTCTTGCTGGGCCAGGTTGCTGAGACCACGGGAGGCGCTAGCCTGCGGGCTAATTGCGCGCTACTGCTCAATAATGCTCGTGTGGCTGCTCGCATTGCACGCGCTTACTGCGCCGTCAGTGGGCGGTCCTGAGTCTACCTGGATGGCAGGGTGGCCACCAGAGGTCGGTTCCTGTTGATTTCTCGTCGGCTAAGGACTACAATAGGAAGTCGGAAAGCACGTGCCAGAAAGGAGACGTGCCTTGAGATCCCGGGCAACGACGCTGTTCGCGTGGCAGGTCGGGCCTGATACTTGACCTCGCCGCGGACCCCCTGGGTACTCCGCGAAAGGAGCTTTGTCACGTGATTTCTGTTGCACCAAAGGGCAAAGTCATCGGCAGCATTATTCTGACGATCCTCTGGATCTGCTGCTTTCTTTTCATAAAGCCGACGCTGGTCTTCGACTTCGGCGGCGGGGTGATGATTAACCTGCTCCTGCTGGCGGCAATCATCGGTCTGCTGGTGCTGGTGCTCTATCATATTTTCTACCCGTCCCCGCCGATTATTACGAAGCTGAGCCTGACGGTTGTCCTGACACTGGTCTGGCTTGCCCTGATCATTTTCTATCCCTTCAAGGACCCGAACAATACAGCGGCGGGTGCCGTCGGCTTCTTTACGCTGATCGGTGGCCTCGCTGTGGCGATTCTTTGGGTCTACTTCTTCTGCGATGAGCTAATTTGAGGGTCTCGCTGTTGTCGGGACCGTACCTACCTTATGCCGCAGATACCTGGCAGCCGCTCCTCGAAAATGGGGAGCGGCTGCTCTTGTGTTTTGGCACTTCGGGAAGAAGATCTCCAGGCAGCTGGAGAGAGGATAGCGCCCGCTTAGTGACGGAAGTGTCGCCTGCCGGTGAAGATCATAGCGATGGCGTGCTGGTTGGCGACACGGATAGAGTCCTCGTCACGAATGGAGCCGCCAGGCTGGATGATGGCCGTCACCCCGGCCTTGGCGGCAGCTTCGACACCGTCAGCAAAGGGGAAGAAAGCGTCTGAAGCCAGAACAGCCCCGCGAGCACGCTCTCCCGCCTTCTCGACGGCCAGCTGCACGCTGGTGACGCGGTTCATCTGGCCAGCTCCCACGCCCACGACCGCCAGCTTATGCGCCAGAACGATGGCGTTCGATTTGACGTGGCGTACGACCTTCCAGGCGAACATGAGGTCGGTCATTTCTTCCAGCGTTGGTTTGCGCTCGGTGACAACGCGATATTCCAGTTCGTGCTCGCCAATGAAGTCGGCTGTCTGCAGGAGGAGACCGCCGCTGACGCTGCGGATGTCAAAGCGCCCGGATTTGAAGATCTGGGCGTTGAGGGTCGAAGGATCAATAGGGGCATGCGTGGCAAGCAGGCGGATGTTCTTTTTCTGGCGGAGGATGGCCAGGGCCTCGGGTGTGAACTCGGGCGCGATGACGGCCTCATAGAAGAGTTGGTGAATTTCTTGAGCCACGTCAGCCTCTACGGGCCGGTTGCAGCCGATGATACCGCCATAGGCCGAGACCGGATCACCGGCATGGGCTTTGCGATAGGCTTCAAGCAGGGTATCGCCGCAGGCCAGACCACAGGGGTTGGTATGCTTGATGATGGCGACTGTGGGAGCGGAGAAACTGCCAGCGGCAGCCAGGGCTGCGTCAAGGTCCAGCAGGTTGTTGAAAGAAAGCTCTTTGCCGTGCAGCACTTCGGCAGTGGCCACCGCCGGTCGATAGTCCTTGACGGTCGAGAGTCCTCCCCAGCGATAGAAGGCGGCACGCTGGTGGGGATTCTCGCCGTAGCGCAAGGTCTGAATGCGCTGCAACGGCAGGGTAAGTTCTTCGGGGAAGTAGTCGGTGTCCCGGCTGCGCAAATATTCGGCGATAGCGGTATCATAGCTGGCCGTATACTGGAAGGCGATGGCGGCCAGCCGTCGCCGCGTCTCCTGGCTGACCTCGCCGCGCTCCTGCCATTCCTGCAGGACAGGCTCGTAGTCCTGAGGACGCACCAGGACGAGGACATCCTGGAAATTCTTGGCGGCGGCGCGGATGAGGGCAACGCCTCCAATGTCGATCTGCTCCTGGGCTTCTTCCAGGCTCACGTCTTCACGGGCAACGGTTTCGATGAAAGGATAGAGATTGACAGCCACCAGATCGATGGGGGCAATGCCATGTGCTTCTAGTTCACGCATGTGGGCCGGATCAGAGCGCCGCGCCAGGATGCCCCCGTAAATGTGGGGGTGCAGCGTTTTGACACGCCCCCCCAGGATCTCGGGGAACTGGATGAGACTGCTGACCGGTTGAACCGCTACGCCAGCGCTTTCCAGAGCCGCCGCGGTTCCTCCAGTGGCAAAAATGGTCACCTGGCGCTCTGCCAGGGCATGGCCTAGCTCGTCTAGATGCTCGCGATTGGCTACGCTGATGATTGCTCGCATGCTGTTTCGTTCCTTTCGCTTGGCTGGGCTGCGAGTAGAGCCACTTTCCACGTTTGTTGCTGAGCAAGCATATTTGCTCGCCTTCGTACCTGCCCCGCCCGCGCTCACATGGCCTCACGAGCTGAGTGGCCGCCACGACACCCGCTCTCGGCGGGGCCAGCGCTCCGACCTGCGCCTCTTGCCGGGCGGAAGACGGTCCTTCCTCCCACTGTCTGCCTTGCCTCTTCTTCTTCTTCACTTATGCTTGCAAGAAGAGAAAGCCGCCGCAGACGGTTCACCTGCAGCGCTTCCTCTACTCCTCTGAAGGAGCTTCCTGACTGCCAGTGCATCAGGAAGGCAGAACAGCCCGCTACCTGGCTGGCCCGCTGGCCGGATGAGAAGAAATTTCAATGCATAGTATAGCAAAAAGGAGAGGCCCTTCGACTAGCACCCGGTCCTCCGCCCAAGGCTGGAGTCTGACCCTGCCTCTTTTCGGCATATTGCCGCTTCTCTGCTCGCGCTCGCCATCTTAACCGCCTGATGGTACTTTCCTGCCAACTTCTGGCAGAAGTCTCAGAATCGGCAGGGACTCAAGGTATTATCTCATCCAGATCGCATTGATCAACATGCATTATTCAATGCAGGATTCTTTCACCGCATTTCAGCAGGATGCAAGAGGGTACCAGTCAGCACGCCAGCAGACTGGCGCCCTCAAGGGGGTCTGAAATTCAATGAAGTCACTGCTCAAAGAGGCCGCCAAGCCGGCTGTCGCCGGCCTGGGGTCCGAACGCCGACGAAGGCGTCGACGTTTCTCTCCGCTGATGCTGGTGGGGATCGCGGTGCCGCTGGTTCTGGCTCTCACGGGCGGCGCTCTCTACCTGGCTCCACGACTCACCGGTTCACACGCCGCCGCGCCCGCCAATACCGATTGTACGCTGATTGTGCCGTTCCACCCGCTCACGGCGCGCGGTCTGGCCACGCCCTATCAGCTCGTGGCCACTGATCCGGCCCGCGGTCCCTGCCACGAGGCCAATCCTGATCAGGCGGCCTTTGTCCAGGCAGCGGTGATTGATCCAGCAACGGGACGAATCGCTATTTACAATCCCCTGGTGGTTGATCGGGGTCAGAAGCAGGCGCTTGTCCCTGTAGTGCCGCAACTGCCCGCAGGGGGTATTGTGGCACTTTGGTTCGGCTTCAACGGCGAGAATTTGACGCTGCGCAGCAGCGGTGGTAATAGTCTGGCCGAAGGCCACTGCGTGAATGGCATCCGTGGCTCGCTCTTTGGTCAGTTCGCCTATTGCAATGCGCCCGCTTTCTTTGCTGCCGCCAACCAGGCCATCCGTGCTGGTAAGCTGAAGCCGCCACCGCTAGGACGGGCACGCGACGGCCTTCCCTGCCCCAGCGTGCGTGATTTTGCGCTGGTAGACCAGGACCAGAGCGATAATGTGACGACGGCCTATCTGGTTACCAGGGATGGGCGCACGGCTCAGATGACACGCCATGCCATCGCCGTCCTACAGCATGCCCAGCCCCAGGTGAATGGCAGTGATAACCGTCTGCTGGCGCTCGGGCTGGATGGCGCTCTGGGCTGCACACCCTGGATGGCTCCCGATCTGGCTGATCCAGGCCAGATGACAACTGCCCTGCCACTCAACGAGTTACAGGCCGCTGTCTGGCAGCGGGCCCCCGTCGCCCTGGTTCCTAATGGTGACCCGATGGTGACCGTTGCCGGTCACCCTAACCTTGCCAAGCTCAACGCCTACCGCGCTGGCGTCGACCAGCCCCAGGTACGCGATCAGGTCTTTGCCAGCACAACCCTGTACTGCGCCAACCTGCTGGCCATCGCCCCGCTACGCCTGCTCGTCGATGCTTCGCTCACGAAAACACGCCCTTCGCCCGATCCAGCGGCGGCTAACTCACTCTTCACCTTCCTGGCACAGCGCTTCATTACAACCTTCGAAGCTGATGGCCTCAATTGTACCAGGCTGCTGCATGTCCCTGATCCCGTGCAGGTTCAGCGCACGCCACAGGGCGTAGCCATCGCTGCTACGATCAACGGTGAGGTCATCAACACACCGCTCGACTGTAACGTCAATGGCACGCTGGTAGTAGGCTGCAATGGCACAGCGACCATTAACGGCCAGACCTGTAGCCTGATGAGTGACCGGCGAACACATCAGATCGTGGTAACCTGTCCGGCCAATACTCGCCAGTGAGTGAGGCCCTGGCAGGCCACCAGCGAGCATAGTGGCCGGGTCGGGCCGGGCCGGCTATGGCATGGATGTCATAGCCTGGTCCCCGCAACAAAAGAGAGAGAGCAGGCAGACGATTGGCCTGACCTGCTCTCTCTGCGTCTGCTGAGTACTAACCTGTCCTGCCCTGGCAGCCCCTGGCTCGGGACAGCGATCGCCAAGCCGGCACTGGCCAGCGTAAGCGGTTGGAGTGCTGCGCTATCGCTATCTTTTGCTCCCCGCTCAGGTAGAGAAAGGCAGCTAGCTCCCAGCCTCAAGCTGAGCCTGAGCCTGAGCCACCAACTCCTCAACAGAGGGCCGCCCGGGGAAGGTTGGATAGACGCTAACCTTGCGCTGAGTGCGCGAGGCATGACCAAACTTCACATACCCATCGATGAGCGCAAACAGCGTGTAATCGCGCCCGACACCCACATTATCGCCGGGCTTGATCTTCGTACCGCGCTGGCGTACGATAATGGTCCCGGCGGATACAAGTTGACCATCGTAGCGCTTCACACCCAGGCGCTTCGCCTTGCTATCGCGACCATTGCGCGAGCTACCAACACCTTTTTTATGCGCCATAGCTGGTAAACCTCACGATCTCTACTCTACTCTTCACTTGAGGCTTGAGAAGCTTCACCCTCCTGGGGCCGTACGCGACGACGGCGACGAGTCCTGGCCTGCCCCTCCTCCTCGGAGGCGCCAGCAGGAGTCTCGGCGGCAGCTCCCTGCTCCTCAGCCGCGGGTTGCAGAGCCGCCCCCGACAGCGGCGTACCCTGCTCAGCTGCCGTGGAGGTCTGGCCGGTTACGAGGCTCACTCCGTCGAGCAGGATGTCATCGATGGTCAGGATGCTAATCTCCTGGCGATGACCTTGGCGACGACGATAGCGCTTCTTCGACTTATACTTGAAAACGACAATTTTATCACCCCGTGCATGCTTCCTGACGGTGGCCAGGACGCTGGCGTTTTCCACGAGTGGGCGCCCGATCACAGTGCGATTAGCGTCTGCGAGCAGCAGGACCTCGCTAATGTGGATCTGGGTGCCCTCCTGCACGGGGAGGCGATTGACCTCTAGGGTCTCGCCTACCTCAACTTTGAATTGTCTTCCACCACTTTTAATAACTGCGAACATCGCTTCTGTTCGGCTCCTTTACCTCTACCTCCGCTCATCAACGCTGTGCGGCAACCACCTTCTCCAGGCGTCAATCGCTACTCTGTCTCGCTGCCTGCTCTGAGCCACCAGCCAGGACGAGTCACTGCAGGCACGCAGATCTGCGAACGGGATACGTCGAAGGCGTGGGTGGAGGCCTTCGGCACAGTTCCCGGGCCGTGCACACAATGATACTCGCTTACCTCCATCGTTGATCGAGCGCTGGACAGCACCGAGCCGGTAAAGTGGCGCCTGCTGCTCCAAAGAGAAGGAGCGGCACGGCGCGTCCTCGCTCGGGGAGGAGCAGCCTCAGCCTGTTCTGCCTCTCTATCTGCCTGCCTGCCTGCAGCCCCTGAGCTGTCCCTCAGCGAGCAAGCCTGTCTGGCAGAACAGCTTGCACACGGCCAGTCGCAATCTGGTAAGGTCTCAGTTAGGGCCTGGAGAGGGGCGCGTCTCTTTCCTTGTACCAGGCCAGGCACGTTAATCTCAGCCGCGACCTTCGACCAGACAGACCGTCTGGTGCGGGGCAAATCCTGGCCTGATTGACCTGACACGCCCTGCCGTCACGGGCGGTCTTGCCGCCCACGCCTGGGCGGGAGCGGATGCTTCTTTGAAGTGCGCGGTCAGCGCGACATTTACAGGGCCAGACCGCGACACCTGAGAGCGATACTTTAGATGCTTTGTCATGATAGCAAGCCCACAAGCGCTTTGTCAAGCATGAGTCCGCTCGCTCCTTCCGCCTGACAAGCAGAGCGGGGAGGGAGTACTCTCTAGAGATAGACCCTATAGGCCATATGGTAGGCGGTGCCAGCCCGACCAAACATGTGGTCGGTTCGTGCTATGATATGCTATAGTTGTGGTAGTCAGCGGCATCGACCGCCCGGCCAAGCCGCTCGCCAGGCCAGATCGGAGCGCGTTGCAGTGATGGATAGAAAAAGCGGGCATATCGAACGGCCCGAGCTGGAGCGCTATTCAGACAGCCCCCTCTTCAATACCAAAGCCGTCGTCCAGCAGACTGGAGTGCCGGCGCCCACGCTGCGGGCCTGGGAGAGTCGCTACGCCATTCTCTCACCGGAGCGAGCTACTAACGCCTATCGTCTCTATTCTGAGCGTGATATTGCCCTCATTCGCTGGCTGAAAGAGCGCGTTGACAGCGGTATGGCCATCAGCCAGGCCGTGGCCCTCTGGCGCCACCTGGAGGAAGAATATCAGAAAGCGCGCCAGCTCCAGCAGATGGCCACCGAGTTGCCAGACGAGCGACGTCCGGCCTTTCACGTCGCCCTGCCGCTGGCAGCGCCAACCTGTCCCGAAGGAGGCAGCAGTCCCCAAACAACGACAGAGCCACAGCTCCTGAGCAGCGCCAGCCCGGCTGCCATCAGCAACCGCCCCTCCGGTCTCCCTTCCACCTTGTACAATATTCGCAGAGTACAGGAGGAGCTGATCGATGCCTTTAAGTGCCTGGATGACATCCGGGCCCAGCGTCTCCTGGCCTCGCTGCTGGCCCTCTATCCGGTTGAGCAGGTCTGTGCCGAGGTCGTGACGCCAGTGCTCTGGCAGGTCGGTCACCTCTGGGAGACAGGTCGGCTCAGCGTGGCCATCGAGCATTTTGCCAGTAACTTCCTGCGTGGCTTCCTCACAAACCTCCTCTATATTTCGGTGAACGAGAATCGTGGGCCGCTGATCATCTGCGGCTGCGCGCCGGGCGAACCTCACGAACTGGCCCCGCTGATGCTCGCCTTGCTCCTGCGCCGCGCCGGTATGCGTACAATCTATCTCGGCCAGAGCATCGAGACCAGCAGCCTGCTGGAAGTGGTGCGCGAGATGCAGCCGGTCATGCTCTGCATCTCGGTTACAATGCCGGCCTATGTGGCGACTCTGATCGACCTGGCGCGCCGTCTGCAGGAGCTGTCTGAGCCGCGTCCGCTGCTAGTTTTCGGGGGTCAGGCTTTTCTCTACCACAGCGAGCTAGCCCACCATGTGCCCGGAGGCCTCTACCTGAGCGGCCCTCTCCAGCAGATCGTTCACGAGCTGCGTCAGGTGCTCCAGGATTACCTGGCCGGTGGTTCCGCACACTCACGCGAGCCGCAGAGAACTCCCGACCCTGATGTTCAAGGCTCCCCGGGCGGCGCCTTGCCTTCCATCTCACCGCCATCCCATCCTGCCCCCTAGCACGATGACTTGACAGGCTCTTGCTCCTTCCGCTTAACTGTCTGTATGGCGATGGCGCGGGCTGGCGCAGACCTTCGCTTCGGCAGCGACGCGCCCTCGCTCGCTCTCTACCCGGCTGGATAGTTGCCAGCCAGGCCAGGCAGGAGCCTGCTCCCGCTATGCCAGCGCCCTCCCATGCCGCCGCACGCTATACAGGCAACAGGCAACGGGACAGCTTAGACAGGCTTAAAGCGAAAGGGAAGAATGATTATGGAAGCAGCTCTCTCCGATGTCCTCGTCATCGATCTCTCGCGCGTTTTGGCTGGCCCCTATTGCACAATGATTCTCGGCGATCTGGGGGCCACGGTGATCAAAGTTGAACAGCCAGGCAAAGGCGACGATACACGCCAGTTTGGTCCGCCCTACATCGCCGGCGAAAGCGCCTACTATTTGGGACTCAACCGCAACAAGCTGAGCATTACCCTGGATTTCACACGCGAAGACGACCGCCAACGCCTCTTAGAGCTGATTAAGAAGGCGACCGTTCTGGTGGAGAATTTCCGCCCCGGTACGCTAGCCCGCTACGGTCTGGGCTATGAGGATCTGCGCGCGCTCAATCCCGGCCTGATCTATTGCTCGATCAGCGGCTATGGCCAGACTGGCCCTTATGCCCAGCGCGCCGGCTATGACTTTGTTGCACAGGCTGAGTCAGGCATCATGGCGGTGACCGGCGAGGTCGATGGAGAGCCGATGCGTGTGGGCACACCCGTCGGCGACCTGACTGCCGGCACTTTCGCCTGTATCGCTATTCTGACGGCTTTGCGCGTGCGCGATCGCACAGGCCGCGGGCAGTATATCGATATCTCTCTGCTGGAAGCCACAATTACGCTGCTGGGTAATGTGGCCTCTAATCACCTGATCTCAGGCGAGGAAGCCCAGCGCTATGGCAATGGACACCCCAATATCGTGCCCTATCAGGCCTTCCGCACCCGCGATGGCTATATTGTGATCACCTGCGGCAACGATCGTCTCTTCCGCTCGCTGTGCCGCCTGCTCGGTCGCGAGGAGCTGGCCGATGACCCGCGCTTCGCTACGAATCCTCAGCGCGTACGCAACCGCGAGGCGCTGATTCCGATATTGCAGGAGCTGCTGCTCACGAAGGATAGCGAGAGCTGGCTGCATGAGCTGCGCGAGGCCGGCATCCCCTGCGGAGCGATCAACAAGGTAAGCGAAGTCTTCAGTGATCCACATATTCAGGCCCGCGGCTTCGTCTGGGAGTGCGAGCATCCAACGGCGGGTACGATCAAGCTGGTCGGCTCACCACTGCGCCTCTCTGAGACCCCGGCCCGGCTCTATAAGGCGCCCCCTCTGCTCGGCGAGGATAATGATAAGGTCTGATCTGCCCTGCATATGGCAGCCAGGAATGCCAGGAGTGCCACCAGGCTGCCACCTATCCACCTATCCGTTCCCTCGCTGGCCCCTGAGAATGATCAAAACAGAACCCATTGCAATGGACAGTGAATGGCAAGGGAGAGGGCTGGATGCTCTCTGCTCGCCACTCGCAAGGGCGGTCAGGAGCTTGAGGGCAGGCCTGTCCCCGAGCGGAACGTGCCAGGCCGCAAGCATAGCGACAAAAGGGCTTGACTGTTGTAGCCCTCGACCCCATAGGATATACTAATCGAGGACATAATGGTGTATCTGGAGGAAGAACGTGAAATTCACTTGTAAGCAGCAGGATTTGAGCCGTGGTCTCTCGGTGGTAAGCCACGCCGTCTCAAGCCGCAGCACCCTACCGATCCTGGCCAATGTGCTGCTGAGCGCAGAGCAGGGGCGGCTGAAGTTGGCAGCGACCAACTTGGAGATCGGTATCAATTGCTGGGTTGAGGCCCAGATCGACGAGGAGGGAACAACGACCGTTCCGGCCCGCCTCTTCACGGAGCTGGTCAATAGCCTGCCCCAGGGATCGGTCCAGGTGACGGCCCAGCCGGATACCCACGTGGTCAATCTGCAGTGTCTGGGCCTGGGCATCAATACTAACGTCAAGGGCATGGACCCCTCCGAGTTTCCGCTGATTCCAACTGCCGAGGGGGGCGAGCCGCCGATTCTGTTGGAGGCTCCCCTGCTCAAGGAGATGATCAGCCAGGTGGCCTTTGCTGCAGCGAAGGATGAGTCGCGTCCCGTCTTTACAGGCGTGCTGGTGCAGGTCCGTGAAGAGAAGGTGACCTTTGTGGCCGCCGATGCTTTCCGCCTGGCAACACGGACGGCCCCGCTACCAGGGGCGACCGAGCCGCGCGAGGATATCTTGATTCCAGCCCGCACGTTGACAGAGCTGGCGCGCATCTTGCCCAACGAGGGCCCGGTCGAGATGATCGTTACCCCCAACCATCGCCAGGTGCTCTTCCATACGGAGCAGATCGACCTGGTCTCTCGCCTGCTCGACGGGACCTTCCCGAACTATCGCGCCATTATCCCCCTGGAGTATAAGACGCGTGCGGTGCTGGAGACAAAGGCACTGACTGAGCGTGTGAAGGCCGCCGCTCTCTTCGCGCGCAATAGTTCGAATATTACGCGCCTGAAGATCTCGCCACAAGGCGCCAACGGCTCGGAGACTGGCACAGTGACGATTGAGGCGACCGCTGAGGATTTGGGTGATACGACCAGTACGCTCAATGCCGCCGTTGACGGCGAGGAGATCCAGATTATTTTCAATGTGGATTATCTGGTCGATGTGCTCAACGTCCTGGATGCGCCAGAGGTGGCTCTGGAGGTCACTTCGCCGATGCGCCCCGGAGTGCTGCGTCCGGTAGATGCCACCGAGTATACGTATGTCATTATGCCGATGCACACGAATCGCAGCTGATTGGCGGGCCTGCTCGCCCCGCTTGGGTCTCGCCTCGGACAGGTGAGGGCATCCGCTAGCTCTCCGAGCATGCTCATCAGAGGCCAGGCGGCGGCGGCACCTGGGAGCGGAGCGGGGCCAGGCAGGCCAGCCGGATTGTCTGTCTGCCCTGCCTGCCGCACGGCAAGGCAGCACCTCTTTTTATTGGAGACAGGTAGGTAGATGGAGCGTCGATGCACCTCGTACATCTCGCGCTGACCGATTTTCGCAACTATAGACAGCTGGATCTGTCGCTGGGGCCGGGCCTTTTTCTCTTCTGCGGAGAAAATGCTCAGGGCAAGACGAACTTGCTCGAAGCCGTTTCGATGATCGCAACCAGTACTTCTTTTCATGCCTCGGCAGATCGCGAGGTGGTCAACTGGTATGCGCCCGACCATCTGGCCCGCCTCGATGCGCGCATCCGGCGGCGCGACGGCGAGTTGCACGTGGAAATCGTCATTTTCGACCCGACCCCCCCACTGCTGGGCAGCGGCGAGCAGGCTACTCGCCCGCCTCACTGGCCCGGCGGCACGCAGCGCAAGCGCATCAAGATCAACGAGGTGCCACGTCGGGCACTCGACCTCATCGGCAGCATGACCAACGTGCTCTTTGCGCCCGCCGATCTCCATCTGGTCGATGGCTCGCCCGACGAGCGCCGACGCTTTATCGACCGCAGTCTATGTCAGGTGCGGCCCCGCTATTGCCAGGCGCTGCAGCAGTACCGGAAGATCATTATGCAGCGTGCCGCTCTGCTCAAGCGTATTCGCGACTACCATGAAGATCCCCGCCTGCTGGACTACCTCGATGAGCGCCTGACGCTGCTGGCGACGATGATTATGTTCGAGCGCGAGCGCATGCTGTCAGCTCTCAACGAGCTGGCGGCCCCATTTCAGGAGCAACTGAGCGGGGGACGCGAGCAGCTGCAGATTGTCTATCGCCCTTCCTTTCAGCCTCATCCGCAGCACTCGCTCACCGAGGCCCAGGAGCATTATCTGAGACAGCTCCACACCGTGCGCCAAAAGGAGATTCAACAGGGAGTCTGCTTACTGGGGCCACACCGCGACGATCTGGAGTTTTTGGTCAATGGTATGAGTGTGATCACCTACGGCTCGCGCGGGCAGCAACGGACGGTGGCCCTGGCAACGAAGTTCGCCGAGCTGGCCTATATGCGGGCCGCGACCGGCGATGAGCCGGTGCTCTTGCTGGACGATGTCTTCAGCGAGCTAGACCAGCGACGGCGGGAGCAACTCCTGCAGGCCATCCTCGACCATGAACAGGTGCTGCTGACTACCACCGATGCGAGCCATTTTCCTCCAGAGGTGCTGGAGCGAGCCTATAAGTTCCAGGTGGTCAACGGTCAGCTTCATCCCTGGTAAGGCTGCCAATTCGGTCACGGTGAACAGCCACGCTAGTCCGGGTTACCTGGCTACCTGGGTCTTCACTCGCGCCCTTTCCTCAGTACTCGCCCTCGGAGTCGGAGGAAGCCGTAGAACGCTCGTGAGCCTCGCCGGCGGTCCACAGCTCGGGGCCACCGCTGACGGCAGGACCCTGAGCGGCAGGAGAGCGTCCACCCAGGCCAGGTGCTGGAGGATTCAGGCCGAGGTGCTCATAGGCCAGGCGGGTGGCGACGCGCCCGCGCGGGGTACGGGCAATAAAGCCGAGCTGGAGCAGGTACGGCTCGTAGACATCCTCGATAGTCTCCGGGTCCTCGCTCGTGCTGGCCGCCAGCGTCTCGAGGCCGACAGGTCCTCCATCGAACTTGTGAATAATGGTTAGCAAGAGATGGCGGTCGGTCAGGTCCAGGCCAATGTGATCGATCTCCAGGGCATCGAGAGCGGCGCGGGCAATCTCGCGCGTGATGACGCCGTCGGCCTTGACCTGAGCATAATCGCGCACACGCCGCAACAAGCGATTCACGATGCGCGGCGTGCCCCGGGCACGGGCGGCAATTTCTTCGATGCCATCCTCATCGGCGGGCACGCGTAGGATGCGCGCCGAACGGCGTAGAATCTGCTTGAGAGCCTCGACACTGTAATACTCCAGGCGATAGATGGCCCCGAAACGATCACGCAGCGGGGCAGAGAGGGCCCCAACGCGCGTCGTTGCGCCGACTACTGTGAAAGGAGGCAAAGAGATCCGCAGCGAGCGTGCGCCCGGCCCCTTCCCAATGACGACATCGATGGCAAAATCCTCCATCGCCGAATAGAGGCGCTCCTCCACGGCCCGTGAGAGTCGATGAATCTCATCAATAAAGAGCACCTCGCCCTCCTGCAGCGAAGTCAGAATAGAGGCGAGATCGCCGGCATGCTCGATGGCCGGACCCGAGGTCGTTTTCAGATTGACCCCCATCTCGGCGGCAATAATGTTACAGAGCGTGGTCTTGCCCAGGCCAGGCGGCCCATATAACAGGACATGATCCACAGGCTCATTCCTGCGCCGGGCCGCTTCCAACAAAATAGCCAGATTCTCCTTAATTCGCTCCTGACCGATATATTCGGATAAGCGGCGCGGGCGCAGGCTGCTCTCGATAATCTCCTCTTCCTGACTCACGCGCGGCGAGACGAGCCGGTCGCTCATAGTTCTCTCCTGCTGCTGATCTCTCCTGATCTGATCAGGCAATGGTCGGGGCTGGCCTCACTTCCTCCCCATCTCAGCCGAGGAAGCCTCTCCTCGACTTGAGGTATCCCTACCCTTTCTTTTCTTTTCTTTCCCTACATTATAGCAGCGGAAGCTCCGAGGGAGAAAGCGCCAGGCTGGCGCTGATGGGGCCGCCCGCGGCAGGGCCCTGGTCACTGGGGGCTGGCGACAAGCTGAGCAGTGAGAAATGGCAGGGAACAAGGGAGCGAAGAGCATCTGGTCATGCAAAAGTACCATTCCAGCGAGGCACCTTGACACCGGTACGTTGCTCTCCTACAATCGATCCACGAAATACCCAGCGAGAGGATAAGGAAGGAAGGAAGAAGAGGATCGAGGATGATCAACCGCTCCAGCCGCTACGCCGTCGCTCAGCCTTCTCGCCCACCTTCACGAGTCTGGCTCTTCGCCCGAGCGAACGCAGCCGCCGCAACTGGCGGACACAGCGGCAATAGTGCAGCGACAGCGACAGCAGCAAAAGCAGCGACGGGGGTCCTGACCGTGCCCACACCTGGAACGACGCTTTATGTTTACCGCGACCATCGCAACTGGGTGCGTACTCTGGACTGGTCGCCCGATGGGACATGTATCGCTTCTGCCAGTATGGACGGCACTGTGCAGGTTTGGGAGGCCGCCACAGGCAGCGAGCGTTTTACCTATACTGGTCACCGGGGCCAGGTCCTGACTCTGGCCTGGTCGCCCAATGGGGCCTATGTGGCAACAGGTGGTAACGATCGGACCATGCAGATATGGAACGCCGCCGATGGTGAGCGGCTGCTCTCGCGCCGTGACCACGCGCGCTACATTCTGGCTCTGGCCTGGTCGCCGGTGGGGGCAAAGCTGGCCTCTGGCAGCGAAGATGGCCTGGTAGAAATTTGGAGTTTGAAGGACGGCGATATTATCTTCACCTATGGCGGTCACAGCCATAAGGTGCTGGCCCTGGCCTGGTCGCCAGAGGGACGGTCTATCGCCTCCGTCTCCTGGGACGGCACCCTCCAGGTCTGGGAGGCGAGCAACGGCCATCAGCTCTTTGCTCCTCTGCAGCATGACACTCCTTTGGGAGCCTTAGCCTGGTCGCCCGACGGTCAGTATGTGGCCTGCGGCGGCTTCGGCGGCCAGGTCTATTTATGGAATGCCTCCACGGGCGAGGCTGTCGCTAGCTACGCGGCCCATCCCGGCTGGGTTAACACCCTGGCCTGGTCCCCTGACGGGCGCTTTCTGGCCTCCGGCGGGGACGATGGCCAGGTGCATCTCTGGGAGCTGGCCGCACGCTCGATCACCTTTACTTATACGGGTCACAGCGATCAAGTCAACGCCCTGGCCTGGTCGCCCGACGGAAGCTGTATCGCCTCCGCGGGCGACGACCAGACCGTGCAAGTCTGGTTCACTCCCTGATCGCCTGCACAACGATCAGCGGCATTAAGCCGCCTCCTTCATCCCGTCTGGAGGCGACGCGCAGCCCGGCCTTGGCGAGCGTTGTGAGCGTGGGGCGATTCCAGTGACAGTTGCCCGCACAGCGTCTCATCAGGGGCGTCAGTAGGTCTTGCAGCCGCGCCGTCACGGGGCTGGCTGCGCGTACGTGCTCCACCAGGAGCAAGAGACCCCCCGGCTTGAGCACGCGCCGAATCTCGGCGAAGCCCAGCGCCGGCTCCTCAACCGAGCAAAAGACTAGCGTGGCAACCGCACTATCGAACGTTTCGTCGGCAAAGGGCAGCTTCTCTACACGCGCCTGATGGAGCAGAACCGGCACCGGAGCCTCCTGCTGGCGTCGCTGGGCATAGCGCAGCATAGCCGGGTCCGGTTCGACAGCATCGACCCCCTCAACCCGCTGAGGGTCATAATAGGCGAAATTTAGCCCCGTACCAGCCCCGACCTCCAGTACACGGCCCTGCGCCATCCCTACTACTTCCCTTCTCAGGGCCTTCTCCCACTCACCCCCGGCACGGCTCAGTCGCTCGTAAACGGCGGCAAAAAGCGGATGATGAATACTCTGCATGGTGTTTGACAGCTTTCTTTAGATAATGTTACTATAGCTGAGAGCGCGAGCCGACTCTCCTACACCGGCAACCTGCGCGCCTCAGCCAACGTGTAAAGCACTGAAGCACGCAACGCCATGCAAAGCAAGGCAACGACGACCGGAGACCGTGGCCCCAGTCTCTGTCTGCGTCCTGGCCGGCCCGGCTCCTCTCTCAACGGAGTAACGTAACGGATGTACAACGACGATGCTACTCCCATCTATTGCGATCGCTGCGGCCAGGCAAACCGCCCACAGGCCCGCTTCTGCTTCCACTGTGGGCAGCCCTTGCCAGAGCGCCCTCTCTCTGCAACACCCGGGATCGAGAGAGAAACCGCTTCCGATTTGAGCACCAGCACCGGCAAGCTTCCGATCAATCATTTGCTGCGGCAGCGCTACCGCATCGTGGCCCTGCTCGGCAAGGGCGGCATGGGAGCCGTCTATCGCGCCCAGGATACTCAGTTTGGTGACCGCACTGTGGCAATCAAAGAGATGAGCCAGAGCGGTCTCGGCCCGGAAGAGATCGCGGAAGCAACGGCGGCTTTCAAACAGGAGGCCCTGCTGCTAGCAAACCTGATGCATCCTAATCTGCCGCGCATCTACGACCACTTCTCGGAAGAAGGACAGTGGTATCTGGTGATGGATTTCATCGAAGGAGAGTCGCTGGAGCAGTATCTGCTGCACTGGCAGCGGGAACATCCAAACGGTCCGCCCGGACTCCCAATTGCCGAGGTGCTGGATATCGGCATTCAGCTCAGCTCGGTGCTCAGCTACCTCCATAGCCGCCAGCCTCCCATCATTTTCCGCGATCTGAAGCCGAGCAATGTGATGCGCACCGCCGAGGGTCATCTCTACCTGATTGACTTTGGCATCGCGCGCCACTTTAAGCCAGGTCAGGTACGCGATACCCGCGCCTTCGCCTCGTGGGGCTACGCCGCCCCCGAACAGTACGGCAAGGCACAGACGACGCCGCGCTCCGATGTCTACAGCCTGGGCGCAACCCTGCACCATCTACTGACCGGCCAGAGTCCTACGCAGTCCCCCTTCCGTTTTACGGCGATGCATTCGTACACACAGCCGCTGGAGTACGAGCTGGAGAAGCTGATTATGCTGATGGTGAGCCTCGATGAGCAGCAGCGCCCAGCCTCAATGGCGGCCATTAAGCAGGAGCTGCAGCGCATCGCCGCCATGCAGACGAGTAGCCAGCTCATTAATCAGTCGCAAACCTTGCCTTCGTTGACGGCGGCCTCCCCAGAGACGCCCGCCCTCGCTTCGCCAGTGACTCCCGTCGGAGCCGGAAGCACGCCCGAGATCATCTCGATGCCGACGCCAGCGCCAGGCGCTTCTTCTATTACTCCACGCCTGGAGGTGTCTCCGTCAACACCAATGCCTGGCAGGCGCCTCTATACCTACAGCGGCCACAACGAGCGCGTCTTTGCCCTGGCCTGGTCCCCTGACGGGCGCCGGGTGGTCTCTGGCGGCTACGATCACACTCTCCAGGTCTGGGACGCCACCACGGGACGGGAGATCTTTGCTTACCGCGGCCATCAAGAGCCGGTGCGCACCGCCGCCTGGTCGCCCGATGGCACCTACATTGCTTCAGGCAGCAACGACCACACGGCCCATGTCTGGGAGGCCGCCAGTGGACGCCGCGTGACAACCTTCCGCGGCCACCAGGATTCCGTGATCTCTCTGAGCTGGTCACCCGATGGTCGCCTGATCGTCTCCGCCAGTTTGAGCAAGCAGGCTCTCGTCTGGGAGGCCATGACGGGCAAGCGCGTGGCGACTTTGCGCGGTCATACGAGCCTGGTGAGCGCCGTGGCCTGGTCTCCCGATGGGTCCCGCATCGCCTCCGCTAGCCTGGATAAGACTGTTCGCATCTATGACATCAGCTCCTGGGAGGTCATTTTCGTCTATCAGGGCCACTCCGACAGCGTGACTACCCTGGTCTGGTCACCTGACAGCACACGCCTGGCCTCCGCCGGCGAAGATAAGACTGTCCAGGTCTGGGACGCCACCAATGGGCATCACATTCTGACTTATACCAATCACAGCGATGAGGTAACCACCCTGGCCTGGTCTCCCGATGGGGCACGCCTGGCCTCCGCCGGCGAAGACAAGACCGTCCAGGTCTGGGACGCCACCAGCGGCGACCACCTCCTGACCTACAGCGAGCATCCCGAGGACGTCAACGTCGTGGCCTGGTCCCCCGACAGCACGCGCCTGGCCTCCGCTGGCGACGACGGCCAGATCCACGTCTGGCAGGTAGTCTGATGAGCCAGGCACCCGGGCCGCCGGTCCAAGGCCAGTCACTCGCTTGCTCGTAGCAGCGCCCGTGTTCTTCCCCCCTTTCAGCGGCAGAGAAGACATGGGCGTTTCGTTTCTACTTGCTGACCGCTTTTCACTCACTCAGGCTTCCAGAAGTCGAGCAGATACTCGAAGGTGGTGCCCATTGTAATGTAATTGCTGGGCCAGCCGAAGATCCCTACACGATTGACAATATTCGTACGGTCCCAGATGATGATGTTGCGCAACTCGTAGCCGGCCAGGCGCAGGGCCTCGATCACGGCCAGGTGGATGGTGATGCGTTGGTTCTCCCACCACATGTCGGTGACGTTGACGACGCAATGAGCACGCTTCTTGAGCAGGGGTAGTAGCCCAGAGAAGATTTCACGCATAGCCTCGGCATAGGCTCCCAGCTCTAGCGTGCCCAGGTCTTCAGGCAGCTGGCTGTACTGCTCAACACGATGGTACTGATCGTTTTTACGCGCCTGACCGCGTCGGCTTTTGTTAAGGCGCGCACGGTTGAGCAGGTTAGCGTAGGGTGGCGAGGTGACGATACAGGCCACGCTCTCGGGGTCCAGATACAAAGGAATGTTGCGCGCATCATCCTGAAGGGCAAGCTGACGAGTCTGGGCCGCCAGGGGATCACTGGGCACTGGCTCACACCTGAGCCGTTCCTCCGCCAGGGCGACGTAGTCAGGATGGATGTCGAAGCCGACAGCATTGCGCCCGACGTCGCGGGCAGCGATCAGAGTGGTGCCGCTCCCCATGAAGGGATCAAGCACCAGCTCGCCACGATGGGTGAAGAGTTCAATGCAGCGCCGCGCCAGGGCAATGGGGAAGGCCGCCGGATGCCTCTGCTTGTCGCGAATGTCGCGTTTCTCGTAGGAGAACTGCCAGACGCCCAACTGGCATTTGATCCATTCTTTGGGCGTCAGGCAGTTGAGATGGGAGGGATCACAGTGGCAGGTACGCTGGCCACTAATCATGAGTTTCTTCGATTGGGCTTCCATGAGATGGCTGTCCCTCCCTTCCCGCACTCCCGCTCGCTTGGAGACAGGCAGGGTGGAGTTTGGCGATTGCAACAGAGACATGGACCAGGGACCAAGGACTAAGAGCCGTCAATCCGATTGGATTGCCTCTGGCTAACCAGATCGATCTATCTACCTACTCTATTATTCTACCCTCCTCATACTACGTTCTCTTGCGCCCAACAATAATCTGCCTGGTACCTTTACCAAAGGGCCGCCGCTCGTAATCACCATAGATGGCCTCTACGGCGAAACCGCTGGCGAGAAAGAGTAGCTGTAACTCACGCGGAAAGTATATGTGTAGATCGAGCTGGGTGAGATAGCGCTCGTTCTCCCCTTGCTCAGAGAAGCGCTCGTGAATCCAGACCATGTGCTCAAGCTGCTCACATGGATCGTAGCGACGGCTGCTGTAGATGAGCAGGGTACTTTCGCTGGCGGGGTCGCCGATTTCGTCTTCCAGATAGAGCTGTGTGGGACGATTAAGGGCGGCGCTCAGATAATCGAGGTTGGGAAGCAGCACATCGATAACAAAGCGCCCTCCAGGCGCCAGATGATCATATGTGCAATGGAAGGTCGCTAACTGCTCTTCTATAGTATAGAGATGGCCTGCCGAGTTGAAAGGCAAGAAAATCAAGTCAAAGTCGCCGCAGGCGGGCAAGTGATAGTTGCGCATGTCGCTCTCATGGAGGATGACCCGGCGCTGAACCTCCAGCGGCTCGCCACCGAGCTTGCGCCGGTAGGCGGCGAGCATCTGGGGCGAGCTATCCAGGCCCTCAATGAGGAGTTCGGGGAAACTGCGCGCCAGGGGCAGGCCAATGCGCCCGCTGCCGCAGGCCAGCTCCAGCACATGCCGAGGCCGATATTCTTCGATCAATCCATGCCAGAAAGGAACATCTTGTTCGCTCTGGCTTTGATATTCCAGATCGTAATCCTCAGCTCGCTCGTAATACTCACCAACACAATAGGTCATACTGGTCCTCACCAGCCAGACATCAACACAAGACGGTGCGTAGAGAGCAGGTCCGGTACCGGTCGCAGAACAGGCTTACTACGCACAAAGGCCCCTTTTACAGGGGCAGTAGCAGAGACAGGGGAAACGGTTAGAGAAGGAAAACGATGGAGGAGAACGGTAGAGGAACCGCTCTCACCATCTATAGTAGAGTTTAACATATGGCAGACCTGGTGCGCAAGGGCCTGTCTGGACCTTCCTCGGTTAGCGCCTTTATCCTCTTTGGCTGATCCCGCTCTCCCCCTCCTTCAGCCCACGTGATATATTACGGTTGACCCACGACTATGCCTGGCGACGTGGACGGCGCCGGCAGCAAACGGCTCCTATCAGGAGAGCAGCCGATGCTTCGCGCTGTCCTTTCCTGGTGGATAGCTGCAACCTATTCGTGAGCAAAACAACACTAAGTTTTTTCTAGTGAGTGACAGAGGGACATAAGGAGCATTCTTATGAAAATCAGTGGGAAAATTGTGGCGACCGGCCTCATTGCCAGTGGCGTGCTGGGGACGGTGGCGGTGGTCAACAAGGTTACCGAAGCACTGGCCGGCGAGCTGAGTCCCGGCCTTGCCGGAGAGGGGCGCCGCTATCCCTGGAAATATGGTGATGTCTTCTACACCATGCAGGGAGCGCGCGAAGCGAAGCCTCTGGTGCTCGTGCACGGCCTTGGGCCTGGCGCCTCGTCCTATGAGTGGCGACGCAATATTGAGGCTCTGGCCCAAGACTTTCGCATCTATGCCCTGGACCTGCTTGGCTTTGGCCTCTCCGACCGTCCGGCCATTGCCTATGAGCCGCAGATCTTCAGTGATCTGCTCAGCGATTTCCTGCGCGAGGCGGTGCGCGCACCGGCTCTCGTTGTGGCGCGCGGACTGAGTGGGGCCTACGCCATCGCCGACGCCTACCGCCATCCGGGCAGCTACGAGCGGCTGGTACTGGTTTCGCCCCCAGAGACGATGCTCGAAGAGCCTTCTCCAAGTCCGCTGCGAGTTGCCATGCGCTTCGGTTTGCGTCTGCCGCTCGCCGGTCAGTTTGCCTACAATTTACTGACGACCCGGCGCGCCATCCGTAATTACTACGAAGAGCGGGCCTACTACGACCCCTCTCTCATCAGCGATGAGCTGATCGAATATACCTATATCAGCGCTCATCAGCCCGATGCGCGCTTCCCGGTGGCCGATCTCCTGGCTGGCAAACTGCATGCCGACGTCAGTGAACCGCTTGCGCGCCTGACTGTACCGGTGATGGCGCTCTGGGGACGCAACGGCGCTGGCGTCAGCGCCGCCTTCAAACGCGTCAATCCTCAGCTTGAAACGCACGTCCTTGAACGCTGCGGTGAGCATCCGCACGAGGAACAGCCGGAGACCTTCCATTCGCTGCTCCGCTCCTTTGTTGGCAGCGCCGTCTAAGCGATCTTGTGAGATGTGAGACTCTCAGGCAGCCCCTGCGGGTATCTGAGTTTGAGAAGTAACGCACACAAGAAGCCGCAGCCTCGTCTGAGGCTGCGGCTTTGTTGTCTCTTGCCTGAGTCGGCTCGCGCCCTCTCCCTCTCGCAGGCTCATGAGCGATGGGGCGGCAGATGAGGCCGAAACTGCAGCTCCTGGGTTTTTCGGAGGCGACTGAGGGCCTGATCCACTGCCGCGGCCTGGCGATCCATCTGCAGGCGATAGAAGACACGTAGAGCCGCCCGGTAGCAGTTGCGCGCCTGCTCCAGGTAGCCACTCCTGCTGCGAGGATCGCGTCCCAGCTGGCTGTAGGTCTTGCCACGCTCAAATTGTAGCTGGGCCCATTCAACAGGGAAAGCCTCGCGCGTGTAGACCTGCAGGGCCTGATCGTAGCAGGCCAGGGCCTGGCGCAGCGCTACCTGACGGCTCCTGCCTCGGGCTGGCAGGCGACGGTAGGCCCCACCCAACGCCTGTACGGTGGCCGCCCAGAGGGTGGGAGTGCCGTCGGACCGGTAGACCTCCAGGGCCGCCGTATAGCAGGCTATGGCCTGCCGCAGATGACGGTAGCGATTGCCCTCGCGCAGGCTGCTCCAGGCATCGCCCAGAGCGCGCTGGAGCTGGGCCCATTCTTCGGGATGGCCTTCGCGTGTCAAGACCTGCAACGCTGCCTGATAACAGCGCATCGCCTGGCGCAGCAGACCAGGCTGGTGACCTGCCAGTTGCTGAAGAGCTACACCCAGGTTGTGCTGCACTCTGGCCCATTCATATGGGAAAGCTTCGCGTGTGTAGACCTGCAGCGCTGCCCGATAGGCCGCAATGGCCTTGTGCAAGAAGGTGTAGCGCGCCGGCCCCAGACAGTCGGCATAGGCGTTACCGAGATTGCTCTGCGTCAGCGCCCACTCGACGGGATGGCTGCTCCGGCTATAGATACGCAGGGCAGCCCGATAGCAGTCGATGGCCCGCGCCAGATATTCCTGACGCTTGCGCCCGGGCAGACTGCGGTAGACATTGCCCAGGTTGAGCTGCGTCGCCGCCCAGTCGAGCGGCGCCGTCTCAGACGTGCGTATCTCTAGCGCAGCCTGGAGGCAAATCAACGCCCGCTCCAAATAGGAATGCCGCTCCTGCTCCTCTCCTACGCTGGCCAGCTCGGCATAGGCAATGCCGAGATTGTTCTGGAGCCGCGCCCACTCCCACGGATAGGCATCGCGGGTAAAGACTCGTCGGGCGGCCTGGTAGCACATGATGGCGCGCTCGATAGTGACGCGACGTGGCTGACCAGGCAGCTGAAGATAGGCATTGCCGCGATTCTGTTGCACCGTCGCCCACTCGTAGGGATGGGTGACATGGGTATATATCTGCAGGGCGGCCTCGTAGCAGGCAATAGCGCGTTCCAGCTGCGGGCGACGATCGCGCGCGGGCAGGCTCAGATAGGCCGTGCCCAGATTGTTCTGGAGCCGTGCCCACTCCAGAGGATGCTCCTGGCGATCGCAGAGGCGGAGGGCCGCCTTGTAGCAGGCTATGGCTCTTTCCAGGTTACGATGACGCCCTCCAGTTGGCAGATCCCCCCAGGCATTACCCAGGTTCTGCAGGGTGATCGCACGCTGGAAGGCAAACTGTTCGCCGCGGAAGACGCTGAGGGCCGCTTTATAGCAGGCTATGGCCCGCCTCAGCTGCTCGCCTCGTTCTCTGCCCGGCAGCTGGCTGTAGACGGTGCCCAGATTGTGCTGAAGCTGCGCCCACTCGCGCGGATACTCCTCCCGCCTGTAGACCTGCAACGCCGCCTCGTAGCAAGCTATGGCTCGCCTCAGATTCGCTTCGCGCTCGCCTGCGGCCAGTTGGGCCAGAGCATCACCCAGCCCTTTCTGGGCACTGGCCCACTCACGCGGATACTCTTCCCGCCTGTAGACCTGTAACGCCGCCTCGTAGCAGGCTATGGCCTCACTCAGCTGTTGTTGCCGATCGCCAGTGGACAGCTTCGCGAGGAGATGGCCACGCTCAAGCTGTGCCGCGGCCCACTCGGCATCTTGTCGCATATCATGATGGTCAATCATACCAGAACTCAGCCCCCTGCTGGATTACTTCGTCCCTACTGGAACAATCGGCTTGTTCCAGCCTTCGCTTGAGATGCTCGTCCTCCAAAGCCGCTGGCCCTCTCTGACTGCCCTTACTCCTGGATGAGCAAGGCAACGGCTACCGACAAGTCAGCGGCGGACAACAGGGGCAGATTGGTTGATGAGTTATTGCGAGAGACGACGAGCGATGGGTTGATCTGGCTGACACTTTTAGCTTAGAAAACGAAGCCATTTCTGTCAAGCAGTCAAGCAGACAGGCCAGATCGGGGAACGGACCAGGTCGCCCCCGTGCAAACAGGCAGATAAAGACCTGCGGCTGGTCAACAAGCAAGGACGCGCTATCGTTGGTCTGCGCCCTCACCAGCATCTGTCAGCAGGGGCAGAGTAAACCAGAAGGTTGATCCAGCTCCAGGCTGGCTGGAGACACCGACGCTCCCCTGATGACGCTCAATAATGGTTTTGCAGATGTGCAGGCCCAGGCCAAGACCAGGGCTGGCGCTCCCTTGGGCCTGGACGCCAGGAACGCGATAGAAGCGCTCCCAGATGCGCCGCTGTTCGGCGAGAGGAAGACCCGGCCCCTGATCACGTACAGAGACGCGAGCCTGGCATGCTTCACGCTCAATTGAGACTTCGATCGGGCTCTCGCGCGGCGAGTACTTAATGGCGTTGGTGAGATAATTGGTGACAACGAGGCCGATGCTCTCAGCATCAGCCAGCACCATGATGGGCGCTGGCTCGTTCTCTAGCCCCAGCTCCTGGCCAGCCACCAGCAGACGAATACGCCGCTGAGTCGCTGTCGACTGCAGATCACTCACCGTCTGACGGACAATGGACAGCAGATTCTCAGGCCGACGCTGCACCACAAGGCGATCAGCCTGAGCCCGCGAGGATTCCAGTAAGTCGCGCACCAGGCGCGTGAGCAGACCGGTCTGGCGGTCTGTTCGCTCCAGCAGCTCCTGGACAATGGCCAGTTTTTCACGCAGCTCAGCGGTCAGGGGCAGGCGCTGCAGATGGCGCCGGGCAAGCTGGACATTGCCCTTGATGGTGGTCAGCGGGGTCCTGAATTCGTGACTGGCGATACTGAGAAACTCATCCATACGACGGTTGCTCTCACGGAGAGCCAGCTCATTGGCGCGCGCTTCCGCTCGCTCGTGCAAGAGACGCTCGTGCTCAGTGACCAGGGCCGCCAAACGGGCGACGGCCCTGACGAGTGCCATCTCTTCGGCACTATATTCGTGCTCACGCTCGGCCTGCTGAATGCGGATCAGACCAATTAGCTGCTGGTCAATGAGCATCGGGGCAATGACTGCCGCATAACGCTCACCAACCTCGATCGGGACAACCCTGCCGTCAGCGACGCACTGACCAAGCAAGCGATCGGCCCTTAAGGCGGCAACAGCCTCGGGGGAGAAACAGAGAGTGAGCTGGGGATCAGTGGAACAATCTCCAGGCAGCCAGTGTTGCCAGCGCTCGCCAGGACCTTCATCACCGGCATAGGCCAGCAGCTGGAGCATTTCGCTCTCCGGCGCCAGGTGCAGGATCACCACCTGATGGCAGTTCAAGACCTGACAGATCAGTCGCGCAAGGCGGTGCGTAATTTCGTGCCTCTGTTGCGTGCAGGACCCGTCTGCCTCGGCGGATGGGGCGCCTGCCTGTTGAGGCAGCGAGCCAGCCAGGTCGCGGGGGATCTCCACCAGGGCCTCGGCCAGAGCAAGCAAGGCCTCCAGAGCCTCGTGGGTACGGCGCTCTAGCAGATAGCGCTCGGTAACATCGCGCCCAATGGCCACAGCCCCGATGACACAGCCGCGGTCATCGCGTACCGGCGAGCCGCTCACGCTGATCCTTCGCTCGCAACCGCTGGGCAGATGCAAGAGGAGATCGCTCAGAGGGGCATCGGCCAGCACCTCACCCCGTAGCAGGCGCTGCGATGGCCACTGATCACGTGGCAGCGGCTGCCCTGTGGCATCGCGCAGGTCAAGCAGGGCCAGATAGTCATCGATGGTCATCTCTTTGTCAGGGAGCGGCGCCACACGGCTCAAGAAGCGGCGGGCCGCGGCATTAACGCTGAGAATCTGCCCTTCGCAGTCAAAGATAAAGACTGCATCGGTCATGGCCTCGAAGGTCGCCTCTAGCTGATTGGCGCGTAGAGTCGCCTCGTAGGCCGTCTGAACCAGCTCGTCTTCAAGCCGCTTGCGGTCAGTGATGTCCGTGCAGGTGCCCACCCATTCGCGAATGCTACCGTCAGCTTCACGGACGGGAACACCGCGTACCCAGAAGGTGCGATAGACACCGTCGTAGCGCCGAATGCGATACTCGATCTCGTAAAAGCCACCGCTGGCCAGTGCCTGTGACCAGACGTGCAGCGTCCCAGGCCGGTCGTCAGGGTGGACAGCCTCTAACCAACCCAACCCCAGGACCTCCTCAAAGCTCTGCCCGGTATAGGCTCGCCAGGACGGCGAGTCCTCTTCGACCAGTCCCTGGGCATTGGCCACCCAGACGATCTGAGCTGTGGCCGCTACCAGTGAGCGATAGCGCTCTTCACTGCGCCGAAGGCGCTCTTCAATGCCGGCGGCTTCACCCGGCAACGGAGGAAACGCTTCCCCAGAGGGAGCCGGTGGTAATTCTGGGAATGTGCTCATGGCGCTCCTGCTCTTTTCTTGATCGCCGTTCCCGCTTTCGGCTCAGAGACGCATTCGGGGAAGTTCCATCAATATGGGTATTTTCCTTGTAATTGATATATCAATATGTTTTGTGGCAACAGTCTAAGTGTAGCAGAGATAGCGGGAGTGCGTCAAGTTTTTGCAGGCAGGCTCGCATCCACCTCTACTGAGAGCCAGAAGATTACCACCAGCTTTACCGCCAGGTCGTAGAACAACGGCCCGCCGCCAGTTGAAGCCGGGCACGTACTCCCGACAACACCAGGAGGCAGGCCATTATAGAACAGCGGCAATACCGCTCGCTTGTTGATCAGCAAAGCTGCAGTGGCGGATTGCCCTTGCCAGCCGCTTAGCTAACCACCGCGCGGCGGAAGGTATAGATGCCCAGCCCGAGAAAGGCGACGAAGGTCACGCCCAAGCCCAGCAGCACCCAGCCGATGCCCAGCGTTGGCAAGGTGTAGCCGTGGACAGGAGGCACCATTGCATAGCGCAGTCCTTCACAGGCATAAGTCAAAGGATTGAAGAGGGTGATCACCTGGAACCAGCGAATCCCATCGAGCTGACTCCAGGGATAGTAGGTGCAGCCAGTGAAGATGAGAGGCGTAAAGATCAGGGCGAACATCAGACCGATTTGCTCAGGCTTCACCAGCGTGCCGATGGTCAGTCCAAGAGTAGCCCCAGCCAGAGCCGTCAGGACCATAATGCCGATGATGACCCCGATGGCATCGGTGCGCACACTATAATTGCTGCCCAGTACCCAATAGGCTAAGGGGAAGATGATGGCACCGGCGATCAGCCCGCGCAGGGCCGCAAACAGGATCTTTTCGAGCGCCACCAGGCTGACTGGCAGAGGTGCTAAGAGGCGATCATCAATCTCACGTCCAAAGCCCAGATCCAGGACCAGGGGCAGGGTCACACCCTGCAGGGCTGTCGTGACTACCGTGAGGCCGACGATGCCAGGCAGCAGCAGCGAGGCATAGCTCTGCTGGGCGGCCCCAATCGAGGGCAGCACCTTGCCAAAGATGAAGAGAAAGAAGAGAGGCTGAAGCAGCACCTGAATCAGGAAGGGGATAAACTCCCGTCCCGTCACCACCAGGTCGCGGCGTAAGATGGCCAGAAAAGCCACCAGGATCATTGCCAGCCGGTTGCGAGGTCGTCTTTCTCTCGCTCCCTTTTCAATAAAAATTGCATCTATCGATGTTTCAACGCTCATGAACGGAGATTCCTTCCTGTCAGGAAAATGAAGACATCTTCGAGGCTTGGGCGAGCCACATGGAGATCGCGCAGCTCGGCTCCGCTGGCGCTCACAACGCGCATGGCCTCGACCGCCAGCTCGCCCGCTTCCTCGCCATAGAGACGGAAGGAGCGTATGTCATGATGCTCCTGCCCGTCATCGGCGGGCAACTCTTCGACGCGCGGGCGTCCCGGTAACTGTTCTAGCAGAGCGCGCAGGTTATCGGATGAGACGGCCCCGTCTCCTCTGGAGGCCTCTACCTTCTGAGGAAGACGCAGGCGCAGCTCCAGGCGCGTCCCGCCAGGCACCAGCTTCTTCAGATTATCGGGAGTATCAAGCACCAGGATATGGCCATGATCCATAATAGCAATGCGCTCGCAGAGCTGTTCGGCCTCCTCCATATCGTGCGTTGTCAGGAGAATCGTCACGCCGCGCTCGTGCATCGCGCGAATACGGTCCCACAAGAAGAGCCGAGACTGTGGATCAAGGCTGTTCGTCGGCTCATCGAGGAAGAGGACATCAGGAGAATGCATGAGAGCACGCGCCAGCATCAACCGTTGTGCCATACCGCCCGAGTAGCGTCTGATCTTTTCGTGGCCACGCCCTTCCAGGCCCAGTTCTTTGAGCAGGGCCTCGGCTCGTGCCTCGCGCTCGGCGCGTGGTACGCCATGATAGGCAGCGTGAAAGGTCAGAATCTCGCGCGCACGCAGGCTCTGGTCGAGGTTGCTGCGCTGGGGCACTACCGAGATGTGCTGCTTGACCCCGATTGGATCGCCTACCACATCAACCCCCATGATCCGCACCATGCCGCTGGTGGGCAAGACACTAGTTGTAAGGATACCGATCGTCGTGGTCTTACCCGCCCCATTGGGGCCGAGTAGGCCGAAGATCTCGCCGCGTCGCACGCTGAAGGAAATGCCATCAACGGCGTTGATCTTGCTCCGCGGATAACGCTTGACCAGATCGCGCACCTCAATGGCCAGCTCTTCCGTCGTCTCTGTCTGCATCGATGTTCTTCTCTCCAGGTCTGTTTGAGTCATCTTCTACTCTCTTTGCTCACTTTCTACAGCTTCAGCAGCTGTGATAGACCTGCAAGCAGACGCAGCCCGGCAACAGTGAGGTCTCCGCTCAAGCTGGCGTGTTCGCCTGGACACCGTCCCACTCCTATCCACAGCAGCTGGTTACCCACGCCGTTGCCGATCAGGAGCAGACCGGCTCCTGACTAATCTCCCCCGGGTTCTGACAGCGCACCAGCGCAGCGATCCTTGCAGCGAGGCTCTCACGCCCACGGGCTACTTCCGTAAGGAAGTAAGCGCAGCCAGCAGCATGCTGGTCGCGCTTACTGTCCCTGCGGTGCGTCCTGGCACAGCATAATTCGCCATCAAGGTAGCTATTTATGCCATAGTCTTTGCCATTTTATCGCATAGCTATAAAAAAATCAATGTCTCTTAGTCCAGAATACCAAGACAGTGGAGAGATGCACTACTGCCCTGCCATGCTGCCTGCTAGATATCTAGAAACTCCACACCGTCTTCCTGCTGGTCGGCTTTCATGACCTGACAGACAGCCTCATAGAGTTCCACTGGTAGATGAGTGCGCAGCTCCTCCAGAGAGTCGTAGATCTCCAGCCGATAGTCGTAGTCCTGGGGCCAGCAGGCCCACTCACGGCGCAGCCAGGTCTGTTGTGACCAATACCGCCAGTCGCTCCAATCCGGTCCTTCTCGGAGGTGGACAGCAAACTTGCCTTTGGGTGTCTGATAGATGCGGTAGATCATTTCACGGCTTCTTTCTGGCTGGCGCGAGAGGCCGCGAGCCAGCAAGCGTCCCCAAAAGCGTTTATAGACGTGGGCTATCTTGCCTACCCTGACCGTCACTTCCTCAAAACCTGCGCGTCGTGCCTCCTCTCGCTCCACAAAACGGCGAAGGGCCGCCGCAATGGTAGCTGAAAGGTTGCCGCCTGCCAGCTGCTGAGCTTTCTCAAAGATTGGCAGATCAGCGTCTGCTACATAGATGGTGCGATTTGGCAAAGTCGGTACCTCCTGTACACGCTTCGCTGCACTTTGCTCTTCAGCCAGGCGCAAAGAGCGCTCAGCTTTAGCCTTGTCACACAGTCCCGCCTCGCCCTCTGCCTGGTTTCGGCGAGGCAGGCTATCCGTATATTTCTACGTATATGTAGCCTATGTATGGCAAGGGTAACATACATATACGTATATTGTCAAGGGAGAGAAAAAGACGCAGCTATCACAGCACTAGAGCGCTTCGCCGTGGCAGTGGAGTGACGGCCTGCCACGGCGCCAAGTCAAAGCCAGCTAGGAGCAGTCCCAGAGCACATCGACGTAGTTCGCCGGTCCGCTGAAGCGCAGGAGGTAGCTGCTGGGGCAACCTGTTCCCTGAGAGAAATCCCGCACGATCACGCGCACCTGCTGTACTCCCTGGGGATGAATCTGCCCGCTTGCCGGGAGCAGATAGATATCGCTGCGGCCACCTTCGCCTGCAGGGACCGGCCAGAGGTTGCTATTGCCGCCAGGGCCGGCGATGCTCGTGGACCAGGGCAGGTTTTGCTGAGCTGCGCCCCGGCTGCTCAGGGTCAGGCTGCAGGACCAGCCCGGGTAGCCGCTGTTATCAACCGCCGGCAATGTGTAGACGCAGTCGCTGCTGCTGGCGCCGGGGTGAGCTTGCAGGCTGGTTTTATCGGCCAACAGCAGAGGCTGAGCTGCCTGGGCTGTGGCGGTAGCAGCGAGCTGAGCCTGAGCCTGGGCTTGAGCAGCGGCAGTAGCCTGAACCTGGGCACGTTGCTGTGCCTGGACGGTAGCGGTGACCTCTTGTTGAGCGTGTGCCGTGGCGGTGGCATCTTGCAGAGCGCTCGTCGGCGCCGCGCTGACCCGCGTCTCGGTCCGGCTCTCTTCGCCGGGCCCCTGTGCTGCCCTGGCTGTGGCCATACGCTGTGCGGGGCTTTCGTTCTGGCTTCCTCCTTGTAGGACAGCAGGCTGACTAGTGATCAGGAAGTAGGCCAGGAGGCCGCTGCTAGCAAAGAGTAGGACCAGGACCAGGAGCACGGTCACGATCTGAGCGGCGCTGCGTCGCGGCGGGCGGGCCAGCCGGCGCAGTTCGGTCGTGCTCTGGCTCCTCGGCGGGGGCATCGCCATTGGACTCGATGCTGCCGGCGTTGGTAAGGCTTCAAAGGTGGCCCGGCACTCGCCCGTTGCCCCCGAGCGGCCTGATAGAGGATGAGGCTGCGTGGCACCGAAAGCTGGTGTCGGCGCTGGGGCAGTCATCGCAGGGAAGGTCCCGCTCAGGGCCGTTCCCTGTCCCAGCTCGCTTCGGCCTGGCCACTCTACCCAAGGCTCGCCCTGGAGCAGCGGTGAGGGCGGGGGAAAAGGTAACTGCGGTACCTCGAAGGCACCGGACGACAGCGGAGTGCTCGCTGCTACTGTGACAGGCATAGCCGCCGCCCCGGAGCCGCTGCCCTCCACTGCGCTGGCCAGCAGCTCGTCGGGCACCACATCAAGCTTGAGCAAGAGGTCCGGCAAGGCTTCCTCAGCCGACATCGACCAGTCTGCCCCGTGACGGCGCCAGCCAGTGACCCGCAGCGTCTGCCCATCGACCACACCCGGCCCAATCTCAACCTCGACCTCTTCGCCCGCTACGTTCAAACGCCGGCGTGTTCCATGCCGCGCTTCGCTCCGGCTAATGGCCAGTCGCACCTCGATCAGTCCATCCTCTCCCGGCCAACCAGATTCGTGCTCCGCTTGTTCAGAGTCCGACAGCAGGGCATTGCCGGTCACGGCCTGCTCCAGGGCTTTGGCAAAAGCGGCCACTGAGCCAAAACGCTCCTCGGGACGTTTGGCAAGAGCCTGCAGCAGCACACGATCGATGGCCGGAGAGAGAGCCGAATTCTGGCTGCTGGGCGGCGGCGGCGCCTTTTGCAAATGCTGGAACATCAGCGGCCCCGGCCCACCTTGAAAGGGAGGCTGACCGACAAGCATTTCATAGGCCATGATTGCCAGGGCGTACTGGTCGGTGGCGCAGGTCGGCTGGCCTTCCCATTGCTCGGGCGCCATGTAGATCGGTGTCCCGCGGATAATCTGACCCGTGGTCAGGCTGGCCTCTGCAATACGAGCAATGCTGAAGTCGCTCAGCAAGAGATGCAGACGCCGCGGTTGCCTCGGATGGAGCTGTATCAGCAGGTTGGAGGGTTTGACATTGCGATGAATGATCTGATGATCATGAGCATGCTGCAGAGCATCGGCGGCCTGACTGATGAGATCACAGACCTCCTGGGGACTTAACGGCCCAAACTGCGAGCGCAGGCGTAGCCAGCCCGCCAGCGAGCCTTCGGGTCGATAGGGCATGACCATGTAGAGTAGCAGCAAGCGCTGCCAGGACTCCTCACCGTAGTCGTACAGGTCCAGAATGTGAGGATGATCTAGCCGGGCAATGGCTTTCAGTTCACGCTCAATATATCGTCTCGCCTGCGAGGCGGCGCTGCCTTCGACGCAGGTCGTAGCTTCGGCGGTGATGATTTTGATGGCTACCCGGCGCCGCATATGGAGGTCATCGGCCAGGTAGACCTCGCCCAGGCTTCCGCTGCCTAGTGAGCGCACTAGACGATAGCGACCCTGAGCTAGCTGTGTACCCTCACGTAGCATTACCTTCCCCGCTTTCTCCAGCCCAGTATTTCTTCTGCTATTGCAAATATATATGGACATACACTACAAAAATGTACTATGTCGGCTATGCTTAACTATAGCATATTCTTGCAGCAAGAAGAAACAGCTGGGATATTGCTCCCGGGGGAATAGGGGACAAGAAGATCAGCAATGAGCGTTCCACTCTGTCCCCCATTCAGGTCAGGGAGAAGACGAGAAAGAGAAGAAGGTCGCCTTAGAAATGCTGTTCCTGATGCAACCAGCGCCAGAAACCAAAACTTGAAGCGAAGAAGTTCATGGTGAAGCTGCTAAGGAGCTCCTGATGGATGCCAGCTTCCAGATCGATGTGCTCCTCCAGGCACAATTCCCCGTAGGCTGCACCATTCTCTCCGAAGCTACGCAGATAGCTCTTGGGCCAGCGTCGCTCCCGATTCCAGGTATTGCTCAGCACCAGAGCGCGCTCCCACTCCTCCGTTCCAAAACGCCGGTCGGAACGGCAGAACAGGGTGTAGATCTCTTGCTTTTCTCCCTGAGCCATGAGATAGAAGGTTAGCTCACAGGCACAGTCGGGATCGTAACGAAACTGGACGACGATATCGTTCTCCTCATCACGGAGGAAGCGTATTTTATGATCACGAAGGCAAGTTTCTATCATAATATATGAAAATTTCTTCACTTCAGACATTTTGCTTCACTCCTCCCATTACAGGGACATAGATGCAGAGACAGAATCTTTCTGGTTCGCCGACTGAACCGGGACCGCCACTAGCCTGGCGAGTAAGAAAGAGACACCCGTCAGACCGCCGCTGCTTCAAGGCCACTGGAGAGAACCGCGCTCGCGGCGCGGTGGAGAGTGAGCGCGGAAGCAGACGCAGTACGGGCGCTCTCCATTTAGAAACGCCACGCCCTTCGACTTCTAGCGCATCTTTTTGCTGTCCTGCTTGCAGAGAGGGGCTGGGCCGCCTCTTTCCAGTCCCAGCGCTGCCTGCCGGCCCGCGGAGTTGTGCGACAGGAGCGTCTTTCATACTGACGATCGCCTCAGTGTCGCTAGAATATGCTATGATAGCAATAGTCAACCAGAGAGAGCCAGGCCGGCCCGCCCAGCTTTTTACCTGTGCCATTGAGCGCATGGATAAGTGAGCAAGGGATGCCTGCCCTGACCTGGACTCTGGTTTACTTTCCAGGGTAGCTCGGCTATCCGCGTTTCATCTAATCTATGGCAAGGCCCCCCGCGGAGGCCACCAGGCTGAGATTGACCATCAAACCGCCCGGTCGCTACAATAGGGCTGGACGCCAGGAGCAGGTAGACCGGAGCGCTTTCTTGCCAAGAATCAAGGAGGGTTAATGCGTATTCGCAAAGCCGTATTGCCAGTGGCGGGACTAGGCACGCGCATCCTGCCTGCAACGAAAGTTATCCCGAAAGAGATGTTGCCGCTGGTCGACAAGCCAACCTTGCAATATATCGTCGAAGAGGCCGTGGCCTGCGGCATCGAGGAGATCATTTTCGTCACCAGCAGGAGCAAGCGCAGCATTGAGGATCATTTCGATGCCTTTCCCGAGCTGGAGCAGCTGTTGGAGCAGCGTGGCAAGTTGCAGGAATTGGAGGAGCTACGGCGTGTACAGCAGATGGCGCATTACAGCGCTGTGCGTCAGCCGGAGCCACTGGGGCTCGGGCATGCCATTCTCTGTGCACGGACCCTGGTAGGAGATGAGCCGTTTGTGGTCATGCTGGGCGATGTGCTGGTCGCTGAGGAAACGCCTTGTTTGCCCCAACTGATGGCGATCCATGAGCGCTACGGCGGCTCGGTGGTCGCGCTTGCCCCCGTGCCAGATGAACTGATTCCTAGCTACGGCATCGCTGCTGTGGAGGAGCTAGGGGAGCAAGCCTTGCGGATCACCCACCTGGTGGAGAAACCGCCACGGGAACAAGCGCCCTCCAATTTGGCTGTGATGGGGCGCTATCTGTTGACTCCCGACATCTTTCCGCTGCTGGAAGAGACACCACCTGGCTCCGGTGGAGAAATTCAGGTAACTGATGCGCTCGAGCACCAGGCACGCGAGGGGCGCTGTTACGGTTTGCGTTTCACTGGCACCTACTATGATACTGGTACGCGTTTGGGTCTGCTGACCACGACGATCACCTATGCGCTCAAGCGCCCCGACCTGGCCCCCGATCTGCGAGCCTTTTTGCGTCAGGCCCTTCAGGAAGCGGAGGGCTAGCCTCGCCTCGCTTCGCCTCGCTCGCAACGGTCGTCCGTCAGTCAGTCAGGCAGAGAGAGCCGGGAATGAGGAAGAGCACCACAGGTCATCCAACGCTGTGTTCGCCTCTCCCCTCTCCCCGGCTCCTTGTTGATCACATCGCTGCCTTGTGCCAGAAGAGCAGCTTTATAATGAGATAAATTATTCCTGTGCCTCCGCTTTCTTCCGACGCCGGGCTGCCCCTCCCAACTTACCGATCCGGCTGTAAAAGTCAGGGTCTTGTCGCGCCTTGGTTGCATTGCCACCCTTCTTCCCCATCTCAGAAAAGTGGGCCGGACCATACTTCGTGACGTTGGCCTGGCCACCTTTCTGGGCAATCTGGCGGTAGTACTCGCTCCCGCGCTTCTCTTTGAGAGCTGTACCCCCCTTCTTGCCTATCTGGCGATAATACTCCCCACCATATTTGTCGCGGACAACACTCCCCCCTTTACGACCGGCCTCGACCGTTGACATCGGCGCCGGCTTCTCCTCTTCTCTGGTAGCCATCACCATTCCCTTTGCTCGGGCAAGCTCCCAAGCCAAAACAAAATATACAGGCTCCTCGCCTGTGGCGAAGAGTATACTGAAATCCCCCATTCTTGTCAATGAAACGGGCATCCTTAGTCATTCCGGTACCGGGCCGGCACGGGTCCCCGCTCCTCCGCTCTTCATACCCATTCCTGATAATCCTGGCTTGCCGCCAGCCTGGCCGCCCCGGCTTCAAGCTGGCTAACCCAAGGTGTTCATAGCGTTTGCCATTCCCTGGACAAATCCTTTTCCAGACACTATACTCTTCCTCAGAGTCCCTTACTCTGGTTATGAGTCTAGCTGGTACATACCTGTAAACATCGCAGTGCGTTGGTCTCGTCCATTTTGCCACGTGCTTGCTAGAGGGACACGTCAAGGAGCTACAGACCGCATGGAAGAGCGAAGGTTTGAGAAGCGCCCGCGATCTTTGATCCTGGCTCCGGTTTTTGTCCGCGTAGATGAGCGGTGCCGTGTGCCATCCCCTCTCTCTCGCCCAAGCTGGCAGGAGCTTGTTGCTGGCTGGTTGCGTTACCAGGCGACTCAGCTCCGCTGGGACATCGAGCGTAGCCTTGCTCGTCTATTCCACCGCTCCTGGATCGATCTGCGGCGCGCGCAAGGGGAGCGCCGTGGGGGCGAGAGTAATCACCAGCTGCGCTAGGAAGGTAGCGATGGACGTCTGAGACGCAAGGCTCGTCGAGCCTGCTCCCGCAGCTGACGCGCCAGTGCAAACTCTGAGGCCAGACGTTGATAGAGCGCTTCCCATTGACCAAGGACGCGCTCACGGTCGTGTTGTGCAATGATCTCCAGGCTCTTGTTGCCCATCTGTCTGCGCAGCTCAGGACGCTCCAGCAGATAGTCGATGGTCTGCGCTAATTCCGTGCTATTCCCCGGCTCAAATAGCAGGCCATTCTCGCCATGATGCACCAGCTCGGGAAGGGCATAGGCATTGGCCGCCACAACGGGTAAGCCACAGGCCATCGCCTCCATTGTGGCCAGGCTCTGCAGGTCAGCCTCCGACGGGATGACAAAAAGGTCGGCCATGCGACGAATCGCCAGGAGATCACGATCGGCTACGAAGCCAAGAAAAGCCACGCGCTCCTCAATCTGCAGACGTGTGGCCTGCGCCCGCAGCTCAGCCTCCGCCGGTCCTGTTCCCGCTAGCACAATGTAAGCCTGACTCCTTAGTTGGGCCACGGCCTCTAATAGGACATTGACTCGCTTTTCCTCGCTGAGGCGATTGACGTGCAACACCAGCGGACGATCAGCCGGCAGGTGATAGCGCAGACGCACTTCCTCATCGGCGGGCCCCGGCCTGAATTTCTTGAGATCAACCCCATTGGAGATGACCCCCGCTGGCGCGCGCAGCCCATGCTCATAAAGAAGGCGCAGAGCTGTATGGGTCGGGGTTGTCACATATTCACAGCGGTTGTAGAAGTGGATCAGATAGCTATAGCTGAGCGTATCGAAATGTCTGCTGAAGCGCTGATCACTGGCCAGGGTGCGGCTAATGTTGATCGGCAGATAGTGGTTAGTGGCAATGACCGGTTTGCGCAGCCCTCCGGCCAGCAGCTGGGCGATGTTCCCCAAGACGATCGGCGAGTGGATATGGATAATGTCAGGATTACCCTGCTTCAGCAGGCGCCGAATAGGCAGGATGGGCAGGAAGGGAATGCGCATGTCACGATAAGTGGGCCACTCGAAGGATGTAAAGCGATAGACATGTACTCCTTCTTCGATACGGTGGACGTCGCGTGCACCCTGGCAAGGAGCGACTACCCAGACCTGATGGCCACGGGCAGCCAGGCCGACGGCCAGATCGTGGGTGACGACAGGCACGCCCCCTACCATCGGCGGATACTGGTCAGTCACAATCATAATACGCATGTCTATCGCTCGCTTCTTGGCATAGTATTTGCAGGCAGCCAGGCACAGGAGATAGCGACCGGCAGGCACCGATGTTGGGACAGAGAGCTGCCACCACGTGGCCAGCGCCTGCGCGATCCGACTTCCTGGACAGGCAAGCAGGCAGACAGGCAGGAGTAGCGGCGCTCTCTGAGTGAGCCTTACCCCTGCCTGCGCTATAAGCACGCAGCTCAGCCTTCTTTTGCAGCACTCTCGCCAGTTTGCGACTGGGCAGACGTAGCAGCAGAAGCAGGTTGAGCCGCGGGAGTGGCCTCTCCGGCCTCCTCGACTTCGACGGTGGGCAGCTCCACCTTCACCACCGGCTCGTGTGGATCGGTCAGAAGGCGCACATTGGGCGGCAGCTTGATCTCACCGGCATGGAGAATCTGGTCTACCTCAACAAGCGGCGAGACGTCGACCTCGATCGTTTCGGGGATCTCGGTGGCACGGCAGGCCACTTCAAGCGCATCGAGGAGACGCAGCAACGTGCCACCGCTCTCCTTCACTGCCGGCGAGTCACCGACCAGATGCAGCGGCACTTTCACCTCGACCTCCTCCTCCTGACTCACGCGGTAGAAATCCACATGGAGAATCTTACCAGTGCAGGGATCGCGCTGAATGCTGTGGACCAGGGCCGTCTCCGTTAATGAGTCTCCCGGAATACGCAGGGTGACCAGGCTGGCGGCCTTATGCTGGCGGCGAAAGCGCTCGAAAGCCGCGGCCTCCAGCTGGATGGCCAGAGAGGGTTCCTTGTGGCCGAAGATATTGGCGGGGATGATCCCCTGGCGGCGTAGCCGCCTGGTCGCTTTGCCCAGGACCTGGCGGCGCTGAACCTCCAGTTCTGCCATTGGTGCCATAACAGGATACCTCCTTTAGCGTGATGCTTTCCTGCGCTGCAAGAGGGCTACCAGCTCCTCCAACGGGCGCGTGTTAAGCACATCGGCGGCGGAGAGCCAGCCCTTGCGGGCAATGCCGACGCCATAGTGCATGTCAGCGAGGCCCGCAATGGAGTGAGCATCGGGATCGATCGGGATCAGAATGCCTCGATCGCGCGCCTTGCGCACATAGCGCCAGTCGAGATCAAGGCGCTGCGGGCTGGCGTTGATCTCAATAAAGACGCCATGCCGCGCAGCGGCCTCGATCACCGCCTCTATATCCAGAGTATAGCCCGGGCGTTCAAGCAAGAGACGCCCTGTCGGATGCCCGATGATGGTGACATACGGGTTGGCGATGGCACGCAGCATACGCTCGGTCTGCTCCTGTGGAGAGAGCGTAAAATGGCTGTGAATGGAGGCTATGACAAAGTCGAAGCGCGCCAGGACCTCATCGGGATAGTCGAGCGAGCCATCTTTGAGGATGTCGCACTCGGTCCCTTTTAAAATGACGAGGCGACCGGCGAACTCGGCGTTGAGGCGGTCGATCTCTTCCCACTGGCGCTGCAGGTTCTCAACGCTGAGGCCGTTGGCGTAGCCGACACTCTGGCTGTGATCGGTAATGCCCAGATAGCTGAGGCCACGCTCACAGCAAGCCTCGGCCAGCTCACGAATAGTATTTTTTCCATCGCTCCAGACAGAATGGACGTGCAGGACCCCACGCAGGTCACGCTCTTCGACCAGGGTTGGCAGCTCACCACGCTCCGCAGCCTCGATCTCGCCCATGTCTTCGCGCAGCTCAGGCTCGATATAGGCCAGACCCAGGGCGGCGTAAAACTCAACCTCGTCTTTACAGGGCACCAGCTCTAGATCAGGCTCTTTGCCCCGGAAGAGACCATACTCGTTGATGGTCATGTTCATGCTAAGAGCCCGCCGCCGTAGGGGAATATGGTGCTCTTTGGCCCCAGTGAAGTGATGAAGGGCATAGGGAAACTGGCGGTCGGTCACGAGGCGCAGGTCCATCTGGATGCCGCTCGCTAGAATGATGCTGGAGCGCGTCTCCCCTTTGCTGACGATCTGCCGGACGCCCGGCTGACCGGTGAAGAAGTTCATGACGCGCTGACGAATGGCGCTGTCAGCGTCGTCAGCAACACTGGCCACGATATCGATGTCTTTGACGGTCTCGCGCCGCCGACGCAGACTACCCGCTACCTGGACGCGCACAATTTCGGGCCGGGAGGCCAGCGCCTCGCGCATGCGCAGCCCTTCAGCCTCCGCAACGGGGTAGAGATAGCGGTGACCATGCTCGGCCAGAAAGGCCAGCCCCTGCAAGATTTTCTCCTGTGTCTTCTTGCCAAAGCCGGGTAGGGCGGCAACGCGATCTTCTTTGCAGGCCCGTTCCAGATCTTCGAGGCTGGCGATGTGCAGCTGGTCCACAATGGCATTGATGCGCCGCGGCCCGAGACCTTGAATACGCAGCAGCTCTAGCTTGATGGAGGGCGTGGCCGCGCGCAGCTCCTCTAAGAAGGAAAGACGCCCGGAGGTCACCAGCTCCTCGATGCGCCGCGTGATGGTCGGCCCAAGGCCAGGAATGCCTTTGAGCCGTCCCTCCTTGACCAGCCGCTCAATGTCGTCATCCAGCGCGCTGATGGTGCGCGCGGCATTCTCGTAGGCCCGCACCTCAAACGGGCTGGCATCTTTCTTGAGTTGCAGTAAGGTGGCAACTTCTTCCAGGGCCTGAGCCACTTGATTCTTATCCATCGGCGTTGCCTCCCCTCTACTGACCTTCGCTCTCCGTCAGGCGGAGGTCGAACATTTCCGGCTCGCGTAATTCGACTTCGAAGGGGTTGCGCCCCTTGAGGTCGCGCCCCAGATAGCGCTTACAGTCGAAGTGGACCACAAGCCAGCAGTGCCAATCAGCACTGACGAAAACGGCATCCCAGGGATGGCCTGACGTATTGTCCAGCACTTTGTTACAGACGAAACAGCGCGCGCGCCCGGCAGCAACGGCCCCTTCGAACCAGCGCAGAATAAACCAGTGAAAATCGTCCAGCGTCATGAGTTCCAGACAGGACTCTGGATAGCCAAAGGCGACCGGATCAGGGCATTCGCGAAAGTCTTCGCGCCCATGCCCCAGGGCGACAATGGGCGCACGCACAATAACTTTGACTTCGTCGTGTTCAGGATCTTCTGAGCCAGTTGTAATATTTTGTAACAGTAGCCCTTCTTGTGCAAACCAGGCGAGTAATTCCTGTCTCATGATGCCTGCTGGCAGCACTGCATCGTCTCACGCATCGGGCACAGCGTCAGTCTGCTCTTTGGCGCGGCGCCAGAGGACGCGCAGCTCCTCCCGGCTGCGCTCCTCCAGGGGTCGCCCTTCGCTGCGCGCGAGTTCTTCCATACGGCGGAAGCGGCGGCGGAATTTGCGGTTGGCCTGCCGCAGGGCGGCCTCCGCATCGATGTTGAGTTCGCCGGCGGCGCGCGCAACCATAAAGAGTAGATCCCCCAGTTCTTCGCGACGCTCTTCATCGCTGCGGGCCTGAGCCAGCTCGCGCAGCTCCTCAGCCAATTTATCAAGCACGCCGTTCATATCAGCATAGGTGAAGCCCACTCTGGCGGCCCGCTTCTGGTATTCCTGGGCCACCGTGAGGGCCGGCGAGGCCAGCGGCACGCGATCAAGGACGCTTTCTTCGTGAACCGGCAGACCCGCCGCCTGGCGCTCGGCTCGCTTGATAGCCTCCCAGTTCTGGACAACCTGCCCCGCGCTGCTCACTTTGACGTCCCCAAAGACATGAGGGTGGCGCCGGATGAGCTTGGCATTGATCTGCTCGAAGACGTCGCCGAGGGCAAAGTGCCCCTCCTGACGGGCAATCTCGGCATGCAGATAAACCTGGAGAAGAAGATCGCCCAGTTCTTCGGCCAGCTTAGCCATGTCGTTCTCCTCCAGGGCCTCCACTACTTCGTACGTTTCTTCCAGAACAAAAGGGACGAGCGTCTGATGAGTCTGCTGGCGATCCCAGGGGCAGCCATCGGGATCGCGCCGCAGGCGTTTGGTAATATAGCGAAGGGTGTCAGGGTGGCGCAGAGCGGCCAGGGCTTCTACCGGCGGTACGTAGAGTGTCGTCAGATGGTCCACCAGCGGCTGGCGGTCCAGCTCGTAGAGGGCCAGGCGCTGCAACCGGGCCGCTTCCTGGGCCTGATCGCTGAGGCGAACCAGCGTTACCTGCCATTCGTCGGGATAGCATTCGCTAAGGGCCAGTTTCACGGCACTGGCCAGACGACGGTTATAGAGATGAGGCACCAGCAGGGGCGTGGTCGGTACGACTCTTCCGGCCACTTCGTCTCCAGGTAAGGCCGCCAGGGAAACGGCATCGATGATCTGGAGACCAGCCTCTAGCGGATCTAGCCCCAGAGCCGTGCAGACCGGCTCGATGAAGGAGAGGCCAGCGACGAGGCGCAGCTCCAGCCCGCGCTCCCTGGCCAGATGGAGCAGCAGCTGCACGCTGGTGTCTCCGACCAGAGGGTGACCCGGCACGGCGTAGAGTACAGGACCGCCCTCAGCAGTGGCAGCCGCACAGATGGTCTCCGCCATGCGCTGATAGAGAGTCTCCCAGTCCTGGGCAGCATCATAGAGTGCGTCAAACGATTGCAGCGCCAGACCAGGAAAAGCCTGACGCAGGGGTTCTACAATGGGATGAATCAGGGTACGGAAGTAGATCGGCTGCCCGCGCTCTACTGCCTTAGCCAACACTTCGTAGGCTTCGCGCGTCAGCAGCTCCCACGGTCCTGGCCCCAACCCCAGGATCGTAATTTGCGGCTCCGACATACTCTTTCTATCCTCTCTGCGGCGCTTTCGCTGTTCTTGGAACAGTGTAGCGTCTGATAGAAGCGCTGTCAAAGGGGGAGCAAAGGACCTCGAGGCCAGGCTGGGCCGGCTAGCTTGTTTGCCTGTTGCTCCACAGCAGGGATTGTCGCCGAGGACTGGAAAATGTTATGCTTTTCTGTAGTACTATTCAGGTTAGCTCTTCAGAGAATCGAGCGCTATCCAACAATGAGGAGGTTATAGACTCACAATGGCGTCCGATCAATCCCGGCAGCAGCAGGGACAGACCGCGAAACCGCTCTGCCCACGCTGCCATAAGGAAGATCTGGTCAAGACCTCGCTGGAGGCTTACCGCAGCGGCATTAGCCGGTTGGCGCCTCCCCCCATGCCTGGTCGGCAGATTCACATGATTAATCTGGTGGGGCCTGCCGTGGTCCTGGTTGGGCTAGCAATCTTCTTTATCTTTGTGGTGCTCGGAGAGGGCGTCTCCGGCTTGGGCGGCCCGGGCCTGGTTGCCCAGGTGATTATTACGTTGCTCATCATTGTCGCCGCCCTGGTCGTTTCCTTTATTGCTTTCCAACGCGTGGTCAAAAGCGATGCGGAGGCGACACTGCGCTACCCCGCCTGGGACCGCGCCCTGGAGAATTGGCGTCACCTGTATTATTGCTCGCGCGATGACCTGATCTTCGATGGCCAACAGGGCAAGGTGGTTTCAGAAGAGGCCCTCAAGGCCCTTCTGCGCGTCGAGGCTGAGCCTCAGCAGGTTGCCCAGCAGTCGCGCTCGGCGGCTGCCCCTTCCCACTCGTAAGCGAGCCAACGCGTGAGCGATGGCGAGGTCCGGCCTTTACCGCCCTGGAGTCAGCAAGTTGGTCTGCGGCACGGCACGATCCGCCTGCGACGCGCTCGGGGGAGGATTCTGTGCCTCGGCCCTCTCCGTCTTGCCCGCCAGCCACTGCCGCACGACGATCAGCGCCTGATTCCGCTCTGCTCTTCTTCACTATTTTTCGGTTCGCACGCTTTCTTTGTTGACCTGAAGGGGTATCGGGTGCTCTTCACGGTGAGCGGCGAGAGCGGTGAGCCAGCTCGATGGGCCTCGCCACCCTCTTGCCTGTCCTGACCCTCGCCCTCGCTGAGACGAGCACCTGTCTGTCTTCCCTCGTTATACCCCTCGATCTATTGTCGTTCTCTGATCCTTATGTCCGTATTGTCATTCTTTGGCTATTGTACCTCCTATTGAGTGCCCACCTATAATCCTCTTGCGACTGGGAAAGATTGCCGCTATCATAGGGCAAGAAGGTAGTGGACCAACCAATTAACCTGGCTAGCAGGGATCTGTCCGATTCCGCTCTTCCGGCGCGGCCTCAGTTGCCTCGCACAGGGCCAGCCTATTCTACCCCTACCATGCGGCTGGTTCAGGCGCTCCAACCAGGCGTCAGTCAGGAGAAGAGAGTGAGCAGTGGCAGTTCCTTGCGAGCGCAAGGAGAAGGAAGGGCAATGGGAAGTATCTGGCCCACGGTCGTGGCCGATCTGATCAATTGGGGCTGGCTGCGCATCGGTCCGCCCTATATCTATATCAATATCGATCCGGTCATTGTGCACCTTGGCCCGCTGGCGCTCCACTGGTATGGCCTGATGTACGTGGTGGCCATCGTAGTGGCTCTCTGGGGTATCCAGGGCTACATCCGGCGCAAGGGTCTCAACGAGGAGATCGTCTATCGTCTGCTCTGGTGGTGTATCATCGCCGGCTTAATCGGTGGCCGATTGTACTTTGTGATTCAGCAGCCGGATCTGGTTCAGGACTACTTGCTCCAGCCCTGGCGCATTCTGGCGACCTGGGAGGGCGGAATGGCCTTCTACGGGGCGATCTTCCTGGTGGTGCCAGTGCTCTTTTGGCGCGCGCGTGTCGAGGGGATCAATCCTTTCGTCGCCCTCGATGGCGGCGTGCTCTTCGCCTCGATCGGCCAGATCTTCGGTCGCATCGGCAATCTGATTAATGGCGATATTATCGGCTACCCCAGCACTTTACCCTGGTCGACGGTCTACCAGCATCCCGCCAGCTTCGCCTGCCTGCAGGGGTATTGCAATGTACCAGTGCAGCCTGCCGCGGCCTACGAGATGCTCTGCAACCTCGTGCTGCTGGCAGTGCTTTACCTCCTGTCACGTCGCCTGCGTCGCCCTGGCGTGCTGACACTTGTTTATCTCTATGGCTACGCGATTACGCAGTTTGTTGTTTTCTTCTGGCGTGCCAATGTCGTGGTCAGCTTTCTGGGCCTGAACTGGGGCCTGAAGCAGGCACAGTGGACCTCGCTGGTGGTGCTGATTCTGCTGCTGCCCGTGAGCTACCTGGTACTGCGCTCGCGTTACGCGCGCCCGGTGCCGCCCGGGGAGGCAGCGGCTTTCTATGGTATGCCCCCGCGTCCAGGAAGCCAGGCCACCGTGGCTGCAGCGAATCCTCCGGAGGGGACATCTGCGGAGCATGAGCAGGCAGTCGCCGCCTCTACACCACCTGCTCATGCTGAGCGACGGGTAGATGAGGAGCCAGCTGCCAGCCGCCGTGAGCCTCCTGCAGAGGGCCAGCCAGAACCGTCCTGAGAACGCTCGCCCCCCACTCAGCAGAGGAAGGCTCTACCTGGCTGCCTGCTATCGCCGGATAGTACTAATGATCAGGACGGCGCAACCGGCAGGACGGTGCAGTGATCCAGAGTAGTCTTCCGGTACCTATGGGAAGCCGTAGCGGGCGCAAGGCGCGCTCAGGAGAGGGAGATTCTGCCCTCTGCCGGGGCCTTATCTCAGCCAGGCCAGTCAGCCGCCCCAGGCCTGGCAATGTGCTATAATAAAGCAAATCTTTCCCCGCACTGTGGTGGAAACGAAGCGAAGTTCTTTGCTGGACGTGGGAGCCTCCCTGTTATGAGTGAACGAGCTGACGCCAGGCCACTGGTTGCAACGGTCGTCGTCGGATTCCTCGAAGAGAATTGCTATCTCTATGCCTGCCCGCAGACCCGCGAGGCAGTGATTATCGATCCTGGCGATGAGCCGGAACGCATTCTGAAGCGCATCGAAGAGCTGGCGCTGATCCCTCGCTATATCATCAATACGCATGGCCATTTCGACCACATCTGCGCCATCGATGCGGTTAGCGTCGTCTATCCTGTGCCGCTGGCGATTCACCCCGCCGACCTTCCTTACTATACCGACGCCAGCGCCGCCCGAGCCGCTGGACGCGAGCCACCCCTGGTGCGGCGCAAGCCCGATATCTTGCTCCAGGATGGACAGGTGATCACCTTCGGTACGCTGTCGCTGGAGGTACGGCATACACCCGGACATACGCCCGGCGGCGTTTGCCTGGTGAGCCGCCCATACTGCGTCTTCAGTGGCGATACGCTCTTTCAGCGCGGCATTGGACGCACTGACCTGCCCGGCGGCAATTATGAGCAGCTGGTGCACTCGATTCGCGAGAAGCTCTACACCCTGGAGGATGACCTGGTCGTCTTTCCCGGCCACGGCGCGCCCACAACCATCGGCGAAGAAAAATATGAAAATCCCTTCGTGAGCCTGGCCTGAGCAGAGCCAGCCAGCTAGCCAGCAGCAGCAAGAAGAAGAGACGTGTAGAGGAGCAGGAAAGAGCAATGTCGAAGATCTGCGTCATCGGCACAGGCTATGTCGGGCTGGTAACCGGCACCTGTTTCGCCGATATGGGGAATGATGTCACCTGTGTGGATATCGTCGAGGAGAAAATCGCCCGGCTGAAGCGTGGCGAGGTTCCGATTTATGAGCCGGGCCTGGCGGAAATGATCGCGCGCAATGTCCGCGCTGGACGTCTCCATTTCACAACCAGCTACCGTGAGGGCCTCGCTGACAGCGAGTTTATTTTCATTGCGGTCAATACTCCCACCGGCAGCACTCAGGGCAGTGCCGATATGCGCTACGTCGAGATGGCGGCGCGCATGATCGCTGAGGAGCTGGACCACTACGCCGTCATTATCAATAAGAGCACCGTGCCCGTCGGCAGCGGCGACGTGGTGACGCGCATCATTCGCACCCATCTGGCGCGCCCCGATGTTTCTTTCGCGGTGGTCTCGAACCCCGAGTTTCTGCGCGAAGGGGCCGCGATCCAGGATTTCTTGAACCCCGATCGTGTCGTACTTGGCTCGTCCGATATGGAGGCGGCCCACCGTGTGGCTGCTCTCTATCTGCCGCTGCGTGCCCCCATTATCATGACTGATATCTACACAGCGGAAATGATTAAGTACGCTTCTAACGCCTTCCTGGCAACGAAGATCTCCTTCATTAATGAGATCGCCCAGATCTGCGAGCGCCTGGGGGCCGATGTGAAAGAGGTGGCTGTCGGGATGGGCTACGATAAACGGATCGGGCGTGCCTTCCTCGATGCCGGCCTCGGCTACGGCGGCTCCTGCTTCCCCAAGGACGTGCGTGCCCTGGCCCACATGGCCGACGAGGCCGGACTGCATCCGCAGCTGCTACATGCGGTGATGGAGATCAATCAGGACCAGCGGCGCCTGGTGGTGGATAAGCTGGTTTCAATTCTAGGCTCGCTGCGCAATGCCACCATTGGTATTCTGGGCCTGGCTTTCAAGGCCAATACCGATGATATGCGCGAGGCCCCCTCTCTAGACATCATTCGCTGGGTCACCGGTCAGGGAGCACTGGTCCGCGCCTATGACCCGGTCGCCCGCGAGACAGCGCGCCAGGCAATGGAGCGCGAAGGCATCCGACTCGATCTGGTAACCTTCTGCTCCAACGCCTATGAAGTGGCCGAGCAGGCCGATGCCATCATTATTGTCACCGATTGGAATGAGTTTAAGTCGCTTGATATGGTCCAGATTCGCAATCTGATGCGCCGTCCCGTGCTGATCGATGGACGCAATATTTACGAACCGCGCGAGATGGTGAGCCTGGGCTTCACCTACCGCGGCATTGGACGGGGCACAGGGCCAGCTGCGACGGTCTTGCCGGCCAGCGATAGTACAACGCTGCCGCCAGCCCCAACCTGCGAGCGGACCTTGATTGGTGAGGGCGATGAGTATCGCTGACGATGAGGCCAGGAGAGGTTTGCCCTCCGCCTCTTCTGACTCGCCTGCAGATGGGGCGGAGGCTCCTCCGTTGCTGTTCACGCCCCTGGTGAGTCGACCAGATACGCCGCCACCCGCCTGGCTCTTTGGTCCAGGAGGCCTTGGCGCACTTCCGGCTCCGCTCCTGCCCACCCAAGGGGTCAATGTGGCTGTGGGCATCGATATCATTGAGGTGGCGCGTGTGGCTCACGCCTATGCCCACCATGGCGAGCGCTTCCTGCAGCGCGTCTTTACAGAGGCAGAGGTGCTGCAGTGCCGTGGTCGGCGCGCGCTCAGCGGCGTATCGCCTCTGCCAGAGCCAAAACCGGCCCGTTTGGCGGGGCGCTTCGCTGCCAAGGAAGCGATCAGTAAAGCCCTGGGCACGGGTCTGCGCGGCGTGGCCTGGCGTGAGATGGAAATTGTCCAGCTGCGCAGTGGCCGCCCTTCGGTGCGCCTGTATGGCCGCGCCCGCCGGCGAGCTGAGGAGCTGGGTCTCAGTGCCCTTGACGTCAGCATCGCCGATCTGCAGGGCTTCGCCATCGCTGTGGCCGTCGCAGTCCAAACAACCGGTCAGGGCGAGAATTCCCGCCAGAACCGCTGAGGGCCTGATCCGCTACTGCTACACCAGAGGGCTTTGCACGGCTTCATTCGTCTGCCCAGACTTGAGTGGCTGGCTGGTCCAGCTCTTTACTTTACTACTCGCTACTCGTTAGTCATGCGGCTACGACGATCGCCCGCTAGCCAGATGGCCCGATGCAGAAATCGGGAGAGAGTCGGCTGGCAGGACTATCTGCTGCGATGGTGGAGGAAGGTGCTGTCTGTCTGTCGTGATGTTGTCTTGCTCCTTGCTTGCAGCCCCGGCGGGCTAGAAAGGCTTTTCCCTCATGGAGACTGCTAACCCTGATCGTCTCTGCCCCATCTGTGGCAGGCACCTCGGGCCTTATGAGCTTTTCTGCAGCGACTGCGGCACGTATGTAGCTTCTGCCCCTGTATCAGCAGCTTCGCTGCTCTCTGGTCTGGGAGAGAGCAGCGGGGTTCCCACAGCTGTTTCTGTCTCTGAGCAGCCTGACCAGCAGCCTGTCTGGCCCGCCAGCTCGTGGTCAGCAGCGACCCCGTCCTCGCCCCCTTCCTGGCCAACCTCCTCCAGTGACGCTGGCGTTGGCGAAAGGGCAGGCCCTTTCCTTCCTTCTCCCCCGCCCTGGACCGCAGCGGCCCCACCGACCAGGCAGCCAGCTTCGCCGGGACAGCGACTCCCCGTGCTCGTGGTGGTCATCGGTAGCATACTCGCGCTGGTACTGGTCGGCAGCGCGCTGGTTCTCACTCTCAGCCTATACAGGCAGCCTGCAACCAGTCGCAGCCATGTGGCGGCCAGCGCCAGTCCCAGCCCTTCGCCCGACGTGCTGATACAGGCACACCCCGCAGTGACACCGCTATTCAGCGATAATTTTGCCAACAATAGCAAGGGCTGGGATACCACCGGTGGCCCCGGCTTCAGTAAGACGATCGCCAACCATGCTCTGACGATGACCGACCGCAACCATCGCATTCTGGTGGCCCCCCTGCCCGTGCAACGGACGTTCAGCGATTTCCAGATTACGGTAGATATGACCCTGGAGAGCGGCGATAGCAACGACAGCACGGGCATTTACATGCGCGGCGATGATCAGCTGGCCAACGATTATCGCGTGGACATCTTCGGCGACGCCACCTACGCGATCTCCAAGGAAGTGACTGGCCTCGACGGCAATACTCAGGTACGTATCCTGTCGGGGATACTTGCAAATAAGGCCATTAAGCCTCTGGGACAGCAGAACGAGGTGACAGTGATTATTAAGGGCAATCACATTGTTCTGGGAGTGAACGGCCACCTGATTGCGAGCGTGACCGATAGCTCCTATACCAGCGGCATGATCGCGCTCTTTGTGAGCAATGGCACCTCATCGCCCGCGGCCACAGCGGCTATCACCAGCGTGACAGTTTATCCAGCCCCCGCCCAACTCCCTTAAGTAAGCAAGAGAGAAAAACTATCGGCAGAAGGCAAAAAAAGTGCACAAGGCAGAGAGAAGGAAAACTTCAGGAGGCTTATGAGAGCACTACTGCAACGTGTCAGCTACGCCCGGGTTCGGGTAGCGAATGAAGTAGTAGCGGAAATCGGGCCTGGCCTGCTGGTCTTGTTGGGAGTGGCTCAGGGAGATGGTGAGGCCGAGGCTAAAATCCTGGCAGAGAAAATTGTTCACTTGCGAATCTTTGAGGATGAGGCCGGCAAGATGAACCGCTCATTGCTGGAATGCGGCGGGGAGATGCTGGTTGTTTCCCAGTTTACGCTCTATGCGGATGCCCGCAAGGGACGGCGCCCGAGCTTTACAGAGGCGGCCCCGCCAGCCCAGGCCGAGCCGCTGATTCACTCTCTTCAGGAGCTTGTGCGCAGCTATGGGGTGCGCGTTAGCAGCGGGGTCTTTGGCGCCCACATGGTGGTCGAGCTGGCTAACGATGGCCCGGTCACGATCTGGCTGGATAGCGCTGATTTACCACGCCGCTAGCCCCTAGCGCCTGAGGCCAGGGCCGGCTCAGGCACAGAGGCAGAAGCCGCCAAGCTGGCACCGCGGAGCGGTCGCTCCTGCGCACTCAACTGTTCGGCAAGGCGTTGATAATGACTGTCTGATTGTCAGAGACGTTCACCGCCGCTGAACCGCTGTATTGTTTGCCCTGGCTATCGCTACCAGTGGCTGTCAGGGTATAGCTGCCCAGTGGCACATTGTCAAAGCGGTAGTTGCCCATGCTATCGCAGGTAGTAGTAGCAATCTGTGCTGCGCCAGCATAGAGCGTTACACTGGCCCCCGCCAGCGGCACGGCGCTGCTACAGCTGCTATCGGCGCAGGCCTGGACGCTGCCACTGATAGTGTAGCCAGTGACGGTGAGACGCACGGGTACGACCTGTACGTTATTCTGAATACCTCCGCTGCTGCTGGCCGTGATGGTGATCTGACTATTGTAGACACCGGGGGCCAGACCTGCCGCATTGACTGCGACCTGCAGGCTGCCACCGCTGCCATTATCGCTGCCGCTGCTGACGGTCAGCCAGGCACTACCCGCGTCCGGCGAGGCGGAGACTGCGATGGGATAGCGGCAGGTACCAGTACTGCTGAAGGTAATGGCCTGCGTGGGTGGAGGCCCCTGGCCCTGAACAGTGCTGAAGAAGAGGCTAGAGGTGCCTACCTGGAAGACGCAGGGGGGCAGCACGGTCAGCGTTACACTGAAGAGCTGCGGGCTGCCCGCAATAGGAGCACCGCTACTGTCAAGGACCTTGACGATGACCTGGGTGCTGTAGCTGCCAACAGTCAGGCCCGCACTGCTGACAGCCAGCCTGATACTAGCTGTCTGACCGTTGACCAGGCTGGTACTGGAGTCGCTTAACCTGAGCCAGGAAGCGGCACTGGTCAGGCTCGTGCTCCAACTCAGGGGCCAACTGCAGGTTCCAGAGACCTCCAGCGTAATCGTCTGAGGACCAGGGTCTGCTCCACCAGCGATGGTACTGAAGGCCACAGAGTGCATCGACGGCTGGTCGAGAGTACAGGGTGGCAGCACCTGAAGTGTAATCTGCAGCGTCTGCGGCGTACCAGCGGCCCCAGCGCCATCGCTCCCCCGGCCCAAGAGGAGAATCTGGCCGCTATAGGTACCCGCAGTCAGGCCCCTGGTATTCACCCCAACAAGGATCTGACTACTGCTACCAGGGGCCAGGCTGCCGCTTGTCGGGCTAACCGCGAGCCAGTCACTGGTGAGGGCTGTGGCCTGCGTCTGCCAGTAAAGGGTACTACCGCCGGTATTAGTGATCACGACCGTTTGCGGCGGCGTGCCCTGCCCTTGGATAGCGCTGAAGTTGAGGCTGAGCGGTGTGATACTCATCACCGGCTGCTGGGGCGAAGGTGCAGGTTGCACGACCAGAAGCACAGGCAGGGTCTGCGATCCGTGCCCGGCGGTAAAGGTGATCAGGCTTGTATAGCGTCCTGGGGGCAGGCCCAGAGCATTGACCCCAATGGCGATTACGCTGCTGCCCGCGCCATGTAGCTCGCCGCTGCTTGGCGTTACGCTCACCCAGGAGGCATCACTGCTGGCCTGCCAGGTCAGATCATCCAGGCAGCCGGCGCGCTCGCTGAGAGTGACGGCCTGATTCGGCGGGTTGCTGCGCCCGGCCACCGTCACAAAGCTCAGGCTGGAGGCGTTGACCATGATGCCGCAACGTGGGAGCACAGTCAATGACACAACCACACTCTGCGGGGTATCGATGACGCTTTGCGGCGAGGCAAAGCTCAGCAGGGCGGTATAGACACCCGGCAGGAGGCTGCGGCTCTGGACGGCCACGGTCACGCTTTGGGTGCCGCCGGGGGCGACTGTGCTACCGCGCTGGTTGATCGAGAGCCAATCGGCCAGGGGTCCAAGGGAATGCGCGTAGGGCGTCTGATCAGGTGCCGTCAGCGATGTGCTGCCATTAAGCAGCCAGGCCAATGGCTTGTTGCCCGGATTACTGATCGTCAGGGTCTGGGGCACTGGGGTTGTCCCCCCATCGGTGGCAATGAAGGAGAGGGCCGCCGGCGTCACCTGCAGAACAGGCCCGGGATTCGCCGGTAGCGGGCGTACCACCATCTTGACCTGTACGCTTTGCTGGCCTCCTACATCGGAGGTAAAGGTCAGGAGGCCGCTATACTCGCCAGGTTTCAGATGGGCGCGCTGAACGGCCACCCAGACCGTCTGGCTGCCGCTAAAGAGACCCTGCGAGGGCGAAAGGAGCAGCCAGGGCTGATTGCTGCTGCCCTGCCAATTGATGATACCCCCGCCCGAGTTCCGCAGCGTCAAGGGCATAATCGTATTGGCCCCCTGGTAATCCTCGCCCATGAGCAGGGGACCGCTGCTATCGATGACCAGATGGGGAGGGCTGGTCAGACCCTGGCCCGCCACCTGTAGCGTGGCGCTGGCTGTATAGCGTGTCGTCACATCCTCGGCTTCGACCAAATGCAGGCCCGGCCCCCAGCTGGCGTCAATCTGGACGGTGAGCACGAGGCTGCCAGAGGCGCTGACTTGCACGAGCGAGGAGCCATTGCGGCCTACCGGCACCGGCTCCTGCAGATCGTGACTGAGCAGCACCTGGGTAGAAGGAGAGAAGCGCTCTAAGGTCAGCTTGACACGCTGACCTACTTCGATCACATTTGGCGTCAGCGTCAGGCGCGGCGGACCAGCAGCCGTCGTGGCTGGTGGCTGCTGACGCGTGAGCACCAGGAGCACCAGCAGGCTGTCGCCAAGCAGCGCTAACAGGGCCACGATCAACAAGGCGAGGAAGAGCAGTCGCAGACGCCTGGGATAGAGCGCTAGCCAGGAGAGCAGGCGACCTCGTGGCCGGCTCCAGGGCTGCGCCGGCAAAGGACTGGTTGCCCAGGCTGCCGCTTGAGCGCGTCTGATATCTTCAGCCTCGATGGCCGCCGCCTCAGCGCTTGTGGGAAGACGGCGCGAGAGGAGAGGATCGGTGCGCTGCAGCCAAATAGCATCTCCCTCATCCTCATCGGCATCCTGAATCCAGGGCCAGAGATCGGGCAGACGCTGCTGCAGGTCATCCAAAGCACCAGGCTCATTGTGGGCTGCCGGACCTCCCCCGGCCAGGGGTGAGATCTGACCGTGGCCCGACTGTGGTCTCACAAGGGGAGTATTCTGACGCTGGATCTCAAGGGAAGAGAGATCAGGCTCCACCAACGGGGTCAGACGTGAAGGGCGGGGGAGTCTGAGCGCGCCTGGATCGCTCTCGCTGATGAACTCCGCAGCTTCGCTCATCTCCAGCGCCGGATCGCCCACGACCTCGTTACTGCTGGAGGGGGGCATCAGCTGGGAGAGCAAGAAATCGGGCGGCACCTCCGGGGGTGGGGTTACTGGCCCTTGCTGGGTGGGCACTTGCGCCTCGGGATCAGTCTGGCGCTCCCGATGCGGAGGCTCTCCGTCCGCCTCCTCTTGACCGGCAGCAGCATCTCTCTCGGCGGCAGAAGCTACCGACGTACCGCTCCGTTCGCGCCCTGCGCCCCGGTCAGTGGGCTGTCCCGCCTGCAGCAGGCGCGCCCGGCATTCTTCACACAAGCTCGTATCTGCTGTGCATGGCTTGCCGCAACGCAAACACTGACTCATAGACTTACTCTGTTTTCCCCAGCCTTGCCGGTACTCAACGCACGGATGCGCCACCAACAAAAGCCACCACTTTTCACGACCCTCAGCACAAGACCTGCTCCCTACCACGTCAGTCGCAAAGTTACTGCCCTCGCTCCATGCTCATCCAGAAAGCGCTTTGTAAGCTTCAGCCCCCAGGTCGGTCGACACTCTTTCCTCCACCCGCTGGCTTCACACTCTAGACCCTCACCTCGCTCGGCCTGCTCGCTCACTGCTCTGACCAGGCGGTACGCGCCAGGAAGCGGTCAGGGTTTCAGAGCAAGCGGAGACAGCAGTTCTCTACCTGACCTGATGCCGGCAAGCCCCTTTCAGTGAGTCAGGTGCAGCCGGAAAAATGATCAGCCACGTTTACCTACTATATCACCTTTAAAGAAGGATTGCCAGAGGGAAGCGATCGGTACCAGAGAGCGCCTAACTGAGCGTCTGCCGTGGCAGCCAGAAAGCACGAGGCGGGTAAGAGCCACCGACTTTCAGACTGATGACTGCTTACCCGCCTCCTCTCTGCTGAAAGCAGGAAGAACGCGCTTCTTTGAGGTTGGCCGAGCAGCGGCCAGGCAACGGCTATCTGCCTCGCGCGCTAGCTCCGCAGGACAGCCCCGAATTCCTCGCCCAGGGCCGCCACAATGCGCTCCTGGAGAGCATTCGCCTCGGCATCAGTGAGGGTACGATCCCGAGCCTGGTAAAGCAATGTATAGGTCAGGCTTTTCTTGCCTGGCGGGATCGGTGTCCCAGTATAGACATCAAAGAGAGCCACCGTACGCAGCAGTTCACCGCCGTGGCGCTCGATCGCCTCTTGCACCGCACGCGCTGGTACCTGCTGATCAACTACCACGGCCAGGTCGCGAGTCAGTTCCTGATGACGTGAAATGGGAGCATAGTTCAGGCGCTCGGGAACCGCGGCGTAGAGGGTCTCCAGGTCCAGCTCGCATAGATAGGCGCGGTGAGGCAGATCGTAGCGCTGCTGCACCAGCGGGTGAACCTCGCCCAGGAAGCCAACCGGTGTGAAACGCTCGCCGTTGTCCATGCCTGGCCGCCCGACCTCCAGCACAGCGCAGCGCCCAGGGTGAAAGGTCGGATGCTGGGCCGCCGAGAAGCGATAGCGCCGGATGTGCAGGCGCTCCAGCAGCGTTTCGACAATACCCTTCAGATCGTAGAAGTCTGCCGGGCGCGCCAGCTCTGGCACCCAGGAAATGGCCGCCGGCCCACAGAGAGCAAGGCCTGCACAGCGTCGCTCCTCGGGCAGCTCACCCGCTCCACGCGGCAAGTAGCGCCGCCCAATCTCGAAGAGGCGCAAGCCCGCCCGATTGCGCTTGCTATTCTCCTGCAGTGTCTCCATCAAGCCGCTCAGCAGCGTCAGGCGCATGCACTCCAGTTCGTTGCTCAGCGGGTTAGCAATGGTGACTGCAGGCAGGGAGCGAGCATCGAAAGGTTTCCTGCCGTCTGAGGCAAGGTCATCCTCAGAGCCAGCCCTTTCCTGCGCGCTGGCAATGACCCAGCCCGCTTGACCATCATCCGCTGGCTTCTGCAGGAGCACCTGCGCCGTCTGGGCGTTGACCTCGGCGAGCAGATTGAGCATGCGCTGGCGGCTGGTCATCGCATAGGTAAGAATCTCATGCAGGCCAAGCCCGATCAGGATCTCGCGTATCTCATACTCGCGCTCAAACCAGTGGTCGCCCTGCGGCTCCGGCAGTGGTCCCTCGGGCACAGTCGCCGGCAATTGATCGTAGCCGATCATACGCAGGACTTCCTCGACCAGGTCGGCCCCTTCCTCGATATCGCCGCGGAACGTTGGTATGGTGACGCGCAGCAACTGCTCACCGCCAGCAGCGTCAGCAGCAGCGGAGACCTCTTCGACCTTGAATTCGAGGGCACTGAGGGCCTCGTGCACCTGACGTGAGGTCACCTTCAGGCCCGTCAGCCACTCCACCTCGGCAGGTGAGAAGAGAATGGAGCGCGCTTCTACGGGCTGCGGGTAGACATCGACGATGCCGGGATGCACCTGGCCGCCAGCCAGCTCGGCCATGAGCTGGGCTGCGCGGTTAGCCCCGAAGATGGTCAGCTCGGGATCAAGGCCCTTCTCAAAGCGGCTGGATGACTCTGTACGCAGACCCAGAGCCACCGCTGTCCGTCGGATGCTGGCCGGCTTGAAGTTCGCCGACTCCAGCAGGATGCGCGTGGTCCCTTCGTTGACCTCGCTAATGGCTGAACCCATCACGCCAGCGATGGCCGTCGGCCCCTGTGGATCAGTGATGAGCAGCATATCGTTGCGCAGGCGCCGCGGGACGCCGTCGAGCGTGGTAATTTCTTCACCGTCGCGGGAGCGGCGGACAATAATATGATGCTCACGCACCAGGTCGTAGTCGAAGGCATGCAGCGGCTGGCCTACCTCCAGCATGACATAGTTGGTGATGTCAACAATGAGATTGATTGGACGCATGCCGGCCATCAGCAGGCGCCGTGCCATCCAGTCGGGCGAGGGGCCAATTTTAACGCCGCTGATCACTCGCGCACTGTAGCGTGGGCACAGCTCCCTATCCTCGACCGTCACTTTGACCAGCTCCGCCGCAGGCTGCCCCTGCTCGTTGAAGCGCGGCTCCGGCAGGCGCAGGGGCTTGTGGGTCAGGGCCGCTACTTCGCGCGCAATGCCGATGATCGAAGAGAGGTCGCCGCGATGGGCTTTGATGGCGAACTCCAGCACCACATCGGAGAGCAGGTCAGCAAGCTTGACCCCCAGCGGCGTCTCCGGGTCGAGAATGTAGATGCCCGAGTGATCGCTGCCCAGACCCAGCTCGCGCGGCGAGCACAGCATACCTTCTGAGACATAGCCCATCTTGCGCGCGACCCCGATGGTGAGGTCGCCGATGCGCGCCCCCGGCAGGGCCAACGGCACCTTGTCCCCCTCTTTGATGTTAGGAGCGCCGCAGATAACCCCGATCTCTCCGCTCCCAGTGTTGATACGCGTGTAGCTCAGGTGATCAGAGCCAGGCACCTTCTCAAGATGCGTAATTTGAGCAGTGATAATGAGATCTCCCCAGTCGGCCCCGATGTAGTCCAGCGTCTCAACCTCTAGCCCTGCCATTGTCAAAGTATGAGCCAGCTCTTGTGGCGACTGGGTAATCTCGACATATTCCTTCAACCAGCTTAGTGGCACTCTCATCGCTGGTAACTCCTCACAGATTTCCTTCCTTCCTACTGACCTCTCGCCTCGCCCGTCTATCGTCTTGGCTCTCGCCCCAACCGTTATACGCTACTTCTGCTCTATGAGGCTATGAATCTGCGGAACAAGTGACGGGTATCATTAGAACTGGCGCAAAAAGCGCAGGTCATTGCCTGAGAAGAGGCGGATCTCGCCAATGGCGTACTTGAGCATGGCGATGCGCTCAACGCCCATGCCGAAGGCATAGCCCCGATATTTGCGGGGATCGTAGCCAACCTCGCGCAGCACGCGTGGATGCACCATGCCGGAGCCGAGGATCTCCAGCCAGCCACTGTACTTGCAGAGGCGGCAACCGCTGCCTTTGCACAGAATGCAGTCGATATCAACCTCTGCGCTGGGTTCGGTGAATGGGAAGTAGCTACCTCGGAAGCGAACACGCCGATCTTCACCGAACATCTCACGCGCAAAGCGGGCCAGACTTCCTTTGAGGTCGGCCATCGTGCAGCGCTCATCGACGAGCAGACCTTCGATCTGGTGAAACATGGCCTCATGGGAGGCGTCTATGGCTTCGTGACGGAAGACCTTGCCAGGCACGATGACGCGCACGGGTGGCCGTGTTGCCTGCATGACGCGAATCTGCATCGGCGAGGTCTGCGTGCGCAGCAAGATCTCGCCGGGCACGACCCAAAAGGTATCTTGCATATCGCGGGCCGGATGATCCACCGGGATATTGAGCGCCTGGAAGTTGTAGTAGTCGGTTTCGACCTCGGGTCCCTGCACAACCTGGAAGCCCATACGGGTGAAGATGCGCGCCACCTCCAGAATTGTGCGCGAAATGGGATGCATATGGCCGGCCGGCAAGGCTCGACCCGGCAGAGTCACATCGAGGCGCTCGCGCTCCAGTGCCTCGCGCAGCTCTCGGTCACGCAGCTCCTGACGGCGGGCCTCCAGTGCACTTTCAAGCTTCTCCTTGACTGCGTTGATCTTTTGCCCAATGACCGGGCGCTCCGCCTTGCCCAGCTTCGGAATGAGGGTTGAGAAGTTTTTTAGCTCGCCGCGATGGCGCCCCAGATAGCGAACATCCCAGTCTTCCAGTTCCGCCAGGCTATTGATCGCCTCTAGCTCACGGAGCGCCCGCTCCTGTAAAGCATCGAGCTGAGCCAACAATGCATCAAGCTGTTCAATCATTGCCGTCCATCCTTCTCTCAGCAGCACACACAAGGTCAGCGAGAGGAGGGCGAGCACCCTCCTTGCGGCAGACCAGCAGCTGGACCGCGCCCTGGCAGGCTGACAGGCCGGCGTGCTGGCCAGACCTGGAAAGCAGGCACGCCGGTCCTCGCATCTCCTTCCGCCGGCAGAGGGTCCAGACAGACAGATTGCCGAATCAAAAAAACCGGCACATTCGTCAACTGGGACGAAGCTTGCCGGTCTTGCCAGTCCTGCTGGTCTACCACGACAAGACCATGCTCTCATCTTCCGCTGCGCTGTAGCGCTTCTCCTGCTCTCTCTGCGAGAGATGTCGCGGCGTGACAGCCACAGCCGAGAGGAACATGCCTGCCGTGTTGCATGACTCCGCGGTACCACCCGTTTTGGATTGCCTTACTCCACTCCACCCGCTCGCCAACACCAGGCAGCAGCCCAGGTGCTTGCCTGGCGCGTCAGGCCGGGGCTGAATGTTTAGCAATCCCACTCGGTTCGTCCATTAACGGGGACGAGCCGGGACTGCCTACTGGGGCCGGGCTTGACTTGCTTGCCCTCCTCTGTAAGAGTGTCAGATGTAACAGCGTCAGACCCCTTCAGCAGCCAGCTCCGGGGTGAACTTCCGCGCAGCGGATCGGCGAAAAGGCTCGCAGCCACTGGCCTTTTCTCTCTGCCGCATCTCCGCCGCTTGTTTACCACGGCGGAGCGCTTCTCCTACCTTCCAGTGTGCGCGTACTCTCCCCTTCAACGCCTTTCTCTCTGACCTCGTCGCCTTTGTATAGGCTGATGCCTCCCAAACTGAAGGCAAGTTCACCTGGCTTCCCCCAGGCATGATCTCGCCATGCCCGGCAGCCAGAGCGAACCTTCCCTTGTAGTTCTTCTGCCTGTAAGTGCTCAAGCTATAGTATGCCAGATCTGGCGTCGAAAGTCTAGCCGGTAGTCTCGCCCCGCTCCCGGCTCCGCCTGTACTGTACTGTCAGCCGAGCCAGCTCGGTTGCCCCCCTCTATGGAGCGCGAGAGTCCAGGCAAGCTGGAGACGAGGAACGTAATATCCCCTACCTCTGAGTAGATTGCCTCACCCGCAGACGCCGACTTCCCCAAAGAAACCCCGCCGATGACCAGGATGTCAGCCATCGGCGGGTTCAAGAACAGCCAGCAGCTGCGATAGCTGAAGCTATAACTGGCAACTGAGCCGGACCCCCTCTGACCGCCTCTCAGGCACCGTCAGCAGAGCAAGAGGCCTGGCCAGATGAGCTGCGGCGATAGACAGAGAGGTAGCGAGCGGTGCACCGCCTAGAGCGAGCCGCCGCCGGTGACCTCCAGGACGTGACCAGAGACATAGTTAGAGAGCGGAGAGGCCAGGAAAAGCAAGGCTCCCGCCGCCTCCTCGGGCGTTCCCGGGCGGCCCAGCGGGATCAGCATCGTGGCCATCTGGCGCAACTGGCCAGGAATACCCAGCTCAACTTCATCACCCTCACGCTGAATCTTCTCACCACTCTCCTTGGGCGCCGTCAATCGCGTCTCAATGAAACCGAAACAGGCGCAATTGACCTGCACATTGTAGCGCCCCCACTCCTTGGCCAGCGTCTTCGTCAGACCGACAATGCCCGCCTTGGCCGTCGCATAATTCACCTGGCCTGCGTTGCCATGCAGCCCCGAGACCGAGCAGACATTGACCACCTTACGCGGATTGGCGCGCCCGTTGGCCTCCTGCTCACGCTTGGCCGCTTCCCGAATAAAATGGGCAGCCTCCCGCAGGATGCGGAAGGGAGCTGTATTGTGCACCTCAAGCATGGCGTACCACTGCTTATCGGTCATCTTGTGAATGACGCCATCCCAGGTGTAGCCGGCATTATTGACGATAATGTCGAGGCCGCCAAAGGTGTCGAGGGTGGTTTTGATCAGCTGAGCCGGGAAGGCTGGATCAGTCACGTCGCCGGCTACAGCGATAGCCTTGCCACCGGCATTGCGAATAGCTGCTACCGTCTCGTCAGCGGGACCCTGATCAAGATCGCTCACCACAACAGCGGCGCCCTCCGCCGCAAAGAGCTTCGCGGCAGCCGCTCCGATGCCGCGTCCAGAGCCGGTGATAATGGCGATTTTACCGTCAAGCAAACCCATTGCCTTGACTCTTCCTTTCTTCACTCACATCGTTATGGATATACAACCGAGCAGCGCCACCTTACGAGCGTCGCTGCTCGCCTTGATACTTGCGTTCGCTGTGCTCATTCCTGCTCTCTCATACGCTTCTCTGCGGAGCAGACAGGAACGGACAGGATGGAAGCAGCAGGAGAAGAGCAGGGCCAGTCTGCCCCGCCTACTCGCCACCGCGCTTGGGCAGGGCCGCCACAAAGGTCCCACTGGCCTTGACATCGCCGTTCTGATCCACCGCCTGGATCTTGCCAGCAATGCGCGCCTCGCCGTCTGCCTCGTATTTCTCAGTGATCGTTCCGCTGCAGGTAATCACGTCGTCAAGACGGGTCATGCTCTTGAAGCGCACGCCAAACTTGCGCAGGGCCGTCGGCCCCACATAGTCGCTGAGCAGCTGCCCGAGAAAGCCCATGATCAGCATGCCATGCGCAATAATGCCACCAATGCCGAGCATTTCACCGATTTTGGGATCGGTATGGAGCGGATTGAAGTCTCCTGACGCGCCAGCGTAGCGCACAAGCTGCAGATGCGTGACTGGAGCCTTGACCAGCCGGGGAATCTCATCGCCGACCTGGACATCTTCGAAATAGCGCTTCGTGGGAAGTTTGGCTTCCGTTGTCATCAATGAACTCCTTTGGTCGCTCTCTCGACTCTCGTCTCGCTAGCGAACGATCAGAACCTGACGCGCCTTTAGGACTTCCTGCCCGTTTTGATTGGTATAGCGAGTCTCCAGCGTCAGAATATCCATCGAAGAGCCATCCTTGCTCTGACGTGATTTGCCATCGACAAGTGTGGTCACACCGGTCAGGACATCTCCAGCGTAGATCGGCGCCAGATACTCGTATTCCTCTTCACCGTGGATGATACGCATCACATTGACACCGATCGCCACCAGATGCTTGACAAAGTCGGGATTACCCCAGAACTGGAAGGTCGTCGGCGTCGTCGGTGAGGCCGGGACATCAGGGTAGCCCGCTGCTTGGGCCGCCTCTTTGCTATGATAGATCGGGTTTTCATCACCGATCGCCAGATTCAGCTCATGAATCTTGCAGCGCTCCACCTGATAGGTGAACGAGGGGAAACTCTGCCCGATCTTGCTCTGGTCAAACATCAGACACCTCTTTTTCGGCAGTACGGCAGGTAGCCAGAAATAGTATATAATGATGGACGAAACGACGGCAACTGAGCTGCGGCCTCGCAGCACGTCGCCGAGGAGCAGATCGCAGCCGCACCCGGGGAGCGGTTCCCTCTTCATGCCACTTCACCGGCGGCACGGCGCGCTTTGCTGTTGACCTGCGGTTCTGGCCAACGCTGGCATTGCCTGCTTTGCAGGGTATTGTAATTGTACCCGCACCAGAGCTGCAAAAACAACGCACGTACAGAGGAAAGCCATAGATGGAACTGTCGAGCCAGGAAATCGTTGAGCGCCTCAATGGCACTCGGGCCGGTACCCTGTGGGAGGCCCTGGATATCTCGCTGGTCAGCGCCGACAAGGAGCGTGTCGTTCTGAGCATGCCGATTGGGCCGCGCCATAAGCAGCAGGCCGGTTACTTGCACGGCGGCATCTCGGTTCTGCTGGCCGAGACGGCGGCCTCCATCGGCACAGCCCTCAACATCAACATGGAGGAGCAGATGGCCCTGGGCCTGGAAATCAATGCCAATCACCTGCGTCCCAAGCGCGAAGGCCGTCTCACCGCCATCGCTACCCCCATTCACCGCGGACGCAGCACCCAGGTCTGGGACATCCGCATTCAGGACGAACAGGAGAAGCTGGTCTGTGTCTCGCGCTGTACCCTCGCCGTGGTACCGCGCCCGCCCGAGGCCATTAACCCACTCATGGCCTCATCCCAGACGTCTGAGTGATTCATCTACAGGTCTTGACAGCCTCTGCTCCAGCAGGTACCCTACCTACCAGTAAGGATACTGGCGTCTTTTATTCAGCACAGTGGGCCGTCTGGCCCCACTTCACAGGTATTGACAGGCAGGAAGGCTTGCTTGCATCGGCTGCGGGAACAGGAGAGCGGGCGGGCGCGAGGTGGACTGACAATCAGGCAGACAGAGAGGTCCTCTTCACGTCCCCGCCCCAGTTCTGTTCCTGCTAGTGTCCCCTAGGAGCAGACGCTATGGGCCTGACCACCGCTGGTCTCTCCCACTGGCAGGGCGAGCCTGCCGAAATTCCCCTCCTGAACATGACCATCGGCGACCTTCTGGATCATCGCGCCGAGGAGCTGCCCTCAAGTGAGGCCGTCGTCTATAGTGGCTATCCCGAGTATGGTGGAGCACTCGATCTGCGTTGGACTTATCGTGACCTACGCGAGCGCGCCGAGGCGGTGGCGCGCGGCCTCCTGGCTCTGGGCTTGCACAAGGGCGAGCATATCGCGGTCTGGGCGGCGAATCTCCCCGAGTGGCTGCTGCTAGAGATGGCGGCGGCCAAGGCCGGGCTGGTGCTCGTGACCGTGAATCCCGTTCTGCGCGCGCGTGAGTTGGAGTACGTGCTCCGCCAGGGCGACGTCGCAGCCCTCTTCTTTATGGCACGCATCCGCGATCACGACTGTCTGGAGACGGTACGTCGGCTGACGACTCCCGCCGGCCCTCCTGGTGTTGTGCGCAGTGAAGCTTTGCCCTGTCTGCGCTACGTTTGTCTGATTGGCCCACAGCCCGCAGCCCTGGCTCAGGAGCGCGACTGGCGGCCCGCCTTCTTCCGCGAGCTAGTGGCTGCCGGGACAGCGATCCCCCCAGAGGCCCTACGTGAGCGCCAGCGCAGTACTTCACCCGCTGATGTCGTCCAGATTCAGTACACCTCTGGCACAACTGGCTTCCCCAAAGGGGCCATGCTCACCCACCGTAATGTCCTCAACAACGCTATGCTCTTCGTGCGCCGCTCCAACGGCACACCCGCAGACCGCGTGTGTAACCCGATGCCCTTCTTCCATACCGCAGGTTGCGTGTTGGCAGTGCTGGGCTGCCTCTATATGGGCACTACGCTGGTGCCTATGCTAGCCTTCGATCCGCTCAAGACATTGCAGATCGTCAGCCGCGAGCGCTGCACGCTGTTAGGAGCCGTGCCGACCATGCTGCTGGCCCTGCTCCAGCACCCCGATTTTGGCCGCTACGACCTCTCGACGCTGCGGGCAGTGACCTCTGGAGGGGCGCCGGTACCGCTTACACTCATGCAGCAGGTCAAAGAGCAGATCGGGGCCGATATCACCATCGTCTATGGATTGACGGAATCGTCACCGGTGATCACTCAGACCTTGCCGGAGGACAGCTTCGAGCTGAAGGCCAGCACGGTCGGAGTACCGCTACCCTACACGGATGTCAAAATCGTGGACCCGGCCAGCGGTGCAGTGGTACCCTGCGGCACGCCCGGCGAACTCTGCTGTCGCGGCTACCTGGTGATGAAGGGCTACTACAAGATGCCGGAAAAGACGGCGGAGACGATCGACGGTGAGGGCTGGCTCCATACCGGTGACCTGGCAACGATGGACGACCAGGGCTATGTACGCATTGTGGGCCGCTTGAAGGAAATGATCATTCGCGGCGGGGAGAACATCTATCCAGCAGAAATTGAGGACTTCCTGCTGCAACATCCGCACGTGGCCGAAGCCCAGGTGATCGGCGTGCCGGACCCCTTTTTCGGCGAGGAGATCGCCGCCGTGATCCGCCCGCGTGAGGGCGCCCAGGTCAGCGCTGAGGAGCTGCGCGCTTTCTGCCAGGGTCAGATCAGCCACCAGAAGATACCGCGCTATTTCCTGTTCACAGAGAGCTTCCCGATGACGGCCAGCGGCAAGGTTCAGAAGTTCTTGCTCCGCGAGCAAGCCGTCAAAGAGCTGGGGCTACAGGAAGCCAGGCCCTAGTCAGCAAGCCAGAACAGCAGAACAGTCGGCGGAGTGCACTCTCAGCATGGCAGCCAGCGGATGCCGCCACCGCTGGGGGTGTACCCTCCTCGTCCCCAGCCTGACGCCCCCCCGGTCAAGGTCAAGGCCCGCGTCGGGTCCCCAGGCTCGAGCGGGAATCTTCCTCTTTGACGTTCCTCTCTCCGAGCGACAGGAAAAAAGTACCAGCCCAGGTGCGCGCCTGGCTCTCGCTCGTTCCCGCAGCCAGAAGAGGTATAGAGGGCGGGTCTCAGGACCGGCCTCGCGTACAAAGGCCAAGCCACATGAGAAAAAATCAACGCTATTGCGTGCTTGTACTGCTTCTCTTCTTGCTAAGCGGCAATGCCTGCAGCGCTGGTACCAGCATCAGCTCGACTGGTAGCGGGCAGATCACTCCCACAACCAGGGTTACGGCGACAGTCCGGCCTGGCCAGACCCTGCCCACCGTGGTCCCATCCACGGCCACTCCCACGATCGATGAGCTTGCCCGCGGTATCGTGCGCAACCTGACCCTCGACCAAAAGCTCGGCCAGATGATCATCGTCGAATTCTACGGCGCCACCTACAACGCCGACCTGCAGCAGATGATCGAGAAGAGCCAGATCTCAGGCGTGCTCATCGAGAACAACAACGGCAACGTCGAAAGCAGTACCCAACTCACCACCCTCAACGCCACCCTGCAAGCACACGCGCATATTCCCCTCTTCATCAGCACCGATTTTGAGGGTGGCTACGTCAACGAACTGCGCCGCATCACCGGCGAGCGTCCCTCAGAGGCCGCCATCGGCGCTAGTGGCAGCACCCAATACGCCTACGATCAAGGGCTGGCCGCCGCCCACACCCTCACAGCCCTCGGCCTCAATGTCAACTTCATGCCGATCGTTGACGTTCTCACCAATCCTAACAACCCTGGCCTGCCCCAGCGGACCTTCGGCTCCGACCCAACGCTGGTCACCAATATGGGACGCGCCTATCTCAAAGGTTTAACCGACGGTGGCGTCATTGGCTGCCTCAAGCACTTTCCGGGACTTGGCGCAGCCAGTGTCGACCCTCACCGCTCGCTGCCCACCGATAACCGCAGCCTGTCCCAACTGGCCAGTATCGACCTCGTTCCCTATCGCACTCTCATCAGCGAGGGCATCGTGCCGATGGTCATGACTACCCATCTGCTCAATCCTCAGCTTGACCCTCGCCTGCCTACCTCGCTCTCTCCAGCGGTGGTGACCGACCTCTTGCGCAATCGCCTCCATTTCGAGGGCGTGACCATCAGCGACACCCTCTGGATGGGTGGCATCAGCAATACCTACAGCCTCGCTCAGGCGGCGGTGCTGGCCGTCAAAGCCGGGGAGGACCTCCTGCTCGGTCCACGTGGGCTAAGCGAGACACGCAGCACACTGGCCGCACTGAAACAGGCTGTCCTCACAGGAGAACTGCCCGCCAGCCAGATCAATGCTGCCGTCGAGCGCATCCTGACCCTCAAGCTACGCTACGGCATCCTCAGCCAGACGCGCGCCCTGCAACTGCTGGCACCTCCTGGCAATGACCAGGCCCCCACAGCCCGGGCCCCCTTCTACGCCAGCGAGGTCATTGCGGACCTGCGCCGCCCACGCCCACTCTGGCAGAGAGCAGCCTGACTGCCGCTCTTGGCAACGCTGCCAGAGCCAGCAGTCAGCCTCTGCGTCTTGTCATCATTCTCCTCCGGGCCTGTCTCTAGCTACCTCCGGACCCTCCAAAGCAGCTCTGCCCGCCTCGGCTTTGAGACGCCGCAGCTCAGCCACAATCTCAGCACTCTTCATGATCGAGACGCCGATGGAGCGCAGCTCCTGCTTGCCTTGTTCATACAGACCGGAGACGGCATCTTCCACCAAGACCAGGCGGAAATCGCGCTCGCTTGCCTCGTAGAGAGTCGCCCGTGGACAGTTGGGAAAGTTGCAGCCACAGATGATCAGCGTCGAAACATGGGCACGATGCAGATAGTCCTCCAGCGGCGTGCAATAGAAGGCTCCCCAGCGCGGCTTGTAAATGACCACCTCATGGGGCCAGAGATACTGAATCTGACCAGCCAGCAGGCGAGCCGTTTCCAGGCGCGAGAAGCGATCAGGCAGCAGCTCTGGCACGATTTCGCAGCCCGGGGAATCAGCCAGGACCCAGCTAGCTCCACGCTCCACCGCTGCCCGGCGGCAGAGATCCACGTTTGAGCCATCAGCCAGGTAGATGCGCACAACATGGATAATCGGACGTTCCGCCTCCCGAAAGGCCTGCAGGAGGCGCACAATGCGCGGCACAATTGCCACGGTTCCTGCCACTCCCGCCGGCTGGCCATCGAGAAAGTCTCTTTGCATGTCAATTACAATGAGAGCAACAGCAGTAAAATCAGGAGCGATGTAGTGATCCATAAAGCTCACCAGAGACAGCTCTTGGCTCATACCAATCAGCACTTTGTGGCCATTGTATCACCATTGAGCCGCTGGAGTCGCAGAAAGCGAAGGAGAGAGCTGGTGAGCAAACACTGGTCCTGGCACTTTCTTACCAGGGAAAATCAAACCAGAGCCATCAAACGTTGTGAGATTTTTTTCCCTGGAGACGTAGTACTGAAGGGGTCAATGAGGAGAGAATCGCACCCGTGACAGGGTGCTGCTGGTGCCAGGATTCTCTTTCTTGCTCGTTGCTACCCCTAGTGCTGCATTACCAGCAAGTGTCACTGATCAAATATCCACCGAGGACGCTTCTCCTTCAGCCATCAGACAGCGAACTGTGGGAATGACATATTCGAATGGTGCGGGAAGGAGTTTCAGACACATGAGGAAGCAGAAGGTAACCACAGGCGTTTTTCACTTGCTGCTTCTGGTGGGACTGGCCCTCTTTGTTGCCGCCTGCGGCAGCGGCGGACAGAGCGGGACCACCACTAAGGCCAAAGCGCCGGCCAGTCAGCAGAAGTTTATCTTCACCAACGCCGGTGTACAGGACATCGAGACCTTCGACCCGGCGATGGTGACCGACCTACCCTCGTCGACCGCCATTAACCTGGTCTTCACCGGATTAGTGACGCTGGACGAGAACCTCAACGTACAGCCGGAGATTGCCTCTTCGTGGGACATCTCTTCGGACGGTCTCACCTATACTTTCCATCTGAAGACGAATGTCAAGTTCAGCGATGGCACACCTGTCACCTCGGCAGATGTGGCCTACAGTATTGACCGAGCCCTGCAGCCGGCCACGAAGTCGCCGGTCGCTGGTAGCTATTTGAGCTTGATCAAGGACTCCGACCAGCTGGGCGCCGGTAAGATCAAGACCATCATTGGCGACAGCCTGAAGACCCCTGATCCACAGACGATCAGCATCACGCTCAACAAGAAAGCTGCTTACTTCCTGGATGCTCTGGCTTACCCCACCTCCTACGTGGTGGAGAAGAGCCTCATTGAGAAGTACGGCAAGAGCTGGACCGACCATCTTGAGGAGGGGGGCGGTACCGGTCCCTTCAAGGTGCAGTCCTACCAGCACAACAAGCAGATCGTCTTTGTGCCCAACCCCTACTATTATGGGCCAAAGCCGCAGCTGCAGCAGATTATCATGCCCTTCTACCAGGACGTGAAGACGGCTTACCAGGTCTACGAGACTGGCCAGGTCGATATCACGCCGATCCCTATCACCAACATCCAGCAGGCGCGTGCTAAGACCGCCGAGTACAGCGAGACGCCGCAGCTCTCGATCGACTATCTGGGCATGAACTATCTGGTCAAGCCCTATGATAACATCCACTTCCGCCAGGCGCTCTCGCTGGCCATCAACCGTGACCAGATCATGGCGGCCATCTGGAAGAACACTCGCCTGCCGACATACCACATCGTGCCGAAGGGCATGCCGGGCTATAACGCCAGCCTGACTGGCCCGGCGGGCGTCACCTCAACAGCGGGCGACAAGACCAAGGCCAAGCAGCTCCTGCAGCAGGCCCTCCAGGAAATGGGCCTCTCCAGCCCATCCCAGTTGCCCCCCCTGCAGCTCTACTACCCCACTGGCTCACAGGACGTGACCAACGAGATCACGACTCTGACCAGCCAGTGGCAGAGCGTGCTCGGGATCACTGTGAAACCTGTGGCCACCGACTTTAACAAGCTGCTGGAGGACTTGAACGCGGCTCCGGGGAACCCCAAAGGTATCGGCTTCTGGTCGATCGCCTGGATCGCCGACTACCCCGATCCGCAGGACTGGCTGACCCTCCAGTTCGACAAGGGTTCTCCCAACAACCAGGTCAACTACGGCCAGAACAATTCCAGCGACGCTGCTCAGCAGCAGCAGGTTCAGCAGAACCTGGAGCAGGCTGACGCGATGGACAACGGCCCGGCCCGCTACCAGGCTTACAACCAGGCAGAGCAGCAGCTGGTTAACGACGTTGCCTGGCTCTCGCTTGATCAGCGCATCGGTGTGCGCCTGCTCAAGCCGTATGTGATCGGCATGAAGTTCAACGCTGAGGGTCTCTTCCCGCCTGAGCTGTGGGCTGATGTCTACATCGCTCAGCACTAGTCTGACCAGTCCCTGAGCACAGCACAGAAGCTCCCGGAGGAGGTCCAGGTAGACACGCGCTGGTAAAGCACCAAGCCGGCTGCCAGCCGCCGCGATCCCGCTCGATCGGATCGCTCGCTCAGCGGCTGCGCACGCCGGCTTTTTTCGCCTATTTCATTCGCTTCAGCAGGCGAGGCGGTGGCTCGGCAAACGGCCCTACGCCGTAGAAGGCATCGCGATTCCACAGTGCCTGAAAGATCGCCGCCGTGGAGGCCAGTAACAGCCAGAGAAAGAGCGTGGCGAGCGAAAGCGCGACGAGCGTATCGCGTAGACGGAGCAGGGCCACAAGCACGCTCGCCACCGTCAGACCCAGCATGCAGAGCGTCAACAAGAGCGCGTTCAGTGGTGAGCGCAGGCCAAAATAGGCCGCGCTGAAGATGATGTAATCGAGCCACGAGGCAGCCTGCAGGACCAGATAGGCTGTGCGCCCCTTGCTGTTGACCGGCTTGTTGAGAACACGTAGCAGCCCCCAGATGGCCGACAGGTTGTTGATCGTCCAGGCGGGACCAAAGACCCAGGCCGGGGGTGCAAAGATCGATTGCCTCAATGCTTCGAAATAGGAGACATCTCCGAGGAGCTGCCCCGGACTGCTGATTCTCCGCCCCTGCCAGCGATTGACAAGACCGCTCAGGGCAAAGGTTAGTCCCTGGACGAGCAAATAGAAGAGCAATCCATGATACCAGCGCCAGGGTCGGCCCGCTTCGCGCATCCATAGCTCTCTTCCCAGGCTCCACCAGCCTCCGCCTCTCTCCAGCCTGTCTTCGGCCCGTTTGAGCAGCCGCTCCATAGGCGTCTCCTCCTTCCTGGTCTGTTTGGGCAGGGGTGAGTTCTCCCAGCACCTTTGTATATCTGCCTCTGCCTGCTATTGTACCCCTGCAAGCAAGCGAGCAGCCATTGAAGGAAGCTCCACCCTTGCTTGCAGGGCAGCAGGCCCGGCAGGAGAGGCAGGGACCTGCCCCCGGCAAGGCAGGCAGAAGGAGGGGAGGGAGAGAGACAGACAGGCAGCGGTGGGCAGCCCAGCCGGCCACGGCCAGGCCAGGTGGAACAGCTCCAACGCCCGCGCATCTCCACCCTGGTTAGTGAGAGAGGGAGCTGAGGCTCGCACCAGGGAGAGGAGCGAGCACAGCAAAGCGGCAGGTGAGGAGCAGGCGGTCAGCGGGCGGGGAAACGGCCTGAGGTCAGACCGAAGGTGACAGACCGACCGACAGACAGACAGACAGGCAAGCAGCCCATCATCCGGCTGTCACAACGTCTGAACGAAGCTGGCAATGATGGTCTGCACTTCATCCAGCCGTCCCTGGAAGAAGTGGTCCGCTCCCTCAACCGCGATCATCGTCTTGGGAGCCGGCAACTGCTCAAACCAGCGAACTGTCAGAGCATAGGGTGCAACTTCGTCCCGCGTCCCGTGGATGATCAGCTTGGGCTTGGTACAGCCCTGCAATGTGTCGCCATCGAAACTGCGCGCAGGCACACCCAGGCCGATGAGTGCCCGCACCCTGCCATCGATGGCCCCCACCCGCAGGCCCACATAGGCGCCAAAAGAGAAACCAGCAAGAATGACGGGGAGGCCCGGATAGCGATGACTGAGGAAATCCAGCGCATAGCGCACATCATCCATTTCCCCCCTCCCTTCATCATAGCTACCCGAACTTCTCCCTACCCCCCGAAAGTTGAAGCGCAGCGCCGGTATCTGCAAGGCCTGAAGAATCTGGGCCACCTTGAAGACGACCTTGTTGTCCATCGTCCCCCCATACAACGGATGTGGGTGACAGACCAGGGAGACATAGTGCGGTTTGACACCCGCTTCCTCGGGCTTCAGAATGCCCTCAAGACGGCCCAGAGGTGACGGTATATCAACGTGTAAGATCTGTGCGATAACATCCCCCGCCTTTCTAGTCTGAAAATAAAGAGCTACCCATAGCAAGAGTCGTCACTCTCATAGTATAGCACGAATCTTTTGTCCGCTACAGATATGCTACTTTATGCACTGTGCAGATTGATAGTGCCAGTGCCGACATCGAGGCGCAAGAGCGCCGCTGGCATTGGCCCACTCCCTGGTACTAGAGGTCCATAGTAGGTAGCTGAGCCGGCATTAGTACTGACCTGGATTGGGAAGGCGCTCACGATCTTGCCGCTGTTCACATAGGCGTCCACCACGACAGCGGTAGAGGCAGGCAGGGTAACATTGAGTTGGCCAACCTCACTATGAATCTGAAAGAGCGGTCGCCCGCCCGCAACGGGACGGGTATCGAGCGTTCCATTGAAGGTGACCTGGCCATTGACCGTGCGCAGGCTACTGCCATTGGTCAAGGTCGTCCTCTCAACGGTGATATTGCCCGCCTCATTCTCGACCACCAGCATGCCATTGAGGCCCTGGATGTGGACATCGCCCACAGCCAGCTCGACATTCAGCTCGAAAGGGGTAGCTCCCTGATTGACCTGAGTCGGCAGTTTGAAGCGCAAATTGACGGTGTCGTTGGGGCCATTCAAGCCCTCACTCTGCGGCAACGTTGTCGTAACCTGCAAGCTGGTTAGTCCCGGCTGTATCTGAACGCTGATACGTTTGAACTCTTCATCGGCCTCGGCCTGGCCCCCCACTCTCACCTGTTTGATGACCGTCAGCTCCGGGGTAGACAGGCTGGAATCGACAGCGATGTCTACGCTGCCGATCTGGCTGCTAACCTTGAGCTGCTGCAAGTTGTTAATAGGGATCGTCTGCTGACTTGTCTGAGTATAGGTGTTGACAGCCGGCCCCAGGATCGGCAAAGGACTGCTGCCGGTGACGCTGCGCAGGGCAGCAAAGACGGCCACGACGATCCCGAGCAGTAGCAGAAGGATGGCCGCGCTGCATCCGCCGAGAAACCAGAGCCAGGGGTGGCCGTGGCGCTTGTGTCGTCGGCGGTAGTCTGCCTGGTGTCCTCTCCGATAGCTCGCAGGCTCCTCTTCCTCCTCGACAAACAGGAGATTCTCCCGTCCTCCTCCCATTGCAACCCCTTCCACCACCTCCTCCTCAGCGCCCTCCTCCTCCCACCGAGAGGCCCTTCTGCGCCTCAGCGGCTCCTCCGCTGGCTGCCAGCGAGCGGCCTCGGGGCCGCTGGGACGAGAGCGACGCTGCGCTCGGCGGCCCGGAGGAAGGAATTCTTCATAGGCAGGCCAACTGTCTTCTCCTGGCTCCTCGGACCAGCGAGGTCCTTTGCTCTCTCTGCTCATAGCTGCTCCCCTTCTCTTGGATCTGGTGCCGGAACGGCTTCGCCCTCGGTCTGGCTTGGCCGAACCACGCCAGTCACTACTGGGGCAGATTCCTGCTCCTCTTTTGGAATACGCTTGAAGAAGGCCACAGGTTGGCTCTCGCGAAAGGCTAAAGCTGGAATAACGGCCAGCAGACAGAGTACACCCGCTACCAGGAAGATCGTGGTATAGACGGTATGGGCAGCGGCGACCAGATAGGCTGTATAGGCGTCCAGGTAAGCAGAGCTGAAGGGAGTGACCCCAGGCGGGGGGACAAAAGCAGCAGCCAGAGCGCGAAAATAGCCCAGGCCCCAGGAAGTGAGCGCCGCCAGGCCGAGAATCATCCCTACCATGCGCAGCATCGTGACGAGAGCCGCCGCCAGGCCACCCCGCTGCTCACGTGCCGCATCCAGGGCAATCACCCCAATGGGGGCAATGACCAGGCCAAAGCCCCAGCCTCCCAGCATAGTGCTCAGCGTGATCTGATTCCAGTCCACGCGTAGCGGCCACCAATGCATCAACCAGAACGCCGCCGCGGCGCACAGTAGCCCGGCGATAGCCACTGGACGGCTTCCCAGACGCTCGCAGAGCCAGCCACCGACCAGCGCCCCGACGGGAATCATCGCCGTCAGCCGCAGCAAGGCAAGGCCACTGGAGATGGCCGTCTCGCCTAGCACAGTGGCGACGAAGATCGGAATGTCTACCATCGCAATGATCAGGGCCGCTCCCACGAGCAGGCTGACCACAGCCGCCGCTACAAAGGAGAGGCGGCGAAAGAGGCGCAGGTCGAGCACGGGCGCGCCGCGACCAGGCAACCTCAGGCGAGACCAGCGCCCTCGCCCACCAGGACCGGCCTCGCCTTCTTTTGGTGGCTCCCCCCGCTGTAGGCGCAGCTCCACTATGACGAGCAGGACGAGCAGAAGCAGTGCCAACCCGAGCAAGACGGGATTGCCGTGCGCGCTGGCACTCTCTAGCGCACCCCGAGCCTGGAGGTCGCCGGGTTGCCCTGCTGTCAAGAGCGCAGCCTCCTGCGCCAGACCGAGGCTGAGGCAGAGCAGGACAGCCCCCAACAGAGCAGCACCAACCAGATCGACGCCAGGCCGCTTCTCCTTCCTTGGCATTGAAACCTGCACTGACTCGCGCAGCGAGAAGGCCAGCGGCACCATGAGGGCGGCCACCAGAGGCAGGTTGAGCAGGAAGATCGCGCTCCAGCCTAACGTCTGCGTAATCCAGGCTCCGTAGAGGGGGCCGAGCACGCCCCCGGCCTCGGTGACCATCCCGATCAGCCCAAGAGCCGGGCCTAAACCGCGCGCTCCATAGTAGTCGCCAACAATCGCCATCGCGATCGGTACAACAGCGCCCCCGCCCGCCGCCTGCAGCACACGCGCCCCCACTAACCAGACCAGACCGGGCGATTGCACATCCACGCCAAGCATCTGCAAGAAACTCAAATCATTCTGCGACCCAAGCCAGGGAGCCAGTCCGCAAACCAGCGAGGCGCAGGCAAACAAGGCCAGACACAAAAGCAGCAGGCGCCGCCGCCCATAGCGATCAGCCAGCTGACCCAGCAGCGGCATGGCAATCACATACCCCAGCAAGTAGCCGCTGATAATCCAGGAGGCGCGGTCGAGCTGCAAGATCGGTATCTGCAGATCGGCAACGATCTGGGGTAGCGCCGTGACCACCACCGTTTGATCAAGGGCCGTTAAGAAGACTGCCGCACAGACAAAGATCAGGGCCAGGAGGGATCGCTGCCCACGTATCTCAGCCTGGCGACGCCCCGTGACATGAGCAAGAGAGCGCACCTCTCACCTCCAGCGGCAGAGAGACCAGCAGCTCTGGCAGGGATCAAACAGCTGGCGCACTAATCGTAATCGTTTCGTTGAACTTCGAGAGCTTCAACGTGCGGACCGTCTGGCTCGTATCGCCATCGGCAGCCACCCCCGTCAGGCGTATCTGGTGGGGCAGCTGATCGTTCTTGCCGATCCAGACAGCGGCATCGAGCAGCGAGCCAGCCCGCGTCTGATCGCCCAGCAAACCGCGTAGATAAGCGGCATCGAGCTTGCCGGTGATGTTCCAGCAGGCAACGCCATCGATGCTGCTCTCGCCGGGTGTAGACGGATTGCGAATCTGCCCCAAAAGGGCGGCGATCCCAGTGCGCGAGTCAGAGAGCACGCGGGGATCAGGCAGTCCGTTGATGGTCTGCCAGCGTCCCGTAATGGGATCGGTCATATATTGCTGTCCGCCCACCACAATGATCTTGACCTGCACCAGCGAGCCAAGGACCAGGGCCCCAGCATCGGCTTGCAAGCGATCGGGAACCAGCAGATCACCATCGGCGCTTTGGATGACCAGGGTGGCGCCGCTGCCAGGGTGCTCAACCTCGAGATTGAAATGATAGGAGTGAACCTTTTGCATGGCCGCCTGGGACGCGGCGAGCAATTGCCGCGCATCAGGGGCTGAGCTGCCGCCGCAGGCAGCCAGCATGAGCAGAGCGCTCAGGGCCACCACCGCCGATAACCATCCGCCTCGGCCCAACCCGGTATGCCTCGCTCTCCTTTCATACGACACGCTTCTTGCTGTATTCATATGTTTCAACACCTGCGTCTTCTGATGGTGCATGCTCCGCCTCGTCCTATGCTTCTGCTAAGGATTGTACCAGTTATGAGGGCTGAAGGTAAGGCAGCGGTCTCTCTCCTTCCCCAGGGTCCACGCGCGATCGATGGATGACTCCGGCCTGCTACCGCTGGCCTTGCTGGTTAAGCTGCCCTGCCGCTCGAGAAGAGCAGCCCTTTTCAAGGAGAGCAGCGCAAGCTATAATTACCATGCAACGACAGGCAATACGTCAGCAGGCACGAAGGAGCAACTGATGGCTGAGAAGCCGCGTTTCCGTGTTCGCTTCTGGGGCGTGCGCGGCAGCTACCCGGTACCAGGAACACAGACGCTGCGCTACGGTGGCAATACCGCTTGCGTCGAGGTGGATGCCAGCGGGCGTACGCTGGTGCTGGACGCCGGCAGCGGCATTATCGCCCTGGGCGATTCGCTGCTGCGGCGCAGCAACGGCAATGCGCTCCACATCGCTCTGCTGATCACTCACGCTCATGGCGACCACCTGCTCGGACTGCCTTTCTTTGCTCCTCTCTATGAACCAACGGTCAGCATCGACTTCTTTGGTCCCCGCCTTGCTGGACGTGATGTCGAAGGGCTTGTTGTACCCGTCATGTCGCCACCCTACTTTCCCGTCGATATTCGTCAGCTACCATCGCAGCGAGCCTTCTACACTCTGGAAGATAACATGTGGATCATCTGGAAACCAGGTTGCAAGCAGCCGCTCTTGCTGCAAGAAAATCAAGCTGCCTGGGAGCCGCCTCCTTTACCGACGGAGGTCCGCGTTCATGCCCGGTTTACGACCCTCCATCCACAGAACGGCTCGCTGCTTTACGCCATCGAACACGCCGGGCGGCGCTTGATTTACGCCACTGATCTAGAATGGGGAGAGGAGTACCAGAGCGAGATGCTGGCTTTCCTGGAACGGGCCGATCTCCTCATCCACGATGCTCAGTATACTCCCGAAGATTATCAGCAATCGCGGCGCGGCTTCGGCCATAGTACTTACGAGATGGCGGCGACAGTGGCGCAATTGGCCAGGGTACGCGAGCTGGTTCTCTTTCACCACGAGCCAACCTACGATGACCAGAAGCTGGAACGCATCGAGTCCGCTACTCGCCGGCAGTTCAGTCGGTCGCGCCTGGCCCGAGAAGCGATGGAGATCGACTTGCTGGTCAGCCCATAAAAGCCATGTCAGTCCGTCACCCGAGAGAGGCTGAGCACCTGAAGCAGATGCACCAGGCCGGCCACTCATCAACTCACAGGACGATCTCCCTGGCCAGAAGCGCCTGGAGTTAAACGCCAGCCTCTACGGAGCCTGCACAGAGATCCGATATCGACAACGAGGAAAGCGATGGAGACGAAAATCAATGTGGTTTTGGCGTTGATGATCGTCGTTTCATTTTTGATCGCCATCCTGCTGCACGAGTTTGCTCATGCCCAAATGGCGATCTGGCTCGGCGATCCAACGCCCCGGGTCGAGGGACGCTATACATTGCGCCTGCGCCGCCATCTCGATCCGCTTGGGACGCTGCTGTGCCTGATTCTGGCCTTTATGCCCATTGCCTTTGGGCCGGTTGGCCTGGGCTGGGGCCAGCCAGTGAAGACTGATCCCTGGAAGCTGCGCGGCGGACGTACCAGCGGTCCCTTGTTGGTTGCTCTGGCTGGCCCGATTTTTAGTCTGCTAGTGGGCCTGGTCTTTGCTGTAATCGCGCGCCTCGTCTACCCGCTGGTCTCGGAGAACGCAGTGCTGCTGCGCATACCGCAATTCCTGATGGTCTTCAGCTGCACTAATCTGGCCCTGACCATCCTGAATCTCCTGCCAGTCTACCCGCTTGACGGCTACCAGATTGTCTATATTCTGCTGCCAACACGCCAGGCCCTGCAGTTTGCACGCTCTGGCCCCTGGGGTCCCCTGATCATCCTGGCGCTTTTCTTCATCGTCCCCTTCATCGCCGAGCTTGCCCAGATGCCCGGCTTTTTCCTGGCCCATATTCCCGACTATATCCGTGAAGGGGCCTTTTTCCTGGCTGGCCTGGTGACCAATCTGAGCGCAACCAATGTCGCGCAAATCTACAGCTTCTGAGCAGAAAGATAAGATGGGTGTAGCGCCAATAGAGAAAGAAGAGCGCCAGGAGAGCGCGAGAGTCAGGCCACAGCGACCATATGCTCTGTCGCGATTTGGACGTATCAGCTATCGCCTCAAGCAGGTTTGGGCCCAGCTTGCTCCCAGTCGTCCTCTGAGCAGCGCCGAGCGCGCTGAGCTGGCAGCCATCCTGCCTCCTGCCGCGCTTGCTCTTTTTGAGAGCATGTCGCGCGCAGACCAGGCCCATTGCCTGCGCGTCTACCGCGGCCTGCTGGCGAGCGGCAGCCATGACCAGGAGCTGCTGATCGCCGCGCTCCTGCACGATGTGGGCAAGGGCGATGGGCGCGTGCCTTTCTGGACACGGCCCGTGATTGTGCTCGGTAAACACTTCGCTCCCCGCCTGCTGGCGCGTATGGCAGTCTATCCGCGGCCAGAGCTGCCTCGTTGGCGGCAGGCGCTCGGCTACGCCTGGTGGCATGCAGACATTGGGGCCACTCTTGCAGCTCAGGCTGGCCTCTCCGAACGCACGGTACTCTATATCCGTACGCACCACCAGCCCGATGGACCCGCCGCCGAGCTGCACCGGGTTGATGAGCAATCCTAGCCAGCCGGGCGAGATAGAATGCTGGCTAACTGGCCAGGAGAAGGAATTGACCGCCCTTCTCTCTCCTTCTATACTGACCTTGCCCAGGTCCCTGCGGGCCAGCACGCACAGTTCAACTCACTTTCTTTCGTCCCGCTGTGATCAGCCCTGGCGCTGCACAGTGCTGGACGTGGGCAGCCAGCTATACTATAGGCCACCCATCACAGACGAGGTTTGTCGGCATGACACAGGACAAGGAGCGCAACAGCCAGGCGCAGACGGCGGCCATTTCCTCTCTTCCTCTCTCCCACACAGCGGCGCCCAGGCCCCGCCATGCCCAGACCCAAAGCCAAGGGGAGGAGCCAGAGCAGGCAGGGGAGAGCGAGGAGAGGGCCACCCAGTTTCCTCTCCAGGGAGCCTCTGAACTGTGGGGATTGCCCCAGACCGGTTACATCGTGCGCCTGCCGGTCTTCGAGGGGCCCCTGGAGCTTCTGCTCTACCTGATCGAGAAACGCCAGATGGAGATCACCACCATCTCCCTGGTGGCCGTCACAGATCAATACCTGGCCTATCTGCGCCGCTGGCACGAGGAGGAGTTGCCCCTTGCGAACATGGCCGCCTTCGTCGCTATCGCCGCTCGTTTGCTCTTTATCAAATCGCAAAGCCTCTTGCCGCGTAACCCGCGCCAGGAGATCTCGGAGGAGACCCGCCAGGCCGAGGAAATGGCTGCCGAGCTGGAACGCCATCTGAAGGAATATAAGATCGCCAAAGAGATCGCCTCAGTCCTGCGCCAGCGAGCGGAGGCGGGCCTCCAGACGTACGGACGTTCCAGCCTGCTGGCTGGTATCGAGGCCCAATTGGCCTGGACTCCTCCAACCTTAGTCGGCCTGGAGGTCGAGGCGCTCGCTCGCAGCTTTCGCCGTCTGCTTGAGACTCGCAGCCGCGCCGAGGCAGAGGCCAACGGGGGCCTGGTGCTCCCCGTGGCACGCGTGCGCGTAAGCGAGCGCATAGCAGTCATCACCGCTCGTCTGCGTACGACCTCGCGCCTCTGGCTGAGTGACCTGCTAGAACCAGGCGCTTCGCGCTTGCTGATCGTGGTGACTTTTCTGGCCATGCTCGACCTGTGGAAACACGAGCGCATCAGCGTTCGCCAGGAAACCCTTTTTGGGCCGATTCTGCTCGAACGCGGACCACGCTGGCAGGAGAACGAGACAGAGCAGGAGGAAGCGACCCAGATGCTGGCAGAGAGCGACTAACCGCTCTTCCTGCCTCAGACTCGCCCCTGCCTCTGCTTTTTCTCGCCTCTCTCTGCCCCCTTAGCGGCCAAGTGACAATGGGACTGGTTGCTGGTTCGCTCTCGTCATAACTTGACAGGAGCAGGCTCAAAATTTATACTAAAACAATAGTAAATCCCCTGGAGAGAGCGCTTGCTCCAGAGCAAGCGTGCAAAACGAGAGAGGACCGCTGGCGGGGTGCGGCTTAGAGCTGCGCCCTGTGCCATTCTAGATAGACTCAAGACGTATGCACGAGGGGAGTGTTGTTATGACGGACGAACCCAGGGAAACTACCGAGAGGCCGCAGCCTGAGCCAACGCCCCAGGGCCAGGAACTGGCGGCTGAGACGCCCCAAAAGGAGCAGCCGGAAGCCACTGCCGCCGCAGCGCCAGCCGAGTCTGCAGAGACGCCCGCTGCCACCGCTGAGGAGCAGCCCAGCCCCACGCCAGAGGAGCGCATCGCTCAGCTGGAGGCCCAGCTTGCTGATCTGGCGGCCCAGCTCGCCCAGGCTCGCCAGGAAGCTCGTGAGAACTGGGACAAGTTTGTCCGCGAGCGTGCTGATCTGGAAAACTTCCGCAAGCGGCGTGAGCGCGAGATTGCCGATCGCGTCCTGCAGCAGAAGAAGGCTCTACTGAATAAGTTGCTTGAGGTGATGGATAACCTGGATCGCGCGCTGGCCTATCAGGATAGCCTGGATCGCCAGGGCCTGCAGCAAACTTTGCGCCTGGTGGCCTGGCAGATGAATGAGCTGATTCGCAGTGAGGGCCTGACCCCAGTGCCTACCGTGGGCGAGCAGTTCAACCCCTATATCCATGAGGCGGTCGAGGCCGTCGAGGACAGCGAGAAGCCGGAGGGCATCGTCGTGGAGGAGGTCCGTAAAGGCTATAAGTTGAGCGATGAAACGCTGCGCCCTGCCCGCGTTAAAGTGACGGTGGCCGCTAGCAATAAGGAGCGCGAACAACAGGGAGAGGCCTGAGTCGGCGACCACCAGGGGAAGGCTCAATCCAAAGCTATGCAACTCACGCCAGCCGAGCCTGACTATCAGGGTCCTCGGGACACGACGCAAGCAGCCAGCAGGCGAGCTGTCTCAGCACATATCGCTCCTTCTCGCCCAGGCAGGCAGGCAGGCAGACAGACAGACAGACAGGAGGCCTTTCCCTGCACTGCGGTTTCGACTACAGGCCGGCGATGGTCACAGGCCGGTGGCAACGTGGTAGGGTTCCCCAAAGCTGATAGACCCGTAGTGGCTCCGCAAGCAAGCGCGCTGGCAGAAGCTGGCAAGCTAGCCATCAGAGCCAGCAGCTCTCAACGTACAAAGGGGCGGGCAGATGGAATATAAAGACTACTACAAGATCCTCGGCGTTGCTCGCGGGGCCAGCGCCGATGAGATTAAGAAGGCATTTCGCAAGCTGGCCCGCAAATATCACCCCGACGTGAACCCGGGTGACCGCTTCGCCGAGGAGAAGTTTAAGGAGATTAATGAGGCGTACGAGGTGCTCTCTGACCCGGAGAAGCGGCGCAAGTACGATGCGCTCGGCCCCAATTGGCAGGATCAGTTCGCCGGTTTCTCGGGCTTTCGGCGTTCCTATCCCTATGGCAGTGGCCGCTCCTCAACGCTCGATTTCGAGAGCAACAGTGGCTTCTCCGACTTCTTCGAGGCGCTTTTCGGGCGTAGCGCCCGCACGCCACGCCAGGAGTTCCGGCGGCGCGCCGGGGACAATATCGAGCAGCCGGTCGAGGTGACACTGCGTGAAGCCTATACCGGTGGCACGCGCACCTTCAACATCCAGTCGACCGAGATTTGCCCTGTCTGCCAGGGCATCGGCGAGGTGCATGGACGGGCCTGCGCGACCTGCGGCGCCCAGGGCACGGTCGTGCGCAGCAAGAAAATCCAGGTCAAGATCCCTGCTGGCGTAGATAATGGCTCGCGCATCCGCGTTGCTGGTGAGGGCCAGCCCGGCATCGGCGGTGGGCCACGCGGCGATCTCTACCTGATCATTAGCGTCAAGCCCGATCCAGTCTTTGAACGCCGCGGTGATGATCTCTATCTGGATATCGATGTTGATCTCTATAAGGCCCTGCTGGGCGGAGAAGCGCTCGTTCCTCTCCCCGACGGGCGGAAGCTGATGCTGACCATTCCACCGGAGACCCAGAACGGGCGGCTTTTCCGCCTGGCGGGCAAAGGCATGCCCCGCCTGCGGAGCGAGGGTCAGGGCAATCTCTACGCGCGCGTGCGGGTAGTGCTGCCCATGCACCTCACTGATGAGGAGCGCCAGCTCTTCGAACAGCTGGCCCGCACGCGCAACGTCGAGGTTCGTTCGGCTACTTGATCAGCCGGTGCTCGCCCTGACTCATCTCGCCTGATCGCTCCAACCTATCAACCGGCAGTCAGCCAGCAGCTCTACAGATCGCTCGCTTACGGCCTGATGCGCCCGGAGCGGGGCGACACCTATCCGCCCGGTTTGATCGCTGGCCCCATAGGCTGACGATGACCTGATGATCATCCTGCTCGTCTGCAGTGATCGCTCGCAAGCTCGCGCGATCACCCGTCTGCACCGAGCGAGTTGACCGACACGCTCATGCGTTCACGTAGCATGGCAGGCTGGCCAGACAGCTTTGCTCGCCCGCCGCTCTCCTGTCTGCTCGGCTCATGCTCAAGTAGACTGAGAGAGAGCAGGCCGGGCAGCGGCCAGGCACGGCCTGAGCACTAGGAAGGAAGGAGGGAGGTACCGTGCCGGAGCGTGAGGATGGTGCCTGGTATATCATTAGCGTCGCCGCGGAGAAGGCCCAGGTGCATGAACAAACTCTACGCCACTATGAGCGCCTCGGGCTGATCTCTCCTGCCCGGAAAGGCAATAGCCCCCATAGCCCACGCCTCTATTCCGATAAGGATATCGAGCGCGTGATCCACATCCGCCGGCTCATGCGCGATCTGGGGGTCAACCTGGCTGGCGTAGAGGCGATCCTCCATATGAAAGATCGCATGGAGCAAATGCAGCAGGAGATGGAACAGGAGATCGCCCGGCTGCGTGAGCAGCACGAGGCAGAGACGCGTCGCCTCAAGGAGATTATTCAGCGTCTACAGCAGGGGCTGTCTTCGCCTTCTTCGTCGTCGTCCTCGTCTTCCTCATGAGGCGAGGCAGGCACCCCTGCTAGAGCCGCTCTCTTCCACCCAGGCCTGTGGGGCTTCCAGGGGTGGAGCAGGAACAGGCAAAGTCTGTCTGTCCGCCTGCCTCGCTGTGAGACTGCCGTGCCTCCGTTGTTCGCGGAGCGTCTCCCACGGCCTTCTCGCGCTCCTCCCTCCTGTCAGGCAGTGGGCGGCGTAGGCTGGGTCGGCTTCTTCATGAAGAGGCCCGCCAGGCGCTCCGCGTAATCCCCGACCACTGGCAACTTGAAGTAGGAGCCACGATAGGCCATCAGCATCAGCAAGAGCCAGGAGAGCCCTCCAACCACCACGATCACGCCAGTGGCACAGCTGATGGGCAGGGCAAGAATGAACGTACCCAGTACCGGGATAAGCCCGATAGCCTTCACCAGGGCGAAGAGGAGGGTTAGTCCTCCAAACCAGAGGATCGATTGCGCGGCGTGAAGACGCACAAAGCGATTCTTGCGCTCCACCAGAAAGATAATGATGCCAGTGAAAAACCAGAACAGGTAGCTCAGAAGCGCCTCACTTTTAGCATCCATCTTCAGCGTGGTGGGATCAAAGACACTGGCGGCACGTGTGACGCTGGAGGGCGGTTGATAGGTGTAATATTGCTGTTGCTGCTGTTGTTGTTGCTGCTGCTGACCGTAGGGAGTGTAGCTATAGGGAGGGCTGCCCGAGCCAGGCTGGTAACTACCGTATCCCCGATATCCCCCATAGCCGGGGCCTGGCTGCTGCGGTTGCGGTGATTCTGGCCCCTGCGCTGGCTGCTGGTTTGGATTCCAACTCATAGTCAATCATTACTCCTGCTCTCTGGCCTGCTCTGCATTCAGGGAAGCGGGTACATTCCTGGAGAGGGAAAACGGCAGATCCGCGCCCCTCCCCAGGAGGGCACCGCTCTCGATAGCGATAGAGAGAGGACGCCACGACCAGGCCAGGTGAGGTCTCTCTTTCCTCAGCCAAGCCCATCAACTCAGAGTCCTCTACCTGTCTTCCATATTACGTGGGACAGCAGAGAAGGGTTGTACTCCTGGCTGGGCTGGCGCGGTGCTCAACCGTCACGCTGCGGGCAGCCCCTCCGCCAGTCAGCAGATCGTGAAGAGGGCTGGCTGGCTGGCTGGTCATTGCTGCCCGTGAGCCGTTTCTGCCCCCACGCTCACCTCTCAAAAGCCGGGGCCAGCCGGGCCGCTGTAACGCTCGGCATAGTCGCCAATGATGGGCAAGCGTATATGGCGTCCCAGAAAGGTCAGGACGATTAACGCAGCCCAGCCAAGAGTAGCCAGCAGCTGAATCAGCGCGCTCAGAAAACCAGCCAGAGCGCCAATCACAGGAATGAAGCCTATAAACCGTAAGGCTAAGACGACAACAGTGACCAGTCCAAAGAGGATCAATGACTGCATGGCATGGAAGCGCACAAAGCGATTGCGCTTCTCGGTCGCAAAGACGATCAGCCCGCTCAGCCAGAAGAGCAGGTAGCCGAGAGCCGCTGCTACATTGGCAGGCAAGCCAGAGGAAGTCGGTGCATTGGCCTCGGCGGCAATGGCTGCGTTCTCGGTAAACGAGTAACCCGGTCTGCCCCACTGGCCATAGCGGTACTGCTGCTGTTGCTGCTGACCATACTGACTATATTGACCGTAGCCGCCACTATAGTGCTGACCATACTGGTAGCCCTGATAGGGCTGTTGAGGGTCTTCATAGGGAGGCGGTGTCGGTTCTTGTGGATTTGGATTCCAGCTCATCCCTCTGCACTCACTCTCTGATAATGACAATGCCTCTGTTTATTACTCTCCTTATGTTATTACGCACAGGGAACGGCCAGAGTTGTAGGGGGCTTAGAGAGGGCTGGATCAGAGAGCGAGCGGCATCTGACAGGAGAGCAGCCGCGCGGGAAGGAGAAAGCCAGTCAGCCAGCATCTCTTGAGAAGAGAGAGCGCTGTAACGGAGAGAAGGAAAGCGCCAGGGCGCTCTCCTTCTCCCTTGAAGGGTTCATCAGTGTAGCACTGAGCAGACTGGCTTAGAGACCGCTACCAGCGGGCACCGTATTAGCATAGCGCTCAGCGTAGTCGCCGATGATGGGCAACTTGAAGTACTTCCCCTGGAAGGCCATAATCAACAGAACGATCCAGGAAACAAAACCGACCAGGCCCACCAGCCCACTCAAGCAGAAGGTCAAGAGTCCTACGAAGGGGATCATCCCCAAGACGTCCAGGGCCACTATAAGGATGGTTAAAGCCGCGAACCAGATGATCGATTGCATGGCGTGGAAGCGCACAAAGCGATTCTGCTTTTCTGAGAGGTAGAAGATCAACCCAGTGATCCAACCCACCAGATAGCTAAGGCCGGCAGCCATGTTGGCCTCCATTCCCATTGAGGTGGGACCGAGAGTGCCTGCTGCTCCACTCATTCCATAAGGCTGCTGACCGTACTGGGCCTGCCCATAGCCGGCCCCAGAGGGCGAACCGCCATAGGAAGGATTATTGGGGGGGGGACCATAGGCCCCGCCCGGCTGCGAGGAGTATCCTTCGTACTGACCACTAGCCGGCTGATTGGGGTCCTGCCCAGGAGTAGGATTCCAGCTCATTGTCAATGCCCCTCTTTCTTCTCTCTTCAAGAGAGAACTGTAATCTCAGGAAACTCTGCGCTATCACCATAGGAGCGAGTGTGCAATCACAGGATCTTCGAATCCCCAGGAGATCAGGCAGCCCGGCCCACTGCAGCTCTGGCTAGTTGCTCGCCCTAGACGACTTCTTCACCTGTTTACTGGCCGGTTATTCCCCCTTCTGCTACTCTTCTCCTTCCACTCTCCCTTTACGGCACTTCACTCTTCACCTTGATCCGATTAGAGGTGAAGTGGCTCGCTAAACAGGCGCAGCAGGGTAATCAGGGCAATCTACATTCCAGTACAATCATCAGGATATGGGTGCAATAGGAACACGATGGGCAGCCATCCTTCTTTGCTCAGACGACTTAGCGTCGCACAGAGATCCTATATAGAGTAAACGTCCTACAGAGCGATTCCTCAAGGATGAAGATAAGGGCTGGTGGTCAGGTGGTCAGGTCAGGAAGTAGGGCGGGAAGAAGGGAGAGCAGCGCTCAAGCCTCCCCTTCAGGCCGTTCATCCAAAGCACGGGCCCCAAGCTGAGCCTGTGGCACATCGGCGGCCTGATCCTCCTGCACGGGGAGAATCAGCGCTGGCTGCTCCTGGGTCTCTTCTCCCTGATGGACCTGCTCTTCACCGCGCCGGTTCTCAATCGCTGCGTGACGCGAGCGCGAGCGTCCACGTGAAGCAGGTAGACGCTCATCGACATGTAAAGGACGCGGCTGCGGCTCGGCCAGCGTATGGCTGTCATTGTCGGCTTCAGCCTCGCCAGCGGAAGACTCGGCCAGAGCTGTGGCAATTACCTGGTCCATCGTCTCCACCAGCGTAAAGCGCATCTGCTGCCGGATACGGGCCGGGATCTCCATCAGGTCCTTTTTATTCTCCACAGGCACCACAATATGGCGTAGGCCGGCCTGGTGGGCAGCCAGGATCTTCTCTTTCAGGCCACCAACGCCAAGCACCCGGCCCCGGAGGGTAATCTCGCCGGTCATGGCCACATCGCCGCGTACCGGGCGGCGAGTCAGGGCCGAAATCAGAGCTGTGGCGATTGTGATCCCTGCAGATGGGCCATCCTTGGGGATGGCGTTCTCCGGCAGGTGAATATGCAAATCCGTGACGTCCTGGAAATTGGGATCGATGTTTAGCTCAGTGGCTCGGGAGCGGATGTACGAGAGGGCCGCAATGGCCGATTCGCGCATCACATCGCCAAGCTGGCCCGTAATCAGCAGGTCGCCCTTACCCGCCATCGTCACCACCTCCACTGGCAAGAGAATGCCCCCATTCTCGGTCACAGCCAGACCCATCGCCGCGCCAACCTGCATGCGCATACTCAGCGGCGGTGTCGAATAGCGGGGCATACCCAGGTAGTGCTCTAGCGAGGAAGTGGTCAGGCGCAGGTGAGTGGAGGGGCGAGCAATGATACGGCGCGCAGCTTTGCGACAGATCGTAGCCAGCTGTCGCTCCAGATTGCGCACACCAGCCTCGCGCGTATAGTCCGTCACGATGCGCTCCATTACCGAGCGCGGGATCTTGAGCTGCTCCGGAGTCAGGCCATGCTCTGCCAGGACCTTCGGCAGCAGGTGGCGCAGGCCGATATTGACCTTCTCCTCCAGCATGTAGCCGGGAACGTCAATAATATCCATGCGGTCAGCCAGCGGGCGCGGGATCTGGTACTTGACGTTGCCGGTACAGATAAAGAAGACTTCGGAGAGATCGTACGGGACCTCCAGATAATGGTCCACGAACTGTGAATTCTGCTCGGGATCAAGTACCTCTAGCAAGGCCGCCGCTGGGTCGCCGCGATACTCAGACGAGAGCTTGTCGATCTCATCGAGCAGAAAGACCGGATTGCGCACCCCTGCGGACTTCATCGACTGGATGATTCGCCCGGGCAGAGCGCCAACGTAGGTGCGGCGATGACCCCGGATCTCAGCCTCATCATGCACCCCTCCCAGGGCAATGCGCACGAACTTGCGTCCCAGGGCGCGGGCAATCGACTGCCCCAAGGAGGTCTTGCCGACGCCGGGAGGGCCAATGAAGCAGAGAATCTGCCCCTGGCTGCCACGCTGGGGCTGGCCCTGCTCACTGGCGCGCTGCAGGCGCAGCTGGCGCACCGCCAGAAACTCAATGATGCGCTCCTTAATGTTCTCCAGGCCGTAGTGGTCCTCATCCAGAATGCGGCGCGTGCGCTCCAGATCGAAGCTATCCACCGTGCGCTCGTTCCAGGGCAAGGCAAGCATCCAGTCGATATATGAGCGGACAACGGCGATCTCTGCCGACTGCGGAGGCATATGCTCCAATCGATCGATCTCCTTGCGCACCTTGGCCGCCGCCTCGGGAGGCAGATTCTTCTGGCGCAAGCGCTCACGCAGCTCGTCGGCCTCCGACGGCGTCTCCATGCCCAGCTCCTCTTGAATCGCCCGCAACTGCTCGCGCAGATAGAACTCCTTCTGCGAGCGGTCGACCTGGGAGCGCACGCGATTGCGGATCACCGACTCCAGCTCCAGAATCTCGATCTCGTTGCCGATAAAGACGCAGACCTTCTCTAAACGCGCCAGGGGATCGAAGGTCTCCAGAAGATCCTGCTGCTGGACTGCATCGCTCACCACATGGGCGGCCAGCATATCGGCAAGACGAGCCGGCGACTTAATAGCCACAATCGAATTGATATCTTCGACCGAGAAGCGGCGATTGAGCTGGGCATAATGCTCGAAGAGGTTAGTGGCATGACGCACCAGAGCATCAGCCTGGGGACCCTGCACCTGCGGCTCAGGAGGCACCTCCACGCTCACCCGCATGAACGGCTCCAGATCCTGAAACTCCAACAGGCGCACACGGCGCAGGCCATTGAGCAGCACCTGCAGGCTCCCATCGGCCTGACGATGAACGGTGACAATTTCAACCAGAGCACCACAGCCATAGAGGTCCGCAGGCTGGGGATCTTCAATCTCCGACGAACGCTGCGCAACCGTGACCAGCATGCGGTCAGCACGTAACAGCGCCTCCTCGACAGCCCGCACCGACTTCTCGCGCGCAATCGCCAGGGACATACGCGTGCGCGGGAAGACAACCATGTTTTTGAGCGCTACCAGCGGATAGACCTCTATCGTCTCTGGCTCCACCGATGGGCGTTGCTGCTCATTCATGAGTTCCGCCTATCTACTATCTATTATTTCTCTTCTCTATATAGACTATAACAGGATAATTGGTGATTTTTGCGAGAGCTTTCTCACAGAAGAGAAGCAAGCGGCTCAGTACTCAGACACATGGCAGCGAGCAGCAGGCGGGCAGGAATGGGCGGGCAGGCTGCGAGACATCCCCAGAGGGGTCTCTACCGCTTACCGGCTGCTTCCATTGCAGGCAGCCACTCCTGACAACTCCCACCATCGGCACAGCAGTCGGAGCGAGCGGGAGCGGCAACCAGAAGAGGCTACGCTCCAGCATCTCACCTCAGGCTTCAGGTCAGGGGTAGGCCTTTCTTCTCCTGCCGCTATCCCTTTCCACCGCTTCCCTACAATGCCACTCTGGCCTTCTCCCTGTGCTTGACCGAGCCACCGCTCACCATCAGGCAGACAGTTCGTCAAAGTTAGAGAAAAACAGATGAGTCTGCGTTATGCAGACTCATCCTCAGAATAGGCCGCAGAGCGCTCGCTGCGCGTCACCAGCAGCGGTTTATGCCGCTGGGCAATAACATCGCCGTTAATGATCACCTTTTTGACATCGGCGCGCGAAGGGATCTCGTACATCACATCAAGGAGTACATCCTCGATAATGCTGCGCAGGCCACGCGCACCGGTTTTACGCTTCAGTGCACACTCTGCGGCAGCTTCGAGCGCATCTGGAGTAAAGACCAACTCGACGCGGTCGAGCTGGAAGATCTTCTGATACTGCTTTACAATCGCATTCTTCGGCTCTGTCAGGATGCGGATCAGGGCCTCCTTATCCAGGTTATCGAGGGCCACCACCACGGGGAGGCGTCCGATAAACTCTGGGATCAGGCCGTACTTGAGCAGGTCTTCTGGAATGACCTGGGCAAGTACAGACTCCTGAGCGCGCTGCTCAGGCTCGGCCACCGTTTTCTTGAAGCCGATGGTGCGGTTGCTGCCCAGACGCTGCTCGACGATCTTGTCGAGGCCCTCGAAGGCGCCGCCGCAGATAAAGAGAATATTCGAAGTATTGATCTGAATAAAGTCCTGATGCGGGTGCTTACGGCCACCCTGGGGGGGCACATTAGCAATGGTGCCCTCGATAATCTTCAGGAGGGCCTGCTGCACACCTTCGCCGGAGACATCGCGCGTGATCGAGGGATTGTCAGACTTGCGGGCAATCTTGTCGATCTCATCGATGTAGACGATACCGCGTTCGGCCCGCGCTACATCGAAATCGGCAGCCTGGATCAGGCGCAGCAGAATGTTTTCCACATCCTCGCCCACGTAGCCAGCCTCTGTGAGGGCCGTGGCATCAGCGATGCAGAAGGGCACATCGAGGATTTTGGCCAGCGTCTGCGCCAGCAGGGTTTTACCGCAGCCGGTGGGGCCGATGAGCAGAATATTGCTCTTCCCCAGCTCCACGTCATCGATCTGCATGCCCACGCTAATGCGCTTATAGTGGTTATAGACGGCCACTGCCAGCGTCTTCTTGGCTCGTTCCTGCCCGATCACATACTGGCTCAATTGCTCATAGATCTTCTTCGGGGTAGGGATTTTCCCGGTCTGAAGACGCGGCTTGCTAAAGGTGGCCTGCTCCTCCTCGATGATCTCCCGGCACAGGTCAATGCATTCGTCGCAGATATAGACCCCTGACGGGCCGGCAATCAGCCGCTGAACCTGATCCTGGCTCTTGCCGCAAAAAGAGCAGCGATAGGTTGTACGAATATTCTTAGAGTTTGCCACGTCCGTTGTTACCTTTCCCTCAATTACGACGCTTGAGTCTTGGCTGGAGTCTTACGGCTGGCCCGCGGAGTCAGCCGGCGCCCCCGCGTCTTCTACTACTATTGTAGCAGGAGAGGAAGACGTCGCCTCGTCAGTCGGCCCAGCCTCCGGCTCCGACGCGGTGGCCTCTGCCTGAGCTGTGGTGGCCTCACTCTGCTGCGTCTCCTCTGACTGCTGCGCTTGCTCTCCACTCTCCCCACCTTGCTGCTGCTCCGTTTCTTCCGCCGGACGTGTCGCCAGCTCTACCAGGCGCGAAAGCGCTTTTTCGCGCCGCAGCGTGATGATCAGTGCCCGCACCTGGGCCTCGCTGCGCTGCAGCGGCTGCCCCGCCTGGGCATACATGCGGAAAACGCCCTCCACTTCTTCCGGCGTAACCTCGATCCCCTCCTGCCTGGCAATCTCATCCAGGACCAGCTGCTGCTTGACGCGTCTCTCCGCGTCCGGCTCCAGCTCCTTCATGTACTCCTCGCGGCTCTTGCGCATCAGCAGGAGATACTGATCGAGCGACATGCGCTGTCTCTCCAACATATGGGACAGCTCATGCAGCATGTCCTCGACCTCCTCCTTGACCAGGACTGGGTGGAGGACAATGTTGGACTGAGCCACAACGGCCTCCAGCACCTTATCGCGCAGCTCCTGGCGCTTCTGTCGCTCTTTGCGATCCTGGATGGCATCGCTAATGACCTTGCGCAGGTCCTCCAGGGTCTCGTACTGGCCGACGCGGGCGGCGAAGGCGTCGTCCAACTCGGGCAGCACCTTCTCCTCGACCTGATGAAGAGTCAGCTCATAGTGGGCCTCCTTGCCGGCCAGCTCCTCATTGCCATAGTCGGAGGGGATGGTCAGAGTGAAGCTCTTGCTCTCGCCGACCTGCATGCCAACAATTTGCTCATCCATGCCGGCAAAGAGACCGGGCCGATTCTCGGTCAACTCGAAGGGATTCTCCTTGTAGTCGGAGATGGTGCGCCCCTCGACCGTCAACTTGAGATCGACCGTGACGCGGTCCCCAATCTGGGCAGGGCGCTCGACCTTCTGCCAGCTAGCATACTGGTTGCGCAGCGCCTCCAGTTCCCGCTCAACCTCCTCCGATGTCACTATCACCTCTTCATCCTCAAAGTGCAACGAGCGGTAGTCACCCAACTCCACGGGAGTCAGGATGGGAACCTTCAGGCGGAAATGGTAAGGCTGCCCCATTTCAAACATGGGGGCATCCAGCTCCGGCTGCGCAAGCGGGGTAAGTTGGTGCTCCTGGAGCGCCTGGCGGTAGGCCTCGCTGATCAGGTCGTCAAGACCTTCCTGATAAATGTACTCCTTGCCCAACTTACGCTCAAGCAAGGAGCGGGGAGCTTTGCCCCGACGAAACCCTTGAATATCAACCTGCTGCACCAGCTTACGATAAGCCTTATCCGAAGCCTTCTCCACCTCTTCCCAGGTGAGATCTACATCGAGGATGGCTTCGCTGGTCGGTAATTTCTCAACTGTGACCTTCACTGTTCCTCCAACACAAGCATCATCATCGTACGTACGTGCCGCCTGGCATGTCGCCTACTTGCCTGCCTCATTGACTGGCTGAGCGGTGTGTTCTGATGTGACGACACAGGGCATAACAGAACAAGGCGCGTCAGACAAATCTGGTCTTACAACGATCGGCGCAGGACTATCCCGCTATGCCACTCCGCGTCTGCATCCAGCGGGCCGCTGAGCAGGCTACTTGCTCGACACGCTCGCTTCTCAAGCTTCGGCGAGCTGTGTTCTCTGACCAACCTGCCCCTTCTTCTTTCCGGCAACCTCCGCCCGCCACCTGGAATGCAGCCTGCTTCGCTTCTTCACCCCCCAGGACGACAAAACGGGAACCGCAGCGGGAAGTGGCGCTCAGGGGAGCCTGATGGTAGCTTGTTGTCTTGCGCGGGCCTGCTAAGTAGGCAAGCTCGTTGGACTGATCAGCCACCCGGCCTCTACTGAGAGAGTTCCCTCTCCTCTACCCTCGGGCCTGAGATAAAGCTTGCCTATCCGTCAGCCCTCATGCCGTTTGCTTGCTTTGCCTTGTCCTGTCCGTGCCACCGCAAGCAGGCGCTCCGCTCCGCTGGCGAATGGAAGGAGCCACCCCCGCTGCAGGTGACTCCGGGACCTTTGCGATGGTGGGCGGTGAGAGACTCGAACTCTCACGGTTTGCACCAACGGATCCTAAGTCCGTCCTGTCTACCAGTTTCAGCAACCGCCCATGTTGGCCTTGCAGCGTTTCCGCGCTGCCAGCCGTCGTGCTTCAGGGGTGCTGCTCCTCGCGCCCACACCCCTGCTGTCTGGTAAGGGGATGAAACGCTCTCACCTGAGTGATGATACATCAGGGGGGCTATCAGTGTCAAGGTGAGCACTCCCTCCGGCCAAAGAGGGGGAGCGCTGGGTTAGTCAGGGCAGGGGCGTGAAGGCCGTGGCACGTCAGGATCTTGCTCTCTCGCTGGACAATGCGTGCTATCATAAAGCTAAGGAGACGCCTGCCAGGCTAAGGTGCAGAGGTCAGCTGAAGAGAGCATGGAGCAGCCGCCGCATTCCCCATCTACCTCGTCCTCGATGGACCTGGAACGACCCGATCTCTATATCAATCGCGAGTTGAGTTGGATCGAGTTTAATCGTCGCGTCTTTGAGGAGGCCCAGGATAGTCGCCATCCTCTGCTGGAGCGGGTAAAGTTTTTGTCTATTTTTGATACGAATCTCGATGAGTTCATGATGATCCGCGTGGCAGGGCTGAAGGATAAGGTAGCCGCCCGCGCGACAACCCCCAGTCCCGACGGGCTGAGCGCTGAGGAGCAGCTGCGCGAGGTGCGTCGGCGTCTGGCCCCTCTGGTGCAGGAGGTGCGTCGCTACTGGCGTCAGGAGTTGCTGCCACGTCTGGCAGAGCAACATATCTATATTCTTGATTATGAGCAGCTCGACGAGGAGCAGCGCGCCGCCCTGGCCGAGTATTTCGAGTATGAGATCTTTCCGGTGCTGACGCCGCTGGCGGTCGATCCCGGCCATCCTTTCCCCCATATCTCGAACCGCAGTCTGAATCTGGCCGTGGTCATTAACGATGCCGTTCACGGCGAGCGCTTCGCGCGTGTAAAGGTCCCTCCGCGCCTCCCTCGCTTTATTCAGGTGCCGTTGCCGCTGCACGCCCGGACGGCGCCAGGGGTGCAACCGGTGGCCTTTGTCTGGATCGAGCAGGTCATTGCCGCTCACTTGAGCCGCCTCTTCCCTGGAATCGATGTCTGGGAGTCGTACCCGTTCCGCGTCTTGCGCGATGCCGATATCGAGCTGCAGGAGGACGAGGCCTCGGATTTGTTAGAGGATGTGGAGAAGAGTGTCCGTGAGCGCCGCTTTGGGTCGGTGGTCGATCTGGCGGTCAATCCGTCGATGCCGCCGCGCATCCGCAGCCTGTTGCTCGATAATCTGGAGATCGATGCCTCGGATCTGACGGTGATCGATGGCCCGCTCGGCATGGGCGATCTGATGGAGTTGCACGCACTCAATCGTCCCGACCTGAAAGATCCACCTTTTACTCCGCGTGTGCCTCGCTTGCTCTCGAAGTATTGTGGCGACCTTTTTGCGGCGATCCGTGAGCAGGATCTGCTGCTGCATCGCCCCTACGATAGCTTCGGAGTGGTGGTGGACTTTATCCGCGCCGCGGCCACTGATCCCCAGGTATTGGCCATTAAGCAGACGCTCTATCGCGTGGGGACGAATTCGCCTGTGGTGCATGCTTTGCTGGAGGCGGTTGAGCATGGGAAGCAGGTGGCCACGCTGGTGGAGCTGAAGGCGCGTTTCGATGAGGAGAATAATATTGAGTGGGCGCGGGCGCTGGAGCGGGCCGGTGTTCATGTGGTCTATGGCTTGATCGGTTTGAAGACGCATGCGAAGGTGGCGCTGGTGGTGCGCCGCGAACCCGATGGGCTGCGCCGCTATGTTCACCTGAGTACGGGAAACTATAACGCCCTGACGGCCCGTACTTACGAGGATTTCTGCTTGCTGACTTGCGACCCGGTGATTGGGGCCGATGTCTCGGATCTCTTCAATTCGTTGACGGGCTATTCGCGTCTGAATGCCTACCGTAAGTTACTGGTGGCGCCCGTCAGTCTGCGCCGCGGCATCCTGGAGCGCATCGAACGGGAGATTCGTCTGCGACGCGAGTACGGCTACGGCTTGCTGATCTTTAAGTTGAATGCCCTGGTCGATCCGGAGATCATTTACAAGCTCTATGAGGCTTCTCAGGCCGGGGTGCAGATAGAGCTGATTGTGCGGGGTATCTGCTGCCTGCGGCCTGGCATCCCGGGGATCAGCGAGAATATTCGTGTGCGCAGCATCGTAGGCCGCTTTCTGGAACATAGTCGGATCTTCTACTTCTACAATGGCGGGGCTGAGGAGTTGTTTCTCGGCAGCGCCGATATGATGCAGCGCAATTTGAATAATCGGGTAGAGACGCTCTTTCCTATTGAAGATCCCCATCTGCGTCAGGCCATTCGCGAGCGGGTACTGGAGATATTGCTGGCCGATACGGTCAATGCCCGCGAGCTGCTACCGGATGGGACCTACGCCCGGCTTCGCCCACAGCCGGGGGAGCCGCCGCTGGATTGTCAGGCCTGGTTTCTGCGCCATCCTCTGCTGGAGGAGGACGATAACGATGAGGCTGGCCCGACAATTAGTGCGCTGCCTTCGGGCGCGTAGCTCCGTTCTGCAGCGCCGGCGCTTCCATCTTCCCTTGCCTCTTTCCCGTTTCGCTGGCTTGTTCTTCCCCGCCACTGGATTCACTCCGCCTGACGCCTCCCATAGGCTGAGATGATGACGCCCCACCCGCAGAGGTCGGGGGCCTGCAGCTCACGCTCAGCCTGCTCAAGCAGGGTCGCCAGCTCTGGCGGGCTGATCAGTCCCTGTTGAATGATCAGCGGAGCCGCCAGGCGGACTTCGGTCAGGCTTTGTTGCAGGAAAAGAGCGCTGATCGTTCCAGCAGGATCGGCGCCTTCGGCCTCGCCGTCCTGCATTGTGCCTGGCTGCCGCCCCAGGTCAGCGATATGGACATCGTAGGCTACCTCCTGCAGGCCCGCCGCGAGGAGCATGCCATAGAGGCGGCTGGCAACGCCGAAGCTGAGTCCGCTTTCGTCCAGGGCATGGCCAAGCCGGTACCAGCAGCGGTTGAAGAGCTGACGCAGCTTGAGAAAAGCGCTGCTGCTACTGTCGCAGAGTTCAATCTCGACCAGGGTGAGCCAACCGCGGGGGCGCAGGACACGCCGACATTCCGCCAGGAGGGCCGGCCAGGCACTGGCAGTCACAAAGCGGGCACAGGCGCGCATGTGCAGGAAGTCAAAGGAGCTTTCGGCCAGAGGAAAGGGACGGGTGAAGTCCATCTGACGAAATTCAAGCTGGCTGAGACCAGCACGGTTGCGCCGGGCCTGCGCCCGCTGCAGCAGGCGCCGATCGAGATCAACTCCACAGATGAAGAGCTGCGGATAGCGCCGGGCCAGGGCAAAGACCCACTCACCGCTGCCACAGCCCAGATCAAGGACCCGCTCTACGCCCTCGATGTCAATACTCTCGGGAAAGAGACGTCCGCCTAGCATTTGCAGCAGATAGCGATGAAGAATGCTTTCTTCGTACACTTCCACAGGAAGGTCAGCAGGAACCGCGGGAGCGGATGCCCGCCGGCGCCTAGTACCGCTCTGCCGCGTCCGCCGCTCTTGGAGGCCACTTGGCTGGCCTTTGTCCATAAATGACTGGCTCATGACAGCTCTATCGCTTTCGCGCTGTCACCGAGATGAGGGCGCCAGAGGCACAGAAGGCTTCGGCGTCGAGATCGCGCTCCGCCTCGGTGAGGAGCATGGCATAGGTGACCTCATCACAGCCGCCCTGCGCCAGGACGAGGGCCTTTTGCAGGGCCAGATCTTGAAGCAGGCGCCGAGAGCAGGCCCGGCCCGTAGGATTGTTCCAGCCGCCGAGGTCCACAGGATAGAGCCGATAGCGCACCTGCCCAAATCCTTGCTGCCGCAGGAGATGGCACAGGTGAACGCCGCAGTCGACGAACAGACCCCCACCCCCTCCCTCGACGCTGGCAAAACTGTAGCCCAGCGCTTGCCAGGCGGCAGCGGCCAGGGAACGGAGCGACTGGTAGGCGGCGCTGGAAGAGGGGCCAATGAGAACGGCTACAATGTTGATCTGACCACGGGGGCGCAGCACGCGTCGACACTCGTGCAATAAGGCTGGCCAGGCTGCAGGATGCAACAGCGGCCCCATGAGGAAGAGATGCACCAGATCAAAGAAGTCGGCGGAGAAGGGAATGGCTCCGCCGAGATCAATCTCAGCGATGCTCAGCCGTCGCAGGGTGGCCAGATCAAGCTGTTGCCAGCAAGCGGCCAGCGCCTGGGGACTGGCAAAGAGGGCCACAACACTGATGGACGGGTGGGCACGCGCCAGCGCCGGCGCCCAGGCCAGATCACCGTAGCTCAGGTGCAGGACCCGCTTGAGACGCCTGACATCGATCTCCGGTGGCAAGAGACCGTGTTGTGCGCGATACAGATGCTGCAGCTCCTCCGGTTCTGGAATACTGTATGAGAGTTGTTCCCCAGCGTGGGTGCGATCCATCACGTACTGTCCTCTGCCCCAACCAGTGCGCACTCGGTAGCTTATCACGCCGTCCGTGAGCAAGTCCGGCCCGCTCGCCGTGACGTTACGCTCTCTTGCTTTCTTTGGTCTCTGGCACGAGTTCGGTCGCCTCTCAGGCCGCTTTCGGGCTGGCTGACGGCCCGAACAAGGGTCTGGTGGCGCAGCGCGCTCATCCCTGTTCAACCGGCAGCTGAACAATAATGTACTTTATAAATATGCATTGATAATGACGAGCGAGCCATTCCTCAGTAACAGGGGGTCAGCGCTGGAGGAGCGAGCGAATTTGCTGCTCGGCAGAGGTTGACAGGCTGGCTCACGGGGGCTATATGGTTAGAAGATGCACTTTCAATGAAGCTTCCGCATCGCTACCACGGGCAAGGACAAGGAGCATAGCCATGCAGATCATTCGTTACCGCGCCGCGGACGGTCGCGAGCGTGTGGGGCTGCTCACTGATGAGGGCACAGTGCGGGCCTTTCCCGATGTCGGGCAGCGTCTCTCTGACCTCTGGACCCTACGCACCACCGAGCTGCGCGCCCTCCTGAGCGCGGTAGCTGCGCGCGCTGAGCCAGTAGAGGCCAGGCCGCCCTGGCTCGCACCGATTGACGGGGAGAGCGAAGTCTGGGCGGCAGGGGTCACTTACAAACGCTCCGAGGAGGCGAGGCGCGAAGAGAGCGTCACGCCTGACATCTATGCGCGTGTCTACACAGCAGTGCGTCCCGAGTTATTCTTCAAGGCCAACCCGCGGCGGGTAGTTGGTCCCGAGGCGGCCATCGCCGTGCGCGCCGATTCCGAGTGGGATGTACCCGAGCCGGAGCTAACACTCGTCATCAATGCCCACGGAGAGATCGTCGGCTATACCATCGGCAACGATGTCAGTTCCCGCAGCATCGAAGGCGAGAACCCCCTTTATCTTCCCCAGGCCAAGGTCTATGCCGGCAGCTGTGCCCTTGGTCCGGCCATCGTCCCGGCCTGGGAGATCCCCGACCCTTACTCCTTGAGTATCGAGCTGACCATTGAGCGCAACGGTCAGCTCTGCTGGCAGGGACGCAGCTCGACCGCCGACCTGCGGCGCCGCCTGGAAGAGCTAGTTGCCTATCTTTTCCGCGAGGATGAGTTTCCCGCCGGCGTCTTTCTCTGCAGCGGCACTGCGCTGGTGCCAGAGCGACCATTTAGCTTGCAGGCCGGTGATGTGGTCAGCATCGCGATCACTGGTCTTGGAAGGCTGCGCAATCGGGTAGTGCGTGGCAAACTGGCCCTGAAAGCGGCGAGCGGAGGCCAGTGCTGCTGATCCTCCAGGAGTGCCTGGCAGTGAGGTGGGCGAGGGAGGCGCCGATCTCACTCCGGCCCTGGCCGTCGCTGCCCAGAGACCAGTGTTACTGGCGAAACAGGCCTAGGGTTCTGTGCTTGTCTTGATGAGCAGAGATAGAGGAAGGAGTGGACTTTCTATGACCGTTGAACTGCGCTCGTATATCGGCGGCGCCTGGCGCGATGGCGTGCGCTTGAGTGACGATCTTAACCCGGCCCACCCAAGCGAGGTGGTGGCGCGGACTTCGCTGGCAGGGGCAGAGCTGGCGGCTGAGGCGGTGCAGGCTGCGCGCTCGGCCTTTGCCGCCTGGCGGGCAACACCAGCGCCGGCGCGGGGCGACATCCTGCGCAAGGCCGCTGAGCTGCTGGAGGAGCGCGTCGAGAGCGTTGGGCGCGACCTGACACGCGAGGAGGGCAAGACGCTGGCTGAGGCCATTGGCGAAACCAGGCGCGCGGTCTCTATTCTGCGCTACTATGCGGGGCAGACCCTGGAGCCAGATGGTGAGACCTATCCGAGCAGCTCGCGCGTGACTTTTCTCTTCGCCCGCCGCGAGCCGGTCGGGGTGGTCAGCGTGATTACGCCCTGGAACTTCCCGATTGCCATCCCTGCCTGGAAGATCGCCCCGGCCCTGGCCTATGGCAACACCGTGGTTTGGAAGCCCGCCGAATTGGTACCCCTGACGGCGGTGCACCTGGTCCAGGCTTTGCTCGATGCTGGCCTGCCGCCTGGTGTGCTCAACCTGGTTCTTGGCAAAGGCTCAGAAGTGGGCGATATCCTGGTGACCCACCCAGAGGTCGATGCCATCACCTTCACCGGCTCTAATGTCGTTGGTCGAGCCTTGCAGCATAAGGCCATCGAGCACGGCAAAAAAGTACAACTGGAGATGGGTGGAAAGAATCCGGCGGTGGTGCTGGCAGACGCCAATCTCGACGTCGCTGTCGAGCAGGTCGCACGCGGCGCGTTTCTGAGCGCGGGACAAAAGTGCACGGCTACCAGCCGTGTGATCGTTGAGCGGGCCATCCTGCCAGAGTTTCAGGAGCGTCTTGCCGCCCTGGCCCAGAGCTGGAAACTTGGCGATCCGCTGGAGCCAGACACGCGCGTCGGTCCCCTGGTCTCCGAGGACCAGCTGCAGAAGGTCAGCAGCTATCTGCAGCTAGCACGCCGCGAAGGTGGGCGTTTCCTGGCTGGCGGCGAGGCCACAACGATCAACGGCGAGGGCTATTACGTGCGGCCCAGCATTGTCACCGACCTCGATCAGGGCAGTCATGTCGCCCAGGAGGAGATCTTCGGCCCTGTGGCCGCCCTCCTGCCCGCCGCCTCTTTCGAGGAGGCAGTGGCCCTGGCGAACGCCACGCCCTTCGGTCTATCGGCCAGTCTCTTTACTAACAACCTTTCGCTGGCGCTGCGCTTCGCCTCTGAGATCCAGGCCGGCGTTGTCAAGATCAATCAGGAGTCGGCGGGCCTGGAGTTCCAGGTGCCCTTCGGCGGAATGAAAGATAGCTCATCCGGTTCTCGTGAGCAGGGGAAAGCGGCACGCGAGTTCTTCACACAGTGGAAGACCGTCTATATCGACCAGCTGCCCTGAGCTTTCTCTCCTGAGCAGAGTGGGCCTCGACCGCCATCTCCAACCAGTCGGTATGGCCCGCTCGCTCAGGTTAGCGCCAGGAGGGATCACCCTGCAGGGTGATCAGGCCACGCTGAGCGGCCAGGGCCACAGCCTCGGTGCGATTGGTAGCCCCCAGCTTGTTCATAATCGAACTGACGTGAAACTTGGCGGTGCGTTCGCTAATAACGAGGCGGGCGGCGATCTCTTTGTTGGGCATGCCCTGGGCCAGCAAGCGCAAGACCTCCAACTCACGTTCGGTCAGCGGCTCGTAGGGATAAGAAGCTATCTGCGATCCACCACCTTGCTGGCCAATCTGACGCAGCAATTTTGAGGCGACCACTGGCTGTAGGAGAGAGCCGCCCTCCATTGTCACGCGAATGGCCTGGAAAATCTCCTCGCGCGGCGCCCCTTTGAGCAGATAGCCTCGGGCCCCGGCCCGCACGGCGTGCAGAATCCGCTCATCATTATCGAAAGCCGTAAAGACGATCACGCGCGGCTTCGGTTCTAACTCAAGCAAGTGGCGAATAGCCTCGACGCCGTCCAATACCGGCATTTCAAGATCAAGCAGGACGATGTCCGGGTGCGTTTCACGGGCCTGGGCGATTGTCTCCTCACCGTTGGCGGCTTCGGCCACCACAGTTAGATCCGGCTGTGTCTCCAGCACAGCCCGCAAGCCCTCACGCACAATCGGATGGTCATCAGCAAGCAAGATGCGAATCGTCATAGCCAGGGGGACCTTTCTTGCTCCTGCCCTTGGTAGGGGAGATAGACGCTAATGGAGGTGCCAGCGCCCGGCAGGCTTTCAATGGAGATCCGGGCCCCGAGTAAGCGAGCCCGCTCGCTCATGCCAGTCAGACCGAAATGACCCTCGCGCGTATACTCGCGGGCGCGGTCGGGATCAAAGCCGCACCCATCATCCTGTACCTGGAGCATAATCATCTTATCACGCACCGCCAGAGTGAGCGTAATCTGCTCAGCGGCGGCATGTCTCAGCGCGTTGGAGAGAGCCTCCTGAGCGATGCGATAGAGACCGGCCTCGCAATGAGGTGAGAGCGGAGGGAAGCGGCCAGGCTCCTCGCCTGGTCCCGACGGCGGCTCATAGCGATACTGCAGCCGGGTCTCGCTCTCGGCCTGCAAGCGCTTGACCAACAGAGCGAGAGCCTCGGGCAGGGTATGATCCTGCAGTGGGGCGGCCCGCAGATCCATTACCGAGCGGCGGGCCTCCTCCAGATTGCTGCGCGCCAGGGCCAGGGCGCGGCGAATGGCCGTCTGGGCCCGTTCGGGCTGCGTAGGGAGCAAAGCATCGGCAGTCTCTAACTGCAAAGCGATTGCCGCCAGGCCCTGAGCCAGCGTATCGTGAATCTCCCGTGCCAGGCGGTTACGTTCCTCGATAGTGGCCAGGCGGGCTGCGGCGCGCGTATGCTCGGCAGAGAGGCGTGCACGCTGAATAGCCAGACCAATCTGATCGCCGATAATATGTAACAATTGCAGCTCTGACGAATGCAGCTCGCGCCAGTCCTCGCTGGCCACATTCAGCACCCCCAGCGGCACCTCTCCAACATGGATTGGGACGCTGGCATGGAAGCGCAGGCCCCAGGAAGAGGGATCGCCCTCGCGCTCAGCGTTGCGCAAGCGACTGCAGCGCAGCACATTGATATTGGCCGCGCTGGCCAGATTGCCGCCTAGAAAGGTATCCAGACAGAGGCAGCGCCCGGTCATCCGCTCGGGATGGTCAGCCAGATAAGGGGGCAAGGACTGCGCAGCGGCAAGAAACGGTCGCCCCTCCCTGTCAAGCAGCCAGACCCAGCCTGTCTTAAGGCCCAGCAGACGAGTGACCTGACTTAAGACCTCCTGCAAAGCCTCACGCACGTCCACTTTGCGATTGAGCTGGCCAGCAATGGTGTAGAGGATTGCCAGCTCGCGGTTACTGCCAAGCAAAGAGGCAGCCTCTTCCTGGCCCTCATCCGCTGCGGCAAGATCTCCATTGGCTGGAGCGTGGTATCGTTCAGAATCCATCATGCTTTCACTTGACCGGCTGATGCAGCACAGACCACCGCCCTGTCCAGTCGCGAGCAGCGTGGGCCTGCCGCTGTACGGCGGCGTGCTTGGCCCCTCCATCCACAGACAAGCAAGTATAAATAAATCACTGAGGACCAGACGCTCTTTTTTAGTATAGCACACCACACCGCTTCAGCGCGGGGCAGATTGAGCAGCCGAGAGAGAAGGCTCACGCGCGCGTGCACGCCCGCAAAAGGCACGCCGGCCTGTTGCCACGTGCTCCTCTTCCAGGGGTAGGGAAAAGGGGCCGCAACAGCAGGCCGGCGTCGGGGTTGCCAGGGAAAGGTGTCTAGTGTCACGCGGCCCTGCTTCAAGCCGCCCCGACCGGTAAGGACAGGGCGCGCTGAGGCTGAGGCACTGCTTCGCGAAGACCACAAGCCTGGACGAAAGCCGAGAAAACACGCGCACAGGCCGGAACCTGACGATAGATCTCCTCGGGATGGCACTGCAAGGCCACGACGAAGCGCCTGGTCGGCACCTCAATCGCCTCTACCACACCATCCTCAGCGCGCGCAGCGACCTGCACTCCCTTGCCAGGCTCCTTGACCGCTTGATGGTGAATGCTATTGGCCCAAAACTCACGCTCACCCGTGATGGCCGCCAGGCAAGTACCCGGCTCGATGAGCACCCGATGGACCACCTGGCTGCGGGGCCGATCCTGATTCATATGACGCAGACTGCCTGCATATTGGCTCTCTAAATCCTGATAGAGCGTCCCCCCCAGAGCCACATTGAGCAATTGCATCCCGCGACAAATGCCCAAAATCGGCTTCTCCTCCTGCAGCGCCCAATGGGCCAGCGTCAGCTCAAACTCATCGAGGGAGGGATCAGTGTCGCCGAGGCGCGGATGCGGCTCCTCGCCATAGCGACGAGGCTGAATATCCTGTCCCCCGGGCAGGAGTAATCCGTCGAGGTGAGCCAGCAGCGCTTCCAGAGCGGAGAGATCATGAACAAGCGGGATAAGCACAGGAACGCCCCCGGCATCCTCAATGGCATGGACATATGCCCGGTTATTGCCGTAGATCGGGCGTTGAGAGCCATGCCGATAAGCCGGATGGCACGGAATGCCGATCAAAGGACGCATGGTCTTAACAGCCTTTCATATAAGATTTCGCGTATGAATAATGAGCGCTATAAAAACAGAAGAAGCGGAACGCTTGTGATGCGTTCCGCTTCAGAGGAGATGCCAGATACTACACAACGAAACGCATCGCTGCGCAACCAAGCTTACGAAGCCCCAGCGTTACACGCTGAAGCCCGCTAATAAGCATAAGCATCTCCATAAGGCCCATAAATGCACAAAAAGTCCGCGAAGCAAAAGCTAGAGAACGCGGACACTGCGGGTAGGAGACGCTCACGTGGTCGCCAGCGATAGCACGTTTCACGTTGTCTACCTCAAAAGACTAACAATGTTGTAGGCTTGTTACTGATGATAGTCTATTCTTATTATAGGCAAGACGTCAAGCCTGTTGCGTCATGCTATTACTTCTATGCTATCGGACTATGGCATCTGGTAGCCTGGACCGCAGAGGCAGCCCGGGCTACCAGATGCCCGCTTCGCTTGAGCCGCGCTTTTGCTGGACTCAGCTCGGGGGCAGCAGAGCGAGATTGAGCACCGCGCGCACCTCACCACTAACTGCCGAAGAGGATCGCCCACCACTGGGACCAGAAGCCGCCGCTGGAAGCGGGTGGCGCTGGACGTGGCCTGGTTGGCGGCTGGCTGGGCGGTGGACTGACAATCACCACACGATGTTCGCCGGGCCGCACATATCCCAGACTCTGACGCGCCTCGCTTTCAATGACGAAGGGGTCCTTGTAGTAGTCGACCAACTTCTGCAGCTGATCATGGCGGGCCAGCGTCTGCTCATACTGAGCGCGGGCGGCGGCCTCCTGCTCCAGCAAGCGACTATTCGACCAGGCCTGGGCGATCGAGCCGAGCAGGAGCGAGAGACTGATCAGGGCGGTGACCCAGATCAGACCACGCGTGAAGAGCACGTTTCGTCGCGCCCGGTTGGCTCCACTTCCCCCGCCGAAGCCAACCGCCGCTGTCACACTGGAACCGCTGCCATCTTGTCGGGGCATCAGTCGTCTTCTTCTCCTTGGTGTGTACTGCATGATTGCCTACCTTCTTTCCGGACGGCTGCCTGGAAAGTTGCTTATTGCCTCATAACGAGACGCATCTGCAGTGATGCTCTCTGGCAAAAAACTGCTGACGATGCTCGGGCCAGAAGGTATGCTATGTAGAAATAATACATGATCTTACGCTCACGCGCCTCCCAGGGAGGAAGAATCAGGAGACAGGCCACGCGAACATCCAGGCGAGCGGGTCTGGGATCTGACAGGCCGGCCCGGCCATTGGGAGTACCCTGCTATACTGGACACACAAGCAGAATCATATCGTCGAGGAGGATCAGCGGCCATGCTGCTATCTGCACTAGCCCCCGGAGAGCAGGCCCCCGCCCGCGCCCGTTCGCTTGCCGAAGTCTCGCCGCAGCGCGATCTGCCTCCTTGCCTGGACTACATCTGGCAGACCTACTTTGCCGATATTCCGCGCGTCAATGAAGTGCAGATCGCCTATTGCCAGCCCTGGAAGCGCCGCCTGGGGCTGATCCGTCTCTCGGAAGAGAGCGGCATCACCTTTATTGGCATCAATCTCCTCTTACAGCATGAGCTTGTCCCAGAGCAGGTCTTGCTCATTACCATCGCCCACGAGCTGGCTCACTACGCTCACGGCTTTGGTTCGCCCCTACCACGTCGCTATCGCCATCCACATGCCTATAATGTGGTAAACGATGAATTGGATCGGCGCGGCCTGCATGAAGCGCGTCGCCTCTGCGATGAGTGGATTGACAACCAGTGGTTTGCGTTTTATGATATGGTCCAACAATCGGGTTGGATAGAGGCCCGGGGCAGGCCTCAACGGCGCTAAGCCTCAGCGGGCCTGACTGCCCCCGCCGCCGACTCCGATCAAGCAATCGATCGATTAAGGGCATGTGAAGCGAGCCGGATCGCTCTGACCCACGAGGCGCTTGCCTTCGTGGGGGGTTAACCGTTCCTATCTGTTGGCTTTCTTTGCTTGCTTGCCCAGCTCACGCGTTGACGCACGCGCTCGCCAGTGAGCTAGCTAGCCAGCCAGCCAACGAACAGGTGCGCCTCGTCCGCTTCAGCGGCAGCTCTCACTGACTCACTTGCAGGCAGGCCCGTCCGCTACTCTGCTCTGATCCCGCCTCCGGTCGGCCCCCAGCCAGGAGAGGCAGGCCCCAGGCCAGCCAGGCGGGCAAAGAGGGACAGAAGCGGACTGCAGCGGGCAAAAACCAGGGTTAGGGCAGTTGACATTGCTTTGCGCCTGTGGTATAGTGAAGCTGACTCCCCGGACCAGAACCTCCCGGGTCGTCGATCCGTTTCCGGGTCCTGCAACCAAACCAAGCAAGCATTACTTCAGCACAGCAAGCGTACGGTCACCACCTGTTCACGGGTTTCAGAGACGGAAGCCTGTTATGTACCTGTTCCCACCAGCAGCCTTTATGAAATCTAGGTTCAACCAGAAAGGAGAGGGGGCGTGTTCTTTCCCAAAAGGACATAATTCGCCCAACGCAACGTGAACATCGCTGAGCTAGAGACCAAAACGATCGCAGAGTTGCGCGAGATCGCTCGCGACCTCGAACTTTCCGGCTACACAACCCTCAAAAAACAAGACCTCATTTTCCGGCTTCTTCAGCAGCATACCGAGCAGCAGGGCAACATCTTTAGCGCCGGCGTGCTCGAAATTGTGGAGGATGGCTTCGGCTTCCTGCGCCAGGAGCGCTTCCTGCCGGGAAACATGGACGTCTATGTTTCCCAGTCGCAGATCCGCCGCTTCGGCCTGCGCACCGGCGATATGGTGACCGGTCAGGTGCGCCCGCCGAAGGATAACGAGAAGTACTACGGCCTGCTGCGCGTGGAGGCGATCAATGGCATGAACCCGGAAGATGCGAAACGGCGTCCCCACTTCGATAACCTGACGCCCATCTTCCCCCGCGAGATGTTCGATCTGGAAACCGGTCCAACGAACATCGCCGGTCGCCTCATCAACCTGGTCGCCCCCATCGGTCGCGGTCAGCGTGGTCTGATCGTCTCTCCTCCCAAAGCCGGCAAAACGATGCTCCTGAAGGCCATCGCCAACTCGATCACCGAGAAGTACGACGATGTCCATCTGATGGTGGCCCTCATCGGTGAGCGCCCTGAAGAGGTAACGGATATGAAGCGCTCGGTGAAGGCCGAGGTGATCAGCTCAACCTTCGATGAGCCAACTGAGGCCCATACCCGCGTGGCCGAAATGGTTCTGGAGCGCGCTAAACGCCTGGTCGAGGGCGGGCGCGATGTGGTGGTCTTGCTCGACAGCATCACTCGCCTCAGCCGCGCCTATAACCTGGCTGTTCAGCCCAGTGGTCGTACGCTCACCGGCGGACTCGATCCCAGCGCCCTTTTCCCGCCCAAGCGCTTCTTCGGCGCCGCTCGTAAGGTCGAGGAGGGTGGTAGCCTGACAATTATCGCTACGGCTTTGATCGATACCGGCAGCCGCATGGACGATGTGATCTATGAGGAGTTCAAGGGCACCGGTAATATGGAGCTGATCCTCAATCGTAAACTGGCTGAGCGACGGGTCTTCCCAGCCATCGATATCAGTCTCTCCGGCACGCGCCGCGAGGATCTCCTGCTCGATGAGAAGACGCTGCGCGCCGTCGTGCTGATGCGCAGAATGTTCTCAACGTTGGCGGAGCAGCGCGGTCTGGAGGCGATGGAGGCTCTGCTACAGCATATGGCTAAGACGCAGAATAATATGGAGTTCCTGGCTACTCTGAATAAGAGTATCTTGTAGAGAAGCTCGATCAGAGATTGGCGTTCACGTTCCTGCTTCTCTCTGCCGGCTGGTCACTTCAGCTTCGTCGGCTTTCGTTCGCCTGTCCGCTTCGTTAGCGTCGCTACGGCGTTGCGCTGTGGCAGTGTGGGCAGTGTGGGCACTGTGGGCACTGTGGTGCTGTCGCATCGTCGCACGGCTTGGCTCCTGGCCCCCTCAACAGTGTCCCTTCTGTTCTGACTGGGCCGCCCGGTCGGTCTCTTTTCTCCACTCCTTTTCCTTCGCCCGCGACGAAGCGAGGCCGCTCGACAGCTAGGTTCGACCCCGGCAGGCAGGCTTCGGCTGGTAGTCGCAGCCCCTCGTAGGCGCTCACATCACGGGGCGGGGCCTTCTCTCGGCTCTCGATTGGCCCCTACCAGGGCCGCCTTTCCACCCATCGTCTCTTGCTCTCCGCTCGCCAGCAAGCGGGCGGCAGCAGAATGAGCAACGAAGGTGAGCGCAGATGCGGCTCCTAACGGAAGAAGACGTGAACAGGCCAGGTGCTCCTTCCGCTCGTCCGCTGACAGGTGGCTCCGGCTTCGAGACTAAGGGAGCGCAACTAAGAATCAGGCCAGTAAGGCTGCTCCCAGGTTGCCCGCGGTCTGTACCGCAGAATCAGGGCGCCGCTGGTTGCCGATTGAGCCGTTGAGGACGATGCTCGTGATGCCTCAGAGAGGAGGCTGGCCTCGCTTACTCAGGCGGGTTCGCCGCCGCGCCGGCTGTTCGCGGCTGCTACGCGCCAGTCCGGCTCGGTCAGCTCAACCCACGATCAGCCTGGCTTGCTCCAAGCAGTGAGCCAATAGGAGGCCCTCCTCTGCAGAAGATGGCCATCTTGTTCGAGGTCGCTGTGTCTGCTTGCTTTCTTTGCCTATGCTTTTGTTGGCTGATGGTGACAGGGAACCACCGACTCCTGGCCCTACAAGCGCAAGCGCTCCGCTCCTTCGGGAGGGCAGCGCTCCGAGCTGTTCGCGGGCGGTAGCGCCCTCTCTGTGGCAACGCTACCAGGGGCACCTGGCTCTCGGGCCTGCAACTGCTGACTACGACCAGCCAGCGAGTGCCAGGCCAGGATCAAGCAAGGGGTGGTTGTATCTCTCCTATGAACAGGGAGCTGACCGTGGCAGAAAAAAAGCGCGGCGGGCTGCTTTTCCCGCGCAGCGCTCTTTTTTTGTCCCCTCGTTTGGCGGCTGTGAGCGAGACCGGGGGTTCTCCTCTGGTCAAGCTGCGAGGGCATCTGTTCCCAGCACTTGCCAATAGTTTCCTGTACCTGGCTGCCGATCCTGCTCTGCTTCTGCCCTCGCCCGGCGCACGGGAATGGATGGGCGAGAGAGGAGCCGCTAGAGGGTTACCCGTCGACCACCCGCCGGCATTGTGAAGCGCAGGAAGCCGCCTTGAGCCAGGCGCGAGCAGACCACGGCGACGGTGTAGAGCGCCAGCAGGGCGACAGCGGTGCGCAGCTCATAGAGGCCGAACTCACTCAGGCTGAGATGCGCCTCACCGCTGGCGAAGAAGCGCCAGAGAGCTGGACCTTGCTGCACTCCTCCCAGAGCGTTGACGGCCAGCCCGAGCGTGAGCGAGATCACCAGGTCGATCAGGAAACAGAGGCCTGCCAGGAGCGGCCCAAGCAGCCAGAAACGCCGGCTCATACGCTCACGCCTGGTCGACTGGATGCGATAGGTTGCCCAGATAGGGCCACCCAGGTACTGCAGGAAGAGAAAGAGGAGGGGCAGCAGCACAAACAACCAGTCCGGGAAGACCTGCGGGCTGATCAAGGCCCCCAGGCGTCCAAGCGTGTAGATCACTACCGCTTCGATGATGCCGCGTCGATAGCTGGTCTTGAAGAAGAGACGCGACTCCTTCTTCTGCGGCCTCTGCTGAGTTGGAGAAGAGGTGTCAGTGGCAGCCACAGCTCCCACCACCACAGCTGCAGCTCCCGCCAGCGCCGGCGGAGAACTCCTCCAGGCCTACAGCCGATGCCGCCCCGACGCGCTGCGTGGCGAAGACCGAGAGCAGGCGCCTGACGTTCTCGCTCCCGCACTGGGCACAGGCCACGTCGTCGGCCCGCTCATGGCTGACCAGGAGTTCGAAGCGGGATTTGCAATCACTGCAGCGATATTCGTACAATGGCATGAGAAGCGACCTCCACGTTGTTGCACAAAGAGAGAGGAGCAATCAAGGATGCCACTCCTAATTGTAAGGGAGGGTTGAATAAGCGTCAAGAATAGCTGGTCAGGAGGGGTTTGTTCGCTATGGCTCTGAGAATAGGCATCGTCGGTCTGCCTCAGAGTGGCAAGACGTCGCTTTTTAACGCTCTGACGGGCGCCCAGGCGCCTATTAGTGGCTATGCGACCAGGACGGTGCAGGCCAATACGGCTGTGGTTCAGGTGCCCGATCCGCGTTTGAAGCCGCTGGCGGAGATTTTTAAGCCTAAGAAGGTAACCTATGCCACGGTGGAGTTTGTGGATGTGGCCGGTATGGGTCAGCAGGATGAGGAGGCCCGTAAGGGAGGTCTGAGCGCTGAATTTCTAGGACATATCCGCAATGCCGACGCACTGGCCATTGTGTTGCGCACCTTTGCTAATGAAAATGTGCCCCACCCGCTCGGAAGCATCGATCCGCTGCGCGATCTGGAGCAGCTCGATAACGAGCTGGCCCTGACCGATCTGGCGACTGTCGAGCGCCGCAGCGAGCGCACGGCCAAGGCGGCCAAATCAGGTGAGAAGAAATATCAGCAAGAGCTGGATCTGCTGGCTCGCTTGCAGGAGGCGCTGAGCAATGGGATACCGGTGCGCCGTCTGGAGCTGAATGCGCAGGAAGAGGCTCTGGTCAAGGAGTTGTTCCTGTTGACGATGAAGCCGCGCATGTATGTGCTGAACGTGAGCGAGGATGTGCTCGCCGAGGCTGCGACCTTGCTGGAGCAGATCCACCAGGGGGTTGAGCCAGCACTGGAAAGCCTGGCCGGCGAGCTGCATGGTGTGGCGGCAGTAGCGCTACGAGCACGCTCTGAGGAGGCTGAGACGGTGGCGGTCTCCGCCCGCCTGGAGGCGGAGCTAAGCGAGCTGGCGCCCGAGGAGGCTGCCGAGTATCTGGCTTCGCTCGGCCTGCCAAAGCTGGGAGCGGAGCGCGTGATTCAGGTCGGCTATCGCTTGTTGAATTTGATTACGTTCCTGACGGTCGGCGAGGATGAGGTGCGCGCCTGGACGGTGACGAAAGGGGCGAAGGCCCCCGAGGCCGCTGGCAAGATCCATTCGGATATCGAGCGCGGCTTTATTCGCGCCGAGATTACCCATTTCGATGACTTTATGGCCTGCGGTGGCTCTTTCGCCGCAGCGGCTCGTAAGGGCCTGCAGCGGCTCGAAGGCAAGGATTATGTGATACAGGACGGCGATATCGCTCACTTCCGCTTCAATGTGGGACGCTGAAGTGAGCGCTGGCCTGACCCGGCTCTGCTCCACCGCTCGCAGGCTCTATCAGTTCTTCTGCCTGGAGGAAGAGTATGGCTTCTGCTGAGCAAGATACTTTGAAATCGGAAATCGATGAGATGGTGCCGGATATCGTGGCCCTGCGGCGCGATCTGCACCAGCATCCTGAGCTGGCCTTTGAGGAGGTGCGCACCTCCGAGATTGTGGCAGGCCGCCTGCGCGCGCTCGGGTTGGAGGTGCAGACCGGTATTGCTCAGACCGGCGTGGTCGGCCTGCTACGCGGGACCGCCGGTGAAGGCGGGCGCACGCTGGCAATCCGCGCCGATATGGACGCGCTGCCTATTCATGAATTGAACGAGGTCGACTATCGCTCAACGGTCGACGGCAAGATGCACGCCTGCGGCCACGACGGGCATGTCTCGATTGCGCTGGCGGTGGCGACGCTCTTGAGCCGACACCGCGATCAACTGAAGGGAGCGGTCAAGTTTGTCTTTCAGCCGGCTGAGGAGGTAATCGGGGGGGCCGCGCCAATGGTGCAGGCCGGGGTGATGGAGGGCGTGGATGGGGTGATTGGTTTGCACCTCTTCAGCGGCCACCCGGTCGGGCGCGTGGGAGTGCGTAGCGGTCCGATCTTTGCCGCCGCCGACCGCCTGGAGCTGCGCGTCAAGGGCAAGGGCGGTCATGCCGCGATGCCCGAGGGAACGATCGATCCAGTGGTGACCGCCGCTCAGATTATTCTAGCGCTCCAGACCTTGATCAGCCGGGAGACCTCGCCCTTTGAGCGGGCGGTCTTGACCATTGCCAGTGTTCACGCTGGTTCGGCTTTCAATATCATTCCCGAGGAGGTGGTGTTACAGGGGACACTGCGTACCTTCGACGAGGGATATCGCCAGCACATCATTGCCCGCTTGCGCGAGATGGCGCAGAACATTGCCGCCGCTCATCGAGCAACCTGCGAGGTCGAGGTCGCCGATGGCTGCCTGGCCTGTGTCAACGATCCGGCGATGACCGAGGTGGTGCGCCGGGCAGCGGAGGCCGCCGCCGGACCGGAGCGCGTCGATAGCGACGAGCGCGTGATGACGACTGGCAGCGATGATATGGCCTATTTTCTGCATGCCGTGCCTGGCTGCTACTTTATCGTCGGAGCCCGCAATGAGGCTAAAGGCGCTGTCTACCCTCACCATCATCCGCGCTTCAACATCGATGAGGAGGCCCTGCCGGTGGCTGTGGAGGTACTGACACGTGCAGCACTCGACTATCTGCATCCCTGACACATTGAGGTGAGTCGCTCTCGGGAGCATCACCTTCACTCAACGTAGCGCTTTCAGTACCTGGTAGCGTGCAGGCAGCCGAGCGCTGGTCGAGCCGAGCAGGCTAGTGAGCTGGCTCGCCGCCGCTCAGCAGCTCTGCACGCTTCTCGCGCAGGTAGTGTGCCAGAACGACGGGGTCCTCTTTCTGCAAAGCGCGCTCCTTCAGCTCGGCCAGCACCTGCCCCCAGGCTTCTTTCGCCGGTAGATAGCGGCTGTCCTGCCCGAGTAGCTCGGCAAAGATGCGCCGTTCAAGTTCATGCCAGGTGGAGCGATCACGCCCGTCCAGTCCTTCGCCGTCGAGCAGATAGTCTCGGTCGCTGGTGTTGTTCTCGACGCGGGCATGCAGGGGCTGAAAAGAGGAGCGCAGCAGTTCCTCCAGGCGCTGAAGATCGAGGGCATCGGCGTCAAAAGCCAGGGTTCCCACAAGCTGGACTTGCACGACGGGGCGCTGGCGCTGGTCGGCCCCTGCGTAACGCGGCCCTTCGCGCTGACAAAACTCGGCGAGCCGGGCGTAGATGGCTTCGGGGGTCACCAGGCCGTCGACGCGCAGGTCATAGCGGACAAAGGGGCGGCGGCTGTTGACCAGATGAGTGGCCCGATGATAGCAGGGGCGCTCTGCTGTCCCGCCTGGCTGGGCCTTGCCAGTGTCGATTTCGACAAAGTAGTAGCCTCGTTCCTGCCACTGAGCCTCTTCGGCGCTCCAGGTCTCGGGTGAGCCGGGGTTATAGATCCAGCTTTCAAATTCGTAGGGCTTGTGGATGTGCCCCAGAGCCACGTAATCAATGTAGGGGCGCAGGCGCTGAAAGTGGCTCAGCGAGGGCAGTCCCTGCAGACGTGGTACTACTCCTTCGATGCCGGTGTGCATTACGAGCAGGCGATATTCAACGCCAGCAGCCTCTTCGTGGGCATGCTCGGCAGCCAGGGCTTCGGCCAGCCCCTCCAAACAGCGCAGGGTCGCAGAGCCTTGCCAGGGCAAACCGTAGACCCGCAGTCGTCCCTCTAGCAGATCGACATGCGAGCCAAGCATGGTTTGCCTGCTCCAGGGAGCAATGACCGGCGCGCCTCCACGCATCTGCGGCGCCAGCAGGGTTAAATAGCCTTGATGACAGAGGAATTGCAGCCAGGAGACACCATCGCGGTAGTAGCTGCGGTCGTGATTGCCTTCGACAGCAATCACCGGTATCTCGCGCTCGCGCAGACGCCGCAGCCCCTCGATGGCTTGGAGCAGGGTGCGGGCATCGATGGAGCGCTTATTGAAGAGATCGCCCGCAATCACGACAAAATCAACCTGACGCCGAACCGCCTCGTCCATGATCTCCCAAAAAGCTCGGGCAAAGTCGTTGAAGCGCTCGCCGACGCCGTATTGCTCGTATCCTAGATGAATATCGGCGACATGAATGAAAGATGCTCGCACGCTGATGACTCCTCCCCAGTCTGCTCGCTTTCTGTGTCGTTGCCCCTCCCTCACCAGGTGGTCCTGAAGAAACGCAGCCTCAGGCCAGATCAGGCAGGTCCGGTCATCATGGCTCGAATGGCCGCCGCGACGAGCACGAGGGTGGCAATGCTGAAGATGAGCACATCGCGCCGGACGTTTTTGCCGCTGGAGCTATAGGTGAGGGCCACAGGTAGGATGAAGACGACAATGGCTCCATAGACATAATGGAGCCAGTAGAGGCCCGTGCCAGTTCCAGGACGCAGCCCCATGATGACCATGATGATTCCGAGCAAGCCCTGCAGGGCCGCGATGCAGCCCGTCACAATCAGGGCAATACGCCAGGCCGGATTGAGGGTCTCGGTTCTCTTCGTGAAGAAGAGGATAAAGCCCCAGATGGTTGTGATAGCGCCTGTCGCCAGGACCAGAAACTGGTTCCAATAGTGGAGTGTGATGAAAACCTGTGCCATTGTATGCCTAGCGCAACCGTTGGGTCACCACACCAGGCTCTGCGGCGCCGGGGGTCGGGCCGGCCAGCCTGACGAAGCCACCGGTGGTTGCATCCTTTCAATAAGCTTCTTGTTGTGATAGTGCAAAGTGGATGGGGAGACTCAACTCGCCCTAACTATAGCGCGCCTGGCCCGGGAAAAACAAGAGCGAAGCTGAGTCTGAGCCGACGATGGGAACTTCTGAGTGGCGCCTGCGTCTCTTTGGTAGCAGGGACCCTGTCCCTCCCTGCCGACGAGCGACTAGGAAAAGATGGGGGGACCTCCCCCGAGGGGGCCATTTTATGTAAATAGGGTAGCCAAGGAGGTTATGGAGGATGGTAAGCGTCCAAAGCCCAAACAAGAGATCTTTGCCAGCCAGAGCCTGGTCAACCAGGCTCCGCCGTCTGGGCTGGGCCGTGTTGCTGCTGCTGCTCGCTGCTTGCACCAGCACGGCCCAGGCTACCGATGGGACTGCCAGCAATGGGCCACCCCAGAACCAGCCGGGCAGACCGGCAACTTCTGCCGCTTCGACTCCCCAGACATCACAGTCTCTCAATTGCGGCAGCATTCACGGCGTCGGCCCCCAGGGCAGCAGCCCGCGTGGCGAGAACCCGCTTCCCGCAGAGGCCTGCTTGCTCCAGGCTTTCCTTCACTGCCAGCCGGCCCGGCTGGACTATACCCGCATCGAGGTGGACAGCGGCTTCATCCATCATTTTCGCCTTGAGCGCCAGCAGGGGCACTGCCTGCTCAGCGACGCGACAGCCATTTTTATCGCTCCCTCGCCCCCACGCCCGGCGGCCAGCTATAGCTGCCGCGCGGTAACAATGGAGCGCGGTCGCTATCGCGTTGTCGGCTGCGGCGCTGAGGGGGATATTCTCCTGCCCATGCGCTCAGCCTCAGCGACGAGCGTAGAGAGCTGAAGCCGCTTCACTGCTGAGCGGGCAGCAGCGAGGCGAGCGCCCGGGCATAGGCTCTACAAGCCTCTTCTCCGTAGAGCACCAGCATGACGCGCTTGAGCGAGGTCGGCTTCAGCACATGAGTAATGATGGTGCGCAGGGCAATGGGCGCGGCCTCGTCCAGTGGATAGCCGTAGGCGCCGGTGCTGAGCGAGGGAAAGGCGATACTCTGCAGGCCATACTGTTCGGCCAGGTCGAGGCAGCGCTGATAAGCACTGGCTAACAGGCGAGGGGCCTCGCGATCGACTCCATAGATGGGGCCAACGGCGTGAAAGACGTATTTCGCGCGCAGTCGCCCTGCCGTGGTCACCACAGCGCTTCCGGTGGGGCAGCCGCCAATCTTGCGGCATTCCGCCATGATCTGTGGGCCACCGGCGCGATGAATGGCCCCATCGACTCCGCCGCCTCCGGCCAGGGCCGAGTTGGCAGCGTTCACAATGGCATCCGCTTCTACCTCGACGATATTGCCCTGCATCAGGGCAAGTGTCACTCCGTTGATGATCCGCGTTTCACGTTGCTCTAGCATGCGGTCACCCCTTCTCTTGTGCTGCCAGTGGACGAGAGTTTTGGTCGATCAGATCTGGTAACAGGCCGGCCTTGTCTTGCCAGGAGAGGAGCACGCTCCAACTCTGCATTGCGTCGCCTGGCCGGGCCTCCCTTATCCATTGTGGCGGATGCCAGCCAGCCTTGACAAGCACTGGTACAGTGGTCCGGCCAGGCAGCTAGAGCACTTACTGAAGCGGCCTGGAAGGGTCGACTGCCTGCGCTTCTCTCTTAGCCAGCGAGTCGAGGAGCTTACAAGACTGGCATCGGTCCAGGGCCGCCGGCCAGGAGCTGCAGACGCTCCTGGTTGAGAATGTGTACACGCCCCTGCCGAACGGAGATCGCCCCGGCAGCCTCTAGCTCTCTGAGGGCGCGCCCAACGACCTCGCGTGCCGTGCCCGCGATGGCGGCCATCTCCTGCTGGGTCAGGCGGCGTGCTTGACGGCCCTCAGCCAGGGCCTGCTCTTGTTCTAAGAGGATGCGCGCTACCCGTGCCGTGACGTGGCGGAACGAGAGGTCCTCAACCAGGCCCACCAGGTGGCGTAGAGCCAGCGCCAGGGCGGCAATTACCCCCTCTGCCACCGCAGGCCGCTCTCTGATCAGTCGACGTAGTTCTTCGCGGCTAATGCTATAGACGGTGCTCGGTTCCAGGGCGGCTACACTCGCGGGATTGGGACCGCCGTCCAGTGCTGGCACATCGTTGAAGGTAGAACCAGCGCTGATCAGGCGCAATACCTGCTCTTTGCCTTCGGGCGAGAGCTTGAAAACCTTAACCAGCCCGCTCTGTACATAATACAGCGCGCCGCCGCGCTCTCCTTCCATGATGATCAACTCACCGCGTTCGTAGCGCCGCTCTCTGGTGACCGTGGCCACGCGCTCCAGCTCCTCACTTCCCAACGCGGCGAACATTGGTATGCGGCGTACCGCCTCAATATCGATTGCCATCTTCTTCTCACCATTCGCTGCCAGCCAAAGAAAGCCAACTCTGTGCTGTGTTTGCCAGATGCGACAAAAGTTACGGTGACAGCCTATCCCGAGCTGTACACTCAGAATTGTAGCGCCGATTGACGAGGCAAGTAAATGTAAGATGCCCGGCAATCCTACCGGGCAGGAAAGGAGGCTTCTGGACATGGACCTGGAACAGGTCCAGATCTGGCGCGAGCAGGCGACAGCCCTGCTGGACGTGCGCCCTGATTTGGAACGCGGCGATGAACCTTTTGTGCGGATCATGGAGGCGGCTACGCCGCTGAAGAGAGGTGAAACGCTGGTGATTGTGGCCCCCTTTGAGCCAGTACCGCTCTACGGCGTGCTCGGCGGACGCGGCTTCAGCCACGAGACGCTCTGTCTGGCTCCCAATGAATGGGTGGTCCGCTTCACACGCCAGGAGATCCCCACAGGACAATAATAAGCACGTAGCAAGGCAGGTGATAACGATGATGCCAATGGCCGGCGGACCCCCTGGAGCAGATGCCCGCCTGCGCGCCTTCAGGATTACCGACCAGCAGGCCGGCGGGTTGTCCAGGATGATGGGACGGCGCGGTGTGCCGCTCGGAATACCCCTGCCCTTTCTGGTTACAGGTATCTGTCTGGCCGCTCTGGCCGGCCTCTTGTTGCCATTCGTATTGCCCGAGGCTCTCATCAACCGCGGTCAGCCCCACGTCCTGGCCCTTGTCCACACGATAACGCTCGGCTGGCTGACGATGACCATTCTGGGAGCCTCGCAGCAGCTCACGCCAGTGATTGCCGTCACGCCCCTGCGTATCAAAGCTCTGACTCCAGTGGTCTACCCCCTCTACCTGGCCGGGGTGTTGGCATTGCTGGGCGGCTTCTGGTTCTTTCTTCCCGGGCTGCTCGTGCTCGGGGGTTCACTGGTCATCATGGCAGTGCTCTGCTATGTGGCCATCCTGGCTACAACCTTGCTCCAGGCCAGCAAGCGCCCGCTGACAGTCTTCTACCTCTTCGCCGCCTTGCTCTACCTTGGCCTGGTCGTTGCGCTCGGCCTGACAGCAGCGCTCAATTTCATCTACGGTTTTCTAGGCCTGGGGGCGCTGCTGGTCCTGCCAATTCACGTCACCCTGGGTGTGGCCGGCTGGCTGACGAATATGCTGGTAGGTGTCTCCTACACGCTGGTGCCTCTCTTCGCGCTGGCGCACGATCACAATGATCGTTTGGGCTGGGTCGTGCTGGGGTTGTTGAATCTGGGGATCATTGGGCTGGCCCTCGGCCTGCTGGGGCAGGCGAGCTGGCTGACATTACTGGGGGCGATGCTGCTCACATTCAGCGTCTGGCTCTTTGGCTGGGATTACTGGCGCCTGCTGCGCCGGCGGCGGCGACGTCCACTGGACGTGACCCAGTATCACAGTAGTGCAGCCCTCTTCTGGCTGCTGGCTGCGGCAACAGCCCTGCCCATCTTGATCGCGATCGGGGGCGCATTGCCTGCCTGGCCCGTGGCCCTCGTGTTCTGCCTGCTCGTCGGCTGGAGCGGGCAGAGCATAGTCGGCTATCTCTACAAGATCGTTCCCTTTCTCGTCTGGCACAGTCGCTATGGACCACTGGTCGGCCATCAGAAGGTGCCGCTGATGCGCGAGCTGGTCCACGAGCGCCTGGCCTGGGTCTGCTTCTGGCTGCTCAACGGGGGGCTGGTATTGTTGTTGCCCGCTGTGTTCCTCGGCTGGGATGGCCTGCTGCGCCTGGGCGCAGTTCTGGTCGGGGTGAGCCTGGTGGGAGCAGCCGTCAATGTACTCGGCGTGGTGCGCCACCTGGAATGGAAGCTGAGTACGTTGCTCAGCTAGCCCTCGACAGGCACGCCTGTTGGAACCAGCCTGGCCCCTCAACCGGTCAGGCCAGTCCCAGCAGGCGTCTTCCTTCGGGGGTCAGGCGCTCGGGTGTCCAGCGCGGTTCCCAGACCAGTTCGATCTCGCCGCCTGTCAGCTCAGGAATATGGGCCAGCGCCGCCCCGACGCCGTCCGCCAGCGACTCATGCATGGGACAGCCGGGCGTGGTGAGCGTCATGCGGATCGTCACAAAGCCGTCCGGCGTCAACTGAATGCCGTAGATCAAACCGAGATCGACCAGATTGACCCCCAGCTCGGGATCATCCACGCTGCGCAGTGCTTCGTAAATCTCCCGCCTGACCCGTTCAATTGTCTTCTCATCAAGCATTGTTGCCATCAGCCCCTTTCTTGCTCAGCTCTGCTAGCAGGGAGAGCGTTTACAGAGAGGGCGCTGCTCTGCCTCCCCCACAGGACGAGGCCAGCCCAGGAAAGAGGCAGAGCAGCAGTGGCTCACCGTCACCTCACGGGCAAGTATAGCGTGCAGGAGGACAGCTAAGCTGCGACAAAAGTCACGGTATTTTCGTGGCCAGGCTGCCATACTTAGAGGCAGCAGAGAGAGGATAGCCTGTTCGGCCAGGGGGCATAGTCCCTCAGTCTGGATGATCCCGGCAGGACAGCTAGCCTTCTGTCTCCCAAGGACGAGCTTCTGCTACTGGCCGGACGAGTACCCCCGTCTCTGGCTCGTGATAGCGAGAGCGATTGTCGCCTTTTTGTAGATACATCAGGAGGAAGAAGTTCAAGCATGAGTGACAACGTTGCCGAAACGCTCGATGTGCGCACGATCATACCACGTGAGCGTCATCCGCTTATCTTCAACCGCCTGGAGGCGCTCCAACCAGGCAGCGCACTGCGCCTGATCAATGACCACGATCCCGCCCCTTTGCGCTATCAATTGATGGCGGAATATCCAGAGGCTTTCGACTGGATACCGGAGCAACAGGGGCCAGAGGAGTGGATCATTCGCATTGTCAAGCGTGCTGGCTGATCTCCCACTGAAAATTACCGATTGACAGCAGAGACGGTCACCGGGAGGATAGTTTAAGCAAGAGAAGGAGGCACCCAGACAGGATGGAGCAGCAGGAGCAGGCCAACACCAGCCAGGCCAGTCGCGCTGCCGAGGAGCCAGAGGCCGTCAGCCATTTCAGAGTCTTCGATCTGGCCTCCTCAGCAACTTTCCGCAGCGAGGGACCAGCGGTGCGAGTGCTCTGGGAAAGCACCACGGCGCGCCTGCTGCTGCTCGCCCTGCAGGAGGGGCAGCAGCTAGACGAGCACCGCACGAGCTATCAAGCCTTTATTCAGGTCATTAAAGGACATCTCATGTTCAAGCTGGAGCACGAGCGCATCAGTATGCGAGCGGGAACACTGCTCCATCTGGAGCCGCGCGTGGCTCATAGCGTTGAAGCGCTACAGGATAGCGTCTTCCTGATCACCCTGGTCGCGGCCAGCAGAGCAGGCACGACAGCCCAGGCCGTCGCACCTGCTGCCGAGGGGCCAGCCAGCGAGCCGCAGCGCAGGCCAGGAGGAGGTGAGGGCTGATGTCAGCGGCAGGGGCTACCTCTTCGGCGGGTGCAGCTAATGCCGGCAGAGAGCGCGAGCGAGCGCAGGAGCCGTTCAAACTTGTCTCTCCGGTGTTACGCGCCTCCCTCCTCATCGGCAGCGGCGGCGGGTTCTTGCTGGCTGCCGTACTCACGGTGACCCAGGCCCTGCATCTCGCAATCGCGACTTGGTGGAGCGCCCTGGTGCAGGCGCATGGCCATCTCCAGCTCTATGGCTGGGCGGCGCTCTTTGTCATCGGCGTCTCCTTCCACTTCCTGCCACGTCTGCGCGGCACGGCCCTCCCGCTACCGCGGCTGGTGCCCTGGATTCTCGGTCTGCAGATTGGTGGCCTGCTCCTGCGCGCTCTGGCTCAGCCGCTGCTTACCCTGACCGGTCCCGTCCCTCTCCTCTGGAGGCTGGCGCTTGTGGTGAGCGGCGGCAGCGAGGGACTGGCATTGTTGCTGGTCGCTGCTGAATACCTCCTACTCTTGCGGCATGGTCCGGCTTTGAGCACGCGCAAAGCCTTTTTAGGGATCGCTCCTTTTATCAGCCTGGCCGCGCTCGCCCTGGCGGTGGCGGCCATCCTGAATCTGGTCAATATGCTGCAGGCGGCCACCCAGAGCGGCCTCGCGCCCCAGCCTGGCGACGACCTTAACGTCAGCCTCGGCCTCTTTGGCTTCCTCATCTCCTTTGCCCTGGCCGTCTCTGCTCAGTCGCTTCCCATGTACGCCGGGTTGGAAGCATTTCCGCGACCTATCCTCTGGCCGCTGGCCGGCGGCTATGGGCTTGGCCTGCTCCTCTTCTGCCTGGGCCTGAGTCTCGCCAACGGAGCCGAGGTGACTGTCGCTTCGACCGCCTGGCCACTTCGTTTCCTCGAAGGGCCTGGCCTGTTGCTGCTGGGCGGCGTCATCGCCGGCTTTGTTACTATCTTTATCAGCATGATGCGCCGACGCGGACGGCTACCGGCCCACGTCGCGGCCCTTTCCCCGTCACCAGAAGCCCTGGCGCGCACCTATCGCCGCCACACCGCCCAGCAAAGCCAGGCTTACGGCCCCTTCGTCGTCCTGATCGCCAGTGCCTATCTATGGGCCTTCTTCTCTGCTCTCCTGCTGATCAGCGCGGGTCTCATCCTGCTCTGGGGCAGCCCGCTCCCCTTCAGCCTTGACGTGCCGCGCCACGGCCTGGCAATGGGCTTCATCACCCTGCTCATCTGCGGCATCGCTCCGCGCATGGTCCCGGGTTTCTCCGGCGGCACGATCACCTCGCCCCGGCTGGTGGCGGCCACTCTCTGGCTCGGCAACCTGGCCACCGCCCTGCGTGTTCTTCCCCTGCTCCTGGCCTCACCGTTGGGGAGCCTCTGGTCCGGTAGCACCCTGCTCCTGAACCTGCTCTTCGCCCTGTCGGGTCCATCAGGACTGGCTACAGTTGTCTGCCTGGCCTGCAACCTCTGGCCAGCTCTGCGCAGCAGGGGAGGGAAGAGTTGAACGCCGCTTGTCTAGCGACGATGAAGGGAAACAGGGGCGGAGAGAGCAAGATTAGCCAGCGGAGCAGGGAGCGAGTCAGGGCATAAGCCTGAGTTAGGCAAAGGGGATGGAAGGGGAGGCATGGCTCACAGCGGAGAAAGGTAGGGCCGCGAGCGAACGAGCGATCATCAGTCAAGTGAGTAAACAGCAGCCCCGTGGCCTGCACGAGGAGGAGCAAGGTCGATTGGGGCGATAGGCGCTCTCGCTCACCCCTCTCCCTGCTCCAGCGAGGGCGTGCCAGGGGCTAGGGACCCAGTGGCAGTGAGGAGAAGAGACGCACTACGAGCGACTACAGCTATTTCTTGCTCTGTACAGCTTCGTTCAGCTCCTTACCGGCGGAGAAGCGCACACGGTTCTTTGCAGGCACCTGAATGGTCTTACCATCGCGCGGATTGACGCCCTTGCGCGGCGCACTCTTGCGTACCTTAAAGGAGCCGAAGCCAACCAGGCGGACCTCATCGCCGGACTTGAGAGCGTCGCGAATCACGTCCAGCGTCGTTTCCAGAATGATACCCGCCTGCTTCTGAGAGATATCGGCCTTCTGAGCGATGCGCTTGGCCAATTCCTGACGGCCAATCGTCGCAACTTCCTTCTTCTTCGCTGTTGCCATGGAGACCTCCTTACAACACAACTGTCGATGCAAGGCCGCTCCCGGTCTCGGCCCCGAAGACGCCGGGCCAGTCAAGCGGCATGACAACCTCACTGCCAAATAGAATATAGCACGCACTTTTCCGAAATACAAGCGGCTCGTCAAGCTTCAGAGCTAGGTTGTGAGGCTGAATCAGCCTGGGAAGCCAATTCATAGCGAGCGAACAAGTAAAAAATTGGCTTCCCAGGCGGGTTGACAGCTCTACCATAGCCAAAATTTTTAAACAGCAGCGTACAGAATCAAGCCATCATCTGTACGCTCCTGCCTGACATATCCCCCAAGACGCAGGTGCTCTAAGTGAGAGAGGATCTCGGCCACCGCCATCCGACGCGACTCGTCGTTCTTCAGACGGGAGCCAAAAACCTGCTCGGCGAGCTGATAGGCGTGCTGGGGACGCCGACCGAGCAGCGACAAAATCTCCAGTTCGCGCTGAGCGTGATGCCTGATCAGCTCGCGTACGCGGCGTGCCAGATGGCGGAATGGCTCGCCATGACCCGGAAGTACCAGGCTCGCCGGGAGATGACGCACCTTCTCCAGCGACTGAATGTAGTCCCCCAGTGGATTGGCCCGATTGTACTCCGAATAGAGGCCGATATTGGGCGTGATGCGCGGCAGTACATGGTCGGCGGCCAGTAAGAGGCCATCGCGCTCGCGGAAGAGCACAATATGACCGTCCGAATGACCGGGCGTCCAGATGACGCGGTAGTGCTCCCCAACCAGGGTAATTTCAGCTCCATCTTCGACGTGGGTAATGGCCTCCGCCGGAGGGACGCGAATGACAAAGTTCATCACCTCCGGTGGCAGCTGCGAGCTGACTGTCGGTTCCAGCGGCGGCATTCCATGCGGCCTGAAAAACTGATTCGCCAGAGCGAAGGAGCGCTGATGGCCACTACGATCGCTCTGGCCATCCCGCCACATCGCCTGCATAATGGCGGCATCGATGGGATGCATATAGACGGCGGCGCCGCTCTGCTCCTGCAATTCTGCCGACAGGCCAATATGGTCGGGATGATGGTGCGAGAGCACTAAAGCCCGCAACTCCCGTAGCTGCAAGCCGGCACGCTCCAGCCCCTCAGTCAGGACGGCGCGGGCCTCGGGCGTTCCCATCGCTGCATCGACCAGGGCCCAGCCATCACGGCCCACCAGAGCATAGACATTGACCGTGCGCAGAGGAAAAGGAATGGGCAGAGTGATCTTCCAGACGCCACTCACAACCTCCTGGGCTCCCGGCGTTAGCTCGGCGGGATGCTTGGGGCGCTCATCAGCCGTGGCACGGTTCTTCTTATCGTCACTCAAGAGAGTCACCTTCACTCGCTACTCTCTCCAGCCGGGCAGATCGCTAGCAGCTTCACACCCTCGCTTGTCCTCCATAACCCTCCCCTGCTTCTTCTGGCCTCTGCCCCACGACCGGAGACTTGAATAGAGGGACAAACAGAGACAGAAACGCTCAATTCTCATGAGAAAGCGCCCACCGGCTGGCCAGGATCAGAGGCTCGCCGGAGCGCCAGTCTGCCTGGCGGGCCATTGCTCACGCCGGTGGCCTTATTTGTGATTGTAGGCGCCGCCTTACGGTTGTGTCAACCGAAAACCAGAGGCGTCTCGCCAGGAAGAGCGCGCACGTCCCTGCATTGCTCGCTAGATGTGCGTGCTCGGCGCTGCTCCATCAGAGCTGCCGTAGAGGTGTAGCAGTTCGGAGCGTGACATCCAGACCTCCTGGGGATAGCGGCCATAGGTGGTGCCGCGTGCGAGACGGGCTCGCCCCTGCGGATGATAGAGCAGCAACAGGCCGGTCATAAAAATGCGATCAGCCCGGCTCCACAGATTACGCGGTCTCTCTCGCAAGCTGAAGCCCAGGCGAGGGGCCGCCTGGCCTAAGAGAGTCACTCCATAGACCGCGCGTACCTCCGCACAGGCCGGCGTCTGCAACCAGGCTGCCAGGGCGCGCAGATCGGCGCGCATCATGCGCAGCAGCTCCCAGGGAGAACTCCGCAGAGCGGCATCGCGCAGGTGACGATTGGCCAAGTGTAGCTCCATCAGCCGATCGCCGCGGTCGATGCGCGTCCCATCAGACAGAACAAGGGGGCGCCGACCATGATAGCGCGTGAGACGGGCATGAAACAGACCATAGGGGGCAGCAGGCACTGGCTGAATCCTCAGCACAGCGAGCGACAGCTTCTCCCAAAATGTCCAGAAGCGCATGATTCCCCGCGCCTCGCCAGCGTGCGTCTCACGCGCCAGCGACCAGAGGGGATTGACACGCTTCCGTCGCCGCTGACCCTGCCGGATGGGATGCGTCCCCGCTGAGATGGCAGCCGTGGATAGAGCCGGCGTCGACGCCCTGAGCATTCTCTCTGCTCCGCCAGGTGCCCGCTCCTCAGCCCCTCCATCCTGCGGCTCCGCCAGGCGCCGCTGCTGACGCTGCTCGCGCACACGCAGCACCAGGATTGCCCCGAGCAGGAGAAAGACAGCGGCCAGAGCGAAGACCAGGCGATAGCCCAGGGCTGTCTGATCCTGACTAGCGGCCATACTGATGACCAGGCTACCAAGCAAGGGAGCCAGCGTCAAAGGCAGGTTCGATGAGGCGCCCCATAGACCCAGATCCTTGGCGGCCACCTCCAACGAAGGCAGGGCATCGATCGCCAGGGCCCAGTCAACGCTGGTATAGGCGCCATAGCCGAGACCAAAGAGCAGGCCCAACGGCCAGAGCGGCAGTGCTGCTGGCGCCACCACGAAGGCCAGGGCTGGCAGCCCCATTACCAATGTCGCCAGGCAAACGAGCGGCGCCCGGCGAAAGCGATCCGAGAGCATACCCAGACCCAGCGTACTGAGCAAGGCACCCACCAGAGCCAGCGTGGCCACAGCAGCCGTCTGCTGAACAAAATTGGAGACATGCGCCACATTCGCAAAATAGTACTCGATGAAGGTCATGAACAAGTACAGGCCCATCATGACGCAGAAGCGCGTCAAGAAGACAATGGTAAAATTGGAGCTGTGCCAGGGCGTGATCCAGTTGCTGACCAGCCAGTGGCGCAGCTCCTCCCAGGAGCGCAGTCGGCTTTTGGCCCGGGCCGCCGGATGATAGGACATCTCATGCACCCCAAAGGCAGTCACCAGAATACCAAGCAGCATAACCAGGTCGGTTACCACGTAATAAATCAGCGCTCCTCGCACAATCAGAGGAGCGCCGAGCGATCCCAGGCTCACCCCTCCGAGGAGCCAGGCCGCCAGACCCAGGCTGCCGACATTGCCCAAAATGGTCATCAGGCCCATGTAGCCAGATGCCTCGCCGCGCTGGTCCTCTGGCACCAGATCGGGCAGTAAGCCCTGATAGGCCGCCCAGACAACGTTGCTGGCGAACTGGAAGAGTGCCAGCCCAACCACCAACAGAGCCACATTTATGGCGCCCGCTAACAGGAGGGCACTCACCAGCGTCAACACCCCGCCGACCACGATATAGGGCCGCCGTCTGCCAAAGGGACTGCTGGTGTGATCAGAAAGCAGGCCCACAATGGGCGGCACAATCAACGAAAAAAAAGCCCCCATCGCCGACAGCCAGCCCAGAAAGGTCGCCTGCTCAGCGCTGCCAACCTGGCCCGGAGCGACAAACAGGAGAATCTGCGTCGGGATCACAATCGGCAAGAGGGCGGCTGATTGGATGTTGAGTCCGAGCCAGAGGAAGCTGAGGACCAGTTGCTCACGAACTGTCAGATGATGCTGAGAGATACGTGCATCCATACAGAAGACCGCCTTTATGTCCTGCTGCACCGCTGCGAGGAGAGCGGTTCGTGCTTTTATTATACTACCTGGCCGCCTGCCTGCGTTCAGCAAGGGACCCTCCCCCATCCCTACCGGGTTGAAGTTACGGACAATACTCTCAAGCTACTGATCAACGGCAGCCAGGACCTGGCGGTTACCAATAATCGCTATCTCGCCGCCTTACAAGCTGGCCTATGGTACTATGGCTTCCAGCTCATCATCACCAGTTTCAAGGTGCTCAGCCTGTGAATCAACCCGTGAACACTAAAGGGCCGGCAGCCAGCTCGACCTGCCCGGAGTGCCCGGAGGCGCCGGCCAGGCCGGGAGCAAAGACAGCAAGCAGGCAAGCAAGACTAGCTAGAGAGTGCCACAGCAGAGGACAGGCCCGTCTGGACCGAGTCACTCACTCATGGACTCTAGCGCTCTCCCAGCGGCAGTCAGCGGGCTTCAGCTGCTGTACAAGGGCCGCCAGCCCATCAAGATCATCAACGTCGTCGCGGTAGACCACCCAGGCCCGTACCGGCTGGCCGGCGTTCTCCCCCTGGCCGTCAGTGCTCGGACGGCGATAAAGCGCCAGGCTAATACGCGTTCCATTGGGGAAAAACTCCTCCTTGACGCGCGCCAGCTCCTCCCAGCGCAGCACCACCGTCTCGCCGCGCTGGCCGCGCTTCACGATCTCCTCCGCGCTCACGGTGATCGTAAAGGGCTGCGGAGCAATAATCCAGAGATAATAGATAAAACCAGCAATAAAGAGCAAAGCCGCAATAGTACTGCCGATTGCCGACAGGCCCTCGTGCAAAGCAATCAGCAGTACCGCCAGCGTAATCGCCAGCAAGGCCACGATTGTGACTGCTCGTTTCATAGGGCTGAGGCCTCGCCCAACAAAGGTGCGCGGCTCAGCCAGCGAAGATGAGACCATCGCCCTCCCTCGCAGATTGCCGAAATGCTGAGGCCGGCATCATCCCCCAGCCTTGCTGCTGGCAGCTGATGCCCATCCAGATTCTGGACCAATTGTAGCGGTCAGTCTCCCCCTGATGCAAGCAAGAGGTCAGGCAGCTGTCATAGTAAGCAGGCGTCTCAGAAGGCCAAGAAGGGCTGGCCAGCTGAGGTGAGACAGCCATCCTAACGTACTTTGCGTGAGGCATTTCTTATGATATACTGAAGCCGCTGTCTCGTTCATCTAGAGAGCACTGCCTGTAACAAGGGAGTAATCTAATCAGAATTCCTGGAATGGCCCACCCCGCTGGCGGGCAGGGCGAGGCAGCGCCAGGGCGTGAGTAGGAAAGCAACGGGAGCAGGACAGCAACAGTGCAGGTGATCTGCCCAGTGCGGTCTAGCCCAACCCAACCTGGGAGAGGCAAGCGCCGAAGTAGAAACCGACCAATCCTCTCTGTCTTGCTTTGTGCTGTTCTGTTTTGTGCTTGCCCTGCCCACACCGGCAGCACCAGGCAAGCCCGCAAGAGGAGACAGGAGCGTGTCTACAGAACGCAGCAGCCAGACGCCACGGTCCACCGGTAAGCTGTTGGCCACCCAGGGCTATGTAGTGGGTATTGAGATCAGCGGTAGCGGCACGCGACAATCAGTGGCCCTGGCCGATCTGGACGGCAACATTCTCTACCAGCTGCGCCGCCCTCTGGAGTATATTCCCGATACGACAACCCTGCTCCAGCTGCTGGAGGCCATGCTGGGAGAGGTGTTGGACCCCGAACATCTGCGCGATGGGCGCGTGCTGCGCGTAGGTGTCGCCGTTGGCGGGCCAGTCGACGCTTCACAAGGGATCGTGCGGACGCTCTACCATGCGCATGGTTGGGATAACTTTCCGCTGCAGGACTACCTGGCCGAACGCCTGAACGTCCCTTGCATCATCGACAATAACGCCAATGCTGCCGCTCTGGCAGAGGTGCTTTACGGGGCCGGCATTGGGGAGCGAGTGGCCCTCTACGTCGGGTTGGGTCGTGGAATTGGCGGTGGCCTCATCGTCAATGGCCGGATCTACCACGGCGTGACCTCGACGGCGGGCGAGATCGGCCATTTGCTCGTGATGCAGAATGGGCCGAAATGCTCGTGCGGCGGCTACGGCCACCTGGAAGCCATCGCCTCCGCTCAGGCGATCGTTCGCACGATGATCGGTCGTGCCGTCGAGCATCCTGCAACATTAGCGGCCATCCACCGCCTTACCGAGGGAAGGGCCGAGCGCATCACAGTGGGGCAGATCTTCCAACTGGCCACAGAGGGCGATGAGGTGGCTCGCTGCCTGATCGACGAGGTGCTGACCTACCTGGCCTTCGCTCTGGCCAATATCGTTCATCTTGTCAATCCCGGTATGATCATCTTAGGCGGGTCGGTTGCGCTCGTGGGGGAACCCCTGATCGCCCCCCTGCGCGAGCGTCTGCGCGCGCTCTGTCTGCCCGCAGCCAGCCAGCATCTGCGCATCGTTCAGGGCAAGCTGGGCCCCCAGGCGAGCCTTGTCGGAGCGGTGACGCTGGCTCTCCAGGATCTGTAATCGCTTTGATTGATAAAGAGGCATCGATTGTGGAAACAGGCCGGGTCATTTGCAGGCGTTACCTGCTGCGACGCTTGATTAAGCAGGGACCTTTTTGCACCGTCTATCAGGGCCTGGACCAGGTCCTGCAGCGCCCTGTCGCTGTCAAGGCGGTGCCCCCGTCGCAGGTGTCTGTCTATCGCACCGCCCTGCGCATGACAGCTCAGTTTTCCCACCCGCATATTGTGGGCCTCTATGATCTCGTTGGCGAGGGCGACCAGTTCTATGTGGTCCAGGAGTACGTCGAGGGTGAGGATTTCGCCGCCCTTCTGCAACGCCAGCTCTCTCCTCTTGAGGTGATCGAGCTTGGCAGCCAGCTCTGCCAGGCCCTGGTCTATGCTGCCAGCGGTACCCGCCGCGTCTGCCACGGCGACCTGACCCCCTCCGCCATTCTGCGCGATCGGCAGGGCTTTCTGCGCGTCAATAATTTCGCCCTTCCCAGCGATCTCGCCTATTTCAACGCCTGGAGCGTGGTCGGCGCTGCTGGCATCGTGCTCTCCGACCAGGAATTGCCTTGGGGCCAGGCAAGTGAGGGCCGCCTCGACGATGATACCCGCGCCGTCGGCCTCTTGCTTTATCAGTTGCTGGCAGGACGACCCGCCGGCGCTACCAGCGTCGAGCCGCCTCCCGATGGGCGCCTGCGCTTCCTGCGCGCCATTCCTCCAGAGCTGTGCGATCTCGTCGCCCGCGCAGTCATGCGTGACCATCCTCAGCATATCAATAGACCCGAAGCTCTCTATATGGAGCTGAAAGCACTGGGCGAGGCTCTGGAAACCGCCGTACCTGCCTCGGTCGCGGTAGGCGCACCGGCGGTGGAAGAGGGCGCCGTCGCCCGCCCCTTCACTCCCGCTCCGCTGCTGCCGGAAACTGACGGCCAGTCCCTCTCGTCGCTACCCGGCGGTGAAGGTGGGCGTCGCCTCTCCTCCTTTGCTTCCCCTACGCCTTCCGCTGGCCTCCAGCCGGGTTCTGCCCTGGAGCTGTCACCAGCTTCGCCAACCGTCGCCGACAGCTCGCTGAAGGTGACCCCTGCTCAGCCCCAAGCTCCCCTCTACCCTTACACCGGCACGCCACCTTCAACCCACTTCAGGCCAGAGGGGGAACCAGGCCAGGAACAACAACAGATCCCCTTCTTGCTGCTGCTGGTCTGCGGTCTGGTGATCTTTGCCTGCTTCTTTGCCCTGGGCTTCTTCTTAAGCACACTCCTGCTGCACTAGAGACGACCAAGAAAGCGCTCCTGACGGCGGGGCGAGCGGGCGAGCCAGGATTACGGGGAGAGTATGGAGAAGGCGAGGTGGTGTCCCAGGCTGCCGCCCTTTGGTCTCGCCCCGGCTGGTCAGCCAGCCGAGGCCGGCCAGCCGGCTCTGGAGAGGGCGAGACGTTTCGCGCGTTCGTCTACTCTTAACCTACTTGTTTGCTGGCTTAAACCCCACAAACTGGTTGATCCATCCCAGAACAGCGATAGGCATAGGCCATCTGCGGACTGTTGTGGGCCAGCCCAACCTGTCCCGCCGCATCGACAATGATTAAGCCCCCTTTACCGCTGGCTTTGGCACTCAAGACAGAGATGGCCGCCTGAGCTGCAGCCTCGGCGCTGGCCCCCAGGGCGACAAAGTCGGCAGCGCGCCGCGCCAGCAACAGGCGTACGAAGTCTTCACCCTGACCGGTGCAGGAGACCGCCGCATGCTCATCGGCGTAGAAGCCGCAGCCGACGAGGGGGGTATCACCGACGCGCCCGGGATACTTTTGAAAGATGCCACCCGTAGAGGTGGCCGCAGCCAACAGCCCTGACTCATCGAGAGCCACCGCTCCCACCGTTCCATGTCGCTCTTCGTCTACGTGGATGCTGGTCGCGCCGACCTGGAGGCGATAATAGGGAGGCTCCCCCTCGTCTGAGGCAAACATCGTTGTGGCTACTTCCAAACGGTAGAAAGGCGGCTCATCCTCGTCATCTTCAGCCGCCTGGCTCGCGACACCCCGTTGCCCCTCGCGCCAGCGGCGATACTGATAGTCAGTCAACAGCTCTTCAGTACGGCAGAGCGGAATTCCCTGTTCCAGCGCAAACTGCTGGGCTCCATGCCCAACAAGCAGAACATGCGGACTCTCCAGCACACGCCGCGCCAGCGTGATCGGATTCTTGACGCCTTCAACAGCAGCTACAGCTCCCACCTGCAGGGTGCGCCCTTCCATGATGCCCGCATCTAGCTCAATCCGGCCATCTTGCGTCAGGGTGGCTCCCGTGCCAGCATTGTAGACCGGATTATCTTCCAGGGCACGCACTGCCGCCTCAACCGCATCGAGAGCCGAGCCTCCTTGCTTCAGAATGCGCCATCCCAGCTCTGCTGCTTCCTGGCAGCCGGCTTGGGCGAGCGCTGCCCGCTCCTCGGGGATCGAGCCGGCTCCTCCATGAACAACAATGGCGATAGGCATCTACTCCTGTGCTCCTCATTTCCAACAGATTCATGGCTCTGAGTGCATTGTATCACGCAGCGCCCTTCAGCTTCGCATCCCCAGGCCGCAGGGGCTATGTATGTCACGGCTAGCCAGACAGCCACCGACAAAGGAAGAGGTAGAGGATTGACAGCACTGACTAATCCTGCTATAACATAGCGAACACTGTCGCTCATCAATCGTTCCCAGCCGACAGGACAGACAGCGTTTGTCAAGCAACCTGGACGGACCAGGAGTTCCCACACTGCAGTAAGGAGAGCAGGCATGACCCAGCCTCTGAGCGGCATCCGTGTACTTGACCTCTCCCGTCTCTTGCCTGGAGGCTACGCCTCGCAATTGTTGGCCGACTTTGGGGCCGATGTCATCAAGGTCGAAGAGCCAGGCAGCGGCGACTATGGACGGCACATGCCCCCCTACGGTCCCAGCGGTATGGGCCTGGCCTTTCTAGCGGTCAATCGCAACAAGCGCAGCCTGACACTTAATCTCAAATCCGAGGAGGGCCGGTCTATTTTCCTGCGCCTGGTACGCAGCGCCGATGTCCTGCTGGAGAGCTTCCGTCCCGGCGTTATGGCGCGTCTGGGCCTGGGCTACGAGCAGCTACGCGAGATCCGCCCCGAGCTGATCTACTGCGCCATTAGCGGCTACGGCCAGGACGGCCCCTATAGCCAGCGCGCTGGCCACGATCTGAATTATCTTGGCTATGCCGGGCTGCTGCACTACAACCGCGATCAGCAGGGAAGGCCGGTCATGCCCCCGACCCAGCTGGCTGATCTGGCCGGCGGTGGCCTGATGGCGGTGATCGGCATCCTCACAGCCCTCATCGGGCGCAGCCAGACCGGCCAGGGACGCCTGATCGATGTCTCCATGACAGAGGGAGCAATGGCGCTGCTGCCCCTGGCCATGAGCAGCTATCTGACAACGGGTCAGGCCCCCCAACCGGGACACTCTCCCCTCGACGGTGGCCTGCCCTGCTACAATATTTATGAGACAAGAGATGGTGGCTATATTACCCTGGCCGCCCTCGAACCGAAATTCTGGCACGCCTTCTGCACTCGCATCGGCCATCTGGAGCTACTGCCTTTCCATACTCCTGTCGGACCCGAGGAGCGCAAACAGGCGATCGCCATTCTACAAAGCATATTCAAAACCAGGACGCGCGATGAGTGGCTGGCTGAGCTGGCCGATCTCGACGCCTGCGTCGGGCCGGTCTACTCCCTAGAAGAGGCGCTCAGTGACCCCCACGCACAGGCTCGCGGCGTCGCCCACTTGAGCGCAATCGCCGGTGAAACGCTCGGCACCCTGCGCCCCTTCCCGCGTCTCTCCGACACGTCCCCGGAAGAGCGCTACCAGCCCCCACAACTGGGTGAGCACAGCGCCGCAATCCTGAGCGAACTGGGCTACAGCCAGGAAGAGATCGCTGCCTTCCGCGCACGGGGTATCATCTGAGGATCAACAGCTAGCACTCCCAGACCCTGGTTCCCCCGAAGGAGGCAATGAGCAGCCAGGAGAGAGACCGAGGCGGGCGGCAGTGAGTAAGCTACCAGACAGGCAAGCAGGCAGGCAGTGGACAGACAGCCCGGTCCATGTGATACAATAAGGGAGTCAGAGAACAGTAGATATGCAACAAGGGATCTCAGAGGGAAGAGAGGAGCCAGGCCAGCGCCTTTGGCAGCGCCTGCCGCCTAATCCCCTCGCCGAGCTACGCCAGGTCGCTGAGGAACAAGAGCGGGCAGGTCAGGCACTGCTCCGCCTAGAGATCGGCGAGCCGAGCTTCCGCACTCCGCCGCACATCATCGCAGCCGCCCTCGCCTCCCTGCAGGAAGAAGCCCAAACTTACGGGCCATCCTGCGGTTGGCCGTGGCTGCGCGAGCTACTGGCGGAGAAGATCAGGCGCGTCAATGGCTACGAGGTCTCACCGGCCAATATCGGAGTGACCGTCGGCGGAACGGGGGCGGTCCAGTTAGCCTTACTGGCGACCGTAGGCGAGGGTGACGAGGTACTGCTGCCCAATCCCGGCTGGCCCCACTACTATCGCCAGCTGGCCATTACAGGCGCCAGGCCCGTGCCCTACCCACTTGATCCGGCAAGCGGCTGGCTACCGGACTTGCCCGAGCTGGAGCGCCGAGTCAGCGCACGCACGCGCCTGCTGATTGTCAACAGCCCTGGCAACCCCACCGGGGCCGTCTTCCCCCGGGAAGTAGTGGCCGCTCTCCTGGACTTCGCCCGGCGTCATCGATTGTTGCTGCTCTCAGATGAATGCTACGATGAGCTTGTTTTTGAAGGAGAGCATGTCAGCCCCGCTACGCTGCTGACACCAGCGGAGCGCGAGCGGGAAATATTCATCGGCGTCTATAGCTTTTCAAAAACATATGCCATGACTGGCTGGCGCATCGGCTATCTGGTCGCGAGCCAGACTCTCATGCGCAGCCTCAGTCAGGTGCTTGACGCCAGCTATACCAGCCTGCCGCTGGCAACCCAGCGCGCCGCGGCAGCAGCCTTGAGTGGACCACAGGACTGCGTCGCTCAGATGCGCTCCGCCTACCGCCAGCGCCGCGATCGCGCGGTTGCTCTGCTCAAGCGCTACGGGCGCTACGAATACACGCCACATGGCGCCTTCTATATCCTGGTCAATATCGCCAGCAAGGGAAACGGCAGGCAGCACAGCAACAGCCGCGACAGCGCGCAGTCCAGCGCCTTCGCCCTGGAACTGCTCCGCCGCCGGAACGTGCTGGTCGTGCCAGGAGGCCTCTTCGGCACCAGGACCGTGAACCACGTACGCGTCTCACTGGGAGCAGAGGAGGAGACCATCGAGCAGGGCCTCAGCACCATCTGTGAGCTGTGCGAGGAGGAGGAGCACGCGCCAGGAGTCGGCGAGGCGCGCGAGCACAGCGAGGAGTTGGGACAACACTCAGCAAGAGAGAATCAGAGCGCATTGGGGTCCGGTGGGTAGCCTGCCTCCTCAGCCTTACTTATAGGCCACCACGCCAAACGCCTCCTGACGCGGCAACACCCGCGCAAAGCCAGCTTCCTGCAAACGGCGGGTCACTCCCCGTAAGGTGCTGCTACCCGCACGGCTCTGCAGGTCGCCAACATAGTGGAAGAGGCGCCCCCCTCCGCGGAGCACCCGATACAGCTCGCGATAAAAGGCACCCGAGTAGAGTTCGCCAGCCAGATCGAAGGCCGGCGGATCATGGATAATTCGCGAAAAATACTGATCGGGGAAGGTCGGCACCAGCTCGCTGGCATCGCCAAGCATGCGGCGGATCTTCGGATGATGGAAGAGATCCTGTGACCAGGGATTAAAGCGAGCCACCTCCTGAACCGCAGGATCAAGCTCGATGGTAATCACTTCGTCAGCATGGCGGGCCGCTTCGATGGCGGTATAACCCAGGCCAGTGGCTGTGTCCAGCACGCGCCCGCCGATGGGCGCCAGCGTGCGCATCTTGAGGCGCGTGTCCTCCAGCGGATCGACCTCCTTGACACGGTGCATGACAAAGCCAGCGATCAGCAGGCTGGGCGCCCCCTGCGTCGGATAGAGACTACAGGGGCGATTGGTCACCGACGAGAAGGTCTGGATGGCCCGCACGGAACCATGCTCCAGCAGAAAACAGCTATTGAGAGCAGATGCGATGCGCTCAACATCATCCCAACGCAACAGTTCGCCCGAAGGGAAAAGCACCCCCTCTTCGGTGAGGGCAACCGTCACTTGGGAGAGGCCCAGGTCCGGCGAGAGCTCCCACTGCCGCCTCCCCTCCCGACGAGCCTGCAAAAGAGGGGCAACCTGGACGTGTGATAAGACAACGTGTAGGCTGGTGACCACAGGTCGCAGTTCCTCGATTTTGAATGGTAGGTGTTAGCGCGAAGATTATATATGGGAGCAAGCTTCAATGCAAGGGGGCCATTTTGACTAACTAAGAGTCTTACTTCGAGGGGCATTTATTGCCATCCGGGTAGACAGCGAGTATAATATCTTTCAACATTTATTGTACCTGCATCGGTAATCGCCGTCTGCTAGCAGGCTCCCCACCAGGCCGTGCAGGTGGTAAATGCACAGCAATAAATCGATAAAAGATGGAAACATAACAAGGGAAAACGTATGAGTGGGCAACTCAGCATCATTCTGGTGCCACATACCCATTGGGACCGCGAGTGGTATCTGACCTTCCAGCAGTTTCGCATCCGACTGGTGCAAACCATAGACAAACTGCTGAATATCATGGAACATGACGCAGCATTCAAGCACTTCATGCTCGATGGGCAAACAATCGTGCTTGAAGACTACCTGGAAGTGCGACCGGAGCAGGAGGAGCGTCTCAAGCAATACATTGCCGAGGGGCGCATTCTCATCGGTCCCTGGTATCTCCAGCCCGATGAGTTTCTGGTCAGTGGCGAGTCGCTGATTCGCAATCTGCAGACGGGTCTTAAGCAAGCTGCGCGCTTTGGGGAGCCTATGCGCGTTGGCTACTTGCCTGATTGCTTCGGTCATATTGCCCAGATGCCACAGATTCTGCAGGGCTTCGGTATTGACAGCGCGGTTCTCTGGCGAGGTGTGGGCGATGAGGTCAGAGAAAGTGAATTCTACTGGGAGGCGCCAGATGGCACCAGGGTTCTGGTGATCTACCTGCCCGAAGGCTACGGCAATGCGCGCCTGATGCCCCTGACTCCTGATGCCTTCATCACGCGGCTGGAGATGGTGGTCTCGCAGCTACTCGACCGTACCCCGACCACGACGGACACGCTGCTCTTGATGAATGGCTCCGACCATTTGGAGCCGCAGCAGGGCCTGCCGGCAACCATTGAGGCAGCCAACAAGCTCCTGGGGAACGCCTCGCGCTCGGCTCACAGCAATCATCATCAGTATGAAGGTATTCATATTCAGATTGGGACGATTCCCCAGTACATCGAGCAGGTGCGTCGGCGCATCGAGCAGCAGCAGCGCCAGCTTCGCCTCCTCCAGGGTGAGCTGCGCAGCAGCCGCTATGCTCATCTGCTCCCTGCTGTCCTTTCGACACGTATGTGGATCAAGCAGCAGAACACCGCGCAGGAGCATCTGCTGCAGCACTGGGTTGAGCCACTGACGCTCTGGGCCTGGAAGCTCGGCGATGACTACCCGCGTGGTCTGGTGAACCTGGCCTGGAAATACCTGCTGCAGAACCAGCCGCACGATAGCATCTGTGGCTGCAGCATCGATCAGGTCCATCGCGAGAATAGTGTTCGCTTTGCGCAGTGTCAGCAGATCGGTGAGGCCCTGGTTAGCCGGGCCTTGCAGCGGGTCACTGAGAGCATGCGGACGCTGCCGCCGCAGCCGCTGGCTGGTCACGGGCAGACGTCTTTCCCGATCGTGGTCTTTAATATGGGGCCCGGGCCACGCAATGCGGCGGCCTCCGTCGAGATCCATATCGCTGAGTCGTTGCAGCGCGCAGTCCTCGTTGATGAGCACGGGCGGGCTTTGCCTTTCCGGGTGCTGGGCGAGCATCGTCGGCGCATCGGCAGCCAGACGATTCAACGTCAGGCGCTGGCCCGGATGCAAGCTGTGGGCACCTTTGACCGCCCTGGCCAGTTCCTGGCGCTGACCCATGATACTATCAGGATTGCGATGGGCATCCCCGACGACCCCGATGAGATCGTTGATCTGCGCGTGCTGCCTGCCGCTACTCCTGACCTGCGCCGCATCGAAATCGCCCTTGCGCCCTCCAATCTGCTCAAAGGCGACCGTGAGCGCTTGCTCGCCAGCGAGCAGGAGGTGCTGCAGCTGCTTCAGCGCGAAGAGATCAAGGCGCTGGAGTTCGAGGTCTTTGAGCTGGAACAGCAGAAGGTCGAGTTCCTGGCCAGCGAGCTGCCGCCTTACGGGGCGAAAACCTACTGGCTCTATCCGGCGGTCCAGCCCGACCAGGTTCCGCCGCTGGAGCATGCCACGCTGCACTGCTCTCCCCAGTCGATCGAGAATGAGTTTTATCGCGTCGAGGTGGATGGCGAGCTTGGTACGCTGACAGTGACCGACAAGGAGACGGGCGCTGTCTTCCGCGGCCTGCATCGCTTTGTCGACGGCGGCGACGTTGGTGACCTGTATACCTACTGCCCGCCCACACACGATACGCTGATCAGCACGCCGGCCCAGCCACCCCGTATTGAGTTGCTGAGCGCTGGTCCGGTGCGCGCCGCTCTGCGTATCAGCTCGATCTGGCGCCTGCCGGCGACCTGCAGCGATAGCCGCGATAGGCGCGGCGAGGGCTTCGTCGACTGCCCGATCACCAGCGAGATCTCGCTCTACCCCGGGGTGCGCCGCATCGATATCCACACGACAGTGGAGAACAATGCACGCGATCATCGTCTGCGAGTGCTATTCCCGATCCCTTATACAATAGAAAGGGTAGCCGCCGAGGGAACGTTTGAGGTGCGTCTGCGTCCGGTGACAGCTCCTCGCCCGGAGAACGTCAGCGAGTGGGCCGAGACACCCGTCAATACCTTCCCGCAGAAGCGCTTCGTCGACCTCAGCGATGGCCAGATTGGCCTGGCGGTCCTCAACCGCGGCCTGCCGGAATATGAGGTTGTGCAGGGGGGGCCGGGCCTGGCGCCGGGTCAGATGGCGCTGGCCCTGACCTTGCTGCGCTGCGTTGAGTGGCTCTCGCGCGACGATCTCTCAACGCGCCAGGGTCCCGCCGGCCCTATGTACTATACACCGGAGGCTCAGTGTCCTGGACGCCACGAATTCGACTACGCGCTGGTGCCCCATCGCGGCACGTGGGAAGCCGAGGATGGCCTGGTGGTACGCGAAGCCCAGGCCCTCAATCTGCCCGTCCGCGCCACGGTGACCAGCCAGCACGACGGCCAGCTTCCGGCCAGCACCTCGCTGGTCGAGGTCTCGCCCCCCGAGCTGGTGGTCAGCGCCATTAAACGCTCGCTCGATGACCAGGGCTGGGTGGTGCGCGTCTACAATCCGCTCGACCACGAGGTCGAGGCGACTTTCCAGCCCGGCCTTGCCGCCAGTCAGGCATTTGTGGCAAACTTACTGGAGGAACCGCACGAGCAGCTTGGATGGCAGGGGAGTCAGGATAGCTCATCGCTGCAGGACACACCTCCTATCCGGCGACAGCTGCGCGCCGGGGAGATCGTGACGCTGCTGTTCCGTTAGATCGTTCTTCTGTGAGTCTTTACTCAGCATCGATAACATGTTAGCTCTTCCAGACCCAGGCCCCGCTGAGGGTGAGGCTGCTTCTCGCTGGGGCCTCGTCTTGCTCAGGCTCCTATCCTGCCCTCTGCTCTTCTGAGGCAACGGTCGATGGCTGAGCAAGGCCTGTCAAGCTCCAAGGCAAGGTGTAACGGGAAAGACTGTGACGGGGCGGACCGGACCCGGAGACAGCGCCGCGCTGATCAGTGCACGCGCGACCACTTCCGCCCCGCCACGCCCCGCTACGCCACGGGAGCCTTGCCTCGCCGGCAGGCCAGCCAGGGGAGGGGGGTACTGGAAGTCCTGGAAGGAGCAACATTCAACCGGGGATGTCCGTTGTAATTGTGTGTACTGAGCTATGTCTATTCTGAAAGGGGCCTTCATCCTGTGAACGCGCAATCTCTTAGCCTTATTCTCGGAGCTACGCCCAGTGGGGGCGGCCTGCTAACAACCCTGCAGAACGCATTGGGGCTTATTATTAGTTTTTTTCTTGCTTTCTTCTTCGTTTTCTGGATAAGCTTGATCATCTGGACATTCCGCGATATTCGCTCCCGCTCCCAAGACCTGGCCACGCAGGTTATCGCCACTCTGTTGGTAGCGGTCTTTAACGTGGGCGGGTTGTTGATCTACCTGATCCTGCGCCCTCGCCAGACGCTGGCAGAGATCTACGAGCGCCAGCTGGAAGAGGAGTCGCTGCTGGCCGAGATGACAGAGCGTCAGACATGCACGAATTGCCACGCTCGCGTGGAGTCGGACTTTCAGATCTGTCCTTCCTGTGGACAGAAGCTTAAGCGGCCTTGTCCCAAGTGCGAGCGTCTCCTTGAGTTGCGCTGGTCGTTCTGCCCTTACTGCGCTACTAATCTGATGGGCATGCCGATGCAGGGTATGCCTAGCGTTCCCGGCGTCTCCGGTGTGCCCGGCGTTCCGTCGATGCCAGGCGTAGCCGGGATGCCCGCCAATCAGCCACCAGGCGTTCCGATGAGCGGGCCGCTCGGCGGTAATCGCTTCTAGCTAGCCTTGGCTCTTAGGCTCTTAGCTTCCGCAACTTGCTCACTCTGTCTTGCTGGCTGTTTTGGCTGACTGAGTGGGTGAGCCAGTGAATACGTGATAGAGCGCATGAGTAAGCAACTGGCCGACTGTAACAGCTGAGAAGACGATGGATTGGCCTGGCTTTGGCCGCCCGGCTATGTTATTCTGTCGTCTTTCTGCGCTGTCTGGCACCTTTCCCCTTGCACGGTGAGCGCTGCGCTGGCTCCCAGGCACTAGCTCGGTATTCTCTGCTCTGTTGCAGGACACAGTGACCGGCGATGAGCCGCCTGTCCGGTTCGCTGACCTGGTCAGACGGCTCTTGTCTTGTCTCTTTCAATCCTCTCTGAATCGCTGACCGGTCTGCTGCCTGGCTTGCACAAATAGCAGGGAGATATGAGCTGGCTGCTCGCTGTGTGCTTTTTCTCTTGTCGGATCGTTCGCTTCGCCCAAATGCATGCCTTCCTGCCCGGACCCGCAGATGCTGACTGTTGCCCGGTCCAGGCCAGGTATGGCGCTTGGAAAGAGGTGACGCCTCTCGTCACCGACGCCAGGCAATCTATATAGAGGATGAGCGTTTGAGCTGGCTGGCTGGTTGAGATGACAGGCCGATAGAGAGACAGGGCAGATCGGCGCAGCGACAGACGACACCCGCTCTAGCTCTACCAGTGGTCAATCTGTCCGTCTTTGATTGGCCCAAAGGTCTGCATGTGATATAATAAGAGAGACACCAAAGGGTAACTTCGTTACCACATTGGCTTCTCTCTTTCAGAAAGAATAGATAAGCAGCATAGCAGCTGAGACCTTTTCCTCACAGAGCCTGTCTCCTCGCCCTGGTCAGCACGAAGGTGCTTGAGACCGCCAGGCGCACGTATTCCAGACGATGCGCAATCGAGGGATGGATGGCACTGGCCGCGCCTTAGCCCGGTAGACCAGAGAGGAGCGGGAGTAAGGCAGCAAATCAAGCGAAGCGAGCAGTAAGGTTTTTGACGAGTGTTGCCTGTCCGTCTCTCTGTCCAGCCTGCGTGGAAACCGCCAGTCAGTCTGACTGCGGCTTTGGCGAGCGAGCAAGCGAGCAAGCAAGTGTCATGGCAAGGAGAGGCTGGGCGCCTTGGTTCTGAGGCTGTAGCCAGGCCGCTCAGGCAGACCGACAAGACTGACAGACAAGCAAGCGGACAGACGAAGAGACAGGCACAGGCCACGAGCATAGACCAGCCCGCCCTTGCGCTGGTGACCTGGGCTGAGGTGGTCAGGTCTGTCAGGGGAGAACTCGGCGCCGGCCAGCTACACGCCGGCTCGCGCGAGTCCACAGGCTGCGATAGCTACGAGGGCGAGAGCGGCCTCTTCGCTCTTTTTCTATAAATAGAAGGCTGTTAGCGCTAAAGGAACGTGCAGACCCTATGGCAAAAGCAAGAGAATCTCTGGCAGTAACGGCTGAGCAGGTAGCTGGTGATGGCGCTCTTCCGAAGGAGAAGCTCAACGGCTCCACGGTAGCGCCGCGTGGCAATGCCAGCAATGGGGAGTATAGCGAGCAGCATATCCAGATTCTGGAGGGCCTGGAGGCGGTGCGCGTCCGACCTGGCATGTACATCGGGTCGACAGATCAGCGCGGCCTTCACCACCTGATCTATGAGGTGGTCGACAACAGCGTCGATGAGGCAATGGCCGGCTTCGCCGATACGGTAACGGTCACGATCCACGCTGACCAGTCGGTGACGATCGAAGACAATGGGCGCGGTATTCCTGTGGAAAAACATCACCAGCGCCCGGATATGTCGACGCTGGAAGTGGTGATGACCATCCTGCACGCCGGAGGCAAGTTCGGCAGCGGAGTCTATCAGTTCAGCAGCGGCCTGCACGGCGTGGGTGTCTCGGTGGTCAATGCGCTTTCAGAATGGTGCGAGGTGGAGGTAAAGCGCGATGGACATCGCTATCGCCAGCGCTACGAGCGCGGCGTCGCTGTCACTCCTGTCGAGGACCTGGGACCGGCTGAGGGCCACGGCACCAAGACCACTTTCCTCCCCGATCTCCAGGTGATGGAGACTCGCGACTATAACTTCGATATCCTGGCCCAGCGCTTCCGCGAGATCGCTTATCTCAACCGCGGCCTGACGATCTCTCTCCGCGACGAGCGCAACGATCGCGAGGTCACTTTCTACTTCGAAGGAGGCCTCGTCTCGTTTGTTCGCTACCTCAATAAGAACCGCAACTGCCTGCAAAGCCGCCCCGTCAGCATCGTGCGCGAGGTCGACCAGGTGAAGGTCGAGATCGCGCTCCAGTACAACGATAGCTGGAATACAACGGAGTTCTCTTTCGCTAACGGCATCAACACGGTGGACGGGGGTATGCACATCACTGGCTTCCGCAGCGCCTTGACGCGCACGCTCAACGACTATGCCCGTAAGATGGGCTTCCTTAAGGAGAAGGAGAGCAATCTGACTGGCGAGGATGTGCGCCAGGGCCTGACAGCGGTGGTCAGCGTGAAGCTGCCGAACCCCCAGTTCGAGGCACAGACAAAGGCCAAGCTGAATAACGCTGAGGTGCGCCCGATCGTCGAAGCGGTGACCGCCGAAATGCTCTCGGTCTACCTGGAAGAGACACCCTCGGAGGCACGCGCGATCATCGAGAAGTGCTTGACCTCGGCGCGCGCCCGTGAGGCAGCTCGCGCAGCCCGCGAGCTGGTTCAGCGTAAGAATGCTCTCGATACGACTCTTCCCGGGAAACTGGCCGACTGTACTGAGCGCCGCCCCGATCGCTGTGAGCTGTACCTTGTGGAGGGCGATTCCGCCGGCGGCTCCGCTAAGCAAGGCCGCGATCGCCATTTCCAGGCCATCCTCCCCCTGCGCGGCAAAATTCTCAATGTGGAGCGTGCCCGCCTGCAGAAGATGCTCGAAAACGAGGAGGTGAAGAATATTATCACCGCCATCGGCGTGGGTATCGGCGAATCTTTCGATAAGTCGAAGCTGCGCTATGGACGCATTGTGATTATGTGCGATGCCGATGTCGATGGCGCCCATATTCGCACACTCCTCCTGACCTTCTTCTTCCGCTATATGGAACCGCTGATTACGGACGGTCATCTCTACATCGCTCAGCCACCTCTTTATCACGTGAAGATGGGTAAGGAGGTGCGTTACGCCTATTCCGACGAGGAGCGGGATGCTCTGATCGCTGAATATAAGGCAAAGCATAACGGGAAAGAGCCAGAGGTCGGGCGCTACAAAGGTTTGGGCGAGATGAATCCCGAGACGCTCTGGGAGACGACGATGGACCCGGCCCGCCGCACAATTCTGAAGGTGACGATCGAGGAGGCGGTGGAGGCCGATCGCGTCTTCAATATGCTGATGGGCGATGAAGTGGCTCCCCGTAAGCGCTTTATCGAAAGCCACGCGAAGAATGCTGAGCTGGATATCTAGCGTTTAGGAACCTACCGGACAGATGACACCCAATCGGTGCCTTGCTCTCTCCCTCGCTGACCAGCCTCTTCCGGCTGGCGAGGGAGAGGCATGAACTCGCAGCCCGCACTCCTGTTATTTTCCTCCCTCTTCTCCTGTCAACGCCTTGCCCTCTCTCCTTCCTCCTAGCCAGGCGCTCCTGAGCGTTTCTCCCTGTTGAGGCTGTCAGCAAGCTCAGCCGATGGCAGAGAAGCACCTGTCTCTCGTCCCCGAGTAAGCAGCGATTTCTAGCAGGCAGATCACCCGCCCCTCTCGTCTGGCGAGGGAGAGGCAGCAGCTCCAGCTCCACGGCGGTGCGGCCAGGCCAAAAAGAAAGAAAGAGGAGACCAGCGTCAGGCTGGTCTCCTCGCTTTAAGGTCTCTCTACTCTACCCCAGGCAGTGCTGTGCCTGGTGACTAGTGGGCGGCTATGGCCTCGGTGCGTTCGCCGCCTCCAGTGGTGGGCGGCGCTGGCCGCCTGGTGAAGTGCTCCTTGATATCCTCAACCAGTACATAGAGGGTAGGAACAAGGAGCAGGGTAAGCATAGTTGAGGAAGTCAGGCCGCCAATGACGACGATGGCAAGGTCGCCTGAGATGAGCAGGCTGTCGCCGCCTCCAATGCCCAGAGCCATCGGGATTAAGGCCATGATCGTGGCCAGCGCTGTCATCAAGATGGGACGCAGGCGTCGCCGTCCACCCTCCACGACTGCTGCGCGCGCATCCAGCCCTCGTGCCCGATATTGGTTCACCAAGTCGATCAAGACGATGGCGTTAGTGACCACGATACCGATCAGCATGAGGAAGCCAAAGAGGGAGGAGATACCGATCGGCGTGCGCGTAATGGCTGCTAGGATCAGCGAGCCAACGCCCGCAAAGGGAATGGAGATCAGCAGGATCAGCGGCTGCACCAGGCTGCGGAAGGTAGCCACCATGACGATGTAGACCAGAGGAATGGCTACCAGCAGGACAAAGTAGAACTGCTGCAGAGCCTGATTTTGCAGCGAGGTATTGGTGCCCAGGCTGGCACTGGCCCCATTCGGCAAATGGAGGCTGTTGATGCGCTGCTCGACATCGTGAGTCACGGCTCCCACATTATCGATGGTGGCGGTCAGGGTAATGGTGGCCGTGCGCGTGCCGTTCAGATGCGAGATCTGGGTCGGCCCATTGACCTGGCTGACGGTGGCAATATCCCCGAGACGAATGCTGCCCGAGCCGGTCGGCAGCTGGAGATCACGTAGCTGCTGCAGGCTAGTTGGCGCTGTCCCCAGCTTGAGGTCGACATCCTGTTGTACCCCGTTGAGCGTCACATGGGTGACCGTGGTGCCATTATAGACCATCTGCAACAGCTGCCCCACCTGGACCGCGGTGAGACCGTGAGCCAGAGCCTTCGTGGGATCGACATGAACGTCAATCAGGGGGACCGCCGAGGAGAGGTCGCTGCTGACATCGGTGGTGTTGGGCGTATTGGCGACTGCATCGTAGACCTGCTGGGCCGCCTGGCGCAGCGTGGTCTCGTCAGGAGCCTGGACGGTGATATCGACGATGTTACTGTTGCTGGTCTGCAGGAAGGTAAAGGTGCCAACCCCCTGCAGTGTCTTGAGACGGTCACGGACGGTCTGCTGCACCTGATTGAGATCAGCGCTCGATTTGACGGTGACGGTATAGGTGGCACTACTGCCATTGGAGGCCCCAGGACCGAGGTTGAGCAGGGGGTTGTCACCCCCGCCGATGGTCACCTGATAGGCCTGGATATCAGGGATGGTGCTGAGCATGTTTTCAACAGGCCGCGCCGCCGCATCGAGGCGGGCCAGGCTGGCTGTCGGCTCCAGCTTCTGGCTAAAGCGGAAGGAGGTCGCTCCCTGGTTACCGAAGACGTTGACCGGTAGCAGCGGGAAGAGCGCGCAGCTGCCAAGGAAGAGCAGCAGGGCCACCACGAGTGTAATGGCCCGGTGATGGGTGACCCAGCGCACCAGCGGGACATAGCCCCGCTCCAGGAAGCTCGGCTTTTCCTGGGGGAGTGCACGCTCGCTCTTAGCCTTCTCCGCGGGACTCTTGAGGAACCAGTAGGCCAGCACCGGGATAATGGTCAGGGCCACCAGCAGCGAGGCCAGGAGAGCCACAGTGACCGAGAAGGCCAGTGGGTGGGCATACTCGCCAACGATGTCACCGATAAAGGCCAGCGGCAGAAAAACACAGACGGTGGTCAGGGTCGAGGCCGTGACAGCAGTCGCAACCTCTTTGACTCCGGCGAGAACAGCCGTGCGCTTGTCTTCTCCTCCTCGCAGATGGCGATAGATATTTTCAAGAACAACAATGGAGTCGTCGACAACTCGCCCGACAGCAATGGTCAAGCCCGAGAGAGTCAGCAGGTTGAGCGAGTAGTTTCCCACCCAGAGGCCGATCAGAGCGATCACAATCGAGAGCGGGATCGAGATCGCCGTGACCAGGGTGGAGCGCACGGAGAGCAGGAAGATGAGAATGACGACGATGGCAAAGAGCGCACCGAGCAGCCCTTCGCGCGCCAGGTCGCGGACCGACTCCTGAATGTAGGGGGCCTGGTCGCTAACGACGGTAATACGAGCATTATAGCCTAGCTTGCGCTCCAGGTCAGGGATCTGGTTGTTGACTTCTTGCGAGATGGAGACCGCGTTGCCGTCGTTGGTCTTGGTGATCGAGATGCCCAGGCTGGGCTGGCCATTCGTACGCGTGAGGGTAGTCGAGGGCGCGAGATCTTCTTTGACCGTGGCCACATCGCCAAGCTTGATCGGCTTCAGGGTGACACCCGCCGCGGCGGCAGCGCTGGCACTGCTGCTGGCATTGATCTGTTGTTGCTGCAGAGCAGCGACACTGCTGGCGCTGGCCGCTGCAGAGCTGCTCGGGAACTGACCCTGTGGCAGGACCGCCTGCTCACCTACAACCAGGTTCTTGAGGTCATCTAGCGAGCCAAGGGTGTTCCCCACTCGCACTGCGAGCGTTTGATCGTTGGTGGTTTGCTGGCCCGCCGGCAGCGTGATGTTGTTGGCCTGCAGCACCTGCTCAACCTGATTGACGGTGAGATTGTGCTGCTGCAGCTTCTTGGGGTCGAGCGTGATGCTGACAATCTGCTGGCGTACACCAGTGATGCTGACATTCGCCACACCATTGATCCCCTGCAACGCTGGCACTACAATCTGTTTGAGGCGCACAGCAAGGTCCTGCTGGTTCTGATCCGAACTGACGGCCAGGATGATGATGGGCACATCAGCAAAGTCATACTGCTGGACCTGCGGGGTGACGTTGGATGGCAGACTGGACTGGGCCTTGTTGATCTCTTCGCTGATGGTCTGCTGGGCCCGGTCAAGGTCGGTCCCGAAGTTGTAGTAGATGGTGATGACAGATAGCCCCTGGCTGGATTGCGAGGTGATCCGCTGCACATTAGAGTTGCCCTGGAAGTTGCTCTCTAGCGGATCAGTGACGTCTTGCTCTACCTGCGCCGGGGCAGCGCCTGGATAGGCGGTGATAACCGAAATAGCTGGATAGACGAGTGGAGGAAGAAGCTCTTGTTTCAACAACGGGATGATATATCCTCCTAACAGGAGCACGGCAATAGTGGCTAAGGCCACTATGCTCCTGTTAGCCATGCTCAGTTTCGCAAGGCGATGCATACTGTTCTCTCGTACCCTTTCTGGTCTGGTTCTAGATAGATCTAGAACGGTGCAGTTTCGAAATGTTTTTACGAATGGCCCCGGCTATTGGTTACAATCAGGGGCGAAAAAACTGTCCGAGAGGGTGACCAGAAAGAAAAGGCTAGCCCAGGGCTTTTCTCTCACTCTTCTCTCTTACAATGAATGAAGCAAACGGCTTTTAGTATTAGTAGTAGCGAGGCAGAGGATGGAGGCAGAAAAGCTGGCGGCGAGAGATCGGCAGGGCAGGCGCTGGGGGATAGCCGTTGACCGACGCCAGCAGTTATCGACACTTCGCAATCCCTGGGAGTGCAAGGGCGAAGGAGGCAATCTTCATGCCCTGCACTTTCTGTGGCACAGCCCTGCTACCGGAGGCGCGTCGCTGTTTTCGCTGTGGCCAGATGGCCACCGCTGCAGAGGACGAGCGGTCTCGGTCTGGTGGACAGCCTGATCCAATGACTTCCAGCTGGCGGCTCAGCTCTCCTCTCTCTACTTCTCTTCCTGGATCATTGGTTTCTTCTCCTTCGACCCTGCCTCCTCCGGGCTTTACTACTCCACTGCCGCCTGCGACGAAGGCAAACATCAGAGGCCCGCGGCTCCTGGCCTGGCGCCGCTTCCTGGCCTGGTCTCCTGACAGCCAGCTCCTGGCCTCGGTTGGCAAGGACGGCACCGTTCAGCTCTGGGAGGCGGCCAGCGGGCAAGGGCTGCTGACTTATCACGGACACAGCGGTACCGTTCTGGCCAGCAGTTACTCCACTAACGCGTGATCAACCCTATTTTAGCAACGGGGCACTCCGCCGCAGGCCAGGAGCACCAGACTGGCCAGATCCGGCCAACTTATGCCAGACGCACGAGCAGCGCCATGCAGGCAGTAAAGCCGTGAAGGAAGGGACGGCCATCAACAGGTCCAATTTCGCCGCTGCAGAAGAGGCCAACGAGCGGGAGGGGACCAAGATAGTGTTCAACCGCCTCAGCATCGTGATTGGGGGTATCGAAAAGATTCATGCCACGTCCATTACAGGTGCAGAGGATGGCGGCCACCGGTTCGCGGTCATGCAGCTCCTCACGTGCCCGCTCTAACGCATCGCGCAGATCCATATCGGCAGTGCTAGCATCGCGCATCTGAAACTGAATCGTCTGGCCCACACGCGGCATCGCCCCAATAGCCAGCCCCCCACTGAGCCGATCGACTCCAATCAGGGGTCGCACCAGGAAACTACCACGTCCAAAGCTCTCACGGTACTCATTGGCCGCCAGACCCACTAGCAAGTTATGGCGAGCACGGCGCTGCATAAAGGGCGGTAGTTCCTGTAAGGTCTCTAGCAGAAGCTCATAGGCGGGACGATTAGAAATCGTTTCGACGAGATTGCCACGTACGCTGGTGATGGTCCAGGGTTCGCCGATCGGCTCACATCCCTGAGAGACAAGCGGCAGGATAGTGTAAGGGCCGCCGAGGGCCAGGCCGACGCCCCCCTCGCCAAAGACATTGCCATTGCGAAAGACAAAAGTCCGCTGCAGCAAGGGGTGAGCCGAGGCTAGGCCACCCACGATCGGGCAATGGGGGTAGGCCCGTGCCAGCCCTTCTAGCAGGGCCTCGCTATCCAGACGGAAAGGATCAGCCAGGATCAGCCAGGCGTTGACCTCTTCAGGCGACAGCCCCAGGCGCGTATGCCACTCCTCGGCACGCTCGCACTCTTCGACCAGGGCCTGCGTAAAGCGCACCACCCGCAGCCTTGCCCCCGGCAATTGCAGCGTCATCAAAGCCAGAGCTGCTGTCTCCTCCAGCTCTTCGCCCTGGCCGATCACTCCCTGGCCGGAGCAGCCGATGAGCAGCCGCACCCCACTTTCCTCATAAGCACGATGCACGAGTTCAGGCAGCGATTCTGCGTAGAGGCCACTGGCGAAGAGAATGGCCAGATCGGTGGGACCTTTGACGCGCGCCAGGGCGCGGGCCAGGGCCCGCTCCCAGCGTGCATCTTCGACCAGTGCCACCCGTACCAGGGGCTGCTCTTCAGCCGCATTCATACCTGTTTTTCGACGCTCTATCTCTTCTGCGCTTACCCGCTCGTTCTCCATGACAGGCCCTCAACTGGCACTGGCCCGGCAGATGAACTCCACTTCATTGCCATCAGGATCATCCACATACATGGTACGGCTGGCCAGCACGGGATGCTTGCCGCCGCGTGGCTGGTAGCCGGCCTGCACTAGAGCTGCGTACTGCGCATCAAAGGCTTCCTCGGGCAGCTCCAATGCCAGATGATGAAGCTGGTAGCCCGCAGGTTTGGCTTTGACTTCCTCAGTCTTGGGCACCAGGACAATCATCTGGGGGATACCGGCTTTCCCCTCGCCAACTTTTAAAAAGACGTTCGGCAGGCTCGGAGGAGAGATCACCTCTAAGCCCAGGAGGTCGCGATAGAAGTGGAGAGCCTTTTCCTTGTCCGCCGTCCAAAGCACAATCTCCGAAATCCCGACGATGTGTTTCATCTGGAACACCTGTGTATCGGCTGCTCCCCTTCTTGCTTCTCCTCTACCAAGCGCATAGAGTACGGAAGAGTTATCACCACGGCGCAGAGAGCCACAGAAGGGGTAGCGCTCTACTTTCTGCTCCTCATTATGATAGTATCGCACACGCAAGAAGGCTCTGGCAACAGCAAGAAAGGCACAGACGAGCAGAGAAGCAAGCCCTGCCCAGGCCGGCAGCCAAGGCAGGAACCCGCGGCGGCCCGCACTGCGGATCGGATCGCTGGCGGTTCCTGCCCTCGCTGCCAGGCAGACCTCACTCACCCTCTCATCAGGCCAGAGGGCGAGTCGCAGTGCTCCACTGCTCCGCTCCTGGTTCTCGTTCTAGGCGAGGAATGTGCAGGGATTGCTCGGCAGCACCTGACGAAAATCGTTATAGCGCTGCAAGGTTGCTCCACCGCCGCCGAAAGCCAGGTAAGTCAGCTTCAACAGAGAGCCAAACTCACTCGTCTTCCCGAAATCGTTGGTCGTCAGCCCCGGCACATCGTTTCCAATCAGCCAGAGGCAGCTTGGCCCGTGGTGGGCAATGCTGAAGAAAGGATAGAAGTCCGCTGGCACCCCATCATCCGTATTGGGCACAATGGCACAACCAGCGCCAGTATCCCGATTGCACTGTCCATTGAAGTCCGCCGCCTCAATCCGCGGCGTGTCTGATTCGAAGGCCACTCGACTGTAGTTCTGCTGATCACCCGGGCCCGTGCGAGGGCTGCTGAAGAGAATCGGCGTCGGATGGAGTCGCGTATTGCCGTCTGGCCAGACCGGCTTGTAAGAGGTGCCGTCGAAGCCCACATTGGTACCGTAGCAGCCCGAGACCTGGATGCGCAGCGAGGCTGTTGCCGCAAAGCAGGCAGTATCATCGCTATCAGCCGGCTCAAGATCGCTGCCTGTGCCCTCGCTGCCGCGACAGATACCGCTGGCGTCAATGGGGCCAGTACAATAGTCGAAATGGCCGATCTCGTCAGCAAAGGCAATATTATAGGAGTGAGCCGCCCAGATGACGCGCGTCGCCTCGGAGGAGGTGCTGTACATCGGGTGGAAATCGTAGGGAATGTTGGTGCATTCAGTCGAAGGGGCAGGCGCGAACTTGACCTGTCCAAAGCCGTTAGCGGCACTGGCCGTCATTGCTCCATGCTGGCCCGTTGTCAGATCAAAGAGATCGACCCGCAGCCCATGTGGCGTATCGCCCAGCTTGACCAGGACGAAGTCGCCGGAGTTCATAAAGAGATCGCGCCGCGGATCAGGGGTGAACGTGGCCAGTGTCGACTGCACCGGGTTGGCCGGCGCTTGCGCCCGCCCATCGCGTGTAATAAAGGCGAAGTTGACGTACTCCAGCCCAGTCTGCGCCGCACAGGTTGGGTTGAGCACTGTGCCATGTACAGGGTCCTCCGACAGGCTGTCTATGGTCAGGGCCGCACACCACTGGCGCGCGTCGCAGCTATTGCCCTGCGGCCAGGATACAAAGCCAGGCGGGTAAAATTGCAGCTCCATGTAGGCCGTGCCGGGATGATTGGGGCTGACCGCCGGATCAACGATGTTGCGATCGCTGTCCGGTGTACACGTGCTCACCTGGAGGGGATAGGACTGGGTGTCGCAGAGGGCCATGCCAAACCAGAAGGTGATATGTAACTGGAAGTTGAAGGCTTTGTTCCCTCCAGCGCTCAAACCCGGTGGGTCGGTTGGTAGACGGAGCAAATAGGTCATGTGGTTGCCCGATCCGGGCAAAGCGGAGTAGAACAAGACTGAAGGCTCGTCATGTCCCACATAGTAGCCTTCCCCAAAGACCTCTTCAGGGTCTTGTACCTCGGTGCAGGCTGTGCCTGGACGGGAACAGTCGATGTGCCAGTGCGTCTGTAAGAGCACGGCAGCCTGCGCTCGACTGGCACCCCCCAGGCTGAAGCCGGTTGCCAGCAGTAAGACCAAACCGAGGGTACCAGCAAGCAGACAGAGTCGATGGCTGAACAGTTTCATGGGGAGCCTCCCGCAAAATCCTTGCTCACAGGTGACCATCCGCGTTGATGCACGCTCCGCACTCCAGCGTGCAGAGGAAAGCTTGCACCCCGGAGATCTGATTATCTCATCACACTCTACCTCCTTCCTTTGTTAATACATTTTTACCTTCTTGATGTAAAGAAAGACTATATATCATCCTTCATTGGCTTGCTCCTCATATCTTCTGACACCCTTAGACTCCCTTATGCACCCTTATAAGGCGACTGCTTCCCCAGGCGAGTGGGACAAGGAGGCCACAAATCCATCTCATTGTGTACCATATTTTTTCAGCGGTGTGAAGTCTGTGTAGGGAAGAAGGTCAGCTTCTTCGGTCAAGCCCGGCAACGGGTGAGAGAGTGCCAGAGAAGCGGAATGAGGAGGGTCAGGGTGCCCCAGCGTGGGTCGCGGCCTCACGGGCACAGCTAGCTTAGCGAAACCCTCATGATAAGGGGGGTCAGACACAGAGGAGAGGGAGCAACAAGCTGTCAGGCGTTTCGAGAGGCCAGGAGCGCACCACAGCCGTGTCCTTCTTGTCTGGAGGAACAGGCTGCAGCACGCTCAGGTGATCAGGTCAGCATCGGCTCAATTCCGGCGAGGATTGCGTGGACGATAATCCAGCGCTCCCTCAAAGGTCACCATAGTCACAAGAGAGGCATCGGAGAGGCGCGAGCGAATGCGCTCATCGATGGCCTGTAGGCCGCGTGGATTGGCCGTGATTACCGTTGGATAGCGCAAATTATAACGATAGTTTAGCAACTGGAAGAGCTTCTCATTAGCCCAGGGAGAGCTTTGCTGTGCTCCCAGATCGTCGAGTACGAGCAGCTCCGCCTCGCGCATGCGTGCGAAGAGTTGATCATAGACCTCGGGTGCCTCGGGAGCGAAGGCGGCGCGCAGATGGTCGAGCAGATCGGGCACGGTAGCGAAGAGCACAAGCGAGCCATTTTCGAGGCAGAGATTGGCAATTGCCGCCGCCAAGTGAGTTTTGCCGCAGCCGTTAGGTCCCACCAGCAGCAGCCAGCCATCAGGCTCACGCGCATACTCCAGCGCTGCCTGGTAAGCCTGCCGCACACCAGGCACCGTATAGTTAAAGTTCTTGAAGCTCTTATCGCGGAAGGCTTCGAGGTTCGACATACTGCGGAGCTGTTGGCGCCGGCGCTCCTTGAGATCGGCCTCTTTGCACTCGCAGGGAATGGGTTTGCCGAAATGCGGATGGCCAAAGGGCACATCCAGGCGCAGGTAGCCTGCCCCCTTGCACTTTGGGCAGACAGGGCGCTGGGAGCCAAAGGGGGCCGGCAAGGTCGACTCGCTGGAGCCGATCGCTCCCAGCGGTCCCCCTCCTCCGGCTTGCCGCTCGTGTCCTGGCGTTTGGCGAGCCTGACGCTGCCGCAGGCCCTCCTGCAGCTGCGCGAAGGCGGGGTTGGCGAGAGCATTGGGGCGCAGGGGCTGAGTAACCCGTTGCTGGCGCGCAGGGCCAGGCACGCCAGTGGGCGGAAGAGCCAGTCGATCACGCGCTAGTCCTGGGGACGAGAGCGACCCCTCTGTCCGACGATGTAGTGCAACGCTCTCACTGGGCATAGGCGAGCGCCTCGGCGAGGGCAGTCTGCTGGCCACAGTCGAGCGGGATAGAGCCGGGCGGGAAGTGGCCTCCAGCAACTCCTGTTCGTCTTCCCAATCGCCGTAACGCATCCCGCCCTCATCGTCGTCATCGTCCTCCTCCCACTCGTCGTCGGAGAGGGTATCTCCTCGCAAGACTGGTAGATAATCATCGGCCCGATAGTAGTAGTCGCGCGCGCGCCGCGGCAGAGACGACGCCGGGACTTCCCGCTGCGCGCCATAGAGGTGATCGGTCTGCCGACCAGGCCGTCGGCTCGGGCGTGAGAGCGGCTCACCGCCCTCCAGTGTCAGCGTATCGGCCAAGACATCGGCCCCAGGCACCTCCGTCACTTCGACGCGCCCGCGGGGCGAGTGCCCAGGACGTGAGAAAGCCTGATCCAGACGAGCGGTTTGCTCGGGCAGAGGCAGGCGCGTCGTCTGCTCCCCGCGCGCTCGTGGCAGCGTTCCAGCCTGGCGAGCGCGCTGCTGAAGCAGTTGCTGCCGCCGTTGTTTGAGCATAATCTCATTCAAGCGTTCCATAGGTTATCTGCCTTCCGTTTCCCAGCGCCTCAAGATCGCGCGAATATAACGCCAGTTACGTTTATTATGTTCTACTGCCTCGCGAAAAGCTGCCTCGATCCACTCAGGAGGATAGCGTTCAGCGGCATCGCGCAGCTCATCGGCGATCAGCGGAGAAAGAAGCCCTATATTTTGTTCGTACAAGACAAATATATTCGGACGCTCAATCTCAATGTGTAAATGCTGAGTTTGGCTGCGCCCAACGCGCGCCAGCGCCGCGGCAGCGGGAGCGGGCGAAGAGACGCTCTCCTGGCTCTGGCTCTGGCTCTGGCGCAGTCCGTGCTCTGGTGCGGGACGCTGTTGCCCGACATCGAGCAGGCGGACCGGGATCAGCTCACTGCCCTGCAGCTCAGCCACGACGCGCCGGCTGCGGGCCGTATTGAAGAAATACCAGCCAATGACCTCATCTTCAGAGCCATCATCACCGAGCACCTTGAGGTAGACGCGGAGAATCGTGCCGCGTGCTACCGCCTTTTCCAGGCCCTGGCGTACTCGTTCTTCAGGAGGGCGCGGATCACCGCGCCGCTTCAGGCTCTTGAGCAACACGCGATCGCCCAACAGCTCCGGTTCGCTCACACAGCGCGGCTCACCGCGCTTCTGGGCCAGGAGCCAGAAGAGGTGCAGCGTCACTTTCAATTCCGCCACATCCTCTATCTCTGGCAGGAGCGACCTGAAGAAGACCTCCGGCACAGGGACATAGGGATTCTTGCCCGAAGGGAAGCCAGCAAAGGACGTCATAGCCATCCATCCAGAGATTACTCAGGAGGCGGAGAAAGCTCTAGATCACAGAAGCGGGTATGACTCGCCTGGAAGTAGAGGCTTACCTCGCCGACAGGACCATTGCGATGCTTGGCGACGATAATGTCCGCGATATTTTTACGCTCCGAGTCCGGGTTATAGACATCATCTCGATAAATAAACATCACCACATCGGCATCTTGCTCAATGCTGTTGTGGACGACGAGGTCAGCGGCCACAAAATTGTGCAGGCCAGCCACTGTCAGATCATAGACCTCAGCCTCACCGGCGGGCACAATGGCCTCCACGCGGTCCCAGATGACATCACCCTCACCGGCCTCCGCCGTTTGCAGAGCATGACCAGGGCCAGACCAGACTGCCGAGGGCAGGGCGCGCGGGAGAGCCACCGCCTGCCCGGCGCCCAGCCTATCCAGACGCAGCCAGCCGCTACGGGTCAGAAAGCGATGATTGGCCGTCGCACGCACCTGCTGGCCCCCCGCGGTCATGAGGCGATAGACAGGCCGGCGCCCCGTTGCAAAAGCGCGCGTTACTGGCGTGGCCTCCAGACGCTGGGTCACCGGATTCAGCGCCAGTACGCGGAAGCCCTGCCGCCCCATCAGTCGCTCGATCGGACAGCAGACCCCCTCGTCGGCCAGATAGACCGCGGTCTCCCCCGCCAGACAGCCACTCTCGCGCAGATCCGAGAGCTGGGGCACCTTCGACTGACGCGTTTCCACGGCTCGCGAGAGCTGGGCGAGCGCCAACACCGGCACATTCAGCTCGCGTGCCAGCGCTTTCAGCGTGCGGCTGATCTCCGAAATCTCCTGGACACGGTTCTCGTTGCGTCGGGCGCTGCCGCTGGTCGTCTGCATCAACTGCAGATAGTCGACAATAATCAGGTCGACGCCCTGCTCCGCCTGCAGGCGCCGTGCCTTACTGCGCATCTCTGCCGTGGAAATGCTGGCTGTATCATCGATCCAGATCGGCGCCTCTGCCAGACGCTGCGTCGCCAGCATAATGCGCTCCCACTCCTCATCATCGATCCAACCGGTGCGCAGGCGCTGCTGATCAACCCCAGCCTCCATTGAGAGCAAACGCTGCACTAGCTGCTCTTTGCTCATCTCCAGACTGAAGATGGCGACTGTCTGCTGGAAGCGCACAGCGGCGTTATGGGCCATGCTCAGGGCCAGCGAGGTCTTACCGAGCGAGGGGCGCGCTGCCAGAATGATCAGGTCCGAGCGCTGTAGTCCGCCGGTGAGGCGGTCGAGGTCGGAGAAGCCGGTAGGGACACCAACGATCGCCCCACGTCGCTCATGAAGCTGATCCAACTTGTTCAAATACTCGGAAAGGATTTCGCTCAGGAGCGAGAAGTCCGAGCGCAGGCGCCGCCGTCCGATTTCAAAGATCAGGCGTTCGGCCTTATCGAGCGCCACATCGGCATCGCCCTCTTCGTAGGCAATGGCGGCGATCTGCCCAGCGGCATGGATCAGACGACGCAGGACCGCCGTGCGCTCTACAATGCGCCCATAGTATTCGATATTGCCGCTGGTGGGCACCTGATTGACCAGAGACGTGATGTAACTGGCGCCGCCAACCTCCTCCAGCTTCCCCTGACGCTCCAGCTCATCACAGAGCGTAATAAAGTCCGCCGGCTCATGCCGCTCGTAGAGCTGGAGCATCACCTCATAGATGGCGCGATGGGCGTCGCGATAAAAGTCCTCCGGGCGCAAAAAGTCAGCGACCTGGATGATCGCCTCTGGATCAATCAGGATGCTGCCCAGGACGCCACACTCGGCCTCGATGTTCTGCGGTAAGAGCTTCTCCACGTCCTGTCTCCAGCGTTCTTACTGAATCTCAGCAGCCTGTCACCAGGCGGTTTATGAACAACAGCAAAAGCGAATTAACAGACTAAAAAGATTATATCATACAATTTCGACTTATCACGCGGTAGGCTCGATACATGCTCGGCGCGGCGGCTGGCCAGCCGGATCACAGACGCCTCCCCCTGATCTGCACTGCAGCAGAAGGACCAGCCAAGCAACTGACGCGCCCTGAACCGACGTCTGCCCCCACCCAGGGTCAAGATTAGCGGGAGGGGAATCCCGTGTGTCTAAACAGTGTAGCGAATCTTGTGCCCGAAAGCAAACAGCAGGCAGACAGTGGCTCTGTGGATATGTGGATATCCTCGGGGATATCTCACGCTTGCGATCTCCATATATAGCTGAGTTAATAAGCAGTTATCCCACAGTTATCCACCGTCCAAGGGGAGTTATCCACAGTTATCCACCGCTATCCACAAACTTATCCACAGACTTATCCACATGGCCAGGTGGGCGAATCTTCCTATTCCCCAGGGGAAAGCTCGCCCCGCGCTACCCTCCCTGGGGGAGGCTGGAAAGGGCTTGACCCACAAGGGCCTGCAGGGTATCATAGCACCCAGAAATCAGCGCTCTTTATCCTGGCTGGTTGCTTGTCCGTCAGACAGCCCTGCCTGCTCAAACCGGTACAGGACAGGGAAGTGCTACCCTGTCAGTCAGTCAGCCAGCCAGCCGCGTCCAGCGCTGCCGCCGTCAACAGAACAGCCCCACAGCAAGGAAGCAGCTGCGCTGTTGACTTGGGCCTCTGTGATTCTCAGCAAGCAAACAAGCAGCAAGATCTGAAAAAGGAGCAGTATTCAGACCCCATGCCAAAGACGAGCAAGCGCGCAGCCACGAGAAGAGCGGAAAAGATCGCCCGCGCGCACGCGACCAGGCTGCCAGAAGCGCCTGCCCCCAAGAAGAAGGAGAAGCGCGGCCCTGGCTATACGCCTCCCAAGCGGGGCCTGGCTCGCTACCCCTGGGCTATCACCCTGACGATCCTGATCATCGCTGCCGCCATCGGCGCTATGTACTATTACAAGGTTGGTCCCTTCGCCCCACCGAAGCCACAGCCGAAGACCGCCGCCGTCTCGCCCTGCCTGAAGGTGGTCAAGCAGCTGACCGATAGCTCACCGGCGCCGACCGGGGCGGCGTTTAACAAGATCCAGCATACGTATAAAGCTCCGCCGGCAATGTCGATCAATACCAACAAGATTTATTGCGCCGGTATCAATACCAATCGCGGCCTGATCGTGGTGGAGCTTGATCCGAAGCTGGCCCCCGAGACAGTCAATAACTTCGTCTTTTTGGCCCAGCACCACTTCTACGATGGGCTGAAGTTCCACCGCGTGGTGCCGAATTACATCATCCAGACCGGCGACCCCAAGGGCGATGGCAGCGGGGGACCAGGCTATACGCTGCCCGCAGAGCCGGTGAAAGGCAACTATACCGCCGGAGCGGTGGCCATGGCCAAGCCCGCCAGCGGCACCGCCAATAACGGCAGCCAGTTCTTTATCTGCGTCTCCGACCAACCGGCGAAGGAGCTGACGAAATCGTATAATCTCTTTGGCCATGTGGTCCAGGGCATGGATGTCGTGAAGAAGATCCAGGGTCCGGGCGATCAACCTTCTCAGAAGAATATCACGCCTGATGTCATCACCCATCTGATAGTGGTGACTGCTCCCTAAAGCAGGCTCTCCAAAGGCAGGCGGGCTGAGATGAGAGGGCTGGCCGTCTTTGAGGCGATCTGCCAGCCTCTGGCCAGCCCGCTTCGCTCTTGCACCACTCGCCAGGCGCTTTCTTTGCCCGGCACGGGCCAGGACTGCTGCGGCTGAGGGAGCGAGTTGGGAGCCTGGTGGCATGCTATGAGTAGCTGCCCGGTAGCCGGCAGCGGCTCCTTGAGCAAGTGAAAGTGAGGATCTGCCAACAATGCCAGCAAAACGACGCTATAGTGCTCCGCCCGCTATGCAGATCGATCCGCATAAGACCTACTATGCGACGATCAGCACGACCAAGGGCGATATCCGCCTCCAGCTCTTTGCTTCCGAGGCCCCTTTGACAGTGAATAACTTCGTGTCTCTGGCCCGCGATGGCTTCTACGATGGGTTGACTTTTCATCGCGTCGTGCCCGGGTTCGTCATTCAGGGGGGTGACCCCCTCGGCAATGGCACCGGCGGCCCAGGCTATATGTTCCCGGATGAGCCGGTACGTCGCCCCTATAAGGCCGGTACTCTGGCTATGGCGAACGCTGGCCCCAATACGAATGGAAGCCAGTTCTTTATCTGTCTGGAGGACCAGCCACGCCTCCCTCCAAACTACACGATTTTCGGAGAGACAATCGCCGGCCTCGACGTGGTTCGTCGTATCCAGGTGGGGGACATGATGCAGCGCGTGACGATCGAAGAGGCTTAGTCTCTCTCGCCTAGACACGCGCTCGCCTCTGCTTCGCCATCCATCCGTCTTCGTCCCCAGACAGACAGGGCTGGCCGAACTCCGATCCGCGAGCCTGTGGCCTGTGATCACCCTGGTATGGGACACCCCTCTCTACGGGTTGCCCAGGCTACGCTGTGCGGCTGGGTCAGCCCTCACTCTTGCTGCGACCGTGAGACGGCTGACTCCCTTCCCCCTTCACTACTTGCTGCCCGTTCTCCACCACCTCCGCCAGATCACGTTCCTCTCTTGATCAGTAGTTTTACCGATCTCTCAGATTCCAGCTCTATCTGGCCTTCTGCCTCTTGACAGCCAATGTTAGCATGCCCTAATATCTTAGCAACGTACTAGGATATTAGGCAGACCTAATATCAAAGGGACATGAGGGCGGGCGGGACGCTCTCCTCGCTTTCGCCGTTAGAGGAGTATGACCGGATGAGCAGACAGACTGAAGTGAGGCAGCCAGAACGAAGTTGGCTGGCGCTGCTGGCCTGGAACACACGCGATATTTTGATTTTGGCGGCGATCAGCGTTGTCTTCGGCATCTTGCTGGGCGCCTTGCTTTATCCATACATGCTATCGGTGGTGCTTGGCCCAATCGTGGCCTGGGCTTGGATTGGGCTCTACATTCTGCCGGGCTTCTTCATCGCCTATGCCCTGCGCAGGCCGGGAGCGGCCTTTTTGATCGCTCTGCTTTACTGCTTTGTGACGCTGCCCATCTCGCCCTATGGGCCATCGATCATGATTACAGGGATTCTCTACGCCTGTTCAGGCGAGATGAGCGTAGCACTTGGGACGCGCTACCGCCATTTCAGCCTGCCCTCGATGGCCCTGACAGGCTTTCTCGGCGGGCTTGTGATGCTGATTATCTATGCAATCTTCTATCCATCGTCCTTCCAGCTCGCGCTCCCTGTGCTGATGGGGGTGATCGCCATTACACTCGTGAGTAGCACGCTGAGTGGCATTCTGGCCAAGTATCTGGGTGATGCCTCAGCTCGCACCGGCGTGCTGGCCGACACGATCCGCCGGGGACAAGATGAAATCTGATGCTCCGCTCCGGCCCAGGTGGAAAGATTGTAGGTAGCCTTTGGCTCTCTCTGTTGCGCCCAATCAGCGCTACCTCAGCCTCTCGCAGGGGTTGGTCAATGTCGACCAGCCCCTGTCTCCACCCCAGTTGTGGCTGGTCGAAAAAGCCGCCAGAGAGGTAGGAGAGACGCTGAGAGAGGAGAACGGTAATAATGAGTGAGACAAGGACGGCTCTCATTGAGATCGAAGATCTGACGGTCAAGTATCCTGGACGGCGTGTGCCGGCTCTGGAGCACCTTCAGCTCCAACTGCGCGCCGGGGAGACGGCGCTGCTGCTGGGTCCCTCGGGTAGTGGCAAGAGCACACTGGCGCTCACGTTCAACGGACTGATTCCTCACAGTATCGGCAAGCTGCAGAGCGGTCACGTGCGTGTGACCGGCCTCGATACGCGGCAGACGACGGTTGCTACTCTGGCGCAGCGGGTGGGCATTCTTTTCCAGGACCCAGAGGCCCAGTTTGTGATGTTTACGGTGGAGGATGAGATCGCTTTCGGCCTGGAAAATCTTTGCTTCTCGCCCGACGAGATGGAGCGGCGTATCAGCGAGAGTCTGCGACTGGTAGGATTGACAGAGCTGCGCTATCGCCGCGTTGAGCAGCTCTCAGGTGGGGAGAAGCAGCGGGTAGCGCTGGCGGCTCTGCTGGCGCTTGAGCCGGAAATCCTGGTTTTCGATGAGCCGACGGCGAATCTTGATCCCCAGGGCACACGAGAGGTTTTTAATCTGCTGCGCCGCTGCAAGGAGACAGGTCGCTATACGATTGTATTGATTGAGCATCGCCTCGACGAGCTAATGGATCTGGTGGAGCGTATGGTCGTGCTGGGCAAACGAGGCGAGGTGATCATCAATGGGGAGCCGCGCGAGGTCTTGCGCACCCACCTGTCAACGCTCCAGGAGCTGGGGGTCTGGGTGCCCCAGGTAGCCAGGCTTGCCCATGCTCTCCAGCATCATGGCTGCTCACTTGAGCCGTTCCCGCTCACCTTGAGCGAGGCCGTCGAGGCCTTGAAGGGAAGGCGAGCGCTCAGCGCTGGCCAGCAGGAGCCATCGGCTCCCACAACCAGCACCGCCGTTCACAACGATGGCCACCAGAGATTCTCAGCCTCGCCTCCGACCAGGTCTGAGCCTGACCAGGGGGAGGCGGCAATCGAGGTCTGTTCCCTTTCCTACCGTGCCGCCGGACGACAGGTGCTGCAGGACATCTCGCTGGCGATTCCGCGTGGGGCCTTGCTGGCGCTGGTCGGGGCCAATGGCGCTGGCAAGACCACCCTGGCGCAGCACCTGATCGGGGTTCTGCAGCCACCTCGGGGCCGCGTCCGCTTGCTGGGCCGTGATATTACAACGATTTCCGCCCGCGAGCTGACGCGCCATGTTGGCTATGTCTTCCAGAATCCCGAACACCAGTTTATTACCGAGGCGGTCGAGGATGAGGTGGCCTATGGGCTGCGCGTTATGGGCCTGCCAGCGACGGAGGTTCAGGAGCGTACACGCGCGCTGCTGGAACGCTTCAACCTGCTCTCTCTGGCACGGGCCAGCCCTTTTACGCTGAGCCACGGCGAGAAGCGGCGTCTGAGCGTGGCCACCATGCTGGCAATGGGGCAGGAGATCTTGATTCTTGATGAGCCAACTTTCGGTCAGGACGAGTACAGCGCGACCGCCCTGCTGGAGTTGCTCTGGCAGCTTCATGATGATTACGCACGATATGTCCCTGGTAGCCACTTACGCCCAGTATGTGGCCGTCATGAATCATGGCAGGCTGCTCTTCTACGGGACGCCAGCAGTCCTCTTCGCTCACGAGGAGCTGCTGGCCGAGGCGCGTCTGATGCTGCCCCCGCTGGCTCAGCTAGCGCGCCGGCTTGGCTGGTCAGATCTGCTCACCCTGGAGGAGCTATGTGAGCGCTGTCTCCAGGACAGCGCTCGAGGACCGGCGGAGCCGTTGGCCCCTACCGATGGAGCAGCCCGCGTGGAAGGGGGTAGACCATGCAAGTGATCTATCAAGAGGGCGAGTCGCTGCTGCACCGCTTGAACCCGCTGAGTAAGGTTGTAGCTGTGGTGCCTGTGCTGCTTTTCGTGGCGCTCACCACCGATCCCTGGCTGCCGCTGGCCTTCACTGCGCTGGCCAGCGCAGTGATCGTGGGACCGGCACGTATCTCTCCAGGGACTTTCTGGCGCCTTCAGGCCCCTCTCACTATCAGTTTGCTGGTCTTTCTGATCCTTTATCCCTTTATGGTACGCGCCGAGCTGTTTGATCACACGCCAGTGGTGCTGCGGCTAGGTCCGCTGGCGCTTTACCAGGGGGCCGTGCTGGCCGGGATGGCTGCCGTCCTGCGTGTCTATGCCATGTTCTTGCTCTCGCTGATCTTCATGCTCACCACCGAGATCAGCGACTTTATCCGGGCAATGGTTCAGCAGTGGCGCTTTCCCTACCGGCTTGGCTACGGTATCCTGGCCGCCTTTCACTTTATGCCCCTCCTCCAGGAAGAATTTCGCCTGATTCAGGCGGCGCATCGCATCCGCGGAATCGAGACACACGGCGGGGTCAGGGTCCATATCGAGCGCCTGCGCCGCTATTTGATTCCGCTATTAACCAGCGCCATCCGGCGGGCAGAGCGGACCGCGCTAGCGATGGAGAGCCGGGCCTTTGGCGCACTGAAACAGCGCTCCTACTTCCGGCGTTTTCGCTTCAGTCGCGCCGACTACCTGTTCATTCTCTGCTTCTGGCTGCTCTGTCTGCTGGTCATCGCCCTGTTCTTGCTGAATGGCTGGATGGGGCCGCTCTCCTTTACGAAGGAGCTATAAGCCACGAGCAACATCAGGACAGTGAGGAGTATCAGGTGTGGTAGAACATATCTTCTGTGCCCAGCTCTCAGAGGAGCGCCAGGTACCCTTTCACGGTCTGGCGCCACTGGCAAGGATCTGGGTGCTGGTGGAATATACAGGAGCCTGGGAACGATCAGCAGTGCTCTTTAATGATCTGCCAGAGCCGGCCCGGCGCTGGCTGGCCGAGCTTGCCCTCAGCTATGACACCAGGCTGAGTATGGCGGTCTTTATCAGACGCGGACCACGCAGCAGCGGTCCGCTGCGCTGCTTCGTGGCGATTACCCGGCCCGAGCGCCAGGCGCTCTACGCTTTTCAGCTCACCAGCTACCAGGAGCTGCCACAGCTTCCGCTGGCCGAGCTAGAGCAGGGAGCGCCCGCCTACGACAGCTACCTGAGCGCCGAGCCGCTCTATCTGGTCTGCACCCACGGCAAACACGATCAATGCTGCGCCAAATTCGGCATGCCCATCTATCGGGAAGCGGCCCGTCTGGCCAGGGAACAGGTCTGGCAATGCAGCCACATCGGGGGCGACCAGTTTGCCGCCAATCTGGTCTGTCTGCCGCACGGCATCTACTATAGCCGCGTCAAGGTGCCCGAGGTGGCGGCCATTCTGGAGGCCGACCGCCAGGGAAAGCTCTACCTGGAGAAATGCCGAGGGCGCGTAGTCTATCCTCAACCTGCCCAGGCCGCCGAGCATTACCTGCGGCAGCGCACGGGCCACCAGGAGCTAGAGGCGTTTGTCCTTTTAAAGGCGCGTCAGGATGGAGCTTGTCATCGGGTGCTTTTCCGTTCACGCATTGATGGCACCTTGCATAGCCTGCGCCTGGTGGAGCAGAACCATCCACTCGCCGCCGTCGAGGGCTGCCGCTGCAATCTGAGCGGCAAACTGCAGCGGCAAGAGTACTGCCTGCTTGAGCACCGGATCTATGTGCCGCAGGCGTCGCAGGCAGTCGTCAGCTAATCAGCCAGACAACTGCACTCCCTCTCTCACTCAGCTCTCTCGGAACTCCTCCTTCCCTTCCCTCGCCACCGGCCTGGGACAGGCCCAGTGGCCGAGGGGAGAGAGGGAGGGGAGAGAACGCGAAGAGAGTACACGCCCACCTGGCGGAACCAAGCAATGAGGCTGGCCCTTTCCCTCTGACCTGACAGGGCCAGCCTCACAGCCTCTTTTTGGCCATTCAAACTGTTCTTCTCTTCCCAGGTCAGGCTTCAAGGCATCTTAGCTATAGCCCACGTAGTAAGGATGACGGCGCGTTGCCAACCAGGCGCCAAAGAGAGCGGCCAGTCCCTCCAGTAGGCCGAGCAAGAGCATAAAGACGATGGTGACCACAATTCCGCCAATGACGCCCCCAAGGGTCACATTGCCACTGGCGGGGGCATTGCTGGGGAAACCAGGAATATAGCGCGGCAAGAAGATCGCTCCTAGATAGTAGAGCACGCCAGCCACCAGACCCGCCAGAAAGCCCAGGCTTCGCTGGACTGCTAGCTTGCCAACGATAAAGCCCGCTACGGCGCAGATCACCAGGCTGATAAAAATGACCAGGCCGCAGAGCGTCGTGATCGAGATCGCCAGCTGATAGGCATTCTGACTGGCAAGTCGCTCCGCATTGGCGAAGAGCGGGGCATTCAACAGCACAAGGGCGATATTCGCGGCGGCACAGAGGATTCCGGCCACCACTCCCACGATCAGAGTTGGCAGCAGACGGCCCCTGGGCAGCTCCGGCTCGCTCGGCTCCTCGCGCTGGTGCAGGCGACGGCGCTCCTCACGCTCCTCATCATCTTCTTCACTCTGATCTGGCAAAGGTGCGATATGATGGCGACGCCGACTGTGACGCTCCCCTTCCTCATCCCGATCCCACTCATCACTCTCGTGTTGGTGTAAAGGATAGCGCTGCTCCGACTCGTTCATTGACGGCCTACTCCCTTTTTGACTGATCGATCCTCATTTGCTGGTTGTTTGAGGGCTGACATCGGGAATGTGGGCAAAGACTGCCGGATAGGTATTGATCACCTGCCACCTGTTCATGGGCCAGTAGACTGCAATGGCCTTGCCAACGATATAATTGCGTGGGACTACACCCCAATTGCGCGAATCGTCGCTGTCGGGGCGGTTATCGCCCATCACAAAGTACTGATCTTTGCCCAACCTCCAGATATTGGCGATGGTATTGTAGGGGGCCTTGATATACGGTTCATTGAGCAGGACGCCATTGACCCAGACATGGGTACTATCCGTCCGAATGACATCACCGGGAATGCCAATAATGCGCTTGATAAAGTCCTGGCGTGTATCCAGTGGCCAATGGAAGACAATCACATCCCCACGCTCGGGCGGATGAAAGAGATAGGCCAGCTTGTTGACAATGACATTTTCGCCATCAACCAGCGTAGGCTGCATGCTCACATTTTCCACGCGGTAGTTCTGGATGGCAAGGCGCGTTGCCAGGAAGAGGATCAGCGCCAGGGCAATGACCTCTAGAATATCTCGGGCAAGATGTGCTCGTTTCAAGACCGTTACCTCGCCTGTTCCGATCACTGCATGCAGGAGAAACCAGCGCCGGCTCTTGCGCTCGCTCGTCGCGCGCTTGCCTGGTCAGACGCCTCGGTCAGCTAAGCCGGCACCAGGCCAGGCCGGTTTGGTTCCCCGGCAGAAGCTGGCTCCTGTACTTTATCACTCTGTCTGGGCACATTATAGCGAAAGATCGGCAGCGGCCCTCACCTTACCCCTTGACCAGAGGAGAAAGCAGCCCAATGGTACCAGCTTGCTCGTCTGCCAGAAACCCACCAGGGCCGCCGACAGGCCACATCACCGTTGTACCCGCCTCACGCCTGCCCCCACACACCCAGGACCGGGCCTATCACTCAAACACACTGCAGCGCAGGGCAAGGAGCCTGACCTGACCTCTAAGCCTCACTCTGGCCTGACAGAGCCTCTATCCCGCTCTCTGCCGCAGACAGCGCCTCTGCCAAGATCTCGCTGGCCGGCTGCGCGAAGGAGAGAGCAGATAGACACGGCAGACTCCTCCCCTGCTCTTACTGAGAAGCGGGCTAAACTGGGATCAGCGAGGCGCCTCCACTGGCTCGACTATCCTCCCTGCCTGGTTAGCCTGCGCTCTTCAGCCTTCCTATGATAGCACGGGTTGCAGACTCTTACCAGCTGCGCACAATGAGGTGCCCGGCGGCTACAGCATGGACAATATCGGCGCGGCTCACAATACCAACCAGACGGCCATTTTCAACGACGGGGACACGCTTGATCTTGCGTTCGGAGAGCAAAGCGGCAATCTCTTCCAGGGGAGTTTCCTCGGAGACAACGATTAGCTCATGGCTCATGATGTCGGCGACGCGCAAGCCCTCGCGATTGACCTTGCTGATGATATCGGCTTCTGTGACCATACCAATCAGCCTGCCGTCTCCATCGACAACTGGTGCGCCACTGATGCGCTTCTGATCCAGCAGCCGGGCTGCTTCCTGAGCGCTCGCCTCGGGTCGAATGGTGTAGACCGTGCGAGTCATGATGTCTCTGGCGATCATTGAGCACTCTCCTCTGCTGCTCTGCTGACAAAACGATGCACACGAACGGGAAGACGCCCCCTCGCCTAACTCAGAAGGAGGGCGGCGATACCACAACGTATCAGCGTCTCCCCTCACTACCCTGTGATGACAAGCCGAGATGCTGACGCGATGCAAACAAAAGGCCGAGTAGCAGCAAGGTCCTTTTGCCCACCACACTGGCGGCAAGACAAACGAGCACCACACAACGGCTCCTGACAGGCAGGAAGCAGAGCTGAGACGGCCTGGCCAGACTCTCTTCCACGGCGAGCGTAGCCCAGGTCGACACGGACAGCGCCCTGAAGCCAGGCGAACGCCAGTGGCGGAGACAGCCCGCTCCCTCTGTCTCGCCTGGCTTGCTGGACGAATCATGAGGCTGAGGCCCAGGCCCAGACCGAATCTGTCGACCTGGCCGTTGGGCTTGATTGACAGCCCGCCATAGCTCGATGAGCCGGGTCAGTCGGCCTCGTTGTTGTCTGCGCCCTACCTGGACCTGGTTCCCCTGGCAGCTCCCCCGCTTGATACATTACCATACCAGGTGGCAGGGAAGCGAGGGTCTCTGCACCCACCCCCGGGCGGGCAGACCCTGATAGCTGTCAGGCGGCTACCAGCGAAAGCCCTCATAGAGCTTTACGAGACGCCGGGCGTAGTCGCTCCAGCCAGCGACAGCCTCCAGCTGCGGTTCGGCACAGGCAGCACGCAGCAGATCCTGGACCACGCCCGAACGTACCTCCCCCAGCGCCCGCTCCAGGTCAGCTTCATCAGCGGCATGGTAGAAAACCACGGCCTGTGAGGCCGGTAGATCGGCGAAAGAGGGGAGCGCGGGGGCTACGACAGCTCGACCATAGGAGAGGGCCAGCAGTGCCAACTCAACATTGCCGGCCCGCAAATGAGAGCGCTGTGGCAGAACCACGGCATCGGCAGCTCCCAGATAGAGCGGAATATCTTCATCGAGCGGTGGCCGGAGAAAGAGATGTAACATGGACATACGCGCCGCCAGCCGTAACAGGCGCGTGGGGCGAGAACGATCAGCCGGGGTTCCAACAAGGAGCAGGTGTGGCCCCTGAGAGACATCGCCTGGCACGGGCATGAGCTTTTCCCAGAGGCGGCGAAAGCTCTCACAGAGGCTGAGAACCTCCTCCTCACTGTGCCAGGCAGCAAAGCAGAGATAGACATAGGGAACGGAGGCCGGAATCCCAAGACGACGATAGGCTTCGACCCGCGGCAGAGGCGCGGCATAGTAGCCGCGAAAGCCAGCCGGGGGAAGGCCCTTGGTCCGCTCCTGGAGAGACCGCTCAGGATAGAAGTCTTCGATGCGCCGGGTGGGAACCAGGATGGCCTGAGCCTGATGCAGCAGATAGCGCTCCAGCCAGCGCCGCAGCAGCGGGCGGAGACCGCGCGCGCTATGCCACCAGCCCCCACTGTCAGCAATGACCAGCGGTAACCCCAGGCGGCGCGCGAGCCAGAGACGCAGCAGTAGATTGAGACCGCGCCGCAATGGCAGGCACCAGGCCCCTGGACGCTGCAACTGCACGATGCCACAAGCCTGGCCATCCAGGCCGCGGTGACGCCAGAGCCAGGTCAGAGAGAGATTGGCCCGCTCGACCTGACAGGCCAAACCCTCACGCCGCAGTGCCTGCGCTAACAAGAGGGTGGCCGCTTCATACTGCGGCGCCATGACCAGCAATACCGCCAGGCTGCCTTCTTGGGGTAGCGGACGCCAGAGCAAGCTCAGGCGCTGCAGGAAGCGCCCCCAGCAGCGCAGGCTCTCCATCGTCAGATACAGGTGCTGCGCCGATGTACCACGCGCGATCAGCAGATGGGGCTGCTCCCAAAGCCAGAGGCGCGCGAGATGCCTTAGATCAGTCAGCAAGGCCTTCCAGGAAAGACAGGCGTTGCGCTCCTCGGCCCGCTGCCCGAGAGCGGCGCTCAGTTCCATGAGCACCTCGGAACGACCTTGCCAGTAGGCATGGCCAATAAAAAAGGTGCGGCAGAGGCGCGCAGCATGGGCCCGGTGGGCCACCAGGGCCCGCGGCTCATACCAGAGCGCATAGCCGGCAGCATGGAGCCGCCGGCAGAGATCTTCTACGCCCAGTCGCGTCGGAACCGCCAGACGCTTGTCGAGCAGCGGCGAGAAGCCTCCAACCGCTCGCAGGGCGGCAACCTTCACAGAAAAGCTGCAGCTGCCCAAACTCTGGGGGTCCCTCAGCTGCTGGCGCTCGCCCGCAGGAGCAAAATAGCCGAGCACGGGCAGTAGCTCATCGGTCAGCCAGTAGGGACGAGGCGCCTCCCAATAGAGTTCAATCCGCCCGCCGACGGCATCGGCGCCGGTCTCGGCATAAGCCTGCAGCAGATACTCCAGGAAGCGCGGCGAGGCGAGGGCGTCGTCGTCAAGGAAAACGGCAATCTCTCCTCGCGCGACCTGGAGCCCCGCATTGCGCGCATAGGCCAGACCATTGCGCCGCTCGATCAGACAGCGCACCTGCCAGTCGCGCTCATCTGGCGCCCGCGCCTGCAGGTAGCGCTGCAACACAGCAGGTGTGCCATCCCGCGAGCCATTGTCGACCACAATCACCTCGTAGAGATGGCGCGCCAGCGTCTGACGCCGCAGGCTGGCCAGCGCCGAGAGCACGAGGTTGCATCGGTTATAGGTACAAAGAATGACGCTCAGCTGAGGGGAGCGACCCTTGCCACGCTCGTTCCCTCCCACTTGCTTATGCATAGCCTCCTCCCTCTTGCCTGGTCCTGGAGGCCAAGCCTCTGCGCTTGCCCTCTGCTCTGCTCACTTCAAGCTGAAGGAGAACAATGGAGAAGAGACAGCGATGGACCCACAACCAGCCAGGCACGGGCGATGCGCCGCTCGCCCGTCCGCCCAGCCCGGCATAGTCAGGCCCGCTCTCCTGCTCCTGCAATGATTGCCTCAATATGACAACAAACCTGCTCTATCCACTCCGGTTCCAGGGCAATCTCTCCCTCGCACGGCTCACCTGTTTCCCAGAGGCTGCTCACGAAGACAGGCTCAGCGCTCTCTTCGTTGCGCGCCAGGCTCTGAGCGGCCTCCTCGCTGATCACGGGCTCCGGCTGGCAGGTCGCCAGCTCGCCCTCTTCGACTCGCGCAAAGACGGTGGCATCGGGAACCATGCCCTGATCGGGGGCTAGCATTGGACTCCAGCGAATTCTCCACCCAATGAGATAATCATTCATGCTCCCTGCTACCTCCCAGCAGCATCTTCTCGCCTGCTTCCTTAGCTTTAACTTTGCTACCTGCCGGCCTCACGCTGGTTTGCCGCAGGCGCGGGCCTGGCTTAGGAAGGGGCGGCCATGATCAGCTCAGCCTGTGAGCGTTCGTTCGCACGCAAGGGGAGAAAGGGAAGCTCTGACCTGGCCGCCGTATACCTGCCACAGTATGGCATGCCCCCTGCAGTCTTGAGAAGAGAAGTTTAGTTGTGATCAGGTAATATCTTATGCTTCCCGGTTAACAATAGAAAACAGGAAATACATATTTTTCTTTACTTTAAGGAAATTATTTTAACTGCTCCTCTACCAGAATAGATAACCACTATTTTCACGAAAATAGTATACTACATACGCGGCATGTATCGCATGCTTAGCCCCGTCGTAGACGGGCAGGCGCGTGGCAGGAAGCTGGCGCCTGTAGAGGAGGATAATGTGAAGGACGAGGAGCACACAGGATCGCGAGATCGAGAGGCCACCCTCACATCGGCAGCGGCCAACCCAGGCGAGACGACGGAGGAAGAGCCATTTGCCCTGATCCATCTTCAGGCAAGCGAGCAGTCAGCAGCGGCACTGGAGCGAGCCGTGCGGCGTATCCGGCAGCAGATTCGCGCCCGAGACCAGATTTTCTCTCTAGAGGGCGAGTGTGTCCTGCTGCTACGTTCAGCCACGCTGGCGGGAGCGGAGGCTGTTATGCAGCGTCTGCGTCCGCTGCTGGCCGATGTCGAGCACAGCGCACGCTGTCTTGCCGGAGAGGCTGCGCGTCAATTTTTAGGCGAGCTACAACGGCGACAGCCACGCCTGATCGAAGGAGATCGAGACCCGCAGAGCTTCAGCCAGACCAGGCCGAGCGAGGAAGCGGCAGTACCCGAGGAGGATCAAGATCAGGCCGAAAGTCAGCTGCCTTACCTCGCCTTCCTCTCCAGCTATCCCTCGCTGCGCCTGCTCCATCTGCTGCCCTATGAGCTGGCGCAGCGGTACCGCTGTGTCCCCATTGGGGCCGAGCGAGGGACCCTGACCCTGGCCACGGCACGGCGGCTTGATCGTGCCATTCTGGATCATTTGCAAACAGTGACGCAGCGCGCCATTTTTCAGGTGCGTTGCGAGCCAGAGATGATCAGCGAGATTCTCCACTACTGGGAGCAACAGCAGCGGCGACTCTTAGCCGACCAGCCACAAGAGAACCCGGCCCGATGATGACCGGGCCAAGCATCTCGGCGAGAGAGAGAAGGTGAAAAGCTATGACACAAGTGGTTATCCTGGGATTCGATGGCCTGGACGCAGACCTGCTACGAGTCTATGGTCCAGCCCTGCCTCATCTGCGGCGCCTCATGCTGGAGTCGCCTTTCCTCGAACTCACCTCTAGTATCCCGCCGGACACTTATCCGGCCTGGGGCAGTCTCTACACCGGCCTGAACCCCGCCAACCACGGCCTGCTCTCTCTTCCTATCAGCGGCCTGGAGCCGGCAGGTCACGACGCCGAAGAGCCGCTCGCTCTCACCTGCGGCACCACCTTTTGGGATCTGGCCAGCGCCAGCGGCAAGCGGATCTGCGTGCTCAACCCCTATCTAGCTTATCCCGCCTGGCCTGTCAACGGTGTCATGCTGGCACTCTCGCCACACGATGGCAGCATGAGCATTACCCCCGAAGAGTACGAGCTAAGCCTTGCCTTTCCTGCCCTGCCACGGCTGGCTGAACAGGCTGCGCGGCGCGAGCAGTTGCGGACCTTTTACCACGAGCTGGTGAGCTGCACCCTCCAACAGGCCGCCCTTGGCCTGGAACTACTGCAACAGGAGCGCTGGGATCTCTTCTTTCTGCAGCTCAATGCGCTGGACGTGGTCCAGCACCTTTTCTGGCACTACAGCGATCTCAGTGATCCTGCCTACCCAGGGCAGAGTGAGCATCTAACACGCATCCAAAGCTTCTATCGTCTCTGTGATCACATCGTAGGCGAAGTACGGGCAGCGCTGCCAGCCGAGAGCATACTGCTCGTTGTCAGCGCCTATGGTCACGGGCGCCGCAGCCACCAACGGGTACATCTCAACGAGTGGCTACGGAGACAAGGCCTGCTCGTGGTCCAGCGCCGTAGCCCACGACTGCTAGAGCGCCCTCTTCCGGCACGCTTGCGCGGCTACCTGGCCTCCGACGAGTTGCTGACTCACGTCGGTCTTGCGGTGCGCGAACATCAGCCGCCAGCCCGCTCGCGGTCCCACCTCATCGATGAAGAGCACTCTCTGGCACGCGCCTTTAGCCTGGGAGGCGATGGGCCTTTCGGCGGTGTGACCCTCAATCGTCAGGGCCTCGAAGAACAAGGTCGAGACTACGAGGAGGTGCGCACGAGTTTGCAGAAAGAGATCCAGGATCTACGCTCGCGCGGTCGCCCGTTGCTCCGCTGGGTACGCAAACGCGAGGAAGTCTATCAGGGCAGATATTTGGAGCGGCTGCCGGATCTTCTGTTCGAACTCCAGAGCGATTTCGCGATCGGTGACGACTTATATGTGCCGCTGCTGACAACGCAGGCGGCGAGGCGTGCTATCTCGGGGACCCATCGCAAGGATGGCGTTTTACTCATCGGTAACCTCCTCCACCATGAGCCAAAAGTGAACGACATGCACGAGATTACTGTGATGGACGTCGCTCCTACGGTGCTCAGTCTGCTCGGGATCAACAACGCAGTACGCTTCGATGGCCAGCCGCTCCTTGCGCTCAGGACCGCCGAGTCGCTGTCGTGAAATAGCGCTCCGAGAGCGGACGAGAAGCGACCACATGGTCACTCGCATCGCTCACGAGGGCCTGACGCAGATTGGAGAGGGCGCTCTGGATACGCTTCTTCAGCGTATTCTCGGAGATGTGCAAGGCCCGAGCCATTTCCGGTAAGGTCATACCGCTATAGTAGTGCAAGACAATAGCGACGCGTTGCTTGGTAGGCAACTCCTCGACGGCCCGCGCCAGATCCCAACTGCGCTCAATCGAGCCTTTGTGCAGCTCGGCGGTGCGGGCCAGCAGGTCCGTCTCCAGATCGCAGAGTGCCTGGCGCAGGAAGGCGCTGGAGCGCGCCAGACGACGCTTGAAGCTGATGCATTGATTCACCACAATACGCACCAGCCAGGGGCGCAAAGCTCCGGCTTCACGCAGATCAGCGAGGTGATGCCATGCTTGAATGAGCGCGTCTTGTACGATGTCCTCAGCAGCGTCTCGATCACCCACGATCATGAAGGCCGTTCGCAACATCAGCGAGCTGTACTGCAGGGCAATGTCGCTGAAGGCGTCTCCATCACCACGCAGCACTCGTGTAATGAGTAGCTGCTGCTGGTCAGCCTGCTCCTCTCGCTCACTGCTTGCTGGCTCTTCTACGGGGAAACCTTGCGCGGGCGCAGACAACAGCGGCCCCACAGCGCGCCCCATCGCCGCAGGTCCCGCTGTGGCAAGCTGGCATTCTTGATACACCGTGAGTGAGAGCATGGTCTATTTAACCTCCTGCGTATGCAAACCACATACAGATATATAACATAGTATATACAATAAAGCAAGGGATGCATACCTATAATTGTCTGTATAGAAAACCTTTGTATAAAGTTGAGCATACTTTTTGTGTTCATCGTGTAGACAATCACCCGACAGCCCGCTCGGCGGTCCATCAGCATCCTTGACACACCAGGGAAACAAGAAGCGACAACAGACGCCATTCCCCGTCAGGCGTCAGTGCCCGCTCTCTCCGGTGAGCGCCAGAACCACCTCACGCGATGGCAGGTCACGCTGCGCTTCCCCGGAGTCGCTTTTATCGCCGACGGCGAGGAAAGCTGCTGAGCAGGGGAAACGACAACAGGCGGAGCAAAGTCTTGAGGAAGCCCAAAGGCAGGCAGCAGCGGCGACATGAGAGGTGATCTTACTAAGGAGGTTCGTTGTTCCTACAACGGGAGAGAGCCACGGGCGGCGGCCAGCACTGCCGCGCGGCCCTGTTGCTGTTCCAGCGTTAAAAAGCGTTGGAGACCTTGGCCATAGAGATCTCGACGACGCAGCAAGCGCCGGGCCATGCGCTCCTCACCGAGGGCTTGCAAGACATGGTAGGCCGTCCACTCAGCAAAGCCTTCACCTACCATCAGCGGCAGCCCCTCCAGGCCCTGCCAGGCTTGCCAGGCATGAGCCAGCTCATGGGCTACTACCGCTTGAAAGAGATCGCGCGGCAAATAGTGCTCGATGTAGATATCCTGCTCCCGGCCCTGTTGCAAAAAAATGCCAAGCAAGTGTGGGTCGCCGACCCCCCCTTCCTCACCAGGCTGCAAGCTGTTCTGACGCTGCTGATGCAGCTCCTGCAGCAGCGCGCGCTCGCACAGGTGAAGACGGGGGAGAGCAGGTAGCGTCAGCCCCGGTTCTTGCGGCAGCAGGAGAAAGATGCGCTGATAGAGTGGCGCCGCCTCATCCGGGCTATGCACAGCCTCAGCCCAACAGGCGGCGCAGCGGCGTGATGCGCCATGTCGCCCAGGCAGCAAGCGCCCCTGCTCATTTAAAGGCGCCTGGCAGACATCGCAGCGGGGGCGCTCCTCCAGGCAGCGCTGGCAATACCGGAGCGGCGAGTCTCCGATCACATAAGCGGCCTGCAGCAAGGCCCGACCGCAACAGGCACAGAAGGCTACCTGGGCACGGCACGTGGGGCAGAGGAGCGCTCCGCCCACCTGCTCCAGATGCCGCCCTGGTAGACCACAACGCTGACAGCGCGGCGCCGTGCCTTCGCAGGCCGGGCAGATGACCAGCCCGTTGGGATAAATCAGATATCGCCCTACCAGCGCCAGCGGGGTTCCACAGAGGTGGCAAAAGCGGGGGTACCTGCGGCTCATGACGCTTCGGTTTCACTGTATAGCACTTCAGAGTTAGAGCAGGTGATCCGAGGCTGAGGGAGTCGGTGGCACCTCCACAGAGTCTTGAATGCTGGTGGCCTGATGACGATCATCCTCTCTATCTTCTCCACCGCTGGTCCTCACCAGCCTTTCCATTGATTTCCCTCCATCGGCACCGCTGGCCCTGCTCGCCTCCCCGGGTCCCTCCGTCATCGACGGAGTTGGCGCGCCCGGCCCGGTCGCTTCCGCTTTCACGGGAAAGGAAGTCAGCGCTGGCAGCGGCACTGGCGGCTCCTCAAATTGCTCAGGATTCAGGCTGCGCCACTCTTGCCAGACAGCCACCAGCAGCGTCTGCAACACGCCCGCCAGGGGCGCAGCAAAAATGGCTCCGATCACTCCGAATAGCTCGGCCCCCGCCAATAGGGCAAAGAGCGAAACCACTGGGTGCAGACCAACGGCGCGCCCGACAATGCGCGGTCCGATGACATCCCCTTCGATGATATGCACCCCGATGAAGTAGGCCAGCACCAGCACCGCCGTTAGCCAGCCCTGGCTAAGGGCGATGAGCACACAGATCGCTCCCGAGGTGAGTGTCCCTAAGACCGGAATAAACTCCAGCAGGAAGGCCAGTACGCCTAATAAGACCGCATAGGGAACCTGCAGGATGAACATCCCCAGGCCGACCAGCACTCCGACCAGCGTCGAGAGCAGCAGCTGACCACGGATATAGCCCCCAACCACTCGCTCGACTGTATCCAGAAAGAAACGGGTCCGCGCCCGCTGCCGCGCCGGTACGCCGCGCCGCAACCAGCGCACCGCATGCTCGCCATCGATAAGCAGATAGATGCTCAGCACCATCACAATGACGATGTCGAGAACCCCTTCGAAGACGCCGGTGACAATTGGCAGGGCGCTGGTGGCCACGTTCTCTAGCTGGTTAAAGAGCTGCTGGCGCAAATCGCTCAATTGGCTGGTGCTAATGCCAAAGCGGTTGAGGATCTCCTCTAGCGGAGTTACTGAGCCACCAGGTCGAGGAGTCAGCATTTGCTGCACATAATGTGCTAGTGAGACGATCTGTTCAATAGTGGTTTCAATTACAAAGTAGAGGATAACACTTAGCCCGCCAAGCACTACAAGATACACTAGTAGAATAGCCACAAACCGAGGCACAAAGCGGTCCAATAAGCGCACCGCAGGAGCAATCGCATAGGCCAGTAAAGCGGCGATCACCAGCATGAGCAGCGAGTGCGCAATATGGCTGATGCCCCAGAGGGCCAGGGCGGCGAGGGCCATCCAGGCCAGAATCGCCAGCGGGATATCACGCCGGCGCGTCCAGCGCGCGGCGGAGCGCATTTCTTCTTCTAGCGATGTTTTGCCGGCTGGTTCGAACGTTGCTCTAGCGGTAGGATCACTGCTTGCGCCAGTCGACATCGATGGTGATGCCCCTTTCTTTACATTCTTGCTTGCTTGACAGGATCAGTCGACTACTCCCCCACCAATCTGAAGGCAGGAGCTTCTCGGAAACGCTCTCCGCTCTAGTCAGGCTCTGTGGATCTCAACCACAATCAGTCTTTCTAAGAGTATTCCAACTCTGTGGAGCTTGATACCACAATACAGGCTCGGGGAAGACTCACACCAGATAGAAAACGTATCTACTTGGTATACGACAGAGCCAGCCAATCGTTTCGGACGTTTTTCTCGCGGTAATCCACCACTTTCGGGTTGTGCGTTCTGCCTGCTCCTTCTCGTCTTCTGGAACCAGGTTCCTCAGTCTATTGTTCCTCACCGCCGGCCAGAAGGCAAACAAAAAAGGAGAGGCGATCTTGCCTCTCCGACTGGCTGGGGTGCAGGGATTCGAACCCCGATTGGCCGATCCAGAGTCGGCAGTCCTACCGTTGAACGACACCCCAACAGGCTGGTTTGCCAGGCAGCATCAGTACAGCGTTGACCGTGCTTGCGTATGCATATTACCGCAGCCACAAGGATTTGTCAAGCCCCTGGCGGAAGGCTGAGCAGCGCGCCGCGCTGCCAGGCACAGGCGAAGAGGGGCCGCGCCACCGCCGCGACTGCAGGCTCTTCCTCCAGACGTTGGGCCAGGGCGTGCTCCAAGGCGGCATAAGGGAGCAGGCCCGTGGCGCTGCAACAGACGGCTAGCATGAAGAGAGAGAGCAAGCCGGGAGGAACCTCCTCGCTCTTCGGTTCCTCTTCCCCGGCACGCGACCAACCACAACAGCGGGGTTCCACAAAGATTCCCGTCACTCCGCCTCTCCGCAAAGCGGCGGCAAGGGCTTCCTGATCGGGATAGGGCTGGCCTTGCAGGCCCGCCGCCAGCGGGGGTCGGCGCCAGGTAGAGATAAAGGCCAGGGCACCGGCACGCGCCAGGGGCAGTACGCGCAGCACTTCGCTCATCTCCAAGACGATCAGCAGGTCGGCCTGCCCGGGCGCGATGCGTGGTGTAGGGACCGGGCCGAAGCGCAGATGACAGCAAGCGCTGCCAGCCAGCCGGGCCAGGCTCAGGGGGGCAAAGGTCTGCAGCGTCAGGCCAACTTCGTCGGCAGCCAGCGCCAACACCTCCAGAGTAGTCTGCAACCCCTGGCCACCGACTCCGGCCAGAACCAGAGCTTGCCAGCGCAGATCACGCTCAGGAGACTCGGGCATAAGCACTTTACTCCTGCACCAGAAGAGATGGCCATGCAGAAGCCATCTCCTTCTGCTCATTGTGATCGCTCTCTGCCGCTGCTAGCGGTCTGATGGCCTTGAACGGGCAGGCAGCGGCACACAGTCCGCAGGCCACACAGCTCAGAGGATCAATGCGCACCCGTAGCTCACTCCTGGCCTTCAGTCCCTCCTTGGCGCCCTCCTCTGCTGGCATCAGTACTATTGAGGGACAACCGACTTCATAATAACAGGGCAGCTCGTCGCAACCACGTCCAGCACAACAGCGCGCCTCATCGATCTGAAACGGCGCCTCCTGGCCGGGTAACAAGCGACCTGGGACCGTACATGGTGCGCGCGCAATGACTACTGCCACTCCTGGGAAGGCCAGGGCTTCGCGCAGCGTCGCCACCGTTGCTTCCAGCTCATAAGGATTGACTTCGCGCACAAAGGTTACGCCGCAGCCGCGCACAATTGTCTCAATATCAGCCCGCGGCTTCGCCATTGGTCCGGTACCAGCCTGCCACGATCCCGGATTTGGCTGCTGCCCGGTCATCGCCGTCAGGCCATTATCCAGCAAAAGCAAGGTCAGGTGCACTCCCGCCTGAACAGCGTTCAGCAGCCCGGCGATGCCTCCATGAAAGAAGGTGCTATCGCCCATCGCCGCCAGCACTGGACGCTCGATGCCAGCGTACTTCAGCCCCTGAGCAATCCCCAGACTGGCCCCCATCGAGACCTCGGTCCAGCAGACCGAGAGCGGGGCATGCATGCCCAGGATAGTACAGCCGATGTCACCGGTTGTGATCACCTCATCGGGCTGGTAGCCAGCGGTCTGCAGTGCCCGTTTGAGCGCGTAATACGTCATCCGGTGTGGACAGCCGGGACAGAATTCCAGGGTACGCGGCAAAGGAGCCAAAAAGCCGCCCGGCTCGGGCAGAGCCGACAACTGTGCGGCCAGAGCCTGCGCTTCAGCGGCGCTCTCACGATAGCCAGCCGTCTCGAACAAGGCGGCCAGCGCCCGCGCTACCTGCGCCTGGTTGTACTCGCCTACGCGCGGCAGTAGCCCGCTACGCTTGCCCAGCAAGTGGACCCGTAGATTGTGCTCCGCGATCAGGGCCGCCATCTGGGTTTCGATCAGCGGCTCCAGCTCCTCCAGAACCAGCACCGCCTCCAGCGGAGCCAGGAAAGCTTCTAGTTCCTCGCGAGGCAGGGGATGAATCAGGCCCAGCTTGAAGACCGCCAGCGGGGGTGCCGCATGCAGACGAGCCTGTACCTCGGCCAGATAAGCCGCACTTACCCCGGCTACCACTACACCGATATTCCTCCCCCGAGGGAGAGGCGCCTGCGCTGAGGCGGTCGGTTCCTCTCGTCCATTGACCTCACTCAGCAGCGCGCCGGCCTGCTTCAGGCGCGCCAGGGCTGCGGCATGTTGCTCGCGACACCACTGAGGGACAGCCTTTGTAAAGCGTGCCACATCGCGCTGGAAGCTGGCTGGCTCCTCAACGGCGGGGCGCTTCAGAGGTGCCACCCTGATCCATGACTGAGAGGCCGCCACCACCGTCGTTCCAAGCAGCAGCACCGGCGCCCCAGTCTGGGCCGAAGCCCGGAAAGCCAGAAGAGTCATCGCATAGGCTTCCTCGGGGCTGGCTGGCATCAACAGCGGCACGCTCGCCAGGAGCGCATAGTAGCGCGAATCCTGCTCAACCATTCCATAGAAGACCCCGACATCATCCACAGCATAGATCACCAGCGCTCCATTGACGCCGCTGTGAGCGATTGAGAGCAACGAATCTGCCAGCACATTGAGGCCCGACATCTTCATCGTCACCAGGCTCTTTCTGCCAGCCCAGGCGGCTCCCGCGGCTACTTCCAGCGCCACCTTTTCATTGACGCTCCACTCGGCGGCCAGGCCAAAACGCGCCGCCAGCGGCAAGAGCGCCGCCAGCGCCCCCCCGCCAGGATTGCCTGGATAGCCAGTCACCACATGGACGCCAGCCTCCAGAGCGGCCCGCGCCACCGCCTCATCGCCGCTTAAAAACAGCCGCTTGCCCGGAGCAGTCAGACGATTCAACTCCAGACACACTCCTCTCGTTCTTGGCTCTCGTACCGTCGGCCTCATCCACAGCCGGCCAGGGATCAGGATCAGGATTGCAAGCCGTTGCAGCTCGCCAGGTTCGTTCGCAAGTCCATCGAGGTCACGACCAGAACGGGCCTGGCTCCCCAGACGATGACAGGATACATAGAAGTAAACGGCTCCCTTGGCGCCAGCCAGCGATCATAAGCGAGCAGGTGGTAGTCAGTCGGCAGCTCTCAGCCGCTCACCAGCGCCAGTGAGGGCCAGAGGGGAGGCGGTCCCGGTCCAGCCACACCCAGCCGGCTCACCATCTGAACAACAGCGCCGGCCTACCCGGTCACCATTTTCCGATACCGGGCGGAGGCTGTCAACAAACGCCTGTTAGAGCAGAGAGCCAGCCAGCGCCGCTGCAGCTGGCGCTCAAACCCAGGGTCCCGAGTGGAGGTCACACGGTTCTCGCTTAGACCATTGGAATATGCTCAGGAGGAGAGGAGCGCATCTGCTCCTGACTACGCTGCAGCAAGAGACGTTTCAGCACTATGCCAAGGCGACGGATGCCCTCCTCGATCTGCGCTTCCTGGGGATAGGCATAGCTCAGGCGGACATACTGCTGGCCACCCCCATCGACATGAAAAGGCTCGCCATTGAGGAGAGCCACCCCTTCAGCCGCCGCCTCACGCAGGAGGGTACGCGCCCGCAGACCGGCGGGGAGACGGCACCAGAGATGAAAGCCCCCTCCCGGCGGAGTCACCCGTATCTCACGGGGCCAGTAGTGCTCAATAGCCTGGAGCATAAGATCCCGCTTGCGTCGATAGGCAGCGCTGAGGCGCCGCAGATGCCCATCCAACCAGCCACGCCGCAATACCTCAGCAACCAGCCACTGACCAAAGGCGTTGGTATTCAGGTCAAAGACCTGCTTATGCAACGAGAGGCGTTCAATCATCGGCACCGGCCCGGCCAGCCAGGCCACCCGCAGGCCCGGCGCCAGCATTTTCGAGAAGGTGCTCAGGTAGATTACCTGCTCGTTGCTATCAAGGGCCTTCAGCGGCGGAGGCGGTGGCGTATCAAAATACAGCTCACCGTAGGCATCGTCCTCCAACACTGGTACCTGATAGCGCCGACAGAGCAGCAGCAAGCGCCGGCGACGCTCAGGCGACATCACCACGCCTGTCGGATTCTGAAAGGTCGGCAGCGTATAGATCAGTCGCGGGCGGTGGCGCCCCAGTACGCTCTCCAAAAGATCCAGGCGCAGTCCTTCGCTATCCAGCGGGATGCCAATGACTCGCGCCCCCAAGGCCCGAAAAGCCTGGATGGCCCCGATATAGGTTGGGACCTCGACCACGACCTCATCTCCGGGGCGCAGCAGAAAGCGCCCAACAAGGCCGATACCCTGTGTCGAGCCAGACAGAATCAAAATATGCCCGGCATCCACGGGCACGCCCCGCCGACGCATGCGCAGGGCCACCTGTTGACGCAGGCTCTGCAAGCCCTCCACCGGGCAATAACCAAGCGCCTCCTGACGGGCAGAGAGAAGCGAATCCTGACAGATCTCGCGGAACAGCTCTGCCGGCAGCAAGGCCGGCTCTGGCATGGCACTGGCAAAGGAGATCATCCCGCCATACTCAGCCAGCGCCATCAGCTCACTGAGCACGCGCGCGTCAGGCCCAAGCACCTCACTCTCACCGGCGGCCAGTCCCAGCAGCCAGGAAGGCATAGCAGGTTCGCACTCCTCGTCTTCCAGAGCGAGCAGGCTGCGCCGGACCAGCGTCCCACGCCCAACATGTCCCTCGATGAGGCCCTCGCTCGCCAACTCGTTGTAAGCATTCATGACCGTTGTACGATTGACTCCCAGCTCGCGCGCTAAAGCTCGCTCTGTGGGCAGGCGGGCCCCTTCGGGCAAGGCCCCGGAGAGTATCGCCTCACGCAACTGCTGATAGATCTGCCGATAGAGCGGCACACTGCTACTGCGATCGAGCCGAACAAAGACGGAGGCAGCAGGAGCAGCGGACCACGAGCGCGAGCGGTGCTCAAATGGGCGTGAGTGTCGCATGTTTTTCCCCCTCCAGCATTGGCTCATACCAATACACTAGCAGTGTAGTGCACCAGGCAGCGAATCACAAGAGCCAATGCAGACGGCAAAAACCGAACCAATCAGAGCTGACCTGGCCCAGAAACAGGACCATGAGAGGCCCTGAGAGGGACCTCGCCATGCAAAGCCAGTCCTTCTGACCCTTTGCACGTCTCGAGGGAGAGCGCGATAATAACTAGTAATGGCAGCGACCTGGCCCGAAAGCCAAGATCCAACTACGAAGGGAGAGAAGCATGAATAAGCTTCAGGAGCGCATTGAGGCTGTACGCAATGACCGCGAACATGGCTCACGTTGGCTGGTGGGCGAGACAATTGCCATCCTGGAAGAGCTGGCACGCGCTCCTCATGGCTCGTCAGAAGAAGAGAGACTGGCCCAGATCCGTGCCGCGGGTGAGGAGCTGAGGCAGGCCCGCCCGGCGATGGCCGCTATCGCCGGCGCGGTCCGGCGTATCCTCCAGGCCCCGGGGGGACTGGCTGGCATGGCTCAGGAGGCAGCGCGTTTGCGCGAAGAGTATGAGCGCGCGCCGCAAGCGATCATCGCTCATGCTCGCCCGCTGCTGGCCGGCACCTTGATGACGCATAGCCTCTCGGGGACTGTCCTGGAGGCCCTGCACGCCTGTGCTTCCCAGATTAAACGGGTTATCGTCCTGGAGGGTCGCCCCCGCTATGAAGGTCGAGAGGTGGCTCGCCGCCTGCAGAATCTGAACCTCGCCGTCACGCTCATTACTGACGCCGAGGCCGCCATCTTTCTTCCAGACTGCACCGCCGTAGTGGTCGGCGCCGACAGCGTCCTCGCCAACGGCGATGTCATCAATAAAGCCGGTACCGCACTCCTGGCCTGGGCCAGCCGTGGCTACGGCATCCCTTTCTACGTCCTATGCGAATCGCTGAAAATCTCCTCCCAGCCCTGGACCGGTGACCTCTCCCTACTGGAAGAGAAAGAGCCTGAAGAGGTGCTGGAAGAGCCAATCCCCGGCATCGAGGTGCGCAACTTCTATTTCGATCGCACCCCCGGCGAGCTGGTCACCGCTATTGTGACCGAGCGCGGCTTTTTCAATAAGGAGCCGCTCAGTGACTCTCACTAGCCACAGGTCCTGCAGACTTGGCGAAAGCGATTCAAATGTGTATCCTATCAATTGCAGTAGTGAAACCACCTCTTACAGCATCTCCGCATTATGCTCGCTTGCTTTGGGTAGAGCGCGTAGAGCCAGGCAGAGGGAGGCCAGGGCAGGGGCGCCACGGGGTGCATAGCATCACAGCGCAGAGTCGGGACTACCGGCCAGGGGAGGAGAAGACTGGGGCACCTCCGTCCGGCTCCCGGCCTCGTCTGCAGAGGGGACTGATGGCCTGGCAGGTAACGACGGGCAACGGCAGCGCAGGCCAGAGCAGAGCGGAGCAGCGGAGTGTAAGCAGGGAGGGAACGGCCAGCGGAGCGGGGCAGGCGTGGGACGGGACAATCTTGCGATCCGCCAGGCTGGCCGGGCACGGGCTGATGTGGAAATGAGGGTCGACGCCAGGTCATGACCAGGCATGATACGGAACGGCGCGGCGCACTGCCGCAGTCAGGGGCGATGGCAAGGTCTGGGGCGGGGGAGAAGGGTCAGGCACCGCGCCTGGAGTTGGAAGGGGGAAGTGATATGCACGGTGATGCTGAGCAGCCAGTTCAGGGAGAGCGGCAGGAGAGTCAGTCAGGCGAGGCACAGCCAGCACGCGAACACGAGAGGGAGCGCGAGGCTCCGATCGAGAGAGAGCGAAGGGAGAGAAGAGAGATGCGTGAGGGGCGTGAGGGACGCGAGGGACGTGGAGAGAAGCGCCGACGAGGCGACGACTTTGTGGCGCCAGGCGTGCCCATTGTGCGCAGCAGTACGCCACGCCCGCCTTCGCTGGCGCTGGGCGAGACGGGGAGCGTCTTTGGCCCCCGTCTGACGGATGGAGGTGCGCCGTTCCCCGAGGAGGCCCCGGCTGCGCCTCCTGTCCCCGAAGAATACAGTTCACTGGAAGAGACGCCACTTCCTGTTGCCAGCCAGGTAGCGGAGAAGGAGGAGGTGGTCGCCTCAACGCAGCTGGGACAGGAGCGCAATGAATTCCTCTGGCTGTTTGAGTACGGCCCAGAGATGGATACAGTGGTACTGAACAGTCCGCAATTGCTGGACGGGCTGGCCCTGCCTTACGGGCCGGGCATGCTCAAAGGCTATGAGCTAGGTTTCGGCACGGTGCGCACGGCTACGGGCGACGTTGTCGCCTCGATCTTGCCGAGTAGCGACCCGGCTGCCGCGGTCTGGGGCATGCTCTATCGCGTGCCACGCCGGTTGGCCTTGCCAGCCGAGGACGGCGTGGTTCCCCTCGATAAGGTCCATGATGCGGTCCCTCCAATCGGCCTCTTCGAGCCACTGACGGTGGTAGTCCATGAGCCTTTACGCCAGCGCGAGATTACCTGCACAACCTACATCGCTTCGGCAACGGTCCGCAAGTATTTCCACCTACGCCTACCCGAGCGCTACGCAGGTGATCCCTATGTGCGGCACCTGCTGGAAAGCGCCCGCCGCCAGAAGCTACCGGAGAGCTATCTGCTGGACCTGGAAGGCCGGGCCAGCACGTCCGCCGAGTCATCAGGGGAAAGGGCCAGGCAAGGTTCCGCCAGCGGGCCTGGAGGACTGGCAGGCTCGCACTCTCCAGCGGAGAGCGATGAGCTGGATACAGAGCCGATTGTGGCAGTCTCAGGCAAAGATGAACGGGAGCGCGCCAGTCCAGCTTCTCTCAGCCAGGCGCCGGTCGCCGCAACCTCACCCGAGCCAGTAGCGTCATCTCCTGCGCCATCGCCAGGCGCGCCAGAGCCATCTTCCACCCCTACTGCCATCCGTCCTGCTCCACAGGGCTGGCTATTGGCATTGGCCGTCTACCATGCCCTCCTCCTCCTGGCCGTGCTGGCCCTGGCCATTGGCGAGGGACTGGGCTTCGGGCAGGAGGTCTTTACACCAGATTTCGCCCCGTTCGGTGTGCCCTGGCTGGTCCTGGCCTACGGCCTGCTCGGGGGTTGCGTGAGTTGCCTGGTCTCTCTGCGCCAGTCCACCTCACGAGGCCAACCCCTCTTCTTGCTGATCACCTGGTTCGTGCGCCCCTATCTTGGGATGGTGTTGGCCATGCTGGCCTACCTCTTGCTCGATAGTGGCCTGGTTGTCCTTGGCTCGCTGCCTGGACACACCAATGCCCTCTTCTCGCTAGTGGGCATGCTGGCCGGCTACTGCGAACATCGCTTCTTCTTCCAGCGTCCCTCAGCCTGAAAGAGAGACAGCTGGAGAATTACTGGTTAAGAAAGGATTGACAGGCTGGCAGTAGAGCTTGTGAAAGTGCAACTGGGAATGTACAATTGCAACAGAAGGCTGACCCCGTAGCGCTCTATCTTGAGTTGAAGACCTGTCAAGGGCGAGGAGGTCCTTCAATGCCAACCTACATCAGTCTGGTCAATCTAACCGAGCAAGGGATCAGGGAAGCCAAGAATGCCCCCGAACGTCTTCAGATGTTCGAGAAGGCGCTCCAGGAAGCAGGAGGCAGGCTTATCGGCTTCTATCTTGTCATGGGCCAGTACGACTATGTCATCATTACCGAGGCTCCTGACGATCAGACTGCCGCGCGCTTGATTCTTGGCATCATCGCTCAAGGCAGCCTACGAAGCCAGACCATGCGAGCGTTCCCACGTGAGGAGTTCGAGCAGATCGCCCGCACCTTACCGTAGCAGGAAGAAGGCGCCAGCACGCGCTCAGCCGGCTGGTGAAGGATGGGAGACACGAGGAATCGAGCAGCAAGCCAGACCCCAGTAGTCGCAGCTCCTCGTTTTCTTCCTTCCCCAGTTGAGGGCGCAGGCGAGAGCGCTGGCCACCAGACGAGGCGAGGCCGCTCATCCGCTTGCAGCTGCCTGCAGCGCTGGCCTCGCTTCGCGTCTAAGGTAGGCTCCTCTGCTGGTGTTCTGGCGGGCGATCAGCTGATCTTACGGCAGACCGCTACACTACCGGCCCGCGCCTGACCGGCCCGGCCTTCAAAACGCGGCCCCAGCCCCAGCGGTGACCGACAGCCGCCGCTCGGCCCGAAGACAGAGAGAGGCCAACTGCAAGCAAAAGCGGCAAGGCCGGAAGAGAGAGCAAGGCAGGCTGGAGCTAGAAGGGATCAGATGGGAAAATAGCCCTCACCAGACGCTCGGGATCATGGCGAGCCAACATGTCATCTTCGAGATTGAAATGACCGATGACGACGTTTGGCACGAGCTTCGCTAAACGGGCGCGGTCGACGGCCACCGGCTCGCTCTTCTCCTCGGCATAGGTGCGGAGCACTTCGGGAGGGAATGGGCCATCATTGACGATCACCCGGTCGACACGGCCTCCCAGGTAGCGATGGATCTCGCTGACAAAATCGGAGGCTTTGTAGCCGTCAGTCTCTCCGTGCTTGGTCATGAGATTGCAGACATAGACCTTCTCAGCCTCGGACTCACGCACGGCGCGCGCAATGTCCTTGACGAGGAGATTAGGAATGAGACTCGTGTAGAGATCGCCCGGGCCAATGATGATGACATCAGCCCGGCGGATGGCGCGAATGGCCTGGGGACAGGCCGGAGCATCCTCGGGCACCATACGCAGGCGGACAATGGGCGATAGTGGCCCCAGGTTCTTTTTGCCACGCGTGTCAATCTCGGTTTCGCCACAAATAGTGGTGCCATCCTCCAGGTCGGCGCAGATGGTCGTCTGCGTCAGGGTGACTGGCAGCACCCGCCCGGCAGTATTGAGCAGCTCTTGCGCATCCTCAATGGCCAGCATGAGGTCGCCATTGTTGATATCCTGGAGACCCTTGAGAATGAGATTCCCCAGACTGTGGCCACCAACTCCTCCTTTCCCCTCTCCCTGTTCATCTGTGCTCTCAAAGCGGTGCATAAAGACCTCACGCCACAGCGCGCCATTGCGCGCCAGGGCCACAAGCGACATCCGCAGGTCCCCCAGCGGTAATTGACGCCGAAATTCATCCATGAGGCGACGCGAACTCCCTCCGCTGTCCGACATGGTGACGATGGCACTGATGTTATACGGGTACTTTTTGAGATGCGAAAGGAGGGCGAAGGTTCCAGAGCCTCCGCCAATGGTGACGACTCGCTTTCCGACGTGCCGCTCTCCTGGGCGATAATACTGTTCTGGCACCTCACATCTCCTGTGGCTGATTCCAGTCTTAACTGACAAACGACGTCTACCTCTCTTCAGATTTCCCTAACCTAAGAGAAACTATACACGGTCGGTGAATGCTGTCGACAAGTCTCTCGGCTCTCTACCGTCGCGGGGTATGTTTGGCTGCTGTCTACGCTGCACTGGCTGGTGAGCTGGCTCTCCCTCTGCTCCCTTTTCGTCAATTTATCCTATCACGCCTCCCTCCCTTCTGCAAGCAGGCAGCTTCGGGCCCTTGACATGGATACGATATATCGTTATACTGAGCACAGTGGTTTTCGATATATCGTTATCTCGGGCGCCGTAGTCAGCCCTGCGAGCGTAGAGATCCCTCGCAAAGGCCCAGCGCTGGAGATCGCGAAGAGAAAGGAGTACAGTTTCATGTTTGGCCGACGCTTTGCCTGGCAGTACTACGGCTGGGATGAAGGTGGCCCCTTCCCCTGGCAGCGCCCTCCTACCCCACCTTTTCCTCCTTTTTGGCAGGCGCGCCGCGGGCGGCCCCCATTCGGCCCCCATGGCCCCGGCCCACATGGCCGGGGCCCTCACGGCCCCGCTGCTTTCTTTGAGCGGCTGCGGGTCTTCGGACGCGGCGATCTGAAATATGTCTTGCTGGAGCTGCTCCAAGAGCGCCCCATGCACGGCTACGAGATGATGAAGGTGCTGGAAGAACGGGCCGGCGGCTTTTATACACCTAGTCCTGGCTCGATCTATCCAACTCTACAAATGCTGGAGGATCGCGGCTTCATTACCTCTAGCGAGGTCGAGGGGCGCAAGGTCTATACGATCACCGAAGCTGGACGCGCTTTTCTGGCCGAGCATCAGCGCGAGGCGGAACGTCCTGATCCAGGCTGGCCACTGCGTGCCCTGGGCCGCTCCTGGTCGCCGGAGCTGCAGGCACTGCGCCAGGAGGCCGGCGAGGTGGCCCGCCTCTTCATGATCGCCGGACGCTCCTCCGTAGGTGACCCTAACCGACTGGCGCGCCTGCGTAGCATCCTTGAGCGCACGCATAAGGATCTGACCGACCTGATCTACGGCGCCTCTTCGTCGACAGCCAGCAGTAGCCCCGCCAGTCCTTCCGGCGAGAGCAGCCACGAGGAGAAAGGCCCGTCTTCCTCGACAGGCGCCAGCGACGAGCCGCCCGCTTAAGCTTAGGTCCACGATCCGAGGCCGGCCCGCTGGGAGGCGACGCGAGAGACGCAGCAAACTGGCGGGTCGGTCCCACTTCGCTCCCTCCCCAGGAAACGCGAGACGGGAATGGGCGACAATTGCTCCTCAGCGAACCGGGACAGATCCCTGAGACCGCTGGACACTTTTGTGCAGTTACGCTCAAAAGCTCTGCCTTATTCACTCAGGCTCCCAAGGCTCTCGTGCCGAGTGTTGTGAGTGCAGCTCTTCCTTGCAACACGAGGGGCAGAGAACCAGGGGTACCTTATATCCAATCTCTCCTATATATCTTGTGTTACAAGAGGCATTTAGGTTATACTGTAGGGGACGGGAGTCGCTCTACCACTCTGTGGGCGCGGTGGTGGGGATTCAGATATCCCGTTTCTTTCTTTTTTTGGGGAGAGGCAGGGAGGAGAGCAGGAGAGCGAGAGGACTGCGTTAGCCTGAGCGGCGACCCGCCCTCCAGCGTCAGGAGGCAGGCGCGGGTCGCAGCCGTACCAGGATGAGGCCCAGCCATAAAGTCCAGAGAGCGAAGAGCAGGAAAGCCGGTGTCGTCAAAAACGCCTGACCGCTGGACGGTGCCAGAGCCACCTGCACGGCACTACCAATCAGGAAGAGCGCCAGCAGAATCGCCACATAGCCCAAGGCCACCCAGAGCGGCGGCCAGAGCTGCAGGCCACTACGCACAATAACGAACCCGAACAGCAGCGTTGCCAGCGCCAGGAGCAGCCCGCCAGCCGTATTGCTTACGAGCGTGCATATCTCCACCACCAGCGCAAAACTCGGAGTCAGTGCTGCCTCAGCCGTGAAAGTGCGCGCCACTCCTATCTGGTAGACCGTACTGGCCAGATTACCTAAGACCAGCAAGAGAATACCCAACATGCCGCTCCAGGCCGCGATGACCGCGAAGCCTTTCCCGCGCCAAGGCACGGCCAGCAGTTCCTCGGCTGTCTGCGGCAACGGCTTCTCGCCGGCAGCAACATCAGTCTGTGGGCCATCAGCGATCTCCATCTCTGCGGCAGGGAGGGCTTCCTCTTCCTCGCCTGTTGCCACACCGGCCCCCTCCTCGTCGCGTCCCAAGACCTCCTGGGCAACAATGATGCGAAAGAGCGTGAAAGGCAGGCTGAGAGTGAGAGCAAAGGCCACCATCTGGAGCAGGCGATAGAAAGCGAAAGACCACACATGGAGATGAAGCCAGAGGACATAGACCGCCAACTGACCACGGTTGGCGGCAGCCAGGGCCTCCCCATAGCCGTGCGGCAGCAGCCAGAGCCACTGATAGAGCGGTGCGCCGAGCAGCAACAGGAGTCCCCCAAGCACATAATAGGAGCCATTGATCCGCAGGCGTGTCAGAAACGTACGTCTCATCCGGGACCTCATTCGCCTAAAAACAAGCTGTCGTCTATATCATAGCAAGAGAAGCCGAGTCCCGGCACGGCCTGGGCCATCTGGCCTGCAGTTCAGCCTCCCGAGGTCAGTCCAAAGAGAGCGAGGCCGGTTGGAGGAGTCATCGGGAGGGACCGGCCTCGCCCACTGCCAACTCAATGCAGGAGAAAAGCTGGCAGGCCCTGCTCATGGAGGATGTGCAGCGGACCACTGGTATAGAAGTTGCCCAGAATGTTCAGCACCGTCACCAGCAGAAAGACGGTCATGGCCAGGGCCATCAGCAGGCGATCAACTGGGCGGGTCTGCAGCTCTGTCAGCCAGGTGCGTCTCCCCACGCCAAAGCAACGCAGCTCCATAGCATTAACAATATCTTCCGCCCCCACCACCGAGCCGATCACAATAGGCACTACCAGGGGGGCCAGGCGGGCAATCCTCCCAAAGATGCCGCCGCGCAGCTTATCCAGCTCGAAGCCCCGCGCGCGCTGAGCATCCAGCGTCACGCTGAAATCGCGCGCCAGCGTTGGCAGAAAGCGGAACGAAAGATCGATCGCGTAGGCGAACTGGTCCGGCAGGCCCAGCTGCTTGAAAGCCACCCCAATGTGGCCAGGATTAGTGGTATAGGGGATCGCCACCGCCAGGAAGGCAATGCTGAAGTTGCGCAGGCCCATCGTCAGCATGTAGGTTATGCTCTCCACGCTGAAGACCAGTGGCTTCGGGCCAATGTAGGGAGGATGGTTCAGAAAGCCGAGAAACGGCAGCGAGAACAACTGATGCTGATGGCTCAGGTCGATGCCCTGCACAATGGCCCCGCCGGAGAGAAAGTAGTTGCCAAAGACAAGGATCACATTGAGGAAAATAATGAAAAGCCAGGCTCGTCTTGTCTCTGACCACTTAAGACGCGCCAGTCCATAGTAGCAGGCAGCCCCCACAAAGCCGGCCAGAATCAGCCAGACATTCGACGTCTGAGCCGCCGCCAGGCCATAGGCCAGCAGCAAGAGCAGCTTGGCCCGAGGGTCAAGGCGGTGAATAGGCGTATCACGCTTGACATAAGGGAGTGTTATCAACATAGCACGTCCTTCCTTCTACCACACCTCAATCAGAGAGAACCAAGGAGAGGAGAGAGGCAGCGACAGGAGGCGAACCGAGGCGCATGGCCATCATCTCTGTCGCTGCTCCCTCCCTTGCCTCCTAGAACAGGACCCAACTGATCAGACCTCTGCCGAAAGCCAGGGTCTTCAGCTCTCCTCTCCTGACGATTACGGGAGTCTCTAAGCTGAGGCCGCCAGGTGGCAGACCACTAGCGCCCGAAGCGGGCCACCGCCGCCCGGTAGGCCAGCAGTAAAATAGGCAGGAGGATCAGGCCATTGATCAGGTCGGAAAGGCCCGCTGGCAGAAAATAGCCAGTCGTAGCGGTCACGAAAGTCAGCTTTGAGAGCCAGATCTCCGTATAGGAGGCGAAGCCAATCCCGATGATCACGCCCAGGGCGGCGAAGACCTCCGCCAGCACAATAGAGCGCGAATGGCGGTAGATGCCCCAGGTCAAGTAGACCACCAGGCCAGCGATGAAGCCGATCAGAGCATTGCCCACATCCCAGTTCCAGTAGACCCCATAGCCCGAGATGTAGTCGCCCAAGAGATTGCCCACCCCACCGGAGAAGAGGCCCACCCAGGGACCAAAGACGGCCCCGAAAAAGAGGGGGATGACGATGGCCGGGCGGAACGAGACATTGCCCGCGCTGGGCAGCTGGAGAATATTGGTGAAGTAGCTGAAAATGCCATAGAGCGCCGCCCCGAGCGCCATGTAGACAATGTGCCGGACTCCAATACCCCAGACCCGGCTTGTGACCTCGCGCTCACGCAGGTTCTCTTTCTCGGTCGTAGCCATAAAAACAATGAACTCCTTTCTGAATGATCGCGATGATCGCAGATCCTTGGGATCACACAGACATCACACAGACCAGGGACGACAGTCACAGGAAGAATCAAATCAGTGGAGAAGAGCGGACAGCTCTACTCACCTTCGCCCCTCACGCCAGGCTGCGGCTACCTTCCGTCAGCAGGTAGCGCAAGAGCGAAGTAGGGCGCAAGTTACAGCTTTCCAGCAGGGTCTGATCGGCCAGCACCTCTAGCGGTGCTCCATCAGCCACCAGATGGCCATCCTTGAGGAGAAGAACGCGCTGAGTATAACGCAGCGCCAGATCGAGATCATGCGTAATGAAGAGGAGAGCATCCAGCTCAGGAAGCTCCCGCAGATGCTCCATAAAGGAGATATAAGAACGATAATCCTGGCCCGCCGTCGGCTCGTCCAGCAACAGGATACGGCTCTCCATCGCCAGCACTGAAGCGATGCTGACCCGTTTCTGCTGTCCGAAGCTGAGCGAAAGAGGCGAGCGCTCAGCAAAACGGGCTACATCCAGGGCCTCGGCTGCCCGCTGAACAGCGCGTTGGAGCCGCTCAGGAGGGAAGCGTAGATTCTCGGGGCCGAAGCTCAGCTCCTTCTGAACTGTAGGGGCGAAGAGCATGGCGCTTGGACTTTGGAAGACGTAGCCGATACGCGCCGCCAGCTGCGCCACGCTGAGTTTGCGCGTATCCTCTCCATAGAGAAAGACCGCGCCTGCCGTCGGACGCAGCAATCCCAGTGCCTGCTTCACCAGGGTGGTCTTACCGGCCCCATTCGGCCCAAGCAGGGCAATCGTCTCGCCGCGGCGCACCTCAAACGAGATACCGTGCAGGATCTCCTCGCCGTCGGCCTCATAGCGATAGTGGACATCCTGGAAGACCAGCACCGGCCCGTCCGTACCAGCCTCCGTCGTCGCCGCGCGCCTGGTAACAATCGGGCGCACAAGCTGCTCTACCACCTGACGCGGCTCGGCGGCTCGGCGTAGCGTTGCCTCGATCGGCAGCTTCACCTGCTCCGGATCAGCCACTTCCAGGAAAGACTGCCCATCGCCCAGGAAGACCTGTCGCCCGTCCCGCATTAAGAGCACCTTATCGGGGCGCAGCTTGAGGGTCTCCTCCACGCGATGTTCCACAATAATGACGGCCCGCCCCTCGGCACGCAGTCCATTGATCAGCTCTTCCAGCTCATCGATAGCACGCGCATCCAGATTAGCAAACGGCTCATCAAAGAGAAAGATCGAAGGCTGCATCACCAGGACCCCAGCCGCTGCTACCTGTTGGCGCTGCCCGCCTGAGAGGGCAAAGGTCGCCTCTTGACGGTAGGCCTCCAGATGGAGACGCTGCAGGACAGCCTCGATTCGCCGACGAATCTCAGCGCGTGGCACATTCAGGTTTTCCAGGCCGAAAGCGACCTCCTGCTCAACCGTGCTGCCGACAATCTGCTTCTCAGGGTCCTGCAACATCGTGCCGATGTAACGCGCCCGCTCACGCAGGCTCATGCTCGCGGCAGAACGCCCTTCGATCAAAATCTCCCCACTCAGCTCACCACGGAAAGTATGGGGGATGAGACCATTGAGGCACTTGAGCAGCGTACTCTTGCCACAGCCACTCGGCCCGGCAATGAGCAAAAGCTCCCCATGCGCGAGCGAGAAGGAAATATCCCGAATGGCATACTGCGGCTCCACCTCCGCCCCGGCAGCAGAGGAGTCAGGGACAGCTCTTCTGGTCTTCTTCGCAGGGGGCGACTCTTCATCGAGGGCGCGATAACGAAAGCTCAATCCCTTGACAGCAACAGCCGGAGGTGCGTCCTGCGATGCATCTCTCGTGTTGTCGGGATGAGTAACCATCTATACCTGTTACCTGCTGCTTCCAGTGAACGCAGACGACTTCACGAACAGTGGAAGCCCTCTAATCAGATAGGATTGACTCTCTTCTAATTGTACCGAGCGACAGGAGAAGCTGTCAATCTTGTCGAGTCTTGCTGGAACAGCTACTACAGAGATACCGCAATTGCTGTAATCTCATCAATACCAAGGAAGGTACGCAAGCCGGGGTGAAGCTAGCTGTCATCTCACTGACTGGCATCTGCTTTCTATCTGCTCTGGCCATTGCCGCGACGTCTGCCTATACTGCTCTCAGGCAGACAGTGCAGAGCACCAGCCTTCCCCGGCAGAGGAAAGTGGAAGGAGCCAGATAAGGAGCGCAGGCCGGGCCTCGTTTACTCAGTACGGCGCGCTCGCCTCCAGGTGGTTGGTTACGCGCTGGCGATCTGCGCGCGTTGTGGTGATCGGCCTGTCTGTCTTCACCGTGAGCTGGCCAGCGACCAGCTAGCAAGCGGGCGGAAGGCAGCGCGCTGACTATACAGGACGAGACACGAGTGAGCGAGTCAAGGATGATACCCAGGAGAGTCTTGAAAGGAGTCAGACCGTGTCTACCCGCATCTCGCGGCGCGAACTGCTGCAGCAATCGCGCAATTTGCTGGTAGCGCTGCCGCTAGGTTCTCTGGGAGCAGCACTTGCGGGCGTTGACAGCAGCCTGAGAGCCAGCGCTGCTCCCACTCCCCAGTACAACCTGGCAGCAGCCTTGCAGATGTCGATCTACTTTTATGACGCCCAGAAATCCGGGCCAGGCGTTACTGGTGGTCTCCTACCCTGGCGTGGTGACTGTGATCTCTCCGACACCGCTGTCCCCCTGCAGCCCAAAAACAGCAACAACGTCGGGACCAACATGTCAGCCTCCTTTATCGCAGCCCATCAGCAAGTGCTTGATCCGGCAGGCAAAGGCACCGTCGATGTCAGCGGCGGCTTCCACGACGCTGGCGATCATGTCAAATTCGGCCTTCCCCAGGGCTATGCCATCTCGACGCTGGGCTGGGGCTTCTACGAATTCCGCCAGGCCTTCGTCTCCACCGGGCAGGACGCCCACATGATGGCCATCCTGCGCTGGGGCTGCGACTACCTGATGCGCTGCACCTTCCGTGACAGCAGCGGCAATGTGGTAGCATTCTGTTACCAGGTTGGTGAAGGCTCCATCGATCATACAGTCTGGGCGCCGCCCGAAGTCGAGAATCTGGCCCGTCCGGCCTACTTCGCCACCTCCGAGACACCTGCCAGCGACATGTGCGCGGAGGCCGCCGCCGCCTTGGCCATCATGTACCTCAACAGCCAGAGCAGCGACGCCACCTACGCCGCCAAGTGCTTGGACTACGCCCAGGCCCTCTACCGCTTTGCCGTTGCCAACCGCGGACTCGGCTACTCCGGCGGCTTCTACAATTCCAGCGGCGACAGCGACGACCTGGCCTGGGCCGCTATCTGGCTCTACATTGCTACCGGCCAGCAGTCCTATCTGAACGACATTATCGCCACCGACTCCAGCGGCCACTATACTGGCTACCTCAAGGCCATCATGAACAGCACCCAGGATAACTGGCAGAATACCTGGGTACACTGCTGGGATGCTGTCTGGGGGGGCATGTTCCTCAAGCTTGCGCCCATTACCAACGATCCCAAGCACTGGTACATCGCCCGTTGGAACCTCGAATACTGGTCCAACGTGCCGCATCAGGACCCCAACGATCAGAATTTCTTGAAGCCCACGCCCGGCGGCTTTATGGTCATCAATACCTGGGGGTCCTGCCGCTACAACGCCGCCGCCCAGCTCTGCGCTCTGGTCTATCGCAAATACACCGGTGACTCACGCTTCTCGGATTGGGCTTTGGGGCAGATGAACTATATCTTGGGCAGCAATCCCATGAACCGCTGCTACATGGTGGGCTTTGCCTCCAATTCGGCCAAACATCCCCACCATCGCGCGGCCCACGGCTCCTTCACTAACAGCATGTCTGATCCCCCCAACCACCGCCACACGCTGTGGGGCGGCCTGGTCGGCGGTCCAGACACCAGCGACTACCACGACGATGCCACCAACGACTTCGTCTACAACGAGGTGGCGGTCGATTACAGCGCGGCCTTCGTTGGGGCGCTGGCGGGCCACTACTACTACTATGGTTCCGGTCAACAACCCAATCCCAATTTCTCGACCGCAGAAACACCGGTCAATCCTTTCTTCGTCGAAGCGCTGGTCAATCAGGACAGCAACCAGAGCACGCAGATCACCCTGACGCTCCACAGCGACACCACCCAGCCGCCGCAGTTCGTCACCGGCCTCAAGGTGCGCTACTTCTTCAATATCAGCGAGTTGCTAGCCATCGGTCAGTCGATCAACTCGGTCTCAGTGGCCATCTACTACGACCAGAACCAGTACCTGCCCAATGGAGGCCCGGTCGCTGTACACGGCCCCTACGCCTGGGGGAACTCCACCACGGTCTACTACTACGAATTCGACTGGTCAGCTTACCCGCTCTGGTATACGCGCGATCTCGAATTCGCGCTGATCGTGGCCATCGGCAGTGACTACAAGTACCATTGGGACTCATCGAACGACTGGAGCCGCCAGGGTCTGACTTCGACCAAGGCCGTCACCCAGTACATACCCGTCTACCGCAACGGCACGCTGGTCTTTGGGCAGGAGCCGCCAAAGTCATAACTTCCGCGGCGGCCTCCTGCCCAATGGGGAGGCAAGACGGGCAGTCAGTCAAGTCATCAAGCAGACAAAGGCAGCAGGAACTGATGGGCCTGCTCTCAGGGATGAGATAGCCGCAACATATGAGGAGGGAACGCTCGTGAAGAAAGCCCTGTCCTGCGGTCTGCCAGCGCTCTTCGCCCTACTGGCACTAGCACTGGCAGGTCTGATCTGGTACGCGCCTCAGCATGCGCAACGTGCCCAGGCCGCCGTCTCCTACAGCGGCCTGCACGTTTCGGGCAACCAGCTCCTCAACGGCGCCGGCCAGCCGGTTCGCCCGCTGGGAGTGGATCGCTCTGGCACCGAGTATATGTGCGACGCCTCCGGCGATACCACCGTCTTCGACGGACCGAGCGACGCCGCTTCGGTGGCCGCCATGATGAGCTGGCACATTAACGCCGTGCGCCTCCCACTCAACGAGGATTGCTGGCTCGGGATCAATGGCTACCCCGCCGCCCAGTATACCGCGGCCCAGTACCGGCAGGCCATCATCGATTACGTCAATCTGCTGACCGCGAATAACCTGATCACGATTCTGGACCTGCACTGGAGCGCCCCCGGCACCCAGCAAGCTAACAAACAGCTTGCCATGCCCGACCTGGACCACGCTCCAGCCTTCTGGACCTCGGTGGCCAATACCTTCAAGAGCAATTCATCGGTGATCTTCGATCTATATAACGAGCCTTTCACCACGAGTTGGGATTGCTGGCTCAACGGCAGCACGGCAGCTAACGCCAGCCCCTGCACGGACGTGCCTTTTGCCGTGGCAGGCATGCAGACGCTGGTCAACACAGTGCGCGCCACCGGGGCCACCAATGTGATCATGCTCGGCGGCCTGGCCTATGCCAACGACCTGTCAGGCTGGCTCTCCCATAAGCCAAACGATCCGTTGAATAACCTGGCCGCCTCTTTCCACCTCTACAATTTCAATACATGTAACTACGTCAATTGCTGGGTTCTGACGGTAGCACCGGTTGCCGCCCAGGTGCCGGTGATTGCTGGCGAGATCGGCGAGAACGACTGTGCCCACGGCTTCATCGATATGGCGATGGCCTGGCTGGATCAGAACAACATCGGCTATCTGGCCTGGGCCTGGGACACCTACAACTGCTGGAGCTTCCCGTCGCTCATCAGCGACTACAACGGCACTCCCACGCCCTATGGGCAAGGACTCTTGAACCATCTGACGGACCTTGCTAATGGCGTCACGCCCACGCCGACGCCCACACCCGTGCCTGGCCACTATTGCGCGGTCCACTACAGCGCCAGCTACTGGACCGGTGGCATGACGGCCAATATTACGATCAGCAACATCAGCAACGCCTCCATTGTTGGCTGGACCCTGGTCTTTACCTTCCCTGGCGACCAGCAGATCACGGCAGGCTGGAGCGCCACCTGGAGTCAGCAGGGTCAGCAAGTCACGGCTCGCGATATCGGCTACAACGATGTCATTGCCGCCGGTAGCTCGGTCTCCATCGGTTTCAATGGCACCTGGACAAGCAACCACACTGATCCAACGGTCTTCACCCTCAACGGCGTAACCTGCAACACGGTCTAGCCGCGGGTTGGCCCACTGTGGAACTGTGCTGCGGACGGTGGTGACAAGCCATGACTTGCACTTCTTAACTTGCAGGTGACGAGCGCTGAGCTGGGACCAGGTCTGGTCTTCAACGCGCCAGCAGTGATGAAGGCCAGGTAGCCTGGCTCAGCCTGGCGCCCGTTCACATAAATCTCTTCACTCACACCAACTTACCTAAACAACTGACCAAACAACAAGGAGAGTCCTCAGGAGAAAGGAAGACAGGCTATGCTCAGGAAACAGCTCAAAACCCTGTGCGCTGGCCTGGCGCTTATGGCGCTGATCTGCGCCCTGACACTCAGCATTGCTGTCCAAGGGCGCCCGGCCTACGCAGCCTCAAGCGTCACCATTGACGGCGCCACGACCTATCAGACGATCGACGGCTTTGGCGCATCCGAAGCCTTCGGGCAGGCCGATGCCATTATCAACGCTGGTCCCACGCTGGAGAAGCAGATGCTGGACCTGCTCTTCAGCCCGACGACGGGAGCCGGGTTGACCATTCTGCGCAACCTGATCCCCTCCGACAGCAACCATACGATTGAGCCGAACAGCCCGGGCAGCCCGACGGCCACGCCTCAGTATGTGCCCATCGGGACCGACTGGGGCCAGTTGCCTCTGACCCAGCAAGTGGTTCAGAACTATGGCGTGACGCGCATCTATGCCGACGCCTGGAGCGCCCCGGGTTTCATGAAGACCAACGGCTCCGAGAGCAACGGTGGCACGCTGTGCGGTGCACCTGGTGCTGCTACTTGCAGCACGGGTGACTGGCGTCAGGCTTACGCCAATTACCTCGTGCAGTATATTAAGGATTATCAGGCGGCAGGCGTGACCATCACCAACATCGGCTTCGTCAACGAGCCGAATCTGTCCACCTCCTACTCCAGCATGGTGATGAACCCGACACAAACCGCCGACTTCGCCAAGGTCCTGGGGCCGACCCTGGCGAATGCTGGCCTGTCAACGCAGATTGTCTGCTGCGATGCCGAGGGCTGGGACCTGGCTCCGAGCTACACCAGCGCCATCGTCAACGATGCAACGGCCAATTCCTACGTCAAGGTCATCTCCAGCCACGGCTATACCGCCGCTCCGACTTCGCCGCTCAGCTCCAACGGCAAGCCGGTGTGGGAGACTGAGTGGTCGACCTTCGATAGCTTTGATGCTGCCTGGGATGATGGCAGCGATGCCTCCGGCCTGACCTGGGCTCAGCATATCCATGTCGGGTTGACTTCGGCCAACCTGAGCGCCTTCCTCTACTGGTGGGGCGTGGACAGCACCTCTGTCTCGACCGATAACCAGGGCCTGATCCAGCTTAATGGCTCGACTATCACGCCGTCGAAGCGCCTGTGGGCCTTCGCCAACTACAGCCGCTTCATCCGGCCCGGCGCGGTGCGCATTGGCGCCAGTAGCTCGGATAGCAACCTGCTGGTTTCGGCCTATCGCAACACCAACGGCACGCTGGCCATCGTGGTCATCAATCTGGCAACCAGCGATACAGCGACGACCTTCTCGCTGCAGAACACCAATGTGGCTAATGGGGCTACGGTGACCCCCTATCTGACCAACAATAACAACAACACAGCGGCTCAGGCGACGCTGTCGGTGAGCAACGGCTCCTTCAGTGCGACCGTGCCGGCGCGCTCGCTGGTGACCTACGTCATCCCGGCTGGCACCGGAGGCGGTACACCGACCCCCACACCAGCACCGACCAGCACACCGACACCGGCACCGTCTCCCAGCCCCAGCCCGACGGCGACCCCCTCACCAACACCGGCACCGACCAGCACGCCAACTCCGGGCGCTTCCTGTCAGGTGCACTATAGCGTTGTCAGCCAGTGGCCGGGTGGCTTCCAGGGGAGCATCACTATTACGAACACAGGCAGCAGCCCCATCAATGGCTGGACCTTGAGCTTCAGTTTCACGGCTGGTCAGCAGATCACCCAGCTCTGGAACGGAAGCTATACGCAGCAAGGGGCCCAGGTGACGATCACCAACGCCTCCTACAACGCCCAGATCCCGGCAGGCGCCACTCTGGGTGCATCACCAGGCTTCCTGGCTAGCTGGAACGGGAGCAATCCCGCGCCAACTTCGTTCACGCTCAATGGAGCGACCTGTAGCGTCGTCTAGACTGGGATGATCTGAGGGAGATCGGAGGAGCAGGGATCTTTCCCCTCCGATCTCCCTCAGCGACACCAGGCATTTCCCTTAAGGAAAGGAGGCAAGAACCGCCCACCGAGCTGAAGCTAGAGCAGCAGTGCTCGTCGGAGCTAGCGCCCTGTCCAATGCACGTGAGAGCGGCACGGCGAGAGGGTCGACGCTCCACGGGCCCCCGCTCCACGCATCTTCTCTGCTGACAACGTGAGGCCTTTTCTTCTAATAAAGAGACACCGGATAGGTCCTTCATCGACCTGCCCGGTGCCTCCTTCTTTTGGCTGCAGCACGGCACGAGGTCTTGACAAAGACCCACGCCTCTCCCATAGTTTCCCCAGAGGGCTATGAAACCCTCGATTGGCCCGTCCCGCAGCCAGGCAGCAAGAGAGAGCGCGAGCCAGGATCTCTGCCCGCCGAGCGCCAGGATCGGAGTAAGCGACAAAGAGTTTCTGTCAGCTACACAGCGAGGCCTATGCCCAACCTCGCCCTGCAAGGTATCATAGATGAGAAAAGACGAGGGAGGAGAAGCCTACAACCACTATGGAAACTCATCAATTATCTTGGTTCGGGGAGTCGTCGGCTCCTGATTGCGTTGAGCACTTCGACAGCCAGCAGCGGATCGTCGTTCATCTGGGCGATGCGCTGGGCTTCCTGAAGACGCTGCCCTCAGAAAGCATTGCCCTGGTCATTACTTCTCCACCTTACAACCTGGGCAAGGAGTATGAGACGCGCAAAGATGTCCTGGCATACTTGCAAGAGCAAGAAGCCGTCATCGATGAAATCGTTCGGGTGACCAGTCCAGAGGGCAGTATCTGCTGGCAGGTCGGGAACTTTGTTGAAGATGGTGAGGTATTTCCTCTAGATATCTTCTATTATGACATTTTTAAGAGAAAAGGCTTGAAGCTAAGGAACAGAATAATATGGCGTTATAGTCATGGAATGCACATGTCTCGTCGTTTTTCAGGGCGCTACGAAACGATTCTGTGGTTCACCAGAGGAGATCACTATACCTTTCATCTGGACCCCGTGCGTGTTCCATCCAAGTATCCCGGCAAGCGGCATTACAAGGGACCCCGTAAGGGGGCGCCATCGGGGAACCCTCTAGGGAAAAATCCCTCAGATTTTTGGGAGGTAGTGGCCCAGGATTGGGAAGAGGAGGTCTGGTATATCCCCAATGTGAAAGCGGCGCATCCCGAGAAGACGAGCCATCCATGCCAGTACCCTGTAGAGTTAGCCGAGCGCTGTGTGTTAGCACTCACGAATGAAGATGAATGGGTGCTTGATCCCTACTGCGGCGCTGGCTCGTCCCTCATTGCAGGGATCAAGCACGGTCGGCGCGTAGCAGGATGCGACAAGGAAGAAGCCTACATCAACATCACACGCGAGCGCATCCGAGCTTTTTTCGAGGGGCGCCTGCCGCTCAGGCCATTGGGACGCGAGCTTTATCGGCCAAGCGGCAAGGTCGCGCGCGTTCCCATCGAATGGGAACAGGGAGCCATCCCTCACGCCTATGGAAATGCCAGGGCAGAGCTTACATAAGTGCTCTGCCATCGGTTCCTTTCTCGATGCGCGGCACTGACTTGCTTACCGCATCTTGCTCAATGGCAACTACCCAGAGCACACCCCTCGCTACAAAAGTAGCAAGAGCTTCCCAGAGAGGGAAATAAGGCTCTACTTCTTCAAAATTGCCAATACGATCGGTCAGATAGCGATACATGTTCCGGGATGGTAAAATCAGCACGCCACCGATCAAAGCACCTTTGAGCATGGCCAGTACCATCTTGTTGAGCGCCCGATGAGTAGATGACACGTTCCCCGTCTCCCACTCCAGAGCGAAATGCTGCCCATCCACTGGAGCACATCCCTCTGAATGTGCCGCCATAGCTGGCTCGCTGAGACGCCGCCTTTGTCTATGAGCATCTTCGATCTCACGATCTTCATATCACTCTTATAGACGATGCTGCTCAGCTCACCTCAAAACTGTTCAGGAGCAAGCTGCTACCAGTAGCCCGGTGACCCCCTTGACATCTTTGCAACCTTGTAGTATCATGAAGACGCCGACGCGGGGTGGAGCAGCGGTAGCTCGTTGGGCTCATAACCCAAAGGTCGCAGGTTCGAATCCTGCCCCCGCAATCCAGCCAGTGTCTCCCCTGTCTCTCTTCCTTATGAGATGAGGTGCAGGCACGCTGGCAGGGTAAAATTCAGTGCTTTCAGCACTATGCCTTTCTCATTACTTGCCAACGACGCGGGGTGGAGCAGCGGTAGCTCGTTGGGCTCATAACCCAAAGGTCGCAGGTTCGAATCCTGCCCCCGCAATTCTTCTCTTGCCTCCGTTAAGGCACGCTCTAGTGACAACGCGTACTTCGCCTCACTCGTCTCTGCGAGTGAGGCTTTTTCTCGTCCATTTCCTGGTCCTCTCCCTGACCCTCGCTCTCGCGCGGCTTCTCCCAAAGATGGCCTTCTCCCTCTTGACAGGATGTGGTAAGATAAAAGTCGAAATCACTAGCAAGGCAGCTCTGCCAGCCGGAGCCGCAACCTCCGGCAAGGTGCTGGCTCCCCCCAGGAGCATCCTTTCTCAACAGCAGCGCTGCCCCTAGCCAGTCCGTTCGATGGCGGCGTAGCTCAGTCGGTAGAGCAGGGGACTCATAAGCCCTGGGTCGTAGGTTCGAGTCCTACCGCCGCTACCAGGTAGCGCCGAAGATAGAGGCGCTCGTCACAGACCAACAGGTAGACTGATTGAAAGAAGATAGGCCTCGTGTGGTCTATCTTTTCTTTTTGCGTAATGGCTTGGGGAACAAACGTGTAGTCAGGGAGATAACACTGACTCACAGAGGTTTCCAGCAGTCGATCGCTCGTGGCTGCCTGCGCAGCCAGTCAGAGAGGCCATCCTCGCGAGAGGGAGCAGTCTCATATCCACTGCGACAGCGCTCCCCTGCAACTCTGCTGCCTCAGCTACAGGGGAGGCCATCCACCAGCGCTCGCCTTAGTTAGAAACAGCTACCTTGTCGCCCCGTCGTCAGGCCAGCACCAGGTTCGCGCGAAGAAAGAAGGCTATTTTCCCAGCCTCTTACCTCTGCTCTCTACTGGAATAGCTCCGTCACCGAGCGGTTCTCATGGATACGGCTGATCGCTCCAGCGAACAGTTCCGCCACCGACAGAATCGTCATATTGGGTAAGCGCTTCTCTTCCGGCAGAGGAATGGTGTCCGTCACCACGATCTCCTTGATCTCGGCCTCGCGCAGCCGCTCAATCGCCGGACCCGAGAAGACGCCATGTGAGGCACAGCAATAGACCTCACGCGCTCCATGTTCACGCACGACCCGCACCGCCTGCGTGATTGAGCTGGCCGTGTCGATCTCCTCATCGACAATCAGGGCATGGCGTCCCTCCACATTGCCGATCACGTTCTTGGCCTCTGTCACCCCGTCATTGCCTAAACGGCGCTTCTCGACAATAGCCAGCGGAGCATTCAGGCGGTCGGCAAGTTGACGTGCTTTCTTGGCAAATCCTTCATCGGCAGAGACAACGGTAAAGTTCTCCAGCCCCTTATCCCGGAAATAGCGCGCCTGCAGGGTCTGAGCGGTCAGCTCATCAACTGGTATATTGAAGAAGCCCTGAATCTGACCAGCATGCAGGTCCATTGTTAACACACGATGGGCCCCGGCTACCGTGATGCAATCAGCTAGCAGTCTGGCCGTGATGGGGACCCGCGGCTGATCCTTCTTATCGGTGCGACCATAGGCATAGTAGGGAATGACCGCCGTGATGCGCTGCGCCGAGGCTCGCTTGAGGGCATCGATCATGATCAGCAGCTCCATGATCGAGCGATTGACCGGCGAGCTGAAAGGCTGGATGACGAAAACGTCGTTTCCCCGAACGTTTTCGTTGATCTTAACAAAAATGTTTTCGTTGCTAAACTGGAAGACTTCGGCCTTTCCCAGCTCGATCCCCAGGTGACGGCAGATGGCAGCAGCCAGCACGGGATTGGCGTTACCTGTGAAAACACTGAGCTTGTTCATAGCACCTCCGGCCTGCCTGCGCCCAGTATAGCACAAGGCTGTCTCCATGTAAACTATGGATGACTTAAAAAGAACCCACTCAGATTTTAGCGAGAAATAATGGCGCTACGTGCTTGGAGAAAGCAAGTTGGCAGGATAAGACCAGACAACAGCAGGAGTAAAGCAGGCTTAGCCGCCCCTCATTCAGACAACAACGCCCGATTCTGGCCAGGGCTGGAGCGATGGAGAGGCCAGGCCCAGCACCAGACCACATAAGAGATCATAGCCTGAACTGGCCCCCAGGGCAAGCACAGCCTGCGCTCGCGCAAGCAGGCGCTCCTCATCTTCCTCAGCCAGACTTTCCAGCAACTCAAGCAGTGGTAGAGCAAAGCAGCCACGCGCCGCCCACGAGAGCCAGGTGCGACTCAGCAGATGGGTCCGCGGTCCAGCCACCGCCACCAGCTGCGCGCAGGTCTCCAGGAAGGCTGCATCAGCGCCACGGAGCCACCAGCCAGCGGCCAGCCAGCCAGTAAGCAGATCATCGCCCGAGGGAGTAAGGCCCGGCCCGCGTCCGGCCAGCAGCTCAGCCAGCGCCTGCGGCTCCTCTGGCAGCCAGCGCTCCCCGTTGAGCGCAGCGCTCATGGCCGTCAGTAAGGGGTGACCCTCCTTCTGGCGCATCCGCAGCAGTTCAGGGGCCAGCAGCATCCTGCGCAGGCGCTCACGGTTCCGCTCCAACATCGTCGCATCAAGCCGCGGCGGGCGCCTGAGCTGTGTCCGCCAGCGCGGGCAACTACTCAGGTCAACTGACCAATGAAGATCTTCTATATAGAGACGCCAGGCCCCCAGCAGCACCGGCATACCGGGCCGCAGGGCGCTGAATGGAAAGGCTCCTCGTGCGGCTCTCAGACGAATACCATTCGGCACAGCTGGGCCATCTTGTGCATTCAGCGACAGGACGAACTCAGGCGGGAAGAGCAGATTAGCTGCTGCTGAGAAAACGCTGTGCACCTCTCCACGCTGCACCGCGCCGGCGATGGTCTCCGCAATCGCCTCGCTATAACCCAGCGCCGGGCAGATGAAAGCCACCAGAGGACCAGGGGCCAGGCCCGTCATTACTCAGCTGTCTCCTTCGGAGTCGAGATCAGCAGGCGCAGGAAACTGGTAATGGCCAGGAAAATCAGGGCGTAGACGGCCATAGCGATCAAAGTCGGCCACTCAAAGGCCCAATTATGCAGCGATGGGGTTTTGACAATGCCATTGAAGGGCAGCAGAATAATCCCGGTCAGAGCGTAGAGCAGGCCAGCAAAGGCATTGCTGGGGTCAGCCGCAATGAGGCGGAAGATAAAGCGGAGCAGCAAAGCCACCTCCAACACCGCCAGAAACCACCAGAGAAAGTCCTTAAACTTACCAATCGCAAAGACCAGCGTGCGAGCTTCGCTCTCCCGATTGACCATCTCTAGCTCAGCCATCGGCGGCGGGGGTGCCGCTGGAGCTGGCATCGGCTCGTACGGCGGCGGGGGCGCCTGCTTCGGCTGCAGCTCCTCCATCGGAGGTAATGCGCCTGGTGGCGGCACTCTGCCAGGTTCGACGCTGGTCGGATCGCTGTAAAATGGGTCCCCGTGCATAGCACCTCTCCTCTGTTCATCAACTGTCCACAGGAGCGAATAAAGCAGAGAGTCTCACCTGCAAGGATTATAACATACTATGTCCTACTGTGAACTATTGCGTTTGAGTAAAACGACCCCCTCGGCGCGCGCAATCAGACGAAACTGCCCGGAAGCCGTCAAGCGATTGAGAATCTCGATCGTGCTGGCACGATCCTCGGGGAAGACCGCGTTGAGATCAACAATGATGTAGTCAACCGTATACTGCTTACCATCAATTGTACCGGTAAACGATGGAAAGACCGCTAAACGCTGTCTCTCACTTAGATGAGGATTCAGATTATCTCCTGCAGAAACAGAGGCATCAGGTGGGATCATCGCCAGAAGCTGCTCGATGTGTTGCTCACGCGGCCCCGGCTCGTGATCAGCCCAGAAGCTATTGAGGACTGGTGCCTCAGCGACATAATTGACGCCTATGAGCAGCAATATCCATAGCATGGCGTACCACTGCAGACGCGTCAGGTTGATCTGCCGAGCCAGAGGTATCATACGCGCACAGAAGCGCTGCCAGTGCCTGCTCCACCAGGCCGGCTGGAGCAGGCGCAGCGCCAGCTTTCGCAGACGCAGGTACCAGTTTCGTCCCCAGGCTTGCAGCACCTGACCGCGCTCTGTCGACAAGAAGCGCGCCAACCAGACTGGCCAGGCGTGCTTCCCGGCTGCTGCGCTCTCCTCCTCAGATGTTCCGCTTTGCCCGTCTCGCACCGCTTCCTGTTTCCGCTCCGGCACCATCAGTTCCAGCGAGGGCAGCGGCTCCCCGCGCCACCCTGCCCAGAGGGCCAGAAAGCGTCGCAGACCGATGATCCCCGCCATCACCGCAAAAGGAATGATCGAGGCATTATAGTGGTAGACGCCGCTATAGAGGGCCGGATCGGTATTCAGAACATTGACCGCCAGGCTTGGCAAGGTCGGAATCAGCCATTCGGGAGCGAGCAGAGCGAGAAAGCCCGTGTTCCTGATCAGGCTGGCCAGATAGTAGAAGCGCTCCACCGTCAAAAAGGTGGTGAAGAGCAGCCAGGGATGCAGTAACAAATTAACTATAGCGGCGCCGGGCGAGCTGCCTAGCGTCTCGTAGCGGTACCAGAAGTTGTTGGCCTGCTGACCTGGGAAAAAGTGGGGAATGATCACCCCAAAAGCTAGAGCTGACCAGAGGAAGCCGCCAATGAAGAGCGCCAGGCCCAGGCGCGGCAGGCGATAGCGCCAGATCATCAAGAGGCCCAGCAAGCCGACCGCCAGCGGCACATCCTCCTTACAGGAAGCCGCCAGGAAACAACAGAGTACCAGCAGCACGTAGCGGCGATAGGTGAGGGCCAGCAAAGCGTAGAGCAGCAAGGGCGTGGCCAGACTCACAGCATGGAAATCAAAGATGTTGAGGCCCAGCAAGGCCGGTGCGAGCAGATAGGCTATCACGCAGAGGGCGGCCAACAATGGCCAGCGCGGCAGATAGTAGCGGGCTAGCAGAAAGACGGGGAAGGCCCCCAGAGCCAGCACCAGCGTCTGAAATACAAGCAGGGTGCGAGGATCGGAGCGAATCAGATAGAGGAGAGCGAGCAGCAACAGAATGGGTTCAAAATGCACCCCCAGGCGTGTAGGGGGACCATACCAATCGATCGCCTGGTTCGTGAACTGGAAAGGCCGGCCATGCAAGGTGTTCCAGATGGCCTGATCGTAGTTACCAAGGTCGAAGGCCGTCGCCTTGAACGTATCGTAGCGGAGCACGGCCTGATGACTCATCTCCAGGAAATATATCACTGTTGCCAGCACAACCAGGCCCCAGGCTAGCCATGTCTGGGCCCGCAGATTGAATAGCTTCATAGCTCCTCTGCGCTACTCTTTTTTCTCTTCAGGCCTTCCCCCCGGCGCCCTGCCACCTCACCTCGCTATCTCCCACGCCCGGCTCCGTTCCCCTTTCCTCCATCGGCCCCCTTATATATAAATGACATTCTGCCAGATACCGATGCCTACCAGGACGATAAAGGACCAGACAATGACATACTCCGGCCACGTGCCTGTGCGGAAGCGCCACTTCGGATTAGGTGGAAAGCCAAAGCGCTTCGGGTTAGGCCAGAGTAAGGGCACACCACCCTCGGTAAGGGCATCGCAGAGAATATGGACGACGCAGCCGAAGAGCACAGCAAAGAAGATCATATGGGTCGCATTCATGAGGTTGGCCGGCGCGCTCAGACCGCGCATCGCGAGCAAGGAGAGAGCCAGTTGCTGGGCCCCCAGCGCGAGCAGGGAGCCGAGCAGCAGACCAAGCAGACTGTGAAAAAGGGTACGATGGCCTGCTATGTGCTGGATCTCACGGCTGATCCAGCCGAATTTGCGCCCAAGTGTGCTATGAGCGTTATCGATATCCGGCAGTAACGCGCCAAAGCCCACAGCCACATAGTAGATTGCCTTAGCCACGACGAGCTTGAGCGGGACACTGGGAGCCAGGGTAATCGGGGGTCCACTCAGGTGAACCAGGCTGTCCAGAACAACACCTGCCGTGAGGCCAATAAGAAGATGTGACCTGCCTACCATAACAGCGTTTTCTCCATCCGCAGCAAAGATTGAGCTTCGTCCTTGAGCGAAGGTTTCACGCGGCTATTGTAGGGGGTCTTCAGTGACTGCGCAAGAGGATTTCCACGCAGAATCAGCATCCCAGGGCGATGCGATGGCCCGCTCCCCAGAGAAAAGACCAGCCTCTTTGGTCTCCCTCCTGCTCGCTCGCACCCGGCCATCTCTCTGCTGAGACCGGGGTTGGTCAAAAAGCTCTAAGCAAGTGAGTGTCGGACCAGCGCAAGAGGCGCCTGGCTCCAGCACGAACCTTCATGAACTGACCGGTCAGCTTATTGCCGAGATTGAAACTCAATCGGGAGGAAGAGCAACCTTAATCAGGCCGTCCTCAACACGCACGGGATAGAGCACCAGGTCCTGACGGGCAGGACCACGCAGGACTTTGCCCGTGCGAAGGTCGAACTGGGCTCCGTGGACAGGGCAGGTGAGCACGCTCCCCTGCAGCTCTCCCTCGTAAAGGCGCCCACCAACGTGGGTACATTCACCATTACAGGCATAGACCACACCGTCGATCTTAGCCAGACAGATCGGCTCACCATCGACCTCTACTCCCAGCAGCTCCCCCTCTCCCAGCTCATCCCAGCGTGCAACGGCGAGAAACTCACTCATGGCAGCTCCATTTCCCCTCGCGAGCTTCGATTTGTTTATACCCGTTGTAGCCACTGTAGCGCTTGCCCGGGCGCAGGACGCCGCTGCTGGCCTGTGTGTGGCAAGCCAGCAGATGGACTTCGCAGAGCGCTCAGCCTTCAGGCCGTTCAGATGCCGCGTCCCTGGACAGGGATAATGGCCCCAGTGACACCATCGCTGGCAGCGGTAGCTAGAAAGATGGCCACCTCGGCAATCTCACGCGGACTGACCCATCTGGCGCGCAGCTCCTCGGGAGAGGGATGCAGCTCGTCGAGGTTGGACTGCGTCGCAATCAGACCCGGGGCAATCGCGTTTACATAGATCCCGACCGCCTTGCCTGCCTGAGCAAAAGTGCGGGTCAGGGCATCCACCCCAGCCTTGGCACAGTTATAGGCCAACGTCTGCGCCCCCGCATTCTGAATGCTGTAGGCCCGACTAAAGTTGATAATCTTGCCCCCGCCCTGGGCCAGCATCACCGGCCAAACTGCGCGCGTGCAGAGAAAGGCCGTGCGCAGGTTATTATTCAGCTCCTTCTCCCAGTCCTGCAGTGAATACTCGTGAGGGGGACCATACTTCGTCAGCCCACCAGCCAGATTGACCAGCACATCGATGCGGCCCTGCCAGGCCACCGCCTCCTCAACCAGGCGCTGCGCTCCCTGCTCGCTGGTCAGATCGACAGCCACCCCCTTGACCCTGGCGCCTCGCGTCTGCAGCTCGGCAACCCGGGCCGCTACGCGTTCCGCACTGCGCGAGGCGATCACCAGCGTCGCCCCCTCCTCAGCAAAAAAGCCGGCCAGGGCGAAGCCCATCTGGCCCGGATGACTCACGCCGGTAATCACCGCAACTTTTCCTTCCAGGCGCATCGTTCAGGCGGCTCCTTTCCGTCACTACATGCATCCGCGACCTCACATCGCCAGGCCCCATCAACCAGACTCACAGCCCATCATCGTGCTCATCGGCATGCTCCGGGCGCTCCAGGCCAGCCAGGACCAGGCTTTTATGGAGAACACGCAGCCCTAAGAAGGCACACTTCATCCGCGCAGGACTGATTGGAATACCCAGCGCCTCCAGGATGTCATCTTTGCCCAGACGCACCACTTCCTGGACACTCTTGCCCTGCACCATCTCTGTCAGCATCGAAGTGGCCGCCTGGCTGATCGCACAGCCCCGGCCCTGAAAGCGCACCGCCGTAACATGATCGCCTTCCACCAGGAGATCCATGCTCACCTGATCGCCACAGAGCGGATTGGAATCCTCCACGTGCACCGTTGGATTCTCCAGCCGCCCATAGTTGCGCGGATCACGGTAATGGTCCAGAATATACTCGCGATAATCCATCGACATAGCGCTGCCTCCCAGGTAAGGAATCAACCAGGCGGCAAGATAGCCTGGAGAGACCTGCCACAGCCACCCTTCCCTCTTCTTTTGGCTTCTGCCTCTCTCTCCTCCCCTGTCTACCTCACCGCACCCGGTTCCCGTGCTTTATGGCCCGGCGCAGGCGCGGCCAGCCAGTCAGCGCAGCAGCGACAGTTTTGCAGGCAGCCAAGCAGGCAGCGTAAAGCGGCCAGGCACGGGATATAGTATAGACCTAGACTTGAAAAATCTCCAGCGCCCGCCGCAGTCCCTGCACCAGCACATCGATCTCCTCTGGCAGCGTATAGACATAGAAGCTGGCGCGGGCCGTGGCCACCAGGCCCAGCTGCTCCATCAGAGGCTGTGCGCAATGATGGCCAGCGCGAATCGCTACCCCGAACTCCTGATCGAGAATGGAGGCCAGATCGTGGGGATGGATATCAGCCAGCGAGAAAGAAACCACGCCGCCGCGCAGCTCATCCGTGAGCGGCCCATAGATCTGCAGCTGAGGAACCGACTGCAAGCGCTCCAGGGCATAGGCCGTAATCGAGCGCTCATGCTGGCGGACCCAATCCATACCGAGCGTGCTCAAATAATCGACAGCCGCCCCCAGACCCACAGCCTCGGCGATGGCCGGCGTTCCCGCCTCAAACTTCCAGGGCAGATCGTTCCAGGTTGAGGAGCACAGACTGACACTACGGATCATATCACCGCCGCCGAGAAAAGGCGGCATGGCCTCTAGCAGCTCGCGCTTGCCGTAGAGCACGCCGATCCCTGTCGGACCCAGCATCTTATGGCCACTGAAGCAAACAAAATCAGCATCCAGCTCCTGGACATCCAGCGGCAAATGAGGCGCGCTCTGAGCGGCATCTACCAGGGCCACGGCCCCAGCAGCGTGGGCCTGAGCGATCATCTCCTTCACAGGATTAATCGTCCCCAGGACATTGGACATTTGAGTAAAAGCCACCAGCTTCGGCCCTTGCTCCAGCAGCCGGGCGTAGACATCCAGCTGCAGCAGCCCCTCGGGCGTCAACGGCACAAACTCCAGCCGCGCCCCACTGCGCTGAGCCAGCAGCTGCCAGGGGACCAGATTGCTGTGATGCTCCATTGTTGTCAGCACGATCAGGTCGCCGGCCTTGACATTCGCCCAACCCCAGCTATAGGCCACCAGATTAATGCTCTCGGTCGTATTGCGCGTAAAAATGACCTGCTTGCTCTGGCGCGCGTTGATAAAGCGCGCCACCTTCGTCCGCGCGCGCTCCAGGGCCTCTGTGGCCTCCTCGCTGATCTCATAGACGCCACGGTGCACATTGGCATGAGAGCTGCGATAGTAGGCATTCATGGCCTCAATGACCGCCAGCGGCTTCTGCGAACTGGCCGCGCTATCCAGATAGACCAGCGGCTTGCCATGAACCTGCCGCGACAGGATCGGGAAATCGCCTCGGATCTCCTCCACACTGCGCGGCTCGCGGCGCACCTCAACAACGTCCTGCATAGTATTCCCTGATTTCTTTCTCTCAACAATGCGCTCGTCGGATGGGGCCACATCTCCCGTCCAGTATCAGGCAAGCAAGGAGGAAGGAAGAGCGATGGCCCAGATCCTTCCTCGCGCCCCCAGGCGAGCACAACAGCAGCCAACAGCCAGTCAGAAAGCAAAGAAAGAGAGGAGGAGCAGCGAGCAAGGCTCGCATCCTCCGCCCCTGGCCAGACGGGGGCAGTGGGCACCACTCCCCGGGCCTATTCTGGCAGCAGACGGATCTCCTCCTCTTCCGACGAAGGACGATCAAAGCTCACCGCGCCCTCATCGACGCCTTCGATCTCCCAGCGCTCTTGAGCCTCGATCCAGTCGGCTTCCGACTCATGGCCGCCCCGCATGCGGCGCACAATATTACGGCGCAGGCGCGAGCGCAGACTATCGAGCGTAATACGCTGCAGGACCGGCTCAAAGAAGCCCTGGACAATGATCCGCTCGGCCTCGTCCTTGGGAAGGCCCCGAGCCATCAAGTAGAAGAGCTGCTCCTCATCAACCTGGCCGGTCGTTGCGCCGTGGCTGGCGCTCACCTCGTTGGCGCCGATCTCCAGACCAGGAATGGCCTCCGCACGGCAATGCTTGCTCAACAGCAGATTATGCTCCGACAAGAAGGAAGCCGTCTGCTGAGCTCCTGGCTGCACGCGGATCATCCCATCGAACTCCACACGCGACTCATCGGCCAGCGCTCCATGCACCAGGGTCTCAGCGTTCGTCGACAGGCCCACGTGATTCGAGAGGCTCTTAATGACAAAGCGCTGATCCTGGTCGCTGAAGAAGACACCCACCAGCTCGGTGGCGCTGCCATTACCGATCAGATTCGAGCCGATATTGGAGAACGTCAGGCGGCTGCCCAGATCGGCCATTACCCACGAGACGCTGCTATCGGCCTCGTGGATCGAATTCTTATGCATCACGCTCCAGACATTGCGCCCCAGGTCCTGGAGGCTGGTGTACTCGATGCGGGCCCCATTCTTCGTAAAGACCTCGACCACCGCGCTTAGCAGGGAAGGCTGCTCGCCCTCGAAAGCCGAGGCATATTCCTCCACATAGCGAGCGCTGCTCAGCTCATCAGCGATAATCAAGGTGTGGGCGAAGGCCGCCGCCGCCGGGGCATCGAGCCAGATCTGAGCCAGGATCGGCTCCTCGATCTCCACGCCACTGGGAATGTAGAGAAAGATGCCACCACTCCAGAAGGCCGCGTGGAGAGCCGTATACTTATCGGTGGCCAAGGGCACAGCCTGGGTCATAAAGTAGCGCTGCACCAGATCGCCGTGCTCGCGCACCGCCGTATCAAGGTCGGTGAGAATCACGCCGCGGCTCTTCAGCTCCTCAGACAGCTCGACACGTACCACCGAGCTGTTGCGCTGCAGCACCAGGCCCGAGCGCTCAGCAGCGCCGACAAGAGCATCGCGCAGCCCTTCCTCGATGGAAGCCGGTAGCGCCCCATCGCCATCGGCAGGCAGATAGGGACGCAGCTCCTGGAAATGGAAGCGCGCCAGCCGCTGCAGCGTTCCAAGGTCGCCGCGCCGTCCCAGAGGAGCCGGCGTCTGCTCATAGATCTCCCAGGCCTCCAGCCGCTTCTGCAGCATCCACTCAGGCTCACCCTTGCGACGCGAGAGTGCGATCACCGCCTCACGAGAAAAGCCGGTTGTAGCCAGAGCCTCAGTCATTGACAGCCACCTCGCTCCCCTCGGGACGGAGCCACTCGTAACCCCTCTCCTCCAGCTCCAGGGCCAGCTCTTTGCCGCCGGAGCGCACAATACGACCGTCGAACATTACATGCACAAAGTCAGGTACAATGTAATTGAGGATGCGCTGATAGTGCGTAATCACCAGCAGGCCCAGTTTAGGACCGCGGAGGGCATTGACGCTATCGGAGACGATCTTAAGGGCGTCGATATCGAGGCCCGAGTCGGTCTCATCCATCATGGCGATCTCCGGCTCCAGCAAGGCCATCTGCAGGATCTCTGCACGCTTCTTCTCGCCGCCGGAGAAGCCATCGTTGATCGAGCGGTTAATGAAGCTGTTATCGACCTTCAGCAGCTTCATCTTTTCGCGCAGCAGATTGCGGAACTCAGAGGGAGGGATCGTCTTGCGCGGGGCAGGTCTGCCGCTGGGGTTCTCCTCACCAATGGGCCGGGGTCCCTCGCGTACAGCCTCCAGCGCGCGGCGCAGGAAGTTGGCCACACTCACTCCTGGGATTGCCATCGGATATTGGAACGCCAGGAAGAGGCCCATGCGAGCACGACGATCCGGCGAATATTCGAGAATATTCTCCCCCTTAAACCAGATTTCGCCGTCGGTGACCTCGTACTTGGGGTTGCCCATAATGACGTTAGCGAGCGTACTCTTGCCGGAGCCATTGGGACCCATCAGGGCATGAACCTCGCCCTGACGCACCACCAGGTCGACGCCACGCAAAATGGGTTTGCCCTCGATGCTGGCGTGAAGATTCTTAATGACCAATTCTGAAGCCATTAGCGAAAACCATCCTCCTTGGAAGAGCTTGAGATACGATTACACACTACCTCAGCCTGACAGCCATCGCTTCCCGTCCTCTGCGGCCTTGCACAGGCAGGACCGGAACAGAGCCGCAAACAGAGGCGGAGCGAGCTGGTTAGTTAGGTCGTTGACAGGCTGGCTGCCTGGGTGCTATACCGAGCTGAGCAGGAAAGCAAAGAGCTGTTCGCTCATCAGCCTGTCAGTCTGTCTGCCTGTCTATGTCACTATACCTAAAACCGGGAGTCTGCCGCGGCCCTTGAATCGAGCCGAGTCTTCAGCTCTCCTCGCGGTCATTTTGCGACTACTTTAGCCAACCAACGCCAACCCAACCATCCCTCGCCCCATCGGCAGGCCCCACCGGCCTCTCCCCGGCCCACCGGCCCCAGCCGTCTCGGCTCAGCTCAGTCCAGCTCACAGCGCCGAAGACGGAGCCACACGGATGTCCGAGATGGAGATAAAGTGCGTTGGAGCGTTCTGCGTCTCCTGCTCGGAGGCGCCCACCAGATCGGCGAGAGTGATCGAATCCAGCGTCTGAGCAACAGCATCGCGTACCCTGGCCCAGAGGAACTTGGTCTTGCAGGAGTCAAGCAGACTGCAGATCTGCGTCATCTCCCCCTCCGTCGCACAGATCATGGGTGCAATCGGCCCCTCCAGGACTCGCACAATCTCCCCCATCGTGATCTCCTCCGGCGGGCGGCTCAGCCGATAACCGCCGTGCGCCCCTCGTGTGCTGGCCACCAGCGGCGGCTCAGCCTCGCGTAGAAGCTTCACCAGCTGCTCCAGGTACGCTAGAGACAACTGCTCGGCCTGTGCAATATCGGTCAATGACCGCGGGCGCGAGCTGTAGTAGTGGCGAGCCAGATCAACCATGAGGCGTACACCATACTCGCCTTTTGTGGAGACTCTCAAAATCATGGCTCGCTCCTTTCTCGCCCCGTGGGGAATGCTGATTCCTCGCTTTCATCGCTCCTACGCAGGTTACTCTTAATCCGACCTGCTCACTAGGATATATTCTAGCACTTCCGGCGGGAGAGCGTCAACCTCGCTCTGTGGCGGCTCGCCGCCGCCAGGCTGCTCCGCCATAGTGATACACGCTACGACCAGCCTGGAAGCCACCAGAACTGGCCGCCGAGACCGACCGATCATTCCATTGGCATGATATCAATCCTATCTTCAAAGAAGAGCGAAAAACGGCTACTATAGAGGGAGAGCTGTAATGCGACTGAGAGGACTCCACAGCAAGGGGAGTAGACAGTGAACAGCAAGGAGCTAGATGATGGAAGAAGAAGGGAAGCTCATTAAGAAGAGCCTCTGGCTCTTTGAATACAACCGGGGCGACTCCGCCCTTTACCTCCAGCAATTTTATGCCATCGACGAGAACGACGTGCGCCGTCAGATCGAGGAGTTCATCCGCCGTGCCGACTTCCCGGTCTATTGGGAGCGGCTGCGCCACGTACCCGGCGGCTTTACCATCGGCTATTCCTCCCTCAAGGGGACCATCTATGAGCGACCCGACGGGAGCCTGATAGAGGAGGCCGAGGAGAAAGCCCAGCTTCAGCCGCCTGAAGCAGCGGTCACGGCTCCCGCGTCTGGCGAGAGCACGCCAGAGACAGCCAGCGACCCTTCCAGTGAGGCCGCACCCGGCTAACAGCTCAGCAACCTCTCCCTTTTCTCTCGTCTACCCTATTGCCAAGCCAAGACCGCCTGTGCTATACTATGCAACGACAAGAGGCATGCGAGAACGCCTGCGCCCGCAGGCCGCTCGTCAAGAGCCACAGGCGTAGCGACTGCCTGCAACGCAACGTTTTCGCCCAGCCTCACCACCAGCTCAGCCTGAGCTGGTGATGTTCTCGTAGGATGTTCGTTTCGCCTCATCGATTGCACAGAAGGGGAATAACTGAGCAGGGCAAACGAGCGAGACCGGCGAAGAACTTGCACGAGTCGGTTTAGCGGGGTGTAGCGCAGTGGCTAGCGCGCAGCGTTCGGGACGCTGAGGTCGGAGGTTCGAGTCCTCTCACCCCGACCAAGTTGGCACTTTCTCTTCCTGGAGCTCATCTCTCGTTGGTTTGTTACCTGGCCGGCCCACCAGCCGGCTAGCTTGACGGTCGGCTGAGGTTAGGTCAGGCTCGACTACCGGTCCGATCCGCTGGAGCAGGGAGCATTGGATTACGGTGCAGCACCGCTTGAGCAAAGTAGAAGGTATGATGGATAGAGTCTCGGCTTCTCACACCCTCTATCCACTTCTCAGCAGCTCACTGGCGGTTCACCAGCTCCTCAGCGCTCAGATCGGTGGTCTGTCCAACCCCTGCCTGATCGTGCAATGTCAACGCCCGTCTCCCTGGCCAATCGGTGAGCAACGCAGGCGGCGATGAGAAGCTGACGAGAGGTGAGGCCCCGGCCTCTCTCCTCCTCTAGCCCCAGTTCGGCTTCCTCCTCGCTGTCTGCCCGGTGGTTCAGCTCTGACAGAGAGGAAGGAAAGCCATTCATGCCTGTCTTAGTTCTGAACTCTTCCTTTCAGCCTCTCTCGGTCATCTCAGAGCGTCGTCTGGTCGTCCTGCTGTCGAAGAAAAAGGTGACTTTCCTGGACGACGAGGTTCGCAAGGCTATTGAGGAGAATATTCAGGCCCGCCGCCTCGACCACGAGCGGCCCGTGATCGTGCAATTGCTCGCCAACGTCCGTGTTCCGCGCGTCGCCCTCCAGCCCACGCGCGCCAATATCTTCCTGCGCGACGAGGAAACCTGTCAGTACTGCGGCAAGCGGACCCGCGAGCTAACGCTCGACCATGTGATCCCGCGCTCGCGTGGCGGCAAGAGCACCTGGGAAAACCTGGTGACTTCCTGCAAAGCCTGCAATAGCAAGAAGGGCAATCGCCTCCTTAAAGAGGCCAATATGCGTCTGATCCGCCAGCCTCGTCCGCTAACGCAGGAGTACGCCGGCGTCTTTCTGCTGCGTTACCCGAAGCTCCGTCAGGCTTACGAGGAGTTCTTGATGAGTACGCAGTCGCGCTCGGCCTGAGCCGGGCAAGCTACCGGGCCACCGGGCCACCGACCCTGCGCGACGACAGACACGCTAGCCAGCGACAGCTATAGCTGGGCCAGGGTCAGCTGGGTTACGGCTGCTGCGATACGCTGAGTGGAACGCGCTTCTCTCTGCGTGCGTATATCTTATATGCCACAGGTTGGCTGAGTTGTGCGCAGAGAGAAGCGCCGCAGGTAGAGGCCGGGGTTGGTTGCGCAGCAGCTAACTCTGTGAGCAGGTGAGAAGGTTCATTTGTCTATGCTTGAACAGCAAGCGGTGAGCGAGACTGCAACGCCCGGCGCTGCGCCTCTCTTCCTCTGCCTCCACGGGCACTTCTACCAGCCCCCGCGCGAGGACCCTTTCACTGGCGCTATTCCCGCCGAGGCCGAAGCCGCTCCCTTTGCCAATTTCAATGAGAAGATTACGGCGGAATGTTACCGCCCCAATGCCGAGGCCGGCAATTTCGAGCTGATCAGCTATGATCTGGGGCCAACGCTGGCCTCCTGGCTGGCCGATCATTATCCTGGCGTTCATCAGACCATCATTGAGGCTGACCGGCAACACCGCCTGCGCTACGGCAGCGGCAACGCCCTGGCTCATCCCTACCATCATGTGATCCTCCCCCTGGCCAATAGCCGCGATAAGTATACGCAGATCGTCTGGGGCCTGCAGGATTTCCGCCAGCGCTACGGTCGCGAGGCTGTAGGGATGTGGCTGCCGGAGACGGCGGTGGATATGGAGACGCTCGATCTGCTGGCGCGCTGTGGCGTCACCTTTACAGTGCTGGCTCCCTGGCAAGCCGCCACCCCGGTGGATGTGACGGAGCCGTATCTGGTGCGCCTGCCCGCCAATCGCAGCATGACGGTCTTCTTCTACCATGCTCCGCTCTCAGGAGCAGTCTCATTCGACGGCAACGTGACGGTGAACGCCGACCACTTTGCTTCGACGATCTTGCCCTCTCATCTGGTGCCGGAAAAATTGGAGCGAGGTGAGCCGCAGCTGATTGTGATCGCCACCGACGGCGAGCTGTACGGCCACCATTGGATCTGGCGCGATAAGTTCCTGACGCGCCTGGTGCGCTATAGCGCTGAGGCGGCAGGTTTCCAGCTCTGTACCCTGGAGCGCTATCTGCGCTTGCATCCACCGCGTCGTGAGGTGACGCTACGCACGCCAACATCCTGGAGCTGCTTTCATGGCATCGATCGCTGGGCCCGCGGCTGCGCCTGTACCGAAGGACGCAGCGACTGGAAAGGGGCCTTGCGCCAGGCCCTGAACCGTCTAGCTGCCCGCGGCGATCAACTCTTTGAACGCTTCGCAGCAGAGGTGCTATGCGACCCCTGGGCGGCCCGCAATGGCTATCTGGCTCTGCGCAATGGCTGGCGCTCGCCTGAAAGCTTCTGGGAGGAGTTCGCCAGACCCGTTGGTTTCACGGGGAAAGCCGCCCTCGCTGAGAAACGTCGGCGTGCCCTGTTGCTGTTGGAGGCCGAGTACTACCTGCTGTGCAGTTTCACCAGCTGCGCCTTTTTCTTCGAGGACCTGGACCGTATTGAGCCGCGCAACGCCCTGGCCTTCGCCCGACGCGCCATCAGCCTCTTCTGGCAGGCCCTGGGCGTTGATCTACAACGGGATTTTCTGCAGGACCTGCGTGCGGCCCGCAGTTGGCGTCGTCCCCTGAGTGGGGCAGATCTCTACCTGCACCTGCCACGGGTGCCTGCCGATCTGCTGCCTCCCTTGTCCACTCCCCAGGAGCTGGTACCGAACAGCAAAGGCGAGGATGTGGCCTGACTGCCCGGCCTGCCACCTTCCTCAGCCGATCACGCTCTCCGCCCCGCCCGGCCAGGCGCCAGCCCTCCTCTCCCACAAAGCGGGCGCTGCTCTGTGTGAGGGAGCAGCGCCCGTGCGCTTGTCGCGGCAACCATTACGGTCAGGTGCTCAGTAGATCACGATCACGGTGTTCCAGTCAGTGTGGCCATAGAGCCAGGCCATCTGATCCTCCTGAACGTTTACACAGCCGTGGCTGCCGTTTCCTGCAAAGCTCTCGTCGCCTCCACTGTCATAGTGGGGGAACTGAGTGCCAGGCCCAAAGTTGACACGCCACCAGGCATCATGGACGAAGAACCCACCCCAGTGATAGAGGATGGCATAGTTGATGTGGGTGGGAGGATAGTAGTAGGGGGAACCCGGAGGATCGCTCGACTTGAATTCCGTCGGCGATTCACGGTTCTGCGTCGGCCAGACGCCGGGCAGGGCCGGACGCTCGACCCGACCTGTGGTGACCTGGAAGGCGTTGACCAGCTTACCGTGATCGTAGACGCGCATGGCCTGCTCGGTGAAGGAGACCATCAGTACCTGAGAACTGCGCAAGTGATAGTGATCGAGGATTTGCAGGTCGGTCTGGTGGACCTTGTTATATGGCGTGTGGTCGTTGTAGTTCTGCTCCATCATATGGAGATTGAATAGCTCGTTCTGCTCCTCATCGACTACCGCCTGGTAGTCCTCCGTGGTATAGGTCCAGCTCAGCTCTCGATTGAGCCAGTAACCAATACCGTCAAGGGTATAGCCAGCATCGAGGATGTAATTGTTCCCATCAAATTTATCATGATAGAGATTGGCTTGGCCCCAGCTACGAGCCTGGCGATCGATCTCATTCACCAGCCAGTAGGCTTCTCCGCGGACGAGATCGGGATACATGGCGGCCATGTCGGCATCGATCTGACGCGAGACCGCCAGATACTGCTCCAGGGTCGTGGCCTTCTCCATTGCCGCCTTGTCAGCATTGTAGCGCTGCTGATAGCTACTGGCATCAACGCCATACTTCTTCAGATCGTCGAGCTGAGCCTTAAACATATTCAGCTTGGCGCTGCCAACATAGGGTACGGCCTGAATAGAATTGACCACCGCTAGCTCGTATTGGGCATTAATCAGGTTCTGCAAATGCTGAAAATCCGTGGGCTTGACGGCCTGGTTGAAGGTCTGCACATCATCTTGATATTGGGCCTGCATGGCCGTTACATCAATGTTAGCCTTCTGGAGCTGCTTGATCGTACTCTGCAAGGCCGTCAGACGATCATGCGTCGCTTTCATCAGATCTAAAGCCTGGGTGTTGGTCTGGGCCTCATTACTGATAGCAGCATAATCCCGCGGATAGCGCGCAGTTGCCATCAGATTCTGATCACGTTGATATTGCTGCGTAAAAAATTGCAGGTTGCCAAAACCATCGACGCGGCGCGCCGTCAAAGCATCTTGAAAATTCTGCATATCCTGCTGGACCCGCGCCTGAAATTGCTCAGTAGTCGTATTAATGACTTGTTTAGTTTGTTCTTGCAAATGCTTGTATTGATTGGTCAAATGAGTATAGTAGGTGGTGACTGGCCGATCGTCGAATGGGGAAAACGGAGGGGAGCCACTGCTGAGAGTCGTCTCCTGCTTTTGAATCGGTTGCAGTAGCGTAGCAGGCACACCAATAGAGAGCGCGTAGCGCAGCAGCTGATCGAGCTGATCTTTGCTCTGGCTGGCCTGCTGGCGGGCCTGGGAATCGCCGCCGCAGGCGCTCATGAGCAGTAAGAGCAGCATCAGACTCAGCAAGAGCAGCGCAGCAGGCGCGGGCGGGCGAGCGCGGGGCTGAGGTCTGGCCGGCATGGGGATTACCTCCTCTTTTTCTGCTTGGCCTTTTGCTTTTTTCGTTCTTTACGGGCAGCCTTGCCGGTCTTCTTAGGCTCTCCGCTGTTCAACTGAGGCAGGCTCGGAGCGGCTGGCATACCGGGCAGGCCAGTCGCCAGGCCGCCACCATCGCTGGCGTACTGGCGCAGCAAGCGGGCCCAGGGACCTTTGCCGCTGGCGAGTTGGCGCAGCATGGCGCGCGTCTCATTGAACTGGGTGAGGAGCTGATTGATCTCCTGCACGCTGGTGCCGCTGCCGCGTGCAATGCGCCGGCGTCGGCTGCCATTAATAATATCTGGATTGTGCCTCTCTTCGGGAGTCATCGAGAGAATGATCGCCTCGATATGCTTCAGAGGATCGCCCTCCAAGGCCTCATCCATCTCGGGCAGGGCGGCCAGCTTGTTAAAGCCAGGTAACATCTCCAGAATGGAGCGCAGCGGCCCCATGCGCTTGAGCTGGCGCATCGCCTTGAGGAAGTCCTCCAGATCAAACTGCCCCTGCTGCAGGCGGGCCTGCGTCTGGAGCGCCTCCTGCTGATCAATGGCTTCCTGCGCCCGCTCGATGAGGGTCAGGACATCGCCCATTCCCAGTATACGCGAGGCCAAACGGTCGGGATAAAACGGCTCCAGAGCATCCGTCTTTTCTCCGACGCCCAGGAACTTCACAGGCACTCCCGTGACCGCCCGGATCGAGAGCGCTGCGCCACCACGAGCATCGCCATCCATCTTGGTCAGAATCATCCCCGTTAGAGCCACGGCCTGGTTGAAGTCGCTGGCCACGCGTACCGCCTCCTGACCAGTCATAGCGTCGGCGACGAGGAGCACCTCGCGCGGCTGCACGCGCTTGCGAATGGCGATGACCTCCTGCATCATTTGCTCGTCTATGTTGAGACGCCCGGCAGTATCCAGAATAACGACAGAGGCAGCCTGCTCGCGAGCGTAGTCAACAGCATGGACGCAGATGTCGACTGGGTTGGCTCCCATCGGCTCAGCGTAAACAGGAATCGAGAGCTGCTTGCCCAGCGTCTGGAGCTGGCGCACAGCCGCTGGCCGATACATGTCGGCGGCCACGAGTAGCGGACGCTGGCCCTCCTTGCGCAGATAGTTGGCCAGCTTCGCCGCAGTGGTAGTCTTGCCTGAGCCTTGCAACCCAACCAGCATGATGACATTGGGTGGCGGGCCTCCCAGGTCCAGCCGGTTCTGACTCCCTTCGCCACCCAGCATGTCTATGAGTTCTTCATGCACGATCTGCAGCACTTGCTGAGCCGGCGAGAAGCTCCCCAAGACCTCGGCTCCAATGGCTTTGGCCCGCACGCGCTCGACAAACTGGCGCACAACGCGCAGGTTGACATCCGCTTCCAGCAGGGCCAGGCGCACCTCACGCATGGCCTCGTTGACGTCGGCCTCGGTCAGTTTCCCCTTGCCACTCAGCCCGCTGAAGATACCTTCAAGGCGCTTTGAGAGACTTTCAAACATAGCCATAGGAACAGGTTCCTCTCTCCACCAATCGCGTAATCAGTCGCCCTATTATACCATCTTTCCCGGCTCTGTTTGCACTCGTTGTAAGGATACTCCCTTTTCTGTATAACTCTCCGACGAAAAGCGACCATTCCTATTACTATATAATCGATGAGCATCGCTTATGGTCTCATTAGAGAGAGGACTGGTATGCTTATGATAAAACGCTGGCAAAAAAGGATTTTTGCCAATGTTCACTCTTCTCAGTGGCAAGCGCAGCTGACAATGGCGCGCTGTGATTATGTGGAGGCGGTTGTGGCGCGCCTTTATGGGGGCCCAGCTCTGGGACAAGAGGAGATCCTGATTGTGGGCTGTGGTCAAGGCCAGCTCTGTGAGGAGCTGGCGCGGCGTGGGGCCATCATCCTGGGCCTTGACGATTCACCACTGGTTCTGGAGCAGGCGCAGCGCCATGCGCGGGAGAGAGTCCTGGGCCACGTGATCGCCTATCTATGTGGGCAGGCTGAGGCCCTGCCCTTCGCCAGCGGCTCTTTCTCAATGGTAGTCTGTTTGCAGGAGTTGGCGCAGGTCAGGGATCTGCGGGCGGCTATTGCCGAGATGGCACGCGTGCTGGCGCCAGGCGGCCTGCTGGTCTTTGAGGCCCTCAATGGCAGCTGGCCGTCTCGCCTGCTGTTGAGCTGGCTGGGGGAGCGTCTGCCACTGGCCTTCGGATTGGAGGGCGCTGCCCGTCCTCGGAGCCTCATTCGTCCTCGCGAGCTGGCTTTCCTGCTGACCGCCTACGGCCTACAACCAGCAGAGATCGGTAGCTTGCCCTCCGGCGGCCCCACCAACGGCGGCATCCTCTGGAGCCTATGCCGCCTCACGAGGCTTCATTACCTCGGCTATGCGGTGCGCCTGCCTGCCCCGCAGCAAGGCAGCCCGCTCCGCTCAGAGTCTCGCTGGCGAGCAAGTCAGGGAAGTAAGAGGACAGGCTGAGAGCAAGGCGCCGAGGTCACTCCTCTAACCAGGCGCGCTTCTCCTGCTCGCTCATATCGCTGCGGGCAATAGCCTCGGCAAAGCTTTGTCTGACGGGTGTCTCCTGACGTTGTCGCCGAGCCGCCTCGCCAGTCTGCCGGCGATTGAGGGCGAGAGTTGGCTGACTATGGCGCAGCAGTTCGGCGAACTCTTGCGGACTAATGTCAAAGAAGCTGGCCAGCCGCTCAAGCTGGCGTGCGCTGAGACTGAGTAGATCGATCAGACCCTCTTCGAACTTTTTCCAGACATCGACGCCCAGGCGCAGGCCACGCGCCGCCTCAGTCAGACTGAGCCGACGTCGCTGGCGCAGCTCACGCAGCGTCTTAACGGTAGCAAGCGAGGCCGCCGAGGCTTCGGGCCGGGCCTGAGCACTGGCATCACTGCTTTGGCTGAGGCCGAAGACGCGCGCCAGTGCTCGCTGACGAGCGCGTTCCGTCAGGGGCAGCAGCTGGATTTCTTGAGGCGAGGCGAGCGCGCCATGTTCCTGTTCTAGCGCCGTAGCGTGGTAGGCGGCGATAAAGTCGATGAGAGCCTCCTGAGCTTCTGGATGCGCGCGCAAGAGTGCCATTTGAGCCTGCTTATCGCCGCGTTCCTCGGCGGCCAGCCAGGCCATCTTCAGCTGCTGGATTGTCTGGCTGTCGATGCTTGCCATGATTGACGCCTCCTCACCTTTGCTGGTTTTGCCCATGAGTGGTGGGCACATGCTGGGCTGGTTGTCGCTGATGCTGCTGACGCATCTGCGCGGCTTCCGACTCCTCTCGCTCGCGATCAAGGCAGGCGCGCAGATAAGCCCGGGCCTTTTCATAGCGTAGACGCACTGTGCGCTCGGTCCGCTGACAAAGCTGCGCGATATCGTCCCACTTCAACCCCTGGAAGACGCGCAGCACCATAATCTTGCGATCGAGTGGGTCCGAGAGATAGGTTAGAATGCGCCTGCTCTCTTCAAGAGCGTGCAGACGCTCATAGGCATCCTGGGGATCAGCCACGTCGGCGCCGGGCGATCCTTCTTCCTCGGAGAAGCCAGTCTGGAGCGATTCCATTAAAGATCGCGGGATGTGCTGCGGCTGCCCCGCTGGGCGCCCCTCGCTGTCACGTCGGTAGCGCAACCCCTCCTGACGCAGGACGCGCATGAACTCATCCGCGCAGAGACAGCGCAAATAGTGGGGGAAGTTTTGGGTCATGAACACCTCCTGCGGATTGAGAGCCTCGCGCAGAAGATGCTCGAACATGTTGGCAATCGCTTCCTCGCGCAGATCGGGTCGATGACGTAAGCCCTGAGTGCGCCGCTGAAATTCTGGCGCGCAGCGCTCGACCAGCACCTCGCCGATGAGCTGGACACGCTCGCTGTCTCCCTGTGCATCACAAGCACGGATCGCCAGCACCAGCTCGGCCTCGCTAACCAGATAGCGGCCTTCCGGGGTCTTGCGCCGTAGTTGCTCCCTGAGCGCGGGGTCCTGCAGGTTGATCATGCCTATGCTCTCCCCTTGTCTTGTTTCAGCTGATCCGGTTTCCCCAGGCATGGCAGTAAGCGCGTTTCCTTAAGGGTGACTCGCTATTATCTCTTTCTTGCTGCGGCTGGCCAAAACGGAAAAGCCAGCCTGGCCTGCGCCTTCACTCAGTGACAAATGGTCCCGTCCCTCTGTCTTTGCCCGGCAGCATAGCAGAAAGATCCTCCTTAAGCAAGCTGACAGCCTTGCTACCTTCGCCAGCCGGGGCGACCTGGTCTACTCACTCCTAGTAGCTAAATAGCTGAGCAAGACAGCGCGACAACGCTATGGACTAGGCGCCCGCTTTGCGTTATCATCTAGCTGGATGACCTGTTTCCTCTTCCTTAATACAGGTTTTCAGCTGTAGTGAGGACTGATCTTCAGCGTAGAGAGCGCACTCCGCTCATTATATCTTCCTACGCTGCTACGCTTTTTGAGACCGTGAGCCAAGAGAAAGAAGGTGGTCAATAGAGATGGAGCTGGAAAAGGTAACGCCGTCACAAGTACCGACCGTCGCACCGAAGTATCCACAGTGGCCAACGTCGCGCCCCGGGCCACAGGCCACGGAGCCGCCCCCGGGCTATCGTCCGGTTCCTGTGCGCAGCGACCAGGTCATTGAGCTGGCCGCTGGCGTCACGTGGAGTGAAACGGGGATTCGCTTCCTGGAGCAGATGGGGCTGAGGGCCCAGGGACAGAACAGCCAGGAAGAGCTGCCTAAAGAGAAGGGCTGGCTCCGGCTGCGCAAGTCACGCCCCGATCTTCCCCGCTGAGTGGGGGGCCAGCCTCAGTCTGGTCCGGTCTGGAGCCTGCCGGACTCAGGGCCAGGCTGGGCAGGAACGAAACTGGCGCGGCGGGGCCAAACAAATTCCACACGCCGCAATGAGCAGGTAGCCTGCTCGCGGCGGCGTTTCAGCAGTGCCAGGGCACGCTCAGCTGCCGGTTAGTCCAGGAGAAGATGAGTTTTCCCGAGGCCGGACAGGTTGCAGGGAGATAAATGATCACTTGTTGCTGTTGCCCTGGCTCAATGCTGCCATTGGCGGGGCTGAAGCGGGCGGCTACACCCTGGGACCAGGCTTGCCAGCGCACACTGCCCGCCGGCCCGCTAGCCATGAGTGTTGCTGTACAGCGATAACCGTTATCGGGAAGACAGTTGGCTGGGCTGAAGCTCTGGGGAAAGAGGGCCAGCTCGATGGCCGTGCTACCCTGTCCACGCTGCGCCCCCGTCAGCTTGCCGCTGGCAGTCGCCGGGAGAAGCGAGGCCGGAGAGAGACCCTCACGTGCCGCCAATACCCCTAAAAGATAGACCAGGAGACTGACGCTTACCAGGAGCAAAAGCAAAGAGGCGATGAGCGTTCCTATCCAGAGTTTCTTGAAAGAGGGGCCGCCCGCCCTTCCTTGAGCGGCTCGCTGGCGCGGTCCTGGCCAGGGTTGGCCCTGGCGGCCTTGGGGCCAGCGCTGGGACTGCCGAGCGGTATAGGGCGGCTCCTGTGGTAGTACTGGTAGCGTCGGCGCGCTATGGAAAGCAGCCTGCGGCCCTGCGCTGCCCTGGGCAGGGCGCTCTAACGGAAGAGTATCTTCACTGTGATCAGCTGTTGTAGCGCCCAGCGATGCTACCACCAGTGCCTCCTGCCCCTGCCGTGGAACAGCAACGGCCTGACGCTCCTGCGTGGCTTCAGCTGCAGCGACAGTTTCAACCGCCTCCATCTCAGCAGCGTCCACCTGTGGCCGCTGTCTATGAACCTTAGCAGCTGTCAAGGCTGTCCGCGATAGCACCTCTTCCTCTACCCTCTCTTTCTTCTCCGTAGGTGTCTCTCCCTCTCCGGCGGCGGCGAGGTTGCGCGGCCTCAGCCCGTCCGCACCTTCCTCGCCAGGTCGCGACTCCCGAAGCCACGGTTTTTCCAGTGAGCCTGTCATAGCACATCTCTCCTTCCTCATCTGGGTGAGGCAGCTGACCACCCACCCGCCTGCTGCTCTTCTTTTCCTCTTCCTTTTTCAGTATACGAGCGGCCTGGCAGGAAAGTGACGCAGTCACCGTGGTGGCGAGCCTTTCTCTTCGAGAGCGGCTTTACAGCAAGAGGAGAGCGCGAAGGAGGGCCGGTCTGCCGCTAACGATGATTCCACGCATAAGCAAGCGAGCAGACAAAGAAACGCCATATGTTTAGATTTCTTAAGCTAGATCTTTACTTTCTATCAACCTGTTCCTCTTTAAAAAAAGCAGGAAGACCATGTATACTATAAGCGGGTGCCATTCCTATTCCCCTCTATCCGCACCAGGCACGAGTTTTCTCTACTGTCTTAAGGCACTATGTTTTGAAAAAGGGGGTCAGACATTGATGAACGATCTAGCTCTCGTCCGTCGGCTCTCGCGCCTGCTCATCACCGCAGTAGCGGTCTGCGCTATGCTGGTGCTCAGTCTTGGCCTGAGCGGAGGAGCGAGCGCGGCGACACTGACGACTCGCGGCGTGCACGGCTTCGCCGTGGTGCGTCCGCAGTACGAGTACGTAGGTGTTGCTCGCAGCGATACAACCTTCCGCTGTCAGACGACCACGCCGCCCAACTGCTACGGCCCCAAGCAGATTCGCGAAGCATATGAGATCACACCGATCCTGAATAAAGGGATTACAGGAAAAGGACGCTCGATCGTTATTATTGACGCCTACCAGAGTCCCACTATCACCCACGACCTGCAGACGTTTGACTCTATCTTCGGGCTGCCCGATCCACCCTTCACCATCGTCGCACCGGACGGATTGACTCCCTTCGATCCAAACGATGCGAACCAGGTAAGCTGGGCGGGCGAGATTACGCTTGATGTAGAGTGGGCCCACGCCATCGCCCCTGATGCCCACATCGTGCTGGTGCTGGCCAAGTCCAATCAGGATACAGACATCCTCAGCGCGACCCGCTATGCGATTCGCCATAATCTGGGCGATGTGATCTCCCAGAGCTTTGGCGAGGGCGAGAGCTGCGTCGATCCAAAGCTGCTGCGCCAGGAGCACGAGCTGTTCCTGGAGGCCACGCTGAAGGGTATTACGCTCTTCGCTTCTTCGGGCGACCAGGGGGCGGCTCAGTATACCTGCGACGGCAATTCCTATTTCCTCAGCGTTAGCTCCCCGGCCAGTGACCCGCTGGTGACGGGCGTCGGAGGAACGAAGCTGATCGCCGATGGCCAGACTGGCGCCTACCAGAGTGAGACGGCCTGGAATGAGCCACAGTACGAAGCGGCCAGCGGTGGCGGCTTCAGCACCATCTATCCGAAGCCGTTCTACCAGTTCGGCACCGCCGGCATCGGTCGCTACCGTGGTGTGCCCGATGTGGCCTACAACGCTGCAGTCGACGGCGGCGTGCTGGCCGTGTGGAGTTCGTCTGGCCTGGGCCAGGACCTGGTCTTCCGCTTTGGCGGTACGAGCGCTGGCTCACCCCAGTGGGCTGGCATTACAGCCCTGGCCGATCAGTTGGGCCATCACCGCGTTGGCTTCCTCAATCCCGCCTTCTACCTGATCGGTCATTCGCCGCTCTATGCGCAGGCTTTCCACGACATTACGACGGGGAACAATACCTTTACGGGCACCGACGCCAATGGCAACTCGGTGACGATTAACGGCTACTCCGCCTCTAAGGGCTGGGACCCCGTGACCGGCTGGGGAACGCCTCGCGTGGCCCATCTTCTGCCGCTGCTGGTGGCTTTCGGCTGCGGTACGTCGGGCCGCGATTTGGCGCGCGCTCGCTCTCTGTAAGACAACTTCTGGCTAACCAGCTAGCAAACCAGAGATTTGACTGACCGCAAGTCAGGCTGGGAAGAGAAGAGGCAAGGTCGGCCCTCACCCGCGTCGCCCGGCCTCTCTCTCCCCAGTCTATTTCTCTAGTCGCCCCTTCCCCCTGCCTTAGCTTCTCTCCCCTATCTCCCATTCCTTCTATTTTTTCAGCATTTTAATCTATATATTCCTATTTCTGTACCTCTCAAACATTTACTGGATTATCGTTATCTTTAACCATGTTTTAACTGATTTTATCTATTCAAAAGCGGTTGTATCCTCCTACACTAAGATCGATGGGGTGCCGCAAGGTATCGATCGCGGCGCACATTGTCCCGTTTAGCTCACAAGGAGGTCACAATTCTCATGGAGAGAACCCCCATTACGCGCTGGCTGCCGCACCTGGTAGCCACCGCCATCGTCCTGTGTGGCTTACTGGTAGGGACACTGATCCACTTCTATGCCAATCAGATCGTCCAAGCGGCCAAACCGCACTACGTGATCAATCGGCCCGAGTACATCTACGCTGGCGCGGTCAACAAGGACCGCACCTTCCCATGCCAGACGACGAATCCGGCGACCTGCTTCGGGCCGAAGCAGATTCAGGCCGCCTATGAGATTGCCCCTGTCCTGGCCAAGGGGATCACCGGGAAGGGGCACACCATCGTGATCATCGATGCCTACCAGAGTCCGACGATCCGTCATGACCTGCACACCTTCGACACGCTCTTCGGTTTGCCAGACCCGCCCAGCTTCAATATTGTCGCACCCGATGGCCTGCCGCCATTCAATGCCTTCGACAGCAACCAGGTCGGCTGGGCTGCTGAGATCAGCCTTGATGTAGAATGGGCGCACGCCATCGCGCCGGATGCGGCCATCACTCTAGTGCTGGCCAAGTCCAACCAGGATATCGACGTGTTGAGCGCGATGCGCTACGCGGTCGAGCACAATCTGGGCGATATCATCTCACAGAGCTTTGGCGAGGGTGAGAGCTGTGTTGATCCCCAGTTGCTCAAGCAGGAGCATGAGCTGTTCGCCAAAGCGGTGGCACAAGGGATGACGCTCTTTGCCGCCTCGGGCGATCAGGGCGCGGCTCAGTATACCTGTGATGGCAACTCCTACTTCCTGAGTGTCTCTTCGCCGGCCAGCGATCCGCTGGTCACAGCAGTTGGCGGGACGCTGCTAGAGGCGAACGGCACGCAGGGAAGCTATCAGGGCGAGGAAGCCTGGGATGAGCCACAGTATCAGGCGGCCAGCGGTGGGGGCTTTAGTACCATCTATTCGCGGCCCGATTACCAGAATGGGGTGGCCCAGATCGGCGGCTACCGCGGTCTGCCGGACGTGGCCTTCAACGCCGGCATCGATAGCGGCGTGCTGGTGGTCTGGAGTTCATCAGGCGAGGGCGAGGATCTGGTCTTCCGCTTCGGCGGTACAAGCGCCGGCTCGCCTCAGTGGGCCGGGATCGCCGCTCTGGCCGATCAACTGGCCGGTCATCGCCTGGGCAACCTGAACCCCGCTCTCTATGCGATCGGACGCTCGAATCTCTATACGCAGGCTTTCCACGACATTACCTCGGGCGATAATACCTTTGTCGGCCAGGATGGGCTGGGCAACACCGTCGCCATCCAGGGCTACAGCGCCAGCCCCGGCTGGGACGCCGTGACCGGCCTGGGAACGCCACGGGTGGCCAAGCTGCTTCCTTTGCTGATCCAACCTCCTTCGTCCGCCCCAATGCGTCCCTTGCTTTCTCACTTCCGTTAAGGAACTCCCCCTTTTCTAGAGCCGGCGAGCAATAGGCCCGGCGATGCATCGATCCAGGCTGGTGCTGTTCCTGACGCCTGCCAGGAACAGCACCATTTTCTTATTTACTCTTGCTTTTCAATGGTAATTCAGCTGATCTTCTTCTTATTGATCAGATGACAAAGATATAGCTCCTCTCTATGCTATCCATAAGAATAGCGAATAGTTCCATTTAGCGGAATTATTTTGACAGAGAACAAACTAACAACTATCCTCTTTTCTAGGATGCAGAGAGGCCACGGGGTACAGGGTGCCCCAGCGCCTCCAGACGGAGTTGTCCCAGGACCATCCTTCTTCCTCCGACATACTCCTTGCAGCGTCGCGCACGAGCCTGCTGGTACAAGGTAGTAGAGCTTCTCAGGAGAGGGTTGAGGCTGTAGCCAGCGGCTCCCGGTCTGGGGCTTGGGCCAGCTTTGCATCCTCCTATCTTTGCCTCTCTTCCCCCTATGGTGGCGGGCGGCAAGAGAGGCTTGAGCGCAGAGCACTACCGCCTTGTTCTCTTCGCCCGCCACGCCAGCACCGGGGGGAAACGAAGGTGGTGATCTGTTCGATGTGCTTGATATTGACCAAGGCTTACTCCAGGCTCACAGTTCTCCGCTCGCGGCAGTCTGTATTCGCATGCAGCGCGCGCAAGCCAAGAAACGAGGACGGTATGTGTACCCGCTCTCTTCGTCTTCTGGCAACGATGGGCACAATGATTCTGGCCCAGACGCTCTTCGGCTGGGTTATCGTTGCTCCACGTGTGCTCTCCTCTGGCTGGCCTGAACAGCCAGTAGCCGCTCGAACGGCGCCAGGGCTGATGGTGATGGCTCTGCTCGCTGGCCCTCCCAGTAGCAGTGCATGGTGGGAAAATACACCGATCGTGGTGGCTTTCATCTCTCTGGTGGGGGCCGTGCTGGCCGCAGCCATCCCTGCCTCTGTTAATCTCTATCTGGGGCGCTTGCGCGCCTCCCAGAGCGAAGATGAGGCGAATGCCTGGCGTCAGCGCCTCTCCGTTCGCTGCCTGCGCCAGGCGCTTGAGCAGTATCAGGCAGGGCTGCGTGTCGATCCTCGCTTGACTCATCTTCAGATTCTTGATATGAATCTTCCTATCAATCTGCTCGATCTCTATATCCGTGTGCGTCTGCATGAGGAGACTCGCCCGGGCTACCAGCTCGATGAGGAGCGCTACGGACGACAGTTAAGCGGCGATCTCGTCGACCTCTGCCGCAGCGGCCATCGCTATTGCGATAGCCAGGCTGCCTCGACACTCGACCCGGATGAGGCCATTCGCCGCTATCGCCGCAGCGTGGTGCTGGGAGACCCGGGCGCCGGCAAGACAACCCTCCTGAAATATCTGGCGTTGCGCTCGCTCTCTGGCCAGCTAGAGGGCCTGCCTGACCTCCCTATCTTCGTTGAGCTGAATACCTTTGTCTCTGCCAGCCCTATCGCTACGCCTCATAACATCGATATTATTCAATTTGCCGCGCGGACATGGGAGGAGCGCTATCGCATCCCTCGGACTACGGCCCTGGCGCTGATGCACTCCCGTTTACAGGAGGGGCGCGCTCTCCTGCTGCTCGACGCGCTCGATGAGACACTGACCGGTGCCAGTAAGGATGAGGCTGAGTCAACCTATCGTTCTGTCGTCATGATGATTGTAGAGCTGGCAACGCGCTATCCCCAGGTGCCGATCGTGGTGACGGCGCGTAAGGCCGGCTACCATCAGCGCAGCCGCTTGACTGGCTTCCGCGAGCTGGAGGTCCTCGATTTCCGGCCCGAGGATATTCGTCAGTTCATCCAGCGCTGGCTGGCACTGACCGGCTCTCAGCTGGGTTCCGAGGCTGCGAACGATCTGATCTATCGTCTCGAGCGCAGCCCTCGTGTCCAGGCCCTGGCCGGCAATCCCCTGCTGCTCTCGCTGATCGTTCTTCTCTATGAAGAGCAGCTGGACCTGCCAGATCGACGTGTGGAACTCTATCGACGCTGCGTGGAGACGCTGCTGACACGTTGGGATAGCAGCCGTGACATTCATCGTCACAGTCAATTTTTGCCCCAGCACAAGCTCCAGTTGCTGGAGGCAATCGCCTGGCATTTCCACTTGCGCGGCCAGCGCTACTTTCCCGAGGATGAGGTGTTGCAGGAAATCGCTCGCTTCTTGCCCACTATCGGCCTCGATGCCGAGCAGAGTCAGGAGATCTTTAGCGAGATCATTGGGCAGCACACCCTCTTGAAGGAGCAGGCTCGTGGTTGGTATGGTTTCCTTCATTTGACGTTACAGGAGTATCTGACTGCTCTCTATGCTGTCGATCATGGAAAGTTACTAGAGTTGATTAAACGGCGTGGCAATCCCTGGTGGGAAGAGGTGATTCTGCTCTACGCGGGGCGAGTCAGCGATATCAGCCCACTGCTTCAGCACCTGCTTGGCAGTGGCGGGCGACGACGCTCCAGCGACGATCTCTTCCATACGAATCTGCTGTTGGCGGGACGCTGTCTGGCCATGCGTCCGACGATGCGCGAGAGCGGTCTGCGCCAGGAGGTCATCAGCCGTCTCTTTGCCCTGCTAACAGCGACGCCCTATCCTTTGGACCGGCGCAATAGTGCTGAGGTGTTGGCTGAGATCGGCGGCGAGTGGGTCAATATGGGCCTCTTGCATCTGCTGGCCGATGAGGGGGTTGACGTCCAGGTTCGCGATGCCATCGCTGATGCCCTGGGTCGTCTTGGGGAGCGTTCGCTAGCGCTGCCGCTTGTCCACCTTCTGGTCGATGAGCAGCTCGATGCCTCGGTGCGCTATGCCATTGCCAATGCCCTGGGTCGGATCGGGGAGCGCTCCATTGTGCCGCATCTACTGCGTTTGCTCTCCGATGAGGGAATCGATCCCTCGGTACGCTACGCCATTGCCCATGCTCTGGGCTACCTGGGGGAGCGCTCCATTGCGCCCCAGCTGCTGCGCCTGCTGACGGATGAAACGGTTGACCCCTCGGTACGTGATGCGATTGCGGCGACGCTGGGTCAACTCGGCGAGCGCTCCATCGTCCCCCAGTTACTGGCCCTGCTGATCGATGAGCGTCTCCCGTTGTCGCTGCGCCATACGCTAGCGGCGGCCCTGGGCCAGCTGGGCGAGCGCTCCGTCGCCCCTCAGCTGCTGCGCTTGCTCGCTGATGAGCGCTTGCCGCTGCCACTGCGCCATGCGATCGCGGCGGCTTTGGCCCGCTTGGGTGAGCGCAGCCTGATTCCGCAGCTCTTGGGCCTGCTTGACAACGAATATATTGATCGCTCGGTACGGTATGCCACCGCGGTGGCCTTGGGCTACCTGGGGGAGCGTTCGGTCATTCCCTTGCTGCTGGAGCTGCTGGCCGATGAAGAGGTCGAGCTGCCGGTGCGCGAGGCAATTGCGGGGGCTTTGGGCCATCTGGGCGAGCGCTGGGTGGTGCCGCAACTGTTGACGCTGCTGGCCGACCGGCGGCGCGGCTCCTGGATGCGGGAAGCGATTGCTCGTACGCTGGGCAATTTGGGCGAGCGCAGCGTGGGGCCATACTTACTGGCCCTGCTGAGCGACGAGGAGGTTGAGCTGCCGGTGCGCTGCACCATCGCCCATACCCTTGGTCAGCTCGGCGAGCGCTCGATTGTGCCTCAGCTGCTGCATCTGCTTTGTCGCGAGGAGGAAGACAAGTACTTGCGCCGTGCCCTGGCGGAGGCGCTCGGGCAGCTCGCTCAGGACCAGGAGACCCTGCAGACGTTGACGGGGCTGCTCCAGGACACGGATATCGCCGATGCCATCTATGAGGCGCTCTGGAGGATCAGCCGCCGTCTAGGCGTGCGCCTGATGCCTGGCCAGGGATGCGTACGGATTGAGGCTATCCCCTAGCGATTGACCTGGGTGGGATGGCTTTTCCATTTACATGGTGCTCACCGGGTCGATGTCGACGTGCCAGCCCGGGGGGATGGTGATGGCGCGTAGCAGAGGACGCAGATCGGGACCGCGTGCAATCATTTGCCAGCGGAATTCGTCGCGGATGCGTTCCATTACTGCCGGGGCCGGTCCCACGATGTCGGTCTCCTCTAACCCCAGCTCGGCAATAGCGCGATCGAGCTGCTCGCGCAGGAGAAGGGCCTCATTCTGGGCACGGCGCCGGTTGGTATGGCTATAGGTGAACTTGACAAATTGGCGGAAAGGGGGATAGCCGTAGCGCTGGCGCAGGGTGATCTCAGCAGCGTAGAACTCGTGGTAGGCGTGGCGCGAGGCGGTTTCAATGGCAAAGTGCTCCGGGTTGAAGGTTTGGATGATGACAAGCCCAGACTCGCTACCGCGCCCGGCTCGACCCGCCACCTGGGTGAGGAGCGTAAAGGCGCGCTCGGTGGCGGCGAAGTCCGGCAGCATGAGGGCGATGTCGGCGGCAACCACACCCACCAGGGTTACGCCGGGCAGATCGAGACCCTTGGCGATCATCTGGGTGCCGATCAGTATGTCGGCTTCATGATTGGCAAAGCGGTCCAGGAGCTGCTCATGGGCGCGCCGCGTGCGGGCCGTGTCGCGGTCCCAGCGCAGCAGCCGGGCGTTGGGGAAGGTCTGCTGGAGCGCCTGCTCGACTTTCTCGGTGCCGACGCCGAAGTAGCGCAGACTGTGATGGTCACAGTGGGGGCAGCGTGTCAAGACGGGACGCTGAAGATTGCAGTAGTGGCAGAGGAGGATGCGCTCGGTGGCGTGATAGGTCAACGGCACGTCGCAGTGTTCGCACATGGCTACATAGCCGCACTCGCGACAGAGGACGCAGCTGGCAGCTCCGCGGCGGTTGAGATAGAGAATGGCCTGCTGGCGCTGGGCGAGGACGCGCTCCAGCTCGCTACGCAGGCGACGACTGAGGATGCTGGTGTTACCGGCGTGCAGCTCGCTACGCAGGTCGACGATCTCCACCGGGGGCAGAGGGGCCCCAATGCGCTCGGGCAGCTCCACGAGCTGATAGGCCCCTTGCTGGGCACGATAGAAGCTGGTCACGGAAGGGGTTGCGCTGCCGAGAACGACGGGAATATAAAGGAGCCGCCCCAAGGTGCAGGCTACCTCACGAGCGTGGTAGGTGGGCCGGCGCTCCTCCTGCTTGTAGGCCGTCTCGTGCTCTTCGTCAAGGATGATGATGCCCAGGTCGGGTAAGGGGACAAAGAGGGCGGAGCGTGAGCCGAGGACGACATCAACCTGACCGGCCCGAATGCGCCGCCATTCATCGTAGCGCTCACCCGGGCTGAGGGCGCTGTGGATAATGGCTACCCGTCCCGGGAAGCGCCCAGCAACACGCTGGATGGCCTGGGCAGTGATGGCAATCTCAGGGACCAGCACGAGACCCTTCTTGCCGCGAGCAATGAGGGCCGCCAGGGCTTGCAGGTAGACCTCGGTTTTGCCACTACCGGTGACGCCATGCAGTAGCAAGGGACGCTGAGCGGCTTCGGGGGCAAGAATGGCGCGCAAGGCCGCCTCCTGAGCAGGCGTCAGCGGCAGTGGGGCGCCAGGCGCAATGCGCCGATCGCGCAGCGGGTCGCGCCGGACTTCCACGTTCTCGTCGATCGCCAGAACACCCTCAGCGATGAGCTGCTGCAGCTGAGCCTGGGTGAGTCCACTGGCGCGCGCCAGGCGGCTCGGCGTCCAGGTGACATCGGGCGGGCTGTGTTCCAGTAAGTCGACAGCAGCCAGGGCGCGCAGAGCGCGCAGGCCCTCCTGACCTGGGCCCCCATTGGCTGCCGCGGCAGGAGCTTTGACCGTAGGCCCTCCAGGCGACAAGGGGGCTGCCGAGGATGGACGTCGGCGCAGAGGAGGAGAGAAATGCAGCAGCTCGATGGTTGAGGCAGGAGCGACATCGGGCACCAGATTCTGCGGCAGGCTTTCTTGCAGGCGCCGCTTCCAGGCAGCCAGCTCCTCGCCGCTCAGACAGAGTCGCACAGCGCGCTGTAGCCGCGGACGCAGACGCGGCTCCGCCAGGCGTGGCACGCGCTCGATCAGGCCACTGGCCACGGCTTCCTTGAGCAGAAGGCGGGCGCGCGTAGGACCCAGCATGCTCCGCAGGCGGGCAACATCGATCTCGCCCTCATCCAGGAGCAGACCGATCAGAGCCTGGAGCGGTAGCGAGGCCGTCTCACGCGGCTCTGCATTGACGAGAGTCAGCACAGCGCGCGACCCCTGCAGCAAGCCTGGCGGGAGCATCAGCTGTACAACCAGAGCCAGCGAGGTCACATAGTAATCGGCCATCCACTCCGCCAGGGCACGTTGATGGGGTAGCAGCACCGGCTGTGGGTCAAGCAGAGCATGCAGGGGGCGCAGCGCTTCTGGCGCGCTGTGCTCGCAGGACTCCGCCAGCTGCCAGATGATACCTTCGACCAGCCGTTCGCCATAGGGGACGGCCACCAGCTGGCCCGGCTGAAGTTGTCCGGCCAGCTCCCCCGGTATTTGATAAGTCAACAGGGGTCGCTCGCCCTGCCAGCTAGCGGCCACGGTTAGCACCTCGGCAAACACTAGCGCCTCCCGAATTCGCGTTCTAGAGCCGCAGCGCTGAAATGGATCGTCGTCGGTCGACCATGACAACAGCTAAAAGGCGCGCGCGTGCGGGCCAGCTGATCGATCAGTTCGCGCATCTCGCTGCTGGTTAGAAAATAGTTGGCTTTAATGGCGGCCTTACAAGCGATGTTGGCGAGGGCATGCTCCTCCCAGGTCTGGCTGTAGCCATCGTGCTCGGGGGCCGTCAGCTCCCTGAGCAGCTCCTGCAGCGAACGCGCGCTGAGCTGCCTGGCAAGTACAGATGGGACGGCACGCGCCAGCACCTGGCCGTGATCAAGCATCTCCAGCTCGAAGCCCAAACTGCGCAGATCGTCGAGGCGCTCCTCGATGGCCTCCAACTCAGCAGGCGAGAGGTCAAGGCGCAAAGGGGTCAGAAGCATCTGGGCGAGCGAGGTCTGCCCCTGACGTGCGGCCAGCATACGCTCCAGGACAATGCGCTCGTGAGCAGCATGTTGATCAATCAAGTAAAGGCCATCGCGCCCCTCGGCCACGATATAGCTCTGAAGCAACTGTCCGATGACACGCAGCTCAGGAAAACGACTGTGCTCCTGACGAGGTCCGGGCTGCGCAGCGACCAAGACCTCCTCTGGAGTCAGTGGAGCAGCCAGAGAAGGCAGCTCTTCTTTCGCTGGAGCAGCCTGTCTCCGCTCTGCCTCTACTTCGCCCTGCACAGGTTCCACGGACGCGGGAGGAATGGCTTTCAGAGGACGGCGCCCGCGCGTGGGTTCACCTTGCTGCGGACGGAGATGACTCTGCCAAAGACGGGACTGCAGCGCAGCTCGCTCTCCACGTTCCTCCTCGCTGACTGTCAGCCAGGGATTATCAAGAGGGAAAGCATGCCGCAACCCGAGGCTACTGCCGCTCTCAGGACCTTTGCGCGGCGCAGGATCAGCCAGCGGGGTGGAAGCCTCCCTTGACTGCTCCTGTACAGTCGCGCCCGGGGCCAAGGCTGCCGCCTGCTCCTCTGCGACAGTCTCCTCGTCTAGGGGCTGGGGCGACGACGCAGCTTCCGGGGAAGCCAATACCGTATCGGTACTGGCAGTAGCCGCGGAGACCGACCGCTGGGCCGGCTGCCAGCTTGGCACCTCCGCCTCCTCCAGGACAGCGCGCCGTACCGCACGCATCAGTTCGGCATAGACCCGCCGCTCGCGCAGAAAGCGGATCTCCGTCTTGGCAGGGTGCACATTGACATCGATCTGGGATGGGTCTACCTGGATATTAATGACCGCCAGCGGATGACGTCCGCTGAGCAGCAGGGTTCGATAGGCCTCTTCAACAGCGGCAATCAGCAGGCGGCTGTGGACCCAACGGCGATTGACAAAGAACGAGAGATACTGGCGCGTACTCTTATAACAGGCAGGCCGGCTGACATAGCCACTGATCACTGGGCGTTCGGGATCATCGGCAGACTGGCCACTGAGCGGCACCATCTGCCTGGCCACCGCCGGGCCGTACATCTGCACCAGCACCGTAGCCAGTTGACCATCGCCAGGGGTCGCAAAGACCTCGCGCCCTTCGCTAGTGACCGTGAAGCGAATCTCAGGGTACGCCAGGGCGTACTGCTGGAGCAAATGCAAACAATGACTGACTTCTGTCTGACGGCTCTTCAGAAACTTCAGACGCGCCGGTACAGCGCTGAAGAGGTTGCGCACTGTGACAATGGTACCTTCGGGCGAAGCGGCTGGACTGACTGCTGAAATTTGCCCATTGCAAGCGCTGATCTGAGCACTATGCAAGGCGCCACGGGGACGGCTGATCAAGGCAACCTCCGCTACCGCAGCGATGCTCGCCAGCGCCTCCCCGCGAAAACCCAGCGAGCGAATGCTCTCCAGATCCTCAACAGTGCTGACTTTGCTCGTGGCATGGCGCGCCAGGGCTAACGGCAGTTCCTCCGCCGGAATACCGCAGCCATTGTCGCTCACCCGTATCAGCTGCAGGCCGCCGCGGATGAGGTCGACGCGGATCTGCGAGGCACCGGCATCAATGCTGTTCTCGATTAATTCTTTAACAACCGAGGCGGGGCGCTCCACCACCTCGCCAGCGGCGATTTTGGCTGCGACCTCCGGGGCCAGTTGGCGAATCGGCATAGGGCAGACTCTTCCTTCGCTGCTGAAGCGAGCAGGGAGAAACACGCTACTCCACGCTGCTCCCGCCCTCGCTCCACTCCTCAGATTAGCTTCGCTCGGCCTTGACCTCCTCCTCCTCAGCGGAACCAGGCAGGGCAAGAACGAGTGTTCGTACTGACTGATTATACCATAGAATGGTCCCTTGTGCGGCCTGCAATCCACGCTTCGCGCTCGACTGATAGCGGGTTCGCTCGCGAGGGCTTTTCCCGGGCAGGATGGGCCGCAGTAGCCTTTTTGGGGCCTCACATGCCACTTGCCCTCGGCCTGACTGCTCTCTACGAAGAGATATAACTATTTATCTATGCTGAGCGTAGATAAAAGATGTATTGCTCATAATTTTAACGGAATTTTAATGGCCGAGGTCGGAGGAGCGTGCTATAGTTAGGTGAGGAGCGGTGTGTAGCTATTGAGAGGGTCCAAGGAAGGAAGAATGTACGAGCCTCAACGATGGAATGAATTTCTAAGCAGCATCGAAGACAATCCTCAAGAGCAAATGCACTTGTTAGAAGCAGCAGGTATCTCCTCCACGACCCTGGCACGCTGGGCCGCCGGCGAAGAGTCTCCCTGTCCTTATGCACTCTATCGTCTCTTCTGTGCATTGCCACACCATCATCAAGGGCTGCTGGAGCTGGTAGCACAGGAATTTGCCCTACTGAGCCGGAGTGACCAGAGTGCCTCTCTCTGCAGTGAGGCTCAGGAGATCGCTCCTGTTTTCTATGACCGTGTCTTGAATGCTGCGCTGAGGGTGCCGATGCCGCTACGCACCTGGGCGATCAGCAATCTTGTGCTACAGCAAGCCACCATTCATCTTGATCCACGGCGGCAGGGGCTGAGCTTAATCATTGTGCGCTGTATGCCGCCCTCACGCGATGGATATGTGCGCAGTCTGCGTACGGCGCTGGTCAACGACAGTCGGCGCTGGCAGCTCAGTTCGCAGAGCGAAGCCTGCTTTTACGGCAGCGAGTCCCTGGCCGGTCACGCGGTCTCCATGGCCCGCACAGTCATCTTTCAGGTACCAGCGCGGGCTCCGCTGAGGTTTCCGACCCCTGGATTGGAGCCACTGGTGCAGGATGAGGCTCTGAGTGCTGTGGCCTGCCCGATTGTTCGTGCTCGCCGCGTTGCCGGCTGCCTGCTGGCGGTGAGTAGCCGGCTGCAGCTGCAGGCTCAGGAGTGGCTCTCTCTACTGCACAAATACAGGAATCTGCTGCTGCTCGCCTTTGAACCTGATGAATTCTATCCTATCGATCTGATTCGCCTTTACAGGTTGCCACCGCTGGAAGTGCAAAAGCCCTTACTTGCCAACCTGCGCCGTCATGTAGCCCAGATGATGAGCGAGGCCACGCGCCAGCACCAGCCGCTCGACGTCAGCCAGGCCGAAGCCCTGGCCTGGCGCCAATTGGAAGAGGAGCTACTCGCGCAGGTAGCTCCCACGAGCGAGTGCGACGAGTTGTAAGCCGCTCCCAGGGACCTGCGAGGGCTGTGGTGCCTATAGTGCATCCCTCGCATCCCCTGTTATCCTCATTCAGGGGCTGATCCTCTCTCACTCCTTGCGATACTCTCCCTGTTGTCTGCCCTTGCAGTGCACATTGTCTGCTCCCTTTCAGCGCCGCCAGTCTAGAGAGAGCCTGCCTTCAGCTACTGTTGTGCCCATGTTGAAAAATTATGATACACTATGATCGGTCCTGCTTCTCCCCTGGATGTCAGGCCAGGTCTGACGTCTATCTCAGAAGAGAGCATGCGAGCAGTTCCCTCCCCAACAGTCCGGCCTCAGTCTGGTTGAGAGCCGGAGTAACCAGCCATGAGGTGGGCTGGTCTAGCCGGTCAGGTCAGCCGTTCAGCCGTGCTCATGAGCAGCAAGGTCAGAGAGTGGGACACACCAATGCAGACCAAGCGTTGTCATTATTGTCATAAACCAGTGCCTGCTTATGCCCAGGTGTGCCGTCACTGTGGGCGTCCCCTTGGGCTTTCTTCTGTGCTGAAGAAAAAAGGTAGACCGCGGAGACGCTCTATTCCCCCGGCCTCGCCTCAGCCAATCGGCTATCATGCTGGACTGCACCCAGAGGACCAGCCTTATCTTTCCAGCCCGTTTTCGGTGCCGCCGTCCGCCATTTGGGAGGAACCTGCGCCTCAGCAGCCGGCTTCCCCTGCCGCCAGCGCTGACGCCGCAGAACCGCAGCCGATGCTCTTGCAGCGCCAGGAAGTTTTGCCCTCACCTGCGCATATCCAGCGTGGGGGGAGCGCCAGCGCCCACGAGATAGCGCCTTCAGGCTCTTTTTCTCAGCGACGCGATCTCTTGCTGCGCGCGCTGCTGGTACTGTTCCTGGTAGCGCTGGCCATGAGTGCAGCTCTTACCTATCTGTTCTTCACCCGCCGCTGGCCGGTCGCGACACTGGCGCCCTCGCTGACGGTAATTCCGCGCCAGCTGCATTTCAACGAGAGTCTAACCTTGGTCGGCAAAGGATTCGGGGCAGGAGACCTGCTCATTTTGCGGCGTGATGGAATGATCCCCTTACGAGATGCCCACGGTCAGCCGCTGCGCGTGCAGGCCAATGCGATTGGCGCCTTTGCTATTCAGGTGACTGTAACTCCGGACTGGCAGCCTGGCGAGCATCAGCTGCTGGTTGTCGATGAAACCCAGCTGCTGAGCATTGCGACGACCATCACGGTGCTGTCGTCGCCATCGACACCGGCGCAGCTGAGGCTCTCTGATTACACCGTTGATCTGGGGGCCGATCTTCCTGGGACAACGACGCGGCTGGCGATTACCCTGCTCAACGCTGGCGATGGTCAGCTAAACTGGCGGGCTAGCTGCGATCGTTCCTGGCTAGGAGTAGATCCGGCCAGCGGCAGCTTTATCGGGAGCGAGGTGGTTACCCTGGTGGCCCAGCGCGGGGATCTGGCAGCCGGCAGCTATACAGCCCATGTGACCTTCCTCCAGCAGGCAGGTGGACAGGGAAGACCTGCACAAGTCTTGACTGTCACCATGACAGTCCTGGGACCCTCGGCCACTTTGAGTATCGCGCCCGCCAGCTTGAGCTATACGGCGAGCAGCGACGCCCAGGCCCCACTGAGGCAGACGGTGGCTTTGCAGAACCATAGCCAGCAGGCGCTCGACTGGAGCAGTCATGTGACTACCAACGCCGGCGGGGACTGGCTCCAGGTCACGCCAAGCGCTGGTCACCTGGCGGCCGAAGCTAGTATCACGCTCAGCGTGACGGTTTCACCGGCTTCGCTCTCTGTGGGGGACTATCAAGGGACGGTGCACTTTGAGAGCGTCGGCGGGGCAGGAGAGGGACCGCAGTTGCTGGTTAGCTTGCATGTGGTGGCATCGGGTCAGCTTGTCTTGACACCGTCTGCTCTTAGCTTCACAACGACTCAGGGCCAGAATCCTCCGCCGCAGTCGCTGACATTGTATAACAATGGCGGCCTCACGGTGGGCTGGTCCTTGACAAGCAGCACCAGCGATAATGGACCCTGGCTAGGGGCCACGCCAACGTCAGGAACGCTGGCCCCCGGGGCGCGTGTCACGGTGAAGGTGCAGATCAATGTGGCTGGCCTGGCCCCAGGAAGTTATCAGGGGAGCCTGATCTTCAGCGCCGGCGCGCTCAAACAGGAAATCACTGTCACTTTAACAGTGCAGACGCTGGCTTTGCCTACGATTAGCGTTGAGCCAGCGATCCTCATCTTCGATGTGCCACACGGTACGACGCCGGCGGCTGAAACCGTGACCATTACCAATGGAGGCAATGCACCGCTCAACTGGATCATTACCGCAGATCAGAGCGACCCACCTCTGAAGATCACGCCCGAGAGTGGTGGCCCGCTGGCGCCTGGACAAGATGTGACTGTTAGCATTGTCCCCATGCTCTCTCAGGTGCCTGCCAATACGTCGCTGAGCCTGACGCTGACGGTAGCAGAGCGTGATCAGAACCTGGCTTCTCTGGTGTCCCCGCAGCAGGTGCTCGTTCTCATCGCTGTCATCTAAGGCTCAGGCCAGGCTAGACGGCTCTGTATCCCGGCTCCCCCTGCCCTTGCTAGCCCTGGTGCTCTATGCTACACTCTCACCAGGCACAGCAGCAACAGACCTCCGACGCGCCTGACACAGTATAGGTACAAGGTCAACTGGTTAGAGGTCAGCGTGTGGAGGAAACGAGGGGCCAGATCGAGGCCAGGTGAGACTGGGCCGGCGCTCTCTCACCAGCCTGGTCAGGTTCTGTCTGTTTTGCTGACTGGCTGGCTGGTCCCCGGCAAAGGAGCATTCAAAGAGAGCCAGCACCATTCCTGCGGAGGAATTCATCGTGCCAACGATTACGTTTGTACGTGAAAAGGTCAAGGTTGAGGTTCCTGAAGGCGACAACGTGCGCTATCCAGCGCTTGAGCATGATGTGCCTGTTTACTGCGGCATGTGGAAATTCGCCAACTGTCATGGCAATGGACTCTGTGGCACGGATCGCGTAGCGGTCTACCCCGCCAGCAATACGAATGAGCTGACCTTCATGGAAAAGTTCTGGCTGCGCAACGATCTCAAGAAGAATCCAAATGTGCGTCTGGCCTGCCAGGTCCGCGTCTACGGTGACGTGAACGTTGAGACGTTGTGCAAGAGGCGCGGGGAAGAAGCCTAGCCTCGGATAGAGGCAGAGAAGGAGCGGGGCAGTGCCTGCATCTGTGGCCGCCCTTGCCTCCTTCCTCCCTTTGTGTTTGGAGGGTCCCATTGACAGGGTCCGCTCCAGGCCACTAGCGCAGCACGGTGACCAGCCTTGCTTGCATATTGTCAGGTTGCCGGGCTAGGGACGCACAACGAAGTAGAGGCGAATGGCCAGCTGGGGCTGTTTCCCCGTATCGTTCCAGTAGAGTTCGATCATGCCTTCGAGCGGCTGAGTAAAGCGCATCATAGAAACGCCCGTCCAAGAGCCGCCTTTTGGGTCCGGAGTGGCTTTCGAGAGCACCTGGTAGAGCAGGCCATTGGTGTACCACTTGACGGTGACCGTGCCGGCTTTTTTGGCGTGGACGCTATAGGTCAGGTAAACGGTCTGGCCGGGTTTAAAGACCTGACTGGGCTGGAGCGCGATGCCGGTCTTGGGGTCGACGCTGGGCGCGGTTGTAGCCGAGCTAATGATCCCGTAGGCCGGGCCATTCTCGCTGGCTTTGGGGTCGGGCAGGTTAGGCACCGGTGTCGCCACCACGTTAGGCGGAGTGACGCCTACCAGTTGCCCCAGGAAGGCCAGCTTACCAGTCACTTTGGCGTAATAGGTTGCTCCGCTGCACAGTAAGAGAATAACGATCATGAAGCTGAGGAAGCCACTAATAGCGCGGTAACGTGGGATGATCGGCCTCGGCTTCGTATACATTGGCGGGATGTAGAGCGCCTCCTCTTCCGTCGGGATGCCGGCAATCGGAGGACCCGGCATCTGCTGGCCGAACGGCAAGAGGGCACCGGTGTTGATTCCCTGGCCCTGGGCCTGTGGAATGAGGATCAGCGACTGCGTAGAAGGATTGGCCGGGTCCTGATAGAGCACAGGCAGCATGGCCATCGTCTGCTGACCCTGGCCCTGAGACAGAGGCTGGGGACCAGTCTGTTGCTGGGCCAGCATCCCCTCGATGCCCGGGTAAGTACCAGGAAATTGCTGCTGGCCTGGCGGGAAAGGTTCCTGGGAAACGGCCTCGGTTGCCCCACCCGGTTGCGGCGGTTGATTCTGGCCCCAGAGGGGGGCAGAGAAACTTTCAGCTCCATTGACCGCCGGGGGGACACTGAAACCAGGAGTGCTCAAGGCTGGATAGCTGACATCGGGGCCGCCAGGACCGGCGGTCGGATAGTTGATCGCCGAGCTTCCCCCGCCCTCTCCATTGCCCAGCCCCTGCTGATAGCTCTGATACGGCTGATAGCTCGACAGTGATTGTGCCTGCCACTCTGTTCCTGTTCCAGCTCCTGCCCCAGAGCCAGCACCAAAGGAGGAACCCAGCGGTGGCATGGCGACTGTCGTGTGGCCACTGCCAGTGGAGAAGAAGCCGCTGCCGTCGCTGCCATTGGCGCCATGAGCCGGCCAGGCCGACGCAGGCCCGCCGCAATAGGGACAGGGACCCTCGCCCTCCGGTCGATACGTATTACAGTGGACACAGAGCATCATCACAATCACCTTCGCTATATACCGGAAGTTATCTATCAAGCATTGATCTCCTTTCTGACAGTAGCATTGTTGCCTGATGCGGTCAAGAGTGAGCGGGCGCTTTAGGGCAAAATGGCTATGTCCAACGTATACAAATCTGTTTCAGAGTGTATCTCTCCCACAGGCCCAGCCAGGCTACGGGCGCCCTTGCGCCGCCGGGAGCGGCCATGATAGCATTACCTTGATGAAGGGGTGCAAGGCCGACAGATGTAGCCCGGCCTACTTTTTCGCTGATTGGCTGGTTGGCTGCACCACCGGCGATTGCTCACTTGCAGCTTGTTGGTCTTGATCTGACTGCCTACTGAGCGGGTGCCTATGGCAGAGTCACAGGAGCAATGGTATCAGCGTCAGGCGGTAGAGCATCTGGCGCAGCATATTCCTTTTGAGCAGGATGTTGCTTCAAAGGCGGAGCAGATCGAGATGCTGCGCAGCCTGGTCCTCCGTCATGGCCGCGAGATGGACCCCGAGCAGTTCGGCTTTGAGGCCCGATGTGAGCTGATCCGCCTGGGCCTCTGGGATCGCATCGGGCCTGGTCCGCGCCCTGAAGATCAGGAGGGCGAGGAGCTTTTCTAATCTCTCGTCAGCGGCAGAGCGACAGAGAGGAAGGAGAGGAACAGAGAGCAACATGAGTAAGACGGCAGGGAATGCGACCATTGTAATTACAGGTTGTTCCAGCGGCTTCGGTCGGGTTACGACCCTCCACCTGGCGCGACGTGGCTGGCAGGTCTTTGCGACAGTGCGACGCGAAGCAGACGCGGAGCAGTTGCTGGCAGAGGCCAAGACACTCGGCCTCAATGGGAACCTGACGCCGCTCTTGTGTGATATTACAGATGCTGCTCAGGTGAAGGCCATGAGCGAGCAGGTGGCGGCAGCGACGCCAGCCTTAACCGCTCTCCTCAATAATGCGGGCACGGCTTTCGCCGGTCCCCTGGAACTGATCGACCTCGACGATCTGCGTGAGCAGTTTGAGATCAATACGATTGCCCATGTCGGGGTGACGCAGGCGCTGCTACCTCTGCTGAAGGAGGCGCGCGGGACGATTATTAATGTGAGCAGCGTGAATGGCCGTATTCCCTTGCCGGCTCTGGGTCCCTATGGAGCGAGCAAGTTCGCGTTGGAGGCTCTCAGCGATAGTTTGCGGGTGGAGCTGGCTCCCTTCGGTGTGCGGGTGGTGGTGATCGAGCCGACCTCTAGCCCGACAGGGATCTGGCGTACGAGTATGGAACGGGCGCGTGCTAAGTTGGAGCAGTATCGCGGCCAGGGGAGTCCATACGAACGCCTGCTGACAGTGATGGAGAAGAGTGCGACACGCCTGGCCGCTGGCAGGGGAGGGTTCCCGCCGGAGCTGTTTGCCCAGACAGTTGAGAAGATTCTGCAGAGTCCTCGCCCGCGCACGCGTTACGCCGTTCCACCCAGTATGGCCTGGGCGATGCGTCTGCGCTATTGGCTACCCGATCGCTTCTGGGACTGGCAGATTCGCCGCTCGCTGCGCTGGTAGCCTTGCGCTGACGCAAAGCGGCCCGAGCGAGCCGGTCAGAGCCAGGGAACAGGCGGTCTCTCTGGTATGACCATGCTCATTTGCTCACTCAGGTCGCTCTCTCTAGCGATCTGGCTCGACTGTTCTGAGGAGCGCTGGGCTGCTCTGGAACCCGCTGGCAAGGGGAGCCAGAGCGGCTATTTTTGTGCTATCATAGGGGCAGGAAAGCTTAGCAAGACAGGCCTATGCTAATGCTTCACCACTTCGATTTTCTCATCGGTCAGAGGGGGCGCTGATGCTCAGAGATACACTGCTGTATCTATCGCAGCATGATGGGCTGCGCAACTTTGCGCTGTCGAACCGGACAGCGCGCAATTTCTCTCATCGCTTCGTGGCTGGCGAGCAGCTGAGCGACAGTATCGAGGTAACTCGCACGCTCAATCAGCAGGGGCTGAGCGTGGCTCTGGACCACCTCGGGGAGAACGTCACTGACGCGCGCGAGGCGCGGGCGGCGACCGAGGATTACATCCGCGCTCTGGAGTGCATTAAGGAGAGCGGCCTGGATGCCAATATCTCGATCAAGTTGACGGCGCTGGGCCTGGATATTGCTCAGGAGCTGTGCGAGGAGAATCTCCGCCGCTTGTTGTCGGAGGCTGGTCGTCTGGGAATCTTTGTCTGCATCGATATGGAAAGCTCGGCCTATACCGAGCGGACGATCGATCTAACGCTGCGCCTGCACCGCGAGTTTGCCCAGGTTGGGACGGTGATCCAGGCTTATCTGTATCGCAGCAAGGATGATCTGGAGCGTCTGCTGCAAGAAGGGGTACGGGTGCGGCTGGTGAAGGGAGCCTACAAGGAGCCGCCGGATCTGGCTTTTCCGCAGAAGGCGGAGGTTGATGCGAATTATGTGCGCTTGATGGGGATGTTGCTGGCACGTGGGAACTTTCCAGCTATTGCCACGCATGATGAGGCGATGATTACCGCGGCCTGTCGCTTTGCGCGCGATCACGGCATTAGCCGCGATGCGTTCGAGTTTCAGATGCTGTATGGTATCCGGCGCGACCTTCAGGAGCGGCTGGCACGCGAGGGCTACCATGTGCGGGTCTATGTGCCCTATGGTTCACAGTGGTATCCGTATCTGATGCGCCGCCTGGCGGAGCGTCCGGCCAATCTGATGTTTGTCTTGAGTAATCTGTGGCGCTGAGCGTTCTTTAGCGCACGGGCGCCTGACGTTTCTCTCAGGCAATGGAGGAGTAAGCGCTGTGATGACGACGAAGCTGGTGGTGGCGGTGCCGGTGGCTGATGTGCGACGCGAGCCGGATGCGGCTTCAGAGCTGGTGACACAGGCGCTGCTGAACCGCGAGGTGGTAGTTGATGGGGAGCAGGGCGAGTGGCTACATGGGCAGCTTTCGGATTACAGTGGCTGGCTGCACGAGGCCAATCTGGAGGAGCCGATTGTGACGGGCTTCTGCCGAGTTGGGGAGGGCTGTGGAACGGCACTGCCGCTGGTGGCAGTGGTGCAGAGGCCGCGAACCTGGCTCTTTGCGGGGGCGGAGAACGATGAGACGCTGGAACCGGTCTATTTGTCGACAGTGCTGCCGGTGACCGATCTGCGTTTTGCCTCTCGGGTGGAGGTGGCTCTGCCAGGCGAGCGCCGTGGCTGGTTGGAGCGCGAGGCGGTGGCAGTACAGCTGGCCCACGAGGCTTTTCCGCGCCGCCCCGTGACGGTGGCTTTGGGGTATGCCCGCGAGCTGCTGGGTACGCCCTACCTATGGGGCGGGACAACCTGCGAGGGAATCGACTGTAGCGGCCTGGTGCAGTTGTGTTATCGGATGGCGGGCTATGTGTTGCCGCGCGATGCGGATCAGCAGTATGCTTTTCTGAGGCGCTCGGTGCCGCTGACGGAGCTGCGCGCCGGCGACTTGCTCTTTTTTGGGCGCGAGCGGATTACGCATGTGGCGCTGGCTCTGGATGGGCGGCGCTTTGTGCATGCGGAGGGGGTGGAGTATCATCGCGTGGTGATCAATAGTCTGGAGCCGGGCGACGAGGACTATAACGAGCGGCTGGCGGGTTGCGTGTGGGGGGTGAAGCGCGTGGCGACGGAGGATGAACAGGCGGAAGGCCGCCAGCCCAGGCTTGAGTGAGTGCGTGAGGCTGGGCCTGGCCAGCGGTCGCATCTGCTGCGTTATGAGGAGATGGAGACGGGGCCTAGGAGAGGTTAGGCAGGCCGTCGGCAGGACTGGAGCCGCGGCGCGGGAGCAGGACGTAGCGCTGGCTGCCGCGCGGGCGTTCGACGACCAGCAGGCCAGCCCGCCGCGTGACGTGCCAGAGCGCTTCGAAAAGGCAATCAACTACCCAGTAGCCGACCGGAAGGTTGGAATCTATCACTGCCTTTTGAAAGAGGGCGAGCAGGCGCCTGGCGACTTCGGGCGTTTCGCCGAGCTGGCTGATCACCTGTATAATGCTCTGGAGCTTTGCGCCTCTGAGGCTAATCAGTGCCGCCTTCATCGATGAGTGCTCCAAGACGTCGAGCAGCACAGGCACCAGGTCGCGACGTTCAGCGGCCTCTATTGCCTCTATCAACGAGAGTGAGAGCTGTCCCCTCGCAAACCTACTCCTCCTCAGCAAGTGCCCCAGCGTCTCCGCCCCGCTATGCCTTACCAGATACTCAGGTAAATGGGATTCCCATAGGGCACTCTCTGAAGAGGAAAGCCTATCAGGATGGCCCTGGAGAGCCAGCTCCTCAGCCTCTGCCAGAACGCTCAGATCCAGATCATCGAGGCATACCAGGGCCAACAGCAGGGTGCGTTTGAGTCTCTCATCTTGCTCACGCTGCCAACAGACGCGCAGGGGAGCAGCAAGGGTGCGATTTTCACTTTGCCCCAAAGCAAGAGCCAGAGCAGCACGCACTTCGCTGTGCAGACTGAGATTGGCCAGCGCAGCTAGCGCTTCCGTCTGCGCTAGCGGGACCTCTTTGGCCAGGTGGCCCAGCTCCTCGACACAGACCAGGCGTAACACTATCGCTAGCCGCTCGTCCCTCACCAATGACAGCAGAACCTCTATCGCCTCACCATCGCCACGACCGCCCAGTACCTTCGCCAAGCCTTCTACACATTTTTGACGCATATCTATAGACGCATTCCTATTTCTCACCAAAGAGATTATAAAATCTATCACTTTTTTATTATAACTTTTTCTTAATATACTAGTCAATGCTCCTATACAATTGCAGCGCATCTTTTCAGGTAACTTCTCATCCTTCACCAGCGACAGGAGGATCTTTATCGCCTTCTCATCGCCGTAGCTCCCTAGCATCCCAGCCAACAGCATGACACAATCAGAGCGAAACCTGGCAGTCAGCCCTTCAGTTCTTACTAATGTCAACAAAAACTCTATTTTCTTATTGATGTTATAAAGCTGTCTCATTTTACTTAACAAATTTATCATTACTTTCTCATCAATATTTTGCTTTTCTAGTCTTTGTATCAGAAGTTCCAGTTTTCTATCTTGAGATGGATGTCTTCCTATTCTTAGTTGTTTTACAGATTTATCATTAATGATCATATTATCATCGTCATCGATCTCTTCATGGCAATTATCAATAATATTACCAAGATAATCTGTCAGAGTGAAATTTCTAACTTTATTATCTTTCTGTCGGAAAAAATTTTTTACCATATTCATCAGAAACAAATTTCTATATTTTAGTATATCCAGTAATCTATTCTTAATAGTTTCATCACCTGACCCCAAGACAGGTTCGCCATAGACACGCCCCAGCATGGCTAATATCTCGACAAGTTTTTTCTCCATCAGCCTATAGGGAGTGCGCTCTAGCTCATCAAGGAGGCGCTTCGGCAATTCGTACCGCAGCTTTGGCCGGTCACGCAGCAGAGGCTGCGCCAGTAGGCAGCGTCCTGCCAGCAGCAGCTTGCTGTGAAAGAGATCCTCTGGTGGTGCCTTCTTGCTGCCATTAAGCAGTGCGCGAAAGAGCGGCGTCGCATCGTTGACTGCTCCCGCATAGAGCAGCGTCACCTCTTCCCACCACGGATCACCCAGGTAGGGAAGCAGCAGCTCAACGCTGCCGCTCTCACTGACGTAACAGGCTGCGCAATACTCCTGCAGCGTCAGATGCAGAAAACCATAGAGATCCTGACCTTGCTCCCGCAACAGCCCGCTATCATCGCTGAGTGCCTCCAGCACCTGCCTCGCCAGGTCTGGCCCGCCGGTCTGCCAGAGGCGCGGCAAAAACTCGGCGATCCACTCCTCCAGCGCCGCGCGTGGTGCATAGCGCCAGCCGCGAGCGTGCATATGCCAGGCCAGCTCATAGAGCAAATGGCGATGGTGATCGGGGCGCAGATGCACAGGACTGCCCATTCTTCGGATATCGCGCTCACGATCCCAGCGCTCCAACAGGAGCGTCACACACTCCCGATAGAGCGCCGCGCGCCGCGCCGGCAGCTCACCGCTCTCCTCATAGAGGAGGACGATCAGCGTCAGCAGTAGCGGATTGGCCGCCAGCGTCAACAGATGCGGCTGTTGGAGCAACTCATCCAGCAGGCGCTTACCCTCAGCTCGCGCTTCGGGCCTACCGTTCCCCTCCTGGGCAAACCAGCGCTGGACAAACTGCTCAATCTCCTGCTGGCGAAAATCGAGCACATCCAGCTCATCGAAGCCAGTCAGACGGCGATGCAAGCGATAGCCGGCGCGACGGGCCGTCACCACCACCGCCGAGCGATTGGCCAGCCGCTGCACCGCCTCCACCACCCGGCGATAGCTCTGCCCGGCCTCCTCTGGCGACTCACCAATCAGGGTCTCATCCAGCGCATCCAACAAAAAGAGCGTCTTGCCCTCCTCCAGGCGCGTGCGCAGATAGAGGGCTACCTCCTCCTCCTCAAGTCCGTAGTCTCGGTAATCGCGCGTCAGGCGCCAGACTGCATAAGTTAACAAATTCTCCTGACCCGAGGCCGCAAAAGCATTCAGGCTCAGATAGATTGGAACCGGAGGCAAAGCCGGAGCCTCGCCGCGCAGAATGCAGATCGCCAGATGGCGCAGCAGCGTCGTCTTACCAGCCCCTGGGTCGCCCAGTATCACGCAGCGCGAATGGCGGTGGACCGCCTCCTGTGGCTCCAAAGCCTCCCCGAAACGCCGCTCCAGCCGCCGTCGTTGGCGTCGCCGCACATGCAGATGATCAAACTGTTCCCCTTGCTCCTCGGGACCGAGATAGCGGATCTCCGGCTTCTCGTGCAGACGCAGACGGATATAAATCCGCTCGATCGGGAAAGCCGTACGCATCCCCAGCACCTGCAGCAGGGTCAGACTGCGGTCCCCCAGCAGCGCCCGTCGATAACGCTCCTCCACGCGGGTGCAGAGCGCCTCAAGCCCCTCCTTGCCCATCTCTCTGGCAGCTTCGGCCTGCCCTTCCTCGTCCGCCTCCAGCACCGCACAGATCGCTTTCACCACCCTGACCCAGAGCTGGTCGCGTTCAGCCCGCCTCAGCTCCGCGCAGCTCTTTTCATTCATAAATTTCAACTTTTCGAGAGGCGTCCCCTCTAGAGGACAGGCCCGTGCCCGCACGGGAATCAGAAGAAGTCCCCCCATCTGTCCCCGTCGCCAAAGCACATTAAGCTCCTTCTGCTCCTCGTTCCGCCCACTCAACAGCTCTGCACTCACCAGCACCACTGCCACCTGAGCCTGCCGGGCAGCCTGCCCCACCTCCTGGGAGGGCACCCGTCCGGCGGGCACATCGAGCGAGGCGAAGCAACGCAGGCGCGAGCGCAGAGCGGGTGTCTGCAAATGATTTCTCAATTCCTCCACGAAGCGCCTATCGCGAGCCGCAGCACACAGAAAGACCAGAGCCGTCTTCGTCTCAGCCGCCGTCATAGCCGATCGATCACCTGCCTCGAGTCTGGAGATTCATCCTATCAACTCCTCATCGCATGATACTCGTCTATTTTAGCATAAGAACGGCCAACATCAATGGATTGCTCTAGAAGAAACTGGCGGCCAATCCAGTACTCAACGGTCATCTTGATGATTATAGACAAGAGCAGCTATATTGGCGCCAGTCGGTGGGACCACCCAGAGAAGAGACGCCAGGAACAGGCGAAGAGATCGGAGCAGCTGAAAGAGAGAAGATAGGAAGCTGACACGAGCTATAATGAAGAAAGTGGGGCCGAGAGGAATCGAACCTCCGACACGCGACTTAGGAGGTCGCTGCTCTATCCACTGAGCTACGGCCCCTTCTTGCTTGATCGGTGATGTAGATGCAGGAACGGCAATGTAAGCCAACGGCCTGCGCTGGTCAGAGGCAAAGCGCACACGCTACCAGTCATAGGCCAGAGAACAGACTGGTTTCATCCTAGCATGCTCTTGGGGTCCTGTCAAGCGCCAGGCGCGGTGCCCGTAACAGCCTGAAAGCGGGGGATGGCAGAGCGCAATGAACCATTGCCAGCGCAGCCCGAGGGGCGAGGCCCCTCTCCCTCTATTTGACAGCCGCTCTTGGCAGGGGCTATCATGCTAGAAAAAAGAACATATGAGGCTCCTGTTCACGCGGAGGAAGAGAGCATGACAGATTCTATCACCGTTGGTCGGGACATCTTCCACACCCATCGCCTCAGCAACGGCCTGCAGATCGTGGGTCAAAGCATGCCCGACTTCGAATCGGTCTCCATTGCCTACTACGTGCGCACTGGCTCGCGCGACGAGCACGATCCCGCTATCGAGGGCGTCTCACACTTCCTCGAACACATGGTCTTTAAAGGCACCCAGCATCTCGACTGGCAGCAAATCACCCTTGAATTCAACAAAATCGGCGCCGAGTTAAACGCCTTCACCTCGCACGAAGCCACCATGTATTTCGCGCGTGTCCTCGGCGAATACAGCGAGCGCGCCCTCGAACTTCTCAGCGACATGATGTATCCACGTCTGGCCGAAAGCGACTTCGAAACCGAAAAAGAAGTGATCATCAACGAGATCGCCCGCTCCGAAGACCAGCCCTACAACCTGGCCTTTCGCCGCCTGGCCCAAACTTATTTCAACGGCCATCCCCTGGGCCACGACGTTCTTGGCTCGCGCGAAAGCATCCGCAACATGCGCATCGAGCAGATGCGCGACTACTGGCAGCGCCGCTACGGCGCCAACAACATGATCCTGGCTGTCGCCGGCAATTTCGACTGGGAGCGCTTCGTCGCGCGAGCCGAGCGGCTGTGCAGCGACTGGCGCACCGGTGAGAGTGGACGCGAGCCACAGCCCTATGCACCAGCGCACGCCATCAACAACGTCATCGTCGACCCGCGCCTCAGACAGCAAATCATCCTGTTGGCCATGCCCTGTGTTAGCATCCAGGACCCCGACTATTACGCCGCCGCTCTCGGGGGCAGCATCCTTGGCGATACCGACGGCTCGCGCATCTACTGGAACATCCATCAAAAGGGCCTGGCTGAATCGGCCAGCGCTGGCCTCTGGGCCCTCGAAGACACCGGCATGCTCCTGCTCGAAGCCAACTCTACCCCCGAAGAGGCCCCCCGTGTCCTGCGTCTCCTGCGCGCTGAGCTTGAGAGCCTGCTAGCGGACGGCATTTACGAGGATGAACTGCGCCGCGCCAAGGATAAATGGATCAGCAGCATCGTCCTCAGCAGCGAATCGACCTTCACTCGCATGCGCACCCTGGCCTCAGACTGGGTCACCGAAGGCCGACTGATCAGCATCGACGAAGAAATCGAGCGCGTTGAGCGCGTCACCACCGACGACATCATGCGCACCTTGCAGCGCTTCCCCCTGCGCGAAAAACAGGTCCTGGTCGCCCTCGGTCCCCTGAGCGAAGAGCAGCTTCTCAACTAAACAGGCTGGCGCCGGCTCACCCAGCGCGACGCCCGACGTCACCACCATCGGCCAGCGAGCAAGCGCAGGCGAGAGGGCAAGAAGCAGGAAAGGATAGAGAGAGCAGACAGAGCAAGACAAAAAACAGGCATCGCGGCCAAGTCACCTGAACCGCCCTAAGCACAAGCGAAGGCCAGGAGGGAGGAGAGAAGACAAGCAAGAGCAGGAGCAAGCAACGAGCCGGACTCAACCGGACAGGCGGGCCAGCTTATAGCCCACATCCGGCACCGTCAGAATATAGCGCGGATGGCGCGGGTCCGGCTCAATCTTGCGCCGCAAACGACTGATATAGACCCAAACAAAATCTATCTCGCGACTATACTCCGGTCCCCAAACCTTTTCGAGGAGCAGCTCATGCGTCATCACCATGCCGGCATGCTGCGCCAACGTACTCAACAGGCGATACTCTGTGCGACTCAACTGCACCGGCTGCCCATTGACAAAGACCTGATGCTGCGCATAATCGATCACCAAATCTCCGGTACGGAAGACACGCTGATACCTCGCCTCCGCAGCACTCTCCCGACCACGCCGACGCAGGCGACAGCGCACCCGAGCCAGTAGCTCTCGCAGATGAAAAGGCTTGTAGACTAGATCATCCGCGCCAGCATCGAGCAGACGAACCCCTTCCTCCTCATGACCAGCAGTACAGAGAGCAATCACCGGCGTCTCGGCGAACTCGCGCAGACGGCGCAGCAGCTCCAAAGCCGTAATATCAGCCAGATCAGCCAACAAGATCAGATCCGGCTCCTGCAGATCGAGCAAGCGGAAGAACTGAGCGCTATGGGTTGCCAGCTGTACCTGGCAGCCCTGCTCTTCCAAATGGGCACGCAGGTAACGAGCGATGCGCGCATCTTGCTCAGCCAGCAAGACGGACGCCAGACGCTCGCGGCGCAGGGTCGGCCCCTGACTGTGAGCCGGAGCATTCGCCGAAGTCAAGGCCGGCAGCGGCTCCGCTGTCGGACCAGGAGCCAGAAGCTCCCCCGTTGCCTGCAGTGGCAGCGTGAACGAGAACGTCGCCCCCTGGCCCGGGCCAGGCGAATCGGCCCAGATCCGCCCACCATGCGCCTCAATGGTCGCCCGCGCTACCGCCAGTCCGAGGCCGCTGCCCTCCTCTTCGCCCTCAGCCTCTTCGCGCGGCAAGCGATAGAAGCGCTGAAAGATATGCTCCAGATGCTCCCGCGGAATCCCCAAGCCCTGATCAGTAATACTCACGCGCAATTCAGCGCCCTCGGCCTCCACCTCCAGGCGAATCGTTCCCCCACCAGGCGAATAGCGAACTGCATTATCTAGTAAATGATTGAGTGTTTGCTCTATGCGCAATGGATCGCACGGCACTGGAGGTAAAGAAGGAGGCAGGCGCAGAATAAAGCGATGGCCGGGAGCTGAACGCTCGCGCTGTTCCACCAGGCGACGCAGCAACTCCTCAAACTGCACTTGCGCCAGATGCAGCGTCTGCGTTCCACTATCGAGCCGCCACACATCTACAAGAGTATTGAGAATCTCATACAAGCGATCGGCCTGGGTATCGATCATCTCCAGCATTTCACGTTGCACAGCCGCATCCCAGCGGCGCGACGAACCGAGCAGGGTTGTCGCACACCCCTTAATAATCGCCAGGGGAGTTTTCAGCTCATGAGCTGCCAGGGCCAGAGCCTCCGAGCGGGCCTGAGCAGCCTCACGTTCCAGGGTAATATCCTCTAGGAGGAGGCCCCGCCCCAGTAAGCGACCTTCAGCGCCGTGGATAGGAAAACTGTGCACACGCAGCCAGCGGATCGCCGCATCCACCAGAGCCAGATCTGTCGACATCTCCTGCTCAGAGTGTTCCCAGAGACGATCAAGGGCCTCCCGAGCGCGTTGGGGATCGGCCGCCCGCGCCAACAAACGTGCGCGTACATCCACTGTTGACTCGCCAACCAGCTCATGGGCTTCACAGCCTAGCAACTCGCCTGCCCGTCTATTCGCGCAGGCCAACCGCTCCTGCTGGTTCAAAAGCAGCAAGCCACTATGTAGATTTTCCGCCACTGCTGCCAGGATCGCCTGCGCGGTAGAGGGCATCAGCGCAGCGGTGGTCGATGCCCAAGGGAGAGCAGTATCAGAGGCCGTGCAGGCAAGGAACGTCATATACTCTGCAGAGCGACGGTCAACGCTGGCCATGTCCGCCCCATCTCTGGCGGCGCGCTCCATGAAACGAACACCTTTCCGCATTGCTGGCACGATCGATGAGTACTCATGAATATTCTAGCAAGGCGGTCAAGGTTCAAGACGGCCTGCCCACTTGAAGGGCAGCGTCGCTGCCAGAAGCGAGAGCACGAGCAGAGCAGACTAGTGCAGACTGGCCAGCCCCACAATCAATAGAAGATGCAAAAGCATGCCGATGATCAGCGTCCATGCAATAAACATAATGGCGCGATGATCATGGACAAAACGACGAATATGAGGAGCTGACGAAGCAGAAGGCGGGCGACGCTCAGCGGCGACCAGACCCAGCGCAATGCGCAGACGCAGGGGTGAACGCACCGGCGAGCGACTCATCTCAGCGAGCAGCGCACGATAGCAATCACGACACAACACCCAGGACTGGCGCGGCTCGGGCGCACCTTCGGGCTCCGTGACCGCAATGGCCTCCAGCGGAATGCGCTGAGTACAGACCGAGCAATTGCGGATAATGCGCTTTCTCGCCCGTGGTGACTGCGTACCCGCGTCGATGCTGTGCGAAGACAAGCTGCCGCTATGCTTAACCTCTCCCATGAGTGGCGATTCCTTTCCAAAGCTCGCCGGTCCAATCAGTACGTCGCTAACGATCGGGAGACGATCGTGGGCGGGCATCTTTCGCCCCACGTCTCTAATTGTATCACATCATCGGAAGGGTTACGCATCAAGCAAGCAAGGGCGTTCTCAGCGGGGTTCCCAAGTCGCCAGAACGCCCTTGCTCATCAGCCTGCTCAACGCTGCCGACGCCTCGCTCGGGTCGGCCTGGCCCGATCCCGCCATGAGCCAGCCAGCAAGCCAGCCCAGGCCGCGAGCATCATCGTCGCAGCTTGTCTGCCGTTCTCCGCTAACCGCGCAACAGTGGGAGCAGGTAGACTATGCTAAAGACAAAGATCCAGACCGCATCAACGAAGTGCCAGTACATCTCGCCGGCCTGGAAAGCGAAATGCCGCTCCTTCGTAAAGTGACCGTTCAAAGCCCGCACGAAGACGATCAGCAAGAAGATCAGCCCAACGGTCACGTGCAAGCCGTGGAAGCCAGTCAGCGTAAAGAAGGCCGATCCGAAGAGCTGGCTCTGCGGCGTGAAGCCCTGGCTGATGAGCGAGCTATACTCATAGACCTGGCCTCCCAGGAAAATAGCACCCATTACTATTGTTGCCAACAAGCCCCAGATCAGGCGTCGCTGGCTGCCCTTCTCGATGCCCCTGGCAGCGATATAGTGAATGGGCGCACTACTTCCCAGTAGAATGATCGTATTGATGAGCGGATACCAGATCTCACTAGGCAGGCGCCAGCCGTGGCCACCCTGGCGAATCTCCAGATAGAGATAGGCGGCTATCAGGTTAGCGAAAATCAGAGCCTCCGAGGCGATGAAAAACATCATGCCCCACCAGCCGAGGCTGCGCCCACCTTCATCATGCACTTGCTCTAGAGCAGGTATCCCCTCGCGATAGGCAACACTCATACCCCGAAATTCTCCTGACTGTTCTCTCTCCAAGAAGCTAAACAGAGGTGATCTTGCTGCCTGACAACCTCTCGGCATGCAGCCAACGCGAGCAAGATCGCCAGCGCCAGATACCAGCCAGCGATAGGTAGATAGACAGCGTGTCCAGCGCATGCCTGCACAGGCGTTACGCGAGAGCACATCAAGCAGCCGAAAGAAGAAGCCACGCTGCGCCGCGACTCTTCACCTAATAGCGCTCCAGGCCCCAACCGACGGCGGCCACCACGATCAGCAAAACGCCGATCACCAGCACCGCTGGATGAGTTACCACCCCCAAACAGACCAGCGCAATGGCCAGAGCAAGCACGAAGGGCCAGAGACTGGGATGAGGGCTGTGCGGAACCCTCGCGCGAGACGGACGACCCTGGGGCGGATCACCGGTCTTTTCGGCAGTCTCCGGTTGCGGCTTCTCCTCCCCCACCTGCATCGTCTCACCGCTCTCACTCTGCAGCTGTTGTTGCATCCCGGTGCTCCCAGGATTGCCTGATTCTCTCTTCTCCTCCTCCTGACCTTGCAGGCCCCCACCCTCAGTCGGAGGCCTATCCTTCTGCTCTTCCTCGTTAATCACAGTATGCCTCTCTCGTGCGATCGCCGGGCCGGCTCATCCAGAGACAGGCAAGATAGCCCTCCCCAGCGGGGGGCGCGCCGGCTTCCGCCATCAGGCCGGACCGCCAGAAGCACAGCCGGTCAGTCCGGACGCCAGTCGGAACCCGGCGCAGCTCACAGGCGTTCACCAGCGCCCCGCCCTCAATGGACGGCCACTTTCCAGTCCGCTGTCTCCGGATTCTTCTTATCGTAGAACGGGCGGCGGCTGCGCACCACCGGGATCGTCTTAAAGTTGTATGGCTCCGGAGGAGAAGCCGTATCCCACTCCAGCGTGAAGGCATCCCAGGGATCGCTGCCCGCTGGCTGACCCTGGCGGAGGCTTGTCACGAAGTTGAACAAGAAGACCAGGATCGCCGCCGCGATAATAAAGGCGCCGACCGTCTCCAGCAGATTCAGCTCATTCCAGCCCAGATCGGGAGCGTAGGTATAGATACGGCGTGGCATCCCGAGCAGACCCAGAATATGCATCGGGAAGAAGGTCACATTCACCCCGATCAACATGAGCCAGAACTGGATCTGGCCCAGGCGCTCATTCAGCAGCTTGCCCGTCATCTTCGGGAACCAGTAGAAGATGGCCGCGAAGATAGCGAAGACCGCCCCGCCGAAGAGCACATAGTGCAGGTGCGCAATCACAAAGTAGCTATCGGTCACCTGATAGTCGAACGGCACGATCGCCAGCGCCACCCCGTTAAGGCCGCCGATCAAGAACATCGCGACAAAGCCCAGGGCGAAAAGCATCGGCGTCTTGAACGAGAGCTTACCGCCGTAGAGCGTCGCCAACCAGTTGAAAATCTTGACCGCCGTCGGAATAGCGATCAGGGTCGTGCTCGTGGCAAAGAAAGCCTGAGCCACCACCGGTAGACCCACGGCGAACATATGGTGGGCCCAGACCGTAAAGCTTAGGAAACCAATGGCCACACCCGACCAGGCCACGAAGGTATAGCCAAAGATCGGCTTGCGCGAGAAGACGGGCAGTACCTCCGAGACAATGCCGAAAGCCGGAAGGATCAGAATATAGACCTCCGGGTGACCGAAGGACCAGAAGAGATGCTGCCACAGCAGTGGGTCACCATTGAAGGCCGCCTGATAGAAGTGCGTGCCGAGATGGCGATCCAGCAGCAGCAAGCCCGAGGCCGCCGTCAAGCTGGGCAGAGCAAAGAGCAGCAGGAAGGACGTTACCAGCGTCATCCAGACGAAGAGCGGCATGCGGTTAATCGTCATGCCAGGCGCGCGCAGCTTGAAGATCGTCACCACAAAGTTCAACGCGCCCGCAATTGAGGAGATGCCCAGCAGCAGCACGCCCAAAGCCCAGAAATCCATATTGATCGAGGGCGTCGCCGGGATACAGTTCACTCCCTGCACGCCGCACTCAGTCAAAGGTGCATAAGCGAACCAGCCGCCGTCTGGTGCCGCATGGAACAAGAAGCTGGACTGGAGAAAGAGGCCGCCGAAGAGTACAATCCAGTAGCCAAAGGCATTAAGGCGCGGGAAGGCCATATCACGCGCCCCGATCATCAGCGGCACCACATAGTTACCGAGACCCGTGAACATCGGCATCACGAAGAGGAAGATCATCGTGGTGCCATGCATAGTAAAGATCTCGTTATAGGTCTGGGGATCGAGCACCTTGCCGTCCGGCAGCGCTAGCTGGGTACGGATCAGCAACGCCTCCAGCCCGCCGACCACGAAGAAAAAGAAGGCCGTGACCATGTACATGATCCCGATCTTCTTATGATCGGTCGTCGTCAGCCACTGGCCAATATATGTCTCGCTAAAGCGCTTTTGTCGGACCAGAGCAGGACGCTCAACAATGGTACTGGTTGCCATGGAAAATCCTCCGAATATCCAATCAGCCCCTGCAGGCAAACCGGGGAGACCAGCCCTCTCCCTGACAGGCTCAGCGGTGGCAGACAGAGCCATCGCCCAGCGGCTGATCAGCTCGCTCCTGGCTGATAGCCTGACTGCCCCCCACGTGCTCGTCAGACCGATGGCCTTTCGAAAAAGCCATTCTCTATACTATTGTTTTACTTCAGGCTTTCTAGATAGGCCACCAGGTCATTAATCTCGGACTGGGACAGCCCGAGGTTGGGCATATCATTCCCCGGCTTCACCGCCTGCGGATCATGCAACCACTTCGCCAGATTTTCAGGCGTATTCTTGAGCACGCCGCCGGCGATCAAATCACGGCTTCCAAAGTGTGTCAGATTGGGGCCGACCAGCGTCTGCGGCTGCGTATTGAAATCGTTGAGGTTGACCCCTACGATCCCGTGGCAAGCCGTGCACCCCTTCGACTTGAAGAGCGCCAGCCCGCGCGCATACTGCGGATTATTAGCCGCCGCCTGCTGCTGGCCACTCACCCAGGTTGCAAACTGGTCCGGCGGCAGCGCAATCACATTAAAGGCCATGTTGGCATGCTGCAGGCCGCAGTACTCGGCGCACTGGCCGTGGTAGGTTCCGGGCTTATCGACGCTAAACCACTTCTCGTTGTCGTGGCCAGGCACGACGTCGGTCTTACCCGTCAGATTGGGAACCCAGAAGCTATGGATCACATTGTTCGAATAGAGCTTGACATGGACCACGGTCCCCGTCGGCACCACCAAATCATCAGCGGTAATGATCTTCTGGGTTGGATAGTCAAACTCCCACCACCACTGATGGCCGACTGCCGTGACCTCTAGCTGCTGCCCACCTGTGGGAATGGTATCGACCTGGAACATCGTGCGGATCGTAAAGACCAGCACCACGAAGAGGAAGATCGAGGGCGCCACGGTCCACACAATCTCCAGCGTCGTGTTCCCATGAATCTGACGCGGCGTCGGCATCCCCGGGCGCTCGCGGAAGCGAATGATCGACCAGATCAGAAGCCCCTCGACAACCACGAAGACAAAGGTGGCCACACCCAGGATAAACCAGAAGAGATTGGCCTCATCCTGGGCGACCGGCCCCGCCGGGTTGAGGATCGAGGGGTTGCCGCCACAGGCGGCGAACAGGAGCGAGGATAAGAGCAACGCCAGGGGCAGCAGCCCCCAACGTATTTTCCCTCGAAATAACGGTATCCTCACTGCTCGCACTCCTCAATTAGACACAGATTAGCGCTCTAGATAATTATAGGGCCGCCCCGCGGGAGCCTTCAACCAGAGCGCGGGCCTCTCCGCTCGCCTACCTTTCCTCCTCCTCATTTTCGACCCAGCCTGACCAGTCAGAGGCCGGCCTTATCTCGCACTGCCGCAGGCCCACTGGCCGGCGCACCAGCGACCCGACGACTTGCTCTCGCCCCTGCGCCCCGCGCGCAGCGGAAGTAAGGCGACAGAGCAGGCCCAGTCTGGCAGATCAGTCTAGCGTCCTTCCCTGACAGGAAACTTGCAGGACCGAAAGGGAACCTTACAGCCACCTGAATGCAGTTCTCCCCCAGGGCAGACGGCGCCCCGTCAGCTTTCGGTCGCTGTCAAGACGATTGCTCGCCAGGACGCTCGCGCCTGGTAGAAGATGACAGGCTGACATCCGTCCCTTGGCTCTCGTTCTCGCTCACACCCTCGCTGCGGGGGCCAGTACCAGCCTCACCACTACTCTGCTCAAGCGCTCGCAGCCGCTCCTCTTCCTCTTCTCGCTGCCAGGCCAAACGCTCGCGCTCCTCCTGACGCCGCTCCTGCTCCAGCATCCAGCGAATAAAGAGGACACTCATCAGCACAATCACCAGGATATTGGCCGGCACCCACATGATCAGCCCGCCGAGCTGCTGATCTGTGCTCGCTGAGATCCCCCAGATACGCGGCGCCGCCAGGTAGGGAGCATAGAGCGGTGGTACAAAGGTCAATCCAGCCCCCAGTAAAACCATCGGCATGCCACTGAGGAAGAGATAGAGCACCTGGCCTGGCAAAGGCAGCGGTCCCAGCTCGCCCTCCAGTGGACTCAAGACCGGCCACCAGAAGAGAAAACTGAAGGCAATAAAGGTTATATGCTCAAGAACATGGATACCTTCGTTCTCAAGAGTAGCGTCGTAGAGCGGTGGCGCGTGCCAGAGAAAGATATCTGCGTTGAAGAGAAAGAAAGTGACAACGGGTAAGGTCAGCACCCTGGCCAGTCTGAACAGCAGGCGGTTGCGCAGTAGTGGAGTGAGGAGCCAGCCAGGTATGCCCCACAACATCATCGGCGGAGCTACCAAGGTGATGAGCAAGTGCTGCACCATATGGGCGCTGAAGAGATAGTCATCCCCCAGCTCATCAAGTGGCGAGACCAGGGCCAGAAAGATGATCAGTACTCCCAGCAGAAAGACGATCACCCGGCTGCGCTGAACTGGCGGCCCCAGATCGTACTGTCTGCGCAGCGGCCCAATGGCGTAGAGATAGAGGACAGTAATCGCTACGCAGCCGACCACTACAGAAGGGATGAAATGCCAGGCTCTCAGCCAGAAGTCCATTGCCCCGCTCCATTGCGCAATGATTGCAGCCTCGAAGGGAACCAGAGTAGCGACTCTGCCTTCGGTACTCCGCCGCCCTGCCCTTCGTTCGACAATTCCGAACAGTGCTTGGCTCGCCTGCCGCCAAACTGCTCTTAAGATACTATAGCAAGGGAAAGCAGCGGCGACAACAGCGTTCAGGTAACTGTAAGGTACGCCTCTCTGCCTGTAAGGACGGTATCAGGTTCAGGTTTGACAATACTGATAGTGTTCTGAGCTGACTGGACGGAGCGGGCTATTATTTACCTGTAGAGACTCTTGATCAGGAGCCTGTAGCTGTTATGAAGATTATACGCCGTATCGCATGGGTCGCGGTTGGTTTCACATATTTTCTGGTAGCACTGGGGGGAACGGTGCGTGTCAACGACGCCGGCCTGAGCTGCCCAGACTGGCCACTCTGCTATGGCCGGCCTTTCGTCTTTCCCAATATCCGTACTTTGCTTGAGGAGTCGCACCGCTATACGGCTTCGATTGTGAGCATCTTGATCGTAGCCCTGGCCATCTGCGCCCTGCTCTGGGCACGGAAGGAGCGGCAGGTACTGATCCCTGCTTTGATTGCTCCCGTGCTGCTGGTAGTGCAGATTGTGCTGGGAGGGCTGACGGTGCTTTGGAAGCTGCCCCCCGAGATTATTACCGCCCACCTGGCGACAGCTCTGGCGATCTTCGCGACGGTGATTACGATCGCGGTGATGGCCGGCCAGCCCTCTCCCAGCCAGGAGCACCCGGCACAGACCCGTCGTTTCCTGCGCCTGGCGCTGACAACGGCCTTGCTGGTCTACGGGTTGATGCTGAGCGGTTCCTACGTGGTTGGCAGCGGGGCGACTTTTGCCTGCACGAGCTGGCCCCTGTGTGGCCAAACGCTTCCCGGCATGGCGCGGCTGGGAGATATTAACACACTCCACCGCCTGATCGCGACCATTGTGGGACTGGTGGTGGCCTGGACCCTCTATACGGCTTGGCGCCGGCGCCAGGTCGCTCCCGGCCAGGCTCGCGTGGCTGTGGCTGCTGCCTTGCTCTTTGTCTTGCAGTCCCTGATTGGCGGCACCATTCCCCTGCTCGGCAGCGGCTCGCTACATTTCGGTAGCATTTCCAATCAGGATGCCGCTACCTTTATGCGCGGCCTGCACCTGGCAGTGGCAAGCGCTGTCTGGGGCCTGTTGGTCCTCCTGGCCGTCTTGGCCGCTCGCCAGTTGCGCGCTGCTCCCCAGGGCGCCGAGCTGGAGCGGCTGGAGGCCACTGAGGCCGCTGCACGCGAGAGCGTCAGTCCCCTGCGCCAGACGATCTCGGGCTACATCGACCTGATGAAACCTCATGTGACGGTGCTGTTGCTGGGCACAACCGCGGCGGCGATGGCCATCGCCTACCAGGGCCTGCCTCCACTGGGCTTGACAGTGGCGACCTTACTGGGTGGCGCTCTGGCAGCGGGCAGCGCCAATGCCATCAACTGTTACTACGATCGCGATATCGACAGCATCATGTCTCGCACGTCGCGGCGCTCTCTTCCCGCCGGGCGCGTGCAGCCACGCCAGGCCCTGATCTTCGGTCTCGCGCTGGGCGTGGCCTCTTTCTTGATCCTGGCCCTCTTTGTGAACCTGCTAAGCGCAGTGTTGGCCTGTGGTGCCATTCTCTTCTATGTGGGCGTCTATACCATGTGGCTGAAACGCACCACGGCGCAGAATATCGTCATTGGGGGGGCCGCTGGTGCTGTTCCTGTCCTTGTCGGCTGGGCAGCGGTTACTGGTACGATCTCACTGCCAGCGATCTGGCTCTTCGCTATCATTTTCTACTGGACACCGCCCCACTTCTGGGCCCTCTCGCTCTTGATCGAGAAAGACTACGAGAAGGCCCACGTGCCTATGCTGCCGGTTCTCTTCGGCGAGCAGGAGACGCGTAAGCAGATCTTCCTCTACTCGCTCCTGCTGCTGGCAGTGACGCTGGTGCTCTTCGCCATGCGGGCGATGAGCTACCTCTACCTGGCGGCAGCACTGATACTGGGGGGCATCCTGGTTTATATGGCTCTGCGCCTGCTTTGGGAGAGACACTCTCGGCGCTGGGCCCGCACGTTGTTCTGGTATTCTAATTGCTATCTGGCGATGATCTTCGCTGCAATGGTGTTGGATCGCGTCATTTTCCATTAGGAGCTGAGCCGTGAGGTGGCTGAACTGGCGTCTTGCTTCACGCCTTTCGGTATTGACAATGGCTTTGCTGGTGGTTCTCGTGGTGGCTGTGCTGAACTTGCGGGCCGGCCAGGGAGGGAGCGCCAGCGGCCAGCCAGCAGCTCAGCCCACCGCCAGCAGCTCTGGGCTGCAGGGGACGCCGCTGGATGGCCGACCTGCCCCCGGTTTCCAGCTCACAGATCAGTTCGGCCATTCCGTCTCACTGGCAGAGTTCAAGGGGAAGCCGGTGGTGATCACTTTCCTCTATACTCATTGCCCAACGGTCTGCCCTTTGACTGCCGATAAGCTGCATACAGTCATGCAGCAGCTTGGCAGCGATGCCCAGCGCGTGGCAGTCCTGGCTGTGAGCGTCGACCCGGTAGGCGATACCCAGTCCGCTGCACTGGCCTTTTCGAATACTCACAAGATGACCGCCTACTGGCACTTCTTGATCGGCTCGCGCTCAGCTCTCTCGCCTATCTGGAGCGCCTATAGTATCGATGCCGAGGCGGCTACCGCCAATAGTAGCAGCGGTTCGGTGTCCCATACCGCCGTGCTCTATGTGCTGGATAAACAGGGGCGTGAGCGCGTCCTCCTGAGCGATGACTTCGACCCATCTCAGCTAACGAGCGATCTGAAAATACTGCTTAAGGAGTAGTGCCAGCGCAGCGAGCGCAGCCAGCCAGCCAGCCAGGCTCGCTCTTCGGGCAGGAGTCGAGGCCCGGGCAGGCAACAGGGCGGGACACGCATGAGCGAGGACGGGAGAGGTTGAGCGCTACTGGCGGTAGCACACAGGCCAGGACAGGCCAGGGCAGGGCACGATGCCACGCCCAATAGAAGAGCTACGGAGAGGATGGCGCCCCTGCCTGAAAACCTGAAGCTGTGGGGCCTGGCTTGCAAGAATGTTCCTCTCCTGCTATCCTTAGAAAAGGAGGGGACTCTTGCAATCTGTCCGCGCTCGTACGCTATTTATTCTGCAGTAGAAAGATTTCGCGGAGATGCGATAAGTATGGAAACTCACCTGCAAGGCATCAATCTCGCGACAGGTGACCTGACCGCCACGCTCCTCCCGGCCTATGAGGAGGAGCATGAGGGGGCAGGAGAGCATCACCTGCCTATTCCTAGCTACTGGCCGCTGATCGCCAGCGTGTCAATCTTTGTGACCTTCATCGGCCTGCTGATCATCGACCAGACGCCGGTGCTGGCCTTACTTGGTGCGCTGGGCACGCTCATCGGGATCGTCGGCTGGGGACTGGAAGACCCGCAGGCTCATGCTCATGCCGAGGCCTACCCCGGTTTCGGTGTCGGCACCGCCGAGGGCGAGGTCAGTCCGCTAGCCGAGGCGGTGCGCGAGCAGGCCCAGGAGATTGTCGATCGCCTGGTGGTGCGCGGAGATCTGGCCTGGAGCGCCCACCCGGTCAACGTGGAGGTAGAGCAGGAGGGTGTGGTCCTGGCCCTCTACGGTAAGGTGGAGCTGGAGGCTCAGAAGCAGGCTATTGAGGAAGAGATTCGTAAGCTGCCCCATGTGATCGATGTGCGCAACTTCATTATCGCTGAGGATGCCATCCTCAACGAGGCCAACCGCCGCATCGCTAAGCTACAAGAGGCGGGCAAGTTGGAGGGCGCCACAGACCTGCGGGTGCTGGTTGAAAACTATGTCCTTCACCTCTACGGCGAAGTGCCTACGCGCCAGATGAAGTACCTGCTGGAGGATGAGCTGATCCAGATTCCTGGCGTGCGCGTAGTGGTGAACCACATTGGCCTGAATGAGGATATCCCGGGCGAGCTGGGTCGCACAAAGGGAAAAGTCGGAAAGGGCTAGTCTCTTTTCTGGGGGCTGGGAGATGTCTCTTTGGCCGTTCAAAGGCTGTCCGACCCGATCCCCGCGCCAGCCCTTGCCTCCGGTTTAGTCTGGGTTGCGGTGATCAGCCTCCAATACTCTGGGTGCTGAATGCACCTGTCAGCTGATAGCAGGACCCGTCTATCTGGCGCGTGACTTTGCTGGCCAGTAAAATCAGTCGCTCATCCGGCCTGCGGGACGAGCGAGAACATGGCAGGGAGGGGTTTCTGTGCTTGATCGATAGCCCTAGCCCTGTTTTTCCCACACCAACGACTATGCCTGGCTGGCTAGACTGCCAGCCGTTTTGCAGATTCTTTTTGAACTGAGGCGACGCAAGCAAGGCGAGCAAAAGCGGTTGCTTTTGCTCGCCTCCTTTCTTGGTTTGCTAGGAGGAATAGACCAAGCGGCCTGCCAATGCTCCTTTTGCCCACCTGGCTGGCTCAGGCCATCTTGTTCTGCCGGAGGCAAAAACACCTGCGACCGCCAAGATAGAGATCGGCCTTCGCCTGTTGGAAGCAGGCCCCCTCTCAACTCAACATTCTGTAACCGCTCGCCAGAACGAAACGTATCCTTTAGGGGGATGGTAATAGCCCCAGGCAGGCAGGTCCACTTCTACTGGCCCGCGGCCATAGCCGAGGAGCAGAGACGGGCGCTGCTGAAGGCTCAGGTCTAGATCGCTTGGGATCATAGCCTAGTATCTTGACAGGGGAGATAATAGTCTACCCGTAGAGATGCTGCCACAGAGGACGCCACTCTGCAGGAAGGAAACCAGTCTCTCTCTGCTCATGACTGTCGATGACAAGCCGCCGCTGAGTAGGAGGCCAGAGAGCAATGGCAGATTCGTCCAGCCAAACCGTACTGTTGATCGAGGCAGAAGCCTCCCTACGGCGCCTGATCACCCTGGGCCTGCAACAACAAGGGATCTCGGTCATCGCGACCGATCCCCAGCACTGGCCCTCTCTCTCACCTGATTACCAGCCAGCACTCCTGGTCATAGACATCGATACCGGTCGCAGGCAAGACGCTTCCCTCCTGCAGATCCTGCGCGCTCAACCGCAGTTTGCCGGAGCGACAGCCATCGCCTTGTCTTGGGATTGGGAAACGCCTTGCCTTCCGCGAGATGAAACAACGTTTTACGTACGTAAGCCTTTCGATGCACGTTTTCTCTATGCATTAATCGAAGAGCGGCTCTCTGCCCAGTCTATGGTCGCAGAGGCCGTGATTCATCAGACGAGCTTTTGCCCGCTGGCAACGGCTGCAGGTCTGCTTCTGGTTATTGTCGGTCTGATGGGGCAATTGCTCCTTGCGGGAACAGGTCTGGCGATAGCGCTGGCTGCTCTTCTGTGGTGGACCCTGGGCCAGCAGCCGCGCTCCTACCTCTCCGCTCCCTGGCTACAACCTTCGCACCCATGCCACGTATAGACTAGTGTCAAGGCTAGATGATACAGTAATGAGAGTTTCCTGAACCCTTTTTAAATGACGTAGGTAGAGGCGGTCTGTGCCTTTCACCTCCCCCATAAATATGAGTTATGCTATAGTAAACAAACAGTGAAATACAGGCAGAAAAGCCCGCCTGCATGAGGTATTCGACCATGCCATTGAGACTGCTTGCCGCGGATAAAACCGATGTTGGTCGGCAACGAGAACAGAATGAAGACTGCGCCTATCGGCGGATTAGCCCAGAGGGGGATGTGGCTCTTTTCATCGTCGCCGATGGCATGGGTGGCTACCGCGCCGGGGAAGTTGCCAGCCGCCTGGCGGTAGAAACGATCAGCCAGGCCCTCGACAGCTTTTTCCAGCCGCTTAGTGAGCAACCAACCATTCAGCTTGCTCCCCCGATAGAAGAGCAGCCGACCGTGAAACTGGCTCCCCCAGCCGAGGAGGCACCCACGGTAAGGAGCAGCCAGGAAGCCGTTCCCCATTATTCACCCGCCCCGGAGCAACTGGCGCGACTGACAATCAAGCTACCTGAGACGCCGCTGTTGCGCTCCGTTGAAGAGCGGCTTGTGAACGCCATCAGGCAGGCCAACAGCGCCATCATCCACCACGGCGAGCAGCGAAGAGAGGCCCGGGGACTGGGCTGTACCGTCACCGCGACCCTGGTTTACCAGGGCACAGCCTACATCGCCAACGTCGGTGACAGCAGAACCTACCTGCTGCGTCATGGCCAGCTCAAGCCATTGACACGAGACCATTCGCTGGTGGCCAAGCTGGTCGAAGCTCACCAGATTTCGCCTGAAGAGATTTACACTCATCCTCAGCGCAATCTCATCTACCGCTCGCTAGGAGCGGGCCGCCGGCAGGTCGAGGTAGACATCTTTCAGGAGCGCTTGCAGCCCGGCGATATGTTGCTTCTCTGTAGTGATGGGCTTTGGGAAATGGTCCGCGATGATGAACTCTGCAAAACCTTAAGCGAACAGAAGTCCCTTCAGGACATCTGCGATCAGCTGATCGCTCTGGCCAACGCACACGGGGGCGAAGACAATATCACCGCCCTTGTCGTGCGCGTTGAGGCGGCCTGAAGGCGGTTGAGGAAGAAAGCGCTATGGCTCTCCCGATCGGCACAATTCTCGATGGTAAATTCCGCGTTGTTGAAGTGCTCGGCGAAGGCGGGATGGGCACCGTCTACAAGGTCGAGCAGGTTGATCGTCCCGGCTTTTATCGCGCTGTCAAGGAGCTGCTCATCAACCCGGCAATGCCAGAGGAGGAGCGCAAAGCCGCCATCGAGCGCTTCAATAAAGAGATTGATTTGATGTTCAATCTCAAGCATCCCAATATCCCCTCGCTGATTGTCAGCTTCCAGGAATGGGGCAATTACTACTTCGTCATGGAATTTGTGCCCGGCAAAAGCCTCGATAAGATCCTGGAAGAGAACAAGGGGCCGCTCGATGAGGAACAGGTTATTCGCTGGATGATGAAGGTCTGTGAGGCCCTCAGCTACATCCACTCGCGTAACCCGCCGATCATACTACGCGACCTCAAGCCCGGCAACATCATGATCACGCCGGAAGGCGATGTCCAGCTGATCGACTTTGGGATTGCACGCCGTTTCAACCCGAATAAGCGGACCAACACAGAGAACCTGGGCACCATTTCTTATGCCTCGCCCGAGCATCTTGGCTCAATTACTGCTCCGGGCCAGAAGCGCTCACCTCAGAACCCCGGTCGCCTCGTGCAAACCGATGCCCGCTCGGATATCTATTCGCTTGGGGCCACCATGTATCATCTGCTGACCAACCAGGAGCCGGAGCCGATGCAGACGCCGGCTCCGGGCAGCATTCGCGCCAGGAATCCGAAGTTGCGCACGATCCAGGTGGAAGGGCGCATCATCTGTCCGATCGAGCAGGTGATTATCAAAGCCATGCAGCAGGACCCGGCCCATCGTTTTCAGAGCGCCGAAGCCATGCGAGTAGCCTTGCAGCAGTGTCTACCTGGTCAGGCGGCGCCCGCTACCATTCACATTCCGGCGATCTCGCCCAACGCCACCATCGTGGTGCCGGCTATAGGTGGACAGGCAGCAACACCAGCGACGTCGCTGCCCCAGGCTCCCCAGGGCCAAGGGCCAATTTGTCCCCGCTGCGGCCTGCAGAACCGTCCGGGGGCCAAATTCTGCAAGCGTGATGGTCAGCCTCTGTTCCAGGGAGCGGCCACGGTCCCCCCGAATGTACGCATGCAGGCACAAGCTTACGCCTCACTGCCAGCAGGCGTCGTGCGCCAGCCGATCCGCGCCCGTCCCGTCTCCGTCGGCGCCCCGGTCAGCAACGACCCGCTGGCCTTCTATCGGCGCGGCTTGCAAGATCTCAACAACCGGCACTACGTCGAGGCGATTGAGGAATTCAAGCAAGCGCTGGCCCTGGGTCGCCCTACCTACGACGTACTCTACAGCCTGGCCCGGGCTTACCGTCAGTACGCTCAGTCCCTGCGCGATAAAGATGAGAAGCTTTTTCATGAAAACATGACGCATGCTGCTGAGTACTTCGCTCAGGCGGTCAATAACCGGCAGAACGCCCTGGATGCCTACTTCCAGCTCGGCCTCTGCTATCTCGACCTGGGCCTTTATCCCAAGGCCGAGGCCGCTTTCAAAGAGGCACAGCGCATTGCCCCCCAGGACGCAGCCATCTATTATCAGCTAGGGCAGGTGGCCATGAAACAGGGCTACCATCGCGAAGCCGAGGGCTACCTGCTCGAAGGTCTCAAGATTAATCCCGATCATGCCCTCATTCTGCTCGCCCTGGGCCGTCTTTACAGCGAGACACGCCAGTACAACTCGGCGATCCGCGTCCTCCAGGAGGCCACGCGTTGCGACCCCTCACACGTGGATGGCTGGTATGAGTTGGGTCGCGCTCACATGCGCGCCAACCAGTGGAATCAGGCCCTTAGCGCCCTTGAACAGGCGCGGCAACGTGATCCCGAGCGAGCCGAGATCTATAGCGCCATGGCCACGTGCTACCTGAAAATGCGTAAAAAGGTGGAAGCCAGACAAATGCTCCGCGAGGCTCTACAGCGCGATCCCAATAGCGCCGAGGCGCTGCGCCTGCAAAAACAGCTGTGATGAGCCTGATCTGGAGCATCAACAAGGCATCAATGAATGAAAGAATCGTCGCCAGCCACTTCTGAGCCGAATAGCAGGAGAAGAGAGGACCGAATCTGTCTCAGAGAGCGAGGAGAGCAGGTATGATCTGTCCAGTGTGCAGCACGCCCAACCGCGACGATGCAAAATTCTGCAAAAGCTGTGGGCGCTCGCTTCCGCGGGAAACCCCCGCCGGCGAAAGCTCCACCGCTTCCGAGCAGCCAATTGGGCAACCCCAAGGAGCGGAGCGCACCACCACCAGCCAGGAACCGGAAGACCCCAGCCTGGCACCGACCCTGATCCTTACTCCCGAGCGCATGATGGCCTACCATAGCCAGCGCTGGCAGCGCGAGCTAGAGGAGGCCGAACGTCAGCAAAAGCTGCAACAGCAAGCAAGCAGCAGATCGGAACAAGAGACCAGGGACGTTGCCGACTTACCAACCATTCTGCTTGCGCCGGGCATGGGCGAGAAGGTGGCCGAGACTCTGGGCGGCACCGTCGCCAGTGAGCAGTCCGCTGCTTCAGCAGCTGCGACCGGCGAGAGAAGTGGCCAGGCAGAGCCAGGCTCCGCGGCAGCTATTAGCAGTCCACCAGGCAGCGGCGAGTTGATGGGGACCTCAGCAGCTCAGTCTGTCGAGAGTGAGCAACCGGCCTCCGCTGCGGTCAGCGGGGCAGCTGACCGCCCAGCAGAGCCAGCCGTGCAAGGAGCAATAGAAGAACAATCACAAGAAGGGACAACAACCGCGGTGGAAGAGCAATCATCAGCAGATCAACCTGCTCAGCCAGAGGCTGCCGAGCAGGCCTCCGAAGCCAGTGCTGGATTGGATTCACAGAGCCAGCAAGCAGAGAATCTCGGCAGCGCAGTCATGGCAGGAGCGAGCAGCGGGCCGCTAGAGAGCGGCACCCTCCTTGGTGGGCGCTACCTGATCAACCAGCTCGTACGAGAAGAGGAACACGAGCGCATCTATCAGGTCACCGACCAGCAGGGCTACCAGCGCTGCTGGAACTGCGGCAGCCAGGAAAATGCCGAAGGTGACGAGTTCTGCATCAACTGCGGCGCCGAATTGCTGGGTATGCCCTACCTTTTGCATGAATTCAGCGGCGAGCGGACCAGCCCAGAGACTCAGGTCACCGGAGGTCACATCATCAACACTTTCATCGAAGGAGGGCGCACCTACGCCGTTGAGCAGCCGCAAGCCGAGCGCGATCCCTTCCCCGAGGGCGTGCATCTGATGGCGGCAGCCCTCTCCGACGCGGGCATCCTTCGCCGCGATCAGCCGAACGAGGACAGCACCCTGGTCCTCCTCCTGGAGCGCTCGCACGAATCCATCTCCCAACCAATGGGTATCTTCATCGTCGCCGACGGCATGGGAGGACACGCCAGCGGTCAGCTTGCTAGCCGCGTCGCCGTCAATACTATTGCCGAGCGCATTGTCCGCGACCTGCTGGCGGCCCCACTGAGCGCCGAAAGGGAGAGCCAGCAACCGCCGGCCCCCGCGGAGGAAGACCAACTTGTGCGCTTGCTTCAGGAAGCCGTCGAGGAGGCCAACAGCCGCCTCTGCCAGATCAACCAGCAGAACAAGACCGATATGGGTTGCACCCTGACCGGTTTTATGATTGTGGGGCGCCACTCGTATATCGTTAATGTGGGCGACAGTCGTACCTACATGGTCCGTGGCGGGCAACTCTATCAGCGGACGACCGATCACTCGCTCGTGGGGCAGCTTGTGGCCGGCGGTTTGCTCCAGCCTGACGAAGTATACACCCATCCGCAGCGTAGCCAGATCTTCCGCAGCCTGGGCGATCGCCCCAACGTGCAGATCGATCTCTTCAAGCAAGAGTTGTACCCGGGAGACATCCTGCTGAGTTGCTCGGACGGGCTTTGGGAGATGGTACGCGACCCACAGATCGAGAGCATTCTCAACGCAGCCCCAGATCCACAGACAGCCTGTGCCCAGTTGATAGAGGCAGCCAATGCAAATGGGGGAGAAGATAACATCAGCGCTGTTGTGGTCTTTGTACGTTGAACACTATGATATACTGAAGGCTGCCACCAATGAAAGGAGCTGATAGACTATGCCTGGTGAGGTAGTGCTGGCGTATCAGCTGGGGAAGGACTATATGCCGGTCACCGGTGGGAGCCAGCTCGCCTATGTCCTGTTGGAGGCCAAGCCCACCGAGATGATGGCCCAGGTCCGTCTGCCCCTGAATTTTGCCCTGGTTCTGGATCACTCTGGCTCCATGAAAGGGGCCAAGCTGCATAACGTCAAAGAGGCGGTCAAGATGGTCATTGACCACCTGGAGCCGACCGACTACGTTTCAGTCATTGTTTTCGACGACACGGCCCAGGTGATTATCCCCTCCATGCCCGCTCAGGACAAGGTAGGCATGAAGGCGGCCATCGACCGCATTCGCGACGGAGGCGGTACCACCATGTCGCTGGGCATGATCCAGGGCCTCAACGAACTGCGACGCTACAGCTTTCCTAATACCGTCAATCGCATGATTCTGCTGACGGATGGGGTCACCTACGGCGATTCAGATCGCTGTCGCCAGCTTGCCCGCGAAGCAGCAGCTGCGGGAATCGCCATCTATCCGCTGGGCATTGGACAGGACTGGGATGAGAATCTGCTAGACGACATTGGCCAGCTCAGTGGGGGCATGCCGGCGGAATTCATCAGGAATCCCGCCGACGCCATGAGCATCTTCCAGCAGCAGGTTCAGAGCGCCGTTGCCGTGGCCGTGCGCAACGCCGTCCTTACCCTGCGCCTGCCAACAGGCGTCACTCCGAAAAAGGCCGTCAAAGTCTTGCCCATCATCAGCGATCTCGGGCAGTCTGTCCTCTCGGACCGTCAGGTGGTGATTCCCCTGGGCGACCTGGAGAAGGAGACGCCCCAGGCCGTGCTGGTCGAACTGCTCATCGATCCACGCCCGGCGGGCCTCTTCCGCATCGCTCAGGCCGAGTTGTCCTACGATGTGCCCATCGCCAATCTAGTGGGCGAGCGCATCCGTGAAGATATTAAAGTCACATTCACCACCGATCCCAACCAGGCGGCTCAAGTGAACGCGCGAGTCATGAATTTCGCAGAGAAGGCTAACGCCCAGCGCCTCGTGACACGCATCCTTGATGAGTATAAGCGCACAGGCAAAGTAACAACCCGCCTGGCACCCAATGTGACGCGTATCCTCGATGAAGAGACTCAAGCGGCGCTTGAGCAGATTAGCAAAGGGCAGCAGATCTCTCAAGAGCAAGTCAAATCGATTGGTAACAAGACGAGGAAGCTGACACAACGCCTGGACGACATCCTGCCCTGACAGTACGCAACAGAGCAGAAAGAGCAGAACAGCACGGGAGGATTCACTGAAGGTGTCGGTCGCCTGCGCCACCGACGCGCGCAGAGGCGAGAAGGCGTGCTTCAGGGGTAACACCGGATTAGAGGAGGAGAGTAGAATTATGCCAGTTTATTGTTCACTGGGTCATGAGAACCCGGATGGTTCGGCATTTTGCGACGAATGCGGCGAGCCGTTGAGCGCGGCAGCACCAGCGGCTCCAGCGGCTCCAGCCCCGGCAGCGCCCGTTGCTCCCAGTGGAGCCGCACAGCCAGGCATGCAAACCTGCCCCTCATGTGGCGCGCAGAATCCCCAAGGCGAGGCTTTCTGTTCGAATTGCGGCGTGAGCCTGCTGGGGGCACCAGCGGCAGTGAGCGCCCCAAGTGTGGCGCCAGCCGCTCCCGTGGCCTCCCCAGCAGCATCCGCCCCTGCCCCCGCGGCGGCAGGTTCTGCCCTGCGCGCCCGACTGATCGTTGAGGCGGATAACCAGGAGTTCGACATTAGTGGGAAGGATAACATCCTGATTGGCCGTGAAGATGCGGTCAGCAACATCTTTCCCGACATCGATCTCACCCCCCACGGCGGTGAAGAGGGCGGTGTCTCGCGCATGCATGCCCGGATCTTTATCCAGAACGGCCAGTACATGATCGAGGATGAGAACAGCACCAATTACACCTTCCTGAATCGGCAGCGCCTGGCCCCCAAGACGCCAACGCCGCTGCACGATAACGACGAGATCAAGCTGGGGCGCGTGCTGTTGCGCTTTAAAACCTCGTAAGCCAGAGATAGGAGAGAAGAGTTCAAGCGGGGAGGCAGCTGCTGCCAGCAGAGCGCAGCCAGCTATGCCTCCCCCGTCATTGACAGCCAGGATCGCTACCCGCTATAATCTACAAGACATCCTTTAGTGGAGGAGAACGAGGGGTTTATGAAACGCACCTGGCAACCGAAGCGTATCCCCCGCAAGAGGGAACACGGCTTTTTGAAACGCATGGCGACGCGCGCCGGTCGGCGAGTGCTCAAGGCCCGCCGCCTGAAGGGCCGCTGGCGCTTGACAGTCTAGCGCCCCCCGCAGGCGGGCCATACTCACTTGGCCGACGGCGTCGACTCGCCGCCTGCGGTAGCTCCCTTCCTGGGGTGTCTCTTAAGGCGCTCTCTCTCACCTGTTGGTGAAGATGATAGATCAGAAGTTATCAAGACGGTGGCATTAAGACGCGAACTGCGCCTGCGCAGAAGCCGCGATTTTCAGCGGATCAGGCAGCAGGGAAGGAGTGTTGCCTCCAGGTTGTTGGTCCTCGCCTGGGCACCGACGGAGAGCGATCAGGTTCGTGTCGGCTTTGTAGTAAGTCGGCGCATCTTCAAACTGGCCACGCAGCGCAATCGTCTCAAACGCTTGCTCAGCGAGGCCATTCGGCCTTGTTTACCCCGGCTGCGCGGCGTGGATCTTGTGCTGATTCCCAGGCGCGAAGCGCTTGAGGCTGATCTACAGACGTTGAAGGCCGAGCTGCAGGTTTTGTTACGCCGAGCGCGATTGCTGCTGGCCAATGAGGCGTCTGGGCGGCAGCGCCCGGCAGGGAGTGTCCATAAAGGTCGATAGCCGTGAAGTACGTTGCAATGTTTCTGATTCGTGTCTACCAGCGTACCTTTTCCGTCATTCTACCCCCCTCGTGTCGCTTCGTTCCTTCATGCTCACAGTACGGGTACGAGGCAATCCAGCGCTTCGGGCTGATTCGTGGGGGCTGGCTGACGGTGAAACGCCTGGCACGCTGTCACCCGTTCTATCATGGAGATCTCTATGACCCAGTTCCTGAGCGCCTGGGCCAGTAGGCAAGATCGAGGAAGGCAGGAGAAATCCCGTGGGGATCAGTGATTTTATCAACGTCGTCTTTACGCAGCCCATCTTCAACGTTTTGATGCTGCTGTACCACCTCTTTGGCGATTTCGGCCTGTCGATCATCGTTTTGACGCTCACCATCCGCCTGATTCTCTTCCCGCTGACGCTGCAGCAGCTGAAGTCGGCTAAGGCGATGCAGGAGCTGCAGCCAGAGATCAGCCGCATCCGCGAGCGTTTCCGCGACGATCCACGCGCCCAGCTAGAGGCCACACAGGAGCTATACAAACGTTACAATATTAATCCCTACTCGGGCTGCCTGCCGTTGCTCCTGCAGCTGCCAGTGCTCTACGGGCTGTACTTTGCCTTCCGGGCGGTCATCGACGATGCCTCGTTGAAGGGAAATCAGGGGTTGGAGCGGCTCAATGGCTTTATCTATCCTTTCTTGCCAAAGTTTAGCCATTTCCCCAACGTCAACCTCGATTGGTTCACCTTCATTAACCCAGCCTGGCACCTGTCGCTGGCCCTACCTGACCCGACTCACATTCTGCCGATCCTGGCCGCTTTGGCCACCTTTGTCCAACTCTATCTGACTCAGTCCCGTAACAATCGCTCTCTCTCTGCAACGACTTCCTCCGGCACCAATACCCCTGATGCTCTGGCCGCTCAGCAGCAGACGATGAAGATCATGACCTGGCTGATGCCTCTGATCACCCTCTTCTTCGCCTGGAGCTTCCCCGCTGGCCTGGCCCTCTACTGGGCCGTTGGCTCCATTATCATGGCGGTCCAGTACTACCTGGTCACCGGTCCAGTCAGCCCCTTCTCCCCCTCCCGCAAAGAGGAGGAGAAGCAGCGTGAGCAACTGACCCAGACCCGTGTTCTTGAAGAGACAATTGAGTCACAGGAGGCGCGACCAGCTTTCTCGGAGGAACGCGCCTGGCGCAATGGTACAAGTGCATCACGCCGCCACCTGCGCAGCGCTTCGGCCCGTCGACGCGGCGTTGTACGAAGGAGGAATGCTACTCCCAGTTAGGAGGAGCTAGCATCGGTCAGGTTGTCTTGAGCCGGGCCGGGCCGGGCCAGGCCAGGCCGGACAGGACGGATACAGCACGGATAGAAGTTGTTATGCATTGGGCAGCGCTGGCCTCCTCCGGCAAATTCATAGTAGAGCTAATGAGCAGGCCTTGCCAGCCAGCAGAGGTTGGCTGCTGCCATACGATAACCGCCAAGGTCCAGTTCGGTTCGGTTGGTCTGCCCTATCCAGGTTAAACCACTGCCCCGGCTGGCAACCAACTGACCGATTTTCTTGCGCTCTCGCTTTCGCTTCTCGTTCTGCCCGGCATTGTGTGATACCTTCAAGGGAGGCAAGTAAGCAGTGGAAAGCATCGAGGCCAGTGGTAAAAGCGTTGAAGAAGCTGTCCAGCAGGCTCTGCTCCGTTTGGGCAGGCGCCGAGATGAGGTCGAGGTGACAGTCCTGCAAGAACCTGCACGCGGCGCCTTTGGGCTTGGCAGCCGCGAGGCACGAGTCCGGGTGACGGTTCGCCCCAGCCGCGGCGCGGTGATTACCCCTGAGATGGCCGACGCCATCCTAAGCCAGGTCGAAGCGGGGGAAGAGGATGAGGAGGATTTCTTCACAAGCGCCTCTCATGGCGCCTACGACAGTCAGGAAGAGTTTGCAGATTTCTCAGAGGATGAGGAGGAGCAGTATGGCGAGGAGCCTCTGCCGTTCTCCCAGGAAGTGCAGCCAACGGCTCGCCCTCAGCAGCTGCCTGGCGAGCAGATCACCTCTACGGCTCCCCCCGCCGTTAGCTCAGCCTCCGCTGGTGTAACATCCTCCTCGGCCCCCGTTGCTCCTTCTTCCGCCGAGACCTCCACTGGCTCACCCACCATTCAGGAGCCAGTGCAGCCTACACGCGAAGACATCGAACTGACTGTCGATGTGCTCCAGCAGATCTTGCGCTATATGAATATCCGCGCCTCGGTCCAGGTGCGCTCGACCGATCCGCTCACCCTCAATATCCAGGGCATTCATGAAAATCTGGGCCTGCTGATTGGCCGCCGCGGCGAAACGCTCTCTGCCCTCCAGCTGCTGGTGAACCTCATCGTCAGTCACCGCACGAAACGCCGCATGCGCATTATCGTCGATGCGGAGAACTATCGCCAGCGCCGCGAGGAGAATCTGCGCTCGCTGGCTCTGCGAGTGGCGCAGCAAGTGCGCAATTATCGCCGTTCGATTGCCCTGGAGGCCATGCCTCCCCATGAGCGGCGAATCGTGCACCTGGCTCTGGCCGACAGCCAGGATATCAGTACGGAGAGCATTGGTGAGGGAGATGCGCGCCGCGTGGTGATCTCTCTGAAGCGTCCCGGACGCTCTTAAACCAGGCCCATCCTCGACCGGCCAGCCCGGCTGACTGGCTCACTTCTCCTTCCCGCCCGAAGGGATCGTTGGCTCGCCACTATGCCGCTTGCTTGCTCTCATCTTCGCCATGAGGGACAGCGGCCAGGAGAAGTATAGCTTGTCCCAGGTGTAGGCGGGCAGATATAGGTGATCAAACTGTGCTGTGCAGCGCTGCGCACGCCAGAGGGGAGGTGTTCTTTTTATGCCTGCGACCGTCCTTCAGCCTGCTCGCGCTGAGCCACCAGCTTTCCTGAGTATCGGTCACATTACTCGCGATGTGCTTCCTGATGGCTCCTTCGCTCTCGGCGGTACAGTGACCTTCGCCACGTTGACCGTTGAGCGCCTCGGCCTGCCCGCAGCGCTTGTGACCTGTGCCTCTGCAGACATCTGCCAGCAGCTGCCTTCGCTGCTACCCGGTATTGGTCTGGCCGTTCGTATGGCAGCTAGGACGACAACCTTTGAGAATCGCTATCAGGATGGTTTCCGTATCCAGTATTTACGCGCACGCAGTGAGCCTCTGGAGATCGAGGATGTCCCCCTCCCCTGGCGTGCAGCTCCGATCGTGCTCCTGGCCCCCCTGGCTCAAGAGCTGACCCCTGAGATAGTCGCTCTTTTCCCGCGCAGCGAGGGGCGCATTCTGGCCGCAACTCCGCAGGGCTGGCTGCGGCGCTGGGATAGCGATGGTAGGGTCTGGCCCACACCCTGGGAGGCCGCTGAGCAGGTCCTTCCCCATCTGGATGCTCTCATCTTGAGCCATGACGACCTGCTGCCATTTGCCAACGGCAGCCGGGCGGAGGCCGAGGCGATTCTACGCCGCTGGAGCCAACTGGTACCTCTGCTGGTGGCAACGGCAGGCCGCGAGGGGGCCACGCTCTTCCGTAAAGGCCTGGCTCAACATTTCCCAGCCTATCCCGCACGCGAAGTTGACCCGACCGGGGCCGGCGATGTGTTCGCCGCCGCGTTTCTGGTGCAGCTGGCCCGCTCCGGCGATCCTGCTGCCGCAGTCGATTTTGCCAATTGCGTGGCGTCGTTCTCGGTGGAAGACGTGGGCACGCGCGGTATCCCCTCCCCTACCCAGGTGGAGAAGCGCCTGGCCCAGCGCCGAGGCTCAGAAGCTGGCTAACCCTCCCCTGCCCCAGTCGCCAACAGGTCCCTTTCGAGGAAGTCCGAGATAGGTAAGCAGACGGCAGAAAGAACAGAGACGCTGTACGCCAGCACCTCGCGCGTGGTAGAATGAAGAAACTGCTCATTACTCGGGAGGATATCGCGAGCGCCGACAAGGCCAAGCGCTATGATGGAGCAAGCATCGCTCTTTCCAGATCCAGCATCCAGCCAGAAGGACACACCACCGCGCACCAATACCACCGCCAGCGAAAACAGAGCTGCTGAGCCGCTGGCTTCCCGCCTGCGCCCCCGCACACTTGATGAGTTTGTAGGACAGGAACATCTGCTTGGAGAGGGGCGCTTGCTACGGCGCTGCCTGGAGGAGGACCGCGTCCCTTCACTGATCCTGTGGGGACCACCCGGCAGCGGCAAGACAACGCTGGCTAGCTTGATTGCCCAGCTGACTCGCGCTCACTTTGTGACGCTCAGCGCCGTTGCCGCCGGGGTGGCCGATTTGCGCCGTGTGACCGAGGAGGCCCGCAGGCTACGCCAGCTGCGAGGAGAGCGCACCATTCTCTTTATCGATGAGATTCATCGCTTGAATAAGGCCCAGCAGGACGCTATTTTACCCTACGTTGAGCAGGGCCTGCTGACCCTGATCGGGGCAACCACCGAGAATCCTTCTTTCGAGGTAAACGCCGCTCTGCTCTCGCGCTGCCGCGTCTTTACCTTGAATCCGCTCAGCGAGGAGGCCGTTATCCAGCTCCTGAGAAGAGCTTTACAAGATGAGGAGCGGGGCCTGGGCCGCTATCACCTGGAGATCGAAGACGAGGCTTTGCAACAGATCGCACGTTTCTCCAATGGCGATGCCCGCACGGCTCTCAATGTCTTGGAGCTGGCCGCCGCCGGCGCCAGAGAGGGACGGATCACCGCGGAAACGGTGGCCGAGGCCCAGCAACGGCGAGCCTTGCTCTACGATAAAAGTGGCGACCAACACTACGATACCATCTCGGCTCTGCATAAGGCCATCCGCGGCTCTGACCCCGATGCCAGCCTCTACTGGCTGGCGCGGATGCTGGAAGCGGGCGAGGACCCCCTCTTTATTGCCCGCCGCTTGATTCGGATCGCCACGGAAGACGTGGGCCTGGCCGACCCCCTGGCCTTACCTCTGTGCGTGGCCGCCCAACAGGCGGTCCAGTTCGTGGGCCTGCCCGAGGCTGATCTGGCCCTGGCAGAGGCCGTGGTCTACCTGGCTAGCGCTCCGAAAAGCAACGCCCTCTACCTGGCCTACGGGCGAGCGCGCGATGACGTACACCAGCAGCGTCAGGAGGCGGTACCTCTCTCACTCCGCAACGCTCCCACTACGCTGATGAAACAGCTGGGATACGGCAGAGATTATCAGTATGCCCATGATTATTACCACCAGCTTGAGGAGACAAGCGATGATCCTTCCCGACCACCAGCTGTGCAGTTGCAGGAGTACCTGCCAGCGAATCTGCAGGGAAGGCGCTACTATGAGCCTGGCCTCCAGGGCAACGAGGCCAGCATCAGACGCTGGCTGGAGCGACGCCGCACCTCTTCCACCCAAAGCCAGCCAGCATCGCCCGCGGCTCACTCTGATACCCACAGTGAGGGTTCTTCGTCCATTACTGGAGAGAGCCATTCTTCATGCTGATACAGATATCATCAAAAAGCAGGAAACTACCGTTTTCTTTTCAAAACACGTCTGCATTAAATTGATATACATCTATCCTTGACAACCTGGCAGGTTATCTTACATAATTATTGGGGCTTGCAATTTGTGCGTCTGGTGCTTTCGTCGAGCAACGTGCATTGACATTGTGCGCAGCGCCCAGGAAAAACTGATCGAGAAAGGGAGAGCTAATGTCTGGAGAAGAGAGGCAGCAATATACAGCAGCAAGGCGATCCGTCCGGCTTAGAAGAGACGAAATGCCCCTCCCTACAACGCAGACACGCCGTGGTGGCTATGTACCACCAGATCCGCTCGATTATCTTGCAGAAGACGATCCAGATGCATCACGACCACCGCGGCCCGGTAGTAGCGCCATTCGGCTCAACGACCCTCGTCTCACGGGGACGCAGCGAGCCATAAGCCCGCAGTCGACCACGCGCCAGATGCCGGTGCCCTACACCTACCGACGCAGCGCCCAGCAGCCGGTGACAACGACGGCCAGCCCGGCTATCACGGCGCGCATGCGAGCGACACCAGCGCCAGCTCTGCAGACCTCACAGAAAGCCCCTTACAAAAGTCCCCGCCCCGAGAGAGAGAAGGAAGCAAATCGGCGTATCCACTGGCTGCTCTTTATCGGCGTCGGCATGCTCGTCATGTTAGCCCTCTGGGTTCTTACTTCCTGGCTGATCTCCTGGGGCACCCAGCGCCTTGATGACATCCGCTATGGCTATCCGCGCACCTATCAGACTGACGCCGTCGTTGGTCACGGAGGCGACAGTCCTCAGCATCCGAGCCATTTTATCGCCATCAACCTGCACGGCCACATCATTGTTGTTGAACTGATGGCTGGCGATCCTGCGAAAGCCATCACCTACGGTGGCCCCTATCTCTATGGCACCAATTCGAATGTCGACCAGATTCCTCCAATCCTGGAGTTTAAGGACGTCAACGGTGACGGCAAGCCTGACATGATCATCCACCTCGGCGATCAGAACATTGTGTTCATTAATACAGGGACAAAGTTCAGGCCGTCTGATGCCAATGACAAAATCCATCTCTGAGCAGGGAAAGAGCCACGGACCAGCCACCGCTTTTCTCTGCCAGGGACCTGGGGGAGAAGAGTCCAGGCTGCCTCCCTAGCCAGGCAAGGCGACCACAGGTCGATTGAGGATCACAACAGGGAAACAGCAGAGATAAGATCAGCGCAAGAGTCAGGGTACTGCTCTGAGCAGGGGGATGACCACCACCGGCGCAGTATGGCCTTGCTGTTTTTTTTGATAATCTTTTCGGCCTTCTACCGTTCTGCACCGGCAGAGAAGCCGATAGGCGAGCGCCTCCCTCCGGTTATGCCGGTCAGGGCTGCGCCTTTTTTGGCTGAATGAAGATCCGGCGATAGCCCTCTTCTACCACCTCGGCGGGGAAGACGCGCAAGAGGGATACCAGGACAAGTACCAGCGTCAGCCAGTCGAATCCAGCATCCAGAGGCACCCCCAAGATAGTTCCCACTACAGGTAGCAGCATACTGCTTACCAGCTCACCAAAGGTATCGGGAAAGAAAAGTAAAAAGAGCAAGAGGCCACAGCCGCCCACAAAGAGCACCTTCCGCCCAATTCCGACACGCTCATGTCGCAGCAGGTAAGCAATCAAGCGAACGGTCTTGATGAGGTGAAAGAGTAGATCAAGGCGCCTCGGCCACAGTCGCCGCGGGCGCGTACCGGGCACAAGCAGTTCTCTCGACATAGCATTCCCTCCATTACTTAATACGTAGCAAGCGCTACCAGGGTTTTCCAGGCCGAGAGACCACGGGGAGTGATGGCAAGCGAGGCGGGCAGCTCTCCCAAATCCAGGCCCTCCAGACAGCAGGCAGGCAGATAGAGAGGAAGAGAGCCCGCCCTGCTGTCTGTGGTTGCTGCAGGATGAGCGCTCACTCTAATGGAACAACGTGGGAATCACCAGAGAGGCGGCATACTCTAAGTGCCAGATGACCAGGCCAGCAGTGACCAGGGCCAGGAGGATATGGAAAATGCGCCAGTAGCGAATGACATAGCGATAGAATTGCTCACGCCTCATGGCATGTTCGACCGCCTGCAAGGCAGCCATTTGCTCCTGGGCCCCGGGTAGCAAGGCCCCGGGACGGCTCAGGGGACTCTTACGATCGGGTACAAGGCGATAGCTCTGTTCATAGCGGCTCAGCTCCTGGGGCGTCTCCTCCAGTGTCAGATAGGCCAGGTCCCAGGGACCATGCAGGGTGCGCCCACGCCCAGCGCTTCCTCCGCGCTCCGGGGCAGCAGAGATAGCAGGTGAGGCCGAGGCCGGCGATGGGGTCAGGCCGCGCACACGCTGCATATTATGCTCGACGATGGCCTGCAGCTGCTGCGAAATGGCCTCAATGCGATCCTCTCCTTCCTGGGTCAGAGCCTTACTTGCCTCTTTCGCAATCAGGCGCGGCATGATTCGATCAAGACTGCGCCCGATGATACCACTGATGACCAGGGCAATGAGGCCATAGAGAGCATAAGTGCCGGAGCGCGGGTTAAAATTGCCAAAGGAGTGATAGAAGATCAGCGCCAGACCGGTCAGGCCAAAGAACATATGCCAGCCCAGGGCCGAGCGCAGTCCACCAATCACCTTTTTGCTCTTACGCGAGCGGCGATGCAAGCTATAGAGGAGGCCGGCCAAGAGGAGAAAAACGGTGCCCAGGACGGCATAGATCAGACCCACAAGGCTATCAGGGGTCGGATCGCTCCCATTACGACTATACCAGATACAGAATGCCAGCCCAGCCACAATGATGAGCAGCCCGAGCGCTACACGCAGTAAATTGCGTGGCTTGATATACATGAAAAAGAGTGGATAGCCTCTCGTGCCAGCCCACTCTCGATCAGAGGCATAATCATAGGGCGAGGAAGAACGCGAAGCCGGCATCAGTTCAATCCTCCTCTCCAGAACGGTACAGACGGATCTTCAGCCACATCATCATGGCGTCACGGTGAAGGCCCACCGGACAGGGAGGCACGCAAGCACCACACTGATAGCATGAGCGGGCAAAGCGCGCAACCGGAGCCGAGATCGGACCGCCGAAGGTCTCGCGATTGAGGACATCGATCGTCAGGGGTTCATCAAGAGCTGGGCAAGCAAGCAGACATTCGTTGCAGCCAATGCAGGCCTCAAGTTCCTGTTGAACCTGAGAAGCGGTTTTATGTAAAAGGACAGGATTACGCACTTAACGTCCTCCCTCCCGTTTCTCACTGTAGGATCGGCTGTGCTGCATCTGCGCTGGACTCTGGCGAGGGAATGCGGGCAGCACAGGATCGCTGTAAGCCCACAGATTGCGCCGTCCTCCGCGGCCCTGCTCTTGACGAGAGGGCAGGTTGCCAGAGTTCAAGCGTCTCCCTGCCTGTCCTTGCCCTTGCTCCGGCAGAGCAGGCAAGGTGCCGGTGAAAGGGCTGATCTCCTCTTCTTCGTGTAAGATAGGATAACGGGAGCCAGCATGCGCCGCAGGAGCGGAGGCCGGAGCATGCTGAGGGGTGGCGACTGGCCCGGTAGAGATTGGGGGTAGTTGCTCGGTTGTTGGTAGACGAGGCTCAAGCTGAGCTGCTGCTGTAGCCGGAGCAGGGCCACGAGCGGCGGGAGCTGGCTCGGGTGTGGTCTGAGCGGTCGCCTGAACAGGAGAGGGCTTCACACTAGCCAGGCGTCCGCTGGTCACCAGATCCTGGGCGGTGTAGGTGCGCTGGCGTGTCAAATACTGGCGGGCGTCGAACTCGCCTTTCAAGAGGCCCTTCAAAATATCGCGTACGGGCAGTTCTTCATCGATAATGCGCTTGATTGCCAGGCTATCGGGCTGCATCGGACCGAGCGAGAGATAGCCAATGAGGCGTTCGCCCTGCAGCAAGAGACGGCGATAGCCGCCGCGACCGGTATCAGTTAGCACATAGGACCCAGGAGGTGACTGCAGCGGATTACCTACGTAGAGCATCGACAGATCGCCCAGGTGCGTCGCATGCCAGGGAACACCGAACGGGCGCACGGCTTCACGGTGGCCAGTCATCATCGCTCCAGCCATGCGGCCTTGCTCCACAGCGGCGTACCATAGAGCGCGTGGCTCATACTGACCGGTGAGCGGGTTTTTGAGGGCCGCCACATCGCCGGCTACATAAATATCACGGACACTACTGCGCAGATGGTCGTCGACCAGGATGCCATTTTCGTGCTTGAGGGGCAGATCACAGTGTTTTGCTAGAGTCGTCACCGGCTTTGTGCCAGTGCAGGCCACGACCAGCTGGCAGGGGATAAACTGCTGATGATTGGTCACTACGCCAATGACACTGCCTACACGGCCCACAATGCCGATTACCTCTGTAGAAGTATAGACGGTCGCCCCGGCCTGCCTGATGCGCTCCAGCACCATCTCTGAAGCGGTCTCATCCAACATGCGCGGCAGCAGGACAGCGCTGCGGATCAACCAGTGGACATGGATGCCCCAGTGCAGCAGGCACATCACTGTTTCACAGGCATGGGCTCCGCCGCCAATCACCACGGCCTCCTCGACCTCGGGCAGACGGCGCCGCAGATCCAGGTAGTCCTGAAGACGGTGCAAGGTCAGGACGCCATCGAAATCGCGTCCCGGCAGGTGAGAGGGCAGGGCAGTAGGCGTACTGCCAGTGGCTAGAAGCAGCGCTCCGTAGCCAAAGGCACTGCCGTTGGCCAGGGTCACAGACTTGCTCTGGGCACTGATTTTTTCGACCCGCGCGTGGATCAGGTGGATACGCTCCTGTCGCTCTGTACCGGGGGGATAGGCTAAAAGCTGCTCACGGGTCAGTTTGCCAACGGCGAACTGTTTGAGCGCGGGCGTATTGATCGTGGGATGGTTCTGATCGCTGATAATAGCAATACGGGCATCAGGTTCGAAACTCCGCGCCTGGAGGGCCGCGGTCAAACCAGCGATGCCGTTGCCAACAATCACAATATCAGCCCGATCAATACTGGGCTGCTCAGTCCCTTTGAAAAAGGGCGCCCGGTGACCTGCATGATCCTGTCTCATATCTCCTCTATCTGTACTCACCCATCATCTTCGTTCATCACCTGAGTGTGACCAGCTTCTTGCCTTCCTGCACACTGGCCAGGCCCTCGCCTTTGACCGGCCCCGGCTCCAGCGATGAGGCCTCTGTTCCCCACTCGCGTAATTCACCCTCCCCACCTACCAGGCTGGAGGCTCACTGCTCTCGCTCCCTGCTCGTGCTCTGCCTGGTCTCCGTACTCACTGCCGCTGCAGACCAGCTCATTGGCTTTGAGCGCTCAGGCGTCAAGCCGGTGAGCCAACGGCGACAGTTAATCTACCTGAAAGGCAATCGGAGGCTTGCCCGTGGTCTGTGGATAATAATAGACATCGGTATGCGCTTTCTCACGCAGGTGCCGCTCCATATGCTGCAGCGCCAGACGACAGCGCTCTACGCAGAGAAAGCGCAGGCGTTGACCGCTGGCAGTCTGAAGCACAAAGCTCATATCGGCCTGCTGAATCGCCACAATTTTGCCATCGGCGTGCTCCACACCTGGCCCTTGGGTAACTGTTGGGTTGAACAGGGCGAGCGGGCTAATGCAGGCCAGCGATAAGATAGCTACCAGAAGCAGGACAAATATGACAGCTGTGCTACGCGGAGAAATCATAATCGCTAGCCCGGAAATTCATATCCATACATAGGAGTATTTTATATCAAGGTATTCCGCAGGGTACGGTACCGCCGTGAAATTAGCCAGAATGTCTTAGCATAGCGCGACTCGCATCCCGAAGAGTAGCCGCGTAGAGCAAGAGCAGGCGGGACAGGTTTCCCCAGGAACAGGGGCGCAGACAAAGCACCCCGTTGCTCCCCTACCAGCGTCACGTCCAGACGAAGCCACTCTTCAATTTGGGTATTAACAGATCGTGGAAGGTAGTCCCTCACAAACAGTAGCGCTGGCTGTCGCCCCCATGCCGGTGACTCGCCTTGCCTTGCCGGCACGCCGCCTGGCCTCACCTGGCTTAGCCTGGCCTGGCTTGTCGCTGAGCCTGAGCGCCTGTCTCCTCACCGCTGGTGGTGTGCGTGGTGTAGCGTGGAGTGATTTGGGGCCTGCTGAGCTTAGAACTGCGGCGGTATCCAACGCCCCTGCTCTGAGCGCACCGCGATGATGTGGTCATAGGCCACCCATTCGACATGCCCCTCATAGCCTTTGGTGGTGACGGTGACGCGGGCATAGCGGTAGCGGTCATTGGACAGGTCTACCACCCCTTCCCAATAGGGCTTGCGTGTCCCGTCAACGATATAGCGGATGCGCTTCCCTGTGAGCGCGCGTGACATGGTGACCTCCCCTTGCTGTCAGCGCCGACATTGTATGAGCAGCGCTAGAGACGTATGACCACGTCCCGACACACTGCCAGCCCTGTGGGGGTGCATAGTGATATCGACGGAAGACGACGCGGAATGCGTCCAGGTGAAATATGCGGTGCATCGTCATGGGATCTAGCGCCAGGCGAAGCATGCAACGTGTCGGTGGCAGCACGATCCGTCTCTTGCCTGAGACGATCTCTAGCGTGTAGCGTTCTAAGCCTTCCACATCCAACTTTTGCAAGCGTACCCGTTTCACCATAGCAATTCTCCTGACCTGCAACAGTGGGCTATGCTCTGTAGCACCAGCGTAGTTACGCGATGTAATTTTACCATCTTTCTATACGGACTGCAAGCATACTTACAGTGATACGATGCTGTTAGATCGCATAGAGCTTCGGTCTAGGCAGGCCATACGAAAGTGCGATATAGTGCTGCGTGCAAGAGACGGAATCAGCAGAGGAGAGACGCGGTGTATCGGCTACGAGTCAAGGAGCACCTGGAGGCTCTGGGAAAAAGTCAGCAATGGCTGGCGCTACAAGCGCGGGTGCCAGAGAGCCTCATTCGACGGATGGTCAAGGACCCTACGTATGCCCCGACATACATCACGCTGGCCAAGGTGGCGAAAGCCTTGCGCGTCTCTGTCGATGCTCTGATCGAAGAGCTTCCTGACGAAGACGAAGACCATCGCCCAACCTAGCTAGCCAGCCAGTTAGCTCGGCGACCTCACACCATGACCAACCTGCTCCACCACCCTCTTGACAACCAGCAAAAACGGTGTGTACAATAACACCAGCATCGCAAGGTTACACACCAGTACCTGTCACCTAAACAACATGCCATCGACCCGGGACTAAAGCGGGCCGAGACGCCAAGGTAGCTCAGTTGGTAGAGCACAGCACTGAAAATGCTGGTGTCGACGGTTCGATTCCGTCCCTTGGCACCTCCCTTTAACCACAAGACAGAGGCTAGCATGGGAAAGGGAATGTTCACCATGCTGGCCTCTGTCTTTTCTCTTTTCAGTCCAGCATAGTTGTTGGAACCTGGCCAGGCCCAAATCAGGGCGCTGTTAATTGACAGGTTGACCTGCCTGTGGCAGAATGGGGCTGCTCTCCTCGCCCGCGACAATCGTAGGGCCGTCGTCGCACCATTCCATCGATGGCGCTCTGGCTCCTCTCGCTCCGCAAGGACAACACAGCGAGGAGGAGAATTTCCGTCAGACGCGAGGAGACTCAAGGTCGTTGAGCAAGCAGCATGATGGATCAGAAATCGTCTCAGAGCCTCCTGGACGCGGCTATAGAGCAGAGTCTACCCAAGGATATCCTTTCGTCAAGCGCCAGGCTCCTAGAGCAGGCAACGCTCTCGCTGCAAGAAGGCAGGCGCACATCTGCAGGGCGCCTCGACTTGCAGAGGAGGGAGCGCACCAGTCTCTTTCCGTGGCGCGGCCAGTTCTCTCCACAACTGGTCGAGCTGCTTTTGCAGCACTATGCAGAGCAGGGGACTGTCGTCCTGGACCCCTTTGTGGGCAGCGGTACCACCCTTTTTGAAGCAGCCCGCCAGGGCCTGAGCTGCTACGCTGCAGACATCAATCCGGCAGCGGTGGCGTTGTCGCAGACAGTCTACTTTGTTCGTCTGACACCCTCTGAACGCCAAGATCTGATCCAGGAGGCGGAATCTCTTTTAAAGAAAGCGCTGCAGCTCGCCTTTATAGATCTTTTCTCCCTTAGTGATCTTGAACCTAGGATTGATGACTATTCCCACCCCAAAGAAGAAATCATGCTTTCTCTGATAAAAGATACGAATAACCATCTTTTTAAGAATTATACTAGTCAACACATTAATTAAATATTTTGAAAACAAAAACAAAAAGGGAAATAACTGGTATACATCTTTCCATGAGCTGGCTGCGATTATCAGAAATCTACCCTATAGCGTTGCCCAATATCATATCTTTCACAATGATGCTCGCTCCTTACCGCTGGCCAATACAAGCGTCCAGCTGATTGTGACCTCTCCACCCTACATCAATGTCTTCAACTACCATCAGAACAATAGATCTATCATGGAGAGATTAGGATGGAATCTTCTTACCATTGCCCAATCCGAGATTGGAGCCAACCGCAAACATCGTCAAAACAGATTTTTAACAGTGATTCAGTACGCTTTAGACATGCTAGCAGCCCTGCGAGAAATGCGCCGCTTGCTTGTCGAGGATGGGCATCTCATCATTGTCATTGGTCGAGAGTCAACCATCCGTGGTGTGCGGCTTGGCAACAGCAGGCTGATCACCGCGCTCGCGCTAGGAGGGGCGGGTCTAGAGCTGGCCTCGGTCGAAGAACGGAAGTTTCTCAATAAGTTCGGGGAGGTGATCTACGAGGATGTGCTTCATCTGACACCGACCTCTCTTCCTCCTGCCTTCAATGATGAATTTGCCCGTTCTTTAGCTCTTTGCCTCCTGAGAGATTCCTTCCAGCAAAATTATGCAGATGCACCTACGAACCAAGAGATCCTGGAAGCCATCAGCAAAGCCCGCTGCGTTGATCCATCGCCTCTTTTCAATCCCGAGCATGCCATCGGAGGGTTCCTGTGAAATTTCCCACCCCTCATTTTGATAAGCTGACAGCGACACTGCTTAATGAAAAGCTGCCTCATGATGATAAGCCACTGGTTGAGAAAGCTCTGTAAGATTACCATATCTGGATCTCCAACCTGGAATCAATTGCGATCCAGTATAGAGAGAAGCCACAAAAGCTTCTTCATTTCATGGTAAACGAGCTGAATGAATATAGACTGCGCCTGGATATCAACTTGATTTTTGACAGTCCTCACGACTGGCTCTATCGTCAGAAAGGCCAAACCAAGCTAGACAACTCAATCATTGAAGAGTTTCTCCCTCGCTTGGTACAGGCATTGCTTGGACACAAGCTTCCTGCCGGCATTCGCCTTGGGCCTGTAGAAAGCTTTTCGGCGATCTGGTTTGACTCCAGCCTTACCAGGAGAGAGCCAGCAGGTGGCCTCTCCCTCCGCCAGAAAGCTCAAGACTTCGCCCTCAGTTTACCTCTCTATATCCGTGCCTCCCACTCACCCACTTTCGAGGAAGCGCTTCAGCTGAAGACCAATTTAGCCTACATAGCAGCAGAATGTAAAACCAATCTGGACAAAACCATGTTTCAGGAAGCATGCGCTACAGCGCGGGATTTGAAATCAGCTCTTCCCCTGGCAAGATACCTTCTCCTTTGCGAGTGGCTGGATATGAAGCCTATTAACACGGGCACGACTCCTATTGATAAAGTCCTTATCCTGCGCAAAGCCAAAAGAATCAGTGCGCTCACACGCGAGAAATTCAGCACCTACCAGGGACGGCAAAGCCTCAAAGGAACCTACCTCGCTTTCTTGCAGAGCCATTCCTACCGCGAGGAGGTCTTTCAGCTGTTTGTCAACTATATAGATCAATTTCTCTCTCAAGAGACATTGGATGAGGCCACGGTCCTTGATCAGGGTTACTTCTAAGGGCGGGCAGCCAGCTCCACTCCTGCTTTTCGATCGCGCGGGGCGCTTGCACCTACGCCCTGGCATTCGCTAGAATGATCACAAAGTCAAAGAGCAGGATGAAGCGAGTCCGATGTCACGCATCCCACCGGTTGAAGACAGCCAGTTCTGGCCCGAGAACAAGGAGAGCGACGCCAGCCAGGCCTTTGCTACCATGCGCGACCTCTTCCGCGTCATGGCCCACCGGCCCGAGATAGCGCGCCAGACCATGCAGCTACTGCAAACAGTCATGCGCGGTGGCAGCGTTGAGCCGCGCCTGAAAGAGCTGCTGGCCATCCGCGTCTCCCAGGTTAACTACTGCCACTATTGAATGGCTGCCCATACTGCCCTGGCAGGGCAGCTAGGCGTTAGTGAGGAGCTGCTGGATGCGCTCTATCACATCGATACTCACCGCCATCTCTTTACGGCGCGTGAGCTGGTCGCTTTGCGCTTCGCCGAGATCATGACGACCTCGGCCCGCGACATCGATGAAGAGCTGTGGGATGAACTGCAGAGCCATTTTGATGACGGCGAGATCGTTGAGCTGGCGATGGTGATCGGCCTCTTCAACTGCTTCAATCGCTTCGCGGATGCACTCCATATTGAGCCACCCGCCCGCTCTCGGGGCAAGGAAGAGGCTCAACGGGGCAACGGCAGCGGAGAGAGGAAGGATACAGAAGCCTATGGCCACGAGTGAGGAGCAACTGAAGGCCCTGATCAAAGACCTGTATGAGCTATCACGCTACTTACACAGCCGCGGCGAGCGGTCTTTAAAGCTCGCTCGCCAGTTTGAGGAGCACGCCCAGAGCGATCCTGGCAACCGTGAGTTCGACCTGACCCAGGCGCGAATGCTCGACTATCAACACCATATCTGGCATGAGATTGGGAATCTGGTGGATCGTCTGCTGCGCCAGTACGATCGCCCAGGCGCTTCTTGAAGCGGCTAGAAGACGAGACGCTGAGACGAAGAAGAAGGTAGGCAGGCCCGCGCAAGCCTCTGTGATCAGCCTGCCAGCGGCACCTGCCTTCTTGCTTGCTACTAATCCAATCTACGCTTGAGCGGGCCAGAGGACACCCACGGGCTGCCTCGTGCTCCCACAGCCGAAGTGAGAGTCCCCAGGCACCCAGCAGGTCCCTTCAGCTGAACAAGACCTAGAGCTGGCCGCTCTTGGCCTTGCTATAGCGCTCGCTGAGTTCCTCCTTGGTACGCTCGTAGATCTCCCGTCCCTGGGACAGGGCCTCGTTCGCGCGCTGACGCAGCTCCTGACTCAGTCCCAGCGAGCGATCACGCAGTAGCAGTCCCTGCTCCGTGAGTTGCGCCCGAGTTGCCTCGCCCGACTGCGGCGCGAACAGCAGACCGGCGGCAAAACCCAGCCCAAAACCCAGGAGTAAGCCGGCAACAAATTTCATAGGTATCGTCCATCCTCTCTTTCTGTAGAAAGCTCTCTCACTTATTGCTTGCTTTGCTTGTCTTAGTACGCCACTGACGGGCAAAGGAATGGCGCTGGAGAGGTAGAAGTGGCATGAAAAAGACAAAAGACTAACTGGAGGCAGAACACGATCCGTATAGTCCTCTCCTGACGCCAGCTTGCCGCTGTAGCGGAGCGTTTCGACTCCTGAATATAGTACGCGCGGATCTGCCTGCCAGACTCTGGTGTGGACAACCAGTACCACGACAGGAGGAGAAAAGGCCAGGCATTGAGCGTCAGTCAGCAGGCGGTTCTCCTGCAAAAGAGAGTCAGCATGCTCAATGCGCCGGCTCATTGAGGACCTGCTGGACAAGCGCCAGCAGGTTGGTTAGCTCAAACGGCTTCTGCACCACATGCACCCCCTGGTAGTAGCCTGGCTGCTCTGCCACCAGCTTGCTCACCTGCTCCGCCTCTAACACGGCGGCAGTATAGACAATAACCGGGACCTCTCGAGTGAGAGGATCAGCACGCAGCTGCTTGAGGATCTCCTGACCGGAGACATCGCCCAGCCGCAGATCGAGGATGAGCAGGTCAGGCAGATCACGTTTGACACGCGCCAGCGTCTCACGCCCGTGCTGTAAAATGGAGACCTGGTACTCCTCGTCTTCCAGGACTCGCCGCATCAGATGCAGCAGCTCGTTTTTGTCATCAACAACGAGTATATGCTTGGTCACGTTCTTTCGGCGCAGCCCCCCATTCTGTCGCCTGGTCCCGTCCCCGCCAGGAGACGGGCCGGATCACGAACAGGGATAGACGCCGCCTCCTGTTAATAGCCGCCTAGCTGTCCTTCCGGTACGTTTCCCTATTGTTCAACTGAGGAAAAGGCAGGCCGTTCCTCACGGCGGCGTTTTCGCCAGGCCTTCCGCTGGTCCTCACGACTGGCCAGAGAGGAGAGCGGCACTAGCGCGGCCCTGACCGCCTTGACCTCGTGCTACCCTCTCCACTCCTCGCCTCCCTACCATGCTCTCCCCCGGCACAGCAAAGCTGTTGCTGCGGCCAGCGCGTCCACGCCGCTCAACACCGTGATTGCCTGCACTGCATCAGATAGCAGGTATGTGACTCATACAAGGTCCCCGGCCCTATCGTTGAGCTGGGTCGGGGCCGCTAGAGGCCTGTCCCCAGGGATAGCAGCCCCTAGACCGACATGAGGATATACACAAACCTGGTCCTTGTCAAGAGAGCGCCTCTGATCCCTTCGAGTGCCATCGAGACCTTGCCTTCCCCATAGGCGCTTATCGGTAAGTGTACCACGCCCCCTCTGACAAGACAAGGCCGCCAGCCGCCAGCCAGCGCCCTCTCCTTCCTCTGACAGCGGTTGAGCGAGCGTGGCCTGGGCCGCCTCCTCTCCTTCTCCCCGTCTCCATCTCCCCTTCATTATACACGCTGGTCTTAAGCCATTGGCCTCACCCTGGCGGCGAACCAGGCGCGCGGGCCCTGCCCCACGCAAGCCTGAACAGGGGAGGGATCGGCCCCCCTTAGTGACGCTCCTCTTCTTGACAGGCATGGTATCATTAGCCATGAGCCAGGGAGGCATGTCTCTTCCTTCCCCTTTCGGCGGTGACCTCCCTGCACCGACCGCGTAGCTCAGCGGTAGAGCAGGCGCCTTTTAAGCGTAAGGTCGTGGGTTCGAGTCCCACCGCGGTCATTGTTTTCTTCTGGCGTCTCCCCTGCGGTATCCTGATGTGATGCAGTACCCATCCGGACCGGATGCGGCAGCACTGCGGTGCTGGTTTTTTCTAGCCCGCATCCGGTCCGGCTTCGCTTTTCTGCCGCCTCTCGTCGCCACCGACTCGTTCCCGCGAGCAGGCCTCGGCGGCAGCGAGCGATGAGGCCAGCACGAGCATCCATCATCGCCAACCCAGTCAAGGCGTCACCTTACCTTACCTTCATTCAGCCAAGTCACGCGGGGGCTGTCTCGCTAGCGCCGAGAGCGCCAGTCTGGTATCTCGCGCTTAGGCGAGCAGCCAGCTCAGCAGGAGAAAAGGATCGGACCTATGGTGATTCAAGCGCAGGTCAGGCGACGTACCTACGTTGATTCGATCACCCTGATGCAGATCGCTACGGCCCTCAAGAGGCTGCCAGGCGTTGAGAACGCCGCCGCCGTGATGGCTACCGAGGCGAATCTCCAGCTCCTCGCCGAGGCCGGTCTTCATCCCGGCGGGGTAACAGCAGGAGCAGAAGACCTGCTGCTAGTGGTCAAAGCCACGATACCGGAGGCCGCCGAGCAGGCGTTGCAGGCTGCTGAGGAGTTGCTGACCGCCCGCCAGCCGAAGCAGACACTCCTCCACGACGGTGAGTTCTCGCTCGCTGCCTCCACGCAGCCGCCACACTCTCTGGAGGAGGCCGTTAGACGCCAGCCCGAGGCTCGCCTGGCCATGATCTCGGTTCCTGGTCCCTATGCGGCCCTGGAGGCCGAGCTGGCCTTGCGCACCGGCCTGCATGTCTTTTTATTCAGTGATAATGTGCCGCTCCAGGAAGAAATCGCTTTGAAGCAGCTGGCTCAGCAGCGTGGCCTGCTGCTGATGGGACCAGACTGCGGCACGGCCCTGCTTAATGGTGTTGGCCTGGGCTTTGTGAATGTCGTGCCACGCGGCCCCATCGGCATCGTCGGCGCTTCAGGCACCGGTATCCAGCAGGTGATGTCGTTGATCGCTCAGCAGGGCAGTGGCGTCTCCCAGGTCATCGGCAGCGGCGGGCGCGACCTGAGCCGCGAGGTGGGGGCCTTGACTACGCTGGCAGGTATCCGTCTGCTCCTGGAGGATGAAGACACGCGCGTGATCGTCCTGGTCTCCAAGCCGCCCGCGCCGGAGGTGGCGGCTCGCGTGATAGAGGAGGCGGCAAGCGGCTCAAAGGCAGTGGTGACCTGCTTTTTGGGCGCCGACCACGAGGCCCTGGAGCAGCGTTACGGTAGCCGGGTCGTGGTGGCCCGCACCCTGACCGATGCCGCTACCCTGGCCGTTCAACTTGCTGCCACACCCGCCTCCTACCATGCAGCTACCACGCCCGCCAGTGCCATTGCCGCACGCCTTGAGCGGCTCAGGCAAACTTGTGCCGTCTCCTCGGCCAGTGGGTACTTGGTCGGCCTTTTCGCCGGCGGTACCCTCTGCGACGAGGCGATGCAGCTCTGGAGCACTCTGCTGGGACCTGTTTATTCAAATATTCCGTTAGAGCCGGCCTGGCGCCTGCGTGAAAGCAGCCTGACAGCTCTCCCGGGTCACTGCGCCATCGACTTCGGAGCTGATGAATACACACGTGGGCGCCCCCATCCTATGATCGATCCCTCCCTGCGCCTGCAGGCCCTTGAGACCGTGGCCGACAATCCGCGCGTCTCCGTGGTGCTGCTCGACCTGGTGCTCGGCTACTGTGCCCATCCCGATCCGGCTGCCATCTATGCCCCCGTCATTGCTGGACTGCATCGGCGCGGCCCTCGTCCAGCAATCGTGGTCTCACTCTGCGGCACCGAGGGTGATCCGCAGCGTCTCTCGGCCCAGGCCGCACGCCTGCAAGAAGCCGGGGCCACCGTTCTTACGAGCAACGCCGAGGCAGCCTTGCACTGTGTCCAGTTACTCTACGAGCAGGAGGAAAGCGGTGGTCTCGCCTAGCACGCCAGAGCAACTCAGCCCTTCACCGTTCACTGTCATCAATGTGGGTGCCGAGCTTTTCGCCGAGGCCCTGCGCGCCCAGGGCGTTACTGTGACCAGCGTGGCCTGGCGCCCGCCCGCCGGCGATCCCGCAGCTTTAGCTCGCCTGCTGGCCGATCCAGCCATCGATCGCGCCAATGAGATTGCCGTAGGGCGCATGCTGGCCGCCGAGCCGGTGCTGGTCGACGTCCAGCCAGCCCGGACTCTCATTCCCCTCTTCCGCGAGGCCGAAGGAGGCTACGCCCTGCTCCACGCCGGTCCGCCAATTAGCTGGGAGCGGATGTGCGGACCCATGCGGGGCGCCATTATTGGTGCCTGCCTTTACGAAGGTTGGGCAGGCAACGAGGAGGAGGCCACGCAGCTGGCGGAGACAGGAAGGATTACCTTCGCTCCATGTCACCACTATCATGCCGTTGGTCCAATGGCCGGTATTGTCTCGCCCTCGATGCCTCTCCTCATTGTTGAGGATAGAGTGCATGGCAACCGTACCTTTGCTCCCTTGAATGAGGGACTGGGCAAGGTTCTGCGTTATGGGGCCTACGCACCAGAGGTCATCGAGCGCCTGCGCTGGATGCAGGAAGTGCTCGGGCCGGCGCTGAGCCGGGCCTTGCGCCATATCGGCGGCCTTGATCTGCGCTCGCTGCTGGCCCAGGCCCTGCAGATGGGCGATGAGGGCCATAACCGCAATAAAGCGGCTACCTCCCTCTTTCTGCGCCAGCTGGCTCCGGCACTGGTCGAAACAGGGACCTCCAGTGCGGAAACCGCCAGTGTGCTGCGCTTCATCGCCTCCAACGACCATTTTCATCTGAATCCTTCAATGGCTGCGGCCAAGGCCATGACGCTGGCGGGGTCGAATGTGCCTAACAGCAGCGTGGTGGTCACGATGGCGCGCAATGGGGTCGACTTCGGCATCCGCGTGAGCGGGCTGGGAGAGCGCTGGTTCGTGGGACCAGCCCAGTCGATTCAAGGCCTCTATTTCGCCGGCTTCGGCCCCGAGGATGCCAACCCTGATATCGGGGATAGCGCTATTACGGAGACCGCTGGGCTGGGAGCCTTCGCGATGGCTGGGGCCCCGGCCATCGTCCAGTTTATCGGAGGCACGCCCGCTGACGCTTTGCGTTATACCCGTGAGATGTACGCCTTGACTGTGACCACGAACCCACAGTTCAGTCTGCCCCCTCTCAATTTCCAGGGGACTCCGACCGGCATCGATATCCGTCAGGTTTGTCGCCTCAATCTGCCGCCAGTGATCAATACAGGCATTGCGCACCGCCTGCCCGGCATCGGTCAGGTCGGGGCCGGCATCGTTCATCCGCCGATGGAATGCTTTATCTCCGCCCTGCAGGCCCTGGCCGACAGCCGTCAGACCACCTGACACGACCCGAACCCGGTCAGATCGCCTGCAGCTAAGTCGTCTGCAAACGGCGAGGAGCCTGGGCACGTCGGTCAACGGCCCAGGCTCCTCGCTACCCGGCATTCACAGTCAATGACGCAGGAAGGGGAAGCATTGACGGCAAGCCATCCAGGCAGGGCAGGCGTGCAATGGCGCCCCACTGCTTAGAGGGGCGTGCCGCTCTCAGGATCGAGGAAGAGACGCGCTGCACGCGGGGCGGAGAAGTCGAACATCTGCGTCAAGGGGCCAGCCAGCTCGTCAAAAGACTGATCGCCAATGCGCCCCAGCTGCCAGTTATCTTCGATAAAGCGCAGAATCGAGGTCTGATCAGTCACTGTATGATCGACGAAGTTGACTCGCGCAAAGGGCGAGATCACCAGCAAGGGCAGACGCGGCCCATAGCCGCAGCGGCCCGAGTAGGCACCGGGCTGGGGCGTTCCGCACTGACCCGGCCCCGTGAGCGCATCGTAGGTCGAGTCAGCAGAATGGTTCACGATCGGCCCCATCACATGATCGTACCAGCCATCTGAGTCGTCGTAAGCGATAATGATGGCCATGCTCCCCCAGTACTCCGAGCGCTCCAGGCGATTGATCGTGTTGACTAGAAACTGTTGTTCATCGAGCGGGTCAGAGTAGCCAGCGTGGCCATCCTGATAGGCAGGGGGCTTCAGGAAGCTGACCGCTGGCAGGTTGCCAGCCTGCAGCGCCGCCCAGAAATCGCTGAGATCGTACTGATGGTTGGCCTGGTCGGTGCGCCCGATCATATGCACCGAGGAAGGCGGCAGATGATGGGGATTGGCTGTCGACTGATAGTACTGGAAAGGCTCATGGTGAGGGATATAGTCGGTGACAGTGGCCCCTCCAATGTTCTTGTGTGCCGCGCCACAGACCGCCTTGCCATTACTGACCGCCGTGGGGCGGAAACCACCCTGGAACCAGCCCCAGGTAATGCCCTTGGCATTGAGCAGATCCCCTATGTTCTTGCCGCTCAGCGAAGCCGTTGTTCCCACCGAGCAGTCATCGAAGGCGGGACGCACATCGCTGATGACCGTCCCGTTACTGATTAAACCGGGAACGTTGGCCGGTGTGGCGCCATGCGTCTGACCAGAGACCAGATTGAGCGCACCTGGCGTCGAGGGGCCAAACGTGGTGCCGAAAGAGTTATCGCTCATAGCGAAGTGCTGGGCGTAGTTCCAGAGCGCAGTGACAGTGTTGCCATCGTAGTAGTCCAGCACGATCGACTTATCGGTGCAGCTTGAGCCAGCCACCGACTGCACAAAGCTATCCATCAGGCCGTGATCAAAGGCCTTCTGCTCATCGGTATAGCCGTGATCCTGATCACAGGTCAGGGCCTGAGAGCGATCGAGCCGCTTGGGATTGGCAAGATTGGGGTTGTGATTCAACAGGCTCGGAGTCAGTCCATTAACGGTGGGCGTGCCAGGTCTGGCATGGAAAGCCGGCTCGCCCGGAGGATTCAGCGCAACGGGGTAGGTAGCGAAATAGTGATCGAAAGAGACGTTCTCATCAAAGATGACCACGAGATGCTGAATAGGAGTGACAGTCGAGCGCCGCGCTGCCGTTGCTCCTGTCCGCAGCTGGGCCGGTGCGCTTGCCGCGGCCACCGTTCCCAGTAGAATGACCATCAGCAACACAGCCAGTCCGACTTGAAAGACGCGCTTCATCGTTTGCTCCAACCTTTCCGCAAGCTCACGAGACCAGAAACTGGTCCTGCCTGGAATCGGTAAGCTCCTGATCATCCCGTATCGCGTCCGACAGCCGCCAGGCGTCGTCTGCCCGGCAGCGACTGTCTTCTTTGCAGCTCCATGAGGGATTGTATCACGCCTTGATTAAGCGGGCGCAAAGGTCAGGTTAAAGAATAGCGACTATGTTGAGTATAGCGGAGGCCGAAAAATTCACGTTCCCGCACACATCAACAAGATAACGAGTAAGAGCAGAGATAAATTTTTTCGTTTCTCAACGGTCTAGCCAGGTGCTCATTGAGGCGAGAAGGAGTAGAATCGAGACCTGAGCCGGTGAGAGATAGCTCATGGTCACCGGGCCGGGCCGAAAGCGTCGACCGCCGTCGAGCCGCCCAGGGCCATGGAAGGAAGGAAGGAAGGAAGGAAGGAAGGAAGGAAGGATCACCAATCGAGGAGAGAGAAGAGGGAGCCGGCGGCCAGAGCCACGAGCCTGATCACGCTCCTCGGCCATCTTCCCTGCATCGCTCACGCACGCTGGCCGTTGAGAGAGCTGGCGGTTCCGCTGCGATCAGTCAGGGGGTAGCCAGTGAAAGAGTGCCAGAGGGGCGGGCACGTCAGGAAGGCGGCCAGGCCATTCCTGAGTGCTCACCCCTCTGCTCAGACAGAGCGCAGTTGAGGGTATCAACGAAAGGATAACAGGCTCTCCTGCTTTGCAAAGAAGCTTACTCGGTGCGCAAGGCGACAATCGGATCAAGGCGTGCCGCCCGCTGTGCTGGATAGAAGCCGAAGATGATGCCGACCAGGGCAGAGACCCCGAAAGCCAGCAAGACCGAGAGTGGATCGAGCACAAAGGGCGTATTGGTAAAATGCATCAGCACCAAAGCTCCGACAGGACCCAGCACGATACCGATCAGTCCGCCCAGGACGCTCAGCACCAGAGCCTCGATCAAGAACTGCGTCATCACATCACGGGGACGAGCCCCGATAGCGATGCGAATACCGATCTCACGTGTCCGCTCAGTCACTGAGACCAGCATGATGTTCATGATGCCAATACCGCCGACCACCAGCGAGACCGAGGCCACACTGACCAGTAGGATCGTCAGGGCCTGATTGGTCCCCTGCACCGACTGCAAGACTTGGAGCTGATTAGAGATCTGGAAGTCATCGAGCTGCGGATTAGAAATGTTGTGCCGCTGCTCCAGCAATTGTTCGACCTCATTTTGCACCAGGCCAACATCGGAGGTGCTATCAGCGGTCAGCACGATCTGGCCCAGGGAGCGCCCACCGCTCAGACGCTGACGAGCGGTGGTATAGGGCACATAGACCACGTCATCGGCGTTGCGCCCACCGGTGGTTCCCTTGGGAGCCAGGACCCCGATCACCGTAAAGGGGACGCCATTGATCCGCACACTCTGCCCTACTGGATCGGCGCCCGGGCCAAAAAGGTTATCGACCACCGTCTGCCCGAGCACAGCTACGGTATGGCCACTATCCTCATCGTCCTGCGAGATGAAGCTGCCATCCTGAAGCTGCCAGCCGCCGATCTGCTGATACGGGGGAGCCACGCCGACCACCGAGGTTGACCAGTTCTGGTCACCGGCCACCAGCTGCCCCTGGGTATTAATCAAAGGACTGACAGCGGTCACATGGGGGAGCTGAGCGATCGCGTTGGCATCATCCAGCGTCAGCGACTGGGCGGACCCCAGGCCGGCGCTGACCCCTCCGGTGCCGCGGGCGCTACCAGGGAAGACCGTGAGCTGCGTTGGATTGAGAGAGGAGAGCCGCTGATTAATGGTAGCGGCGTTTCCCTCGCTGATCGAGATCATCATAATCACAGCGCCGACGCCGATAATGATCCCCAGCGAAGTCAGCAGGGAGCGCAGCGCGTTAGCCCGCAAGGCTCGCAGCGCGCTGCGAGTCCCCTGATAGACAGCAGAGAAGCCGCGGGCCCGCCGATATTTGTGAACGGGAGGCAGGAAAGCGCTGCGGTCCAGCGGCGCCGGCTGCGGCACCGTGGCATGCTGTGCACCAGTCTCGGGCCTCAGAAAGCTCATGAGGTCACCTTCCTTCCCTCCTGTTCCTGATTATTGTGATCATGGGTAAGCTGCAAGCGTGCCTCCAGCGGTTCGGGATTGAGCGTGTCGCTCACGACGCGCCCATCGCGGAAACGCACCTGGCGACGGCAATAGGAAGCGATATCGGCCTCGTGCGTCACCAGAATAATGGTCAGGCCACGGCGATTCAGCTCCTGCAGGATGCCCATGATCTGAATACTGGTCTGGCTATCCAGGTTCCCCGTTGGCTCGTCGGCCAGGAGCAGAGTCGGCGACGTTACCAGGGCGCGCGCAATGGCCACGCGCTGCTGCTGACCACCGGACATCTCTGTCGGACGATGGAGAGCGCGCGTGCGCAAGCCCACCAGCGTCAGAGCAATCTCCGCCCGTCTCCTACGCTCCTCGGCGGGCATCTGCATATAGGTCAGCGGCAGCTCGACGTTCTCCAGGGCAGACATCCAGGGCAAGAGGTTGAAATTCTGGAAGACGAAGCCGATCGAGCGATTGCGCACGTCGGCCAGCTCATTGGGGCTGAGTTCATCGACCGGCACCCCATTGAGCAGGTAACGGCCCGCCGTCGGCTGGTCCAGGCAGCCGAGCAGATTCATGAAGGTTGATTTGCCCGAGCCGGAGGGACCCATGAGGGCCACTAACTCCCCCGGCCAGACATCGAGATCAACCCCCCGCAGAGCTGGCACGACTGTGTGGCCCAGGTAATAGTTCTTGACAAGCTGACGGACTCGCACCAGTGGATAGGCGCGATGTCCATCAGCCTGCCACTGCTCACGCTGCTCCATTTAGCGGCCACCTCCTCCTCCGCCGAAGAAGCGCGCGCCACCGCCGCCGAAGCCATTCCCACCCAGGCCACTGCCACCAGTGGTCGTGGTAGTCGTGGAGAGGTTAGAGAAGACGCCACCAGTTGCACTGACTACCACCTGGTCGCCGTCCTGTAGGCCCGAGAGCACCTCGGTATAGGTGCCATTGGTCAGGCCCGTCTGAATCACCACCGGGACCAATTGCCCATTGCGCAGCGTCAGCACCACACGTGTGCTTCCACTGCTGCTGCTGCTAGAGTTGCTAGAGCTGCTGGCCCCGCTAGTATTGGCATTACCCTGACCGAAGGAGGCGCCGGCATTGCGATAGACCTGCGCCAGCGACTGCCGGCTGATGGCCCCAACCTGCACCGCCTCGTTGGTGAACGTCAGCGCCTGGTTTGGCACCAGCAGCACGCCGATGCGCTGCTGGGTTGTGATATTGACCGTGGCAGTCATGCCCGGATAAATGTGAGCCCCGTTGAGGCTGTTCTGATCGACCGTCAGATCAACGGTATAGCTCACCACATTGGAAGAGTTCTGGCCAAGAATATCGATCGAGGAAACGGTCGCATGGAAGGTCTGGTTGGGATAGGCCGCCACCGTGAAGGAGGCTGGCTGACCCACCCGGACATTGGCAATGTCAGCCTCATTGACAGCCGCGGCGATCGTCAGCGAGCTGGTATCAACAAGCACCATAAAGGCACTACTCCCGCTGCCACCAGAGGAACCGGAGCTGGAGCCTGTTGTACCGGGCGTCTGGCCGACCGTCCCATTAATGGCGACGATCGTTCCATTGGAGGGAGCTGTCAGCACAGTCTGGGCCAAATTGTGCTGGGCCGCCGTCAACTGATCCTCAGCGCTCTGGAGCTGGCCCTGGAGCTGATCAAGCTGCGATTGCGAAGCCCCGCTGTTGACCGCATCGTTGTAGGCCGTTTGCGCGTTGTTCACTGCTTGCTGGGCCTGCGTCACGGCGTCCTGCAGCGAGGGGGAATTGACCTTCGCCAGCACCTGGCCTTTGGTCACCTGCTGACCCACCTGCACATCGATCTCGCTGATCTGACCACCCACCGAGCTGGGGAAGTTCAGATTGTACTGGGCCCGCGGCATGATGGGACCGGTGCCCGAGACGGTCACTGAGAGGTTGCCGGTGGTCACCGTCGCCTCCGTATACTGAGGCTTCTGCTGCGCCGTCAGATGCATGTAGGACAGTACCCCCCCTGCGGCCAGCAGCAGAATGACCACCAGCACTGTGGCAATCACCCAACCGCGGCGGCGCCGGCGGCGCGGCGGCAAAGTGAGCTTGGTATCGAAACGCGCCGCTTCCTCTGTAGCGATCTCACTCCCTTCGTCCTCCAGTAACGGCTGGAGATTCGTCTCGACATCGGACATACTTACATCTCCTTTCAGAAGAAGGCTCCTTGTTCGCTTCTGCTATCAACCTGCCTTCATTCCTTACCTCCCCTGCATCTGGGGATTGATGGTGACACTGGAGGCGGTCAGCTGACCCTGGCTGCCGTTGGAACCAACGACCAGCACCGTCACCCCACTCTTGAGATCGCTCGCACTGGCGGCCTCAGTCTCAACGATGCGCGTGGTGCTGGTCAAGGTCAGCACGAAGTTGCTGCCGCTGCTATCGGTCACTGTCAGCTGATTGCCAGCGATCTGGGTGATGCTGCCGCGCACCGCACGTGAGTTTTGACTGCTCGTGCCGTTAGCGCCGGAAACACCCTGACTCTGGCGCCGGAAACAGGCTGCGTTGAAGCTGCCACGATTGCCACCGAAGCCCTGGCGTGAGCCTTGGCCATTGCGACCAGTGCCGTTGCCATTACTCGCAAAGCCCGCCTGACCGCTCCCCGCGGCAATAGAGACAGCGGAGTAGGTACCGTCCGAGTTCTGGCTTACAAAGACCGTGACCTGTTCCCCCTCCTTGAGGTCGCTAACCTTCTCCTGCACCTGCTTTGTAAAGCGCGTACTGCTGGTGTAGACGACCTGCTTGCTCTGACCCTGCCGATCCAGCACTGTAAAGGAGCCAGTACTCACGCTCTGCACCGTCCCGCTCACGCTCTGAAAGCGTGGGGTAGGGGGACAGGTGGGAGTCGCGGAAGCAGAGGCGCTGACGCCCCCGGCGGCACTGTTGCTGTTGGTGCCACAGGCCACCAACAACAGGAGAGCCGTCAGCGAGAGCAAGCCAGCGGCACAGCGCAGCAGCCGACGCGCTGCTTGCCTGACAATGATCATGGTGCGGTGACTCCCTTCGCTTAAACACTCTATGGGTCTCGTCACATGAGGAAATCTAGCTGATGGATAATAAAATCTCTGTTAAGATAGTCCGCCAGTCAGGTCTTAGTCAGTTTCTCCTGGTACTGATGCGGCTTTACCTGCCATCGAGCACTTGGCTTGCTCTCAACGGGTCGTGGGTTGAGTTGCTAGCCAGAAAATAGGTGGGCCGAGGGCAGGCTTGCCGGCTTGCCAGGAAGAAGAAAGCCTTCAGCTGAGATTCTGGCCGCTTTCCAGACCTGTTGGAACAGTTGTCCTGGCCAGTGAGCAAGGTCTCTCTCCTGCTGCCGAAAAGGCGAAAGTTATCTCCCGGCGAATACTGGCATTTCGGAACCAGCACGTCCGGCTGCCGGCGGTAGGGCGGCATGAGCACCGTCGGCCAGCTCACTCTGAACCAACGGCAAGGAAACAGTGAAGATACTGCCACGCCCCGGCTCGCTCCAGAGACTAATGTGACCATGATGCTGCTGCACAATGGCCGCGACAATGGAGAGGCCAAGCCCAGCTCCCCCACTGTGACGCGAGCGCGAGCTATCAACACGATAGAAGCGGTCGAAGATAAGCCCTTGCTCCTCGGGAGGAATACCAATCCCTGTGTCGGCGACGGTAATGCGTGCCTGCCCTTCGGCCTCCAGACCATTGACACGCACCTCACCACCCGGGCGATTGTAACAGATCGCGTTCTCAATCAGGTTGGAGAAGACGCGTGCCAGCAGGAGCTCGTCGCCGGTCACGACCAGATCGGGTAGATTCTCAAGCACGAGATTGACCCCATGTTCCTGAGCCAGCGGCTGCAGCTCCTGGAGGACCTCCTCCAGCAGCGGTCCCAGGCTGACCTCACAGCGGTTGCGCAGCGGCTGCTCGCTCTTGACAAGCAGCAGCATATTAGAGACGAGCGATTCGAGGCGGCTAAGCCCGCGCTCCTGAGCAGCAGCCATCTCCTGATAATCCTCCAGCGTCGCCTCTGGATCACTGGTCACGACCTCCAGGCTGGCACGCATGGCCGCCAGGGGCGTGCGCAGTTCGTGGGCCACATTGGCGACAAAGCGCCCCTGTTGAGCAAAGGTTTCGCCCAGCCGGGCCAGCATGGCATCAAAGGCGTCGGCCAGCTCCTTAATCTCATCACGCGGCCCCGTCAGCGCCAGACGGGTATCGAGCGTCTCCACACTAATGCGCCGCGCCGCATTGCTGACCTGACGCAGGGGGCGCAGAGCAGTGCCCGCCAGCCAGTAGGCCCCAAATCCGCCCAGTACCGCTACCAGGGCCAGGCCAATCAGCGAGATGCTCTGCAGCTCCAGCAAGAGGGCGCGCTCAACAGGATTGAGATGACCGCGGGCGAAGCTCTCGGCCAGGCGCTCCGCCAGCGGGGCCGGCAAGGGCGGCAACGTATTCCTGAGACGCGTACCATTTGGCAAAACCGTTGTGCGCGGCCAATCCAGTCCACTACTGTGAATAATGCGTGAGAAACCATTAATGGCAGCAATATTGATAAAGAAGAGAAGCGAGAAACTGAGTACGAAGACCAGCGCAGCGGAGCCGATGGCGATCCGTAAACGTAGTGGCAAAAAGCGCCTCCGCCCCTGACGTAGACGCGGGAGGCGCGGGAACGAGAAAGAGAATCTGGTCATGCTTTCTCCTCCGATGGGGCAGAGAGCGGACCGAGACGGTAGCCCTGGCCAACGACCGTTTCGATATAGCGCGGCGCCTCAGCAACGTCTCCCAGCTTGCGTCGCAGTGAATTGATGTGCACGCGCACCGTATTGGTAAATGGATTAGCCTGCGAATCCCAAACGTGCTCAAGGAGCGTTTCCTGACTGACGACCTCGCCCTGGTGGCGCATCAGATATTCCAAAATGCCGAACTCTTTGCCGGTCAGCGAGAGGCGCTGATTACCCCGCCAGACCACGCGCGCCACCGGGTCAAGTTTCAGATCGGCGTAGCAGAGGAGCGGCTCACGCCCGCGGAGATCGCGGCGCAGCAAGGCCCCAATACGAGCCACCAGCTCGGCGAAGTAGAAGGGCTTGACCAGATAATCATCAGCCCCTAGCTCTAAGCCGGCCACACGCTCATCCGGCTTACTGCGGGCAGTTAACATGAGGATGAGCAAAGCGGGACGAAGTGCGCGGAGGCGGCGACACACCTCCAGGCCATCGAGGCCGGGTAAATTGAGATCGAGAACAACCAGGTCGTAGTCATTGACTTCGGCCAGCATGCAACCGCGCTCCCCATCGTAGGCGACATCTACAGCATAGCCACGCTGGCGCAACCCCTTCGCGAGCGCGTGTGCGATATCAGGCTCGTCTTCAATGACCAGCAATCTCATATGCTCAGCTCTGGCATCTCCTCACAAGGCAGCCAGGGAAGGCGCTGCGCTTAGCGAGCGCATCGAGTACGCCTTACCATCTGCTTTCAGCGTCCCTTTGTCTCATCTACCCCGCCTTGTCTGCGCTTGAGGCTGTGAAGCCCGGTAATAGGTCATGGCAGGCTAGAACCAGACATTCACTAGAACCAGACATTCATTGGCAAGGCAGCAGGCCCCTCCTCCAGGCCAGGCCGGGCCGGACAAGACGCCCCCGACCACTACCACTACCTCTGGCAGCCAGGCTTATTGGTCGCAGCAGGGGAAGGTGGCCTGCCACCATGCAAGAACCACCGGTGGCAGGAGATTTGGCAGGCCACCTTCCCTACTGGAGGATACCCGGTCGCTGCTCAAGTATACAGAGAAGAGTTCAGAAAAGTATGACGGATATGTAAAGAAACTTTAAAGTAAGATACCATGCCACCTACCAGCTTCGTCGCCTGACCTGGCGACACTCCGACTGTCTCCGGCTTGCCTTTACACTTCGCGCAGCGTTACGCCCTCTTCCTCCTCCTCTCTTGCAATCTCAGCCCCATTGTGCTATAGTAGAGAGCACAGAAGAAAGTAACCAGAGGGTATCCCAGCGAGCAAAGCAGAGAGCGCTCAAGCGAGTGAGATGAGAGGCCGATGTAGCTCAGCTGGTAGAGCACTCGCCTTGTAAGCGAGTCGTCGTCGGTTCGAGTCCGACCATCGGCTCCGCTGCCCCGGCAGTCGTGGAACGCCGGGGCTTGCCGTATTGTGCAGGGCGTGACGCGACGCCCAGAGCGCAACAGTAAGGACAGTGGTGCTGCCTGGCTGTCTTGCGTGTCGAGATTGGTTCAGCAGAGTAGCCCGCATGTCTGGCCTGATCAGCTGCCCGGCTTAGCGTTCATGGCACCCTGGCTGGACCCAGCAGGAAACACGTCAGCCAGATGCCTGCGGCCCTGCGGTTACATACCCGCCCCGTCGCCCGCCGGCCTGTCAGTCTCTCCCTGCCCTCTGGCGCACTGCTCGCTGCCTGCGCAGAACGGATAGCTCGCCGGTGTCAAGCCTAGCGTTTTGGGCGAGCCTGGTGCTCGTCTTGCCCCGCTCCGTTCCTCGCGCCGGCAGCCACCAACGGCACCTGGTTGCAGGACTGCTATAATGATGAAGAGACCGGCAGAGGTTACCCGCCTGTCCGGTGCAGGCGATGCAGTGGCGCTTAGCCTGTCCGGCGCACTATACCTCGCCTGCCGCTTCACCCCGGCCTGCTCGTCTTTCTCTGCCCGGTCTGCGCCAGCCAGTGCCAGCTAGCAAGAGTAAGGGCGTTCGTTCGCTGGCTCCGGCTCTTCCCTGCCTATCGATGGCGAGCCGAAACCAGTAGTAGAACAGGAGCTAGCAGTGCAGTTCGATCTCAACGAGGAGCAACGAGCGATTCGCGACACCGTCCGTCGCTTTACAGAACAGGAGATTACGCCCCACGCCTCTACGTGGGACGAACAGGAGTATTTCCCGCGCGAAGTCTACCTGAAAATGGCCACCTTGGGCCTGCTGGGCATGACAATCCCTGAGACATACGGGGGCAGTGCCCTGAGCCGGACCGTGGCCGCCCTGGTCTATGAAGAACTGGCCAGGGGAGATATGGCTACCGCTGTCGGCCTATCGGTGCATAACATGGTAGCTGGCTCCATCGCTCGCTTTGGTAACGAGGAGCAGCGCGAGCGCTGGGTCCAGCGCCTGGCCCGCGGCGAGTTGCTCGGGGCCTTTGCTCTCAGCGAGGCCAGCGCCGGCTCGGATGCAGCCAGCCTTCAGTGTCGCGCCGAGCGTCGCGGCGATCACTATGTGCTCAATGGCACCAAGATGTGGGTCACCAACGGAGGCGAGGCTGACCTCTACCTGGTGATGGCCCGTACGAGTCCAGTACGCGGCTCACAGGGAATCAGCTGCTTTGTAGTCGAGAAAGGTACTTCCGGCTTCCGCTTCGGGAAAACTGAGCGCAAGATGGGCCTACGCTCCTCTCCCACGCGGGAGCTGATCTTCGAGCAGTGCCCCATTCCGCTCGGTCAGCGCCTGGGCGAGGAGGGCCAGGGCTTCAAAATCGCCCTCTCGTCGTTGGATGGAGGCCGCATCAATATCGGCGCTATTGCCGTGGGCGTGGCCCAGGCCGCCTTCGAGGTCGCTCGCTCCTACGCTTGCCAGCGAACGCAGTTCGGCCAGCCGATCGGCGCCTTCCAGGCTGTGCAGTTTATGCTGGCCGATATGGCCATGAAGATCGAGGCCGCTCGCCTGCTGGTCTATGAGGCTGCCTATAAGCTGGACCACGAGCAGAATGCCAGTATGTACGCCTCGATGGCCAAGTGCTTCGCCACCGATGTGGCAATGGAAGTCACAACGAATGCGGTCCAGGTCCTGGGCGGTGCCGGCTACGTGCGAGATTACCCGGTCGAGCGCTATATGCGCGATGTGAAGGTGGCCCAGATCTTTGAAGGCACTAACCAGATTCAGCGGGTGGTGATCGCCCGCGCCCTGCTAGGGAATATCCGTTAATAGACAAGTGTTCTAGTTTGCAGAAAAAGAAGAAAGTGGCCGATATAAGATCGTAGGGACGGGTTGGCTCAGTGGCTGGCTACCTCAAGAGACCGACAGGTTGGCCAGCGGTAGTGCGCAGATTCCTTCTTGTCTGCTCGCTAGCTGAGATAGCCACGGCGAGAAGCCCCTCCGGCCCGCCCCCACTCGACCTGACCCACTCCTAACGGAGCCTGGAACAGGAAACCGATGGCGGCGAAGGCAAGAGACGGCTGCCGAGCGTCAGTCGCTAGCGCGTAGCTCTTCCTTGTCTTTGCGCATCGAATATGCTAGACTTTTAATAGAATAAAAGATCCGAATAGTGTGTATTTTTGATAGTTCAACGTCGCCTGGACTTTTCTGTATTTGGCTATAACTCCTGTTGGCGGAGACAGGAGTCGACATATATCTCAAAAGCAAAGAGTGGGCATACTCATGCTTGAGTGTGGTTAGGAGGTTTTTGTTACCTTGACAATGGAAAAAATTCGACTTATCCCCCTGGGTGGGCTTGGGGAAGTCGGAAAGAACATGATGGTGATCGAGTATGGTGAGGACATCATCATCGTTGACGCGGGGTTGATGTTTCCTGACGATGAGATGTTTGGGGTTGATCTAGTGATACCGGACACGACCTATCTCCAGGACAAAAAGCAGCGTATCCGGGCTATTCTGATCACCCACGGCCATGAGGACCACATCGGTGGTCTCCCCTATGTCCTTCCCGCGCTCGACTTTCCTCCCGTCTATGCCACCCGTCTGACCCAGGGGCTGATCCAGGTGAAGCTGAAGGAGCATAAGTTGCAGGATCGCGCCATCGTTAAGATGGTAGCTCCGGGCGATAAGGTGAAACTGGGCAAGTGCACCGCGGAGTTCTTCCACGTTAATCACAGCATTCCTGATGCAGTGGGTATCGTGATTCACACGCCCGTCGGCACCGTGGTGCACACCGGTGACTATAAATTCGACCATACGCCAGTCGATGGGCAGCCGGCAGACTTTGGAACACTGGCGCGCATTGGTACGGAGGGCGTTCTGGTATTGCTGGGCGACAGCACGCGAGTGGAGTCGCCTGGCTATACCCCCTCGGAGCGTGTGGTCAGTGACTCGCTCGACAAGATCTTTGCCAATGCCCCCGGGCGTATCCTGATCGCCACCTTCGCTTCGCTGATCTCGCGCGTGCAGCAGGTGGTCGACACAGCCGTGCGCTACGGGCGTCAGGTGGCTCTGGTCGGGCGCAGTATGGTGAGCAACGTCCAGATGGCCATCGATCTGGGCTATCTGAACATCCCCAAGCACACGCTGATCCGCGCCGAGGATATCAACAAGCTGCCGCCTGAGCGCATCGTGATCATCTGTACCGGCAGCCAGGGCGAGCCGACCTCGGCTCTGACACGCATTGCCAATCAGGACCATCGTCTCGTGCGCATCCAGCCGGGCGACACCGTGATCCTCTCTGCCACGCCGGTACCAGGCAACGAGAAGATGGTCAATCGCACGATCAATAATCTCTTCCGTCAGGGAGCTGAGGTCTTCTATCAGGGCGTCTCGCCAGTGCATGTCTCTGGCCACGCCGCACAGGAAGAGCTGAAGCTAATGCTGAGCATGATCCGACCGAAGTTCTTCGTGCCGATCCACGGTGAGTATCGCCAGCTGATGCTCCATGCGAAGCTGGCCGCCTCGCTGGGCATCCCCGCAGATCACATTGTGATCGCCGAGGATGGAGATGTGATCGAGGTGACGAAGAACGCGATCCATGCGGTTGGCCATGTCTCCTGCGGCAATGTCTATGTCGATGGCCTGGGCGTAGGCGATGTCGGCCAGATCGTGCTGCGCGATCGCCAGGTCCTGGCTCAGGATGGCATCCTGATGGCTGTCCTGACAGTCGATAAGGAGACTGGGCGCCCGCTGGCGGGACCGGACATCATTTCGCGTGGCTTCGTCTATATGCGTGATGCTGAGGAGCTGCTGGCGAGTGCGCGCGAGCGAGTGCTGGAGTCGTTCATTGGCCTCAATGGCCACGCCTCCGATTGGTCCTTTGTAAAGGATAAGATCAAGCACACGCTCAGCGAGTTCCTCTACGAGAAGACCCATCGTCGGCCTATGGTCCTGCCAGTAGTGATGGAGGTCTAAGCCGGAACAAGCGCGGGGTGCGCGAGAGCCGCCGCACGATCTGCCGGTCGTCGGCCTCTGCCTCTCGCCTCTCCCGCGCCACCCCGCTCTCTGAATCCACGGCTCGCTCCGTAGTGGCTAGCTGCACTTTGTCCCCCTCTTCCTTCTTTGCGACAATTCTGTGACAGATCACCGATGCTCCTGCGACAGCTTCTGCTTATACTGAAGGGAGAGAGCGCACCACGAGGCGGCTCGTCAGCTTAGCATGGAGATGATAGCTTCGATCCCTTCTCTGCTCTGTGCTTCTACCTACCAGTTCTCGTCTGTGCGCTCTCTCTTTTTTTACCGCCATCGTGCCCGCCCGTGATTCTGGCTTGCTGCCGTGGTCGTGCCAGAGAATCAGCTCACCCCCTACCCAGCGTCAGTCGCAGAAGCCGCACAAACCGCGTTCTTCTTGTCCGCTGAGCGCCGATCCGGTCGCGCCGAGCCGCCATCTCCCCACTTGCGCCCTTGGAACATCTGCGCTATCATACTGGTGTTGCTTATAGAACTCTGGCACGCGCTATCTCGGCCCAAGCGCTGCTGGGGAGGAAGAAGAGTGCCCCTCTTTTAGCGAATGCATGAGAGAGGATCGCCTGTATAGCTCACGGGAGGAGCAGACGGAGCGGGAATGGCTGCCAGCGATCAGAAGAATCAGCGCAAGGAGCGCATTGTTCCGGGCGTAGAGGCGAGGCGGACCGCGCGGGCCAGCGCTGCCGCAGGCGCCGTCGGGTCCAGCCGCGTCCGCGTCGAGCAACGGACCCCCGGGCCTGCTAATGCCCGGCAGGCTCCAAAGCGCGCCTCGGCTGGTTCCCGGTCATCTGGACGCAAAGCTTCTTCAGCCCCGTCTTCCCCCCCCGCTGACCAGACGGGGGACGAGCGCTTTATTCACTGGCTCCGCGACCAGTGGCAGCGCCTTGAACCCCATCAGCAGCAGCAGTTTTACAGCTTGATCCTGCTCTTGCTCTCCCTGCTTCTGCTCAGTGCCTTGACGATCTTTCGTCAGGCCTTCATTCTGAAAGAGTTCCACGCCTTCTTTATAACCTTCTTTGGCTGGTCGGCCTACGTGCTGGCTCTCGGTTTGCTGGTACTGGCCGGGACCTTGCTGATCGAGGGCCTGCTCCGACGCAGTCTGCTGCGCTGGTCGCTGGTAGGCGGGCTGGCCCTACTCTGGCTGCTGGTCCTGGCCGAAAGCCAGCTCCTTTTTGGAGGGGAGACCGGTGGATTTGTTGGCGCTCTCCTGACCTGGCCCCTGCGCAATTGGCCAGCTGCTGTCGGTCACATTCTGATCCTGGGCCTGATGGTCCTGGTCAGCATTGTCACCTTCCGCATCACCTTCGGGCACATCTTGGCCGCCGCCCGCTTTGTGCGCCGGCTCTTCGCCGACCACGTGGAGCGTCCTGCTCGCGCCAGCAGTGGCGAGGGTGCCCGCGGCCCTTCGCCTTTTCTCGGCCAGCGCCCCCGCTATAGCCGCTATAGCGGTCAGGCCCAGGCCGGAGCTGACTCCAGAGGGGATGAAAGAGCCCCCAATGGGACACGCGCCGGGACGGCCCGCTCAGCCGCTGATGGATCAGAGCCAGCGATGAGCGGGGAAGATGAGGATATCATCGAGTTCGAGCCAGATTTCGAAAGCGACGATGATCGCCAGGATGACAGAGCGACCCACCGGCACCAGCCTGGCTCTCTTCTTCGCGGCCCGCATCCGCCGCCTAAGCCGCTGAATCGCCAGGAGTATCAGGCCGCCACACGTGGCGCGCAGCAGCAGCCGCTGCCCTTCAACAGCGAGCGGCCTCCCCAGCAGCCGCTGCACATCTCCGCGCAAGACGTTGTCCCTAATCTGCCAGAGATGGAGCCGCTCACACCCAATCCTCTGAAGCGTCAGCCAGCCGCGGAGGCGGGGAGGCGGTCGCAGCCGCGCAGCGGAGGCCAACCCTTGCCCTCGTCTCCCTGGAAGCTACCGGACCTGAGCCTGCTCAATCGGCCCGAAGATATGAAGCTGCAGATGTTGGGCGAAGATACAGTAGCCCTGGCCAAGCTGATCCAGGATACCTTGCGCAGCTTCCGCGTTGAGGCCGAGGTGCGACCTGAAGACATCAGTATCGGCCCTACGGTTATTCGTTTCGGGATTCGCCCCACGGGCAAGCCGGCCATGCAGCCTGACGAGAAAGGGCGCCTGGTTCCCGTGCGTGACGCCTCCGGCAATATTGTCTATGAATCGCGCACGCGCGTGAGCCGCATCATGGCCCTGCAGAACGATCTGGCGCTGGTACTGGAAGCGCGCTCGATTCGCATGGAGGCCCCAGTGCCGGGCCGGCCCTATGTCGGCGTCGAGATTCCTAATAAAAATAGCCGCCTGGTGACGCTGCGCGAGGTCTTGGAGAGCAAGGAATACCAGAGCGCGCGGGCCAAGTCCAAGCTGGCGGTGGCCCTGGGTAAAGATGTCGCTGGCGCGGTCCGCGTTGGCGATCTGGCGCGTATGCCCCACCTGTTGATCGCCGGGGCTACGGGCGCTGGCAAAAGCGTTTGCATCAATGCCATCATCGCCACCTTCCTGATGCAGGCCACGCCCGATGATCTGCGCCTGCTGCTCGTCGATCCTAAGATGGTTGAGCTGACTCACTACAACGGCGTTCCCCACCTGCTGATGCCAGTGGTGACGGAGGTCGATACGGTGGTGGGGCTGCTCAAGAACGCGATTCACGAGATGGAGCGTCGCTATCGCCTCTTCTCCCGACTGGGTGTACGCAATCTCGATAGCTATCGCAAGCTGCGCAACGAGCGGCTGGCCCGCGGAGATAACTCACTCCAGAACTTACCTTCCATCGTCATCATTATCGATGAGCTGGCCGATCTGATGATGACAGCCCCCGAGGAAGTCGAGAGCCTGATCTGTCGTCTGGCTCAGCTCGCCCGGGCTACGGGCATCCATCTCGTGGTGGCTACACAGCGTCCATCGGTCGACGTCATCACCGGTCTGATCAAGGCCAACATTCCAACGCGTATCTCCTTTATGGTCAGCTCAGCTATTGACTCACGGACCATTATCGACATGGGGGGAGCGGAGCGCCTGCTTGGACGGGGCGACATGCTCTATCTGCCCGCCGATGCCGGCAAGCCGGAGCGCATCCAGGGAGCCTTTGTCGCCGATGAAGAGATCGAGCGCCTGGTCACCTACTGGAAAGAGCAGGCGTCCCAGCATCGTCCAGCAGGCAGCCCAGAGGTTGAACCTGGCTGGGAGGTTCATGAACAGGAGGCCGAAGAATCCACGCTGGACGACGAGCTGCTGGAGCAGGCCGAACAGGTAGTACGCGAGTATGGCCGGGCCTCCATCTCTTTGCTGCAGCGACGTCTGCGTGTGGGCTATGCCCGAGCGGCCCGTCTGATCGACCTGCTGGAAGCTCACGGCATCATCGGCCCCCAAGAGAGCGGTGGGCGGGCGCGCGAGGTCCTGGAGAGCCGCCCGAGCGTCGGTGGAGGTCGCCACGAAGGCGAGGGACGCACGATGGCTGACGAGGTCGAAGAGATTATCGCCGAGGAGCGGGCCAGGCAAGAGGCCCTGCGACGCCAGCAAGAGCGCCAGCTACGCGAGCCGCGCGCAGCCGCCAACGAGGAGCAGGGCGCTGACGAGGAATAAGCAGCGGCGCCGGGGTGCCTCGTGCCAGACAGGAGAGGATCGGCGAAGGCCGGTGCTGAGCTGGCCAGGCGCAACTCACCAGCCTTCAGCTTCTAGCTCCTTAAGGAGCTTCTGATCTTCTTTGCTGCTCAGATCAAGCCTGGCAAAAAGATCAGGACGCCGGCGCTTCGTGCGTCTCAGGGCCTCCTTCCGTCGCCAGCGCGCGATTTGGGCGTGGTTGCCGGAGAGCAAGATCTCGGGGACCCGCCAGCCGCGGAACTCAGGCGGACGGGTGTATTGAGGATATTCCAGCAGATTGTCGCTGTGCGACTCTTCATGCGTTGAGGCATCGTCGCCCAGAACACCGGGAATAAGGCGGGCCACAGCATCCACCACTACCATGGCCGGCAGCTCGCCACCGGTGAGCACATAATCGCCAATCGAGAGTTCATCGGTAGCCAGATGCTCAGCTACGCGTTCGTCCACCCCCTCATAGTGGCCGCAGATCAGAGAAAGGCGCGGCTCGCGAGCCAGCTCGCGCGCAATCTGTTGGTTGAACAGGCGGCCCTGGGGTGTAAGCAGAATGATAGGCCCGCCCTGATAGACGGCCTCGACCGCGGCGAAAATCGGCTCGGGTTTCATGACCATGCCAACGCCGCCACCATAGGGATAATCGTCGACAACGTGATGCTTATCGGTCGTAAAATCCCGAATGTTGTGCAAGGCTATCGAGAGCAGACCACGCTCGCGTGCACGCTTGAGGATGCTTTCAGAAAACGGCCCCTCAAACATGGCCGGGAAGAGCGTGAAGATGTCGATGTGCATCTCTGTCCTACCTGAAGGCTTTGTGTTAAAATAGCACTGACACCGAACGTTGACAATCCCCGGCAGGGAGCTGCGCCAACCTGCCCCTGCCGGCCCCGCTCTGTACCCAGATACATGCCTTGTCTCTGTCTTTGTCGGAGCCTGCCATGTCCCGATCCCTGACGCAGCACTTCAAGGACTTGCATGGCCAACTTGTGATTCTTATCGGGAGCGCTATTCGCCTCCTGGGTGGGGAGGCCGGCCTCTTCGTAGTGGCCAACGAAGCCTTTGATCCCCAGAGCAGCGAAGAATATACCGTCTATCAGATCAATGAGGCAGCGGTGGGAAGCCTGCTGGAGCACATCCAACGCGGCTCGTTGCCCACACCAGCCCGACCGTTTGTAGTTGAGCGCCTGCCCTCCTCGCTGCTGGATGAGCTGGACCTCTTTGCCGATTTCATTGGCCCTGACACTGACCCCGAGAGCGTCACCTCCCAGGCCCGTAGCGGCCAGCGCCTCGACAGCTCCAACCCTGGCCAACGCCGCCAGACCCAGGAGTATGAGCGCTGCTCGCTGATTCTCCATGACCAGAGCGGCCTGGTGGGAATGCTGCACTACCTCCGCCCCACCGAAAGCAGCTCTTGCCTGGAGAACGATGAGATCCGCTTCGCGCTCTTCCGCGCCCAACTGGCCGCCAGTATGCGCTTCGCTCTCAAGGCGCAATCGCTGGTACGCGAGCAGGAGCGCCTGGCCGCTATTTTCCAGTACAGCACCGATGGCATCCTCACCGTCGACCATGCCTTCCGCATCATCGATTTCAATCCGGCGATGGAGCGCCTGACAGGATGGCGTGAAAGCGAGGTGCTGGGCCGCTTTTATTATGATGTGCTGCGCCCCAAGGATCGGCAAGGGAACGATCTGGGACTGGAGAACTCACCCATTCTCCAAGCCTTTGCCGGTAAGCCCGTGGTCAATCGCGAGATCCAGATCACCGCACGCGATGGCCAGCGCTTCAGCGTGAGCGTCTCGGCCTCCTGCGTCCACTCGGCGCGCGGCGAGCCGATGAACGGTATCCTGACCGTGCGCGACATCACCCGCGAGCGCGAGCAAGAAGAGCAGCGCTCAATGTTCATCTCGGTCATTTCCCATGAGCTGCAGACGCCGATTGCCATCATCAAGGGCTACGCCTCAACGCTGGCCCGTGCCGACGCTAGTTTTGATCGCGAGACACTGCGCGCGCGCCTCCTCGCGATCGAAGAGGAGGCCGATCGTCTCAATAAGTTGGTCGGGAATCTTCTCTACGCCTCGCGCATCGAAGCTGGTGGCCTGCATATGGAGATCGCTCCCCTGGATCTAGAGCCCCTGATTCAGGGCGTCGTGCGACGCTTCCAGGCCAGAAGTCCCGATCTCGACATCAAGGTGCAGCTCCCGCCCAACCTGCCGCTGGTTATGGCCGACCGCGACCGCATCGAGGAGGTACTGGAGAATCTGCTGGACAACGCGCTTAAATATTCACCTCGGCAGCGCACGGTCACGGTGAGCTGCTCCACTGTGGGCGATGAGGTGATCGTGAGCGTCAGCGATCAGGGCATGGGCATCTCCCTGCGCGATCAGGAGCGGCTTTTCCAGCGCTTTCAGCGCATCAATCACCCGTCGACGTCTGGACGCCCGGGCGCCGGCCTCGGCCTCTATATCTGCCGCGCTATCATTGAGGCTCACGGAGGAAGGATCTGGGTAGAAAGTGCGCTCCATCAAGGCTCGACATTCTCGTTCAGCCTGCCTCGCAAGGAGAAGGCGCAACTGCCTATGGTGGTGTTTTAAATATGGAGAAGGAAAATTTCGATCATCGTGATATCACCATTCTCATTGTTGACGATGAGCCACGTATCCGCGATCTTGTGCGTATGAATCTAGAGTTAGAGCACTATCACGTGTTGGAGGCAAGTAGTGGAGAGGAGGCCCTGGAGCAACTGCGCGAAAACCTGCCTGACCTCATTGTTCTTGATGTCATGATGCCAGACATGGATGGCTTTGAGACTCTGCGCCAGATCCGCGAGGTCTCGACCGTTCCGGTGATCATGCTGACAGTGCGCCAGGACGAACACGACCGCATCCGCGGCCTGGACCTGGGAGCCGATGACTATATCGCCAAGCCCTTCAGTCCACGCGAGCTGCTCTCGCGCATCCGGGCCTTGTTGCGCCGTGCATTCATGCCGCCGCCGGCGCGCAAGACCGAAATTGTTGTCGACAAGGACCTCAAGATCGACTTTGCCAGGCGCGAGGTGATTGTCCGTGGCCAGAAGGTCACCCTGCGTCCTACCGAATACCGTCTGCTCTACCATCTCGTCAACAACGCCGGGCGCCTTCTCACCCATGAGACGCTGCTCTCCAAAGTCTGGGGGCGTGAATACCGAGACGAGGCTCACTATCTTCGGCTTTACATTACCTATCTGCGGCAGAAGATCGAGAAAGACCCTGCTCACCCCCAATACATCTTGACGGAGCGGGGCGTCGGCTATCGCTTCAAGGAACTGGAGGGCTAAGCGACCATGTGCAAACGGGTTCGGGGTAGTCTCTTGCTTCTTCGCGAATGGCTGGGCTTACTGACTCTGCTACTTACGCTAGCGGTTACAGCGAGCGCCTGTGTTCCCTTTGGCAATGCCGCCGCAGTCAAGACACCGGCGTCCGGCGACGTCACCGTCGGTCTGAAGCCGTCGCCGACGCCCCAGAACCTGTCAGCGCTCCTGCAAGCCGAGCACTTGCTTACAACGGCAGCTCACCCGCCGCGTGATCTCTACAGCCTGGCGCAGCGTCTCAAGCTGCACAGCCCGCAGCCACTGTCGCAGCACGGGCGCAGCACACCGCTCAACGCGCACCTTGGCCAGGAAGACCAGTTCTGGCTTCTCAATCTGGACACGCACCGCTATCAACGCATTCGGGCCCGGCTGCTCTACCTCACTCCTCATGTGTACATGTACGTCGAGGACGACCAAAGCGCCAGTCTGACAGCCCTTAAAAGTTCCGCCGACCTCTTCGAAGAGCGCATCTATCCCAGCGAGCACGCCATCTTTGGCAGCGAGTGGCAGCCAGGCATCGACGATGATGTGCACCTGACCATCCTGAACGCCGCGGGCCTGGGCAACGGTGTCGGCGGCTACTTTTCATCCGCCGACGAGTACCCAACGGCCATCAATCCCTACAGCAATGAGCGCGAGATGATCTACATCGACCTCGATACCATGCTGCCGGGGACAGCTGATTACAACAGTACCCTGGCCCACGAATTTCAGCACATGATTCACTGGCATCTCCATCCCAGCGATCCAGCGTGGATCAATGAAGGAATGTCCTTGCTGGCTCAACACATCAACGGCTTCCCCGTAGACGGCGCCGACGGCGCTTTTCTCTCTCATCCCAATACGCAACTCACCGACTGGAGCGACGATATGCCAGCGGTCTTAGACCACTATGGAGCAGCCTACCTCTTCCTGGCCTACTTCGCCGAGCACTATGGTGGCTACCCCATTCTCAAAGAGCTGCTGAGCGACCCCGCTGATCCTCCCCTCAGCTTTGACCATGTCCTCGCCCGTCATGGTTATAAGGACCGTTTCGATGACGTAGTAAATAAGTGGTATCTCGCCAATGTCGTTCAGGACTATAGCATCGACAAGGGAGACTACGGCTATGCCACCATCCAGGTCGGAACCCCCGTGCCGTCGCAGCAAGTCAGCAGCTATCCCTTTACCATGCTCAACAGCATTCATCAGTACGCAGCAGAGTACTACACCTTCGAGCCGGCAGGGCAGACAGGCACCCTGACCCTGACCTTTAACGGCACACCCACAACTCCCATTATCGCGAACACGCCCTACCATTCACACTATGAGTGGTGGGGCAATCGATATGATAATATGGATAGTACCCTGACTCGCTCCTTCGACCTGAGCACACTCAAAGGCAAGCACGTCACCCTGCAATTTGCCGCCTGGTTTGATCTGGAACGTGACTACGATTATGCCTTTGTAGAAGCCTCGACCGACGGCATCAACTGGACAACGTTGCCCGGACGCTACACAACGGCCAGTAACCCCAATGGGGGAAACTGGGGTTACGGCTACACCGGAACCAGCGGCGGAAGCAGTCCACAATGGGTCGAGGAGCAGGTCGACCTGACCCCCTACGCCGGCCAGCGTATCCAGTTGCGCTTTGAGGAGGTCACCGATGATGCGGTTAATCGCCAGGGCTTTGCCCTAGCCTGGATACGTATCCCAGAGCTGCACTTCGAGGATAACCTGGTCAATGACAACGGCTGGGTCAGCCACGGCTTTATCCGCTCGGCAAACGTTCTACCGGAACACTATAGTGTGCAGGCCCTGGTCTATGAGGGCCAGGACTTCAGCGTTCGCCGTTTCCCAGTTGACCTAGCCAGTGGTCAGGCCAGTGTGACCATCCCGGACTTTGGCAGGAAGGTCAGCCGGGTCGTTCTGGTCATCTCCGCCTGGGCAGTTGCCACTTCGCTCCCAGTCCGCTATCAGCTGACGGCCCGGCTGGGGCTATAAGCCAGCAGCGTGGCCGCTGCGCAGCCCTGTGGTTATGGCCCGTGCACCGCACTACGACTCGCTCGGCAGTGAATGGAACGCATGGGTAGCGTACAAGCCGCTGCGCTGCCTATCCAGAACTGTCTGTCTGTAGGCATGGTTTATATCCAAGTTAGTGATCTTGTCTAGAGGGGATGGGAAAGACCTTGAATAAGAAGGAACGTGTTGACGCCGCCTTGCGCGGTAAGCCGGTCGATCGTGTACCGGTGAGTATGTGGGGGCATGACTACGAGCGCGAATGGAACGTGCAGACATTTGTGGAGGCGATGATTGAGAACTTCACGCGCTACGACTGGGACTTCCTGAAGGTGAATCCGCGTGCCTCCTACCACGTCGAAGGCTGGAAGGTCCGCGTGCGTCCCTCTGGCGACAAATACAAGCCGCCGGTCTTCGAGGATACTCCTATCAAAAGTACCGCAGACTGGAAGCGGCTGCGTCCGCTGGAGCCGACGCAGGGAGCCTTAGCTGAGCAGCTGCGTGCCTTGCAGCTCATTAAATACCATCTCGGGAACGATGCCTACTTTGTACAGACGATTTTCTGCCCACTGGGCGTGGCCAAGTATCTGGCCGGCAACAGCACCGAGGCGGTATTGCATAGCATGCGTGAAGATCGCAAGGCCCTTCATACCGGCCTGCGGACTATCCTGGAAACCTTTACCACCTTTGCCATCGCTTGTATGGAAGAGGGCGCCAGTGGCATCTTCTACGCCACCAATGGTTGGGCTCGTGAGGGTTTACTCACCCAGGACCAGTACCGCGAGTTTGGTGAGCAGTATGATCTGGAATTCCTGGATGCCATCAAGGGACGCAGCAAGTTTACGATTCTACACAACTGTGGCCCTCGCATCTACTTTGACCTGCTGGCGAACTACCCCGTCCACGCGATTAGCTGGGCCGCCACCCTGGAGGGGAATCCCGACCTGCGTGAGGGGAAACGCCGCTCGGGTAAAGCAGTGATGGGCGGCATCAGTGAAAAGACTGTCCTGCGCACCGGTACCCCCGATCAAGTGCAAGAGGAGGTACAACACGCTCTGGAGCTGACCAACGGCGAGCACTTTATCCTGGCTCCAGGCTGCGCTGTTCCCCCCGATGTACCTTCCGGAAATTTGGAGGCTGTCCGACGGATGCTGTCTTGACACATGTCAAGGCATTCGCTATACTGCCACGATAAGGAGCGGCGCAACCTGTTCCCTTTACAGGAAGAGGTTTCGCGCTGCGTCAATGCTCTGGCAGGTATCAGTACGCGGCGCGACTCTCTCAGGTCGCGCCCAATTCTTTTGTTGCTGGCTAGCTGGCCAGGATGCGCACGCGACAGTCAGCAGCAGTATTCGCAGTAAGGAGGAGTGGGGCGAAGTTGCGATGGCATAGAGAGGAAACAGCTCGGGGCTGGGACCGCTATCAGCACCATCGTACGCTGCGCGCGTACTCAGCCGGAGGCGTGGTCTTCCGCCTGGTTCCTGCACCAGCCCCGCTAGCTCAAAGGCAGCAGCAGCTACAGCAGCAACAACAGCACTACGCCAGACAGCGATCCGTTCAGGGGAAAGCGGTACGCAATTTCAGGGGGCTGGTTGGGAGCGAAGGCATGAGTATTGAAGTGGCCCTCGTTGGTCGTAGCCACCCGGGGATCTGGGTCCTGCCGAAAGGGACGCCGCACGCCGGCGAGACGATCGAGCAGGTAGCTTTGCGCGAAGTGCAGGAGGAGACGGGCCTGCAAGTGCGCCTGATCGCCTACATCGGCACGATCTCGTATCGCTTTGTGCGCGACCATATCCGCTATCATAAGCAGGTACGTCATTTCCTGCTAGAGGCCATTGGTGGCGATATCACGCTGCACGATCACGAGTACGACCGGGTGGGCTGGTTCTCCCTGGGTGAGGCCTGCCGTCTCCTGACGTACCAGAACGAGGTCAATATTCTCTACCAGGCGGAGGCTATTCTGCAACGCTGGCTACAACAGCGGCACCGGCAGGAAGGATCTTGTTAGCCCTATGCAACAGCAACAAGAGCACGTGCGCTATTCCCTGTTTCGGCGGATCTTCTTCCCCTACAGCGGCGGAGAGGCGCTGACGATCAAACAGAGCCTGCGCATCATCATCGCCTGGGCACTGGTTGTCCCCGTGTCCATGACGCTGCTGACGCTCGTCCTGTCCCTGCTCCTCGGTTTCTCTCCGCAGCATATCGTTCTACTGGTACTCATTACGTTCTTATCAGGTGTGATGGTCTTCGGCCTCTTAAGCCTGGTCGTCATCGCCACGAATAATCGAGCCGCACAGCTTCGCCAGGAGCGGCAGGCTCGTTTAAGTCAGAGACGCCAGACAGCAGAAGAAGGCCGTGGAGGTAGGTATGGATCTTAGTGTTGAGGGCAAATCTGAGCGCATTCCTCCCGGCTCGCACATTTGCCAGCTCTACCGCAAAGTGTCGGAGATTCCTGGTGTGACGGCGCGCCTCCTCCGAGTCGGTCTGACGGCCTCGGAAAAGTGCCTCTTCGCCGCCGCGCCCGCCCAGGTTCAGGAGCTGCGAGAGGAATTAGCCAGTCTGAACATCGATGTCAATGCCGCGCTCGCCAGCGGACAACTGGTCTTGCATGAGGAGCGGGAGAGCTTCCTCGCCAATGGCTCCCGCTTTGATCCCTATTTCCTGCTCTCCTCTCACCAGACTTTTATCGCCCAGGCGCTGCGCGAAGGCTGGAAGGCTGTACGCATCTCAATTGACATGAGCTGGCTCACCAGCGACGCGGCGACCCCGGAGCAGATCCTCAAGTATGAAGCAGCCTCTGACGCCGTTTTCACTTTCCAGAATGCGCCCATTATCGCCCTGATGCACTATGACCATAACAAGCTGATGCCCGGCCTGGTGGCCGAGCTGCTCAAGCTGCATCCTATCTCCGTGGTCGGGAAATATATCAAACGCAACCCCTACTATCTGAACTCGGAGCAATACATGCTCAAGGTACTGCGCATGAGCCGCGATAAGGACCAGGGACGAGCAAGCTCCTAGTTCTGAAGGTGCCACAGACGCTCAAGAGAGGAGATAACACAGAAGCAGAGAGATCGGCAGGAGGCTGCTCTGAGGCAGACGAGACAAGAAAGGGGGAGCCGGGCCAGGGAAGAAGGCCTTCAGCAGTGATCGGAAGAGATAGCAGCAGCCGGCATTGCTCCGCCCATCTATCCTTCCCCGCCCGGCTTGCTGGTGCGCAGCTCCCTGGCCCGACTCTCGCGCCGCGCACTTCAGTCAGGCAGCCCGGTCAGTTTAGCTGAAGAGGCTGCCCAGACCGCCAAAGTTGCTGGTGCCTCCAGCCTGGGGAGATCCCTCATACTGCGGTGGATGGTATGTCATGGACTGAATTCCCACCCGGCCCGGACCAATGAAGCGATTGAGCGTGATCGAGGCACCCGCCACAAACCCGCCAATGGCCCCTAGAATGCCCCCGCCGCGCTGCGAGCCAGCCACGGTCGTCACGGTCATCTGGACCGAAGGATCTTTCCAAAGCCAGGCTCCCGGCTCGATATCCAGCGCCTCACCTGGTGCGAGCATCTTCTCGAAGACATTGCCGTATCCGTGAAGCAACAAGATACCTTCACTACCAATAGCAGTAAAACGATCGATAAAGAACCCTGTACGACTAAACAGGATATTGGAGATCCCCTGAACAAAGGTAAAGTCGTACTCAATATTGCCGGTAGCGACCAGAAACTGATGCTCGCGCACCTCGACGGTTTGACCAGGCTGGAGGCGGAGCGCCACAATCTGGCCCACTGAGTCCCGCGAGAAGGCAATATTGCCTGGTCCATAAGCCTCAGTCAGGAAAATCTGCAGGCCGGCAAAGAAGCGACGGGCCGCCCCTTTGAGAGACTTGAAGCCAATTTGAACACCAGGATGCTTCCAGAGCAGAATATGGTGCTCGAAGTAGACGGGCATCTGGCTGCCGAGCATGATATCAACGACCGGAACCAGCTCGCCCTCAATGGAAATGCTCATGTCGGCTACTTGAAGGGGGCCGCGCGGGTTGTGCAACTCGGCTCGTGGTACAGCATTGCCAAAGGGGCTGCTGCCATACTCCTCGTACTGATTAGGAGGCACAAATCCCCCTTGAGGAGCACTATAGGGATCACCTGGTGCACCCGGCGGTACAGGGGAGCCGGGCGGTGCGGGCGTTCTTCCCGCCGGCTGTAGCGGCATTCCACAGGTACCGCAGAAACGGACCCCATCGGCGACTTGACTTTGACAACGGGGACAGATCATCACCAAATCCTCCCTGGTGGTAGGTTCAAAGAGGTCAGGCGAGAGATAACACGAGCCAGCTTAGCCCCGCGCAGGGGAGGGAGCACATTGCTCGTTCCTGCCCGGCCTCTCACAATTCACAAAGAGCATCGCAGCACAGCCGTCGCTGTCCTGCTCCCTTGCTTTCTCTCAGATTCGGGCCCTGGCTATACGCCTTCTGCCACACGCCTCTCTGTTAAGGTATCAGTAGCAGACCAGGCATCAGGCAAGGTATCAGCTCAGCCGACAGGCAGATAGGCAGAGAGACAAGCGAGCTGATCACTGACAGCAGGCTACTCACACACGGCTGGTCCTTTTCTTCGATAGCGCCCTCTCCCACTGTACCCACTCTCAGAGCAGTGTCACAGTAAACAAGTCCAGGAAGGCAGAGGACACCCCGAATCCACAAAATGGCATGCTCTCCTCTGAGAAATATAAACGCAAGAAAAGCCGTGGACTCAAGAACGCATTACCGGGCCGGGCCTGTGTGCCAGATGATAACATATCTATCCACCCAGCGCAGTTCTTCCCACCAGGCATAGAGTGAAGGGGGACCGAGTCAGGAGCAAGAAGGGGAGGCCAAGAAGAAGAACGAGAGGAGGAGGTGGAGGAGGAGAGATCGCACCAGCTTCATGGGTAACAGATCCCTCCTTTCTCCAGCTTGGCCTGCCATCAGAGCAGAGCCGAGTCAGAGTCGCACACAATGCCAGAGCATAGCAGGAAGCGGCGAGGTCAGGGCCAGCTCTGTCCAGCCTGGAGCCTGGCGTTGTTAGCGGCGCAAGCGTAAGAGGCGCAAACTGAGTCAGCGCCCACAAAACAAAGGCAAAGAGACCCTCAACCGCGGGCCAACGCGACGCGGGACCGAATAGACAACTGATCTACAGGACCACGAGAAGCCGCTGAGGGTCTCCGCCAGCGACCGCCTCTTCAACAGCGACCATCGGCGCGGCACACAGATGCAAGCCAGAGCAGGAAACAGTCCGCCTACCTGGCATGCGGACAGGCAGCGCGCGGCGTGCTTTCTTCTGACCGTCAACCACAGCTCACGAGCGCAGCGCCAGGTTCTTGTCAGAGTCTCACCGACGGTCAGCCAGCCAGCCAGTCAGCCAACTGACCAGGACAGTCAAGCTGGATAGAACCGGGCGAGCTAGAGAACGAAGCTATCAGCAAGCGGGCTGCGATTGTTCCCATTCTCCCGCTTCTCGTTCAGATTCACCGATTGCTGGCTACCAGTTTGGCGCATAGGCTGAGAGGGGTAACTGGCATTCTGAGCTGCACTCGGCGTCACAGGAGTGCTTTGGAGATTCTGCAAACTTTGCAGAGCGGCCTGAGACTGAGCCATTGGCTGATCAGTAGCCAGCTGAATTGTCTTTCCCTCGATCACCACGGCGATCCCGATGCCGCGGCGCAGATCGGCGAGCTGGCGGCGCAGCTCGCGGTTCTCGGCCTCCAGGGCCTCCATCAATTTCTTCTGCTCCAGCAGCAGCTGAGCGATGCCTTCGAAACCAGCACTAGCACTGCGTTCCATAGCGGACTCCTCCTGCGTACTCCGTGTACCCAACAATTCTAAGAGCAAAGCACCCATCACAAAGCCACGTCCTCCCAACTTAGTTCGTCCCTAGCAAAGGGACGATCCGATCCCAGATGGCAGCCGCGACCTCCTCCTTCGGCATGACTGGCAGCTCCTCCAAGCCGCCATCGGCGTGGAAGATATAGACCTTATTGGTATCGGAGCCGAAGCCACTATCGGGGCGAGTCACATCGTTGGCGACCAGGAGATCCAGGCTCTTCTGCGCCAGCTTCTGCCGGGCGTAGGAGAGCACGTCATGGGTCTCGGCGGCAAAGCCAACGCGGATCAGGCGGCGTGGGCGAGCAGGCGTTTCCGACGAGCGCGAGGGTGACGACCCAGACACCTCTGCCAGCGGGGCTGGCGCCGAGCGGGCCGCAGCAGCAGTATCCGTCTGTGCGGCAGAGAGGTGTGTGAGTTCCTGCAAGATATCGGGATTGCGCACCAGGCGCAGCGTCAGCACCTCCTCGGCCTCAGCCTGGGCATCAGCGCGCGCGCCCTCATCGGCCCTAAGCTCCTCCTTCTTGATCTTGCGCGGCGCTGGGGCAGCGGGACGGAAATCGGCCACTGCCGCATTCATCACCAATACATCGGCGGTTGCTACGGCCTGGCGGACAGCCTCCAGCATCTGGAGGGTTGTCTCCACCTCCACAAACTCCGCTCCATAGGGAGGAGTCAGCGCCGTTGGGGCGGAGATCAGCCGCACCTGAGCGCCGCGGGCCAGGGCCTCAGCGGCCAGAGCAAAGCCCATCTTCCCGGAAGAGCGATTCCCCAGGAAGCGGACCGGATCGACTGGCTCGCGGGTGCCGCCGGCAGTAACAACGACGCGCCGACCCGCCAGGTCGCCAGTACGGCCCAGCAGCCAGCGCACAGCCCCCAGCAGAACGGGCGTCTCTGGCAGTCGCCCGGGGCCGATCGCCCCGGAAGCCAGATGCCCCACCTCTGGTGGGACCACATGGGCTCCGCGCTCACGCAGCAGGGCTAGATTCGCCTGCGTCGCCGGATGCTCATACATCTCAGCATCCATCGCCGGAGCCAGCAAGAGCGGGGCCCGTGTGGCCAGGGCCACCGCCGTCAGCAAATTATCGGCGATTCCGTGAGCCAGTTTGGCAATCGTATTGGCCGTGGCCGGCACCACCGCCAGCAGCTCGGCAGCGCGCGCCAGCTCAATGTGCAACTCGGCGGCATGTTCTGCCGCCTGCCACAGATCGCTATAGACGGGCCGATGACTCAGAGCGGCGAACGTCAGCGGACGTACAAACTCTTCAGCGCGCTCCGTCATGATCACATCAACGAGCGCACCCGCCTGCTGCAACTTACTCACCAGATCAGCAGCCTTATAGCAGGCGATTCCTCCGCAAATGCCGACGATAATACGCCTGTTAAGTAACACTTTCCCTGTTGCCCGTCCGCTCGCTCGCTCACTCATTGTTCCCAGAACTGGCCCGGGTGTACCCGGATAAGAACATTGTTACAATAACATAAGGTGAAAAGTGCGATCAAGCAAGATGCCAAGAAGTACCATGCGCCCCTCTTCGCCTTTATGCCCGATATCCTGCCGTCGTTTCTCGCTGTTCCTTGCTATTCCTTCGCTCTCCGATCTGGTAGATGAGGAGAGCGAAGGGCGCCTCGCGTCATCTGGCGCGGGCTTTATGACGGTGGCGAATCAGTTGCCGCCCGATCAGCTAGCGCCGCACATCCTTGCGTCTCAGGAAGTAGGCGATCAGCAGGGCAAGAATGACGCTCATCAGCGCCAGGACAAACCAGGTCAAGAGCAAATGGAAGACTGCCTCAGCCTGGCTATGACCGTCGTAGGTCGGGAAGAGCGTCCCATGATAGGAGAAACCGTCGGCCCCCAACTTATCGCCATGCAGCCCGATCGAGGAGCCGAGAGCTGCCATCGCCCAGCGAGCGGCAAAGAAGGCCCCCAGAAATTGCAAGAGTGGTCCCTGAAGGGAGAAGATGATTCCCGAGAAAATGACCTGGGGAATGAGCACAATTGGGACGAAGCTCATCGCCCGGTCATTATTGGGGGCAATAGCCGAGATGGTCAGTCCCAGCATGAGGCCTGCCAGCGAGGTAAGGGCCATAGTAATGTAGATCTCCAGTCCGACAGGCAGGAAGATCCCCTGATGGAAGGGAGCCTTCAGATCGACCATCACCACCAGCACCAGGCTCTGTAGCAGACAGAGCAGGCCCAGCACGGCGATCTTGGAGAACATATAGGGGATGATGCCCAGGTTTACTGCCCGCTCGCGCCGATAGATGGGTGCCTCTTTGACGATCTCGCGCGCCCCATTGATGCAGCCGAACATGACAGCGGCAAAAGCCATGATGAAGAGGATCTTCTGCGCATCGCCGCCCGAGCCAGGAGTAATATAGTAGTTCAGCGCCTGGTCCTCGGTCAGCCCTTTTTGGGCGAGTAGTGCCTGACCCTGGGGCGTCTGCAAAGCATTCACGACGTTCTGACAGTCATATTTGTTGCCATTAGGCACCGTGATCGGAATAGCAGGCAGGCCCGACGGCGGCGGATTCGTCTGGCAATTGGCGATGCTGCTCGAATCAAAAGTGCCGTGCCCGGCCAGGAAGAAGAGGATCAGGCCGATCACTGGCGCCTGTAGGAGCAGAATGAGCAGGTTCCCAACGTCGTTCTTGAGCAATTCCAGGTAACGGAAGGAGAGCAGCCAGAACTGCCGCCAGGGATTGCCGCGCTTCGGCGGTTTGACAGCGGCAGTCTGAGTAACCGGCTGATTAAGGCGGCTCGCCGGGCCCGTGCTCAGCGGCATGGCCACATACTTCTGATAATCGGCTGACTGCTTAAAGCGCTCTGCCGCCTGCTGGGGCACGTTGGGATTTTCGTCGGTTGGTTCCAGGAGGCTGTAGATTTCCGCGAAGTCGCTGCGCCCAAAAAACTGTTTGGCCTCCTCGGGTGGCCCAAAGTAGGCCAGATAGCCGCCTGGGGCCAGAAAACAGATATAGTCACAGACATTGATATTGGTCGTCGCATGTGTCACCAGAATAATGGTGTGGCCCTTATCAGCCAGGCGACGCAGCAGCAGCATCATCTTGCGGTCCAGCCCGGGATCAAGCCCCGAGGTCGGCTCATCCAGGAAGAAGACGCTGGGATTCGCCAGCAGCTCCATAGCGATCGAGACGCGCTTGCGCTGGCCGCCGGAGAGCTTGCTCACCAGGAGATGGCGTCGGTGAGTCATCTCGACGTCTTCCAGCACCTCTTCGATGCGCTTCTGAATCTGCTCGTGAGTGAAATCTTCAGGCAGGCGCAATTTGGCGGCGTAGTAGAGCACACGCTCCACCGTCAGGTCACGATGGACAATGTCATCCTGGGGAACATAGCCCAGCTGCGTACTGAAGGCGGCCAGGTTCTTGTAGTAGTCCTGCCCGTTGTAGAGGACCAGCCCCTCTTCGGCTGGTCGCAACCCGTTAAGAGCATCCATCAGCGTCGATTTGCCGGCCCCCGAGCCGCCGACCACGGCGACAAATTTGCGCGGCGGAATCACCAGTGAGATGTCCTGCAGTAGCAGCATGTGATGTGTGCCGTAGCGCTTCAGATGCAGAGCATCAATGCGAATGCTGCGGCTCTCGTCGTGCTGCGTCAGTTCCGTACCGGTATAGACCAGTTTAAAGGGGCCGATGCGAATCTCGTCGCCGGGCATCAGGAGGCGCTGACCCACGCGCTGCCCGTTGACATAGACATGGTTGGTACTGCCAAGATCGACGATACGATAACTGCCGTCGGCAAGGCGCTCCAGACGAGCATGATGGCCCGAGACCTGGGGATGGCTGAGCACCAGCATGTTATCGCGATGGCGCCCGATCGTGATGACAGGCGCACCCAGGGGGACCGGATGGATCTCGGGCAGCATCTCCTGTACCTGGCCGCTGCCATCGTTGTAGGCCAGGGTGACCAGGGTACCATGCTCGTCACCAATGCGGAAAATATCACCTCGCTCTAGCGGCTTGCGAAACTGCTCGTCGCCGCGAATCCGTTGGCCACGATAGAGCAGGCCGTTGAGCGTTCGCCCGCGCGCCGGATGCGGATGGACAATATAGGGCTGGTTGCCGTCAAAGACGATCTGGGCATGGAAGGCCGAGATGATCGGCTCCGGAATGACAATATCGTTGGAGGGATCACGTCCAATGTTGATGACCGGCTTATTGAGTGGATAGACCCGCTTTTCCTGCCGTACGTTGCTGCTGATCTCCAGCGACGGCACGCCCTGGGCCTGGGGAGCCCCTGCACTCGCACTTGCCATCGCTGCCAGCTGAGCCTTGAAGAGTTCAGAATCAACACGCTCAGTTCCCTCTTCACCTGTCACCGGTACCGCTCCGGCAGGCACTGCGCCCGGCCCTGAGACTGGAATGGGCGTCGGCGCCACCACTGGCTGCGGCTGCGGCTGTGGCTGCCTGACCTCCCCAGCGACTGCTCTTCCCCCGCTGGCAACCGGCGAGACTCTCTCAGCACTTCCACCACTGCCACTGCTACCTCCCGCTTGCCCTGCCGTTAGTAGCAAGAGAAAGGTAGTTCCTGGCCCAAGCCCAATAGTGTCTCGATCATGTATGGTCTCCCGCTGCACCTGTCGCTGGTTGACGGTCAGCGTATTTTGAGGACTTAGCTTCTCGATGATCCAGGTCCCGTTCTCGCAGAGCAAACGAGCATGCTGGCGCGAAACCGTCGGGTCGGAAATCACGATATCATTGCTCGGTTCGCGTCCAAGGGTAGTGACCGTTTTGGCGATTTGCACCGTCGTGCCCGCCAAGGGGCCTGTCAGAAAACGCAGGGTGGCCAGGCCCGGCGAACTGTTGACAGCATCCATGATCTTTCTCCCCGGCTCCTTCTCTTAACTACTTGATCTCGCTGCAGTCTCTTGCTCATTTCTGGATGAACACTCGCCAGCCATTATAGCGGAGCAGACAAAGCATAGCAATTGGCTCCTCCATTAAGGGACTTCTCCTGGAATAGAGCCGGAAACTAGGACGAGAAGGATAAAGGTAGTGAACAAGACCACCCACGCCTTTGCCAGGTCCCTCACGATTGCTGCGCCAACGCTCCGCAGCCGACTTCCACCGATGGCCAGAATGCCCCTCCGACCACATTCATTCACAGGATTGAACGCGGCGCTCAGGGCATTCTGGAGGAGAATCTGCGCAGCGATGAGGAGAGGATGCCCAGCTACGACCAGCTCCAGAACAGTCGCCGATGCTGGCCTGGCCCAGGGACCAGCGATCAAACGGCAGCGCCACACGCACACGCCTGGCTCAATCCAGCGACTGCGCCTCTTCCACCACGTAGCCAGCAGCCCGCAGACGCTCTAGCAGCTGCTCACACTGCGCCCGATCGCGCGTCTCTAGCGTCAGCGTCTCTTCGCGCTGCATGATCGGAAGATGGCTTGATATGCGCTGATGGCGCACGTCGATCACATTGATGCGCATATCGGCGATGATACCCAGGAAGCGCATCAACTCGCCTGGACGATCTTCCAGACGGGTATGGATCACAAAATAGCGACCGGCGGCGGCCAGGCCATGCTCGATGAAGCGGCCCACGAGGTTGATGTCGATATTACCGCCCGTAAGAGGAACCAGCACCTTTTTGCCCGGCAGTTTGACGGTGCCACTCAGCAGAGCTGCCACGCCGGCAGCACCCGCTCCCTCGACCAGCATCTTGCAGCGCTCCATGAGGAAGAGGACCGCGCTGATAATCGCCTCATCGTCAACCAGGACCACGTCGTCGACCAAGCGCTGGATGACCGAGAAGGTCAGCTCGCCGGGCCGCTTGACCGCGATACCATCGGCCACCGTTGTAATGGCCGGCAGCTCCAGCGGCTTGCCCGCATCAAGCGAGCTGCGGCAGCTAGGGGCGCCCGCGGCCTGCACGCCGATAATCGTAATATTGGGACGCAAAGCGCGAGCAGCGATGGCAATGCCAGCAATCAAGCCCCCGCCGCCGATGGGGACCAGGATGGCATCGGCATCGGGGAGATCGCTGAGCATCTCCAGGCCAAGCGTTCCCTGACCGGCGATGATATCGGGGTCATCAAAGGCATGGATAAAGGTAGCCCCCGTCTGCTCCCGCAGCTCCAGGCAGCGCTGATAAGCATCATCGTAAGTAAAGCCATGCAGCACCACCTCGGCCCCATAGCCTTGGGTCGCCATCACCTTGGCCAGGGGGGCGGTCTCTGGCATCACAATCGTACAGGGGATCTTATGCTGGGCCGCGGCAATGGCCACGCCCTGAGCATGGTTGCCGGCAGAGGCCGCAATCACGCCGCGTTGATAATCCTGCTCGCTCAGACGTGAGAGCTTAAAGCTCGCCCCACGCACCTTAAACGAGCCAGAGCGCTGCATATTCTCGGCCTTCAAATAGACCTCGGCCCCGGTCATCTCCCGGAGCGTGCGCGAGGGGGTTAACGGAGTATGGTGCAGCAACGGTTTCAGGAGCTTATAGGCCTCCCAGATATCGGCGATCGTCACGGGGAGAGCTGTAGAGGACGACAGGACAGCAGCAGGAGTGGCCGAAGGCGTTCCTCCCCTATCTGCGGGCTCGCCGGTACCGGTGGCATGATCATCGTTCACAACACGCATAGGTAGCGCAGTTCCTTTCACAGAATGTTGGACCTGACCACAGCACTGTGGCTGGTTCCTTCCTTCTCTCCCTGGCCTCTCTCCTCTCTCGACCTTACCTCTGCCCTCAGCGCGGCGTTGCGCTGGAGCGCGAGCGACTGATCTTCTCCCTCACAAGCACGAGCCAACCGCAGCCTCGCCAGATTGACCGGTCTGCCTGCTTCCTATCAGCTGTTGACGGGTCAGGCTCGCCTGCCACTCATTTCTCCTCCTCCGAATTGGGGCTATTATAGCGCAGCGCTAGCGTGAAGCGCAAGAGGATAAGGGGAGAGAGGCGAGTCTGCCTCAAGGCCCGACGGCAGCCAGACAGAGTGCGGCGCGGCAGAGGGCCACTCATCGCCTTTTCACCAGGCTCCAGCCAGCATTGCGAGCGAGCCAGCGAATAAGCGAGACGAGTGGACCCGTGCCGCGCCGTGCTATAGCGTTGCGTTATCCCTTAACTGCGGAAGATCTTCACGCGCCGATTAGGCTCCTTGCCCCGACTACGCGAGAACAGATTATAGCGGCTGGCGAGCTGATGCTGTAGCCGGCGCACATAGGCATTAGCGGGGGCCAGTTCGGCGGCTGTCAGCCCATTGTTCAAGAGGCGATGAATAGCGTCCTCTGCCTCCAGGAGAGCGCGCCGAGTCTCCTCATCCTGAGCCAGTCCTGCTAGCGAGCCAGACGAGCCGGAGCCGCCCTCGTCATCCTCTTCCTCGGGGAGGGCGAAGATGCGCGCCAGGGCATGCTGCATTTGGGCCACCGTATTATTCTTCAGAATAATAATCGTCTTCTGATCATCGGCGGCTTGTTGCAAGCGCTCGGGCTGACGGCGATAGTAATTCTTGAGCGTGATAACGGCATTGGCCTCATTCTCATTCTTCGTAATGATCACAGGCACCCCGAGCTGGCGGGCAGCCTGTTCCAGGCGATCGCGATTGACCCCGAAGGGATAGATGCGGATCGGCTGGGGAGGAGAGGGAGCGACGGCTTGTTGAGCCTCCTCCTCGGTTGCCAGAACCTCCTCCGAGGTCAAAGCTGGCGCGGTATTGCTCAGGGTCACCAGGCCGGAGGGCGAGCGGCGCAGGTTGGCCGCCAGGCCGCTGGGGGCGAGCGCTGGCAGTAGCGACTGCCCGTTGCGGCGCAAAGGATCAGCCGTGGCGACGTCGCGCCAGGTCGCCTGACCGATTTGGCGCAGATTGTTCCAGCCGCCCGCCGAGCGTTCGAAAGGGAGGTAGCCCCCCTGGCGTCCGGCGAACGAGCCGGAGCCGCCGCCCCAGGCCGGCAGCTCCATGCCGCCGATCGTCACGCGGCGCACTGAAACCCGTCCTGTCTCCTCATCGCGTGTCCGCACTTCGGCAATCACCGGCTGGCCACGCAAGAGATTGTCCACCGTCTCCGCCACATCGCGATGAACGATCAGCTCCTGCCAGCTTTGCTGCTCCACGACCACATCGAAGGTTGGCGGAGCCTTACGCTCCAGGATGCTCTTCTGCGTATGGCGGCGGCGAGCCTCCTCATCACCGAGCGTCACCGTCTGGATACCACCCACCAGGTCGGAGAGCGTCGGATTGACCAGCAAGTTACTCAACGAATTGCCGTGCGCCGTGGCAATCAGCTGGACGCCACGCTCTGCAATCGTTCGCGCCGCCTGCGCTTCCAGCTCCGTACCAATTTCATCGATCACGATCACCTGGGGCATATGGTTTTCCACAGCCTCGATCATGACCGCATGCTGCATCGAGGTATGAGCCACCTGCATCCGTCGCGCGCGCCCAATGCCGGGATGAGGGATATCGCCATCGCCGGCAATCTCGTTGGAGGTATCGACCACCACCACTCGCTTATTGGCCTCATCGGCCAGCACGCGAGCGATCTCGCGCAGCAGCGTCGTTTTGCCTACGCCCGGGCGACCAAGGATCAGAATCGACTGGCCCTGCTCGACGATATCGCGGATCAGGGCAATGCTGCCTAACACCGCGCGGCCAATGCGGCAGGTCAGGCCGACTACACGCCCCTTCCGATTGCGCAAGGCACTGATGCGGTGGAGCGTGCGCTCGATGCCAGCGCGGTTATCATCGCCGAACTCGCCGATGCGTTCGACTACGTATTCGAGATCGGCATAGGTGATAGGCTGGTCGCTCAGGATCACCTCTCCATCCGGGAAGCGGGCCTCGGGCAAACGCCCCAGGTCCATTACGATCTCTAGCAGCTCACCGCGGTTCTCCAGGCGGTCGACCGCTTCGTGGATGCTGGGAGGAAGAGCCTCCAGCAGAGCCTCCAGATCGTCAGTGATCGCATTGTGCATAGACAGTTTAATCACCTCATAGTCTGGCGTGAGTTGGCCGTACCCAGACCCTTCACGCCATAGATTACTCGTTGTTCTAATGCAGGAACGACGCGCTGTCTCACAGCCAGATAGGCCATGTGGCGCACAAGCAAGACCCTGGTGGTTTTTGGAGCAAAGCCGCTGGCGCGCAGGGCATTGATAACGGCGCCCTCATACTCGCGCACCTGACAATAGATGGGGCGCCTGTCGCTCTCCAGCAGACGCTGGCAGGCGAAGCGAACGAGCGGCTCAGCCAGATCGGCATACTCTGGGTGAACAATCAGCGAGAGCTGATGCGGCCTTGTGCCACGCCCCCGGCGCAACTGAAGCCAGGCGCCCAGACGTACCCCCACGTCACAGACGTAGGTCTCGCACCTGCGTCCAAGCGGCAGGAGTCCTGAACGCTGCGAGCCGACGAGCAGGCGAGCATACTCTTCACTATTCTCCAGCAGCTCGGCCATCTGCACCCGTTGGGGCGTAGCGGCACGATAGAGCTGGTGCAGGCCCCAGACATGATGACGGCTCCAGCGCTGCAACGAGGCCAGCTCCTGCAGGCGCTCGGCTGGAGTGGGGCTGAGGATCAACCCGGGGGAGGGCTGCCTGGTTTTGGGCGAGGCGTTCACCTCTTCTTCGCCGGGCACAGCAGCCTCATTTTCCTCCTCCCACCCCCAGACATAGGTGAATTCGCGCGTATAGCGCTGGAAGCCGCTGCGAGCGAACAGCTCCAGCTCCGGCAGCGACTCCTCGACCCTGGCGAAGACGCGGAGGACGCCGTGGGAGGCAGCCATCTCCAGGACGTAGTCAAGCAGGGCAGTGAGGATGTCCTCGCCGGAGAAGGCGCTTTGGAGCATTGAGGCCAGATAGGTCAGCTCCCACATCGTTCCCGATGGGCGCTCGCGTACCTGGGCGAATCCTAAGATGCGCCAGCGATCTTCACACAGCCAGGTACGTGCTACCGGATCGAGAGGAAAGATATTGCGCAGGAGAGGAGGCCATGAAGCACGGTGCTCTACCGGTTCCAGCCAGCACACGAAGTTCGCCAGTGCGCGCTGTCGCATGCGGGCGCGCCGATCTAATGCGTAGATGATTCCCGGTAGGTCAACATAGGGTACCGGTCGTATCATCAGTGCTCCTGCGCCAAGCAGAGGCAGATCTCTATACTTCGTCCACGCTCAGTGGCGCGTGCCAAGCCCCGCACCCGTCTGTCCGGTCCCTGTTCTCTCGCCGTTGAGCGACCCTGCGTCTCTGGTTTTCCGTCGTCTGGCAAGGAACGGGTAACGGGGCCTACCGCCTGGTCGCGTCGCCACGCCTCTACTTCCGAACGCTCTGTACTAGGCGGAGAAAGTAATGATGGAATCGCGGATCTCTGGAAACCTCCGGGTGAAAAGCGGTACCCAGCCGGTTGCCTTCGCGGACAGCGACGATGGTTCCATCATCGAGCGTTGCCAGCACCTCTACACCCGGGCCGACTTCCGAAACGGCTGGCCCGCGAATGAAAAAGGCATGAAACGGTGCTTCACCCAGCACGGGTATCGACAGATCAGTTTCAAAACTTTCCCGCTGACTACCGAACGCATTACGACGGACAGTGATGTTCATCACAGCCAGCAAGGGCTGGCCTTCCAGAGCATTGTCCGTCTTTTTGGCCAGCAGAATCAAGCCGGCACAGGTTCCCCAGACGGGGAGACCCTGCTCAATCAAGGCTTTCAGCGGCCTATCGAGGCCATAATCAATCATCAGCTTGCCGATAGTGGTGCTCTCCCCACCGGGTATTATTATACCATCTAAATCGGTCAGATGCTCAGGGAGTTTCACGGCGCGTGTTGCCACGCCCAGCTTTGAAAGCGCCTTCAGATGCGCTTCAAAATCTCCCTGGAGAGCCAGCACACCGATCAGCGGTCGTTCCTGTCCATGGTGGATCATCGTCTACTTGCGCGGTGCCCGGTCACCACAATCTTCCGTTGCACCGCCCCCTCCTTCCTTCGTTGTGCTGCAGACACTCTCTGATGAGAGAGAACGCCTACGACCGTCGCTTTTCATCCCGCCCGCCGCAAAAAGAGACTCCGCCGACCCGCCTCGGTCTGCTGCGAGTGAGGCGATAAGCCGGCGGAGCGGGCGAGACAATCCAGGCCCAGGTAGCTCTCCCTTCAACAGCTACCAGCCGCGGCGGGCCATCAGCTCCTGCTCGGGCAAGGTATCGAGATTGATACCCACCATTGGCTCGCCCAGGTCGCGCGAGACCTCAGCCAGGATCTGGGGGTTATCGAAATGGGTGGTTGCACGTACAATGGCACGGGCTCGCTTGAGTGGATTGCCGGATTTGAAGATACCAGAGCCGACAAAAATGCCTTCGGCGCCCAGACGCATCATGAGCGCAGCGTCTGCCGGGGTAGCAATGCCGCCTGCCGAGAAGTTCACTACGGGCAGTTTGCCAGTGCGAGCGACCTGACAGACCAGCTCATAGGGGGCGCCCAGGCGCTTGGCCTCGGTCATCAGCTCTTCTTCGGGAAGCATCTGCAGGCGACGGATGCCATCCTGGATAGCGCGCATATGACGCACTGCCTCCACTACATTACCGGTGCCGGCCTCACCCTTGGTGCGGATCATGGCCGCTCCCTCCCCGATCCGGCGCAGGGCCTCGCCCAGGTCACGCGCGCCGCAGACGAAGGGCACCGAGAACAAATGCTTATTGACATGGAACTGCTCGTCGGCAGGTGTGAGCACTTCCGATTCATCAATGCAGTCAACGCCAATGGCCTGCAGGATCTCCGCCTCGACGAAGTGGCCGATGCGGCACTTGGCCATGACGGGAATGGTCACAGCTTCTTTGATACGAATGATCAATTCGGGGTCAGTCATGCGGGCGACGCCGCCTTGAGCGCGAATATCGGCAGGAACCCGCTCCAGGGCCATGACCGCGACGGCCCCGGCCTCCTCCGCGATCTTGGCCTGCTCGGGATTGACAACGTCACAAATGACGCCGCCTTTGAGCATCTCTGGGAAGCTGCGCTTCACATCAACCGTTCCGACCGTTCTCTGCTCCATAGCTGATCATCTCCTGCGGTCTTGTCTGAACATCTGGTCTCCATTGTAGCACATTGGCGGTTGGCTCACACCAGCCAATTCAAGCAAAGGAGGTCAGCCAGCAGGAAGAGGAGCGGATCGACGAGAAGAAGGAAAAGGCGCGGCCTCCATCGCTATCTCAATCTTGCTTGAGGGTTGCTTGAGAGCCGCAAGAGCCGCAGCCGTCACTGGTACGCGCGCCAATCCACCGACACCGACCCGACCGACTGGCAGCAAAGGGCGACGCGACCTCAATCAGTGCCGCAAGCGGTTAGCAGATGGGGATGCGCCTTTCAGACAAGCGGCCAGGCATAACACAGACGAGCAATCTCCAGCATGGAAGCCACCAGTGCCCACAGGAGGGAAGAGCAGATCGACCCACGTCAGGCTGCTCCCGCGGGGCCTCCTCTCTTCTGCCAGAGCTACCCTCCTTCCTTTCTTCCTTCCTGGTGATCAGGAGAGCAGATCAAGGCTGATTTTAAGCGCCATATCGACGCGCGCGAGTTCCTCCTTCGTAATGCTCCCGCGTTTACGGATCAGGCGCGACTTCTCGATGGTCATGAGCTGCTCACACTTTACATCAGTGAAGTCGGTCAATCCGTTTTCCGGCGTTGGCGCGATGCGCACGTGCAGGGGCAGTTCACGCTCTGTACGGCTCATCGAGGCAACAATCGTCAAGGGATAAGTGGGGGAAGCGTTACCTCGATCATTCTGGATGATCAAGGCAGGGCGGATACCCTGCTGCTCCGCGCCGCGCCCGGGAGACCAGTTAACATCCCAGATCTCGCCGCGCCTGGGACTAGGCATTTCGCGTATTCGATTGGCAGAATCCTCGCTATGGCTGGGGCTGGGCGATGTTTGCCTGGCCTCATTACTCATGCAACGATACCTTCGCGCCCGGCCTCAAAATAAAATCGGGCATCTTCGAGAGTTTCAGGGAGAGATCCTAGATAAGCATACGCCTCATCGAGGGAGTGAGTCAAGGAGGAAAGGGCCTGTTCGCGTTTCTGGAGGATCGCCTGACGCAGTTGCTGGTAGTTATCCCGGCGCATGAGTTCCATAATTGTCTCCACAACATCCCCGAGGGAGGAGTCCAGTTCCATCGCCAGCGCCTTCAGCTCCTGGTGCTGGGTCAACGGAATTTGAATTGACTTACGAACGAGGTGCTCATGACGATAGAAGTCGGGATGCACAACTGCCATGAATCTGCCTCCTGCTGATTACGTGAGCCGTCTCTATCAATACCATTGTAATGAGTCCCCTCTCACTTGTCAATCAATGTGCAGCGCTCTTAAGAGTTTTTTAAGACCGCTACCACTAACCAGGATAAGACAATGAGAAACACTTTGCCAAAACGCAAGACACTTCCGTTCTTTTACTGAAACTCTTCTATCGCCTTTTTCGTGGGAGGGATAGGTGGAAAACCTACGGTGGCGGCCAAAGCTGCTGAGCTTGATCGAGCCGGCAAGCACTGGGCACAGTGGAAGCTCCCTTGTGGCGAGTGTCCTGACTGGCTCCCTTTCTGGCGAATCGTGGTCAGGGTGCTGTGTGTGAGGCGAGGCGGCTGAGGCCCTTGGGCTCAAGACCGGGATAGATGGTCATACACACGGTGCAGCTGGTCACCGCTCTGGCAACCAGGCCGAGGTCTACTCAGATAACAGTAAGCGGAGAGACAGCCGACGGGTACAAAAGCCCAAAGTGTACCCTGCCTGTCTTGCTGAGCGCCCCTTGCTGGCTCACGCCTTGCACTGCTGCTGCGTGGTAACTATAATGAAAATTGAATCCCACACAGAAGGATGCAAGCCATGCCGCAAGCGGTTCACGAAGGCACCGATCAGGAGAAACGGCCCCTCAAGGCGCTGGTGATCGACGATGAGCAGTCGATTATCGAGTTTATCAAGCTGGGTCTCCACTACGAGGGCTTCGAGGTGGTGTCGGCCCCCGACGGCGAGCAGGGAGTGACGGCGGCACAGCGCTGTGATCCCGACATTGTGATTCTGGACCTGATGCTGCCGGATATGGATGGTCTGGAGGTCTGCCGTCGCTTACGCGAGAACCCGGTGACAAGCGATGTGCCAATCTTGATGCTGACGGCCAGAGATGATGTGCGCGATCGAGTGCTCGGTCTCGATAGCGGCGCCGACGACTACCTGACAAAGCCCTTCAGCTTCGAGGAGCTGGTCGCACGTATACGCGCCATCTTGCGCCGCTTGCGTCGCAGCGGACACGGCGAGCGGCCTGGCTCTCCTGACTCCGCGCACATTCTGCAGTTCGAGGACCTCTGGATGAACACGGCCACACGCGAGGTCCGTCGCGGCAACCGCCCTATCGAGCTGACCGCCACAGAGTATAATTTGTTACACCTTTTTATGACCCATCCGCGCCAGGTGCTGGATCGTCAGACGATCCTCAATCGCGTCTGGGGATATGATTTTCTTGGGGAGACGAATATTATTGAGGTGTATGTGCGCTACCTGCGCGAGAAGATTGAAGATACCCCCAGTTCTCCCCGCCTGATCCAGACGGTGCGCGGAGTCGGCTATATTCTGAAAGGCCAGGGATAGCTGTTATGCCAGCCGAGCGAGGAACGGTGAGGATACGCACGGAAGGAGCTCCCGATGGGTCCACAGATGACGAGAAGATGAATGAGTCATTAGCGGATGGAACTACAGTTCGAGAAGGGCAGGGCAGCAGCCACACGACTGATCGGGCTGAGGCCACGGCACTGACTGCTCTTCAGCGGCGTCACCTGACCGCCGGTCCGCTGGTGGCTGCTTCTGTGCGTCTGCCGCTAGACCGTCTGAGTCTGCGCCTGGCTCTCTGGCAGCTCGCGATTCTGGCCTTGGGCCTGGCGTTGATGACTCTGCTGATCTTCTTGCTGACTCATGTGAGGTCTCTGAATACGCCGCTCGCCTTCGTGTGCGCTTATGGGCTACTGGTACTGCTGCTTGGGAGCTTGAGCGTACTGACAACGGCGCTGCTGCTGCGTCCTTTGCAGGAGCTGGCTCGGATCGCTCAGGCACTGGCCAAGGGGGACTTCAGCCAGCGTGCATTGCTGCCCTCTTCAGCTTCTCCCCCAGCCCCCGACGAGCTGACTCGCCTGGGCCAGAGCCTCAACGCGCTCGCGGGACAGGTGGAGCTGGCGACAACCCACCAGCACGAGAGCGAGGCCCGCGTCCAGCGTCTCCTCAGCAGCGCCTCTCATGAGCTGCGTACTCCTCTTACATCGATCCGCGGCCTCTCGGAGGTGCTGCTACGCGGACCGGTGGAGAATCCTGAGCTACTTCAGCGTGTTCTGCGTCTGATTAAGAACGAGTCCGAGCGCATGACACGCCTGATCAATGATATGTTGACGCTGGTTCGCTTGGAGGAGGGTCGTCCACTCCAGGTGCGCACGGTGGATCTAGTGGAGCTGGCGGTCGAGAGCGTTGAGCAGGCCCGTCTCTTCTCTGGCGAGCAGGGTCCACGTATTCAATTGGAGCTGGCCACTCAGGAGAGGCTGGTTGTTCACGGCGATATGGACCGCCTGAAGCAGGCGCTGGCCGCCCTGCTGGACAATGCTGTGAAGTACGGACGTCCCTTTCCCGAGGGCCAGGTGATTGTCCGCCTTGATCGCCACGCCGATCGCGGTGAGATCCAGGTGATTGACAATGGGCCAGGCATTGCTCCCGAGGATCTGCCTTATATTTTTGAGCGTTTTTATCGCGGTCGCCATATTCCGCCAAGCCGCGCAGATGGCAGCGCGATCCCCGGGGCTGGCCTGGGTCTGGCGATTGCCCGGGCGATTGCTCACGCTCATCAAGGTGAGGTGAGCGTGCATAGCGAGCCGGATAAAGGGTCGGTATTCACCCTGACTTTGCCCTGCCTCTCCGGTTCGCCGACACGACCTCTGTCTCCGGCGCCTGGAACGGAGTCCTAGCACCATCGCCACTCTCAGCCCCGGCCTGATTCAGGCTTCGGCCAGTCCCGGATCTGCCTCGCTCTCCACCCGGTCCCCGTCCTCTTGCTGGTGGTCTCTGACGCCTTTTTGATCGGCAGCGGTAGCTCCTTTACAGGCCGCTCTGGGCCTCACACATTGCCTCATCCATGAGCCAGCTGGTTGACCCTTGTCAGGTGAACGGTCTGATGAGCATTGACCGCGCATTGTGCACATGGTACACTGCCTTCGATCGCTGCAACGCTGCTTATGACGGTAACTGCCACTCATTGGAGTGCACAGCAGCAGGCAGGCAACCGGTGAGCAAGAAGAGGCGCTCTCTCCTGTGTGTAGGAGTGGCCATGTGAGCTGAGCATGCGCGGTGGAGGGCTACCGCTATGTGGATGTCAACCCTGGATCTTGACCCCAAACGGGCGATTGTGACTTCGCTGCTAGGGCACTTCTGGCGGGGAGCGTATTTTTCATCGTTTGCTCCGCTGCAGGTCCAAAACCTGCCCCGGCGTCCTTTGCCAGCCCCCGACTGGGTGCGCGTGCGCAACCGACTGGCAGGGATCTGCGGCAGCGATCTGGCTTTGATTGCTGCTGATGTTGATCCGCGGGTGGCGGCAGCTCTGGCCGGCCAGCAGTTGTACCCGGGCCACGAGGTGGTGGGCGAGGTGATCGAGGTGGGTGATGCGGTTCAGACCTTGCAGGTGGGTGATACGGTAGTGCTGCAGTACGCTCCTCACTGCCTGACTTTGGGTGTGCAGCCGCCTTGCCAGGCCTGCGCTGCCGGTGACTATAACCTCTGCGAGCGGGCCTATCAGCCCGGCCCCGCACAGATCGGCTCGGGTTGGAGCGAGGAAATGCTCGTTCACGAGCGCCAGCTTTTCCAGCTACCTGAGTCGCCTGAGAAGCCGGGGGAGCCATTGCTAAGCGACGAACAGGCGGTGATGTTGGAGCCAACCGCGGTGGCCCTGCACGCGGTACTGCGCTGCCCGCCGCAGCCAGACGAGCGGGTGCTCATTATTGGGGCAGGCACGATTGGTCTGTTGGCGCTCCAGGTGGTGCGAGCCCTGGCACCCCAGGCAGTAGTGGGTGTGATGGCCCGTCACGCCTTCCAGGTAGAGCGAGCCACTCGTTTGGGCGCGAGCCATATTATCTACCCCCAGGACCGCTATCGCGAGGTGGCGCGCGTCACAGGCGCTGAGCTGGTTAGTGGACCTCTCGGCCAGCCGATCGTGATGGGCGGCTACGATGTGATCTATGATACTGTGGGTCAGAGCCAGACCATTCAAGATGCCCTGCGCTGGACACGCGCCGGCGGCACCGTCGTCCTGGTTGGTCGCAGTCTTCACCGCTTGCACCTGGACTTGACCCCCGTGTGGTCGCGCGAGGTGAATCTGCTCGGCTCACTGACGCACGGCCAGGAGTATTGGCCGCCAGAGCAGCCAGGCCGCCACTCAACTTTTGCGGTCGCCTGTGAGTTGATCGCCCAGGGATTGCTGGCCCCCGAGCAGTTGATTACCCACCGCTTCGCCCTGACTGACTATCGCCACGCTCTCAGTACAGCCATGCGGCGAGCCCAGACGCGCGCGATTAAGGTGATCTTTGACTACGCGCTGCAACCGGCTCTGGTAGTGCCTAATGTGCGCGCTTCCCGCATGCACCGTCGGCAGACCACCCCGGCACCGCTGCATCTGCCTCACGCCGCCTCGACCACGGTAACAACCAGCCCAGAGGCCCATATGGATATCGAAAGCGAGACCGAGGCCTTCGCACCGCCCCCGACCTCACGCCGCGCCTCTGCCCCCTCCCATGATGTAACAAATCGTTCTTCCCGCGCGTTAGAACTAGAGAGAGAGGAGGAGGAACCAACCCCAGGTCCCTGCTCAGAACGCGCTGACGATGCTTGATTCTAAACATTTGTTGATAACGTTTTTATAATAGATACACAGCATGGTTTCTATCAGGAGTCTTTATGTCTCTGTTCTCGAAAAAGTCTGTCAAAAGTGCTACCTTTTTAGCAGACACCCCAGCTGTGCTACCTGGGAAGAGCGAGATAGCGGGGAAGGTACCCTCCCGACGCCAGCGGCGCGCCAGTCGTCTACGGCTCTTTCTCGGGATTGTCATGCTTGTGCTGGCCTTCATCACCGCTGGGGGAGCGCTTTTCGCCTACTTTAACGCGGCCTATCTCTTCCCCGGACCGCTCCCCTCCTCGGTGATATCTGATCCCTTTGCCAGTAATTCTTCTGGCCCGTTTATCGCTGCCCCCTATAGCCCGGCTCAAATTAACGCCTTACGTCATCTGAGCGACCATATGTCCTACAAGCAGCTCGCGAGTCTCTATGTGGCGCGGATGTCCCTGGATGAGAAGCTGGGCCAGCTGATTATGGTGGAGTACGCTGACGATTACTACTCACCCGACCTGGACAATATGATTACAAATTTGCACGCAGGGGGCGTCATTCTCTATGAGTTTCAGATGCAGAGCTTTGCCCAGACTAAGCATGATATCGCCCTGATGCAGCAGCATGCCAAAATTCCTCTGTTGATCTCTACCGACGAAGAAGGTGGCCCCTACGTCCATCGCCTCTCTCATATCTATGGTTCGCGCCCATCGGCCTGGGACATCTACCAGTCGGGTAGCGTGGCTTATGCAGCTCAACAGGGCCATAAGATGGCCCACGATCTTCTGGCACTGGGCATCAACGTCGACCTGGCCCCCGATGTCGATGTGATGCTTGTACCAGGTTATGACACGGTGACACGAACATTCGGTACGACCGCCCAGGATGTGATTAAGTACGCCGGCCCTTTTATGGCCGCTATGCAGCAGGACGGCCTGATCGCCTGTATCAAACACTACCCCGGCGGCCTGGGCGATACCACGGAGGACGCGCATAAGACCCTCCCCTCCGATAACCGTAGCGTCAGCCAGATTTACTCGACCGAGCTGGCCCCTTATAAGTACTTCGTAAACGCCTCCAATCCGTATATGCGCCCGGGCATGATTATGTCTACCGATGTGCTGATGCCCGCGATCGATCCGCATTGGCCCGGCGAGCTGTCGTATCGCTTTATAACCCAGATTCTGCGCCAGGAGTTCGGCTACGATGGCGTGGTGATTACCGATGCCCTCTATATGCAGGGCATTGCCCAGCAATGGGACATGCCAGAGGCCGCCGTGCTGGCCCTGAATGCCGGTAACGATATGCTCCTCGGCCCTACCGGCAGCGCTCAAACGCTGGCGATGATTAACGGCCTCAAGGCGGCGCTCCAGGATGGACGGCTCTCGATCCTGCGGGTCAACGAGGCAGTGACGCGCATTCTGGCCCTGAAGATGCAGTATCATCTGATGCCCGCGGTTCCTCCCTCAGCCTAGGAGCTGCCTGAGTAATGTGTTTCTTCTCTCTCATTCATTCGCTCTCTTAGTACGCTGATTGGCACCTGTGAATTATATCACTTGTCTTACTTCTCTAGAGTAGAATAAGAGAAAATGCTAACCTGAATGCAGGAGTCTCCTGGCAATGTTCACTGACAGCAAACCTCCGATGGTGGCCCCTCGCCCGCAAGAGCATCCTGAAGCAGGAGCCAGCGCTGCTATGCCTGTTCGACAGCGGCCTCGTTGCCGTCGGCGCTCGCTCTCCACCCTGCGTTTCCTGCTGGTCAGCGGCGGGACTCTACTGCTTCTGGCGACGGCCCTGTTGGGCAAGGGCGATGTACCGTGGCAGCCGCGGCAGATGAGCCAGCTCCAGGAGACGCTTCTGGCCGGCCCCTTTATTAGCAATCCGTTGACCCCCGCCCAGGTTGAGGCTCTGCGTCATCGCGAGGCCGCCATGAACGAGCAGGCCCTGGCCCGTCTCTACCTGGCCCACATGACGCTCGACCAAAAGCTCGGCCAGCTCTTCATGGTTCAGTATTACGGAATAACCTACTCGGCGGATCTGGAGACGATGATTCACGATCTCTATGCAGGTGGCGTGATTATGTACGCGGCCCAGATGCGTACCTTCCAGCAGACACGGGCCGATATCCAGCATATGCAGGCACGGGCCTGGATGCCGCTCTTCATTTCAGCGGATGAAGAGGGCGGTTTTGTCGAGCGGATCAACAATATCTACGGCCATCGGCCCGGGGCCTTGGAAGTCTACCAGACGGGCAAGGTCAGCAATGCTGCTGCGCTTGGTCACGGGATCGCCCATGATTTGAAGGCACTGGGGTTGAACACCGACCTGGCCCCCGATGTCGATGTGCCGGTGGTCAATGGTCCCGATCAGTATCTACGCACGTGGGGCTATACGCCGCAGTCAGTAATCGACTACGGCGGGGCCTACCTGCGCGCTGTCCAAGGCGATGGGGTCATTGCCTGCCTCAAACATTTTCCGGGCCTGGGCGCCGCTCAAACTGATGCGCACACCGACCTCCCGGTGATCAAGCGCAGCCGCGAGCAGATCTACAGCACCGAGCTGGTGCCTTTCAAACACTTCATCCAGTCCCCCCAGTCGCTAGACCACCCAGGCATGATCATGACAACCGACCTGCTGATGCCGGCCCTTGACCCTGTCTGGCCGGCGGAGCTGTCGCCGACTATTGTGACGGGCATTCTGCGCCAGGAGCTGGGTTACGACGGTGTAGTGATCACCGACGCGCTCTATATGGAGGGTATCGCCAAGAAATGGAACCTGCCGGAGGCCGTGGTCCTGGCTCTGGCGGCGGGCAACGATATGATCCTGGGGGTGCGCAGCTCTTACGATCTGCGCAACGCTGTGGCTGCTATCAAGCAGGCCCTGGCCAGCGGACAGCTCTCGCAGAGCGCCATCGACGCTTCGGTCACGCGCATCATCGCTTTAAAGATCCACTACCATCTCTGGCCCATCCCCCGCTTCGTTTAGAGCCAGAGCAGGTGAGCAAACCAGCCAGCCGAGAGGACCTTGCGCTGCGGGCAATGGTCGGTCAGGACAGTGCCTTCTCGCCCTGCCAGTTGGAGCGGCAGGCCAGTAGGCAGAGATAGGCAGACAAAGAGGCAAGAACCTGAGTGCCAGCGCACGTGCACCCCTCTGGTCCTAGAGACCGACCCCGTGCGTTGTCGGCCTTGGGGGACTATGCTATACTGGACTGGCACTAGCCGATTGTGTCAGGATACTCAGCTCAGCGAAGAACAGGTCTAGCACGTTTCTCCTGCCCGCCACGCCACATCTCCTCAGAGCGTTAGCGCGCTCAACAGCAGGCGTGGCGCGCACCATTCTATCCCAGGAGTGAGAAGACGATGGCTGAAGAGACTGCCCAGCTCCAGAATCCGTTTCTCGTCGGCGAGCGCGTCTATTTGCGCCCGCTGGAACCCACCCAGGACAATCATCTCTACGCGACCTGGCTCAACGATGAGGAGATTCGCCGCTATTTTTCGATCTATCCGACAAGCGACTCTCGTGCTAAGGAGCGTCTGGAACAACTGTACAGGGATGGTAAGCACATTATCTTTGGAGTAGCGCTTAAAAGCAACAATCGCCTGATTGGTCTCGTTGGTTTAAAGGATATTAACTATATTAACCAGACAGCAGAATTCTATATTATCATCGGCGATCGCGCGGTCTGGGGCCAGGGCTACGGTACCGAGGCCACCAAACTGATGATCCGCTATGGTTTCATGGAGCTGAACCTGAACCGTATTCAGACACAGGACATGGAGGAGAATATCGGCGGCTGGCGGGCGGATGAGAAGGCTGGCTTTAAATACGAGGGGACCCTGCGTCAGGCGATTCTGCGCTTCGGCAAATACCATGATGTTCGTGTCTACAGCCTACTTAGAAGCGAATATCTTGAAAACTTACATCAAGACAATAAGGGAAGCTGAAGTTTGTTAGAGGACAGGCGTTTGCCATGACAGTTGTTGTGCAGGAAATCACAGATCGAGAGCAGTGGAACGCCTTTCTGAGGTCGCAGCCAGGTGGGCATCTGCTCCAGTCATATGAGTGGGGTGAGCTAACGAAGTACCTTGGTGGGCGCATTTACCGGTTGGGCGCACTGGAAGGAGGCCAGCTGATCGGCGCCATGATGGTCTCAGTCGCTCCGGTGCCGCTTCCCGTTCGCCTGCCCGGTCTGCAGCTCAACTGGCTCTACAGCTCCCGCGGTCCCACGGTCGAGGCTCCCGACTCGCCAGCCCTTGCCGCGTTGATCACAGAGGCCCACGCTATCGCCCGCCGCGAAGGCAGCGTGGTGCTGCGCCTCGAACCCAACATCGCCGATGATGACCCGCGTCTAGAGCAATGGCAGAGTGCTTACCGCGCGCTCGGCTTTCGTACTTACCCCTATGCTGTCCACCCACGGCGCAGCTGGGTGCTGGATATCCGGCCTCCTCTAGAAACCCTCTTTGCCAACTTCAAGATGACCTGGCGGCAGAACGTGCGCGTGGCCGGGCGCAAGGGTGTCATCGTGCGAGAAGCCAGCAGCGATGCTGATTTTGACGCCTATTATGCCTTGCTGAAGATCACCAGCGAGCGCGACGCTTTTTTTATCCACAGCAAAGACTACCATCGCGAGATCCTGCGTCAGTTCGCCACGCGCGGTGATGCGGTGCTCTTCCTGGCCGAACACGAAGGCGAGGCCCTGGCCGCCAAGATGCTGATCCGCTTTGGAAATTGGTGTTGGGACATGTTTGGGGCCACCGCCAACCATAAGCGCAACCTGAAGGCCGCTTATCTGCTGCAGTATCGCTGTATCCAGTGGGCCAAAGAGCAGGGCTGCACGCACTTCGATTTTCGCGCTATTCCCGAGGTGCTGGAGCCTGGAGAAGAGATGTGGGGCGTCTACGAATACAAGCAAGGCTTTGGCGGCTATTCGCGCCTCAACATGCCAACGCAGGACTATGTCTATCGCCCCCTGATGTATCGCCTCTGGAGCAAGCTGGTAGAGATTCGGCGCGAGCGCAGGCGAGCCGAGCGGCGGCGAGTCGAGCTAGAGCGGGCGGCGCGTGGCAGGCAGGGAGGCAAGCCTGGCTCAGCCGGTCAAACCGCTCGACCTGAGACCTCGGCGCAGGGCGACAGCCAAAAGGAGAAAGGCGCCCGACCAGCAGAGCCAGCCTCGTCCTCCGGCGCCAGCCAGTGAGCGCCCTCCTCGCTCACGCCTGTTCGCCACCAGCCTTGCGTAAGCAGCGATAACGTGGAGAGGAGAGGGGGCTGGCGCTTTTGCTCTAGCAGGCGGCTGGCTGGCCCTAGCAAATGAAGAAGAGGTCAGGCGCCGGTCATCGTCCTGAGCCAGGGGCGCGAAACTGTCTCTCCTGTGAGCGCTGATCTGCTATCGATCGCACTGATAAAGCGAGAGATAATGAACATTGGTTGCACCTGTCCATCTCTGAGGGAAAATTTATGGAAGCGCGCCTTATTAGCAACCGGCAGCAGTGGAACGACTTTGTAGCTGCCTCGGTTTGCTGCAATATTACCCAGTCCTATGAGTGGGGGCAGCTGGCCCCTCATCTTGGAGCCGAAGCTCTGTATACCGGAGTTGTCGACGATCGGGGACAGCTCTGCGCCGCCATGCTCGTCCTTGTCTCGCGCCTGCCGGTGCTGGGAACCTATTTTTACGCTCCGCGTGGGCCGGTCATTGACGATCCCAGCTCACCGGCCCTGGGCCAGCTTCTGGATTTTGTGCGCCGCGAGGCCCGGCGGCGTGGCGCCTTCATGCTCAAGGTAGAGCCGAGCGTGCCCGACGGCGATGAGAGCTGGCTGGCCGCCTTGCGCAGGCACGGTTTCCGCCGCACGCCCTACGCCATGCACATCCGTCACGAGTGGGTGTTGGACATCCGCCCCGACGAGCAGACCTTGCTGGCCAACATGAAAGAGAAGTGGCGCTATAACATTCGCCTGGCCACCCGCAAGGGAGTCAGTGTACGCAGGGGCGAAGGGCCAGCAGACCTGGATACCTTTTACCGCCTCTACCGCATCACCAGCGAGCGTGATCACTTCTTCATTCATGAGAAGGCTCACTACGAGGACGTCATGCGCCTCTACAGCGAAGGCGACCGTGCTGCACTCTTCCTGGCCGAATACGAAGGGCAAGCTATCGCTGGTCTACTCGCCTTGCGCTTTGGTCGCTGGAGCTGGTACATGTACGGAGCTTCCTCAAACGAACATCGCAATCGCATGCCCAATCACCTGCTCCAATGGACGGCCATCCGTTGGGCCAAAGAGCATGGTTGCTGGTATTACAACTTCCGTGGCATTCCCGACGTCCTCGAGGAAGGGCAAGAGCTATGGGGAGTCTACATTTTCAAGCAAGGCTTCGGCGGCTATCCTCTGCGCTTCCTGGAGACCCATGACCTGGCCTACAAGCCCCTCGTCTATCAGGCTTACCGTCGTCTACTGGACCTGAAGCGCTGGCGTGATCAGCAGCAGCGGAGCCGCTTGCAGCGTCAGCCCGAAGCCCAGCCAGCAGTGGGAAGGGAACGGCCAGCCCAGGCGCAGCGATCAGCTGATGCCCACCAGGCCGAGGTGGCTCTGCCTGGTGCCTCTCAGCAGGGCTAGAGAGGGCATCTCTTAGCGGGTCTTTTGAGATCTGGCCCAGCAAAAGCCAAAAGAGGGGATCGGCCCTACGGTCCTGCCGATCCCCATTTTCTTGAGTGCTGCTTTAGCTCATCAGAGCGAGCTGCCTGTCTCTCTCCCGCTGTAGAGGAGAGGTCAGCTCTGGTGTCTTGATCTCCCCCACGATCCGAGCGAGTCAGGATAAGTCTCCCCCTTATCCCAGCGCGAGTGATCTGAGCCATGCCAGAAGAGGCCTGGCTCAGGCTACTGACCAGAGCGCAGCGCCTGCAAAGCGGCCAGGCGCTCGCGGGCAATGGTGCTATCGGGCTTCACGCGTGCCAGGTTCTTATACACGCGGCTCGCCTGCTCATACTCGCCGACTGACTGATAGGTCTGGCCGAGCATATCGTAGGCTTCGTAGTTATGGCGATCGATGGCAATCAACTGCTGCAGAGCAGCCACAGCCTCCTTGACCTGATGGGTCTCGAAGTAGTAGCGAGCCACCACCGTCTGATACTCGGTGGCCTCGCGTGTGCGACCGATGCGCCAGCAAAAAGCCACGACCTCGCGCAAGAGGCTCATATCGTTAGGAGCGAGGTCGACAGCGCGGCGATAGCAGGTCAGAGCCTCCTCATTATTGCCCATTTCGGCGTAGATATCGGCAATGCGGCGCATAGCTTCAGAGGCTTCACCGCGCTGATTACGGCGTTCATAGATATCGGCCAGCAGGCGCAGTTCGGCAATGCCCTCCTCAAGCTGACCGCGATTAATATAGATTTCAGCCAGCTCGGCATGGGCGCGAGGGTCCTGGGGGGCCAGGCGCACCATCTCATTGAGCACATTGAGAGCGTTATCGCCCTGGCGTTTACTGAGATAGTAGCGAGCCAGCTCAGCGTACTCCTGGAGGGCGCTATCGATATCGCCCTGACGGGCCGAGATCTCGGCCAGAGCTGAAGCCACTTCATCCTGATAGGTGGTCATCTGCTTAATGCGGCGGAGCACCGCCTGCATCTGCTCCTCCTTGCCCGCGCGGCGGTAGGCCTTGGCCAGCAAGAGAGAGATTTCCACCTCGGGGGCCTGATGCTCCTCGTCATCCTCGCGAGGGCGAGCGGCCCAGATGGTCGGGTCCATAGCGGCTGGTGAGCGGCGGACCAACTGCAGGGCCTGCTCCAATTGCTGAATAGCCTCCTCGGGTTTCCCCTGGGAGAGCAAGCAATGGGCCATACTCACACGGGCCAGGACCTCTACCGCACTATCGCGCGTTGCCTGCTGATAGGAAGCCACGGCGCGATCGAAGTAGCCGGCCTGCTGGTGGATCTGGCCGAGCGAGAAATGGAGATCCGCGTTCCCCGGCTGCAATTCGAGGGCCTGCGTATACTCGCGTGCCACCACCTCATAATGACGCTGGCCCTGACCGCGCAATTGCCAGCGAATGCGGGTCAGCAGTTCCAGAGCCGAGGCGCGCCCCGAGGGGGCGGCCCCTGTAATCATCAGGAGATGCCAGCGAACCAGGGCCACGATATTACGCGGGTCGACCTGCAGCACGCGCTGGTACTCAGAGGCTGCCTGCTGAGAGCGACCGAGCTTTTGGAGAGCCAGAGCATAGTTCAAGCGAGTAGGCACACTTGTTGGGCTTTCCTGCAGCGCCTGCTCCAACTCACTGAGAGCACGATCCATGTAACCCAGGCGCAGATACGCCTCGGCGGCTTGAGTCCGCTCGCGTAGCAGATCCTCCTTGTTTCCGTGTGAGGAGAGCAGATTGATCAGGCGCATGCGATAGGTCAGATTATTCGGCTCCAGCTGCAGGATACGCCGATAGGTAGCGATCGCGTCGTCGATGCGTCCATTGGCGATATAGGTATCGACCAGGATGGCATATTTCGTGATCGCCTGCTCGATGCGGCCCTGGCGCACATAGATCTCGCAGAGTACTTGATGGACATCCAGATACTGGGGAGCAATCTCGATGACCTTCAAGCACTCATCGATGGCAGGATTCAGCAAGCCATGCTCGATGTAGCGCTGGATGTCCTGCATCGAGCGCACCACCTGCATACGGATGCCTTCGGGCAGCGAAGCCGTGCTGGCGAGCACGGCGCCAGCCACCTGCTGTAACGACTCATCACGGGCCGTATTACCGGCGATTTTACTCAGCAGCTCCTCAACATTATCCCTGGTAGAAGATGGAGGGGTCGGAGAAGCCGGGCTGAGCTGCTCCAGCGTCAAGGGGGCGGGAGCCGGAGCGGCGGCAACGGGCGGAGCCGCTGGTGGTGCCGGCACCTGGCCCTGAGCAGGGAATGGGTCTGGAGCCGGAGCCGGGACAGGAGCCGGAGCTGGCGGAGCCGCCGGGGCCGGGGGCTGGAGCTCCACCTGTCGGGTTGGGCTATCGGTCAGCCAGGAAGCCGACGAAGCCGGGGCCGGTGGATTAGGAGCCGTAGGCGACTGGGGCGGAGCTGCCGGAGTCGCTGGCTGCGGCGCGGGGGCAGCCGGAGCCGCGGCTGGAGCCGGCTGTGCTGGCGCAGGCTCATTGAGAATACCCGTCAGCCAGTCAGGTAACTCGCCGGCGGCAGACGCGGCAGAGGGTGCCGGCGCTGGAGCAGGAGCTGCTGGAGCCGCGGCTGGGGCCGGCGCAACAGGAGCGGCGGGAGGCTGAGGAGCCGCGGCTGGGCCGGGGCCGGGCACCGAGAACATCATGGTCGCCGCATCCTGGATGGATGGGGGCGCCGGCTGCTCAGGTGGCAGTCCTGGGGGAGCCTGCAGCTGTTGCTGTTGCAAGGAAGGTGGCGGCGTACTGGGCTGAGGAGAAGAAGGCGCACTCTGCATCTGCTTCAAGAGCAGCTCCACCTGAGCGACTTTGTCGCTCCAGCCACGGCTGCGCAGGAAGCCAAGCAGCGCGTTGTAGATTGTCAGGGCCTGCTCCTGCTCACCGAGCAAGCGATGGGCCTCTGCCGCTTCCTGACAGAGCTGGACCAGCTGATCTGCCTCCTCAATCGTCAGGGCATCGAGATTGACGCGGTCGACAGCCTCATCGAAATGGACGGTGGCCGTGCGCAGATCGCCGCGCGCGCGATAGCATTGTCCCAGGGCGTAGTAGCAAGAAAGCGCGTATTCAGGGTCATTGAGCAGCATCTGGAACTGGCGAATCGCGTCATCCCAACGCTTCTGCTCCTGATAAAGCCAGCCCAGAAAATAGCGAGCATCGGGACGATCGAAGCCGCTTTCGAGGATCTGCTCACAGAGATCGATGGCATCGTTGTAGCGACCCTGGGCCTGGAAAGCCTGCGCCTGACGCAAAATGCCCGTAACCTGGCTTGCCGTGATCCGTCTCTGCGGAGCTGCTCCTCCGCCAGCGGGGCCTGCAGGGGCGAGAGCCTGCCCCGGGTTCCCCATGCCGCCGAAATTGCCCGCGCTACCCATGTTACCCATGATGCCAGTATTACCTCCGCTTATGTTGCCCGGTGCGGCAGGGCCGGCGACCGGGCTACCAGTGAAAGAAGCCTCCTGACCTGCGTATCCATCCTCACCGGAGGGCGCGCCCGCCAGGGCCTCGCCGGCCAGCGAGCCTGCTGAGCCTGCGGGCCGCTGCGGCAGACCAGCGATCTGCTCCAGAAGCGACCGCGCCTCAGCGTTGGAGACATCGACACGCAGGACCTCTTCACATTGAGCGCGGGCTGCTGCCAGGTCATTTCGGAGCAGATAGCCCCTGGCGGCAGCCAGGCGCTCCTGTATCATCAACGACAGATCTTTCTTCTCTGCGTAGTAGTTTGCGAGCCGCTCGTGAGGTTCAGGGCTAGCAGGCGAGAACTGAAGCGCCTTCTGCCAGGCGGCCTCCGCCCGTGCTCCCTGGCCAGCTTGGGCGTAAAGATCAGCAAGCTGCAGATAGGCATTGTAAGCCTCCTCGCGCCTGCTCAACCAGCCATACAACTCGGCGACTTTGCTTAGCACAATGATATCATGAGGCTTGCGCTTCAGCAGATACTCATATTCATCCAGCGCCTGCTGCCACTGCTTGGTCTGCATATAGCAGAAGCCCAGGCCCTCATGCGCCGCTGTGTCGTCTGGGAACTCTGCCAGCGCCCGCTGATACTCGCGGGCTGCCTCCGTCCACTTGCTATCCCAACGGTAGCGGTCGGCGGCATCCATTGCTGTCTCGAAAACCTGTCTGTTCCCAGGCATGTGGGCTTCGCTTTCTTCCTTCTCTCTTCTCTACTCAGAATGGGCACCTGCCAACAAGTTCACCTTCATTTTGTCACTAGGTTACTACAATCCTGCATTGAAGCTCTCTTTTTGGTACTAAAGTACTTAGCCCTCCTCTCCCAGCCTCCGGCCCGGCTCACTGCTCATCTCCCCCTCCTCTCCCATACAAAAACAGGCCGCTTTCTATAAAAAGAGCAGATAATACTGCTAGCTTGTTACAGATAATAGCATATATTTGCATTTTATAGTATACTGAATAGTAGCAAGAAAATTCTAGCTACGAAGAATGCCTCACAGGAGCAACGGCGAAGGCCGACAGCGGTGCTGCACATCTGCGCTTGCCGCGCCCTACCAGCAAAGCCAGATCGCACGGCGCCCGCTTGTTGCCCGGAGCCAGACATGAAAGAAGGAGGTCTCATGCTCTTCACACGGGCCTTCTCGGGCCGCTCCTCCCTCTCACCTCTGCGCTTGACACTTTTTAGCATCACCCTGTTAGAGGAAATGCTCTCGGGCATTCCCACTATTGGCTTACCCCTCCTGCGCCACCAGGTACCGATGACCTATACGCAGATCGGCCTGCTTTTTACACTGGGGGCGGCGATGTCAATGGTGTTGGAGCCTTTGAGCAACGTGCTGAGTGACCTGGGGAAGTCGAAGAAGATCTGGGTCATTGGCGGCCTGCTGGTGCTCTCTGGCTCGTTCGTGCTGGCCGGCCTGGCCCGCTCGTTCGCCGTTATTCTGTTAGCGTTCGCCTTGCTTTATCCCTCTAACGATATCGCCCTGGGAGCGGCGCAGTCTTCGCTGATCGATGAGAATCCCCACCGCAGTACGCGTACGATGCTGCGTCTGGCCTTCATCGGCAATTTGGGTGATTTTCTGACCCCGCTGACGGTGACTATTATTGCGCTGCTGGCTCTGGGTTGGGCCAGTCTCTGCTGGCTGGCCGCGGCAATCTGGTTGGTGGTGGCCTTGTTTTCCTGCGCCCTGCGCTTCCCCCAGGTGGAGCGCAGCGAGGGGCGGCGCTCGCGTCTGGGTCTCCTGGCGGAGGGCTTTGTGGCGGCGCTGCGTAATCCTCTCCTGCTCGGCTGGGTCGTGATCGCCACGTTGCCCGTGATGCTTGACGAAGTCTATCGTTCATTCGTTTCACTCTATCTACAAGACACACTCCATTTATCTGACGATATGGTAGAGAGTCTGATTACATTTGAGAGCGCTTCCGGATTCGCTGGTCTGGTGATCTGTGAGCTGCTGCTGGCACTGGGACTGACAGTGCGCCAGGTCCTGGCTGGCTCAGCGCTGGTGGCCCTGATCGGAATGACAGCCTTGCTGCTGACGCATTCGTTCTGGCTGGCCGGTCTGCTGCTCTGCGTGGTGGGGGCCAGCTCGATCTCCTGGTTCCCGCTGGCCCGGGCCCAGGTCTATGAGCGCTTGCCGGGCCGCTCGGGCACGGGTCGAGCCTTGCTGAGCCTGGGCACACCTTTCTCTGTGGTCTTGCCCAGTATTGTAGGGCTCATCGCCGGTCGCCTGGGCATTACGGCAGGTGTGGCCTTCCTGGAGCTGGCGCCGCTTGGCATTCTCTTGCTGCTCCTGGTGCAGCGGGCAGAGCCGCGGGCGACGCTGGCCTGAAAGCGCCTTCCTCGCTCCCTTTCTCCTTCTCGACCATGCTTACTGGTCGTCGTTCTATCCTGGGCGCCGGACCACAGGGTAGAACGACGCAGCGCCGCATTCTCGGCTATGGTATGATGGACGCCAGGAGATTTCGCCTGTGGAGGAAGGAGGCTTCTTGATGTCTGCTACGATCTTCGACAGCCGCCCCCTGGCGGCACGCATGATGGCTGAGTTACAGCAGGAGGCAGCCGAGTTTCGCAAGCAGCACCGCCGCTCGGCGCGCCTGGCGCAAATTATCATTGGCCGTGATCCCGCCGCTGAGGTCTACAGCCGCCAGTTGGTCCGCTCCTGCCGCCACATTGGTCTGAGCTGCGTGACGCTGGCCTACCCATTCGAGGTAGATGAGGAGGAGATCCGCTCAGAGGTCGCCACGCTGAGCGAGGCCCCAACGACTGACGGGATCGTGCTACTGTTGCCTTTGCCGGACCATATTCGCCAGCGCGTGGTGACCGAGGTCCTGCGCCCCGAAAAGGATGTTGATGGCCTCGGGCCACGCAATGCCGGCAATCTCCTGCTCGGCTTTCCTAGCTTTATCCCCTCGACCGCTGATGTGGTGCTAACGGTGCTGCGCGAGGCTGGCATCCGCGTGGCCGGTCAGCATGCGGTCATCGTGGGTCGGAGCAATATCGGGGGGAAGCCGATCGCGCTGACGCTGATGCGTGAGGATGCTACGGTCACCATCTGCCACTCACAGACCCGCGACCTGGCTGAGATTACCCGCAGCGCGGATATTTTGGTAGTCAGCGCGGGCAAGCCAGGGCTGATCACCGGCGAGATGGTGAAGCCAGGGGCGGTGGTGCTGGACGCCGGCATTACCACGGTTGATGGGAAGGTGGTGGGCGACGTCGATCGCGAGAGCGTAGCCCGCGTGGCCTCATTTCTGACCCCAGTACCCGGTGGTCTTGGCCCTCTAACCCACCTGACGCTGATTCGCCATACGCTGCTTGGACCCCAGTGAAGCATGTCGCAGAGGAGGGAGCAAAGAGCAAGATGTCGCCTCCAGGACTGGCCGGCGGCGACTGGTCCGGGCCTGAGCCTCGTCGTTGAGGCCCGGACCTGGTCTTGTGCGGGGAGGACAAGACAGAGCGCAAAGGCGGCCTGGCGGTTGCCCCTCGAGCAGCGACTCAGCGCCGGCGCGAGAGCCGAGGCGAGAGGAGATGCTTCTTCCAAGCGAGGACAGGGGCCGGCAGCCCGTTTCACTCACTCAGCCTCATATGAGCCACACCCAAGGCAGACCAGGGCAGCTCTGCCGCGCTAGGGCTCTGGCTCGTATTGCTCAAGAAAACGGATCACTTCGCGCGTGATCTGACTGGGGGTCGAGGCTCCAGCTGTCACCGCGACGCGCCTCTTGCCTTTGAGCCATTCCGGTTTCAGCTCGGAGAGATCTTCGATGCGGACGGCAGGAACGCCGGCTAGCTCTTCTGAGACTTGCACAAGACGGTTGGTGTTGTTACTTCGGGGATCACCTACCACGATCGTAAGATCGGCCCCCTTCGCCTGCCGCACCACTGCCTCTTGTCTGAGCTGTGTGGCAGCACAGATGTCAATGTAGACCTTGACCTGGGGATAACGGGCCTTGATGTAGTCGATGATGCGCTGCGTGTCCCATTGCGAGAGCGTGGTCTGTGTCGAGATGGCCAGTTTCTTTTCCTGCTCGGGCGTGAGCTGCAGTGCATCGACGTCGGCCTCGCTCTCGATGAGGCTGATATGGCCCGGGACCTCTCCCATGACTCCCTCGGGCTCAGGGTGTCCTTTCTTGCCAATGTAGAGAATATAGTAGCCTTCCGCTACCAGCTCGCGCACCAGATCATGGGTCTTGGTCACATCAGGACAGGTAGCATCAATACAGTAGAGGCCGCGCTCACGTGCTCGCTCCTTGACCAGGGGCGAGACGCCATGCGCGGTAAAGATCACTGTTCCTTCTTTGACCTGCTCAAGGATCGCCGCACGGTTCGGCCCATCGAGGGTAATGATGCCGAGGGCGGTCAGCTCTTCAATGGCATGACGATTGTGAACGATCTGGCCAATGATATGGATTGGACGGGGCAGCATTGGATCTTTGGCAGCCCGACGAGCAATCTGCAAAGCGTCAACGACGCCATAGCAGTAGCCGCGGGGAGAGATCTTGATCACTTCCATAACGTCCTCATTCGTTCCCTGCACCTGGGAGCAGGCAGATGACAGCTTTCTCAACAGAAGAGCGGCCAGCTAGGACCTCAAGACAAGACTTTCTGTGGCCATTCTTATGGTACCATAGAATCAGCTCGCTTTAGCACAGCTGTTGCGGAGAATACGCTGGAGGTCGGCAGGGGTATAGAGGCAGACAAAGGGCAACAGGCCGACCATTTCTTCAACGGAAGGACTACGCGCTAGATCCAAAATGATTAAGGGAACCTGGCGACTGCCGCACCCCTGGGCAATGGCCGCCGCGGAAATAAGCGGCGTGGCAGGTGCTGCCGCCGGGATGCTGATAAGCAACTGTACTTGCGGCAGTAGCCTGTCCAGTTGATTTGCACTCTCTTCCTCATAGATAGACTGCATACCAGCTTGCTTCAGCAATTGCACAAAGGGCCGCCGTAGCTCCTCCGGTCCAATCAGCAGGGCGGAACGACCGTGCAAGCCACCCAGGCACGCATCAGCAATTGATACAACCTGTGGCGCGAGATTCTGCATGCGATTCTCTCTCCTCCAGAAACATCCTCTTGATCGCGAGTGCCAGATGCCATGCTCTGACAGCATGGCTCAAGATGTTCCTGCTTATCGTAGCGTATGGCAAAGTGCCAGGCATCAGGTAATCACCTGATTTTGCCTGGGGCCTCCCTGTGTATTTTTTTATAGGGTTCTGACCTGGCCTGACCTGAAGGCGGCCCAGCCCGCTGAAAACTCAGCCCGAGCTGGGACGCGTGTGCCCGGCCCGCCTACCATCACCGCCGTGTTGTTGACATCCATTTCAGCGATAGACTATACTAAAGAAAGCTCTTGAACAGACAAAGAACAAGCCAGCGTTGACCCTTCTTTTTTTTGCGTGTCTTCCTGTTCACAGAGGAAAGGATGCAGCGGTTGCTTGTTGATAGCCACGCCCATGTCGATGCTCCCCGTTTTCAGAAAGATCGCGATGCGGTGCTGCGCGCCGCATTCGCAGGGGGGATCGGCTGCATTGTTGATCCCGGCTGCGATCTGGAGTCGAGCCGTGCGGCACTAGCTCTGGCCCAGAGCTATCGGGGTCAGATCTTCGCCGCCGTTGGCGTGCATCCTCACGAGGCCACCTCTTACAACGAGGAGGTAGAGGCTCAACTGCGCAGTCTGGCAGGCGCGCCCGAGGTGGTGGCCATTGGCGAATTTGGGCTTGATTACTTTCGCATGCTTTCACCACGTGATGTGCAGAGGGCGGTCTTCTGTGCCCACCTGGAGCTTGCGCGCAGCTGCAACCTCCCCTGTATTATCCACGTGCGCGATGCTCACGAAGATGTGATTGAGCTGCTGCGTGCTCATGGCCGGGGGCTGCGTGGGGTCTTCCACTGCTTCTCGGGCGATGTAGCCCAGGCTGAGGAATGCCTTTCCTTCGAGGGCTTCATGCTCTCCTTCGCTGGCCCTTTGACCCGCCCGGGCAACGCCCTGCCCGCGGTCGCCAGCATGGTTCCCCTCGATCGCGTGCTGGTCGAGACCGATAGTCCCTATCTTGTCCCTTTGCCCCTGCGCGCCAGACGCAACGAGCCGCTCTTCGTGAAGCATGTGGCCCAGAAGCTAGCCGAGATCCGGGGCCTGACGCTGGACGAAATCGCTCAGATCACTACAGCGAACGCCACGCGCCTGTTCGGTCTTGGAGAACGCCATGAAGCTGTTTAATACGCTCACCCAGCGAGTGGAGACGTTTGTACCTCTCGAAGGGAACAATGTGCGTATCTACGTGTGTGGGGTGACTCCCTACGATACTACCCACCTGGGTCATGCCTTCACCTACGCTTCTTTCGATACGCTCATTCGCTATCTGGAATTCCGTGGTTACTCTGTGCGCTATGTGCAGAATGTCACGGACATCGATGACGATATTTTGCGCAAGGCGCGCGAACTGGGTGTGCCCTGGGACGAGCTGGGCAGGCGCGAGACCGAGAGGTTTCTGCGCGATATGGATGCGCTCAATGTCCGCCGCCCGACTTTCTACGTGCGCGCAACCGATGAGATTCCACACATTATCGAGATAGTGCAGCAACTGATCGAGCGCGGCTATGCCTACGTGAGCGATGGCTGCGTCTACTACGATGTGCGTCATGATCCCGACTTCGGTGTTCTGGGGCGCGCCATCGGCCTCAACGACTACAACGCCATGCTAGCGGTGGCCAACGAGCGCGGCAATTATCCTGATGACCGGCGCAAACGCGATCCACTGGATTTTGTTCTCTGGCAGGCACAGGCTCCCGGTGAGCCTGCCTGGCCCAGCCCCTGGGGACCGGGACGCCCGGGGTGGCATATTGAATGCAGTGCGATGGCACTCCACTACCTGGGGGAGCAGCTCGATATCCACGGCGGCGGGGCCGATCTGGCTTTCCCTCACCATACTTGCGAGATCGCCCAATCTGAGCACTACACGGGCAAGGCGCCTTTCGTCCGCTATTGGCTGCACACCGGCATGGTCTACCAGCAGGGAGAGAAGATGAGCAAGTCGCTGGGCAACCTGACCCTGGTCAGCGACCTGCTGAAGCAGTATAGCGCCAATGCGATCCGCCTCCTGCTGCTGAATCACCATTATCGCCAGCCCTGGGAATGCTTCCCTGCCGATCTGCAGCTGGCTAGCCGGCAAGCAGCCCTTTTCGAGGAGGTGGCTGCCCTGGCCGCTGGCTGCCCGGCGGAGACCACGGAGAGCAGCAGCGAGCTGCGCGCTCACTTCGAGTCCCTCTTAGATGATGACCTGAAGACGCCCGAGGCGGTGCAGCTACTACAGGAGACCGGGCAGGCCGCGCTGGCCAGCCACGATGTCTGCCTCGCCAGCGACGTTGCTCGTCTCTTGCGCGTGCTGGGCCTGCGCTACTAGGTCCTGTCCGCAGCCTCTCATCTCAGGCAGACCACGAGGAGGAGGTAGCCAGACCCTGGAACCGGCGCGGCAGAGCGGAGAAGCCTGCCCGCTCAGGTTAGACGGGATCGAGATCACAGCCAGGAGACACGGTCAAGAGCGGCGGGTCTTCCAGTTGAGCCGCGGCCTCTTTCCTGTTCCGCTCATGCTCCCAAGTCACCCGTCGTCTGCGCCTCTTCCTCTCGTGAGGCTCCCGACGGGCGCCCGCCTGTCATGAGCAGTCCCAGCTCCTCCTCGCTGGCCTCCGGCGTGACGATATCAACAATCCTCCCCTCGTACATTACAGCGATACGATCGGATAGCGAGCGGATCTCGTCCAGCTCGGCGGAGACGAGCAAGATGGCTTTACCAGCGTCACGCTGCTCAACCAGACGTCGATGAATAAACTCGATGGCGCCAATATCGACGCCACGTGTTGGCTGGGCCGCGATCAGCAGCTGTGGATCAGCGGCGAATTCGCGCGCCACAATTACTTTCTGCTGGTTACCGCCGGAGAGAGCGCGCACCGGCAGCCTGGTGCTCGGTGTGCGAACATCGAATTCACGCACCAGGCGTCGCGCCCACAGAGCAACCTCGCCTAGACGCAGGATGAAGCGCGCCCAGGCAAAGCGCGGCCAGCGCTCGCGTCCCAGGATAGTGTTGCTTTCAATAGTATCGCTGAGCACCAAACCACTGCCGCGCCGGTCCTCGGGAATGTGCGCCACCCCAACGAGACGCACCTCGCGCGCATTCATGCTGGTAATGTCGTAGGTTTTGCCAATCTGCTGACCGCTCGCATGGGTAACGGTAACGCGGCCCGCCGTGGCACGGCGCATCCCGCTCAGGACCTCGACCAGCTCGCTTTGGCCGTTGCCTTCCACGCCAGCGATACCCAGGATCTCGCCAGCATGCACCTCAAAGCTGACCCCCTGCAGCGCTTCCAGCCCCCGATCGGAGCTGGCATGCAGATTCTCCACGCGCAGCACCACTGGCCCTGGCCGCGCTGGACGTTTCTCAACGCGCAGAAGAACCTCGCGTCCTACCATCAGACGTGCAATCTCCGCCTGATTCGCCTCGCGAGTCACCAGCTCGCCGACGTTGCGCCCGCGACGCAGAACCGTCACCCGATCAGTGAGGTCGAGCACCTCACGCAGCTTATGAGTAATGAATATGACCGTTTTCCCCTGACGAGAAAGAGCGCGTAGCACATCGAACAGCTCATAAGTCTCCTGGGGCGTCAGCACACCGGTTGGCTCATCCAGAATGAGGATGTCAGCGGCCCGGTAGAGGGCTTTGAGAATCTCTACGCGTTGTTGCAGGCCAACAGAGAGCTTTTCGATGCGGGTATCGGGATCAATAGGCAGGCCATAACGAGCACTGAGCTGGAGCACCAGCTCACGGGCACGCCGTCGATCATAGACGGCCAAAGGACCACCCGGCTCCTGGCCCAGCACAATGTTCTCAGCCACCGTCAGCGGGGGAATGAGCATGAAATGCTGATGCACCATGCCGATATGGAGGCGAATAGCATCGCGGGGGCCGCTAATATGAACACGCTCACCGTTGATATAGATCTCCCCGCTATCGGGGCGCACCAGCCCGTAGAGAATGTTCATGAGGGTTGTCTTGCCAGCCCCATTCTCTCCGACCAGAGCATGAATCTCGCCTCGCCGGACGCGCAAGTTCACGTGATCGTTCGCCACCACGCCGGGCCAGGCTTTGCAGATATCGCGCATCTCCACTGCATAGGGTGAGGCAGCCAGGTCTGGACTTGCTGCCTGAGCGAGAGGCGCCTTGTCCTGTTCGTGCATGCTTCCTTGACCTCCTCGGGCGCTTGTGATGCCTGCTATTCGGCACTGCCCGGCTCGTAGGGCACGCCATCGGCAGCCGGAGCTACAGTGCGCCCGACCAGTCCGATCAGAGCAATAATGGTGAGAATGTAGGGCAACGTTGCCAGCAAATTGGAATCAATGCCCGTATCCTGCAGGCGTACGCTTAAGGCCAGGCCCAGGCCAAAAATCAGACAGGCCCCGGCGGCCCCCAGCGGCGTGTATTTCCCAAAGACCACCGCCGCCAGCGCAATGAAGCCACGCCCGGCAGTCATATTGGAATTAAAAGTGCCAGCCACGCCCAAGGCCAGGAAAGCCCCTGCCAGTCCCGAGAGCAGGCCGCTGGCGACAACACAGGCATAACGGATCAGACGTACGGAGACGCCGGCAGTGTCTGCGGCCTGCGGATGCTCTCCCACAGCCCGGATACGCAGGCCCAGATTCGTTCTGAATAGCAGGAACTGCAGACCGACCAGGATGACGATCGTCACGTAGAACACGACATTCTGCTGAAAGAGCACCTGACCAAGAAAGGGGAGCTGCGCCAGCGGCCCCCAGTTCAGCACGGGAAGGCGCAAATTAGAGGCGAGAGTGGGGATGCCCTGGCCACCGGTCTGCACAATATTGAGGTAGTTGGTCAGTCCCAGAGCGGCGACATTGATAGCAATACCACTGATAATCTGGTCGGCCTTGAGATGAATTGAGACTACACCGTGCACCAGAGCCAGCAAGCCGCCAGCAACGATGGCAGCCAGCAGCCCGACGAGGACACTATGGCTGGCCAGGGTGACCACCACCCCAACGTAGCAGCCGATCAACATCATGCCCTCCATCGCAATGTTCACCACGCCGCTGCGCTCCGAGATGACGCCACCCAGAGCTGGCAGCAACAGGAGAGCGGCAAACTGCAGAGAAGCCTGCCAGAGATCGCCAGAGGTAATTACCCGTAAAAAGATAGGCCAGAACACGCTTCACGCCTCCCCATTCTGCTGATGTTGACGCTCCTGAGCCGGAGTCTGAGCCTGTCCCTGCCCATCAGCCAGGGCGGCTCTCCCGGTCCCGGGCAGCAGCGGATCATTCATTGTTGGAGCCTCCGCCCCATTGGTTGGCTCCTGGTCCAGGTCGATCACGCCACCGGCGAGCGCAGCCACCACCGTCGGTCGACGTGCCGCCGAGAAGCGCTTAACGATAGTCTGCTGGATTACCGGGAGGAACTGGACAGCGATACTAAAGAGGACCAGCGCTTCGATAATATAGACCAGGTCGCCAGGGACATTGGCCTTCAACTGCATCAGAGAGCCACCCTGGCGCATACCTCCAAAGAGCAAGGCCCCCAGAAAGATGCCGATGGCGGTCATACGTCCCAGCAAGGCCACACCAATTGCATCGAAGCCAGTGGTATCATTACGGAATACCTGGCCGATAACCTCGTAAGGATACTGTCCCATCAGCTGCAGTGTCCCTCCCAGGCCGGCAAAGAGACCAGCCAGCGCCATCACCAGCACCACATTGCGCTTCACCGAGATCCCGGCATACTGAGCGGCACGAGGATTTTCCCCCACCACACGCGTCTCGTATCCGAAGGTCGTGCGTGTCATCAGGAACCAGTAGGCTACCAGAGCCACGAGCGCGAAGAGGAAACTAATGTCCACAATGTACTGCTCAGGCTGACTAATGGTGGGAAGGAAATGGCCAAGCGTCTGATTGTAGAGTACCGAGAGTTTCGGGAGATGCGTCTGCGGGGGCATAGAGAGCGTCTGATCAGCCTGGCCGGGGGCTTGCAGTGGACCCGAAACCAGCCAGTCACTGACATAGAAAATAATCCAGTTGAGCATGATCGTCGTCACCACTTCATGAGCGCCGCGCCAGGCTTTGAGCAGACCGACGATCCCTCCCCAGACCGCACCGGCCAAAGCCCCAGTCACGATCATCAGCGGCACCAGCAGCCAGCCAGGCCATGTCGAGCACTTGAGGCCGACGATCGCCGCCAGAATGGTTCCGGCAGCAAACTGGCCCTCGGCCCCGATATTAAAGAGGCGGGCCCGATAGGCAATGGCCACCGAGAGGCCCGTAAAAATGAGGGGGGTGACATTGACCAGCGAGAATGAGAGATTGGCGGCGTTGCCAAAGGCTCCCACGAAGAGGTAGCCGTAGGCCAGCAAGGAGGCATTGAAACGGTCGACGAGCGAGCCGGAAGCGGTAATCATGATTACAATCACGCCGGCGACCAGCGCCAGGAGCAGGGCTAGCAGCGGACGCCCTAGCCCGGCGCCAACCCTGCGCAGCCAGAGCAGCCAGGCGGTTGACCTGGTCTCCAACGCCGGGGGAGTAGGTGAGCGCGGTTGAGCAGTCTGCAAGGCCATAGAGCGAATCCTCCCAGATCAGCAGTCACCAGGCAGGAGGAAGAAGCGGCTAGCCTTCTGCCAGGCTCTGTGCTCGGTTACGACACATAAAAACTGACTTGTAATGATAGCATTGCCACAGGGCAGAGACAAGCAGCGTCTGAGGAAGACCAAAACCAGGCTGTGTGCCAGTAAGCCCTTGGCAGCCGGAGTGCAGCCACGATAGCTCACAACGGAGCAAGGCTAACAATGGAGCGGGGCTCCCGAGCGGAGCCGGTTGGATGGAGTCCATCGCAGCTCAGGGGCGAGGAGTGGAGCGGGAGTGGCCAACGGCGAGAGAAGAAAGGACCAGATCGAGCCGTTCGAGGGCGGCTCGATCTGGTCGTGCCCGGGCCACTCACGACGCAGGTCAGGAAGGAATCGTCTCAGGAACCACCAGCGTGCCGGCCCTGATCTGATCGGCGAACTGGTCAGCCTTGTTCTTCGCATCAGCGGGCACTACGCTGCTCAGCGTACCGTAGCCGACTCCATCATGGGCCAGATCAAAGCGCGGGGGATTGTTCGTGAACTTGCCATGAGCGTAATCACGGATCGTATCGTAGACGGCCACATCCACCTTCTTAAGGGCACTGGTAATGACGCTCTTCGGGTGGAGATAGTTCTGATCGGCATCAACGCCGATGCCAAAGACCCCTGCCTGATCGGCAGCATCGAGAGCACCCACGCCACAGCCACCGGCCACCTGGAAAATGATATCGGCATTGTGCTGATTGATCTGGCTGAGAGCAGCGTCCTTACACTTGTCGGTGGCAGCGAAATCCTGGGAATAATTAATCACCACCGTAATGCTCGGATCGACCTTTTGAGCGCAGAACTTGTAGCCAGCGATGTAGCGAGTGACAGGAGGAATGGGGAGTCCGCCGACGGCCCCAATCGTATTATGGCCGCGCAGCTGGGGGATCTTGGCCTTGCCGTCAACTTCCATCTGGGCGGCGATGGCCCCAACAAGACAGCCAGCCTCTTGTTCCTTAAAGAAGAGCGGAGCCACATTCGGCAGCGCCTCGCAATCCTGCTTACCCGCAGGAACGGCACAGCCATCGATGATAGCGAACTTCTTAGTGGGGAACTGATGGGCCACCTGGTCGACTGCGTTCTGCATCAGGAAGCCGACCGCGAAGACCAGGTCAGCGCTGCGAGCCGCCAGCGTCAAGTTCTTGACATAATCGGCCTGGTTTGTGGATTCGATCACCTGGCGCGTAAAATGGAACTCGTTCATGGCCTTGGTGTAGCCGACGTAGGCCAAGTGATTGAAGCCACGATCGTTCAAACCACCAATATCGGTGACGAGGGCCACCGAGATGGGCGTCTGAGCCGTAGGGGTGGTGGCGCCTCCGCCACCAGTGCTGCCTGTGTTGCTTCCCCCACAGGCAGCCAGCAGAATACTAAATAAGGTGAGCAGTGCCACGATGCGGGCTGATATGCCACCGTTTCGCATACGCGCGTTCCTTTCTTCTCTCCCCGGAGAACCTGGTGTGTCAGTAGAAAGGCTCTCTTCCTGTTATTGTAGTGGTGCTATACAAACAAATAAGACGCTCTGCTTCTGTCTTTGGCATCCCCAAAAGCAAGCTGCCGACCCACAGACAAGCAGAGCCTCAAGAAACCAGGACAGCACCGTCTGACTGTTCCGGTGGGATAGCACCCGGGCAAGGAACAGGCCTCGTAGCGGTTCCATGACAATTATACGCCGCTGGCTGGGGACATCTCACACACAGCAAGGTCCAGGCGCCGGGCCGCGGCAAGCAGGTTGAGGTTGTGCGCATGCTTAGTAGCCGATCCTCTTGTCTAAGCAGAGCGGAGAAGAGAAGAAAAGCGGCGAGGAGAGAGGATGGACAGCTGTAAGTCGTTCCTTCCCTTGCTCCTCGCCGCCTTGCTGGTGTGCTATGCTGTGCAAGTTAGCCGTAGTTGCAACGTTCTTCCAGAGGAAGCTGGCGGCCACAGCGGTGACCGCTCACCCAGTGCTTCCCGCAAAGGGATGTTCAGGCGCGGATCTCCTCCAGCACCGAGAGATTGATGAACAGGTCGCAGCTTTGGCGCAGGGTGGCCGACATTGCCTCGTCGAAGGCAGCCACCTCGACGCGCACGCCGTGATCCGAGCAGTAATCAAGCATCGGCATAAAATCGCTATCGCCGCTGACCAGCACAATACAGTCAACAGCCCGGCTTTCCACAAGCCGCACCACGTCCATACACAGATCTAGATCGAGATCAGCCTTCTTTGCACCGCTGGAGAACGTCTTATAGTTCTTCGTCGTAATGCGGTATCCCAGGCCCTTGACGGCCTGCAGGAACATCTGCTCATCGCCGGGCTGCGGGCTGGTCGGGCAGTAGGCATGGGCCCGCACCAGGCGGCGGTTGCCGCGCAGGAAGTCGAGCAGCTTGCCAAAGTCAATAGTCAGCCGCAGCGTACGCGCAGAGTAGAGCAGGTTGGCCACATCGACGAAGACTCCCACCCGCTCCGTCGAAGGCGGAGGGGGGATCGAGACCGACACATTGGTCGGCGACTGATGAGTGCGGCGCAGTTCGGCCACAATGCGGTCAGTTTGCGACTGGATAGCTTGCACGACCGTATTGGCGAACTGAGCCATCGGGTCATTCCCGCGATTATTCGGATAGACTACATTGTTCCGCTGCACATCGGAGCGTGAGGGGCGCACACCAGCTTCGCGCACAGCCACGCTGCCGCGTGCGGGCGAAGGTTCTGGCGCCATGAAAGGACCTCCGAACTCGTTGCCCAGATTCATCTGGTTCATAGTAGTGCCGGAGATAATATGGTAGAGTCCGGCAGGAGCTGTCGGCTGCGAGATCGATACCGACGCCGGCTGGGTCACGGGCGGCACAGTGACCGGAGAGACCGGCGTAGGCGGCGGAGCGATCGGGGGTGGCGTCGGCTCGCTGGCGGGCGCGGGCGCGGAGGCGGCTGCCGCCGACTTGGAACGACGGCGGCGGCGCCGGCGTGAGGTGGCCGCCTGAATCTCAGAGTACTCCAGGGGAGGCAGATCTTCAGGGGCAGGAACCTGGGTCTCCTGAGCCGCCGGCCTGGCGCCGTTGGCCGTCGGCTGCGCTGGCAATGCCACAGGGGCAGCCGGCTGCTCCTGTTCCTTTTCTTTCTCTTGTTGCCTGTTATCCTTGTTTTGCTGTTTTTCCCGCTGCTCCTCGACCGTCTGCTCGTTCAGCATCTCACGAGACGAGGGAGGATAAGCCTCTTCGGGGGGCTGGTTGGAAGCGGCAACCACCGGGGGCTGCTCAATCTCGGGCCGGCGCTCCTCCTGGACGGCAGAGGTGCCAGAAGCAGCGAGCTTCTCTCCCGTCTCGCGCTGCTGTTCAGGTGGCGTCGACTGCTGAGATGAATTCACCAGGAACATAGCGCTATTGACCGCTGTTGCTGGGCGATCGAAGCGATAGCGACGTGCGGGGCGGGTAACCTGTCCCTCCTCGCTGGCTGGTGTCGTGGTCTCAGTGCTGCCACTCTCGCCTGCCCCCGGGCTGGCAGAGGCAGGCTCGCCGCCAGCCTGAGTACTGGCGGCAGCGGCAGGCTGGCTCTCTTCCTCAGTGCTTTTCTCGCTCTCGGAGGGGAGGCGCTCCTCGACAAACGGCTCGCGCAGGCGCCCATAGCGGGGTAAACGAATGCGCGTAGCCGGGCGCAGCAGCGGCGAGGGCGGGCGTTCCGCTGGCTTCTCAGGTGCCGGTGGGGTCTGAGAAGTCTGGGATGTTTGGGCCGCTGACTGTGGGCCCTCCCCAGCCTTCGCCGAGCGCTCTTCGGCGGCAGGAGAGGCCGGCTCAGGCTGCTCCTGCGCAGCGCTGCCTTCTGCCCCTGGGGCGGCCTCGGTGGAAGGGGAAGGGGCCGGCGCCAGCGACTCAGCCTCCGTCTCACCAGCCGCAGGCGAGCTGGTCGTCATGCTGCCGCTCTCCACGAAGGAGAGGCGCCCGGGGATGGCCACCGTAGGGAGTGGCGAGAGCAGTCCAGAGGCCGACGACGTAGCAGAGGAACTGCTCTCATCTTCAGCAGGCGCAGTCAGATTGCCCAGGGTATTCAAGGTACTGAGGGCATCCAGAGCCTCGTGCACCGCTTCGAAGGTAGCGGCCTGGCGAGCTTCTTCAGCCTGACGGAACTCCTCAATGAACTCACTGAAGGGGCGAACATTCCCCTCGCTGAACGGCAGAAAGCCCTCCATGAGCGGGGAAGGCTCCTCATCCCGCGTCGCAAAGGCCTCCTGTGCAGGTGGTGTAGAGGGAGTGGAAAAGGCGGAAAGGGGTTCAGCGGGTGAGTAGGCAGTGACGCTTTCCTGGATGTGTTGGGAGGAAGCCCCCGTCTGAGACGGAAGCTCATAGCCAGGGGCCGCGTCCGCACTCTCCCGCGCAGGTGGTTGTTTCTGCCCTTCCACGGTACCCTCCGGCAGCTGCGCCCCGGGGGGCGCAGTAGGCTCTAGAGAAGCAGGAGTTGCTGCGTCTTCGGAGGCAAATGCTTCCTTTGCGACGGACACATCAACGTCGCTCTTCTCTGGCTGCGAATGTTCTCTTGTCACAAAAAGATCTCCAGTCTCACTAATTCGGGACCGGAGCGCAGGCGATCGTGTGGAGAGGTACTTGACGCACAGAACTGTCAGGGCGAATGGACGCCGTCATTGCTCGCCTATCGTCTGCTCTACCTCAACGGGTGCTCGGGAAAAGGCAAGACAACAAAGAGTAAGCATATAGGGTGCACGCCGTACTTTCACCGATCCGCGTTGCAAAGATGGGCGGATGCGCGCCGCCATCTATCCGCCCTGCCTGTCCTTCGCTTCTGGCGACAGGCACCTCACGCTACATACACGTCCGATCCCGATCTCCTCTACACCGTTCGCAAAGCTTGGATTCACTCTTGTTGCTGCATACCGCCACTGAGAGGCGGAACATGGCTGGGAACGGGGCGAGCGGGTGATTCTTGGGTCTCGCCGGCCCGGCCCCGGCCCCGGCCCAAGAACCGCGCGCGGCGCTCGCGATCGCGGTTGAGGCGGGCACTGCTCTTCTGATCACTGGCGAGCGTTGTGGGAGCAGGAGCCAGCTGAGGCGCGGGGCGCTCACGCTCCTGCCGGCGAGTGATGCGCCAAACGTAGAACATGCGCTCAAGGGCGGTCACCTGGGAGAAAACCGCCAGCAGAACCAGTGCCCAAATCTCAATGCCCGCAATCAGGCCAATGGCCAGAATGACGACACGTTCGGGGCGGGCAAGCAATCCTGTTTTACATTCCAGCCCCAGACCTTCGGCGCGCGCCTTAGTATAGCTAACCATCAGTGAGCCGACGACAGCGACAAACACCAGGACAATCATCCAGAGCTGCTCATGGCCAAAGGGCCAGAGCTGCTCATGGAGATCTGGACGCTGCAACACGTACCAGAGCAACCCAAAGAGAATGATGCTTTCCGAATAGCGGTCGAGAGTCGAGTCGAAGAAAGCGCCAAAGGTCGTAGCAGCCTGGCGAACGCGAGCCACGGCCCCATCGAACATGTCGAAAATGCCAGCAAACAACACCAGCAAACCGCCTGCCACCAGGTACCCCTGCGCAATCACCAGGGCTGTTAAGCCGCTAAGCAACAGCCCGACGAGCGTCAACATATTTGGAGTCACGCCAAGGTTGGCCAGCGGTCTGATAATGAAAGCCACCAGGAGTCGAACTTGCTGCTGGATGCGTCTGCTTAACATATCTTTATTGTACCATACCTGGCCCTCTTCGGACTAGCTCTTTTTTTTGCGGCGAGCCTGTCGCGGAGGGCCGCTCTCAATGATGTAGATACGCACTACCAGACGAAACGAAACGAGCAGCGATCCTGTCCCTGACCTTGCCTTTTGACAAAGGCCAGAGCGAAGCGAAGAGCACGAGAGAGGGCGACGCAGTGCAACCATCGCACAGCGCGGGTCATCCAGCGATGAGGAGCGTCGCCAATCAGCGAACAGTGCCGGCGCCGCAGAGGATCAGGCTAGAAGGCTAGACCGGCTCCCGCGCGCGCAGGGTATGGAGCAGCTGACGCTCCTCCAGCAGCTCCTGATAGTAATCCACCACGCGGCGGGCGATCCGCGGCCAGGCATATTGCTGGCTTGTTTGTAACCCAGCTTCAACCAGGCGGCGCCGCAACGGCTCATCTTCAAGCAGGCGGCAGATGGCCATGCTTAGCGCAAGGCTATCGCGAGGGGGTGCTAAGAGGCCATTGAGGCCATGTGTGATGACTGTGGCATAGCCCTCGATGTTGCTGGCCACCACGGGCACACCGGAGGCCATCGCCTCTAGCAAGACCACTCCCAGGCTCTCGCCGCCGATCGAGGGTGCGCAGAAGACGTGAGCGCTGGCGAAGTAACGTGGTAGTTCTTCCGCCGAGACGCGGCCTACAAAAACCACGTCCTGCCAGCCCTGCTTCTCAACAAAGCGTTCGAAACCGCGCTTCAATCCGCCTTCACCCACGAGAATAAACCGTGTGTCGGGATAGCGCTCGCGGATCGTGGGGATAGCGCGTAACAGGTACTTGGCGCCCTTGCGCTTCTCAAACCGCCCGACAAAGAGGATGTTCCGCTTCCCATCCATGAACCAGGGTAAAGGCTGGTTCCAGATGTTGAAACGCTCGAGATCGACCCCGTTCGGGATCAGGCGATAGTCCGCCGGAAAGTAGCGTGAGACAAACTGGTAGGCCGCCGGTGAAACGGCGATGCGCCCGGCCAGCCGGCGAAAGTAAGGGCGCAGGAAAGGATGTAGCGATGCATAGGCCAGATAGGGCGTGGAGGTGATCCTGGCAGCAGCAAAGGCGTGAAATGTTCCTATGTTGATTGCACGCGAGAAACGCAGCACAGTCAGCGGCAAACCGGGAATCAACGGCTCATGGAGGTGAATAATGTCAAAGCGCTCGTGCTGCAGTACAGAGCGCACGCGCCGTCCGAGATAGGGGTTCAGCGCCACACGCGCAATTGAACCATTAAAAGGAACGGGAGAAGCCCCGGCCATCTTATAGACTTGCTCCTCTGCCAGCCGCTCATCATCTCCCGAGACCGGGGCAAGGATGCGCACCTCCAGACCCATTTTGCGAAATTCATGCGCCAAATGGCGGACATGTTCACGCACTCCACCAGGATAGCTCCAGTCGTATGGAGTCACGAGACCTATTTTCACGAGTCGCTCCCTGCCTTACAATGTTGTAGAGACGCGACTATCCCCTGGACCTTACGCAAGCCCGGCCACGGTCCCCTCCTACTCAGCCAAAGGCGCCATACAACATTTTACCAGACTTTCGCAAGAGCTTGCCTCTTCCAAAAGGAAGACCCTGCGCACTTCACGCCGCAAAGACGCGACGGTTCCGCTGATTTCGCTTGTTAAAGTGATACTGAGCCAGCTGCAGATAATCGTACATCTGCCAGAGCTTTCCGCCAGGGGCCGTGGTCCCGGCCTGCAGCGATGCGCGCAGATCGTGGGCTGTCTTCCCCTCAAACCAGGTGCAGCCGCGCCCAATGGCGTTGAGCGTATGGGCATCGCTGTTGCCAACCTCGGGCAGGCGATAGACCCGGCGATTAGCGCGCATGGCGACCTGATTGGCATAGATGCCGCAGAAGCTGGCATTCCAGGTCTCGATACCGTCAAGTTGCACGCTATCTGAGCCGACCAGGCGATCAAGCACCTCACGCTGGCAGCTATGGCGGAAGAGGCGATGCAGGGGATGAGCGACAATAGCCAGGCCCCCTTGCTGATGGATCAGAGCGATACTCTCCTCCATACTCAGCCCGGGTGGAATGCGCTGCTCGATAAAGAGGGCCAGCAGGTGCCCCTCACGCGTACTGACCTCCTCGCCGACGATGTAGTCAAAGCGATAATGGCCCCTGGTCCACAGGTCGCGCGCACGTAGCGAGCCTTCAATGGAATCGTGATCGGTGATGGCGATCACGTCCAGGTCGCTAAAGCGCTCGGTGTAGGTCAGAATCTCCTCAATTGTAGCTGTACCATCGCTGTAGGTACTGTGAATATGGACATCGGCCCGACCCAGCTTTCCGGCCAGAGAGGCCTCGACAGCCGTCATTTGCCGATGACGGCCTAGCAAGCGCCTGGCCAGGCTGGCAGGTCGTAATTCCTCAGTCATCCTATTGCTCATATGTCTAGCCATACTACTCCTTCGGGATTGAGAAGGTGTGCTACTTGAGCGGAAGAGGAGCCGTGTGCGCTCCTCACCGCCACCCACTCAGCGGACGAACCTATTGGCAGCCGACCATGCCTTCTTCCTCCCCACTCTCCTCGGCCCCGATCTGGCGCCCTTGATCCTCTGCGCCCGCAGTAGCATGATCCAGCCAGACAGGAGCAAAGACAAGCCACTGCTCGGGATGGGCCCGGATGTAGCGTTCCATGACCTGCACGATTGAGCGCATGAGCGCCTCGGGATTCTGCTGCTCTTCTTCAGGAAGCGCCAGGGAAATCGGCGTAAATTCGCCCTGCATGCGCGTGCCCTCCAGGCGCCAGCCGAAGGCGCCAACGAGAGCCGCGCCTGTGCGCTGCGCCAACATGGCCGGCCCTCCCGGCAGGCGAGCCGTGGCGCCAAAGAAGGGCAGCTCGACACTCTGGCCCACCACGGCCCGGTCGGCGGTAATGAGCACCAGTTGATTCTGGCGCAGCGTGCGCAGAATCGCCCGCATGGCCGTGCCATTCCCTACGGGGAGATATTTGATGCCGTGGCTGCAGCGCAGGCTCAGCATCAGCTCGAGCATGCGTCGATCTTTGAGCTGCTCGACCGGAATCACCAGCTCGTAGCCTCTGGCAACCAGCCACTGGCTTAGATAGTCGAACGGGCCAAAGTGGGCGGAGACAATCAGCACGCCTTTGCCACGGGCCAGAGCGGCGGCCAGATGCTCCTCACCCCCGGGAATGATATTGCTGACTATCTCCTCGACGGGTACATAGGGCAAACAAAAGCCTTCGAGATAATTGCGTGCGTTGTTGATAAACATTCGGCGCACTGTGCGCCGGAGACGCCGGCGTCCAGGACGCGTAGCTTGTACCTCTGGCCCCAGCACGTGAAGCATATTGACGGTGGCCTGCCGACGCGCTTTGAAGGCAATCATCCAGGCAAGCCAGCCTAGTAGAACGCTGAGCGCAGGTAGCCAGCGACGCGGCAAGCGCGGAACAATGACAGCGGCAAGGCGAAATAGCAGATACATCGTCGTCGTTTTCTGGCTCAAGGAGCGCTTCTTTCATAAGATCGTGGCCTGTTGCCTTGCAGGACCTGACCCAACTTCCTGGCTGCCTGCAGTTGCCGAGAAGCGCCTGTCTCCTGAGAGTCACGCTGGCATCTGACCAGCCTGTTACCTGGGCTGGTGTGACGTTCTCTCTGCATTCCGTCGTCCCGTCTCTGGCGTAGGCGATCTCCGGCCCCACTACAGAAGCAGGACCTGGCAAGCCTCTGCGCCTTTGCTGTCGCGTCGCCCGAGCTGCCTTTCTCTCTCTGGCCGCTCTCGCACAATGCAGAGAGCAGTCAGGCGGTTTTCTCCGCCGCTAGGGATCAGCAGCAGGCCAGAAAGGGCGAAACATATACCACTGGTCGGGATAGCTACGGACCATCTCCTCTAGCGCATCAAAGATATATTGGGTCAGGCGCACGACTTCGGCCTCGCGGTCTCCCTCAGTCTGAGGGAAGACAGGGGGAAAGGCGCGCATATAGTGCTGCCCCCGTCTGCCGTACCAGACGAAACCAGACATAATCGCAGCGCCAGTCCTTACTGCCAGCCTTGCCGCACCAGCGGGCACATACGTTGTGCGCCCGAAGAATCTCACGGGAACGCCTTCGTTCTCCATCAAGGGGCGATCGATCACAATGGCCAACATCTGATTTTGCTGCAGAACACGCAACATCGGTCGGACCGAGCGCTCCATGGGGATAATGACGATCCCTTTATCCTGGCGTTGCTTTTGCACCAGGGCATTCAGCTGGGGATCGGCGAAGGTTTCGGCGATGGCCGAGAAGGGTACCTCGCGGGCGATAATGGCGCCGGCCAGGTCCCAGTTGCCAAAATGAGCGGTGGTGAGAATCACACCGCGACCGGGTTGGAGCGCTTGCTGAAGATATTCACGCCAGGAGGAGGCTCCCCGCGTCAGGTCGCGCCCCTGCCGCTCAATGGCTTCGATGTCGAGGTGGGCGAAGCTCAAGAAATCTGAGGCGTAGCGCCCGTAGTTGCTCCAGGAGGCGCGCGCCAACCGGCGCACAGCGCGATCGCTGGGAGGGCGGCCCAGGATCTGAGCCATATTGCGCTGCGTCACCCGGCGTTTCGAGCGCCAGGCCAGGTAACTTGCCGTTCCAACTGTCGCCCCGATGGCATGGCGCAAAGGCCGGGGTGTACGCCCCGCGAGCGCACTTGTGCCACGTGCCAGCCAGTAGATGACAGACACCGGTTACTCCTCCAGGTTGACTTCAGCCGCCGCCTCCACTCTGGAAACGCTCCCGACGGGCAGCGTTGCCAGCACGAACCCGGGATCGACCAGTTGCTGCAGCCGCTGCAGGCAATACTGAAAGCGCTCTTTATCCAGTGAACAGTAGACCTGGCGTCCGGCGCGACGCATGCGCGTCAGCCCAGCGCGCTGTAGCTTCCGCAAATGCCAGGAAACCAGGGGCTGGCTGATCTCCAGAGCGTCTGTGAGCGCAGTGACCGTCATCTCCGGCTTCCGCGCCAGGTGGTAAATGATGGTCAGGCGCACCACATCCGCCAGCGCTTTCATCATGGTTTTCAGTTCACGCCAGTCACTCGATCTGTCCAAGTCGATCCTTCTTTGCGTGCGCAGACGATTTTGTATAAATCTTTGTTTATATACTAACGCGTGTCGGCAAGGCTGTCAAGATGGGAATTGGGGCAGCAGAGCTGCAGGAGCGCTCCTTGAGCGCTCTCTCGCGGTAGAGATCGACCAGCTCTGCTGTAAACATAAACACACCGTCAGCGGAGGAGGGCAGACCCTCTGGAAAGAGCGGCCCTGGGAAAGTTTGCAGAGGCGAGGAGGGAGATCGACAGATCCAGGAGAGCAAAGCAGCCTGAGCAGGAGCGGGGAAGCAGATAAAAACAGCCGGAAGTGGAGCGCCTTCATAACCACTTCCGGCCTTCTCTATCCATGAGCATGCCTCCTGACGATCTTTGGCCAAGCAGGCCATGAGCCGATAAACCAGGCAGGCTCACGGACCGATACAGCAGACAATAATTAGTGGGTGACCAGGGACTCGAACCCTGAACCTAGCGAGTGAAGCAGACAGCCAGCCCTGCCTGACGGCAGAAGTCTCAAGCCGGGACTACACCAGGTCCGGCCTGGATCACGCTGGTTATCCCCTCCCGAACCGGACGTGCACCTTTCAATGCATCCGGCTCTCCAGAGAAGCGCCTGAAGACACTTCTCCTGCGCCCCTTCCCCATGTATCAGCCATTACGCTGATCGTTTGAGTACTATGGGCGCTCCGTCACCATGAGCCACAGGGGCTGAGAAAAACCCTGTAACTTTTAGGTGATCCCGTAGTTCCCACAACGCCCCGCTCCGTACGTAGGTCTCCCTTCATGGACAATCGCCTACCTGATGGGAGCATTTGCCAGCCCTCCTAATCACAGCTGACAACACCAGGGCAGGCTATCGAGGGATTCAACCCCTGGCGGGCTTGACCATATACGGCCTAGCTGCCGTTGAAGGAGCTGGCATCATGCGATCGGCTCTCTCCACCTCGGGGGCGAGTGAGCGCGACGCTGAGATGCTGGAGACTCCCAACAACGACTTTTCCATCATGCTGTTGTCCCCCGCTACCTTTCGGCGCGAGGTAAGATGGCGCTTTAGCCACGTCTGCTCCAGTGGCGTCGGGTCTCTCCCGACAGGGACGCTGTGAGCACAACGGCGCACTTAAGAGTCGCTTGCTCTACCGATTGAGCTAGTCACCCAGCTTTACAGTGAATCCGCAGCCCCGAGCTTGCTTCGGATGCTGCGGTGGCACTGCACAGTGAAGGATAGCATATCTGGCGCTTCCCGTCAAGTAGGGAAGAGGCTGTTGGCCAAAGTCAGTCAACGATGGCCTCTTCCTCTTGCCAGGAAAGAGGGGAGAACAAGCAGGGGCGGCTTGGCCTCCTCACTCTCTCGTCTCTGAGCGAGCAGCCTGCGCGCTAGAAGGCAGGGGATGGCCAGAGCCGTAACGGCTCAAGAGGCCGCTACCCGGGCCTGTGCTCCGTCCAGCGAGCAAAGGCACAGCTACTGGAGCTGGCTGGATAGGAGACGCAGGGGCGGGGCCTGCCGGTATTGGCTGCAGCTCTGGCAGGTGGGAGAAAGGGCCAGGCCAAGACCCGCTGTGGCTGGCGGCAGCCAAGAGAGCTTCGTGGGTTTCAGGCTGAGCTGGTAGATTCCAGAGCGGCAAAGCATCTGTATCGCGTCCTGGCAGCGAGCCAACCAGGCTGGTGAGAGATGTTTCTGCAGCAGTCTGGATAGGCACGGTGGCGAGTACCAGCGTATCGGTGACCGGCTCCGGCTTTGACCCCACTTCTGCCGATGCGCTGCCCAGCAAGGCGGTCAGGAGACGCTGGCGGCGGCGCAACCAGATGGCAGCGAGAGCCAAGGCCAGCGCAGAGCTTAGGCCGAGGACGACCACGACAGCGTTCTGTCCGCTCGGCTTGTTCAGCTCGTTCGCCGCAGAGGTCGCCGTTATCGCCGGAGCAGAGGAAGCAGTGGAGAAAGAGACAGTCGGCTGAGGCTGACTATCCTCTCGCTCCGCATCGGCCTGCTGCCCGCTCTTGTTCTGTAGGGTTGTGGCAATCTTATACTTCAACGTCGCCGGCGTTGGGGTTGGCGTTGGCGTTGGTGGCGGAGCCTCATTGCGATAGATGGTCATCAAATTCATGACCTTAGCTGCCCAAGAACCCGAGCTAGACGTCCCAACGTAGGGGCCGGCGATCAGATAAACGGTCGTCAGTCCGCGAGCGATATAGCGCTGCTGCACGATTGAAAACCAGTCCTGAATAGCCGCGGCATAGGAAGGATAGATAGTATAGCCACCGGCATCGCTTGGATAGCTTGCGCTGGCACGGACGCCGCCAGGATTATGGTCGCCCAGGCCAACCCCTGCCGCTCCCTGGTTCGTTTCGACGTACCAGACGGCCAGGGCAAAGGCATCGTCGATATTGGTCTGGCGGGCCGCTTCTTCAACTACCTGACCGGTGCCAGCCATAGGGGTCGACGCCAGAATAGTGTTGACGGTCTCCGCTGGCAACGTTGGCGGTCCCAGCACGCTGGCGCTGCTGGCCTGGCTGCCGGTGCTACCGTTCATGATTTGCCAGGTCAGAACCAGTGCCCCGACGAGTAACAGCGCCAGGCTGATCAGCATGGCCTGCAGCGAACGCCGGAGGTGTGGCTGTGGAAATGCCGGCTGAACAGTCTGAGTGATCAGCTTGCTCTTCATCATATTCCCGTTATCGCTGAAGCCAGCGAGGCGAGCCACTCCCTCACAACATCTCTGCCAGGCCACACTCACGCCTCACTGCAGATTCCAGCGTAGATCAGATCGCTGAGATCAGTCCCTTGCTCCCTATCCCCTGTTCTGAAAGCTTACCCATGACTTTGGGCCTGATCCTGGCCCTGTCCGTTATTGACGTTTTTCAGGATGATCTTCTTTACCAGATTTTGCAGCTCTCAAACGTTGTAGAGCAGGACAGACGCCCGGCGACTTTCTCCTTTCCTACGCAAGCAGGAGCGGTCGGAAGGCCGAGAGCATCTATGCTGATTGTACCATGCAGCGCGAATTTACTTGTATCAATAGCATCCAGCATAGGTAGTATCTCCCATAAATGGTATGCTATACTGGAATGCACGAGAGCCACGAAGGCGCTGCAGGCCCTCTACCTGGCCGGGTCTGGCCGGTCAAGAGCGGCCAGGAGGTTAAGCTGGCCCGGCGGCGCCGGCGATGGACCGAGGAGCATTGATGTCCGTGAGGAGAGACAGGGGGTTCGCCATCAGTCCCATCAGTCCACAGAACGGTCAGGGGAATGCCCAGACGGGACGCCTGGGACGCAATACCCTGCTCCACAAGCGCTACATCATCCTGCGTGTGATCGGCCAGGGGGGCATGGGAGCAGTGTACCAGGCGCGCGATACGAAGCGGGGCGAGATCTGCGCGGTGAAGGAGATGAGCCTCTCTTCCGTGCCGCCTAGCGAACAGGGTAAGGCTCTGGAGAATTTTCTGGCTGAGGCTACTATTTTATCGCGCCTCAGCCACCCTAACCTTCCCGCCTTTACCGACTTCTTCAGCGAGGGTGAGCGCCATTTTCTGGTGATGGAGTATATCGATGGGCAGACGCTGGAGGAGCTGCTGGAGGAGAACGGTGGGCCTTTCTCTGAGCGGCGCGTGTTGGGTTGGGCTCGTCAGCTCTGCGATGTCCTGGAATACCTACACAGCCAGCAGCCGCCGGTGATTTTCCGCGACTTGAAGCCGGGCAATATTATGCTGCGCCGCGACGGGCGCATCAAGCTGATCGACTTCGGTATCGCCCGGCTGGTGCGTCGCTCTTCCTCGCAAGATACCCAGCTGCTGGGCACGCCCGGTTTTGCTCCTCCAGAGCAGTATGGCAGCGCTCAAACAGATCAGCGCTCCGATATCTACTCACTGGCGGTGACGCTCTTCCAGCTTTTGACGGGCGCACTGCCCGAGAAGGGTTTTGGCCTGCCAGATGCGCGCACACTGAACCCAGCGGTCTCGTCAACAGTGGCGCGAGCGCTGGAGAAAGCGGCCTCTCTCGATCCCAACGATCGCTACCCAAGTGTGGCCGTTTTCCGTCGGGCTCTCTTCCGTGTGGGGACATTACCTTTTGAGAATGGTCAGGAGGCCACGACACCAGAAGAGCTGGCAGAGTTGTGCGCTCGCTTTCCCGAGGAGGGGGCTGACTACCTGTTCAATGGGGAGATCGAGTCATGGCTCGAGGAGATCGGCGAGAGCGATCTGGCCCGCAAGGTGCGCCGCTTACGGACGACGACCGGTGATCCCGAGCTGGGCGTTGAACGACTGGTCCAGCTGATTATGGGACCAGATGCCCACTTACGCACGAAATTCCAGAGATCCGTTAGTGCCACAGCGTCCGCGGCCTCTGAGGCAGCGCGTGGGCGTCCCCCTGCACGTCCGCGCAAGGCACCGCTGATGATTGTGCGCCCGGCCACGATTAATTTTGGCCAGGTTTACCCGGGCCTGTCTGCTCCTATGTTGCTCACGATCACGGGCAATCAGGGTTCGGTTGTTCAGGGTACCATCCAGCCGGTAGAGCCGTGGATTATCGTGGATCAGACGCGCTTTGATGGAATGAGTACATTGGTGCGTGTGCGGGTCGATAGCAGCCAGCTTGCCGGCTCGCAGCGCTATAGCGGTACCATTGTGATTACGCCTCTGGGCGAGACGGCGGGAAAGCCAGCGGAGGTGAAAGTGGAGGTGGAGGTTATGAATTATACCGTCACGGGGCCGGTGTCGGCTAGCGGGACAAGAACGGCCAGCGGTCAGGTCTCTGGCAGCGCTGGCGCCGGCGCTGGCCAACGCTTGTTACCTCCCAGCCAACGCTCTGGTTCGATGACCCCAGCGCTGCCAGCCTATATCAATCCCCAGGACGAGGCTTACAAGGCGAAGTATGGCCAACCCGGTGGCTGGGACCTGCTACGGGCAAGTCCCGCTGAGCGCCGCCGGCTCTATTGGCTGCAGGTCTTTGCTGCAGCTTTGCTTACCCCCTCTCTGTTTTATGAGCTATTCTCGCAGCTGCCTTTCTTTTCTCATGCTCCTCTGCCTCCTGATCCAGCTTTCCTGCCGGCGTTGCTCGCAACACTACCACTGGCCCCACTGGGGGCCTTATTGCTGAACGCCGATCACCGCTGGCAGATGTCAGCGCTGATGAACCGTTTCTGTACGGGACTGGCCACTACCCTGGCAGCCCTTGGTCTGCTGGAGCCTGCCTGGCACAGCGTTTTCCAGGATGGGGCACCTGCCCTTCATGCCCTGACCTTGCTTGCTCTGGCCGCTCTGGCCGGTACCCTGGGCAGTAGCCAGTTTATCAGCAGTCGCCTGCTGGCCGGGGCGACCTGGGCGATGAAGCGCTTCCGCTTGCCAACGCTGGCCCTGTTGATGGTTACTGGCGTCAGCCTGGGCCTGAGCCTGGCATTGGGGACCAGTCTGAGCTTGCTGACACCGCTGGCCGTAGCCACGGGGGCTGCTGTGGCCCTGGCGTTGATCTTCCGCATCGATCGACTGATCGGGCATCCGTAGCTGTGGATGGGAAAGAGACAATGAGCGCCGCTGAGAGGGAACAGTCGCAGCGGAAAGGGAAAGTGGTGGTAGTGCTGGGACCAACTGCCTCGGGCAAGAGCGCCCTGGGTATTCAGCTCGCCCAGCGCTTCAATGGAGAAATCGTCTCCGCCGATTCGCGCCAGGTCTACCGCGGTCTGGATATCGGCACGGCCAAAGTGACGCCAGAGGAGCGAGCGCTTGTCCCTCATCACTTGCTTGACGTGGCCGACCCAGGCGAAGTTTACAGCGCCGCTCGCTTTCGCGAGGAGGCCCTGGCAGCGGTTGAGGCGATCTTAGGCCGTGGCAAGCTGCCCTTGTTGGTTGGTGGCTCCCCCCACTATATCCAGTTGGTAGTTGACAATCTACAGGTGCCCCAGGTGCCACCTGACCCAGAGCTGCGCCGTCAGCTTGAGCAACGTCCCCTTGTAGAGCTGGTCGCTGAGCTAGAGAGACGTGATCCACGCGCCGCGGCTCGCATCGACCGCCGCAACCCACGTCGAGTGATCCGTGCTTTGGAGGTCTGCCTTCTCACAGGCCGGCCCTTCTCCGAGCAGCAGGGGGTACCGGCTCCACTCTACGAGAGCCTTCTGCTGGGTATTCACTGGCCGCGGGCGGAACTCTATCGCCGCATCGATCAGCGCGTCGATGAGCGCCTGCGCCAGGGGATGGTCGATGAGGTTCGTCGTTTGCTGGCCCAGGGCGTTAGCCACGAGCGCCTGGAAGCCCTGGGGCTGGAGTACCGTTTTATCAGTCGCTTGCTGCGAGGCGAATACGAGAACGAGGCAGAGATGGCAGAACATCTAAAGCACGCGATCCATGATTTTGCCCGCCGCCAGCTGAGCTGGTTTCGGCGTGATCAGCGCATTATCTGGCTGGAAGGTGCTGACCTGGCGCGGGCCGAAGTCGAGGTAGAGCGTTTTCTAGAGGAGGGAGGATGACGGGGGAGGCAAGGATAGTAGATAGAGTAAGCGGAGGATCAGGAAGAGTCGTCAACACAGACTTGCCGTCCATCCAGGAGGAGTCTGCTCGCTGGGAGCAGCTTCCTCCTGGCGTTGGTTTTCGCAGAGCATTGGTCAGCCAGGCGCCGATGCCTTGCCTCGTTCTGAAGGTTCCTCGCAGCACTAGGCCACCACCGAGGTTGCTTCCGAGCTGGTTTCAGGTCCTTCTTCAGATGAGGGGCGGCTGCCATTGCCGTTGAGCGAGCTGCGCAGTGTTATCACTGGCAGGTTGCTCTCGACCACCTGTCCACCGTCGATCAAGAGATAGTAGGGGAACTGAGCGGGATCGAAAGCGCCGCTGTGTGAGATAAAGAAGATTTGCTCGAAGTGCTGTCCCAGCATCTCACCGGTCACCACTTCGACCACCGCCTGCGCTCGCCGCTGGTCGAAGGAGCTGAGCGGCTCGTCGAGGAGCAAAAAGCCTGGAGCGGCATTGAGCTCGCGTGGGAGGGCGGCGATCGCAAAGGCCAGACGCAGGGCGAAGGAAATCTGATCCGCCGCCCCGCTGGAGAGCGCATCGCGAGGGATATACTCGCCAGCTGCCGAATCCCAGACTCGCCAGCGCAGCGGCCCGCCGCTGGCGCTGCCCTCCTCCGGCTCGGTCACCAGCTGCACATCGTGATAGCGACCGCTGGTCAAGAGCGGCAGAATTTGTTGCATGTAGTACTCGATACGCGGGACCATCTTGCGCATCAAGCGCTCGATGACCGCCGCGATTAGCATGCTTCCACGCTTCTTGGTCTGATAGCTGCGTTCCTGCTGCTCCATGCGCTTGCGAGTCTGCTCCAGATCCAGCTGCCCGCCGCCAGTGCCGAGCTGCTGGCTAAGCTCCAGCTCCTCCTTCTCACGCTGCTGCAGCTCTTGCTCCAGACGCTCCCGCTCCTCTTCCAAACGCTGGCGATCGGCGACGCCATACTCGCCGACGAGAGGCCAGACTGCCACAATCTCCTCGCGCTGATAGCCCTGGGGGGCAGGACGGCCACGCAGCTCGAGCAGAGCGCGGATCTGCTCGCGGATCTCCTCGATCTCTTGCCGACACAGTTCGATCTTGGCCCGCGCAGCTCCTTCTTGCATCTGCAGCTGCTCCAACTCCTGCAGAATGCTCTCCTCACTGGCTGCCTGCAGCTCCTCCTGACAGCGTGTACGCAGACCGTTGAGCGTCTCGGCAAAAGGATTGGGCGGGATAATCCAGCTACCAAGCACCGTGCTGAACTTTGCAAGCTGCTGATAGTAGCCAGAGAGCGACTGTTGGCGCTCCTTGAGGAGGGCGGCGTAGTGCTCGCGGCGCCCCTGCAGTTCGATGCGGCGCCCGAGAGTAATATGGAGGGCCTCCAGCTCGCGGCGAGCCGCGCTCTCGGCGCTGCTGACCTGGGCCTGGCCGAACTGCAGGCCGAGGGGCTTGACACGCTGGCGCAGGGAATCTGTCAACTTCTGCAAGGCCTCTCTGAGAGCAGCCTGCTGCTCGCGAGCACGCGCCAACTGCTGAGGGGGATCGCTCGTCTGAAAGCGTTCGAGGCGCCCGAGGAGCACCTGCTTGCGAGTCTGGAGGCTTTCCAGCTCCTGCTCATAAGTCTTAATCTGCTCTTGTAGCTCGGTGATCGCGTCGATCTTGCCGTCGAGCGCGGCAATCTCCAGCTCGGCAGTTTTGAGTGCCTCCTCAATGATTGCCTGCAGCTCGGCATGCTTTGCAGGGGAATTGAAGACGTTGGCCTCGAAGGTGGGGATTGGCAGGCCCTCGTGACCCATCAACGTTGCCAGCTCATGGCGAGCCTGCTCTACAGCTACCAGGTCGCTGCGGAGTTTGCTGTGGATATCATCCCAATCTTTAGCCTGTGCCTCCTCCTCCAACTCGCTCGCTTGCTTGCGCAGCGTGGCGACTCTCTCAGCAGCCTGAGTCACCTGTGTACGCAGGATAGCCAGGCGCTCGCGGGCCTCAGCCAGGGCCTGCTGCTCATTGACAGAGGAGCGCTCGGCCTGGGCCTGTTCGATCACGCGCCGTGCTTCATCAGGCGAAGCCGGAACCTCAGCCCCAAGGTTCCGAATCTCCTCTTCGACGCGAGCCAGAGCTTCCTGACCGCCGTTAGCCCGGGCTGCCGCCTCACGGGTAGCCACCATTGCGCGGACATGATTGAGGGCCTCCTGCTCGCGCTGCAGAGCTTGTTGGACAGAGACACGAGCGCGACTATAGCGGATAAAGATGACTACAAAAGCGGCAACGCAGGCAGCCGCCAGTACAATGCCGATCACCGCCGGGACCAGAAGTTGCGAGAGCGCCCATATGAAGCTCAGGAGCGCGGCGATCCCGAAGCCGATTCCGGCCACAATCAGAAAAGCAAACAAGCGGCGCATCACGCTAAGAGTGGCGGCGGCCTCCTGATGGCAGCGCTCATGTTGCTGGTAAGCAGCGCGTACCTGCCGTTCAGCCTCGGTCAAGCCACGTAACTTATCGCGCAGGCGCAGCCATTCCTCTAACTGGCGTGCCAGATTCTGACGGCGCCAGCGCTCCTCATAGGTTGTGACCAGCTGCTCGGTCTGGCGCACCTCCTGCTCATAGCGAGCCTGTTCCTGTTCGGCCTCGCGCAGGAGACGGCGCGCATCCTCGATGCGGTTCTCCAGCTGCTCCGCCTGCTCGCGCGCCGCCAGGCGCTGGGCGTAGCGCTCCTCCGCCTGACGCAGTGTTTCCAAACGAGAGGCCAGATGACGCAGGCGCCGTAGCCGCTCCTCCAGGGAGGGTCGCCCGGCGCGGCGGCGCTCTTCCAGCTCGCTGCGTGTCAAGCGCGCCTGATCGAGGCGAGCCTGAGCGCGACTGATTTGCGCCTCCAACTGCTCAAGGCTCTCCTCAAAGGTTGTGCGCTCCTGAACCTCCTGCTCCAATTCCTTAATCGTATTCACTGTGGCCAGGAGGTCAGTAGCCATACGCTCCAGAGTACCGAACGAGCGCGAAAGATCTTCCAGCTCGCGCACGCGCTTCTCCAGAACCGGTAGCTCTTCACGTTCGCGTAGTTCCAGATCAGCAATCTGTCGGTCCAGCTCAGGCAACTCGCGGCGGGCCTCAGCCATCTCATCGTAGGCAGTAATCAGCTCAGCGAGGATTGCCTCAGCCTTCTTCAACTGCTGCACGCGCGCCTGGCGACTCTTCAGCTCAGAACGTTTCTGCTGGATAGTAGAGAGAGCGCTCTCCTGCTCAGCAATTTCTGCCTCTTGCTGCTCGATCTCGGCCAGATGCTCATTCACTGTGACAGCATCCAGGGCCTCCTCGACCTGGCCCAGCCTGGCACTTAGCTCAGGAATGCGGGCCTGCAGCTCAGCCAGCCGCAGGCGAGCAGCGCACTCACGCAGCTGCTCCTCATCCTCGGGGGTCAGGCGGAACTGCTCAGCCAGGCGAGTCAGCTTCTCCAGGCCCAAGAGGCGGCGCAGGGCCACCTCGCGCTCGCGGCCAGTGATCTGCTCAAGACGTTGGAGGCCCTTCTGCTCGATCAAGCAGGAATTGCGCAGCGTCTCACCATCGAGGCGGCCCAACTCTGCAATGATGCGCTCATTAGCAGCTCGCAGCTGAGTGATTGGCTCGCTCTCGGGCATGCCGAGGCGGCGGACCAAGAGCGAAACGCGCTGGCCGCTGCCGCGTTCAATAGTGCGCGTGATGGCCAGTTCAGTGGCGCCGACGGAGAGCGTCAGCTTGACTGTGGCCTCCGTCTCTCCGTACATAATGAGGTCGTCCAGCGCCCGTTTCTCCCGATGGGTAGTGAGTGGCTCGCCAAAGAGAGCAAAGTAGATACATTCAAAGAGCGTCGATTTACCAGCCTCGTTCGGCCCCTGGATCAGGATACTTCCGCGCTGGGGAAAGTGCAGATCTATTTCTCGCAAGAGCCTGAAACGCTCGACTGTCAGGTGTTTCAGAATAATCATTTCTGCTTCACTCCGTTCACACTCCTCTCGGGAGATGCGACGCTCTCCGCCGGTTTCTTGAGAGAGTTGAGCAGAGAGGCCAGCATGCTCGCCGCGATCCGCCCTTACGCTACCACATCTCCTTCACATAGCTCAGCGGTGCAGATCCTCCGACCAGCGAGCGCACCGATCAGGCGTCACAGGAGCGGGCGCTCAGAGCACTTCGCGCTAATGGATCTCATCTAGAGCAGTCAACAACACTTCTTTTGTCACCAACAGAGCTTTTTTCTCTTGTTCATCAGAGGCGGCAGCGATCCACTCGTCGGCCAGAGCAGCCAGCTCCTCGCGAGGAGAGAAACGCTCAGTGGTCTCAGCTGGGCCAGAGCTGGCGGAAGCCTCATGGTCAGGCATCAGGGTCAAGGCTGTGTCGTCGATGGCCAGGGAGAAAGCATGCTGCTCGCCGTAACGGCGGATCTGGTTCAGGTCGAGCTGATGATATTGCTGGCGCGTCAGCTCGCCCTCCAGCTTCAGCTGGACCATCGTCTGTTGATCGCAGAGAGGGCGCAGGCGCTCCAGAATTACTGCAGTGGGAGAGCCAGCGGTAGCAGAAGCAGAAGCCGCGGCCTCGGTTTCGCCGCTGGGCGCTCCTGCCCCTGTTGGTGGGGCTGGCCAGAGCGCGCTGGTCGGCACAACCAGGCGACGCAGGCGCACAGCCTCGACAGTGATATGTTTACACCAGCGGACGCCATCGCTCGCCAGACCGAGAAAGACAAAGCCAGGCTCGGCATCGGGGTCATTGAAATCAATATGCTGAGTTGGACCAGCCACGATCAGCTCGCACTGGCCGAGGCGCAACTGCTGAAAGGCATGGTGGTAACCGGCCAGGATATACTGGAAAGCTGTTTGCCGTGCCAACGTCGAGCGGTTCACCAGGGCCTGGGCTTCAGCAGGGACGGGTTCGGTGCCCAGGCCTTCAATGGGGGCATGGAGGATCAAAATACGGATCTGGGCACGCTCAAGCTCAGCGGCGGGACGAACGTAGGCCAGAGGGTCGCCTTCCTGGCCTGCGCGCACACTCAGACCACAGAGGCCGACCCGTAGCTGCCCGATCTCACAGAAGGCCGGCGCTAACTCGACGAGAGGCTGCCCGCTTCCCAGACTGGCGCCCGTAGCCATCGCCACGGATGGGCGGGAAGGGGGCGAGAGCGGTTCAAAATAATGGAGGGCGCCGAGGCGAGCGAAGCTCAAGTGAGGTGCTGGCAGCGCTCCCTCGGCGAGGGCCCGGCCCAGCGGTGGCGTATCGTGCAAACCACCGACCATAAACGTGCGCACACCCGCCTGACGGAGCTGAACCAGACGCTCGGCCACGAAGCTACGTTCATGCTCAGCCGGATTCAACGAATCGAAAAGATCTCCGGCCTGGATGAACAGATCGACGCCCTGGCCAATCGCGAAATCCACCGCCTGTTGAAAGGCATGCCGTAGCTGGCGCGCTCGCTCCTCGCGCCGGCGCATCGGTTGGCCAGCGGCAGCGCCCAGATGGTTATCTGCCGTCAGAACCACCGTGATCACATCGCGCGGGCGCGACACCGCATCCTGCTCCTCATTCGCCTGCTGCTCAGGGTCCAGCCTCTTGTCTGAACCCTCCTCCACAAGTTCTTCTGTCATCGCAAGCTACTTCCAACTGAACTGAGAGACGATCTTACTGCCGTGCAACAAGTCGCAGTGATCTTTCCTGCACATAGAATGGATGGTAAGAGGAGTCTATCATAAATTATGACGATTAAAAAACAGGCGGCCCGGAAAGAGGGACCATTTGGGGGATGAGCAAGCGGCCCGCGTTCCCATAGGGAAGCGGGCCGGTCCCAGGCGACTGGCCAGGCTGGCTCGCGTGGCTTTCAGGAAGAGCAAAATAGCGGACGAGTGACACAAAAGTACTGCCTGAAAACAAGAGCTTGGGCAGACAGCAAGTGAAAACATTACTATATTATATGATTCATCGTCTTGCACTCATTCTCTTTACCGTTATCCATTGTGGGCTTAGAGGGAGTAGAGCAGAGTGGTGGCAGTCAAAACCCTGAAGGATGGCAGGGAGAGCAGAGAGATTCTGCTAGCCTTTGCCAGGAGCATAAAGGAGCGCGATCTCGTAACCTACGAGCACTCGCGCCGGGTTGCTGTCTATGCCTATCGATTGGCGAGCAAGCTGGGGTGGGAGCACGGCCAGGCCCGTGATCTGGCCCTGGCGGCTTTGGTCCATGATCTGGGAAAGACCTGGATCGCCAACGAGATTTTGCACAAGTCCGCCGCCCTCTCCGCCGAGGAACGGCGCAAGATGCAGCGCCATCCGGTCATCGGGGCTCGCATTTTGATCGGGTGCGATGTGGACCCGTTTTATGTTGAAACGGTCTTGTATCACCACGAGCGCTGGGACGGCCAGGGCTATCCATCAGGACTGCGCGGCGAGGCTATTCCCCTGAGTGCGCGTATTCTGACGGTGGCCGACGTTTACGATGTCTTGACCTCGCAGCGCCCCTACAAGGAGCCATTTTCGTCAGAGATGGCTCGCGAGCGTATTGGGCGTGATGCCGGTACCAGCTTTGATCCAACGGTGGTCGCAGCCTTTGTGGAGCTGCTGGATACTACTCCGAATTTCCTTCTTCCCTGTCAGCCAGCAGACCTGGATCAGCTCGCTGAGATCACCTTGTTACAGCTGCCCTGATTCCCCTATCGCTTCATTCGGTTGCTTCTGGCGGTCGGGCTGGGGGAGGAGCCGGGCGGAGGGGAAAGGGTCAGGCAGGTCGACAGCTGCACTGACCAGTGAGCCGGTGATCCACTAGCTCACTGGTCAGTGGTCCGCTGGCCGGTTTCTCCTCTCAGCCCTGCATAAGGATCTGCAGGTCAAAGATTGGCCCCTCCTGGCAGATGAGGCGCGGGCCTCGACTGGTCTCCAGAGCACAGGCCAGACAGGTACCAGTACCGCAGACAAGGGGTTGGAGCACGGCAACCTGGGCGAAGCCCGGGCGGCGCAGGCGTTCGAAGCGTCGACGGAGCTGCAGCGCCGTTTCACGTGAAACGCCCAGACAGACGGCATCGGCCCAGCTGAGATAGTCCCCCAGCACTGTCAAGAGCGTGCGCTGCTGACCCGCACCGCCGTCGCTCGTCACCAGATGGTACTCGACTTCTTCCGGTAACAGTGCAGCCGGATAGCCTTCTGGCAGCTGCGTTACTTCTTGAACAAGGGTCACTGCCAGCCCCTGCTCGCTGGCGCGCTGAGCCAGCAGCGCCAGTGTCACAACACCGAAGCCCTCAGCGACCAGTAGCAGCGTACTCAGGCGGGGCGGGAGCCGCCAGCCCTGGCCTAATGGGCCTAGCAGGTCCAGCTTCTCCCCTGTGGATCGCCTCGCCAGCCAGGCTGTACCACGCCCACGCACCTGGAGCAGAATACGACAGCGCTCGCCCTCGATGCTGTGCACAAAGAAAGGTCGGCGCAGCAGCGGGTCAAACGACCCTTCCTCAGCACAGCGTACCATGCAGTACTGGCCCGGACGCACCGCCTGAGCGAGCGCCGGCGCCTCTAGCTCTAGCAAGTGCAGCCCCTGCCGCAGCATCCGGTTTTCTGCCAGTGTCGCCCGGTAAAGACGCATACCTGCTGTGCTCCTCCTGCTCACCAGATAGTGCTTCTCCTAATCTGCGGCAATGAGGCCGAGAAAATTACGGGTACGCTCGTTCTGCGGATTATCGAAGATCTGCTCAGGTGGACCTTCCTCTACAATTACTCCGTGATCCATAAAGATCACGTGATCGGCTACATCGCGAGCAAAACCCATCTCATGGGTCACCACCACCATTGTCATGCCTTCCTCCGCCAGCTGGCGCATGACCTTCAGCACTTCGCCCACCAGCTCGGGATCAAGGGCCGAGGTTGCCTCGTCGAAGAGCATCAGCTTGGGTCGCATGGCCAAAGCCCGTGCAATGGCCACTCGCTGCTGTTGACCTCCCGAGAGCTTATGAGGATAGACGTGGGCTTTCTCTTCCAGGCCCACCTTGCGCAGCAACTCCATCGCCTGGGCAATCGCCTCGTCGCGTGGTATGCCCAGTACATGAACGGGAGCTTCGATAATGTTCTCCAGGGCTGTCATGTGGGCAAAGAGATTGAAGCGCTGGAAGACAAAGCCGATCTGAGCGCGCATCTTTGCAATCTCAGCTTCCCTGGCCTCGACCAGTCGTCCATTAACCAGACGGTAGCCGACAAGTTGCCCATCAACGTAGATGCGGCCACTGTCGATCTTCTCAAGGTGATTAATGCAGCGCAGCAAGGTTGTCTTGCCGGAGCCGCTGGGGCCGATGATCACCACGACCTGCCCACGCTTCACCGTCATACTGACATTATTGAGGACGAGCAGGTCGCCGAAGCGCTTTACTGCCTGCTCGACACGAACCATCTCCGCGCTCTCAGTGACTTGAGGCACAGCGGATGGGAGTGGTGGCTCTTGCTCCTGATAACCATTATAGCTTTGCTGCTGCGTCACTGGTAGGACCTCCTTTCAAGCACACACGCCTTAGCGCGCTCCTCCATGTCCACCAGCGATCAACTCGCCAGACTCCAACGGTGGATTGCCAAATCCCAGGACTCGCTGGGTCCAGCTCTTCTGCCCTGGGCGCCGACCTGGCCGTCCACCCTTGGCCGCGTACTCGGGGTCCAGCCGACGCTCGATCCAGCGCTGGAAGTAGTCCCACAAGGTAGTCAGCAGCAGGTAGTAGACGGTTGCCACGATCAGCAGCTCAAAAATCGAGAAAGTTGGTGCCCCAAGGATCTCGGCGGTACCAGTCAGCTCTTCCAGCCCAATGACTGAAGCGATCGAGGTGGTCTTGAGCATATTGTTGAATTCGTTGCCGAGCGGAGGGATGATGACCCGCGCTGCCTGCGGCAGAATAATGCGGCGCATAGCCAGCCAGTAGCGCATGCCCAGAGCACGCGCCGCCTCCATCTGCCCTGGGTCGACCGAGCTGATGCCCGCCCGGATGATCTCCGACATGTAGGCTGCCTCATTTAAAGAGAAGGCAATCAATATGCAGGTGATCTGACTGAAGAGCAGGCCGGGGACCAGCTTGGGCAACCCATCCCAGAGCAAGAGCACCTGGACAAGCAGCGGGCTGCCGCGGAAGAACCAGACATAAACTTGTACGGGGAAGGAGAGCCACTTGAAGCGTGACATGCGCATGAGCGCCAGAAACAGACCGAGGACCACGCCGGCAAGCTGGGCAACGACAGAGAGCCAGAGCGTGGTCCAGGCAGCCTGGAGAAAAAAGGGCGAAACAATGAATTTCCAGACGGCATCCCAATCGAACATGGCGGGGATCTCCTTGGGTCGTTAGATCCGGCAGGCAAGAGCCTAGCTAGCGCTGGACGCAGAGCGAGCCGAGCCAACTGAGCATGTCTTCCTACCTCTGGCAGCTGAGTCATCCTTGCTGGTCTGCTTGGACCAGCAGATTTCCTCACTTATGATAGTGTACTGCAGAAGCGGGGAGTCCCTGCCACCCTTTTTCCTATCAGGGCGGCGAGAGAGAGGCAGCCAGCTGTGGTAGCGGCGGCCCCGCTCCAGTCGGCAACAAGCTCACTCTGCCCAAGCCCTCAGCCTCCAGCACGAACCATAGGAGTGGGCCAACCAAACGCCAGGTGAGATGAAGGAGGCTGAAGTAACATGCGCGAAGAGCCTGCCAGTGAGGCTAGAGGAGGATACGCCGCTCCATTAGAGCAATAGCGCCGCTGGTCAGCCCCCACTTGTCGATGAGCTGCTTGTAGGTGCCATCGCTGCGCATGGCGTCAAAGGCGCCCTTGACAGCATTGTAGAGAGCTGTATCCCCTTTGCGGAACATAATCCCCTCGGGGGCCGCATTGACCACCGAGCCGCCCACCTCAAACTTGCCTGGATTCTGCTTTAAATAATAGTCAGTCACTGGCGAATCCTGATAGGTGGCAACCACACGATGGTTGGCCAGCAACTGGACGACTTCCGTTTGATCCTTGAGCACCGTCAGATGGATGGGAGGCTTGCCAGCCTTGGTGCAGTTCTGCGAGGCCGTCTGCAGATCAGTCTGCTCCACTGTACCAGTCTGAACGCCAACATTCTGGCCACAGAGTTGATCAACGCTCGTGATGTGTAGCGGATTGCCTTGCTCGACCAGGAGCGACTCGCCGGCATTGAAGTAGGGGATGAAATCAAACTTCTTCTGACGATCGGGATTGATCGTGACTGCCGAGATCACGAGGTCGAAGCGTCGGGCCGAGAGGTCATCAAAGATGGTGTCGAAGCCGTCAGTGACCACGTGAACCTGCAGCCCCAGGCGCTTGGCGATCTCCGTGATGAGATCGATATCGAAGCCCTTGGGCTGGTTGGTAGCTGGATCAATGAACTCCTGAGGTGGATAGGTTGTATCGCTACCGACCGTGAGAACGCCCGGTGTAATGAGGCCGTATTTGTTGCTCGCATTGCCCCCGCCGCTCGCGGGCGCTGACGAACCACCGCAGGCGGCCAGGGCCAGGGCGAAGATGAGCACAATGCCCAGCAAGATCCCACTTCGTAGCACTCGCCGGCTTCCTGCCCTGCGGACTGGAGAGGATACCATGCAGACACCTCCTCTGGTTAACAGAACGACATGGGGTGCAAAGGATATGCGCAGTGTAGCATAGCTCGACTGTTATTGACAAGCTCCCGGTTTGATCGCAGACCTGGACGCCCGTCGACATAATACAAGGTAGAAAGGAGGCCAAGACCGTTGCGCAGGATCAAGGTCAAGGCCCACCTCGGGAAGATGAGCAATCTGCACTCGCTCGGGGCTTTACACTGGCACTCTCTGCATTGTTATATACGCCCCGCCTGGGAGGATTGTCACCCGAGGCTCATTTGTGCAACGCCAGAAGAACAATCCTTTTACATTGTAGGAAGGACCGTGTGAAAAACGCTGCTTCCTGGCACTTATTATGCTACACTAAATAAGGGGTGCTGTGAGGCACAACGTACAGGCAGAGCATGATGCCCAGCGGGGAGAGCCGCGTATCATTGAAGAGGGCCTGGAGGGTCCACGATGCCCATCACATTTGATCGCCGTATCTGTTGTGACCTGAACGAGACCATTTCGCGCGAGTGGCTGATTACGAACGGGCTGGGAGGTTATGCCGCCGGCACTGTCTCCGGCGTGCTGACACGCATGCAGCATGGTCTGCTGGTCGTCCCAATTGAGCAGAAGGCCCCCCCCCAGCTATTGCTGGCTAAGATCGATGAGGAGGCCGTCTTTGATCAGCGCACCTACTATCTTGGGACGAACGAGTACCGTGATGGCACGCTCAGCCCCGCCGGCTTTGTTCATCTGGAGGCCTTTCGTTTAGAGGAAGGTTTCCCAGTCTTTCTCTATCGCATTGGCGGCCTCGATGGGGTGATGTTAGAGAAACGGATCTGGATGATTCCCGGCCAGCATACGACCTGCATCCAGTATCGCCTTTCGCGCAATCATGAGCAGCGCAGCCTCGGCTCGGAGAGCGAGCGCGTGCGTGTGGCGACCTCAGCCTCGGGTTCGACCAGCCCTCCTGTCTATCAGCGCACATATCTGCGCTATCGTGCTTTGGATCAGCATATTTTGGAACTGACCCTGCTGCCATTCTCTGCCTACCGTCCTTTCGACTGCCCCCAAATCGGTCACAACGACTGGCACTTTCAAGTAGAAGTACACCATAGCAGTGAGCAGCAGCCAGGGGCCGCGTCGGCCTCATGGTCAGGGGGCCAGCTGCTCTTTCCACGCGGCGTGACAGGCTGCACCATTCGGGCCTCCCAGGATGCTCAGCCCTATCACCTGTTCATCGTCGGCCATCCCGACAGTCAACCTCTGTTTATTCCGACAGGGGTATGGTACTGGCACTTCCTGCGTCGCGTTGACCGTGATGCCGGACGACCTGCAGTGGACGATCTCTACCTGCCGGGTGTCTTTCGTGCGCGTCTCTGGCCAGATGAGGAGGCGACGCTGACCATTGTGGCCACGACTGAGGACCCTGCTCTGTTGACGCTGACGCCCAACTATCTGGCCCTGGCCTACCGGCGGAGCATCGAGCAGCAGCGCGCTCTGCTCCAGCCACAACGCTACTTTGGCGAAGGCGGAGAAACCTCCCATCGCCTTCAGGTACTGCCTCTAACAGGAACCACCAATCCTCAGCGCGAGGGCGAGGAGTTTCTGCACCTGCTTGTGCAGGCAGGAGATCGTTTTCTAGTTCGTCAGCGGCCAGCTCGCCTGGTCAGCCTGGGCCACGGGCCTTACGGCAGGCCACTGGCGGATCAGGAAGCAGAGCGCTTCTCGATCCTGTCAACGTTCTATGGACTGGAGGAGTACACACGCGATGCGCTGATCGCTCTGCCCGGGTTGATGCTGGCCACCGGACGCTTCGACGAGTGCCGCCGCTTGCTCCGAGGACTGGCACGCCACTTTAAGCAGGGCTTGCTGCCGGATCGTTTACCACGCACTGGCCAACGCCTCAACGAGACAGACTACTGCAACGTTGATGTGACGCTCTGGTACCTTTATGCCCTCGACCACTATTTCCGCTTCAGTAGCGATGAAGAGCTGATTGCCGAGCTTTATCAGCGCCTGGCGGAAAGCCTGCTCTGGTACCTGGAGGGAACTCTGCATGGGATCCAGGTTGATCCACATGACGGCTTGTTGAGAAGCGCCAGCGCTCACCAGGCCCTGACCTGGATGAACGCTTATCTCAACGGAAGTCCGGTCACGCCTCGCACTGGCAAGGCGGTCGAGGTCAATGCCCTCTGGTATCATGCCCTGGCGCTAATGGAGGAGTGGTCGGCATTAGTCCGCGGACGCGGCGGGAACACGTATCTGAGCGGGCGCTTTCAGGAGCTGCGCCAGCGCTGCGAAGAGGGGTTTCAGCGTTTCTGGTATGCCGAGGGCCGCTATCTTTATGATGTGCTCGATGGACCCTCCGGCCATGACCCTAGCTTGCGCCCTAATCAGCTGCTGGCCATTTCCTTGCGCCATACGGCCCTCGTCCCTGTCCACCGTCTTGAAGTGCTAGAGCAGGTCACGCGCCATCTGTTGACCCCCTATGGGCTGCGTACGCTAGCCCCCCACGATCCTGCTTATCGCGGACGACTGGGCAGGAGCAGCGACGAGCAGCGCCAGGCCCTCTATCAGGGCAGCGTCTGGACATGGTTAATCGGCCCCTATATCGAGGCTCTCTTGAAGCTCGATGGTCGGAATAGAGGAGAGGAGCCAAACCACGGCAACGCTACCCCACTGGGGCAGGAGTACATCTGGCGCCAGGGCTTACGTGCGCTGGAACCATTTCTCCACGAGCTGGGTCAGAATATGCTCGGCATGATCAGCGGCGTTTTCGATGGCGATCCTCCTCACCACGCAGGCTATCAGGCCGCCAGCGCTAGCGGTGTCGCCGAGCTACTGCGGATCTATAGCTATTTAGCCCAGGCTGGAGCTGGTCACCTGGTTCCCGCTCTCTCGGTGTAAGAGTAGCGTTTCACCAGCGTTCTACCATTTTCACAGTTCCCTGCAGATAGTTTTATACACACTCCAGGCAGGTTATCCACAGGCAATGTGGATAACCTGTCGATAAAGTTTTCTCACTCCGCTCACTTTTCCACACAAGCTGGCAGCATTTCTGAGTTATCCACAGGTTTTGTGGATAAGTTTTCCACATCGGTCATCATAACCTGTTGTGTCAGGACATCCTTCTCTCCAGTTATCCACCGATTCTGTGGATAACTTTTCCACACTATCCACACAAGCTGGCGGCTTTCCAGGGTTTTCCACAGAATCGGTGGATAACTTTTCCACAAGTTATCCACAGCCTCCCATAAAACGTCTAGTTGGACCTCATACGTCCGACACATTCGGACAAGAGGACAGGCACTTATCCACCGATTCTGTGGATAAGTTTTCCACATCGGTCATCATAACCTGTTGTGTCAGGACATCCTTCTCTCCAGTTATCCACCGATTCTGTGGATAACTTTTCCACACTATCCACACAAGCTGGCGGCTTTCGCCAAGGCCATTGACCGCCTGTTTGCCTGCCGCGGGAAGTGACAAAGGAGGCCGCCAGCCTTCAAGTTAGATCGCCGCTTCACTATTCCACTTTTAAAGCAGAGATATCCACAGCATTGGTGGATAAGCTGGAGGGAACAGTGGATAAATAGCAGCAGCTCCTACTTTATCCACAGGTTTTGTGGATAACTTTTCCACATCGGTCATCCTGACCTGTTGTGTCAGGACATCCTTCTCTCCAGTTATTCACCGATTCTGTGGATAACTTTTCCACATTATCCACAGGGTATTTCCTGGCTCTCTGACTTCTCCACGCCACCTGTGGAAAACTTATCCACAGGCCCTGCGTGGTCTCCCTCGTCATCCACAGCCTGCTTGTCATTTATCCCCAAGTTTTCCACCACTTTTGCACAGAGCGAGCGGCGTTTCTCAGCAAAATAACATTCATGTCAAGTTGCGCGCCGCTCCGCTTCCAGAGCCATTTCAGCCAGCGACGTCTCTTAGAGAATCAGCCTCATCTGACCGGGGTTATCCACATTTCCACAGGCCCTATTACTACTGCTACCCATATCCATCTCTTTATGATAGATGGATATAACAGTAGTAGGGGCTGTGGAAATGTGGATAACTGCCACGGCGCCATTACCTCTGCCCGGCCACAGAAGAGCGAAGCGTTGCAGAAATGCAACCCGGCTCTGCTGGGGTTGCTCTCCGGGGTTGGCTGGGGGGACCTGGCTGGGCAGTCTGGCCACGCTCGCAGGGTGGGCGAGCTGCGGTGCTCCCTCCTTGCCCCGAGGTAATCCTGCGGTGTCTGCTTGTCGCCGGCGACCGTCGAACCCGGATGAAACCTTGTTCCCCAGGAGCGCGACTTTCCCGACAGTAGCTCGTTATATCTCTAGGGATGGCAGAGAGAGGGCGGACCTGACTGGCGAATGCTCTTGCTCTTTGTCAGCCGGAGCCTGGAGCGGCTGTGGCAAGGACGGATGTGGCACGTGCTTCCCTCCCTCCCTCAGTGCGATGTCTTCTGGCGGTACTCGCTTGCTTCCCTCGCAATGAAGCGATAGCGTAGGCGGGAGAGGGCATCGCCTGTCCGATCGGTGCCCTTGTGTAGGACGAAACTCTGAGCGTGACAACAGCAACGTCGTCGCTTGCTGAGGGCGGCCAATGTCTTCTTCGATCATCGAAACTATCAAAGCGCGCCTCGACCTGGTAGATGAAGTTGGCCAGGTTGTGAAGCTCCAAAAAACGGGCCGGGCCTTCAAGGCCCTTTGCCCTTTTCACAACGAGCGCACACCTTCCTTCTATGTCTTTCCAGAGTCGCAGCACTGGCACTGCTTTGGCTGCCACGAGAGCGGCGATATTTTCACCTTTGTACAGAAGGCCCAGGGCCTTGATTTTCCAGAGGCCCTGCGCTACCTGGCCGAGAAGGCCGGCGTCTCTCTCGATGAGCAGCCCGGCTATGATGCGGCCCAACAGCGCGAGCTGGCGGCTCAGCGCGAACGGCTGCGCCAGCTTAACGAGGACGCTCAGCTCTGGTTTCATCAGGCCCTGCTGCGCTTGCGCGAGGCGGCCCCAGCGCGGGCCTATCTCCAGAGTCGCGGCCTCACTGGGGAGACCGTCATAGCCTTTGGCCTGGGGTACGCTCCCGACAGCCGCGATGCTCTCTGTCGTTATCTTCTCTCCCAGGGCTATAGCGAGCAGGAGCTGGTCAGTGCCGGCCTGGCTCGTGAGCCGGAAGATGGGCAGGGTCTTTATGATTACTTCAGGAACCGCATTATTTTCCCGATTCGGGACCCGCGAGGTCAGGTGATTGGCTTTGGCGGGCGCGCCCTGGGCGACGGCCAGCCCAAGTATCTGAATACACCCCAGACGGCGCTCTTCGAGAAAAATAGCGTGCTCTATGCCTTCGACCGTGCCAAGGAGGCTATCAAGCAGGCCAACCAGGTGATCATTGTCGAGGGTTATATCGACGCCATTATGGCTCACCAGTACGGAACGCGGCAGACTGTGGCCTGCATTGGCAGTGCGATCACTGAAAAACACATTCAGCAGATCAAAAAGTTGGCGCGGCGCATTACTCTGGCCTTAGACCCCGATGCCGCCGGCATGGCTGCTACAGAGCATGGTATCCAGGAGGCGCTTCGCTCATTAGAGCGCACGATTGTTCCTGTCCCGCTGCCGGTTCCGCGCCAGGAGCGCCGTGGTCAGGCGGGGGGCGCCAGGGCCATTATTCGTCTGGAGGAAGAGGTAGATGCCCAGATCGATGTGCTCTTGCTGCCCGCAGGCCAGGACCCTGATGAGGTGATCCGCCAGAACCCGGCCCGGTGGGAGGAGGCCCTCGCTCATCCGTTACCTTTGGTCGATTATTACTTTGTAGCCAAGACCGCGGATCTGGATCTGCGCCAGCCGAGAGACCAGGCATTGGCGGCGCGACGCCTGCTCCCCATCATTGGCATGATCAGCGATCGCGTCAAACGCGATGCCTATGTGCGGAAGCTAGCAAGGATGATCCATGTCGATGAGCAGAGCCTGTATAATGAATTGCAGCGTAGCCTGCGTGGCAGACACCCGAGCGTGGCCGAGATCGTAGTGCCCGCTGAGTCAGGTAGGAGGGAGGTGGATGGCAGCAGGAAAGGGCGAGGACGGCAGCGTCAATCACCACAGGCTCCAGCTCCGCTACCCGCTCGGCCTGCGCTTGCGCAAACTGGCCTGGACCCCAGCGGGAAAGCTAAAACTGAGACGCTGTCCCCAGCCTCATCCGCCGAGGTAGAAGATGCCAGAGCGGGCGCCCTCGCCGGCGCCCGGGTCAGCGCTGGCCCCGACGGCAAAGGCCTGGCGCTTGACAGAGGAGGCCTGGATAGAGTAGAATGGGAAGACTACCTGATAGGGCTACTCCTCCAACATCCTGGTTTAAGTCAACATGTTTGTGGTATAATAAACGATGGTGACTTTATCGGGACGGACACGCGGGAGTTGTACCACTTTCTCAACTCTCTTTATCAACGTGGCTCTTCCTCTTTCCATCAACCCTTAGAGCAACTGTTACCTTCCGCGTTGCTGGAAACGGCGGCCCGAGCGCAAAGGCGCGTCGAGGCAGCGTCTCCGCTCGATGGAGCAGGACTGATCAAAGCGGCCACCCAATGCGCCACCCGCTTGAAGCGCATGCGGCTGATGCAGCTCAATACAGAGCTGCGCTATTTGATCCAGGAAGCCCGGGAAGCCGGGGACCTGGCCGCAGTGCACGAGCTGGAGCATCAGCTGCAGGAAATCCACCGGCAGATCCGCGAGATTCACTTGAGGACGAATCTGCAGGGATGAAAATCCTCAAGCCTGGATGTTATATGGGTGATGTGGAATAAGCCTGGGCAGGGTGGGAGGCGATGATCAGCATCGCATAGCGCTATTATCTTACTCTTTATTTTCAGAGAGCAGGGTCAGTCTCCTTATTCGTTATTCATTGCGGACCCGTTTTCTGAAGGGGGAGCCAGAATGGTGAATCAGAAGCAGGATGTCATGACAAGATCGCGGAATGAAGAGGTGCATACTGAACAATTGAGCGATGTATATGAGCCTTTCGAGGCAGACATGCTCCTCGAAGACTCGCACCGTGTTTTTGACGATATCGATTCACTAGGTCTGCGTGCTACCACCGCTGGTAGCCTTGTCACGGCTGCCGATGACGGTGAGTCATATGACCTGTTCTCCAAGCTACAGGACGAAGAAACCATGGATGCCCTGGATACCAAGGAGCCACCGGCAGACTGGGAACCTGGACCAGAGGATGAGGTCGACGTCGAGGCGATGACCGGTGCCAAGTGGGATGACCTCCAGGATGGCCTCGGAATCGTCGTGGCCGACCTCGAAAACAGTCTCGACGATCCGGTGCGCATGTACTTGCGCGAGATCGGTCGGGTTCCTTTGCTGACCGCTGAGGAGGAGGTCCGCCTGGCGCGGCTGATGGAGCGGGGCAAGGCTGAGGCTGCCAAGCCTAACCCGAATCGACGCATCATCGAGGAGGGCGAGGAGGCTCAGCGACGCCTGACCGAGGCTAATTTGCGCCTGGTGGTGAGCGTTGCTAAAAAGTACATTGGCCGGGGCATGAGCCTGCTGGACCTGATCCAGGAGGGCAACATTGGCCTGATTCGTGCCGTCGAGAAGTTCGACTACACCAAGGGCTACAAGTTCAGTACCTACGCCACCTGGTGGATTCGTCAGGCCATTACCCGTGCTATCGCCGATCAGGCGCGCACGATCCGTATCCCGGTTCACATGGTCGAGACCATTAACCGGCTGATCCGCATTAGTCGTCGCCTCTTGCAGGATCTCGGGCGTGAGCCAACTTCGGAGGAAATCGCCGAGCAAATGGACATCAGCCCCGAGAAGGTGCGTGAGATCATCAAGGTCAGCCAGGAGCCAGTGAGCCTGGAAACGCCGATCGGCGAGGAGGAGGATAGTCACCTGGGTGATTTCATCGAGGATCATACGGCCCTTGCTCCCGCTGATGCGGCCAGCCATCAGCTCCTGAAGGAGCAGGTTGAGGATGTGCTTGCCAGTCTGACTGAGCGCGAGCGCAAGGTTCTCCAGCTGCGCTTCGGTCTCGATGACGGTCGGAGCCGCACGCTCGAAGAGGTCGGCAAGGAGTTCCATGTAACGCGCGAGCGCATCCGCCAGATTGAGGCCAAGGCCCTGCGCAAGCTGCGCCATCCCAGCCGCAGTCGTAAGCTCAAGGATTACCTCGATTAGCTTATTCCCAAGGTAGCTATGGGGCGCGTTTAACGCGCCCCTACTTTTTGGGTTGGGTTGGAGTCTGAGGTCCGAGGCAAGTCAGAGCAGCCTGCCTGGTAACCCCGCTCCGCGCTGGCCAGGGCCGCAAACTTGCCCCTGTGGCGCGAGCTGACCAACCCGACTAGGCTTATTCCCTCTGTGCTCTTCCTCCCCTTGCCTGGCCTTAGCTGACGTAGATGCTTCCCTCGATCAAGCCTTCCATCTCCCCTTTGGGGTCGCGCATCATCAGTTCCAATACGGCCTTGTAGGGATCGTAGCCTTCGAACAAGACAAGGGCAAGCTGCTGAGTGATGGGCATTTCAACCCCGTAGCGCTGGGCTAGCTGGAGGGCAGCGCGGGTAGTATAGACGCCTTCGGCGACGCTGTGCATGGAGGCAAGGATCTCGTCTAGCTTTTCTCCTGTGGCTAAGCGGCGGCCCAGTTGATGGTTCCGGCTCAGTGGGCTGGAGCAGGTGGCCACAAGATCGCCTAAGCCTGCCAGACCGGCAAAGGTCAGCGGATGGGCCCCGGCGGCGGTACCGAGCCGCGTGATCTCGGCCAGACCGCGTGTGATGAAGGCGGCGCGGGCATTCTCGCCATAGCCCATGCCGTCATTAATGCCTGCTCCAATGGCAATGATGTTCTTCAAAGCTCCACCCAGCTCAATTCCGGTGATATCTTGGGTGGTGTATACGCGATAGCGAGCGGTGCTCAACAGGGTGCGCAGATAGATGGCGATGGCTTCATCTTGAGCAGCCACCACGGCAGCTGTGGGTTTCCCCTCGGCGACTTCACGCGCAAGGTTGGGACCGCTGAGGGCCGCCAGACGTGCGCGTGCCTCCGGTAGCTCTTCGGCCAGCACCTCCGACATACGCTGGAGCGTGCTTAGCTCGATGCCTTTGCTGGCGCTCACGACGATGGCGCCGCGCTCCAAATAGGGGGCCAGCTGCCGTGCGTTTTCACGCATGCGTTGTGAGGGTGTGACCAGGATGATGACTTCGCGACGGCGAACGGCTTCTTCCAGGTCGGCGGTGACTCCTAGATGCTCGGGAAAGCGAAAGCCGGGCAGGAAGAGTCTATTTTCACGCAGACGCGCCATGTCGGCGGCCCGCTCGGGTCGATGCTCCCAGAGGACCGTATCGATCCCTTTGTTGGCCAGCAAAAGCGCCAGCGTGGTTCCCCAGGCACCACTGCCAATCACTGCAACGGATGCCATTGTCCTCCTCTCCTATGCTCGGTTGCCCGCAGGCTCGCTCGCTGAAGGGCTATGGACTGCCTCTCATTGTAGCACAGGGGAGGTGACGGTCAACCTCGTGCCTCTACTGAGGGGCCTGGTTCCCCTCTCTTTCCCATCGCTTCCTCGGCCACGTCGGCCAGCGGCCCCTCTGTCTAGCGCTCGCGCTTCCTGGCCCGGCGACCCTCTGAAGCACGCTGCTCGCTTTCGCCGCGCAGAAATGGCCCAATGTCGGCAGAGTGACGATCACATGAATAATAGTGTTTGAAATAGTGACGCAGCTCTTTAAGTACTTTACTCGTCTCGTCAGGTGAGGCTCCGTGGCGGTAGAGGCAGGCTTTCCACTGCAGTCGCTGGATATATTTTTTCCCTGGCTCTCCACATTCTTTACATAGGAGATCTTCAATGCATTGGCGAGTGCGAATGAGCTGGTCGGCGGCCTCCTCGACGCGGCTATGCTTCAGCTCAACCAGGCAGATGGTGCGTTCTGGGGAGCCATCCCGGCTGTAGAAGATGATGCCATCGCAGCGACGATCGCCGTCTCTAATGCCCAGGCTGCGGAGCAGCTCACGGGCCTGCTCGCTACCGTCATCGAGCTGGAAACAGAGAATGACCTCGCCGGCGTAAGGGTCGTCCAGATGGCCAAGGTGCGCCTTCGCCTTCTGATTTTTAGGAGCGATAATGACCTTATCTCCCTTTTCGCCATTGATACATTTTGAAGAGGTCGCGCCGATCAGCAGCAGACGTGTGAACGGCATAGCTGCTCAGCTTCCTTCCTAAAGGGCGATCGCCCTCACCTTAATCGGCCAGTTCGAAGTGGATGCGCTCGACGAGGCGCGTCACTTCGCTAAAAGTGCGCCAGTGGATAATGCCCTCTTCATCGAGGATATTGACAGCCTCGCCATCGTCGCGGATGTGGTAGACGGCGACCTGATTCTGAGCGAGAAAGGCCTCTTTGCGCTGAAGGAAAAAGAGCGAGGCCAGCTCATCGTGCCGCTCCTGCGGGTGTCTGGCGGCGGCCAGCAGATTGATCAAGTGGTCAATCATATACGTGCTGTGGGTGGTCATCATGATATGCAGGCCGGCATTCACCAGCATAGCCAGCAGCTCGATCATTTTGACCTGAGCTTCCGGGTGGAGGTTCATTTCCGGCTCATCGATGACGAGCAGCTCGCCCGGGCGAGCCAGATAGCGCAGATAGAGGGCCAGCGAGGAAAGCTCTTTCACCATCGAGGAGGAGACGGATAATTCCAGCTCTGTTCGGGTCGTAGGCTCAGGAGAGGCGGCCATTGGTGTAGGGCAAAACAGAATCTCGCGCGCCGTTCCAGCTTCGGCGGGGGTAAAGTCGAGCGTTCCCTCCAGAATCTCCTCTTGCAGAAGAGCGCCCAACTCCACATAAGGGCTGCGACTGGCTGCAGCCTGGTTCTGTAGCTGGCTCGGACTCAGGCTACTCTGGCGATGGAAGCGCCAGACGATCTCGACGAAGTCGGCGATGGGCACAGGCACGAGACGCGGTGATTGCTCTGAGAGGGCTGTCAGCAAGCGCTCCAACAAACCTCTGGTATCGGTTGTCCGGTGGCCTCGTTTGTTCCTCGCTGAAGGAGGTAAAGAGATAAAGCGCTCGTAGATAATGCTGCTGCGCTCAGTCGGGAAATAGCTGATATTGCGCCAGAAAGCCTGGAGGATCTCGCGGAAGACGATGCCATTGACAAAGCCCGCGATTTCTCGACGGGGAAGGCGTTCGCTCACATTCTGGCCTGGGTAGAAGTAGAGGCGGGCCTCTCCACTCTCCTTCAAGGCTTTCAAAGGGGCATCCTCCTTGTCTCCCCCGATATAGTCGCTGACGCTGGCCTGGAGCAGCCGTCGGAGGAGCTCCGGCTTAAATGCTGCGATATCGATGCTCAGAGTCAGCTCCTCGAAGCGCGCGTGGTCGCTGCCCAAGAACAGTGGCAGCCATTCCCGTACGCCCAGGAGCAGGTCATTGAGGAAATGCTCGGCGTGCTCCTCGGCGAAGTCCAGCAGATCAAGGAACCCGCTGCTCTGCTCGGCAACGCGTCGTACCAGCTGATCAAGGGGGCGATACTTCTGGCGCGTCTGCCCACTCAAGTAGGCGCTGAGGTAGCGGCTCCAGCTATAGTGCCCGAGGGAGCCTGCGATCGTATAGGCCAGCCAGGTTTTGCCTGTATTGTTCTTCCCAACAAAGACCGTCAGGGGCTTCATGACGATCTCTGCCCGTCGCAATGGGCCGAGGTTACAAACAGTAATCTGCATCGCCTTCCTCCTCGGACGCCCTTCTGGTCCTATGAGGAATTATAACACAAAGCAAGCTCCCTCTGCACCAAGCGTGCGCTATTTTGCGATCGATCGCGATCTGGGAGAGAAAGGAAGCGCTAGCTGCTTTCTGCTGGACTTTTATGCTGGCGCTCTGGTTTCTGGTTGTTCTGGTAGACCTCGGGCTTCAGCACGCCGACGTAGGGCAAATTGCGATAGCGTTGGGCATAGTCGAGGCCGTAGCCGACCACAAACAGATTGGGGATACGGAAGCCGATGTAGGCCAGCTCCAGGGGCTTAGCGCGTTCGCGCTCCTTATATAGCAAGGTACAGACGCGCAGGCTCAGTGGATGCCGCTGGCGCAGGAGGTCCAGCATGTAATGCAGCGTCAGGCCGCTATCCACAATATCCTCGACGATCAACACATGCTTCTGATCGATTGGCCCTTCCAGATCCTTGAGGATGCGCACCACGCCACTAGACTGCGTGGCATTGCCGTAGCTAGAGACGGCCATATAGTCGATTTCGTGCAGCATATCAATCGCGCGCGAGAGATCGGCGATGAAGGGAATGGCCCCCTTCAGAATCCCCAGGAGCAGCAGGTTCTTGCCCTGATAATCCTGGGTGATCTGGTGCCCCAGTTCCTTGACCTTGGCCTTGATCTGCTCCTGTGTAACGAGAATCTCTTCAATATCCTCGTGCATAGTTTCCCCTTCCCGAAGAGTAGCAATGAAAAAGTGCCGCTCGCTCTAGCGGCTGATGCTGAGCTGAACAATGCGGCGGGTAGTACGGCTGAGGCGAACGGACTCAGCCAGGCAGTGGCCAGCGATCCAGATGCAGCGCGAGCCGGCGAAGAAGAGCGGGATGGTATCCCGTTCTGAGCGCGGAACGTGAGCATCGACGAGCACATCCTGGACCTTACGGCTCTGCTGCATACCCAGTGGTTGAATGCGATCGCCCGCCCGGCGCGTGCGCACCTGCAACAGCGGGCCAGCGGCTTCACCATCGATATATACAACATAGCGTGTCCGTGGCAGAAGGTGCCAGAGCGCCTCCCAGTCTTCACGCGCCAGAGCCTCCAGGGCTGCCTGCTCGACATCAGGAGCCAGGAGCGTTGCCCGAGCGCGCCAGGGGGTGCCAGGAACCTGGCCTTCCCCGGGGACAGGCAAGAGGAGCACCTCATCATCTAAAGCCGTGTCTCGCGCCTGTCGACTCTGAGGACCGTGGAAGAGGCGTAGCGTTGACCCACTTACCTGCAGCTGAATCCGACCAGGCAGATCTAACGAGCGCTCCGCCCGCGAGCGCTGCGCCTGCTGCAGGAAGGCCTCTAGCAGAGCATAGTGACGCGGCTCTAACGGAGACTGGCCTCCGCAGAGCAAAGCCGTGGCGCGGCGTAGCAGGTGTCGCTGCAAACTGAGCGGCTGTGCGAGCAACGCCGGCAGGGTCATGACTACCTCCTCCGCACTGGCGCCGGTTACCACCGCTGACCAACTCTGCGAGACGCAGCTTTCTATCCATTCTAGGTCGACGCGCAAGACCTCGGCACTGCGACGCAGCGTTTCGCGAATACCCGGATTGAGCTGCTCAAGGAGTGGCAGCAGCTCGTGACGCACACGATTACGCAAGAATCGCGGATCGCGATTGCTCTCGTCTTCCAGGGGCTTGAGACCCTGCTGCTGGCAGTAGGCGAGAATCTCCGCCCGACTCACTTCCAGTAAGGGACGGATAATATCCTGTTGACGCGGAGCCATGCCGACCAGGCCCGCCAGGCCACTGCCGCGCAGCAGATGGAGCAGAATCGTCTCCACCTGATCATCGGCCTGATGGGCGACAGCGATGAGGCGTCCCCGGGCCACATCGCGCAGAAAAGCATAGCGAGCTAGACGAGCGGCCTCCTCCAGGGAGCGTTTCTCGCGTCGCGCCAACGCCGGGACATCCACGCTGCCGATGGTGAGAGGAATGCCCCAGGCTGAAACCAGACGGGCGACATGGAGAGCATCCCGCTCGCTCGCCTGGCCGCGCAGGCGATGGTTCAGGTGAGCGGCAAACAGACGCACCGTGGGAAAGGGTCTACCCTCGCCACAGAGCGAGCGCAGCAGATGGAGCAGACAGAGCGAATCAGCCCCGCCCGAGACAGCAACGACAATCTCACTCTGAGGAGGAAGCAGGCCATGACGAGCAATGTAGGCGGCCACCCTGGCCGTGAGCCACTCACTGCTTGCTGGCGCAGATACCACGTCCCACCTCCGCCGTCTATGGATAATCGCATGCTCATGTGATAGGATATATACGCAAATTATATAACATTGACTGCCAGACTGTGGCTGTGTGGCAATTCATTCGGGATACATCTCGGGAAAAGAGCTATGGCGATTCGCAAGATCATCACGGCTGAAAACCCCATCTTGAGGCAAAAAGCCAAGAAGGTGCATCGCTTTGATGCCTCCATGAAGCGGCTGGTGGAGGACATGTTTGACACCATGCACGCCGCGCATGGGGTTGGCCTGGCCGCTCCCCAGATCGGCTTGTCGATCCGTGTCTTCGTCGCTGAGTACGAGGACCATAAAGTGGCGGTCTTCAACCCAGAGATCATTAAAGCCGAGGGGGAGACGCTGGGAACCGAGGGGTGCCTCAGCATTCCAGGTTATGTAGGAGATAACATCAGGCGAGCTGAAAAGGTGGTAGTCAGAGGCCAGAGCGTCGAGGGCAAGCCGATCAGGGTCCATGCTGAGGGCTGGTTTGCTCGTATTCTGCAGCACGAGATTGACCACCTGGATGGCATCCTCTTTTTGGACCGCCTCGATCGTCCTGAAGACCTGCGTCCGGCGCGCGAAGGGGAGATCGAAGAGCCGGAACCAGAGGTAGTCTAAGGCCGACGAGAGGACCTGCACCAGCAAGGGCAGAATGTCGATGCTGGCGCAGGTCCCCCTTTTGCTTACTCTTTGCACTCGTCCAAGGCAGAGCTGCCGGCTTAGATGGTGCGTATGGTGCGACCCGGCTGGCTGAACCGCTGTTGACTAGCCCTGTCGTTGCTGCTTGCGTAACATAGGCATCGGCTGCTGGCCTAGAAGGCGGTCGCATTCATGACAGATATAGAAGCCTTCTTCTCGCCAGCGCAGCTCGCTCAAGCGATAGTGCAGATAGCAGATGCCGCAACGCGTGCTATCGGGCAAGCTGGCTATCTGCCGGTCTCGCTCAAACAGGGCGCGTAGCTCTGCAATGAGGCCGTTGAGGTCAAACGAACCAGCAGATCCGCGTCCACTGGCGCTCTGTGACACTGACGCTGGTGTAGCGCCGTTCGTCGTGCGCCCTTCACGCCGATGTGAAAAAGAGCTGCCGCTGGCCGAAGCGCCGTTGCCTGAGCCTGGTATTGGATGGCTGCTCACTGCCAGTATTCTCCCCCTTTGTGCCGGCAATGCAAGACCAACTATTATCCGTCAATTATATACCTCGTCGAAGCTCTTCGTCTAGGGCCGCTGCCACGCGAGAGCTGCGCTCTGATGGGGCGCTGGACCAGCATACCGCTCTTCCTCGCTTCGCTCTATGCCTCTGAGGTGCTTTGCTTCCTCCTCACCAGACCTTTTCCGTCCTCTCATAGAATGAGGATCTCCTTCAGCAAGTATTAGCTCTATCCCTTTGTGTCCCTTTGTCTATCTATCTTGTATAATGCTCCTAAGAAAGATCTCGGTTGCCAAGAAGCAGGCAGCCGGAGCGTTCTATCTAGAGAGAAGGCGCGGTCCCTCTGCTTAAAGGCGCAAAGGGAAGGGTTGTCCCTGGACCGTGCAGGAAGACAAAAAATCGAGAGCCAGGCATATCTCTGTGCTATGATAGACCTTGTTATGGCAGTGCGATGATATTCAACTTGGGGACAGGATGCCTGCTATGAATTGCTATGCAACTATCTCTGTCGGACCCAGCGGCAGCCACAGGCGGGAGAGGAAGGCCAACTCACGAGGGTTACCTTCTCTGCTCGTTGTTATGTTCTGCTTCATCTGTGGGCCTGTGCTCCTGCTGATGGCCCTGGGAGGGTCGGCAGCGCAGGCCGATGGTGTGCCAGGGGGCAATGTCCAGGACCCTGTGGTGAGAGCGGTAGATATTGCCCGGCCTGCCGTCGTGCGCATCGTCACCCAAATAAACGGACGGCTCACGGTCCAATTCTCTGGTGGACGCAGTGTGACCTTTCCACTCGATGGAGGCAGCTATGGCCTGGCTGCCCTTGGAACGGGGACCTTTATCAGCGCCCACGGCGATATACTCACAGCTGATCATGTGATTAATCCTCCCCATAACGATGAACTCAATGCTGTGCTAATCAAGGCGGCTGCCTCCGACGTAGCGACCTACTACGACAGCACGCTGGCGCGCGGCAATCAGCTCAGCCCTGATCAGATGGAACAAGCCTTGCTCAGTGGTCAATTCCCCTCTGTGCCTAGCTATGATCCTCCACTCAGCGCCGTTTACCTCAGCACTGACTATAGTGGCCCGTTAAGTGCGACCCGTTTACGCGATGTGCCGGCCATCTATTTTGCCCGCGTTGACCGTGTTGAGCAAGAAAGCCCGCCGGATCAGAAGGACGTCGCCATCGTCCACGTGAATATGGAGGATACCCCAAGTGTCCAACTCGGTGACTCCTCGGCTGTTCAGGTCCAGGACAACCTGACCATTATCGGTTTTCCGGGCAATGCCGATGTCAGCATGCGTCCGACGGACTTTCTGACTTCATCGGTGAATCGCATCTTTGTCAGCTCGATCAAGACAACCGACAGTGGGGCGCAGGTCATCCAGGTAGGGGGCAATGTAGAACAAGGCGACAGCGGTGGGCCGGCCCTTGATAGTCAAGGCCAGGTGGTAGGTATTGTCAGCTTTGGCACTCCCGGAGGTACCAGCTTTCTGCAGGCCAGCAATAGCGCGCGAGCTTTGATCCAGAACCTCCAGCTGAATACCACGCCGGGACCGTTCCAGAGTGCCTGGAGCCAGGCCTTCAACGATTATGCCTCCACTGCTCCTGGCCATTGGCATCGCGCGGCTCAGGAATTTGCCGCTCTGGCAGCCCGCTATCCTGCTTTCAAGGCTGTGATACCCTACCTGAACTATGCCAGACAGCAGGCTGCTCACGAGCAGCTAGCGACGGCTACTGGCCAAGGGCTGGGTGTGCCCCCGCTTCTCGTAGTGGCTGGGGGCTTGGGAGCTGTAGTCATAGCGGCGCTGCTGGTGGGGGCCGTCTTCCAGCTCAGACGCCGGCGACGGCCTGCGGGCATGTCCCCAATGGTGAACGCCACGGGCAGCCAGAGCTATCCCTATGCAGCAGCCCCGGGTCAGAGCGCGCCGTCGGCATGGCCATCGGCCCCTGCACCCTATCCCTCGCTTCCGGCTGGAGCGCCGCTTCCACAAGCCCCGGGTAGGGCTCCAGTTCCCACGGGACCGTCTGCTGTTCCCGGCTCTCGAGCGCCGTGGCCAGCGGTTCCTGGCAGCCAGCCCGCTGGGCTTTCCCCGTCCGCTGCACTGCCGTCTGTCTCTGGGCTAGCCTCACAGCTTCCGCCAGCTGCGAGAGTGGCATCTGCCTCTGCCTCTGATCCTTCGCCAGACCCCGAGGATGAGAACACCCTGGTACCGTTCGGCGGCCCTCCACGAGACGCTGGCATCAGAGGACAGCCGTGGCTGTCCCCGGGAGGCCGAGCTGCCCCTCCAACAATTGCCGCAGGAAGTCAGTCGCCTACCGAGCAGCTGCGTCCCTGGCCCTGTGGTCACATGAATCGCCCCCACGCACGCTACTGCAGTACCTGCGGAGAGCCAGCACCGCCGCCGCCAACAGTGCGACGGATCGAGCAGTGAGGAGATTGAAAAGATAAGCAGACGGTAGATGAAAGAGGAGCAATAACGAAGCAAGAAGAACAAGGGCACTCCCCTCGCTGGGGAGTGCCTCTCTTGTCGCCTCTCTTGCGCCGTCGATTAGCGCCAGGCCAGCTAAGCCAGAGCTAGCAGGCTCCTGCATACTAGCAGGCCTCCTGCATAGGAGAACTCAAAGCTTCTGACGCGCCGCAAGCGAGGCTTGATCTATCCAGATCTCCGCGGGCGTCTAGGCTCCCATAATATGGTAGCCAGCGTCCACGAAGAGCACCTCGCCTGTGATACCTCGTGCCAGCGGACTGCAGAGAAAGAGCGAGGCATCGCCGATCTCGCTCTGCTCAATATTACGGCGTAGCGGAGCCACCTCCGTCATATGATCGCGCATCGTCGTAAAACCAGGAACACCGCGCGCTGCCAGAGTATTCACAGGTCCTGGGGAGACGGCGTTAACGCGAATATTGTAAGCGCCAAGCTCATAGGCCAAATAGCGCACGCTACACTCCAGAGCGGCTTTCGCCACGGCCATCACATTGTACTTGGGCATCACTCGCTCACTGGCAATGTAGGTAGCCGTCAGAATGCTTCCACCGCCGCGCGCCTGCATCAGAGGCACGGCACGCCGGGCCATAGCCACCAGCGAATAGGCACTGATATCCAGAGCGGTCAAAAAGCCCTGACGGCTGGTCTGCCAGAAAGGATTTTCCATATCCTCTTTAGGGGCAAAAGCGATTGAATGGATCAAAATATCGAGGCCGCCGTCAAAGACTTCTGCCGCCTTAGCAAAAGCGGCATCGAGCTGCTCATCGCTCTGCACATCGCAGGGGATCAGCGGTGTACCTGGTACCTTCTCGGCCAGCTCCCGCACAAACTTTTCCATGCGCTCCTGATAAGTCAAAGCCAGTCGGGCGCCCTCAGCAGCCAGAGCCTGAGCGATGGCCCAGGCGATCGAGCGGTGATTGGCCACACCGAAAATAAGCGCGTTCTTTCCTTCCAAGAGAGGCATAAGGTCTTACTCCTTCCTTATGGGTAGGGACTCACCCACAGTATGAGCTATGCACCAAGGATAATAGCGGCAGAGAGATGGCACCTCTTCGGTCAGGAAGAAGAGGTCTGCTCGACAGGATAGCCGGAAAGCAGCCAGCCATGCATGCCAGAAGCCAGATTATAGACCTGTTGGAAACCAAGCAGAGAGGCGATCTCTGCGGCAATGGCGCTGCGCTGGCCAACGGCGCAGACGAAGATCACCTCCTCCGAGGGGGAAAGAGGCAATTCCCGTAGGGCCTGGCCGAATGCATAGATACCACTGAGAGGGAGAAGTGTGGCACCGGGGATGTGGCCCTGCTGCCACTCAGTAGGCCAACGCACATCGATCACGCGGGCGCCGCGCGCCATCAGCTCTTTGGCCTCCGCGGGGCCGATCGTCTGATAGGGCTGAGAAGCCGCCATTTCATACTCGTCAGCGGACATTGTACTGCTCCTTTTCTCGCTGATCAGCTTCGTACTGCTCCAGCCAGATCTGGCCCAGCATCGTCTGACTAATCATATACTCATCTCCCACAAAGGTCATCGTCAGCAGCCCCTGATCCTCCATCTCACGGAAATCGTCCGTCACCAGAAAATACCTGCGCAGCATGCGAGAGAGATCGCTTTCTGGCAGATGCTTCCAGATGCGTAGCTCGCGCAGGATGGCGGCGTACTTCTCGCTGCTATCATCGATAGCCCGCATACTGCTTGCTCCTTCCTGCTGGCTGGGGCGCTCCACACTGTCCGTCCGAGCTAGTGGCAGCGGGAGCCGACGCGGTTTATCCACCCTCCACTACGAGTGGAGGGCCTTCGGCATTGCGGAACGGCAGAGCGACCTGCTTCCGAGGAGAGTGTAGCAAATGCAGGGACGAGCCGCAAGCCTCGACGTTGAGGAGCAACTATGCTATAAAAAACAGCATAGCGAGCCTCACTCACAGCCCTTACAAGGAGAAGCAACTCATGCAGGCCGAACCAGTGCAGCCTCCCATTCGAGCGAGCGCAGTCATTCGCAATATCAAACAGCTCGTAACAGTAGCCCAGCGGCCAATTGAAGGAGCCAGCGGAGCGCTGCAGGTACTGAACAACGCAGCGTTAGCGGTCTACCACGGCAGAATTGTCTGGATTGGGCCAGACAATGAAGCGGAGCCATTGTTCCTTTCAACGCGCCAGGATGGCATCACCATTGTCGATGCCCAGGGAGCAGTCGTTACTCCTGGCTTTGTCGACTCGCACACCCACCTTGTGTTTGCAGGTCAGCGTGCTGAAGAGTTTCACCTGCGGCGGGCGGGAGTCAGCTATGCTGAACTGCTGGCGCAGGGCAAAGGGATCTTAACGACCGTGGAAGCGACCCGCAAGGCCGATGCCGAAACCTTACTAGCGCTGGCGCAGAGGCGGCTCCATCTCATGCGGGATCATGGCACGACCACAGTCGAGATCAAGAGTGGCTATGGCCTTGACCGCATCAATGAAGAGGCCTGTTTGCACATCATCAACAATCTTAAGGCCCTGGAAGAAAGGGCCTCGTCTTCTGTGCCTCAGCAGGTGCGCGTTGTTCCTACCTTTCTAGCGGCGCATGTTCTGCCCCTGGAATACCGCGAGCGAAGAGCGGACTACCTCGATCTGGTTGTCGAGGAACTGCTGCCCTCCTTTGTGGGGTTGGCGCGCTTCTGTGACGTCTTCTGCGAAGCGGAGGCCTTCACGGTAGAGGAGTGTCGCAGGATTCTGAGTCGGGCCAGAGATCTGGGCTATCATCTGAAGATCCATGCGGATCAGCTCAGCCCTTCGGGTGGGGCGCGCTTGGCGGCAGAGTTAGGGGCGACCTCTGCCGATCACCTGGATCATGCCAGCGACGAAGATCTCAAAGCGCTGCGAGACGCCGGCGTGGTGGCGACGCTCCTGCCAGGCTGCTCTTACACGCTGCGCAGCCCATATCCATCAGCGCGGCGTCTGCTGGACCTGGGTCTCACCGTGGCCCTGGCTACCGATTGTAATCCGGGGACTTCCTATTGTGAAAACATGCAGATGATGATTGGCCTGGCGATGGCGGAGATGGGTATGTCCCTGGAGGAGGCGCTCATAGCAGCGACCATTAACGGGGCGAAGGCGCTGGCTCTGGAAGAGGAGATTGGCAGCATTGAGATCGGCAAGCGCTGCGAGCTTGCTCTCTGGCAGCTTGAGGACTATCGTGAGATCGGCTATCATTTTGGGGTCAATCTGGTACAGTCGACGCTCACGCTGCTCTAGCCACTGGCAAGATCGACTTAGATGTTCAATGAGGCGACATTGCGCCTGAGCCAGGCCCGCCAGCGTGCTGTGTGAGCTATCCTTAGTTACAGGCAGTGTTTCACGTGAAACACTGCCTCCTTTATCAGCCGCGAGGCTGGACTGGTGCTGAGGCCTGTGGCCTCTTCTGCCACTGTATCGGTGGCCCGGCCTGCCACCCCTGGCAAAGCAGAGAAAGACCTGGCGACCCGCTCAGCCGGGTCGTTTGCCTTTCCAGATCCCTTCTGCTACAATCCTGGCAGGAGGCGAAGTAGCCAGAAAGGACTTCAGCGATGAAGAATCACGCGACCCGTCATCAAACGGACTTCCACAGCGCCCCCCTGGTTCTCAATGGCCAGGCCCTCACGCCTGCCGAAGTCGTCGCCGTAGCTCGGCACCGGCTTCCGGTGCAGCTAGGACCAGAGGCCGAGGTCCGTATCCAGCGTGCACGGACTTTTATCGAGCGCATCGTAGCCGAAGATCGCAAAGTCTACGGTGTCACCACTGGCTTCGGTCATCTCAGCCGCGTGCGTATCAAGCATGAGCAAGTGCTCGATCTGCAGTACAATCTCCTGCGCAGCCACGCTGCTGGTCTGGGGGAACCACTGGATGAAGAAACCACGCGGGCCATGCTCCTGCTCCTCGCAGCCAGCCTGGCCCGTGGCCACTCTGGCGTGCGCGTGGAAGTTGTGCGCCTTCTCATAGACTTGCTCAACGTCCAACTCCATCCCATCGTGCCCTCGCGTGGCTCGGTGGGGGCCAGCGGGGATCTTGCTCCGTTGGCCCATCTGGCGCTGGTCCTTGTAGGAGAAGGTGAAGCCTGGTATCGTGGACGGCGCCTTCCGGGAGCAGAGGCGCTAGCCGAGGCCGGCCTGCGACCGCTCCGCCTCGAAGCGAAAGAGGGACTGGCCCTGATCAATGGCACCCATCTGATGGAGGCCAGTGCTATCCTTGCCTTGGAAGACGCCTGGAACTTGCTCCAGACGGCAGAAGTGGCCTGTGCCCTGAGCGTTGAGGCCCTGATGGGCAGCCATGTACCTTTCGATGAGCGCATTCAACGCCTGCGCAATCAGCATGGCCAACAGGAGAGCGCCAGGCACCTGCGCCGTCTGCTGGCCAACAGCGAAATTAAACGCAGTCATGAGGACTGTCCCCGGGTGCAGGACCCCTATACCCTGCGCTGTGCCCCCCAGGTCTTTGGGGCCGTCCGCGACGCTCTGGACTACTGTACAACGATCTTTGAGCGCGAACTGGGAGCGGTGACTGACAATCCGCTCATCTTCCCCGGCGAGGAAGAAGTGCTCACGGGAGGCAATTTCCATGGCCAGCCCCTGGCGCTAGCGCTTGATGTGCTGGCGCTGGCTCTGACTCAGCTCGCGAGCTTTGCGGAGCGACGGATCTATCTACTCATGGGACCGCACGACTGGGATGACCAGGGGGCTCCCCTCTTCCTGACGCCCGAGCCTGGTCTCAATTCGGGATTGATGCTGACCCAATATGTGGCAGCAGCTCTGGTCAATGAGATGAAGGTGCTGGCGCATCCGGCGAGCATCGACTCGCTCCCAACCTCAGCGGGGACGGAGGATTTTGTCAGTATGGGGGTGACGGCGGCCCATAAAGCTCGCCGTATCCTGGAGCTGGCGCAGCAGGTGGTGGCCATCGAACTGCTCTGTGGGGCTCAGCTTTTGGAGTTTCGCCGTCCTCTGCGCGCTGGCGAGGGCGTAGAGCAGGCTTTTGCGCTCGTGCGGACCTATGTGCCAAAACTGGAGCGCGATCGCCCGCCCGCTCCTGATATTGAGCAGCTGGCTCGCGCGGTGCGGGAAGGCGTGTTTGCCCAACTCTAGAACCCGGCGAAGGAAGCAGACCCTGCACCTCTGATCAGACGGAGGCCCTGTCTTCTGTTTCACGTGAAACCAGCGCCGCCTTCTCTTTCGAGAGGGCGCAACGTTTCACGTGAAACAGTGCCAGCGGGAGCAGTTGCTCCTTCCGCAGGGGACAAAGGTCGCCGTCTACTCCGGCACTAAAACGCACCGATGACCTCGCCGCCATCGATAATCAAGACTTGTCCCGTGATAAAAGAGGCGGCGGGCGAAGTCAGAAACAACGCTGCCGCCACGACATCGTCCGCCTGCCCCCAGCGTCTCAGCGGAATGCGCTCGGCCACACGCTCGCGAAAGCCTGCTGGACGCGACCGAGCCCAGTCGTTCTCAATCCATCCCGGAGCAATACAATTCACGCGCAGTTGGGGCGCCAGCTCACGTGCGAGGCAGCGGCTCAAAGCGATGACGGCCCCTTTGGCCGTGGCATAGACCTGACTAACGAAGCCAGGTGCCCCATCCAGCGCGTGATTCCAGGCAACATTGAGAATGCACCCGCCGCTGCTCATCAAAGGAACCGCAGCCCGACAACAGCGCCAGGTTCCCAAAACGTCAACTTGCAGCAGTCGCTCGAAACGCTCCTCCTCGCTCAGGCCGCCTGTCTCAGTTGTATTGGCGCTGGCTCCAGCATTATTGACCCAGACATCGAAGCGACCGAGGGCTGCGTGCGCCTGGGAGACCAGCCGCTCAACTTGTGCCGACGAGCGTAAGTCGGCCTGCAAGGCCAACGCCTGGCCGCCCTGCTGCTCGATCTCCCTGACTAGCTCCTGAGCGGCGGCCTCCGCGTGCCCATAGTGTACCAGCACTTTGGCTCCCTCTCTCGCAAAAGCCAGGGCTAAGGCCCTTCCCAGTCCTCGCGCGGCCCCGGTGATCACAACACTCCGTCCGTGGAATGGCCGCCCTTCGTGCATACGCTGCATCTCCCTTCCCTTGCTTATAACCTGCTTACCTACTCGCTCGTGACCTCTCCCAAAGGCCTCACGTAGGATCGACGAAACGAGGCCTTCGCTTGCTCTGTGATCTGGCGAGTAAGACCAGCATGCAGCCTATCTTTTCCTACCTGCCTGCTATTGTACCTGGACCTGGCAGCTGCTGTCAGTAAAGAGCGACGGCGCCACGACAGCTCTGCCAACTCGATCGCTGTGACAGAGTGGCAGGTCGTCCCCTTGAGACTGGTTCAGCTCACAGGACCTGTCACTCCTCCAGCGCCCTGGCGTGCGTCTGCCAGTGCCTTGGTTGCCTGGCATCAACGGCATATGTTATCCTGTCTGAGGAGCCGTTTCCTCTGAAGAAACGGCTGGCGACGATCAAGGTCGATCGTTCGCTCCAGCCATGTTGCGCCAGGACGGCGCAAGGAAGGGAGTAAACAGCGGTGATTACTCACGGGACACCTGCAGATTCATCTCGGGCAGATGATCAGCCGCACCTGCCCGTCCAGGAGCAGCGTGCCATCATCCAGCGCCTACGCCATGAACTCCTGCTGCAGTATCGACCTGTGCTACAACAGGGAGCGGGACCTATTCGCGTCATGGCGCGGATGGTCTCCGAATTAAGCAGGCGCTGTCGCGATCTCAAGCTCGATGAAGAGATCATCGCCAGCGAAATTGTCGATCGTACTATCGGCGATGTTGATCTCCGTCGGATTGTGGAATGCGAGGGAGAGCCTGGGGGACCAGGCGACTACCGTATGCTCGCCGATGAGCTGGGGATCGCTCTCCCCGGTGAGAATCTCAATGGCTATACGGCCACCGGTGAGGTTTACCTGTGGCTGCGCGATCGGATGCTTGACTACGAACGCTCGCTTCTGGACCAGAAGATCGATCTACGCATCTACGATATTATTGGCATTGGCAATCCGGTGCTGCGTGACTGGCTCGCCGCCAACTGGCAAGAGCAGTGGGGCCTGACGGTGAAGGGCGAGCAGGTTTATCTGAGCCTGGGGGCGATGGATGGAATTGATAAGACCTTACGCGGCTTTCGCCAGATGTGCGATGAACAAGGGATCAAGGAGAGAGCGGTGCTCTTCCCCGCCCCCGGCTTCGGCGTACCCGAGGCCCAGGCCCGGGCCTACGGTTACCGCTTGCATCGTGTCAACACGCGGCCTGAGCATCGCTTCAAGCTGACCGCTGAGGAGCTGGAGCAGGCGCTGCAAGAGGCGCCCGATATCCGCCTGATCTATCTGACGGTCACGAACAATCCAACAACCTTTGCCTTTACTCCACAGGAGCTGCTTGCTCTGCATACGGTCGTCCGGCGCCAGCGCGAGGCCGGGCGGCAGCTCTTCTTCCTGGCCGATCTGGCCTACGTGGGCACTGGGCGCCCGGAGGACGATCAGGCGCGCATGGCTACCTTTGCTGATCCCGCTCACCTGGAACAGACCATCTTTGTAAGCAGCCTCTCGAAAACGCTCTCGCTGACTGGCGATCGCTTCGGCTGGGTGACTATCGGCGATGCCCGTCTTGCTCCAGCACTGGCCCCCGGCTGGTCTAATAGCATGGCTTCACTGCCGGCGGAGTGGCAGCTACGCTTCATGGCTTACCTCCAGTTGTTGCGTGAGCGGCCCTACCTGATCGAGAAGTTGCGCAACCTCTATCGTCTGCGTCGTCGTCGCTTTATCGCCCAGCTACGGCAACTTGATCAAGAGCTGCAGCTCTTCGCGGAGATCTATCTGGATGACGATGCCACTGTCTATAACTGGAGCCAGCTACGCCCTGGCGAGGATGCCTTTTCTCTGTTTGAGAAGACCGGCATTGCTGGCGTACCAGGCTCCGGCTTCGGCTATACCGATGAGTATGTGCGCTTCTCTGTCGGGGTGATTCCTGTTCCTGTTGCTGCAACCTGGCAACGCTAGCCGGGATGGGCAGAGGCCCAGGCCGGATCAAGAGGCCAGGTCCAGGGGTCCAGGAACTGAGGAGCACTTGACCTCGGCCACATGGGCGGTGCGTGAGTGGTGAGTGGGCCTGACCCGGTGGTCGGTCCTTGCTCTCCTGGCACGCCGGCTGGAGACTATTCTTGTTCTTGAGTGCGGAGCGGAGCAGGTTGTGCGTGAGGCGCGCCTTTGCCTGGAGGCGACGCAGGCACGCGCTCACCTGCGTCGCCTCTGCTTGACCCTCACTGGAACTGGTGATACTCTTTTAGCTGAGTGTGGGCGCCCGCGGGACGCTTCCGCGGCGCCGAAGAAGTGGCCGCGTGGACTCTGGCAATGGCGTTCGTGCAAGCGCGATGCGGCGGGTGAGCCGCTGAAGAAACGAGCGGCGCCAGCTGAGAAAGTCAGCAGGAGGGCGTCTGGCGCCTGCAAGGCAACGCTGTGTCCAGCAGATAAGGTGCGGCGGTCGTTCCTCGATGAAGAGGTGTGAGGGGGCAGACAAGATTCTGTCCAGCGCTTCCCTGTGTTTCACGTGGAACACCTGGGGAGGGCGTCTTGTCTCAGGATTGTGGAGGCGCTTTATCCTCCCGCTCCAGCGCTTCTCAGTCATACGATCTATGACTAGTAGCAGCAAGTAGCAAGAAGGAGAAACATCCGCATGGTAACACGAGTAGGCATCAACGGTTTTGGCCGCATCGGACGGCAATCCTTCAAGGCGATGCTCGAACGTTATCCCCACGAGCTAGAGGTCGTCGCCGTCAACGATCTCACCGACACCTACACCAATGCCCACTTGCTCAAGTACGACTCCACCTATGGCCGTTTCCCGGGCCAGGTTGAGGCGACCCCCGAATCCCTCATCGTCAATGGCCACACCATCAAGGTCCTCGCTCAGCGTGATCCCGCGCAAATCCCCTGGGGCGACCTGGGTGTCGATATCGTGATTGAGTCCACCGGCCTCTTCACCGATGCCGATAAGGCAAAGGCCCACTTGCAGGGTGGGGCGAAAAAGGTGATCATCTCCGCTCCGGCCAAGGGCGAGGATATCACGATCGTGCTCGGCGTCAATGAGCACATGTATGACCCGGCCAAGCACCACATTATCTCTAACGCCTCCTGTACGACGAACTGTCTGGCCCCCGCCGCCAAGGTCCTCAACGACCGCTTCGGCATCGAGCATGGCCTCATGAATACGATCCACTCCTATACTAATGATCAGCGTATTCAGGATCTGGTGCACAAGGATCTGCGCCGAGCTCGTGCCGCCGCCCTCAATATTATTCCGACCACCACGGGCGCTGCCCGCGCCGTGGCGCTGGTAATCCCCGAGCTGAAAGGCCGCTTCGATGGCATGTCCCTCCGTGTACCTACTCCTACGGTCTCGGTCGTCGACTTCGTGGCAACCCTGCGCCAGCCTGCTACGCGTGAGGAGGTGAATGCGGCTTATAAGGAGGCGGCTGCCGGCCCCCTCAAGGGGATCTTGGATTACACCGAAGAGCCGCTGGTCTCCTCCGATTTCCGCGGCGATACCCATTCGGCTATTATCGATGGCCTCTCGACGATGGTCACCGGGGGCGGCTACATGGTCAAGGTGATTGCCTGGTATGACAATGAGTGGGGCTACTCAACGCGTGTGGCCGATCTGACTCACTTCATCGCCGAGAAGGGCTGGTAGGTAGCGCTTCGGCGTGGTCGCTCATAGCAAGGGCGGGGCAGGCCCCGCCCTTCTGGATGGAGGGTGCACTGGCATGAATAAGAAGACGGTTCGTGATATCGAGGTGGGGGGTAAACGGGTGCTGGTGCGCGTGGATTTCAATGTGCCTCTCGATGAGGAGGGTCACATTACTGACGATACGCGCATCCGGGCCGCGCTGCCGACGATTCAGTATCTGCTCGACCACGGGGCGGCGGTCATTCTGATGTCCCACCTGGGCCGACCTAAAGGCAAGGTGGTGGAGAAGCTGCGCATGGCTCCGGTAGCTGTGCGTCTGAGCGAGCTGTTGCAGCGTCCTGTCCAACTGGCCCCCGATTGCGTTGGTCCCCAGGTCGAGGAGTTGGCACGAGCACTACAGCCGGGCCAGGTGCTGCTACTGGAGAATCTGCGCTTCCATGCTGAGGAGGAGCAGAATGATGCCGGGTTCGCCCGCCGTCTGGCTGCGCTCGGCGATCTCTATGTGAACGATGCCTTTGGTACGGCTCACCGCGCTCATGCCTCCACAGAAGGCGTGACCCACTATCTGCCAGGCGTTGCCGGCTTCTTGATGGAGAAGGAGCTGAATTTCCTCGGCGCGGCCCTGGAGAATCCTCGTCGTCCTTTTGTGGCGGTAATCGGTGGGGCCAAAGTTTCCGATAAAATCGCTGTCCTGGAACGCCTGCTGACGCTGGCCGATGCCCTCTTAATTGGCGGCGGTATGGCTAATACGTTTCTGAAGGCGGAGGGCTATGAGGTTGGCGCTTCGCTGGTCGAGGAAGGCAAGCTCGATGTCGCTCGCGATCTGCTGATGCGCGCGCGCGAGCGCCAGCTAGAGTTGGTGCTGCCAGTGGATGTGGTGATTGCCGACCGCTTTGCTCCCGATGCTCAATGGCGTGTGGTGCCGCGCGATCAGGTGGAACCAGGCTGGCGTATTCTGGATATCGGACTCGAGACGGTGGCAGCTTTCCGCCAGGTGCTGGAGAAGGCCCAGACAATCGTTTGGAACGGCACCCTTGGAGTGGCTGAGATGCCGGCTTTCGCTCGCGGCACCAATGCGGTGATTGAGATTCTGGCAGCCTGCACTGCCCGTGGGGCTACCACTGTCATCGGCGGTGGTGATTCCGCCGCCGCGGTCGAGCAGGCAGGCGCTGCTGACAAGATGACGCATGTGTCAACCGGTGGAGGTGCTTCGCTGGAGTTCCTTGAGGGACGCGTCCTGCCTGGGGTCGCAGCCCTGCAGGATCGCTGAGGGTGAGGTGATTAGCGATGACAACAGCCCCGGCGCGCACTGCTATTATTGCTGGTAATTGGAAGATGCACTATGGCCCGCGCATGGCTTCTAGCTTTGCGCTGGAGATCACACCAGCTTTGGGCAAGTTGCTGAACGAGTATCCGTATTTGCTCTGCATTCTTTGCCCCCCAGCCATCTCACTCTCGGCGGTCCGCGAGGTGCTCGATGCTCTGCTCTTCGAACGTATTGAACTGGGCGCTCAGAATATGCATTTTGAGGAGAAGGGCGCGTTCACAGGCGAGATTTCTCCTCTGATGGTTCGTGAGCTGTGTACGACAGTCATCCTGGGTCATTCGGAGCGCCGCACCTATTTTGGCGAGAGCGATGAGCTGGTGAACCGCAAGGCTCAGGCAGCACTCAATCATGGCCTGCGTCCGATTGTGTGCGTGGGTGAGCGCCTGGAGGAGCACGAAGCTGGAAAAACAGAGGCCGTGATCCGGTCACAGGTGCAGAAGAGCCTGGCAAATTTCCGTAGCGAGCGGGCCTGTGATGTGGTGATCGCTTACGAACCGGTGTGGGCGATTGGCACGGGTAAGGCCTGCCCCGGCGAAGATGCTCAGCGGACTATCCACCTGATCCGCGAGCTGTATGCCGATATGTATGGTGGCGAAACGGCTAACGCTGTACGTATCCTCTATGGGGGAAGCGTGACCTCGGCCAATATCGCTGAGTATGTGGCTCAGGCCGATATTGATGGGGCACTCGTCGGCGGCGCCAGCCTCAAGTCCGATTTTGTGGAAATTGTCCGCAAAAGTATTGAGATACTGAGGCCGTCCTGATACTCCCTGAGCTGCCTCCTGGCGAGCTGACTTGCTCCTGGCCTGACGGTAAAATAGGTGGTTGCTCCTCTCTGCTCCAGCTTCCCTGACTGACCAGGCTGCGGCAGAGAGGAGCTTTTGCTTCAAATGGGATTACCCTCCGAGCCGCCTGGCGAGTTCGGCTGAATCTCTCAACCCTGGTGCTGAGACTCCGCTTAGACTGTCAAGATACTGTTACAGTTTAACTGTTGCAGTTAGCCCTGCTATCGTGTCAGCTCCTGCTTTGGATAAGAGGAGGTACGCTTGATGGTAGAGTTTGAGAAAGGGGATTTCCTGGCTTTTCTTCTGGAGGCAAAACGCCATACTTATGCCGCTCTGGGCGATGCGGCCTCAGTGAGATCTTTGCTTCCTGGTTCTCGACAGTTGGAGTGGCGCGATAGGGCCTGGCTCTATCGCGATATCTACTTTGGTATGGCCTTCTTTGTTGGACAGGAAGTGGTTTCCTGGCAGGCGCAGCCGGTTTGGTCAATGGCCTATGCCGGTGGTGTGATGGAGGAGCTTGGAGGCCAGGCGGAGAAAGTCGCCGCTATCTACGCATTTTTACGTCGCGCATTGCGTCAGGTGTCAGCAGAGTTACCGTTTCGTGGTCCTGCTTGCTGGGAAGAGCAGGATTGGCGCTATATCAACCGTGTGGAAGGTAACCTGGAGGTTTTTCAGGGAGAAGAAGAGATTACTGCTGCCGGGGTGGTACTCTATCGCCTGCGTTACTGTGGAGGCTTTTTGCGCTAGGTTCTGCGCCGGCTCCATGATTGCTGGCTCTGAGGCGACACAACGGAGATGCCAACCTGGAAGCGGACGAGCGGGGCCAACCAGGCTGCGATACTGGGAGCTGGCGGCTTTTGCTTCGCTCCTTTTGCTGGTTCTGCCTCGCTCGTCTCTGATCTGGCAGTGCCAGGCTGGGCTGGGCTGCCGGCTTAGCCCGCGGCAGGTCCGGCTTCCAGACCTGGCTGCGTCATGCGCTCCGGATTCAAAATGTGTGCCAATTCCTCTTCGCTCAGCTGCGTGCGCTCGCGAGCGACCTCACGCACTGTGCGCCCGGTGCGATGGGCCTCCTTGGCGATCTCTGCGGCGGCGTCGTAGCCAATGATCGGGGCCAGTGCTGTACAAATCGCCAGTCCGCGCTCGACCATCTCTGGCCCCTTCTCGGTGGCCTTAATGCCGCGCAGGCATTGCTCTGTGAAATTCCGCACAGCGGCGCTGAGTAGGCTGATCGACTGCAGGAGGTTGTAGGCCGTCACCGGCATCATTACGTTGATCTCGAAGTTGCCCGACTGACCGGCCACTGTGATGGTGGTGTGGTTGCCCATCACCTGGGCGCAGACCATGCACAGCGACTCGGCGATCACCGGGTTGACTTTGCCGGGCATGATGGAACTGCCGGGTTGGACGGCAGGTAGCTCAATTTCGCCAAAGCCAGCGCGTGGCCCCGATCCCATCCAGCGGATATCATTGGCAATCTTCATCAGGCTCACTGCCAGGGTATTGAGCGCTCCGCTGGCCTCGACGGCGTTATCCAACGTGCTCTGAGCCTGGAAATGATTGCTGGTCTCGCGCACGGTCACCCCGTTCATTTCAGTGAGTCGGCGGCAGACACGGGCGGCGAACTCAGGATGGGTGTTGATGCCTGTACCGACCGCGGTGCCTCCAAGCGCGACCTCGGAGAGTTCGTTTTCTGCGTGCCGCAAGCGGGCAATGCCGCGTTCGATCTGCCCGGCATAGCCGAGGAACTCCTGCCCCAGACGGATGGGCGTAGCGTCCTGCAGATGAGTACGCCCGGTCTTAATGATGGGCCAGAAGGCTTCGGCTTTTTCTTGCAGGACGCGCTGCATCTCCTCTAAAGCAGGGATCAGCTCTTTGTCGATACTCACCAGGGCAGAAAGATGAATAGCTGTGGGGATGACGTCGTTGGAGGATTGCCCGAAGTTTACGTGATCGTTGGGATGGACGAGTCGCGAACCGCGCGCTCCCCCCAGTAGCTCGCTGGCCCGGTTGGCAATAACCTCGTTAGCGTTCATGTTCGTCGAGGTCCCCGAGCCGGTCTGGAAGATATCGACTACGAAGTGCTCGTCGAGTTGGCCATCGATAACCTCCTGGGCCGCCTGGACAATGGCGGCGGCAAGGCGCTCGTCAAGCAGACCTAGCTCGGCATTGGTCTGAGCAGCTGCTTGCTTGATCTGGCCTAGGGCACGGATAAAAGCACGCGGGAAGCGGAGATCGCTGATGGGGAAGTTGAGAACGGCGCGCTGGGTACTGGCTCCGTAATAGGCGTTCGCTGGAACGCGCATCTCTCCCATGGAGTCGCGTTCAATGCGCGTTTCTTCTGCCAGGCTGCTCACAGCATCCTCCTCGATGGAATCCTGGTCATTCTCACTTACTAGCTTACTAGGGCTGGAACACGGCCTGCCGCCTCTCTCCTCTCGGGCCTTGCTTTCGAAGTGCGATGGAGATAAGGCAGGCCCAGCCCCAGGTGCTGCCTGTCCATTATATCACTGCCTCGTGGCGCGACAGCGGTGTTTGCGCTGGAACCCGCTCGCGAGGGCTGCCTCTGGCATGGCAGGCTACTCTTCGCTATAATGTAGTCTGAAGGCTGCGAAGCATGGGTCGATTCTTTCTGTAGGATGCTCGTCAGACATGTTACTTGAAGTTGAAATACAGAAGATGCTCGTGGATGGCAGTGAGTGGGGGGCATGGAAAGGCTACCAGCTTCCGCTGAGTGACGAGTACGTCTCGATCTGGACCCCGGTCGGCACCCCAATGCACTGGCGGCCAGGAACCTGGATTCTAGAGCGGCATTCGCTAACCTACTTCTGGCCCCATGCCTGGTATACCATTCATATCGGCTATGACCAGCAGGACGGGCACTTTGTGAGCGGCTACTGCGATGTGGTGCTGCCGACCGATCCCTATACGAGTACCTCTCAACGGCTGATCTATGTGGACCTCTATGTTGATGTGGTGATTCGTGAGGATTTCAGCGTCTATACCAAAGACCAGGAGGTCTTCGATCGAGCCGCTCAGCGCTATCCACTGGTTGAGCAGGTGCGCCAGCGCTCATTCGAGGTGCTGGCCTGGCTGGAGGAGCAGGCCAGGCAATGGAGCGGCCCCTTCGCGGTGGTCCCGCGCCGGCTGCCGCTGGTGAACTGGGAACAGTTGAGCGTCGAGGAGATGCGTGCGGCCTGGCGCGCCGCTCTTCAGTAGGCAACGCAGGCTGACCGTCTGGCTGGGCAACTAGCTCACGGCACAGATCACGAGTTGATCATGAGTGAGAAGGAAGGTGGCTGCGGATGCTCTCTGATGAGTTGCGTCAGGCCTTGCTGACGCATGGTATCAGCGCCTGTGATGAGGTGACTTTGCGCCAGACGCTGGAAACTTATGTCCCAACCTATACGCTGATCCGTCTGGCTCCCTGGCCTGCACGTCGCTGGAAATGTCGCTATCGACTCTTAATGCACGATCAGATCTACGATGCGCAAAGCGTCGCTGAGGCTTATGCCCGCGGCTTGCTGGCTGTGCTTGAAGGTCGCTCTCAACCAGAGCCGGAAACGCAATCGCCGTTGGCTCCCCAGGATGGGTGAGTCGCGACTGGCTGTGGCTCTGCAGGTGTCTGGTCTGGCTGGTTGGCTGGCGAGAGCACTGCCTTGCTGAAGCGAATCAATCGTCTGCTTCCGCTACCTCTCCCCGCCCAAAAGGCGAGTGAGCGCTCGGGCAGTGTTCCCTGGCCGGGCTTCGATCGTTTAGAAACAATGAGGGCGCTCCGCCTCTCTGGCGCCTTGACCGTCCGATCTGGCTACCAGCTACTCGATTGATGGGACCTTATGTATACTGGCGATAAGAGGGGGTGGCAAGGGCTTGCGTCTGGCTGGCTCAACCGTTGGCTGAATCGATGGGCAGTCAGCCGAGCAGCAAGCTGCAGAATACTAGGGCAGGGTCCTGGCCCGATGTTTCTCTGTGGCTCTGGCCTGGTAAGAAGCTGTCTGCTTGCTATAGGGGTCGGACGTGCTTAGCACCAGAGCAAACCTATCTGCATAGAGAGAAAGAGGTGTTCTGTATGCTGCGTACGATGTGCAAATCAAAGATCCATCGTGCCACAGTCACAATGGCTGATCTCAACTATGTCGGGAGCATCACTATTGATCAGGATCTATTGGAAGCTGCTAACATCTATCCTTATGAAAAGGTTCAGGTTGTCAATGTGACCAATGGCTCGCGCCTGGAGACCTATGCTATTCCCGGTGAGCGCGGCTCGGGGGTCATCTGCTTGAACGGCGCGGCTGCTCGTCTGAATGCCGTCGGCGATATTGTGATCGTGATGAGCTATGCGCACTTTACCGAGGAAGAAATCCGCTCGCTCAAGCCGCGCGTTGTCCTGGTCAATGAGCAGAACCAGATTACCGAGTTGCGTGAAGTTCCTCTGATCGAACTGCTGCCCGAGGCCGTGGCCGAAGAGACCTACGCGGAGGCCGCTCGCTAAACGCAGCGCAGTAATTCATGTCATGTAACCGCCCGGTTACATGAATTACTGCTTACGTAGGGTCTATCGAACGTTCGTAAGATTTCCCCTCGCCATACCAATCCTCTCTCAGATCCCAGCAGTTGTGACCCGTTGTTCCGATACCTGCCATAGACGTAATCCTGTTCTCCTCAGCTCATTGCCGCTCGCTTCCTGGCTGGGGCCAGCTGCGTGTATCGCCTCAGCGTACCCGGGTCACATAGCAGGCGCGCCGGAAGCGCGCGTAAGCTGCCGACTGTGACATTGCAGCATCCTCAGCGACGTGCTATAGTAGATCTATGCAGATTACCGCAATAGAGCCACAGGCGAATAAAAACGAGCAGGTGAACCTCTTTGTCGACGGTCAGCGTCTGCTTACGGTCAATGTCCTGGTAGTCGAACGCCTGGGTCTGGCTGTTGGTCAGGAGCTAAGCCCGGAGCTGCTGGCCCGGCTCCGACGAGAGGCCGCCCTACAGCAGGCTCTCGATCGGGCCTTAAACTATCTCTCTTTTCGTCCGCGCAGTCGCCAGGAAGTGCATCACTACTTGCGAAGGAGGGGAGTCGCTCCCGATCTGATCGAGGCGGTGCTGGAGCGGCTCACCGAGCTGGGTTTAGTCGACGATCGAGCCTTCGCGACCTTCTGGGTAGAATCGCGCGAGCGTTTCCATCCCGAGGGAGCCAGGGCCTTACAGAGCGAGCTGCGAGCACGGGGTGTAGCGCCCGAAATTGCTGCCGAGGTGGTGAAGCAGGAAGATGATGAAGAGCGAGCCTTACAGGCTGGGCGCAAGAAGGTGCGAGTGCTCTTGCGCGGCGGAGCCGCGAGGAATTATGAGGCCTTTCGCAATCAGTTGGGGGCCTTTCTTCTGCGCCGGGGTTTCAGCTACGAGACGGCCAAGCGGGTCGTCCGTCAGCTCTGGCATGAGAGCCGTGCCAGCGCCGCGGACGTCGACCCCGCTGATCCCACCGATGAGCCTATGGATTAGGAGAAGCGTGGACCGTTGGTGAGGCTGTGGCTGTGGCCGTCGCCGACGCCGAGCTGGAACCACTGGCCGAGGGCAGCTGGACATTGGGCAGGTTCGTGGGATTCACCGGAATGATCTGGATGCGTTGCGGATCATCTGGCAGCACATCATTGTTACCACCGGTAAGGTGAATGCTGACCGAAGCCGGATCGACACCCGGCAGCTTCTGCAGATACGTGCGTGCCTGACCGACCTTCAAGCCTTTGACATGGCTCTTCATGCTCTCCAACTCATCCTGAGAGAAAAGGTACTGCGCTAAGGCGGCGGCGGGCACCGTGAGCGTAGCGGTCCCCTGGTTATCGACGCTCTGCACCTTCACTTTGCCGATCTGGGTGGTCTTCAGCTGGGCATGGGCACCCAGTTGCTGCTGAGCCTGTCGCCCTAACAATTGCAACACGAGTGAGCGCACATCTCCCAGGAGAAAGTACTCGACGCTGCCCTGCTCGGTCAGGGTAACAGTCACGGTACTGCTTTCAACCCCAATCGGTGGATCGGTCTTCTCGTCCACATCGGAGAAGACGATGTCTCCCACCTGCTGTGCATTTTGCTGCTGGAGCTGACGCTGCAGATCTTGCGAGATCTGATTGACTAGAATCTGCTTCGCCTGGTTGGCCAACCTGATCTGATCGACGATATCGACCGATTGTTTGCAGTCGAGAACCAGTAAGGTGCACTTACGGCCTGTGGTAGCACCCTGCTGAGAAAGCGTCTTGCTTTCGCTGAGCACTCTCGCCGGGACGGTTTTGCCCGCCGCGTCAACCTGTTTGGTCTGAAGGCTGGCGGTGATCGTAAAGACCTGGGAGAGTGCGGCGGCGCGAGGTGTGATATTGATCGCGGCAGTCGACAGGCCGGGCGCTTCCAGAAAGAGCAGGCCGCCGATGAGCAAGAGCACCAGGGCGATGGTCACAAAGATTAGGGCCAGCAAAGGATTCTTACGCCGGCGGGGGGGACGACTGCCGAACCTGCCGCCTGGAGAGCTGGCACCGCCAAGGACTTCACGTCCCAGGTCCATCGTCGGCGCATCGTAGTCCTCCTGCGCAAAGCCACCCTGTCCTGAGATGGAAAAGGGCGGTCGCCCCGTGGAACGAAACGGTGGCCGTGCAGAAGGAGTATAGGAAGACTGATCGGAGGCATCTTCGGAACGCTGCAAGGTCATCACCTCGGGAGGAGTGTGGCCCGGCGAGGCCGGTGGTCGAGAGACAGCACGCTGGGTGGCAGCTGCTTGTTGACGTGAAGCAGGTTGGGCAGTCGCCTGCTGAACTGACTGGTGGTGCTTGCTATCCCCTGCCGCTGCCGCGACAGCCCGATAGGCCTGCTCGAAGGCTGCCAGCAGCTCCTCGGCGCTGCTGAAGCGCTCTTCGGGGCGCTCGGCGGTTGCGCGTTCTACAACGTAGGCCAGCGGCTTGGGGAGTTGGACGCGTGGCTGCTCCTGCGAGGGTAGCTGACCAGTGAGCATCTGGTAGAGAATGACACCGAGAGAATAGATGTCGTTACTGACAGCTGCGACACCCTGCAGACGCTCGGGAGCCATATAGGCCAGCGTGCCTACCTCGTTGCCCGGCAGGGTCAAAGGTGCATCGGCATGCTGCCCCTGGATCGTGGCGATGCCGAAATCGATGAGGCGCACGTAGACCTTGCCATCGTTGTTGCGATCCAACAGCACATTGCTCGGCTTTAGATCGCGATGAATGACGCCCCGTCGGTGGATGTAGGCCACGGCTTGCACCAGAGCAGTGAAAAGCGAGTAGACCTCGGATAACGGAAGAGGACCATGCTGGAGACGCTGGGCCAGTGTTCCCCCTTCAATATAAGGGGTGACGAAGAACAGTCGTCCCTGCTCCTCGCCAAACTCGATCAGTGAGAGAATATGCTCATGCTTCAGGTGGGCGTTCACCTCGGCCTCACGTAGAAAGCGCCGACGCGCGATCGGATCATGCACCAGATCGGGGCGCATGATCTTGATGGCTACCTCACGGCCAAAGGCGGTACGCTGGCGGGCCAGATAGACCTCGCCCATACCGCCCACGTCTATGCGACGCACCAATTCGTAGTTGCCGAAGCGCCGTCGATTGCTCCTACTTTGCTGGCTTCTCTGAGCGTTATTCTCTGGCTCTGGCATAGGAAGACCGAGTTGCTCCCTCATCTCCCACTCCCCTGGCCGCCGCTCCCTGTCTCTATACAGAGAGACGTGTATCCAAGCTAAAACACACACAGAACGTGGCAGGCATCGTCAGGCATCACGCGCCGTGCGGTGAGGATGGCTGCAATGCCTGCCTCTGCCGGTATTATACCCCGACAGCCGCCGGTCGCCCACTGGAAGAATCTGCCGCTCCCGCCGAGGCTGGCGTCGGTTCCTGATAATGTGCACGTAGCCAGCGCACGATCAGTATGAAGAGCACCAGGAAGATGATCGTGAGCAGCAGAATCAACAACTCATCGAGACCAAAGCTGATGAAACCCAGATCTAGCTGCCAGCTCTGGATCGCCGGCCCCACGGGCGCAGGTAGCAATGAGAGCGAGCCGCACGCGTTCCAGAGAGCATGCTGCAGTACCGCGTACAACCAGCAAGCAAAGCCGAGACGCAAGCGTCGCTGCTTGGTGCGGATCAGGTGGTACCAGCCCAGGGCCACCATGCCCGCCCCCAGACCGTGTAACAACCCTGCTCCTGACCGTACCAGAGCCACATGGGCCCAGTCGCTATAACCCATGCTGATATAGCCAATGGTCTCAACCAGGTCAAAGCCGATGCCGGCGCTCATTCCCAGGATGAAAGCCTCGATCCCGCTGGTGAGGCGCCCACTGAGCAAAGCTACGCCCAGCGGTTTTACCGTCTCTTCCACCAGTGGTGCTACCACCACCGCCAGAACGATGAGAAGCGTCTTCGTTCCTGCCTGACAGACAGGGTTCGATGGATCGTTCAAGCAGGCTGGGTTAAAGCTAGGACCTGTTGCCGCGAGGAGCAGCGTTGCCGATAGCTCCAGCAGTGAGGCAAAGAGAATGCCCATTGTCGCCCCACTGGTCAGGGCAAGCGTGAAGCGTCGCCAGGTAGTCGACCAGCGAGCCTGGCGCAGGAGATGCAGGCCCAGCGTGAGGAGAGTCAGGGCGGGAAAGATGGCCGTGAGGAAGATCAGGACGGTGGTCACCGGTAGAAATGCAACAGCCTGGTGGGTGGCCTGCAGAACCAGCCCGATGGCGAGCGTGACCACGTAGCCGATCAGAAAGATCCAAAACGGCGGCATCTTCAGGACATGGCTCGGCTTGCCCAACAGTGAGCGGATGCTGTGGTAGAGACAGAAACCGCCGCCGATCAGGCCGGCGCAGGTATAGACCAGCGATTGCACTGTCAGGGGATAAAAGGCCCCTGTTGACCTTGAAGTGCTTGTAACCAGCACCGTAATGCCGGCCAGGACCAGTGATCCCAGTCCGGCCAGCAGGGCAAGCCCTGAGCAGATGAGGCCAATGATCCCCAACGTCACCTGGTAATTGTCTCGTGGGCGCTGGGGAGCAGCGGCGGCGCCAGGCTGCCAGTGGGCGGAATAACCGGGCCAGGCTGGCCAGGCCGGGTAGCCTGGATAGGACGGGTAGCCTGGGTAGGGCGGGTAGCCTGGATACCAATAGCCTGGGCCTGGCCAGGTCGGCACCGGCGGCACACCAGCGTAGTTCGCATAGGGTGGGTAGCCCGGATAAAAAGGATAGGAGGGCGATCCACCGTAGGCTGGCGAGTAAGTGTACCCCGGCGTGGCTGGCGGCATCGGAGACGCTGGCGGTAAGGGCCAGGCGCCCCATCCTGGTCCCCTACCGCCAGGGAGCATCGGACCCGGGCCAGCATGCTCCCAATAAGTGAACTGCGCCGGGCCAGGGGCCATGTCATTGGCGGCCTGGCTCGCCGGGGGGACCCCCTGTTCTCTTGGAGCAGCAGACTGCCCTCTCTCGGCAGACGGAGCGGCCCCGGTCGCTAACGGCGTCTCCCCACTCGGCGGCTGCTGATCCGCTCTCTGCTCCCTCTGTGGGGGCGGCGGCTGCAGCTGAGCCCGCGTCTCTTCAGACGCCTGTGTGACTTTCTCGTGTTCTGAACTCACTGTCAATATGCCTTTTCCAGGACCTTCTACTGTTGAACGATTGATTGCTAGACTCGTTCAAAGCATATGACAAATGACGAAAAATGTGAAGAGCCAAAATCCGGTGCTTATGCCAGACCTGCCAGAAAGGAACGCTTTCTTCCATCGAGCTAGATCTGGCCGTCTTCCTGAGCGAGCGTACTCAGGCGATCACGTATCTCCCATAGCTCGGGATAGAGCATATCATGAATAGTACGTTCGAGAAGGGGCATAGGTGTGCCGCCAGTGCCAGTTGTCGCCGCGCCTATCATGCGCTCGGCAAGCTTATAGTGCCGGAAGCGGAAAGTCTGCATCACCTCATCGTAATCGATGAGGGCCTCAGCGAAAGCATGCAACAAAGGATAGCGCCCGGCCTGAAGATAGATATCGCTGAGCGAAGCGCCGGCGGTGGCCAGCAGGGTGCGGAAATCATCCCAGAGCAGTGGCGAGAGACGCTGCAGCTCACGATATCCTGGCGAATCGCTCCCCGCGCCGCCGGCCAGCAGCTTGCGAAAAGCATGAAAGTCCCAGGGAGACATCGTTTCGAGCATGCGCATATTCTCCAGTAGCAGGTACTGGATGCGAATCACGCGCTGCAGCAAGCGCAGAGCCTCGCTGAGATTAGCCTCCTTAAGCAGGCGGCTGATGCTGCGCAACTCGAAGGCTGTTTCCTTCCACCATAGCTCGAACACCTGATGAACGATCTGAAATTGCAATTCATCGTGATGGGCCAGCTCCTCCTCTGACTTCTGCAGAGATAACAATTCAGGCAGCCGCAGATAGCGGGCATAGACGCTCTCGCCGCGCGTGGGGCGCTGCACCTCAACGTGTTCGGATCGCTTGCTCATCGTGGCAACCTCCTTCACTGGAATGGGGGAAGGCCGGCGTCAATGCCGTCCCTCTCTTGCTGACTGCTCCCTCTAATCAGGTAGACAGCCTTTGTCATAAGAAGCATACCATTTCTGACGAAAGAACGCTCCACTGCAATGAACGAAGGCCAAAGCTCAAAGAAGGGCAATGGTGGAGCTGAGCCAGAGGGAGACAGGAAAGTCAAGGAGGGCCTGCCTTGCCGGGGAGCTATGGTATAATCTTAGCGACATTTGCAAGCCGACCGAAAGGCGCGGAAATCACATGGAGCAGGCGGAACGCATTGCCATTGATGGGCCAGCCGGCGCGGGTAAGAGCACGGTAGGAGAGCGCTTAGCGCGCTGTCTGGGCTATCTCTATATTGACACCGGGGCTATGTATCGGGCATTGACCTGGCTGGCCCTCCAGCGAGGTCTTGACCCACACGATGGGGAGGCCCTTGGACGCCTGGCGCGCGAGGCCAGCATCGTCATCGGCTATCCTCATATTGACGACGGACGTCAGTACACAGTGACCGTCAACGGCGAAGACGTCACCTGGGCTATTCGCAGTCCTGAAGTAACCCGCACCGTCTCGCTGGTCTCTTCTCATCCCGAAGTTCGCAGAGTCCTGATCGAAGCGCAGCGCGCGCTGGCCCGCGCTGGTCGCGTCGTCATGGTAGGGCGAGATATCGGCGCCGTTGTCCTGCCCGACGCTGAACTGAAGATCTATCTGACGGCCAGCCTGGAGGAGCGCGGGCGTCGACGCTATGCCGAGCTGCTTGAGCGCCTGGGCCGTGATCACCCAGCCCTCCCCTCGTTTGAGGAAGTGCTCGCCGACATTCGACGCCGCGATGAGATTGACCGCGATAACATGCAGCCGGCGCCCGATGCCATTGTCATCGAGACCGATCATCTCAGCGTAGCGCAAGTTCTAGAACGCATCTGTCACATTCGGGGAAAGCGATGAAACAGGAAGTCAGCCTCTCCTCCGAGCAGGAACAGCCGGAGAACCGGCCACCGCTGAAGCGCACGGCCTCCAGCCGGCGTGAAAAAGACCTCTATCAACCCTACGAGACACCAACGCTGATCTATGAGATCCTGCGAGTGCTGGCCGTGCTACTGCTGGCCGTGATCGCACGCATGCGCCCGCGTGGTCGTCACCACATTCCGCGTCAGGGCCCCTATATTGTCGCCTCCAATCACCTCGCCTGGACCGACATCCCCCTCATTCCCATCTACTTGCCCCAGAAGGTTGTCTACATGGCCAAAGAAGAGGTCTTCCAGGGGCGTTTGCGCTGGCTGGCGCGTTTCCTTGGCGCCTTCCCTGTGCGCCGTGGCGAGGGAGATCGTCAGGCTCTGCGAGCAGCAGAGACCGTGCTGAAAGCTGGGCGTGTGCTGGTGATCTTCCCCGAGGGCACACGCAGCCGCTCACGCACGCTGGCCCGCGCTCATGCTGGCCTGGGGATGATTGCTCTGCGCACCGGGGTGCCGGTTCTGCCCGTCGCTATCTGGGGAAGCGAGGACCTCTTCAAGAAGTTCCGTCCCGAAATCCATATTGTCTATGGTGAGCCGCTGCTCTTTAAGCCACAAGGCCCCAAAATCACTCGCGAGGAGATCGAAGAGGCCACCGAGCGCGTCATGCACAGCATCGCCGCACTCTTGCCAGCCTCCTACCGCGGCGTCTACGCCGACAGGCTCCCTCCTTTGGGCAGAGAGCAAAGAGGGCAAGAAAAGGCAGAAGAGCTGGTTGGTGGTAGTGATGAGTAACCTGGAAAGGGAAGGTCAATAGAGTGATAAGAGGTGATAGGAGTAAGAAAGGTAGGAAGGCTAGAAGCTGGCTGTCGTCTCTGATTGGCAGCCTAGGGGGCCAGGCTGCCAATCAGAAGCAGAAGCGGCAGGGCAGCGATCTGGACTCAGGACTCAGGCGCTAGCGACCAGTTGCCGGACGCGCAGAAGAGCTGCCAGGTAGTCACGCAGCATCATGGGGAGCAGGAAACGCTCCTGAACACTGCGATGGGCAGCCTCACCCATCTGGCGCCGCAGCTCGCGCTCCTCTAGCAAACGCAGTGTATAGCTTGCTGCGCTCTCGGCATCATCGGCAAGGAAGCCGTCATATCCATGCGTGATCTGGTAGCGTACCCCAGTCGCCGAGGTCCCCACTACCGGCTGATACTTCCACATCGCCTCAGTCACTGTCAGGCCAAACCCCTCACGACTGGAGCGCTGCAGGATCACCTGCGAAAAGCGCTGAAAGGCATTGACTACCGGGGCGGTCAGCTGAGCCGGGTCCCAAAGCAGATGAATATCGGGATCGTCGCCTGCGCACTGTTGCAAATCTGCCAGAATTGCCTGGGCACGGATGTCATCGCTGGCTTCCAGGGCGCCAACAAGCGCCACCTGGACCTCTGGATGGCGCTGCTTCACCAGGCGATAGATCTCGATCACCTGCCACGGGTTCTTCCAGCGCCCGAAGCGCGAGACCTGCGTGATCAGGGGACGGGTAGGGTCAATACCGCTGCCAGCCAGGAGGACCACCCCTTCGCTCTCACTCAGGGGGGCATGGCGCTCGCTAAAGGGATCGATGCCAAGGGTGATCACCGCGGTGCGCTCAGCAGGCAACTGTGGAAAGACCGAGAAAGGCGTATTGAATGTGCACAGCGCATAGGCGTCCAGGAATTGACTGATGTACTGGAGCGCCGCGGGATCAGGCCGGGCAGTATCGATATGGTTGAACCATAGGGCCGGGCGCATGTATGGAAACAGCTGCCCCAAAGGAGCGAGCTGGATATCGTGGACGTAGTAGAGATCAGCGCGTTCATCGACGAGCGGCTGCATGGCGGACCGGAGCGAATCCAGAAACTGACGCTGATCCTGGGGAGTGATCAGACCCGGCTCGCCTCCCTGCAGCATATCAGTCAGCCGCGCCATAAAGGTAGCGGCGAACTCGTCGAGCTGAACCACGCGCCAGGTATGAGGAATGCCTAGCTCCCTGGCCAGCGGCAGTAACACGCGCAGCAATGCAGCCACGCCACCACCCTGTGCCGTCGTATTAATATGTAGAACATGCACACCCTGGAGCGGACGCGCCAGATCGTAAATCTCGGAGAGCAGGGCGTCGCTCACCAGACCTCGAAAGCGTTCCAATCCAGGAGTTGTCACAGTCGTCATGACCCTCTCCTTCGCCTGCAAGCAGGCGAAAAACGTGGCTCTTGTGAATAATTGAGCCAGTAGAAGCTGGCAGCCAGCATATCACAGCTACTTGCTAGCTCGCTGGCTTCCATAGGTGATTACAACTGGGCGGACGATTCCATTCCCGTGGCAGCACCTCTTTTGGCGTGTGTTCTGAGGCAAGGCAGCCGTCTGACAAAGGGTCGTTCTCAAGAGAGCATTTTGGCGATCCCGCGGCCCTCTTCGTGATGAATCTTGTGGCGGACTTCTCTCAAAATGGTGTAGGAAATACTTGACAAACAGCCAGAAGTATGTTATATAGTGCCTGTCAGGAACTTTTTGGATGCAGTGGTTCCTACACGGGACCTGTTGCCTACAAGCACGAGTCTGGATAAGACATCCTGCATTCAAATGACCCCTCCTGCGCCAGCCAAGTCATCTGCGGAAAAAGGTGATTACGCGCTCTATCGCGATGGATTCTGGGACAGCCCAGTCTGGCGGCGCTGTTTCCCCTGAGTAGTCTATTGATTTGATTGCCTGTCCGGCTCCGTCCCTCCTGATGGGACAAGGCAGTTTGCTGTTTTTTGTTGTTCACCATCTTCTACAGGGCGGGAAGCGTATATGTCGATCATACTCAAAGGTATACCGGGTCCAGGAGCTTACCTACAAACAGCATCGGCGGCGGAATATCCGTTTAAGAGGGATGCCTGGAATCGCCTGGTGGGCTACGCTTCCGCCACCTTCCTCTGCAGAAGTCTCCTCTGTATGCATCAGCACTTTCTGCGAGGGCGGCAGGCGTAGCTCCCAAAGCTGTCAGCGCCGGTCGACCCGTGTTCTCTGGTTCCTGTATCCGTCTTTGCCTGCGCGCGCGCGCGTGACCCACCGCGACATGCTGTCGTCGTGATTTGTCCCATTTTGCGCGCTTATTACATTTTCTACTCTTATCGTCATGTATTATTGTGACGGAGAAGCTGCCTATGGACAAGAAGTTGCTCATCGAGTACCTGAATTGCCGCCAGATTCCGCTGACCGGACAGGAGCAGATGGTGACATTGCATCGAAAACTGTGCGAGGCGGCTCCCGAGTTCTACCTGTACCTGCTGGCTGATCCATTTGCAGATCTTTCGCACAAGCGAGAGATGCTTGCCAACCTGATTCGCCTGCCAGCAGCTCACACTGTCACCAGGCAGCGTATAGTTGAGCAGCTGCGCGTGCTGCCAGCTGAGGAGGCTCTGCTGGTTGCCGATGCGATCCGGCAGCGACGCATCAATAATCGGCGTGCACGTGAGATCGGCCTGCAGCTGCTGATCGGTCATGAGCAGTTCCCGCAGCTTGCGGCAGCCCGACGACAGCGGGTCACGCTCTTGTTAAAGCATCTGCTGGGGGAGCGTACGTGGTCTTCGGTCCGGCGCTTCCTGGCGCAGCCGAGCGAGGTCGGAGAGAAGTTCCTGCAACGCGAGCTGTTGCACTACGCGCCCGATCCGGCTATCGCGCGGGAGACACTTTGCTTCCTTGCGGGGGTGCCTTTTGATCCAACCGACCCCACGCTGGCAAAGCGCATAGCCGCGCGGGAGCAGCTAGAGCACGGGGAGGGTCTCCCGCGCGAGACCCTCTTCGGCCTGCGCGGCATCTATCACCGCGATGTACCTGCCAGCCGTGTGCGCTCGCTCTCTGCCTCGACGGTGCGGGGAGAGCGCCAGGATGGACCGCTGACCATGCTCTACCGAGAAGCACTTCATCGGGGGGCGAAGAGTGAGGAGTACTCTGAGGAGTTGTGGCGGCGTACCGAGCAGGCGGTGGCCTCGCTACCGCTGATCGAAGGACGGCTGGCTGTGGTCCTGGATCTGTCGGCCTCGATGGTCTCCTCGGGCGAGCGAGCCTATCATCCGGTGGCCCTGGCGCTGGCCCTGGTACAGCTGCTGCAGCAGCGCGTGACTTCGGTGATGCTCTATCAGGTAGGAGGCAGCGCCCTTGCCAGCGAGGAGCTGCTGCCAGAGCCACGGGGTGTGACCGATCTGGCTAGTGCTTTGTTGGAGGCCGCTCGCACGCAGCCGCAGGCGATTCTGCTAATTACTGACGGCTACGAGAATGTGCGCCCGGGCGACGCGGCCCTGGTCCTGCAGGGCATGCGTCTGCTGGGCCTGGCCATGCCTGTCTATCAGGTGGTGCCGGTTTACTCTCGCTCCGAGCAGCTGCAACAGCGCCACCTGGGCGGCGATTTCCAGCTGTTGCTTGTACATCATGAGCAAGGAGTGCGTGAGGTGCTGACTCGACTCTTCCTCGATTACGCGGCTGAGTCTATCTCTCCGGTTGAGGCGGAACAGGTGCAACAACTCTTGCTTACGAGGTGATAACTATGATGGAGATTCAGGCCAAGCAGGAGGCGGCGGAAACCTCTCCTCTTACGGGGCTGCTGGCCCACCTGGCCCCTGGTCCGCTCGTCTCCTGGGGTATGCTGGAGGTCATCGGCCTTTTCCCGGTCAGCACTGAGCAGGAGCAGAGCCGCACACGCTTTGTTCCTCCTATGCGCTCCCTGGAGGTGGTCGGGTCGCCGCGCTATGGAACGCTCGTGCTGCGCAATCGTGCCAGCGATGGAGTGCTGGTACTGCCCATGCACGTGGCTTTCTTCCAGCCAGGAGTGCAGAATCACGCAACCAGCCGCGTGCTGCTCCTCGATGCCGGCGAGACGCTGACGGCAGACGATTGCTTCTGCATCCAGCAGACCCAGGGCGGCACTCTGCGCCAGGCCCAGCAGCGCTTTTGCATGTTGCCTCTGGAACTGCGCCGCGCGGCTTTCGAGCTGCAGGGCGTCCAGGATTTTGGCCGCCTCTGGACGGCGATTGCGGCCTACTCGCGTCGCTATGGCATCAATTACGGGGGCCATCTGGAGCGCTGGCTGCGCCCCAACTTCGCTCAGTTGCTGCCCTACCGCCACGCGCTGGAGTGGCTACCCACTCAGGTTGGCGCGGCTTTCTTCCTGGCTGGCATGCTGGTCGGGGTCGAGGTGGCTCCTAATAGCGCTTACTGGGCGGAGTTACTGCCCGTGCTGCTGATCTACTGCTATGGCTCCTCTGCCTTGCTGGCCGAGCGTCAGCGCCGTGCTCCAGCGCGTCCAACCTTCAATCTGGAGGACCTGCGCGATCTGGACGATCTCCAGCAGCGTCTTGCTGAGGCGCGTCGCCGCGAGCAGGGGGCACATCTTGCACAGCTTTGCACAGTGGCTTCGCTCCATAAGCAGGCCCGCCCCGCTGAAGAGCATGCCGGCCTGCGTCTGCTCTCGGTCAGCCACGGCGGATGGCTCGGCCAGATGGTCTACGCTGGCTCTGAGATGGTCTATCTGTCGCTGTTCCGCAGCGAGCTGTAAACTGTTTGCTCGCTGCCTTGTACAAGCGTCGGTCTCTCTTCCTTCTCGAAGCCCGGGCACGTTCTCTCCTCGGCTTTCGCCCGGGCTTCCCTTTGCCTGCTCTGCTCTTCTTCCCCTTGTTCCTGGTCGATCATTCATAAAATAGATAATATCAAAGATTTTCTATAATTTAGAAATAATCATGCGACATTAACAAGCTCTATGAGGAGAGCCTGGGGCTGCCGCTGGCTGGCTTATCTCTGAAGCTATGTGCTAGAATGAAGGCTGAGCTGGTTACTGCTGAACTCCTCCTATAGCTTCTCTACACTACCGTATGCTTATGAACAATTTCCACTCAGATCAACAGAAACCATCGACTCAGCCTTTACCTGTCACTGTGGGCACGACGCCTGCTCTCCAGGAGACGAGGGAGCCGCCGCCATCGATCTGGGAGCTGCTGCGTATCTGGGCCTTGATTGGCCTGCAATCCTTCGGCGGTGGCTCCTCGACGCTCTTGCTGATCCAGCGTGAGTTTACTGAACGGCATCGCTGGCTGACTATTGAAGAATTTGCCCGTGACTGGAATCTCTGTATTATGACTCCAGGTATCAATCTGGTGGCGATCACTGTGCTCATTGGGCGCAAGCTCGCTGGAAGCTGGGGCGTTCTCGTCTCGCTGCTGGGTTTGCTGCTGCCGAGCGCGGCGATCACCACCCTCATCGCCGCTGGCTTTCAGGAGATCCAGCACCTGGCCTTTGTCGATGCCATGTTTCGCGGGGTAGTGCCTGCGACAGCTGGGATCATGCTGGTTGTGGCTATCAACTTTGCCCGCCCGCTACTGAAACAGGGCTATCAAGAAGGCTTTGGCATGCTGTTGCTCAGCCTGGCCTTCATTGTTCTGGTAACCCTGGCGCTCATCGTCGGCAAAATCGCTGTGGTGTTCGTCGTGGTGGCCTCCGCTCTCGCTGGTAGACTGCTCTTCGTCCGAGCGCCTTCCCTGGCCATAGCAGAGCAGCAGTCTGATGGGGAGGAGCAGCCATGAAGAATCCTTTCCTCTATTTCTGGCTGTTTCTCAAAGCCTCGCTCTTCTCAACTGGCGGTTTCAGCAATTTTCTCAGCCTGCATCAGGATCTGCTGGCTAACCACTGGGCCGAAGAGAGCGACTTTAGCCAGGCCCTGGTCATTGGCCAGTTGAGTCCTGGACCAAACGGCCTCTGGGTCATTGCTCTGGGCTATCTGACCTATGGCTATCTGGGAGCTGCTCTGGCGCTGCTGGCGATCATGATCCCGCCGTTCGTGGCCCTGATCTGGGAGGCGCTGTATCAACGCCTTGGGGGGCTGCGCTGGGTCGAGGCGCTGATGCGCGGGGTCTCGCTGGCGGTAGTGGGAATCACTGTGGGTAATACCTGGACAATCATCGGCCATAGCGCCAGCGATTGGCGGGCCTGGATCATTGGTGCTGCTGCCTGCCTGCTGGCATTGAGTCGACGTGTGCATGTCTTTCTCATTCTGCTATTGGCTGCTGGAGCCGGCCTGCTACTATACGGAGGTCTGACGCTACCCTGGTGGCACTGAACGCGCTCGCTGGCTGCTGGTGGCGTGACGCTGGCTATGGAGGCGGGCTGAGGTAAGACTGGCCGGCTGACTGTCAAGGCACTGTCCTTTCGTTCAGAGGCGGCCAGCGCTCTTTACGCTATACTAGTACATGAGGCAAGCTTGACCTGGCTTGCCCGTTGGCGTCGCATCTGGCTGGTGGGGAGATGCCAGGACGGGCACAGTCGGCGGACGGTCGACGCTCCTGTGTGGCCTGACGGAAAGGTATGCATCTGCTTGACAATCGCATATCTTATCGAATACAACTAAACAGGAGAGTGCTCTAGTGCTGGCTGACGCGACGCGACGCTCTGGCCGGTCCCTCGACTGCCCCATGTGCTCGGGCACGCGTACCCGTGTACATGCGCATCTGTGTCTGCCCGCTTGCCGGACCTGCTGCCCTGCCGCCGGGTCCGGTTCGCTTTTCTCTCCTTTGCCAGCTAGCGCTAGCGCAGGCGAGTGGAACGAGTCGGGTCAGGGCCAAGCTCGCTCTCTGAAGCGCCATTCTGGCAATCTCTTGGGTGTAAAAAGGAGAAGGTCTATGGCATTTGAACTTCCACCTCTGCCCTATAGCTTCGACGCTCTGGAGCCACATATTGATGCGCAAACGATGCAGATCCATCATGATAAGCATCACGGTACCTATGTTGCTAACCTCAACAGCGCGCTGGAGGGTCATCCTTTCGCCAACCTGCCGGTTGAGGAGGTGCTGAGGCGCATCAATGAGGTGCCAGAGAATGTGCGCACGGCGGTGCGCAATAACGGTGGCGGGCATGCCAATCACAGCATGTTCTGGCGCATCATGAAGCCTAATGGCGGCGGCCAGCCCAGTGGCGATCTGGCGAAGGCGATCGAGCAGACTTTTGGCTCGTTCGAGAACTTCAAGGCTCAGTTCAACGATACCGGACTGAAGCGCTTCGGCTCGGGCTGGGTCTGGCTGGTTCTGGACAAGCAGGGAAAGCTGCAGGTGATCTCGACCGCTAACCAGGATAGCCCCTACATGGATGGCCTCTATCCCGTGATGGGCAACGATGTCTGGGAGCATGCTTACTACCTGAAGTATCAGAACCGTCGCGCCGATTACTTGAATGCCTGGTGGAACGTAGTCAACTGGGAGGAAATCGAGCGCCGCTACGCCGAGGGACTGAGCCAGCAGAAGCAGTAGCCTGGCACGGCGCTTGCTCCCTGTTCCCGCAGCGGAACAAGAGGGAAGGCTGTCAGTTGAGATCTCTCGACTGGCAGCTTCTTTTTTTATTCGCCGCTATCCGCTGCGCTCCGGCCTGCACCTTATAGCCTGACGACGGAGAGTCTGTCGAGCCGAGGAAGCGGACGCTGGCAGCGTTGAGCAAATCTTTGGCTGACCTTGAGCTATTCTTGAGGTTTTTCTGCTACACTACCCTGCGGAGTGAAAAGCTCAGGTGCCTTCATCCGGTGATGGGTCGTCTCACCAGGACGGCACCACAGGCCCTGGCCTGACCTGACGGGCCAGGTTTTCCTGATCCATGCGCAAAGCCATAACTGATCAGATATCAGGCTATTACTGCTATAGAGAATAGGCTAGGCTATGGAGAACGTGAGCAAAAAGTCAACAGCGCCCGGCGTGGGCGCTATCCGCCCACTGCTCAGCCTCGCCTTGCTGCTGACTCTGCTGATGGCAATGCTAGCCCTGACGGCCTGCGCAGGGCATGCTCTGCGCTCGCAAGACCAGACTGCTCCGGCCAGCTCCCAGAGTCAATCGCTACCAGCGAGCACAAGCAATCAGAGCAGCACGCCATCGGCGGGAAGTGGCAGTCCGGCGCAACAGGTGCAGTCGATTGACCAGCAGGTCCAGAGTACGTTGCCGTCTCTGGACCAGGCCCAAAATGACGCTAACTCTAGCGATCAGGGCCAGGATAATGCTCCCCTCCCCTAGGAAGGGGCCTGGCTGATTGGCTGCTAGTACTGTCTTCTGATCATTCCTCTGTCACATATCACTCAAGAAAAGTGTAAGAGGCCAAAGAGATGATAAAACTATTCAAGGGGCTAAAGCGACCCGGTCAGCTGACCCTCTTGACTCTGGTCAGCCTCGTGATGGCGGGCTTTGTAGGCTATCTGGCTCTGCCGGCCATTGCTCAGGCGGCGCCGGCTTCTGGTGGACAGTGCGCTCGCAACGATGTCCAATGCGTCATCAATGTTGGAAATCAGCTCATCACGGCACGCCTGAATGCCTTGAATACACTCAGCAGTCGGGTGACGCAGCAGCAACAGGCTGGACACATCACTGCTGATGCCGCCAGCGCTCTCCAGGCTGACATCGCCACCAACCAGAACGGTCTGAAATCGCTGCAGAGCAAGCTCGACGCCGAGACCTCGGCCCAGGCTGCCCGCCAGGATGTCAGAAACATTTTCTGGCAGTTCCGCATCTATGCGGTTGTACTGCCGCGCGACTATCAGCAACTCCACTTTGATATTGAGCAGAAGCTGGCCAACAGGATGGAGACGGCCAAAGCCGCCATTGAGAAGGCCATCGCCGCTGCTCCCGCCAGCAAGCAGGCCCAGTTGCAGAGCCTCTATAACGATTTCAAAGCTCAGCTCGCAACAGCGGAAGCCCAGTTTGACACTGTGCAGAGCACGCTTCCCACGCTGACCCCGGAGAACTATAACCAGGACCATGCCGCCTACGCCAGTAACCTCGCGAAGGTGCGCAGCGCCGAGAAAACGGCCCATACGGCCCTGCATCAGGCCGCCAGCGATCTGCATCAGATTGCCCAATTGCTGAAGAACTAGTTTCCTTGCAACAAAGTGTGGGAACAGGGTCCATAGCAGCGGAAAGGCGAAGAGGTTCATCCTCTTCGCCTTTCTTGCTCTCTGGGAGCATCTGGCCTGGCTGGTAGGGGCCAGGCGCAGTCTGCCTCTTGGCGGTCAGTTGAAGAAGAGGACAGGCTTATGCTACCTGCCGCTAGCGCTCCCGCTGGCGATAGCCGTTACGCAGACGCTCGTAGGCGATGCGCAGACCCTCCAGGGGGAGGAACTGGTTCACGTATTGAATCTCAGGGATGAGCGGAGCCATAAAATTGGCCAGGCCGCCGTGGGCGATGATCTTTACCCCATTCTGATCGGGCACCTCGGGGATCTCGGCGCGCAGGCGATGGATCAGCCCCTGGACGAGGCCCACATGGCCGTAGATGATGCCAGACTGCATGTTCTCAGTCGTGTTCTTGCCCAGGGCCGAGCGCGGAGGGGTCAGCTCGACGCGGAAGAGGCGCGCGGCGGCATTGCTGAGGGCTTCGGCAGAGATCATCAGCCCTGGAGCAATGGCGCCACCGAGAAAGTCGCCCTGGGCAGAAATCACATCGAAGGTGGCGGCTGTGCTGAAAGAGATCACTATGGCGGGACCACCGTATAGCTCATGAGCGGCGATGGCCGTTACAATGCGGTCTGAACCGACTTCCCACGGGTTATCGACCAGCAGGTGCAGTCCCAAATCCAGCGTGTGATCGACGATGATGGCTTCCTGATGAAAATAGCGCTGGACCAGTTCCTGGAAAACTGGCGTTAACGGCGGCACGACACACGAGAAGATAACGGCGTGCACATCGCCGAAAGCGTGCCCGCTATGGTTCATGAGCGTGCCCAGTAACATCGCGTACTCGTCGGCGGTGCGCTGGCGCACAGTGGAGACGGTCCAGTGATGTTTGAGAGCCTCACTGTTATAGAGGCCAAACTTGATGTTTGTGTTGCTGATATCAATAGCCAGCAGCATAGGGCACTCCTATCGGTGGCCACAAGATGGCGTGGAAAGAACAAAAAGAGGTATATGCATATATGCGCACGGTCGGTCCACGGGCAAGAGGGAAGGCGGCTCGCTCCCTAACCCTGCCGCTCAGGCGATCTGCTGCGCTCTGGCAGCGTATTGTTTCAGTAAGGCGGCGATCAGGAAGGGGTCGCCGTAGGCTGTATCCGTCGTGACAACGACCTCGGTATTGGTGCGTGTGTCAATGAAAGCAAGCGAGGTAGGGGCGCGCGAATTCATCACCTTGCGCCGTTCCTCTGGCGACTGGGTCATACCACGCCCAAAAAGAAAGCCTACCATGTTTTCGCTGGCGCTGCCAAGTTGCTCAAGCTGGTTAGTGGGTGGCGTGCGGTCCGGCTTGGCCCGACCTCTGGCTGTCACATAGCGGACGTTGATCAGGGGAACATGAATGACTTTGCTCCCGCTTTGCTGCACAAAGTCCTCGGGCGTGATGACAATCAGATAATCCTGCGCCCTGATGAGACGACGTACGTCACTGATCAGGCACCAGATGCTGCCAAGACCGATGAAAAGGAGAATACCGAGAAAGATCGTGCTGGCAATTGCCCCGAAGGTACTGTGGTAGTTTTCGGGTACCATGATAGGAAAGATAGCTGCAAATAGGATGAGGCCCAGAGCTGCCCCGAAGAACCAGCCGATGATCGAGAGGATCACTCTGCCACGCTGCAGCGGCAGCACGATCCAGCCATCTGGCTTCTCTTCTCCCGCTCTGGCGCGAGTCAATATTTCGGATGCTTCCATGACCAGGAACCTCCCATAGGTGTCAGGGCGTGTCCGCTCCCTTGCCGCCGCGCTACCCCTGGCCGTCTCGCCCGCCGCGCGCACCAGGTAGGACTAGCCGCCTGCCTGTCTCCCTCAATTATAGCAAAATCAAGGCCACTGCACAGAAGGTTTCTGCCCGGTCTCAGCTGCTGGCCAGCCCTGATTTGGCCGGGCCGGGCCCCTCGACCGCTGACCCTCGCTCGGGCACCTGTCATCTTTCGGCTCTATCGACTCTGCCTCGTCGCTAGTTGGCCACCGCGGACGGGCATGATATAATGCTGCAGAACCTGTGGATCTCCTCTTTCTTCCTCCCTCTGACTCGACCTGTGGTCTCCAAGAGATGGCAGGACGAGAGGAGGGGCGGGAAGCAAAGAACGAGTTGCGGGGAGAGAGGCGCCATCTATGGAACAAGAGACCCGCGCGCTGGCCACGCTGACAGCTCGCTATTTGCGCCAGCGCTATCGCTACGTCAGGCCATCCTGGGAGGCCGAGGCTCTTCCGCTGGATGAGTTGGTCGCCTGGCTTGGGCTGGAGGTCGCTACCTTTCACCCTGCTGATCACCCCCCAGGTACCTATGGCTATCTGGAGCCTGGCGACGATCTGATCTGGATCTGCCGCAATTTGCCAGAGCCACAGCGGCGCTTTACGCTCGCGCATGAACTTGGTCATGTTATCCTCCATCGTCCTTTAACTGAGAAGATGCTCCTCCTACTGCCAGAGCTTGAAAAGATTTTAGAGCTTCTCAAACGAGGACTGGCGGTGCTTGCTGAGGAGGAGCAAGACCAGCTCTCTCTCTGCGGAGAGGAGGAGATCCGTGAGGAGATCGGGGCACTCTCTGACGAGGGGAGTGTCGAGGAGCTGCTCGGCCCTGGTCAGTCCTATAGCCCTCGCAGCCAACGCGAGCTAGCTGCTAATCTCTTTGCTGCCGAGCTGCTGATGCCTCTGGAGGCGGTGCGCACTCTCTATGTGGAGCATGGCCTCCCGCCGGCCTACCTGGCTCACCGCTTCGGGGTCTCACAGGCCGCTATGCTTAACCGTCTGGCTGGGCTACTCAAAGAATATCCTCCTGTCATGGAGCCACAAGTCCAGCCCGACAAGCAACCAGCAGAAGAGCCTCAGCAGCGTCTTGGGCCTGTTCTTTCGTCTGTATCAACATCGACGAGTGCGGGCCGGTCTTACGATGAATTTCAGCAGGCGGCCATTGCTGCGTCCACGCCGGCCCTGGTGATCGCCGGGCCGGGCAGCGGTAAAACCAGCACGCTTATTGGGCGCGCCGAGTATCTGATCCGCTCCTGCGGCGTCGCGCCGCGCTCGATTCTGGCTCTCACCTTTTCGCGCAAAGCCGCTGAAGAAATGCAGGAGCGTCTCAAACAGGCTCTGCGAGTCTCTACTGGACCGAAGAGCGCTGGTTGGGAGCTGCCGACAGTGAGCACCTTTCACGCCTTCTGCGCCGAGTTCCTGCGCCAGTATAGCGAGCTGGCGGGCCTCCGTCCGGACTTTACTCTGGTTGACGATGCCGAGGGCTATTTCCTGCTTCGCAGCCTGACGCCTCGCCTGCCCCTCTATTATTATCACCATCTGACGCAGCCTACGCTCTACTTCCCCGACATTCTCAAGGCCATCTCGCGAGCCAAGGATGAGCTGGTGACCCCTGAGCGCTATCGTCAGCTGGCGGAGCGGATGCTGGAAGAGGCCCAGACCGCCGAGGAGCGCGAGCGGGCGGAGCGCGCCCGCGAAATTGCGGCGGTCTATGCTCTCTATCAAGAGGAGCTGGAGCGGCGTGGCGACATCGACTTTGGCGGCCTGATCATGCTGACAGTACAGCTCCTCGAACGCCACCGTGATCTCCTGCAACAGCTTCAGCATCGCTACCAGCATATCCTTGTCGATGAGTTTCAGGATATCAACCGGGCCAGTGGCGTTCTGCTGCGCCTGTTAGCAGGAGAGGCCCGTCGTGTCTGGGTGGTGGGCGATGCAAATCAGGCCATTTACGGCTTCCGTGGGGCCTCTCCGGCCAACATTGCCCGCTTCCGTGAAGATTATCCGGGGGCGGCAATCCTCTCGCTGAGCCGCAATTATCGCTCGCGCCCCGATATTGTAGCGCTGGCTGAAGCCTTTCGTCTTCAGCGTCTGGAGGCTGGACAATTCAGTGAAGAGGCAGCACTGCGGCGCCACGAAGCTGTACGCCCCTCGCTGCCAGAGCCGTATGTGACGCTGGCGGTGGCCGAGGATGAGGCCGCCGAGCTGGCGGGCCTGGTCGCCGATCTCCAGATGCGCGCTCGCCAGGGATATCGCTACCGCGATCTGGTTGTGCTCTGCCGCACACGCGCTCAGGCCCGGCGCATCTCGCAGGCGCTGGCGACGGCGGGCCTGCCGGTCATAGAGAGCGGGGGCACTCTGGAACAGGAGCACGTTAAGGATGCTCTAGCCCCGCTCCTGCTGCTGGCAGGACCGAACGGTATGGGTCTGCTCCGCGCGTCTCGCTGGCCGGAGCACTCCCTGAGTCAGGCTGATATTGAGGCCCTGCTGTTGGCGGCGCGCGAGCAGCAGGTTGCCCCGGGCCTGCTCGTGCTGCGGGGCGACATTCCCGAGACCCTCAGCGATGCCGGGCGGCGCTCACTGTGCCTGCTCAGCGAGCTGCTGCAGCGCCTGGCCACGGCTCCCGATATCTGGTCTCTGCTCGCTCAATATCTGTTGATCGAAACCGATCAGGTGCGCCGTCTCCTGGCCCGCGACGATGCTCAGGCGCGGGCCATCCTGGCCGACTATGCCCTCTTGCTCCAGTTGGCACGGCGCTATGACCTGCAACAACAGCGCCAGCTGCGCGAGGAACCCGCTCCGGCTGAGAACCGGCCTATCAGCTCACTAGCGGAGGCCGCGCAGACTGGTCCTCTCTATGAACAGGTCCGTGGCTTCCTGGAATATTTACGCGTTCTTCTGCTGCTGCGCCAGGACAACAGCACGCGTCAGCAGAGTCTTGAGGAGAGCCAGGGGGACGAGGCGGATGTGGTGCGAGTTATGACTGTCCACGCCAGCAAAGGCCTGGAATTTCCCGTGATCTATTTGCCTGGGCTGAATCAGCAGCGCTTTCCTGCCATGCGGCGCTATAATCCCGTGCCGCCCCCCGACGGCATGCTCTCCCTCGAAAGCGACGAGGCCGCCCTGCACGAGATCGGCGAGGCCTGCCTCTTCTACGTCGGCATCACACGCGCCCGCGATCATCTCGTTCTCAGCTATAGCCGTCGCCCAGGCAAGCGTGCGGCAAAACCCTCCGTCTTTTTGGAGCCGCTGCTGGCCGGTCTACCACCTGAGCGCCTGATCAGGATAGAGTGGCACGGGCCAGGCCAGGACGGGCCTGCCACGGCTGGCGGAGAAGAGAGGCACAGGGAGTCTGAGGCAGCTCCTCTGAGCCGGCCCGCAGAAGAATTTATCAATGCCATGCGGCCAGAAGTCCTCAATGCCTCTGCTATCGAATGCTATCAGCAATGCCCGCGTAAGTATCTCTACAACTATATCTATCGTTTTCAGCCTCTTCAAGAAGGCTACTCCCTCTTTGTTCAGGCTACGCGCAGGACGCTAGAGACGCTCTATGAGTGGGTTGGGCGAGCGCAGCGGGCCACCGCCGAGGGGCAGCAGGCGGCAACGACCTTGCCAACGCGTGAAGATGTGCATGAACTTTATAACCGCCACTGGCGCGAGCTTGGTGGCCACGAGTCCCCTTTTGCCTCGCTATACGAGCGGCATGGGCGCGAGGTGGCTGAGCAGCTCCATCGCAAGCTGCTGGACAACGCCGAGACTCAGCACTGGCAGCTCTGGCGAGGCTTCACCATTGAGATCGCCGGGCAGACGATTCGCGTCGATGTCGATCGCGTCGAGATGCCGCGGCAGCCAGAGCAACGGGTGCGCTTTGTGCGTACGCGCTTTGGTCGACGCAAGCAGGAGCCGGAACCTGATACGCGAGAATTACTCTATATGCATGCTTATCGCGAACACTATCCCGGGCAGGAGGTCGAGCTGCAGAGCGATAACCTGACCACGGGCGAGATCAAGGCTGTCAAGCTCGGGCAGCGACGCGAGCAGAGTCTGTACGCCAGGCTGGTTGAGAGTCTGGAGCGCCTCAAAGAACACGATTACGCTGCAGCTCCCTCTGACCCGGGTCGTTGTCCAACCTGCCCCTTCTTTCTTATCTGCCCGGCCTGAAGTCTGCTATCCGGCCTCTCCTTGCCGGCTATACCCTCATCCAGCCAAGAAGCCTGTAGTCTGGCCTGAGCCGGTGGAGCCAGAAGGCCGACTTGCCTCCCCCCGCGACACTCAGTATGGTATAATGGCCGCCAGGTGAAAGGGGCCACTGCCGCCCGTCGCTTCCGAGAAGCTGACTCTTTCTTCTGGCTGGAGCGACTACTAAGGGCAAGAGACGCTCTTCAGGAGAAGGTAAATCCAGGCCATTTCTCAAGAGAGAGAAGTAGCAGGTACAATAGATACAGGGCGTGCTCCTCCATGCCCGCACACGAGGCATCGGCATGTTCATAGGAAAGATCGTCAAATCCGACTCGCATATCAATTACGTCTGTCAGATTTATGGCCCACGCGAGGTTGAGGTCGAGCCGGCGCCTGAAGACTACGCCTTCGGACGCTTTGTGCGTATTGCTGTGCGTGCACGCCAGGGCGATGATCCCGAGGCGGAGCTGCATCGCGTGCTGGGTATGAGTACAGAGCCGAGAACCTACGCCGTCGGCGTGATCTACGATACCATCCTGCTCAATCCGAGCTTTGGCTCGCTGGGGCCGCGCCTCTCTAACGAGACTCAGGTTGAGCTATTCTCGCCGGACTACATTGCCGAGCGCGCTGTGCTGATCTATGTCATGGTGCTCGGCATGATGCAGGAGCGAACCACTCCCGAGGGCCAGACTGAGGTCTTCTCCATTATGCATGGCGTTCCTCTGCTCTCGCTGGAGCTGGGCAGCGAGATTGAAACAATGGACGACGAGCAGGTGCGAGCTTTCCACTTTTTCAGCGACCCTGACAGGCCAGATGAGCCGCCCTATCTCCATATGGGCTACCTGCCCCACATCATCGCCCAGCGCAATAGCTTGCTACCGATGGTAGCGCTTTGCATTATCGATCAGCTCGAACGCCTATTTCCTCAGAATCTCTCTCTGCTCTCAATTGTCAAGCGTAATTTCGCCTGGCGTCTCAAAGTTGAAACTACTGGCTAGGCCAGGGCCAGCGCGGGTGGAGGAAGGAAGGAAGAACTGGGCGGGCCAGGCTAGGCCAGGTCTGGCTGCCCCTTGCTCTGTGCTGGCTGGGACTGGTTAGCTCACTGAGGGTGGGGACTGCGGGATCGGGACGGATCTGGGGCGGGGCAGATCTGCCGTCTGTGTGCAGTTCAGGACAGGAAATCTCTCACCTGAGATGGAGTTAAGCGGCTATGGTAAGTGATTCTGCCAATGTGCCACCTGTTTCGCGAGGGCGCACAGGTCGCAAGCCTGTGGGCATCACCAAGGGACCGGGTGAGTCGGCCCATGAATATACCTTTGTCTCGCGCGACGATGAGCAGGTGCTCAAGAACGGCGAGTATGTCTATTATGAGCTGAACGAGCCTGATGAATGGGGCCAGAACGGCGCTCAGCCGGTGGCGCGGCGCGTTCTGGGCCGGATCATCAAGCGTGTCCCTCTGCAGCTCTATCCTGACACCTTCCTGGCGGAGCCGGAGGTCTCGCCGGCCCAGGTCGCGGCGATGGTGGGCTACGATGCGCGGGCCAACGAACTCTTCGAACTGCACGTAGCTATCATGGGCTACTATGACCCCGAAAGCGGCTCTTTCATCAATCCCTGGATACCACCTCAGTCGGGCAAGCAGATTTTCCTGGCAGACGATGAAATGCTCTCGCAGATTCTCTGCCGCAAGCGTGTCGGTCAGCCTGGCTCGGCAACCATCGGCTCGCTACTAACGCGAACGCCTGGGGCGGTGCCGATCGTGCTCTCGGTCAAGGATTTTGTCAGCACCCATCTGGCTATTATCGCCAGTACCGGCGCCGGCAAGAGCTATCTGGCCAGTGTGATTATCGAGGAGCTGATGCGGCCTTACAATAAGGCCTGCGTGCTCATCGTTGATCCACATGGCGAATACGGTACGCTCGATCAGCTGCCTAACCTGCCCGACTTCTCTGAGGAAAGCGGTGAGGAGGGCGTCGAGGGTTACCGGGCTCAGGTGCGCATCTACCGTCCAGAGCAGGTCAAGGTGCGCCTTTCCTCCCTCAATATGGGAGATATGCGACATCTCTTGCCGGAGATGACTGAAAAGCAGCAACATCTGCTCAGCCGCGCTCTGCGCAAAGTGAACGAAATGAAGCGAGGTACGCCCTGGAGCGCGCAGGACCTGATGGAGGCCATTCGCAAGGTGGCGCGCAGCAAAAACGATGAAGACGGCGAGGGGGCTGACGATTCCAGTACAGTGCATGCCCTAATGTGGCGTATCGAGCAGCGCTTTGTCGATAGCTTCACCTTCGATGATGTCCAGCATCTGGATCTGCGTGAGATCTTCAAGCCCGGTCAGTGCACGGTATTGCAGCTGAACGAAGTTGATGAACGCGATCAACAGGTCATTGTCGCTACGCTCCTGCGCCGCCTCTATCAGGCGCGCATGAACACCGAACGCGGCAAAGTGCACTCTGGCGAATCCTATCTGCCCTATCCAGTCTTTGTGCTGCTAGAGGAGGGCCACCACTTTGCGCCGAGCGGCACCGAGGTGGTCTCGACTCAGATCCTCAAGCAGGTATTGGCTGAGGGGCGTAAGTTCGGCATTGGCGTAGGCATTATCAGTCAGCGGCCCGGCAAGCTCGACGCCGATGTATTGAGCCAGTGCCAGACGCAGTGCATTATGCGCATTGTCAACGAGATCGATCAGAAGAGTGTTGCCGCTGCTATTGAGGGCGTCGGTCGTGATCTGCTGGACAATCTGCCAGCTCTCTCGAAGGGCCAGGTGATTGTGGCGGGAGCTGCTGTCAATACGCCGGTGATCTGCCGTGTTCGCCAGCGCCTGACCCGGCACGGAGGCGAAAGCAAAGATGCTCCAGATATCTGGCGGAAGTACTTCAGCTCGGAGGCCCGCGAGAGCCGCCGCCTCCAGGAGGCCCCCCTGGGGAACAACCAGGGGTTCAGCCTGTTGAAATAAGCTATGGCTAAGCAACACCTACGCTATCGCATCTCCAATCGTAGCGCGCTCTCTCTCCTTGGTGGGCTGGCCCTGCCGGTGTGGGCGGCTTTTCTCCTCTTTACCTATTTTGTTCCACCACAAGGGTTGCTGGCCTTCGTAGCTTTTTTTGTGCTCCTTTTGGGGGCACTCATCTGTACTTTTGCCCCTCTCGCCTACCTCTTCGGCTTGCTCTTCATTTCTTCGCGTCTCTATCGGGCGACGATCCGACATGCGCTGCGTCAGGGTAGTCTCTTAGCGCTCTGCATTGTGCTCAATCTGATCCTGCGCGCTTTACATAGCTGGAGCCTCGTGGCGGCTCTCGCCATTGTGGCTGCCGCGGTTCTTATTGAGATCCTCTCGCTGGCGAAGAAGTGGTAAGCCATGGTAAGCCATGAGTATGAGCAAGGCGGATGAGAGGCATGGGGAGCTGCTGGTGATTCGTCCCGGGGCAATTGGCGATACGCTGCTGACGTTCCCGGTTCTGTCTGCCTTACGGGCGGCCTCGCCGTCTGCCGGTCTGACGCTGGTGGGAAATGCCCGGGTGCTGCCACTGGCGCGCTGGCTCAGCGTGGCCGATGCTGTTGAGGACTATGCTGACCTGCGCTGGAGTGCGCTCTTTGCCGAAGGGGGTCTGGACCCGACTGGCCTGGGTGCACGTCTGCGCCGGGCGGAGCGGGTGGTATGCTGGCTGGCCGATCCCGAGGGAGTCGTAGAGCGCAATTTGCGCGAGGCTGGGGTGACCGCGGCAACGATCCGCCCTGGCCGTCCCCCGGCGGGGACCCATCTACATGCGACCTCCTATCTGGCGCAGACGCTGGGCCTGGCCTTTGATCTGGACAGGGCAGAGAGCTGTCGCTATCGGCTGCCTTCTGCTGTGCTAGAGCAGGAGCCGCCACTCTTCAGCGCGGCGCCCCTGGTCATTCATCCGGGCAGTGGCTCTGCGGCCAAATGTTGGCCGGCTTCCCACTTTGCAGCTGTGGTGCGCTGGGCCTGGGCGCGTGATTGGCCGGTGCTGGTGTTGGCCGGGCCTGCCGATCATGAGCGGCTGGCGGAGCTGCTGCGTGCGCTGCCAACCCCATCGCCAGATAGGATAAAAGTACTGATCGATCTACCACTGCTGCGGGTCGCGGCCCAGATCCAGCGTGCGCGCTGCTATCTGGGTAATGATAGCGGTCTCAGCCATCTGGCCGGCCTGCTCGGTGTGCCGACCGTTGCGCTCTTTGGTCCCACGGACCCGGCAGTCTGGCGTCCTCTGGGGCCTGCAGTGGTGGCCGTGCGGTCACAGCCACTGGATCAACTGGCTGTTGAGGTAGTTGTGCGACACATCGAGCAGCTGGCGAGGTCCCCTACGGAAGATTTTTGGGGGTGGGGGGAAGCAAAACGAGGTACTTCGGTACCAGAAACAGGGCTTTGATCGTTATCAAATAAGGAGAAGTATCCCGTAATCTCCCCTGCCGGCGGCGGTCGCAGGGATGTCGATCTACACGAGTATACTGAAATGTTGAAATTGAGGATAACGCGCGATGCTAGATCAAGAGCAACGAGATGAACAAGGAGTGAGAGGCCAACCGCTCTCCGGCAAGCTGATCCTGCCGGCAGCGCCCGGGGCAAAGCCTGGGGAGTGGTCTGCTGATCCGCAGCAGCAAACGACCTATATCGCTCCAGAGATGCTGATCCGGCGTCCGCGGCAGAGCGCGCCGCCGACGCTACTGGGGAAGATCAGTTATTTCTGGCAGAAGGACCCGGCCTACAAGGTTCTGATACTCGCCAGCGTGTTGGTGCTGATCGCGGGGATAATTTTCTCGGTCATTGTCGGCGGTACCCTGATTCAGAGCAGCTCTAGCATGGAGGCTCGTGTGCCTTTGACGCCGCCACCAGGTGTGGCACCGACGGGCACAGTGGACCTGCGTCCGACCTTTCCTACGCCAGGCGGTCAGGGAAGCAATGAGAGCAGCCAGCCTCCCATGCAGAGCACGCCCACGCTGAAACCGACCCGTACTACTGATAACGGCGCCAATAACGGAGCGGTGCAGATTACTGGCCTCCCCGGCAGCGTACCTAACAATAGCGATCTGACGGTCACTGTCATTACGAATCAGCCGAACAGCTTCGTCCAGCTCCAGGTGACCTATAATGTGGCTCCCTTCGTGGCCGTGGTTAATGGTAATACCGATGCTTCCGGCATGGCTACGCTGACCTGGCACGTGCAGGTTTTCTCTGTGAGCAAACGCGCTCAGGCTCGTGTCCATGCAACTGTTTTCGGCTCCGATGGCGCGGCTAGCTCGAATACTGTGACGGTACGCATTACAACTGGCGCTTTTGCTCCTGCCGATTAGCCAGGCCCTGCTCTGGCACCTGCTTACTCGTGGCTGATCGCTTTTTTCTCCAGGAGCCTGCCCTGCTTTGACCGTACCGTGCCGTTGCCTGAAGAGCACAACAGTCAATTTTGCCTGCCATGCGAGATAGAACACGTTTCCGAAGGCGCTCTCCGTCATCTCTCGGCAGCCCCCGGCGGCTCTCTCGCTCGCCTGGCTTCTGAGGGCGAGTGCGCTCTGTCAGGCGTTTTTCTTCTTTAATGTAAGAGAGCAGAAGCCTGGTCTGCTCATGCGGCTCCCGATCTTGCTGTTGCCCGCCTCGCTAGTGAACATCTAATACTATTCACCTGCTTCACGATTGCCGATGAATATGGTATCTTGTAGAAGCAGGCTTATAACCGTTCTGCTCTTTGCCTGGTGGAATAGGAGAGAGATTCGCCTGCAATCACTCCAGCGGATTCTTCTCGTGGCAGACGGATAGCCAGCGCCAGCGCTGCCAGCTGACGGCGAAACACAAGCGCTTCTCCTCAAGTATTTCCAGGCCGAAACCCAGAAGCCTGCAGCTGCTGGCATCTTTGTGAGATGGGGCAGGAGGCTTCTGCCAGCAGCGCTGTTACAATCGAATCGTATCGTTGGCCCGCCTTCCGGGCCACTTTGCCTCTAGCTAGCAAGCAAACCCAAGACGGAGCCTGGCCCAAGGCACCTGATTTGTGAAGACTGCCGTCGATCAGGCGTATCTCCAGAAGGAAAGGCTCGCATAGGGAGCACGGGGCAGCGTCGAGGGAGGCAGGACCAAGATCAGGCTGACGCTCCTCGCTGTAGCTGTTGGGGAAGCTACCTTCTCTTCGGCTGGCGGTCCTGTCGAGTCTGCGATAATGAAGGCAGACGCTGCAGCCAGCCCGAGGACTAAGAGGATGATTCGACCAGAAGAGCTTATTCAAGTAAGTGAGGCGGCCAGGACGCTGCGCCACAATATTGGGCAGGTCATGGTCGGTAAGGAAGAAGTTATCGATCTCTTGTTAGTGGCGCTCCTGTGCGAAGGGCACGTCCTCTTTGAAGATGTCCCGGGGACCGGCAAGACTACCTTAGCCAGGTCTCTGGCTCGCTCGCTGGCTTGCTCTTTCCAGCGCATCCAGTTTACACCTGACCTGTTACCTTCCGACATCACCGGGATCACCTTTTTCAACCAGAAGCAGGGTACGTTCGAATTCCGTCCCGGCCCACTGCTGGCTCAGATCGTCCTGGCCGATGAAATCAACCGAGCCACGCCACGCACTCAATCCGCCTTGCTAGAAGCGATGGAGGAGCGCCAGATCAGCGTCGAACGCGAGACCATTGCTCTGCCCCGGCCCTTTATGGTGATTGCTACCCAGAATCCCATTGAACTGGAAGGCACCTTCCCCTTGCCGGAGGCCCAGCTCGATCGCTTCTTTATGCGTCTGCGTCTGGACTATCCCACCGCGGAGGAGGAGCGCCTGATTGTGCGCCGTTTTCGCCAGCGGCAACCGCTGGCCGAGCTGCAGCCAGTGCTTAGTGTTGAGCAGCTCACGCACTTCCAGCAGATCATTCGCACGGTGGAGATTGAAGAGAGCGTTGAGGGCTATCTGATTGAGCTGGTACGGACCACCAGACAGCACGAGGCCATCGAGCTGGGGGTCAGTCCGCGTGGTACCCTGGCCCTTTATCGCGCGGCTCAGGCTCTGGCGGCTATCGAAGGACGTGGCTACGTGTTGCCCGATGATATCAAGCGCCTGGCGATACCTGTTCTGGCTCATCGCCTGATCCCCACGAGTCAAACCAGCCTCCGTGGACAGTCCCTGGTGAGGCTCATGGCCTCGATCGTTGAAAGTGTGCCAGTGCCTGTTGAGCCATGAAACGTAGCTGGTATTTTCTCCCGCTCGGCATCTTGCTGGTCAGTGTTCTTGTTCATCAGCTGTTGCTGCTGATTAGCGCATTGCTGCTCTTCCTTATTTTTCTCTTGATTGATATCTGGAGTACCTTTTGTCTGGTGAACTTGCGCTATCGACGCTCTTTCAGCCAGCAGCGGGCCAGCTTTGGAGAGGAGATCGTCCTGACCCAGCTACTGGAAAATGCCAAGCTGCTGCCGCTCTCCTGGGTTAGGGTAAGTGATCGCGTGCCTCTGGCACTGGTCTTCCGCGGCTTGAGTCCCCACCTCATCCCTGACGGTAGGAGGGCCATCATTGAGAGCCTTTTTAGTCCGCGCTGGTACGAGCGTATCACGCGCAGCTATCGGCTACGGTGTCTGGCGCGCGGAGTGCACACCTTTGGCCCCACTGTCCTGTGGAGTGGCGATCTCTTCGGCTTCGTCAGCCGGCATCAGGAGCTGGACAATCGGGAGCAGATTCTTGTCTACCCTCCACTTGTCCCGCTCACCCGGCTGGGATTGCCGGCGCGCTATCCTTTTGGTGAGCGGCGCATGCCCCAGCGCCTGCTGGAAGATCCGGCGCGCGTCAGCGGCATTCGCGACTATCGCCAGGGTGACGAGCTAAGGCGGGTGCACTGGAAAGCCTCGGCGCGGGCCATGTGCCTGCAGAGCAAGATCTACGAAGCCAGTGCCACTTACACGCTGGCGCTGTTTCTGAATATGCCACCGCCTCTCTCGCTGCTGGAGCTGGGGGTGAGCCAGGAGCTGAAGGAACTGGCCATCTGCGCGGCGGCCTCGGTGGCCGACTGGGGACTACAGGCAGGCTACGCCGTTGGTCTCTACTGCAATGGCATGCTCTCTGGCCTGGAGGGTGGTGGGGCTGGCCCCGAGACTCTGCCTTCGGGGCCAGCGCAGGACGACCTGGAGCCGCGGTCAAGCATTATTCGCCTTCCTCCGGCGAGTGGCGCCAGGCAGCGTCAGCGTATTTTAGAGGCCCTGGCGCGGGTTGAGCCGTACTATGGCGAGCCTATTGAGACCATTATGGGCGTCGAGCGCTCGCACCTGCCCTTTGGGGCCACGGTGGTCCTGGTGACCAGCGCGATCAATGAGGCTCTGCTCTCGGCTCTGCAGCGCTTTCAGCGTAGTGGTCATCCTGTCTCTATGCTCTGTATCGGCCAGGTCCAGGTACCAGCGGCCAACGTGCCCGGTGTCCGGGTGCAGCACATCGGCGGAGAAGGGACCTGGCGGGCCATTCTCGCCTCGTTTGAACGGGGGCAGGATACTCCCGGCTCCGCTTAGCCTGGTCTGACCGGCTCTACTGGCCTTGCCTTGCCGGCAGGCTACCCCAGGCAGTGTTACATTCGAGCGGTCTCCGCTCACTGTGGTCCGAATGGACTACCCGGCAGCGGCAGCCACCAGCTCCAGCCGGCTAGGTGGCTCAGGTGGGCCGCCAGGGCTTGCTCTACGACGTTAGCCACTGGCCAGTAGGGCTGGAGGCGGTGGGCCGGAGGATTGACAGCCAGCAGGAGGCCGCAGCGCTCCAGAAATGCTGCCGTCTGGCCTCCTACTTTGAAGGTCATCAAACAGCCTTCAGCTGGGTTGCTGGACGAGAAAAAGTGAACCTGCTTGACCTCACCAACAGCCTGCTGGTCAAACTCAGCAAAGCCATGCTGGGCATCGACACAGGCCGGGTCAAGCGTAACTTGCTGGCCATCAATGAAGAGCGCTGAACTAAGCGCTGGGCCGGTGAGGAGCTGCGCCTGCCACCGGGAGCCGGTCCAGGTGATATTGAAGGCGAGCGGGATTGCCTCGGGCGCGAAGCTGTAGAGGCCCAGGGGCTGATGCAAGGCGATCGGCGGGCCGTCGCGGCGGACGATATCCCAAGAGAGGGTAGTCAAGGCCACAAGATGCCAGCCATTCAGCGAGGAGGGTGCACCCGCAGAGGAAGAGGGCTGCCACTGCCAGGGAGGGAGTGCACAGAGCTGCAGGCAGTTCTCTTCACGGATGGGGCAATCGCCACTCTCACCATCAGGAGTGCCTGTCTGGCAGGCCAGGTAGCTGGCCCGCCGTCCGCTCAGATCCAGCATCAGCTGCAGCTGGAGCGTGGCCTGCAACGATTGACCAGGGCGGGCAACCCCTATATAGCCAGACTGGCTGAGATCAATATAGCGCTCGCCCGGTTCGATGGTGGTACTCCAGGCGGCGGGTTGCCAGGCTGCTCGCAAGGCTGCCAGCAGGGCCTGTTGCTGAGCGGGGGAGAGATCGCTCAGGCGGTCGCGTAGCCAGAGCACCTGGATCTGCCGCCCACCCGGGTACTGAGTGGTCGAGGTCGGGCAACTGTCCCCTAGGGAGGGAGGCACGGAGATGGTACACGACTGCTCCCGAAAAGGGTCGGCCTGCCAGCTGATCAGATGGGTGCCGCGCAGAAGCTGCAGAGGGCTAGTAAAGGCGAGGATCGGCTTCTGCTGCAAAGGCTGCCCGTCGACAGTGATCTGCGTCCACGGCACATCGACACTGAGATAGTAGGAGGCGCTATTGATGCTCGCTGGCTGTTCTGTGGTGAAGAACCTCGCAAGCTGCTGGGCAATCTCTCCTACAGGAAAGAGATAGCAGAGCAGCAGAGCCGTTAAGAACAGAGCGAGTAAGGCCGCCAGCCCTGACAGGCGGCGCCCGCTTCTCAGAGCCGCAGCGCGTGGCCACGTCTGGCCAGAGCCTGGCAGCGGGACAAAGGCGATCTCTTCTTTCTCGGTCTCCTGAGCTGTAGCAGGCTCTAATGGAGACGGCCCACTCTGGTTTGACGGCTTATCCATGTCCGTAGCCGATAAGAAGGAAAGCCTGCCAACTGTCAGCCCGCGAGAAGGCCGAGCTGAACGAGACATGGACAGGGATGGACAGGCAAGGCCGCACGCACGGATGGCCTCCATCGCTAGACGACCGAGATCGCGCGCTCTACGTAGCTTATTATAGTACTGGCAGAGCACTGGAGAAGAGGGGTGTCAGTGATTGTCATGCCTACCAAAATCACCTTGCCCTTGCGTTTTTGCTGGTGAAAAGGCCGGGTCTGTAGGGTGCCAGAATCGCGTTCACAAGAGGTAGAGAAGGAGTGACAGCTTTGAGGCCAGAGCCAGATGTCACTCAGATCCGCGCAGGAGATAGAGAGCGAGGCCGAAGGGAAAGGGATAGGAAGGTTATGCTTGCATTTCCACCAAGTGAGAGCTTAATCGGTACCACCCTGGGGAACTACTATCTAGAGCAACTTGTCGGGCGCAACGAGCTGGGGCCGGTTTTTCTGGGCAGCACCGACGAAGGCAGTACCTATCTGGTGCGCTTCATTCTAGCCCCGTGTGCTCTGGACCCCCAGGAACGGGCGGCATATCAGGAGCGCTTTCTCCAGGTAGCGGGCGAGGTAGCGGCACTCCAGCACCGTCATATTCTGCCCCTGGTCGACTATGGGAGTTATCTGGGCGGGTCGTATCTGGTAACGCCCAATCTACCCATGCAGACCCTGATCTCGGCGCTCACTAAAAGCGGCCCGCCCAGCCTGAGCACTATCGGCGACTACCTGGAACAGATTGCCCAAGGCCTGGAATACGCGCACGAGCAAGGGATCATTCATCGGAACCTCAGTACAGATTGCATCTTTCTGCTGCGCGACGGACGTCTCGCCATCGGCGATTTCGGGGTCATGCACCTGCTGGAGCTGGCCACACCCGCCGGTCAAAGCTACCCTGACTATGGCAGTGGCGAGGGACGAGCGCCGGAGCAGCTTCGAGAAGGCTCCTGTGGACCCTGCACCGATGTCTACGCCCTCGGGGCCGTCCTCTACCGACTCTTGACCACACATGCGGTCTTTCGGGACAGTTCCCGTGAGGGAGTCTACGCCCAGCATCTCCACGCGCCCGTCACCTCGCTCCAGCGCTGGCGCAGCGATTTACCCGAGGCCTTGGACGAGATCATCAGGCAGGCGATGGAGAAGGAGCCGGCCCGGCGTTTTCAGCGTCCCAGCGAGCTTGTCGCCGCCTATCGCCAGGCCGTCGGCTGGCACGCTGGTGCCGCCGAACGGCTCGAAGAGAGTGCCAGCTCATCCCTTGAAACAGCTGTCAGAGAACAAGCAGCTGAAGAGGCTGCGCCAGCGTCGTCAGCTGCTGAGGCCGGGCGCGAGCGAGCCTCCTTGTGGCATCACCTGCTCAGGCGCCTTCGTGTCGCCTGGCGCCGACGCAGCTCCTCGTCAACCGGCTAGGTGACAGAGGCTTCCATCGGGCGCGAATCGTCCTGGCCTGACTCGGGCGGCGACTGTCTTCCGTCGCGAGCCGCGGCTGCCTCCTCGCGCAACTCCGCCTTTCCATACCTCTCCTGCACGTAGCGGATCTCGCGCTCGAAGATACGGCGCACGATCGCCACAGCGCAGGCATAGGTCGAATCCATGCCAAAGTACGAGAGGCTGCCGGCGCCGAGATTCTTGCCGCGGGTATAGGGCGTATCCGAGGCATAGTGCAGGATGCCGAGGTCATAGGGCAAGCGTGCAAAGTTAATATTCTCGCCGATGGGGTAACGAGTCAGATACTGGTCCTCGTAGACGGCGTTGAGGTATGGGCCGCTCTCCATCTCCACTACCGTGTAGTTGGCGCTATAATAGAAGTCGAAGTACTGACGGTTTTGGAGGAATGTGCCTTTGCCCGAGACAGCTTTCTGATTATCAAGCACCGATCCATAGATCAGGTACGGTTGAACATCCTGGGCAGAGAAGCAGTTATCAAGCCAATACGTATTCTGACTATGTTCATCCAGTACCACATTCGAGATCATTACATCGCCGATGCTGCCGTTGAGCGTGGCCGCCTTGCCCAGGATATAGATGCCCAGGATCGTCGACATATTCTCCATGATCTCGCGCAGCATACGGTAGGCGGCCATACCCAGCGGGTAGTCGATATTCAGAATAATGGCCTTACTCTTGGCCAGCAGATCCATGCCGGGCATGCGGCAGCGCGGATCAACATCGGTCGGATGGAGACGGGCCAGCTCGAAGATCTGAGCATCGATCTCCAGGCCGTGGCGGGCGCCAACGTGCCAGATGCCGCGTTCCTGTTCCTCGGCAACGCGCTGGCGCATAGCCTCCTGGCCCTCGGGCGTGCGGGCCCACTCGCGGGCGGCAAAGTACAGGAAATTTTGCCAATTGCCGGGTACTTCGCCGGACTGCAGCTTGTGGCACTCCTTCGCCAGATACTGGTCCTGGCCGCTGAGGGCGAAATCGATCAGCTCAGCCTCGCGTCGCAAGACGGAGCCAGAGGTCAGATTGACCAGGCTATGAGTATTGCTAGAGACGAAGTAGACCGGGCGCTCGCGCAGCCCCAGCGAGTCGAGCAGGCGCTCGACTGGTGCCCACCATTTCCGTGTCGCGCGAACGAAGCCGACGTGGGAGCCGCCGAGCATGCGCAGGGTGAAGCTCTTGCGCTGGCGTCCGATGATCAGCAGATTTTCCCACAAGCGATCACCCCAGACCACTTCCAGACGGCGCCAGTCATCGGCTGCGATATGCAGGCGCTGGCGTAGCACGCGCGTGATCTCCGCAAAAACCGGCGACGAGCGATCCATGCGCGTCGAGAGCAGTTGGATCGTTGTCGGATCAGCGTTGATCAGATAGTAGAGCTTGTTCCATTCGATCTGGAAGGCCACCAGAATCGGGACAATATCGTCGGTATCGCTCACGCTCGCCACGTAGACCGCCAGCGTTTCTTTGCCATCGTAGAACCACTTGCGGCGGCGGGCAGGCGCTGTCACGGCCTGCCAGCGATCAACCTGGAAACCTTGTTTCAGAAAGACCTCTTCGGACTGTCCAAGCAGGACATGCGTGCAGTAGAGGATGGCTGAGGGCAGGCGCAGAGCGCAGTAGATGAGGGCTGACATATCGGGGTAGGGCGAGCGGGCATCGGGGTGCAGGCTAGAGTCAATATTATAGTGGGCCTGGACCAGGGCCTTCAAACTCACCTCGCCCGAGCTACGCAACAGCGTATTGTAGGTCCGAATGTACAGCTCAACGTCACGTTTACCCGCCTCATGTCGTCCCTCGCCACGCTCTACCATATATTCATCGCTGCTCTCCCGCGCTACCTCCTCCTGCAAGCGTTCGCTATCCTCCTCCTCATTCACAAATTCCTCGATGCGCTCGCGTGGCTCGAAAGCATCGGGATCGGGGATACGACGTGGAGGTGTTGGCTTCTTCCTTGGCATAGGCTCTGTCCCCTTCTTCTCTCCTCTGCTGCGCTGCTCTCGCAGAGATCTGAGCGCTACCTGTTCGCTGCTTTCTGGTAATTATAACCTACGCTGTCCACTCGCTGAGGAACTGGTCCATTCAGACTCGCGCTGTTAAGCTTAGCTGCGTCGATTGGCTGCCGGCTTGCGCAGGACGACGATATACTGATGGGCAATGTTCGGAACATAGGCGCTTGGATAGCCGTAGGGGCGCAACCGTGTGCCGGCCTGGTACCAGATGATCTCTCCCTTTGGGACAAAGCCCTGCTGGCGGGCGCGCCGGGCCAGGTCCACATGCGTGAAAATATATTCGCCGTGTTGGTAGGCGTTGCGCACGATCACGACCATATATTTGCGCGGTTTCAGAACGCGGAAGCACTGCGCAAAAACCTGCTCCATGGCCTCTAGATAGGCTTCATAGCTGGCCAGATTGGCGAGGTCGCGCGGGTCATCTGAGCGCATATAATAATCGGTGCGACGATTAGGGAAGGTGGCGGCGTAGCGCCCGTTGCTCATGGTCTGGGCCAGGTGGATATTGTACGGGGGATCAGTGGCGATAAAATCGAAAGAATGCTCGGCGAAGTCCTGCATCACCTGCAGGCAGTCGCCCTGGATCAATGTCTGGGGCTGCAGCGAGTCGCGGTGCTCGCTCAGAATACGCTGGTAAATCTCTACCCAGCGGGGATTGATCTCGATGCCGATGGCCCGGCGTGGCTTCTTGCAGATGGAGGCCCCAATGAGGGTGCCGCCAACGCCGGCAAAAGGATCAAGCACGCACTCGCCGGGCTTGGTAAAGAACTCGATGAGCTGACTCATCAACTGTGGCGGCTTGTTGGCGCCGTGTGCTTTACGCAGGTCGTGTCCATAGACGGAGGGGTAGTTCGTGATAAGTACACTTTTGGTGAAATAGAGCCACTCGGCTCCAGTCAACTCATTTAATGTATTTTTCTGCGAGACGCTCTCGGTATCCACATCACCCTCCCGTTGATATCGTCGTTGCCGGGCGAGGGGCTATTTAGGCGAGCAGGTTACTGCTCTGATTTTAGCCGGCTCCTGCGTTTCTCCCTGTGGGAGACGTTACCAACAACGTCGGTTGCCCCATTGACCGACGTTTCCCCCTGGTAACGTCTCCTTCCTTTTCCTGTCAGTCTCTCTTCCCTGCGTCAGGCGTGCTGGCCGTGTAGGGTAGGCGGCGGCCTTCGCTAGCGTGTTCCGGGCCAGATCAGCAGATCGTCTGGGCCAGGCACCGGCTCTGATGCATCGGCCTCTTCTGACGGCGGGGTAGGACGAGGGCGTCGCCATTCACAGCGGACCAGTCCCTCGCGCAGCAGACGTTGAATGACGGCATTGTGCTCGGCCTGCGTGAACTGGCCAAAGGTACTGCTGATGAGCTGCTGGCGCAGGTCGGGCCAGCGCCGGCTGCGCAGAGCGCGCCCCGTTTGCAGTGTACGCTGATAGAGCTGCTCACGGGCAGTGGCCAGACGCTCCTCGCGCCGGGTCTGGAACCAGTCGCTGCCTAGCAGGTCCGCCTGGCTCTGCTCCTCAAGCCGACGCCAATAGATGCACACGGCGTCATTCATAGCCAGCAGGCTATCCTGGCGACGTGTGGCAAAGAGCAGGGTATAGGGAGCTGTCTCAATGAGGGCTGGGCCGCTGGCCCGCGGCAGGGCGATACGCTGTGTCAGAGGGAAGTGACGCTGAATCTGGGATAACAAAAGATCGAGTAATTCGGCGAGCGCCTCCGGCGAGAGCGGCGCCGTCTCATCGCGAGGCATCAAGGCCCGCCAGCGATCGCTGCGCAGCAGATTGTGCAAAGCGATGGCCTGCTGCTCCAGGCGTCGAGCGGCGCGCAGTCGGCTCTCCAGCTGGCGATGCATGATCAGCAGGCAGAGTTCTGTCGGGGCGGCGCGCTGCAAGAGCGGCTCCAGGTCCTCATAGCGGAAGAGTGCTGGGGCCAGAGGGTTCAGAGCAAAAACTGCCGGGGCCTGATCAAGAAGCTGGAGGATGGCAGTCGCCGCTTCCGGCCAGCTGGCGGAGACCAGGCCGCCTTCCCGGGGAATCACCAGCCCGGCCTTGTGACTGCTGGAACTGGAGCCTGGGCGGCTGGTGCTGCGTCTGCCGGCTGGGCCTGTCAGCAGCAGCCCGTAGAGGGCAAGCGACCGGCCATCAGCGAGCAAACGAGCATGGAGGGTGCTCAAAGGTTGCAGCCACGGATGCTGTGGCTGAGACTGAGCGCGCCGCCTGCCGCCAGAGCGCTCACGCGGTCCTGGGCCGGCTTCGCCTCCGCTGCCAGCTTCACTACTGCTGACGGCCTGCTCTTCCCTCGCTGGCTCGCCGCCGAGAGCATCGATCCAATAGCAGCGTCGGTAGAGCGGATTCTGACGCAGTGCCCGGCAATAGCCAGCAAGGTACTCCTCCTGGAGCCAGAGGCGCAGGGAGGTCAGCAGGTCTCCCTGGCGAACGGAGCGGGCGCGCGTCCCCGCGCGTGCTGCCAGCTGAGAGTATTCTTGATCGACATCTGCCCACAGATCATGCATGGTGAACCTATTCTACCACAGGCAACGGCAGATAAGTAAGCAGCAGCATCGCTGCCAGGCAGAGAGGTTGTGAGCTGAGTGCGAAGAGCAAAGCGCTGTTCAGCGTCGGCGGATGCTGGCGTGGCGGTGGCGCTGCAGGGGCAGGCCCGGTACCTGGATGCTCGGCGGCTGACGGGGGGCCAGGCGTCCCTTCCACTCGGCCCCGCGTCCGCTCAGTGCCAGACGCACCGCATCGAGCATCAACAGGCCGAAGGCTATCCAGCCCACAGGGGCCAGCAGCGACCAGGCGAATGGCTGCTGCTGCTCACGCTCGAAGCTGCGACGCGCGCTCACCTGTAGGGCCAGCGTCAACAGGGAGAGGAGCAGCAGCGGCAAGGATCGCTCCCGCTGGCGCCCCCTGAGTAGCTGGCGCAGAGCGGTTAGCACGCTGAGCAAAGGCAGCAGGCCATAGCTGATCAATCCCAGACCTGCGCCTAGATAGAGCAAAGGGGCTGAGGCCGTCACCGAGTAGACGCTCTTGCGCCAGCCATGCCAGGCGCTGCGCCAGGTAGTCCACTGCTCATTAGAGACCAGATTGCGCCCATCGACGAAGTCTTCGCGGCAGCCTCGCTGTTTGAGAAACTGCGCCAGGCCCACGTCATCGCCAAAGCTGGCGCGCAGCTCGGGCGCGCTGTAGCCACCGCTCGCCTCGTAGGCTGAGCGACGGACCAGCAGATAGTGACCGACGGCCAGCGCCCGGCCAGGCTTCCGTGGGTTCCGCATCTCTCCAGGAGTCGCAAAGTGGGTCATTAAGACGATCCCCGCCGGCGTCAGCAAGCGGGAGCCGCTGCCCACAAGCCGGGCGTCTGTCAGCATTGAAAGGAAGTCCAGCTGTTGGGCCAGGGCATGAGCCATCATACGGCGCAGCGCCTCAGGCTTATGGCGTGTATCGGCGTCAGTGAAGAGCAGCCACTCGCCCTGCGTAAGCGTGACGCCGCTGTGCAGGGCATGGGGCTTGCCGGCCCAGCCAGCGGGCAGCTCCTCGACGCGATAGACGCGCAGGCGCGAGGCGCGTTGCTGCCAGATCGCCAGCAGGGCCGGCGTTGCATCCGTCGAGCCGTCATCAACGACGAGCACCTCAAAGTCAGGGTAATCCTGGGCCAGCAAAGAGGCCAGGCAGGAGCTGATGTGTTGCTCTTCGTTACGCACCGGCACAATGATCGAAACATGAGGCGCCGGGTCCGGCAGATCTGCCTCAACGGGCGGCAGCGTCTCCCTGAGCGTGCGTCGAACGCGCCAGAGCTGCCAGCCGGCTCCCAGAGCGGTCAGGCACAGATAGGCGCTGTGCAGCAAGGAAAGAAGACGAAAGCGTTTCTCCATTACAAAGTCCTGTCAAGTAGTGGGCGCGGCAGCTGAAGGGCCTGGTACCGTCCCTGCCCGCGTGAAGGCGCTCAAGAACCTGACCCATAAAGGCCAGCGGATGGACGGCGTGATGTTGCGGCGGAGCGGTACGGCCTTTCCAGGTTGCGCCACGTCCCTTGAGCACGAGCCGCGTGGTATCGAGCATCAGCAGACCAAAGGTGACCCAACCTGCAGGCGCTGTCAGCGACCAGGCGCAGGGCAGACGATACTCGCGTTCGAAACGCCGCTTCGTGTCGATCTGGAAGAAGAGAGCGAGCGCCGCCAGCGCCCTCGTCAGCAGCGAGAGATGGTCTCGCTGGCTCTGCGACTGTTGCCGGGCCTGGCGCCGCCTGGGCCACAACTGACGCACAAGGGTGACAGGCGGCAGCAGGCCGTAAAGGATCAGGGCCAAACCCAGAACCACGCCCAGGAGCGGGCTGCTGGCTACCAGGCCGTAGTTGCTCTTACGCATGCCTTCCCAGGCGCTCTTCCAGGTCGTCCATTGATCGTTGAAGACCAGCCCCCGCTCGGCCACAATATCTTCACGGCAGCCGTGACGCTTGAGATACCAGGCTAGCGTTAAGTCATCTGAGAAGGTCGAGCGCAGCTCAGGAGCGCTATAGCCACCGCAGGCCAGGTACGCAGAGCGCCGCACCAGCAGGTACTGCCCAACGGCTAGCACACGCGTCGGCTGATGCGGATTACGCATCTCGCCCGGCGTTGCCAGCATGGCTAACAGTGTAGCGCCAATTGCTGTAAGCAAGCGGGCGGCGGCGCCGGGCAGGCGAGTATCGGTAAAGAGAGTTAGCAGATCCAGGCGATGGGCGATAGCATGGGCTACGGCCCGGCGCAGCGTCTGGGGAGCGTGGCGTGTATCGGCATCGGTGAAGAGCAGCCACTCACCCTGCGTGAGCAAGACGCCGGTATGCAGGGCATGAGCCTTGCCGGCCCAGCCGGCGGGTAGCTCCTCGATGCGGTAGACCCGCAGGCGGCTATCGCGCTGCTGCCACTCCGCCAGGCGAGCGGGCGTGGCGTCGGTTGAACCATCATCGATGACCACGACCTCGAAGTCGGGATAGTCCTGGGCCAACAGCGAGGCCAGGCAGTCGTCGATGTGTGCCTCCTCATTGCGCACGGGCAGAATAATGGAGACGTGAGGAGGTGGCTCCGGCAGAGGAGCCTCATCGAGTGTGGTCAGCTCTTTAATGCCCTTCTTGATGCGATGGCGCTGCCAGAAAGCAACCAGAGCGATGAAGAGCAGGAAAATCAGCTGCAGCTGTAAGAAGAACTGCGAGAGCTTCATGCTAGACACCTCGCCTGTGTAAGGCAGGCCCGCCAAGGGGCAGTCACGATATACCGGAGCTCCGCTGTCGCCGTTGAAGGAGCAGCGCCTGCTGTCCACGGGCCTGTGCCACGGGCCTGCGCCACGGGCCTGCGCAGCGGAGCTGTGCTTATCCTAGAGCCGTCCTACAATAAAGGTAGCATATTGGTTCTCGTCAAGCGGGGAGCGCGGCGACCTTTCCAGTCGGCTCCCTGGCCGTTGATGGCCAGACGCATGGTATCCAGTAACAGAAAACCGAAAGCCGTGCTGGCGAAAGGCGCCAACAGCGCCCAGCGTGCTGGCAAGCCAAAAGCCTGACCGAAGCGACGCTTACTATCGACCTGCAAGCAGAGAGCCAGCAGAGCCAGCAGGGCCGAGAGGCGCTCCTGACGCAAGTGCCCAGGCCGCAGAGCTGCGCGCAAGGTCAGGAGGGGGGCCAGGCCGTAGTAGACCAGGAAGCTCCCACCGACGAGACTCAGCAGCGGATAGGGAGCCAGTTTTCCGTAGGCGCCCTTGCGCAGGCCGCGCCAGGCGCTGCGCCAGGTCGTCCACTGGACGTTTTTCACCAGGCCGCAGCCACCGACGATGTCCTCGCGCCACCCCTGACGCTTGAAGACCTGGGCGATGCCCATATCCTCGGTGAAGGAGGCGCGTACCTCGGGAGCTGAGAAGCCACCGGTGGCCTCGTAGGCCTCGCGCCGCACCAGGATATACTGACCGAAGGCAAAAGCCTGGCGCGGGCGGGCAGCGCTGCGAATCTCGCCGGGCGTGATCAGCACTGTCAGGAGCAGGCCCGTCATCGGCGTCAGCAGGCGGGCTGCCAGACCGATGATCTGCATTTCGGTGAACATCGAGAGCAGATCGAGGCGGTGGGCAATGGCATGGGCTACCATGCGGCGCAGGGTCTGAGGAGCGTGGCGCGTATCGGCATCGGTAAAGAGCAGCCACTCCCCGCTCGCCAGGGTGGCCCCGCTGTGCAGGGCGTGGGCCTTGCCGGCCCAACCAGCAGGCAGCTCTTCGATGCGCTGGACGCGCAGGCGTGGGTCGCGCTGCTGCCATGCCGCCAGGCGAGCGGGCGTGGCATCGGTTGAGCCGTCGTCGACCACAATGACCTCGAAGTCGGGATAGTCCTGGGCCAGCAGCGAAGCAAGACAGCCGTCGATATTCTCCTGCTCGTTGCGCACAGGCAGAATAATCGAGACCCGCGGGGCCGGCCTGGGCAGCCGTCGCGGAAGCGGTGTGGCCGTTTCACGGATGGCCTTCTGAATGCGGTAGTCCTGCCAGAGTCCCAGCAGCACACTGGCCCCGAGCAGGATGGTGCGTAGAGCGCTCAGGAAGCGCGTGACTTTCTGCATACCCTCTATGATTCCGCCTTTTACATACTGTAAGTAGCAAAGCAAGCGTGCTGTTTTCAAGCACAAGCAGGGCCCCAGAGAGCCGGGGCCCTGAGCAACGACAGGCGCTCAAGCCAACGTGGAAGGGCCGGCCAGTGCCGGCCAGACTAGACTGGCAGCGGGCTTTTCGTCTGTGGAGCAGAGGGAGGTGGCGAAGCGGCGGAGAGCCGCTGCACCTGCTCCTCGACGACGCGCCGCATCTGCTCAGCGGAAGCGAAATCTTTGCGGTAAAGCGGGGGGCCGAAGCGCACGGTCACCCGCCAACGTCGGCGTCGCCCGCCTTCAGAAGTGTAGGCCAGGCCGGCAGGCACAACCGCCACCTGGGTGCGGCCATCGCGCTCCGCCAGCTCGACCAGTTTGACGAAGCCGGGGCGGAAGGGCAGGAACTGCTGCAGGTCCGCTTTCGGCGAGGGATGCGGGTCAATATTGGGGTAAGCCTCTGGAAAGATCACCAGCACCTCGCCAGCGCGCAGCAGGCTGACAGCACGCGTGGCCATTTGCCGCAGGTAGCGCCGAACCTCGCGCGGGCTGTAGGCGCGGGATGTGTCGCCGGCCTGCTGCTCGCGGAACTGCTCGCTGCGCAACACGACAAGCCAGTCGACTAGCGAGCAGCCCAGCTCGATCGCGAAACGCAGGCGCTTCGAACGCAGCCAGTCGAGGGCTACCACCGTGTGCAGACGGCGCGGAATGGCTCGCAGCAGGGCGTAGCCATCGTAAAAGTAGTGGAAGTGGCGGGCAGCGATTAACACCGGCCCCTTGCGCGGTACCTGGTCCAGTCCCTCGACGCGGATGCGGACTGCCCAGTGCGAGATTGCGTGTGCGCCGGAGCGCATCAGCAACCAGGTCGACTGGCTTAAGGCCCGACGCCCAGGATGCTGGGGACGCGGGTGCGCTTCCTCGCGTGGAAAGACTACCAGCGACTCCGGTACCAGTACGAAGACCGCCGTCAAGAGCAAGGGCGACCAGAGGCCGCTGCCCAGGTTGAGGGCCATGATGAAGCCGGTGTTGGCGGTGTAGACGGCAAAGGGCAGCCAGATCGCCAGATGGTGCGCATCGAGGTTGGAGCGCCACAGCCAGCGACTGATAACCATCAGAAGCAGACAATTGCAGATCCACAGGAAGAGGTTGCCCACCGGCAGACCGTAGGCGCTGCTGTAGCTGTTCAGCAGGCCGGTGGAGGTGGAGAAATGGCCGCTCACCAGAACCGCGTTCAGCGCCAGATCCCAGACTGTCAGAAAGTAGGTGCCGAGCACCAGCGACCAGAGCGTCTGCCGCTCCAGACCGAGTCGGTCCGTCAGCTTGCTGGCCAACAGGTAGGATGTAAAGCCCATATAGAACCATGAGAGCGGGAGCGAGTAGGGGACGATGCCGGCCAGCTTCGGACCCGGGAAGGCGGAGAAGGTGGCGGTGCTCAGGGGAATACCAGTCAGACTGAGCAGGCTCACGATGATGGAAATCAGGACCGAGGCGGCGAAAAAGACCAGGGTGCGCCGCGCATCAATGCAGAGTAGACCGAAGAGCAGCATCGTGGCTGCTCCAAAGAGGATGTGCAGCGAGCCGGCCCAGTGCAGGGCGAACTGGAAGATGCGCACTCCGATGGGTGTGCTGTTCCACAGCTCAGGATGAGGCAGAATGATGAGAAGGCCACCCAGGGCGAAGACAAGCGCCGCCAGGTGGCAGATGAAGAGCAGTTTGACAACTCTCATTTGGCAAGGCTACCTCCACGAACAGGGACAGTCGGGCGGCATCCGGCGCGAACTCTTGTTTACATTCTATAACCTCTGAATGCTCCTCGACCAGTCCCAGTGCTCGCTTGCCTTTGCCCTTGCCATCACGCGCTCGCTAGCTCATGAGCGAGGCTGCGACCTACCGCTTCCTGCAACAGGAAGCCCCTGGACTGGACTGCTTACTCTTCTCGCTCTTGCAAGGCGCGGGCTACCTCGCCGGCAAGGCTTTCCGAGGGAGATTCGTGCCCTTTGACTCGTGAATGGAAAACGCAGGTCTGGCCACACTTGAACTGGACACGAATCAGGCGGGCCACATAGCCATCGCGGCGTAGAGGCTGTTCCTCTTGCGATTGGATGGCTCCCAGGCCGAGGGCTGGGTGGATCAAAGTATTACCGTCCTGGTATTCTTGGTGGAACATTTCGTGAAAGGCCATTTCCCAGGAGAGAATGCTGAAGTAGAAAGCTCGGCGGTCGCTGGCCTCCTCTGTCGGAGGTGGGGGGGTGAAAGAAGCAGCGGCGACCGCATGGAGCCGGCGAGCAATCGTCAGCAGAAAGTGGCGGTCCTGAACCTGATCCAGGAGGGCTGGCGGAATAGCCTGGAGGCCATGAAAAGCGCCCAGAAGGCTGCCGAGGAAGAGAGCGATCGTGTCGGTGTCGCTGCCAAAAGTATTGACAGCGACGATGAGGCCTTGCTGAGGGTGTTGGAGGTACCTCAGAAAGAGGTAGATGGCGACGCAGACGGTGGCAATCCCCGAGCTTTTCGTAGCGGGTTCGAGAGCGCCTACCAAGGTGTAATAGTCCTTCGGCTCTCGCGAGAGGAAGGCGGGAATTTGCTTCAGGTATTGCACAGCTTCCTGGAGCGTGCTACGGTAGAGCTGAGCAAAATTCAGCTCTTTATTCAAGAGACCGCGGTTCCAGGTGTTGATCCAGCGCTGCAGACGTTCGTCGCTTTGTATGACTTTGGGGACCTGGCGTAGACCATCGAGAATACACTCGATAAAGTGCGGAGGAGGTGGAGGCGCTGTCAGCGTGAGAGCGCAGTGAACAGCCAGACCGAAGAGGATCGTTCCCAAGATAGCGCGCGGATGACCGTGGGTAATAATGGCGTTGTAGAAGGAATCGCGAATAAGTGCTTGCTTGTCATGTACATTGACGAGAGCAATCGGGAGGTTGCGCATGGCAGCGCCATTGGCCCCTGCCTGACGATAGTCAAGATCGCCCTGCCGGTAAAAATTGTTGAGCCAGTCTGCTCTCTTCGCGAGTAGCTTACGGGCGGCGGTTTTGACTGTTCGACCGCCGCCGCGCTCGTACTGCAGCCACAGCGGCAGCTCCTTATAGGCGAAGCGCTCCGGCTCAAAGCGCCCCTCCTCATTGATGCAGCGGGCTACCGCCAGTGTCAACTGAGTATCGTCGGAGTACTCGCCAGGCAGAATCTCGTCTTCGTAGCCCCACCACCTTCCGCCAACGCGCTTTTTCCAATTGACAAAGATCTGATGAGGAAGCTGAAAGGGGAACTGACGGCTTCTTTCTGGAAGCAGGAACTCTGTCGGCCAACCGAGAGCATCGCCGGTTGCACCGCAAAGTAGTGCTCCCTGGAAGCGCTCGATCAGGGGTGGTATGCTGACCATCCTGCTCTCCTGCTCTTAAATGCCTGCCGGCGAGGTCCCGGCTACCTCCATTTTTCTCTTGCCACGCCATGAAAAAGGAAGCGGCGGTAAACTACGCCGCTTCCTGATCGTACAGTAGTCATCTCGCGAGGGGAAAAAGTGCACCCGACAGGCCACCCCTGCTCTCAAGAGGCGGGAGTGGTCGCTAACGCTGCGGGAGCAGCTCGCGTGCCCGCCAGCGCTCGATGGCCTCGATGACCAGCGAGTGCTCGACTGCCTTGACGCGCTCGTGCAGCGTCTCCTCGCTGTCGCCTTCCTGAATGGGGACCTCGGCCCGGCAGAGCACCGGCCCGGCATCGACCGCCGGCGTCACATAGTGCACAGTACTCCCCGTCAGTTTGACCCCGGCCTCTAACGCCTGACGGACAGCGTGCAGGCCGCGGAAGGCGGGGATATGGCTGCCGTCGCTGGCGATATACACGTTAGCGCTGGGATCATCGGGCAAAAGCGCCGGATGGAGATTGATCACCCGCCGCGGGAAGCGGGCCAGAAAGTCTGCGCTCAGGATGCGCATCCAGCCCGCCAGCACGACCAGATCGACGCGGAACAGCTCCAGCAAGGCCGCAAGGCGCTGCTCGCTCTCCTCACGCCCACGCCACGGCAGATAGATCGCCGGCAGGTGATGCTTGAGGGCGCGCTGTAGACCCAGCGCTCCAGCTACATTGCTCACGACCAGGGCAATCTCAGCCGCTCGCAGCCGCCCATTCTCGCAGGCATCGATGATGGCCTGGAGATTGGTCCCGCTGCCGGAGATGAGCACCCCCAGGCGCAGGTGAGGCAACGTCTGGGCTTCCCCGCTTGCTGCGGCCTCGCGGCTGTCACGCACGTTCACCTCAGCGCTAGGCACTGGCTCCACCATGACCGCGCACCTCTGCATCGGCGCGCTCCAGCTCGGCAGCAAAGCGCTCGCGATAGGTTGCCAGACGCTGGGCCAGCTCCTGATCAAAGAGCGCCAGCATCTTGGCAGCTAGCAAGGCCGCGCCATCCGGCTCCAGAATCGTCGGCGAGGCGATGCCCGACGGCAAGCGCAACGACGACAGGACATCCATCCCCGCGAAGCGATCGCTATAGGGCGGGCAGGCAATCACTGGAAAACGGGTGTTGGCATCGACCACGGCAGACAGGGCGTTGGAGCGCCCGGCAATGGTAATATAGACGATGGGGTCGCTGCTTCCCTCGTAGCTCTCCAAGATCTCCAGCAGGCGGCGAGTAGCCTTGTGAGCTGAACAGACGCGCAGCTCATAAGGAAGGTTCAGCTCCTGCAACGTCTTGACAATGCTCTCCGCATGGCCACGATCGCCTTTGCTCCCCATGATGATCACAACTTTCGCTGCCATAATGACCGGATAATCTCCTTTTCTACTGAGAGAGTCAAATCAGGCAAGAAGACCTTCAGAAGCCGTATCTGTGAGCCAGGCGCGCGCTGGTCTCAGCCAGTCTGGGACTGCAGCGCGCGCAGGCCGCGTTTGGCGATATCGCGGCGGTAGTGCATGCCTTCGAAGTGGATCAGGCGGGCCGCTTCGTACGCACGCTCCACCGCCTCCGCAAGCGTAGTGCCGTAGGCGGCCACGCTCAGAACGCGCCCACCCGCCGTCACCAGCTTGCCATCGTGCAGAGCGGTGCCGGCATGGAAGACCTGCACCTGCTCCAGTCGTCTCGCTTCAGCCAGGCCCTCAATGGGCAGACCCGTGCGGTAGCTCCCGGGATAGCCACCCGAAGCCAGGGTCAAGCTGACCGCGTAGCCTGGATGCCACAGCGAGGCGCTCGCCAGGCGCTCAGGCGCTTGCAGCAGATCGAGCAGATCGGCTGCCAGCAAGAGCATCATGGCCTGCGTCTCGGGGTCGCCGAAGCGTGTATTATGCTCCAGCACCATCGGTCCGCGCTCGGTCAGCATAATATTCGAATAGAGGACACCCGAGAAGGCGATGCCACGCTCCTGCAGCGCACGCAGCGTCGCCGCGATAATGCGCTCGTGCACGACTCGCTCGGTCTCAGCGCTCACAAAGGGCAACGGGGCATAGGCTCCCATGCCGCCCGTATTGAGGCCCTCATCGTTATCCAGGGCACGCTTATGATCCTGTGTCAGCACCAGCGGCACGAAGCTGGTCCCATTGCAGAGCGCCGTCGAACCGATCTCATCTCCCTGCAAATAGTCCTCGATGACCACCACCTCGCCAGCGCCGCCGAAGATCCGCTCGACCATCATCTGCCGCACCGCTGTCCGAGCGGTCTCCAGATCCAGAGCTACAATGGCCCCCTTGCCGGCAGCATTGCCGTCGGCCTTGACAACTACGGGAGCGCCGTGCTCCTCCAGGTAAGCGAAAGCGGCGGTGGGATCGCGAAAGGTCCGGTGCTGGGCCGTCGGAATGCCCGCCGTCTCCATCAGCTCTTTGGCGAAGGCCTTGCTACCCTCCAGCATGGCGCCGGCCTGCGTCGGCCCAAAGATCGGCAGGCCCCGGGCCCGGAAGACGTCGACGAGACCTGCAATTAAGGGCGCCTCGGGACCAACCACCGTCAGCTCGATCGCCTGCCGCTCGGTAAAATCGGCCAGGCGCTCCAGCTCGTTCAAGCCAATAGGCACGCACTCCGCCAGCGCGGCCATGCCGGGATTCCCTGGAGCGGCCCAGAGCTGCGAGACACGTCGGCTCTGGGCCAGCTTCCAAAGCAGCGCATGCTCGCGTGCGCCCGAACCAATTACCAGTACACGCATAATCGCTAGCTCCTCCTTATACCCCTCTTCACTCCTCACACCTGGCTCTGCGGGGTCTCGCCTCAAGCACTGAATGATCAGCTCGCACTCTTACTCATCCTTTGATCGATCGGACGCTTGCCTGTCGACTGGTCTCACGAGGGCGAGGGCTGGCGCATGAGCGGCAGAGGAGACGACTCGTCGGCGGCCACGACGGGATCAAAGGGCCAGCCCTGACGACGCATGCAGCCGTAGCAAAACTCGCGATGTAGCAGCTCCTCATAGAAGGCGGTCGTTTCGCTCTCCTCAACTGGCTCCGCGCCGCGCTCTCCCGGCTGTGCCGCTGTCGGGGCCGTTCGCCCGCTCACGCGGCGGACCGAAGCAATGGCGCGCCCCAGACCGGCGATACTGAGGTAACCCAGGCTGTCAACGCCGATATAATCAGCCACCTCCTGAATGCTGCGACCAGCCGCAACCAGTTCGCCCTCGTGAGGGATATCAATGCCGAAGTAGCAGGGATGGCGCAGCGGCGGCGCACTTGACCGCAGATGGATCTCGCGCACTCCCTGATGGCGCAGGGCCGCCACCAGGCGCTTCATCGTGTTGCCGCGCACAATCGAATCGTCGACAATCACCAGGCGCTGGCCCTCCACCTTGGGACGGACAAAGTTGAATTTGAGATCGACCTCCATCTGGCGCAGGCGCTGGTCGGGCTTAATAAAGGTGCGGTCGCTATAGCGGTTCTTAATAATCGCCTGGCCGTAGGGAATACCCGAAGCGGCAGCATAGCCCAAAGCTGCCGGAATTGACGAATCGGGAACTGGCACCACCAGATCAGCCTCCACTGGGTGCTCGCGGGCCAGCTCGCGGCCCAAAGCCTCGCGGACCAGGTAGACGTAGCGATTGTTCACGTAGCTGGTGGCATCCGAAAAATAGATATACTCGAAGACGCAGAGCGTCTGGCGCGGGGCCTGAACCAGAATCTCGGAGTGCAAGCCTTGCTCATCGATCGTGATCAGCTCGCCTGGCTCGACGTTGCGCACAAAGGTGGCCCCAATGCGATCGAAAGCGCAGGACTCCGAGGCAGCGATCCAGATGGCGCCGATGCGTCCCAGACAGAGCGGACGCATGCCCCAGGGATCGCGCACTGCATAGAGCTTGCCCTCGGCCAGGATCACCAGGCTGTAAGCACCCTTCAACAGAGGAAAAGCTGTCAGCATGCGCTCGCGCAGCGTGGCGCCCTCCGCCAGCAAGAGCAAGAGAGCGATGGCCTCACTGTCCGTTGTCGAAGAGAGCAGATGCTGTGGCAGGCGCGCGCGCAGGGCCGGGCCATTGACCAGGTTGCCATTGTGGGCCACCGCAATCGCCCCAGGGTGGGCACCATCCGGGTCCTCGCCATTCTCGCCAACCACGAACGGGCCTGCGTTCTCTACGCAGCTAGAGCCGGTTGTAGAATAGCGTACGTGGCCAATGCCGCAGTGCGTAGCTGGCAGGCCCTGACCCATATCCGTAAAGACCTCGCGCACCTTGCCCATGCCCACGCGATGGGCGATGCGGCCCCGCCGATCGTAGACCGCCATGCCCGCGCTCTCCTGGCCGCGGTGCTGCAAAGCCGTCAGAGCCAGCGTCAGATACTGACGCACATCGATACTCTCATCTCCCGGCCTGGCATAGATCCCAACAATACCGCAGGCATCGCGCAGTCGCTCCATGGCTTTCTTCCTGCATCTCCTTCAAGACGCTGCGGGCGGTGCAGAACGTCTACTGCACCGCCCTACAGCTAAGATCAAATGCGCAGTTTCCCAGTCAAATCGGCCACCAGAGCATAGCGATCGGCGATTCCCTGCAGATCCTGCTCGGTGACCTCCTTGAGATTGCGGTAGACCTGCTTGTCGAGCATGCGATTCTTATCGCCGCCGGGCCAGAGTCGCCAGCTATCGTTGTCGATCACATCGGCCACCAGCAGCTTCCCCTCGCTGTCGCGCCCGAACTCGATTTTCAGATCGACCAGGGTCACATCCACGCTCGCCCAGGCTCGTTCGAGAGTCTCGAAAACGCGGCGCCCCTGCTCGGCCATCCAGGCGATTTCCTCGGCAGTGGCCAGGCCCATCTTGATGATATCCTCATCCCAGATCTGAGGATCGTGGCGGGCATCGTCCTTCAGGAAGGTCTCGATGACCAGCGGGTCAAAGCGTGTTCCCTCGCTGATCTCGGGATGACGCTTCAGATAGGAGCCGGTGGCGATGCGGCGCTGCACATGCTCGATAGGAACCATCTGGCAGCGCTTCACCAGGAGGGTGGTATCGTTGATCTGGCGCACGAAGTGGGTAGGGATGCCCTCCGCGTTCAGCAGACGGAAGACATTGGCTGTTGTGATGGTGCTCCAGCGCCCCTTGCCAGCTAGCTCGTCGCGACGTGCCCCATCGCCTGCGGTGATCTGGTCCTTGCTGACCATATAGACCAGATTGGGGTCCTCGGGGTGGGCATAGATCCGCTTGGTCTTGCCCTCAGCCAGCAGAGGCCCAAAGGTCACCTGCTCCTCATTCCCTGCACTCATGCTAGTACCTGCTCCTCTCTTTCTCTATCTTGTGCTCTTGATGCTAGCAGTAGTTGAATCTTCCTGATCAGGCGAACGTCCTGCTCTCAGGAAGACGCCTCTCCGGTTAGAACAACCCCCTCGCCCTCACGAATTGCGCCGATTGGCGCCAGCTCTGGCACCAGGCGCAGGGCCTGGTCCGCCTGGTCCTCGGCGACCACCAGCACCATGCCGATGCCCATATTGAAGGTACGGTACATCTCGGCAGCGCTGATCTGGCCCAGGCGAGCGATCAGCGTAAAGAGGGGGGGGACTGTCCAGGCCGCGGTCTCGATGACCGCCTGCGTACCTGGTGGCAGAATGCGTACGACGTTGCCCTGGAAACCGCCGCCAGTAATATGCGCCAGGCCCTTCAGGGCTGGGCCCAGCCCGACGCGCAGACGCATAATCTCCGGCAGATAGCAGCGGTGGGGACGCAGCAGAGCCTCGCCCAGCGGCTCCCCCAGCTCAGGAAAGACTGTTTCCAGGGGATAAGCGGCAAAGACGCGCCGCGCCAGCGAATAGCCATTCGTATGCAGGCCGCTGGAAGGCAGTCCGAGCAGGACGTCGCCGGCGCGAATCGTCGCCGGATCGATGCGCTCCGTCGCCTCGACCACTCCGACCAGTGTCCCAGCCAGATCAAAGCTACCGGGCACATACACATCGCGCATCTCAGCGGTCTCGCCTCCCAGCAGGGCGCAATCGACCTCTTGACAGGCCCGGGCCACGCTCGCCACAATTGTCGCCGCCTGCTCAGGATCAAGCCGGCCCGTAGCCAGATAGTCCATGAAGAAGAGCGGCTTTGCTCCCTGGGTCAGCAAATCATTGACGCAGTGGTTGACCAGATCGTAGCCAATCGTCGAAAAGCGGTCCATCTGGACCGCCAGCAAGGTTTTCGTGCCCACGCCATCGGTGGTAGCCACGAGCACTGGCTCGCGCATCTCCTTCAGGGCTTCGGCCCGCAAGGCAGCCGCAAAGGCTCCCACACCGGCCAGCACGGAGGGACTATGAGTAGCGCGCACCGCTGCCTTCATCAGCTCAACGGCATGTTCACCCGCCTCAATATTGACCCCACTTGTTGCATACGAGAGAGAGGTTGGCGCCGGCTCACGTCTGACGGCGGCCACCGCTGCGGTGCGTCCCCGCTCTCCGCTCGTTGAAGCTGACATCGTCGCAGACGGGCGCAGGCGTCCAGGCTGCCTGCGGTCCTCACCCTCACTATCCAGGCGCGCCGTCCAGATGCGCCGCCTGCTGTTCTCAGCGCTACCTTCACTGTCTTCGGCAGGAACCACTGGCGGCTCTATGCCCAGCAGCTGACAGACGTAGGCAAAGGCATTCTGGAAAAGCAAGAGACCATCAGCTGGGCTGCGCTGCTGTGGATGCTGCAGCGCGCGCACATAGCGCTCGGGATGGGGCATCAGGCCCAGCACATTCCCCGCCGGATTGCAGACGCCGGCCACGTTCGCCTGGGAACCGTTAGGGTTAGCCGGATAGCCAGCGCCATCGTAGAGGAGCGCAATCTGCTCGTGCTGGCGCAGCTCCTCTAGCTGCTCTGCGCTGGCTACCACGAAGCGCCCCTCGCCATGCGCGACAGGCAGCTCCAGCGGGCGATAAATGCCACGCGTAAAGATACAGCGGTTACTTTCCGTCACCAGCGAGATCCAGCGGCATTCAAAGCGTCCCGAACTATTGAAGGTCAAGCTGGCCGTCTGGCGGAGATTCCTCCAGTCAGTATGTGGCAGCAAGCCGGCGCGCACCAGCACCTGAAAACCATTGCAGATGCCAAGCAGCGGGCGGCCTTCCTCCACAAAGCGCTGCAACTGCCACCCCAAATGCACCGTCAGATTCCTGGCCAGTAACGTCCCGGCTCCCAGATCATCGCCATATGAGAAGCCACCGGGCAATACCAGGAAATGGTAGCTCAGCAAGCGCTCTGGCTCGCGCAGCAGCGCATTGATATGGACCAGCTCCGTCTCGAAGCCGGCCAGGCGACAGGCGTAAGCCGTCTCGCGTTCACAGTTAATGCCCGGCGCTCGCAGCACCAAAGCGCGCGGCACAACGCTCATGGCAACTCTCCCTTCCAGGCAGCCTGCAGCTCAGCGATCGAAAGATCGATCAGCGTCTCCGCCCCGTGTTTGATCACAAAACGCCCGCTGGCTGTCACATGGCCGAGAGCCGCCAGCGCTATCACTCCCCCAGCTCGCATATGGGCCTCAAAGGCCTCGCGCTGGCCGGGAGCCACCTCAACCAGGAAGCGCGACGGACTTTCACTAAAGAGCAGCGCGGCAGGACGGAATCCCTCGGCCAGCTCCTCCAAACCGGTCGCCGGCTGACGTGTCAGATCGAGACTCAGGCCGAGCAGGCCAGCTAGGGCCATCTCCGCTGCCGCTACTGCCAGTCCTCCTTCCGAAAGATCGTGACAGGACTGCACCAAGCCGCGGCGAATGGCCTCCCCGAGGACCTTCATCGTCGTTCGCGCCTGCTCAAGCTTCACCTGTGGCAGGGCCGTTATTGGCAACAGCTCCGTGCCCACCACCTCGGCATAATGGGAGGCCGCCAGCTCATTGCCTGTCAGACCTACCACATAAAGCAGATTGCCCGCCGCCTTCAGGGCCATGTCGACCGTACGAGAGGCATCCTCAATCACTCCCAGCGCTGAAATCAGCAGCGTGGGGATCACCGGCAGACGGCGCTCTCCAAAGCGATACTCATTATTCAGGCTATCCTTGCCAGAAATGAAGGGAGTGCCAAAGCCCACAGCAGCATCATAGCAGCCGCGCACTGCCCGCACCAGCATCCCCAGCTGCTCAGGATCAGCAGGATTGCCCCAGCAGAAGTTGTCCAGCAGCGCCGCCCGCTCGATATCGCCGCCCAGGGCCGTCAGATTGCGCAGAGCCTCATCCACCGCATTGAGGGCCATATGATAAGGATCGATCTTGCCGTACAGTGGATTAATCCCATTCGTCAGCACCACCCCGGCGCGCGGCATGCTCAGGTCCTCTAGCAGCGGCTGCAAGACCGCCCCATCGCCGGGACCATTGCCGGCGCGTCCCACCAGTGGCTTGCGCACTGTTGCCCCCTGCACTTCATGGTCGTAGCGTCGCACCACGCCCTCTTTCGAGCCAATCGTCGGGTGGCGCAGCAGCGTCAACAGAGCATCAGCCGCATCGGGCAAAGCCTCCGGAGAGGCTGTCGCCGATCCGACCGTCAGCGGGCGCTGTTGCCAAACAGCTTCCAGTGTGCGCTGAGGACGGCCCTCGTGCAAGAAAGCCATCTCCAGGTTGGCCACCACCTCCTCTCCCCAGGTCACCGTCAGCCGTCCATCGGCAGTAAACTCGCCCAGGACCGTTGCCTCCACCTCCTCCAGCGCGCACAACGCCAGCAGCTCATCGAGGCAGGCCGGCGGCACAGCCAGCACCATGCGCTCCTGCGCCTCCGAGAGCCAGACCTCCCAGGGAGCCAGCCCCTGATACTTCAACGGTGCCCGTGCCAGGTCCACCCGCACCCCTGTCTGGGCCCCCATCTCACCGATCGCTGACGAGAAGCCACCCGCCCCGCAATCGGTGATGGCATGATAGAGACGGCGCTCACGGGCCTGCAGAACCACATCGGTCACCTTCTTCTCCGTAATCGGCGCCCCGATCTGCACCGCACTACCAGCCACCGCCTGCGTCTCGCTACTCATCTCGCCCGAAGAGAAGGTTGCACCGTGAATCCCATCGCGTCCTGTACGACCACCGAGGACCACCACCAGATCGCCTGGCTCCACGTGCCGGGGATGACTCCCGTGAGGCAGCAAGCCCAGACAGCCACAGAAGACCAGCGGATTGCACAGATACTCGCGGTGGTAGAGCACCGCCCCGTTGACCGTCGGAATGCCCATCTTATTGCCGTAGTCGCGCACCCCGTTCACCACCCCCGAAGCCACGCGCCGCGGCGCCAACACACCCGGGGGGAGCTCCTCCACCGGCGTATCGGGCGGCCCGAAGCAGAGCACATCAGTACAGGCGATAGGGCGAGCCGAAACCCCCAACACATCGCGGATCACGCCGCCGACCCCCGTATTGGCCCCACCGAACGGCTCAATCGCCGACGGATGATTATGCGTCTCCACCTTGAAAGCCAGATCGTAGCCATCCGTAAACTGCACCAGCCCCGCATTATCGCTGAAAGCTGAGACCACCCAGGGGCGAGCCAGTTCACTGGTCGCCTGCATGATGAAAGAGCGCAGCAAGCCAGGAATTGTCTCCTCGACCGCGGTCTCCCCAGCGGAAGTCAGCTCACGATAAACAACCGTGGCCTTAAACGTCTTATGAGAACAATGCTCCGACCAGGTCTGCGCCAGCGTCTCCAGCTCCACATCGGTCGGAGCGCGCCCCTGCCGGCGGAAATAGTCCTGGATCGCCTGCATCTCCTCCACTGTTAGCGCCAGCATTCTCTCTCTGCTCAAACTGCTCAGTTCTTCAACGTTCATGTCAGCGAGGGCCAGGCGAGCAACGAGGGGAGAGGAGGAAGGGGAGGGAGCAGGACCAGCTAATGACCAACGAGGCGCTGAACATCCGGAACTGCCAGCAGCTCGCTCGCCCTCTGCCGGCGACAAGCGATAGAACTGGATCACCGGGTTATAGAGTAGAGCCTCAGCAATGGCTTGCACCTCCTGCCGGCTCAGGCGCTCATCCAGAAAATAACGCCGGCCCGTAGCAACTCGTTCCAGGCCGGCGATTCCAAGTAACGAAGCGGCAAGTAAGACGCTCTCCGCCAGGGTATCAGTGACACCTGGAAGAAAAAATACGTCTATGATATGACCAGTAGCCCCAGAGGAAGAGCGCCCGGTAGAGGGCAACAAAGAGAAGGTCTGAGTGACAGGATCAGTCAGCAGCTCGCGGGCGAGGCGTGTAATATCCTCCGGCGAGCAAGCTCCACTGAGAGAATAGAGCTGAGCAGTGCGGAGAAAAAGGGGAGGGAGACTCTCACCGAGGGCGGCCAGTGCGGGCAGCCTGGCACGCGAGAGAAAAGACAGCTCACGGGCAAGCTGTTGGGCCGGAATGTCATACTGCGGCGAGGTTGCCCGTACCTCAATATGGTAGTCGGTCACGGTGCTTCTACCCACACTTCGTCCCGTCCAGGGGACAGATTGCTGTTTCCATTGAATGGAACAGTCTCATTGTAGCACTTTCGGGTAATCCCTGGCAAGGCTATGGAGGGGGAGCCTGCTATGCTTTCTACAGACCAGAATCGGCAGAGTCTCGGTGACCGATAACTGCTATCTTGCAGTACAATATCTTGATGCAGAATAACCTTTCAGCTTATACTACTATGCAGTAAAACTCTGCTTTAAGAAAAAGACTATTTTCTCGTGAAGTCGGGGCAGATATCAATCCTACCCCGTAGGACTGGCGTTTGAGGTGAATGAAGGAGTACATTTCATGGTGGCTTCCCAGAATCACATCCTGAGAGGCTGCGGCTACGTACTGGATGCGGAGAACGCAGCAGAGACGGCGCGCCTCATGTTGCGTGACAGGCTGGTCAATGAGGTCATGGGGGGAGTTCTGCCGGAAGGAGTCGAGGGCCGGCGCTTAGAAAGCATGCTGGATCTGGCGTGTGGACCTGGGGGCTGGGTACTGGAAACGGCCCAGTGCTATCCGTGGGCGCGAGTCACGGGCATAGACATCAGCGAGACACTCATCCAGTATGCGCGGGCCCAGGCCCAGGTTCAGGGGCTGAGGAACGCATGCTTTGAGGTCATGGATCTCCTAGAGCCATTCCCGTTGCCCGGCGACAGCTTTGACCTCGTCAATGCCCGTGACCTGACAGGCCTCCTCACGCCTGCCACCTGGCCGCGAGTCGTGCATGAGGCTTTACGTGTCTGTCGACCTGGGGGCATCCTGCGGCTCACCGAATTTGAGCGACCGCTAAGCAACGGCGCGGCCTTTACGCAGCTCCAGGAGTTGACCAGGCGTGCCTTTCAACGCACGGGGCGCAGTTTCTCGCCGCCCAGCCATCATCTCGGCATCCTGCCGCGGCTTGCTTCCCTCCTGCGCGACGCCGGCTGTTACCAGATTCAGCAGCGGGCCTATGTCCTGGACTTCTCCGCTGGCAGCGAAGCCCATGAAGCCCTCTGTCGCGGCTATGAAGTCGAGCTGTTGCTGATCCGCCCCTTCCTCCTGGAAGCGGGAGTTACCACACCGGCTGAATTTGACGACCTCTATCGCCGTGCCCTCGTGGAGATGTTCAACGAAGAGTTCGCCGGTCTCTGTTACATTCTGAGCGCCTGGGGCAAGAAAGTCTGCCCTGATCCTGGCCTCAACGGGAGAGAGGCGCCGGTATCCTGGTCCGCTTGATCTGGCTGCTGCGCCAGTAGCGAGATCGCCAAGACATCGCTGTGGCTACAGGCGGGCATAGCAAGGAGGAGGAGCCGTTGTAGCCCGCACCACCAGCGTCGTCGCCAGGCGGAGGCGCACCGGTTCTGCGCTCTCAATCGTAGCGGTCATCGCTGTCTGCGATTGCAGCTGCGACGAGCCGGCGAAACGTGCCAACAGCGGCGAAGGGCACAGCCGCGCAGCACCAGGGCGATCAGGGGTCTCTAACAGGGATAACAGCAGCTCTAGTGCGCACCGGCCCATCTCTGTGAGCGGCTGGCGCACGGTTGTCAAAGGCGGGCGCATATGGCCAGATGAGGAGATGTCATCGAAGCCAACCAGCGAGACATCTTCGGGAATACGCAGGCCAAACTCCTCGGCTGCTCCCATGACGCCGTAGGCTGTCAGATCGCTGGCAGCAAAGATCGCCGTTGGGCGGCTACGCTCCGGCATCGCAAAGAACTGGCAGGCGCAGGCCCGGCCTCCTGGGGGCATAAAATCGCCTTGCAGGATCAGCGACGGGTCCAGAGGGATGCCGTAGTCCTGGAGAGCATCGCAATATCCCTGGAAACGCTCGCGTGAAACCTGATACTTGAGCGGCCCCTGGATATGAGCAATGCGCCGATGCCCTAGCTCAAGCAGGTGACGTGTTGCCGCATAGGCGCCGGCGCGATTATCCGCCGTGATCCACGGAAGCTGCTCGGGCGGCAGGCCCTGATCATCGAGCAAAACCACAGGCAGGCCCTGCCGCTGCAGTGCAGGCAGGTAACGTGCTGACTGACCCGGGAAAATCGCCAGCAGCCCGGCGATCAAGCGATTCGCCAGAATGCGGTTAATGACATCACTGCGGTCACGCTCATGGTTGCTGGTCTTGATGCTGTAGAGCACCAGCTCATAGCTGGTCTCCTCAACGACCTCGGCGATGCCCCGCATGATGTCAGGGATCAGCGGCCAGGTAAGGGCCGGCACCAGGACGCCGATCAGGTGGCCCTTGCCAGCGGCTAGGCCCGAGGCGGCCACGCTCGGCACAAAATTGTGTTCTTCCATGATGCGCAAGATGCGCTCGCGCGTCACCGGATCAACGTCCGGCTTGTGATTGAGCACCCGCGAGACCGTGGCCTTGGAGACACCAGCCAGGCGGGCGATATCGCTGATCGTCATGCGCGTGCTCATGCTCCTGCCTCACTGCGTCTTGCATGCAGCCTCTGCTATGCTGTCGCCTTCTATACGTTACCGGTTACGATACCGGTATCGTAACCGGTTACAAGGTAAAGTGTAATAGCGAATGCTTGCTATGTCAAGGGGACAAGACCGTAGTCGGCAGGCAGCAAGTAGAGGGCGGGGGAGGAATTACTCCCGCAACAGGTGCAGGCGGGACGCAGGTCATAGGCCGATGGTCACATTGACAGCGCAGATGGCGCCTTCTATCCTGAAGTACTGGAAATTCTTACGGCGGAGGCAGATATTCAGTCATGGCTCCTGACTTTGCCCATCTGCATGTTCATACGGAGTACTCCCTACTTGATGGCCTCAGCCGCATCAACGCCCTGGTCAAGCGTACAAAAGAGCTAGGCATGAAGCATCTGGCCATTACCGATCACGGCGTCATGTACGGGGCCATCGAGTTCTATAAAGCCTGCAAAAATGAAGGTATTCATCCTGTTATCGGTGTCGAAGCCTATCTGACTGAAGATCTTCATGATCGCACCAAACGCTATAAAGAGGACTATAACCATTTATTGCTTTTAGCGAAGAACTATACAGGCTATCGCAATTTAATGAAGCTGACGACCATTGCCAACACCGAGGGGGTGCACCTTAACAAGCCGCGCATCGACCGCCGCTGTCTGGAGCAGTATGGCGAGGGGCTGATTGCCACCTCCTCCTGTCTGGGGGGCGAGATTCCGCAGCTCTTGATCCATGACAAGATCGATGAGGCGCGCAAGATCATTCGCTGGTACCAAGATGTCTTTGGCCCGGAGAACTTTTATTTCGAGATCCAGGAGCATAGTGGCTATCCCGAGCAGGAGATCGTCAATAAGCGCCTCTACGAGCTGCATCGGGAGCTGGGTGTGCCCCTGATCGCCACCAACGACCTGCACTATGTCACTGCGGAAGATGCTCATACCCACGAGGTACTCCTTTGTGTCCAGACTCAGAGCCAGCTCAGCGATCCGCGGCGCTTCAAATTCGAAAGCCATGAATTCTACTTACGCAGTCCCGAGGAGATGCTGCGGCTCTTCCCTGACCTGCCGGAAGCATTGCTGAATACGGTGCGCCTCGCCGAATCCTGCGAAGTTGATCCGCTGGCCTATAAAGCCTCGCTGCCCGCCTATACCATTCCCCCTGAGTTTCCCTCGCAGGAAGCCTACCTCTATCATCTCTGCCTGGAGGGGGTCAAAGAGCGCTTCGGCGAGATGACTGAGCGCATCAAGCAGCAACTTGACTATGAGTTCAACCTGATTGTACAGAAAGGCTTTGTTCCTTATTTCCTCATCGAATGGGACTTCGTGAACTACGCGCGCCAGCACGGCATTCGTTGTTCGGCGCGTGGCTCGGCAGCGGGCAGCCTTCTGGCCTACGTGCTCGGCATCACGAATGTTGATCCGCTGCGCTACCAGTTGCTCTTCGAGCGCTTCCTGAACCCTGAGCGCTCGGATATGCCCGATATTGATATGGACTTTCCCGATGACCGGCGTGCAGAGGTCATCGACTATGTAGCGCGCAAGTATGGACACGAGTGCGTTGCCCAGATGGTCACCTTCATGACCATGGCCGCCAAAAACTCGGTGCGTGACGTAGCGCGCGTCATGGGGCAGCAGGAGCTGGGTGACCGCATTGCACGTCTGATCCCGACAGGACCCAAGGTCACATTGCGCAGTGCCGTTGACAGCGTTCGCGAACTGCGCGCCCTCTACGACCAGAGTCCGACGGCGCGCGAGCTGATCGATCAGGCGATGGCCCTCGAAGGCTCGGTCCGCGGCACCGGTGTCCATGCTGCTGGCGTTATCATCGCCAACGAGCCACTGGAACACTTTGTACCGTTGCAGGCCATTAACCCGAAAGATCTCTCGCAGGGCTGGAAGACCCAATACGAGCAGGCCCATCTAGAGGAGCTGGGCCTGATCAAATTCGACTTCCTGGGCCTCTCTAACCTGACCATACTCGACAACACCCTCAAGTTCATCAAGCAATCGCGCGGCGAGGAGATTATCCTGGAGCAGCTGCCGCTTGATCCGCTACCCGAGAGCGACGAGCGCAGCCGTGAGCTGAACGAGAAGCGTGCCCGCGCCTTCGCCTTGCTCGCCGAAGGCGAGACCACTGGCATCTTCCAGCTTGAGGGTGCCAAGATGCGCGAATACATCAAGCAGCTCAAGCCGACCTGCATCGAAGACATCACCGCCATGGTGGCCCTCTATCGTCCCGGGCCAATGGACAGCATCCCGGACTTTATCGCCGCCAAGCATGGCAAGAAACAGGTCAGCTACCTTGATCCGCGCCTCAAGGAGTGGCTGGAAGAGTCCTACGGAGTGATTGTCTATCAGGACCAGGTGTTGCAGATCGCCGTCCATCTGGCTGGCTTCTCATGGGGCAAAGTCAATAAATTCCGCAAAGCCCTCAGCAAGAAGAAGATGGACGAGGTCGAGAGCTACAAAGGTGACTTCATCGAGGGCTGTCTCAAGAATGGCATGAAGCGCGAGGTGGCCGAGCAGCTCTTTGAGCTGATCCTGCCCTTCGGTGGCTACGGTTTCAACAAAGCCCACGCCGCCAGCTACGCCGTCGTAGCCTACTATACCGCCTATCTCAAGGCCAACTATCCCGCTGAGTTTATGGCGGCCACCATGACAACGGAGGCAGCCGATGCCAAGAAGATCGCCAATGCCGTGGCCGAATGCAAGCGCCTCGGCGTCCCTGTCTGGGGACCGGATGTCAATGCCAGCCAGAAGGGTTTTACCGTCGAAAACGGCGGTGTCCGCTTTGGCCTGCTGGCGATCAAAGGTATCGGTGAAGGCCCCATCGAAGAAATCTTGAAGGCCCGTGCCGAGGGTGGCCCCTTCCGCGATCTGGCCGACTTCTGCATTCGCGTCGACCCGCGTACGGTGACCCGCGCCGTGATCGAAACACTGATCAAAGCCGGCGCGATGGATAGCCTGGGCGATGGTAAGCGTCATCAGCTTCTGGAAGCCGTCGAGCGGGCCATGCAGATCGGCAAGAGCGAGCGCACCGCTCGTGAAAAGGGATTGATCAGCCTCTTTGGCGAAAGCCTGAGCGTCGAGCAAAGCTTCGCCTTCCGCCTCAATCCTGACACACCCGAGATCCCGCGAAAGCAGTTGCTCAACTGGGAGAAGGAATTGCTGGGCGCCTACATCTCCCGCCATCCCCTCGCCTATATCAGCGATCTGCTGAGCAAGCGCACCACCCATACGACTGGCCAGCTCAGCGAAGAATTGGAGAACCAGGAAGTGACGCTCGGCGGCACCATTCTGGAGGCACGGCGTATTACCACTAAGAAGGGCGAGACCATGTGCGTGGCGAAGCTAGAGGACCTGACAGGGACGGTCGAGGTCACGGTCTTCCCGCGTGTCTACGAACGCACCGCTGATCGCTGGGTTGAGGAGGCAGTCGTCCTGGTGCGGGGAAAGGTGCAGATGCGTCGCGATGAGCCGACGCTGATCTGCGATGAGATCGAACCGTTGCAGGCTGCCGAGGAGGAGCTGAACCGCCGCCGTCATCAGGTCTGCCTGCGCTTCCGCACCGGCGGCGAGAGCGAGCGTGCTATCTCTGACGACCTCATCAAACTGCAGGATCTCTACCGCTACATCCAGGAGCGGCCCGGACGCGACCGCTACGAACTGATCATCGAGAATGGCCATTGGCGTGTGCGCCTGCGTCCACGCGATAACACGATGCATTATTCGCCAGAGCTGCATGCAAAACTTGAGGAACTGCTCGGGCGCGAGGCCATTACAGTCCAGGCGCTCGATGCCTGACCGGACAGCGCCATCGGCCCTGAGCGAGGAGGCACTACCGGGCGAGCGGACCAGGGCTTGACAAAGGAAAAGCCATTCTGCTATACTGCAGTTGTCAAAGGCGGGGCGTAGCGCAGCCCGGTAGCGCACCACAATGGGGTTGTGGTGGTCGGAGGTTCAAATCCTCTCGCCCCGACCTGTCGAGGCACTGGTGGAAAAACCAGTGCCTCTTTTCTTCTTGCGCTGTGTAAGAGAAAGGGCTGGCTAACAGAGCCGGGCCAGGCAGCGCGATCGAGACGGCATATTGCGACCGGCGCGCTGCGTAGGAAGATCAGGAAGAGCCACCCGCAGCAACGCAATCAGGACGGGCGCTGCAACGATCCAAGCCAGGTGGCAAGTGAGCGTCCAAGCTCAGAAGCGGGAGGCACACACCTCGCTAAAGCCGCGCTGACCTCGGGTGATCCATTACCTTCGCTGGTGGAAAAGAGGGAGAGAGAAGCCAGTGGCCTCTGGATCTGCCGGGCAACTGGATGCGCTGCAGTGTAGCTTAGTGCAGGACAGGCAAGCGCTCCCAGACGGCCCGCAGCCAGCGTGAACGCATTTCCTCCCCGGCTACCAGCAGCGTGATGCAGATGCCGATCAACGTGCCCATTATCCAGCAGATCAGCATCAGGGTCGTCGCATCCATCGTTTGCAACAGGTGGGTAGCGGAGGCCAGAAGGCCGAACAGTGGACCACCCTCCAGGGGAAGGAGGCGAAGGACAGCTGGCTGAGTCAACAGGCTGCCCAGGGAGGCAACCGTTGCCAGCAGAGCGGCGGCCAGCAACTCGCCCGGGGAAGGACGCAACTGGGCCAAGATCGAGGCGGGCTGCTGCTGGGGAGTTCGAGCGACACGCTCCATAATACGCAGGGAGAGATCCTCTGGCTCGGTGATCAGCTGAAGGCTCTCTAGGTGGTGCACTACCTCCTCAAGCAACTCTAGCTCAGCACGGCAGCGGGCGCAGCGCGCCAGATGGCGCTCCAGCGCCTGCAAGCGCTCACCAGGCAAGCGCCCATCGAGATAGAGCTGGAGCTGGGAGACAGCCTCACTGCAGCGCATTCGTCACCTCCGCTTTCTGGGAATCTGCCTGGCGCTGGGCCTGTAGACGCTCCTTGAGCAGATTGCGGGCCCGGAAGAGGTGAGTTTTAATGGTACCAATCGGCATCATCAGAATCTCCGCCATCTCCTCATAGGTCATTTCCTGCAGGTGTCGCAGTACCAGAACAATGCGGTACTTTGTGGGTAACGCCTCCAGTTGTTCACGGACCAGAGCCTGGCGATCACGAGCTTCGAGGGTAGACTCGGCCTGGCATCGTTGGCCGCCGGCTTCATCCAGGAGCTGCTGTTCCTGCATGGCGTTCTGGAGAGCCTTATCGCGTCTGCGCTGTTCAAGCTGGCGCAGGCAACAATTATAGGCGATGCGATAGAGCCAGGTAGGGAAACGGGCCTCGCCGCGAAAGGTTGGTAGACCCTGCCAGGCGGCCAGGAAAGCCTCCTGTGTAATCTCGCAAGCCTCCTCGTAGTCCTGCAGCATGCGCAGAATCATATTAAAGACGCGTCGCTGGTAGCGCTGGACGAGCAAAGCGAAAGCCTCGCGGTCCCCATGCTGACTGGCTCTGACGAGCTGAGCGTCATCCTGCTCCAGGCGAGCGCGAGCAGCGCCGGAGAGGGGGAGATTCAGGCTGCGAGCGGAATGCAGCAGATCCTCGTTCATAGGTTGTGCATCAAGCCTGGTACGACTGGAGAGCGAAGCTCGGCCAGGAACGAAACAAATTCGTAGTGCAGGAACCTTTCTCAACCGACTTATCTTATATATTATACACGCGAGGCAACAGTAACGAGGTCGGATGCATGTCATCGAATGTCCTGGCGGCCCTTTTGGGCTGGCTCCTGGCCCTGGTCATCTTTTGTGGCTTTATCGTCCTGCTACGCTACCTTGACCATCGAGAGCGCATGGCGCTGATTGCCCGCGGTCTAGACCTGGAGAGCCTGCAGAGGCGTAGCCACAACCGGCGAACTTTGCGAGCGGGACTGATTACTATGATGGTCGGGCTAGCCTTAACCTTTGGTCTCTATCCCCTGGGTTTCATGCTTCCACCAACTCTGAGAGCAGCCCCTTTTCATCTCGGCCCCTGGCTGCTGCCGGGCCTGATCCCCTTGGGAGTGGGAGCTGCCCTGGTAGTCAGCTACTATCTTGAGCAGGATGGACAGCCCCCGCGCGATCGCCAGCGATCGTCTCCGCCCTTCACACCACCGCTCGAAAGCAGCCAGTCAGAGCCTGACTGAAAAAGAGGTCAATGGCCAGCTACGCCAAGCGTGCGCCATTGACCTCCTTTATCCTCCTTTTGGATCTGTCTCTTGACAGTCGCCTCTCGCCGGTCTATACTCAGACCAAGTTATTTTAGTAGATCAACTAAGTCAACAATAGTCACTAGAGGAGGTGGCCATGTCGCTTATCGAGGAGCTGCTAGCGGTCAACGAGCGTTATGCTGCCACCTTTCAGAAAGGGGAGCTGCCGCTGCCGCCGGCTAAAAAGTTAGCGATTGTCACCTGTATGGATGCGCGAATTGATCCGGCGCGTATCCTGGGATTAGAGGAAGGCGATGCCCATGTCATTCGCAACGCTGGGGGACGCACGGCGGAGGCCCTGCGCTCACTCATCATCTCTCAGCAGCTACTAGGGACCAGGACCATCATGGTCATTCACCACACCGACTGTGGCATGCTCACCTTCGAGAACGCTGATCTGCAACGGCGCCTGCGAGAGCAGTTCGGCGTGGACGCCTCGGCGATCGACTTTCTGCCATTTAAGGATCTGGAGCAGTCAGTGCGCGATGACATCGCCCTGCTCCGCTCTTCTCCTTTCCTGCTGAAAGAAAGTGAGATTGTTGGATTCATCTACGATGTCCATAGTGGGAGACTCTTGCCCGTCCACTAGCAAGCCCGCCTCGCCCGAGCGGCGGACCAATAGAGAGAACGACGAGGAGGAGGAACAAGCAGAGCGGTATGGAGCGCGATAGTCTGGTGCTGGGATCGCTCATCTTTCGAACCAGCCGCGAAGGATTGATCGTTGAAATCGCTGGACGGCGCTATGTGCTTGATCGCCAACATAGTCGGCAATTGCACCAGTTTCTCCATAGCTATCAGGGTGAGCAACGGCAGGATTCAGAAAGCGCGGGGCGAGAGCATCACCTTCCCCTCTGGGTCTATGCGATGCATGAGCTGGGATAAGTCTCAAGCAGCAGGAAACTTCCGCCGCGCTCGGCAGGAGCTACGGCCTCCCCCGCTCCCAGCAGGTATCCTGAGCAGGCTCTGGCTTTCGCAGGCAGCGTGCTTACCCAGCAGGGGATGACCTTCTGATTTTTTCCCAAATTCCTCGCCTCACCCCCTTGACAGCCGCGCCAAACAGTGCTATCATCTCCACTGCACTCGGGAACGCAGAAACAATACCAAACCTGCCCCGGGTGCTCACTGGATCACATGGCCGTAGTGCCAGGTGCACCTGAACAACTGAAGAGTGATAAGGCTTTGAGTTGAGTGACGACCGGAAACCTGGGTTTACAGGCGGCTAGCCTTTACCAGAATGCCAATGAGAGTCTCCAGGTGAGGAGACTTTCAGATAGATTTTCTGGATGGCGAGTTTGATCCTGGCTCAGGACGAACGCTGGCGGCGTGCCTAACACATGCAAGTCGAACGCCCTCTCCGCGAGGGGAGGGAGTGGCGGACGGGTGAGGAACACGTGGGTGACCT
>NZ_BKZV01000004.1:633195-635214 GCF_008974285.1 Thermogemmatispora aurantia | reverse complement strand
GGGGAGCGGAGGGATGCCTTCCCTTCCTGACATCCCTGAACAGCAAGCGGACGAACGAGCAGGACAGCGACCTGGCGGGAGCGCAGCGGGGTTCAACCAGCGCAGGCAGGTCGCTGCTGTCTGAGTCAGAATGGGACGGCGCTCCAGAGGGTTGTCCTCCTTGCGGCCAGGTCAGGTCAGGCACAGCGCCATGGGCGTCGCCTGTTCCTGCCCTCGGTGGGAGTGTGCTCTTGGGATCAGGGGGAAGTACCGGCGGCAGCGCTTCGCTTTCCCGAGGCCGCAGCACGTTCACACTGCTCGCAAGCAGACCCGCGCGACCCAGGAGCCACTCGGGAACGAGAGGGGAACACCCTGGGAAGGGAACGGGAACGCAGGGGGAAGGGGTTCCATCCCCGAGCAGGGAAGCGCAGCGGTGGAGCAAATGGCCTGGCTGCCTTGCTGCACCATCGCGCCTTTCTCAGGCGATCGCTCTTGCTCCCGCTCCTGCCGTTTGCTTCGAGCATTGCTGCGTGGAATGCTCGAACAGTCTTCCAGGCCGTTGGAGGGCCAGCGTGGCTGGCATCAGAGCCGCATGGAAACGGTCACTGCTGACCGCTTGGTTGGGAGCATCGAAACGGCTTGACGGACGCTGCTCCTGATGCTCCGCTAGAAAGAGGGCTGTCAGAAGGCCGTTCTCGCCCGAAGTAGGATTAAAACCGGGCTTCCCTAACCTGCAGGACATGGGCTACGAGGTCAGCATGCCTGTGGCGCCCGCTCCCTGAGATTAAAACCCGACAGCCAATGCTGGTATCCAATCGGAAGGAAGCACCTTCCAGGAGGGGACAGGGCTGCCCAGAGACGCAACGCAGTGTTCACCTGTCAAACAGGGAAACATCCTCTGTCTGTCTTGATCCTGTTTTCGCTCCGTCATGGAACCGTTCTTCTTAGCTTAGCAAACAGCAACCGTGCCAGGTGTTCTCCCGCGCTTATCCCTGATCAGGAGCGAGCCGCTGTTGTCCCCAGCAGGGAGCAGTCGGCAGGGAGACGGAGTGCAGCGAGCGCCAGAAGGGATGGCTACAGCAGTCGCTGGAACAGCAGATGCGCGTTCCTCAGCTGGCGCGAGCCGGGGGGCACCAGCGTTCGTGGAGCGCTCGGTGCGTAGCAAGCTCTGAGGGGTGAACAAGTTGTGGATCGCCCTCCACCTGGAGGCGAAGGTCTTGATCGGCAGGAATTCAGGCAGGAACGTCAAAGGAGTCAACGGCCCCTGGTTTGAGCCAGAGGCTTGCCCGCAGCCTCGTCGGCCCGGGCTTCGGGGCTGGTTGACAGCAGCCCACTGCTCCGAGCACATTCGTCTCATTCAGATCAATCCCCACGATCCGGCTCGCTCCTGCTGCCTCCTTCGGGGTTGGGAGGGGCTGCGAGTCCGGCGCCTCTAGCGTGAGGGTCAGTCGCTCAAGCAGCCGCCCACCGCGTTCCACGGCAGTGAGGCTGTCCACCGTCTTCGCCTGTGCCAGCCGCGGCTGAAAGGCCTCTGGCGCCCAGTAGGGCAGGCATTTGCGCCCGGCTACGGTCCAGAGCAAGAGGGGACCATCTGGTCGCAGGCTGGCATCGCGTTCCCGCAGGCCGATGAGAAACAGGGCCCGTCTGCGCCGGAACAGGAACGGGCGTCGCGGCAGACGGCGGTGGCAGCACGCGCACTGGGAGGAAGCAGCCACCAGCCGGATCGCCGCGCAGGTCATCTGCGTGTTGAGCTGGCCCGTGACCTCCTGGTAGCAGGCCCGGTGCAGCCTCACAGCAGCGAGGAGCTTCTCCCCCATTGAAGCAGGAACTGTCCTACCACTGGATCAGTGAGGCCTCCCTGCTCGAACTCCAAACGCGGTTGACAAACCGCGGCTCCTCGCAGCCTCGCCAGGGGTGTGTCAGCCGGTTCAACCGCTGCGGCCTGCAGAATCTCAGCCAGAGGGCACCCCCCCTTAAGGCTATGCCCACACCTTCCAGAGACAGGACCCCCACTCGCTCATACCGCAGCAACGACCAATG
>NZ_BKZV01000004.1:108751-633096 GCF_008974285.1 Thermogemmatispora aurantia | reverse complement strand
GTGTCAGCCGGTTCAACCGCTGCGGCCTGCAGAATCTCAGCCAGAGGGCACCCCCCCTTAAGGCTATGCCCACACCTTCCAGAGACAGGACCCCCACTCGCTCATACCGCAGCAACGACCAATGTCTCCAGACCAGCAACAGAAGCAGGCTATTGCCTCCAAGCACGATCGTCATGGTCTCCACCCGGAGCCATTGACCTTCTTTGACACGCTGGCCTCGTAACCGCTCTCGCTGCTTCATGCGCTCCCTCCCTGATCTCTCCTTCATAGAGCAGCTCCTGGTCAACAGGCCAGCACCATTGTGCCCCAAGCCCCTGCCTCACAGCTCCACCACAAGCAGGCCAGGGAGGCAAGCGCTCCTTGCGAATCCGGGGCCCAGAGCAGAGGAGCCTTCTCAAGGCGGATTGAACGCCTCACCCCAACGCTATATTCTCTCTCACCATCGAGCTGGGCTCTCCTTCCTGCCGCCTGCACCAGACCAGCTCCCAGATCTGCCACTTGCGCCAGCAAGACACCAGAAGGCCAGCCGCAGCAGCAGCACCTCCATCACCACCTGCCAGCCACCCCCAGGCAGCGCCAGCCCCACGCCGGCAGGCCAGAGTCCGAACCAGATCTGCCCCACCGTCATCCCCAGCACCAGCATGAAGAACACTCCCATTGCTAGCACCATCACCCAGATCCACACTCGCGACATGGCTTCCCAGAAACGCGTCCGACGTGCCAGGCCGAAACGCGTAAACCAGAGCAGTAAACGCACCCCCTGCACACCCAGCCCCACCAGCAGCGCACTCAGACTCAGTCGCCAGAGCAGCCCCTGCCCCAACCACAGCGAGCCGCCCACCCCCATGACGACCGCCAGCAGCCAGAGCACCAGCGAGGCAACACCCCTGGCTCCCCTTCTTGAAGCTCGCCACCAACGCCACCAGCGCGGCAGTACCCACCGGCTCAGGCGGGCCAGCTCCGGCCCCACCAGCCAGCTCATGCGCAGCTCCAGCACCAGCACCCCTGTCATAAACGCTCCCGCCAGCGCCTGCTCTCCCACCCATAGCCAACGGGGCTGCTGTGGCCCGGCAGGAATCAGCTTCAGCCAGCTGCCCCACAGCAACGCTCCCACTAACCACACAAAGCATGGACCGACCACCATCGAGAGCCGCTCTGTCTCTGCCTCTGTCCCCCCCTCACTCTGCCCCACCAGCCCTTCCCCACTCAGCGCCTCCTCCTGGAGCCACCACAAGAGCGCGCTCGCCAGCCCCCATGCCCCTAGGGCCACCACCCCCTCCGCCAGAAAGCAGAGCGCCAACAGCTGCTGCCAGACGACCACCCCCATGAGCGCTATGCTTGCTGCCCACAGCAGCACAGCGCCGCGCCTTGACAAGACCCGCATGATGGATGTTCCCCCTCTCAAGGACTTCCTTATACTGGTTCAGGCCAGCAGCCGCTACTTCATAGCGAGCATGAGCGCTACGATGATCCCTGTGCACATGTTCCAGAACAGCCGATCCAGCTGCTTCTGCCACACCGCCTGCACCGCCTCCTCGTGCGCTTCCACCTGGCTGAGTCGCTCGCAATGCCGCAGCAGCAGCACTTGCAGCGCCCACCCCACCAACACTCCCCACAAGACGTGGTAGAGACCAGCCACCACCTCAGCCATCACCAGTAAGCCGCTGCATATGATCAGCCAGCCCCTATAGTGCAGAAATCGCCCCTCAGCAGGGGGGCGTTCAGCCTCAGTGTTCATCGCAACCAGTCTCCTCCTTTCCTTCTCGAAGGACGTGCAAAACAGGACACAGTTTCTTCCAGCCGCGGCTCCAGGGGCTGCCCACCCAGGAGGGAAGCAGCCCCGACTGCACATAGCTCTTCTTCCGCACAGGAGCAACATCTCCTTTGGTAGCCCTTGCTCGTGTGCGTCGGTCTCCGCCGCATTTCACCCCCTCGCAGCTTAGACACGATGCTTTGGCAGATCTTTTGAAACCCTACTGATTGTGCGCCTCCTACCAATCATAAATGAAACTACAGCGGGTTCCCTGGCCTTTTTTTGATGAAGCTGTTGACTGCTGCTGGTTTGACGACGGCGGTGGATTGGGTATCACAGGCTGCCGTGTGCTGCGCAGGATCTCCGTTCCATTTGGCTGGTAGCACACTGTCGAATTGCAGGCTCCTGCCTGCTCCACATCAACCACCGGCGCCGGCGCTGGCACGCTGCTATCCCCTCCTCCGCCTGGGAGCGCGTACACATGCCCCGTCGGATCGGTCCGCGTCTCTGGGTTGCCTCCTACGGACGCAGACGGGTCCTGCCCCTGCTCGTTCCCCTGTACCGTGTCCGCCGTCAGGAGCGTGATCCGCTCAAACATCTGTGGAGCCTCCCCCTCCCAGCCATCCAGGACAACTCCACGTATCCAGCTCCCCAGCAGCACCCCCCAGGCTACACCCAGGCTACACTCCACCATGCACCCACGGGAGTCCTCCTCGATCTGGTGCTCAGCCCACAGAGCGCCAGTGGGTAGCCCACCGCCAGCGCTGCTACGCCCCACTCCAGGCCCGGCACCTTCAGCCAGTTCTCAGGAAAAGGGATGAGTCTCCCCAGCGCTCCCATCACCACGAGGGGCAGAGCTACTGCCAGAAAGAGGAACTCTGCCCAGAACACCCAAACAGCCAGCACCTTTATCAGACCTTCCCGGCGGCCTCGCCAGGGGCGTGTCAGCCGGTTCAACCGCTGCGGCCTGCAGAATCTCAGCCAGAGGGCACCCCCCCTTAAGGCTATGCCCACACCTTCCAGAGACAGGACCCCCACTCGCTCATACCGCAGCAACGACCAATGTCTCCAGACCAGCAACAGAAGCAGGCTATTGCCTCCAAGCACGATCGTCATGGTCTCCACCCGGAGCCATTGACGTTCTTTGACACGCTGGCCTCGCAACCGCTCTCGCTGCTTCATGCGCTCCCTCCCTGATCTCTCCTTCATAGAGCAGCTCCTGGTCAACAGGCCAGCACCATTGTGCCCCAAGCCCCTGCCTCACAGCCCCACCACAAGCAGGCCAGGGAGGCAAGCGCTCCTCGCGAATCCGGGGTCCAGAGCAGAGGAGCCTTCTCAAGGCGGATTGAACGCCTCATCTCAACGCTATTCTCTCTCACCATCGAGCTGGGCTCTCCTTCCTGCCGCCTGCACCAGACCAGCTCCCAGATCTGCCACTTGCGCCAGCAAGACACCAGAAGGCCAGCCGCAGCAGCAGCACCTCCATCACCACCTGCCAGCCACCTCCAGGCAGCGCCAGCCCCACGCCGGCAGGCCAGAGATTGAACCAGATCTGTATCATCGCCAGCGCGAAGAACCCTCCACTTCCCAGCACCATCACCCAGATCCCCCCTCGCGTCAGGGACCCCCAGAAACGCGCACGGCGCTCACCACACGAGAACCAGACCAGCAAACGGAACCCCAGTGCTCCCAGCCCCACCAGCAGCACGCCCAGACTCAGTTGCCAGAGCAGCCCCCGCTCCAGCCACAGCGAGCCACCCACCCCCACGACGACCGCCAGCAACCAGAGCACCAGCGAGCCAACGCTCCTGGCTCCCCTTCTTGTGGCTCGCCACCAACGCCACCAGCGCGGCAGCACCCACCGGCTCAGGCGGACCAGCTCCGGCACCAGCCGCCAGCCCATGCGCAGCTCCAGTACCAGCAGCCCTATCACAAACGCTCCCACCGGCGCCTGCTCTCCCACCCATAGCCAGCGGGGCAGATGTGGCCCGGCAGGCGGCCAGTCTCCCCACACCAACGCTCCCAGCAACCACACAAGACACGGACCTCCAACCAGCACCAGCCGCTCCGCCTCTGCCTCCCCATCTCCCCCGTCGCCCCTCTGCACCGCCCCCACTTCCTCATCTGGCGCCACCTCATACAGCCAGGCCACCAGCACTCTCGCCAGTCCCCATGCTACCAGGGCCACCACCCCCTCCGCCAGAAAGCAGAGCGGCAACAGGGGTTGCCAGGAGACCATCCCCATGAGCGCCAGGCTTGTCCACCCTAGACTGACCCCCCCCCCAGGGCCAGGGCCTTGACCCCCTCCACCAGGAAGAAGGAGAGCGGTAACGGCCACAGGGGCATCCAGAAGAACATCCCAAAGATCCATGTCCCTGGGGACAACGCAACCAGTCCCCCTATGACCATCTCCACCACCATGACCCCGATCATCAGACCCAGCTGCCCCCGCCACATTGCCAGCCTTGCCTGTCCCTGCGACTCTGCTCTCTGACCAAGGCGCTCGTAGTGCTGCAACAGGAGCAATTGCAGCACCAACGCTCCAAACACTCCCCAGAACACCCGGTAGATAGCAGCCACGAGCTGAGCCCCTATGAGTAAGGCGCTGTCCATGGAGAGCCAGCACCCATAGGATAGAGACAGTTCCTCTTTCTGAGCAGGTTCCGTCTCGCCGTTCATCGCAGCCAGTCTTCTCCTTTCCTATCCTCCAGCCCTCCTGAGCCGGAGCCGCTTTCCAATCTTGCTTGCTTGGCACCGGGCTCTCTGTCAACTGGACACCCCAGGACCGGGTATGTGCCTAGCAAGTAAGCATGCAACCCGAGCAAGCAACCTGGTGTTGCAGATACGACTATTTCTTTCCACCTCCTACTTGAAAGTCATCTTAGATTCCTAAATGTTCCTTTTTTATTTGGGTAGAAAAGCATCACTTTGTCTTCTTCCCTAATGGGGCCTTCACCACATGTTCGTATTCCACCCAGCCGATGGATCATGGCTTTGCGCATAGGGAAGATATACGTTAGAATAGTCATTTCCTAGCCTGGCAACATCCACTACGAGACTTGTAGCATACCCTGCAGCCCCACCTAATGCCAGGAGAGCTGCAACAGCTGGCCCAACATATTTCATGAATGTCACAGGCTCTCTCCTCATGATTTGGCCAATTGAATCCATAAATCGCTGGACCTGCGCTGCAGATTGTATAGACGACACCCTTTTGAGGGCACTAAAGCCTATTTTCAGAGTCACTAGGGCTGCCAAGTCAAGCCCTATCTTGAGGACGTCGACTACGAGGTCAAGACCAGGATCATGCTCAGCAAAGCTATCCATTATTCCTTGAAGACCATCTATCACTGATCGGATCAAGAACGCTCCTGCACTCAACGCAAAGTTCGCTAAAAATGTCGCAACTCCACCTGTTGTAGCCTGGGCTCCCACCAATGTAGTTATAAGCACTCCTAATCCAGCAAGGGAACCCAGTGTCTCAGCTGCAGCTCCAGCAAATGACCACCAATTCTGCACCCCTCCGCACACCAGGAGACACCATGGCTTCTTTCGGGGATGGGGATTTTGCTTCGAGCCGGGCTGCTGACCCTTTCCCGACTGTGATGGTCCAGTGTGAGGTGGTGTCACCACAGGCTGCCGTGTGCTGCGCAGAATCTCCGTTCCATTCGGCTGGTAGCACACTGTCGAATTGCAGGCTCCTGCCTGCTCCACGTCAACCACCGGCGCCGGCGCTGACCCAGTGTCATCCAGAGGATCTGCAATAGGCACGTACCTGTGTCCCGTCGGATCGGTCCGCGTCTCTGGGCTGCCTCCCACGTACGCATACGGGTCCTGCCCCTGCCTTGCGCGTTCGCTTTTCTCACATTGCCAGTACCGGAAGTATCCATCCCTTCACCACAGGCAATGGCAGCTCCACCTTCCATTTCGCCTGCCCGCTGTACTTATCTAGCACATTCAGCATAAATTGATCCTTTTCATCCCTTTGCATAGTCATCACATAAACATCTCTTTCACCTATCACCAGCCGGGAGGGAACCAACCCTCCCACACTCCCCTCTACCACCCTCCTTTGCCAGAGCACTCGCCCGCTTTGCCCATCTAGCGCCTCCACCCCCCCTTGTCCATCCACCAGATACAACACCTGCCCCTCCATCAGTCCTTGCAGCGGTGCCGCGAATCGATCGAACTCTCCCGCCAGCTCGACCGACCAGCTTACCTGTCCATCCTCCAGCCGCAGCCCACTCACCTGTATCTTCCCCTCCTGCTTCCCTTCTTTCGCCACATACAGCCTGCCCTGTCCCACCCCAATCAGCTGGTAGTCCCCCCATTGCGAGCTGTTCACCTGCCAGAGCTGCCGCCCATCGCTAGCACGCATTCCAATGATCTCATCGTTCACATCCAGGCAGAGAACTCCTTCCCCTAGCAGCAGGGCCTGCGGCACCCGCAACGGATACGTCTCGGCTCTCCCCTCCGGAATGCTCCGGGTCCACCGCGGTTTCCCTGTGCTCACATCCAGCGCCACCACAGTCGAGGCCCTTCCCTCCACCGTCCCCAGATCATCCCCCACTACATAGACCACCTTCTCCCCTACCACTGGCGCCAGATGGACGAGCGTTGTGGTCCGGTCAGCTCGCTTCTGCGGCAGCCGATAGCTCCACCGCTCCTGCCCATCACTCAGCTTCAGCGCCTTCACTTCTGACAAACCCACCCCATAGACCTGCCCGGCTCCCTCATCCACCGCCGGCTCCATCCAGAACTCTGAACCCGCCTCCATCTCTACCCCCCAGCGCACCGCCCCGTTTTGCGCATCCAGCCCCAGCAGATAGCCATACTGTATGCCCGCGAACAGCTCTTGCCCGACATGCCTGATGGCGCCGAACCCCATTAACGGGTTTTGCTGGGAGGGTCCCCTCCACTGCAGCACCCGGCACCAGCGTGGGAATCCACTGTCGGCATCCAGTGCATAGAGCCAGGTCCCTCCCCCTACATAGAGCGTTGCCACCTCACTCCTGGCAAGAGGCCCAGCCAGTCCGGTGACGTGCACCTGCAGCTGGGCCGCAGCACAGGGAGCCGTTTCTAACGGCACGGTCGCCATCCCCTGCTGGCAGCCCAGCAGGCTCACTACCAGCAATATTGCACATACCAGTAGTTTTCCCAAAGCATGCTTGCATTCCTGCCGCTTTCCACGCATCGGATGCTCCTTAGCGAGATACCGCGTACAGCGTAAATTCAGCCTGTTCAATGGTTCCATAATCAAGTTCCGTTCCTACCTGAATGCGAAACGGAACGTGCCCCCAACCTGGAGCATACTCATACCGGTAAACAGGCACGGTCGCATAGGTATCCGTTTCATACAGGACAAAGATCATGTTGTCAGCATCTGGCCGCTGCAGCTGCGGGAAGAAGACAGTATCATACCAGATATTGAAGAACTCTTGGACCTCCTCTTTCGAATTGAACTGGACCGCCTCTCCCCCCATTTGAGAAGCAATTGTGGCTATCGCCCCAGCTGCTCCCACCAAAAAAGCGACTGTCCCGTTTGCCATGATCAAGCCCGCCATACTGAGCGCTACTCCTCCTAGAAGCGAGGGCCAATTGACCTGTGCACGCATATCATCAATTCGGGCAAAAAACCAGTTACGGAGCATATCCACCAAACGATGGAACCATACATCCTCCAAACCTTTCTTTCCGATGGCTATTAGACTGTCTCCTGTACTGCTCAGGCCGCTTTGACGCATGTAGGAGGTGCCAGGATTGCGCATGGGTCCGTGACAGACAGAGAGTTCTCCACATGGGTTGGGCCGCAGGTTTGGACGCGTCGGCTTCGAGGGGTTCGAGTGCCTGGGCATAGTCTTAGTGATAGGCTCCTTATCTACAAGCGGGTCATACGTAGAAATCGTCATTGTTCGGCCTCCATCCGAGGAGAAGATCCGCCCAATCGGGCCACTGTTATCCAGTGTCGTATAATAGTGTCCCGTCGGATCGGTCCGCGTCTCTGGGTTGCCTCCCACGTACGCATACGGGTCCTGCCCCTGCTCGTTCCCCTGCACCGTGTCCGCCGTCAGGAACTGCCCCACCACTGGATCGTAATAGCGGGCTACATCATAGTCCAGCCCCGTTACCGTGTCCGCCCGCTGCCCCGCGTAGCCCAGGCTCGTCGGCAGGCTCCCCGTCGTGTACCGCTGGTTCCCATACGGCCCGTACAACTGCGTTCCTGCTACGTTTCCTCCACTATCCAGGGCGACCACCAGACTCCCCAGCACGTCATAGCCAAAGTAGTAGTAGCTCCCATTGACCCCCTCGGCCACCGGCGCCCCCCCCAGCGAGTAATACGTCAATGTCTGCGTCCCACCCGCACTCTGCTGGATCTCCTCCAGTTGCCCCAGATAGATGGTCGTCGTCGTGCTCCCTCCCACCGTCGCCTGCTCCACCACGCGGTTCCCCTCCCCATCGTAGAGGTAATCCACTGAGGAGCTGGGCGCTGTCGGCATATTCTGCCAATGCACCAGCCTCCCCCCTGCGTCATAGCTCAGCTGCTGCCCAGTGGGAGTGCTGCCGCCGCAGGTCACCGAGCTGTTGGGCGCCCGGCAAATCATGTTCCCTGCTGCATCATAGCTGGCACTGAAGCCACTGCTTGTACTCGTGACCGCATGCGGATGCGCACTATCCCCATAGGTGTAGCTGCCCGCCGGCCCAGTCGTCAGGCGCCCCTCCGCATCGTAGCTATAGCCCTGCTGGTACTGCGCCGCTGTCAGCGTTCCCGCGTTCAGCGTGCTCCCACAAGGCGGCGTCCCACTCGCCCCCGCCCACGTCAGCCGATTGAGGGCATCATAGCAGAAAGCCTGTACGTCCGTATCTCCCGTCGGCAGAGTTGTAGTAGCCGCTACCACGTTGTTGGCCGCATCGTATTGCGGCTGTTCTTGATAGAGCACCGCCCCACTGCTCTGATTCTTGTAGACCAGGCTGGTCACCCGCAGCCCCGCATCAAAGCTACGCGTGAAGCTATAGCGGCTGTTCCCCAGGAGCATGGCCGTGGCTTCCCCCGCCGCGCCAGCGTTCCCCTGGTACTGGATGGCCGAAGCCAGCACCGTGGTGGTGGTATTCTGAGTGGTGGTCAGACCGATCAGCCAGCCATTGGTGTCATAGCCTGGTGTGACGACTTCCCCATCAGGATAGGTCTGGCTGGTGAGCTGGCCGGCATCGTTGTAGCTGGCCTGCACCGTGTAGCTGGCGCCATTGACGGTGATGGTCTCGGCAATCTGCCGCCCACGTGCATCATAGGTGTAGCTGTAGGAGCCGCTGAGATTGGCCGGACCGCTGAATTGCTCGCCAGTCACGCGACCCACGCCCATGTTTCCATTGGCGGTGCTGTCGTAGGTGTAGGTGACCCAGGCGCCGGTGGGGGTGTTGCTGCTGTTACGCCACAACAGCCGGTTGAGACCGTCGTAGCCATAGTAGACGGTGCCCGCTGCGCCGCGTGCATCCACCGTCTGGATGACGTTGCCGTTGGGATCATAGCTGGCCGTGCTGGTGCCGCGATCCGGGTCCTGCTGCTGGATGGCCCGCCCCAGATCATCGTAGGTGATGGTGGCCAGGCTGCCATCGGGCGAGCGCGTGGCGAGCAGTTGACCAGCACTGTCGTAGGTGTAGGCCGTGGTACCATAGAGGGTGTAGGGATGCGAGCTATCGCCCGTGTATTGCTGCTGATAGTTCTCCTTCCCCAAAGCCCCGACCAGGCTGGCGCTCCTGTGCCCGTTGGCATCGGTCACTGCTGTCTGCTCATAGCAGCCGCTGTCGCTGGTCCCCTGGACACCGCAGACGACGCTGTAGGCCGTTTGCGTGGTGAACGAATTGGGATCGGTGACGCTCAGTACACGATCCAGACCATCATAGGTCGTCGTGGTACCTGGCTGCGTGGTGTCGGGCAGCGAGTAGGCCGCTGGCCCCGGCGGACCACTGTAGGCCGGGACAAAGTAGGGATCGCTCTTGAAGAAGAGGCGTCCCGAGCTGTCGTAGAAGGCGTAGATGATCACATCCTGCCCAGCTGGGCCAGGGGTGCGTGTCTCCACCAGACGCCCTTCACCGTCGTAGAAGGCCCGCGAGATGGTCGTGGTGGTGCTGTTGAGGCGATCGATCTCGTCGATCTCCAGGCAGGGACCCTGGGCCGCAGTACCGCTGCACCAGTCGCTGTAGAGCCACTGCTGAGTCTGCAAGCCGCTACTCTCGCCCGGCAGTACCTGAGCAGTCATGCGCCCCAGGAAGTCATAGCTGTAGCTGGTCGTCTGGTTGTTGACGTCCGTCGTACTCTGTGGCCAGGTACCGTAGCCGAAGGTGGCCCCAGTGTTCGCGTAGCTGGTACGGCTGACCTGGTTAAGAGCGTTGGCGCTGGCGATCGGGTAGACCGCAAAAGTACTGTCGTAGGTGGTGCAGCTTGTATACTGGCTGCTGCCGACCGTGCAGCCGACATGTCCGCCGATGCCAGCGTTCGCATCAGCATCGGTGCTGGCGACGACGTTCCCATAGGCATCGTAGACGGTCGTCGTGGCGCTCTTGCCCGTGGGAGTGTAGTTGTTGGATGGACTGCCACAATCAGCGTAGGCATCCTTCTCGGTAGCCTCGCCCAGCGTCAGGGCGCTGGTCTGGCCGGTGGCGTAGCCCTGACCATCGTAGCTGGTATACTGGCAGCTCAGGCGATTGCCGGAGCCGTCTTCGACGGTGCTCAGCGCCACAAAGTCGATGAGGTAGGTGCCACTGGCGCTACTCTGAGTTGCCTGCACGGCATCGTCCCAGACGTAGCTGTAGTTCTTGATGACCTGGGCCGGCGTGCCGCCGTTGCCAGTGGTGACCTCCTGGGTTACCCGATCATAATTGTCGTAGCTCCAGCTCGTGGTCGTGACAACGCTGTTGCTGGAACCGTCGAAGACCTGCACTTTCTGCTGCGTCTTGCGAATGTCGCACACAGCCACTGGATTGTTATGGTCGAGGGCACTGACGAGCTTGCCATCCCAGGTACCGTATTGCGATGAGGCCGGCGTGCCTGCCACGCCAGGCGGCGGACAGATGGCCTGATAGCTGGTGTCGACCTCCTTGAGCAGCGTGCTGCCGTCGGTATCGTAGTAGAGAGCCTGATACTCCTGGCCGTGGGCCGCATTGGCCAGGTCCCACCAGGGATCATTGTGGCAGGGGGCAGCAGTAAAGCAGGTCACCTGCGAGGTATCATAGATACCCCAGCCCTCGCCGGCGTAGTATTTGTGAACCTCGAGCGAGCCATCGGGCGGCGAGACCGTGACCTGGGCGAAGCCCATGAAGATCCCATTGTAATAGCTGAGATAGTCAACGTCGTTCTGGTTGCCCCAGTACATGCCGGCGACACAATCGCTACACTCCTGGGCCGGCAGCGGATAGGTCAGCTGATAGCTATAAGCTGTGGTCTCGGTGACGGGCGTACTGCTCTGTGCGCCACCCTGGCCGTTCTGGCTCAGCCGCAGGGTGGTGGTGCTTGCCTGCGTCAACACAGCGCGGCTCCAGCCGCTGTCGTCGGCCTCGTTGCAGGGGTAGCCATTCATATGGCTGTTGCAGTAGAAAGGATTGGCGTTGTTGCTGCCCCCGCCGGGCACGCCGTGGCTATTGTTGTGGGCGATCGACCAGGTGAAGGTTTGGGAGAGACCCTGCCCATTGCTAATACTACTCAGGAAGCGACTATTACCGGCATAGCTCTGGCTCCAGAGGAGACAGCCGCTGCCGTTGCCTGTGTTCCAGGAGGGGCCACAGTTGGTCGAGGGCGTGGGATGATAGAAGGAATCAACGTAGGTGTTGGTGAGCGTGGTATAGCCAAAGACCACCTGCGGCAAGGCCGCGCTGTCAGTATGGAAGGTCTCCTGACGGGTGCCGGCCTCCGGTCCGCTCAGCGAGCAGCAGAACCCGCCAACGTTGGCGATGCCGCCGCCGCCGGAGCTGTCAACGGTGTTGGTCCAGGTCGGCTGCGGCGAGCCACTCTCGAAGTCGCTGCTGAAGAGCGGGGTGCTGCTGCCCGGATTGCTGATGACAATATCATCGATATAGCCGCGATAACCGCCGGTGTTGGCAGGCTGGTCATAACCAACGTCGATCCGGTTAATGGTTTTGCCGTTCTTGACAGCGCCGATGTTGGAGATGACCAGGTTCCATTGATCGAGCTTGAGGTGGCCGCACTGCTGAGCCGGATGCAGCTTGACGCCGTTTTGATCAACGGCGCCGGAGTCGCGCAGATCGGAGCCATCGCTGAAGATCATGTCGATGGCGACACAGGTGCTGTTGCTCCCACTGACACCGCTCTGGACAGCGCTACTTTCGGGATAGACCCAGTAGGAGAGGGTTGTGTTGGGACCAACGACGATGTTGCGGCTGCTGAGGTCAAAGACCTTCATGTATGCATATGATTGGCTGGTGCTGTTGTCCATGCCAGAGTACATGAGGGCCGTGGCCCCGGTGCTGCCGACCTCCTGGAGGCGCGTGAGATCGAACATGCCGGCTACGGAGCGCTGCAGGCCGCTAGCGGGATCGGTGATCGTGGTGGGACCGGACTGCTCGTAGCTGAGGTTGTAAGTGCGCAGAGTGTTCCAGCTGGCACTGCCGCTGCTGCGCACCTGGACCTGGATGCTGTTAAGGGCAAAGGTGTTCTGGATGATGGGCGCAGGCATGCCGCCACTGCTGCTCAGATCAAGCGGATCATCGCAGCGCATATTGGTGCCGGTGTTGCAGCTGCCCCAGCTGCCGCCGTTGGTGAAGAGCGCAGGGCTGTGGCTGGCGTTGAAGACGATCTGGACCAGCGGCTGCCAGGCGCTGCCCGTGCACATGGTCTGCGCATTATGGCAGGTAGGCGAGTCATAGCTGACGGTCGCCAGCTCCACATCGCGCGGATAGGTGTAGGTCTTGCCGGTGACCGGGCTGGTCCAGGAGGCCATATCACGCTGGTAGGTCACATGGATCTGGTTGCCCTGGGGGTCCGTAATGAGGTCCAGATACCAGGCGTTGACAACGGCCCCTATACCGGCCTCGTAGTAGTACTGCAGCGAGTCGGCGGTACAGCCATACTCCTCCATGATGCCGTTGGGATGCCAGACGCGGAAGCAGGGCGGATGCGTCGGCTGGCCAATGTCGATAGGGCCAACGTAGGCATAGATTTTGTCATGGGTCTCATCAGCCGTATGCCAGAGGATGGGACAGGGGTAGGCGTTGGGGTTGCCCGTGGCACAGTAGTAGTTGGCGGTATCATCGTAGTAGGTTGAAACGTTGATATTGGGCGGGATAAGCTGCGAGCTGGTGCCATAGGCGTCGTTAAGATACCAGACGTTTTCCCAGTTGGCGGTACAGTTGTTCTTGCAGCCGGCCAGGACGTTGTGCTCGGCCCAGGTGATGGCTCCCAGCGAGAGGTTCCAGCCCTCACCCACCCAGCTGGCAGCAGCACTGGCGTTGTGCTGCTCGTTGACGGCCTCGCTGCTGTAGACGAGCTGCAGCGGAGGCGTGAGGTCGCCCGGCCCCGCAGGGATGTCGATGGGCTGCGTATAGCTGAGCGCACCCGCCGAGAGCGAGACGGAGGCCGGGTCAGGTTTGCCAAAGGTGGCAATGGGCGAATCGCTGTCCCAGCTCATGGAGGTGCTGGGGGTATCCAGTGGGACAGTGGCACTCAGGACGTGCGCGCTGGGATCAAGCGCGGTCGCCCTGGCAGTCTGGACTCCCAGGGTGCTGACAACTGTGCTGCCCGTCGCGGGAGCCACTACTCCCTGGATACGCAGGGCGTCATCGGCGACCCCGCCATTGAGGAGGAGATAGGCATGTTCCAGGTGGAGAGCCTGCTCTTTGGGCAGGAGATGATAACGAACCAGCACCGGCTGGCGCAGCCCATGATTGAGCAGCCGGCCGTGGGCGTCAACGAGCTGGAGCAGGTAGGCACCCAGCGAAAACTGGCCACTGCCCCCGGCGTTGGAACCGGAAGGCGGCGCAATCTGGGTGACGCGCAGGGAGATGGAGCCACCAGCCTGGTTGAGGTCCTGAGCGCTGATGGCCCCCGCTGGGATCTGGACCTCGAAGCGGCCATCGCTGCCACGAAAGCTGCTCGCTGTGGTAGCGCTCAGTGTAATGCTCCCTGGCTGCATAGGCATGCGCAGGCTGCGCTTCATCTGCTGCGGCGCCCCAACGGGAGCGTTGCCGGGCGGAGCCGGAGCAACGACGCGCGGATGGGAGGCGGCACCACTCCCTGGATTCACGCGATGAGGACGCGATGGCGCCCCATGCGGCACACTGGCAGCAGCGTGGGCCAGGGGGACAGCGCTCCAGTCGACGAGCGTCTGGCTGAGCAGGACAAGCACAAGCATGAGGGCATAGACAATGCTCCGCAGGCTGAGACGCCTCCGTACGGTCAGGCTCTCTGCAGGTCGTGATTGCTCCACAGGCTCTCTCCTTCCTCGTGCGCTCTGCGCTGGCTCCGAACGGAGCGAAAGGGGAAGAGACCAGACAGGACCACTGATCCCTCAGCAGCGCAAAAAGAGCTACTCTGTCGTTCTACCGAAGACAGGAGAAGCCCCCACAATGGTATACTGAAGCTATGCGGAGGCTCCTCCGCAGGCGGTGTTCTCCCTGGCGGGTCGCAACGCTTCTGAGAGAACACCGCTTCCTCCTTTGTCGCATCTACCACACGGGTAGGCTATTCCTCTGGATTGGCGGTCTCCCCTATCCCTGGCTCCGGACGCAAGCACATGCGAGGGACAAAACAAGCTGACGTCTCGGGAAGCAGGGGAGAAAAGCAGCGCGTGGAAAAGGATCTGCCTGCACCTGGGCTACGCTGGCAACCAGGACCTCTCCTTGAAAGAGGCAAGCAGGCCGTCAGTAATTGCTCCTTCCTGTTAGCCTTTCTCGACAGCAGCAAGCGACAAGAGCTGTAGCATCTGAGAAGGGGAATGACCAAGGTGGGGGTCAGGCTTCAGGAATGATTGGCATTCAAGTACTAGGAAAATAAAGGACCTTTGCAAACAACGTCGTCCTGCCTGACACCGACAGCCTCAACGCAGTTCGCATGGAGAAAGCTACTACAGGTGCAGCACTGCGTCCATGCCTCCTGTTATGATCACTCTCCCTTAAAAGGTTCCTGCTGACTGAGAGTATAACAGGAATAGCTCTGCCTGTCAAGTGTAATCGATTTTCCTCTGAATTGAGAGGAAGAGAAGAGGAAAGCAGGCACGGTAAGCCGGGACGACGTAACGCTCAGATGCCCTTCTTCTCTTCTCTCCAGGGTGCTCTCTGAAAGGAGCGCAGGAAAGATACGGGGGAATTTCCTGCGCATCTATGGCGTACCCTCTTTGGAGAGGAGCTTATTATCGCCTGGTTGCTTTTGTGGTGCGTAAAGAGGTGAGAAGGGCAAGGAGCCCGCCCACGCGCAAAGTGACCTGGCGTCAGCTTGATGAGAGCATACGCACCCCGCCCCGACAGTCAGCTGCAGCTGACGGTGACGAGGTGAGTCTGTCCCCTTCGCCGACGCTCGCTCTGCCTGAACAGCGCGGCTGTCTCACTGAAGCGGAGGTCGGTAGAGGCTGGCGGCCAGAGAAGAGATCCTGGCTGGAGGCATCCTGGCGCATCAGGGCATCATCCGCTAGCAGATCCATCAGCGCTGTCAGCATCTCCATCACTTCCCGAGGCCAGTCCAGCGAGAAAACGCCGCGGCCTTATTATCGTACGGGCAGAGCGACGCAAGGCGACGCAACCCAGCAGACGAGGCCAGACCGTAGGGTCCTGACCAACGCTGGTCAGCCTGAGCTGCCTGTAGAATCGGTAGTGACCGCTGTTGACAACCAGGCATAGCTGTTATACCATTACCATTGGTGCGTGGAGCACCTCCTACTGCTTGCCACGCTCCCAAAAAAAGGAGATCTGCCACCTATGAGTCCGCGTGAGAAAGCGCTGTATCATCAGATCCACCCGCTGAAACTTCTGACAGATATCAGCGCCGAGATCATCTCTATCTACTACTGCTGGCAGCGGCGTCTGCTGAGCGGCCTGCTGATCGCCATACTGCCACCGATCGTGGCCTCTTTCCTGATCATGCGCCTGGTCGACCTGGAACCGTATCGACGCTCTGCAGCAGGGGCCTACCTGAAACGCCATATGACGCCGACAGTGGTCGCCATGCGCATGCTCGGCACCTGCGTGACGCACCTGGGAGCCTGGCTCCGCTGGCCAACGCTAATGGGTTCGGGCTACGGTCTCATCCTGTTCGCCTGGTTCCACGGCTTGCTGCCGGTGCCGGGGCGAAGCAAAGGCGACATAGCCCGGCAGGATAGAGCCGGGACGACATAGCGCGGGGACGCAATCAAGCACGCTCCAGATCTGGGGGGACGGTATAGCGCGCGTAATTCTGCCTTGAGCACCTTACCCATAGCGTTGCGCAGCAGCGTTTCCACACAAACCACGTGCCGTGGAATCTGACAGCATGCCAGCTTGTCCGCACAAAAAGTCAGCACCTCCTCAGCGCTCAACGCACCGGGCAGGCGCGGTACCACCACAGCCATTCCTACCTCACCCCAGCGCTCATCAGGCAGCGCAATCACCGCGCCTCGGGAATCCCCGGATGCAGCAGCAAAACCTGCTCTATCTCGACATGTGCTTGATCGGGTTGCCAGACTGTTCCAGCAATGGCCAGAAGAGCGCCGTCGAGGCTTTCCGAATATTCATCTCATCAGCAGGACCGTTATACGTGCTGGCCCCCCAGGGCAGTCCAGGCAGAAATCTTCCCGCTGCTCTTCGAATGCACCAACAAAGGCAGCAGACGGGCTGTCCTCTACCATACCCTTGGAGAAGTCAGTCAGCGGAACGCGGGGCTGCGCTGTCACCACTGTAAAGGGCGCTTGATTCAGCCCACTCAGCCGAAGGCGTCGAATAGGGCCAGCCTCAGCTCGGGAGAACGCGCAGAGACAGGCTCCCGCGTGCTGCTGCGCCAGCGCCTCTCCTAGTTGTCTCCACAGCGGTGCCTGCAGCCCGTGATCCTGGTATGCACGGATCGCTTCTGCTCTCTCCGTGAAGCGCCGAGTCCTCTATCAGCAGATCCTTGAGTCTCCTCACAAACGCCACCTCCTCGCAGTGCTTCCCGAGGAGCATGGCTTGCGCTATCTCTTAAGGAGCCTGTATCCGTGCGCGGGCCGTTGCCAGCTCCGTCTGAGCCCTCGCTCGCCAGAAGCAAGCGGCGATCGCCTGCTGGCTCACTTCCTCCACTGCACGCCAGACTCGCTCCGTTTCCTCAGTGCGCTGAGTGAGCGCGAGTGCTTCCACCAGATCAACCAGTGCTCTCGCCCGCCTGAAGCTGGTCTCACCAGCCAGACCATCCCCTCCGCCTCCTACCAGATCTTTCTCGCCTCTTCAGGGTACGGCCGCTGATGACCAGAGGGAGCAGGGTCCCATCCTCACGTCAAGATCCAGAGGAGGTCCAGCCCCTTCTGAGGTCGTTCCTTGCAATACATCAGGCTCAAGGCTGTGCGTGCTGTGTGTGCACAGCCTCGCGAACAGCGAGGAGCGGCATGCTTCATGACCAGGAAGATCTGCATGCAGGGCCTTCTATTGCAGAGTTCCAGTCTGACGGCAACGCTGACGCTGCTACAGCAGGGGCCAGGCATCCTACTGCCTCCGCCGCTGCTGGAAAGCCCCTTGCTGGCAGCCCCCGTTGGCAGCCTGGCCGCGGGCCGGGTGTGCGGGCGAGTGGGCCGTGCTCCTGGTCAGCCAGCAACCGCTAGCCGACTGGCAGCGGAGGCCAAGCTGAGCAGGCACTTCACACATGGCCTCTGCTCCGATAACTGGCCTACTCTGTCAACGGTGAGCTAGTCCGCTGCATCCAGAGTCTCGTCACGGCCAGCACCCAGACCGTCTGGTGGAGGCGATGCGGCAGGTGGTCCTGCGGATAGAGGTGCCGCGAGAGACTGAGGCGGCGTGGACCCAGTCCGCATCTACCCCTGGGCTGGCGGCGCTAGAGTTGCTGACTCGGGCGTTCGGCATCCGACTGCCCGCTGCAGCGGTCGAAGATCCTCTGCTGACGGTCCACGTGCCGCCCGCGCAGGGTTGAGAGAGCGGACCGGTGTGACGAGCAGGCAGGAGCATGGCTCTGGAAAGCTGCTAGCCTGCAGGACCCCAAGGAGCTAGTGCGTCGGCCAGAGCAGGGGAGTCGCCGACGGGCCAGCCTGAGGCAGGGGGTCACGCCAGGAGCTGAGCAGAGTACGGGAGGGAAGGAAGGAAGGTGAGCAGGGAAGCCACGAATTCGTTGTTGGAAGATGGCTGCTCAGCCCCTGGCTGCAGGAGGAGGGAAGATGGCTAGCAGTACAAGAGATCCTCCCAGGGGGGGTGATGGCATCTGTCAGGTGAGCGCCAGGGAAGGGAGCCGGCTTGCTGTCTGGCTCAGCGAGAGCAGGCGCACCCACGAACGGAGTGTCGCAACACTGCCTGTCATCAGGCCCGGCTGGGAGCTGCTGGAAAGATTACGCCGAGAGAGAGGCGCTGCCGCCGAGAGGAGCTGCTCCGCCGAGTGCCTTCCTCCCAGAGGAACAGCAGGGTCAGATCCTGGCTGCAGGGTCTCCGGGAGAAGAGTCTGAGCGCCTCAGCACTGCCGCTTGACCCAGCGAGTGAGATCCAGTATACTGTAGCATGAGTCGATCTTGACGAGCAGCAGCCAAACACCAGCTTGTCTGGCAACGGATGAGGCCTTCCTGTGAAAACACAACAGCTCCCCACGCGTGAGGACATCGCCCATCGGCTGGCGCGTCTCGCTGGTCATGCGCAGAGTCTCAAGCGCCTCTGGGAAGAAGAACGAGATTACCAGCAGATGCTGATTCAGATCGCAGCCGTCCGTTCTGGCTTGGATCAGGTGGCTCGCGCTATCCTCGAGCAGTACCTGCATGAGCGCATTCAAGAGGCCGTAGCTCAAGGGGATGCCTCCCTGGCGACGCAGGACCTCCATGAGGCGCTTGATCGGCTCCTACTCTAGCGGCAGGACCCAGCCGTTCATCTGGCCTCGTCCTGCCAGCACCTATTCCCGCCGGTCAACAATCAGCTCGGTAGATGACACGGAGCCCAGCAGAGAGCGCATGGTCTGCATCACAGTGATTCCCTCCCTCCATCTGCCGCAGTGGCATTCTGACGCTCCCATGAACTCTCTCCAGTCCCCCAGGCACCCTGTTGCGTTGATCACCAGGCTGTCGGATCAGAGCCAGCCTCCAAAACGACGGAGATACCAGCGTTTGGTCAGCTCTGTCAGCAAGCAGTAGCCGCTCAGGATGAGCAGCAGCCAGCAGAAATAGGCAGGAGGTAGTGGTACCAGGCCAAGCAGCGTCCCCAGGCGTGTCATCGGAAGCCAGAAGCCTACCACCAGCGCACCCCCGCTCGCCAGGAGAAGGGGAAGAGCAGCTCGACTGTGCAGGAACGGAACACGATGCGTGCGCAGCAGATGCACAGCCAGAATCTGCGAGAACAGTCCCTCCAAAAACCATCCTGACTGAAAAAGAGCAGCATGAGCGACAGAACGCGCATCGAAGCCCCACCACAAGAGCAGGAAGGTCAGGACATCAAAGAGCGAACTGAGTGGCCCCATGATCAGCATCAGACGCAGGACCGGAGCCAGGCGCCAGCGATGAGGCTGCTGGAGCAGTTCATCATCAAGATGATCCCAGGCCAGGGAGAGCTGCGTCAGATCATACAACATGTTTTGCGCCAGCAATTGCACGGGAAGCATTGGCAAAAACGGGAGGAAGAGGCTGGCCAGCAGGATGCTCAGGGCGTTGCCGAAGTTCGAGCTGATCGTGATTGCCAGATATTTGCCGATGGTTCGAGATACCCTGCGTCCCACACGGACTCCACTCGCCAACCCCTGCAGCGGGCCTCCCTGCATCAGCACTGTGGCAGCCGCCTGTGTACTTTCCGTGGCTCCGTTCACTGCCAGCCCGATATCGGCGCGTCGCAGCGCTGGCAGATCGTTGAGACCATCGCCCAGATAGCCCACCACCGAGCCTTGCCGTTGGAACACGCGTACAATCATCGCTTTCTGCAATGGCGTCATGCTGGCGAAGATCTCAGTCTGCCCCGCCAGCATCGCCAGCTCGCCCTCGCTTAGCCCTTCCAGCTCCCAACCCAGGAGGACGCGCCGGCTGGTGAAGCCCACTTCCTCGCCCAGGCGTTCTGCAAGGCGCTCGTCATCGCCCGTCACCAGCTTGAGGCTGATCCCGCTTGCTCGCAGCGCCTCCATACCCTCGCAGACCCCCTCACGGAGGGTTTGGCTCAGGCCAAGCAGCCCTGCAAAGATCAGCTCCTGCTCTTCGGCAGCAAGTGCGCTGATATGGTGGGGATCAACTGGCTTGTAGGCCACTGCCAAGACACGTAACCCCCGCTCTTGCAACCATCGCGCCAGGCGCTTGAGCTGCAGCCGAGATACCTCAGACAAGGGTTGCAGCCCCTCGCTCGTTTCAACCGCAGAGGCCACAGCAAGCACTGGCTCAAAGGAGCCTTGGCAGAGCAGCAGGGCTGGCGCCTCTGCCTGCGTTGCAGAGGCGCCCTCATCTGGAGCGCTGACGATGGCAGAGGCTCGCTTGCGGATGGGGTCAAAGGGCAGCACCTCGCCGAAGGTCAGTCCAGCCTGGAGCCGGATTCCCCGCCGGCGCGCCTCCGTGAGAATCGCTTGCGCAAAAGGGTCATGGCCCTGTGCAGTCCCTCGCTGCTGAGCCAGCACAGAGAGTGCCGCCAGGCGGAGCACGCTGGCCTGTTCCTGACCGGCGGCATCGATCGCAGTCACCAGCCGCATGGTCGTGCCGGTAAGCGTGCCCGTCTTGTCCAGACAGAGAATCTCAAGTGCTCCCAGGGCCTGGGTGACCGGCAGTTGTTTGACCACCAGGCCAAGCTGGGCAAGCAGAACCGCGCCTCGGGCCAGCGCCACCGTGACGACGAGCGGCAACATCTCCGGGGTAAATCCCACACCAACCGCCAGCGCAAAGAGGATCGCTTCCGACCAGTCACCGCGCGCGAGGCCTCGCATCAGCAGCAGACAGGCCACCATCATGATCAGACTGACTAGCAGCACCTTGCTGACCTGATTCAGCTCGTGCTGCAGTGCTGAGAGGAATGGACGTCTGAGCAAGTACCTGGCCGCTTTGCTGAAGACGGTGGCCCTTCCTGTGGCAACCACCAGCGCCAGGGCTTTCCCCCGGACGACGCTACATCCCATCAGACCGAGATAGGGAGCGTCGAGGAGCGCCAGCAAAGAACGGTCGACGCGACTGCGTAAGCGAGGGGCGGGTGGCTCTCCATGCTCGCTGTCGTTTTTCTCAACAGGCATCGCCTCCCCAGTAAACAGGGATTGGTCCAGCAACAGCCCCTGGGCATTCACCAGGCGGACATCAGCAGGCACGACTCGCCCCTCCTCAAGCAGAATAAGATCCCCAGGAACCAGCTTCTCCAACGGAATCCGGTGGAGCGTTGGAGGAGCCTGCTCATGAGTACGGCGCATGACCTGCACCACCTCGGCCATCGTCTTGGTCAGCGGGCGAATGGTCTGCTCAGCTCGGCGCTCCTGCCAGAAACGCAGGCCTCCGCTGCAGACCAGCATCGCCGCCAAGAGCAGGTCCTTGAGCCAGCTCCGACCGGCGGGGCTGGTCAACAAGAGATCACAGAGGAAAGAAGCCAGACCCAGGCCAGCCAACATCATGAGGAACGGGTTCCAGAAGGCCAGCAACAGATGGCGCCACCAGGGACGAGCACGCAGATCAGGCAACTGATGCGGTCCCACCTGCTGCAGGCGCCTGGCAGCCTCAGCGTCTGTGAGACCAAGCAGGCTGGCATTGAGCAGCCGCAGGGTCTGCGCCAGATCACCGTGGAGCGCCTGCTGGAGTGGCAGATCATCGAGAAAAGCACTGACAGGAGCTGCTCTATTCCAACGATGCACCATGTCTTTCAACATTGCTTCCCCTCCGCTAGATGGCCTGCCTGGCACCCTTCATCATCACGGACGAACCTCTATGACATCGGACCTCACCGTCTACGGGTATCGTGTCACGGTGTGGGTGGATGAGTGAGGACCTGGGTCAGCCAGAGGAGGATGGCTGTCTTGCATCGACAGCACAGCTCACCCCCGTAGCATACTGCGCGCTCCAGTCACCGGTCAAGCCGGCTAGTGCAGTGCTAGAGACAAGCGCTCAGCCGTCGGGCAGCCGCCGAGAGCAGGAGTGAGATGGGAGAGACAGCGACGTGCCATCTCTGCCATCATCGCCCGCAGTCGAGCGAGATCCCGTCCCTAGGGGTGAAGCGCTTGCCAAACCTGATACGCGATGAGGACTGTCATGACCAGCACATAGATGCGCAGTACCCAGAGCAGCACCAGTAGGCCAGGCCCAAGCCGGCGTCGCCCTAACGGTGCCTTGCTTTCGGCGAACTGGTCGGGCTCAAGGACCTCGCGCACCCAAGTGAGGTCCTGCTCGGTAGTCACTGGCTGCAGTGGAAGCTTATTTCCTCTTTTCTCCTCTCTCATCAGACTCCCTCCAGTCTGTGCTGATTCAGGATGGGAGCAGCCCCGGAAAGACGGTGGCAATCCCATACACCAAGCCGGCCAGGCAGATCAAGAGTGTCACTGTTACTGTCAGGACATTGGCGAGCGAGCCATTGGCCTGCTCCCCCATGATCTCGCGATCATTGACGAGGACCGTGAGGAAGACCAGCGCGGGTGGCATGGAGAGAACCGCATAGACATTGACGATCAACACAATGAATTCCAACGGGGCATTGGGAATCAAGACCACTGCTGCAGCCAGCCCAGCTGCCACGAGCAGCACGCAATAGAAGGGCCACCCCTCCCGCCAGGATCGATTGAGGCTGTGCGGCTGTCTGGTGACCTCCCCGAAGGCATAGGCCGAGGAAGAAGCGATGGTGATCGCCGCCAGTAGCCCGGCCTCGACGATCCCCAGCGCAAAAAGCGAAGCCCCGACCCTCCCAACATAGGGCAGTAAGGCGCGTGCGAAATCTGCCCCGGCAAACGAGGAGGCATTGACATGGTGGGCAAACAGCGGACTGGTCGCGATTGCTGTGGCAATGCCCGCCACGGCGGCTAGCAAGGCACCCAGGGCGGTATCTAGACGGCCATGTGCGATGTCCTGCCCCGTCACGCCTTTGTCGACAGATGCGCTTTGCTGGAAGAAGAGCATCCAGGGCGTCACCGTGGCTCCGATATCCGCCAGCAAGAGCAAGAGCGTGGTCTGATCCCAACGGGGGACGGGTTGCCAGGTCAGAAAGGCCGCCAGCAACTGGCCGGGATCAGGATGCGCCAGCACGGCCACAGGGATGAAGACCAGGTTGAAGGTCGCCAGAGCCAGACCGATACGCTCCCACGTCCAGTAGCGGCGAGTCAGAACAACCAGGGCGATGACCGCAAGGGCCAGTAACACAGCAAGCACAGGCGGAACCCCAAAGAAACCCAGGCCGGCCCGAATCCCGATGAACTCGGTGACCAGCGTCATCAGGTTACCTAGCGCGAGATCGACCAGAGCGAACGCGCCCCAGAAGGGACCAAAGCGTTCAAAGATCAACTCTGCATGCCCACGATGCGTTGCCGCGGCCAGCCGTACCGTCATTTCCTGTACGATGAAGGCCATCAGGAACGTCACCAAAATAAATGGGAGGAAAAAGCCAGGACCGTAGGTGGCTCCCGTCGCGGCATAGGAGAGCATACTCGGCGCATCGTTTTCTCCGAGCATCACTAGCACGCCGGGGCCGATCAGCAGCCAGAGCAGAGAGAGCTTCCCCCAGCGATGGCGACGTGCTTGCGCCACCCGCAGGCGATCACGGGCTCGCTTGAGATCCTCGCTGGTCACGCGAGGCAGCTCTTGCGACGATGGCATGACCGTGTGGGCCATGATTCTCACCTCCTTCGGAGCGACAGCCAGGCATCTGTTGAGCCTACAGCTCGCTGGCCGCTCCGTCTACTTCCTCATAATGTGCTTCCCTACAATTTGAAGATATTCAATATCATTTTTTGATCAACTAAAATTAGATAGACCAGAGAAAAGCACGAGGTCGCAATGATCTCGTGCACAGAGGATGCCGGGCGGGCTGGAGAGACAGGCAGGCCTTGGCACCAGCCCGCTTTCAGCCTGACGTCAGATGCTTTTTCCCTCCCTCCCGTACAGACCAGGTCAGAGCACCGGGATAGGCAGGCGCTCCTTCTCTCCTGTGTGCTGCCTGGAGAGAAGGAGCAGCTCAGCCACGCAGAACCAGTCCGCTCATCAGTGGCCAAGTGCCAGCTCCACCACCTTAACCACCAGCAGCACCATGGCCACAATCAAGTAAGCTCGCAGCGTGACCATTCCCACCCAGCGTGTCAGCGACCAGGTTGGGCGCGGGATCTCCTTGAGCGGCGGCATCTGCCAGTCCTCCTTCTTCATCCGCCTCAGCGCGGCCAGCTCGGGGTCAGGACCCCGGCGCAGGCGCCGAACCGCCGCCAGGCCGCCCAGCACCACCAGAGCGGCCAGCAGGATGGCGAAGACCAGCTTGGTCAGCAGCATCGCGTCCACACCAGGGAAGAGGGTGGTCATGGCCAGGATGAAGGAGAGAGCCACGAGCAGGCCCACGATCACCGTGGCAATCGCATTGAGCCAGAAGCGATTGACCCAGGGTCCAAGCACTGCCCGATCGTTACACAGCAGCACTAGAAACACCGTTGCACTGGGCAACAGGATGCCGGCCAGTGCCTGGACCGCGAAGGTCAGCAGTCCCAACGGCGCGCTGGGGATCAGCACCAGTCCCCCCGCCAGCACAATGAGCAGGATATAGACGCTATAGAAGACCTTGGCCTCCTGGAACCTGCGGTGCAGCGAATGGGCCACCGAGAAGGCGTCGCCGACCGCATAGGCGGTCGACAGGGTGACAGCGCAGGCTCCCAGCATCGAGGCATTCAGCAGAATAATCATCAACAGGGTTCCCATGAGGGGATGACCCAGCGCAGCATACGCTTTCGCCGTCGTTCCCGCATCAATAAAGTTGCCAAAGTACCTGGTTCCGGCAAAGGCGAATGCAGCAGCAATGACCAGACCCGCGGCCTCAATATTGGTCAGGACGCTGCCGATCATGGTATCGAGCCGCTCATAGCGGAGCCAGCGGCTGGTGATACGTTTGTCTACCACGTTCGACTGCTGAAAGAAGAGCTGCCAGGGTGCCACCGTCGTGCCGACAATGGCGATGATCGTGAGGAGTGCATCGCTATTCAGGCCGCCAGCGACACTGGGAATGAAGGTATCATGCAGAATGGGTCCCCAGGCCGGATGGGGCAGGAAGGCAATGGGGATCATGAGCAGGCTGACCAGGCAATTGATCCACATGACCCGCTCCCAGCGGCGGAAGCTACCGGTCATCACGATCGCAATCAGACCGAGAATCCCTATAGGAATGGAGATCAGCGGGCTGACCCCGAAGTAGTTGAGGGCCATGGCGAAGCCGATGAACTCCGTGACCAGCGTCAGATAATTGACCAGAAAGAGGTCGAAGAAGGAGAAGGCCCCCCAGAATGTGCCAAAGCGCTCGAAGATCAGACGAGCATGGCCAACGCGCGTGACGGCTCCCAACCGGGCAACCATTTCCTGGTTGACAATGAGGACCGGGATCAGAATGAGGAGGGTCCACAGCAGGCTCGTGCCATAGTTCTGTCCCGCCTGCGTATAGGTGGCAATCCCACCAGCGTCGTTATCGCCAATCATGGTGACCAGTCCTGGCCCCATGATGATGAGCAAAGTAATGAGTCGTTGCAACCAGCCCTGGCGCGATGGCTGGGCGGTCTGCGACAGGGTGCCCCAGGCCCCCTGAATGTCTCCCACATGGGCCGAATCGAGCTGTGCCGTCGCTGTGGTCAGGTGCTGCTCTGTCATCTGCTGCATGGGTTTCCTCCTTGATGTCTTATTCAGCGTCCAGAGAAGGTGGCAGCAAGGACAAGCCAGGCACTGGCCAGTCAACCCGCTCGGGGAGGCAAGCCGGGCAGAGGAGAGACAACCTAGCCGTCGCGCGAGAGGCGAGCCCGGCCTCATGACCCTCCCAGCTACCCAGCAAGCACACATAGCTGGCGTTGCAGGCCATTGGATATCATCTTGCCGGGTTGCTCGTAGAGGGCTTGCAGGGCTGTGAAGCACAGACTACTCCTTCCGCTGGCCCCCAACACTCGAGATGAGACCTGGGAGAGAGGAAACACTGCGTACCCTAGCCTGAAGAGCGCTCCGCAGAGGCTACACGCGGCACCGTATAAAACGAGTAGATACGATGCGCTCTTGACGCAGGCAAAGGGGAGTTTCCTTCCTCACACCTTGAACGCTCGCCCTCAGCCTGTCCGTCGCGAGCATGAGGCGTGAGGAAGCTCAACAAGAACGTCGCTCACGAGTACGCCTCGCACCCACAACGGAGGAGGGCTGCTCTCCTTCCCGGACAGGCTCTCCCTGGACTTCCAGGATCAGGTTCCATAGAAGTGATCCTTTCCTCCTCTGTTGGAGTCGAAGATGGAGCCACAGGAGACGGTGCCTTTGCTAGAGGCGTTATCTCCATCCCTATCCCCCGGATAGGGTTATCTCCATGAGGAAGTATAGCCCGCGAGGCGAGGCCATGTCAAGAGCCCCTCATGAACTGAGACCGCTGCTGCGACGGGCCTCCCTTTGCCACCACGACTAGCTCGCCTATCAAGGACGCCCGTAGCTCGCTGGTGTTGACCACCATCCTCTCCTCTTTTCGTGAGGCGACGAGGAGAAACATCTCCTCCAGCCTGGTAATGGCTTTCCTAACGGGGGCGAGGGGCCTCCAGCAGAAGGTGACCGTGCGCCACTTGACAGTTCTCTATCCCAGCGACTATACTTCCTCCTGCTCATATCCCCTAGTGGGGGATATGAGCAGGAGGAACATCCTTCACAGAGGTGTCGTTTCTCTCATAAGAGTGTCAAGCCAAACAGAGGAGGAATGGATCGCAGCGATGGAGGCTGACTCTGGCAGTCCAGCAAGAGTCTCTCCTGAAGAAAAAGCACCCTTTCTCTGTTGTGGGGACAAGGCACGCTGCTGAGAAGCCCATGCCTGGCGCCAGTAAGCGCAGTTTCCTCCTGCCTCGCACTCGCAACGGGAGGTCTAAGGACAGGTGTCCGGAGCATGAGGAAAGGATTTGCTTCTCACCAGTGTGCCGCAGCAAAGCTTTTCCGCCCTTCTCTCAGGAGGGTACTTATTCCTCTCTTTGCCCGTAGAAAAGCTGACTCATCTTTCTCTCCACCTTCACCGGAAGAGAGCGGCCTGCTAACCGAAGGTGCGTGACTGCGCACTGTTGCTTACAGCTCTGGCAAGAGTACTACAAAGCCCATTTAACACAATATACCGGTACTCTTCTTACGGACTCTTTTTCCTGGATCTTCCACACTGCTGCCTGGTTGCCTTTTTCTTGGTCTAGCCTGAATAGCTCGATTGGATGACTGGCCGTCTGTCGCTCGCCTTTCTCAGCTATCCCTTCTCTGGATATCCATTACCATCTCAGGCAAAGAGGAATCATATGCAACAGATGATGAAGCTACCGCTGATCTCAGCTGCGGCACAGCCTATCCTCTCGTACAAGAGAGGCAGAGAGAAGGCATGGGGCACGCTGTGGCAGACGGCTCCGTCATGGTGCTGGAGCTGGCTGAAGCGGCTGGCAGCCCTGTTGATCACAGCCAGACTGTTAAAGCGACGCGGGGTTGTCATCATCAGCGGCCTGCTTCATCGCCAACGGCCGCTTGATCGATTTTGCAGGAGCGCACCTCAGCATTAGCCTCCCAGAGCCAGAGGCATGCTTGAGCTGCCCTCAGAGCTGCCCGAGGAGGAAGGCCCAGCGGTCAGCCCCCTCCAAGCCCGGCCCCTTCTGGCAAGCAGTGCTGCTATCAGCTCAACCACAGCGACCTCTTGGAGCCTTCTCTCGATTATCTGCTCACTGACCCTGTTGTTGCCGATAGCTGAGTCCACACAGAAGATCTATTCATACGGCTATGGCCTCTTTCTCCGTACGCCGCTTCCAGTGACGTTTACGCTGGGGAGGCCCTCAGCCCGAGTGGCTCTTGGTGGGCAGCCGCGAGGCGACTTGAGATGAGCATAGTACTGAGCGGGCGGATTGCCTGGCTATCTACTCGCTAGCCCGAAATCACTCTGGCTCCAACTGGCCAACCCTTCCCCTGCTTTCACGGAGCCTTGTACCCCCTGCCTCGCGCTCCTCCAGCACGGCAGCCGCAGGTGAGAGCAACAGCTCGCGATAGCGCTGGTAGCGCTCTTGATAGACAGCTCGTCGAGCGCCAGGAGCCGTCACAGACAGAACCGGTGGGCGCCGTGCTTCCAGAGCAGCGGCATCCTTCCAATAACCTGCAGCGAGTCCGGCCAGGAGTGCAGCCCCTCGCACCGCCGTGTCCTTCTCAGCGACAGCCCAAAGCTCCCGTCCCAGGATATCCGCCAGCATCTGCCGCCAGCCAGGGTGCAAGCTCCCTCCACCGACGACAAGAAGCTGACCACCCTCCTCTCCCTCAGAGAGCGCCTCCAGGGCCAGACGCATTCCAAAGGCCACCCCTTCCAGAGCGGCGTGGAGCAGGTGGCGGCGCTCATGCCCGAGACGTAGATGGAGCCAGCCGGCAGCCTGTGGTCTCGGATGATACGGTCGCTCTGGCGTCAGACAGGGCAGGAAGAACAGCGGTTCCTGGACGGCAACCTCCGCCTCGCTGCTGGCATACAGCTCGGTCCAATTGGCCTGCAAGGCCCGACGCACCCAGTCCAGAGCCAGCCCGGCATTCTGCACCGCTGCCATCCGATACCAATGCCTCCCGTCTGCAGCCCGATAGAGATGGATTCTCCGCTGGGGATCAGGTTGCGGCTCCTGGCAGAGGAGCACAAACTGCGCTCCCGAACCCAGCGAGAACAAGAGCGAGCCAGGCGCCAGCACGCCAGCCCCCAGCAGCGAGGCTGCCACATCGGCTGCTCCCGTCGCCACTGGCAGGCCCGGCCTCAGTCCCAGCTCTCTGGCCGCTGACTCCTGCAGATATCCCGCCGGCGCCCCCGCAGGGAGCAAGGGCGCAAACAACTCCCTTGGCAACCCCAGGGCCTCCATGACCGCCGTCGCCCACTGATCTCGCTGCACATCATAGAGCAGCGTCGCCGAGGCATCGCTGGCCTCGGTGGCCACTTCCCCAGTCAAACGCCAGCGGAGCCAGTCTTTGGGCTGAAGGGCCCACCGCATGTGTGCAAACGCCTCGGGTTCCTTCTGAGCGAGCCAGCAAAGCAGCGGACCGGCCATACCAGGGGCGAAGGGATTCGCCAGTTGCTCCTGCAACTGCACAGGCAATTGTTCAAAACGCGCCAGTTGGTCGATAGCTCGTTGATCAGGCCAGAGCAGGGCAGCGCGCACAGGGTTCCCTGTTGCATCGACAGGAACCACGCCATGCATCTGCCCGCTGACCCCGATCGCCGCTACCTGCCCTGGTTCCACGAGATCCAAGGCCATACGCACCGCCACCACTGTCTGCCGCCACCACTCTTCAGGATCGCCCTCGGCCCATCCAGGCCGACGTGTAAGCAAAGGATACTCAGCGCGCCCCTCGCCCAGCCGTCGCCCGCTCGCTGCCTCCAGAACCAGCGCTTTCACTGCACTGGTACCCAAATCAATGCCCAACAGCGCTTTGTCCTCAGTCTTCCTTCTTGCGCCTTCCATGATGGTGACTAGTCCTCGGGGGTGTCTGCAGCCTCCAGACCTGCTGCAATGAAAGCCCGGGCATGTCTGGCCAGGTCAAAACGGTCGGTCCAGGTATAACGCCAGATCGCCAGATCGCCAGAGAGGTTCGCAATCTCCTGTGCCCGAGAAAAGCTCTCAAAGGTGATCGGCCCTTGATAACCAGCCTGCCGCAGCGCCCGGAAAAAGGCAGGGAAATCCACCGTGCCCGTGCCGAGGTAGCCCCGATGGCTTTCACCCACATGGACATAGCCCAGCCGCTTTCCACAGGCCACTACCGGCTTCACAAAATTTTCTTCTTCGATATTCATGTGATACGTATCGAGATGGACCACGAGATTAGGCGCACCGATTTCCTCAATCAGGCTCAGAGCCTGCTCCGCTGTATTGAGGAAATTGCTCTCATAGCGGTTCACCACTTCGAGACCCAGTTGCATGCCACTGGCCGCTGCCTGCTCGGCCAGACGAGCCAGAACCCGCATACTGTTCAGCCGTCCGGCAGGAGCCAGCGGCTCCCGATAGCGTGTCAAGGCCCCGAAGATCACCCCACCAAGATAGGTGGCCCCCAGATCCCGGGCCACCGCCAGCGCATCATGCAGCAACCGCTCGCCACGTGCTACTACTGCTTCATCTGTGCTGGAAATATCCGTCTCGGGCGTCAGAGCCAGTGTGCACGTCGCTTCGAGACCAGTCTTTTCCAACAGGCTTCTGGTCAGCGCCACGTCGATCGCGGCAGGCTCAAGCAGGGGGATCTCGATCAGATCATAGCCGCTCGTGCGACTGCTTTCGAGCGCCTGACGACACTCTTCCTCACTCCAGCCGCCCACCCAGACGAAGGCATGAATACCTATTTTCTGTTTCATGGCATCTCCACAGCTGTTCTAGCGATCACTCATCACTCTTGACGCCGGTGATCATCGCCACAAGTTCATCACTCGTTGTCTCGTTCGTCCGGCGTCCTCCGACCACACGTCCGCTGCGCATGACCCACACCTGCTGAGAGAGGCGCAGCACCTGTTCAAAGTTATGGCTGATCAGCAAGATAGCCAGCCCCTGGTCGCGCAGGCGAAGAATCAGCTCCTCAACACGTCGCGTCTCCCGAACGCCCAGAGCTGCCGTTGGCTCATCCATGATCAACAGGCGCGACCCCCAGCTTGCAGCTCGCGCGATGGCAATGGCCTGCCGCTGCCCGCCAGAGAGCTGCCGCAGTCGGGCATGGATGGAAGGCAGATGAACCTCAAATTGCCGGAGCATCCGCAGGGCCTCGCGGCGCATCGTCCGGCGATCCAGGATCGCTAAGGGTCCCAGACGCTTGACTCGCTCGCGGTTGAGAAAGAGATTCTGCCAGACCGTGAGATCTTCAATCATAGCCAGGTTCTGATAGACTGTCTCGATGCCTGCCTGACGCGCCTCCTGGGGAGAGGCAAAATGCACCTCTTTCCCCTCAAAGAAGAGGCGCCCGCTGCTCGGAGAGTGCAGGCCCGAGATGCATTTAATCAAGGTCGATTTGCCTGCACCGTTATCCCCGACAATGGCCGTGATCTCTCCACGTCGCGCCCACAGCGTCACTTCATGCAGCGCCACAATGGCCCCAAAATGCTTGCTAACGCGCTCCACCAGGAGCAATACCTCAGCAGGACCAGGCACGCCAGAGCCAGGCGGAGCGCCTGGAGTAGGGGTACGCTCCGGAGTCTGAGGAGCAGAAAAAACACGTTCAAATTCCGTAGGACTCATCGCCAGTACCTCACCAGCAAGGCGGCCAACACGACCGCCAAACCAACCACCACCGGTTGGTAGAATTGTGAGAGTCCAAGTAAGGTCAGCCCGTTGACGAGCACCGTGAGTAAGAGCGCGCCAGCAGCAGGACCGGCTATGGTGCCACGCCCTCCAAAGAGACTGACGCCTCCCAGGACTACTGCCGCTACAGAATTGAGCAAGTAGCTGGTATCGACCGCCGGTTCGGCAGCGCCAATGCGCGCCGTGAAGAGGATGGCAGCCAAACCGGCCAGGCCACCTGCCAGCAGGTAGGCAGCCAGCTTAATCCCCGCAGTACGAATGCCCATAGCGCGAGCCGCCTCAGCATCGCCCCCAGTGGCTAGCAGGTGGGTCCCAAAGCGCGTGTAAAAGAGTAAGAAATGTCCCAGCAATACTACGAGCAGAGCGATCAGGACAAAGTAGGGCAGTGGACCAAGTGAGCCTGTGGCGAGCTGAAGCAAGAAGGTGCTGACAATCGTCACCGGCTCACCATTGGAGAAGATCAGAGCTGCCCCAGAGGCAGCGCTGAGCGTGCCAAGCGTCGCAATGAAATCGGGAATCCGTCCCCAGGCAACCAGCAGGCCATTGATGAGGCCCACGAGCAAGCCGGCAATGATGGCCAAGAGGCAAGCCAGACCGATCGGGCCTCCGTGGGCGACAACCTGCCCCAGGACCACACCAGCCCAGGTCATGGTGGATGCCAAAGAGAGATCAATGCCCCCCGTCAGGATCACAAAGGTCTGCCCCACCGTCAGGATCACCAGGAGAGCCGCCGCTACCAGCACAGCGCGGATATTGCCGAAGCTTAAGAATGCCGGTGAGGCGATCCCAAAGATGATGACCAGCACCGCCAGGGCGATCACCGCTGTCCAGTTGATCCAGAACTCGGGATCGCTGAGCCGCTCTCTCCAGCTCAGTCGCTCCGCCTGCGCCGGAAGCGCTGTCACTGGCGTGTTGCTCTGTTCCATCCGCTGTCTCCTTCCTCTCACATGAGTGAGCGAGTGGAGCGGTCGCGCTGCCGGCCCTGACAGGCCCGTGCGGATACCTGCTTGCTCTTTCGCATGCGCCCCACCCACCCACTCACTCACTCACTGGCTTGCTTCCTTCCTGACTACTTAAGAAGGTCTTGAAAGGGATCAACATAGCTGCTGAACGGCTTGGGGAAGCTAGCCAGAGCCTGAGCAACATTATCGCTGGTCACTACGAGCACCGGAGCAGTGACTTTGGCCGGCAGGGTTTTACCTGCCAACGCCGCCTTGCAGGCCTCGACCCCCATTGCTCCAATCGTATAGGGGTACTGAGAAACGGTGGCCGAGAGCTGACCCGCTTGAATGGATTTCAAGGCATCCTGGATGCCGTCGACGCTGACCACCTTGACCTGACCCTGTTTCCCAGCGTCCGCAATGGCCCGGACGACCCCAAGAGCCATGTCATCGTTGGCGACAAAAAAGCCTTTGAGATCGGGGTGAGCGCGCAGGATATCACCAGCGGCTGTCAGCGCTTTCTGGCGATCCCAGTCTGCTGCAACTGTCTGCACGATCTGGATCGTCGCAGGAATACCCTGGCTAAAACCCTGGAGACGCTGCTGGCTGGTCACGTCTCCGGCGATGCCTCCAATCAGGGCAACCTTGCCCCCTGTTGGTAGCAGTTTGGCCATCTCGTTAGCTGCCTGATGACCGGCACTGATATTGTCCGTTCCAATGTAGGTGCTGATTTTGATGCCAGCCGCCTGGGCTGCCTGCGCGCTAATAGGATTATCGATGTTGATAATCGGTTTGCCAGCCTGGGAGACAGGCGCCAGAGCCTGAACCAGGTTGGTGCCACTGATAGGGTTGACGATGTAGCAGCCGTAGTTCTGACCCGCGAGGGCCTGGAGCTTGTCCGCCTGACCAGTGGTGTCCGTGATGCTCGTGGCTGCCTGGACAGTAACAGATACGCCCACGGTCCTGGCTTCGTCTTGAATGCCCCGCTGCATGGCCTGGAAGAACGGGTTGTCTAGCCCTTTGATCACAGCTGCAACTTGCGTGCTTCCACTGCTTCCGCTCCCGCTGCTACTGGCTCCGCCACAGGCTGTGATGATCACGCCAAGCACCGCCAGCAGGATCAGGCTCATCCTTGTCATCAGCGATTGCCTGCACACTGCAGCGCCTCCTTCCGTCTGTCTCTGACAAGAATAAAAATAGTCGATGCAACGCTTTGGTCGACTCAGCAATGACTTCTGCCCGGCTGAGTCGAGGGACCCTTCACTATTGGCAAATTATAGCCGTACTTATGTATTATGTCAAGCAAAAGTTTGGTATCTTCGGACCAAATATAGCAGAATCCTGCAGGGTAATCTTGAGAAGACCCCCTCTCCTTGGTAGAATAAAGGCGAATATGCCAAATGCACCTGTGGCTAGCATGGACTGCCGGCGCAGGTAGCCCTCTCTATTTTCGGAGCTGTGAGGAGTGCCACGCTGATGAAATCACCACTTGAGGGCAACGATGCCTCGCGGTCAGGAGCTGTTCTCGCCCTGTTTCGCACTGGCCAGGCGCGCACGCGGGCGGATGTGATCCGCCTGACCGGCCTGGCACGCTCGACAGTCACGCAGCGCCTGGAGCAGCTGCTCGCTGCCGGGTTGCTGGTACCGGATGGAGCCAGCGCCTCGACTGGGGGCCGTCCGCCGACGCAATTCAAATTCAATGCGGCGCGCGGGGTATTTTTGACTGCTGACGTTGGGGCCAGTCATTTGCGCTGTGCACTGACAGATCTGGCTGGGGCTATTCTGGCGGAGGAAGCCAGTGAGCTAGATGTCGCTGCCGGGCCCCATCCTGTGCTTGAGCAGGTGACGAGGACGTTTTTGGCCCTTCTGCAACAGCAGCAGGTGGCTCCCCAGAAGGTGCATGGCATCGGGATCAGTGTCCCTGGCCCCGTGGAGTTTGCCACCGGGCGTGTGGTCAGCCCACCGATTATGACCGGCTGGGACGGCTTTGACATCCCGGGCTACTTTCTCGAGCGCTTTGCCTGTCCGACGCTGGTGGACAATGATGTGAACGTGATGGCCTTTGGAGAATATAAGGCCTGCTGGCCAGAGCACCCGCATATGTTGATGGTCAAGGTAGGGACGGGAGTCGGCTGCGGCATTATTTCGAACGGGCAGATTCTGCGTGGCGCCCAAGGAGCAGCTGGGGACCTCGGTCACATCCCCTACAGCGGCGACCTGGCCAATCTGACGACCCCTCCTCTCTGCCGCTGTGGTAATCGCGGTTGTGTGGAAGCCTATGCCGGTGGCTGGGCATTGCTGCGCGATCTCCGCGCACTCGGTCACCAGGTCCATTCGACCTATGAGGTGGTTCGCCTGATCCGAGCCGGCCAGCAGGACGCGGTCCATCTGGCTCGTCAGGCGGCCCGTGTGCTGGGCCAGGCCATCTCCGACGCGGTGAGCCTGCTCAACCCTTCGCTGGTGGTCTTAGGCGGTCGCCTGGCTCACGCCGATGAGCCACTGCTTGCCGGCATTCGCGAAGTGGTCTATCGGCGTTCCTTGCCGCTGGCTACCCGCGATTTGCAGATTACCACCAGTCGCCTGGATATCCATGCTGGCATTACTGGCCTGGCGCTCCTGCTCGGGGAGTATCTCTACGCGCCTGAGCTGGTCGACCTGGCACTTGATCCCGAGGTTCCGACGCCCCCAGAGGGACGCTTTGGGCCGCTGAGCGGGAAAGCGCTAGGTTATACACTGCGTCTTCTGAGCCAGGGAGCCGCAACTCCTTAGCCCTGGCCAGCCCTCTTTTTCGCTGTCGTCTGCCGCTCTGCTACTTCTCTCCCTCCCCGGCATAGCCTGAGCGCAGAGAAAGGCTTTAGGCCCTGCCCTGAGAGTCGCCGAGGGAGAGAGCAACAAGCAACAGCTTTCCCAGCGACCAGCGGGTCCCTTGTAGGGATGGACTGGCGACGATGATGCTCGCGCCTCTACATTCGCAGAGAACGAGGTCTACGTCAGTCCACAACTCTTTTTGACCAGCCAACTCCTTGACGGGCCTGCTCTGACAGCCATATAATCCTCGGCAGAGATTGTTTTACCTAGAGAGAACACCTGTTTTAATCCCCTCGGAAGCTCCCGACCTGAGAGATTGGTCGCAGGAGGAGAGGGAGCAACAGCCATCAAACTGGGTTATTGTCGAGGAGGATTGTGATCATCAATGGAACCGGTGAGCAGACGTGCGCAGCCACCGTCGCGCAGAGCGGTTTGCCTGGGCACGGGAAGGGGGGCGCTGACGAGAAGGAGAGGTGGAAGGCTGGCTGAAGGATCACCTGTGTTTATCGACCTTTTCACCTTTCCCCTCGTCTCTCCCCCACTATCTTCCCTGTCTCATCCTTTCCCCATCGTCTGAGTCTGAACTTGAAGACGGCTGTTTCATTTCTCCCGCTCTCCACTCGGCTGCTCGACTGGCCTGATGACGTCGCGGAAGTCGCCGATCATCTGGGTCCCAAGCACTTTACCGTGGAAGGCTTTTCTGCCGGTGGCCCCTGTGCCCTGGCCTGCACCGCCAGGATTCCACAGCGGCTCACAGCTTGCAGTCTGATCAGCACCATCTCACCCCTGATCTCTTGGGGAAAACTGGAACTATGTAGGCGGCGATGCCCTCTGCTTCCGCGTCGGGCTTGAGGGTAGCGGAGAAGCTGATGGTCAGCAGCCCGATGCCGAAGTCGCTGAGCAGGACAGCCATGATATACTGCCAGAGAAACGACCAGGTCGGATTGCTGTGAAGTAGCAATACCGCGTGAAGGGAATACCTTTTTGGGAACACCAGGGAGAATGCCTATCATGTGTGCATAAAGCAGACCCTTGTAATGATAGAAGAGGCAGGAGCCGATGACCAGCCCCTCCCAGGGCAGTTCGAACAGGATCGCGCACTCCCTCGGGCTCTCGGCCAGGGATTTGCATCTTCATCCGATACCGTTGGGGATCGTAGCACATCTGGTATTTGGTGAAGTTATAGCCCACCAGCGGCAAGAACTCCTCCAGCTCCTGCGCCAGGCTACACAGCTGCACCTTCAGTCATTGTCCTTGGGCGAAGGCCCGCATCTCCCGCCACCAATGGCTCACAAACTGGCTCGTGTCTGTAAGGTCCAGCGACAGATAGGGGCGACGCCAATAGTCACACTCAGGTAGCCGCCCTGGTCCAGCAAATCTCTACTGAAATCGTGTGATTCATCGCTGTCATCTAGTTGTATATTCTCTCCTCAGCTTGACTTTGTACTGGATAAGCTGGACACTAACCTACGCAAACGTAATCAATTCATAGCTGATTGTTCAGCCCGCTGGCCTGGAGCATGGGCGGCAGCAGCGGTGGGACGGGCAGTCCATCGCCAGCTTCGCAGCCTCCAGCTGACTCTGCACAGCCGATAGCAGAGGACGCCTGAGACTCGAACACTCTTCGCGCTCCGCGGATGCGACCCTGCTGCCGGGGTTCCAGCAGCTCGCTATCGCGCAGGCTTTGCTGCAGCGCCGCTGTCATGAGGCGCTGCAGCACCACAGTTGCTGGCTGCTAGGTCTGGTGGAGCGTTTCGTAAGGCGCTTCCTACGCGAGCGCGGTCCGAAGCTGCGCGCTGCTGGCGCTGTGGTCGGGCCTGGGAGCCAGCAGCGACGGACCGTTTCCAGCGTGGAGAGGAGGCAAGGGGCGGCTCCATCGGGGAGACGCATGAGAAGGGGAACATGCCTCTGATACTGTTGCGGTAATGAGATGCCCGTCATTTCGAGGATCTCAGCACCCAGCTGCTCATGTAGCGATCCTCGAACGGCTTTTCAGGTCGTCTGAGGACCAAAGTGGCTGAGATCATGACCGCATGGAAGCGGTCACTGCCGACCGATTTTTTGGGATCCTCGAAACGGCTTGACGGTGACGGCTCCAGGTGCTTCTCCTGGAGGAGGGGCCGTCAGCATCAGCGAAGAAGCCCCTCTGGGATTGAAACGGAAACTCCTTCTTCCAGCGCACTCCACCGACAGTATTTGAGGGGGTATCATCAGGGATCTCCTTCGAGTCCGAAAGGAGACAGGTGATCCCCTCCCTCTCCAATCTCCTTCCCACGATATGCCTCCCCAGGCAGGGGCTGGTGCACGATGCCTCAGCTGGTCTGATACAAGGCGTCCACGGTGTGAGTCACTAGCCACCGCGATTGCCCCTGCAGGGCTGGCGATGGACTGCGGGCCACGGCCTGGCAGGGATGGAAGCGGCCAGACTCAGGAGATCAGAGCGATACCAGGCCGAGAGAATGGATAGAGAGGGAGAGGAGGAAGAAGAGGAGATGAGAAACCCCCTCCGCGACGACTCCTCATCTCATCGCGGAGGGGGTTTCTTGGAATTTTACCGGAAGCGGAACCGACGGGCTTCGATTTCTCTCTCACCAGTGGCCCCTCTTTTCCTCCTTCCTTCTCATCCCCTCGCTCAGACCCTCCAGCAATCCCTGACGGGGGAGTCGCTTCTCCCCTCTGCTTCTCCCTCACAGCCAAGGCCCACCGCTCGCTCTGCTCCCCCTTCCCCTCGCCCTCGTATCCCTCGCGAGGAGTGGCCTGTGATCGCTTCTCGTGTTCTTGAGCATCAGGAACCCCTACGACAGGTTGCACAGGATTACAACGTCTCCTATGAAACCATCAGGCGCATCAGCCAGCGCTTCCTTTCTTCTCTTTCAGAAACCTCTAGCATTGGAGAATAGAACCCCCAAGGAGATCAGAACCGTTGCAACCTCTTTCCGCTCAAGAGGGAGCGCTGCATTCCTCGCACCGCTCCCTCTCTCTCCCTGGCTGTTCCTTCCAGCCTGCTCTCTTCTCATTCTCCTCTGTTGATTTCATTTCATTTCATTTCAATCCCACATCGGGCGAGAGGGGTCTTCCGCCCTGCTACCTTGCGGCTTCTGGAGCAGCGTCAGAATCTGCCCCATCTGCTGCTCTAGTCGATTCAGGCGCACCTGGACCTGCGCGACCTCTCCACTCAGCGTGTCGAGACGCTGCTCGATCCGCTCTATCCGCTCCTTGAGGGCATCCAAATCCATCCGCAGGATGCCATAGAGCATGGTCGTATCCTTCGCCAGGTTCCGGTAGACAAACTCCAGCTCGCTGACGCGCCGCTCCAGGTCGGCAATCCGCTGCTCGCTCCATCAGACCCTCCTGAACACTGCTGCCTCTCCCTTACCATCCCCCGCAGTCGCTGTCAAGCGCTGCTCACGAGACCCATTCTGCCGCTCTTGCCGCTCGTGCCGTTCGCTTCGAGCATCTCGGCTCCCGCCATGCCACGCAGCGATGCTCGAAGGGCCTCACAAGCTGCCGCAGGGCCACAAGGGCTGGCATCATGACCGCATGAAAGCGGTCAGCAGTGACCGCTTTTTTGGGATGCTCGAAACAGCTTGACGGACGCCGCTCCTGATGCTACCCTAGAGAGGGGACTGTCGGAACACCGCGTAAGCCCGATGTGGGATTGAAAGATCCACATAAGGACGTACTAAATATAAGATATCGTCTTTAAGTCGGAACACCGCGTAAGCCCGATGTGGGATTGAAAGCCCAGATTGAGGCAAGCCGGCTCAGATCAATCGCCCAGTCGGAACACCGCGTAAGCCCGATGTGGGATTGAAAGAGCTTGGGGGCAGCCATGCCCAAGGCAATTGAAGTCGGAACACCGCGTAAGCCCGATGTGGGATTGAAAGCGGATGGAGTGCGCAAGCAGCGAGATGGGGGCAGCAACGTGGTCGGAACACCGCGTAAGCCCGATGTGGGATTGAAAGGTGGGCTTTCTGGAGGAGACCCTTGATCTCCTCCCAGTCGGAACACCGCGTAAGCCCGATGTGGGATTGAAAGCCTCTGCGGCAGAATACGGCAGCCGCCCCGCCGGCTTTGTCGGAACACCGCGTAAGCCCGATGTGGGATTGAAAGAATGGCGTGCCCTTCCCCTTGGGGCCCGGCTCTCCCGTCGGAACACCGCGTAAGCCCGATGTGGGATTGAAAGATCTCGTGCAGAAGGCTACGTTATCTCGTGCCTTCGGTCGGAACACCGCGTAAGCCCGATGTGGGATTGAAAGAGCGCAGTTACATGAGTTTGCGCGCCCCTCGGTAGAGTCGGAACACCGCGTAAGCCCGATGTGGGATTGAAAGTCTCGGTTGTTAGTGCAGATCCGTGAGCAAGACCAGGGTCGGAACACCGCGTAAGCCCGATGTGGGATTGAAAGTGACCGCAGATAGCCTGCGTGCAATGCGCGGCAAGACGTCGGAACACCGCGTAAGCCCGATGTGGGATTGAAAGTCTCCAGCCGTTTCCATTCCGGGGCCGGCGCCGCCGTCGAGTCGGAACACCGCGTAAGCCCGATGTGGGATTGAAAGAACTGCTCAGCAACTGGCGCTTGTCAAGCGCAAGAGTCGGAACACCGCGTAAGCCCGATGTGGGATTGAAAGCATTGGGAGAGCGTTTCTCTACCTTGCGCTCAGCATCGAAGGTCGGAACGCCGCCTCAGCCCGATGTGGGATTGAAAGCGGATGACAATATCATGGGGAGTCAGATTGACCAGTTGTCGGAACGCCGCCTCAGCCCGCTCTGGGATTGAAAGATGCCACTGAGGGCCTCAAAGGCCCGGAGGAGCCACGTCCGAACGCCGCCTCAGCCCGCTCTGGGATTGAAAGCAAGGGCTGGCACGATCAGCCGGCGATGACAGCGCTGCGTCGGAACGCTGCTTAAGCCCGATGTGGGATTGAAAGATGATATGGTTTATGCACAAGCACGTGCACTGGTACGTCGGAACGCTGCTTAAGCCCGCTCTGGGATTGAAATCGCTCTGGGATTGAAATAAAGCAGGCCATTCGTTCCATTCCTGCTCTCCCCTGCTCGGGGACGGACCCCTTCCCTCTGCGTTCCCGTTCCCTTCCCAGGATGTTCCCCTCTCGTTCCCGCGTGGTTCCCGGGTCGCGCGGGTATGCTTGCAGTGTTGCGAATGTGTTGCGGCCTCGGGAAGGCGAAGCGCTGCCGCCGGCGTTTCCCCCTGATCCCAGAGCACTCTCCCACCGAGGGCAGGAACAGACGATGCCCCTGGCGCTGTGCCTGGCCTGACCTGGCTCGCAAGGAGGGACCGCTCCGCTGGAACGCCGCACCGCACCAGCCTGACATGGACAGCCGCAGCCGGCCTGCGCTGGTTGAGCCCCGCTCTCGCCAGGTCGGTGACCCGCTCGCTCGCTGTCCAGGGATGCCAGGAACGCATCCTTTCGCGCGCTCCAGACGGCTTCACCGCGGTCTAAACAGAGCGAGAGAAGAGAACGGGGGACTCGTCCCCTCCCCGCTCGCTGTCCAGAGGGAACAGGACAGCCCAGGGCAGCCGCCCTGCAGGGGGACGGACACGGTTGAACTCGTGGGATGGCAAGTCGTGCGGTGGCAGGAAGCACGAGCTGGCCTGGCAGCCACCAGCCAGCACCGCAGGAGCACCAGGAGCAGCATGCCCACGCATCGCAAGAGCCTGATCCGCGAAGCCATCGAGCGGCTCGACGGCCTGATGGCCATCGGCGAGAGCCGGCATACGGCCAAGCAGACCGCTCGCCAGCAGGGACAGCTCGACTGGACCTGCTCGACGGGGCGCATCCACAGTTACAAGACCCGCTCCGTCTATCAGGAGCAGGTGATCCGCTTCCTGAAGTGGGCGCGGGCCACCTCTGGGCTGCGCCGGTTGGCCGAGGTAGACGCGCGCGCCGAGGAGCTGGCCACGGCCTATCTGCTGCGGGGAATAGAGACGGGCCTCTCGCCCTGGACGCTGGCGACGACCCGTTCCGCCCTGCGGCTCTTCTTTGGCGATCCGGCGCTGGCTGCCTCGGTCACACTGCCGCCCCGGCGGCGGGAGCTGATCCGGCGCTCGCGTGGCCCGGTGGCACAGGATCACGACCTGAACCCGGCCCACTGGCAGGAGCTGATCACCTTCCTGCGGGCAACCGGCTTGCGCCGGCGAGAAGTGGCGGCGCTGCGCGTGGCGGATCTCAACCTGGCAGCGGGGGTGGTGCTCGTGCGCCACGGCAAGGGAGGCCGCCCGCGGGTGGCGCCCGTGCTGCCGGGCGTGGAGGAGCTGCTGCAACGGCTGTGGGCAGGGCGCCGGCCCGAGGAGCGGGTCTTTGCACGCATCCCGTCCCATCTGGACGTGCACGCCCTGCGGCGCGAGTATGCGCAGGCGCTGTATCGGCTGCTGTCGGAACGGGAGCTGCCACCGGCTCGGGGCCGGCTGCGCCCAGCGGACTATGATCGGGCAGCCGTGGAGGCGGTGGCGTCGGCCCTCGGGCATCGTCGTGTGGAGGTGGTGCTGCGTCACTACCTGCGCTAGCTGCCTCTGTGGATCGACTGCCGCCTCGGCGCAAGGCGACCCGACGCGCGTGTCCCAGTGGCGCAGGACTGTGCGCTGAACCCAGCCACTGGCAGGAGCTGATCCCCTGATCCTCCACCTCCAACAGCTCCACTCCCTTGCTCCCGACCCACGACAGGGATCTCATGCCCACCCCTGCGCGCTGCCGCTCCCGAGGGACGACGTGCGTCGCTCCTCGGACTGCGGAAGCACGGCGCCGAAGTCATGAAGAAGGAGAGACCAGCGATGGCAGAACATCAGGAATATCAAGAACATCAGCTCGAACGGATTTCCACAGGATGGCGATGTACCGTCTGCCACAAAACGTGGCAGGCAAAGCCTCGGACGGAGTGTGTGGGTCTGCGGGTGTTCGCGTACGCCCAGATTGACTGGGAGCGGCTGGCAACCGTCTCCGGCCTGCGCCGCCGGGGGTTGCGCCTGGCCCCGGGCCAGCAGCCCGCGGGCTGCTATGAGCGATCGGCGGGGCGCCCCCGGCAGGTGTTGCTCTACTGGGTCCATGAGGCAGCTTCAGCCAAGGCGCTGACGGAAGCGCAGCGGCAAGCGCTGGAACGGGCAAGGGAGGGCTGGCGTCGCTGGCTGACCTGCGAGAGCTGTGGGGGGAAGATTGAGCCTGGGCGCCGCCGCCGGCGGCTCCGGCTCTGCTGGGTGTGTGAGGAAGCGCAACGGGTGCGCCAGCAGCAGCAGGAGATACGGGCCTGACTGCGGGAAGAGCTGGCCCGGGACATTGCCATTGTTGACACGGAGACGACAGGATTGCCCGAAGACCCGGGCTTCCAAGTGGGAGAGATCGCGGTGATCGATGGGAAGGGGAAGCTGCTCTTTCGTTCGCTGATCCAGCCGGATGCGCCTGTGACGCCAGGGGCGCGGGCCCTCCACGGGATCAGCGATGAGGCGCTCCAGCATGCGCCGCCCTTGACGGAGAGGTGGGGGGAGCTGTGTGCGGTCCTGGAGGGCTGTGCCTCTATCTGGGCCTACAATGCGGAGTTTGATCCCCTGGCGCTGCCTTTCAATCCCTAAGCGGGCGTAGGCGGCATCCTCGTGCTGATTGACGCTAGCTGCCTTGTTGCTTCTGGAGCAGCGTCAGAATCTGCCCCATCTGCTGCTCTAGTCGATCAAAGCGCTGGTCCACCTGGGCAAACCGTTGGTCCATCTGCTGCTCCAGGCGATCAAAGCGCTGATCCACCTGGGCAAACCGCTGGTCCACCTGGGCAAACCGCTGGTCCACCTGGGCAAACCGCTGATCCACCTGGGCAAACCGCTGGTCCACCTGGGCAAACCGCTGGTCCATCTGCTGCTCCAGGCGATCCAGGCGCACCTGGACCTGCGCGACCTCTCCACTCAGCGTGTCGAGACGCTGCTCGATCCGCTCTGTCCGCTCCTTGAGGGCATCCAAATCCATCCGCAGGATGCCATAGAGTATGGTCGTATCCTTCGCCAGGTTCCGGTAGACAAACTCCAGCTCGCTGACGCGCCGCTCCAGGTCGGCAATCCGCTGCTCCATCGGGCCCTCCTGAACACTGCTGCCTCTACCTTACCATCCCCCGCAGTCGCTGTCAAGCGCTGCTCACGAAACCCACTCTGCCGCTGGTGCCGCTGCTGCCGTTCTCTTCGAGCATCCCGGCTCCCGGCTTCCCACGCAGCGATGCTCGAAGGGCCTCACAAGCCACCGCAGGGCCACAGGGGCTGGCATCATGGCCGCGCACAACCGGTCACTGCTGACCGCTTTTGTGGGATGCTCGAAAAAGCTTGACGGACGCCGCTCCTGATGCTACCCTAGAAAGGGGGCTGTCGGAACACCGCGTAAGCCCGCTGAGGGATTGAAAAAGGGATTGGAACCGATGGGGGATTGAAAAAGGGATTGGAACCTGCAATCACGAGCTGGCCCTGGCCTGCGGAGGGCGAGGGCCAGGCCCCTACTCGTATTCAATCCCCATCTTCTGCATCATCTTGCGCTGGAAGGTGTTGAGCAAAGAGATGCTCTGCTGCTGCTCGTTGAGCCGCGCCTCCAGCACACTAAGCCGCTGCTCAAAGCCGGCCATCCGGTTCTCAAACGTATTCATGCGGATCTCCACCGCATTCAGCCGGTGCCCCTGATCCCGCACCTCGGCGACCAACTGCTGCAGCAGCCCGATGATATCCGTGAGCTGCCCGCTCACCTTCGCCTCAAAGGCGGCAAAGCGCTGCTCCAATGATCCGTTCTCCATCACGGTCTTCCTTTCTCCTGCTGGCCTCCTGCAGGCGCCATCTGTCAACCAGACCCCTACTCGTATTCAATCCCCATCTTCTGCATCATCTTGCGCTGGAAGGTGTTGAGCAAAGAGATGCTCTGCTGCTGCTCATTGAGCCGCGCCTCCACTGTCGTCACCCGGGCTTCCAGTGCCCCGAGCCGGTGCCCCTGATCCCGCACCTCGGCCACCAACTGCTGCAGCAGCCCGATGATATCCGTGAGCTGCCCGCTCACCTTCGCCTCAAAGGCGGCAAAGCGCTGCTCCAGTGATCCGTTCTCCATCAGGCTCTCCTCATACGAAGGTGCATAGCTGCGTCTGAATACCCTGGCCTTTACCATACCATCCCGCATGGCCGTCGTCAACCCGTCCCGAGGCAAGATGCTCCCTCGTGCTGCCGCTGGTGCCGCTCGTGCCGTTCGCTTCGAGCATCCCGGCTCCCGGCTTCCCACGCAGCGATGCTCGAAGGGCCTCACAAGCTGTCGCAGGGCCACAGGGGCTGGCATCATGGCCGCGTAATAGCGGTCAGCGATGACCGCTTTTTTGGGATGCTCGAAACGACTTGACGGAGGCCGCTCCTGATGCTACTCTAGAGAGGGGGCTGTCAGAACCGCGCGTAAGCCCGTTGAGGGATTGAAAGCTCGCTATGCTGGATGATGTTGTCCTATTGTTCCGGTCAGAACCGCGCGTAAGCCCGTTGAGGGATTGAAAGATCGGAGGCGTAGATGCTGCGCCTTCCTTTCCTCCGTCAGAACCGCGCGTAAGCCCGTTGAGGGATTGAAAGGCGGCATGAGCGGCGACATGCTCACCCTCGGCCTTTCGAGTCAGAACCGCGCGTAAGCCCGTTGAGGGATTGAAAGCTGAGGTAGGATTGAAGCCGGGAGACTTAGCCGTCTCCTACGTCAGAACCGCGCGTAAGCCCGTTGAGGGATTGAAAGCTCCGATCTTTATTGAGCAGGAGCCAGGCAGTGCTGGAGTCAGAACCGCGCGTAAGCCCGTTGAGGGATTGAAAGCAGGCTGGATGATCTGCCCGGGCAATAGAGGCCAATCCGTCAGAACCGCGCGTAAGCCCGTTGAGGGATTGAAAGGCAAGAAGGCCAGTGGGCTTCAATGGCTCATGCTCCTTCGTCAGAACCGCGCTTAAGCCCGTTGAGGGATTGAAAGTCGCTAAATTTCTGAGAAGCGCCTCTACTTCGCGAGTCAGAACCGCGCTTAAGCCCGTTGAGGGATTGAAAGACAGCCATGACGACAAGAAAGCCGTATTCTGAGCTTGGTCAGAACCGCGCTTAAGCCCGTTGAGGGATTGAAAGCGACGTCGAGCCGATCTTGCACGGGGATCGGCATGATGTCAGAACCGCGCTTAAGCCCGTTGAGGGATTGAAAGCCTCAGCCCTTTCAGCCGGCGGCGGCGGCCCCCATGGTCAGAACCGCGCTTAAGCCCGTTGAGGGATTGAAAGCCAGCGGTCCAGCTGGCGGATGAGATCGTCCGCCAGCGTCAGAACCGCGCTTAAGCCCGTTGAGGGATTGAAAGACCGGCGATGGCGGCGGCTGCTGAATCGCTCTCCTTTCGTCAGAACCGCGCTTAAGCCCGTTGAGGGATTGAAAGGGCGCTCACCATTGATGAGGAAGTGGCAACTGTGCTGGTCAGAACCGCGCTTAAGCCCGTTGAGGGATTGAAAGCAGGCAGATGCGAGCGCGAAATGAGGAAGTGCTTCTGAGTCAGAACCGCGCTTAAGCCCGTTGAGGGATTGAAAGACATGGAGACAACGCCTCCAGCGGGACCCAGGCCGCGTCAGAACCGCGCTTAAGCCCGTTGAGGGATTGAAAGGGCGGGCGTCCTCTAGCTGACGTACTAGACTCAGCGTCAGAACCGCGCTTAAGCCCGTTGAGGGATTGAAAGAACCTTATAATATGATGTTTCCCTGATTGTATCCAAAGTCAGAACCGCGCTTAAGCCCGTTGAGGGATTGAAAGCCAAAGCTGGTGATGGGATTGTCATTGGCATCCAGCGCAGAGTCAGAACCGCGCTTAAGCCCGTTGAGGGATTGGAACCGCGGGACCTGCCTTCATGGACTTGCGGGGATCTGCCCGTCGAAACGCTGCTTAAGCCCGATGTGGGATTGAAACAGATTAATGATCAGATATTCATGAGTCTGAAAGAGGGTCGGAACGCTGCTTAAGCCCGATGTGGGATCGGCGCAGCGATCACGAGCTGGCCCTCGCCCTCCGCAGGCCAGGACCAGGCTCCTCCTCGTATTCAATCCCCTCCTGAACATTGCTGCCTCTCCCTTCCTCTCCCGAGCCATCGTGGTCAACCCTTCCCAAGGCAAGGTGCGCCCTCTTGCTGCCGCTGGTGCCGCTCGTGCCGTTCGCTTCGAGCATCCCGGCTCCCGGCTTCCCACGCAGCGATGCTCGAAGGGCCTCACAAGCCACCGCAGGGCCACAGGGGCTGGCATCATGACCATACAAATGAGGTCACTACTGACCGCTGTTGTGGGATGCTCGAAAAAGCTTGACGGACGCCGCTCCTGATGCTACCCTAGAAAGGGGGCTGTCGAAACGCTGCTCTAGCCCGATTAGGGATTGGAACGAGCGGTTCGGCGTGCACCTGGTCGTGCTCGCCGTCGTCGAAACGCTGCTCTAGCCCGATTAGGGATTGGAACCCGCGTCTAGAGCGTCGCCAGGGCGCACGCAGTCGAGAGTCGAAACGCTGCTCTAGCCCGTTGAGGGATTGGAACCACCCTGAGAATTCGCGCGACTTCAGCAGCGTCGAGGAGTCGGAACGCTGCTCTAGCCCGATGTGGGATTGGAACTTGGATAAGTTCCTCTAGCGAGGTCTCCGTCCCGAATTGGTCGGAACGCTGCTTAAGCCCGTTGAGGGATTGGAACTCAATGGACTTCCCCCCAGCTCGAACCCATGTGGTTTGTCGGAACGCTGCTTAAGCCCGTTGAGGGATTGGAACTTATCGCTATTACTCTGGGCGAAGGCTTTGGCTATGGTCGGAACGCTGCTTAAGCCCGTTGAGGGATTGGAACAATTGAGAGAGGACGCCCTAGGCCCTCACTGAGGGCCCGAGCTACGTCGGAACGCCGCGTAAGCCCGTTGAGGGATTGGAACCCGATCGCGTACCATGCCTCAATATTGTGCTGCTGCCGGAACGCTGCTTAAGCCCGTTGAGGGATTGGAACCTTCTAAGGTCTACCTTGAGCAGGCAGGCCCGCGCCGTCGAAACGCTGCTCTAGCCCGTTGAGGGATTGGAACGGCAATCTCCTTTCTTGTCTTGTCCTTTCCTTGTCTGTGTCGGAACACCGCGTAAGCCCGTTGAGGGATTGGAACGGTAGGAATTGATACAATAGGAAGATCAGAGAAGGGTCGAAACGCTGCTCTAGCCCGATTAGGGATTGGAACTCATCCTGTCGCGAGGCCGCATAATCATAGAATCGTTTAAGTCGAAACGCTGCTCTAGCCCGATTAGGGATTGGAACCCGGGGATATACTGGAGAGAGGAAAGCAGTCGCCAGGGTCGAGTCGAAACGCTGCTCTAGCCCGATTAGGGATTGGAACCAACATGGAGATCGCCCTAACCGTCAAGGCAGACCGGGTCGAAACGCTGCTCTAGCCCGTTGAGGGATTGGAACATCGAAATGCCCTCCTCGAGTGGCAAAAGATCCCTGGGTCGGAACGCTGCTTAAGCCCGTTGAGGGATTGGAACTTGGCGGCGGCAACTGGGACCGGAGATATAGGTCGGACCGTCGGAACGCTGCTTAAGCCCGTTGAGGGATTGGAACTTGTTCCGCAATCGTTCAAATTCAGTCATATTTGCCGTCGAAACGCTGCTTAAGCCCGATGTGGGATTGGAACGTCATCCGTCCTGGAGGGAACGGCTAGGGTCCGAACGCCGCCTAAGCCCGATGTGGGATTGGAACTCGCCAGATCACCAGCGGCCCGCTCGGACACGACCACGTCCGAACGCCGCTCTAGCCCGTTCAGGGATTGAAAACTGATCTCATGCCGATCCCATCGCAGGACCGGCTCGACGTCAGAAGGCTGCTCTCGCCCGATTAGGGATCGGAACCCGACACCCAACAAAAAAGGCGCCGATCCGGCGCCGCAATCACGAGCTGGCCCTGGCCTGCTGAGGGCGAGGGCCAGGCCTCTACTCGTATTCAATCCCCATCTTCTGCATCATCTTGCGCTGGAAGGTGTTGAGCAAAGAGATGCTCTGCTGCTGCTCGTTGAGCCGCGCCTCCAGCGCACTGAGCCGCTGCTCGAAGCCGGCCATCCGGTTCTCGAAGCCGGCCATCCGGTTCTCAAACGTATTCATACGGATCTCCACCGCGTTGAGGCGGTGGCCCTGATCCCGCACCTCGGCGACCAACTGCTGCAACAGGCCGATGATATCCGTGAGCTGCCCGCTCACCTTCGTCTCAAAGGCGGCAAAGCGCTGCTCCAGTGATCCGTTCTCCATCAGGCTCTCCTCATACGAAGGTGCATGGCTGCGTCTGAATACCCTGGCCTTTACCATACCATCCCGAGCCACCGCCGTCAACCCTTCCCAAGGCAAGGTGCTCCCTCTTGCTGCCGCTGGTGCCGCTGTTGCCGTTCGCTTCGAGCATCCCGGCACCCGGCTTCCCACGCAGCGATGCTCGAAGGGCCTCGCCAGCCACCGCAGGACCACAGGGGCTGGCATCATGGCCGCATGAAAGCGGTCAGGAGTGACCGCTGTTGTGGGATGCTCGAAACAGCTTGACGGACGCCGCTCCTGATGCTACTCTAAAGAGGGGACCGTCGGAACGCTGCTTAAGCCCGTTGAGGGATTGGAACCAGCACTAGGTTCCTCTTCTTCCTCTTCCTCTGCTTTGCTTTGTATTCCTCTCGCTAGAATTCCCCCTTCGAACTTAAACCTGATCCCAATGAGAGACATTGTACTCCCGGGACAAAACGAAAAAACTTGCGACGAGAAGCAACCGATTGCACATCACAACTGTACCCTCCTTTGATCGACAGACGCGATCCACCTCCATAATCGGCGATCCTCTTGGGATCTTGAGCCAGCTTTGCTCCTGCTTAGAGGGGAGACGAGCAATAATATCTTCATGGACCTGATTGATGACTATGCCATGCCGCTGTTTAATCGCCTCAACGACATCCATGTGGGCATCCGCTTTCATCTGCTCGATGAATTCTCCAGCAAGTTCTTGAGGATAAAAATTTTCTGCAATCCGCATGTAAGCAGTGATAGTACCTTGTCTCCGAATGCGGCGGACAACACGAGCATCTGGCGGAACCCCCATAAGATCAGCAATTTCCGGCGGCACTGGAATCAGTGCGGGATCCTCCAGGTTTTCCTCCACTGGTTCAAGTCCCATCTCTTTTAGATAGAGATCAAAACGAGGGAGCAGCCCTGGAATACGGGTTCTGCTAGCTCGAATGAAGATCCCTCGCTGACCCAGGCTCGAGAGCAACCCCTCAGCCTGGAGCCTCTGGATAACTTTATTCATGGTTTCTTGAGATGTCCGGAATTCCCTCGCCAGCATCCTTAACCCGGGAAGACGTCCTTGGGTCCCGTAGCTTCCTGCAAGGATACGACGACGAAGGTCATCCATAATAGAGTCAATCTTGGTGTCGGGAGACATGCAATCCTCCGCTCTAGGTTATATCCTAGAAATAGCACTTGACAAGAGGAAAATCAATACTTATAAAATGCCCCTTGACAAAGTGGTCTAGATCATTGTAATCTTAGTCTAGAGCATTTGCATAGTGATCACACTAGGTAGCGCCCCCTTGGGCGCGGTCCTGCATGGCAGGTTCCGATCTCACGAACCCTGACAACCGAATACGGATCGTCCCCGGCCAGGAGGTTGGCGCCCGCGGCCAAAGAGAAAGGGAGGAGGAGGCAGCCCGCGGAAGGGCCGCTGCGGGCGGGCCGCTGCTCAATCCCCCGATCAGGAGATCGAGAAGAGGGAGAGGGTGGCGCCGCAGCGGAGGCGCTCGGCCAGCAGTCCTGGCGTTCATTCCCCCAATCCATTCCTCTTATATTCCTCTCTTTTCCTTTAAAGGAGGGCTTATATGTCCGTCCCTTTGCTTATCCCTGCCCGCCGGCGGCAGGTGCGCCGGCGCACGCCCTACTACGATGAAATCGTCTCCCGCGCCCGCCGCACGCTCTGCGGGCGGGTCGTTGAAATCCCCGAGGATCTCTTGTTTCCCCATCGTCGACGCTTCCCGCCCGATCCGCGGCGGCCAGGGGCGCGCGGCGTGGTGGCTTTCATTAGCGAGGAAGGCAGCGTGTGCGTGCTCCTCGATGGCGAGCGCCGATATTTTGGGGTAACACTGCTGCTGGAGCGGGCGCGGATCGTCTCGTAGTGCGGTTTCCTCCCTTGAGGATCAGAAAAGTGGAGGCAGACATGGAGCTTTCGCTGGATGACTTTGCCGATTGGCTGCTGCGGCATGCCTCGGAGCAGGTTGGCCAGCGGGGACGCTGCTTTGATCATCCGCTGGCCCGCTGGCTCTCGGAGCGAAGTGGGAGACTCATCGGAGTAGACAGCGCCGCAGGGTCCTATGGGCCGGCGCTGGAGTCCCCTCGCCGCTGGCAGCCGCTGCCCCGGTGGGCGGTGCGGTTCGCGGCATGGGCGGAATGCCCGCATTTCGAGATATTGTCTGGAGAACAAGCGTTCACTTTGTTGGTTCAGAGCCTCTAGTTCGTTCCTTCCTTCCTCGTTCCCTTCCTTCCGTCTTCCCTCGTTCGAGAGGAGGTGTCGTATGTCTGCATCCCCTTCCCCCGATGGATGCCGGTCCCTCATTGCCTTGCTGCAGCAGTACCAAATACGGCTTGGCAATTTCGCCACGCTCGGCATGGCTCCAGCGGTCAGGGAGGTATTGGGGGACCAATTTGGCGAGGAAACAAGCCTCGAAGAAATTATCCAGCTCTTAGTAGCCCAAGATCTGGCCCGGCAACTGCACGATCGCCGGGCCAGGCGGGCGACGAGACCCTAAGATGGATGGGGTGCGCTGGCTGGTTGGCGACCCGTTGGCGCGCCCCCATCCGCAGCAGGCCAGGCGCCGGGGGGGTCGTGCCACCCTGGCGACTGCTTTCCTCTCTCCAGTATATCCCCGGCTCTCTCAGGGCGCAACCCCCGGCGGGGAGCCGCCGCAGAGGAGGGAGCAGCGGTCGCAGGGAAGGCCCCCTCGGCGCCTGGCTCCAACCAGAAAGGAGCCAGAGATGTCATCTCGATTGTCTTCTCATTCCTCCATGCAATGTGCGCAATGCGGCGCTGAGGCAGAGGAGATCTGCGAATTTTGCAGGCGGCCAGTCTGCTCCTGCTGCCGAGTGGAAGACTATGCCGGTAATGTCTCCGGTCTTCAAGAGCCGGAGACCCGGCATGCGATCTGCGTGGGGTATTGGACGCCGGCGCGCCAACGAGGGCGAGAGTGGCGCTCGCAGCAGCGCGAGAAAGGGGGCCGCTAATGGCTGCAGCATGGGGACCGATCTGGAAGCGGCAGGCCGAGGGCGAGGGCGAGCAGGGCCGCTGCGCGGAGCCGGGCTGCAGGCGAGAAGCATCGCATCAATGCTGGCATTGTAAGGCGCACTACTGCCGAGCACATTTCATTGAGCAGGTCGACGAGCCTCCTCCGCGCAAGAGGCTTTGCCTGAGCTGTGCGATGCAGGCCGGGTGGCTCTAGCCAGGGGGGTGGAGATGAGCCAGATCTCGCGCGTTGCCTTGCTTATCTTTCGCGGTGATCCGCAGCAGCCGAACATCTGGCTGCTGCGGGACCGCCGCGGAGCATGGCTTCTGCCTGCCGCCGTGTGCGCGGCGGGTGCCCACACGGGCAAGCTTGCGCTGGCCCTCCTCCAGTCGCTGGCAGGGTCTTGTCCGGGCCAGCGACTGTGGTTACTGGGCCTCTGGCCGCCTGTGGCGGCCTACCTGGCTTTGATCCCTGCGCCCGCGCAGGTGGTTGGAGGCCGCTGGTGGCCGGCCAAGGAGGCGGCAGCATTGACCAGTCAGCAGGAGGCATGGCTGATTAGGCGAGCCAGCCAATGGCTGGAGGACGAAGGGGCGAGAAGATCAGAAAGGAGGGAGAACCAATGACCTTACAAGAGGCGCTGGCAGCAAGTACCGAGGCGCGCTATGAGGAGTATAGACGTGGGGGAGAGATCATCACCGCCAAGGTGGCATGCTCAGGGAGCGGATACGAGGCCACGCTCAGCCGCTGGGGTGGGGACATCCAGCTAGAATGCGTGGCTCGGACAGGGTCCGCAATTGCGCTGGAACGGTGCTTGAAAGCAAACGGGGTCGACCCTCATGTGGGGTGGAGGCCAGTCTCTGCACAGTAGGTGTGTTTCAATCTCTCCTCTGTCTTTCAATCCCCCATAAGCTGCCTTTCAAGACAAGAAAGGAGAGATCGCATGCTCTCTTCCTCATCGAGGGACAAGCAGACCCGCGGGCTGATGGCGCCGTTTCCTGCCGTACCGCTGCCGGCGCGCCCGAGCCTGGGGAAGCGCCTGCGCCGGCTGGGCGCCTGGCTGGTGGCGCTGACGTTCCCCGAGCTGGTGGGCGGCGTGCTGCTGGTGCGCGTGCCGCCGTGGGCGGCGACGCTGCGGGCGGATCTGGGCATAGCCCTGCTGGCGGCAGCAGCGCTGCAGCTCGTGCTGGGGCTGGCGCTGTGGCGGCGGGCAGCCCACTGGTGGGTGCTGTTCGGGTTCCTGCTGGCGGGCCTCATCTGGGCGCTGCTGCGCTAGCTCAGAGAGGACAAGCTGACGGAGCAGGCAAGTCAAGAAGACTGACTGGCAACGGGCTGGTTGCCGGCTGGCGGTGGTTCGGTCGGTTCGGTCCAGCGGGATCACCGCCAGCAGGGAGCCAGCCGGTCTGGTCTGGGTCGATGCAGCGGGCCGGGCCGGTCGTGCTTTCTTTCCTTGGAACGGCAAGGAAAGGGTCTGGAGGCTGGAGCAATTTTTACAGGAGGTGCTTTCGATGATTTCGGCAGAGGACCTGCAGCTTCTTCGGGACTTGCGGGATGAGATGGATCAGCGCATTGCGCGGGCGCAATCGCCCTACATGGAGAAGGTGTTTATTGATATCAAGGCGATCGTGGTCAAGCGGATTATGCGCGCCGAGTTGAATGCGGAGCGTCTGCTGTTGGCCGCCCAACGCAAGGCCAACAAAGCCCGACGACGCGAGGTGAGACAGCAAGGAACGGTCGCAGCCGGGGAGGGGATGGACCCCTTGTCCTGAGCGCTGGACCGGGAACCCTGCTGGCAGCGCTTACCCGAGCCGATGAGGAAGGTGAGCGGAGCTTGGGCGCATTTCGAGCGAGGTGGAAGCGCTGCATGAGCGGAAAGGGGCGACTCCGACCTGCCACGGGAGGGGAGACGCCCCCTTTTCCTGGAGGTTTCCCCAGGATGGTATGGGAAAGACGCTCTATTCCCGGAAGGAGGAAGAAAGATGAGACGTTCGCTCAGAGCATGGATGGCATTCTGGAGGAGGCGGTTGCGTGCTCTGCGCACCGCGACCGCGGCACCCGAAGAGCCGCTCTTGCCACAGGAACGGTTGCCAGCTCCGCCGCCCGAGGAGCCGCTGAGCCGACGAGAGCGGATGGAACAGCTCATCGAGACCTTTGATGAAGATCAAGAGTCGATCCTGGTCCGGGCGGTCGTGTTTCTGTTCACGGTGCTCTTCACCGTGGGAAGCGTGATCCTGGCGGGCTGCATCGGGATTGCCATTGCCGCGGCCATTGTGGGGCCGTGGCGGGCGGATGCGGAGGTGGTGGGTGTGTATCTGATGGCCATCTTCATAGAGGAGGCGTTTGCGGCGCTGGTGCTGGCCATTGCCCGCGCCATTGGACGGTCGCAGCAGGAGCGGCGGATGGTCTGGCTGCTCTTTGCGGCAATCAGTCTGTTTGTCTGCTTCGCGATTGGCGGTGCCTACACGCAATACTGGCTGCTCTCCGAGCTGACTCCGGGAGGGGTGAGGCCGGCGGAGCAGACAATGATCCTCTTCCGTTCGATCGCCCCCTCGCTCTTCGATGTGGCGGCAGCCGTGTTCATGGCGATCTACTCGCGCAAGACGCTAGAGAAATTCCTGGCCCAGCAGGCCAAGAAAGAGGAAGCGATTGAGTCGCTGAGCCGGGCAGAGATCCGCATAGAGGAAGCCTTCAACGAAGCAGAGATCAGGAGGCAGCAGCGGGAAGAAGAGATGGCCCTCCGCCGGCGGCGAGAGGAGGTCCTCAACCGGATCGAGGGCAAGATTGGCGAGGCGGCGGTCACGGTAGTGGAGAGCACGGTAGAGCGATTGCAGTTGCCGGCGCCTGGGCAGGGCGGGCAGAGCACGCTGCGCCGAATTCTCTAATCCCAATGTTGGCCTGAGCCGGGAGCAGAGAGATGCCGAGCTATTCCTCCCCTTCCCCCAGGCGGGAGCTGGTTGATCGCCTGCTCCTGCGCCTGGCCCCATCGCTGAATCTGCAGGTTCGTCCAGCGGGCAGGCATCTGTATCAGGTCCAGCTCGATGGCCGGGAGCTGCTGGCGATGACGCTGGTTCGGTCGTCGGATTACTGGCGGCAGCGTCTACATCTGGCGACAGGGCCATCCATCCAACTGGTGATCTGTCAGCGCCATGACTCGATCCTGCCGCTGGAGGTCCTGGACCTGCTGGCAGGTCGAAGCTACGACCGGTATACCGCGCCACTCTGGTTTGAGCAGTCCCACCGCCGGCGGGTGGCTGGGACCAGAATGATCGTGTTAGGGGGCCTCTTGTGTGGCCTCAACGAATGGTATGAGGCCGTGGAACGGTTTCCGGCCTCGACGCGCCGGCGGTATCGGGCCGAGCTGCGTCGCTTGATGCAGCGACGGCCAGGACGCCCCCTCTCGTTCTCCTGTTCCAATCCCTAAGCGGGCTTAGGCGGCGTTCCGACGGCCCCTCTCTAGCGTAGCATCAGGAGCGGCGTCCGTCAACCCGTTTCTTTCGAGCATTCCCAAAAAGCGGTCACCGCTGCGCGCCATCTCGTAGCGTCGTCCCGCCGCGACGCTGACCCGGTTCTTCGTGTTCACACCCTATCATCCACAGGAGGAAGACCCGTGACTCAGACGCAGACCATCACCCGCATCCAGGAGATCATCGCCCGGCTCCAGGAGGCGTTGCCACTATCTCCCCCAGGTCAGTCCTCAGCAGCAGCGGCTCTGGCTGATCGGAGCGCTGCTGTTGGTCGGGGCGCTCTGGCTCGCCTCCTGGCTGTGAGCCGGCGAGGCTCCCTCCAGCCCAAGGAAGGAGGCGTCCGATGAGACGTGTGATGCTGCTTTTGGGAAGCTTTGCCCTGCTGTGGGGGCTGCTGGCGCTGGCCATCTGTGCCGGGGCCAGCGTGCCGGCAGCGGGAACGCCATCGCCCGGGCCAGATCAGGTGCCGGGCCACCGAGCACCCGCCGCCGGTGGCGGGCTGGATCGGGTCCAGGGGCCGCCCACCATCGACCGCGCACTGATCGATCGGCTGCTGTGTCAGGCGCACAGCCCGGCCTGCGGCACGGGGGAGGCCCTCTCTGCCGACATGGTACAGGCCGGCATCAATCCGGCCTTTGCCCTGGCGGTGTTCTGGCACGAGTCGCAGTTTGGCCGCCTGGGGGTGGCCCGCCTGACCCATTCTCTCGGCAATATTCGATGTACGCCAGGCTGGCAGCGTTGCCTGGGCGGGTACCGCTGGTATCCTGACTGGCCAGCCAGCTACGCGGATTTCGCTGCTTTACTGACGCGGGAGTATTTCCCGCGGGGGCTGCTGACCGTCGAGCAGATCCTGCCGGTGTATGCGCCGGCGGCAGACGGCAACGACCCGGCGGCCTACATCCATGATGTCCTGTCCCATATGAGGCAATGGAGGCTCGTATGACCGCTCGACACGAGGCCCAACGTCCTCAGCAGCAGCAGCCTGCCGCCGAGGTGGGCTGGACGGCCTACGTACAGATGCGTCTCGTCAGCTCGCAGGTGAGCACGCTCCTGGAGCGGGAAGGCTTTCGGCTCACCTTCCGCCTGCCAGCCTGCCGGCGCCGCTGGGGATGGCTGCCGGCTCAGTATCATTACACGGACGCGGCAGGCACGGAAGTGATCTGGCTCTCGGGCCAGGACCCGGAGGCGCGCGAGCAGGACCCGACGGCCCCGGAGCACCGCAGTCGGTTCTGGGTGTATGCCGCCCGACGGGCGCCGGAGCGGGCTGAGCAGATCCGGGCGCGCCTGCGCCAGGTCTGGGGCCTGGACTGGTACCCCTTGCCGGCGCCGCAGGTCAATCCGCTGCGCCCCATCTTCTGAGGGTTTCCTCAGCCCACATCAAGTCACCCTTCTGCCACAGCGGACCATCGTGCCCATGCGATGGGTCGAGAAAGGAGCTCTATGGACCACCTACAACACCTCACGACACTCCTGCGCCAGATCGAGCAGCTGGGTGCGACCGTCATGGAACCGCTGCCTCACCCGCTCTCCCTCGCCGAGGTGGAGCGTCGTCTAGCGCAGCGGCGCCACCTGCAAACCCTCCTGCAGACGCTCGAACAGACCATCAACGAGCTGCCGGCCTTGCCCGATCCCGAGCGCATGGCCTGGGCCCAGGCGCTGCTGGCTCTCCCCACCAGCCGCATCTTGGAAGTAGACACGACCCGCCTGGGAAGCACCGCGGAGCTGCTCCGGCTGGTGCTGGTACGCCCCAGCGACGGACAGACGGTCTTCGACCAGCTGATCCGTCCCCAACAGGGGTACGACCAGGCGGCGCTGACCTACAATGGACTGACGCCCGCCCAGCTAGAGCAGGCCCCCGAGCTGGCAACGGTCTGGCCTGCCTTCGAGCAGCAGGTCCGGGGGCAGCTCCTGATCAGTTGGAACTGGGCCTGGGATGAGGAGCAACTGCGCCGGGCGAGCCGCCGGCTCGGGGTGGGGGTCCCGGTCCTGTTGGGGATCGATCTGCAGGAACCGGCGCGGACCTTCTTCTCGCAGTCCTATGCGGGCTTGCCCACCCTCTGCCGGCTCATTGGTGCTCCCCTGCCGCAGCCAGCCACGGCGGTGGAGCGCGCCCGGGGGCAGGTAGCCATCCTGCGCGCGATGGCGGAAGGGCGCCTCGGTCCCCTCCACGAGCAGGAGGAAGCAGACGAGGGCGACCTGGATGCGCTGGACGACCTGGACGATACCCAGCCGTTCTAGTCCTGGCCAGGTGAGGGGATGCGAAGAGCATCCCCTCGCTCTGGGGCACACGAGGATGGCACCAGCAAGAAAGGAGCATCCCATGAACATGAATGAGGAGCTAGAGGCGCTGGCCCAACGTGCCAGCGAGGTCTACGAAGAAGAGCAGCGCTCCTTCCGCGCCAGGCAAGCCGCCCAGGCTGCTGAGGAAGAAGCGGAGCGCCGCCAGGCCGAGCACCAGGCCCAGGAGCGCTTCGAGCAGGCGCTCACCCTCTTGGAGCGCAGTGGTCTCCCGTCTGTGATGCGTCCCTGGATGCGCAGGCTTCGTACGTATCCAGACTCCCTGACCATCCAGCTGCGGCTGCCCGAGCCTTTTGGCTGCAGCCAGTGTGACTGGCAGATCACCCTTCGTGATGAAGGCTGGTATGGGATCGCTGGCTGCGAGCGGGTCGATGCCGCCACTGCCCGCTCCGGCTGGCTCCCCCCCGAGTCGTTCGTCCGCTGGCTGCTCTTTGGACTCGAAGCGTCGCGCCGGGAACATGCCCGGTGGCAGGCACTGAAGGCCGAAGACGAGGTGGCCCGTGCCGAACTGGCAGAGCGGCAGGCAGAGGTCCTGGCGCGTGCCTGCCCCTGGGTGCAGGAGACAGCGGACCAGACCGTGACGCTCTACCAGGTGCAGTATATCCGGGGCATGGTAGTGACAGAGGAAGGGGAGTTGCGCTCTCTGGAAGAGACGGGCTGGAGCCGGAGCGATCAGCCGGATGCGGAGGGGTATCTGACGCTAGAGCCGACAGCAGACTGCGCGGAGCGCCGAATACTCAAACTCGATCCCCTCCTGCATCGACCGCTCTTTCGCAAGCACGTGCTCTCGCTCAAGGAGTTGCCCTGGGAATTGACCGAGGAGCGCGAGGAGCAGATCCGTGGGTTCCGGCGGCTGAGGTGGGAAGAGGGGGGCTGGCTGGTCCGTGACTCGGCGGGGTCTGTCTCCTTCTCCTTCCGTGTCCCACTGCCCTGGGTGCTTTCAATCCCTCATCGGGCTTAGGCGGCGTTCGGACGGAATTCGAGGGCCTTGAGGACGAGCGGAAGAAGTCGTCGTTTCAATCCCTCATCGGGCTTAGGCGGCGTTCGGACTCGCAGTCCCTGTCGAAATTGCTCTCACCCTGGCCCTTTCGGTTTCAATCCCTCATCGGGCTTAGGCGGCGTTCGGACTTGGTCCTGATCCAGCAAGGTATTGACTGGCTGCCAGAAGGTTTCAATCCCTCATCGGGCTTAGGCGGCGTTCGGACCTAGGCCGTGACGGTCAAGCGTGGGTTGCGTCAGTGCGTTTCAATCCCTCATCGGGCTTAGGCGGCGTTCGGACGCTGCGCTGCGCGCAAGAGCAGATCAGCCAGCAGCGCGGTTTCAATCCCTCATCGGGCTTAGGCGGCGTTCGGACCGCCCCCTCTCTAGGGTAGCATCAGGAGCGGCGTCCGTCAAGCCGTTTCGAGCATCCCAAAAAAGCGGTCACCGCTGACCGCTGTTACACGGTCATGATGCCAGCTCCTGTGGCCCTGCGGTGGCTGGTGAGGCCCTTCGAGCATCGCTGCATGGGAAGCCGGGTGCCGGGATGCTCGAAGCGAACGGCAACAGCGGCAAGAGCAGCAGCACGAGGGGCCGCCTCGCCTCGGGACGGGTTGACGGCGGTGGCTCGGGATGGGAAGGGAGAGGTGACAGGGTTCGGGAAGGCAGTTGGGCGTGGGGAGGTCACGATCACCACGGGTGATCAGCCGATGAGAGAGCGCGGAGGCTGCTGATGAAGGGCGCGGTCGGGCCGCTGTAGGCCTGTTGGCGCGGCGGTTCAACGTCAGCGAGGCCTCCGTGGGGGAGGGAACGATCGGCGAGCTGACCCGACTCGTCTTTCCAATCCCTCATCGGGCTTACGTGACGTTCCGACGGCCCCCTCTCTAGAGGAGCATCAGGAGCGGCGTCCGTCAAGCTTTTTACGGAGCAATCGCATGCTCTCACCTTCTTCCTTCACCACCCGGGGTGAGAGATCCGACAAGCGGGATCATCAAGGAGACCATCCACCGATGGGAATGGATCGTCAGCGGTATCCCCCGAACTGGGCAGAGATTTCCCGAGCGGCGCGGGAGCGGGCCGGCTGGCGGTGCCAGTGGTGCGGTGCCGCTCAGGGGGAAGAGCGGGTGAGCACTGCCGGCAAGCGCTATCAGGTGGTGCTCACGGTGGCTCATCTGGGCACGCCCTTCCCCGATGGCCGACCAGCCGACAAGCGCGACAAGCAGGACTGCCGACCCGAGAACCTGGCAGCACTCTGTCAACGCTGCCATTTACGCTACGACATTGATGAGCATGTGGAGCATGCCCGCCAGACGCGCTGGAGGAAGCAGCGGGAGGCGCAACTGGAGGCGGGACAATTGCTGCTGTTTGAGTGACGGAAGGAGGGTGACATGGCGCGAAGCCGTAGTATTCCAGTAGCGATTTTGAAAGAGCCTGAGTTTTTTGAATTGTCTGCCGAGGCCCGCGTAGTGTTCATTGGGCTGATCCTCGAAGCCGATGATGAGGGGCGCGGGCGGGCCCATGTGGGCCTGCTGGCGCGGCTGTTCAACGTGAGCGAGGCCGCGGTGGAGGAGGCGCTCAGCCAGTTGGTCGAGCGGGAGTTGCTGCTGCGCTACCAGGTAGGGCGCCGGCAGTACTATCAGTGGCTACCCTGGAAGCAGTGGCAATCGCTGAGCAAGCCCACGCCCTCCCAGTTGCCGCCCCCGCCAGCATGGGAGGAGCAAGAGCCCGTGGCCGAGCCAGTCCTGGCAGAACGAGCTGGCTGTTCCGGGTCTGGGGTTTCCTGGGGTTCCCAGGATTTTCCAGAAAACCCCAGGAAACCCCAGTCAGAAGAAGAAGGGGAAGGGGAAGGGGAAAGAGAAAGAGAAAGAGAAAGAGAAGAGGAAACAGAAAGGGAACGAGAACAAGCATCACTGGTGACGAAGCAGGCGGCTGGCGCAGGATCGACCAGCGCCTCGCCGAAGGTAGTCCCCTTCCCTGGCCCAGCAGCCCCTCGCGTCGACAGCGGCGTCGACGCTGCTCTGTGTCAAGAGATTGCCGAGATCCTGGGCCTCCCGGCGTCGCGGCAACTCTGCCAGGTGTTGGAAGAATTTGCCGCGACGCTGGGCTGGTCAGCAGTGCGCGGAGAAGCTGTCGAATGTGCCGAATATATCCAGGACCCGCGGCGCAATCAGCGGCAGCAGCGGCTGACGCCAGGCTTTTTCCGCCGCTGGCTCAAACGCGTGCAGGCCGCGCAGGCTCAGGCGCCGGTGCCCTCCAGGCAGGAGGTTGCAGCCGGGTCGGAGGGGACAGGCTCGGCGAGCGCTGCCGGGCTGGAGAGCGGTCGCTGGCCCCCCAGGCGGGGCACGCGCTCGCATCTGCCCGTAGAACCGGCCTGGCAGTCTGATCCCATGGCCCAGTACCGTTCCTATGTCGAAGCGCAGCGACAGGCCTGGAAAGCAGCGTGCCAGGTTGAGCAGGTCGAGGCCGAGGAGCCAGGTGCCGCTGCAGGAGGGAGCTGAATGGGGTCCTTCACGCGACTGGGGGCCGCCCTGCGCGTGCCGGCGCGGCTGGCCAGCCGGTTCTCCCCGGAGCGGGTAGCGACCTCGCAGGCGGAGGCCCGCTGGACCTGTCCTACCTGTGGGACCGTTGTCGAGCCGCTCGCGCTGGACGATGGGCGCTGGCTCCGGTTGCGCTGCGGCTGCGAAGTGCACGCCAGCGCGGAGCAGTGGCGGGTGCAGCAGCGCATCCTGCTGGAGGAACAGCGGAGCAAGCTGCTGGCAAGCCAGCTTTTTGGCTGGCTGGCGCCGGCGCAAGCAGCCCAGGGTCCTTCCGGGCAATTCGAAACGTTCCGGCTCGACATGCGCCCAGGCGATACGCCCCAGACCGTGCGGCAGCGCCAGCTCGCCTTGCAGGAAGCGCAGCGGTTTGCGCATGATCCCCAGGGCACGTTGCTGCTGGTCGGCCCCCCTGGGGTGGGCAAGACCCATCTGGCGGCGGCCATTGCACGCGCCCGGGTGGCCGCAGGACAGGCCTGCCTGTTCGCCAGAGCGGTGGCGCTCTTCGAGCAGATCCAGGTGCTGCTGCGCCAGGACGAGGACTACCTGCGCCTCCTTCAGAAAGCGATGCGGACGCCCTTGCTGGTGCTGGATGATCTGGATAAGCCCAAGCCAAGCGACTTCCGTGAGGAAATCTTCTACCGGCTGCTGGATCAGCGGCTTCAGAGTGGGAGAGCGACCGTGGTGACGGCCAACCATCGCCCGGATCAGCTCCTGGCCTGGCTGGGGGCCGCGGGCGTCTCGCGGCTCCTTGCTGAGGCGCGCGTGGTCGAGTTGGAAGGGCCAGACTACAGGTTATGCCCCAAGCGAGTCGGAGCCAGGTCCTGACGGCGCTGCTCCCGATCGGCAGATCCTGTTCCCGCCTGCCTCCCATGCACTTCCCCCGTTCGTTCGTGCTGCGAAGCAGCGGCTGCAGGCGGCACTCGGTGACCGGCTGCACGGCATTCACTGGGTGACGCTCTCGGGCCTGTATGGGCCGGTGCCCGAAGAGTGGGAGCAGGTCCCCGAGGTGCTGGGCTACGACTTCCGGTTGGAGGGAAGCAACCAGCCACAAATCGAGCTGGTGGCCGGGCGGCTGACCCGCTATCTGGAGCGCTGGGGAGAGCACTACGTGGCCTGCCTGGAGTATGCGACGAGTCGGGCTTACCGGCAGGCGATGGAGCTGGCGGCGCGCCGCACGGGCCGGCTGGAGGTGCTGCCCTGCAACCTGAAAGCCCGTCGACTGACCGCCTTCTTTCGCCAGGAGCATCTGGAGGAGCTGGTGGCACGTCTCCGACTTGAAACGAAAGGAAGGAAACAGGATGGCAGACCACGAGCGCCACATGGAGCCGCCGTCTCCCGAGCAGCTGGCGCGCGAGAGGACCCTCTTTGCCTCCTTGAGCGCCATCGAGCGCGGCGACTTCGCCACGATGGACGAGATCTTGCAAGAGGCCATGAATGATGCGCTCTTGGAACAGATGATTATTGATGCTCATGAATATTCCCTTGAAGAAGAGAACAAGTCCCCTTGCATGAGGCCGAGCTGGAGAGACTGCGCCAGCTCGTCTGGCAGGCGCTGGAAAAGGCCGGTCTGTCTCGATCTCTTTTGCGGAGCCGGGGGAGCCGCATGGGGCTATGCGCTGGCCGGGTTCGAGGTCATCGGGGTGGATTGCCGTCCGCAACCGCGCTATCCGTTTCGCTTCCTCCTGGGAGATGCCTTGACCTGGCTAGAACAGGTGCAGGATCAGGTGGATTTGATCCATGCGTCCCCTCCCTGTCAACGGTGGAGTCCACGGACCCCGGACCGGACCCGCCACCCGGATTGGGTCCATCCCACCCTGGCGCGACTGCAGGCGCTGGACAAGCCGTTCGTCCTGGAGAATGTGCCGGGTGCACACCCGGTGCTTCGCTCCGCCCTCCTGCTCTGTGGCTCCATGTTCGGTCTTCCCCTTCGGCGTCATCGACTTTTCCAGAGTAATCTCCTCCTCTTTGCGCCAGGTCCCTGCCACCACGAGGTCTGCCGATATGGCGTCTATGGGCATTCAGTGTGGGTGCTGCAGCGGCAGCGGCAGCGAGAGGAACGGGCCACCACCAGCGTGGCCCAGGGGCGGCGGGCGATGGGGCTTCCCTGGATGAGCCAGGCCGAGCTGGCGCAGGCCATTCCGCCGCACTACACCTGGTGGCTCGGCTGGCAGGTGCGCGCCGTGTTGGAAGGGGGTCGCTGCCCTAACCTGGCGCCTGACCTCGCTTCCCTGGTCACAGACAGGCCAGGGTTTCCAGACCCTGGGAGAGCAGATCAGGGAGGAGCTTCATGAAGCGAGAAACCCCACGGGAGAGCGTCCCCCTTCCCCTGGCACGGGTCCTGCTCCCCGTGGGCTATGGCGCCCCGCTGCATCGCACCTGCATCGACCAGGCGCTGGTATGCCTGCCCACGGCGCTCTTACTCGATACACGCTGGTTGCCATCGCAGGCTCATCTGTGAGGCTGTCCAGGCCACGACATGAGGAAACCGACCGCATTTTCTGTGAGAGAAAGGAGATCTGATGCACATCAGCATTCCTGTCCAGGCCTGTCTCCGTGCCCTGACCCTGGCACAGGCCCGGAGTGGACGTTGGGCGCAGCACGTGTGCCTGACTGCCGGCCCCGACGGCGTCCAACTGGAAAGTTCTGATGGACTGCTCGCCGTGTGTGTGCATCTTCCCGAGGCACGCATCTGGGAGGAAGGCCAGATCCTGCTTCCTTCCCGGCAGCTGCAGGCGGCGCTGCGACCGTACGCTCCCGCCTCGGGGCAGTCTGTGGAGATACGCGAGTCCCTGGGCGAGATCACGCTTCTGATCTCAGACCTGTGCGTGAAGCTCACCGGGGAGGACCCGACGCCTTTTCCCGGGATGGCGAGGCACCTGGCCATGCCGCGTTCCTGGAGGGCAACGGTCAGCGCCCCAGCCTTGCGGAGCGGGCTGCAGCAGGTGCTCTTTGCGGCAGCCAGAGAGAGGGCCTGCCCCGCATTTCAAGGAGTCCTGTGCCAGTTTGACGTGCCTGCGCCGGGGCAGCTCACCCTGGTAGCGTGTGACCAGTTTCGGATGGCCATCCACACGATTCATTCCCCTGCCGTGAACGTCGGCCAGGACGCCGGGCAGTGCCATCAGGGTGAGCAAGACGGGCAGGCTGCGGGGCCGCAGCTCCTGATCCCGGCCACGTCCCTGGCACCCCTGCAGCGACTGCTGCCCCGTCGGGGAACGGTCACCATCGGGGCCTGGCCCCACGGAGTCCTCTTCCAGATCGAGCAGCTGGAGCTTTTCTCCTGTCTGTCGCCAGAGACCTTCCCGGACTACCGGGCGGCGCTACCGCAGACTGCTGACATGCGTGCCCAGCTGGAGGTGGGTCCGTTCCTGAGACAGCTCCAGGTTGCCAGAGTGTTTGCCCGCGAGCGAGCCAATGGAGTCTGGCTCCGGTTCTGCAGCGCTGCCGGCGGAGCGCGCCAGCAGGGCCAGGTGAGCATCACAGTGGGCCGGCCTGCCTCGGGGGAAGTCGACTGTACCAGTACCCTGGATGCCACGGTAGAAGGGGCAGACCTCACCCTGCTGCTCAATAGTGAGTATCTGCTGGAGGGACTCAAGCGCCTGCCGCCCACAGCGGTGGTGGACATCACCGGAACCGCGCCCTTTCGCCCGCTGGTCCTCACCTGGTGTGCCCCCAGCAGCACCCTGACCTATCTGGTGATGCCGATGGTTCAGGATCGCTAGAGGGGCCTGCAGGGAACAGCCTCCATGCCCCCGGCAGCTCCAGTGAGAAGCAGCAAGACGAAGCAAGCAAGGAGGAAGACAGGATGGAGCCACGTGAGCGTGAAGGACAGCCAGCCTCCTCCACCCCTCTTGACCAGGAACGGTTGATCGAGCGAGCTCGCACGGCCGGAGGCAGCCGCTTCGCCGAGCTGGTCGAGCGGCTCTGGACGGTGGTCCCACCCTCCTGGAGCGAGGACCTGGTCTCCTGTGTCGAGGACCTGCGGCAAACCCTCTTGGAGGACCTCAGCGCCGAGGAAGCCCTGCAGGCCCTGGCCAGGGCCACGGCACGGCTCCTGCAGGAACTGTCTCCAGCAGACCCGCGCATCGAGTTCCTGCTGGCCTGGGTCGAGGGAGAGCCGCCCCGATCCACCGGTTCCCGCCGGCCAGGGCACCTGCCCCGTGCGTCTGGCGCTGCGCGCGGAGGGCAGGGCCAGGTGGCCCCGGAGCAGCACGCGGCGGCTGCCACCCTCTGGGAGTGACCCCAGAGCGGACCAGTGGCCGGCAGGCTCCAGGTCCGAGCGCCATCAGGAACCCGCCCATCAGCCAGGCGGGAAGGCAAGACGCAAGAAAGGAGAGCGGCTGACATGACAGGATCACCACCTGGACCCGCGGCAGGGGTCTGCCCCTTTTGCGGGACATCACGGGAGCAGCTCCACGTCTGGGAGCAATGGCTCGAGCGCACGCTGGCCCGCGAGCGGGCGTATCTCGACCGGCGCAAGCGTCGGGGCGTGCGCACGCCCACGGACGACGTCCTGGAAGAGGATCAACGGCAGCTGCAGACCCTCCTGCAGGTGATCCGCCGGGCGCGGGCGTGTGCCCCGCTGGCGGGAGCGTTCCCCCTGACACCAGCAGGGCAGCAGGAACCGCCCCTGCGCCCTTCCTGCTCCTCTCCCGAGGAAGGGGCCTGAGCTGGTCCCCTGGTTCTTCCGCTCACCCCCGCTGCTTCCCGCCTGGTTCCCGTGCCGTTCCCAGGGATCACCGTGAGTGATCCCTGGGTGTTCCTCTGCCTTCCCACTCCTTTCCGCCTATCATGGACTATTGTTGCTCTGAGACAAGGAATGATCGCTTCTTCTGAAGGAGAAGATGTATGGACCATCCGACGCATGAGCAGTATAATTCCCAAGAAGAACCTCTTCCCCCAGAGGTCCTCGCCTTTTGTCGACTGGTCGCTCGGATTATTCGACGTGCTTTACAGGATCAATTACTCGACGCAGAAAGAGGGTGCCCCGCAGGACTGTCGGTCTCCTCTCTGCAGGGAGAGAAGCCGGGGCAGAAGAAGTGAGCGCAGGGGGTGAACGGTGACTTCACCAGAGTCAGGTCTTGTCGCCGGCTACGTGCGCCGTTCCAGCGAAATGCAGAAAGACAACTATAGTCTCGAGGCCCAGAAGCGTGCCATTCGCGAGGCGGCGAAGCTGCACGGATTACCAGAGCCGGTCTTCTATGAGGACGACGAGCGTAGTGCGCGGGGAGAACACATTGCGAAACGTCCAGCTTTTAAGCGGCTCCTCGAGGACGTCCAGGCAAAGCGTATCCGGGTCGTGATCGTCCATACCCTGGACCGATGGTCCAGGAACGTGATGGTGACCTTGCAGAGCTTTCGCATTCTCTCCCAGGCAGGCACTGCGTTCCTTTCCCTTTCGGAGCACATCGATTATTCCTCTCCAGAAGGACAATTGCAGCTGACGATTCTCGCGGCCTTTGCGGCTTACTTTTCGGACAGCCTGGCAAGGCACACGAGCAAAGGGAAAAGGGAGCGGGCTGTCCAGGGACTGCATAACGGCGATATCCCTTTTGGATATCGCTCGGGAGGGCCAAAATCGCCGCTAGAGATTGACCCAGACAAATATCCAGGCGTCCGCTTGATAGGCGAGTTGCGCATGCAGGGAAAGACTGCCGAGGAAATTGCTACTGCCTTGAACGCGGCTGGCTACCGTACCAGCAGCAAGCGGTTTGGAGATCGACTCTTCACGAAGGATACGATTAATGCTATGTTACGGAACGAATTCTATGCGGCCTTTGCCCCCGGCGATGATCGGGGGACCATCCGCTACAAGGGGCAGCGGTTTCGAGGCCAGCATCCGGCGATCTTCACGTATGATGAGTGGCAACACATCCGTGCTCTCTCAAAATCCTTGTGCCACGTCCAAACCCGCACGGTTGTCGTCCGGAAGATCTACCCATTTGCGGGATACATTGCTTGCATTCATTGCGGCCTGACGCTGCGCTGTGATACGGGGAACACGCCTGCCAATCGGCGAAATTACTACCGGGACGCAGCCAAAACGCGCCGTATTCCTTGCTCCACCAGCGGCAACTTGATGGTGCGCACCAACCTGGTAGAGGAGCAGTTTGGCCACCTGCTCAAGCGTCTCCAGTTGCCTGAACACTGGCGTGAGCACATCCGCCAGGAAATGATGGCCCAGGCGGCATCAGGAACCACGTCTGAGGCAGTTGAGCGGGAGAAGGAGCGACTGCTGCTCAAGAAGGCGCGTACGCTCAAGGTGTATTGCGAGGGGTTTATTGATGAGAAGGAATTTCAGGCCGAAATGGCCGCAACAGAGCTGGCACTCAGGAAACTGGAGGTCCCCGAAGTCAACGGGGTGACGCTCGCAGAAGTGACCCAGGCGGGTGAACATCTGCCCGAGATGGCAGCCCTGTGGGAGATGGCCACGCCCGAGGAGAAACGGGAGATGGTGACGATGTTGCTGGAGCCAGGGGGACTGTACTACGATCTGGAGAATAAGATGATTGCGGCGCTGAAACCCCGTCCAGCCTTTCTGCCCATCTTGCGCATGCTGGACGGGGTGACTGAGTACGAGGAAACCAGAGGGCTGCTGTTGACAGCACACTGGTGCGAGCGGAACCGACGGGATTCGAACCCGCGATCTCCTGCGTGACAGGCAGGCGTGTTAGGCCACTACACTACGGCTCCCCAACCAGCGAGGCTGAAGAGATTCAGCCTCGCTCGTGGCAGTTGCTATCATACCAGAAGAGAGGGCAGTCTGTCAAGCATTTCTTTTGCGCTTCCTGACCCGCTGGCTTCATGAAGCAACACTCCCGCCAACATGGCAAGGACCAGTAACGCCAAACAACGAGGCCAGAGAAGGATTTTTACTACCCTAGTCGATGGAGGTCACAACAGTCAGGCATGCGCTGCTATCCTATCCTGCCTGGAACGCATTTGTATGCTAGATATCTCCAAAAACATGATAACAGCAGAGCAAAAGAACAGACGCCGAATCTTGCTTACCTCACCTCGTCTCGGCGTGTCACGCAGCAGTCTGTGAAGAACGGTGGCGAGAGCGGAACCGACGGGCGTCGACCCCCCTGTCGACACTTTCCAGGCTCCATCAGTACGTTGAGACCTGCAGCAGTGAGGCTTCGGAAGACCAGGCTGCATCGGCACCTGCCAGGCACCGCTGGCGCGATGCTGCCCGCCTTGCCCGCTTCCATATCCCTCTCTCCGAGTGGCCCCATGTGCTGGCCCTCCTGAAGCAAGGGGTCTCCCTGCGCCAAGTCGCAGCGCAGTTCGGCGTCTCCTACGAAAGTGTGCGGCGCGTGCAACGTGCCTGGCATGAGTTGCAACAGAAGGGATCTTTCTTGTGGCCTCGTCAGAGCTGATCTGGCAAGGTCCAGCGCAGTACCCAGCGAATCAGAAGCGAAGCCAGGAATCACCAGCCCCAGGAGCACCAGCGAACCAGCATAGGCTTGATGGATCTGATACGCAGAAGGACTCAGGGTAAAGGTGAAGATGCGGAGCGGCAAGGCATCTATTGGCAGCGTTAGATCCGTGTCCAGCGATAGACTCCCAAAAGCGGTCATCAGGAACAGGAGTCCTGTTCAGGAGAACAGCGTACGGATTCTTCCTCGCCCTGAGCAGGAAGGGACAGCCTCCTCTGATCGCACTGTGCTGCTCTCTCTGTGGTACGAAGCGAGCTGCTCGCTGCGACAGGGAATCAGTCAAGTGATGCGCTGCAGCAGCAAGGCCCGCCGCTCTTCTTCTGAGAGCGGGGCATACTCGCCGCTTCTGGCCTGATAGAGAGCGATCTCCCGCCTGGCTGTAGCGAGCCTCTCCTCGGGAACCGGATTCCTCCAGAGCGCAGCACTCACCAGCAGGGCCACAGCGATGAGGGAAGCACTGATCTCAATCCAGAGTGGGGGAGCAAAGAAGAGCCAGACCAGGAACACGAGAAAGACCCCCCAAAAGAACTACAACAGCAAACTGAATCTGAACAGGATGATCCCTTCTTACGGCAAAGGAAGGCCGTCATCCTCTGGAGGGCCAGCTGGTGGCCGCCATTCCCGCCCGCTCCTGTTAGGCTACCGCGTCCATACTCTGCTCTGTCGTGGGACCGGCTTGCCGCTCCTGTTTCTGCCCTCACCCGCCAATGTCCACGATGCGCCCCTGGCCCGCCCATTGCTCGCCTGGACGGTACGCCTCTTCCAGGTGCGCTCCCGCGTGATCCATCTGGATGCTGGCTCCTGGGGCCTGAAACTGATCGCCTGGATTCACACCGTCCTGGGCGCCCGCGCCGTCCTGCCGTGGACCCCCAAACGCCAGAAACGGCGGAATGGTCTGCCTCCCACCTGGATCGCCGAGGAGCCAGGCAAGCGCACCTCCATCGAACGTTTCTTTGGACGTACCTTCATCTGTTTTCGGTTACAGCGTCCTCTCGTCTTTGGCTGGTCGGCGGTGGCCATGCGGGTAGCCCCGACGGATGCGGCCCTCGGGGTAATCGCCTTGGCGGCCTGGCAAGCAGGCCGTTTGGAAGATCATTGTGGGGTATAGGGCCTTGTCGGCCTTGCTTTGATAGGAGATTTCCTTAAAGCCCTGGTGACCATCGGCGTCAGCGGCGCGACGGACCCGCGCACCTGGACGCTGACCGGCCAGGCACTAGCCCATCCCTGGTTGGCCGGTGGCATCATCGTCTTTGCAGGGCTGCTTACCTTCGCGGCGTTTCGCGCCGACGTGACGAAGCGCCGCACGGCAGAAGAAGCCGCACGGCGCAAGCGCAAGGCCGAGGCGCAGGCCGAGCGGGAGCGTGCCCACCTTCCCTACGTGGTCAAGCGGGTGGAAACGCTGGACCCTGGCGCGCAGCCTGATGCGCCGCAAAGATGCCGCCACGCTGATTGGCACAGGTATTGCTTTTAACCTGCGCCCGCTGGGTAATCTGCGGACCAACCAGGAGCAGGCGGTGGCCTGTTCCCGCGCGGCGCTGGAGGTCTACACCCACCAGCAGATGCCGTTTGAATGGGCATCAACCCAATACAATCTGGCACTTACCTATCTGGACCTTGGGGAAGCCCTGGCAGCATGGGACCAGCAGGCGACATGCACTGCTCTGCGCAAGGGCTAGCAATGCGTGACATTGGCCTTGCAGGTCTTCACTCACGAGCATCTTCCAGCGTATCATCGGCAAGCCAGAGAAGTAGGAAAGCTGGTAGAAGCAGCCATGCAAGAGCTTGGCTGTGAAGCCTGAAAAAGCGCGAGCCTCGCGCCACCTGGCCGCATGCTCACAGACCAGTGCCCTGCTTCCCCTGAAGCGGTTGCAGACAGCACCTGCGCTCCCACAGGCAGCTATCCAACTCCTTGAGACGCAGCTGCCTCAGTCGAGGTGCTTCGTTTGTTGTTCCTTTCGTTTGTAATGGTGCTCATGTTGTTCCTTTCGTTTGTAATGGTGCTCAGGCCAGGATGGCTGGCTTGAGCACTTCCTCACACCACTGGCGGAAGCTCGTGGGAGTGGTGGATTCGGGGGTACGCGGCTCGGCGGTGGCGAGTCCCTGATCGTAGGCCGCCATCATATCGACCAGGGCCTGCGCCATAGCCTCGGACCTCCCATATCTGATCAACGTGGCCTTCAGGGCTGAACCTGCGATCTGCTGGTAGCGCACTGGCCTGCCCAACACCTGGGACATGATCTGCGCCATGTCGTTGTAGGAGAGATCCTCGGGACCGAGCACCGGGCGACTGGCGACTCCGCTCCAGGTGCGATCGAGCAGGAGCCCGGCGGCAATGGTGGCAATATCGCGGGTGGCGCAGATTGGCTGCTTGAGGTCCCCAGATACCATGTCGAAGAACACGCCCTGGTGCTTAATCGACTCGACTTGACGGAGCAGATTCTCCATGAAAGGGGCCATTGCCAGAGCTCGGTAACTGACCCCCGTGCTGGCGATCAGGTCGTCCATCGCCAGCGATGCCGTGACATTGCCAGCCTTTCCGGACACAGCTGCTCCACGACCGAAGGCCGAGACGCCAACCACCCGCTTGACTCCCTGGCTCTTGAAGGCGTCGCACGCTGGTCGGCTGAAGCCCACATAGGCGGCCTCAACGCTCTCGGCCCGGGGGTCCGGGGGCACAAGCCAGAACACGCTGTCTGCTCCTGCGAACGCCCTGGTAACCACGTCGAGGTCACCATGCGATCCCTGCACGATTTCGACCCGCTCACGCTCGCGCGGGGACAGACGAGAGGGATCGCGCACGATCACACGGATCTGCTCGGAAGTTCCGAGCAGATTGTTCAGTACTTGATGGCCGATCAGGCCAGTGGGAGTTGTAATGACGATCACGAAAACCACCTCCAGGAGAGAGATCGCGTAATGACTCTTGGTTGCATTGAGATAGCCCTTCCTCCATCTTTGTGTGCTCTCGCTGCGGCAAAACACGCCCTGCCGGGACAGGTGCCCTGCATCTGATGGCCACCACATCTAGCAAGTGAACAGAAAGATGTCGGATAGACAAAAGTGTTATCTAACTAACACTTTCGTGTATACTACACAGGAGGAATAGTAAGCTGGCTCTAAACAGGAAGCAATCAGCAAACCAGCCTGATCGTTGTGTAGACAACACGGGGAGGCAATTGTTGCTTTTCACAAGGGGGAGGATGAGGACATTTCCAGGGGAAGGAGGGAACAATGACCACACCGGCGAATGAGAACGATCCACGGGTCAAACGGACTCGTCAGTTGTTGCTGCAAGCGTTCAGCTCATTGCTTGAAGAGGGACGCACCATTCACTCTATCCGGGTCGCAGACATCACAGAGCGCGCAACGGTTAACCGGGCTACCTTTTATGCTCACTTTGAAGACAAATATGCCCTCTTAGAGGTCTGGATGCGCGAGAAGTTTCACCATGCGTTAGAGAGCCAGCTTCCCGCCACATCCACCCTACAGATGAGCACCTTGCGCCAGCTTCTTCTCGCCGTGTTCGATTTTCTGGCCCTCTGGCAGTATCACCTCAAGCCAGCCGATAGGCAGTTTGTGCCGTTCTTCGAGGTCGCTTTGCAGCAAGAACTCCAGGGGGTCTTTGTGCGCTGGCTGAACCAGGTCCCCTCGTTGGTGCCCATTGGCCGGGAAACAGTAGAAACCACGGCGCAGGTCATCAGTTGGGCCATCTTCGGTCCCGCAGTGCAGTGGAGCCGGGGAGACCGGACCATTGCGAAAGACGTGATGGCCCAGCACGTTTTGGCCGTCGTGATTGCTGGCTTGTCACCGATTGTCTCTGTTACTTGACTGACGCCCTGGTACTACTTTGTTAGTTTCTCCTGGGACGGAAGAACTCGATCTGCTGGGTGTGAATCAACCAGCAGACGAGATCCTGGAAGAGCCAGAGGAGCACCTGCCGATGCACCCCAGGCAGCGAGTTTCTCCTGCCGCAGGGGGAAAATACCTCACCGGAAGGAAGAGCGAGACGAGAGCGCCTGAGAAAACGGTAGGCCAGCATGACCGGGGCCAGATGCCGGTGTAAGCCGTTCCAAGGAAGTGATCGAAGCCACATTCTTGTGGTAGGACTCCCTGATCCGGATGTCTGCTCACTCTCCCTGACCGTCCAGGAATGCAGCTTTCCGTCTACTACGCCCCTGCAAGGCACTCCCCTGCCGTGGGCACCGAGCTGCTTGTGCCGGGCTTCCTCCAGCCTGCTTACTGCTGGCGCAAGCAGATCCTCCCACTGACCGAGGCCGGATGGAACGTGCTGACGTGGGCCCCTTCCTGGTCGCTCCAGGGCGGCTAGACGGAGAGCCTGGGTTGCTGGACAGCGGAGCTCGCTACTGTCCTGGCGGCTTCGCCCTTCCCGGCCTATCTCCCGGTGGTCCTCGTCGGCTGGTCGCTGGGAGGGATACTGGTCGGTGAGCTGCTCCGTCAATCGCCTCGCAGACAAACGATTGCTGGCCTGGTGTTCGTGGGCACACCTCTCTTCCTTGAACGCCTCGCTGAGGTATTCACAGGAACAGGGACAGATGCTCCCGCGCCCTTCGACCTGTCTGAGCCGTTGACGTGGCTGGTGCGTTTTACCACCGGATTGACGATGAACCCACCGGTGTTCGGAGAGTTTGAGCGACATCTGGGCGGAAGCTGCCTGGCGCTAACCGGGCTCCTCGAGTCAGTGGACGAGCAGCGCCTTTCTCTGGCCAGCCTCCTTCCTCCCTTGCCAGCCGTCCAGGCAAGAGAGAGTATTCCCTGGCACGACTTTCGGCTGCCAACGCTCATCATCCACGGCGAGTCTGACAGACTGGTCCCTCAGATGCTGGCTCACCAGATCGCCCGGCAGCTCGAGGACGCGGGAGCCACAGTCACCCTCTCGCTCTATCCCACTGGGCATGCCGCGTTCATCGAGGAACCGAAGCGCTTTAATACAGAGCTGGTGACCTTTCTGCAGCAACGCTTCCTCTCGTCAGTGCTGACTCACACCTCCTCCTAGAGGGGACATCTGTCACCGATGATCCCACCTTTCCAGACTCTCTGTTCTCATCTGTTCTCACAGAACGAGAAAGGTGGTACTGCTCATGTCCGTGGATTCTGTTGACTCTCAGGAAAAGGCCCATCCTCCTCTTGAGGACCTCCTGTATCGTTTCTCTCCTCCTCTTGAATTGCGGCTGGATAGGGAACGGTTGCCCCATCTGGCTGGCCTGATCCAGTGGCCCATACGCAACGACGATTTCTGCCTCCTGGAAGCCCTCTTCCAGGCTCGTGAGCAGCGACCGAAGAATAGCCGGCGCCCCCTCTCGGAGAGGACCTATGAATTCCTCTCTCTGATTCGAGGCCGCCTGTTCTTGGACCAGGCGGTGGCAGCTCGGACTGCCCTCGAATGGGGCCCCTCTTCCAGCTGGTCCCGCGCCAGCTGGCCGAGGAGGAAGCCTCTCCCCCTCAGAAGACAGACTAAGCAGGTGGTGAGATATCTGCGCGAGCAGGGGCGCTATCAGGCGGCTCTTCCGCTGGCCGAGTGCTCCCGCTCCATCCGCGAGCGCGTCCTCGGCTCCGATCACCCAGACACCGCCACTGCCCTCAACACCCTCGTTCTCCTCTATTACACCCTGGGCCGCCACAGCGAGGCCCTCCCGCTGCTTGAGCGGGCCCGCGCCATCACCGAGCAGGCCCTGGGCCCCGAGCATCCCACGACGCAGCGCAGCCGCGACCTCGTCGAGCAGCTCCGGCGCCAGCTGGGCGACTGATCCCATACATCCTGCTCCCCGTCTCTCAGTCTCTCACACCCTGCCTGCCCAAGGCTGGACCGGGCTACAGTCCCTTGTCGCCTCGCCGGCGCACAGGGGAGACGCTGCCCACACCTGCCAGCCCCTCAGCCGCGCAGGACTGGCCCCTGCTCCAGCTCCACTCTGGTCGCCATCCCTCTCCTCATCAGCAACAGCGGGAGCAGCTCCAGCACCATCAGCGCCTCCGGGCCGACCGCGTGCAGCGTCCCTCTTCGTCTGAACCACTCCCTGGCCGGGTTCCGCAGCTGCGCCCGCCTTCGGAGCGGGCCACCCACCGATAGCAATCACGCAGTGGGGACGGCGTGGAACTGGTCATCAATGGTGTCAGCCGGGCAGCTCCTACACGAAAAGCCAGGTGGCACGAGCATTGGGGATCGCCCGCAACCGGCTGTATCTGCGTGGAAAGCAGGCGCACAAAGGCAAGCAGGTCGCCATCGCTGGCGAAAGGTGGCACGACATCGATGACACGCCGGGCCATCGCAAGCCGGCGGCCCTGCTCAAGATGGGGAAAAAGCGCGCCAAGCGGGTGATGAAACAAGAGGGGTGGCGGCCAGACGCAAGCGCAAGCAATCTACCTATCCCAGCCGTGCCAGCAGCAGGGTGCCCCATTTGTTGTGCTCGATGAGTCGGGCCGGTACGCCAACGGATCACGACGATGCTGAACGCTTTATGGGCACCGTTCAGCTCTCCGTGGCGGAACGGAGACGCTCTCAGGGGGAGTGCTACGTAAGCTGTCACCAGCCGCAAAGTAGTGGGGAATGCGAGTACAAGCTCCCTGGTACCACTACTCGAAGAGGAGATACCTTTCATCGATTCGCGCTCTCCCTGGTGCTATTTATACCGGAAGTTGTGCAGATTCCTTCGCGAGCCATTGATCGGCGGTGTGTCGAATAGGGGAGAACCACACCCAGAGGACCGGGAACAATCGACCGGCGGCTCCGACCACTAATGTCGGCCATAAGCCGATGGTTTGCCCTAACATCCCCCCGAGGAGTGCGCCTATTGGCATGGCTCCAATCACAATGAAGCGCATACTTGCACTCATCCGTCCCTGCAGGCGTTCCGGGGTAATCGTCTGTCGTAATGTCAACTGGTTGATACTATAGATGGTCCCCCCAAGACTCCCCAGGAACTGCGCTCCTATAAGCAGGGGCACAGCGAGCATGAGCGGACCGCGTGCCAGCGGGATGAGCAAGGCGCCGATGCTTGCCAGGATGGGAGCACCCACCAGGGTCCTGCCGAGGCCAAAACGCGTGGCAGTGCGCCGTGCGAGTGTTGCGCCAAAGAGAAAGCCAAGATTACTACTGGCAGAGATAATCCCCAGGAGCCCGGCAGTCGCTCCGAGGTCGCGAACCAAATACAGTACAAGGATAGTCGTAATCACACTGCCGAAGAGGTTGGCGGTTCCAGTGCAGCCGGCAATCGCTCGCAGAATCGGATTGCCAAACACAAAGCGAAGCCCTATCATCATCTCCGCCCAGAGATGCCGCTGCTCGCGCCGCGGTGGTGGTCCAGGCTCCTGTGCGCGGATCAGGCTCACACAAAGAGCAGACCAGAGGAAGGAGCCAGCGTCGAGAAGAATAGCAAAAGGGGGAGTGACGAATTGCACCAGGAAGCCCGCGATCGCTGGGCCAGCCACCTGAGACCCTGAGCGGCTGATCTCAAGCGTGCTGTTGCCCTCGATTAATTGTTCGCGTGGAAGCAACGTTGGAAGAAAGGCCTGATATGCTACCCCAAAGAAGACAGAAAGCGTCCCCACGCCAAACGCTACAATATAGAGGATCAGCATATGCAGCAGGCCGAGCCATGCTGCCAGAGGAATGAGGAGCAGTAACACCGCCCGCCCAAGATCTGCACCAATCAGCAGCAGGCGCCGTGGTAACCGATCGACCCAAACCCCTGCCATGAGTCCCAGAACCAGGATCGGGGCGGTTTCCGTAGCGCCGAGGAAACCCAGTTGTGCGGCAGGAACGTGCAACGTCACCACGGCCACCAGCGGCACAGCGAGCAAGGTGATCTGGTCGCCAAAGAGCGAAACGCTTTGCCCAATCCACAGCTTCAGGAAATTTGGATGACGCCAGAGACTCACGTTCTGCGCCTGCATCAGACCCTCCTTGTGCATACGATTATTTGTGCCTCCTACAGCCATCATTACCGCCGCATGGTCCCAGAATTGCTAGACATCCTCGACTTTCGCTCCAACAACGAGTTTACCGCCCGGGATCCGGGCCGTCCAGCTCGTCAAGGACTATGTGCGCAGCCCGCGACCCCTCTATCTGGAAGAGGAAGTCATTCCAATCGAAGAGGTGGTTGCCCCGAAATGGCGCGAGTTCGTGGTCGAGAAAGAGGCCGACGGCGCCGAGCGGGTTAACCGGCTCAACTACGAGATGTGTGTGCTCGAGGCCCTGCGCGAAAAAGTGCGCACGAAGGAGATCTGGGTGGTGGGAGCCAATCGCTTCCGCAACCCCGATGACGATCTGCCGACCGATTTTGAGCAGAATCGGGCGACCTATTACGATGCCCTGCATTAGCCGCACGAAGCGGATCGCTTTATCGAGCAGGTCAAAACTGCCATGCAGGCCGCGCTGCGCTCCCTCGACGCTGCCATGCCACGCCTGGGCAGCAAAGTGCGACTCCTGCCCCACCGCAAGAAAGCTATTTCGCTCACGCCCCTGGAGGCCCAACCGAAGCCGCGCAACTTGATCAGCCTCAAACGGGAAGTGGGCAAGCGCTGGTCGAACACGAACCTGCTTGATATGCTGAAAGAAACGGCGCTGCGCACCGATTTCCTGGACTTCCTGACCAGCGTGGCCAGCCGCGAACGACTGCCGCGCGAGGTCTTGCACCGGCGGCTCCTGCTCTGTCTCTATGGCCTGGGCACCAATACTGGCTTCAAACGCCTGCCCAGTGCCGATCCAGAAACGACCTACTCCGACCTGCGCTACGTGCACAGCCGCTACATCCACAAAGAACAACTGCGCAACGCCTTTGCCCACGTCGCCAGTGCGATTTTTGAGATCCGCCGAGCGGAGATCTGGGGCGAGGGCACGACCGCCTGCGCCTCGGACTCCAAGAAATTCGGGGCCTGGAACCAGAACCTGCTGACCGAGTGGCATATTCGTTACCGGGGGCCAGGCATCATGATCTACTGGCACGTGGAACGGAAGTCGGTGTGCATTTACTCCCAGCTCAAAAGTTGCTCCTCCTCGGAGGTGGCAGCGATGATCGAAGGGATCTTGCGCCATTGCACCAGCGCGGCGATCCAGAAAAATTACGTGGATACCCACGGGCAGAGCGAGGTGGCCTTCGCCTTCTGCCACTTGCTCGGCTTTCGCTTGTTACCTCGGCTGAGGATATTGCCTCGCAAAAACTCGCTCGGCCTGAAGCGGGGAATCCCAGCGAGTATGAGCATCTGCAACCCATCTTGAGCAAGCCGATTGACTGGGACCTGATCAAGAACCAATATGACGAGATGATCAAGTTTGCCACAGCCCTGCGCCTGGGAACAGCAGAGACCGAGGCGATCCTGCGGCGCTTTACCCGCAACAATCTGCAGCATCCGACCTATCAGGCCCTCTCCGAGCTTGGGCGCGATCAAGATCATTTTCCTCTGCCAGTACCTGACCAAAGAAGATTATCGGGTTCTGACGCCGCTCTTCTACGGCCACGTCAATCCGTATGGCATCCTGCGGCTGGATATGACCGAACGCCTTCCCATTCGGCAGGAGGCCGCATCATGAACAGTCACCGGACCTCTCCAAAGAAGAAAGCCAGGGAACTGGCGAAATATTTGCGAGCTGAACGACCGGATTATCCCTATCTCAAGAGCGTCTTCCGCGCCTTACGGACAGAACTGGAGGTAGAGATTTCCAAAGCGGAGCACCGCCTCCCGGAGGTCCCAACCGAGGAGGAACTGCGCCAGTTTTATCAGGTCGCCTGGCAAACACGCAACTTCGCCGATATGATCCTGATCAAAACCTTGTTTTATACCGGAGTGCGCGTGAGTGAGCTGGTCAGTATTCGTCTGGCGGATGTGGATGTGGAACGCTGCCAGATCCGCATCAATCATGGAAAAGGAGACAAGGACCGCCAAGTTCCGTTCCGTGAACTGCTCGCCTTGCACATGCAACGCATGCGTGAGAAGCAGGCGACCTATCTCTTCGAGTCGGTGCGCAAGAAGAAGTATACGGACCGCGGCGTGCGCAAAATGCTGGAGCGCTACGCGAGGGCGGCGGGGATTAGCCGATCCATGTCGCCTCGCAAATGGCGGCATTTTCTGTTCACCTGGCTCAAAAAGCAGGGCATTGATGATGCGCTGATCCAACCGTACTCAGGTCATGAGAGTCGGCAATCTCTGGAAATCTACTCGCGGCTCTCGCTGGCTGATGCACAAAAAGAGTACAATCAGGTCATGGGACGCTTCCCCATTCAGTAAAAAAAGAGGAGGGACTGCGCACGGATTCTGTCATCTACCTCATCAGTTACTTTGCGACTGGTGACAGCTTACGTAGCACTATCCCTATCAGAGGCTGGGGCAAATGCTGTCCGCAGCGCCAGAGTAGATCACCTCTGGCCGTAGGAAACCAGACCACAGCCACCTGCCCCAAGCATCCCCTCTGAGCTGGCTCATCACCTGAGCCAGGCTCGCATCGCTCACGAAGAAACCTTGACAGGAGCGGCCGGGGGATCTGTTGGGAGCTGGTCGCTGCGCCTGCCTTCGTCCTGCCAGCCCCCGTGTTCTTCGATCACGTCGTCAATCTGTTCCATCAACTAGATGGTTTCCGCCAGCGCTGCCACGATCGGCTGATACGGCACGATGTCCTGGAAAGTGAGCACCCGCCCTTTGCGGTCTTTGAGCCACTGAGCGCAGACCTGATCGCCGCCGACTTCGAAGGCCCAGACCTCCTCTGGGACCCCAGCGAAAGATTGGGTGGCGTTGATCCAGACCCGCCCCTGCTCCGAGGAGGGGCCTGTGACGGCGGAGCGTCTCTTCGGCCCCGGGGCAAAGCCAAAGCCGCTGGCGAGGGGAGCGCCTGGCAGGGCAGCCGGTGTCGGGGCCCGCAGCGGCATTCCGTGGAGGGACGGCTGCCAGGGCAGGGAGCAAGCCACACTGGGACCGCTTGCTCTCCACCCCCTCACCAGACAAATCCCCCAGAGGTGGCTTCCAGCCGGAGCAGACCGTGCCTCGTTCCGCGCCATTCAGCAGCAACGGGAGGCATGGACGGCGCCGTCCGTGGGTGACCATTGACTTGACGGCCAGACACCGCCCCCAGCATACCGCCCCCGATGGCTGCTCGCTGCTCCTCTCCTGGTCCAGAGAGAGGGGGGCTGCTGATGCCCGTGATGCCCACGCCTGCTGGAGAGGGAGCCAGATCCCGCTCGACTGTCCCGTCTCCTCCTGGCTCACCTCACCTCATGGGGCACCCACTCTCCTCTCCGGCTCCCTCCCTGCTGGCCCCCCTGCACTGCAGCGCCAGCCAGCATCTCATTGGCCTGCAGCCTCGCACTGGCACCCGACCAACGCGGTGCCCCGAGCGGACCGATCGAGCAGCGAGTGCAGCGCTGGCTGGCTGCTGAAACACCAGGTCCTGTCTGGGTGACCCCTCTCCCCTCCCTCAGTGCCCGCCAGGCCAAGGCAGCTGTTTCAATCCCAGACGGGCTTCTTCGCTGCTTCTGACCCGGAAGGGCCGACGAGTGGGCCGCAGTTGGCCGACGTTTCAATCCCAGACGGGCTTCTTCGCTGCTTCTGACCCGGAAGGGCCGACGAGTGGGCCGCAGTTGGCCGACGTTTCAATCCCAGACGGGCTTCTTCGCTGCTTCTGACTTGACCCCCTGGAGATTCCCGGCCACCCAGATGATGTTTCAATCCCAGACGGGCTTCTTCGCTGCTTCTGACCAAAAGTCGTTTTGCCGCTCCCTGGCGCTCCAAGAACGTTTCAATCCCAGACGGGCTTCTTCGCTGCTTCTGACGGCCCCTCCTCCAGGATAGCATCAGGAGCCGTCTCCGTCAAGCCGTTTCGAGCATCCCAAAAAAGCAGTCAGCAGTGACCGCTGTTGTACGGTCATGATACCAGCCGCTGAGGCCCTGCAGCGGCTGGTGAGGCCCTTCGAGCATCGCTGCGTGGAACGCCGGGTGCCGAGATGCTCGAAGTGACGAGCCTGGGCAGCGAGAGCAGTAAGAACTATTCCTTGCAGCAAGAGCAGCATGGAGGGCCGCAGCATGGCACCGCTCACCCGCGGGAGATGCCGCTGAGCAGTCCACCCGCCTCAGCTCCCTGGAAGGGGCAGGCCCCGGCGCGAGTGGGAGTGCTCTGGTTGGGGCTGGCTCGTTCCTCCCGGCAGACAGGCGAGCGCCGCCTCTCCTCTCTACCTGTCCTGACAGGGTGCAGCGTTCCCGGCGGGGCGAGAACGCCTGGGAGCAGCCTGAGCGACTCAGGGAGCCTGGAGGTCTCAGCCATGCGGGAGAGCGTCCAGACGGTGCTGCGCGAAGCCCGGATCAGCGCCGTGATGAGTCCAGGGAGCCCCAGCTCAGTCAGCGGCGGCGACAGGATCATCCAACAGGAAATCAAACAAAGGCTCCAGGAGACCGGCATGGTTGAGCTGATAGCAGCACTTCTTGCCACATGGAACCAGGCTTTTAGCGGTCGTGTCCATCGCACCTGCTGTTTCGGGTAGTTCTGATGCCAGCTCAAGCATGCATCTGGCTCCTGGGGGCCAATACGGTGGTGCGCTTCGGACGAGCCGGTCAAGCAGCCGCTGGCGATGAATCAGACCGCTGATGATGACAACCCCGCGTCGCTTGAACAATCTGGCAGTGATTAAGGCACATTCCTCGTAGGGGAACGTTCCATCGGAGATGATGAGCAAGACCTTACGATGCCGCTGATAGCCCGGCTCAAGAAAACGACGAGCTGCCCAGTCCAGAGCAGCCCGAAAAGGCGTGCTGCCGAAGAGAATCCCTTCGGTAAAGAGCAGCTCTTCGCCGCTGGCAGGAAAGAGCGCGGTAAGACGTTTGAGCGGGCGAACAATCTCGCGGCTGCTCGCCAGACGGACCCAGCGCTGCAGATTGTTCCTGGCCTCGCGCTGGAACTGGCGGAGGAAGAGCGACTGAACGGTCTCTTCGATCAGGGGCTTCAAGGTGTCCCAGCCATATTTCTGGAGAAAGCGCCGGGTCAAGCCCTCGACAGTTCGGCGATCCAATCGGGCTGAGATCAGGCGACGCTGCATCATGAGCCAGCCAAGCTGCAGGGTCAGCACGGCCGTCACATGCCTTTCGACTTCACGGGTCACTGTTCGGTTGGTGGGCACGGGAAAGCCCTGATGCCCTTGCCTGACCCCTTGACGACAACATGATCGTGTGTTATTATTTAGACGGCTAACAAAAAGAAGGAGGAATCGTGCTCCCGATTCAGGACTACATAGGGTTTCAGTTGCTTCAGATTCATAGAGCACACCGCGCGCGTGCTGAAGCCGCATTGCAAAAGCTGGGATTGCATACTGGCCAGGAAATGCTCCTGTTTCAACTCTGGAAGGAGGAAGGCATGACCCCATCGCAGCTGGCCGCCTGCCTGGGGGTTGAACCTCCGACGGCGACCAAGATGCTCCAACGCCTGGAGCGTGCGGGACTGATCGAACGCCGGACAGACCCGGAGGATGCGCGCATCGTGCGCATCTATCTGACGGAGCGTGGTCGTGCACTTGAGCGGCCTGTGCTGGAGGTGTGGCAGCACCTCGAGGCTCGCACGGTAGCCAATCTGTCGCCTACCGAGCAGGCGCTCTTACGCCGCTTGCTGATGCAGGTGTCCGCGAATCTGTCCTGAACCCGTCGTGGTGCTGGTGGCCTGTGCTGGCAGTGAGCATGCAGTTCTTTTTTTGGGGGAAATTGTTTAGCCGTATACTTACTTTTAGTAAGAAAGGAAAGAGCTATGGCCTCCCCTCCTGGTCGTTCTGCCCGGCCAAAGTTTGCACTGCGCAGACTGGTGTGGGTTGGACCACTGACCATCATCGTCGCTGTCCTGGTCAATCTGGTGATACGGAGCCTGGCGGTTACTTTCTTCGGCGTTCCAGACCGCTTCGCCTACCTGCAGGCACCGTTTGTCATTGGGAGTACCGTCTTCTTTCTGGTACTGGCGCTGGTCGCGTTCGTGCTGGTTGGCCGCTTTGCGCGCCATCCCGTGGGGTTCTATCGCCTTCTAGCGCTGGCCGCGCTGTTCGTGTCATTTCTCAATCCTGTGCTGGCGCTGAGCGGCCTGTTTCCGGCGCCAGGGATGGATGTGCCCATTTTCTGGACCATGATCGTGATGCATACGGTGACGGCCATCATTACAGTAGCCCTGCTGACCCGGCTGGCGGTCGCAGACTGGCCACCTGAGCAGTAAGATAAGAAAAGAGGTGCAGGATGTTTTCCGAGCAAGAGCTGGCTTTTCTCCGAACGCAGCCCCTTGCCAGGATCGGTACTGTAGATGACTATGGGCAGCCTACTGTCGATGTGGTGGGCTTCGAGTTCGACGGCACACGCTTCTACGTCGGCGGTCACCGGTTAGAGGCTACGCGCAAGTACAACAATATTCTGTCAGGCCATCGCCAGGTATCCCTGCTGATCGACGATCTGAAGTCGCTTCAGCCCTGGCAGCCACGCGGCATTCGGCTGCACGGCGACGCGGAGATCGTCCAACGCCAGGGACACCTCGGGGCCGGGACCTATCTGGCGATCACCCCCAGAGTCTCCTGGAGCTGGGGGCTGGAAGAGCCGGGGGAAGCAGCTGGCAGGGCTGGCCCGAAGAAAACCGTATGGCCATGAAGCCAATGGCCATGAAGCTACCGGCAACCTGGGAGAGGCGGGGGAGGGGCGCGGCCAGCGCACCGTGTCCCTCTCCCCCAGGCATTTCAGACATCCGAATAACTCGCACACGCATACTGCATGAGCTATGCAGGAAGCGCCCGATGCCACCGGCGGATGCCGCGCGGTGTGAAGCCGAGGCCTTATCGTGCTGTTTCGGTGCTCCATAGTGCAAGAGCCTGCTGATACTCTCACTCTCATTGCCCTCACCCTCCTCAAAGGGCACCTGCCGGCAGGAGCAGCAGGCCCTGGTTGGGCGCTCCCTGGTTTCCTGGGGGGCACGAGTGAGGTCGATCAGCAACCAGCATCCAGATGCGCTCGATCAACGAGGTGATACAGCCGACCAGGCTTACTCAGAACCCAACGAGGACGAGGAGCCTGGCAACGATGAAGCGCTCGCCGGAGGGCGGCGAGTGGAGGGGAGGGACCAGGAAATTGGGCAGCCGCAGGAGAGAAGCCGCCAGGTGCGTCATATCTACCCACAAGAGCCGCCGTATCGCCTCCCCGGATGAGTCCAATCGTGCTGAGGAGCCATGAGACCATGACCAGGATGACGTAGCAAGCAAGGTCGCCCGTCAGCCATGCCTGAGGATCTTGCGGACCGGTTTCCATCGTCGTGACCGCACGGCTCCAGGATTTTGACGTCTCGATGATGACGAAAAACCAGGGGAGGAAGAAAGCAATTATAGCCTTTCACTTTCACCAACGATCGGCGTCGGCAGGCGACGACCCGGCCAGAGCCAGTTCCAGCGCCCCAGCAAGGTCGCCATGGCAGGTACCAGCAAGGGGCGGACAATGAAGGTATCGATCAGCACGCCCGCACTGATCGCGAAGAACGATTCGACTGAAGCATCCCTGGCTTTTTGTCAAGGTAGAGATTGGGGAAGCCAGGGATACTCGATCCGGCTCGGGTGTATGACACCCGGAGCTGGGAGACGATTTCTCATGTTTACGAGACACTGGTCACTTATAGCCTTTCTCGGAAGGCATCCGCACGCTGTCTGGCTATAGCTGTACCGGGCGTTGAGAACGGCCTCATCCGCGATGATGGCTGTGTCTAAAGAGGGAGGCATCCTTCTCTGTCCCTTGACAGCGTGTGCTGTCGCTTCTACAATGCGTACAAAACATGTGGAAAAGCCTTGCGAGCAGTTCAGGCCGGATGGGAGCACGAAGTATAGAGTACTCTTTCATGATTGATCTCGCTATTTATTTTTTCTGCTTTACAAAAAGCGAGGTGAGCGATGTGCGCGGATGATCCGACGAGGCTGCCGCAAGAAATGACCCAGTCTCCCACGAGCAATGATCTCTCCGACGCGACAGCTGGTGCAGATCCCTATCCGTATGATAAAACATGGGAACTTCCCCCACTCCCGCCGCCACCTCCTGCTTCAGGGCATGCAAGAAAGCGTCTCATGACCCTGCTGCTGCTCTGTCTGGCTCTCGTCTCTGCCAGTGCTGGGGTGCTCGTGGCAACGCTGTACTGGCGAAGTCAGCCAGGTGCACTTGCTTCCCGCTCCACAGGACCCAGATCGGTGTCGTCTCCAGGGGCCAGAGCGAGGCCGTCCTCTCTTTCCTCTGCGACTTCCCCGCCAACCCTCACGTCGGACCTGAGCTACACCGCCGAGGACATTCTGCAGGACTTTATCGCCGCCGGTGCTCATCCCTTCACTATCCAGCAGAACGGAACGATCTCAGCATGGACTGGCGGCGCCTTCTCCGTCTCCGTCCCGGCGAGCAGCTCAGTGACGTTTGGTGATGCCTCCGACTGCAACGGGCCTGGTGAGCCACGCACCATGGGCCTGTGGGTCTACCAGGACAATACGGCGGCGGATCAGGCCTACAATGAGGTCAGCGAGGAGAACAACCAGGCATTGATGCATCCTCCCCAGGGACTTTCCCTTGTCCCGACGACCATCTTTCTTCATGCCTGCTGCCTGCTGTTAGGGGCTGATACCTTTCCCCTCGCTGTCCAGTCGCCAGGGCTATGCTCAAAGCAGTCCATCCATCAGAGCTGCCTTTCTCCTTCGGATTCCCCCTGCTTTGGGGGCACCTGGATCTGTGCGTCCGTGTGGCGAATGGGGGGCTGGATACCTGGGAGCGCGTGTGAGGCCATCTCTGTGGTGGCCTTCACGAGATGAGCTGAAAGGAGCCGATTGCGATATCTGTCTCTGAACCTCGTCAGCCCGCCGCTCAAGGCGATTCCTCCCTGGCTGATCCCTCTGCTGGAACCAGTGCCCCTTTGTCTCCTTCGCCAGGTGGAGCTACAGCAGCGAGCCCTCCGCCAGTGCCGCCCTTCTCCCCCAGCAGTAGAGTCGACAGCCGTAGCGAGCCAGGCGGCAGAGCCGGCCCTCTCTCCGGCGCAGGAGCAGGAATGGCTCACCTGGGAAGATGACGCTGAGCATGCCTCATCCATCTTCCTCCCCCAGCGTTCTGGTCCATTGGTGCTGCCCACCGCCCCAGAAGCCGCTGCGAACCAGGCCAACTCGCTGCAGTCGGCGAGCCTGGCGACGATAGCCCGGCGCTCCTCCTGGTCACTGCTGCGCCGGTCGGGCCTGGTGGCCTTGACCCTCCTGCGGCTGAGCCTACTGCTGGCTACGGCTCTGGCTCATTCTCCGACACCTGGTGCTGCTTCCCCCACGCGGACCGCTACAGGGGGGACCGCGGTACCTCCCACGGCTACCGTTCCACGTACTGTCAGTACGCCAGGGGTCCAACGTACCCCCACTGGGAGACCTTCAACACCTTCTCCGCGCCCCATGCCGACCAGCCGTCCTGACCCGAGTGGACCTACGGGGTCCACGAACCTGGCAGGAGATTGGCACGCGGACCAGGCTCGGTGGGACATTGACGGCGGCGGTGTTCCTGCTCACTCCTGGGGAAAAGGCTCGCTTCCAGCAGAATGATCGCCGGATGAGTCCGGCCTTCTATGATGCAGTCGTGGGAGAGCAGCTCATACAGGAAGTAGTGAATGCAGAGCCACAGTTGGTGGCCCTGCAAGTCTGTGGGGCAACGCTTTGCCCGGGTAACGGTGCAGTTCTGGCTCTGGCAGATGCGACGCGATCCGGCAACGGGGCAGCTTCAGCAGGGGCTACAAGCCGATCCGACGACAGGGCAGCCATGCGCCATCAGATGTCGGCCCTGCTGCTGCGAGTGCCTCCTGCTGTGCAGGGGCCCATGGCCCCGATGGGGGGCACGGGCTGGCTGGTCTCGACCGCAGGCCAGCTATGACCCTGCATGCTCATCTTCGTCTCTGGAGGCCAGTATCCTCCATCCTGCGACCCGGCAACCTCCCTGATCGTACTGGCATAGTCCCCCGTAGCACAGGGAACAGGATACCTGGCGCTCACATCGCAGATCATCGCGATCCTGCTGGTAACGTGCCGTCCGGACTGGGCAAGGAGGCTGCCTGTCATGGCTCAGCTGCCCGCTCCAGAGCCTGTGCAACCTCTCTGACACTTCCATAGGGCTGTCATCAGTCCTTCTCCAGCGCATACTGATCGCTCGCCTGATGCATTTCTCCTTGGGGTTGCGCCGATGCCATATCAGCCGCCATCCCGCTCAGGGTCCGTGGCTGGGTAGACTGGGCCACGATGCTGGCGCTGCCAACGTTGCTCAGTGGCAGCCCTGCGCGCCGACCCACCAGCGTCTTCTATAGCTTGACAGCTCGATGCACTACTGGTGGTTCCTGCTCGTGAGCATGCTGCAGAGCCACGGCCCAACGGCCCACCTGCCCCTATCAGCTGTTGCTGCATGTGGCATCGGCGGATATCATTGGCCTGCTGGAGCTGGTGCAGGCCAATGATGAACGGGCAGAGTTGCCAGCTCTGGGGCAAGAGCAGCAACTCGTCTGGCTCGAGTTGCTGCTGACGGCAGTGGGGCAGCAACTGGCTGGGATCGACATCCAGGAAGAAAAGCGCCTCTTGGCCAGCAGGTCCTGGCGCGCATTGCCCTGCTGCGCCACATTGCCGGAGACCTGGCGGCGTCTCGTGATGAGCGGATCGAGGAGGAGCGCTCTGAGAAAGAGGTCTTCGTGCGCGAGGCAGAGCGCAAGAGGAGATCCTCCAGGCCCCGCAGGTGCGCTTCAAAGCGGGCCTCCGAATGATGAGCCACCAGGCACGCCAGCCGTTCATATCCCTGCTGGCGAAGAAACAGCGCCCCATCCACGGCATGGAAACCTGTGTGCCAGAGAGCGGGAGCATAGCCCACGTCATGCAGATACGCTGCCGCGATCAGATGCCAGGCATCATCTGGAGCAAAGAGGGAACTGATGCGCAAGGCCACACAGGCGACCCCGTGCACGTGAAGCCAACGTGACCCGAGAGGCGAGAGCACTGCTTCCGCCAGACGAGCGAAGGAAGCCAGGAGGGCCTGATTGGGGAGAGCAAGCGCATCCTTTTCTGACATAGGGAGAGATCCCGCCTGTTTCTCGTCTTGCTGAAACACTTCTAGCTTACCACAGTCTGGGACAGGAAAGCGAGCAGCACAAGGAAGCCGTCTCGATGCGTCCTGCTGAGGGGGAGGAGGTGCTGCGAGCACGGGGCTGGAATGAGCGGTGGCCTCACGCTCCCCAGGGGAGCGAGCAGCGCAGCGCCATTTTACGGACTTGACCACAGCTGCTACACCCTTGACTGGTATCCCTGGGGTTCACGAACAGCACCGCTCTCCCAGCGTTTGCAGCTTTGCAGGTCCAGAACTGTTAGAACCTTGCTTGCCCAACCAGCATCGACACTCCTTTTGTTTCACGCGCCTGTGGCAGAGGCCCCGTTCGGAAGGAAGGTTCCGTATCCTATGGTCCTGATCAGCCTGACCCTCCTCTGCGCCAGCTCAGGGAAGAGTAGCAGCAATATGGGCCTGAGCAAAACCAGGTCCGGTGCTCATCCCTTTTCCTCCAATACCCGTGACTATATGGATAGCGCCATCAAGAGTCTCCACATAGATCTCCCGCTCGGGATGTTGCAAGTAATAGCCGTTCCATAGGCGCTCTATCTCCCAGCGAGGGAGCGAGAGCATGCTGCGAGCACAGCGCAAGATAGCCTCATTGATTGACCAACGGCTCTCCTCTGGGCGAGGCCCTTCCTGGTCTGCTCCTTCCAGCAGAAGATACTCGTGGGAATCTCCCAGCACAACGCTCCCCTCTTCTGTCTGTCGGCAGAGTAAGTGAATGCCGTAATGCTGCAAATCTGGCTCCAGTGGCTCTTGCATCAGCAAAGGACGAGTTGGGCACGACAGGAAGCCGGCATAACGGCGAAGCGAGAGGCCCGACAGCAAGAGATGTGGCAGGAGCACGCCAGGCTGGATGACCGTCTGGAGCATCTGGAGCTTGCAGAGCCGGAGGCCGCTGCGTGCCAGTTGCTCAGGCAGGAGAAGCCGATACTCAGCTCCACTGCAGACGAAGACGTGCCGAGCGTAGAAACGTTCTCCCGTTGCAACATATACCAGGCAGCCCTGTCGCGATGGCTCCAAAGCTACAACTGGCCTGCGGGGATAGTAGGTCACTGGCCCCTGCTTTTCAACATAAGCCAGGAGCTGCCTTAGCAACAGGCGCGGCTCGGCGGCAAGGTCCAGCGGAAAGAGCAAGGCCGCCCGGACGCGCTCACGCTGAAGAAAAGGATAGCGCAGGCGCACCTCTTCTTGCTCCAGATAGTGAGCCTCTGCACCTCCACTCTTGGCAGCGATCGCTGCATACTCCATCAGGACCTGCTGTTCCAGCTCGGTGGTGGCCACATAGAGGCTGCCACATGGCCGCAGGGCCAGGGGCCACTCACGCTGGATGGCCAGGTAGATCTGACGACTGGCCTGGGCGTAGGTAGCCCATTCGCCTTCGGGCGGCACGATGCTTTGTAAAATCATGCCGAAATTGCGGGCTGAGGCCCCATCGGGGAAGGAATCTCGCTCCAGTAACAACGTGCGATAGCCACGGCGGGCAGCGAAATAGGCATGGAAAAGCCCGAGAATACCCGCCCCGATGACGATCACATCGGTTTCCTCGACGCCGGACTGTGTACGGAGGGCGCTCTTCCTCCTCATCACTCACCTCCTGGTAGAGCGCTCGTGGAGAGGACGCTGCTCATGGCTTCACTCAGGATCTGACAGGCATCCTGCCATTGCTGCTCGCTCACGATCAGTGGCGGAGAAAGGGTCAGCGTGCAGCCCCCACCGAGTTTGAAGCTCAATCCACGTTCCAGCGCCGCGTAAAGAATCGCCTCGGCCCCTGCGGGCCAGAGATGGCCGGGCTGGTGCGGCTCAATAATGTCCAGGGCAAAGAGGAGGCCGATCTGGCGCAAGGCGCCAACGCAGGGAAAGTGACCCACTCTCTGAGAGAGCTGGGCGGCGAAGAACGGCCCAAGCCGTGCGGCGCGCTCAATCAAGCCTTCTTCGGCCAGCACTTGGAGCGTTGCCAGGCCGGCGGCAGCACCCACAGGCGTCTTCTCATGGGTAAAGTGTCCAATGGCAGTATCGGCTACGCAGTCTAGCTCAGAGCGTGCCAGTAAGGCTGCCAGGGGAAAGACGCCACCTCCCAATCCTTTGCCAAGCACTATCATATCGGGCAGGCAATCGTAGTGCTCAATCGCGAACATCTTACCTGTACGTCCCAACGCAACAGCTGTCTCGTCGAGGATCAACAAGGCTCCATGCCGTGTGCAAACCTGACGCAACGCTGGATAATAAGAGGAAGGCGGTGCCCAGACTTCGGTATTGCGAACGGTCTCCACGAGCACCGCGCCGATCTCCCCATCTTGCTGCATCACGTAGTCGAGATAATCTACACAGCGCAGCGAGCAGGTCCCAGGGCAGCCAAAGGGACAGCCCCGCGGTCGACAGGGGGGCGCGTGCACAACGCCGGGCAGCAATGGCCCCAGCCCACGGCGGAAGAGCGCCTCTCCTCCGACGGCAATCGTGTCAAGCGTGGCCCCATGAAAGCTTCCCCAGAACGAGAGCACTTTGTAGCGCCCCGTCACGCGCCTGGCCAGCTTGAGCGCCATACTGACGGCCTCGGCAGCTCCAGGAGCGAAGAGCACCTTCCAGTTGTCATCACCAGGCGCCCGCTGGGCCAGGGCTGCCGCCAGACGCACCACCAGTTCATTGGTATAGCGGCGTGGCGTGAAAGGTAGGCGCTGCAATTGCTCGCAGACCGCCTGCACGACATGCGGATGGGCATAGCCGATCTGATGCACGTTGTTGCCGTGGAAATCGAGAATCAGCCTACCATCAACCGCTTCGAGATAACAGCCAGAGGCCGCCCGGAGGGCATTGAGACAAGGAGTAGAAAGGCTCTGGTGAAGAAACCAGCGAGCATCCTCATCCAGCAAGGCGCGTGTCTGCTCCGGCAGCCGGGCATACCAGCGTTGACGTGCAGGCGTCGTATTGATATCACCTTCAACCCGCGCTTCATCCGCCTCCTGGCTGACCGTGTACGGCCACTTCCTATGCTCCATACGTCGCTCCTGTGAGCCGGCCAGCGATCACTGACAGCACTGCCTCTAGCTCGTCGAGGTGCTCGATCACGAAGTGGGCGCCAGCCCGCCGAAAACGCGCCTTTGCCCCCGCAATTCGCTCCTGCCGGTCCTGTTCCTCTAGTCGGCTCCAGGCCTCCTCTGAGAGGCCGAGCACGTTGCTGCCAACAACGACCGCCACTGTCCAGACTCCAGCATGCAGCCCCTCATAGATATCCTGTAGCGTATCGCCAACCTTTACCACCGTCGCTGGCGGATAGACCTGCAGGCGACGGCAGACCTCGAAGAGCATCCAGGGGGCGGGACGGCCTGCCCCGACTTCCTCTGGCGTGCACACCGTCTCGATCGTCAGGCCAGCCTGCCTGGCCAGGGGCAGCAGAGCCTGCACGCTGGCACGCGTGTAACCGGTGGTGGCAGCCACAGCGATCCCCTGACTGCGCAGGCGCTCTACGACTGCTACCGCTCCTGGCAACGGCTTCGCACGAGCGGCAACCAGCGCCGGCATCCGGGCTTCAAGCTCCTGACTCAAGCGCAGGACGTCCTCCTCGGTAGGTGGACGGCCATACCGCCGCTGCCAGGCAGCTGCTATCTGCTCTCGTTGCAAGAGAATCCGCAGGTGATCGCCTTTGGCCAGGCCCATCGGTCCGCGCAGCTCTTCCTCGCTCACCGGCAGGTGGTGATCGGCCAGAACTGCGGCCAGAGCCTCCAGAGGCGCCATCGCCCCGAAATCAACCAGCGTGCCAGCCCAATCGAAGACAACGGCTTTGATGCGGGTGAGTGAGGGCTGCTCTCCTGGTGGTAGGACGCTTGATAACAAGGAAGTTCACTCCTCTCTTGCTTTGCTCTCAGAAGAAATAGCTCATCAGGATGGTGGAAGAGCGGCGGTGGGTGCCTCCTCCCTATTTCCCCCCGTCCCGCTCACGGGCACGACTGCCTCCACAGTGGAGCGCGAAGGCCAGGCTCGCAGGCGCCTCCTCAGCAGAGAGTAGAAGGGGCCGAAGCGCTCCGGCTGCAGCGCCGCCACGAGTAGGAGCAAGGCCAGCGTGAGAAGCAACAGCAGAGTTGCCAGCGCTGCAGCCTGGGCATAGAAGCCTCGTTCAATCGCATTGATCATCTGCAATGGAGCCGTGGTAAAGCCCGGCGGATAGACCACCAGCGTCGCCCCAAGTTCTCCGAGCGAGAAGGCCAGGCTCACGGCAAAAGCGGCCCGCAGAGCAGGCGCAAGCAGCGGTAGCGTGATACGCCAGAAGACACGCCAGGGTGGTGCTCCGAGACCCGCCGCGGCCTCGCGATACTCAGCAGGGAGTTTGAGCAGGGCTGCATGTACGGTGCGGTAGCTGAACGGCAAGGTCAGGCTCGCCTGAGCCAGTAAGACCATCCAGGGCGTTCCCGCGAGCGAGAACGGGCCGCTGTGGTATGCCAGCAGCACAGCAAGACCAACTACAACGCTGGGAACGGCACTGGGAACCATGAGCAGAAAGTCGAAGAAGCGGGCAATAGCTCCTTTGAGCCGGACCACCCCAAGCGCGGCCAGCATTCCCTGAAGTACCGACAGGCCAGCAACGCCCACTGCTAGCAGCAGGCTGTGTTCCAGGGCCAGCCAATCGCTGCTGTCCATCTCCAGAAACCAGCGGAGCGTGTAGCTGTGCGGCAATACCGAGCCCGCCCAGTTCTCGGCGAAAGCAGCCAGCACCACGGCCACCACCGGCAGGAAGAAGAGGACCACCATGCCAGGGCTGGCCAGTATCGCCAGCAGCCAGGCCAGACCCGAGCGCCTCCCAGGCGGTTGTCCCAGCTGCGCACGGGCCGCATTGGCCAGGCCAGGCTCCTCCCAGTCCCAGCCAGAACGCCCAAGCAGCCAGCGATAGAGCGCATAGAGGAGGAGAGAGGCGAGCAGCATCACAAGCGCCTCGACGGCAGCCCGCGGCAGATCCAGGTTGATGAGCGCGTCGCTGTAGATTGCCACGGGTACGGTTGGCGTTGCCAGCGTACCAAGCACGAGCAAAATGCCAAACTCGTTCTGCAGGAGCAGGAACGAGAGTAGAATGCCTGCCACCAGGGCACTGCGCGTTAGAGGGATCACAACACGACGGAGCAAGCGCCAGGGCGAGGCTCCCAGAACCGAGGCCGCCTCGAGCACGCTCTGATCAAGTAAGGCCAGCACAGCCAGCATAGGACGAACCATAAACGGGGTGTAGTAGGTTACCTCGGCCAGCAAGATCCCCCCGATCCCATAGAGAAAGCTGGGGCTACCAGACGCTTGGGGCCACAAGTGTCCCAGGAGAAGCGTCACCGCTCCCTGCGAGCCATAAAGATAGATCAGCGCGAAGGCGATCAAGAACGAAGGGAAAGCGACCATCAGCTCCACGGCACGCAGGAGAAGCCCCATTCCTTTCCAGGGACGAAAAAAGAGGGCGAGAGCGAGCGCCAGCCCAAGCACTGCCACCAGGGCAGTGGCCAGGAGAGCGAGGCGCCAGGTAAAGATCAACTCCTGCCAGAAAGTGGGATCGGTCAGCACTCGCCCGTAGGCAGACAGGGACCACCCTGCTCCCGTCTGCAGGCTGGTAATGACGAGAGACCCCAGCGGCATAAGCACACAGGGAGCTAATAACATGAGCAGACCAACTGGTCCCAGCCAACGCGCTGCCTTACTACTCATCCATGAGTACATGGCGACAATCCTCCGGGCTGAAAACGAGGCGGAGCCACTCCCCCTGAGCAGGCACCTCGCGACTCGCAGGACAGGAGACCAGCAGCGACGGCTGCGTATCTGGTCCCCCCCCTTCCAGGACCACATGGAGCGTCTGCCAGGCTCCGTTCCACTCGATAGCCTGCAACCTCCCCAACAGGCTGATCCTGCCACTCTCTGCCTCAGCGGCGGCGCTCGTAGCCCGCTGAGGACCTTCTTCGGCAGAGAGCAGATGGAGGCGCTCGGGACGAATGATCCAGCACCAGCCCGGACGCCTCTCTAGACCCGCCAGAGCACAGATGGTCTCAGGTAGCACATTCACTGATCCTAGATAGCGCGCCGCAAAGAGCGTTCGCGGGTACTCGTATAGCAAACGGGGCGCAGCGCTCTGCACGATCTGCCCACCCCGCAGCAACAGGAGCCGATCGGCTAACTGCAGAGCCTCGCTACAGTCATGGGTCACATAGACCAGCGGCAACCGTGGAAAGCGCTGATGAATCTTTAGCAGCTGCTGACGCAATTCAATCCTGAGATGAAAGTCGAGCGCGCTGAGCGGCTCATCGAGCAAGAGCAGGTCAGGCTCAATGGCCAATGCCCGGGCCAGCGCTACCCGCTGCTGCATACCGCCGCTCAGCTCGCTAGGATAGAATTCAGCATACGATTCAAGATGGACAAGGCGTAAATAATGCTTGACACGCTCCTGGCGCTCACGTGCGGGAAGACGCCGTTCACGCAGGCCGAAGGCGACGTTCTCGGCGACCGTCAGATGAGGAAAGAGCGCATACTGCTGGTGGACAAAGCCGATGTTGCGTCGGTAGGCTGGCAGGCGCGTGAGATCGCGCCCGTTGAGGCGCAACTGGCCACGGGCCAACGGCAGGAAGCCAGCGATGGCCCGCAACAGCGTGGTCTTGCCACAGCCACTCTGTCCCAGCACGCAGAGGAACTCGCCCGGCGCTAGCGAGAACGAGAGGTGTTCCAGCACAGGCCGTCCTCCGAGCGAGACGCACAGGTCTTCCAGCCAGAAACCCTGAGCAACTTCAGCAGCAGTGCGTGTCTCCAGCTGCTCAGGCTGGCGCCTGGACACTGGCGGGCTTCCCAAACTCATTGAGCACCTCGCTTTGCCAGCTCTGCTGCCACGCTTGCTGATTGGCAATGACCTTCTCCCAATCGACGTTCAGCACGCGCACACCCTGCAGCAGCTGCCGCAGCGCCTTGGCGGCCTGGGACTGAGCACTGATATCATCGCGGGCCGGTACTCCATAGATGTCCCAGACCTGCTGCTGGGCGGCAGGCGAAAGCAGGTAATTGATGAGTGCCTGACCACCGCTGGGATTGGGTCCACCTTTCACCAGAGCAATGGTATAGGGATCTTCTATGGTGATCGGAGCCTCACCTGGGGCAGGACGTAGGAAGATGGGCTGCAGCGACATGCCTCCTTGCACCTTGTCGGAGAGATCCATTTGCAGGTCACCATTGGCAACGGCGATCTCGCCGCGGTTGACCAACACATCCAGGTAGCCAGTGCCTTTGGTATGAAATTTGACATTGGCCTCCAGGGCCTTCAGATAGGCGATGGTTTTGTCCATGCCCCACAGCGTCTCTAGCTCAATAATGACACCCATGCCATCACCGGCAGAAAGCGGGTTGGAATAGGCCACTTTTCCTTTGTAGGCCGGCGTTATGAGATCGGCAAAGGTCTGGGGAGGCTTCGCCAGAAACTGCGGGTTGTAGACCCAGGTCAAGTAATTATTGACGAAGGTATACCATAGGCCGTGGCTGTCTCTGTGAGCGGATGAAAGGTGTGCCGCAGCCTCCGGCTGAAAAGGGGCCAGCAAGCCTTGCTCTGCCGCCTGCTGAATGAAAGGGGGCAGCGTGACCACGACATCAGCTTGCGGTCGATCTTTCTCTATCTGCAGTCGATTAACCACGGCGCCGCTCCCGTCGGTCACAATGTTCACCTGGACGTGATGCTCTTGCTCGAACAATGGGAGGACCTGCTTGTAGTAACTTTCCAGCCCGTCAGCTGTGTAGAGCGTAATGGTTCCTCCTCCTCCTGGCGAGCTGGCCGCTGGAGTCGTACTCGTACCACAGGCGGCCAACAGGCAGAGCAACCAGACGAGGAGAGCCCCGCCAGCCAGGAGTGAGCGTAGACTATCTCGCTTCACGAAAGGACCTCCTTGAATGCCACAGATTTGCTCACGTTGCCTACAAGTTACATCTGATTCTTAGACATTCAGAGTTAAGGGACCATTGTTGCTGAGTAAAAATTGGGTTAAAACCGACGAGGGAAAAAGGAGCCGAAGAACCAGGAGAGTAGAGGTGGCTATGGACAACGTGAGAGGAGGAAAATGGAGAAAGGTGCAGCAGGCCAGAGCCGGGCCTCGGGAGAGGCTGGTGGAGCGCGCTCAGGCGAGCACGATTGAGACTCCTTGCTCGGCGAAAGTCTGCTGCACCGTGGCCTCCAGGCCGCTGTCAGTAATAATCGCCGTGATTTCCTGCAGCGGGACAACACGCGCTAGAGCTGTCACCATGAACTTACTGCTATCGGCCAGTACATAGGTCTTCGTAGCCTGGCGAATCATCAGGCGGCGGAGAGCGGCTTCCTCCACATGAAAATCGCTAATCCCGTGCAGAGAGATCCCGCCAGCCCCTATGAAGGCTTTATCCACATGGATAGCCTCGGCGGTCACTTGCGCCAGGGCCCCGGAGAGGGAAAGCTCGCCTGGACGCAGAAGTCCCCCCAACACGTAGACGGGCAAACCGCGCTCTACCAGGAGCGAAGCAATGGTGAGACTATTGGTGAAGATGGTTAGTCGCAGTTCGGGCGAGAGCAGCGTAGCCAGGTGGAGGGTGGTCGTGCCGCTATCGATAAAGAGGATGTCGCCTTGCTCGATCAGGGTCAAGGCGGCCTGGCCAATACGCATCTTCTCCTGGGCATGGGCGATGGTGCGGGCGGCGTAGGCCGGCTCCTCGCCAACGCGCGTGAGTACCGCCCCCCCATGCACCTTTTTCAAGGCGCCGCGTTCCTCCAAGGCCTGCAGATCCCGGCGAATGGTTTCCCGGGACACCCCGAGGAGCTTGATCAGGTCTCGAACGGAAAGCTCTCCCTGTGTTTGGAGATGGCGAAGAATCAGTTCCTGTCTTCTTGAGGCAAGCATGGCTTTGGACTCCAACAGAGTCAGGTTACAACACTTTTGTCTGGCTCATGTGGCTCCACTTCACAGGCACTCAGTAGTATACGCAGCGATGCACTTCTGTGCAAGTTGTTGCATCTCTTTGGCAGCCAAGAGGAACAGCTTGTACTTCAACTGGTCCTAGATCTTCCCTACACACTGCCATTGATAACTCGCGCCCGATGATGGCTTTGGAGCATCCACACGAGACACATGACTCGGATAGCGCTGATCGTAGAACCCTGCTTGACGAGGGTCGCCGTCGGCTCTGGCACCGTGACGCCTTAGCGTAGGAGGCTTTGGGGTCGATTGATGGTTCTTGCGAGGAGAGAGCAGAGTCAGGTTCCGTTTTCTATATTGGGAGGGTGATCTTTGCTATAGGCGAAGCTATAGCCGCGAATTTTTTAGTTAGTAGGAAGTCTCCTCCTCTTGACGAGCCTGTTTCTGCTGAGATAGGCTCTGTATCTCTGACTTTCTCGGTCCGTGAGACCTGGAACGCCAATCTGATCGTTGCCCTTGAGGGAGATCACCTGCAATACCTCCTCGTGAGGAGGTGCTGAGGCTTCTGAGGCTCTTGCACTGGCAAGCCGCCTTGCTGGTAGACCTCAGCGGTTTGGCGCGTCGCCAAAGGCATGGTCAGCCTGCACTCGAAGAATGGATTGGCATGTGATCTTTCCCGTCCTGCGCTTATGCCTCGTTCTTCGGGGCAAGACCGGCTTTGCCAGGCTGCGCCGAACCGCCCTGCTTCGTCATCGACGCTGCTGCTGTGCTCATGCTCCTGATCGGTAATGATCATGGTCATGGCTGGGATACGATTACCTCCCTGACCTCTCCTGGCGACCACCCGGAAAGAGAACAACCATAGGCGGCCCTGCCGAGATTCAGCAGAAGCAGGCCCATATCGCCCGCTGCCCGCTCTCCTGCCCGGCTTGCTGGCAAGAGCTTCAGGCCATACTTCGCCTGCGCTGTCATCGGCTCTCAGGAGTAGGGAATGGTCGCTGTCTCGTCCGATTCCGACTGTTCTTCCTGCTCCTTTCCATCTCGTCTTCTGCTCTGTTCGACCTGAGAGGAGATCTCCGCCCGTCAGTCGCAAGGCGGAGATCTGCCTTCGGGCCTCTCTCGCCACCGGCCCTGGCCCGGCTACCACAGGCCGGCACGCACCCAGTACCAGATGATCCAGAGTCCCACCCCCATCAGCAGCAGGGCGCTGATCGGCGGCAGCCAGCGCGAGAGCGGTCGCAGGAGAGCACGCACGAGATCCCCCAGTACGGTCGCGGCCAGGGTCACGCTGCCGAGCAGCAGGGCCATCCCAGCGGCATAGCTCACCAGCACCAGGGCCGCCTCGGCCAGGCTCCCGCGCGTCAGGGCGGTCCCTACCATCAGCAAGAAGATTGGAACGGCATAGCCCAGCGAGGCCAGGCCATACCCCAGGCCGAAGAGCCAGGCCGTCCGCAGTCCTTCTGCTCGACGCTGCCGATCGCTCGGATCGCTCGCGCTGCGCGGTGTCAGGTGGGCCGCCAGCTGGCCCAGGCCCGGCAGCTCCAGCGCTCGCCCACTCCACGCGACCAGGCTCCTCCCAGGATGAAGCTAGCTTCCACCAGCAGGGCCAGCCAGGGAAAGCACCGCAACAGGCTGTATCTGCGTGGAAAGCAGGCGCACAAAGGCAAGCAGGTCGCCATCGCTGGCGAACGGTGGCACGACATCGATGACACGCCGGGCCATCGCATGCTGGCGGCCCTGCGCAAGATGGGGAAAAAGCGCGCTAGGCGGGTGATGAAGCAAGAGGGGGGCGGCCAGACGCAAGCGCAAGCGGGGATCACCTTTGGCCATTTGAGCCACTGAGCGCAGACCTGATCGCCGCCGACTTCGAAGGTCCAGACCTCCTCTGGGACCCCAGCGAAAGATTGGGTGACGTTGATCCAGACCCGCCCTTGCTCCGAGGAGGGGTCTGTGACGAAGGCTACCCGCTCGACCCGGTTGGAGCCGGCCATCGCCGGCCTCCATCTTGCCAGAGGGAACGAGCTGAACGGGAAGGGCTGGATACGGGCGAGGGACGAACGAGGGGCGCGATAAATCGCGCCCTCCCTCTGCGCCTGAAGTTAGAGAATCGCCCTGGTGATAGCGGATGCGACCAATTGCGGAGCATCTTCCTGCACATAGTGGCTGGCCTGCCTGCTCGAGCCGCATCACGGTGGCGTGCGGCCGGAAATCGACCCAGGAAGCCAGGGTCGTTGCATCAAAGAGGTAATCCTTCATCCCCCAGAGCAGCAGGGACGGCGTAGCGGTCAGCGTCTCGTGCAGTTCCCTGGCCACGGCTGCGCTACATTGCGCGATCGGCTCGCTGGTCGGGCGTGGGATCTGCAGCGGGAAAGCGAGCACGCCAGCCCGATCGGCGGCCTGCCGGTGGGGTGCCCAGTAGGCGGCGCGCACCGGCGCCGTCAGAGCCGCATGGCTCACCGTGCCGCCTCCCAAGAGGAAGTCACGCAGCATGAGATGACGCCGCCGATACAGGTAGTCAGCCAGGGCGCGCGAGCGACTGGCCAGGCGTGCCAGCTTGAGGGCGGCGGTCTGCCCCTGCGCTGCCTTCCCCGGTGAGCCATGCCTGCACCAGCTGCGCGAGCTGCTTCCCCGCTGAGCAGACCGGCTGGCCGACCGGGCAGCGCTCTCTGCAATTCGTCGCGCGCCAGGCCTTTGTGAAATATCAGGTGGTCACCTTGCAGGTGGTAGCCAGGACGGCAATGACGCAGGGTGTGCTCAATCCGCAACAGCAACAGCAGTGCAACTCGCGTTATGCCGACGGTTGTTTTCATGGCCAGAGCGTTCCACTGCTCAATCGCTTATAGCACTTGCCAGTTCTCCAGCAGGTCGCGCAGACCATCATATCAAGTCAGCGCTTTGAGAAGCTTAAGAGCATCTAGTATCTCTTCAACACGCTGTGGCCGCTTTTCTGGCTGAGGAGCAACCATGCGCTTCAGCAGATCGCGCACCTCGCCGGGCAGGGTCAGACGATCGATCTGAACCATATCGGTATCTGGATCAAAACGAATATGAGGATCATATTCTGGTAGAATCGACAAAAGATACCAAAGGATTCCCAAGGCATAGATATCGCTTGCAGCCGAAGCTGTTGATGCATCGCGAAGCACTTCAGGAGCAGTAAAAATCGTTTCAATGAGTCTGGTATTGCGGTACTCAGGCACGCCCCAGTACATCGGGTTAATCGTGTGCTCCCCGAATTTAGCGAAATTAAAGTCGGCGAGCTTCACCACCTGGCGATGGTTTTCCTTGTTGCGAATGAGAAAGACAGTTTCGAAGCAGATATTGCGGTGATAGATGGGAGCTTTCTTTCCTTGCTCTTTATGGTTATGGGCGGACCGTAGGGCCTTGCAGAGGGCCGTCACGATGGCCATCTGAGTTTTCAGGGGCAGCGTCCGCCCCTGCTGCTGGCACTGGATAGCCAGCTCATCCAGGCGCAGACCATCGATTGGCTCAGTCACCTCATAGTAGAGGTAACAGTAGCAGGGATCTGGAAAGAAGTCCAGGGTCTGTAAAATGTGAGTCTGATTCGCCAGGGTCGAGACCACCTCGATGCCACGTTTAAATTGTTCTATAGTCTTTTCTGTAACGCGCCCACTGGTGAGAGTACGCAGGCGATAGCACTTGAGTCGCACACGCCGTGTTGGGATCTGCACATGCTCGGCCTCAAACTCTTCAAATAAGCTCGTAGAGCGTGTCTTCTTGAGAAGGCGATAGTGGTGCACAATTTGATAGCCCTGATCCTTATGTCGTCGCGAGAGAAAGCTGCAGAGATCCTGAATCTCCTGATCGGTGAGACGGTGGCTATTCTGGCGCCAGTGAAGCAGTTCGCTGGAACTGAGGGCACGCAACAGACGCTCATCCAGGCCAACCACACCACGCTCGTCGTATCCACTATGATTGTGAAATTGGGCTGTTCCCTGCACGAGCACTACCAGCGAAGAGACGCTCACTCGCAGAGGAAGCTTCTGGAATTTCTTCATCAAAGAGTAAACACAGTGCTGCTTGTGCAAGATGGAGCCGAAAATATTGTCGCGCTTTTCTCCATTCAGCTGCCAGGCATCATCATAAGCGTCGATGTGGCCGAGCCAGTTCTTGACCTCTAGCAAGAAAACGCCAAAGGTCGTAATCACCAACAGATCGATTTCCAGGGCGTTCAAACCATGCTGAGGACAATAGTAGTTGACCAGCACGCGGTAGTCACCCACCATGCGCGGGTCCAGGTGGTCAAAGAGATAGCGCACGACCAGCAGCTCGCCTTCTACTCCGCGATCGAGCAGGCGCTTGCTCTGGGGACAGAAGATGACGTGCCTCTCCATCTGATGGGGGTAGTCCATGGTTATTCCCTCCACGGGAAGAGTGTAGACAGGGCATTTAGCGCCTGCCAGCAGACGATAGCCGGATTCGCTCGAAACAGCCGTTTCTTTGTACTATAAATCACCGTCTCTATCCTGTCAACGGCTGTCCTGAGAAGCAATTTAGGCTCTCGATACCCGAGACGCGAGATGGGTCTAATGCTTACTTGAAACTCAAAGGAGTAACGATTATAATGAGCACGAAGGCGCTTCGGGCGCGCATATACTCACACCATCGACAGAATCGACCGCAGGTGCCAGCCAAACTACGATCGGGAAGCGAGCGAGACTATGGAGAAAGGTACAGACGATCCCCTGCTTGCAACATTACAAGAGAGCATTGGTCGAGTCGTCGAGATCGAGACGGACAGAGGCGAAATAATCCGAGGTATTCTGGAAAACGCCGGAGGAGATCGCGCCCAGATCAAAACAGCCGCCGGGCGCATCATCTTCATCCGTCTCCAGCGCATTGATCGTTGCGAAATCATGAATGGAGAGGCTGAGGAGAACTCACCAGCCAGCCCCTTTCAGCAGGGGCCTGCCGCCCCAGCCATGAGACCTGAGAGCGCACAGCCGGCAGGAGGTAATGACAGGCCCGCCGGGCTCCCCCTTGATATAGAGCGCGAGAGCAGCTCGCCAGAGCCAGCGTCGCAGCAGCCAGGCGTGAGCCTGGCCAACGCTTGTCCCCCCGTGGAGCCTTCTCAGCCGGCAGTAGCCTCCCCCCTGGACGGGCACGAAGCCGACCACCAGGGCAACGGCGCGCATGCTCCCCATGCCCCCACTCCTTTCAGCGCTGAGGTCATGCGCCGTCAGATCTACATCGCTGCCCGCATCGACGGCCGCGCCAGCGGAGCGCAGCTCGCTATACTCGATCGTGATATTCACTTCCGACTTCCCGAAGAAATCAAAAGCGCTGGCTATCAAAAAGAGTGGGATCAGCTTGCCTCACGCTATCAGTACGCCCTCAAAGTGAACGAGCTCGCTCCCCGGTTTGGACGCATTCAGCTGATTCTGAGCGAGCTGGAGCAGCTGATCAAGCAGATCCCTCACTCTGCCGCTGCCAGACGCCATTATGCCTTCTTGCGCTACTCCAGCAACGGCAACGGCGCCGAGGCGCTCTCGCTCTATAAAGAGGTGACCTTCATCGCCCCGCTCTTCTCGGACTGGTACAATCTGGCCGTGCTGGCTCTCAAGCAAGCGGAGTCTCAGCCAGAGCTGGCCTGCTACGCTCTGACCCAGGCTTTCAGACTGGAGGCGATCACCAGCTACATGGATGCCTGGTATGTCTATATCAACCTGCTCAAAGAGAGCGACGACTACACCCCCCTGCACGAGATCTATCGCGTCATCCAGCAGCGGGGCCTCGACGACGAGAGCCAGCATCTCCTGGAAGCCGCGATCTACTTGCTCCAGGCCCGTGGTCAGCAAGAAGCAGGTGGCCGACTGGTCGAAAAGCTGTTAGCCGGCACGGTCGAGGAAGCACTGCGGGAGGCAGCCGCGTGGCATTTCACTGCAGGTGAACGCCACAGGTATCAGCAAGCGGCCCAGGAATGGAGCCGCGAGCAACGCCGCTTCTGGGAGAAGCTGACCCCCGAGCAGCCACAGCCGCAGCCACAGGCAGCAACCGAGCTGCAGGAGCGGTTCGCGTTTTCCAGTCCTGCCCGGAGCACAGGGCTGTATGGCACCTCGCGCAGGACTGAGACCTCACGCTTGCTGCGTGGGAATATCTTTCGTTACCATGAGAACCGTTGGGGCTTTCTCCAGGGCGATGACCAGCGCAACTACTTTTTCCACCGCAGCGCCATCAGCGATGACGACCTGTTGGCCGAGTTGGAACGCCTCCAGGGACGACCGCTCACCAACAAGATTCCCGTGACCTTCCAGGCGCGCATGAGCCAGCGCGGCCCTTTTGCCATCGACGTGGCACGGCGTCGCGATGTCCAACAGATCTTTGCTCTGGCCCAGGACTACGCCAACGAAGGTGAATATGAAAAGGCCTGTGCCCAGGCCCGCAAAGTACTCGATCTCGACCCCGAGCATGCGGAGGCGCGCGAGTGCTATCAGAAATGGCTTGAGTTCGCTCGAGCCAGCGGCGTGCCACGCGGCTCCAATCCTTACGCCCGTGCCAAACGCAAGCAATTGATTGAAAAGGATTTAGAGGGGGCCATACCGCTCTTCCGCGAGGCCATTCGTTTCGGTGATACGCTCGACAGTGCCGTCAAAGACCTGGCAGCGCTTTTGATGCAACTGAATCGGCCCGCCGAAGCCATCGAGGTCTTGCAACAGAACCGCCATCACCTCAGCGATAAGCAGCGCATTGACAACCTGCTCGTTGATGCCTATTACAAAGCCGGCCAGTATCAGGGGGCGATTACCCTGTTGAGACAGATGCTGAGTCAACGGCCCCCCCTTCCCACCAGCCGTCAGGCCCAGCTCCATTGGCGCATTGCCATCTGCTATCTCAAGCAGGAGCATCCCAACGAGGCCGAGCGGGCTATGCGCCAGGTCCTCAAACTGGAGCCAGATAATAGAGCCGCTCAGCGCAATCTGGCACTCTGTCTGCTCAAACAGGGGCGGACCGAAGAAGCCGAGGCCCTGCTGCGAGAGAACCTATCTGACCCACGCTCCGTCGAGTTGCTGGATACCATCATCCAGGCACGCGAGTCTGGCCAGGAGCCTAACTTGAGCGATCTGAGTATCGAGGAATCAGCCCTGACCGACTTCTCTTCAGGCTCAATCAGCAAATTTGCGGACTTCTTCTTGAGCCGCTGTAAGTATGAAGGGATAGACTCCCGCCGCTTGAATCAGAACTTCGATAATCAGAACTTCGATCGCAGCGACCTCAGCAAGCTGGAAAATCTGGCGAGTACTATGCGAACCTACCGCCCTCGTGAGCGCGCTGAGTACTACCTCTCGGCAGCACGCATTGTACTCGACCATGAGGAATGGGAGGAGTATCAGTTCCTCCACCGCTATCTCTGCCGCTCCTTCGCCTCGCGCGGTGATGCCGCCATCATCCAGCACCTCGCCCTGGATACAGCCCGCGAGTGCTACTGCGAGGCCCTAAGAGCCTATGACTGTGATCGCAGCCGTCCGCATGGCCACGATGAACAGGATGCTATTAATGCGCTGGTGCGTTTCCTCTACTCCACTCTCTCCCGCGAGCAAGTACCCAGCAGCCCGAAGCATTTGGGCATAGATGACGGGCTACAAGTCCTGCTTATCCATAAGGATCCAGAGAGGCTCTTCGATGCCCTCTCCTACCTGCTCCTGCACAGCCATTTTGCTGCGAGTCGTCTGCTCCCGCGACTGCACGATGAACCCCAATACTGCAAGCTGGCCCTGGAGTATCTGCAGCGCCAGGGCATTACCATTCCTGAAGGGGCGATCTCCCGTAAGGACTTCAGCAAGCTCTGGGACGATAAATTGCGGAAGGAATACCACAAGTGGCATGAAGTCACAACGGAGATCAGCACGATCAGCAGCCGCCTCCAGCTCACTGCTGCCAGCATTGAGGATAATCTGAAGAGCCTGCGTGAGGTTGAACCGAAGCTGCTCTTTGAGCATGACCGGCTGCAGCTTGGAGAATTGCGTAAGATTCTCGAAACCCTGCTGAGTCTGAGCCAAGAGACCACCTTTGAGGAGCAAGAGCGGCTCTGTATGCAGATTGACAGCCGTTGTAAGGACCTGGGGAGGGAGATCGAGGCCAATCCAACCCGCCTCTTGATCGAGCATATTTACCCGCTGGTCACGGCCATTCAGGATCTGGTCTCCAACCACCGGGAGCAGCTCTATCGCAGTTCGAAACCGCAGCTCACCCTGCGACTGCCCAAGGACATGGAATCCTACGCTCTGGACAGCAACAGCGGCCTTCTGGAGGTGCAGCTGGTGATTGAGAACAAGCTCGGCTGTAGCCCGGCGGAAGCGGTTGAGCTGGTCTGTCAAGAAGACAGCGATTCGTTTCGCGTCAAGGCGACAGAGATCAAGTTGGAAGGCTCGCTGCGCGGTGGCGAGCAACGCATCAAACACATACCTCTGCAGGTCACTCCTCAGGTGCTGCAGGCCCAGGCTTTTTCGTTACCGGTTTATGCTCAGTATCGCACACGGCAGGGAGAGCGGCAACAGACGTCGATGCATGCCTTCTCAATCAACCTCTACTCGGCCGACAGCTTCGAGGATATTAAGAACCCCTACGCTGCTTATGCCAGTGGCAGCATTGTGCGCGATGAGCACATGTTTTATGGGCGTTCAGAGCTGATCGCCAACATTGCAGCGGCCCTGGGCAATCCCTCCCAGCAGAGCACCGGGATCGTGATCTTTGGTCAGAAACGCTCAGGCAAAACCTCGATCCTCTATCATCTCAAGCAGCATCTGCAGCGCCACTACACCCAGTTGCTGGTCATTGATATGGGGAGCGTTGGCTCGTATATGGACGAGCATGCCAGAGTTCCTCTGCTCTATCAGCTCCTGGGCGGCATCTTACATGGGCTGCAGACGGCCGTCGAGGATGAAATTGAGGCTGGGCGACGGCCTGCGCTGGCGAATTTCAGCGTGCCCGAGGCGACGGCGTTTTACGCTCATCCCACGCCGCTGCCCTACTTCCAGAGCGTCTTGAACAGTTTCCAGCGTGCCGCCCTGCGTAGCGGCTGGGGCGAGACTCGCATTGTACTGCTCCTGGATGAGTTCTCCTACATCTACAGCCTGATCCTCAAAGGGCGGCTCTCAGAAGACTTCATGAAGAACTGGAAAGCCTTCCTCCAGCAGAATCTGTTCAGCGTAGTTCTGGCGGGCCAGGACGTCATGCCCAAATTCAAGGCCGGCTTCCCCAATGAGTTTGCCGCCTTTCAGGACCAGCGCATCAGCTATCTGCGGCCAGAAGATGCGCGCAGGCTGATCGATGAGCCTATCCATCTCAACAATGCAAGCCCGCTTGAGCAGAGTCGCTATCGTGAGAAGGCTATCGAGAGCATCCTCAATCTGACAGCCTGCAGCCCCTACTATATTCAGATTTTCTGCAGTCGTCTGGTGGAGTATATGAATCGCAAGCGCTATCCGCTCGTGACCCAGGCCGATGTCGAGCAGGTGAAAAACGAGCTGATCCTGGGGGCCAATGCCCTGGATGAGAGCACCTGCTTTGACAATCTACTCAGCTCTGGCGATACCTCCCCGGATGCGATCCCATCAGAGGATGCACGCGCCGTGCTCAGCGCCATTGCTCTCAACAGCCGTACCGGCCCCTGCACACGTGAAAGCATCAGCGTCAAGACGGAGGCCTCCGTCGATGAGATTCTGAAGGATCTGACAGCGCGCGAGGTGATCGAGACGCGGGCCAATTGCTACACCATTCGCGTGGGCCTCTTCAAGGAGTGGCTTCTTGCTCATCCGTAACGGCAGAGCCGAGGAGAGAACCTATGGTCGCTTACTCAGAAAATCCCTTTGCTTCGGTGGGCAATAGCTTCGGCGGGGACCACTTTATCGGTCGATCCGAGGCGTTGGAAACTATCGCGAATCGGGTGATTCGGCCCGAGCAACAGCGCGGCAGCCTGGCAATTATCGGCCTGCCCCAGACTGGCAAAACCTGGCTCATTGCGCGGGCGTTTATCGAGCCAGAGGCCCGCCAGGAACTGCTCCGACGCCGACTGCTTCCCATTCAAATCAAGCTCACAGCCTACGGCAACCCCCTGCACTTCTTCTACGACCTGGTAGCATGCTGTAAAGAGGAGCTGGAAACGCTCAAGTTGATCACGCCTCAGATCCGGACAGCTGCCAGGAAGATTCTCAACCGCCAGTCCACGGAGCTGCATTGGCAGATGCTCAGGCACTTTTTTAGAGCAGTCTGTGAGGCCAATGTACACGTCATCTTTCTGATCGACCGCTTTGATCACGCTCGCCTCCTCTTTGCAGACCATACGGCCCAACTGCAATGGTTCCGCGAGCTGACAGGACCCGACTGCCAGGTGACCTGGGTCGTGCAGGCACGCCGGCCCCTGCAGGCCATCGAAAGCCAGCCGCAGACGATCTCCGATAGCATGTTTTTAGAACGCCGGCTCGCCATGTTCAATGAGAGCGAGCTGCCCGCCTACTTCGATCAGCTGGCCAGGGCAGGCGTCCAACTCGACGAGGCGCAGCGAGCCGAGCTGCTGGCCTATTGCGGGCGACATCCCTACTTGTTAGGCCTTATGGGCTACCAGCTGGTCGAGCACTACGGCAAACACACCGCTCCCGTTGACGTTGCCAGGGCCGCTCATGAGGTCGAATCCCGTTTCCATCGCTACTATGATCAGGTGCTTACCTTCTTACGAGAAGATGAGCGCCAGCAAAAGCTAGAACAGCTTCTCTTCGGACCAGTCTATGGCCTGGATCAGCGCGACGTCGATCTGCTCCTGAGTTATGGTCTCATCCAGCCTAATCCCGCCTGGTCTGCTGGCGGAGGACGCGAGCCAGCTTATGTGGCCTTTTCTCTCCACTTTCAAACGTATCTCTCGACACGCTTGCCTGCCCCGGCTCTCCCTCCCCCTCTGAGGGAGGCCGAGCAGGCCCTGAGCACTATTGTTACACGCCTGCTGAAGCACTATCGGCGACAGACTCCCCTCCAGTACGCTTCGCACCTGAGCTTTCGCAATATGTTCCCGACCATTTTCCAGCATTGGGATATCTTCCGCCCCTACTTCAGCTCCCGGACCCATGTCGATGTAGTAGGCTATTGGCGCCAGGCTGCTGCTCTTCTGATGGCTATGTGTGAGCCATTGATGCAGCCAACAGTCGACCAGTCCCTCTACGCTTCCTATAGAGATACAGACCTCCTGTGCAATGAAATTCTTGATATATATCAGAAACTGGAAGAGAAGGAATGGCTCGCAGAGGAGGAGACCCTGGCTCTGGTGCAGCGCACGATCCTGCCCGGCGAGGCCCTTTCGGAACGTTATATCGTCGAGGAAATTCTTGGCCGTACCCCAGCCAGCCAGGTGGTCAAAGCCTGGGACCCTGTGAGTAAGTGCTATTTCGCTATCAAGCTGCTTCATATACCTCATGACCTCAACAGTGAAGATATTAGACGATGTACCAGGTTACTACAAAGAGAAGGACAAATTATCGCTAATCTATATCATCGCAATATATGCCGCTTTTATCATATCATGATGAATCCGCCAGGTATCGTGATGGAGTGGGTAGAGGGGAAGTCGTTAGATCAGCACTGGAAAGCGGGCGAGTGGCTGTCTCCCACAGAGGTCATCCGGCTTGGAATGAAATTGGCACAGGCCCTCGATTATGTCCATACCAAGGAGAGGCCCGTCATCCATCGCGATATTAAGCCGCAGAATATCATCATTGATCGCGAGGGTGAACCCGTTCTCATCGATTTCAGCATCGCTCGCTCGGAGAGCGTTGACACTATCCTCTGGCGCCGAGAGGACGGGAGTATCCCCTTTGTGGGTACTCCCGAATACAGCTCTCCAGAGCAATTGCTGCATCCTGAAAGGGTAGAGACGGCCAGCGATATTTTCTCGCTCGGCGTTGTGCTCTATCAGGCTTTGACCAGCGGGGAGCGCCTCCCCTATAGTGAGCATTTCTATGCCGGTCACTATCGCAGTCCTCTGCCTGATCCGCCACGCCTGACCATCCCTGTCGCCCTCTACGAAGTGCTCCGCGGCATGCTCCGCGAGGACCCCGCCGCTCGCCCCTCTGCAGCCACTGTCTATGAACAGCTTGCCCAGTGCTCTCAAGCGCTACCCTTTACCTAGTGCGCCTCCAGCAGCAGGCCTGGTTTACAACTCCGCTCAGGAAAGCCTCCTTCATTCCTGCAATGACCGAGTATACTCTGGCGGCGGAATCTCTAAGGACAGGTACGATGAGATCTTGCTAAAGCGATCCAGCATCGCCGCCTCAAGGTTATAGTGCCCTTCCAGCAAGGCCATCGAGCAGCCTGGTCAGCAGACAAGCACCACGGCCGGTCCCCCTCAGCCAGGCTGGCGCCCCCACACGGTGAGCAGGGTCCAGACGGCACAGAAGTCCTCCCGTTGCATCTCGGCCACCGCCTGCTGATAGAGCTGCTCCAGCTCTTCTTTGGTGGCCACCTGCATCTTCGCGATAAAGGGCTGTAAGAGAGCCATCGCGATGAAATGATCTTTGAAGACGGGATAACGGGCCTTGGTGCCCGTCGACCACTCGATGGCGGTGGCCCGCAAGTGTACATCCGTAAAACCTGCCTGGCGCACCAGCCGCGGCAACACCGGCGTGATGCTGAAGTGGCGGCCGTCCATCGAGAAGCTCTGCCTGGCTCGCTGAAGGGCAGCGGTCAGGTAGCCCCCGAAGCGCTCGTAAGCTGGGCTGGTGGTGAGAGGCAGCTCCATTTCGGTCAGACGGATGATCCCGCCCGGGGTGAGCAGGCGGCGGCACTCGGCCAGCAGCCGTGGCCAGGCCGCCGGCCGCATGAAGCCTAGGAGCAGTCGGCCATTGATCAGGTCGAAGGAGCCGTCCTCGAAGGCCAGCGGCTCCATGACATCCATCACCTGAAAGTGGACGTTCTGCAGGCCACGTGAGCGGGCCTGAGCGGTGGCATACTCGACGACCGCCGGGCTGAGATCGACGCCGAGCAGGGTGGCCCGCGGGAAGCAGAAGGTCAGTTCCAGCAGCCAGCCGCCCGGGCCACAGGCCAGGTCCAGCACACGGCCCATCTCGGGGAGGCTGATCCCTTCCTCGGGTAACAGGCCCCCATCGCCTTGGTGAGCAGGCGATCCTGCTGCATCAGCCGCGCTAATTCGGCCGCGTGTTCGGTGTCGATCACATAGGTGTTGTCCGGTTCCGTCATCTTCTAGGTTCCTTTCTGACCCGAGCAGGAGCAGATCCTCTCTCTGCCGTCTTCAGCAGAAGCACGTCGCTGGGGCGCAGATGGCCGTGCCAGGGGGTGAAGCGCATGCGTGTGTGCGCGCGCCCGAAGAAGGGCTCAGGCCAGGCCCATCGTCCCATGCTCACCGCTCTTCTCTGCTGCCATCGGATGCACGCGCCTGGCTGGCGGGTCCCTGCTGCGCCTGGGCCAGCTGGAGCTCGGCCAGCGCACGATAGGAGCGATCGAGCGCGGCAGGGTCGCCGCTCTGGTGCGCCTGCTCCTGGAGCTGGCAGACCTGCTGCCACTGCTGCAGGAAGCGTCGCTGCAGCGCTCGATCAACCACCGTGACCCAGGGATAGGGGGTGCCGTGGTCCAGATGGCCTTCGCAGGATGGCACCGTTGGGAAGCCCAGGAGGATGAGCAGCACGACCGTCTCAACGATGCCGGGGTCGATGGGCGTCCCGAGGGCATCCGTCAGCTGAGCGAGCGCGTCACAGGCTTGCTGCCAGCTCGCACTGGTCCAGTCCAGCATGAGAGGACCTGGCATCTCAGCTCTCCACCTCGCCAGAGCCACCACACATATTGCAGGTGTCGCCTTCCTTCAACAAACCGGTGCCCAGACACCGGAAGCACGTGACGGGACGGCGTTGTCCCCAGTCAGCGATGAGCTCGACCTGGCCCGTCCCCTCCCTGGCACCGGTCACAGGGAACAGCAGCGGTGAAGCCGGTCCCCTGGCAGTTCGGGCAGCTGATCCGCTTTCCCATGCCGTCTCCTTTCTGGGGAAGAGGGCTGCGCGCCTGGGTGTGTGCTGCGCGTGCCCCTTCTCCCTTCACAGGTTGCCAGCGTGCAAGGGGCTGCTCTCGAGGAAGGATCCTCCAGCTTCAACAGAAGGTGCAAGCTGGAGAGGGGTCAGGTTCCCTTGACTTGCTGTTCTTCTGGTCGCTCTACGCGCCCGCGTAGCGGCACATCTTTCAAGAGCAGCGTTAGCAGCACGGTCACAACGCTCATTCCCAGCAGGACCAGAAAGCCTAGATGCAGACCGTCTGCCAGAGCATGCCGCGCAGCCTCGAAGATCTGTCTGCAGAGAACTGCCGACTGGGCCTTCAGGCGGGTCAGTTCCTGCCCCTGTCCAGGGCTAGCTCCGTTCTGCTCCGCCAGCACCCGCGTGACCACTTGTACGATCTGCTGCTGCTTCTGCGCATTTGTTAAGACCTGCGGATCAGCAGCCTGCTCCAGCAGTGCGGCGGGAAGGCGCTGCGCTGCCGCTGGCAGGTAGCCAGGAAACACGCTGGTTGAGACGTTAACCAGCACCGTTCCCAGGATGGCCGCTCCCAGGACCTGTCCCACGGAACGCAGATAGGTCACGGCACTCGTTCCCGAGCCTAAGTGCTCGAGCGGCATCACATTCTGGGCTGCGAGCATGAACATGTTAGAGAGCAGGCCGCCTCCAACTCCAATCACCACTGTCGTCAGGATGACACTCCAGAGCCCGCTCGCCATGCCCAGCGTTGCCAACAGGACCGCTCCCGCCAGCAGAATCAGTGCCCCTGCCAGCGTGACGATGCGGTAGCGCCTGAGTCTGGAGACCAGCAGACCACCGGAGATCGAGCCAACAGTTACCCCTAGCAAGAGCGGGGTGAGGGCCGCACTGGAGCTGAGAGAGGTCTGGCCAAGGACGGCTTGAATAAAGAGCGGCGAGTAGTAGAGGATACCGAAGAAGAGGAAGCCGTAGGCGAAGGCCAGACAGAGCGCGTTGGTAAAGATGCTGTTGCGGAGCAGGCTGAGCGGCAGGAGCGGCTCAGCTGCCCAGCGCTCTACCAGGAAGAAGAGCGCGAAGAGCAGGGCAGCGGCCACCAGCAGCCCTACCACCTGAGCAGAGGCCCAGGGGTAGGTCTCTCCCCCCCAGCTCAGCCCGAGCAGCAGACAGATCGTTGCCGCGGCAGCGGTCAGGGAGCCTGGCAAATCGAGACGCCGCAGGCCAGCCCTGCCCTGCACCTGCGTCGCGCGGACCGAGATGCTGGCGGGAAGCCAGATGGCAATACAGGCCAGCGCTACCAGCCCCAGCGGCAGATTGAGGTAAAAGATCCAGCGCCACGAGGTGTGTTCGGTAATGGCTCCCCCAGTCAGCGGCCCAACAATCGCGGCGATCGTCCCGATGGCAATGAACAAGCCTTGCCAGCGTCCCCGCTCAGCCGGGGAGAAGAGATCTCCCAGCAGCGTCGAAGCCAGCGACGTCAGCGCCCCCGCTCCCAGCCCCTGAAAACCACGAAACAGAATCAACTGCAGCATCGTCTGGGCCAGTCCGGCCAGCATAGAACCGGAGAGAAAGAGTACGATGCCTGCCACCAGGAGCCACTTGCGCCCAAACTGATCCGAGAGCTTGCCGACCAGCGGGATCATCGTTGTCATGGTCAGCAAGTAGGCGGTGCCAACCCAGGCATAGCTGCTAAAGCCGTGCAGCTCGCTGACAATCGTCGGCAGAGCGGTGGCCACAATCGTCTGATCCAGTGCGGCCAGAAAGTAGACCAGGGCCAACCCTACTATCACCAGCGCCAGGTCTCTGCCCCGGCGCCGCCTCTCTTCACGAGGCTGAGCGGGAAGCGGCTGCACCGCCTCCTCAGTCGTTCGAGCATCCATCTAGTAACCATCTCCTTTCCAGAAGCGACTGATGTGTTTCTCTCCTTGAGCCTAGCGCAGCACAAGGGGCCAGTCGTCCCCAGAAAGGAGCATGAGAGGGACTATTTTGCTCGATCTGGCCCTGGAACCTGAACCAGACCTGCCTAGAGCAGCCCACGCTCACGGGCGCGAGCCACCGCCTGCGCACGATTCGTGACTCCCAGCTTAGCGATGATGTGCTGGACGTGGCGCTTGACTGTGTGCAGGCTGATCACCAGGAGCCAGGCGATATGCTGATTCGAGTAGCCGGCAGCTAACAACTGGAGAATCTCTTGCTCACGTGCCGTCAACGGCTCGCTGAGCGCATGCGAAGCAGTAGCCAGGCGCCCAGCCTGGGCCAGGGCCGCAGGCGAGTGCTCCTGTGGCCCTGGCCCAGGCAAGAGCGCACTCTGAATGCTCAATAGATAGCCAGGCGAGGCCGAGGTAGAGGCAGGGACCAAAGCCAGCAGCTGAGCTAAGGGCTGGCCCTCATCGGCGAAGAGCCGCAGATAGCCCTCGGACTCGGCGCTCGCCAGCACCATCCCCAGAACCTTCACCGCTCGCCCGATCCTGCCCTGGGCGGCAAGGGCCAGAGCCGTCAGTAACTGGACCTCGAGCCAGTAGCCCTGCCAGCCTCTGGCCAGGACAAAAGTCCGCCAGCCTTCGAGCAACTGCAGCGCCTGGGAGAGCAGAACCTGATCACGCCGCGCTCGCCCTGCCGCGATCAATATCCGCGCTAAGGTCATGTACTCGAAGAAGCTGCTACGCAGGGTAAGGGCATCATCAAAGCGCAGACCGCGCCAGCGCATCCAGTGCCAGGCCACCTCAAGCCGCCCGCAGGCCAGCGCCAGGCGCGCATAGTGCGCGGTAAGTCCTCTATGAGGTATCTGCCGAAAAAAGTGCTCGGGATGGTCGAGGAGAGGAGCAAGATCCTGGGGCAGGCCCTGGGCCAGTCTGATGCGCGCCTGCAACCAGCGACAAAAGGTCACCACTGGGAGAAAATCGATCTGCTCCGCCAGAGGAAGAGCTTCCTGGACCAGCGCGTCTGCCTCGGGCAGGCGATTCCATTCATAAAAGAGTAAGGCCTGGCTCAGAAGCAGCACAGCCAGTGGTAACGGCGGCAGATCAGGACGAGGGCCGAGCCGGAGCCATAGCTCGTCGAGGCGTGCCCCCCAGATGCGCAGCCGCCCGTGGGCCTCATACAACTCGGCCAATCCCCAGTATGCCAGCAGGTTCAGTGGAGAAACCTCCTCGGGGGCAGGGGCCTGGCTGACGGCCAGAAGCACCTGCTCAGCTGCTTCTAGGTCTCCATGCAAGCGATAGACGGCGTAGAGCATCATTTGCAGGAGGAACACCGTGAACCGGCTGAAGGGCGTCTGGGAGGTGGAGAGCGCGCGCAGCTCCTCCTGCAGATGCCTCATGACTTCAGGCAGTCGCTGGCTATCCTGCAGGTCATCCAGAGAGAACATGGTCACGACTCGCCAGAGCATGAGCTGGCTCTGCAGGTCCTCCCAGCTTGGGGGCCTTCCCTGCTCCAGAGATTCCGGCTGCTCCTGGATGCGGGCGAACTGTGTCTGCAATCTGGTAGTGGCCGCTTGCGGCGAGCGCGATTCTATCGCCTGCTTCCAGAGGGCAGCGAACATGAGCGGAGGGGAGCCTGTCAAGGCCTCCGCCGGCAACTGCTCCAGCCAGCGGGCCAGACGGGCAAAACGGCCCTGAGCAATGAGCGAGAGCAGCAGCTCCTCCAGGAGCACAGCGGCACGACGCCAGTCACCTGCCAGAAGGGCATAATGGCAGGCTTCCCCCCTATCGCCGTACTCTTCATGCCAGCGACTGGCCCGCTGATAGAGGGTCGAGATCATCGCAGGCTCCTGCCGCTGCAGAAGGGTGCGCAGGGCCTGGGCGAAAAGCGGATGATAGCGGTACCAGGTTCCGGTGGCATCGGTGGGTGTGATCAGGAGATTATTACGATAGCAGGCGAGCAGGCACTGCTGACCAGCGGGCAGCTGGGTCACCTCCTCACAGAGGGGACCTGTCAGGCGCTCCAGGACACTAGTATAGAGGAGGAAACGCCGTTCCTCCTCCGGGAGGCCTCTCAACAGCTCTTCGCTCACATATTCTAAAAAGAAGGGATGGCTACCTGGCTGCTCATTGAGCCAGGCCGGCAGCGAGGCCTGCTCACGCAGGGCCAGCGCTAGCAGCTGCAGGCTCACAATCCAACCGCCAGCCTGCTCCACCAGCTTCTGACGTTCCTCCGGCGCAAGCTGAAGCTGCATTTCCTGTAAGAAGCGCTCAGCCTCCCAGGAAGTGAAACGCACGGTCTGCCAGCGCAGCTCACCTAGCTGACCGCGCGCCCGCAGGCGTGTCAGGGGCAAAGGAGGCTCGGTGCGGGTCCCCAGTACGAGGTGAAAGGTGGGTGGCGCATGCTCCACCAGAAAGCCAATGGCAGCATAAATTTCAGGCGCTGTCACCAGGTGAGCATCGTCAAGCACCAGGACCGTCTCGTCAGTCAGGCTCGGTGTCAGTTCATTGAGGAAGGGCGTCAGCACCTCCGCCCAGGAAGAGCCAGGAGAGAGCGGAGGCGGCGCCAACAGTAGCCGCCCGGCAGCGGGCAGGAGCGGCGCAAACGCCCCTCTGACGTACGCCAGGAAACGCAAGGGATCGTTATCCTCCTCCTCCAGGGAGAGCCAGAGCACACGCCTGGTCGTTGCTCTGGCCCATTCGGCCAGCAAGGTGGTTTTGCCCGCGCCCGCCGGTGCACAGACTAGCGTCAGACGCGCCTGCGTTTGCTGCTCCAACAAGGCTTGGAGACGAGGACGGGGAATGTGATGCAAAGGCAGGGCCGGCACCAGGAACCTGGTCTCCAGCAGGACCGGCTGAGTCGAAGAGACTGGCCGGACAGCCCGCGCAGCCTGGGCAGGCGCAGGGGATAGAGAGGGGGAAGAAGCGGCTCCGTCAGCGAGCCGTTGCCTGACCCGCCTGGCCGCCTCACGCAGACGCCCCAGGGTCAGATCTTGACTGCGCCCCAGATAGCACTTGAACAATTGCCTATGCACCCGCTTGTACGCATACCAGTACCGTCCCTCTGCCCGCTGCTCGCAGCGCACAGCAAAATGCAGCTCTCCCTCCTGATAGGTGAACGCAGGGTGCGCTTGTAGCCAGGTGAACCAGTCCGGACTTTCAACAACGATCGGCACTCCTCCCTCCGCGGGATGGAGCCACGCCTCTATAAGTATGGGATAGCGCACGGGCACCCACGGGACCTCCTTCTAGCCACCGAAAGCCAGAGATCTTCTTTGGGTAACTTTCTGGGTAAAGATAACACCTTTTTGGGTAACTTGCCAGCCAGAGGGTCAGACCAGCAGCTCCTGGCCTGCTGTAGGCTCTGCCCAACAAGGCTCGACAACGGGTTGCCTTTCACAGGAAGTCGCGCAGCATTCCCTCGCTTCCAGTCTGTTTCAACCCCAGCCGGGCTTCTCCGCTGCTTCTGACGGAGCAGTGTGCGAGAGTTCTACTGGATGTCGTTCGGAGTTTCAATCCCAGACGGGCTTCTTCGCTGCTTCTGACTGGAGTTAGAGCGTTGCTGTAAGAGAAAGTTGCTGTATGTTTCAATCCCTCAACGGGCTTCCGCGGCGTTCTGACAGGGAGGATAGAACTTATCCGGCGGGAAAGGATTCGCGTTTCAATCCCTCAACGGGCTTCCGCGGCGTTCTGACAGGGAGGATAGAACTTATCCGGCGGGAAAGGATTCGCGTTTCAATCCCTCAACGGGCTTCCGCGGCGTTCTGACTGCCCCCTCTCCAGAGGAGCATCAGGAGCGGCGTCCGTCAAGCCGTTTCGAGCATTCCACAACAGCGGTCAGCAGTGACCGCTGTTGCGCGACCATGATGCCTGCCCCTGTGGCCCTGCAGCGGCTGGCGAGGCCCTTCGAGCATCCCTGCGTGGGAAGCCGGGTGCCGAGATGCTCGAAGCGAACGGCACGAGCGGCAGAGTGGGCCTCGTGAGAAACGTTTGACAGCGACTGCGGGGGATGGTACGGCAGAGGCAGCAGCGTTCAGGAGGGCCCGATGGAGCGAGCAGCGGATTGCCGACCTGGAGTTTGTCTACCGGAACCTGGCGAGGGATATGACCATTCTCTATGGCATCCTGCGGATGGATCTGGATGCCCTCAAGCGGAACCGACGGGCATCGGTCTCTCCCACCACTGAGTGTGCCGGCCCAGCAGAGCTACCGACAGGCCTCGCTGCCCCTGCAAGGATCAAGTGCACGCCCTCTCCGCCCTCTCATACCCCCCCACGACCAGTCAGGGCCAGCCTCGGGCCTCGGGGACGCTCAATGTGAGCAGCAGGCAGAGCTGGATTGCTCTCTTCCCCCTCCCTCTCTTCCACCTCAACCGCCCTCCAGCTCGTTGAGCAGAGCCTCAAAGGCGCGCTCCTCCTCTTCCTCCATCCGATAACTTTCCCCCTCGCCCGGGAAAGCCCCAGAGCGCACATCAGTAAAGAAGCGCTGGAGCGCCGTCACGGCCTCCTCACCCAGACAGGCATACTGACGGACAAACCTGGGCGTGCGCTTGTTGAGATGCCAGCCTAACACATCATGAAAGACAAGAACCTGACCATCGCAGTGCGGTCCCGCCCCAATGCCAATGGTGGGCACAGGCACCAGCGCCGTAATGGCCCGGGCCACGATGGCTGGCACCCCCTCTAACACAAGAGCAAAGACACCAGCCCCCGCCAGCGCCCGCGCCTCCTCAACCAGGGCCCGCGCCGCTTCAAGACGTCGACCCTGCACCCGATACCCCCCCATGACACGCACCGACTGCGGCGTGAGACCTAGATGCCCCATCACCGGGATCTCCGCCGCCAACAAAGCCTCAACCACCGGCAGGCGCTTGCGCCCTCCCTCCAACTTGACAGCCTCAGCCCGCCCCTCGCGGATGAGGCGGCCCGCATTACGCACGCTCTCCTCCAGAGAGATATGGTAGCTCAACCAGGGCATGTCACCAACGATCAAAGCTCGTGGCCGGGCCCGCGCCACAGCAGCAGTGTGATGGATCATGATCTCCATCGTGGCAGAGAGAGTATCGGAAAAGCCAAGCACATTGTCCGCCACCGAGTCGCCAACGAGGATCAGGTCCGCCCCAGCCCGATCGGCTATGGTGGCCATAACAGTATCATAAGCGGTGACCATCGTCAGAGGCGGCCCACCCTTGCGAGCCTGTACAGTGGCAACAGTAATTTTGTCTCCCATCTTCCTCGCTCACTGCTCGTTTGTGTCTGATGGACTCAACTCTCCGCCAGGATCAGGAGGCCAAAGGCGGAACAATGAGACCAGTCTCCCAACTGCCGTCAGCACGCAAAAGAACGTTGTCAATGAGGCGCGCTGCCTCAACAAAGGCCGCAATCAGTAAGAGCGCAGGCGCACGCAACGTCTCTAGCGGCTGGAAGGTCTCAGGGTCTCGCACGTCAGCATACTCCAGACGCGCTAAAGGCTCGCTGGCAACAATCTCCCGCATGACTCGTACCACGCCAGCAGGGCCATCGCTTACCCCTTGCTCGTAGGCGGCCTTGCCCGCCAGTAAGGCCCGGTAAAGAACGGTCGCCGCCCGCCGCCCCTCTGGCGAGAGATAGCTGTTGCGGCTACTCATGGCCAGCCCGTCTGGCTCACGCACCGTCGGCATGATGACTAGCTCGACAGGCAGGTTTAGATCGGCCACCAGCGCCTTGATAACAGCAACCTGCTGGGCATCCTTCTGCCCAAAATAGGCTTGCTGCGGCTGCACAATATTGAAGAGCTTGAGCACAACAGTCGCCACGCCGCGAAAGTGCCCCGGACGACTGGCACCCTCCGCTTCGCTGGCCAATGGACCACTCGGCTCGACATAGGTGATGAAGGTCGGCGGATACATCTCGCTCGCCGTCGGCACCAGGACTGCATCAACATCGCTCTCTTCGAGCAGATGGAGATCACGCGACAGATCACGAGGATAGCGCTCAAGATCCTCGTGCGCCCCGAACTGAATTGGATTAACAAAGATGCTGACGACTACTTTATCGTTATCGGCACGCGCGCGACGCACCAGCGAAAGATGCCCCTCGTGCAGATAACCCATTGTCGGTACAAGCCCAACGCTCGCCAGCGCCGGCCAGCCGCTACGCAGGCGCCGCATCTCTCGCACCGTAGTGATGACGTCCATTGCCTCCCCCACCAGTGATTTCTTTGCAGCTACTGCAGCCTTCCGTGACACAAAGGCAGTGGAAGGCATTGATCGCTCCAAAAGCTACCAGGCGGTCTTCGGTAGTATACCAGAGACTGGCTGTTAGCATCAAGCACGACCTACCGCTCTGACCTGACTCAGAGGGTCAGGCCAGAGTGGCAAGCCGTGGTTTGTCTGTCCACCACGCCAGGGCGGCATCCAGGTCGGTCGTCCTGCTGCCCGGCGCAGCAGCACTGTCCTCTCCTACCAGCGGTCATGGACCAGCGGCTTGATGCGCTGCTCGTACAACTCACGCACACGTTGCATAGTCTCCTCGCCGAGAGGCGGCAGCTCAGCGGCGCGGCTGTTTTCCTCGGCCTGCTGCGGATTCTTAGCTCCGGGGATCACTGTGGATACCTGGGAGAACATCAGTATCCAGCGCAAAGCAAACTGGGCCATTGTCATGCCTGCGGGAACCAGAGGACGCAGTTCATCAACCGCCTGCAGGCCAATTTCGTAGTCGACCCCCGAGAAGGTCTCCCCCTGATCGAAAGCCTCGCCATGACGGTTGTAATGCCGATGATCATTGGAAGCAAACTGGCTATCGCGGCGCAATTTGCCACTCAGCAGCCCGCTGGCCAGGGGCACGCGCACAATGATGCCCACCTGCCGCTCCTGGGCCACCGCAAAGAATTGCTCCGCAGGCTTATGACGGAAGATATTGAAGATGATCTGGACGCTCTGTACGTTGGGGTAGCGAATGGCCTTGAGAGCTTCCTCAACCTTCTCAACGCTGACGCCATAGTAGCGGATCTTGCCCTGCTGCACGAGATCATCCAGAATGCCAAAGACTTCAGGTCGGTCATAGACCTCAGTGGGGGGACAGTGGAGCTGCAGCAAATCGATGGTCTCAGTCTCCAGATTGCGCAGGCTGCGCTCGACGAAGGCCGTCAGATTCTGCCGATTGTAACCATCAGCAGTGTGTGGACTGAGACGCCGCCCGGCCTTGGTGGCAACGTAAAGTGGCTCACGTCGCTCTTTGCGCACACGGGCAATGAGCTGCTCGGAGTGCCCGTCGCCGTAGACGTCGGCGGTATCGATAAAGTTGACGCCCAGGTCGATGGCTCGATGGAGGGCCGCCAGCGCCTCACGATCGTCAGTCGGCCCCCAGGCGTCTCCTCCAATGGCCCAGGCCCCAAAGCCTATAGCCGATACCTGCCAGCCTGTTCGTCCCAGCGGTCGATACTCCATCTTTCTCGCCTTACTCTCCTTCCTGATGAGGTCTCCTATGCCAGGAGTGTCTTGGTGGCACTGGCCTTTTGATTGTATCGCATGGACGGGGGCGGGCGCCATTGGAACGATGACACTCAGCCTGACCTTAACAGTGCTGAAGCCTGTGGCCTACTGTTCGGCCTGCTGCTCACACAGATCGGCTCAGCAGCCTGCGGAAGAGGGTGTGACTTTTTTGAACCCTTGCCGTCTAAGGGGACGTGTAGAGCAGTAGCAAACGCCAGCCGGCGGCTAGTCCCCGCTGAAGCCAGGGGCGAGCTGCCCGCTGGTTAGATAGCCAAGCACAACAATCTGTCAGTCAGTCGCTGTCTGTGAAGGAGGGTAAAACCTATGCCGGTTGTCAACAACATTGGTCAGGCTTTTCTGACCTCACTTGCCAATGCCCTGAATCTGGTGCTGACCTTCATTCCTAAGTTCCTCGGTTTTCTGGTCATCCTGCTCATTGGCTGGCTTATTGCCAGCGTACTGAGGCGCACCGTGGTCTTCGTCTTGCGGCGGATCGGCTTCGAACGTCTGGGAGCCCGCATCGGCCTGGCACGCCTGGAGCAGAATACGGGGATGCGCTTCGATGTGGTGGCTATCCTGGGCACGATCGTCTACTGGTTCATCTTCTTGATTTTCCTGGTGCCCGCCGTCGACGCCCTGGGACTGAGCACCGTCAGCAATATCCTCAATGAGCTGATCGCCTATATTCCGAATGTCTTCGTGGCGGTGCTGGTGCTCTTCCTGGGCCTGTTGGCCGCGAGCGTAGTCGGTGATATTGTGCGCGGTCTGATGGCTACGACACGTGTGGGCAATCCAGCCCTCTTTGCCTCGATAGCACGCTATGCACTCATCGGCTTCGCCGGGCTGATCGCTCTAGAACAGCTGCAGATCGCCCCTTCGCTGCTCAATATCCTCTTTACGGCAGTGGTCGGTGGCACCGCCCTGGCCTTCGGTCTGGCCTTTGGCCTCGGTGGCCAGGATGCAGCCCGTCGCCTGCTTAATCGCAGCAGCATGCTGGCAGTCCCGGCAAGCGAGAGCGGTCAGCCGCTCCCTGCCGGCGAGAGCAGTCGGACCACTCAGCCGACGCAGCCGGCTGCTCCTGCCACTCAGCCACGCCCTGAAGCCAGCAGGTAGCGCCGCCTTGCCTGCAGTCCTGATGTAGCTCTGGATTGTGCCCAGCGGGTCCGCTGACCTGGTAGGAGAGGGAAGATTGCTGCCCTACCCCTCCTGGCCAGCGGGTCCGCTGGCCAGAGCCATAGCAACGTTTCGGTTCAAACGCTCACTCTCTCCGCCAGCTCCTCCCTCACCCGCGCACTCCCTCAGCTTTCACCTGGCCTGGCTCTCCCGACCACCTCCACGATGGCAACCAGGTCACAACCACCGGCTACACGCTGCTACCACGAAGCAATGATATAGTTGCATTGATTTCACTGAGAGAGAAACAGAGACTGATCCTAATTAGGAGAACACCGCAGAGAGGCAAGTGCATGACAAGGCACGCTGTCCCAGGTCACAGGAACACCACTTCTCAAATTCAACCGGCCACAGGCCTCACTCTCTTGTTTTTCTTGCTGCTGACTGCGCTCGCAGCCTGCACTCCTCCCTGGAGTACGGCCACGCCGTCTAATGCCGCTGTCCAGGCAACAACTTCCCCTTCGCCAACACAATTGCCGGGCCAGCAGCGCTGGAAAAATGGGGTCTCCTCGCTGCTCTTCGGTACGAACGATACGCAAGAGTGGAGCGAGAACAATATTGAGACGAATCCTGCTTTTCAGACAGATCTGAAGGCAGCTCACTTTACGCTCATGCGCACTTTTTTCTTTGACCACAGCCTGGCCGATAATCATCCGACCAGTGACGCAGAGCTTGAGCAGCGCCTGCGCACGGTCGAACAGAGCGGGATGACTTGCCTGGGGGTGCTATTCAACATTTTTGACGTGGCGTTTCTGAAACATGTGGTGAGCTACGCCGGCTCACGCTGCCTGCTCTATGAGTTCGGCAATGAGCCGGATGATAATGGGATCTCCAGTGCCAGCTATCTGAAACAGTGGAACAGTGTGATCCCCCAGCTGCGTCAGTTGAATCCACGGGCCCGCTTCATCGGGCCGGTGGTCAGCCAGCCCAGCGCCACCGAGTTTCTGCGCGCCTTTCTGCAGGGCGTGCACTCCTCTGGAGTGCTGCCCGATGCCATCAGCTTCCACTGGTATCCGTGCTGGCAGGATAGCGAGAGCAACTGTCTCAAGCTGGCCGACAGCGCCGCCGAGGCAGTTCAGAGCGTGCGCTCTCTGACACGCCAGATTTTGGGGCGTGATCTCCCTATCGGGATTACGGAGTGGAATTTCGATCCTGGCAATCCTCCCCCAGCTTACGGGGAGAAGAGCGACTTTATCTCAGCCTTTACAACCCGCGCCCTGCAGGCGATGATTCGCGCAGGCCTGACCTTCGCCTGCCAGTTCGATGCGGCGAGCTACGCGGGCTACGGCCATCTGGATCTGTTCGACGTGGATACCAATACCCCGCGACCACAATACTACGCGATGAAGAATGTCATCGCCCAGTATTATCCTAGCACGACAGGGTCACAACCGACGCCTGCTCAAGCGCGCGCCAGTCCGCTGATCTCGCGCGGCAAACCTGTCTTTTGCTCGGCTAATGACGATGGCCCTGGCGGGCCAGCAGCGCTTGTCGATGGCCACTACGGAAACTGGGCTTTCTGGCACGGAACTCAGCGCTCCCTCCCCACGTGGTGCGCGATCCATGTGGGCAGCGGTCCCTCACGCCTGCTGCTCGTCTGGGCCAGCGACTACGTCTTCGATTATCTCAGTGATAATGGCCCCACTCCCCGCTCCTATACCCTCGCCGTCTCCGCCAATAGCACCAATGGCACCGATGGCTCCTGGAAGACCCTGGTGACCGTCAGCGCTAATCGGGCGCGCAACCGCGAGCATCTGCTCCCTTTCACGGGGATGTCCTGGGTCAAGATGACGGTAACTGGCGTTCAGCCAGGCAATAGCGAGCATGAGTTTCTGATCGATGAGATCGATCTCTTCGATGTCTCCAGCCAGGTCGCCCTCAATGATACCTTCTTCTGTATGGGAACCTCGATTACAGCTCTGGCCTTCAATCGCTTCGACGAGAATCGGCCTGCCTTGCCCGATCTGGTCCAGGCAGCCTACCCCGACGACTTCCCCGCCCTGGTCAACGGTGGCATCGGCGGCCAAACGAGCGAGGGGATGCTCCAGCAGCTCGATACGTTCCTGGCGCTCAACCCCGACATGCACTATTGGCTGATCGAAGTCGGCACTAACGATGCTTTCGGCCAGGTCGATCCAGCAACCTATCGCTTGACATTGCAGCGCCTGGTGACTCGCATTAAGCAGGCCGGCCATGTACCGATCCTGGCCCTGGCTCCGGCGAGCAACAGGCCGGGCGATGGCGACGCCCTGAACGCGGAGCTGGAGCGACTCAACAGCGTTGTTCTGGAAGTTACCCAGAGCGCTGGATTGATGAAAGGGCCTGACCTCTATACCCTTTTCCGCACGCATCCAGCCTACCTGAGCGAGGATGGCATTCATCCCGACTCCGCCGGCATCATTGCTATTAACCGCGCCTGGTTCGACGCCCTGCGCCTCTACGGCCTCTGGCAGTAGCCACAGCTTTGGCGCGCTCGCCCCTGGCTTCACTTCACTGGCGAGCGTCCGGCTCTTTTTCTCCATGATGGCCTTCCAGGCGTCAGGCCGTCCTTTGGTAAAGAAAGAACAGAGAGAGCAGGTCGGAACCAGTCGAGCCAACCAGGCAGGAGGAAAGGCAGGGGCACAGGACAAGACCACCCTCACCCACCCCCTACTAGCGCGCCGCATCTTGTTCCGCCTGCCTCTTTTCTTAGCGCGGGTTCTCCTCGCTCATGATCAGCCAGGCCAGCCACCTCGCTCGCCCAGCAGCTTCAGCGGCGCCTGGCTGGTCTCCGCTCCCTTTGCCGCCAGGCGCCGGACCACGGGCAGCCGATCCGTCTCTTCGTCATCCTGAGCCGGAACAACAGTCTCACCGGCCACTGCCTCATTCCTCCGTTCACTCTCTGCTTCTGCCAGAGCCTCTGGGGCCAGCAGCACCTCGGCTACCGGCTCTTCCCCACCCCTGCCGCGACGACGGAGCACCGCTTCAACGAGTGCCCCTAAATCGGAGCGTGGGATCGTTCGCAGCACGGTTGCCGCCGCCAGATAGACAACGATCGCCACGGGCACAAGCACCAGAATCGACGACGAGCGCAAGAGCCAGACCACCAGAGCCATGACCAGGCTGGCCCCCAGGGCTTTCAGAGCCACCTTCAGGCTTGCACGTGGCCACAAGGCGCGGGGGATAAAGGCCAGGAACGGCCCGATAAAGAGGAGTTCCGTCAGCGAGGTCACCAGGGCCGCCCCATTCTGCTGGTAGAGCGGGATCAGCACCAGATTGAGGGAGAGATTAAAGACCAGGGCCACCCCAGCCATCAGCGTCATCTTGCGCTCCTGATGAATGCTTACCAGGACGGTGCTGAGAACCATATTCACATAGAGAAAGACCAGGCCAGGGGCTAGCAACTCAAGGACCGTGAAGGTATGCACAAACTCAGGGCGATGGTAGAGGAAGCCGATAATGTTAGAGGCGGCCACCACCATCAGCGTTGCAGTCGGAATGCTGCAGAAGAGCAAGAAATTGAGGGATTTTTCGATCGCCAGACGCAGAGAACCCTGCGATTGCAGAGCCAACTTAGAAAAAACGGGGTACATAATGGCGGCGATCACCAGACTGGGCAGGAAATTCAGGGTATCAAAGAGGCGATAGCCAGCTCCGTACCAGCCGACCATAGCGTCGTTCCCCAAGAAGGAGAGCAGGACCACGTCGAGGCGATAGTAGAGGACCCCCAGGACGCCGTAGATCAGGAATGGCAGGCTGGAACGCAGTAGCAGGCGGATCGTTGCCCCATCCCAGAGCGGACGGAAGCCGATCCAGCGAAAGAAGCAGAGGGCCTGCCAGAGCATATTTAACAGCGAGCCACCACAGAGGACCCAGGCCATCGCCATCACCCCGGCCCCGTTCTTGAGAAGAAGGTAGCCAAGGAAGGCCGAAGAAGCTTTCTCCAGGATCGTGCCCACCACCGGAGCTACATTACGCTCAAAGGCATAGTGCGCGGCAGCAAAGGCCGTCCCCATACCGGTCCAGAGCAACGTCAGCCCACTGATCATCACCAGCAGGCGCACCTCGCGATCGTAGTGCAGCAACCAGGGGATGAGCAGGAGCAAGGCATAGAGCAAGCCCCAGGCAACGGCCTTGATGAGCAGAGTATTCGCCAGATAGCGCACAGCCCGACCTGGCTCCTGGGCGACATCGCGCGTCAGTTGCTGGTTAAAGCCCTGTTCCATCGGGAAGCCGACCAGGAGAGCAAGCGTCGTCGCGAAATACAGCTCTCCAAACTTGACATCGCCCAGGAAGCGTCCGTAAGCGATCGTCAGCAGCAAGGTTGAGGTCCAGGTAATGACCTGGCCCCCCAGGGAGATCAGGGTATTATAGACCACACGGCGCAAGCGCTGCATACCCAAACACCTTTCAACGCCTCTCTTCAGGCACACTCTGACCACGCGAGCGACGCTCTCTACACGCGGCTATCTTAAGGTATAGCAGTCTGGAGTGATGATGAGATAACGATGAGGGTAGAGAAGGGGTGATCTTCGGCCTTCGTTTCAGGCCTTAGATCCCGACTCGCCAGCTAACGGAGCGTGATAGCAGAGCCGGATCAAACCGGGCCAGGCTGAGCTGACCTGACCTGCCGCGCCCAACCGCCATTACTGGACAGGAGTGCGGCAGCTCTCTATAATGAAGCACGCCTGGCTGCAGAGTAAACGACCTGAGCTGGGGAAGGCGATACGCCAGGGAAGAGTGACCGACTGGCCTCAGCTGCTCTGTGAGAATGAGGGAGCGGGACGGGAGATGAAACTGACAGCGGCCCTATTGCACGCCAGAAGTGGAAGAAGCTGCTCAGCCAATTCGCTCGATCTCGCCTGATAAGGTACGCCTTTGTTAGTCCACCTTTGCTTGAGTGCCGGACAATGCCAATCGATGTTTTGGAACGAGAGACAACGCTCTCGGATGAGGCGCTGGTGCGGCGCTGCAAGGAGGAGCTTCCCCAGATCACCAGCAGCTTTGAACTGCTGGTAGCTCGCCACATGCAGCGCGTCTATACGCTCGTCTATAAGATCGTCAACAACAATGAGGAAGCCGAGGACCTGACCCAGGAGGTCTTTCTCAAGGTCTACCGCGCGCTGCCACGCTTCGACATGCAATGCGCCTTTACGACCTGGCTCTATCGCATTGCCACGAATACCGCCCTGGATGCCCTAGAACGCACACAGCGGCAGCGCCAACAGACGATCCAGATCAGTCGTGTTCGCTCCCGCTCCCAGGCGCCAGGAGAGGCTGGCGAGATCAATCTTAGCGAGCTGCCAGCGCCAGGGCCAGCGCCCGAGGAGCTGGTGCTGCGGCACGAGTTGCGCGACTGTATTAACCGTGTGCTGCGCCGCCTGGATCGCGAACAGGTGCGGGTCCTGCTGCTGCGCGATCTGGAGGATATGAGCTATGAGGAGCTAGCTCAGGTCCTGCAGGCCAGGTTGAGTGCGGTAAAAATGCGCGTTCACCGCGCGCGTCTGGCTTTCAAAGAACTCTTCGGCGAATTTTGCGGCAAGATCTATCAGGTTCTATCTTCTAGCCAGAAGCAGAAGAATCGTCACCAAAAGCGAGAGGAGTAACACCTGTTATGAACTGTGAAGAGCTATCGCGGCTACTGCCGGACCTCGTGGAGGGGACGCTGCCGCCAGCGCTGCAAGCTGAGGCCGAGGCTGCTCTGCCTGACTGCCCAGAATGCCAGCGAGAGCTAGAGCTGGCGCGTCAGGTGCGAACCTTGCTGAACGAGTTGCAGGCACAATACGCTGGCCTGCGCCTTCCTCCAGACTTCGAGCGGCGCCTGCTGGCTCGCATCCACACCGAGCAGAGCAGCCTGGAGTTGCTCGATCTCTCTTCTCAGACGCTGCTGCAGTGGCTGATCGATTTACTCAACTTGATTGGGGCCTTGCTCGATCCAACCACGGGCGCCCTGCGCCTGCAGACTCAACCCGTCTGATGGTGCACAGTAGAGGTGGTGGTCTTCTATGAGCTTGCAACCGTTACTGCAGTCACTACTGAGCGTGGGCACCAGCCTGCTGGCCTTCGTTCCTCGCCTGGTGAACGGTCTCATTGTTTTGTTGGTCGGCTACCTGCTGAGCTGGCTGGTGCGCTGGCTCCTGCGCTTCCTGTTCCGCCAGATGCGCCTGGAATTGCTCTTTGAACGTATCGGGCTGAGGCGCTCGCTGGCAGCACTTGGCATCCGCATTCCTCTGAGCGAGCTGCTGGCCCAGCTGGTCTTTTTCTTTTTGTTGCTGAGCTTCTCGATCCAGGCCGTGGAGCTGATGGGGCTGACCCCGGTGGCGGCCCTCCTCCAGGCCGTTCTGCTCTTCTTGCCCCGGGCTATCAGCGCCGCCCTCTTGCTCTTGCTCGGCTCGCTCCTGGCTCGCTTGCTGGGGAATACAGTAACCGCGGTGGCCCGCAATGTGAATATCGCTTACGCTGGCGCGCTGGGCAGGTTGATCGAGTATACGGTGGTGGCCTTCCTCTGTGTGCTGGCTCTGGCTACGCTCGGTGTTGAGACAACGCTGCTGACTACCAGCCTGACCATCATTGTGGCCGCGGCGGGCCTGGCCATTGCACTTACCTTCGCCTTTGGAACGCGCGAGGTAGCTCGCCATGTGATCGCCGGCTACTATGTGCGCCAGCAGTTCCGACGCGGTCAGCGGCTGACGCTGGGCGATTATAGCGGTACGCTGCAGACGACGAGCGGGGCCTATACGACGCTAGAGATCCAGGCCGAGGATGGCAGCCGTCGCCTGCTTGCTTTGCCCAATGCCTTGCTGCTGCAGGGAGTGACCATCAGCGAGGAGCCTCCTCCTGCCCGCACAACTACAGCGGAGGCGCCAGGCCCGGGCGAGGCTCCGGCTGCAGGTCAGACGCCCTCTGAGCCCGAAAGCGAACAAGGCTCTGAGCCAGCGCCTGGGCCTGGCCCTGGCCAGAGCTGAGCGGACCGGACCGCTCGACAGGTCCGCTGCGCACACGAAGGCTGAACAAACCTGTCGAGCGTGCGGTCATCGTGAGTGCCCCATGAAAGGAAGAAAGGAGAGACAAGCAAACTATGCAGTTCGGGGTGATTGTCCCGCAAGGTTGGCGCCTGGATCTGGTGGATTTTCCTGACCCCGTGGACGCCTATGAGGCAATGACGCGCGTCGCCCGTGAGGCGGAAACCCTCGGTTTCCGCTCGATCTGGCTCTACGACCACTTTCATACGGTACCTGTTCCCACACAAGAGGTGACCTTCGAAGCGTGGATGTCTACCGCCGCCCTGGCGCGCGATACACAGCGCGTGCGTATCGGGCAGATCGTGACGTGCAATAGCTATCGCCATCCAGCCTTACTGGCCAAGATGGCCAGTACGGTCGATGTGCTGAGCCACGGTCGCTTGATCCTGGGGATCGGCGCCGGTTGGTATGAGCAGGAGTATCGCGCTTACGGTTACGAGTTCCCTTCCACTGCCGAGCGCCTGGCACGCCTGGGCGAGGCGCTCCAGGTGTTGCTGGCTATGTGGACCCAGGAGGAGGCCTATTTCGAGGGCCGCTATTATCAGGTGCGCGGGGCCATCAATCAGCCCAAGGGCGTGCAGCGTCCGCATATCCCGATCTTGATCGGCGGCAGCGGCGAGAAGGTGACGCTGCGCCTGGTGGCCCTCTATGGCGATGCCTGCAATTTGGGCGGCGACGTCGAAACAGTTCGCCATAAGCTGGCGGTGCTGCGTCAACACTGCGAGGCCGTGGGCCGCGATTATGAGAGTATCTGGCGCACGGTGATTATCGATGAGTGCGCCATCGCTGAGAGTGAGGCGGAGGCGGTGGCCAAGTTGCGCCCCGAGCAGCGCGCTAATTTGGAGCACCTGCGCCGTACCCAACTGATCGGTACTCCGGAGACCATCCGCTCCCGTATCGCTGAATACGAAGCTTTGGGTATCCAGGAGTTGATTATTCATTTTGTTGATGCCGCCACCAATCTCGAAGGGCTGCGGCTCTTTGCCCGTACTTGCCTGTCCGTCTGATCAGATATTAGATCTGATCGACTTATCCCGCTTCCCGAAAGCTACCCACCGACTCTTTGGGAGCATATCTATGTCGCCGAGTCTTCTTGCTTCCACCTGGATGACAAGAAGAACTTGGCGATCTCTTTTGCAAAGTTTGCATTGATAATGACCTCTTCTGTACACTATACTATATAATAGAGCCAATCCAGCCCAGCTCACCAGAAAAGCCAAAACCATCCAGCCAAAAAAGCCAGCTCAGCACGCCTACTCTTCCCCACCAACTCAACACACTACCTTTCTCCCCCACACAATAATCATCACAACTCCTAGCACTCCCAGCATCACTACTACACCAACCAGGCCACACAAGTACACCACCCTCCCTTAACTTACAACACTTCCTCTTCCTCAAAACGCCAGCGCTCCCAGATCGACAGCACCCACCTGGATAGCCGCAACTCCCCTCGACGAAACCGCTCTACCTGCCTGCGCAACCGCTCCCGCAGCAACAGCCCATAGCTCACCGGCCTCACCAACGCCTTCCCAGGTACCTGCTCCCACAACAGCCATCGACTCCCCCCAGACCGCTGACCCTCCTGCCCACCTTCCTCCTCTCGTTCCTTCACCACCTCCTGCCCACCTTCCCGCTCCTGCTCTGCTTCCTGCCCCAGCAGACAGCGCAACAACGCCCGCCGACCTGCTTCCCCAAAGAACCGCCGCGAGTAGCGCACCCGCCTCACCCGCCGCTGCCAGCAGCCTGCCACCTTCAGCAGGTACTTGGTCACATACGAGACCACCCGCCTCGACCGCACCCGCTCCACATAGACCACATACGCCTCTCGCTCCTCTGCTTCTGCTCCCTGCCGCTTCCCCCGTGTCGCCGAGCGCCACAACTCCGAGAGCACCTCATGCGGCAGAAAGTCTACCCCCTTCACCAACACATGCCAGTGCAGCCACCCATTCTTGTGCCACTCCGGCACCGCCAGGTACTCCACCGCATACGCTGGTCTCCCTGCCCGCTTCGATCCCCGACGCAACGCCTGCAAGAACGTCGTCAACGCCCTCGATGCCTCCACCAGCGTTCGGCCCGCTTTCGTCAGGGTCACAAACAGCTCAGGCCGCACTGCCTCGATCAAGCGTCCCCAAGTCACCACCTTGCGCGGCCCACAATGCCGACAATCCCAGCGCCCGCAGCGCACCGGCCTGACCTCCCCTGACTCCCGATCGATCCACTGGTGCCGCAGCGCCCAGCGCGACGGACACACCAACCATTCCGCCGTCCGATCCCTCACCCGCTCTTCCACACTCTCCTCTACGGACAGCCTCTCCACCTCCACACTGGCCTCTCCCATACCCCTCCTCTCTCCCTGTGTGACTTATGCCTATAGAGATCAAGTGAAGGGCGGCGAGTCGCGCGCTGCGCGCGCGCACGCCGCGCTAACGCGCGGCTGCTCGCCGCCGGCCCTCCCCCCACCAACTCGAAGCGGCAGGGCTGCTGCGCACGCCAAACCGCGCACGCGCAGGCCCCCGGGTCGTCTGCGCCCGACGGGTCGGCCCGCTGTCTCCCATGCAGCCACACGCGCGCAGCAGCCCCTCTTGTAAGATGCCACACCTCCCAGACCGCCCCTGTTCCGCGCCCGCTCAACGCTCCAGCGTCCGCCGGCCAAGCCCCACCACTCCCCTTCCCTTCCCCCGCCGGCGTCAAGGCCAAGACGAGTGCCCTTCGGGCAGCCTTGACCCCGGCGCCTGGCCGGCTCTCCTTTGTGGAGATGGAGCGGGCGCGGAAAAAAGGCGCTGGGGCCGCCCCTGGCCACGCGAAACGCTCAGCTCCCTGCACCCCCAACCGATCCCCTGACCTGCTCCAACAGCTCCAACACCAACGCACGACTAGGCCACTTCCCTGCACCCACCTCCCGATCAAACATCTGCTCCAACTCCGCAGCCCAGGCCGGCAGCTCGACCTCAAACTCTTCCCCTCTCTCCGCCTCGAAGAAGACTGTACCCCACGTCACATGCGGAAAAGCAATCTCCAACGAAAACAAGTACCGGGCCACAGGAGAGCAACACGGACACGGCCACCCGACAGGGCGCCCTTCAGGCCACTGCCGCAGCCACTGCTCAAACCCCTCCAGAGAAAAGCGCTCGCGAAAACGCTGGACCTGCTCCATACACTCCTGACAAGACAACATAGCAAGCAACCTCCTGAAAAACCGACTCGGGAGCAGCCCAGGCCACCAAAAGACAACAAGGCCCAGGGCTGCCAACCAACAACCAGCAAACATCACTCACAGCTCGCTGATCGCTGCGCTTGACAGCCCCAGGCCCAAATGGCATAATTACCCACGAGCCTCGCTGCACAAGCACACTATGGCTGGCAGGCTTTCCCACAACCGCAACCAGCCATAGCACCAGCAATCAGCGAGTCCTACCGATGCCTAGAGTGCCAGCTCTAGGCATCATCCCACAATCCTAGCAAAATCACCGATCCATATCTGAAATCACCACCCCCTCAAGATCCTCCAAGCTAACAGGAGACTCACCCCTAGCACGCAACTCGGCATTAATCGCCGAAAGAACCTTGGCAGCAGTCAAGAGACGTACCGGCTTTCCTCCCTCCATATTCCTAACTGCCGTAATAGAAACATCAGCACGCTTCACCAAGTCCATCCTTGACCAAGCCAAGCGTACAAGCAACTCCTTAAGAGTCACAGAAAACACCTCCTCAGATCATCCACCACCAGCATAACAGACAAACAACCCATCGTCAACCCACAACCACCTCTAACCACCAACATAGTACCTTAAAGCTATTCAAATGTCAATCCCTATACCCTCCTAGCACTCTAAACACACTCAAAGCAATCGATAGTCTTCACAACCAACCCCAGCATCAAACCAGCCCGCTCCACAAGCCGATATGCTACAATAGACTATACTATATAATCGATACATATAAATAAATTACAGTTGGTGATCCTCAGTATGATGTTCATTACCCCCGGGGCTGGTGGCTTTTTGATGCTGCTCGATGGCCTGCTGCTTCTGATCGGCGGGAGCCTGCGCCTGGCCGGCGCCTGGCAAGCTACCCCTCTTCAGCATAGCTAGAGAGAAAGCTCGCAAAACGTTGTTCAAATCGCCACGGAGCTACCTGGCATGTATTGATTGGTCTTTGTAGAAGGAGGTACTCATGGACGAAGCACAGAGTTCGCGCATCCTCCTCCGCAGTGATCTCTCGTTTGATCCAGCCCTCGCTATCCTCCAGCGGCAGGACAAGACCATTCTCCTCACCGCGCGAGAAGCGGCAGTGCTGAGAGCGCTGCTCCAGTCCCCACGCTGTTGGCACAGCGCCGATGCCTTAGCAAGTCGGTTGAAGCGGCGCTGGCCGCATATCAATGCCCATTCCATCGAGCAAATCATCGTGGGCCTGCGCCGCAAACTTGGCGAGAGCGGGAAGCATCCAACCATCCTGCTGAGCCGGTATGGCTTTGGCTACGGCATCTTTCCCCAAGGCCCCAAAGCCGGATGAGTCTCCTGGAACAATACCTGAGCAAATTCTGAGCTTTACTGAGCTTTCGCTGAAGATGTTCTGAGCTTCATCATGTATGCTTGCCGAAGCAAAGGAATAGGTCAGTACGCTTTTATCAACTGACGACGCACTGAGGCAACGGTCAAATCCTGTTAAGTGAGGATGCTGGTCCCCTCACCAACGAGCACTTCTCAGGGATGGCAAGCCTCTGTTCAACCTGCTCACAGTCAAGGAAGGCTGGTATGGTTTTCATGCGCAACACATTCACAATATCGTTTCTCCGCTTCCGGCGCAGAGGTGCCCCTCTCTTTGCTCTAGCTCTCGCTGCGCTGTGCATCGCACTCTCCGTGACCCCGGCGCACGCGGCATCAGTGGTGCTTGCTGCTGGCACGCCACCATCCGGCTTTTCAGTCAGCGGGGCCATTACTGAGATCGCCTCTCCCGCCGCATACCAAGGGCCAAATGTACGCTTTTTCGACCTCTCACATGAACTGTTGCGGATTCCCCAGCCCCACTATTATGTGGTATCTGGCAGCCTGAAGGGAGGGAACTACCTCTACCTCTATGAGTTGAATGCGTCCCGTGGCTCAGCTGCAGCGTCCATTGAGGTAGCGATCAATTCCGTTGCACACACACAACTCATTGAAGTGGGGGTACCGACCCCTGCAAGCGTCGCGCTGGCTACCCATTCAGCCACGGCAACCAGCGCAGTGCAGTCAACGAGTCAACGGCACGGCCAGCCAGTGGAGCAGTTGATCACGTGCCTATGGTACAGCCCTACACCCGCTCTACCTCTGGCTATTACCAGACCACCTGGTATGACCCACCGGGCTTTGTCATGAACTGGGTGCAAGATCACATGAATTTCACGTATGACGGAACATACGTGGATTCGGCCTCCTACTGGGATGCCTGGTTCGATCAATGGGACGGGTGGTATCAGGCCCAGCATAGCAATGGATACTATTGGGGTTCTAACTACACCAGTATAACCGCCTGGACTTATGCGGTCCACGAGAACGATGTGTTCTGCGCGCTCCAAAGCACATACGTGACCTACAGCGATAACAATTTGGTCGCGCACGGGTCAGGAAGCGTCGGCGGGTATGTGTCAACGTGGGACAGCGGAGGCTGCTCTTCCTGGCTACACTACGACTCATTCGTTAGTGGCGGCGCGTAGGTGCAGGCGCAGATACTGCCTCACTCTGGCTTGGGAAAGGGAACACTCTTATGTACAGGCAAAGTATCATGCGGGCATGTGTGGCCGCGCTCGCGCTCATGGCCCTTGTTCTTGGCGCAGGAGTCGCCCAGGCAGCCCCAGCTACTCCTACGTGTGGCATGACTCGCAGCGTCCCAATGATCGTCGGTCCAGTTCACTGCATCACGTCTCCGCAGGTCTATCGGACACCGAATGCCCAGTTCTTCGATCTCACGCGCTTGCCGCTCCACCTTCTCGCACCGAGCTACTACGTTGTAGACGGCCAGGCCGTCGGCAGCCACTACGAATACGCTTATGACTTGCACGCATCCCACGGGTCAGTGGTCGCAGCCATCGAAGTGGCAATTGATCCTGTTGCGCATACCGAGCTGATCGAGGTTGGCGTACCGGCGGCAGACTCATCAACCGCTCCACAAGCGCCCGCGACAGGCGGATCTGCTGCCACCTCAGAGACAACAGGGCCGGCACGGGGAAGCGCAGTCTCCCCGTTGTTTTCCCCTCGCTCGACCTCAGGCTTCTACCGGACGGTCTGGTCCGCTCCACTCGGCAGCGAGGTCAACGAGGTGAAGGATATCATCAACTTCCGCTATGACGGCACCTATGTTGATTCCTTCAATGGATCGGACTATCGTTGGTGGGCCACCGCGGTTGGTCTTGGGTGGAGTGAGCAGTCCCATTCGATTGGATCGTATTATAGTAACAACGATACTCAGGGCACCGTCTGGACCTACGACCACTTCTATAGTGGCTCCTATTGCTGGCCGCTGGGGGGGTCGGACGTCTACTATTCTGATAACTACGTCTATGGCTTTGGAACAGGCGACGTTGGAGGACATGTGAGCACCTGGCAAGATGGGAACTGCTCTGGGACACTGAGCTATTACACACAGGTCGGTGGTGGTGGCAGCTGATCCGCTTCGTGTCCAGTCGTGTCTAGGGGGACATTCGCTAAGAGCCCCTGACAAAACTCTGGTTGTGCACCATAGTGGATGTCGCTTCCGAAGCTGTACCGTCAGAGCTTGGTTAGGCGCTCCCTCTCAAGCATCGTTTGGTCGGCGAATGAGGCAAGGGAAGTCATGAGTAAAAAGCGTGGTTCGGCTCACTTCCTTGCTGGTCAAGGCTGGTATGAGACAAGAAGAAGACAGGACCAGGCTTGCCGCGCGGAATGAGAAACAGGTGCAACCATCGAATCTCATCTGGTACAGCTCTGAAAGGCGCTGTTTCATCAGGAGGTCTGCAACATGAGAACACTCCAGCGGATCGAGGGTCTGAGCGGTGCATTTGCCAGCATCCTGGGGCTGGCGGCCCTCCTCGTCGTGATCTTTGCACCACTTGGCACGTATGGCCGCACCAGCACCATAGTGGTCACCCCTGGATCGGGACCAGGCACGGCTGGCCCGACGACCACTCGGTCGGTCAGTCTGGTAGCAACAGGCATCTCGGCAACGGCGGCATACTTCCTTGCCTTCATCGCGCTCGTGATCCTTGGCATTGGCATCAGCGCAATCGTGCACAGCCAGACCCATTCTAACGCATGGCGGGCGATCCTGTGGCTCACCACTGCTTTGCTCCTGGCTGGTGTCGTCGTCGCGATACTGAGTGTCGGCCCCTTCCTCTTGCCAAGTCTGCTCCTGGCTTTAGTAGCGTCGGTGCTGGCCGGCCTCAATCGGCCCATGGCAGCCTAGCAGGGGGGAGACTGCTCCTCTGCCGAGGACTGTTTTTGGCAGCCCAAGTGGCCCACGCAAGGAAGAAAGGAGAGACAAGCAAACGATACACTTCAGGGTGATTGTCCCGCAAGGCTGGCGCCTGGACCTGGTGGCTGTCTCTGATCCCGTGGAGGCCTATGAGGCGATGACGCGCGTCGCCCGTGAGGCGGAAACCCTCGGTTTCCGCTCGATCTGGCTCTACAACCACTTTCATACAATCCCTGTTCCCACGCAAGAGGTGACCTTCGAAGCGTGGATGTCTACCGCCGCCCTGGCGCGCGATACGCAGCATGTCCGTATCGGACAGATTGTAATCTGCAATAGCTACCGCTATCCAGCCCTGCTGGCCAAGATGGCTAGTACGGTCGATGTGCTGAGCCACGGTCGCTTGATCTTGGGGATCGGCGCCGGCTGGTATGAGCAGGAGTATCGCGCTTACGGTTACGAGTTCCCTTCTACTGCCGAGCGCCTGGCACGCCTGGGCGAGGCGCTCCAGGTGCTGCGGGCCATGTGGACCCAGGAGGAGGCCTATTTCGAGGGCCGCTATTATCAGGTGCGCGGGGCCATCAATCAGCCCAAGGGCGTGCAGCGTCCGCCTATCCCGATCTTGATCGGCGGCTGGCAAGAATCTATTGGCAAGGGAATGATTCGGAGATTTTGCACTCTAGCCTGCGAAAGCACACTTTCTCCTCACTGCATTGACAAAGCAGCAAGCAGATGATATTATCAAGAAACACTACTGATGCTTACCGCGATGGAAGGGCAGACGCCAGCGAGCTGCTCAGAGCGGAACGGGTAGTGCCTTGACGCCTTCGTGGTAGCTCGCCCGGCTGTCTTGTTGTCGTGGGGAAGGTACCTCTATTGTCTCTCCACGCTCACTTTGTTCCCCCGCCCACAGCCAGAGCGCGCCACATATACTTTGGATCGATAAAATACGATTTTCAGGTTTTCCTAGCTTTTCCTTCTTTAGCTGACAAGTTGCAGGAATAGAGAGATGCAGACAATGCTTACCAAGGAAGTGTGATCATGTTCTGTACTCACTGTGGCGCCGTTAATGTCGAGGAAGCCTCTTGCTGTCAGCAGTGTGGTCAGCCCTTGCCTGCTGCCACGCCAGCTTCAACCACTACTCCCCCCCTCGCTGTGGCCAGCGAGAGTGAGCAGACCTCATCATTGTCCGCCGGCCAGGAGGCAGCGAATCAGGCAGATCGGAAACTGGCCTCAGAGGCGACGCTCTCTCATCAGTCACAGCCCTCTGCTTCGCTCACGAGTGGCATTGGCATTCCCAAGTCGCCAGCCGGGTCTGCGACTACCGCCAGGAGCCAGATGGTTTCTGGTCCCGCTCGTACACAGCCGGAGTGGCCACTCAGGACTCTGGTTGCCCACGGCATCATGCCTTTGCGGCGAGATCAGGCGAGTATAGTGATGATTGGGGGCTGTGCGGCCTGCCTGCTCGGCTTTTTCTTGCCCTGGATTGAGTTGCAAGGATTTGAGCCTCTCTTGCCATCGCAGTTTGCCGTTAGTGGCGCACAGATTGGGCTTATGACCTGGTTGCCATTCCTGGCACTGATATTGCAGGCGGCTCTCCTCACCGGGGAGCCGTGGCTGCTGAAGAATAATCCGCGCTTGATTGTCTGGTTGCCGGCGCTTCCCCTGATCACGGGGGCATTCGCTCTGGCGATCGCTGTCTATACTCTTGGCATCTGTTTCCGCCTGGATGGGCTGCTCTCCTCTGGAGATCTGCTTGGGACCTCCCCAACGAATGCAGAGTTAGCGATTGTGGCTGGACCAGGCGCCTATCTGACCCTGATCGGCAGCCTGATGGTGCTGGCAGCAGGGTCCTATCGGCTGGTCCAGCTGCTGCTGCGGGCCCGCTTCTCACAATAATGGCCTCTGACCCCGAGCAGGCGATGGGGAGTTGGGGCGACCTGGCCTGAGCTGACCTGGCTGGGTGAGCTACCTGGTCAGGGAGGCTTCAGGATCTCTACCTCAGCCCGCTCAGCCTCAGCTTCAGGGGAGAGAAAGGCCAGCAGGCGTTCACCTTCGGCTACAAGTTCATCGCGCTGACCCACTGCTAACGAGACAAACGGGGTGATGAGGAGCTTGTGCTGGCCACGCTGGCGTTGAACGCTCCAGGTGCCGGCAACGAAGCCGTCGACAAGAATAGTAGGCAAAACACGCCCGGGCGGTAAGAGAACAGCCCGGCGGTAGGCAGCGGGCAGGACGCGCTCGCGATTGGCATGAGCGAGCAGCAGATTATCGAATTCAGGCAGGAAGCGTAGCGGGGCAGGCAGATCCTCCGGCGGCAATGGCTGGTTTGGGAGATCAAAGAGTTCCTGGCCCTGCTCATCGCGGTAGCAGCAGAGATCGGTGCGTAGTGAGCGGACCAGCGAGGCCAGGCCCGTCAGACCCGACCAGGTCTGCAGGTCGTTGAGGCTGGCCGGCCCAAAGGCCGCCAGGTAGCGCCGTACCAGCAGGCGTAGACCCTCCTCGGGCGGCCATGGCTCTCCTTCTTCACGAAGCCAGTCGAAGGCAGTAGCATAGTGCGGGTTGTTGCTGAAGCCCCAGGCACCTTGATCGGGGACCTGGACCAGAGGAAGCTGCATGCGCACGAGATAGGCGATGTGGGCCGGCTCCAGCTCAGGAAAACGCTCGGCCAGACGCTGACGGAGGACTGCGAAGGTAGCAGGACCTTCCCGCAGCAGGCTTCGCGCCTCCTCCACGACAGCAGCCTGGATGGCAGGATCTCCTCCTCGACGAAAGAAGGACTGGAGCGAGCGAGTGAGAGCCGGCTGTAGAGCCAGACGGAAGCGCAAATAGTCGGCAGCGCTCACCAGATGTAGAGTGGCGCGCATCAGGGTGGCACGGACGATCTTCCGCTGCTGAAGAAGATGAAGCAGCTCCTGATGATGAAAATTGCGCAGACGTGTCCAGAGTCCTATAAACGGCGGAGCAGGCAGCTGGGCCTGCAGGCCAACCAGGTGCTCACTGGCTTCCAACGGAGACACCTCAACCCGCTCCAGGAGGCACTGGCGGGCCAGCGTGGCGCGATTGAGCTGACGCCGATTCAGGACAGGCTTGGTCATTGACCGACAAGATCCTCCCTTTTTCCTTCTTTCTTTCTGAGATTATTCTTTCTCATTCTCTTCCAGGTGGAAAGCGTGCATCAGGCCAGGCCGGCTCTTGAGGCCCGCTGGGAGAGAGCATTGCCTCCGACCTTCGCTCTATGCTATCCTGCAAACAAGACTTGGCGATGCGGGGCGACGAGTGCTGATGCATTCCTCACCCCGCTCAGGCTAGCGAGTGAAACAACGATCAGAGAGAGGATACGCTGGCAGAAGAGGAGAGCGAGACCAGAGAGGGGAAACTGTGCGCCCTGAAAAAGCCCAGGTTCTTACCATTTACCTTGGCGAATCGGATCAATGGCACGGGCAGCCGCTCTACGTCGCCATGCTGCAGTTGCTGCGCGAGGAGGGCTGCGCTGGGGCCACAGCCATGCGGGCGATAGCTGGCTACGGTGCAAGCGCGCGTCTGCATGCGAGTCAGGGGCTACGCTGGTCTTCGGATGCGAGCATCGTCATCCAGGTCATCGATCAACCAGCGCGCATCGACCGTCTGCTCCCGCGCCTGAGCGCCATGCTGCGCGGCGGTCTGATCACCCTGCACGAGACCGAGGTGGTTCACGTAACACCACCCCTGCTCTCGGGATTGCCGGCCCGTCGTCCGGTGCGTCAGGCCATGACCACACACTTGACCACTGTTGAACCGGAGACGCCATTGGCCCAGGTACTCACACTTTTGCTGCAGGCGCCATTCCGGGCCCTGCCAGTTGTCGACCGGGAGCAGCATCTCCTCGGCCTCATTACCACCGGTGACCTGATCAGGACGGGCGCCCTGCCGCTGCGTCGCGGTCTGGTGCGCACGGCGCTCGCGCTGGATGAGACAACCGCCGAGCAGATGCGCACCCCGTTGACGCAGGCGGGACAGAGCGCGCGTACAGCAGCAGACGTCATGAATCGTCAGGTGCGCACAGTGCGCCCTGAGCAATCGCTGCGCGAGGCGGCCCATCTCATGGTGGAGACGGGTCTGCGCCGTTTGCCAGTCGTGGAGCGCGATAAGCGACTGGTTGGCATGCTCTCACGCACAGACCTGCTGCGCGCAGCGGCCACCAGTCCCCTGGCAAGCGAAGCCGAGGAGAGGGAGTCAGCGCCAACGGGCGGCGTCACGAGGCAGGCCAACAGCTCCGCCGCCTCGGCGCCGGTCAGGGACTATCTGCGCTCCGAGGTGGCTACCGTGCATGAGGATGCGCCGCTGACGGAGGTGTTTGAGGCCCTCCTGCAGTCGCCGCTGAAGCGCGTGGTGGTCATTGACGATGGGCAGCATGTTCGGGGAATCATCAGCGATGTCGATCTGCTGGCGAGCTTGCAGGAGGAGCTGCGTCCCCGTCTCTTGTCCTGGTTGAGCGGACTGGCACGGGGTCGGGAGCAGCACGTCTCTGGCGCCAGCACCTCTTTAGGCCCTCAGCTGCATCGCGCCGGGCGCGCGGGCGAAGTTATGAACCGCACAGTGGTGACCGTGCCTGCCACAGCGACGGTCTCAGAAGCTATTGCTCTGATGATGAGAACGGGCCGGAAGGTGCTGCCAGTGGTGGATGATGATGGGCGCCTTGTTGGGATCGTGGGTCGCTCTGATCTGCTGCGTGTCCTCCTGGAAGATGGTGATGATGCTTCATACTAACGGTTCTGGTTGCGGAACAATGCAGCCGCAGCCATTCCCCAGGGCGGGGAAACGGCTGCGGATCTTTGTGGGCGAGGCCGAGGAGTGGCAGGGTCGGCCTCTCTATCGAGCCATCCTGGAAGCAGCCCAGCGCCACCAGATGGCCGGGGCTACGGTCTTGCGTGGCATTGAGGGCTTCGGGCCAGATCATCACCTGGTCAGTGAGCGTCTGCCCGATATTGCCGATAACCTGCCTTTGTTGATCGAGCTGGTTGACAGTGAGGAGCAGATAGGGCGCTTCCTGCCCGTGGTGCAGAGGATGGTGAGTCACGGTCTGATTACTGTGACGCCGGTGACGATGGTGTCCCTGTCAACCTGGCAGGAGTGGCCACGATGACGCTGCTGGCATTCGGGCAGTTGCTGGCCACAGGACTGGCGGGAGCTGTCGGAGCGTTGAGCCGTTATGTGCTCGGGCGCTTTATTGCGGAGCGGGTGACGACGGCCTTTCCGCTGGGGACGCTGGTGATCAATCTGACCGGGGCTTTCGCCATTGGGCTGGTGTTCGGGCTGACGACGGAACATGTGCTTAATGCGGCGCTCCAGGGCGTGCTGGCCACCGGCTTTCTGGGAGGCTACACGACCTTCAGTACGATGAGCTGGGAAGGGGTTGAGCTGCTGCGCGGTGGCAGTAGCTGGTTGGGCCTGTTCTATCTGGCCGGCAGTGTGCTGCTGGGCTTGCTGGCCGCGGCCTGTGGTCTGGCCCTGGGGAGGTGGCTCTAGTGGCTCAGGGACTTTCGGCACGGCGGCGTCTGGGGGCGGTCGCCCTGGGCGGCTTCTGCGGGACGCTGGCGCGGGCTTCGCTCAGTCCCCTCTTGCAAGCCTGCTTTGGCAAGAGTTGGCCGTACGATATTTTGCTGATCAATCTCAGCGGCGCTCTTGCTCTGGCACTGGTCACGGTCCTGGCGGAGGCCACTTTTCTGATTGGGCCTACCCGCCGCCTGTTGATGGCGGTTGGCTTTTTGGGGGCTTATACGACTTTCAGCAGCCTGGCTCTGGGGGATGTCTTGCTTTTGGCCGCCGGGCGCTGGCTGGCGGCGGTGCTTTACCTGCTCCTGAGCCTGGGTGGTGGCATAGCGGCGGTGCTGCTCGGCACCTGGCTGGGAGAGCGCTGCCTGGCCCTGCGGCGTTGGTGGCACGGGCGCCGTGCGCGCCAATCACGGCCCCGGACCAGGTCCTCGCCGGGCCGGCTGTCGGTGGCCGGTCAGACGCAGGCTGGGCGGGCGACAGCCAGGACCTCAGCCGGTCCGGCTGCGCCGCCGTCAACGATCCAGTCCAACCCCGGCCCGCGGGACGAGCCTTCGTAAGCGGGGCCAGCTCAGAATCTTCCTGGGGCCGCGATGGTCAGATTGAAGGTAGCGCTGACGTCGTCGAAGCCGAGGCGTCTGACAATCAGCGTGAGCTGCCAGTGGCCACTCATGCTGATGACGCTGGCGACAGCGCGGTAGCGGCCCGGTTGGCCCGCGATCGGACGAAGAGGGATCTCCTGGATGCCCATCGTCATATCGGTCATGGTGCAACGCAGAATGAGGCTGTCGTTCGGTCCGAGCCTGAGCGGGCGACCTGTGCTATCACGCAGGTCGACGGCGAACGTATTGGTACCCACCTGGCCAGGATTGATGATGAAGCTGTAGTTGAGGTCTCCCATGTGCCCCAGATAGAGTGCAGGCCCCTGGCTGGAGCCGGAGCCGGCGGCCACGCTGGCCACAGGCGGGCTGAGACTGGTCAGGACGCCTACGACGATTAGGAGCAGCACGGCCAGTGTGCCTTCCCAGCGTAGGGCGCGTACAAAGAGGCGCTGCAGACGCCCGGCAGCCAGCGAGGCGGCACCACGTTCACGGTCGGGCTGACGAGCCAGACGCCGCAGGCGAGGCCCGATGAAGAGACCATTGAGTCCCCCCAACAGGAGAAGCAAGGCGAAAGCCAGCGTCTTGCCCAGCAAAGCCCGCCCGTAGTCGCTGCTGAAGAGGGCCGCCGGCGAGGGCAGGAGCAAGAGGGCCTCCAGTCCGCCAGCCAGAGCCAGCAACAGCACCGCTGGTATCGCCAGCCGGGTAAAGCGACCGATCAGACCAGCCAGCAGGCGTGTGCGGTCTCCGGTGCCTGGTCTGAGCTTGCCCAGAGCCGGGGGCAGCAGGATCATTAGTCCCAGTAGCGTGCCGATCCAGATGGCACTTGCCGCCAGATGGAGCAGGTTGAGCGGCAACAAGAGCAGCGCCTGGCGACTGGCAGCAGCGTGTGAGTTGAGGATCTCGGTGAGCATGAGCAGACCGGCCAGCGGTAGCAGTCCTTTGAGTGGCCAGCTGCGCCACCAGCCATACCGACGGCGCAGCAGCACGATCCAACAGCCCCAGACGAGCAGCAGCGGCCCCAGACGGGCGAGCCAGAGGGTGCCGAAACGACTGCGGACGATCTCGCCGAGCATGCCCCCATTGCTGAGCAGTTGCCAGGGAGGCAGGCCGCTGAAGATCCAGCCTTGATAGCACCAGAAAGCCAGCCAGCCGAGGCTGAGGGCGAGCAGGATCGCCAGCAGGTAGATCTTGCTGAGGCGCTGCATCAGCTGCTCAGCTGCCGCCAGTTCTGGCCCGACCTCTTTCCTGATTCGGATAACGGTAGGGCGCCAGATGAGGAGCAGCAAGAGAGGAAGACCGGCCAGGGCACAGAGGCTGAGGATATTGAGCCAGCGCGTGCCCACGCTCCAGAGAGTGAGGTTGGCACTGGTGGGAGCGAACTGGTTGAGCAGGGCATCGGTATTGGTAGGCAGCGGGCCAGCCCCGACAACGAAGCTGAAGCTGCCTGTGACCTCGTGACCATCGTCGGCAGAGACGTTGTGGAAGAGGACGGTATAGGCCCCGTCGGGTAGATGCGGAGGAAGGTCAACGACCAGTGCATACGGGTCACCAGGCACCGCCCGGCTGTCGCGGAGGTCGACACGCTGCCGCCGCTGGTTCCAGACCTGCAGCTCACTGAAGGCCGGTTCGATACGCTCGGTAAACCAGACTTTGACCTGGCGCGGGGCCTGCCCACTGGGTAAGCGGACATTGGCGGCGGGAATGCTATGATCATACTGGGCATGCAGAGGGTGCAGGGCACGCGCCTGGGCGTTCCCCGGCACTAAGGCCAGGCCCAGGCCCAGTACGCAGAGCGTTCCCCACCACAAGAGCAGGCGGTGCACCCTCGCTCGCCAGGAGTAGATCCTTCTGCCTGAGTTACGGCCTCGCCGATGCATCATATTTGCTCTTCCAAGAGGGCTCAGGCGCTCCAGTCTTGCTTGACCACGGCCCGGCCCCCCTCCGCTGAGCCAACGCCTGGAGCGCCTGAGCCATACTACGACGCCAGAGAGAGGGAAAGGACGTATGTGGGTGGGTCTTGAGATCAGCCTGGCTTAGCCGCGCAGGCGTTCCTCTAGCGCTGGGGACGCCTCACCGCTGCGGCCCATGCTCGCAGAGGGCGCAGCGCGGCGCCAGGCAATGAGTGCGAACAGGAGTCCTCCCAGCCCCAAGAGCGTCCCGGCCACTCCCAGGCCAGTGGCCAGCGTGGCGCGGCTCTCCACCGCCTGGAGCTGGTCAGCGGTGGGCGATGTGGACGGGGCCGCGCTACTGGTACTGACCTGCGCCGGGTAGGTGGGAAGCACCTCGACGTCGCTGAAGGTGTTGGGGCCACTGGTGAAATATTCATCTATCTTAAGACCCTCCAGTGTCCCAAAGATATGGAAAGTATAGGTACCAGGATGGGTGGGCATGAAATAGGCCACATATTTGCCTGGCTGGCCCCAGCGCGCTTCAATGGGAACGCTGAGCGGGCTGGAGGAGCCAAAGCGCACCTCGAATTTGAGGGTCTTCTCGGCCCCAACGACAGGATTGGCCAGCGTTGGACCAGTGCTCGGATTCATACCGCTCATTCCATTCTGCTGGTTAGTGGTATAGGTGCATGTGCTTCCTCTGCAAATGGTGAGATCCAGGCTGTTCAGTTGTTGTGCATAGGCCGGCTCGTTGAGGAAGCCGACGATGAAGGTATAAGGGCCAACGTGGCGGCGCTCGTGGGCCGCCGCCACGCTTGTGGTCAAGAGCAAGCAGACAAGGGCCAGACTGAGAGCCAGCGCTCCTATGCGTAGCAGTCTCCTAATGAAAGCCATGAGACGATACTCCTTCCTCCCCTGCCGGGCTGATGATCTTCTGCTGGCTAAGCACGCACTTAAAGAGACACCGGCACTGATACGCTCATGGTGCCCGTGTTCTTCAGTTCAGCAGGTAAGAGAGAAGCGGCTGGCAGCAGAACGACGCTACCATCCCTGCCCTCTGAGCGATCTCCCTGGCCTATGGCCGCTGGCCAGAGAGATCGCCAGGCCGCCTCAGCTTTTGGTTGGAGGGTCGCCGCCAGGCCAGGGGTCAACCTGGGGGATCACGCTTACCTGCCATCTCTGTCTGTTGACAGAGAAGAGCATAGGGCAAAGGCAGAGACTTGTGTATTGGGAGTATGCCCTATTCTGGCCAGCAGCAGGCCCTACGGCTTTTTCCCAGGGAGTAAGCGCTTTGAGGGGATGCCCTCGGCCCTCCTTCGGCATTCTACCGGAAGGAAGGCAACCGAGGCGGTCTTTGCCAGGCCGAGGATGGCAAAAATGACAGCCGAAAAGCAGGGCGAGCAGGTGACAACTCAGGCTCAGCCACGCTTTAGAGGACCTGGCCCAGCCTTCCACAGACGGCCATCTTCTGGTTATACTGAGAAAGCAAGGAAGGAGGTTCCATGAAGATGGCCGACAGCAGCCGCTCTAGCTCAGAGCACCCCTTTCCCCCCCCGAAGCCCGTTCCCATCCCTGACGAGGCCTCGCGCCCCTTCTTCGCCGGGGCCAGAGAGCGACAGCTGATGCTGCAGCGCTGCAGCGCCTGTGGTCGCTGGCTCTGGCCGGTCAAGGCGCGCTGCCCCGAGTGCTGGAGTCCGGCCCTGAACTGGACGCCAGCCAGCGGCAAAGGCACCCTCTACAGCTTCGCCCTCATGCACCAGCTCTATCATCCCGCCTTCGCCAGCGAGCTGCCCTACATCATCGCCGCCATCGACCTGGCCGAGGGCGTGCGCATCACCAGCACCATCGTCGGCTGCTCGCCAGACGAGCTGCGCATCGGCATGCCTCTGGAGGTTACCTTTGAACAGCTCAGTGAGGAGATCACGCTTCCCAAGTTCCGGCCCGCTGCCAGACCGGGCGGGGACAGCGACCAGTGAAGTGAGCAGGGTAGTCCGGTCGGTCGATAGGCCCGTCAACTGTTTTTGATGCGAGGAGGCACCAGTGACGAACTATCAATATGTGCTCTACGAGAAGAAAGATCATGTCGCCTATGTAACCATCAATCGCCCCGAGGTGATGAACGCCCTCCACGCCGCGGCCAACCAGGAGCTGACGGCGGTCTTCCGCGACTTTGTGGCCGATGAAGCGGCCTGGGTGGCCATCCTCACCGGAGCGGGCGAGCGCGCTTTCTGCGCCGGCAACGACCTGAAGGCAACGGCAGAGGCGACCGCCCGTGGCGAGGCACCCCTGACGAGCCGCCAGCAGCAGGATGGGGAGCCGGTCTATTTCGGCGGACTGATCGGGCTGCACTGCCCGAAGCCGATCATTGCCGCCGTCAATGGCGTCGCCGCCGGCGGCGGTTTCGAGCTGGCCCTGGCTTGCGACCTGATCATCGCTGCCGAGCAGGCCCGCTTTGCCTTGCCGGAGCCGCGCGTTGGCCTGATCGCCGCCGCCGGTGGCATGCACCGCCTGCCGCAGCAGCTTCCGCTCAAGATCGCGATGGGCCTGCTTCTGACGGGCAAGTGGCTCTCCGCCCAGGAGGCCGCTCACTACGGCCTGGTGAATGAGGTGGTGCCGCTGGAACGCCTGCGCGAAACGGCGGAGCGCTGGGCCGCTGAGATCCTGGAGTGCTCTCCTTTGAGCGTGCGCCTGACCAAAGAGTCGGTGCTGGCCGGCCTGGGACGCCCAATCGAGGAGGCGATGGCTGCCGACCAGGAACGGCTGCGCCTCCTGCTGGCCTCCGAGGACTTCCGCGAGGGGCCGCGCGCCTTCGTCGAGAAGCGGAAGCCTCAATGGAAAGGACGCTAGGAGCCAGCCAGTGACCAGAACTGGCTGAGAGCAACGCTTCTGACCACGCAAGCAGAAAGAGGCTGGAGCATATCCCCTGATGAGCATCAAAGGCAAATGTGCCATTGCCGGCCTGGGCATGACGGCAATGGGCAAAATCTACGGGCGCAGCGCCAGCGACTTCGCCATTGAGGCCGTTGAGCTGGCCCTGCAGGATGCCGGTCTGACGAAGGCCGAGGTCGATGGCCTTCTGATCAACGCCAATCTCTCACGCGAGATGCAGCTCGGACTACAGACGGCGCTGGGCCTGGAGAATCTGCGCCTGCTCAACGTTATGAGCGCCTACGGAGCCACCGCGGGTACGCTGATCCAGTATGCGACGATGGCCATCATCCACGGCCTGGCCAATGTTGTGGTGTTGGTTTTTGCCGACGCCCCTCTCAAGCCAACGCGGGGCGCTGGCGCCGCCTACGGGGCCGATCTGCTCTCGTTGCGGGGCATGGAGGGTCTGCTGGCGGCCTACGGCATCTTCGGTCCCATTCCTGGCTACGCCCTGGCCGCGCGGCGCCACATGCACCTCTTTGGCACTACTAGCGAACAGCTTGGCGCGATCGCCATTGCTCAACGGCGTTGGGCCCAGATGAATCCTGCCGCCCAGATGCGAACGCCGCTGACAATGGAGGAGTATCTGGCCTCGCGCTATGTCGTCGAGCCATTGCGCCTCTACGACTGCTGTCTGGTCTCTAACGGCGGCATCGCCGTGGTGATCACCTCTGCCGAACGCGCCCGCCAGCTGCGCCAGCCGCCGGTCTACATTCTCGGTCTGGGGCAGGCCGCCCCCGGCGGCGATGAGCGCACCGACCGTGAGCCTGGCATCTATACGGGAGCAAAGCAGTCGGGCGAGACGGCCCTGCGCATGGCCGGTATCGAGCTGAAGGATATCGATATCTGCGAGATCTACGATTGCTACACCTATACGGTGCTGGTGACGCTGGAGGACTACGGCTTCTGCGCCAAAGGCGAGGGCGGGGCCTTTGTGGCCGACGGCAAGCTGGGGCCTGGCGGATCGCTGCCGACCAATACGGGCGGCGGCCAGCTCTCGGCGTACTATATGTGGGGCTTTACGCCGCTCTCAGAGGCGATCATCCAGGCGCGGGGCCAGGCTGGCGAGCGCCAGGTACCCAAACACGACCTGATCCTGGTGAGCGGCAACGGCGGCATCTTGCAATATCACTCGACGACGATCCTGGGAACGCAGCCCGGCTGAGTGGAACGGCTGCGCGAGCCGGTCCAGACGCCGGTGTACCAGTGAGACGACCCCCTGATCGTCCAGCGCTGTGCGGGGTAGAGCGCACTCTTTCCTTTAGCTCATGCCCGCCCAGAGACGACTTCCGGCCAGTCAGTGGTGATTGGCCAGCTTTTCCTTGATCTCAGTCAGGGCCCCGCCCTGCGTCAAGCCAGCGCGGGGCCAATCACTCCCTCAGCGAGGATCGCTAGAAAGAGGAGAGCCGAAGATGGATCTGACCCGTGTCTACGACCCTGAATTGCTGCCTCCCCTGGAGATCTTCCTCTCTCAGCCGCAACTGAACTGGGAGAACCTGCCGGCCTCGCGCGCGCTGCTGCAGGAGGCGATGCAGCAGGTTAAGGCCAGCTTCCCCGATTCGCCCAATATTCTGAAAGAAGACCACCAGGTCCCAGGCCCAGAGGGGGCGCCCGCGGTACCCGTGCGCCTCTACCGCCCCAAGGGCGAGCCGGCTCCTCTGCCTGGCCTGCTCTGGATTCATGGCGGTGGCTACGTGATCGGCAGCGTCGAGCAGGATGACTTGCTGGCCCAGCACCTGGCCGAGAGCGTCGGCTGCCTGGTGGCTTCGGTCGACTATCGCCTGGCCCCCGAGCATCCTTTCCCGGCAGGAGTAGAGGACTGCTATGCGGCGCTGAAATGGCTGGCCACGCACGCCGATGAGCTGGCGGTCGATCGCACGCGCCTGGCCATCGCTGGCGCCAGCGCCGGCGGCGGCCTGACCGCGGCCCTGGCTCTGCTCACCCGTGATCGCGGCGAGGTGCCGCTGGTCTTCCAACTGCTGATTTACCCGATGCTCGACGATCGCGATGCGACGCGCTCGACGGAGCTGTTCGCGGAGGCCCCGATCTGGAACCGCGAGGATAACCGCCGCGGCTGGAGGGCCTACCTGGGCGAGGCAGCAGGCGGTCCCACAGTCTCACCCTACGCGGCGGCGGCCCGGGCCCAGGATCTGCGCGGTCTGCCTCCGGCGTTTATGGCCGTCGGCGCGGCAGAGATCTTCCTCGACGAGGACGTCGACTACGCGCTGCGTCTGGCGCACGCCGGCGTGCCCGTCGAGCTGCAGGTCTACCCACGCGCTTATCACGCCTGGGATGGTATCGCCCCCGCTTCGCGCCTGGCCCAGCAGTTCGTGGCCAACCGCGATCGGGCCTTGCGCGAGGCCCTGCATCCACGCAGCCAGGCCCGCGCTCAGCAAGGTTAAGCAGGCAGCGCACAGCGCTCTTTAGCTGTTGAGCTGGAGCTGGCAGGTACCATCAGCGGCCACTTCGAGCGTGTAGTCCTCCAGAGAGGGCTCGCCGGCGGCCAGCCACTGCTCGCGCAGTCGCAGGACCTGCGACCAGAGAGGGTGCGCCCCGTAGACTTCGACGCGCCAGTGTACAGGTCGCGGCCCCTCGGCGGCAGGCACCAGAAGCAGGAGGCTCTCTTGCCAGTGCAGGCCCGTTCCGAGACCTCGCCCGGGCACCGGGTAGAGACGGCGCTCAACGCCCGGTAGATGGCGCTCCAGCCAGAGGGCGAAGGCCGACTCGTAGAGCAGCTCGTAGCTCTCTAGATCGGTCTCAGCCTCCTCCCGGCGCGGCTGTTCGCGCCAGGAGGCTAGCTCTCTGATGCGGTGGACCCTGGTGGGCGCTGCTGGCTCTTCTTCTCGCAGATGCATAAAGAAGGCTGGCGTTCGCAGCAGGCGGCCCTCCAGGCGATCCGGCGCCACTTTCACCAGGCGGAAGAGCGGCGTCGTTAGTGGACGAAGCAGGTCGCCCACGATGATCCCTTGCGGGGCCAGTTGCTCGCGCCAGGCCGGCGGGATGCGCGGATAGCTGCCGGTCGCGATGATGCGATCATAGGGGGCCGCCGGGCCGTAGCCCTGAAGCCCGTCAGCGGTTACCACCTGGACGCGCTCACCGTAGCCGGCCAGCCGCAGGCGCTCGGCAGCCAGGGCCGTGATCTCCTCATCAATATCGAGCGTCACCACCTGGCCTCCGGGGGCCACCAGCTCGGCCAGCAGGGCAGCGTTGTAGCCGGTGCCGGTCCCAATCTCCAGGACGCGCATACCCGGCTGTAGCGCCAGGGCTTCCAGCATGGCGGCCATAATCGATGGCATGCTGGAGGAGGAGATCGGGCGTCCCAGCTCGTCGACCTTGGTCACCAGGGCCTGATCACGGTAGACAAGAGACCGCGCCTCCTGCCGCGTCCAAACGCCGGGCTGCTCTTGCCGACAGTAGAGCGGCACAAAGTGGGCCCGCGAGACCTTGAGGAGCGCGCGGCGCACGGCTGGCGCCAGAGGATAGCCGCGCGTCTCCTCAATGCTGTTCACTAGCTCTCGACGCTCCTCGTCTTCAGTCGTTGCCGCCATAAGATCATCCACCAGAAAACTCCTTCCATCCGTATCTGCTACGACGGGTCTGCTCATTGTAACTGCACCAGTGGCCCCTCGCAGGGAAGGGCAAGGCCCTCCTTGCCAGAGCTGAGCACCTGGGCAATGGTTGCCGCAAAAGGCAGGCCCGTCTCCACCTCCAGCCATTCCCACTGCCCACCCGGATTACACTCCAGAAAGACGTAGTCGCCCTCGGGGGTCACGATCAGGTCGAGCGCCCCAAAGACCAGGCCCAGCCGCTGCACGAGCGCGACACAGCGCCTGGCCACGGCCTCGGGCAGGCTATAAGGCCGATAGCGTACCTGATAGCAGGCTGCTCGCCAGTCAAGGCGTGCCGCCTCCAGCTCTTGCGAGTCAATGCGGACAGCCAGCAGCGCCTGGCCGATAACAGTGGCGCGCACCTCGTAGGCTTTCTCGATGAGCGGCTGGAAGAGATGGGCCGTCAGGCGCACCTGTTCCAGTTCGGCCAGCCGCTCGCGCCCGACCCGACTGGTAAAAATCAGATGATAGCGGTCGCCGCCGCCGGGCAGAAAGTTGCCATGCAGGGTCTTGTAGATCATCTGCTCATGGCAGACCTCGAAGAAGAAGCTGCGCACGGCGCTGGGGTCGTTGGTAATGAGGGTTGCCGGTACGCGCAGGCCGACCTCCTGGGCGAGCTTGAGCTGGAGGGGTTTGAAACTGGCGCGCCGCTGGGCGTCCAGGGAGTTGACCCACAGGCAGTCAAGGCTACGTAGCACGCCTCCGAAGCCACGATAGGCTTCATTCTCAAGGAAGAGCTGGATCAGCTCAGGAAAGTCCTCACGCACCTGATAGTGATGGGGGCGACGCACATAGATGCTACGAATGGCCTCCAGGTCATAGCGCTTGCCCTGGTAGCAAAAGGAGCCGCTCCAGCTGGCATCACGCAAGAGGGCAGCCAGGGTGACCGCCTGGGGGAAGGCCGCCGTATCGAGCACAAGGGCCGCGCAGCCGCAGCGCTGTAAAGCATGTTGGACGCGCCGGGCAGTGCTGTCGCCTGGGTAGCTAAGGATAAGGACGTATGGTTCCATCTAGTCGTCGTACTCCATGTCGAACTCCTCGTTGTGTAAGGGATTGGGCGACGAGGAGTCATGACCGGTCGTGTGGTAGAAGGTGATCGATGGCTCGGGCTTTCCCCCTTTGCCACCTTCATCCTCCTCGCCCCCGCCGTTGCCGACGAGGGGAATGCGACGCTCCTGGGCAAAGAAGAAGGCAAAGGGGCCGTTGGCTGGCAGGGCCAGCGCTTCAGCAGGAAGGGGCAGCTGTCTGGAGGCTTCAAGTGGTCGTTTCAGCATCCTGGATTTGCCTGCCTTTCGTCTCGTTGCCGCTCCGGCACGAGTACACGAATGCCTACGCAGTACCCAGTACCAGTCAGCCGGTGCATTCTGACCAGCCAGCCGACTGCCCCGTCCCGGTGGAACAGGGCAAGGATGGCCTGGCTCGCTCCGCGAGGTACCGGGCTGGTCAACTTACTATGTTTCCTGCATTCTATTGTAGCATAACGGCAGGGACGTTCTTTCGCACCCGAAGCCTGATATAGAGCCAAATTATGAAGCAAGCTCTATTTCCGAGATTGGATAAGAAGTGTGCCAGAAATTCACACTGGACAGGCAGAGAGCTAGGGATGAGGCGTACGCAGGACGACCCGCTCAGGGGAGGCACATTGACAGCAGAGGAGTGTGATCCAACTATAATCAAGGTCACAACCACGCGCAGGCCTGGTTTTCTCTTCGAGACTGTGCACATCACCCGGAGTCCAAGGGCCGGCTCAGAAGAGAGAAAGAGAGATCCGCCCGATAGCAATACCAACTATCAAAGGCACTGAGGATATGGCAGCGATTGAACAGCAGTTTCCCTCGGAGCAGCTGAGTCTGCTGGCCGAACTGGAGAGTTGGCGCAAGGAGATCAACCGCCCGACTTACCACATGCACAAATGGTGGGCCACACGGTTGGGATCGGTTTTCCGCGCCATCTTGATCGGCGCTTTGAGCGAGGACGAACAAGATATCTGGGAAAGCTTCTATCAAGCGCTGCGTTTCCCCGGCAAGGTGGTCTTTGACCCTTTCATGGGAGCGGGAACGATCGTCGGCGAAGCGCTCAAGCTTGGCTGCTACGCCATTGGGGCTGACATCAATCCTGTCAGTGTTTTCCAGGTGCGCAAAGCTCTTGAGCCAGTCTCTCATGAGGAGCTGCTCGCCGCCTTCGAGCGGGTAGCAGCCAAAGTAGCGCAGCCGATCGGCCAGCTCTACCAAACCAGAGATCCAGAGAGCAAGCTTCCTCTTCCTCTCCTCTACGCCTTCTGGGTTATGAGCGTCCCCTGTCCTGCCTGTGGCACTCCGGTGCACCTCTTCGATACCACGATTTTCGCCAGGCACGCCTACCCGCAGCGCGTTCCCACCTGCCAATCTGTTTGTCTGGACTGCGGAACGATCAATGAGATCCGTTACGATGCCAGCCTTGTCCGCTGTCGTGGTTGCCAAACAAACTACGATCCTCACCGAGGGCCGGCGCGACATAGCCAGGCCACGTGCCCCTCTTGCCAGCACACCTTTGTGATTGTGCAGGCCCTGGCGCAAGAAGGTCGCCCTCCAGGTTACCACCTCTATGCCCTGCTGGCCCTGCGCCCAGATGGCAGCAAGGTCTATCTGCCCGCCACTGAGGACGATCGGCGACAGGTCGCGCTCGCAGGGGAACGACTGCGCTCACACTCAGGCCCCCTTCCAGCAACGCCTATTTTGGCGGGCCACAATACTGATCAGATCCGACGCTATCAGTTCACCTCATGGCGACAGCTCTTCAATGAGCGACAGCTGTACTGCCTCTCGCTGCTCCTTGAGGCGATCCTCGCAGAGCCTGATGAGGCTTGCCGTGAACTGCTGCTGTTGCTGTTCTCCGGCACCCTTGAATTCAACAATATGCTGTGCTCCTATAAGGGGGAGGGCACAGGAGCGGTGCGCCATCTGTTCTACCATCATATTCTGAAGCCAGAACGGATGGCCCTTGAAAATTCGGTGTGGGGCACACCGAAAAGCTCTGGCTGCTTCTCTACGCTGTTCTACTCGCGGCTGCTTCCCGCCCTGCGCTACCGCCAGCGCCCCTTCGAGCTGGCGCTGACTGAGGAAAAAGGGCGGCTGACAGGGAAAAAGATCTATGGTTTGAGCGCCTCGCCCGTGACCCCTCTTGCTTCCCACTTCACTGAGCTGAGCGAGCAGCGGCGCGCCCTGCTGCTGTGCACCGACTCCGCTCAGGTTCCTTTGCCCGATGGCTCCGTGGATGCCATCATTACCGACCCCCCTTATTTCGACTTCGTCCACTACTCCGAGCTGGCGGATTTTTTCTACGCCTGGCTGCGTCCAGCTCTGCGAGAGCGCTATCCCGAGTTCGCTCCCGAGACCACACGCTCGCCATACGAGGTGCAGCAGAAGGAGGCAGAGGCTTTTTCAGAAGCGCTCTGCCGCGTGTTTCGCGAATGTCGGCGCGTGCTCAAAGCAGAGGGTTTGCTCGTCTTTAGCTTCCACCACTCGCGTACGGAGGGCTGGGCTGCCGTCGGCGAGGCCCTCCTGCAAGCCGGTCTGGCTATCGCGGCAGTTCACCCAATCAAGGCCGAGCTGGCTCTGGCAACCCCGAAAAGTCAGACACGCTCTCCCATCAACTACGATGCCATCCTGGTCTGTAAGCATCAGGCCGCCAGGAGAGAGCCGCTCTCTTGCGCAGAGGCCCTGGCCACGGTGGTGCAAGAGACAGTCGCGCGCCTGCGTTCCTTGCAGATGGCCGCCGGTCAGCAGCTGCCCGCCCTCTCACGCAACGATTGCTTTGTCCTGGCTCAAGCCCAGGCGCTGCGCCTCTTTTCGCGCTTTCGCTGCCTGCTGAGAACAACCCCAGCCCCGGCAGAGCCGGAGGTTTCGCTAGAGGTGAGCCTGGCGACTTTCCTTGAGTTGGTGGCCCAAGAGGTCGAGTCAATCTGGCAGCAGGTCAGCGCCAGCGGGCCAGCCACCGCCACAGCCTGCACGCCCTCTCTTGCCCCCGCTACAGCAAATTCATCTGCGGCTGGTCAACCTTGCTCGTCCCGCTCCTCCCCTCTACGGACGGGTGCCCAGCCGCAGCCACTTCCCTGGTCTCTCCAGGAGATTTTCGACAGTCTGGACGGTAAAGCGGGAAATTCCTGACCCCGAACTGATATCAAACGGGGTTCTCGTTCGTTCTATATATAGACCCGAAAGGAAGCGGGGGTGGCCGCGAGCAAGCAGATCCACCTCGACGAGCAGCTTGTAGCGCTACCCGTTTCCTGTGCAGCCTTCTCCCCATGAGGTTGCACCCGCCCTTTCAGGGATCTCCCGGTAGCAGAAGCTCCTGGGTAATAAGGGGGAGACGAGCTGGCACCCCGTCTTCCCCTTATTCTTTTGCCCGGCCCTGGCTTTCCCTCCCCTGTCGACCACCAGGCACCAGCCAGACACGCCGTCTCGCCGCCATCATCCTCCCCCTCTCTACCCTCCTGGTTTTACTGCTCTAAAAGTTCACTTTTCACAAAACAAAAGATCAATTGTGCAAGAAGTATCAGGTGCCAGCCATGCGCGATCTCTTCCCTTCAATGACGCCGTACGCTATACTCTCTGCGAGGCGATGAGCCGCAGCCTTTCTCGATCGCTCCTTTCATCGAGAGAGAAACCAGGTCTCGATTCGCTGATGCAGCAGCGAGCGAGCAAACGAGCAAACGAGCGAGACAGCACAGCGACTCATCCGCAACAACTCATGACCCGATCGAACAAAGGAGGCCATGATGCCATTTTGGGGTCTATTGCGTCGCAAGCAGCGTACGACGGCGGCCCGTGCTCCCCTCTCTCCGGCGCAGGCGCAGTCTGAGCCGCCGTCGGAGCAGGAGCGCGTCGCCCGGCTCCAGCGCCGCTATCTAGAAGACGTCCCCTACCTGCTGCCTAAGGATGAGGCAGAGATCGATCGTCTCAACTTTCAGCACTATGCCCTGATGAGCGTCCAGAAGGTCCACATCGTCGTACCCCTGGAAAACTATCCCCAGGCCATCCTCGATGTCGGCTGCGGCACCGGCCTCTGGGCGCGCGAAGTCGGCCATCGCTTTCCCAGTTGCCGCGTCGTGGGGGTGGATGTAGAGCCACCGGAGCGACTGCCCACCACGCCAGTCAACGTGCAGTTTCTCTACAGCGATGTGCTCAAGGGGCTGCCCTTTGACGACAACTCGTTCGATCTGGTGCATCAGCGCTTGCTGATCTCGGCCATCCCCGTGCGCTCGTGGCCGGCGGTGGTGCGCGAGCTGGTGCGCGTGACCAGACCGGGCGGCTGGCTACAGCTCACCGAGACCGGCGGCTACTATCATCGTCCAGGCCCGCTCTCGCTGCGGGTTAGCGCTCTCCTGGACCGCGCCTTTGAGCGCTGGGGCTTTGATCCCTATATTGCCGAGCATTTGCCGATGTACCTGCAACAGGCCGGGGTGGTCGAAGTGGAGAAGTATGTCTACAGCGTTGTCTTGGGCGAAGGAGGTGGCCAGGGTGGGCGCCTCCTGCAGAAGGACCTGCTGGCGCTGCTCCATGCGTTGAGCGAGCGTATGGCCTCTCTCATTGCGCGCGAGGAGTGGCAACGGATGCTTGAGGCTCTTCCGGCTGAGTGGGCCGCCTCTCAGACCGCTTTCCAGTTCCATGTGACCGTCGGTCGCAAGCCGCCGGCTTCTTAACAGCGGCTGCTGCTGCGCAACGCCCTGGCCCAGTCCGAGGGGAAAGAACTGGGGGCACGCGCCTGGCCTGCTCTGGCTCCGCTTCACCCTCTTTCCCCTCCCCCACAGCTTTATGCATCATGCACAAAACCCTCGTCTCCTTATGCGTTAAATTGGCCATAGATTCCCCTGTGCTTGGGCATTATACTGATCTGCAGAGGCCGCAAAGAGGCGCCGTCTGTGCACTTTATATGAAGCTACGCGAAGCACTTCCCCTCCGGTGGCTCGCGGTAACCAGGGATGGTGCGAGCTGGTGCGGCGTCGCGTCGAGACTCCACTCATAGGCGAGGTCGCTGCTTCTGTCCGCTGCCGCTCTGACGGCGCGGCACCTGCGAGGCTGCGGGCCGTGCGCTGCACCGCGCGCGCAGCGCCCTCCGGGCGCCCAGGTCGTTAGCCAGTTGGTCGGTTGGTCAGATTACCCAGCCGTCGCTCTGGCTTGTTGGTCGCGCGCCCGCTGTCGACCCGTTATGTCAGCTGCCAGCAGATGAGGAGGCTTCTGCGCATGCTTGAAGAAACGGAAGCAACACCAGTCGCCGCTACCGCTCTCTCCACCGCTGATCAACCGAAGCGTCGCTTCAATTTGTTAGTAAACAATCCAGTCCTGGAGGACTATTCGCTGCGCTATGCGCCACGCTCCTTCCGTAAGTGGGGAACGCTGGCGGTGGCGAGCGCTGCGCTGGGAGGGATCGCTTACCTGGCCGACTTTGCCATCGGGGCCGACATTATTATCGCCCACGGCTTCAGTAACGCGGTGGCCGCTATCTTACTGGCCGCTGTGGTGATTTTCTTGACGGGCATTCCGATCGCTTATTATTCGGCTCGCTATAACATCGATATGGATCTGCTGACGCGCGGGGCCGGTTTCGGCTATCTTGGCTCAACCCTGACGTCGCTGATCTATGCGAGCTTTACCTTTATCTTTTTCGCCCTGGAAGGCTCGATTATGGCCCAGGCCCTCCATCTCTACACGGGCCTGCCGCTGCCGTGGGCCTACCTGGTGTGCGCGCTGCTGATTATTCCGCTGGTGGTCTTCGGCATGACTTTGCTGGCGAAGCTGCAGACCTGGACGCAGCCGCTGTGGCTGGTGCTCTATGTGCTGCCCTTCCTGGCGATCCTATGGAAGGACCCCGGCGCCTTTGCAAGCTGGACGCACTTCGGCGGACTCTCCCCAACGGGGGCGAGCCTGGTGCCGCTGGAAGTGGGAGCTGGCGCCGGCGTGGCGCTCTCGTTGATTGCCCAGATCGGGGAGCAGGCCGATTATCTGCGCTTTATGCCCGACAAGACGCGCGAGAACAGTGGTCGTTGGTGGCTGGCCGTGTTGAGCGCTGGCCCGGGCTGGGTGATCCTGGGGGCGTTGAAGCAGCTGGCCGGGGCCTTTCTGGCCTTCTATATCTTCGCCGAGGTGGGGGCCCAACTGGCCGATCAGCCGATTCAGCAGCTGCTGAAGGGCTTCAGTGTGCTGATCCCCAATCCGTGGCTGGCGCTGACCGTGGCGACCTTCTTCGTGCTGCTCTCCCAGGTGAAGATCAACGTGACGAATGCTTATTCCGGCTCGCTCTCGTGGTCGAATTTCTTTTCGCGAATGCTGCACCGCCATCCTGGGCGCGTGGTCTGGCTCTTTCTCAATGTGGGCATCGCCCTCTTGCTGATGGAGCTGAATATGTTCGCGTTCTTGAATACGATCCTGGGCTTCTATTCGAATGTGGCCATCGCCTGGATCGGGGCCGTGGTGGCGGACCTGGTGATTAATAAGCCGCTGCTGAAGCTGAGTCCTCCCTATATCGAGTTTAAGCGCGCGCACCTGTATACGATTAATCCGGTGGGCTTCGGGTCGACGCTGGTGGCTTCGGTGCTGTCGGTGCTGGCCTTCTTCGGGCTGTTCGGGCCGGTGGCGCAGGCATTCTCGCCGTTCCTGGCTCTGGTGATCGCTTTCGTGCTCTCGCCGCTGCTGGCGGTGCTGACGCGCGGAAAGTACTATATCGCGCGCGAGAATGTCGTGGCCCATACGAGCGGTCAAGGGGAGCTGCCGCTGCTGCAGTGCTCGGTCTGCGCCGATGCCTATGAGGCTCCCGATACGACGTTCTGTCCGTTCCACGAGGGGACGATCTGTTCGCTGTGTTGCACTTTGGAGAAGGATTGTCACGATCTGTGTAAGGCGACGGCCTAGCTTCGCTATTCCACGGGAGGGAAAGCAAAGAGCTGGTACGACGGTCAGTCAGTCAGTCGGTCGGTCATCTGGTTGGTCTTTCGGTCGTTGCGTTGGCTGCCAGGACTGCCAGGCCGACTGGACTGGCTGGCCGCCTGCCAGTGGGTCGGTTTTTGGGGGACTGGCGTAGCATAGAAGAGAGGTGGGATGTGCTTGCTGTGAGGCCGCGTGGTGAACCGCGCTGAACTGACCTGCCCACTCCTCCCCAATGGCATGCTCCGACCGCATCCCGCCTCTCTTTTTGTTGGCCCGCTCTGCGTTGTGGTCCTGATACGAGGAAACGAAAGGAGGTGTGTCAATGGCCGCTTTGCTGGGTGAGCCGCCGCTAGCGGGGCCGCCCCGCGATGGGTTGTGCCTGGACCTGGAGCCGTTGCAGGTCTTGCAGTTGCTGCAGCTGTGCGATAGCGCGCTGCCTGTGGGGGGCAGCGCGCACTCGTTTGGTCTGGAGACCCTGGTGGCTGAGGAGCTGCTGACGGTGGAGACGCTGGAGGAGTTTTTGCGTGCCTATTTGACGGAGGCGGGCCTGCTGGAAGGGGTCTTTTTTGGCCGTGGCTGGCGTCTGGCCGCGCTATCCTCTCCGGAGGAGCTAGTGCTGCGCTGGCGGGCGCTGAACGCGGAGCTGAGCGCGCTCAAGCTGGCTCGCGAGAGCCGTCAGGCCAGCATCATGATGGGGCGCCGCCTGCTGCATTTGGTGCAGGGCTGGTTCAGCGACGAGCGTCTGACCTCGGTGCAGCAGGTGGCCCTGCGCGAGGACGGGGCCAGCCATTATGCACTGGCCGCCGGCCTGCTCTGCGGCCTGCTGGGGATCGAGGAACGCGCGGCGCTGGCGGCCTTTCTGCATCAGCAGTTAGCGGCTGTGCTGGCGGCCTGCCAGCGCCTGTTACCGCTGGGCCAGCGGCGGGCGATGCTCTTGCTCTGGCAGTTGAAACCGGTCCTTCTCGCGGTGACAGAGCAGGCGCGGGACTGCCTGGAGCGGGGTGAGGAGCCGTGGCAGTGGACTCCGCTGGTGGAGCTGGGTAGTCTGCGCCATCCGTATTTGGAGACGCGCCTCTTTATCAGCTAGGGGCGTCATCCCGCCTGGCCGGCGCGTGCAGCCGGACCGGGCATTAAGCGATGCAGCGGGTTGAGGAGGGAGAGGTTGGCAGGCACGGCAATGGTCAGGCCAGGCCAGGAAGGAGCGAGTATCTGGATGCAGGCGCTGGGAAGTGAGCCGCGCGAGGAGGCGACTGAGGAGGAGACGGCAGCAGGATCTGATGAGCGAGAGCGCCAGGAGCAGCCTGACGCGCCAGGCTCTCGCCCGACGGTGGCTGGCTGGCTGCGGCTGGGGTTCGGCTATGAGAGGGCGACGGGCCGGACGCGGCTGCTCGTTCAGGAGCAGCGGCCCCCGCTGCAGGTGGTGCGCGCTTTCTCGACAGACGAGGGTGGGGCACTGGTACATGTGCACAATCTTTCGGGCGGTGTGTTGGGCGGCGATCGCTGCGAGCTGGTGATCGAGGTCGGGGCTGGGGCGCGGGCAATGCTCACCTCGACGGGAGCGACGCGCCTCTATCGTCCGCGCGCCGAGGATCGCCCGGCTCTGCAGCGCTGGCAGGTGCACGTCGGCGCCGGGGCTTTATTGGAGCATCTGCCCGATACGTTGATCCCCTTTGCGGGGGCGCGCTACCGCCAGGAGGTGCTGATCTCTTTGGAGGAGGATGCCGGCCTGTTCTGGTGGGAGATCGTGGCGCCGGGTCGGGTGGCGCGCGGCGAGTGCTTTGCTTATGAGTGGCTTGAGCTGCTGCTGACAATCACGAGCGCCGGGTGTCCGCTGGCAATCGAGCGTTTCCGTCTGGAGCCGCATGGGCGGTCTCCGTTCTCGCTGGCACGCCTGGGACCATATCGCTACTGCGCCAGCTTGTACGTTTGTCGCACGGGCCTGCCACGGCAGCGCTGGGCCGACCTGGAAGCAGAGCTGGCGGGGCTGGCACAGGAGCTGAGCCGGCCCGACGGCTGTGTCTGGGGCGTGGGCCGCTTGCCGGCGGACGGGCTGGTGGTGCGCGGCCTGGCTCAGGAGGGGCTGCCGCTCAGTGCTGGCTTGCCGGAGTTCTGGCGCCGGGCGCGGCTGCGCCTCTATGGGCGGATGCTGCCGCTGCCGCGCAAGATCAATTGATCGATCTTGCTGGATGCGCTTTTTGAGGCAACGATGCACTGCTGTCTGACGGAGCTGAGCAAGGAGGAAGAAAGGAGGTTTATCGGGCGATGTATTTGACGCTGCGTGAACAGGAGAAGCTCTTGATTGTGGTGGCAGCTGAGCTGGCGCGCAAGCGGCGGGCGCGGGGTCTGAAGCTCAACTATCCCGAGGCGGTGGCTCTGTTGGCCGCCGAGATGATGGAGGCGGCGCGCGATGGGCGCAGCGTGGCCGAGATTATGACCCTGGGGACGACGCTGCTGACGCGCGAGGATGTGATGGAGGGCGTGCCCGAGATGATCCAGGAGGTGCAGATCGAGGCCACTTTTCCCGACGGCACCAAGCTGGTGACCGTCCACGATCCGATTCGCTAGCGTTCGCTGCCTGCCAGGAGAAAGGAGGTCTTGTCATGGGAGCTGCAGAGGAAGGCGAGGTTTCGTCAGGGCTGGAGGAGCTGCCTCCTGGGGCCTATCTGTTGGCCGAGGGGGAGATCGTGCTCAACGCTGGTCGACGGACGGCGCGCCTGCGGGTGCGCAATCGGGGCGATCGTCCGGTGCAGGTTGGCAGCCACTATCACTTTTTCGAGGTTAATCCGGCGTTGCAGTTTGAGCGGGCCGCCGCCTATGGCATGCGCCTCAACATCGCCGCGGGAACGGCGGTGCGCTTCGAGCCGGGCGAGGAGAAAGAGGTGACGCTGGTGGCCTTCGGCGGCAGGCGGGCGATCTATGGCCACCGCGGTCAGGTCAATGGGCCGCTGCAGGCGAGGCCGCCGGAGCCGGCGGGGGAGGCCGCCGACGCTGAGAGCGAGCGGTCTGGCGAGGAGGGCAAGCTATGAGCTTCTCGTTGCCACGTCGTACCTATGCCGATCTCTATGGACCGACGGTCGGCGACCGCGTACGCCTGGCCGATACGGCCCTGCTGATCGAGATCGAGCATGATTACACGGTCTATGGCGATGAGGTGACCTTTGGCGGCGGGAAGGTGATCCGCGATGGGATGGGGCAGAACAGCCAGGCACTGCGCGAGGGGAAGGCAGGCGAGCTGCGAGCTTTGGATCTGGTGATCACCAATGCCATTGTGCTCGACCATTGGGGGATCGTCAAGGGCGATATTGGCATCAGAGATGGGCGCATTGTGAAGGTGGGGAAGGCGGGCAATCCCGATACGATGGAGGGGGTCGATCCCGAGCTGGTGATCGGGGCCAGTACCGAGGTGATCGCCGGCGAGCATTTGATTGTGACGCCGGGCGGCATCGATAGCCATATTCATTTCATTTCGCCGCAGCAGGTCTATGAGGCGCTGGCCAATGGGATTACGACGATGATCGGCGGCGGAACGGGACCGGCGACGGGGACGAATGCGACGACCTGTACGCCCGGGGCCTGGTATCTGGCGCGCATGCTGCAGGCGGCGGAGCATTGGCCGCTGAACTTTGGTTTTCTGGGCAAGGGGAACGCCGCCGCGGAGGAGCCGCTGCTGGAGCAGATTCAGGCCGGAGCCTGCGGGATGAAGCTGCATGAGGATTGGGGCAGTACGCCGGCGGCCATCGATGCTTGTCTGCGGGTGGCTGAGATCTGCGATGTGCAGGTGGCGATCCATACGGATACGATGAATGAGAGCGGCTTTGTAGAAGAGACGATCGCGGCCATTGCCGGGCGCACTATTCATACCTACCATACGGAAGGGGCTGGCGGCGGCCATGCGCCCGATATTATTCGCGTGGCCGGGCTGCCCAATGTGCTGCCCTCGTCAACGAACCCGACGCGGCCCTATACGGTCAATACGCTGGCTGAGCATCTGGATATGTTGATGGTCTGCCATCATCTCAATCCGCAGGTGCCGGAGGATGTGGCCTTTGCGGAGAGCCGCATTCGCCCGGAGACGATTGCAGCGGAGGATATTCTGCATGATCTGGGCGTGATCAGTATGATGTCGAGCGATTCGCAGGCGATGGGGCGCATCGGTGAGGTGGTTCTGCGCACCTGGCAGACGGCCCATAAGATGAAGGTGCAGCGCGGCCCGCTGCCCGAGGATTCGGGGCGCAACGATAATGTTCGGGTCAAGCGCTATCTGGCCAAGTATACGATCAATCCGGCGATTACGCACGGGGTGGCGCATGAGATCGGGTCGATCGAGCCGGGGAAGCTGGCTGATCTGGTGCTGTGGAAGCCGGCCTTCTTCGGGGTGCGGCCCGAGATGGTCATCAAGGGGGGCTTCATCGCCTGGAGTGTGATGGGCGATCCCAACGCTTCGATTCCGACGCCGCAGCCGGCGCTCTATCGCCCGATGTTCGGTTCGTTCGGGGCGGCGGTGGCGGAGACCAGTCTGACCTTTGTGTCGCGGGCGGCGCTGGAGGCCGAGGTGCCGCAGCGCCTGGGCCTGCGCAAGCGGGCGGTGGCCGTCGAGAACTGCCGCACGATTGGCAAGCGGGATCTGGTGCATAATACGGCGACGCCGCTGATCGAGGTCGATCCTGAGACCTATGAGGTGCGCGCCGATGGGGTGCTGTTGACCTGCGAGCCGGCGCGGGTGTTGCCCCTGGCCCAGCGTTACTTTTTGTTCTGATTGTATCGATTATTGTGCTATGTGTTACTTTTTGTATCTCTACTCCAGTACAAGTGCGGGAGAGTTCAGGATGGCTCTCCTGCCTGAAGGAGGGCGAGGCTATGTCTGAGGTGTATCAGCAGCAACAGCAGCAGGAGCGGCGAGCTTTTCGGGTGGGCATTGCGGGGCCGGTGGGCAGTGGCAAGACGGCGCTGGTGGATTGTCTGAGTCGGCGTCTACGCGATCGCTATAATCTGGCGGTGGTGACGAACGATATTTATACGCGCGAGGATGCGGAGTTTTTGCTGCGGCAGGGGACGCTGCCGGCGGAGCGGGTGCGGGGTGTAGAGACGGGGTGTTGTCCGCATACGGCGATCCGTGATGATGTCTCGATGAACGAGGAGGCGATCGCCGATCTGGAGGCGAGTCTGCCGGGGTTGGAGCTGGTGCTGATTGAGAGTGGTGGGGATAATCTGGCGGCGTCGTTCAGCCCGGATCTGGTGGATGTCTGGATTTATGTGATTGATGTGGCGGAGGGGGAGAAGATGCCGCGCAAGGGGGGACCGGGGATTCTGCGTTCGGATTTGCTCTTGATTAATAAGATTGATCTGGCGCCGTATGTGGGGGCGTCGCTGGAGGTGATGGAGCGGGATACGCGGCGTCAGCGTGGGGAGCGTCCTTTTGTCTTTACTAATTTGCGCAGTGGCGAGGGGTTGGAGGTGGTGGTGGGCTGGCTGGAGGAGCAGCTGGCGCGGGCGCGCGGGTCGCAGATTCATCTTCCTTCGTAACCGTAGCCTTTCTTCTGTCAGCTCGGTTGGTCTGCTGGAATTGGGGCCAGAATGGGGCCGCCGCCGGTGCCACGGCGTTCCTGTTCTGGCCCTCCTCTGGGTTTGGTGGCTGGGGTTGAGAAAGCTCTCCTCTCTATTGCCGAATTTCCTCCTTGCCGTCGTGCGCTCTATGCCGTATCATCTGGAGTGCTCGATGGTGAGCAAATTCGCCCGCATTTTTGCACACCTGGCTTCGTTCTTTTGTATGCAATGGCCATCCAATCGCTAGATAGGATCGCGTGTTGATGTGATGGAGGCTCTCCCCCAGGTGCAGCTTGCTTTCCCAGGAAGCGCTGTTTCGGTCTCTGGCTGGTTGTCAGTCTGTGGGTTTTGGGCTGGCCCGACTTGGGGACCTGGGTCGGCTGGCTGGTGCCATCTGTGCTGCCTGGCTCCCGGTGGCTTCAGGCTCGCTTGTGAGACAAGGAGCGCGCGAGTGCTCGGTCGACAGGGGAGGAGAGGAAAGGCAGGCATGGGCGATGGCCTATGATTTTCGCTCCTCTTGTTCGCTGTCAGGTTGGAGAGAGGTGTGTCTCCGATGGCTGCCGTGAATGAGCTTTATCCCAATGTGCGCGTGCGGGGGCTGCGTCCCCATGAGGTGGTGACCCTGCTTGCGGTTCAGCCGCATGGCCCGGATGAGGTTGAGGTGGTTTATCGCGATGCTAACGGCCAGCTTGGTTCCGAGCTGCTCTACGCCGATCGGCTGGCTCAGTTGACGGTGGTGCCCGCTGAGGAGCGCTGGTCGTTCAAGGCCGATGGGGAGCGCTTCCGTCTGGTTTCGGAGGCCTTTCGCATTCACCTTGCGTATCTGTTCGATCCGTTGCTGGCGGTCCATACGTCGCTGATTGAGCCGCTGCCGCACCAGATTACGGCGGTCTATGAGACGCTGCTGACGCGCCAGCCGCTGCGCTATGTGCTGGCGGATGATCCCGGCGCTGGGAAGACGATTATGACGGGCCTGCTGATTAAGGAGCTGCAGCTACGTGGCGCCTTGCAGCGCTGCTTGATTGTGGCGCCGGGCAATCTGGTGGAGCAGTGGCAGGATGAGCTGAAGAGTAAGTTTCAGTTGCCGTTTGAGATTTGGACGAAGGAGCGGGCAGCGGCCTCTTTAGCGGCTAATCCCTTTCTGGAGATGCCGCTGTTGATTGCGCGCCTGGATGTGCTGGCGCGCAATGAGGCTTTGCGGCCCTGGCTGGAAGAGACGTCCTGGGATCTGGTGGTCTTCGATGAGGCGCATAAGCTGTCGGCGACGTTCGTGGGCGATGAGGTGAAGTATACGAAGCGCTATCACTTGGGTGAGTTGCTGGGGACGCGCACGTCGCATTTGTTGCTGTTGACGGCTACTCCGCATAATGGCAAGGATGAGGATTTTCAGCTCTTTCTGCGCTTGCTCGATCCCGATCGCTTCGCGGGCCGTATCCGTTTTGGGGTGAAGCCGGCGGCGGTTGGCGATTTGATGCGTCATTTGTTAAAGGAGCAGCTCTATACCTTCGAGGGGAAGCCGCTTTTTCCGGAGCGCTATGCGTCGACGCTGGCGTACGAGCTTTCTCCTCTGGAGCAGCGGCTCTATCGGGAGGTGACGGAGTATGTGCGTCTGGAGTTTAATCGCGCCGATGCTTTGCAGGGGGGCCGCAAGGGAACGGTGGGCTTTGCGCTGACGATTCTGCAGCGCCGGCTGGCTTCGTCGCCGGAGGCCATTTATCAGTCGTTGCATCGGCGTCGCTCGCGTCTGGAGAGGCGCCTTGCGGAGCTGCACCAGCAGCGGCTCATGGCTTCGGTGGAGCTGCCCGAGGAGGTGCCGCTGTTGGATGAGGAGGAGCTGGCGGAGTTGGAGGAGGATGCTCCAGATGCTGAGCGCGAGCAGGTGGAGGAGAGGGTGGTGGATCTGGCGACGGCGGCGCGGACAATGGCCGAGTTGGAGCAGGAGATTCAGCGCTTGCGGGAGTTGGAGCAACTGGCTGAGGAGGTGCGCCGCAGTGGCCGTGATCGTAAGTGGGAGCAGTTGTCGGATTTGCTTCAGCATGAGCAGGCGATGTTTGATGCTGAGGGCCGGCGCTGTAAGCTGGTGATTTTTACGGAGCATCGCGATACGTTGCTTTATTTGCAGCGGCGTATTACGGGTCTGCTGGGCCGCGCTGAGGCGGTGGTGGCGATCCACGGCGGAATGGATCGGGCGGAGCGTCGGCAGGTTCAGGAGGCTTTTACGCAGGACCCGGAGGTGTTGATTCTGGTGGCGACGGATGCGGCGGGCGAGGGCATCAATTTGCAGCGGGCCCATTTGATGGTGAACTACGATCTGCCGTGGAATCCTAATCGCCTGGAGCAGCGCTTTGGACGCATCCATCGTATCGGGCAGACCTATCCCTGCCATTTGTGGAATCTGGTGGCCCTGAATACGCGCGAGGGCGAGGTATACTATCATTTGCTGGAAAAGCTGGATAAGGAGCGCAAGGCGCTGGGTGGGCAGGTGTTCGATGTGCTGGGCCGTTTGCAGTTTGGTGAGCGCTCGCTGCGCGATTTGATTGTGGAGGCCATCCGCTATGGGGATCGCCCCGAGGTGCGGGCCCGCCTGGAGCAGACAGTGGAGACGGCCCTGGATCGTTCTCATTTGCAGCGCTTGCTTGAGGAGCGGGCGCTGACGCATGAGGTCTGGGATGTGGTGCGGGTGCGTCAGGTGCGCGAGGAGATGGAGCGGGCCCAGGCGCGGCGTTTGCAGCCGCATTTTGTGGCCTCCTTTTTCTTGACGGCCTTTCAGCGCTTCGGGGGCCGCTTTTATCGCCGTGAGCCGGGCCGCTATGAGCTGACGCATGTGCCGCAGCGTATCCGTGAGCGCTCGCCGGCGGGTCTGCGACGGGCACTGTTGCCGCGCTATGAGCGGGTGACGTTTGAGAAGGAGCTGATGACGCTGCCGGGGAAGCCGCCGGCGGAGTTGTTGTGTCCGGGCCATCCGTTGTTGGAGGCGGTGCTGAATCTGGTGCTGGAGGAGGATCGGGAGCTGTTGCAGCAGGGGGCGATCTTGCTGGATGAGCAGGATGGGGGCCGGGAGCCGCGGGTGCTCTTTTATCTGGAGATGACGATTCAGGATGGCCGCGTCGATGCCTCGGGCATGCGCCATGTGGCGGCGCGCCAGTTGCTGTTTGTGGAGTGCACTGCCCGGGGGGAGATGCAGCCGGCAGGCTATGCGCCTTTCCTGGATTACCGCGCGCTGAAAGAAGATGAGCAAGGGGTGCTGGCCGATGTGCTGGCGGCTCGCTGGCTGCAGGAGGATCTGGAGGAGCGGGCGCGCTCGTATGCGATCCGCGAGCTGGTGCCGCGCTATCTGGAGGAGGTGCGCCGCCAACGGCTGGAGCAGGTGGAGCGGGTGCGGCAGGCGGTGCACGAGCGCTTGATGCAGGAGATCATTTATTGGGATAAGCGGGCGGCTGAGCTGGCGGAGGCGGAGCGGCAGGGGAAGGTGAATGCGCGCTTGAATGCGGAACAGGCTCGTCAGCGCTGTCGGGAGCTTGAGGGGCGCCTGAATTCGCGTATGGAGGAGTTGGAGCGGGAGCGGACGCTGACGCCGCTGCCGCCGCGGGTGCTGGGGGCGGCGCTGGTGGTGCCGGCGGGTCTGCTGGCGGAGCGTCGGCGGGCGCTGGTGGAAGAGACGGCGGCTGGCTCCGAGCGGGCGGGCGCGGATGCGGAGGATGAGGTTGGGCTGGAGCGCAATCCCGAGGTGGAGCGGCTGGCGATGGCGGCGGTGATGGAGGTGGAGCGGGCGCTGGGCTATGAGCCGCGCGATGTGAGTCGCGAGAATCGGGGCTATGATATCGAGTCGCGTGTGCCGGAGACGGGGGCGCTGCGCTTTCTTGAGGTGAAGGGTCGGACGCAAGGGGCGGCGACGGTGTTTGTGACGCGCAATGAGATTCTGACGGCGCTGAATCAGCCGGAGCGCTTTGTGTTGGCGCTGGTGCTGGTGGAGGGCTCGCAGTGCGCGGTCTGGTATGTGCGCCAGCCTTTTGAGCAGCCTCCTGATCGGCTGGCCTGCGGGGTTTTTTATAAGATCGCTGATCTTTTGGCAAAAGGAGAGCGTCTGCGATGAGTGATTCGCTGAAGAAGAAGTTGATTGAGGTGGCGCTGCCGCTGAAGGCTATTAATGAGGCTTCCTCTAAGGAGAAGTCGCTGCGTCATGGTCATCCTTCGACGCTGCATCTGTGGTGGGCCCGTCGGCCTCTGGCGGCCTGCCGGGCCGTCCTGTTTGCCTCGCTGGTGGACGATCCGTCGGCCCACCCGGAGCGTTTTCCCAATGAGGCCAGCCAGGAGCAGGAGCGCGAGCGGCTTCTCGAACTGATCCGCCAGTTGGTCATCTGGGAGAATACAACCAATGAGCAGGTGCTGGCGCAGGCCCGCGAGGAGATCCGTCGCGCGACGAACGGGGCGCCGCCTCCCGTGCTCGATCCTTTTGCCGGTGGCGGCTCGATTCCGCTGGAGGCGCTGCGCCTGGGGCTGGAGGCTCATGCCGGCGATCTCAATCCGGTGGCTGTGCTCATCAATAAGGCGCTGATCGAGATCCCGCCGCGCTTCGCCGGGCGCCCGCCGGTTCATCCGCAGGCGCGTCAGGCTCTGCTCGCGGGTCAGTGGGAGGGGGCGCGCGGGCTGGCCGCCGATATTCGCGCCTATGGGCGTTGGCTGCGCGATGAGGCCGAGCGGCGCATCGGCCACCTCTATCCGCGCGTGCCTCTGCCGACGCCAGCGCTGGAAGAGAGGCCCGCCGCCAACAGGAAGCGAAAGCCCAGTCAGACCACTAAGGCCAGCCACAGCAACGGCGAGGCGACGGTCATCGCCTGGCTGTGGGCGCGCACGGTGACCTGTCCAAATCCGGCCTGCGGGGCTCAGATGCCGCTCGTGCGCACGTTCTGGCTCTCGAAGAAGCGGGGGCATGAGGCCTGGGTGGAGCCGCTGGTGGAGCGCGAGAGCAGGCCGCCGCGGGTGCGCTTTGTGGTGCACACAGGAGACACGGGCCAGGGTGAGCCGCCGGCGGGGACGGTGAACCTCCGCGGCGCCCGCTGCGTGGTTTGTGATACCCCTGTGGGCTTCAGTCATATCCGTACCGAGGGACGTGCCGGTCGCATGGGCGCCCAGCTCATGGCAATCGTGGCCGATGGACCGGGCGGGCGCCTCTATCTGGCTCCCAACGTAGAGCAGGAGGCCACTGCCGCGCAGGCAGCGCCGTTGAACCCGCCTCAGACCTTTTTACCAGACAAGGCTCTGGGTTTTCGAGTGCAGCAGTATGGTATGACGCGCCACAGCGACCTCTTCACGCCGCGCCAGCTTGTGGCCCTGACCACCTTCAGCGACCTGATCGCCGAGGCGCGCGAACGGGTGCTGGCCGAGGCACGCGCCGCCTGGGGCGAGCTGGACCCTGCCATCTCCGGCGATGAGCGCCCCCTGCGCGAGGGCGGCAGCGGCCCCGTCGCCTATGCCGACGCTCTGGCCACCTACCTGGCGCTGGCCGTGGACCGTTGTGCAGATTATTGGTCCACGTTATGTTCGTGGGTTATTGACAGCGATGGGGAAACAATTGGCCATACCTTTAATCTTCAGACATTGTCAATGGTATGGGACTTCGCGGAGGCCAACCCCTTCAGCACAGGTAGTGGCAACTTCATGGGAGCCATCGATTGGGTTTCCAAAGTCATCAAAGCTATCCCTTGCATCGCCAGCGGCGTGGCCAGGCAGTGCGAGGCCAGCGCGGCGGTCGACGGCCTTGCCCAGCTCCTTATTTCCACCGACCCGCCCTACTACGACAACGTCGGCTACGCCGACCTCTCAGACTTCTTCTACGTCTGGCTGCGGCGCAGCCTGGCTCCAATCTATCCCGACCTCTTCGCCACCCTGCTCACTCCCAAGGGCAGCGAGCTGATCGCCTCGCCCTACCGCCACGGAGGCGACAAAGACCAGGCCCGCCGCTTCTTCGAGGAAGGCCTGCGCCGCGTCTTCGCCAATCTGCGCGCCGCCCAGCATCCCGACTATCCCCTGACCCTCTACTACGCTTTCAAGCAGGCCGAGGTCGAGCAGGCCGGGGACGAGGCGCCTGACGAGGAGCTGGAGGAGGCAGCCGAGCCACTGGCAGGCGACGAGGCAGAGGCCGCCAAGGAGGGCCAGGCTCCTCAGAGTGCGGCCCGGCGCCGCAACGGCAAACAAGCCGCCAACGGCCAGAACGGTACGGCCCTGGTGGCCTCCACCGGCTGGGAGACCATGCTCGAGGGCCTGATCAGCGCCGGCTTCACCATCACCGGCACCTGGCCCATCCGTACTGAAAGATCTAATCGCACACGCGCTATAGCGTCTAATGCCCTAGCCTCCTCGATCGTGCTCGTCTGCCGCCCGCGCCCCGAGAAGGCCCCCATCGCCTCGCGCCAGCAATTCTTGCGCGAGCTGCGCCAGGAGCTGCCCCAGGCCATTCACCACCTGCAGCAAGGCGGCATCGCCCCCGTCGACCTGGCCCAGGCCAGCATCGGCCCCGGCATGGCCATCTACTCCCGCTACCGCCGCGTCGAAGACGTCGACGGCAGCCCCGTCAGCGTGCATGCCGCCCTCCAGCTCATCAACCGCGTCCTGGACGAAATCCTGACCGCCCAGGAAGGCGACTTTGACAACGAAACCCGCTGGGCCGTCGCCTGGTTCGAACAGTTCGGCTTCGTCAGTGGCGACTTCGGCAGCGCCGAAACCCTCTCCAAAGCCAAAAACATCTCCATCCAGCTCCTGAGCGAGAGCGGCATCGTGCACTCCCACGGCGGCAAAGTGCGCCTGCTGCGCGGCGAAGACCTGCCCCAGCGCGAGCGCCTCAACGACGGCCAGCCACTCACCACCTGGGAATTCACCCTGCGCCTGGCCCACGCCCTCCTCAAAGGCGGCGGCGAAGAGCACGCCGCCAGGCTCCTCAGCCAGAGACAGGACCTGGCCGCGTCAGCCCTTGAACTGGCCTACCGCCTCTACAGCATCTGCGAGCGCCGCGGCTGGGCCCAGGAGGCCCTGCCCTACAACAGCCTGGCCATTGCCTGGCCAGACATCAACCAGAAAGCCCTTCGCTACAGCAGGGGCGAGTTTGCCGAACAGGGGAGCCTGCTGCCAGAATAATCACAGAGAAGGGGGAGAACGCGCAGAACCGGGCGCCAAAAGTGTGCCTGGCTGCCGTCTCTCCCAATAAATGAGAGACGATGACCCTGGCGTTTGCCTGATGAGCGTCTAGTAAGCGAGCAACTGGAGAGGAGCGACCCCCTATATGCCACGCACCAACCACGAATACGTCGGTCAGGCCCTGACCTATCTCCGCGACGGCCTCAAGCCCTTCGTCGAGCGCGAGATGCAGAACACCTATGGCACCAACTGGCGCAAACAGGCCGCCCAGTCCCTGCATAAAGAGCACATCACCGAGGATCAAGATCTCCTGCGTGACGTCCAGGCCCTGCTCGTCATCATGTGGGACCAGTGGAACCAGGTCTTTGCGCAGACGCTGGGACAACTTGAGCGCAGCCTGGTCAGCGAGCTGCGCGACACACGCAACCGCTGGGCCCATCAGGAGCCGTTCGACACCAACGACGCTTACCGCGCCTGCGACAGCGCACAGCGCCTGCTCGAAGCGGTCTCCGCCAGGAATGAGGCCGATCAGTGCGAGCAGCTCATGTCTGAGCTGATGCGCCGGCGCTACGAAGAGCAGACCCAGCGGCAGGCCCGGCGCACCTCGGCCCTGGTCGCCGAGAAAGGCGTCGCCGGGCTGCCCTCCTGGCGCAGCATCATCACGCCGCGGCCCGACGTCATCGGTGTCGAATATAGCCTGGCCACATACGCCGCCAACCTGGCCCAGGTGGTACAAGGCAGTGCCCCAGCCGAATACCAGGACCCGCGCGAATTCTTCCAGCGCACCCACCTGACCGAGGGCCTGCGCCGCCTGCTGACCAACGTCCTGCGCCGCCTCAGCGGCCAGGGCGGCGACCCCGTCATCAACCTGCAGACCAACTTTGGCGGCGGCAAGACCCACTCCTTGCTGGCCCTCTACCACCTCTTCTCTGGCTACCCGGCCTCCGAGCTGGCCGGCGTCGAAAGCCTCCTGTCAGCGGTCAACCTCAGCAGCCTGCCCGGCGTCCAGCGCGTTGTTATCGTCGGCCACGCCATCTCTCCCAGCGACGTCCAGCACAAGCCGGATGGCTGCACCATTCGCACCCTGTGGGGAGAACTGGCCTGGCAGTTGCTTGGCAAGGACGGCTACGAGCGCGTCGCCGAAGCCGACCGGCATGGCGTCAGCCCTGGCTCCGACACCCTGCGCGAGATCTTCGCAGCCGCCGCCCCTTGCCTGATCCTCATCGACGAATGGATCGTCCACCTGCGCCAGCTCTATCACAACCCCAACCTGCCCGCCGGCACCTTCGAGGCCAATCTCAGCTTTGCTCAGGCCCTCAGCGAGGCCGTCAGCAGCACGCCGCTCGTCCAGCTCGTCGCCTCGCTGCCCGCCTCCGACAGCGAAGCCGGCGGCCAGGGCGGCAAAGAGGCCCTGGCCCGCCTGAGCCAGATCTTTGGCCGCATCGAAGCCCCCTGGAGTCCTGCCAGTCCCGAAGAGAGCTTTGAGATCGTGCGTCGGCGCCTCTTTAAAGACCTGGTCACTCCCGACCGATTCAAGGCCCGCGACGCCGTAGCGCGCACCTTCGTCCAATTCTACGAGCAGTACCAGCAGGAGTTTCCCAGCGCCAGCCATGAAGCCAGCTACGAAGACCGCATCAGGCGCGCCTACCCCATCCATCCCGAACTCTTCGACCGCCTCTACGGCGCCTGGTCGACCCTCGAACGCTTCCAGCGCACGCGCGGCGTCCTGCGCCTGATGGCCAGCGTCGTGCGCACGCTCTGGGAGCGCAACGACCCCAATCCGCTCATCATGCCCGGCAGCGTCCCCATCGACGCCCCCATCGTCCAGGACGAGCTGATGCACTACCTGGAAGACAACTGGCGTCCAGTGATCGCCAGGGACGTCGACGGGCCTGACTCGCTGCCGCTGCGCCTCGACGGCGAGTATCCCAACCTGGGCCACTGCGGCGCCAGCCGGCGCGTGGCCCGTACCCTCTTCCTGGGCACGGCGCCCACCGTCCACAATCCCAATCGCGGCCTGACCGTCAGCGAGATCAAGCTGGGCTGCGTCATGCCCGGCGAAAACATCTCGGCCTTCAGCGACGCGCTGGGCCACCTCTCCAATCGCTCAACCCACCTCTGGTACGATGGCCAGCGCTACTGGTACGACACGCGCGTCAGCATCACGCGCCTGGCTCAGGACCGCGCCCGCCAGGTCCAGGACTACGAGATCAGCCAGGAGCTTGAGCAGCGCCTGCACCAGAGCCTCAGCGGCCCCAAACAGCGCGGAGCCTTTGCCCGCATCCATATCTTTCCCTCCAGCAGCGCCGAGGTGCCCGACGAGAACAATGGCGTCGCCCTGGTCATTCTGGAGCCGCAGTTTAGTCATGGCGCCAAAGATAGCCACAGCCTGGCCTACAGAGAGGCCCTGCGCCTGCTCCAGGAGCACGGCAATGGGCGCCGCCAGTATTGCAATACGCTGATCTTCCTGGCCGCCGATCGCCACCGAATCGAGGGCCTCAAGGAGGGCGTGCGCGAGTTTCTGGCCTGGAAAGGCATCTGGGACGATCGTGAGAGCCTCAATCTGGACCTGGCCCAGCTCAATCAGGCCCAGAGCAAGCAGAAGGAGGCCAACCAGACCGTTGATCTGCGCATCACCGAAAGCTACTGCTGGCTGCTCATCCCCGAGCAGAGCAACGCCCGCGACAGCAGCAGCATCCTCCTGGATGAGCGTCAGCTCAAGATGACCGGCCAGGAGCCGAAGCAAATCGCGCTATCCATCAGCGCTATCCTGCGCGAGAGCGAACAGCTCGTCGAGCGCTACGCGCCAACCTGGCTGCGCCGGGAGCTGGACAGCATCCCGCTCTGGCGCGGCAACCACGTCAGCGTCAAGGAGCTGCAGGACTTCTACGGGCGCTATCTCTATCTCAAGCGCCTCAAGAGTCCCGAGGTCCTGCTACAGGCCATCGCCGAGGGCGTGGGCCTGGCCCAGTGGCGCGACGACAGCTTTGCCTACGCCGACACCTGGGATGAGGAGCGTCAGCGCTACCTGGGGCTGCGCGCCGGTCAGCCTATGAGCAAAGAGCAGGTGCAGCCTTCCGGCCTGGTGGTCAAGGCGGAGGTGGCCGCCGCCCAGCTAGAGGCCGAGGCGCGCGCCAGAGCCGAGGCTGAGCGTGCCCGCCTGGCCCAGGCGGCAGCCAGCACCCTGAGCGCCCCCGCTCCCGCTGGCAGCGCGCCAGGGACCGCGCCGGCGCTACAGACTTCACCTGCTACGCTCTACGAGCAGAGCCAGTCGGCCAGCACCGCCTATACAGTCGCTGGCAGCTCAGCAACGGTCGCCACCGAGCCACCACAGCGCCGCTTCTACGGGGCCGTTTCTGTCGATCCGCGGCACCTCACCAGCAGCGCTCACACCATCGTCAGCGAGGTCATTCAGCATCTGCTGAGTCTGCCCGGGGCCAAAGTTGAGGTGACCCTGGAGATCCAGGCCACTTTCCCCGACGGCTTCCCGGCCCATAAGCGTCAGGTCGTCGAGGAGAACTGTCGTACCTTGAAATTCTCCGACTTCGGCTTCGAGAGCGAGTAGTCTACCCGGCAGGCCAACCAACCGGCCCGCCAGATCGGGACGCCAGCCCGTCTCAGCTCAGCCTGACTCCACGAAACGTGGCCAGTCACCGACGTGGCGCGTCGCGGCGTCCTGGTCTGGCGGGTCCTCCTCGGCCCAAGCGGAGATGTCAGGCGGGCCGTCGGCAGTCTGCAGCAGAGCGCAGGCCGGCGCCTCATCCCCAGCGTCTTCGTCCGGCGAGGAGGCCAGAGCCAGAGCGGCCAGCTCGCGGCGGAAGGGCCAGAGGAGGATCTGCCAGGCCCGCGCTGGCGGCAGTCCTGCCAGGTGGCTCCGCGCCGCCGCGATGGCCTGCCAGACCTCGCTCACATGCTCCATCGCCTCGGCCTGCTCCTCAGCCTGACCCAGGGTCGCGACCGCCTCCTCCAGATGCCGCCAGGTTGCCGGCGACTCGCCCTGTTCGTTGGAGACGGGCGCCAGCGTCGGCTCCTGCTCCCGCAGACGTCGCACCAGCTCAAGCTTAACGCCAGACCCGGGCTGCTGGCGGATCTTCATGACTGGCTTCCTCCTTTGCATCTGATGCCTCTTCTCCGGTCGACACAGCTACCTGGGCTGGCAGACCCAGACGGCGTAGCTCATCCTGACACCAGGCGAGCAGCTCGGGCGGACATTGCTCCCAGGGAACGTAGTCCAGAACGGCCAGCCGCGATAGCGCTGGCCCCAGCCCTAGCCGGGCGTGGATCTGCTCCAGATGCGCATAGACCGTGTTGCGGCTCAGCCCCAACTGTCTGGCCACCTCCGTGGTCGTCAGACCGGCCCGGAGCAAGAGCAGCACCTGCCAGCGGCGCAGTCCGCGCAGTCTGAGCGCCGGCGATGAGCGCCGTTCGGAGAGGGTGGGCGCCTCGGGCTGGCTTGCTGGTTTGCCAGGCAGCGGAGGCAACCCCTCGGGCGGCAGCAGTGCGGGCGGACACTGCTCCCAGGGGACATGCGCGAGTGGATCGCTGTGGCGGGAGAGACAGAGACGCTGGCGCAACAGGGAGAGGTGAACGGCGACGGTGTGAGGGGCAAGGCCCAGCTGGGCGGCCACAGCCTGGCGGGAGAGGCCACGGCGCAGCAAGAGGACGATCTGCCACTGGCGCGGGGTCAGGGGCCGTCGCCACCGGCGGTCAGCCCTGGGCCGGCAGGTGAGAGTCATAAGGTGTCTTCCTCCTTCAGTGCATGAATACAGGTAGAAACGAACATCGTCTTGTCGGGATGAGCAAGCAAGCTGTCTATGATGAAGGGAAGAACGAGGGAGGGGAAAGCGACCAGGGAGCCGGGGGGAGAGGTGGAGCGGAAGGGGGGAGCGGCAAGGGAGGCAGGTGAGGAGGGGCGAAGGTGAGAAGGTGCTGCACGGTGGCGAGCAGGTCGGCAATGGTGAAGGGTTTGGCCAGGAAGGCGGAGGCGCCGGCCAGGCGAGCCTTGAGGCGGTCGAGGGTGCTGTGACGGCAGCTCAGCATCAGAATGGGCAGGCGGGACAACTGGGGATAGCGGGTCTGGTGGCGCAGGAGATAGGTGAGCTGGAGACCGGAAAGATGGGGCAGGAGCCAGTCGAGCAGGAGCAGATCGGGCGGGGGTGCTCCGGGGCTGGCCAGCGCTGAGAGGGCGCTGAGGCCGTCGCTGCAGGTCTGGACCTGGTAGCCGGCGCGGCTGAGGGCCACGCGCAGCACCGTCCGACAGACCAGCGAATCGTCAACCACGAGAATGGTGGGTCCTGGGCGCATGATGTCTATGCCTCCTTTCCGCTTATCTCTAAACAAGCGTGCTGTATTTAAGTGCTCTTACTTACAGTGCTACATCTAACATAGTGCAATCTAAGTGAGGAGTAAATCGGTGCTTGCCCAAAAAGGAAAATTCTTTTCCTTCCTACCTCATTACATGATTGAAATTGTTGCCCGGAGTAGCTATACTGTGCTCAGGAGGCGCTTCTATCTGGAAGATAGGCGAGTTGTATGGAACAACCATACTACTGGTGGTATGTGTATGGGCGATTTAGTCCAGGGGAGAATAATCTGCCCTGCACGGGGGAAGTCATTGCCTATTATTTCGCGCTCAGCGGCCTCTCGAAAGAGGAACTAGCACGCCGATTACAGTGCACAGAGAGATACGTCACCATGCTCAAGAGTCCGAAGAATAAGACGATGCCAGAGCTGCTTTCCCGTCGCATCCTGCTGGCCAAAGTGCTCCAGATCCCGCCCGTTCTGCTCGGTCTGTCTTCCGTCGCGCTCGCCAGCAGCGATGGAACCCTGGAACTGGCTTCCTCTTCCGTGGGGATCGAGTCACTGGCCAGTGGTCAGATGATGCAGTCCTACGAAAGCCTGCTGGCTCTCTCCTGGGAACTCTACTACACCAGCAGCATCCAGAAGGCCGCCCAGAGCATTCAGCAGGCGCTCGGACAGCTCAACAGCGACTTTGCCCACGCCAGCGGCCTCAAGCGGGATCAGTACGATGCACTCCGCTGCCGCTTCTATCAGCTTGCATCGGTCGTGGCGCGTGACCGCCAGGACCGGGCCCAGGCTCTGGAATATGCTACCCAGGCTGTTGAGATTGCCGGTCGGCTCAACCATGCTGAATTGCTGGCGGCGGCGTATCTACGGCGTGCTCGGGTCTATCTGGGCCTGCAACGCTACGAGTCTGCCTGGCAGGATGCTGCTGCCGCTTTACCGTATGCCGACCTCGCCCGTGACCCCCTCAAAGGCAAGTGCCTCCAGATGGCTGGGGAGGCTCTCAGCTATGTGGCCGGAGCAGATCAGGGCCGGCAACAGCAGAGCCTGCGCTACTTCGAGGAGGCTGCCCGCCTTGCACGCAAAGGGGATCTGACCCCCGACGGCAGCTTCGTTAGAACGGATCTGACCAGCATCGCCATCGAGAAGGCCCAGGCCCTCACGATGTTCGGTCGGCACGATGAGGCGCTGGCAGCTCTCGGCGTGGCGCGCAAGCATCTGCAACCAGGTATGACACGCTGGCAGTTGAATTTGCTGCTGGCTGAGGCTGATGCCTACTATGCTCAGGGGGACCTGGAAAGCTGCTGCTACGTTCTCACAGACGCCCTGCGCATCACCCGCGCGCTCAACCTGCCCACCAAGGAGGAGCGTATCAAGCGCTTGTATCAGCAGTGTCAGGGCAAGACGCCACTACATGCTCTGCGCGATTTACAGCAGTTACTCAGCCGCCCTGCTTGAGAGCGCGCAGCGTTGAGGCAGAGACGCAGCCAGGCTCTTGCTGCCGTTGGGCCTGCTGAGGGGTATACAGGATGAGGGAGGGAATCTATGTCACCCGCCGAAGAGAAGATTCGCCACGTTCTTGAAACCAATGCCGGGCGTCTCCGAACGGAAGGGCCGGACGTCGTTCGCTGGCTGACCGGTGGCAGCGAACCAGATGCCTATGTGCTTTTGGAACGCGAGCCGGCCACAGACCGGCTGACGGCTCGCTGTGCTTCCTGTCGGCAGGTGCTGCAGCCGCTGACCCTGGTCGACGGACGTCTGGTTGCTGAAGAGCTATTAGCAGTGCGGCGGCGCTTTGCTGGGCATACCTGTGCCCGAGCAGAGGCTTGAGCAGGGCTAAACCAGAGTCGTTCCGTCTGACGCCAGGCTGAGCGACTGCTCCCTTCGAGAGTGTATTATCGGGAGGCGCTGGGCCCACGTGGCCAGCGTCTGCCCGGGTGCTGAGGCCGTCGCTGCAGGTCTGGACCTGGTAGCCGGCGCGGCTGAGCGCCGCGCGCAGCACCGTCCGCCAGACCGCGAGGATGGCTTTCCTTGCCTCCTCATTTTGCGGCTCCTCGTTCCCAGGATGTACACGAGCGCACGGGCAGGGTCAGGCCCGCGAGCTTTTTTGTTTTTGGGGAGGAGAGAAGAGAGGGAGGAAAGGGAGCCTGGCCAAAAAATGGCCCCTCTGAGAGGCCGATTCGAAACTCGCCGCGGCTATCACCCCAATGCGGTCAGAATCTGACCGCTTTTGGCCAGAATCGCACATCTTCTGCTGCTTTTCTGATAAGAAATCTGTTGGTGCTTTCTCGAAACTCGCCCCTTGCGGCTTGCAAACAACGAGTTTCGAGAAAGGTCGTGATACGATAGATGTTGGTAGCTGGGGAAGGGGAAAAACGAGGCGCTCAGATGCCAAAAATGGGGCCTCGATCGTTCTAGAATAAGTGAGAAGTATCCCCAATGCTCTTCCGCCGGCTGCGGTGGCAGGGGTCTCGATCCGCTTGTGGATTCTGAAAGCACGCCGCCACTGCGTCGCCGGCAATAGTCGGACGGCAGTGGCAGGGGTCTCGATCCGCTTGTGGATTCTGAAAGGTCAGTGAGCTTTTAGAGCGCATGTCATCTGAGGAGGTGGCAGGGGTCTCGATCCGCTTGTGGATACTGAAAGAGAATCAAAGGCGAATACGATAGCACGGGCCAAAAGAGTGGCAGGGGTCTCGATCCGCTTGTGGATACTGAAAGATACGATCCGCTACCAGGCACCGAATTTCTTCGCACACTGAGTGGCAGGGGTCTCGATCCGCTTGTGGATACTGAAAGTCACCAGTAAGTGACCCGCCGACGCTTGCCGCCAATGTGGCAGGGGTCTCGATCCGCTTGTGGATTCTGAAAGGCGGTAAACGGAATGGTACCGGTCTTGTTACGCTACAGGTGGCAAGGGCCTCGATCCGTTTGGGGATTCTGAAAGGTCGTCGATACCGCAAAATAAGCAATAAAAACGCGAAGGAAGTTTTCCCTCCTCCGCGCCTGCAGTCAACCACTCACAACAAGGAGCCTGCCGCCCAGGCAGCCGAGCCAGGACCTGGTCAGTCGCGACATCACACCCCAACCACAACCCAGCAACCTCAGCCCACCGCCCGCCTGAGTAGCTCCCTGATCCGCTCCTCCTCAGACGGCCCCAGCGCCGTCAGCGCATAGGCCGTCGGCCACATCTGTCCCTCATCCAGATGAGCCACATCGTTGAAACCCAGCGTCGCATAGCGCGTCTTGAACTTCTGCGCCGGCTGGAAAAAGCAGACGATCTTGCCATCCCGCGCATAAGCCGGCATCCCATACCACGTACGCGGCGCCAGCTCCGGTACACACTCCTTCACCAGCTCGTGCAAGCGCAGTGCCAGACTGCGATCCGGCTCGCTCAGCTCGGCAATCTTCGCCAGTACCTCCTGCTCGCCCTGCTCCCGATCCTGACTGGCCTTCAGCTCGCGCACCCGCTCCCTCATCGCCGCGCGCTCGGCCTCCGAAAAGCCCTCAGATCCCTGACCTCTGGCTCTGGCCCCGTGGGACCTCCCCGGCTTATCAGCCTGACTCATACCAAACAAAACCTCCTCTCATATCCAGCGCGTTGCAGCTATCCACACACAGACCATCAACAGGCCCAACCGGTCCAACCCAGCAGGCAGCCACAACAGCCGACACTCTCATATACGAGCTTTATTCTCTCTGACCAGCAGCCAGACGGCAACGCTCCACCCTCATTCACCTAGGTAAAGGCCGTCAAAGCGGCCCGCTCAGCCTCCCACAACTCATCAAAGAGCTGGCTCAGCTCCTCCAGCGAACAGACCGCCGCACTCAACGGATCAAGGAACAAAGCATAGCGCGCCGGCTCCCGCCGCCCCGTCAGCAGCGCCTCACAGAGCAACTCGTGTACCGCCATATGGGCCCGATCCAGGGCCGCCAACTGCTCCGGCAGCCGTCCGAAATGAATAGGCTGCACCCCATTGCGATCCACCAGACAGGCCACCTCGACACAGCCATCCGGCAGATTCTCAATCAGTCCCACGTTGCGCACATTGCCATAAATCACCGTTGGCCTGCCCGTCACGATGGCCTCGATGATCTGGGAACCATACTCAAGGCTGCGCTCCCAGGGAATATCACGCTCGCCCGTCAGCATCTCCTCAATGGCATGCTCGCCCTCGCGGCGCCAGGTCGGCCAGTTACGGGCATAAAAGCCCGACTCGCCCAGATAGCCGGCCCGACAATAGCGCGCGATCAGCTCCGGGCGCTTACGGAAGTACGGCACATACTCCGAAAAATGCCCGCTGCTCTCCGTCACAAAGGCCCCAAAATGGAGCATCGTCTCAAAGCGCACCGGGTCCAGCTCGTAGATCTCGGGGCGCCGCGCGCGCTCGCGCAGACGCGGATACAGATTCTCGCCCCGCCAGCGCAGCTCAGTAAACCAGGCCAGATGGTTGATCCCAGCGCAGCGCCATTCCAGCTCTTCGTAAGGCACCTCCAGATAATGCGCCAACCGGCGCGAGGTCCACTGCACACTATGGCACAGCCCCACCGTGCGCAGGCGCGTCCCCCGCAGAGCCGCCAGCGTCAGTGCCGACATCGGATTCGTATAGTTCAGCACCCAGGCTCGCGGACACAGCTCCTCGGCATCGCGCAGGATCGCCAGCCAGGCCGGTCCCGTACGCAGCGCCTTGAAGATCCCTCCAGGACCAATCGTATCGCCGATACACTGATCGATTCCATATTTCAAAGGAATCTCGTAGTCCTGGCGCACATAGTCTAGCCCGGCCACCTCGATCGTATTGATCAAGAAATCGCTGCCTGCCATCACCTTGCGCCGCTCCGTCGAGGCTTCGACACGCCAGCGCTTGCCGCTGCGCTCGATCAGCTTCTCGGCGATACGGTGGGCCAGCTCCAGCCGGCGCGCATCCACATCAACCAGGGCAAAGGTCCCCTCATCCAGCCCCTCGCAGAACAGCACATCGGTCATCAGTTGACGGGCGAAGACGGCGCTCCCGGCGCCCATCATGGTGATCTTCACGTGGGTCACGACCTCATGCCTCCTTGGCGCTCGCAGGCGCGGTAGCCTGAGCCGACCGACCGCAGCCACCGGCGTACTGCCATGCCAGATTGTCCATCATCTGCAGTCAGTATAGCATCTGCCGTAGGCCGCGGGCGAGCCAGCCAGCCGGGTCCCGCTTTGCCAGAGAGCGCCGAGGGGCGCGACTCTTGCTTGCTTGACATGGCTGCCACGATCTGCTATACAGGTAGCAGGCAACACCGTTGCAGATAAAGGAGAAACAGGCAGTCACGGGAGCTCGGGAGAGCCGGGCTGAGAGGGTGACCAGACCTGTCGCCGTGGGTTGCACTGCGCCGCGTTGCGAGCAGGCCGTACCGTCACCGACCGCCAGAACCTGATCTGGGTAATGCCAGCGCAGGGAGCGTGCTTGATCCTATTGCCTGCCCCGCAGGCTGGGGCAGCCCCCAAAGCGAGCAGCCTAACGATCCCGAGGTGCTGGCGGAGAGACAGGCACGAGCCAGCACCCTCGTTCCTTGGCATCAACGCCCGATCGATCAGCCAGCTCCCCCACCAACGCAAACAGAGCAGCCGCAGCCCCTCTGTCGCCCTTGGGACAGACCGGTACCTCTGCCACTCCAGTGCCTGCCCCCTGGTGAACCATCCAGGCTGTAGTTAGTCCAGCCAGCGGCTTGACGCACCCCACAGAGCGCAAGCTGTCAAAGAAAGGAGCAAGCCAATTATGGAGCCAGCAATGGAGCCACAGGAATCAGGCAGCGGCATCCTGCAAGTACGGGGAGTAGAAGCAGATGATTTCCTCAAAGTCGAGCGCCACGGCATGGAGCCGATTCCCGAAGCTGATCGGCATGGCAGCGCGCGCGAGCTGGCACTTGTCTGGACTGGAGCAATGGCCAATTATCTATCGCTCCTGACCGGGGCCCTGGCCATCGGGGCCCCGCTCGTGCTGGGTCTGAGCCAGGGACAGCTTGGCCTGCTTGACAGCGCCATTGCCATCGTCATCGGCTGCGCCCTGGCCGCCGCCCTGCACGGTCTGACCAGCGCCACCGGCGCCCGCACCGGTACTCCGCAAATGGTCTTTGCGCGCGCCGTCTTTGGGCACCGCGGCGCCTATCTTGGTGCCTTCCTGACCTGGCTGATGGCCGTCGGCTGGTTCGCCGTCGACTGCGTCATCGGCGGCTGGGCCCTGGTGCAGCTCGCCAGCCTGGTCGGCCTCCCCAGAACGCCGCAGACCGCCCTCATCGCCATCGCCCTCGTCCTCATCGCCTCCGTCATCGTCGCCGTCTACGGACATCAGACCGTCCACGTCTTCGAAAAGTACGGCGCCATCGTCTTCATGGCCTTCTGCCTCCTGCTCTTCATTGTCCTCTTCCCGCGCATCAACTGGAGCCTGCCGACCACAGTTCACGGGCCGGCGCGGCTGGCCGCCATTGTCACCGGTGGCGGCTTCATCTACGCCCTCATTGCTTCCTGGATTCCCTTCGCCTCCGACTACTCGCGCTACCTGCCCACGCGCACGCGCGCCGGCAGCATCGCCTGGTGGGCAGGGCTGGGGATCGGCCTGCCAACGGCCCTGTTGGGCATCCTTGGCGTCGCCCTGGCCACCATCAACCCGGCCAATCCTGATCTGCTGAGCGTCATCACCGGCGCCGCGCCTCCCTGGCTGCTGGTCCCCTTCCTGCTCTTCGTGGTTCTGGGCGAAATCTGGGCCAACTACTTCGACGTCTACACCGCCGGCCTGGTGGCCCTGGCGATGGACATCCCGCTCCGGCGCTGGTGGTCGGCCTTCCTCTGCGGCCTCGTCGGAGCGGTGGGCGTCGGCTGGATCGGCTTTTTCTCCCGCTTCAGCTTCAGCGAGGCCCAGACCTACAGCGAGCTGGTCAACCGCTTCCTCAACGTCTACATCGACTTCCTGCTCCTGACCTACCTGTGGGTGCCGGCCTGGGCCGCCGTGCTCCTCATCGACTTCTTCGTGCTGCGCCGGGGACGCTATGCCGCTGCAGAGCTGACGCGCGGGCGGGCCGGACGCTACTGGTATCGCGGCGGCGTGGCCTGGCGAGCCGTTCTCTCCTGGCTGGTGGGCTTCGCCATTACCATCCCCTTCATCGGCTCGGCGACCTTACCCTGGCTGAGTCAGCCGTGGCAGGGGCCATTAGCCCACCTGTTAGGCGGCATGGACCTGAGCGGCATCATTGGGGCCGTTGTCAGCGGCCTCCTCTACCTCCTGCTGAACCTGCCCCGCCTGCGCCAGCGGCCCGCCGCCAGCGCTGCAGAGATGGCAGCCGCCAGCTAACGGCTCCTATTCCGCAATCTATCCAGCCAGAGCTACAAGGGCTAGCGCTGGGGACAGATGGAGGCCGCTGGGACGGGCTTTCGGGAATCGAAGGTCCCGTCCCCCCCGTTCCAGGCACGCTTGACAGACCAGAGAAAATCTAGCCAGAAGGACCCTCAGCCACCGCGGGCGGCTCCTCTCTCCTCCCTCTCCCGAGAACGTCGAGCGCCGGGAATGGGAAGCACTCAGGGAGCCGGCCAGCAAGACAAGCCGAGAGCTAGCAAGATAGAGACGAGGTCAATCAAGAGAAGAGACGGGTTTCTGACGATGTTGGTGATGGAGATTTATCGCTCGATCCAGGGCGAGGGCAGCCTGATGGGCGTGCCGACAACGTTTGTGCGCTTCTTTGCCTGCAATCTGCGCTGCTCGTGGTGCGATACTAAGTACTCGTGGAGCGTGCGCGAAGGTGGGAGCTGGGAAACGCTCCCTCCCGAGACCGTCGCCGAGCGGGTGAACGCCCTCGGCGCCCGCCATGTGGTCCTCACCGGCGGCGAGCCAACGCTACAGAAGGAGCTGCCCCAGCTCGCCACCCTGCTGAAAGCCCAGGGCCACCACCTGACTGTCGAGACGAACGCCACCATTTTCCCTGCTCTGGCCGTGCCGCTGATCGACCTGTGGAGCCTCTCGCCCAAGCTGCCCAGCGCCGGCAGCGGGGCCAACTACCTGCGCCATCCAGTCATTGAGCAGTTTTTACATAGCCTGGCACCCGAGCACCAGCAGTGGAAGTTCGTCGTGCGCGACGACTACGACGAGCAGGCCCTGCGCGCCTTGCTGGAAGCTCATCCGTTCTTCAAGGAGCGACACCTGCCCATTATCCTGCAGCCCGAAGGCGATGCTGCCTTGCCCGATTATCCCGCGGCCCTGGCCTGGCTGGCTGAGCGTGTACGTGATCCCTTCTGGGATCAGTACAATGTGCGCGTGCTGCCGCAGCTGCACATCCTGATCTGGGGACGCCGCCGCCTGGTCTAATCCCTGCCGCCAGGCCGCTCAGCCCTCTTCCCAGCACGGACATGCGCCGAAGCGAGGAGCGCAGCGCAGACCGGCTGAGTGCGAGCAGGGAAGCATCTTGGCCCCCAGCAGGCAGGGCCAGCTGCACAGCGGTGCTGCTTGCTTACGAACCCCGCCCCTGTCCTGGGCTGCCGGTCAGGTCGTCAGCGAGTGGAGAGCAGATCTAGCTCAACGGCTGCGGCGTGAGAGGCACAACGATCACTTCAACGCTGACACACTCGGGCAGGGGTGTAATCGGTCCCTCCCCGGAGAGGCAGATGAGTGGCAGGTAGGTGCCAGCCTCAGTGTAGCTGTGAGAAGCAACCAGCCCTACCGGCGGCACGGGACAGGCAGCCACGCACACAGGATACTTGGAGAGGCTGCCATCTCCCCAGTTCACAATTACGACAGGAGAGGGGATCGGTGGATAGCAGGAGACCGTAATGACAACGTAGGCAGGCTGCCCAACCGCGACTTGCTGCTTCGCTGGCGCTGCCGTCAGACAACCAGAGACGACGGGAACGGTTGCCTCTGGCGCTCCCGAGGCGGCGTGCACTGGAGCCGCCCCAAGTAGCACGACAAGCACCAGGGAGAGCAACAGACAACAGGCTCCTGAGCACGAGAGCAGCAGGACTGAAATCCTTTTCATTGACCAGTGCTCCTTTCCTTTCAACCTCAATTTGAGTTGGCGTCGCGATCATCCTGTCAGCGGCGAAGAGACAAGAGAGGATCGCAGACGACACGAAGACGCCGGTGAGCTGCTTTCTCTACCAGGCTTCCCTGCTCAGCTATAAGTGTACCTGATCTACGCGAAAAGTCAACTACAGTCCAGTTACTCAGGATCAGCGACGCCCCCTCCACGGGACAGGCTCGGCCTTCCTCACCTGCTCCACCAGGCCCTGCTCTAGAGAAGACCGTTGCCTAGACCCTGTCTGTAAACTGCTCTTCTCCTGCCTAGCCCTCCCCTTGACAGGAGGGAGTCGGTAAGGCTATATCTCTATTGAGCGTTTTCCATCTTAAATAGAAATTCACTTCGGTTACTGATCTAAGCACTCTGAAAATTTTCAATCTTTATCAACCGCTTGAAAATTTTCAGACCATAAAATGAGCTGAAAATTTTCAAGCAGGGAATCCAGGACAGTCAGGGTGGTGCCCGTTTCCCTGTCAGGGGAGACGTTGCATTTCCCGGTACCTGGCCTGGCTGGCTTGACGATCGCCAGGTCACGTCAGCAGGCCTCTGCCCTTCGCGGGCCTTCAAGGAGGAAACCCATGTCGTTCAAGCAACCGGCAGGGAGAGCCGGGACAATCCTCGTGAGCGCACTGCTGCTCGCGGTCCTCGCGGCAAGCGTGGTCCTCTCCTTCCCAGCGCACACGGCCTACGCCGCCTCAACGATTAGCGTGAACGGGGCGACGCGCTATCAGACGATCGATGGCTTCGGCTTCTCTGGTGCCTTCGGTCCCGCTCAAGAATTGGAGCAGTCTCCCAGCAGCATGCAGCGTCAAATTCTTGATCTGCTCTTCAGCACCACCAGCGGAGCCGGCTTCTCCATTCTGCGCAACCTGCTGCCCTCGGACCAGGCCCACACCATCGAGCCGAACAGTCCCGGCAGCCCGACTGCTACCCCAACTTATGTCTGGGATCACGACAGCTGGGGCCAGGTCTGGCTCTCTAAGCAGGCCCAGAGCTACGGCGTCACGCAGTTCTACGGCGACGCCTGGAGCGCACCCGGCTTTATGAAGACCAATGGCAACGAAGCCAACGGCGGTGCCCTCTGCGGTTCACCGGGCGCGAGCTGCAGCAGCGGCGACTGGCGTCAGGCTTATGCCAATTACTTGCTGCAGTACTACCGCGACTATCTCAGCGATGGCATTCGGCTGACGCAGATTGGTGCCTTCAATGAGCCGAATCTCTCGACCTACTATTCGAGTATGGTCATGAATCCCACCCAGACCGCCGATTTTGTGGCCATCCTGGGGCCAACCCTGCGCGCGGCAGGAGCAACGCCACAGGTGGTCTGCTGCGACGGCGAGGGCTGGGACAGCGCCCAGAGCTACGCCAACGGCATCCTCGCCAACCCAACGGCCAATAGCTATCTCGATCTCTTCTCCAGCCACGGCTATACCGCTCCCCCAACCACCCCCATCACGGGACTGGGCAGCCGCCATGTCTGGCAAACGGAATGGGCCAAGTTCGATGCGGCAGACTATAGCTGGGACGACGGCGGCGATGGCTCCGGCTTCTACTGGGCCCAGCAGATTTACACCGGTCTGACCGCCGCCAACCTGAACGCCTTCTTCTACTGGTGGGGCGTCAACTTCAACGCCAGCGACAATGGCTATCTGATTAATGTGGTCAATGGTACCGTGACACCGGCCAAGCGCCTCTGGAGCTTCGCCAACTATAGCCGCTTTGTGCGCCCCGGAGCGACGCGCATCGGCGCCACCAGCAGCGATACTACGCTGGAAGCGACGGCTTTCCTCAATACCGATGGGACGCTGGCCATCGTGATCCTCAATACCTCCTATAGCGCGGTACCGGTGACGCTTTCGCTGCAGGGCCTCGCCCTGCCCACCAACGCAAGCGCCGTGCCCTATGTGACCGACGCCAGCCATAATACAGAGGCTCAGGCGCCGTTGAGCGTTCAGAATAACAGCTTCACAGCGACGATTGCCGCCCGCCAGCTGGTGACCTACGTGATCGCTGGCAGCTCCTCGGCAACGCCGACCCCCGTACCTTCGCCAACAGTAGGACCCTCTCCTACTCCTTCGCCTATCGCAACACCAACAGCGACCGCGGCCCCCACTCCAACGCCGACGCCCTCCCCAACTCCGGGAGCGGGCGCCAGCTGTACGATCCATTATGCGATCAACTCGCAGTGGCCTGGTGGCTTCAGTGCCCTGGTCCAGATTACCAATACGGGGACGACCCCGATCAACGGCTGGCAGCTTCAATTCACCTTCCCCAACGGGCAGACGATCACTCAGGGCTGGAACGGCTCCTTCAGTCAGAGCGGCAGTACAGTCACAGTGACCAATCTCTCCTACAACGCCAGTATTCCAACGGGCACAACTCTGGGGGCCTCGCCCGGCTTTAACGGGACCTGGAACGGCAGCAATACCCCGCCCACAGGGTTCAGGCTGAATGGCGTCAATTGCACCACTACCTAGCTCAGGCTGTCTTCGCCCGAGGCTGGCAGCAGGCCGTCGGCGGCCTGGCCTCTCTTCCACGGCGTCTTGAGGTCAGGCGAGTCTTTCTCTCTCCCTCCCTGCGATGGTAAGTAGAGAGGAAGAGAGAAAGGGTACCGAACCGATCCGCTCAAGGCTCCTCCCCTCATCTGGCTCGCCCGATAGCGCTGTCCTGCGCGCTGGCCGCCGCGATCGCTCTGGCCCCCGCTCCGTTCAGGGCCAGGGCCTTGCAGCGGTAGCCAGGACAGCGCTGGCTTGTTCCCTGGGACGCCCAGCGCAGCGCACCAGGCTCCTGATCGATCTTTCTTCCTCTGGCGAGGGGCAGGTGGTGAGCTGTCGCTCACATTGCTCTGCTCTCACGCTTTCTGCTATCATAGAAACAGTTGTGTTTGCTGATCTTCTCACGTTCGACGGGCAGTGCTCGCGCGATCACTCGCTGATACGCCTGACGCGCAGCACGATGTCTCGCGCATATTCTTGAAGGGAGGCTTTCGTGAAACAGGCATTCACCGGGCGCCTTGCCGCCGGCCTCGGCCTGATCATCGTCGCTATCGCTCTCCCGCTCGTGCTCTGGTTTGCCGCCGGCGGACGAGCCGTTGTTGTCGGCCTCACTGGTAGTCTGCTTGCATTGATCTTCGGCATCTTTCTGCTCGTAGGCATCTTCCCGCCACGCGCCAGGAGCTGAACCGCTCAGGGAGGATCAGACCAGCCGCTGTCTGATTGGTACGCCAGTCAGGAGACTATCCTCATGAAGGAGCGCTCGCGAAACTACCCGCATGGGGTGGGGTCTGGGTAGGCATCTCCTTACTGAAGGAAGTGTCACCTGGTGGCACGTGATAGATGGAGGGAGCAGTCCAATGGCCAGTACTCCGGTTCCGGTACCCTACGAAGACCGGGAAGCCTTCATCCTGGGAGACAGCTTTGACCAGGAGCTGGTCAGGCGCGGCTGGCAATTGCAGCAGCTACGCCGGCCCTATACTGATCCCCTGGTGCTTCGGCAGCCCTGGCTGCGTTGTCCCAATGGCAGCCAGTACAGTGAGCGCGCCCTCTACCGCTGTTGCTGGCTACCTCTGCTCGTCACGCCTTGCGCCGGCTGCTGGAGCGGCTTCCTTGCCTCTATGGTGATCTCCTCGCAGCCAGTCCTGGTGAGCTGCCCAATGATCGCTTTCTGCAGATGCTCATCGACCAGGAGCTGCTGCTCCGAGAGGGGGCCGCTGTCAAAGCGGGTCCTGCCTTGGAGCGCCTTTACGATCTGGGCCATACACTAGAGTGGCTGGTCGCCGAGTGGCTGCGGCTCTACTGTGTGGAACACTACGAGCGCCTCGTGCCGGTGCGTCACGGCGTGAGCCTGGCCTCCCCAGCCATCCCGGACGATCTGGATGTCCTGGCCTTTCCCGATGAGGGTCCCGTGCTGATCGAGTGCAAGTCGCGGAGCAAAGCGATCGAGGAGGACCACTTCGTGCGCTTTGTGGCACGAGCGCGCCTGCTCCGCCCCTTCGCGGCCATCTTCCTCGTCGATATTGAAAATCCGCTTCCCAAACAGCGTCTCAGTCAGTACGCGCACGCCCTGCAGCGGCTGGGGTCTGCCCCTCCGCACGGTTCAGATGGCTTTTACTTCACCGCCGAGCGCATCTATCTGGTGAATACTTCGCTGAGCTGCGCTCAGCGCCTACACGAGGTGCTGGAGGACGCCCGTCGCCGCCAGCCCAGCTCAGCGCGAGCGCAAGGCTGAGGCCCCCACGCCAGCCTGGCTTGCTCATGTACCAGCCAGCGCGCTATTGCCCTTCCCACAGAGATCCCTCCCTACCCATCTGGGCTATGCCGGCGGCGCTCCTCGCCAGTTCGGCATCAGCGAAGCACAAGAGAGAGTAGAGGCGTATCAGACATCTTGGCTGATGTCTGTATCACGCCGCTCAGGGGTGGCAAGGGCTTAATAGAGGGATCACAACTTTTCAAACAAGGAGCGAATAATGCACAAGATTGTTGATAACGCTCCTGAACAGATCACTCAGCGGGTCCCGGATCGGCAGAGGACTGGCCTGCGGGCGCCGCTGACTGGCTCTGCTCGCTTGCTGCCCACGCCAGAGTGTGGAGGAGCCAGCGAGACCGCCATGACAGGGATGCGTGGTAACGAGCGCGGACGGGAGCTTCTTCCTGAAGTGGTTGCAAGGGGCGTTCTACCGTTTTCTTACCTTTCTCCATTTTTTGAGGTCTGTCAAGTCGTAGATGAGGAGTTCGGCATCAAATGGAGCAGGACGATCTTTCTCAAGGGATTGAAACGGAGCTAGTCAGCCTGCGCCCCGCCCTGGAGCGCTTTTTCCGGCGGCAGCTGCACGACTCCTCAGCGATCGACGATTGCGTGGACGAGACCTACGCCCGCGCCTACCAGAGTTTACGTCAGCGTGCCCTGCCCCTTTACCATCCTCGCGCCTGGCTCTTTAAGATCGCACGGCGCGTCCTGGCTCAATATCGGGCAGAGGAGCAGAAGCGCCGGCGCACGGGTCAGATCCACTATTACTCGACAGCTGACGGCGAGTTGCGCTCCGAGATCGATGATCTGGCCGATGACGCTGAACAGCAGCCGGAGGCACTGGTAGAGCGGCGTGATCAGGCGCGTCTGCTCGCTCTCAGTCTTGAGGCCTTGCCTCGCTATGAGCAGACGGCGGTGATGTTGCATTTCTCGGGCCAGTCGGCACGCGAGATCTCCGCCCAGACAGGCCGTCCCCGGAGGACGGTCAACGACGACATTCGTCGAGGGATCAGCCGCTTACGCCGTCTGGTTCACAACATCGACTGAGGTTCCTATGAGTTGCCCTTGTCTTGATGATGAGCTGAGACCAATAAGCGCTCACAATCGCTCGCCCTACTGGGCGGCCAGCGCTAACGCCAAGGTAGCGCCAGCCGCAGCGGAAACGAGCGCGGAGAGAGAGAAGCACCTTTGAGAAAGACAGCAGGGGAGGATTCGCTTCATGTATCAGAACAGCGCTGAACCTTGCACGGGGCCGCTGCGTGCCAGGGAGCTGCTCCCTCAGCCTCACGAGAGCTGGCGACGCTTGCTCTCCCCGGTACGTCAGTCGGCGCTCCGTCCGCTCCATCTGGTGCCCACCAGCGGAGAGGATCAGCTCACGAGCGCTGACACTGAGGCCCATCTTGTTCAGGCTCCCCCTACAGGCGGAGCAGCGGCGGGCGAGGAAGATGATCAAGGCAGCCAGGAAGCGGCGATGACCCTCGGAGAAGTCCCCCGGCTGCGCCCCCTGCCTGATGACGGCGAGGCCATCGTGAGCCAGCTGGCGCAAGCCCTGGAGCAACAGACTAGCTTGCCACGCGGCCCGCTCCTGTTGGCTCTGACACACTCTTCCTGGCGCGTACGCGCTGAGGCGGTGCGCCTGCTCGGCCTGAGCGGCGAGCCACAGATCGAGTTGCTGCTCAAGGCCCTGGGCCAGGAAGCCCACGAGGCGGTGCGCGAGGCCATCGTCTGGTCACTGGGGCGCCTGATCCCTGCCTTCCTGGCCGACGAGCAGCTACGCAGTGCCTGGTTGGCCCGCCTGCGGACAACCTTGATCGCGCTGGTGCAGGCCGACGATTGCTGGCTGGTGCGTGAGGCCGCCGCCTGGGCCTTGGGACGCTTAGGCTGGGCCGCCCCCCTGGAAGCGCTGCGCCAGGTACTGCTGAGCGACGGCGATGAGGAGGTCTGCGCGGCAGCAGCCCAGGCCCTGGCCTTGTCGGGCAAGCGCCTGGCACGGGCCTATCTGCTGGAGGCCCTGGAGAGGGTCGAGTTTCCTTTCTTGCAGGAGACGATCCGTGAGGCGTTGGCGGAACTCGACGAGGCCCTGGCTCGCACAGAAGCCCAGGCACAGCAAGCCCGCCGGTCAAGCTCGCCGCTCCGTCAGACGCTGCTGGCTCTGCGCGATTTCCTGGAGGATCGCCGTGGCACTTTGCTAGAGCCACGCCTCTTGCTAACAGAACAAGGGCCGGTCCTGGTACTATGGTGCACCTATCAAGCGAAAGAGCGGCGACTACAGGAGGTGCTCGAAGCTCTGCCCCAGGACCTATGGGCGAGAGCTTCGATCGCACCACTCGAGGCAACCCAGCGCTCGGGCGATCGGGTGCTGCGTCTGCTCGGTCGACGGCTGGCCCAACACTGCCAGCAGCCTTCCTGTCAGGAGGTCCTGATGCTTTCAACGACCATCTGTCGCCAGGCTCAGGCTCAGACAGAGTCGTCGCTTCTGCCAGAGCAGGGCTGTACCTGCCTGCGCGTCATTATCATTGGGGTGAGCGAGTTACAGGTGGACGGCGACAAGCCGCCCGTGTTGCGCGAGCTGGCCCTGGCCTGGCAGGCAACAACCCAGGAGGCGCCGCTCTGCGAGCAGGACCCGTGCGATCTGCGTCTCTGGTACCAGCCTTGCCACGGTTGGGCCAGCCAGGGCTAGGCCAAGGTGGTCAGGACCAGCTCGGGCAGCTCTCCTGGCTGCGCCTCCCGCCACTTTGGCCGTTGCCTCAGCTTCATTCCTCAGCGAGCCGGCTGCTGATCAGGGATGAGGTTGAGATGGCTCCGGCGGCTGCTCGGGATCAGCAGAGCGACGCCGACGACCAGGTCCCCGAACACGACGCTGGGACGGCTGCACTTGCGCCGTATGCTCCCTCTCGAAGAGCCAGAGGTCGCTCAGGCGCCAGAGGCGGTAGTGAACATAGCTTTCTCCCAGACAGAGCGCTTCGGCCCAGAGGAGGATCAGCAAGGGCGGCAGCCAGAGCGCTGGGGCCACAAGCGCTCTCCATTGCCAGCTTAGCCAGCCCAGGGCTATGATGAGCAGCGCCACCAGGATGGCGCCACTGGTGGCCAGCAGAAAGGAGCGCCGATGACGACGTCGAGCCACCAGGAGGCCAACGGTCAGCATACGCTTGAGCCGCCTACGCGCGTGCTGCAGTGTATCTCTCCATTTGTTCCAACGTGCCGAGAGAATCAAAGCCAGCGGCAACACGATCACGATGGCCACCAGGAGCAGAACCAATAAGAGCATTATCCCTTTAAACAAGGCCAGCATTGCTATCTTCTTTCACTCATTCACCTGATCAGCAGGCAAGAGAGACGCTGGTACCCTCCGACGAAGGCCCGCACTGAGAGGCAGCTTTAGTGCCAGTGGGCCAGTAGCTCCCCGAGGAAGGTAGCCAGCGTTTCGAGTATGCCGCCAGCCACCTCTTCGACCAGGAGGCTGCGCCGCTGGGGAGGCGGACCACTCTGCTCTTGTCCGAGCAGGAGGATGTAGGGACTGAGCGTTATCAGCAGCGGCAGCTCGGGCAGGCCATCGGCGGCAGGAAAGAGCTGAAGCTGGCAGTGTTTCAGGTGGGCAGCAGGACGCTGCCAGGCCGCCATATGTATGCGCAAGAGGGCCGGTCTTGCTTCTTGCTGGGCCGAGGGAGCCGGCTGACAGGTACAGCTGGCGAGCGGAACCTCGCGCTGCCAGAACCAGGAGTAGCAGCGGCCAGTGGCCAGCAGCAGGCGCAGCTCCGGCCAGCGGCTCGCGCCATCGAGCCAGGCCAGTGGCCGAGCTTCTGCAGTCCTGCCACGGGCAGAGTCAGGATAGATCTTGACTGCAGGATCAAAGAGCCGCTGGCCCACAAAGAGCCAGCTCTCACTTCCGCAGGTCGCCAGGATCTGCGTCGGCCTCTGCCGATCCCGCTCAAAGGTGGCCAGCTCGACGCTCCCTCGGCGCAGGACCAGGTAGCTCCGGCTACGCTCAGGCTGTACCCACAGGAGCGGCTGTTCACTGCTATCGCTGGATGCAGGCATCTGGTTCCCTCCATTGTCGGATAGTGTCGGCTCGCTTACTCTCCTGTCTGTAGAGAGGAGTTGACGCTCTTCAAGCGGGAGCGCGCTAGCGAATCAGTGCTAACAGACGCGAGAACATAGGTCTGAAGAGCGCACGCAGGTGCTTGTCCGAAGAGGCTGGCTGCTGCCGCAAGGTCTGCAGCTCTTCATAGCGCTCGCTCGCTTTGTCGAGGCAGCCTAGAAGGGCCAGCAGGAGAATCTGACAACAGCGAGGTACCGGGTCGCCGGGCATCAGCAGAGCAAGGCGCTCATAAACGGCGAGGGCTTCCTCTCCCCGGCCCAGACCGCTCAAGAGGAGCGCCTGCTGATAGAGGGCCTGGCGATCGTCAGGGCGGCGCCGCAGCCGTTGCTCGCAAGCAGCCAGCTCCTTTTCGGCCCGCTGGCGGAGGATCGGCTGCTGCTCCGTCTCCCGTGGGAGCAGCGATGAGGGAGAGGAGGCAGTCCGCCAGTGGAGGCGCAGCGCCTGCAGCAGGGTTCCCAGGGCCTCACTATAGCGCCCCAGCTCTGCCAGCACACAGCTCTCCTGCAGGACTACCCTCGTGTTCTCGGGCTGGAGCTGGCGGGCGTACTCATAGGCGGCCAGCGCCTCGCGATAGCGCAAGAGGCTGGCCAGAACACCGGCCTTGTTGGAAGCTGCCCAACGATGGCCTGGGTCAAGTCGCAGGGCCTCCTCAAAGACCGCCAGGGCCTCCCTATAGCGGCCCAGCGACGCTAAAGCGGTCCCTTTGCCGTTGAGGGCGGTCACATAGTCCGGTCTGAGTCGCAGGGCCTCCTCATAGGCTGCCAGCGCGTCCCTATAGCGCTTCAGTTGGTGCAGGACATAGCCCTTGTGCACCCAGACACGGTCATAGCTCGGGTTTAGACGCAGGGCTTCCTCATAGGCCGCCAGGGCTTCCTGATAGTGTTGCAGCCGCTCCAGAGGCAGGCCGTAATAGTAGTGGGAGCCAGCCAGGTCCGGCCAGCGGTGCCGGACGTGCGCAGCAAGCTGCAAGCCCTCCTCGGGACGCCCCAGCGTGAGCAACAACTCACACTTGAAGAAAGAAAAGCTGGCCTCTTTCTCACTATCGAGGCGCCCGGCCTCGCCGCACACAGCCAGGGCCTCTTCGCAGGCAGCCAGGGCCTCTTCGTCACGTGCCAGGCGCCATAAAGCCGCTACCCGTACGTACCATAACTTAGCATCCTCACGATCGCGCTGCAGCCCCTGGTCCACCGCCTGCAGCGCCTCCTCGGCGCGCTGCAATTTCAGGAGCACCTGAGCTTTTTCGAGCCAGGGAGCGCTTTCCGGCTCAAGCTCGCAGGCCCGCTCATAGGCGGCCAGGGCCTCCTCATCGCGCTCCAGGTGCTCCAATACATCGCCCTTCCCTGCCCAGGCCCAGCCATAGTCAGGGTCCAGCCGCAGCGCCTCCTCAAAGGCCTCCAGCGCTTCCTCATTGCGCTCCAGGTGCTCCAATACATCGCCCTTCCTTGCCCAGGCCCAGGCATCTTCAGGGTCCAGCCGCAGCGCCTCCTCAAAGGCCTCCAGCGCCTCCTCATCGCGCTCCAGGTGCTCCAATACATCGCCCTTCCTTGCCCAGGCCCAGGCATCTTCAGGGTCCAGCCGCAGCGCCTCCTCAAAGGCCTCCAGCGCCTCTTCGTAGCGTTCTAATGTTGCCAGAGCTTGCGCGCGATTATGCCACAATAGCACATTGATATCCTCTTGGTCAAGTACTAGCCCCTGCTCTACCGCCTGGAGAGCCTCCTCGGCACGCTCGAGCTTCAGCAAGATACGGGCCTTCAGATGCCAGAAGTAAGCGGTGTCTGGCTGCAACTGGAGAGCTTGCTCGCAGGCAGTCAGGGCCTCCTCATAACGCTCTCGCTCCTCGTATACCTCGCTCTTGTCACTCCAGACCCAGGCCTGCGCGGGGTCAAGGCGCAGGGCTTCCTCATAGGCGGCCAGGGCTTCCTCGTAGCGTTCCAGCTCTTGCAAGGCCCAGCCGCGCGCCCGGTGCAGGTCGGAATCAGCACCATCAAGGAGCAATCCTTGATCAGCCGCCTGCAGGGCTTCCTCAGCTCTCCGCAGAGCCAACAGCGCTATGGCCTTTCTCCAGAAGAGCGATGGCCCTGACTTCAGCTGAAGGGCGTGCTCAAAGACCGCCAGCGCCTCTTCATAGCGCTCCAAAGCATGCAGCGCCCTCCCTCTGCCTTCCCAGGAGAAGAGATCTGTTGGACAGAGATCCAGGGCCTGGTCATAAGCCGCCAGCGCCTCCTCATAGCGCTTCAAAGCTAGCAGCGCCTCTCCGCGGTTCTTCCACAACCAGAGATCTTCCTTATCGATGCGCAAGCCTTGATCGCAGGCCTCCAGCGCCTCGCTATATTGCTCCAGTTGCAGCAAGCAGTCGCCCTTTGACGCCCAGGCAGCAACATTCATGGGATCAAGCCGCAGGGCCACCTCATAGGCTGCCAGCGCTTCAGCTCTTCGCTCGAGTGCCTCCAGGACGAACCCTTTCCTCAACCAGCTCTCCGCCTCGCGGGGATTCCTCTGCAATAGCTCTTCATAAAGAGTTAGGGCCTGATCATAGGCGGCTACAGCCTTGTCACTGTTGTCCAGCCCGCTGAGAGTCACTCCAAGGTAATAGGAGCATTTGGCCTGACGCTCCATCCTCTCCGGTAGCATCCGGCTCAATCTCTCAAAGATTGTCAGCGCCTCTTCATAGCGCTCCAGCGCGTTCAGTGCTCTTCCTTTCAACAACCAGAGATCCCAGGCCGCTTCCTCACTCTGGTTGCTCAGCTTCAGAGCCTGCTCTGCCGCCTCCAGAGCTTCCTTGTAGTGGCCCTTCCTCATCCAACGTTCTCCCTGCTCCAGATAGCGCTGCCAGCTCGGCGGCTCTTCCTCCTGTCCCTCCGTCTCAGCACTCTTCATATTCTTCATTCGTCCTTTTCCTTTCTTCTCAAGAGAAGAGATCTTGAGATTTAAGTCAATCAATGCAATAATCAAAAGCTGCCACGTCTGGGCGTGATCTGTCCTCGGTGTGTCACTAGCGTCAGCCGAGCCTGTGTCTGCATCTGCTGACCGTCCGTCAGGCTTCCCCAGTCATTTGAAAGCTATCCAGCTAAGCCAGAGAGCTGGAGGGAGCTGAACTTGCCTGTGGGCCTTTCCCGTCGCTGGCGCTCATCTATAGGGGAGAGGAGGTCGTGGGCAGCGCTCTGCTTTCCCCTGGATGACTCCTTGCCTTGTTCAGTCGGTCAGCGCCGGCACCCAGTCTTCTCCCACGTTCAGGGGCAACGGTAGCACTATCTTCCATTCCTCCTGCCCGTTCTCCTTTGCCAGGGCATGCAGGACAAATCGTTCTACTCCACCCGATGCTGTTGTAAACAGATAGATCTCGCTCTTTCCCACTATCAGACGGCTCGGTCCTGGCTCTTCACTGGTGGCTGGCAGTTTCTGCCAGAGCACTCGTCCGCTTTGCCCATCCAGTGCCGTCAACTGTCCTTGCCCGTCCAGCAGATAGAGCACCTTTCCGTCTACCACCCCTTGCACCGGCACCACATCGAACCCGAAGACGCCCGGCAGTTCAATCGACCAGCCCTCCTCTCCATCCGCCAGCCGCAGCGCGCTCACCTGCAGCTTTTGGTCTTGCTCCACCTCCTTTGCTACATAGAGCCAGCCCTGCCCGGCGGCAAGCAGCCGATATGTGGAAGCACGCCAGCGTGATCCGTTCGCTTGCCACAGCTGTCGCCCGTCGTTAGCGTCTACCGCGATAACCCCCTGTGCCAGATCCAGGCAAAGCACCTCATCTCCCAGCACCATAGCTATCGGTCGTTGATAGCGCCCTTCTGGAAAGCTCCTTTGCCAGCGCGGCTGCCCCGTGCGTGCGTCCAGGGCCACCACCAGAGCAGACCTCTCGGGCACTGTCAGTAAATCATCCCCTACGACATAGACCGCCCCCTCTCCCACCAGAGGCATCAGTACGACCCCCGTCGTTGTCCGACCGGCCTCCTTCTGAGGGAGCTGATAGCTCCAGCGGCTCTGCCCATCGTTCGCTGCCAGTGCCTCTACCGCCTTCACATCCCTCCGATAGACCAGCCCGGCTGCTTTGTCCACCGCTGGCACTCCCCAGCCGTCATCAAGAGACTCTGAATCCTCCGCACCCCAGCGAACCGTTCCATCCTGAGCGTTCAGGACCAGCAGATAGCCATCCGCGGTATTGGCGTACAGATTCTGCCCGGCACGAGTTATTGTCATAAACCCTAACAGATGGCTGTAAGAAGTGTCTTTCGAGCGCAGCAGTCGGCACCAGCGCGGGCGCCCACTGCCGGTATCCAGCGCATAGAGCCATGTACTCAGCCCTACATAGAGAGTGGTCACTGCTGGCTCGTTCCCACCTGGATGCTCGGCCAGCCTGCTGAACTGCACCTGCGACTGAGCTGCAGGACAGGACACCGTCTCCATCCGCACGATCGGTGTCTGCTGGCAACCCAGCAGACCTACCAGCAGCCAGACACTTCCTAAGAGCAGCTTCCAGGAGGCGCGCGCAAACTCGGGCGACTGCCCTTTCATGATCTCAATGCTCCTCCTTTCTCAGCACTATCCTCTGCAGACGCTGACGACGAAAGAGTCAACAGTTTGCTGATGAGGACCTGGGCCTCTCTTATAGAGTGCAGTTCGCTGCGCCGTTTTTCTCCTCTACCTGTCCGCTGTCTGCATCGAGGGCCACCAGTCTCCCCTCCTCTGTTCCGCTATAGAGGCTGCGACCACCGCGCCTCAGCGCCGCAAACTCAGAGGTTCCACTCCCTTCCGCGCTATCCGTGTGCACCAGCCGCCGGCACCACAGCACTCTTCCCCGCTGCCCATCAATCGCGTAGAGGTGATCGTGATCACCTACGTAGAGCAGTGCTTGCCCTCTGATAGTACCCGGTCTCCTGTCACCCCACAGGGAACAGTACTCAGAGGTACAGCGCTCGGCAGGAGAGACGATGGCTGACAGGCGGAGATCGTTCCTATGAGGAAGACCAGGCTGAGCACCTGCAGACTTCCCACTTTGTTCCATTGAGCAGCTGACGAGACACTTCCTTCCCCCCTTCAATCGGCGAGGCGAGCCTAAAAGCCGGGGAAAGAGCGCATCCGACCTCTTGCTAGGATTGCTTTGTCAGGCCATGAGCGTGCTCCTTATGATAGATGGACAGCCGGCCATCGGACTGACTGGGCTTGCAGCAAACTGTCGGGAAGCAAGCAACCTCAGTCAAGCCAGGCTGAGCCGCATGACTGGCCCCCTCGTAGGAGAGGAGAGCGTTAGGGTAGCGCTTTTCCCCTGCAGAGAGCCAGTTTCTCTACCCGCCAGCGAGTGCTCACCAGGGCTGATACTGAGTCTGCAGCCAGGCCGTAGCACAGAAGGTCGCCCCCAATGAGGCAGTCGGCAGCCTCCGCTGCAGGCCCACCAGACTCATCAGGAGCTACACATTCCTCATTAGCAGCTTCCATTTGCAACATTCTATTCCTGCTGTCATTTACTCTATAGCAGATATATTTACGATAGTCAATACTACCAGCGAGAAAACTCGCCAGCGATCTGTTGCCTTCTGCCCTCTGCTGGAGACCATCGTCCATCTCACGCCTCCCTCCCTTCTGCTAATCTTTGCGCAACTGGGCAGGAGGCACCTCCAACTCTTCTCGAAATAGCTCATCTACTGGATTGCCAGCTCTGCCAGCTCTCTCTTCCTATGCCTCCCAGCGTCGTCTCATCATGTCCCGTCGCCTCGGTCCGCGTCTCCGCATGTGCCTTCCACGGACGCAGACGGGTCCTGCCCCTGCTCGTTCCCCTGCACCGTGTCCGCCGTCAGGAACTGCCCTTCCTCAGATCCTTCGTCCCTCCCCCTCACTCGATCGATCCCCGCTCTCATTCCCCTCTCTGCTCTTGCTCTGCTGCCTCTTCTTCAGCAAGCTCCCTCAGCCCCTGGCTTACCCTCCAGACCAGCAGGCCTATGGTGTATACCAATGCCGCTATGGGCAGCATCAGCCACAGCGCTGCCCCCCCCAATTCCACCAGGTTCCCCGCCAGCCCCCGCAGACCCTCCTCCTGCACCCCTCTGAGCAGCTCATGGCGCACCTCCGGGCTGACTGCCACCAGCCCAACGACCAGTCCTCCCCAGACCACCACCGCCCCACATCCCACCGCCTGCACCACCTGCCTCCATCTCCTCTCTGCCCTCGCCTTCTCCCACCCCTTCAGCGTTCTCCCCACGGCTGCCGCTCGCTCCTCCAGCAGCTGCTCTAGCTCCTCCTTCCCCTCATAGAGCCTCGGCAGCAGCCACTCCGGCTCTCCCCTCCCTTTCTTGACCACTCGCCAGCCCCACGGCTCCCGCCTGATTTCCCGCACCTGCTCCCAGCGAACCACCCAGGTTCTCCGCACCAGCTCCTGCAGCTCTACCCATCCCTCCTCACCGACCACCAGCCTCCGCCGCAAGCCCAGCAGCTCCCCGGCGGAACCCACCCCGAACCCGAGCAGGAGCGCTGACAGGAAGGCGAGGTCCCCTGGCCCCTTCCGCCACAGGACCAGGACGACCACTCCAATCCCCACTCCTAGCAGTCCCCACCAGCTCACGCGCAACCACCGCCTCGTCCGAAAGGCAGCCAGCGGCCTGCCCAGCCCCAGGCGCTCTAGCAACTGCTGATCCTTCACAGCGATGTCCATAGTTTTACGCATCTCTTACATTCCTTCCCTTGCGAGCACAGGCACTCATCAACTGTCTGGCAAGGACCCTTTAGCTAGCAGCTCTCTCCACACCCCTCACGCCCCATCGTCTAATCGACCAGCGGAGCAGGGGGCGCCGCTCTAGCTCCACCAACAACGCAACCAGCTCCCCTGTGGCCATCCCCAGCACCATGACCCCGATCATCTGACCCAGCTGCCCCCGCCACATTGCCAGCCTTGCCTGTCCCTGCGACTCCGCTCTCTGACCGAGGTGCTCGCAGTGCTGCAACAGGAGCAATCGTAGCTATAGCCCTGCTGGTACTGCGCCGCTGTCAGCGTTCCCGCGTTCAGCGTGCTCCCACAAGGCGGCATCCCACTCGCCCCCGCCCACGTCAGCCGATTGCGGGCATCATAGCAGAAAGCCTGTACGTCCGTATCCCCCGTCGGCAGGGTTGTGGTAGCCGCTACCACGCTGTTAGCCGCATCGTATTGCGGCTGCTCCTGATAGAGCACCGCCCCACTGCTCCGGTTCTTGTAGACCAGGCTGGTCACCCGCAGCCCCGCGTCAACGCTACGCGCGAAGCTATAGCGTCTGTTCCCCAGGAGCATCGCTGTAGGAGCCGCTGAGGTTGGCCGGACCGCTGAAGTGCTCGCCAGGCACGCGGCCCACGCCCATGTTCCCATTGGCGGTGCTGTCGTAGGTGTAGGTGACCCAGGCGTCGGTGGGGGTGTTGCTGCTGCTAGGCTACAGCAGCCGGTTGAGACCGCCGTAACCGTTCTGTTGCACCTGCTATGCGGGCAGGCGCTTCCTCTGGATTGGCGGTCTCCCCCTGATCCCTTGCTCCAGACTCAAGCACATGGACAGGCCGAAACAAGCCGACGCCCCGGGAAGGAGGGGAGAAAAGCAGCGCGTGGAAAAGGATCTGCCTGCATCTAGGCCGGGCTGGCAACCAGGACCTCTCTCCTTTAAAGGGGCAAGCCGTCCGTAATTACTCCTTCCTGTTGGCTTCTCTCCACAGCAGGAGACGCGGAAAGAAGCAGCATCCGAGAGGGGGGAGTGACCGGGGCGAGGGGTCAGGCTTCAGGAATGATTCCTATTCAAGTGCAGGGAAAATAAAAGACCTTTGCAAACAACGTCGTCCAGCCTGGCACCGACAGCCTCAACGCAGTTCGCATGGAGAAAGCTACTACAGGTGCAGCGCTGCGTCCATGTCTCCTGTTACGATCGCTCTCCCTTGAAAGGCTCCTGCTGGCCGAGAGTATAACAGGAATAGCTCTGCCTGTCAAGTGTGATCGACTTTCCTGTTAATTGAGAGGGATAGAAGAGGAAAGAAGACAATGTGGGCCGGGACGACTTAACACTCAGACCCCCTTCCGCTTCTCTCCTTAGGGCGATCCCCGGCAGTATCTCAGGAAAGATACGGGTGGATTTTCTACGCACCTATAGCGTATACTCTCTACAGAGAGACTTATTATCGCCTGGTTGCTTTAGTGATGCTTAAGGAGGTGAGAGAGGTAAGTGAGCGACCACACGCATAGCGAGCCCGCATCGGCCAGCGAAAGCATGCGCACCCGGTCTCGGCTGCCAGCCACCGATGACGGCAACGAGGCCGGATCTCCCGCCAGCTCGTTTTATACGCCGATGTTATCTCTTCCTGAACAGAGAAGTACTCAGCGACCGCTGTAGCGCTTTTCTTGCCTTTGCCTTTCTCTGGAGAGGAGTTCGAGAGTCATATGCAGACCGTGCAAACCCGCCTATCTGCGTCGTATCTGCTCAAGGGCAACCTGGCCGGCGCCCGCGCTTGTAGCTGTTCCTGCAATCCTTGCGACTGCAACCCCTGCGAGTGCCCCGGAGCCAGCCGTTGGCCAGGCTGGCGCCTGAGTCTCTACCAGCTGGTCGAGGGCCACTTTGAGAAAATCTCCTTCCACGGCCATGAGCTGCTCCTGCTCTGTCTGGCGCTGCCCCAACGAGAGGCCGACCCGACCTCCTGGCAGGAGGTGATTTTGTGCGAGACCTCCGCCAACCCGGCCACCGTACTCAAGCTGCTAGAGGAGGTCGAGCAATATCTGAAGGCCCTCCCCGCTGAGGTGGAAGGAGCAGCCTCCCAGCCAACCCGACGGGCTGTCTACGCCGTGCCGCTGGTCTACCAGCAGGAAGGAACCACACCGCTGCTGCGCGTCGATTTCGCCCCTTCGACAGCCCGACTGCTGCGCGCCGCCGAGCCAGAGCCGGCATGGACGCCACCCGCCTGGTCCTACAATGGCCCGCTAGCGCCACGCGGCCTCTTCGCCTGGCAGTCTCCACTGCGCTAAGCCAGGCCAGGCTGGGCAGCACTCCATGAGGAAAGCGATCGAGGCGACAGCCGGCGCAGACTGTCGCCTCTCCCTCCTCACCAGCAGCTAGTCACCGAGGCCGTTAGCGCTCTGCTCTCCCACCACCTGGCCAGCCTCCCTCAGCTCACCCGGCACATGGCCACAGGCCCGTACAGCCTCAACGATCCGCTCTAGTTCCAGCTGCTGCCGTGCGTAGCGCAGGGTCACGCTCCTGGTTGGTAGAGCAGCGGTAAGAATCTCCAGGCCAGGCAAGGCCCGGAGCGCCTCCGTGACGCGCTTGAGGCAGCCCCCACAGCGCAGACTCGGGATGTGCAACACCACTGTAGTCAGCTGCTGTTCCAGCACGTTCACTCTCTCTTCCTCCTGTTTCATCTCCTTCACCATCCCTTCATGAACAGACTTACTGGCGGCTCCGAGAGGCCAGAATGGCCTGACCCGCCCTGTACAGGGTGGGTTCGGCCCAATGGCCCCGGCTGCCACTGTCTTGACTATACAAGAGCGCCTTCTCTGCTGTCATGAGGCTTCTCCCGTATTTTTCTCTCAGGTCTTTTCCCGAGGGACCGCGACCCGAACAGCTCACCAGTCGCCCGGCTTCCCAGCCAGGACAGGAGCGGAGCACGATTTCAGCCTCAAGCTGATGCGCAGAGCTATCTACTGGAAAGAGTCAGCCCGGTAGAAAGACTATAGGAGATTCCAAACAGCAGGGGAGCAAAGACCACAACGGTCGTCTCCGTCAGGAAGAAGGTGAGCACAAACGGCGAGAGATCGTCAGGAGCAGAGGCTGACTGCAACGATCCTTGTGCACTACCGAGCACAGGCGAACCTTGCGCAAACAGCTCCAGGCCAACGGTTCCACGCCGCAGTCGGCGCCCGGTCATATGGCCATATATCTCAGATCTGCCATCTGGCGGCGAGTGTAGCTGGTCCATCCTTCCCTCCGCTGGCAACAGAACATAAGACAACGCGACCCAAGAGCCTTCAAGTCGTCTGACTCCTCCTGTCTTGCGCCCCTTTCCTGGTCAGCTTCTTTTGACAGCTGGCCTATATGTCCCTATAATTCTACCCGTAGGAGAGTGATGCGCGAATGGCTCATGTGAGATAGCCATCCCAATCACCTGCTCGTCTGAGAAACCCTAATCACCAATGGAGAGAAAGCAGAGGTAGGACATGCTAAGGTGGTTTCGCCGCAAATCTGCGCAATCCCGCCCACCCACCACCAATACCTACGATTACGCCAATCGATCAGTCAGCCTGACTGAGGATAACGTGCCCACTCCTTACATGCTGCCCAAGGACGACCGCGAGGTCAACCGTTTGGATTTCCAGCATTACATGCTACGCTACGCCTTGCGCAGCAACTATCTGGCGCCCATCGTAGAGCCGAAGCGCATTCTCGATGTAGGCTGCGGCACCGGGCGCTGGCTGGCTGAAATGGCGCAGCTCTTCCCCGAAGCTCATCTGATCGGTTTCGACCTCAACCTGCCGCCCGCCTCACCTTCGTTTCCACCGAACTGTACCTTCCGTCAGGGAAACCTGCTGGACGGCCTGCCCTTCGCCGCTGGCAGCTTCGATTTTGTCCATCAGCGCCTGCTCGTCTTCGCTCTACCAGCAGATCGCTGGCCGCTAGTGATCCAGGACCTGGTGCGCGTGACGCGCCCGGGCAGCTGGCTGGAGCTGGTTGAGGTCGATCCCCTCTTCCAGCGCAGCGGCCCGGCGACAACGCGCATGCTCCAGCTGATCGTAGCCGCCTGCCAGAGCCGCGGCATCGATCTAAAGATGGCCCTGCGCCTGGAGCCAATGCTGCGTGAGGCCGGCCTGCTGCACGTCACTTCGCAGGTCATCTCCATTCCTATCGGTGACTGGGGAGGGCGTCTGGGCAACATGGCGCGCACGGACTTCGCCGCCGGCAACCAGACGATTGCCCCTCTGGTGGCGGCTACTACCGGAGTCAGCATCGAGGAGTACCAGCAGCTCGCCACCGCCTGGCTGCATGAGTGCGAACAGTACCGTAGCTACTGTAATTTCTATGTAATTTACGGCCAGCGTCCTCAGTAAGGGAGAGCGCGCGCTCACTGACTCGCTCCACTTTTTGCTCTGCATCATGGTTGTTCCTGCTGCTATCGTAAAAGAGAGAAGAGAAGCAGGCAAAGAAGCTGTCTGGTCAGCGCCTGCGGCTGGGCAAGACAGCGAGTGTGGCAACGGGAGGAGCCAATGCATTTTGAGAGCGCGCTGCTGGTCGCATCCTTGCTATTACTATTGAGCGTGCTGGCCTGGAAGATCGCCGGTAAGCTGGGGATTCCGGCCCTGCTGCTCTTTCTGGGCCTGGGAATGCTCGCCGGCTCGGATGGTCCGGGCGGTATTTATTTCGACAATGCCCAACTGGCCCAGGCGGTGGGTATCGTAGCGTTAGTGTTGATTCTGTTCGCCGGGGGACTGGAGACGCGCTGGTCGATGGTGCGGCCCGCCCTCGGCGGGGCCCTCCTACTCTCGACGCTTGGCGTGCTGCTGAGTGCTCTTGTGGTCGCCCTGTTCTCCGCCTGGCTGCTCCATGCTTCGCCCCTGGAGGGCCTCCTTCTGGGGGCACTGATCTCAGCCACGGATGCGGCTGCGGTTTTCAGTGTGCTGGCGGCGCGCAATCTGCACCTGAGTGGCCAGCTGCTCCCTCTGCTAGAGCTGGAATCGGGCACAAATGACCCGATGGCAGTCTTTTTGACACTCGGTCTGATCCGTCTCCTGAGCGAGCCAGAGACCCCACTTCTGAGCGTCCTCCTGCTCTTTGTTCAGCAGATGGGGATCGGTCTGGTGCTGGGGCTGGTGATTGGAGGCCTGGCAATCTGGCTGATTCGGCAGCTGCACCTGGATGTGGAGGGCCTCTATCAGGTACTGACGATCGCGCTGGCACTCTTTACCTACGCGGCCACGGCACTGTTGGGCGGCAGCGGCTTCCTGGCGGTTTATCTGGTTGGGCTGCTGCTGGGCAATAGTCGAGTGGAGGGCATTGAGCGCATCGGGCGCTTCCACGATAGCCTGGCCTGGCTGATGCAGATCGCCATGTTCCTGATTCTGGGTCTGCTGGTCTTCCCGTCGCGTCTGCCTGCGGTGGCTCTCGCCGGTGTGCTGATTACGCTGGTGAGCGTCCTTGTGGCTCGTCCGCTGGCAGTTCTGCTAGCTCTACTGCCTCTGAGACGGATGCCACTGCGGGAGAAGCTCTTTGTGGCCTGGGTCGGACTGCGCGGGGCTGTGCCAATTGTGTTGGCAACCTTTCCTTTGCTGGCCGGGTTGCCGCGTGCAGAACTGCTCTTCGATCTGGTCTTTTTCGTGGTCCTGGCCTCGGTGCTGTTGCAGGGTACAACGGTGCCGCTGGTGGCGGGCAGGCTGGGCGTGGCCAGACCAGCTCCGGCTTCAGTGTCAGACGCTGCCGCCCCCAAGGCTTCTCCGTCAGCATCGGACTAGGCCGCGCCCGGCTTGCCCGCTTCAGGCCCGGTCAAGGGCAGCTTTGAACTCTTCTTCGGTCAGAGGCCAGTTGAGCCTGATGCCTTCGTCGGTGATGGGGGTGACCAGCCCGTTGTGGAGGCGAAAGCGACCACTGGGGCCGCCGACGACCAGGTAGTGCCCGGGACGAAACGGGCGCAGAAAGAGGATGGTCCCTTCACCGATCTGGAAAAGCGGATCATCCTGGACGGAAACCTGCTCTCCGTTGAGGAGGCCGCCGGTCTGATGGATGATCAGTTCGCTCCCTTGACCATCTCCTTGCAGCAGGTGCCGTGGATTGTAGAGGAGGCGGCTGACACGCAAACGGAAGTCGGTGAAGGGAATGTCATCTTCGACGGTCTGGGAGTCAATGGCGACAATGGTTCCTTCGACCGCCAGGGCAGAGGCCCGCTTCAGACTGCCCAGGTCCCGGTAGAATTCGGCCCATGAGATGACCAGCTGCCCTGAGCCTTGCCCGCTGCCTGCTGTACTACTACTCCCAGCGCAAGCGCTGAGGAGAACAAGCAGGCCGATCAGCAGCAGGAGGCGGGTATGGCGGCGCAGCCCGAGAGTGCTTCCTCTGCTTGGACGCATGCGCCTTCTCTCTCCTTTCTGTCGGTGCATGATCGCTCGCCGTCAGCGAGTCCCCGCAAGCAGGACGCTGGTCGGAGGTCGAAAGTTCCCGTTAACGTTCGCGCGCGAGCAGCACGACCAGAGAGGATTATGGTCGCGCCAGCCTGTGCAGTCGTGGCAGTAGCCAGAGGGTAAGAATGGCCATCAGGAGGCAAGTGAGGCTGCTGAGGGTTAAGATCCAGCTGAGCGAGTCGGGCACTCTGCTGCTGGCAAGGTAGTAGGAGCAGCAGAGGAGGAGCAGGACCAGGGTGAGCCAGAGACCGAGACGATCACGGGCGCTGAGAGTCGGAGCACCCCAGGCAGTGCTCAGATAGCAGCAAAAGAGAGCCACCAGGCCACGTGGCCAGCTGATCAGCTGCCCAAGGCCCACCAGAAGCGAGAGAGCCACCAGGAGAATCGTGGTTTGCAGGATGACGCGCGTGATGATCAAGCGCCTGTCATCTTCCAGGCGCGGGAGACGCCAGACTAGCAGGATAGCCGGGAGGCCGAGAAGGAGGCTCACCAGTGGGGGCTGCCACCAGCGCGCCAGCAGATCGGCCAGCATAATCATGACGAGAACAGTCACCAGGCATAAGGCTCTGAAGCTGTCCGCCCCGGCAGCTTGAGGCGTTGGCGCCGACGCCCAGCGGCTAAGCAGCACAAAGGCCAGGGGACAGACAAACAGGGGCCAGCTCTGGGTGACAAGGGCGGTCTGCAGGGCCGCCAGATAGAAAGCCACTGTGATGAGCAGGGCTACGAGATAGGAGCCGAGCGGGGCACTGGTTCCAACGAGCTGAATACAGAGCGCGAGAAGGAGGAAAAAGGTGACTTGCTGGGCGCTATCGAGGGCCAGCCTGGGAACAAGCGGGCTGAGGTAGGCTGAAAGCACAACCAGGCCGCCGCTGATAGGGATGACAATCAGCATGAGGCTGGCTAGCAGGCGTAGGCCACTCTCGTTCCTGGTCGCTCGCACTGGATCGGGCTGCATCACTGGCCCTGGCTCTTCTTTTCCATTGACGCGCTATGCTCGTTGCCCCGCCAGGCCAGGCTAGAGCCTGGCCCTCTATCAGCGAGTGTAACAAGGGACAACCGTTCTGTCAACGTCGCTTTTCGCCGTTCACTCGTCACCGATATAAGTTAAGTAAGGAATAGGAAAGTGGATCAGGCCAGGAAGAGAGGGCAGGCGACCCAGCCCTGGCCCTGGTCCTGCCCAGGTCACCGCGGAGCAAACACTGGCCTGGCATCTCCCCGACTTTAGTAGCGACCCAACGGCTGCGACGGCTGGGACGCCCGCCAGGGCTCGGCCCGAGGGGTAGCGGTGCCGCCCTGGGCTGGTGGCCTGACCGCCATCGCCGTGCCAGTCTCCCACGCTCCTGGCCTCTGGAGCTGGGGGGGCGCCATCGTCTGAGCTGGCTGCCTCTGGGCCTGCCGGACCTGCAGCCGCTTCTGTAGCTGGGCCCGCTCTTGCCTGGCGCGGCGCGCGACCTGCACCCGCCGCCAGAGCAGCCAGCCCACCGCCCACAGGCTGCCACCATAGAGAGCCAGCGCCCACCAGCTCTGGCTGTCGCTGCCGCTTCCCAGCCCGTGCAGGGTAGCCAGAGCGAAGAGCAGTAAGGTGAGCAGGTGCAAGCGACGCCACCAGCGATAGCCGATATGGGGACGCAGCAAGGTGCTGATGCCGATGGCGATCCCCAGGTAGAGGGCACAGATACCCAGTGCCACCCAGATGGGCCGATAGTGGCTGGCCAGAGGAATCAGGACCTCGTTCCAGCCGAAATGTGTAAAGGGGTCAACCCAGACGGCCAGGACATGAAGGCCGACAAAGATGGTTGCCAGCAGGGTTAGAAAATTGTGCAGCTCATTGTTGACCAGCCGTGGCCAGCGCGCCGGCGACTGCAACTGCGCCGAAAGCGCCAGCCCGGCACAGACCGCCAGCGTCAGCAGGAGGTAAGCTGTCAGACCACCCGCCCGCGCCACATTCCAGGTTACGTTTTGCCAGATCGTCGACATAGACATTCTCTTTCTTTAGAATAGAAAAGAGGAAGTGCTTTTCCTTTTTCATTCATCAGCGGATGAGTGGCAGCGCTATCTCGCTCGCCTCGATGGCGCATGTAGACAGTACCACCCTCCCAGCTATGGCTTCCTTTGTTCCGCTGCTAGCTGCCCGGCTTCTTCTTGCCAGGCGGCCATAAGATGAGTCGGCCAGGGAGCGACGCTCTGCCAGCTTCCATCTTCGTGGATAAACAGGCCGGCGAGACTGTGACGGCGCAGAAAGGTCGGGCCTGCTTCAGGGCCGAGAATGAAAGCCACTTTGGCGGCCACCTCGGCCTGCTCACAACGGTCGGCGACGACAGTGACCGACCAGAGGCCGTTAGTGGCGGGCAGCCCCGTGCGTGGATCGAGCAGATGATGACGCAGGCTACCGTCTCGCCACCAGCGACGGCGAGCAATCCCGGAAGTGGCCAGGGCACCACGGCGCAGGGGAATGGTCCAGCCACCACGTCGTCCCGGGATGGCAATGGCCCAGTGTTCGCTATCGGGCGGCAGACCGGCCACGGCCAGGTCGCCGCCAGCGTTGACCAGAGCCGGCACCAGACCCCGGCGGCGCAAGGCCCCCAGAGCTGTATCGACAGCCATCCCTTTCGCAATGCCGCCGAAGTCCAGCTGTGCCCCAGCTGGCAGGCGCACCCGCCGCTTCACCGGATCAACCTCAATACGACGCCAGGCCCCGCCAGGCAGGCTCTCCAAAGGCTCACCCTGCTGGACACTCCCATCCCCTTCCTGCCCGGCATGCGCTGCCTCTCCCGCCCGCTCCAGGAGTTCAAAACTGCGATCGTAGCCCAGTTGCCGGAGCTGCGGCAGAAGCGTTGGATCGTAGAGGCCATCGCTGGCTGCCGCGGCCTCTAAAGCCCGCGTGAGCACCACGTAGAGGAGTTCACTCACCTCAACCCATTGGCCAGCGCTGCGGTTAAGACGCGTCAGTTCGCTCTGAGGGCGAAAGCGGCTCAGAATCGCTTCCCAGCGGGCAAAGAGGTCGGCAATCAGCTCAGCTCCTTGCTCACTCCCCTCAACAGGCAGCAGGTAGCTAACGGTGGTCCCCATCGCCTGGAAGCTGCCGCGCACCATCCCCCGCGGTGTCACATACTGAGGCTCAGGAGACGCCGCTGCCACTGTGGCCCTGCCCGAAAGTCGGCTGGCTGCCAAAGTTATCCCCTCCTTGTTGATTGAAGAAGCCATTGCTATCCTGGCTTGAGCCGCTGCTCGTCGAGCCGGGAGACTGTACAGACGAGCCAGATGAAGATGAGCTGGCACCATTGCTATTGGCATTGGTCGATGATGACGACGAGCTATTGCCGCTGGACGGCGCGCTGACCTGTGATTGCGAGCCGGAGGATGAGGAGTTATTGACGTTGGCCTGAGAGGCGCTGGCCTGGTGGAAGGCTACCAGTGCGCTAAAAGTGCCGAAACCCGCCACAGCAAGCGCCACAGCCCAGCGCTTCAGCCGCTGCGCCAGGCGCTGGGCCTGCTCCTTGGGCATGCTGGCCCGCTTTTTCGAGGAAGCTGCCCCGGCTCCGGCGGCTCTTGCTGCCGCCGGCTTGCGCGTCGGGGGCGTGAGCTTCTCGGCTCCCGGCATGCTCTGGGTGTAGAGCGGCTGCTGCCAGGCACTAGCTGGGGCAGGCATGGGCACCGTCTCCCAGCCTGTTCGTCCCGCCGGCCCACCCCCGTAGGGAGGATAATAGGAAGGCAAGTAGGGAGCGCCTGCTGCTCCTGTCCCCCCAGGATAGCCAGGGGCGATGTGAGGGGCGACGTTGGGAGGGGTGTTGAGACCGCTGTAAGCCCCATAGCCGCCGTAGGCCCCATAGGCTCCGCTGCTATAGATGCTCCCACCATAGGCTCCGCCACTGCTCCCTCTGGCCCCAGTGTTTTGGCCATTTCTCTCATCGTGCATGGTTTCACCTCTCGTGTGTAGAGCGCCTCGCGAAAGTAAAGCATCGGTTTGACAACCTCTAGCTTACCAAGCGTTTCTTGGACCTTCATTGGAGAAAGATGAGAAGCTTCTCACTCAGGCGCTCCTCTCAGCTACTCCTTGCAGGGAGGCCTGGCTGTCTGGTTGGCCTCTGCCTCCTGGCTTTCTTTCTATGACTCATCCTTAGCTATGCCACGCCATAATGAGAATTGCATTGGAAGAAGATGAGAGACCTCTCACCAGCTTCTAAGAGAGGACCGCCCGAGATCAGGAGAGTCCCAACCTGAGTGAGTGAGCAGAGACACAAAGAGGCTCAGGCCAGGCCCGGCACTGCGGAGAGGTCGGAATGGCCCACCAGCGAGACCCTGTAGTGGTCGCGCAGGCGATTCCAGGAGACCAGTGATGTAGTCAGCGGCGTGGGTGATATCGATCAGCCTGTAGTAGTCCTTGCCGTGGTCCATGTCTGAGAAGAGATTGTTGTGATCGACTCAGATATATTGAGAGTGCCCGATATGGATGGCATTCCCAGCGGTGTTGCCGTCGGCGCGTACAAAGGAGATGCTCAGGTTACGAATGATAACGTTGCTGACATCCTTAATAGAGAGGCTAATGCCGACCAGCGAGGCCGTGGAGCCTACGCCTATGATGCTGGTATTAGAGCCGACGTCGACATCGGTGTCGCCCGTGATCGTGCCGCTAACAGGAAAGTAGGTGGGCCTACCTTCCTGCCAGGGCAGGGAGAGCAGGCCCGTAGGAACGAGGTAGGACAGGACAGGTGAATTGAAAGGGAGCGCGAGGCGGACACCGGCAGGCCCGAGCAGAGGGCCAAGCCGAACGCCCTGCCTCGCGGGTTATCTGCTACCTTTAGCTGCCGGTGTACTCGTAGAGCTGGGCGCCGCCGAAGCCACCGAAGCCGCCAGTGCTCGTGCTGCCAGTGCTGGAGGACTCCCAGGCGCTGCTTGGCACCTGCTTGCAATGCTGGGTAATCCAGCTAATCAGGTCGCTCTGGCCACCGCCGCCGAAGCCGCGCCCACTGCCATTGATGAGGAAGAAGCGCACCTGGCCGCTCTCCACCAACTGGGCCAGCTTGGCCGGCGTCAGGATAGGATCGCTGCCAGAGAAGCCGCCCATCGCCATCACCGGCTGGTTGGTAGCCAGAATGATCGAATCGGCCTCGTTCGCACTCATGACCGCCACCAGGTACTTGGCGCCGTTGCGGTGGGCCTCCAGGTAGTTGATGAGGGCCGTATTGACGGTCATCCCCTCGCCTCCGCCGTTAGGAAGCTGACCATTCGCCGGCAGGGCGCTGCTTCCATCCTGTCTGTTGGCAGCGCGCTCAAAGTTCCCAAAGTAGGAGCGGAAGCGTGCGGCATAGTCGCCATTGCCCCTACCGAAGGCCGGGAAGCCGCCAGCGCCGAGGCCGCCGAACTGGTTGCCGGGGCCGGCAGTTGGCAGGCTGGCCGCCTCTCCGCGCAGGACAGGAATAAAGGACCAGACCGCCGGCGTGAGCTGTAGAGCGATCAGGGCCACCACCAGGGTGGGCACCAGTACCTGCGCGCGCTCACGCAGGAAGGGGACGAGGCGCGCCATGAAGAGGACCAGGGCCGCCAGGGCGCAAGGCACGGCGATCAGGGGGATGAGCCAGGTGCCCCAGGCCGGATTGCTGGTGATGATGTGCAGCTGCTCCAGGGCTGTTAGCAGCAGAGCCAGTGGCAGCAGCCAGCCACGCCAGCCGTGGCGACGATAGTCGTGCCACATGACGACAACGCCGATACCGAAGAGGGCAGCGACCGCAGGGGCCATGGTGGTCAGGTAGTACTGATGGAAGAAGCCCGCCACCGAGAAGAAGACAGCCGTAGTCAGCAGCCAGACGCCCCACAAGGCCAGCCCCTGTTGCTCGGGGTCGCCCCGGAAGCGCGGACGCCGCTGCCAGGCGACGGCCACGAGGCCCAGCAGGGCCATCGGCAGCAGCCAGACGATCTGCCCACCAAGTGGCTCGTTGAAGAGACGGAAGGGGCCAGGTGTGCCCGTGCCGAACATGCCCCCACCGCCGTTGCGCACACCTTGGAAGCCTTCGGGCACTTGCCCAGGGGTGCCAGCTGCATTCCCGTTGCCCGGGCCGCTGTTGTAGCCCGGGGTAGTGCTCGCTTCAGTAGCCGGCGCGCTACCGCTACTAGCGTTGCTGCCAGGCTGGAAGTAGTTGCTCGCTGGCGGCGTTGTGTTAGTGCCGTTATTGCCACTATTATTATTTGCACTACTAGAGCTGCTACTATTCGTGCCATTGATGCGGCGCTCGAAGGCTGAGAAATTACCGCGGGCGCCGGGGCCAAAGCCGAAATGTCCCAGGAGACGCTCAATGCCGTTGTAGCCTAGGGCAAGGCTGATCTCTGAGTTGTCCTGACTGGAGCCGACGTACGGACGGGCTGAGGCCGGGGTCAGGTCGACGGCCAGGGCCCAGGAGAAGGAAACGGCGACCAAGACGACGAGGGCCAGGGCCAGATGGCCGATGCGGACCCAAATGCTCCGTGGGGCGGCCAGCAGGTAGAGCAGGCCATAGGCCGGCACGACCAGGTAGGCTTCAAGCATCTTGATGTTGAAGCCCAGCCCGATACAGAGAGCGCACAGCAGCAGCCAGCGCAGCTTACCGGTCTCGGCGGCCCGCATGACAGCCCAGGCGCCAAGCAACATGACAAAGACCAGCGTGCTGTCGATGGTGTTGTTGCGATTGGTGACGACGCTGATCGGGCTGATGGCCAGGGCCAGGGCTGCCAGCAGCCCGGCGGTGGTGCCGAAATGTCTCCTCACCAGGTGGTAGAGCAGCAGGACAGAGAGGACGCCCGCCAGGGCCTGGGGCAGCAGGATGCTGAAGGGCGTGAAACCGAAGATTTTGGCGCTGGCAACCTGCAGCCAGAAGCCCAGGGGCGGCTTGTCGATGGTGACGAAACCACCAGGATCAAAGGAGACGAAGAAAAAGTTGTGCCAGTTATCGAGCATGCTGCGCACGCCCGCGGCGTAGTAGAGGTTGCCAAAGCCGTTGGCGCCGAGCTGGTAGAAGTTGAGAAAAACTGACAGCAGGGCAATCACCGCTAAGGCGAGGCGCCGCCAGAGCGGTGGCCAGTCCCACTTTGTTCTCGATGTTGGTGTTGTATCGGGGGCCAGCGGCTGCTCGATCTCCGGGAGCGCCGGAGTCGGAGCCGGGGTCGGTATTCCCATCATAGCGTTTCGGGTCCTTTCCTCTTCGACAGGGTTTGATAAGCGTGCGGTGTTACAGACGTTGGACCGTGGCCCTCAGCGGGCGACGGTCCCCTTTGTGAGCAACGCTGCTGCCCGGCAGAAAGATGCATACCTGCCACACTTTGACCAGGACGGCGCTGGACGAAGACCCACAGCCGCAGTCCCAGGTAGGAGATGAGAGCCGTGCCGCCGATGGCGATGACTTTGGCAGCGTTGGTCCACAAGGTCGGGTTCACCAGGATATGCTGTAGGGCCAGGCCGGCCAGCCAGAGAATGCCACTGCTCCAGAGGCTGCCGCTGATGGTGATGAGGGCAAAGCGCCAGAGTTCGCCGCTCGTGATTGGCTCACGCTGGCCAAAGGTCCAGTATTTGTTGAGAATAAAGCTGTTGATGGCTCCAGCGCAGTAGGCGACGATGTTGCAGGCCAGCAGCAGTGGCGTGCTTCTGACGGCTAAGAGCCAGACCAGGGCGTTGAGAACCAGGATATCAACCAGGGTGTTGAGGCCTCCAGTGACTGCGAAGCGCAGGAGCTGACCTGCGTTCCAGTTCGAGGACCGCTGATCGCCGCCGCAGCCCAGTTCGGGCTGGCTGGTCCGGCTCGGACTCGCCTGCTCCTGCTTGATGATGGGTTCCTCATCCTGGTCGGTTGGCGGGAGAGCCAGCGAGATGGCTCTTCCTGGCTCTGACTGCGACTGCGTGAGCCGGTAGAGCCGCGTGGGCCGCAGGGACTGCAAGGATCGGGATCGCCAGGACCGCTCTGCCTCTGGCTGGCATTGGCCGGCCCGCGGACGGCTAACTATGATCGCTCGTGACTCGGGTATAAGACGCGCGCTCTCGGTGGTTCGCGCTGGGTTCATGCTCTGCCGAGTAGGGCCGCTGGTGGGTTTACCGGCTGGCCGTTCTAGCAGGATCAATGATGTCTCTCCTCTTTCTCGTTCGGTTGTTCTCTGCTTCGTGTGCTTTGCTTCCCTTTGCTTGCTTCGCTTGATTGCCGTTTTGATCTATGTCTGATGCGGTCTTCGCGTGTTCGCTTCGTTGCTGCAACTGCATCATCCATGGCCGAAGCACCTCGGCGAGGTTGCTCTGACGACAGATGACGCTAGATAGATAGGCTTGCCACCCGCCCGGATGCCTCTCCATTGGCATCCGTCTCCAGGTCTCCCTGTCGCCTTTAGCATAGGAGCCTTTCTTTGAAAAAAGATTGGAGAAAGATGAGAATTTTCCAATGAACGGCGGAGGAAGCCCCCCAACCCCACAGAGCACCGCTTGCGCGCCGGGCCCTGCTCCGCCCAAGATGCCCTGTTTGCCGACTTGATCTAGAGGTGCCGATATAGTACAATTGGGCAGCAGGCATCACGGTTGCGATGTGCGTCAGGTCCGCTAAGGAGCAGTTTCCTTTGAGTGGTTCGGGTAGTGATCCTTCAGACCCGGTAGCCTTTCCTCCATCCGAGCAGTCGCCCCGTCGACACCGGCCTCACGAGGAGGAGCAGGCCCAGCGGTCAGCTTCTCATATTGATCTTGTGCAACATCCCCAAGAGGGTAGCCACCCCAGACCGCCAGCCGAGGGCGTTGAGTCGCTGACCGGGTTGGCAGCGCCCATCTCTTCCCCAAAAGTCCTAGCCGCTTGGGAGCAGGGTGTTTCCTGGCGAGCAGGGCCGCCCGATTTCGGCGCTGATCCCGAGGTGGTGCGGGCGGTGGTGGAGGGTGAGCGCCTCTCGTACGCTTTTCTGCTGAATCCGACCTTTGCTGCTGAGGTCTCGCTCATCGATCCTTTGCCCCATCAGCGCATGGCCGTCTATGAGCATATGCTGCCGCAGCCGCGCCTGCGCTTTCTGCTGGCGGACGACGCCGGAGCGGGGAAAACGATTATGACTGGCCTGTATATCCGCGAGATGCTCAGTCGCCGCCTGATTGGGCGTGTCTTGATCGTGCCGCCGGCGGGCCTGGTCGGCAACTGGCAGCACGAGCTGCGCTCGCTGTTTAATCTGCCGTTCCGCATCGTGTTGGGCAGCGAGGCGCGCGAGGGCAATCCTTTTGTGGGGCCGGCGAGCGATCTGCTGATTGTGAGCGTCGATACGCTGGCGGGCGAGCGCCTCTTTCGGCGGCTGCAGGAGCCGGAGGTCGAGCCATACGATCTGGTGGTCTTCGATGAGGCCCATAAGCTGAGTGCGAGCTACGATAGCGATGGGCGCCTGCGCGCGACGGAGCGCTATCGCCTGGCTGAGGCCCTGGCCGGCATTCCCACGGATGACGCGCGCTGGTCGCTGTCGTGGAGCTGCCATCATGTGTTGTTGTTGACGGCGACGCCCCATATGGGGAAGGCTGACCCCTATTATTGTCTGTGGCGCTTGTTGGAGCCAGAGCTGCTCTCGACGCGCCAGGCTTTCGAGCAGTTTCCGGCCCAGGCTCGCCGGCGCTATTTCCTGCGCCGCGTGAAGGAGGAGCTGGTGACGCTCGATGGGCGCCCGCTTTATCCGCCGCGCATCGCGACGACGCTGCGCTACGAGCTGAGTCCCGCCGAGCAGGAGTTATATGAGGCCACGACCGCCTATATTCGCACGACCTATAACCGCGCGCTCCTTTTGAATCGTGAGGCGGCCCGTCTGGCGATGAGCGTTTTTCAGCGTCGTCTGGCCAGTTCGACCTATGCTCTGCTGCGCTCGCTGGAGCGACGGCTGAGGCGCCTCGATGAGTTGATCGCCCAGGTGCGCCAGGGCGAGCTGCCGCTCTCGCGCCTGCATCAGCTTCAGGTTCAGGCGGCTTCCTCTCGCCTGAGCGATCCGCTGGAGACGAAGACCGCCGATGAGGAGGAGAGTGTGGCGGGTGAGGAGGAGCACGAGCGGGTGGAGCAGGAGATCCTGCAACTGGTGCTGGCTGCGTCGCTGCAGGAGTTGGAGGCGGAGCGCGCTCAGGTGGCCGGCCTGCTGCAGCAGGCTCGTCGGGTCTATGAGCAGGGGGCGGAGGCGAAGTTTGAGAAGCTGCGCGAGGTGTTGCGCGATCCGCGTTTCGCTGGCGAGAAGTTGATTATTTTTACGGAGCATCGCGATACGCTGGTGTTTTTGCAGCGGCGTCTGGAGGCGCTGGGCTTTACGGGCCAGCTGGCGCTGATCCACGGTGGGATGACCTATACGGAGCGCGAGCAGGCGGTGGCGTTTTTCCGCAGGCCGCTGGCCGAGGGCGGGGCGCGCTATTTGCTGGCGACGGATGCCGCCGGCGAGGGGGTCAATCTGCAGGTGGCCTGGCTGCTGGTGAACTACGATCTGCCCTGGAATCCGGCCCGTCTGGAGCAGCGCATGGGGCGCATCCATCGCTATGGCCAGCGCCACGATTCGGTTTACATTATCAATCTGGTGGCTGGCAATACGCGCGAGGGCTATGTGATGGAGCGCCTGCTGGAGAAGTTGGAGGCGATCCGTCAGGAGCTGGGCAGCGATAAGGTCTTCGATGTGATTGGGCGCCTGCTTGAGGGTGTGTCGCTGCGCGAGTATATGGAGCGTGTGGTGCTGGGGCCGGCGGAGGAGACGGAGGAGATCGGGCGGCGTCTGGAGGAGTCGCTGACGGCCCAGCGGGTGCGCGCCGCGCAGGAGGAGGAGCGTCGCCACTATGGGCTGAGTGCGGAGCCGGGGGCCGATGCGGTCAGGCGAGAGCTGCCACGTCTGCGTCAGGAGCTGGAGCGCGAGGGCTATCGTCGGGTGCTGCCGGGCTATGTGCGGGCCTTCGTGGAGCGGGCGGCGCCCCTCCTCGGGTTGAGGATCGAGGAGCATGGCGATGGGACGTTCGCCCTGCATGAGCAGACTCCGGGGGCGCTGACCTGGTTGGAGCCAGCTCTGGAGCGCTATCCGCCGCGCTGCCGGGCGCGTCTGACGGTGACTCCGCCGCGCGCTGATGAGGAGGCGATCTTTCTCTATCCAGGCGAGCCGCTCTTTGATCGGCTGCGTGATCTGCTCTGGGGGCGCTATGGTGAGGAGGCCGGGCGCGGGGCGGTCTTTGTTGATCCGATGGCGCGCCGTCCGTATGTCTTCTCGCTGTTGCGCCTGGCGGTGCGGCGCGAGGCTGAGCCGGGACTGCGGGCGTTGCAGCACCCCGAGCTGGTGCAGGTGACGCTGGTCGGACTTTGTCAGGAGGAGGATGGGACGCTCAGGCAGTGCCCGGCGGAGCAGCTGCTGCTCTTGCGCGCCGGTGGAGGCGAGCAGCAAGCGCGGGCGCGACAGGTGCTGCAGCAGCTGGGACCGCGCTGGTCGGAGTTGACGGCGCGGGCGCTGACCTTTGTGCGCGAGACGATCGGGGGCCGCTTGCTGGCCGAGCGGCGGGAAGCGCTGCTGGGAACAGTGAGGGAGCGGCGTGCGTTTTTGGAGCGGGCTTTTACCTATCAGGAGGGGGAGCTGGCCGAGCGGCGCCGGCGCTTGTATGAGAAGGTTCAGGCTGGTGATGGGCGGGCGAAGGGGGAGCTGACGCGCGTGAAGGCTCTGCAGCAGTCGCTGCAGCAGAGGCGGGCGGCAGCTCTGGCAACGCTGAGCCGTGAGCCGGAGCTGTTGGCGCTGAGCGAGGTGAGTCTGCTGGCGCAGGCGCTGGTCCTGCCTTCGACTGATCCCGAGGATGAGCAGCGCTATGCGGCAGCGGTGGAGGAGATGGCGATGCGGGTGGCACGCGCGTATGAGGAGGAGCGTGGGGCGCTGGTGTGGGATGTGTCGACGCCGGAGAAGGCGCGGGCCGCCGGGCTGGAGTCCTGGCCGGGCTTCGATTTGCTCTCGCGGCGCCCTTCGGGCGAGGAGCGGGCGATCGAGGTGAAGGGGCGTGTCGGGACTGGCCCGATTGAGATGACGGAAAATGAGTATCGGCGCGCGCAGAATCTGGGTGCAAAATATTGGTTATATTGCGTTTTCGAATGTGAGAAGCTGGCTCCGGTGCTGCGGCGCGTTCAGAATCCGCACGCGAAGCTGACCGCCTATCCAAAGGGCGGGGTGCTCTTTTCGCCGACGGATATTCAGCGCGCCGCCGAGGAGTGAGCTGCTTTCTCCTCTGGTATTTCTTTCCCCAGTATATCGCTGTTAAGGAATATGGTTATGCATGAGGAGCGTCGCCTGATTGAGGTCGATTTTCCTTTGAAGCAGACGTCTCTTGATGCGGTGCATGAGAAGAATGTGCGCCACGGGCATCTGTCAACGTTGCATATCTGGCCGGCGCGCCGTCCCCTGGCGGCCTGTCGCGCGGCCCTGCTGACGGCTTTGCTGCCGGCCCCGGAGTCGGAGCAGCAGCGGCGCCAGTTGTTGCAGCGCATTGCCGGACGAGTGAAAGATCCGACGCGCCAGCGCCAGCGGCAGGGGGCGCGTCGTCTGGAGCATCAGGAGGAGACTGAGGGGGGGGTCCTGCACTGGGGACGGGAGACGGATGAGGCGCTGGAGCCGTTTCGCCAGGAGATTCGGGCGGCTTTCGGCGGGCGGGCGCCGCGGGTGCTTGATCCGTTCGCCGGCGGTGGGGCTATTCCGCTGGAGGCCATGCGCCTGGGCTGCGAGGTGACGGCCATCGATCTGAATCCGGTGGCCTGGTTTCTGTTGAAGTGCACGCTGGAATATCCCTGGCACCTGACCGGGGAGCGGCGCCGGCTGCCGGATTTTGTGCTGGGCTGGCGCCCTTTTATGGAGGCTTATCTGAAGGCTCAGGGCCTGAAGGGAACGAGGCTGGAGGCGGCGCTAAGGCAGCTGGGAGTGAATGAAGCAGGCGAGGGAGCAGAAGCGGAGGAGTCGCCACGACAGCATGAGTTAACTGGTCTGCAGGTCGCTGTGAGTCTGGAGGCCGAGGCGGCCTGGCATGTGCGTGCCTGGGGCGAGTGGGTGCTGCAGCGTGCGCGGGCGGTGCTGGCAGGCTACTATCCGACGGTCGATGACAGGCCGACGGTGGCTTACCTGTGGGCGCGAACGATGCGCTGCAAGAATTGCCGGGCGATGGTGCCGCTGCTCAAGACGCGCTGGCTGGCCAGGACGGGGAAGAAACGGGTGGCGCTCAAGATGGAGCCAAACGCTGAGCGGACAGGCGTGGCCTTCGAGATCTGGGAGGATGTGCCGCTGCCGACGGGGACAGCCCAGGAGCGCCGGGCTTTTGAGCGCCGCGTGGGCGGAGGGACGATGTCGCGTACGGGGGTGACCTGCCCCTGCTGCGGGACGGTGATCAAGATGGAGGATATCCGCTTCGAGGGGATGGCGGGCCGCCTGGGAACAGTGCTGACGGCGGTGATCGTCGAGGGCAAGCAGGGGAAGGAGTATCGCTTGCCGACGGAGGAGGAGCGCCGCGCCGCCGAAGAGGCGGCTGACGCGCTGCCGGCCCTGTTTGCGGCGATCCCTTTCGGTCTGCCAGAGGAGCCTTTGCCTTCCAAGGAGACGCTGGGCATCCGTGTCCCCCTCTACGGCTTCTCGCGCTGGCATCAGCTCTTTACGCCGCGCCAGTTGCTGGCCCTGGGGACCTTCGTGCGCGAGACGCGCGCCGCACGCGAGGAGCTGCGCGCCCTGGGCTACCCACCGCACTGGGTGGAGGCCATCAGCGCCTATCTGGCTCTAGCCTTAGACCGTACAGCAAACTATATGAGCACCCTTTGTTTCTGGGAACCAGTAGCTGGCGAAATCAAACAAACCTTCCTGCGCTTCGCTCTACCTATCAGCTGGGATTTTGCTGAAGCTAATCCCCTGTCCCTTAATGAGAGGTTCTATAATGGGGCAATCATCAACGTCACCCAAGTGCTGGGGAATTTACTTAAAATTACGAAGAACTCATCTAAACCTACTGCTCTCAATCAAAGCGCAACGCAGCCAGTTCCAGAAGAGTTTGACCTCGTTGTAACAGATCCGCCCTACTACGACGCCATCCCCTACTCCGACCTGATGGACTTCTTCTATGTCTGGCTGCGGCGCAGCCTGCACGGCCTCAGCCCCGAGATCGACGCCGTCTTTGCCGCGCCGCTAGCCCCTAAGTGGGATCATGAGCGCAACGACGGCGAGCTGATCGACGACGCCAGCCGTTTCGGCGGCGACCGCCAGCGCTCGCGGGCTGCCTACGAAGATGGCATGTACCGAGCCTTCCAGGCCTGCTACCGCGCCCTGCGCCCCGATGGGCGCCTGGTCATCGTCTTCGCCCACAAGCAGCCCGACGCCTGGGAGACCCTGGTCGCGGCCCTCATCCGCGCCGGTTTCGTCGTCACTGCCTCTTGGCCAATAGCCACTGAGATGAGAGGTGGAGTCCGTAACTTTGAGAGGGCTTCCCTTTCCTCCTCCATCTGGCTGGTCTGCCGGCGGCGGCCCGAGAGCACGCGCCCCGGCTGGGACAAGACCGTCCTTGCCGAGATGCGCCAGAACATCACTGAGCGCCTGCGCCACTTCTGGGACGTCGGCATTCGCGGCCCCGACTTCATCTGGTCGGCCACCGGCGCGGCCCTCGAAATCTACAGCCGCTACCCGGTTGTCAAAAAAGCCGACCAGCCGGGCCAGCTCATGAACATCAGCGAATTCCTGCGCCACGTCCGGCGCATCGTCGTCGACTTCATGGTTGGGCGCGTCCTCAGCCAGAGCGGGGACAGCATCAGCGAGCTGGACGACCTCACCGCCTACTACCTGCTGCACCGCTACAGCTTCGGCTTCGAGCCGGTACCCAGCGGCGTCTGCATCCTCTACGCCATGTCCTGCGGCCTCAGCGATCGTGACCTCGTGCAGCGCTACGACCTGCTCAGCCGCGGCACCCTAGCCAGCTCTAGCAACGGCAGCCCCCCCGACGAGGACGACGAGGAGGAGGACGAGGGCGCCGAAGAGGTCAACGGGAGATCAGGCGAGAGCAGCGGCAGCAACCTGCGCCTCAAAAGCTGGCAGCAGCGTCGTCAGCCGCACCTCGGCCAGAGCGTCAACGGCAAAGACGACGAGCCACCCCCGCTCATCGACCAGGTCCATCATCTCATGCACCTGTGGAAAGCCGGCGACGTCCGCCCCGTCAACGACTATCTCGACCACCAGATGCTCGACCACAAGCCGCTCTTCCGTGCCCTGCTGCAGGCCCTCATCGAGCTGGCCGCCGAGAGCAGCGATGAGCGCTCCCTGCTGGAGAGCATCAGCAACTATCTTGACCAGCGCAAAGGCTTGCCAAACCAGAGCCTGCCGTTCAGCCAGGTCCAGGCAAGGCCCCCTGTTCCATCCCGCAGCAGGCCAGAATAGGGCAGCCGCACTTTCCTGACCTGCCGCCCGACCTGCTCCTGCTCCGATCGCCGCGGTGGGCCAGGCCGGAGCGGGCAGGCTGGCCTCAGTCAGCCCCAGGAGAAAGTACCCTGATTGGAGGAGATGTACGAGCAATACAGGCAAAGAAGAGGGAGAGAGGAATCTATGAGCACCAGTACACACCGGTGGCATCCCTGGCATGGGATCGTGCGCCTGCGCGACGAACTGCTGAGTGGCGACCTCAGCCTGGCCAGCTTTGCCGCCGACCTCTATGACGTCGTCATGCAGCGAGGCAACTCGCTCTACCGCGAGCCAGACGAATTCTTCTCCTTCACCTATCCCACGGCCAACATGCGCCGTCTGGCGCGGGAAGTCATGCAGCGCCTGGCCGGGCGCAGCGATCGTGCTGTCTATCAGCTCGAGCTATACTACGGCGGCGGCAAGACCCACACCCTCATCACCCTCTATCACCTGGCTCGTCGGCCCGAGAGGCTTCCCAAGCTGCCCGCCGTCGAAGAATTTCTGGCAGCCATCGGTCTGAGCGCCCTGCCGCGGGCGCGCATCGCCGTGCTGGCCTTCGACAAGCTTGACCCAGAGAAGGGCCTGGAGATCCCGGGACCTGGTGGCGAGCGACGTCGGTTGCGCCATCCCTGGAGCATCCTCGCCTACCAGCTCGCCGGCAGCGAAGGGCTGCGCCTGATCCACGGCGAGGACCAGGACGCGGAGCGCGAGACGCCGCCGGCGGAGGAGCTGCTTGCCAACCTCCTTTCGCTGCCGGCCCGCCAGGGAGATGCCACCCTGGTTCTCATGGACGAGGTCCTCATCTATGTCCGAGAGAAGGTCGGCCTTGATCCTGTCTGGCGCTGGCGCATGAGCGACTTCTTCCAATATTTGACGCAGGCCGCCAACAAGGTGCCCACCTGCGCCGTCGTCGTCTCGCTGCTGGCCAGCGACCCGCGCAAGCGCGACGAGCTAGGGCGCGAGCTGAGCAACGAGCTACAAGAAATCCTCGGACGCCAGCGCGAGCCGGTTTTCCAGCCGGTCGAAAAAGAGGACCTTGCCGAGGTGCTGCGCCGGCGCTTCTTCACTCCCGACTCCATCCGCAACCGCGACCTTTTCCGTCCCCAGGCCATCTTTGCCGTCAACGGCATCGCCTCCCTTGTCGAAGAGGTTGCCAGGCATCGTCACGAACTTGAGGAGCGCATTGTCAACAGCTATCCCTTTCATCCCGATCTCATCGACCTCTTCTACGGCAAATGGACCGACCTGCAGACCTTCCAGGGTACGCGCGGCACGCTGCGCAACTTTGCCCTGGCCTTGCGCGACGCCGCCCGCTGGGACCCCTGCCCACTGGTCTCCGTCAATGCCTTCATTGGCCCGCCCAACGGCAGCGGCCTCTCGGAAGTCGCCCACGAGCTGGCCACCACCGCCGAAAACGAATCGTACGAGGGCCGACGCCAGGCCTGGAGTGCGATCCTGGAGAGCGAGCTAGAGAAGGCGCGCCAGATCCAGCGCTCCTTTCCCTCATTGCGGCACTTTCGCGAGGTCGAGCAGGCGGTTTTTGCCACCTTCCTGCACTCGCAGCCCGTGGGCAAAGATGCCAACCTGCATGAGCTGCTGCGCCTCATCGGCCAGATGAGTCCCGATCGCATTGCTCTGACGCAGGCCCTGAAGCAGTGGACCGAGGTCTCCTGGTTTCTCGACGAGAGCACCTGGCATGAGAGAGAGAAACTGGACGAGGAGGGCCAGGAGCTGCCAAAGGTCTGGCGTCTGGGGGCGCGACCCAACCTGCGTCAGATGCACCACGATGCCTGTCAGAACATCAGTCCCGAGGCTGTCGAGCACCATCTGCGCCGTGAAATCGAGGAGTGTCGCTATCTCTTCTCGACCGGTGGCGAGCGGCATCCGCCGCGCGTGCACAAGCTTGCCCGGGAGCCACGCGATGTAGATGACGACGGTGATCTACATCTGGTCATCCTGGGGCCAGAAGGGGCCTGCCGTCCCGGGCATCCCTCGGAGCTGGCCCTGCGCATCCTGAACGAGAAGAGCGGTCCCGAGGCGCCGCGCGTCTATCGCAACGCCGTCATCGTGGTAGCTCCCTACACGCGCGGGCTGGATGGTGCCCGCGAGGCCCTGCGCAGCTATCTGGGCTGGCTCGACGTTGAGGAGCGACTCAAGCGTGAAGAGCAGGAGGTCGACAGCAATCGCCAGGCACTGCTGGAACGCGAGAAGAAAGAGAGCGAGACGCGCCTCAAGGAGCTGGTGCGCGAGAGCTACTGCATTGTGGTGGCGCTCTCGGTCAACAACGAGGCGGAGGCATTTCAGATCAAGCTCACCGAGAGCAATCTGTACGCCTCGCTCAAGGCTGATGAGCGTGTGCGCATCTCGGAGCAGCCGATCGAGGCAGAGGCTCTGCTGCCGGGCGGCCCCTATGAGCTATGGCGTCCGGGCGAGAGCGCGCGGCGTTACAAGGATGTGCTGGAGGCCTTCGCCCAGTTCGTGCACCTGCCGCGTATTGTCGACCGCCAGGCCATCAGGCAGACCCTGATCAATGGCTGTCTGCAGGGACGCTTTGTTTTTCGTCAGCCGCGGCCCGATCGCAGCTATCGCACCTTCTGGCGGCAGCGTCCCGATGAGGAGGTGCTGCGCGATCCGGCGCTAGAGGTGGTCTTGCCCGAGGCGGCCAGTCTGACAGAGCTGGCGCCTGAGCTGTTGCAGCCTGGGGTGTTGCCAGAGCTGTGGGAGGGTGAGGAGCTGTCTCTCAGTCGGCTCTCTATCTACTTTGGCGGCGGTCAAGTCGTCCATGAGCCGCGCGATGGTTACAGTGAGCTGTTGGCCATTCCGCAGGCTGAGCCGCGGGTGATCAGGCAGGCGGTGCGCGAGGCGGTGCGGGGGCGACAGCTCTGGTTATTGAGCGGGCAGAGCAGCTTTTTGGGGGAGGAGGTGGCTGAGGATGTGCTGTTGAGCGAGGGGGCACGTCTGAGGCGCCCGCCGGAGCCGTTGGCGGCCAGTGAGATTCTGCCTGAGCGGCTGCCGGAGGCCTGGCGTGGTGAGCAGACGACGGCGCGGGAGATCGCTGATGCGTTGGCCAGGCGTCTGGGTGTGCCCTTGCCCTGGCTGACGGTGCGGGCGGTCATTGAGGATGCTTTTCAGCAGCGTCTGCTGGAGCGCAGCGTCGACTCAGGTCCCTGGCCGTGTGACTATGCGGGGGCGCGGGCGGTCAAGATTGTGGTGACGCGCCAGGAGCCGGTAGCGGTGGCTGGCCTGCAGAGCACGCTCATGGGGGCGGCAGGTGTGAGCGCCGCGCGTGAGCAGCCCGCGGCTTATGTGTTGCCGCTGCGCGCTGAGGCGACGCTTGAGAGCGGCGAGCTTCAGAATTTGGCTGAGGTAGTTGGCGAGCTGTTTAAGATCTGTGGGGACTACAATCTTACTCTGCGTCTTCAGGTTGGGATCGAGGTTGAGCCGGCCAGCCGTGTGACGGGGGAGGCCTTGCAGCGTTTGAATGCTGTGTTGGGCGAGGTGGCACCTGGCTTGAGGTTGCGCTCTTCTTCTGCCTGAGTATGGAGGATGGATCTTTTCCTTTTGCTCGTTGCCATCTGCTGAGTAAGGAGAGCAGAGAAGCAGAGTGAGCGCCGGGTGGCATGCCCGGCGCTCATGTTTTATTGCTGGACGCTTTTCCTCCCCTCCTCCTCTCCTTCTTTCAGTATCCACAAGCGGATCGAGACCCCTGCCACTCTGCGATCAGCTCCATATGACCATCCGGGAAATTCTCCTTTCAGTATCCTCAAGCGGATCGAGACCCCTGCCACCTTCTCTTCTGGCTCTTCTGGCTGGGCCGCTGGTGGCTTTCAGTATCCTCAAGCGGATCGAGACCCCTGCCACGCGGCTGCTCATCCAGCGCATGCGTCGCGTCAATCCCTTTCAGTATCCTCAAGCGGATCGAGACCCCTGCCACGCATGGTGAGAAGAACGCTTACTATGCGCATGAACCTTTCAGTATCCTCAAGCGGATCGAGACCCCTGCCACCCAGAAGAGCCGGAAAAACCGGCGGGCAGAAGAGGACTTTCAGTATCCTCAAGCGGATCGAGACCCCTGCCACCGCGGCCCGGGGACCGGCTGACGTGGCCCGGCGGGCCTTTCAGTATCCTCAAGCGGATCGAGACCCCTGCCACTTCGCGAAAGTAACGAGAATTACTATCAGCATGTGCAACCTTTCAGTATCCTCAAGCGGATCGAGACCCCTGCCACTCAGCGTGTAATTCGTCTGTTCCGATCTTCCATCTTTGCCCTTTCAGTATCCTCAAGCGGATCGAGACCCCTGCCACAAAACCGTTTCCAATGCATGTGTGTCCGATTCCCATCGTCTTTCAGTATCCTCAAGCGGATCGAGACCCCTGCCACAACGGCGCTACGTGGCAAACGGTGAGCAGCTCCGGCCCTTTCAGTATCCTCAAGCGGATCGAGACCCCTGCCACTCCGGCTTCTGATCCGCTAGTCGATGCAATTCGTGCGCTTTCAGTATCCTCAAGCGGATCGAGACCCCTACCACTGTTCAGCCTCGGCCAGATCTGGAAATTCAAAGGCTTTCAGTATCCTCAAGCGGATCGAGACCCCTGCCACGGTACTGGACGATGGGGCAAATATCATCTCAAAAGTCTTTCAGTATCCTCAAGCGGATCGAGACCCCTGCCACCAAGAATGATCAGACAGCCCCCGATCAGTGGGGTGACTTTCAGTATCCTCAAGCGGATCGAGACCCCTGCCACGCAGCGCGTGTATACCGCAATATGCGCGCGGATGCCGCCTTTCAGTATCCTCAAGCGGATCGAGACCCCTGCCACAGCAACCGACAATCAGCGGCCCGGTCGTGCTCGTTCTTTCAGTATCCTCAAGCGGATCGAGACCCCTGCCACAGGAATTTTCCCCCGGATACGTCCAATCTCCCGCCTCTTTCAGTATCCTCAAGCGGATCGAGACCCCTGCCACAGCAACCGACAATCAGCGGCCCGGTCGTGCTCGTTCTTTCAGTATCCTCAAGCGGATCGAGACCCCTGCCACGACGAAGCGGTTTGCCAATCCGAACGAAACGATCGACTTTCAGTATCCTCAAGCGGATCGAGACCCCTGCCACTTGGTTCGAGCGGTTTGAGCCGATTCTCCCAGAGGCTTTCAGTATCCTCAAGCGGATCGAGACCCCTGCCACTTATCCAGAGATTTACCGTGAGAAGGGGGCATTAAATCTTTCAGTATCCTCAAGCGGATCGAGACCCCTGCCACTCAACTTACAGGCCACTCCGGTCACCGTTTGCATTCGTCTTTCAGTATCCTCAAGCGGATCGAGACCCCTGCCACAACGGCATCTGATCCGCTACCACAGGCGAAATTGCCTTTCAGTATCCTCAAGCGGATCGAGACCCCTGCCACCGTTTTCGGAAAGCTGTAACATCTTTCAGCAATCCCTTTCAGTATCCTCAAGCGGATCGAGACCCCTGCCACACAGACAAGGGCAGGTCCGTCACACTGTCATAGCCATACTTTCAGTATCCTCAAGCGGATCGAGACCCCTGCCACGCCGAGGTGAACGCGCTGATCGATGCGGCCTGGCAACTTTCAGTATCCTCAAGCGGATCGAGACCCCTGCCACACCGTAATGCCATTGCGCGACTAGAGGATGTTTCGAATCTTTCAGTATCCTCAAGCGGATCGAGACCCCTGCCACCGCAGCCGGCGGAAGAGCATCGGGGATACTTCTCACTTATTCTATAACGATCGAGGCCCCATTTTTGGCATCTGAACGCCTCGTTTTTCCCCTTCCCCAGCTACCAACATCTATCGTATCACGACCTTTCTCGAACCTCGTTTTTTGCAAGCCGCAAGGGGCGAGTTTCGAGAAAGCACCAATATATGTTCAGTTATAAAAACAGCAAAAGGTGCGAGATTCCGGCCAAAAGTGGCCAGAATCTGACCGGATTGGGGGGCACCCGCGGGAGAGTTTCGAATCGGCCTCTCAAATGGGCCATTTTTTGGCCAGGCTCCCTTTCCTCCCTCTCTTCTCTCCTCCCCAAAAACAAAAAGCTCGCGGACCAGCCGTCGGCCCGCGCTGCAAACAGGCGCTCCTCAATGCAGATCACACCTGATGAGCCAGCGCTCTTTGCACCTCATCAACGCCGTAGACATGAAAAAGCATCTGGAGCAGACGCATGCGTGCCGTCGGATGCCAGCGCCTCCCACTGCCCAGCTCCTGTAAAGCCGCTCCCAGAGTCAGCGTGAACGTGCTCAGTTGGGCAGCCTCATCCCGATCAGCCGCCTGCAACAGCCAGCGCCTACGTACCTCATCCGCTGGAACACGTAAACGGATCACCGCCACTACAGCGACCGCCAGCAGCCAGTACTCAAGGTTTAACGACAGTATCCTGATCTCCTCAATCGCCTCTGGCCCTAGCCCAAATTCCTCCCTGATTCCACGCCGAGCACAAGCAAAGAAATCACTATCACCCGAACGCTCGCGCCCGCGCGGGTCCAGGCCCGGCGCATTCATAGTCTCTTCGAAAGATACTGACCAACAACCAGGGTAGAATGCTACTGCCTCCGAGCGCCGCATCAGTATGACCTGCTGATCACTGGTCAGTACCACTCCCTGCAGGCTCACCGGCATGGGAAGCGCCGGATAGACCCCGGGAAGATAACGCAAAGCTGTCACCCCATACTTCTGACGCAGACTACACGGCCCCGTCGGACCCTCCAACAACGGTTCATCTAGAGCATATGCCAACGGATAATAGTCATGGAAGCCGATCGGTGCTAGCATCACTTCCAGCCCTCGACGGTCACTGAAGGCGGGAGTATAAGTAGCCAGGCGATAATGAGAGGAATTGGTAAAATGGGCGGCTACCGGAGGTAAATAGCGTTGCCGACAACGTTCGACCTCCTCGGGAACCGGCAACGGTCTGGCCAGCCGCCTCGTCACAATGTCGGCAGGCAGCCAGCCCTGAAAGGCCGCACTGCTGGTGAGCATAATCAGTCCATCTACAGCCAGACTGTCAATCCCGGCCTCTTGCATCAACTGCACAGTCTCAGGTGCAGCCAGATCTGAGAGCGAGAGCGCTTTGTCAGATCGTGACCTCTGCTCGGCGCCATAGGCCGCTCCAATCACTGGCTTCACCTCCTCTCGCTCGTCACGAGCCGTTCCAGTCGCTCCCAACAGTACCGCACCAGTCGCCTCGGATAGCCCTAATCGGCGTTCTTGATCTTCCTGTGCTGGTCCATCAGATAGCGCTACACTCTGGCTCTGTTCCTTGATTGCCGCCACCACGGCATCCAACCCATAGCGCTGAATGAGCCATTGAACCAGGCGCATCCGTGACGTCGGGTGCCATTGGCGAGGTGCAAAGAGCGTCGCCACCACCTCGTCAAGCCGGCACGCGATCCCTGTCATCTGTAGCGCCTCGTCGCGGTGACGCGCACTGATGAGCCAGCGCTCCTTGACAGCGGCGAAAGGCCGCGCCAGCTTGATCAGCATGAAGACATCAACCGAGAGCGTCGGATATTCGACGTTGAGCGAGAGAGCTTTCATCTCCTCGACCGCTTCCGCCGGTAGGCCAAACTCTTCCTCCAGTCCGCGATAAGCAGCGTCGAAGACATGAGCATCGCCCGACTGAAAGGACCCAGCAACCTGCCCTGGCGCATTCATGGTCTCTTCGAAGGATGCTGACCAGCAACCAGGATAGAATGCCACCGCTTCCGAGCGCTGCACAAGTACCAGGCGTTCATCTTGCGTCTCTAACAGACACTGAATGCTTACCGGCGCTGGTATCAAGGCCACACTGCGGGAGTAAGAGCGGGTATATAAGGCAGCACTTCCATATTTCTCGCGAATACTCAGAAGCCGACCATCTTGAGAGGGGAGAAGTGGTTTATCAAGGATCGGAAGCAATGCCATATAATCGTAGAAACGGAGCGGGGCCAGGATGAGCTTCAAACCATCAAGCTCACTCCAGGCTGGGGTCAGCGAGACCAGTTGATAGTGTGGAGCGTTGAGCGCACTTTCCTCCAATGCCGCCCGCTGCTCGCGCAGGACGGCAGCCAGATCCTCGGGGAGGGGCCACGGCTGCGCCAGGGTCGTCATCTGGATCTGCCTCTTGTCCCAGCCTCTAAAGCCTTCGCTGGCGGTGAGCACAATACACTCGTCGACAGCAAAGCGTTCAACACCTGCCTGTTGCATCAGCCAGCGCGCTCTTGCTGACGCCAGGTTGAAGAGGTCAGGAGATAGTGCAGAGGAAGAAGATGTCTGTGATCGTTCCTCAACGGGAGAGGTACCAGTTTGCATATTGCGGCTTTGATCGAGATGCGTTCCATGTCCTGGGGAAGCGCCTGGCTCTCCGAGGTGGGAAGTATGCTGAATCCAGGTAAGCTGCTGCTCCAGTTCTTCAAGCAATACGCGATAGCGAGCGATCTTTCGACGTAGGAGTGTACTCACCTGCTCTGAATGAGAGACCGCAGGCTCACGCATCCACTCTTCCAGTTGTGTCAACAGCCGTAGTACTTCTACCCTGCCTTGTTCCACATCCTCACGGGGCAGCGAGCGAACACCGTGAGAGGAAGATGGCGGCCAGAGGCCCAGGACAATCAGCTCTCCAAGAGTGAGCAAGGCCGGATCAATAGAAGCCAGAGAGAGGATACGATCGCGTTCGCTGGCCGCGTTACAGAGCAGATGCACCAGCGCAATGAGTAGCATACGGTTTTTGCCGCGTGCGGGCAGAGGAATTTGTCCCTGTTCCAGTCGCGAGAGCGTACTCTTGCTGCTTCCTACCAGACTGGCCAGCGTGGTTAACGAAAGGCCAGCCTGGGCGCGCAGATTCTCCACAAATAGCCCCAAGTCACGCGCCTGGTGTACACTTCTCATCACCGTTACCAACCCTCCCGACCTTCGCTGGCCTGAAGATAAGCTGTCGTTGCTGAAGTTTCAGGAATACAATTGCTTTCCCACTTTTCCCAGCTATACTCTCTGCAAAAACAAGCTCCCTATCAAAGGAGCGCCAGATGAGCTGGCAGGAACAAGCGAGTGCCGTAAGATATCCTCATGCCTTTGAGCATACATCGAGTGCAAGAAAAAATCAATCTATGAACATGAGTAACCCAAGAGGGAAGTGAGGAATACATCCAAGCAAAGGAGGCCAAGATCATGCGCCCAGGACCGACCATTCTCGTAGTTGACGATTCGCTGGTCTGTCGAACGGTGCTGCGCGTGGCCCTCAGCCGCGCCGGCTACCAGGTCCAGACCTGCAGCGACGGCCTCAGCGCCCTCTCAGCGCTGACCAGCCCCGGAGCACCCCCGCCCGATCTGCTCCTGCTCGACTGGCTCCTGCCCCATCTCTCCGGTCTCCAGCTCACCTATCTCCTGCGCCACCAGACCCGCTATCCCCGTTTGTCCCGCCTGCCCATTCTGATGCTGAGCTGCCGTCACAGCACCCTCGACCGCCTCAAGGCTCGCCTGGCCGGCGCCTCCGCTTTCCTGGCCAAACCCTTCACCATCGCCGACCTGCTCACCATTGTCCACAATCTCCTATCCTCTTCGCCTGGTCCACACCTCACCCCACTCCCTCCCCCGCCTGCGCTCCCCCCAGTCCCTACCGCCCAGTCCCTGCCACCCCCCTCCTTTTTCCCTTGATCATAGATAGCTTGCTTGCTCATCCTGATAGCTATTCGTCCATTCATCCGCTTGCTCGTCAGCCAGGCCACCGGCAGGAGGTCCGCCAGCTCTCTGGCTGATCGCCTGTCGGCAGGTCAGGCCATATGATGCTTCAGTCAGAAGGAGGATCATCTCATGACTTCACCCTCACCACGCTCGCACTCTGGATCAGCAAGTCGGCGGCTCCGACGCCCCCTCACCCGTCGCCAGTGGCAGATCGTCCTCTTGCTGCGCCTGGGCCACTCGCGCCGGGCCATTGCCGCGCAGCTGGGCCTGTCTCCCGGCACGGTCACCGTCCAGCTCGCACAGCTACGCCATCGCCTCGGCCTGCCACGTCGCAGCCATCTGCTGCCTCATATTCCCTGGGAGCTTTGTCCACCCGAGCTGCTCCCTCCTGAGCCACTCCCTCCCCTGCCGCCCGCCTCGCCACTGCCAGCCATCCAGGCCCCGCCCCCCCGAGAATCCAATAACCGCCCCGGCCTCCTGCGCGGGCAGCGACGCTGGCAGGTGCTCCTCTTACTGCGTCTCGGCCTGACACCTGCCCAGGTGGCCAGGCGCCTGGGAGTGAGTCGCAACACCGTCTACGCCCACCGGCAACAGGTTCACGAGCGCCTCGATCTGCCGCTCGACGTGCCGGCTTCGGCGGTGCTAGACTATGTCCCCTGGGAAGAGTGCCCGCCCGAGCTGCTCCTCTGGCTGGAGCAGGCAGAGCCTACCTCGCCATCCCAACGGCCAGAGTCCCCAACCAGAGCACTGCCCTGAGCGAGCCAACAATCGGTTGGCCAGGCTCGTCCCGCGCACCCCGGGCAGAGACCTATTGCTTGCTTGATCCCTCTCTCTGCCCACTCCCTCAGAGCGAATTATGGCAGCCTCCAGCAGAGCAGACAGGAGGCACACTTTACTGAAGCAGCAGAGCCATGCTATAATTGGCAGCACTTCGATTCCCAGCGTGAGAGAAGCGGCGCAGGCTCCCCAGCCCGGCCCTCTTCCACTCAGAAAGGACTGTCCGCGCTGAGCGCCCGCCCCGTCTTGATCGCCTCGCCTATCACGGTCTGACACCACAGCGATAGAGGAAACCTGTTCCTGAGCTTTCCTTGCCCTCACCGACCTTCCCGGCAGCAGACTCTGCGGTGAGAGCTTGAAACAAGGAGCACTTATGAATCAGACCACCAGCCAACAGCACTATGACCTTTCAACGATCGCGCGCGAGCTTCAGCAGCAACTGATCCGTTATATTGAGGCCCAATATCCTATTCGTCACAGCGACGTCGTTGAGGAGCGTCGCCGGCTGCTGGAGGAGCCGAAGGTCATTGCACGCGAACCCTATATCGAAAGCACCCCTGGCTACCCTGGCGGGCGCTCTTATACCAACCTGGATCTGCCGCCCGTCATAGGCCAGGCCCTGGCCGAACTGGCTGGCCAGGCTACTGGCCTGCCTCCGCTCATCCCTCCCCAGCCCTATCCCCACCAGGGCGAGGCCCTGGAGGCCCTGCTCGGACAAGACCGCGATCTGATCCTGACCACCGGCACCGGTTCGGGCAAAACGGAGGTTTTCCTGCTCGCGATCCTTGCCCGCAGCCTCGACGAAGCCGGGCAGCGCCGCGAGAGCTTTGCCCTACCTGGTATGCGCACCCTCATCCTCTATCCCACCAATGCCCTCGTCAACGACCAACTGATCCGCCTGCGCCGTCTCTTCGGCCATGCCGCCTTTGCTCGCTGGTTCAAAGAGCGCTACGGCGTTAGCCGCCCGCTTCGCTTCGGCATGTATACCTCACGTACTCCCTACCCAGGCCAGATGAGCCAGGAACGCAACAAGGCCCAACTGCTCCCTCTGCTCGATTTCTACGCCAATGTATCCCCAGAGCAACGTCAGGAGCAGGAAGAGAGGGGACGCTGGCCGGCCTGCAATCTGGAACGCCTGCACGATGCCGCCATCCGGGGAGCAGTCGAGATCGACGCTGACGATCGCGAACTCTACAGCCGTCACCAAATCCAGCGCTGCTGCCCCGACATCCTGATTACTAACTATTCCATGTTGGAATATATGCTGATGCGCCCCATCGAGCGCAGCATCTTTGCCCAGACCGCCCAATGGCTGGAGAGCCATCCGGCTAACAGCCTGCTGATTGTGCTCGATGAGGCGCACCTCTATAGCGGTGCCACCGGTGCAGAGATCTCGCTGCTCCTGCGCCGCCTGCAGGCCCGCCTTGGCATCGGGCGCGAGCGTGTGCGCTACATTCTGACCAGCGCCAGTCTGGACCCCAGCGCCGGCGAGACGGGCATTCTGACCTTTGCCGAAGGGCTGGTAGGGGCCCGCGGCTCAGCCGGCGCCAGCTTTGCCATCGTCCGTGGCGAGCCAAGCCAGCCGCCCTCGGCTCCCAGCGTCGTCAACGGGCGACCGCTCCCCAGGCCGACGCCAGAGACCGAAGGCGCAGCGCTGGCGGCCTTCGACCTGACGGCTTTCGCCAATCGAGTTCTGGACGAGGGCGCTGCTCTGCGAGCCGTAGAGGACCTCAGCCAGCGCCTCGGCTGGCCAGCTCCATCCTCCCTGGCCGAGTTACCGCTCTATCTGGGTCGTTGCCTGAGCAGTCTGCAAAGCTTCCGTCTGCTGTGGAGCCAGACCGCCGGCAAGGCCCGCGCCTTGAGCGAGCTGGCCGCCCAGCTTTTCCCATCGCTCTCCGAGCAAGAGCGCGTTCGCGCCACCAGTGCCCTGCTCAGTCTGGCTGCCGCCGCCTGCCGTGAGGATGATCAGCCCCTGCTGCCGGTGCGCGCCCATTTCCTCTTTCGCGGCTTGCCGACGCTCTACGCCTGCGTCAATCCACGCTGTAGCGCGCTCCTGCACCAGACAGACGGACCGTCGACGCTGGGCCGGCTCTGGCTGAGTCCCCGCCTGCACTGCGACTGCGGCGCGCGCGTCTACGAGCTGTATGCGCACCGAAACTGCGGGGCCCTCTTCCTGCGCGTTTTCACGACGACGGGCAGCGCTGGCCCCCAGACTCAGTTTCTCTGGCACGAGCCGGGCGAGGACCGTAACCAGGCCCATGAGGAGCTGCTCCTGATCGGCTCTCCCCATCCCCGGCAGCATTCCACACAGTCGCATCTGCAGGAGCTGCGCCTGCACATCCAAACTGGCAATGCCTACGTGGTCGGGAAAGGGCTACAATCGACATGGGCCTGGGGCCGCGAGGAAGAGTTTATCACCCTCTATCGACCTGCTCCTGAGAACAAGAGCAAAACAAGTTCTAACGCCAGCAATGGAGGGGATCAGCCAGCAGCCGGCAATGGCTGGAAGAGCTGCCCGGTCTGCCTCAAGCGGTTGACCACATCTGATGCCCTGGCCAGTCTGGCGACGCGCGGCGAGCAACCCTTTGTCAACCTGGTGCGGCGTCAGTTTGAGCTGCAGCCGCCACGTACACCAGCCCGAGAGGCAGCCCCTAACATGGGACGCAAGGTCCTGCTCTTTTCGGATGGCCGCCAGCGTGCGGCGCGTCTGGCGCGCGATCTACCGCGCGAGGTTGAGCTAGACACTTTCCGCGAGGCTCTCATCCTGGCCGCGGATCGCCTGCGCCAGCGCCACGGTCAGGAGCTGGTGCCGCTCGATGGGAAGCTGCAGCGGGAGTTTATCATCGTCTGTTCTAAATATGATCTCTACTTTTTCGATGGTGACTCTCAGAAGGAGCTACTCAGGCGCATCCACGAGTTCCGCCAGGATTACCAGGGGAATGAAGACCTGGCCATTGCTGAAGATTGGACGCCGGCCCTGATCCCTGGCTATCGCCGCGCTCTCCTGCGCCAGGTTGCCGACCGCTTCTATTCGCTGCCACGCATGTGCATCGCCATTATTGAACCGGCGCCAGCCGCGTTCAGGGCCTTGCACCGTAAATTCTCCGCTAGCGGGCTGAGCGATGAGGAGCTGCGGGCCCTGGCGATCCAGTGGATCGCCGAACTGCTTGAATTGAGCGCTTTCGACGATGGCATCGCCTTCTCGGATCGGCAGATGACTGTCCCCGGCGAAGGTTTCCGGGAGGACAAGTCGCCGCTTGAGGCAGAAAAAATGGCCAGAGAGCTGCTCAAGGTCGGCAACGAAAAAGAGTTTCGCCAGGCCATGATCGATGTACTCTGCAGTTCTTCCTCCAACGGGCCGCGTTTTCTCCGCCCAGAACAGCTAGCCCTGCGTCTGACTCTTGACGATAAGTGGTATCAGTGTCGCGACTGCACACAGCTCGTCTGGCAGCCGCTGCGCGGACGCTGCCCGGCCAGGAGCTGTCGGAGCGAGAATCTGCAGCCTCTCCCTACCGAGGACATCAGTTTACAGGCCCGCACGGCCTTCTATCGCGAGCCATTGCGCCAGGTGCTGGCCGGACAGCGCCGTCCCATGCACCTGACCGCCGAGGAGCATACCGCCCAGCTCTCCCACCGCGACAGTCAGGCGGTCTCGTCGACCACTGAGGAGTACGAGCTGCGCTTTCAGGAGATCGGCATCTCAGCAGAGAAGCCGGCCATCGACGTGCTGAGCTGTACCACCACGATGGAGGTCGGCGTCGATATTGGCCAGTTGCTGGGGGTGGGCCTGCGCAACATCCCGCCGACGCGCTCCAGCTACCAGCAGCGCGCCGGACGGGCCGGACGGCGCGGGGCCGCTCTCTCAACGGTGCTGGCCTACAGCGAGAACGGCAGCCATGACGGCCACTACTTCGACCACCCCGAGGAGATGATCAGCGATCCGGTGCCCTGCCCGCGTCTCTCCCCCGTTAACAAGCGCCTGCTCACGCGCCACATTCAGGCCGCCCTCCTGCAGACCTTTTTCCGCGAATACGTGGAGGGCAAGACGGAGGCCGCTTTACAGCGCAGTTCGCTTCCCGAGGCCCTGGGGCGCGCCAGTGATTTCTTCCAAGAGAAAGGAGCGGCGACGTTGAGCCGCTTCGGCACGTGGCTGAAGCAGATGCTCAGAGAGCGCCCCCTTGAGTTCAGGCGCCACGTTATCGCCTGGCTGCCAGATGAGATCGAGGGTCAGCGCTGCGATCTCGAGCGCAAGTTTGCCATCGTTGGCGAGATTGGGGCCAGGCTCTGCGAGCGTCTGGAGGAGCTGCAGCGGGAGTTCGAGGAGCAGCGCCTGCTCCTGTCGGCGGGCTGGATGAGCGCCAGCAGCGCCGATGATGTGAAAGAGGTTCTCTTACTTGACCTGCTCTTTGATCAGGGCCTGCTGCCACAGTATGCTTTTCCGCGCGAGCTGCGCAGCTTCGTCATCGAAAAGAAGAATCATCAGCGATTTGGCTTTCGGGAGCGTCCGCAGCAGAGCGTCGATATCGCACTGACGGAGTACGCGCCCGGGCGTGAGTTGGTGGTGAATAAGGAGACCTATCAGAGCGGCGGCATCTACGTGACGCTCTTTCCTGGTCTGGCCCCCAGCAATGCACCGTCGCCGGTGGAGCGCTTCTTTAAGCAGGCCCGACGACGTTTTCTGCTCTGTCAGGTCTGTGGCTATCTTGAAGAGACCACCACCCGCAGGGGAGCAAACGGCAGCACCGGAGTGCTGGAACAGCCCTGTCCCCAGTGTCATACCCCCTTACGAGAACAGGAGATTCTTGATCCGCCAGCCTTTGCGCCGTGGGGGGCCACTTCGCGTGAGCGTCGCTCGTCTGCCCACAGTGCTCAGCAAGAGCAGGGAGTCATCTACACGGCGGCTCATCAGGTGATGCCCTTGACCAGTCGCGACCGTCTGGATCGGGAGACGTCGAACGGGGGCGCAGCCTGGGCATACAAGGAGAATCAGGAGCTGCTCATCGTCAATGCCGGCCCTGGTGGCACCGGCTTCACTATCTGTCGGAGCTGTGGCGCCGCTGTGGTTGGGGCGAGCAGCGCGGCGCTGGAAGGTTCCTCTTATCATGCTCACCCGCGTCCTTTCCTGAGTGCCCAGGAGCAATATTGTAAAAGCCGCTCATACTGGTATGGCTATCTCGGCCATATCTTCCGAAGTGATCTGTTGTTGCTACGCCTGACGCTGCCCTGGGGGACGCGCTATGAGGTTGGGCAGAGCTGGCTGGCGGATGCCGCCCATACGCTGGCCCAGGCCCTGCAACTGGCAGCCACTCGCCTGCTGGACATCCAGTCGGGCGAGCTGCGCATCGGCTGGAACTACACGCCGATGGGCAATGGCGTGCTGGTAGGACGCAGTATTGACTTTTTCCTGTTCGATGCGCTGGCCGGTGGGGCGGGCTATGCCACTCAGGTAGGCCAGGAGATCGAGCAGTTGCTTGACAAGACGCTAGAGATTCTCAAGGAGTGCCCAGAGAACTGCGAGCAGTCCTGTTATCGTTGTTTGCGCAACTATGGCAACCGCATGCTGCACTATCGCCTCGACCGTCATCTTGGCCGGCGCCTGCTGCAGGCGATTGTCGAGCAGCGAGCGCCGGCGGCCTTCTCCCTGGAGGAGCAGAGGCGACAGCTTGAGGGCCTGGCTCAGTTTCTGACGCTGCAGGGCTACGACTGTCATCAGCCGGGCTGGCTGGCGGGTCAGTTAGTGCCGTTGCTTGCGAAGGACGAGGATGGCAACCTGCTCGCTGTCGGTACTTATCCTGTTGAGCAAGACTATAAGCAAACCGGACATCCCTTGCAGGAGCTTGGACCGAGGGTTTGTCTGGTAAGTGACTACGAGCTGCGTCACGATCTGCCGGGAGTGGCGCAGGAGGTTCATAGTGCCATGTCCGGCTCCAGGTAGGCTGTGACCGCAAACGGCTAACGGCGCTCGTGGGATTGACTTGCGGGCGCCGTTTTTTTCATGCTTTCTTTCAGTACCCTTGTGTTTCAGTATCCTCGTGGGGATCGACTCCCCTGCAACTCAGTGCCCGGACGTCGACCCTGCGCTGGCAACCGGAACGCTTTCAGTATCCTCGTGCGGATCTACTCCCCTGCAACGATCCCAAGATCACGCGCAAGATCTCGCAATTTCGTGGCTTTCAGTATCCTCGTGCGGATCTACTCCCCTGCAACGTGATATTTTGACCGACAGCATTTCCTACCAACACTACTTTCAGTATCCTCGTGCGGATCTACTCCCCTGCAACGTCAGATCTGGAATACCTGGCACAGAGTTACCGCTGCCTTTCAGTATCCTCGTGCGGATCTACTCCCCTGCAACTCTTGTTTGCCCTGATCTCCCTGCTGATGTGGGGAAGCGCTTTCAGTATCCTCGTGCGGATCGACTCCCCTGCAACTTTGGCCCTTTGGCCCTTTGCGCTGGTGTAAATGTAACCTTTCAGTATCCTCGTGCGGATCGACTCCCCTGCAACTAAGCTCGTCCGCCAGCCGCTCAAGGAGCGGTGTGCTTTCAGTATCCTCGTGCGGATCGACTCCCCTGCAACGTGGATTGCGCGCGTGCAATCGTGTGCTGCGTGAGGCCTTTCAGTATCCTCGTGCGGATCGACTCCCCTGCAACTATTGCCGCCGGCTGCCAGGTCTTGCCGCCGTCAACTTTCAGTATCCTCGTGCGGATCGACTCCCCTGCAACGTGGATTGCGCGCGTGCAATCGTGTGCTGCGTGAGGCCTTTCAGTATCCTCGTGCGGATCGACTCCCCTGCAACTCAGTATACCAAAAACGCGGCTGACCTCAAGATGTTTTCCTTTCAGTATCCTCGTGCGGATCGACTCCCCTGCAACCTTAAAAAGCAGGAGAGTCGTCGTCGAGGCCGTGACTCTTTCAGTATCCTCGTGCGGATCGACTCTCCTGCAACCCGGAAATCCGGCGCGCCCGCGTGAGGGTGAGGGGAGCCTTTCAGTATCCTCGTGCGGATCGACTCCCCTGCAACGGAACACCATTGGCCAGGCATCGCATTATTGCCTGTTCCTTTCAGTATCCTCGTGCGGATCGACTCCCCTGCAACCGCAGGCAGCGGAGGAGCATTAGGGATACTTCTCACCTATTCTATAACGATCGAGGCCCCGTTTTTGGCTTCTGAGAGCCTCATTTTCTTCTCCTCCCGCCTGCCAAAATCTATCGTATCACGACCTTTCTCGAAACTCGTTTTTTGCAAGCCGCAAGGGGCGAGTTTCGAGAGAGCATCAACATACTTTCAATGATAAAAGCAGCAAAAGATGCATGCTTCCAGGGAAATGCGGTCAGAATCTGACCGCATTTCCGGGGAGAGCCCGGAGAGTTTCGAATCAGCCCCTCAAAAGGGCCTTTTCACGCCCACCCTCGACCCTCTCCCAGTCAGTTCAGCCAGTCAGTCACAATGAAGGCGGGAGCAGCAGAGAGCCAGGCTATCCGCTCTCATCTGCCCCCGCCCAGTCAGTCCAGCCATCAACGGCAAACAGCATCAGAGGTGCATCCACCGTAATCCCCCTTGCCTTGACACCGGGCCTATCCTCTCAGCTACAGCGGTGGCTCCCCATCGTAAATCAGTGCATCCTGCATACGCCGTGCCTGCACTATAAAGGAATGGGCATCCAGCTCCACATCATCGTAGGTCAGCGTCTGACCGCGAGCCACTGGACGGCGCACCCGCGCCCGCGCCGTCAACCCCAACGGCAGCATTCGCTGCGCCCGCGCCACCTCGACCCGCTCAATATTGCCATAGAGAGACGTTCCCCCCAACCCCTCCAACACCTCCCCCTCCTGCAAATCGCGCTTCGCCACCGCCGTCGTCTCCGCCACCGGTGGCCCCGCTGGCGCCAGCGTCGCCTGCTGATACAGAACCGCCTGGGCAATCGAACGCGGCGTCTCCAGATTGGCCAGATGATACGGACGATAGAGCGCCCAGTATGGTCCCTCGCCCAGGCGCAAATAGCGCAAATCCTCAATCACCTTCGGCTGCTGAGTCGTAATCACCAGAAAGACCCCCGGCGCCACGCTTCCCAGCGCATAATCAACCACACCCCGTCGTCCCAGAATGCCCCCATCCTCACGCGGACAAAAAATCTGCGCCAGCGTCTCTGGCGTCGCCTGCGGCCCATGCATTCCACTGACATCCGGCACCAACCCCGTCGCATTGGCCACTGCCGTCATCTCCACCATCGTCTTCGTCCCATCGACAAACGATGTCAGCATATGGGGACTCATATGCCGGCTCCGCGCCTGCTCGGCCAACTGCTCCGGCGTCGCACCGCGGTCCAGCGGGTTATTTTTCCCCTTGCCAGCCGCCACAATCTCAAAGCCGAGCGAGCGAGCAAAATCATACAACTCCAAAATCGCCCCCGGCTCATCGCCTGCCGAGGTCGTATAAACCACGCCTGCCGCATCGGCCATACGCTTCAGCAAATAGCCGATTGTAGCATCGGTCTCCACATTGAGCATGATGATATGACGACGCGCCAGAATCGTCCGATAGGCGACGAGCGCCCCCACAGCAGGCACGCCCGTAGCCTCCACCACAGCATCCAGCGAAGCGATATCAGGGACCAAGGTCGCCCGCGCCGTCACCACCCGCTTGCCAGCTCGCACCGCCGCATCGGCCTCGTGGCTGCTGGCCCCAGGCGGCAAGAGCAGCACCTCCTCCTCACTATAGCCACAGGCGCGGAAGGCCGCCACAGCTCGCTCCGTCTCAATATCGGCAGCCGCCACTACCTCCATGCCCTGCATCTGACTCACCTGAGCAATCAGACCCGCCCCCATCTGACCAACCCCCACCAGCCCCACACGGATCGGACGCCCCTCGCGCTGACGCGCCTCAAGTTCCGCAACCAGATTCATAGCTCGTGGCAATCCTCCAGTCTGAGCAATTCCAGAATGGTTCCCACCGGGGGCAGATGGAGCAGAGCCGGCTCCACCGAGATCGTCCCGGGCAGCGCCGCCTCCGCCGCGCCATCGAAATGCACCACCAGATGACCCAGCTCGGCCAGATTGGCACTGGCCACCTCGCCGACCGCCGTCACCCGATACGTGAACACCCGACCTACCTCGCCGCCATCGTCAGACGGCTCCCGGAAGCAAAGCCAGTCGCCCACCTCGATCGCCCCCTGCAACGTCGCCCCCGAATGGACAAGCGAGACCTCGCGCAGCTCCGCCGGCGCCTGCGGACCAAAGAAAATCAAAATGCCATGCGGCAGGAACTCCGGCACCTGCGGCCCAATCTCCCCAATCATCGCCCGATACTTGAGCAAAACCCGCCTCCCCACACCCAGCTCCATCCCCTCCCCAGCGGTCCCCGCCCCCTCGGCGCCCGCCATTCCCGCCCCAGGAAAGTGATTGAAACGCAGCATCGACATGGCCGTCTCTCCTCCTCCCTCCTTGAGCAAGCGATCACAACAGCCGCCCGCCCTCTAGACAACTCAGCGCCAGCCTTGCCCCGCCCCTGCGCTGACTCCACCCTCGCCAGCAGCCCAAAGAGCACCAGCCAGCGCCAACGAGAGCGAGGCCCGACCAGCCCCCGTCATCAGGACTCCTCAAGCAGCGTCACATCCTCGGGGCGCACCCCCGACACAAAGAGCTGCTCCGTGATGAACTTCATCAGCGGCCCCGAGGGCGAACTCGGCTTCACATCGATAGTCAGAATCTTCTTCATCGGATAGACCCCGATGCGCGCCGTCCCGCCGCAGTCAATCACCACACAGGCAATCTGCTTCTCAGGGGCCGACGAACGAAAGCCATCGAAAGCTCGCCCGCCACTCAGCTCCGCAATGCGCTGCGCCACCGGATGAATGCCCCCACCGGTCACGCAATAGATCAGATCCTTTCCTGGCTCGGGCTTGACAACCAGCGGCCCGCCCCAGCCACCGCGTCCTCGCGAAATCTTGACAGCACGATAAGGCATCGTCGCACACTCCTTTCTCTTCGCACCTCACTCAGTAGCTCAAGGCTCGGCTCAGGCCAGATCTCAGGTCAATCAACCAGCGCCAGTAGCAGGCAGGACAGGTCAGCCAGTCCCCGAGTGCCGTGGCCGTCACCCCGCCTGGCCCGAGCCGCAGCACACCCCGCCGCGCGTCCGCTCTCTTTTGCTCAGCCAGCCTCAGTGGCCGGCATACATCCCAAAGCTCGCCAGATAGGCAATGACCACCGCCAGCGGCCCCGTGATCAGGCGCGACATCAAAACCGCTGGCACCCCGATCTCGGTCGTCTCCGGCTCGGCCTCACCAAGCGCCAACCCGACCGGGATAAAGTCACAACCGACCTGCGGATTAATGGCAAAGAGAGCCGGCAGCGCATACTGCGGCGGAATATGGCCCAGACCGATCTCCACGCCCAGCAGCGTCCCCACCACCTGAGCGATCACCGCCCCGGGACCCAGCAACGGCGACAGAATCGGAATGGCACAGATCACCGACATCAGCAGCAGTCCGAAAATATTTGAGGCCAGCGGCGACAGGGTATGAGCAATAATGTTGCCGATCCCCGTGTAGAGAATGATGCCGATGACCATGCTGATGAAGGCCATAAAGGGCAGAATATTGCGGATCACCTGGTCAATGGTGTCGCGGCCAGCCTGATACAGAATGCCGACCACATTGCCAACGGCCCGCCCAATGGCCTCCAGACCACGCGCCACAACTTGCATGACTACGCCTCCTCTCCGCTAGCGAAGGCCGCCCCGCCCGCTTCCACAGCAGGGGCCGCCTCGGCTGCCGACGTTGACTCCTCACCCTGGCTCTGGCCCTCGGGCACCGAGCGCCGCGCCCACATGATGGCCGTGATGCGCTCCGTCACCAGCCCGCGAATAAAGATCACTAACAGGCCCACCAGGAAATAGCGAATCGCCAGATCTCCCAGTCCCAGCCCGAGCTTCGTGATGCCCGCCGCAATACCGGCCCAGACAAAGATCTCGCCTGGGTTGGCATGGGGAAAGAGACCAAGAATGGGATGGACAAAGGATACCGCCGCATCATAGAAGGCCGGCTTCTGCTTCTCCGGCAGAAAGCGCCCCATCGTGTAGGCCATCGGGTTAGTCAGGAAGAAGACGGCCAGGAAGGGCAGAACCAGATAGCGCAACAAGACGTTGCGACTACTGATCATGGCCACTTTGTCGATGCGCTCAGGACCAATGAGGCGCACCAGAGCATTGACGGCAGTCATCAGCACGATCAGCAGGGGAATGATGCCCGTGACCAGACCGACGAAGGTCGTGCCCCCCTTCTGGAACATGCCGATGAACCCCTCGGCAATACGGGCTGCGATCTCCACAAGATCACCTCCAGACAAAAGGACAATGTGACAATCTTCTGTCCTCTCAGGCCACCACACAGGACAGCAGGCCGCAGCCAGAGCCAGGTAGCACCCGGCGAGGACCGCTCAGCTTTCCCACCGAGCGAGGAAGTCGGCAATTGAGCGAGTGAGCGACAACCCTCCCCTCAGACCAACGGCTGCAGCGACCGGCGCGGCGCGACTACACCCCCGTCAGCCTCTGCAGCGGCCCCCGCCTTTCGGCGCTCGAGCGCCTCCAGGAGCGTATTGGTAGCGCTCCCGACCGCCTCGGCCAGACGTGGAGCCAGGCCAGCCGCGCTGAGCCGCTCGGGCGAGAGCAATTCGTCCAGAGGCCACCCCTCAACCTGGGGCAGGGGACGGAGCCGTGCAAAGACCGTGAAGCCTCGAAGCTGCCGGGCCGCCAGAATAGTGCGCTGCTGGGGATGGGCCACAAGTACTACATAGGTGCGTCCACGGTAGCGCCCCCCAGCCATGGCTGTGGCACACGGCCCCAGCCGGCGCAGACGGCTCACCTCGCGATAGAAGCGCCGCGCCTGCCAGTAGGCCAGGGCAAGCTGCAAGCACCAGGCCACCAGGGCAACGAGGGCAACTTGCTCGATCATACGAACCTCCTGATGTCATACTCTAACGCGGCAGGCACAGGGCCAGATAGAGCCGCGATCAGCTCAGCTCCTACAGACAGACCTCGGCCAGCTCGCGGGAAAGCTCGATCGGTTTGTTGACCACGCGCCGGGGCAAGCTGGAGACGAAGAGCAGTGGATCGGCCTGCGCCTCATGCTTTAGGCGACGCGCGAGGGCGGTAGCCCGCCAGGGGAGATCACGACAATATTGACGAAGTAAGACAGCCGCTGGCTTTTCAACGGCGTGGGCGCAACGATGGCAGACGATCCGCTTGATATAGAGCGAGGCATAAAAGACCGTGTGCACCGTCGGACGACCGCAGTAGAGGCAGTCCAGTTCAGTCTGGCAGGCTATCATAGCGAGCGACGCCCCCTCTTTCCTCGACGATCGATCAGCGATGGAGAGGAACAGGACAGCTCGGCTGGAGCTGGAGCGCTCACTCAAGGCACTCTCGCCAGCTCAGCCCAACCCCACCCAGCTCACCCGGCCAGGGCCTGCCCTCCATCACGCATTGCCAGCAAGGCGAAGTTCAGCGACGTAAACAGACAGATGGACGACTCAACGCTCAAGAAACAAGAAATAGGCAATAGACCAGAACCTGAAGCCCCTTCCGCAGGGCGCCCCCCTCCTTCCCTGGCAGCAACGCCAGACTTGACCCACCTAGAGGCCATAGTGGCGACAGAGCCGCTCGGCCTGCAACAGGTCGTAAGCGGTGGTGATCTTCAGATTGCTCTGATCGCTTTCGACCACCGCCACCGGATAGCCGAGACGCTCCAGAGAGGCCGCCGTGTCGGTCCCCTCAAACTGGTCCTGACGCGCCCGATCGTAGGCCGCCAGCAACCAGGCCGCACGAAAAGCCTGGGGCGTCTGGGCCCGCCAGGCCCGCTGACCGGCGAAGCGGCGACAGATAGCCTGCTGCTCGTCAACCTCGACGATCAGCTCCTCCTCCTGCAGCGGCATGGCCAGAATGGCCCCACCACAGGCACGCGCCGTCTCGACCAGCTGCTGGATGCGCTCGGGGAGCACAAAGGGACGAGCCCCATCATGGATCAGAATCAGGTCGATCTCGCCGCTTTCGATGCGCGGGCGCAGGGCCTCCAGCGCACATTGCTCGGAGGCGTGCCGCGTCGGACCGCCCTGGACGATGCGCCTGACTTTCTGACAGTGGGCCGCTTGCGTCAGCTTGGCAAGCTGCTCCTCCTCGCCAGCGGCAGCAACGAGCAAGACTTCGTCAATCACAGGACAGCGCTCAAAGGCTTCTAGCGTGTAGATAATCACCGGCTTGCCGTGAATCGGCAGGAAAATCTTGTTGATCGGCAGCCCCATGCGTCTGCCCTGACCTGCCGCCAGGACAATGGCCACAACGTGCCTCGCTGCACTCCGCTGGTCGAACACCGTTTCACCTTTGTGCACATTCGATATTTTGTGCATAGTATACCTTGCCCTCTGGCGAATGTCAAGCGGGCGGCATAGAGAAAAACCGCCCAGTCGCCTCCCCACGCGACCTTCCACTGTGGCCAGCGTCCAGCCCTCTAGCGCGCACAAGCGACATTTCCCTGCCCGGGCGAGCGGCAGTGAACAATTGTCCACTTATGCACAAGGGTTGACAACGGTCGTCACCATCAGGTACCATAGAAACAACCGGAATGGAGCAGTTTATAGTAAGGGCACAACTTTACAAATCGAGCGATCGACCATTTTAAAATCTTCAGGTGTGCCCTTTGAAAGGAGGGAGAGCAAGAAGAGCAGAGGAGAGCAACATATGGCCCCCTGCGGCGTCGCGGGACAAGGCCAGCAGAAGCATCAGCCTTCCTTCCTGATATTTTCTCTTCAAGGAAGAGCCGTCGCCCCTCTCGTGTCTCCAGCTGGGCAGCGGAGAAACGAGTCGGGAGCACTTCACAGAGCTGTGACCAGTTGCCAGGAGGTTTTTCCGCCCATGTCCGATCTACGCATCCTCGTCAGTTGCGGTACCGGGATCGCCACCTCGACCCTGGCCGCCGACAAACTCAAGCGCCTGCTCAAGAGTCGCGGCCTCAGCGTTACAACCGCCTCGTGTAAAGCCGCCGAAGTCGCTGGCAAAGTCTCCACCTTCCGACCACACGCTATCGTCTCGACCACCCAGGTCGCTGTGAAGGTCCCTATCAAGGTCTTTAATGGCCTGCCGCTCATCAGCGGCGTGGGCGCCGACCAGCTCGCCGACGAGATTGCCGCCTATCTCAAGACCCTCAGCGCCAGCTGAGCTGAGGTGCTCCAACAAGGAAGGCCCCTGGCAAGTGCGTAGAGGATAGGCAGGCAAAACGGCAGACAATCACCGCAAGGTTTGCGAACGGGCGTACATCGCGAGCAAGAGCGAAGATGTACGCCAAGAGTCGGCTTTTTATCCTCACTACGGGTAGGAGGAACCAGCCATGTCCGCTGTTATGGCCGTTATCAACTATATCTTGAATCTTGGCCCCAGCGTCATGATGCCCATCATCATCTTCATTCTGTGCATGATCTTCCGCATGCCTCTTGGGCGCTCGCTGCGGGCCGCCATCACCATCGGCGTTGGCTTCATCGCCATCAACCTCGTCATCGGCCTACTGGTCAATACGCTGGGGCCGGCGGCGCAGGCGATGGTCAACAACCTCGGCATCCATCTCGACGTCATCGATGTTGGCTGGCCGGTGGCCGCCGCCATCTCCTTCGGCACCGTCTCCGTTGTTCCCTGGGTCTTCATTCTGGGTATCCTGCTCAACCTGCTGTTGATTGTCGTGCGCTTCGTCAAGACGCTCGACATCGACATGTGGAACTACTGGCACTTTATCTTTACCGCGGCCTTCGTCTACGTCATCACCGGGAATTTCTTTATCGCCCTGGCGCTGGCTCTGCTCACTGAGCTGTTCATCCTCAAGCTGGCCGATCTTTCAGCGCCCATCGTTCAGGACTACTACGGCCTGCCGGGCATCTCGCTGCCGCACAGCAGTACCGTCGACTGGTCGCCGGTCGGCTGGGTCTTGAACAAGCTGCTGGACCGCATTCCCGGCCTCAATAAGCTGCACGCCGATACCGGCACCATTCAGGAGCGCTTCGGCATCGTCGGCGAGCCGATGATCATCGGGCTGGTCCTGGGCCTGCTCATTGGCCTCCTGGCCTATTTCCCGGGCCTGAGCAGCGACTTCGGTGGGTCCTTCGCCAAGATCCTGACGACTGGCATTACGCTGGGCGCCGTGATGCTGGTCCTGCCGCGCATGGTGGCTATCCTGATGGAGGGTCTGGTTCCGCTCTCGGAGGGCGCACAGACGTTCATCAGCCAGCGCTTCCCGGGCCGGGAACTCTACATCGGCCTGGATGCCGCCATTGTGATCGGCTTCGCCAATAACATGACGGTGGCCCTGCTGATGGTGCCGATTACGCTCATCCTGGCGATCGTCCTCAGCTTCCTCGGTTTGAACCATGTGCTGCCCTTTACCGATCTGGCGGTCCTGCCCTTCCTGGTGATCTGGGCCACCACCTGGTCACGCGGCAATGTGATCCGTGGGGTGATCATCGCCACGATTTTTATGGCCGGCATTCTGTCGGTGGGTACTTTCCTGGCACCGATGACGGTGGTATTGGCTAAGGGCGCTCACTTCGCTATCCCCAAGGGAGCGATCTCGATCTCTAGCCTCGACTCCGGCGCTCACTTGATTTCCTTTGCACTGGTCTTCTTCTTCTCGCTGCAGCAGGTTGGCTCCTACGGACCGGTCTTCTTGATCTGGTCGGCACTGTGGGTGGCCTTCACGGTGGCCTGCTATATCGCCTACTTCCTCTATTGCCGCTCGCATGTGCCGGGCATCGACGATAAGGCCCTCTACGTGCGCGAGGAGGTAGAGACACCGGAGAACGAAACCGGGGTCGGGATCGAGGCCGAGGGCGCCGGCGGCCAGGCGATCGCTGGCCAGGGCTAAAGGCAGCTCTGGACCGTCTGTCTGTCTGCCTGCCTGTCTGCCTGTCTGTCTGCCTGCCGGCCAGGCTCACTACACGGTCAGCGGGCGGATCGCTCTGGCCCGCCGCGGTGCGGCTGGAACCAGGGCGATCGAGCGCCCGGCTGGCTGTGGGCCGAGGAAGGGCCTGCCTGGCCTGGCCAGGCTAATGGGACGGAGAGCAAGCAGAAGAAAGGGAGCCAACCAACGATGATCGGCGTTCTGGTCGACTATTTGATGGGGCCTTTGGGGCGCGCCCTGGAAAACGCTTATCTGACCCATTCCTTGCCCATTGGTTTGCTCTTGCTGGCCTGGATGGGCGTGGTCTGCTGGGGCCTGCGGGGGGTGATCCGTCTGCGCCAGCAGCTGCGACGTTGGGTGCAGGAGCTGCTACCGGCCTACGATCCCGCTCAGCCGGAGACGCCACAGCAGCTTCTGCAGGCTCTGGAGCCGCGTTGGCAGGAAGCGGCGGCCCGCGTGCGCTATATGCCAACGCGCCACGGCCTCTGGATACGGCGGGCCACTCCCGAGGCCCTGCGCGCAGAGGCGGGCTTTACTGCAGAGGGCCTGGCCCGTTTACTGGCTCGCCTGGCCCCTCAGTCGGCAGCGCCGCGTCAGCTACACCAGCCAGTGCGGCACCTTCATCCCGCCAGCGCCACGAATCGGACACGGCGTTGAGAGCCTGGCCCGTGGGCCACTCGCCCGACTCATCAGGAGACAGCATCAGATAAGAAAGGAAGCGATCGACTACGCGAGGAGAGAGTATTGTTCGGGAAATGGAACCGATCGAGCTAGAGTTGACCCTCAACGGGGTCACGATGCCAGTGCTGGTCTTGTGGGGCCTGACGGTCAGGAGCAAGGAGGAGTTGTTTGCCCGCGTGCATGAGGAGCTGCTGCGGCGCGGCCAGGTGCGCCCGAGCTATCTGGAGGGGGTCCAGGAGCGCGAACGGCAGTATCCAACAGGATTGGACTTCGGCGATTTCGCCGTGGCCCTACCCCACGTCGACTTCGAGCACGTCTTGCGCCCAGCGCTGGTCGTGGCTCTGCTCAGCGAGGCCCTGCCTTTTCAGGCAATGGATGATCCCACACGGCAGCATCTCTGCCGGCTGGCTATTTTCCCCGTGCTGACTTCGGGTGATACACAGCTGGCTTTCCTCCAGGCCGTGACCTGCGCGCTGCAGCAACCCGGTTTCTACACACGCCTTATCTCCCTGCAGACGCCCCAGGAGATCAGTGCCTGCCTGCAAAGCATGCTGCAGATCGCCGTGAACGAGGGGTAGCAAGAGGCCAGTCCTGCTGGCGACAGGTCAGCCAGCACTCCTGTCCCAGCAGGACCCCGGCTGCCCGGCTATGCCTCCCTTCATTCAGGGCTTCTCTCCAGCACCCCCTGAGCAGGAAAACTGGCTTCATAGTAAAAGCTCTCCAAGAGCCTCTTGATCATGCTCTCTCTAGAGAAACCCGGCTTGGAGAGCCGAAAGTGGCCTCCCGCCCCGCCTATTGACAGGCTCTCCCTCTCATGGTACATTGAATATGTGTGCATCATTGAATATTTGTGCAACACAGCAGGAGACGCCAGCTATGTCTGAAGCGGTTCCCGCCCTCTCCCCCGAGCAGATGCGCAGCCTGCTGCAGACCATGTACCGCATTCGCGCCTTCGAAGAGAAGGTGGACGAACTCTTCATGCGCGGCGAGGTCCACGGCACGACCCATCTTTCCATCGGAGAAGAGGCCACCGCCGCTGGGGCTTTACAGGCCCTGCGGCCCGATGACTATATCACCAGCACCCACCGTGGTCACGGTCATTGCATCAGCAAAGGGGCAGACCTCAAGTTGATGATGGCCGAGCTGCTTGGCAAGGAGACCGGTTACTGCCGCGGACGCGGCGGTTCGATGCACATCGCCGACGTGGCCTCCGGTAACCTTGGAGCCAACGGCGTGGTCGGCGGCGGCATTCCCATTGCCACCGGTGTCGGCCTCAGCATCAAGATGCAGGGTCTTGATCGTGTCTGTCTCTGCTTCTTTGGCGATGGCGCCGCCAACGAAGGCACCTTCCACGAGTCACTTAACCTGGCCTCCATCTGGGACCTGCCCGTCATTTTCCTCTGTGAGAATAACCAGTACGGCATGTCGATGGCCGTACGGAAGGCCATGCGCTGCGAGACCATTGCTCAGCGCGCTGTGGCCTACGGTATCCCCGGTGAGCGCGTCGATGGCAACGATGTCTTTGCCGTCTACGAAGCCGTCTCACGCGCCGCTGCTCGCGCCCGCTCCGGCCAGGGTCCCACTCTGATCGAGGCCGTCACCTATCGTTACAAAGGTCACTCCAAGAGCGACCAGAACCGCTACCGCACACGCGATGAGATCCGCGCCTGGCAGGAGCGCGATCCCATCAAGCGGCTGACCGCCTATCTGCGCGAGCACAGCCTGATGACTCAAGAGGAGATCGAGCGCGAGGAAGCTGCGGCCTACCAGGCTATCGAGGAAGCCTATCAGTTCGCCCTGGCCAGCCCCGAACCCGATCCCGACTCTCTGCTGGAAGGAGTGTACGCATGAGCGGTCCTTCTTCTCTCCCGACAACCGTCGCCGCCGGCACGCCTCAGCAGGCAGAAGCGGCTCAGAGCCAGGTTCAGGAGATGACCTACGCCGAGGCCATTCGCGAGGCCCTGCGCGAGGAGATGCGGCGTGATCCGCGCGTCTTCCTGATGGGCGAGGATATCGGTATCTATGGCGGGGCCTTCGGCGTGACCTATGGCCTCATCGATGAGTTTGGCGAGGAGCGCGTGCGCGATACACCGATCTCGGAGGCCGCTCTGGCCGGCTGTGCCATCGGCGCCGCCCTCACCGGTATGCGCCCGGTCGCCGAATTCCAGTTCAGCGATTTCATGGCCATCGGCATGGACCAGATCGTCAACCAGGGGGCCAAACTACGCTTTATGTTCGGCGGCAAGGCGCAGGTGCCGGTGGTCTTCCGCGCCCCGCTCGGCTCGGGCACCGGCGCGGCAGCTCAGCATTCGCAGAGCCTGGAGGCCTGGTTTGCCCACGTGCCCGGTCTGAAGGTGGTCCTCCCTTCGACGCCTGCCGACGTCAAGGGGCTGCTGCTCTCGGCCATCCGCGACCCCAATCCGGTGATCTTCCTCGAACACAAGCTGCTCTATCGCTACAAAGGGCCCGTGCCTCGTGGCGAATGGACGATCCCTATCGGGCAGGCCGAAGTTAAGCGTCCCGGCAAGGACCTGACAATTATCGCCCTCTCGATTATGGTGCCGCGCGCCCTGGCCGTGGCCGCACGCCTGGCCGAGGAGGGTATCGAGGCCGAGGTGGTCGATCCCCGCACGCTGCGTCCCCTCGATGAGGAGACCCTGATCGCTTCGGCGCGCAAGACCGGGCGGGTGCTGATCGTCCATGAGGCCGTGCTGACCGGCGGCTTCGGTGGTGAGATCGCGGCCCGCATTGCCTCTAGCGAGGCCTTCTACTATCTCGATGCACCGATCCTGCGCCTGGGCGGGGCCGAGACGCCCATTCCCTACAACCGAACTCTCGAACGACGGGCCACGCCCCAGGAAGAGGATATTTATCAGGCCGCCAGACGCCTGTTGCAGCGGAGGCCGCTGTGAGCTGGCTCAGCCGCCGGGCAGTCCCAGGTAATCCAGCTAAGCAGACAAGGCAGAGGTGACGGCGCGATGCAGACGCAGCATGAGCAACGTACGCTGACAATGCCCAAGCTGGGCATGACGATGACCGAAGGCACGGTGGTGCGCTGGCTTCTCAGCGAGGGGGCGCGCTTTGAGAAAGGGGAGCCATTGGTCGAGGTGATGACCGATAAGGTCGCTCTGGAGGTCGAGGCCCCCTGTACGGGTCAGCTCCTGAAGATTCTGGCCGGCGAGGAGGAGACACTGGAGGTGGGCGCCCCGCTGGCCCTCTTGCTGGCGGAGGGGCGCGATCCGGCTGCTGCTGCCGCTGCTGCTAGCTCGGCTGCCACTGCGGCTGTGGCCTCCGCCCATCGCCAGGAGCATCCTTCTCTCTCCTCTCCTGCCGCCGACGTTCCTTCCTCAACCGCAGTCTCAGCCCCGTCCAGCCCGGCAGAGGCACCCACGGAAGAAACGCGCATCGCCAGTACGCCCGCAGCCAAGCGCGAGGCGGCTTTGCACGCCGTCGATTTGCGCGCCGTGGTAGCGGCTGGCTTCGAGCCTCCGCTGACGCGCGCCGATATCCTGGCCTTCGTGGCCACCCAGCCGGCTCAGCAGGCAGGCCCAGAGGTGCGGGCCACGCCGCTGGCGCGCAAGATGGCTCGCGAGCATCAGGTAGACCTGGCGGCTCTGGCCGAGCAGAAGAGAGGCGAGAAGGTGACGCGCGCCGATGTCGAGACAGCCCTGGCGCTCCGCCAGCAGCAGGAGACGGTTCAAAGCACCCCGGTCGATGGCGCCACGGCCAGTGCGGCAGTGGCCCAGTCCCGGTCACAGGCTCCTGCAGCGCCCACGCCTGTGGCCACCTCAGCAGAGAGCGAGGAGGCCGAGGTCATCCCACTCTCGCCGACGCGGCGCCTCATCGGGCAGCGCATGCTGGCCAGCGTCACTACCATGCCCCATATTTATCTTGACCTGGAGATCGATATGAGCGAGGCGGAACGCTGTCGCCAGCGCCTGGCCGCCAGCCTCGCAGCCCAGGGCGAAGAGGTCCCCTCCCTGACGGCCATCATCATTCGCGCGGTGGCTGCTGCTCTGCGTGCCTCTCCCGAGGTCAATGCCACGCTCGACGATAGCCGCGGCCCAGGCAAGGAGGTTATTCGCCGCTGGCGCGCGGTTCACATTGGCGTGGCCGTCGATACCGGCCAATCTCTGCTGACACCCGTCCTCCGCTATGCCGATCGCCAGAGCCTGCCTGAACTGGCCCGCAATCTGCGCCGTCTCGTGGAGGGAGCACGGGCCGGCAAGCTCTCACCCGACGACCTCAGCGGAGCCACCTTCACCATCTCCAACCTGGGCATGTACGGCATTGATACCTTCCACGCTATCATTCCCCCGGGCCAGAGCGCCATCCTCGCCGTCGGCAAGGTGACGCGGCGCGGCGTGGTCGTCGAAGAGCGCAAGGATGGCCCAGCCGAGCCGACGGCCCATCTGGAGATCCGCCCCGTGATGAAGGTCTCGCTCTCCGCCGACCACCGCGTCCTCGATGGGGCTACAGGCAGCCGCTTCCTGCAGCGCTGCAAGCAGCTGCTGGAAAACCCCTATTTACTGCTCTAAGCGCAGCTGCGGCTCGGCTGGTCCAGGAGGCCCTGTCGAAGGCACGGCGGCGCTCTCGACGAGCGGACGGAATAGAGGCACTATCTGGCCACTCCCCCCGTTCAGCAACAGGAGTGGGCACCGGTGCCGGGCCTTCATCCGCCAGCAGGCAGGGTGAACGGTCCTCATCGGTGCCCACGGCTCTGATCGCGGGTTGCTCCGGCGCTGGCCCCAGAGAGGCGACAGAGAGCGGCAGAGATGGTACACTGTCCTCTGGAGCAGAGTGCTCTACCACCGACTGAAGGAGAGAGGTGCATGCAGCAAGCAAAAACCATTGTGCGCAATGAGGTTGGCCTGCACGCCCGCCCTGCAGCGCAATTCGTCAGGCTGGCCAATCAGTTCAAGAGCAAAATCACCATCAGCAGCAAAGGCAAGAGCGTCAACGCCAAGAGCCTGGTCCTGATTCTGACGCTGGCCGTGGGGAAGAACACCGAGGTGGAGATCACCGCCGAAGGCGAAGACGAGCAGCAGGCCGTTGCGGCCCTGGTCGACCTGATCGAGCGCGACTTTGCCGAGGAAGCTCTGCCTCCCTCTTCATAGGAGGTGACAGAGTGGTACTCTGAACGGAGGAGGGGACGGACGACAGACTGATCGAGCACGGCGCGGGCCTGGCGCCCACTCACTGTGTTCGACGGCGCGGCACCGTCCCCTGGTTTCTCAGGCAGGCGAGGCGGGCGAGCACCTGGCTTAGCCAGGGAGCTGAGCCAGCTCCTGGCTGGAAGCAAGCTGCAGCAGGGCGCGCGCCCCCGGTTCATCAGTGATCAGCACTTTGACCACGCCGGTCCGCAAGGCCCCAAACATGGCCTCCTTCTTGGCTGCACCCGCCGCTACGGCGATTACCAGCGGGACCTTGCGCAAGGTCTCAAACGAGACGGTTACCGTGCGACAGAGTAGCTCCTGGGCACAGAGGCGGCCCTCAATATCAAAGTAGCAGCCGCAGATATCGCCGACGGCACCTTGACTGCGAATCACCTGCAGCTCTTCCTCATCCAGGTAGCCAGCGCGGAAGAGACCAGAGGCCTCCGGGCGTGCGCCACCGATGCCCACCAGCGCCATGTCCATCTGCTCCATCATCTGGAACGAGCGACGCAGGCTGCGCTCCTTGAGCAGACCTTCGCGCACCGTGGCATCGGCCACCAGCAGGGGCGCATGCAGGTAGTAGCAGCGCCCACCGTAGGCATCCGCCAGGCGACGGGCGATCTCCGGCCCATCGATGTCGGGCCGGGCAGAGGTGTCAACGCTGCCCATGAGCTGGATAACGTTGAGCGGCAGGCGCCGCCGGGGTCGCAATGCTTTGAGCATCTCCAGCATTGAGGTCCCCCATGAAATGCCGACCGTGCGAATGGGCCGCTTCCCCTCTGCGTGCGATTCCTGGATGCGCCGGTCAACATAGCGCGCCGCCAGTGCCCCTACGCGGTCTAGCGCCACCCCCTCCGCTTCCGCCGCCTCCAGCACCTGCGCATCCTGCAGACCAAAGCGCGCCATCAGCTCCTCTTGCAGGGCGGCAGAGGTGCGCAGCACCTGATGGACATGAATGTCAACCAGACCCAGCTCCCGTGAGCGGCTCAGCAAGCGGGAAACGCCGGAGCGCGAGATGCCGATCATTTTGGCAATCTGCTCCTGCGTGTAGTTCTCTTCATAGTAGAGGCTGGCCACCTCGGTCAGGAGATAAATATCGTCACTTTCCTGAGTCATACTGTTGTGCCCTTTCCCTGAGCAACAGAGATCGTTCGCACGCCCGTTTCGGCACAAACGCCGATCTTTGCACCAACGTGCAACCTTGAGAAGTATTGTAAAAGGCAGGCACTCCCCTTGTCAACCGCGTCAGCCTCTGCCGCAGAGACCCGGCAGGGCGGAGCAGGCTCGCGTCTAGCAGCCAGGCGCTGGCGCCTTAAGCCTCAGCAGGTGCTCCTGAGAGCGTCGCGGCAGTGCTCGCCGCTTCGGCCTCGTCCTGGCTGCGCTCGACAATGAGCAGGCCGCCCGCGCAGTCCTCACACCAGTAGCGTCCCCCCTGTCCTCCCCAGCGCTCCAGACAGCGCTTCCCCAGCGCTTCCAGGGTGGCAGGCGAGAAGACCCGCAGATGCCCATAGACCGGCTCAGGCCGCTCTTCATAGGGGACAGCGATCACCAGGAGACGCCTGGTGGCCGCCAGCAGATTGTTCAGGACCTGCTCACCTTCCTCGGGACCGAAGTGCTCCAGGACGTGCAGGGCCACAACTGTGTCGAACCTCCCAAGCGGGGCCAGCTCGCCGGCCACCCGCAGGTCAGCCTGCACAAAGCGCACCTGCGGCCAACCGCGTTCAGCAGCTAGCTGACGGGCAACGAGAAAGGCGTCGGGGAGCAGATCGAGACCGACGATCTCCCTCAACTCGGGACAGACCTCGGCGAGCAGCAAAGGCAGAAAACCGAAGGAGCAGCCGGCATCGAGCAGAGTGCCAGCGGCAGTGGCAGGCTCTCGCCCGATGAGGGCCGCGACACGACGATAGAGGCTGGAGAAGACGGCAATGGGCGAGGCTGGTCCAGGCAGCTCCTGCGGCTGAGCGCTCTGCAGGAGAAGACGATAGCGCTGGAGAGTATTTTCGCCGTAGCGTCGCCAGGCCAGAGCCGGATCACGGGGGGAACAGGAACCAATGACTCCAGCAAAGAGCTGAGCCAGGTCAGCAGGGGTCGCCAGCCAGCCGGCAGGACGCAACTCTTCGAGAAAACAGGCCCCAAGATCGGCATCCAGCTCCTGACGTGCGAAAAAGTGCACGAGCAGGCGCCGCGGCTCCTCGGCCCGCTCCGCCATGAGAAAGTGGGGCGTGTGCTGCAGCCGATAGCCCCCCGCCTGCAAGCGCTCGGCCAGCACGCGACGCTGCGTTCGATGGCCGTCGATGACGACCAGATCTTCGACGCGCAAGGCCCGCTCACGAACGGGCACCAGGACGCGACGCCGCTTCTCGCCGCTCTCTGCTGCTTCGCTCACGTCCGGTGCCTCCTTTCTTCACATATCACACGGGAGAAGTCCCTTGCTATTATAGCACCATCGCCATCACCTGGGGCGCCCATCTTGCTCGTTCTCTTGCCCAAGTCTGGCCAAGACAGCTGTACCCTTTGCTCTGTTTCATCCTTCCCGATTATGCCGCTCCCTTGCAATACAGCGTTACCGATGTTATGCTGATGCCACATATCTATGAAGCAGCAGATATTAGCAGAATGACCGGGATAGTTGCAGGTTGTAAAGAGGAGAAAAAAGAGACTTTTCTCTCTGCCATAAGAAGAAGCTCAAGCTCTGCTCGTGCAGCGCTGCCGCTCTCCAAGGACAAAGCCGCGCCTTGTCGTCTCTTCCAAGATGCTCACCAAGAAGGAGCAGTGATCGTATGAGCGAGCACGAAGTTCAGAGGCAGTCTCTGGCCAACCGAGCAGCAAGCAGCCAGCCACAGTCAGCTCCCGAGCCGAGGCCACTTCCCGGCACCACTTACCCTTTCAATGCCGAAGATGAGGCTGAGCTGACCCGCCTGGCTCATCAGGATCAACTGATTACCGCCGGTATGGGGGGCCTCCTGCCAGAAGAAGGGCACACCCTACCGGCTGGCGGGCGCGTGCTCGATCTGGCCTGTGCCCCGGCGGTTGGGCCATTGAGGTCGCCGCCGCCTTTCCCGCCGTTGAGGTGGTAGGCATCGATCTCAGCGCGCGAGCCGTTGAGCGCGCCACCGCCCGCGCCAGAGAGCGTAGCCTGACCAACGTGCGCTTTCAAACCATGAACATCATGGAGGCACTGGCCTTCCCTAACGCCAGCTTCGATCTCATTAATGGGCGCTTCATGGCCAGCTTCATGTTGCCAGCATCCTGGCCACGCCTGCTGGCTGAGTGCCGCCGTCTGCTCAAACCCGGGGGAACCATTCGCCTGACCGAGACCGAGGGGCCGCTCACCAATAGTCTGGCATTCGAACAGCTCATGGCCCTGGCCACAGCGGGTCTCAAACAGGCTGGCCAGAGCTTCTCAGCCGATGGCCGACACGGCGGCATGACCCCCATGCTGGCGCCTCTTTTACGCCGGGCCGGCTTCCGGGATGTGCGATTGCGCGCCAGCGCCATCGACTGGTCCTATGGTACCCCGGCCCATGAGAGCGTCTTCCAGGATGCCGTCATGACCCTGGAGCTGGGTCGCCCCTTCTACCTCAAGCTGGGGTTGGCCAGCGAGACCGAGCTAAGCCGTCTCTACCAGCAGGCCATCGCTGACATGCAGCAAGAAGATTTCTGCGGCCTCTGGACTGTGCTAACGGCCTGGGGCCGGCAGCTGGAGACGAACCCAGCCATCAGCTACCTCCTAGCGAAGCCTCGCGTCTGGCTCAGGCTGCCCGGCTGAGCCAGGCAGCCTGAAAGCCAGCCCCAGATCTGCCTGCCGGTTGGGAGCCTTACTGTTCTCCTTCCTGCACATAGCGCGCCCGCAGCTCTGCCTTGAGTACCTTGCCCATCGCATTGCGCGGCAGGGCCTCGGCAAAGACGATCTGCTTGGGAATCTTATAGCGGGCCAGGCGCTCGCCACAGAAGGCCAGCAGCTCTTCAGAGCGCAGGGAGCCGGGCGCGCGCGGCACCACAATCGCCAGGCCCACCTCGCCCCAGCGCGGGTCTGGCCTGCCGATCACCGCCGCCTCAGCCACACCCGGATGGGAGAGTAGCACGGCCTCCACCTCAGCGGGATAGACATTCTCTCCGCCTGAAATGAAGAGGTCCTTCTTGCGCCCCACGATGTAGTAGTAGCCCTCTTCATCGCAGCGCGCCAGATCGCCGGTATGCCACCAGCCACCGCGTGTGGCCTCCGCCGTCTCCGCCGGGCGCCGCCAGTAGCCTGAGCAGACATGCGGTCCCGCCAGCACCAGCTCCCCCACCTCGCCGGGCGCCACGTCCTGATCGTGCTCGTCGACAATACGCGCCCGCGAATGGAAGACCGGGCGCCCCACCGAGCCAGCTTTGCGCAGGGCATCCTCGGGCGCCAGACTGAAACAGTTGACGCCAACTTCGGTCAGGCCATAGCCCTGGCGCAGCAACACGCCCCGCTCTCCATAGCCCCGAATCACCGGCAGCGGGCACGAAGAGCCGCCCGTCACGCAGAAGCGCAGCGATGACAGGTCCGTAGTAGCAAAAGCCGGGTGCTCCAGCATGAGTTGAAAGACGGTTGGCACAGCAAAGACCACCGTGCAGCGCTCGGCCTCGATCGTGTGCAAGATCAGAGCTGGATCAGAGGAGCGCAGCAGAACCACGGTGCCGCCACAGTGGTAGAGCGGCGTCGTCAACACGTTCAGGCCGCCAGCATGAAAGAAGGGGGCAAAGGTCGGCGTGATATCGTCATCGCGCAGTCCCCAGCTGATTTGTGTATTGATGGCATTCCAGGTAATCATTCGATGCGAGAGCATCGCCCCCTTGGGCACGCCCGTGGTGCCAGAGGTATAGAGAATGAGCACCGGCTCCTCACCGTCGGTACTCCTAAAGGGATGCGCTCGCGCCGCCAGTTGCTGATCCTCCCCTGGAAAGGCTGCCCAAGAGAGCAAGCGTGGCGCCGGGCCTGCAGACCCAGCGGTAGACGTCAGCGCCTCTACCAGTTCGCTGGCCCGCTGACTGTGCTCCTCATCGTGCAAGAGCAGGCGCGGCTCGCAATCGCGCATAATCGTCAGCAGCTCAGGAATCGTCAAGCGCCAGTTGAGAGGCACGAGAATAGCCCCGAGCAGAGCCACAGCGAAGAGGGCATCCAGATACTCGGGCGCATTGTAGGCCAGCACCGCCACGCGCTCGCCCGGGCCGACTCCGTAGTCCTCGCTGAGCAGGATCGCCAGCGCCCGCGCCCGCTCGTTCAAGGCGCGATAGCTCAGCCGGGTCCCGCTCTCAACATCGACCAGGCCAATCTTCTCGGGCGTCAGCTGGGTCCGGCGCTCCAACCATTCGCCCAGACCAAGAAAGGTTTTCTCCATGCAGGACCTCCTCACAGAGGAAACTCTTGCGGCTCGCACCAGCGCCAGCCGCGACTCGGCTACCCAGGTTCTTGGCCGATATGCTAAAATATGATACGTGAATCATATATCATGTAGCTAACTGTACCCGAGGCCGGGCCGAAAATCAAGCTCAGAGGGGGCCAGCAGGCTCCTCGATCCTCGGCATCTCGCCACTAGCCCAGAGCGCTGCCATCGCCGCACCAGAGCAAGGAAGCGAAGCGATAGAGCGACGGCCAGAGGCGATAACAGGGACTGGACACGAAGCGCCCGGTATGTGACCATAGAGAAAGGAGGCCACGTGAGGCCCGTTAGAAGGACGGCTAGGAGGAAGAGTCAAGAGTACATGATGGACGAAGCAGCTCAGCCCAGTGCCCCAGAGAATGAGCGCGCCACTCCGGCCAGAGAGAGCCTGAGCACGCCAGGTCCCTCGCGCGGTGAGATCACGCGTCAACGCATTCTGGAGGCCGCCGAAGCAGTCTTTGGCGAGCTGGGGTACTATGAGGCCAGCATTTCAGAAATCACGCGGCGCGCCGGCGTCGCCCAAGGCACGTTTTACATCTATTTCCGTACCAAACGCGAGATCTTTGTCGAGCTGGTCAAAGACCTGGGTCGGCGCCTGCGCGAAGCCTCGGCGGCGGCCACCGCTGGTCTGACCAACCGTCTGGAGATCGAGCGGCAGGGGTTCATCGCCTTCTTCCGCTTTGCTGCCGCTCATCGCAGCGTCTACCGCATCGTCGAAGAAGCTGAGCGTGTCGCCCCCGAAGCGGCGCAAGAATACTACCAGAGCATCAGCCGGGGCTATGCGCGCGGCCTGCGTGCCGCGATGGAGGCCGGCCAGATCCGTCCAATGGACCCGGAGACGCTGGCCTACGCCCTGATGGGCATCGGCCACTTCCTGGCCCTGCGCTGGATCGTCTGGCCCCAGTTGACGAACGCGCCGGAGTCCGCCGCTGCGACTGAGGCGCGTACTGCACCTGCTGCAGCCCCCCAGAGCCAGGACGAGAGCGAGCAGAGCGCAGAGCAGGTGCTGCCACCCCAGGTCTTTGCAACGCTCATGGACTTCATCACCCACGGTCTGGCCCTCACTTCGTCCCCGACAGAGCCAGGACCGGAGGCCAGGCCGTCGGAGCCGCAGCCTGATTGACTGCGGCCCAGCCGGGCCGGGCCAGGCCGGTCCCCACGATCTTCACCCGCCCTTTCCCCGGCTGGGCTACTGGGCCGTCCAGCCGCAGTCGATCACCTGGGCGCTCCCTGTGATCCCCGCCGCCGCCTCGCTACAGAGATAGCTCACCAACTGAGCCACCTCCTCCGGCTCCAGCAGGCGGCGAATCGCGCTGCGCGCCGTCATCACCTCTGCCACCACGCGCTCCTCGGCAATCCCATGCTGGCGGGCCAGGGCCGGAATCTGGCCCTCGACCAGCGGCGTGCGCACGTACGAAGGGCAGACAGCATTGCAGGTAACGCCGTGGGGCGCCCCCTCCAGGGCCGTCACGCGCGTCAGTCCCAGCAGGCCATGCTTGGCGCTGACATAGGCCGCCTTCAGCGCCGACGCTCGCAAGGCATGCACCGAAGCGATATTGACAATGCGCCCCCAACCACGTTCATACATGCCGGGCAGCACGGCCCGTGTCAGCAGAAAGGGAGCTGTCAACATCAGATCGATCATCTGACGCCACTTCTCGACCGGGAACTGCTCCAGCGGCGCCACATGCTGGAAGCCAGCATTATTGACCAGAATATCGATGCGCCCCTCAGCGTCCAGCGTTGTGGCGACGAGACGTTCAATGTCGGCCTCGTGCGTCAGGTCCGCCGCCACAAAGCGCGCCTGTGGTAGGGTCGCCGCCACCTTCTCCCCCTGGGCGGCGTTGACATCGCACAGCGTCACGCGCACCCCATGCCCTGCCAGATCACGCGCAATGGCCAAGCCAATACCCGAGGCGGCGCCCGTGACCAGCGCCACCTTGCCTGTCAAACCTTCCATTGCTTGCTCACTCCTCTCCTCTTGCTTCGTTGTTCAGGCCCCCGCGCACCAGGGAGCGCGCGTCAAGGCTTTTCTCGTCTGGCCCTTCGGCCTTCGCCTCGCCGCCCAGATAGAGATGCTGTATAGCCGGGCTGGCTGCCAGGTCAGCTGGCCGGCCCTGCAGGACGATGCTGCCGCTCTGGAGCACGTAGGCCAGACTGGCTACCTTGAGCGCCTTGCGCGCATTCTGCTCGACCAGCAGGATGGTCAGCCCCTCGTCGCGGTTGAGGCGCGCCAACACGGCGAGCACGCTTTCGACGATGGCCGGCGCCAGGCCCTGAGACAGCTCGTCGATGAGCAGCAGACGAGGCCGGCTCATCAAGGCTCGTCCGATGGACAGCATCTGGCTCTCGCCACCGCTCAAGCTGGCTGCTGGCAGAGCCAACTGCTCCTTGAGGCGCGGAAAGCAGGTCAGAACACGCTCGATATCAGCCTCGATGGCCGCACGCCCGCGGCGCGTGAAGGCCCCCATGAGCAGATTCTCGCGCACACTCAAGGATGGAAACAACTCTCGTCCCTCGGGCACCAGTCCCAACCCCAGGCGCACCCGCCGCTCAACGCTGGCACGCTGTACCTCCTGGCCAGCGAACAGGATGCGCCCGCTCCGCGCCGGCAACAGGCCCAGCAGTGTGCGCATCAGGGTTGTCTTCCCGGCCCCATTGGCCCCCAGTAGGGCCACCAGGCTCCCCGTGGGGACCTCCAGCGAGACACCATGAAGAATCTCCAGCGGCCCATAGCCGGCGCGTAAATTCTCAACCCGCAGCATGGTCGCTCACCTCCCATTCCTCACGAGCGCCGATCTCCTCCTCGCGCCCGAGGTAGGCTTCCAGGACGGCAGGCTCGCGCAGCACCGTCGCCGGCTCGCCTTCGGCCAGCTTGCGCCCGTAGTTGAGGACACAGACGCGCTGCGCTACCGCCTGGACCACCTCCATGTTGTGCTCAATCAGCAGCAGGGTCAGACCCAGCTCCGCATTCCAGCGTCGCAGCTGCTCGGCCAGGGCCGCTACTTCGCGCAGAGGGACCCCCGCCGCCGGCTCATCCAGCAAGAGCAGGCGTGGCTCTCCGGCCAGGGCCCGCGCTACTCCAATCAGCTTTTGCAGGCCCGCCGGCAGCGTGGCCACCAGGCGATCGGCGTAGCTCTCCAGCCCGAGCCAGGTCAGGACCTCCCTTGCCCGCTGACGCGCGGCTGTCTCTTCGCGCCTGGCCGGGCCAATGGGAAGCAGGCTCTGGAAGAGACCAGCACGCAGCCGGCTATGGCGCCCCACCAGTAGATTTTCCAGGACCGTCATGCTGCTGAACAGCTGTCCATTTTGAAAGGTCCGTCCGATTCCAAGGGCTGCCCGGCGCTCCGCGCCCAGGGCGAGCAGATCCTGCCCGGCCAGGCGAATGCTGCCGCTGCTCGGCCTGACGAAGCCACTGATGCAATTGAGAACCGTCGTCTTGCCAGCCCCATTCGGGCCGACCAGGGCAAAGATTTCGCCCTCCTCGACACGCAGATCAAGATCGGCCACCGCTACCAGGCCGCCAAAGCGCACGGTCAGCCCCTGCACCTCCAGCAAGGGCCTGCGCTGGCGCACCTCCTGTGCAGCTGTCTGCCACTCAGCACTCATGGCTTTCCTCCCTCTCCCTGAGCCAGGCGCCCGCCTCGGCTAAAGACTGCGCTCAGGCCGCCGGGGAAGAAAATCAAGGCGAGCAGCAGCAGCACGCCGTAGATGCCCGTGGTCAGTGTGGCAATTGGGAGCTGCAGCGGCCCCAGCGTCAGCGGATCAGGTAGCTCGCCTAAGAGTAGCGGCACAAGGCCCACAAAGAGCGCCCCCAGTAGGGAGCCGGACAGGGAGCCGGCCCCGCCGACGACGATCATCGTCAAAAAGGCGATGGTCTGGTCAACGCTCGACATACTGGCCGTGGCCGTCGTGCCCCAGGTCGCATAGAGCACGCCCGCCAGCCCGGTCAGCACCGCGCTGACCACAAAGGCTAACAGCTTGTAGCGCGTCAGAGCCACCCCACAGGCCGCCGCCGCCACCTCGCTGTCGCGCAGAGCGATCCAGGCCCGCCCGATGCGCGAGCGCAGCAGGTGGAAGGCACAAAAGAAGACAAGCGCTGTCAGGACCAGCACCAGATAATAGAGGACGCGATCGTCGCCCAGGGCCTCGGGTAGGGCCGTCAGCTCGTAGCTCTGGCGCCCAGCGCTGGTATCCCACAGCGTCAGCAGTGAACCGGTCAAGACAACCAGGCCCAGGGTGGCGATGGCCAGATGGGCCCCCGAGACGCTGAGGGCCGGGCCGCCGATGATCAGGCCGAGGAAGGCACAGACGAGCAGCGCGACCAGCACCGCCAGCCAGTAGGGCTGCTGCAGGTCGCTATTCAGCCAGGCCAACAGATAGGCGCTGACACCAAAGAAGGCGGCGTTGCCCAGCGATGGCTGGGCTGCATAGCCGGTGAGCAGGTTCTGGGCCAGGGCGGCGATCGCCAGGATCAGGATCAACGTGACACGGTGCAGCTGGAAATCGGCGCTGTCGCCAAAGAGCAGGTCGAAGAGCGATGGCAGCAGGACCAGGGCGATGAGCGCCAGGAGCGACGCCGTCGCTCGCGGCCAGGCGTGACGCGCGCCCCCCGACGCTCTCTCCGCTCGTCCGCTTGCTGTCAGGGGCACCTCCTCTATGGGGGCATCCTGCGAAACCTGGCCCCTCTTCAGGGGTGAGACAATGCGTTTCATGGCCACTCATCTCCCTCCGCGCTAGACACGCCGCAGGGCGGCCCCGCCAAAGAGTCCGCGGGGACGCAGCAGCAGCAAGAGCACAAAGCCGGCGAAGATCAGGGCCTCACGGACGCCCGGATTGCCCAGGTCCAGGGCGCCCAGGCTGTGGCCGGCCAGCAGCAGAGCCAGCACATTCTCCGCCAGACCCACGAGCAGACCGCCGAGTACCGCCCCCTCCAGACGGTCGAGGCCGCCCAGCACGGCGCCGATAAAGGCCAGTAAGAGCACCGGGTCCATGAACTGCACGTCGATCACGGTCTGCCGGGCGGCGATCAGGATGCCGGCAACGGCAGCCAGAAGGCTGGCCAGTATCCAGACGAGCAGGAAGATCAGCCCCACGGGAATGCCCATCAGCCGCGCCGCCTCGAGACTATCAGCGGTCGCTCGCATGGCAATACCCAGGCGCGTGCGCAGCAGAAAGAGCTGCAACACGATGAGCAGCAGGCCCGTCGTCAGGAGCGCCAGAGCATCGCTCAGCGAGAGATAGAGGCCGCCGAGACGCAGGGCGTGGCCCTCGAAAGGCGTTGGGAAGTGCACCGGCGAGGTCAGTTGCGGCCAGAGCGCCTGAACGAGCGTCTGCAGCACCAGGGCTAAAGCGAGGGTAGCAATGGCCTTGGTGAGAATAGGGGCCGCCAGCAGCGGACGTGCAAAGGCGCGCTCAACGACGGCGCCAAGCAGGAGGGCAAAGAGCAGGCTGAGCAGGACGGCCAGCCAGAAAGGAAGCCGCGGCCCCGTCAGCAGGATATACAGTAAGCAGGTCGAGGTGGCAGCCAGCGCTCCGTAGGCGAAGTTGAGCACGCCCGTCGTGCGATAGATCAGAACAATGCCCAGCGCCAGCAAGCCGTAGAGGCTGCCGGTGACCAGCCCCGACAGCAGGACCTGGAGCAGTGCAAGCACAAGGTGCCTCCTCTCTTCGTCAGCCAGGACGAGCCAGTCAGCAAACAAGCAGAACGACAGCCAGAGCCTTAGACCGCCGGCGCCTTTCTTATTTTTTTATAAGGAAGGCCACAGCAGCGGCGCTGGCTGTCGAGTTGCAGGCGGCAGGCGAGCACCGTCGCTCACCCCACGCCCATGCAGACAGAGCAGGCTCTAGGGCCAGACGGCGCTGGCTTTGATGAACGAACTGACAGGCGTGAGCTGCCCTTGCTTGATCTGGAAGAACATGAAGTCGCTCACCCCCCCGTGACGCTCCGGCGTCCAGGTCAGCGTCGGCCCAAAGCCAGTATCGTAGTTGACGAAATCGTGGTCGAGAGCGTCGCGCAGGCTGGCGCGCGTGGGATTACTGCCGGCCTTGCGCAGGGCATCGACCATGATCTTGGCATTGATGTAGCCGTAGAACTTGTAGGCGCTAAAGACAGGATCGCTGCGGGTGGCCTGCAAATATTGCTGCGCCACGGGTGTGTCCATGCTGGTGTAGCCACTGACGTAGATGCCTTCGCCGGCAGCACCCAGGACCTTGGCCCAGGAGTTGTCAGCCATCGGATAGTTGGCCAGGTAGCCCAGCCGCGGACGATAGCCCTGGGCGGCAGCGGTAGCGACAAAGCGCGCTGTGGGACTGGGCAGGCCGTTGAGGACGATCAGGTCGGGCGCGGCGGCTTTGAGGGTCTGGAGAGCCGCCGAAAAGTCGGTCTGAGTGGCGTTGTAGCCGACGGAGGCCACGAGCTTGCTGCCGTACTTTTGCAGCGCCTCAGCCAAGGTGGTCTTCTGCTGCAACCCGAGGACGTCGTCTTCATAGAGGAGGCCAACACTACGCGCTTTGAGGGTGGTGGCGACATAGTAGCCAATGACGTGCCCTTCGTCTCCATAGTTGGGCTGGGTCATCCAGACCCAGGGTAGGGCCTTACCGCTCTGGTCGGTGTATTGGGAGCCGCCGCCAATGGGATCAATAAAAGGAATGCCACGCGGGACGGTGTAGCTCTCGGCGACGTTGGCATTGCCGGAGCCGCAGACCTGGAAGATGGCGAAGACATGGTCTTGCTCGACGAGTTGACGCACCGCATCGCGCGTGCGCGTGGAGTCGCCGTTGTCGCTGACCTGGATGAATTTGATCTTGCGCCCATTGATCCCGCCAGCGGCATTGATCTGGTTAAAATAGAGCTGGTCCCCCTGCAAGATAGGAGCACAGATGACTTTGATGGGGCCAGTGGTGTCAAGCACTCCTCCAATGGTGATAGTATCGGCGTTGACTCCAGGCGCGCTGGTGCTGCTTCCCCCGCCTCCGCCGCCGCTGGTGCTCCCACAGGCGCTCAAGAGGAGCAGGAACAGGAGTACGCTGGGGAGAAGCAGGCCCACACCGGAACCGCCGCGTCTGCGCTGCTCCATTGGTGCTGGTGGTCGCTGAAGCCTCATGGTCTCGCTTTCCTCCTTCCGCTGGTGACAGCCTCGTTGCTTAGCAGCCACACCGATCGCTGTGCTGGGCTATGCGTGGGCTATCGCAGTGATCAGCTGAGTGAATCATGAGTCACTCATCATATGACACATGATTCATGTATCATGATAGTCGGAAAACCGCCATTGTCAAGGGGGAATTCTCCACCTTCTACCCTTGACAGGATCAGGCGAAATATGATACATGAATCATGTGTCATGTTCGCTCCTCCGGTCAGCCGAGGCAGGCCCGATCCGTCGCGGAGCCATCAGTCTCCTGGTCGAGCTGGGGTGCTCACGAACGGCTCGGGGCTGGCCGGAGGCGGCGAGCGCAGGATGGCGACAGCGCTGCCCCTCCTGTCCAGACAACCTGTTCAGGTCTGTCCGCAGACAGACCGCGGCCTCGCGATGCCATGAGGGCATCCATGAGCAAGCAAGGGAGATTGCCGTATGCCGAACTCCACGTCCCCTGGTCCTCTTCCTCACAGCCGTTGGCTGCTCGTCGGTCTTCTCGTCCTCATGCTGACGAGCCTTTTCCTTCTGCCAGCGCCGGCGGCCCATGCCAGCGGCGGCACCTTTGTCCAGTATCTCTATAGCGGACCAGCGGGGAGCCGTCCCTACTACGTCTACACCCCTGCCGGCTACCATGTCGGCACTGCAGTGCCTTTGATCGTCATGCTGCATGGCTGCCTGCAGACACCCGTTGACTTCGCCGCTGGGACGCAGATGAACGCCCTGGCAGATCAGCAGCAGTTCATTGTGGTCTATCCCCAGCAGACGACCCTGTATAATGCTTCTGCCTGCTGGAACTGGTTCCTGCCAAGCAACCAGGTACGAGGTTATGGCGAGCCGGCCATCATCGCTGGCATTGTCCAGACCGTTGAGCAGAATACGTCGCAGTGGACAATTGATCGTAAGCGTGTCTATGTGGCCGGCCTTTCAGCCGGGGCGGCGATGAGCGTGATTATGGGTGTCACCTATCCTGATCTCTTTGCGGCTATCGGTGTGGCTTCGGGCCTCGAATACCAGGCGGCGACCTCGGCCTACACTGCGCCGCTGGCCCAGCTCTATGGCGGCCCTGATCCGCAGCAGCAGGGCCAGCTTGCCTACCAGGAGATGGGCAGCCGGGCGCGGGTTGTGCCGACCATTGTCTTCCACGGTCAGAGCGACTACGTGGTCTATCCGATCAATGGTGATCAGGTAGTGCAGCAGTGGATGACGACCGACTCTCTCGCCTCGGGCGGTAGCTACAACGCCAGTTTCGGCAGCCCGTCGAGCAGCAGCAACGGCCAGGTTCCTGGGGGACACGCCTATACGGTCCAGACCTGGACCGATAGCAGTGGCAGAGAGATCCAGGAATACTGGAAGGTCTACGGCATGGGCCATGCCTGGTCGGGCGGCAGCAGCAGCGGTAGCTATACCGATCCCGCCGGACCGAGCGCGACCAACGCCATGTACACCTTCTTTATGAATCACCCCATGTCCTGATTATTCCCCACTTTGCGGCTTCCTGCCCTGGCAGCAGCAGGCCAGCAGCCTGGCTGTTGAGTCGACACGGGACCGGTCCGGGCGGCGCGACGCTCTTGCACGTCGTCGTCACCCGGACCGGTGGCAGGATCAGAAGACGGGGGAGAGCGACCGGTCGCGACCGACTCGCCCTCCCCAACCTGAGCGGGCCAGAGGGTTAAGAGAGCAAACGAACACTCGAAGAGCGGATCGGAAAGGGGTCTGCTTGTGAGCCAGACGCTGCAGCGGGCTGGGCGCTGGCGGGTCTGGCGGGTGTCTCAGCGCAGGTCTGGCCCAGGCGATAGCGGCGCAGGCGGCGTCGAATGCGGGCCGGCAGAAATTCGCGCTCGGCACGTTCGAAACGTGGGGTGAGCACCATTACGGCGACAGGATCATCGCCGAAGGAGCCATAGGGTCGGCAGGCGCGTCCCGAGGCCACCAGCCGACGGCGGTAATCCTTCTCTCGACGGCGCGCGATCGCCTTATAGATGGCCATCGTGGTGGGCTGGCTCTCTTCTGCGCTTCCCTGAACAGTGATCATTGCATCGAGCCTCCTCCAGGCATTCCTTATTAGAGGGCAACCACGGCTTGACGGACGTAGCCGCGACAGCAGGCCTGGCGGCGGAAGGCGCGGCGCTCAGTCAGGCTGCCGTAGAGGCGGGTGCGAATGGCGGCCCATTCCCAGCGCAGGGCCTCGTAGGCGGTGAAGGTCTGCGGATGGCGGGCGAAATAGTCGGCCAGCTCGCGGGCCTGCGCCAGGTAGCCGCCCAGGATCAGAGCTTCCAGCGACTTCACCACAAAGCCCCCGCGTGCCCAGTGCCAGGTTCCGTCACTGAGCATCAGCTCAGGGTGCCACCAGACGTCGAGCGTGAGACGGGCCAGCTCAGCAGCGGCCTGGGGCCTGGTCAACAGGGCAAGCTGCAGGCGGAGCTGAGCCAGGTCGCCATCGTGCAGGAGCGTGCCGCGGAGCTTGTGCGCCAGGCTGTGGGCCGTCTCCAACATGGGGGTATCGTGGTGCTGACGGGCATATTCGCCGCAGAGGACCGCCAGATAGGCGATGGGGACCTCGGCGTAGGGAGAAGTCGAGCGCCGGGCCAGCTCAGAGGCCGCCTGCGTCAGGCGGAGGGCTTCGACGAGCCTGCCGCTGCGTTCGGCCAGCGTCGCCGCTCGCATCAGCAGGCGCGCCTGACACTCGTCTTTATCCAGCGCCAGGACCACGGTCGGATCGTCACAGGCGTCGGCGTCTTGCGCAGCCGTTCCGGTCCCGGTCAGGGCCAGAGCCAGCGCGGGCGAGCCGAGCAAGAGGGTGCGTCGTAACATCAGAACCACTCTCCACTTCTTCAGCAAGGCAACAAAGCCAACTCCACGAAATAGCAGGCCATCACCATCACATCAGGCGAGGCGAGGCAAGGCAAAGCAAGACCAGCAGCGCAAGGCAGGCCGCCCTCACCACCTCACAAGGCACTGTCGAAGTGCGACAACGGTTCCCACCTCTCTTTCTCCAGAGCGAGCCTGGTCAGGGGATGACCTTCTAGCGCGTGCTGGCGCTGGCGCTGCCAGTCCTGTTCTTTGGTGACCAGGAAACAGAGACCATTGGCATGGGCGCAGAGCAGATGATAGCTGCCCGGCGGCTCGCGCTGCTCTTGAATGCGCAGGACCGTGACCCGCGCTTCTCGATCGTTGCGGATGCGCTCGGCCAGCGCTTCAGCTTCCTGGCGCGTCATCTTGCACGCTCCTTTCTTTTTAAGAAGGCACTAATCGGTGGCTATCGTACAGAGTACATCTATCAGTGTTCTCTTTCGCTAACCCTCTATCATAATACCACAAAGACTATATCGTAATCAAGGTATATCGATAAGTGGCTACCCTCTAGAGGAGTTAACATGAGGCACTCTGCTCTGTATACTCAGAGCGAATATGTCCACCAGGGCGGAATCTGCATGATACGGCTCCGAATCAAAGAAGTCCTCCAGGAGAAAGGGATCAGCCAGGGGCGATTATCACGAGAAGCCAATATCCCTTTGAATATGGTGTACCGCATGGTACACGACAAGCACTACATGCCGAGTTCGCTGACGCTCTGGAAAGTAGCGCGTTACCTCAAGGTGCCGATGGAAGAGCTGCTTGAAGAGGTTGAGGGGCCGGAGGAAGAAGCGGAGAACGGGCACCAGGACCAGGAAGAGTGAGCCGTCGTCTTCCCTGTCCCCATTCGTCTTGCACTGTGAGCGCCGAGATATGGGCTAGCTGCTCCCGGCGACTGCCTCACTGATCATGCTGTGTGCCTTCGAAGTTTCAGCCTGCCAGTCTGGCCGTCGTCAGGCCCCTTCAGACCGACTTTCTCTTGAGCGCGAGCAGGCGGCGTGAGGTCCCTGCCCGCGGAGCGGACGGACGGGGCAGCGCCTTGCCGCAGTTTTCTCCTTCCGTCAAGCAGGCCGGCGAGCGGCTGTGAGAGGCTTTCGCAGTGGCTCTACTAAATATCGCTTGCTTGTTTAGAAATGATCACTTCTTTTTCAAGCGATCTTTCCATCAAAAGCCCTTGATCTATGTTTCCAAATCTGCTATACTTCCCTCAGCACGCTGAAGGAGGTTGAGCGCCTCACTCTATGGTCTCGTCCTGGGATCTCAGCCTGAAGCGGCTGTTCTCGCTGGCCGCGCAGGATCTGATCACCTTTGTCTTGCCGGGGGCCAGCCATGTCCAGCAGGCTTCGGGCGAGTTTGTGCTTGCCATTGATCCGCCGCTCACCGAGCTAGGAGCCTTGTACGCTGATGCCTTGAGCACTTGCACGCTGGCGGGCAAGCCTCTGCTCATCCACCTGGAGTTTCAGAGTCGGGCTGACCCCAGCATGCCCCAGCGCCTGCTGATGTATAATATTCTTGCAGACCGGCGCTTCGGGTACCCGGTGCTCTCGTGTGTCATCTACCTGCGCCGCTGTGGTGTCCCGACGACGCCCTATCAGCGCTTTCTGCCTGATGATTCGCCTGTGCATGAGTTCTACTTTCGCATCGTCAAACTCTGGGAACTTTCGGCACAGGCCTTGCTGGCGCGGCAGCTTCCGGGGTTGCTGCCTTTGTTGCCGCTCTCGCGTGAGGGGCACAGTCGCCAGGTTATCCGCACGATGATCGAGCGCCTGCAGCGGGCGCGCCAGTATGAATTACTCGAAGTTGGTTTGTTGTTAGCCTCGCTGGCCTGGGCCGACGCTCCCGCCAGCGAGCGCCAGTGGCTTCAGGAGCAGTTCACAATGCTGACCGAATTTTTACAAGAATTGAAGCAGACCGACGCCGCCCGCGCTCTTATCCAGGAAGGCCGTCAAGAGGGCTTACAAGAAGGCCTCCAGCAGGGTCGCCAAGAGGGCTTACAAGAAGGCCTCCAGCAGGGCCGTCAAGAGGGCTTACAAGAAAGTCTCCAGAAGAACCGGCGGCTCCTGGTAGACATTGTCAGTGCCCGTTTCTCCTCTCTCAGCGAGCTTGCCGCTCTGGCCGCTACCGCCATCAGCGATCTTGACACGCTTTTGATGCTCACTGGACAGGCCGCTACTCTGCCCGACGCCGAGCGTCTGCGCGCTCTCCTGCTCGCCCACCTGCCCGCAAGCGATGACCAGCCCCCAAGCGCTCCCACCGACCACGGCTCCCGCTAGCGAGTCCAAGAGCTGATCCTGCTCCGAGATCCCGTCGGCCCGCAGAGCGAGCACGCCCTCTCGCACCCACCTGCTCGCTCTGCGCTGACGGCCCTCCTCCTCACCACCACTACCCGGGCAGAGTCGTGGCTCCCATTTCACTGCTCTCTTCTTTAAATATAGCTTGCTTGTTTAGAAATGATCACACATTCTCAGGAAAATTTATCGTTTTAGATATTGATCTCTATTACTCAAGCTGGTATACTCCTCTCAGAAGCTCTGCCATCAAGGAGGAAGTGCACCGGGCGATGGTTTCCCACTGGGACCGGAGCATGAAGCGACTCTTCGGGCTGGCGGCACAGGACCTGATCACCTTTATTCTGCCGCAGGCTCGCTTGCTGCAGCATGCCTCTGGGGAGTTTGTCCTGAAACCCGATCCGTCCCTTCCTGAGCTAGGGCTGCTCGCCGCCGACACATTGAGCGCCTGCTCTCTGGAGGGGAAAACGCTGCTCATTCATCTAGAGTTTCAGAGCCGGGCCGATGGCAAGATGGCCCAGCGTCTGCTGATGTATAATATCCTTGCAGACGAACGCTACGGCTATCCTGTGCTCTCCTGCGTGATCTATCTGCGTCGTTGCGGGGTAGTTGCGACACCCTACCGGCGTCAACTGCCTAACGCTACCCCCGTTTACGACTTCTACTTTCAGGTGATCAAGCTCTGGGAGCTGCCAGCGCAGGAGTTGCTTGCGAGACAATTGCCAGGGTTATTACCTCTGCTGCCACTCACTCGCGAGGGGCGCAGTCGCCAGGTCATCCGGGCGATGATCGAGCGCCTGCAGCAGGCACGTCAGTATGAGTTACTCGAAGTGGGTTTGTTGTTAGCCTCGCTGGCCTGGGCCGACGCTCCCGCCAGCGAGCGCCAGTGGCTTCAGGAGCAGTTCACGATGCTGACCGAATTTTTACAAGAACTGAAACAGACCGACGCTGCCCGTGCCCTCATTGAGGAAGGGCTGCAGCAAGGTATTCAGCAAGGCATCCAACAAGGTATTCAGCAAGGCATCCAGCAAGACCTGCTAGAGGGCCGCGAGGACTTCATCGCTGGCGTGCGCAGCCGCTTCCCCCAGTTGGAGCCGCTCGCCACCACCGTGGCCGCTCATATCCATTCGCTGCGCACCATCCATCAGCTCCTGCTCACGATCGGCCTCGCACGCAGCGCCGAGGAGCTCCAGTCGTTGCTGCTCGCCCATCTGCCTGACAACACGGGTCAGCCGCCGACCGGCAACGGCTCCCAGCCTTAGCCAGACCCTTTCTCTCATCACCCACTTTCACCGCCGTCGGAGTTAGCTTCTCCCTTTCTCTGGTCAGCTCCCACTCGTCACGAGCGGGAGCTGATCACTCACCCCCTACGAAGATAAGGAAAGGATCGCAGGCCGCTATGTCACTCGATGACCTCATCGCCGAACTCAAACAGACCGACGCCGCCCGTGCCCTCATTGAGGAAGGACTGCAGCAAGGTATTCAGCAAGCCATCCAGCAAGACCTGCTAGAGGGCCGCGAAGACTTCGTCACCGGTGTGCGCAGCTGCTTCCCCCAATTGGAGCCCCTCGCCACCACCGTGGCCGCTCACATCCATTCGCTGCGCACCATCCATCAGCTCTTGCTCATGATCGGCCAGGCCCCTGACGCCGAGCACCTGCGCGCTCTCTTGCTCCCCTATCTCCTCGAGCACGAAAGCGACGACACTGAACCCTAAAGCTCACCCCCCCGCACTCCCAGACCTGTGCAGAAAGAGGGCAACCATCCCGCTCGCTCAAAGCAGGACGGTTGCCCTCTGCTTTTTCGTGATCCATGAACCGGCAGGCAGCCTGGTCCAGCAGCCTTCCTCAGTCAGCCCCACCAGCTTGAACCGACTTGCCGGCCTCACCGACCTCATCAACCGTCAGGACCGCTGCCGCCTCCTCCGGCCTTTCAGGGACATGCTCCTCAATCTCAAAGCCTAGATCACGAATCATCTGCCACGTCTCCTCATAATGCTGCCCCGGCGTCGTCAGATAGCCCGACACAAAGACCGAATTGGCCGCATAGAGCGCCAATGGCTGCAATGAACGCAAGTGCACCTCACGCCCCGCTGAGACGCGAATCTCCTGCTTTGGATTCGTCAGGCGCATCAGGCAGAGAATGCGCAGGCAGTCATAGGGGCGCAAATAGCGCGTGTTCTCAAGGGGCGTCCCCGCAATTGGCAACAGGAAATTCACCGGAATCGATTGCGGCTCCAGCTCGCGCAGGGCCAGCGCCACATCGATAATATCCTCCAGCGACTCCCCCTGACCAAAGATCGCCCCACTACACAGGTGCAAGCCAGCCCGCCGCGCCGCCTGGAGGGTCTGCCAGCGATCTTCATAGGTATGTGTCGTACAGATGGTCGGATAGTAGCGCTCGCTGGTATTCAAGTTATGATTGAGCTGCTCCACTCCCGCCTCAGCGAGCCGGCGCGCCTTCTCTTCCGAGATCAGCCCGACGCTGCAGCAGATGGCAATGTCCACCTCTTCTTTGATACGCCGCACGGCCCGCACCAGAAAATCGATCTCACGATTGTTGGCACCACGCCCGCTGATGACAATGCAATAACGCCGACAGTGCGCCTCCTTCGCCCGGCGCGCCCCCTCCAGCAGACGCTCCAGACTGACCAGCGGATAGCGCTCGATGGCCGCCCGCGAAATACTCGACTGCGAGCAATAATGACAATCCTCGGGACAGATCCCGCTCTTGGCGTTGATGAGCATGTGCAGATGCACACGCCGACCACAGAAGGTCAGTCGCACGCGATAGGTCGCAGCCAGGAGATCTAAGACACGCTCATCCGGGCAGGTCAGCACCGCAAGACATTCCTCGCGCGTCAAAACCTCTCCATTGATGGCTTTGTCAGCCAAATGCTGAAAATCAACAATCATCAATCTTCTTTCCTCCCCAGGCAGCTTGCCGGTAATCAGGCGCCCGCTTCATTGAGCGGCTCGGTGGGAATCCCCTCTTCCGTCGCCGACGCCGATGCCGCCGCAGTCGTGCCAACTCCCTGACCCTCGGCGATGTCCAGCGCCATGCTCTCCAGCAATCCGGCGCCCAGAAGCTGGCTGCCGGCAGCCGCCAGGGCCTCCTCGTTCAGGTCGGTGAGATGGGGCAAGGGACCATACAACGGCACCGGACACCAGCGCCGCAAGGCGTCGGCATTGCTGCGCACCGACAGATCGCTCTCGTCAGGTGCTCCCGGATGGTTGAGCACAACGCCCAGGACGCGCGTCCGCCGGTTGGCCACGGCGACGGTCAGACAGGTGTGGTTGATGACTCCCAGGACGTTGCGCGCGACGACCAGCAGCGGTAGCCCCAGCGTGACGGCCAGATCAAGCATAGTCTGCTGGGCCGTCAGCGGCACCAAGAGACCACCCGCTCCTTCGACAAGCACCGCATCATGGGTCGCCAGGAGCTGTCGATAGCAGTGGACGATTTCGGCCAATTCGATGGTGACCCCGGCCTCCTCCGCCGAGAGGGCCGGGGCCAGCGGCAGCGGCAAGGCATATGGGACGATCAGCTCCAGCGGCGCCGTACAGTGCGCCACCTGACGCAGCCACTGCGCATCATGGGCCCCCTCACGTCCCTGCTCCGGGGGACAGTCGGTCTCTGCCGGCTTCATCACCCCGACGCGCAGCCCGCGCTGTACCAGGGCCGCAGCCAGGGCCGCCGTAACCACGGTCTTGCCAACGCCCGTATCGGTGCCAGTAATAAAGCAGGCCCATTTCATGAGAGCACTTCCTCCGCAACTTTCTCGATAGCAGCATACGTAATGTCCAATAAGCGCACCAGCTCGGGATGCGAGATCGCCAGCGGCGGCATGATGACCAGAACATCGCCAAGTGGACGTAAGATCAGGCCACGCTTCCGTGCTTCCTTGATAACGCGCACAGCCACCCGCTGCTCGGGCGGGAAAGGCGTCTTTGTCTTCTTGTCCTGTACCAGCTCGATCCCAACCATAAAACCGCACTGGCGAATGTCTCCGACGATCGGTAGGGCGCGGAACGAGCGCAGCCACTCCTCCATCAAGGCAATGCGCAGCTCCAGCCGCTGCAGAGTCTCCTCCTGCTCGAAGACCTTCAGGTTGGCCAGGGCCGCCGCACAGGCCAGCGGATTGCCGGTATAGGTGTGGCCGTGATAGAAGGTGCGCCCGGGACCAAGGAAGGCGCGATAGATCTCTTCGGTGGCCAGAGTGGCCGCCAGCGGTAGGTAGCCCCCGGTCAGGCCCTTACCGATGGCCATCAGGTCAGGCTCGATACCTTCGTGCTCGCAGGCGAACATCTTGCCGGTGCGCCCGAAGCCGGTGGCGACTTCATCGGCGATGAAGAGGATGCCATGACGTTTGGCGATCTCCCAGACGGCGCGCGTGTAGCCTTTGGGATAAACATAGATGCCCGCCGCTGCCTGGACCAATGGCTCCATGATGACCGCCGCCAGCTCGTGAGCATGGGTGCTGATGACTCGCTCCACCTCTTCAAGACAGGCCATCTGACAGGCCGGATAGCTTTTTTGCAGATGGCAACGATAGCAGTAGGCGCTGCGAGCTTCAACATGAGGGAAGAGCAGCGCCAGATAGGAACGACGATACATGTCGATACCGCCGACGCTCATGGCGCCGACGGTGTCGCCGTGATAGGCGCTGTGCAGGGCGAAAAACTTGGTGCGCTGCGGCTGGGGCGAGGGACACTGTTGCCAGTACTGGATAGCCATCTTCAGAGCGATCTCGACTGCGGCAGCCCCGGTGTCGGAGTAAAAGACGCGCTGCAGGCGCCCCGGCGCGAGATCGACGAGCCGCTGCGCCAGTTCGATGCCAGGAGGGTGGGTCAGGCCGAGAAAGGTGGTGTGGGCGACGCGCTCTAGCTGCTCGCGAATGGCCTGATCGATGGTCGGGTGACGATGCCCGTGGATGTTGACCCACAGCGATGAGACGCCATCAAGGTAGGGATTGTTGTCGCTGTCGATGAGATAGCAGCCATCGGCGCGCTCGATGACAAGCTGGGCTTCCGCCTCCCAGTCGCTTTGCTGGGTGAAGGGGTGCCAGAGGACGCTTTTGTCGAGATTCTGCCAGCGAATGCTCTCGCTGTGAGAGGCCATAGCTTCTCCTTTCTCCTCCGTTGTCTCTTTCCATCTCTCTGCCGGCACGTCCAGACTTCCACCTCTACCGCGTTCTGGCCTGCTTCGGGCTGCTCAGGCCGAGCCTGATTCAGCTCTGCCGTGCCTTACGCCCTCAGCGGAGCAGCGCCAGCTCGCGCCCGACACGCTCGAAGGCTTCGAGGGCCAAATCGAGGTCGCTGCGCTCGTGCACGGCCATGACGCTGGCCCGGATGCGCGCCATGCCCGCTGGGACCGTTGGCGGACGGATGGCGACGGCGAGGACACCATAATCTTGCAGGCGCGCCGCCATCTTGAGGGCCAGCCCGGCATCGCCGACGAGCACCGGCACGATATGGGTGCGGGAGGTCAGGGTGTCATAGCCGAGGGCTTGCAGTCCCCGACGCAGGTAGGCAGCGTTGGCCTGGAGACGCTCGACGAGTGTGGGCTGCTCTTCAAGGAGGGTGAGCGCAGCCAGGGAGGCAGCAATGACCGGCGGAGGTAGGGCAGTGGTGAAGATGAAGGGGCGCGCGACGTTGATCAGGTAGTCGATGAGGAGGGTGGGACCGGCGACGAAGGCACCGAAGCCGCCCAGGGCCTTGCTGAGAGTGCCGACGGCGATGATGCCCTCGTAGTCGCTGGCGACGGCGGCGAGCAGCCCGCGCCCACCCGGCCCAAGGCAGCCCGTGGCGTGGGCTTCGTCGACGAGCAGAAGTGCACCATACTGACGGCAGAGGGCGATCAGGTCCTCCAGGGGAGCGACGTCGCCGTCCATGCTAAAGACGGAGTCGGTGACGACGAGGATTCGGCGATACTGCCCGCTGCGATATGCTTCGGCAAGCAGCTGTGCAACGGTATCGCTGTCGTTGTGCGGGTAGACTTTGCAGGTGGCGCGGCTGAGTCGACAGCCGTCGATGATGCTGGCATGGTTGAGGGCATCGCTGAGGATGAGGTCGCCGGGACCGACGAGGGCGGTGATGACGCCGACATTAGCAACGTAGCCGCTGTTGAAGAGAAGGGCGCTTTCGCTCCTTTTGAAGCGGGCGAGGCGCCGCTCTAGTTCGGCGTGGAGATCGCTGCTGCCGGCGATGAGCCGCGAGGAGCCGGCGCCGCAACCGTAGCGCTCGCTGGCCTGCTTGGCGGCTGTTTTGAGGGCTGGATGGGTGGCCAGGCCAAGATAATTGTTGGAGCTGAGATTGAGCAGGCGATGCCCGTTGCACTCTAGCCAGGGTTCGCTACTCCCCAGTTCCGGGCGCAGCCGCCGATAGAGTTGAGCCTCACGCAGGGCCTCCAGCCGCTCGCGCATGAAATCCAGGGGCCTGCCCTCTTGCATCATTCTACCTGTCCCCCTCGCTCACTGCTGTGATGTCTCTGGCTCGCTCTGCCTCGTGGCCCCGGTTGCGCTCTGCTCCGGCGAGGCGCTGAGGCGACGCGGTCGGTCCTATTGTAGCGGAGCCAGCCCAGGCTGACAAGGGCACTTTTGGGGGACGGCTCAGTTGAGGCTCTCGCGCCGCGGCTGGTCGCGCAGGGTTCTCCCAAGGCGCCGTTCGAGCGACAGATCTCTCGTCTCCACTCTATGGCAGAAGCGCCTCAGTAAGCTTTCGACCAGGCCCAGGAGCCAGCGGATCTGGTGCATTTCCGGCTCGGTGAAATAGACCAGGCAGGCTGTCCGGCTGGTCATCGTCTGCTGGCAGCGCCGCTGCAGCAAGGTGAGCACTTCCTCTATTTCTCGCATGCCGACAGGGTGGCTCGCTCCTCATCACTCAGCTCTCGGGCAATGGGTCCCTGGAGCCAGAGAACTTCTCGCGCCTGGAGCCAGTGCTCCCAGCAGGCTTGTCCGCCAGGGGAGAGCATGGCAAAGAGCTGCTCCTGGAGTTCGGCCAGCAGACGCCCGGCAAGGACCCATTCAACCAGGGTGGTCAGTGGAAACTGCGGCATGCCGGCCAGCAGCGAACGGCGGCGCGGGCGTCTCGGCTGGCGCTCTTGAGGAGAAGGACGGCGCCGGCTCATGGTTTGCGCCCCCAGACGGCCAGTCCTCCGCTGCTGGTGCGCAGGCGCTCCCATTCCTGGGGCAGAGCGGCGAGAGTCTCGGCCACCTGCTCGCGAGGGAGATGGTTGACGGCGGCAAGCTGCGGCTGGTTGAGTTGAAATAGAGGCTGCGGCAGAGGCAGCGCTCGCAGAGCGGCTGTTTGCGCGCTACGCTTGGGAGACAGGGCTGGGGCGCGGTGGCCATGTTGAAGTTCCCTCCTCTCTACTTGTCAGTATCTTCGTCGAACGACTATACTGTCCATCGAGATAGTCAGATGCTTCTCTGACTTGTATCATAGCAGGAATATCAGGGCGATAACGGTGCTACATGTTCCTTACGACGGCACACAATGTCACCTATTAGAAGCGGAGGATGCCTTCGTTATGTTACCCAAGAATACTTTCGGCCACCTCATCCGCACCTACCGTCGTCTCCGCGGTTGGAGCCAGATCGAGCACCTCTCTGACCTCGTACCCCTACAGCACGAGTCAGAGGCTCCTACCTAGCTAGCACGCCTTCATTGTTATGTCCCAGTGTCAGCTATCTTCCCCCGCTCGCCCACGGCTGCCTCCTCTCCCTCCCCTCTCCATTACCTCTGTCCTGGTCACTTTTGCCTCTCGCTTGCTTATGATATGCTCATCCATATCGAAAGCTTGCTTGCGACTGTGACTCTACCTAATAAAGGATGAAGCAAGAATGAACCCTGTCGCCCGGAATGCAACCGGTCCACTCAGCCCGCAGCTTCGCTCGCGTGCGTCGCGCGACCTGGCCATAGCCTGGCTATCCGTCAGCTGTTTGTTCTTACTCGCCTTGCTGCTCTACCTGCATGCTCTGGGATCGCCCAGCCTCTGGTTTGACGAAGCCTTCTCCGTCGAACTGGCGCGCCAACCACTGCCGCGGCTCTGGCAAGCCATCTGGGGACCTGAGCCGAATATGGAACTATACTATCTCCTGCTGCATTTCTGGCTGCAACTCACCGGCACTCTCGGACTGGCACCCACCGAATTCATCGTCCGCCTCCCCTCGGCCATCTGCGCCGCCCTCAGCGTCATTGTCGTCTACCTCTTCGGCAAACGCTACCTCAGCGTCACCGCCGGTCTCTGCGCCGCCCTGCTCTACCTGCTCAACTACTCGACGCTCATCTACGCCCAGCAAACGCGGGCCTACGCCCTGCAGCTTCTGCTGCTCACCCTCTCCTGGTACGCCCTGGCTGCCTGCTACACCGCCCGCCGACGCCTGGCCGGCTGGTGGACCCTCTACGTGGTTACCACCACCCTGGCCTTCTACGCCCAGCTCTTCAGCCTGGTCATCTTCTTCATCCAGCTTGTAACCATTGCCGGCCTCTGGCTGCTGCCCACAGCCTGGCGCGAAGGCGCCCGCCAGCGCTGGAAGCTCATCGCCAGCGCCCTCGTCGCTATTGGCCTGCTCGCCCTCCCGCTGATCCCCGTCGCCAGGCAAACTGGTAAGACCGACTGGCTGGCACAGCCACATTTCCACGACCTGCTCAACCTGCTGGCCGTCATGCTCGGCGGCGATCATCCACTCGTGACCCTGCTGGTCCTGAGCTGCCTGCCAGCCCTGCTACTGATCCCGCTGGCCCTCATCCTGCGCCGGGCCGAACGTCAGGGCTTAGCCTTCTCTGTCCAGCACGGCAATCGCTGGCTGACCTATGCCAGGCATCTGGCCGCTGACCACCTGCCGCTGCTTTGGCTCATCAGCTGCTGGTTCATCGTGACCATCCTGCTCAGCTTCGGCCTCTCACTCGGACCAGCCCGCCTCTTCTCCTCCCGCTACCTGGTGGTCACCATGCCCGCCTTCGCCCTCCTCAGCGCCCTGGGCCTCTCACTCGTGCGTCCGCGCCTGCTCCAGGGAGCGCTCGCTCTCCTCCTCGTCGCCCTCTCCTTCGTCAACGCCCTCAACTACTACCCCCACGCTCAGCTCGAAGACTGGCGCAGCGCTGCCATGTGGCTCCAGCACCACTATCAGCCCAACGACGGCCTTGTTTGCTACAACACTATCCAGGGCTGTCAGGTCTCCTTCGAATACTATTTCGCCGCCTACCCCATCAGCCAGGCCCACTTCACCAATGACGCCCCGGGTAACCTGCTCTCCTGGCAGACCGACAGCGGCTACGCCGCCCCGGGACGCACACCAGACGCCGCCCTCGACATCAACGCCGTCGCCGCCTACGCCCGCCAACACCCGCGCCTCTTCTACATTGTCGGGCGCGTCCCCGATAGCCAGGCTGCCCAGCAAGTCAGCGCCGTCGAGAGCTGGCTAGACCAACACTATCAGCTCCTCGCCTCCATGAGCAGCGCCGGTGGCATCAGTGTGCGCCTCTACGCTATCGTCCCCAGCACGGCCCTGCTCAGGCCCGGTCAAGGCTCCGGCTGGAGTTGAGCTGACTCACCATGAGGAACAGCTCCGGCCAGTCACGCACACAGCACAGAACCAGCCAAAAACAGGGTGCCCCACCATCTGCCGCTGAAGACGGTGAGGCACCCATCACGATCCTGTCCAGCGCAGCACAGGCCCGTCCGTTCTCAGTCAGCTAGTCAGCTGATCAGAGCTGATCAGCGTCTCTCAGCGGAACGACCCTGCACGTCACGATGTGTGACGCTCAAGTAGACCACAAAGAGGACCAGCAGGATCAGTAAGACCAGCGAGACCTTACCATCACCCAGGCCGAGGCCCCCCAGATAGGGCTTGCCCAGCCAGTCCGCAATCGAGGCTCCCAGGGGCCTGGTCACAATATAGGCCCACCAGAAGGCCGCAATTGCATTGAAACGTAGCAACCAGTATCCCAGCGCGGGCAGTGCAAAAAGGACCGCGAAGAGAAGGATCGAAGGGAAGTAACCAAGATTGAGCGTTGCCGCCGTCAGATCACCCGCCGCCGTTCCCAGGGCAAAGGTGGCAATCACCGCCGCCCAATAGAACAGCTCGCGGCGCCCGCGATAGACACTGTGGATCGAGAGCGTGTGCTCACACAGATACCAGACCACAAAGACCACCGCCAGGGCAGCCGAGAAAAAAGTCGTCGAGACCACATACGAGATGCCGAGCACCACATGCAGCACATCGGCGGCCATCGTCCCAAAGACTGCCACCATCAAAGCTGCCAGCCAGTAGACCCAGGCGATATAGCGGCGCAGCGAGAGCTGCAAGATCAAAGCCGCCACCAGGCCAAAACAGCCCAAGCCCACCGCCACATACGGATTGATCTGGTAGACCAGGAAATCTGAGGTCGATTCACCCAAAGCCGTCGTCAGGAGCTTGATCACCCAGAAGTAGACCGTGATCTCCGGCACCTTGACCAGCAGCGGCTGCCATTGACGGGGCGAGGGGGCAGGCGAGGGCGGCATCTGCCCCGCAGGATAGACGCCCAACGAGGAAGGACGCCAGTCAGACATGGCCGCCTCCTTTCGATTCCCACCCCGACAGCGCCCGCCGCCTCAGATCCCAGGACCAGCGAGCACCAGGGCCCCAGAGAAAAGTTAGAAAAGCTTCAACTGGCTCCCCCTGCCGTACCGGTTCAGCGAGAGCCACCAGTAGAGGAGCGTGCATCGCGTCGATCTGTCCCTCCATGCAGGATGCGATGAATGGTCCAGCAGAGCAGCCAGGAGGCCAAGCTCTGCCAAGAGCAGCGAGAAGCGCGGCAGCGGCCCCATCCTTCTCGTGCACTATCACTGCTCTACCAGAACGATGGAGATCCTCACCCGGCCACGAAGAGAGAAAGGAAGCCCGTGTTCCCAGCCCTCGCTCAATACTCTCCAACCCGCCCGTCCTCCAGGGGCGACGGCCCAGCGCTGCCCAAACCAAAAAAATTCCCCCGCGCCGTGCACCGACGCAGCAGGCCGTTCCCAACCACTCCTCTTCACCAGAGCAGACCGTCCCCCTACTCCCCCACTTGCACAACCCGCGACAGCGCTGCTCACAGGACGAGGAGAGATACAGGCAAGCAGACAGACCAACCCGACCAGGAAGATCACAACAAAGGAAGAAAGGCACCGTTCAGGACAAGAAAGGAAAAGAGCAGACCGATTACTCCCCCAGCCCAGGAGAGAAGCCGGCTGACTACAGCCGCTTCTGCGCCAGCCGGGCCATCATCAGGCGGATAGCCATCGCCTCGCGGAAATGCTGGCGAGCCAGACGCTCGGCCTCATCCTCATCCTGCCGTACAATCGCCCCAAAGAGCGCCTCGTGCTCCGGCAGAGCCGCCTGCTGGCGCTCTGGCTTATCCAGCGTCGTCTTCTGTAAGCGCTCAATCAGGTCGCGCAGATTCGTCAGCTCACGGAACAGATAGCGATTGCGCGCCGCCTGCCAGATGGTCTCGTGAAAGGCATGGTTGAGCACCACCAGCCGTTCAACATCGCGCTGCTGCGTCGCCTCCCGATACTCCTCCAGAATGCGCCGCAAACTAGCCACCTCCAGCTCCGACCGCAAACGCGCCGCCAGCCGCGAAGCCATCCCCTCCAGCGTCTCACGCACCGCGCACAATTCCTCTAATTCCTCCGGCGAGGTGGTTCCTACCACGATCCCCTGACCAGTGTCCCTCACCAGATTGTCCGCTTCCAACTTGCGCAGCGCCTCCCGCACCGGCGTCCGACTGACCGAGGCCAGCGCGGCGATATTCTCTTCAACCAGGCGCTCATTCGGCTCTAAGGTACCGTCAAGAATGGCATTGCGCAGAAATTCATACAGTTCCTGGGCTCTGGAACGCTCACCCGGGAGCTGGATTCGAGAGAGAGGCATGTGCTTCACCCACTTTCCTGAGAGAGAAGTGTGATGGAGAGCTTTCCTTGCTCTCCATAATTGTATACATCCGTATGCAAGACGCTGTCAAGAGAGCCGGAATTTCCTGAGAAGGAGCAGATACCGCTTCTACCCTCATTCAGCAGAGGGCCAATGAACACACTCCAGCCGACAACCCGCCCCCTTGACAAGGCCCTCTCGCCAGTGTATATAACTGTTATACAACTGTATACGACTGTATACAGTGACAGGTTTGTGATGTGGCGAGCCGGGCAACGGGCGATCAGGTGTGGGACCACCAGCCCTCCCCTGCAGCAGACTTGCGGAGGGCAGGCCCCAAGAGCTGCAGCGACGCAGCGAACGGAACGGACGCTGTCCAGGATGGTCCCATCGTCTCGCTCTCCCATTATGCCCAGCTCACCAGCGACCTGGCTGAGACGCTCCTATTTACCCGGCTCAGGAGGAGGGGTAGAGCTGACAGGTGCGTCAGCACATCTTTCTTCAGTTGTTGTACATACAGCAGTATGCCCTATCAGGTGTACGATAGGACGAGCGGAAAAGCGCCCATCAGAGCAAGGAGCACGACAAGAATCGGCCAGCCCAGCCAGGCGATCATCCAGTCGACTGGCAGGCAGAACGGCCCAGCCGGTCCGCAGCTGCTCCCTGCCCTGTCATCTTCCGCTCCCGAGGAGAGCGGCAGAGCAGCCTTACGCCTGTTTGTCTTTTAGCCTGTCTGCCCTACGGTAGCGAACGCCTCGCCGGCCAGCGCACTCTGGCAGGGCCCGGCCACACCAGCAGCGCCGGAGGAAAGAGCCTCCAGCCTATCGAACGGACGAACGCATGAACCAAGGCGGCCCAATCCAATCATCACAAGGAGGTGTCTCGACATGGCACTATTTCAGCGACCGCGCGCGCCCCGTCCTCCTATCGGCCACACCCTCATCGCGAGCCTGCTGTTGATCGCTCTGGCGCTTTCGGCTTGCGCCTCCTCCACCTCCGGCGGCGGTGCTTCTTCGACCTCGGCCCCGATCCGCATTGGCTTCTCCATTACTGAAACCGGGCCGGACGCAGCTCCAGCCAAATTTGATCTGCAAGGCTACCAGCTCGGCGCCGACACCATCAACGCCCAAGGGGGGCTACTCGGGCGCAAAGTGCAGCTGGTCTACTATGACGATCAGGGAAGCGCCTCGACCGCTGTCCAGCTCTATCAGCGTCTCATCACCAGCGACAAAGTAGACCTGCTGGTTGGGCCTTACCAGACCGACCTGACCTCGGCTATCGCTCCCCTGGTGACGCGCTACAAGATGGCCATGCCCGCAATGGCCGCCAACCTGGAGCCGTTCAGCGGACGCTATCCCTACCTGGTGCAGTCGATTACCCAGACCCCTCGTTATATGATTCCCGTCATCGACCTGGCAGCCACCAAAGGCTATAAGACGCTGGCCCTGCTGATCCAGGATACCGCCTTTCCGCTTGAGCTGGCCCAGGGCATCAAGCAAGAAGCTGCGGCGCGTGGCATTCGCGTGGTTTTCGAAGCGACCTATCCCGCCGACACCAATGATTTCACCGCCCTTGTTCTCAAGGCCGGCGCCGCCAAGCCGGACATGATCATCGGTGCCACCTATCTGGCCGACGCTGAGGGCATTATCCGGGCTGCCCGCGCCTCCAATGTCAATGCCAAGCTCTTCGCCTTCAGCATCGGACCGGTCGAGCCGGAATTTGGCAGCGCTCTGGCCAACGCCGCCAATGGCATCCTGGGGACGACGCTCTGGTTCCCGACGCTCAAGACCGCCGGCAATGCTGAGTTTGTTCAGAACTTCCGTGCCCACTTTGGGCGTGACCCCGACTATCACGCCGCTATGGCCTACGCTACGATGCAGGCCCTGGCGGCAGCCGTCAGGATGGCCGGCAGTCTTGACCAGACCAAGATCCGTGACGCCTATCTCAAGCTCGACTTGCAGACAGTGGCCGGTGAGTTCAAACTGAACAACCTTGGTCAGCAACTGGGCTACCAGGCCTATGTCCTGCAGTGGCAGAACGGTAAGCAGGAACTGGTCTGGCCGCCAGCAGTGGCTACCAGCCCGGTGCAGTTGCCGCATCCGAACTGGTAAATGCTGGAGCCGGCACTGCGTCGCTCCGCACGGGGCAGACAGGCACATCTGAGCCAGAAACAGGGGGAAACACTAACAATGCTCCAGCTCCAGACCTATCTGTTGCTCCTGCTCACCGGCATCATGTGGGGCGGTGTCTACTTGCTGATGGCCTCCGGCCTCAATCTGATCTACGGCGTCATGAAGGTCGTCAATCTGGCCCACGGCGACTTCATTGTCGTGGCCGGTTTACTGGCCGTGAGCCTCTATGGCGCCTTCCGGGCCGGACCAGCCCTGGCCATTCCTGTGGCCACGCTCCTTTTCCTGCTTGTCGGCGGTCTGATCTACCGTGGCCTGCTGGCTCGGGTAGAGACAACGGCCCCACAGGGTGAGCTGCGTACGCTGCTCATTACCTTCGGCCTCTCCTCAATCATCTCGAACATCGCCCTGCTCATCTGGGGAGGTCAGTACCAGTCGGTCCCGTTCTTTCAATCGGCGGTGCACCTGGGGGCGCTCTTCTTCCCAGAGTCCTTGCTGGTCTCGTCGCTGCTGGCCTTTGCCCTGGCCTTCGCTGTCCAGCTCTGGCTGACACGCACACGCTCAGGGCGGCTGGTACGGGCCACCGCTCAGTCAGAGCTGGGGGCAGCGAGCTGTGGTCTGAACACGGGACGTATCCGTCTGCTGACCTTTGCGCTGGGGGCAGCGATGGCTGGCGCCGCCGGCGCTCTGACAGTGGTCCTGATCCCAGTGCAGGCTGCTTCCGGCGGCTTCATGACGGTCCAGGCCTTTACCCTGATCGCTCTCGGTGGCCTCGGCAATTACCTGGGCGCCCTCCTGGCTGCCATTCTCCTGGGAGTGATCGAGGTTAGCAGCAGCTACTTTCTGGGCGCCAGTGCCGCCTCAGCAGTGATCTATGTGATCTTTATCCTGGTGCTGATTGTGCGACCACAGGGCCTGCTTGGCCAAAGGGGGCGCATATGAGACAGAGGCACTTCAGGCTGACCTTTCCCGCGCGGCGAGCCACACGACTCTTCAAGCAAGCGGGCGCCTGGCTGATTTTCGGGGTGGCCGCCGTTGCCGGGGTCCTGATTGCGCTCTTTGGGAACGGCGATCAGGCCCAGCTCCTCTTCTCCACCTGCCTGTTCGTGGTCCTGGCCTATGCCTGGAACATTATCAGTGGGCTGAGCGGCTACGTCTCTTTCGGCCAGGTGGGCTTCTTCGGCATCGGGGCCTATGTGGCCGCTACCTGCCAGATCGCCTGGCAGTGGGACTGGTACCTGGCAGCGCTGGGGGCGGTTCTGGCGGCAGTGGTCCTGGCCCTGCCGCTGGGGACAGTGATGCTGCGCCTGCAGGGCATCTTTTTCGCCCTGGGGATGTTCGGACTGAGTCACATCGGGGCCTTGATCGCCACCTCGACACCGCTGGTAGGTGGGAGCATGGGCGAGCCAGTGCCCATCGTGGGTAGCACCCAGGAGACCGCCCTGGTTATGCTGGTCTGCGCCGTGGGGTCCGTTCTGCTAACGGCCTGGCTGCTGCGCTCGCCGCTGGGGCTACGCCTGCTGGCCTTGCGCGACGACGAGAAGGCCGCTGAGGCCTCGGGGGTCAATACCAACGCGAGCAAGGTGGTGGCTTTCTGCTTGAGCGCCGGCCTGGCTGCCCTGGCGGGCGCGCTCTATGTGTGGAACGTGGGCTTCATCGATCCCGGCAGCGCCTTCAACAACACCTATGAGCTGCAGACGATCCTGATGGTGCTCTTCGGCGGGATTGGCACGCTCTGGGGGCCGCTGCTGGGCGCAGTAGTCATTTCCTTGATCAGTAATGCCCTCTGGGCCCAGTTCCCTCAGCAGCAGCAGATCATTCTAGGGGCCTTGATTCTGATCGCGGTGATCTGGATGCCGGGCGGTCTGGTCTCGCTCTTCCAGCGCTTCGGCTGGCTGCGGCGCCATCCGGTATGGGGGCCGCCTCCAATGATAGAGGCTGAGGCGCCTCGGGCACTCTTCCCCGCCGCGGTCAGCAGTACGGGAGAGCCGGCGCTGCGCTGCGAGGAGATTACCCGGCGCTTCGGTGGCCTGACAGCGCTCAAGCGGGTTAACCTGGAAGCTCGCAGCGGGCAGATCGCCGCCGTGATCGGTCCCAACGGAGCCGGCAAAACCACCCTCTTTAACCTGATTACGGGCTTTGACCGTTGCAACGGTGGGACCATTCGCTTCGGGGAGACGCTCCTCAACCGTCTGGCTCCCTACCGCATTGCGCGGGCCGGTATTGCGCGCACCTTCCAGACTTGCCGGCCTTTCCCCTCGCTGACAGCCTGGGAGACCCTGCTATTGCCGGCTCTGGCGGCGGGCCTCTCGAAGGAGGAAGCCATCAGGGCGGCCACCCAGATGCTAGAGCGTCTGGCCCTGCGCGAACAGTGGGATGCCTCACCCGAGGGCCTACCACCGGGTCAGCTCCGTTTCCTGGAGATCGGACGGGCCTTGATGCTGCGTCCGCGTGTCTTGCTCCTTGATGAGGTGATGGCAGGGATGTCGCCCGAGGAGATCCATCTTGTACACGCGCTGCTGCGCGAGGCGGTAGCGGCGGGCTGCGCCGTTGTGGCGATTGAGCATGTGGTGCCCGCCATTATGCCCATTGCCGATCATGTCTATGTACTTGACTTCGGCACCACTATCGCCCAGGGCCGCCCGGACGAGGTTCTGCGCAATCCCGCTGTGATCGAGGCTTACCTGGGCACGGGAGAGGAGGCGCCGGTCAATGCCTGAGTTGCTTCAGTTACAGCAGGTCTCGGGCGGCTATCACGGTCGCACCGTGGTCCATGAGGTCAGCCTGAGCATCGCCGAGGGCGAGGCGGTGGCCGCGGTCGGCGCCAATGGAGCTGGCAAGACGACCTTGTTGCGCTTGATCATGGGCCAGCTTCCGCCGAGCGGTGGCCAGGTCTTCTTGGCAGGCCATGATCTGGGGCGCTTGCCAACTTTTGAGCGTGTGCGCCTGGGCATCGGCTACGTGCCCGAGGGGCGTGCACTCTTTCCCGAGATGACCGTCGAGGAGAACCTGGAGATCGGCGCCTATCGCGCCAGCAGAACCGAACTTCGCCAGCGCCTGGCCTATATCTACCAGATCTTTCCCAGGCTGCAGCGCCTGCGCCAGACTCGCTGTCGACTGCTCTCCGGCGGCGAGCAACAGATGGTCACGGTTGGGCGGGCTTTGATGACCCAGCCGCGGCTGCTAATCCTCGACGAGCCGTCGACCGGTCTGGCTCCGCGGGTGGTTGGCGAGCTGTACCAGGCCCTGCGGGCCTTACATGCCAGCGGCCTGACGGTCTTTGTGGTCGAGCAGAATGCCTACGCGGCCCTGCGCTTCGCCCAGCGTGGCTATGTCTTCGAGGATGGTCACATTACGCGCGTGGCCCCCGCCAGCGAGCTGCTGCATGACCCCCGCCTGGTAGAGTCCTACGTCGGGCGGGCCAGTCCAATGGCGAGCAGCTAAGGCTCCGGCTCGATTGACGCAGAACCGGTCAAGCGCATCTGAGCGAGCACGTCAGCCATAGCAGCCGACAGTTCATTATTTATTCCATCCGTAGGAGGAGGATTGATTATCAATGGCAGCGATCAAGGGGGCGGAACTGATCGTTGATTTTCTGATCAGGCGCGGCGTCCCCTATGTCTTTGGTCTCTGCGGTCACGGCATTCTCGGCTTTCTGGATGCCGTCTATGACCGTCGGGACGAGCTGAAAGCTATCTCTGTGCACCACGAGGCCTGCGCCGCCTTCATGGCCGACGCCTACTTCCGCGTGGCCCAGAGGCCGGTTGCAACCTTCACGTCCTGCGGCCCCGGCTCGACCAATCTGGTGCCGGCGATCGCCTCGGCCTTCATGGATTCGTCGGCCTTCCTGGCTATCACTGGTAATGTTCCCACTTCCCAGTGGAACCGTGGCCCCTTTCAGGAGAGCGGTCGCTATTTCCAGGGGGAGTTTGTCAACGTACTGCGCCCCTACGTCAAGCGCAGCTTCCAGCCGACGCGGGCCGACATGCTACCGCTGGCACTACGCCAGGCTTATACGCTGATGCTGAGCGGGCGCCCAGGGCCGGTCCACCTCGATGTACCGCTCAATGTCTTTGTGGAGACCGTGGAGCGTGAGGAGGCTGAGCGCGAGTTATGGGACTGCCCCATTGCTTCACGGGCCGGTGCTGATCCCGCCGATCTGCAGGAGGCCCTGCGGCTCTTGCTCGCTGCCCAGCGCCCGGTGATTGTCGCCGGCCACGGTGTTGAGCTAAGCCAGGCCGAGCCGGAGCTGCTGCGCCTGGCCGAGCAGTTGTCGATTCCAGTGGTCACCACGCCGCTCGGCAAGGGCGTCATCGACGCGCGCCATCGGCTGAGCCTGGGGGCCACGGGACGCAACGGGAGCTACCCGGCCAATGCGGCCACTCGCAACGCCGATGTTATCCTGGCCCTGGGGACACGCTTCGACGATCGCTCAACCAGTTCCTGGCTGCCGGGCTTTACTTACCGCATTCCACCTACCAGGCTGATCCATGTCGATATCGATCCCAGCGAGATCGGGAGAAACTATCAGCCGGCGGTCGGCATTGTCGGCGATATCAGGACGGTGCTACGCCAGCTACTGGAGGCCCTGTCGTCATGTGCCACAACAGCGCTGGAGGCGGGAGCTACAGCGCGCCGGGCCTGGTTGGAGAAGATCGGGGAATGGCAACGCAAATGGGAGGCGCACGTCAATGAGCCGCGCCGCTCGGAGGCAGTCCCCCTGCGACCCGAGCGCGTCATCAGTGAGCTGCGCGCCGCCCTGCCCGAGGACGCTATCGTTGTCTCCGATGTGGGGGTGCACCATAACTGGCTGGTCTCAGCTTTTCCGGCCTATCGTTCGCGGACCCTGCTGCAGAGCTTCGGTTTCGCCTCGATGGGCTTTGGCGTCGCCGGAGCCTTGGGGGCCAAGCTGGCCGCCCCGGAGCGCAGCGTCGTCAGTGTCTGCGGCGACGGTGGCTTCTTGATGTGGCCGGGTACGGTCGCCACGGCGGTCGAATACGCCATTCCGGTGGTCTGGCTGGTCTGGAACAACTATGGCTATTGCTCGATTCGCGATCAACAGCTCGGCTACTTCGGCAGCGGGCGCGAGCTGATGACGAGCTTTGTCGAGGAGCAGAGTGGGCGCCTCTTCTCGGCAGATTTTGCGGCTCTGGCGCGGGCTATGGGGGCCGATGGCTATCTGGTCGAGCGTCCCAGCGACCTGGGCGATCTCTTGCACCAGGCTCTGGCGAGCGGGCGCCCGACGGTGCTCGATGTGCGCGTCGATCGCGAGGTCAAGCCACCAGCCACGGCCAGCTGGGAGCTGCCACCGTTGCCCTATCCGCTGCCCAATTTCGGCTGGCAGGAGGATCAGCTATGAGTACCTCGCCGTCCTTTGATCCGCGGCCCTCGTCGATCCTCAAGGAGGTCGACGAGGTGCGCCCGGTACGCGCCGAAGAGCTGGTTTGGGTTGAGCCGCCGCAGCACCACCAGGCCTATTCTAAGCTGCTGGTGAACCCGGACAACAGCAGGACGCGCTACTTTGATTTTCGGCTCTCGCTCTATCAGCCGCGCGGCTATGCCGAGAATCATGCCCACACAGAGGCTGAACATGTCTACTACATTCTCAAGGGACGTGGGCTGATGCGCCTGGGCGAGCGCCAATACGTGGTTGAGCCGCATACGGCCATTTTCATCCCGCCCGGGGTAGTGCATTCTCTGGCCAATACGGGCCTGGAGGACCTGCTCTTCATCGTGGTGACGGTGCCCGCCGGCGAGCTGGAGCGCCGCGACCGCCGCGAGGACGAGGTCGACCATCCCGACGAATCTGCCAGCCCCAGCGCCTGATCATCGCCGCGCTGGCCCATCTGGAGATGCGACGTCTATCAGTACCACGGCCAGCGGAGACCGGGCCGGCTGCTTCCGGCTCGGCCCGCCGTCTCCCCACTGGCTGTCTGTTCATCTATCCGCCTGGCCCTGTGGTAGGCGACAGGCCGTCCATCGAGAGAAGCAATCTTCAGAAAGGAGTTGGAGACCATCATGGGAGAGCGTTTGAAGGAGCGCATTGCAGTGATCACCGGTGCGGCGCGCGGCAACGGACGGGCCATTGCTGAAGCTTATGCCCGCGAAGGGGCTTCCGTGGTGATTGCCGACATCATGGAGGATGCGGCCCGCCAGACCGCTGCCGAGCTTGCTCAGGCGACAGGTCAACGGGTTGTCGGGAGGCATCTCGATGTCACCAATGCGACAGAGGTCAATGAGCTGGCCGCCTGGACAGTTCGCGAATTCGGGCGGGTCGATATTCTGGTGAACAATGCCGGCGTCATTGGACGTTACGATTTTCTGGAGATCACGGAAGCTGAATGGGATCGGGTGCTGGATATCAATCTGAAAGGAACCTTCCTGTGCGGCCAGGCTTTTGCCCGCTGCATGAAAGAGCAGGGGGGCGGCGTGATCATCAATATCGCCTCGGTCAATGCCGAGAGCGTCAATCCGACAACCGTTCATTACTGCACCAGCAAAGGCGGGGTGCGCACCTTGACCAAAGCGATGGCCCTGGCGCTGGTCAAGGCCAATATTCGCGTCAACGCCATCGGCCCCGGCCCGATCTATACGGAGCTGAGCAAGGACCGGCTGGACGATCCGCAATCGTTAGCGGCTACGCTGGCTCATATTCCGATGGGGCGCGTTGGGCAGCCGAGCGATCTGGCGGGGGCGGCGGTCTTTCTGGCCTCCGACGAGTCGGCCTATATCACGGGAATCACGCTCTATGTCGACGGCGGCTGGCTCACTATGTAGCGAGGCAGGCCGGTGGGGCAGATCACGGCCCCACCGCCAAGCGCCTTGCTCAGTCAGCATGATAGCAAGTAAGCTCAGTTAGCTCATGGCAGGCCAGGAGAAAGGAGGGACACAGCAAGGTGATACGCCATATTTTTCTTGGCAAGGCCCGCGCCGAGGCGACGCCGGAGCAGCTAGAGGAGCTGTGCGCCGCCTGGCGCTCGCTCGTCGGGCAGGTGCCAGGCTTGCGCAGCCTGGTGGCCGGGCGCAACATCAGTCCGCGCGATCAACAGTACACCGTAGCGCTGGTGGCTGATCTTGACGATATGGGGGCCTGGGAGCGTTATATGCAGCATCCCGCTCATGTGGCGATCAGCCAGCGTCTGACGTCCAAACTGATTCACAGAGACGGGCGCGCAATGGTACAACTGGTAATGGAGGACCAATGACAGAGTACTACGATGTCATCGTGGTCGGCGGCGGCAACGCCGGCCTCAGCGCTGCGCAGGCGGCGCGCGAGCAGGTGGACAAGGTGCTAGTGCTGGAGAAGGCCGGCAGCGACTGGGCAGGCGGCAACAGCTATTTCACCGCGGGCGCCTTCCGCACTACCTTCTCCAGTCTGGAGGAGCTGCTGCCGCTCCTGGACGAGCGTGACGAGGCTTTTCTGCAGCGGACCGCGCTCCCCCCCTACACACCCGAGCAGTTCTTGCAGGATATGCAGCGCACCACCAAGGGCCGCTGTGATCCTGAGTTGACGGCGATTCTGGTGCAGGAGGCCGGCGAGACCATCCGTTGGCTGCATCAGAAAGGACTGCGCTTCCGCCTGATGTACGATCGCCAGTCGTTCCAGGTTGATGGCGAGTTCCGTTTCTGGGGCGGGCTGGCCCTGGGGACGGTCAACGGCGGCAAGGGACTGATCGAGCAGCACCTGCAGGCAGCGATGGCCAGCGGCATTGAGGTGCGTTTCAACAGCCCGGTGGTCGACCTAGAGTGCGACGCGACGGGAGCAGTCTGCGGCGTGATTTGCTCCCCACCAGGCAGAGAGCGGGAGCGTATCCGGGCCGGAGCCGTGGTCCTGGCGGCGGGCGGCTTCGAGGCCAATCCGCAGCTTCGTACCTGCTACCTGGGGCCCGGCTGGGATCTGGCGCGTGTGCGTGGCACGCCTTACAATACGGGCGAGGTCCTCTTTGCTGCTCTGGCACTGGGAGCGCAGGCTTACGGCCACTGGAGCGGCTGCCATTCGGTGGCCTGGGACATCGCCTCTCCTCCCCACGGCGATCGCTTCCTGACCAACCTGCTGACCAAGCAGTCCTACCCGCTGGGGATTGTGGTCAATAGCCAGGGCAAGCGCTTCCTCGATGAAGGGGCCGATTTCCGCAACTATACCTACGCTCGCTACGGCGCCGAGATCATGAAGCAACCCGATGGCGTCGCTTTCCAGCTCTTCGATGCCAAAACTGAGCCGCTGCTGCGCAAGGATGAGTACACTGCCCCCGGCGTCTCGCGCTTCGAGGCGCTGACGATTCGCGAGCTGGCGCAGAAGGCAGGAATCGATCCCGATGGTCTGGAGGAGACGGTTGCCACCTTCAACGCTGCGGTGATGCGCGATGTGAAGTTTAATCCAGCCATCAAGGATGGCAAGGGCACGGTCGGCATCACCCCTAGAAAATCGAACTGGGCCCAGCCGCTGGATACGCCACCCTACTACGCCTTCGCGGTCACCTGCGGTATTACGTTCACCTTCGGGGGGCTACGCATTGATCCCAATGGGCGCGTACTGGACCGGCTCAATCTGCCAATGCCCGGTCTATACGCTGCTGGCGAGCTGGTCGGCGGCCTCTTCTACCATAACTACCCGGGCGGTGCCGGTCTGATGGCCGGCTCGGTCTTTGGACGCCGTGCTGGACGGGCCGCCGGCCAGTGGTCCCGCGAGCGGCGTACCCTTGACATGGCCAGCTAGTTCACCACTCTCGCCCTTCGCCCTCTGGCCGGGCCGTTCCTCGGCTCACGCGGCGCCCGCGTGCCCGTCGTGCTGGTCGGGTGAGACAGCGAGATCGCCAAGTGGGCAGCCGGGATCAACTGGAACTGGTTTCGGCCAAAGCGGACGAGGGGAGCAATAATCAATAATAAGGAAGGAAAAGAGGGAAGGATGAGCACGATGAGTCCGTCATCGGCAGCCGCCAGGGCGGTTATTGTGCGCGATAAGTGGAGTGGCGAGGTTATCGGCGAGCTGCCGCGGGCCGGCGAGCGCGAGATCGAGCAGGCGCTGCAGGCAGCAGAGCGGGCCAGGCGGAGGCCGTGGCCGGCGCGCGAGCGGGCAGCGGTCCTGCAGCGGGCGGTCACTCTGCTTGAAGAGCGCCGGACAGCAGTGCTGGAGACCATGCGCCGCGAAACTGGCTTCTCGCGTAAGGATGTCGAGCAGGAATTTGCCCGCGCCGTGGTCACGCTGACCCTCTGTGCGCAGGAGGCCCTCCGCCTGGGCGGCGAAGTGGTGCCCCTGGACGCCAGCCCCGGCTTCGAGCAGCGTCTGGCCTTGACCATCCGTGTGCCAGTGGGCATTGTCCTGGCCATTACGCCCTTCAACGCCCCGCTCAATACGGTCTGTCACAAGATCGGGCCGGCCCTGGCCGCCGGCAACGCGGTCATCCTCAAGCCAGCGGAGTTGACTCCGCTGACAGCCGCCCTACTGGCCCAGATCCTCGACGAGGCCGGGCTGCCCGCGGGCCGTCTGCAGGTCCTCTATGGCTCTGGCTCCGAGGTCGGTCTGCGACTCCTGCGCGATCCGCGTATCGGCTTTACCACCTTCACCGGCTCAACCGAGGTGGGAGCGATCGTCAAGCGCGAGACGGGCCTGCGTCCGGTCTCGCTGGAGCTGGGCAGCGTCTCGGCAACCATCATCTGCACCGATGCTGACCTGGAGCGAGCGGCCCGCGATGTGGTCCACGCCGGCTATCGCAAAGCTGGCCAGGTCTGTACGTCAGTCCAGTCGCTCTTTGTCCATACCTCAGTGGAGCGCGAGTTTGTGGAGCGTCTGAGCGCGCAGGTGGCAGCCCTGAAGAGCGGCGACCCCGCCGATCCGGCGACAGAGGTCGGGCCACTGATCAGCGAGAGCGCGGCAGCGCGAGCCTGCGCCTTGGTGGAGGAAGCCCTACGCTCGGGGGCACGCGTACTGGTCGGCGGCACCTGCACAGGAACGCTCTTTCAGCCGACACTACTGCATGAGGTCGCGCCACCAATGCGCATTACGCGTGAAGAGATCTTCGCACCTGTGGTTAGCATTATGCGCTTCGAACGGTTGGATGAGGCGATCGAGGCGGCCAACGCCAGCCGCTATGGCTTGCAGGCCGGGGTCTATACTTCCTCGCTGGCGACAGCTCTGGAGCTGGCACGCCGCCTGGAAGTGGGCGGAGTGATCATCAATGGCACCTCCAGTACGCGCGCCGATGGCATGCCCTACGGGGGCATGAAAGATAGCGGCTTCGGCAAGGAAGGCCCTGCCTATGCCATCCGTGAGATGACGGTCGAGCGTCTGGTGATGCTGGGACCTTGAGTTGAGCCAGCGCTCCTCAGCCAGCTCGGGTCAGGCGGGCGCCTCTTGACGCAGCGGGGTCGCGCGTGCTGCTGCTCTGGCGTGCACACGGCGCCTGCGCGGCAGTGTGTGCCCCTGCCCCTACCCCCCGCTGCGTGAGGAGGTGGGCAGCTCGCCCTTCGACGACGGCAGGCGTTCGGAGACGCGAGCTGTCCGCCGCGCTCGCACAGCTACCCGCCAGCAGCGAACCATAGCCAGCAGGAGCGAGCAGAGAGAGCAAGGCAGGGACTGCACCGGGGCCTGTTGAGGCCAGCGCCTGGCTTCACCAGCCCGTCCCTCCTGGGGCCAGAAAAGCGCACGGCACGCGTCTTTCTCAGAAGAGAGGCTTGGCGAGAGACCTCCCTCGCCCCTGGCGTGCCTCTACTATTGTGATGATGCATCTCTTGCATCTTCGGGAGAAATCGGCAATGACCTACGCTGGCTTTCTGGCCCTCTTCCTGCTTGTGCCCATCGGTTCGCTGATACTGCTGTTGGGCCGGCGCCTGCTCTGCCGTCGTTACTGGCTGACGACTGCCCTGCTCGCTGCGATCGTCCTGCTTGCTATGGCTCCCTGGGATCACGCCGCCGTTGCGCGTGGCATCTGGAACTGGTCTCTTGCCCAGACTTGGGGCCTGCGTCTCTGGCTCATTCCCCTCGAAGAATATCTCTTCGCTCTGCTGGAAACCCTGCTGACTACCTTGCTGCTCTACGCCCTCCTGCGCTCTGGTCGCGCTCCCGCGCCTCCTCTCCCAGAGGAAGAGATTACCACCAGGAAAGGGGTCTGAGCGAATATGGCGCACGCTACCTATCTGCTTTTCCTGCTGGCCTGGGCCTTGCCTATTCTGGGCCTGCAATGGCTTGCTGGCTGGCGCAAGCTCTGGGTCTGGCGTCGACGCTGGCCCTGGGCGGTGCTGCTGGTCGGCAGCTACCTGACCCTGGCCGATAGCCTGGCCATCGCTCAACATATCTGGTTCTTCCAGCCCACGCTGATCCTGGGCCTCACCCTCGGCAATGTCCCCCTGGAGGAAGCCCTGTTCTACTTCCTGACGGCGGCCATGATTGCACAGGGCTACGTCTTGCTGCTCCCATCCCCCACCATTTCCTCTTGCTCTTGCTCGCCACCCGGGCCACCTTCCAGCTGATCTCACAAGAGGAGAGGCGGCCTGCTCCGCAGATAGGGCTGCGGTGGTACTCGCCTCTCCGTAGCTCCCTCTCCATGAGGGAGCTGAGCCAGCCTGGTCAGGCCGGACTTACTGTACCTGAGTCGCTAGCCTGGCTTCCTCACCTCCCACATCCTCCACGGCGGCCTGACCGGCCAGTTCGCGCCCGATCAGCGCCGTTGAGATGAAGGAGACCACGGCCATGAAGATAATGAAGACGGCAATCAGCGTATAGGACGGCGTCCCGTTCCCCAGCCATGTATGCGTATTGGCCAGCAGCCAGGTCGCCAGGATCGGGGCCGGGCCACCCGCCGTAATCGAGGCAAGCTGGTAGCCCAGCGAAGCCCCGCTGTAGCGCAGCCGCGTTCCAAAGCGCTCTGAAATCAAGGCCGCCTGCGGACCGTAGAGCCAGTCATGGCAGAAGCTGATCGAGAGGATCATCGCCAGCAGGACCACCACCGGCTGGCGCGTCTCCAGCAGCAGGAAGTACGGAAAAGCGTAGAGGGCCATCAAGACGCAGCCAATCATGTACCAGCGCTTGCGCCCGAAGCGATCCGAGAGATGGCTCCAGGTCGGCATCAGGATCAGGCTGCAGACTGCTGAGATAATCAGGCCAGCATAGAGGACGTTGGAGTCAACTTTGAGCGTCTTGGAGCCATAGGAGAGGATGAAGGTTGTGAACAGGTAGAACGGCGCCTGCTCAGCCGAGCGCACCAGAGCCGAGAGGATGATCTCGCGCCAGTAATGGCGGAAAACCTCCACCAGCGGCACATGGGCGATGCGCCCCGTCTCCTTGACACGGCGAAAAGCTGGTGTCTCCAGAATGCGCAGGCGGATGTAAAGGCCGACCAGGATCAGCAGCAAACTCAGCAGGAAAGGAATGCGCCAGCCGATCGATAAGAAGGCCTCACCAGGGAAAATGGCCTGAAAGCTCAGGACGGCAATGGCCGCCAGCGCCAACCCTAGCGGTACGCCAGTCTGTGGCCAGCTCATCCAGAAGCCGCGACGGCGATTGTCGCCATACTCCATCGAGAGCAGGACCGAGCCGCCCCACTCGCCACCAACGCCTGCCCCCTGCAGGAAGCGCAGCACCGAGAGCACCAGCGGGGCCGCCAGACCGATCTGGTCATAGCCAGGCAAGAGGCCCATCAGCGCCGTGGCGATCCCCATCAGCAACAGGGTCGCAATCAGCGTTGACTTCCGCCCCACGCGATCGCCAAACCAGCCGAAGAAGGCCCCACCCAGTGGACGCGCAAAGAATCCGACAAAATTGGTCGTAAAGGAAGCGATCGTCCCGGCAACCGGGTTCAGCTCCGGGAAGAAGAACCTGGGGAAAACCGTCGCCGAGAGGAAACCGTAGAGGAAGAAATCGTACCACTCAATGGCCGTTCCGACGGTGCTGGCCGCCAGAATGGGGACCATACGGCGTACAGTGACGGGACTCGTCTCTGAGACCGTTGCCATGCATTCCTCCTTGAAGCGAAGTCAGGATCAATTGCGACGTTCCTGCATCGAGGAATACTCAAGCTGCAGAGCACAGTCCGACAAGCGAGGACGCACCTGCAGCGCCCCCGTGCGCTCTCCAGAGCAGTGGCCTCACCTTCGCGGCACCAAACGACAGGGCAGGCGGCAGCGTTGCTGGCCCGACGAGGCAACGGCTTGCTTCTTCTCATTCTTTTGTCGCTTGCAATGCCTCTTTCAGCATGTATGGACAGCAACGAGGCTGGCCAGCTTCCCCCTGCAGAGAAGAGCAGATCAGTCCTGCCAAGGGACCTACGTCCGGTCTTGCCTCTTCTTACCGATTTGGGCAAGCTGCATGAGTGAACTGCTACCGCTCTCGCTGTCTGAGGGGCATGCCTTTCCGAAGGTATGCAATTAGTTATAGTATAACTGCACAGTTGGACTCTGTCCAGAGCCATAGCTTGATGCCAGCGGGGAAGCAGATGCCCGGATAGAGCGCCCTTCCCCGCTGTCTTCCTTCACCCGCGAGCTGGCCAGTCTGCCTCAACAGCTCGCAAGCCACCAAAAAGCCGCGGTGGCTCCCCCGGACGCCACAGCACAGCCCCCGCGCGCTGCGGAGCCACCGCCAGCGTCAGGCCCTCTTCCTCTAGTGAGAGACGCTGCTCACTGCCAGCCTCGGAGGCCACCAGCACGAGCATCCCCTCCTTCAGGGGACGGCGCACCAGCAGCCAGGGCCGGCGCCATCCCTCGGGCCGCGGCTCCAACGGCGTTTTCCCCAGCACCCGCTGATAGAGGCGCGCCAATGGCTCCAGTTCGCTGGCCAGCTCCAGAGGTAGCCCCACCCAGAGCAGGCGCCCGGCTCCCAGCTGCAGTTCCCGTAGCTCGTTGTGAGCCTTGCGCACGTAACCTGTCTTTTCTTGTGTAAAGCTCAACTGATAGCGGCTGCCATCCTCGAGCCGCAATTCCTCATAGAGAGCCACCGGTTCTGGCCCAGACTGCCCGGCATCATAGTTCAGATGTGGATCGAAGGGCAGATTGTGCATATCGCGCCCAACGACGCCGCTCACCAGGGCCGTCCCGCCGCGCTGGACATAATCAAGCAGAGCGAACCAGGCCGCCGGCTCGCAAAGCTGCAGAGCAGGCAGGATGACCACCTGGGGTTGATACCCTGTCCTCTCCAGCTCGGCGGCCAGACGCTGCTCCCCAATGAGCTGCGGGATCACGCCCAGCTCATAGGCTAAAGCGCGCACCGCCTGGCGCGTTGGCAGAGCACCCAGGTCCGGACGCGCAAACCACTGGCTATAGGGGATCACCAGCCAGACCGGCGGGGGCACTGGCGTCTCCTGCAGCTGATCCGCCAGTGCCTCTGCAAGGCGGCAGAACTCGCGCATCACCAGCAGCTCCGGCTTGGCGCTGCCATCGGCGCGCACCAGGCCGATGCTATTCTCGTTCTCGCTGGTCATGTAGGCATTGGTATGCCAGAGCCACTGGATCAGGCCGGCCCCATTGGCCATCAGGCCCATGATCAGCTTGCGCTCCAGCAGCCAGGCATTGGCCTGCTCCGTGCGCCAGGGACGGCCATCGACGTCGCGCACCAGCATCACACCCGTCTCCTGGATCAGATTGGGCCGCTCTGGCGTCTTGTCGAGCAGCATGTCCCAGAGCAGATCATCAACATTCCACCAGGGATGCGTCGTCGTATAATCGACAGCAGTGGCATAGAACTGCGGAGCGATGCGAGCGCCCGCCTCATCCTGGCCCACGCCGATCAAGGTCTGACTACCAGCGGCCCGAATGGCGCGATACATGCGCCGCGCCCAGGTCACAAACATCTCCTGCGAAAAACGCGTATAGTCGGCCACCTTCAGCATGGCGCGCGCTGTCGTATCGCGCACCGAGGTCGAATAGTCGGCCTCGCGCGGCAGGCGCAGCTGCTCCCAGGAAGATAGCTCTGCCGGCGTCTCGCGCCAGCGCAGCTGCAACTGCTCCAGCGTGTAGCGCTCCTTGAGCCACTGAACAAAAGCTTGCTGCTCGTAGCGATCATAACTGGGCAGCGGACGCTGAGCGAAGGCACGAGCCGGATCGCCAAAGCTCGGCTCATTGATCAAGTCCCACGATAGCAACTCCACCTGCGCATAGCGGCGGGCCAGCAGCGAGAGAAAGCGCTCCTGCGCCTCCAGCGAGCGCGGATCAAGCCAGGGGTTCAGGCCATCGAAGAGAGGGGGAAAGAAGGCAAAGAAGGTAAAGATGACCTGCAGCTCGTGGCGGCAGGCTGTCAGCACGAAGGCATCGAGCGCGCGCAGAAAAGACTCCGTCGGCACCCCGGCCACTGGCATTACCTCGCGCCAGGCAGTCCAGAGGCCAGTGCGCAGCAGATTGATTCCGGCAGCCTTCATCTCGGCCATCTCGCGCTCCCAGCGGGCCGGATTGGGCAGGCGCCAGTACTTACGCTGCACGCGGCTGTCCATATAGGTTGTGCCACAGACCAGAAAGAGGCGCTCGCCCTGATAAAAATAGTCGCGCCCAGCCACCAGGCGCTTCCCACGTGTCGCCGCAATCAGGGTCTCATCCCAGATCCAGAAGCCTGTCTCCTGGCTCAGCCACTGACCGCCCGCGGGCCGATACTCGGTGTGCACGCGATACAGACCGGCTTTGGGCGGCAGCGCCATTTGCAGATAGCGCTCGGAATGCACCGGTGAGGCCGGAGCAGCGAAATCCCAGCGACGCAGAACCTGGCCATCATCGGCCTGCGTTACCGTGATACGCAGCTCCAGATCCAGCCGCTCAGGCAGCGTCACCACCAGCGCTGGCGCCTCTTCAGGTCGATAGCAGGCTAGCACTGGGCGAACGGCGCAGCAGAGCGGATCTTCCAGTGCCAGGGTCAGCAGACGCTGAACAGGTTCAGCCAGGGCCAGCCAGTCCTCTGCAGACTCAGGCTCCCACAGCGAGAGCAGCCAGCGTCCGCCCTGAAAGCGCCCTCCCAGCTGATCAAGCACAAAAGCCGGCGTCGCCAGCCGTTCCTCGCCATAGGGCGTTGCCGCGACAGCGAAGAGCAGTGGCCGCAGCAGCGTATCGAACGGTCCCGCTGAGCCAATCTCTTCAGGGTAGTCGGACGTCTGCGTCAAACGTGGATAACAGGCCCAGAAGCGTCCTGGGCGCTCGACAGCCAGGGGAAGCGCACAATCACGCAGGAAGTGCGCTTCTGGGGCAGCGACCAGACGGAGCGAACCAGGTTGGGCACCGCTCGCCGCCAGATCGACCTGAAAGAACGGCCCCAGGCAGAGCTGGCGCGCATAGACATCCTGTTCCGGTTCCACCTCACCAGCAGCGGTCACAGGTCGGGCAAAGGGCACACCTCCGAAGATAGCCAGGTTGCCCCCGCGCTCCAGAAAGCGCAGCAGAGCATTCCAGGCGGCCTTTGGGAAATAGGGACCGTGAAATGAGACCAGGAGACGCGGAGCGTTCTCCAGAGCCTGGGCCAGGTGGGCCGCATCGCTGACCTCAAAAGGGCCAGGCAGTAGCTTGCGCAGCAGAGCCTGATCGCAAGCTCGCGGATAGGCCGGATCAGCGAAGACCAGCACGCGATCTGAGCGAATCAATGAGACCATCGTTCCTCACACAAAAGCATCCAGACAAACAACGCGCTTCCGCCCCGGCAAAGGGCGCAAAGACTGGATCAGCCGACACGTCAAACCAGCCAGGATCAGGATGCAGCGACCCAGACAATCCGCATCGGCCAGAAGAGGGGTGGCGGGCAGCATCCCTGCTCAGGGACGAGCCACAGCGCTTCCTTCCCAGCCTGCTGGAAGCGAGCCAGGTTCAGTGGCGAGCAGAGGCAGGAGGAGCACAAGCTGACTCGCGTTTCACCAGCTCTACATCTAGCATAGAGACCACGTGCACGGGGTCGGGATGACTGATCAAGGCAAGCAGCCGCCGCAAGGCCACGGCGCCAAGAGCCTCCTTATTGACGCGCACCGTCGTCAGAGCTGGCGTCAGGTGCTCTACCATATCGATGTCATCGAAGCCCACTAAAGAGATATCTTCGGGCAGACGTAGCCCGGCCTCGCGCAGGGCCTTCATGGCTCCTACAGCCATCTCATCGTTGGCGCAGAAAATCGCGCTGAACTGCTCGCCGCGCTCCAGCAGCCGCTTGCAGGCCAGATAGCCCCCTTCCATCGACAAGCCACCATCCTCGTACAGTTCCGGCACAATGGGCAGGCCAGCCTCCAGCAGGGCCAGACGATACCCCTGAGCACGGCGCTCAATCGTGTAGACGCGATTTCTCGGCGGTCGCTGCCCATGCTGCTCTGCTTCCTGGCCTGTCTTCTCCACAAAAGGACCACCCATGAAGGCGATGCGGCGATGGCCCAGACTGATCAGATATTCAACGGCCTGGCGCGCGCCATCCAGGTTATTCCCCAAGACGGCATCGGTCTGGGGGACGTAATTGTCTACGAGGACCAGCGGCGTGCCTGCCTGCTGGATGGTCCGCACGGTGACGGCCTCCGCCGGACCGACCAGCAAGATGCCCCCGAGACGCATGTCATAGATAGTGGTCAGCAGGCGATCGGGGTCCTCCTGGATCTCGCTAATGGCGCGATAGGTCACTTTGACATTGGCCCGCCGCGCCTCGCTCTCGACACCGTGCAGGATGTGCGACCAGAATGGATTGGTGGGAACAGTGGTCTTGGGCAGAAAGGAGCAGAAGAGAAAGCCGATCTCTCTGACAATGCGCCCTTCAACAGGTGGTCGCTCTTCGTCTCCTACTCCCTGCCTCACCCCGCCAAAGTAGCCGAGTCGCGAGGCCGCGCGTAGCACGCGCTGGCGCGTCTCTTCGGTAACGTTACCGTGATTGTTGAGGACTCGCGAAACGGTGCCGACTGAGACTCCCGCCTCCCTCGCGATGTCTCTCAAGGTGACAGTGTTTGCCAACGCCGATTCCTCCAAGGCTGCGAAACGTTCACGAAAAAGATAACATTAACATTGATCTCTGTCAATCTTAAGGCCGGCTCGCAGCCAGCAGAACAATGCTCAACCATTAGAAGGAGCACCTATTGACAGATTGGTCGGTAAGATGGTACCATTCTTCCGTGTAACGGTTCATTGAAAAATTTGCATTGTTCATTGAACCATCTGGAGCGCAGCCACTCATCCAGGAAGGAGCAGAGCATATGCAGGATGCACATGCTGAGACCCCGCGACCACAAGCGAGCAGGAGAGCTTTTCTGGGAGCTATAGCCGCCGCTGGTCTGAGCTTCTGGGCGGCGGGTACGGGCTTGGGTGCGGGAACGGCTTTTGCGCGCCCCAGTGCCGATGCGGCATCATCCCCTCGTTTCACGGCGGCCAGCCTGCGGCAGCAACGCAACAGTTTCGTGAGCCGGCGCGGGCCTTTCTTCATTCTAGACGGCCAGCCTTTCTATTTCGCTGGCACCAACAACTATTATATGCATTATCAATCTCACTTTATGATTGACGACGTCCTCAAGGATGTCGTCGCTATGGGCCTGCCGGTCTTACGTATCTGGGGTTTTCTCGACGGGCAGCCGCACAATGGCTTTGTCATGCAGCCTGAGCCGGGCGTCTATCCTGAAGACGGCTACGAGCGTTTCGACTACACGGTCTGGCGTGCGGGCCAGCTTGGTATCAAGCTGGTGGTCCCTCTGGTCAACAACTGGGACGACTTCGGCGGCATGGACCAGTACGTGGCCTGGTTTGGGGCCAGCGGTCATGACGACTTCTACACCAATCCCCAGATCAAGGCTGCCTACAAAGCCTATGTGCGTCACTTCATTCACCGCGTGAACCGTTACACAGGCAAACCGCTCTATCTCGATCCGACCATCATGACCTGGGAGCTGGCTAACGAGCCGCGCTGTCAGTCGGACCCCAGCGGCCAGACCCTGACGGCCTGGGTTCATGAAATGAGCGCCTTCATCAAGAGTATGGATGGCCTCCATCTGGTGGCGGTCGGTGACGAAGGCTGGTACAACGAGCCAGACAACTCCGACTGGGCCTATAACGGCAGTCAGGGCGTGGACTGGAAGCGCCTGGTCGCTCTGCCCACGGTTGACTACGGGACGTTACACCTGTACCCGGACTACTGGGGCAAAGACAACGCCTGGTCATTACAGTGGATCGCCGATCATATTCGCGATGGTCATGCACTGGGCAAGCCGGTGGTTCTGGAAGAGTATGGCTGGCTGGACCTGGCAACGCGCGATGATATCTATCGCCAGTGGACCGACCAGGTCTATCAGTTGAACGGCAACGGTGATCAGTTCTGGATTCTGACGGGCCTGCAGGATGATGGCACGCTCTATCCCAACTACGACGGTTTCCGCGTGACGTATCCGAGCAGTACGGCCACGGTGATCGCCCAACATGAGGCCCAGATGCGGGCTAAATCCGAGCGGCCTGCGCGTGGCCCCCGGGCTCGTGCCTAGCCTGGCGAACGCGGGAGAGCGCGAACAATGGAAAGGAAACAGGAGCCGAGCGAGGGCGTGACTGACTGGAGCCGCTAAACAGACCGCTACTACTACACTCACACCCTCACGCCCTGGGTTTCCTGCTTGTTGTGACACAGGACTGCCTGGATCGCCCGGTCCAGGCAGTCACTTTTTGTCACTCTCTAGAGCGTACGGTCTCCCCTCCTTTCCTGCCCGGTCAGCCAGGCCTCTTCCAACCTGAGCAGCAAGAGAAGAATGGGCCTCCAAGGGAGCTAGTGGATAGTGGGAATCTCTTGACAAAGCAGGGAAAATAGAGCTGGTTGAGCTACGTCGCCAGTCAGCTCACCTGCATGATCGTGGCACAGGTGTGGACAGGCGTGGAAGAGAGTTACTGTTCAGAATCTCTTCCTTGTTCTGGAGGAAGCACAAAATTATGGCATCGATACCCCGACATCCCCTGGCAGAAGTCTTCGGCTTCCCCACTACAAATTTTTCCGAAGAGGCGGAGCGCCACCGACAGCTCAGACTTTGCCCTTTCCACAACCATATTTCCAACTGTACAAAGGACAAAGCCGAACAGCCTCTCGGCGTCTGCAGCGTTTTCGAAGGGAATAACATTGTCATTACCTGCCCCATACGCTTTCGAGAAAACTGGCTAGTCATCAGAGATGCTGCCAGGTTCTTTTTTCCCCCTGGAACAAAGTGGACAGCGCTTGCAGAGGTCCGCCTGAACGATCGTTTCGGAAAGTCAGCAGGCAACCTCGACTTTGTCCTCATTGCATATGATGACCTGGGCAAGATTATTGATTTCGGTGCCCTGGAAGTGCAGGCTGTTTATATTTCTGGCAACGTCCGCGCCCCTTTTGAAGAGTATATGAGTGCTCCTAAGCAACGGGCCAATATGGATTGGTCAAGGCAGCGCTTTTATCCCCGACCCGATTATCTTTCGTCTTCACGCAAACGCTTAGCTCCACAGTTATTGTATAAAGGGGCGATTCTCTCAGCCTGGAGAAAAAAGATGGCAGTCGCTGTTGACAGTAGCTTTTTCACTACACTACCCCAAATGGAAGAAATTGATCGCCATAGCGCCGAAATTGCATGGTTGATATACAGTATCCAGTATAACGATAAGGAAAATAGATACCATCTTAGACTTGCAAAAACTGTTTACACTGGCTTCCAAGCTGCTCTGACCAAAATTATTACAGCGGAACCAGGTGATCAAAATGAATTTTTGCAGTTACTACAAACGCGACTCGATGCTCAGCGAGGAAGTGAGAACACCTCGAGAAGCTTTCCTCAAATTTCAGAGCTTCCTGAGTGGGAGGAGGATTGAGTGGGTTCAAAAGAACAAGCATTTTCTCTGATGGCTCCGCTCTTTGGCGATGGCGAAATGGCAAGCCATGCCAGCGGTACTGCCCCCCTTCAAGGAAAGGATTTCCCAGAGCCTGTTAATGTAGCCAGCGTGCCCCAGCGCAGTCCCTTTCGCTATCCGGGCGGCAAGACCTGGCTCGTCCCTTACATACGCCGCTGGCTCTCCGCCAAGGGCAGAGCGAGCCGCGGCTTGTCACCAGCCCGTCCGACTGTGCTACTAGAACCCTTCGCTGGCGGCGGCAGCGTCAGTCTGACCGCCGTCGCTGAGGGACTGGTAGAGCAGGCCCTGATGGTAGAGCTGGACGAGGACGTGGCCGCCGTCTGGCAGACTCTCTTGCAAGAGGAGCCATGCGCCCAGCTACTACAGCTCCTCCAATCCTTTGAGCTGACACCCGCAGAAGTAGAGGACTGGCTCACACGCCCGCGCCAGACCCTTTCTCTCGCCGAGCATGCCTTTCAGACCTTGCTTCGCAACCGCGTCAGCCACGGCGGTATTCTGGCCCCCGGCGCCGGTCTTCTCAAGCATGGCGAAGATGGACGCGGCCTACGCTCGCGCTGGTATCCAGCAACCTTGCGGCGGCGCATCGAGGAGATCGCCCGCCTGAGTCCACGCCTTGCGTTCATCCACGGCGATGGCCTGGAGCAGCTCCGCCAGTATCAGGGACGCCATGATGTAGTCAGCTTTATTGATCCCCCCTACACACTCACCGGCAAAAAGGCCGGGCGCCGGCTCTACCGCTACTCTGAGCTGGATCACGAGGCGCTGTTTGCGCTGGTGAGCTGCCTCGCGGGCGATTTTCTGGTCACGTACGACGACACACCAGAGGTACGCGCACTGGCCAGACGCTACAGCCTGACTCTGGCCGCCGTGCCTATGCGTACAACCCATCACACGCAGCTGATGGAGCTGCTCATCGGGCGTGACCTGCGCTGGTTGGAGACATCAGGGCTATCGTAGAGAGCAGGGTCTTGTCTCTGCCATTGGCTTGCTTTCTCGGAGGAGAGACAAGACCCTGCTCTGCGCGCTTCTCCTGAGAGCCAAGCAGTCACATTATTACCATACGCTTTCCTCTCAGCCAGGGAGGCAGAGAAGGCCCCTTAGCTTCCTCTTCTCTCCAGTCCTATAGCTCTATCTCCCCGCTTTGCGTCGATCTAGGGCTTTCGATAGGAGAGGGACGGACGCGCCAGCCAGACACCCATGATCAGCCCACACAGCAGACAGAGCAGGGCAATCGTACAGAGCAACCAGACATCTAGTGTCACCATGTGCAACCTCCTGCTTATATATTGACATTTAATATGCTCAGCACATAATTTATATACAAGGTGGTCGCACCTCGCTCTAAGCATAGCACACCCCTGGCACGCCAGGAACCGCCAGCAAGGAGCCAGCACAGGAGCAGCAACGGGGCCAGGAGCATACAGGGCAGGGGCCAACAGGGGGCCAGCCAGATTCCTCCATCTTCTGCACGAAATACCCTTGAAAGGTGGTCTCTCTCTGAGTAAACTGAAAGTGAGAGCAGCGATGAGCGACGGGGCCAGAGAAGCACCTTCACCTAAGAAGGCCAATCAGCTGCTCAGGCGCGCGAGCTGCGCAGCTGGCAGGCCATTGAGCTGAGTCTTGCCACACCCTCGATCTCAGAGCGCGCCAGCAACGAGTCCATCATTTATCAGGCCGATGCCGCTCGCCTGATCGGTGAGCTGGACCTCTTCGCCCGCTACGTACGCCAGGGGGCCGAGTTGGCCCTGACGCTACACAGCCAGAAACGCTATAATGAGGTGCTCGAAGTCTTTCAGCGGGCGCCGCGCTCCTGGCAGCACAAGCCACAGATCCAGTGGCTGGCCCGTGATTTCTTCAAGCCGTTGCCTAGCCCAGAGTGAAGGAAGGATCATGCAGACAATGGCAGAGTTTCTTGAGGTGCGCACAACGATCGATTCGGAGGAGGGCGCACGCCGGATCGCCCAGCAGCTCGTCGAGCAGCGCCTGGCCGCCTGTGTGCAGATCTCCGGTCCTATCCACAGCGTCTACTGGTGGCAGGGAGCAATCGAGCAGGCCCAGGAATGGCTCTGTAGCGCCAAGACGCGCGCCGATCTCTACAGCGCTGTCGAGCAGGCCATCCGGGCAGCCCATTCTTACGAGGAGCCGGAGATTATCGCTCTGCCGCTCGCCGCTGGCAGCGAGGGCTATCTGCGCTGGCTGACGGCTGAGACGACTCGCCCTACGAGCGACAGGCCACAGTGAGACAGCGCTGGCTGGCCGCTGGCCAGCGCTGAGTAGACAGTTGGACAGGAGGGGAACAGGCTCCGCTCCTGTCCGCCGCTTTGCCGGCATGGCGTGACTTGATGGAAAGCCAAGCAAGGATCGCCGGCAAAAACAACTCCCCCGTTGATCCTCTCTTCATGAGATCAGACTGATTGGCACATCCTGCCAGCTTCTCATCAGCCAGTCAATCATTGGACCATCGGCCTACCAGCACCAGCCATGCTGACCGACCCTTGTAGAAAAGGGAAGCGCTTCAGCAAGGGTTTTGCAGCGAAGAGAAGAGTGTTTCTCTTGATTGCGATCCTTTCTTTGGAGTATAGTAACTCTCATCGATGGGGCTGCGCCGGAGAAGGCAGGCGCCTGTGATCACCGGGGACTCATCTCCCAAAGTCGGTTTTGTCGCCAGGGCCAGAGCAGACCGCCGTACCCTCTTCCCGGCTGAGCAACATCCAGCGGCTGGGGTCCTGTCTCTCCTTCTGGTAAGCAGTCAGCATCAGGATAGCAGGCCCCTGGGGGAAGGCCGATGGCCAAGCTTTTTCAGACGAAGGACGGGAGCCACTACTATATTGTCGCGGGCAAGAGCCAGGGCACCTTTCAGATAACGCCAGAGGGCCTTTCGCGGCTGGCCAAGTGGGGTATTCAGCCCCCTCGCCCCGGTAGACAGAGCGATAAGGGCGTTTCTCTTTCGCTGGGGACATTTCGCAAGCTACGAGATCTCGGCTGTCTCTACATAAAAGGCTTCTCGCGCCCGCCCGTGGCCAGTCCACCAGGCAGTCCCACGCAGGACGATGACGACGACGAGCGCAGCGAAGGTCAGGAAGAGATCCCCGCCGGGCTTCCTCTGCTGCTGATGGTGGCAACAGACGACCACAAGGAGCGCTGGCAGCTCGCTCTTGATCTCTCTGCCCTGGGTGAGGAGACGTGGCAGGAGCTGCAGCAGCTCGCTGGCCCGGCGGCTGACGCTCGTCTGCTGGCTGGCTCGCCAGAGCTAACCAGGGGGCGATCACTCAGGGAGCTGGCATTTTCACCCCTGCTACCGGTGCCTCCACAGGACAGCGCATATGAGCTTTGCTGTCAGCTCGCCGATGGGTGCCATCGCCTGCAGACAGTCCCCCCAACACCCGGTCTCGCAGCCGACTGGCAGGGAACACTCTTTTGTGAGGACGAGGAGGAAGATGAGAAGCTGCCCCGGCGCCTGCGCCGCGGCGAGAGCGTGAGGCTCTATCGTGGGAGGCGCCTCTACTGGCTGGTGCGCAGCGAGCTTACTGTTGAGCAGGGACTGCTTGAGGACTGGCCAGGTCTGCAGCGTCAGATCGGCCCACCTTGCTCCGACTGGCAGTTATGGGAACTGGAGCTGACTTCTTCGACCCTGGCCACGAAGGACGCTGAGGCCCGGCTTGAGCGCTGGCTGAACTACAGCGAACTGAAGGGGCAGCAGTCGAGCTGGTCGCTGCTGCTGCTCAGTCCGCCCCTGCTGCTCCCGAAGGAGAGACCACCCGTGCTGGGATCGCGCTCGCAAGTGCTTGTGGGCTGCAGACCACCCACCGACTTGCTCTCCTCTCAGTCTGGACGCGCTGGCGCCCTGACCCTGGATCTGCGTCTTAGACACGAGGGTGGGGGTCCGCCTGTGGAGCAACGGTTTTTGCTGCCCACGGAGACCAGCATGGTTTACGTGGCCCTGGACGGTCTGGCGCCAGGGAGCTATCAGCTCTGGCAGGAGAGGCAGTCGGGTCGCCTGACCTTCGCTCTTGATCCTTGCGCCGTGGAGGCCGGGACCGATCTCTTGCCGCCGGAATGGCTGGCAGGCTTGCGCTGCACAGCGGTGACCCAGGGTGGTGCCCGGCAGGAGTTCACCGCGTTCAGCCCGACGGCAGAGGCGGCAGCGGGAGCCACGGAGCCAGGCCGCCTGGTGCTGAAGAGCGCAGAGGAGGGGGCCACACTGGTATGGGAACTGGCCCCGCCGGGCCTGCCGGTCAGCGTCTCCTGGCGCTGGTGCACTGCAGAGGCCCCCTGGCCCTGGCACCAGGATCGTGCTTTCTCCCCAGTGACCACAGGCGAGAAGCTGACAGACCTCTGGCGACAGCAGATCTGGCCAGCGCTCGCCAGGGCCAGCCAGGCCCGCTTGGTCCTCGACGGGGGGGCCCTGGGCTGCCTGGAGATCTCTCTAGAGCCTGCCCCCAGACCGGTCGCTGCACCACTACGGCTCAGTACTGCCCAACGCGCGCAGTTGTTCTGGCTGGGCCATTGTCTCACCACCCTGCCAGCGGCTGAGCTTGCCCATACGCCAGGGCTTCCGGCTGCTCTGCAGCAGCAGTTGCGCTCTCTGGAGCAGACTGCCCGCCAGGATGATCCGCCGCTGGCCCTGGCGCTGCGGCGCCTCCTGACCTCGCATCTGCCTCCCTGGGTAGTGAACCGCCTCATAGCACTCTTCTCGGGGAAGCTGATACCATAGAGCGAGTGCCATAGTCAGTGTTCTGTACGCTCCCCCTGTCCCTATGGAAAGGTCTCGGCCATGTCGGATACAGAAAGATACTATTGGATCGGAATTATTAGGAAAGACGATATAAAGGAAAATTTAGCTTTTATAACACCTCTTGCATTTTTAGATAATGAAATGAAGGTCTGGGAACCATTAGTCTGGGAGGCTCGCAAACACTTCTTCCCCAACGCCGGTAAGGTCGCCTGGCCACGTGGGCCGAGTGGATGGAGACCCGAGCTGCTCTACAGCTTTCGCGTTGAACCGGCCCAGGGCCGCGAGGACCTCAAAGACTCTCCGACCTACGCCTATTACCGTATTGCTGGTTCCCCCTGGCCTTCGCCCGAGGGACTGGCTCAAGTCCTCGACTGGAGCACGATCCCACGGGAGCGGCTCCTTGCCAGACTGAGCGAACCTTTTATCAGGCCATGCTATACGAAAACCATCTATATCCAGCATGGGCGCCAGCTCTATGGGCCCATCCAGCTAGACGGCGAGCGGCTGCGTCCTCTCGCCTACAGCGACGGCTTTACGGAGCAAACACTGCATGTCGGCGTCTGCGAGCTTCCCGACGATGAGCAGGCGATTCTTATCTTCCCGCTTGACAACGGCGAGGAGCTGCGCCTCCTGACAATCGAGCCAGCCGTCTCCGAGCAGCTAGACTGGTCTCCTCCAGGTGTCATTATCAAGCAGGTGCTCACGGCCTATCACAAGCAGCCCCTGGTCAAAGATCTCGACGTGGACCAGGTGAGGCGCGTGCTCAAGGCGCTGAAGCATGCCTTCAGCACCCAGTCACCAGCCACCAATCTGCCATTGCTGCCAGATACCCTCACACGTGCCCAAGCCCTATTGCAAGCTGGCGAGCAGGTCATCAAGGACTGGGAAGAGTTCAGCGACTTTCTGCAACAGCTCCCCGCTGTCCGGCAGCAGCTCGCCGCCATCCGCGAAGCAGCTCACCAGCAAGCCTATCAGGAGGCTCAGGAACAGACTCGCCAGGAGATGGCCGACTTCCGCCGCCAGCAGGAGGAGGCCATCGCTCGCGAGCTTGAGGCCCGCTTTGCTGAGCAGCGCCAGCAGCTCGCCGAGGGTCAGAGGCAGCTTGATACGCTGGAACAATCTCTTAAAGAAGCCTCCGATGAGCTTGAACTATATGAAGAGGAAATAATCAATAAAAAGAAAGAGATAGAAGCACAAAAGCTTTTGCTTCAGAAAGAAAAGGCCCAGCTTCAAGCCTTCGAAGCCCACTTCCGACAGCGTCTGGAAGAGCTACGACAGCAACCGCTAGCAGCGCTGAGCCAGGTGCTTGCGAATCACTGGCTCCTGGTGGCCAGCGCCGGTAGAGACAGCAGTAGAGACACCGGTAGAGACATGGGTACTGGCATAGATACAGGCGCCGCCCACTATCACAGCACCGAGCAGCTCTGGCCAGAGCTGGCCAAGGGCGGGCCGAACGAGTTCATTACTGATGCTTCTACCCTGCTTCATCTGGCAACCATCCGTCAGGCGGCCTGTCCAAACGGCATCAAGCCGGAAGCTGTGCGCCTCTGTATCATTGCCCTCCTGGCGGGCCTCATTCCCACGCTCAGCGGACCTTACGCCCTCGCCACACTGGAAGCCCTTAGCCTGGTGCTCAGCGCCGGACGCCTCTGCCGGGTCCCCATCCCGCTGACAGCAACGCAGCCGCTCGACCTCTTTGGCCAGCTCAGGGCCACAGAGCGCCTTTTCCTCCCTGCCAGCTCCCTGGCCGATACCGTACTGTGGGCCGCTGACCATCCCAAGCAACTGGCCGTCGTCGTTCTCGAAGGGCTGGACCGCCTTCCCGGCGCCCCAGTCTATCTACCGCTTCTACAGCAATACATCTTCATGCAGCTTCTCCCCGCATCAACGCCGATACCGGTGCCACTCTTCCATCCCCAGGCGCTCCCTCCTGGCAATCCCTACCGCTCTCTGGCGACCTTCCGCTGGCCACCCAACCTGCTGCTGACCGCGACCTGCGATGACGACCTGCACAGCCTGCCACTACCCAAGATCACCCGGGGTTGGCTGGTCCACCTCAACCCCAGTCAGCTCGCGCTAAGCCTCGATCGGCAGCAGCCCAATGGTCATCAGGAGCGGAGCGAGATAGCCGCTGAGGACTGGCACCGCTGGCGTCTCACCGTCAACCAGGCGCACGTAAGCCCAGCCAGCAACGAGACGAGCGCCAGCGCGTTTTCCGCCATCATAGATCAGCTCAAGCAGACTGCCCGCTGCTTCGATTGCTCCTTCAACAATGAGAAGCTCCTGAACAAGGCGGCCTATGATCCCAGCGCAGAGGCTGCTGCTTCCCTGGAGGAGGTGGACTAAGGCCATGACCATCACCATCGCGCTGCTCCAGGGCGAACAGGCCAGATACTTTGTCACCTCCTCGCTGCTGGGAACTGTCCAGGCTGCTCCGGAGACACTGCAGGCCGAGGCCGTACGCGCGGTCCTCTGGGCCTTGTACCGGGGAGGCGCCAACTCCCTGAGCAGCGACTCCGCCGTCTCAACCCGCACGCTGCTCCATCACACGCGCCACCTGCTGCTACCCTTCGCCCGGCAGTTACCAGCCTCCTCCAACGGCGCTACAACAACGACGACAGAACAGATCAATCGCCAGTTTCTGGAGCGCCTCGCCGAGCAAGGCGATCTGCTCCCAATCAATCGCGCGGGGTCGCACTGGCTACCGGCCCCCCCGCGCCTTATTCCACTGGGCAGCCGCTATCTGCTCGCCGGTGGCCTCCCTCTGCACGCGCTACCCGGGACGCTCCAGAAGCAGATCACCCTGCGCACCACCCTGCGCCTGCTCCCGCTCACCACAGACAAGGACTGGCCCTACGGCTACCAGAGCCTGACGAGCTGGCTCGGCCCTCAGCCACCCAGCCTGCGCGAGCTGCAGAACGCCTTTCAGCAAGCCCAGCTTATCCCCGTTGACCAAGGAGCGCGAGAGAGCACACCATCTCAAGCGCAAGTCTATCTGCCCCATGCCCCCGGTTCCCAGGAAGAGCGCTGGCAGCCTCTGACACGCGTCACCAGGCTGTCAGCGGGGCGCTACCTATTGCGCAGACCAGACCGCTGGCAGCCTGGATGCTTCCACTACAGCATTGCGTGGCTGAATCAGGGGCGGATTCTGCAGGAATCTCAGCCTGGAGAGAATCAGGACATTGCCCGCCTCTGCTACGCCCTCGATCAGGCCGCCGGCAGACAGGCAATAGCCCGCTGGTATGGCCAGGCCGGCAGCGAGACGCTGGCCCTGCATCTCGAAAGCCGCCTGCCCCGACGCGAGTACCGCCTGTTGCTGGCCCTGAGCGAGTGCCTCACTACCGAGCGCAGCGCCCCACTCCGCTATCGCTGGCAGGGCATCGCCGTCGAAGATAGGCCCCGCATCGAGGAGACACTGCGGCCCCTGGGCCTGACCTTTGCAGAACATCTCAACCGCTGAGTCGAGACCAGTCGCCAGCGCCCGCCAGCGCCCGCCAGACCTACCTCAGCGCCCCGGCTTCCAGAGTCAGGGAAGCAAGCCCAGTCAGAAAGCCCTAGGCCAGGACGCCAATCATCTCTAGCTGCACCAGCAGCTCAAGACCCGAACGCAACGGCAAGCGCTCCGTCTGCGGCAGGGCCTGCAGCGCCTTCGCCGTCTCCTCCAGGTGAGCCAGGGTATGGGCACCGTCGAAGAGAGAGAGCAGCACCTCCTCACCAGGGTGCAGGTCCAGATAGCGCCCCGTCTGTCGATTAAGCACACGCCGCGTCTGGCGCACCGCTCCCTGGTAGTAGTAGAGGCCATCGCACAGCTCGGCCTCCTTGAGACGTAGCGGGCGCCCGGCATACTGGGCGACCAGCTCCTCGCGGCTGTAGGGCGCTCCAAAGAGGCCATTGACCAACTGCTGCGCCTCATGCAAAGGATAGCTGCCAAAGAGGCTCAGCGACTCCGCTCGCGTCGCATAGCCCGAGGCCAGGCGCGTAAAAGCCTGGCGATCCGAGAGGTTCAGCTCGCTGCCGCTGCGCGCCAGAATGCGCCGCGCCTGCCAGAACCAGCTTTCCAGCGAGAAGTTATTGCTATACCAAAACGCCGCCATATCGCGGTAGGCTTGCAAATAGGTGCGATAGGTCTGGGCATAAAACTCCCAATAGCGGCGAACCTCCTCATCGCTGCCAGCCGCAAAGCTCGACACCAGGGTATAAGCCGCTTTCTGCCCCAGCTCATGGGCCAGCATCACGCCCGAGGAGAGGATCGGATCGACAAAGCCCGCCGCGTCGCCGACCATCGCCCAGCCGCGCCCGCTGATCTGGCGACTGCGGTATGACCAGTCCTGAATAGCACAGACCAGGCGCCGCTGATCGGCAGCGATGCGCGTCAGGTGTGCCTCCTTGAGGAGATCGCGCACCTCGGCGCAGGTCTGCAGCTCCTCCAGATAGAGCTGCTCCGGCCCCGCGGGCAGCTGTTTGAGCGTCTGGCGATGGGTCACAAAGCCAACGCTCATGACATCGCGCCTCAAGGGAATATACCAGATCCAGCCGCGCGGCGTCGTGATAATGCAGATGCGCGTTAGCTCGGGATAGCCCGTATACTCATAGAGCCACTTCGCTCCCTGCCAGTAGGCAAAGAGGGCATAGTTGTTCATCTGCCCATCATACTCGCGCAGCTTGAGGGCATGGCCAAGCAGGGCCTGCTGCCCGCTGCAATCGAGAACCCAATCGCAGAAGACCGTCTGTGGGCCACGCTCATCGACAAACTCGACGCCGATGGCCCGCGGCTCCCGCCCGTCCTGGCCCTCAGCGGGCAGCGGCGCCAGCGGCTCGCGATCCCAGAGCACGCGCGTCACACGCGCCCGCTGGCGCACCTCGACCCCCAGGCTGGCGGCATGGCGTAGTAACAGCTCGTCATACTCCGCGCGCCGCACCTGCCAGGCTCGCGTGTAGAGCCGCGGCAGGCGCTTGCCCTGAGCCACGAGCTGCGAGATCAGCTCATCGAACTCGAAGCCCCACGGCTCGCGGCTCTGTCCCCAAATAAAGGTCGCTCCCAGTTTCTCCAGGAAGCCCGCGTTGGCCACCTGCTCATACGCCCCCATCTCCTCCAAGACCGGCGAGGCCCCCGCCAGCAGCGACTCCCCCACATGGTGGCGGGGAAAAGCCTCTTTTTCAAGCAACAGTAGACGCAACTGCGGCGCATAGCGGCGGGTCAGGGCCGCCACCGTGCTGCCCGCGGGCCCGCCGCCGATAATGACAACATCGTAGCGCCTGGTCATCGTGAGTGCCTCCTTTCCCTAGAGGCGACGCAGACAAAGCACCCCTCCGCTGAGCAGGGCCACCAGCCGTGTTGACGTACAGGCAATATCGGCAATGCGCACCAGTGGCAGCCCCTCATGCTGAGCCTGCCAGCTCTGGCCCAGATCATCCGAGCGGAAGATGCCGCCGCCCGCCAACACGAAGAGCAAGCGCTGGCCGGCCCGCTCGCAAGAGACCACCCGGCGAATGCCGCCGCCGCCGTGGCCAACCGGACTGCGGCGCCAGTTGCCGTCGGGTCCCGCCAGCAGCAGGATATTGCCGATCCCCAGCGCCAGCGGCTCAGAGCAGCTGGCCACCAGCGGCCAGTTGGTATCGGCCTCCAGTCCGCGTATCCAGTTGCTCCCATCATCGGTTGAATACCAGAGGCAGACATGATACTGCCGCGGATCGTAGGTTGCCGCCACCAGATGCTCAGGGGTCGCCTGCAGGGCCGCCAGCAGCGTCACCCCAAACGGAGGCGTCAACTGGCGCCAGCTTGCTCCATCGTCGGCGCTGTGCCAGAGACGGCGGCCATCGCCGCTGGCCACCCAGATATGACGATTTGGAGCGCTACCGGCCCAGGTGATCAGCGTATTGCCCTCCAGCGGCTCCGTCAGCAAGAGCTGATGCTCACCGCTAGCTGGCCAGAGGCGTAGCAGGCCCTCGGGTCCCGCCAACAGCAGCGTTTCGTCGTCGATCACCGCGCACCCCGTCAGCGGCAAGGTCAGCCCTTGCAGGCGCTGCCATTCCGCCGTCTCGCCCGCCTCGTCCTCTGTCAGCCTGGCCTGCAGCGGGGCCGTATGTGTCCCCACCAGCCACAGACGCTCACCCTGGGGCTGCAGATGCAGCAGATCATGCAGCGGCGGCGCTGGAAGAGCGCGCCAACTGTGACCATCGTCGTCGCTGACCAGCACCCCCTCAGCAGTGCCCGCATAGAGCCGGCCCTGGCCCCGGCCCTGGCGACAGATATGCACCATCCGTCCGTCGACCGTCTGCCAGCTCCTGCCGCCATCGGTCGAGCGCAGCAGGCCGCGCTGCGTTCCCAGCAAGAGCGTGCCAGCCTCCGTCGTGAAGAGCGAGAGAGGATGGACCCCTTCCAGGTCCACTGCCGCCTGCAGGGATTGCCAGCGCTCGCCTTCGGCATCAGCCTGCAGCAGGGTGCCATCCTCCAGTACCGCCAGCACTTCCCCACCCGGCAGGCGCGTCAAGACCTCGACCGCTCCCTCGCTGCTCTCCAGGACCCGCCGCCAGCCGCGGCCACCGTCGCGCGAGCGATAGATCCCCTCATCGGTGGCCGCCAGGACCGCCAGCCGGTCCAGCCAGAGGAGATCGGTGATCTCCTGACTGTGCAGACCAAAGGAGACGTTGCGCCAGGTGCGCCCGCCATCGCTGCTGCGCAAGATGCCGTTGGCCAGCGTCCCGGCCAGCACGGTATTGTCGCTGCCAAACGTAGGCGAGGGCGCCAGGGCCGTCACCCCGACGCTTCCATCCTCGATCTCGGCGCGCTGCCAGCCGGCTCCGCCCGTGAGCGAATAGGCCAGGCCGCCATTGCCACCGGCCAGCAGCAGATTGCCATAGGCCCATAAGACCGTCACCGGCGCCGGCGGCAAGAGCACCGGCCCTGCTTCCCAGATGCCAGCCTCCTCCCCCTGCTCGCCAGGTACAGCCCGATAGCAGGCGATGCCTCCCAGACCACCAGCCCACAAGCGACCCGGAGCCGGGGCCAGAGCATAGATTGGCGTCGGCAAGGCTGGCACCACCAGCTCACGCCACGTCTGCTTGTCTGGCTCTGATCCGCTCCCTGTGGTCATGCTCAAAAGCAAACACCTCCTTCCTCATTGCTTACGGCACAGCTTCAGCTTCAGCGCCCAGCTCAGCAGGCGCCGCGCCGTCAGCCTCTTGTCATTATCGCAGAAAGCCGCAAGCGCGCCCGCTCCCTCACCGCTCAGCGGCCACAGAGTCACAGCCCAGGCCTTGCGGAGCAGCAGACCTGCTCTCAGCTCACCCGTGAAAAACCACCGCATCGGTCGTCACCAGCATCGTCGCCAGGCTGACTGCCGCTCGCAACGCCCCGCGTACAATGCTGCAACAGTCCAGGATGCCCCGCTCCCACATCGAGGCCACCTCACCACGCAGGGCATCAAAACCATAGTCAGCCCCCCGGCGACGCACCTCCTCCAACACCAGCGGTGGATGCATAGCACCATAATTGCGCACAATCTGCAAAAAAGGCTCCTGCAGCGCAGCTTCCAGCAGCGCTACCCCCTGACGCTCGTCAGCATCGGCACAGGAGGCCCGCATCGCCTGCAGCGCCGGCAGACAATTGAGGAGGGCCACGCCACCGCCAGGCACCAGGCCACCCTCATAGGCCGCCTCCAAGACGCGCAGCGCCTTCTCCGCCTGCTCCTTCCTCAGTTCCATCTCATGCTCGCTGATAGCCCCAATCTTGAGAATGCCAATTCCACCCGTCAGACGCGCCAGACGCAGGCGCAGAAACTCCCACTCGCTCTGTCTTCCGCGTGCGACCTCGCGCAGCTGAGCGCGCACGCCAGCCAGGCGTTGCTGAATATCACACGTATGCCCCTGGCCGCCAACGATGGTCACCCCCGTGGGCGTCAGAATCGCCTGCTGCGCGCGGCCAAGGTGCTCACGCCGCAGATGACGGCAAAGCGTACCAGTCAGCTCCGAGAGCACCGTACCACCGGTCAGGGCCGCCATATCGGCCAGATCATCGTGCACCAGGGTCGCGCCGCTGGAGAGCACCAGCAGGCCGAGCGTCACCAGGCCACGCACGTGGTTGGCCGTCAGCATGGTCAGGGCCGGCCCTCGAATGGCACGCGCGACCACCAGCAGAGGGGGCCGGCCTGGCTCGGCCAGCACCAGCTCCAGCATGGGCAGCACCTGCTCAACTTCGTGCAGTTCCTCATCGGCGAGGACAATCCAGGGCTGACGCAGGATTAGCCCAGCCTCCCCTTCCGGCAGGAGGGCACGCGCCGGAATGTAGCCATCCCACTTGCCACCGCGAATGTACTCGTGGTCGAGTCCCGGCCTGGGCAGTTCTTCAGTGACAATGGTCGAGCACGGCCCCAGCACCTCAAACATGCGCGCCAGCACCTCGCTCAGCTCAACATCGCCCGTCGCCCCCAAAACCAGGGCCTGCACCTCCTCACAGCTCCCCAACGGACGAGCCTGACTCTCCAGGGCCGCCTCCGCCGCCTCGACGGCCCGCTGCAGTCCACGCGCCAGGGCCGGTGGACTGGCTCCCGCCGCCAACCGGCGACAGGCCTCGTGTACCAGGGAGCGCACCATGACCGCCGCCAGCGCTACCCCATCGCCATAGCGCTCGTGTAGCTCCAGCGCCATCTTGCGCAACAACATCGCCCCCAGATTGTCGCTGCGACTGCGCAGGGCAATAACGCGCCGCGCAATGGTGCTGGCGTCGGCCAGGACCTCGCACTCGCTGCGGGTGCGTTCGTTGAGAACCAGGGTGCGCGCCGGTCCCAGGGTCAGGGCCAGGGGCCGGGCCAGCAGATCGATACCTCGCACCAGGAGGCGCAAGGCCCGCGGCAAGAGGATCAGAGAGGGCTGCTGCGCCACCCGCCGCAGCTCCGCTATCAGCCGTCGCGCCTCCGCCAGCCGATAGCCGGTCGTGACGTCACGCGGATTACGCGGCCTCATCGTCGTCATGGCACGCCTACCTTCAACTCACCGCGACGCGCTAGCAGCACCAGCGCCCGCCTCCATAGCAGAAGGGCCGCCAGCACCGGCGCAATCAGGAAGAAGCCGGCGACCGAGAGATAGCCTACGAGCATCACCGCCAGGGCCAGCAAGAGCGAGCCGGCGGTCGGCAACGGATAGCGCCAGGCCAGCCGCAGAGCCTGCCAGAGCAGCGACCAGGCTCCCTGCCCCGGCTCCGCCAGGAAGAGCGGCCCCCAGTAGACGGCACTGAAGCCCAGAATCAGCAGTAATAGACGCAACAGCACATCAAGCGGCAAGAGCTGGAGCGGACCTACCACAACGATCAGCAGACAGAGAAGGCCACAGAGGCCCGGCAGCGGCGCCAGCGTGCGCAGACTCGGCAGGAGTAAGCGGCCCAGTTCCTCGCGCACCGTCGCCAGGTCCAGCGGCTCCTGACGATTGAGGCGAGCAACGCCGCTGAAGAGCACGGCTGTCGCTGGCATCAGGGCCAGGGCGCTGTAGAGCACCAGGGGCAGGCGCAGCGCCAGCGGGAGCGCCGGCCAGGCCAGCGCCACTAAGGCCGGCACCAACTGTACGGCCCAGCCCACGTTGAGAGCCACCAGCCGCTCCAGCTGATCGCGCAACAGGGCGAAGGCGCCCCAGATCGGACGGCGCAGGGTCTCCTCGGGGAGGACATCGGCCTCGAACTCTTCAAAGAACGGCATCGTCTCTGTTCTCCCTGTGCCCGGAAAGCACAACAGAACCCAATAAATATGCCACAAATGCATTAAGATGCATGACAGCACCGGCACGGCGGGCAGGTATACAGACGCGCTGTCTGTCGCTCCTACCCGTCGTGTCCCGCGGTACCCGTTGATAGCGTCGGCCAGCCGGAAGCTCGCCAACGCCTGCCCAGACGAGTCGGCTGGCCACCCAGGCGAGACGGAAGCGGGCCTACTTCAGGCCCTGGATACGCACGCCGCGCAGTAGATACTCGCGGCAGAGAATGAACATCACAAAGATCGGAAAGGTCTGCAGGAGGGCCAGCACCATCAGGCCATTCCACGAGAGGCCCGCCGCCAGGGCCGAGCGCATGGCCGCCGACTGGCTCAGGGCCGTGGCACGGTCCATCACGCCCGAATTGATAAAATTGTTCATGACCGTGTATATGGCCAGCGCCGTCGGAGCCTTATCGTTGCTCTGAATCACCAACTGCGGCCACAAGAAGCTATCCCAGACCGCGTAGAACTGAATCCAGGCCACTACCGAATAGACTGGGATGCTCATCGGGAAGACAATGCGGCGGAAGATGTTGAACTCCGAGCCGCCATCGACGCGCGCCGCCTGCAGCACCGAGTCGGGGATCGTGTCGAAGTAGCCCTTGAAGATCAGGTAGTTGTAGGCATTGAAGATGCCCGGCACAATAATGGCCCAGGGCGTATCATAGAGCGAGAGCGTCGGAAAAGGCTGATCGGTGCCCGGCAGATTGGGAACGGAGGCCCCCGGCAGAGCGAAAGGGAAATTGAGCGTCAGGAAGAGCATCGGTATCAGCAGCACCGCCAGCGGAATCATCAGGGTGCCGATAAAGAAGAGGAAGGCCCAGCGTGCGCGCCGTCCACGCAGCAGTTTACTGGTAGCGTAGGCGGCCATCGAGGTCACCGGAAGCGAGATCAGCAGGGTCACGGAGGTCATGAAGAACGAGTTCCAGAAATAGACCCAGAACGGTTCTCCTGCCGATCCGGCTAGCAAAGCCCCGGCACCGCTGTTCTCGGCCCACTGGATCACCAGCTTCCAGGCCGCCAGCGTGGGATGGAGCGGCCAGAGCACCGGCGTCGTCGATAGCGTGTCCTGCGCCGGCGTGATCGAGGTCACGATCATGATATAGAACGGCACCAGGTGGGTCAGGACGCCCAGGGACAACAGGATCACCATCAGCCACCAGCCCAGCCTTAGCAAGGGCTGCTTTCTGCCAACCTTTGGGAAAAGCATAGACACAACAAACACACTCCTTCTGCTACCTGACTGACTTGCGCGTTCGTGCCCGGTCAGGCATCCGGGTCCTCCTTGAAGAAGGTGCGGAAGAGCACCACGATGGCAAAGATCACCAGAAAGAGATAGATCGAGAGCGCTGTTGCATCGGCGTAGCGCTGGTTCTGGATATAGGAGAAGAGGTAGAGCATGACCGTGCGACTGGCCCCCTCGGGCTGGCCGCCCGTGAGAATCTGCGGCCAGGTATAGTCTTGCAACCCCTGGATGATGCCGTAAACCAGCATGACAGCGATCACTGGACGCAGGCGCGGCAGCGAGACGGTCCAGATCTTGCGCCAGAAGCCGGCCCCCTCGATCTCCGCCGCCTCAAAGTAGGAGCGCGGGATGCCCTGCAGAGCCGCCATATAGGCCAGGCCGGCGACGCCCGGCCCCGCCACGACCACCGCCGGGAAGACCAGCCAGAAGAGCACCTGATGGGGATCGTTGAGAAATGGCTGGTGCGGCAGATGGAGGATCTCGGTGGCAATGTACTCCAGCAGACCGTACTGCTCATTGTAGAGATAGCGCCACAGGATGCTGTTGGCGATGACGCTGATCGGCAGGAACCAGAGGATCATCATCCAGCGCATCAGGCGGGGCGGCAGCTCCATCAGGAAGATGGCAATCAGCAATGGGAAGATGAAAGTCAGGGCTACCAGCATGCTGCCGTAGAAGAAGGTGACGCGAAAGGCTTGCCCAACCAGGGGATCGTTCCAGACCCGAAGGTAGCTCTCCAGTCCGGTAAAATGGCTGGGCAGCATCGGCTGGGCGTCGGTGAAGCTGATTAGAAAGGCCATCAGCAGCGGATACCAGCCCCAGACAAGCTGAAAGAGGGCCGCCGGTAACAGAAAGAGCCAGGTCTCTAGCCGACTGCGTCGCCGCAGACGCTGAGCCTGGGCCGGCTGCTCCGCTTCGCTCGCTCTCGCTGGAACCGCTACTTCGGTGAGCGGCTCAGACATTGCTCTCGTACTTCCTTCCATAGAGGGCCACTTGCTTCCATTTCTATTACCCTCACCAACCCGACCGGCTTGTGCGCTGCGCCTGGGTCTGAATACGGACCGGGCCGTGCCCGATCCAGAAGGGCGCCCGCCGCTGCACCAGCTTCGCCAGGGCGGTATCTTCCCTGGCCAGAAGGGCGTCGGGGGACCGCAGGGCGCCAGGAGGGCGGGGCGGACTGGCAGAGGGACGGACAGCCAGGCAGTCAGACCGTCAGTCCGCCCGCCGGCCAGGACTGGCCAGGGCTGGCGGGTCCGTCGGGGCCCGGCTCGCCAGCCCTGCCAGCCAGTACAGCGACACTGGCCCTGCGCAGGAGGCCGGGGAGGGTACGTCTGCTTCGGTAGGAGACAGCCAGGCTCAGCCTCCCAGAGCCGGCAGAACCTTCTGCAGATACCAGGGGTGGAAGAGTTCCGCCGAGTAGAGCGGGGCGTACCTGGCCCAGAAGGCGTCCAGGTCGGCAAAGAACTTCTTCGCACTGGCAATGAAGGTATCCTTCGACACGCTGGAGGACAGCGAGGCGAACTGCGCGTTCTGGACGTTCTGCAGCTTCATGAGCACCGCCGGGATGCTGTCCTGGGTGTAGGCCAGGCCAGAGTTGGCATCGTTCCAGGCGTCGCCCGTCGGACCCGGATTCTGCTCCGCCGGGAAGTAGAGGCCAGGGTCGGGGAGCTGCGGGATGGCGGCGGCGGCGTTGACGGCCTGCATCGTCAGCTTGCCCCAGGCCTGTTCAGCCGTGCCATTGATGCCATAGTTGATCTGCAGCTTCGACATCGGCGGAACCTCCAGGAAGACATCCTTGAGGTCATGAGTGACCTTGTAGATCTCCTGGCGCTGCTTGACCAGCTCTTCGCCGATGATAAACTGCACCAGGAAGTCGAAGGCTTTGGCCAGGGCCGGCTTGTTGCGCTGCAGATGGGGATCGATGGAGCCGATGGCTGAGCCGGCCTGCGTGGCTCCGAAGGAGCCGAGGTAGCCGATGGGGTGCGAGATCCAGCCGACGACCTCCTCAAAGGGCTTACCCACTTTGACGGCAATGTTGATGGCGCTCGTCGGGTCGGTCACCGGGCGCGTGAAGAAGCCCGTATTGTTGGCCATCATGGCCACGTCGCCACGGGCAAAGGCCTGGGCCACGTCGCTGTCGCCGGTCGAGAGCGAGGAGGTAATCGATTTGTCCGTGAAGTACATGCCGCGCCAGTTCTCGACGACCTGCTCGTATTGGCTCAGCCAGGGCGTGAGGTTGTAGCGCCAGGGCCAGGCGTTGGAGGGCGTCGGCTCCAGGCCCAGGGCTCCGTAGCCGGTGGCGCCAGAGTTGAGGCCATTGGCCTGCAGGCTCTGGTCGAAGACGTAGAACTGGAGGGCCGCCCCTTTCATGCTGGCACTGGTCAGGGCTTTGGCCAGTTTGCGGAAGTCGCTCCAGGTCCAGCCCGGCGTCGGCTCAACCAGCCCGTTCTGCTGGATCAGGTCACGGCGGAAATACATGCCGTCGCCGGCTCCATAGCCGCCTGGGGTGCCGTAGTAGCGCCCGTTGACCTTCCAGCTACGGTAGACGGGCAGGTAAATATCGGTGAGCTGGCTCTCCAGCTTGGTGCTGACCACCAGGTCGGTGACGTCTGCCGCCAGGCCACGCGCAAAGGCACTGCGCACTACGTTGTTGATGAAGGAGCCAAGGATGTTGCCTTCAAACCAGGTTGGGGCCGTGCCGGCAGCGATGGCCTGGGTGACTGCGGACTGACTCCAGATGTTGGTGTCGGTGTGCTTAATCTTGACGCCGGGATTCTTTTTGAGCCAGTCGGCCAGGGCGTCAGCGTAGGCTTTGAGGGTGATGTTGCCTTTCTGCTGATCAGCGGTGGGCATGGAATCGCCCGGCCAGCCATTGGTCAGAAACGTGACGTTGACCACGGTGTTGGAGCTGCTCCCTCCACAGGCGGCCAGTAAGGCCCCGCCCGCCAGGGCCACGCTCCCCGCAGCCGCGGCGCGCAGAAGCTGCCGGCGCGTCAGGGTCCCCTCAGACGCGAGCAGCGGCTCTAGAAGGGTGCGCGTCTCGTCATCCATGATGTCATCTCCTTCTTTGGATGCTGTTGAATGGTCTGGGTCCATCCTGTCGTCCTGCATCTGAAGCCCTTTGCTTTGTCTCGTCCCTGTCAGTCTGGCCTCCGTTACGTAACGCGCTGCCTGTCTGTTTGTTTGCCTGCGTTCGTCCTTCCAGTACTCTGCTCGCCTGCCGTCGACGCCGCCTGTCTTAGCTGTACATCAGTTCAACCGCGTGTGCGGAGAAGCGTTGCTCCGCTCAATATTGGCCCCAACTCAAGTTTCAGTTTTGGGATCGCTCCCATAAATCTAGTGCTAGTGTACCTGACAAAAGGATAACTGTCAAGCTCGCTACGGCATAACTCTACTCAGTTTGCAGAGCCTGCTCGGAGTGCGGATCGAATAGCACCAGACGCTGTGGATCAAGGCCAATCTGCAGCTCCGTCCCCTCTTCCGGCAGATCGGTCAGCTCCTCCGGCTCCGGCCAGACTGCCACCAGGTGCGGGGCTGGTCCCTGGCCTGTCGCCAGCTCCAGGGTGACCTCGACTTCACCGATCAGGGCTTCGACCGTCAGGGCGCGCGCCGGGCAGCGACAGAGCGAGGCCGTCGTCTCGGCCTGCTCCAGCTCCCAGGGCGGCACGATCTCGCGCGGGCGCAGGCCGACGGTGATCCGCGGCTCCTGGCGCGCAGCCAGCACGCTTTGCCAGGCGGCAGGGAGTGGGAGGCGTAGCTCACCAAGCTGGCAGAGATAGCGCCCCTCTTCGCTGACAATTGCTCCTTCCAGCAGGTTCATCGGCGGGTTACCCAGGAAGCGGGCCACGAAGAGATTGGCGGGATGTTCCAGCAGCTCGTTGGGGCTGCCGACCTGTTGCAGGCGTCCCGCGGCTATGATGGCCAGGCGATCGGCCAGGGCCAGGGCCTCGCTCTGGTCGTGGGTGACGTACAGGCTGGGTACGCCGCGCAGGCGGTGCACGGCCAGGACGTCACGTCGCGCCTGATGGCGCAGGCGCGCGTCGAGGTTGGCCAGCGGCTCATCGTAGAGAAAGACGTTGGCGTCGCGGGCCAGGATGCGGGCCAGGGCCACGCGCTGCTGCTCGCCGCCGCTCAAGGTGTCGATGCCACGGCGCAGCAAGGGGGTGAGCTGCAGCTTCTCGGCGGCTTCCAGGACGCGGCGCCGGATTTCGTCCCGCGGCAGGCGCTGGTTCTCCAGGCCATAGGCAATGTTGCCGTAGACGTCCATGCTCGGGTAGAGGCCGTAGTCTTGAAAGACCATGCCGACGTTGCGCTGGCGCGGGCTGAGGCGAGTGATGTCTTCGCCCCCTAGCAGGACGCGCCCTTCGTCGGGCTGCTCCAGGCCACAGATGATGCGCAGGACGGTGGTCTTGCCACTGCCCGATGGCCCGAGCAGGACGAAGAATTCGCCGTCTTCGATGCGAAAGCTGACGTGGTCGACAATGCTGCGCCCGTCATAGCGCTTGACGAGATCTTGTACTTCGAGTGTGCTCACGCTTGCTCTTCCCTCTGTGTGCTGGCTTCGCTCGTCTCTCGCTCGCTCGCCGGCTGCTCCGCCTGCCCGTTCGCTGGCCCTCCTGACGGGCTGACCGTCACCCTGACGGGCCGGTCACCGGGGGCAACGGGACCGTGGAGCAGAGCTTGCCCATCTTCGGGGTCAAAGAGATGGATCTTGCGCAGGTTGACGGCCAGCGGCACGTCGCGCCCGAGGTAGCTGCCGGGCAGGCGCGCTTTGAGGGTGGCCACGAAGTCGCGCGGCGTCGGCTCCAGCGTACTCAGGTAGACGGTGCAGCCGCTGACGGTCGGTTCGATGACGTTGACCAGGCCGCGAATGGTGCTGTCTTCGCTGACGGCGAAGTCGGCGCGGCGCGGTGGCTGCAGGTGCTCAGGCCGGATGCCCAGGTTGAGACGCCGGCCCGTGTAGGGAGCAATGCGCGCCTGAAATTCTTCGGGCACGGGCAGGCGAAAGGCCGGATGGACCAGGCGCAGGCCCCCGTCCCGGTCGGGACGTACCTCAACCTCGAAGAGGTTGATGCCCGGCGAGCCGATGAAGAAGGCGACGAACTGGTTGCAGGGCCGCTCGTAGAGGTCCAGGCCGCTGCCGACCTGCTGTAGCTTGCCGTCGCGCATGACGGCAATGCGGTCGCCAAGGGCCATCGCCTCGGCCTGATCGTGGGTGACGTAGACCGCCGGCTGCCCTTTCTGGCGGTGCAGGGTCAGGATGTCTTCGCGCGCCTGGTGACGAAGCTGGGCGTCAAGGTTGGCCAGCGGCTCATCGTAGAGATAGAGGGCGGCGTCGCGCACCAGTGCCCGCGCCAGGGCGACGCGCTGCCGCTCGCCACCACTGAGTTGACGTGGCTTGCGCCTCAGCAGGTGCTCGATGCGGAAGAGACGGGCCGCGTTCGCCACACGCTCGCGGATCAGGTCGCGGGGCGCATGGCGAGCACGCAGGCCGTAGGCGATATTCTCGAAGACGGTCAGGTGCGGGAAGATAGCGTAGTCTTGAAAGACCAGGGCGACGTTGCGGTCACGCGGGCGGATGTCGTTGACCAGACGCTCGCCGAAGTAGATGCGCCCGTCGCTGACCGGCTCCAGTCCGGCCAGCAGGCGCAGGGTGGTGGTTTTGCCACAGCCGGAGGGGCCGACGAGGACGAAGAGTTCTCCCGGCTGGATGTGCAGGTTGAGGTCATCGACGACGGCCCGCTCACCAAAGCGTTTGACGAGATGCTCGATGACGATGCCTCCGCTGGCCAGACCCATAGGCTTCTCCTTCTGCTGTTCCTCTCTATGTACTCCTTGCACGTTATCTGCTCTTCCAGTTGCTCTCTTGATGTCACGCCACGGCTCTCGCTGCCACTGGCTGGCACGCTGGCGGCTGGCTCCTTCCCTCCAGAGGCCGCCGCGCCGGGCCTAGAAGAGCGCGGGCGGGCCAGGACTGTAGAGGAGATGCTCGTCATCGGCGGCAAAGTAGAGGAGCTGCTCCCAGTCGGGCCGCAGGCGCTGCAGACCACGGCTGTCGTCGGCCTCCTCCAGCGGCAGGGAGACGATGACGCGCTGCCCCAGCCAGTGACCGTGTACGAGGGCGATGCGCTCGGTGGGAATGCGCTCGCTATGGCTGATCTCCAGCGGCAGGCCGTCCGGCTGGTCGCGCAGCCAGTGCTCGGCGCGCACGCCCAGACGCAGGGGGCCTGATGGCAGGTGCCCGGCTAGCTCCTCGGGGAGCGGCCAGCTCTGCCCGGCGATGTGCAGGCGGCCCTCGCTGAGGGCGGCTGGCAGAACAGTGAGGGGCGGGCTGCCGATGAAGGTGGCCACGAAGAGGTTGACCGGCGTGTAGTAGAGGTCGTCAAAGCTGCCCACCTGCTCAATGCGCCCCGCGCGCATGACGGCCAGGCGATCACCCATGAAGATGGCTTCTTGCTGGTCGTGGGTAACGTAGAGCGTGGTGACGTGGAAGGTGCGCAGTAGCTTTTTGATCTCGATGCGCGTCTGCTCGCGCCGCTTGGCGTCCAGATTGACGATTGGCTCGTCCATGAGAAAGATGGTGGGGTCGCGCACGATGCAGCGGGCGATGGCGACGCGCTGCTGCTCGCCGCCGCTGAGGGTCTCGGGGAAACGGCCCAGCAGGTGCTGGAAGTCAACGCCCATCAGCTCGGCAGTGCGCCGGACGCGCTCCTCCATCTGCTCGTGGGTGTAGGCATGGTGCTCGAAATAGTAGGCGAGATTCCCTTTGCTCTTCATGGCAGGGTAGAGGGCGTAGTCCTGAAAGACCATGCCAACGCCGCGGTCCTGGGGCTTGATGTCGGTCATGTCGAGGTCGCCGTAGTAGATGCGTCCGTGGGTGGGGAATTCAAGGCCGGCGACCACTTTGAGGAGGGTGCTTTTGCCACAGCCGGAGGGGCCGACAATGGCCAGGGCCTCGCCGTCACCTACTTCCAGCGAGATGTCGCGCAGGGCCGGCTGGCGTCCCCCGGGGCCGTCGTAGTCCTTGACGATGTGTTCAAGCCGCAGGCTGGTCATGCCTGTTTTCCTTCCTCCCTGAGCTGCCCGGTGGCCGGCCCGGCCCGGCGCTGACCGCGCTCATGGTCTGCCCCGCCATGATGGCCGACTCCCGGCGATTCCTTTCCGTTCTGCCTGTTGTGTGGTCACAGATACGCTGCTGCTGCGCTCGCTTAGCCTGGCCTGGCTTGCTCTCCTTCGCTCCAGCTTCCTTGCGCTCTCGCTCAACCCCTTCCGGCTATGTGAGATTCTGTATTCTGTATTCTCTGTGCGCGGCTGGCGCTTGCCCGCCCTGGCCGCTCTCTCCGGCCACCTCTCGCTGGCGTGGGTCTGATGGCCCCGTCCTGCCCTGCCCGCCCTTCACAGCTCAGCTGGCGCGCTGCTCGTCGTCCAGGGCGGCGGTCGCGCTCTCGGCTGGGGGGCTGAGATGCGCGGTTCGGCGGCGATAACCGCAGGACTCGCGGATGATGAGGGTGGTGGGCAGGATGATCTGCGCGCGCTCGCGGCGGTTATGCTCCAACTGATCAAGGAGCAGCTCGGCGGCACGCATGCCCATTTCCACGCAGGGCTGACGAATGGTCGTCAGCTCGGGAAAGATCATCGTTGTCTGCAGGAGGTCGTCGAAACCGACGATGGCCAGATCATCGGGCACCTTGAGGCCGCGCTCCTGGACGGCGCGCACTACACCAGCGACCATCATGTCGTTGGACGAGAAGAGGGCGGTCGGCGGCTCCGGCAGGTCGAGAAAGCGCCGCGTCCAGGCGTAGCCACTGGCAGGGGTCCAATCGCCGTCTCCGACGAGGGCCTCGTCGAAGGGGATGCCGGCGGCGGCCAGGGCCTGACGGTAGCCTTCGAGGCGGGCGTGGGTACAGACATCTTTGGCCAGCCCTTTGAGCATGGCGATGCGCCGATGACCCAGGGCAATCAGGTGCTCGACGGCTACGCGCGCCGCCGCAACATTATCGACGTCTACGTATTGCAGGTCCTGATCGTCCTCGGGATCGTGCCCGACGCGCACGTAGGGCATGCCGGCCTCGCGTAGCATGGCGGCGCTGCGGTCCTGGCGGTCGCTGCTGATGAGGAGGACACCGTCAAAGTGGCGCCCACGCAGGAGGCTGAAAAAGGTGGCCTCGTCCATGTCTTGCCGCCCAATGAAGAGCATCGGGGTGTAGCCACGCTGAGCACAGACCTGACTCATGCCGCGCGCAATCTCGGCAAAGATAGGATTGCCAAAAAGATGATGGGCGTTGTCCGGCAGGATTAGCCCGATCAGGCGCGTCTTGCGCATGACGAGCTGCCGCGCCGCCGCCTGCGGCGCATAGCCGTAGCTGTTGATGACTTCCTGCACGCGGTCTCTGACGCTCGGTCTGACGTTCGGTTGCCCATTGAGCACTCGCGAGACTGTTGAGCGAGATACTCCGGCAATACGCGCGATATCCTCGATCGTTAATTGCGACATGAGCCAATCTGCGCGCCTTCAGGGCGGTTCCACGTTTACTTTTGGCTGCTGTTTCGTGTACAATACCTCGTGGGATCGCTCCCACGGCGTTGCTATGTGCAAGCTTACCCGATCCTCCTCCTTCCTGTCAAGGGGTGAGGTGCCCGCTCTGTCGCCTGTCACTTTCAGCCCGGCCCAGACCAGCACCGCTCAGGCGGGCAGAGACGGGGACAGCTCGGGCGGGCTGAGGACAGGATGTCGGCACTATCGGACAAAGCAATTACGCATGGAAGGAGTCTTCTCATGGCAGAGCCGGTTCCTTTGCTTCCGTACAACCTGTACATGACTGAGCCGCCGCGCTTGCCGGTGCGGGGGCCAGAGGATAAGGATGGCCCCGATTATGTGGTGGAGGCGACGCTGCTGGAGTGCCGCGAGCGCGCTGCCCGGCTCCAGGGGCGCACGCTCAGCGGTGGGACGGTCCTGATCACTCTGAGCCTGGTGGCTGATGGCATCGTGCGCGTCGTGCTGGAGGAGGAGCCTGATCCGACACGCGTCCGCCTGGCGCGCGAGCTGCCCCCTCCCCCGGCTGGCGCTCCGCTGCTGGTCGAGGAGCAGGCGACGGGCCTGGCTCTGCTCTCCCCCTCGCTTCGTCTGGAGGCCACCCTGCGCCCCTTCGGCCTGCGCTTCCTGGACGCCGCTGGCCGTCCGCTGCTGGCCCAGAACTATAGCGAGCTGACCAATGTGCGCATGAAGCTGACGATTCTTCCTTTCGGGCTGAGCCGCGTCAATGGCCAGCGCGTGGCTTTCCACGATACCTTTACGGCGGAACCCGATGAGCATTTCTTTGGGCTGGGCGAGAAGTTTACGGATTTCGATAAACGCGGGCAGCGCATCACAACCTGGAATTGCGATTGTGGCGGGGCCTTCAGTGAGCGGGCCTATAAGAATGTGCCTTTCGTGGTGAGCACACGCAAGTATGGGATCTTTGTCGATAGTCCCTGCGCGGTCGATTTCGATCTGGTGGCCAGCAATACGGCGACGTTTACGCTGATTAGCCGCGATAGCGCTCTGGATTATTATGTGATCGCCGGGCCGGACCTGAAGACGATTATTACGCGCTATGCTTCGCTGGTGGGCTTTCCGATTCTGCCGCCGAAGTGGGCCTTGGGGACCTGGATTTCGTCGGGCTTCCAGCGCGATAGTCAGGGCGAGGTGCTGGCGCGGGCTCGCTTGATCCGCGAGCATGAGATTCCTTGCGATGTGCTGCACCTCGATTGCTATTGGCAGCGCTTCGGACGCTGGTCAGAAGTGCAGTGGGATGAGGAGCGCTTTCCCGATCCGGCGGGCCTGATCGGGCAGTTGAAGGCCCAGGGCTTTAAGGTCTGTTTGTGGATTCATCCCTATCTGGGAACGGCCAGCGAGCGCTTTGCCGAGGGGGCGGCGCGCGGCTACTTTCTAAAAAATGCTGCCGGCGAGCCGTATGTGGCCGATCTGTGGGGGGGCTTTCATCCGCCGGTGGCCATGCTGGATGTGACGCACCCGGAGGCGGTGGCCTGGTTTCAGGGGCTGTTGCGCGAGCAGTTGCGCCTGGGTGTTGATGTCTTTAAGACGGACTTCGGGGAGGGCATTCCGACGGATGTGGTGGCCTATAGCGGGATTACCGGCGAGCGTCTGCATAACCTGTACGCTTTGCTCTATAACGATGCGGTGGCCGAGGTGACGGCGCGCGAGACGGGCCGCGCGGGCCTGGTCTGGGGACGCTCCAGCTACGCCGGCGGCCAGCGCCATGCGGCGCAGTGGAGCGGCGACCCCAATGCTACCTTTACGGCTCTGGCTTCGACCTTGCGCGGCGGGCTGAGTATTGGGATGTGCGGCCACGCTTTCTGGAGCCACGACATCGGCGGCTTTACCGGTCAGCCTTCTCCAGAGCTGTATATCCGCTGGGCCCAGTTCGGTTTCTTCTCTCCTCTGACGCGCGCTCACGGCAATAGCTCGCGCCTCCCCTGGGACTTCGGCCCGCAGGCCCTGGAGATCTTCCGCTCGTATGCCCGCCTGCGCTATCGCTTGCTGCCCTATATCTATACTTACGCCTGCATCGCGGCCCGGACGAGCCTGCCGCTGCTGCGGGCGATGGTGCTGGAGTTTCCCGATGATCCGGCGACTTATACGCTGGATCTGCAGTATATGTTTGGCGCGGAGCTGCTGGTGGCTCCTCTCTATCGCGCCGGCGGGGAGCGCCCGGTCTATCTGCCCGCCGGGACGTGGGTCGATTTCTGGAGCCGGACCGTGCTGCAGGGGCCGACGACGCTGCAGGTGCAGGCGCCTCTGGAGCAGCTTCCGCTCTATGTGCGCGCCAACGCCTTGATCCCGACGACGGAGCCGGCGCCGTTTGTGCGCGAGGAGCCGTTTGAGACGGTGGTTTTCGAGGCCTATCTGCTGCCGGAAGGGGCCGGGTCGTTTACACTCTGCGATCTGGACGGGGAGACGACGGTGTCGGCCCGCCGGCTGGGGACGACGCTGGCCATCGAGGTGACGGGGGCGAAACGCCGGCTGGGGCTGCATCTGCTGCCCTTGAGCGGGCTGGATGGGCAGCCGCCCGTTGAGACGGTGCTGCTCAATGGCCGCCAGTGCGAGCGCTGGACGGGCGAGACGGCCCCAGCGCTGGCTCAGGCCAGGACTGCGGGCTGGTTCCCCTTACCCGATGGAGGGACGCAGGTGACGATGGTCCTCTGAGATTCGTCCTGACTGGCATCATACCCAGGAGGAGAAGCATGGAGGCCTTTCCACCGCTGAATCCGCGTGCTCCTTTTATCTGGTACGGTGGCGACTACAATCCTGAGCAGTGGCCACGAGCGGTCTGGGATGAGGATCTGCGTTTGATGCAGGAGTGCCGCTTTCGCGTGGCAACGGTGGGCGTCTTTAGCTGGGCGGCGCTGCAGCCGGCGGAGGAGCGCTTTACTTTCGGCTGGCTCGATCAGGTGCTGGATAAGCTGGCGGCGGCGGGCTGCCGGGTCTGTCTGGCGACGCCCAGCGCGGCGCAGCCGGCCTGGTTGTCGCAGCGCTATCCCGAGGTGCTGCGGGCCGATCCGACGGGTCGCCGCCGCCATCACGGCTGGCGCGTGAATTATTGCCCTACGTCGCCGCTCTATCGCCGCCTGGCCGCCCAGATGGCGGCGAAGCTGGCCGAGCGCTATCATGCGCATCCGGCCCTGGTGGCCTGGCATGTCTCGAATGAGTATGCGCCGGCCTGCTACTGCGAGCAGTGCGCGGCCACCTTTCGCGATTGGTTGCGCAGGCGCTACGGCAGCCTCGATGAACTCAATCGCCGCTGGTGGACCCGCTTCTGGAGCCATACGTATACGGATTGGTCGCAGATTGAGCCTCCTTATGCCAATGGTGAGGGTTCGATTCATGCGCTCACGCTGGATTACCGCCGCTTCCAGAATGAGATGTTGCTGGAGTGCTTTACGCTGGAGCGCGAGGCGATCCGCCAGTTCTCGCGCGATGTGCCGATTACGACCAATCTGATGCGCTTCTATCGCGACCTCGATTATCGCCTCTGGGCGCGTGAGATGGATGTGGTGGCCTGGGACTGCTATCCTTCCGTTGAGGATGAGCCGCTCGATATTGCGCTGGCTCATGATTTGATGCGCAGTCTGCGCGATGGGCAGCCGTTCTTGCTGATGGAGCAGTCGCCCAGTAGTCAGAACTGGCAGCCGTACAATACGTTGAAGCGGCCCGGGGAGCTGCGCCTGCAGAGCTATCAGGCGCTGGCCCACGGGGCGGAGTCGGTGATGTTCTTTCAGTGGCGGCGCAGTCGCGGCGGGATCGAGAAGCTGCATGGGGCAGTGATCGAGCACAGTGGGCGCAGCGATACGCGCGTCTTTGCGGAGGTGCAGGCCCTGGGCCAGGAGTTGGAGCGCCTGGGCGCGCGCACGCTGGGCGGGGTGACGCCGGCTCAGGTGGGGCTGCTCTTCGATTGGGAAAACTGGTGGGCACTGGAGGATTGCAGCGGCCCAACGCGCGAGAAGCGCTATCTGGAGACGTTGCGCGCTCATTATGCGCCGTTCTGGCGGCGCAATGTGCCAGTCGATCTGGTCTTTAGCGATTCGGTTCTGGGGCGCTATCGCTTGCTAGTGGCGCCGCTGCTCTATTTGCTCAAGGAGGGACTGGCCGAGCGCCTGGCGGCCTTCGTGCAGGACGGGGGGACGCTGGTGACGACCTATCTGTGCGGAATGGTGGATGAGTGCGATCTGGCTTTTGAGGATGGCTATCCGGGGCCGCTGCGCCATCTATTGGGAATCTGGAACGAGGAGATCGATGCGCTGCCGCCGGGACGGACGAATCGCCTGGTGTTAAACGATGGGCGCAGCTTTGCCTGCGGCCATCTGTGTGCGCTGATCCATAGCGAGGGGGCGGAGGTGCTGGGGCGCTACGGTGAGGATTTCTATGCGGGGCGCCCGGCTCTGACGCGTCATCACGTGGGGCGTGGCCAGGCGTTCTATCTGGCTTGCGAGCCGGAGCCGGCTTTTCTGGAGAGTTTCTACGGGGAGCTGCTGGGAGAGCTGGGGATCGCGCCGGTGCTGGAGACGCCGCCGGGCGTGGAGGCGACGCTGCGCCAGACGGCCCGTGAGCGTTTGCTCTTCCTGCTCAATCATGGGCGGGACCCGGCGACGGTCTCCCTGCCGCCGGGGCGCACTTTTGAGGAGCTGCTGACGGGGCGGTCGCTGAGCGGCTCGCTGACGCTGCCCGGCCTGGAGGTGGCCATTCTGGCGGAGCCGCTCGCTTCTTAGCCTAGCCGGCGGGCAGGATCTTGAGGACGCCGCCGCGCTCGCCCGGTGGGACGGCGGGGAGGTCAACGTGCAGGCCCTGGTCGTCGCGTTGCCAGCGCAGGGAAGGGTCGCCGCCGAGCAGATGGATGGCGCCGATCTCTTGCAGGTAGTAGGGGCTGGCGGCGGCCAGGGCCTGGATGCTGATTCTGCCCCCCTGCGGCCAGACGGGCAGCAGGACGTAGAGAATCTGGCCGCGGCGGGTGAAGCGCAGGTCTCGCTCGGTAAAGGCTGCCTGCTGTCCTTCGCTGAAGGCGCCGGCGACGCTGGCGGTGGGGCCTTCGCCGTAGAGGTGCCAGGGCTGGCTGTCGTAGATGGCTTCGCCGTTGATGGCCAGCCAGCGCCCCAGGCGACGCAACAGGTCAATCTCTGGCTCGGGAATGCTGCCGTCGGGGCGCGGGCCGATGTTGAGCAGGAAGACGCCGTTCTTGCTGACGGTGTCGATGAGGTCGCCCAGTATGGCCCCGAAGGGCTTGTAGTCCTGGGCCTGGGTGTAGCCCCAGGAGTTGCGGGCGACGCTGGTGTCGGCCTGCCAGATGCGTGGGCTGAGTGTGGGCCGGCGTCCGCGTTCGATGTCTTCGACGGCGCTCCCTTCCTCAAAGGCGCCTTCTTTGTAGGTGATGACGACTTCCTGTCCCCAGTGGGCGGCGCGGTTGTAGTAGTAGGCGGCGAAGCGGGCCAGGTAGGGGCGGAAGACGGGCCGCGAGATCCACCAGTCGAAGTAGATGAGGGAAGGCCGATAGCGTTCGACCAGCTCGTAGAGCCGGGCCAGCCAGTCGTCGAGAAAGGCGGCGTCGGGCGGCTCGTCGTCGGGCCGCGCGGGTCCGTAGAGGTCGGCGTACTGGGGGTCCTGGACGTCGCTGGGAATGGTTCTGCCGCCGTTGAAGAACCACCAGTGCTCGGCGCGGTGCGAGGAGAGGCCGAAGGTGAGGCCGGCAGCCCGCACGGCGGCGGCCAGTTCGCCCAGGATGTCGCGCCGTGGCCCCATTTCGACGGCGTTCCAGCGCGAGAAGGAGCAGCGGTACATGGCGAAGCCGTCATGATGCTCGGCGACGGGGACGACGAAGCGGGCCCCAGCTTCTTTGCAGAGGGCGGCCCAGGCGGCGGGGTCGAAGCGCTCGGCGCGGAAGTGGGGGATGAAGTCTTTGTAGCCGAAGTGCTCCGGCGGGCCGTAGGTGGCCAGATGGTGACGGTGGGCCGGCGTGTCGGGCAGGTACATGTTGCGCGGGTACCATTCGTTGTCGTAGGCCGGGACGGCGTAGACGCCCCAATGGATGAAGATGCCGAAGCGCGCGGCGGCGTACCAGGCCGGCACACGGTAGGCGCGCAGGGCCTGCCAGTCGGGGACAAAGGGGCCAGATCTCGCCAGGCGCTCGATCTCGCTGAGCGCTTCCTGCTGCTCATACCGCTCTTGCGGCTGCACGGAGAGGCTCCTCCTTTCCGTTGTTGCTTTTTTTGTTTTTGGGCCTGCTGGCTGTCGGCGACGGGGGGCAGGCCGGTGTGCCGGGCCTGGGTCGGCTAGAGGCGCACCTCCAGGGTCTGGCCGGCTTCGATGAGGAGCGGCTCGTCGAAGTGCCAGCTTGCTCCTTCGCGGCGGCCCTGGATGGGGACAGCGGCCAGCCAGACGGCCTGTTCGCCCGGGGCCTGGCGCGGCGTGGCGGCCTCGACGGGCAGGGTCAGCTGGCGCAGGCTGAGCTGCCCCTCGTGCAGGTGGAGCAGGACCCGCCCTTCGCCGGCGCGGTACTCGATGCTGCCCCAGGCGCCGGGTAGGACCAGCGGCTGGCGCCAGTGGCCGTCGGGGGGCCGCAGGCGCGGCTGCAGGCTCAGCGTCTGGTGTGGGGCGTCGTAGCTGAGGCCACCGAGAGCCAGCCAGGCCAGCCAGATGCTCAGCGCCCGATAGTAGTGGCCGCCGCACTCCTGATGGTCCCAGGTCTGGCCGGCGCGCTCGTAGCGCGTGTAAACCTCGTGGATCACGCTCAATCCTTCGCTGACGAGGCCCTCCAGCAGCATCTGGACGGCGACGGTGTATTCGGTCCCCGACCAGACGGTCTCGGCCTGATGGCGCGGGTCGCCGAGGGTCCAGTGATCGGGCCGGTCGGCGCGCTTGCCGGGCGGGAGCATGCCGTTGACGAGGCCGCGCCCGGGCACAAAGTTGTAGCGATAGATGGCGCGCAGGGCCGACAGGATGTGCTCGCGCGGCAGGATGTCGCCCAGGCCGAGCAGGGTGGCGTAGAGCTGGCCGCTGAGCTGGTCGGCCATACAGGACTCGTTGCGCCGTCCGCTGCGGGGGTCGACCCACAGGTTGTAATACTCGCCGTTCCAGAGCAGGCGCTCCATGCTGGCCTGGCTCTCGGCAAACTGGCGCTCCAGATCGTGGGCGTAGTCTTCGTCGCCGAGCAGGTGGGCCATCTGGGCGGTGGCCTTGAGGGCTGCCAGCCAGATCGACGAGACGTAAGCCGAGTAGCCGATGAAGTCCCAGGTATCGTACGTCTGGGAAGAGATGGCCGTCTCCGAGGGGGCGTGGTCGTAGTGGTAGGGCAGGCCGACCTTGAGTTCGTCGATGCGGCGGGCGTGCTCCATCGCCGCCTTGACCGCCGGCCAGAGCCGTTCCAGGGCGGCGCGGTTGGCCGTCCAGCGGTAGTCACGCCAGACCTGCAGGGCGAACTTGGGCATCAGGTCGACCATGTGGTAGGCGTCGACGACGGCGAAGCTGCCGGGGAAGAGGTGCGGGATGCGTCCGCTGGCGTCGAGGCCGGTTTCGGCGGCCACTTCCCGATAGAGGGCCTGGCGGCGCTGGGGATCACGGGCTAGTTCCGGTTCATGCTCGATACGGCGCCAGACGCGCTCACGGTTGGGGGCGAAGGCTAAGAAATAGTCGTCGTAGCGCGGCGAGTTGGGCGTGAGCTGGAAGTCGGCGGTCATCTGGAGCTGGCGCTCCTCCAGTTCGGGGAAGAGGAGGGCCACGGCGTGGGAGCCGTAGTACGAGACGTCGAGGGTCTGCAGGCCGCAGCAGCCCAGGCCCTCCCAGATGCCGAAGCGCCCGTCGCGCACCAGCCAGGAGGATTTGACCAGGGTGGTGAGCTGGGCGTTGATGGCGTCGGCCAGCCAGTCGGGGACGGAGGCGCCATACTGCAGGTCGTGGAAGGTGCGGCTACGGCTGTAGAGGGCTGGCCGCGCCTCGGCGACGTAGCGGGCGACGTCGAGGGCATCGCTGAACCAGGTTTCGTAGCGGTGGCCGAGGTCGTCGCCGACGTTCTCGCCGCGGTGGTTGGGAAAGTACCAGGTCAGGATAAAGGTCAGGTCGCGCTCGCTCCAGGGGTCCAGCTCCAGAACAGGGCTGCTGATGACGCCGTGGGTGCGGCGACTGGCGCGGGCGTTGAAGAGCTTCGGGGCCTGCTCGCCGAGGAGGCGCGCCAGGGCGCCTAATTCGCTCAGGCGGGTGCTGGCCTGGACGGGATCGCGCTGCAGCTCGGGCCGCGCCTGGCGCTCGTGCTCGTACTGGGCGCGCTCGGCGGGCGTCAGGTTGAGTTCGAGCAGCAAGGCCCAACGCCAGCGCGTATCTTGATAGCGGATGGGGTCGGCGGCGATGCGCTCCTGCAGCTCGCGCCGGTCGGGGACGAGGGCACTGTCGACCATGCCGCGCAGCAGGCTGGGCAGCTGCCCGTAGGCGCTGGCCGGGTCGAGTCCTTCGCGGACGATGCGTTCGAGCAGGGCGCGCAGGGGGTCGCCGCCCACCGGATCAGGGACAAACTGGCCGCCGCTGGCCCAGCTCTGCCAGGCATTGAGGTCGCCGACGTCGCGCAGCTCGGTCACGAGGTCGGCCCCGTCCTCTAGCAGGGCGAAGACGAGCGAGCCGCGCGCCAGCGGATGGTCGGCGGGCAGCCCGGCGGCGCTGAAGACGAGGGCGCTCAGCCCGGGCGCCTGCTCGCGGCGCGTCTGGGGCTGGCCGTGGCCGCCGCTGAGAGCCTCCAGGCTAAAAATCTGCGGGAGGAGGCCGAGCAGAGAGACCTCGACGGCTGTGGGACCGGGATTGCTGAGGTGGAAGGTGAAGAAGGCCGCCGGCAAGGCCGAATGCTTGATATCCCCCGGAATGAAGCTGGACCAGGCTTCGAGGCTGACGGCAAGCGGCAGGGCCGGATCGCGATAGTCCAGCCAGGCAAAGGGGAATTCGCCGCTGAAGTGGATCTCCTGGACGCTTTCGACGTACGACAGGGTGTAGGTGAAGCGCGCTTCGCTCTCGCTGCGCTCGCGCAGGATACGCACGATCGCTGGCTCTGTCGCCTGGCCCTCAGCCGGGGAGCGCCTGCGTCGGGCACGGATGGCGAAGAGGGTGTCGCCGGGCCGCACGGGCGAGGTGATCGGCGGACTCCAGGGGGCGCCGCGCCCGCTCCAGGGCGGATTATTGAAGATCTGCCATTCGTGCAGGGCGCCATCAGCGCGGATCTCGATGCTGCCGGTGCCCAGCCCTCCCAGGGGGATGCCGGAGAGCGGGGCCACGCCCCGCCTGCTTCGCGTGCGAGCTACTTTCATGGCTGCGTCCGTTTGCTCCTCTTGCTCCTGTGAGGCTGACTAGGCTGACTGTGACACGTCTGGGACCAGTGGCCGCTGGAGCGCGCGCCCGGCCAGCTAGATTCGGCCTGCGGGCGCCGCCTGACCACGGCCCCGTTGGGTTGGATTGGGTTGGGTTACGTTGGGCTGCCGTTGGGCGCCGGTTCGGTTGGTCAGCTCTCTGTCTGCCGGGCCTGGCCCTGGCGGCAGCTCAGGGTCCGGCTCCTTGCTGGCTGGCGCCCGGCCCAAAACGGTAGTGCGGCTGGGGCGGCGCCGGCTGGAAGGCGCTCAGCTGCTCAATTTCGGCCCGCAGTCCACCGGGAGCCGCCGCCAGGACGGCGCGCACGTGCTTTTCGAGAACGGCGGGCGGGCAGTCGACGCGCGCGTTGAGCAGCCAGATGGCCTCGTCCGGTGGCAGATGGGCACTGCGCGCGTCCCAACTGATGGCCGCTGGCTCGGGACCACAGAGACTGGCTTTGATCAGCCGCTCCTGAAGCTGCTCCTGCTCGCTGACCGCCGCGGGATCGGGGACCTGGCGCCCGTCCGGCTCTTCGCTGAGGCTGAGGAGGCGCGCCAGAGCCTGCGGGGCCACGAGCAGCTTGATATGAGCGATAGCCAGCCCGGCGCGGGCCAGCCGCTCCTGAAGCTGGGCGAGCAGGGCCGCAGCCCAGGCCAGAACCTGGCCCGCCTCGCCATTGCTGGTCCCGATCGGATGAGAGGACTGCAGGCGACCGCGGGCGTTGAGCCAGCCCAGGCGCGCTTCGGCCCGCGCATAGCGCCCATAGTCGAGGTCGTCCAGGCGATGGGCTTCGGCCTCGCTGATACGGGCAGCGTTGACGTCCTGCAGCAGATTATCAAGCCAGAGGGCCACGCTCTCGCGCCGGCGGGCCGTCATGGAGAGGACCGGCACCCCGGGACAATAGGCCCGCAGCCAGTTGCGCAAAAAGAGCTGCTCGTCGCCGCTGAGCAGGTCGCTTTTGTTGATCAGAAGCAGGTCCCCCTCTTCGATCTGGCGCGCGAAGAGATAGGCGACATCGTCGTTGAGCAGGCTCAGGTCGCCACGTCGGATCAGGCGGGAGAGACGCGGACCATCGACGACGATGCTCAGACAGGCTGGACGGTAACGCTCGCGGTAGAGGTGTAAGAGGGGGAGGATGACGGTGGCCTGCAGGTCGGTGCAGCTCCCAACTGGCTCGGCCAGAATAACGTGCGGATCAAGACGCCGCTCCAGGTCGGCAATGGCCTCTAACAGGTCGCTGAAACGGCAGCAGAAACAGCCCGCGGTAACCTCGGCGACGGCCTCGCCCGACCAGGCGGCGGCCAGGGCGGTGTCGACGAGTTCGCGCCCCTGGTCGTTAGTGATCAGGGCGACGCGCAGGCCGCGCTGACGCAGGATGGCGGCAGCCTGGAGCAGCAGGGTGGTCTTGCCCGCTCCCAGAAAGCCACCGGCAATGATCAGCTTGGGCCTGGTTTGCAGCACTACGCTCCTCTTTCGTTGGTCAAGCGGCAGCTACTCCTTGCGCTGGACAGAGAGCCTCGCCCCGTCCACGCGCAGGCGCGCGTTCAAGGCTGGCCGGCAGATCATCGCCTGCCACCGCGCGCACTCTACAGGAAAGGGTAACAGAGGCACCTTCGCCCTGTCAAGCGAGAGCGCTCCCAAGCCTGGCGGGGCCTTACGCGTCGCTACCACACTACCACATACTACCACCCACCCCACAGCCAATCGGAAGCCAGCCAGAGAGGGGATTGACGGGCCAGGGGAAGAACCGGGCCTTCCAGAAAGGACACAGCGACAGGCCCGGGAGGGCATCGTGAAGGGGGTTACGACGCCAACCCGGTACCTGTCGCCGCGCCCGGATCAGAAGAGGGCGCTACAAAGAAGGGCAAAACACGAAACAGGAGAGAGGTATCTGGTAAAAGAACCGCTCACAGCTTGTGCGCACGAGGCGCAGCGAGGTATGACCAGACCTCGCCTGATATGAGCCGGGGCGCCCGGACTCGTCCGGTCACGTCACGCTCAACTGCGCCAATCTCGTTCGTTGCCTCACTCAGAGAATGCACCACGGCTCGCCGTCGAGCTGCGGGTAGTCGCGCTGATGGATGCGCTCCGCGCAGGGAGCACAGCAGGCGGCGAAGGCGATCGATGCATATTCGAGCACCTTGTGCAGACAGAGATCGCTGGCGATGCGCAACTGCCATTTTTCCGGCAAATAGCAATACTCGCGGGCCACGTAGTCGTGCAGCTCCTGGGCCAGCCGGGCGGGCATGCGCAGGCCGTAGCGGTGCTCCGTCAGGCGGCCACAAATACAGCGGGCGCAGAAGCGCGGATCGAGAGAGGAGGCCGCGGCATCCTGAGAAGGCGGCTGACCGCTGGCGCCGACGGGCATGGCGCTCTCACTCTGCTCTGACATCGTCTGCTTGCTCCTTCTTGCTGGTTTGCTTGCGCGCTCTCTCTTGACAGCCAGCCTCCCAACGAGGCGGGCGAGCCGGGCTGGTCAGGGGGGACGGCGCCGACCTGGCTGGCATCTGGCGCCTGACGCCCTGGTGTGGTGCCCCAACTCCCGAGAAACAGGGAGCACCACACCGGCGCCCTACGCCCTGATGCCTGACCGCCGGGCCGGGCCGGCCCCCGCCCTGCCTCCCTGCTTCTTCGCCTGCTCTTCCTCCTGCTTCCCTGATGCTGCGGGCAACGGACCGGGCCGGCCCGACTCCACCTCCTCCCGCACGCGGGGAGCTGCCGCAAGTTGCCCTGCTCCGCTCTGTGCTGCGCCCGCTGCCGTGGCACCGGTGCCAGGGCTAGGGATCAGGGCCGGCGCTGGACAGCGAGCCAGTCAGCCATTCACAGGGCTGCCACGCGGCCCCAGCGGCCCGCCCGCATGAAACGCGAGAGGCGAGCGGGCCGGGGGTGATGGCTCGCAGGAAAGGAGCGTCGGTACGCGACCACGATCCGCCCGGTATCCCTCCGGGCCTGTCGCTGGCTACGCCTTACGCCGCTCGCACCCACACGAACGGCCTCGGGGCAGACCGCTGACTCGCCCGCCCCGGCCTGGCCGGGCTCGGTTCACTGCAGCCAGGACCGGGACGCAGCGACGGGGCCACCCCTGCGGGCCGCCACAAGGGCAAGCCGGCTACAGGTGCATCCAGTTGAGCAAGGAAGAATCTCAAGGAAAGGCAATGAACCGGGAACGTCCCCCCCGCGCTGACGGGTGGGTGGGCGCAACGTCCCGCCTGCTTGTCACTCCCTGGCGCACCACCGCGACAGCCGCCGGCGAGAGCGAGGACGGCATGAGGCGAAAGCGATAGAGGAGATCGCGCTCGCCCTTGCCTGCTTCCCGGTACCAAATCTGCACCTCCACTGGTTCAATCACGAAACGCTTCAGCCGCCGGCAGTGCGCGAGTAACTGGTAAGGCCAGCGATATGCTCCCACCAGCGCCGCTGACTGGCTGAAGCCCTTCCGTCTCGGATAGACGATCTCTAGTTCGTATCCCATGATTCACGGTGCTCTTAAGTTCATTGTACTCGCAGGCCAATAGCAATGAATCGGTGTTCTTCATGCATCTTTAGTCACTATAACGACTCATCGAGACACTGACCATCCTCTCCAGGTTCTGTCTCTGCCGCACTCCCCTCCAGCGGACGCAGGACGCGCCGCGCTCCCATCCGCAGGATCTCTTGCCCCTCACGCTCAACCACAATGGTGAAAGGATCAAAGAGCGGCTCCGCACTGAGCTGCCTGAGTATCTGCACGACACAGCGCTCGCAGGCCGCTGGCAGCAGGAAGAGATCCCCGCCCTCTTCACGATAACAGATCACCAGGTACGGCTCCCTCTTCCTCCCTCCCCTCCCAACCGGCGGCAGGTTCATCACTCACCTCCAGGTTCGTTCAAAACATGAGAGCCTGTTTTCCTCTAAAAGATTAACATTGATCTTTAGATATTTCCAGTATGTAATTAAGTGACTTATATAGATTATCCAAAAGAGTCACTCAGTTAAGTGACTTGATCAGCATACTCATTCACGTCACTCGATCTGGATACTCCCCACGGAACCTATCCTTCCGCTATACTCCTAAGCAAATCCCATCGATGAAGCTTATTTCTGAGTGAGGATATGTTTAGATTAAGAGTGAAAGATGTTCTTAAGGATCAGGGCAAGACAATAGGATGGGTTGCAAGGAAGGCGGGCTTGTCTCATTCGGTAGTCAGAAGAATGGTCAAAGACCCCAACTATGAGCCACAGGCGTCCACTCTCCTGAAGGTAGCCCGGGTACTCAAGTGCCACGTAGAGGACCTTTTCGAATACATTCCCGACGAAGATGAGGAGGCATAAGGACCTGACGCCCCCTATTCCTCTGTCACCCTTTCCACTCAAGCTTATTCCCCATCGCTCTCGATCTTAAGAAGGGAAGCCGGACAGCTCGGTAAGGCGCCAGATCAAAGCGAACCTGCTTCCCTTCCCCATTCGATCACATCAACCTGATTAAATAGGTGTCTTTATATATATTTGCTTAAATATATCTTCTCAAATTGGTCTTAACACACGGCTTTTTTTGATCGGATTGTACGCCTATAATTTTTCTGAGCGGCACAAACAGAGCGATTAGCTCACACCGTTCGACCGCATCCCCTTGAATCAGCCACCTGCATCGAGGATCAGAGGGTCATTGTCTGCCTTCAAAAGGGGGCCATTTCCAGGGGCAATAATTACACAAGAAGGGCAATGAACAGGAAGGAGTAAAGAATGTACCGTTTACGAGTCAAGGAGGTCCTTCAAGAGAAGGGCGTCACACAAACGTGGCTCGCACGGCACACCAAGCTCACAGAAACAATGGTACGGCGACTGGTACGAGATCCCTCGTATCTCCCCTCAATAGCCACGATGGCTCAGGTAGCGAAAGCGCTGCAGGTGCACATTGACGATCTGATCGAAGAGATCCCTGACCCATCGCCATTTGCTCCCAGATTCTCAGAGCCTGCACTCTCCTCCCAGCAGCAGCCAGATCAGACAAGGCAAACCAACCAGGAGTCGTGCATCAACTGACGTACGCAGCTAGAGCAATCAGGTTGTCTGGATGAGCAGGAGTTTTGGCCAGTTTTCGTCATGGCTCGCAAGGCGAGGAGAGACAGGAAGTGTATCGTAATCGACTGCACAAAGCCTTGAGGGAGAGAAGAATGAGTCCCGAGCGTCTGGCACAGCTCGCCTCGGTGCCAGAGACAACGATTAGCCGCATGATCAAAGATCCCGCTTATATGCCTCCCGCCTCGACACTTGCCAAAATCGCCCGCGCCTTACAGGTTCCTATGAGGGATCTTCTCGAAGAAATTCCTGATCGCTAGTTCTTCTGAACGGCAAGGATAGACGGGACAACAGCAGCGCGCCTGGCCTGCGGCTCACATCCGCTGACCAGGCGCGCCATATGCAAAACTCGGAGGTAACCGCCTATAGGATAAAGCAAAGCGCAGTTACTGTCAAGCCGGGGGGCCTGATCGCTTTGCTCAAGGCTGTCCCTGACCTGGCGGAGGAGGGGACTGGTTCATAGCGGCCCACTCATTCAAGGTCCTCACCAGATCGATCACATGCTTAATCTCTGGCCAGAGCTGGCGCGCCGCAGTCGCGCTCAGCTCGCCGTAGTCGCGCAAACGAGCCGGGTGCAGCTCCTCCAGATCGCACCAGAGCAGGCCGAACTCCGCCAGCATCACCGCCCGCAGATTCTCCTCGCTCGCGGGCAGCCGATAGGCGCGGGCCAGCCGGGCCACCTCGCTCCGCAGCTCACCCAGCAGAGCCAGCAGCTTAGCGCGCTGCTCAGGCGTAAAAGGATCAACCATGTGCGTTAAGGCCAGCAGCGGGGCCTCCTGGCGCTGCAAGCGTTCCTCCGCCCGCCAGGCCGCCAGCTCTATCCGACGCAAGGCCGTCGTCAGGGCCAGGCGTATGGTTGGCGAGAGCGCCGGCGCGGCCTGTTCTCCCTCTTCCTTGTGCGGCTCCTCAAATGGTAGCTTCCTCATCGTCCCTCTCCTTTCTCAGTGCAGGCCGCCTCTGTCAGCCTGGCCTGCATCCCCGGCGCCAGGCGCAGCAAGGTTCGCAAGCGTCTGAAGAGCGGCAAGACCAGGGCCAGGGCCGGCCCGGCGAAGGGGAGATCATAGCGCGCCACCTGATCAGCGGCGCGCGGCTCATACAGCGTCAGCCCAGAGCCGAGCAACGAATAGCGCAGCTCCAGCGATGAGAGATTCCACGGAGCAACGCAGTGCAGACGCAGCGGCTCCTCATCCTTCTCTGTACCCGTCGGCCATCGCCCGGCCCGGCTCCCAGTGGCCTCCAGCACCAGCAGGGCGCGCCGGGTCAGCGCCAGCCAGCGGGGCGGACTACCGTATTCAGTCAAGGCTGGCAGCCCAAGGGTCAGCAGCACCTCCTCGCGCCCCATTCCTTGCGCCGTCAGCCAGCTTTCCAGCGTCTCCTCAAAGCGTCGGGTCAGCCGCTCAGGCAGTCGTCCCCCCAGATCTGCCAGTTCCTCCACACGACGCGGCTCTGGCTGCCAGGGCGAGAGCGCAGGCCAGACGCGCAGGCGTCGCTCCTCCTGACCCGGAGGCAGCGGCAGAAAAGCCTCCACAATCGCCAGCAGCCGGCGCAGAGCCTCCCCGGCCTCCGGCCAGGCAGGAAACTCAACACGCAGCCTCTCCTCCCCCTGAGCTGCTGTCACGCCCAGCACCAGCTGGAGCAGCGCTTGCTCCGCGCCCCGTCCGCTCCGCCGTGCCGCAACGGTGGCCGTCTCGCCCTCGATCGTACAGGAACGCAGCCGCTCTACTGGCAGCGTCCGCGCCACATAGCCCCCTTCCGTAAAGCTGCGGCCCTGAGCAAAGTAAGCACGCAGCCAGAGCACCTGGCGGTCGCTCACCAGCAGCAGCCCCTCGGGCAGGTACCGCCCCTGGCGGCGCAGCAGGCCCAGCCCAGCGGCCTGGCGCAGAGGCGGGCGCTCCACAAAGGCCAGCACCTGCTCATCCTCATCGAGCAGCTGGCGCAGCACAGGCTGAAAGCGCGGCGCCACAAAGCGCAGCAGGCGCGCCGGTTCAGCGAAAGGCAGCGAGGCATCGGCTCGCAAGAGCAGGCCCCCGGCGCGCAGAGAACGTTGTTCTTCAGCCAGGCTGGCAGCGGTTTGCCAGCTCAGCGGGGTCTCGTGGAGAGTCTGAGCCTGCAGCGTCCCCCGCGGCTGTGATGGCTGGCCGGCGCGGCGAGCCTGGCGCGCGGCAACCCGCAGCCGCTGCAGCACCTGCGCGGCCTCCTCTGCCGTCAGCCAGCGCAGCGCAGGCCGCGTCCCCTCAGCGAGGAGTCCACGCTCACGCGCAAAAAAATCCTCAACCTGGCGCCGCCAGGTCGGCTCAGCCAGGCAGGCCAGCACCGACGGCGAGACCGCCGCCTGCGTCTCCACGTCGACCAGCGCCCCCAGCCAGAGCCAGTCATCTGGCTCGTCAGCCGGCACGAGCTGCAGGGCCGCCACCAGGCGCACGCGCAGCCAGGTCTCGGGCGGAGCGCTCTGCGGCAGCAGCACCAGCAGACGCAGTTCCAGGCCCTCCTCTGGAGTAGAGACGGCCAGATCCGCTGGCAGCCCTGGGTGAGCCGCCGTCAGCCCGCTCACCCAGAGACGGCCCTCCTGCCAGCGATAGCGCAGACAGGCCGCGCGTGCCGCCGTCAGGCGCGCTGTAAGCACTGGGCCGCTCTCCGGCGGTGACTGCCGGATCAGTGTAGCCTCGTTTTCATCAGCAGAATCGGGAGAGCGCCATGACATCATCCAATAGCCTCCTCTCCAGCGGATCAACGAGCTGGTCAGGCCCGGCCCTTGCCTCACGGCCCACAAAAAAATGGCTTCTACGCACCGCCCTGGCCAGCTGTGCCAGGGAACAGTGAGTAGAAGCCATCAGCCCCGAAAAGGCATTAAGCGGGCTTCATCGCTCTTCTATCGTACTGGTATCGTACTGGTAAGTATAAGTAAGTATGAGTGGACGAGTAGCGTAAGCACAGATCAGCGCCTACGAGATCAGGCCTCCGGTGCCCCGCTCACACATCAGAGCGAGTGCGCTGCCAGAGGTTGACGAGCAGCGCCAGCGTCAGGCCCACGAGCAGCCCGCTCCAGGCCGTTCGCCAGGGAAACGGCTCCTGCCATGCCTGCAGCAGCGCGACCTCTGCCAGGCCGCTGCCCACATAGAGGAAGACGGCTAACACCAGCAGAGCCAGGCCCAGACCGAGCAACACCGGTAGCAGCCGACGCCGACCAGCCATCTTTTTCGCTCCCTCGCTTTTCGGGCGGTCCTCTCTGGCTGGCTCGCGCCCCACACGCGAGGCGATGCGAGACTCAGCCTGTCAAGAGAGGCCCACCATCGCCGTCTATCTGCTATGTATTATACAAGCCAGCTCAGCGGGCGACAAGGCCGGGCCAGCCACCGGCTCCACTCCATCGTGCCGCTTTTCTCTCCCAAAGCGCGGCTGGAAGAGCGCGCCTGAACTTTGGTATACTGGAGTGAGGCGGGAAGCCCCGGCCTACCCCAACGCCATAGCGAGCAGGAGAGGAAGACCGCCGCCAGCCGAGGGGAACACGTCTTGTTGCCATTGTGGTTATAGGGAGCATCCTGGGCCGGGACCTGCACCGGGCCTGACGAGCAGCCCGCGCCGTCCCAGGTTCAGGGGAGGAGAGGACACCTTGCACAGCGGCGAATCTGCAACCCCACCACCGTCAACAACTCACACCGCGATCGAGATTGTCTGGTTACCAAAACAAGAGGAGTACGTCCTACGTATCAAGTCGGACGGCGCGCTTGCCCCTCTGCCGCGTCAACCGGAGGAGTGGCGAGCCTGGCTAGAGAGCCAGAGCGCCTTCACCTTCAGAGGGCAGCGGGGTCGACTGACCCTGCGTCGCGAGACCCGTAAGGGGCGTCCCATCTACTGGTACGCCTTTCGACACTGCCTGCACCGCACCTTCAAGCAGTACGCCGGCAAAACCGAGTCCCTCACGCTAGAGCGCCTGGAGGAAGTCGCCGCCAGGCTAGAGCTTGGCTGTCGCCGCCTGCGCGACTACATGCGGGCCCGTCACGAACATGGACTGCGCGATAGCAGAGGGCCGCTGCTGCAGACCAGGCTCAGGCCGCCGGCCCTGCCTGGCGATCTCATCCGTCGCGAGCACCTGCTAACCCTCCTCGACCGCGGGCGCGAGCGGCGGCTGATCCTGCTCTGTGCCCCGGCGGGCAGCGGCAAAAGCAGCCTGGTGCGCCAGTGGCTGGCCCATCTCGCCGAAGGAGAAGGCGCCCCACCCGTGGCCTGGCTCACCCTTGACGCCGCCGACAACGAGCCACTGCATTTCTGGCGCTACCTCGTCGCCGCCTGCGCGCCCTGGCTCTCTGCGGGCGAGAGCCAGCGCCTCGCCCCAACGCCAGCCAGCTCCCTGGCCACTGGCCTGGCCGGACTGGCCTCCGTCGGCGTCGCCCCCAGCTCCGTCAGCGAGATACTGGCCGACCAGCTCGTCTTGCTGCTCAATTTCCTCAGCCAACATGATGCCCGCGGCCTGCTCATCCTGGAGAACTACCACCTCATCAACGCCGAGGCCATCCACCAGGCGCTGGCCTTCCTCGTCGGCCACCTGCCCGCCGGCCTCTGCCTCGTCCTGCTCACGCGCGAAGAGCCGCCATTGCCGCTGGCCAGCCTGCGCGCCTCCGGCGCCCTGCTAGAGCTACGCGGCCCAGAGCTTCGCCTCTCCCAGGCCGAAAGCGCCGCCTTCCTGCGTCCCTATGGCCTCGCCCCCGAGCAGCTAGAGCAGATCGACCAGCTCATTGCCGGCTGGCCGGCTGGCCTGCGCCTGCTTTCCCTCCTCTTAGAGAGCGCCAGGCTGGCCGGCGAGCGCGACGGCAGGGCATTGGCCCCCGCCGCCCTGGAGCGCCTCCTGAGCGACTTCCGCGGCAGCCAGCGCCCACTCTTCGACTACTTCAGCAGCGAAGTCCTGCAGGGTCTGCCGCCGCACCTGCAAGACTTCCTCCTGCGCACCTGCTGGCTGCCGCGCCTGCAGCCCGACCTCTGCTGCGCCGTCAGCCCCCACAACCTTCACGGAAGCGCCGCCTTGCTGGAGGAGCTAGAGCGCAGAAACCTCTTTATCGAGCCGCTTGACCCGCTGCACAGGATCTACCGCTATTACCCGCTCTTTGCCGAAGCCTTGCAGCACGAGGCACGGCGTCGGCTGCCGCGCGAAGAAGTGCGCCTCATCCACTACCAGGCCAGCCGCTGGTACGCCAATCACGGCCAGCTCGAAGAGGCCATTGAGCTGGCGCTGCAGTCCGGCGTCAACCCGTGGGTCGCCGAACTCATCGAGCGCTTCACGATCCCCCTGCGCTTCCTGAGTTGGGGCGACCACAACGCCTTACAGCGCCTGCGGTGCTGGCTGGAGGCCGTGCCCGAGCCACTCGTCTGGAGCCGGCCCCAGCTCTGCCTGGTCAGTGCCCTGGTCATCCACTCCTTCCTACGCGACCAGCGGGCCAGCTTCGACCCGGAGCACCAGCCAGCGCGTGCCCACATCGCGCGCATCAATGATCTGCTGCAGCGCGCCGAAGAGCTATGGCGCCAGAGCGACGATCGGGCCGGCCTGGGGCAGCTCTATGCCTGTCGCATGCTGACGCTGGAGTACCTGCCGACCTCGCCCAGGCAGCCCAGCCAGCGAGCCTACCAGAGCGCTGTCTACGCGCGGGCCGCCCTGGAATACCTGCCCCCCGAAGAAAGCGACTGGCGCCTGCTCTGCCTGGGCTACCTCTTTGGCTACTACCTGCAGAGCGGCAACCTCAAAGAGGCGGAGACGATCAGCCGCGACATCGAAAGCCTCATGCAGATCGGCGCGATCGAGCAGCTCGCTCCCCCCAGCGAAGAATGGTTTAGCGGCTTCAGCAGCCTGCGCGCCTCCCTAGCCACCCTGGCCGGCAAGCTGCAAACCGCGGCCTACCATTACCGCTACCTGGCCAGCGCCAGCCCACCGCAGCGTCCCCCCGCTCTCATGGCCTTGATGGGGCAAGCCCAGATCCTCTACGATAGGAACGACCTGGCCGGAGCCGAAGAGCAGCTAGATCTTTTGGAAGAGCGCCTGAGCACCCTGCAAGCCGGTGCCAGCGACGAGCGCGACGCTTTTCTCTTCTCCCTGCTCAGCCTGGACGCCCGCCGACTGCGCGCGCTCATCAGCCAGGCGCGCGGCCAGCTCGACGCCGCCCGTGAGAGCCTTCGCCTCCTGCTGCTGCAGACCAGCGCCACATTCCCTCACCCAGGCTACAATCACTACCCGCGCGCCGAGCTACTTACCCGGCTGGCGCGTCTCGACCTTGCACGCGGCGACCTGGAGGCTGCCCGCGAGAGCGCTGACGAGCTGGGGCGGTTGCTTGGCCTGAAAGATCACTACGAGCTGGCGGCCAGCCCGGACGGCTCGCAGCCTTTGCTGACGATGCCGGTCAGACCGGACCTCGCCGTCGAGGGGAGCACGGGGACGACCTCGTTAGCCGCAGCGACCCCCGCCGCCTCAACCCCCATCGAGAGCCAGGGCGCCCACCTCGTCGCCGGCGACCAGGCTCCCAACGGCCTAGTGCAAGAACAATACCGGCTGCTCGTGGCCCGTCTGCTGCTGGCCAACGGTCAGGCTCGTCAGGCCATCCCCCTCCTGGAGAATATCCATGAGCAGGCGTGGCAAAGCGGGCGCGGGCGTGGCCTGCTGCAGGCGCGCCTCCTGCTCGCCCGGGCCTACGCCCAGGAGCACGACCCGGTACTTGCCGGCACCTTCCTCGGCAGCGCCCTCGAACAGGGGCAGATCGAAGGGCATCGACGCATCTTCCTGGACGAAGGCGAGCCGCTGGCCGCCCTGCTGCGCGAGCTGCTCCCGCGCGTGCGTGGGCAAACCCTGCGCGCCTATGCCGAGAGCCTCCTGCAGGACTTCGCCGTCGCGTCTAGCCAGCAGCCGCCCATCATCACCCCCGCCGAGACCCTTCTCCCTGAGCCACTCTCGGCCCAGGAGCTGCGTATCCTGCGTCTGCTGGCCGCCGGCTACAGCAACGCCGAGATCGCCGAGGAACTCATCGTCTCGGTTAACACCGTGCGCACCCACATCCAGCACCTCTACCAGAAACTCAACGTCCACAACCGCCATCGCGCCATCGCCACCGCCCGCCGCTACGGTCTTCTCTAAGCGGCTCGCCGTGCCATCCGTCTCTCAGGCCAGCCTCTCCAAGAGGCTGGTCGCCGCGCGGACGGCAGCGGACGGCAGCGGACGGCACAATCATCCAGCCCATCATCCAGAAGGATGATGTCCTCTTTCTGTGCATGGGTTACACTACCATCGGCAGCGCAACAGTTCACACCTCCGGGGAAGGCCAGCCCAGGCCAGCCAGGCGTGGCAGCACTGATCCGGCCTTCCCCCGTCCAGAGAGCGACGGCAGACCAGCCCAGGAGCGCGCGCCGACGAGTGAGAGGACAGGCACCCAGTTCAGGCCACATCGAGAGCGCGCCTGCTGCAGCGAGGCGCAATGAGTGAACGACGCGCCACCCTGGCATCTGATGAAGGGAATCACGCCAAAGCCAAGAAAGAAGGGACAACAGCCATGCAAACCGCCGTCACCGACGAGAACCGGCCCCGCCAGCCGGGGCAGACCACCGTCGAGCCTGTTATCCAGGTTGAGGACCTGGTCAAATGCTATAAAAAAGCCCGGCGCAACGCCGTGGATGGTGTCAGCTTCAGCGTGCCCGCCGGTAGCCTCTTCGCTCTGCTCGGGCCGAACGGGGCCGGCAAGACGACCGTCATCTCTATCCTGACCACCACCCTCAGCCCGACAGCGGGCCGCGTGCGCATTGCCGGCTATGATCTGGAGACGCAATCGCCTCAGATCCGCCGCAACATCGGCATTGTCTTCCAGAAACCAAGCCTGGATCAGAACCTGACCGCCGAAGAGAATGTCCGCCTGCACGCTGCCCTCTACGGCATCTATCCCTATCGCCCGGGCTTCCGCCTCATGCCCGCAGCCTATCGCCAGCAGGTCGAGGCCCTGGCCGAGCTGCTCGGCATCAGTGACAGCCTCTTCAAACCGGTCAAAACATTCTCCGGCGGCATGAAGCGCAAACTGGAGATCCTGCGCGGCCTGTTGCACCGCCCCGCCGTCCTCTTCCTCGACGAGCCGACGACCGGGCTTGATCCCGAGAGCCGTCACAGCCTGTGGGACTACCTGCGCCGCGTGCGCGCCACTGGACGGACAACCATCTTCCTGACCACCCACTATCTCGAAGAAGTCGAAGAGGCCGATGCTGTCTGCATCATGAGCCGCGGCAAGATTGTGGCCGCCGGCACCCCCGAGCAGCTCAAGACCAATCTGACGCAGGCCAGCCTCCTGCTGGATTCGCCCGAGCGCGCCCGCCTGCGCCAGGAGCTGCAGCAGCTCGGGGTTCCCTTTCAGGAGGGGACCGTCTTTGAACTGCCCGTTGCCGGCCCCCAGGTGCAGCACCTGCTGAAGAGACTGGAGACGCCGCTCAGCCTGGTGCAGACGCGCACGCCATCCCTGGAAGAGGCCTATCTGCAGATCATTGGCCAGCACATGCTGGAAAATGAGGAGGAGTAAATCGCGATGTCCGCGCTCTCTCGTTCCACCGCCACCGTGAGCGTGGCTTCCGCCACAGCGAGCCACCACGACGAGCTGCTGCGCCTCATCATGGAGGCGCCGACGCAGCGTCCACTCAACGCTACCTGGAACACCTTTGTGACCATCGCCGCCCGCGAGGTCACGCGTTTCCTACACGACCCCACTCAGCTCGTCTTCGCCCTGTTCATGCCCATTCTTCTGATCCTGGGGCTGGACGGGCCGCTACAGAGCAGCTTCGGCAAAGCCGCTGGCTACAACCTGATGGGCTTCGCCATCACCGGCATGCTGGCCCTGTCCTTCTATCAGCACACCCTGATAGGCATCCTTTCGCTCCTGGAGGACCGCGAGAACGACTTCACCCAGGAGCTGCTCATCGCCCCCATCTCGCGCTACGCCCTGATCTTCGGCAAGATCGTCGGGGCCTCGGTAGTCGCGCTGCTGCAGGGGGTTCTGATCACCCTGCTGGGCATCCTCTTCTTCCATTTCCCGGTCTCGCTGCCGGGCCTGCTCCTGCTCGGGCCGGTGGCCCTGCTGATCTGCTTCTTGGGCGGCGCCTTTGGCGTCCTGCTCATCTCGCTCTTCAGCAGCCAGCGCAGCGCCAGCCAGGTCCTTCCGCTGCTGCTCTTCCCGCAATTCTTCCTGGGCGGGGTCTTCATTCCCATGCACAACCTGCCCTGGTACCTGGATCTCCTGTCGAAGATCACGCCCCTGCTCTACGCCGCCGACCTGCTGCGCAGCGTCGTCTACAGCGGCCAGCCCGAGTACAACCAGATCGTCCTACAAGAGCCGCTTATCAATCTGGTGGTTGTCTGCGCCCTGACGCTGCTCTGCCTGGTCGTGGGCACGATCCTCTTTGTCCGCAGCGAGCGCGAGCGCTAAGGAAGCAGCGCCCTGCGCGTCCGCCCCCTGTGCCAACGCCACGCCAGCTCAACCCAGCACAGAGGGAGACAAGAGGCCGATGGTCGCCTGGGAAAGGAGGAGGAGAGACAGATGATAGCTCGTCAGCACTACCGCCAGCACTGACCTCACGGAGGAGAGATACGATAAAATGAAGAGAATCACACCGCCGGACGAAGGCCGAATACAGCTCTACACGATTGTCATCAGCGAGAGCCAGGCCACACGTTCGTATTGAGGAGAGCAGCCAGGTTCAGGGTAGAACTCGCTCGCTCACACTCCCGGAGGCGTCGCGCTGCTCAACCTGGTGCAGAGGAGCACCAGCAGCACCAGCAGCACCAGCATACCGGGCCTGGCAGATGCCTGACCGTCACCTCTCGGTCAGCACACCTGCAACAGTGAGGAGGAACAACGTTTTTATGTCCGCCATTACCCAACCATCGTCTGGGCTCAGCACACGCTCCGCTGCTGAAGGCAAGCGCCACGACGAGCTACTGCGCCTCATCATGGAGGCGCCGACGCAGCGCCCACTTAATGCCACCTGGAACGCCATTGTGACCATCGCCGCCCGTGAGGTCACGCGTTTCCTGCGCGACCGCATTCAGCTCGTCTTCGCCCTGGTCATGCCCATCCTTCTGATCCTAGGGCTGGACGGGCCGCTACAGAGCAACTTCGGCAAAGCCGCTGGCTACAACCTGATGAGCTTCGCTGTCACCGGCATGCTGGCCATCACGCTCTACCAGTACACGATGAGCGGCATTCTTTCGCTCCTGGAAGACCGCGAGAACGACTTCACCCAGGAGCTGCTCATCGCCCCCATCTCGCGCTACGCCCTGATCTTCGGCAAGATCCTGGGGGCGGCCCTGACCTCCCTATTGCAGGGGGTTCTGATCACCCTGCTGGGCATCCTCTTCTTCCATTTCCCGGTCTCGCTGCCGGGCCTGCTCCTGCTCGGGCCAGTGGCCCTGCTGATCTGCTTCTCGGGCGGCGCCTTTGGCGTCCTGCTCATCTCGCTCTTCAGCAGCCAGCGCAGCGCCAACCAGATCTTTCCACTGCTGCTCTTCCCGCAATTCTTCCTGGGCGGGGTCTTCATTCCCATACGCAACCTGCCCTGGTACCTGGATCTCCTGTCGAAGATCACGCCCCTGCGCTATGCCGCCGACCTGCTGCGCAACGTCGTCTACAGCGGCCAGCCCGAGTACAACCAGATCGTTCTGGAGGGACCGTTGGTCAATCTGGTGGTTGTCTGCGCCCTGACGCTGCTCTGCCTGGTCGTGGGCACGATCCTCTTTGTCCGCAGCGAGCGCGAGCGCTAAGGGAGGGCCAGGCCGTCCGAGCCGAGCGGCGTGAGGTCCCCACTCAGAGCGGCAAGGCCCAACACGGGGCCGCTCAGCGTGCCGGCGCGCGGCTAGAACAGAGCCGGCGGGCACGTCTGAAGATGCTCCGTAAACAGGTAGACATCGACCGTCACCGTGCTCTGATCCTGGCCCAGCGTATAGAGCGGATCGTAGAAAGAGGTACAGGTAAAGGCAAAGTGCTCCTGACTGCCCATCTGAGCGAGCAGGCTCATCACCTTGCGTGACACATCGAGGGAGGTGCCAATGGCGTCCACCGTCGGCGCACCGTCGTAGACGATGACGAGGCCCGCCGTGCGCCCAATGAGAAAGGACTGCGCCCGCACCTGACGCTTGAAGGCCGCCACAGCCCCGGCGTCGTTGGTCAGCAAGCCGTTGGCATCGACCGTCACCGTAAAGCGGTGATGGTGCAATTCCAGGCGCGGCAGCACCGTTGGCGAGGGAGTGACCGCCAGCCTCGTCGGCGTTGGTGTCACCGGCGGCGGCACCTTCGCATAGGTATTGGCGGCCAGAAAGATGACCGCCAGGCCGAGCAGCAGATCGGCGAAGAGCCAGCCGGCCAGCAAGGTGCTCTCGCGCACGCGGGGAGGACGAGGAAAGCTGGACATCGTTAGATGCTCCTCCTGGCTTCGCTTCTGACAGGGCCTCGCCGCCCCTCCCTCAGCACCCGCCCTGATCCGCTCTTCTCTATCGCTCTCGGAGAGCAGCGGGCGGCAACGGCGAGAGAGGCAGAAGAGGCCGCTTCTTCGCTCAGGGCTGTCTCCCACTGGCCTCGGGGCGCGGCCTCACAACGGGCGCCAGAGCGTGGAAAGCGTTGGCCACCTCGCTGATCAAGGTCGCCGCCTGGCGCAGCTCATCGCCGCCCTGGCGCAGGGTCTGCACGGCCTCGCTCAGGCTGCCGGGTGTGCCTGGCACAGGTAAGCGTCCATCCTGAATAGCCGCCGCCTGCAGGCGCAGCGTATCCTGCATATCGACGGCGATACTGCGTAGATAGATGGCCCCCTGGCCCAGGGCCCCGATGGCGTCCTGCAGGCTGGCCAGGGCCTCGCCCAGACGCAGCGCCATCTGCTCCTGGGCCTGGCGCTCCTGGGACAGGGCGTTCAGAAAGCCTTGCCAGGTCTGGGCGGTGCTCTCCAGACTGGTGGCCAGGCTGGCCAACTGACCCACCGCCAGATCGAGCGTATCGATGCTATTCATCAGGCGCTGCCAGTCCTGAGCCAGCGGCGTCAGCGAGGTCGAGACCTTCTCAAGCCGGTCATTGGCATAAACGATCTCTTCAAGCAGGCGCTCATGGCGCTTCTCCAGGCGCTGCACCGGCTCGCTGATCGCCTGCAGCCCCTGGACAATGGCCCCGCTGGCCTCCTGCAAGTTCCTGGCGGTCCCCTGCAGCTCGCTGGCCAGGCGCCCGCTCCCGTCGAGCAGGTCAGCCAGGTGCTCAAGCTGCTTCTGACCAAGATCAAACTGCTGCGCGAAGCGCTGGTTGATAGTCTCGACGGAGCGCAGCAACTCGTCGGCCACCGTCTTCAGCTGGTCGCTGGCCTGCCCGAAGCGCCGTTCCAGCTCCTGGGCGATGTTCTCGAAGCGCTGCCCAATGCGCGAGGCCAGACGGTCAAAGCTGGCGAGCACATCGCCGGCCATCTGGTCAATGCGCAGGGCTATGTCGGCCAGATTCTCGCCCGGCGTGAGGGCCAGGCGCTGACTGCGCAGCACCAGATCCGCTTCGCTGACCGTGTGGGTCAGCCGGCTCTCAAAGAGGATCGCGCTCCATTCCCGCTGCCGCTCACCGCGCCGCTCCAGCAGCAGGACAGAGAGAGTCAGCAGAAAGACCAGGAGCAAGAGCGAGGCGTCGATGAGGCCGACGCTGCTCAGGCTCCACAGCGGAGCCAGTCGCCCGTCAAAGCCTTGCTGCCAGAGATAGAGAAAGGGCTGACCAGCGTCGGGCGGGCAGAGGCTCCGCTGCTGCAGACAGGGCCGCAGCAGGTCATGATAGGCGTTGCTGGCCTGGGCGATGCCGTACCAGGTGACCATGATCGGCACGAAGACGAGTACGTTGCGCAGCCCCTCCAGCAACCGCAGCAGGGGCCGCTCGGGTTGCTGCTGCTGGCGATAGGCTGCTGCGATCAGGCCAGGAGCAATATAGGAGTGCAGATCGACGCCGCTCCAGACTGAGGGCGAAGCCTGCCCCGTCAGCGCCGCCTGCACAGCGGCCAGACGATCAGCGCCGGCCTCGTCGAACGTTCTGATCTCATCTTCCAGATCTCTCAACTCGATCTGAATTTTCTGTGGATCAGGCATAAATGACCTCTATAATCAAGCAGAAAACATCAGTATAGCTAGATGATTGAGATGATGACTCTCCGCTAAACGCACCGATCCTCAGCCGCGGCCTGCCAGCTTCGTTTCAGGAGCGTCGACGGGGGTCACGTCGCCGGGCAAAGAGGCCGGTCCTTTTAAGCAAAGGGAGGCCAAAGGAACGCCGCTCGGGCAGACCCTCGGGCTTCAGCGGGCCAAGAATAGACAGGGCAGTTTCATCTTTTGCCTTTTTCTCCTTCAGACTCTTTGAAGGCTTCAACACGCTCACCAGCTCTTTATAAAGCGCGGCATAGCGCGCGCGATCGAGCGTGCGCTGGAGATAACGCAGAGCCTTGTCAAGATTGGACACCGCCCGACGCTGCTCCAGAGCGGTGGCGACACACTGCCAGCTCCAGGCCAAAGAAATCAGGGGCGAGGGAAGCGCCACCTTGGGAATGGCCAGCGTCTCCAGGAGCCTCTTCGTCTCCGGCCTCCGCAGGTCTTCAGGTCCGAGGCTCAGCAGATAGAGGCGGGCCAGGTTAGCCAGCTGCCAGCACTGGGCATAGTCAGGATGCAAGAGATAGAGATGACCATAGCGCTCCAGCAGCACGGCACTTTCTGGAGGCGTCAGCTCGCTATAGGCCAGCAGCGCTTGCAGATCGAGCGGGTCAAGCTGACGTTCCAACCAGGTGGTCAGCAACTGCAGCTTTTCCTCGGGCGTCAGCACCTTACAGACGGCCTGATGATAGAAGAACAGGCCCAAGCGCGTGCGCAAGAAAAAGGGATCGCCTTTGCTGGCGCAGTCCCATATCAGATCGGTCACGGCCTTGACCTCCGTCGCCGGCCAGATCAGCAGCAGGCGTTCGCGCAGAGCATTGGAGGCATAAGAGAAGAGCAGTGACAGCAGCTCCTCTCTAGGAGCCTCGGACGAGAAAGAGAGCAGAAGAAAGAGGCGCAGACAGAGCGCCTCCAGTGATGGCAGACGCGTCTGTAGATAGAGGGCGGCCTGCAGCAGGAGCTGCCCGGCATAGTAGCGGAGGCGCTCCTGGCGATAGTCACGGGCGGCGCGCCACAGCTCCAGCTCATTCAACTCTTTTAACAGGGCCGAGTCTCGGAGTAGCTCCTGCATCTCGCTTTCGGTGGGCAGAGGACTGAGCTGGCAGCAGAGAGTCAGCAAGTGAAAAGCTGGTGCCATCTGGTCCCGCAGCAGCACCGCCGCCAGATCGAGCACCTCATCGCGCTCACCTGCGCTGAGAGCCTGGCTCAAGAGCCGCAGCAGCTGACTCCAGTCGCCTTCGCCAAGCGGCAACGGCTTCCCGCCGCTGGCCGCCACCGGGTCCGTCAGCACACGCCGGAAGAGGCGCAAGCACTGGCCCCGCCAGGCGCCCGGTAAGTCCAGCCACAGCAAGGAGCGGCAAGCTTCCCAGTTGCGGTAACCCGTCAGCAGCTCGCCGACCACCTCGCGATAGCGCTCCGCCTCGCTCCTGGAGAGAACGCGGGCCGCACAGGCCAGCACTCCGCTACAGCGGTCCGGCCTCCCCCGCAGGACGCTATGGGCCTGCGGATCATCAAGCACGCTTCTGACCGCCTCCCCTAGCAGACCGCGCTCCATTCTCAGGGCATCGAGCGCCAGCAGCAGGCGCACACGTGCCGCCGCTGAGAGCCTGGTACTTCGCCAGAGATCGTGCGCCTCATTCTCGAAGCGCACCAGGGCCTGATCAAGCCGGGCCTCCTGCCGGCGCCGCTCTGCCAGTGCGCGCAAATCAGCCAGCATCTGATCAAGCAGCGCCTCGCCCTGGTGATCATCACCGAGCTGCTGCAACACCTGGCGGCGCACCATGAGCTGAGACCAGTCCCGGGGATGATAGCGAGCGATCTCGACGATCTTGTCAGGTGTCAACAAGCCCTGATTGCTTTTCCAATGGCGATATTCCTGTAAGAAGCTCTGGACATCAGTGACGCCCCCTTCTAGATCGTGATGGAGCTGCTCAACCAGGCGCAGATCGCCCCCACGGAAGGCGGAGCAGGCCAGCTCGACAAAATCCCGGGCCTCTGGCAGCTCGCGCAGAGAAGGCGCAGCAGGCAGGCCGGTAAAGAGATTGAAGGTCCAGGCTTCGCGATAGAGGCGCTCGCTCAAGCAGGTAGCCGCCTGCTCTGGCCGCCCCGGGCAGGTGGTCACCAGGGCAAACGCCTGCCGGATAACGCGCGAATCGCTCAGGTCGCTGCTCTCCTCGTAGGTGCTGAAGGTCAGTCGCTGGCCCAGAGCGGGCGGCAGGAGCTGTATCAAGGCCCATACCAGCCAGGCGGCCTGGTCAGGAGTTGCGATCAGATAGATGGGAGGGACGCCCGCCTCAGCCTGGCCCTCGCCAGCCAGGGCCTCTCTACCGCCGCGCCTGAGCTGGGAGGCAGCTTTCGCCGCCTCGCGCTGGGCCTGGGCGCTATCGCAGCGCTCTTGCTGGTCGAAGAAGGCCAGCAGCAGCCAGGGCAAGAACTCCAGGGCCACGCTGCGCTCACTCTCGCTCAGCAGGATAAAGTCGGGTCCGCGCGGCGCGACGCCGGGTCCGTACGCCAGTCGCCAGCGCGCCCGCAGACGCTGCTCCAACTCGCTGCGCGGGATCGCCGGGAGCATGATCTCGTGTCTGGGGTCATCACCGGTTTGCCAGAGCAGGTCATCGTGATAACGCCAGAGGCAAATGGCGCGGTCGGCGCTGAAGGTGGGTTCCAGGCCAGCCAGCAGATGGACAAAATAGTTGCCGGGGCGCCCGGCGCCGTCGCGTCCCGCATAGACCTTGTGGAGCAGCAGGCGCTCATTGCCACTCTGAATGAGCGCCAGCGCCCGCGGTGCCTCCTCGATTTTGAGGCTAGTCAGATTAGTATCGGCTGGCAGCCGATATCTGAGATAGGGTCGCAGCTGCTCCAGGCGTCCCCCGCTGCTCAAGCCCGGCGAGCAGGCCCGCACGCGATAGCCGGCGGCGAGGGCACTCTCCAGGCCCCGATCAGACCAGGTATACCAGAGCTGCTCGATCTGTTGCAAACTCGCTGCTTGCTGGTTCATCGTCCGCTCCTCGTGCTTGATGGGACGGCGCTGCCTTGCTCGCTTGCCTTACCTTGCTTTGCGATCCGCCTACCGCTCGCCCGCCCCCCTGCGCTCAGGGCCAGTTGAGACGCTGCCTGGGCCGAGCGCCCTGCCAGGGAGAGGCTGGAGTTGCGGGGTAAGCCGGGGTCACGGGAAAGGCCGGAGTCTGGACTGTCGCGCTGCCGTGAAGGGCGGGGCCGCTTGCACTCCTGGCACGGGCCGGCAGCAGGCCTAGCTCATGCAGCACCCAGAGGAAAGGATCAAGACAACGCCAGGGACTGACCGCTGGAATGCCTCCTTGCTCGTCCGGGGTATAGCCAAGGGCCGAGACCGCAGTATAGCAGACAGGAGCAAAGAGCTGCCCCTGATAATACTCGACTGTCGCCAGGAAGCGGCCTAGATCGTATTCATAGAGCAATTGCCGCACTTCCTGATCGACGCTGGCCAGATCATTCAGGTCAAGACCGCCGCTGTAGTCCGGCGCACGCTTGAGAAAGCCATATTGCTGGCCAACAGGCCGCAGCTTCTTGAGCAGGTCCGCCTTGGAGAGCGTGATCGCCAGGGGGCGCGGCCTCCGCGCCCGGGCCTGGACCAGCGGCTGAACGATCTTCGAGAAGCTATCGAGTGGATGCCCCAAGGCCAGGTTGTGGCCGTAACGAAAATGGGGATCGTTCGGCAGACTAGCGCGCATCTGAGGAATAGCCACCGGATCGAGCATAAAGATGATAGCGTCGGCATTGAGCACGTAGGGCGCATACTGGACCTGCCTGGCCTGAATGACATAATCTTCTCCCGAGGTATCATAGATGACCAGATTAAAGAGCACAGGAGGTAGATCAGGCTCCAGGCGCATACCAATCTCGTAAATGATGGGCTGATGGGTGGTATCGATGGCGCGCGGCGTGCCCCGCGGCACCATCCGATCGACAAAGAGCGGCTTGCCGTAGTCGCGCTCGTAGCGCTCGCGGGCCTCGGGCGTCAGACAGGGCAGCCTGGCCGGCAAGTCACGGGGGAGAAAGGCCCCCTGCTCCAGCAGACGCAGGAGCACGGCGATGTAGACGCTCTTGCCCGAGCTGACATCGCCAATGATGGCGATGGTCACCTGGCGCGTGCGCTCGATATTGTAGGGCAGGGGATACTGACAGTGGGGACAGATGCGTACCGCCTGCTTCCTGGTAAATTGCTCGCTCATCAGCGAGGTGGGGAAGAGAATAGAGAAGAAGCGCCGCAGGCCACGTGGCGCTTCCCGGAGCGGGACGAGGGTGGCCAGCGACTGCGACTGGAGTTCCGGGAGGCTGACAATGGCGCAGGCCCCGGGATAGATGCGCTCGCAGCACGAGGGGCAGAGGACGCTGCGCCCGTGATAGAGCAGCGTGCTCAACTTGCTTCCGAGAAAGCCTGTTGCCTCTCGCAGAATCTGCCTCAAGCTCATATGGCACTGCTCCGTCTCATAAGAATGGGCTTGATGCACGCTCACGCTGCAGCCAGAGCCGGCACAGGAAGGACCAGCGCAGGCCAGCCAGATCGTCAGCGCCAGCGCCTTGCTCTGCTCACTCGGTCAGCTGAGAGCCACCTCAGTTCCGAGCACCAGCGAAGCGCAGAGGGCACGCCCCAGCCACCAGGGCCTGTCTGCAGCCTGCCAATCTGATAGGCGTCCATCCTGCTCCACGAACCTGCCGCTCGTGCCCTGCCCCCAGTCTTCGGGAAGAAGGGCACAGACGACTACATGGAGTAGAGTGCAGGAGCCAACTGTCAGGTTGAGCGAGGCCGTACCCTGGCCGGCTGGCTCGGGATGGCTCACGATTCGATAGTGACCTATTTGCTCTAATTGGCCCGGGTAGAGCGGCTGCGGTAGGGGCGGCAGCGCCTGCGTGTGCCAGCAGATCAGGACATGGCGCAGCAAGGGGTCGGTGGTCCAGCGCCAGGAGATGATCAGATGGTTGCCATCGATGGCCGGACGCAGGGCTAGCAGTACGCCTGGTGGCTGCAGCATCTCCGCCAGGCGCCGGGCGGCGACCCGCAGCTGCAGGCCATAGCGTTCCAGCTCCTGCGGCTGCGGGATAGCCCTGGCAATCAGTAGCATGCGCCGGTAATCGCAAGCGCGCCAGGCCCGCTGCAGCTCCTGCAAGAGCAAGACCCTCTCCAGACGCTGGCGTTGGACACTATTCAGCAGGGAAGGGAACGTCTCCAGCAGCTCCGGCGTATAGATCGCAGCCAGCTGCTCAGGGCTGGCCTCTTGCCTGAGCAGGTGGAGCAGCTCCAGGGCCTGGCGCGCTTGCTCCAGGAGGCACCTGTGCTCAGCCGAGAGGCGCTCAAGGAGAGCCTCCGGCAGGGCGTTATAGGCTGCCAGTATGCGGCGTGGTCCCTCTTCAGCAGGCTCCTGGGGGGCCGTCGCCAGCACCTGCTCAAAGGTCCGCCACTGCTGCTCTTGCTTCCAGAGGAGATGCAGGCGCTGCTGCTCTTCGGGCGAAAACTGGAAAAAGGCGCTGTGCGGGCTGGAGAGCAAGCGCTCATAGAAGGCGACCAGACGGCGATCATCCTCGTAGGCTGCCACGAACTCCTGAGCCAGCTCCAACAGCGTCCGCTCGTTGGCGCTGAGCTGCATCTCGGCGAGCAGCGGATGAGCGGCGGCGGCGATCAGCCGCGGCTGGCGCGAATGCAGCGCCGACAGGAAACGACTATAGGCCCGCCAGCGTTTACGCGCCAGCTCCAGCCGGGTCCACTCCTCGGGGCTCAGTCTGAGGCCCGTACTCGTGGCGGCCTCCTGTTCCAGTTGCTCGCCCAGCATGACGAGGCTGGCATCATCGTTTGCCTCGACGGCTGCGTAGAAGCGGCGCGCCAGCTCCAGCCGCTCTTTTTCTTCGGGCGCGAGGGCCGTACACGTCTCCAGCAGCGGGTCATCTGCCTCAGCGACGGCCCGCAGGCGGCGACTGCCCAGGGCCATGCGCAGACGGGCCAGAGCTGCCAGGCGACGCTCGGCCAGTTCTGCCCGCTGCCGCTGCTCGGCGCTTATGTGCAGCTCTGCCGCCAATGGTGAGAGCGCGATCGCCTCGTAAGCCTCTAGCAGGGCCTCATCATCGGCAGCAGGATCGGTAACCAGCTCCCAGAAACGGGCGGCCAGCTTGCCCAGTCGCTCTTCTTCCTCCGACGGCAAGAGACCAGCGCGTTGCGCCTGTAGGTAAGCCAGGGCGACGGCTTCGATCTCGCCCGAGCGGCGCGCCTCTCTCCAGCTCTGGCGCAGCCGCTGACGCTCCCGGGCCTCCTGCAGTTGGGCCTGCTCCTGAGCGCTCAGCAGCTTCAGCCCATAGTACTGACTGAGAGCGGCGGCGGCCTCCAGCGCCGTCTCATCGTCCCGCCGGGTCAGCGCCTCCAGCAAGCGTCGTCCTTCGCTGAGCAGGCAGCGCTCGCTCTCGGTGAGGGCGCGCGTGCCGTCAAGAACGCTATCGTAGCTGGCCAGTATCGCCGCCAATGAGGCGGAGCTGGCGATCGTAGCGCGCCAGCTCCGCAGGGCGGCCAGGCGGCGCCGGGCCAGCTCCACCCGCGGCAGGGCGGACTGAGCCGGCCCATATTTCTCCAGTAGTGGCTGCCAGGCCCGGATAATCGCCTCATCGTCATCGTTGGCAATGGCTTCTTGCAGACCCTTGAGCGCCTGCTTGTACCCGTAGTTGGGATCGAGCAGAGCGAAGGGAAAGCACACCTGCTGGACCGGCTGGAGGCAGGCCGCCTGTAGCTCCTCGGTCAGCTTGCGTACGAGCGGCTCGCGCGCCCGCAGTAGCTCCTGGAAGAGGCGCGAATGCTGCGGGTCGGCGAAGTCCTCGGCAGTAAAGAGCAGCGACTCGGACGGATTACCCTGGGCGTCGAGGCGTGCATAGCGCTGCCAGAGCGTCGGATCACTGGCCAGTGCCTTCAATGCGGTCGTGATCACCAGAGCAGAGAAAGCGTCTGTCTCCTCATTATAGGGGCGCTGGCGCATCTGGGGATGCTGGTAGTCTTCCTGCCCGGCCAGTACCGGAGGATAGCCAGCCAGCGGCGGGATATAGACGCCGTCATAGTCGACCAGGACCAGCCGCCCATCGTCGCGCACCAGGATGTTGCTGCCGGCCAGGTCTCCGTGGGCCATGCGCGAGGCCCGCATCGCCAGGACCAGCTCCTGCCAGCGCTGGCTCAGCTCCCTGAGCGCCACACGGTTGCCCTGGTTGCAATAGAGATGGACCGCCTCGCAGAGAGTACGCCCCTCCACCCACTCCATGGCAATCAGCGGGCAGACCTCGCCGCGACCTTGCTCTTTTACCACAATCCCCTCACGATAGTAGGTGAAAGGCACCGTCACGGCCTGCAGTGCTGTCTGCGCGGCGAAATAAGCGGCGATCCGGCGATAGCGCTCTTCGGTGTCGGGTTTCATGTCTACATGAAAGCAGCGCAGCGCACGCGCCTGCCCGCTGCGCGTGCGAAACTTGTAGACAACAGCAAAGCCACCTTCCAGGCCCCAGGGACGTCGGATCAGGCCCCGGCGAGTCTTGATCTCAACCATCTCGACCTGTCCCTCACGCAGCTCAGGGTCCGGCACTAGCAGGCGGCTGCGTGGAAACTGCATCGCCTCATCGAAGGCCAGACGTCCCGGCATAGGCGCTATTCCGTCCTTTCTCCCCGGACGGGCCTCTCGCCCGGCTGAGCCTCTTCACTGTCATTGATCTCAACCGCGACCCCGGGCACGCCCAGCGCCGCCAGCGTCCGCCGCAGCGAGGCGGAGCATGGCTCAGCAGCCAGGAGCGGGGCATAGCTCTGCCAGAGCAGAGCCGCCTGCTCAGCCGCATCGGCGCGATTGAGCAGCGGACGTAGCTGCCAGAGCAGCTCATCGAGCGCCTCGGCCACACAGCGGGCCAGCTCGATCTCCCCAGGGAGGATGACCAGATCCTGCTCCTGGAAAGCGGTTCCGTCCCCGTAGAGCACGGCCATCCGCCGACGATCTCCCGCGCGGCGTGCCTCTTCAAAGGCGCGACGACGTTCCTGCAGCAATGTGGCCTGATACGACTGCGTTGTTCCCAGCAGAATAGCGCGCTCGCTCAGCGTACGGCGGCAGGTCAGGACCACCGCAGTGCAATCGTCATCGGCCAGTCCTCGCAGCGCACGGCCCTCCTCGACGAAGGTCTGCCACGAAGATGGCATCTGCCGGGCCACCAGCTCAAAGCACTGATTGGGGGTCAGACTGCCATCGCCGCCGGCCAGAATCCAGCGCGCCAGTGCATCAGTGGCCAGCATGACGCAATCGTTCGGCCCGAGCCTCAGCCACTGCTCCTGCAGGCGATGGAAAGAGCGTCGGAAGAGAGCCGCCTGCGAAGGCAGGCAGAGCGGTGGCCTGTCGAACTCAGCCGGAGAACGCAGCGGGAAGGACTCCACCACCTCGCTGCCTGCCCGGCGCCAGAGCAGGCAACTATCGCCGATCGCCAGCAGTTTGACCAGCGCATACTCCGGCTCCGACTCGACGACCCGCAGCGCCGCCAGCGTTGCCTGGCTACCCTCACGCTGCCATTTCTGGCGCACCGCCGGCGGCAGCCGCTCGGGCGCCGGCAGCCCCTCCGTATAGCGCGCGCGGGCCTGGCCGAGCCACCAGTCCAGTTCGAAGGGATCGGCGCTTAGCAACGGGCAGGACACAAAGAGTTCCACCAGCGTCATAGCCCACTGGCGCGCAAAGAGCGTCGTCCCGGCACCATCGGCCACAGCGAAGAGTCCGCGCCCAGCATCGAGAGCGCAGGCATCCTCCAGCGTATTGAGGTCGTGCTCCGACTTCCAGTATTCCAGAATCGAGATCTCGGCAAACATTGGCTGATCGCCTCCTCAGCCCCCCGCCGGCATGGCGCAGAGAGTTCAGCCTGGTCAGTGTGCCAGCTCATCACTCAGAGCCTGGTCCTTCAGCGATTCGGATCAAGGAGCTGGGTCGCTGGAATACTGGCGAAATTGAACATCAGACGCACCGAGACGGCATCGCCGTTGAAGATCAGGCCGCGCGCCCCCGGGCTGAGATCGCGATGCAGCATCGCAGAGAGCTGCGCCAGGCTGGTCTCAGGCACTGGGCTGGTGATGCGAAAGAGCAATTGCGCATAGGGATCGTTGGGCAGCTCGCTCTCCGTGGCCGGATACTCCACCGGCGCACTGTTGAGATTTGTCAGGTGGACCGTAAACAGCAGGGCCTGACCGTCAGCAGTGGCCACGCGACATAAATCCTGGGCGATGGCGGTCGGATCTCCATCGGTGGACATGCCATCGGTCACATTGATCACTACCGGCGGATAGCTCTGGGGATTGGCCGCGGCCCAGCGCTGGGCCAGCTCGGCTGCGCGCCGCAGGGCCGCGCACATCGGCGTTCCCTGACCAGCGACCGGCTTCACCCAGATCGGGAAGGAGACCTCGACCTCGTAGACGGTCCCCGTTTCATCTAGCTCGCGCTTCTTGCGCCGCTCCACCGCCAGGGGCTGATCTTGCAGCTCACCCAGGGACACAAACTCCTTACGCCCCAGCCCACCTTTGAGGGCCGACGTCACGCTTGTCCCGCTGTACCCAAGGATGGCCACCTCCGCGCGCGGACGCACCTCGGGCATGCCGTTCTTGTCGATGACCGTGTTGGCCGTGATCAGCTCGTTGAGGAAACCGTTGACGACCGTCGCCAACATCTCGCATTTGCGTCGCCCACCGCCGGCCTGTTGCAGGCCAAACGGCTCATCCATCGACCCCGATTGGTCTAGCAGCAGGATAAGGCAGCCAGGCTGACGACTATTCCACGGCTGGCTATAGGGCATAACTCTTCTGCTCCTCTCTCACCGCTGACAGCTGACGCTTGATCTCCTACCGGGAGAACGCCATCTAAGCGATAAATTTGCGTATCTTTACCTAGATCAAGATGCGGATCAGCGCGAGCGCTGGCCAGGCACCAGGCCGTGCTTCGCTGGGCCGTGCTCCTCCACCCATCACCAGCGCAGGCGTTGTACTCCATAGCGGTGGATGCTATAGAGCGCGGCGCCGCAAGCGGCCAGGGCTGGCAGCAGCGCCACCAGGGAGAGGAGCGGCAGCCCAGGCCCGAATCGCGCGATCAGCCACATACAGAGCTGCCCACAACTCACGGCATAATAGAGAGCCACGGGTAACGCCAGCAATTGCATCGCCAGGGGCTTACGACGACTAATCGACAGGTAAAAGAAAGCGATCATCAGAGGAATGGCGAGCAGAATCAGAGGCCACAGTTTCGGCAGTGTGACCAGTAGAAGCAGTCCGGCCAGGACAATGAGCAGACAATGAGTAAAGCGGAATAGTCTGAAATCAGGTAGAAGAAGAAAGGAGCGGTGACCGCTAAAGAAATGCGCAGGTTTGGCCACCGGCGGCACCAGTGAGAAGGCGGGTTCCTTGAGGAAGCCAGCGGAGAACGCGGGGAGCGTGCCCGAGACAGCGCCGGCGCCTGGGAGGAAGGACTGGCTTCCGAGGAAGATCGCTGGCGATGGCGAGGCCGGCGTTGAGGTCGGCATGGGACCAGGCGTCGAAAGAGGTGGGAAGGGCGGAGGGGAGAGAGGCGGGGGTGGAGCGACAGTCATGGGCCCAGGCGCGGGCCTGGCTCTGAACTGCGACGGGCGGCTCTGGGCGACAGCCTGCTCCAGGGCCTCGGCGAACGCCTTGACCGATGGATAGCGCAGATCGGGTTCCTTGGCCAGGGCCTTCAAGATCACGGCCTCAACTGCTGGGGGAATATCACCAAAGCGAGCTGTCAGCGATGGCGGTGGCTGCGTCCGCTGGAGCCGCATCAGTTCTTGCTGGCGAGCCAGCAGGTCCGGAGCACTGCTGCTGAAGGGCGGAGCGCCAGCCAGCCATTCATAGCAGGTCACAGCCAGCGCATACTGATCGCTGGCGCGGCGGCGCTGACCATCAAATCGCTCGGGCGCCATGTATTCGGGCGAGCCCCACACCGCTTCCTCTGTGGGCCAGGCCTGAGCAGCCGCTTGCGGATCAGCGGCTCGCAGCGTCTTATGTCCGATGATGGCAATACCGAAATCGCTCAGCCAGATCTGACCGCGCTCCCCGACGAGCATGTTCGCCGGCTTGACGTCAAGGTGCAGAATAGCGTTCGCCCGCCCATCAGGCTCGCGGAAGTCGTGAGCATACTGCAGAGCCGCGGCCACCTGCTGGACGTAGATTACCACCTGCTCCAGCGGGAGGCGCTGGCCACGGGGGATGAGTTGACGCAGGCTGCCACCGGGGGCCAGCGGCATCACCAGGTAGGGGAGGGCGAGCTGTTGGCCGTGTAGCTCCACCTCATAGATGCCATAGTCGAGGAGTCTGATAATGTTGGGATGATTGAGACGCGAAACGATGCGCACCTCGCGCTCGAAGTCCGAGCGGCTCTCTGGCGAATCCAGCGAGCGCCGGCTGATCTTGAGCGCTACCTCCTGGCCTGCTCCCCACTGGCCGCGATAGACGCAGGCAAAACCACCGCTCCCAAGGACCTCGACCAGCTGGTAGTGGCCGACGCGCTGGCCGAGCAGATCTGAACACTTAATCTCGATACTCATGGGGCCCCCCTTGCTCAGGAGCGCTTACCAGGCTTGTCCAGGGCCTCTGTTCAACAACACATAGCAACGGAAACAGAATGAAAGCGCAGTTATATTTAACAAATTGATTCCTGTGGAGAGCATAGCACACCAAAATCTTCCTGGCAAGAGAGGCCGCTTCTTAGGATAGCACACCGGAGAGCAGCGACCATCAGAGGGAGGAGCAAAACGGGTCAAGGTCAGAGTCAGGAGGCTGAAGTGAAGTCAGCCTCCCGGGAGTCATCTCCAGGCGGACAATTAACTGGAGCAAGTCAGGTGCAGGGTGCGGCGCCGTGGTCCATCCAGCTCAACCAGCACGACGCGCTGCCAGGTACCCAGCAGCAGGCGGCTCCGGGCGTAGGGCACGACGAGCGATGGTCCAATCAGGGTCGCCAGAATATGGTCGGGCGCATGGGCCGGATCGTGGGGGTGCCGGTAGCGGATCGGCGGCAGCAGACGGCGCAAGGCATCTAGAAAATCGAGGTCGGTGCCCGGATCAAGGTCCATCGCCGCCACCGCGCAGGTCGTATGTGGCACAAAGATTGTACACAGGCCATTCTCTTGCTGCACGTTGCGCAGATGTTGCTCTATTGTATCGGTGATATCGATGACTTGATCCTTGTCACGGGTTTCGACGGCCAGAATTTTCATTTCAGCCATAGCTTGATCCTCCAGTATTCTGCAGTAGCGTCTCTCCATCTCGCCAGGCCCGACCAGAGCCGCCCGCGCCGGGGCGGGAGTCTGTTCTGTCCGGGGCTGGCCGATCTCAGCTCGCGACCTCTACCGGCAGGCATCCAGGTTGCTAGCTGGGCTTGCGTCCACAGATGGTCAGGGCATAGCAGAGGCCAACGTGGTCTTCGCTCAGCATCTCCAACAGCATCCGTTCATAGAGGGCATCAAACTCGGTTTCGCTCAGCGAGGCGAAGCGCAGCAAGAATGGCTTCGTCAGAGCGAAAGCCACCTCTGCATCTTTCACGCTGATAGCATACATTTCGCTGCCATAGGAGCCATCGACAACATACGGCGCCTTGCGGATGGCTACAAAGCCGGCCTCCGACAGCAGCTTGCCGAGCATATAGGGCACGCCGCTGGTATGGCCATCGACCGAAAAGGTACGCTTCAGGCGAGCCAGGGCCGTGTAGAGATGGCCCATCATCTCCTGAAACGCCGGGCTATTCGTCACTGTCAATTCAGGCTCTGAGAGGCGCAGTAGGCCGCCAGGGCGCAGCAGGCGCCAGCATTCAGCGATCAGTGAGCGCCAGCTCTCCTGATCCATAAAGGCGAAGATCCAGCGGGCATTGATCAGATCAAACGAGGCGTCGTGAAAGGCCAGAGGCTGGCGGGCATCCATCACTTCGAAAGAGACGTTCGTCAGGCCGCGCACGCGTGCCTGAGCAAAGGCGTAGCGGATCATCGTCTCGCTGATATCGAAGCCGACGATCTCCATCGAGGGATAGGCAGCCGCCAGCGCCAGCGCCCAGCCACCGGGGCCGCAGCCGATATCAAGGACCCGGCGCACGCCGCCGAGTTCCTCCGCTGTCAACTCGGGCAGCAAGCCCCCCATAGCCTGCGTCAGCAGCTGGTCCTGCATCATCAGGCGCGAGGTCTCGGCAGCATCCTCAGCATCGATCGTATACTGACTCTGGGCGGTAGGCTCGGGAGAGGGGGCAGGATGATCAGAGGTAGCCATTGCGTTTCTGTTCCGTCCTTTCTCTGAACTTCCAGCGAACGGTGAGGCCAGGCGCATCCAGGGCAGGCAGGCAAACAGGAAAACAGTCGCCCGAGGAGCTACTCAGCGCTGTCGATTGCTCTCACGCTACCGGTCTGCGTCGGCATAGCAGGCAAATACCTACACATCGGCCATAATCAAGCTCTCGTGGGCACGGCAGGCGGCAGTTCCTCCTTCTTGCATGCGGCCAACCCACAGGGACATGCTCCAGGATAGACCATCAGGGATGGCACGTCAAGCAGGAAGATGCAGCGTAGTAGCCTGGCTCAGTTGAGCAGCGTCCAGGGGTGCCAGCTGCCATCGAACCACAGGTGCTGCAGAGCATTTGTGTCAGTGCGCGCAAATACATCGATATAGGCAGGCCCCCAGGAGATGGCGGTCGGCGACGAGACCAGATGTCCACCGAATGATTCCCAGGAGTGCCAGCTGCCGTCGTAGGCCAGGTGCAGGAGTGAGCCGGCGGGCGAGCAGGCGAAGACATCCAGGCGGTGGCTGCCCCACGAGGCCGCGGTAGGATCGTAGATGAAGCTGCCGCCGAGGGACTCCCAGGGGCCCCAGCTGTTGTCAAAGGCGCGGTGCCAGAGAGCATTATCGCCGCCGCGGGCGAAGACATCCAGGCGGCCCGGGCCCCAGGAGACGGCTGCCGGGGCCGAGGTGATCATGCCGCCCAGCGACTCCCAGTCATGCCAGAGGCCGTCGTACCACTTGTGCCAGAGGGCGTTATCGACGCCGCGGGCGAAGACATCCAGGCGTCCGGCCCCCCAGGAGGCCACTGCCGGATTCGAGGTCAGCGAGCCGCCCAGGCTCTCCCAGTTGTGCCAGGAGCCATCAAACCAGCAATGCAGCAGGCTATTGTCGACGCCGCGCACAAAGAGATCGAAGCGCTCAGGACCCCAGGCTACGGCCACGGGATCGAAGGCCAGCGAGCCAGTGAGCTGCTCCCAGTTGTGCCAGTGCCCGTCGAAATGGCGATGCCAGAGCGTATTGTCGACAGCGCGAATAAAGAGATCGAGCTGGCGCACACCCCAGGAGGCCAGGGCAGGACGGCTGTTAATGCCCATGATGAGGGCCTGGGCGGTCGCCTGGGCCTGTGGGGTTGGGCTGGCCGGCTGCCGGGTAGGCGAGGGTGATGGCCTGGCCTGGGCGGTAGCCGTAGGACGCGGGTGAGAGGCTGGAGCCGGAGGCTGACCCAGGCCACGCAGCGAAGCTAGCTGCTCCTCCAGAGTGGTCACGGCAAGATCGCAGGTAGCGGCGCTGAGCAGGGCCAGGGCCCCGATTCTGATCAGGGCCTGGCGGCGCGAGAGCGGCTGCGCGGGAGTTAGCGGTCTGCCCAGGGGCAGGGCCTCCAGGGCCGGGCGCAGCCAGCGGAGCCAGCGCCGTGGTAGCTGAGAGGGGGGCGCGGGGGTCACGGGCATCGCCGGGAGCGCGAGCGGCGCTGAGCGCGGCCTGCTGGCGTCGGCTCTGGCGGTGTCAGCTTCGGTGCCAGCAGAGGAGGACGGCACTGCTGGAGCCGCCTCAGCAGAGTCGACGGAGAGCGCTTCGGCGGATGATTCTGCGCTCTCCGGACGTTCGGCGCGCGCCACTAGAGCGGCGGGCTGAGCTGGCTGGCGTCCTGTTTCAGTCGCTGGGGCCAGGCGCGCGGGTAAGAGTAGCGGCCTGCCTGGACGCCATGCCTCCACCTCTGGTACGGCGGGAGCAGCAACTGCCAGCCGGGCCGCGGGGACCTCAACGGTCGGCTCATCGGCGGCCTGAGCGAAGGCCGCTTCCAGGGCGCGGGCAAAGTCGGCGACGCTGGCAAAGCGCTCGCGCGGGTCTTTGGCCAGGGCCTTAAGGACCACCATCTCGATGGCTGGCGAGATGGTGGGCTGTTTCTCACGCAACGGCGGTGGGGAGGCCTGCAGATGCTGCAGGGCAACCAGCATCTCCCCGCCAACAAAGGGTGGACTGCCACAAAGCCACTCGTAGACGACCACCCCCAGGGCATACTGATCGCTAGCCGGCGTTGGTGCTCCGTCGATCTGCTCTGGCGCCATATAGGTTGTCGTGCCGGCGGCGTTGGGCGGCGCATAGGGCGTACGCGTCACGCCAGTCCCCGGGGCGCGCATGGCAATGCCAAAGTCGCTCAGCAGCAGCACGAAATTATCGCCGAGCAGCATATTCTCAGGCTTGACATCGCGATGGATAATCTGGCGCTCGTGCGCATACTGTAGAGCCGCTGCCATCTGGCGCACATAGGAGAGCACTCGCCCCGGTGTCAAGACACTGCCGGCAGGATGACGCTGGCGCAGTGAGCCGTAGGGGGCGTAGTTCATCACAAGATAGGGTGTCTCGTCCTGAATGCCAAATTCCAATACGCGGATGATGTTCGGATGCGAGAGACGCGCAATCGTGCGCGCCTCAGCCAGAAATTGATTGAGGGCATCCTGCGTCAGGCGCGTCTGTAACACCTTGATCGCTGCTGGCGTTTTGAGATAGATGTGCTCGCCCAGGTAGACGCGGGCAAAGCCGCCGCTGCCAAGCACCTTGAGCAGACGGTAGTTACCGAGTCGTTGCCCTGCATAGTCTATCATCGGCCCGTCTCGACCCTGTCCTATGGTTGCATTGCATGCTTTGTGTGCTATGCTGTGCTTCGCTGTGTCTCACCGTGGTGCGCTTCGCTGGCGCAACCGCCTTCCCGCCCCCCTCGGGCTTATTATAGCGTACGCTCCCTTTTTTCGGGACAAAAGTCCCATTGAACGGGAGAAAATAGTACTTATAGCGTCACTGTCTCCGCTTGTCTGATTGACCGCTTGATTGCCAGTTGCCGTCGCCTGCAGCCACCCGGTATACTGAAGCGTGCCAGCCAGTTGGCTACTGATCCGAGGCCCAGGCCAGGGATCAGCGGCCACTCCACTGGTAGCCTGCAGCTAGCTTGTGAGGTAAGAAGGGAGCAACGAGCACGGCCCTATGTTGAATGACCCCGTTTTGCTCAACGATTGGCATGTGGTAGCCTACGCGCCGGCTTTACCTGAGCGTCAGCCGGTGGCGGCGCGCTTACTCGATGAGGACCTGGTGCTGTGGAAGGTTGACGGGCGTGTCCATGTCTGGCGCGATCTCTGTGTGCATCGCGGCGCGCGCCTCTCGCTGGGGCGTGTCGAAGATGGCTGCTTGATTTGTCCGTATCACGGCTGGACCTACGATGAGGAGGGGCATTGTGTGCGCTTCCCGGCCCATCCTGAGCAGAAGCCGCCGGCGACGGCCCATGCGCGCGTCTACCGGAGTTGCCTGCGCTACGATTGGGTCTGGGTGACGCTGGGGGAGCCTCAGCATGAGGTGCCAGCTTTTCCCGAGTGGGATGATGCCAGTTTCCGCAAGGTGCATACCGGCCCGTACTCTATTGAGACCAGTGGGCCGCGCGCGATCGAGAATTTCCTCGATGTGGCGCATTTTCCCTACGTTCATGCGGGCCTCCTGGGCGATCCGGCCCACGCAGCCATCAATGATTATACGGTGGAGACGGGCGAGGACGGGATTACGGCGCGCGATATTACGGTCTGGCAGCCGAATCCCGATGGCAGCGGCCAGGGTGCGGAGGTGACCTATACCTACCGCGTGCTGCGTCCGCTGACGGCGTATTTTGTGAAGACGTCGCAGGGGCCTCGCTTCGCGATGTTTTTTACGGTGACGCCGGTGAGCGAGCGCCGCTGCATCGCCTGGCAGTATGTGGCTTTGAACTATGGGGAGCAGAGTGAGGAGGAGATCCGTCGCTTTGAGGATATGGTGATGCAGCAGGATGTTCGTGTGATTGAGTCGCAGCGTCCCGAGCTGCTGCCGCTGGATCTGCAGGCGGAGCTGCATCTGCGCTCGGATCGCACGGCGATCGCTTACCGCCGCTGGCTGCGCCGCCTGGGCGTGACCTTCGGGACAGCCTAGGCCGATGTGACCTGTCCTTTTTACTTGTGTAACAGGAAGAAGCTGGTAGAACCTGTTACTACCGGTCGTGTTATTCGTTCCCTACAATAGAAGAAGGCACACAAAGAGGGGCAACTCATGAGCACAGCCTCTCACCCGCCCGAGATAACGCGGTTGGCTTCGTACCGCCGCTGCGTGGAGCGTATTCATAGCGCCTGGCCGGCTTTTCTGGAGCGCCGGCGCCAGCGCCTGGCCGAGCAGGAGCGCTACGGCAAGGCGTCGGAGAAGGTGGCCGAGAACATTTTAGAGGATCTCTTCACACTGGTGCTCGATTGGGAGCTGACCGACCTGAACCATCAGGTACAGTATGCGGATCTGGTGCTGACGCACCAGGGCATTAAGTACCTGCTGGTGGAGGTGAAGCGCCCGGGAGCGCTGGCCTGGAACCGCCATGCGGTTGAGCGGGCGCTGGAGCAGGCGCGGCGCTATGCGGCGGAGCAGCGGGTGAAATGCATCGCGATCAGCGACGGGGTGATGCTGTATGCAGCCCATCCGCGCCACGGTGGGTTAGAAGATCGGGTGTTTGTGTCGCTGACGGATGTGGAGCCGCCGCTTGACCTGTGGTGGTTAAGTGTGCATGGGATCTATCGCCCGCGTCCGGCGCTGCTTTCGTCCGCAGGAACGGTGGAGCCGCTGCGGCTGTTGCCGGAGGCGGCGCCGGCGTTGACGCTGGAGGCCGGAGCGGCGGAGCTGCTGCATCCAAAGTATCGGTTACCTGCTGCCTGCTTCGCGTATGTGGGCAGTCCGAGCCGTCCGGAGACCTGGAAGCTGCCGTATCGGCTGGCTGATGGCACGATCGATGAGCGCCGCTTGCCGAAGGCGATTCAGGCAATCTTGAGCAATTACCGTGGGACAAAGGTCAGCGGCATTCCGGAGGCGGATATTCCGGCGGTGTTGTTGCGTCTGGCGGAGGCGGCCACCAGCCTGGGGCGTATGCCTCATCAGCGTGGCGATGCAGCGGAGATCTACCGCCAGCTGGCTGATGCGTTGGAGCAGTTGGGCTATGCTCCGGGCGAGCAGGGGCAGGGATCATATGCGGCAGACCAGCGGGCGCCGGCTCCGGCGGCTCGCCCGTCCCAGCAGGAGCGTCGTGCGAGTCGCCGCTTTCTTTCAAAGGATCAGGAGCGTTCTTCCTGAGCGAGGGCGCGCCCTGGCTGAGCGCGTTCTTGCTCTCCTCAGCTACTTGCTACTCGCAGCTCGTCCCTTTGCGATGCGAGGGGAGGCGGCCAGAGCGGTGTTGTAAGGCGGCGTTAGGGCCAGCGGCACCTGCTCTGGCCGCCTTTTTTGTCGCCGGCCCCGGCCTTGCTCTCCCTCCTTCTCTTCTTCAGACCCGCCTTGCTTGCTCAATCGCCGCCGGGCAGCTCGTCTCGCTGCCGCCAGTGCACTCGCTAACGCTTGCAGGAAAGCGGCCTCTACCGGTACAATGATAGAAAACACGGCCTGTGAGGCTGCACAGCGCCGACGGTCTCCATGAACAGCAGAATAACAGAACAGAGCTGGACTTATGACCAATCCCGTACCATCGTTAGATCACAACAACGACAGTGCCGTCCGCGCGGCCAGAGCAGCCCAGCCACAGGCGCCCGTTTGTTGTGCTGGCCAGGCCTGATCTGGGCCTGCACTGGCCAGCCATCACGGCGACGCAACGCAATGCAGCAGCAGGAGAGAGGAGGTCCGCGAACCTGTGAGCAGTCCTCTCATCAGTGAAGCCCGCAGCCACGCCCGCCGCAGACGCGCCCGGGGCAGTCGCTTCAGACAGGGCCGATCGACCCGCTATGTGCGCTATGTCCGCTACCTCGGCTCGCTGGGCCGCGCCAGCCGGCGAGCGGTCCAGGTGACACGCCAACGCGCCCCCGTCTGGCGGCGCGCTGCTTTCTCGCGCTATGTGCTCGCCTGGCTTGCCGCCTATCTCTACGGCTCGCTGCCGCTCGTCTACTGGCTCGGACGACGCAGCGGCGTCAACCTGCGCAAAAGCGGCTCGGGCAATGTCGGCGTCTCCAACCTGCTCAGCAGCGGTAAGCGGGGACGACGCTGGGCAGTGCCAGCCGCGCTCTTCGACGCCTCCAAAGGCTACCTGCCGATCAGCATCTGCCGCCGCCTGGGCTACCCACGTGAGGTAGCCGAGCTGGCCGGCGTCTGCGGCGTCATGGGCCAGTGCTGGCCGCTCTTCTTGCGCTTCAACGGCGGACGCGGCCTGAGTGCCTTTTTCGGGGCCGCGCTGCAGATCAACCGCCGGGCCGGCGTCCTGGCCCTCTCGACTCTGGCCAGCGGTGTCCTCTGGCGCCTCGGCTCGTTGCTCTCCCACCATCGTGCTCCCATGCAGGCCGCCCGCTGGTCCTGGGCCGGCTCCGGCTACGCCACGGCCCGCAGCAAGGTGGTACCTCTTAGCGGCCTGGCCGCGATCCTGCTCTTCACCCTCGTCTGCCTGCGCGAGCATGAGCGCACACAGCGCCAGCAACTCATTCCTCCCCTGCTGGCCGCCTTGCTCCTGCTGCGCCGCCTGACCGCTCCCTTGCCCGACGATGCCGAGCACGGCCCGACGCGCCAGCCCTCGGCCCTGCTCTACCGCCTACTCTACGACCGCAATACGCCCGATTAAAGGTCGAACAGAGAGAGCCAGCAGACAGGTCCCGTCAGCCTGGCGCAGGCCAGGCACGCCGGTCAGATCGGAGAAGATGAGCGAGCAGCAGGCCGCCACAAAGCCTGAAGGAGCTGAGAAGAGGCAAGCAGAAACAATGATAGGGGTCATCACCGATAGCACGGTGGGACTGCCTGTAGGTTTGGCCGCGTCCCTCGGCATCACCATCGTGCCGCTGGTCATTCTCTTCGACCAGGAAGCTGCTCTAGACGGCATCGATCTCGACAGCGCCGCCCTCTTCCGCCGTCTAGAGGCAGCGCCGGTCTTTCCTCATACCTCCCAGCCCTCGCCCGCCGCCTTTGTCCAGGCGTACAGCCGTCTGGTCGCCGCGGGGGCCGAGGGCATTCTGGTCATTGTGCTCTCCGCGCGTCTCAGCGGCACCTACCAGACCGCCCAGCTAGCCCGCGAGCTGCTGCCCAGCGAGCTACGCCAGGTGCCAATCGAGATCATCGACTCGCAGAGCGCCGCCATCGGTATGCTGCCTGCCGTGCTGCAGGCCGCCGAGGAGGCCCGCCAGGGGCGTACGCTGGCCGAGATCCGCGCCCATGCTCAGGAAGTCCTCGCTCGCACTCACTTCCTGGGCGTGCTGGAGACGCTGGAGTTCGTCCGTCGCAATGGACGCCTTAATGGTGTCCTGGCCACCCTGGGGGATCTGCTTGACCTGAAGCCGATCCTGGTCCTGGAGCGCGGCAACATCGTCTCCGCGGGCCTGGCTCGCAGCCGGCGGCGCGCCTGCCGTCAGATCGTCCAGCTGATCAGCACAATGCGCCCCATCGAGCGCATCATCCTGGGCGAGTCCAGTCCCGGGGCCGCCGACGACCTGCGCCACGAGCTGCAGACCATCTATCCAGGTGAGCTGCCCATTTACTCACTGGGGGCCGCTCTGGCCCTCAATACCGGCCCCGGGACCGCCGCCGTGGCCGTCGTCAGTCGCTCGCCGCTAACGCTGGGCCGGAGCGCAGAGGATGAGCCGCCAGCCTGAGCCTGACACCGCTTGCAGCTCATCCTCTGCCTCAGCATCGTTCTTTGAGCAGGCAGCCCCAGACCTGTTCAACCTGGGTATGGCCCGCCTGGTCCAGGTGGAGCAAGAGCACTGGCTTGTTGAGGACGTTGCCATCGCTGCCAAAGGCAATGACCCCCGTGATGCCCTGCCAGGCCTGCTCGCCCTTCATCTGCAGCAGAGCCTGCTGGAGGTGCGCCCCAGTCAAAGGCTGACGCTGCTGGAAGAGGCGATAGCAGGCTTCCGCCAGGACGGAGACAGCATCATAGGCCAGCATGCTATCGGCATCAGGCCGGGTGTAGCTATATGGACTGTGACCTGCTGGCGTCGGCCCAAAGCTGGCTGCGTAGGTCTCCAGGAATGTCTCCATTTGCGGTAGGGGCTGCCCCTGCCATTCATCAGGGAAGGCAAAGGCCGTAAAGTAGAGGCGTCCGCTGTGAAAGGAGGGCCGCGCCTCCTGGGCATAGTTCCCATAAATGTAGAGGGCATCGCCTCCCAGTACCAGCGGGCACATCGTTGTCGCCAGTGCAGCCACAGGCTGGCAGGACGGCAAAGCAGCCAGCAGCACACTGACATCGGCAGAATAGCCCGCGAAGTAGATCAGGTCTGGCTGAGTACGCAGCGCATCCTGCAGGAGCTGGGGCAGGTTGTCAGGCTGGCCAACGTGATATTCTTCGGTAACCGTGATGTGATGGCTGGCATCTTCGAAGGCCAGACGAAAGGAGGCGGCCAGGCTCTGACTGTACTTGTCACGCGGGTCTTCGAAGAGAGCAACGCGCCGGGCCTCCAGTGTCTGTCGCGCGTAGAGAGCGGCATCCTCACCCTGGAGAGCGTCCGGTGGAGCGATGCGCGCGAAGTAGGGCAGGTTGCGCAGATCATTGCCGGAGGCGGTCGGCGAGAGCATCGGTAGATGGGCCTGATCAACCAGGGTCACACTCTCGCTGACATCCTGGCTTAGCTCCCAGCCAACGATCCCCACGATGGGCGCACTGGCTGAGGAGACCACTGCAGCCTGAATGATCTGACAGGTGACCTGAACTACTCCGCCACTGCCGGCATTGGCCAGCAGCAGGCGCAGGCGCAGCGTGTGGCTATCGTTAAAAACGCGCTGGGCTACATAGGCTCCTTGCAGGATATCGCGCGCCCCACCAAGATAGTGCGGCGTGAAGCGCGTTGCCACCACCAGGGTGATGCTGGGCAGACCACTCTGCTCAACGGAGACATTTTCCGCATAGATGTGCGCTTCGGCATCGTTGGTTACCTGCTCGGCGGCGTTTTGCCAGAGCGACTGCGCCTCAGACAAGTTGCCAGCACTATATTGCTGCGCCGCCTCCTGCTTGCGGGCCAGGTCGGGCTGGCTGGTATCCAAGACCACGGAGCCATCGCTGATGCCGATCAGCTCTCCCGTGGGAGTTTTCGTTACACCCAGATAGGCCGAGGAGGCCAGGTTGTTGCGCGGCAGACTGCAACTCGTCGCCGAGGGGACATACGGCCAGACGCGCGGTATGATATTCCAGCCGAGAAAGACCAGCAAGAGCACGCACGTGAGCATCACCCAGAAGCGCGTCTTCGCCACCAGCGTGGCCAGATCCTCTCCGAGGGCCTTCAGCAGCCGAATGAAACCTATGCGCGCCTCATGAAACTGCAGGACAACTCCAACGACGCCGATCAAAAGCCCGATGAAAGCCGTCAGCTGAGCGGAGCCGCTCGCTTTGTAGCAGAGCCAACAGAGGATAATGATGAACAGGAGCAGAAAGCCCAATTGGGCCAGACGTCTGCTCATGCTGGTCCCCTCCTTCCTTTCCTGGAAGGAACGTTCAGGACTAATAAACCTCTCCTGATGTAGATAGACGCAGCGGAAGACGGCGGCTTGCTGCTCATTATAGCCTATCGGGCAGTGTCTGCCTATTGTGCCTTTCTCTCCCGGAGAGACAGCACCGCGTCAGCTTGGCATAGAGGAACGGCCTGTACTATGATAAAAGCATAGCGGCCCGGGCCTGAAGGTGAAAGCAGCGCCGTGAGGAGGATTATCCCCCAGCGCGGCAGCGCCACCAGGCTCTCACCTCGCTCGTTCGCTCGCCAGCAGGCAAGGAGGCCAGAGAGGGTCAGGCCACAGTCAGGCCACAGTCGCCGGAAGGAACGCTGGCGACTGAGTCCGGCAGAGCGGAAGGGAAAGATCATCGAGGAGCAACAAGGAAGCAATGCAGCACAGTGTGTTATTGACAGGCGGGCAGGCAGTGGTAGCCAGCCTGCGCGCCCACCATATTGAGGTCGTTTTTGGCATTCCGGGGGTACATAATCTGCCCATCTATGATGCCCTCTATGATGAGCCGGGGATACGTCATGTCCTGGCACGCCACGAGCAGGGCGCGGGCTATATGGCCGACGGCTACGCGCGCATCGCCGGGCGCCCTGGCGTGGCCCTGGTGATTACGGGACCGGGAGTGACCAATATTGCTACGCCACTGGCCGACGCCTATGCCGATTCGCTGCCGCTGCTGGTCATCGCCACCAGCCTGCCAGGCAAGACTGGCGGGCGCTCCTGGGGCCGTCTGCACGAGCTTAAGGACCAGCTCGGTCTGGCACAGGCCCTGGTTGGCTGGAGCCACGAAGTGCAGCGCGTGGCGGAGATTCCTGAAGCCATTGCTGAGGCTCTGCGCCAGATGCGCACAGGTCGGCCCCGCGGCGCTTTTCTGCAGATTCCACTAGACGTGCTTGAAGCGCAAGAGACGATAGCACTGCCCGCGCTGGAAGAGGGCCGAGAGCCAGCGGTGGCGCCCAGTGAGGAGGCAGTTCAGGCCGCCCTGGAGCTGTTGCGGGCGGCGCGCCGACCTGTGATTATCGCCGGGGCCGGGGTGAGCGCCGCCGGCGCGAATCATGAGCTGCTGCGCCTGGCCGAGCTGCTGCAGGCCCCGGTCTTGCTTGGAGGCAAAAGTCACGACGTCTTACCTAACGATCACTCGCTGGTCATCACAACCCGGGGCGCCCCGTCGCGTACGCTTGGCCCACTGCTGAGCCGCTCCGATCTGGCGCTAGTCGTTGGCAGCAAGCTAGGGATGCAACGCACGACGCTGCCCGCCCTGGAGCGTAGCCGCAGCGGCCAGGCTCAGGCAGATACGGGGCGCCTGCCTCTGCCAGAGAAGCTGATCCACATCGATATCGATGCCGGCGAGATTGGCCAGCGCTATCCGGCCAGCGTTGCCCTGGTTGGTGATGCTCGCCTGGCCCTGAGCGCCCTCCTGGCAGGACTGGAGGAAAGGGCAGGGCAGTACGAGGACCGCCGCGAGGAGGTGGCCGCCGTGCGCGCTGCTTTGCGCGAGCGAGCGCAGCGGATCTACGGCGAGGTGATGCCCTGGCTGGAGGCCCTGCGGACAGCCCTGCCGCGCGAGGGGATCGTGGTGGCCGATATGACGATGGCTGGCTATGCTGCCGCTCAGGCGTTTCCAGTCTATGAGCCACACAGCTTTATCCACGCTTCCGAGCTATGTTCCATCGGAACAGGCCTGCCGCTGGCACTGGGGGCGCAGCTGGCTGCACCACAGCGCGCGGTGGTAGCTCTCTGCGGCGATGGAGGCTTTTTGCAGAATGTGGGTGAGCTGGCCACGGCAGCACAGGAGCGTATTCCGGTCGTCACCATCGTCTTCAATGATGCCAGCTATACGGCGGTGAAGAACGATCAGTTGCAACGCTTTCCTGGACGCAGCATCGCGACAACGCTGAAGCCGCCTGACTTTGTGAGCCTGGCCCGCGCTTTCCACATCGAGGGCCAACGCGTTGAGACGCCCGATGAGCTGGCCGAGCTGCTGCGTGCGCGGCTGGCCTTGCCGCTGGAAGAGACACGCCCGCTGCTGATCGAAGTGCCGCTGACACAGCGCTGAGGCAAACCAGCAGAGCCACAGTCGCTGAGGTCTGTCAGAGACTGGCGCTGCGGGCAGATCCTTCTTGCCTTCGTTCGACCAATAACCAATACCCTGCAACGGTGTGCATCTATGGCCAGAGCGAGCTGAGAGCCTGCTCTTCACCCGCGTCTCCGAGTCGGACCCGCACGACCTCTCTTTCACGCTGGCAGATTCCTGCGCGGGCCGAGGAACTCACAGCTCCAGTCGCGCTGGCCTGCACCAGTTTGTCGGGCCACTCAAGGCCAGCCTCGCCCGGCGCTGAGCTGCTGGTAGCGCACTGACCGCCACCTCCCAGTCGGCAGGCCAGCAGGCGAGAGCAAGGTGCCAGGATACCGCGAGGCCAGGCCCCAACCCAACCGGGCAGCTCAGGGCCAGATCCGACGTCGCCCTCCTTCCCAATCTCGATCAGTCCGCTCATCAGCGCCTACGCTCCTCCTGGTCTCCGACAGCCATCGATCAAGCCAGAGCCAGATGGTAGCGAGCATCGGATCTTATCCATAAGCGCTGGCCACAGTCCGGCTAACGTCCATCTGCACGGCGGGCCCCTCCTTCTCCTGGCCCTGTCCTTCTCAGAGAGAAGCCGCCCTGTCTCCAGCATGAGATGCACGCGAGCAGAGTCGGTTCACCTGAGCCTGACAGAGAGTCAGGCGCTAACAGATTTCTAACGTTCCTCCCACACTCTTCTAACACAGCCTATGGCATCATATGTACCGTGGAGAGGTGTACCACCGCAGAGCGGAACAGACCACAGTAGACAACTTGCTACGACTACGACCGACACGACGTATCTCGCTTCCCAGGGGATTTGCGTAGCTAACATGGAGGTGTGCCATGCCAGTTGAAACCCATAAAGAAAGGCTGGGCTTTCAGGCAGAAGTCAAGCAATTGCTTGACATCATGATCCATTCACTCTATAGCAATAAAGAGATTTTCCTACGCGAGCTTATCTCTAACGCATCAGATGCCATCGATCGCCTGCGCTTTGACGCGCTCTCGAATCCCGACCTCTACGAGCGCGACGCTGATTTCAAGATCCGCGTCTCTTACGACCGCGATGCGCGCACCATCACTGTCAGCGACAACGGCATTGGTATGTCGCGCGAGGAGGTGATCCAGAACATTGGGACCATCGCCAAGTCGGGCACGCGCGAATTCTTCCAGTCGTTGACCGGCGATCAGCGCAAAGATGCCATGCTCATTGGTCAGTTCGGTGTCGGCTTCTACTCTTCGTTCGTGGTAGCCGACCGCGTCACCCTGCTGACGCGCCGCGCCGGCTTATCCGCTGACCAGGGAGTGCGCTGGGAGTCCGATGGCCAGGGTGAGTATACCATCGAGACCATCGAGAAGCCAACTCGTGGCACCGACGTCATCCTGCATCTGCGCGAGGGCGAGGACGAGCTGCTCAACGGCTACCGTCTGCGCTCGATCATCCGTAAGTACTCGGATCACATTCAGCTGCCCATCGTCATGAAAGTTGAGGGGAAGGACGAGGAGGAGGTCGTTAACAAGGCTTCGGCCCTCTGGGCCCGCCCCAAGAGCGAGATCAGCGAGCAGGAATACAAGGACTTCTATAAGTATATCTCGCACGACTTCGCCGACCCGTTGGCCTGGGTCCACAGCCACATGGAGGGCACCCACGAGTACACGCTCTTGCTCTTCATTCCTTCTCAGGCGCCCTTCGATCTCTGGCTGCGCGAGCGCCATCACGGCGTCAAGCTGTATGTGCGCCGCGTCTATATCATGGACGATATCGAGAATAAGCTGCTGCCGCGTTATCTGCGCTTCGTGCGTGGCGTCATCGACTCCGATGACCTGCCCCTCAACGTCTCGCGCGAGATGCTACAGCAGAACCGCCTGATCGATACGATGCGCGCCACGGCGACGAAGAAGATCCTGGGCCTGCTCAGCGATATGGCTGAGAAGGAGCCGGGCAAGTATGCTATCTTCTGGCGCGAGTTTGGGCGCGTGCTCAAAGAGGGCCTGGTCGAGGATAAGGCCAACCGCGACTTGATCGCCCGCCTGCTGCGCTTCGCGTCGACGGTCAGTGGCCCCGAGCAGAATGTCTCTCTGGAGACCTACGTCTCGCGCAAGAAGGAGGGCCAGGATAAGATCTACTATCTGCTGGCCGAAAGCTACGAAGCCGCCAAGGATAGCCCGCTGCTGGAGATCTTTAAGCAGAAGGGCATCGAGGTCTTGATCTGGACCGATCCTATCGACCACTTCGTGCAACACGAGCTTCAGGAGTACGGTGGCCTGTCCTTCCAGTCGATCGCCCGTGGCGAGGTCGATCTGAGCAAGCTAGAGGATAAGCAGGAGCAGGAAGAGCGCCAAAAGAGCGCTGACGAGGTACGCGACCTGCTGGAGCGCTTTAAGAAGGTCCTCAGCGAGAAGGTCAAGGATGTGCGCACGACGAGCCGCTTGACAACCTCGCCGGCCTGCCTGGTGGTCGACGAGGGCGGCATCGATCCCAACTTGAAGCGCCTGCTGCAGGCCGCCGGCCAGGCCGTGCCCGCCGACAAGCCGATCATGGAGATTAATCCGCAGCACCCGATCATCAAACGCCTGCGCCAGGAGCAGGATGAGACACGCTTCACCGATTGGGCCTGGGTGCTCTTCGACCAGGCTGTGCTCAGCAGCGGCGACCAGCTGGAGAACCCGATCAGCTTCGTCAACCGTCTGAACAATCTGCTGACACGTCTGGGAACAGAGTGAAGTCGCAGCTCACTTTTGCCTCGCCCGCAACCGTTGTCCCAAGCCAGGAGGGCGCTACTCTAGCCGGTCCGGTGCTCCGCCGAGAGGACAGCGGGGCGGGCGAGCTGGTTTCTTCTGACCCCCTGATGCCGCTCTCTCCCAGGCTACGCCCACTCTCCCTCTTGCCTTTGCCGGAGAAGCTGCCCTATCTGGAGCAAGGTCTTCCAGTTACGTCCTGTGGCAGGACAGCCAAGGGCACGCTCAAGGGCCAGAGTCGTCAGCTTCGAGCGTCCGATCCCATGGGCATACCAGACATACAGCTCCTGACCATGCGCCGAGAGCTGCAGCTGCTCGGGTCCCGCAGCCGCCAGTCGCTGCAAGGCTGTGGTTGCTTCTGGCAAAAGGGTTGCAACCAGGAATAGCACGACGAGACGCTCAGGCGCCTGCTCGGCCTCTTGCAAGAAAGGATTCGCCCGTATGGTCTCCTCCAGATCAGCGGCTCTGCGCAGGGCGACCCGGCTGGCGAAGCCAAACTCCTGGAGGAAGCGCCCCTCAATCTGACGAGCCAGACTTGAGACGTCACCTTCGGCGCTGGTGAAGAGCACGTTGCCCGTCTGGATATAGGTACTGACTGCCTGCAGTCCCAGGGCCTCATGCATCGTCCTCAGAGCTGGCATGGAGACCACCCCGTGCCCACCAACATTGAGCGCGCGAAAAAAGGCCACATAGCTTGTCATCTCTCTGAAGCTCCCTTCATTTCTGCTCGCTGGCTGGCCGCTCAGCCAGCAGCACGCTTGAGCTAACTAGAGGTCGGCCCGCGCCGCCTGGCTCTGCTGCACTGGTGCTAGAGAGTAGCCAGCTTTTTTATGTATATGTTCTGCTTCCGCTCCGAGCGATAGGAAGAGGAGAGATGATTACCTGGATATACTTAGACAAAAAGAGCGATAGAGATTGTCTATCTGGCGATTACTGAGTATAGTTGTGGCAGCAATAACAAGGGGGAGAGTCAAAGCGAGGAGGAACAGCTCGCATGTTGTCAGCAGGAAGCGAGATCATGCAGGCGCCCCAGCAGACCCGGCGGCGATGGGAGAGCCGGACCAACAAGCCGGTTCTGGCCCGTCTTCAAGACAAAGGCCAGGACCTGGTAAAGGCCTGGCCACTCTGGCTTTGTCTGGCGCTGGCCCTGGCTGTGCGCCTCTTTCTGGCGATTCGTCACAACCCGGTCATTGAAGGAGACGAGGCGCTCACCGGCATCCAGGCGGAGAACATCCTGCATGGCGAGTGGCCAATCTACTACTACGGGCAGCCCTATATGGGGAGCCTGGAAGCCTATATCATTGCATTGTTTTTCGCCATCGCCGGGCCATCGGTACTGGTCCTGCGCATCGCGATGAGCTGTACTTCGCTGCTCCTCGTCTGGCTCACCTGGCGCTTTGGCGAGGCCCTCGCTTGCGAGGCGGGCCTACGAGCAGGCCCACGCCGGCTCTTCCTGATAGTGGCGACAGCCATCGCTGCTCTGCCCCCTCTTTACGATGCCGTGCTGGAACTACGCTCCTACGGCGGCTATACCGAGGCCATGATCGTGATGCTCTGGCTGCTCTGGGCAACGCTGCGCCTGACTCAGCGCTGGCAGCAGGGCGCCAGCCGGCGTGAGCTAGCCTGGCGCTGGGCAGGAATCGGTCTGCTGATCGGCCTGGGCCTCTGGATCGATCCCTTGATCGCCTACGCCCTGGCCACGATGGCCCTCTGGCTCGCTGGCTTCCTCTGGCAGGCATGGCCGCGACAGCACAAGCAGAGCGAGGGAGGCCAGAGCAAGAGCAGTCAATGGGCCTGGCTAAAAGCAGGCTTCTTTGCAGCACCAGCGGCACTGCCGTCACTGCTGCTGGGATTGGGGCCGGCGCTCATCTACGGCGCACAACATAGCTGGGAGAATTTTCTCTATATGCTGCACGGCGGACATCCTATCGCCGCCCCAGGCAGCCGGCTCCACATACTGCGCGAAGTTGTCACTTTCTATGCACGTTGTATAGCCCCGCGCGTCATCGGCGGCACATTGCCAACCGAGCCTTATGTAACTCAAAACCATCCCGCCATTCTCACGCCAGGACTGGTCATCAATGGCCTGGCAATGACGCTGGCCGCTGGCACCCTGTTTCTCTCATGGATCTGGCCCCGGCCAACCTTGCTCTGCCTGCGCCGCCTGACGCTGCTGCCCCTCCTCTTCGCGCTCTGCCTGACGGTGATCTACTGCCTCGATCCGCTGGCGGTGGCCAGCGTCTACTCAGGCTGCGGGCCGTGGGATCTGACCGGGCGCTACGTGGTGCCGCTGGTCATAGTGCTGCCTTTCTTCCTGGCGGCAGCCACGACTGTCTGCTGGCATGGCGCCGCCGCGACAGACCAGGGTGCCTCCGCTTCTAGAGCTGCCTCACCCAACACAGAAGCCAGGGCAGAGCCCCGCGCGCCCCATCCGGGCAAGCAGCCCGCCCTCTGGCAGTCGCTGCTGCGTCCCACGCTCCTGGTGCTGCTGCTGATCTGTTACTTCAGCACACAGTTCTCGGCCTACGCGGTGGCCAACACGCATAATACATTCGAGACCTCCGGCTGCGTTCAGGCACCGGGTGACTATACGCCCATCATCACCTATCTGCGCCAGCAGCACATCAGCTACGCCCTGGCGACCGCCTGGGTCGGCAACCCCATCACCTTTGTCACCAATCAGCAGATTCTGGTGACTGAGCCACGTGCACGTGTACCGGCCTATAGTCAGAAAGTGCTCCATGCAGCTCACTATGCCCTGCTACTACTCGTCCATCAGGATCAGAGCAAGCCAGCCATTGTGCAGGCACTACAGCAACAGCACTGGCGTTATACGTTGAAACGCTTCCCAACGGTGCCCGGTTGGGAACTGATGGTCGTGATCACCCCGGACCACAATGTCTCACCGACTGATCCCGCCTTTCGCCAGGCACTCACCCAGATCTATAACCGCTGCGATGCCTGAGAGCCTGTCTTTAGAGCGCCCGCCGAGCCAAACAGCCCATGAGGTCAGCACAGTCCTGTTTGCCAGGCTCACCCCTTTCCAGCAACACCTGCCTGCGGGCGGCAGGTGTACAGCCACCTCACAGGTCCGTCACCAAATCGCCGCAGCGGTGGCCGGTCCAGCTCTTTCCGTCCCGGGACAGGAATGCCGCCCGGTTGTATTTACGGGCAAGTGATGTTAAACTGAACACTGAACAGACAGGGGAACCGCTGAGCTGAGCTAAGCAGGTCAGTCAGAAGGAAGACATCGCTTGCTGCGCAAAGATCGCGTCTTTGAAATCTTGCGCGCCATGTGTGCGGAGGCCGCCGCTGCCCCCGAAGGCACGGCGCTCAGGCGCAAGCGAGGGTTCAGCGCCGAAGAAGTCGCGGAACGCGCCGCTATCGATCGCACCAATGCCAGCCGTGACCTTAATCAGTTAGCACAGGAGGGGAAGGTCGAGCGTATTCCTGGCCGTCCTGTCCTGTTTGCCGTCAGGAGCCTCTCCCCCCAACCGCCACTGTCGCCGGTCGGGTCACAGCCACCGCCGGTCAGGGAGTCGCAGCAGAAGCAGACCCAGCAGACCCAGGCCCCGGCGGCTACCCGCCCGTCTGATTTGCCGAAGCTGGTCAGACCAGAGGCTCCCAACAAGCTGCCAGTGGTGGTGGCCTCCATGCAGAGTGGAGCCATAGTTACCAGCTTTGAAACGCTGGTCGGGAGCGACGAAGGACTGAAGGTCGCCATTCAGCAGGCGAAGGCGGCCATGCTCTACCCTCCGCACGGGCTGCACACGCTCATCTGCGGCCCCAGTGGCGTGGGCAAGACCACCTTTGCGCGCCTGATGCATGCCTTTGCCATCGAATTCGGGGCTTTACCTCCCAACGCGCCCTTCGTCTCCTTCAACTGCGCCGACTACGCCGGCAATCCACAGCTGCTCATGGCCCACCTCTTCGGCGTCGTTCGCGGGGCCTACACCGGCGCCGAGCGCGACCGCCCGGGCCTCGTCGAGCAGGCCAGCGGCGGTATCCTCTTCCTCGACGAAGTGCACCGCCTCCCTCCCGAGGGGCAGGAGATGCTCTTCTATCTGATGGACCGCGAGCGCTTCCGTCGCCTCGGCGACGTCGAGGAGCGGCAGGCCAGCATTTTACTCATTGCCGCCACCACCGAGGACCCCAACATCACCCTGCTGCCAACCTTCCGCCGGCGCATTCCTATGCTCATCACACTGCCCGGTCTGGCTGAGCGCTCGATGCAGGAGCGCTACGCCCTCATCCGCGCCTTCTTCACCACCGAATGCAGCAGCATCGGCGCCAACATCCACGTTGAACCGCAGGTCATTCAGGCCCTCCTGCTCTACGAATGTCCCGGCAACATCGGGCAACTGCGCACCGACATCCAGCTGCTGTGCGCCCGGGCCTATCTGGATTACCGCACGCGCAATCTCAGCGAGCTGCACGTTGACGTCAGCAGCCTGCCCGACCACGTGCGCCGCGGCCTCCTGCGTACCGCCGAGCTGCAGCGCTCGCTGGAGCCGCTGCTTGACGTCCTCAAGGTCGCTCACATCTTCACCCCCACCGGCCTCAGCCTCGATGTCCTCCCGCACTCGGCCCGCGACCTCTACGAGACCATCAGCCAGGAGGTGCGCACGCTGAGGCGCAGCGGCCTCACCGACAGCGAAGTCAATCGGTTATTGCAGCTAGAGATCCAACACTACTTCCAGCGCTTCGCCGACGAGGTAACGCGCGCCCGTCAGGAAGCGGTTCCGCATCTAGTCGACGAGCAGGTCGCCGCCGCCTGCAGCTCCGTGGTCGACTTCGCCTCCCAGCGCCTGGAGCGCGACCTGCCCGAGAAGCTGGCGCTTGTACTGGCCATGCACGTCACCAGCACACTGGAGCATCTGGCCCGCGGTCATCAAGTTCCCACCTCCGTTATCGAATCCGTGGCCGAAACTTATCCGCGCGAATATGAGGTAGCGCGCGCCGCCCTGGCTCAACTGCGCAGCGCCCTCCAGGCCCCGCTGCCCGAGAGCGAGGTCGATGTGCTGGCCGTGCTCCTCGCCCATGCCGATAGCCTGCTCAGCAGCGAGCAGCCCGGCGTTGGTATTGTAGTCGCCGCCCACGGGCGCGGCATCGCCGCTGGCCTGGCCGAGCTGGCCAATACCCTGGTCGGCGTCAGAACGGTGCGCTGGGTCGAGCTGTCACTGGAGCAGTCCCCCGACGAGCTGGTGGCTCAGGTCGCCAGCTGGGTGCGCGTGGCCGATCAGGGGGCCGGCGTCCTGCTCCTCGTCGACTTCGTCTCCCTGCTCTCCCTGAACGAGCTGGTCGAACAACAGACCGGTGTCCGTGTGCGCACGGTCTCCGATGTCAGCGCTCCCCTGGTTATCGAGGCAGTGCGCCGCGCCCAGCGCTCGCGCGACCTGAGCCTCGATCAACTGGCCGAGAGCCTGACCCTGACGCGCTCGATCAGCAATCGCAGCGGCGATCGTGAGCGCCACACTGAGCCGTTGCCCACCCCAGGCTTCGGAGACCCCGGCCCCAGCCGCGAGGCCGGGCGCGTCATTCTCTCAGTGTGCCTGACGGGCCTTGGCAGCGCCGCGAAGATCGCCGAGCTGATCAACGAGGCCCTGCCCGGCCTGCACGAGCAGGGTATCAAGATTTTGTGCATGGATATTACCCTCTCTTACAAGACACGCGAGGACATCCAGCAGCTCGTCGGCAACCGTCAGGTGATCGCCGTCGTGGGCACCATCAACCCCCACCTGGACGACTATCCTTTTATTCCCTTGACGGATTTGCTCTTCGGCGACGGCCTGGCCCGCCTGCGCACGCTGCTCGGCGAGACGCTCATCGATCCAGCGCTGCTGCAGGCCGGGCACGAGCAGGGACCAGGGGCGGCGCCCCCCCTGACGCTGTCCCTGGCCAGCGCGGTGGCCGCGGGCCGCCTCTCCCCCGGGGAAGCGCTCAGCGATGGCAATGGGGTCCAGCGGGACCAGGTGCAGCTGTTCTCCCGCCGCGCCGATCTGGTGCGCCAGCTCACGGAGACGCTCAGCCAGCGCATGATTTTTCTCAACCCGGCGCGCGTCATGCCCCTGCTCGATCGCGTCATCGAACTGATCGAGGTCGAGGTCGGCGAGAGCTTTCCCATGGAAGTCCTGGCCGGCCTGATGCTTCACCTGGCCTGCATTTTGGAGCGGGGCGTTCCCTACAAAGGGATGCTGGTGAGTGAGGCAGTACGCCGCCTGGTCGAGCAGCAATTTGCCCGTGACCTCTCCATCTGTCGCCATGCTCTGCAGCTACTAGGAGAGCAGGTCGGGCGCTTCCTACCCGACGAAGAGGCTTACAATATCGTTTGCATCCTGCGCCAGCTCGATATTTTCGCCGCCCGCTCTTGACGCTGTCTGGCGCCTTTTCTCCTCCATTCCCGACATGGCAGAGTAGGGCTGCGTCATCTCCCGCCCGGCTACGTATAATAAAGGCGAAAGGAAGTCCAGAGCACCCTTAGTCAAGCGAGCGACATCTCTCAAGGGAGCCGGGGGCGCGCCTGGCTTGCGGCCATTCCTGCCAGCGATGCAGTCCAGCACCATCCAACCCGGCCCGGCCCAGCCGGACCGACTCAAGCCCATCCATTGCACTCATGCAACAGGCTAGCGCGTCCCTCCAGTGTGCTATCTGTGCTACACACATTCCTGGCATAGTTCTTGCTAGAGAGAAGAGTGACCCCGCAGCGCGGTGGTAGCCTTGACCTTCCCCTCGCCTCGGTGGCTGGTCTGGTCGGACCGGGATTGAGGAGGGCCAGAACAGGAACAGGCAGGCAAGGGAAGCGGTGGCGAACCAGTGTGCGGCGGGAAGGAGCGAGCATGATCCGAGTCCTGATTGTCTGCAGCTGGGGCATGTCCACCAGCCTGCTGGTGGAAAGCATGCTCGAAGCGGCAGCGGCACGCAACTACACACTCAGCGTTGAGGCTTTGAGCGCCGGTGAATACATGGACCGGCTGGACGAGTGCGATGTGGTGCTCATTGCTCCGCAGATTCGCCATCTGCGCAAGAGCATCGAGAAGCTGGCGCAGGAAGCCGGCAAGCCCGTGGCCTTGATTGAGCCATTTCACTATGCGACGATGAACGGTGAGGCCGTGCTGGAGCAAGTGCTCTTGCTCCTGCAAGAGACGCAGGAAGGTCAGGCACAGCCATGAATGCGATGATCGAAAAGAGTAGCGCCTGGTTTGAGCGCTATCTGGTACCGCCGCTGAGCGCGATCGCCAGCAACATCTACCTGCAGGCGATTCGCGACGCCTTCATCATCTTCACGCTCCCGCTGATCATCGCGGGTAGCATCTTTCTGATCATCGCCAATCCGCCAATTCCCGCCTTTGCCCAATTTCTCCAGGCCCATCCTGGCATTCAGAACGCCATTTTGGTGCCTTTCAACCTGTCCTTTGGGCTCATGGCACTCTTCCTGGCCTTTGGCGTGGCCTACAGCGTCGCCCAGTACCGGCGCACAGAGCCGGTACAGCCGGGCGTCCTGGCGATGGTCCTCTTCCTCGTCGCCAGCATGCCGGTCACCAACCTCAACAGCCTGACGCTGGGCACCATCCTGCCCTACCTCGGCGGTCAGGGCCTGCTCATCGCTATCCTGATCGGCATCCTCACCAGTGAGGTCATGCGCTGGTTCCGCAGCTCGCGCTTCACCATTCGCCTACCGAAGAGCGTGCCCGCCAATGTCAAGCGCGCCTTCGAGGCGCTGGTGCCCGCCGTGCTGCTCATCACGGCGATCTGGCTGCTGGAGTGGTTCGTCAGCTCGCATACAGTGACGACGACTGACAGCAGCGGCCATCGCGTGACGTTGCAATTGACGCTGCCGATCCTGCTGATGAAGGTCTTTGAGCCGCTGGTGGTGGTGCAGGATAGCTATCCAGCGGCCCTACTGGAGATCATCTTGATGATGTTGCTCTGGTCGGTGGGCATCCACGGGATGAATATCGTCACGGCTATCGCGGCCCCATTCTGGTTCAGCACACTGGCCGCCAACGCCGCCGCCGGCCCGGCTCATGCCCACGGCATCGTCACTGAGCCGTTTTTCCATATTTTCGCCCACCTGGGCGGCTCAGGCGCGACCTGGCCGCTGGTGATCTATATGCTACGCTCGCGCTCGGCCCAGTTGCGGACCGTTGGCAAGGTCGCCCTGGGACCGGCGATTTTCAATATCAATGAACCGGTCACGTTCGGGGTCCCTATGGCGCTCAACCCGCTGATGATGATCCCCTTCGTGCTGGTTCCCGTCACCATCGTCACCATCAATTACCTGGCCTTCTCCTTCGGCCTGGTCCATGTGCCGATGGTGATGCAGCCCTTCACCGTTCCCGTCGGAATCAGCGGCTTTGTGGCTACCGGGGGCGACATTCGTGGCAGCCTCTTGCAGTTCTTCGATCTCGCTGTTTCCGCTGTACTCTATTATCCCTTCTTCAAAGCCTGGGAACGCATCTTGATCGCGCGCGAAGAGGCGGCGGCCCGCGGCGAAAGCGAGCGCGCTACAGCAACCAAAGCCGTGGCATCGGTCAGCAGCGGCGCCGGTCGGGGGGCACTGAGCCGCTAACCAGGGCAGGGCCAATGGCTGCCAGAGCGGCTGTGTCCTGGCCACTCCGTCTCCGAGCGCAGGCGAGGTGAAAGAAAGGAGGTAGATAGCTCTCCCGGCAGGAGAGGGGAGCCTGAGTTCCCTTCCCTCCCTGACCGACTCCGTCAATGGCAAGCACTGGGCTTCACGCGGCTGAAGACAGACATACGAGCGAACAAACGGACAAACGCATGAGCGCTGTGCTCTTGCTCATGCGCCTGGCAAAGCGCCCGCCAGCGGCCTCGGGCAACCGAGCAGGAGCGCTGCTGCCAGAGCCGATGTCGGCCCGCTTCGCTTACCCCTTCGGGGGCAGCGAGGAGTCATCTTCAGTGAGACAGGCAGCACTCGTAGCGTAACTTTCACCCGCGGCCTGTCTTGCGACCAGGCAATGCCTGCTGTCTAGCTCATTGCACAGAGTTCTCTACGAAAGGATAGGGTGCGAACAATGACGTTATTTATCCGACAGCGCAGATTTGCTGCCGTAGCGATCACGCTGCTCTTATCTCTCCTTTTAGCCGCCTGTGGCAGCAGTGGTAGCACAGGTGGGACCTCGTCCTCTGGAGCAGCTAATGGCAAAGGGTGCATGAAAATCGGCATTCTCCTGCCGGAGACGGCCACCTCGGAGCGCTGGGATGCCAAGGACAGGCCGGCGCTGATCAACGGCATTAAGGCGGCCCTGCCCGGGGCGACTGTCGACTATAACAACGCTGAGGGCAACAAGGACGAGCAGCTCAACCAGGCCGAGGCCGACCTGACGCGCGGCGACTGCATCCTGGTGGTGGGCGCCGTCGATAGCGATGCCGCTGCCGCCATCGTCCTTAAGGCCAAGCAGCAAGGCGTTCCCGTTATCGCTTACGACCGCCTGATCCAGTCCAAGGACCTGGCCTATTACGTCTCCTTCGATAACGTGCGCGTCGGTTACCTGCAGGGCGAGTACATTGTGCAGCATCATCACAAGGGCGACCGGGTGGTGATGATCAACGGCTCTCAGACCGATAACAACGCCATCCTCTTCCGCCAGGGCGCGCACCAGGCGCTTGATCCGCTCTTCCAGAGTGGCGAGCTGAAGCTGGTCTACGAGACCTATACGCCTGGCTGGGATAACGACACGGCGCGCACCGAGATGGATCAGGCCCTGACGGCCAACCAGAACAATATCCAGATCGCCTATGTGGCCAACGATGGTATGGCCAACTCGGTGATCGCCGCCCTCAAGGCTCAGCACCTGGATAAGAAGGTGCTGGTCACCGGTCAGGATGCCACCGTCGCTGGTATCCAGAACATCCTGACGGGCGAGCAGGCGATGACGGTCTACAAGGCCATCACCAAGGAGGCTAACGCGACCGCCCAGTTGGTGGCGGCTATCAGCAAAGGGGAAGACACCTCGAAGCTGATCAACGGCCAGACCAAGACCAAGGACGGCGGCAACATTCCATCGGTCCTGGAGACACCGGTTGCCGTCGATAAGTCGAATATCGCTTCGACGGTCCTCGCTGACGGCTTCGTGACCAAAGAGCAGATCTGTCAGGGCCTCCCGCCAGGGACCGGAGGCATCTGCTAAGCCCCTGCTTCCTGGCCGCCTGCCGCTGTGTGGTTCCGCTTCGGGCTGCTCTCGATCTCGCCACTGCTATATAATAGCAGTACAGATCGCGACAGCACACCGGCAGGCGAAACGGGCATGATTACCAGCTCATCGGCGAGCAGGGCGCCCGGTCAGTCGGCCATTTGGCCTGTCTGCCTCTCCCATTGCTCGCCGATGAGCCATGTGTGTCATTAGTTTGCTCATTGTTTGTGGAGGCCACATGGCAGACAGTTCTATCAGTACACCCACCGCTCCTTCTCGGCCCGGCCAGACGGGCGTGGCTGAGCCACGTCTGCGCCTGACCGGTATCAGTAAGGCGTTTGGGGCCGTGCAGGCCCTCTCGAATGTCGACTTTGAGGTCTACGCCGGCGAAGTTGTCGGCCTCGTGGGCGACAATGGCGCCGGCAAATCGACGCTGGTCAAGATAATCTCCGGCGTCGAGCAGGCCGACAGCGGCGAGATCTTCCTGGAGGGCACCCCGGTGAAGATCACTGGTCCCAGCGCAGCGACACGCCTGGGGATCGAGACCGTCTATCAGGATCTGGCGCTCTGCGACAATCTCGATGTGGTCGCTAATCTCTTCCTCGGCCACGAGGAACTTGATATCTGGCCCGTGCTCTCTGAGGTGTCTATGGAGCGCGAGGCCCTGCGCGTGCTCAGCGTGCTCGATGTCAAGATCCCCTCGGTGCGCGTGCCGGTCTCGCTGCTCTCGGGCGGCCAACGCCAGTCCATCGCGGTCGCCAAGACCATTCTGCGTCAGGCCCGGGTGGTGCTCCTGGACGAGCCGACGGCGGCCCTGGGCGTGGCCCAGACGCGCCAGGTACTCAATTTGATCAAGCGCCTGCGCGAGCAGGGCCTGGCCGTCGTGGTGATCTCGCATAATCTGGCCGATGTTTTTGAGGTCGTGGACCGCGTGATTGTGCTGCGCCTGGGGCGACGTGTGGCTACTTTCGATGTGAAGTCGACGACGCCTGAGCGCGTGGTAGCGGCCATCACTGGCGCAGAGTTCGGCGCTGAGGTGGACGCGAATGGCTCGAATGGAGGAGGTTCGCAGTCATGAGTGAAGCTGTGAAGCAGAAGCAACCAGCTCCAACAACCAGCGTTGAGGTGCCCTCCAGGCTGCCGCGTCCCACGGTGGGCCAGCTCCTGCGCACCGACCTGGGCTTTGTGCCCGTGTTACTGACGTTGCTGGTCATTGCCGCCTACTTTGCTTTGACAACCGATGGCCTCTTTTTGACACCGCGTAACCTTTCGAATCTGGTGCTTCAGATTACGCAGATCGGCGTGTTGGCTCTGGGCAGTACACTGGTGCTGCTGCTGGGTGAGATCGATCTGTCGGTGGCGGCAGTAAGTACGCTCTGCTCTGTGGTGATGGGCGTGCTGACCGAGCGCCAGGGAGTGTCTGCCGGTTGGGCGATTCTGGCCGCCCTTGTGACGGGTGCCCTCACCGGACTCATTAATGGCTTGCTGGTCGCCTTCATCCGCATTCCCTCCTTCATTGTGACGTTGGCGGCCTCTATCGGCTACTCTGGCCTCTTACTGTACCTGCTCGCCGGACAGAGTACGCTGATTATCCACGATACCTTCATCGTCTCGCTGGCGAATAATTACTTGCCGGATGCGCTGGGTATCGGCTTGCCAACACTGGCGCTCTTGCTCTATATTGGGTTTGTAGTCTTCAATTATATGCGTCGCAAGCGCGCCGGCCTGCGTACACAACCGCTGCCGCGCTTGCTGCTGCAGATCGTGACCGTGGCGGTGATTGTCGAGGGCGCAGTAGCTCTCTTCGAGTCCTACCTGGGCGTGCCCCAGTCGGTGATTTTCCTGACCGGGCTGATCCTGCTCTGCTGGCTCCTGCTGACTAAGACGCCCTTCGGGCGCTATGTCTATGCCGTTGGAGGCAACGCCGAGGCGGCGCGCCGCGCTGGTATCAATGTGCCACTGATTCGGGTGGCGGTCTTTACGATGTGTTCGACGCTGGCGGCCATCGGCGGCGTGCTGGCGGCTTCGCGCGGTCTGGCGGTGGCCAGTCAGATTGACCCGACGCTGCTGCTCGATTCGATCGCGGCGGCAGTGATCGGCGGTGTGAGCCTCTTTGGCGGCAAAGGCTCGGTCTGGACCCTGATCCTTGGCGCGCTGATCATTGGCAGCCTGGAGAACGGCCTCGACCTGAAGAGCCAGGGTACCGATGTGAAGGAGATGGTGGAGGGTGTGGTTCTGGTGATCGCCGTGGCTGCCGACGCCCTGATCCGCCGCGCTCAGGCTCGTCGTGGCCGCTAGGTTGTCCGTCTACTTGCCGCCCGGGCCGCGCAGCACAGCGCAGCGGCCATTGCCTTGCTGCGCCGGTCGACCAGCGGACGATCTCAATCCTGGCCCAGCCCAGCGGTGATGCCGACGCCTCGCTTCTCCGCCCGCTCCGACTCCAAGGCGAGGCACTGGCCTGGGGCGGGATCACATGCGGGCTGGAAGGATTAGTTGGATCGGCGTCTCGCACGTCGCTCGCCATGCTGATCGCAAGAGAAGGAGGAAGAGCCAGGCGTGCTGCAAGGCCTCTCACAGCCGTTCTCAGAATCTGGTATGGAGTCTCCAGCCCCGGCTATGTCCCTGTTGGCTTCCCTGCTGGCCGAGGATGCAGAGCGCGCAACGGCTGAAGAGACGCTGTTGCGCGCAGCGACAGAGTGGCGCCTGTGGCTCAGCGAGGGCCTGGTACGCTGTAACGCAATCCTGACACCTGACGATCTGAACCGCGCCGTGCAGTTGCTGCTGGCGCGCCTGCTCTTTCTACGTTTTTGTGAGGAGCGCGGCCTGGAACCGCCAGGCAGCCTGCTGCGGCTGAGCAAGCAGCGGATGATCTACGCGCGTTTGCTGCGGCGCTTTCAGGCGGCAGGACGGCGTTACGCCGCCGATCTCTTCTGCGCCAGGACCCCAGTCGCTGGGAGCAGCACACTGGCTGGCCTGCCCGGTGCTCCCCACAAGATGACAGAGGGATTGCTCTCACGGCTAAGACTGGACGATGAGACCTTGCGCAGGCTGCTGCAGGCTCTCTATCCTCCTCTGGCTCCCTGCGATTTTGCCTGTCTTTCACCTTCGGTGCTCGGTCGCCTCTATGAGCATTTTCTGGAGAAGAGCCTGACGACGGATGCCACAGGCCGCCTGGTCCTGAGCGAGGAACGAGCTGCGAAGAAGGCCGACGGCATCTACTATACGCCTCCCGCGGTTGTCGATTATATCCTCACCCATAGCGTGGTAGCCTTGCTTGAGCGGGAGAGGGAGGTGACGCGCGCCGCCCAGCTGCGCGTGCTCGATCCCTGCTGTGGCGCTGGCTCCTTCTTGATACGCCTCTACCGCCTGCTCCTGCACTGGTTCCGCGAGCGGTATGTGGCAGAGGGAGCGGAACGCTTCCCCCAGGCGCTGCGACGTGATGGTCAGGGCCGCTGGCGCCTGACTCTGGCCGAGGGCCGGCGCATTCTCCTGGAACAGATCTATGGGGTTGATCTCGATCGCTGCGGGGTGGAGGTAACACGTCTGTCGCTCTTCTTGCTCCTCCTGGAGGAATGCACGAGTAGCGCTCGCGAGCGGGTCCAGGCAGCCAGGGTACTGCCACGCCTGGAGATGACGATCCGCTGCGGCAACGCTCTGGGCAGTCCTCTGAGTCCAGAGGTCACCCCATTCCACTGGCAGATAGCCTTTCCGCAGGTTTTCAAGAGGCAGACCCAGAGCGGGACGGGGGGCTTTGATGCGGTGATTGGCAATCCACCCTACCTGTTCGGCGAGCAGCGCCCGCAGACGGCGCGCCCCTATCTGGAGGCGGCCTTCACCCTGGCGCGTCGCCAGTACGATGCATGCTGGCTCTTTATCGAGCAGGGTCTTAAGCTGACTCGCCGCGGTGGGCGCTTTGCTTTCGTGGTGCCCGACGCCTTGCTGGCACGCGATGAGGCTCGCCAGGCCCGCGCTACTTTGCTACGCGAGGGGCTGCTCCGCGTTTACCACTGCGGCCCTGTCTTCCGCGCCTGCGTCTCCGCCGCCGTGCTGGTCGTCGAGCGCGGCACTCAGCCATCGACGATCGCCTGCGATGTACCAGCGCCAGCGGCAGCCTCTCCTGCCAGCGAGGGCCTGCCAGCACTGCCGGTGTATACACGTGCCCTCTGCAGCCGGCAGCGCTTTCTGGATGACGCCGGCCATCGCCTGCTGGTGCACGTGAGCGATGAAGAGGCAGCGCTGCTGGCTCGCCTGGAGCGCGAGGGCGAGCCGCTCGGCCAGCGGGTGCATATCTCACGCGGCGAGGAAATCGGCAAGCGGCACGTGGCTGCGACAGGCCCGCTGCCGATCCTGGCCGGCGACAATGTGACCCGCTACTATATCGCTCCCCCAACGCGCTTTGTCCATACTCTGACGAAGCCTGCCAGCTGCTACCAGGCGCCCAAAATCGTGGTGGTTAAAACGGGCCGGCGCTGCGTGGCCGCGCTGGAGACCGCCGGCCTGGCGACCATGCAGTCACTCTATAACCTGCATCTGCTCGATGAGCGCCTCGCCTATGAGGCTTTGCTCGCAATTCTCAACAGCCGCCTGATCGATTATTACCTCTACAAGACATTTACAGCCTACAAACGCTTATTTCCTCAGCTCAATCAGACAACGCTGGCCGCCATTCCTCTGCCGCGGCATCTGGCGGCCCACCAGGAGCCGCTGATCGCCGCCGCGCGTGCCATGATGGCTCTCCAGGAGCGCCTGGCATCCAGTACCAGGTCGGAGGAGCGCCTGGCCCTCTACCAGCAACGTCAGACGCTGGAGACCCAGATCAACGCCCTGGTCTTTCGCCTCTACGGTCTCAGCGAGGCTGAAACGCGTCTGCTTGAAAGCGCGGTATAAAATAAGAGGGTAACGTCGGCGAGAGCGGGGAGAGAAGCGGGCAGGAGGCCTGTCTATCCGCCTCGTCAGGGGACTGACCCTATTCTGGCCCAGTGCTCGCCGTCTGGGTGATGCTCGCGCCTGGGTGATATCTCGCCCAGGCAGGGGCGGGAGCCAGCCGGCCCGGCAGAAGGGGGGCAGCCCGTAGGCGTTGAACCGTCATGGTACAGCTTGCAGCAACTTGACAGAAGAGCAGATTTTCGCGTACAACGATAGGAGTCAGGGCTTTTTTTGCGCCTGTCAGTCAGGACGCAGGGCGGTCGGATCGGTCAGTGCAACGAGCCGAAACAGCGCGTCATCATGGACACGAAGGAGGAGCCATGTTAGAAGAGCAGATCACAGAGATCCCTCCCGAGAACGAGGGAGGCAAGATCGATCCCAGGAAATGCTACGTGTGTGGGGCCAAGGCGACAGCTCTATGTGCGCGCTGCCAGATGCCCGTGTGCCCTGAGCATCAGCAGTCTACTCGCGACTACATCACCAAGATAGCGACAATCCTCTGCGACGACTGTGCAGACTACTATGAGGCCCTGATCAAGCCTTGAGCGCGCAGTGCAAGCCACGCGCATCTGGGTAGTCTCGCCTGGTCTGAGAGAGCGCGCTCATCAAGAAAGACGCAAGCCAGTACGGCAATCTCGCGCCTGAATCGTGATCGGACTTGACTGACTGCGACCGGTCCGCGTCCAGCAGCGACGATCGCTGTGTGACAGCTAAGCACGGCAACTCTGAGGCAACGAGGGCCAGCCTGGCTAGCCTCTCACCCTTTCCAGCAGCCTGGGGACTGCTGGCAGAGAGCACACGACAGGATGACGTCTATCTGGCCCGCTTCTGCTTCGCCGAAGCTCTGACCTTCCGTCAAGCCACCCACTCACTGCAGAGCGAACTGGGAACGAACGAACGAAGGCAGGAAGCACCTCCGCCGGCATAGCCACGCCACGCGTGCCAGGGGTAGACAGCTCCCGTCAGCCGGCCGATCAAGGAATGATCTTCTGGCACACCTGTCTGGCGGTCTGAGCTGGTCAGCCGGCAGGAGAGCGATCCAGACTGATCGTGCCTGCCTCGCTCAGGCACTGCGAGCGGAAAGGGCAACAGAGCAGACAGGCGGTCTAAATGACTTGAACAAGATGGTCCAGCACCCAGGGAGGAAGCGCGAGCAACTGCCCACCTTGCATTTCCTCGTCGCCTCCCTTCCCTGGGCGCTGGACCTTTCTCTATCTGGGCTGTCGTGAGCTGGTCCGAGTCGTTTGAGCCTTCACCGGCACACAACAGCCTGGCCGGCTCACAGCGGAGGATTCTGGCAGCTCGGATTGAGCACTGCCTGCACCTTGGGATCGTTCAGATTGGCCTTGGTGAGGATCGTCACCCCGGTATCTTCGCTCTGGACGGTGGCGTGCTGGCGCAGAATGCGCACCATTGCGTTGACGCTGTCATAGCCCATCCTAAAGGGGTTCTGCACCACCAGGGCCGAAATCGTTCCCTGCTGCACTCCCTTGACCTCGTCGGGCGCGGCATCCCAGCCGATGATCGTGATCTTGCCAGCTTTGCCAATGCGGCGCACTGCCTCCGCCGCTCCGAGCACGCTTGGCTCATTGGCGGCAAAGATCCCGTTCAGGTCAGGGTGAGCCGTCAGGATATCCTCGGCCACACTCAGCGCCTGGTTGTAGTCGCTGTGGCTGGACTGGTCAGCGACGAGCTGAATGCCCGGATACTTGGCCAGCTCTTGCTTGAAGCCCTGGACACGCTGATCATTGGTGGCGCTGCCCGGCTGGAACTCGATCAGGGCGACCTTGCCATGACCGTTGAGCTGCTGAGCCAGCAGATCGGCAGCCTTGCGCGCTGAGGCGATGTTATCAGTGGCAAAGAGCGGCACGTTGGACGGCTGCGGATAGGTGCCCGAGTCGATATTGACCACGGGAATGTTTGCCTTGAGGGCCTGCTGCGTCACCTGGTAGAGGGCTCGCGCATCGGTAGCGGCGTAGATCAGGCCATTGACACGCTGCGTAATATAGTTGGTCAGCAGGTCGATCTGCCCGGTCACGTCGGTCTCAGCGGTCACGCCGTTCCAGATCACTGAGACCTGCTGCTGCTTCGAAGCGGCGCACTCCGCCCCTTTGTGCACCTGCTCCCAGAAGTCGAAGCCGATGGCTTTGGGAATGACCGCAATCCTGAGCGGTCCAGAGGCAGTAGTGTTGTTATTACTGCCTGATGACTGTACAGTGACGCTGCCACAGGCACTTACCAGGCCGGCCACCAGCAGTAGCCAGAGAGGAAAGAAGATATCCCGCACCAGTCTGCGCAGAAGTTGTCGCATCAGAACAGCCTCCTTTGCCTTTGACCGCGGTGCCCCGCGGTCGTCTGTTTCCTCACTGAAGCGGCGGGCCTCGCCAACCCAGGCCGCGCCGATCGCTCATCATCCTTGATGCCATATCTTCTCTGTCTGCGCCTCATGCGGCAGTGGCCAATCACAGATCATCATCGCCGGCTCAACCTGTCCGCTTGTGAGTGAGCGGACAGGCCCGCCAGAAGAGTTGGCAGCCGGTCAGAGATGTCTCAGAGATATCAGAGAGCATGTGCGAGAAGAGAGGCCACCCCCTTTCTCTGGTCGACAATGTTGTGTAGAGCGTCCTGAGAAAGCACAGCCGCTGGCTGGCGAGCGCGCGGCGCGACGCGGATCGGATCGCGCTTAGCGGGTGCTTTCCGCAAAGCGACGGCGGCGGAACTGGTCCCAAATCACTGCCAGCCAGATAATGACGCCGATGATGACGCTCTGCGTAAAGGTATCGATATTGAGCAGGACTGCGCCGTTGCGGATCACTGCCATCAGGAAGGCACCGATCAGTGTGCCCAGAATGGTGCCCTGGCCGCCGAAGAGGCTGCAGCCTCCGATGACGGCGGCGGCGATCACATCCAGCTCCAGGCCGTCGCCAAAGTTGGGCTGGCCCGAGGCCACACGTGACATGGCCACCATACCGCCGAAGCCGGCCAGCAGGCCCTGGAGCACATAGACGGCCACCAGATAGGCACTAACGCGAATGCCTGCCAGGCGGGCCGCCTCCTCATTGGAGCCGATGGCGTAGGTGTAGCGTCCCAGGCGTGTGCGACTCAAGAGCAGGTGGGCCGCCACAGCCAGCACTATCAGCGTAATCAAGGGGATGGGCACGCCGTCGATCATGCCCTGGCCGAGCAGGCGGAAGGAATCGGGAACGCCGAAGACGGCTGTTGCCCCGGTGATAATGTTCACCAGGCCGCGGGCCACGCTCATCATGCCCAGGGTGGCAATGAAGGGCGCCAGGCGGGCCCGGGTAATCAGCAGGCCATTGGCCAGACCAGCCAGCCCCCCGACCAGGGTGCCGCCGAGGACCGCCAGCGGCCAGCTCAGACCGAGATCGACCATCATTTTGACGCCCAACACTCCAGCCAGAGCTGCTACCGAGCCGACCGAGAGGTCGATGCCAGCAGTGATGATGACGAAGGTCATGCCCAGGGCGATAATGGCCGTGACGGCGGTCTGTGAGACAATATTGAAGAGGTTGTAGAGGGTGAGAAAGACCGGCGATGCGATGGAGAGCGCGATACAGATGATGATCAGCGCGCCCGCCGCAGCGAATTGTGAAATAAGGTCGGAGATCTGGGTCGGCACCAGCCGGCGCCAGGAGAGGCCGGCCTCCGCGCCCGGCTCGTTGGCAACGTTCCTGCTCAGAGATTCCTTCATGGGATGGTCACCTCACTGGCCCCAGTCGCCAGGGCAATGATGCGCTCTTCGCTGAACTGTCCCCGCGAGAGCGTGCCGACGATGCGCCCCTCGCGCATCACTGCAATACGATCACACATGTTGAGCAGCTCGGGGAGATAGGAGGAGATGAGCACTATGGCCCGCCCCTCGCTTGCCAGCCTGCCGATCAGAGCGAACATCTCAGCTTTGGCGCCGACATCGATGCCGCGCGCCGGCTCGTCGAAAAAGATGACTCTGGCCTGCGTCTCCAGCCAGCGCGCGACGACAACCTTCTGCTGGTTGCCACCCGAGAGGAGGCGCACCTTGCGACGTACCGAAGGAGTGCGGATATTGAGACGCTGACAGGCGTGCAGCGCTACACTGCGTTCGCGACGCAAGAGCAGCAGCCCCAGACGGGCGGGCAGACTGGCCAGGGTAATGTTCTGATCGACGCCCAGATCAAGGGCCAATCCCTCGCGCTTGCGATCCTCGGTGACGTAGGCAAGTCCAGCCCGAATGGCGTCAGCGGGACGGCGGATGTGCAGCTCGTGGCCGTCGAGGAGAATACGCCCACTGTCGATAGGGTCAGCTCCACAGACGGCGCGCGCCAGCTCGCTCCGTCCCGCGCCAATCAGCCCGGCCAGGCCCAGAATTTCGCCAGCATGCACCTCGAATGAGCAGTCGTGCAGCAGGCCGCGTCGGCTCAGTCCTTCGACGCGCAGCAGGACAGGGCCCGGATGGGTCTCGGGCCGCGGGTAGAGGTTGGTGATGGCGCGCCCGACCATGAGCTGGACCAGCTTCTGCTCGCTGAGTTCGGCCAGCGGAAGGGTGGCCACAACGCGCCCATCGCGCATGACAGTCACGCGGTCAGCGATCTGGAAGATCTCATCGAGGCGATGGGAAATATAGAGGACGGCCACTCCCTGAGCCGTGAGCTGACGAATGACCTCGAAGAGGCGGGCAATCTCTTGCTCAGTGAGGGTGGCGGTCGGCTCGTCAAGGATGAGGACGCGCGCATTGAAGCTGATGGCCCGAGCGATCTCAACAAGCTGCTGCTCGGCCACGGAGAGCGAGGCCACCAGGCGACGCGGGTCCAGGTCGAGACCAACCTGCTCGAGTAGGCGACGCGCCTCGGCCAGCTCGCGACGTCGGCGGATGAAGCCGAAGCGCAGCGGCTCGCGCCCGAGGAAGAGGTTTTCGGCGACGGAGAGGTGCGGCGCAAGGGCAAATTCCTGGTGCACCATAGCGACGCCGAGCGCGCGGGCATAGTGCGGCCCGTGAAAACTGAGAGGCTCGCCGTTGAGATAGATCTGACCGGCGTCGGGACGCTCCACTTGATAGAGTATTCTCATGAGCGTCGATTTTCCCGCCCCGTTTTCGCCGGCCACGACGTGAACTTCCCCGGGATAGATGTCGAGGTCAACCTCGGCGACGGCGGTGACGCCCGGAAAGCGCCTGGTGATCTTGCGCAGGCGAATGATCGGTGACTGCTCCGTCTCCATCGAAGTCGAAGGCATGACGACCTCCCTGCGAGTGTGGCAGCAGCTTCATAGCCCCGCCCGCTCTCGTTGTGCCCTGCTTCTACCCTGCCTCCCCGATCTACATCTAGCCTCTCCTAGCCTCTCGCCCCACCTCTCCCTGTCTCCGGCCGCTGGCCCGTGCTGTCTGGCTCCGCCGCTTGCCAGGCGGCGCTCTGCCCTCATTGCCCGGTTTCGGAAGAGCCTCGCCAGCCATTCAGAATTGGCTTGAGCCGGTTACTTCAGCTGGCCGCTGCCGCGGGCGCTGCGACGCGACGCGACGCGACACGACACGGCCCCTTGTCTCTCTCCGACTGACTAGGAGGGGAGTTGACTCTCTTCGGCAAAGATATCGGCAAGCACTCCCTCTTTGGAGTGGCGGATATGGGCCGCTAACAGGCTGGCAGCCTCGCCGGGCTTGCCGGCGAGTAAGGCCCGCAGGATCTGCTCATGGTCGTTGAGCGCGATCTCAATGCGGCGCGGATAGAAACTATCGCGCATCTGGAACATGCAGAGCTGACTGCGCAGCTCCGAGAGACAGTGAATCAGGCGCCCGTTGCGCGAGGCCCGTGTGATCAGGAGATGAAAGAGTAGATCGACTTTGAGAAAGCGCAGAAAGGGATTGCTGGCCAGCTCGGCACGGATGGCCTCTAGCTCATCAAGTTGAGCCTGCAGCTCTTCGCGCTTCAGATGCGGCGCCGCTAACCGCAGCGCGAGCACCTCCAGCGCCTCGCGCAGGTCATAGATTTCGTGGATGTCCTGAGCGGTGAAGGTACGCGTCCAGTAGCCCCGCCGCGGATCGGAGCGCACCAGCCCCTCCTGAACGAGCCGCTCCAGGGCCTGACGTACTGGCGTGCGGCTGACGCCCAGTTGCTCGGCAAGAGCCACGTCAGAAAGGCGCTGCTCTTCGCTACCACCAAGCAGGATGACTCGCTTCCAGAGCTGCTCGTAGGCGTAGTCGGCGACGGTAGGGGTGGCGGTGCGCTCTTGCCCCCAGAGCAGGTCAAAGAGTTCGCTGACGAAGCGCTCGTCAACAACGTCGGCAACCGCTGCCGTTGCCCCCTGCCGATGATTGGTTTCCGCTTCAGATTGCCTCATACCTGCTCGCTCCTGTCTTGCTTGCTGGTCTCACCTGATCCTCCTCTCGCTTCGATCCCGGCTCTCTCCATTGGGCCAGGGTCGAGATTCGGACCCGCTACGCCCCGCGGCCCCAGCGACCCATCTCTGCCTCCGTCGCTTGCTCTGAACCGCCTGGCTCCGAGCCTGCCCGCGGTGCGCCCCTCTATTTTGGCGCGCCCGCCCAACTTTGTAAAGAGTGTGCTGTATTCAGAATACAGAATATAGTATACCCAGAAGGGCCGCCCAGGTCAAGGCAGCTATCGCCGTTCCAGTCCTTCCAACGTCCAACTCGCAGATGCTCGCGACGCTCCAGCGAGCATGGCGCCCTGCGCGTTCAAGAAATAGCTCAACTCAAGGCAAAATTCGAGCAAGAGATGCTCTGTATGAGAGAGCAGGAAAATAACCTCTCGGATTAAGAGACACTATTATCTGTATGTCCCGGTTGCACAACTTTCACTCGTCTTGAACGTATATCTTGCTTGGAAGGTAGAGCGCCAAGCCGAGCGATCGCCGCCTGGTGCATTGGCTCTGCGCCGCCAGCTGGAGAGAAAAGCCCTTTGTTCCCCTGCCAGCCAGCCAGTCAAGAGAAAGGGTGGTTTAGCTTATGCAAGTAGTGTTCACTCCGCTCACCGTGATTGTACTCCTCATCGTCGCTGGAGTAGTCTTCGCTATCTGGAAGGTCGCTCATCGCCTCTAGAGCACCAGGTCTGGTAGAGAGGCCAGCCGTCAGGCCCCCTTGCCGACCACTTTGGCTCTGCCTTGATTGGTCTGAGGCACGCTACAGGGAAAGGCTGCGCTTCGATGCAGCGGGTCTCTCCAACCTGCTGCATCTCTTTAGAGCTTCCCTTTTGCTGTTTTCACGGCTCCAGCCTGCTTGACTTTGCCACTGGCTGTACTGTATTCTGAATACAGAATATAGTATACCTTCAGATGGCGCAGCGTCAAGCAGGCGCTCGCCCCTCTGCCTCCGGCGAGCCATGCGGTGGAAGAGGCCCCCGGCGCTCCCCGCCAGGTCAGGGCCATGCTGGGATTGCGGGAGGGCCTGGGGGATCACGGGATTTTCAGCAGGGGAGAGAGGGAGAGCAGCCAGATTCAGGGCAAGGTCTCCAGTTCGCCTGTCTGCTCGGGCGGAGGGGCAGCGCGTTGCCAGCCAGGTAAAAAGGAGTGGTGTATTGACAGTAACCATCGTTGATGTCCGGGCCTACGACATTCGTTTCCCCACCTCACGCACGCTGGCCGGCTCTGACGCCATGAATGCCGATCCCGACTACTCGGCGGCCTACGTGATCCTGCAGACCGATCATCCCAACGGGCTAGAGGGACACGGCTTTACCTTCACCATCGGGCGCGGCAACGAGGTCTGTGTAGCCGCCATTCGGGCCCTGGCGCCGCTGGTGCGTGGGCACACACTGGAGGAGTTTACCACCGATATGCGCGCTTTCTGGCGCCACATGACGGGCGACAGTCAGCTGCGCTGGATCGGGCCGGAGAAGGGGGTCATTCACATGGCCACGGCGGCTCTGGTGAACGCGGTCTGGGATCTGTGGGCCAAGGTCGAGGGGAAGCCGCTCTGGAAGCTGCTGGTGGACATGTCGCCCGAGCAGCTGGTGGCCTGCATCGATTTCCGCTATCTGAGCGACGTGCTCTCGCCCGCCGAGGCTCTGGAGCTGCTGCAGCGTCTGGCGCCGACGCGCGCTGAGCGAGAGGCGGAGCTGCTGCGGCTTGGCTATCCGGCCTACACGACTGGAGCCGGCTGGTCGGGCTACAGCGATGAGCAGCTGCGGCTCCTCTGTCGCCAGGCACTGGCCGAGGGCTGGCGCCATTTCAAGCTCAAGGTCGGCCTCGGTCTGGAACGGGATCGCCAGCGCGCCCGCATCATGCGCGAGGAGATCGGCCCCCACTGCACGCTGATGATGGACGCCAACCAGGTGTGGGAGGTGGGAGAGGCCATCGCCGTTATGCAGGAGCTGGCAGAGTTCCAGCCGCTGTGGATTGAGGAGCCAACCAGCCCCGATGATATTCTCGGCCACGCCGCCATCGCCCGCGCCATCGCTCCCGTGCGGGTGGCAACGGGTGAGCATGTGCAGAACCGCATCATCTTCAAGCAGCTCTTTCAGGCTCAGGCCATCGGCTTCTGTCAGATTGACGCCTGTCGCCTGGGTGGTGTCAATGAGGTGCTGGCTGTACTCTTGCTAGCCGCCAAATACGGGATACCGGTCTGCCCCCATGCTGGCGGCGTGGGCCTCTCTGAGTATGTGCAGCACCTGGCGATCTTCGATTATATCGCTGTCAGCGGCTCGTTGGAGGGGCGCATGATCGAGTATACGCCGCACCTGCACGAGCATTTTGTTGACCCAGTGGTGATGCGCAACGGGCGCTATCTGCCGCCGCTGGCCCCAGGCTACAGCGCAACGATGCATGCCGACTCGATTGCGGCCTACTCTTTTCCCAATGGGCCGGTCTGGGCGGAGATGCGGCGTACCGAAGCTGAGCAACTGAGCGAGTGAGGCTTGATCGGCTACCAAGTGCGGCGCCGCGGAGCCTGGCCTGGACCGAACAGGGAAAGGCTTTCCACCTGCCTGCCGCGCGCGCTACAATAACAGGAGGATTGCCAGCCATGCGCAGAGTTGGACAGATCATTGGCCTCAAGCCAGACGCTATCGAGACCTACGAGCGTTTGCACGCCGCTGTCTGGCCGGAGGTGCTGGCGACCATTCACGCCTGCAATATCCGCAACTATACGATTTTCCGTCACGGGACGCTGCTCTTCGCCTATTTCGAGTATGTCGGCGAGGACTACGAGGCCGACATGGCGAAGATGGCCGCCGATCCGAAAACACAGGAGTGGTGGAAGCTGACCGATCCCCTGCAAGAGCCTGTGGAGTCGCGCGCGCCCGGCGAGTGGTGGGCGATGATGCGCGAGGTCTTCCACACGGACTAGCGCCTATGCCGCGAGCGTCGAGGATGATGGCCTGCCTTTCTCTCCGCTGCGGCGGAAAGGGGCCTCATCAATAGAGAGGACAGGAACGGAAAGGAGGAGCAAGCGTGGTCTTTCGTCTGGATGGGAAGGTGGCATTGATCACTGGTGCCGGCTCGGGAATCGGGGAGCAGATTGCGCTGCTCTTCGCGCGCCAGGGGGCGCGGGTGGTGGTGGCCGATGTGCGTCCGGAGGCGGCGCAGCGCGTGACGGAGGCAATTGTGACCGCTGGCGGGCAGGCCCGCGCCCGGACGCTGGATGTGGCTGAGGAGGATCAGGTACGAGCGGCGGTGGCAGAGGTGGCCTCTCGTGAGGGCCGGCTGGATATTCTGGTCAATAATGCTGGTGTCAGCCACGTGGGCAATGTTTTGGAGACGTCGCTTGAGGATTGGGAGCGGGTGATGCGCGTCAATGCCCGCGGCGTCTTTCTCTGTGCCCGCGAGGGGGTGCGCCAGATGCTGGCCCAGCAGCCGCGCGGCGGCGTGATCATCAATATGGCCTCGGTAGCAGCGCTGATCGGCGTGGAGCGCCGCCTGGTCTATAGCGCGAGCAAAGGGGCAGTGCTGGCTCTGACGCGCACCATTGCCGCCGATTATGTGAAGCAGGGCATTCGCTGCAACGCCATCTGCCCGGGCACGGTGCATACGCCGTTTGTGGAGGGCTACCTGGCGCGCGATTTTGCAGGCCGCGAGGATGAGGTACGCCAGCAGCTCCATGCGCGCCAGCCACTGGGGCGCATGGGACGGCCCGAGGAGATTGCGGCGGCGGCCCTTTATCTGGCCTCAGATGAGGCGGCCTTTGTGACTGGCTCTGCGCTGGTGATCGACGGTGGCTGGACGGCCATCTGATGGCGCTCAGGCTGCGCTGGGCTGCACAGTGGACGCGAGCGAGTCGACCGACCGTTCAGCAAGCAGCCTGCGTGGCCAGGTCAGCCGCTGGCTGCGCTGAGCCTGAGCCGTCCAGGCGCTGCCACCCCTGTCCTGAAGGAGTGAACGCAGAGGAGGTATGTTGTAGCCATGACGTCAGAAATGGGGGCTGCGGCCCCGCTGCCGCGGCGGGCGCTGGGCCAGACTGGTCTGCAGGTGACGCCGATCTGCATCGGCTGTGCGCCACTGGGCAATATGCCGGAGACCTTTGCCTACGAGGTGCCCGAGGAGCGGGCTTTAGCGACGATCCGCGCCGTTTTTGCCAGTCCGATCAACTTCCTTGATACGGCGGCGGCCTATGGTGATGGCGAGAGCGAGCGCCGCATAGGCGTTGTGCTGCGCGAGCTGGGTGGCCTGCCGCCTGGCTTCGTCCTGGCGACCAAGGCCGATCGCAACCTGCAGACGGGCGAGTTCAGCGGTCCACAGATGCGCCGTAGCGTGGAGCGCAGTCTGCGCCTGCTGGGTCTGGAGCGGCTGCAGCTGGTCTACCTGCACGATCCTGAGTATATTCCTGATCCTGCGCAGGACCCGTTCGAGGTGATGATGGCCCCGGGTGGCCCGGTCGAGGTTCTGCTCCAGCTGAAGGAGGAGGGTCTGATCGAGCACCTGGGCATCGCCGGCGGCCCGATCGCGATGATGACGCGCTTTGTGGAGACCGGCCTCTTCGAAGCGGCCATCTCCCACAATCGCTATACCCTGCTCAATCGCGAAGCTGATCGGTTTTGGGACTTGTGCCGGAGCCGCGGGGTGGCTGCAGTGAATGCTGCTCCCTACGGCAGCGGGCTGCTGGCCAAGGGACCGGACGCCTATCCGCGCTACATGTATGGTGAGGCCAGCGCGAAGCTGTTGGAGAAGGCCCGACGTATGCAGGCCGCCTGCGCGCGTTATGGGGTGCCGCTGGCGGCGGCGGCTCTGCAGTTCTCGCTGCGCGATGAGCGCATTGCCTCGACCATCGTTGGCGTGACGCGACCCGAGCGGGTCGCTGAGACACTGGCCCTGGCTCAGCAGCCGCTTCCGGCGGAGCTATGGGATGAGCTGGAGGCTATCTATCAGGCTGCGTAATGCATGGTAAGTGAGGCGGCGCCAGGCCGGTTGGCCCGTTCTGGCCGCCGACGAGAGCGGGTCGGCCTTGCAGGCCAGGGGAAGTCCTTCCCTGCGCAGAGAGGCCCAGAAAGGAGCGAGAGCCGCCATGCGCGATCTTTCTCTCTCTTCCTCTGCGGGAGCAGATGAGCTGCTCCCAGTCATCGATGCCCATGTCCACTTTTGGGACCCGCAGCGCTTTCACATGCCCTGGCTGGAGGCGCATCCACAGCTCAAGCGTTCTTTTGGACCGGAGGACTACCGGCGGGAGACGCAGGGGCTGCCGATCGAGGCTCTGGTCTACGTCGAGGTTGTAGTGGCGCCCGAGGAGGCGCTGCGGGAAGCGGCCTGGATCGTTGAGGTGGCGCGGGAGGAGCCACGGCTGAAGGCCATTGTCGCTGCGGCCCCCCTGGAGCAGGGCCTGGGGGTGCGCGCGCATCTGGAGGCGTTGCGAGCGCTCTCCCCCTTGATTAAGGGGGTACGGCGCAATATCGAGAACGAGGCAGAAGACGACTTCTGCCTGCGCCCAGCCTTCGTCGATGGCGTGCGCTTACTCGCCGACTATGGCTTATCCTGTGATGTGTGCGTGCGTCACCAGCAGCTGGCCAGCGTGGTCGAGCTGGTGCGGCGCTGCCCCGATACGCATTTCATTCTGGATCACCTGGGCAAGCCACCCATTCGGACAGGAGAGCGGGAGCCGTGGCGGCAGCACATTCAGGCTCTGGGCGAGCTGCCCAACGTGGTCTGCAAGGTCAGCGGCATGGTGACGGAGGCCGACCACGAGCGCTGGAGCGCCTACGACCTGGTTCCCTATCTGGGGACAGTGATGGCAGCTTTCGGACCCGAGCGCCTGCTCTTCGGTGGCGACTGGCCAGTGGTTTTGCTGGCTTCCAGCTACCGACGCTGGTATGAGGCTCTGCGAACCATGCTGAGCGCCTACCCGCTCTACGAGCAGCGCCTGCTGTGGTCGGAGACTGCGCGCCGCGTCTATCGCCTTGAGGACAGCGCGCCGGGCCATTCGCCCGCCCGAGCAGGAGGATAAGCAGAGGAGCGAGGCGGAGCGGAGCCTGACGCCCGCCTGCATGGCCAGGTGATTCCGCCTCGCTCCCGCTCTGCCCGGCTATTGCCAGAGGGGCGGGTCGGTGCCCCGCTGTGTCCACCGAGCGCTACTCAGACGGCCTGGCCGGGGCGCAGGGCCTTGAAGCGGCGGGTGGTCTCGGTAATGGCCGTCTCGGTCGGCAGACGCTCCATGCTGGAGGCCCCAAAGAAGCCGACGACGCCGCGCGTGCGTGCCAGCACGTAGGCGGCATCTTCCGGTTCGGCAATCGGGCCACCGTGGCAGAGGACCAGGACATCGGGGTTGACGGCCTTGGCGGCATCGTGCATGGCCTGGATGCGCTCAACGCACTGGTCCAGCGTCAGGGCGGTCTGGGCGCCGATGCTCCCCTTGGTTGTCAGTCCCATATGAGGGACCAGTACATCGGCTCCAGCTTCGGCCATCGCGCGCGCCTGTTCGGGATCGAAGACGTAGGGCGCCGTCAACAGATCCAGCTCGTGCGCCTGACGGATCATCTCGATCTCTAGAGCGAAGCCCATGCCGGTCTCTTCCAGGTTCTGGCGGAAAACTCCATCGATCAGGCCGACGGTGGGGAAGTTCTGGACGCCAACAAAGCCCATCTCCTTGAGCTGGCGCAGGAAGTAGGGCATAACGCGGAAGGGATCGGTACCGCAGACGCCGGCCAGCACGGGCGTGTGCTTGACGATCGGCAGCACTTCACCCGCCATCTCAACGACGATGGCGTTGGCATCTCCATAGGGAAGCAGGCCCGCCAGGGAGCCGCGTCCAGCCATGCGGTAGCGGCCCGAGTTGTAGATGATGATCAGGTCAACGCCGCCAGCCTCAGCGCATTTGGCCGACAGGCCGGTCCCTGCGCCAGCGCCGATAATCACTCCTCCCTGCTTAACGGTTTCTCGCAAGCGCGCAAGTGCCTCTGCTCGATTCATGAGACTGCTCCTCCCTCGTGGGGCGCCTGAGTTTGTTGAGTCTGCGCCTGCCCACTGTCTGTCTGTTCACTGGCCGGAGGCCGCTGCTGCTGGATCAGCTCATCGAGGCGACGAGCCATTGCTCGAGCGAAACGCGGGTCGTTGAGGTCCATGTCCAGCTCATGGACCTCGATATGGGGCTGCAGATCAGCCTTGAGTGCGCTGATAAGAGCCTGGTCTGCAGCGGGATCGTAGAACGGTTGCCCCTCGGTATCGATGAGTGAGACGCCGCGCAGCGGGATGAAGAGGGCCGTTGGACCGCGCGCCTGGTTGAGCTTGCGGGCGATGATGTGGCCGAGAGCGGCGCACTCTTCGGGAGTGGTGCGCATCAAGGTGACGGTTGGATTGTGCTTGTAGAGGCGACGCGAACGGAATTTCTCGGGGACCGTCTCTATGGGGCCGAAGTTGACCATATCGAGGGCTCCGAGCGAGACGACCTGTGGCAGTCCCACCTGACCGGCGGCCTCCAGGCGCTCGGGGCCGGCGCTCAGGACGCCGCCCACCAGTTCATCGGCCAGCTCGGTCGTGGTAATATCGAGAACGCCGGCCAGGAAACCGCCCCGGACCAGAGCTTCAAGCGACTGACCGCCGGTACCGGTGGCGTGGAAGACCAGCACTTCGTAGCCGCGCTCCTCGAGGTAGCGCCGCGCCTCCGTCACGCAGGGCGTGGTGACGCCGAACATGGTGGCGCCGATGAGCGGGCGGCTGCTCGGCGTCGGCTGGAAGGAGGCATAGGTGCGAGCCATGCCGGCGATGGCGGCGGCAGCGTTGCTCAAGATGCGCTCCGAGAGGCGATTGATGCCGGCGATGTCGACAACCGAGTACATCATCGCGATGTCAACGGCCCCGACATAGGGGCGGGTGTCACCCGAGGCGAGCGTTGAGACCATCAGCTTGGGGACCCCGATGGGCAAGGCGCGCATAGCCTGGGTCACCAGGGCTGAGCCGCCGGAGCCGCCCAGGCCGAGTACCCCATGCAGGCGGCCCTGGGCAAAGAGGTCGGTCAGGATGGCAGTGGCGCCGCGGGCCATCGTTTCAATGGCCGCGCCGCGATCGCCGCGTGTCACCAGCTCCGCCAGCTCCGCCCCCGCGACACGCGCCACCTCCTCGCGGCTGATGTCCGGCTGCGTCAACGGTGTGCCCTTGACGCCGGCGTCGACGAGCAGCACATCACAGCCCTCAGCTCGCAGGCGCTCACGCAGATAGGCGTACTCCTGGCCCTTCGTATCAAGAGTGCCAACCAGAACAACCGTAGCCATGACATCTTCGTCCTTTCTCTGTCATCCTGCTCTGGCTGCTCTCAGATCGTACGTACGCGATCCAGGCGCGGGCCGCTCGCCCTCGCTTTTCTGATCTCGGCATTGATCAGATCAGCCAGTCAGGAAAGACCCCTACCCAGCCCTCATAGCAGCGGAGGGCAAGACGTCACGGGCAGGTGATGACGAGTTCTGCGGATAGCGCGGCCCGGGCAGCTCAGCCTGTCCGGGAACAGGGCTATCCAGCTACCACGAGTAGTCTACTCACTGCCGCTGGCAGGCGTCAAGCAAGCCAGCAGGCTGCATTGTCCAGGGCAGGGCAGGGAAGGGAAGGACAGAGCAGAGACAGAGGAAGAGGAGGGGATGGCTGCTTCGCCGCCGCCGCGGCCAGGGAAGAGCGCTGGTGCAGCGAGCGCGCGAGAGAGAGCAAGCGTCTAAGCAAGAAACAAGCCCCTTCCCCCGGTTGGCGGGGGAAGGGGCGACAAGCTTCAGGGAGTCTCCTTGAGGTATCCAGAGCGGAAGCGCTAGAGCTATGGACAGCCCATCTGCTAGAGACGACTAGTACTCAGGAGCCGGCGTCGCTGGGGCCTTCTCCTTCTCTGGAATATCGGTGACGAGGGCCTCCGTCGTCAGGATCATGGCGGCGATGCTGGCTGCATTCTGCAGGGCCGAGCGGGTCACCTTGGCCGGGTCGATGATACCGGCGGCGACCATATCCTCGTAGCGATCGGTCAGCACGTTGTAGCCAACGTTCTCGTTCTTCTGCTCCTGCTGAGCGCGGCGCACGCCCTCGACCACCACCGAGCCATCGCGACCCGCGTTGACGGCCAGCTGGCGCATTGGCTCCTCCAGAGCGCGGCGCAGGATCGACACGCCGGTCGCGGCGTCACCTTCCAGCTTCACATTATCGAGGGCCTTGATGGCGTTGAGCAGGGCCACGCCACCGCCGGGGACAATGCCCTCCTCGACTGCGGCGCGGGTCGCCGACAGGGCGTCCTCCACGCGTGTCTTGCGATATTTCAGCTCGACCTCGGTACCGGCGCCAACCTTAATCAGGGCCACGCCGCCGGCCAGTTTCGCCAGGCGCTCCTGCAGCTTCTCGCGATCGTAGTCGCTGGTCGTCTCTTCGATCTGAGCCTTGATCTGGCGGATGCGGGCCTGGATGTCAGCCGGGTTGCCGCGACCCTCAACGATGGTCATATTGTCCTTGGTGGCCACCACGCGGCGGGCCTGACCCAGATCGGCCACGGTCGCGCTATCCAGGCGGCGGCCCATCTCCTCGCTGATCACCTGGCCACCAGTCAGGATGGCCATGTCGCGCAGCATCTCCTTGCGGCGATCACCGAAGCCCGGGGCCTTGACGGCCAGCACATTCAGCACACCGCGCAGCTTGTTGACTACCAGGGTCGCCAGGGCCTCGCCATCGACGTCCTCCGCCACGATGACGATCTCGCGCTTGCCCTGCTGGGTCAGCTGCTCCAGAACAGGCAGGATATCCTGGACGGCGCTGATCTTCTTATCGGTGATCAAGATGTACGGCTCGTCGATGACGGCCTCCATCTTCTCGGAGTTCGTCACGAAGTAGGGGGAGATATAGCCGCGGTCAATCTGCATACCCTCGACATACTCGGTCTCGAAGTTGATGCCGCGGGACTCTTCGACGGTGATGACGCCGTCCTTACCGACCTTCTCCATGACCTCGGCGATCAGGTTACCGATGGTCTCATCAGCGGCGGAGATTGTGGCGACCTGGGCGATTTCCTTCTTGCCCTCAACGGGGATGGCCTTGGAGCGGATATATTCGACAACGGCCTCGGTACCCTTGTCGATGCCGAGCTTGAGCTGCATCGGGTTGGCACCAGCGGCCAGGTTCTTCAGACCCTCAGTGACGATGGCCTGCGCCAGGACGGTGGCGGTCGTCGTGCCATCGCCAGCGACATCGTTGGTCTTGGTGGCCGCTTCCTTCAGAAGCTGGGCCCCCATATTCTCAAAGGGGTCCTCGAGCTGGATCTCCTTGGCGACGGTGACGCCATCGTGGGTGACGCTGGGCGCGCCAAACTTCTTATCCAGCGCGACGTTGCGCCCCTTGGGGCCAAGTGTTACCTTGACGGCCTCCGCCAATACGTCAATACCCTTCTTCAAAGCGTGACGCGCCTGCTCGTCAAAGATCAGCTGCTTCGCCATCGCTGTACTCCACCTCGCTTTCAAACTACTACTACTGCGTCTTCTTCTTCGCTTGCTTGCGTATCCCGTCAGCCTTCTCTCACTAGCAGCCTGCCTCAGCCCCAGCGGTCAGGCCGCACGGCGTCGGCAAGCTCTGACGCAAGACAAGTGGTAAGAAGTATTGCTTTACGATGCGTTTCGCTCGCAGAACAGATAATACGGATAAGAAGAGAGATGAGCGCGATCTCACGCGGCGCCGTTCAACGCGGCTTAGCTCAACACGGCCAGAATATCGCTCTCTTTGAGGACCAGATACTCCTCGTTGTCGAGCTTGAACTCGGTGCCGCCATACTTGGCAAACAAGACGTGATCGCCCTCGCGCACCTCGATGGGCACCCGGTCCCCATTATCGAGCAGGCGCCCGCTGCCGACGGCGATCACTGTGCCTTCCTGCGGCTTCTCCTTAGCTGTATCGGGGATGACGATCCCGCTCTTGGTCACTTCCTCCTTCGGAAGCGGCTTGACCACGACGCGGTCGCCTACAGGACGAATCTTCGCCATGCGCACACACTCCCTTCGCTGTTCGTTTGTTCGTTCGTTCAGTCGGTTGGTCGGTCGATCGATCGGATGCGAACTCCGCCAGGGGAAGAGGCAGGCTCACAAAAGGACGGCTGGCGCAGTCTCGTCGCCTGCCTGGCCCGCCGCCCGCTTCGGCCAGATCTCGCCCGTCCCTCCATCCGTCCCTGCACCGGGCCGGTTGGGGACGGCCTGACTCCGCTCAGTGCGATACGGCATGGCACGAGGCGCTGACCGCCGCTCACCGTCCGTTACTCGACCTCGACCGTTTCGTGACTCTCTTCCTGGCTTGTTGTCCTGTCCTGGGTTCTCTCCGCCTATACTAGATGCCACATCCGCCGTTAGAACAACACAAGAGAAGCGTTAGAGTTCTGTAGGAATTGTGTTAGAGGAACGTTAGAATCATGGGCGCGGCGCCCGCGGCCAGCAGTCAGCAGTGCCGTCGCGCTCCTGGCTTCTCCACAGCTTGTCATGATATACTGCCGGCAGAACCGAATGAGCGGCCTGGTTCGGCGACTTACCTGGACCGGCAGGCCAATGGGACAGACAGAAAGACCTGCAGAAGGCAGGCGAAAGGGGGAATTGTGCGATGCCTGGGCCAGAGGAACCCTCCGCTCAGCTGAGTCACGTGGATGCTGGTGGCCATGTGCGCATGGTCGATGTGAGCGAGAAGGTGGAGACTTTGCGCGAGGCCATTGCCCGGGCCCGCGTGCGCCTGCAGCCGCAGACGCTGGCGCTCATCGAGCAGAACCAGATCGCCAAGGGCAACGTCTTGGAGGTGGCACGCATCGCTGCCATCATGGCCGCCAAGGCGACGCCGCAGCTGATTCCGCTCTGCCACCCGCTGCCGCTGACGCACGTCGGTGTCACCTTCGAGCTGCAACGCGAGCAGGGGCTCATCCTGATCGAGACAAGCGCGCGCACGACCTATAAGACCGGCGTCGAGGTGGAGGCGCTGACGGCGGCGACGGTGGCCGCGTTGACGATCTACGATATGTGCAAGGCGGTCGATCACACGATTACGCTGGAGCAGGCTTACGTGGCGCGCAAGAGCGGAGGCCAGCACGGCCTGGTCGAGTTCTCGCCCGAGCCGGAGGCGCTTGCGCCCTGAGCGGATGGCCGAGGACCGCGGTCGGTCCGGTCTTGCCCGCCAGGCAGGGACGAGAGACCGGACCGGACCGCTCTGCTGGTCACTCAGGTCAGGACGCGCTGGCGCTGGCGATAACGGATGCAGAAGGTGCCGTCCACCTGGACTTCGATGTCAATGGCCTCCCCATACTCGGGTTCGCCCGGGTCGACACCGTCGAACAGGTAGTGGCGCAGGAAGGCACGCAGGAGCGGCGAGTGGGAGACGCAGAGGTAGCGCCGCGGCTGGCGAGCTGGGTCGTCGGCCAGACTGCGCGCGAAGGTCCACAGGCGCCGCGCTGCGCACAAGGAGTCTTCGCCCGGCGGATCAGCCAGCGTGACCCAGTAGCCAATGCGGTCGGGCGTGCTCCAGAAGCCCTGCCAGAAGGGGTGACGCGCGACGTCTTCGGCGCTGAGGCTGCAGCCGGGTGGCAGCTGCTCCAGCAGGGCGGCGGCGCTACTGACCATCTCGACGCGCGTGCCGGCCAGGTAGAGGTCGGGCGTGCGCAGGGCGTCGTTACGCCGCGGCTCGTGGACAACAATACGCTGCTCCGACGTGGCCATCTCGCTGGCACGGGCGGCGCAGGTGCGGCTCAGCACCTCGTAGAGGACCTGAGCGGTCTCGCTGGCGCGCCGGGGCGCAGCGTGCAGAATGATCACCTCTTCGCCGGGCTGCAAGCGCGGGGCCAGCTCTTCCGCCAGGCGCGCGATCTCTTGCTTGCCCTCCTCGGTCATGGGGATATCGCCGCGGTGCGAGGCGACGCGCCCGTGACGCAGAAGCTGGATCACCAGCGGCGCGGGCCGCTCACTCATGGCTGCTCCTCCGCGATGAGGGCGAAGGCGCGCGCCGGGGCGCTGTCGATGCCAGCGAAGTGGTAGAAGGGGGCGAAGAACTGGCAGCGCGGCGGCAACTGCGCCAGGTTGACCAGCCCCTCAATGAGGGGAATGCCCGCCCCGAGAATGGTGCGATGGACCACGAACTGATCGGCGGTCCAGCCCTGCTCACGGGCCGCCGGCTCCTCGAAGAAGTCGCAGCCGATGCTCTTGGGTTGCTTCGCGACCAGCCAGCGAGCCGCTGCCTCGGTCAGGGCCGGCGAGCGCGGGAAGTAGATGGGCGTGCCGATGGCGCGCTGGGCCCAGTCACTGCGCAAGAGCAGGATGTCGCCGGGGCGAATCGCTTCCCCGCGAGCGCGCAGGCGCTCAACCGCTCGCTCCAGCAGCGGGACGTCGATAAGCATACGCTCCTCAACGGGCGTCAGATCGAGGACGACGGCGCTACCGATGACGCGCTCAAGGGCCACCTGGTCGATGGCCTCGCCGCGCTCGAAGCAGTGCAGGGCCGACTCGACGTGACAGCCCGTATGCAGGCTCATGGTCACCTGGCCCGACTGCCAGTAGGGCCGCTCGCCCACAGCCCCTTCACCGATTTTGGTGCGTACCTCGAAGTGAACGCCGATGTTGGTTGACGGTGGTCCCTTGAAGCCCTCGGGGACCGCCGGCGTCAAATCGATGATTTTAGTCATAGCCTCCCTCGCCTTCGTTCTGCTCTATGGATTCCTTATTACTTATATATGGGGTGAGCTGCAGGCCAGCCCACCAGATGGGCAAGCCAGCCTGCAGGTGGGCGCTTCTTCCTCTCCGCAGCGGACGCAACTGATCAGAGCGTCCAGAAAAAGTGGCGCTCGCGGCTCTCCAGATTGGGAATGGCCTCACCCTTGACATACTGTTCGAAATGCGGGGTGGCCATATGAGCCTCGTAGGCCGCCTCGTCAGCATATTGCTCATAGATAAAGAAGAGGCGCGGGTCGTCGGGCGAGCGATGCGGCTGGTAGAAGAGACAGCCAGGTTCCTGGAGCGACAGGGGAGTCATGATCTCCAGGACGCGACGGATGGTTTCCTCTTGACCTGGCTTGGCACGCCAATAGGCAGCAACAATGTAGGCCATAGCTTGTGTTACGCTCCTCTCTGCGGCTGTTTTTTGCCAACGCGGTTTCGCAGGACGCCGATGCCTTCGATCTCTAGCTCGACCACGTCGCCCTCGCGCAGCCAGCGATCCAGCTCCAGCCCGGAGCCGCCGGCGGCGGTGCCGGAGCCGAAGACCTCGCCGGGATAGAGGGTCTGGGCCTGGGAGGCGTAGGCGATCATGTCGGCAAAGGTGTGGTGCATATGGCCCGAGTTGTCCTCACCCCAGACCTCACCGTTGACGCGCACGACCATGCGCAGGTTGCCCGGATCGATCTCGTCGGCGGTGACGATGCAGGGTCCCAGCACGTTGGAGCCGTCCCAATCCTTGGCCTTGCACGGCCCCATGTTGACAGGCAGCTCGCGCGTCTGCACGTCGCGGGCCGACACGTCGTTCCAGATGGTGTAGCCAAAGATGTAGTGCATGGCCTCCTCTTTGGGGATATCCTTGCCACGCCGTCCAATGATGGCGGCCAGCTCCAGCTCGTGGTCGAGGCGCTCGGTGTAGGCCGGCCAGGGGATCTCTTCGTCAGGGCCAATGACCGTATCGGGCAGCCCTTTGTAGTAAGCGGGCACTGTGTACCATTCGGGGGCGATGGGTCGTCCGAGGCGCCCCATCGCGTTCTTGAGGTGGCCCTCAAAGGCCAGAAAGTCGCGCAGGGAGCGAGGACGCAGCGGCGCCAGCAGGCGCGCCCCGCTGACAGGCTCCCGGCGGGCGATGGGGGCCCCGGCTTCGATGAAGGCCACCATGTCGCCCGCGAAGCCCACATCAAGGATCTGCTCTCCCTCGAGCAGGCCGACGCGCGGTCCCTGGCCCGCATCGTAGGTCACAAATTTCATGGTTGGCGACTCCTGATTCTCTCTCTCACTAAGGATAACAGAGGCGGCATTACGAGACAGGGGCGGCTCCAGGCCCCGGCTGACGCCGCCGTTCTTCGGCCAGCAGGGCCGCGGCGCGCTGGGCGGCCTGTACAATCTTGAGATAGCAGCCACAGCGGCAGAGATTGCCCCCGAGCGCCCGTCTGATCGTCTCCTCGTCTGGCGCTGGTTGCTCCTCCAGCAGGGCCTTGATGGTCAGAATCATGCCAGGAGTGCAGTAGCCGCACTGAAAGGCCTGCACCTCCTCAAAGGCGCGCTGGACGGGATGATGGCCGCCCAGGCCCTCAACGGTGGTGATCTCGCAGCCCTCGGCCAGCGGCGCCAGCAGAATACAGGTTGAGATGGGCTGGCCGTTGAGCAAGGCCGTACAGGCGCCGCAGATGCCCAGGCCGCAGGTCTCGCGTACGCTGCGCAGGCCCAGCTCGCGCCGCAGGACCTCCAGCAGCATCTCGTCTGGCTCGGCCTGCACTGCGACCGGCTGGCCGTTGAGCGTGAAATGGATCTCCATTGCTGCCATGATGGCGCTCCTTCCCTTCTTCCTTCTGCCCTTCCGTCGAGATTAGACCGGCGCAGCGCTGCGAACGCGGCGGCGCTCGCTCGCTTCAAGGACACGTTCGGGCGTGAGCGGCAGGTCGCGCACATGGATGCCGAGCGAGAAGAGGGCGTTGCCGATGGCGGCGGGCACCGGCGGTAGGGCGGTCTCGCCCAGCCCGTGGATCTCGGCGCCGGGTCGCTCGATGAGGTCATAGGTGATGCGCGGCAGGTCATCAGCCGCCGGGATGTTGTAGTCGGAGAGATTGGCGTTGGTGACCTGGCCCTCGGCAAAGGTGATCTCCTCGAAGAGGGCGCTGCCGAGTCCCATGATCATCGAGCCTTCGTTTTGCAGCTGGGCCGCCGGCGGATTGACGACGCGCCCGGCGTAGATGGCCGTGTGCAGGTGAACAACCTCCAGCTTGCCGGTCTCCTCGTCGACTCGCACCTCGGCGGCAGCGGCTCCCTGATGCCAGTGGGTCGAGGCGATGCCCTGGCCCGTGTCGGGATCGAGGCCGCCCTCGTTGACGCACTCGCCGTAGCCCAGCTCGCCGTTCTCCTTGAGCTGGCGCACAGCCTCCACCAGGGCCCGCCCCATCATGTAGGTCGAGCGGCTGGAGGTGGTGCGGGTATCGTAGGGCACAATGTCGGTGTCCGGCACAGGGAAGTGCACACGTTCGACAGGCACGCCGAGCTGTTCGGCGGCCAGCATGCGGATGGCTCGCCAGGCCCCCTGGCCCATCTCGGCGGTGGCGCAGTGGACCGTGTAGCTGCCATCATCGTTGGCCTCGACGACGATTGAGGCCCGGCTCGGCGTCTGCATGCCCTTGAGCAGCACGGCCAGGCCCTTGCCGCGCCGCCCCTCGTGCCAGCCGATCTGCCCGGCTACCGCCTTGAGGCAGTCGGCGAAATGCACATCGTGCATGACTTCGCCCGTACAGTAGCGATCGCCATCAACCAGCACATTCTTGAGGCGCAGCTCCAGCGGGTCCAGCCCCAGGCGTTCGGCCAGGAGGTCCATTGTGCGCTCCGAGGCCCAGACGGCTTGCGTGGCCCCGTAGCCGCGGAAGGCGCCGTTTGATGGCAGGTTGGTATAGACGCAGTAGGAGTCGACCCAGACGTGAGGGATGCGATAGGGACCGGGCGAGGCGAAGCCCATCTTCTGGGCGACGCCGGGGCCGCAGTCGGCGTAGGCGCCGGTGTTGGCCCAGCAGGTGACTTGCTTGGCGACCAGGGTCCCATCGCGTCTGGCGCCCAGCTTGACATGGATGGTGGACGGATGGCGGTTGAGGGTCAGCCATTCCTCGTCACGCCGCAGGACGAGCTTGACGGGGCGCCCGGCCTTGCGCGCCAGGCAGGCGACGATGGCCTCGTAGCGCACGAAGGTTTTGGAGCCAAAGGCGCCTCCCATCGGCGGGGCGATGATGCGAATGCGCTCCTGGGGCAGACCAAAGATGCCGGCCAGGTCCATGCGCAGGTTAAAGGGCGTCTGCGTCCCCGTCCAGACCTCCAGGCGCCCGTCGGCTGTCCAGCGCGCCAGACAGGCATGAGGCTCCATCGGGACATGCTGGGCGCTGGGTGTGCGATAGGTCTCTTCGACGATGACGTCGGCCTCGGCAAAGCCCTGCTCGATGTCGCCGTGGCGGATGCGAAAGTGGTGGCAGACGTTGCGCTGCGGCTCGGGGCGCATGCCGAAGTAGGCGGCGTCGTTGTCGGAGATGGCCAGATCTTCATGAAGCAGGGGCGCGCCCGGCTGCATGGCCTCGACAGCGTCGAAGACTGCCGGCAGCTCTTCGTAGTCGACCTCAATTAGCTCGGCGGCTTCGCGCGCGGCCCGTGGGCTGGCGGCAGCCACGGCGGCCACCGGGTCGCCAATGTAGAGGGCGCGCTCAACGGCCAGCACCTGCTGATCTTTGATCTGGCAGCCGTAGAGGCCGAGAGCGCGTACGTCGTCGGGAGTCAAGGCCACTACATCGGCGGGCAAGGACGAGGTGTCAACGCGCAGAACACGGGCATGGGCGTAGGGCGAGCGCACAATGCAGGCATAGAGCATATCAGGCAGCTCGACATCCTGGGCATAGCGGATGGCCCCGGTCACGCGCGGGTCAGGTTCAGTACGATGGGTGTTCTCGCCTGGCTCAGGCATGGCTCTAGACATGGCGCTGGCTCCCTCCTCCCGTGGCGATGATCTGCTGATGGAGATCTTCTAGCGCTCGGCGCACCTCGACCGCGATGACGCGCCGGCGGTAGTGGGCCGAGCCGCGCGCGTCGCTGAGCGGCTCGATGGCGGCGGCGTAGCGCTCGCCGATCTCGCGCGCCAGCTCCGCATCGATGCCCGCCTGGCCCTCGGCCAGAGCGCAGATTTCGGGAAAATACTGCGGGCGCTCGGCGACGGCGCCGACGGTGACGCGCAGGCGTCCCTCACGACGCACGGCGGCGACGGCCACGCAGGGGCGGTCTTCGCTGGAGCGCGATCGGAATTTACGGTAGACGGCTCCCTCGATCCCTCCGGGAACCTGGATTTCGGTGAGCAGCTCGTCGGGGCGCAGGCTGGTTTCATAGTGGCCGACAATCAGCTCTTCGACGGAGATCAGGCGCTGGCCCTGGGGGCTGCGCGCGACGACGCTGGCGCCGAGGGCGTGCAGCAGGGCCGGCGGATCAGAGGCATAGTCGGCATCGGCCAGGACTCCGCCGACGGTGGCCTGGTTGCGCACGCGCGGACTGGCGACCAGGGCGAAGGTGCTGGCCAGCACAGGCCAGCCGCGCTGAACCAGCGGCGAGCGCTCCAGGGCGCGGTGAGTGGTCATGGCGCCGATGCGCAGCAGAGGCTTGCCGCTGGCACTGGCATCCTCGACGCGGAGGTAGGCCAGTTCCGCTATCTGGCGTAGGGTGAGCAGGGCAGCGGGTTGCAACAGGCCCTGATTGATCAGAATGCCGACAAAGGTGCCGCCGGCCACAACCGTGGCCTCCTCGCCATAGCGGGCGCGCAGTTCCAGGGCCTCCTCCAGGGAGGTCGGGGCAAGCCACGCAGGAATTGGTCTGGCCATAAGGCTTCCAGCTTCTTTCTAGCTCGCTAGCTCTCGCGCTCTCTCACTCGCACACTTGCATTGCACGTTCGTTGCGTCGGGCGACAGGCGCCATCGCTCTGGCCCGTCGCCCGGGGTGGTCCAGTGCCACCCACCTATCTGTCCTTCCCACCCGCTCGCCCGCCCCGTCTCACTCCGGCCTCACCTTCCGGTGGATCGTAGCGGCAGGACGGGCGAGCCTGGCAAGGAAGGAAGAAGAAAAAGAAGAAGCAGCGCAGCCGCTCAGAGGGTGGTAATGGGACGCGACTGCAGCAGATAGAGTTGTCCGTTTTCGATGGCCCACTCGATATCTTGGGGGACGCCGAACAGCTCCATCAGGTGCAGGCCCAGCTCCGTCAGACGGCGAACCTCCTCCGGTTCCAGCACGCGCTGTGTACCGACGATCTGCTCGCGCTTGATGGCGCCGGCGCGATCGACCACGTAGTGGTCGGGAGTGACTTCGCCCGAGACGACTTGCTCGCCGAGACCAAAGACCGCTTCGATGATCAGGCGGTCGCGGCGCCGGTTGACGGGGTCAACCGTGAAGAGGACGCCAGACTTCTCGGGGGCAAGCATCTTCTGGACAACGACGGCCATGCCAAGGTCGCGCAGCGAGCCTTTGCGCGCGCGGTAGAAGAGGGCGCGCTCGCTGAAGAAGGAGGCCCAGCAGTCGACGACACGGCGACAGACCTCTTCGGCCCCGCGCACGTTGAGGTAGGTCTCCTGTTGGCCGGCGTAGCTGGCCGCTTCGGAATCTTCAGCACAGGCCGAGGAGCGCACGGCTACCAGGCCATTGCCGGGCGCAAGGCGCTCGTAGGCGGCCACGATGGCCTCGCGTGGCGGTTCGGCCTGACGGACCAGCTCCTGAGCTTCGGCGTGGCGCTGGTCCAGTGCCAGGGCAAGGAGACGCTCGCGGTCGACCGACTGCTCCAGGACGCAGGCCGGAATGACGAAGCCCGGCGGTACCGGCAGGCCCTGGGCGGTCATCGTTGCCAGACTGGCCCCTTTGCCGCCGGCCTGGCGCACGTCACAGCAGGCTTCCTCGTCAAACCAGAGGATCGCCCCCTGCACTTGCTGTCGCATGATACACGCACTCCTTCTCTCTCGTCGCTCGTTGACTGCCGGCGCTAGCCCTCATCTTCGACGATGCCGACGGCGCGCACGGGCGCCCCGGTGGTACCGACCCACTTGATGGGGAAGACGGCCACTTTGAAGTTGCAGGGCGGCAGCTGATCAAGATTGACCAGGTTCTCCAGGTGCCAGTAGTCTTCTTCTTTCATGACCAGGTGGGCTTCCCAGAACTGTTTGCGCTCGAACATGGCCCAGACGGGCGGGTCGAAGGTTGGGGCATCGGTTCCCATCATGCGCACGCCCTGCGAGATCAGGTAGCGGGTGGCCTCCGCCGTCATGCCGCAGTGATCGGTGAGATAGCGTGGCTCGGTATTGTAGGCTGAGGCGCCGGTCTGGATCAGAACGATGTCGCGCGGCTTGAGGGTGTAGTTGATCCTGGCCAGGGCTTCCTCAATGTCGGCGCGCGTGATGCCGTAGCCGTAGGGCTTGTCGCGGAAGTCGAGGACGACGCCGTCGGAGTAGCAGTACTCCAGGGGAATGCCTTCGGGGCCGGGCGCCTCGGGGCCGCGCACGTGTTTGAGGGCATCGCAGTGGGTGCCGATGTGGTCGCCCTGGATGACGAGATAGGAGGCCGTCAGCCAGGTGGCTCCGTATTGGGCGGCGCCGATGCCTTCGGCGAATTCTTGCCAGGTCTCGTACATCAGCAGGGCCGGCGGGACGACGCGCGGGAAGGTCATCATGCCCTTGTGCACCGGCATTGAGAGATCGACAAGGCGAGTCATGCGTGTTCTCCTTTCAGGACCAGTTCCCCGAAGAATTCGACATGCTGGCGCAGCAGGCGGCCTGCCAGGTCGCCGTCGCCGGCGCGCAGCGCTTCCAGAATGGGACGATGCATGTCGGCCAGGTGGTGCGGCTCGATTTCGGTTTTGACGACGCTGATGAGGGTGCGGGCCTCGATGCGCAGCGAGCGCCAGACTTCCTGCAGGACGCGGTTGCCGCAGGCGTCGACGATCAGGCGATGGAAGGCGACGTCGTGGCAGACCTGGGCATAGAGGTCGCCGTCGTCGGCAGCGCGGTGCATGGCGGCGATCTCGGCCTCCAGGGCACCGACGTCGCCGGCCAGGCGGACCGCCGCCGCTCGCGCCGCCACCTCTTCAATGGCGGCGCGCACGGGATAGACTTCGGCCAGTTCCTGCTGGGAGACAGCGCGCACGCGCGCGCCGCGGTAGGGGACCGACTCGACGAAGCCGAGGGCCTCTAGCTCACGCAGGGATTCGCGCACCGGCGCCTGGCTGGTGCCGAATTCCTGGGCGATCTGCAGCTCGATCAGGCGGTCGCCGGGTCGGTACTCGCCCTGCAGGATGCGTGTGAGCAGGATCTCTTTGATCTGCTGGCGCAGGCTCTTGCGTGTCAGCGTCAAGCAAGGACCTCCACTACGCCGGTGGCACCGTTGACGCGGATGCGGTCGCCCGTCTTGATGCGCTGGGTGGCGTCGGAGGTGCCAACCACTGCCGGGATGCCGAACTCGCGCGAGACAACCGCCGGGTGCGAGGTCACGCCGCCGGCGTCGGTGACGAGGCCGACGATGCGCGTGAAGAGTACGACCCAGGCGGGATTGGTCATGCGGCAGACGAGGATGTCGCCTTCGCGTACCTGGTCGAACTGCTCCAGTGAGAGGACGACGCGCGCCGGTCCTTCGATAACGCCGGGCGAGGCGGCCAGGCCGCGGATTTCGTCGCTCTTCTGGGGCGGCTGCTTGTAGAACTTCTCCGGGAAGCCCCAGAGGGCGTTGTAGGGGAAGGCCAGGGCCGTTTTGGTGGCGGTGCCGACCCATTCGCGCGGGCGAATGTTGTAGGCGCGCTCGCGCTCGTCGCGCCGCTGCGAGACCAGTTCGCGGGCGGGGACGGCGCCGGGATTGGTCATGAGCAGGCGCAGCTCGTTGTAGCGCAGGTACATGACGTCTTCGGGGTCGTCGAGCAGTTTGGCCTGGACCAGCTTCTTGCCGATGGCGATGAGCACCAGGCGCAGGCGGGCGTTGGTCCCCTGGTCGATGTAGAAGTGGTGATCAGGGGTGAGTGGGTTCATGCGCAGTGAGAGGTCAAGGGCCTGCTGCAGGCGCTCGCGCCCTTCGCCGGGTGGGACGTCGTCCATCAGTTCGTGAATGGCGCGGTCAAGGTCCTCGCGTACGCCCTGGATGGTGCGCGGATAGTCGTAGTCGGTCTCCAGGTAGCCGCGCAGGATCTCGATGATCGGCGTGGCCTGCTCCTTCCAGGTGGGGAAGGCGAATTCGTGGGACCAGATCGATTTGTAGCCGAATTCCTGCTGATACGGCTCGATGCGTTCGCGAATGAGCTGCTGGCCGCGCGAGGATTGTTGCAGGGCGCGCCAGATGTCGGCGGCGGTTTCGCCGCGCTTGAAGAGCTGGCGCAGGTCGTCGTCGGCCTTGATCTCTTCTTTGATGCGCCAGAGGGCCTCGATGGAGTCCCAGTTACGGTCGGCCAGCGAGCTTTGCAGGCGCCCCATCAGGTTGGGGTCGACCTGGCCTTTGATTTCCTGGATGAGGGCGTTGAGGTTGAGAGTCGAAGAGAACTGGGCAAAGTTGAGCATCCAGTGGATTTTCCAGTGACGGTCGTGGATGTCGATGGCGTCCTCGAGGAGGACGGCTAGCTCGACGAGACTGGCGTGCTCGGTGTCGTAGTTGTCGAGGTAGGCAAAGTTGCGCTCCATTTCGGGACGCAGCCGTGTCTGCCACCAGTCGAGGAAGTTGTGGGCGTAGTGGGGCAGGACGGCGTTCATGTAGGCGCCGATTTTCTGGGGATAGTCGGGATCGCGCGGGACGCGCGGGACGTAGCGCGCCTGGTATTCGGTAGCTTCGGCGTGTAATGAGGAGTCGGCGGGTACGGCGGCGGTGTAGACGTAACCGTTGATGTTTTTGGCGATCCAGTCGCAGGCGAAAGGGGTGCCGAAGCGCCGGAACATGTGGTCGCAGGTGAGCCACCAGCCGCCGATGTCGAAGAACATGGGCGAGACGGGGTTAGGGATGTGCAGGTCGTCGTAGATCCAGAACAGTTCCTGCTCGCCCTCTTCCCAACTGATGGGAAAGCTCTCGTCACCGTAGAATGTGCCCAGGACTTCGTCGTTGCTGCTCATAAAATAAGCCTTCCTCTCTGAAAACGGGTCCCGACCTCGGGTACAGGGAGGGCTGTCTGGCTTCTGCGCAGCGCTGGGCTGGCGCGCCCTCTGGCTATCCTGCCGGCCCTGGTCGGGTGTGAGCGTTCCTCGCGCTGAACGCTGGCCGGGCCGTGTGGCGCGTGCACACGGCTGGCGCACTCAGAAGCAAGCAAGTAGTAAAGCAAGAGCAGGTCCAGGCTAGCCAGGCCGGCACATGTCTCTGTGCCGCTGCTCTCTATCAAGAATAAATTATCGATAAACGAAAGTCAAGCGGGCAGGAGAAGGTCGGCCCCCAAGAGGGAGAGCGGTGGGGAGCCGGGAGCCTGCCAGGCCCATAGGCGAGAGACAGCCAGGGATTGCCTGGCGTTGCTTGACGGGAGACGCCCGGGATGTTATGCTCACAGTGGGCGGTCTCGCTTTGAGCAAGCAGCCCGCGCGGTAGGAAACAGCGTATGCCTTCAGGAAATATGATGAGGAGTCGATCGCATGCTAAGTCGGGAGGAAGTTGAGCAACTGATCGATCAAAAGCTGGCACCTCTGCAAGAGGAGATCGCGATGCTCAAAGCAGAGCTGGGCAAAGTCGATCTCCTGGCCATTGATCACCGCAATATGCGTCAGGCGCTGACGCGCATTGAGACCGCCCAGGACAGCCTGAAGCTCGATTTCGAGCGCCAGGAGAAGCGCCTGATCCGCTTTGAGGAACAGACGCTTCGCTTCCAGGAGGAAGCAATGCGGCGTTTTTCTGCTCTCCAAGCCGATAATGCTACACTCAAAGAGCAGATGGCGCTCGTGATTAGCATGTTGCGCCGCGTGCTTCCCTCAGATCAGTAGGGTTGCTGATCCTTCTTCTCTCTCACACGGCGACAGGCGCCGGACGGTGCGGCGGCTCGCTCGCTAGTGCTGCTTCTGCGCTGGCCGTGTGAGCCTCGGAGAGCAGGGCAGGAGCGACCCATCCACCGTCTACGGCCTACGGCGGCAGTCGTTGCGGCTTCCTCCCCTTGCTGACCGCTCGCTCTCGCTCACTGAATTAGCCGCTTCCATTCACTTGCTTCGCCCTCTTCAGCACAGGGCACTGACCTGCCAGCACTGCAGGGTCGAGCCATCTTGGACTCACGAGCTAAAAATATCCTTTGCTCTCCTAGAGAGAGAAATATTCCTCAAGTCATTGTTGCCGTTGGTGCTCGTCGCTTCGAGCATCTCGGCTCCGGCTTTTCCACGCAGCGATCCTCGAATGGCTTTTCAGGCGCCTCCAGGGCCATTATGGCTGGCATCATTACCGCAAAAAAGCGGTCACTGATGACCGCTTTTTTGGGATGCTCGAAAAAGCTTGACAGAGGCCGCTCCAGATGCTACATTAGAGAGGGTGCTGTCAGAAAGCTGCTTTAGCCCGTTTAGGGATTAGAACAGGAGGAAAGAACCATGTGGCAACGTCAGGACCACGTGGGTCAGAAAGCTGCTTTAGCCCGTTTAGGGATTAGAACTGGCCGGCAACCTCCACGGAGGCGTACGGGGACGGAGTCAGAAAGCTGCTTTAGCCCGTTTAGGGATTAGAACCCCAGATCGGCATTTCCGACACGTGCTCCCTCAGCGTCAGAAAGCTGCTTTAGCCCGTTTAGGGATTAGAACCACGCAAAGCCAGCGTCAAGTCAGCTGTCAGAGCGAGCGTCAGAAAGCTGCTTTAGCCCGTTTAGGGATTAGAACCCGGCGATTCTTCATTGTGTACCTCCTGTTCCATACTAGGTCAGAAAGCTGCTTTAGCCCGTTTAGGGATTAGAACAAGACGAATTCCTCTAGCGCGTCGTCCGGCAAGCGGGTCAGAAAGCTGCTTTAGCCCGTTTAGGGATTAGAACCTTGTGACCGGCTTCTCTGAAAGCCGGTTTTTGGTGTCAGAAAGCTGCTTTAGCCCGTTTAGGGATTAGAACTCCTGGGCGGCCTGCTGCCGGGTCCACTCCAGGAGCGCGCGCCGTCAGAAAGCTGCTTTAGCCCGTTTAGGGATTAGAACCAGGCCCCTGGGGAGAGCGTCCGGCAGATCGCTCAAAGTCAGAAAGCTGCTTTAGCCCGTTTAGGGATTAGAACCAGGCCCCTGGGGAGAGCGTCCGGCAGATCGCTCAAAGTCAGAAAGCTGCTTTAGCCCGTTTAGGGATTAGAACCATCATTACGAGCGCGCGGGCGATCATGGCATATTATGGTCAGAAAGCTGCTTTAGCCCGTTTAGGGATTAGAACAATCTCGGTCGGATCTCCTGCCTCCACCTCTTCTCCCTGTCAGAAAGCTGCTTTAGCCCGTTTAGGGATTAGAACGCTATGGTCTCTACCTGGTGAACCTGATCAAGGCGACTGAGTCAGAAAGCTGCTTTAGCCCGTTTAGGGATTAGAACTCGCGTGCCATCCGCGCCGCGCTCCGGCAAAAGCACGTCAGAAAGCTGCTTTAGCCCGTTTAGGGACTAGAACTATGTAAGCGGCGGGAAGGACACAACGTCGCAGCAGAGTCAGCAAGCCGCTTTAGCCCGGTTTGGGACTGGAACACCAAAAAAAAGCCACGCTCATGGGAGCGTGGCTTTTCCCTTAGCACTTCCAGCGAGGGCGAACAGCAGCGGCCTCGCTCAGCCTGCCGTCACCAAGGAGACCAGAGGGCCTGCCTGGAAGTTGAGATCCAGCATCAGCCTCTGGCTTCCCCTCCCTTCGGCCTGGCATCCCAGGCAGGCCCCATCTTCATTGCAGAGCTGCTTGCCTCGCCCGGCCTGGTCTAGAGAGTGCGCCCGCGCCCGCGTCCCGGCTGGTTCAGCAACAACCGCAGGCGCGCCACTTCCGGCGCACTGCCAAACGGCGAAGCCGCCAGCTGCTCCACGAGCCGGCGCGCCCGGTCCAGATTCACCTGACTACGGATCGCGTGCGCCACAGGTACCGCCTCCAGGCCCAGCGCCGCCGCCTGCTCATACTCGCCCAGCCGCGCATAGGCCTCCGCCGCCAACAGCTCTGCATAGACATTGGCGCGCGTCATACCGCTCAACTGGCGCGTTGGCAGACTATCCAACGCCTCCCGGGGCCAGTTGAGCGCCAACAGCACCGCGGCCCGATCGATCTGAAAACGCTCCCTACTCAAAGGCAGATGATAGTGATGATCTCCTCCCGAGCCGGCCAGGGCCTCGCCCAGCCAGGCAGCCGCCTCATCCAACAGCGCCAGCACCCCGCCTGGCCGGCGTTGCGCCTCCACTGTCCGCGCCTGAGCCAGCGCACCGCGCAGCAAGAGCGCGACCCGCAAATCAGCCGGCAGACGCGGCAGCAGCCGCCGCGCCCGTTGCTCATCCTGCAGCGCCTGCTCAATCTGGCCAAACTCGATCAGGGCCGTCATCCGTCGGTAGAGTGCAAAGGCCAGTTGCGGCTCCTGCTGCAGCGAATTGGCCCAACCAACAGCCTTGTTGAGATGCTCCAGCGCTCGCTGCGGCTGCTGCTCATCGCGCAGTACCGAACCCGCCAGGGTGTGATAACCCACCAGCAAGCGTTTGAGGTGTGGCTGATCTCCTCTGGCAAACGGCAACGCCTCATACAGCCCGCCCAGGGTGGTCTCAACCACTGGCAGCTCCGGGCCAGCGGTACTGAGGTCCCCTTTGCGATTCAAGGCGGACAAACGTCGTGCCACCTGCTCCACATCAATGGCCGGACGGCTGATCACTGCGGGAGGTTGCAGCGCTGCAGTCTGCTGCCCGAAACCCGGCAGCTCCGCCAGGCCCAACAGGACAGGAGGGATGGCCAGGATCTCCGCGAGAAATCGTCGTCGAGAGAAACTGTCAAAGCCTTCGTCGTGATGCTCCATGAGGTTCACATACCTTTCAGTGACGCCCAGCGCCCGCGCCAGGTCGGCTTGGGTCCAGCGCTTGCCATCAGGACGCCGCTTCAGACGCCGATAGTGACGGACCACCTGCCCCGGGCGAGGAAGGTGATCAGGCCCCGCCTCAAAAGGCGGATAGCCAAGCTGTACCCACCAGGGACAACCGCCAGCGCGATCATGACAGCTCCCCAGCGATTCAGACGTAGCAGCCATTGCTATCAGGCGCTCCTTTCCCTCTGCGGAAAACAGGGAAGCCACGTAAACGCTAGAGCCAGTATACGGAGGGAGGGAGAGCAACGCAAGAGCTTCCGAAGGAAAAGCAGAACCAGGAGTTCATCATCTCTTGATAGCGAGACTAGACCAGTGAAAAAGGCGAGCGATTGCTTTGACAATCGATGGCAGGGATCGATTCCCTCTCTCGGGAACCATTGGGGGAAGCGCACTGAGGTCGTGGTAGGTGGCAGTCTCGTCAGCTCTGTCCTCGTGCCCACGCCTGGCCTGCCTGGAGCCAGGTATCCTCTTGCTCCCTTTGCTCCCGCTTCTCCCCCTCCAGGCAGGTCACCGATTGCAAACGCTCTGCATGCTTACAGCGCACGCCCGCGCCAGGTCGGCCTGGGTCCAGCATTTGCCATCAGGACGCCGCTTCAGACACCGGCAGTAGCGGATCACCTGGCCCGGGCGAGGCCACTCAGCAGCAGCCACCACGGCAGAGAAGACTGCTGCCTGGAAGGCGGATGCATCCAGAAATGCAATTTCAGCTTCTGCCCAGCTACATAGCACAGGACAGGAGCGGTCTCTTAGGATAGAAGCAGACAAGTAAATAAGAGAAGACTGTGCCCGCCCTGGCCCCTGACAGCTTCACAGCTTCAGTTCTACATGCTGGTAAGCAACAAGCTTTTATTGGAGAGAAGAGAGAGGAAGGAGATCAGATGTTTGTCCGTCTCCCTCGCTGGCTCCCAGCTCCTTGCAGGTCAGCCTTTTCCTGGGTACCTCCCCACCCGCTCCCTCTACCAGGGATCAAAGAGATCCTCCAGCGCCCCAATCTGCCGCTCATGCGGCCAGCGCTCCCGCAGACGCTCATAGACCTCTGCCAGCTTGTTGAAGTAGAGCCGCGACCCCAACCGGTGCGCCAACTGCACCGCCTCAGCCACGACGCTGCCGGCCTCTTCCATCGATCCCTGCTGCAGGCGCACCTGCGCATAGTAGTAGAGCAGATCCACCCTTGTGATAGGTTCCTGCTCTGGATCGCTCGTCTCCCCCTCCAATGCCTGCAGCGCCTTCTCTGCCGCTTTCGGCTGCCCCAGAAAGAGCTGTGTCTGCGCATCTCCAAAGACATAGAGCGAGTAGCGGCTCGACCGCTGATAGCTATAGGCTGGGTCCTCTTCAGGCCGCTGCGGATAGTGCTCGTAAGCCAGTTCCCTGGCGCGGAGCGCTTCTTGCCTGGCCTGGCGCATAGCAGACACTTCCGCCAGTCCTGCGTACGTCCGCCCTTTCAGCAGGGGCGTGACCGCCGGCGTGAAGTGCGCCACAGCCTGCTGGTAGCAGGCCAGGGCTGCCGCACTCTGTCGCTGGTGAAAATGGAGGTTAGCCAGGCCAATCCAGGCCGCTATTGCCAGATTGCGATCGCCGGCTCGCCTGGCCAGTTCCAGCGCCCGCTTACCAGCCCGCGCCGCCTGTCCGAAGTCTTCGCGATCGGTCGCCAGCTCGCAGGTCAGCAACTGGGCCTGAGCCGCCAGCGCCGCGGCTCCTGCCTGGCTCAGCGTCGGCGACTGGGCCAGCAGCATGATTTGCTCCCTATAGAGGGGCAGCAGGGCCTCTACCTGAGCAGGGGCGCCGCCAAAGTAGAGATCTTGCAGGGCCCTGATGCCTCGCTGATAGGCAGCCAGCAGGTCTTGAGCGCAAAGCTGGGCGAGTGGCGGCAACTCCTGGCCGGCAGGCGCCATCAACTCACGCAGATCCTCAGCCAGAGCACGGCCAGAACCTTCCTCGGCTGGCAAGCCCAAGAGGCCCAACGCTTCGGGCGAGGCCTCAAGACAGCGACACAAACGCTGGATGCTATCAATGCGGATCGCCTCCCCGCGTTCAGCCCGCTCGACCGTCGAGAGCGAGACCCCCGCAAAATCGGCCAGCTCGCGCTGACTCCACCCGCGACGCTTGCGCGCCAGACGCAATGCCCTCGATTGCCTGTTCATGGAACCGGCTAGCCCGACGGGAACCCTTCGCTTACTACCAGAGCTGAAAATGCTCCTCTAAGCTCGTCACTCTCTTTTCATGCTTCCATTGCAATTTAAGCGCTTGGTAGCTATTCGCAAATTTATGAAAGTAAAGACGTGACTCTATACTCCTGGCTTGATAAATCCCATTAACAAGGAATGTGCATTCCGCTTCAAGATCCCCTTGGGCATGGGCAAGAGCAGCCTGGTAATAAAGGAAATCCACGCGGTAGATGCCGGTGAGGGTCTCTGGAGGAATCTCCCTGGCTGCTTGCTCCAAGGCTGAGCGTGCTTCATGTATTTGCCCAAGCAAAAGACGCGTCTGAACGTCACCAAAGATGTAGAGCGCATAGCGGCGTGGACCATTCTCGGCAACATAATGCTGGTAGGCCAGGTCAAGCGCTTGACTGGCCCCTGCTCGATCTCCACAGAGCGCTGAAGCCTCAGCTAGGCCGGCGTAGATTCGCCCCTTCAAGGCAGGAGAGATAGACGACTTTTCCTCATCTACAAAGGTCAATGCGCGCCGGTAGGCACGTATGGCGACAGTCCCTTGTCCCTGGTGCCAACCGACATTAGCAAGGCGTATACAAGCAACAACAGAGAGGCTTGCATCCTGAGCTTGCCGCGCAAAGTCGAGGGCTCGTTTGCCGTACTGGATCGCTGTACCAAAATCAGTGCGTTCAGTCGCAAGGGCACATCCCAACTCACAGGCTGAAGCAGCCAGACGGGCAGATTCTCGCTGCAGCGGCGAAGTACGTTCTGCAAGGGCGCTAAGCTGCTGAATATAGAGAGGGAGGATAGCCTCTAGATAGATAAATTTACCTTCATTGTAGAGGCCCTGGCATGCTTCTACAGCTCGCCTGTAGAGGGCCAAAAGCTCATCTGACCACAGGGAGGCAATAGAAGCAATTGAGCTGGATGGAACTGCAATCATCCCCCCTGCAAGGCTGGCAAGGAGCAAGCTAGCATCTCGTCTCTTCATGGCCTCTTCCTCGTCGTTGGCATCTTTTTCTGTTTGCACAAAGCCCGTAGTGAAAGGGGGCACAGCAGCAGAAATCGATGATCCTCGCAACAGGGCAGCTGACGGTCCTGCCGATATCTGTCCTGTTCCTACCAAAGGAGGGACTAATCCTAACTCTTCCGGCGTACGTCCCAGGCATTGGCAGAGACGCTGTACGCTATCTATGCGGATCGGCTCTCCACGCTCTGCACGCTCTACTGTCGCAACACTAATGCCCGCAAAGTCTGCTAATTGTTGCTGACTCCAGCCGCGCTGCATTCGCGCTGTACGCAAAAGCAGATTGACCTTTCTCTGCAGCTGTTTACCAGGATCGTCATCCAGCGGCCCCATCTACAGACACTCCTCCTCTTCCTATAAACACAGCGTCTTTCTTCCTCACTTTCCGCCCTCAATCTATCCATCAACTATCGACAGTATAACACAGACAAGAGTCTCTGCAGAAGAAAGAGCGGTGTTAACACCACTCAATGCTGGCCAAGCCTTTACAACTGAAGGGAAATCCTGCAGAACTGATAGCTTAGATAAGGCTCCCTGCCAGAAACGCAGGCTATACTCATGGATAGTAACGCGATATGTATGGCGATTTATCCATTCAAATAGAACCGCTAGTGACAACCACCCTACAAGCCAGGGGTCCTTATGGTGACGTTTCCCCAGCACCTGGAAAGAGAAAGAGACTGTTGCTCCTCTCAGGGCAGGGCTGGGGCAGCAGCCTCCACGGCAAGGAAGACTGCTGCCTGGCAGGCAGATGCATCCAGAAATGGAATTTCAGCTTTGGCCCAGCTACATAGCAAAGGTCAGGAGCGGCCTCTTAGGATAAGAAGGGGCCAATGATAAAGTAGCCGTTCCAAGGAGAACTTGGATTGATAAGAGCTTTGGCAGCATGCACCTTTGCTGCAGAGGGACTATTGCAGCGATAAAAGAAGGAGGAAATCGGCCAATGGCCACCGCACCCCAACCTGTTTCATACCGAGCGCCCGGGCAGCTCGTGCGCCCTTGCGCGCGCTGTCGCCTGCGTGACCTCTGCCTCACCGCGCCGCAGCCCATTGTTCTGCCGCGCCTACCGCGCTCGCAGTGGGCTGTTCAGTTACATCGCCTGCTCTCCCGCCAGACCACAGAAGAGGAGGAGCACGCATGATCCGCCACTGGCTTACCCGTCTGCTCGGCTTTCCAGCCAGCCAGGCTGCCCAGGCCGCCGCCGGCTCCCTGGCGCCCAGCGGGCCGGACGACCCCTACGTCCTGCCCCGCTCCCGCCAGGAACAGGACCGCCTCGACCTGCAACACTTCGCCCTGCGCCAACTGCTCGGCACCCACTTCCTCGCCCCCGTCCAGCACCCGCAGGCCATCCTCGACGTCGGCAGCGGTACCGGCATCTGGCTGCGCGAGGCCGCCCGCCGCTGGCGCCAGGCCCGGCTCATCGCCCTCGACAAAGACCTCTCCCTCCTGCGTAGCCCCCTGCCCCCACGCTGCCAATCCATCCAGGCCGACCTCCTCAGCGGCCTCCCCTTCCCCGACGCCTCCTTCGACTACGTCCATCAGCGCCTCCTCGCCGCCGCCATCCCCCTCACCGCCTGGCCCGGCGTCCTCGCCGACCTGCTGCGCGTCACCCGACCCGGCGGCTGGCTCGAACTCGTCGAAGCCACCAATGAAGTCTTCCACGAAGGCCCACGCCATGCCCAGGTCCGCACCTGGTTCGAAGCCCTGGCCGCCCGGCGCGGTCTGCACATGGCCGCCCCCCTCCAGCTCCCCGACTGGCTGCGCAGCCTCGGCCTCGACCCGGTCGTACGCCACTGTCAGGCCCCTCTCGCGGGCAAAGCACATGGCGCCCCCCTCTTCCGTCAGGACCTGCTCGCCTCCCTGGAGAGCGTCGCCCCCGCTCTGGCCAGCGTCAACCAGGTCCCCCTCTCTCAGGTAAAGGAGACCCTGGCCGCCCTGCCCGCCGAATGGGAGCACCACGGCACACACTGCGGCCTCCTGGCCGTCTGGGGGTGCAAGCCATGAGCCGCCACAAACACAAGAAAGGGCGCCAGTCACCCAAACGCCGCCATCGCTCCACTCACCCCATCCTGGCCAACTCGCAACCATTCCCCCTGCCAGGACTGCTCGAGTGGGTGCTGGCCAGGCGCACCCTTGAAGATCTCCAAACCCTGGCCAGCGAGCTGCTCTCACCACATGCTCAGGCCCACTGGCAGCGCTGGCGGGAGAACCAGCAGATCAGTGAGCTGGAAAGCCCCCTTCCCGAGCTGAACACCGACGACCACTGCATGCTAGAGATCCTGATCGAACTGGAGCAAGGCATCAGCCTGCTGCAGACCCGCACTCAGGAGATCCTGGAACATGACCCCGACTCTCCGCTCTATTTCAGCGAACCAGAGATTCGCCAGCTTCGCTGGCTGCTGGGCCTCAGCGAAAGCGCCCTGCGCCGGTTGCAGCGCTGCCGCAGTCTCCAGCCGTGCCCCCCGGAGCTACACATGGGCCAGCGCCTCATCCGCTATCTCGCCCGCACCCTACGCTATTACCCGCGGCGTGAGGGCCTCAATTGAGCACCCTCCGCCTCGGTCAGCTTACCAGGAGAGCCAACAAGGAAGAAGAAGGACAAAACCACACAGAAACACAGAAAGGAGACCAGGCCCGTGCCAGAAGAGACCCAGACGAGTCTTGCCGGAAGCCAGAGAAGCAGACCGCTAACCACCGGTCCAGGCTGGGCAGGAGCCTGGACTAGACCAGCGAACCAGGTCAGCAGAGGAAGCCGCAGCCAGTCAGGCCAATGGACGGTCCCCCGGCGCCGTGGCACCTCCACCTTCCTCAGCGGCCAGCCGCCGATCAACCTCCTCCAGACGCACCTTGATCAGAGCCTGAACCTGCGCCTCACCCAGCAACTGGCTCAGCTCAGCCTGACAGGCCGTCACCACCTGCAGATGCGCCTCAACCACCGCCCGGCGGCTGTAGTCACACGAGGCCTGCGCCAGCTCGCGACGCGCCGCCTCGTACTCCTCAGCCAGCTGCTGCAAGAGAGAGGCCACGCGCTCAGCTTGCGGCTCAGGGCCATCATGGGGCGCTCTCGATCGATCGTCACTCTCCATCTCTTCCTCTCTTTGCCTCTGGCTCTCTGGCCGAGCCGGCTCGGCCAGAGAGCCAGGACCGGCAATTAAACAATAATTCATAATTTGGCGAGAGATCAAAAATCGATCTCTCTCCACAATTATAAGTCAGGCATGGCATACTAACAATAGCCCGAACATGTCACTGGAGAAATGAGCATCATAACTACCGTCTTTTCAATTGAAAAGATTACGGTTATACTGCTTACAGTGAAGGGAGGAGGTCCAGACAGATGATCACTGGCTCGTACTGGTGGTCTCGCTACGGCGACTTCCCGCCCGGCGACTACAACCAGCCGCATCACGGTGCGGTCATCGCCTGCTACCGCAAGCGACGTGGGTGGACGCAGCAAGACCTGGCCATTGCCGCCGGCGTCGAGTGGCGCACGGTGCGTGAATGGGAGGCGATCGCCATGCTGAACGATACCGCGCGTCGGATCTTCCTGGCCAAGCTCCTGCGCATTCCTCCGGCCCTGCTCGGCCTCGACTGGCGCCTGCTCGGCTACCAGGACGCCCACGGAACGCCCACGGCCCAGGAGCCGCTCAGCGAACTGGCTGCCGAAGACGCCTACTATCACTACGAGGACATCCTGGCCCTGGCCTGGCAGGCCCGCCGTCAGGGCACGCTCGCCAACTATCTCTATCGTCTGAATCGCTGTCTGAGCCGTCTGGAGCTGGCCGTAGAGCAGGCCCCAGCCCACGATCGCGAAGCCTGGCAGGCCCTGCTCTGCCGCTACTACCGCCTGGCCGCCGAGATCGAGCGCGACCAGGGAGCCAGCGACCCCGCCGCTCGCCAGCGCGTGCTCCACTATTACGACACGGCTCTGCGCCTGGCCGAGGAGCTGGAGGACCCCCAGCTAGCCGGCGCCACCCTGATGAGCCTGACCGAAGCGCAGCTAGAGTATGGCAACCTCGTCGAGGCCAAGCGGGCTGCTGAGGGCGCGTTACAGTACAGTGAGCGCGTTCAGCCGGTGCTCCGGGGCAACATTTACCTGGTGAGCGCCGCCGCCCACGCCCCCTTTGCCGTCGAGGACGAGACGCTGCGCAGCCAATGTCGGCGCTGGCAGGAGCAGGCTACCACCCTGGCCTATCGCCGCCCCCCCGAAGACGACGGCTCCTTTCTGAAGTTAAACCTGGCTGGCGTCCACCACGAGCGCGCCAAAACCTTGCTGACCTTCGGCCAACAGCAGGGCGACCGCCTGCTCCTGCAGCAGGCGCGCGAGGAGCTGGCCCTGGCCTGGCAAGCCCTGACACCAGACCTGGTGCTCTGGCAGCTCTATTTCTCTCTGACCGAGGCCCGCCTACACCTGGCGGCCAATGAACTGGAAGCCAGTGCCCACAGCGCTAAGGAAGCCCTGGGACTGGCCCGCTTTATGCAATCTCGACAGGGAAGGGAACAGGTGCAACAGCTCTACGAGCGCCTACTAGAGCGGGATAGCAATCATCCCCATGTCCTCCATCTGGGGGTCGAGCTGGGGCTGTTCTCATAGGAGGTGGCCCCCCACGGCACCCCTGACATGCACCGGGCCGGTTTTGGCGAGACCCGCGCCAGAGACCGACGAGTCAGACCCCTCTCCCTACAGGCACCACCGGCCTTGGTGCTGCATGCGGTGCTCTCTGCGCATGGGGCGCCCCGTCCTATCCTCTCGCCGCAACGAGGCGGTCGAGAGAGGCGGGGCGCCCGCTCCTCCAGTGGGCGCCCCGCTCATCCTCCACCACTTCCCGAAGGGTCAGCCAGCAAAGAAGCCGGCTGCCAAGTCGGCGGTGTCAAGGAAAGCAATTGCCAGTTTCCCTGGTCATCCTGCTCAACCACGGCCCGATAGCTGCGCAAGACAAAGAGCTGGAAGCGGAAGGCCATGATCACCGTCGCCCCGGTCGGCAGGCGGCGCCCAGGGGGCGGCTCTAACAAGCACTGATAATCGATGAACTGCGGTGGAGGAAAGCGCACCACCACGGGCGCACGCTCCTCCAGCTCCTCCGGACTCTCACCGACCAGGGCCTGGCGAGCGTGGGCGCGGGCATAGAGTCCGCCTCCGTAGGCCAGGGCCTGCCCCCCGGGGAGTTGGGCCGAGACCTCGCTGACGTAGACCACTGCAGGCTCCTCCTCGCTGCTACCGAGACTCTGCTCGGGCGTCGTGCCGGTCAGAGCATGGCCCGGCTCGCCGTGGCTGGCCCCGTACTGCGCCAGCAGCGGCAGCACGCTCAGCGAGGTATTGCCCGGCGCATTGATCTGCTCAATAGCGAAGCCAGCGGCCCGCAGTCGCTCAGCCGAGGCGATCAGGGCCTCCAGGTTAGCTGTCGGGCGATAGCAGGCCGCCTCTTCGTCCCAGGTAAAACAGGGATAGCTGGTGACGCCGCTCAGGCGCAGGCCGGGCAAGCGCGCGATCGCCGTCGCCGCTGCCATCACCTCCTCCGGCGCGAAACCGCCCTCCTGACCGGGAAAAAAGTCGCCGCCGTTGATGCGCAAGAGCACCGGCTGCACCCGCCCCAAGGCCAGCGCTGCCCGGCTGATGGTCGCCGCCGCCTCCAGATCGAGGAGCGTCCAGACTTCGGGCCGCGCCTGAGCCATCAGGGTCGGCACCAGGCGCTGGGGCACCGGCACCAGATGGCCCACGTGCCGCACCACCGCCCCCTGAGCTAGCAGCGCCTCGGCTCCCATCCAGTCGACTGCTACTGCTCCCGCAATAGAGGCGCGGATGGCCGCCACCAGCTGGGCATCGTAGGCGATCTGCTTGGCCATGTAGTAGAGGCCCAGCCCCAACGTCGCCGCCCGTGCCGCCAGGCGCTCCGCATTGCGCCGCACTGCGCCGCGGTCGAAGACAAAGGTATTGGGCGGAATCACGCCGCTGCGATGCAGCAGGGCCGCGCAGCGCAGCAGCCCGGGATTGCGCCGGCGCACAGCGTCGAGAAACATACAGTCATACCTCGCTCAGTGCCTCTTCCAGAATGGCGAGCACGGTCTCGGGACCGGCCCGCATGGGATTGATGCGCAGCCAATGCTGGGCTTCCTCGGCCCCCAGGCTCGCGCTCATCGTGCCCGAGATGCGGTAAAAGAGGGGCACCAGCTCATAGCGGGCCATTGCCCCCACTGGGAAGGGCGCTGCCCCATGAGCGGCGGCGCGCGCGACGACCCGCTCCGCCAGAGGCCAGCGCAGGCGCACGAGCACCACCGGCGACTGCAGGCTGGCCACATGCGCCTCGACGATGTGGCGGGCACAGGCCGGCGGCGGCGCAGTGCGCAGGCGCTCCACCACAGCCTCGGCGCTCTCCTGGGTCAGAGCATTGGCCACGAAGGACAGAGCCAGCCCGATCAGCACCTCCTGAGCCTGAAAGCCCTGCACGCGGCTGCCGCCCGAATACATATCGGCCCGGATCGCCCGCGCCAGCTGCTGCCGACAGAGCACGACCCCGATCCCCTCCGGCCCGAGCAGCTTGTAGGCCGAGAAGGCACTGACGTCCGCTCCCAGCTCGACGCCGATGCGCGGCGTGTTGGCAACGGCATAGTTGTCGTCAACCACAATCGGCAGCTCCGGCCTGACGGCCCGCACCTCAGCAATCACCTGCGCCAGATCATAGTGATCATCCGGTCGCTGGCGCGCGTGCTGCAGATAGACGGCCTGCAGCGTCTCGCTGCTGAGGACCTGGCGCAGGCGTCCCAGATCGTGCAGGTCGACGGGCACGGGCACGTAGCCAGCGGCGCGGAAGGTGACCGCCGTGGTGGCGTAGAGTGGAGCGTCGTGTACGAGCAGACGACTGAGCGGCGGCAGGAGGGCAAAGAGGGCGGCACGAATGGCTCCCGTGCCGGCCCCGGTCACCAGCACAGCCTCTTCGCTGCCGAAGAAGGCCGCCAGCACCCGCTCGACGCGACGTGTGAAGCGGCTGCCCTCACCGTCGGCACCGACTCCCAGCTCGCCCCGCGTCAGCCACTCCTGGCCAGGGAAGTGATGACGTAGCGTCTCGATCAGGCGAAACTGCAGGCGCCGCGCTTCCTCCAGCGTCAAGGGCGGCAGACGCGCCCCCACATGCACTATACTCATACGCTTACGCCTCCCTCCTTCCCAGGGCGGCAGCCAGAAAGCGCCGCGGATTCCTCACGACCAGGCCCTCAATGGTGGCCGCCGGCAGACCCGCCGCCTGCAGGCGCGGCAGAAAGTCGCGCACGAGATAGGCATAGCCCTGCCCACCGAGGCGCTGTAGATAGCTGTTGCGCGAGATATCGCAGGAGAGCAACAGGCGCTCCGCCAGCCCGGCCTGGCAGAGGGCCACAATCCAGGCCAGGCGCCGCTCATCGGGAGCATAGCGCTCCTTGCCCACTGTATCGAAGCCCACGTAGGCCCCCTGGCGCGCCACAGCGAGCACGTCCTCCAGCGAGGGCGCCAGATCCAGGTGACCGATCAGGATGCGCGCCGGCGCCAGCCCTTCCTCACAGAGGATCTGGAGCTGGCGCAGTCCTCCCTGCCCCAGATGAGCATGCGTCGCTACGACGACCGCCTGGTGCCTGGCGACCCGGGCCACGGCGCGCAGGACCTTCTCCTCGTTGGGATGGAGCACGCTCCCTGAGCCGCCAATCTCTCCCAGCACCAGCGGACGCACCCCGGTGCCGTCGAGACCCGTGCCTAGCTCTTCCTCCAGCAGGGCCGCAATCTCGTCCACACTCAGGTGCGCCAGCTCCGGCGGGTGAAAGCGCTGATGATAGAAACCGGTGCTTGGAATGATCTGCACACCGCTGGCAAGCTGCAGCTGGCGCAGGCGCCCGACGTCGCGCCCCATGCCGCGACAGGTCTGCTCGATCAGCGCGGCCACCCCAAGCTGCTTCAGCTCGACCAGCTCCTCGGCGATCAAATCCAGACGGTCCAGCCTGCCCGCCGGGTCCTCGGGCGTGGTCAGGTCGAGCCAGAGGTGCTCATGGGCATAGATGAGGCCATCGGCCAGCGGCTGCACACCGGCAGCCGTCGGCACCAGCAGCCGCTCAGGCGCTCCGGCAGAGGCACTGGCTACAGACAATGACCGCTCCTTTCCTCAGAGAGAAGACTCAGACTCCAGTTGCCCAGGTCCCGGCCTGGCGCTCCGCTCCAGACATCCGCCAGACCAGCAACCTGGGCCAACAGGCTGCTACGCTCGCTCGATCCTATTTGATCGGGATCGGCGTAAAGAGATGGGCATAGGCCAGTAGGTTCAGAGCGATGCCGGCAATGATGACGCCGACTGGCCCCGCTGCCATACGTACTACCGGTCGCCCAAGAACCTCGTTGAGGGCATAGAGGCCACCCACGATGGCAATCCCCAGGCCGCTGGCCATCGCATTGCCCGCTGCCAGCGAGCCGAAGAGAATGGCCACCTCCAGCGTCAGATTGATGGCGTTGCGAATGTTATCGGAAGCATCGCGGATCGTATGCAGGGCCGCAATGCCTTTGGCGATATAGCTCAAGATAAAGACCTCGATGCCGAAGAGCAAAGCCCCGGCAATGGCCGCCAGGATCGGGTTGGGCAGCAGATAAGCCACCGGGTAGATCAGGGTGAAGCCCACGATCTGGAAGGCCCCCGAGGCCACCGCCGTCGTCACAATCAGAGGAATGAAACCAAGAGCGCGATAAAAGTCGATCTGGGCCGCATTGGCAAACTGGCCTTTGGCAATAATGTAGCTGGTCGCCTCGCCACCAGCGAACATGTGGGTATTCACCAGCACCCCGAGCAGGAGACCCATAATCATAAAATAGGGTGCATGGCGACGCAGGCGCGCCGCGTTGGCCGCAAAGATCGAGGAGGTCTCATCATCGGCATCGGCAGCGCCTGCCACCGCGTTGGCCGCAGCCGGCGGATCATCTTCCTCAGCCGACTCGCTCCCCGCGTCCGCCGGAGCCACCTGGACCGCCTGGGCCTTCTGTCGCTCGCTGCGAGCGCGCGTTAGCTCCTCAGCGACGGCAAAGGCCACCAGCAGAATGACGCCGATCGCCATCGTGGTTGCTCCAGGGAAAACTGAGGGCAGCCACTTCATGGTGAATAGCATGACAAAAATGCTCACCACAAAGGTGATGATTCCCCGCAGGCGCCCGAATTGCATCGTCACAGCGACCGCCGGGAAAAAGGAGAAGAGATAGAGGATAGGCGTCGACATCTGCTGCATGGCCGTCAGGAAGTTGACCGGCAGGCTGTTGGCAGCGGTGGTAGCGGCGCTGAGGCCGAAGACCACGACCGCGCCCCAGGCCGCGCCCAGAATGGGGGCGATCCACTTGCGCGGCGAGAGGATGCCGAGGATGTCCGACGGCAGAAAGAGGACCCAAGGGTTGAGAACGCCAGAGGAGAAGGCGACGGGCACGCCAAGACCAAAGATGAAGCCCGCCGAGAGGCCGAAGGCAATGGCTGTCATCTGGGGACGCGCCAGCTCGCCACGGTAAAAGTCGAGCAGGAAAGGCCGGACACCGTCGTTGAAGACGGCCAGGGCCATCTGCGAGAGGAGGGCAGCAAAGGCCGTTGCTAGAATGGTAAAGACAATGACCAGGGGCGTCAGATGCAGACTCATAGCGGTCCTTTCCTTTCACGACGTCCGACGGCCTGCGCCTCCCGCCCGGCGCCAGCACCAGGCAGAGCAGGCGCGAGATGGCGCGGCGTCGTTTTGTATCTGCGCTTCGGGGAGCAAGCCGCTGCCGCTGCGCTTGGCTTGCTGCATTCGCTTGATCGCTGTCAGTGCTGGCTGAGACTGGAGACTGGAGACTGGAAACTGGGCGCCGCGAGCTACGAGCGGGGAGGCTGGTAACTCTGGATGGCCTCGACCAGCACGGGGACAACGGTATTGATCTGGTCAACGGAGACGCCAAAGGCGCGAATACCTGCCGCGAGCAGCTTTTGCACTTCCTCGACGCTAACCCGCGCCTGCCTCCCAAAGGTGTGGCAGCGCTGTCGCCCAAGGAAGGCCATCAGGGCACCCAGCGAGCCACCAGCCCCGGTGTGGCAGGTGCCGATGTAGTAGGCGTCGCTGCGGCGCTTGAGGAGCTGCCCGGCTTCCAGATCGTTGCTGACGACAACGTTGAGGGTGGGATCACGGCGTTGTTCGAGCAGGCGCTTGAGATCGGCCTTGCCCACACCGCCAATGTAGATGGTTGCCATCGTTCGCGCACCTCCTGCCTCTCTGATGGCAAGCCTGACCGGCAGGCCCGTGCCAGGCTTTACTGTCGTCCGGTCATGTCGTTGATCGACTGAGTTACTTGCTGGTTATGGATTACTCTTCTCACCCCCCTGTCGGGCCTGTTTTGGAGTCAGCAGCCCATCGATCGGATCAGGCCAGGCGCGCCGCCCTCGACGCCGCGCTCCGCCGGGCGCTCTACAGCTCCTGACCGCGGAGCACCAGGGCTCCGAGATGGAGCAGGAGAAAATCTTCCTCCTCGGCTGGCAGACGCAGGCCAAGCTGCTGGAGAGCCTGGACGCGAATCTGCCCGGCCCAGTCTTGCAGGTGGGGCAAGACCGCGAGGGCGCTGGCCTCCTCGTGCACGAGCGGACTCCAGGCCGAGCCAAGATCCTCGCCACGCCGTACGCGCTCCAGGGCCAGTAGTAGGTGACTGGCCAGCGGCCCCATGTGCTCTTCGTCGCCGGGGCACTGCGCTTCTTGCTCTAGCCAGCCCAGGATCTGGCGCACAAAGGCGACGATCGCCGGAGCGGCCAGGCCCTCGCGCTCAAAGATGGTCAGGCGCTGCTCAAGGTCTTGCTCCATCTCCTGCTCCTTCTTCGATCAAACCACTGGATAGGGCCACTGCGGCTCCCTTCCCTCCAGCGCCGGCGGCCTGTCAGCCTGTCATAGTGTTATAGCCGCTCAGTAGCGGGGCAAGCGTCGCTGATCGATCACTTCCTGCTGGGCAGCGGTGATCTCCTCGGGCACGAAGATGCTGGCAAGCACCTGGTAGACTGGAGCCTCGCGCAGGGCCACAATGGCGGCCTGCGTGGCCAGGGTGCGCAGGCGTGCCGCGCCCTGCAGCGGCAGGAGCTGCAGAGTGGAGGGCAGGCTCCCTACGCCCTCGCGGTTCCAGATGATGGCATCAAACTGCCCTTCGCGTAGCAAATCGAGGACCTGCAGGCGCGTGGCCGGCACGCTCTCCCAGTCCTGGCGCTCGCGGAACTCCTCGGCAGTGAGCAGGATCTCATCGAGGGAGGTCTGATCAACGCCGACGCGGCGGATCTGCTCGCGCGGCAGACGGCTGATGAGGATGTGCTCACTGACATAGGAACCAGGGGGCAAGCTGGCGACGATGGCTAGCTCGGGATAGCGCCCCACCAGGTGCTCGGCGGCCAGCAGCGACATGACGGCGTAGTGGTAGTGCCCCTGGCGCACCATCTCAGCCCGCGAGAGTGAGCCGCGCTGATAGGTCATGTTGAACGGCAGACCCGAGACCTCCAGTCGGTCGTAGAGGGCCGTGGCCAGCCCTTCGTAGCGCAGCGTGTAGGGCAAGGGCATCGAGCCAATGATCCATTCGTTGCCAGCATAGCGCCAGAGCAGCGGGTAGTTGACCTGCTCCAGGACGGAGCCTTGGGCGCCATGCGCAGCTACTACAATGGCCCCCGCTCGCGTCAGATAGCTGAAGGCTTCCTGAACGGTCCCATTCCCCGAGCGTAGCCGGCGCGCGACGTCGACCATGCGCGGCAGCCGCTCGCCCTGACGATAGCCCAACAGCAGACGCGCTAAGCCAATGGTCACTTTGCCCGTCTGGGAGAGAAAGTCTTCGGTGTCTGGCAGGGCCATAGCGCTGGCGCTCTCTTTCGCTCTGCTCACCTTGCTCGCTCAATATCCAGAATACTGGATAGAGTATAACCGGACGGGGACCACCTTGTCAAGCTAACGCTCGCCAGCCAGCCAGCAGGAACGCAGCCCGGCGACTGAGGGCATCGAGGGACAGGGGGTGTTTGGGAGAGCCAGGGAAAGAGAAGGGGAAGGCCGTGGAAGGGGACGGCTCGCAGGCAGCACGGTAGGGACGGAACGCAGAGGTAGGGGCAGAAGTACAGCCGTCCGCCCGCGACCTTCCCGTCTGCTTTGGGAGAGCACAGGCGCCCTGTGCGCGTTGGTTCTGTTGAATCTGCTCAGGCCAGGCCCTTAGCTAGGGCGCGGTGGAGGAGCGGCGCGGCTCCGGTAGCCAGCCAGGCGGCTCGGGCTGGCCGATGCGATTGCGCAGCACGCCCAGGCCGCTGATCTCCAGCTCGACCACGGCCCCTGGTTGCAGGGAGCGCCCATGCTCGGCGCCGCTGCCTGTTCCGACGGTGCCCGAGCCGAGCAGTTCGCCGGGCCAGAGGGTCTCACCGCAGGCGGCGTAAGCTACCAGCTCCTCAATCTTCCAGGTCAGGCTTGCCGTCGAGCCGCGCGACCACTCCTCTCCATTGACGCGCGCCACCATCGTCAGGTTATTCAGATCAAGTTCATCGCAGGTCGCAATCCAGGGGCCGAGCGCCGTCGCGAAGTCCTTGCCCTTGGCCGGACCAAAGCCGCTGCTCATCTCCGGTCCCTGGACATCGCGCGCGCTGAAGTCGTTGAGGATGGTCACACCGAAGAGCAGGTCCAGGGCCTCCTCGGGCGAGACATTGCGGCCCTGCCTGCCAATGACCAGACCTATCTCTAGCTCGTAGTCCAGGTGGCGAGTATAGTGCGGCCAGGGCACCTCGGCCTCGGGGGCCACGATAGTCAGGGGATTGATCTTAAAGTATGGCGGGCGCTGATAAAACTCTGGGAAGACGCTTCCTCCCTGGCGCGCAGCCATATTGCGCACGTGCTGCTCAAAGGCCGTAAAATCGCGGATGGTCGGCGGATCAAGAGGGGCAAGCCAGCGCACGCTCGCCAGCGGGAGCACGGCCTCCTCCGCTGGGGCAGCGCTCGCCTCAGCAGCCGCCTCGCGAAAGGCCTCGCCCAGGGCGATGGCAGCGCTCATACTGGCTGGAAAGAGTGCCGTGGCCAGGCGGCGCGCCGCTTCGCGCGTGGCTCCTCGTCTTTCGAGCCGCAGGCGCCAGGCCGTGGCCAGATCGATGACACGCTGGGCCTCCGGCTGCACGACGACCAGGCGCGCCTCTTCTCCATCAACACCGGTGACAGCAATACGAGCAAATTTCACGACGACCTCTCTCCTCTCTGTCTCTCTTGGCCTAATTGAAGTGGCACCCGCTGCGCCAATCAGACTGTCGGTCAGGCTAGCGCTCGCCCAGCCTTGACCGCCCTCCTACGGCCTCCTGGGCGCTCAGGACAGTCTCCGCCTGCTTGCTGTGGGCGAAGCGGCTCAGCAGGCCTTCGCCCAGGCGGCGCCCGAGCTTAAGGGCCAGTGGCCAGAGTCCTTCGGGGGCCAGGCGAATAATCAGGATCAGCAGCAGGCCGGTCAACAGGCTGCTGAGGGCCTGCGAATTCTGCAGCACCTGCTGCAAAGTAAAGAAGACCACCGCCCCCAGCAGCGGCCCGGTCGAGGTGGCAATGCCGCCGATGATCGTAATAATGATCATCGTAATCACCCAGTTCATGCTGAAGGCCGAGTCCGGCTCTATCTCCAGCTTATTGAGGGCGATCAGTCCGCCAGCCAGGCCGACAAAGAAGGCACTGATGGCAAAGGTCACCAGCTTCACCGGGAAGCTATTGACTCCCAGCTCGGCGGCGGCCTCCTGATCGTCGCGGATGGCCATCAGGCGCAGGCCGAAGGGACTGCGCACCAGCAGCACGATGGTCAGGGTGGTCACGACCAGCAAGCCGAGGGCCAGATAGTAGAGTGTGGAATAATCCAGGGTGGCAGCGGGCGGCAGATTGAGGCCGCTGGTGGCGCCAGTGAAGGACCAGTTGAGCATCCAGGTCAGGGCGGCCATTGCCAGGCCGAGCGAGCCGATCGAGAAATAGGCCTCGCGCAGGCGCATCAGCAAGAGGGCCGCCAGCGTCGCCAGGGCCGCCGCCAGCAGACCGCTCAGCAAGAGATCCAGCAGCAGCGGCAGCCCGCTATGCAGCAGCAGCACGGCAATAGTATAGGAGCCGGCCCCCACGAAGAGCGAGTGACCCAGCGAGAACTGGCCGCCATAGCCGCCCAAGAGGTTCCAGGACTGGGCCATCGTCATATAGTTGAAGAGCGTAAAGGCCAGCACCAGATCGAAAGCGCTCAAGTAGAGTGGCCCCAGCGCCGCCAGGAGGACCAGCAACCCTAGTACACCCCAGCCGAGCCAGGGAGCCAGGTGGCGCAGGGACTGGCGTCTGGTCACAGGCGGAGCAAGCTGGTCGGAGGAAGCAGGATGCGTCTTCATTTGGCCACCCCCACGCGCTGACCAAAGAAGCCCTCGGGCCGTACAATCAAGACAATCACCAGAAAGGCGAAGACGATCAGATCGCGGAACTGCGGCCCGACAACGCTGGCCGCCACCTCTTCCAGCACCCCAATGAGCAGGCCGCCGAGGAGTGTGCCCCACAGTGACCCCATGCCACCCAGCACGATCACCGTAAAGCTGCGCAGCAACCAGCTAGAGCCGGTCGTCGGACCGAAGCCGAAGGAGAGGCCAATCAACGTGCCGCCCACGGCAGAAATGGCCGCCGCCAGACCGAAAGTGATCCCGTAGACCAGCGGCACATTGATCCCAATCGAGGCCGCCGCCCCAGGATCTTCCGCCGCAGCCCGGATAGCCTTCCCCAGCGGCAGATAGGTCATCAGCAGATGGGTTCCCACCACCAGCAGCAGAGCCGCCACCAGGGCGATCACATAGATGGTACGTACGGTATCGCCAAAGATGGTAACGCCCGTCAGGGTATACGAGGCGCTCAACGAGAGCGTGTTATTGCCGTAGATCAACCCAAACAGCGTCTCGGCTACCAGCAGCAGGCCGAAGGTTGCCACCAGCAGGGTCTCCTGCCCACGGGGAATGAGCGGATTGAGCAGGAGGCGCTGCACCAGGTAGCCAATGACGAACATGATGGGGGCCACCAGCAGCAGGCAGAGGAGCGGGTCAAGATGGGTGAGGCTGGCGAGCGTATAGGTCAGGTAGGCGGAACCGATCAGGACCTCGCCTTGAGCCAGGTTAACGGTATTCATGACGCCAAAGACCAGCGTCAGCCCCAGGGCGATGGTCACGTAGAGGCCGCCCAGGAAAAAGCCATCGATCAAATGATAAAACAACATACAGGTCCCTCTCCTTCCCTCTACAAACAGCGGCACGGCCTGGAGCAGCACCACAGCGGCGGCAGACGGGACCAGGCTTGATCAGGCTCGATCAAGCCCGGCCCCGCTGCGCTGACCTTCGCACAACTCAATGGTAAGGCAACAGAGCACTGTGGGCGCATCTGCTCAGGCTCACTCGCCGCGTCCGCGCGTTCGTCCGCCGGTCGGTCGTCTGTACTGGTCTGCTCAGGCCAGACCCTTGGCGGGCGCCTCCAGGCTTACACCCGAGACTGGAGGATAGACCTGGACCGTGTCACCATTCTGCCATTGGAGCATAATGGCCCGAATGGGATCAGCATGGTTGCTACCGAAGCGGATTGGGCCAACAGGATAGGTCTTATTGGTCTGGCCGATGGCCCGGTTAATAGCATCAGGATCGGTCGAGTCAGCGCGCTTGATAGCATCGAAGAGTACCTCAGTGATCGAGTAGCCCATGATGTAGCCAGCCTGCTCGATGGTAGCCTTGATGCCGGCCTTCTCAGCGCGCGCTGCCAATTCCTGACTACCTGGATAGGTAAAGGAGCGCGACCAGAAGTTGGCGATGAGGGCGCCCTCTCCGACGTTGCCCAGGGCCTGCATCCAGGTAGTGGTCGACGATCCTTTCTCACTCTCGGCCACAATCGGATGATAGCCCAGGGCCTTCATCTGCTTCCAGAGAGCCATCGCATCGGGCGGCGTCATCTGGGCAATCAGCACCTCGGCGTTGGCGGCCTTGGCTGCAGCGATCTGACTGGAGAAATTGGTGGTACCGACGGGGAAGATCGCCCGGTAGGCAATGGTATAGCCGAACTGCGGCGCCTCCTCGGTCCAGAGCTTGCCCATCGTCACCCCATCCTCCTCGTTATCGGTGAAGAGAGCTACGCGCTTATTGGTCTTGACCATGTTGGCTACCTGGAAGCTCATGCTGGTCTGCTGCTTCTCATCGAAGAAGACATCCCAGGAATATTGCCAGCCAGAGGGGCGAGCCGAGAGCCAGGCTTCGATGGGGGCCGTGGTCGAAATCAGCGGGCGCTTGACGCGCTCGGCCACCTGCGAGACTGGGATGACCAGCGGCGGCGTGAACGGTCCCAGGAGAGCCACGGCGTTATCCTGCAAATAGAGGGTCGTCGCCTGGTTGCTGGCGGTATTGGGATCGGAGGTGTTATCGAGGATGATCAGGTTGACGTGATACTTTTGCCCGTTGACCTCCAGTCCCCCAGCGGCATTGATATCGTCAACGGCGGCCTGATAGCCGGCCTTCAGCAGGACGCCGACAGCGGCCAGCGCTCCCGTTAAGGGCAGCGTTGCCCCAATCACAATGGTCTGGTTACCGGAGCCGCCCGTGCCACCACAGGCGACCATGCTCAGGGCCAACATGGCCATCAAAAATAAGGACCGCGCTGCCTTAGAGACTGTGCTCATATACTTCTCCTCCTCTGCAGTGTCTGTCTCTCGACCGGAGACGTTCGCCGCTGAACGCTAGCGACCTTCTCTGCTCGCGTGGGCGCTCGTTTGTTCGCGCGTTCATCTGTTGCCAATGCTGTTGGAGAGCCAAAGCAGGCGCAGCATGGCCTGCCGTGCGTAGTCTGGCTCAGGTTCCCGAGACGGGATACTGTTCTTGCTCGCTAGCTGCCGGCGAGCTGGCAGGGCCGGCAGGGGCCGCCGCGACGCCCAGATAGGCTTGCTGCAGCGCCGGGTGGGCGCGCACCTGGTCCGGCGTACCGCAGAAGACGACGCGCCCTCGCTCCAGGACGTAGACCCGGTCGGCCACTGCCAGCGAGCGCTGGACATGCTGCTCGATGAGGACGACGCTGATCCCCCAGGCCAGAATTCGCGGCAGGGCCGCGAAGAGCTGGTCAACGACCGCCGGAGCCAGGCCCAGCGACAGCTCATCAAGCAGGAGCAGACGCGGCTCCGCCATCAGCGCCCGCCCGATGGCGACCATCTGCTGCTGCCCGCCCGAGAGGCGCCCAGCCCGGCTGCCGGCGCGCTCGCGCAGCACCGGAAAGAGATTGTAGACTCGCTCCAGGCGCTGAGCAAAGGTAGTGGTTGCTCCGCGAGTGGCGTAGACAGCACCCAGCTCCAGGTTCTCGCGAACCGTCTGCTCGCGGAAGAGCCGCCTTCCCTCGTGGCAGAGAGCGATTCCCAGGCGAGCGCGCTGGTGAGCCGGCAAGCGTGTAATCTCCTGGCCGGCAAAGAGGACGTGCCCCTCACTGACGGGCACCAGGCCACTGATCGCCTGGGTCAGGGTCGTTTTGCCGGCTCCGTTGGCTCCCACAACCGCCACAATTTCACCCTCCCCAACGCTGAAATCCAGGGAGCGCAGAGCGCGCAGCTTACCGTAGTCGACGCTGAGGTTCTGCACGTCGAGCAGCGGCGGCGGGGAAGGTCGAACCGCCGCTGTCGACGTAGCTCGGGCAGAAGGGAGAGAATGTCTGCTTCTCGTGCTGTCTCCCCTCTCGGCTCCTGTCGCCGCCGGGGTCGACGGCTGCTCTCCTTGCTCGCTGCCCAGATAGACGGCGATGACTTCGGGATGGCGAGCGATTTCATCAGGGGTCCCTTCGGCAATCTTGCGCCCCCAGTCCAGCACGATGACCCGTCTGGCCAGGGACCGGACTACAGCCTGGACGTGTTCGACGAGGAGAATAGTGACCCCGCGGGCATGGATAGAAGCGATCAAGCTGGTAATCTCCTCGATCTCCTGGCCCACCAGACCGGCGGCCACTTCGTCCAGCAGCAGCAGCCGTGGCTTCAGCGCCAGAGCGCGGGCGAGTTCCAGCCGCTTGAGATCCAGGAGGGTCAGAGAGCCAGCCTGGCGATCCTTGCGGTCGAGCAGGCCGCAGAGGCGCAGGATTTCCTCGGCATCGTCGCTGAGGCTTCGCCGGCCCGGGGTCTCGTTTCGTCGGGCATGGACGGGGATCAAGACGTTCTGCAGGACGGTCATGCGCCCAAAAGGGCGGGGAATCTGATGGGCGCGTCCGATGCCGAGACGGGCGATCGCGTGCGCGGGCAGACGATCGAGGCGCTGCCCGGCGAAGAGGATCTCCCCCTCGCTAACGCGCTGGGCCCCAGAAATGAGGCTCAGGAGGGTGCTTTTGCCCGCTCCATTGGGTCCAATGACGCCGAGCAGCTCGCCGCTGCGCACCTCAAAGCTGATATCGTTGAGGGCCGTGACGCCCCCGAAGCGTCTGGTCACATGACGCAACACCAGCAGCGGGGCCTCATCGGTTTGCTGCGGTCCCCCTCCCACAGTGGAAGCTGCTTGCATCATGCCCCCCCTCTCTTTTTAGCTTACTTGCTGTCTAGCTCGATGGTATCCTGGTCTGACTTGACTGCCTGATCGTGGCGATCCGCCATCGCTGGCCGGCGCGCTCTCCTCCGCTGCTCACTCAGCTCACTCAGGCTGCTCCACGATGCGGGCCGCTCTCGTCGCTCCCTGGGGCTAGAACGCGCTGGCTCCGCCGTCGACGGCGAAGTCGGCCCCTGTGATCCACGAGGCTTCGTCGGAGGCCAGATAGATGGCGCAGAAAACCACGTCCTCTGGTGTACCGATACGCTTGAGCATCAGCTTGCGCATGATGCCGTCGAGAGCGCCGGAGTTGATCGCCCATTCGGTTTGTGGCGTACGTATGAGGGCCGGCGAAATGGTGTTGGCCCGGATGCCGTATTTACCCCCCTCGGCGGCCAGCTGGCGTGTCATAGCAATGACCGCGCCCTTACTGGCGGCGTGGGCCAGACCGGGGACATCCTCGCTGCCAAACTTGGCAGAGACGGAACCGACGTTGATGATGGAGCCGCCGCCACGGGCAACGAGGTGCGGCCAGGCGGCCTTACACATGTAGTAGACAGTATCTAGCTCGCTGCGCAGGGTATCGTGCCACATGCGCGTCGTCATCTGTTCGATTGGCGCGATCCAGGCCGTGCCGGCGTTGTTGTAGAGGATGTCGAAGCCACCGTAGGTCTTGACGGCCAGCTCTACGACTCGCTGGGCCTGCTCAGGATCGCTCAGGTCGCAGGGCTGCAGCGAGACCATCTCACCGCCAGCCTCACGCACCAGGCGCACGGTCTCCTCGGCGCCTGCAACGTTCAGGTCGCAGCCGACAATTTTGCAGCCTTCGGCGGCAAAGCGTAGGGCGGCAACGCGCCCCTGGCCGCTGGCTGTTCCTGTAATGATGGCCACTTTTCCTTGGAGTCGCCCACTCATCGTTGCGCTCTTCCTCCCGGGCACATGCTCGCTCGTCTGTTCGCTTGCTGTCTCTAGACACCTGACCCCGTCGGTCAGCGTACCACCAGGCAGCATCGCTGACGGCGACGGGCGGGCCTGCCAACAGATCAGGGCAGGCGGCTCGCTGACGCTGAGCCAGGCGGAGTAGCCCCTGACTGACGTCGAGCACCTCGCTTGCTGATCCGTGAAGCTGTGACCTGCCTGTGACTTTGTCTTTCCTGCAGTGTAGGGGAGGCGTAGGACAAAATCACTACCACTCGCTTCCGTTTTTCCTTTCCGGTCGCTTCCGGTTGAGTAGGCCGCAAGACCAGGGTCATCGCCAGCCAGGCGGCACCCTTCACCAGAGCAGTTGGTTCCCCTCTTTGTCAGGCGACGCTCGCCGCTACGGCCTCGGACACGCCGAGAGCCTGGGCCATAAGTGGCCCCTCGCTCTTAGTTGGTCGTGGGAAGCGAGCGGAAGAGAAAGTCGGAAGCAAGTGGTAGTGATTTCTTGGGCCTGGCCGGCTACACTCATGACTGAGGGCAGACGAAAGAGGGCGAGAGAGCCTGCGCGGCTGCGTGCACCTCTCCCCTTCCCTGGTGCGGGCTTACTCCTCTCCCCGCATGGGAGAAGCTGGTAAGAGAGAGGAAGGCCGTGCGCAGGTCAGGCAGGCACTCGTATCCGTCTGCCCCAGCCAGCGCTGTCTCAGGACAGCGGTGAATGGATAAGCCAGCAAAGAAGCGAGACAAGAGTAAGGGTGAGGAGACGAGAGGAGCACATGCCATCATGATCGGACCGTATTTTTGGAGGGTAGCCGTGAGAGCCGCCAGTCAGCAGACGAGCGTATGCCCAGAAAGGCGGTGGGCATGAGCGAGCAGCATAGATGGAGCCGCGGAAGCACGCCGGCGACACTGCAAGGCCGCCTTTTTTGGCGGGGCGAGAGCGGCTACGAAGAGGCACGCTGCGGACGTATTTTCAACGGGCGCCGACCTGAGCGCTATCCCGCCGCCATCCTGCTGGCCACCAGCGAGGATGACGTGGTGGCAGGGGTGCGTCTGGCTCGTGCGCATGGCCTGAAGGTCTCTGTGCGCGCCGGCGGCCATAGCTGGGCCGCCTGGAGCCTGCGCGACGAGGCCCTGCTGATCGACCTGGGTGGCCTGCGTCAGATCGAGCTGGACCGCGAAGCCGGCATTGTGCGCGTCAGCCCGGCGGTCACGGGCAGCGAGCTGAATGGCCTGCTGACGCAGCAGGGCCTGATGTTTCCCGGCGGTCACTGCCCCGATGTCGGCCTGGGCGGCTTCCTGCTCCAGGGTGGCATGGGCTGGAATTGCCGCGGCTGGGGCTGGGCCTGTCAGCGCATTGAGGCCATCGACGCCGTGACTGCCGACGGCGAGCTGGTTCACGCTGACGCAGAGCATCACCCCGACCTGCTCTGGGCAGCCCGTGGCGCCGGCCCGGGCTTCTTCGCCATTGTCACGCGCTTCTACCTGCGCGTACGTCCTCTGCCAGGAGCCTTGACGCGCAGCAGCTTCTTCTATCCCGCCGCCCTCTTTGATGAGGTCATGGGTTGGCTCTACGAGGAGCATCCTCGGCTGGCTCCCAGCGTCGAAGTGGTCGCCGTGGGCATGGGCAGCGGTGGCGAGCTGACGAGCCAGGCCACGCCGGTCTTGCTGGTTCAGGGCCTGAGCTTCGCCGAGACGCCCGCCGAGGCGCGCGAGGCCCTGGCGCCCTTCGAGCGCTGTCCGGCGCGCGAGCGCGCCCTGCTGGAGCAGGTGCTGGTTCCCACAACCCTGGCCGCAGAATACGCCGAGCAGCGACGTGCCAATCCCAAAGAGCACCGCTACGCCGTCGATAATGCCTGGCTCAATGCGCCAGCGACGACGGCTATTCCAGCCCTGCGGGAGGCCTTCGTTAGCCTGCCTACTGCACAGTCGTTCTCGCTCTGGTTCGGCATGGCCCCCCTGCACCCGCTGCCGGACATGGCTCTCTCGCTGCAGGCCGATGTCTATTTCGCCAGCTACGTAGTCTGGAAACAGCCGGCGGATGACGCCCGCTGCCGCCGCTGGCTGACCGAGCAGATGCGACGCATCGAGCCGATCAGCGAGGGTCTCTTTCTGGCCGATTCGGATTTTACCACGCGCCCGGCCCGCTTTATGGACGAGCAGCACTGGCAGCGCCTGCAGGCCGTGCGCGCCCGCTATGATCCTACAGGCCTCTTCCATTCCTACCTGATCAATTCCGAGACTCCCATCAACGTCAATCCCTGGAGCCAGCCCTGAGCTTAGAGCGTACCCACTCCACCCAGGTCCTTGCCTCATTCAGAGCCGGCTGGTCGCGGCCCTCTCGGAGAGCCTGACCCTTTCCACTCTGACCAGCCCTCGCTGTCCCCTGGCCGCGCCAGGCTAGAGCGGTGGACGGCGCGCTCCGGCAAAGGCGAGCGGACGGCACGGCCCAGCCAGGAAGGCGAGTCGCCCGCCGTGGCGGGTTGACCTCCCGACGCAGCCGTTCACCGTCCGCTGAGGACCAGAAGGGGAAAGGGAGTCTGCAGCTCGCTCAGAGCAGGTCAGGGCGCGTGGGGGAGCAGATCGACGTGGCCGCTCAAGATCTGCTGACGCACCTGCGGCTCCAGCTCTGCCTCAAAGAGAGCTGTTGGCGCGCGCGTCCCCATATCGAAAGGCAGGTCCGTGCCGAGCACCACGCGCTCAGCCCCGAGGAGTGTCACCAGGTAACGCAGCGGCTCGGCCCCATGCACCAGCGAATCAACATAGATACGGCGCAGCAGATTGAGCGGCGTCTGATGCAGATGAGATAGCTCGGGCCGGACCCGGGCCCCATGCTGCCAGCGTCCCACCACAAAGGGAGCTACCCCTCCGCCGTGGGCTGCTACAAAGCGGATCTGCGGATAGCGCTCCACCACGCCGCTGAAGAGCAGCGAAGCCAGGGCAAAGGCTGTCTCCGCCGGGTTGCCCAGCAGATTGCGCAGATAGTAGCGTGTCAGGCGCTCAGAGCCCAGGACCTCCAGCGGATGAATCAGGACCAGGGCCTGGCGGGCCTCCAGGGCCTGCCAGACCGGTTCCAGCTCGGGCGCATCAAGGTTCCAGGCATTGACGCGCGTCAGAATCTCGATTCCTGCCAGGTGGAGCCGATCCATCAGATAGGCAATCTCTTCCACGGCCCGCGCCGGGTCCTGCAGCGGGGCCAGACCCAAGCCGTGAAAAGAATGTGGATAGCGACGTACCACCGCGGCGATCGCCTCGTTCTGCTCACGCAAGAGGGGCGCCGCTTCTGCGCCCGGCAGCTCGTAGAAGGCCATGAAAGGCGGCGGCGACAGCACCTGCAGATCGACACCCGTCGTCGCTAGCAGCTCCAGGCGCGCATCGAGGTCGTAGAACTCCTCGGGTTGACAGGCGCTGCCCAGAGGAATACCGCCAGTTTCCAGTATTGCCTCCGGGCCTTCCCCCCGCCAGCGGGCCCCCAGGATGCGCCCGTCGGGGGCGCGAGCATGCATCTGGAGATGCTCACGCGCCAGATAATGGGCATGGAAATCGATAATCATACTGCCTCTGTCTGCTGTTAGTCTCTGCACCACGGCTCCAGCGAGCCTGAGCACCGAGCGGGTAGGCCCCACCGCGCGCCAGTGATTGGGTCGGTCGGTGGGTGCCTTGCCCCTCAGATGGGGGTGGCGGCAATCTCGAACGAGCGGCGCGTCAGGCCCTCCACGTCGGCATCGGGCGTCTGATCGCGCTCCCACTGGCTTAGCTGCGATGAGATCTCGACCAGGGCCTTGCAGCGTTCGTAGCGACGCTGCATAAAGCGGTCCAGGGCCTGCGGCAGCGGGTCGCCGCTCGCCACCTCCTCGGCCAGGACGATCGCATCCTCGATGGCCATCGCCGCCCCCTGGGCCACATGGGCCGTCATGGCGTGGGCCGCATCGCCAATCAGCAGCACGCGCCCACGATACCAGGGTGAGGGCAGCAATAGCGTCTCGAAAGGACGATAGATGACCTCGGACTCATCGGTAATGTAGCGATCGCGCACCAGAGCCACCGGCCCACCGAAAGGAGCGAGCCGCTCGCGATAGGCCGCTGGCAGGCATTCGCGTGGGAAGCGGGGCGGCGGTCCCGGAGGAGGCGTCTCCACCAGCAAGATGTACATCAAATCGGGGGCCAGCGGAATAAAACCGGCTTTGCCGTGGGGGCCGCCTTCGAAAAGCCAGCCTGTCGTAACGTCGGGCAGGCGCGGCACATTGCAGCGCCAGCAGACCTGGCCCACGTAGGTCGGCTGGTACTCAGAGCCGAAGACCAGGCGGCGCACCAGCGACTTCAGACCATCGGCCCCCACGACCAGATCGTAGCTGGCGAAGGAGCCGTCGGAGAAGGTCACCGAGACCTCGCTCTCGGACTGCGCCAGGGTCGCCACCGTCAGGCCCAGGCGGATGGTGGCGCCGGACTGCCGCACGGCGTCCTGTAGAATGGCATGCAGACGGGAGCGCGTCAGGCCGTTCCCTGGGGGATAGCGCGGCCCTGCAATCGGAGGCTGGGGCACCTCGAAGAGGAAGGTCCCCTGAAGATCGTAGAAACGAACACCTCCCATCGGGTGCCCGGCAGCAATGCACTTCTCGGCCAGGCCGATGCGATCGAGGGCCCGCAGAGCATTACCTTGCTGGATGATCCCCACCCCATAGACGGACCACTGGGGATTAAGCTCGACGACCTCGACCTCGCAGCCGATCTGTCGCAGCGCCACTGCCGCCGTCAGGCCGGCGATGCCGCCGCCGACAATCAATATCTTCTGCGCGCTTTTGTCCATCGTAGGACACTCCATCTTTCGCTGAGGATTCTCCCTCCGCCCGAGCGAGCTGCTTAGCCACGCCCGCGCCGACGGAAAGGATTGACCAGATCGGGATCGATCTGCGTGCCCCCGGTGGCCGCCGGCTCGGGGAAGGAGCCGCCCGGCGCCAGCGGGAAGGACTCCGTCATCGAGTCGGGCATGGCGGCATTGCGGTACATAGTGTTCGATCCCTGCGAGGGCACCCAGCGCACCGGCTCCCAGTCCGGAATGTAGTTGCGATAGCCGCCCGAGTTCAGCTCGATACGCATGCCGCCCGGCTCGCGGAAGTAGAGATAGTATTGCTCGCCCATGCCGTGCTGGCCGGGACCATACTCCATGCTCAGGCCGGCCTCCAGCAGGATGTCGGTGGCCCGCAGCAGGTCCTTGATCTCCGGGAGGAAGAAGGCCACATGGTTGACACGGCCCGGGATACCCGAGAAGTCGGCGACAAAACCGAGATCGTGCGACTTCTCGTTGGTGGTGATCTGCGTGAAGACGACGATATCTGGCATCTCGTCAGGAACGGTATATTCCATGAAGCGGAAGCCGAGGGTGTCGCAGTACCAGTGGGTGTCTCGCATGACGTCGAGTGAAGCCACGGTGACGTGGTCGATCTGGCGCGGGGCCACGCCACGCCCGGTGAAGCGCTGCGGGCGAGCGGGATAGGTTGAGCGCAGCTCGGGCGGCGCGCTGTAGCGATCTACCTCCCAGAAGACTTCGTTGAGATGGCCACCAGGACCACGGAAGCGATAGGCTGGGCCATGCCCCGGACCGCGCTCGATCCATTGACCTTGCTGGCCAGCCGCTTCGATCTCCTTGACGGCTTGCTCTAGCTCTTCCGGTCCCCAGGTGCGCCAGCCGATGTGGCCCAGGGCCGGCTGCTCGCCAGCGGTGAGCACCAGACTGTGATGATAGAACTCTCCCCAGCAGCGCAGGTAGCAGGAGTCCCCGACACGCTCGCTCAGCTCCATCCCCATCACCTCCGTGAAGAAGCGCAGAGAGTCCTCCAACGCAGGGGTCACGATCTCTACATGGGCCAGGTGGGCAAGCAGGTGTTTGCTCATGGTCTCGTTCTCTCCTCATTGGGTGGTCGATAGCACCAACAGCGGTAACAGCAGGAGCAGCAGCATGAGGTCCGGCGCGGCCTTGCCCCTCGCCCCAGGTAGCAGCGCCGCCTCGATCGGCGCCAGCCTTCCTCGGCAGCCGGCGGCACAGGTCCAGATAAGGCGCCTGCCTGTCGCCGCTGCCGCCAACGGCGGAGCCGGCCCAATTAACGGCCAGACAAACAAGCGAACAGGGGAGGGCGCCGCTCTTGATTGACGCTCAGCCAGTTCTGTGCTACCATAACAGCCAGGACGCTGCAGAGTGCCCGTCATGCCTCTCACAACGCTGTGAAAGAGCCTGCCTTCCCATTTGCAAACGACGGGCATCGCACCTGGCGCCTCATCTGACCGAAGGCTGTGTCTGGTAGAGCGATCCGTTCGTTCCTCCCTCCCGTTCGCCAGACTCGCTCACAGTGTAGCGAAGGGCGGGGGAAAGATCACTACCACTCGCTTCCGCTTTTCTCTTTCCGGTTGCTTCCGGTGAGGGAAAGCACCCGCTGCGCTCTGTCCACAAGAGGATACTGCAAGCAAGATGGAAGGACATCGATTTGGGAGCACGACGCCGTGGGCTATCACCGTCGGTATAAGCTCAAAGATGACCGCTTCGGTCTGCTGGCACTCACGCTGCGCGAGAAGGCCGGTCTGACGCAGGCTGAGATCGCGACCATGCTCGGAGTGTCGGAGCGCACGATCCGTCACTGGGAGGGCGGCACGGCCTTCCCTACGAGCGAGAATCTGAAGAAGCTCATCGAGATCTACTGGCATTACGGCGCCTTCCATGAGGAGCACGCGCGCGACGAGGCCCGTACGCTCTGGCATCAGGCTGCCGAGAGCGCTGCCCGGCGTTCGATCCCCTTCGATGAGCTTTGGTTTGAGGAGCTGCTTCAGACTCAGCGCCGCGCGCCCGCTCATCTTCGCCCCTCTTCTTCTGCCTTTGCCTCAGCTTCGACCCCTTCTGAAGAGTCGGCCACTGCCTCCACTGGACCGCTCCCAGCTCAGCCCGCGCGCTCGGCACCCGTCCCCCAGCCGACGACCGAGACACACGTTGAGTGGGGCGAGGCCCCCGATGCTTCTGCGTTCTATGGCCGACAGCAGGAGCTGGCCACTCTGGAGCGCTGGCTGCTCTCCGACCACTGCCGCCTGGTCGTTGTCCTCGGCATGGGTGGCATCGGCAAGACTACCCTGGCGGTACGCTTTGCTCAACAGGTGGCGCCCCGCTTCGAGCTTGTCCTCTGGCGCTCGCTGCGCAACGCTCCCCCGCTCGATGAGCTGCTGGCCGATTGCATTCAGGCCCTGACTCAGCAGCAGGGTCTGGCGCTGCCATCTCAGCTCGAAGGACGCATGACCCTGCTGCTCGATCAGCTGCGCAAGCGACGCTGCCTGCTGATCTTTGATAACATGGAGACCTTGCTGCAGCCCGGCAGCTTTGAGGGACGCTATCGCGAAGGCTATGAGGGCTATGGCCGCCTGCTACGCCAGGTGGCGGAGTGTACTCATCAGAGCTGCCTGCTGCTAACCAGTCGCGAGCTGCCTGGCGAGCTGGAGCCGCTGGAGGGGCCGCTCTCGCCGGTGCGTGTCCTGAAGCTGTTCGGATTGGAGCGCGAGGCCATCCAGCAGCTGCTAGAGGAGCGCCGTCTCTCGGGCACACCGCACGCCTGGGATGAGCTGGTACGCCACTACGCCGGCAATCCTCTGGCGCTGAAAATCGCCGCCGCTACTGTGCAGGAGGTCTTTGGCGGCCAGATCGAGGCCTTCTTGCGCGAGGGGCCAATGCTGCTTCACACGGTGCGTCAGCTGCTCGACTACCAGTTTGAGCGCCTCTCTTCCCTGGAGAGCGATCTGATGTACTGGCTGGCCATCGAGCGCGAGATGGTCCCCCTGGAAGAGCTGAGCCAGGACTTGCTGGGGGCGGTCTCGCGTCGCGAGGTACTGGCGGCTCTCAAGTCGCTGCGCTGGCGCTGCCTGGTAGAGCGCGCCGAGCAGGGGGCCATTTTCACCTTGCAGCCGGTGGTGATGGAGTATGTGAGCGAGCGCCTGGTCGAGGAGGTCTGCAGCGAGATCTTGCAGGAGCGCCCGCGGCTCTTGCTCTCGCACGCGCTGATGAAGGCTAGTAGCCAGGACTATATCCGTGAGAGCCAGGTCCGTATGCTACTGCAGCCGCTGCTGGAGCGCCTGCTATCGTTCTGCGGCGATGAGCAGCGGCTAGAGGAGCGATTGATGGCGCTAGCGGGAAGTCTGCGTGGCCTGCCGTACGCTGTGCAGGGCTACGGTGGCGGCAACCTGGTCAATCTGATGGCGACGCTGGACGGCCATCTGCGCGGCAAGGATTTCTCCGGCTTGGCCGTGCGTCAGGCTTATCTACAGGGCATAGAGGCCCAGCGGGCCAGCTTCGCCTCGGCCTGGATTAGCGATTCGCTCTTCACAGAGCCAGTCGAGAGCATCGCCTCGCTGACCCTCAGCCCTGACGGGCACCTGCTCGCTGTGGGCAGCTTCAGCGGGCAGATTCGCCTCTGGCATCTGACGGAAGGTCGCCCGCTGTTGACACTGCGTGGCCACAGTCGCATGGCCTGGGCCCTGGCTTTTAGCCCCGATGGGCGCCTGCTCGCCAGCGGTGGCTACGATCGCAGCGTGAAGCTCTGGCATGTGAGCGGCGAGGAGCGTGGACAATGCTTTCGCCTCTTTCAGGGCCACGAGAAATGGGTGCGCGCCGTGGCCTTTAGCCCTGACGGGCGCCTGCTCGCCAGCAGCGGCATGGATCAGACGATTCGCCTCTGGGAGATCGAGACGGGCCGCTGCCTGAAGGTGCTCTACGGCCACATCGGACCCGTCTGGGATCTGGCTTTCAGCCCCGATGGCCGCTTTCTGGTGAGCAGCGGCAATGATGAGACAGTGCGTCTCTGGGAGCTTCAGTCGGGCGCCTGCCTGCGCATTCTGCACGGCCACAGCGGCGATATCATGGCGGTCGCTTTCCATCCCCAGGGCAAGCTGTTCGCCAGCGGTGGCGAAGATGGCCTGGTCAATCTCTGGGATGTGGCCAGCGGACGTCTTCTGACCACGCTGCGCCTGCATACGACGCGCGCGGCCACTATTGCTTTCAACCCCGAGGGGACGCTCCTGGCCAGCGGTTGCGACGACGGCGCGGTCGAGATCTGGCGATTGAACGGCGAGGCCCAGCGGCTGCGCATTCTGCACGGCCATTCGACGTTCGTGAGCGCCGTGGCCTTCGGTCCCGCCGGCCTGCTGATCAGTGTCTCCTACAGCGGCAAGGTCAAGCTCTGGGATGTGGAGAGCGGCAAGTGCCTGCGCACACTGCAGGGCCACAGCAGCGTGGCCCGCTCGATGGCCTTTAGCCCTGACGGGCGCTATCTGGTGCACGGAGACGATAACGGCTTGCTGCGCCTCTGGCTGCTGGAGCCTGATGGCCAGGCCCGCTGCCTGTGCGCCTTCCAGGGCCATGCCGGCCCGATCTGGTCGATTCTCTTCCGCGACAGCCGGACCTTTATCAGCAGCGGTGACGACCAGGCGATCCGCCTCTGGTCCCTGAGCGAGCAGGACCAGGAGGGGACAACACGCTGCCTGAAAACCTGGCATGGTCACAGCGCCGTCATCTGGTCTCTGGCTCTCGCCCCCGACGGCCAGCGACTCGCCAGCGGGAGCCACGATCGCACTGTCCAGCTCTGGGACATGCGTCGTGAGGGCCAGGCGGCCTGTCTGAAGACCCTCCACGGTCATGGCTCGATGGTCTGGTCGGTGGCCTTCAGTCCCGATGGTAGCCTGCTCGCCAGCGGCGATAACGACGGCGAGATCAAGCTCTGGGAAGTCGAGAGCGGGCGCTGCTTGCGAACGCTCCAGGGCGAGGCCAGTCCTATCGGGGCCCTGACGTTCAGCCCCGATGGACGCTTCCTGCTGAGCAGCGGCAACGATGGCAGTCTGAGCCTCTGGGAGGTGAGCAGCGGCTACCGCTGCCAGCGCTGGCCTGGTCACGGAGCGCTTACCTGGTTCCGGGCCATCGCCTTCAGCCCCGATGGTAGCCTGCTCGCCAGCGGCGATGAGCATAGCCTGCGCCTGGGCCAGATCGACGGCCTGAGCTACCATCTCTGCGAGCAGACCTTTGCCAGCCACCGGGGCCAGGTCTGGTCGGTGGCCTTCAGCGCCGACGGCGAGCTGCTCGCCAGTGGCGACGACGATGGCGTGATTTTCGTCTCCCAGGCCAAAACCGGGGCCTGTCTCTACGTCCTGCGGAGCGAGCGCCCCTACGAGGGGATGAGCATTCGCCATGTGCGCGGCCTCAGCGAGGCACAGAAAGCCTCCCTCAAAGCCCTGGGCGCCTGCGAAGGAGGCAGCGAGGCGACGCCACCCACTCCGCCCACTCCCTTAAGCTAAGCGCGGGCGCTCCCTAGCGGCTCCCCCCGCTTTTTTCCTTCCCCTTCCTGCCTTCCTCATACAAGGCAGCCACTGCGACTGAGCTGGTCTCTTCTCCACTTGCGTTGCAGGAGCGCGGCGGGAGCAGTGGACCGGAAGCAACCGGAAAGGCGAAAACGGAAGCGAACGGTAGTGAACTCTGACCCCGGTCCAGCTACACTGAGGAGCAGAGTGGAGGAACAGATGGCCGATGCTCTGTGGACTGGGCCCGGGTCCGCGCTGCTTGCGGGTCACCGTCGCCGTCGGTGGCGCTTCTGCCGCTCCCGCTCCCCTGGAGCGGTCCCGTGCCGCGTGGCTCCTGGGCACCTCTCCCCCATTCTCCAGCGCGCCAGGCGCCTGCGTTGCGAGCGGCGCCCCCTCGGCGACTGGGCACAGCACAGAGCACCGTCGACGCGAACAGGCAGAGACTGTCAACCACGTTAGCAAAGCGAAGCGAAGCGGTAGGCAGCAGAGGAGGCATAGAGCGAGCATGGCCCAAGAACGCTTTCTTGTCACCGGGGCCCTGGGCTGTATCGGGGCCTGGACTGCGCGCAACCTTGTGCGCGAAGGCACCCCCGTGATCGCTTTTGACCTGGGCCAGGACACGCGGCGACTCAAGCTGATTATGGCACCCGAGGAGCTGGCCCAGGTCACCTTCGTTCAAGGCGACCTCAGCGAGCTGGCAGCTGTGGAGCAGGTCATTGATCAATATGGGATCACCCACGTCATCCATCTGGCCGCGCTCCAGATGCCCGCAGTGCGGGCCAATCCCCCGCTGGGGGCGCGCGTCAACGTCGTCGGCACCGTCAACATCTTCGAGGCTTGCCGCCGCCGGACGGACCAGGTCCGGCGCATCGTCTACGCCTCCTCCGTGGCCGTCTACGATCCCAAGGCTGGCGGCCCGAGCGGCCTCGTCCAGCACGATACGCCACTGCGCCCTAACTCGCTCTACGGCATCTTCAAACAAGCCAACGAGGGCACGGCGCGCATCTACTGGCAGGAGCATGGCCTCACCAGTATCGGCCTGCGCCCGGCGACCGTCTACGGCCCGGGCCGCGACCAGGGCCTGACCTCGGCCCCTACACGGGCCATGCTGGCCGCCGTGCTGGGGCGACCTTTCCACATCCCCTTTGGGGGACGGGGCGAGTTTCAATACGCCGATGACGTGGCCAAAACCTTCCTTGCCTGCGCGCGCGCGCCCTTCGAAGGGGCCGAGGTCTTCAATCTGCACGGGACCGTTGCCCACATGAGCGAGATCGTCGCCCTCATCGAGGAGCTGGTCCCCGAGAGCCGCGGCCTGATCACCTTCGCCGAGCCGGCCTTTCCTTCGCCCGAGGCCTATTCCGCCGAGGCCCTGAGCCGCGTCATCGGCGAGCCACCGCAGACGCCGCTGCGCGAGGGCATCGCCGCCACGCTAGCCCTTTTCCGCGAACGGGTCGCAGGCGGCGAGCTGAACGAGCACGCACTGCAGGAAGGCAGCACCGGCCACTAAGAGGCCACTCAAGCCCTCCAGCAGCCCCAACCACGCCAGGCGGGAACGCTGGGAGCCTCTTCACTCCAAATAGTATGCAGCCGAGAAAGGAAGAGAAGAGCTGATGATTGTGCTTGTGGCACGTTACTACGGCAAGCCGGGTCAGGGCGACGCCATCGAGGCCGCCCTCAAGCAGATGGCGCCCCGCGTCGCCGCCAGTGAACCTGGCTGCTTGCTCTATCACGCCTGCCGCTCGCAGGAGCACCCCGACCAGTTCCTGCTCTATGAGCAGTATGTTGACGAGGCCGCCCTGCAGCAGCATCGCGAAACGGAGCACTACCGTCAGCTTGTCGAAGGGACCATTCTGCCGCTGCTCGAGAAACGCGAGCGCGACCTCTATACGCTGGTCGTTGGTCAGTCCCCAGTCCCTGGTAAGCAGAGAGCAGGCGAGTAGCAGATGAGCACCCGATTTTTTGCCCTCGGTTCCTTTTCTATCGCCGGCTGTCCGCCCTTTGCGGGCCTGGTGCTGGATGAGCGCGTGATCGCCGTTCATGCTCTGCAGCCGCTCTGCGAGCGCCTCGGCCAGCCCTTGAGCGACGACGGGAGCGTGCTGGGTCTGCTGCAGCAGTGGGAGCGCAACCTGGCCGCCCTGCAGCGAGCCGTCGATGCCCTGGCCGAGCCAGTCGCCGCCGCAATCATCTCCGAGCAGCACTGGCTCCCGCTGGCAGCCGTTCATGTGCACGCGCCGATCCTCTACCCACGTCAGATCTTCTGCGCCGGCGCCAACTACCGTCAGCACGTCATCGAGCTGGCCACCGCCCAGGGTCACGGCGCCCACGACACCCAAGACGAGGCCGAGCGCCGCGCCCTGGCCGAGCGCATCATGGATGCCCGCATCGCCAACGGTATCCCCTACGTCTTCACCAAAATCCCATCGGCCATCACTGGCCCCTACGATCCAATCCCACTGCCCTCCGACAGCATGCAACCGGACTGGGAGCTAGAGCTGGGCGTTGTGATCGGACGGCCCGCACGCCGCGTCAAGCGCGAGGAGGCGCTGGCCTACGTTGCCGGCTACACCATCGTCAACGACCTGACCTGTCGAGATCGCGTCTACCGTCCCGATCTGCAGGCCATCGGCAGCGACTGGCTGCGCAGCAAATGCCCGCCGGGCTTCCTTCCGACTGGGCCATTTCTCGTGCCAGCCAGCTTCGTGCCCGATCCCCAGCAGCTCCATCTGACCCTCAAGCTTAACGACCAGGTCATGCAGGACGAAGGGACCGATGATATGATCTTCGGCGTCGCCCGCCTGATCGAATACATCTCTCACTACGTGCAGCTCTGGCCCGGTGACCTGATCTGCACCGGCTCGCCGCGCGGCAACGGCATGCACTACCGGCGCTTCCTCCAGCCCGGCGACGTGCTAGAAGGCAGTATCAGCGGCCTCGGCACCCAGCGCAACCGCTGCATCGCCGAGGAGGAGAGCAGCAGCCTTTAGCTGCAGGACCAGACCCAGGCAAAGGAGAGCAGCAGCATGGTGTCCTCAGCCAACCCACTCAAAGACTGGCAGGTCGATCGCCGCAGCATCCGCAGCATTGGCCACGATCTGCAGCGCCCGGAGTGCATCCTGGCCGAGCGAGATGGCACCCTCTGGGCCGCCGACGCCCGCGGCGGCGTCATGCGCATCAACCCTGACGGCAGCCAGCAGCTCATCTTGCCCGTGGTCGAGCGCGAGCCAGACACAGAGCCGACCCCAGAGAGCGGCGCCAGCTTCGAAGAGCGCTATGTCCAGGCCCAGGGATCACTGCCCAACGGCCTGGCCTTCGCCGAGAACGGTGATATCATCATCGCTAACTGGGGGACCGACGCCGTCGAGATCATGACGCGCGACGGGCGCCTGCGCACCCTCTACCGCGAGATCGACGGCCAGCCGCTGGGTAAGGCCAACTTCGTCCTACGCGACAGCAAAAACCGCATCTGGCTCAGCGTCAACACCCGCGAGCATCCGTGGACCAACCAGCTCAACACCCGCACCGCCGATGGCTACATCGCCCTCATCGACGAGCGCGGCATCCGCATTGTCGCCGAGGGCTTCTGCGGGACCAATGAAATCCGCCTTGACGCGCGCGAGGAGTGGCTCTACGTTGTCGAAAGCACGGCCTGGCGCATCAGTCGCCTGCGCCTCCAACCCGACGGCTCCCTGACCGATCGCGAGATTTACGGCCCCTCGCGCCTGCCCGGCTTCCCGGACGGTTTCGCCTTCGATGCCTACGGCAATCTCTGGGTGACGCTGATCTTTACCGACCAACTCATCGCCATCACCCCAGAGGGCGAGGTCCTGACCCTGCTCGACGATAGCCATCCCGAGACGCAGGCGCGCCTCTTCGCCCACTACGAGAGCCACACGCTGACCCCCGAGATCCTGGCGGCCACCCACGGCACTATCGCCCCCTGGCTGGCCAGCCTGACCTTCGGCGGGCCGGACCTGCGCACCGTCTATCTTGGCAGCCTGCGCGGAACCACCATCCCCTATTTCCGCAGCCCGGTTCCCGGGCTGCCAATGATCCACTGGCACGAAGCCAGACCACCGGCATAGCGCACAGGGGAGCCTGAGAAGGCCGCCGGAAGCCTGGTCGGCCTCTGGCCTGGCCTGGCCCGGCAGCCGACCAGGCTTTCCTTTCCGCCAGGACAAAGAAGCATACGAGTACCACCATCACCATCATCATGATCACAAAGAAGAGAGGCTCAACGCTTATGTCCAGACAGCAACTACCGTCTTCCCTCGCCGCCCTGACAGCAGCCGGCGCACGCTGGTTCCAGGTGGCCTACGCTGTCAACGATCTCGCCGAGGCCCAGCGCTTCTTTCAAGCGACGCTCGGCGTGCCCCGCTTCTTCGTCATCGAAGACATCCAGTTTCGGGCTTACACCTATCGCGGGCAGCCGGCGTTCTGCCGCCAGAACGTGGCCTTTGGCTACGCTGGCCCTCTGCAGATCGAGCTGATGCAACCGCTAGAAGGAGAGAACAGCCTGCTCACTTTCCTGCGCCAGCGCGGTCCAGGCGTGCATCATCTGGGACTGGAGGTTGATGACCTTGAGCAGGTGCTGGGGGCCATTCAGGGAGCCTTGGCCCCCGAGGAGAGAGAGAACGCGACTATTATTGAGAGCGGGATCGCTGGCCAGGGCACCCGCTTCGCCTTCCTCGATACACTGGCCAGCAGCGGCACCTATCTTGAGCTGGTCGCCCTCGACGAAGAGAATCGCGCCCTCTTCGAGCGCATCCGCCGCGGCGACTTTTAGCCGGACCGCACCGGACAATGCCAGCCCACAGCCAGCCGGCCAGATCCAGATAGCGAGGAAAGGAGGGGAGGCAGGCCGCCCGCTCCCCTGCCCTGTAGGGAGCAGCCCAACCAAACGCCGCCGCGGCGTCGGCGGCTGCTCGCTCCCGGCCAGCCCCGCCCGCTCAGACAAGGCTGCCAGACGCGCGAACCTCCTACGCGGCGGCGACGCCACCGGTCGGACCACTCCCCCTGGTTTTCCGCAACAGGACGGGTTGCCGGCGCGGACCAGGTGGCGCTATTTCTTGCTCGCACCAGGTAGAATGCGGTTCAAGCGCGTGCCACAGACGGGACAAGTACCCTGCAGCGCCGCCCGACCGTTCTTCATCGTCACCTGATGCGCGTCCTTGATTTCCCGCTTCTCTTTGCACTTGACACAATACGCCATGTCTGCCATAACTTACAATCCTTTCCGTCTAAAGCTTATGTACACGACAAACGACCGTCAGTCACGGTAGTTAATCGTGCCCTGCCCCTCGTACTTCACGAAGGACAGAGGCTATCTAGGTACACGACAATATTACTCTCTCTGGTTCATTTCTCGAAAGCATAGGGCTGGATTGGCTATGCAAAGTGTCTCTCTCCCTGTGCTATAGTAAAATCCAGAGCCTTGCCGCCCGCTCGCCACAGTAGAAAGAAAGGCACAATGCCCTTCCTACCAGGAGGAACAGCGAAGATCAGCGTCATCAATAAAAGCGGCAGCAAGTGACTCTACTGTTACTGTCGGCAAGATACGAGGAATGTCTGTGAGGGATCTCAACCCAGAACGAGGCGTATCTGATGCCTCTAGCGACGCGCAGGCTCGCCACGACCCCTATCGAGCCCTGCGCTACCGCAACTTTCGCCTGCTCTTTATTGGCATCTTTCTCTCATCAATCGGCGAGCAGATGGTCACAGTGGCCATCGGCTGGGAGCTATACGACCGCACCCACTCGGCGCTGGCCCTGGGGCTGGTCGGCCTGGTACAGGTGCTGCCGGTGCTCTGCTTTTCGCTGCTGGCCGGTCACCTGGCGGACCGCCTGAATCGGCGCCGCATGGTTATGCTGGCTCAGACCATTCTTGCCCTTTGCTCCCTGGGGCTCATGCTTCTCTCCTGGCAGCGCGGGCCGCTCTGGCTCATCTACGGCTGCCTGCTGCTCACAGGCACAGCCACCGCCTTCAACGAGCCGGCCAGCGCCGCGCTCCTGCCCCAGACCCTGCCAGCGGCCCTCTACGCCAACGCCGCCACCTGGGAGAGCAGTGCCTGGCAGCTGGCGTCAGTCGTCGGGCCGGCCCTGGGTGGTTTCCTGGTGGCCCTCTTCCGCGGGGCCACGCCTGTCTATGGCCTGAATGCCCTGGCCATTGTTCTCTATCTGGTGCTGCTGGCCCTCCTGCGCCTGCATCCGGCCAGCGTGGTCCCTTCCCCAGGCCCTGATCAGGGTCAGGAGGGAACCCTGCGCTCGCTGGCTGAGGGCCTGCGCTTCTTGCGGCACACCCAGGTCATCCTGGCGGCCATTACACTCGACCTCTTCGCCGTCCTCTTCGGCGGCGCCACCACCCTGCTGCCGATCTACGCGCGCGACATCCTCAAGGTTGGCCCCACCGGCCTGGGCTGGCTGCAGGCCGCCCCCTCTATTGGGGCCGTCTGCGTGGCCTTCTTGCTGGCTCACCTGCCGCCCTTCAAGCGAGCCGGGCGTACTCTGCTGCTGGCAGTGGCCGGCTTCGGCCTGGCCACCATCGTCTTTGGCCTCTCGCGCTCTTTCTGGCTCTCGCTGCTCATGCTCTTCATTCTGGGCGGACTTGACAACATCAGCGTGGTTATTCGCGGCACCCTGCTAATGACACGCACCCCAGACCACATGCGCGGGCGCGTGGCGGCGGTCAACACTATTTTCATCGCCACCTCCAACAAGCTCGGTGGCTTCGAGTCGGGCCTGGCGGCCCAGCTCTTCGGTCCCGTGCCGGCAGTCGTCGGCGGTGGCCTCGGCACCATCCTGGTGGTGTTCTGTGTAGCCCTCATCTGGCCCGAAATGCGCCGTCTGAGAACACTTGCACCTGAAAGCCAGAGCCAGCCAACTGAGCAGCGTGCTAGCCAGATCGCCGCAGAGGTACGGGAAGAGACCGCAGCCCAGCACCAGCTCTGACGAAGCACGACAGAATCAGCGGATAGGCCAACCTCCTCCGTAGTGCCTCCCCACCCCAGAGGAGGGTGAACCTGTCCGCTGAGCAGAACTGAACTGAACCGAGCAGGGCTGAGCCAGGCCGGAGCTTTGGCAGCGCTCTGACTGGCCGGGGGCCTCACTCCTGCTCTTGCTCTTCCTCGGAGGGCGGCGCCATCTGCAGCCACTCGCCGGCTTCCTCGATATGGCGCCGCATCACCTGCTCGGCCCGCTGCGGATTATGCTCCCGCAGGGCCTCGATGATGACCTGATGGCGCTCGGCCAGCTCCTGGGGCGTACGTTGCGCCATCGCCACCGTCACAAAGGTCGTCGTGTAGAGCTGCATGCTGTCCCAGTACTGCAGCAGCAGGCGATTGCCCGCCGCCTGCACAATCAGGCGGTGGAAAGCAATATTGGCCGCCGTCTGGGCATGCAGCTCATTGCGTGCAGCCGCATCGCGCATCTCGGCGAGCAGCTCCTCTAGCTGCAGCAGCGTCGCCTCGTCGATGCGCACCGCTGCCGCGCGAGCCGCCACGCCTTCCAGAGCGGCCCGAATGGGATAGAGTTCCAGTAGGTCGCGCCGTGAGACCTTGCGCACCTGCGTGCCACGATAGGGCGAGCTGACGACGAAGCCGAGCAGCTCCAGGTCGCGCAGCGCCTCGCGCACCGGCCCCTGGCTCACCCCCAGCTCCTGCGCCACACGGCTCTCCACGATGCGCTCCCCTGGCCGATAGTGGCCCTTGACTATGGCATCGATAAGAAATTCTTTGATATCCTCGCGCAGAACGCGTCGGCCAAGAATGGGTGTACGTATATTCATCGGTGTCGAAAATCCTGCAGAAATTGGCCCCGTATTCCGGGACGCTGCTCCTCACCTACAAAGAGGCACAATCGATTATTGATTAGTATAGGTCAGGGAGAAAAAGGGCGTCAAGGCAGAGATGAAGGGAAGAGAGCGAGCAGAGCCTGACGCCCTTGGTGTAAAAGCGAATCAATCGGTGTGGCGATACTGAGCCACCATGCGCACCGCCTGCTGATTGGCAGTGGAAGCAGCGCCCTTTTTGAGCAGGATATAGCCGTCCTGCATATCGATCACGCCATACTCGCCGCTGCTGAGCACGGCGTCGACCGTATGCTCGTAGTCAGCATAGGACTGGAAGGGATAATAGTAGCCTGGGGCATTCAGCAGGATATAGTCGGCATAGCCCGCCCCATAGGGAAAGAGATAGATGCTACGCCGTTCACTGAGATGGGGGACCAGCATTGTCTGCGTCGAGACCGAGGCTGTAGGCGGGATCTCTTGCAGAAAATGATAGGCGAGGCGGTCATGAGCATCCTGAGAGGGCCAGATAAAGCCGGCTGCATAGGGCATGGCACTATAGACATCGTAGCGTGCAGTGGCCCTGACCACCTGCCCCATCACATAGCTCAGCAGGAGCAGCAGGAAGAGGGCCCGCAGGATGGGCCAGAGTCGTCCGCCAGCCAACGGGGCAGGCTGTGTTCCAAACCAGCGTCCTGCCGACGACGACAACAGGGACCAGGCGGGACGCTCCTTCCCCTGGTCCCCGGCAGCAACAGGCAAGGCGCTGAGGGCGGGACCTCTCATCTGAGCAAGCCGGGCCTGGCCCAGTTGCAGGCAGCGGCGCAGCAGCCAGAGCAGCAGCACCACCGCCTCGATGGTGGCAAAGATCAGGATCGGCACGATCTCCGCATTGTACTGATAGCGGCCACTGTACATGTTGGGCGAGGAACTAAGCAGGTTGAGGGCCAGCGTCGGCGAGGCCAGGACCAGGACCCAGGGGGCCAGTAGCGGCAGGTAGCCCGCTGGAGCGAGCAGTTTCTGCAGATAGAGCCGATGTTGCGGCTCCAGCACATGCTGGCGGATCACCTGCAGCGGGTGCAGCAGGATGTTTAGCGCCACCTCCACGGGCGAGTCCCCATATTCTGACCAGCGGGAGGCTAGCAGCGAGTGACCAATCGGACTGGCGTAGTGGACGATCAGCAGGCCGATGGCGGTCCAGCCGACCGCCAGCCCGAAGACAATCAGGCCGATGCGCCAGCGTCGCTGGAAGATCACCATCCACAGACCCAGCAGGGCAATGACGCCGGCAATCTCCTCTTTGCAGGCCAGCGAGAGAATCGCAAAGGCCAGAAACCAGCCATTGCGCTGCGTATACATAAAGTACAGAGTAAAGAGGAGCAAGGCCAGCGTCAGCGTCACAGCGTGGAAATCATAGTCGACAGCATACTGCTGCGCAGGATAGAGCAGATAGAGCAGGGCGAAGGGAACAGCGGCCAGATCGCTACGCAGGCGCAGACGGGCTAGCCAGAAGGCTGGCAGCGCCCCCGTGGCTACTACCAGGACCTGAAGAATCAGCAACGTTTTCGGATCAGCCCAAAAAATATAAAGGGGCACAATTAAAAAAAGAATCGGCTCATAGTGAATGGCGAAGCGATTGATGCCCTCCAGCCCATAGCAATTCGTATCGGTCAGCACATTACAGATCGTCTGATGCAGAAGGGCGCCGTGCAGCGTATTCCAGATCGCCTGGTCCATGATGCCCAGGTCTTCGCCGTTGGTGGCAAAAGCATCCTGCTTGCTGGTCACAAAGATGACGAAGTAGACGCTGTAGGCGAGCATCGCCAACACGACCAGGCCCAGGGCCAGCCAGAAAGCACGTCCCCGGGGTAGCGGTTCAGGGGGGGGATAGAGTTCCTTCCCACAGGCCACCCTCCAGCGCCGCAGTGTCAGATGGAGCCACTTGCCAATTTTGTTCATAATCCAGGACTCTCAAGGGGATCAAAACGAGGCCCCGTGCAACGAATGCGAGCCGACTGGGAAAGGCCTCTTTCTCCAGACGATTGGCTCTGTTATGATAGCATGAATCCTCTCTAACAGGCCAGTCTCCAGGACGTTTGGCTAATGCTCCCTGAGACCTGCCAGACGATCTCATATGTCCTTCATCTCGATCACCCTCCCGTCCCTGTCAATCTATTGATCATGATTGAGATACTGATTTTCATTTTGTGTCTTGAGTATCATAAGTAATGGAAGCAGCGCGTAAGCTGCTTTGAGTTTCTGAGGGAAGTAAGCCGGTGTACGGGCCGTGATGCAGCAAGTAACCACAGATTGTAGAGGCCCGAAATCGCCTCCAGCAAGGGGTTGACGCGACGCAAGTTGAAGCAAGGAAGAAGGAAGCAAGCACGAGGAGAGGAAGAGCTGCTACTCCGTTCCTGATCGCCGACGGGCAGTAGACGCCATGCCCCTGCTTGCTTATCACTGCAGTGGTGAAGGAGACGTGATGATCAACCTCTCTCGCTTGTTGCCCCGAGTAGCGGCAGCACTGCCCCTGCTGCTACTCGGGGGCCTGCTCTTTTCCTCCTGGCTACCTGGCGGAACCGGCAGAGCGCTGGCCTGGAAGCCCTCTTCCGGCCAGCAGGCCGCGGGCCGCAGGTTACAACCTGCCGCCTACGCTGCCCCCGCGAGCGGTACCGCCGTGCTGACCTTCAAGTACAATAACCGGCACAGCGGTCACAACCCCGCGGAGGTGCTGCTGACAACAAGCAATGTCAATGTCAGTACCTTCGGGAAGCGTCTGACGCTGGCGGTCGATGGCCAGGTCTACGCCCAGCCGCTCTATGTGCCCAGTCTGCCGATTCAGGGTCGGGCGCGCAATGTGGTCTTCGTGGCAACCGAGCACGACAGCGTCTATGCCTTCGACGCCGATGCCACCAGGCCGGAGCGGGCCTTGCTCTGGCGGACAAGTTTCCTGGGACGCGGTGTGCAGGTCCCGACAAACCACGATGTGGCCTGCAATGACCTGGTGCCCGAGATCGGCATCACCGGTACGCCGGTTATCGATGCCGCCACTCGTACGCTCTACGTGGTGGCTTTCACTAAAGAGGGCGGTCGCCTGCTCTATCGCCTCCATGCGCTGGATATCACCACCGGCCAGGAGCGCAAGGGCAGTCCGGTGACGATCCAGGCCAGTGTGCGCGGCACAGGCGCTGGCAGTCGCCGCGGCCTGCTCACCTTTGATCCCCGCTTCCAGCGCCAGCGCGCTGCTCTGGTGTTGGCCAATGGGCAGATCTATATCTCCTGGGGCTCGTTCTGCGATAATATGCCGTACCACGGCTGGATCATGAGCTACCAGTATAACGGCAGCGCCTTCCGCCAGATGGCGGTCTTTAACGATACGCCCGATGGCGCGCGAGCCGGTATCTGGGGTTCTGGCGGCGCCCTGACCGCCGATGAGCAAGGCTTTCTCTATTTTACGAGCGGCAATGGCTCCTTTAATCTCCATCTGAACGGTCGTAACGCCGGCGATTCGGTGGGGAAGCTCTCGCCCGATCTGCGCCTGGTCGACTATTTCACGCCCTTCAATGAGCGTTGTCTGGACGATGCCGATGCCGACCTCGGCTCCGCCGCTCCTTTGTTGCTGCCGACGGTCGGAGAGCTGATCGCCTCGGGCAAAGAGGGACGGATCTATGTCCTGGCCCGCAATCATCTGGGCCGCTACCACACCATTCCTGACGCCTGCAACCACCAGGCACGTAACGATGTGGATCAGATCGTGCAGGAGTTTCCGCCGACGACGATCGGCGGCCTCTTCAGTACACCCGCCTACTGGAACGGACCCGATGGCGAGTATGTCTATTTCGCCAGTGTGAACCGTCCAGTGGTGGCCTACCGCCTCATTAATGGCCGCCTCTCGTCTCAGCCGGTCTCGGCTACGCCCGAGGAGCTGCCTTTCCCAGGCGCCAACGTGGTGGTGACCTCCAGTAGCAACCGCGCCGGCACGGGCATTCTCTGGCTGGTAGATCCTCGCGGGGTACTGCGAGCCTATGATGCCAGCAACCTGGCGCGTGAACTGTACAGCAGCGATCAGAGTCCCGAGCGCGACGCCCTCCCGGGATATGTGAAATTCAGTGTGCCGACGGTGGCTGACGGGCGGGTCTTTGTGCCGAGCGGGAAGGCATTGGTAATCTATGGCCTGCTCCCGACAGTGCGTCTCTCGCCGTTCCCAGGTCAGACGCAGGGGAGCCCCCAGCAGCCGGAGCCGCATCCAGTCCAGCCGCTGCGCCTGCCTCATCCTGGACCGCAGAGACAGCCCGGTCCTCAAAACCAGCCCGGTCCGCAATCGGAGCCGGGACCGGATCAGCGCCCGGCCAGCGATCTAAGAGTAGGTCCGCGTTCGCTGAGCGTGCTACCAGCCAGTGGCTCGGGGACTGCCGCCGCGATACCAGGGCCGACTGCAGCTGCTCCCCCGTCGCCGGCTCCCAGCGTGGGCCAGCCTGAGCAGGCGCCCAGCGAGGGTGCGCGCAGCGGTTCGCCAGCTTCCGGTCCGGCTCAGTCCGGTCCGCGCACGACCCCTGCATACAATAACGTAGGGGTCAGCAACGACGAGCGTCCGACGACGGCCAACTTTGATCAGGGAGGCAATAGCTACTCGGCCCAGGCCCTTCAGCGGGCTGGCGTCAACCCCGGTGACCATGTCTTTGCAGGTGGCTTCGTCTTCGTCTGGCCCAATGTGCTTTCAGGCGAGCCGGATAACTATGTGGCGGCGGGTCAGACGCTGCCAGTGGAGCACCAGCCACGCGCGAAGTTGCTCGGTCTACTCGGGGCCGCCGATCATGGCGTGGCACGCGGCCAGCTTTTGATCACTTTTACCGATGGGACAACTCAGGCGGTGCCTATCGCCTTCAGCGATTGGACACTGGACGGCGGCGGCTCACGCCCCCTGCCGGGCAGTCCCCAGGCCGTGAGCATGCCCTACTTTAATAGTCCCAACGGTCCGGTTCAGATGAAGTGCTACCTGTTCTATGTGAGCATTGCCCTGCCACAGGGAAAGACTGTGAAAAGTGTGACCTTGCCGGCAGCGGTGAGCGGCGGCAGGATGCATATCTTCGCCGTCGCTTTGCAATAGTGCCTGCCCTGAGGCTGGCAGTTCACTTAGCAGACCCACCTCATAGCGAGCGTCGTTCACCCCGGCTGGAAGGGTAGCGGGGAGGAGCCAGCAAGGAGGCTGCTCACCTCGTTACCCTTCCTGGCGTTTTGCTCCCCCGTCCTCGCCCATGCTGTTCCTCTCTGGGAAGGCCCAATCCAGGGGGTCGCTCGCAGCTTTCGCTCCCGGAAGCTGCGACGGGACAGCATAGTGGCCCACGAGCTGCACCAGGTAGCGCCCGAGAATGTCGCTTTCCAGGTTGAGGAGGCTGCCCGGACGTAGTCGGCCAAGGTTGGTGTGGGTTCGCGTATAGGGGATGAGAGCCACGGAAAAGCGATCGTCTTGACAGGAGACCACGGTGAGGCTAACGCCGTTGAGGGCCACAAAGCCTTTGGGAACAATATAGGGACGCAGGGCAACGGGCAGGGTCATCTCACAGACAAGCGAGTTGCCCTCTTCACGCGTGCTCAGGACTGTGGCGACCGCTTCGACGTGTCCCTGGACGATATGCCCCCCGAAACGCCCTCCTACCGGGAGCGAACGCTCTAGATTGACGGCGCGCTCATCATCTTGCCCGCTCCTTTCACCCGCAATGAGGGAGGCGAAGCGCGTCCGGCGCAGGGTCTCGGGCATAACTTCCACCCGCAGCCAATGCTCGCCTCGTGCGACGACAGTGAGGCAGGCCCCGTCAACGGCAATGCTATCGCCCTCTTTGACGTCGGGCCAGGCGGCTGGGATGGCAATCTCCAGGGTGGTGGCGTCGGTCGCCAGAACGGTACCCACCTCTTCGACGATGCCGGTAAACATAAAGGCTTAGCCGCTCCTTTCGCCCGTGCTCACCATATCTTGTTGAGCGGGCCGGCAGACGTGCATCGCGTCTGGATGACGGACGCGTCGCAGTGTAGAGGCCAGGTCAATGGCTGCCAGGGCACACTCGGCGGCGCGAGGAATGCGCGCCAGGGCCTGGAGACGATTGGCGGCACAAATGACCCCGAAGATCACTGGCAGGCCGCTGTCGAGGGCGACGCGCTGGATACCCTGGGCAGCAGCGTCGCCGACAAGAACGTCGTGACGCGTCTCGCCTTTCATGACGCAGCCCAGGCAGATGATGGCGTCGTAGCGCTGGCTGGCGGCCAGGGCCTGGGCCAGGAGAGGAAGCTCAAAGGAGCCGGGAGCCTGCCAGATGTCGATGTCTTCCTCGGCCACGCCGTGGGCGATCAGGCTGCGCCGCGCCGTCTCTTGCATGGCCCCAGTGATCTGCGGATGGTAACGGGCTACGGCCAGGGCGATACGCAGCCCTCTGCCGTCAGGCCGCTCTTCAGCGCTGATAGCTTCTGACATGATGCTCCTCCTCCTCTGTTCGCCTTCCATTGTGGCTTGCCGCCTGGCTGACGGCCCTGATGGCTTCTTCAATCGCGCCTGGGCCTGGTTCCGTCGAGGCTGTGAGAAGATGGCCCAGGCGCCGACGACGAGTGTCGAGATAGGCACGGTTCTCTGGACTGGCAGCGACCTCCAGCGCTACACGCTCGACCTGGAGGTCGGCGTTTTGCAGAGCCTGGAGCTTGGCCGGATTGTTAGTGAGCAGGCGCAGGCGACGCAGGCCCAGCTCTGCCAGAATGGCGACGGCCTCGTCGTAGGAGCGCGCATCGGCGGGGTAGCCAAGATGCTCGTTGGCCTCGACCGTATCGTAGCCGTTGTCCTGGAGGCGATAGGCCTGCAGTTTACCAGCCAGGCCGATGCCGCGCCCTTCTTGGGGAAGATAGAGCAGCAGGCCACGCCCTTCGCGGCCAATGAGAGCCAGGGCCTGCCTGAGCTGGGCCTGGCAGTCGCAGCGCTGTGAGCCAAAGACCTCGCCGGTGGTGCAGGCCGAATGGAGACGCACCAGCGGCGGCAGGTCGCCCCGATCAAGCTCCCCCAAAATGAGAGCCAGGTAGTCACGCCCCTGGCGTGTGTCGCGATAGTGGCGAAGGCGGAAGTCGCCTTCAGGTAGCGGCAGGCGCGTCTCGTTGACCAGGATGACACGTTGTTGGCGGCGGAAGCGGGCAATGGCGTCCACAGTAATGAGGCCCAGGCCGTGACGCTGAGCAAAGCGCAGCAGAGTGACACCACGCGCCGGCTCGCCTTCTTCATCGAGCACTTCGCAGATGACTGCCCCTGGCTCAAGGCCAGCCAGACGCATCAGGTCGACCGCTCCCTCGGTGTGGCCGCGGCGGCCCAGGGTACCGGCAGGATGGGCCCGCAGCGGAAAGAGGTGGCCCGGGCGCGCGAAGTCTTCCGGCTGTGCGGTTGGGTCGACAAGCAGACGAGCGGTTAGGGCGCGGTCGCGTGCGGAGACCCCAGTAGTAGTGCCACGACGGGCGTCGACGGAGGCCGTAAAGGCGGTGTCCTGCAGGGGAGCGTTAGCGTGCTCGGCCAGGGGAATGGCCAGGGCATCAAGACGCTCACCGGCCAGGGCCACACAGAGCAGGCCGCGCGCCTGCTGCAGCATAAAGTTGATGCGTTCAGGAGTAGCGAACTGGGCCGCCAGGCAGAGGTCGGCCTCGTGCTCGCGCGTCTCATCGTCGCAGAGCAAGACCATCTGGCCGGCCTGCAGTCGGCGTACGGCGGCAGGCACTGAGAGCCATAGGTCGTCTGTCTCTAACAGCTGGTTGATTGACATCACCTGCTTTCTCACTTTCTGGTCAGGTTCTTCGCTCCCTCCGCCGCTTCGCCAGCGACGGATGAAGAAGGGTGATAGCAGACCTCGCCTTCGATCAGCAGGTCGTCGCCAAGAGTCTGCGTGCGCTGATCGTCCAAGGTAGCCGCCAGGCTCAAGCGGGGCAGGCCCTGGCCGGCGAGCGGAACCGGAGCGCTGGCTCCCCCGATCAGCCGGGGCGCGACGATGACGGCGACATGGTCAATGCAGCAACAGTCGAAGGCGCTGCCCGTGAGGGCAGCCCCGCCTTCAAGGAGGATATGCATCAGGCCCTCGGCAGCCAGGCGCTGCAGGGCCTGCCGGAGATCAACGCGCCCCGTCGGCTCGCAAGGCATCTCGATGAGACGCACCCCTGGACGGGCCAGGGCTGCGCGTCGCTCGGCGGGAACCTGCTCGCCGATCAGCAGCCAGGTCTCGCCAGCCTCGGGCGTGTTGAGCAGTCGTAGCTGTGGCGGGAGCTGGCCACTGCTGGTTATGACCAGCCGTCGCGGCGGCTGGAGACGTGGTCTGCGCTCGCTGCTGGCGGCCAGGCGTACGGTAAGCCAGGGATCGTCGCGGCGCGCCGTGCCAGCCCCGACCAGAATACCATCGACGCGATCGCGCAACTCGTGAGCCCAGGCCCGAGCCGGCGGTCCGCTGATCCAGAAGGCGTCTCCCGTGTGCGCGGCGATCTTGCCATCCAGGGTCATCGCCCACTTGGCGGTGACATAGGGCCGGTTGCCACGCACAAGGGTGGTAAAGGGACGTAGCAGCTCGCGTGCCTGACGGGCCAGGGGATCATCTTCGTCCAAGAGCGCAACCTCTATCCCAGCCTGCCGCAGCCGCTGCAGTCCGCGCCCATCGACCCGCGGGTTGGGATCGCGAGCGGCCACGACGACGCGCCGGACTCCCGCAGCAATGAGGGCCTCGGTACAGGGCGGCGTGTGCAGGGCAATGCAACACGGTTCCAGCGTCACATAGAGATCGGCCCCCTGAGCATGGGGACCGGCTTCGCGCAGCGCCTCCACCTCGGCATGTGGCCCATAGGGCGGGGCCGTCGCCCCCTGACCTACCATCTGCCCGTCACGCACGAGCACAGCCCCCACTGGTGGGCGCGGACTGGTGCGTCCCTCAACAGACCGCGCCAGCGCCAGCGCCCGCTGCATCATCTCCCGCTCCTGTTCACTCAGCACGATAGTTGACTCTTCAGGCATGGACATGGCACTCCTCCAGAGCAGGCAGCGCCAGCGGCTCCTCCTCGCTGGCAGCGGGAACCGGCGCCGCCTCTTGTATCAGCGCAGCCTTCACATCGGTCCCAGGGACCTCTGCAGCGGGCAGCAGCGTCTCCACCAGGGGCTGCACTGGGCCACCCCGGGCCGCCAGTAGGAAGCTATTTAGGAGAGCACGATGCTCTTCGGGCTTTACGCTAAAGCGCGCACGGGCCTGGGCGACACGCAGCCGGGTGCGGGCTCGATGCAGGAGCTGGCGACAGGCGCTGGCGCTCCTGTTGAGCAGGCGAGCGATCTCTTCGTAGGGACAGGCAAAGGCTTCGTGGAGAAGAAAGACAGCCCGCTCGGCGGGGCTGAGCCGCTCCTGAAGCAGCCAGAGCGCATGCGCCAGGGCCTCCCGCTGTTCAAGGCTCTCGACAACCAGCTCTTCCGGCTCTGGCTCTGGTGCCACCGTCGGCCCTCCCCCCGGAGCCGGCGGCCAGAGGCCAAGGGGCTGCTCGCGCTGCACGCGGGCTGATTTGAGGCGATCCAGGCAGAGGCGCGTCACAATGGTCAGGAGATAGGCGCGTAGCGAACCTATCTGCTGCGCCGCTGCCGTAGCATAGCGGATATAGCTTTCCTGGACAACATCCTCGATCTCATCGCAGCTGCCCAGCAGGCTACGCGCAGTAGCGAAGAGTAGAGGATAATAACGATCGAACTCTTCCAATCGTCAGTCTTCTCCTATCGGACTATACCGTCGGCCCTGGAACTTCCCCAGGTCATGCCCTCGCGCTGCCATGCGACAGCGAGCGTGGGGGCGTACGGGCTATACCGCCGATCGGGAATTGGGAGAGGCCATCGGCTCAGTCAGCTCCTGAGCGCTGGCCCACATCCCTCACCCTGCCCCGAAGACAGCGTTCTCTATTTTTTTCTTCGTCCTATTAGAGGAGACGAGTCAGACCTCTGTTCTGTGACAGCTTTGCCGCCTTTCTTCCGCTCAGTGCGGCTGCCAGCCAGCAGCCATACGCTTGATTTCTCAGAGGCGACAATGCTACGATTGAACAGGGCTTCAGAAGAGGAGAGCGCAGCCTATTCTATCGCCTTCTCGCGGCTCGCCTCGTCTCGCCTCGCCGGCACAAGGAGGAACCGCCTATGACAGAGCCTCAGTCTCCACAGACTCCTCAGATCCAGCCGTCATACCTGCCAGCCGCCGGCGCGGAGCGATCTCCCGTCCTACCCAGCAATGGCGCTGCCTCCCCGGCCAGCGCGCCTGAGCGCGGCCAGGAGAGGGCGCAAACCATGCTCCGCGACTACCAGTATTACCGCGAGATCTTCCGCGGACGTCCCCTGCCTTTGGCTTACGTGGACCTGGACCTGCTGGAGGAGAACATTCGTCTGACACGCGAGCGCGCCGGCGGCACGCGGGTGCGCATTGCCTCCAAGTCGCTGCGCAGTGTCGCCATTATCAAGCGCCTTCTGGCCGCCGAGCCGACCTTTCAGGGTATTATGGCCTTCACAGCTCGCGAGGCCGTCTATCTGGCCAGCCAGGGCCTGGACGACCTGCTGATCGGCTACCCGACCTGGCACGAGGAGGATATCGCAGCGGTGGCACGCGCTAGCGCGGAAGGGGCCCACATCACCTTGATGGTCGACAGCCTGGCTCACGTGGAACAGATCGAGGGCGTGGCCCGCCGCTACGGCGTGCGCCTGCCGCTCTGTCTCGATATTGACATGGCCGTCGACTTCCCCGGGCTGCATTTCGGCGTCTGGCGCTCGCCGCTGCGCACGGCGGAACAGGTGCGCCCGGTCATCGAGCGGATCATGTCCTCACCCCATGTCTGGCTCGATGGCATCATGGGCTACGAGGCCCAGATCGCTGGGGTTGGCGATCGCTATCCGGGCCAGGCCCTCAAGAACGCTCTGGTGACCTGGCTCAAGCGCCGCTCGTTGGGCGAGATCGCCGCTCGCCGCGCCGCGCTGGTGGCCCTGATCAAGGAGTACGCCCCCCAGGTGCGCTTCGTCAACGGCGGTGGCACCGGCAGCGTGCATACAACGCGCCTGGAAGCCAGCGTCAGCGAGATCACCGTCGGCTCGGCCTTCTATGGCCCGGCCCTCTTCGATCACTACCGCGACTTCCGCTATCAGCCAGCGGCAGGCTTCGCCATTGAGATCGTGCGCCGCCCGCATCCGCAGATCTATACCTGCCTCGGCGGGGGCTACGTCGCCTCCGGCGCCGCGGGTTCCGACAAGCTGCCGCAGCCTTATCTGCCCCAGGGTGCGCAGCTCATCGCTACCGAGGGCGCCGGCGAGGTCCAGACTCCCATCCGCTACAGCGGCCCCGTGATGCTCTCCCTGGGCGATCCAATCTTTCTGCGTCACGCTAAGGCCGGCGAGCTATGCGAACGCTTCACTCACCTGCTGCTGGTGAGCAAGGGCGCCATCGTTGACGAGGTCACCACCTACCGCGGCGATGGCCAGTGCTTTCTCTGAGCATCAGCTAGCAGGCATCGCCCACGAAGGCCGGCAGCCACTGGCCTGTGAGGCCGCCCCCGGCCCTTGCCTTTGCCAGCCCCGGCCTTTCTAAACTATAGGAAATCTCCACGCTCAGGTAGTGATCAGGAGAAGAGCAGCCGGGAAGACGGCCAGAAAGCGAGAGAGCAGAGAAACAAGAAGGAAGGAGCAGGCTATGATTGCCGGAGAGAAAGAGAGCTGGCAGAACTGGTCAGGTACTGTTGCCTGTCGACCGGAGATCATCCAGCCAGCGAGCCTGGAAGAGCTAGCCAGAACCGTCGCCGAGTGTGCGCGCGCCGGGCGCCGCCTGCGTGTCGCCGGTGCCGGTCATTCGTTCACCCCCCTCGTCGAGAGCGACGACGTGCTGCTCTCCCTGGATCACCTGCAGGGCCTGGAGAAAGTTGACCGCGAGCGTGGTACGGCAGTCGTGCTGGCCGGTACACGCCTTGGGCGCCTGGGTGAGCTGCTGCTCGCTCACGGCCTGGCCCAGGAGAACCTGGGCGACATCGATGTACAGAGCATCGCTGGGGCCATCAGCACCGGCACCCACGGCACGGGCCTCCGCTTTGGCTCGCTCTCCACCCAGGTTGTAGCCCTGACCCTGGTCACCGCCAGCGGCGATCTCATCGAGTGCTCCGAAGAGGAGAACCGCGACCTCTTCAAGGCCGCCCAGGTCTCGCTCGGCGCCCTGGGCGTCATCGCCAAGGTAACCCTGCGCGTTGTGCCAGCCCGTCCCCTACATTACATCGGGCGCCGCACCTCGCTGGAGGATTGCCTGAACAATCTGGAGCGCTACCGCCAGGAAAACGAGCACTTCGAATTTTTCTGGTTCCCGTACACGCCCTGGGTACAAGCGAAGTGGATCAACACCACGGAGGAAGCTGTCCGCCAGAGCAGTCGCTGGGGCCGGCTGTGGAGCAACCTGAACCAGCTCGTGCTGGAGAACGGCGTCTTCTGGCTGCTATCGGAGGCTAATCGCCTGGTACCAACCCTGTCGGCGACGGTCAGCCGCATTTCAGCCCTGGGCGTGGCTAGCGTCGACGAAATTGACTATCCCCATCGCATTTTCGCCACGCCACGCCTGGTGCGCTTCGTCGAGATGGAGTACAGCCTTCCTGCGGACCAGCTGCGACCCGTTCTTGAGGAGATTCGTGCCTGCATCGAGGAGCAGCGCTTTAAGGTGCATTTTCCAGTCGAGTGCCGCTTTGTGAAGGGAGACGATATCTGGCTCAGCCCGGCTTATGGGCGTGACTCGGCTTATGTGGCCGTGCACATGTACAAGGGGATGGAATATAAGCCCTATTTCCGCCACGTGGAGGCCATTTTCCGACGCTACGAAGGGCGTCCACATTGGGGCAAGATCCACACGCGCCGCCCCGAGGAGCTGGCGGCCCTCTATCCCCGCTGGCACGATTTTCGCCGCCTGCGCGCCCAGCTCGACCCTCAGGGCATCTTTTTGAACCCCTATCTGCGCGAGCTGTTCGCCGTCGACGAGCCGCTTCCCACACCCGCCGGCCAGCCAGACCTAGATGGCTTCTAGCCGGCCAGGACAGGAGAGGAGCCAGTAGTGTGATCCAGTTCACAGCCTGGCTGTGAGCTGCTCCATTGCTGGCTCCTGGCACCAACAGGCATACTTCCTGAAGGAAGCAAGCACTTATCAGGCCAGGGTCGTACAGCGCCAGACCCGTTGTGGCCTGCTCCATTCGCCTGGTCGAGGCAGGAGCAATCTCTCACGCCCATTTCTTGTTTCCCTCTGTATACTGTCTTTTAAAGCATCTTCTCAAAGAAAAATTAAGGATAAATACTAAGTGATTGCACAGATAGCAAAAAGACGTCCTGCCTCGCCACGTCTGTTGTTGCTTGCTCTCAGCGCCCTCAGCCTGGCGCTGGCGGCCTGGCTGCTACCAACCAGTGGAGCTGCTCATTTCCAAAGCCAGGCCAATGCGGCCCCGATGGCGCAGGGTCAGCCGGTCAGCACCTCTCAACCAGGAGGTTACCCGATCAAGGTCTTCTTCTCGCGCTACCCTGTTTCCGTCACCAGCGATCCAACCGCTGTCTATCCAGTGCAGCGCACTTCGCCGACGCTTTCTGTGGGCACCTTTGCTTTGCAAATGCTGATCGCCGGACCGACCCCCAGCGAGCGCAGCGCCGGTCTCTTTAGCGAGCTGAATACGCTGCTCAGCGGCTCTTCGAACTGCACGGCCCCGCTGCCGGTCGGTGGTCCCGATTTCACGCTCACCCTGAACCAGCGCGGCAGCCGCAGCGAGCCTGGCACGGCCACTGTGCGCTTCTGCCGCCAGCTCAACTCGCCTGGTATTGGCACAGATGCGCGCGTGCGGGCTGAGATCACGGCAACCCTGACGCAGTTCTCTAGCATTCGGAGGGTCGTCATTCTGACGCGCGATGGCCACTGTTTTGGTGACAGCAGTGGACTTGATCGCTGTCTGAGTTAGTCTCTGGGATCAGGCTGCGCGGCTCACTTCGCCCTGACCGGCCAGGAGCTGTCCGCCAGCCCAGCCAGCAGGAGAGATGCGCCGCACAGGCACCATCGCAGATTGCCTCATCTCTCCACGCTGTGCTCCTTTCCTGTCTTGCACAGGGGGATTGCTTCCTTACGTAACGCAGCGGAGCCGTCTCATCTCGCGTGGATGGGACGGCTCCGCGCTCTCTGTACCTGTACAGGATAGGGTGAGATCCTGCTGGCAAGTGGGGGAGCGGAGCAGGCGCCCCCCAGCCCTCGAACCGGGGTTCCGAGCCGAGGAGCGCCTCTATGACCCCCGTAGAAAAGGACGACCCGAAGGAAGAAGCACAGCTAAGGGATGACGATATCTTGCAAGACCACCGGCTGATGGCGCGTATAGTCCAGCTCGTCGGCCTGCTGCACCCCGGGAGGCGTCAAAGTATCCATAACCTTCGGTACCGTACCTGGATCAACAGTGCAGTGCGGGTCACTGCTGGCTGTGGCGCAGACACCAAAGGTATAGGGGCCAGGCGTGCTGGTGAAGGCGCGCGCCTGATCTGGCTGAAAACCATCCTGGCCGGTCAACGTGACCGTGAAGCCCCAGCCGGGTCCGGGCTGGCCAAGGCTGGCCTTCGGGACGCTGAAGGTGATAAAGTGTGAGATGCTGTTTGCGCTGATGCTGACGCTGCCCAGGGTTGTGCCGTGGGCATCGATATAGCGCTGCCCAAAGCCTTGCACCTCGATGAGCCGGCTCCAGGCCGCCGTAGCGGCAATGGTATAGTTGCGCTGCGGGAACGACGGTGCCGTCGAGGTGTCAGCGGGAGCAGCGTTCGGATCGTGCACGTAGACATCGATGAGCTGGGCCCCCAGCGGACTGCCAAAGGTCGGCGTCAGATCACCGACCTTGAGTTTGAAGACAATCGTGTCGCCGCTGTCGATAACGCGAAATTCCAGGATGTCAAAGGCGCCAGCGTGGAAATCGGCAGCGGTCGGATAGGCGTAGTTGCCAGGCCCATTGTCATCTCCGGCGGGATCGCTGACGTCGAGCAGCACAGTGCCAGGGGTGTAGTCCCAGACAATAGTGCGCGTGGCGTGGGCTGTGGCCCCCTGCGGGCTGACAGCGACCACGGTGATGACGGTGGTGCCGCCGCTGATGGGCAACTGGACGCTGAAGGTACCATCCGCCGCGGCGACCGTGCTCACGAGCGTTGTCTGACTGTTGTTATCGGTATTGGTGCCGGCTACGTAGATCCTATTGCCCGGGGCCGAGCTACCGCGCACCGTTACCGGTGAGCCATCGACTGCCGTCAGGTCGCCGGGGGCAGCGATGCTCAGCGCGGTCTGGCCCGGGTGCTGGAGCACATAGCGAGCGTAGGTTGCGGCGGGCCGCTCCAGCAGCGTGCGGGCGCCCAGGTCGAGGAAGAGGCGCACAAAGGCCCCTTCAGCCCAGGTCAGCGGCGAGGCCGAGCCTGCAGGATGGCCATTCTGGAAACCGATGGAGGCCACGGTCGGATCGGTACCGTAGGGCGAGGGGGCCAGATCGGGCAGCTCCCAGTCCTGTTCAGGGATGAGGCCCACCCCCGAGGCAAAGCGCTGCATGGTGGCCAGTAGCTCGCTCGCCGTGCTCACATCGCCATTGGCCAGGGCGTACTCGCCGCGCTCCTCGTCGAGCACTGGCCAGACATGGCCTGTGCCGACGCCGGAAGGGGCCCAGGGATGCCCATTGCTGGCCGCGTCGCCGTAGCCGTCGCCGTTATAGCGATGCCAGCCTGGGCCGCTGTTCGTCTGACTCTTGATGGTGGCGTCAACGACCGGCAGCGATTCGGCGATCACTGGATCGTTGGCCGGCTTCAGGCCCAGGCGCACCAGCTCCAGGAAACCGGCGTCGATGACGCTGCGCTGATCAAGGGTCGGGCCACCGTTGCCCAGGTTATAGCTGATGGCCGCGTTTGGATCACCCGTTTTCGACAGGCGGATATAGTAGGGATGATTGGCTAGTGGCCCATTGGTGGTCACGGTCCAGCGCTCCAGCGAGCGCTGCCAGTCGTCAGCCACCCCCAGCCAGAGCCGCGCATTGGCCTCATCGCCATTGGCACGGGCGATCTGGGCCGCCGCCACCAGGCCGGCGATCTCAGCGGCGATCGTCGAGGGCGAGTAACCGCTCTGCTCTTCCCAGCGCTCCACCCCGTAGGCCGGGCCGTGGCTCATCACAAAATAGGCCGCTGGCTTGATATGGTGTTGATAGAGATCGGCGCTGGTCATGTGGAGCTGATAGGCCATCAGGATCGGATAGCTGGTCTCATCGAGCTGAGTGCCAAAGGAATCGGGAGCAAGCTGACCGTTGAGCAGACTATTGCGCGGCATGGAGCCGTCGGGACGCTGCTGATGGTAGAACAGGAAGGTGACTGCATCGCGGGCCGTCTGCAGGTCGCCATCCAGGAGCAGGCCGGTCCAGGCTTCGTAGAGGTCGCGCGCGAAGACCTCGCGATAGGAGCCGAAGAAGAGATTGTTGGGATCGCCGGCGGAGACAGCCTGTCCCCAGGGTGAAGCCAGGCTGGCAACGATGGCCCCGGGAAAGGTCTTGTCCTCGGAAGCCTTGATAACGTTGGCGCTCAGATAGTATTCACGTCGCAGCGTCTGCCATTGGGCGTCATCGACACCCGGCAGGCGCGGCGCCGGACGTAGCCCAGCGTCATAGCGCAGCCAGCCGGCGACATAGTCGGCACGCAAACGCGCGAAGGGAACTGTCAGCGAGCCGCGCGCTGCCTGCAGGGCCTCTGTGCGCGTGGTGCCAAAGCCCAAGGCGACAGTTAGCTCGGCGCCGTGACTCAGGTCCAGCTGGGCCGTCTGCACCACGTTGCCATCGTCGGCCTCGTCGTAGATCTGCGTCAGGGCGTGGGCCTGCTCAAGCTGTACCAGGCCATCGCTGGCCGCCCCGAGGAAACCGTTACTCACCTGCAAGAAGGGGCGCGAGGCAGCGAGGGCCGCATAGACCGGCACAGCATAGCTGCGATTGGCGGCGTTACTATGGGTGTTGGTGTCAAAGGCCACTGGCAGCGGCTGGCCAGTCGAGGTATCGGTTAGGGCACTGTCAGCTCCGCCGTTACCGGAGCCGCCGCCGCCGTTACCGTTGATCGTCGGATCGAAATACAGGTAGAGATGATAGTCGCTCAAGCTGCCAGCCAGGGGCGTAAAGCGCAGGTGCATCACGACGCTGTTGCGCTCGGGATCGGTCAGATAATCAGTGACAATGCGATAGCGACCGCTGCGAGCCGTCGTGATGACGCGGCAATCGAGAACCGCCCCATCGAGCAGCTGCACACTATAGGTGGTATCGCGCTCCTGCAGGTCGGTAAAGGTGCGCCCATCGGTCACAATATACTGCAGAGCCTTGACATTGGTGTTATCGATAGTGGGGAAATAGACATCGCTGAGCACGCCGTCGGCCAGGGTAAACCAGACCTTTGAGGTGGTATTGCGGGCCGTGCCGACGCAGTCCTTGCGCGCCAGGTCGAAATAGGAGAGCGCTCCCGGTCCATCGGCGGCTACACGATAGGGCTGGCGGACCTGGGCGCTGACAGAGCCACCAGGGAGGGCCAGCAACAGCGCACAGCAGAGTAGCGCGAGGATCAGGCGCGTCGGTGCTGGCTGCCTCAGCCAGGCATCATAGCCGGAACTGGCGTTCTGGCGCCTTCCATACATCAGACGCTGCATGCGTTGAACCTCTTCGGCAATCATAGCAGCTTTCACCTTCTAGCGGAGGCGGGAGCTGCACCATCCAGGTGCGTCTCTCTCCTCCTGGCCGTTCTTCCCTCTGCCCTTGCCTTCCCTGCTCCCCACTGAGGCAGTTTCCTGCTGGAAAGACATAGTTGCAAGAATCGTGCCCATTTCTGTGCTACACACAGCACACAAATGAAGCTGCCTAGAAGGCAGGCCGATCTCTGGCAGTGCAACATACCAGCTGGGCTGCGGATGCTCCGACGCCTCTGGCTCTCAAGACAGTTTTTTCATGCTTATTACTTCTTACTACAAATATTCTTCATCTCTACAATAACTAGATAAAAATACTTATATTCTATTCATTGACAATTGCCAATATATCGAACATATATATGGTTGTCACCGTTGTGCCAGGCAGAGCGAATGGTAGAGGAATTGTCGTGCAAGCACTTCCGCGGAGAGGAGAACAAGCATGCAATCGTGGCCGACGGCAGGAGCAGCGTATCCGCCGGAGGGATCTGGCGCGACGGGGCACGTGCTCTGGCAGGAGCAGCTTTCGCAGCGAGGGGAGTGGCTCCTGCTCCTCATCTTGCTTTACGGGCTGGCCGCCTTTCTGGCTCTAGCAGCGAGCCTGGTCGGCGTTAGCCTGGGCCGCGAGGCCAGCCTCAGCATTGTTTTCTGTGGCCTCCTGAGCCTGCTCCTTTTCCTGCTGGTGAACATTCTGATACTACTCACCGATGGCCGACGCTTCTGGAATCCAGGTGGAGGGCCGCCGTGGACAGCCCGAGGTCGCTGGCGCAAGTTCCTGACGGGAGCGCTCTATTTGCTCCTCGTGATCATGCCCCTGGTCTACCTGCGTCAGGCCACACGCCACTATCTTGACGCGCGCGGCGGAACTCTGGGGAGAGCACTGCAGCAGATCTGGCGAGGCCAGAGAGCGAGCCAGCGTCTGGCCTTCGGGGTAGGAGGAAGCATCCTGCTGCTACTCTGCGCTCTCTGCTCTTGCCTGGCGGGTATGCTTGGCCAGAGCATCATTCAGGCAAGCATGTCCCCGGCCTCGCCCACGGTCCCGGCGGAGAACCGCCCTGTTTCCCTGGCCGCTTCGCCGACTGCTGGCAGCACAGTTACCGCGAGCAGCGCAACCCCGACCCCAACAACAGCACGCAAGCCGGGCGCAACCGTTGCTCCGACTCGTGCGCCCACGCCTACACTATCACCTACCCCTGCGCCTACACCATCACCTACACCATCACCTACCCCTACACCATCACCCACGCCGACACCCACACCGACACCCAGGCCTTCACCTGCCCCCACTGAGGCGCCCACCCCCACACCGACGCCTACTCCCGTGCCTACCGAGGCGCCCACGCCCACCCCCTGCCCTGGCGTCAACTGCAATCCCTGGGGCTACAACTTCGATTCCACCAACGGCAGTCTCATCTACTCGCCTCCCACCGATTTTTGCAGCTACTTCGACTGCATCTCCAGCTTCTGGGAGGGCAAAGGCTACGTCGTCGAGTGTAGCGACGGCATGTACAGCAAATCGGGCGGCATCCGCGGCGCCTGCTCCGATCACGGTGGCGTCTGGCGCCCGCTCTACGCCCATTAAAGGCTCAGGGACAGACGAAGCGATTTCCTCCCGAGCCCTCGAAGCCGGCGGCTATGCCACGCTAGCCGTCGGCTTTTTCTACTGACAAGGCCGCTGTTCCTCCAGATAGTGAGTGCCAGCTCTGCCTCAGCCCGCAGACCACTAGCCGGGCAGCCTTGCCAGCGGCTGCCCGTAAAGCCAGTATAGGCCCAGTTTCTGTTTTTCTCGAACAGGTTAAGATCTATATATTGAAATTCAATAGATTTATATGACAGAATATTACTCCCCCGAGAAAGCAAGGGAGCATATTCGCTGTAAAGTGAGGAGAAAGGCAGCATGGAACCATCAGCCGAAGCAACCCCTGTAGTTCCTGGTAGCCCTGGAGGCCGGCGCAGAGTATTATTATTGCTTGCTTTACTATTTGCCTATTTCTTTGTTCTATTGCTCGCCTGCATCGATGGTGCGATTACCAGCGGCGTTAGCGCTTCCGCCGCAGCCACTGGTCAGAGGCCTTTGGAGGCCATTGACACGCTTTTACTGCTGCTAGTGCTGTTCACGCTCATCATCAGCGAGGGTCGTCGTCTGTTTAGCCTGGAGGGGCGGCTCAACTGGAAGCGGCTGAGCCGTTTTCAAAAAGTGCTCCTGGTGCTGGGGTATCTTAGCACCAGCATTGTGCCGATCTACCTCGTCCTGGCCTTGCGGTCGCAGCTGCGGCGTCAACAGCAAAGCCTGGGTCAGTTCCTGCGGGACGAGTGGCAGTGCTATCGCCAGCGTTCCCAACGCAGCCAGCGCGCGTTAGCGTTGGGCTGCATCTCGCTTGTCCTTGTCTGCTCTTTCTGCACGAGCGCGGCGGCGTTTAGCGAGCGTCAGGCCCTGCTCGACAGCCTGACGCCCACGGCGGCCAGCGCTGTCAAGGGTGCCACACTGGCCCATCAGCCAGCCGTTAGCGCTGTGGTCTATGGCACGCAGCTTCCCCAGGCAACGCGCCAAGCAGCCACCCCTACGGCAATGCCAACGCGGGCGCCGACGCCGACGCCCAGCCCTACACCGAGACCGACGCCCAGGCCGAGGCCGACGCCCACTCCTACCCCTATTCCCTACCCTGGCGTTAACTGCAATCCCTGGGGCTACAACTTCGAGCCGGGGGCCTTGATCTACTCGCCCCCAGCCAGCTTCTGCGCTTACTTCTCCTGCATCGGCAATTTCTGGAATGGCCGGGGCTATGTCGTTGAATGCAACGACGGCATGTACAGCAAATCGGGCGGCATCCGCGGCGCCTGCTCCTATCACGGTGGCGTCTGGCGCCCGCTCTACGCTCATTAGGCTGCCAGGCCGTAGGCTCGTCCGTCGCGTCGCGTCGGCAGGCTGGGGCTGGGCCAGCCTCAGTCGCCGACGTGGCAGCTCTCCGCTGTGCTGGTTTCCACCGTAGTAGCCGTCTCAGGTGCGGAGGAAAGCCGCTGCTCCTCACCGCGAGTAGGAAACTTGCCGCGCGTATTCACCAGCAAGACCCCTACAATGACTATCAGTCCTCCGAGCAGTTCGAGCAGTGTGGGAGCTTCGTGCAGCCAGAGCCAGGAGATCGCCAGGGCCAGGAGCGGGGAAATATTGAGAAAGCTCGTGGCCAGCGAGGCTGACAGGCGAGCCAGAGTGAAGGCCCAGGTACCGTAAGCGATGGCCGCCGGGAAGAGGCCCAGATAGACTACCGCCAGCGTCGCCGCCGGTGTCGCCTGGGGCCAATCGTGCAACAAGGCCGGTGCAAAGGGCAGCATAAAGAGCGTTCCAGCCCACATCGTGTAGGCCGTCATCTCGCTGCTGCTGTAGCGCTGCATGTAGCGTTTCTGAACGATGAAGTAGACGCTTTCGCAGAGCGAGGCGAGCAGCACCAGCAGAGCGCCGGGAGTGAAATGGAGGCCCTCCTTGCCGCCCAGCGAGATAATGGTGACGCCTACGACGCTGATGGTGATTCCCAGCCAGCCCCAGAGCGTCAGGCGTTCGCGCAGTACGAGCAGGGCCAGCAAGGCCGTGAAGCAGGGGACCGAGGCCACCAGGAAGCTGGCTGTGCCGGCGTTGACGGTCAGCTCACCGAAGGTCAGGCCGGCATGGTAACCGGTGATGCCTATCAGGCCGAGCACAAGCAGACCGGGCAGGTCGCGCCAGGCGGGCAGGCGCATGCGCGTGAGCAGGGCATAGAGTGCCAGGGCCAGCGAGGCGACGAGAAAACGCAGCAGGATGAGGGCACCGGGCGAGTAGCTCTGCAGACCTGCGCGAATGCCGGCGAAGGCAGAAGCCCATAGTAGCAGAGTGATGACTAGCGATAGTGCGGCGCGGGCATCGCCTTGTTTGGTCGAATGCATCGTTGCAACCTCCATTTCCAACAGGGGTTAGTATAGCCCAGGCGAGTGGCCCTTTTCACCAGCCAGACTCTGACGCAGAGACCGGCCAATCGTGCTGCACAGCGTTGCACAGTCACCGGAAAAAGGTTGCAGGAGAAGTGCGAAGGACCGGGCAAGAGCGCCCTGTTGTTCACACTTTGCAGCAGGTTTAGTTGCAAGCAGGGGCAGGGATAGCGATGAGCATCGACAACTGAGACGCTTGCTGCTCTGCGCAAATGAGGTAATCCGTTTGCATAATCTCTGCGTATCCTTCTCACGAGGCGGAGGCGGGTGGCCAGGGAATGCTTTGCCGCTCTGGTTTCTCAGCAGTGACGGCCCCATCCCGGTTCGGTGAACGGGCGCACGCCGTTCCCCTTCCTGGCCATCGCGCGCCGCCTTGCTGTCAGGGGTCAGGGCAAGAGATGACTTCTCAGCCAGCCAGTAGCAATGCTCCCTCAATCCAGAGCAGCCCCTCACGCAAGGGGACACGATGCTTACGATTCTGCCATTTGACATTGCGAGCGCGCAGCGGCTCAAAGCGCCAGGAGCGGAAGCCGCTGGCCAGGGCCAGCTTGCCGAGCCATTGCTCTACGGGCACATGAATCCCATAGGGGGCGGAGTCCCCTATCACCAGACAGACCAGCCCCCCTGCGGCGGTAACACGGCGCAGCGCCTGCCAGCTGCGGGCCATATCCAGAAAATAGGCGGCGATCATGGTATGGTAGGCTTTTCTGCCGCCATGCAAGAGCCGCTCCTCTTCCAAGCGCGCGCAGGTGGCCCGCAGCTCTGGCTGCAACGGGGTCAGCAGCGGATCAGCCAGCAACTGATCGGTCGCCTGCACCAGGTCACTGACGTGCTGGGTACAGGAGCGAATCAGATAGCGACGGACGGCCAGCTGCAGATCACGCCAGCGCTCGATCTCCCCAAAAAAGCAGAGTTCCAGACGGGTGGCATCGGCATAGTCATAGTTGTTGGCATAGGGCGGAGAGGTAATCACCAGCTCGGCCCAGCCGGCAGGCACTCCCTCGCAGGTGCGTGCATCGCCTCGCAAGATGCGCCCTTTGCCATCTCGCGCCTGCCGTTGCCAGCAGGACATGTCATCGGCCATCAGCTCGACCCGGGAGAGAAAGGCCTCAAAAGGATCAGCAACCTGGGCTTTTGTCTTAGAAGGCAGGACATATTGCCACTGAGCCGTTCCTACCGAGGCACAGGGACGCAGAATAGCGGCCAGGGCCAGCCAGAGGAGCTCGGAGAGTGCCGCCGGCCAGGCAGACACCTGCTCCTGCCAGGCCCGTAGCAACTGTCTCAGCCGCTGGAGCGTCTCAGGCCGATAACATCTGAGTAGCAGCTCAGACGGCTCCTCGGCAATTGGCGGCAGCGTCCGAGCCAGAGCAACAAGATCGGAGGCAGCTCGTCGCAGCAAGGAGACCTCTTCTCGCCAGTGCAGCTTCGCCTCCGCCACCCGTACGAGGAAGGGATGGGCTTCCAGACCCACAGCTTCCAGACCAGCATATTCGGCTTCGAGCAGCACCGTCCCTGTGCCGCAGAAAGGATCTAGCACGCGCCTTCGACCCTGGTTGCGCTCACGCTGCAGAAGCTGACGAACCCAGAGGGCAGAGAAGCCAGCCGGATAACGGAACCAGCGATGCACAGGCAGGCTCAGATTGTCGGCAAAGGTGCCGCTGCGTTCAGGCCGCACCTCTACTGGCAGCGACTCCAGCTCGGGAAAGAGTGTTTCAGAGAAATAGCGTTCTTGTGCCACAGCTCTCGCGACGGCCTTCCAGGATGATGGCAACCAACTATCCTAGCACCATCCCTGGTCAGTATTGCTCCTCTCTCAGATCCAACATGTGTGCAGCTCGCCCTTAGTCTACCACAGAGAGATCTCACCACCGGCCCGCCCTGGTCCAGCAGTACTGCGGCAGCCTCACGCGGGGCCGAGGCGGCGACCCTGAGCAGGCCAGCCGGCTCACCTTCCTCCTTCCGGCGGGACCGGCCCGGTGACCGGGCACCGGACCAGACCACCTGCCGCCAGCAGGCCAGCAAGCAAGATCAGCGCCGACCAGGCTAGGAGGGCTTCAGACCTCCACTGCCAAGCACAGAGAGCACGAAGCGGACCGCATTGTCGGCAGCGCGGCGCTGGTTCTCGGCCTTGTTCTCCCGCTTATGACCGTCACCCCAATCGCAAATGGCCTTGACGACGATCCACTCGCAGCGCTCGCGCATGGCCGCCGCATAGAGGCCGGCGCCCTCCATCTCGCCCCCGATGGCCTCGGGTTCGAGGGCCAGCAACTGCTTGAGCAGGTCAGGATGATCGACGAGCTTCTCGCCACTCAGCAGCAAGCCGAAATGCGGCTCAGGTCCGTTCCAGTCTAGCTTTGCATCGCGGAAGCGGCTCAGCAGGCGCGGCGAGGCGGTGGCGCGGTCTCCACGCGGCACCAGAACCATTTCACCGTGGGCGCCGGAGCCAAGGCGCTGCGGCTCGTAGCTCATGAGCTGCCGCGAGACCAGGATGTCGCCAAGTTGCTGCTCGTCGGGTCGCAGGCCGAAGGCGATCCCCACCATGATCACCGCTGCCGGCTTCAGAGAGCGAATGGCTTCACTGACCGCCAGCGTCGCCCCGCCGGCGCCCAGGGTTCCCATCTCCGTGCGCAGCAGCCAGGTGGCAGCTCCCCCGATCTCGCCTAAAAAGTAGTAGGTCTCGATCCGGCCATACTGGCGCTCGAAACGCGCGCCCCACTCACGCTGGGCAATCTCGCGCACAGCTTGCACCTCGACATCGGTGGCCGTCACGAGCAGAACATCGCAGCGCTGAGCGGAGAGCGTCGAGCCGCTGCGGCGACTCTCCGCCGTCTGGCTCCCGCCCGCCTGGGAGACAGGCCCAAAGGAGGTAGCCATAGGCGCCGCCGCCGGCCCAGGTCTCTCCTGCCCTCCTTCGCCGGCAGCCAGCATGCGAATTTGTAAGGCCAGATTTTTCAGCTCCTTTTCGCGCTGCGCCGGCGGGAGGGCGTGCAGCGCTCGCCCATTGGGAGGGAAAATGACCAGATCGGCAAACGGCTCTAGCTCGTAAGGGCATTCCCGCAGCTTCACAGGAAAGAGACGCACACGCCCAGGCTCACGCTGATGACGCTCCCAGGCAAGTTGCCGTAGCTCCGGGTAGAACGGATCATTGAGCAGATCGGGGCTTAAGAGCACCAAGATGATGTCTGCGGCGCTCAGGTGCCGACGGAGTTCCTCGCGCACCAGCTGCCCGGCGCGAAGCTGCCGCGGCTCCCAGTCGTCGATCAGCCCGGCTTGGCGCAGCGGGCTGAGGAAGCTCTTCAGCTGATCAAGCAGACGCTCATCGTCATCGCTACGGGCGCAGAGATAAAAGAGGTTGACAGCCACGAATCACCTCGTTTTCTTCTTCGCAAGGCCATCTTCCAGAAACAGACACCGTACAGCATAGCTATAAAGCAGGAAGGCAGCAAAAGGGGCTGGATCTCATGGGTCTTCATAGGCCCGATCCGCCACCCTGGCTCTCGCTTCTTGCAGCGTACTGGCTCACATTTTGATCATCTCATCCTGTCTAATCATTATATAGAACTATCGTACGCGAAGCATAGCCCACTTTAAATCGATAGCCTGTTTGTCTAGGAATATCAGCAAGCCCTTAAATACTGCTTGCTTGTTTATGACAACATATGATCAATAAGAGTGAGAATTGATGGCAATGCCATTTACAAGAGAGCAAGCGACGTGTATTTTGGAGAAAAGCGCTGCCAATCAAGCAACTTGTCGACAATAAGGAGTGCAAAATCCTTCAGTGCTACCGACTCCATCCAAGAAAGAATAATGATCTCAGCGCTTCTTGTCAGATCGGCAGCTGCTGCCTGCCAATGAGGAGACAGCAGAAGCAGATATCTCTGATGGTGCAGAAAGGATTGCATCATGGGAGAGAGCAAGGAAGAACAACGTGTGTTGATCATCACAGCTCTGTCACTGGAGGCCCGAGAAGTGCAGAGCTATCTGAGTTCCTTGAGTCATCTCTTACTGGCCCCGGACAGCCGGTATGAAATTGGGCAGTTCCGGGGCACCAGGGGGAACTGCGAAGTGATCCTTAAGGAGAGCGGGCAACTGAATAAGACCTGTTCAGCCGTGACAGCACGCGCCATTGTGGAAACCAGGCCAGAGCTGGCCATGCTGATCGGCGTCGCCGGCAGTCTACGCGATGCGATCCCCGGAGACGTGGTCGTACCCGAGTTGATCTACGACTACGAATCGGGCAAGGTAGCCGAGCACTTTCTGCCTCGCCCACGTCCTCACCGTCCTGATGCGCATTTGCTTGATCTTGCTCGCAGCATCGCCCGTAGCGAGCGCTGGCTGCAACGCCTCCCATCCATTCCTCTGCCGAGGCCCGCGTGCTACACGAAACCGCTCGTCGCTGGCGACATCTTACTGACCTCTAAAGATTCAGACCTCTACCACTTTATTCGCACCTACTACAGCGATGCGGTGGCCGTGGCCATGGAGGACGCCGGCTTCATGGAGGCCGCTTATCGGACCCAAACCCCGGCCATTGTGGTGCGAGGAATCTCCGATCAGCTTGACGATAAGCAAGAGCGCGACGCTCAGGGCTATCAGCAGCTGGCCATCGCTCATGCCCGTGCCTTTGCTTTTGAGCTGCTGGACCAGTGGCTCCCCCCCAGGGATCAGCCAGTCCCTGAGACGCCGATTGCCAGCCTTGAGCCTCCATCGGCAGCTCCTCCATCCAACGCTGCTCCATTGCTCATCTTCCTACAGCAGCTTCCTACCTATAAGGAGTTACTTGGTGAGGCCCTGAATATGCTTCTGATTTCCTACGTGATTTATAAGGATCAATGCCGGTACTACTGCCAGCAGCTCCAGAGACTGGCTACGCAGTTGCAGCAGGTTTTGATGAACCCTCCTGCTGATCGCGCCCTGCGTCTGCGCCTCGATAACCTCGCTCAGGCCGTCAGGGAGCTCTGGCAGGCTGTCGAGCATCTGCGCCACTGCTGTCCCCCCGGCGAGTCCCGACAAGAGCAGCGCACTTATCAGGAGGCCCGCCAGCAAACCTGTCGCGCTCTGCAAAAGGCCCTGGAGTGCCTGGAGCGCCTGGCTGAGTCACGAGACAAGCGTCCTCTTTGAGGAGGAACCTCTCCTGGGTTATAATGAGACCCGTGGCCGCGGGTTGGTCAGGGCCTTGATCGCCCCGGGAGACTGCTTTTCTGCGAGAAGACTCACGATGATGATGAACGACTCCAATCTCTTCTTTTCTCCCGGCCAGGACGATGCAGAGGAATGGGTTAGTCGCTATTTGCGCACGGTCAAAGACTGCCTCCAACAAATGCGCGCTCTCCTCCTCTATAAGGTCAACCTGCGCGAGATTGGGACTGCCCTCCTGGAAGGTTTCGATCGCGAGCTACGCAGCTTCCTGGAGCGACTTGATACCGATCCCATCTTGAAAAGCTCTGTCGGGAATACCGACGCGATCACGGACGCGATTTTCGAGGCTACGGTCCATATCAATCTCGCTATCTCCCTACAGACGATGAATCAGTCTAAAAATGTGCACAACCATCTTCATCGCCTCTTCCACGAATATAAAAAGATTGCCGATGAGATCTCCAAAATCATCGATATCCTTCACGATATTCCCTCTACCCACATTTGAATATTTGTTCGAATTTTTTTAATGCGTCCTTCACAACGCCCTATGGTAATATCCTGTCGACTACAGGTTTCTCTCCGCAGATAAAGCAGACAGACTGTGAGCAGATTGTGAGCAGATTGTGATCTAGAGCGGGCGATCTGCCAGCATGAGGCACAGAAGCTTGAGACAAAGGGAGAGGTCATACGTCTACTATGTGAGTGACGTGGTCCGCCGCTCTAGAAAGGCCCTCTTGTCATGATGGGCCGGGCAGGTTCCACGTCGCTACGACTATCCAGACCAGCGCATCTGAAGCGAGAGGAGGGAGGTCCGCTTTGAACGACTCGCCTGGCAGGCCATCGGGGCTGCTTTCTGCTCCGACTACCATGCACTCGCTCGATCAGTTCCGCCAGACCCTGAATCATTACCTGGCTGTCATTGGCCAGCAACAAGAGCTGCTCTTGTCGGAGTATATTGTCCTCCGGGGTCAGGCGCGCCTGCGACTGGACCAGCGCCAGCGCCTGCAGCGCTTGCTGGGCCAGTATCAAGAGCAGTTGCTGTCGTTCCGCGGCCTGCTGGAGCAGCCGCAGGCCCTCCCCGACGAGGTCGTTCCCCTCCGCTATTTGCCTCTGCTCTTTTTGCAGAATGCCGAGAGCCAGGCACGTCAGCTGCTCGATCTGCTCACAGCGCTTCCTCCCGTCGAGCAAAAGCGCGCTCCGGCCCGGCAGCATCAGCGCCTGCTGCAGGCGTTTCTGCAGAGCTGGGAGCAGCTGCTTCACTATTATGAGGAGCTGGTTTTTCACACGCGCGCTCTCTCCGATCAGACCCGCTTTCTGCTGCGCCGTCTCAGCTGCGAAGCGAGGGGGGATACAGCCCCCCAACCGGCTGATGGCGATCAGGCCGCTTCAGATCGCTCCGATTCCGCTCATTCTTCAGATCAGTCTACTGAGCCATCCTCATCCGTTCCACCTGACCAGTGCGAGAGCCAGTCTGGCCTGGATACTCACGAGTGCTAGGCGCCAGAGCCTGCCCTTGCATTGAGGGAGCCGGCGCGCGAAAATAAGAGGTATGGAGTACCGCACACTTGGACGAACTGGCTTACGGGTCTCACGCCTCTGCCTGGGCACCATGCAATGGGGCTGGACGGTCGATGAGCCAACAGCCTTCGCTATCATGGATGCCTTCGTTGAGCGCGGGGGCAATTTCTTCGATACCGCCGACTTCTACGCGCGCTGGATTCCAGGCAAGCGCGGCGGCGAGTCCGAGGAGATCATTGGGCGCTGGCTGCGTGCACGCGGCAACCGCAGTCAGGTGGTGATTGCCACCAAGGTCTATCATCCGATGGGCGAGGGACCAAACGAGCGCGGACTCTCGCGCAAGCATATCATAGAGGCCGTTGAGGCCTCGCTGCGCCGCTTACAGACCGACTATCTCGATCTCTATCTGGCTCACGCCTTCGATGCGGAGACACCGATCGAGGAGACATTGCGTGCCTTCGACGATCTGCAGCGCAGCGGCAAGGTGCGCTATATCGGCGCTTCCAATTATCCGGCCTGGCGCCTGGTCGAGGCGCTCTGGTGCGCGCGCTATGAGCGCACGGCCCGCTATGAGGTGCTGGAGCCACACTATAACCTGGTGCATCGCGCCGAGTTTGAGCAGGAGCTACAGACGATCTGCCTGCAGTATGGCCTTGGCGTGATCCCTTATAGTCCCCTGGCTGGTGGCTTCCTCGGCGGCAGCTACCGCCGCGGCGAGGGCCGTCAGAGTGCGCGCGCTGCCGCTGTCCTGGGACGCTACGATCAAGAGCAGGCCTGGCGCACCCTGGAAACGGTCCAGGCTGTCGCCGAGGAGACCCAGGCTACGCCCGCAGCGGTGGCCCTGGCCTGGCTGCTGGCGCAGCCGGCGGTGACCGCGCCGATCATCGGCGCCAGCCAACCGGCTCATCTGGAGGACGGCTTTGCCGCTCTGACGCTCCAGCTCGCGCCGGAGCAGCTGACTCGCCTGAGTACGGTCTCACAGGGCCTCTAGCCTACTCTGCTCTGCTCTCCTCGCTCAACCAGGCGCCTTAACGCCTCATCTATCTAACAAGAGGGCAGGCCCTCGTCTCATCCCATGCCTCGCCGTTCTGCAGCTCGCTGCCCGACTGGGTAGCCAGCTCCCAACGGTGGCCAGGCAGTGGATACGGGAATAAGACGAGGGCCTGCCTTGCTCTACTGCGCTTGCTTCGCTTCTTCTTTTTCAACAAGCAGGGAGATTGGCCGTTCCCCAGTGAAGGAGGCTCTGCTCTGCGCTCTTCTGGTCTTTTTCGGTTTCTCAGCAGTGGACTCCGATGGCTTGCCCGGCCTTCCCGCACTCCCTATTCTGCTTGTCTGGATCTTCTCTTAGCCGCGACCGACGCCGCTGCTGGCCACAAAGGGGACGCGCTGTTCGACGCCGGCGTCCTCGGTGCTCACCTCATGATAGCGATAGCTGTTCCCTTCGGTGGGGCTGAGATAGCCAGCGTCCTGGACCACCTGGGGGGCGTCGGCTACCGTGGCGATGAGCACAGGCGTGAAAGCCCAGTTATCAGCAGGGCTTAGGCCGCCGATGACGCGCCCAAGGGCGCGATGCTCTGCCTCAATACAGGCGATCTGCCCGGCCACCTGAGCGAGATCGGGCCGCCCCATCGCGGCAAACTCTTTGATGGCTGCCAGGAAGGCCGAGTCAAAGACCCCCTCTAGCTGCTGTTGGGTCTCAATAAAGGTTTTGAGGTCGCTGAAGGTCTGGGCCCCTTTGGGGAAGCTGAAGGTGTCAGCCAGCGACTGGCCTCCGTTGGCTGTGAAAAACTGCTGGTGGATCTGCTCTTCGACCAGGGCCGCCTTGAGATAGGCCAGATCGTCGCCGCTGAGGCCCAGCGCACTGGCATTGGCGATGCCGTTGCTGTAGAAGGTAACGGCCAGCTGTTCGGCTGTGCGGGCGATTGAGAGAATCTGCGTGACAGCATCATCGATGGTGACGAGCCGCTCGGCCAGCGCTCCCTGAGCCCGCACCGCCAGCGGCCTGGCACCGCTCTCAAACAGGGCCAGGCCACCGGCGGCCAGCCCCAGGCCAACAGTGGCCCGCTGGAGAAAGCGCCGACGCTCTTGCGCCTTGCGCGGAGAGCTACGATCGATAGAGGTCTGCATGGCGATGGACTGATCCTTTCTGTAAAGCTTGAGCTAGAGCTTGCTCGCATTTTCCGGCTACCTCCACAATCCACCGCCTCCTCTCCTCACAGTTCCACTCTAGCAGGCTCTCTAAGAAAAGAATCGACATCTACCGATGCTAGCGAGGGGCGCAGGGCGCGAGGTCAGGTCAGGGACGCGGCGGCAGCTCCCGCTCGTCGCCGTAGAAGAGGGCCAGTGTCAGGCCAAAGGCCAGATGGCGCAAGAGGTTCTGCCCAAAGGAGCGCCAGGCCGCCAGGCGCGGGAGCTGGCCACGGCGAATGAGCGGATGCAGGCGGTCGGCCAGGGGCGTGAGCCACCAGACTGAGGCCAGAAAGCCTTCGCCGAAGAGGAGTCCCTTGAGCCAGATCGGGCCGGGCAGGCGCGGCCTGACCAGGGCGGCATAGATTTCGCCCAGCAGGACCCCATTGAGGAGATGGAGGCCCCAGGCCAGGAAACGGCGACCGTCAGACCGTTTCGCTCCTCCCCCGAGCAGGCCCTCAATGAAACGCACATCGCTGAAATGGTTGCCGCTGAGACGCTGATCCAGGGCCATCACAAGGCTGTAGACGCCAGTGGCCAGGAGGCCGGCCAGCGCCGCCCGCCCAGGACGCCAGGTCGGTGGACGACGTTCAACAAGCTCTTGCATCGTTTCTCGCTCCTTCTCCTCACCCGGCAGAGCGCAGCCGCCCCCGCTGGTCGGCCAGCACCAGCCGCGCCGTATACGATCCACTGCTGAGAGCGCCCTGGATGCTGCTCGAATGCAGGTATTCGCCGGTTAGATAGAGGCCCGGCTCCCCACCGCGCGCCTCCGGCAGGTGGGCGAAGATGCCCGGCGGCTGGGCAAATTGAGCAAAGGGCAGGCGATAGACGGCCAGCAAGCGCCAGTGTCGCAAGTCATGCTCCGGGAACCAGGTGGCCAGCTCCTGTAGAGCGCGCAGGGCCAAGCGCTCATCGTCTTCTTCAGCCTGGGTCGCTTCATCCAGGATGGTGACCGAGAGCAGGTGCTGCCCCGGCGGAGCGTACTGCGGAACAATATTGGTGAGCTGCACAGCATGGTTGACCAGGCCGCCAGGCTCGCAGTTGAGCAGCAGGACCGGCTCGTCGTAAAGCGACTGGGGACCTGCGAAGTAGAGGCAGGTGCAGCCGCGGCCTGCGGTTGGTAAGGACAGGCCGGTAAGACGGGCTGCCGTCGGGCTAGCGGTGGCGATCACGACGGCCTCGGCCTGCAGCTCCTCGCCGCTCTCCAGACGCACGCCCGAGATCCGCCCGTCCTCACGCAGTAAGGCCACAACACGCGCGCCCAGACGCAGGCTGCTCGCTGGCAGAGAGGCGGCCAGCTGGGCCGCGATCGCCTCCATACCCTCCTCCGGTAAGACTATATCGCCGCTCGCCAGCATGCGCCAGACAAAGCGGAGCATGCGCGCGCTGGTCTGCAGCTCTCGATCGAGAAAGATGCCGCCGAAGAAGGGCCGGGCGAAGTGAGCGATGAAGCCCTCGCGGCTAAAGCCCCAATGGCGCAGGTACAGCTCGCTGGTCTCGTCAAGCGTGGCCACGGGCCAGGCCGCCGGGCTTTCCACAGAGACCGTCTGCAGGATCGTGCGCGTCAGGCGCAGGACGCGCCACTTGTCGGTCAGCGGAATGAGGGGGTTACTGGCAGAGGCAGCCAGCCAGCCAGGCTGGCGTCGCGGATCAGCCAGCGGATAGCGTCGGCCCCCTTTGACCAGCAAGGCCCCGGGCAGGAAACGTCTCGGTCTGAGCGCAGCGAGATCAAGCTCGCGCTGCACGGCGGGATAGGCAGTAAACAAGACCTGGAAGCCCCGGTCGAGAAGAAAGCCCTCGGGATGGCGATCGGTACTGACGCGGCCCCCGGGCCGGTCGGCGGCCTCCAGTACCAGGACACTCAGCCCGGCGCGACTCAGGTGGCGGGCGCAGGTCAGGCCGGCCAGACCGGCACCGACAACGATGATCATGGTGACGCCTCTCTCCTTTCTCCATCAGCAGGCAGCGCGATCGCTGCTTTACCACACCTGAATTAAGCACGTGAAGGCGCCCGGCTAAGAGTCACCTCAGCCTTGCAGATCGCTGCCCTCGCCGGCTCCGGGCAGGGGTCCAGCAGCGATCAGGCCCAGTTCCTGACGCAAGCGCAACAGGGCCAGGTCCTTGGCTTTGCACTCAAGCATGACATCATAGTCAGACCAGGGAACGGTAGCGAGAAAGGCCCGGAAGCGATCGGCATTGATATACTTGCTGTGGGCACCCGGACGCTTGCCAGGGTCCTGTTCGGCGTAGTGCAGCTTGGGCCGGCGCCGGCCCCAGGTCGTCAGGATGCGTTCCCAGGGCAGGCGCTCCAGCGGCGTCTCCGCGCCACCGTTGAGGGCATGATGCAGGTTGTCAACCACCAACGGCAGGCCACTCGCCTCGCAGATCGGCAGGAGCTGCCTCACCGACCAGCAGCGCTCATCGTTCTCCAGGCGCAGCCGCCGGCGCACACGCTCCGGTAGCTCATCGATGTGAGCCAGGATGCGCCGCAGCGTGGCGGCGCGGTCGCCGTAGACACCACCACCATGCAGGATGATATCACCTTCGAGGCCGAGTCGCTCCATGACCTCAGCATGATAGCAGAGGTCGCGATAGCTGCTCTGCCAGACGGGGCCATCGGCAGAGATGAGCGTATATTGACCAGGGTGCATCGACAGGCGCATCCTGCCCGCGCGAGCCAGCTGCCTCACTTCGGCAACCCGGGCCGGATCAAAGCGGATCTGCTCTAGCGCCACCTCGGGATGAGAGCCAAGCGGCACCAGATCTGAGGAGATGCGAAAGACGCTGATACCCTGAGCCAGGTTCCAGCGCAGGATGGCCGCGAGGAGCGCCAGGTTCTCATCGACCAGGGCCTGGAGATAGGCAAGGCCGCGCTCGCGCAGGGTGGCCAGGCGCAGACTGCGCATCTTCCCCCCCAGCGAGAGGTTCACACAGGCATAGCCAAGTCTCATGCCGCTCCTTTTCCTCCCCATACGGGCGGACGACCAGGCTCACAACTCTCCTTCAAGCACGGCATGCCAGGTCCTCCCGCACAAGACGAGCCGTAATGGCGGCGGAAAGCAGGACGCCCGGGATGCCCGCCCCGGGATGGGTGCCAGCGCCCACAAAGTAGAGGCCCCCAACCTGGGCAGCGCGGTTATGTGGACGGAAGTAGGCCGATTGGAAAAGCGTCGGCTCCAGCGAGAAGGCCGCGCCCAGATGACTGCGCAGTTCAGTGGCAAAGTCGAGGGGCGTAAAGCGCTGCTCGTAGACGATGCTGGCACGCAGTCCGTGCAGGCCCGCCTGCTCTTCCAGATAGCGCAGGATGCGCTCGCGGAACGCCAGCGTCTCGCGCTGCCAGTCGACACCGTGCCCAAGATGGGGCACCGGCGCCAGCACATAGAGGCTCTCGCCACCAGGCGGGGCCAGCGTGGCATCGGTGCGGGTCGGCGTGTGCAGATAGAGCGCCAGATCATCCGGCAGACCCTGGCCGTCAAAGAGCTGCTGGATCATCTCCCGATAGTCGTGGGGCATAAAGATGGTGTGATGGCGCAACTGCGGGTACTGCTGCTTCAGTCCCAGGTAGAGCAAGAAGCAGCTCATCGAGTAGCGAGCCTGCTCCAGGCGACGCACCAGCCCTCGGGGGCGTACTTCGGCGGGGAGCAGGCGCAGATAGGTGGTGGCGACGTCGCTATTGGCCACCACCGCCTCGGCCTGCAGGAGAGCGCCGTCGGCCAGTAACACGCCCCAGACCTGCCCGGCGCGCACCAGGATGCGCTCCACGGGCTGGCCGCAGCGCAGCTCGCCGCCTAGCGAGGTGAAGAGGCGCGTCATGGCCTCGACGAGCGCATACATTCCCCCGGGTACGAAGTGGACGCCACCCAGGCGCTCCAGATAGGGAACAATGCTGTAGATAGCGCTGGCCCGGAAAGGGTTCCCGCCGATGAAGAGGGGATGGAACGAGAAGACCATGCGCAACTGCGGATGGCGGAAGTAGCGCGAGACAAAGCGGTAGACGCTGCGGTGGGCCCCCAGGCGCACCAGCTCCGGGGCCACGCGCAGAAAATCGCTCAGGCGCAAGAACGGCTCGCCGGCCAGCTCGGCAAAGGCCCGCCGGTAGATGCGTTCCGTCGCCGTCAGGAAGGCGCGATAGCCGGCCACGTCGCGCGCTTCAAAGCGGGCGATTTCGGCTTCGTCTGCAGCGGGGTCGCCCCAGTAGTCGAAGTGATTGCCGTCGGCAAAGCCGATGCGATAGAAGGGGCGCAACGGCACCAGGGTCAGGTCGTCGTCCAGATGGCGCCCGGCAGCCTGCCAGAGATCCTGCAGGAGCCAGGGCGCGGTCAGCAGACTTGGCCCCATGTCGAAGGTGAAACCCTCGGCCTTGAGCTGGTAGGCCCGCCCCCCAGGCTGGGAACGCGCCTCGATCAAGATGACCTGGGCCCCGGCGGCCTGCAGACGAATGGCCGCTGCCAGGCCGCCGAAACCAGCCCCAATGACAATCACTCGCGGGCGTGCGCCGCTTCCCCCCGCCGGCAGCCTGTTAGCAGCGGATGTCACGCTGGAGCGACTGCTCATGAGTGCAACATCTCCTTTCCGGGAAAGAGGCTCAGGCCCAGCCCCTGGTCGTGATCAAGCCCTGAGAGCACCCGCACGCAACTCTCGAGCGCACTCATGAATTGGGCAGTGTCGGCGTAGAGGCGACGGAAGAGGGGCGCCCCCAGACGCAGGGTCAGCGATGGCGGGCGTGTCTCGCTCCAGATGATACCTGCCGGAACCACTGGAATGCTGCTTCCGCTCGCGCGCTCGGCCAGCTCCACGAGACGGGCCAGGCCGGGCCGGAACGGGAGCAGGGCCTGCTCCGGGGAGCGCGGTGAGGGCTGAGGATCAACCACAGGATAACCCTCGGGGAAGATGACCAGCAGGTCGCCGCGAGAGAGCAGGGCCTGGGACTGACGTAAGGCCCGACGTAGATAAGGAGCGACTTCGCCCATACGGTAGGCACTGATGGCAGCACCTTGCTCCTCGGAGCGCAGGCGCTCAGGACGTAAGATGACTGGCCAGCCGGCCAGAGCACAAAGCAGCTCCATGAGCTGACGCTGCCAACGGCTGCGCGCCCAGTCGAGGGCGACCAGAATGTGCACCGGACGCGGGATCACCCGCAAAAGCAGGCAACCATCGTAGAGATGGTGATAGTGGCGAGCGGCGACAATGACCGGACCGCGGGCCGGCAGGTGCTCGCGTCCCTCGACAATGATGCGCAGCCGGCGACGCCAGAGCAAGAGGGCTGCCCCGGCACGCATGACCAGACGGGTAATCCTCCGCAGCAGGGCCGGCCCTTCTGCCCGTCTGTGCGCTTCAAAGCCACGGCTCCCTTGCGGGGCCTGGGCCAGATCTGGGGCCAGCCCAGCCTGCTCCAAGAGCGTCGGTACAGCGGTTCCACTTCCGCGCTCGCCTCCTTCGCTGCCATCGCGGCGTAGCACCAGGGCCGCCGGTAGTATGCCCAGCAAGAGGCCCAGCAGCGGCGGCAGCCAGAGACCCACGCTCAGATCGAGGACAATGGCAAAGAGGGTATTGGCCGCATAGATGCCAAAGGGCAGCCAGGCCACGCCCTGCAGACGGCCTTCTTCGAGATCGCTGCGCCAGAGCAGGCGACTGACCCCCATATAGAGCAAGCCAGTGACCGACCAGCCCACCAGATTTTGGACGGGCATGCCGAAGTAGGCGCCGCGTACTCCCCACTGCCAGAAGTGCAGAGGCAGCCGCTCGCTGGCCATCGCCGGATCAAGCGTCAGGTCCCAGACGGTCAGCAGGTAGGCACCCAGCAGCACAGTCCACAGGCCACGCCCTCGCTGGCCGACGCCTTGAGCGCGACGGGTCAGGAGCAGATGGGCCAGCAGAAAGGAGGAGAAGCCCATGTAGAACCAGGAGAGCGGGATCGAATAGGGAACGTGATCAAGGATCTTGAAGCCCAGAAAACTGTTGTAGGAGTAGGGGCCGAAGGGAAAGCCGGTCGAGGTTCCGATCAGCTCTATGCTGAGCGAGATCAACGTCGAGGCGGCGAAGAAGATCAGGGTGCGGCGTACCCCCACCACCCGCAGCCCAAACAGGAGCACCGTGGCCGCCCCAAAGAGGATGTGCAGCGAACCGGCATAGTTGATGCCGAAGCTGAAGACCGAGACCAGCAGCGGGCTAAAACTCCACAGTTCGGGATGGGGCAGGGCGATCAATAGCCCGGCGAGACCGAAGATGAGCGCCGCCAGATGGCAAATAAAGAGCACCTTTACGGCTTTCATGCAATACCTCCAGGAGCGTTTCCACGGATGACGAGGCGTCCGCGCCAGCGATGACGACGCCGCAGGGCCTGGCGGCCCAGCTGCAGCGTCACGACCAGGTCGCAGAGCGGAGAGAGCCAGTAAGTCCAGGGTGGACGACGATAAGCACGACGCATGCCCACCAGGGCCCCGAGACGGAGCAGCAGCAGCCCGGTATTCAGGCCCAGCATGGCGACGAGCAGCCAGAGCGAAGCCTGCCGCCAGCGCCTGCGCCCGGCGATCAGCGCGCCCGCGAGCAGGCAGAGCAGGGGGAGAGGCAGAGCCTGGACCAGCAAGACCTCCAGCCAGCCGAGGCAGGTATGCCAGGCGGGACTGAGATGATCATGCAGAGGCAAGGAGCGCGTCCAGTTCTGCCAGGCTTCGCGCGCCGTGCGATACATCTCGACGGAAGCCAGGCTCCCCCCTTCGACGAAGGCCAGGCGTCGACCGCCCTGCACCAGCAGGCGCGCTAAGGTGATGTCCTCACAGAGCGAGTAACGCAAGGGGGCAAAGCCCCCACAGGCAGCCAGGGCCTCGCGCTGCACCAGAAAGCATTGGCCATTAGCCTGGACGCGCAGCCTATCGACCGGCCCCTCATACACCACGCCCGGCAGGCCGTAGCGGTAGACGAGGGTGGCCAGTAGCGAGGGATGGAGCAGGCCCAAGAGCAGCGCTGGCGGCAGCTCCTGCTCCGTGGCCAGGCTGAGGGCCGCCAGCCTGTCGCGGCTGGCGCGGGCCAGCAGTGCGCTCACCAGGCCCGGCCCTGGTCGCACGTCGGCATCAATGGTCAGCACCCAGGGGAAGGTAGGCGGAAGTGCGTGCCAGCCGGCTTCCAGACCCCAGACCTTGCCATTCCAGCCGTCAGGAATCGGGGCAGCGGAGAGCAGGCGCAGACGGCGATCGCGCCGGGCATAGGCAGAGATCAGCTCGTCCGTCCCATCTTCGGAGCCGCCATCGATGACCAGGATCAGCCCAACCTCTGGCCCTTGGGTGAGCAGGCCCTCCAGACAGGGGGCCAGGCGTTCGCGCTCGTTGAGCACAGGCACCAGCACCGCCACGCTGGCTTGCGCGGCGGCATCAGCATGAGGCGAAGAGAGAGCCGTCGGGCGCTGGCCGCCGGTGCTGCGCAACCAGCGGCGGATCACGCGCAGGGTCAGCACCAGCTGCCCTGCTGAGAGCGCGCCCAGCCAGCCCATCCATAGTAGCTTACGGCTCATCCTCAAGGCTCACCTCCAACCCGAAAGCCCCGAGCTGCTCACCACGGCGCCAGAGGCGATCGAGGGTCAGAGCAAGCATGGCCTCGCGCAGCTTCTCCGTCAGGGTTGTATGGGCGCGCGCGCGCAGCACATCGTAGTTGTGCTGCTCAATGGCGTGCAAGATGCGCCGGTAGAGACGCCCGGCCAAGAGAATCGGCAGGCGGCGATCGGGCGGCAGGAGCCAGACCCCGGGCAGGCTCTGGGCATAGCAGAGATGGGTTCGTGCCACCTCGTAGCGCATGAGATCTCGGAAGGCCGCATCTGGCCCCTGACCAGTATCGAGCAGTTGCTTCAAATGAGAGCGGGAGAGACCGAAGCGGGTCAGGTCCTCCAGAGGCAGATAGAGGCGTCCTTTGCGCAGGTCGCCCCCGACATCGCGCAGGATATTGGTCAGCTGCATGGCGATCCCGAGGCCCTCCGCCGCCGCCAGTGCTCCCTCGGAAGTCGCGCCGAGCACGTGGGCCAGGGCCAGCCCAACAGTCCCGGCCACACGATAGCAATAGGCCCGCAAACGGGAGAAGCTGGCGAATTCGCGCGGCCACAAATCCCAGTGCAGCCCCTCTAGAAAATCCAGGAAGAGCGTGCCAGGTACTCCGTAGCGCTCTACCACCTGCGTCAGGCGGCTCCCGAGCGGCTCGCGCGGAGCCGGTCCCTGGTGGTCGGCCAGGAACCAGGCCCGCCAGGCACGCAACTCTTCGGCGATGGCACGCGGCTCCTCCTCTGGCCCACGCTCGTCGACCAGATCGTCGAGCGTGCGGAAAAAGGCATACAAAGTCACAAACGAGGGACGTAGCTCCCCGGGCAGGAAGCGTGCCGCGAAATGGAAGGTTCTCCCGTGGTGCGCAAGCAGGGCCTCCTCTTGGGCTTCACTCGCTGCAGCGGCGGGTACAGGACAGAGTGAGGAAGCGCTAGCAAGCTTCTCTGGCTCTGGAGGTCCAGCTGAAGCCGAAGACGCCCCCTCTCTCTGAAAGCTCGGTTTAACCACGCGCATAGCGGCTATCTGCTCCTCTCCAGCCGGCCCGGCCTTCTCCTGTTCGGCCAGGCCAGACCAGGCCAGGCCAGAACTGGCACCAGCCCATGCCTGGCTCAGCCGACGACAGGGGGCGGAGCAGCCGAGAGCTTCTTCCCAGGTCTGTCAGGCAGGGGACAGACTGGCAGCGGCGAGGGAAAAGGCAAGATCCGCCTGGGGAAGAGCGCGACGGCGACAGGCCGGGCAAGCATCATGGGCATAGCGAGCGTCATACGCTCCTGATCCTTTCCATATGACGCTCCGCCCGGCCCATTCTAGTAACAGCTCTTTGGCGCAGTGAGCCGAGGTGTACGCCGGAGCCGGCCAGTAGACTGGGCAAAGGCGTTCCCCCGAAGAGTGGGGGCAGAGAGCCAGCAAACTTCCCCGATTCAGCCTCATCAGGCGCCGGGAGAGCTGGGGGCAGTCGGCACCGGCGCTAACAGCTGCAGTGTACGCTGGCCGCTGGCCGCTATGTGGACAAGCAGCAGACGCCCATCGCGTAACCAGAATGGGAAGAGCTGGCGTGCGCCGGCCTCCGGCTGCGGCAGCACAATAGGCGAACCAGAGAAGATGTGGACGTAGAGGCGTCCGTCGTCGCTGTAGACCAGGGCGCGCCCATCGGGCGACCAGCTCCAGCCATCCAGCTCTCCCTGCAGCGGGAGACTGAGCAGTGGACGCCCGTCGGGGATCGCCAGGGTCGTCAGCAGCGTGTGACCTGCCGCGTCGCGCCGCGCATAGGTGAGGCGCTGGCTGTCGGGCGACCAGCCAAAGCTGGTGATGGTGAAGTCGCCGATGGGCACCAGCGCTGTCACCTGGCCACTAGCGTGGTTCATCAGATAGATGGCGCGCCCTGGGCCATTCAAGCCTTCGTTGCTGACGAGCAAGGCCAGATAGCGCCCATCGGGGGACCAGGCCAGGTGCTGGACGGCCAGGCGCAGGTTCATGGTGGCCAGGAGCTGCGTCGGATGCCCGCCGCGCGTCGTTTGCCAGAGCTGGGTTTGCCCGTTCGCCCCAGTGACATAGGTGATGGTCGTACTGCCCGCGCCAGGGGTCCAGGTAGCGGCCAGAGCAGCCTCACCCAGCGGGTACATATACTGACCATAGGGCACAAGCGCCAGCAGCGGCTGCTCAGCCCCGGGCGGCGTCACCACGGTGACCAGGGCCGTGCCATCTGGCGACCAGGCGGCGTCGTGGGCCTCGCGCATCGCCAGCAGCTGACTTCCTACAGGATCGCTCAGGCTGGCGGTATACATTACCCCGGGATCGCGTCCATCCTGGATCACCAGATGGTGGCCCGTGGGATCGACGGCTACCAGGCGCCCGCCCTGGGCTAGCGCTGGTGGGGCCGCCAGGGTCTGCACTACCTGGTAACGCACCCCATTGGCCAGCGGCGGCGCTGGTGGCGTCTGCGGCAAGAAAAGCAGCAGTACGAGCACAAGGCAGAGCAGCAGTGTCAAGGTCGCCGCCAGGGCCAGAACCAGGCGCGAGCGGCGGCGGGTGCGCTGGTCGCGGCGCTCAGGAGCACGAGGGGGTAGCCCACTGAGGATGCGCGCACGCAGTTCGGGAGAGAAGTGAATATGGGCGGCCTGCTCCTGCAGGGCGCGCCGAATGACCTCCCCCAGGAGAACATCATCCCCAGGGGTCCGATGATTGACTCGCTCCCGCTCCTCGGCCCCCTGCCGCCCGCGGCGCTCTGCCGACTGGGCAGACTGGTCCGTCGGCAGCTCCTCGCTCGGCTGCGGCTCGTGAGGCGCATCACTCATGCTGTTCCTCCCTCCCTGAAGCGATCTGAGACGGGGGCTCATCGGCACCGGCGGCCTCTTCTTCTGCCGCTGGCCGCTCCTGAGATCTGATCTGCAAGAGGCGGCGCATCTTCTTGAGCGCCAGCTGCAGGCGCTTGCGCAGGGTGTTTTCGGCTACCCCGAGCATGGCGGCGATCTCCGGCATGGTTAGACGATGGTAATAGAAGAGAACCAGCACCGCGCGTTGTTTGACAGGGAGGCGCTGCAAGGCCTCTACCACGTCCAGCCAGTCCTCGATCCGTCCCTCGCGCTGTGTCGCCTTCTGTAGCAGCTGCTCCTGCTCTTCGCCCGTGAGACGCTCACGCAACAGCGCCGCTTGACGCGCAAGCTGGCGCTTGAGGCTAATCGCCTGGTTCACCAGGATCTTGAGCAGCCAGGAGCGCAAAAGCGCCGGGTCGCGCAAGGTCGCCATGTTCTTCCAGGCGAGAAAGAAGGTCTCCTGGACCAGATCCTTTGCTCCTTCCTCATCCTTGACTAACAAATACGCTGTGCGCAAGAGCAGCCCCCCATAGGTATCAACGATGCGCGCAAAGGCCTCTTCATCGCCGGCGAGGCAGCGCGCCACTAGCTCCCTCTCCCACGAGGAGCCAGGGACATCTTCCGCCTGACCCGCTTGACCCGGACGCTCCGCTGGCGACAGCGATTCTATTCCTTCCGCCCCCGTCTCTCCAGCAGGCGACCCCAACCGGCTGTCTCTCTCCACTCCAGATGGTTCCTGTGACACAATGTGTACCTCTCGTTCCTCACATGGCGGCCCCCCGGCCCCATGTTTGTCTTCCTCTTCGGTGGCTTCTCTGATCCAGGTGTTCCATTCTCAGGACGTGCAGAAGATGGCGAATAGGTAATCAGGCGGCGATGTTAGATACTGGTACCATTTTGCGAGAGACCTGACGTCTCCTGGATTGAAGCTTCGAATTCCGGGTACCTCTCTGTTCACGGCCTTCCTGGATCAGGGACGATCGCAGTTTTGTCCTGTTGTCTCGTCATCCTTCCTCCTCACTGGGATGATGTGAACACAGGAGCGGTGGCTCTCGCGACTGGTGCGCGCCAGGCCACCTGTGTCGGGCGCGTGCCAGTCGCCATCAGCCTATCTTCAACAAGGAGGATACTTGATGCGTCGCAATGCTCTATCGGCATGTATGAAAGCGGTCCCCGCCTTTTTGCTGGCGCTGGCGCTTGTGCTCTGGCTACTACCTGGGAGGCAGGCCGCCGCTCAGGGCAACGCCCTGGTGCGGGTCGTTCATGCCTCGCCGGCAGCCGGCAACGTCGATGTCTTTGTCGATGGCGGCAAGCTCTTGAGCAACTTCGCCTTTGGTACGGTCACCGATTATGTCTCCGTGGCAGCGGGGCCGCACCGCATCCAGGTGGCTCCGGCAGGCAAAGGCATCGATGCGGCGGTGATCAACGAGACCGTCTCAGTTGATGCCGATATGGCCTACACGGTGGCCGCCATTGGCGACAGTGCTTCGAATCTGGGCCTGCAGGCTTTTGTCGATAACAACCAGCTCAGCAGTGGCATGGCCAAGGTACGGGTCTACCATCTCTCGCCCAATGCCGGCCCGGTCGATATCGCTACTGGCGGCAAGACGGTCATTAGTGGGCTGACCTATAAGAACGCCAGCGACTATTTGAGTGTGCCGCCCGGCTCCTATACCTTCAATGTGACAGCCACTCAGGCCAATGCCACCGTGCCGGTCTCGGCGACCTTGCAGAGCGGCATGGTCTATAGCGTTTTCGCCGTGGGCCTTTACAAGGGCACCCCGGCATTGAAGTTTGTGGTGGCCGCGGTGAGCGGTGTGCCTGGCATGCCCAATACGGGTAGCGATCCCAATGCCCTGCCACAATCGGCGAGCACGACCACGGTCCTTCCCTGGGTGTCTGGTCTGATCGCGCTGGGGGCCCTGGGCGCGCTGGGGGCCGGCGCATGGGGGATCATGGCCCGGCGGCGTCGCTCGGCGTAGCGCAGGTTCGTCCGGGCGCTCGCCGCGGGATGGGAAGACGAGCTCCCGCGTTCAAGCTCAAGATGCTTCGGCACTCTCTCCCCTCCTCCGACAGCGGGTGCGGCTCAGCGAGCATTCCTCCTGAGCTGCACCCGCCTCTTCTCTACGAAGGAGCCTGGTCTGTGGAAGGAATGGCAAAGCCTACATGTCACGACCGCGGCCAGCCAGGTTTTGGTAGTGGCGGCGTGCGCCGCTGGCTGCTCTTGCTGCTGCCAATCCTGCTGGTCAGCAGTGGGCTGCTGGTGGCAGGCTGCGGCGCGGTCAGTCCGCCAGTAATGGATGGGGGCGCAGGCGTGGAGCGCCAGCCCCCGGCTCCGGTGACGGCGACAGCACCTGCAGCAGTGCCCAATCCGGCGCCGCCGACCCAGCTCCTCATTCCAGCCATTGGTGTAGCGGCTCCCGTCGAGCGTGTCGGCCTGGGTGTCGATGGGACGCTGGCCACGCCCCAACGGCATCCCTGGGATGATGTGGGCTGGTATCGCTTTGGGCCTTTGCCAGGGCAGCCAGGAAGCGCAGTGATAGCGGGACATCTCGACCGGCCCGGAGGCTACCCGGCGGTCTTCTGGAACCTGCACCTGCTGCGACCCGGTATGGCGCTCACCGTTGTGGACGAGCGGGGGCAGCGCTGGCATTTCCGTGTCACGACTGTCGCCTCCTACCCACCCGAGCGGGCGCCGCTCTTTCACATTTTTGCCGATCGCTCGGGGCACTATCTGAATCTCATTACCTGCGCCGGGACCTGGATTCCCAGCGAGCATCAGACGACGGAACGTCTGGTTGTCTACAGCGTGCTCCAGGGAAGCTAGCTTCCTTGGGCACCGCTGGCCGGCGCTGCGGCAGGGGCCGAGGCGGGACCGGCACCTTCCTCAGCGGTGGCGCGCGCCGCCGCCAGGCGCGCCCGTCCGGGCAGGGTCAAGGCCAGGGCAGCAACCGCCAGAGCCAGCCAGAAGGTCACGATATAGGCATCATTGATGCTTTGCATGAACTGCTGCGGTACCAGCGAGCCGAGTAGTTGCCCCGCGGCGGCCTTCTGGGCGGCAGCGGCTGGCAGGCCACGCATCTGCAGTACCTGCACGAGCTGCAGGAAGCGCTGACCAAGGGCGGTGGCAGCATTGTGCAGGTCGTTGCGGGCGGCATCCTGGTAAGCCGTGAGCTGATGGGTCACGATGGTACCCAGCATGGCGATGCCGAAGGATTGGAAGACGTTGCGTGTGGCGTTGAGCAGCGAGCTGGCGCGTGGGAGCTGGGCCGGCTTCAGGCCGGTCAGGGCCACGGTCAGCGTGGTCTGCAGTGTCAGCCCCAGGGCCACGCCCCGAATCGCTGCCAGGGCCATGATCTCCGTGTAGGAGGCATCCAGTGTCAGATGGGCGAAGCCCCAGGTATTGACAGCCAGCAGCAGGCTGCCGACAAAGATCAGCCAGCGCGGGCCGATGCGGTTATAGAGAGCGCCGGCCAGGGGGGTGACGATCCCCGAGCTGATGGCCAGCGGCAGGACCAGCAAGCCGGCCTGCAGGGGAGTGCGCTCGCGCAGGCTCTGCAGGTAGATTGGCAGCAGGAACTCGGCGCCGAAGAGGGCGATCGTGCTCACCCAGCCGATGACACTGGCCACCGTAAAGGTGCGGCGCGTGAAGAGGCGCAGATCGAGCAGGGGATCACGCCGGAATAGCTCAACGACCACAAAGACGGCGAAGGTCAGCAGGCCAATGGAGAGCAAGGTCAGGATACGGGCCGAGGTCCAGCCTTCGCTTGAGCCGCGCTGGATCGCGTAGAGCAGAGTGCCAAAGCTGATCACCGAGAGCAGAATGCCAGGCAGGTCGAGACGGGCAGCGGTGCCACGCCGGCTCTCACGCAGCCAGAAGAAGCCGAGCAGCAGGCCGGCCAGGCCGACCGGGATATTGATGAAGAAGATGTAGCGCCAGTCGAGGTACTCTACAAAGTAGCCACCGAGCACGGGGCCGCTGGCCGGGGCGACGACCAGCGGGATGCCGTAGAGGCCAAAGGCCAGACCGCGCTGCTTTTCAGGAAAGGCCCCAAAGAGTAGCGAGATGCCCAGAGGACCAAGCATGCCGCCCCCCAATCCCTGCAGGGCCCGAAAGACTACCAGCCAGGGGAGCGAGGGAGCAAAGGCGCAGAGCACCGAACCCAGCACGAAGAGAAAGAGCGAGATCAGGTACATGCGCTTGATGCCAAAGCGCTCGGCCAGGTAGCCGGCCAGGGGCGTGATGATGCCCAGGGCCAGCACGTAGGCCGTAAGGACGCCGTCGACCTGGTCAACGGGCGCCTTGAAGACATGCTGGAGAGTGGGCAGAGCTACATTGACGGCGGTGGCATCCAGGATCACCATGAAGGTGCCGAAGACGACCGAGAAAAGGACTTTCCAGCGATAGTTTGGGTCAGCCGGAGCCGCTTCAGCGGGCGCGGCGGGCGCTGTCGATACCTGCTGCCGCTCTTCAGGCTGTGGCTGACCCCCCAGGGTCATATCGGACTCCATTGTGGAGACCTCCTTTTACTTATCAAGTGATAAATTTCTGCGACAAAAAAAGAGGATGCTCAGCGTGCCAGGCCGTAGAGGAGGACGTGCACGAGCAGGGCAGCCTGCTCGCTGGCGAGGGTCTCGCGACGGCTCTCGGCCACGGCGGGCAGGGTTTCGCGTCCCCAGACGACGAAGCGGGACATCAGGCTCATAAAGAGATAGGCGGCCATCCTGGCGTCGACGCCGCCTTCGCTGGGCGAGCGCAGCAGGCCCTGCTCTAAACCGTCGCTGAAGACTGCGGCGATGGGCGCAATCAGGCTCTCTTCGAAAAGCGTGTGGAGCTGCGCGCGCACCTCGGCTGATAGCTCGTAGCGGATGTCGTGCAGCATCAGCGCCAGGTCATGGCGGGTCGTCGTGAGCAGGTAGCTGGCGAGGCGGCGCAGGCGTTCGGCTAGGGGCTCGCTGCGGCGCGCGATGCGCTCCAGGACCGCTTTGAGGCGGGCCAGCTCTTCGCGGGCCATCGCCAGATAGAGGGCTTCTTTGTCGGCAAAATAGTGATAGAGCGCCGGCTGCGTCAGGCCGCAGGCATCAGCAATCTGCCGCGTGGTGACGGCTCGATAGCCGTATTCCATAAAGAGCTGTTGGGCGACCTGCAGAATGAGGCGCCGTGTCTCTTCGCTCTCTTCTTCTTTGACGATGCGCGTCTGACTCTCGCGGGGGCCGCGCCGCGCTGGCTTTTTCATGCTGGTGAGCCAGGCCGCCTTTCTTTCCCGATTGGTCTGCTTATTTATCAACTGATAAGGAGTATATCCCGGGATAGCGGAGATGTCAAGGGCCAGCCACGGGAGAATAGGGAGTAGCGAGCATGGGCCTGCGGCCCGTTTAAGGTGGTGCTTCAAAGGAGGGCAGGAAAGCCTTGTGCATTCTTGGTGAGTGTCTCCTGAATCAGATCCCTCAGATCGTCTTTGGCATGCACTGGCACATGTACGCAGGGGGTCACCAGCCTGCGATCTTCCTGGCGTCTTTCGGAATGTTTGTCTCCGCCACCGCCTCCAGCAGCCAATAGCCGTTCTCGTGCTCCATCCTTCCCTCCTCGCTCGCCGGCCTCGGCCCAGCAGGCAGGGAAGAGCTCCCAGCAGAGGGACGCCCCTCCCTGCCCAGGTTCGCCGGCTCTTCACTTTAGCTTGTCTCCTGGCTTCAGGCCATAGATATATTTTTCCCCTCCCTTTACGACCTCGCGGAAGGCTTGCAGAGCGGTTTTCCTGCCAGTCTGTACTGTCCGATAGGTGTCATTCAGCTCTCCAAATATGAAACCGGCCCTGAAGCGTCAGCAGTGGGCCGGTCCCGGTTTTTCGCTCTCCCAGAAGCACCCTCCTCCAGCGACAACCGCCCTTCTCCTGCTCGTTCGCCAGCGGCCCTGCCTTCCCTGCTCCTCTTAGCTCCCCAATTCCCCCAGTCCACTCTGCTCCAGGACCAGTCGATACGGTTCCCTGCCAGCCATGCCCTATATCCCCCTCTCACTCGCTAGCCCTCTCTCCCTGCGCTGCTCCTCTTCCCTCCAGTATTTCCTCCCCTCGTGCTCGATCAGCCCCGCCAGCCACTCGCCCACACTCTCCGCGATCCGCTTCCACTCCTCCGGCCCATAGCCACTGTCCCCGTCGATCACCCCCCACTCCTCTCCCTCCTCCATCTCCAGCACGATCAGATCCCCATCTCCCAACGTCTCCCCGATCACCAGGTACCGCTCCGGCCACCTCGCACTCCCATATGCCAGCTCCCTAGAGACTGTCTTGCCGTACACCTCCTCCGCCCGATAGAGCCGATAGCCCCACTGGCCCGCCTCCCCATCCACATACAGCTCCATCCCATTGCTCACCTGCAACAGCTCTCGATATCCCCTTGCCAGCCTCCCCCCCAGCTCTGGCCACCTCTGCTGCAGCTCCGTCTCTAACCAGTGCAGCTCTGCCTCCTTCGCTGGCTCCCCAAACTGCATCCACGCCTCCCACTCCTGCCCCTCCTCATCCCTTACCTGCACCTTCCCCCTCGGCCCAACCCGCGCCTTCAGCTCCTTCAGCCTCTTGAGTCCCTCCCGCGTCCACTCCGCTGCCTCCCTCCCTCGCTCGCTCCGCTCCTCCCTCTCCTTCCTGCTCCCTCCTCTCCTCTCTCTCCCTCGCTCCCACTCCCACTCCCGCCACCAGGGCACCATCAACCACCCATGCACCTCCCGATCCACCGGCACCAGGTTCTCCTCCTCATTGCTCCCTCCATACTCCCTCGGCACCACCTGCACCAGATCATAGCGCTTCCAGCCCCCTGGCAACTCCTCCCTCCCCTGCTCCCTCCACCTCCTCACATACCTCCTCCTCTCCGCATACCCCCACGGCTCTCGCTCCCAGGCCGCCAGCCTCCTCCTCTCCCCAAGCTCCGGCGCCTCCACCCGCTCCCCCGTACGCGGGTCCACCACCACCGGCCATCGCTTCCATCTCGCCCGCTTCCTTCCTTTCTCTTCTCCTTCGCTCTGCCCACCCCTCCGCTGTGGCGCAAACCACTGCCAGTAGCCAGCTCCTTGCGCCGTCACCAGCCAGCTGAGCCATTGCCCAAAGCTGTGCGCGATCGCTCGCCACTCCTCAGGCTTCTCTTCGCAATCCCCATACAGCACGATCCCCTCCCCACTCTGCTCACTCACCTCCCCTGTCTCCAGCACGATCGTATCCCGGCCCCCGATCAGCTCCCCGACCACCAGCCCACTCGGCAGCCAGTGCTCATCATAGAGCGTCGCCTGCCACTTCACCTGCTTGCTGATCAGCTCCCCCGTGCTGAAGAGCCGGTACCCCCACTGCCCATACTCCTCATCTCGGTACAGCACCGCCCCATTGCTCTCCTTCAGCCACTCCCGATAGCTCCACGGCAGCGGCACCTTCACCCCCGGCAACGCCAGCCGCAGCCTCGCCTCCAGCTCCTCCAGCTCCTCCTCCCTGGCCGGCTCTCCAAAGCGAAAGCCTGCTTCCCAGCGATAACCCCCTTCCAGGAGTCGCAGGCGCCCTCGCCCGTCCAGGCTCTCCCGCAGCGCACGTATCACCTGCCTCGGATCATACCCTCGGCGATGTTCTTCGATCCGCTTACTTGGTTCCATCGCTCTCCTCCTGTTGATGCGCTTCCGGCTCGCTCTCCTATCCACTGGCTGCCCAGGCCTCCCCCGGCTCTCTCGAAATTCCTTCTTGCCCGCTCTCCTAAAAGCGGAGAGGCTTCTTCACTACTCCCCACCCCATCAGCGGCCCTGCTCTCCCTGGCTCCTCTTAGCTCCCCAGCTCCCCCAGCCCACTCTGCTCCAGGATCAGTCGATACGCCCGCAGCTCCTCCTTCGGCAGTCTTCCCAGCAGCCGCCTCGCTACTTCCCCCTCCTCCGCCTGCGGATACCTCCTCACCACCTCCACCAGCGCCGGCGCCATCCACGGCTCCACTCCCACTCGCTCCAGCACCCTCAACCACACCCCCAGCTCCCGACCCCCTGGCCTCACCCACCCCGCTGCCGGCTCTCCCTCTCTCATCCTCTCTTCCTCCAGCTCCCACACCACTCTGACATACGCCAGTCCCGTCCCCCTCTCCTTCCCTACAGACCCCAGCTCTCTCACCATCTCTCCCAGCTCCCCCTCCTGCCCACCCACCTCTGCCCCCCGCTCCACCCACCTCGGCTCCAGCAGCCTCATCAACCGCTCTTCCTGCCTGCCCGCTCCTCCCTCCTCCGGCAGCTCCCTCAGCAGCCTCTGTACTTGCTCCAGCTCCATCTCCAGCCAATACAGCCGCTCCCCCTCCCTCCAGCTCCGCGACCGGCACGTCCATAGATCATCGCATAGCAGCTGGCAGTAGATCACCTCCACACACCCCCGGACCACCCCCCGATCCATCCCGGGCAGCAGCAGCAGATCCTGTATCCCATAGACATCCTCCTCCCAGGTCGTCTTCCCCGTCGTATATCGCTCGTGATACGGCTCCCACGGCCACAACAGAGCTGCGATCACATGCGGCACCAGCTCCTCCACCGGCACGCGCTGCAGAAAGGTCGCCGCATCAAGCCAGGCCCAATTATTGCGATCGCCCACGTGGTTGAGCACCGCTGGCAACGCTGCCACCTGCGCCGGCAAGGCCATCTCCTGCAGCAGCTCCAGGGCCGTCGTCGCTGAGCCCCGCCGTGGGGGCTCGGCCAGCGTCTCCAGCAGCACCGGCAGCAGCTCCTCCTCCTGCGCCAGCAGACACTCCCTCAGCCTCCTCACCCGCCCCACCAGCCGCTCCCACCCCACCACTCGACTCCGATGCACCAGCAGGTCGTAGCGATCGAAGCGCTCTTGTATCGCGCTCATCTCTGCACCTCTCACCGCTTCCTGGCACTTTTCTTGTTCAGCACACCGAGCACACCGCCACCTCCCCGCCCAGCCTGCCCCCGGCAGGGGCCCGGCCTCCGGACGTGGACCCGCCTCCCGCTGCCTGCAGCGCACGAACACGCTTCCCTCTTCCAGCTGCGCCTGGCCGCTCCGCTGTACGCTGCAGCCGCTATGGGCTCCCTGCCTCTCCTCGCGCTCCGCGTCGATACTCCCTGCGCTGCTCCTCTTCCCTCCAGTATTTCCTCCCCTCGTGCTCGATCAGCCCCGCCAGCCACTCGCCCACACTCTCCGCGATCCGCTTCCACTCCTCCGGCCCATAGCCACTGTCCCCGTCGATCACCCCCCACTCCTCTCCCTCCTCCATCTCCAGCACGATCAGATCCCCATCTCCCAACGTCTCCCCGATCACCAGGTACCGCTCCGGCCACCTCGCACTCCCATATGCCAGCTCCCTAGAGACTGTCTTGCCGTACACCTCCTCT
>NZ_BKZV01000004.1:0-108653 GCF_008974285.1 Thermogemmatispora aurantia | reverse complement strand
CCTCCATCTCCAGCACGATCAGATCCCCATCTCCCAACGTCTCCCCGATCACCAGGTACCGCTCCGGCCACCTCGCACTCCCATATGCCAGCTCCCTAGAGACTGTCTTGCCGTACACCTCCTCTGCCCGATAGAGCCGATAGCCCCACTGGCCCGCTTCCCCATCCACATACAGCTCCATCCCATTGCTCACCTGCAGCAGCTCTCGATATCCCCTCGCCAGCCCTCCCCTCAGCTCCTTTCCCCCCCGCCGCAAACTCACCTCCAACGACCTCACCTCTTCCTCTCCTGCTGGCTCCCCAAACTGCATCCACGCCTCCCACTCCTGCCCCTCCTCATCCCTCACCTGCACCTTCCCCCTCGGCCCAACCCGCTCCTTCAGCTCCTTCAGCCTCCTGAGTCCCTCCCTCGCCCTCTCCTCTGCCTCCCTCCCTCGCTCACTCCTCTCCTCCCTCTCCTTCCTGCTCCCTCCTCCTCTCCCCATCCCTCGCTCCCACTCCCACTCCCTCCACCACGGCACCATCAACCACCCATGCACCTCCCGATCCACCGGCACCAGGTTCTCCTCCTCATTCCCCCCTCCATACTCCCTCGGCACCACCTGCACCACATCATAGCGCTTCCAGCCCCCTGGCAACTCCTCCCTCCCCTGCTCCCTCCACCTCCTCACATACCTCCTCCTCTCCGCATACCCCCACACCTCTCGCTCCCACGCCGCCAGCCGCCTCCTCTCCCCAAGCTCCGGCGCCTCTACCCGCTCCCCCGTACGCGGGTCCACCACTACCGGCCATCGCTTCCATCTCGCCCGCTTCCTCCCCCCCTCTTCTCCTTCCCTCTGCCCACCCCTCCGCTGCGGCGCGTACCACCCCCAGTAGCCAGCTCCTTGCGCCGTCACCAGCCAGCTGAGCCACTGCCCAAAGCTGTGCGCAATCGCTCGCCACTCCTCAGGCTTCTCTTCGCAATCCCCGTCCAGCACGATCCCCTCCCCACTCTGCTCACTCACCTCCCCCGTCTCCAGCACAATCGTATCCTGGCCCCCGATCAGCTCCCCCACCACCAGCCCACTCGGCAGCCAGTGCTCATCATAGAGCGTCGCCTGCCACTCCACCTGCTTGCTCACCAGCTCCCCCGTGCTGAAGAGCCGGTACCCCCCCAGCCCATACTCGTCCTCATCTCGATACAGCACCGCCCCATTGCTCTCCTTGAGCCACTCCCGATAGCTCCACGGCAGCGGCACCTTCACATCCGGCAACGCCAGCCGCAGCCTCGCCTCCAGCTCCTCCAGCTCCTCCTCCCTGGCCGGCTCCCCAAAACGAAAACTCACTTCCCAGCGCCAGCCCTCCACTAGCACGCGCAGGCGCCCTCGCTCGTCCAGGCTCTCCCGCAGCGCACGTATCACCTGCCTCGGATCATACCGTCGGCGATGTTCTTCGATCCGCTTACTTGGTTCCATCGCTTCCCTCCTTCTTACTCACCTTCGGGTGGTTGCCACGCAGCCCACCACCCCGTAAACTTCCCATGATCTTCCTTAGTCAAAGGGACCAGGTTCCAGAAATCATTATCACCTCCATATGCTCTGGGCAAAATATGATGCAACTCATACTGATCCCACCCCCCCTCAGGCGTAGGGAAACCTCGATCATACCACTCCCTAATAAACACGCCACGCGCAGCTCTAGCGTCTTGCGGTTTCCAGCTCACTCTCTGCCCTTCAGGAACCTTTCCAGACACCCCTTCAGGAAATGGAATCGGCTGACCGGTACGCGGGTCTGGGACACGCGGATAGGGCTGTCCCTTCTTGTTAACAGGCCAGTCGGCCCCCGGCTGCTCTTCCCCACCAACCGGCCCTGCCCGAACGGGCTGATCAGGAGGCAACCCCGGGTCTCCTCCCCCTCCATCCAAGCGGAGAACAACTCCCCTATTATCTCGCTCCTCCGCACCCTCTCCTTCCTTGCCACTCTCACCACTTTCTCCATCCACACAGGCCATCATCGACGTCGTCATACAGTGCTGGTCAACGACATCCACCGTGCCCGTGATCCCTATGGACCCGCAGCTCATCCCCACCTGTATAGAGACGCCAGTCAGCACATCCCCTATAGCCAGCGAGCAACTCAGCGGGAGCTGGCCCCCCACTGCTCCCTTCAGCGAGACCTGACTGACCAGCTTACTGCAGCCTACCACATCGTTGTAGTAGGTCTCCATACACGGGGCTGGAGTTTCCCCCTGGCCACCACCGCCATCCCCCGTCCGCGGAACCCTGACTGAGACACACCAGAGACAACCGCCACCACCAGCGGCGACCCCAACCACCCCACCAGCCGCATGCCCTACCGCCCCCCCTTCCTTCACCGCACTCGATCCCCCCCCACCACACCCCCCTACCCCAGGGCAAACATACATCAGTCCCGAGGGATCGTTGAACGTCTCCGGGTTCCCTGCAACGTAGGCGTACGGATCCGCCCCCTGCGCATTCCCCTGGACCGGGTCCGCCGACAAAAACAGCCCAACCTGCGGGTCATAGTAGCGCGCCCCATAGTAGTCCAGCCCGCTGACATCGTCCCCATACTGGCCCGTGAACCCACGCGCCGTTCCCATATCGCCCGCCCGGTAGCGCTGGTTCCCATACGGCCCATACCCCTGGTTCCCAACCAGGGCCGCCGCCCCATCCGCATTGCTGAAGGTCGCAACCACACTACCCACCTGGTCCGTCAAGAAAAGCTGCGTCTTGCCCGGCTGGCTCCCCACACCGCTCAGCTCGCCCAGCAACTGGCCCCCCAGGTCATAGTAGTGCGTCGTGCTCAGCAGGCGACCATCACCGGTATAGACATGCTCCTCCAGCCCGAAAGCGTAGACCGTCAGCGTCGTCGACCCCGGCGTCACCGAGCGACGGAGCACCCGCTCACCAGTGGCATCGTAGACATACCACTCCTCCGCCGAGGCAGTCGGATTCTGCCAGTGCACCAGCTCATCCAGGGGATCATAGTCCAGTGTCTGCGACGTCCCGTTGAGACTGCGCGTGGTCATGTTCCCCCAGAGGTCGTAGCTCGCCGCGTAGGGCGCCACCACGCCGCCAGTGCCTGAACAGGTCGTTCCGGCAGGGTAAAGCCCCGTCAACTGGTGCGGGTGCGTGCTGTCGCAGTAGAGGTACTGCAAGGTTGGCCCATTGCCATTGAGCGGCCCCTGCCACAGTTGACCGAGATTGGTGTAGCTGAAACTGCTGCTATAACCCGCCCCGCTGATGGTATTGGAGGGCGTGGCACTACCACAGAGACCATTGCCCGCCGCCGGCGGCGTCCCCAGGTTGCCCGCCCAGACAAGGCGCTCCTGCGCGTCATAGCAGAAGACCTGCGTCTCGCTCCCGCCGGAGTTCGCTACACCCGGGACAGCGCTCTGCTGCGTGGTCAGGCTGAGGACATTGCCAGCGACATCGTAGCTGCGCGTCTGGCTGAAGATGCTGCCACTCTGACCGCTACCGCTGCCCCAGAGCGCCTGCACCGCCACCGGACGCAAATCGGCATCGTAGCTGAATTGCTCCGTGGCGGCTGGAGCACTTCCACTGGCTGTCTGGATCGTCACCGTGTCAGGCAGAGCGCGCGCGTTGTAGGTCACGCTCGCCAGCAAGGGACTGCTCCCCGTCGTGGGACTGAGAGCGACCAGGGTGCCAGCGTCGGGATCATAGACCTGCGTGAAGCTGTAGCCCGGGTCACCCGCTACACTGGTGCTGGTCGTGGTGGTCGTGACCTGATCGGCGTCGTTGTAACTGATCTGCTGCTGATAGGTCGGCAGCGGGGTCGTTACGTTCCAGGAGGCCGGCAACCCCAGCGCCAGCGTACTGGTCGTCAGGCGCCCACGCTGGTCATACTGGAAGCGTTCAGTGACCGTCGCCGAGCTGCCGTCGGGATACCAGGTCGTGGCAACGCTCTGCGTGAGGCGACCAACGGGGAAGTCGCTGTCCCCCTGGCTACCCAGGGTGCTTGTGTCGTAGGTGTTCTGGACAAAGGGATGGGCCCCGCTGCTACAGGCCACCGCCACGCTCTGGGCCGGGGCTGCGTCTTGCATACAGACCAGCCGCCCCAACAGGTCATAGATGTAGCCCAGCGTGCGCGAACCGGAGACATCGGTCACCAGATGCCCATCGGGATCATAGCTATAGTCGTGGGGACCACGATCGGGATCAAAGAGGTGCACGAGCCGGCCCAGATCATCGTAGCTCATGCTCGTGCTGACACTGGTGATGGTCTGGCCGGCCTGCGGCGCCAGATCGGTCACGGTCACAACGGTCGGTTCGTCAAGGGCGTTGTACTGCACTGCCCGCTGAGCGGCTACGTTGCTACTGATCGCCGAGGCCGATGGGCTGGCCACGCTGTTGTAGGTCTGGCTGTAACGAGTGCGGCCCAGGGCATCGCTGAAGCTGACTGTCATGTGATTGTCAGCATCGATGCTCTGAACGTAGCTGTAGAGCGTGCTGTCTCCGACCGGGCTCCCCAGACCGTAGTTGACACAAGCGGTGTAGGTCCCGCGCAGGACCGCCGAGCAGGCAATCCCTGGCTCCTGGCTGGAGCCGTAGTTTGGATCACGCTCAGCGATAACTCGCCCGAGCGCGTCGTAGAAGGTGACAGTGCCGCCAGGCGCCTGGCCATTGATGTCAATGGCGCCGTTGGGATCAACCCAGCCGCTGCCGCTCGCAACCTGGAATGGCACGCTCCGGAAGACGCTGTTGGTGCTGTCGTCGTAGACCGTGAAGACGATCGTGTCCTGACCCGGCATGGGACCCGGCGTGCGCGTCTCGACAGCCCGCCCCAGCGCATCGTAGAAGGTGCGGCTGACAGCGTTGGGGTAGAGGCTGCTGACCGTGTCAACTTCGTAGCAGGGCAGACTGCTGCTGGCGGTACAAGAGGAGGGATTGACGGTCTCTTGATCCGTGTAGCTGGCCGTCTCCAGCGGCAGCGTGACGCTGGTGGTCGTATTGGCGCCATTGTAGCTCACGTTCTGACTGGTGGTCTGGCCATTGACATCGGTCGTACTGCGCAGGAGGCCGCCTTGAGTATAGTCATAGGCCAGGGTCACCGTCTGCCCCAGGGCGTTCGTCTCACTAACGGGACGAGCCTGATAGCTGTCGTAGGTGGTGCAGCCGGTGTAGTGACCGGTGGTCCAGGCAGAGGACATGAAGGAGGGGGCGCTGCTCAGGCTACAGCCCGCATTCGCGTAGAGGCTGGGGTTGGCCACGCCAACGGCGTCAACGCTCGCCAGCAGATTGCCATCGGCGTCGTAACCGTAATAGGTGGTCAGGGCCGTCTGGCTGGGGTTGGTGCAGTCGCTGGAGGTCGTGACAGTTGTGGGCCAGCCGGCAGCCGGACGCGGCACCCCCGAGGCCGCCCCCTCATCGTAGCTCGTGTCCTGGCAAAGCCAGACATGGCCGCTACTGTCAGTGAGCTGGCTATGCACAACCGAGCGAAGATTGTGATAGACCCAGCCGTTGATGGTGGTGTCGGTGGGCTGATAGGTCCAGCTGCGCGCGATCGTGGGAGCGTTTGAGGCCGTGATCTGCTGCGAAAGCAGGTTCTGATACTGGCTCTGATCGATGCCGTCGGTGGAGCTGTAGCCCGCGTAGGTATTGCTGACCTGGACCCAGGGGGCATTACTGTTGTTCGTCCCCTCGTAGAAGGTGGTCTTACTGGTCAGCAAGAGCACAGCACAAGGGACGTAGGTGAGATCGTAGCGCCCATCGCAAGCATTGTGCATGCCGTTGCCGGCGTAGACATTCCTGGTCTGCTTGAGCAGCGGGCTGCTGGTGCTGTTGCCTTGATAGATGTCCTCCTCATAGAGATTGCCCGCCGTGTAGTTGCCACTGTCGCCAGCCTGCGAACCCCAGCCGTTGGTCGTGGCGTAGGCTCGTGCAATCAGGTTGCCGGCAGGGGTCGTAATGTAGACCCACTGGAAGCCGCGAAACTCCTGATGGTAGAAATCCATCCAGTCGCCTTCGCTGGGGGGAGCCCAGCTATCGGCCAGACAGTCGCTGTCGCCCTGGGAGTCTGTGGGACAACCGGTGCCTACAACCTTGAGCCGATAGTGGAAGACATAGGTGGCTTTGGGAATGGCCGAGGCGCTGCTGTCTGTGCCCAGAGCGGTGATACGGGTGACAACCTGGACGCCCCACTGCTTATCGTCGGGATGAGCAAAGGTCCCCGTACAGTCGCTGTGCGTACTGCAATAGAGAGGATCGTGGCGATCGTCACCGCTGGCGCTGTCATAGGGGGTGCCGTGAGCGTTCGCGGTGGCCGTGGCATAACTGATGCTGGCTCCCTGACCAGTCTGCTCATCAACTACCCGGGTCAGATAACGCCAGTAGGTGATCTGAGTATAGTGTTGCTGGCCATTCTGTATGGAATGGCTTAAATCGATATAGCCATCGGCCAGCCCGTCCGAAGTATAGGTCAGTACCAGCGGCCTCAGGTTATGCGCAGTGCCGTTCTGATAGACGGTTGGAGTAACCTGGGTGAGCAGGTGATTGCCAGCGTCATAGGTCTGGATCTGAGTATAGTCATCCCAGGCCTGTGCAAAGGGATCGTCGTGGTAGGCGAATTGATAGCTATAGGCTCTGTGCGAGGCGCTGCTGTCATCACCAATGTAGCTGACAATCTGCTGCAGGCTGAAGGTGCTCATCACGGACGGAGCCGATAGACCATTGGGATGATCCAGGGGATCATCGCAGCGCAGCGTGGTATCGGCGGGAGGCGCCTTGCTGCAGTTGTAGTTTGTTCCGTAGCTGGTGACATAGGGCTCGCTACTGAAGGGAGCACGGTAGTAGAAGTCAATCGTGCCGGCCACACCGGAGGCATCTCCGTAGACAATCTGACGCGGCGCCGCGCTGCGCACCCCATGCGAGGTCTTGTCTTGAAAGTAGGTGATGTTGATGTAACGCCCCGCGGTCCCTGGCCCTTCATTGGCCAGGGTGATTCGATTCAGGTCCCACTCGTAGTTCTGGCGTGTCCCATCGCTCTCAATGACATATTGCAGTGAGTCGCTGGTACAGCCGAAGGTGTAGTAATTTCCAACATCGTCCCAGACCTGGAAGCAGGGCGTGCTGGTATTCGCATTCATCATCTGAATGCGATAGCCGTTAATGTGCTGTGGGGTGAAGCTGGTGGTGCTTCCCGGATTGGGCACAAGGCGATCGCTGGCACCAGCTCCGCTCAGGAAATACCAGGTTCCCGCTTTGGCACTGCCGCTGGGATAGTCGTCAGCAGTGATCGCTCCCAGGCCAGATAGGGACCAACCTTCCCCCAGCATGCCACTGGGAGCCGAGGTGTTGTGACGCTCGTTGGTGCTCTCGCTGGAATAGACCAGGGCCAGGGCCGGCGTCGTGCCCGGCGGACCAGCGACGACCGAGAGTGGATAGCTGTAGGAGAACTGCCCTGAGTTGCCTTGCACAGCGTCCAGCAGCGGGGTCGGTGGTGCACCATTCGCTGCAGCACCGCTGATGGCCAGCGTGCCACTGGCCAGCGCTGTGACCTGAGCCGACAGCGTGTGCGTTTGCGGGTCGTTCTGGAGAGGAACCTGATACTGGGAGAAGGGTTGTCCAGCAGCACGCGCTGCCGCAATGGCATCGGGCCAAGTCAGCCAGAGCGTGCCCGGGTCGAGATCGAGGCGGGCCAGGTCATCTGGTTGATAGTGGTAGAGGAGGGTAATAGGCTGTTGCAGACGAACGCCGCTCACCAGACGACCCTGGCTGTCGGTAACCTGGATCTGATACATACCCAGCACACTGACCGCCGCAGGGAAAAGACCGTGGAGCTGGGTCGCGTTCAGTGAGAAGGGGGGTGTCGGCGTGCCCGTCGGTGGAGGAGTGGGTGAGGGAGTAGGCGAGGGAGTGGGTACCGGCGACGCCGTGGGTGAGGGAGTAGGCGTCGGAGAGGCTACGGGAATGGGAGTAAGCCGCGGGGAGGGAGAGCTAACGCTTGCGCTGGAAGCACTAGTGTTGACAATCTGCGCCTGCGAAAAGTCAAGTGATCCAGCAGGAATCTGGATCTCTAGACGCCCATCACTACCCTGGAGATCCAGAACACCGCTGCCGTTGCCCGCTGAGCCGCTCAACAAGGCCGGACTCAGGCTCTGGGCAAGAGGCTTCATGGTCGCTGGCTGAGCGCTGGGGAGCGTGGCCAGCTGGGTCGGCTCGCTATCGACAGGCAGAGCCGGCACCCTGGCTGGGAAGCTGAACGAGTCTGGGTTATTTGCTGGCTGACGCTGCTGCAGAAACTGGGCAAAGGTCAGCTGCGCCGGAGCCAAGGCCGGTGGCCATGATTGGGCATGCGCTACCGGCGCGATGAGTGTCCACTCCTGCCCTAGCAGATGCCATATGAGCAGGCACATGAAAGCCAAAAATAAAAACCGTTTTTTTCCGCCTTCACGAGTAATAGTATTTCTAACTGTATGGGGACAAAAACGGCCTGAATCATTATGAGGAGCATTCGAAGACATAAAAATACCCCCCTGATCATGTGGATCACTGCAAGAGTAGGCTGCAGGTAGACAGTACGTATATATATAGAAAGAGGAGGGAATCGAGAAGGATCAGAGTTTGATCCTTAGAGTGCCTCTCCTATATATAATATCCTGTATATGATATACTCTAATAAATAATGATTGTCAATATCTGGCTGCTCAAGTAGAGCAACTTTACGAACAGAGTTCCACAGTTAGGAAAGGGAGGCACTATCCTCCTTCTAACCAACGAAGCTTCTCTGGCTTGAGAAGCCTACGCTAAGATACAGAGCTTTACCTGGACATAGGGGTGGCAGCGGAGTTCAAGGCGACCTGCCATGATGTATACTAAGCAATAACAACTATGGTCAGCCTGGCCGGCCTGTTGTCGGGGGAAAGATGCAGGCAGCAAGATACCCCACCTCTACATCAGCACGGCAGCATCAACAGGCCAGACCAGGGAAGAAGGTGCAGCAGGCTTCTCTGTGAGCCTGCGCCGTCCCCTTGTCGACGGGAACGATAAGGAGGGAGAATCTGTATGGCCGCCACGACCAAGGTCTACCGCAGCGAGCTGACGCCGGTCAGCTTTTTGGAGCGTAGCGCTCTCGTCTTCCCCAATAAGGTGGCCGTAGTCCACGGCGAGCGCCGCTATACTTACCGCCAGTTCGCCGAGCGCGTCTATCGCCTGGCCAACCAACTGCGCGCCGCCGGCTTGCGCAAACACGACCGCGTCGCCTTCCTCAGTCCCAATGCCCCCGCCCTGCTCGAAGCTCATTTCGGCGTGCCCGCCGCCGGCGGCATCCTGGTGGCAATCAATACGCGCCTGACCAGTAGGGAGATCGACTATATTTTGAAGCATTCCGGCTCACGCTTCCTCTTTGTCGACGCCGAGCTGCTGCCACTGGTGGAATCCTTAGAGCTGCCCGGCGTCGAGCTGGTGCGCATCGATGACACCGGGCAGCCAGACGATCCCTATGAGCAGTTTCTGGCCGCCGGTTCGCCAGAACCACCGGAGAGCTGGCTGGAGGACGAGGAGGAGACGATTTCGATCAATTACACGTCAGGCACAACGGGCAACCCGAAGGGCGTGATGTATACCTACCGCGGCGCTTATCTGAACGCCCTGGGCGAGGTCATTGAGACAGGCATGAGCAGCAGCAGCGTCTATCTGTGGACGCTGCCGATGTTCCACTGCAATGGCTGGTGTTTTCCCTGGGCAGTAACCGCTGTGGGAGCACGCCATGTCTGCCTGCGCAAGGCCGATCCTGGTCTGGTGTGGGACCTGCTGGAGCAGGAGGGGGTGACGCACTACAACGGAGCGCCGACGGTGCATATCTTTATTGTGAACCATCCGAAGGCCCACCCCATCGAGCGCGGGGTAACGGTGACCGTCGCCGGCGCGCCGCCGTCGCCGACGCTGCTGGCGCAGATGCGCCGCCTGAATATGCGCCCGATCCACGTCTACGGGCTGACGGAGACCTATGGGCCGTACACGGTCTGCGAGTGGCATGAGGAATGGAGCGCGCTGCCCGATGAGGAGCAGGCCCGCTTGCTGGCGCGCCAGGGCCAGGGCTACGTGGTCGCCGAGCGGGCGCGCGTGGTCGACAGCGAGATGCATGATGTGCCCTGGGACGGGCAGACGATGGGTGAGGTGCTGATGCGCGGCAATAATGTGGCCAAGGGCTATTATGAGAATCCCGAGGCGACGGAGCAGGCCTTTGCCGGCGGCTGGTTTCACTCTGGTGACATCGCGGTCTGGCACCCCGATGGCTATATCGAGCTGCGCGATCGCGCCAAAGACATTATTATCTCGGGCGGCGAGAATATCTCAACGATCGAAGTCGAGCAGGTGGTGGCACGCCATCCCGCCGTGCTGGAATGCGCGGTGATCGGTATCCCCGACCCAACCTGGGGTGAGCGCCCGAAGGCCTTTGTGACGCTGAAGCCCGGCCACGGCGCGACAGCGCAGGAGATCATCGAGTTTTGCCGCCAGCATCTGGCGCATTTTAAGTGCCCCGTGGCGGTCTCCTTCGGCGCCCTGCCGAAGACATCGACGGGCAAGATTCAGAAGTTTGTGCTGCGTGAACGCGAATGGGCTGCACGCGAGAAGCGTATTAATTAATTAGGATACGAAGCAGCGGCTGCTGACCATGTTTCGCCAGAAGAGCGCCCAGGCTTAGAACCGCCTTGGGTGCTCTTCTGGGCTGGGCCTGGCTGTCGCCTGCTATGCCACTTGAGCGGCGACCACGCTCTTACGCCTCCACTGTGCCTCTTGCTTTCTTCCCCGCTGTTACATATACTGGTTACAGTCGGTTAACGCTTATCTATCTCTAGCTGCGTTGCTGCACCCTGAGCAAGGCAGGACGCGAGGGAGGGCAATGGAAAGGCCCTGCGCGATCGCAGTTTTGGTTTCCTGGTCCGGGACTGTTACCGATGGCACCTGGCACGAGCGCCTGCTGAGGCTGCTGAGGCCGCTGGCAGCTCAGGGTTGGATCGCGCTCGGGGACGATGGCCCGCCCTCTATCGACAGCGCAGGTGGTCCTTCCGGTGCTGCTCTCTTCCTGGTTCTGCTCAGCCCCGATTATCTGGTCTCGCCGGCGTGCCTTGCTGAACTGCAGCAGGTCCGGCAGCGTCATGATGCCGGTGAGACGCTGCTCCTCCCGATTATGCTGCGCGCTTGCGCGTGGAGAGAGAGCGTGGTCGGTGATCTGACGCCGCTGCCCGCCGATGGGCTGGCACTCGTCAGTCGCGACGATCCCGAGGAGGGACTGCGCCAGGTTGAGCGCGGTCTCCGTTGCGCTCTGGGCCGCCTGCTCTTTGAGCGTATTCGCCAGCGTGACGCCGTCGCCGCTGAGCTGCTGCTCTTCTGCTCCTGCCTGGCGCCTGCCCCTGTTCCAGAGAGCCTGCTGACAGAAGGGCTGGCCCGAGTGTCACACCCGCTGGCCGCAATGGCTGCTGATCACTCTGCCCTGATGGCCGCGCTTGCGGCGCTGGAAGCCGATGGTCTGCTCGCCCGCGCCCCTCAGAGCGGCAATCTACAGGTCCATGAGCTGGTGCAGGAGGCCCTGCCTGAGCAGTTGCCTGCAGAGGAGCTGACAGCCCGGCAGCGATTGGCCATCGAGGCCCTGGTAACCGCTTACCCGGGTCAGGAGCCAGAGCACTGGCCCCTCTATGAGGGTCTGCTGCCGCACGCGCTGCACTGCGCCGCCTGGATCGCGAAGGAGCCAGCGCTGCAGACCGCCGCCGCAGCCAGCTTGCTTCAGCAGGCCGGCACCTATCTGCGCCAGCACGGACGCTATCAGGAGACAGTCCCTTTATTTGAGCAGGCGCTCTCTATCCGCGAGCGGCAGCCTGGCCCTGAGTCTGCTGAGACGGCGACCTCGCTCCACGATCTGGCCTTCGTCTATCGCTTCGTGGGTCGCTCCTCGGAGGCCCCGCCTCTGCTTGAGCGCGCACTGGCTATCCGCGAGCAGACGCTCGGTTCCGCTCACCCTCTGACCATCGCTACGCTTGAGTCTCTGGCTTCTCTCTATTTGAGTGCAGGACGTTTGACTGAAGCGTTCCCTCTCTTCGAACGCCTGGCCCCGCTCGCCGAGCAGGTTTTCGGTCCATCCCATCCTAAGACGATTGCTGCCCTGAACACGCTGGCGCTCTGCTACGAGCGTCAGGGCCGCGTTCCAGAGGCGTGCGCCCTCTTCGAGCGTGCACTCTCGCTCAGCGAGCAGGCTCCTCAGCCGGTCCCGAGCCTTACCGGCGCTATTCTGCAGAATCTGGCGCTCCTCTATCGCAATCTGGGCCGCCTGGCCGAGGCCCTTGCTCTGCTGGAGCGTGCTCGTGCAATCTGCGAGCAGACCTTCGGTCCAACTGATCGGCGCGCCGCCACTATCCTGTACAATCTGGCACTTCTCTATAAAGATGTGGGTCGCTCTGAGGAAGCGCTGCCCCTGCTTGCGCGCGCTCTGGCCATCTACGAGCGCTCAGCCGGCCCTGATCATCCGCTCACCCGCCAGCTACGCGAGACCTACCGCCACTTCCAGCAGGCCCACGCTGAACAGTGATAGCCCCTTTCCTGCCGCTCGATCCTTCCGACCACTCAAACCACCCGCGATCACCACGAGCAGCGACGACGCCAGCGCCCGTCTGAGGCAGACCGGCTGACCATCCCTCGCTCCTCGCACTCACTTAACAGCTCTCCCTCCCCAAAAGCAAGCGGGCCGGCGCCGCAGTGCTCACACTGCAACACCGGTCCGCCTCTCTCTCGCTTCCTTCCCGCCTTTCCATCTCCCTCCTCCACCAAACTATAAGAAAGCGCCACGTGCCTCCTCATGGCCCAAATGAAAGTAGATACAAGCAATCGCCAGGAAAAAGAGACTCGTAATCAGCAGCGCATTACGAATAGCCACCTCGAACTGCCAGCCCAGCCAGACCACCAACAGCGTCACCACCAGACCGAGAACCCCCAACGTGCGATAGAGTCCCACGCTGCGATAGACCATATCAGACACCCCTTTCCGAGATGCTTCCTTTCGTCCCGTCGCTGACTTGCGCAGCTCACAGCCGGGCCGTCCGCCCACAGTGCCAGCAGGCCCAGATCCTCAGACAGCGCACAGGCGACCAGTCAGCCACCGAGCACCGATCGCACTTCTCTCTATAGCACGAGCGCCGCCGAAAGGCAAGAGGTCCTAGCCGCCCCTGGCCGGCAAAGCAAAGCACCCGCTGCAGTGCCTTGCTCTGGTTCATCAGGCCCACACCGACTGCAAGAGCATCGCCGCCCGCAAGGCCCCATAGAGAGGCGCATCGGCCCCAAGCTGTGAGGCCACCAGCGGCGTCTGCCGCACACTCGGGGACCCATAGCGCTGCAGCCCTTCGCGCAAAACCGGGGCAAAAAGATCGAAGGCCCCCGTCAGCGTCCCCCCAAAGATCAGGACCTCGGGATCAAAGACGCTCGCCAGGCCCGCCACCGCTATACCCAGCACTGCCGCACACTCATTGACCAGCTTCACACACGTCGCCTGCCCCTCGCGCGCCCGCGTAATGATCTCCTCCAGCGACAGCGGCGGATCAAGCAAACGCCCCTGCGAGGCCAGCATCGAAGCCGAGGCATAGCGATCCAGATAGCCATGCTCAGCATCAGGCGCCTGCTGCCGATCCAGGGCCAGCCAGCCCAACGCCCCGGCGCTCCCGTGGGCCCCGTGCACAATGCGCCCTCCAAGCATCAGCGCCCCATTGATCCCCGTTCCCACACTCACCAGGGCAGCACTTTGCCGATCGCGCGCCGTCCCACGCCAAATCTCGCCCAGCAAGGCCAGCTGCGCATCGCTGGCCAGCATCACCGTGATCCCCAACCGCGCCCGCAGATCATCAGCCAGATCGCGCCCGTTCAGATAAGGCAGCGAGGGCACCCAGACCACTCGCCGCTCAGTACAGTTGCCAGGAATACTCACCCCCACGCGCCGAATGGCCTCGCCAACGCGCGAAGCCTCCTGTACCTGCTGCACCAGCACCTCTAGCAGCTCTTCATAGCTGGCCGGCACCGCTACCGGCGGCGTCAGCACGACCTCCTTCTGTTGAAAGTAGGCTCCACGTAGAGCCTGTTCACTCACCTCAAGACCGAGATACATGCTTCACCCCCTGTCCTTGCCTGGCTGCCGCCCGCCGGAGCAGAGCAGACGCCAGCCACTGCGCTGCGCCTTCCGTCCCCGTCCGACCACTCCTCCCTCCACCACACTCTTTGTGATTCATTGTAATCTTACCGCATCATCCCGCTAATCAGCAGGAACCCTACAGGCAACCTTCTCACCGTCCAACGAACTCCCACTACCTCCCTACCACTTCTATAACGCAGCAACCTCAGCCCACGACTCCAACCACAGAGGAGACTTCTTCACCCCTAGCTCCAGCAGATCGACAGGCAAGCACCAGAATAGAGCCAGCCAGCAGGGGGAACAGAACCAGGAGAGAGATACCCACAAGAGAAAGAAGCACACAGCGAGCGTTTGCAGCGGCTGCCGACAAGCAGGCGGTTTGACCACGCTGCCCCCGACAGACCGCTGCCCTCACTCAGCGAGGGAACAGACAAGAACAGTAGGAAGTAGGCAAAAAGCCGGACTCCACCAAGCCTTACTGCTGGACCAGCCTGGCCTGCAGGCGGATCTCCGTGGCGGCCAGCGCCCTTGAGACCGGACAATTCTGCTTGGCCTCATTGGCCAGCTCCTGAAACTTCGCCTCATCGATCCCAGGCACCACCGCCGTGGTCTCCAGCTCGATCGGACCAATAACATAGCCCTGAGCTGTGGGATTGAAGTGCACCCGCGCATTCGTCTTGACGCTCGTCGGCGTAAAGCCAGCGCGCGCCAGACCCGCCGAGAGAGCCATCGAGAAGCAGGCCGCATGCGCCGCCGCGATCAGCTCCTCGGGATTGGTCCCCGACGTATCGTCACCCATGCGCGTCTTAAACGAATACTGGCCCTCAAAGGCCCCTGTGCCCAGCTTCAGCTGACCCTGGCCACTTTGCAGGTCACCTTTCCATTCCGCCTCAGCGGTGCGAACTGGCATAGCAAGATCCTCCTTACGCAGATATCGAGATCGTTTCTCATCTCCTGAGACTCAGCCGTAAACAGGCAAGAGAGCCTCTCTCAAGATAATAGCACACGGGAAGCAGGACCCCAGAAGTGACCTGAGTCTCATTCCAGGACTCCTCTGCCCCTGCTCCCCATGTGCACAGTCCTGACCAGCTGCCAGTCCGCTCGCTCGCTCGCTCACTGGCTCAGCCCAGCGGCCACCGGCCAGCCGCTATTCGCCTGAAGCGGTCGAGAAGGCCGGGCGCCCATCAAAGGTATAGAGGTGCTCGGTCTGAATGAAGTCGAAACCAGCCTCGGCCAGACGATGCAGCAGAGCAATGACCTGCTGCGGACGTAGGGCCTGCCCATCGTCGGCCAGGAAACGACAGCGCCAATGATCGGTACAGAAGGTCTCGGGCAGCCCATTGGGCCAGACCTTCGCTCCCCGATTCGTAATCATCGTCAACTGCAGCCCATCGCCCTCCAGCCGCTTGATGGCGTCGCCCAACTGATCAGGGCCACCGCCGCGCCATTCCAGAAAGACATCCACCCCCACCAGATCCTTCTTCTCCAGCGGCTCCTGACTGAGGTGCTGAATGTTGGCCAGCTTCGGCGCCGCCGTGTAGTTCACCGCCTTGAGCGTCTGCGGCATCTGACCCAGGCGCTCAATGATGGCCTGCGCAAACTCCTTCGTTCCAACCTTCTGCTTGCTGACCTTCTCGCTGTAGATGTCATAGGTATGGATGCCGTCCTCCAGGGTACGCAGCCAGGCGTTGTGCACGCGCGTCGCGACCTCCGGCTGCCCAATGTGGACAAGCATCAGCACCGCCCCCAGCAGCAGACCCGAGGGATTGGCCACGTTCTGACCAGCACGCCGTGGCGCCGAGCCATGAATGGCCTCAAACATCGCACATTGGTCACCGATGTTGGCCGAGCCGGCCATGCCGACTGAACCAGCAATCTGGGCCGCCACATCCGAGAGAATATCACCGTAAAGGTTGGGCAGCACCACGACATCAAAAGCCTCCGGCGTGTCCGCCAGCTTGGCCGAGCCAATGTCGACAATCCAGGTCTCGTTCTGGATGTCAGGATACTCGGCGGCTACCTTCTCAAAAATCTTGTGGAAGAGGCCGTCCGTCTGCTTCATGATGTTGTCTTTGACGAAGCAGGTGACTTTCTTGCGGTTATAAGCCCGCGCATACTCGAAGGCGTAGCGAATGATCTTCTCGCTGCCCGGACGGCTAATGAGCTTGAGGCTCTGCACCATGTCGTGCGTCTGCCGGTACTCGATGCCGGTGTAGAGGTCCTCTTCGTTCTCACGGATGATGACGACGTCCATCCCCGGATACTTGGTATCCACGAAAGGATAGTAGGCAACACAGGGACGAACATTGGCGTAGAGGCCGAACATCGTGCGAATGGTGACGTTCAGACTCTTGTAGCCCCCTCCTTGTGGCGTGGTAATGGGCGCTTTGAGAAAGACCTTGGTGCGGCGCAGGGACTCCCAGGCGCTCGGCTCAATACCCGAGGGCACACCGCGCAAGTAGACCTTCTCTCCTACTTCGATCTCTTCAATGTCGATCCGCGCCCCAGCGGCCTTGATCACTTCCAGGGTGGCCGCCATAATCTCCGGGCCAATGCCATCCCCATACGCAACGGTAATGGGCGTATTCTGTGACATGGATCTTTGTACCTCTGTTGCGTCTCTAGTGGTGACTTGCGTTCTCTGGCTAACGAACCAGTGGGTTCTCAGTGGAGATTGCCACTTAAGTATAGCACACGACTAGCTCAACAGGACCAGCCTCTCCCCCGACTCGCTCCCGCGGCTGGGAATAAAGCGGCAGGCGTCGCTGGTTATCTTTAAACAAATGCAGCCCTATGATCTGATCATTGTTGGCGCCGGCCTGGTGGGACTGGCAACGGCGCGCGAGTATCTGCGGCGCCGTCCTGGCCTGCGCCTGCTCCTGCTGGAGAAAGAGCCACGCATCGCCGCCCATCAATCGGGACACAACAGCGGCGTGCTGCACACCGGTATCTACTATACCCCCGGCTCGCTGAAGGCCCGCGCCTGCGTGGCCGGCCATCGGGCCATGCTGGCCTTCTGCCGCGAGCATGGCATTCCGTTCCAGCTCTGCGGCAAGGTAATCGTGGCGCTGACGGAGGAAGAGCTGCCACGCCTGCAGGCCCTCTACGAGCGCGGCCAGCGCAATGGGGTCCAGGGTCTGGAGCTGATCGGCCCCGAGCGCCTGCACGAGATCGAGCCAGCAGCAGCGGGACTAAAGGCTATCTATTCTCCTAATACAGGGATCGTCGATTTTACGCGCGTGGCCGCCGCCCTGGCCGCGGAGATCAGCGCGCACGGCGCGGAGCTGCGCCTGAGCTGCCAGGTGGTGGGTCTCTTGCCTCGCGCCGATGAAGTGGTGGTCCAGATTCGCACCCAGGCGCCGGCAGCCTCGGGCCAACGCCGCAGCCAGGAAGAAGAGCTGAGGGCACGGGCCGTGATTACCTGCGCCGGCCTCTACTCCGATCGCCTGGCGCACCTGACCGGCGACGACGGCGGTCTGCGCATCGTGCCCTTCCGCGGCGACTACTATGTGCTGCGCCCCGAAAAGCGCCAGCTGGTGCGCGGCCTGATCTATCCTGTTCCCGACCCGCGCTTTCCTTTCCTGGGGGTCCATCTGACGCTGCGACCCAACGGCGAGGTCTGGGTCGGACCCAATGCCGTACTGGCCCTGGCACGCGAGGGCTACGGTCGCTGGCAGCTTCACCCGCGCGAGCTGTGGGAGACTCTCAGCTACGGCGGCTTCTGGCGTCTGGCGCGGCGCTACTGGCGCATGGGCCTGGCCGAACTCTATCGCGACTACGTGAAGCGCGCCTATGTGCGCCAGGTCCAGCGCTATGTACCGGCCCTCGAAGAGCGGGACCTGCTGCCGGGTCCGAGCGGCGTGCGGGCCCAGGCTTTGGCTCCCGATGGCAGCCTGGTCGATGACTTCGTGATCCGCCGCGGGCAGCGCGTGCTGCATGTGCAGAATGCGCCATCGCCGGCGGCCACCTCTTCGCTGGTGATCGCCCAGATGATCGTCGACGAGGCCCAGGCGCAGTTTGCTCTCTAGCTAGCGCTCTCCCGCGTCATCCACAGTCTACCTCAACAGCAAGGGTGGTCAATTGAGCTGGCATTGATGCTTGAAAAGATCCCCTGGTTCACGTTCTCCTGTAGAGATATCGAGCACCGAACAGACGCAGGAGGATCGCGATGGTCACCCTCAATCCCTCAGAGTCGGCCTCGACTTTCAGCGAACAGATCCAGAGCGCTACAGATCAAGCGCTTGTCGACCAGCAAGCAGCAGCCTGTAAGGGCATGCTAGCAGCACTCCAGGAGATAGAAAGCCAGCTTCTCCATGCCGAACAGCTCCTGCGCGCAGTCAAGGGGCAGCTTGCAGAGGCGCAGGCCGCCTGGCAGGAAGAGCTGGCAGATCTGGAAAACAAGCTCCATCCTTTCAGCGAAGGAAGAGGAGTCGAGCGCCTCCATACAGTCGGCTCTTCACCACGCATCGCTGATCCCCAGTCCGGTGCCAGCACCAGGGGAGCTGCACCGCCGGGGCTGGCCATTATTCCCCTGCAAACCCATCCCCGCTATCTTCCGTCCACTGAGGCTGGCTCGACCTCTACCCTCCCGCCGCTCTACATCACCTGCTTCGGGCGCCTCACCGTCCGACGCTTGCACGCCCAAGGGCCACTGATCCAGCTCTGCCGCAACAGTAAGGGGCAGGCCATCCTGCGCTATCTCCTGGCCCAACCTCAGCAACAAGCCAGCATCGATATGCTAATGGCCGATCTGTGGCCAGATGAAGAACGCGAGACCAGTCGTCATAAGCTGCAAATCGCTGTCAGTGCCCTACGCGCCTCCCTCAACAGCGAGCAGGTCCAGTCAGGTGGCGGCTATATCGTGTATAAAGAGCAAACCTACTTGCTGAATCCTGCCGTCAGCTTCATTACCGATGTCGCAGAGTTTCGGCGCCTTTTTGCCACTGGCCGACAGGCCAACGATAGCGATGTCACCGCTCGCTGCTATGAACAGGCCTGCAAACTGTACAGCGGCCCTTTCCTGACTGAAGACCTCTATGCCGAATGGTCGTTTCTCACACGCGAGGAGCTGGCCCGGGTTCACCACCAAATGTGCACCTGGCTGGCCGAGTATGCCCTGCAACGCGGCGACGCCGAGGCCGCCCTGGCCTGGGCCAGTCTCCTTCTGAAACTGGACCATTACGATGAAGAGGCCTACCGCAAGGTGATGCGCGCTCATAGCCTCAGCGGCAGACGCAACGAGGTGCTCCGCTGCTACCGGCAATGCTGCCAGACCCTGCGGGAAGAGCTGGGCCTCGAGCCACTCCCCGAGACACGGCGCCTCTTCGAGCAGTTGCTGGGAGCCGCAACCCCCTCCCCCCTGCCCTAACAGCCAGCAGGCGTCATCATAGCAACCACCAGACAGGCCAGCCCCCACCTGTCGGCTCGTCCCTGACCCCTCCGTCTAGCTCAAGCGCTGGATGGCATTGCTGGCAGCAGCACAGACGAACATCGGGAAAAAGTTGCCTGGCTGCTGCCCCGCCGTTACGACATCGGAAGGCTCCGCTCCCACATGCGCCACCGGATGAAGCACCTCGGGATGATCCACCAGACTGACGTACCAGACCTCATCGGTAGGAGAGCGCTCGGGCACCAGGATGGCCGTTTGCAGGCTATTGGCCCAGTGCATGAAAAAGAAAGGGGCCCCCTGACTATGGGCCAGCTGCGTGCGCGTGCCTGTTGCCAGATCGAACCGGCTCAGGGTACCGCTGCCGTCCGGCTGCTGCTCGGTTACATAGAGCGTCTGGTGATCGGAAGCTAGCAGGACCCCGATGGGATGCTGCAAATTGGAGAGCACCGTTGTCACTGCTCCGTTGTTCAGATCAACTTTGACTACACTGCCCAGCGACCCGCCGTCATTATAGAGCGCCACATAGGCTACATTGCCATCGAGAGCGATTTGCTGCGGCGCCGCCAGCCCGGAGGCCACCACAGTGGCCTGGCTGCGATTGGCCCCGACCTCGAGATTGACACGGTAGAGATTGCCCCCGCGCTCGGTCAGGTAGAGTGTCTGGCCATCAGACGCCACAGCCACATCTTCAAGCAGGCCGTAGCCAGCGCCCAGCACTGAGTAGGCTGGACTGCTCCCCGAGACGTTGGTCAGCAGCGAAACCTTGCCTCCATACTCGACGAAGAAGAGTCGATCACCGGAGCTGACGTATTGGGCGCCGATGGGAGCGGCGAGGCCCGTGACCACTGTTGTGACCGTCTGCGCCTGCGGTGGCGGGGGATTGGCCAGAGCAGTGGCCGTGGCATTGGCCTGCGCCATCGCCGTCGCCTGGCTGCTATTCTGCGCCGCCGTGGTGGCATTGGCCTGCGCTGTCGCCGTCGCCTGGCTACTGACCGCCGCCACTGTGGCCGTGCTGGCTCCCGTCTGTACCAGGGCCGTCAGGGTGGCTGCCACATTGGGGGCGGGAGTAGAGACCGCCGTCCCCGGCTTGCCTGGCAGCGGCACCAGTCCCCGAGCCAGGGCCAGCGCCCCCCCAGCGATCAGGACCACAGCCAGCAGGGCCGGGATGATCCAGGGTGGCAGCAGCGCTTTGTTGACAAACTCGCCGGCGGCACTCTGGCTACGCTGCTCCCCAAGGGCTTTCAGATGCACCTGGAAGGGAATGCGCTCCTCCCGTCCTATCAGGCGCCGCCGCTCCTGCACGCTCAGCCCGACTCGCGCTTCCCGCCCGGTATCTAGCTCCAGCGGGTTCACCCGAAAAAGGTAGCGCAGCCGCTGCTCGTCGTCCTCCCCCTCCAGTTGATAGCGGGCCGGCGCATTGCCAGCATTGGTCACCGCCAGGGTGTAGGAGGCCCGGCCCCGGCCACTGGCGCGCCGTGGCTCCAGCCGTAGCATCTCCTCGCTGAAGGGCTGCACGGTCCAAACGCAGCCTGTCTGACTGTATTCCTGGGGCACCTCACGCGAACGGGCCCGAATCAAGACATGGTATTGCCCGGCGCGATGCGAGGGACGACGCGCTACATTGACGGTCAGGGTGACTGTCTCTTGCATGCCGGGATTGAGCTGCACCTCTTGCCCGGCACCATGCAGCCACTCGGCTGGAACGCCGTCGACCGTCGGCGTGAACCAGTCAACGGTGCTTCCCATGTTGGTCAGGGTGAGCTGCACGGTGGCCGTCTGGCCCGGCACCAGCGTCAGGGTCTTGGGCGAGGCCACCAGGCCAATACGCTCCGATACCAGCGAGGCCGGCCCCTGGCTGCTCGCCGTGTTCGCAATGGTGGGCGTGGCATAGTTGGCATAGGTGCTACTCCCCATGCCCGCAGGCCGGCTGGCACCAGGGAGAGGAGCCGGCCCTGCTCCTGAACGGATGAAGGTCGCTGGGGGACTGGCGCCTTCCAGGCGCAGCCAGAAGGGGCCAAGGCGGACCATCTGCCGCTCCTGCCAGACCTGGCTGACCTGCGGCATGAGACGCACCCCCTCTAGTAGGGTGCCGTTGCTCGATCCCAGATCCTGAACCCGCACTTCTTTGCCGTCCCAGGTGATGCGCAGGTGCTGACGCGAGACCTGCTGCGAGAGCAGGACGATGTCGCTACCCTCTTGCCGGCCTACGACGATGCCCGCCGGCCTGACTTCAACGACCTGCAGCGTCCGCCCGCTCTCATCGATGACGCGCACCCGAGGCACGTCGCTGTAGCCCGGCATGGTGGACACGGTGGGCGGCGCCGGGAGCGCTGACGGCGAGGCCGGCGCATCCAGGGTGGTGCGCGTCTGCAGACTCGCTTGCTGCGGCCCAGGCCCCGAGGTTGCCGCTAAGGCCGAAGCCCCCTCTCCGCTCCCCCCCAGCACGTTCTGCAGGGCATTCGCCAGCGCTTGCCCCGTGGCAAAGCGCTCCTCGGGCTTCTTGGCCAGACAGCACATGACAATCTCTTCGAGGATGGAGGGTAGTTCAGGCCGCAGCTCGCGCAGACGCGGCGGCGTGGCGTTGACGTGCTTGTAGATGGCGTCGGCTACGCCGCTGATCTGAAAAGGCAGGGAGCCAGTGAGCATCTCGTACAGGACAACCCCGAGGGCGTAGAGATCGCTGCGCCCATCAATAGTCTTGGCGCCGAGACACTGCTCGGGCGACATGTAGGCCAGCGTCCCCATCGGTGTGCCGGTGACTGTCTCAACCCCTCCTTCTACCAGACGTGCCAGCCCGAAATCGCTGATCTTGACCAGATAGTGCTCACGCCCCGACCCAGAGCCAGCGAGATACCGCAGCAAGAGATTGGCCGGCTTGATGTCGCGGTGCACCATCTGAAGGGCATGGGCCGCCGCTAACCCCTGCGCAATCTGGATGCCCAGCATGAGCACTTGCGTCAGCGGTAAACGCTTCCCGCCCTGCCGCTTGAGCAGGCCACTGAGCGCCCCGTCGCCCATGTATTCCATGACCATATAGAGCAGGCCATGATCATCGCCGTAGTCGTAGATCTCGACAATGTTGGGATGGTGCAGGGCCGCCGCCGCTTTGGCCTCCTGCAGAAAGCGAGCGCGAAAGTCTGAGCGCGCCGCAAAGCTGGGCAGCATGACCTTGATGGCCGCCGGGCGATCAAGCAGCTGATGCACGCCGCGAAAAACCTGGCCCATTCCTCCCGCCCCCAGCACCGCCTCGATTCGATACTGCCCGACAGTCCGGCCTATGTACTCCTCGTTCATCATGGGATGACCTCCAGTATGTACCCGGCATGCGCTGGCTTGTGTAACTGAATCAGCTCTTCCAGGAAGGCACGATCAACTAGCTCACCGCCCACCCCCGGGGCCAGCCTGACACGTACATGAAAGATAAATGGCTCTTCCGGCTTCTCAAAGATCTCAGGCTGTAGTCCAGTGCAGACTTCAATCATGCGTTTGAGTCCATAGAGGGTACCGCGCCAACTATACAGTTCCCAGGCTTCAGCCAGCAGACGCCGCTGACGCGCCTCCGGCCAGTGGGGATTGAGCGGAATGTCCAGCCAGCTCGCCAGCCAGGGCAGGAAGCGCGTCGGGCAGGTGCGCGCATCAAAGTACATCTCAATATGATCCTGGCGCTGCTCCAATGGCTCCCAGATGTCTTCAAAGATGTGGAGGAAACGCTGCAGAAAATCGCTCTCCTGGTAGATGTCGGGGAGATAGCGCAGATAGAGGCCACCGATACTTGGCCCGGGCGGCGTGCTCAGGGGCGTGACAGGCCGCGCTGCCTGCGCAGCGGCGGGACGCACTGTCGCACGCGGCGGCACGACTGGCGTTGGAGGCCGCGCCTCTGCTGCTCTCTTTTCTGCTTCAGCCGACCCGGCTGCCAGCGGCTCCGCCGTGGTCTTCGGAGGCTGCTCCTGCGCCGGTGTCGGCAGGCGTGGGGCCGTCCCCGCCTCCGCCTCATAGGTGAGCAGATAGGGACCAATCTGAAAGCTCGCCCCATCGCGCAGCAAGTAGGGCTGATGCGGCAGCAGGCGCTGCTGACCCACCAGGGTCCCGTTCGAGCTGCCCAGGTCTGTCAGAAGGCAGCCCTGGGGTGTCAGGCGCAGCTCAGCGTGGTGGCGCGAGATGATCTGATGATCAAGCATCAGATCGCTCTCCGGTCCCCGCCCAATGCGCAACACCGGCGTCGTCAGGGGCACCGTCTTGATGATGTCGCCCTGCAGGCGGACAACAAGCTGTGGCGTGGCCATCTCTCTCAGCGCACCTTTATCTGATGTTGCCCGGAACAGATGAGACCGTGACGGGGAATCTGGACCGTCTGCTGATTCGCCGGCAGGGGCTTCTCCGCCGCTCCCGCTTCGCTAACGCTGATGACCAGATTCTCCACATACTCAACATGCTCAATACGCTGCAAAAGTCCGTATAGCTCGGAACGGTTGAGCGCGCGCCCGAAGGGCCAGCCGTTGCCGCGTGGTCCCCCGAGATAGGGATTGAGGTAGCGCCGCAGGGCCTCCAGGGCCTCTTGCTGGACCGCCTCGATCAGGGCGGGATCGCTGTGTTCCGCGACGCGCAGCTCGGCCTGAACTGAGACGCTCACATAGTGGGGTGAATGGACCTCCAGGGCGGTGCCGAGCAGACGCCGGGGCTGGAGATAGGAGAGAACGGCGCTGCGCAGCTCGGCGGAGAGCGCCAGCTGCTCCGGCACCAGGGGTCCTTCGGGTTGATCAACCTGGGGCAGGACGATGACAAAGACCTGCCCTGGACGCGGATCACCACGTCCGCCCGGCTGGGGGCCGGGGGCCAGACAGCGTGCGCGCGCTACCCCAGGCACCTGGCAGGCCAGATACTCGTAATCGTCGGCGGTCACGGCCCGAGTGCGTGCGCGCAGCTTCTGGGGCGCTCGCAGCCGGGCCTCCTCCAGGCTCTGGGCATCGCGCCCACCAACGGCGGCGGTCCGGTTGGTGACGTGGGCTACATAGGGGATCGAGGTCTTGAGGACCGTCAGGGTGCCACGCGCGACATTGCCGACCACGCCTCCCCCGTAGCGATAGCGCTTGAAGACCAGCAGGCTCCCTTTCTCAGGGACACGGCCAAAGCGGTAGACAGTGCCGTCGGGCTGCAGGAGGGCCGGCCCGAGCGTGAGCGTGCCGTCGAGCTTATCGAGGGTGAAATGGCGATCGTCAGGACCGGATTCGGCAAAGTCTTCGATCTCGTGCCAGATCTGGGGCTTGTCGCCCGGCGGCTCGCTGACCAGATATTCTTGTTGTGGATCGAGGGCCAGAATGGGGGTATGCTGGAGCTGAAAGACCTGGCCCGGGGTGCCATCGCTGACACCTAGCACTTCCTCTTTGGCAGTGATGGCATGGCGCGCATTGACGGTCCCCCCGCGAGCCTCGACGCGCAGCCGGCGTAGTACCGGCGAAACCTGATAGGACCCCGGTCCTCCTTGCGCCTCGGTCAGTCGGCAGCGCAGCCAGTAGCCGGTGACGCCTGCGAACTCAGAGCGTACCATCTCCGGCAGATGGAGGATGATCTCACCGGCTTCGTTGAAGCCGCCGGTGCCGTCGTATTCGAGCTCGCAATTCACCCAGCGCGCGGCCCGCCCTTGCCAGACCTGCCAGGTCAGCGGCGGCTTCGTCGGGTCGACGCCCGCCCCACCGGCGCGCTCGCAGTCCACGACCAGGGCCAGCAGGTGATTGCTCAGGTCGTTCTCAAAAGCCAGCAGAAAGGCATCGCCCGGGGCCGGCTTCTGCGGAAAAAGGGCAACACGCTTCTCGCGCCCGCGCACTCCCTCGGGCGGCAGGTTGTGGCGTAGCCAGTTGCTGCCCTGGCTGGCGTTGCGCGTGAAGGTGTCGATGAGCCGCGGTGGACGCACGGTCAGCGGCTGCTCCGTGGTGAAGATGATGGCCGGGCTGCTCTCGGTACGCACGGTGGCGACTTCGGTATCGGCGGGAATGGTGATCTCCGTCGGCTGCGCCGCGGACAGATAAAAGGTAATGGGCACGGTCGCCGCTCGCGGCGGCTCCAGCCGAATGCCGATCAGTTCCAGAAATTTGATATAGTTCTTGTCTGGTACCTGGTTGACGCGATAGAGCAGCATGTCGGTCATCCAGGCGAAGAGTTCGATCAGGGTCACGCCCGGGTCGCTGACGTTGTGGTCGGTCCACTCGCGGCAATAGTGGGGAATGAGCAGCTTGGCCTGATCAACGATGTCTTGAAAGTGGCGATCGTCTAGCTTTGGCGCAGGCAGCGGCATGATGGTTAGCCCTCCCTCTGGCCAGTGGTCCCCGCCGGCTCGCTCTCGCCCTCGCCCGGAATGCGGTAGAAGGGGAAGACAAGCGAGCGGCGGTCATGGGTGGCCTTGATTTCATAGCGGATGTCAATAAGCAGGCGCCCCGGTTCGGCAGGATCGGGACGCGCCTCCACGTTGAGGACGCTGATGCGCGGCTCCCACATGCCCAGAGCATCTTCTACATAGTAGGCGGCCAGGCCGCAGGTGGTGGCGTTGTTGGGCGCAAACAGCAGCTCGTGAATCTGGCAGCCGAATTCAGGCCGCATCACGCGCTGCCCCTTGGGCGTCAGCAGGATAATGCGGATGGCTTCCTCGATATCGCGCTCCTGCCGCGCCAGCGCGATGCGCCCGTGGGCATCGATGTGAATCGGGAACGCCCAGCCGGTTCCAAGAAAATCGCGCATAGTGCTCGTTCCTCTCTTTTCTTTGACCTTCTATCTGCCTGGTGCAGCTCTGCTCTGCCCTGCCCCACCCGCCGGTACCGGCGGCTCGTCACGGCCAGCGCTGCCTCTGCTGTCCCCCTAGCCGATGAGCACGGTGCCCGTGGCCACGACGGTCCCCACTGGCATATCAGCAGGATCGTTGCAGGTCATGGCGGTGTCTCCGCTGCGTGCCGCTGGCTTGCCATTGATCAGGACGGTGGCGCTGCCGTTGATGATGACCCCACGGTTGCTTGGAGGACGCTGGAAGGGGCCGCCCTGGGGAATGTGTGGCGGCATGTTGTCGGCGGTGCTGCCCTGGGTAGCCGCTGGCAGTCCCATAATCATGACATTCGGGCTGAGATTGCCGTTGATGATCCCAGCGAAAGGATGCGGCAGCGGCGTTGGCACCGCGCCCCCCGGCGAGGGAATGAGGACAATGTGGGTGTCAACAGCGGTGATCTGGTCGCCCTGCTTGGCCGCCGGCTGCCCCATGCTGGTCGTTCCTCCTCTTTTTTATTTGCTCTCTTCTCTGTTCCTCGCTTGCGCTGTCTTCAGGAAAACGCGCCAGTGCTTCACAATTTCGGCATGCTTTTGCCGGGGACAGGCAGCACTGCAGACGAGTACCTTTCCGCTCGCTTCTGCTCGCTCAGTTCAGATTAATCGTTGTACCTTTGACGGTGACGACGCCGGCGCCTCCATCGATGTTGACGCCCTGCCCTTTGAGCTGGACCTGCCCCTGGGCTTCCAGGGATAGGGAGCCTCGAGCTTTCAGGCTGATGTTGCCCTGGACGCTGATCTGCAGGCTGTTGGAGGCGGTGTCGATCTTGATACTGTTCCCCGCGCTATCGCTGATGGTGATGCCACCACCCCCTTCGCTATCGTCCAGGGTGATGAGGTGGCCAGTACGCGAGCGGAGGAGGCGCTTCTGGACGCGGCCCCCGCTGGCGGCCTGCGGCTCCGGCGGCCTGTCTTGACCGTTCCAGAGGCCGCCCAGGATGTAGGGGTGCTGGATGTCTCCCTCCAGGAAGCCGACCAGGACCTCATCGTTGACCTCGGGCAGGAACTGGATGCCACGCTGAGCGCCGCCCCCGGGGACAACGACACGGGCCCACCCGCTGGCATGTTCCTCCGAGAGGGAGGGATATTTGACTTTCACTCGTCCCCAGCCAGCGGGATCGTCATTGTCGGTGACGATGCCGATGACCAGGCCCATGCCCGTGGAGAGCGGTCCAGCGAGCGTGGCCGTTGGCAGGGCCTGGCGCGGATCAGCGCCGCCCAGCAGGTTCAGTACGGTTGCGGGCTGGTAGCCGCTGACGCTGAAGCGGGTGAGGTAGCCATGACGCGCGCTGTAGCTGTGCAGGGTGCTGGTGACGAAGTAGGTGCCGCTGAAGCGGGTGCCCACGGCTTTGATGCGCACGCTGACCCCTGCCACCAGGGCGGGCAGGCCAGCGCAGGCTCCTTCGGCTTCGATAAAGCGCCCGGCGGCGCGGTCGGCCACCGCCTGCGCCAGGCGATCCGCCTCGGCCTGGGTGCGCACCGACCCCGCGGCGACGAGCGCTTCCGCTGTCAGCTGGAATGCCTGCTGAACCAGCTCGCCCCCGCTTTGCTCTTGCCCAATCTGGGGCGCTCCCCGTCCGTTCTGCGCCTGGCTGACGACGGCTCGCCGCTGCGCAGGGTCCCAGCCGCGCACGGTGACTTTGCTGAACTGGCCAAGGGTGGTCAGGCGCGGCGCAAATTCGTGCAGGTTGACCCCCCATTCCAGTTCAAGCTGGCCCCCGCCGTTCTTGAGCGGCTCCACGTGGAGGGTCTTCCCCTGGACGTAGAGCAGGCAGCCCAGGGCCGCCGCTCTTCGCTGGAGAAACTCCAGGTTGCTCTCATTACTCTGCAAGATGTAGTCATGGACCTGGCCACCGACCCGGACTTGCGCCTGCAGCCCGGCCTCCGCCGCCAGTTTCCTGATCAGGTCCTCATCGCTGACGTTGACAAAGGAGCGCACCCGGCTTCCGCGCCCCAGACGGTGCAGGCGATCGAAGGCGCGAATGATCAGTTGCTGGTTGCTGGCGTCAAAGGATGGCTCAATCTCGACAATTTCACCATCGAAGAGTAGCTTCGATTGCCGTCCGCTGTGCGCTTCGATCTGTACGCTCTGGCCGGGCAGGAGGCTATTGTCATCGATCCAGTGCAGCCGTGTGTCGTGCAGGACGATGGTGGCGACGTCCGGCAGATGGAGGCTATTTTCGATGGTGACCTCCAGCAGGTCGCTCATGAAGTCCGGCGACACATCGGCGCCTCCAATTTTGATGGAGAGCAGGCTGAGCAGGTTTTCATTCTGTGGCATTGGGGATCTCCAGCAGCAGACCTGGCGTGAGCTGCCGCACACGGGTCAGGCGGTTGGCTTCGGCGATCAGGCGCCAGCGGTTGGGGTCGCCGTACTCTTTGTAGGCGATCCAGGCCAGGGTGTCGCCTTCGCAGACGCGCCAGACGCGCTCTCCCCCGACACCGCCCGACGTGGGGTTGGTCGCCGGGTAGTCGTCTTTGTCCTGCACTTGCTGAAAGGTGACGTCCAGGGTGGAGCGCACCGGCGTGCCATCGGGCAGGAAGAGGGTGAAACGCTCGCGGATGTTGGTGATGACAGCTTTGAAGCTCCAGACGGCCCCCCATTGGAAGCTGACGACCGGAGGCCGCCCTTTCTTATGTTTGGCGCCTCCTCCTCGACCTCCCAGCGGCCCAAGCGCCGGATCAACTTTCATCATGTTCCAGATTTTTTCGGTGTAGGCTTTGCGTACGTCTTTGGAGCCGCCTCCTTCGCCGTTGCTTTTGATGTTGGTATAGGTGTCAAAGAAGAGCTGCATCTGCAGCGTGGTGGGCTGGCCGCTGCCAAATTCCAGGCGGGCGATGTTGGTGCCCTTGCTCTCTTTGGCAGTCCACGAGTTCTGCTTGCTAAAGGTGTATTCCTTGGGATTAAACATGCATTCGACGCTGCTGCCGTGATCATGGTCGACGATGGTGGCCAGGGCCAGCGGGCTACTTTGCATGGCTGCACTCCTTCCTTGATCGCCTTGCTTCCTTTTTTATGAGAGCAGGCGGCGCTGCTCGGCGCTCAGGCGGCGCTTGAGCAGGGTATAGACCTGGCGCGCCAGGGCGTCGAGATCCGGCTCCGGTGGGCGAGCGGCTGGCATGGCTGACTGCCCTTCACCCTGGTCCCCGACAGGTGTGGCCAGGCTGCGCTCGACGCCGGCGCGGCTGCTGCCACTTTGCTCCTCCGGGAGAGCGCTCCCGTTGGCTGAGACAGGGAGCGGCTGGTTGGGGGTGAACGCCGGGGGCGGCGGTGCGAGCGGTGCCGAAGAAAGGCTTGCACCTGACGTCGTCTCGCTCGCGGGCGGGCTGCCGGAAGAAGCCGGCGCGGTCAGCCAGGCCGGTAGTGGCTCCCAGGGAGCAGGAAGATTGCCCCAGATGCCACGCTCGCCCTGGTTGGCGTCCTCGCCCTCGGGTGTTCGACCCGCGTTGAGGGTGGACGGCTCCGTCGCGGTCATGGGCGCTGGCGGCACCGGTGAAGCGGTCACCGCGAAAGCCGTCCGTGCCTGCTGGCGGACGCGGCGCTCGACAGCAAGGGCCACCTGCTCTTCATCAGCGAGTGGGATGGCTGGGGCTGGTTCGGCGGGCTCTCCCGCTTCGGACATGGGCGCCGGGCGGATGATCGGCGGCAGGAAGCGCGGCCTGCGCCGGCGCATGATGTGCGTCAGCTCATGAGCCAGCAGGCCGAGGCCCTCTGGCGTGGTTTGCTCCTCCTGGGGAGCCAGCTCGATCGTGTCAGCATCGCTGAGCGCCTCCGCAGCGTGGGCTGCTGTGGCGCGAGCGGCCCGGGCATCGCGATAGAGCGCAACCTCCGCCAGGTCAATGCCCACGAGCGGCTTGAGGAAGCGGCGGGCGATGAGGGCCGGCGGCTCTGCGTTCCTGGGACCTCCTGCTGGACTCGACGAGGAGCGTTGTGTCGCAGCAGCTGCTGCAGGCCGCTCCCTCTGGAGACCGGCAGTGAGCGGAGGGAGCGATGGCTGAGCAGGCGCCTGGGTGTTTGCCTGGAAGGCGCTGGCAGCGCCCGCTGGCCGGGCCGGTCCTGTCATGCGATCAGGTTCCTGGTCCGGCTCCGCGCCCTTAGCCGGTTGCCTCTGTGCTGGTTGCCTCTGTTCGCGTTGGGCCTGTTCCACCAGGCGCCTGAGCCAGCTCTGTGGCGAGCGTTCAGCCTCGTCCAGACGGGGCCGGAAGAGCTGAGCCGCCTCATTGGGCAGTTCCGGCGCTGCCGCCACCTCAGAGTCAGAGGTTGAACCAGGGGAGGCCGGCAGACTCTGGCCGATCCTGGCGAGGTCACTTTCGGGTGCATCCAGGGCAATAGTATCATAGGGTGTACTGGCTGCACCCAGCTCGATCACCCGCGCGTGGCCTACCGGAGGCGTCGCCGGCAGCGGCGGCGAGGTCAGAGGCCCGGCCTCCTGTCGCTGGTTCTCGTCTGGCCTGGGCGGGGCTGCCAGCTCCTCCTCGTCGGCAGTGGCAGCCGCTCGGGGCTGGTCCTCCCCCGCAGCCGGCGCCGGTATTGTCTCTGTCGGAGTCAGCTGCTCTGGAGGCCAAGGCCAGGGAGCGGCAGGCGCTTGCTCCCCTTCCTCTGGCAGGGGGGACACTAGCGGTGGCGCCTCGCCGATGGGTTGCCGGGCGGCCAGCAGGCGTGGAGACCAGAGCGGCTGTCCTGTTGCCAGAGGCTGCTGAGGTCGGTCATCGGCGGCCAGGGCTGTCAGGCCGAGGGCGGCAGCCAGAGCGCGGTGCCGCTCCAGGGAGCGCCGCAGCGGCGAGGCCGGCCTGAGAGCGAGCAGCCGCTGGCGGCGGCGCAGAGCGGTCAGCAGCAGGTGTCGACGCACAATAGTCCTCCTCCGTCTCAGCCAGTCGGGCGCTGGTTCAGCCGAGGGTCACGCCCTCATGGGCCAGCTCCAGGGTCTCGATAGCCGCTGTATTGTCCGGCGCGCGCAACTGGGGGCCGACCCACTTCACCGGGTAGGCGTTCAGAAAATTCCAGCGCATCAGTTCGTTGCCCGCCACGTCATACATAACAACCGAGATATGGCGACGCTTGAGACGCCCGCTGGCCACATCGGCCAGCCAGCGATAGAACTCGTTGGAAGTGGTCAGGCCGCGCTTGAGCGTCAGATTGCTCACTTTGGTAAAGCCGGGCAGGCGATAGACAAAGCCGTTATTGCCGCCCTCCTGGTACTCCATGATGTCCATCTCGACCTGCAGGCCGCTGACCTCGGTAAAGACGCCCTGGGCCTGGCCCTCGAAGAGGACATAGAAGCGGCAACCCGGATAGGCTTCGGTGGCCATCAGCTCTTCACCTCCCGCGCCTCAGAGGATGCCCCACCTCCCGTTGTCCACGAGCCAGGGAGAGGCGTACCTCCTGAAGCAGCAAGTGATAGACTTTCTCTGCCAGTCGCTCGATGTCGATCGCGGCGCCGGCGTCCTCGCGCGCCGGCAGGCCCGCAGCGCTGGCGCCGGTCGCCTCTCGATCAGAGGCTGGGAGATCCGTCATCAGTTTCACCACCTTCCGCCAGATTGAGCGCGAAACGCAGGCCACAGCGGGGACACTGCGTCTCGAACAGCGTCGTGCCCACTTCGTTGATCTGGACATAGAGCCGCTGCAGATAGGCGAGATCGGCGGAAAAGAGTCCTTCGATCACGCTCACATCGACGGGATAGAGGTCGCCCAGGCGTGTCACGACGCGACTGAGCACCAGGATCGTCAGGTAGGCCTCGTTGGCACGGACCCGCGCATCTTGCAGCGGCTCGATCTCATCGAGGGCGGTCGCCAGGCGCATCGTGCCCTGACGATGGAGGTTCCCGCGCGCGTCGACGTAGCCGCAGGGCAAGGTAAAGGAAAACTCGGTCTGTAACATTGTTGTCTCGGCTCTCCGAGCGTGCCACGGGGCCTTAGCTCACGCGCTCGTAGCCCTCGTGGGTGATCTCCAGTTCTTCGATGGCCACCTCGTTGTTGCTGGCGTTGGCGCTGGGGCCGGTCAGTTTGCTCGGCCAGGCGTTGATGAAGTTCCAGCGCGCCACCGGCTCACCCTGCTGGTTGTACATAGTAATGGTCCCGTTCTTGCGCGCCTCATCGACCTTGCCCTGCTCGACGAGCTTGCGCCACTGCCACATGTCCATCGAGTCAGTAATGCCGCGCTTGAGGGTGATGTTGCTCCATTTGAGGCGGCCCGGCACCTTTTTGATGACGAATTCGCCGCGTGGCCCGCTGGCTTTGTATTCGACAACCTCGTTCTCGCTGCCCAGGCCGGTGCACTCGCGGAAGGCGCCGACGACCTGACCTTGAAATTCGACGCCAAACCATGATGAGACTAGCGGATCTTTCTCTGCCATGTGTTCCTCCTCCTTTGGTCTTCAATATGAGACACCGATGCGCTCGATTGCTGAGCAGATTGCTTGCTCAGGCGCCGCCACCCGCCCACTGGCGCAGACGGAAGACCACGAATTCGGCGGGTTTGACGGGGGCCAGGCCGATATCGATGAAGAGCATGCCGCGGTCGCGCACATCGGGTGGATTCAGCTCTTCGTCACACTTGACAAAGAAGGCTTCTTCAGGCGAACGGCCAAAGAGCATGCCATCGCGCCAGACGCCTGTGAGGAAGGCCGTGATGTCGCGTTTGACGCGCGCCCAGAGGTCAACATCGTTGGGTTCGAAGACCACCCATTGGGTGCCGCGCTCGATCGACTTTTCGATATAGTTGAAGAGGCGCCGCACGTTGATGTAGCGCCAGGCGGGGTCACTGCTGAGGGTGCGCGCGCCCCAGACGCGCAGGCCACGCCCGGTAAAGGAGCGGATACAGTTGACGCCGCTGGGATTGAGGGTATCTTGCTCGCCTTTGGTCACCTGGATAACGCCCTCCAGGGCGCCGCGGACGACCTCGTTGGCGGGGGCTTTGTGGACGCCGCGCTCGTTGTCGCTGCGGGCGTAGATGCCGGCGATGTGGCCGGAGGGCGGCACGGCCAGGGGGCGGCCATCGGGGCCAGAGATCTTGATCCAGGGATAGTAGAGGGCGGCGAATTTGGAATCGTAGGCGGCTTCAGCCTCACGCCAGACCTTGACCTGCTGCGGTGTGAGGTCCGGCAGGGGGTCCAGCACAGCGATGCGGTCGCTCATGCGCTCGCAGTGGGCAATCATGGCCAGTTGCACGGCTTTGACGCCCTCACGAGTGATCAGGCCGGCCTGGTAGGCGGCCATCAGGTCGGGGCAGCAGACCATCGTGACGTCTTCGGCGACTTCCAGCCCTTCGAAGCCGCTGCGCTCGGCGGCGCTGCCGGCGAAGTGGTCGGGCTGGACCTGGGGCAGGGCGAGCTGGGCCGGCGCCCGGAGGACGTAGGTGCCCGGCTCGGGGGCCCGCTCTATGGCGCTGCCGCTGGTCTTCGGTTCGACCAGACGGATGAGCTGACTGAGCTGATTGACCGTCTCAACGGCGGTCTTGCTCCCGGCTCCTCCCCCGCTGCCAACGCTCAGGTTCTCGTAGATCTCTTCTTCTTCGCCCATGCGCACTTTGAGGGTGAAGAGACCGCGATTGCCCGGCGCTGCAGAAGCTGCAGGAGACGCGGCTTCTCCCTCTTTCTGCTGCTCGCCTTCGGCTGAGGCGGGAGCCGGCGGGGGCGGCAGGGTTTTGGTGGGCGGCAGCACTTCGATCTGGATGTCCTGCTGCGGCACGTTTTTGGGATGGACGATCAGCGAGGGCACGGCTTTGGAGGCGCGACTGGGCAGCAGCACTGGCGCGGCTTTCTCTGTCTTGGTGCTGTTGTTGACCAGGCGCGTGACGTAGCAGCGCCCGCCGCCATTGAGGAAGTAGCCGTAGACGGCGTGCGAGAGGTAGGAGCCGGGCAGGTGGGGATTGCGTAGACCTCCCTCTTCGAGGCTGCCGAAGGTGGCGACATACTGCGACCAGTTGGTGATGAGCACCGGTCGGTTAGCCGGCCCGGCAGGGGCAAAGCCGACAAAGGCCGCTGTGGCGGTCCCAACGCCTTCGATGGGCCGTGGCCCGCTGTCGACTTCCTGAATGTAGACGCCGGGTGAGAGATATTCGGGCATGGTCCCAGGTCCTCCTTGGCATGATTTATCAGGAATAGATGATCAGATCGATTTGTACACAGAACAGCGCAGTGTCTTGGGTCAGGTTTCTAGCACAGGCAGGGCCTCCAGGACGATCTCGTAGGAGAGCACGCCGGGCGCACCCGACTGGTCGGCAGCGGGAGCCACGTCGTTGCCGCCGTAGTCGAGGGTCAGGCGCCGGGCCGGCCCTTCTGGCGGCGTGAGGCGTAGAACGGCTCGTCGCGGCGGCAGCTGGCTCAGGATGAAGCGCCCGCTTTCGTCAGTGATGCTCTCTTGGACCCGTCCCTCCAGAGCAACACGTACGCCGGCCAGGGCCTCGCCTTGCTGGTTGCGTACCAGGCCGCCGAGCTGGATGGCGCTCTCAAGGGCCTGCCCCTCTCCCGGCGAGAGGCGACGATAGCGGGCGGTGCGCTGCAGGACGAGCGGGGCCTCTCCGACGGCTGCCAGCTCCACGGGCACGGTGACGGTATAGGCCAGGGCTGGCCGCGGGGGACTGCCCAGGCCATTCCAGAGGGCAATGAGTGGTCCGGCATCGTCTTCCTGGGCCAGCCTGGTGACCAGCGGCACGGCCCCAGCCCGCAGTTCCTCGGGCAGCAGTTCCTCGGGGATCTGCGGGTAGCGCACGAGCGTGGTGAGTACGCGCCAGAGCAGTTGCTGCTCGTCTTCGATCTCGCTGCTGATGGCACTGACCATGTAGCGCAGGTCGAAGCGCCGCGGCAGGGGTCGGCGCTCGGCGCGCCCGTTGGTGGCGACGGTCTGATAGCTGCTCTGGCGGAGCTCGACGTTTTCCTGAATGGCGTAGAGGAAGAGGCTGATCGTCGGCTGCCAGAGGCGCTCGATGCGCTCTGGGGTTGGGGCCTCGAAGATGATCGCCACCTCTTGCTCGTTGATCTGGCCACGCTCGTAGAGCAGGCGTCGCAGGATGTGCTGCACGGTCAGTAACATGGCTTTTCATCCTCACTCACTTCAAGGCTGCGCCCAGGAGGGAGCCGCCGACGAGGCCTCCAAGTCCTCCAAAGAAGGCACCCACTGGGCCGCCGGCCAGAAAGCCACCGACTGCTCCCCCGATTCCTCCCAGCCAGGCCCCGAGCATTCCGTGTGGTGCGCCCTCATCGCGGCGCACCTTGTCAATATAGGGCTGCAGCGTGGAGAGGTCCTTGTAATCCTGGAGGGTGGCCGTGCCGTCCCGGGTCCGCCGCAAGGCCCGGTTATAGTCTTCGATCGCCTCGGCCTGCTGCTCGGGATTCCACTCCTCCCAGGGCGTCCCGGCCTGAATCGCCGCCCGCCAGTCGTAGGCACCGCCGCGGCTCCCGCCTCCTATGGAGGCCCGGATCTGGGCGACCAGGCTCTCCGGGATGTAGGCCAGGCCACCGTGCTGGTATTGCCAGACATGCCCCATCTCATGGATGAGGATCAGTTTGCCTTCCGGAGTCAAATTGAGCGTATCGCCGTCGTAGTAGTCATCCTCAAGATTGATGGTGTTGCCGACCGTGCGGGAGGCGCCCGAGGAGAGGATACTATGCTTCGTGATCGTGATGGCCGAGTAATCGAGGCTATCGGCATAGATTTCGCGGGCGTAGGCGATCTCATCGGGCGTGAGCGAGCGACGCTGCTGCGAGAGCCGGTCACCTGCGGCGGCCCCGCCTACAAGGCCGGCCACGCCGCCGATCACTGCCCCCACCGGGCCGCCCACGAAGAAGCCGCCGACCGCCCCTACGACAGCCCCCCCGATTCCTCCGAGCACACTCCCCAGCCAGGAGCGCCGAATGACCTGCGCTGGGGCTGCCACAGAGAGGCGGGCCGCCACAGGCTCCGTGAAGGGGGCCGCCGTGACCTGGGCCGCCACCTGCTCGGCCTCGCGCTCATAGTGATCGTCAACGGGTCCGACAACCAGGGGAGTTCCAGGCGCGATCTCGCCCGGCTGCTGTACAACGTGGCTCAATTCGTGTGCCAGCAGCCGCCGCCCTTCGTTCGTCTGCGGCGCGTAGGCCCCTGGACCGAAAAAGATGTCCTGGCCAACGGTGTAGGCCCGCGCATTGAGAGCCTGCGCCGCCTGGGCTGCCTCAGCGTCGACGTGGATGCGCACCTGCCCGAAGTCGTGGCCGAAACGTGGCTCCATGAAGGCCCGCACCTCCTCCGGCAGCGGCTCCCCTGCCAGCTGCTCCGTCGATCGCAGCGGTTCGCAGGTCGTGATCGACGGCTCCTGCTCTCGTCTCATCTTCCAGAGATACTGGGTCACCAGCGGCTCCTTTCCTTCCTGCTCAGCCGAGTCGTAGCAGGCAGCCTAGATTTTCACACTTTTGAGAGCGGCGATCAGCGTGGCGCGCCACCAGGGATCGCGCGCGGGATGGCTGACAAATTTATCCACCAGCCCGGTCACGGGGTCGGTGATGGTGGCAGGGGCCGGCCCTGTTCCACCAGCGGCACTCATGGCGGTCCAGGCCGTCTGCATGGCCGTACCGATCTCCTTGTCCGCCTCCACCGCCAGCATGCGCGAGATGCCAAAGAGTGGGTGATCGGGCGAGTCTTTGGCAATTTCCGAGTGAGTCGGTCCCAGGCCATTGGCGCGGGCCTGGGCTGCCGCCTGAGCGGTCAGGTTCTTCGCCTGCTGCTCCAGGATACCGCTGCGTGCAGCGGCCAGGGCGGCCGCCCTGGCTGCCAGGATGGCCGGGAAGAGCACACGGAGGAAGAAGGCTGTGCCGAACAAGCTAATGAGCCTATCCAGAGAGAGGCCCGCTAGTGCGCTGAGGCCGCCGCCGATGGCCTCACCGACGGCGCCCAGCGCTGTGCCTCCGATGCCCGCGCCAGTATGATAGCCGCTGGCTGTACCAGACACGGCTCCAGAGGCCGCGCCGCTGAAGAAGCCGGTGATGCCGTGCCAGACGGCGCTCAGGCCGGAGTGAGTGCGCCAGCCCTCCGTCGCACCCTCCGCTGCACCTGTGACCGCGCCGCCGACACCGCCAAGCTCGCCACCGATGACGCCACCGGCCAGGCTGCCAGGCGCGCTCCCAGCAGCCTGACCACCATGCCAGCCGACCTCCGCCAGGCGCGCGAGGACATCTCTCTCGGTCAGCCCCATCATGCGGAAGTAGCCCTTGATGAAGGAGCGCGTCAGTTCGCCGTTCTCAGTCTCCGTGCAGATCAGCTCCAGACGGCTCACCCAGTTGTTGGCGCCGGGGGCGTAGGTGCCGGTAATGATGCCTGGCAGGGCCGGATTGCGGGGATCATGGCCGCCGATGAGGGCCACATCGTTGCCCAGCTGTGATTTGACCAGCGCGTTGTACTGTGTCGCCGTGATCGTCCCATCGCTCTTCAGAATCCAGAGGGCCACCTCGACAAAGTTGGAATGGGAGTAGTAGTCTTCGATGGCATGCAGCGCGTTCCCCATGGCTGCCATCCCCTCCCCCTCGGGCGCGCGCCCGGCCACAATCGCCTCCTCCAGCTTTCGCTTCGCATGAAACTTCCCACGCTCGATGTATTCCGGCAGGCCGCTGTCGGCGGCGGCATGCCTGATGTCAGCCAGGTGGGCCTGCTCCTCGTCGTAGGCCGCCTTCTGTTCAGGGGAGAGCTTCTTTTCGGCCTCGGCGCGCTCGGCGGGCGTCAGGCGGGGATCTTCGACGGTGCCGCCGCCCTCGGGATTATCCAGGTGCTCAGAGGGCACATAGGTCCCCAGGTCCTCCTGTCGTACCGGGCGACCAAACTCGCCGAGGGTCAGGATCTGGATTAGCCGCAGGCCCTTCGGAGGGATCTGCGAGAGGTCGCGCAGCCAGTTGCCGAAATAGACGCTGCGCGCATCCTGATAGCTGAAGCCGACGGCGGTCAGGGCCTCCTCCTCGATGCCGCCATGACCGGCCTCACCGGCCTGATAGCGCCAGAGGCGGCCCCGCGTCGCGCTCTGGCTCACGGTGACGCGCGCTCCTTGCCCGCTGAGGACCTGATCGGCGATGGCCGTGGCCTCGCGCTCCTGCGGCTCCCCCGGCTCGCTGACTTGCATCTCCTGAGCCTGCGCAAAGAGAGGGCTGCCGGCAGGCGTGGCCTGCTGCAGCGTCTCACTCTGCTGCACCACATGCGTCAGCTCGTGCGCCAGCAGCCAGCGGCCTGCGGCGCTCTGCGGTGCATACTCCCCCTGGCCGAAAAAGATCTCCTGCCCGACGGTGTAGGCCCGCGCGTTGAGGGCGCGCGCTTCCTCGGCTGCCTGCTCATCGGCATGGATGCGCACCTGACTGAAGTCGTGGCCGAAACGCGGCTCCATATAGGCGCGCGTGGCCGCATCCAGACTTTCGCCGGCGCTCGCGGCAGTCTGAATCTCTTCCTCGACGCCCGGCGACCAGAGACGCAGCTCGGCCTGCACCTGTGGCGGTCGATGATCGGCATCGCCGCTGGACAGTTTCCTCATCGCCAGCCTCCGATCTCAGCCTCGGTAAGGGGCTTCTCTAGCTTGGCATACTCGGCGGCGGCGGCGCGCAAGAGGTGGCTCATGCGCAGCGGCTCGCCGGCTTCCGCCGCCAGGAAGGCCCCGTAGAGGGCGATATTGCGGATGTTGCCGCCGGCCACGTGCAGGCGGGCCAGCTTCTCCAGGTCCAGCCCTTCGCGCGGCACGCTTGCTGGAAAGACACGCCGCCAGATCTCCAGGCGCATGGCCAGGTCGGGAAAGGGAAAGTGGACAATGAAGCGCAGACGACGGAGAAAGGCCGGGTCCAGGGCATGCTTGAGGTTGGTGGTGAGAATGGCCAGGCCGCGGTAGGTCTCCATGCGCTGCAGCAGATAGCTGACTTCGATGTTGGCATAGCGATCGTGGCTGTCTTTGACTTCGCTGCGCTTGCCAAAGAGGGCGTCGGCTTCGTCGAAGAGCAGGACGGCGCCCCCCGTTTCGGCGGCGTCGAAGATGCGCCGCAGGTTCTTTTCGGTTTCGCCAATGTATTTGCTGACGACGGCGGAGAGGTCGATGCGATAGAGGTCGAGCTGTAGCTCGTGGGCGATGACTTCGGCGGCCAGGGTTTTGCCGGTGCCGCTGCTACCGGCAAAGAGGGCGCTGATGCCCAGGCCACGCGCTCCCTCTTCCTGGCGCCCGAAGCCCCAGCGCTCGTAGACGGTGGCGCGCTGGCGCACGTGGGCCACGATGTCACGCAGGAGGCGAAGCTGTTCTTCGGGCAACACGAGCCGCTCCCAGCTCACTCCGGCGGGTGGGATGCGCTGGGCCAGGTCGTCGAGGACGGGGCGCGCCTGCAGGCGGCAGGCGTTCCAGAGGCGCTGTGCTACCTCATCGGCGGGCAACTCCAGGCGCCCGGGTTCGGGCAGAAGCTGGGCGCAGATGCGTTCGATGGCGGCCCCGCCGAGGGGGAATTGCATGGCCAGCGCTTCGACATGGCCGTTGAGATCGACAGCCAGAGGCAGGGCGCTGAGGGCGCGTCGCCAGAGCTGCTCTTGCTCGGTCAGCAGCGGCGGCTCCAGCTCGATGCTGACCAGGGAGGCCGGCGCCAGCGAGAGCCGCAGGGCGCTGGCCTCGCGACAGCCAAGGATCAGCGGCGTCTGCAGCAGACGGGCCAGGTGCTCAACGGCCTGCTGGGTGGGACGGTCTTCGGGCGCGAGTTGACTGCAGTCCAGGAAAAGGGCACTGCCTGTCAGAATGGCCTGGCGCTCCCAGAGGCGGGCCCAGCGCTCTCGCTCGCTCACTGCTGTGGGCAGGTCGGCAGCCGACAAGGCGAAGAGGCGCAGGCCCAGCTCCTCACAGGCCCGCGCCGCCAGACGCAGCCCGTCCTGAGCCTGGGCGGCAGCAAGGACGATGAGCGGCGAGCGCTCCGCACCAGGCTGGCCCTTGAGGCCGACGGGGCGCGCGCTGGCAAGCCGCTCGCTCCAGGCGGCACGTAGCCGGACGCAGGCCCGCTGCTGCGAGGGAAGAAGCTCTCCCGCTGGTGGGGGCACGGGCACGAGCAGGCTCAGGCGCGGGTCGTGGTAGGGCAGGCCGACCAGATAATGCAGGATCGGCTCGTCGATGCGCAGGGGAGTCATGGTAATGGTGGCGCCAACGCCCAGAGTGAGGAGTAGCCAGCGACGCAGGGGGGCCGTGGGCGTGATGGCCTCCCAGTGGGCTTCTGGAAGGGCGGCCAGCGCCAGGCTGAAGGTGGGTAGGGCAGCCTGACTGCGCTCGCCCGCGGGCAGCCCCATTGCTTGCGCGCAGAGACCGGCGAAGCTGCTGTCTAGCTCGACGCCAGCACAGAGGAGTAGCAGATCACGCTCAAAGGGCGAGAGGCCAAAGGCGGCGCAGAGTCGCTGCAGCGGGGCCGGCTCCTGCAGAGCCGAGGCCGCCTGCTCCTGATGCAGCCCAAGCATGGGGTCGCTCTCCTCCGGTAGGGATGTCGGTTCTGGCTCTCCCCGGCGGTGCGCGCAATGGCGCACCAGGGCGTGACGCACACGAGCCAGGGCGACCAGGAGAGCACGCTGCGCTGCTTCCGCTTGGTTCTGGCTGACTAGAGATGCTTCGCTCGCCATCGTCATATGGGTTGCCTTGTGATGCCAGATTCAGGCCCGACCGCGCCGCTCTGGCTGCGCTTCATTCAGCAGAACTGCGACTTCATAGGCCATTGCCAGCCGGGCATGAGCCTGCCAGGCGCTCCAGAGGCGGGTCTGCTCTTCCATACTGAGAAATTCAGGTCGAATGCGCAAGGCCCGGAGCGGCGCCGCACTCGCCAGGCGCGTCAGGACGCCTGTCTGCGCTGTCCCTGTACCGTCCAGGCTTAAAGCCTGCAACAGACTCTGAAGCCGTTCGTCGGCAAGGAGGGCGGCTTGTTGCAGGCAGTCGATGGCCAGGCCAAGGAGCAGCTCGGCCTGCCCGTCACGCTCACCGTAGGCGCTGAGCAGGTAGTGGAGCTTCAGGGCCAGGGGCTGCCTGTCAGCTTGCACGCTCTCAGAGCCAGCACCAGCTCTTTCTCCCGCTGGGTTTTGTCGCCAGCTTGAGTCAGGAGTCAGGCGATAGAGATAGAGGTTGAGCTGAGGTCGCTCCTCCGCTCCCAGGGCAATGCGATCCGGCGGCAGGGCTGTGATCAGCACTTCGCCCAGGCCAGCCTGCCCGGCCTGGCCAATCAGGGCGTTCTCCAGGAGACCCTTGAGAATGAAGGTGACTGCCGTCATGCTCCAGGCACTGTGCATCTTGTTCTCCCGACGCTCCGCCAGCTCGTCGCGGCTCATGTGCTCCCAGCCTTCTCCGCCCTCTCGTGCTGCTGCCTTCCCCCTCTTCCCGGGGTGGGCCTGTGTGCTCAGTCCAGCTTGCCACTATGGGCTTACTTAACAGTAGCATAGGGCGCTCTTTTTTCGCTCTATTTGCGCTCTGTTACGACGCTGTCTGGAACTCTATGAGCGAAGAGGGGAAAATCTGCGCTTTCTTCCTTCAGCATGCCCGCCGGCTGCCCAAGCCTGAAGAGGCAGCCCTATCTACTCTCTGTTATGCCGCTTGCTCTGATTCGTTTCTACCTGTTGTCAATATTCGTTCGTGAGCAGTTCATTCGCTCCCGGAGGAACGGTATGGGCGAGTCTTCTTCCTCAGACCAATCTTCTGCGACCAGGGTAGCTGCGCCCTCGCCCTCACCGGTGCAAGCGCTGTCGGCCATGACACTGGGCCGCGCAACGGCGTTGCAGTCCTGGCTGACGGCCTTGCGCGAGGCGCTGCCCGCCTATCTGCTGAGCCACGCTCTTTTTGTCGCACTGACCTACCTGGCTCCGCTCTTCACGCTGCCAGACTTCAGCGCGCAGGCGCTGCCACCCAGTAGCCTGGTGCATAGCTGGCAGCATTGGGATGCTGCTCATTATGCGTCCATCGCTCGCTCAGGCTATGTGCAGTGGTGGCAAACGGCCTTTTTTCCGCTCTTCCCTTTGTTAGAGCAGCTCGGCTCGCTGGCGACGCTCGGAAGCACCCATGTGGCCGGCCTGCTGATCGCTAATCTGGCTGACCTGGCGCTGCTGGCTGTCCTCTATCGTTTGCTGACAGAGGATTTTTCGGCGGCCCTGGCTCGCAGGACGCTGCTCTGTCTGGTGCTCTTTCCAAGTGCCTTTTTCCTGGCCGCCGCTTATCCTGAGTCGCTCTTTCTGTTGTTGTCTTTGCTCTGCTTCTATTGCCTGCGCCACCAGCGCTGGTGGCTGGCCGGCCTCTGCGGCTTGTTGGCCGCGCTGACACGCCCCTCTGGCCTGTTACTGATCGTGCTCTTCGTCTATGAGTATGGCCGCCGCCGCGGTTGGCGCCTGCGCCGTCTGGGTTCGAGCGCGCTGGCCGCCGGCCTGATCCCCCTGGGCACGGCCCTTTTTGCCCTCTATTGCCTGCTGCGCTTCGACGATCCTCTGGCCTTCTCACACGCGCAGGCCCTCTGGAATCGTTATCTGGATCTACCGGGGCTGAGCGTTCTCCACACGGCTGTCCTGCTGCTGAAGGGTCCTCTGGTCTCTTTTACGACCCTGCATGAGGCGTTTGATCTGGTTTGTGTGCTCTTCATGCTGGTGCTGGTGGCCCTGGCCTGGGTTGGCCCCTGGCGCTTTCCACCGGCGCTGCGCGGCTATGCGCTTTACGCTCTGCTCTTTGGCCTCTTCGCGCTGCTCTGGCCGACGCGCGACGGGGACGCCTTGAATGCCTTTCCGCGCTATCTGCTGGAGGCAACACCGGCTTTTGTGGTGCTGGGGCTGCTGCTGGAGGGCGAGGGCTGGCCACGCTTGCGTGCGCTGCTCGGCTGCTATCCGGTCTGCGCAACGGCCCTCTTGAGTTTCGCCTTGCTGCAGTTTTTGACGGGGCACTGGATGGTCTAGCCCGCTCACTGGAGCGAAGCCAGGCCGGGCGCGCCGGCGCAACGTTGCGCGCTCGTGCGTTGAGCCAGGGGCTATATGTGGCACCGCAGTCGAGTGCTGATCGATGGGCGCGAGCGGGCCGCGGCTCGCGCCATGCTGAAGGCTATCGGTTTCCGCGATGAGGATCTGCAGCAGCAAGAGGGTGCTGATCAGGCCGGTGCTTAGCCCAGTGAGTAGGGCATAGCGTCCCGCGCGCCAGATCCCTTCGGGGGCGCTTAAACTTCGGCACGTTCAGTATGCTCCAGGAGAGGCCGCCCAAAAAGCTCCCGAGCAGGCCGCCACAGAGGACCAGGAAGCAGAGGAGCAGGAGAGCGACACTCAGGGCCACAGACAGTGAGCTTCTTGCCACGATAAGGGTAATATAAGGGCCGCCGTAGCGAAGCTTTTCAGCACCAGTAAGCTGAGGAATAGGGGCGCCCAACGTTTGAGTCGCCGCCCGAGGAGGCGCCAGGACCAGGAGGGGGCCTCGATTAGCTGGATCTGGCCTCCCCAGTAGCGAACGATCCCCAACCACATCAACAGGCCAGCCAGCTGCCCGCAGATCAAACCAGCAATCGGTTCCAAAAATATCCCATAGAGCAGGGCAAAGACCCCTCCTGTCAGCAGGGCGCGCTTCCACCTCACCTGCCGCGAGTTCTCTCCCCCGAGATAGGAGATGGCCAGACCGGTAGCAAGACCACCAGGCAGCCCCGGCCCCAAATAGGCCTGATAGGCCTCGACGGTCGAATGGGGCCCGATGAGGATCATCCCAAAGAAGAGGGTGCTGACCAGGCCAAAGACTAAACCAGTCAGGGACCCAGTGACTGGCTTCCAGCAACGGCGCAGCCAGGACCGAGCGGAGTGCGGGTCCAGGCTTTGACCCCCGATGGCAGTCTGGTCGACGACTTTGTGATCCGCCGCGGGCAGCGTATGCTGGATGTGCAGAATGCTCCGTCTCCAGCAGCTACCTCCTCGTTGGTGATCGCTCAGATGATTGTTGATGAGGCCGAGGTGCAGTTTGCGCTTTAGCTCAACTGGCCTCTTTGGGCTGCTCGGGCAGGCCAGGGATGGCCAGGGGAGGCAGCGGCTCCTGACCTTGGACAAAGCGCTCTACCCAGTCGCAGGCTCTCAGTAGCGCCTCGGCCAGGTGGGGCGCGCGTGCTAGCAGGCCGCTGATGTGTGCGAAGCACTCGCGCGCTTCGGCAATGGTGCGCGCTTGGCACCAGGCCCGCTGGAACTGACGTAAGCTGTCTTCGGGCTGTTTCTCTGGCACCTGGGACTCAGGAGTCTCTGACGCAGGGGATGGGGCTTTTTTGTCTGCCTCAGACAGGAACTGGCTGCCGTTCCAGAGACCCTTTAAGGCTAGCCCAGAACGTTTCTCCCTGGCCCTGGCAGAGGAACCGCCGATGTGCCGCCCACGGGCGAAGGGAGCCGCTCCTTTTCCTTTGTCTCCAGTCGCTAGCCGTTGAAGCTCCTGCCCGGCCTTTCGCCAGCTCGGGATCTTGATCAGCGCTCTCTCTTCTTCGCGCAGCGGGGGGGACCGCCTCCTGAGCACTTTACAGGCTTCTCTCCACAGGTGGTCTTGTTCAGCCGGCGTGCTTCCTCTGTCGATGACTGCCTTGAGTTCTTCCCAGGCGTCAAGGTCCGCCAGCGCTTTTGCCAGCTCGCCTAGAATCGGCCCGCGCCAGCTCTCCGCCAGCAGTTCGATGTCTGGACGGATACGCTCCCAAATCTGGATGGCGCGCCCGCGCTCGCCTCTTTCCTGGGCGATGAGCGCGAGTTTGATAGCGAGGTGCAGACGTCCTCGACTATCTGTTAGGTGGCTTTCTATCTGCTCCGCCCTCTCCCAGCGCCCTGCTTGGGCCCAGACCAGTGCTAACTTGGACCAGAGCTGAGGGTCGGCTTGACGCTGCATGTGCTGCTCCAGCTCGTCAAGGATGGCCTGCACCTGCTCTACCTGACCGCTATCTGACTCTAGCCAGTGCTCTGCCAACTCTAGCCAGATTTCGGCTCGGCGTTTGTCGTTTTTGACTGCCTGCAGCTCCCGGCCCATCTGATCCCACTCTCGTTTTGCCAGGTCGTACTGGCCTTGTTCTTCGTAGAGGCAACCGAGAGCCAGGTGGTAGCGCGCACGCTGGAGGGCGTCTTGCACGTAGCTCAGGGCAGCCTGGACATGCTCGGGCTGGTTGAGCCGCCGGTACAAGAGGGCACAGTGACTGGCAAGGACCTCAGTCGAGACCGAGCGTGCTTGGCTCGTCAGTAGTTTGCTGGCCTCCGCAAGCGCCTCCCGCGCTGGCTCGCTCTCTCCTTCTTTCAGCCAGCTCTCAGCCAGCCTCAGTCGCAGCTCGGCTCGCTTGAGGTCGTCGGTGATAAGCTCCACGGTTCTGCTAGCTCGCTGTCGCTCGCCGGCGGCAAGGGCCAGTCGCGCTAGCTCCCCATAGAAGTCATCTCTGCGGTCTGGGCTGTCAAAAGCAGCAATCTCTGTCTCGGCTGCGTCGTAGGTCTGGCGCCACTCATCGCTCTGGGCTGCTTGTTTACCTAGTTGGCGCACAACGGCTAGCAGCGCTTCAATACGCCAGCGCGCTTCGGTGATGAGGGCAGCTAGCCCACGAGCTTTTTTTGCCCCCTGCAGGGCCACGAGCAATCGAAAGGCTTCCGGCGGATAGCCGTTTGCCTGGCTCGCCAGCAGGCAGCGCAGGAGGGTATAGGCCCCTAGACGGGGCAGCATCGACAGTGCTTCTTCTTGTGACCAGCCATTCCAGCCGGCGGCGCGCCGTCCCAGGTCGAGGTCCAGCACTAGGGCCTGGCCACCCCCATCGTCGGCCTGTAGTTTTTGCCGGCTATAGTGCCCGTCATCAAGGACGCTAAAGAGTTGCTGCCACTGGGTAACGCCCCCCAGGTAGAGGTGACGAATGAAGTGGCGCCGCGCATATTGACGTCGCTGTCGCTCTAGCGCTTCGTAGCTCTCTTGCCAGATGAGGGACAAGTCGTCGCCGGCGCACCACTTTGCTAGACGGGTATGCCAGGCCGCTACTTCGTCGGGCGCCAGGAGGGCGCCTGACTGCTCCTGGCCATACTCTGTCTCTCCTTGGAGGTACTCGCGCAGTTTGAGGTGATAGAGTTCGTAGCGCCCCTGCCCGTCATGCGTGAGCAGGCCTCCGAGCTGTCGCAGGCCCTCTTGACAGCGTTCATGCGTCAGCCCCAGGATAGAGCGTAGTTGTCCTTCGCTCAGCGGCTCCTGAGCCACTACTAGTACAGCTAGCAAGGGATAGAGGAGCTTCTCCCAGAGGGCCGGGTCGCGCTTGAGGCGCTCCAGCGCGGGCCGGAAGAGGTCAGCGGGATTGCTCTCGATCTGCCTAAGCACATCTGCGGCACGGCTAGGCGTGATGGGCATCTGCTGCTGTTGCTGAGCCAGCTCTCCGGTCAGCAGGCTGAGATAGAGGGCGTTTCCCCGGAGGCTACGATAGCAGCGTTCGACCAGATCTAGGGAAAGCCGTACGTCTCGCTGAGCCAGCAGGGCGCTGAAATCGCTCTGGCTGAGGTGCGGTAGCTGGTACTCGATAAGCCGTCTGCCGGTTTTGAGGGTGGCGAGGGTCTCGTCAGGGCGCAGACTGAGAACGAAGACGATGCCTTTTGGTAGCTCCTCGGGAAGCCAGCTTAGCTCTCGTCTTCCACCTGGCTCGGGCAAGAGCTGGTCGAGGCCGTCGATGTAGATGGTCTCACGGATGCCGCGCTGGCTGAGTTCAGTCAAGAGGCGACGTAGAGCGAGCGGGAGGCTATCGCGGTCAACGTCCACATAGCTGGCAGAGAGCTGGTGCTTGTAGACCAGGCTGGCCAGGATGTGGCGCAGTAGGTCGCTCTGGCCGTTCGGTCCGGGCTGCATGGGGATAAAGTAGGCGGGGATCTGCTGGCCTCTTTGCTCCTCCTCGACAATGAGCTGCGCGATGAGACTGCTTTTCCCTTCGCCAGCTGGCGCGGTGATAGCCAGGTAGCCGCCCTGGTCTTGGAGGTCCTCGATGTGCTGGCGCACGGCCTTTCTCTCTTGCTCACGCCCGACGAAATCACGCAGGTGCCTCTGGGCCACAGGGCGCCAGTCGACGATGAGAGGGAGCAGGCGCTCTCGATCTTGGGGGGCGAGGGCCGATTGCTCAACAGGGACCGCCCGCAGCTCGTTGAGTGCGTTCGCCAGTTCTTCCTCTACTTGCTTTAGGCCGGCGTCGCGATCTTTCCAGCTTTTGAGCGGGGTGTCCGGCACCCGTTTTCGCTGCTCAAAGATGGTTCCTTGCAGGTAGACTTCGCGCGCATAGATGGGAACAACACGTACTCGGTCTGGCTCTTGCTGCTGCCTCGCGAGCGCTTCCCTGGCTACGCGCATGCACTCCTCGTTTGCCAGGTAATCAGGGCTGATGATGAGTATGATCAGGGGCGCGCGCTGAAGGCGGCTTTGACAATAGCTCTCTCGCTCCAGGCCCGCAGGAACGGCGTGCTCATCGCTCCAGGTAAGTTGATAGCGATTTCGGAGACGCTTCAGACAGTCCGTGATGTTGTTACGCCAGACGCGGTCTTCTGCTGTTCCTGACCAGGAAAGAAAGATGGATAGAGCTGAGTCGCCTGTCGCTGCCATGTGTATCGCCTCCTGCGGGCAGGATGACATGCGCTTCTTCAAGCGCAGAGATATGATAACATGCCCAGGCTCTATTGTCATGTCAAGGATATGATCGCCTGGTCGGCCCGCCAGGCACGCTTGTCGCTGTCGATGCTGTGGTCTGCCTTCCGGCTCCTGGCTCCTGGCTGGATCACGGGGCTGGGCTTGGATGGAGCGGCTGAGCGCTATGCTCGGCTCTGAAGGCTCGGGGGTCTTTCGAAGTGCGATCGATGGCCAGGTTGCGCTTGATGCTGTGCTGTGCGCGGGCCGCTGTGTGCTCGTGCGTTGAGCCAGGGGCTACACCAGGAGTATAATACAGGCAGTACTCTAAGGGAGGCTGTTCTTATGGCTTTTGATCCCCGGCACCGCAGTCGAGTGCTGATCGATGGGCGCGAGCGGGCCGCGGCTCGCGCCATGCTGAAGGCTATCGGTTTCCGCGATGAGGATCTGCAGCGGCCCTTGATCGGCGTCGCCAATACGTGGATCGAGACCATGCCCTGCAATTTCCATCTGCGCCGCCTGGCCGAGCGGGTCAAGGCCGGTATCCGCGCCGCCGGCGGAACACCGATGGAGTTCAATACGATCGCGGTCAGCGACGGTATTTCTATGGGCACCGAGGGCATGAAGGCCTCGCTGATTAGCCGCGAGGTGATCGCCGATTCGATCGAGCTGGTCAGTCAGGGCCAGATGTTTGATGCGGTGATCGCGCTGGCGGCCTGCGATAAGACGCTGCCCGGGACGGCGATGGCGCTGATCCGCTTGAATGTGCCGAGCCTGGTGCTCTACGGCGGTTCGATCGCTCCCGGCAGGTTCCGCGGCCAGGATGTGACGATCCTGGATGTCTTCGAGGCAATTGGGGCGACCGCCGCCGGACGGATGAGCGAGTCGGATCTGCGTGAGCTGGAGAATGTGGCCTGTCCCGGCCCGGGAGCCTGCGGCGGCCAGTATACGGCCAATACGATGGCGATGGCTCTGGAATTCTTGGGCCTTTCTCCGCTGGGGACGGCCAGCGTGGGGGCCACCGATCCACGCAAGGATGAGGTGGCCGAGCGCTGCGGACGCCTGGTGGTGGAGATGCTCCATCGCGGTCTGACGCCACGCGATATTTTGACGCGCCAGTCGTTCGAGAATGCCATCGCCGGCGTGGCGGCCTCGGGCGGGTCAACCAATGCTGTGCTGCATTTGCTGGCGCTGGCGCGCGAGGCCGGTATTCCGCTGACGATCGATGATTTCGATGAGATTAGCCGCCGCACGCCGCTGATCGCCAGTCTGAAGCCGGGCGGGCGCTATGTGGCGCTGGATCTGGATCGCGCCGGCGGGACGCCGCTGCTGGCGAAGCGCCTGATCGAGGCGGGCCTGATGCATGGCGATCAGTTGACGCCGACAGGCCGTACGATCGGCGAGGAGGCGGCTCAGGCTCAGGAGGCCCCCGGTCAGGATGTGGTGCGCACAGTGGAGAATCCGATTAAGCCGAATGGGGGCCTGGTGATTCTCAAGGGGAACCTGGCGCCGGAGGGCTGCGTGGTGAAGATCGCCGGCCATGAGCGCCTCTATCATCGCGGCCCGGCTCGCGTCTTTGATCGCGAGGAGGATGCGATGCAGGCGGTGATCGGGCGCCAGATTCAGCCGGGCGATGTGGTGGTGATCCGCTATGAGGGACCGCGCGGCGGTCCGGGGATGCGCGAGATGTTGGGGGTGACGAGCGCTATCGTGGGCGAGGGCCTGGGGGAGACGGTGGCCCTGTTGACGGATGGCCGCTTCAGTGGGGCGACGCGCGGGCTGATGGTCGGCCATATCGCTCCCGAGGCGGCGGTTGGCGGCCCGCTGGCGGCCTTGCGCGATGGCGATACGATTGTGATCGATATCGAGAAGCGCACGGTGAGTGTGGAGCTGTCGGATGAGGAGCTGGCGACCCGTCTGGCAAGCTGGCAGCCGCCGACGCCGCGCTATACGAGCGGGGTTTTTGCTAAGTACGCGGCGCTGGTCTCGTCGGCTTCGGAGGGGGCCATTACGCGCCCGCCTCAGCCGCGTGCTTCGGCCTCCTGAGCGGGATCAGTCTCAGCCTGTCTGGAGAGATTGCAGGCGGCGAGTCGGGGTCAACACCCCCGGCTCGCTCTTGTTTTGTTGCCGGAAGGCTCGCCCAAGCTACTGGAGACCGGCCTCTTGCAGGGCCTGCTCTAGCAGGTCTCTCAGTTGGAGGGCGACGGCCTGCGCTCGCAGGTAAGCCAGGTCTAGCTGAGACCCCTGCACCCGCAGGATTCCGAGAATGTCATTCCACTGCCTGGCGGAGCTACGCCCTCCCAGGACATACCACTCTAGCTTTTGCAGGACGATGACCTCGGGCGGGGCGATAGGGAAAAGACGCTCTCCCCCCTGCTCCAGGGGCCGATAGCGAGCCAGGGCGAAGGCGTCGCGGTCAAGGGCGCGCGGCTTGGGAAAGAAGATGTCAACTTTGGTGTATGTTTTGAGCGATATAATGCTGAAGCTTCTTTTATAGCGAAACGCCTGCCGAAAAGCATCTTCGTCAATATAGTAGCAAGGAGCGACTTTCTGGACGAGGGCTTTGAGCTGCTGGGGGTCGAGCAGCTCAATGACTACGTCCAGGTCGGCTGTCTGGCGTGGTTCGCCATACAGCGAGCTGGCGACAGAGCCGCCTATCACATAGCGGATACCGAGCGCTTCCAGGGCTTCGGCCAGAGGCAATAAGGTCTCTTCAAGAGGAGGAGGAGAAGAAGACACCCACTGACTCCTTTCTTGTTCAGAACTCCAAACCAGTTCGAGCGAGGGCCTCCTCTAGCTGGGGTAGACATTGGAGGTCGCGGGCCAGGGTCCTGAGCAGCTCCAGGTTCAGCCCAGATGGCCGCTGCATTTTCAGGATAGCCAGGAAATCATACCAGCGCTCATCATGAGTCGCCTCTTGCTCACCCTGCCAGGCAAGCAGATAGAGAAGCAGGGCTTCAGGGGAGGGCACGGCGATCGGTGGGGCCTCTTCCAGCAGGGGCGTCACGCGGCGGCTGTCAAGCAGGAGCCGCAGGAGGGCGGCGTTGTCTCCGCTGTCGGCGGGCCAGAGCCAGACGGGCAGCAGGCTTTGCAGCTCGACCAGGCGTAGACCCGGCCCGGCTTCAGCAGTCTCATCGAGCCAGAAACGCTCTGGCAGCCGCTGCTGCAGGGCCTGGCGCTCTGGCAGGCGCTCGACGGCCAGCGAGATGTCGCCCAGAGCCCGGTGGACGCCATAGAAGGGGATGGCCAGCGAGAGGGGGACCGCTGTGATCTGCAGCGCCTCCAGGGCGGAGAGGAGCGGCCAGAGGACCTCCTGCAGCGACGGGAAGCGCTTCGCTTCCGCCTCCGATAGGCGGCGACGACGCTCCTCGGCGAGGCGCACAATGGCAGCCCCGTAACGGAAGCGCGCACGGCTCAGGGCAACCTCATGGGCATCGCTGTCGAGGTTCTGAGTTGAGGCATTCAGACGCCCGATGTTGATCGCTGAACCGGTCCAGTCCCAGGCCATCGCCACGCGCCTGGCCGGCGGCAGGGCGCGCAGCATGCCCAGCCAGACCCTTTCCGTTTCCAGCGGCGTATCTGCAGAGAGAAGCGCCTCCATCTGTCGCCTCTTGCTTCTTGATTGCGATGCGCATCATCGCTTTCACACCGGCTGGTAGCTTTGGAGGCTACCAGGCAAGGGCTGATAGCTTCAAGTGTGCCTGTGGGCCTTATTTCATCGGCCACTTCAGGCTACCACGGCGAGGAGTGGTTGTCAATCAGCTCAGCGCGAGTCTTGCCTGATGCTTTCGACCATCACGGCCAGCTTGCTCCTGCAAGGCGCCGGGCAGGCCGTCCAGGGAGCTGGCAGACGTCGACGCCGCGCTCTACGAGCGGGGTCCTTGCGAAGCATACGGCCTGGTCTCGTCGGCCTCCGCAGGAATCAGCCCACGCCCGCCGCCAGCACTAACTCATTCTTCCTTCTCTACCACGGGCGAGCGGGAGCAGCCTGGCTCGCCCTTTTTTCCCAGGTAGAGAACAGGACGGCACACACCCCAGAGTGGAGATTGCGCAAAGTCTCTGGCAAAAGGAGACAACGAGCTTAAGATACAGGCTACAGCGAAGGGGAGAGGACAGGAAGGCCAACGGGAGCCTTTCGTGTGGTGAACCTGACAAGCGCATTACTTGCCAGCCTGCGAATAGGAGTTCAGGTCAAGACGCCTGATCTTCAGGGTCAGGCACCCATTCGTAAAGATCCTCTACGCGCACTTTCAGGGTACGGGCAATCTTGTCTAGCGTGACATAGGTCGGATGGTAGGTCGTCGGCTCTCTGACCATCTTCCGAACCAACAGTTCAGGTACCTTGGCTTCTCTCGCTAGCCATGACTGGGTCCGCCCTCTCTCCTTGAGCAGCTCAGCTACTCGCAAGCGATACATCGCTAGCTCCTGGCTAAGTGTACCCCTACTATAACGCTTTTTCGGAACATTTGCTAGACAACATATTTACGGTATTGACTTTAGGATATATCTATCTTATACTTCATACCGAAATATATTTCGGACAGGGATTGCAGGCAACCAAGTTCTGCCATTCATCTATAGGAGGTGATAAGGTTCCGCGCGCTCCGCCTCACGTACCTCGGCTATCTGAGACGAAAAAAGTAGAGCACCACGCTATCACTGGCCCATCTTTTGCCTGATTTCAGGTTGCGGCGACCTACGCCCTGCAGCTGTGTAGCCCGGGCTCAAGCGTGATGCTCGACAGAGGAAATGGAGCAAGGAAGGCGCAACGGATCGAGCGCGAGCAGCTATCAGGAGCCGCCTGCCTCTGGTTCCTTTTCTAGCGGCGGGTCCAGCTCGATCAGCTCGGCCAGCTCAACACGCAAGGCCCGCGCCAGCTTCTCCAGCGTCGCCAAGGTAATATTTGCATAAGGATCTCTGTAAAGGCGCTGGATCATATGGACATCCATATCGGCCAAGCGCGACAGGCGAGATTGCCCTATTCCTTTGCTCTGGGCAACCTCACGAAGCTTAATGCGTATCGGCATGGCGCAAGCATACCATATCCCTATTACATCAGTGGAGTCTCCACAGGAAACACCCTCTTTAAAAGAGGGTGTATATTGATAGCCTCTATTGACATACCCTTCTTAAAAGACTATACTATGTATAGTCAGTATAGCCGTTGCCCCCAAGGGGGCAGCGCGAGCGGGGCAGGGACGCCAGCGAACCAGCCCCGGGCCGGGCGCTCGGGACGCTTCTCAGCGATTGGAAACCTATCATCTATTGGCAGTACGGTTCTATGGTTGAAGAGTGTAGGAGATGACTGCATATGTTTCGCAAGCTCTGTTTCTGGCGTCGCGGCTCCCGCCAGGCGCGGCGGCCCGCCTGTCTGCCTGGGCCGATCCCTCCTCCGACGCCGCTTGATAGCTATCGCCTGGAAGTGCTCACCCGCCACTACCGCATCGCGGTCGACTTCAACGAAGCCATTCGCCGGCTCCTCAACAAGGCTCCCGAGCAGCTTGGTTTGCTCCTGGGGCTGAACGAACCCTTTACCATCCGCCTGGAGCACTCCACCTGGACCAACGGACTCAGCAAGCCCCCGCTGCATGTCGCCACCTACTACTACCCCTGCTACAACCCGTCTCAGCTTCGTCAGGCGGCGGCGGCACAGGCTGGTTGGCGGAGGGCCGGGCCGAAGTGGCCAGCCGGGACGATCTCCTACTACGTCTTTGCGCACTGATGCTGTCCTCAGCCACGCCCTCACGCTGGGTCTCCGGCGCCATCGGGCGAGAGGAGAGGCCAGGCCGGCATCTTGACTGGAGGAGCTATTGTCTTGACCTGCTGATGTATGAGGAGGAGAGAGCCATGTTGTTGAGTCGGCGCACCATCTGTCAATCACTGCCCTTCCTTGCCACGGCCTGGAGCAGCGCAGACGATCCCACTCTCGTCCTGCGCTCCCTCAGCGAGCCGGACCTCTCGGCGCGCCTGCTGATGCGCAGTGCCGTCATCCCCGAGCGGGCGGGCCGCTATCTCGAAGCCCTCAGCCTCGTCCAGAGTGCCCTGGCACTCGTCCGCGGGCGCCCCTACGAAGAAGTCTGTCACGCCTACCGCGCCGTTCTCCTGGGAGAGTACGCTCGTGAAAAAGGCGATCCCGGCGCCCTCAACGAGGCCACCGCCGAGGCTCGCCGCCTGAGCGGCCAGATCCTTCACGACGGCGACATCTTGCAGCTTCGCTACCAGCTTGCCTGTCTGGAGGGGCGCGAAGAGGCCGCGCCCGTCCTTGTCCGCCTCTCGCTCGACGTCTGGCGGCAGCCCGGCCAGATGCTCACCGACGGGACGTGGCACTGGGCTCGCGGTGGCTTCATCGTCAAGAGCCTCGAAACCCTCATCCTCAGCCAGCACCTGCGCGAGGCCGACCGGCTCGCGCAGGAATTCCTGCCGATCGAAAACCAGACCTTCCACGCCTACCGCGCCCTCGAATGGGAGTGGGAGGCCATCAAGATCAAGCTCTACGGTTCACCGGAGGAGCAGCGCAGCTTTCGCCGCCGGGCCTGCCAGGCCGGCTATGTCCGTCAGGCCGTCATCACCCTGTAAGAGCAGAAGCGTCATCCCTTGAGCGCCAAATCACGAGAGAGAGGAGGCTACCCGGCATGCCGCCACACCCGCTGGTCGGTCAGCGCGTCCGCTACTACCTGCCCGGCCTGCGCCCGGGCATCTGGTCGGGCCGCGTGCTGGCTGTCGACGAAAAGACCGCTCGTTTGCGCATCACCCTGGAAGAGCCGGGCTACGAGGTCGACATCCCGCTCCACGCCCTGCGCAGCATCTACGATCCCGAGCGTCAGATCTGGAAAGAGATCCCCTTTCCAGACCGGAGGAGCGGATGAGCGGTCAGACCCATGTGGTGGCGTCTCCTCCAGCCCGGACCCGGTCCCTGGAAAGGAGGAGCGCCCGCTATGTCCCACTTCGACTAAGCGTCCAGGTGAGCGAGCAGATTACTTCCACTTCCAGTCAACACCCTTCTTCTACCAGCGTGTAGCTAGCTGCTATGGCCAGCGGTAGGAGGAGCTGGCGCCCGTTCCACAGCGGGCGTCGAGCGCGCCCACCCTCCTCCGCTGGCTTCCCTGTTGCAGTGTGGGTCGTAGCCGCCAGAGCCAGGCGGCCCCCAGTTCCGCACGCGCGCGCTACTTAGCCAGATCGCGCGGATCGAACTCGCGCGCCCTCTTGCGTATCCGCGACGGCCACGGATCGCTTAACTGGCGGCCCAGCAAGCGATAGGCCCGTTCCGTCGAGACCTGTTCTTCGCCCGGTATACGCCCCCGACGCAACAGCAGCAGATCCAGCACCAGCGGCCCCAGCAAACCCCAGGCCAGAAAGGCAAAGCCGATCAGCAAGAGCCAGGTCGCCAGCGGCCAATGATCATCGTAGAAGCCCCGGGGATAGGCGCGGTAGTCCGCCGTCGTAAAGGTGTACGGCTGGCCGTCTCTGGTCACCAGCGAAAAGGCCACCACGCGGTAGCCGCTGCCCGTCAGCCGCTCGCCGTTCTGCAGATTCAGCTCTACTGGCTGCTGCGCATCGCTCTCATAGACCAGCGAGAGCAGCCTGGGCTGCGTATCCGTAAAGACTCCGCCGGGATAGGGCGAAAAATCGGCGTCCTTGATCACGTAGAACTGCTGGCTGTGATTGATCTGCACATAATCGTAGCCCTCGTCAGAAGAATAGTCCTGAAACCAGGCAATCGTGGGAGCATTCTGAAAGTGGACCTGATGGGAGGTCATGCCCCAGAGCAAGCCGCCGATCAGCAAGCCCGCGGCAGCCAGCAGATTGCCTACGCGTGTTGAGATCAGGAACCAGAGCAGGCGCAGCAACGCCAGCATCAGATTGACCAGACCGGCTATCATGCTGAAACCTCCTTGCTTTCTTTATCTCGTCCCGCCTCGTCTCACCTTGCCTCGCGAGGAAGCTGGCGAGCGAGTTGCAAGCGTCACCCACCGGGGAGACCCGCCCCATCGGAGTAGAGTGTGGGCAGTCGGTCCAGCCATTGGCGAGAGCGCCGCCCCGTCCCGGCAATGCCACGCTGAGCAGCAGAACGCTGAGAAGGAAAGGCGAATCACCATTGATCACGTACACAAGAGAAGAAACACCCTGTCACACTCAAGTGACATCAAGGTCAGCAAAGAAGCAAGCGGTATACTTTCTTCTCCACCCCCTTTTAGTCTAAGGTCTTGCAAATTTCCATAAAAGGATACATAAATAGAAGAGGGATACAACTTCTGCGACGCGCCTTAGAGACAAGAACGGTCCAGGTCCAGACCACAATAGCGGTACATTCGGGAATCCTCATCGAGAACTCTCTTACCTGCGAGACGTACCATATCACAGGAGAGACAAGCAGACAGATAAATCTGGTTTAGTCAAACCCAGGCGGGGGGCAGTATGTATGCAACACACATCGCTGCACTGTGAGCCGACGCTGAGTGAACGCCTGCCGTTAACCATTGGTCTGGTGGGAGGGGCTATCACCGCAGCGGGCCAGTTTTTGCTACTCTTTGCCCTCTTCTTCGACCAGCTCGGGCTGGCGTGGGCGCCGGAGCTACGGCTGCTCATGCTGCTGGGCCTCTGGCTTGGGCTGCCCGGCAGCTTGGCCTTACTGCTGGCGAGCCTCATCGCGCGCTGCACCGGGGTGCGCGACGATGGTTACACCGTCGGGGGAACGACCGGCTGCATCGCCGCCCTGCTGACCACCGTCGGCACCGGCGTCTGGCTGGTCATCACCATTGTCTCCATGCTGCCCGCGACCCGGTCACCTCTCATCGACCAGAGCGCTAGCAGCGTCTCCGTCTCCATGCCCAGCAGTCAACTCCTGGAGTTCTACATCGTCCTCATCTTCATCAATCTACTCTCGTTCCTGCTGGCCCTGCTCGGGGGCATCATCGGCGGCAATCTCGGCTCGGCGCATGCCAACACCGCCACACCGCACTAGCGCCCGGCGGCCATCTGCAGGCAAACGAGCAGGGTAGCTGACTGACTGACTGATTGATTAGCTGGCTGGCTGGTTGAGAGCAGGCTGACCCGGCGGCCATCTCAGCCAGCTCCAGCCCTGTCCAGATCAAGCATGCCTACCAAGCATGCCCACCTCACCTTAGCGTCCCGTCGTCCGTCCCAGCACATGGATCGCCTGCGCAAGCGCCTCCTCGGCGCTCTCCAGCAGTCCCTCGCTCAGCGAAGGATGAGCATAGAGCAGCTCGGCCAGATCGGTCAGCGTCGCCCCCATCTCGATCGCCAGCACCCCAGCCGTGATCAGTTCGCCGGCACGCGGCCCCACGATGGTCACCCCAAGAACAGTCTCATCCTCGGCATTCGCCACCACCAGAGCCGTTCCCGTCTCGCCGCCCAGCATCAGCGCGCGACCGTTGGCCCCCAACGGGAAGCGCCCCGTCTTCACGCGGTAGCCGGCGCGCTCGGCCTCTTGAGCCGAGTAGCCCACAGTCGCCAGTTCCGGCGACGACAGGACCACGCGCGGCAACGCCAGCGGCGCGAACTGCACCCGGCGCCCGCAGAGGGCCTCAGCCGCCACCTTGCCCTGCTTGATGGCCACACTCGCCAGCGGCGGCGCCCCCGTCGCTGCGCAGTCGCCGGCGGCATAGATGCGCGCGATATTGCTCTGCATCGACGGCGAGACCCGAACGGCCCCGCGCTCATCGGTCTGTACGCCCGCCGCCTCCAACTGCAGCCCCGCCGTACGCGGGCGCAGCTCGCCGCAGACCACCAGCGGACGCTCCTCTACGTGCTCAGGCGGCAGATTGCTGCTCACCTGGACCCCGAGCTGACGCAGTCCGGCCTGCACCAGGCGCAAGGCCGCTGCCTCCACGCCCGGTAGCAGCTCCTCGCCTGGCAGACAGAGCCGCACGCGCACCCCCAGACGCGCAAAGAGCGTCGCCAGCTCCAGCGCCAGATAATCGGCCCCGGCCACTGCCAGTCTCTCTGGCAGCTCCTGCAGGCTCAGAGCCTGCTCCGGCGTCAGCAGCGTCCGCCCATCGTAGTCCAGGCCCGGCGGCGGCACGGTCTCGGCCCCGACAGCGATCAGGCAGTGCTCAAACTTGAAGCGCTCGCCCTGCTCGCTCTCGACGCGCACCTCCTCGGGACCAAGAAACCAGGCCCGGCCCGCCACATACTGCACGCGATTGCCAGCCAGCAAGCGCCGCACGCCCTCGGCCAGGCGTGCCACAATACTGGACTTCCAGGCTTGCAGGCGGCTCCAATCGAAAGTAACCCCCGTTAGCGTTATACCCAGCGGCTCCAGCGTCTCGCGCCGCAGCCCGGCATAGCGCTCGCTGGCGGTCAGCAGCGCCTTCAGAGGGATGCAGCCCCGATGCAAGCACGTCCCCCCGGGCGGCACCGGATCAACCAGCGTCACCTGACGCCCCAACTGCGCGGCCCGAATAGCGGCCACATAGCCAGCCGGTCCCCCGCCGAGGACCAAGACATCGACCGCGGTGGTCACATCGCCCACAACCATAGCGTCCGTTCTCCTCTCGCTACAGCACTCTTGCCTCTCTGCGCTCTCGCCGCTCCCGGCTCCCAGACGCGCCCGCTCTGGAGAAGGAGAAACAACGGGCCGCCGACCTCCCTGTCTCGGCCCGTTTTTCCCAGGCAGCGCACGCCCACTGGTCAACGCCGACCAGACCAATCAGGCGCTTGCAGCAACTCAGCCGGAGCGCTCTTCGGCCAGTACCTCATCGACCAGGCGCCAGCCATACTCGGTTAGGGTATGCCGCCCATGCTCGACGCGGCGGAAGACATCCTTGAAGCGAGGGCCCACCTTCAAGGGATGGCTGGCATTCTCCACCCGGCGCGGGCGCGCTGTTCCATACTTGATCTTCGAGACCCCATCTGAGCGCATCATCTGAAAGATCCCGGTATAGCTGCGCTCCCAGGTCGGGCGATCAACCCCGAGCTGGCGACGAATATCCTCGCGGCTAAAAATCTCCTTGCCCTCTTGTTTTACCAGAACGGCGACAGCCTTAATGATCTCCTCGGCAGTTGCCACGGTCGGCCTCCTTCCGACACGCTTGCCCCAGGAGGGTCGGGCCGCACAGTCCCCTTCCCCGTCCGTGCCGCGCGGGCCGGCCCTCCTGACCAGACCTTGAGTCAATCGTTGAGATTACACCACATCAAGCAGCAATTGCTGCGGATTCTCGACCAGCTCCTTGAAACGCGCCAGAAAGGCACCCGCCTGGGCCCCATCGATGAGCCGATGATCGAAGGAGAGCGCCAGCGGCAGGACTGGACGCGCCACCAGGGAGCCGTTGCGAACCACGGCCTTCTCCTGGAGCCGGCCCACGGCCAGAATGGCCGCCTCGGGATAATTGATAATGGGGGTGCCAGAGCTACCGCCGAAGCTCCCCACGTTGTTGAGCGTGAAGGTACTGCCCGTCAGCTCGTGCAGGCCCAGCGAGCGCCGGCGTCCGCCCTCGATCAGACGCTCCAGCTCGCTGGCGATCTGCGCCAGGCTCAGCCGATCGGCATGGCGCAGCACCGGCACAAGCAAGCCCTCGGGCGAGGCGGTAGCGATACCAATGTGGTAGACGCGCTTATAGACAATCTCGCGCCGCTCCTCATCGAGACTGGCATTGAAAATGGGGAATTCCTTGAGGACGGGGATGAGTAGCTTGACCAGGAGAGGTAAATAGGTGAGGCGCAGCCCACGCCGCTCAGCCACGGGTAAGAGGGCCTCGCGTAGGGCCACCAGGGCGCCGCCATCGGCCTCGTCGAAGGCCGTGGCATGGGGAATGCTGCGCCAGGAGCGTTCCATGCGCTCGGCAATCCGGCGGCGCAACCCTGTCAGGGCCTGGCGCTCCTCCTCTGGCGCGGGAGCCGCCCCGGGCTGCGGCTGCGCACCATTGGCCGTGGCAGCGACCGCGACCGGTTGGGCTGGTTCTGGCCTGCTCTCGGTGGCCGCCGTTCGCTGGCGCTCGGCGAAAGCCCGCACATCGGCCAGCGTCACGCGCCCCTCGGGTGTCGACGGCGGGACCTGCTCCAGATCGACCCCCAGCTCAAAGGCCAGCTTGCGCACCGCCGGAGCCGCCAGCACGCGGCGCCGTCCCCCGCTCGCCGCTCCCGCTCCCGCCGCGGGGGCCACCGCCGTAGCGACGCCCGCCCCCGCCTGAGCCGTCGATCCACGCGAAGCTCCCGTCGCCTCAGTCGTCACAGCCGTCGCAGCCGTCACCGGCGACGACTGCGCGCGCTCTCCCGCCGACGCAGCGGCCTCCTCCTCAAAGACCACCAGGACCTCGCCCTTGCGCGCTCGCGTTCCCTCACCGACGCGAATCTCCGCCACCCGGCCCGTCACCGGCGATGTAATCTCTGTCACCGCCTTATCGGTCTCCACCTCCGCAATCGCCTGGTAGGCCGTCACGCGCTCACCAACGCGCACCAGCCAGCGGCGAATCTCCGCCTCCTCCATACCCTCGCCCAGATCGGGCAATCTGAACTCGACCATAGCAAGCAAACCTCTTCCAACGCGGGCCAGGCCCGAACGCAGAGGCCAACGCCCCCGTCCTCGTCGGGCGGACACCATCGTTACCCGCCCCTTCGTCGCCGTTCAGCCCGCGTCTTCCTCTTTGATCTCGCACGCGATCTTTTGCAGACTATCTTGCCAGCCACCCCGCGCTCGCTCTCTGGCGTCGGCCTCACCCTGATTCCCGGAGAGAGCGCCGAGGCAGCCAGCGCCGTTCAGGGGTTCAGGGTTCCATCACCTGGCGCAGGGCCGCCAGCACCTTCGCCGGCGTCGGTAGATAATAGTCCTCCACCCCGGGCACCGGATAGGGCGTATCGTAGCCCGTCACGCGCGCCACCGGCTTCAGCAGCGAATAGAGGCAGCGCTCATTGATCAGCGCCGTCACCTCGGCCCCGATGCCGCCGGCGCGCGGCGCCTCATGCACCACCACGGCGCGCCCCGTCTTCTCCACCGAAGAGACAATAGCCTCCTCATCCAGCGGCCAGACCGTGCGCAGATCGATCACCTCCACACTGATCCCCAGCTCCTGCTGCGCCTGCCGGGCCGCCTCCAGCGCCACCGGCACCATCGCCCCATAGGCGAAGACACTGACATCGTCGCCTGCCTGCACCGTCTTCGCCTTCCCCAGCGGCACCGTATAATACTCCTCCGGCGTCTCCTGACGGAAGGAACGATAGAGCTTAATGTTCTCCAGAAAGAGGACAGGATCGGGATCGGCCACCGCCGCCGCCAGCAGGCCCTTGGCATCGTAGGGATTGGAAGGAATGACCACCTTGAGGCCCGGCGTCTGCAAAAAGACTCCTTCCAGGCTATCGGAATGCAGCTCGGGCGTGCGCACCCCGCCGCCATAGGGCGAACGGACCACCAGCGGGCAGCTAAAGGCCCCGCCGCTGCGGAAGCGCATGCGGGCCGCCTGCGTCACCAACTGGCTCATGCCGAGGAAGAGAAAGCCGGCAAACTGAATCTCCGCGATCGGGCGCAGCCCATAGACCGCCATGCCGACCGAGGTACCGATAATGGCCGATTCTGCCAGCGGCGTATCGAAAACGCGCCGCTCGCCAAAGCGGCGCTGCAACTGATCGGTCACACGGAAAACCCCGCCATTGAGGCCGATATCCTGTCCGAGCAAGACCACCCGCTCATCGCGCTCCAGCTCCAAAGCCAGCGCATTATTGAGCGCCTCAATCATTGTCATGGGACGCAACGCCATTGCGCTCACCTCCCTTCCTTCCTCATCGCCGCTCGCCCGGCTGCCGCTGGGATGGAGACGGCGCCACAAAGCGCAGCAGCTCGGCGCGCTGCTCCTGCAGGCGCGGCGGCAGCGTCGCGCTGACATAGTCAAAGAAGCTATCGGGAGCCATCGGCGGCATAGCCTCAGCCTCGCGCACCGCCGCATCGATCTCCGCCAGCACGGAGGCCCCAATCTCCTCATCCTGCTCCTCGCTGAGCAGATCGCGACGCCGCAAAAACTTCTGCAGGCGGGCAATGGGATCTTTGGCACGCCAGGCCTCGACCTCGGCAGGATCGCGGTAGCGGCTGGCATCGTCAGCAGTCGTATGCGAGCCAAGACGATAGGTGAGCAACTCGATCAGAGTCGGCCCATCGCCAGCGCGCGCCCGCTCCACGGCCTGACGCACCGTCTCATAGACCGCCAAAATATCGTTGCCATCGACCAGAGCCGCGGGCACGCCGAAGCCGACGCCGCGGGCCGCCAGCGTTGGCGCCGCCGACTGACGATGGCGCGGCACGCTGATGGCCCAGCCATTGTTTTGTACGATGATCACCACCGGGGCGCGGAAGACCCCGGCAAAGTTGAGCGCCTCGTTAAAGTCGCCCTCGGAGGTCGCCCCGTCGCCGCAGACGCCAACCGCCACCACCGGATCGCCGGCGATTCTGGCCGCCATCGCCAGGCCCACCGCATGGGGGATCTGCGTTCCAATCACAATCTGATAGGGGAGACAACGCGTCTCAGCGGGCCAATTGGGAGGAGTATAGCCCCGGAAGGAATAGACGAGGGTACTGAGGGGGACACCCTTGACGATCAACGAGGCAATCTCACGATAAGAGGTTGCCAGCCAGTCCTGGGGCTGCAAGGGCGCGGCCAGCCCCACGGTGGCCGCTTCCTGACCGGTGAGGGAGCCGAAGGTCGTGGCCCGTCCCTGGCGCTGCATGGCAATAATGCGGTCCGAGAAAGCCCGCGCCAGGCGCATCATCCGGTAGAAATAGAGCAGGCGCTCCGGCGAGAGAGCAGGCATCTCTCCCACCAGATTCCCCTCGGGATCAAGAATCTGAAAAGGGACCAGACCGGGATCAATCTGGTGAATCGCCACTTTGCGCTCCTTTTCTTGTGTATTCGCTCCGCGCGGAGGCGGGCCGCAGCCTGGCGCTCGCTGGCCGCACACACATCCGCGACGGAGTGACCGGTCTGCTGACGTCCTTGCTCGCAGCCGCGCCGCTCTGCTCCGTCACACCCTCCTGACTGGCCTTGCCTGGCCAATCGAACGGCCACAGACAGCCCGGCAGCGGAAGGCGGGACGAAGGGCGGCGCAGCCGAGACCACAACGGAAAAGTGACACCCTTGTCACTTGAGGCTGAAGACCCAGGGAGCTTCTTGCTGCCGACGCTCCTCAAAGGCGCGGATCTCATCGAGATGCGAGAGCGTCCAGCCGATATTGTCGAGGCCCTGCAGCATAGCCTGCTTGCGGAAAGCATCGATCGGGAACTGGAAGACGCGCCCCTCGGGCGTCGTCACCGTCTGGGCCTCCAGATCGACCTCCAGAGTATAGCCCTCGGTCGCCTCGACCTCCTTGAACAGCTCCAGCACCGTTGGCTCGGGGAGTGTCACCGGCAGAATACCATTGTTGAAGCAGTTATTGTAGAAGATATCGGCGAAGCTGGGAGCGATCACACAGCGAAAGCCGTACTCGCGGATCGCCCAGGGAGCATGCTCGCGCGAAGAGCCGCAGCCGAAATTATCGCCGGCCAGCAAGATCGTCGCCCCCTGATAGCGGGGCTGATTGAGGACGAAATCGGGGTTGGGCGTCTGATCGTCGCCCAGGTAGCGCCAGTTAGCAAACAGGGCCTGGGCGAAGCCGGTGCGGCTAATCGTCTTCAAGAAGCGTGCCGGCGTAATCTCATCCGTATTGACGTTAGTCCGATTCAGCGGGGCGACCAGCCCCTTCAGGCGCGTAAAGGGTTCCATTGTCTCGCTCTGCCTCCTTCTGCAAGGCTCTCACTGCCGTCCTGAGCTGAGCTAGCTAGCCACTGGCTAACTGTCTACCGGTAGGGGGATCTGAAGAAAGATCTGCCGCTCTGCCGGCGCTCTCCATCTTGAGATACCCCGCTGGCCAGGCCTGGTTGAGCGGGGTGAGTGGCAAGCGGGCGGGCGGGCGAGTCGACACGAGGAAGAGGCCCGCCCCAGCCAGATCAGGCGCTGCCACATCCTAGAAATCGCGGATATCGACAAAGTGGCCCGCGATCGCGGCGGCGGCGGCCATCGGCGGACTGACCAGGTGAGTACGTCCGCCCTTGCCCTGACGGCCCTCGAAATTGCGGTTGCTGGTGGAGGCACAGCGCTCGCCCTCGCTCAGGCGGTCGCCATTCATGGCGATGCACATACTGCAGCCGGAGGCGCGCCACTCGAAGCCGGCCTCGCGGAAAATATCGGCCAGGCCCTCCTCCTCAGCCATGCGCCGCACCTGCATCGAGCCAGGCACCACCAGGGCCCGCACACCTGGCGCCACATGGCGGCCCTTGACCATCTGCGCCGCCAGACGCAGGTCCTCCAGGCGCGAGTTCGTGCAGGAGCCAATAAAGACCGTATCGACGCGGATATCGGTAATCTTCTGGCCTGGCTCCAGGCCCATATACTCCAGGGCGCGCTCATAGGCGCGACGCTTCTGCGGATCAGGTTCGTCGGCAGGATCGGGCACCCGCCCGGTCACATCGACCACCATCCCCGGATTGGTGCCCCAGGTCACTTGCGGGGCCAGCCCGTCGATATTGATCTCGTGCACTGTATCGAAGTGGGCACCGGGATCGCTCGGCAGCTGCTTCCAGGCCTCAACCGCCTTCTCGAAGAGGGCGCCTTTGGGAGCGAAGGGGCGGCCTTTCAGATACGCAAAGGTTGTCTCATCGGGGGCCACCATGCCAGCCCGCGCACCCGCCTCGATGGCCATGTTACAGAGCGTCATGCGGCCCTCCATTGAGAGACTGCGCACCGCCGAGCCGCTGAACTCAACCACATGGCCCGTGCCCACGCCCGTACCCAGGCGCCCAATCATATAGAGCGCAATATCCTTGGCGGTAATGCCCGGGCCAAGGCTCCCCTCGATGCGGATATTCATCGAGCGTGGCTTCTTCTGCAACAGGCACTGCGTCGCCAGCACATGCTCGATCTCGCTGGTGCCGATGCCAAAGGCCAGCGCGCCTACTGCCCCATGCGTCGAGGTATGCGAATCGCCACAGACGATGGTCATCCCGGGAAGCGTCAGGCCCTGCTCAGGGCCGATAATGTGCACGATCCCCTGACGCTCGTCGTTCATATCGAAGAGCGTAATGCCGAACTCGCGGGCGTGCTGCTCCATCGTCGTGATGCAGAGCGCACTCGCCTGGTCCACAAGCTCCAGCACCCGCCTGCCGCGCACCTGGAGGGTCGGCACATTGTGGTCAAGCACCGCAATTGTGGCATCGGGGCGCCTGACCTTGCGTCCCGCCGCCTTGAGGCCAGCGAAGGCTTGCGGCGAGGTCGCCTCATGCACCAGGTGACGGTCGATATAGAGAATAGTTGACTCTCCGGGAACGTCGCGCACAACATGCGCCTCCCAGATCTTCTCAAACATGGACTTTGGCATACTTCTCTCTCCAGTTCCTGTCTGAGTCTGGCTGCGGGCCGCTCTGCTCGCTCAACAAGCCTGCCCCAACGCGGGCTTGTCTGCGCGGCGGGCCTGCCTGAACGCATAGCCTCTGCTCGCTATGCAGGAAAAAGCAGGATAAAACAAAAAGGTTGGGAAAGCAGCAGGCAATGGTGTTTCCGCCCTCTATCTGTTCCTCTATTTTACCTCATATGGTGAGTTACTCACAATAGCACGAGCCCCATTGACGCCCGGGGCGGCGAGGCCGCCGAGCCGCCAATGGGGGAGAGAGACGAGGCGGTTCGCGCGAGCCGGCCAGGCCAGCGTAAGTGGCCCAGCACCGGAGCACGACGCCCAGTCCACTCAGGGGAGGGCGATGATATCACCAGCGCTATCAATGCGGATCGAGACGCTACTCAGTGGCGCAGGGGCCGGCCCACTCACTACACGCGCCCCCTGGGCGGGATCATAAGTAGCACCGTGACAGGGGCAAATCAGTAACTGACTGGAAGGATCATATTCAACCTGGCAGCCCGCATGCGTGCAGACAGCGTCATAGGCAACAAACTGATCCGAGGGCAGATGGACAAGAATGCCAGGATCGCCTGTGCTGGGAACCGTAAAGGAAAGAGCACTGTTGCTGGCCAAAGACGCCTTACGAGCAATGATCGTGCCACCACTCGTGCCTGTACCAGCCCCCGCGTTCGCCGTGGCCGTAGAGGCTCCGCTCGACGAGGAGGTCGCCGACGCACCACTCCGCACCAGAGGAGCGCGCAGCGTTCCCTGCCGCTCTCCCAGGAAGCTACGCACCAGGAGCAGGCTGCTGCCCAGACCCAGCACAACCGTGGCCAGGCCGCCGGCGAGCAGGCCCAGGATAAAGCTGCGCCGAACCTCGCGCTGATGCTGCCACTGAACAGACCGCCGCACCTGGCCCTGTGGGCGAGCCGCTACCGCAGCTGCAGAAGACGGAGAGAGCCAGGCTTCTAGCTCTTGTGCGCTGTTGACCCCCAGCACGATCAGAAGTACACGGGCGAAGATGGATCGGGGCCAGTGTCCATCTTCAGGCCCAAAGAGCTGCAGCAGATAGCCATCGACGCTCGGCAGCCCGGTGTGCAGGGGCCCGACCAGGAGCAGCGTGATCCAGCAAAAGACGAACACGATGTCTGATCCATAAAAATAGGGATAGACATGCCAGCTCGCCGTCAAGAAGAAGATCAGGCTGAGCAACAAGCCACCGAACGCCGCGGGGCGCAGCAGCAAGCCGAGCAGCGTGCCAATGCCGATGGCGATCTCGCCCAGGGCCACCAGCAAGCCGACCGCCGTGGCATGGGGTAGCGCTACATAAATCAGGACATTATGGAGGGGCGAGCCGCGGGCAAAGTTGATCAGCTGGTTACCGATGTAGCCAGGGGTACCGGGATGAAAAAACTGTGGATCGCTGAACTTTTGCAGGCCCGCATAGAGAAAGGTAATCCCCAGAAAGAGGCGCAGGGGCAGTAGCGCCACAGGCGGAAAGCCCCAGCGCCCGCGGCTTTTGCCGCTTCCGGGTTGAGCCGCGGCTGGCAGCTTCTGGGTCGGCTCCAGATAAGCGGGCCGCTTCTTCGAAGACGAACCAGATGTCATGGTCTCCTTCCACCCTTGCAGGTTTGAAAACATCTTCCTGGCTGGCCGACAAGCACCATTGCTCTCCGCTCTCCGCCTGACCGCGCCAGCCAGCTGCCTTCCGTGCGGATCGCTTTCGCCCCTACCTTACTGAGGAGAGATCAAGCAACTGACAAAAAAATGTAAAGTTTCTGTGAACTACTCTCCTGGACGGCTCAGATTCAGCGAATTTTTAGCAAGCCTGCGCCCAAATTTCAGACAGCAGTGGCATGCTTGGAGGGAAAGGAAAGGAGTTAGATCTCATCACTATGACTGTGACAGGCTTTCGGACCGATACCGGTCTTGCCTTTGAGCCAGAGCGTCTGCGTCGCTACGGTGATCTGGTTCTCGACGAGTTAGAGCGCTACCTCAGCGGCATTGAGGAGCGCCCCGTCTGGCAGCCTTTGCCTGTTGAAATACGCCAGCAGATCAGTGGGCAGAGCCTGCCCGAGGAGGGACAGCCTTTTGAAGAGACGCTGACACTGCTGCGCGAGCTGATTCTGCCCTATCCCCAGGGCAATGGCCATCCGCGCTTCGCCGGCTGGATCAACTCGGCTCCCTCCCATGCCAGTATTCTGCTGAAGCCGTTGGCGGCGGCCATGAACCCTAACTGCGGCATCGGCGACCACGCCGGCCAGGAGCTGGAGCGCTGCGCCGTCCACTGGATGATGGAGCTGGCCGGCCTCCCGACGGAAGGCAGCGCCGGCGTCTTCGTCAGCGGCGGCTCCGAGGCCAACTTTACCTGTCTGCAGGCCGCGCGCTACTGGGCCGCCGAACAAGACGGCTGGAATGTGCGCCGCGAGGGCCTGCAAGGCCACCATCCACCGTTTGTGCTCTACCAGTCCGATCAGGGCCACTTCAGCATTCGCCGCTCGGTCGAAGCAATGGGCCTGGGCAGCTCCTCGATTCACATCGTGCCCTCGACCCCTGACTACCGCATGGACCTGGCAGCCCTGGAGCGCCGCATTCACGAGGACCGCGCCGCCGGGCTGCGTCCGTTCTGCGTGGCGGCTACCGCTGGCACCGTCGAGACCGGGGCCATTGATCCTCTACAGGAGCTGGCCGAGCTGTGCCATGGCGAGGGCCTCTGGTTGCACGTCGACGGAGCCTACGGCGCCTTCGGCATCCTCGACGAGCGCGTCGCTCCGCTTTACCGCGGCATCGACCAGGTTGACTCACTGGCCACCGACCAGCATAAGTGGCTCTCGGTCCCCATCGACTGCGGCTGCGCCCTCGTCCGTCACGGGGCCGCCCTTCACGACGCCTTCCGCCTGACCCAGAGCGACGACGAGGACGACGCTAACTGGATGTCTGAATATACCTTACAGCGCACGCGCCGCTTCCGCGCCCTCGATGCCTGGGCCACGGTGCGCACAGCAGGCCGCGCCGGGCTGGCCCGCGCCATCAGCAACAATATCAGTATGGCCCGCTTGCTCGCGCATGAGGTCACGGCCCAGCCCGAGCTTGAGCTGATCTCGGGCGGTCCCCTGAGCATCGTACGCTTCCGCTACGCGCCGCCCACTCTGCGCGACGAGCCGACGCTGCTCAACCGCCTCAATCGGCAACTGGCGCGCGAGATCCAGCGCCGCGGACGGGTCTTTCTGACCAGCACCCGCCTGCGCGGTCAGGAGCTGCTGCGCGCCTGTCTGGTGCACTACGCCACGACCGCCGACGACATCCAGGCAATGGTCGATGAGGTGCTGACCGTCGGCAGGGCGCTCTGCGATCTCTAGTTCCAGCGCCCTTGAAAGGAGGGAACATCTTTTATCATGTATTACAGCAATATTCTAGAGACAGTGGGCAATACACCCTTAATCGAGCTGAAGAGTTTCAGCCCGCGCCCGCGTGTGCGCATCTTCGCCAAGATGGAAGGGGCCAATCCTTCGGGGAGCATCAAGGATCGTATCGCCCTCAAGATGATCGAGGAGGCTGAGGCCCGGGGCCTGCTCAAGCCCGATTCCATTCTGCTGGAGCCAACCAGCGGCAACACGGGCGTGGCCCTGGCCCTGATCGCCACGATGAAGGGCTATCGCTTCACAGCGGTGGTCTCGGAGAAGGGGACACAGGATAAGCGGCGCATGCTGGAACTCTACGGGGCCACCGTGATTACTTCGCCGGGCGCGGCGGGCAGCAACGGCGCCATCCGCCTGGCTCAGGAGATCGCGCGAGAGGATCCGCGCTACGTGATGCTCTTCCAATACGGGAACGAGGCCAATCCCGCCGCCCATTATGAGACCACCGGGGTGGAGCTGCTGCGCGATCTGCCCGACGTCAGCGTGGTGGTGGCCGGCCTCGGCTCCGGCGGGACGCTCACCGGCATCGGGCGCCGCCTCAAAGAGCATAACCCGGCCATCCGCATTATTGGGGCCGAACCAGTTCAGGGAGACAGCATCCAGGGTTTGCGCAACCTGGCCGATGGCTTCGTTCCCCCGGTGCTGGATCTAGGCGTCATCGATGAGCGCCTGCTGGTCTCCAGTCAACAAGCCTGGGAGCGCACGCGACAGCTCAAGGAGCAAGAAGGGATCTTTGCCGGCCCGTCGAGCGGGGCCGTGCTGGACGTGGCTCTGCGCGTGGCTGAGCACATGGAAGAAGGTAAGATCGTCATCATCCTGGCCGACGGCGGCTGGAAGTACCTGAGTGAGCCACGCTGGCTCGTGCAGCCCGCCGGTCAGAGCGAGCATACTACCATCTCCCTGCAACCTTCGCTCTGCTGAAAGGGGACGCCCTTCCGCTGGCGTCCCCCTCCTTCTCCCTCTTCTCTTCCCTCACCCGTCTCCTGTTGCCTGTTCCGCCGTGCTCCAGCGGGCGGGCTCGCTGGCTCGCCTCGCTGCCTTCCTCTCACGAGGGCCGACTGCCCGGCTGCGACAGACTGCGACTGCGCACCGTCTCCTCACCGCGCGCCGCGGCGCGTCCATCGACGGCGGCGGGGAAGAGAATCGTGACCGTGGTCCCTTCGCCCAGCCGGCTATCGAGGCGGATCTTGCCGCCCTGAGCCTCCACCAGCTCACGCGTGATGGCCAGCCCCAAGCCGCTGCCACCGGGCCGCCTCCCCATCCGGCTGCGGGCCGGGTCGGCACGGAAGAAACGTTCAAAGACATGCGGCAGGGCCTCGGGCGGAATCCCCTCGCCCGTATCGCGCACGCTTAGCATGACCAGACCACCGCTGGCCGGGCTGGCCTGCAGCTCGACCGTTCCCTCGGCAGGCGTATATTTCAAGGCATTATCGACAATATTGAGCAGAGCCTGACGCAGACGGTCCTTATCGCCCACCAGGGCCGGTGTTCCCGGGGCTACACCCCAGCGCAGCGTCTGGCCATGCGCCAGGTGCTCCGCCTGCTCACAGACCGTTGCCAGAATGTCATCGGCTCTGATCAACTCACGCCGCATCTCCAGGCGACCCGCATCGAGGCGCGTCAGCACCAGCAAATCTTCCACCATGCGCTGTAGACGCTGCACCTCAGTATACATGCCACGCGCCAGGCGCCGCGCCGCCTCCAGGTCACCACGATCGGCCCCCAGCAGCAACATCTCCAGACTCCCGCCGAGCGCCGTCAGCGGCGTGCGCAGCTCATGGGAGACATCCGAAACAAAGCGCTTCTGGCGCTGGAAAGCCTCCTCCAGTCGCGCCACCATGCGATTAAAGGAGTGAGCCAGACGCCCGATCTCATCATCCGTTGGCGGTGGCTCGATGCGCATCGACAGCTCGCCCTGAGCAATGCGCTGACTGGTGCGCTCGATCTCGACCAGCGGATGCAGGGCCACGCTGACCAGCGGATAGATCAGGGCCGTGGCCAGGCCCAGCAGCACCACCACGCCCATGAAGAGCGTCAGATGCAGCGTCGTCAAAAAGTCATCGATCGGCGTCGTCGAGGTGCTGATCTGCAGAATGCCCAGCGTGTGATCGCGGAAGGTATCGACCAGGGGCAGGAAGACCACCAGCTGCGGCTGCCCATTGGTACCCCTGAGCACCAGATAGGGGGGGCGCTGGTCGTTGCGCTGCAGGGCCTGCTGCACCTGAGCGGGCGGCACATTGATAGGTTGCAAGGCAAAGGGGGAGCTGCTGCCCGGCACCAGTACGCTCCCGTCGCTGGCCAGAATGGCGGCATTGGTGCTGGGACTCACGAGGCGGAAAGCCAGGGTCGAGGCGGTATAGAGAAAGTCCGCCGAAGGCTTCTCCGGCGGTAGGAAAGTGTACGAGAGGCGGAAAGGGTGATCCTGATTGCCTTTCATGATGCCCTTGATGGCCACCTGGGCCTCGTTGCAGAGGACGTCGACCTGATTGGAGAGCAGGTCTTGCTCGGCAATCAGGGAGATGATCACCCCGAGCGAGCCGAGCAGGAGAGTCAAGAGGCCAAGGGAGACCAGCACCAGGCGCCAGCGGATCGGCACGTGGCGTAAGAGTCGCTGCAGAAGATTGGCGCGCTTCTTCATGCTTTAGCCTCGCAGGGTATAGCCAATACCCCGCACCGTTTGCAGCAAGCGTGGCGGATTGTCGTGCAGCTTCTCGCGCAGATGGCGGACGTAGACCTCGACAATGTTGTCGTCGCCGACGTAGTCATAGCCCCAGACGCGCGAGAGAATGGTGTCGCGCGAGAGGACCTGACGCGGATGCATCAGGAACAGCTCCAGCAGGCTGAACTCGCGCGGCGTCAGCTCGATTGGCTCGCCGCGCAGGGTGACGGTGTGAGTTCCCCGGTCAAGAGTAATGTCCTGGAACGAGAGTATGTCGGCGACATTGTTGCCGTGACGGCGCAGCACGGCCCGCGTGCGCGCCATCAGCTCGCGAAAGGCGAAGGGCTTGGTCAGGTAGTCGTCGGCGCCGCAGTCCAGGCCGGCCACGCGGTCGTCAACCTCGTCGCGGGCCGTGAGCATGATAATCGGGATATCGTGACTGCGCCGTAGCTGGCGCGTGACCTCCAGGCCATCGCAGCCGGGCAGCATGATATCCAGAATGATGATATCCGGCTGATGCTGCGTGGCCATGCGCACCGCCTCCGGCCCACTGGTGGCCACCAGCACCTGAAAGCCTTCGTAGATAAAACCCATCTGGAGAAAGTCTATGATCTGCGGCTCGTCATCAACAATTAGGACCGATGGTTGCTTGCCTTTGCTACCGTTATGCTCCTTATTGCTCGCCAGCATGTTCAAAACCTGTGCCCTATCTCATACAAGTGCCAAAGCAGACGCTCTCTTCTCTTCTGTGTATACGCTCAGGGGGACCTGAAGTGGCAAACCTGCCAGCCCCCAGGGATAGTGAACAATACCTGCATGGTATATAGCAAGCCCGGCTGAAAATTCGCTGAATCCCCCCTGCAGCGGGTGCGCAGCCCATTTTTCTTACGGCCATCCTCAGCGACGAGAGCGCTTGTAGAGCCGCCAGCGACGCCATTTCAGCGAATTTTCAGGCTCGCTGCGGCCTTTTTTCAGCCCCAGGTGGCAAGATGAATGGCAGTTTCAAAAGAGAATGCTTGGGCTACTCAAAAGCTGTACTCACTACAGTGTCAATCCAGCTGCCCTATCTCAGGCAAAGCAAAGCAACACGATTCGCTTGCAGGTTGTCTGTCTGATTGCAGAAAGGCAGAGATGATCTCTCTTAGGAACGGATACGTCTATGACTACTATCAGCCTACCACCAACGAGAAATGTCGGGCTAACGCACCCGTCGCGGATTGTACTCACGCCTGGTCGTCTCCTGGCCAGCCTGCAGCACGGCGCCCGTCAGATGCCGAACAAGGCCCTACTCATCGAGGCCGAGAGCGGCAAAGAGCTGAGCTACAGCCAGGCGCTGGCAGGACTGGCCCTTCTGCGTCAGCTCTTCGGTCCGCCGCCTCAGCGCATCATGCTTGCCCTGCCGGGCAGCCTGCTCAGCGGTTTGATCTGGCTGACGGCTCTCAGCAGCGGCTATGACCTGATCCCCGTACCACCGGAGGCCAGCGCTGATGAGGCCCGGCGTCTGCTGGCGCGTCAGCGTCCGAGCCTGCTCTGTGCCGCCGATGAAGGAGAGAGTGCCTGGAGTGCCCAGCTCCTGCCCTCTACCGTACGTCTCTTCACGGCTTCCCAACTAACGGCCCTCATCAGCCACGCCCCAGAGCCAGCTCGGCCTCTGGCGATACGCGAGGGGCGCGTCTATCTGAGCACCTCCGGCAGCACAGGAGAGCCGAAGTGGCTGGCCCTCAGCGAGCGCCAGATCGCCTGGACCGCCGAGCAGGTGCGCAGCAGTCACGCCCTGACTGACGCCGATCGCGGCCTGACCACGCTGCCATTCTTCCATATCAACGCGCCCGTTGTCAGCCTCTGTGCCTCGCTGCTGGCCGGCGCCTCGCTTATCGTGGCCCCACGCTTCAGCCGGCGACGCTTCTGGTCCTGGGTGGAGCGCTACGAGGCTACCTGGATCAGCGTTGTGCCCACCATTGTGGCCCTGCTGCTCGAAAGCGAGGGGTGCCCGGCCTTTCTGCCAGGCCGGCTGCGCTTCGCGCGCAGCGCCTCGGCTCCGCTACCGCCGGCCAACCTGCGCGCCTTCGAAGAGCGCTTTGGCATTCCTCTGATCGAGACCTATGGACTGTCGGAGGCCGGCAGCCAGGTCGCGGCCAACCCCTTGCCGCCCGCGCCGCACAAGGCCGGCTCGGTGGGCCGTCCGACCGGCGTGGCCATGCGCATCTGCCTGCCGCGCGGCGACGCTCGTAGCCAGAGTCAGGGAGACGAAGAGCTGCAGGATCTGCCGCCCGGCGAGGTGGGCGAGATCTGCATCGCTGGCCCCAACGTTATCCGCGCCTACCAAGATGGCGCCGGTGCTTCCTCTTTCCAGAACGGCTGGTTCCGCACCGGTGATCTGGGCTACTTCGACGAGGACGGCTATCTCTTCATCAAGGGGCGGCTGCGCGAGGTCATCAACCGTGGCGGCGAGAACATCGCGCCACGCGAGATCGAGGAGACCCTGCAGGAACACCCGGCGGTGCGGGAGGTCGCCGTGGTTGGACGACCTGACCCGCTCTACGGAGAGGTCGTCGTAGCATACCTGAGCCTGCAAGAGGGCCGCCAGCTCAGCGTCGAGGAGCTGCGCAGCTATGCCCGCCAGCGCCTCAGTCCGCCGCGCGTCCCCGTCGACTACCTGATCCTGCCCGAGTTGCCGCGCAACGCCACCGGCAAGATCGACCGCCGCCTGCTGCGCACCCGTGAGCAAGCGCGGCGCGAGCTACAGCAGATTGCCAGGGAGGAGGTCAGGAGTTAGCTTTGAGTCAGACCAGTATCAGCCTCAGCAGTAGCAGCAGCGCTCGTCGTTCCAGCGACGGTCACAGCTCCAGCTCGCCAGCCGGTAGCGGCAAGCGACCGCATGTCTATGAGCTTGATCCCTTGCGCGCCTGCACCGCCCTCAGCGTCATCGCGGTGCATGTCCTGGCGGCCACAGCCTTCCTTAACGGGAGCGGCGTGGGTTACGCCATCCAGAACGCCCTGCTGGTCTCGTTCCACTTCACGCGCGAGATCTTCATGTTCGTCACGGCCTTCGCCCTCGTCTACGTCTACAACGGGCGCCGCTTTCCAGTTGGACAGTTTTGGAAGAAGCGCAGCCTGGGGGTCATCTTTCCTTATGTCTTCTGGAGTCTGGTCTATGTCGTCGTCAACACGCACCCCAGCTCCTGGAGTACCTTTCTCAAGACGGCCCTCTTCGATGTGGCGACGGGCAACGCCTCCTATCAGCTCTACTATATTCTGCTCACCATCCAGTTCTACCTGATCTTCCCGCTCTTCATGGGCCTGCTCAAACGCTGGGATCGCCATCCCTGGCTCCTGCTCCTCGGCAGCTTCGTGCTGCAGGTCCTGCTCTTCTACGTCGACTACCATACCGTGCAGCGCAGCGGCAACGCTTTCTGGCACACGGTGGCCGTCTATCAAGACCGTTTCGTCCTGATGTATCAGTTCTACTTTGTGCTGGGTGGACTGGCAGCCCTTCATTTCGAGCAGGTACGCAGCTTTGTCCTGCGGCACGCGCGCCTGATCATGGGCCTCTTCGCCCTGACTTTGCTGGCCCTCTGGGTCCACTTTGCTCAGCAGATCAGCGTCTATCACGAGTCAATGGGCTACGCTACTTCTGTCTTGCAGCCGAGTATGGTATTCTATAGTGTAGCGGTTATCGGCCTGGCCCTTTGGCTTTGCGCCCGTTGGGCAAGAGGACTGGCAGGTCTGCCCAGTCAGGAGATCAACAAGCGCCTGAGCGTGCGCCTCTGGAGCCTCTGCTCGGACGCCTCCTTTGGTGTTTACCTGATCCATGTCTTGATCCTCAACCAACTGCTTGGCCGCTTACTACCATTGCTACCAGGCAGCTGGCCTGTTGCCCTGCGTGTGGTCCTACTCTGGTGTGCCGTTGCCGCGCTCTCGCTGGCGGTCAGCAGTGCGCTGATGTACACGCCCTGGCTCAGCCGTCTGGTAGGACGTGCGGGGCCGCGGCTTCGCGCCGCTGGCGGCCATCAGAGTCAGAGAAAGGAGAGCAAAGCCGAGGCCCTGCCCGACGCCGGCAGAAGGCAGCCGGCTCCAGCAGCAAAAGTCACCATCGCCCTCGTGCCGGCAGTCTCGCAGACCGGCCCCACAGATACCGCTGGCGTTTCCGCGCCTCAAGATCTCCGGTCTGGAGCACTGGCCCGCTATGAGCAAGCGTACAAAAACCATAGTCTTGATAGTGCTGGTCCTGGCCTGTCTGATGGGCGCCACGCTCTATAGCCTGCGCGGCCCCCTCGGCCTGCGCCGCAGCGTCGCCTCACCGTTGGCAATCCAGTCTCATCGCAATGAGCAGCAGGAGCCGCTGACGAGTCGGCGCCTGACGCCGGCTCCTACGGCGAGCGCCTCCCTGCTCTCGCCAGCTCTGCCTGGCCTCAACTATCTGGGCTTCACTGCGCACATCTTCTCGCAAGGGGGCAACAGCCTCGTCTACTACCTCTATGTCCCCCAGCCGCTCAATCTCAAGCAACGGTACCCGCTGGTCCTGCTCCTCCACGGCGGAGGTGAGCGCAGTCTACCCAACTATACCGCTGCTCAGAATGAGCAACTTCTGCTCAACCAGTCCTACGTGCGCGTCTGGAGCAGCGACTACCAGGGGCCGGCCAACCCACACATCCAGCAGCGCTGGCCCTGCTTCGTCCTGGTCCCACAAATGAAACAGGGGCAGCAATGGGTCAACGTCCCCATCAACGGCGGCTCCTATCATCAGCCAGCTCAGCCAAGTATCCCGCTCCAGCTCACCAAGGCCCTGCTCGATCGAGTACTCGAGGCGTACGCTAACAACATCGATCGCACGCGCCTCTATGTCACGGGCCTCTCGAACGGCGGCTACGGCACCTGGGACGCCATTGAGCGCTGGCCTGACCTCTTTGCCGCCGCCGCCCCCATCGCCGGCGCTGGCGATCCCTCGCTGGCCGCGCGCATCAAGGACCTGCCGATCTGGGCCTTCCACGGCTCTGCCGATCCAGTGGTGCCCGTCAGCGGCTCGCGCGACATGATCGCCGCCCTGCGCGCCGTTGGCGGCCATCCACGCTATACCGAGTTCGCCGGAGCCGGACACGGCGTCTGGGGCTACGTCTACTCGCTGGAAAATAGCCCCCTGCGCGTCAGCGACTTCTTTCCCTGGCTCTTCTCGCAGCACCGCTGAGCGGAGCAGGCAGACAGGCAGAAAGAGACCGGCAGCCGCTTCTCAGGTATCTATGGGTATGGGGTGAGGCAGGACGCCGCCGCCCTGTCCAACCCGGTTCCCGTTGGACAGGGCGGCGCTTGCGTCCCCTTCAGCGAGAGGCATATAATGTCTACAGATGACAGGGAGACCGGCAAATAGCAGAAGCTGAGGAAGAACGAGGAAGTGGGGGCGAGAGTGGGTCTACATGGGCGCAGGCGGCATTGAGCGAGCGCTTCCTGTCTTGCTTCTCATGCGTTCACTCGCTGCTCTGCGCAAGGGCGCGCAGGCAGTGTGTTACATTGCAGTAAGGAGAGAACAATGACGACCCAGCCACAGCGACCGCAACCACGCATCGTCAAATTCTATGAAACCACCCTGCGCGATGGGGAACAGACCCCCGGCGTCAATTACTTCCCCGAAGAGAAGCTGGAGATCGCCCGGGCTTTGGCCGACATGGGCTTCGATACCCTGGATGTCGGCTTTCCGGTCTCCTCACCGAGCGAATTCGAGGCCGTGCGCCTGATCGCCTCGCAGGTCGAGAACGCTGAGATCTGCGCCATTGCCCGCGCCGTCAGGGGCGACATTGAGGCCGCCTGGGAGGCCGTCAAAGTGGCCTCCCATCCGGTGATCGAGCCGTTCATCAGCGTCTCCCCCATCCATCGCCAGGTCAAGCTGGGCAAGAGCCGCCAGGAAGTGCTGGAGATGGCCCGCACCGCCGTGGCCTACGCCCGCACCTTGACCGACACCGTCGATTTCGCCCTCGAAGATACGACGCGCACCGAGCACGATTTCATTCTGGAAGTCTGCGAAGCCATCCTCAAGGAGGGCGTGCGCTTCGTCACTATCTGCGACACCGTGGGCTACGCCCTGCCCTGGGAGTTCGGCCAGCTGATCGCCGATCTCAAGCGCGAGTTTCCGACGATCCGCATCTCAGCCCACTGCCACAACGATCTCGGTCTGGCCGTGGCCAACGCCCTGGAGGGCCTGCGCAACGGCGCGGAGCGCGTCGATACCTCTTTCAACGGCCTGGGAGAGCGTGCCGGCAATGCCGCCACCGAGGAGGTGGTGATGGCCATCCGCACACGCTCGGCAGACCTGGGCCTGGATGTGCGCGTCGATACCACCAAGATCATTCCTACCAGCCGTCTGATCGCTAAATACTCGGGCATGCAGCCCCAGTGGACCAAGGCCATCGTGGGTCAGAACGCCTTCAGCCACGGCGGCGGCATCCATCAGGATGGGGTGCTCAAGGATGCCCGCACCTACGAGATCATGACCCCTGAGTCGATCGGCCTGAGCCCCACCGAGCGTCGCATCCGCATGGGGAAGCTCTCGGGCCGCGCCGCTCTCGCCGCCCAGATGCGCGAGCTGGGCTATACCCTCGAACAGGAGCAGCTCAATCGCGCCTTCGAGATGGCCAAGCTGCTGCTCGGGAAGAAGCGCGAACTGGAGGAGCTGGACCTGCGCTATATCGCTGAGACCGCTATGAAGTAGTCCTGTCCTGTCCTGCCGCGCCGCCTGTCCTGGCGGCGCTTTTCTCCTCTTGCATATTGTTGATTTTCTGGATAAACTAAATCATGTAATGGGTTGTAGGAACGAACGCCGACGGGCCTGAGCTTGATCAGCCAGCAGCCAGCCAGGGCGCCCAGCCCGCCGGCCTGCCAGAGGCTATACGCCAAGCCAGAGGAGAGAATCATGAGCGCCGGAGAACATCACGAGCACGTCCATCAACCAGCAGAGCATGAGCATCACGAGCACAACGGCGCGGCCTGCGGCCCGGGCTACGCCTCGCCTGAAGAGGCCACCCGAGCGCCGCGCGAGAAGGTGCTCTATACCATTGCTCTGCACGTTGGCACTGGCGTCGAGGCTCCTGACTACCTGGCCACCATCGATGTTGACCCCGGCTCGCCCACCTACTCGCAGGTCATCCACCGCACAGTGATGCCCTATGTCGGCGACGAGCTGCACCACTTTGGCTGGAACGCCTGCAGCTCCTGCCACGGCGACGCTCACAAATCGCGGCGCTTTCTGGTCATCCCGGGCAACCGCTCCAGCCGCATCTACATCGTTGACACCCAGGACGAGCGGGCCCCCCGGCTGCACAATGTCATAGAGCCGGAGGAGATCAAGGCCAAGACCAACCTGAGCGCCCCTCATACTGTGCACTGTTTGCCCGACGGGCACGTCATGATTTCGATGCTGGGCGACGGCGAGGGCAATGGACCAGGTGGCTTCCTGCTGCTCGACGAGGAGTTTCGCATCGCCGGGCGCTGGGAGCAGAAGGCCGACGGTATGCGCTACAACTACGACTTCTGGTATCAGCCGCGCCACAACGTCATGGTCAGCAGCGAGTGGGGGGCCCCCAAGACATACTTCGACGGCTTCAATTTAGAGGATGTCCAGGCTGGGAAATACGGGCGCCAGATCCATTTCTGGGACTGGCAGCGCCATGAGATCGTCCAGAGCGTCGACCTGGGCGACAAAGGGCTGATCCCGTTGGAAGTGCGCTTTCACCACAATCCCGGCAGCACGCATGGCTTCGTCGGCGCCGCCCTCAGCAGCGTCATCTGGCACTGGGAGCGCGCCAATGGGAGCTGGCACGTGCAGCCGGTGATCGAGGTCCCCTCGGTCGAACTGGAGGGCTGGCCCTTCCCGGTCCCTTCGCTCATCACCGACCTGCTGGTCTCAATGGACGACCGCTACCTGTATTTCTCGAACTGGCTGCACGGCGACATCCGCCAGTACGATATCAGCGATCCGGCCCATCCACGTCTGACCGGCCAGGTCTGGTGCGGCGGTCTGCTCGGCAAGGCCCAGCCGGTCAAAGGCCACGAGCTGGTCGGCGGACCGCAGATGCTGCAGCTGAGCCTGGACGGACGGCGGCTCTACGTGACAAACTCGCTCTACAGCAGCTGGGATAACCAGTTCTACCCCGAGTTGGCCAGGCGCGGCTCCTATCTGCTGCAGATCGACTGTGATCCCGAGCATGGCGGCATGAAGATCAACGAGAACTTCTACGTCGACTTCGGTCAGGAGCCAGCGGGGCCAGCGCGCGCCCATGAGATGCGCTATCCCGGTGGCGACTGCACCTCAGACATCTGGATCTAGCTCGCCCAAGGCGGTCACTGTCCTGGCAATACTCCCTTTCTCTGCCACGAGGCGGACCTGGGTGGGACAAGGTACTCCACTCCACGCAGATCCGCCTCGCCAGACTCTGCTACGCCTCTCTCAGGGCACTAGTGCAGCTCACGCCAGAGCGAGGCGGCCAGAATCACGGGTAGAGCCACTACCAGGAGCACCGCATGGAGTGGCGCCAGGCCCACCGGCAGCAGCAAAAGCAGAGCAAAGAGCAGAACCACCCCACTGAGAATGAGTGGATCGCCCACGAGAAATTGGTACAAGGCCCGCAGCGGCCTGAGCAGTCGCGGCAGCATCAGCGGCCTCCTCTCTCAGGCAGACTGGCGGAGCTGAAGCCCGGAGCGACACGCCGACGGGCCTGGGCCTTGAGCCAGAGCACCAGCAGGGCGGAGCAAAGCAAATAGAAGGCGGCCAGCACCAGTAGGAAAGCATCCTCTAGCGGCCAGTTGATACCCAAACCCTCGCCGCTCCAGAAGGTGCCGAAGGTCGTCAGCATGATGCCGACCAGGAACTTGAGCGTATTTTCCGGGACACGCTTGAGCGGGGCCTGCAGCAGCAGCCCAACGAGCACCACCAATAGCCCGGCAGCGCTGGCACCGAGGGCCGCCGTGCCGAGGGCGCAGCCGGCGCTGCAGCTGGGGGTTATGGCGCTACTGCCAAAGGAGATCACGATAAAAGCCACCTCCAGTCCCTCTAGCAAGACGGTCTTGTAGGAGAGAGCTACGCCAAACGGCTCTAGACGCGGGCGTGGCTGCTCGCCGCGCGCCCGCAGGGCCGCCATCTGTTCCTCAAAGATGGCCTCCTCGTCGTGCAGCGGCTTGAGGCCACTATAGCGTAGAATAGCCTTCTTGAGCCATTTGAGGCCAAAGAGAATAAGCAGGATGCCGATCACGAGACGCAACAGGGCCAGCGGAATCCAGTAGACGAGGGCCAAACCCAGGGCACCCACCAGCAGGGCCAGCGTGGCAGCGGCGGCGACAGTTCCGACCAGCGAGCTGCGCCAGTTGATAGTCAATCCCACAACGAGCACAATGGTGAAGGCTTCGACAAATTCGACCGCCGAGGCCAGGAAGGCGGCAGTCAGAATCGCCCAGGCCATAGAGAGCTGTTCCCCTTTCTGTCTAAACAAGGATGAGAGCCACCCCTAACGCGCTCCGGCAAGGCAGGGCCGCCTCACAGGCAGCCACCAGTCACGGGAATAGCCCCGCGCTGAGCGAAACGACAGGGGCGCACATGAGAAGAGGAGACGAAGAGACAGACGCGCCGCTGAGCAAGTTTTTCTCCTTGATTATAGGCATGATACGACTGCTCTGGCAAGCAGAGGGATGAGCAATTGTAGTAGACGCAACCTATAACGTTATGTTATCATTGAGAAGCCTGTATCCATTCATCTGATGGATTGATTGATCTCTTGTGAGAAGCTGGAAAGGAGCTTACATCGATGAGCTGGGACCCCAACCAGGGTGGGCAAGTGCCACAGCAGCCTACACCGCCCCCTAACCCCTATGAGACATCTGCCTCACCCACACCGCCACCCGCTAATCCCTATGGGCCGCCAGTCAATCCCTACGGGCCACAACCCTCGACGAATCCATATGGCTATGGGCAACCGCCGGCGAACCCCTATATGCCACCGACCTACTATGGCGGGCAGCCCGGCCCCTATCCACCGGTCATGGCCACGCCGCTATCGTTGGAGCAGGCCCTGCGCGAGCTACCACGTCAGTACATGCGCGTGATCTCGCATCCGTCGGCGGAGACCTTCGCCCAAGAGCTGGGGAAGGCCTCCTGGGATATCATTTGGGTACAGTTGCTGGGACTCTCAGTGCTGTATGCCATCATTTCCTTCTTTACCAGGCTGGCCTCCAGTGCCTTGCTAGTGAGCATCTTACCCAGTACCTACAGAGCACTGGCGGGTACGGCCAGCGTCGCTGGCTCTCTTCTTTTTTCGCTGATTTCCCTCGTCTTGCTGGTCGGCAGCTTCTTCATTCTTCAAGGGCTGATCTATCTGCTGGCCAGGGCCTTCAAGGGGCAGGGCAGTTTCCTGCAGCAATGCTACAGCAGCATGCTCATCTACGGGCCGTTGCTGACCCTCCTCATTATCTGCAGCATCATTGGGATCATCCCCTTCGTGAGCATCCTCGGCTTGATTGTGGAGATCATCGCCCTCATTTATGCCCTTGTTCTGCTCGTCTTTGCCACCATGGGCAGCCAGCGCCTGCAGGGAGGCCCGGCGAGCGCCGCGGTGCTGATCCCTACTGGCGGTCTCTTGCTGCTGGCCTGCTGCGGCGTCACCATCCTGGCCGCCATAATTGCCGCCTCATTGAACCCCAGCTACTAACTCAGTGACAGGCAGGAAGACCAGCCGGAGAGGAGGGGAGAGTGACGAGCATAACCAGATCGTTTCTCTAGAATCGCTCAAGATCGGTAGGCCAGGTCCCTGATAGGGCCAGCAGCGGTCGACAGGCAGCACCGGCTCATGCTATCATGTCAGGATGGGCTGTTCTGCTGTGGGCAGAGCCAGCATAGAGGCAAGTGAGCAAGGCAGAGATGGGTTCCCTCACGGGTGAGCCGTCTCCCGGCTGATCTGCTACGCGCGCTCTGCCCGCTCTCTGGATGAGATGCAGTCCCGCTAAGCGAACGCTTGACGAGCAGGAGAGACAAAGGCAGTGGATACACTGATCGGCTCAGTGATCGGGGGATACACCATTAAGCAGTTTATCGGCAGCGGCGGTATGGGCACCGTTTACCTGGCCGAGGACCCCATGATTGGCCAGCAGGTCGCCATTAAGGTGGTACGCGCTGAGGCCGGCGACTTCCCCGAGGCCGAGAAAGCACTGGAGCGCTTTAAACAGGAAGCGCGCGCCGTGGCAAGCCTGGATCATTTGCATATTCTGCCGCTCTATCGCTATGGAGAGGAAGAGACCGAGCTGGGTCGGCGCGCCTATATGGTCATGCAGTATCGTCCGGAAGGCTCGCTCTGGGACTGGCTGCGCCGCCGCGCGGGTATGGCCTCCCAGCAGTCGCTCAGCCAGGTTCCTCCTTTGCCCCCAGGTCTGCCCTCGGCCTGGCCTCTCGCTCTGAGCGAGGCCGAAGATTACCTTCAGCAAGCGGCTTCCGCCCTGCAGTACGCTCACGATCGCGGCATTGTCCACCGCGATATCAAACCAGCCAATTTCTTGCTGCGCATTGAGGCCGGGCCGCGCGTGCATCTGCTGCTCTCAGATTTCGGCCTGGCCAAGTTTTTTTCTTTTAGCTCAGCTACCAGCCACATTTTTGGGACGCCTCTCTATATGGCACCTGAGCAGTTCGGCGGTGAGGCGCGCCCCGAAAGCGATCAGTACGCGCTGGCGGTCATGCTCTATTTGCTGCTGACCGGGCGCACCCCCTTCGAAGGCGATCCCGCACAGTTGATGCATCAGCATCTGCATCGGGAGCCGCCTCCGCTGCGCTCCTTCAACCCGGCGCTGCCGGCAGAGTTGGAGCCAGTCTTTGCCCGCGCTCTGGCTAAAAGTCCACAGGAGCGCTACCCTTCGGTTGGAGCTTTTGCCGCGGCCTTCGCCCATGCTGCTCATAGTCGCCCGTCGCCACTGCAGCCACTCTTTGGACTGCCGACGAAGGGGGAGCCAGCAGGCGACACCGCGACAGCGAGCACCATGCTGCTGCGGGAGCCGCCAGATTCCGCGCTGCCCGCCACCAGGCCCGCAGCGGAGAAGATTGAGCAGTTGAAGTTGCCGCGCGGTGGCCAGCCGCTGGCTCTCGCTGGCTCGCCAGGAGCAGCACCTCCATCTCTGAGCCTGCAGCAACGTCAGGAAGCGGCCTCTGCCCCAACCGTTTTCGCTCCTTCAGCTTTGCCAGCCACTTCCCCAGACTTCGGGCAGCTCAGTCCGCCCCCTCCAGCACAGCCCCAGCCGTTGCCAGGGACAGCTCCAGGTCAGAGGGTCCAGCCCCCTCTGCGCCCCCCACAGCCACCGGCCCGGCCAGAGCCAGGCCGTGGAGGGAAGATGAGCCGGCGAAGCGCCCTGGCCTTGATAGCAGCGGGAGTTGTCGGAGTGGGCGCTGTGGGCACCGGCCTCTACTTCTTCCTGAATAGGCGCCCGGCCCAGGCCCTGGCCGTGCTGCAAGGGCATCAAGATAGCGTCACCAGCCTGGCCTGGTCTCCCGATGGGACGCACCTGGTCTCAGGCTCACGCGATCAGACGGCGCGCCTCTGGCTGGCCAGCGAGGCCCGCGCCCTGCTGACCTACAACCTGCAAGCCACCCCTATTCTGGCAGTGGCCTGGAGCACCGACGGAACCCTCCTGGCTTCGGGGGGAGAGAATCACTCAGTGCAGGTCTGGACAACCAGCGGGGCCTTGCAGCAGACGTTCAGTGATCTGGGGGCCCCTGTTAGCGCCCTGGCCTGGACGGAGAGGCGAGATGTGCTGCTGGCTGGCACGCTCGGCAATGGCGGCCATGAGCTGCTTTTGAGCGGCCAGACGACGCGCAGCTTGCTGAAGGCCCGCATTCGGGCTTTGGCCCTGGCTCCCGGCGGCGAGACGCTGGCTGTGGCGCTCGATAGCGGCCTGGTGACAACGCTGAGCCTGAGCAGCCGACGCCTGTTGCAAAGCTACTATCGTCACCGTGGCGCCGCCTTGAGCGTGGCCTGGTCCCCTGACGGGATGCAGCTGGCCTCGGGCGGAGCAGATCACCAGGTGGTGATCTGGGACAGCGCCTCGGGCGTCGTGCAAGAGCGTCTGAGCCATCCAGCGGCGGTCAATGGGCTGGCCTGGGACCCGACAACGCCAGGCCGCCTGGCCACCGCTTGTAGCGATGAGCGAGTGCGCATCTGGACACTCGCCAGCAATGGCGCACCGGCCCGCGCGACGGTCTATAGCGGCCATCACGGCAGCGTTACCGCTGTGGCCTGGAGCCAGCAGGGGCTGGCCTCCGCTTCAACAGATCACACCATCATTCTCTGGCGCGTCACTGGCTCTTCCTAGCTGCCAGCTGCTCAGTCTCGTCCATCAGCTGGGGAAACGAGGTAAGCGCAGAATCGCTCTGGTCAGGCTCTGGGGCCTGGTTGGCTTGGCCGCCTTTGTTTTGTCGCCCTTCCCCAGGCCCCACCCGGCCTTGAGTGAGACGACAGATCCAGTTCTGCTCTCCAGGAGAGGCGCCTTTGAGCCTGGCACCGTTGGAAGATCCAGCTCTCTAGGAGAAGCAAAACACTGCGCAGTTATGTCCATAATAATGGCTCATTAGAGAGCATAATTCATGTAGGTCAGACGGCTAGATCGAGCCACAGGAAAAGGAAGTCCGCAGCGCAGGTCGCGAGGGCGAGCAGGCAAGACACCAGAGGGGGAAGAGCACCGCCGGGATGCTGATGATCAGTCCCACCAGGTAGCAGGAGGAAGGCCAGGGTGTAAGCGCTGCTGGAGGGAAGTTGTATCTCCCCGCTCGGCTTGCTCCAATCTCTAACCATCCGCAAGCTACGTTGCCACGCCTCGCGAGGCGGCCAGCTTGCAGCTGGTCAGCCTGAGCGACCAGAATCATCCACTCGTGTCCCGGTCCTCTCGTGGTACTTCCTAGCCTCTGGATTGAAGCGACTTCATACAGGGGATATACTGATCGTGTTGAGGAAGATTCCTGACACCTCCCTGCCAGCCCCCAGTGCCTCTATCACGCCGTCTGGGCTGAGCAGGGCCAGACTTTCTTGCGAGGAAGGTTTCGAGACCGCGATGGAAATCACGGGCAGTCAGCAGATCAAGGCCCCGCGCCAGCGCGTCTTTGACGCCCTGTTTGATCCACAGGTGCTCAAAGAGAGCATTCCCGGCTGCGAGAGCGCCGAGTACGTTGAGAACCCGGATGGGCGCACGGGGCGTGAGCTGAAGCTGGTTATTTCTCCCAACGTCCCCGGTCTGAAGGGGCCTTATACCGTTTACGTGCGCACCGGCGAGGTCGTGGCTCCCGAGCGCGTCGTGCTGCTGAGCGAGCCATATAATGCCCTGGGCCGCATCAAGGCCAGCTGCACTATCACGCTCGCCGAGGACGGCGCCGCCACCACCAACCTGAGCTACGCCGCCGAGGCTACCCTCGAAGGCAAGATCGCCGCCACTCCCGAGATCGTGATGAAAAATACGCTCAAGCTGGCCCTCGACCAGTTCTTCAAGAACTTCGAGAAGCAGGTCGGCGCCATCACGGCCTGACTGAGTGCGCACGCGTCCGAAAAAACAACTCCCATCCACTTGCTCCCTGCGCAGCGCCTGTCAGCCTTCTTGAGGCGCTACGCAGGGAGCATATCCCTGCATCACGTTCAATCACCTCAAGCCACGTTCAGGCCGCCACCCTGACCCGAGGTATCCCCAGCCCGATAAAGTACGCCAGCAGCAGCCGAGCAAGCCGTCGTCGCACCAGCCAGCGGAACCAAGCCGGCAGGCGAAAGCGCTCCCCCTCCTTCGCCAGGCTAGAGGCAATGATCCGTCTCTGGATCTGCTCCTGGACACGCTGCATCAGCCGTGTCGGCCAGAGGCGCGCCCGCTGCACACGCGCCAAATCCTTCGTGTTCACGGTCCCCTGCTTCAGAGCACTGCTGAGAATATTGGCCGCTACTACGGCATCCTGAATGGCATAGTTAATGCCCACGCCGGCCACCGGCGACATGACATGCGCCGCATCGCCAATGAGCAGCAGCCCCGGGCGGTACCAGCGCCTGAGATAGCTGGACTCAACCGTGAGGACTGCGATCTGCCTCCATTCCTGGAGGGTTTCCAGGCGAGCTGCCAGTTCTGGAGGGAGAAAGCTCGCCAGCTCTCGGCGCAGGGCCGCCAATCCTGCCTGACGGATCTGCTGATATCCTCCTTTGGGAATAAGGTAGCCGAGCTGGTAATAGGTGCCGCGCTCAAGCACGATGACGGCCCTCCCGCGCAGGAAGCGATCGCCCGAGCTGAGCTGGTCCTCCGGCTGGCGCGGGAGCCGGAACCAGAGGACGTCCATCGGTGGCGAAGTCTTCACTGGCTGAAAACCGGCAAGCTGTCGTATCCGTGAAAAGCGACCATCGGCGGCGACCGTCAGCAGCGCTCGCACCTCGCGCCAGCCCTCACGCGTCCGATAGCGCACACCAACGACACGCCCCTCCCGCTCTAGCAGCTCTTCGACACGCGCCCCCATCTCCAACTGGAAGGCTGGCCAGCGCTGGGCCTCGCCTGCCAGAAACGTCAGAAAGTCGACCTGGGGCACCAGCATAATGTAGGGATAGCGCGTCGGGAGGAGGCCAAAATCGCTCAGCACGAGCCACTCATCCTCGGTCTGCAGACCAAACTGCTGCACGCGGCTATGGGGCAGCGCTAGCAGGCCCTCGCTCAGGCCCAGCTGATCAATGATCTCCAGGACCGTGGGATGCACGGTATCCCCCCGAAAATCGCGGTCGAAATCCCCATGCGCTTCCAGCACTCGCACAGAGATACCCTGACGCGCCAGCAGCAAGCCAAGCATCAATCCGGCGGGGCCTCCCCCGATAATGCAGCAGGCCACTTCCTGCCCCGCCGGCGATCCGGCCTTCTCCTCTCCTTCAGGAGCTGCCAGTCGCGGGACACCAGTCTCTTCTAACATGGGCAGACCCTCCTTTCTGATCTGTGACCTGACACAGCTTTTCTTTGCTCATCAGGCTACCTGACGCCTCACGGTCACCGCGCTCAGCCCAATCATCAGCAACATGAAGACCAGCAACGCTGCCAGCTGCGGAGCAATCTGAGCGAAGTCGCTTCCTTTGAGCATCACATCGCGCAGGGCCTCATTGGCATAGGTCAAAGGGAGGAGATAGGAAACGGGCTGCAGCCAGGCAGGAAGTTGCGCTACAGGCCAGAAGATCCCCGAGAGCAGGACCTGCAGCCCAAAGACCAAAGGGATAAACTGGATGATCTGAAACTCGTTCTGGGCAAACGTCGAGAGAAAAATGCCCAGGTTCACGCCGCTCACCGTCAGCAGGATCGCCACTAGAAAGACCAGACCGAGATTCCCCTGATAGTGCACTCGCAGCACAAAGATCACGAAGAGCAGGACGACGACGGCCTGCACCAGGGCGAAGAGGGTGAACCCACAGACGTAGCCCATGACCAGCTCGCCGCGGCTCAGGGGCGAGGCCAACACCCGCTCAATCGTCCCCTGAGAACGCTCGCGCAGGAAAGCTACCGAGGTGAGCAGAAAGACGAAGAAGAAAGAGAAGACACCGATAAAAACCGGAGCCAGAGCGTCGTTAAAGGTATAGTCCGGGCCACCATGCAGGTAGCGTGGCGTCGCCAAGGTCAGCACTGAGGTCGCCAGCACATTGACGGGAGGCACCGCTCCCTGCTGCCCCTGACCTCTCTGACTCTGGGCCTGCGCCAGGGCCACATCGAGCTGACGCACCAGAGCCGTGACGTTCTCTCGCATGGCCGAGGCCACAGAAGGATCAGACCCTTCAAGCACAAGCTGCAGCCTGGGATGCTCGCCGCGCGCCAGTTGGGTCGCCAGATCCGCCGGGAAAATCAGCGCCGCGTCGGCCTCGCCCTTGTTGAGGACACTCTCCACCTCACCGGCTGCGATCGTTATCGTCTTCAGGCGCGAGGCCGGCGGTAGCAGGCGATCGATCAGGGCATTCAGCGTCTCGCTGCCCGCCCCCGTGGGACGCACCAGGGCCAGCGTGGGGACACTGCCGCTGCTCCCCGTGAGCACGACATACAACACGCTCATCACAAGCAAGGGCACGAGAAAGACCAGGGCCAGCGTTCGGCGATCGCGCACGATCTGCCGCATAATGCGCGTCGTCAAGGCTAGAATACGCGCCCCACTCATGCTGTGACCTCCTTACGCCGTTCACGAGCAGCATAGTGGAGAAAGGCCGCCTCCATATCGTTGGTGCCAGCTTCTGCCAGCAGCGCTTGTGGTGTACCGCAGGCCAGCAGCTTGCCGAAGCGCAGCAATCCCAGCCGGCTGCACCGTGCCGCCTCATCGAGGTGATGCGTTGAGACCACAATGGTCGTGCCCTCGCCATTGAGCTGGGCGAAGTAGTCCCAGAAGGAGCGCCGCAGTTCGGGATCAACCCCGACCGTCGGCTCATCCAACAGGGCCAGCCGCGGACGATGCACGAGTGCGCAGGCCAGTGAGAGGCGCTGGCGCATGCCGCCGCTGAAGGTCGCCACCACCCGATCAGCACTGGCGCTCAACTCGACCCGTTCCAGGATCTCATTGATGCGCCGCTCGCGCTCCTGACCGCGCAGGCCATAGATACTGCAAAAGAAGCGCAGGTTCTCGCGGGCCGTCAGATCGAGGTAGAGCGCGCTGAGCTGGGTCATGTAGCCGATCGAGGCAGCAACCGCCGGCTCAGGCATACGCCGCCCAAGTACGCGCACGCTGCCCGCCGTCGGACGCACCAGACCTGCCAGAATGCGCATCAGCGTTGTCTTGCCGGAGCCATTGGGTCCCACCAGCCCGAAGGTCTCGCCCGTTCCAATGGTCAGGTTGAGGCCATCGAGTACGCACAGCTTGCCAAAGACCTTGACTACTTCCTCGCAGACAACCAGCGGCTCACTAGCGCCCGTTGCCAGCGAGTGCGCCCCGGTCTGGCTGCTCTCAGCCATGTTGCTCTCCTCCTTCTACTAACTGACCGACTAATTAATAAACGAGGCAAAAAAAAGAGCTTAGCCGTCCGACGGCAGCAGGCCCGGCAGGAGGGCTTTCAAGACGAGTGACACCAGCTCCTCGTGCGAATAACGCAGCACACTGGCGTCGCGCAATACCTGGCGGCGCATCACCAGCCCCATCATCGCGCTCAGCAGCACCTGGGCCGTCTCTTCGATCGACATCTCCGGGCGTAAAGCGCCTTTCGCCTGCTGCAGCCGCAGGTAGCGCTGCAGAACATCGATGATGCGTGGCAGGAACAGCCCTGGTAGGAGCGGGATCTCCTCGCCGTGGAGCAGCTCCGAGAGGACTGTACGGATCAGGCTAATGACCTGCTCGCTCTCGATAACGTCCAGGGCCTGGAGCAGGATTGAGCGCAGAAACTCGGGAGGGGGTGCATCCCACTGAGCCGGCTCCAGCTGCTCAAAGAGGCGCAGCGGCGAGCGGCTCTCAATCACTGCCTGCAAGAGGGCCTCCTTATCGGCAAAATAGTAGTAGATCAGCCCTGGCGTAATCCCCGCCTCGCGAGCGATGTCCTTATTGGTCGCCCGAGCGAAGCCCTTGCGCGCAAAGACCCGCAGCGCGGCATCGATAATCTGCTCGCGGCGATCCTCTGTTCCTTCCGTCTTGGGCCGACGTGCCATCTCTCTCTATCCCACGATTTAACTGACTGATTAATTAATATGATATACCAGGGAAGAGGGATTGTCAAGTCTACCAGCATGGGCGAGCGGAGAGGCTGGCAGGATCAGGGATCGACGGTCGGGGAAGCCGTATAGCTGATGCGATAGATATAGCCGCCCTTATCGTCGCTCACATAGAGGGAGCCTTGAGGATCAACGGCCAGGCCCACGGGGCGCCCCGTAGCATCGTTATTATTCAGCAGCCAGCCGGTAGCGAAATCCTCGACTGGGCCAGCGACCGCGCCGTGGGCATCGAGCGGGATAAAGACCACCTTATAGCCCGTTGGCACTGTGCGGTTCCACGAGCCGTGGAAGGCCACAAAGAGACCGTGGTAGTGAGCGGGAAACTGATTAGCCGTATAGAAGACCAGGCCCAGCGGAGCCGAGTGGGCCTGCATCTTCACCAGCGGCTGCACCACGCCGCGACAATCGCCGGGGTGACCATAGTCGGGATCGATGATATCGCCGGCCTGGCAGCGCGGCCAGCCATAGTTACCGCCGTCCTGCAGGGCATAGATTGTCTCCGGCGGCGTATTATCGCCCATCAGATCGCGGCCATTATTGGTCACCCAGATCTGGTTATTCCACGGATTGATAGCCATGCCGACGGCATTGCGTAGGCCGCGAGCGTAGATCCTGCCGCCGCTGCCATCGAGGTTAAAGACCATGACTGTAGCACGGCGGGGGTCCGACTCGATACACACATTGCAAGAGGAGCCAATCGAGACATAGAGGCGACCATCGGGGCCGATCAAGACCGTGCGCGTCACATGGTTGCCGCCAGTGGGCAGGTTGGGGACAATCACCTTGCGGCTCGTCACATGGAAAGAGGCATCTAGTGTAAAGCGCGTCACGCGTGAAGCCTCACCCACGTAGAGGGCGCCCCGATAGAAAACCAGACTGGTTGGATCGTTGAGGCCCGAGACCACGACCACGCGGCGGGCGGCCTTCCCGCTGTGCGTTGGATCGGGCAAGGCCACAATGCTCCCGGTGCCGCGCTCGGCCACAAAGAGTGTGCCATCAGGGCTGAAGGTAATAAAGCGAGGAGCAGACAGACCCTGGGCAAAGACCGTGGCGCTGAAGCCCGGGGGAAGGTGCAGAGAGGCGACGGAGGCATTGCCGCCCACGAAATGCGAGCCAGTCAACAAGCTACGCACCAGCGCCCGCTGACTATAGAGCAGAGCGGCCAGGATCACCAGCACGGCCACCAGGAGCGAGAGAACCATCACCAGGCGCCGCCGTCCGCGGCGACGCGTCGGCTGTACCGGCTGACCACTTGTGACCGGCAGGTGTTCCTCTTCGTTCGACATAACATTCTCGTTCTGGTCAGGGCCTGCACTGAGCTGTCAGCTGCCCACAGGGCCATGCAAGCAAGAACAAAGCCATGTGACGCTTCTCAAAAGAGTACAGAACCGTGAAATAACGGCAGGCTCCTCAGCGCCAGCCAACCCGTCCGCCCTGGCCTGCCAGCCAGACTGGCTAAGAGACCAGCTCCAGCTGAGAGATCTCCAGAACACGCGCTAAGAGACGAACGTGATAAGGCTGAGGCTCCTCGCGCCCGTCCTCCAGGTGAGCGATCGTCGTCCGACGCAGCCCAGTCATATCAGCCAATTGACCGATGCTGAGACCACGACGCTGTCGCCAGAGACGGAGGTTGGGGAGACCGCGCCGTCGAGACTGGGCCTTCCTTTGCGTAGCCTGTGCCTTCATAGACCCTCTCCTTTGAGGATAAGCTCCTTCCTCCTGGCGCCGCTCAGCGTCGTTGCAGAGCGAAGCACCATCTTGAGCAAGATCGCGCTGCTGCTCTTCCCTCGCGAGCAAGCTAGCGCGCGAAATGAGCAGCGCCACAATCGTGCTTCTCTTCTTAGAGGATACCAGATCAGCCCGGTCCTTGTCCAGAGAGGAACCACGCCAGAAAACCAGTTCAGAGAAGACCCGCGCAGAGCCGCGAGATAGACAGGACAGAACAGGAGAGGCTGGCCCGCCCGCCCGGCGCTCCTCTAGCTAGGAATGATGCTGGCCCGTCTGGGAAGAAACAGCCGTCGTATGGCCGCTGGCACTCTGATGACTCTGGACCGGTGAGCCATGAGATGACGAGATCTTGGCCTGGCCCAAGCTATCGGCAGGCTGATCCGGGCCAACCAGACGGAGATAAGGGCTATCGAGGCTGCTATCGAGCGAGAGCGAGAGGATCACGCCATCGAAGGGACCAGGCAGATAGCGATTCAGGGCTGTCGCCGAGACCAGCGAGACGCCGGTATGCAGCAGATGCTGTATCTGCAGCTCCTGCAAGGAATTTGCGACAGAGAGCAAGGTCTCCACATTGAGGCCCGTCTGCGGCGAGCACTGGCCAGCAATCCAGAAAACGACGCCATTGCGCTGAGTAAGCAGCTCGCAATGACCGTTGTAGATCCAGCGACGTGCGTAGGTATTAATGGTCACCCACTGACCTTCAATATAGATGGCCGCCGCGCGTCCCTGGCTATCGACCTGGAGAGGGTGAATGGCATCGGCCTCCACCACCTGATAAACCTGGCCTTGGGGCTTAAACTCGCGGATCGCCAACTCGCTCGCATCATGCCAGGGGGTACCAGGCGCCATTAAGGAGTAGCGGAACTCCACCATCGGCCCGTCAGTCCACACGGGCCAGTCGCGCACGTGGTCGCTGTAGAGATAAATGTTGCGTAACACATAGTGATCAGGGACCTCTGCTGGCCAATAGAGAGGGAAATGCAGCTCGCGTTGAACGGCCAGTAAGCTCACCTGATCGTTGTGGCCTGTGGTCGCATTGAGAGGCGAGCTGACCACAGGTCGCGTCAACGGACCATGCACCGGATAGACGCCGCTCTGGACCCCCTGCAGCAGAATCACCAGCCCAGAGGCGAACGATGGGGCAGTAATGACCATCGTCAGAATCATGAAGAGCAGGAGCGAGGCACTGGCCAGCAGGAAGCGTCGGCTCAGGCCCACCCCGCGCACCAGCTCTTTCCAGAGACGTCTCTCCTCCAGAGCAAAAAGACGACGCTGCAGCTTCAGACGCTGAAAGACGCGGGCACGTATTCTTTGCTCAAAACCAGAATCGACCGGTGCAAAACGTGGATCTTCAGACTCAAGTAAGGTATGCACAAAGTATGGCGGAATCTCCTCCTCGGGGAGGGAGAAGAGCGTATCTAGCTCTTGGGCGAAGGCCACTTCCTCCTCACTGAAATCGGGAGGAAGCGTCACCCTGCGGCCACCGAATGAGAAAGAGAGAGCATCGCGACATTCCCTGTTCTCTGCCTGCTCCTCAAATTCGCTCATACTCATGTGCATACTCCTTGAGCGCCTCGCGCAAGCTCTTCCGCGCTCGCCACAGGCGGGTATCGATCGCGTGGCGAGTGAGACCTGTTCTGGCCGCCAGTTCTTCCGTGCTGGCGAACCGAAAATAGCGTTGATAGATCAGGTAGCGGTCAAGCTCAGGCAACGTCGCCAAGGCCAGGCGCAACTCTTCGCGCCTTTCATTCTGTTCCAGCAGCAGCTCCATGCTGGTATCAGGATGAGGAGGCAAAGGAACGCGATTCTCTGGTTCCTGGCCACCCCATCGATTCCCTTTTCGCCCACCGCTGCCATCGGCAGCAGCCCACTGGCCATTTTCCTCCGCCGGCTGGACAGCGTGCACCTGTCGTCGACAGAGCTGACGGCGTCGGTCCAGCGCAATGTACTTCGCGCGCATCGTCAGCCAGGTACGGAGCGTACCACGACTGGCATCGAAGGTCTCGATCTCCTGCCAGGCAGCCACAAAGAGATCGTTGACGCATTCCTCCGCATCCTGGACCACCCCCACGCCATTGAGAATCAGCCGAATAAAATAATAAATCTCGCGCGAGTAACGCGCAATGAGGGTTTCCAGGGCATCGGGATTGCGCTCCTTCAACTGCTGAACGAGGTCTTCATCCGACCAGTCCTGTCGCACCATGCTCGCTCCTTGGGATATCAGGTATATCCTCCCAAAAACAGGACCTGCTTGCCGACCACCTCTTCAGCAAGTCGTGCGGCGTCACCGCGCACCGCGGCAGCGCCCCTGGCCGGGGGATATACCGAGTGGTGGTGCTGCGCCATCATCCAACAACATACTACGCCCCGCCTTGCGGGGCTTCTCACATACTCAGCCGCTGCGGACCTCGCCCGTCCTCCCCTCCTCTTCACCTTCTCTGGCCTGCTCACCTATCAGGTTTCGTAGGCGAATCCGGCGCTTGCTTCCTTCTTTCTCTTAGACCCATACTGCTTCCTTGCATTTTCTCCGGCGTGTGGGCTACTTACTCCCCTCTCCCGCGCGTGAGTACTACCGCTTGTTGCTTGCTGTTGCCAGTGATGGCGTTTTTTCCATTGTGACGGAAAGCTTGCTGAAAGTCAAGGCCGCCAGTGCCCCGGAAGCCAGTGGTGAAGATTCCTCTCCCGACTCTCCTCCTCCCTCGTTCATCGCCCTCCCCCACCCATCGCTTTTCTTCGCGATTCTGTATCAGCGCTCGCTTACTTCCAGCGGCTGGGCATGTTATAATACCTCAACACCAGAGCTTCAACCAACCCAACCAGCTTCACGTAAGGGGTGCCTGAAGATGACCTTCTCCATCGTTGCCCGTGATCCGCAGACGGGTGAGCTAGGCGTTGCCGTCCAGTCGAAGTTTTTGGCCGTGGGAGCCGTCGTTCCCTGGGCCAAAGCCGGCGTCGGTGCCATCGCCACCCAATCCTGGGCCAACACCACCTATGGCCCACGCGGTTTAGAGCTGCTGGCCCGTGGTCTTTCGGCAGCTGGGACCCTGGAGCAGCTGCTGGCGGACGACGCCGAGCGCGCCAAGCGCCAGGTTGGCATTGTGCCCGTCAGCGGCGCGCCGGTCACCTATACTGGTAGCGAATGCTTCCCCTGGGCCGGTGGGCGCGTCGGCGAGCATTATGCCTGCCAGGGCAATATTTTGGTGAGCGAGGAAACGGTAAACGCGATGGCGCGCACTTTTGAAGAGACGTCGGGCCAGCTCTGCGATCGCCTGCTGGCAGCCTTAGCCGCAGGCCAGGAAGCTGGCGGCGACAGTCGTGGCCAGCAGTCCGCGGCTCTGCTGGTGGTCCGCGAGAAGGGTGGCTACGGGGGTTTCAACGATCGCTTCATTGACCTGCGCGTCGATGATCATGCTCGTCCGATTGAGGAATTGGCTCGCCTCTTGCAATTGCACAAACTCTATCTCTTTCCCCCTGATCCCCAGGATATCCTGCCGATCGATGGGGCCATCGCACGCGAGCTGCAGGAACTACTGACGCGCAGCGGTGACTACCACGGCCCGCTCTCGGGTGTCTTTGACGAGCAGACACGTGAGGCTTTCTGGCACTTCTGTGGGCGCGAGAATCTGGAAGAGCGCTGGCTGGAAGGGAAGCGCATCGATCGCGTGGTGCTGACCTTTATGCGCGAGCGTCTGGGTAGTTAGCGTCACGGCAGCGGTTCCGCCTGAGAAGGGAGCGGGTGCCCGCTGGATGGCGAAAAGCGGGCGGCCCGCTCCCTCCCAGTGCGCTACTGAGTGAGGGGGGAGCTGCCCAGAAAGCAGGCAGCTCCCCCTGCTTACTTGCTCTTCTGCGTCTGGCAGCGCTATCAGGCTCAGTTGGGCTGAGCTGAGCGCTGCATCAGCGTCTGGCGTTGGCCTGGCCGCGGTTGAGCACCGGGATCTTGGAGACGGTCCAGCGGTCGTTGGGGCTGGCGACCTCGAACTGCACCATCGAGATGGCGTCGGTCGGACAGCGCACGATGCACAGGCCGCAGCGGATGCACTTCTCCTCGTCGATGATCATGTCGGCGCCGCCCTGCCAGGTCTCGGCCAGCTGATGGAGCGGATCACCTTTGACCACGCGCGAGAGACCTTCCATGCTGATGCAGTCGTACGGACAGATGTCGACACAGCCCGAGCAGAGGATACAGATCGAGGGATCGATCATGATGTTGAGCTGGCACTGCAGGCAGCGCCGGGCCTGAATGACTGCTTGCTCGGGAGTATAGCCGGTCTCGGTCTCGCGGGTATAGCTATAGCGCTCCTTGACAGGCAGCGACGGAATATTTTCATGCGGGATCGACTCGTAGTCATCGACCATGCCGCGGCGGTAGTCGGGCAGCTCGATCTCTTCAGGTGGCTCCGCCGGCTTATCCTGCCCGCCGAGATAGCGGTTGATGGCAATGGCGGCATCGCGTCCGTCAGCGATGGCCGAGATCAGGTTACGCGAGCCTTCGGTGAAGTCACCGCCAGCGAAGAGGCCGGGGTAGCTGGTCATCCAGGTCTCGCGGTCGATCAGCGGCACGCCGGTGCGGCGATTGACCTCCAGATTCAGCTCCTTGGCCGGAATCCAGGAGGAATCACTATACTGACCGAAGGCGGCGATCACCATGTCGATATCGTCGAGGACAAACTCGCTGCCTGGGATGGGAATCGGACGGCGGCGTCCGCTGGAGTCAGGATCGCCGAGCTTGTTGCGCACAAACTTGATGCCGCTGACGTGGACGCCATCCTTGCTCAGAATTTCGGTCTGCGTGACCAGATACTGGAACTCAACGTTTTCGCGAATCGCTTCATCAACTTCGTACTCGTCGGCTGGTTGCTCCTCTTTGGAGCGGCGGTACATGACGTAGACTTTCTCAGCGCCGAAGCGGATGGCGGTACGGCAACAGTCCATCGCGGTGAAACCGGAGCCGAGGACGACGACGCGCTTGCCGACAAAGACCGGTTCACCATAGTTGGTCTTGGCCAGAAACTCAATGCCGTTCATGACGCCGACAAGATCGGCGCCGGGGACGACCTTCCCGTCTGGTCCGGTAATCGGGTTGGAGATATAACAGCCGGCGGCCAGAAAGACGGCATCATACTGCTTGAGGAGGTCGGTGAGCTGGATGTCGCGCCCGACGCGTGTGTTATAGACGACCTCGACTCCGAGGTCCTCCATGTACTCGTTGCACTCCTCGTAGGTGACGCTGCGCGGCAGGCGCCAGATCGGGATGCCATTGACCATGACGCCACCAGCCACGGGATCGGCTTCGTAGATGGTCACTGGATAGCCCATCTCGCGCAGATCACGAGCACAGGCGATACCGGCGGCCCCAGCCCCAACGACGGCGACTTTCTTGTCTTTGGTGATCGGGGGCCGCTCGGCGCGATGGCGGAATTGGCGATGATCGGCGGCGGCACGCTTGAGCCAGCAAATGGCAATGGGCTTGCCGTCGATCTTGTTACGCCGGCAGACCGGCTCACAGGGGCGCGCACAGGTGCGCCCCAGGACGCCCGGCACGACGTTGGCTTTGCGGTTGAGCAGGTAGGCCTCGTCAAAGCGCGCCTGCGAGATGAGGCCGATGTAGGTTGAGACGTCGGTATGCGCTGGACAGCCTACCTGGCACGGTATATTGGTTTGATACCAGTCAGGGCTGGCCAGGAAGGACTGGTATCGGGGTTCCAGTTCGCGATCAGGATCAATCATAGCGGGAGAATCCTTTCCTGAGCATCCGGTTACTTGCTCTAGTTGCCCGGAGTCACCTTTCGGCTCTGCCTGAACGAATGGAAGCCAACGCGGGCCGCGGGGCACTCGCCTCTCTTTATCCTATCCTTCTTGCCCTCTCTCTGGGTATCCGCTTACCGGACTGCTTCGCTTCGCTTCACTCGCTTGCTTGCGGCCTTTCCTTCTGCCTGCCGAGCGGCTGAGGCTCTCGGCGACCCCGCCAGGCTTCCCCTTCCCTCTCCGGTTTTCCGGTCAATGCACAGGTTCAGCTTGCTTTGCTTTGGTTTGCTCGCTTTGCTAGCGTTGGCTATTGACGAGACTGGACCGCTTTGCGGGGCGGTGTATTTCTTCCGTCCGTCAGATTATAGCATAGCGCATGGAGAGGAACAAGGCGCAAAGAGGCCAGAGCCTGGCTATCAGGCTGCCTGAAATTGCCTGGATTGAGCGGTTACGCTGCTGACGCTGCTGCCAGGTCGCCCTGACTCTGAGCCTGACGCTGTCGCCTGTCGGCTTCCCATTTGCTGTTGGGCCACATTTAGTGCGTGTGATGGATGGCAGCGGCCTCTTCGGCTCCGGCCTCGGCAGGCAGCGGCGCGGCAATGAGGCCGGCCAGGAGCGCAGCACGCGGGGCAACGCTGTCCAGCACCAGGTATTCATCGGGGCTGTGATCGTTGCCCCCAATGGGACCAAGACCGTCGAGGGCTGGTACTCCATAGAGGGCGGCGTAGCTGGCATCAGAGGCGCCGCCAGTCAGGACATGCTCCAGGGGAAAGCCCAGGAGTGCGGCAATAGCCTGGGCCTGCTCTGCCATGCAACGCGCAGCAGGGGTGCAGACCAGGGGATGCTTGAGATGAGGATCTTCTTCTAGCTCCAGGCGCACGCCGGGGACGCGTTGCTGCTGAAGTAGTCTCAGCCAGCGCTCTTCGGTAGCCTCTTTATCCTCAAGGTGCAGGAAGCGCAGGTCAAAGCGAGCTTCGGCGTAGTCCGGGACGACGTTGGTGGCACTGCCGCCGCTAATGAGGCCCGGCGTGATGGTGAGGCCCTCGCGCCAGCCTGAGAGGCTGGCAAATTGGAGCAGCTGATGAGCCAGTTCGATGATGGCGTTGCGGCCTTTTTCGGGTTCGACGCCGGCGTGGGCGGCTCTGCCGTAGGCGCGCAAGGTGTAGCCAGCGTTGCCTTTGCGCGCACTGACGATGGCTCCATTGGCACGGGCAGCCTCCAGGACCAGAGCACGGTGGGCGTCATGGAGAACCTGCTCCATGAGATCGTCGCAGTGGCGGACGTTGATTTCTTCGTCGGAGACGCAGAGGAAGCGCAGCTCGCCAAAGGGCCGGCAGTTGAGAGCTTGCAAGGCTTCGAGGGCGTAGAGCGCCGCCAGGATGCAGCCTTTCATGTCGCAGACGCCGGGGGCGTAGAGGCGGTTGCCTTCTCGGCGCAGGGGACGTGCGGCAGCAGTGCCCACGGGATAGACGGTGTCGCTGTGAGCCAGGAGGACCACCACATCGTCGCGATCGCTCTGACCGCGTAACCTGGCTAGCAGATCATTCCCCCACTCCTGGCGCTCGACAATGGTGACTTCCATGCCAAGGGCTTGCAGACGGGCAGCAAGCCAGTTCGTTGCTTGATCAATGCCAGCTTTATGAAAGGTGAAGGTTTCAAAAGCGCAGAGGGTGCTCAGCTCATCAATATAGCGCGCCAATCGTTGGCGGACATAGTCTTCAACGCTTAGGACAAGTGTGTGCAAATCCATGACTGCCTCCCCACGAGCCAGGGCTTGTTTCTTGTAATTGAACGAGAGGATAGATGAGATGTGACCTCTTGTCAAGGGTTTGGAGGACATTTGTCTTTCATCTGTGGTACATCGCTCTATCATGGGCATACCTTGAGTCTCTCTAAGGCCGGGCAGTCTGGGAATAAGGAAATCAGACCCTTTGCAGCTACCTTCTCCTGACGCAGAGAGGGTTCGGGCCAGGGACAGCCACCCGCTGAGGGCGGACAGTCTGGCGCAGGGAGCCAGGACAGGACTCGGCTGCTCCCTCGAGCAGCACTCTTCGGGATTTCCTTTATCAACTTGCCCCCTCCTTGTCAGAAGAACCTTTGGGGCAGTCGAGGAGGCACTTCCCTTCTCGGAAGGTTGCTCACCCTCTGCCCCTGTTCTGCTACCTGCAACACCAACTACCTGCAGGATGAGGAAGACCGCCCATATCCTGTGTCTTGATCAAGACCACTGGAGGGTTGCTTAGTGAAAGCCGACAAGTCTTTCTCTCTATCACAGGCGCATCGCAGCAGCTCTGCTCGTTATGCTCGTTCGCTGCCTCGATCTGTCCGGCAGTTTCCCATGCCCATCCCCCTGACAGGCAGCAGGACATCCCCGGCACTCCCCCACCTTCCACCGGCCAGGGGGAGATTGTATAACATAAGCAGGCAACAATCCGCCCGCAAGCAGTAGACAACCTTGCCCTAACTCAACACCCACAGAAACTAATCAACTCAACCTGGAAAGGAAGAAGTACAGCATGTCGCAGCACGAGCATTCAGGCCCGGCAAGGCAGCCGGGCACCAGTGGACCGCGCACCGTCCGCGCCCCGCGAGGCACGCAGCTCTCCTGCAAAGGCTGGCAGCAAGAGGCAGCCATGCGCATGCTCATGAATAACCTCGATCCCGAGGTAGCCGAGCGGCCCGACGACCTGGTCGTCTACGGCGGCTCAGGACGTGCCGCCCGCTCCTGGGAAGCCTTCGACGCCATCGTCCGCGCCCTCAAAGAGCTGGAAGATGACGAAACCTTGCTTGTCCAGTCGGGCAAGCCAGTCGGCATCTTCCGCACCCAGCGCGACGCGCCGCGTGTCCTCATCGCCAATGCCAACCTCGTCCCCCACTGGGCCACCTGGGACGAATTTCGCCGCCTCGAAGCCCTGGGACTGACCATGTACGGGCAGATGACCGCCGGCTCCTGGATCTATATCGGCTCTCAAGGCATCGTCCAGGGCACCTACGAGACCTTCGCCGAGGCCGCGCGTCAGCACTTCGGCGGCACACTCCGGGGGCGATTCGTCCTCACCGCCGGTCTTGGCGGCATGGGCGGCGCCCAGCCGCTGGCCATCACCATGAACGAAGGAATCTGCCTGGCCGTCGAGGTTGACCCGCAACGCATCCAGCGCCGGCTGCAGACCGGCTACTGCGACGAGATGGCTAGCACCCTCGACGAGGCTCTGGCTCAGATCCGCGAGGCCAAGGATAACGGCCAACCGCTCTCGATCGGCCTCATTGGCAACGCAGCCGAGGTCTACAGCGAGCTGGTCCGTCGCAACATCATTCCCGATCTGGTCACCGACCAGACCGCCGCCCATGACCTCCTGAACGGCTATATTCCCGCTGGCCTCTCCCTGGACGAGGCCAACGACCTGCGCCGGCGCGATCCCCAGAGCTATATCGAGCGCGCTCGCCAATCGCTCGTCAGCCAGGTACGCGCCATGCTTGAAATGCAGCGACGTGGCGCTGTCGTCTTCGACTACGGCAACAACCTGCGTGGCCAGGCCCTGGCAGCAGGCGAGCCGCACGCTATGGACTTTCCCGGCTTCGTCTCTGCCTTCATTCGCCCTCTCTTCTGCCGGGGCAAGGGACCTTTTCGCTGGGTTGCCCTCTCAGGTGATCCCGAGGACATCTATCGCACCGATGAGGCCATCCTTGAACTCTTTCCCGATGATCAGGCCCTGCGCCGCTGGATCACCCTCGCCCACGAGAAGATCCACTTCCAGGGGCTGCCAGCCCGTATCTGCTGGCTCGGCTATGGCGAACGCGCTAAAGCCGGCCTGGCCTTCAATGAGCTAGTTGCGCGCGGTATCGTCAAGGCCCCCATCGTCATCGGACGCGACCACCTGGACAGCGGCTCCGTCGCCTCTCCCTATCGCGAGACCGAGGGCATGAAGGACGGCAGCGACGCCATCGCCGACTGGCCCATTCTCAACGCCCTCCTCAATACGGCCTCGGGCGCTACCTGGGTCTCCTTCCACCACGGCGGCGGTGTCGGCATCGGCTACTCGCTACACGCCGGTCAGGTTATCGTCGCTGATGGCAACCCCGAAGCGGCCCGCCGTCTGGAGCGCGTGCTCACTAACGATCCTGGTATTGGGGTTGTTCGCCACGTCGATGCCGGTTATGACGAAGCTCTGGCCTGCGCTCGCCAGTGGGGTCTCAAGATGCCCATGTCTCCAGGGGAGTAAGCCAGAGGGTCGCCCCCTCAACAGTAACCTCTCTCCGAGCTGACCACGCTCCTGCCGCAAAAAAAGCACTGGCCGGCAACGCAGTGTTCTCAGACTGGCAATTTTGCACACTGCGTGACCGGCCAGCTTTCTCTCCCTTAGCAGGTCCGCCAGGCTGACGCTTCACACCACTGAGCTAGGTGCTCTGCAATTGACTCTGCGTCTGCGGGGCCCGATCGATCTTCCAGGTTCCGTTTTCACGCACAAAGTTCATTGTGCCCGTCACTACGCGCGGACTTCGCTGGAAGGTCAACGATAACTGAGCAGTGGCATGGTCCCCATTCTGCTGGAAATTGGTGGCCGAGCAACTGGTAACTGGTCCCACAAGAGTCGTTATAGTCAGAAAAGCTTGAGTAAACTGCTGCTCGCTCTCACTAGCCTGCAGCGTGGATGAGAATTGCCCATAGGCCGTATGATAGTCACTCTTCTTCAGAGCGCTGCAGAAGGTATCAACTGTCTTCTGAGGCGAAGAAGCAAGCAAGCCGAGAGGCCCAGGGAAATTGAGTGGATTAAAGAGTACCACCACCAGAGCAAGCACCAAAAGCACCAATACCAGGAGGCCGGCTATCAGACAACCTGTGCATCCCCTGCGTCGTGGTTGTGGTTGCGGCTGCGGTGGAAATTGGGGATAACCAGCTGCCTGGCTGGGGAAGGCTGGGGTTCCCTGGGGAGGCGGCCCATAGGGTGGCGACTGCGCGGGATAGCCTGGCGGGCCTGCCGGCGGCTGCTGGCCATAGCCCTGGGGAGATGGCCCTCCATAAGGCTGAGCCTGCCAGCCTCCTTGCTGTGCATAGCCTTGCCCCTGGAGGGGAGAGGCAGCAGCAGGAGGCGACTGATATGCTGGCTGAGGATAGGAGGGCGCTGCCGGAGAGGGCTGGAACTGATCGGGTGAACCAGCCACCACCGTACGCTCCTCGGCCTCGCTCCCAGCTCCAGCAACCTCATAGGTAAAGACTGTCTCGCCAAAACGAATGCGATCGCCCGAGTTCAGTCGCCAGGGAACCTGACTGGTCAGGCGCTGATCATTGACAAAAGTGCCATTGGTACTGCCCCGATCAACCAGGCTGTACCCTCCATCTTCAGCCCGAAATTCCGCATGGTGTGAAGAAACCTGTTGATCATTCAAACGAATCTGATTATCGGGCGCACGCCCCACAGTCGTCACGCCCGGCCCCAGGGTGATACGCCCCTGTGGGCCGTTCAAGCTGGCTTCCACTAGAGAACTCCTTCTTCCTTATCGAGGTCTACGTCCTTCCCGCTTGTCTGCTTAGAGCCATTCACCCGACCAGAACACCTTGGTCACAGTGGACCAGACTGCTCCGCCCTGTGACTGCACCACTGATTACTACGCAAGCAAAGCTGATGTGGCTTCGACACGTCATTCACTGACTTGAGCCTGCCCCTGGCCGGTCTGCGATTGCCTCACGGCTAGAAGCCTTTTTCTTCTTGGCTGGCCTCGCTCGCTCACTTCAAACAAGAAGTGGTTGGAACATTTAGAGTGACAAACAATCGGCTTGAGGTGTTCTGGCAGCCCAATCTTCGCCATACTCCAGAGGAAACTCCCGTCTTGCCTGGCACAGTTCACCCTTGCTTATCCCTTTCCAAAAAACGCAGCAAGCGTACTTTTTTCAAGGAGAGCTATGCCCAGGGCTGGACCATGCCCCTGTCAAGGGTACTCAGGAGAGAGAATTAAGGCGCCAGAGGTCAGCCTCCAGCACCAGCTCATCCTCATCCGTTTCCGTTTTGCCATTGGCATAGGTAATGACTCCATTCACAATGAACCGATCAGCTTTTTTCTGCACCGCTCCCACGGAGCAGCTCTTGATCCCCCCATTGCTCTTGATTACCGGATTAACCACGTTGACAAACTGACGCAGGCCGCCAAAGTGGGCCTGGAAGTCCAGGCTGAGTAGTTCATAGGCGATGTCATAAGTGCCCTGCTGCAACGCCTTGCAGAAACTCAAGAGGGAGCGCTCCGGCGTCGACAAAGACGACAGAGCATCGATCAACCAGTCGTCCGTCGCAGGTACCAGCAGGGCCGTGCCCTGCTCCGGCTGGGCCTCCGTCTGGTAGCGTACCACGACCAGGGCCTTGGCCTGGCTGGGGGCTACCGTCTCAAGCTGTGAGGAGCAGGAGGTGATACCATCCACGAGTAAGCGGAAAAGCCCCAGAGAGACATGATGCTGAAAAAGCGGAGTCAACTTTGCGTAAGCGGCTTCAGCTTTTCCTCTTTCCAATCCTGAACACAAGGCACTGAGCGAGCGCGGCAGCGCTGTGAGCGTCTCGTCCTCGCTAATCAGCCAGGTTCCGCCCTGCTCGTTCAGGCCGACCTGCTGGGTCTGCAGCTGACCAGCACTGGTGAGTCGTAGCACTGCTGTCGCCGTTGTCCCCTGCACATGCAAGGCCTCATAGCTACAGCGCTCGGTCTTGCCCAACACGCCAGCGAAGACCAGAAAAGAAGCCTGACGCTGCAAAGCTGAGTCCAGATAGTGATAGGCCGAGTCAGGATCACCCTGGCTCAGAGCAGAACAAAAAGCGGCTAATGACTGTTCTGGAGTTGAACGGAGTGCAGACCTGTAGTAGAAGGCCGCCCCAGCAATCAGCGCCAGCAGCAGAGTTGCAGCCAGAACGACCAGGAGTAGCCGTCGACTCGCGCGCCGACGCCCTCCGCTGGCTGGTGGCGCTGGCGGTGACCAGCTCGACTTGCCAGCCGTCACAGCCCACGGCGGCTCAGGACCGCCATACGCTATCTGACCACTGGCATGACCGTTGGAACCGGCATGCAGATCTGGCAAACGCCCATTATCAGGATCAATAGACCACATCGGCGCCTCTCTTCCTTCCGTCCCTCCACCCTTCCGTCCCCCCCATCAGGCAAAGTAACATCCTTTCCTCGCTTCTTACCCTGCCTCTCAGCCAGCCACCGACCAGGATGTCAAAGGCGAGAGCCAACAGAGCAACCTTCCCTTGCGTTGAGCAACAGGGCAGGCAGGACGGCAATAGAGCCATACAGGCTACTGGCCAGCTACTTGCCAGCATAGGGCAAACAGGGCATACTAAAGAGACAGCAAGAGCGCCACAGCAGCAGAGGAACCAAAGCTAGCCAGTGACTGGCTCCGGCGCGAGATCGGCGCCGACCTTTCACTCCCGGCGCGCGCCGCAGGCTGAAGTATGCAGCAAAGCTGACACAACTGGCCTTCAGGGGCGAGCACGTCACAAGGAGCAAAGCGTGAACGACATCATGCTCACCGAAGAAGATGACATCATTATCAGCACCACCAGACTCACAAAGGCCTTTGGCAACCTCGTGGCAGTCAACGATCTGAATCTGCGCGTGATGCGAGGCGACGTCTTCGGCTTTCTCGGCCCCAACGGCTCGGGCAAAACCACCACCATTCGGATGCTGTTGGGGCTGATCCGTCCCACAGCGGGGCGCGCCTTTATCTTTGGCATGGACACCCAATATCAGCTTCCGCGCATCCTGCGGCGCATCGGTGCTGTCGTTGAAACGCCCGTCTTCTATCCCTACCTCTCCGGGCGAGACAATCTGCGCATCATCGCCGCGGCCTCAGACATGGCGCGGCATCCTCTCACCGACAAGCGCATCGAAGAGATCCTTGAACTGGTCGAATTGCGCTCCCAGGCCGGGTTAGCCTATCACAAATACTCGCTCGGTATGAAGCAGCGGCTCGGCATCGCCGCGGCTCTCCTGACCGATCCTGAGCTGATCCTCCTGGATGAACCAACCAACGGCCTGGACCCGGTCGGCATGGTTGAGATTCGCCAGCTAATCGTGCGTCTGGCCCAGCAAGGAAAGACCATCTTTCTCTCCAGCCACATTTTACACGAAGTTCAGCAGGTCTGTAATCGCGTAGCCATTCTGCACCGGGGCAACCTGATCAAGCAAGGTGACGTCAGCGCTCTCCTGCGCCAGAGCGAGCACATTCTGATTCGTATGAACAGCGCTGCCGAGGCCCGGGCGGCCCTGCAGGTCTTGCAGGAGGCACGTGAGCGCGGAGCCAGCTGGATCAAAGCCATTGTAGCGGCGGGAGTCGGCCCCAGCGAGCAGCCTGGAAAGGCGAGCGAGGCCAGAGGGGAGGTCGCAACAACACTGCGTGTCGAGGCGCCCGCGGAGCGCTCTGCAGAGATTAATGCCTTACTGGCTCAGCGGAACCTTTTCGCGGCAGAAATCCATCCCCAGGAGGGTAGCCTGGAAGAAGCCTTCCTTGAACTCACGGCGGCTGCGCAATCCCACGGGGCAGCGGCCTCTGCCTTCGGTGGCCTTCCAGCCCCTGCGCCATATGGCAGAATCGTGCCGGGAGAAGGGAAACGTCAGTAAGCGAAAGGAGCGAGGAGAAACAGAGCCTATGCATCCCATAGACACCGGTCTTTCTACGTCAGCTAGAGAGGGCCAGCCGCTAGCCGAGCAGTTTGCCAGCGCGCCGGTTCTCCTGGGTCGGCGCGACTACCTGAGCGTTCTGCTGCGTCTGACCGCGATGGAACTCTACAAGCTTCGCCGCCGTCCGCTTACGCGAATCTCGGTCCTGATCACCTTGCTAACCACCCTGCTCGTTTTTTTTGCCCTCTTCCTCTTCTCAACAGGAGACGGGAGTGGCCAGGTAGTCAGGTTGCTCCTGCCTCCCACCTCTCTCAATATTGCCGTGCAAACAGCCCTGACACCTTTCACCATTTTAATTATTATTATCGCGGGAAGCACAGCTGGAGGCGAGTACACTCAGGGAACGATTCGCCTGCTCTTCACCCGAGGGCCCACACGCACGCAGTTTCTGCTTGCCAAGGTTGGGGCCATGCTCATCTGCTCTATCGTGGGCATCAGCGGTCTGAGCATCAGCGGCCTGGTGATTGGCTACCTGCTCAGTCTTCTCAGACAGGCGCCGAGTCCAGCCCCTTTTCTCACGACGAGCTGGTTACTTCATACTGGCCTTTTTCTGCTTCTGGCTATGTTCAATTGGTTCATCTTCGCTGTCATTGCCCTTTTCTTCGGCATCCTGGGTCGCTCCAGTGCTGCGGGTATTGGAGGAGGCATCGTCTGGTATCTGCTAGAGCCGATCATAGGGCAAATCTGCCAGCTGAGCAGCGAGCTGGTACAAGGCCCAGTCAGCGCCTTCCTGCGCGCTGTTCCCGACTACCTGATCGGTAACAATCTCGCTACCTTGATGGCTCATCAGGGGTATTATATCTTTGGGAGTAGTAGTATCTCTACACTGCCCGATGCGGAAGCTCTTACAGTGCTGCTCGCCTACATCGTGCTCCTCCTGAGCATTGCTGGCTGGCTGAACCATAGGCGAGACATCACCAACTGACCTTGACTGAAACAGAATCGAGCGAGGCCCAGCCATGAAGATGCTCGATGCCGCCCCGATCAAAGCATATGGCTATGAATTGGGCTTTGACCTCGTGCGGATCACAGGGGCAGAAGCATTCCCCGAGACAGAGCGCGTCATCAAGGAGCGTATTGCGGCGGGACTCATGGACGGCCTCCCCTGGTTCACCAGCGAGCGAGCGGAAGTCTCTTGCCATCCCGACGCCCTCCTGCCGGAGGCCCGTTCGATCATTGCCCTGGCCATGTCTTACCTCAGCGAGCCGCCGGAGGAGCCAGAGGATGACCAGCCACGGGGCCGTATCTCGCGCTACGCCTGGGGTGAGGACTACCATGAGATCATCAAGCCCAAGCTGAAGCAGTTTGCCGACTGGCTGCGGGAATATGCGCGTCGTGAGGCCGGGCAAGAGCTAGAAGCACGACTGTTCGTCGACACCGGGCGCATGGTTGACCGCGCCGTCGCCCAGCGTGCAGGCATCGGCTGGTATGGCAAAAACACGACCATTCTCACACGCGGCTGGGGTTCCTGGGTCTTTCTTGCCGAGATTGTGACAAATCTGCCACTTCCTGCAGACGAGCCACTGCAAGCCAACTGTGGTAAGTGCGAACGCTGTCTATACGCCTGTCCTACGGGAGCGCTACCTGCTCCCTATGTGCTGGACAACCGGCGTTGCATCTCCTATCTCACGATCGAGCTACGCGGTAGCATCCCGCTAGAGCTACGTCCCCTCATGGGGAACCTGATCTTCGGCTGCGACATCTGTCAGGAGGTCTGTCCCGTCAATCAGGTTGTGGAGAAGCGCCTCGGGCTGCGCCAGGCCGGACGAACAGCGGAGCAGGCCGGAGATGGGAAGACGGAAGCAGCAGCGGTGAGATCCAGACAGCGACCGCAGATGTGGCTGAGGAGGCGCGATGAGTTCCGCCCGCGGCCCCAGGTTGGCGGCGTACCCGAGCTAATCCCGCTGCTGGCCCTCAGCGAAGAGGAGTTCCGCGCCCGCTTTCGTCATACACCTATCTGGCGGGCCAAGCGACGTGGTCTGCTGCGTAATGTCTGTGTAGCGCTAGGAAATCTTGGCGACAGGCGGGCCGTACCGGCGCTGATTCAAGCCCTCTGTGACGCAGAGGCCCTTGTGCGCGGGCATGCAGCCTGGGCACTAGGGTGCATCGGGGGAGAGGAGGCTCGGCGGGCGCTCAGAGAGCGGCTTGAACAGGAAGAAGATCCAGAGGTTCGTCAAGAGATCCTGCAGGCACTGACCATGCTGGACGGCAAGAATTAAGGAAAGAAAAAAAGGCGCTGATTACGCCTTTTCTCACGTGGAGAAGCAGTTACCGACTGCCCACTCAATAAGCGGTGAGAGACAACTGATCGCGAGACACTTGCCTCAATTTTGCCGAGAGAGAGCAGACAGCAGCTACAAGCCAGTCAGCGACATTCGGCCAAGAACGCAGCGCCATGAAATGGATAGGAAGGCACAAGCCGTTCGGTCATTAGGGCCGGTCAGCTGCACCTGTTACCAGGTGTCCACCTCCGGTCTATCAACCAGGTGATCTTCCTGGGACCTTATCTCCGGCTGGGGGTCCAGCCTGGAGCGG
>NZ_BKZV01000003.1:724275-755686 GCF_008974285.1 Thermogemmatispora aurantia | reverse complement strand
CCCGACGGGGCCGAGCAGCGCCACGGATGTGAACACGTTCGTGGACCAGACGCGCATTGATCGGCGCTACAGTCGAGGGAACTGGTGCAACCAGCCGGGCGGGATTGGAGCGCGTCCGCAGGCTGACCCGGCGCCGGGTTTTGATGCCTTTGTGTGGATCAAGCCGCCCGGGGAGTCGGATGGCTCCAGCAGCCTGATCCCGCAGGGGCCGAACAACCCGACGGGCAAGGGCTTCGATGAAATGTGCGATCCCAACTATGGCGGTAATGCCATGAACAACTATCAGCCGACGGGGGCGATGCCGAACGCGCCGGTGGCCGGGGCCTGGTTCCAGGCGGGCTTCGACACCCTGGTCCAGAACGCCTATCCGCCCTTCTAATAAAGGGGCGTTCGGCCCGGGAGAAGCTGGTCTCATACAGAATCTCTTTCTCCCGGGGACTCCTCGTTCGGTCAGAGGCGGGTGCCGTGGCTGACTCCTCCGGTTCAGTCACGGCACCGCCTTTTTTGGGAGCGCTGCCGCTCTCCTGTCCTCGTCCTGACTTCCCCGGCCCCAGGCCCTCTTCCCGCCCCTTGCTCTTGACAGCCAGGCCCTTGTGAGTGTACCCTGAATATGGGTGACTGGTCGGTCATTAATCAAAAAGAAGGGGACACGGCAGTCGAGAATTGTCGAACCAGAGGAGGCGAGGTCATGCCGAAGATCGTCGATGAGCAGACGCGCGAGGCCACGCGCCAGCGCATTTTGCGCGTAGCAGCTAGCGAGTTCGCCCGCCTGGGTTTTGAACAGACCAACATTAACCTCATTGCCGAGCAGGCCGGCATCGGGAAAGGCACGATCTATCTCTATTTTGAAAACAAGCGGGCATTGTTTCTGGAGATGCTGCGCTTTATTGCCCAGGCCCACCTGCGGGAGATCCGCGCTGCCTTAGTGACGGGGGATTCGTTACGTCAGCGCCTGGAGGCTCTCTTTCTGGCCTTTGTCAGGCTGGCGGAGCAGGAAAGCGATAGTTTCCATGTCTTCATGAGCGCGCTCTATGGGGTCAACCGCATCTTCCAGCAAGAGGCTGCGGCGCTGCTGAGAGAGTACGTCGCAGCAATTGCCCATCTGCTGGCCGAGGGTCGGGCCTGTGGTGCAATGAAAGTGCCAGAGCTGGAAGCCAGCGCGCTGATGGTCTTGTCGGTCACCGAATCCTACGTTCTGGCTGCGCGCGTGCTTGGATATCCTGCCTCTGTGCTTGCCAGCCAGGCTGGAGCGGTGGCCGACTTCGTCTTACATGGCCTCGGGACCTCCGACAGCCATTCTGGTGAGCGTGAGCAAGGAGAGTAAAGGCGAGGGCTTGTCTCCCTTCCCCTTCTTTTATCCCTTATTTTGACTGACTACCCACCCATCATGAAAAGGAGGCAGATAGTGCATGCTGACTGATTGGCTGACCGTTCTCCTTCAGGGCTGGAGACCTCACGGGCGTCGGGAGAGCCGTGAGAAGGGGGTAGAGCGTCCTCATCTGCTCTGGAAGTGGCTGCTACTCAGCACGGCCATCGGTCTGGTAGCTGGCCTGGGGGCCATCGTCTTCTTCGAAGCCATCCAGCTGGCGAGCGCCTTTTTCCTGGGCCTACTGATTGGCTATCGACCGCCTGATCCGGCGGGGGAAGGCAGCACGGCCTGGGCCCCGCTCTGGGCGGCGTCCCGTCCCTGGCTTCTGCCGCTGGTGACGACCGGTGGCGGCCTGCTGGCCGGTCTGATTGTCTTTCGCTGGGCGCCTGAGGCCGAAGGACATGGAACCGATGCGGCGATCGCGGCCTTTCATCAGGGCAGGCCGATCCGGGCGCGGGTCCCCCTGATCAAGCTTATCGCTTCGGCTATCACCATTGGATCTGGAGGTTCCGGTGGGCGTGAAGGGCCTGCTGCCCAGATCAGCGCTGGCTTTGGCTCTTTACTCGCTAAATTCTTGCATCTCGATGCCTACGAGCGTCGCCTGGCGATCGCCACGGGGATCGGGGCCGGCATTGGAGCAATCTTTCGGGCGCCGCTTGGGGGGGCTGTACTCGCTGCGGAGATTCTCTATAAAGAGGATCTAGAAGTTGAGGCGCTGCTCCCGGGACTGATCGCCTCGATTGTTGGATACAGCGTCTTTGGCGTCTTCTCAGGCTGGAGTCCCATCTTTGCCGTCCCCGCCAACCTGGCCTTCAGCTCGCCTCTACAGCTGCTGTGGTATGGCCTGCTTGGTGTGCTCTGCGGGCTAGTTGGGCGGGCCTATGCCACAGGTTTCTACGGCCTGACGGCTCTCTTTCATCGTCTGCCATGCCCGCGCTGGCTCAAACCGGCCCTGGGCGGCCTGCTGGTGGGACTCATCGGCCTGGCGGTTCCCGAGGTTCTGGGTATGGGCTACGGTTGGGTGCAGCTCTGGATGGGGCCGGGCCTGATTGCGTGGCCGCTCTGGGTGCTGCTAGCGCTCCCCTTCCTCAAGATCCTGGCGACTGGTCTCTCTATTGGCTCGGGTGGCTCGGGTGGGATCTTCGGCCCTGGCATGGTGATTGGGGCTGCCGTCGGGGCGGCATTTTGGCGCCTGCTAGCTCCCCTGGTGCCGGGCTTGCCGGGGGTGCCTGCGCCGTTTGTCATCGTAGCGATGATGGCGCTCTTCGGCGGGATCGCCCATGCGCCGCTGGCGGTCATGCTGATGGTCGCTGAGATGACCGGCAATCTTTCGCTTCTGGCTCCGGCCATGCTGGCCGTAGGGATAGCCGTGCTTATCGTCGGCGAGCAATCGATCTACAGCAATCAGCTGCGAACACGGGCCGATTCGCCAGCGCATCGCCGGCGCTGGTCGTGGCCCCTGCTCTCGCTCCTCCAGGTCCGGCAAGCGCTGCTGCCTCCTCAGCCTGTGCTAAGCAGTGACCTATCGCTCTCCCAGGCCGAGTCGTTGCTGAGGGAGTGGAAGATCGACAGTGTGGCTGTCCTCGATGAGCGGGGGATCTGGCTGGGCAGGCTGACGCTGGCGCAGGTGCTGGCGGTGGCGGCTGCCGAACGGGAGCAGCGGCGCGTGGCAGAGTTGCTTGAGCCAGGTCAGGCCCTGGCGGTGACGCCCTCTGACCCGCTTGATCGGGTGCTGGCCCTACTGCTCGAGCAGCGCTGCGATTGGTTACCGGTAGTGGAGGAGAGGGCTGGCTCCAGCTATCTGGTAGGCTACGTTTCTGCTCGTTCGATCCTGCAGGCCTATCAGGCGGCGCGCGCTCCCCAGGTCCAGCCCCCTGGGCCTGGGGCTGAACCTGGACTGCCGCCTTCGTCCGTCCTGGCACTCACCGGCACAGATGGAAAGCCAACCAGCGTTGGTCGGCAGAAGGCTGAGGAAAGCCTCTCGCTGTGATCCCGGACAGGCGGGCCAGGATGGTGCCTGACCTGACCTTGACTGCTCGTGGGCGCGGGTCTTCGCTGGTTGCTATAGTATGTTCTGAGTGAAGAAGTGAGAACAAGCAGTAGATCGTCTGGTCATGGCCAGTCCAGCCGCGGCGGTTCTGTCTACCAGGCGGTCCAGGTCTGATGAGAAAGGAGTGAAAGAGAAAGCATATGCGCCATATCTGGAACTGGCGACGATGGCTTGTGCTACTGGTCTCCCTGGCCCTCGTGCTGGCAGCCTGTGGCGGGTTGGCGCCGGCGCAGACTTCGGCCCCCGCCGGGTCCCAGACCGTGGCAATTACAGAGCGTGACTTTGCGATCCAGGCCTCGCTGACCACTTTTAAGCCTGGCGTCTCCTATCACTTTGTGATTACCAATCAAGGGATGGTGGCCCACGAGTTTCTCATTATGCCGCACAGCATGGGTTCGATGGCGCAGCATATGTCAATGGATGAGATGCACCATCTGGCTCTGGCAGCGGTGGAAAACATTCCACCTGGAGCCACTGTGACCCTCGATTATACCTTTCCCCGCTCTGCGGCTGGCTCACATCCCGAATTTGCCTGTTTTCTGCCAGGGCACTATGAAGCCGGCATGAAGCTAGCCGTCTCTGTTCAAGGCTGATAGAGCCTGGTCTGTTTGATTGCCTGCTGGCTGCTCTGACAGGAAAGATGGCCAGGCCAGAGCAGCCAGCCAGACCGACGGGCCACTCTGGGCAGAGCTGTGCTTGTCGCTGGCAGCCGGCGATGCTATAATCCTTGTGGCGAGAACTTGCCGCATCGACAGGCAGCAATGTCCAGCGAGCGCAGCCGCCCCGCCCCTGACTTGCTCTCTGAGTGACCTTACTGCCTGCTTGCATGCGAAGCGGAGGTGTCATGACAGCGCACGATCCTCAAGGAGAAGGAGCGCCGGAGCAAGGGCAGGGGGAGCCAGTCCCCTCGGCCTTTCCTCCGATCGTTGCTGATGTCACCTCAGCGCTCTTCCGCCAGTTCCTCGACCTCCTGCCTGATGCCCTCATCGTTGTAGACGAGCAGGGGTATCTTGTCCAGGTCAACGCCCAGGCTACGACGGTCTTTGGCTATAGCCGCGAGGAGCTGCTCGGCCAATCGCTGGATCTTCTCCTGCCGGAGCGCTTCCGCGAGATCCATCGTCGGCATGCCGCCCACTACTTTAAAGCCCCGCGCCTGCGTCCGATGGGCATCGGCTTACGCCTTTTTGCCCGTCGCAAGGATAACAGCGAGATCCCGGTGGAGATCAGCCTCAGCCCCTTGCGCGTCGGCGAACAACTCTATGTCATTGCTGCCGTACGTGACATGACCGCCCAGCGCCGGGCCGAGCGCGAGAAGGCCCTCCTGTTGCAGAATCTGAGCGTGCAGGGCGAGCTGCTCAATCAGGCTTACGACGCCATTATTGTGCGTGATCCTCTTGATCGCATTCTGCTTTGGAATCGCGGAGCTGAGCGTCTCTACGGGTGGCCTGCGCAGGAGGCTCTTGGGCGCATCAGCACGCGCCTACTCAAGACTGGCTTCCCCGAAGGAGAGGTGGCGGTGCGGACCGTGCTGGAGCAAAACGGTCAATGGGAAGGGGAACTGACTCAGGTCTGTCGTGATGGGCGCCTGGTCGTGGTCGAGAGCCGGCAGGCCCTGGTGCGCGATCAGCAGGGCCAGGTTCTGGCTACCCTGGAAATCAACCGTGACATCAGCGAGCGGCGCCAGCGCGAGCGCGAGACGCAGGCCATGCTGGCGGGCCATCTCTCACTGCTGGAGCAGCTTTTTGAGGCCCTGCCTTTTGCTGTGGCCCTGGTGGCCGGGGAGCAGGCCCGTCTCCTGCTGGCCAATCAAGCCGTGCGCCGGGTCTGGGGGACCGATTGGCCACCGGGTCTGCCGTTTCTGGAATTTCTGCAGAGGCATGGCATTGTCATCAGCGATCAGCGAGGCAAGGCTTTGACGCCTGAAGAGCTGGTCACGCTGCGTGTCCTGCGCGAGCAACAGGCGATCTCGCTCTATCAGGAGCAGGTGCGCCGTGCCGATGGGACCCTCCTCCCCGTACTGGTGAGCGCTCTGCCGCTGCATGTCCCTCCCGAGGCTCTGCAAGGCGAGCGGTTGCGCCAGTGTGAGCCGGGGGAGCCGCTCGCTCTGGTCATTCACCAGGACGTGACGCCCCTCAAAGAGGCCGACGAGCTGAAGGATGAGTTCATCAGCATCGCAGCTCACGAGCTGCGCACGCCCCTGGCTGCTCTGACCGGCTATGCCGAGATGCTCCTGCGCCAGACTGAGCGCGGACACGGTCCTCCGCTGGCCACCTGGCAGCGGGAGGCTCTGGAAGAGATCCAGCAGGGCACGGCGCGTCTGGTTAGCCTGACCGAGGAGCTACTCGATCTCAGTCGCCTGCAGGCCGGACGCCTGCAACTGCAGCGCCTGCCGGCGAACCTGGTCCCCCTGGTGCGCCAGGTGGTGCGGCGCCTCCAGCCAACGACCGCGCGCCATCAGCTAACGGTGCAGGCGCCAGCGGAGCCGCTAGTGGCCCTGATCGATCCCCATCGCCTGGAGCAGGTCCTGACCAATCTGGTGGAGAATGCCATTAAATACAGCCCCCAGGGTGGCCCGGTTGAGGTCAGGGTGGCGCCCGAGCGCGATGGGCGGGCAATTTTGATCAGCGTCCAGGATCATGGCATCGGCATCCCGCGTCATCAGCAGGGGCAGATCGGCGGGCGTTTTATGCGGGCCGAGAATGCCCGCGCCTGGGGCATCGAGGGAACCGGCCTTGGCCTCTACCTGGCCCGCGCCCTGGTAGAACAGCATGGAGGCCGTCTCTGGTTTGAGTCGGAGGAGGGACAAGGCTCGACCTTCTTTGTGCGCCTGCCGCTCTTGCGTGAGGAGAGCGAGGAGGGCTGTGAGCAGCGGCTGGATAGCGAGGCCAGCGCGGCGACGCCAGGCCTACCGGAAGCCGGCGCCTGATAGTGGACTGGCACCGGACAGAATGATCAGCACCAGAGTGAGCAGAAAGGTGGGAGCTGGCCGCCGCCTTTCCTTATTGCGTGGTACAGTTCACAGACAAAAGCGAGCGCCTGGACTGAAGGATGGTCCAGGCGCTTTCTGCTGTGGGGCTTGTCGGGAACCTGTGCCTCAGCGACTGAGTGATCAATCTGCTAACGGTCGTAGATCACCAACATGACCAGGCCGCCCATCTCGCTCGCATTCTGCCCTGGATTCATCAGGTGCGAGAGGATGTGACAGTGGAAGGGGTAGATGCTGCCCGGCGCGGCCCAGGCCGTAAAGATCAGGTCGTAAGTCTCGCCGGGGGCGACTTGCAGGGTATCGCGCTGATAGGGCTGCGTGAGCGGGTGGCCGTCCTGGGCGATCACGGTGAAGGTGTGCCCGTGCAGGTGCATCGGGTGGATGCTCAGCGTATCGGCCCCGATCAGGCGCAGGCGCACGGTCTGGCCATGCTTGACGTGCAGCGGCTGGGTATCGGGAAAACTCTTACCATTGATGACATAGTAGCCGCCGGGCAGCGTGCCGATGAAGGCCGTGTAGTCGACGTCGGCATGGACCTCCGCGCGGGCCTGGGGCGAGCCGGGACGCGGGTCAACGATGAAGGCCCCATAGCAGCCGCCAGCTATTTCATTCAGGTCGTTATAGTGGCTGTGATACCAGTGGGTGCCGACGTCCTGGTCGTGGACCGTGAAGTCATAGACATAGCTCTGGCCTGGCTGAATCGGCTGCTGGCCGAGGCCGGGTACGCCGTCTTCCTGGCTGGGCACCTCCAGACCGTGCCAGTGGATGCTGGTGGCCTCATGGAAATGATTAATGAAGGTAATGCGCACGTGGTCGCCGGCGGTGACGCGGATCATCGGCCCTGGTACGGTACCGTTGATGGTGTAGGCTGGCACCCAGCTACCTTTAACAACCTCCCAGAGCACTTGCTCGGCGACCAGGGTGAAGTGTTTGGCACCGTCAGGATCGCGCACGTAGGGGGCGAGCTGATTGCCCTGGCTCTGGGTCGCCCGTGGCAGAGCCGCGACTGTGGCAGTGGCATTGGCGTCCTGGCCGCTCGTGTTCATGCTGCTCATGCCACTCATGGTGGTGCTCTGATCCGAGCTGGTGCTGCTTGTGGCGCTCCCGCCGCTGGCAAGGGTACTGCCGAGGCCAAAGCTGAGGACGGCCACCATGACGAGCAAGGCAGCGACCAGAACGGCCAGCGGAGCGAAGACCCGGCGCCAGGGATAGGCGGGCTTCGGCTGGCGACGACGCACGAAGACGACGTGGCCGCTTCCATCTGCGAGCTGGCGGTAGGTCTCCGGGCGATAGCTGCCTGCCTCCAGGATGATTGGCCTCGCTACCGAGGCCGGCGGCCGCTCCGGCTCCCCCGCCTGGGCTATACCATTGCGCTGGGTTGGCGCTTGCTCGTCTGGGCCGGCTTCGGGAGAAGCAGAGGCGGCTGGCTGCGTTTGAGTCTCCTTGACGACCTCTCCCCTTTCTTGCGATGCCATGGTACTGCCTCCTATCTATGGACAGGGATAGTTTTAGCGCTTTGACTGGCTTCAGCATCTGAGCTGAACGATCACGCCTTGTATGTTCTGGCTTGCGGGCCGATCTGGTAGGCTGGCTGGAATCAGCTCAACAGGATCAGATCAGCTCGCATTGAGAACAGTAGCGCTGCCGGGTGTCAGCCCCCTCACAAAGCCGGCTCCCGTTCTCTCAAAGGCATCACAGCTCAAGCACAGGTCTCGGTCGATGATCGGTAATGGCGGCGACTATCACTGAGGCCGCGGCTCCTGCTGTGTGTCGTATAGTCATACTTGCTTGAGGGGTAGGGGTGGGCCGAACCGGGGAGGGGAGAGAGAGGAACACGGTCGTAGTGGGGGCCTGTGACGCTCCTGTGATGAGGACGAAGGTGGCCGAGAGCCTCTCGTGAGAAGTGTGGGCTATATTCCCTTCTGGAAGCGGTGGTAGGGGCTGGAGATGGAGGAGGCCAGGGAGTGGCTGGGATGGAAAAAAGGGAAGAGGGGGTAGCGGTAGCCCGATCGCTGATGCTCTCCGCTGTTCGCCCGGGCGGCGCAGGCGCAGCCAGCCGTCGGAGGCGGGCAGCGGAGGCCGCGCGGCGTGGGCCATCGCATCGGACTTATGAAGAATCGCTTGTTCGCACTGATACAGGAGGGAGGACCACCTATGAAAATTATCGGTGTCTTGAAGCCGCGCTCTGTTACTCAAATTCCTGAGCCGCCGCTGGCGCGCTTCCTCTTCGCCGATACGCGCATCGCCTGGCTGTGGCTGCTCGTGCGCCTCTACGTCGGCTACGAATGGCTGACCGCCGGTCTTGAGAAGCTCACCGGCTACAACTTCGCCTTTGGGACCGGCTTTGGCCAGCGCGTCAGCAGCCCGTGGATCTTTAGCGGCCATGATGGGGTCGCCCTGCAAGGCTTTGTCAAAGGGGCGTTAGCGCTGAGCAGCGGGCCGCATGCGGCAGTGCAAGGCTGGTACGCGGCCTTCTTGCAGCACGTTGTCCTGCCAAACGCTGGCCCTTTCGCCTACGTGGTGACCTTTGGCGAGGTTCTGGTTGGTCTGGGCCTGATCTTCGGCGCCCTGACGGGTATCGCGGCCTTCTTCGGCGTCTTCATGAACCTGAACTTCATGCTGGCTGGGGCGGTCAGTATTAACCCGATCCTGGGCACGCTTGGACTGCTCCTGATGCTGGCCTGGCGCATCGCCGGCTACTATGGACTCGATAGCCTCCTGCTGCCACTGCTGGGCACACCGTGGACTGGCTCGCTGCTCAGCCGCCTGCGCGCGCAGCGCACAGAGCCGCTGGAGGCTGGAGCTGGCGGTCGCTAGTTGGGGCTGCGGATCTGCCGCTGCGCTCAAATGCAGGGCATGCTAGCAGGCACGAGAGCCGGGGGTGATCACCCCCGGCTCTCTCTTTGTCTTCTCCCTGGTCGGGGTCGGGCCAGTGCCTGGGAGGAGCGAGCGAGCTGTGGTCAGCTTACGAGGCGAGGTCTTCGGGAGCAGCCAGCATGTAGCCAACGCCGACCTTGGTGCGGATATAGCGCGGGTGAGCCGGGTCGTCCTCCAGCTTGCGCCGCAGGCGATTGATATTGACCTGCAGCATATGGCTCTCACCAACGTATTCCGCTCCCCAAACGCGCTCTAAGAGCAGGTCCTGCGTCACCACGCGCCCGGCATGTTGCGCCAGATAGGCCAGCAGCCGATACTCGGTCGGTGTCAGCGCGATCTCGTGCCCGGCGCGCGTGACCAGGTGGCGCGTATCATCGATGGTCAAATCGCCGACCGTAATAATCGAGCGCAGCCCGCTGACGCGCTCGCCGCTGCTAAATTGGGCGCGGCGCAGCACGGCGCGCACGCGGGCCAGCAGCTCCTCAATGCTAAAAGGTTTCGTCAGGTAATCGTCAGCGCCCAAATCCAGGCCGCGCACTTTATCCTGATCCTGGCCGCGGGCCGTCAGCAGAATGATGGGCACGCCGGAATACTCGCGCACTCGCTGACAGACGCTGAAGCCATCCAGGCGGGGCATCATCACGTCGAGCAGGATCAGGTCCGGCTGCTGCTCCTTAAATACGGCCAGGGCCTGCTCGCCGTCACTGGCGGTCAGGACAGCGTAGCCTTCCAGCTCCAGGTTGCGCGAGACCAGGCGCAAGAGATGCGGATCGTCGTCAACGCACAAGATTGTTATCTTACGCACCATGCTCCTGTTATCCTCCTCTTACGAGCGCGTTGTCGGATCGGGGGCGGAGAGCGGCGGTGAGGGTAGCTAGCCGGCTCGCCAGGGCCCGGTCCGACGCCAGCTCAGGCTGCCGGCGTGATGGCTGGCAGCAGCAGATGAAAAGTGCTGCCCTGCTCCGGCTCGCTCTCGGCCCAGATCTGGCCCCCCTGCAGCTCGACCAGATACTTGCAGAGCGTCAGGCCCAGTCCCAGGCCGTCGACCTGACGTGCCAGGCCAGTATCGCCGCGGTAGAAGCGCTGGAAAATCTGCGGAAGCTGCTCCGGCGGGATGCCGCGCCCCTGGTCACTGATACAAATCTCTACCGCGGGCGCCAGCTGGCTGGTTCCGGCGGCAGAGGCCGGCTGCGGGCGCAGAACCACGCGGATCTCGCCCCCGGCGGGCGAGAAGCGAATGGCGTTCTCCAGCAGGTGATCAAGGATCTCGCGCAGACGGCGGCGGTCGGCCAGCACTGAGGGAATGCTCTCCGTTGGGACCCCACTTGCATCGAGCGGCACCACCTGGAAGGCAAATATCTCCTTTTGCTCGGGCGCCAGTCGCTGCGCGGCGGCCAGCAGGGCCTCGTGCACTACACTGAGCGGGTCAACGGCGGTCGGCTCCAGGCGTAGCAGACCGGCCTCCAGCTCGCTCAGCTCCAGAAAGCGGTCGCAGAGCTGAATCAGGCGATCGCCGGCTTCCTGAACGGTTTCCAGTAGCAGGCGGCGCTCAGCCAGGGGCAGGCGACGCTCGTGGCGCAGGAGGGTCGAAACGGAGGCGCTGATGATCGCCAGAGGGCTGCGCAGCTCGTGGCTGAGCGTGGCCAGCAGCTCGCTCTGAGGACCAGCTGGCGTGGTCCGGCTTGTAGGCGTTGGCGACGCCTGTCCAGCGCCAGTCAGCAGCTCGGCGAGCAGGGCCTGACGCACCAGGGCGGTGAGCAGGTGCTGATTAGCGGCGATGAGGGCCGTACTCTCCCTCAGCCAGCCATCAAACAGGGCTGACTGGCTCGCACGTCCTAACAGTGCCAGCAGCGCGGGTCTGGCTGCGGTAGGATCTGCCTTCTCTGCTCGCAGCGTCACCAGCGGCAGATGCAGCAGCAGCCAGCCTGTCTCGGCAGTCTGTACCTGGCTGTGGCGCAAGGCTTGCTCGCCAGCGCTGAACCTGGCCGGTGTGGGCGGACTGCCGGCGCCGGCCACACTGACCAGCGCCCGGGCCTGCTCCTCTTCGAGGCGCTGCGCCGCCAGCAACTGCAGCTTCTCCGCCTGTTGCGGAGCTTCCTGAGAGGTGTCCCAGTGCAGGAAGAGGGCACCGTGCTCGGCGGCTGTCGCCTCACGCAGGGTCTCCAGCAAGGCGGCGGCCACCTCTGCCAGCGGCGCCGTTGCCAGTGCCGGTAGCAGGGTCAGCAGCTCCCTCTGAAGAGCCGCGGCCCGCTCCGCCGGCGCAGCTTCATCGGCAAACAAAGAGCGATCACGATAGCTCATAGCGGCTCCTCTCCTGACTCCCTTCCCCGCTGGGCGCGCTATCCCCTGCTGAGGTGGCGGGAGGCGCGCCTGAGCAAGCCGAGCGGCCCAGTTCTCTCCTGTCCAGCTTGGATAGTGGGTTGCCCTCATTCTAGCAGAGAAGGAATCACCATACCATCACGCCCGGTGTCTCCATCCTCACAAAGTTGTCACAACCCTGGTCAGTCTGGCCGCGGCTGCGCCAGCCGGGCGCTCTTTGCCCGTGGGGGATCATGGTGGCTACTGCTCCCGTTTCTGTGAATTTGCTGAGGCTTGCGCCCTTGTTACTGGCATGGTACCATGCTCACAAAGCGCGATGGCACAAGGCGCGCACAACAGTTGGCTGATTTCTCTCCGACTGAGATGAGAGGAAGGAGGAACCTCATGGATGAGCGCGATGAGGCACAGCCGGGCGAGAATACCTACGTGATCGACTCGGAACAGGCTGCCGAGCTGGCGCGTCTCATGCAGCAGGATCGTATCTTGACGACAGCCCTGGGGGGACTCTTCCCGGAGGGGCAGCAGCTGCCCGAGGATGGACGCCTGCTCGATCTGGCCTGTGGCCCTGGAGGGTGGACCCTGGAGGTCGCTTTTGCTTATCCCCACCTTGAAATCATTGGAGTCGATATCAGCCCTCAGATTGTCGAGTACGCCAACGCTCAAGCCGGGTCGCGTCGCCTCGCCAATGTCCACTTTCGCGTCATGAATGTCATGGAGCCGCTGGCTTTCCCCGACGCCTCCTTCGATCTGATCAATGGACGCCTGATGTGTGGCTTCATGCGGCCTGAAGCCTGGCCGCAGCTATTAGCGGAGTGCCGGCGTCTGCTCAAACCTGGCGGAATCATTCGCCTGACCGAGATGGAGCCAGTTCTGACCACCAGCCCGGCCTTTGAGCGCTTCGCTGCCCTGGGGGCGCTGGCCATGAAACGTGCGGGGTTGAGCTTCTCGCCCGATGGGCGCCACTTCGGCATTACGCCCGTTCTGCCGCGCCTGGTGCGTCGAGCCGGCTTTGTCGATGTGCACCTGCGTCCCTGTGCTATTGAGTGGTCGGCGGATACACCCTATCACTATCCCTTCTTCAAGGACTACCTGGTCTTCCTGGACCTCATCCAGCCATTCATGGTGCGCATGGGCGTAGCGACCCGCGAGGAACTGGCTCGCCTCTATCAGCTGGCGATTGCTGAGATGCAGCAGGAAGAGTTCTGTGCCATCTGGAACTTTCTCACTGTCTGGGGGCGCAGGCCGGAAGCCTAATGACCTTGCCAGGGCCTCAACTCCGTCTTCCCTCGTCTCTCCCCTGCCCACTGGTTGCGGTTGGGGCCAGTGGGGGATGGCAGAAGAGAAGGAAGGGAGGAGAGGAGCAAGCGCGAGCCGGGTTGACCCGACGCTGTGTCATCCTGGCCCACGCCGGCTTCCAGGCAGGATCAGCAGTAGAAAAGCAGAGGAGGAGGAACTGAAAGCGCGCAATGCTCTATCCGATCATGACCGACACGCGGGAAGTCTTTGATCTCAACGGTATCTGGCAGTTCCGCCTGGACCCTGGTCAGGGACTGGCCGAGCGCTGGTATGAGCGCCCGCTGCGGGAGAGCGTGCCTATGCCGGTGCCAGCCTCTTTTAACGAGCTTGGTGCAGCCGCCGCCGATCGCGACCATGTCGGGCGGGTCTGGTACGAGCGCGAACTGCTCATTCCTCGCCGCCTGCTGGAGCGGCGCCTTGTCTTGCGCTTCGGGGCCGTAGCCCATGCTGCGCAGGTCTACCTCAACGGGCAGCCGCTGGTCGCCCACCGCGGTGGCTTCACACCTTTCGAAGCCGAAATCAATGCTCTGGCCCAACCGGGCAAGAACCGTCTGACCGTCCTGGTCGACAACACCCTTGACTACAGCACCCTGCCCGTCGCCCACTATCGCGAGGAGCAGCTTCCCGACGGCAGCCGGCTGGTCACGGACATCCCCAACTTCGACTTCTTCAACTATGCCGGCATCCATCGTCCCGTGCGCCTCTACACGACGCCCGCCACCTACATCCGCGATATTGTGCTCACCAGCGCCCTCGACGGGGCCGATGGCCTGGTCTCCTACCGCGTGGTCGTCGATGGGGTCGGGCGCGAGGCGGTTGCTGTGCGCCTGCGGCTGCTGGATGCCGAGGGCCGGACGGTGGCCAGTGGTCAAGGAACGGAAGGCCAGCTACGCATCAAAGATGTGCAGCCGTGGGAGCCAGGTCAGCCCTATCTCTACACCTGCCTGGTTGAACTCTGGGACGGTGACGGGAGTGGCGAGCCTCTGGACAGCTACGAGGAGCCGTTTGGGGTGCGCACGGTGGCCGTCGAAGATGGGCAGTTCCTGCTCAACGGCAAGCCTTTTTATTTCAAGGGCTGCGGCAAGCACGAAGATTTCCCGATTCACGGGCGTGGCCTCGATGAGGCTGTGTGCGTCAAGGACCTCAACCTCTTGCGCTGGCTCGGGGCCAATTCTTTCCGCACCTCGCACTATCCCTATGCCGAGGAGCTGATGCGTCTGGCCGACCGTCTGGGCCTGGTCGTTATCGATGAGGTGCCAGCGGTGGGCCTCCACCTCAACCTTGGTTCTGGCCCGGGTAGCGCGCGGCGCCAGACCTGGCGAGAGCTGACAACGGCGGCACAGCATGAGCAGGCCCTGCGCGAGCTGATCGCCCGCGACAAAAACCATGCTTGCGTTGTCATGTGGTCGGTGGCCAACGAACCGGCCACTGAAGAGGAAGGCGCCCGTGCCTACTTTGAGCCGTTGCTGCGCCTGGCGCGTCAGCTTGATCCGCAGTGCCGTCCGCTGACCATTACCTTGCAGATGTGGGCCACGCCGGCCAGCGATACCGTTGCTGACCTGCTCGACGTCATTGCCCTGAACCGCTACTATGGCTGGTATGTCCACGGTGGGCGTCTGGAAGCGGCGCGAGCCTTGTTGCAGGCCGAGCTGAGGGAGTGGATGAAGCGTCTGCCGGGCAAGCCAATCCTCTTGAGCGAATACGGGGCCGATGCCCTCGCTGGCATGCATGACGAGCCGCCGACCATGTTCTCAGAAGAGTACCAGGCGGCTCTGCTGCAGACCTATCATGAGGTCTTGGATGCCTGCCCCGCTGTTATCGGTGAGCATGTCTGGAACTTCGCCGATTTCCAGACGGAGCAGGGCATCACGCGCGTGCAGGGCAATCGCAAGGGGATCTTTACGCGGGACCGGCGGCCCAAGCTGGCGGCCCATACCCTGCGCGCGCGCTGGCGGGCCATTCCCGATTTTGGCTACAAGCTCCAGCCTTCTTCCCGGGAGTGAGGCGGTGGCCTGGTGCCCGTCCCGCCAGCCGTCTTCCCGCTGAGTGCGCAGGATGGGCACCACAGCGGCTGGCCTCATCTCAGCCAGGCTGCCCCTCCTGCTCGCTGGTGCTGGCCGGCGCTGTGGCGGGTTGGCGGCCCCAGACCGTCAGCAGCACACTCACGGCGCAGAACTCATCTTGCTGCATCTCGGCCACGGCCTGCTGGCTCAGTCGCTCTAGCTCCTCCAGGGTGGCCAGGCCCAGTTTCACCGAGAAGGGACGCCCGATCTCAAAGGCGATCAAGAAGTCCTTGAAAAAGCCGTCATGGGCTGGGGTACCGCTCGACCATTCGATGGCACTGGCGCGCAGGTGCACCTCTTCAAAGCCGGCCTGGCGCAGCAGGCGGGGCAGCATGGGCGTGATGCCAACATGGCGCCCGTCTGGTGAGAAGCTCTGGCCGGCCCGCTGGAGCGCGCGAGTCGCCAGGTCCATCAGCGCTTCAAAAGCGGCGCTGGTCGTCAGCGGTGGCTCCCCCTCGGTCAGGCGGATAATCCCGCCGGGCTTGAGCAGGCGCCGACATTCTGCCAGCAAGCGGGGCCAGGCCGCCGGCGTCATAAACCAGGCGATGAAGCGCGCGTTGATCAGGTCAAAGAAGCCATCGGGGAAGGCCAGCGGCTGCATGATGTTCATCGTGCGGAAGTGTACGTTCTCCAGGCGGCACGACTGGGCTTGCGCTCGGGCGTACTCGATAATGGAAGCGCTGATGTCGACACCATAGACGCTCAGCTGGGGATAAGCGAACGCCAGTTCCAGCGCCCAGCCGCCGGGGCCGCACGCGAGATCCAGCACCCGCCCATCTTCGGGCAACTCCTGTCCTTCGGGAAAGAGACCCCCCATCCCTTCGGTCACCACACGCTCCTGTTGCATCAGGCGTGCCAGTTCGGCGGCCTGCTCGGGATCGATGACGTAGGTTGAGGGCGAGGCGTCCTCATGGGCCTTGCTCATCTAGGCTCTACCTCCTCTGGAGCCAACGAGGCTCGTTTGTCAACGAGCCTGAGTGGCTATCCTCTAGGGGCGATAGCGGATTTTTCGAGAGATGCCTTCATAGTAGCATGCTGCTGCACGGCTGGCAAGCAGAGCTGCTCGACGACTCTTGTCTGCAGAAAGGACTGTCAGATGCCGCAGGATATGACGTAGCAGTGGGCATGCTCTCATTAACTGAAGGAGAAGGAAAGGACGGGGAGGCTGCAGGCTTGAGCGTCGCTCACCTCGGCGTTGGAGAGTGTAGGGGGTGAAGGTGCCCTTCTTTCCCGCAGAGCAACTGGCCCACTCGGCTCCAGTCATGGCCCCAAAAAAAGGGCAGGGGCACGTTTCTTCCCAGAGAGAGACAGCGTCCTCTGTCAGGGGGTCAGCTGAAAGGAGGCTTGTGATATGGCGCCGCTGTCCAAGACAACGGATGGAGCGCAAGCTGCGGGGACGGCGAGAGGGACGGAGAGCACGGCCCCGGTCCAGGTAGCTCTCATCGGCGGTCTCCGGGATTTTCTCATCATTATAGTGGCCTTGCTCGGCATCGTGCTTGTCTTGATCCTGGTCCTGAGCAATGGGCGACTCACGACCGCGAGCGACATTGTGGCGGTCCTGAGCGTCTCGGTTTCCAGCATCAGTACGATTGCGGCGGCGGCCTTTGGGGTCTCGGTGGGAACGCAGGCTGGCTCACAGGCGGGCCAGGCTGTGGCCACGGAGACGAAGAAACAGGCGGCTGCTGTCAAGCGTCTGGTGCTGGCGCAGCTCGATCAAGTGGAGGGAAATTATCATCCTGTGGAGGCCGGGATTCGCCAGCTGCCGATGCAGAATCGCACCTTTAGCATCGTCCCTGGTGGGGCCGCCCTGAACCTGCAGGAGCCGATCGCCGTGCCGCAGGAGCACCTTGATCGCATTCGGGAAAGCCTGGGAGCGATCAGAGCGGCGATGACGATGCTGCCCGAGTAGACGACGAAGCGGGAGCAGGCCGGGCCGGGTCGCGCTGAATGAATGAGCAGGGGAAGCCGAGCCGCCAGACTGATCCTGCAGATGGGACCGAGATGACTGTGCCTGAACTGGTGGAGTTCGCGACCCAGCTCACGCAGGCCTATCTGGGCGAACGCTATGGCCGTCATCCTGTGAACGCCGAGCGGACAGCAGCTCTGCACCAGCGCTGGGTACAAGGGCGGCCTTGCTGGCGCACGGCTTGCTCTCGCTTGTCCCCTCAGAAGGGGAGCAGATGATCCCTGTTTGTCCTCCCGCTGGGCTGGCGCTACGGCCCGCGCTCAGGTACTGTCTTCTCTATCAAATCAGAGCTGAGCTGAAGGGAACGGAGGCCACAGGCAGCCCTGGCCCATGATCGCCCGCGCCCGCCCTCCGGCGGCCAGCCGAACCAGCAGCCTGGCCTGTGCTGGTCTGCCTGACTGCGCTTCGCTTCGCTCCGCTCGTCTGCCTATGTCTTCGCTGACTTGCGGGAGGACCCACTGCCATGAACCTTGAGCAAGGCCACAGCGGTCTCGTTACCCCCCAGCGTAGCCGTCTCCTCTCTCTGGACTGGTATCGCACCCTGCGCGGCTCCTCCAGGCATGCCTTCTGGGCCGCCTTCCTCGGCTACGCCCTCGATGCCTTCGACTACCAGATCTTTTCCTTCGTGCTGACAGCCACGGCGGCGGCCTTCGGGCTGACGACCGGTCAGTCGGGCCTGATTGCCACGGTGACGCTGGTCGTCTCGGCCTTCGGCGGCATTCTGGCCGGCGTCTTTGCTGACCTGATCGGGCGTGTCCGCACCTTGATGCTGACGATTGCCGTCTATTCGCTCTTTACTTTCCTCTCGGGCCTGGCGCCCAACTACGGCTTCCTGCTCCTGTTCCGCTCGCTCCAGGGTCTGGGCTTCGGTGGCGAGTGGGCCGCCGGCGCCATTCTCATCGCTGAGGTGGCCGATCCGGCCCAGCGCGGGCGTGTCTTGGGGATGGTGCAAAGCTCGTGGGCTGTCGGCTGGGGTCTGGCCCTCGTCGCCTATACCCTGGTCTTCTCCTTCTTCCCGGTCTCCATCGCCTGGCGCATCTCCTTCTGCCTGGGCATCTTGCCCGGACTTCTGACCCTCTATGTGCGCTCGCGCGTGCCGGAGCCGGAGGTCTTTGTCCAGACGCGCGCCGCTGAGCAGCAGGCCGCCGGGGACCGGATGCCCAGTACCCGCAGCTCGCTGTTGCAGATCTTTCAGCCGGACCTGCTTGGGCGCACGCTGCCAGCCACCTTGCTGGCCATTGGGGCCCAGGGCGGCTATTATGCGATCTTTACCTGGCTGCCGACCTTCCTGAAGACGGTGCGCCATCTCTCGGTGGTGGGCAGCGCTCCCTATCTGGCGGTGGTCATTATCGGCTCCTTCGTGGGCTATGTGACCAGCGGCTATATCAATGACTGGCTGGGCCGCCGTCCGACCTTTGCCATCTACGCTATTTGTAGCGCCGCCTTGATTTTCCTCTACACCCAGATTCCGAGCGGCGCGAATGGGCTGCTGCTGGTCCTGGGGGCGCCGCTGGGCTTCTTTGCTTCGGGCATCTTCAGCGGCTTCGGCTCTTTCCTGGCGGAGATCTTCCCGTCGCGGGCCCGCGGGGCTGGCCAGGGCTTCTGCTACAATTTCGGGCGTGGCGTGGGGGCCTTCTTCCCGACGATCATTGGCTTCCTCTCGGGAGCTATTGGCCTGGGGGGCGCCATCGGCTTCGGTGCCTGTGCTTATGCCCTCTGCCTGATCGCTCTCCTGCTGCTGCCGGAGACGCGCGGCAAGCGTCTGGTGGCCGTCGATTAGGCCGCGCCGCTGACTCGTTGCCGTGCTTTGCCTTCCTTCCTTGATCTGAAAGGAGGTTCTGACGACTGCCATGCAGATGGAAGAACTCGCTCGCCTGAGCGCGGCGGAGGCGCGCCAGCTGATCCGCGCGGGCCGCTGGCGCCGTCCAACAACCGGGCTGGCCCTGGGCCATGTCCAGGCCAATCTGGTGATTCTGCCCGCCGACTGGGCTGAGGAGTTTGCTGAATTCTGTCGGCGCAATTCCCAGGCTCTTCCTCTGCTGGAAATGACGGCCCCAGGCGACCCTGAGCCGCGCCGCCTGGCGCCCGGGGCCGATCTGCGCACCGATCTGCCGCGTTACCGTGTCTATCGCCAGGGCCGGCTGGTCGAAGAGCGGGAGGATCTCCTCCCGCTCTGGCGTCCCGATCTGGTGGCTTTCCTGCTTGGCTGCTCCTTCTCGGCGGAGCGCGCCTTGCTGGAGGCCGGGGTCCGTCTGCGTCATCTGGAGGAAGGGCGCAACGTGGCCATGTATCGCACGAGCCGACCCTGTCAGGCCACGGCTCGCTTGCATGGGCCGCTGGTAGTGAGCATGCGCCCGATCAAAGGCGACCAGGTGGCGCGGGCCAGCGAGGTGACGGCGCGCTATCCGCTGGCGCATGGGGCGCCGGTGCATTGCGGCGAGCCGCTGGCCCTGGGCATTGCCGATCTGGGACGGCCCGACTGGGGCGATCCCATCGCCGTGGCCCCCGACGAGGTGCCGGTCTTTTGGGCCTGTGGCGTCACACCGCAGGCGGTGATCATGGAGAGTCAGCCGCCGCTTGCTATCACTCACGCCCCGGGATATATGTTTATTACCGATTGGCGCGACCAGGAGATCGACCAGCGCACGAGCACGAACCCGCGCTGAGCGCGTGAGGTGGGCCGGGCCGGGCCGGGCTGGACAGGTCGGGGTCATCGGCGCTGTGCTGGCCTGGCTCGCCTGCTGCTTGTCGTAGGAGAGGAGAGAGGACTGTCGAGGAGTACAGGAATGACTGCAATTCTTGCCGGAGTTGATACGGGAGGCACGTTTACCGATCTGGTGCTCTTTCAGGAGGGAAAGCTGCGCGTTCATAAGGTCTTCTCGACCCCGCATGATCCGTCGCAGGCCATTCTGGAGGGGCTTCAGGAGCTGGGGGCGTTGCCGCGCCTGCGCACGCTGGTGCATGGCTCAACGGTGGCCACCAATGCCGTGCTGGAGGGCAAGGGGGCCCGCACCGGCCTGATTACCACGGCGGGCTTCCGCGACGTGTTGGAGATCGGGCGGCAGACGCGGCCCAGCCTCTACAATCTGCGCGTGCAGAAGGTGCCGCCGCTGGTGCCGCGGGCGCGGCGGGTCGAGGTTGTCGAGCGGCTCAATGAGCGCGGTGAGGTGCTCATTCCCCTGGATGAGGGATCGCTCGAAGAGGCCCTGGCCACGCTGGCGCGCGAAGAAGTGGAGGCGGTGGCCGTGGTGCTGCTCTTTAGCTTCGCCAATCCAGCCCATGAGCGGCGCGTGGCTGAGGCGGCCCGCCAGCGGGGCTGGTACGTCTCGGCCTCGGCGGAGGTCCTGCCGGAGTTCCGCGAGTACGAGCGCACCAGTACGCTGGTGCTCAATGCCTATGTGGGGCCGCTGATCGATCGCTATCTGGGCCAGCTGGAGCAGGCGCTGCCGGCGGGCACGGGCCTGCGCATCATGCAGTCAAACGGCGGCTCGATATCGAGCGCGATGGCGCGGCGTGAGGCGGCGCGGACCTTGCTCTCTGGTCCGGCGGCGGGCGTGGTGGGGGCGCGCTTTGTGGCCCGGGCCTCGGGCATCGAGCGGCTGATTGCCCTCGATATCGGCGGCACGTCGACCGATGTCTCGCTGGTCGAGGGGGCGATTACAGAGACGACCGACGGGCGCATTGGGGGCCATCCGACGAAGCTGCCGATGATCGATATCCATACGGTGGGGGCCGGCGGGGGCAGCCTGGCCTGGTTCGATCTGGGTGGCGCCCTGCGCGTGGGGCCGCGCTCGGCGGGAGCTGTGCCGGGGCCGGCGGCCTACGGACGCGGCGGGACGGAGGCCACCGTGACTGATGCGCATGTGGTGCTCGGGCGCCTGTTGCCTGATGCCTTCCTGGGCGGCAGCCGGCGTCTGGATGTCGTCCAGGCGCGCCAGGCGGTGGGGCGCATCGCTGCCCGGCTGGGGGCGTCGCTGGAGGAGGCGGCCCTTGGTATCGTGCGCATTGCCAATGCCAATATGGAGGCGGCCATTCGCCTGATCTCTGTTGAACGTGGGCTTGATCCGCGTCACTTTACGCTGGTCGCCTTTGGGGGGGCTGGTCCCCTGCATGCCTGCGAGCTGGCGGCGTCCCTCTCGATCCCGCGCGTGCTCGTCCCGGCGGCTCCGGGGGTGCTCTCGGCCCTCGGCATGCTGGTGGCCGACGTGCTCAAGGACTACGTGCGCACGCTGATGCTGCCCATTGATCAGGAGCAGGCTCAGGCTACCGTTGAGGAGGCGCTACTGGCTCTGGAGGAGCAGGGGCGGGCCGATCTGTTGGCTGAGGGCTTCGCGGGGGAGCGGATTCAGATCGAGCGCTATCTCGATCTGCGCTATGTCGGCCAGTCGTACGAGCTGACCATTCCTTTCGGCGGCGACTGCGCGCGCGCGGCTCAGCAGTTCCATCTGGCCCATGAGCGGCGCTTTGGCTACAGCGATCCCAATGAGCCGGTGCAGGTAGTCAACGTCCGTCTCAAGGCGCGCGGCCTGGTTGAGCCGCCGGTGCTGGAGCGTCAGCCGCTGCAGCCGGAGGCGGTGGTTCAGCCGCTGGAACGGCGCCAGGTCATTTTTGCCGGCGAGGCCGGGCCGGTGGCGCATGAGGCGGCTATCTATGAGCGGAGCGCGCTGGTGCCGGGAGTACAGTTCGTCGGTCCGGCCATTGTCACCCAATACGACACGACGACCGTGGTGCCGCCAGGCTGGCGGGCGCGCGTCGATGCCGTTGGCAATCTCTTAATTGAGCTGGCCGGCGATGGCCCGGCGGGCGTGCAGCAGCTCCAGCAGCAGCGCCGTCAGCCCGCGCAGGCCGCTTCAGCCCAGCTTGCTGAGGAGGGGTCGCACGTATGGTAGATGCCATCAGTCTGGAGATCTTTCGCAGCGCCTTGACGGCCATTGCCGAGGAGATGGGGGCCGTGCTGATGCGCAGCAGCTACTCGCCCAATATCAAGGAGCGGCGCGACTTCTCCTGCGCCCTCTTTGATGCCCGCGGGCGCCTGGTGGCCCAGGCGGCCCATATCCCGGTCCATCTCGGCTCGATGCCCGATTCGGTGGCCGAGGCCCTGGTGGCCTTCGATCATTTTGCGCCTGGCGATATTATTGCTCTCAACGATCCGTTTCTGGGGGGCACGCATCTGCCCGATATCACGTTGATTGCGCCGATCTTTGTCGAGGTCGAGGAGGAGCAGCGCCTGATCGGCTTTGCAGCCAACCGCGCTCACCATGCTGATGTCGGGGGGATGGCGCCGGGGTCGATGCCGCTGGCGACCGAGATCTATCAGGAGGGGCTGATTATTCCCCCGCTCAAGCTGTGGGAGGCGGGTCAGCCTAATCGGGCCTTGCTGGCGCTACTCTTGCGCAATGTGCGCACGCCCGATGAGCGCCGCGGCGACCTGGCGGCCCAGGTGGCGGCCAATCGGACGGCGGCCCGTCGCCTGCAGGAGCTGGTCGATCGCTGGGGCCTGGCGGCTCTGGAGGAGCATGTGGAGGCGCTGATCGACTATGCGGCGCGTATGGCGCGGGCCACCATTGCCGCCATTCCCGATGGCTGCTATCGCTTTACCGACTATCTGGATGATGACGGGGTGACGGGCGAGGGCATTCCGATTGCGGTGACGGTGACGGTGCGTGGCAGCGAGTTGACGGTGGACTTTACGGGGAGCGCTCCCCAGGTGCGCGGCAATGTCAATACGGTGGCCTCGGTGGCGCGTTCGGCGACCTATTATGTGGTGCGCTGCCTGATGCCGGAGGATGCGCCGATGAATCACGGGACGTTCGCGCCCGTGACGGTGATTGCGCCGCGGGGCTCGGTGGTCAATGCGCGTCCGCCGGCGGCGGTGGCCCAGGGCAATGTCGAGACGTCGCAGCGCCTGGTCGATGCGATCTTTGGGGCCTTGGCGCAGGCGTTGCCGGAGGTGGTGCCGGCGGCCAGCCAGGGGACGATGAATAATATTGCTGCCGGGGGGATCGATCCGCGGACGCAGCAGCCCTTTGCTTACTATGAGACAATGGGGGGTGGCATGGGGGCCCGCCCGGGCCTCGATGGGCTGTCGGGGGTGCATACGCATATGAGCAATACGTTGAATACGCCGGTGGAGGCGTTCGAGTATGCCTATCCCATGCGTGTGACGCGCTATGCGCTGCGCGATGGGTCGGGGGGCGCGGGCCAGGCCCGCGGGGGCGATGGGCTGGTGCGCGAGATCCGCTTTGAGGCGCCTGCTGAGGTGACGCTGCTGACGGAGCGGCGCCGCCTGCCGCCCTATGGCCTGCAGGGGGGAGAGCCGGGGCGCTGCGGGGAAAACTGGCTCTATCGCCGCGATGGCGAGGTGACCTTGCTGCCGGGCAAGGTGCATTTCCGCGCTGAGCCGGGCGATCGCCTGGTGATCGCCTCGCCTGGCGGTGGTGGCTGGGGGCAGGCGCCCGCGCCTGCGCTGGCGGCAGCCGAGGGTGCCTAGCGCGGGCTGGCCCGCCCGGGCCGGGCTGGACCAGGCCGGTCGTCATCTCCTGCAGGAGTGCCCACGATGAAACCGAATCTGCGTCTGAGACATGAGCGCGAGATGCGAGGCTGGTCGCAGGCCAGGGTCGCCGAGGCCATCGGCTCGTCTGAGAAGAATGTCAGTCGCTGGGAGCGGGGAGTCTCCTCGCCGCAGCCCTATTATCGCGAGAGGCTCTGTCAGCTCTTCGGCAAGAGCGCCCGCGAGCTGGGCTTTGTGGAGGAGGCCGGGGGTGGGCTGCAGGAGCGCGAGACCTCCCCAGGTCAGGGCCGTCAGGAGCGGGTGCTTGATCCGACGATGCCGCCGCTGCCAAACGAGGGGCGCGGCCTGGTCGGGCGCGAGACTCTGCTCGGGGAGCTGACGGCCCAGCTCTGTGCTGGGCGCTCGCTGGCGCTCTGTGGGTTGCCTGGGGTGGGGAAGACCGCTCTGGCCGTGACGTTGGCGCACGATCCGCGCGTGCTGGCGCGCTTTGAGGCGGGGGTGCTCTGGGCGGGCCTGGGGCCGCGCCCGAATGTGTTGGAGCATCTGCGCCGCTGGGAGCAGTTGCTGGGGGTGCCGCCGGCAACGGGAGAGCTGTCGCTGGAGGCGCGGGCCCGTGCCTTGCGGACGGCCATCGGGCAGCGCGGCTTTGTGCTGGTCATCGATGATGTTTGGGAGCTGGAGGCGGCTCTGGCTTTCAAGATCGGGGGGCCGCGCTCGGTCTTGATCGCCACGACGCGCTTTCCGCGCCTGGCGCTGGCGATCGCCGGTGAGGGAGCGCGGACGATTCATGAGCTGGAGAGCGCCGACGGGCTGGCTTTGCTGGCGCAGTGGGCGCCGGAGGTGGTGGCGCACGATCGGCGCGCGGCTTTGAGCCTGGTCGAGGAGGTTGGGGGGCTGCCGCTGGCTTTGACCCTGCTGGGGAAGTATTTACAGTCTCAGGCCCATAGCGGCCAGCCGCGTCGCCTGCAGGCGGCCCTGGCCCGCTTGCGCAGCTCGCATCAGCGCCTGCATGTCAGCGAGATGCGCGGTCCACTGGAGCAGCCGCCGCATCTGGCCTGGGGGACGCCGCTCTCGCTGCAGTCGGCCATTGCTGTCAGTGATCAGCAGCTCGATGAGCAGGCGCGTGAGGTGCTGCGCGCCTTGTCGGTCTTCCCGCCGAAGCCGAATAGCTTTAGCGAGGAGGCGGCCCTGGCGGTGGCCCAGGCTCCGCCGGAGGCGCTGGATGCTCTGGTCGATGCCGGCCTGTTGGAGAGCAGCGGCGCCGGACGCTATTTGTTGCATCAGACGATTGCCGATTATGCCAGCGCTCATCTGCGCGATCCGCAGGCCGGCGAGCGCCTGGTGGCCTATGTGACGGGCCTGCTGGAGCGGCATGGGAACGACGATGCCGCTCTGGAGCTGGAGAGCCGCAATATTGTGGCCGGCCTGCAGTATGCTTTTGAGAATGGACGCCATGCGCGCTTTATCCGCGGGGTGTTGGCCTTTGCGCCCTTTCTGCGCCGGCGTGGCTTTTATGATCTGGCCCGTCTCTATTTGCAGCGCGCCTATCAGATTGCTATCTGGTCGAGCGATGCGGCGACGCAGGGGCGTCTCTTGTTGGGTCTGGGCGAGGTGGCGCTGCGTCAGGGCGATCTGAAGGCGGCGGGCGGCTATCTGCGCGAGGCGCTGGTGCTGGTGCGTGAGGGCAGGCTGCGGCGCGAGTGGCGGCGCGTTCTGCGCCTGTTGCGCTATCTGGCCTGGCGCCAGGGCGAGGTTGAGCGGGCCGCCGATTATGGGCGCGAGCTGGCGATGCTGGTGGCGGAGGAGGGCGGCGGCGACGGCTGAGGCCGGGGCAGGGTCTCGCGCATGAGCAGGGCGGCGAGGCAGCCCGAGAGGAAGGTGAGGAGGGCGACCAGGCCGATGGCCCAGGGAATCGAGAGCAGGTCGGCCAGCAGTCCGGCCAGGAGGCCGCCAATGGCGTAGCCGCTGTCGCGCCAGAGACGGTAGACGCCGACCGCCGAGGCGCGCCAGTCGGGCGGGGTGACGTCGCTGACGGCGGCCAGCAGGGTCGGGTAGACGAGGGCGGTGCCGCTGCCCAGGAGGATGGCCCCCAGAAGCCAGGGCCAGAAGCCCTGCGTGAGGAGCATCAGGGCCAGACCAATGGCCTGCACCCACATGCCCACGCTGATCATCCCTTTGCGCCCCAGTCGATCAGAGATGGCTCCTGTCAGGAGCTGGCCCGCACCCCAGACGGCTGGGTAGGCGGCGACCAGCCAGCCGATGTGCGCGGCGTCGAGGCCGGCGGCGGCGAAGTAGAGGGGGAAGAGGCCCCAGGAGAGGCCGTCGTTGAGGTTATTGACCAGGCCCGCTTGGCTGACGGCCAGCAGGGTGCGGTCGCGCCAGGAGACGTGTGCCACGATCTGCCAGAAGCTGGGGGCGGGTTGCTCCGGGGTCTGGGCCGTGCCGGCAGGGGTGGCCCGGGCCTGGGTCTGGAACTGGCGAGCTTCCTGGCGGGCGTGGCCCTGCGATTCGCGGGCGCCGAAGAGGGAGAGGAGCAGGCCGCAGAGGGCGAGCAGGGTGCCCAGCAGGAAGGGCTGGGGACGCAGGGCGTAGGCGGTGGCCAGGTAGCCGGCGGCCAGGGCAGCGGCGGAGACGGCCAGGTAGCCCGCGGCCTCGTTGAGGCCCATCGCCAGGCCGCGCCGCCGCGGTCCCACCAGGTCGATTTTCATGATGACGGTGGTTGACCAGCACAGGCCCTGGTTGATGCCGAGCAGGACGTTGGCGAAGACGACCCAGCCCCAGTTTGGGGCCACGATGATGAGGGGCGAGACTAGCAGGCCGACGAGCCAGCCAGCAACGAGGATGCGCTTGCGCCCGTAGCGGTCGCCGAGGCGGCCCGCCAGCAGGTTGGCCAGGGCCTTGACGAGGCCGAAGCTGATCAGAAAGGAGAGGATGGCGGTTTTGGAGGCCAGGCCAAAGTCGTGGGCGGCCAGCAGCGGCAGGATGGTGCGCTCGATGCCGACGAGCGAGCCGACGAAGGCGTTGATGATGACGAGCAGGGTGAACTGCTGCCAGTTGGCGCGCAGCCCTAGCTGCGGCTGGGGTGCCTCTGATTGGGGACGCTGGTTCTGGCCGGCTGGGTGCTTAAAGGGTGACCGCACAGCGATTGGCTCCTCCTTCCAGTTCTTCGGGTGGGACGGTGGGCCACTCTCCGCTTTCGTTGGCGGCGATGATCTCTTGATAGTGGGCCGGTGGCGCGGGCAGGTTGCTGAGTAGCTGGGCGCTGAAGGTGGCGGGCGAGGCCAGGAGCGGCGCCAGCCAGCCGCGTACGGTGGCCAGGGTGGTCAGGGCGGGCTGGCCGTCGAAGGGCAGCGGGCGCGCGCTGTGGCCGGCCAGCACCAGGCTGTCGTCGGGCAGGCTGAGCAGGCGCTGCAGGCTGGTGTAGAGCAGGGCGACGCGGCGGCGGGCCTCGTCGGGGTCGGCGTCGAGATCGGGACGCCCGAGGCCCTCGGGAAAGAGGGTGTCGCCGCTGAAGAGCAGGGCCGGCCTCCCTGGCGGACCGGGCAGCAGGTAGCAGGTGCTCTCGGGGGTGTGGCCGGGCGTGTGCAGGGCCTGCAGGTGCAGGCGCCCGATGGTGAGCTGCTGGCCGTCGGCGATGGGTTTGAAGGGGAAGCTGACGCGCCGTTGGGCGGGCAGGTAGAGGTCGGCTCCGCAGGCTGCGGCCAGGGCGCGGGCCCGTGAAAGGTGGTCGGCATGGATGTGGGTTTCCAGGACGGCGGTGATCTGCCAGCCGCACTGTCGGGCTTGTTGCTGGTAGACGGTGGGATCGAGGGCCGGGTCGAGGACGAGGGCGGCGGCGCCGTCGCTGATGAGGTAGGAGAGGCAGCCTTTGCCGGTGCGTCGGATCTGGATGACCTGCCGCTGCTCTGGCTCTGGCGTCGTGCTGGCGGCTTCCGGCTGTCGGGAGGAGCCAGGTTCGGGCAGGACGGGGGCCGTGTTCCAGGCCAGGCTCCAGGCGCGCATGCCTCCCTCCAGGGAGTAGGCGGTGAAGCCGCGGGCGGCTAGGAGAGCGGCGGCGCGCTGGCTGACCAGGCCGGCCTCGCAGACGGTGACGACGGGCCGGTCCTTGGGTAGGGCGAGCTGGTCCAGTCCGCCTGGCTGGCCGGCTTTGAGGGCTTCATAGGCGTCAAGGTGCTGGCTGCCCGGGATCGACCAGGCGGCATAAGCGGCGGTGGGCCGCACGTCGAGGATGGTGACAGCCTGGCCGCTCTCCAGCCAGGTGCGTAGGGTTTCGACGCTGATGCGCTCCATTAGAGGACGCTCCTTTCCGCTGCCTGGGCCTGGATGATGGGGAGACCGCGCTCTTGCCATTCGGGGACGCCGACTTCCAGGCGCCAGGCGCGAAAGCCGTGGGCGCGCAGGAGGGCGACGGCTTCGTCGGCGAAGACGCAGTAGGGGCCGCGGCAGTAGGCGATGATCTCGCAGTCGCGGGGCAGCTCGCTCAGGTGGGCCGCCAGCTCGGCGACGGGGAGCGAGCGCGCTTGTGGCAGGTGGGCGCTGGCGTATTCGTCGCGAGGGCGCACGTCGAGAAGCAGGGCGCGCCCGCTTTGGAGTAGCTCCAGGGCAGCGTCGATGCTGAGGGCGGGCCAGTGGCGGCGCTCGGGCAGCCAGGTGCTGACGAGGTGCTCCAGCTCGGCCAGATGGGCTTCGCCGGTGCGCCGCAGGGCCAGCCAGAGGCGCACGACTTCGCCGGAGGCCAGGCGATAGCGTCGCTGACGCCCGCGACGCCGCACGTCGACGAGCCGCGCCGCGTGGAGAATCTGCAGGTGCTGGGAGACGGTGGCCACGGGCAGGGTGGTCTCACGGGCTAGCTCTTCGACGCTGCGCTCGCTCTGGGCGAGGAGGTCGAGCAGCTCCAGTCGATGAGGGCTGGCCAGGGCTTTGCCGATGCGCGCCAGTTGTTCGTAGAGCTGGTTTTTAAAGGCTCGCTTGCTTTCAGGGTGCTGGTATGCCACGCCGATCTCTGCTCTCCTCTTCTTTTTTCCTCTGTCCTGCTCTGTTTTGCTCTTTCCTACTTTACGCTCTTCTTGTGTATACTCCTGTCTGATTCTGGGTGCTCTTGTCTGCTGGCTGAGACGGACGGCGCACCGTTGTTGGTGGGCCTGGCTCGGCGCCTGACCCTGCTCTCTCTGTCTGTTTGTCTGTCTCGTCACCGGTTTGGCTACGCCAGGCTCTGCGTTCTTCGATAGATTGATATTCAATAGAATAATTGAATGATTGAGGGATGTCAAGGGGTGGGGGGAGAAGGCCGGGTGTGGGGGCAAAGGGCTACAAGCCTGGAGCGGATGAGGCGGGCTTCCTAACCTGGGTTGCGGCTAACGATTCTGAGGTGGAGTCAGGCGGTGCCCATCCCAGGCGGGCAAAGGAGACATTTTGTTCCTTACATAAGCCAGGGTCCCGAGTGCTTTCAACCCCAGACGGGAGAAGCAAGCATTCTGACGCGATCGGCTCTTCAGGGATGAGGACGAGATCGATTGGTTCCAACCCCAGAGCGGGCGAGACAGCCACCTGACACAACACCCCTCACAGCTGGTGCTGCTGGACACAATCGGCAGCTTCGGTTTCAATCCCCGAGCGGGCGAACCAAGCGTTCTGACGCACTGGAGTACTGCTACGGACCGTCAACGTCGTCGTTTCAATCCCCGAGCGGGCGAACCAGGCATTCTGACTTCGTCTGGGCTTGTGCCGGGCGGAGGCGGGCGAGTGTTTCAATCCCCGAGCGGGCGAACCAGGCATTCTGACATCGCATGGGAGATCGAGCTAGATGCTCTTCGCGAAGTTTCAATCCCCGAGCGGGCTAAATAAGCATTCTGACGCGGCCTGTCGGCCTTGCGCCGGCTAGCCGACGGGGTTTCAATCCCCGAGCGGGCTAAATAAGCATTCTGACGACAGTTCCGGCGGGAGGGCCGCCAAAGGAGCCTCCGTTTCAATCCCCGAGCGGGCTAAATAAGCATTCTGACTTTGCAGCATGCATTGCTAAGTAGTAATTACCGGCATAGTTTCAATCCCCGAGCGGGCTAAATAAGCATTCTGACAGGGAGCCTTGTCGGGCGAAAGAGTGGATGAAAGAAAAGTTTCAATCCCCGAGCGGGCTAAATAAGCATTCTGACGGAGGAGCTGGCTCTTAAGGAGCCGGCTCGCCACACAGTTTCAATCCCAGAGCGGGCTAAATAAGCATTCTGACACGAACCGGATTGCTCTTCGGTATCCCCAACGTTTTAGTTTCAATCCCAGAGCGGGCTAAATAAGCATTCTGACACGCGAACGCCGGGCGACACTCGCGCGCAAGCGTCGGAGTTTCAATCCCAGAGCGGGCTAAATAAGCATTCTGACCCCTAGCCGCAATCTCTGCTAGCTGCTCAAGGACCTCGTTTCAATCCCAGAGCGGGCTAAATAAGCATTCTGACATTAACCCCACAGACTGTCGAAGAGATCGTTGTTTCTGTTTCAATCCCAGAGCGGGCTAAATAAGCATTCTGACATTAACCCCACAGACTGTCGAAGAGATCGTTGTTTCTGTTTCAATCCCAGAGCGGGCTAAATAAGCATTCTGACCGCACAAACCCAGACACGTACACAATTCCACAACAATGTTTCAATCCCAGAGCGGGCTAAATAAGCATTCTGACCAAGAGCGGGACGCGCGTGACCATCAGGACAAGGATGTTTCAATCCCAGAGCGGGCTAAATAAGCATTCTGACTTCATCGACGCCAACCAGCCCAAGTGGATCGTCATCGTTTCAATCCCCGAGCGGGCTAAATAAGCATTCTGACTGTCCAGGAGGAGCAGGAGAAAGGAGCCCAACAATGAGTTTCAATCCCCGAGCGGGCTAACCAGGCATTCTGACATCGCATGGGAGATCGAGCTAGATGCTCTTCGCGAAGTTTCAATCCCCGAGCGGGCTAAATAAGCATTCTGACTTTGCAGCATGCATTGCTAAGTAGTAATTACCGGCATAGTTTCAATCCCAGAGCGGGCTAAATAAGCATTCTGACGGAGGAGCTGGCTCTTAAGGAGCCGGCTCGCCACACAGTTTCAATCCCAGAGCGGGCTAAATAAGCATTCTGACCGGGGCAGTTGACTCTTGGGAGCGGGCAGAATAGCCAGTTTCAATCCCAGAGCGGGCTAAATAAGCATTCTGACTGAACGGTGTTTTTTGTGTAACAAGTTTATAAGAAAGATGTTTCAATCCCAGAGCGGGCTAAATAAGCATTCTGACATCAGTGCCCGCGTGCTCCTGCGGGCCTATCAACAAGGTTTCAATCCCAGAGCGGGCTAAATAAGCATTCTGACTCATCTTGGTCGGGGCAATACTCATCTGGTTGGTTGTGTTTCAATCCCAGAGCGGGCTAAATAAGCATTCTGACAAGCGCCATCGACTATTTCAAAGCAATTTGCTCCTCTTCGGTTTCAATCCCAGAGCGGGCTAAATAAGCATTCTGACACAATCGCATCTGGCGTATACGCAAGCGAAAACTCGCCAGTTTCAATCCCAGAGCGGGCTAAATAAGCATTCTGACTGTCGGCAACGCCAACGCCAACGCCGTATTTCTTCGTGTTTCAATCCCAGAGCGGGCTAAATAAGCATTCTGACCTGACCTTCTCTTAGAATCCCCATACGATCAGACTGCCATTATGTTTCAATCCCAGAGCGGGCTAAACAGGCATTCTGACGTAGAGGCATTGCTGGTAGAGTTGGTAAGCCCGGTGTTTCAATCCCAGAGCGGGCTAAACAGGCATTCTGACTGTGGAGAAGAATGACTGAATCGGCGTCCTGGACGAGTTTCAATCCCAGAGCGGGCTAAACAGGCATTCTGACGGTACCCTCTCTAGAATAGCATCGCAGGCGGCCTCAGTCAAGCCTTTTCGAGCATCCCAAAAAAACGGTCATCAGTGACCGCTGTTGCGCGGTCATGATGCCAGCCACTCTGGC
>NZ_BKZV01000003.1:670545-724177 GCF_008974285.1 Thermogemmatispora aurantia | reverse complement strand
GGCATTCTGACGGTACCCTCTCTAGAATAGCATCGCAGGCGGCCTCAGTCAAGCCTTTTCGAGCATCCCAAAAAAACGGTCATCAGTGACCGCTGTTGCGCGGTCATGATGCCAGCCACTCTGGCCCTGACGCGGCCTGCCAAGCCATTCGAGCATCGCTGCATGAAAACCCGGGCACTGCGATCCTCGAAGCGAACAGCATGAGCTGTAAAAAATGATCATTTGTATAAATGATAGAAATGATGAGAAATATATAAGTAGTCCAGAAAATGCGCATCACAAAACCAGCACGCCCACTCGTCACCTGCCCCGACAGCGCTCGACTGCCGCTGCAGCGGCTCACCAGCTACTCGCCTTCCCCTTCAGGAGCAGTGCACTGCCTCTGCAATGACCACTTCCTCAAAATCACCCATTGTAGACAGAGAACGACCATGTTATACTGTGAAACTGCGTTCCTGGCTGCATATCAATATGACTGCAAGTCCAGGGATCGATGACCGGCCACCTGGCCAACTCGCTCGTTCGTGAGCGAGCGAGCGAACGAACTAACCAACTAACCGACAAAGCAACTCACCGGCTAGCCAGCCGGCCAGCTGATCAGGGGCCTGGCCCGCCCGCAGCCGCGCCGCAGCAGAATACGGCAGCAAACCTGGCCGCGCGCAGCCCGGCTCACCAGCAGCGCGCCAGCGCGGGTCGGCCTGCGTCCGGTCTCGGTCCCAGCGAGGAGGATCGTTCTACTATGACGGCTCTTGCCCAGCAGCCGCCCGCCCCCGGCCAGCTCGTCGAGGTGCGCCAGCGACGCTACGCCGTGGCCAATGTGCGCAGCGGCCCGACGCGCCCTCTGATCATCTATGAGCAAGGTTTCTTCTTTCTCCGTTCCCACGTTGTTAATGAGCATCAGCCCTATCACATTGTCACCTTGACCTCGATCGAGGACGACGCCCTTGGCGAAGAGCTGGAAATCATCTGGGAGCTGGAGCCAGGGGCCCGCATCGTCGAGGAACGCGCCCTGCCCGAGCCTGATGGCTTCGATGCCCCCGAACGCCTCGATACCTTCCTCAACGCCGTGCGCTGGGGCGCCATCGCCAGCGTCGATACCCAGGCTCTGCAGGCCCCCTTTCGCAGCGGCATCGAACTGGAAGAATACCAGCTTGATCCCGTGGTCCGCGCGATCGAGATGCCCCGCGTCAATCTCTTGATCGCTGACGATGTCGGCCTCGGCAAAACTATCGAGGCCGGCCTCGTCACGCTGGAGCTGCTCCTGCGCCACCGCGCCCGCCAGGTGCTGATCGTCTGCCCCGCCTCCTTGCAAATGCAGTGGCGCGACCAGATGCGCGATAAGTTCGGCCTCGAGTTCCGCATTCTCGATAGCGAGCGCATGCGCCGCCTCCGCCGTGAGCGCGGCCTCTATGTCAATCCCTGGACCCACTTCCCTCGCCTGATTACTTCGATCGATTTTCTCAAGCGCGAGCGTATGCTCAATCTCTTTAGCGAGGCGGTCGAGGCCCAACGGGCCGAGGCAGCGGAAGATGCGGAACAGGCGGAGGAGCCGCCAGTCCTGCGGCCCGCTCCGCCCGGGAAAAAGTCCAGGCCCAAGGAGCAGAAGCGTAAGAAGCCCTCCTATATGCGGCCTTTCGATCTGTTGATCGTCGATGAGGCCCACAATGTGGCCCCCGCCGGGCGCGGCCTCTATGCCACCGATTCTCAGCGCACGCGCGCTCTGCGCCGCATCGCTCCCTACTTTGAACATAAGATTTTCATTTCGGCTACGCCTCATAATGGCTACCCCGAGAGCTTTACGGCCCTCCTGGAGCTGCTCGATCCCCAGCGCTTCGCGCGCGGCGTGCCCGTGAATCCAAAACAGTTGCATCAGGTGATGGTGCGCCGCTTGAAATCCGATCTGCAGGCCTGGGATGGGGCGCCGCGCTTCCCTCAGCGCCGCCTGGAGCCGCTGGTCGTCTCCTATACCGAGGAGGAGCGCCACCTCCATCGCTTGCTGCAGAAATATGGGCATCTGCGCCTGGCCCGCACTCAGGAGAACAGCGAGGAGCGCCTGGCCGCCGAGTTCGTGCTGAAGTTGCTCAAGAAGCGCCTCTTCTCTTCTCCCCAGGCCTTTTATCTGACGCTGAGCCAGCATCGGGAGACGCTGACGGGCCTCTCTTCTGCCGGCTCGCCCGGGCGCGGACGCCAGCGCCCCGGTGTGCTGCGCCGGCAGCTTGAGGAGCTGGAGGAGGAGAGCGACGATGATGCCGTTCTGGAGGAGGTCCAGCAGGCCGCGCTGGAGGAGGCCAGCCGTGTGCTCTCTCAGCCTACTCCTGAGGAGCTGCACTTGCTCGATGAGTTGGTGACCCTGGCTGAGAAGGCCTGCGCTCAGCCCGATAGTAAGGCCCGCGTCTTGATGGATTGGCTGCGCCAGACGCTCTGTCCCGACGGCCCCAGCTCCTGGTGCGCTGAGCGCGTGATTATCTTTACTGAATATCGCGCTACGCAGAAGTGGCTCTACGAGCTGCTGAACCGCAACCGCCTGGCCCAGGGTGAGCGTCTGCTCTTGCTCTACGGCGGGATGCCCCTGGCCGAGCGCGAGCGCGTCAAGGCGGCTTTCCAGGCCGATCCCCAGCAGTCGCCGGTCCGTATCTTGCTGGCGACCGATGCCGCGTCCGAGGGTATCGATCTGCAGAATTATTGTCATCGCCTGGTCCATTATGAGATTCCCTGGAACCCGATGCGCCTGGAGCAGCGCAATGGGCGCGTCGATCGCCACGGCCAGCGCGCCGCTGAGGTGAATATCTATCATTTTGTTAGTAGTAAGTATCGCGATGTGCCGCCGGGGGCGCTGGAGAGCTTTATGGTCGGGGAGTTGGAGGATGATCTGGAGTTTCTGGCCCATACGCTGCGCCGCGTGGAGGCTATCCGGACCGATCTGGGCAAGGTGGGGCCGGTGATCGCTGAGCAGGTGGAGGAGGCGATGTTAGGCCGCCGCCGCACGCTGGATACGCGCCGCGCTGAGCAGGAGGCGGCTCCTCTGCGGGCGCTGCTACGTCAGCAGGAGCGCCTTGAGGAGCGCGTCCGTCTGCTCCATGAGCGCTTGCAGCAGAGTGAGCGCGAGCTGCAGATTACTCCTGAGAATGTGCGGGCGGCGGTGTCGGTGGCGCTGGAGCTGGCGAAGCAGCCTCCTCTGCGTCCGGTGGAGGTGCGCGATCCCCACGGCGCGCGCCCGCCATTGCAGGCTTTTGCGGTCCCGTCTCTCTCTGGCAGTTGGGCCGCTTGTAAGGAGGGCCTGGCCCATCCGTTTACGGGCGAGGAGCGCCCGCTGGTCTTTAATCACGTTCAGGCTCGTCAGCGCGATGATGTGGTGCTGGCGCATTTGAATCATCGCCTGGTGGCGATGTCGCTGCGCTTGCTGCGCGCTGAGATCTGGTCGTCCGGCGAACACCGTAAGTTGTTCCGCGTGACGGCCCGCCTGGCTCAGGCCCCTTCTTCGGCTCAGCCTGTGGTGGTGGCGCATGCGCGCCTGGTGCTGCTCGGTGGCGATAGTCAGCGCCTGCATGAGGAGCTGCTGGTCGCCGGCGGGGAGCTGCGTCCGGGGAGGCTGGTCCCTCTTGCTGAACGGGAGTTGGAGTATTGGCTCTCGCGGGCTACGCCTGTGCTGGCTTCTGAGAAGGATCGCGCTCGCTTGCAGAAGGTCTGGCCCGCCTGCCGCGAGCCGCTCCTTCAGGCCCTGCAGGTTCGGATGGCGGAGCGCTTGAAAAGTTTGCTCCGCTCGCTCAAAGAGCGCGAGAAAAAGGAAATGCGTGATATGCGCGCCATTCTCGATGAGCTGCGCCGCTCGATTGAGGCGGAGCTGGAGCAGCCTTCGGTGGCTCAGCTTGAGCTGTTCTCGGATGTTGAGCGTCAGGAGCGTGAGCACAATTATGCGGCCCTGCGCCGCCGCTTGCAGCAGATCGATCTGGAGCTTGAGCAGGAGCTTGAGTTGATCCGCCATCGCTTTGAGAATCCGCAGCCGCGCCTCTTCCCGGTGGCGCTGACGTTCTTGATCCCGGAGCATCTGGCTTCTTGAGGTGCGCTGTGGCGGGTCGGCAGGGAACGGATCGGGACCTGCTCTTCTGGCTGGTTCTTGCTCCGCCGCGCGGGCTGGCTGCTGGGGAGGCTCTGCTCTCTCTGCTCTCGGACTGGTTGAGCGGTCATCTGCCAGGCCTGGCCGGTTGGCTGGCGGATGCTGATGCTGGGGCTGGCCACCGCTGGGGCTGCTCGCTCCCCGGTGGGGCTGTTTGCCCTCTCGATCAGCCGGCATTTGTTGTCTAGGTTAGGAAAGGTGGCTGTCGTATGTCCGTTGCTCGTCAGCATGCTGAGTGGCTGTCGTTGTTGGAGATTTCCGGCCCCTTTTTGAGTCTGGATGTGGTGCAGCGGGTCTTTCCCCAGGGCCTGGATATGGCGCGGGATGAGGGGGAGGTGCGCCGCGCTCTGAAGGCGGCGTATCAGGAGTGGGCGGCGTCTGAGTCCGGCTGGCGCGCGGAGCCTCGCTTGCATGAGCTGTGGCTGCGCTTTGTGCTGACCGAGGTGCTGGACTGGCGCCCGGAGTGGCTGGCTGAGGGGGAGCGCTTGCCGCCCGATCTTCAGGCGCCGGTCCCCGATCCTGATCCGACCTGTACGGAGGTGCTGCGCCCCAATCTGGCTCTGTTGGAACCGGATACGGGTCGCCCGCGGGTGCTGGTGCAGTTCTGGCCGCCGACGCAGTCGCTGGAGAAGGCGCCGCCCAAGGCTCAGTGGCATGCTTCGCCGGCGACGCGCATGATGGAGCTGTTGCATGCCTGCGATGTGCGCCTGGGCCTGGTGACGAATGGGGAGCGCTGGATGTTGGTGCATGCGCCGCGCGGCGAGACGACCGGCTATGTGACCTGGTCGGCCCCTCTCTGGTTGGAGGAGCCGCTGACGCTGCGCGCTTTCCGCGCGTTGTTGTCGCCGGAGCGCTTGTTTGGTGTCCCCGCTGAGGAGACGCTGGAGGGCTTGCTGCAGCAGAGTGCGGCGTATCAGCAGGAGGTGACGACGCAGCTCGGCTATCAGGTGCGCCGCGCGCTGGAGGTGCTGATCCATTCGCTGGATGAGGTGGACCGCGATATGGATCGTGAGCTGTTGCGCTCGGTGTCGGAGGAGCGTTTGTTTGAGGCGGCGCTGACGGTGATGATGCGCCTGGTGGTCTTGCTGTCGGCTGAGGAGCGCGGGCTGTTGTTGCTGGGGAATGCGATTTATGATCAGAATTATGCGGTGTCGACGCTGCAGGCGCAGTTGCGTGAGTTGGCCGATCAGGTGAGTGAGGAGGTGCTGGAGCGCCGCTTTGATGCCTGGTCGCGCTTGCTGGCGACCTTCCGTCTGGTCTATGCCGGCTCGCCTCTCCCAGAGCTGGAATTGCCCGCTTATGGTAGCCCGCTCTTTGATCCTGATCGCTTCCCGTTCCTGGAGGGCCGCCCCGAGGGGTCGCAGTGGTATCGGACGCCGGCCCGCCCTCCGCGGGTGCATAATCGGACGGTGCTGCATTTGTTGGAGGCGCTGCAGTTTTTGGAGGCGCGCGGGCTGGATGGGTCGCTGGAGCGGCGCCGCGTCTCGTTCCGCGCTCTGGATGTGGAGCAGATCGGCCATGTCTATGAGGGCTTGCTGGATCATCAGGTGCGTCGCGCGCAGGAGCCGATTCTGGGTCTGGCCTGGCCGCGCCGCCGTGAGTGTGAGGTGCCGCTGCGTCGCCTGGAGGAGGAGCTGGCGAAGGGCCGTGAGGCGCTGCTGAGCTTTCTGGCTGAGTGTACGGGGGCTGAGGTGTCGGCGCTGGCTCGCGCCCTGGATCGCCCGCCGGAGCAGTGGCCGTTCCGTCTCGATCATTTGCGGACGGCTTGCGATAATGATGAGACGCTCTTTGTGCGGGTGCGTCGCTTCGGGGGGCTGTTGCGGACGGATACGTTCGGGAGGCCGCTGGTGATTTTGCCGGGGTCGTTCTATGTGACGGAGGGGCCGGAGCGCCGTGTGACGGGGACGCATTATACGCCGCGCTGGTTGACGGAGGAGCTGGTGCGCTTTACGTTGGAGCCGCTGGTCTATGCGGGGGTGGCCGAGGGCCGCCCGCCGGAGGAGTGGCGCTTGCGTTCGCCGCGCGAGATTCTGGGGCTGCGGGTCTGCGATTTTGCGATGGGGTCGGGGGCGATTCTGGTGCAGGCTTGTCGCTATCTGGCGGAGCGCTTGCAGGAGGCCTGGCGGGCCTGCGAGGCGGCTGAGGAGGCGGCGGCGCTGCGGGAGGGTCGCGCTCCGCGCCGTCTGTCGTTGCTGGGGGTGCCGCTGCCGGAGGAGGCCGAGGAGCCGGAGGCGCTGCCGCCGGAGGCGGCGGAGTTGCCGTCGCTGGCGGCGCTGACTCCTGATGGGCGCCCGCGCCGTCAGGAGCTGGATGAGCCGCTGCCGGAGGAGGCTGAGGAGCGTGAGGCGCTGGCGCTGCGCCTGGTGGCGGAGCATTGTCTCTATGGGGTCGATCGCAATCCGTTGGCGGTGCAGATGGCGCAGGTGTCGCTGTGGTTGGTGACGATGCGCCGCGGGCGCCCGCTGCTCTTCTTGGGCCATGCCCTGCGCTGCGGCGATTCGTTGGTAGGGGTGGGCCTGGAGCAGTTGCTGCGCTTTTCGCTGAAAGAGGAGGAGACCGTCGAGCGCCCGTGGCTGGCCGAGCTGGTGCGCCAGGTGCTGGTGCTGGCGCTGGAGCGGCGGCGGCGCATCCATGCTCTGGCAGAGACGGATCTTTACGCGGTGTTTATGAAGCAGTTGTGGCAGGAGGAGGCCGAGCGGGCGATGGATGTGGTGCGCCTGGGGGCCGATTTGCTGGTGGCGCTGGAGTTGCAGCCGCCCGAGCGGCGCCGCCAGGTGGACGGGGAGCTGGTGCAGGAGTATGCCGTCCTGGTGGCCGGCCTGCAGGAGCGGCTGCGCGAGCCGCTGGCGGCCCTGACGCAGGTGCTGCAGGAGGCGGCCTATCAGCGCCTGCGGGCGCGCGTCGATGCGCTGCTGGAGAGGCGGCGCCCCTTCCATTGGGTTTTGGAGTTTCCCGAGGTCTTTGTGAACGAGGCGGGCGCTGAGGGCGCGACGCCGGAGGCCGGCTTTGATGCGCTGGTGAGCAATCCGCCTTTTATGGGAGGCCAGCGCATTACGGGGGCGCTGGGGACGCTCTATCGCGAGTATCTGATTCGCTGGCTGGCGGGGGAGAAGCGGGGCAGCGCCGATCTGTGCGCCTATTTCTATCTGCGGGCCACGGGGCTGGTGCGCCAGGGTGGGCTGGGCGGGCTGCTGGCGACCAATACGATCGCTCAGGGCGATACGCGCGAGGTGGGCCTGGAGCAGATCGTCGCCCGCGGCTGGTCGATCGCGCGCGCCGTCAGCAGCCGGCGCTGGCCGGGCGAGGCCAACCTCTATGTTGCCCAGGTCTGGCTCTATCATGGGGACTGGCGCGGGCCAAGGCTGCTGGATGAGCGCCCGGTGAGGGCCATTTCCTCGTTCCTGCGGGCCAGCGAGGAGGGCCAGGGGAAGCCCTATCCTCTGGCGGCCAACGCGGGCAAATCGTTTCAAGGCTCGATTGTGCTCGGAATGGGCTTTGTGCTCACGCCCGAGGAGGCCGCCGGGCTGCTGGCCAAAGACCCGCGCTACCGCGACGTGCTCTTCCCCTATCTCAGCGGCGAAGACCTGAACTCGCGCCCGGACCAGGCGCCGAGCCGCTGGGTCATCAACTTCCATGATTGGCCGCTGGAGCGCGCCGAGCAGTATCCCGAGTGTCTGAAGATCGTGCGCGAGAAGGTCAAGCCGCAGCGTGACCTGCTGGGCCAGCGCGACAATCAGACAGCCAAAGATCGGGCCAAGCGCTGGTGGCTCTATGGACGTAGAGCCTCTGCGCTCTACGCTACGATTAAGGGGCTGGAGCGGGTGCTGGTACGGGCGCGAATTGCCGATATGCATGCCATCACCTGGGTCCCCGCTGGCTGGGTCTATAATGAAAAAGTTGTTGTCTTTGTCGACTGTCCCTTTGCCTTGCTCCAGTCTAGCATTCATGAAGTCTGGGCGCGTGCCTACAGCTCTACGCTGAAAGCAGATATGCAATATACCCCCTCCGACTGCTTTGAAACCTTTCCCTTCCCGGCGGACCTCAGCGGCCTGGAGGCCATCGGCCAGCGCTACTACGACTATCGGCAGGGGCTCCTGCGCGCCTGGCAGATCGGCCTGACCGCACTCTACAACCGCTTTCACGATCCCGGCGACAGGCGGCCCGAGCTGCAAGAGCTGCGCGCCCTGCACCGCCAGATGGACGAAGCCGTCGCCCGCGCCTACGGCTGGCACGACCTCGACCTCGGCCACGACTTCCACGAGACCGCCCAGGGCCTGCGCTACACCCTCAGCGACAGCGCGCGGCGCGAAGTCCTGCGGCGCCTGCTGGCCCTCAACCACCAGCGCCACGCCGAAGAGGTCGCCCTGGGCCTCAAAGCCAGCCGCAAAAAGCCGGCCAAGAAGCGCCCGAGCGGCAGCCAGCGGCCACAGCCGCCAGCCCCGCCGGACCAGAACGAGCACCAGCCCGGGCGCCTGCGCGAGCGGGCCGGCCCCTACCAGCTTGAACCGCTCATCCCCCTGACCGAGCCAGCCGACGCCGACCAGCAAGAGCAGCCCGACGACTCCGGCGACAGCGCCGCCTGGGGCCTGGCCCACGGCTAGCGCGGCAGCGCGTCGCGCCGGCGGGGCGGCTACCCCGCGTCGACCCCAGGCCGGTCAGCAAGCAGCCGCTTTTACTTGAACAACCTTTCATGTTACTCGATATATTTCCTTTCGTTAGAAATAACAGAAGGGAAGCGTAGACGCCGTAGCGACCTCCGGCCTGACGCCCCTCCGGCGCACACCAGAGAAGCGGCGCGCAGTCGGCCTGCAGCGGGGCCGACCCGACCCGACCGACCTGATCCGACGAACCTGACCGTCCCAGGGAGGAAAGCAAGGCATGTCACAGAGCCAACCGCAAGCGGAAGAGCAGCCACAGCAGCCGGCCAGCGCCGAGCCTGGCGGCGGCGCGCGGCCAGCCAATGACAGCGGGCCAGCGGCGGGCGTCGAGGGCCTCACCCCGTCCTCGGCAGCGAACCAGCCGCCGTCGGCGCCCGAGCCGGCGCCCACGCCCGAGCGGCTGCGCGACGAACTGCAGCAACTCATCATCAAAGACCTGCTCGGGCCAGTAGGAGGCCCGGAAGAAGAAGTCGAAGACGACCACGTCCGAGAGCGCTACCTGCTCGGCATCCTGGCCCCGCGCAGCGCCCGCCTCCAGCCCGAGCAGCTTGACGACCGGCCCCCGCTCGAAAGCAGCAGCGAAGAAGGCAGCAGCGAAGAGAGCACCCTCTACAGTCCCAGCCTCTGCCCCTCCTCCATTGGCCTCAGCTTCACCGTGGAAGGAGTGGTCAGCGCCCTCCTGGTCGAAGCCGCCTGGGGGCATTACCAGCGCACCGAAAGCCAGCACCCGCTTGAGAGCCAGAGCCGGGCCAGCCGGGTCTGGAAGCGGCAGCAGCGCCGGGGCAGCCTCCTGCTCCCCCTGCGCAACGGCGAACTAGGCCCCTGGTCCCCCTGCGACGAACAGCCCGACGTCCGCGTGCGCGGCCTGGCGCGGCGCATCGGCGAGCGCTGGTCAGTCTCCCTCTTCCTGGTCAACGAACAAGACGAACCCAAGCGCCTGAGAGACCAGGCCTGGGTCTTTCAACCCGAACTGAGCGTCAGCGCCCCGGACGGCGCCCCCATCTTTCGCCAGAGCCTCTTTGAGAGCCAGCTCACCCTGGCGGGCGGCCAGGGTGACCCCGAAGAGCAACAAATGGCCATGCTCTACCGCAACCATCCCACCTTTGCCATCGGCCACAACGTCAGCGTCCATGCCGACGTCCTGCCGGGCGACCCCACGCGCGCCACGCGCCTCAGCACCCGCGTCGTCCCCATCTACGAAGTCCCGCCGATGGAGGCCCCCACCGCGGACGAAATCCCCGAACTCAGCGGCCTCCTGCTGGACATGAAAGCCCTGGCCGAACTGGCGCCGGAGGACTACCGCCCGCGCCTGCAGCCGCTGGTCGAGGCTTACAGCGCCTGGATCGACCGCCAGCAAGCCAGCCTCAACGACCCGGCCAGCCGGCTCGGAGCGCACCGGCAGGTCGCCGAACGCGCCCTGGCCGAATGCCGGCGCGCCTGCGAGCGCATCCAGGCCGGCCTTGACCTGCTGGCCAGCAACCCCCAGGCCCAGCGCGCCTTTGCCTTCATGAACCGCGCCATGTGGCAGCAGCGCCTGCATAGCCAGTGGGCCGACGGAAGGCGCCACGGCAAAAGCGACCCCCTGGAGAGCTACGACCGCCCCGAAGGGCGCAGTTGGCGGCCCTTCCAGCTCGCCTTTATCCTCCTCAACCTGCCGGCCCTCAGCGACCCGCGCCATCCCGAGCGCAGCACCAGCCCCGAAGCCATCGCCGACCTCCTCTGGTTCCCCACCGGAGGCGGCAAAACCGAAGCCTACCTCGGCCTCACCGCCTACACCTTCGCCATGCGCCGGCTGCAAGGCAACCTCGGCGGGCGCGACAGCCAGCACGGCGTCGCCGTCCTCATGCGCTACACCCTGCGCCTCCTCACCCTCCAACAATTCCAGCGCGCCGCCGCCCTCGTCTGCGCCTGCGAACTCATCCGACGCGAGCAGCCCGAGATCTGGGGAGAGGTCCCCTTTCGCCTCGGCCTCTGGGTAGGCCAGCGCACCACCCCCAACACCACCGAACAGAGCGAAGAAGCCATCCAGCGGGACCGCACCCACCAATACCTGGGCAGCCTGGGAGGCATCGGCAGCCCGCACCAGCTCCTGGCCTGCCCCTGGTGTGGCAGCACCATCGACCCCGGCAAGCACATCCGCACCGAACCGGTCGGCAGCGCCCGCGGACGCACCTTCATCTACTGTGGCGACGAACTAGGCCGCTGCCCCTTCTGCCGGCGCAACAGCCCCGACGAAGGGCTACCTGTCCTCGTCGTCGACGAAGAGATCTATCGCCAGCCGCCGGCCCTCCTCATCGCCACCGTTGACAAATTTGCTCAGCTTCCCTGGCGCGGAGCGACCCAAATCCTCTTCGGGCAAGTCAAGAGGCGCTGCGAGCGACATGGCTTCTGGGGGCCGGACCTGCGAGACCGCTACGAACATCCCGCCCACCACAAAGGGCCGTTCTCGCCCCTCAAAGCGGCGCGCACCCGCGAGCATCCGCCCCTGCGCCCGCCCGACCTCATCATCCAGGATGAGCTACACCTCATCTCGGGTCCGCTCGGCTCCCTGGTGGCCCTCTACGAAAGCCTCATCGACCGCCTCTGCACCTGGGAACTGGACGGCCAGAGCGTGCGGCCCAAAGTCATCGCCGCCACAGCCACCGTGCGGCGGGCCAGCGAACAGCTCCATGCCCTCTTCCTGAGAAAAGCCCACATCTTTCCGCCCGCCGGCCTCAACGCCGAAGACAACTTCTTTGCCCGCCAGCGCCCCGAGCGGCCCGGGCGGCGCTACCTCGGCATCTGCGCCAGCGGGCGCCGCCTCAAAGCCGTCCTCATCCGCGTCTACGTAGCCTGCCTGGCGGCGGCCCAATACCTCTACGAGCGCTACGGCCCCAGCGTCGACCCCTGGATGACCCTGGTGGGCTACTTCAACTCCATGAACGAACTGGGCGGCATGCGGCGCCTGGTAGAGGACGACGTCCGCTCCCGTTTGGGACGCATGGACCGGCGCGGCCTGGCCCGGCGGCACACCCTGCTCCTCGAAGAACTCACCTCGCGCAAAAGCTCCGTCGACATCCCCAAAGTGCTCGACCAGCTTGAGCAGCCCTTTGGCCCTGGCCACGAAGGCAGTGAGCGGCGGCCCATCGACGTCCTCCTGGCCACCAACATGCTGTCGGTCGGCGTCGACATCAAGCGCCTGGGCCTGATGGTTGTCAGCGGCCAGCCCAAGACCACCGCCGAATACATCCAGGCCACCAGCCGTGTCGGGCGTGCCGCCCCGGGGCTGGTCTGTGTCGTCTTCAACTGGTCGCGACCGCGCGACCTCTCGCACTACGAAGCCTTCGAGCACTACCACGCCACCTTTTACCGGCAAGTTGAAGCCCTCTCCATCACACCCTTCGCCGCGCGGGCCCTGGACCGCGGACTGACGGCCCTGCTCGTAGGCTACGTGCGTCTCCTCGGCGAAGAATTCAACGACAACGGCGGGGCCCAGCATGTCAGCCAGGACGATTACCGGCTAGCCTTCCAGCGCTACACCAGAGCCGCCCGCCTTGACCTGCCGGTGCGAGCGCGGGCCGTCACGGGAGACGAGCGCTGCGGCGAGCTGGTCGAAGAGATGCTGGAGCAGCGTATCAAAGCCTGGCAACGCAAAGCGCGGGAACAAGAAGGCTCCGGCTCACTCCTGGGCTACACCGACCAGGCGAGCGACCAGCGAGTCGGTCTGCTCAAGCATGCCGGACAAGGCTCCTGGGACCTCTTTAGCTGCCTGGACTCCCTGCGCGACGTTGAGCCGACGGTCAAGCTGATCCTTGACGACCGCGAGCTGTTCGACGAGGCCGACGAGAGCGAGGGAGAAGGGAACCTGAGCGCGGGCGACGAGGCCAGCGCTGATCGTTCATCTTCGCAGACGGAAGGAGCAACTGAGGCATGAGTGGAAACGGATCGAAGCGAGCGGGCGCCGGGGCTGGCAAGAAGCGCGGGCTTCGGCAGAGTGTGGGCGAGCTGCGCCCCAGCCAATTCCTCTTCACCTATGGAGTCGGGGCCATTGTCGACCTGCCCTATCTCTCGGTGCTGGTCATGGGGCTAGAAGACTGGGAAAGCACCCTGCCCTATGGCCGGCCCGACGGACTCGAGTACATTCACGAGGAGCGTCTGCTCCAATCGGTGCGGGCCGTGCTGGGGCCGCAAGTAGAGCGGCTGCAGGCCCTGCCGCGCGCCGCCGAAGAGAACGGCCCGGCCAATCCCTTTGACCCCAGCAAGCTGGTTGGCATTCCGGTCACGCCATTCCCGCGCTGGCTGCTCTGTCCGGCCTGTCGCACACTGGCCTCCATCAGATCGGGCCTCTTTCAGCTGCGGACAGACCCCTTTCATCCCGATCGCTCGCGCTACGTGCACACCCACTGCCCCAAGCGTGGCAAGCCGCCGACGGTCTTGCCGGCGCGCTTCCTCATGGCCTGTCGCAACGGCCACCTGGACGACTTCCCCTGGCACTACTATGTACACCAGGGAAAGCCCTGTCCCCGTGCGCGTTTCAGGCTGATAGAGATCGGAGTGAGCGGCGAAGCCGCCGATGTGCAGGTGCGTTGCGACGAATGTGGCATTCAGAAGCCCATGTCTGAGGCTTTCGGCTCGGAGGCGGCCAAACATCTGCCGCCCTGCCCGGGGCGACACCCGCACCTGCGCCAGCGAGAAGACTGCAACGAAACGCCGCGGGCCATTCTGCTGGGGGCCTCCAATAGCTGGTTTCCCCTCTTGCTCTCGACCCTGGCGGTCCCTGAAGTCAGGGACCCGCTGGAGCAGCTTGTCATCCAACACTGGGCCCTTCTCTCCAAGGTGACCAGCCAGGAGGGGGTGACCCTGCTCAAGAGCATCGGTCAGCTCGCAGGCTCCCTGGAAGCCTATGAAGACGGGCAGATCTGGGCGGTAGTGGCCCGGCGCCAGCGTGAGCAGGAAGAGGAGGCTGAGGCGGGCGAGAGCAAGTATGGCGGGCCCTCCCTGCTCAAGGTACCGGAGTGGCGCGTCTTGAGCCAGCCGCAGAGCGTCCTTGACGCCGACGACTTCCGTCTCAAGCCCGTAGCGGTGCCGGACGGCTACGCCGACATTCTGGAGCGGGTGGTTCTCGTTGAGCGGCTGCGCGAGGTCCAGGCCATGATCGGTTTCACGCGCATCGAGGCCCCGGATGAGCTGCTCGACCTGAGCGCCAGCAGCCCTCAGAGCAAGCCTGAGCGTGTGCGCCTGAGTCGTCAGGGGCCGCGCTGGGTGCCGGCCATTGAAGTGCGTGGCGAGGGCATCTTTCTGCAGCTCCGCGAGGAGCCGCTGAGGGCCTGGGAAGAGCGGCTGATGGGCAGCCTCTACCAGAATGACTTTATCAAGGCGCACTGCGACTGGCGGCGGCGTCACAGTCTGCTCGCTGATCCGGGGACCTTTCCGGGCCTGCGCTATGTCCTGTTGCACTCGCTGGCTCATGCGCTGATCCGGCAGCTCACGCTGGAGTGTGGCTATGGGGCGGCCAGCCTTCGGGAGCGCATTTATGCCCTGGGGCCGGAGGATGAGGACGGACCGATGGCGGGCATTCTGCTCTACACGGCGGCGCCCGACAGCGAGGGCACATTAGGGGGGCTGGTGAGTTTGGGGGAGCCGGTGCAGCTCGGGCGGCACTTGCGGGCGGCCCTGGAGCATATGCAGATCTGCACCTCCGACCCCCTCTGCGCCGAGCATAGAGCGCTTGGCGACGGCTCGCTGCACCAGGCGGCCTGTCATGCCTGTTTGTTTCTGCCCGAGACCTCGTGTGAGCGGGGAAACAAGTATCTGGATCGCAGCCTCCTGGTACCGACGATTGTGCCAGAGCGGGCGGGGCTGGCCTTCTTTGGGGAGCTTTTCCCTGAGCTATTTATTGGTGGGCCAGTGAGCCGGTAAGTGGAGTGAAGGCTGAGCGCTTCGGGAAGCTGGCGAACGAGCAGCGGGTTGAGTAGGTGTCAGGTGCGGAGGAAGGCGAAGGGGGCAGGCCAGGTTCAGTCTGGCCTGCCTTGTTCTGCCGTGCTGATTTCTCTCTTCTTTTTTTCTTCTTCCATCCCCCAAGAGGCACAGAGAGCGTTTAGCTGACGCTGTATGGCGCTCCTGCGGCCTTTTTTTTGTCCTTCGTCGCCGGGTGGGGACAGAAGGCGGGCAGACCTCGACTACGGGCTAAGGTACTGAGGTGTAGTCGAGCGCTTCCCGTCCCATCGCAGGCGGGTAACGTGTTCACCCCTTACATCTCGCTCGTAGGGTCTGAGACATTTCAACTCCCAGACGGGAGAAGCGTGCCTTCTGACCGAGATTGTGAATGCCCTCGCCACGAGCCTGGAGGAGTTTCAACCCCAAGCGGGCTAAATAAGCATTCTGACTTCGAGATCTGCGGCATCGGCATTGGTCCGGGGAAGTTTCAATCCCAGAGCGGGCTAAATAAGCATTCTGACGAGGTCCATGTCGCCAGAACTCATCAAGGCTCTTTCTGAGTTTCAATCCCAGAGCGGGCTAAATAAGCATTCTGACACAGGCATTCCACTCAGAGTCGAAAACATACCCGAATTGTTTCAATCCCAGAGCGGGCTAAATAAGCATTCTGACACTGTATAGAGAGACATCCAGCCCTCCCTCCTTCCATAAGTTTCAATCCCAGAGCGGGCTAAATAAGCATTCTGACCACAATCGACCGGACAGCCACTATCGCGCGCATGATCAACGTTTCAATCCCAGAGCGGGCTAAATAAGCATTCTGACGCTATTGGGGGGGCCGATCTGCCGCCAAAGACTGGACGAGTTTCAATCCCAGAGCGGGCTAAATAAGCATTCTGACGTTGATAGGACTGATGCTACTGTTGCGTTTATTTACGCGCAGTTTCAATCCCAGAGCGGGCTAAATAAGCATTCTGACAGCAAAAGCGGTCACTCTTTGATTCTCTCAAGATCTCGTTTCAATCCCAGAGCGGGCTAAATAAGCATTCTGACGATGGAATGGTCCCAAGGCTGGGACCATTCCTCCTGTACTGGAGTTTCAATCCCAGAGCGGGCTAAATAAGCATTCTGACATCGCGGAAGAATCGGATTGCCCGTCGATATCCCCAAGTTTCAATCCCAGAGCGGGCTAAATAAGCATTCTGACGGTACCCTCTCTAGAATAGCATCGCAGGCGGCCTCAGTCAAGCCTTTTCGAGCATCCCAAAAAAACGGTCATCAGTGACCGCTGTTGCGCGGTCATGATGCCAGCCACTCTGGCCCTGACGCGGCCTGCCAAGCCATTCGAGCATCGCTGCATGAAAACCCGGGCACTGCGATCCTCGAAGCGAACAGCATGAGCGGCAAAAGAGGCACGTTCGCCCTCGCCAGCAGCCGAAGGAGCAGCTTCAACGGAGAGGAGCTACGCCGACTCGCGCCCAACGACTGGCCAGTCCCGGCCTCCAGCGCCAGCCCGCACGCCAGGACGCCGGCCTACGAAGCCCGATCCTGGTCTGGCCTGGGCACACAAGGGGGAGAGATTCAGACCTCGACGCCTTCGGCCAGACCCGCCGTCGGCGTTGAGGTCAAGCTGCCCACTGCCAACGACGACCTCGTCGCACTCTCGCCCTCCCTCGGCAACGGACACGAAGCCCCCAGCGCACGGCAAGAGCAGGGCCAGGCTACCAGCCAGCCTATAGCACAGCACAGCGCCCCGCTGGCGCTGGCGAAAGCCATCCCAACCAGCATCAGCAGACCATCGCTGAGATGCAGGCTGACGACTTCTGCGCCATCGGGACCTTGCTCACCCTGTGGGGCCGCCAACCCGGTAGATGCCGCCCGCTGCCGGCCCCCCTGGCCACAGTGGGCGCCCTGCTCCTGGGGCGCTACCATCTGATCCGTGAGCTGGGTCAAGGCGGCATGGGCACCGTCTTTCTGGCCGAAGACCAGCGCCTTGGCGCCCGCGCCGTCGCCGTCAAATGCCTCTACAAACATCGCCTCAGCCCGCAAGAGCGAGCCGAAGCCGGGCGCGCCTTTCAACAGGAGGCCGAACTACTGGCGCGCCTGCACCATCCGAGCCTGCCGGCCATCCACGACTACTGGAGCGAGCCAGAGGCCAGCTATCTGGTCATGGACTATATCGAGGGCGAGACCCTGGAGGTCATCCAACAGAGAGCCGGTCAGAGGCCGCTGCCCCTGGCACAAGTCTTAGGCTGGGGGCAGCAGCTCTGCGAGGTGCTGGCCTATCTGCACGAGCAGCAGCCGCCGATTATTTTCCGCGACCTCAAGCCGGCCAATGTCATGCTGCGCCGTAGCGACGGGCGGCTCCTGCTGATTGACTTTGGGATTGCGCGGCACTTCAAACCAGGCAAAGCCCATGATACCGTCGCCCTCGGCTCCCCCGGCTTTGCCGCCCCGGAGCAATACGGCAAAGAGCAGACTACGCCGCGCAGCGACCTCTACAGCCTTGGGGCCGTGCTGCACAGCCTGCTGAGCGGCAATGATCCCAGTGAGCAGCCGTTTCGCTTCGCACCGTTGCGGCAGCTCAATCCAGGGGTCCCCGAGGGGCTGGCCCAGCTCATAGAGGAGCTGGTGGCCCTCGAGCCGAAACAACGCCCATCCTCGGCGCGTGAGGTGCTGGAGCGCCTGAAGCGGCAGGCCTGGCAGACGGGGGCCGGGGTGGGAGGAGGAAGCGGCGTGAGCGCGCTCGTGGGAGGCGGACAAGCTCGGGGGCAGCGTGCAGCCGCTGCGCAGCCGGGACAGGGACTGGCGCCGACGGTGCCGGCGGGTCCCTTGGTCTCATCAGCAAGCCAGGCTCAAGCTGGGGGGCAGCGCCAGTTGCAGCAGCCTGCGCTGATCTCCCCGCCGACGGCGCGAGCTCAAAAGCCTCGGATGCCGCGGCGATCCCTGCTCGCCCTGGGCCTCGGGGGTGGGGTCCTGGCCCTGACCTGTGGCGGCGCCTTTTTCATCGTATCGCAGTCTCGCACTACCAACCTGGCCACTCAGGAAGCGCAGGGATCGGGGAAAGAGAGTCTCCTGTTAACCTGCCAGGGACATCAAGGCCCGGTGACCGCGCTCGCCTGGTCGCCTGATCACACCGTGCTCGCCTCCGCCTCTAGCGATAAGACGGTCTGTCTCTGGGATGCCAACACTGGGGCAAGGCTGCGGGTCTACACTGGCCATCAGAGCGAAGTTCGGGCGCTCTCCTGGTCGCCCGGAGGCGTCTACCTTGCCTCTGGTTCCGCTGATGGATTGATCCACATCTGGGATGCTGACACAGGGCAGCTACAGCGAAGCTACCGGGGACACAACGGTGCCATCAACGCCCTGGCCTGGTCTCCACAGTCGGATAATTCACAGCTAGCCTCGGCGGGAGACGATGGCAGCGTCTCCATCTGGGATGGCCTCAGCGGGCAGCTTCTCTGGAGTCAGCTCAACTACAACGGTCGCATCCGCGCCCTGGCCTGGTCGCCTGATGGCCGGCAGTTGGCCTCAGCCGGAGACGCTGGCCTGGTCGAGATCCGAGAAACGCTCTGGTGGTCCATCCTGCGCTTCTACCGGGGCCATAGCGGCCCGATCTGGAGCCTGGCCTGGTCGCCTGACGGCAGTCTGCTCGCCTCCGGCTCGGCTGATACCACCGTCCAGATCTGGAACTCCAGCACCGGCGAACGGCTGCTGACCTATAGGGGCCACAGCGATACAGTCACCGGCCTGGGCTGGTCGCCCTCGCTCGACGAGATTGCCTCGTGCTCCTACGACGGCACCGTCCAGGTCTGGGGCAGCAGGAGCGGGCAGCTGTTGGGAACTGGCAAAAGCGCAGCTTTCCAGGCACTCATCTGGTGGCCATCCTATACCCTGCTCGCCACCGGAGACAAGGGCGCCCACGTCCAGATCTGGCAAATTTCCTACTGAGAAAGCTTCTCACCAACGCACAAGCGGACTGCTGTCACTGGCTCCTGCCACAGCAGTCCGCACTAGCACTGGCGAGCAAGCGGCGCTCAGCCGGCTGGGCTGCTCGCCCACCTCTCGCGCACGACCCCGCTACACCACGGCGCAGTTCATCCCATTGAGCGTGAAAGCCGTGGGCGGCGGATTGCTTCCACTCCAGGTGGCCTGGAAGCCCGGCGGCACACTCAAGCTACTATTGGCCGGAATCACCGCATTGACGGCCACATTCGTCACCGTCACGGCGCTGCCCGCCTGCGAGAAATTCCCGTTCCAGCTCACCGTGATCATCTGGCCATTGGTGAAAGAGAAGCGCAGCGTCCAGCCATTGATCGCGCTGCTGCCAGTATTGGTGATCGTCAGGCTGGCCTGGAAGCCGCCGCTCCATTGGCTGACGATGCCGTAGTGGATCTGACAGGTGGAGGCCACTGGCGTCGGGCTGGGCGACGGCGTGATCGTCGGGCTGGGGGATGGCGTGGGTGAGGGCGTACTCGTGGGCGTGGCTGTCCCGCCCGAGCCACTGCCGCCATTCATTGGGTGCTTCATGAAAAAGCTGTAGATGGCGTTGGTAGCGCTGGGACCCTGCGGGTCGGTATAGGAGCCGCTGCTGCTGCCGCCGGACCAGTCATGACCCATGCCGTTGATCTTCCAGTACTCCTGGATCTCGTTCCCCTGGTTATCGTTCCAGGACTGCACCGTATAGCTGTGCCCACCCGAGACCTGGCCGCTCACACTACTGCTCGGGCTGCCGAAGCTCGCATTGTAGCTGCCGTTCGAGGCCAGATGATCGGTCGTCATCCACTGTTGGACCACCTGATCGCCGTTGACCGGGTAGACCGTATAGTCGCTCTGGCCCTGGAAGACGATCGTCGGCACCACGCGGGCAGCGCTGCCCATCGCCTGGTAGGCGGCCTGCCCCTGCTGCTGCGGATTCGGCCCACCCTGCATCATCGCCGTCGTGGCTGCCGTCTGCGAGGTCGCCGCCTGATATTCCAGGCCCGAAGCCGACGCGATGGCCGCAAAGATATCCGGGTAGGTCGCTCCCATAATCACCGCCATCGCCGCCCCTGCCGAGAAACCAGCAACGTAGACGCGATTGCGGTCGATGGTCCACTGCGAGGTATTTTGCTCGACAGTCTGGACGATACCAGCAATGATGGCCGGCTCGCCGCTGCCGCGCGACTGATCGGCGGGCAGGAACCAATTCCAGCAGGAAAGCGAATTATAGCTACTCGTCTGCTGCGGATAGACCACGATGAACTGATCCTGATCGGCCAGCGCGTTCATCTGAGTGCCGTTAGCGAAGTCCTGCGGCGTCTGGGTGCAACCGTGGAGCATGACGATCAGGGGGACCGCCGTGCCAACCTGGTAATTGGCCGGCGTATAGACATAGTAGGGACGGCTGCCGGCTGGCCCGTTATAGGTGTACTGGGTGAAGGTGCCACTGCTGGCGCGAGCCTGATGGAGAAAGAGCGCCCCACTGACGAGCAGCAAAGTGCAAACGAGCGCCAGGCGAACGATGTTCCGCATGCTGAACCCCCTTGACGGTGAGGTGATGCCAGGGGCAGGCTGGCTGGCATCCTTGCCCTGGAAAAACGGGCGTAGGAAGAGAGAACGGGTGAGAAAGAAGAAGTATCAGCCCCGTAAAAAGCGCTCCCGTGTAGGTGAGGCAGGGGAAGAAGAAGGAGGTGCACCACCTCTACAGCTCTGGCCTGGCTGATCAGTGCAGAGAAAGGACCAGCCAGAGATGGGCAATTTCTGGCTCCAGCTTCACACCATTCTGACGGTGACGGGCGGCTGGTCATCGCCGGCGTCCTCCTTGCTGAGATAGCGCCTCGCTGCGCTGGCCCTCACCCTTGTTCTGGCCGCCTGATCGGGCCAGCTTGCCGGGCGGCAGACTGACCCTGAGTGAGCGCTGCTCTCCAGGGCTGACATGACATATGAATCATGTATCATATTGCTGGCTCTTTGTCAAGAGCTGGCGTGGCGAGCCGTCTTTACTGCTCAGAAGAGGGGGCGCCGCTGGTTGAGGAAGAAGCTCAGGGCCTCGGCCAGCTCCGCCGGCAGCTCCTGACGCCGCTGCCGCGAGAGCGCCATCAGCCGGTCATAAGTGGACGGCGAGAAGAGCCAGGCACGCAGCAGCGGCCACTGGCCCCGTCGCCATGCTTCGGGCCACACCTCCTCCACAGGCTCCGCCAGGCCCGGACTTTCCCCAACAAAGAAGAGCGCCAGGTGATAGAGCGGAGGAAAGCCCACGGCCTCCTCCCAGAGGCGCAAAAAAGGGGCGGGCGACTCCCAACACTGCGCCATCGCGCGCAGGAAGTCCGCCGCCGTCTCCCAGACCAGGGTCGCGGGAGGCTGCGCCAGCAGCAGGCGCCAGCAGAGCAACAAGGCCGTCTCGACGGCCTCCTGCTCGGCACGCGGCCAGGCGCGCCACTGGCCGTAGTCCAGCTTGGCAGCGAGCTGGCTGAACTCCAGCGCAAAGCCGTCATCCTGGCCGCGCAAGATGATCTCCAGCCAGCGTGGCAGAAAATGCTTGAAATCGACGACCTCACCCCAGGTCGTCAGGGCCTTCCAGGCGTAGCGTTGCAGATCGGAGCCTGACAGCTGCTCCAGCGGTACGCGCCCCAGACGCGCAATCTCCTCCGGCGTCACGCAATGGGGACAGACCCACATCTGCCGTCGGAACGGATAGGCGGCAAAGATTCGGTAGAGGCGCGCAATGATCTCCGCGCGCGCCGCCTCCAATTCTTGATCTGGCCGGCTCATCATCAACAGCTCCTTGTTTGGGACGGGCCTCCTGGCCGCTCGCTCGTTGTTGGACTCCAGTATAGCAGACCTGGTCTTTCGAGGCCAGCACAGCTGCGCGCTGCTCGGGCGTTTGCCGACTGGCTGGCTGGTGGAAGACAGTCAGTCTATGGTATCATCTCTGATAGAGAAGATTGCCGGCCTGTTTGCCGCGCGGCCCTGTCGGGCAGGCTCGGGAGCGCAGGCCGGGCAAGGAAGGAAGCGAGGGGAGTCCGGAGAGCCGGGCTGAGAGTGCGACCCTGCAATGTCGCAGACCCTGCAGCAGACACCTGATCTGGATCATACCAGCGGAGGGAACGCTTTCTTTCTCCCACTGGCTCCGCTGCCTAACGTGGCTTCACCCGCGTCGCGCAGCGGGAGAGCGTCGACAAGAAGCCGTTTCCCGGCCCGTCTGGGGAAGCGGCCTTTTTTTATGGGCCGCCTGTTCTGTTCAAGGAAGAGGAAGGCACGAGCCTATGCAACGGCGAACCTATGATGTCGCGGTAGTTGGCGCGGGCATCGTCGGCAGCGCCACGGCCTACCATCTGGCGCGGGCCGGGCAGCGCGTTGTCCTCGTAGAGCGCAGCGGCGTAGCTGCCGAAGCCTCAGACGCCGGGGCTGGCATGCTCACCCCGCTGGCCGAGGCCGGCGCTGGCGACCTGAGCGATCCCCTCTTGCGTCTTGGCCTGGCTGGCCTGCGCCACTACCAGACCCTCGAAGCGCAGCTAGAGAGTGAAACCGGCATGTGGGCCGGCCTTGTCCACCTGCCGACCCTCTATCCCGCCTTCGACGACGGCCAGGCCGAGGCCCTGCGCCGCGACCTGGCCGCCCTGCAGACCCTGCGTCCCGAACTCGGCTGGCTGGAAGCCGACGAGGTCCGCCAGCGCGAGCCACTGCTGGCCCCCAGCGTACGCGGAGCCATCCTTTCGCCCGCCGAAGGGAACGTCGCCATCGGCCACCTCACGCGCCTGCTCGTGCGCGCCGCACAATTGCACGGCGCCGAGCTGCTCATTCCGCGCAGCGCCCTGGCCCTGCTCTGGGACGGCGTCCGCGTCCAGGGCGTTCTCACTGAGGAGGGAGTCATCGAGGCTGCCCATGTGGTGCTGGCGACCGGCGCCTGGAGCAGTGCCTGGCATGCGCAGGGTGAGCGCACAGCCATCGTCTTCCCGCTCAAAGGCCAGCTCCTGGCCCTGCGTCCCAGTGGCCAGCCCTTGCGCCACACCATCTACGCTGGTCCCCTGGGCTATCTGGTCCCCAAGGCTGACGGCAGCGTCTTTGTCGGAGCCACCTCCGAGCGGCGCGGCTTTGACAAGACACCGACCGCCGCGGGCCTGGCCCAACTGCTCGCTGTCGTGCGCCGTGTGGTCCCAGCTCTTGAGGAAGCCGCCGTTGAACGCACCTGGGCCGGTCTGCGCCCCGTCTCTGCCGATGGACTGCCCTTCATCGGAGAAGCGCCCAGCAGCCCCGGCCTCTGGCTGGCCGTCGGGCACGGGCGCGTCGGCGCCATCACCGGACCCGTCACCGGCTTCATCATTGCCGAGCTGATCCAGGGGCGGCCCGTCCCCTACGAACTGGACCTGCGCCCCTTCGCGCCCGAGCGTCTCGGGGCCTGGCGCCGCCGCCTGACTCCCCTCAGCGCCGCCGGGGCCGGCGGTCGCCAGCTCGAATTGTTCAGCCAGCCTGCCACTGCTGCCGAAGCCGAAGCCGCCGCAGAAGAAGAGAGGAGAGAACGACCATGACAGAGGACCTGCTCACCATTGGCTCACGCACCTTCCGCTCCCGGCTGCTGCTGGGCACGGGCAAGTACCGCAACTTCGAAGAGATGCAGCAGAGCCTGGAAGCCAGTGGCACCGAGGTCGTCACCGTGGCCCTGCGCCGCCTGGATCTCTCGCGTCCGGGACAGCCAACGCTGCTTGACTATCTCGACACCGAGCGCTATACCATTCTGCCCAACACCGCCGGCTGCAAGACCGCCGAGGAGGCCATTCAGATCGCCCACCTGGCGGCGGCGATGGGCCTGCCGCGCTGGGTCAAGCTGGAGGTTATACCCGATCCCGACTATCTGCTGCCCGATCCCGTCGCCACCCTGGAAGCCACGCGCCAGCTCGTCAAAGAGGGCTTCGAGGTCCTGCCCTACATCAACGCCGACCCCGTCCTGGCCCGGCACCTGCAGGATGTCGGCGCCGTCACCGTCATGCCCCTCGGCTCACCCATCGGCTCCGGTCAGGGGCTGCTCAACCTGCCGCAGATCCAGATCATCATCGAGCAGGCGCGCGTCCCCGTCATTGTCGACGCCGGCATCGGCGCCCCTTCGGACGCCGCCCTGGCGATGGAACTGGGGGCCGCCGCCTGCCTGATCAACACCGCCGTCGCCCAGGCCGGCAACCCTGTGCTGATGGCGCGCGCCATGAAGCTGGCCATCGAAGCCGGGCGGGCTGCCTTCCTGGCCGGACGCATCCCGCGCCGTCCCCAGGCCGTGGCCAGCAGCCCCCTGACTGGCCTGGTCGGCAGCCCATCCTGAGCGAGCCAACGAGTGAGAACGGTGTATGCCGGAAGAAAGAGCATCAGTCGCCGGAGGAGAGCGAACAGCGGGTCTGCCCCTGGGTGAGAGGCCGCTGCTCTGCCTGGTCACCGATGAGCGACATCCGGCCCTGGTCGAGGTCGCGCGCCAGGCCCTGGAGGCGGGGATCGATCTCCTCCAGCTACGCGGTCCGGGGCTGTCGGCGGCCCGGCTCTACGAGCTGGCAACCATCCTGGGGCCGCTGGCGCGCCAGCACGGTGCCCGCCTGATCATTAACGACCGCCTCGATGTGGCCCTGGCTGTCGGCGCCGACGGCGTCCAGCTCGGCAGGCGCTCGCTGCCGCTGGCCGTCGCCCGCTCCCTGTGCCAGCGCTGGGGGCAATCCTTGCTGCTCGGGGCCTCCGTCCACTCGCTGGCCGAAGCGGAAGAGGCGGTTGCCTCCGGCGCCGATTATCTGCTGGCTGGCACCATCTTCCCCTCACCCTCTCATCCCGGCCAGGCCGGCGCTGGCCCCACGCTGCTGCGACAACTGCGCGACCGCTGGCCTCGGCTGCCGCTGCTGGCCATCGGCGGTCTCAGCGCCGCCAATGCCGCCCAGGCCATTGCCGCTGGAGCCGACGGCATCGCCGTCATCTCGGCCATCTACGGCGCCGCCTCTGTGGCCCAGGCCGTGGATGCGCTACGCCAGGCTCTGGCCGCTGGCAGCCGGGCCCGCTGGCAGCCAGGCCCGCCGGCGGCATCCCATAACAGTCCAGCGACCTGAAAGCCAGCCACAGAAAAGAGCAAGCAAACAAACAAGCAAGAAAGAAAGGAGGGGACATATAGACCAATGGCAGAAGATGCAGCGTCCCAGGTGGAACTGATGACCATCGTCGCGAACGGCCAGCCCTGGCATGTCCCGCGCGAGAGCACCATCGCCGACTTTCTGGGGCAACTCGCCCTGACGCCGGGCCGCGTTGTGGCCATGCTCGACGGCGTCATTGTGCCGCGCGAGCGCTTCGCGGAAACCCGCCTGCGCGAAGGCTGTCGCCTGGAGCTGGTCACGATGGTCGGCGGTGGCTGAGTAGCTAAGCCCTGCCTCCCTCTGAGGTGGGGCCGCCCTTGATTGGCAGCTTACCTGGTATCGTTGGCCGAGGATACCTCACGTGCCTCGTTGCGCATCGCTGCAACCTTCTCCCCCGAAATGAGGCTATGCCGACCAAGGAGGAGCGACAGCGCCCTCTTCGTAGCAGGCAGAGGTGATGCTTGCTGATGTCGCTGAGATAGCCTGCGCCGATGACGAATGGGGCGCTGCTCCTCCAATCAAGTGAGACGGCCCTTTCAGGGAAAACCTCACTAGCTACTTCACTGCCCTGTTTCTCTCTGAAAGAGCTTTCCCCTCAGACTATATTGATACTTGCAAATAGTACCATTGTAATATTGTATTCTTCAAAAAGACTACGGCATCATATTGCTAGACTAGCCAGAAAGGAGATTCTTGGCTGCTCATACCTGTAAGGAGGTGGCTTGCATGTGAGAGGAGGGTCGCAAGTTATGTCGATAGTCTCGGGTTAGCTCCCTGGGTGCAAAAGCAGAAAGTTCTTGTGTTATACGATGATACATGTAATGTATGTAATAAATCAGTCTTGTTCTGGCGCCGCCTTGATATACTCCCCCTGCTGGATTTTCTGTCACTGTGGACTTTTCCGCTCGACGATGAAGCCGTGGCAAGAGAGGAGCTGCAGCGCCGCATTCACATAGTAGAAGACTGTCCGGTGGAGCTTACGTAAACGGCTGTGATAGTCTGGTGCAGATCATGAGCAGGGTGCCACTTCTCTGGCCAGCGGCAGCCTTTGGCTGGCTTCTCTCCAGGCTTGGGGCGGGTCAGCCTCTCTACGATGTCATTGCCAGGAATCGTCACTTCGTTCCCGTCGGTCAGTGTGATCTCACCTGTCGAGAAGCTCAGAAAACTGGATTCGCTGGCAAGGAGGAAGTGTAGAATGGAACCCGTGAAATTCAATCTCATATCGATGAGGCTTTGGCTGCTCCTGATGGGGGTAGTCTATCCTCTCGGGATGCTGATACTGACTGGCTATCTATCCAGCGGCCCTCTGGCTCTGGGGCCAGCTCTCGCGGCCCTGGCCCTCACCTGGATCCTCTTCATCATGATGTGGGATACGCTCAGTCTCTACCTTCAGTACGCCTGGCTGCTGGCCTTGCTCGCTCTCCTGCTCTTCAAACAGGACTGGCTGGCCATCGCGCTCGTCGTGGGGGCCTGGCTGCTGCTCGAGTGGAGGGTTCGCCGCAACGTTGGGCAGCCGGGCCTTGACCTGGCCTCGCCCTGTCCACAACGGCTCTCCGTTGGGCAGGGCGGCCACTCCCGCCTGGTCAACTACCACGGATTAAAAGCTCCCACCCAGGCCTATGCCCTCGATCTCTCCGTGATCGATGCCCTGGGCCGCAGAACGTCCGGCTTCAGCCTCTTTCCCCGCCCGCTGACGGCCTACCACAGCTTTGGGCAGCCGGTGCTATCACCCATCGACGGCATCGTCCTCAACTGCGAAAACCGTCTACCCGATCAGCCCATCGGCAGCACAGACCCTCAGCGTCCCCTCGGTAACTACGTCCTCATTCGCAGCGCTGCCAGGCCCGAGGTGCACCTGCTCGTGGCCCACCTGCAGCAAGGCAGCGTCGCTGTCCGGCCCGGGCAAGAGGTCCGTGTCGGTGACTACCTGGGACGTATCGGCAACTCCGGCAACACCAGCGAGCCCCACATTCACTTGCACGCCGAGCGCGCCATCAACGGCCAATGGCAAGCCGTTCCCATCACCATCAACGGGAAGCGACTGCGACGCAACTCCATCATCCCGGGTCGTCCCGCTCCCCTTTTCCCCGCCCGACGCTCCTCCTTCGTCCCCCTCCCTGAAAGAGAGAACCGTAGCAGAGAAGCGGGCTAGGTAGCCCCTCCTTGCCGTCGTTGCGCGGAACGCGCTGCCCACACAGCGGCTGAGAGCGTAGAAGGCGGACCGCCGTAGCCATGAGATGGGGGGGAGCGCTGACGCGAGGCTATCGCCTGGGACCGGTCACCATCGCCAGCGGGCGGCTGAACCGGAGCCGTGGCTGCAGCGCAGAGAGCAAGCAAAGAAACTGGCGCGGCCTGCTCCCCGGGGGAAAGGGAGCAGAACCGCGCCAGCCTATCTCAGACGCGGGCTGCGGAGCCGTCGCGCGCCCAGCCCAGCGCTCCCGCGTGGAGTCGGCCCCTCCTTAGCTGGCCGCTGCGGCGAAGAGATGCAGGTTACTATTCGTCGGCAAGATCAGGTAGGCCACCGGCTTACCGGCCTGCAGCGGCAGCGCTGTATAGTAGATGCTCACCGCATGAGGGCCAAGCGTATCACCTGGGGGACGGTTCCAGTGATCCGCCGTCGCCAGCAACTCATCGCCCGGAGCTGGCTGATTGGCGTACCAGTCAGCCAGCGTCAGCGTAGCCTGCTGCTGCGACCCATCGCTATAGACGATCGTCAATGTTCCGCTCTGAGTTCCAAAGGCCGCCGCCCCGAGGAAGGCCAGCTTTGTGCCCTGGGCTGAGAAGGCGATCACCTGTCCCTGAGCGCTCACATTATCGGGTTGCCCGGGCGGCACACTGGGCCAGGTAAAGGTCACTCCATCATGCACCACCGTCGCCCCCGGCGTCAGCCCGACCGCTGCCAGCGCCTGAGCTGAATAGCTGTAACCGCCGCCGTCGAAGTTGCCCGCCGACGGATTGCTATCATCGCTGATACCCACATTATTGTAAGCCGCCGCCAGAGAGGGATAAGGAACCGTCAGGCTGGTCGAAGCCTGCACGTGTCCTGGCCCGTCCGCGCTCACAAAGCGCGCGCTGGCCTGCAGCGCATAGCTGCCCGGGGAGGCACCCGGTGGGGCCGTCACCTGCCAGCGCACCTGCACTGTCTGACCGGCTTCCACCGTTGCAAAAGTGCTTGTGCCCTCTGGACGCGCCTGCCAGCCCTGGGGCGCCTGCAGCTCCAGCCGCAGCGCGTGCGCCGTCAGGTCCCCGCCATTGGTGAAACTCGTCGTCACCGTCGCGCTCCCACCGCCAGCCAGCAGCGCAGGTGCCTGCACACTCACGTAGCGCGGACCGTTGGTCACGCGCACCGTGAAGCTGCCCCGCAGACGAATATCGCGCGACGACGACCCCACCTGTACCGAGTAGCTCCCATCCTGTACGACCCAGCTATGGGCATGCACGTCCCAGTAGGAGAGATCGCGCGGATTCAGCTCAAAATGCACGTGCTTCGTCTGGCCGGGCTGCAAAAAGACTTTCTGGAAGCCCTTCAACTGGCGCGGCGGCTCCGGCACATTCGTTGACGGCATACCAACATAGAGCTGCACCACCTCGGCCCCGGCGCGCCGACCTGTGTTCGTCACATCCAGATCAACGGCAATGCGGCTGCGATAATCCGCCTGCGTTGGAGTCACCCGCAGATGGCTATAGCGGAAGGTCGTATAGGAGAGGCCGTAGCCGAAGGGGAAGAGTGGCGTAATCCCGCGCTCATCGTAATAGCGGTAGCCAACAAAGACCCCCTCCGAATAGTCCGCCTGATCGTTAATGCCCGGATATTGGGCAGGCGTACTGGCCGGCAGATCGCTGGCCGAGCGTGGGAAAGTCATCGGCAGCTTCCCTGACGGATTAACATCGCCAAAGAGCACCGCCGCAATGGCGTTCCCATCCTCCTGGCCAGGATACCAGGCCTCCAGGAGAGCTGGCACCTGATCGACCCACGGCATCAGCACCGGCCCGCCCGTATTGAGCACCACAATTGTCCGCGGATTGGCCTGAGCCACCGCCTCAATCAGTTGATCCTGGGCCCCCGGCAGCTCCAGGCTGCTACGATCGGAGCCTTCCGACTCCACATCGTTGACAAAGACAATGGCCACATCGGAGCTTCTCGCCAGCTCCACGGCCTGCGAGAGCAGCGTATTCTCCTGGCCCGGAATGCTCCAGCCCAGGGCCACATTGCTCGCGCCGCCATTCTGATAGTACTCCACGCGAATGGCGTAAGGCTGGCCTGCCGTCAACTGAATCGAGGCCGTCTCAGTCGTCGTCGCCTGATCGCGCCAGTTATCGATCAGCAGCTGATTATTAATGTAGAGCCGGCTCCCATCGTCGCTTGTCAGCGAGAACGTATACGTCCCGCTCACCGGCGGCGTCAGGGTCCCCGTCCAGCGTGCCGACCACTGAGTCGCCGGCACACCCGGCCCCGGCGACTGCCCGTTCCAATCGAAATTGATCTGGCTGTCGACGCGCGTCAGCACCGGGCTACCGGAGAGCGTCATATTGGTAAAGTATTCGCCCAGCAGACCCTGACCGCTACCCGAAGGCGGCGTCAGATACTGGGCCTCGATCGGCGGCAGCGTCCCCGTCGTCGTGATCCCCTGCGCGTAGCGCACCGTCACGCCACTCCCGGCGCGCTGCGTAATCCCCTGCAGCGGCGTCACCACGTAGGGCGGAATCACATGCGCGCTCCCGCCGCCCGTCGCCTGGGGAGCGACTGAGGCATCGGGACCAATCACCGCAATCGAATGGATCTTGCTCGAATCGAGCGGCAGCAACTGACCATCGTTCTTGAGCAGAACCGTGCCGGCCTCGGCGGCCTGGCGGGCGAACTGAGCATGTTGGGCGTTGGTCACCGTCGCGCTCGGGCTGCCGGTCGTCGGATAATCGAAGAGGCCAATCGCGAACATCGTGCGCAGAATGCGATGCACCGCCTCATCGATTGTCGCCATGCTGACCTGCCCGCTGAGCACCGCCTGCTTGAGGGCGTTGCCGAAGTAGGTGCTGTCGGGCATCTCCATATCGAGGCCCGCCGTAATAGCCGGCACCGTGCTATGGGTCGCGCCCCAGTCCGACATCACGAAGCCCGCGAAGCCAAAGGTCCCCTTAAGCGTTGTATCGAGCAGATAAGGATTCTCGCAGGCGTAGACGTTATTGACCTTGTTATAGGAGCACATGACCGCCCCGACGCCGCCCTGCCTGACGGCGTACTCGAAGGCCGGCAAGTAGATCTCGTGCAGGGTGCGCTCGTCGACGTTGGCGCTCACCGTCGTACGGTGATACTCCTGATTATTGGCCGCATAGTGCTTCACAGTGGCGATGACATGCTGGCTCTGGATGCCCTGGATATCGGCACTGGCCAGCATGGCCGTCAGATAGGGGTCCTCGCCCAGCGTCTCGAAGCTGCGGCCCCACTGGGGATTGCGCAAAATATTGACAGTCGGTGCCAGGGCCACATTAGCGCCTTTGCCCCATTCCTCATTGCCGAGATCCTGGCCGTACTGACGCATCAAGCTCGTATCCCAGCTCGCGGCCAGTGCCTCTGGGGCCGGGAAAGCCGTCACGCCCGTCATGCCGTCGGCCACTCCAGCGGGGCCGTCCTCCAGGCCGAGGGCTGGAATGCCCAGGCGCGTATTGGCCGGAATGTAGCCGACGTAGCTACCACCGGACCAGCCGTGCAGCATAGCGATCTTCTCGTCGAGCGTCATCTGGGCCAGCAGCAGATCAGCGCGCTGGTCGGGTGATAGGCTGCGGTTCATCCAGGGGCGGGCCGAGGTGGAGGCGGCCACGGCCTGCGCTCCTATGATAGAGAGGGAGAGGCTCCACAGACAGAGCAAGAGCAGCGTTAGCAGCAGTCTCAGCGCCATCCTGGCGCCAGGCAACAGTACAAGGCGTCGCATCTAGCACGCTCCTTCGTTGGCGAACTGAGCCAGAGAGAGACACTCAGCATTGCGTGCTCTGGCACCCTCGATCAGGCCCGCCTGGGCAGGCCGGATCGTGGCAGGCGACAGGCCGTCAGAGGCGGGGCCAGCCTGCGCTCCGGGGCGAGATCAGAAGAGACTGGCTGGCCCCGCTGCTCACATACCTGCAGCCTGCCGACGTTGTACCGAACCGTGTGGCTGTCGAGCAATCCCCCGTTGCCCGAGCAGCGGCAGAACCCAACCGGAAAGATGAGTCACAGCGGAGGCAAGCACCTGGGTTCTGCCCTCACTCTTCTCTATTGCATAAAGCATGCCGAAAACTGTGCTCTGCCATATGATTGCGCCTCTCAACAGTCATTCTTCGCTTTTAGCGCTGCAGTGTGTTACACAGGAAAGTGCTGTGCTACACTGAAACCAGAGCGTGCCCTGTTTCAATGTTCTACCGAAAAGCTCCGCAAAAACACTCACAGTGATATAATCCCCGCACTATAATTGCACCTATTTAAGGAATCCGCGGTTGGAGTACTTTATCTGGTCGCATCGCCGTCCGCTGCTCCTGGAAGAAGGAGTCTTTGGAGGAGAGGCAAAGCAGGTAGAGGCTAATACCAGGCAAGCAGAGCGGAAACAACGGCGTCGGGGCAAACGCGGTTAACGATCAGCGAGCGATCCCCCTGTCTGCGAAGGAGGAGCAGCTTTCTCGGGCCTCTTCTTCCAAGACGCAGAGCGGCGGCAGAGAAGAAGGCTACGGAGCGCCTTCCTCCCTGCCGCCCGTGTGAAGCAGAAGTCGAAGCGTAAGTGGAGAGCACCGTCCGAGCGAGCGAGCGAGCAAGCAAGAGCTGCACCAGGATAACGGCCTGGCGACTGGTTACTTACTCCGCCTCGCTTGGCACGCGCACCGCCTCGCCCTTCGTCTCCGCCGTCCCCGACTTGGCCAGGCCACGAGCCTCCAGCACCTTACCGACCGTAAAGTCGTAGATGAAGGCGCCGACCACGCCGCCCAGCAACGGAGCCACGATCGGAATCCAGAAGTAGTAATTATTGGCCGACAGGCTGGCCCCACCGCTCACGAGGGCGATCCACAGGCGCGGACCGAAGTCGCGGGCGGGGTTGATAGCGTAGCCGGTATTCAGGCCGAAGGAGGCGCCGATGGCCACCACCAGCAGGCCGATAATCAGCGGATTCAGATTGGCCTGCACGGGCTGATTGCGCCCGTCGACGATAGCGAAGATCAGGCCCACCAGCAGGGCTGTGCCCACGAACTCATCGCAGAAAGCCCCGAACGTCCCCACGAAGGGCTTGGGGGCGGTATAGAAGACACCGCCGTAGCCGTTGGGATCGGCGATCTGCCCGATGGTCAAGTGATTGAGTGACAGGGCATGCACCAGTGCCCCCTGATAGACGAAGTAGAGGATAGCAGCAGCGACAAATCCACCGAGCACTTGAGCGACCCAGTAAGGAACGACTTTGCTCCAGGGGAGCTTTCCACGTGCAGCCAGTGCCAGCGTCACCGCCGGATTCAGATGGGCGCCACTGATCGCTCCAGCCACATAGATGCCCAGCATCACCGCCAGGCCCCACCCCAGAATGATAACGATCCACTCGTTCGCGAAAGGCGTCGCTGCATTGTTCGCCCCGATATTCGTAAAGAGGGCGAACGTGGCCACGCAGCCATCGCCGAAGAGCAGCAGGATCAAGGTGCCGAAGAACTCGGCGATGCATTCTCCCCACAGGCCCGCAAGCGCTGAGGGCCTGCTCGTAAATTGACGGGCCATTGATCCAAACTCCTTTGTCACTCAGAGAGATAGATAGAAAGAATGACAGACCAGGGCAAAGCCAGGACCCGGCCACCCACTGCGGAGCCGGAAGCGCGTGGGCGCAAGCAATCGACGCATCCAGCGGATGGCCGGACTGTGAGCAAGCGGCGGCCTGATCAGCCGGCCAGGCGACCGCCTGCCATCCGTGCGGAGAAGGGCTGCTAAGCAGAAGCGGGCCGCTCCCACTGTAGCGAGCGCTCCACCGCTCGCTTCCAGCCGGCGTAGAGCGCATCGCGCTGATCGGCGCTCATCTGCGGCTCAAAGGTGCGATCGACCGCCCACTGCTCGGCCACCTCCTGCTGGCTGTTCCAGAAGCCGGTTGCCAGGCCAGCCAGATAGGCCGCGCCCAGGGCTGTCGTCTCGGCCACCTTGGGGCGCTGCACAGGCACACCCAGGATGTCGGCCTGGAACTGCATCAGCAGGTTATTGACCACGGCGCCGCCGTCGACGCGCAGGGCCTTCACGCGCACGCCGCTATCCGCCGTCATAGCCTCCAACACGTCGCGCGTCTGATAGCACATCGACTCCAGCGTTGCGCGGGCAATGTGGGCGATGCTCGACCCGCGCGTCAAGCCGACGATGGTGCCGCGCGCGTAGGGGTCCCAATAGGGAGCACCCAGACCGACGAAGGCCGGCACCAGATAGACGCCGCCGTTGTCGGGTACCGACATCGCCAGCTGCTCCACATCGCTGCTCGACGCGATGGCGCGCAGCCCATCGCGCAGCCACTGAACCGCCGCGCCCGTAATGAAGATGCTCCCTTCGAGGGCGTAGATCGTCTGACCATTGATGCGCCAGGCGATGGTCGTCAGGAGGCCGTTCTTCGAAGCCACCCCACGGTCACCGGTATTCATCAGCATGAAGCTGCCGGTGCCGTAAGTATTCTTGGCCATCCCGACCTCGAAGCAGGCCTGGCCGAAGGTCGCCGCCTGCTGGTCGCCGGCCACTCCGGCGATCTTGATCGGTCCGCCGAAAAACTCCGGGTCGGTCTCGCCATAGACCGTGCTCGACGGCATCACCTGGGGGAGCATGGCGCGTGGTACACCCAGCTCCTTGAGGATCACATCGTCCCAGTCGCCCGTGTAGATGTTGTAGAGCATAGTACGCGAGGCGTTGGTGGCATCGGTCACATGGACGCGGCCTTTGGTGAGACGCCAGATCAGGAAGGTGTCAACGTTACCGAAGAGCACCTCGCCCCGCTCGGCCTTCTCGCGTACGCCGGGCACGTTATCCAAGATCCACTTGACCTTCGTGCCCGAGAAATAGGCATCGGTCACCAGCCCGGTCCGCTGGCGGATCTCGCTATCGAAGCCCTTGGCCTTCAGCTCGTCGCAGATGGGGGCCGTTAAGCGGCTCTGCCAGACGATAGCGTTGAAGACCGGCTTGCCAGTGGCCTTCTCCCAGACGAGGGTAGTCTCGCGCTGGTTAGTGATGCCGATAGCGGCAATGTCGGCGGCACTGGCTCCGGCCTTGTGCAGAGCCTCCTGGGCGACGCTGAGCTGACTGGACCAGATGTCCTCGGGATTGTGCTCGACCAGCCCCGGAGCCGGGTAGATCTGCGGGAATTCTTTCTGGGCGAGACTGACGACGGCGCCGTCATGGTTGAAGAGGATGGCGCGTGAACTGGTGGTGCCCTGGTCAAGGGCGAGGACGTACTTCGCCATAGGTAGACAAGCCCTTTCTTGTTGCTGTGACGTCTTCCATTGTCCAAAGATCGGCCAGCCTGGACGCCGCGCCGCTCCCGGCGCAGAACGGACCGCTGCGTCCGGGCACGCTACCCGCCTGCTTGACCTGCCGCCGGCTTCGGCTTGCCTGTGAAGCATGAAGCGCAGGTGGCGGACGCGCAGGCTGCTGGGCTGTCGGGCCGCTGGCAACACTGCCATTGACCCAGGCCTCGCCTGGCCAGTACTGCTACCTGCCTACCTGCTAGCTAGTCTGCTCCTTCTATAACGCGCCAGGCCCCTCAGCTGGATACTCCCTTCTCTCGACCTGCAGCGGCCCCCGTGCTACGCCGCCGCTCCGCTCGGGTGCGCGAGAGGAAGTCACCCCTTTGCTCCCTCTGGGGGAGTTGGCCTGTTGTCCGGGGCGCCATCCCAGCGAATCGAGTTTTAATCGTGGAATCGCCTCCAATGCTGTTGAACAAGCCCTGACGGCCAGGAGCAAAAGAAAAAAGTCCCAAGCCGTGTTATTCACACTGGCTCAGGACTTTTCAGTTCACTGTCCTGTCAAATTCTATATTTAGTTGTCTCTGCTTTGCTGCAATGGTAGCAGTACAGGCCGGCTAATAGCCTGTGCCTTGCTTATAATATAGTTAACCCACCTTGCTTTGTCAAGTGCCGAATTGCTGACCACAAAACCGGGCCGGGCTGGCCTGGCCCCCCGGCCCTGGAAGCCTGTTGGCTCAGCCTGGACAAAGAGGTGGTCCCCTGACTATAATTAATAAAGATAAAACTATAGCAGATCGTTCCTGGATCACAGGTCGAGCAGTTTGAGGGACGGCTCCTTTGCTTCATCGAGGTGGGTATACGCAAGCGGCACTTGAGATTGTGCGCCTGGCGCGTCTCTATCCCGTAGCGGCGGCGCTCAAATCGGAGGAGGACATGCGTCTGGCCCTGGAGGCTGATGCTCCTCTGCTCTTCCTCCTCAAGGGGGATGCCTTCCAGCTGGCTCCTTTTGTCGAGGAAGCGCGACGCCGGGGCAAGCGCGTTGTGGTACACGTCGACCTCGTCAGTGGCATCGGCAAAGACCGCGCTGGCATCCAATATTTGCATCAGATTGGCATTGATGCCATCATCACCAGTAAGTCGCAGCTGGTGACGGCGGCCCGCGCCGAGGGTCTGATCACCATCCAGCGCCTGCTCCTGCTGGATGACTCCGGCCTGGAGAAGGGGGTGCGCACAATCGCTCACGCCGGCCCTGATCTTGTCGAGGTCCTGCCCGGCATCATGTTCCCCGAGGTAGCTGCCACTCTGCGCCGACTGCTGCCCGGCCCCTTCATCGCTGGCGGCTTCATCCGCACCGCCGAAGACGTGGCTCGCGTTCAGCAGGCCGGGGCCATCCTCAGCAGCAGCAGCACCTACAGCCTCTGGCGCAACCTTTCCCTGGCGTGAGCGGCTCAAGCGAGTGGCCTCCTCTGCCTTTCTCTCCTGAAAAAGCGCAGCAGGGAGAGAAGAAGGAGACGATGATACGACGATGCTACCCGCCTGACGCTGCGGCCTGCTCTCACTGCCACTGGATCATGACCAAGAAGAACAAGGAGCCATTGACCTCCAGCAGGTAGGTCTGGATCAGGCCAAAGCGTCCGCGACGCACGGTGTACGAGCGTCCTCCAATCGTCAGGCCGTCCACCTGACAAGACAGAGCAGGACCGATCTCAGCTAACAGGGTGCCATCCCGGAAAAGACGATAGCTGTTCGAGCAGCGCTTGCGCGAAACCGCTTCGCGCATGACTGAGACTCCCCTCTGCTGGCGTGGAAGCGCCTTCCACGCTTGAGATCGTTGCCTGCTTGTGTGCCAATCTGTCTCTGTCTCTGTCTCTGTCTGCATCCAAGCATCCAAGCATCCAAGGACCGAGGACTTTGGTCCCTGGCCGGTGATCCGCATGGCTGCATAAGGCCGACCAGGAGCCAAAGCTGCTGCTCGATGCAAGTCAATCAGCGTTCATTGCGAATCTTAGGGTTTTTCTCCTGTTTTGAGGATAGGCTCTACAACATGCTCTTGTCAAGAGAATGATGTATCAAGTCTGAGCTAAAGCGAGCGCTGTACGACAAAAAGCACGTCCCGTCCCGCCTGTACCGTGCCGCTAGCACGCCGGGTTAGGGTTCCGTTACCGCTGAAGACCACAGGACTAAGCATTCTCTTGCCCCGTGCTTCGATGCGTGCGCGATCGAAGCCAACCACCGGCGCGCCAGCCTCGACGCGCTCGCCTTCCTGGGCCAGAAGAGTAAAGCCGTCGCCAGCCAGCTCTACTGTATCGAGGCCCAAATGAACGATCACGGCGGTCTCCTCATCGCTACCCTCGGGGCCGGCAGCGATGACGAAGGCATGACCGCCCGGAAAGAGACGCACCAGCCTGCCGCTGATGGGAGCAACCGCCACGCTGCCCCGCGGATCAATCGCCAGGCCATCGCCGACCAGCTTCTGCGCAAAGACCTCGTCGGGCACCTGCTCCAACGGCACAATCTGGCCATCGATCGGTGCTAGAACAACCAGATTGCTCTGATTCTGGGAACCTCTCATGCTCTTTAAATCCTGCACTTCCTACTAGGGTAATGTTTAGCCGTTGACTTGTTGTCTTATGCGTATCATAGCTTGCAGACCACTGGCTCAGACCTCGGGCTGTTGACCGACAATCACCTGACAGCCAGCGCGCCGAAAACGGGCAGCCAGGAAAAAAGCTGCCCGTTCTGCCAAGGAGGCCTGCATTTGTGCTCGTAGCCGATTATCCAGGTTCGGGCCGTGCTGGTCAACAGCAAGGCTAATGCCTCAGCGCTTCCCTGGACCAGCGGCTCATAGACAGCACCTCGCTGGTGCCGGCGAGCACAGTGGTAGCCTCTCTCATTCCTGCTCTGTTCCCTCCGACACTTGGGGGACGGGGGCCTGTTCTGCTGCTGCTGCTGCTCCTCCTCCTCCTCCTTCCCTCTTTATGAGCTGCTTCATACGACTGGCCAGACGGTCGGACTGCGTCCCCATGACGACCTGGACTATCTTGCCGTGCCGAATGACACCGGCAGCGCCCAACTGCTTGAGACGGGCCTCGTCGATGTGGGTCGGATCATTGATGAAGAGGCGCAGGCGCGTGATGCAGCCCTCGACGCTCTCAACATTGGCTTTGCCGCCAAGTGCTGCCAGCAGCTCCGCCGCCAGGCGCTCATCGGCATCGCTCGTCCCAACTGCTGTGCCCCCTGCCTCTGAGGTGGTCCCTCGCTCGGTCGCCCGCGCTGGACGTGGGCCGCGCTGGCTCTCGGGCAGAATCCAGTCGCTGCGGCTATCGGTAGCCGAGCTGCCACGTCCCGGCGTCGCCAGATTGAAGCGCTCAATGCAGAAGCTGAAAATGAAGTAGTAGATAACGGCGTAGATCAGCCCGATGAGCAGCAAGAGCAGCGGCTGGCTCGTATTGGCCTTGCTGAAGTTGATCAGGTAGTCGATCAAGCCGGCGGAGAAGGTAAAACCGATGCGGATGCCCAGGGCAGTACAGATGGCCAGGGCGGTGCCAGTCAGCACAGCATGGATCAGGAAGAGTACAGGAGCTGCGAAGAGAAAAGCGAACTCGATTGGCTCAGTCACGCCTGTCAGAAAAGAAGTCAGGGCGGCGGAGAGCAGGATGCCGGCGGCCACACGTGGATAATGAGCGCGGCGGATCATGGCCAGACAGGCGGCTGGCAGCCCAAACATCATCACGGGGAAGAAACCGGCCATGAAGTTGCCCGCCGTGGGATCACCGGCAAAATAGCGGTTGAGATCACCGTTGACCAGGCCGTGCGCCGTGTGATAGGTGCCCAGCTGGAACCAGACGTAGGTATTGAGCACGTGGTGCAGGCCGAAGGGAATCAGCAGCCGGTTGAGGAAGCCATAGATCCCGGTGCCGATCGGCCCCAGGGCGACGATTCCTTGACCGACGGCATTGATGACCCCCTGGATGGGCGGCCAGATCAGGCCGAAGATAGCTCCCAGCACGAGGGCGACCAGGGCTGTAATGATGGGGACGAAGCGCTTGCCTCCGAAGAAGGCCAGGTAGTCCGGCAGGCGGATGTCGTGGAAGCGCCGATAGAGGCCGGCGCTAACCAGCCCCATGATGATGCCGGAGAAGACGCCCATTGAGATCGAGGGATCTGGGGCACCGTTGACCTGGGGAATGATAACGTTGAAGACGCCGTTAAAGACCAGATAGCCTACCAGCCCGGCTAGCGCCGCCGCCCCTTCGCCGCCAGTGAGTCCGATGGCAATGCCAACGGCAAAGATCAGCGAGAGATTCGCAAAGACGGCGTTGCCCGCCGCTGCCATCCAGGGCAGGTTGAGCAGGTCGGCTTGCCCAAAACGCAGCAGCAGGCCCGCCGCCGGCAGCACGGCAATCGGCAGCATCAGCGAGCGCCCGATGCTCTGTAAGGCTCCCAGGATGCGGTCAAAGCCACTGACTCGCCCAGGGGAAACGACACCAGGAGAAGCTGAACTATTGGCGGCACTCATTTCAATGCTCCTGACGAGAGAAACTTAAACTACCAGTGGACGTGCATTACATGACTATGTTCTACGCTACCACTGGTTCATTTGTCAAGTCATCTATACCTATCATTGGACAAGTGACGCCATCCTGACCCCTGGTGGACGCCGGCAACTGTGGCAACAGCGACTCTAGCAGCCTGAACAGCTTTGCGCTGTTCTCACGCCAGGCTTTCCTGCCTGCCGGCCTTCCACTCCAGCTGGCTGGACTGAGAAAGCCCTCTCAACGTGGCCAGCCCTCTTTTCAGGGATGCCAGAGGGTGGCGATCGTGCCCAGAGCGGCAGCGCCCATGCCAAGGCATGTCAGCCAGAGCAGCAGGCGCGAGAGCCAGCCGCTGCGGTAGCGCCCCATGATTGCGCGGTTACTGGCCATGAGGGCGATCAGGGCCAGCAGAGGAGCTGCCACCATCCCATTGATGACGGCGGAGTAGACCAGGGCCTTCACCGGATCGATACCGATGAAATTCAGGAGCAGGCCGATGAGGGTGCCGCCGACGATGATCCCGTAGAAGGCCCAGGCTTTGGTCAGCTTGCGGTCCAGCCCCTCGGGCCAGCCAAAGGCCTCGGTTAGGGCATATGAAGATGAGCCTGCCAGTACGGGGATGGCCAGTAGTCCCAGACCAATGATGCCCGTGGCAAAGATGAGCTTCGCCAGATAGCCTGCCTGGGGAAAGCTGTGTACCAGTGGCTCCAGGGCGCGGGCAGCATCGGCAGAGGTGCGAATCGTGGTAAGGCCGTGGCTGTGAAGCACCGTGGCCGCCACGACAATGATGGCCCAGGTGCCAATCTCGGAGAAGACCATGCCGGTCACGTTGTCGATGCGCAGATTGCGTATAAAGCGTCTCGTGATCGCCGGCTTCCTGTTGGCTCGTTGGAGATGCTGAGCGCGTACCTCCTCGGTTTCCTCCGCTGCCTGCCAGAAAAACATGTAGGGCGAGATGGTGGTGCCCAGCACACCGGTGATGACGAAGAAGAAGGAGAAGCTCAGCTCGATGTGGGGCAGAAAGGTGGCGCGCAGAATCGTCGGCCAGGGTTCGCTAATGATCAGGGCGGTGAGCGGGTAGGCGAGCAGCGAGACTGCCAGCCATTTGAGAACGCGGCTGTAAACCCGGTAAGGGAGCAATACCTCCAGCAGGATGATCAGTACGGTGAAGAGTACGGAGAAGAGGACCAGGGGGAGCGGGAGCAGCAGCTGCGCCGCGGCGGCCAATGCTCCGATGTCGGCTCCGATGTTGATGGTGTTGGCCACCAGGAGCAGGAAGACAGCGATGTAAAGCACGGGTTTGCTGTAGTGCTCGCGCATGAGACGGGCGAGACCCTTGCCCGTGACGGCCCCAATGCGCGCGCAGCTCTCTTGTACTACAATCTGGAGCGGCAGCATGAACAGGGCCGTCCAGAGGAGCGCATAGCCGGACTGCGCTCCGGCCTGCGAATAGGTAGCGATCCCCGAGGGATCATCATCCGCGGCACCCGTGATGAGGCCAGGCCCAAGGAGACCAAGCACCTTTTTCACAGATTGCAGACGTACTGGCATCGACGAGGTCCCTCCCTGAAAGAACAGGCTGGTGTTGGACTGGCAGCGCCCTGCCACTGCTAGCATAGCACATATCGCTGGCAGAACCGCTAGCCTGGCCTGACGGCCTTTGTGGGCTATGGCGCAGCCATTGTGGGCACGGGCGAGGACACGAAGCTGGTCGTTGACCATGCCTTTTTGGACAAGGGGCAGGCGGTGGCGATCACGGTCGATGGTTCGCAGGGGGCCCGTCTCTTGCCGGCCAATGGCACGCTGCTGCAGCTTATGGAGAACGATGATCCGGGGCCGGTCTTCGTCAATGGCAAGCTGGTCAATGCCAGCGTCTATACGGAGCCGAGTGGCCTGCCGGTCAAGGACAGCAGCTTTGATGTGACAGCGGTCCACAGCAGCGATGCCGTGGCGACCTTCTCACAGATCGCCCTCACGGGCAATTTCTTCAATGGCATGCGGGGCAACATGAATATGGTGCTGACGTTCAATCAGGCCCGCCTGACTGGAGTGATTTCGACTTCGCTGGCGCGCCATGCCGTGAGTACCATCGCTTCAGCCAGCTATCAGCAGTTGGGCGAGGTGAGCAATACGCCCTCACCGGTTGTGAACAATGGGGTGAGCGTGACGCTCAACGCGGGATCGTGCTGGACGGTCACCGGGACCAGCTATCTGAGCAAGCTGGTGCTTGCTCCGGGCGCGACCCTGACGGCGCCGCCGGGCCATACACTCACCCTGACAGTCGATGGGGTCGCGAGGCCCATTGTCGCCGGTCAGAGCTACAGTGGCAACATTGTGCTGACGGTGCACTCGTGATGTGGGAGGCAGAAGCCGGTGAGGGTGGGAGGCTGCCCTCGCCGCTCTCGTCCCTGGGACTGAGGGGGGCCGCTCCTGTCTGAGATCAGGGATGAGGGATGAGAGCCTGCCGGATGGGATGGTCACCTGCGATCGCTCCGCCAGGCTCTCGTCTCTCTTTTGTTAATGACAGAGATCGCTCTTTGCTGGGCGCCCGGCTGTGCTGGACGTCCCTAGGCGTTGGCGTCAGCGAGGCGCCGCAATTGCCACAGAAGCGGGCCGCGACGACGCGCTCGTGGCAACTGGCGCAGGTCACCTGCTCGGGCGCTCCGGCGCTGCTGGCTGGGCTGGCCGTCAAGGTGGCGCCGCAGAGATGGCAGTGCTGGGCCGCTTCGTCGTTGAGGACCCCGCAGCGCGCGCAGCAGAGGCCGTGCAGGGTGCTGGTGCTGGCGCGCGTAACCTGAGCCTGGGTGCAATAGGTTTCGATGGCTTGCCAGACGTCCTGGTAGAAGCTAAAGTTCCCAATGCCGCGGATCAGCGGGAAAATCAGGAGTGGCGGGAAGAACAAGGCGCTCCAGAGTATCCCTGTGAGCGGGCCTTCTAACCGGTGACTCTGACCGACACTGGCGCTGATACCATCGGATAGGCGCGAGATGCTGACGCCGAGGGCGGTGCGCAGGCGTCCGCTCCCGGGACGCGCCTGCGCGATCTGGACCAGAACGTGATCCCCCTGCCCGATCTTCTGGGCGATAGCGCTGAGTGTGCTACCTCCCCAGCCGAGATAGCTGTAGTTCTGGCCAAAGGTCTGGACGCGGTAAGTCGGCCAGGCCGTCCGGGGAAAGGCTGCCGTGGTAGATGCGCTGTTCCATGTGTAAGGCTCCTCCTTTGCTAACAGTCAGATCGGGACACGCCCTTAAGGGGGGGGACAAACAGGCTGATCAACTCTGAGAGAGACCTGGCTTCCGTAGCTGGGCGGCCTCGGACGGCCTTCCCTGGTGGCCGCTCGCAAGGAAGGGAGTCGGGAGGAGCACGAAAGAGCGTGAAGAAGGTTTGGATAGGTGGAGAGCAGCAGCCCATTGCTGTGCAGCACTGACTGAGACTGCCAGGTCGCTGACGTGAACATCGCTGGTCCTCCTTGGGCGCCGAGCTAAGCAGTGCGGCCCGCGGCCCTGGCGGGTCGCGCCCGTAACACTCTGCCGGTCCGCCTGGCTGCTGAGCAGCCACATGGTTGTCTCAGACGCTGGGCAGTCTTCCCTGTTTTGCTCCTGAGTCTCTCCTGACTAGAGCTGCCAGCCTGCTTCTATGGTAGCAGAAAATGCGCGATAAATCAATTGCTCTACTCCTGGGTGCGATACTGCCCTGACGAGGTCACGTGATGCGCCTTCCCGATGGCTTGCTCCTGCGGCGTCGGGCGAAATATAACTGAGCCTTAACAACCCCTACTTTATCTATTAACTTCCTCTTAGCATGGCCGCCCTACCATGAAGAAGCGTGGAGAGAGCAAGCGTACGGAGAGGCAGGGCCTGTGCTCTGTGGTCCGCCTCGGGCCTGCCTGCCGTTGACCTGCTGTCTCGCCGTTTGGCCATCTGCTGGATGCGCTTGCGGTTGCTCATTCTACCGAGCAATGGCGATCGTTGCCTCAAGCGCCGGCTCAGTATGCTGGGCCAGCAGTCCTTCCCGTGTGACCTTTGACCGTGTTCTCCGTGCATGTCAACGATCAGGAGGTAGCCTTTTGATGCGCCCTGGACGCAGCCAGGAACAGCTGCTATTCAATGATCTCTTCGGCCAGCAGAGCCGCCGCCACTTTCTGCGGCGGGCGGGCGTGGCTGGCCTCTCGGCCAGCGCCCTGGCGGCCATGCTCGAAGCCTGTGGGAGCAGTAGCACTGGCAGCAGTGCCACCACTGCCGACGTCAACATGGCTGGTCCCATCAAGCTGGATACGCTGATTGCCAATGCCAAAAAAGAGGGCCAGCTGCAGGCCGTGGGCATCCCACCAGAATGGGCTGACTACAAAGATATCCTGGCCGGTTACACCAGCCATTATGGCCTGCCTATCTCCTACAAGGCCGAAGCCGAATACTCCTCAGCTCAGGAGCTAGAGGTCTTCAAGAACTCGAAGACGCGCCCTCACGGTGACATCGGTGACGTTGGCTTCAAGTTTGGGCCGCTGGCTGTTCAGCAGGGGCTGGTTGCTCCCTACAAGCATGCCTACTGGGATGACATCGATGCCAGTCTCAAGGACCCCGACGGCTACTGGTGCACCGAATACTATGGCGCGCAGGCTTTTGTGATCAATACCGATCTTGTGAAGAAGCCGCCGACCTCCTTCGCTGAGTTGCTGAGCGGCAACTATAAAAATATGGTCGGCATCGACGGCGACCCGCGCCAGGCCAACGATGCCTTTCTGGCGGTCTTTGCCGCTGCGCTGGCTCACGGCGGCAGCCTCGACAATATTCAGCCCGGCATCGACTATTTTGCACAACTCAAGAAGAGCGGCAATTTCACGGTTGCCCGCTCCAGCATTGCCAATATTTCGACCGGCGAAGTGGCCATTGCCGTGATGTGGGACTATCTCGGGCTGGGCTTCCGCGACCAGCTGGCCGGCAAGCCACATCTGGAAGTGATCATTCCCTCCGATGGCTCGATCGCTGGTCCCTATGTCTCAGTGATCAATAAGACGGCTCCCCATCCTTTCGCGGCTCGCCTCTGGATTGAATATATTTTCTCCGACGAGGGACAGCTCTTCTATCTAAAGGGCTACGCTCATCCAGCCCGCTATCAAAAGCTGGTGGCGGCTGGCAAGGTTCCCCCTGATCTTGCTGCCAAATTACCGCCTGCTGAGCAGTATGCCAATGTGCGTTTTCCGTCGCTGGCTCAGCTGAATGCGGCTTCGACGCTGGTCAATAACAACTGGGGGCCGCAGGTGCTTGGCTCGTAGCGAGCCTGAGATGAGAGGAAGAGGAGCACATTCTCGCTCGGCGCAGCGGCGCTCTTCGCTCCTCTGAGTGGTCCACACTGGCTGGCCGCTGGATCGGAACGAGTGCGCCCGCTGCGGCTATCTGATCAGGAGGGAGGGAGGCCTATGCTTTCGCAGGCGCTCGATGAGGAAGGGGGGCGGGCCCAGTCTGGCATGGCCGGAGAGAAGAGACGCGAGCAGCCGCTGGCGCGGCGTAGTGCCTGGCGCCTGGCTGGGTTGCTGGCCTGGTCGATTCTCGTGCCTTTCTTGCTCTTTTGTCTGCTCTTCGAGTTGCTGCCCGTGGTCATCACGATTCAGGGGAGCCTGACCAACGGTGGCACTGGTGGGCTGAGTCTGGCTGGCTATCAGCGGCTCCTGGCCCAGGCCAGCAATCTGCGCGCTTTTCAGAATAGCGTTGCCCTCTCGCTGGTCACGGCCCTCATTGGAGGTTTGCTCGGGGCGGTGGCTGCCTATGGGCTGGCCAGCCTGCGCCAGAGCTGGCTGCGCAATTTGCTAATCAGCTTCTGCAGTATCGCCGCCAACTTTGCGGGTGTCCCGCTGGCCTTCGCCTTCGTCGCGACACTTGGCGTCACGGGCTTTGTGACGGTCGCCCTGCGCAGCTGGCTGCATCTCGATCTCTACGCGCTCGGCTTCAGCATTTACCAGTTTTGGGGCCTGGTGCTGGTCTATGTCTATTTCCAGCTTCCGCTGATGATCCTGGTAACGCTGCCCGCCTTTACGGGACTGCGTCCGGAGTGGCGCGAGGCGGCCATCAATCTGGGGGCCTCGCCGGCTGGTTACTGGTGGCGCGTAGCTCTGCCCATCCTCTTCCCGTCGCTGGTTGCTGGCACCATGCTGCTCTTTGCCAACTCCTTCGGAGCCTTCGCTACGGCCTATGCGCTGGCTCAGGGGAACATCAACCTGGTCCCCATCCTCATCGATTTTCTGGTCAATGGTAACGTGACCGTTGATTTTGGCCTGGGTGATGCTCTTGCTGTCGGCATGATGGGGCTGCTGCTAGCGGTGGTCGCGCTCTACACGACGATGCTCAGGCGGGCGAGCCGCTGGCAGGGTCGCTAGCGAACCAGGACATGTGCCAGGACAAGGAGAAAGAAGCATGCGATCGCTATTTCGGCCTCGTCACCGCAAACCGGGCCAGGACGTGGGGCAGCCCAGCCAGCACTTGGCGAACGAGGGCGGACTCCTGCCGGCCAGGCTGGCACTCGCTCTGGCCCTGCTCTATCTGTTGATCCCGCTGGCGGCCACCCTGGTCTTTGGTCTCAGTGGCAGCCACGGCTGGGGAGATCTCTCAAGTCTCGGCGCCGTCTTTGGCGATCCCGATTTCTGGCAGACGCTGCTGACCTCGCTCGGGCTGGCGGCGGGAACAACGGTGCTGGTCATTCTGCTGCTGACCCCCACCGTTTACCAGGTGCATCTGCGCCTGCCACAGGTGCAGCCTCTGCTTGAAGCACTGGCCTTGCTGCCCTTTGCCGTCCCACCCATTGTGCTCGGAACCGGTTTGTTGCAGGAGTACAACGGGGCGGCCACCAACAGCCCCCTGGTGGACCTGCTCTCCCTGGGTCTGGTGCCGTTGCTGAGCAATGTCTTCCCCTTGCTGGATCTTCCGCTCTTGCTCATCTGCGCCTATGTCATCGTGGCGCTGCCGTTTGCCTATCGGGCCATTGACAACAGCCTGCGCGCGGTCGATGTCAGGGTGCTCACGGAGGCGGCGGCCAGCCTGGGAGCGGGCTGGTGGCGGACGCTGCTGCTGGTGATTCTGCCCAATATCTGGCCGGGAATCTTGACCGCGGCCCTGTTGACCTTTTCGACGGTGATGGGCGAGCTGACGCTGGCCAGCCTCTTCAATACCTATACCTTCCCGATCTACCTGAACATGACGGGGCAGAATGATCCACACCGGGCGGCTCTGCTGGCAGTCCTCAGCTTTCTACTGACGCTCCTCTGTGTGCTGGGCATGGTACCGGCCACGCGCCCGCGCACGGGCGGGGGACGGGCCGCGCTCCCGGGACAGATCGAGGGGGCAGGCCCACGCTAGACCGACTGGCCCTGCTGGCTGTCAAGCATGGATGACACAAGGATGAATGCCTATGGCTTTTCTAGAATTGCAGGAGCTGAGCAAATCCTTTGGAAGAACGCGGGCCGTTGAGCGCCTCTCTTTGGAGGTTGAGCAAGGCGAGTTCTTGACACTTCTGGGACCAAGCGGCTGCGGCAAGACTACTATTCTGCGCCTGGTTGCTGGCTTTGAACAGGCGGATGCTGGGCGCATTCTCCTTGATGGGGAGGAGATCACAACCCGCCCGGCCAACCGGCGCCCGATGGGCATGGTCTTTCAGTCCTACGCCCTCTTCCCGCATATGACGGCTGAGCAGAACGTTGCCTTTGGCCTGCGTCTCAGGCGCTTGTCTCCTACCTTGATCCACCGGCGCTGTGAGGAGCTGCTGGCCCTGGTAGGGCTGGCCGATCGGGCGCACAATTATCCGCATCAGCTCTCGGGCGGACAGCAGCAGCGCGTGGCCCTGGCGCGCGCGCTGGCCGTTGAACCGAAAGTACTGTTGCTCGATGAGCCGCTCTCGGCCCTCGATGCGGCGGTGCGCGTGACCTTGCGTGAGGAGATCCGGCGCATTCAGCAGCAGCTGGGGATGACCGTCATCTACGTGACCCATGATCAGGAAGAGGCCCTGGCCATCTCCGACCGCATCGCCGTCATGGCCCGCGGTCGCCTTGAGCAGCTTGGGGCGCCCGAGGAGATCTATCGCCGACCGCGCACGGTCTTTGTGGCCGGCTTTGTCGGGGCCAGTACCCGCCTGCCGGCTCGCCTGGAGCGCGCGGCTGATGGTCACTGTCGTCTTGGCGAGATCCTCCTCCGTGTGCCACCTCAGCCGGAGCTGAGCGATGGCGCTGCTGTGCTGCTGGTGGTGCGCCCCGAGCTGGTCACACTGCAGCAGCTCGAAGAGGCTGATGGCGTGGCTGTGGACAGGAGTCAGAGCCAGGAGCAAGAGAATCTGCTCACAGGCATCGTGGAGCTACGCACTTTTCTGGGGGCAGTGACACGCTTCCGCGTGCGGGCCGACGGAGGCCAGCTCTTCACGGTTGACCTCCCTGGGCTGCAGGCCCGAACCCTGGTTCCCGGGCAGCGCGTCCTTCTCGCTTTTCCGCCCGAAGCCTGCCTGGTGCTACCATACGGGGAGAGCGAGGCAGAAGCGGCTGCCGGGCGCTCAGGCAGGGCCGCCGTTGTCGGGCAGGTCTCGCCCGAGCGCGAGCCGCAGCCGGAACATGCCTGAGAGTGGGCCGGAGACACTCTGGCCGGCTGGCGGGCGGACTGGCTCCTGCAGCCTTAAGGAGAAAAGAGAGCGCCCGCAGGAAGAGGGCGGCCAAAACGGTCGCTGTCTCTTCCCAACGGGCGCGGCGGGCCAGGAGGAGCGAGCACACGAGCGAGCAACAGTGACCCTGGCCCGCTGACGCTCGCGGGCGAGCGAGCGAACGGACGAGCGAGCGCGCCGCCCGTCCCACGAGCGCCATTATGCAGGGGTATAGATGCCAAATTCCCAGAGCGAGTAGCCGTAAGAGGTACCGCGCGCTGTTCCATAGAGGCGCACATAGCGCCCTGAGCCGCTCACGTCGAAATCGTCGACCCCACCGGTCCCGCTGGTCGTCGAATAAATCGTTGTCCAGGTGCTGCCATCGTTCGACACCTGGATCTGATAAGCTGAGCCGTAGGCCGCCTCCCAGACCAGCTGTATATGGCTGATCTGAGTCACCTGGCCCAGGTCAACCATGATCCATTGCGGATCGCTCCAGTCGCTGGCCCAGCGTGTCGACAGGTTGCCGTCGGTGGCATTCGACGGTGGGTATGGGGCGCCGTTGCCGGTTGTCTGGTAGGATGAGGCCGTCGTTGGTTTGCCAATAGCCACATTGGTCCCGTTGACAGGCGGAGGCACCACCTTGAACGAGAGCGTCTCGATGCCAACGTTGCCCTGGCCATCGTAGGCGTACAGATAGACCTTCCAGGTGCCCAGCACCTTGGGCGCCGTCACCGTGAAGGTGCTTGTGCCTGTCTGGCTAAAGGTGGCATAGCTCAAGCCTGTGCTGCCATCGATGTACTTGCTGCAGAACATGATACTGTAGCGCAACAGATTGCCGCCGGGATTACTGACGCTGGCGCTCAAAGTGAACTGGCCGCCGGCTGGTACCGTGTTTGTGCTCACTGTCAGGTTGGAGATCACCGGTGGGGTACTGCTGGCGGGCGGCGTCTGTCCGGTATAGAGCTGCTGGACTGTATAGTACGCCAGCCGTTTCCAGCCGCCGGTTTTCAGATTGAACCAGACGCCGCCGAAATCGTTCTCGATGCCATAGTTGAAGAGCGTCGCCCCAAGCGCCACCCCGCTATGGCTGGTGATACAGTTCCAGGCGTTGGCGTAGCCCTGGGCCGACTGCACGTCTGTGCTTTCCTGGGGAACGCCATTGGCATCGTTGGGCACCTCCCATTCGCCCGGTGGCCCCGACTCGGTCACGATGTAGGGGACCGTATAGCCGCCGTTGATCCAGTCCTGCTTGACGTTGCAGACTGCTCCGTAGGAGTTGACCGCGTAGAGGTCGAGGTGAGGCGCATTGGCTTTGTAGTACTGCCAGGCGCCGGTCCAGGCGTCGGTCGAGGTTACTGGATGGTTCGGGTCGATGGCGTGAATCGCCTGGGCTACCTGATCGACGAACTGTGCATAGGCGTTGCGCTCCTGCTCCAGTTGGGTGCCCGAAAAGCTATTTTGCAGATTGAGCAGTACCTCGTTGCCAACGTCCCACATCAGCACCGCCGGGCTGTTTTTGTAGGTGTTAACCAGGTTCTGAATAGCGCTGAGCTGACTCGCCTTGTAAGCGCTGTCATTCACATAGTCAGCACTCTGTGAGAGCCAGAAGCCGTTAATAACCTTGATGCCATAGGCTGCAGCGGCGTCGAGCAGCGACTGCGTGCTGCTATCGGTTCCCCAGGTGCGGATCGTGTTGACGCCGAGGGCCTGCAGGTCGGGCATATAGGCCAGAGCGGCAGCGTTCGGAGGGCCGAAGGTCACGCCCTTGATCAGATAGGGCGAGCCGTTGACCAGCAATTGCCAGTTCCCCTGCGTCCCGGTGATCTTGACGACGCTGGCTCCGCTCGGCGTCGGCGGTGTTGTCAGGGCCGGCGGCGCTGTGCCCGTTTTCTGGTAGACTGCTACCGAGGCGATGCTCAAGGTGCTGCCCGAGGAAGTGGCGCTTGTGGGCGTCGTGCAGCTGCAGACGGTGTTTGGGAAGGAGCCGCCGATGGCCAGATCGAAGATCAGAAAGAAGCTGTGATCGACGGCTGCCTGCCAGGCGCTCACGCCGACCTGGCTCTCGCGCACAATCCAGATCTGCTGGTTATCCAGGTACCAGCGGATCTGCTCATCCGCGAGACTGCGGTCGATGATCACTGAATAGGTGTGATAGCCGCTCTGGCAGCCTGGACAGGTGGCCAGGCCGCTGGTCAGGCCGTTGTACTCGTTGCAAGGGCCGCCGGGGGCGCTACCGCAGTGCAGCGTTGCGATCTCTGCGTTGCGTCCATTGACATCTTCTAAAATGTCGATCTGGCCGACAGCGGGCCAGTTCTGGTAGTTGCCGCGGTACTGGGCGCCCATGGCGCTGAAAGCTGGCCAGTAGCCGAGGCCGTTAGCCGGGTTGGGCTGCTTGATGGAGGCGCTGATCTGCAACATGCCGCCCGGCGGCGCGGCGAAGTCACTGCGCTTCGTTTCGATGCGTCCAGAGGTCCAGCTCCCGTTAGTGTTGAGCGCAGTAATATTCAGGTGGTTATTGCCGTCGAGAGAGACATTGCTGGTCGAGTTACTCATGGTCTCGACCTCGCCAGTCCCCCAATTTGCTGCTCCGCCTGGGTAGCTGGTGCCGGTATCAATGATCCAGTTATCTGCCGAGGGCGAGCTGCCCGCAGGCCCGCTGAAATTATCGCTCCAGACCAGCGTCCAGCCGCTGCTGGAAGCCGGCAGAACCTCCAGACCGTTGAGCTGAGCCTGATCGACGACAGAGCTGAACTGGAGGGTGATGGTGCCACTAGAGGAGGCGGTGGTGCTGAACTCCTTGACGACGGCCTTGTTGGCGCCTCCGGCAGCGGCGAAGATGTCGAAGTTGGCGAGGACCGTTTGCCCGTTGAGACTGACGTTAAAGACGCGCTTGCCGGCGGCGGTCCAGTAGGTTTCGGCGAAGTGGAGGCGGACGGTATAGCTGGCGCCCGGGGTCAAATTGGGGATAGCGTAGGAGAAGTTGCCGAGGCGGGCGGTCTGGTAGACGGCCTGCGGGGCGGGATTGGGGGTGCCGGAAGTGTCAATGGGGTTAGAGGAGGAAGAGGTGCCGCCGCCGGAGAAGTCGGTATCGGCGATGAAAGGCGAGACTGCCGGCCCACCCGCGTTGATCTGTATGGGGGCAGCGGCCAGCGCTACAGGCGCCCGGACCAGCAACGCTGCTAGAGCACTCCATGAGCACAGCAGCGTTAGAATCAGCAGCCAGCGAGTCAGGTGCGGCAGCGGCGAGGGTGGAGACGACGATGATGGCGACCTCTGTAACTCAGGCTGCCTGGCTGCGTTGGGAGTAGGTGCGTCCATGACAACTCCTTTGCTTCTTTGCTGCACAAGTCGGTCGATCGCATGAGATCGCGGTAGGTCGGCAGAGCCGAGAAGCCGGCTCCGCTCAGCTCATCTCGCGCTTGGTCTCTCTCCCCGCCTGTCTCCAGGGAGGGAGGAGGCAGCGTGTAGTTCTCCCTCCTTGTTTTCGATAATTTGCGAAATCAATATCGGAGACTTTGTCTTGAATATAGAGAATTCGCGGCTCTCTGTCAAGGGGGGATGAAACTGTCAATGCTTTTTTTCGAAAGAAAGCGAGCGCAGGTGCCGCGACCTCGATCTCTCCATTCTCTTGCTTACCTGGCAGAGATCGTCCGAGCATGGAGGCCGCCAGGGCCGCCTTTGTCTTGTCATAAGCGCGGGTGGGGTGCTATCATGATCATCTCCCTACTCCTCAACCTCACGTCTGCTGGCTGATGGCTGGCCTGTGAGAGCAAGGGTGCTCCGAGGAACTGGCTGCGTATCGCCTATGAAGGGACCAATCGATCGATCAGGAAGGGAGCAAAGCCCTTGGAGTTCAAGCTACGCCGCTATACCCCTGCTGATCAAGCGGCAGTTGAACAGTTACATGTAGCTGTTCTCAAAGAGACGGGGGCCTATCTGGGGCGGGGCCCCTGGGATGACGATGTCTATGCCATTGAAGAGCACTATCTCAACAACGGCGGCGAATTTCTGATAGGGGAATGCGACGGCAAGATCGTCGCGATGGGAGCCTTGAAGCGCACCGGCGAGGGACGAGCCGAGATCAAGCGCATGCGCGTCCTCCCCCAATACCAGGGTCGTGGCTACGGTCAGCGTCTTCTGCAAGCGCTCGAAACGCGGGCCCGCGCCCTTGGTTACCGTCTGTTGCACCTCGATACCTCCGTACTCCAGGTTGCAGCCCAGCGCCTTTATCTCAAAAACGGCTTTTGCGAGGTAGGGCGCACCTTCTATCAGCAGCGTCAACCTTCTGGAGAGATCCAGCCTCTGGAGATTATTCTCTACGAGAAACCGCTCCTCTAGGAGCTGCCGTCAGTCAGCAACTCTGCTGAGGAACAGGCGGGATTGCCCGCCCTTGTTGGGCACTGTTGCGGCTCCTGCGTCCATCTCTCCGTGGGGATGAGAGGGAGCGCGGGCCTCATTGCCCGGCTCGACTCTCCGGGATCGCTTTATTCCTGCTGCTGGCGCGGTGGAGAGCACGACTGACGTTCCACCAGATGCGTTGGCAGCACCACGCGTGGCATCTCCAGCTGCTCACCATTGATGAGGCGTAGTAGCATTGTCGCCGCCGTTCGGCCCAGCTCCAGGCGGGGCGCATGAATGGTCGTCAGCGGTGGGTTCATGATCTCGGTATAGGGCAGGTTGTCGAAGCCTACCACGCTCATTTGCTCGGGGACGGCCAGCCCGCGCTCATGCAGGGCCCGGTAGACGCCAGCCGCCTGGCGATCGTTGCCGGCGAAGATCGCTGTGGGCGGCTCGGGCAGCTCTAGCAAGCGCAGGGTGGCCTGATAGCCACTGGCTTCGGTAAAGTCGCCATCGCACTCTAGCTCAGGCATGAGTGGCAGCCCAGCGGCATCTAAGGCGGCCCGGTAGCCGGCGATGCGCTCGATGGCGTCCCTGGCCGGGGAGGTCTTGCCGATGTAGGCAATGCGCTGGTGGCCAAGCCGGAGCAGGTAGGTTGTGGCGACAAATCCTCCCTCCCAGCTCGTGATGCGCACCGAGGGCGCTGTTGCCTGCAGACCTCCCTGGTTGTGAATCAGAACAAATGGCAGGCCCGAGCGCTCAAGCTGCTCGATGGCTCGCTCCGATGGAAGGACCACCAGGATGCCATCGGTCGAGTGGTCGGTGACCGTGGTGATCCAGCGCACCTCTTCCTCCGGCTTATAGTCGGTGGCCGTCAAAACCAGGCGCAGGCCAGCCTCGCGCAATACCTGGGCTACTCCCTCCAGGATGGGCAGATAGTATTCGTCGTCCAGCCGGGGCAGCAGCAGGTCGACCAGACCAGTCTTCCCTTTGCGCAGCGCCCGCGCCGCGCGGTTGCGCACAAAGCCGTACTCTTCGATAATACGCTCGACTTTCTCGCGCGTCGGTAGCGAGACGTCTGCGCGCCCGTTCAGGACTTTGGAGACCGTGGGGACCGAAACTCCCGCTATTCTGGCAATTTGGGCGATCGTGGGTCGCCCGTCGATGTTGTGTCGTCTTGCCATTGACTTGTGCTGTGCTTGCTCCCCTCTGAAAGTTTCCGACCTATTATAGCACAGCCACTGCGCAATCATCTGTATTCTCCTTGTCTCCTTCCCTTCTGTTGTCGCTATTGCTGCTAACCCCTCAGCTCGCTCTCTTGACAAGCAGAGAACAAATCCGTATAGTTTCTTGTAGAAAACGATTTCGATTTCTTTCGAAAGAATGGCGTGCCAGAGTCCCCGGCCTGCTCTGCTGGCCCACCTCGCCGCAACCGGCAGGCTAGCCGGCCAGGACAGCACAGAAAGGAGGCGAGACCCCTCTTGTCCAATTGTCTTCGCTGGACGTAGCTAGCCTGAGTACCAGCCGATCCTCTGCTCCGCCTGCTTCCTTTGTAGGACGGCTGGCTTGACTGACCTGCTGGCTTGCCCGGCACATGACTGGTGGAACGGGGCAAGGCCGGACTGGGCTGGGTCTCTCATCCTTCCTGCCAGCTGCGACCATTCAGAAAGGAGATGTCATGGACGCATATGCTCCCAGGGCGAACCGACGGCGCAGGATTGCGCAACAAGGTCTTTTGAGTCTGCTAATCCTCCTCTCTATTTGCTCGCTCTTTCTCGTGCTGCCGACGCTCAACTCGGTCCCCCATGCCCATGCGGAGGCACCTGTGCAGATCAACGCAGGCGGGCCGGCGGTGGCGCCGTTTATCGCGGACAGCTACTATAGTGGAGGGACGACGGCCAGCACGAGCAATGCGATTGATACGTCGGGGGTGACGAACCCGGCGCCGCAGGC
>NZ_BKZV01000003.1:0-670447 GCF_008974285.1 Thermogemmatispora aurantia | reverse complement strand
CAGATCAACGCAGGCGGGCCGGCGGTGGCGCCGTTTATCGCGGACAGCTACTATAGTGGAGGGACGACGGCCAGCACGAGCAATGCGATTGATACGTCGGGGGTGACGAACCCGGCGCCGCAGGCAGTCTACCAGAGCAATCGCTACGGCAACTTCACCTACACGATACCGAACCTGACGGCGGGAGCGGCTTACACGGTGCGGCTGCACTTTGCCGAGACGTACTGGAATGCGGCGGGCAAGCGGGTTTTCAATGTGAGCATCAACGGGCAGCAGGTGCTGACGAACTTTGACATTTATGCGGCGGCGGGAGGGGCGAACAAGGCGGTGGTGAAGGAGTTTAGCGTGACGGCCTCGACGAGTGGGACACTGACGATCCAATTCAGCACGGTGGTGGACAATGCCCAGGTCAATGGGCTAGAGATCCTGCCGCCGGCAGGTGGTACGCCGATCCCTACACCTGTTGCGGGCGCCGTCCAGATCAACGCAGGCGGGCCGGCGGTGGCGCCGTTTATCGCGGACAGCTACTATAGTGGAGGGACGACGGCCAGCACGAGCAATGCGATTGATACGTCGGGGGTGACGAACCCGGCGCCGCAGGCAGTCTACCAGAGCAATCGCTATGGCAACTTCACCTACACGATACCGAACCTGACGGCGGGAGCGGCTTACACGGTGCGGCTGCACTTTGCCGAGACGTACTGGAATGCGGCGGGCAAGCGGGTTTTCAATGTGAGCATCAACGGGCAGCAGGTGCTGACGAACTTTGACATTTATGCGGCGGCGGGAGGGGCGAACAAGGCGGTGGTGAAAGAGTTTAGCGTGACGGCCTCGACGAGTGGGACACTGACGATCCAATTCAGCACGGTGGTGGACAATGCCCAGGTCAATGGGCTAGAGATCCTGCCGGCAGCGGGCGGCACGCCTACCCCAACGCCTACCTCCGCACCGTCTCCGACCCCTACTCCGACAGGGACCCCGCCAGCAGGTACGCCCAATTTCGGGCCGAACGTCTACATTTTCGATCCCTCGATGCCCAGCTCGACCATTCAGAGCACCCTTGACGCCATCTACAGCCAGCAACAGACCAACCAGTTTGGCACCAATCGCTACGCTCTCCTCTTCAAGCCGGGTACCTACAATGTCACGGTCAATGTCGGCTTCTACACTCAAGTGCTAGGACTGGGTCGCTCGCCCGACGATGTCGTGATCAATGGAGCGGTCAACCTCGATGCAGCCTGGATGAACGGCAACGCTACGCAGAACTTCTGGCGCGGTGCCGAGAATCTCAAGATCATTCCCTCTGGTGGCTGGAACAAATGGGCCGCGGCTCAGGCCTCGCCGCTGCACCGCGTTGACATCCAGGGCAATCTGCTGCTCTGGGATGGCGGTTGGGCCAGCGGAGGCTTCCTGGCCGATAGCCTGGTCACCGGTCAAACACAGTCCGGCTCGCAGCAGCAGTGGTTCTCGCGCAACGACCAGCTTGGCAGCTGGAACGGGGGCGTCTGGAACATGGTCTTTGTCGGAGTTAACGGCGCGCCGCCGCCGAGCTTCCCCAATCCGCCGGAGACGGTCGTCAACCAGACGCCAGTGATTCGGGAGAAGCCTTTCCTCTATATCGACCAGAGCGGCAACTACTACGTCTTCGTACCAGCGCTGCGCAGCAATAGTCAGGGCACAACCTGGGCCAATGGGACGCCGGCAGGTACCTCGATTCCCATCAGCCAGTTCTACATTGCTCATCCTGGGGACTCTGTCGCCACCATCAATAATGCCCTGGCCCAAGGTCTGAACCTGCTTTTCACCCCCGGTGTCTATCAGCTCAATGGCACTATCAACATCACGCGCCCGAATACGGTCGTACTGGGACTGGGGCTGGCGACGCTGGTGCCGCAGAATGGGGTCATTCCCATGACCGTGGCCGACGTTGATGGGGTCTCGATCGCGGGTCTCCTCTTTGACGCCGGTCCTGTCAACTCACCGGTGCTGCTCCAGGTTGGCCCCAGCGGCTCCTCACAGGACCATACCTCCAATCCAACCGTGCTCAGTGATGTCTTCTTCCGCATTGGTGGAGCTGGTCCCGGTCAGGCCACCCAGAGCCTGGTGATCAACAGCAACAACGTCATCGGTGATGATCTCTGGCTGTGGCGAGCCGACCACGGCAGCGGCGTCGGCTGGACCGTTAACCCTGCCGCCAACGGGCTGGTTGTCAACGGCAACAACGTGACCATGTACGGCCTCTTCGTTGAGCACTATCAGCAGTACGAGGTCATCTGGAACGGCAATGGTGGGCGCACCTACTTCTTCCAGAATGAGATGCCTTACGATCCGCCCAACCAGGCAGCCTGGATGAACGGCAGTACGCGCGGCTATGCTGCCTACAAGGTAGCGGACTCGGTCACCAGCCATGAAGCCTGGGGCGTGGGCAGCTACTGCTACTTCAACGTCGATCCCTCGATTGTCGCGGATCGCGCCTTTGAGGTACCCGATACAGCGGGGGTGACCTTCCACGACCTGGTGACGGTCTCGCTCGGTGGCGTGGGGACCATCCAACATATTATCAACAACACTGGCGGCCCCTCAAATTCGACCACGACCAATGCCTACCTGGTGAGCTATCCCTAGCTAGGGGTTGCCAGCCGCTGGGATAGGAAGGCTGGAAGAAAGAAAGAAAGTGCGAAGCCCCGCGAGAGCTGTGCAGATGCAGGCTCGCTCGCTGCTCTGTCAGCCCTCTCGGGGCCTGTTCGCGCAAGCGTCTCGTTTCTCCTCTCCTTCTGTGGACGTGCCAGTCTGTTCACTTCTCTCTCGTTAGAGGGCAGAGGCAACTGCCAGCTGTTCTCTCCGCTGCCTGGCCGCTGGCTGTCTGGTCTCCGGCTGCTCTGCCGGCGTAAAGATGACCTGGTCGGCTGTGCAGATGAAGGAATGGTTCCAGGTCTCAAGGGCCTTTTCCCACTCTAGCAGATCTGCTTTCTGCTGCTCTGCCGTCAGCAGGCGGGCAAAGCCGTAGCCTGAGAGCAGCAAGGGAATGCAGATACCTACCACGGCCAGAGCATATTGCAGGAAAGTGAATTGGCCGCTCGCGCAAAGCAGCATGACCGCGATGAGCGTGACGGTCTCTGTGATGCCCCCTACGGTAATGGGCCAGAGGAGAAAGCTGCGCTCGCGCGGCGGGGCTGGAGGAGCCAGCCGTGGGTCCTCGCGCTGCCGACTCTGCTTGTAAAGCTTCGGTACAGGTACGACGCTTTTGCTCTGGTGACAAATCGGACAGACAGGCATTGCTGTTGAGAGTTGGCGCTGCGATGCTCTTGGCAGATCAATCATAGGTTCATCAGCTCCTTTGGCTTTTTATTGCTCTTGTATGCTAGATTCGCTCGATATGCTGTGTCTCTTTCCTGCTGAGGAATAATAGAAGAAGACAATCAGTGCTGGCTTGGTCAACAGGGAGCAGAATCTCCGCTGGTCTTTCTTTGCTCTTCTTAAAGTCTAGGAGCGGGAAGCGCCAGCTACCAGAACCAGTCGCTAAGGGTTACCCACGCTCAAGCCAGGGGGAAGACCCTCCTCTTGGGAAAGGGGACGCACCTGGTAGGTAAGGCTAGAACTGTCCTGGAGACGGTGCTGACGGTATCAGCTCGCCAGACGAGAGATGCTATACTCTAAGCAAAGCCTTGGGAAACCCTCGGGAAAAGTCCGGGCTGACTAAGAAAGAGCACAGGCTGTCTGTTTGCTGGCTTCCTCCGCTCGAAGGGGGCCAGATTCCTGCCCTGGACGGGGGCCTTGCTCGTCTGAACGACTCTCGCCGAAAGAACACGTATGGTCAGGCATTGGCAACAGAACGTCACTCTCTATCAATTGCGTATCTTTCTGGCTGTGCTGCGGCACCGCAACTACACCCATGCGGCTGAGGAGCTGCATCTGAGTCAGCCAGCGGTCTCGGCTCAGGTCCATGAGCTAGAGCACTTGCTGGGTCTGCCCCTCTTCGAGCAGGTTGGTAAGCGCCTGGTGCCCACGCAGGCGGCGCTGGTCCTTGAAGAGCATGCCCGCAAGGTCATGGCGGAAATTGAGGCGGCGGCGGACGCCTTGGAAAGTCTGCATCGCATTGAAGCAGGCCGCCTCTCTCTGGTTGCCAGCACGACCATTGGCAACTACCTCTTGCCTGTCACACTGGCTCTCTTTCACCGCCGCTATCCGCGCGTCGAGATTGAATTGACCATTGAGAACTCCCAGGCAGTCTATGAGGAGGTGCGGACTGGTAGGCGTGAACTGGGGCTGATCGAGAGCCGTGTCGAAGCGCTTGATGAAAGCCTGCTGCTGACCCCTTATCGCCGAGATGAGCTGGTGCTGATTGTGCCTCCCTGGCATCCCTGGGCTCATCTAGAGAGTATCCCCTTAGCCGCTCTGCGTGAGGTGACGCTGCTTTGGCGCGAACCCGGCTCTGGAACGCGCAGCGTGATTGAGGCGGCCTTTCAACAGGCTGGAATTCAGCCTCCGGTTACTATGCAGCTCGGCAGCAATGAGGCGCTCAAGCGCGCCGTAGCGGCCAATATGGGCGTGGCAATTGTTTCGCAGGCGGCAGTTGCAGCTGAGGTTACTGCCGGCTGGTTGAGTACTGTCCGTATCGGCGAAGGTGCGCTCCAGCGGACCCTGCATCTGGTCCAACGCCGGGCCGGACGCCTCTCACCTGCCGCTCAGGCTTTCCTGGCCTTGCTCTTGGAATCGGAAGCTGAGCCAGCGCCTGGCGAGGCTCCGGGCCACTAAGGAACGGACGGCGGTTGTTGCGCTATGCGCAGGAGGTCACCCTGGACTCCCTACTCCGGCCAGCCGGCTAGGGAGTCCAGGGTGCTACAACGGTGATCTGCTTCCCTGGCTCCAACCCCTTTGGACCTGAGTCTGAGAGGCAGCCTGGCCAGGGCAAGAGGCCGCGAGAGGTCAGGGCGTGGCTGTCAGTGGAACCGGCCCAGGGACGGGTGTGAGGAGCAGCGGCGGTCGCGGTGGTTGAGAGAAATCGAAGTCGGCGGCCAGGTTCCCTAAGATCGGGACTTGCTCGCGGACTGTGGGCCGCGGGTCGGGGCGCCCATCGGTTTGGGGATTAAGGCGTTGCCCGTTGAGAAAGTCATCTTCGATGAACTTCAGATAGGCGTCGAAGCTCAGGGTCTGGTGATCGATGAAGCCCTGTCGGGCGTAGGGACTGATCACCAGACCAGGGACGCGCAGTCCATAGCCGTTAGCGTCGACGTGTGGTGGCACCACATGGTCATAGAAGCCTCCCCAATCATCCCAAGCCAGGAAGATAGCGCTGCTCTTCCAGTCGGGGCTGCTCATAACGGCGTTGATGAGTCGCGTGACGTAGGCTTCGCCAGTGCTGACCAGGGCCGGGGGATGCTCGCTATCCTTGCTGTTAGGCACGATCCAGCAGACATTAGGGAGCTTCCCCTCACGAGCAGCTGTAAAGAAGTTTGACAGGTCCTCGATGTCGCCAAGCTGGTGATCCTGCTTCACTGTATCGAAGTTGGGAAGCGGGTTCCAGATGCCAGGTACATGGACCTTTTGCGGCTGGGGGGTGCAGATCATCTGGTCATCTTCGCAGTCAGGCTCGGCTCCCTGGTCCAGGTAGTAGGCCCAGCTGACATGGTGCTGGTAGAGCAGGTAGGTTAGATCTGTCCAGGCATAGTCGGCTTTGCCTGGAGCTGCCTGTTTCGTACTGACCGGTCCCTGAATGTTGTTGACGCAACTCATGGGATCGCCAGCCCGGCGACAGCGGGCGGACCAGGCTGAGACCAGGTAGAGATGGGAGGGGAGGCTCCAGGAGGCTACCGATTCAAAAAGGTGATCCTGCAGCACGAAATCATGGGCATAGGTCCAGTAATTCGGGATCTCGCGAGCGTCGTGGTAGCCCATGACATCTTCTGGCTGGGTTCCACTGCAGATCGGATTCAAGGTCTGGCCACAGCCGCGGCGACCTTGCTCGGCCTGAGCAATAAAGCCATCCATCTTTCCGCCATCAATATCAGCGCGCGCGTTCGCGGCTCCGTGTGGCCCGCCGCCATTGAGGTCCTGCGTGTCGTGATAGGGCTTGACGCACTGCCTGGTAGCCGGGTCTGGCACGCAGACCGTGGGGACGCCGTTGCGCATGGGAATGCCGTCGGCTCCCGGGAAGGTACCAAAATAGCTGTCGAAGGAGCGATTCTCCTGCATGATGATAATGACGTGCTGGATGAGATGGATGCCTTTTGCCGGTTGCGTAGGAGGCTGAGGTGCGCCGCTGACGCAGGCTGGTAGCAGCCCTGCCAGTAAGAGTGCCACAGCGAGCCAGCACCAAGTTCGCTGGCGAGATAATGATAGTCGCAGAGCATGACGCATTGGTCCGGGTCCTCACTCATGGTGTTCACTGAAGATGCTCTTTCTGCACAAAAAGTCTCTCCGGCTTGACTGGTGAGGGGTGGGGAGGGGTAGACCTCCCCTTCAAGAGGATAGCAGACGAGACTCTAGAAAGTCTCAAGAATGGCTCAGCCTTTGATCTATTTGCTTGGGGCTAGCTGGTGGGACAGGTGAAGAAGAGGAGAGGCTTATGGACCTGGAGGAGGCTCAGAGGCGGTGCGCTCTGCCTCGGCTTTTGGGCGATGGGGAGCAGGTGGCGAAGGAGAGATCGACGGTTTGTTCGCGGCGCCAGCCATGAGGCTAATGCCCAGGCTCAGGAGGACGATGAGGCCGAGGGCGAGGCGCAGGCCCAGGAGGCTGGCCACGAAGCCGATGGTCGGAGGGCCTGCCATAAGGCCGGTGTAGCCACAGGTGGCAACGGCGGCCAGAGCTGTGCTGGTGGCCTGGCCCTGGCCTGCAAGACGCCCGGCGACGCTGAGGGTCAAAGGGAAGGTAACGCCGAGGCCGCTGCCGATGAGTGCGAAGCCGAGTAAGGCCAGTGGCAGCCAGGGCGTCAGCAGGACGAGCGCGAGGCCACTGGCCGCCAGCAGCCCTCCAAGACGTACCATCCAGCCCGCTCCCAGACGGGCCGTGAGCGCGTCACCTACGCCACGGCTGACCATCATCATAATGGAGAAGGCGGCATAACCGGTGGGGGCCAGGCCAGCCCCGCTGTGCAGGTTGCTGTTCAGGTAGAGGGCGCTCCAGTCGGCCATAGCTCCCTCGCCGAAGAGAGAACAGAAGGCGATCAGCCCCAGGGCCAGGGTGGTCCGTGTAGGGCGAGCAAAGGTTACTCGAGTACCTCCCTCTTTCTGACTTGCGCCCTGATCGCTGAAAGAGGGCAGAAGGGCTGGTATGGCACCGAAGGCCAGGATAGCTCCAGCGAGGGCGATGCCGCCGAAGTGGGCCGGCAAGGGAATGTTCCAGCCAGCGATCAGGCCGCCCGCCAGGGCGCCTCCCAGGCTACCCAGGCTGTAACAGGCGTGGAAAGAGTTGAGGAGGGGGCGCCCGTAGAGATGCTCAACGGCCACACCCTGCGTATTCATGGAGATGTCCATTGCCCCAGAGCTGGCCCCTAGCAGCGCCAGCGCCATGATCAGGAATGGCAGGGAGGGCACGAATGCAACCAGGACCAGCATGAGGCAGAGGCTCATCGTGGCCAGGATGACGACCAGGCGGCTGCCATAGCGCGCGACCAGATAGCCGCCGCCATTCATGCCAGCCAGAGCCCCAACCGCCCCGCTGAAGAGCGCCGTGCCCAGGGCCGCCGGCGCAAGAGAGAGCTGGGCCTGAACGGCGGGAATGCGGGCCGCCCAGGTCGCCAGCAACACGCCATTGAGAAAGAAAAAAAAGGCTACAGCCAGCCGTGCATAACGTCGACGTGGTGCAAGAGAGAGACGCGTCCTTGCGGTTTGCTCCATCGCCGGTCTATGAATACTTCCTTTCTGGTCGTTGCTCTGCTCTGGTGGCCCGGTCGGCCTGCCGGCCAGAGCCTGTCTGCGCGCGAACCCCGCGATCCTCCATCACCAGGATATTCGCTCTGCCGGCCAGCACGCAAGAGCAGAATGGGTCATTCTCTCATGGCGGCTTGCCCTTGCCTACCAGCCGTTGGATTCGGAAGCGAAAATATAGTAGCCCGGCTCCTCCAGCTCTTCAGGAATCCTGTGCAGGCCAATCTTGAGCGCAACCTGTTGAGATGGCAGGTTAGCAGCTCTGATGCGCGCGATGACCGGTAGCTGTGGTAGATAATCCCGGGCGAGCTGCAGGGCCGTGCGGGCCATCTCCGTGGCGTAGCCGTGGCCCCAGGCACTCGGCGTCAGACGATAGTAGAGGTTAAGAACGGTGTGCTCTCGCCAGCACTGCTGTTCCAGCCCTCCAAAGCCGATGATCGTCTGATCCTTGGCTAGCTCTATGGCCCAGTAGCCGAAGCCGTACCTGGCCCAGTGGTGCCGACAGAGCCGCAGCATGGCCTCGCTACTGGCCAGAGAGCGGTGGACGCTCTCCGGGCTGTACTGGTAGGTGGCCGGATCGCCATGCACGCGAAACATGGCTGGCCCATCCTCAGCCCGCAGGCGCCGAAGCAGTAGACGCGGTGTATGTACGGTACTCCAGATGACTGCCAACTCGCTCGCTGAGCGCCGGGCGAGCAGGGGCTGAAGATTCTCGTCGTTAGTCAGCGGTGGTTTGCCTCCCCTCTTCGTTGGTCACGGTGACGTCGCATCGACCAGGGCAGCTGCTTGCTCTCCCTGGGTCGCGACGCTCTGCTTCGTTCAGTCTATCACATCTGCCGGCTCTGACAATCCTGGAGAGAAAGTCAGAGGGATAGGCGAGAGCCTGCTTATGCCTCTCCTTGATATTGCTCGTCGCTAACCGGCTCCATCCAGTCGGCTGTGCGTCCATCGAGCTGCTCTTGAATAGCAATGTGCGTCATCGCCGTTGTGGGGGCAGCGCCGTGCCAGTGCTTCTCACCGGCTGCGAACCAGATGACATCGCCCGGACGAATCTCTTCGATCGGACCACCCCAGCGCTGGGCCCGCCCGCTGCCGGCGGTCACGATCAGGATCTGCCCACACGGATGGCTGTGCCAGGCCGTACGGGCGCCCGGCTCGAAGGTCACGCTGATAGCTCGCACGCGTCCAGGTTCCCGGGCTTCGAACAGTGGATCGATGCGCACGTTACCCGTGAAATGCTCAGCTGGCCCTCGCTGCGATGGCTGAGAGCCGCTCCGGCGGATCTCCATGATGCTTGCTTCCTCCTGCTGTGCTGATGGGTGGGTGTGGGTAATCACTGCTTGGGCTTGGGCGTTGCGCTTGGGGCCTGACTCACCTGCTCACCACGGCCAGAGCCAATGGCGGCCTGGCTGGCGCCGCTCTATCAGTATAGCATCTAGAGACGCTCTCTTGCCTGATCTGGAAGCGATAGGCAGAGAGGTCGGCTGTTGCTTGCGGGCCACGTGCCAGGTCCTGCTGAAGTCAGGCGTCACGGGAGAGGTGACTGGCTCGTGCCGAAGGCAGAACCGATTCGCGCTGTGGCCGAGGTTGGTTGACTGTCTGAGGAAAGAGGAGCGAGATAGCAACAAGGAAGGAATAGTCATGAAGCGGCCAGGGCTGCTGTCCAGATGCTCATCGTCTGTCGTTGATCTGCCCAGCAGACCTGAACTATGGTGAGGCCGTGAAAAACACAAATCCATCCCTCATCTACCTGTCCGTTGTCGCGGCAGGCGCTGCTCAAGGCAAGGAGGGATCTGCAAGGGGAATGTCCGCGATGTTTGCACGTCTAGGTGTATCCCGGCCTCACTGGGGGCGGGCAGCGGGCATCTGTGCTCTGTTGCTCTGCCTGCTCATCTCGGCGCTCGTGTTGCTCAATCCACTTGGCGCGCGCCATGTGGCGGCTGCCGGCAGCGTTCAAGTCACGGTCAATGCCAACCAGTCGTTGGGAACGTTGACCGCATTGAGCCGTGGCCTCAACACCGCCGTCTGGGATAGCAATCTGCTGGATAGCGCGGCCAGCACCGACATCAAGAACGCTGGCATTGGCATGCTGCGCTTTCCGGGCGGCTCGACCTCCGATGTCTACCACTGGCAAACGAATTCCCTGGTCCCCGGCCAGGGCGGGCTTGATCCCAACAATACCTTTGATGCCTTTATGGGTCTGGTTCAGTCCGTGGGGGCCCAGCCGATCATCACCGTCGATTACGGTGCTGGCACGCCCTCGGAAGCCGCCGGTTGGGTCCAATATGCTAACAAGGGAGGGCCTGGCTACAATGGCCCTGTGCCCACCTACGCGGGAGCCAGCAGTACCGGTCATACCTATGGAATCAAGTACTGGGAGATCGGCAACGAGGTCTATGGCGATGGCACTTATGGGGCCAGCTGGGAGTACAATAACAATCCGCATACTCCAGCCGCTTACGCCAACAACGTTGTTGCCTACAGCCAGGCGATGAAGGCTGTTGATCCCACGATCAAAGTTGGGGCTGTGCTAACGACGCCCGGCAACTGGCCCGACGGCGTGACTAATTCCGCCTCGCCTCAGCCCTGGAACCAGACCGTTCTGTCGACGGCCTGCTCTGCTATCGACTTCGTCATCATTCACTGGTACCCGCAGAATCCAGGCAATGAGTCGGACTCAGGTCTGCTGGCCTCGACCAGCCAGATTCCCAGCATGGTTTCAACCTTGCGCTCGGAGCTATCGCAGTATTGTGGCTCCCATGCCAGCGCCGTCCAGATCCTGCTGACTGAGACCAATTCGGTCTCTTCTAATCCCGGTAAGCAGACGGTCAGCATTGTCAACGCCCTCTATGAGGACGATGATTATATGACCTGGCTGGAGAACGGCGTGACGAACGTCGACTGGTGGACGCTGCACAATGGCCCGGTGGCCGGCAATACCAGCTCGTCTCTCTACGGCTCAGCCCAGTATGGCGACTATGGCGTGCTGGCGAACGGTGGCTGTATCAGCGGTGGGCCGTGCGAGCCGGCTGCCGATACGCCTTTCCCGGCTTACTATGGCCTGCAGATGCTCTCGTACCTGGGCAATGCCGGCGATACGATGGTTTCCTCTTCGTCTAATCAGACGTTGGTGGCCGTGCATGCGGTGCGCCAGGCCAATGGCGATCTGGCGGTCCTGCTGATCAATAAGGACCCGAGCAATACCTATAATGTAACCTTCTCGCTCAATGGCTACACTGCCGCCAGCAGCGCGCGCGTCTACTCCTATGGCCCCACTAGCAGCGCCATCAGCTCGACGAGCGTTTCGGGTTCGCCGCTGCCCAATATATCGATCCCTCCCTATACGTTGACGACGATTGTTTTTACACCGGGCAGCGCGGCAACGGTTACACCGACGCCGACACCCATGCCGACCGTGACGCCGACGGTAGCCCCAACACCGACGGCGTCCGCAACGGCAACTCCGTCGCCGGCTACACCGACACCGACACCGACGGCAACGGCCAGCCTGAGCTGTGCCGTGCATTATGCGGTCACCAGCCAGTGGCCGGGCGGCTTTAGTGCGAGTCTCACCATTACTAATACTGGAAGTACGGCGATCAATGGCTGGACATTGCAGTTCGCATTCCCGAGCGGCCAGACGATCACCCAACTCTGGAACGGCTCCTATACGCAGTCAGGGAGCACAGTGACCATTACGAATCTGTCGTATAACGCTTCGATTCCGCCGGGGGCTACACTCAGCTCCTCGCCTGGCTTCAACGGAACCTGGAACGGCAGCAATGCCAGTCCAACAGCCTTCACTCTGAATGGGCGCAGCTGCAGCGTCGTCTAACGGGTCGGGAGCTAGCGCCCGCGGTTCGCGGCATCAGTTGTTTCTATCTGCCTCTACCTGGACCACTCTTGTTGGGCTGTCTCGAAGCCGGCAGTGCTAGTTATAGCGCTGCCCTTCGGGGCAGCTTCTGCACCTTTAATGGTTTGGATGAAATGCAGCCGTGGCGCTGGATGGGTGCCTTTGCCCTGGTGGGTCCTATTGCTATATGCTATAATTAGAATACCTGCTGTAAATACGTAGATGAGATGGTCTGATGTTGAACTTCTCTTTCCCTTGGGCTGAGTTCGCCGTCCTGACCGGCGCGGCACTCGTCAGTGTTGCCTGTCTTACTCCCTATCTGCTCGAACTGAATAGTCAGGCTTTCAAGCAGGCACAGGAGCGCCTGCGGCGTCCCTTGTGGGTGCTGCTGTTGCTGCAGTGGTTGCAGAGTGGTGTGCTGCTGGTGGTAGCGGTGGGCCTGGGCCTGCCTATTGCCCATCGTATTGGCCTGGGTGCTCCCTTGCTGGAGGGGCTGCTGGCAGGTAAGGCGGTGACGGCGCAAGCGCAGGCGCTCGTTGGGCCGGCCCTGCTGTTGGGCCTGGGACCCGCCGCGCTGCTCCTGGTCCTGGAGATCGTGGTTTTCTGGCCTCGGCTACCGGAGGCCATGCGCACGGCCTTGCCGATCCCTGCTCTCTGGAAGCGTTTCCTGGCCTGCTTTTACGGTGGCATTGCTGAAGAGCTGTTATGTCGTCTCTTCCTGCTCTCCTTATTCGCCTGGCTGCTCGGCTTCATCTGGCACCTGCCAGGGGGCCAGCCAGCGCCCGGTGCCTTCTGGCTGGCTGCGGTCGTGGCGGCTCTGCTTTTTGGTCTAGGCCATCTGCCGACCACAGCGGCGCTGACCAGGTTGACCCCCCTCTTGATCGGGCGGGCTATTCTTCTCAACGGTGTTGTCGGCATCGCCTTCGGCTACCTCTTCTGGCGCTATGGTCTGGAGGCGGCCATGCTGGGCCACTTTTGCGCCGATCTCGTCTTCCATATCCTTGGGGATTCCATCGCGAAGAGGCTGCGCTCGGCGCAGGCGGGGGAGCCACCAGTCGATCGCGCGTTGTCTTAACCCTTGTAGTCTCTGTCACATCTGTTCGCTGTACTACACACAGTGCCTGGCCATAAGGAAGTCAGTTCTTATCGCACGAAGAAGGCGGAAAAAACTGCTGCTCCTTCGTTCTCTCAAGAGGATAGGTAGACATCCCCCGTAGTGCTCGCGAGCGTCGTTTGCTGCAGTAAAGAGCCAACCTTGCTGCCTTCAGGAGAGAAGGTCAGGTGATCCTCGGTGTTGCCATCTCCCCAGAAGCAGACGCAGTCACTCCTCTCGGTTCCAGCTGAGGTGGAACAGGTAGCCCAGAGTGCCGATTTGGGCCTACCCAAGAAGCACTACCGACCGTCGGTTCTCACCTGGTTTGAAGGTCTCCTGAGTATAGCAGGATGGTTACTATGTGTGCTTTTATCATATTTTGTTATTGCATTATTTATGCGCCACAATGATATACTTGAATTGCTTCGCGAGTACTTTTTCATCGTGCTACTGGTAGCAGGTGCGTTGCTGATACCAGCCTTACTACTCTCCCCACTGGTCTTACTCGCGCATGAGGTCACCTCCTCATGGGGGTTCTATGTGTACGATAGGGGATTGGTCTACAAAAGGGGCCGGCGTGCGACTGCCTGGCGCTGGGAACAGATTACGGCCCTCTGGCTAGAAGTAAGAGAAAAGATACGTATGATTGCTGTCGGTGACAGTTTTGTCGATTACAAGGAAACCAGGCGTTTATATAAACTGGAGTTTCAAGATGGTAAAAAGATCATTTTTGACCTGCATTTGGTCAGAATGCAGGAGCTACTCGATCTCCTGGACAAGCAGATTAGAAACCATCTCCTCCCCCAGGTCATTGCGGCCTTCGAGCAGGGCGACACAGTGACCTTTGGCGATTTGCGTCTCAACCGGGAGGAAGTGAGCTGGAAAGATAAAAGTCTCTTTTGGTTCGAGATTCGTGCCTTCACGCTTCGGGATACCTCTCTGATCATAGAAAAGATAGACAAGAAGAGGGTCTATTGGGATCTAGTCGCTATGCCCAATATCGGCCTGTTCCAGGGCCTCAAAGATTACATCTTCCAGCGCTATCAGGGCATCACTGAGCTGGAGAGTTGAGCGAAAGGAGGGGTTTCGGGCCAGCCGGGCTTCCCGCTCTCCGGGGTGGTCTCATCGCCCTTGCCCTGGTCTGGCTGGCCCGGAGTCAAGGCCAGTCGCTGCTAGCGAGAGTGCGAATCTGTCTTTCCGTCAGCCAGCCCAATTTCTCGGGATTGACCACGCCGTAGATCCGTCTGATGCGCTCCCCTTGTGGCTCCAGCTCCAGCATGACCAGTCCTACCGCTTTCCCCTGCGCCAGGCCGATGATGGCCGGCTGGCCGTTGACCTCGGCGAGCTGCGGCTGCAGATCTGGCGGGAACCACTTGCGCAGTGCGCCGAGCATGCCGCGTGCCACGCGCTTCGCTCCCTGGATTGGCTTCAGGGCGGCCTTGACCTTGCCACCGCCGTCGGCGACGAAAATGGCCTCGTCGGTCAGCAAGCCAAGCAATCCCTCGACATCCCCCTCGGCGGTTGCTTGTAGGAAACGGGCCGTGAGCTGCTCCTGTTGGGCGCGTGGGACGCTGAAGCGTCGCTCATGCTGACCCAGGCGCTGGTGGGCGCGGTGGAGGAGCTGTCGACAGGTTGCCGGATTCGTCCCGAGGATGGTTGCGATCTCCGGGTATTGATAGTCAAAGACCTCGCGCAGCAAGAGGACTGCCCGTTCGCGGGGGCTGAGCTTTTCTAGCATGAGGAGGTAGGCGAAGGAGAGCGATTCCGCCAGCTCTGCTGTGGCCACCAGCTCAGGATGCTCGCCTGTGGCCAGGGGCTCGGGCAGCCACGGACCGACATAGACCTCGCGCTGCGCTCGGGCGGAGCGCAGCTGATCGATGCACAGCCGCACAATGATCGTGGTCAGGTAGGCGCGTGGCGACTGCACTGCCTGCTCGTCGGCCTGCAGCCAGCGTAGAAAGGCTTCCTGTACCATATCCTCGGCTACGCTGGCCTCGCCTAGCATGCGGTAGGCGATGGAGAAGAGCAGGAAGCGGTACTCTTCAAAGATGCGGGCTGTCTCCTCGCTTGTGTTTGTCATTTGCCTGCGACTTGATCTGCGTGCCCGGGCTGGAAGCTCTCAGCGGCTGCTTCCCTGCCGGACCGGACGCGGTCATGCTCTGTCATGTGCCTTCCTCGTAGCGACACATGGCAGAGCATACCATACTTGACCTGCATTATGCTATGCTGCTACCCTGACGTGACGGGGTGCTCCTCGCCTGGCCAGATCGGCGAGCAGCAGCTGCGCCGCCTGACGGGCGCTGGCAAAGCAAGCGTCGGCGAGATAACCCTCATGGCCGACCCAGTCTCCTGCCAGGTAGAGGCCGCTGATGTGCTCCACCTGTGGCTCTGGGCGCCCTGCAAAGCCGTGACGGCTGGCGCTCGGCACGGCCCCCATGACCGGCAGATGGGGCAGGAAGAAGCGCTTGACCACCAGATCGCGCCAGCCCGGTTGTGCCAGGTCGAGCAGCGCCTCTAGCTCGCGCTCGTGCGCTCGGGCCTGGCCAGGGTCTGTCGGGTCAAGGTAGCGGACAGCGTGCAATACAGCTCCGCCGGCAGGCGCAACGCGAGCAAAGAGCGATTGGGCCGAGTAGAAGCGCGGCTGATCAAGGTCCAGGGAAACTGGCCGCTCGGGATGTGGCAGGCGCTGCAGAGCGACGTCGAGACAGGCCACAGGCAGTGGCGTCAGAGTTGCCAGACGCTGTTTCAGCAGAGGATCGGCTACCAGCCGTGCGACATCAGCTGGCTCAGTCGCCAGCACCACGGCCCGCGCCTCGTACAGGCGCCCGTCGCCCAGCTCAAGACCACGAACGCGCCCGTTATCCTGGAGGACTGTCGCGACGCGCGTCCCGGGCTGGAGATGAGCCCCGGCCTGCTCGGCGGCGCGGCGCAGCTCTGCGACCAGGGTCTGCCAGCCCCCATCGATGTAGAGCACGGGGCGTTTCAATGAAAGCTGCAGCTGAGTGACCACAGCCTCCATACTGATCAGATCTAGATTCCCGCTGTAGGTCAGCGTGCGGGCTGTGGCAAGCAGGAGCTGGCGTACACGTGTGTGCCTGGTGTGGGCATCGATCCAGGCGTGGGCGCTCTCGGCGGCCAGACGGCGTGGTTTGAGGAGCGCCAGCCTGGTCAGGAGTCTCAGTAGCTCCACTTTCTCGGCTCCGTTGAGCAAGGTCGTGCTCAGGAAGCTGGCGGCGTCTCCCGGGTAGGCAAAAAAGCGCTCCTGGAAGAGGGCCTGAACGCCGCGCGGTGAGCCGGCGTGGAAGCTGATGCCCAGCTCGCGCAGGACGCGGGTCGCCGCGCCTCCGCTATAGAGGGCGTGACCCCCACGGTTCAGGCTGTAGCCTTGATGAACCTGGGTGGCGGCCCGCCCGCCGAGGCTGGCCGCTTTTTCAAAGACGGTTACCTGCAGGCCGGCCCGCGCCAGGTAAGCGGCGGCGGTCAGTCCCGTCAGACCACCACCGACGATTGCGATATCTGTCTGCATCTTATTTTCCTCCCGAACAGGGGTGATCTTTGCTGATGACACAAAGCAGACGGGGGGCAACCCCGATTTGTGACAGTGTGAGCCGGAGACTTTGCTCTGCTTGATGGCGGCTGCTCTGGTCTGTGGCAGCACTGCCTGGCCGGCCCGGTGATGCGCAGCAGCGCCGGATCGTTCGCATTGTGACTGTCTCTCTTCCACTGCATGGTCTGCTGCTGGTACACTTGAGGAAGAAGCACGCGGGCTGTCCCAATAGTGCTTATCTGAATGCCAGGTGAAACCAGGGCGAAGCAAGGAGCACAGTCAATGGCGGAACCAGAGAATAGCTATCCGATTGACCCGGAGAACGCGGGTGAGTTGGCGCGGCTGATGCAGCAGGATCGGCTGCTGACGGAAGGGATGGGGGGGCTGCTACCCGAACCAGGGATCAGGCTGCCGGAGCGGGGGAGAGTGCTGGATCTGGCGTGTGGGCCAGGAGGATGGGCCTTAGAGCTGGCCTTTCACTATCCGAAGGCGGAAGTGATCGGGGTAGATATCAGCCGGCAGGTGATTGAGTATGCGCGGGCGCAGGCCTGGTCGAGGGGGCTGGAGAACGCACACTTTGAGGTGATGAATGTGATGGAGCCGCTGGCCTTCGAAGACGGCTCCTTTGATCTGATCAACGGGCGCTTGCTCGCTGGTTTCATGTTGCCGGGGGCCTGGCCGAAGCTGCTGGCGGAGTGCGACCGATTGCTGAAGCCGGGGGGCATCGTGCGCCTGACAGAAACCGAGGCACCTCTGACGACCAGTCCAGCCTATGAGCGCTTTGCTTCTCTGGTGGCACAAGCGCTGAAGCGAGCTGGTCAAAGCCTCTCGGCGGATGGGCGCCACTTAGGGATCACTCCCATCCTGCCGCGCCTGGTGCGGAAGGCGGGCTTTGAGCAGGTGCGGCTGCGCGCCACGGTCATCGAGTGGTCGATGGGAACGGAGGCCCACTATCCCGTCTTTAAGGATTATCTTCTCGGCCTGGAGCTGGTTCAGCCTTTCCTGGTGAAGGTGGGAGTGGCGACCAGGGAAGAGCTGGAGCGCTTGTATCAGCAGGCCGTGGCGGAAATGCAACAAGAGGATTTTTGCGCTCTCTGGCATTTGTTGACGGTCTGGGGCTATAAGCCTCTGGCCAGTCATGAGGCGGAAGCGGAGCCGGAGCAGGCTCTGTCTGGGTCAGACCTCGACAAGACGGACGGCTGAGGGATGGGATGGCACTGCTTCGATCTTCCTGGCCTCACCTCAAGTGGAGGCCGGGAAGATCGCTGCTCCAAAGAGGATCTGCTCGCCGTGAAAGCGGTGCACGATGAGAGTGGACAGGTGACGAGGGATAGTGCCGGATTCTGTAGTAAGGGTCGCTTGCTGGTTAGCTCAGCCTGCCGATGCTTACCGGATCGGCAATATTGTTACTGTATCCCTTCCGCTGCGCGGTCGACTCCTGGTACACTTGAGGAAGAAGCGCCAGAGGCAGTGGTGATCACGCTGATCTGGACGCCAGGTGAACATGAGGTTGAGCAAGGAGCATGGTTAATGGCCGAACCAGAGAATACCTATCCAATCGATCCTGAGAACGCAGGAGAGCTGGCGCGGCTGATGCAGCAAGATCGGCTGCTGACGGAGGGCATGGGGGGGCTGCTACCCGAACCGGGGATCACGCTGCCCGAGCGGGGGCGGGTCCTGGACCTGGCTTGCGGTCCGGGAGGATGGGCCTTAGAGCTGGCCTTTCAGTATCCGAAGGCGGAAGTGATCGGAATAGATATCAGCCGGCAGGTGATTGAATATGCGCGGGCGCAGGCCTGGTCGAGAGGACTGGAGAATGCGCACTTTGAGGTGATGAATGTGATGGAGCCGCTGGCCTTCGAAGACGGCTCCTTTGATCTGATCAATGCACGATTGATGTGTGCCTTCATGTTGCCGGGGGCCTGGCCGAAGCTGCTGGCGGAGTGCTACCGGCTGCTCAAGCCGGGCGGCATCGTGCGCCTGACTGAGACCGAAGGCCCGTGGTGTAGTAGCCTTGCTACTGAGCAATACTGGGGCCTGATCTATGAGGCCTTCAAGCGAGCGGGACAGAGTTTTTCACCGAACGGGCGCCGTATGGGGATCTCCCCCGTTCTGCCGCGCCTGGTAAGGCAGGCAGGCTTTGAGGAGGTGCGGGTGCGATCGAGTATCATCGAGTGGTCGATGGGCACGGAAGCCCATTACGCTGTGTTTAAAGACTACCTGCTTGGATTTGAGCTGATCCAGCCTTTCCTGGTCAAGATGGGGATGGCGACAAAGGAAGAGCTGCAGCGTTTGTATCAGCAAGCAGTAGCTGAGATGCAGCAAGACGATTTCTGTGCTCTCTGGCCCCTGATCACCGTCTGGGGGCACAAGCCGCCGGCTGCAGATGAGGATGAGCCAGAGACGAGAGAAGAGGAGGCTCAGCCTCGCGCGGAAGTAGAGGGCTAACAGCTGCCCGTTTTCTTGCTGGTAGCGGGCAGGGCAAAGTGAGCGCGCCTGCGTGCCTGCCTGATCAGTGGGCGACTCTCTGCAGCAGGGCCAGAGCAGGTCGATAGCCGCGGAAGAGAAAGCAGGCTGCCTTGCTTTGCCCGGTCCCGGTGGACGAAAGACCATGAGAGATGAGCCGGAGTAAGGAGTAGGTGCGGCATGGAAGGATCGGAAAATACCTATCCAATTGACCCGGAGAACGCGGGTGAGTTGGCGCGGCTGATGCAGCAGGATCGGCTGCTGACGGAAGGGATGGGGGGGCTGTTGCCCGAACCGGGGATCGCGCTGCCCGAGCGGGGGCGGGTCCTGGACCTGGCTTGCGGTCCGGGAGGATGGGCCTTAGAGCTGGCCTTTCAGTATCCGAAGGCGGAAGTGATTGGGGTAGATATCAGTCGGCAGGTGATTGAGTATGCGCGGGCGCAGGCCTGGTCGAGGGGGCTGGAGAATGCGCACTTTGAGGTGATGAATGTGATGGAGCCGCTGGTCTTCGAAGACGGCTCCTTTGATCTGATCAACGGGCGCTTGCTCTTCGCCTTCATGTTGCCGGGGGCCTGGCCGAAGCTGCTGGCGGAGTGCGACCGGTTGCTCAAGCCGGGCGGCATCCTGCGCCTGACCGAGATGGAACCCATGTTGACCACGAGTCCGGCCTATGAGACATGGATGGCTTTGATAGCCCAGGCGCTCAAGCGTGCGGGCCAGAGTTTCTCAGCAGATGGACGCCACTTTGGCATCATGCCGGTCTTGCCGCGCCTGGTAAGGAAGGCGGGCTTTGAGCAGGTGCGGCTGCGCGCCACGGTCATCGAGTGGTCAATGGGCTTGGATCTTCACTACGCGGTCTTTAAAGACAGCCTGATCGGCCTGGAGCTGGTTCAGCCTTTCCTGGTGAAGGTGGGAGTGGCGACCAGGGAGGAGCTGGAGCGCTTGTATCAGCAGGCCGTGGCGGAAATGCAACAGGAAGACTTTTGCGGGCTTTGGAACCTGCTCACAGTCTGGGGACATAAGCCCCTGGCAGGGGGCGAGAACAAGCCGGGGGAAGGGTCGTAGCAGAGGTGATCAGGCGCGGCGCACGAGTAACGCCCTGTTCCCTGGCGTGCTCGTGCCTGCCATGAGCGAACAAAGCGCTGCTCGTCTCTTTGCAGATCCCTGGCTCATGGGTTACAATGCAAATCAGAGAGGCTCGCGGGCCACCGGACTATTGACCGTATTGACCGACCGGGCCACGTCTGCCACGGATGTTCGTCCTCGAAGAAGAGAAAGGCGGCCAGTCTATGAAGCTGATCACCCCTGTTATCGAGCGCTGGCTAGAGGAGGCGCGCGAGAACCCGGAAGCCTTCTGGAGCAAGGCAGCGGAGCAGCTCCCCTGGTTTCGGCGCTGGGACCGCACCTTTGAGTGGACCCCGCCGACCTTCCGCTGGTTCATCGGCGGGGAAACGAACCTCTCCTATAGTGCCCTGGATCAGCATGTCAAGCGTGGCTGGGGCGGCCACACGGCCCTCATTTATTTGAACGAGCGCGGCGAGCGTCGCCTCTATACCTATGCCCAGCTCCTGCACGAAGTTGAGCGGCTGGCGGCTGCCCTGCGCGGCCTGGGCATCCAGCGGGGGGACCGTATCACTATCTACATGCCGACCTTCCCCGAGGCCATCATGCTCATGCTCGCCGCCGTGCGTATCGGCGCCATTCACCTCGTCGTCTTCGCCGGCTTTGGCGCTCAGGCCCTGCGCGATCGCATTGAGGCCAGTGGCTCGCGCCTGGTCTTCACCGCCGACGTCACCTATCGCAAGGGCAAAGAGACCAACCTCAAAGAGATCGTTGACGCCGCTCTGGCCCCTGGCAACGGCAGCGTCGAGCACGTTGTGGTCTTACAGCGTGGCAGTCAGCCGGTGACCATGCAGGCCGGGCGTGACCTCTCCTGGCAGGAATTTCTGGCCCAGGCCAATGGCCAAAGCGGCAGCTATCTTCCCCTTGAGGCTAACGAGCCGGCCTATATTCTGGCCACCTCGGGCACAACTGCCAAGCCCAAGCTTGCGGTCCACATGCATGGCGGCTACCAGGTACACATTCATAGTATGGGCCAATGGGTCTTCGGTCTCAAGCCGACCGACGTCTGGTGGTCCACTTCAGACATCGGTTGGGTTGTCGGGCACAGCTACATTGTCTACGCCCCACTCATCGCCGGTGCCACGACCCTGGCCTTTGAGGGGGCTTTGGACTATCCCACGCCCGACGTGCTCTGGCAGATCGTCGAAGAATTCGCCGTCAGCGGCATCTTCACCTCGCCCACTGCGGTGCGCCTGCTCATGAAGTATGGTGATGAGCCACCAAGCCGCTACAATCTCTCCTCGCTAGAGCGCGTCTTTTGTGCTGGCGAGGTCCTCAATGCTCCGGCCTGGTCGTGGTTGCAGGAGAGCGTCCTGCGCAATCGTGTCCCCGTCATCGATCACATGTGGCAGACCGAGACCGGTGGGCCGATCTTTGGCAATCCCTACGGTCTGGGCATGCTCCCGATCAAGCCCGGCTCGGCTACCATCCCTCTGCCTGGCATCGAGGCCCGCGTTGTCTCCCCGCTGGACGGTTCGCCGCTCGGTCCTGGCGAGAAGGGGGTGATGGTCATCACGCGCCCCTTCCCCGGCCTGATCCCAACGCTCTGGGGTGATCCAGAGCGCTATGCGCGCGATTACTGGGGTATCTTGCCCGGTGTCTACTACACCGGCGACTCCGCTCATGTCGACGAGGATGGCTACGTCTGGTTTGCCGGGCGCGCCGATGAGATCATTAAGATCGCCGGCCATCGTATTGGCACCATCGAGGTCGAGACCGCTTTCCTCAAACATCCTGCCGTTGCGGAGGCTGGTGTCACCGGGCGCCCCGATGAGCTGCGCGGCGAGGTAATCGTGGCCTTCGTCGTCCTCAAGCAGGACTACGAGCCATCCGAGGAGCTAAAGCAGGAGCTGCTCAAAACGGTGCGCACAGAGCTGGGCCCGGTGGCCGTCATCGGCGAGCTGAATTTCGTCAATATGCTACCTAAGACGCGCAGCGGCAAGATCATGCGCCGCGTGCTGCGCGCTGTCACCCTGGGGCGCGACCCTGGTGATGTCTCGACCATTGAGGACGAGACATCGGTCGCAGAGGCGCGCCTGGCCTGGCAGCGGCTGCAATCCGATCTCTCCACCCGTTAAATCAACACCCCTGCTATCCCCTGGCTTCCTTGGATCACAAGAAGCCAGGGGTCTCTCTTGAGACGGCTCGCATCTGGCTGGAGCTGCTCGTAACCTCTCAGCAACAAGGCGGCGTCTTCCCCCGGCAGGCGCGAGGATCACCGGTGGCTGCCCCTTTCCCCAGATGTATGGCCGCGTGGGTGGTCGCCCGAGACCGTGAGCTGTGCTGGAGACGGTGGTTCTGTCCTGGCCATTACGGCTTAGTTTGTGCTAACAGCCAGGCTCTCCAGTTCCTGGCGCAGCCGCTGCATATCGCGGGCCGGCGGTAGCCCGAAGAGGCTGCGATAATCGCGGTTAAAGTGCGAGACATCCTGATAGCCGACGCGGAAAGCGGCGCTGGTGGCATCTAATCCCTCGTTGAGCATCAGGTGGCGCGCCTCCTGCAGGCGCAGCTGCTTCAAATACTGGAGTGGGCTGAGACCGGTAACAGCCTTGAAGTGATGGTGCAGGCTAGAGACGCTCATCCCCAGCTCGCGAGCCAGCCTTTCGACGCGCAGCGGCTCCGAAAGATGCCGGCGCAAGTACGAGACGGCGCTGGCGATCTCCGAGGGCATGCCGCCCCGCAAGGCCAGATGGCAGAGACGCCTCCCCTGCTCGCCGACCAGCAGGCGATAGATAATCTCCTGGGTGACCAGGGGCATCAGCACCGGAGCCTCCTCGGGCGTGTCGAGCAGCCTGACCAGACGCACCACCGCATCCAGCAGCCGCTCATCCAGAGGGCTGACATCCAGGGCGTGTGCCGAGCTACGCCGGGGCACATAGCCGGCAGAAAGCAGCACCGCGGTGACTTGTGAAGGCTCAAGGCGCAGGGTCAGGCTCAGATACGGTCGCTCTGGGCTGGCTTCAATGACGCGGCTGAAGCGTGGCAGCTCAACAGTCGCTAGCAGGTAATGGAACGGGTCGTACTCATAGCGACTGTGCTCAACGAATACCTCCTTGCGCCCCTGAGCGATCACGCAGAAGGACGGTTCGGCAACGCTGGGTAAGGGGAGAGATGGTGAAGAGAGGCGCGCCAGAACGAGGCCCTCAAGTGGTTCGATAGCTCCATCGCGTGGAGTGGCCCGCGCAATGCGCTCGGCCAGTTCCTCGCGGTTGGCCTGAAGGCGCTGGAGTAGCCGCTCGTCATATTGGCGCTCGTGCTCTGCAACGGCGATAAGAGTCATTGAATAGGAACCTCCTCCACGATGGCGTTGCCTCTCGGCATGTGCAGAATCAGCCAATTCTTAACGAGAATTATTCTATCACCTTTGCCAGGGCAATCTCTATAATGCCACTAGAGGAAAGAAAGCCGGCCTGCGCTGCTGATCTCTCTGCTCAGAGAGAATGAATAAAGACGGGCTGAGGGCTTTGACTGGCAGGGCGGCAGGAACCTGGCGGCTGACCTACCTGGCTTACTTGCTCCCGCTCAGCGCTGGATGCCCAGCGGTGAGGGAGGTAAGTGAGTGCAATTGAGGAAGGGAGAATGAAGACAATGGAGATCAGAAGAAGTGGCTCGCAGCCCTCACAACAAGGACCGGCTGCTACCTTTACTGGAACAGTGCGCATTGATCCTTTATTCGAGGCGCCCAGTCCGGCGCGCGTGCGCATGGCCAGTGTTACCTTTGAGCCTGGAGCGCGCACAGCCTGGCACAGTCATCCGTTGGGGCAGACCCTGATCGTGACCGCTGGCTGTGGGCGGGCCCAGCGCTGGGGGGGTCCGATCGAGGAGATTCGTCCGGGTGATGTCGTCTGGTTTGCACCCGGTGAGAAGCACTGGCACGGGGCGGCGCCAGCTACGGCTATGACCCATATTGCCATTCAAGAAGAGCTTGATGGCAAGGTAGCCGACTGGATGGAACACGTTAGCGATGAACAGTACTCCGGGCAGCAGCAGCAGTCATAACAGGCCGACGAAAGCAGACTCCCTCTGGTGGATAGGCGGCTGCTGCTTTGATCGGGGAGAAAGGATAGTAGTTCTGCTATGAGTCAAAGGGACATCCGCACGCTGCTACAGCGCCGCAGTGAAATTGATATTACGGTTAAAGGGCGCACCAGCGGGCGTGCTTACACGTACCCGGTGTGGTTTGTACTAGAGGGCGATGCCCTCTATTTGCTGCCTGTACGCGGGACCGAGACCGGCTGGTACAAGAACCTGCGCCAGGCTCCGACCTTGCAAGTGCGTGCTGGTCAGCAGGCTCTCACCACCCCTGTGCGTCTGATTGAGGATCAAAGCCGTGTCGCTGCCATTACCGAGCGCTTCCGCGAGAAGTACGGAGCCAGGCAGATTCAGGCGTACTATCCGCTCATCAACGTCGCCGTCGAGGTCCCGTTGAGCAGTCCAGGCCATTAAATGCCTGGCGCTACCCACGTGGGCAGGACCTTATCAGGTGCGACCGGAGGAGGCCAGCCATCAGAACAGCAGCCTGGCAAGGGCGCAGATGGCTGGCCTTGTTCGCTACCAGGCAGCAGCAACTGATGTAGCGCGCCCCCGCCCCGGCTCATAGGCTGCTCGGGACCATAATTAGGCGCATGACACACTTCCTGGCATCGGTGGGGCGAATATGCGCGAGTATGCGTATGCACTGGAGCAGGCCGGGAGCACTGAGCGTAGGGCGTGGCGTCAGGCTCCGGTCCCCTACAAGCGACTCGCATTGCGCTATCTGGCCGTGGGCTATCTCAGGACACCAAAGCACTCAGGGAAAGAAAAGCTTTACGTGCAATTGCTGACTACTCCTTTCCCAAGGAAAGGAAATCAACGTATCTTCTATCCCTGAAGCCAGGGCATACTCTGCAGCTTCATCGAGCTACAGAGCTGCCCCGCGTCTTGCAGAACATGGCCTATCGAGAAAAGAGCCTGGCAGGTCACGCTCTCGGAGAGACAGCGCCGTTCAGGCTCCCTACCACCAGTCTGGCTCTGTAGAAAGCTCGTCCGGGGAAACCGGCTTGCGTCCCCAGACCTTTAGCAACGGCCAGAGGGCGCAAAAATCCTCGTCCTGTAGCTCGGTCAGAGTTTGCTCCTCTAGCTGCTCTAACTCTTCCTTAGAGGCTATGCCCGTTGTAAGGATCAAAGAAGCAAAACGCTTGAAGCTGCCCAAGAAAGCTTTACAACCGGCGAGATAGGCCTCGCTTCCCTGCGACCACTCGATGAGATGAGAACGCACCCGCACATCCATGAAACCCGCCTGGCGCAACAGGCGCGGCAGCACCACGGTGATACCAAGATGGCGCCCGTCCACCGAGAAGCTCTGGCCTGCGCGCTGAAGAGCTTCACTCACAAAGCACCAGCTGCGTTCAGCCGCCAGACTGGTGGTCAGCGGCCCCTCGCTTTCGAGCAGGCTCAGCCTGCCACCGGGTTTCAGTAAGCGACAAGACTCGGCCAGGAGCCGTGGCCAGGCGTTCGGTGGCAGGCAGGGGGAGAGGAGCCGCCCGTAGATCCGATCAAAGGACGCATCAGGAAAGGGGAGCGACTCCCTGCCAGTCACCACCTGGAAGCTGACTTGTTCCAGATTACGCGCCCAGGCCTGGGCCTGCGCGTGCTCGATGAGCTGAGGATGGGGGTCAATACCGAGCACCGCGATCCCTGGATACTGGGAGGCCAGCTCCAGGGCCCAGCTGCCAGTCCCACATGCCATATCAAGCACCCGTCCCCCGTCGGGTGGAAGCTCCTCCTCGGCTAGCGCATTTCCCAGACCTTCCAGCAGTAGACGCTCCAATTGCGTCAAGTATTCTATCTCGCGATCTTGCGTTGCACTACCGATCGACATATCGTTAGGTTCTCTTCTCGTCATGCATACGTGCTCCTCTTAAGACTGACGGAGGCGAGTCAACGCTCACGCCAGGCATCCGCCATATGGTCACTGGAGGGAGGCGCGACGGAGGAGCCGTCTATCTAACCCGTTGCGCAACGCGACCGGACCTGACCCGAGCCAGCTGTCATGGCTCCGGCCAGTGGCCTGGATGCCATCGCCGGGCAGGGCATAAGCGCCCACACTCTAGCGGAGTGCCAGCTGGCCGCCTGCCAGACTCTCGGCGCTTATCCCCTCCCCTGCGCTCTGCAAAACTCGCGTCAACAGAACCCCTATGACAACGCTAACAATATAGCTAGAATCAGGCTGATGCTGGTCTCTCCCCTCCCCTAGTGGAAGCCCAGCAAACGCATCGTGAGGGTGTACTGCACAATACCAGAGAAACCAAGGAGAAAGCCGCCCACCAGGAAAGCCGCGAACAGCGCCGTCAGGACCCAGTCCTGCCCGCTAAAGCGCGTTGGTTTCAATTCCGTACGATGGTCGATATCGTAGCCGAAACCGCGCGAGAGCATGGCCGCCGCCATAGCCTCTGCCGCCTGGAATGAGCGGAAAAAGGTCGGAATAGCGATCGTCGTATAAGCGCGGAAGCGTGCGATCGGATTGGAGGTCTTCACCTTCCAGGCCCGCGATTGCTGGGCCTCCATCACCGAGACGAGCTGAGCAACCACTACCGGGATATAAGCGATGGTCATCGAAAGCGCCATCCCGATCTCCGGTGGCACCCCCATGCGCGCCACCGCGAGAGCCATCTCCGCCGGCGAGACGGTCTTAATCAACACCAGCGTGCTCTCAACCAGCACCAGCAGGCGCAGCATCGTCCCTATGGAGAAAACCACCGTCTCCCAGTAAAGCGGCACCGGCGGGAGCACCGGCGTGCCGCGTGGGATAACGTAACCAATGAAGTGGGCGGTCTCGGGATGGGCCGGGCGCCAGAAAGCGATATTAGCGAGCAGCACGAAGATCACAAACGGCAGTATCGGCAGCAGCTGCCGTACCCCTTGCCAGACCGGGATGCGGGCGATCCTCCCGTAAGCGAAGACGCTGGCCAGGAGCAAGAAGAGGAAGAGAGGGTCGTTCCAGGTCGTAAGAGTGATATTGATGGAGAGCCACCACAGGAGCTTGACCCGTGGATCGAGGCGGTGAATGATCGAGCCTCTATCTTGGTAGGACAGTTCAAGCGCCATCGCCGGCCCCCTTTCGCACCGTCCAAAGAGCAGCCAGAGCCTCATTGACCGTCAGCCAGGCCCAAGGAGCGCCGAGCTGCTGGCCCAGCTGGGTCACCTGGGGGGCGCGTAACGAAGAAGCCTGCAGGGCCTCTCTTGCCTGAAAAGCCTGACGGGTTGGCGCATCCAGCAGCACGTGGCCATTGGCCATGACCACCACCCGCTGGCAGTACTCCGCTGCCAGATTCATATCGTGCGTAATGACCACCACTGTCTGACCTGCTGCATGCAGACGTACAGCCAGATCCATAATTTCCTTGGCGCGCTTATAGTCCTGCCCCGTCGTCGGCTCATCGAGCACCAGCACGCTGGGCTGCATGGCCAGCACTGCCGCCACAGCAATGCGCTGCTTCTCCCCCATGCTCAGCAGGAACGGATTTTTATCGAGCAGGTGGACGATCTCCAGATCCTCGGCGGCCTGCTGCACCCGCTCTCTGACCTGCTTCTCGGGCAGGCCCAGATTGCGCAGGCCGAAAGCCAGCTCATCGTAGACCTTCAGCTTGCAGATCTGCGTATCGGGATTCTGGAAAATAAAGCCCACGGTGGTAGCCATCTCATTGATACTGGCCCTGGCCGTATCAAGGCCGGCTACCCGCACCGTGCCGCTGGTAGGCTTCAGCAGGCCATTGAAATGCTTGACCAGGGTGGTCTTGCCTGAACCATTTTGACCCAGAATAGCCACAAACTCGCCGCGGCGAATCTGTAGATCGAGGTCCCGCAGGGCCGGCGTCCCATCGCGGTAGACGTGGCTCAGGCCGCTGACCTCGATGATGGTCTCGGTGCCAACTCCCCCGGCGGGGTGCGGGCCAGAGTCGAGACCGCAGGAGGGCGCAGGTACTGGCAGGCTGGCCAGAGCCGCGCGATCGATGAAAGGCTCCAGCAGCGTCACCGCTTCGGTGACATCCAGTGGCAGGCGTGGCAGAGGCCAGCCAGCTGAGCGTAGGCGTGCGGCTAACAGCGTCACCTGGGGAACGCTCAGCCCCACCGAGTCGATATACTCGACGTGTTCGAGCACCTCGCGTACACTGCCACGGTGCAAGACCTGCCCCCGGTCCATCACAAGCATCTCGTCGACCAGGTGAACCATCTCATCAAGCTTGTGCTCTATCAGAAGCGTGGCCCGCCCCTCTTCTCGTGCCAGGCGAGCCACCAGCGTCAGCACCTCCTGGCTCCCCAAAGGGTCGATGTTCGACGTCGGCTCGTCCAGAATCAAGGTCTGCGGATCAAAGGCCAGGATGGCCGCCAGAGCGCAGGCTTGCTGCTGCCCGCCCGAGAGCTGATGCGGATTCTTGCGCCGATGCTCACTCAGGCGAGTCAGCTCTAACAGTTGCTCCAGGCGCTGGCGAATGGTCTCGGCAGGCAGGCCATAATTGCAGGCCCCAAAGGCGATTTCATCTTCGACCGTTGGATTGAAGAGCTGCGTATCGGGATCTTGTTGCAGGAGACCGACCAGCTTTGAGAGGGCGCTAACGCTATAGCGTCGCGAGTCGTAGCGTCCGGCGACCGTGATCCGGCCCCGCATAGTCCCCTTAAACTCATGGGGGATCAACCCGTTGGCCGCGCGACAGATAGTCGTCTTACCAGCTCCGCTCGGCCCGGTGATCAGCACCACCCGCCCCTGGGAAAGCTGGAGCGACAGGTCGCGCACGACCTCACTCTCCCCCTGCTCGTAGGTGAACCCAAATCCCTCGTAGGCGAGCGCGCACGCTTGCTCCTCTACCGGCACGAGTTGATTCCTCCTTTTCCAGCTGCTAATGGGGTAAGTCAGAGAGCGCTCGCATGCCCCTAATCAAAAACACAATTGACGAAGAAGAGACACAAAGCTCCACGCTTGAGCCTACCGCGCCAAGAGAGAATGCCCATGACGAGCCAGAGCAGGCCCAATCTGGCAGCGCCTGTCCTCCGAGAAAGGGAGCGCGCTACGGCTCGGCCTGAGCGGCCCCGCAAGAGCGCTCCCTCTTCCAAAACGGGCAGAAGAGAACCGACAGCTAGCTGTAAGCGGGCAGATCGTCACTGCTTCTGAGGTGGAAGTGAGCTTCCTTCTCTTTTCTCCTCTCTACCAGGGCCAGGCCGCCTCGGCTAAAGCACGCCTAGCTCAGTTCAGCAGCCTGGGGGGTCTCTTCACGCTGCCACGGCCAGCGCCATTGTGGGGCCACAAACTTCGGCACCGTGGCCAGCAGGATGGCCGGGATCAGGAAATAGATGATCAGGTAGATCCAGTAGGCGTAGCCAAACTGCAGGGCTAGCTGAGCCTGGAAAGGAATGATCTTCAGCACAAAGGAATAGAGGCCGATCCACCACCAGTACTGGAAAAAGAGCGCCACAGCTGTCAAGAGCAGGAACAGGCCCAGACGCTTGGGGAGACTGGCCACACGATAGACGGCGGGATAGAAGGCGGCCAGGATCAACACATGGATCAGGTAGCCGGGCCAGCCGATGATACCGACCTGGCCGGTGACCGAATCGACGAAGACCACCACGGCCCCCACGATAGGGCCGCCGATCATCGTCGAAAGGGTCAGCCAAATACCGCCGAGATTGAAGTTGACGCCGGGCAGATAACCGGGGATCGTAATCTGGAGCAGCTCGAAGGCAGCTGCAATAGCGCCGAAGATCACCGCGACCGCGATCTGGCGTGCGCTGAGGATGGGGCGGCGCTGCACCAGTTCACCTGGACTATTGGTCGTCTGCATATTCATAACCTCCCCCACTGACGCCGCGGCGGCGACGTCAGGGTAGCCTACTCATTCGCCAACGATTCCGTCGATCTATACCGTTGCTTCGGCTCTGGCCGGCCTTTGCCTTTGTTGAAATTGAGGAGGAGCAGTGTGCCCGGCGACTGCCCTGCTAGCCGTACGGGAGGGGGGAAGGCTCTACCTTCTGCCTGCGCTGGTTCTGGCAGGAGCAACTTGGCCTTCCACAGCGATGCAGTGCCTGGGGATCGCCAGGTCAGGAGCCACCTGATCAGCAGATGGCCGGCCTGGCAATGGCCCCACATCTGCCGATCAGGAAACTGAACGGCTCAGGCGCTCAGGACTGAGACGGACCACGCTCAAGGTCGCTGGGTCCAGCTCGACGCCGTAGTCCTGCCAGGCCTGTTCGCGACTGATGTAGCCATCGCGTACATCCTCGATCACCGCCTCGACCGGACGTTCCAGTGGGGAACCCCAGCCGCCGCCGGTGCCAGTGACCAGGCGCGCCACCTCGCCGCGCTTGAGCGGATAGCGGGCGCACTTGCCTAGCACCACCTCATGGCCATCCTCGTGCAAGATGCGCACCTCGTTGCGTGAGCCGTTCTGGCCGCCGGCCACGCCCCAGGGGACATACTTGTGGCGGCCAAAAGTAGCAGTTAAGGTGACATTGTCAGCCACAGCGCGATACTCGCGAATGCAGCCGCGCCCGCCGCGATAGCGACCGGCTCCGGCCCGCGGAGCCGTATCCAGCTCGTAGCGCTCGACCAGGATACCATAGCGTGTCTCCGCGACCTCTACCGGGATCACATACGTCTCGCCATCGCCTACGCACATCAGGCCGGACTCGCCGTCTTTGGCGGCACCGGCTCCCCAGCCTCCCGCCTGCGGCTCAACCAGCAAAAACAGCTCGTTCGTATCGGGGTGAGTCCCAGCCAGGACGATACCGCAGACTGACAGGAAGTGACCAGCGCTCAAGCGATCGGGCACGATCGGCGCCAGCGCCTTCCAGACCAGGTCGGTCACATAGTTCATGGTCTCCCAATAGGTCGAAACCGGCGCCGGGCGCTGGGCAGTAAAAATTGTCCCTGGCGGGCAAATGATCTTGAGCGGTCTGAAGCACCCCTCATTGACCGGGATCGTGGGGCTGGTGATCGCCTTGAGCATCGTGCGTACACCCGAATGCAGGCCCGTGAGCGTACAATTGACCGGACCTGGCACCTGGGGATGCGTGCCCGTGAAGTCACAGATAAACTCATCGTCGCTGATCGTTACCTTCACGCGCACCGGGAAGGGGCCGTGACCTAATCCATCATCATCGATCCAGTCTTCGGCCTCATAGACGCCCTTGGGCAGCTTAGCCAGCTCCAGGCGTGTCATGCGCTCGCCATAATCGAGCAGGGCCTCGATCGAACTCTGGACCACGGCCAGCCCATAGCGGTCGCATAGCTCCTGGAAACGCCGCTCGCCCAGGTGGAGAGAGGCGGCCTGCGCATACATATCGCCAAGGGTCATATCCGGCAGGCGCACATTGGCGGCGATCAGATCGATGAGGCTCTGGACGGGACGGCCCTCCTCAAAGAGCTTGACGCAAGGGAACTGGAGCCCTTCCTGGAAGACCTCGGTCGAATCGGTTGTCCAGGAGCCGGGGTCTTTGCCGCCGACCTCAGTCCAGTGGGCCTTACTGGCGGCGAAGGCCACCAGCTGTCCCCCGTAGAAGATTGGCACCACCAGCGAGACATCCGAGAGGTGGGTCCCGCCGCCGCCATAGGGATCGTTGGTAATCACTACATCGCCCGGATGCAGATTCTCCGTACCAAACTTCTCCAGCACCGAGCGCACCGCGAAGGTCAGCGTGCCCAGGAAGCCCGTCACCCCGTTGCCCTGGGTGATGAGCTGGCCGCGAGCATCCGTCAAACCAGAGGCAAAGTCGAGCACCTCATAGATGATGGTGCTCTTCGACGTGCGCTGCAGCGCGATAAACATCTCGTCGCCGATTGCGACCAGAGCGTCCTTGACGATCTCGATCGTAAAGAGGTCGACATCGGCGCGGTTGGACTCTGCCATGCGCTGGGCCATGCTCGCTCACTCTCCCGTTTCGATGATCAGATTGCCAAAAAGATCAACGTGCAGCTGTTGGCCGGGCAGGACCACGGTAGAGGCTGCCGGCTCTTCGACGATGGCCGGCCCCTCCAGACGGGCACCAGCTCCCAGGCGGCTGCGCTCGTAGATGCGGGTCTCGTAGCGCCCGAGGTCGTCAAAGTGGACCAGGCGCCGGCCCTTGAGGGCGCCCTCGCTCCCATCGTGCTGAGGAACCGTCTGCAGCTCAGGCTTGCGCACCCGCCCGAAGCCGGCCACGCGCAGATTCACCAGCTCGATGGGCGAGTCCTGGCGGAAGGTATAGAGCTGCTCATGCAGGTCGTGGAAGCGGCTGGCGACCAATGGGCGGGCCTCCTCACCAAGGTGGCCCGTAGGCACAGGCACATGTACCGTATGCTCCTGACCCAGATAGCGCATGTCGGCGGAGCGGGCAAAGACCACCTCCTCCGGCTGGACGCCCTCGGCAGCGAAAGTCTCCTGGAGCTGTTGCTCCATCTCTGCCCAGATTGCCTCCAGCTCGGCCATCGCCACGCCATCGAGGCGCACCGGCTTCGTCTGCACCAAATCGTGGCGAATGTCGCTCATCAGCATGCCCCAGGCCGAGAAGTGAGCAGGGGCAGGGGGAATAATGACGCGAGGAACACGCAGCTCCCTGGCCAGAGCCGCCGCGTGCATCGGGCCGCCGCCGCCGAAGGCCACCATCGCAAACTCGCGCGGATCGCGGCCCTGGCGCACGGAGACCAGCTTGAGCAGGTGGATCATATTGGCATTGGCCAGGCGGATGATGCCCAAAGCCGCCTCCTCCACATCGAGGCCCAGCGGCTGAGCAATGGTCAGCATCGCCCGACGGGCCTGCTCCAGGTCCAGGTGAATCGTGCCACCGAGGAAATAGTCGGGGTTGATACGGCCCACCAGCACGTTGGCATCGGTCACCGTAGGCTCACTGCCGCCGCGCCCATAGCAGGCCGGCCCTGGCTCGGCCCCCGCGCTGCGCGGCCCCACCTTGAGGGCACCCGCCGGATCGATCCAGGCAATGCTGCCCCCACCAGCCCCAATCTCCACAATGTCCACCACTGGCACCTTGATCGGGTAGCCAGCGGTCGTCGGCGTCCGCTCGATATAGTAGTCGCTTGTCACCCGGATCTCGCCGCGCTCCACCAATGAGGATTTAGCCGTTGTTCCGCCGATGTCCAGCGTAATAATATTGTCTTCGTGCAGCAACTTACTGATGGCTGCCGCCCCGATGACGCCGCCGACGGGACCCGATTCTACCAGGTGGATAGGGGTGCGGCTGGCTAGCTCGAACCTGGAAATACCGCCGTTGGATTGCATCGCATAGCGGCGCTCCTGACCGATGCTAACCTCGTCTAGGCGCTGCGAAAGGGCCTCTAGATAGCGCCGCGCCACCGGCTTCACGTAAGCGTCGAGGACGACGGTGCTCGTGCGCTGGAACTCGCGCCACTCATTGGTCAGCTCGTGAGAGGCCGTCACGTCGGCGTCGGGCCATTCCTCGCGCACGATCTCTAATGCTCGCTTCTCGTGGACAGGATTGGCGTAGGCGTGCAGGAAGCAGATGGCCAAGGCCTGCGCCCCCTGACGGCGCGCCTCGGCCACGGCGGCCCGAACGTCCTCCTCGACCAAAGGTTGCAGCACCTCACCCTTATAGTTGATGCGCTCACGCACTTCGAGGCGGAGGCGACGTGGCACAAAGGGCTTGGGTTTCGTAAATAGCAGATTATAAATATCGGGGCGGTTCGCTCGCTGGATTTCGAGGACATCGCGGAAGCCACGGGTGGTGATTAAGGCCGTGACAGCGCCCTTGCGCTCGGTCAACGTGTTGATGATCACGGTTGTCCCGTGGGCGAGGAACTGGACATCGCGCAGCTGAGCCTGGGTCAGGGCCGTAATGACCCCTTCTTCGAAGCGTGCCGGCGTGGTTGAGGTCTTGCCCAGACCGATCTGCCCAGTCGTTTCATCCAGGTAAACAAGGTCGGTGAACGTTCCGCCGATGTCAACGGCTGCTCGTGTGCTCATCGTCTTAGCCTTTCTCACATCAGTCGCGGAGTCAGAACCCAAATGGCCCGTACCACCTTATCCGTCTCATTACGGATAGCGTGGGGCACGGAAGAATGGAAGTAGATGCTGTCTCCAGGACCGAGGCGGTACTGTTGCCCAGCGATGATAAAAACCAGTTCACCTTCCAGGATATAGGCGAACTCCTCTCCATCGTGGCTGTAGGGTTCCTCTTTGACATCGCCTGGCTGGATCGTCACATACAACGGCTCCAGGGTCAGGTTGGGGGCGCGCGGCGAAAGCATTTTGTAGGTGCGCAAACTGGAGACCACGGCCAGCTGGCTCCCGTTCTCCGCGCGCTGGACATAAGGCAGCTGGGTCATCCCTGGCCGCCCTTTCTCTTGCTCAGCCGGCGGGAAGAAACTCGCCAGATTCATGTCAAGCGCTTTGGCAACGGTGGAAAGAGAGGTGAGCGCTAACGATGATCGCCCTCGTTCCACCAGGGAGAGGAAACCAATTGAGAGACCTGTTCGCTTGCTCAGCTCGCGCAAAGATAATTTCAACTCGCGCCGCCTGGCCCGAATAAGAGACCCGATAAGACGAAGCCGCTCTTCGGCTTCAGCAACGCTGGCTGACGTATCTTTGGCAGCCTGGCTCTGCTCCTCGACGAGTCCACGACCGGCTGTCGTCATGCTGTCTTCTGCCTCACTCTATGCCAATGTTTTATGTAGGTAAACATTTTTAGTGAGTATAGCATAGGGATGGCCTGTTTGCAAGAGGTGCGGCTCCGTAAAATAGCTGATAAGCCTGTCTTCCTGGAAGCTGCGCCTGAAGACGCAGCAAATGGGATAACCATTCGCTGCTCCCCCCCTTGACATATCCTTTGACCAGGTGGTAAGATTCTGACTGTCCGGTCATGACTGATCGGTCAAAGTTCTTCGCTGTGGTCATTTTCTATAAAGTCGGTCAGACTGTGTACCATCGGTCAATGAATGAGGAGGTGCACTGATGCCACCTTCGACCGCGCCGCGCTCATGGAAGGAGAAGCAGCGGCAGGAACGCGAGGCGCTCATCTTGCAGACCGCGGAGGAGGTCTTCTGTGAGAAAGGCTACCACGAGACCTCGATCGATGAGATCGCCGCGCGCGTGGGAATCGCCAAGGGGACGGTCTACCTGCATTTCCCGAGCAAAGAGGACCTGCTCGTCGCCCTCTTTCGCCGGGATACTGAGCAGGTGATCTCGGAAGTGGAGGCCATCGCTTCGTCTCCCGGCTGCTCGGCGCGCGAGAAGCTGGAAGCAATTCTGCACCTTCTCTACGGTGAATTGTTTAAAAAACGTACTCGTTTATTCTATAGCATATATAACAGCCCAGAGATGCGCGTCCTCCTGGAAAAGAAAAAGGAGATGGGCGATCACTGGGGGCAGCTTACGCACTGCCTCGAAGAGCTGCTTGCTGAAGGGCAGGCCGCCGGTGAGTTCGATCCTGAGCTGCCGACCAGCGTCATGCTCAGCCTCTTCCTGAACCTGGTGTCGGTGCGCGGCTATGAGCGGCTGGTGGGACAGGAGGGCCTGGCGCCCGCCGAAGTGGCGCGCTATCTCGCTCGCATTTACTTTAAGGGAATCGCTGCTGAGCACAAGCCAAGTTGCTAATGGTGGCGATTGCGGAAGAGAGAGGAGAGAAGTTACTTCTATGGACTCGATAACGCCTCCGTCGGGACAGGGTCCGACGATGGAAATGCTCTCTGTTGAGGGGGTGCAGGCTGGTGAGGCTGCGGCCAGCGCCGCCGGCCCGTTGCTCACGGCACAGGCGGCAGCACAGGAGCAGCCGCGCTTTTCGGCGCGCGAAACGGTGCTGACAATGGCTGGTGTGCTGATGGTGATGCTGCTGGCCTCGCTGGATCAGACGATTGTCTCAACGGCCATGCCGCGCATCATCGCCGAGCTCCAGGGCTTCGATCGCTATACCTGGGTCTCCACAGCCTACCTGCTGGCCTCGACAGTGATGGTGCCAATCTACGGCAAGCTCTCGGACCTGGTGGGTCGCAAGCCGATTTTCTTGTTTGGTGTGGTGGTCTTCTTGCTCGGCTCGGCTCTCTCAGGAGCGGCCCAGTCGATGAATCAGCTGATTGCCTTCCGGGCCTTTCAGGGGCTGGGCGCTGGCGCCCTCTTGCCAATTGCGATGGCTATCGTCGGTGACCTCTTTACGCCGCGCGAGCGCGGTAAGTGGCAGGGTCTGACTGGCGCCATCTGGGGCCTGTCCTCAATCATCGGTCCGACCCTGGGGGGCTGGATTACGCAGAATACGAGCTGGCGCTGGGTCTTCTATGTCAATCTTCCGATCGGTATTCTGGCCCTGTTGGTCTTGATCTTCTTGATGCCGGCCCTGCGGGGCAAGAATCGTCAGGTCTCGATCGACTACCTGGGCGCTATCTTACTGGTGCTGGGGGCCTTGCCGCTGCTGCTCGGCTTCTCGCTGGCCGGTGATCAGTACGACTGGCTCTCACCGCAGATTCTCGGCTTGCTGGCTGGCGCCGTGGTCTTCTTGACGGCTTTTCTGGTCTACGAGGCCCGACTGGAGCGCCGTCAGGGCCAGCCCATTATTGAACCCGGCCTGTTTAAGAATAGCATCTTTACGGTCAGTACAATCGTGACGGTCATCTTCGGTATGGGCCTCTTCGGCAGCGTCTTCTTCATCCCGCTCTTTGTCCAGGGGGTGGTGGGCACCACGGCCACCAACAGCGGGCTGATCCTGACGCCGCTGATGCTAACCTCAGTGGTCGGCAGTGTCCTTTCTGGTCAGCTTGTCTCTCGTATCGGTAAATACAAATGGATCGCCATCACGGGCATGGCCATCAGTGTGGTCGGCTCCTACTTGCTGACGCGCCTGGATGTTCATTCCACGAATACGGATGTCCTGGTAGCCATGCTGGTCCTGGGTCTGGGCATGGGCTTCGGTATGTCGCTCTACACACTGGTGGTGCAGAATGCCATGCCGGTGCATAAGATCGGACAGGCGACCTCTGCTCTGGTCTTTTTCCGCCAGATTGGGGCCACTGTTGGCCTGGCGGCGATGGGGTCGATCATGACCTCGGCCTACCAGCCGGCCTTTGATCAGGCTCTGCCGGCGGCGGTGAAGCAGCTGGTGCCGGCTCGCTTTCTCGCGGCCTTTAATAATCCAGAGATTCTGCTCTCGGATAGCGCCCAGCAGCAACTGCAGCACGCCGCGGCGGCTTTCGGTCCCCAGGGACAGCGGCTGCTGGCGATCATCCTGGAGGCAGTCAAGACGGGCCTGGCCCAGGGCATCCACAACGTCTTTGTGTTGAGCTTCGGGCTGATGGTCGTAGCCCTGGTCGCGGTCTTCTTCCTGAAGGAGATCAAGCTGCGCGACCGGCGGCGTCCTCAGCCGCAGGAGGCTGGCCAGGGCCAGGAGGTGGCAGCGCCCGAGGGAGGCGAGCTGGTTGGCCTGATTTAGCAGTCTCCTTCTCTTCTTGTCTTGCTTTGTCTCGCCTTGCCGGTGTCTTCCCCTCATCGATCCACGAGAGGGCGAAGCGGGATATCCCCACTTCGCCCTCTCGTGCTTTGTCTGGCTCTGCTGGCCGCAAGCTAGGGCACGTTGTTGCGCAGCTTATAGACTTTGATCGCTACCTGCAGACTGAGCCAGTTACTGCGGTCCTGCAGGTCGATATCGCACAGCGATTGCAGGCGCTCCAGGCGCTGGATCAAGGTATTTCTGTGCACAAAGAGGCGGCTCGACGTTTTGGTCAGGTTGCCGGCGCATTCCAGATAGGTCTCCAGGGTAGAGAGCAGCTCGGTGCCCTTGCGGTGATCATAGTGGGCGATGCGGGCAATCTGATCCTGGTAACTATCGCGCAGGTCATCCATGCGCGCGATCTTATAGAGATAGCGATAGATGCCCAGGTCATTGAAGTGGGTCACCCCGTCGCCATTGAGGCTGCGGCCCATCTGGAGGGCCTCGCGGGCCTCGGCGGCACTGCGGCGATAGTCGGCGAGCTGCTGACAGGGATTGCCGATGCCGGCGGCCACATGCAAGGGCTGTTCCTGGTGGATCTGGTGGACCAGCTCGCGTAGCCAGCTCTTGAGGCGTGCGTTGCTGCCAGGGCTGAGGGTGGCCAGTTGGGGGGTGGAGGTGGAAGGCTCGCCGTCTTGTCTCAGGCGAACCAGGCAGGTCAGGGTACGTTCCTGCTCGTAGAGTAGCGAACCGGGGTAAGCCTCCTGCAGGCGACGCCGGATCAGACTGCAGGTCCGCTTATAGGCTGTCTGGCGTTCTTCCTCGCTCAATGACCAGCGCGGGCTGGCGCCAGGGTTGCTCTCTGCGGGGAGCAGCTCAAAGAGCACCACTACATGCGGGCGTTCCAGATCGCAGCCGAGCAGCTTCGCACGCTGCTTGAGCGCCTCCTCCGACTCGTAAGCGCCGCCGAGCAGCTCATCGAAGAATGCCTTGACCAGATTCTTCTGGGTCAATAAATCGACCAGCTGGCTATTCTTAATCGCAATGGCGGCCTGATTGGCGATGGTGCTCAGGAGGGCCTGGTCCTCGGGGCTGGGGCGCCGTGCTTTGCGGAAATAGCAGTTAATCAGCCCCAGGTGCTCCGTGCCCGAGACCAGGGGGGCCGAGAGCAACGTCCGATGCTGACCATCCTTCAGCGGGTTGAAGCCCTCGAAGGTCTGCGTCTGATAGTCTCCGCTCTGGAGGCCGGGACCGGGAGCACTATCGAGCAGACAGGGTGTCGTGGCGGTAGGGGGAGGAAGCGGACCGGTGCCACCGGTGCTGGTACCGGCTGGGGCGCTCCCGCCCGGCTCGCGCAGGGCCTCCAGGGCTGAGCGCTCCGCCTCCAGGGGTTGCAGCAGCGGATGCTCACGCTCCGTCATCCCTGAAGCCACGGCCCGCACCGTGAGCCTGCCTCGCGCCTGATCCACCAGCATAATCACACACAGATCGGCCTCCATAATTTGCGCTGTGAGCGCGGCCAGCGAGCGCAGCATCTCATCGAGGTAGAGGCTGGAGCTGATCGTCTGGCTGAGCACCGAGAGGCTCGTGAGAATATTCAGCTTGCGTCGCGTATGCTCATAGAGCCGGGCATTCTCGATGGCGCCTGCCACCAGGGCCGCCGTATTGCAGACAAAACGCTGCTGCTCCTCATTGAAGGTCGCCGGGGCGGCGGTATTCATCGACAGGACGCCGATCAGCTGGCGCTCGCGGCTGACAATGGGGACCGTCATCACCGACTGGAATTCCTCGCGGTCCAGCTCCGGCACTATGTAAAAGCGGGGATCGCTGCGCGCCTGCCCTTTGAGAATCACCGGCTCTAGCGTGGTCGCGACCCAGCCAGCGATGCCCTGGCCCAGGGCCAGCTCGACCTTGCCAACGAAGCGCGCGTACGGCTCGCTGGCGCTTGCCAGCACGAGGCGCTCATGTTCAGGATCGTAGAGGTAGAGAAAGGCGGCGTGGCAGGAGACGGCGCGCACAATGGCATCGACAAGACGGTGCAAGATCTCGTCGAGCTTGAGCGTCGAGCCAACAGCAGCAATAATCTCGTTGAGGAGCGCGTACTCTTGCGACTTCGTCGCCAAGACCTCGCGCAGCCGGCTGTTCTCTCGTCGTAGCTCCTCCAGCTCGTGGTTCTCCTGCTCCGCCTGGCGTTTGCTCCCGGCGCGAGCCGGGGCTGTTCTGGATACCATGCCGACCTCCTGATGGACAGAGATAGCTGCTGCATCGTGCGCTGCGGCTAACGGACCCGATGCCCATTCATTGGCTTATGCGTTCGCCCGCTCCCTCGCGCGCGTCGTCGGCAGCCGACAGACGTATGATGTCTATATGTGTGCATTGTAACTACTCTATCCAGGGAGCGTCTAGTGTGACGGACTCCTTTCCCTGGTCAAAGCTGCCTATGCGGATTTATGGCTTTTTTATACGGTCCTCTTCCGTGGAGGCTGCTCGCTCTGACTGGCTTCACTAGCGAGCTGCCAGGGGACCGTGACAGGGAGGCGGCGATGCTGATATAATAGAGCTGGAATTAGCTCATCCTTCGTGCGCTCCGGAGAGGCGGCCAGGTGGTTCAACTTGCTCTCCCAGACACCTCTTTGTTTGTGCCAAATGCCGCCCAACGCAAGGTTCTCCCAGGGTGCCTCCTGCGGTGGAATGGCGCAACGCGAGCGAGGAAGGTCGAGGATGACAGCCCTTTCAGCGCGCGAAACTCGCACGTGAGCGAACGAGGAGCGTCCCACTAGTTTTTCTCCAGGAGATAGCAGTATGTCTGACATCGTCACTATTCCTGAAGAACGGGGCATTGAGATTCATGGTATTGAACGGGTAGCCCCCACTGCTCGCACTCATGTGCGCATCTTTGACAATTTCACCATGTGGCTCTCAGCCAACCTCGTGATCTCGACGGTGGCTTTGGGGGCCCTGGCCAACCAGGTCTTCGGCCTGGGCTTCTGGGATGGTCTGGCCGTGATTGTGATCTTCAATGCCCTGGGCGTGCTTCCCGTCGCCTTCTTCTCGACCCTTGGTCCCAAACTCGGCCTGCGCCAGATGACCATTTCGCGCTTCTCCTTCGGCTGGGTCGGGGGCATTGTGATGGCCCTCTTCAATGTCGCGGCCTGCATCGGCTGGTCGGCGGTCAATGTCATTGTGGGCGGCCAGTTGGTCGCGGCCCTGAGCAATGGCGCGATTCCGCGCTGGGCCGGTATTCTGGTCATTGCTCTGCTGACAACCCTTGTCAGTATCTATGGCTATCGCTACGTTCATCGCTACGAGCGCTTTGCCTGGATTCCGATGGCCATCATTTTTGTCATCATGACGGTGGTGGCGGCCCCACACATGAAAATTGTGCCGACGCCGGCGGCCAGCGCGGCCTGGTTCGCCTCGCTGATCTCCTTCGGTGGAGCGATCTACGGCTTTGCTACCGGCTGGAGTTCCTACGCTGCTGACTACAATGTCCGGCAGCCGGAGGAGACGCCGGCCAGCCGCGTCTTCTGGCTGACCTTTCTGGGGGTCTTTCTGCCCTGCGTAGCCCTGGAGACCCTGGGCATGCTCCTGACGAGCTGGATTCCCAAGGGTGGTGGCGATCTGCTGGCCGGGGTGTTGCAGCCTTTGGGCGGCTTCGGGACCGTCTTGCTGGTCTTGCTGGCCCTCAGTGTGGTGGCCAACAACATCCCCAACGATTATAGCCTTGGCCTTTCGATCCAGGTCGTTGGCAGATCCCTGCAGCGGGTGCCGCGCGCTGTCTGGACCCTGATCGGCGCGGTGATTTATGTGGCGATCGCCCTGCCGGCGGCACAGAATTTTAACCAGACGCTGGAAAATTTCCTCCTGCTGATTGCCTACTGGCTTGGCCCGTGGTCGATTATCCTGATCCTGGAGCACTTTGTCTTTCGCCACGGCGTCTATAATGTCGATGACTGGAATACGCCAGAGAAGCTGCCTATCGGCTGGGCGGCCCTGGTAGCGATGGTTATCGGCCTGATCGGCGTGGCCCTGGGGGCCGCGCAGGTCTACTATGTCGGCCCGCTGGCAAAGCTGGTCAACCCGCCCTATGGCATGGATATCGGCTTCGAGCTAGGCATTGTCCTGGCCGCGATCGCCTATCTGCTCCTGCGCCCCATTGAGCTGCGACAGACTGGGCGCTGAGCGCCGGGCTGCCAAGCGGGCCTGAGCGAGATGGCTTTCCTTCCCTTGAGCACCTCTGAGGAGGGAGGGGGAAGGTATTCATCCTGGGGCAGGCGGACGACGGGCAAGAGAGCAGCCACAGGTCGCCTGCCCCTCATTGCTGTTTCGGGACGGCCCCTGAGCGTTCTGTCAGACTCGCTTGCTCGCTATCGGTCGTGCGTCGCCGTCCCCTGCTCATGCTCCTCCTTCCTGGCGAGTTCCATCACACACTTGACGAGGAAGAACGATCGATGCACTACGATTTGATTGTGCGCCATGCACGTCTCCACCGCAAAGAGACGCTCGTTGACCTTGCCGTGCAAGATGGGCGCTTTGTCCGTATCGCTCCCGAGCTGTCCGCGGACACCGCTGCGCGCGAGATCGAGGCCGCGGGGCGCCTGGTCTCGCCGCCTTTTATTGATGCCCATGTCCATCTTGACGCAGTCCTCACGGTAGGCCAGCCCCGCTACAACAGTAGTGGCACCTTGCTGGAAGGGATTCAGATCTGGAGCGAGCGCAAGCCCTCCCTGAGTCGCGAGGACGTCAAGCGTCGTGCCCTGGAGGCTATTCGCTGGGAGGTCGCCCAGGGTACACTCTACATTCGCAGCCATGTCGATGTCTGTGATCCCTCTCTGACGGCTCTGCGTGCCCTGCTGGAGGTGCGCGAGGAGGTGCGCGACATCTGTGAGCTGCAGCTGGTGGCCTTCCCGCAGGATGGTATCTTCTCCTTCCCCAGTGGTCAGGAACTGATGCGTCGCGCCCTGGAGCTGGGCTGCGATCTGGTCGGCGGCATTCCCCACTATGAGTGGACGCGTGATCTCGGCGTTGAGGATGTGCGCTATGCTTTCGCCCTGGCGCGCGAATTCAATCGCGACATTGACTGTCACTGTGATGAGACTGACGATCCCCATTCCCGCTTTACCGAAGTGATGGCGGCGGAGACCCTCAGCGCCGGCTGGCAGGGGCGGGTGACGGCCAGCCACTGCACAGCCATGCATTCTTACGATAATGCCTATGCTTTCAAGCTGCTGCGCCTGCTGGCGCGGGCCAGGGTCAATGTCATTGCCAATCCGTTTGATAATGTGGTCCTGCAGGGCCGCTTCGACACCTATCCGAAGCGCCGCGGCCTGGCGCGCGTCAAGGAGCTGCTGGAGGCCGGGGTGACGGTGGCGCTCGGCCACGACTCGATCATGGACCCCTGGTTCCCACTTGGGCGCGGCGACATGCTGGCCGCGGCTCAGCTCGCCCTTTTGCTCTGCCATATGAGCGGCTACGAGGAAATTAATACCGTGCTGGATCTGATCACCACCCAGGCGGCGCGCGTCTTGCGCATCGAGGACCGCTATGGGATTGAAGAGGGGAAGCCTGCCGATTTTGTGCTGCTCGATGCCCCTTCGGCTTTTGAAGCCTTACGCCTGCTGCCGGCTCGCCTGCATGTCTTCAAAGGGGGGCGGGAGGTAGCAGCAACGACGCCAGCCCGCAGCCTGCTGCGCCGCGAGGGTGAGACCGAGGGCAGTGAGGTCACCTTTCGCCTTCCGCCCGCCTGGTCAGTCTCCGCGGAAGATTAAAGAATGTTGACGGCCCGCGCCGCCAGGATGGCCAGGACGAGTAGAGAGAGCAAGGACTCCAGCATCATCAGTGCCTTGGCCCGGCGCGTCAGTGGCATAGTATCCGTCGGACTGAAGGCGGTGGCTGTGGTGAAGGCCAGGAAGAGATAGTCGAGGAAGTGGGGCACCCAGCCACTGCTGTTCCCGTTCGCTTGTTGGGGGAAGAGGAAGTCGGCGGCGCGGTGGCCGCGTCGGTGCCGTCCCACTGGTCCCCCGCCGTCGATTTCCCAGTACCAGAGGGCAAAGACCAAGATATTGGAGGTCCAGAGCAGGGCGGCAGCCCGTAGCAGGATATCGGCCCGCGTGCTGCGCGGCAGGTTGAAGATGAGCAACGCCACGGCACTGCCCAGGGCCAGGGTCACGACCGCGAGCAACCCAAAAGCCAGGTGGCGCTGCCAACGGTGGATGTGTTGAGATTGCCAGCCAGACCGGGCCAGGAATCTGAACACGATGACCCCAGCCACAATGATTCCTTCCAAGACCAACGGGAGCCAGTTCGGCCCGAGGGTCAGCCAAGGGGGCAGGACAGCGTAGAGGAGGCCGCAGAGTAGGGCGGCGATCAGGGCCAGCCAGCGCGGCGCGATCTTGCTCTCTTTTGCTCCTGACTGTTGCTGTTGCTCGCCTGCTCCCTGCTGTATTCCTGTCACTCCGTGCGATTTCTGATGCTCTTCCATGCTTCTTTCTCTCTTGTGTAATCGCCTGCAGTCAGTCTGCTCTCGCCTGACCGGGCGAGAGCAGACTGCCGCTCGCCTATCAGGGTAGCGAAGTTGTTACCCAGTTGCAAGTTCTTCTCCTGTCCCTGACTCTTCCCTTCTCTCGATGCTCCTCCTCCTGCTGCACAAGAGAGCGGTGCGATCTTCTTCTGATTTTACACAAGATTATGAATGATCAGTCATAATAGTAGCAGGAAAGGAGGGAGAAAAGGCAGAGATAATGGCAATATTTTCAAACAAGACCAATGACAGGTGCAAAATAGGCTAGTATCTGCTATAGTAGAAAACAGGAGAGGACCCCGGAGGGCTGGTTGTTGCTGGGAAGGGGGAAGTACTGTGGGCGAGGCTGACTACAGGAGTGGGGAAGCTGGTAGTGGCCTGGCGGGCAGTGGGCAAGTGGGGGAATAGACAGGTGTGCGGGGGATAGTGCCTGTAGTGCCTGGCCTGGGAAGAGCAGCAGTCGTCCTGTGGGGGGGGCAGGCAAGTATCAAGCAAGATGGCTGAAAAGGCGAGGGATGAGACCATGAAACGGCCAGAGCGCCTGTGGGGGCCAGTAGGGGCGATGCGATGGCGATGGCCCAGCCTGGTTGGTGGTCTTCCACGCAAGGCAAGCACAAAGCCAGGCAGAGGACAACCAGCATATGGCCTATGGAAGCGACTGGGATAATCCGCTGTCCGGGGCCGGGGTATGTTCCTCGCAGAGCGTGTTACGAGAGGCTCCAGCTTGCAGAGAGAGCGGAAGAGGTGTAGTGTGGTCAGCAAAGAGAACCTCCATGTGAGCACTCAGCAGAGCGGACGGCTAGCGCGTCCTGCTCGACAAGGGCACAGCGGACTGGAGCGGTCAGGAGAAGGGGGGAAACATGCGTACTGCAGAGCATGATTCGGGCATCTTCGCCTCGCGGTCTGCTACAGGCGAGGAGGCAGGAGAGACTGCTGGAGAAGAGGGAAAGGGAGCCGCCTCAGCTCTTGCGCCGCTGAGCGCGCCCATTCTCGTCACCACCATTCTCGATGAATTCAGCGCCATTAGTGACTATCGGGTGCTGCAAGACAGCCTGCCGCGGCGGCTGGCCTCACTGCTGCGGAGTCGCTACGTCCTGCTCTACAAGCGTATCGGAGAGACGCTGCAATTCGTCTCAGGGACCTTTGACGATCGCCCGGGCTGGTCGACCTCGCTGCTGGCGGTTGCCCAGATCAATCCGATCGACCTCAACAGTGAGCGGCCCGAGGCCCGAGCCTGGAGGCTGCGGTGTGTGGCCACTGCGCCAGCAGACAAGAACGAGCCGCAGCTGGTTGCCGTGCCGCTGATCTACCGTCAGCGGGCCACCGGCGTCCTTGTAGCCATCCGTGGCGGCCACGAAGGCCAGCCCGCGGCTGGGGGCCAGTCTGCCGGTTCTCCTGATGGCGCCATTGGCAGCCGCCTGCCGGCCTATTGGAGCGAAGAAGAGATTCATGTGCTGGAAGCCGTCGCTGGTGTCAGTGCCATGCTCCTTGAAAACACCCTGCTGCTGGAGCGAGACCGTGAGCGTATCCATGAGCTTTCATTGCTCAACAGCATCGGCAGCCAGATCAACAGCGCCGTCCACGACCTTGAGCGTCTGTGTACCATCATCATGCAGCGCAGTCGTGAAATTGCGCCACTTGATCTCTGCGACGTTCTCCTCTCGCCTCCGATGGGCAGGCAGGCGCCCTGGATTAGTCCGGCCCTGAGCGAAGCGCTCTTCCGCTATGCCCGCGAGCAGGGGGGCCATCCCACGCCGCTCCTCATCGAGCGCCCGGGCAGTCCGCGCACTGCTGACTATCTCAGTCATCTGCCAGGCGGCCTCAATACCTTCATTGCCCTGCCGCTCATCAGCGGAGGCGATCCTGGGCGGCGTGGTCGGCTCTGTGGTCCCGAAGAGAGAGAGCCGCGAGTGCTAGGCCTCTTAGTCGGGGGCACTTATCGGCCCTGGAAAGTGCGCCATGTTGAACTGATGATGCTGCAAGTACTGGCCAGTCAGGCCAGCGCCGCCCTGGAGAATATTCACCTCATGACGGAGGTCATCGAAGCGCGCAACGAAGCGCGCAAGCTCCTGCGCCAGGTCCTTGACGACCAGCGTCTCAAAGAGCTGATCCTGGAGAGCATTCCCAGCGGATTGATGACCATAGATCTCAGCGGGCAGATCACCACCTTCAACCGGGCGGCCTCGCTCATCCTGGGCTATCATCCCTACGAAGCCCTGGGTCAGCCGGTTCACAAGATCCTGCCGCTCAAGAATCCCCAGGTCCTGCGCGAAGTCCTGCAGTCTGGTCTTGGCCACCGCTCCCCAGCGACCTATCATGAGACGCTCATCACCCACGATCGGCAGGGGCAGGACCTGGTGCTTGACATGACCTGGCAGCCTCTCTGTAACGACCGGGGGAGGCAGATCGGTACCCTGCTCACCTTCAGTGACGTCACCTCCATGCATCGTCTGCAGGAAGAGAAGCGTCGACTGGACGAACTGGCTTCGCTGGGCAAGATGGCAGCCAGCGTTGCCCATGAAGTGCGCAATCCCCTGGCCTCCATCAAAATCACCATGCAGATGCTCATGGACGACCTGGAGAAACTCGTGCAGCGTGAAGCAGCCGAAGGCAGCCAAGGCGGTGATCGGGGAGGCCAGGCTCAGCCCCGCCTTGAAGAGCATCGTGGGGCTCAGGAGTCGATCGCTGTTGTTCTCAAAGAAGTTGAGCGTCTCGACAACATCGTACGCGAGTTGTTGCTCTTCGCCAAACCGCGCCAATTGCATCGTGTGCCCTGTGATCTCATTACCCTCAATGAGCACGTCTTGCAGACGCTTCAGCCCTGCCTTAATGAGGCTGGGATCGTCGTCCATCGTGTCTATCAGCGCGATCTTCTGGAGCAGCCGCAGCGGCGGCTTGCCGTTGTGCTGGCCGACATGGAACAGATGGAACAAGTACTTTTTAACCTCTACACCAATGCTATCCAGGCCATGCCAGAAGGAGGAATCCTCACCGTCTCGGCTCAGATCGTCCTGCGTCCGCGGTCTGGGGCTGGTGCCAGCTATGTCCTGCCGCGGGTGCGAGTTGCTGAGAGCGAAAGCAGTTATTTAGTATCAGAGGAGCAGCAGTGGCTAGAACTCTCCATCAGCGACACAGGCATAGGCATCCCGCCGGAGCAGTTAGATCTTATCTTCCAGCCTTTCTTCACTACCAAAGCGCACGGCATTGGGCTTGGCCTGGCCATTACCCAGCGTCTCATTGAGAGCCATCAAGGACACATCAGCGTCGAAAGCCGCCTGGGCTACGGCGCCACCTTCACCATTCGCCTGCCTCTGGCGCCTGCTGACAATGGTGCTGAGATCGAAAATGAGGGCGAGTCTCGGACCACAGAATCAACGAGCGGGAGACCACAGACATCATGAGCATGTTCATTCTCATCATCGATGATGAGCCGCACCTGCCGCACCAGATCGCCCGCTATCTGGGCAGACACGGCTACGAAGTGGAAACTGTCGCCGAAGGTGAGGCTGGCCTGCGGATCATTCAGCAATGCTCGGTTGACCTTGTCTTGCTGGACCTGCGCCTGCCTGGGCTGAGCGGGCTAGAGGTTCTCAAACGCATCAGGGCCAGCGAGCCGGAGCTTCCTGTAATCATGCTGACCGCCTATGGGGACGTACGCAGCGCGGTCGAAGCCATGAAGCTGGGAGCTTCCGACTACCTGCTCAAAGGGTTCGACCTTGAAGAGCTGCTGCTCGTCGTGCAGCGCGCCCTGGAGACCAGCGCCATGTACCGCGAGCTGCGCCAGCTGCGGCGCGAGCGCAGCGATAACTATCACTTCAACTACATTGTTGGGCACAGCGAGCGCATGCGTCAAGTATTTGAGATGGTTGCCCGTGTGGCTCGCAGCGACACCGCCTCTGTCCTCATCACTGGCGAGAGCGGGACCGGCAAAGAAGTCGTCGCGCATGCCATTCACGAACAGAGTCCACGCGCCTCTGGCCCTTTCCAGCCCCTGAACTGTGCTGCCATCGCCCATAACCTCCTGGAGAGCGAACTCTTTGGCTACGAGCCATATGCCTTCACCGATGCGCGCAAGCAGAAGCGTGGGCTCCTGGAGCTAGCTGATGGTGGGACGCTCTTTCTCGATGAGATCGGTGAAATGCCGCTAGATATGCAGGCCAAGCTACTGCGCGTGCTGGAGACGCGCTCCTTCTTTCGTCTGGGAGGGAGCAAGGAAGTCAGAATCAACGTGCGCGTCATCGCTGCCACCAACCGTGATCTGCAGAAGGCGATGGCTGAGGGAACCTTTCGCCGCGACCTCTTCTATCGTCTGGCGGTCATGCAGATCAACCTGCCGCCGTTACGTGAGCGCCCGGGGGACATCTTACTTTTCGCCTCGCGCTTCGTCGAAGACTTCAACAAGTCGTTGGGGCGCAACGTGCGCCGTATCTCGCCCGAGGCCCAGCGTCTTCTGCTCGCCTACAGCTGGCCGGGTAATGTGCGTGAGCTTAAGAACGTCATTGAACGGGCCATGATTCTCAGCAACGGCGATGAAATCCAGCCGGCCCATCTTCCCCAGGAGATCGTTGGCTACAGCGAGAGCCGTCAGCTTGATGCCTGTGATCCCTGGGAGGAGTGGCTGGCTGGCCATCCAGAGCAGCCCCTGCCGTTGGAGCGTATTGTAGAGCGAGTGGAACAATATTTCATTCGTCAGGCGCTCTGCGAAGCCGGGCACAATCGTACGCGGGCGGCAGAATTGCTAGGGATGAGCAAAGTCGACCAGCTGCGTTATCTGATGCGCAAGCATGGCATTGAATGAAGGCGAAGGGAACGAGGTCGGGACTGCTTTCAGCCGGTTGCCTGCTGGAGCCTGTTAAACCCGGGAGGTGGGCAGTAGGAGAGCACCCAGTGCCTGGCCAGGGTTAGGGCGAGGCCGACCTATGTGTGACACTCTCCGCAGAGGGTAGGGAGGAGAGAGAGGCAAGGGCGCCAGTGCGAGCCGGGGCCCGGTCTCAGCGACAGGCGAGGGAGTGCAGCCAGGCGAAGCGCTGCCAGGCTCAGGAGTCGAGCAGTGTCTCATTCTCTTCCTCGCCCAGGCGCAGCAGCTCCGCCTCGATCTCACGCCAGGCCTCCTGCTCGGCCTCAGCGTTAGAGAGGCGGCGTTGATGCTGGAGCCGGGCCACCCGCTGGCGGAAGGTGGCTAAGATCGGGCGTTGTTTCTCTGGGGAGGGCATTGGTCGCAGCTCGATTTGCGAGGGGGCGTAGAACTCGCTGGGATCGAATGCCAGCGAAGCCAGATCGCTAAAGATGGCCAGCAAGCTCATACGCTGTTGGGAGAAATAGCCCACCTCGGTGCTGGAAGCCAACAAGCAGCCGGCGACACGCCCTCCGAGCCAGATTGGATGGGCGGCGGCGCTGATCTCGAATTCGCTCTGGTAAGCGGGGACGAGGTGGTACTTGCGCAAATCTTCGATACTCTGGACGCGCCCGGACTCCACCACGTAGCCAGCCAGCGACTCCATTCCCAGGAAGAGGGCCATTTGCTCCAGATCGGCGGTCCAGGGGAGTGTCCCTTTTCCCATGCGCTCGCGCAGGCTGCGGATCTTCCCATCAGGGTGAGGGGGCATACACTGGATCAGGGTGATAGACATGCCCAGGTGATTTGGATCGAGCTGGGCCAGGGCCTGGCGCAGGACCATCTCGCCGATCTGCCAGAAGCGCAGCGATTCGATCGTCGTGGTACGGGCGCTGAGCACCTGGGAGAAGAACTCAGAGGGCACTTGCTCGACGGCGCTCTCGCGCAGGAGGGCATCGATATCGGGAAAACTGCGACGCAGAGCCTCCAGCAGCTCCTGTCGATACTGGGGGTGAACGGCCTGGACAAGGCGGATCAGGTGGGAGCGATGAGGCCTTGACTCGCCGTTCGCCCAGCGAGATAGCGTCATGGTCGTTACTCCGAGCGCCGTTGCGAGGCGCTGGCGCTCCGCCGTTGTTCGGATGAGCCGCTGCAAGACGGACTGCCAGGACGGGGATTCGCTCACGCTCATACTCGCCCCCTCAGACTCCTACTCTCTGTTCCTGTATTGATGCTCTTCTGGCATATGATAACAGAGGGAACAGGCAGAGTCAACCAGAAGACGCCAGTTTCGATTCTGCCTTCTCACGGGAGTGGCGTGCGCCCTTCTAATAATCAGCTGTCCGCTTGTGTCAGGCGAAGCATGCTCAATGACCTTATGGGGCAGCTCTTCCATCGGAGACTATACTGTAAGGTGGGGACAGTTGTGAAGTCTACAGCGCTTATCTATCTATCCGCAGGCATCGGCGTGCGTTGTGTCAGCCCTACTGGTACGCCAGGGGAAGGGCCGGGAGAGGCAGACAAACGATGAAACGTATTATTGTAGTAGATGATGATAAGGAAACGCGAGAAATTATCACCTTTGTGCTAAGCCGCAATGGTTTTGAGGTGATCACGGCGGCGGACGGCAGACAGCTGGCTGCGCTCCTGGAGGTGGAGAGGCCGGACCTGATTATTCTGGATGTCATGATGCCGGGGCTAGACGGCTATCAGATTTTTAACCGCTTGCGTCATGATCCGGTCCTGCATCAGATACCGGTAATCATTATGACGGCTCATGCTGAGCACATTTATGAGCGGATTAGTGTTGATCTGGGGGCGGCGGATCATATTACGAAGCCATTCCATCCCTTGGAGCTGGTGGAGAAGGTCAAAGGTCTCTTCCGAATGCTGTCGTGTGAAGCCAGCTGGGATGAGGTAAAGTGAGGCAGGCTAGCTGGTTGGGAAGGGTGCGCTGGGCGAGCGCGGTATTGACTGAGGGTGGATGGCGCTGGGCCAAGGCAGGCAAGCCAGCTGTGATCTTGCGGGATGGCGGAGAAGTTGGTATCATTATCAACAGGGGCGTTTTTGGCAAGTTCCTCCTAAGGAAGCAGAGCAGCCATGCCAAACAGATATGAGCGCGAGATTGAGGAGATCCTCCGGAACCTGGAACAGAGTGAGTCGCAGGACTCGCGGTGGTCGCGGTTCTCCGGTCGCTCCCGTGCAGGTCGTCGGTGGCGTTTCTCGCTGCCGCGTCTGCGTTTTCCTGCGGTTGCCTGGACACTGGATGCCTCTCAGTGGTTTTTGCTCCTCAGCATCATTGCAGCCCTGATCGCGGGTGGTTTTGCTTATGCCCTGCAAGGCCCTGGGGTCTTTACCGGGCTGATGGCGATTGTGAGCCTGGTCTGCCTGGTGGCCGTCTTGCTTGTCCAGCTCTGGCGGCGCCCGCGTTACTCTTCGGCAGCTTATGGGAGGGGCAGAGTAACCCCTTTGCGTCCCCAGCGGCTGTCGCGCCTGACAACTCGTTGGCAGCTTTTCCTGTTAAAGCTGCGCTATCGCCGCAAGCGTGATTTGTAGACTCAGGGCAGGATTGAAGACAGGCTGCTGGTAGTCTTTTGCCGGCTGAGGTGCTGCCGAAGAGGGGGTAATGGGTGGGTTCCTACTTGACAGCGAGATGAGGCCGTGCTATAGTTGCAGATGCACAGTTGTAAGCGAACGCTCACCTGTAGCGGGCTGGGCAAAGAGCGCGAGCAGTGTAGGCGAGTAAGCCAGTCAGCTGACGGGGTGTGGCGCAGTGGGTAGCGCGCATGGTTTGGGACCATGAGGTCCGCGGTTCAAATCCGCGCACCCCGATTTGTGGTAGCGCCGTGGCTGGTCCCTCTTTGCCCGCAATGTTCGTTTTGTGATGGCAATTGGCGGGAGTAACTCAGGTGGTAGAGTACCTGCCTTCCAAGCAGGCTGTCGCGGGTTCGAGTCCCGTCTCCCGCTCCCTCCTCCCAAGCCACGTGGCCGGCTCCCCACTACAGGGGAGCCGCCCTTTGTCCTCAAGACAGCTTAAGTGACAGCTATTTGTTCTGCTCTCCCCTCAACAGCTCTTCCATTTTCCGCAGAGCCTCTCCTTGCATCTCTGGCAACACATGCCCATAGATGCCCAGGGTGACCGTCACCTGGCTGTGACCGAGGAGTTCCTGGACGACTTTGATATTGACTCCCATCGCGAGCTGGATGGTGGCCGTGCTATGCCTCAGATCGTGAAAGTGAATCCGCGGCAAGCTGACCTGGTCCAGGAGCTGGTAATATTTGCGGCGCACGAAGCTATCGGTCAGGAAATTGCCGTGCTGCGTGCAAGGGCAGCCCCTCGAGCACGTTGGCGCGCACAAAGAGGCAGGTGGGCGGCACCGGCTGGGGTAGGGACGCGAGCGAGAGGTCGACGCCAACGATGAGGGCGTGCGGGAAGATCGCCTGCATGTCGAAGGCCCAGATGCCGATGCCGGTGCCCACGTCCAGCAGGGGGCCTCCATGTGCTGACGCCGACGCGGCTCGCTGCGATCCCTCTCTGGGGCCAGCTCCCCGCATGGCGGGAGCAGGAACGCGCTCCTGCTCCCCGGACGGTGCTCTCCCACGCTCAGGAAGCATCTCGCCGTGCTTGTGCGACCCGTTGCCTCTCCCAGCACTGGCGCAGCGAGCGCGTCCAGGCGCGCATCTCTTCCTGCCCTCGCTCCAGGGAGCTGGCGCGCAATGTCTCCCCGGTGGCGGATCAGCGGCAGAGACGGGCCTGATCCGATACAGCCCCGGATGATGCCGCTGCACCAGCAGCCGCGTGGCGGGACAACGGCAGGGCTGCTGGGCAGAGAACGCGTCCAGCCGCTCCATCAGCCGCGCTCGCAGCGTTTCCTCCTGGTTCCACTGCGCCTGGGCCAGCTGGAGCTCGGCCAGCGCACGATAGGAGCGATCGAGCGCGGCAGGGTCGCCGCGCTGGTGCGCCTGCTCCTGGAGCTGGCAGACCTGCTGCCACTGCTGCAGGAAGCGTCGCTGCAGCGCGTGCTCTGCCACCATGACCCAGGGATAGGCCGTGCTGTGATCGAGGTGTCCTTCGCACGACTGCACGGTTGGAAAGCCCAGGAGGATGAGCAGCACGACCGTCTCAACGATGCCGGGGTCGATGGGCGTCCCGGGGGCATCCGTCAGCTGAGCGAGCGCGTCACAGGCTTGCTGCCAGCTCGCACTGGTCCAGTCCAGCGTGAGAGGACCTGGCATCTCAGCTCTCCACCTCGCCAGAGCCACCACCCATCGTGCAGGTGTCCCCTTCCTTCAACAAACCGGTGCCCAGACACCGGAAGCACGTGACGGGACGGCGTTGTCCCCAGTCAGCGATGAGCTCGACCTGGCCCGTCCCCTCCCTGGCACCGGTCACAGGGAACAGCAGCGGTGAAGCTGGTCCCCTGGCAGTTCGGGCAGCTGATCCGCTTTCCCATGCCGTCTCCTTTCTGGGGAAGAGGGCTGCGCGCCTGGGTGTGTGCTGCGCGTGCCCCTTCTCCCTTCACAGGTTGCCAGCGTGCAAGGGGCTGCTCTCGAGGAAGGATCCTCCAGCTTCGGCAGAGGGTGCAAGCTGGAGAGAGGAGCCCTGTCTCCCTCACCATTGCCTGGCCGCAGGCATCGCTGAGGCGGCCTCGTCTCCGTTTGTTTGCCGACTGTTCTTCCAAGCGGCAGAGGCTGGAAAAGTCACAGATCAGCCGTCTGCCCGGCCTTCATGAGTCAGACCCGGGTCGGTGTAAACACAGGCAACTCATGCCCAGGCAACCAATGAGAAGTAGAGTGAGAAAGGAGGAACTTGAGCGATTGCAGGGAGACAACAGCATGCAGGCAACTCGTTCCCCACGTAACACGGTGTTACGCCGCCAGGTAACAGCACACATCGAGGTTCTGTTCCGAGGGAGAGTGCAAGACCGGTGACCGCTGCGGCTGGCCGAACCTCTCGGCAAACCGCAGCAGCACGTCATTGATGTGATCATTGGAGAGTCGAGGTGCTTCGTTTGTTGTTGCTTCAGTCATCTGGTGGCCCTTTCGCTTGCGGTGGTGCTCAGACCAGCTATCCTGGCCTGAGCACTTCCTCACACCACTGCCGGTATCGAGTGAACAGAATTACATTGGATAGATAACAGTGTTATCTATCCAACACTGTCGTGTATACTACACAGGAGGAATAGTACGCTGCTTCTGAACTGCAAGCAATTAGCAAACAGGCCGGATCGTTGTTTAGGCAACACAGGAAGGCAACTGTTGCTTTTCAGAGGGCTATGATAAGGACATTACCAGGGTAGGTAAGGAGAGCACATGGCCACACTGGCGAATGGGAACGATCCTCGGGTCAAACTGACCCGTCAGTTGTTGCTGCAAGCGTTCATCTCATTGCTTGAAGAACGACAAAACATTCTCTCTATCTCAGTACAAGACTCGCATAACGAGCAGAAATCAATAGATAAACTTTTTATGCTCACTTTGAAGACAAATATGCCTTCTTAGAGGTCTGGATGTGCGAGAAGCTTCACCACGCGTTGGAGAGCCAGCTTCCCGCCATATCCACCCTGCAGATGAGCACCTTGCGCCTGCTTCTTCTCGCTGTGTTCGATTTTCTGGCCCTCTGGCAGTATCACCTCAAGCCAGCCGATAGGCAGTTTGTGCCGTTCTTCGAAGTCGCTTTGCAGCAAGAACTCCAGGAGGTCCTTCTGCACTGGCTGAACCAGGCCCCATCGTCGGTGCCCATCTGCCAGGAAACAGGAGAAATCACAGCGCAGGTCATCAGTTGGGCCATCTTCGGTCCCGCAGTGCAGTGGAGCCGGGGAGACCAGACCATCACGAAAGACACGATGGCTCGGCACGTTTTGGACGTTGTGATTGCTGGCTTGTCACCTGTTGTCACTGTTACTTGACCGATGCTCTAGAAGTCCTGCTTCGATCTTAAATTTATGCTCTGCCCCTGCTACCATACCTTTCTCCCGTATCCACTGCAGGATGTCTTTTCGGCTCGTTTGGCTTGCATGGCATCGCAGAGCTGCAGCCTTCTGCTCGACCACGGTGCCAATATCCACCCAATGGTTCGGGCGATCGGTCGCAAAGTAATAGATCTGGCGCCCCGCATGAGGAGTGAAGCCGTCCTGGAGCTGCTCTGGGTAATACCAGAGGCCCCGTGCACATGCAATTGCATCCACCGTGCAGATCCCGACTGCTCGGTGATCAGGGTGGACCTCATCCTTTTTCCAGGGATCGAAGGTGAAGACAACATCAGGTCGGAGCTGGTGGATCACCAGCGCGATTTCCCGCCGCAACTGCAGGCAGGGTTCCACTTCCCCATCGGAATACCCTTCCAGAAAGGTCACCGACTGCACGCCGAGCACGGAAGCTGCTTCACGTTGCTCCTGCTCCCGAATCCTTGCCAGGTGCTCGGGAGGTAAGTGTGGATCATCACTGCCTTTATCTCCTCGCGTCACCAGGAGATAATGGACCTCCTTTCCTTCACGAGCCAGTAATGCAATGGTGCCCCACACAGGTGCTCAGCGTTATCTGGATGAGCTTGCACCACGTGCACCAAGAGAATGCGCTGCCCGCCAGGCGGAAGCAGAACAGGAGAAGTGGATTCAGGCATAGAGACGCTCATCTCCTTTCCCGGGCACATCGCTGCTGAGAGACAGTTGCTGCTGACTTTGAGACAATACCTTCTATTGTTGAATTATACTCTTTTGCATTATTAATCTCTTCTGTTTTCTTGAAGTTCTCATCGACAGGGAGGAAAGGGAGGGGGATGTCGGCGTCGAGTCGAGGCATGAGAGATCCCTGAAATGGAACGCTTCCGCCAAGGGCAGGCCTGCCACAGCCCCGGCCTTCTCTGCCCAGCGCTGAAGAGAGCCACGGGGCTGCCAGGATGAGATGATGTCAGGTCAGAGTATCTCCCTGAAGGTGGGATCGCGCAACGAGGTGGCAAGGAGATGTGGATGGCCGCGGCGACGCCGTTGCAGGGAGAGAAGCAAGGCAATCTGCTTCTGGCTGTCCTTCCCCCACTGCAACAGGCGCCGGGTGGCCGGCCCAGCGGGCTGGATACCATCGCTGCGTTCGAGCCATTCGATCCAGCCGCTGTGGGATGGAAGCCGTGGGCGGGAGCTGGCCGTTCTGAAGGGTCATCCTGGCTGGGTGCGGGAAGTCGCCTGGTCGCCAGATGGAAGGCGCCTGGCGACTGCCAGCGAGGATCGCCTGGTCCGCCTCTGGTGGGGAAAAGTGGGCCAGCGTTCGTAGCGTTATCCTCAGCCGCCAAGATCCCTCTCAGTGAGGAGGACACGATCTCCTGACCCTTGATGCCGACGCCAGCGAGAGAGCCAGGAGAGAAGAGGCAGCTTGTGCTCAGGAACGCAACGAAGCTTCAGCTCCAGGAGCCGACTCTCTAGCACGCCGATAAAGGCTGGCTCCCAGGGGTAGATGTGCTCCCCGGCATCCCAGGCATATCCTTCAGGGGTCACTCCACCAGCTACGAACCTAAAGTGGGGAGTGAAGCATCTTATAAGCTGCTCTCCATAGCCCTGATCGTAAATAATAAGTTCGACCTGCTTCTGTCGAGGATGAAGAGTGACACGTGCGATCAGTCGACGGGCGTGGGCACCATGCTCCCCTGCTGCAGTGCTTTGTGGACCCACGATGGAGACAGTGAGCGTGCTCATCATGACATGGCTCCTTTCGACACCTCTGCTGATCAGAAGCCAGACCGGTGACGGACGCGGGAACGTCCTCATGTACCAATCTGCAGCCAGCTTACCGTGTCCTTACATCGCTGTCTATGACCGCGTTCACACAACACGATAGCTCTAGCAGCATTGAGCAAAGGGTGGGCTGATCCGGCCTGCCGTCTTCCCGGCTCACCCGGCAGGGCGAGGATCAGCTTGCTCTGGCAGCTGCCTGCCCTGCCCTCCTGCACGACGTAAGGCTGGAGGCAGCAGCCGCAGTTGCAGCCAGCAGACTCGTCCAGGCTCGTTGATAGCTTAAGCGCTTTGGGAACCTCCCAGGGGTCTTTACTGATCCTGACCAGACAGCCGCTTGAGGAAGTCAATGGCTACCTGGGGCTGGGGCGTGCCACATCGAGGGCAATACCGGCCTCCCGCCGGGATATTGAGCCAGTAGCCACTCACCATGCTCTGTGTGGCCATTACGGCTCGATAGAGATCTTCGCCAGTCACGTGTTGTCCGCCAGGATTCGTACTCAGTCCGGCAAGGACGATGACATGAGCATTCGCTGCTCGCGCCTGCTCAGCAGCCTGGCGCACAAAATTGACGTAGGTACTCGTGTGCAGCTCTGAACCCTGGGCCTGGATCTCATAGATATCTGCATAGCGTGCTGCTGCCCCCGCAATTCCCAGGCGCAGGAAATTCTGGTAGCTATTCCCGCCAGCGGGGTTGATGACGTGGGCCAGATCCGTTGCGGGGGTAGCGATAAAGATCAGGTGATGCTCGTGTACCAGCTCAGCCGCGAGTTGATCGTAGCGTCCCGGCTGACGCTGCTCTTGCGCGGGGGTAAAACTCCAGGCCTCATTATCGTACACCACCGCTTTCACCGAAGCCGGAATCGTGTGCGACGCGAAAGCCTTCTGCATAGCAGCGTAGCTGGCAAACGTGACGGTTGGAATACTGTGCCACTGCGTAGGAAAGTTGGGGGCGCCGGCACCAAGCAGGTACGTATGAGCATTATCGAAATAGGTTTTGGCCAGGGTGTCTGAAGGATCAACCTGTTCGAGGCGTTGCACAGCGGAGTACGCGATCATCCACGTATAGGTACGCGCAGGAGCTGGGGATGGGGATGGGGATGGGGAGCCGGTCAACTGGCTTCCACTCCCGGCTGGTGCACAGGCCGCCAGCAGAAGCACAGCCAGGACGATTGTGACTATCCAACGGCAGAAGCGTTGCACATCTAGCAGTGGCATATCGCTTTGGTCCCTCTCGTGTGAAAGCTGCGTCCGGCTGGCTGCTGTCTATCGTAGCACCTCTTCCTCAAGAAGCATTCAGCAATTCCTCAGTATATCCTCAACGCCACCGGGATCTCCCTGCGGCAATCTTGACCCCTGGTGTCAGGCATACCCGGCTCCATGATCGCCAGCGATCTAGAACTTACGAATCAGGAGTACGAGCTATGACCTCGCTGGAATACTATACGACGCTGACGAGCACCCGGAGACATTGCTATTTCGTGGCCTGCTGGACCTGGTTCAGCGCCCGGTTGATCGTCGGAGCAATGGGATCGAGACGAAGGGCCTCATTGAGGTCGGCGAGGGCATGGGAGAGGTCACCCTGCTGCATGAAATGGGGAGCATGACAGCAGCACGCCCCTTCTCGCTCATCTGTCGGACGCCTGGCTGACGGTGGAACTATTCCGCCTCCTCATCCTGGCTGACGAGCTCGTTCCACTCCCTGGCAACCTTCCTTTCCCTGGAGCAAGGAAGCCCGGCGATGGCAGCAGGTACAAACGGATTTGTCTCAGCAAGGAGAAGTCACGTGCGACCACCTCTTGTGGCGCAGCCTTGCTGGAATATGTGCACGCCCCAGGCCTGGCGCTGATCGCTGTTACCGATCATGATCGGTCGGACACCATCCCTCTGCTGCAACGGCAGGCGGCAGCACAGCAGGTGGCCGTGTTGCCTGCCGTAGAGATCAGTGCCACCTGGCACGGGCAAATGGCGGCTGTCCTGGTCTGCGGAATTGATCCACAGTTCCCGGCCTTTCAGCTGGTCGAGCGCGTGCGCCAGGGAGAGCGGGAGAGTGCGCCAACGCCGAGGAGATGTATGAGGCATTGCTCCACCGCGGCTCTCACTTCCCCAAGCGCGAAATGCAGCTGAAGGCGATGGGCAAGCAGCTCCGGGGGGCAGGGGACCACGCCGCCCTGCTACTGGCACATGGCTGTGCCTCGGAGTGGGTGGCAGTGCTGACCCGGATTCGGGAGGTGGACGATCGGGAGGAGATCAAAGCCGGTCTGGCAGACACAGTGGATACGGCGCATCGCAGAGGGGCTGGTCCTGATCACGCACCCTGGTTGCGACCAGAACCAACTAGAGAAGTTCACTTTCTACACTCCAGAGCCGTTGGAGCAGCTGCGGGCAGAGATCCCCCTGGACGGACTGGAGGTCTGGTATCCGACGCATGGGCCCGAGCTGGAGGCGGTCTATGAGGCCTATGCTCAGCGTCAAGGGCTGCTGATGAGTGCGGGGCCGGATTCACATGGGCCGCCAGGGGGCCTGCCGATCGGCTACCCGGCGGCGCGCTGGAATTGCAGCCCACATGGTAGGGCATTGCCCATCAGCGTCAGCCACTCCTCTCCCGTCAGGACCCGGACACTTCCAGCCTGGGTCGCCGTGACTCGATCTTCCCCTTAGATCTATGACCAGCTGTCCCCCAGGAACGAGTTGCTCATGCCACCGGCCAGGCAGCCAGGAAGCGCTGGCGGTGGCGATGATACGCTGCCAGCCGCGTGGAGAAGGCCCTGCGCTGTTGCAATTGTAGGCTGGACCCGCAGCTGCGCGCGCAGCTCTGTGCAGAGAGGCTGAGTCTGAACACCTTGGGCATGGCCCAGTTGGGGGCCGGCCGGCTGACGCTGCAGGAACGACTCGCTCCCTTGACCCAGCCTCCCAAAAGTGGATTGAGTGAGCGTTTCCCAGTATAGAAGGCAATGCCCACCTGGCCGGACGCTCAATACTTCAACGGCGGACGCTTTTCTACCTGACCCTGGTCATGGCCTCTTTGCTCCTCAGCGTGGTTGTTTTTCTCCGGCCTGCGGCAGCAAGCGCTTGTGGGCTGTCCTGGCTCAGCTAGTGGTTTTCCTGGGCGTAGTCCTCCAATCTCATAGCCTTCAGCTTCCCGCTGCCTGAAGCGGCGAGATGCGCCTTCATCCAGGTGCTCAACGGTTGCTGGGTCGGTTTCGTCGGGTTCATTACCGCCCTGATCGAAAGCATTTTCGTACCCAGACGGTGAGCCGGCTTTGATCCTGCCTGGTGGTCCAGGTTCACGCCCATGTGATGGGCAAAGAGGCAGACGAGTGGCATCGCCAAGCCCGCACCTGTGCAGCCACCGGGCACGGCTCAACCTGTGTTGTCGAGGTTGATATGCTGAGGGTGTCCTGCCGCGTACCTGGCTGCTTGGCTCAGCAAGCTACCCGTTTGCCCTGGCCGGTAGCCCTGGCGTCCGAGCGGCCTGAAAGTGTGGGCTCCCTCACCCGTGTCCGGGGCACTTTCTTGCTACTTAGCTCCTTACCTGGAACGGGCTTCTCGACTGCGAGCGAGGCCGGGGCCTGCCGTTTTCTCTGGAGCCGCCGAACAAGAGCAGTGTGCCTGGGCTCGGCTCGCCTGTGGCACATGTCAGCCAGATCACCGCTAGCGTCTGGACTCCTTCCTGGCAGTTTCTTCTCCTCTCGGCTGCCGAAGGGGTCCATGCAGGGCAATACGGCGCGGCGCACCGGCGCTATGCAAAGGCCATTATTGGAGGGCCCGGCCTACTCACATCAGAGAGTCTATCATCGCCCTGGGATATGTGGAGGCAATCACTCTGCGTGCGATGGATCAGGCAAACGCACCTAGGAGAGGGAGGCTCCGCTGGTGGTTCCCCACGGCATCTGTGAGCGCATTAGCACGCTCGCGTCGCTTATTTTCTGTAGGGAGCCTATCGAGAAATCGCTTTGCGGTGCAGCAGCGGGGACCGACCAGAGAGGCTGATCATTCTGGTCGATGGAGCCTCCCCTACCTCACTCTGAGGCACAGCCAGAGAAATGAGAAAGCCACTCTCCAGCTCCTGGCAGGAGGAATTACTCATGCAAGCACCCGGAGCGCTGCTGACCATATACCATTTTAAGACTGGCGGTCCACAGAAGGTGGATCATGCAGAGGCAGCCCCTGCTGAGATCGATCATCGTTTCTCCAGTCGTTGAAGGAGACCAGTCTACTTATTTTGAGCCAGGAGACCGGCTGGTAGCATGCGTGCATTGAGTGTCACGATCCGAGTGAGTCGGAAGCCCTTCTCCTCCGGCTGGAATGCGAAAATAGAAAAGCTGGCCTCATCAAGGCGAAAGAGACGGGACTCCCTCACATCCAGACCGAGAGCCGACGCCAGCAGCCAGCCATGTGGTCCCCCATGACTAACTATGGCAAGGCGCTGGTGAGGATGAGTCAGAATATGCGCTACAGTTGCATGTACGCGCTCAGCCGCCTGAGCCAGCGTTTCCTCTCCGGCAAGTTCGAGTCCCTCACTACGGTGCTCTAAGGCGAACAGGGTCCCAGTCCCATAGCGATTCGCAATCTGCTCCCGTGTCAGGCCGACCAGCGCATGGAAGGTACGCTCTTCCAATCCCGCAAGCACTTCTGGAACCAGGCCGGTTGTCTCGCTGATATACCGAGCTGTTTGCCTCGCGCGCAGGGAACGGGAGCAGAAGAGGGCAAGCAGACCCTCATATGAGAGAAATCAGGTGCATAGGGAAGGATCATCCTCTCCTGCCTAAGTTGGATGTTGTTTACTTCGGACTCTTATTCGAGAAGCAGCGGAAGCCGGGGTGCGTGTCTCTGTGATTTCGAATGGGCGGTTACTGGCGAAGAAAGCAGGCGCTTTGGCAGACGCTGGCTGCAGCGAAGTTGTCCTCAGTTTAGATGCGCTGGGGGACCACCATAATCGCATCCGCAACACCCCGAGGCTCTTCGAACACTGTCTCGAAGGCATGGCCGCCATCCAGGAAGCTGGCCTCTCCTATGGTATCAATACTGTGCTTCAAGCAGAGAGCATCGATGATCTTCCACTGCTGGCCAACTTGCTCTTCACACGGCCTCAGCCACCCCGCTGGTGGCACCTCATTCCTGTACGAGGGAACAGAGCACTTCTGCCAGATGAGGGGCAGATCGATCGAATGAAACAACTGCTACCAGCCTTGCACGAGCAAGGGGCTGCCAGGGGGGTGCTGCTCGTCGCCGACGCTGATATGTTTTCAGAAAAAGGCTCAGTCTGTTGTTCAGTACCGCAGTTTACTGCCTACGTACGAGCAGATACTGGCAATGTCTACGGCTGTAATATGCTGGTCTATGCTCAAAATCCGCTGAGTAATATCTTAGCGACTTCAGCATCGGAGGCATGGGAAAGTCAGGCTTTTCAGCAGCTACGTCTGCATTGCCTGGAAGGGAACAATAGCGTCTGCTCTCGTTGTGATGCCGGTTCTCGTGCAATGAATCATGTGTTGCGGAGCCTTGCTATCCACTCCCCGCCTTCAGAATGAGGCTCGGCAGCAAGCAACAATCAGTTTTTTGATGCAGGGAGGCCTGTTTGTGATCGAACGCGAGAAACTCGCTCTCTACGGTGGTCAACCTGTTCGTGATTGCCGAAAGGATGCTCGTCCTGTCATTAGCCAGGAGGCCAAAGAGGAGGTGATGGCTGTCCTCTCCAAGGGTACTCTTGCCCAGTTCTATGGAGGAACACAGGTCAGAGCCTTTGAAAGCGAATATGCAGCCTGGTTTGGGCGTAGTTATGCTGTGGCGGTCAGCTCAGGAACAGCTGCACTCCATGTCATGTACCTGGCAGCGCGTCTTCCAGAGCGCTCTGAGGTATTGATCCCAGCGAACGCTTATGTCTCTGTGCTGTCAGCACTGCTTCAGGCCCATCTTATCCCAGTGATCGTGGATCTTGATCCTCAAAGCTGGGCTATGGACCCAGAGGACTGCCGCCGCAAGATCACCTCGCGCACCAGTGCAATCGTGGCAGTGCATATGTATGGGCAGCCCTGTCCAATGACTGAGCTAGCTCAGATTGCGGAAGCCCATGACCTTACACTTCTTGAGGACTGTGGGCAGTCTCATGGTGCGCTCTGGGCCAGGCGTAAGACTGGTACCTTTGGGCGGGCTGCAGCCTTCAGCCTGTGCTGTCGCAAGCATATTGCCCTTGGGGAGGGGGGAATCCTCATTACTGACGATGAGGAGCTGGCAGCGACGGCCCGCTCGCTTGCTCATAAGGGGAAAGGCGAGGGCTGGTTTGACTACCGGGAAATGGGCTTTAGTTACAATATGACGGAAGTCCAGGCTGCGTTGGGTAGGCACCAGCTGCGCCGACTCGACAGCGAGCTGGAGCGGCGCCAGCGACTGGCCCGCTGGGTCCAAGAGCAAGTGGCCGAAACAGGACTGAGCTTCCCCCTCGTTCCCGCTGGTAGCACCCATGCCTACTTTAAGCTGAACGCCCTTGTCCCACCTGAGCTTGCTCCCTACAGAAATGAGATAGTAGATGCCCTTCAAGCTGAGAACGTGGGTTGTGACCCCAGTCATCCCCACCTACTCGATATAGACTGGATTCGCGAACAACGTCCCTACTTTTTCCGTACCTTGCCCCCTGAAGAGCGCCCAAGCTATGGGCCAGAGATTGCTCCGGTGGCCAGAGATCTGCTCCGCCGCCAGATTGGTATCGAGGTGGGGCCGGGGCTGGATGAGGAAGATCTCTCCTATACCGTGGCGGCTATCCGCAAGGTGATGGCCTACTTCCGCGCAGCTTATGGCGCCACCGGGAGGAAGCCATGAACCCTGCTTCTGAGCAGCAAGAGGGAGCTGACAGCCGGGAGCGCGATGTCTCTGATGGGTACGCGCAAGAAACGACTATCGCGCAAAGGGCGCTGACCCGTGAGGAGGCGACCGAGCTGGTACGCCAGCGCTATCCAGCTCATGCTGATACTGCTCCTTGTGCGGCCTGTGGCTCTGTTCGCACCGCTCCATTCACCTGGCGCCGTGGTTTTCGCATTGCTGAATGTCGTGAGTGCGGCTTCCTCTGGGTGGACCCTATGCCGCGAGCGGAAGATATGTGGGTTTTCTACAACAGGCGCAGGTGGCAGCCTTATCCACCCGAGGTTGTGCAGCGCAAATTTCGTCCCGAGCTCCAGGTGGTGCTCAGCTGTGTCCCGAGCGGCTCCTGGGTCGTTGATGTTGGCTGCAGTCATGGCCAGTTCGCCTCGCTGTTGCGTGCCAGAGGCTATCAGGTCGTCGGCGTGGATATCGATAGCGAAGCCCTGGCCTACGCGAGCAGGCAGTACGGACTGCAGGTCTATCAGGGGGATCTCTCTCTCCTCTCTTTCGATCGCCAGTTCGATGCTGTGACGATTCTCAGCTCGCTTGAGCATATGGTCAATCCCTTCGAGGTGGTAGCTGCGGCTGCGCGAATGCTCAGACCTGGCGGTGCGCTCATCATATCGACGCCGCGAGGTGACGGATTGATCCCGTCCATGAGCCGCCGGCTCTTCCTCCCCGCGCTTGGCGTCTGGGAGTTCCTTTCGCCGCCGAGCCACCTGACCTACTTTACGCAGCGCTCGCTGGCAGCTATGATGCGTCGGACAGGTTTCCAGCATATCACGTTCTATGATAGGGCACGTGATAGGGACTATAAAAAGCGGGAGCTCAGAGAAGCGCTTCAGGACAGCCAGCGAGGTTCCTCCTGGGTTGGAACGCTCTATCTCCAGTTGCGACATCTTCGCTTTCTGGCCCGCTGTATGCGAAGAGGAGATATGATGATTGGCGTCGGTAGAAAGCCAATGGGGGACGGTGATCTCAATTGATTGGGACAGGTGCAGACAGAGAAAAGGATGAGCGAGGCGTGCAGTTGACAAAGGAGGAGCGGGATCGCTTGCGCAAAGCGCTCGCGGAGGCAGAACTCTTGAACGCTGATGAGGAATGGGACAGCCTCGACCTCGTTTCCGCCCTGGTCGTCACAGAATATGAACTTGGTATCGTTCTCGATGAAGCCGAGCTGGGCCCGGGTGATTTATCCGGTGTAGCAGCATTAGAGGCCGCGATCGAAAGGTATGGCAGGCGTCTCGCTGTACAGGCGCGTCTGCGTCTCGATGTGGAGCCTCCGCCAGACCAGGCTCAGGAGGAAGGGGTATTGCCACAGTCCCGCCGGCAAATCGAGTACCGCCTGGCTCTTGCCTGTCCTGAGGCCAGGGTCGCTGTTTCACGTGGTCGCCAACTGTCCGTATTCAGCAGTGCCAGTGATCCAGGCAGCCTTCCCGTCTCAGAGGCGATGGCTCGTGTACTGAGTCAGGGAGATGTCTTCTCTGCAGGGCCTACCCCTTCATCGTTCCCAGGAGGAGCTGTCCAGGGATCTGAAGATGCAACCAGGCTACGGGGAGGAGAGGCCGGGGCGGTGATCGCGCGAATCGAGCGGGAAGTGCAGGCATTCGTGATTCAGTGGGGAGGAACTCTCTGGGCCCCAGCCAGTCCGTTGATTAGCGTGGATCAGCTGCGTCACCTGGGCTACTATGACGCCCATCCTGAGCAAATTATTCATCTTGACGAATATACCGCATTATTGCCAGCCGCCTGCCTGAATTCTTATCCATTGCTAGATGCAGATGACGTTGTGCTGGGCACCCATCTGGCTACTGTGTTTCGCCGCGAGCCCCACTATGATAGTGCGGTTGGGCGTATGCCGGCGTTCACCTGCCGGGAGGTTCTCTGGTGCGCTTCCCAAACATGGGAGGAACGTTTTACCTCCGAAGTAGAGCTGTTGCTCACTGGTCTTGCTGCTGACCTGGGGATCAAGGGACGCTGGGTAGCGGCTCATGATCCTTTTTTCCTGGGGGGAGGAAAGGCAGGACACAAGCGCGAGTTTCGTGGCAGCGTCGCAGGGAAGGAGCTGGCGCTGGCGTCCATTAACCGGCATGGAGACCACTTCATTGTCCGTGGCTATGGACGCCCGGGACGGGTGACAGGGTGCGTTGGCCTGGGCCTGGAACGGTGGGTCCTTGCGGCGCTATACCGAGGGGAAGAGCGCGCATGCGAGAGCTGACTCTCCACTTCATGCAGCGATTCTACGGAGAAGGGATCTGGCCTCTGCTAAAGACCTATGGGATTGATTCTCCTCCCTTCGAGTTCGAGGAAGAAGAGGAAACGAGGTCGCAGCTGGCCGCCTTGTTCTTTGTCGCAGGGACCAGGAGGCTGAGCGGATTATCCCAGAGCATCGAGGTGGTCGTGGCCTCTCCCTGCATCGATCATGCTGAGGCCGAGCCGCGCCGGTTGGCGGCGACCGTGATCGCCGATCTGGTGCATGGGGCGGCGATCAGCCGGCTGCTGTCCGTGCCGCTGGTCTCTTTTATTGGCACGGGTCAGGAGATTCGCCTGGTTCCGCGGGGAGCGGAGCGGGCTGCTGGCTGGCACCGCGTGGCGGAAAGGGTACTCTCGGTGTTTGAGACCCTGGAACTGCCCACGGGTTCGCGCTGCTTTGTCTCGCACGATGAGGTGGTCTGGGCCGTGCTCTCAGAGACAGTCGAGAGGGACCGGACTCGCCTGCCGACGGTCGCGCTGAATGGTCTCTATCATCTGAGGGATGGCTCGGCCTTTCCGGCCGGATCACCGTTTCGGTACTACTATGAGTACTACCGCTACAATCTGGCCTGTTATCGGCAACCTGTGCTTGAGCACCTGCTCGGGAGGCCTTTGCGCGGGATGCTGGTGGTGGAGAACGTGCAACAGGTCAAGGCCGTGGCGCTGGCGAGACGGCTGAATGGACAGTGGCCTACAGAGCACCTGGTAACGGTGCCTGCCCCCGGGCGCGCAGGAGATGAGCGGGCCACGCGAGCAGCGGCGCAGGATCGCCTGACGATCGACGAACTGCCATCGTGCTGCGAAATGGGAGAAGGGGGGGAAGACTGGGGGAGGGAGCATCGCGCTTTCTGGGAGAAGATTTGCCATTCTTGGCAAGAGCTGTCTCGAGGGAGTTTCAGGAGAGAGCGATGAAAAGACCGCTGGATGTCGCTAGACGCCTGCAGGCCACCCTGTTGATCTGTGGAGTAGATTTTGGCTGGGGAAGTGCAGGGAAACTGGAAAGTATCCTGCGGGTCCTGATCAACCGCTGTGGCTACGATCTCAAGCTGGTGGTACTGGGCACCAGCCTGGGGCGCCCGGTACTCGGTAATCTGCCAGTGGAGGCCTGGTATGAGCGTGAGCCACTGCTGCTCGACCGGGTGCGGGTTATTATCGACCGCCATCAGGTAACAGCCGCGCTGGTTGTCCTGGATCCCGAGGTAGCCTCTGCTATAGAGCGGGCCGGCTGTCCCACCGTGTACGTCGATAGTCTGCCGTACCTGTGGACGGAACATGATCCTATCCCGAGCGAGGTGACTATCTATGCCGCTCAGCTGTGCGATTCCATTCCCTGGCCTGCCTGGCAACCACTGCGGCGTGTGCGTCACCTACACTGGGTAGAAGGGATCACGACGACGAGAGAGAAGAGCCAACGTACCTGCAGGCCTGGTCTGGCAGTGGTCAGTTTTGGTGGACTGCATTCGCCTCTGAGTACCTCGGGAAACAGGCCCTATCCCAAGCTGGTTCTGATGCCTGCGTTGCAAACCCTGGTGCGGGCCGGCTACACGCTAATTGAGGTTTGTGGCAATATGCAGGACTTCGACGAAATCGGCATGGACAAAGCAATGGTGGACTCTCTGCCAGCAGCTATTCACATGGCCCCGCGATCACATGCTGCCTTTCTCGATCTGCTGGAGCAGGCAGAACTCCTGGTCTGCTCTCCGGGCCTGACGACCCTGATCGAGGCTGGCTGTCGCTCAGTCCCGACGGTCTGTCTCCCTCCTCAAAATCTCAGTCAGATTCTCAATAGCGATCGCTTTGCTGCCCATGTTGATCCAGACTGCCGGGTGCCGTGGCCACGTAAGGTATTGGACCTCAGCGCTGTCGAATGCCTCCGTCTTCAGGGGGAGGAGGCTGCCGTTTCTTTCATTTATGCCTCGCTAGAGCAGGCACTTGCGGAAGCGCCTGCCGTATGGAGGGAGTTGGAGGAGCGGTTGACACTGGCGCTGGCCCGAGCACGGCAGAGGAAAGAGTGGGATGGCCTGGTCTCCCTGGTCGGGACACGGGGAGCTGAGCAGGTAGCCGCTTTCTGCGCCCAGATTCTTTCTGGTTGGAAGTAGCCCTCAAGGCAGGGGCTGACAAGCGGTCTCAGAGAGGGCATGCAACGCCTGTCACCTGGAGAGGATACACGATGTATCGGGTCACTGTTTATGAGAGAGTAGAGGAGATCCCCTCTGAGCAGTGGAATAGTCTGGCGAGGGGAGCAGACTTTACTTTGACCACGCCGATGTTGGCACTTATCCAACGCTCACGCCCTAAAATGGCTCGCTTTTTCATGGTCTGGGATGCGACAATGACCCCTCGCGGCGCTGTTCCGATCTACTTGCTCCATGAGTCAACAACAGTCTCTGCTTATCAAAGACCGGATCTGATGCTGCGTCGGGTGGCAGGTCCAGAGTTTGAGTGCTTTGTTCCAGGAGCCAAGGCCATCTTGCCTGCGGTCTCCATTGGCTCGCATCAGGTCACGTCGGCGCGTGTCCTGATCGATCGATCTATCCCAGTAGAGGAGCAACAGGCCTGCATCAGCCTCTTGCTCTCTCAGATTGAAGAGCAGGCGCGCTCCTGGGGGGCCTGTTCCATTTGCTGTCCATACGTAGCAGGCGACGATGCCGTGCTGCGCACAGTATTGCTGGAACATGACTATTTCTCTTTCCCCAACGTCTGGCTGGCCGTACTCGATATCTGCTGGTCCTCTTTCTCAGACTACCTTCAGAGCCTGTCTGGTAAGCGTCGGCATAGTATTCGCAGGGAACGTTTGCAGATTGCCAGAGCAGGCGTCGAGCTGAGCATCGCTCCTCTTCAGCTAGCAGACGTGGCGCGCCTGGAGATTCTCAAAGGGAATGTTGACGCGAAGTATCACGGTGAGTCTGCCCGTCGCCCACCGTCTGAGAACTCTTTTCTGGCTGTTGCCGCTCGCGAGCGCCCCGGTGAGCCGCTGGTCGTACTGGCTCGGAAGGAGGGAGAGATCGTAGCGTTCTGCCTCTGCTACCGTTATCGTGATGAGTTGTACTGTGAGCAGGTCGGCTTTGATTATGAGCGAACGGCAAGGCTGCCTCTCTACTTCGAGGTCGGCTACTATCAGCCAATCACCTACGCTATTGAGCAAAAGCTCAAACGGATACACTACGGGGCTGAAGCATATAAGGCCAAGCTGTGGCGCGGGTGCCACCTTGAGCTGCAAACAGCGTTTATGAAATGCTTTGATCTCACGACTCATCAGCAGTTGGCTGCCTGCGCTGCAATGCTAGACGAGCAAAGGCTCTCTTGAGGGAGGGTTATTGCAAGAGATGGTATACTATGAGAACGATGAACATCATCTTTTGGAAACTCTAGGGACATCTCTCTTCCATACGGAAGACGCAGTAGCAACAGTAAGCGCTGCTGCCGGGTTGCTGGCGCTGGCCTGTCATTTGGGACGTCCCGGAACACTGGCGCTTGTTCCTGGCTGGATCTGCTCCGAGGTTTTTCACGTGCTGATCCTGGCGGGGTTGAGGCCGTCGCCTGTAGATGTTGAAAAGGACTTTACCATGTCTCTACAGGCCGCGGAGCGTATCAGCGCAAAGGTCGGCGCGGAAATTTCTCTGGTAGTCTATGCCCCATTTGGGGGGCACGCACCTGACTTTGAAGACTGGCTAAAGTGGGCACAGCAGCGCCAGGTCACGTTGATTGCTGACCTGGTGCAGTCACCCGACCTTGAGGTCTGGCAGAAGATTGCCCCACGGGTGACAGCAGCAATCACCTCTTTTCGATCTGGCAAGCCACTGGGAGCGTCTGGGGGGGGGCTGATCGCCGGGCGGCAAATGGTGATAGAGGCAGCCCGTACATTTTTTAATGCTGGGCGCGATCGTAGGGGGCGCAAGGTCTCTCTCGGCGTGAATCTCTCGCTGGCCGCAGAGGCTGCTGAGGCGGCCCGACGCCGATTGGCGCGGCAGGTGCAGCTCTGTACTGAGTGGCGTGCTTTGACCAGAAAGAAGCTCCTGGCGGCGGAGGCCTGGTGTCTGCCGGGATGGACCCAATCTTCCCGTGCTCTGTCCAAGATTCCCTGCCTGCAAGGACCAGGCCGCCCTTTGAATCCAGATGCTACCTATCGTAGTAGCGTCTGGAGACAGGCCGTTCGCGAACGCTTCGGCGCAGTTGCAGATGAGCCTTTACCCAATCTGGAAGCATTGTATGAAAAAATAAGAGTAATTTACATTAATGTAGAGCAAAGAGATAGTGGAGGATATTGTGAAGGAAAATTATTATGAATTAGAAGATATTGCTAGAAGTGTTGTTAGGAAATATTGGAATATTGAAGAACACCTTGAGACCGTAGACACAGGTGTTAACAAAAGAACGTGGCGTGCTGGTCCTTACTGGCTATCATGTACCTATGACTACGAGGTTGAAGCAGTCAGCAGGGAGCTACAGCTCTATTCCTGTCTGAGTGAACGTGGGCAACTGCCTGGTGCAGTGGCAGTCCCTTCTGTGATTAAAGCACAGGGGGAACTGTTTGTGCAGGCTCACGGGCGTGTCTGGTGGCTCACAGCTCATGTTCCTGGGCGGCAACCTGAACCAACACGGATCGAAGATACGCTCGCCGTTGCCCGAGGCCTTGCAGGCTTGCACTGCTGGCTGGCCCCCCTCTCCCCAGAGCTGGCAGTTTCGAAGGAGAGTGCTCTCACGCTCTTTGCGCGTGGACGCCTTCTGGCGCTCGAAGAGCAGTGCCTGGGCTTCACAGAAGCCGACAAGGAGGTGCTCCTCCAGGCGTCCAGGCTCATCGATGAATACCTGGCTACTCACTCGCAGACAGCTATGCAGCTTATCCACGGTGACCCTTCCCATCCGAATCTGCGCCTCTCTGAAAGATATCCCCCGCGGCTGATCGGGGCGTTAGATTGGGCAAGTTGTCGCTATGATGCCCCCCTGGCTGATCTTGCTACTGTGGGACAGACAATCGTCTTTCGCTCACGCTCCAGGGATCCTCTCGCTGATCTGACAGCAATGGTGGCTGCCTATCAGCAGGGAGGAGGGGTTGGGTTTAGCCTGGATGCGCTGCTAGTGTTTATGATCCTGGGCAAGTTTGAGAGCATTGCCCACCACGGGACGCGCTTTCTTCGTGGTGAGATTGCTGCTGATCTGGTTCTCTCGCAATCAACAAAGATCCATACTATTCTGCTCCTGATTCAGGAGAGCCAAAAGAGAGATCGTTCGAGTTAGCTCCAGAGAGGAGAAGCGTTACAAAGCTGTGCTACCTAGAGAAAAAAGTATCGAGTGCAAAACAGATAAGTCGGCCAGTGCAAGGCGGTTCCCTGGACAGCTCGCGCGCGCGAGACAACGAATCTGGCTCCTCTTCTCTGCTCTGTCGTACCGAGACTTCAGGCTCCTTTGGCTGGGCCGTAATCTCTCTCGCCTGGGTGATTCCGTCTACGAAGTGGCTCTGGGCTGGACCGTGTATAAGGTAACTGGGTCAAGTATGGCGATGGGGGTGATTGTGGGAACCTTCACCACGCTCCAGGTGGCACTGGCTCTCTTCGGAGGAGCGCTGGGAGATAGAATGAGTCGTCGCTATCTCCTGTTGGTCACTGATGCTACAGCAATGATGATTACTGCTCTACTCGCTCTTGCTACAGCGGCAGGGCAGGTCAGCTTTCTCTTGCTGCTGGTCGTGGCCGCTGGGTTAGGCGTTACCTCAGCGTTGTCGCTCCCCTCTCTTGGCCCACTCATTGGCGAGCTTGTACCTCGCCATGAGCTGCAGAACGCGAACGCCCTTGATAGCGCGACCTTTAGCCTGATGACACTGGTTGGGCCTGCTCTCGGTGGGTTCATCGTCAGCTATAGCATCGCCGTGGCTTTCGGTTTTGACGCCCTGACCTTTTTGCTCAGCTTCCTGGCCATGCTTCTCATGCGTCGGATACGCAGCTCTATCTCCTTTCAGCGTGTTCGCTACCAGGATCTCATTGCTGGATTTAAGTACATCGGCCAGCGTCCCTGGCTGAAATGGCTCATCGCTGTCTCTATAGCTGCGAATGTCGCCTGTATTGCCCCGTTCTACGTCTTGCTTCCATTGCGGATCGCTAATCTCCATCTCTCTGCCAGTATCTATGGCCTGGCGCTTGCGGCCCAGGGAGCCTCCTCAGTTCTGGCCTCTGCCTCGCTGGCTTATCTGCGGCGTGTGCGTCAGACAGGTGCGCTACTTTTTGTGTCTATGGCTGGGCCAGGTGTAGCCTGCCTGTTACTGGCTGTGGCTCATAGTCTGGTGACCATAGTATGCGCGGGTGCAGTGATGGGGGTCAACGTCTATGCTGTCACCTTGATCAACTACCTGCTACAGCGCTATGTCGCTCCAGACTATCAAAGCCGCGTTACGAGTATCCTGCTGGTAGGCTCACTTGTCTTTTTGCCTGCGGCCTACGCTGGTATGGGCATTCTGGCCTCTTATCTGCCAGCCCCCCTTGTCTTGGCAGCTGGTGGAATGGTGCTGCTCCTGGTCTGTGCTGTGGCTCTAGGCAGTCCTGCTGGGCGTGGGCTCCAGGGATTGGACCAAGAGTCGCAGGCCGAGGTCCTCTAAGGGGGGGAGGGGAAGCTCCCCATGAAGTGGAAGCAATCTCTCTACCACAGATGCGCTGGGGAGGTGGCCAAAATGGCAGCCCCAGACGAGGGCTTACTGAACGCTGTAGGCCAGCTCTTCGTCCAGCATGGTGAGATGCCTCACCAGCATCCGGGCGTGCTCTCTGCACGGCTGGGCTGCCCCGACTGTGCCGACTGTGTGGTCGCTGTCTATAGTCGCCGGAATGGTGAACCGCCGGAGCTAGCCCTGGCACTGCGCCAACGCCCTGACGGAGTGTGGGTGTCCCTCTTTCCAGGGGCACCTATCCTGGCCAGCCTGGCATTTCCTCCTGAGCTGCTAGGGGAAATCCTGGCCGCCCTGTGTCGGGAGTTAGGTGCCTCTGCTCTCTATTTCCCTTTGGCTTATGCGGAGACTCGCGCTGCTCACCTGCTACAGGCTACTCCGGCCATGGACTGCTGGCAGCGCAGTCCTTCACCGATTATCTCCTGGGATGATGGCGGTGAAGGACTGATCGGGCGCTTCATGGAACGCTATGGTTCCCAGGCTGCGAGGAAAAGGAAACGCTGGCAGTCTTTGCGGGCCGTAACTTTGCCCCCTTTATCAGCCGTACAAGCTCTGGCTGCCATTGAAGCGAATTCATGGAAATCATCTTTGCATGCTGATCTGCAGTCAAATGGACAGCTCCAGTACTATCAGCGTTTGCTTCTAGAAGGTCTGGTGGAGCTGACAGTCGCTACTCTGGACGAGTACCCCATTGCCTACCGGCTGGATAGCCTCTTCCGAGAGAGGGTGTATGCACTGGAGTGGTCCTTCGACCAGCGCTATGCAGCTCTGGCCCCTGGCATGTTTCTCCTCCTCGATGGCCTGCTCCTGCGCTGGGGGCGGGAGAAACTGCACTACATCGACCTCTTCGGGTCCCCTGACAGACTCAAGACGCTGGTCGAGACCGACCGTCGAGCACGGGTAGATTTTGCCTGGCCAGCCGGGTCCGTCACCGAGCTGCTTCGCCGTGAGCGGAGTGACCATGACCTGAGGTTGGCCGGGTATCTGGCGCGGGGAGTAGGGATACGTCGGATCTATAGCGAGATGGTGGACCGATAGCTGGAAAACAATGGGGCTACTCTGATCCAGATTCAGGGTGAACCCGGCTATGGGTCCTCGAGCAATGGGAGGAAAAGCATTATGGCGCAATCCAGGCGTACCATTGATGGAGCGATGGCTGATGGATCGCACCTGAAGGTAGTCCGCTATGCGACAGCGGCAGAGGTCCCCCAAGAGGTTTGGCTCCAACATGAGGGGCCTGGTGCCCTCTATGGCTCTGTCACGTGGTTCCAGCTTGCCGAAGCTGTCGGCACCAGACTCTCCTATCTGGTGGTCTATAATCAGCCCGGAGGCCAGGCTTTCGGGCTTCTTCCTGTACTGCTGACACCTCCACGCCCCGGAGGCTCCTATGACCAGGTACGCCGTCTGCTAGGGCCGGTTCTTGGTAGGGATCTGCTGCCCTCTGTCTGGTATCCTACCTTGATCGCCGGCTCCTGGAACAGCAACCTGGCAGTTCTACCCGCCTTGCCAGCAAACGAGGTAAAGCTCCAACGAGCTATCTGGAATGCCTTGCTATCTGAGGTGAAGCGAATCGCTGTCGAGCGGGGAACCCCTTGTATCGCTCTGCCTTTTCTACCAACAGATGTTGCCTCAGTGCTAGTTGATCTCGTTGGAGAGCAAGGTGTCTTTCTGCTGACGACCCCGAATACATTGAAAGAGATAAGAAGCACATCTTTTGATAATTTTGTTGCCTCTTGTAAGAGGAACATGAGAAAGATGATCAGGCGTGAACTTAGAATTTTCAACGAAGCTGGCCTTGAGATTACCATAGAGCCGCTCCAACAGGTTCTGGAAGAGATGACAGAGCTGGTATTGCATAGCAACAGCCGGCACGGGGGAGTCACTGATCGAGAGAAGATCCAAGAGCTGTTGATGGCCCAATCCCAAGTATTGGGTGATCAGATGCTCTCTTTCTGTGCACGTCGTCAAGGGAGGCTGATGGCGGCTGCCAACGTAGTGGTGTCACATCAGGGGATCTATGGGCGAACATTTGGCTCTCGTGAGGACAGAGGCAACCATATGGAGTACTTTGCGCTTGCCTATTACGCACCGCTACGCTATGGCATTGAGCATGGCTTGAGATGGCTGCACGGAGGCCCAGAAGCCTATGAAGCTAAACTTCGGCGTGGCTTTGAACTCGTCCCGCTCTGGACGCTTTTTTTGCCAGCTGCTCCTCTCACTTCCGCGCAGCGTACTCTGATAAGGCATCATAACGAGGCTGAGCTGGAGCGCTGGCGACACTGGTTTCTTCAAATCACAGGGCGGCCCGCGCCGGCTCCTTGGGGGGAAAAAGGGGAGATCATGAGGACGCTCCAGCAGTTGGCCAGCATCTCTGGGTAAGGCGGCAATAATACAACATCGGGAGAGAAAACATTGCTGATTAGCTTCCCACGCCCAACTGCTTTTTTCTCTCATCCCTGACTGTTGTGGTAAGCGGCAGGCCGCCTCCCTTCTCTCGCGGTGATCAAAGGGTCTCGAAGCGTTTCTGGACCAGATAAGGATTTGCTCCTTCGAGCAGCTCAGGGAGCTGCTCAACAATGCCAGTCAGAGGACATTGCTGAGGTACCCTGGTTGCTCCCAGTCAGTGCGGTGCTCTACTCTACCGCTTGAGGCCTGGTGCCAGGTTCCCTTGGGTGCCCACAAGCGAATCCAGTAGCTAGAAATTCCGAATTATCTCAACGCACGGAGACAGAAGGTTCAGCATCCTGTCGCTGGAGCTCCAGGGCAGATCAGGTGGACGCTAGCTGGTGGAAGCATATGGAAGCATAGGTGCTTTCTCGCTGTAGCGCTCGCTGAGCAGCCGCTGCTTGTCCGCTTAGCTCGCTCAAGCTCAGCGCTCAGGAGGCACCCGCAACTCCATGTGTTGCCCACACATTCGCTGATCGCGAGAGCCTGTGCGCAGGCCCACGCCGTGGCTTCATGCAGAGGCAGCGGAATATTCCGGGCAGAAACAGGCACCGAGGTTTTCTCTGCAGGCCAGATACTGCCTCCTGCTGCTGCTATCGCTTTGTCGTCTTCTGGCCATGCTCGTATCTGGCTGAAGGAAATCTCCTCTTCTTCGAGGTGTACCTGAGCTGCATGTTCCGACGCTGGCTGGAACACCTGCCAGCGTTCCCAGGCGACTGCGGACTCCTCATTCTGGTGCAAAGGCAGTAGCAAACAAAGCATAGCCAGGACGGAGCTGCTGGTAGGAACTTCTGGGGGAGAGCCGGGATCTTGCTTCCCGGGGAAAGCCGACACGCAAGCCGAGACACAGGTTGCCCTCTGCCTGTGGAACGATGGCGGAGGGAAAGAGGGGAGAAGCCGCCAGGCTTTATATCCCGCCTGGCCCGTTGAGCCCCCTGGCAGGAAGAAGAAGCAGCTGGTAGGCCCAGCTATTGGAAAAGGAGCCAGCTGGTGTTGCTGGAAGGGTGGAACGCGACAGATGCTAGATGGTGCTACCTTCCAGGCTCCAGTTGCCTTTGGCCTGGAGATACCTTTGGGCAAGGTCCTGGAAGGTTGTCTGACGATGCTGACTGGCCGCCCTGCTCCTTGTTGTCTCTCGCAAGAGGTATCGATGTCAGCGTTTCTGCCGGATGTCAGTCCTGCGTCGATCCCGACCTGCTTACCGGCTGGCTCATCCCACCACAGCCGACCTGCCATGCCATGCCGGCCAGTCAGAGCTGGATCGGCGTGGGACCCTGGTGACTCCTGGCTGGGCCAGGCTTCCCTACCACCCGCTTTGGGATCGGCTGCCACGAACCCGACAATATCCACTGGAGGTCTGGCCCCAGAGATGGCGCTTGCCTCCACGCGCAGGGAGCGGGCAATTGGTTTGGTAGCAGGATCTCTTCGCCGGGACCGCTGGCTGGTGGAGAGGAAAACGGCTCGGTAGACCCTGATCGGCAGGACTGAGCACAATACCCACTGGTATGGCCGCTATTCTCGGCATGAGGCTGGTAGTGCCTCTACCGCGCTGTCAGCGATCCCCAGGAGGGAGTAATTGCCCATGTCGTTGACCGATCACATTTCATCTAGCTCCTTGCAGGAATGGAGCGCGCACCATGCTCGCGGCCTCAAGTCAGGTCAGGTGAGCGGCGCTGCTTCATCCCGTCCCTTCAGCATGGCGAGGGCGGCGGGAAGGCTGCCAATGAAGATCAGCACAAAGCAGATCAGTTGCAGCATATTCTGGCGAGTGCCATAACCGGCGGCCTGAAAGGGAACAGCCACGATGAACAGGCTCGCTGCCCACCAGGGAATGGCCCGCGAGCGGAGCAAGGCCATCCCGATGAGGATGTACCCGACCAGGTGGCCCACCACCCAGCTGCCTCCGAGCAAGAGCAGCGACCCTTGAGCGTCGACAGACTGGAAGACGGCTGCGGTCGACGCGCTCGCTGCCGCTCGAAATGCCAACGCCTCCAGTGGTACGAAGATCCCAAAGGGAAGCGAGCCGGCCAGACCGAAGATCATCCCAGCGGTCGCCAGCCACGGTGAGCGCCGCATGGCCAGCAGTCCGAGGCCAACGAAGCTCGGCGCGAAGAAGTAGACGGTCACTGCATTCAGATAGAGAAATCCCTGGATTTGAAGCGGGCTGACCCCTTTGAGCGAGGCGGCCACTCCTTGCAGATTCGCTGGTACGCCCAGGCCCCCGGTCGGATCGACGGCGAACCCCAGGAATAGAACGACAGGCGCCAGAACGATACAGGCAGCCAGACAGACACGCTGGACGAGGCGATAGGCAGGATCAGCAGCGATCTGCTGATTCAGCTGGTGAGAGTGAGCCATGGTGAATCCCTCCACGTCAATCTATTTTGCATGAACTGTCATGCAGAAGCTGGCGCAAGCAGTTGCTGAGCCAGAAGCTGCACCAGCCAGGTCTCATAGCCCGCAGGTTCCCAGTGGCGTTCTACGACCAATAAGCGATAGACGTCATAACTCGTCAGCGCCCACAGGATATCTGTCATCTCCTCAGACGAGAGGTCAGGGCGCAAGACACCCTGTTCGTGCAGAAAGGCAATCAACCGGGCCTGATGCTCACGCCGTCTCGCCTCGACCTGCCGCGCCAGCTCCGCCAGTTCGGGGGCCAGCGCGCCGGCAGTCCGCAGCAATTCCAGCGAGCTGGCCACTGACTCGTAAGCCTGGCGGGTGAGCTGAGCCACCAGCGCGATCTGCCGCAATGGATCGGCCGTCGCACGCAATTCGTCGATGAGCAGCTTGAGGGATGGACTGAACGCATCAGGGTTGATCACCTCTGCCAATAGTGCGCTCTTGGAACCGAAGGTAGCGACGATCGTTTTGGGCGAGACGAGCGCATGCTCGGCGATGGCCTCCAGGGTAGTTGCAGCGTAGCCGCGGCTCTCGAACAGCGAACGTGCGGCCTCCAGGATGCGCTGGCGCGTCTCCTCAGCATGACGTTGGCGCACGCGCGAGTGATAGGGGCGCTTTTTTCTGTCGGACTTGGTGCTCTGTTCCATGGAGAGAGTATACCCTATTCAATAGGATAAATGCTAGCCAATAGTCGTGAAGCCCTGGAGAGGAAACGGTTCAGAAGAGTGGCCCGGGCTGTCATGTCCTCACCTGCGAGGCCAGGATGCTCGAGATAGAGGGACTCTCAGATGAGCGCTCCACCTCTCAGATGTGCCATGAGAAGCGTGATGGCACCCTCCTGAGCACAGCGCTTCCGCTGCTGGGCGGGCTCCACCCAGTGCGAGCAGGCCCCTTGACAAAGGCGGACACCTGCTCTGTGATGCTCATGTACGTATTTCATATTGCCAGGATAGCAAAACGATATATAAGGAGTTAAACGGGATGGCCATTCATCCCTGGTCTAAAGACGCAGGGCTTTCTGGCCTTTCTCTGTAACCCGCCAGAGTATCTTCCTTTTAGCAGGCGCAGCCGCTGACGAGCAAGGGGCCTGGAGGAGGGGCTATCTGATCGATGGAATTGACGGTGAAGTTGTCTCCCATCCCGGTTGGAGGCAACTGTCTGAAACCTTGCCAGCTATCAACCACGGAGAGAATCATGCCGAATAAGCCACTGCTGATCTATTGCTGCCTCTGTCTTGCCTGCCTGCTCGTGGCCTGTGACGCAGCCCCCACCGCCAGCCACTCCACAGCGCAGAAGCCGTTTCCAGTGGTCACAGCCACGAGCAGCGGCCCTCGCTGGAGGCGGCAGAGACGGTGGATCTTACTGATCTCCTCAACCAGGTGGTGAGTGTCTGTGAGCAGCGCAGATGCAGGCGGCACCTGATGATCCGCGTGCGCCTGGCCGAGGAGAGCATCGTCGTACGCGGCCATGAGGCGCTCCTCAGACAGGCGATCTGCAGTGCTGCCCTTGCTCAAGGCATCGTCTCAGCGCTGCAGCGCGCACCTGCTCTTCCAGCAGCTGGTGGAGCAGGGCATGCTGACGCCCGGCGAGCGTCTCCCGCCGGGGCGAGAGCTGGCGGCCCAGTTGCGGCTAAGTCGCACGGCACTGCGGGAGGCGTTGCAGACCACGACACAGCGCCATTGTTACACGATGCGCTCGCTGGTGCTGCTGGAGGCCCTGAGCCTGTCCGATCTGCCGGAGGGCTTCGCACTACTTTGCGAGTTGGTGATGCAGAGAGACCTGCGCGACCACCAGCGGGTCGCCGCTCTCTCTGTGAGGCCACTTGGCAGGGGATCTCGGCCTGGGCCATCGCCCATGACATCCCACTGATTGCAACGCGGCGATTCCTTGGTAGAGAGCTAGTCTGGCAAGGTCGGTCAGTGGAATAGTGCAGGCCGGATCGGGCCGTGTCCCCCGCATGGCTGGCCGACCAGATGCTACTGCTCGCCAGCAGCCTCCCTGGACACGAGCGGGGCATCCTTGGGATAGTCACGCTTGTAGACAGGATAGAAGAGCGATAGCTGCGGGGCGCCTGGGCCCCGCAGTGCAATGGCTCTGGAGCAAACAGAAATCAATTAGTGTTTGGACTGATCCTCACCTCACTGGGTCAGGTCAGGAGCAGTGCAGAGCGGAAGAGCGTCAGGATGACTGACTGCTGCTCCCCGAGGACTCAGTGCTTGTGGCCGGTCTGGTCACATGCACCTCGATCTCATCATAGCGTTTGATCCTGTAGACGATCGTCGAGATCGCCCAGCTCACCACGAACAGACACACGATGATGACCCCAAGCAGGCCAAATTGATCGGAAAGTCCGTTGATCTGGTCCCAGAAAGGACCGCTCAGGTTCAGCTCGCTCGCCAGGATGCTGAGCGCCTCGATGCTGCCAATCACCAGAGCGACGAGGACGGAGATCAGGGTGATGGTGAAGTTATAGTACAGCTTGCGGATGGGTTTCACAAAGGCCCAGCCATAGGCGCCCAGCATCAGTACGCTATCCGTCGTATCCATGAGAGTCATGCCAGCTGTAAAGAGCGCTGGAAAGAGCAGAATGGCCATGACAGGCACGCCATGACCAGCGCTGAAGGCGGCGATACCCAGCAGACCTATCTCCGTGGCGGTATCGAAACCCAGGCCGAAGAGCAAGCCAATAGGGTACATTTTCCAACTGCGGTCCGTCATCTTCAGCAGAGGGCGGAAGAAGCGACCCAAGAAGCCGCGCTTGTTGAGCGACTCATCGAGGGCCACATCCTGAAACTCTCCACCCTTCTTGACTGTCTGGAAGGTGCGGTAGATATCTCCCAGGATTACCAGATTGATGGCCGCGACGAGCAGCAAGAAGAAAGCCGAGACGGCGGTGCCGACAAGGCCGCCGATATTTTTCAGTTGGGTAAAACTACCGGCAGCGACCGCAGCGAGGGCGATGAGCACGGTCAGGATCACTACAATGGTGGAATGGCCCAGGGAGAAGAAGAGGCCGACTCCCACAGGCCGCTGTTTCTCCTGCATCAGCTTGCGGGTCACATTATCAATCGCTGAGATATGGTCTGCATCAAAAGCGTGGCGCAGACCAAACGTATAGGCTGTTAGCGCCAGGGCGACGAGATCGGGGCGGCCCGCGAACACCAGAAAGGTCAGGACCCAGGCCAGGATGTTATAGCCGATGAGAAGCGCGTAGATGGCGAGCACTCGACGACGGACCTCGGACGAACTCTGAAGATAGACTCGTCGGAGCGCGGAAATTCCAAAATTGCTACTCATGAAATCTCCTTGAGCAGAATGACGAAGGCCACTGTCTGACATTTTTCAGCTCTTGAGAGGGCTGTCTGAGACCCTCTTGCTTGCAAGTATACTCATGAGAGGGCGGTTTTTGCAAATGCAAAGCAGTTGCAAGTAGTTCTCATCAGCGAAAGAGTGTCAATTCTGTTGAGCTGCTCAACATGCCTGGCAGGGGCGCTTTCCCGAGCGCGAGCGCCTGCTCATTGCCCCAGAGCCTCCTTGCTGGCCTGGCTGCTGCTTCCAGGTCCCAGGTCCCAGGTCCCAGGTCCCAGCTCCCAGCTCACAGTGAGCCGCCCGAGCTGGGAGGCTGGGTCATCAGGCAATTGCTCCAGCAGTACTATCCCAACCCGTGGATGATCCAGGTATTGAGAACAACACCCCTGAGCCAGCCATCTGGAAGCCGATCGAACGGCTCTGCTGGCGGGAGGGTCAGCGAGTCCAGTTTCTGCATCTAGACACTGGCCGGTCTGCTCTATGAACAGCAACAGCCCACTACTTCGCGAGATAGGGATGTGGCCTGATCCTCCTGATGGGGTAGAGCTAGCAGTGTTATGCGGTGTTCTCCCAGGTGAGAAGAGGACGACAGAGAAAGACTAGCAAGGAGACTAGTGGAGGTGATGGTACTCTTGGCGAGCATCTAGTACTTTGACTCAGATCTATTGCTGGTTGTGCTAAGCCATCTCGCGCATGGCGATGCCCACGTCTAGGCCATCCTCTGCTTTATGGGGTCTGCGACACGAATTTAGCTATCGCGATCGTCGACACCGTGATCTCTGGTGGTGCCTGACTGGCCGCCCTGGAGTTCCCCATCATTAGCCCAATTGTGACCTCTCTCACTATTGGGCTGCTGGATAGCTACTGGTATGCGGTGAGTGCCTGGCCAGCCCCTTGGACAGCTAGACAGTGTTGTATACTGTTGTCGATTGACGCACGAATATGCCGAATGTCGCATAGGGGAAAAGGGTCTACGCGCTGTTCCCTTGCCTGAGAAGGTGGCCTGATGCTTGCCCTGATCCGCTATAAATATCTGAGTGGACGGCGCAACAACGCTGCTCCATTCTTTGTCTGGAGCGTGGTCTTTGTCAGCGCGCTCTTTCTCTGTCTGCTGGCCTTTGCCGTGGCCTTCGGCCTCAGCCAGGGCCATCACCTGGCGCTTGCTGACCTGGAGGTCTGGCTGCTGGCTGTGGGGGTGCTGCTCATCGATGTGAACGTCGGGCGCCAGACCCCTCTCAATCTGGCCCTGGCGCGCGAATGGGAGTTTCTGACCACTCTGCCGCTCTCGCCTGTGAGCATCGCTGTGGTTGAGCTGTTTGAGTGGTTGCTGACCAGTGTCCTCTGCGTCTTGGCCTTTCTGATCGCTCCTCTGACCGCCTGCATGCTGACTTCCAGCACGCCTTTTCCGCTAACGCTGCAGGCTCAGGCCGCCCTGCTCCTCTACTGCCTCTTTATTATGCTGGCCGGAGCCGCGCTTCATCTACTCTCGCTGCGGGGAGAAGGCTATGTTGTCATTCCCATTCGCCTGGCCAGCCTTGTCATCATCGTTATGATCGTAGCTCTCTCGCCCCTGGAGCGCTCCGGGATTCAGCTGGGGCTGGTCGCGGCTCTGCGCTGGCAGGTAGTGCGGCTGGTCGCGCTCTGGCTCTGGCCGAGCACCTGGGCTGTCGAGAGTATGCGGGGCGCGTTGATCTTCTGGCTGCCACTGGCAGGCGCGACCGCGTTGCTTGCCTGGGTGACCGTGCCAGGTCTACTACGCTACTGGCAACAGAAGGAGCGTGTGCCCCGTCGCCCCTCTGGCTATCTCCTGCGCTGGCTGCCCAGCTCCGGTTGGTCCCTAGCCTGCTGGCTCTCCCTGGACATGTTCTTCTCACCTCACTTGCGTTTTTTGCCACTTATAGTAAGTTTAAATATGAGTATTGTGCCAATCTGGTATCTATTTCATTTAAGCAATCAAGAGCTTTGGCTGGCCTCTATCCTCCTGGTCAGTGCTCGGCTTGGCTGGCCGATCTATCTCTATCTGCAAAACGTCTATCGCACTCTGGAAGGGGAGGGTCTGCCGCTGGCGTCGACTGATGGTCTGCGTGCCTTCGCGGTGGCCTTCGCGCTGGTCTATCTACCTTCCATAATCGTGGCTCTGATCATCTGCCTGGTGGCAGCTCCCTCGCTCGGCCTGCTGCCCGGTTTCTTACTTGGCTTAGCCGGGGTCCTTGCTCTGGCCTGCTGTGCCTGGAGCGGGGTGCCGCGTCTGGGAGGCTTTTTGGCGCTGGCGCTCATCGAACTGCTGGCCGCTCTGTGCATGTGAGCGGAGGACTGGAGGCCTGTCCTGAGCCACCTGCGCGGGACGGGACCTCCAGGGCGACAGGGGCTGGTGCTGTTGGGAAAAGCAGAAGGAAAGGAGATCCGCACGCCGGAGCGCAGCCTGGCTCGGATGCCTGGACTCCTGCGCGCTCCAGCAGATGCGGGCGGGCCTGATCGAAAGCTATCTCATGCTACTGCTCATCCACTACCTGTGAGGAGGATCTATGATTGAGTTTCAGCACATCACCAAGCGCTACGGCACGTTCGTGGCCCTCAACGACGTCAGCTTCACTGTCACGGCTGGCGAGGTGACGGCCTTGGTGGGTCATAACGGCTCAGGCAAGACCACCTGCCTGCGTTTGATGGTCGGCCTGATCGCGCCCGATGGGGGGAACGTCTCTCTGCTCGGCCTGACGCCTCAGCGCCAGGGTCTGCAGGTGCGGCGGCGTGTCTCCTATCTCTCCGATGCCCCCTTTGCCACACCTCATTTGACGGGCCTGGAGCATCTACAATTCCACGCCGATGTCTACCGTCAACCGCAAGCAATTGAGCGTGCCAGGGAGCTTGCTGAGCGCTATCGCCTCGACCATGTTCTCGATCAGCCGATCCGTAGCTACTCTCGCGGCATGCTGCAGCGTCTTGCGCTCATTCGCGCGCTGATGATCGACGCCGCTGTTCTGCTCCTTGATGAACCCTTCAACGCTCTTGATCCACTGGCGCTGGCGCTGCTGGTCGAGGATCTCAAAAGACGCGCCGCTCAGGGTCGCTGTGTGCTGGTCTCCAGTCATCTGCTCAATATGCTCAAGGACCTGGCCGAGAAGGTGCTGGTGCTCAGACGTGGCCAGCTTGTCTACAGTGGGCCGCTAGCCTCTGTCGACTGGTCGCAACAGGTCCCGCTCTGGTTCGACCCCTGCGATGAGGATGGAGACGAGAATGAGGAAGATAGCAGTGTTACCTATGAGGATGGGTCTGAGATGGTGAACTTCCTACCTTTCGCATATATGATGAGAGGAGATCCTTGAGATAAAGAGAAGCCCGGGGGTGCGCGACGTCGCGGAGTGGCTGAATATGCTGCTGCTGAACCGCCGGGCAAAGGGTCCTGCTGCCGTGGCTTCTGCCGCTGGCGATCGTCGTTGTCCTGCTCGGCCTGACAGAGGTCTGCGTGAGCCTGCTGATAACCCTGCTCATCGCCCTCTTCCTGGCCGTTCCAAGCTGCTTCTTCTTTGCTCTCCTGCCCTGGAGAATCCTGCTGCGTATCACGAATATTGATCTGCTGATCAGGCTGCTGCTTGGCCTGCCATTCTTGTCCCAGGCGCTGCCCTGGAAGGTTCTGATCGAATGCCTCTTTTGTCTCTACTCAGTCCGGCCAGCCGGGCGGCTTTACCGTGGTGTGTCGCGGGCTGCTGGCTCTCATTGGGGAAATGATTCCCTCTCTGTTCACCTTGATCAGGCTGCTGGTGTGAGCCCGGAGGGCCGTTCTCGCTGGGGCTGACTGCTCCAGCCCGGCCTGCCCTCGCCGTCTCGCCCCTGCTCTTCCTGCACAGGAAGCAGAAGGGAACTGGTAGGCCTGTCACGCGCAGCCCGGCCACTTCGAACTGGCTCTCTCTGATCTCAACCAGGTTCCGCGTCTCAATCCTCAGTGGGCTGCCGCCTACTATCGCCGCAGCCTCCTACACGCATAGCTCGGCCAGCCTCAGCAAGCGCTCTCTGGCTCTGACCAGGCTCTCCCTCGATCCCGAGTTCGGCGCTCTTTCATCACAGGTGCGAACTACTCACGAAGCAAGCTGAAGATCTCTAGACAGTGGTGAGCCAGGGTCGAGAAATGCCCGGTCTCGGGATAGAAGGTAGCAACGCAATGGGGCAGAAGCTGCGCGAGCAGACGGACTGGCGCAATCGGCATGACGCGATCCTGCTCTCCATGCCACAAGTGGAGGCGCTCGCATGCCACCTGCTCGACCGAGAAGCCCCAGGGTTGCACCTCAGCCCGCACAGCTGCAAGATTGCCTGCCGCTCCCTGCCGGAAGCTTTCAGCCATCGCCTGGGCCAGGTGCTGTCTGATCTCCGGGTTGCTCAGGAGCTGCTGATCTGCCGGGTCCAGCTGTTTGGCGTACAGGGCGAGATACTTTTCAATGCTGGCGGCATTAGTGCCGGTCATGCGCTGTACCAGACGTGCATAGGACAGCAACAGATGGGGCAGGCGCGCTCCGGCTCCCCATATGATGCGCATCCATAGGGGGCCGGCTTTTCTGATCAGGTCAGGCGGGGCGACTGTGCTGATCAGGCCGCAGGCTGTGAGCCGCTGCGGAATCCTGGCGGCGCAGGCCAGGGCATAGGGGCCACCGGCGGAAAAGCCTTCCACAGCAAAGCGCTTGATCCCCAGATGATCGGCGACTTCCGCGACGTCATCAGGCCAATCGAGCAGCCGATAGCTGGGTTTGGGATCAGAAAGACCGACACCCGGTCGGTCCAGTGCGATCAGTCGTACTCCTGCCTGCTCTGCCTGGACGGCCAACAGCGTCGCTTCCAGACGTGAACTGCCTGATCCGTGACAATGGATGATGGGAAAGCCATCCTCTGGCCCGATCATCGCCAGGCCCACACGGCGCCCATCGCGTAGCTGGATGGTGACATCTGTGGAGGAGGGAATGAAGGCAGCCATCTCTCTTCCTTTCAAGACTCACGCAAAAAGGTGCGCACAAGCGGGTAGAACTCGTCTGGCTGGGAGAGAAACGGGGTATGGCCGGCCTGTTGAAAGAGGTGCATCTGGGCCTGCGGATAGACCTGACGCAGGGCCAGACGCCTGGCCGGGGTCGTGACAGGGTCATCATCCGACTGGAGAATAAGCACGTTCCCGGACCAGGTTGAGAGGTCCTCAGGCGAAAAGCGGTAATGGAGATGATAATCGATGGTACCATCGAAGGCACTGAGCAGATCCGCCCGCGTGAGGTGGGCCACCAGTTCACGCAGTATCGCTTGAAACAGCGGCTGCTCTTCTGATCGCACCGCCAGCCCTCTCATCAGCCGTCTCTGAAGCAGGAGGCGCATGATCCTCAGCGGCAAGAGGGAGATCAGCACCTTCCCAAGCCTGGCCGCTTTGCCAAACTGCGCCTCTGGCAGGCCAGTGTTGAGTAAGATGAGCTTGCTGACCCGCTCAGGATACGTGCGGACAAAGCACTGGCCGACATCGCCCCCGAAGGAGGCCGCAAAGAGGATGACCTGGGCGATCGAAAGCCGGTCGAGCAGGGCCGCGAGGCCATCGAGCAGGGCCTCCATCGTGGCGAGCGGGGGATAGGCAGGGTAAAGGCAGCGACATGCTGGCTCAAACTGTTCCATAAGAGGAAAGGCCACGTCCCCCAAACGTTCACCCCCAGGCAGGATCAGAAGCGTCTCGCTGCCCTGTCCCCCAAGCAGATAACTCCACGTGACCCCCAGCAGATCCACCTGTTGACGCGGATGCGCCGTGCGAAAGGAGGACAGGCGCTCTTGCTGGTCTACCGGGACCTGCTGGTAAAAGATCTCTGACAGGATGATTTTCATGGGGTGCTCTCCTTCTCGTCTGCCTCAGGTTGCACAGACCGCGCCCGGCGCTGAAAGAAGCCTAAGATGCGGGCATAGCGCTCTCGATCTTCAGGTTCCAGGACCTCTTCGAGCATCTGCCCAACCAGCGCCGGGTGCCGGTTAGCGGCGCGAACAAGGTAGTATTCGGTGTTCAGGAACGCGGAGAGCAGCCGGGCCAGCAGGGGATTCTCTGTCAAGACGGCGGTGGCTTGTGCATCAGGCGCAAATGTTGCCATGAGCAAGGAGGCGGCATCTGCGATCACGACTAGAAAGCGCGTTGGCGCAGAGACATTCTCTCCCAGAAAGGTGATGATCTGTCCATCCACCTGCGGAGCCGGTCCGATGCTGACAAGGCGTGGAACCACTCCACGGGCCACCGCCGCCCGGAGCTCAGGTGCTAACGCGGCCAGCTCTTGTGATCCTCCCATCAGGCCGAGCCGAAGCCGTGCCTGACGAACCAGCATGGCGGCGCGCCGGAGAATCTCGTCGGTCCCAACGATGTTGAGGACGATGTCGGCGGTAGGCGTCTCTTCGAGCGCGCTCAGCGCGGCTTCGGCCTGCTCACAGGTGGCCTGGAACTGGGCGGAGAGACGGGCGATGACCAGTCTGGGGGCAACCGGTTCATACTGCTGTGGTTCCCCTGGCTCGCGCCTGATGCGGACCACGGCCTCCTTTGCCTCTAAGCGATCCAGGGTCTGGTAGACCATCGAACGTGGAACGCCAGAGACAGTGCTGAGTTGCGAGCCATTGAGGGGATGCTGGCGCAGCAGGCCAAGGTAGCACTGGGCTTCGTATTGGGTAAAGCCAAGCTGTTGCAAGAGGTCAATCAGGGAATCCGGTTGCGCCATCTCTCTCCTCGGGCCGCTTGCTCGACCGGTGAGGGCGTGCTACTCGACGCCGTCGTATGTTGTTAGTCTGATAACAACATTATACTTCCGAGGCTACAGAGCGTCAAGCTCGCCTGCCGCCGATAGGGAAGGTTGGCACTCATAGCCCTGGCTGAAGCTGTCAGAGAGGAGTGAACAGCAATCCAGGGAATGCGAGTGCAGCCGGGATCAGAATGTCAGAAAGATTAAAAAGTCTGTACGGGTATGATGAAGCGCGCCCCTCCCCCGGCGCCACGTGACCAGCGGGCCTCTGCCTGCTACGGTCATCGCTGGCCTCCATTCTACCAAGGCGACCTAGCTGGACGGGAAGGGCTGGGTGCCAGCGAGGCCCCAAGGAAGGGCCTGATAAATCACGCTCCTACGAACCGGGCGCCTGTTGGGCACCTTGGGGGATGCCATTCCGTGTGAGCGCGATCGATCGTGTCCCTCATCCGCCTGTCCGCCCTCATGGTCCCCTTTCACCTCCCTCTCTTTCCGCCTTGGGTCCCTGTCGGCCCATCGCGCCTCATCCGTCCTCGCGCCGCGGGCCGGGGTCCTGCACGCCTCCTAGGCCAGGCCACCGCTGCCGAGCTGGTCGAGAGATCAGGCACACACGGGCGCTATCTACGAGTGTGACTCGAACAGCAGGCAGTGGCTGGCATCATCGCGCCTTGCAGTATTCCCTCTCAGCGGGAAGCGGGACAGGTCGAAGTGCTGCTAGATGCCTCTCACCCACATCACCGTAGGAGGCCTTCCTGACGGGCAGTGGGATCGCTGCCGCCGACGACCGCGAGGAGCTGCGCGCGGGTCAGGGTGCTCCCCATGCCCGGTATCGCCAAACGGCGCCGTGCCTGTCAGCAGCGTCAGCGATCCTACCAGTGAGACGATGCAGTAGCGCCCGAGCCTGGAGACCAGCAGGCAGGAGGCGATCGAGCCAACGGTTACCCCCAGCAAGAGCGAGGTGAGGGCTGCACTGGAGCTGAGGGAGGTCTGGCCAGGGACGGCTTAAATAAAGAGCGGCAAGTCGAGTAGTAGAGAATGCCGAAGAAGGTGAAGCCGTAGGCACAGGTTAGGAAGAGGACAGTAGAAAGATCTCGTGGCCGGGTAGGCTGAGCTGCTGCCGCTCAGCGGCCCAGCGCTTCACCAGGAAGAAGAGCGCGAAGAGCAGGGCCGCAGCCATCAGCAGCCTTGTCACCTGAACAAGAGGCCCGGGAGTAGGTCTCTCCTCCCCAGCTCAGCCCGAGCAAGCAGTCCCTCAGCCAGGCAATATCAGGCCGTCTACGTTCGTATCATTGAAAAGCATCTGGAAAGATTCGCTGCCGAGTATGTCTCTACAGCTCTGCAATCGTTCGTTTTAGACTTTACTCCTGAAGAGATCGTCAATGATCTGTATGAGGAGCAGGCCCTGATCCTGGCCAGGCGCTTCTACGCCGATCTGCAACAAGAGGTCGAAAGGCATGTGACGACCCTGCTGACCCTGCAGCTTGGCTGGCTCATGATGCAGCGTCGCCTGATCTCAGCCCGGTTGGATCGCCGAACTGTCGAGGGCTTGACCCGGCGCTTTCTCCAGAAATATGGCTGGGACACCTTGAAGCCCCTGATCGAAGAGATTGTTCAGTCGCTCTTCCTCCGCCAGTTCCAGCGCGAGGCCAGGAACAATCTGCAGCGCTGGGTTCGGCTGGCAAGCAGCCGCGAGGTTGTTCGCCCGCTCAAATGCCCTACCACGCTCTTTCCTGCCAGCGACGAAGAGCTGCTCTTTACCGAGGGGGTTCTCTTCGGCAGCACGCCTTTTCGGGCTGCTCTGGCTTGTACCAGGACTTCCGCCATGCCACAGGCATCGGCCTCTGCATAGGCCAGCGGCACTCGGTGAGCCGCAGGGGGGCCATTGATCCCGATAACCAGCGCCAGCCTTCGACCTGACCCGGTCATAGCAAGCGCGGAAGAGGATGGTGTAGACATCGTGAGCGGCGGCCTCCCTCTCGGTGTATCAGTGCAAACCAGCCAGCAGCATCGTCTCTGTCGCGAGCCAGCTCACTCCTGTAGTCAGGAAGAGAGCAGTATATCTCTCAAGAGTATACGATAGAACACGCCGATTGTGTACTTCTTCTGCGCCCTAATGAAATGAAAGGAGAAATAAATAAAAGAAGACCCGCCCGGCCCGGGCACTCATAGACAGATACTGCTCGCCGCGAGGAGCCGTTACCTTCCTGGATACCCCTGGGAGAGATCACACTTTACCCTTCTGCCGGCTTCTCATCTGCAAGACGGCCTGCGCGGGAGGGCTGGTCTGGCTGAGGTGGGCAACGCACTGCCTCAACACAACCAGGGGCCGGAAACGAGCTGCACAGGATTGTATTGTTGCTGAATCTACTTCCTCGAAGCGGCGAGCAGAGAGGCGGCAGGGCAATGGTGGCTGGAATGATGACCGTATGAGAGTAGTCATTGATGACCGATTTTTGGGATCATCGAAACAGTTTGACGGAGGTCGCTCCAGATGCTCCCCTACCCTACAGAGGGTACTGTCAGAATCAGCGAGACGGCCCGTCTGGGGTTGAGACCGATACATGGCATGGTGCTGGTAGTTGATCCGCGGGGTCAGAATCAGTGACGAAGCCCGTCTGGGGTTGAAAGTTGAGACTGGAGTTGAAAGAAAGAGGCAGACCATCGATGTCCACGCCGAAGCGCAGCCAGCGGGATTAGCCAGGGCTGAGAGAGCGCGTGAGGAGCGGAAAGGGAGGAGTGGACTCCTTTACTTTAACCGCAAAGATAAGCCGTTCGCAGAGCGTGGCGGCGTGAGCACTGATGGTTTCAAGAGCAAAGCCAGGGCGGACAGAGAGGCAACCCAGGGCAGTGCCGGGGCATTGGCCCCCGTGGAGGTGAGTACGCCGGCAGGCATGGTCAGCTCATGCTGAAGACGGCGTTTCGGAGACTGGGGCGGGCGCATCGGCTCCTTGCTCGCGCTGGGCTTCCGCGAATCCGCTCTGGCCCTGAGCGTGGCGGCGACGAAACGCTTTCAGTTGAGCCTACAGCTGTATCAAACGCTTCTCCAGGCTATGCTCCAGGAATGCAATCAGCTACAGACAACCTACCAGTTTGTCGCCGCCTATGGACAAAAAAGTGATCCCACCCGTACCTTGGAGCAGGAGTCTGCAGCGCGAGAATCTCGCCTTCGCGGCGGTGTGAGGCTCACCAGGGATCACCTGGAGCACGCTCACCGCTGCTATCCACAGTGGTCCTGTACTACTGAAGAAAACCAGCCCAGGTGCATCAAGGGGTACCTGAGATCTCCTCACCAGGCCCGACTGGAAGAGAAGGCCCTTGCCTGGAAGGGGCCGTCGCTCGATGAGAAGCCTGCCCGGTCCCCTGCATCTGCTGGCGGACCTGCTCCATCCGCGCCGCAAAAGCTGGATCGTGCTGCTCGGCAGGGAGCCTGGACGTGAAAACGATCTCGTGTCCGTCGGGGTCGCGGGCGAGCACATCGAACGTATTCCAGGGAGTCGCGTAGGGCCCCTCAATCGTCCCGTCGCCCACCGTCCGGGCCGTCGCCGCCAGCTGAGCCAGATCGGTACCGTGGGCGGCGAACGTCAGCCGAATGCGCGAGCCTGCCGACGACGGCGCCAGCGAGGATGGCGCTCGCTCTTGCTCCTGACGGGCCGGAACCAGCAACAGATCTTGATAGCGCCAGCGACGCAAATGGATGAGCGCCGGCTCGCCCGTTGGCCCCGGGATGGTTGCCAGCACCACGAAGCCCAGCCCGTCAACGTACCACCGCCGCGAGCGTTCTAGCTGGCTGACCGTGAGCGTGGCGAAGAAGGGCATCACATAGATGCTCAGGTCAATCTCAGGCGTGGGCACCTCCACAGCGGCCTCCTCATGAGGCTGCTCAGCATCAAAAGCCGAAGAAGTCATCGGTCATCTCCTCTCTCACGGGCGCTCATATACCCCGCATTCGCGTAGATGGCGGTGCGCAGATACTGCGCGAGCTGGGGAGCAAAGCGCTGAAAGCTCTCAGTAAAGCGTGCATCGCTCACATAGAGATCGGCCAGTCGACAATGTAGATGGGCACTACACGGGTAAAACCAGCGCTCAATATACAGGCGATGGGCTTCGGCCAGCCGCCTCGCCTGAGCGCTCGCAGCCGGCACCCCTTGAGCGGAAGCGGCGGCAAGGCCGCGCATGAGCGCGCTGAATTCGGCCTGCATCGCTTGCCAATCCGCCCGGCTAAAGGATGCAGCGCGCCGTTTGGCCTCGGCCCAGGCGGCTGTCTCTTCCCAGCGCTGTTGCGCTTCTTCGGAGAAGGCAACGGGATCATCCTCACCGAAGACGGCCAGCATCTCGTCCGGCTCCAGCGTAATCCCCATTGAGCGGGCTTTGAGCAGCTTGTCGACGGCCTCCAGCATCTGTTGGAGCGAGGCGATCCGCTTGCAGAGCAAGGCACGTTGTTGCTGCAGATCAGCGAGGGGGTCGGTCGCTGGCGCTGAGAGCAGCGCTTTAATCTGGCGCAGCGAGAAGCCAAGCTGGCGATAGCACAGAATACGTTGCAGACGCTCCAGGTCCTGGCTGGAGTAGAGGCGGTAGCCAGCTTGGGAGTGAGCACTGGGATGCAACAAACCGATGCGATCGTAGTGGCGCAGGGTGCGCACGCTGACGCGGGCCAGCCGGGCGAGCTGCCCGATCGTATAGTCCACTGTGGTCACCTCCTTCTGACAGGTATGCTACTCCATGACGTTGTGTCAGGGTCAAGGCCTCTCTGTCAGGCAAGAGCTGCCCTGGTCACTGCGACCAGCCCGGCCACCGGCCTTCCCCGCCGCATTCCAGCGCTTGCTTCACCTCATAAGAGCTGATGATCGAGCCGCTGCGCCATGCACCAGGGCTGGCTGATCTGACCACTGACGAGGTCCAGGCGGTCAGCCTGCTCATGGGGCGGCTCAGCCAGGCGCTCCATGAGGTCCTCCAGGCCAAGCACGTCTACGCCTTTATTCTGGAGGATCCCATTCCACACCTGCATCTCCATCTGATCGCTCGCCATCCCGGGGCACCGTCTCAGTACTGGGGCACGTCACTGAGTGGCCCCAGGCACCACGAGGCGGAGCGCCTGACATCGCCGCGCTCGATGTGCGCCTGCGTACCTCCCTCCCTCACTGACGGCCAGGTGTACGCTCAGCGTTGGCTGCCGTTGGCCTTTCCCGGGGACGGCTGGTGACCCTTCGCTGCCGGCTTACCCCTGGCGCTCGGAAACAGTTAGCGGCGGCGACTCGCTCGCCTGGGCACGCGCCCGCAGCCGGCTCAGCGTCTGCCCAATCGAGTACAACCAGCCTCCCATCACCAGCAGCCAGGCGCTGAACGCAACCCAGGTGAAAGGGGCTGCCACTACCTCAAAGAAGGCTATACCCGGAAGCTGCCCAAGCAGGTGCAGGGCTGTCGCATACATCCCCAGGGGAAAGACGATGCTCCAAAGTGCCGGCTCGTAGCGCAGAGGCTGGCGCATGATCCCATACTTCCATATCCCGATGAGGACCAGCAGGGGCAGCCACCAGGTCCCCCAGGCCCACATCATGAGGGTGAACCCGGTGATGTAAGGCTGGACGCTGACGAGCAGGGGCGCTGGATGGGGTGCCTGTAACAAGCGGATGCCGGCTACGGTGGTGATTGCCATTGCCCCCATGTTGATCCAGTAGGGAGGCGTCAGATCGGCGGGCAAGATCTTCCCAAAGGAGAATCGATAGACAATGAAGGTGATGAAAATCAGATAGAGCAAGACCCCTAGCGTCCAGAAAGCATAAGCCACCAGTTGCAGCACCGCGGCCCGCTCCGGCCAGAAGGTAGTCAATATTGTCCAGTTGATCGCCAGTGACTCGGTCCCCACAATGCTGATGAGCCAGCTCCCATTGACAGCCTGTTGCAGAGGCCGCTCATTGCGGAAGAGGAGTACGGCGAAAGCCCAGTAGGTCAGGAAGCACCAGATTCCTGCAGCAAAAGCAATCAGCAGTATGGGCAGCCCCACCCAGTGGTTCAAGGCGGCCCGGGTGGCCAGCACTCCCGGAGCTGCTACCGCCGTAAAATAGCCAAAAAGCTTGCCTGGATCGGTGGCGTCCTGGAGCACCTCCCGGGGATAACGCACAAGTCGCAGGAGATAGAGAGCGAGCAGCAAGAGGAAGAGGCCACCACCGAGCCAGCCCAGGATCACCGACACGAGCACGGCCCGATTCAAGAGGAGCGCAATGGAGACAATACCCGTCGCCATGACACAGGCAAAATAGCCAGGATAGAGCTGCCTGACCCAGTTCCACCAATGTGCCTGGTAGTCACTCAGAGGCCGTTTCTTCACAGCATCCTCCTCTGCGCATGTGCACTTGCTTTCCTGGCTGATGCTCAGCCAGTCACTCACCCCATGCGTGGCCCGGGGACGCTCCTTGCTCGCTCGCCGCGCTGCGCCACGCACGGCGCCGGGCTGGCTGGCCCTTCTTCGCTCAGACCAGCCCGGGCGCTCCCTTCCTCACTCTGCCAGGCAGGCAGAGCAGCCACCCGGCTTGCCCCTATTCTTCCGCAAGCTGGCGGCGGGGCCAGAGCGTGATCAGCAGGGCCAGCCCAAAGCCCAGCAAGCTGACAAGCGCCAACCAGGGCAGCAGGCTGGTCCTCCCTGAGAGCAGCTCGTAGAGCGCGTCGGTCACCAGCCACAGCTGCACAATGACAATGAGCGCGACGAGTAAGACCTGCCCTTGAACGATGGCTGCACGCCCGGGAATACCCAGATAGCGCGGACCGGGGAGCGGACCATACCGACCGCGCGGGGGCGGCTGAACTGGCGGGTCATCGGGATTGGCCCGCGCTGGCCCGAGCGAACGACGCAGGGGCCGGGCTGGACCTGTCCCGCTGTTGACTGTCTGACTCATCGCAGCACCATCCTCACGGCGTAAATGGTTCCCTGATGCTCCTCCAACTCGATCACCGGCAGCGGGCGAGTGGGTGGTCCAGCCAGCACGTTGCCCGTGGCGGCATCAAAGAGACCCTCATGGCAGGGACAGTAGAGCCGTTGGCTCTCCGGCTGGTAGGTCACTGCGCAAGAGAGATGGGTGCAGACATCGCTGTAGGCTACCAGCCCCTTGCCTGGCAAATGGATAAGGATGCCCTGAGCGTACTCGTCCGGGTAGGCGAAGACCTTCCAGCGATTCTCTGCCAGCTCGCCCACGCGCGCGACGGGCACCATCTTCCTGGGACTGCCTTCTGAAAGCTTGCCGATGAGCGCCAGCGTGCCCGTTGCCAGACAGAGCGCCCCTGAGCCAGCGAGCAAGAAGTAGAGCGTATCTCGGCGCGTCACGACTTCGTCTTCGCTCCAGACGTACGGGAACTCCTGGCGCCATTCAGCGGCAGGTTCAGAAGGGTGAGGCGCCGACCCGGGCTGATCCTGGCGCCGGACCCGAAAACGATGCGTTGCTGATTCCATAGGCAGAATCTCCTTCCGTCTGCGTTACTGGCACGGTCGGCAGGCCGACCGGTTATCTGGCTGCATCCCTTCAGGCAGGGCCTGCCGGACTGGCTGGTACCGGAGCAGGGGCCGGCTCGCGTGGCATCCACGGCTGGGCAGGTGCAGCCCGTTCAGGGATGCCCGCTGTCCGCGCGTCCACCCAGTCAGCAGCGTTGCGGCTCGCTGTTGCCGCGGGAGCCTCCTGTCCAAGGCCCAGCGAGGCCTCGTCCAGGAGTGCGAGCAGATCGAGAGCCTCGTCATCTCCGGTGAGCACCACGTAGTTGCGGGTCCGCACGCGCTGGCTCCCAAAATAGAAGAGATTAACGGGCTTTGCTCCCTGCGCTCCCCGGCCTGCCGCCAGCCACTCCTCGTAGGTGCCATAGAAGATGGCCTGGGTCGGGCAGACCGTCGCGCACATTGGCCCTTTGCCCTGACTGGTTCGGTCATAGCAGAGATTACATTTGCGCATGTAGTGTCCGCGGATATCAAACTTGGGCACTCCAAAGGGACAGGCGTAACCGCAGTTGCGACAGTAGATGCAGCGCGTCTCATCGGCCTGATGCACCACTCCATCGGGACTCACCAGGATGGCCTGGGCAGGACAGACCTGGGCACAGGGTGCCAGCGGGTCCTCGCAATGCATACAGACGGTTGGCGAGGAAGCCACCGTGTTAGCGCGCTCAATGTAGTCGATGTAGATCATGCTCTCGCCCCGATGGGTGTCGCACTCACGGCAGGCCGCCACGCAGGAACGGCAACCGATGCAGCGCGAAGGATCGAGGAACATCTGCTTGATGGTGACCGTTTCCGGCACGCTCCTTCTCCTCCTTCCCTCTTGCTTCCTTATCCATTTCCCTTCGCTAGCGCGGCTGCGGTACAGCACGGCGGGCAGCGGCAGGCAGCTCGCGCCGTCGCTGTTGTGCCTGGGTCAGCTGCTCCTGATCGATGGAGCGCGCCCACTCCGGCGGCCCAGGGGCGCGTTCAAGCGCGGCAGCGCAGACCTTGAACTCGGGGATCTTCATCATTGGCTCCAGCACCGGGTTGGTAAGCTGGTTGGCTGCCTGGCTGTGACCGTAATGGTAGGGAATAAAGAGCGTGTCCGGACGAATCGTGCGCACGACCAGGGCCGGCGCCGTCATCTCACCACGGCGTGTACGCACCGTCACCCAGTCCCCATCGGCAATGCCCAGACGCTGAGCGGCCTGCTCGTGCAGCTCGACCCAGGGATAGGGGGCCATTTCGCGCAGGAAGGGAATGCGCCGCGTCTGGTTACCCGAGAGGTAATGGTAGATCACCCGCCCTGTGGTCAGGACAAAGGGATAGGTCTCGTCTGGCTCCTCCGCCGGCGGAATGTAGGGCACAGCGTGAAAGCGGGCGCGCCCATCGGGAAAGCCAAAGCGCTCCTCGTACAGGCGCGGCGTCCCCGGATGATCCTCGCTGGGGCAGGGCCAGAAGACGCCTCCCTGCTCTTCGATCTTCTCATAGGTGATTCCCCAATAATCTGACCTGGCGCCGCGCGTGCAGAGGCGCAGCTCATCAAAGATATCGCGGGGCGAGCGATAGGCGAAGTATTGCCCCTTGCCAAGGCGCCGCGCTAGCTCGCAAATCGTCTGCCAATCCTGGCGTCCCGCAGGAGGGTCAACGGCCTGATTGTATTTAATGACCCGCCCTTCCAGCGAGGTCGTCGTGCCCTCTTCTTCAGCCCACAGATTGCCCGGCAGCACCACATCGGCCAGCTCGGCGGTCTCTGAGAGGAAGGGATCGATGACGACAAAGAAGTCCAGGCTGCGAAAGGCTCGCTCGGCGGTATGTAGATCGGGTAGGGACACCAGAGGATTCGAGCAGATCAGCAGGCAGGCGCGAATCTCTTTCCGCAGCATTGCCGGGATCATCAAGGTGGCTGGATAGCCGGCATGGGGCAGCTCCTCCTCGCGAATGCCCCAGACCGAGCAGATGTAGGCCCGATCTTCGGGGTCTTCGATCTCCCGGCAACCCGGCAATTGGGTGGCCTTTTGACCAACTTCTCTGCCACCTTGCCCATTGCCCTGACCAGTCAGGGTGCTGTAGCCTGCGCCTGGTCGGCCAAAATTGCCAGTGGCCAGGGCTAAATTGATCGCCGCCAGCCCATTATCAACACCCTTGCTCTGATGCTCCAGTCCACGAGCCGTGTAGATCAGGGCCGCGTGCGCCTGCCCATAGAGACGGGCCGCCTCGACGACTGCCTCCGGACGCAGCCCGCAGACGCGCGCAACCCGTTCTGGGGGATACTGCTCCGCCAGCGCACGGGCCTCCTCCCAGCCTACGGTGCGCTCGCGAATAAAGTCCTCATCGATGAGACCTTCCTTGATGAGGACGTGCAACATGCCGTTGAGCAGGGCCGAGTCGGTCCCGGGGCGCAGTGGCAGGAAGAGATCTGCGGTGCGGGCAATCGGCGTCTGGCGCGGGTCGGCCACGATGAGCTTACAGCCGCGATCACGCGCCTGCCAGAGATAGCTGGTGACGATCGGGAAGCACTCACCAACGTTGGCACCGATGACGAAGATGCAGTCGGCGTGCAGCATGTCGCTGATTGGATTGGCGGCCCGATCGATCCCCAGCGCGCGCTCGTTGGCCCCGGTGGCGGAGGACATACACAGACGCCCGTTGTAGTCGATATGACGGGTCCCGAGAGCGACCCGGGCGAATTTCCCCATCAGATAGCATTTCTCGTTCGTCATCGTCGAACCGCTGAAGACTGCCACCGCATCCTTACCATAGGCGCGCTGTACCTCCTGGAAACGCTGGACGATGGTATCAAGCGCCTCGTCCCAGCCCACAGGCTCTAATGGGCTCTCCTTGCCTCTTTTCCGCATCAACGGTTGCGTGAGCCGATCGGGATGGTGCACGAGCTGATAGGCATTGGTCCCCTTGGGACAGAGCATGCCATGATTGAGGGGGAAGTCCTCGCGCGGCTCAACGCCAACCACTTTGCCATTGGCGACCTTCAGGTACATGCCGCACTGCACTCCACAGAAACAGCAGTGAGTGGGAACGTAGCGCTCTACCTCGATGCTGGTCTCCCAGGCTGTGGGTACCGGTGTCGCCGCATGGAAGTCAAAGGTCTCTTGCTGGCGCTGTCGTCGCCGAAAGATACTCTTATCGACGGACATGACGTGTTCCTCTCTTCAACCTGGACAAAGGATGAGATAGAATGATGTGGCTCTGCTCTCCTCAGAGGAAGCGGTTGCCCTCGGGATCAAGTGCGGCCAAGGTTGCCTGACCGCGGGCGACCCGCTTGCACGCGGGGCAAAGATCCTGCCACCACAGCGCCTGCTCCGGCCCTGGAGGGGAGCTGTCATGGCGCAGCGTATAATCTTCCCCCACCTCCAACAGCGTTTTCTTGAGATCCTCAATAAAGCGCGCCGGAGCAAACTCTTCCCCGCAGCGTGCGCAGCGCTGCATCGCCGTCCTTTCGCCAGTTTTCCAGTAGAGTTCGATCCCAACCGTGGCCGGGCGCTCGATCAGATGGAAGAATTTGCCAAACGGCAGAGAGATCAACCACAGGACAACGAACACCTCATGGGCCAGGGAAAGATACCAGTAGTAGGCGCCTCCCAGCCAGGCGCTATCAGCCGTCAGAGCCAGCCCGCTGACCACAATGGCCAGCAGCAGCGCCAGGGGCACAATGTCGAAGCCGAAGCGCTGGATACTGATGAGCGCCAGATCGTGGAAGCGGCGATGGAAGGCCAGCACCAGCCCGACGAGCAGCAGTAGGGCGGTGATATCGAGCGCGTGATAAATAAGGAATCCAAGGACCGACTCAGGGCGGAAAGCAAAGAGGGGGAAGCCGAAGAACCAGAGCAGGTGCTCGCCTGCCGGCGTCAGCGTCATGCGAATCCAGCCGAAGGTCAGGGGGAAGGTGATACAGCAAGACAGCAGTACGCCCCAGAAGATACATTGGTGCATGATCCAGCGATAGAGGCCACGGCGGCGGATAAATTGTTGAGAGAATAGGTCAAGAATCGCCAGAGGAATGAGCGCCGTGTAGCGCCTGAAGTTCTCATAGGAGAAAAAGAGCCGCCAGCTGCGCCTCCAATAGCGTCCGGTTGGGGGACGAGCCAGCCAGAAGCTGTATTTGTAGGTCACGGCGGCCACCGCGAAGATCGTGGCCACAACGTAGCCGATCAGTGCCGCATCGAACCAGTGAAAGCCGCGCGACCCAAGGGCGATCAGGCCGGTCAAGACGGCGGCGGCCAGCACCCCATAAAGGATGCAACGGGTGCGCAATCCCAGCTGAACACGAGGGCGAGTCACAGTGGTCCGGGAGTGGGCAGGCTCCGGGAGACGCTGCTGCTGAGCAGCGGCCTGACTCACGACAGTCTCCTTTCTTCTCTTGCCTTGCTGCCTGTTCCAGAGACACTCGAGCCAGCGCGCGAGCGACAACGAACGAAAGAGCCACTCTCTCTCTCGTCCGGCTGAGCTGCGAGCGAGCCGGGCCTCTTTCTCTCTTTGTAAGACAACTATAACACGCTGCTCGGGTCTGTGCGCCAAGGAACAGGTCACGCTCTCCTCACAGTTAGCGTCCTGGCGCCGAGCACCTCTCTTCGCCTTTCAAGACAAAGGTAAAGCGCGACCATCACCAGCCGGAAAGCGCTGTGATCGTGCTGTGAGTCCAGCTCGCTCCGTTGAGAGCAGACGGTGTGCCCGTCCTGCCATACTGCCGGTAAAAGGTGATGTGCTGAGTTGAGCGAGCTGGCCTCTGCTCAGCAGCTCCATGTGAGAAACAGGAGGTCATGGATGTTTCAACGTATTCTTGTCCCGCTGGATGGCTCGCCGCGCGCCGAGCAGGCCCTCCCGTTGGCAGCCCGGCTGGCACGCGCCAGCAGAGGCCGCCTGATTCTGGCGCGCATTGTGCAGCCTGGTACCGCACTGCTCTGGGCCCCGACCGCGCTTGATCCAGCGACGATGCGCTCATGGCTGGAGAGCGCCACCGAAGCGGCAGAGGCCTATCTGCAGCGCGTCGCCGCTCTGCCGGTTCTCCACGATGTGCCCACAGAAAAAATTGTGCGGTCGGGGCTCCCCGCGGATCAGCTGCTGCGTCTCGTGCCAGAGGTCAGCGCCGACCTCCTGGTGCTCTGCAGTCATGGCTACCGCGGTCTGCAGCGCTGGGCGCTGGGGAGCGTGGCGCTCAAGCTGATCCGTCACGCATCTCTCCCTGTCCTGGTGCTCCGTTCTCACGGCGAGATGCTGGCCGGTCCGCAACCAGGCTATGAACGCCCTCTTCGGGCCGTGGTACCGCTCGATGGGTCTGTCCACGCTAAGGCTGCCCTGGAACCCGCCGCGGCGCTGGTGCACGCCCTGGCCACACCGGCGCCAGCTGCCCTGCACCTGCTGGCTGTCGTGGAGGTCGACGAAGAGGCGGAGGATGAGGCTGCCAGACGTGAGCGCGAGCGACGACTGGCGCGGGCCCGCCGCTATCTGGCTCACACCGTGGAGCAGATCCGCGCCGGGCTGGTGGCCCCAAAGGTCTCTGGCCTGCAGCTTGAGCTGACCTGGTCGGTGCATGTTGGCTCTGATGTGGCGCAGACGATTCTCGATGTCGTAGAGCACGGCCAGGACCTTGTAGACACGCCTCTGCCCGGCGGCTGTGATCTGCTGGCCATGTCGACCCACGGCAGAGAGGGCCTGAATCGCTGGCTCCTGGGGAGCGTGACCGAGCGGGTGCTGGAACGGACCCGCCTGCCGCTGCTGGTCGTTCGCCCCCAGGGAATCGAAGAGACCCCGCGCACGCCCTGGGGCACGCTGCAGGACGACCTTGACTGAGCGGTCGCCAGTCAGGGACAAGGAAGCCACTGGCCACGGCTACTGGCTCGAGGGACCTGCACGCAGGCTCGTCCAGGCGCGGCGAGGCCGATGTGCTGGTGGCTCCCTTGCGCTCCCTTCCTTCTCTCACGGGTGTCCCTTGATCAGCTCGCTCCCTTCTCGCAACAGGAAGGTTGCCTGCATCAGCTGCTCCTCGGGATGGTAGGTCAGCTGAAAGCCAAGCTTGCGGCAGATCCGCAGCATGGCCTGGTTCTCCGGCAGCATGCGGCCCTGCAAGCGTTGCAGGCCCTCCTGCCGGGCGATCTCCATCAAGCGCCGCAACAGCTCCGTTCCCAGTCCTTGCCCCTGCACCTGATCGGCGATCAGCAAGGCAAACTCGGCCTCCTCTCCCCCGGGCAGCTTGATCAGGCGTCCAATGCCCAGGAGCGTCTCTGTACCAGTGCCTGACGCCTCCTCCCGCGAGATGGCCACCAGGGCCAGCTCTCGATCGTAGTCGATGAAGCAGCGATCTACCAGCCGCTCATGGGCGATGCGTTGACTCAGGCCAAGGACATGTAGCCAGCGCAGATAGACACTGCGCTCTGAGAGCCGCTCGTGGAAGCGCACCATCAACGGCTCGTCTTCCGGGCGAATCGGGCGGATCGTCACCGGCGTGCCATCAGGGAGCTGCCAGTTCCCGATGTAGTGGCTCGGGTAGGGACGAATCGCCGGGCGCGGCAGCGCTGTTTCGGGCACACCGGATGAGTGCAGCACGATTCGGGCATCGAGTGCCAGCAGATGACCGCCCGCTGCCAGCACAGGGTTGATATCGCACTCCCTGATGAGCGGCTGCTCGACCACGAGCAGACTGAAGCGCACCAGCAGGCGCTCGAGCGCCGCCAGATCCACAGCGGGCAGTCCGGCAGCCCCCTGCTGGAGGGCAGCGAAGATGCGCGTGCGCTCCAGCAGACGCCGCGCCAGCGTCGTGGTCAGCGGCGGCAGCGCCAGGGCGGTATCGCGTTGCACCTCGACCAGGCGCCCGCCGCTGCCAAAGAGCAGCACCGGCCCAAACTGTGGGTCGCAGAAGCTGCCGACGATCAGCTCGTAGCCCTCCAGCGTAATCATTGGCTGCACTGTCACACCCTGCATTTGCCCGGCTCCCGCCTGGCGCTCTGCGGCCTCGGCAATGGCTCGATAGGCCTGCCGCACCTCCTCAGCCGTGCGCAAGGCAAGGCGGACGCCTCCAATACGGCTTTTGTGGGTGATGGTTGGCGAGAGCAGCTTCAGAACCACTGGATAGCCGAGCTGCTCCGCCTGCTGGACGGCCTCGTCTTCGCTGAGCGCGACGCGGGTCTCGACGGTTGGCATGCCATAGGCCTGGAGCACTGCCTTCGCCTCCGGCTCGCTGAGCAGTGTGTGCCCGGCCTGGCGGGCCGCGGTTAGCCAGCCGGCGACCTGCGCGCGCCGACTGGCGCTCTCCTCGGGATCATCCACCACACTGGGCGTCTCGTAGAGGCTCTGCAGATGCTTGCTGGCGCGCCACATGGCGCAGAAAGCGCGGGCCGCCGTATCCGGGGAGGCAAATGTCGGGATGCCGGCGCGTGTCAGAATCTCGTGGCCGACTGCCACACTGCTGCCTCCCATCCAGCTTGCCAGCACGGGCCGTTTGCTGCCTGCCACGGCCTCAACTACGCGCTCGGCGGTACGGGTGGGGTCGCTCATGGCCTGGGGTGTCAGGATGACCAGCAAGCCATTGCTGGCCGGCTCACGAGAGAGGATGGCAATGGCCTGGGCATAGCGTTCGGGATCGGCATCTCCCAGGATGTCTACCGGGTTCTGGCGACTCCAGTAGGGGGGGAGCAGCGCGTCGAGGGCGGCCCGTGTTTCCGAGGAGAGCGGGGTCAGCGCCCCGCCGGCCTTCGCCAGAGCATCGGCAGCCAGTACGCCGGCACCGCCCGCATTGGTCACGATGGTGAAATGCGGCCCCTGGGGGCGTGGCTGCCGCGCCAGCACCTCAGCCATCGCGAACAGCTCGTCGATGCTCTCCACCTGCAGCAGGCCGCAGCGGCTGCAGGCTGCCTCGAAGATCTCCTGGCTCACGGCAAGGGCCCCCGTGTGGGAGATGGCCGCTTGTATGGCCTCGGGAGTTTGACCCCCTTTCAAGAGGATCACGGGTTTGCGCCGTGCCACGGCCCGGGCCGCGGAGAGGAAGGCCCGGGCGTCGCCCACGGTCTCCAGATAGAGGAGAATGCAGCTGGTATGTGGATCATCCCCCAGGTAGTCGAGCAACTCCCCCCAGCCCAGATCGAGCATCGACCCGACCGAGACAAAGGCGCTGAAGCCGATGTGCTCCTGCAGGCTCCAATCGAGAATGGCGCTGCATAAGGCCCCGCTCTGGCTCAGGAAGGCGATCTGTCCCGGCAGGGCCATCCCGCTGGCGAAGGTCGCATTCAGCCCGATGCGTGGGTTCATCAGGCCCAGGCAGTTGGGTCCCAGAAGCCGCAGCCCACCCCGCCGTGCCTCTTCCAGGACCTGGCGCTCCAGTGCCTGGCCAGCTGGCCCTCGCTCGCGAAAACCAGCGGAGAGAATGATCGCCCCTTCGACCCCGGCGGCCACGCAGTCGGCGATCACAGAAGGGACGGTCTCCGCCGGCGTGGCAATCACGGCCAGCTCCACCGGCTCTGGAAGATCCGTGACGCGCGGGTAGGCGCGTCTGCCGAGCACACTGGAGCGGTGGAGATTGACCGGAAAGATGGAACCGCCAAAAGGAGCAGTGGTCAGATTCGTGAGCACGGCTCGCCCGACGCTCCCCGGGCGCTCAGTGGCTCCGATGACGGCGATACTGCGAGGCGCGAAGAAGACACGCAGGGGGTGCGAAAAGGGCAGGTCGAAGAGTGTGGTCGGCTGCCCCTTCTGAGCTGCTGAACCTCCCGGCGCGGGTTGGGGCTGGGGCATTGTGGTGGCTCCTTTCCTCAACATATTGAGAGCGTACGTGTATCCTGTTGGTCTCGATCACCAGCCTAGCGTGTCCAACTCACGATCTGCTCTCTTACCTGGCCGCCCTCCTCTCAGTTCCATCACGACGGGTCGCCAGAAGAGCAGGGACACCGCGCTGCATGCTTCTCCCCATCTCACCCCGGCGTCCTGTGAGGTCACTGTGAGTCAATTGGGCGGCGCTGTGAACAGATCGAGAGTGTGGGAGTGGATCATAGTATCTGAAGTAAGGCAACGAGTGTGCCTGGCTTGTTCAAGGAGAGGAAACGCTCAAGAAATGAGGTGATCTTGATGATGTGGGGCTTTGGCTGCGGAGGCATGCTATGGATGTGGCTCGGGGCCGTTCTCTGGCTGATCTTGCTGGCGGCCCTGGCCTGGGCCCTGTTTCGTCTGGCCAGAGGGAAAGGCTGGTTCTCAGAGGGACCGTCTCGCCTGTATCCCTCGGGGCCGAATCGCTCTCCCTTGCAGATTCTACAGGAGCGCTACGCGCGCGGAGAAATCGACGCCGCGACCTTTGACGCAATGCTGGCCCGCCTGCGCTCTTCGGAAGAGAGCCGGCCATGATCCCGGAGGAATTACCAGCGACGGAGAAGCGCAGATGACTAGCGGACAGGCATCTTGTCCGGCACACTGCATGTGGCTGGTCCGCCCGTGCACCACCGTCACACCGTCAGCTCTGCAGAAGGTTCCATCGCTGCCTTCTGACTGAGAGCTGACGGCGCTTGCTTCTGGTCGGGAGCCGCCGACGCTGCTCACGGTTGCGCCTGACCCGATAGGCCAGCTTGCTGGCTGGTTGGCAACAGGCGCCCCTTCACCAGCTCGACCAGTGCCAGGTAGGTCAGTGTGGCAACTGCCAGGAAGAGGAAGTAGCCGGCAGGCAACGGCACAAAGCCCAGTGGAGCGGCCAGCGGCGTCCAGGGCAGCAGCAGCCCGCAGCCAACCACTGCCAGGGTGGTGAGCGTCAATGGCAGGCTGGGACGACTGCGCAGCGGATGACCAGCGGTACGGATCACGAAGATCACCAGGGTCTGCGTCGCCAGGGACTCGATGAACCAGCCGGTGTGAAAGAGGGCCTCGGAGGCATGAAAGACCGCGAGCATGACAAAAAAGGTCAAGAAATCGTAGAGCGAACTGATGGGTCCAACCAGCAGCATGAAGTTGCGGATCAGGCCGATGTTCCAGCGCTGCGGCTTGAGCATCAGGCTGGCGTCGACGTGGTCGGTGGGAATGGTGACCTGCGCCAGGTCGTAGAGAAAGTTATTGAGCAGAATCTGGGCCGGCAGCATCGGCAGAAAAGGCAGGAGGAGAAAGGCCCCGGCCATGCTGAAGACGTTCCCAAAGTTGGAGCTGGTACCCATAAGGAGATATTTCATCACGTTGCCGAAGGCCCTGCGCCCCTCCAGAATGCCTGCGTGGAGCACCTGCAGGCTCTGCTCCAGGAGGAGAATGCTGGCGGCCTCTCTGGCGATATCGACGGCACCGGCGACCGAGATCCCTACATCTGCCGCGTGCAGCGAGGGCGCATCATTGATGCCATCGCCCAGGAAGCCCACGACATGGCCACGGCGTTTGAGGGCCAGCAAAATGCGACTTTTCTGCGCAGGCGAGACCCGGGCGAAGAGCGTGACGTGTTCCACCGCGCCGAGCAAGGCGGCATCGCTCATGCGCTCTAGCTGGCTGCCTACCAGCACGCGCGCTGGATCCAGCCCTACCTGGCGACAGATATGGCGCGCCACCAGCTCGTTATCGCCTGTGACGATCTTGACCTGGACCCCGTCCCGCGCCAGGGCGGCAATAGCCTCAGCGACGCCGGCCTGGGGTGGATCGACAAAGGTCAGCAATCCCAACAAGATCAGGTCCTGCTCTTCCGCCTGGCCATAGCGCTCCTGCTGAGGCAGCTCGCGATAGGCCACGGCGAGCACGCGCAGTCCTTCCTGGCTGAAGCGCTGATGGAGTGCCTCAGCCTGACCTCGCAGGGTGGCTGTCAGCGGCTGGGCTACACCATCCAGCTCGCAGCCAGTGCAGAGCGGAAGGATATGCTCGGGGGCCCCTTTGACAATGAGGAGCCGCCTGGCGGTGTTGGTCTGCTCGACGATGACGGAGAGGCGGCGCCGCTCAAAATCAAAGGGGATCTCGCCGTACTTACGATAAGCGGCCAGCGAGAATGCGCCGCTGCGCTGGATCGCTTGATCGAGCGGGCTGTTGAAACCGGTCTGGAGGGCGCTGTTGAGGTAAGCGAAGAAGAGAGTACGCTCGGAGGCCTGCCCCCGTAGATCACAGGCCTCTTGCAGCGTCATCTCTCCTCGGGTCAGAGTACCGGTTTTATCCGTGCACAGGATATCAATGCTGCCAAAGTTCTGGATCGCCTCCAAATGCTTGACGATGACCTTGCGCCTGGCCATGCGCACGGCTCCCTGTCCCAGGGTAATAGTGACGATCATCGGCAGAAACTCGGGGGTTAGCCCAACGGCCAGAGCCAGAGCGAAGAGTACGGACTCGAAAAGCGGGTGATGCAGAAGGACACCGGTGAGAAACACAAAGAGCGTTAAAAAGAAGACCGTTTCCAGAATGAGGAAGCTGAAGCGGCGGAGTCCACGCTCAAACTCGGTCTCAGGTGGGCGCTGAGCCAGACGAATGGCCACATCCCCGAAGGCTGTCCGGGGGCCTGTGGCTACCACAAGGGCAAGGGCGCTGCCACTCACCACGGAGGTGCCGAGGAAGACCCAGTTGGGGGCTTCGGCGGGATGGGCCAGCGTGGTTGCTGTCTCCTCGGCCCGTTTAGCGACCGGCAGTGATTCACCTGTGAGCGCGGCCTGCTGTACATGGAGATCCAGGGCCTCAATCAGACGAGCATCTGCCGGCACCAGGTCGCCGGCGGCCAGGCGAATGACATCGCCGGGAACCAGCAGCCGGCGGGGGAGATCTTGCCAGCGGCCATCGCGCAAGACGTGAGCCACAGGGGCGACAGACGAACGCAGGCGCTCGACGGCCCGCTGAGAGCGATAGCTCTGCAAGAAGTTCAGCACCAGGCTCAGGAAGACGATAATCGCAATGATGAGAGCGTTGGTTAGCTCGCCGAGTAAGGCGGAGACCAGGCTTGCCAGCAGCAAGACGGCGACTAACGGGTTGAGGAAGAGCCGTACGAGCTGGACCACCCCTGAGCTGGTCCGTTCAGCGGCGACCTCGTTGGGGCCGAATTGGCGCAAGCGGCGGCGCGCTTCTTCCTCAGTCAGTCCTTGCTCTGAGGAGCGCACTTCGGTCAGTAGCTGGCTGAGCGATTGGCTGTAGCGTGGACTAACGGCGGCTATCGTGGTCGTGATCGGCTCCCTGTGGGAGGAGGGCGGTAGACCGGGCATCAGCGTTGCTCCTTCTTCTTCCCCTGGCTATTAGTAGGCAGTAACAAAAACACTCCGAATCTAACAGGCTGTCATCACGATTACCTCACGGACATCCCTGGCATGGTTACAGCGCTATCACAATGCCCCTCTGAGGCAGGTCAGCGAATCCAGGCCAGGCAGACAAGGTAGAGAACGCTTCGTGAGATAGGGCTGACAGGCTGTGATGGATGTGTGACCACTGGCATGTATCCTGGTGGTGAGAAGCAACGTTCCTCGGAGTGGAACATTTCCCCTCCACTACAGGAGAAAAAGGATATCCAACTATGCCAGTGGTCCATCGGCGCCAGCCTGCCCTTCCGCAGTCTCAGCTTGTCTCAGACCCAGAGCACGGGAAGAGAGCGGCGACTCCCGTGCCGCCTATCCCAGCCCAGGCGGCGGTGCAACTGCCGCCGCGCTTTGGTCGCAAAGCCCTGGGGGAGTTGCTGCGTCATTATCCTCTGCCTTCCGCAGCGCTGTTGCTGCTCCTCGTCGCGCTCCTCTGCTGGCTAAGCGGACGCGCTGACCTTGCGCGCTGGGTGCTCCTGGTGATCACGGTGATGGGAGGCATTCCCCTGAGCTGGCAGACGCTGCGACAGCTCAGCCGTCGGGAACTGAGCGTTGACCTCATCGCGATTCTCGCCATCATCGGGGCGCTCCTGGCGGGGGAGTATCTGGCTGGGGCTTTTGTCGTGCTGATGCTCTCTGGGGGCGAAGCCCTGGAGGCGTATGCGCTCCGGCAGGCTCGCCGCTCTCTTTCAGCCCTGGCTGAGCGCGCGCCGCGCATTAGCCATATCTGGCGTGGGCAGGAGCTGGTCGATCTTGCCGCCGAGGACATTGAAGTGGGCATGGTTGTGGTGGTCAAGCCCGGCGAGCTGGTTCCTGTAGATGGCGAGATAGTAGCTGGCTCTTCATACGTGAGTGAGGCCGATCTCACGGGCGAACCGCTGCCGCAACCGAAGACCGTGGGGGCGACCGTGCTCTCCGGCAGCCTCAATCTCGATCGCCCGCTCGAAGTGCGTGCCACCCGACGCAGCCTTGAGAGCAAATACGCTCAGATTGTGCGCCTGGTCGCCGCGGCTCAAGAGCAGAAAGCTCCTCTTCACCGCCTGGCCGATCGCTACAGCGTCCTCTTTACCGCTGTGAGCCTCTCGCTCGCTGCACTGACCTGGCTGCTTACCGGGAGCGGTATCACGGCCCTGGCTGTGCTCGTAGTAGCCACGCCCTGCCCTCTGATTCTGGCCACGCCGATCGCCATCATGTCCGGCATCGACCGGGCGGCCCGAGCAGGCCTCATTGTCAAGAGCGGCGCGACTGTGGAAGCTCTCGGTGAGGTGCAGGTGGCCGTGTTTGATAAGACCGGAACCTTGACCCTGGGGATGCCTTCCGTCTCCAGGCTCTGGCGAGCGCCGGCGTCGGAGGTGCCTGCTGAGGCCCCCCTCCTCGATGATGCGACCTTACTGCGCCTGGCGGCCTCAGTGGAACAGCTTTCCTCGCATATCCTGGCGCGGGCTATTGTCGAATCCGCCCGCGCGCAAGGGCTGGCTCCTGGACTAACTGAGCAGTTCCAGGAAGTCTTTGGCAAAGGAGTCGCGGGGCGCGTCCGTCTGACTGCGGCGCCGGAGGAGCCGATCTATGAGGTCACAGTGGGCAACCGTACCTTTCTGCGTCAGCGCGGAATCCCGCTCCCGCCGGTCCTCTTGCTGGCCCGCGAGCAGTGGACAGCGACCGGCCAGATCGCCAGCTTTCTGGCCGTGAATGGTTACTGCCTGGCGCTGATCGTTCTGGAGGATCGACCCCGGGCTGATCTTGCCCAACTCATGGCTGATCTCAAGCAAGCGGGCATTGAGGAAAGAGTGCTCCTGACCGGCGACGGCGAGGAGATGGCCCAGCGGATCAGAGCCCTTGCCGGCATGGACCGCGCGGTAGCGCGCTGCTTACCGGAAGAGAAAGTCCAGGTCATCCGCGATTACCTCAACAAAGGGCGCAAAGTATTGATGGTCGGCGATGGGGTCAACGATGCGCCCGCACTGGCCACCGCCACCGTGGGGATCGCCATGGGACAGCAGGGGCTGACCGCAGCGGCCAGCGTCGCGGATGCCGTGCTCCTCTCCGAGGATGTACGGCGCATCGCCACCGCTGTACGGCTTGGGCGCGGTGTCATGCGTATCGCCCGTCAGGGAATCTGGGTGGGAATGGGATTGAGCGCGACAGCGATGCTGCTGGCGGCCTTTGGCTGGATACCGCCGGCTGTAGGCGCCATTCTGCAAGAGGGCATTGATGTCCTGGTCATTTTCAATGCCTTGCGCGTGAGCCGCATCCCGCTAGAAACCGGGCAGGGCAGGCGGGTACTGTGAGCGCCCTGTGAGCATTGGCCGAGGCCTGGAGAGGGAGCCGTGCGGTGCAGGTGCTATGGTTCTATTGACAGGAGCAGCCGGGATTCGCTCAGGGGCAGAACGAATGGCCTTGCTCATCTTGTCTCGGGTTGGAAGGCGCTGCCAGCTGGCTTCTACCAGCGGGGTGGCTCAGGGCCGGTGCGGCAATGGAGCCGTAGCGACCAGGTAGGAGGGGCAGTCTGGCAGCGACCTTCCTGCCTCCTGTCAGTCAGGTTGCCGTCTTCAGGACATCGTGTTGCTGAGCCATCTGAGGAGAAGCACCATGCCAGCGCCATCGGTCATGCAGGCAGCAGAGGCCATGATCACCACTATTTTGGCAGGGAAGGCGCCAGCGCGCGCGGCAAGCGCCCAGCACCAGTCGACGCCTGCCGCTTCAGCTCCTCATCTGGTGCAGACTCACGCTTCCGTGGTTGTGCTCCTCCCTGATCTGGCCTATAAATTGAAGAAGCCGGTGAATCTGGGCTTTCTCGATTACTCAACGCCGATGCTGCGCCGCCAGTGGTGTCGGGAGGAGGTTCTTGTGAATGCCCCGCTGGCGCCCGGCATCTATCTGGGCGTGGCCCCCATCGTGCGCACCCAGCGAGAGGAGATGCATATTGGCCCGATCTTCTCGCCGGAGAGCGTGCCAGAGCCTGCTTCTTCTCTCGAAGAGGGGACGGTTGTTGACTATGCAGTAGTGATGCGTCGTCTCCCCGAGACAGCAACCCTGGCCGGCTGGCTCCAGAGCGGGCGCCTCTCGGCGGCGATGCTCGAAGCGGTCGCCCGGCGTCTGGCCGCCTTCCATGCCGAGGCCCGCGCAGATGACGAAGTACGCCGCTATGGCCAGCCGGAGCTGTTAGCCTTCAACTGGCAGGAGACCCTGACCCAGCTTCAGCCCTACCTTGGTCGCACCCTGGATCAGTCAACCTACGAGCAGATTCAACGCTACGTCGAGCAGTTTCTTGCGCAGCGCCGGGCGCTGTTGCTGGGGCGCATCGCCCAGGGATGCATCCGAGATGGGCACGGAGACCTGCGCCTCCAGCATGTCTACTGGCTGGAGTCTCCCCCCGAGGACGGACAGCAGGAGCCACAGCTTCTTTTTCTGGACCGCATCGAGTTCAATACCCGCTTTCGCTATGCTGACATCGCCGCTGAGGTAGCTTTCCTGGCGATGGAGCTGGAATATAGCGCACGAGTGGACCTGGCGGATGCTTTTGTCGATGCCTATGTCAGGGCCACAGAGGATGAGAGCTTACGCGAGGTGCTGCCTTTCTATCTGTGCTATCGCGCCTGCGTGCGTGGCAAAGTGGCCTCGCTGCTGCTGGATGAACCCGAGGTCCCTCTGGAGGAGCGCGATCAGGCTCAGCAGCAGGCGAGCGCCTTGTTTGCGCTGGCCGCTCATTATGCCAGTCGACCTGCCGGAGCAACGCTGGTCATGATTGGCGGCTTGATGGGTACGGGCAAAAGCACGTTGGCGCGGACCCTCCAACAAACGACTGGGGCGGCGCTCTTTTCGTCCGATGTGATTCGCAAGCGTCTGGCGGGCCTCGCTCCCGGTGAGACGCGGGCTGAGGCTTTTGGAAAAGGTATCTATGCCCCGGCCTGGGGGACACGTACCTATCAGGCGCTCCATGCCCTGGCCATCCTGGCCTTGCAAGAAGGGCGCTCGGTGATTCTGGATGCCTCCTTTCTGCGCCGCGAAGATCGGCAGATCATGGCCCAGGCCGCTGCTGCTCAAGGCGTTCCCACTTTCTTCATCGAGTGCTTTTGTCCAAAGGAAGAAGCCTTAGCGCGGCTCCGTCATCGCTGGAGCCAGCGCCAGCGAGTCGCCGCCCCAGGCTCAAGCGGCACCGGCGAGCTGTCGTTGCGATCGAGTACAGTCGAGGCCTCTGACGGGCGGCCAGACCTCTATGATGCCCAGTGTGCTCACTGGCAGCCATGCCTTCCGGAGACGGAGAAGATCATCGGGGTGCCATTCCGTACTGACCGTCCGCTGCCGGTGCTGCTTGCCCAATTGCTCGACATCCTGGGGCAGCCGCGCCTGGCCTGTCGACTCGTGCAGCCCTAGGCTCATGACACGTGCTCGCAGAATCGCAGCCGTTGGTCTCTTCTCTTGCCAACGGCTGCGATTCTGTCTGGTGGCAGGTGGCATCTCTCTGATTGGGGGCGGCCCGGCTCGCTTCTTACTGGTTGGTCACTGGCCCATCTGTGGCGGTGCCTGAGCGGCGCCGTGGAGGATCTGTATCAAGGCTCGGGTGGGAACAAGCAAGATGGGGAGACTCACAAGCTGCAAGAGGCGCTCGGCTACGCTGCCCAGTCGCCGCTGATCCGCCTCATTGCTTCCCCAGGCACTTAAGAGCAGCAAGTCGGGTGTGCCCGTGCCATCCCGGCCAGGAAACGGTTCATCGGGATGGGCCACTTGCCCAATAGCATGCACAACATCAGGATCAACAGCGACGGACCAGGTGAGCGCCGGAGGCTGTACTGTGGCCGCGCTGCGTCTCCAGAGCCGTTCCAGCTCCTTGCCTGCCTGCGACAAAGACTCCTCAGCCTGGCGAAGGCGCTGCTGCAGTAGCCAGCGCGCTCCCTCCTGTTCACCCTGGACAGGGACAGGCACGACCACGCGCAACAGATGCACCGAGATTTCGGCCTGGGTGGCCAGCGCCTGCATCAGGGCAACCGCCGGCTCAAGAGCAGCCCTGGCCCAGAGTGATCCATCGAGGGGAGCCAAAAGCCGCCAGCGACGTCTGGTCTGCATATCAGCCTGACTAAGGCTCGGGCTATCTTCGCGCCATATCAGGAGAGGAACGGGAGCATGGCGTATCAGTTGGGCTGTGACACTGCCAACGGCCCAGGGATTGGGACCGTGACAGGCCAACACCAGCAAGTCGGCTTGAGTCGCCTCAATCTCACGCAGGATGGTAGAAGCCGCTTTCCCTGCCCTGGCCCGAGCCTCCACGGGCAGGCCCGTGAGAGCAGAGTCGCGAGCCTGCTGCTCAAGGTACGCTTGCGCCTGAGCAACGGCGGTGAACGTGGCAGCCTCCAGCACCTGTTGGCTGCGGAAAAACACAGGCCATCGCTCAGGCTGCAGATCGACTGCCTGAAACAACAGAACGCTTCCGTGGGCCGCAGCAGCCAGGTGCGCTGCGATGCCTATGGCTTGCTCAGCGCGCCGCGAGCCATCGAGAGGAACGAAAATGCGCTGAAACATGATCTCTTCCTTCCACTCCTGGCAGCGGTCTTCCTCATGTCGTGAAGGAAGCCGCAGGGGGGTCGACCTTTCTCCCCTTTCCCTACATAGCATGATTGCTCCCCTTCTCAGGACTCTCTCAACTCTTTCCTTTGCTCCTCACAGACAGCGCTCACCTCTAGACCACTCCAGGACCATTCTCCTGCCAGGCTGGGAAGGGAGCTGGCACGGACAAAGAAAGATACCAGTGACCTCTCTCCTGGCTGTTGTGACCGCCTTGAGAAGGCTGGCCAGCCCCTCGTGATGGTATGGCGAGCTGCGGCGCCTATACTGCTCTAACGAGAGAAAGCCCCTTGGGCTTTCTCAAAGGAGGAAGAAGACCAATGGCAGAACAAATGACAGCCCGGGTCAGGCTCGTCGAGGGCCTGAGCTTTGAAGCCGAAGCTGGCTCCGGCCATCATCTCAGACTGGACACTGCGCCAGAGCACGGCGGCCACGATGCTGGCTTCCGTCCGATGGAACTGCTGCTCATCGGCCTGGCCGGCTGCAGCGGGATGGACGTGCTCTCCATCTTGCGCAAGCAGCGTCAGCAAGTGATCTCCTACGAGATCGTTGTCGAGGGTATCCGCTCGACCACCCATCCGAAAGTCTTTGAAGAGATCAAGGTAGAGCATCTCCTCACCGGAAGACAGCTCCAGGCCGAGGCAGTGGCCCGAGCACTCGATCTTTCAATACAGCGCTACTGTGGCGCCGAGGCCATGCTGAACAAAGCTGCGCGCATTACCCATACCTTTCGGCTGCTTGACGTGGACACGGGACGGGAGGTCGCCGCGGAGGTAGTCGCCAACAAGAATACCACAGCACAGTGAGCACGCAGCCCACGCGGCCCGCCTGGCTGACCTGAATGCCCGTCCCTGGTCGAGACAAGCGAGACGAGACAAGAAGGAAGGAGTCACAGGCATCATGGAAAATCGCATGTCGCTGATCGTCTTCTCTGGAACAGCGGACAAGCTCATGGCCGTTGCCACATTGACCAGTGGGGCTGTCGCGATGGGGCTGGAGGTCGAGCTGTTCCTCACGACGTGGGGCTTGCAGGCCTTCCGTAAGGGAGCAGCCCAGGCCACTGTGAGCGTCAGCAAAGATGCCGGCGATCTCGGGCCTGCCCTGCTGGAGCAGATGCGTAAAAAGCAGGTTCCTGGCTGGCTAGAGACACTACAGCAGGCGCACGAGCTGGGTCAGGTGCATGTCTATGCCTGCGCTATGACCCTGGAGCTGCTCGACATGAAGCTGGAAGATCTCGAGCCGATAGTCGAAGAGGTTGTCGGCGTAGCGAGCTTCATCGAACGGGCCAGCGAGAGCCGCATCACCCTGTTCATCTGAGGCCTGCCTGTCTGTCTGCCCCTCTTCCTTTACCCAGCCTGAACGGAGGCAGCGGGCAGCATAGCAGCAGATGAGAGCCAGAAAGGAGGATACCATGCCAGAGAAGCCGGGAGAAATCCAGATTGATAAAGAAATCGATGCGCGGGGCAGCTTCTGCCCCGGTCCCCTCATGGAGCTGATACGGGGGATCAGAGCCATCCCGGTCGGAGGGACACTGGCGCTCCTCTCCAGCGATCCAGGCTCGGCCCGCGATGTTCCGGCCTGGGTACAGAAGGCCGGGCACGAATTGCTGGGGACTTTCCCGGAGCAGGGATATACCCGTTTCGTTGTCCGCAGAAAACGCTAATGCCAGGCAGACCGAGAGGAGGGCCTACCTATGCCTCGACAGATTATCATCATCGGTGGAGGAGTCGGAGGGACGGTCACGGCCAATATGCTGGCGCGGCAGTTACGCCCGCATGAAGCCGAGATCACCCTCATTGATAGCACAGGGAGGCATGTCTACATGCCTTTCTGGCTCTATATGCCCTTCAACGACAGCGACCCGCAGAGCCAATTGCTGGTCCGCGATGAGCGGACATTGTTGCACCAGCGCGTTCACCTGCTGATCGGGCAGGTGCAACAGATTGATGTGGCCAATCATCAGGTGCACGTCTACCAGAGCAACGCCCTCGAACCAGCCGGGGGAAAGAGGGAGAGCGTCCTTGTCTACGACGATCTGGTGCTGGCCACAGGGGCGCGGCTCGCCTTCGCCGATCTGCCAGGACTGGAAGAAGGGCCGGGGGTATGGCATCATTTCTATGACACCGAGGGAGCGCTGCGGCTGCGTCAGGCCCTGAGCACCTTTCCCGGCGGGCGCATCGTGATTGCAGTAGCCGGTATCCCCTACCGCTGCCCTCCAGCTCCCCTGGAATTCACCTTTCTGCTCGACGACTGGCTTCGCCAGCATTACCTCCGGGAGCACACCGTCATCGAGTACCTCTATCCGCTCCCGCGCGTCTTTACCATCGAGCGGGTGGCGGAAATGGTGGCTCCTTGGCTGGAAGAGCGCGAGATCGCCACACGAGTCTTCTTTACGCCGGAGGCTGTCGACCAGCAGCGCCGGGTGATTCGCTCGCTGGAAGGCGAAGAAGTCCCCTTCGACCTGCTGATCCTGGTCCCTCCGCATCGCGGGGCGCAGGTCATCGAAGCATCCGGCCTGGGAGATAGCCAGGGATGGATTCCGACCGATCGCTACACCCTGCAGGTCAAAGGACAGGAGCATTTGTATGCTCTCGGGGATGCCACCGATCTGCCGGTGCCTAAAAGCGGTTCCGCCGCCCACTTTGAAGCCCGCGTCCTGGCCAGGCGTCTGGCGGCAGCGATCCGTGGAGAGACGCTTGAGGGGGATGAGGCTCTCTACGATGGAGAGGTGATGTGTTTCCTGGAGACAGGGAATCGCCGGGCCACCCAGCTGGTGTTTAACTATGAGCACCCGCCTGAGCCTCCGCGTCCAAGCCTCTTCTACCACCTTGAGAAGCAGCTGTTGAACCATGCCTACTGGCACCTGATCCCCCAGGGCCTCATTTAGGCTGAGGTCGGTGCAAGGGAGCAGCCAGGGAGCGAGCTGGTCAGGTCTACCAGTAATCAATGAGAGGCGTGCCTGGCAAGATGGCACGCCTCTCATCGTCAAGGCTGGACGCTCCCCTTGCAGTCAGTCGCGGTCAGATCAAAGGAGGCCCGTCCAACCAGCGGCCCCTGACTCGTCAGCCGCCGGCGGCTTGCGCTCCTCTGCCTGGCCCGCTGACTCCTCTGCTGAGCCTTCGCCCTCATGCAGCATCCCAGGACGAACAATAAACAGGGGGAGCTTACTGCTCGCAAGCAATTGCTCCGCGACGCTGCCGAGCAGGAGACGGGCCAGGCCACTGCGTCCGTGGGTGGCCAGCGCGATCAGATCGAAGTGCTGGGCCGGGTCCTGCGCATCCTCAGCCGCGGCATGCTTGAGAATGGCCCCAGGGACATTGCTCCTGGCGATCACTGCGGACGTGATTGTCACAGCAGGGTCGGCCAGTTGCTCCTGGCGCACGCGCTGCATCACTCCCTCCAGGTAGCTCCTGGCTTCCTCCTGGAGCTGCTCGCGCAGGCCCGGGTCCGGGATACGCATTCCCCCCAGCGTCCCGTAGCCAGGGACATCGACGACACTCAACAACTGTACCAGGCTCAGCTCGGGTGGAGCAAGCAGCGCCAGGAGCCGCAAGGCCGGTTTGAGAGCGGCCTCCGCGGTCAGCGAGCCGTCCAGCGGCAGTAGCAAACGCAGCGGGCGCCCTGGCCGTGGGAACGGCAGCAACGGCCCCTGTTCATGGAAGACCAGCAGGGGAGCCGGGCTGCGTCTGACGGCCTGCTGCGCCATACTGCCAACAAGCCACCGTTTGAGCCGACTGGCGGCGTGGGTACATAGGATGATGAGATCCGTTTGCTCCAGGCGCGCTGCCGAAAACACCGTCGAGGCCGGAGGGCCAAAGGCCACCTCCTGCTCGACTGGCAGGTGCTCAAGGGCCTGCGCGTAGTTCTGGACGGTCTCGTTGAGGTAGCGCGTGGCCCTGGCAATCTCGTGCTCTGCCAGGCTGCTGGAAGGGTCGAAGAGTGTGCTGCTGTCGGCGAGCACCCCCGGGGGAGGCCACTCGATCACGCGCAACACCGTCACTGACCCCTGGGCCGCACGCGCCAGGTGCGCGGCGATCAGCAAGGCTCGCTCAGCGGCGGGGGTGCCATCCAGGGGCACAAGAATGCGGCGAAACATGGGTCTGTTCCTCCTTTCTGCTCTGTGCTGCCAGCGGTGCTCAGTGGTCTGCTGTTCTGCCGCTCGCTCATCCCCATGGCACCATCAGGGACCCGCCTCGGAGCACACCAGACGCACTGGCTGGAGACCGCTGGTCCTTGCATCGTCTGACTGTTGCTCTACTGTCTGCCTGTCTCCTCCTTGTTTCCGAGCATACCTGATCGATCTCACAAAAGCGTTACAGGGGCGTGCGCCTGCCTCACAAACAGCCCTCTTGAACGCAGCAGAAGCAGAATAGGAAGGAGGGAGCTGCCACCCCGGTGCAGCGAGCGCTGTCGCGCATGCGTCCTGTAACCAGGCTGTGAAGACGACAGGGCCTCCTGAGAGAGGCTCGTGAGCGGTCCGTTCTAGGCTTTTCTCAAGAAGAGAAAGCTATAGCATAGTCGGTTGTCAGGGAGATGCCCCATGCAGCAGAGCCGATACTATCAGGAAATCAAGACGGTGCTGTCCAGCGAGGATGCTCCGTGCCTCTCGCTCTATCTGCCCACACCCAGCAAAGGTCAGGGCTATTACCTTGGACCACGGCTGCTGAAGCGCTTGCTCCACGAGGCGCGTGAGCGCCTGGCGCAAACGCAGCTCAGTGTGGCCAAGCAGCGGAGTCTCCTCGCGCCCATCGAGGCCTTGCCCGCCGAGACCTCGCTGTGGAACACAGTTTCGCCCGGGCTGGCGGTCTTCCGTTCAGCTACCCTCTATCGGATCTATCACCTCTCGTATGCCCCTCGCCCCCAGGTAGTGATTGGAGCGCACTTTTTCATCAAACCGCTGTTACCACTGTTGAGCCACAACGAGCACTTCTATCTCCTCGTGCTGAGCCGCAAGCACGTGCGGCTGCTGGTCTGTCACCCATTCGGCCAGCAAGAGATACCCTTGCCTGAGAGCATCACCAGCCCCCCAGGCTCCTGGCGGGAGCGGTGGTCACGAGCCCATGCGCTCCAATACCATAGCGGTAGCCCGGTGACTCACCACGGAAGGCGTGGGGCCGTGATGTATCACGGCCAGGGCGCGGGCGAACCGGAGGAGCAGGCGGATGAGTTACGGTATATCCGGCAGATCGATCATGCGGTGCATGCTCTCCTGCGCAGCCAGCAAGCACCACTGGTGCTGGCCGCTGTTTCCCCACTCCAGGCGCTCTATCGCCGTGTCAACACCTATCCGTTCCTTCTCAAAGAGGGCCTGGAGGGGAATTTTGATGAGGTGAGCGCCGCTCTGCTCCGTCAGCGAGCCTGGCCGCTGGTCGTCTCTTCCTTGCGGCAGGCGCAACAGGAGACCCTGGCCCGCTTTCGCGAGCGTGAGGGCACCGGGCAAGCGTCTGCAGACCTGGACGAGATTGCTCGGGCGGCCTGCAGTGGGCGCATCCAGCTCCTCTTCATCGCTGAGGAGGCCACTATCTGGGGACGGTTGGACCCCGTGACACAGACCATCGATGTCCACGCCGAAGCACGGCCCGGCGATGAAGACCTGGTCGATCAACTGGCGGCCCAGACGATCCTCCACGATGGCCTGGTTTCCGTAGTGGCGCCGGAGCATATGCCCACACCAGGCCCGCTGGCGGCCATCTTCCGCTTCTGAGACGGGTCCGGGCTGGTGCTGGCAGGACCAGTTCCCACCCTCTGGGAGCTGAGACAGGGAGGGCGAGGAGGGAGAGAGCCTGAAGAGGAGCCGGACGCAGTGACAGAACGGCGGACTCAGAGGCTCCTCCCCTCTCATTGCGTCCCCTCACTGGGCTGGTTCATGGCAGCGGTCAACCAGCAGGCGAGCCTCCAGACGTTGCAGCATCCGCATGCTGCGGACTCCTTCAACCACGAAGATGAGCCGCTCGCAGAGCGTGGCAGCGTGGGAACTGATGCGTTTCAAGAGCAGGGCCAGGGCGGACAGATAGGCGATCCAGGGCTGTGCCGTGGCATTGGTCCCCGTGGAAGTGAGCGCGCCAGCTGGCATGGTCAGAAGCAAACTGCGTTGCAGCCTGGTCAGCTCATGCTGCAGACGGCGTTGTTGCCGCCACAGGCGCTGCGCTCCCTGGGTATCCTGTTCTGCCAGCGCCAGGGCCAGCGCCATCGCCGAGGCGCTGATCTGACGCCCGAAGGTCAGGAGTTGCTCCCCCTGCCCGGCCAGGGCGGGAGGCCATTGTCCCGCCTTCCCATCTGCTTGACCAACCTGCGCGGTGGAGGAGCTGAGCCAGACGACCAACCGGGCCAGCTCTTGCGCCTCCTCGCTCAGCAGGCGCAGCTCGCTGCCCAGCACAGGCAATGACACCAGGAAACGCAGTGTGCTGTCTCCCATCTCCTCCGCTTCGAGCAAGAAGGCGCGCACTTCGTCCTCGATCGTGGCCTGCAGGCTGGCAATCGTCGGGTCTGCCGGCAGGACCGTCTGTGCCAGCGCTGGATCGAACAGCTCTACGGCCTTCAGCGCGCGCGTCAGTCGCTCGTCGGTCAGAATGCCCAGGCGTACCAGTTTGTCCTGAAGCTCCCGCAGAGAGCGGAAGTCTTCAGCCTCTCGTTTGCACATGACTGCTCTCCTTCTTTCCGTTTCTCGACTGGCTCGGAGGCCCCGGCCTCTGCTTACCAGCGGTGGAGCACACGGTCATTCCCCCATTTTCCTTACTCATGGGGAATATATACCCCCGGCGCTTCACAGGGCCTGCACAAGAACAGGCTCGCTCATCACAGGAGGTTCTCGCTGCACCGCTCTGGTCACTGGTCGCTCTCCTGAGAGAAATCAAGATCAAAGGAAAAGCCCGGCCCATGCCTGTACGGTCTTTCCTTTTCCTGCGGGGCCAGCGCCGCACCTGGGGAACGCTGAGCAGAGCGGTGTCTGGCTCCTTTCCTCGGAGGTGAACCGTGATAAGGCAAGGGACCGCTGTGCAGGACCTGTGACAGGAACAGCCTATACTTCTCGAAGGAGAGCAGCAGCGCAGCGACCTGCCAGCGCAGGAGCTAAACCGCAGTGCTCTCGACGACACGAATGAGTGTTGCTTTGGCAGTGTACTCGCTAGCGGGCGAGTCTAGTAAACACAGGAGCGACGATCATGAAAGCCTTTGTGATGAAGGCCATTGGTCAAGTGGGTTTCATGGAGAAGCCTGTGCCTGAGCCAGGTCCAAACGATGCCATTGTGCGCACGACGCGGGCGCTCATCTGTACCTCGGACTCGCACACGGTGCGGGGAGCCATCGGCCCTCGCACCAATCTGACGCTCGGCCATGAGGCAGTGGGCATCGTGCACACTGTTGGCAGCCAGGTGCGCCAGTTTCGCCCAGGCGACCGGGTGGTCGTCGGAGCTATTACCCCAGATTGGGGGGCTCTTGCCTCCCAGGCCGGCCATCCTTCTCAGTCAGGTGGACCATTGGGAGGATGGAAATTCTCCAATACCAAAGATGGCGTCTTCGCGGAGTACTTTCACGTGAATGAGGCTGATGCCAACATGGCGTTGATCCCCCCGGATGTCTCTGACGAGATGGCGGTCTACTGCGCAGATATGCTCTCGACCGGGTTCATGGGAGCGGAACAGGGGCGTATCCCGCTCGGCGGAACAGTGGCCGTCTTTGGGCAGGGACCCGTCGGGCTGATGGCCACGGCTGGGGCCAGACTGCTGGGAGCGGGACTGATCATCGCCGTGGAGTCGGTGCCCCGGCGGCAGGAGCTGGCTCACTTCTACGGGGCGGATGTCATCGTCGACTTCTCCCGCGAGGATGTGGTCAAGCGTATCCTGGAACTGACCGCCGGGCAGGGGGTGGATACGGCCATCGAAGCACTGGGCAGCGATGTCACCTTCCAGAACGCCGTGAAGGTGACCAAAGCAGGTGGCACCATCTCGAACATCGGCTACCACGGACATGGCGAGTTTGTCCATATCCCGCGTCTGGACTGGGGAGTGGGCATGGCAGAAAAAACGATCACTACGGGGCTCTGCCCTGGCGGGCGTCTGCGCCTGGAGCGTCTGCTCCTCCTGCTCCAGCAGAAGCGCGTTGATCCAACGCCGATGACTACCCACACCTTCCCGTTCGAAGAGATGGAGCGAGCCTTTGAGATGATGGACCAGAAGCGAGATGGCATCATCAAACCGCTCATTGTCTTCACCTGAGCCGTCACCCGTGGCGATGGCGGGACAGGACCCAGGCCCGTCCATCTCTTAGAGTGAGAAAGGAGGCATTGGCCAAGTCTGTAGCCGGCTGTCTCCCCCGGCTCTGCCGAGGGATGGCAGCTGGCAGGAAGTGATCGACTTGCAGGTCAGCAGCAGTCTGGCTGATGCCTCTTGCTTAAGAGGCAATGCACGTGCCAGAACTCATACCTCGGGAGGGCTGCATCACTGAAACTGGTGCTCTCTCCGGCTATCGTGTGGTTGGTATCCTCTGGCTATGGTGTCAAATCAGTCTACCAGACGAGCTGGCGTGAGCTGATAAGACGAAGGCTGCCTGGCTGGTGGAAGCAAAGTTGAGTCGATGCCCTTCAGCGAAAGGGCCTGTCCTGTTCTCTTTGCTCTCTGACTCGCGCGGGTATCCCAGCAGCGCTGTCTACTGCTCGCCCGCGTTGGATTGCTGCTCAGAGGAACACACAGCACCGAAGACGCAAACCCGTCTGGTCTGGATGGGTCGGCAGCAGGGGCTTGCCTTGCTGGGTGTGGCTATGACAGAGCCGCTTTCCCTGACGAGAGCAGCACCAACGTCCGGTGAATGTTTTCAAACTGGACTGGCAGACGACGCCAGCTTTCACCGTAATGAGTTGAATGCCAGACCTCGCCATTGGCGAGACCAGCGTAGACATGGCCCGGAGCCGCAGGGTCGGTGAGCAGCGCGTACGGCATATGATTGAGTGGCTGCGGTAACCCCCCTGCCAGGAGTTGCCAGGGCGCGTCTCCCACTGAACGAGCAATGACCGCTTGAGCGTTGTGCTCGCTGTGGGCTGATCCAGGACTGGGAGACAGGGAGGCATACCAGACCTCCGGACAGGCAGGATCGGCAGCAACGGCCCAACCATAGTGCCGGTCAAGCCCTTCCCTGGGTTGCGTCCAGGTAACGCCGGCATCCCGACTGACCGAGACGCCTGCCCCAGTACCGCCCGCCTCGTAGACCCAGGAGCCATTGCTGACATGGAAAGCAAGCGAATGGCAATCCCGCAGCGCACCCCGACGGTGGCCTGTCCAGGAGTGCCCCCCATCGCGGCTTTGCACCACCGCTCCAAACTCAACGCCCACCACGATGGTTTTGGGGTCGGTGGGCGAGAGCGCAATCGCCTGCACGTAAGCACTGTGAGGTTTTTCAGCAGGCGTGAACCAGAGCCAGCGCGAGCGAATGCGCCGAAACGCGGCCAGCTCCGTCCAACTCGCGCCGCTATTGTGCGAAACGAAGACGCGCGCTGGTTTGGTCCCGGCGTAGACCGTTCCAGGCTGGGTCGGGCTGGCGGCCAGGGCTTTGATGAAGTATCCAGCTAATCCTGCTGGGCGCCAAGTTCTGCCGCCATCGTTCGAGCACAGCACTCCATTGCCCCTGGTTCCCACATAGAGCACCTGTGGATTCAGCGGATCGACGGCCAGGCTGGTCACCGCCTGCTCGTCGAGCAGCATCTCGACAGACCACGCGGCTGCTGGTGCAGCGTCATCATCCGGGGCTGTACCCTTGATCCGCCATAGGCAGCGCGATGCACAGCGGGTGTGGAGCAAGAGCAGGGTGGGTCGGCTGAAACCGGAACGCAATGAAGGAGTGAAGCTATGATAGTGGCACTGTCCTCTCGCCAACAGAACAGGCTGTTGCTTGTTGAGGCCAGCCAGCGTTCAGATTTCCTGGTAGTGATACACCAGACAGGTGAGCGCAACGAGGAGGCCGGCCAGACCCAGGCCGACGAGCAGCGGCCAGAGCGTCTCACTCAGCGATGCAGTGCCGGCTACAAGTTGTGCTACGCGCTCGGGGCGGAAGAGTACCGATGGCAAAACCCTGCTGATCGAGGCGTTGAGATTGGGCACTACCACGAGGACAAGGAAGCCAACGAACGCCATTCCCCCGGCTGCAATGCTGTTGCGTACCAACGCGCTGCACAGGATCGTCAGGGCCAGAGTTAGTGTCAAGAAGGCCAGCAGAGCAATGTTCAGGATCACAAAGGACCCAACAGGAAGCGGACTAAAGAGCTGGCTCGTGTAATAGTATGCCCCAGAGGCAGCGAGTATCAGGCTAATGATGAGTGTGCCTTCATAGGCCAGGAACTTGGCCAGCACAAAGATGCTACGTGGGACAGGCTTCGTCAAGATCGTCACTGCCGTCCCCCGGCTGCGCTCATCGGCGATGGTTCCCATAGCCAGCAAGATGAGGACCAGGGCTGGCAGTTGTACCATGTTCTTCAAATAGGTGCTGAGCGCATCAGTGGCAGTCTGCGGTGGCAGAATAATCGTGGCGCCGTTCCCCAGGTTTTTCAAAAGGTCAGGCGTCAGCCAGGTGATAATCGGGGCAGAGATGCCCAGCGAGAGAAAAACGATGACAGAGATCACTAGACGATAGGTCCGGTTCTGTTCACGAAATTCTTTCTTGAGCATGGGCCAGAAGGTGTAGAGCTTCATGCTTCCTCTCCCGTTCCTGACAGGTTGCCTTCTTTCCCCACAAGGCGAAGGAACACATCTTCAAGTGTAGGCTGCGTTACCTCATAGCGCAGCAGCGGCAAACCAGCGTTGACCAGCAGAGCTGGCAAAGCGCGTTTAGCGGTTGCCAGGTCTCTCACCAGGATAGTCGCTCTGCTTCCACTGACAGTGATGTGCTGGACCCAGGGTTCCCGGGCCAGCAGACGTTGGAGATCTTCAGCCGCACATTCCAGCTCAACCGAGATCATCGGCGGAGCGTAGCGCTCCTTCAGTTCAGTGATCGAAGCCTGCACGAGCAACTCGCCGCGATTGAGGACTGCCACAGCGTCGCAGATACGATCGACGTCGGCCAGCACGTGCGACGAGAAGAAGACAGTGGCTTCGCCTTTGAGCCGTTGAAAAAGCTCCAGGATTTCCTTGCGACCAATTGGGTCCAGCGCAGACACAGGTTCATCTAGAAAAAGGACCTCCGGGCGATTCACTAACGCCTGAGCGATGCCCAGGCGCTGGCGCATCCCATTGGAGTAGCTGCCAATTCTGCGCCTGGCAGCAGCGGTCAGGCCGACCAGCTCAAGCAGCTCATCACGTCGGCGCCGTCGGTCTCTAGCACTCAACCCAAACAGTTCGCCAGTAAAATCCAAGAATTCCTGGCCACTCATCCACGTGTAGAGAGCAGGCTGCTCACTGAGATAGCCGATGCGAGCTCGCACATCAGCTTTCGCGCTAGTGATTGACGCCCCCGCTACCCAGGCCTGACCACTGGTGGGCCTAATCTGGCGCGTGAGCAGCTTGATGGTAGTGCTCTTACCTGCACCATTGGGGCCGAGGAGGCCAAAGATGCTGTGAGGATAAACCGTCAAGTTTAACCCTTTGAGAGCTTCAACCGATCCATAGGTCTTGCGCAGACCTTCACACCGGATGATCGCCTCGCCAGGAGCGGCCATCTCAGACCTCCTTACGACCCAGGACAAAGTAGCAGATGGGGCCGAGGGTACTGATGAAAAGGATGATCAGAGCCCAGATGATCTTCTTGCCACGCACGGTGCGCGGATCTCGCCGGATCAGGTCCACTAGCGCGATCACAATCAGAATGAGGTCCAAAGCCAAGAGGGGCCATAGCAAGCCGACGGGGGCCGTACTTTGCATATGGGTCATCAGACTTGACAGCGGTAACAGCATTGTTTCTTCCCCTTTCTCAAATTCACCATAGCTGCGAGTTTTCGCTGTCCGTGGGTCCATATCGCCCTTGCCAGGTAGGACAGCGGAACATCTCACTGCTGAATCCTGTCACCAGAGAGCATCGCGGTTGTTCCAGCCAGGTGCCTCTCAAGCAGTTCCTCAGAGAAGCACCGGCACCCCGCGCGAGGGCATGGGGGGAACCACGATGCTCTCCCTCGTTGTTGCACGAGCCGGGAGCAGTCGCTTCCTGCCCCATCACCTTTCTCACTCAGGTCTCAAGCACGAACTCCGGTCGAAAACGGACCCGCAGCAGCACGGCGCTGACGAGAGATCCGGCAAGACCTACTCCCAGGGCAATCGCTGCAATTAATCCGGCATTGAGATCCGGGCGAATATTAATCAGGATCAGCAGCGCCAGGGCTGGCAGTGCGGCGAGCAATTGCATCAAGTTGGTCGTGCTGCCAGTACGGATCTGGGTTAACCGCGGAAAAGCCATACCCAGAAAGAGGGCCCCCAGGTTTGCCCAGAGGGCAATAGGCAATGGCACGGCAACGGCAAGGGCAATGTAGCGGGCCTGCAGCGTGAAAGCGATTCGCAGTAAGGCCAGAACAGTCGCCGCTGCGCCGAGCGTTCCCAGGGCAAGAATCGCCCATTGGCAGATGGTCAGGACAAAGGAAGCCAGAAGGAAGGCCACAAAGACTTCTTGCACGCGATAGGCGGAACTCAGCAGCAGCTCTAGCCCGCCACGAGCGGCCTCCGTTCCAACGAGGTTTTGAGCCAGGGTCGCACCCATGAAGGCCGCGAACAGGGCAATGAGATAGGGTCCCTGAATGAGGAGCAAAGCCATAGCCAAGCCCGCATTGCCATGCACCGTCGCTCCAAAGTAGGCCTGGGCCTGCGCCTGAATAGCGAAACGTGAAAGCGGTGTCAGCAGCCCGGGGAAATACAGAGTGACCAGGCAAAGCAGGAGGAAAAAAAGAGCAAATGCGAGAGGAATCACCAGCAAGCGCACGCCCTGCTCGCGCCGCCCACGCCATAATAACGCCCCGGTAAGCTGCAGCACCCGATCCAGGCCACTGGATGCCTCCAGAAGATCGGCATCCTCGTCAGAGAAAACCTCGTGCTCTAACTCAGACACGTTGACCTCCGCTCTCCAGGTCTTCATAGACTGCCTCAAGAGGACTGCCCAGCTCCCGTACCTCAAGGACAGGAAGTCCCGCCTGCACCAGCGCTGCCACGATGCGACTGCGCTCTGCCCGGTCCGAAAGATCTACAATCCACTGCTCCCTGTCTGGTACCGCTTCATACCCCAGGTCGCTCAGGATAGTTCGCGGATCTCCCTCGACTGTCAGACAGACTCGCTGCGCACGAGCATGACGCTGGTGCAACGCTTCTACGGAGCCACGATCTACTACCCGACCAGCCGCAATCAAGGTCACATCATCAGCCAGCTCAGCTGCCTCATAGAGATTATGTGTTGAATAAATGATCGTTTTGTCTGCCCGAGCCAACCCCTTGAGTAGCTCGCGCAAGGAACGTGCTGCCAATGGATCGAGACCCGTCGTCGGCTCGTCCAGAAAGAGCACCTGTGGAGCGCCGAGCAGAGCACGAGCAATAGCTACCCGCTGCGCCTGGCCTCTACTCAAGGAAGCTGCTGGCTTGGATAGGAGATCGCTCAGTTCCAAATCAGCGACCACCTGGTCGATCCGTGACCGCCGCTGGGCGGAAGGAAGCCGGAGCACTTGCCCCCAGAATTCCAGGTTATCTCGCACGCTGAGCGCTGCCGAGAGGGAAGGGCGATGCGGGAGGTAGCCGATCAGACGCTTGACTTCACTGTCTCGATGCGGTTCATACCCCAGGACAGAAACGATGCCTGCGCGGGGTGGGAGAATACCCACCCCGACACGGAACAGTGTTGTCTTGCCCGCTCCATTGCTTCCCAGGATCACATGAAAACCTGAATCGAAGGCCAGATTGATCTCGTGGAGGACAAGTGACTGTCCATAGCCAGCCGTGACGGATTCTAATGTAATGGTGCTCATGACTCCAGCCTTCTCATTTGAGCAAGAATCTCTTCTTTTCGCTTGAGGACGATCGTCGAAACGCGCTTCAGGCTATCGCCAAGCACAACATCCTGCAGGAGCACCTCATCACGGTGGGCCTTCAAGTACTCCAGCATTGCCTGCCGATGGTCAGCAAGCAGCGCCTGGCAGGCATGACAGATGCTGGTATAGGTCCCCTCTACGCCAAGCTTATCAAGAATGCGCTTCGGACCTAACATATGAAGCCACCAGTAGACGAGATTCTGCTGACTGCGCGTAAGAATATCAATCAGGCGCTCTTCGTTCAGATTGCCCAAGGTTAAATCCTGAGCGTAGAACATCGCATGCCCACAGCAAGCCTTGACCATACCATTCGGGTGCAGGGAGACAGTCTTGAGCACTTCTGGACAGCCCATGTTGAGCTTGTCTCCCGCATCCAGGCCGTTCACATCCAACTGTTCCCCTGAGCCAGTAGGGGTTGGATAGTCCTCCAGAATTGCCACCCGTTTTTCGATCTCGGCGATCTCCATCCCTAGCCCTTCGCTGAGGGCACGTCGCACGGCTGCCGCATCCCAGGTAGCGTTCTTGTCCACGATCACCCCCAGGCCAATCCGAAGCCCCTCTTCCAGACCAGCTCGTACCAGATTGACAATGCATTCTATCGATGCAAAAGGAGCATGAAAATCGTCATAGCTGGTATTCAGCTCGTCTAGACCGGCGCTTTTGAGGTCCCGGACCATCGCGCGGGCACGCTCTGGCGTCGTCGCCCATCCACCATTGCTGACCACACGCGTCACATAGCCACCTGCTTTGGCGAGAGAGATCCCCTCGAGCAAGAGCTGCTTGCGCAACGTCGCCTCACCGCCAGTAAAAACGACCACCTTGGCCGTTGGCACTTCCCGAAGCTCGGTCATAATCTTGAGGAGAAGCTCTCGTGGCATGGGCATGACTGTGCGAGGGCTGCTTCCTACGCTACAGTGGCCACACCAGAAATTACACTTGTAGTCTAGAAATATCGAAAAAAGACTTGGAAGCATGCTCCCCTCCTTCAGATTAGGTCAATCACCCTGAACCCAGAAGGTCAGTGACGACTGCCCTCTCTCAATTCCCGATGGATGCGCACAAGACAAATGTACTGTAGCCGCAGACTCTTTTGCACGAGTGGCTGAGTATAGTTCTTACTACTGCATTAACCACTCGTTACGCCCAGTTGGCCCAAGATCGAGTTTCCTGCCGGAGGTAGCTCACAGGACAATACCAACTCCTATGCTCCTGTGAGCCACAAAAAAATAAACAGAGACATGCAAGTAACAACAGTGACCGCAACGCACACAACTGCAACTGCAGGCAAACCGTAGCCCTCATCACTGAGGGCCAGCTCCAGCGCTTCCTGGGAGAGCAGGCCCCGCTCACTGGCGGCCAGCAGGATCTGGCGCATGGCGGCCAGCTCCTCATCTGTAAGCCGGCGGTTCTCCAGCACCGTGTTCTCGGGCAGCAAGGCCGCTGCCTTTGCCAGCCCGAAGGCAGCGAGCAGCTCATCCGGTCGCTCCTGCAGTGCCCTCAGCCGGGTCGGATCGGTCCACAGCCGGGCGTTAAACTCATAGAGCTGCATGGGTTCAAACGTCACGGTCAGATCCGTATCGAAGGCCACGCTCTCGCGCCAGCGCAATTGCTGGGCTGAGAGGATAGCAGTACCGGTCTTCCGCTCATCCAGAACTTTCCGTGCTTCTGTCGTGTCCATCGAAACAGTTGGCTCCTTTCGAGGTCCATCCCGTGGGTATGATTCCAACGCCACTGCAGGCCACTTCACAAAAGGGACCGGGGCAGGCAACCAGCACTGTACCGGTCCCTCGCTCGTTGGAATGGAGCCTATCCCCAGAGATACACCCAGAGATAAACAGCAACGGCTACTGCCAAAGCGAGAGCGGCAACTGCAGGCAAACCGTAGCCCTCATCACTGAGGGCCAGCTCCAGCGCTTCCTGGGAGAGCAGGCCCCGCTCACTGGCGGCCAGCAGGATCTGGCGCATAGCGGCCAGCTCCTCAGCGGTGAGCCGGCGGTTCTCCAGCACCGTGTCCTCGGGCAGCAAGGCCACTGCCTTCGCCAGCCCGAAGGCTTCCAGCAGCTCGTCCGGTCGCTCCTGTAGTGCCCTCAGCCGGGTCGGATCGGTCCACAGCCGGGTGTTAAACTCATAGAGCTGCATGGGTTCAAACGTCACGGTCAGATCCGTATCGAAGGCCACGCTCTCGCGCCAGCGCAATTGCTGAGCCGAGAGGATAGCAGTACCGGTCTTCCGCTCATCCAGAGCTTTCCGTGCTTCTGTCGCGTTTAACATGTCAGTCCTCTCCACGATTGAAAGTCAGGCTGCTGAGCTAGCATGCTTAGGCTACACAGATGCACACGACTACAACCAGGAGGAGAACCAGAACTGCGACTGCTGGCAGACCATAGCCATCCTGGTTGAGCATTCCCTCCAGTGCCTCCTGGGAGAGTAGGCCCCGCTCGTTAGCGATTCCCATGATCTGGCGCATGACGGCCAACTCCTCATCTGTAAGCCGGCGGTTCTCCAGCACCGTGTTCTCGGGCAGCAAGGCCGCTGCCTTCGCCAGCCCGAAGGTGGCCAGCAGCTCATCCGGTCGCTCCTGCAGCGCCGTCAGCCAGGTCGGATCGCTCCACAGCCGGGCGTTAAACTCATAGAGCTGCGCGGGTTCAAACGCCACCGCCAGATCCGTGTCGAAGGCCACGCTCTCGCGCCAGCGCAATTGCTGAGCCGAGAGGATAGCAGTACCGGTCTTCCGCTCATCCAGAGCTTTCCGTGCTTCTGTCGCGTTCATTGAACAGCCTCCTTTTTTCTTTGAAGAGAATCTCACCACAGCAGGGTGATCATAATGACTGCGATAATTGTTGGACTTACAAGGAGTGGCAAACCATAGCCGTCATCCTTGAGGGCTGTTCCCAGTGCCTTTTGAGCCTGAAGGAACAGCTCCTGCTGGCTGGCGGCAGCCATGATCTGGCGCATGGCGGCCAGCTCCTCAGCGGTGAGCCGGCGGTTCTCCAGCACCGTGTCCTCGGGCAGCAAGGCCGCTGCCTTCGCCAGCCCGAAGGCTGCCAGCAGCTCGTCCGGTCGCTCCTGCAGTGCCCTCAGCCGGGTCGGATCGGTCCACAGCCGGGTGTTAAACTCATAGAGCTGCCTGGGTTCAAACGTCACCGCCAGATCCGTGTCGAAGGCCACGCTCTCGCGCCAGCGCAATTGCTGGGCTGAGAGGATAGCAGTACCGGTCTTCCGCTCATCTAGCACCTTCCGTGCCTCTATCGCCTTCCTCAAGTGACCTCCTTGTGCCTTAAAATCTGTAATACAACGCTTCATCGCTCGTAGAATCTGCATTAGTCCATCGAGCTGAGTATGACCCTGGAACAGGCTAATCTTCACGCGAAGTGTGACACTGCCTCTCACCAGCAGAATCTTTTCATAGCAGATCCACTGAGCGATTCAGGTGTTTTACCTGCTATTGTTCCTTGGACCTGGAAGACCTTCACTGCCAGGGATCAGCTCATAAGCTATGGCCGCAGTAGGTACAGAAGCTCCGTGAGAACTCAAGGCCAGACGGGGTCTCCATTGCTCGTCAGCATGTTCTTTCTCCTATCAGGCATAGGATCTTAGTCTGCGGTATGTTGCCCTCCCCTATTTCTCACTGTCCCTTCCCTCTTTTAGGAGCATACTGCTCCTCCTCTCTCCATTCTCTCTCCATCTTCCTCTCCGCCTGCGCAGGCGTCCTATGTATGGATACCTTGTCAGTGTTATCCCCTGCCTGGCTCTGGAGGAAACCAGAGAACCCGCTTAATTTGCCTGGTGCCATCTGTCTCATCTGAGCGGATTCGGCGGTGCTGCTGAGTCTCCGGTACAGCTCTTGTAACAATGATCCAGGCTCTACGCACAACTCCTGCTGCAGAATCTTTTTGCAGAGTTGGTACTGGCGTAGCGCGGCACTGCGTTTGCCCTGTGCCATATAGCACAGCATGATGCCGTAGTGTGCCTCTTCCATGCAGTTATCCACTGCCAATGCCTTACGCCAGTAATACATACACGCCTCCATGTCTTGATGATTCCAGGCGATCTGCGCTAGCTGGCACAGGGCCTCCAGATAGGCAGTGCGCAGCTCGTCTCGTCGCTGGCGGCACCAGTCGCTATAGAACGGTCTTCCATAGTCACCCCGGTAGAGTTCGACCATTCTGAGTAATGCTTGCTGAGCATTTTCCTCCTCTCCTCGCGCCAGGGCCTGTCTGGCCTCTGACCATCTCCCCTGAAACTCTTTGACGTCATACCAGATGCTCCCTCCATAGCAGGTCGCCAGGTTGAGGCTATAGCCATCGACGCTAAAAACAACGCATGTCTTACCTAGCGCCTTACGCAGGTAGTAGAGGGCCATATGGAAAGCTTTATCGACTTGCTCGCAGTCCTCTGGCCAGAGCGCTGCAATCACTTGCTCTCTGCTCAGCGGCTGGTCACTATTCAGGAGGAAAAAGAACAATTCCATAGCACTCATACGGCGCCAGTTCTTGATAGGTTGATCATCAACCAGCACCATTGGTTCACCAAAGGCCAGGATCTTTAATCTGGCTCCCGGCTCCTCGACGCTTCCGCCAGTGACGCCTCCCTGTGTGGCCGAGGCATTCTGTTCAGGGGCCTTCTCTATCGCTAGCAGTGTTCGCAGGTGCGCCAGCTCTGGCTCGCGCTCGATCAGCGTACGCAACTCTGCCAGCCGCTCGATCTCCCCCAGCACCAGTAGCTTGTCAGTCTCGCCCTCCTCAAGCAGCCTCCCCACCTCCTCTAGCAGCTCTACGGCTTCGCCGACGTGTTGACGTGCTAACTGACAGGCAGCCAGACGCAGCGTGGCCAGCAATTGTTCTTGCCGCAGGTCCGCCTTTCGTAGAAGAGCTACGGTTTCTGCCAGACTGGTATAGGCCTGCTCGTAGCAGCCCTGATAGAGATAGACCAGGCCCGCGGTCAGTCTACTCCAGGACCACTCGTAGCCACCTTGTGCGCTACTTCTTTCCCCTACCCTGATCGCTTCCACAAAATGCCGCGCGCTGGTTTGATCTCCCAGGAACAGGTAGGCCAGGGCCATGGTCGAGTAGATGGAGTTACACAAGCTACGATTGCCATACTGGCAGGCTAACACCAATGCCTCCTGGCAATAAGCGAGTGCCTGCCGGCTGTGCCCCTGCACCAATGCCAGCGAACCAAGATTCCCAAGCGCATAGGCCTCCCCTCGGTGATAGCCTGGGGCAGCACGGGCCATGACCAGTGCCTGTTGCAGGACAGCTTCCGCCTCAGTGAGCGCCCCCCGCCTTCCCAGGATCAGCCCCTGCAAGATACGGTTGTTGATAATGCCACGTATATTGCGCGCTTGCTCGCAATAGCTGATCGCGCAAAGGAGATGGTGCTCGGCCAGGTCAAGTTTGTTGACGAGATAGTAGGTGTTAGCCAGCGCGCTATGGACTGCGATGGCCAGGTTGAGCGATGGCTGATGACTCCAGGTCCGCAGCGCCTGCTGAAGATAAGTGATGCCAGTGGCCACATCTCCCTGGAGGCAGGCACAGATCCCCAGGCGCATCTCCGCTGCAGCCCGCAACTCATCTTCGTGCTCAGGCAAGTGCAGCAGTACCTGCTGGCAGAGCTGCAAAGCTTGAGTGTACTCTCCCTCTTGAAACAAGGCTTTGCTGCGCAAAAGATAGATTTCGGCCAGAAAAGTAGCTTTTTTAGACGATGCAGGTGTGTACTCAACTCCGGATAGAAGCGTTAAGGCCCTCTCAAGAAGTGAGAGAGCCTCCCGGTGCTGACCCTCCTCTAACAGGACGTGTGCTCGTATCGTCAGCAGCTGAGGATGCTGTTCCAGCAGACTGGCAGGAAGCGCGTTGAGCCAGCGCATGATGCCATCAATCTGTCCTTGCTGGAGCTGCAATCTGGCATAGGTGAACAGAATCTCTCCTGCCAGCTCATAGGCTTGCGCTTCCAGTGCGTGATACATGGCTTGCTCGTAATTCTTTCTGTCCTGCCACAGCCGGGCAGCGCGCCAGTGGAGAGCATAGAAGCGTTCCGGATCACTTTGTCTGAACTGCTCCAGGAAAAGGCTACGAACTACAGGGAGGCAGGTATAGAAGCGCTGACCGTGATCCAGGTGCGAGGTGACGAATAACCCCTGCTGCTCCATATAGGTCAGCCACTCCCTGGCTTTGTCCGTTTCCAGGAGAGCATCACATATCTCTGGGTGCATTTCTTGAAATATACATGCTAACTGTATAAAACTTTTTATTTCTGGTTCATGAGAGAAAACATCATTTATCAAATATGAGGTGAGATGAGCACGCCTCTGTTCAGCAATGATTCTCTGCTGATACAATGGCTTCATCTGCTCAGGTATTCCGAGCTCGCCGAGATCAGGGACAGCCTGCTCTCCCAGACGAGTTGCCAGGAGTATGCCAGTAATCCAGCCGTCAAAGTCGCGCGCGAGCTGTTCAGCTTCCTCTTCAGACAATCTGTTCAGGCCCTGCAAGCGGGCCAGCTCGACAATCTCCCGGGCGGTGAAGCGCAACAGCGCTTTGTTTACAGCGCAGATCTGCCGCTGGGCAAAGAGCGGAGCAAACGAGGGATCCAGGGCAGTGCGGCTCTCTATCACGAGTGTGGCTGAAGGTGGTAATCTCTTGAGCAGGTGGTGAAGGAGCTGTGTGAGGGAGGCATAGGCTGCTCCATAGTTACACAGGAAAATGGCAAAATCCTGTCTGGCTACCTCTGTCAGGGCCTGACCGAGAGCATCAAGGGCTGGCTGGTAGCTCTTAGCCGGAGCAGTCACCTCCTCGCACAGCAGATTCGTCAAGAGGGGTTCCAGCTCACCGAGAGAGGGGAACAGACTCTGCAAGCTCTTTAGAAGTGTGCGAATAAAAATAGCCCAATTGCTATCTTCTTGCTCTAGGAAATACCAGCAGCAGGGTAACGAGGTGGAGCGGGCGAAATCAGCCAGGAGAGTTGTCTTTCCATAACCAGCGGGTGCCCACAGCGACACCAGTTGATAGTGAGCTTGGGTTCCATCTCTTTTCTGTACCTGCCCTACAGCTTCTTCCAGGTAAGTCACTAAACGCTGGCGATGGAGAATTCTAGCGGGCAGCATAGGCGCAGCTATCTTCTTCTGGAGGTCTCTCTCCTGCATGGTTTTCCTCCTCCTTCTTCTGTGTCTGCAAGGGCTAGAGCGGCGAAGCCTGGCGCAAAAACATGTTCTGTCTAGCCCTGTCCGCTGAGGATAGCAATGGTGAGGCCCAGAAAGCACGGAACGTGGTACTTGCTCCCGTCAGTGGTTCCATTCCTGCTACCTGTCATCTTGCACTCCGGCTTAGATCATGTTTTTGCTCCCAATGGCAAAAGCGCTTCATCACACGGTGATGAAGCGGGTAGGGGAGGAGTGGCTGGCAGAGGCAGGGCGCTTGTAAGGGTGAGGGCATTGTTTGTCGGAACAACAGTCGGAGGCTCCTGAGGGAAGGATCGTCAGCCAGACGCGGGGTGCTTCCCGGTCTGGCTGAGGCCAGGCGGGGAAGCACCCCACCATCCCAATCGGCAGTGGCGAGTGGACCAGGATCAAACGGTTCCTGTCCGGCTCTTATCCCTTGGCCTGAAAGTCTGAGGGGGAGCCTTGGGAATAGAAGGAGCACTCGCTCGCTGCAGATTTGATCAATACAGGATGGATGTAGTCCAGGGGAACAGAGCAGACTCACCTGGGAGGCGGCGATCATTGTGAGAGATGGGCACGATTTGCCAGCTCGTGCTCCGTGTAGCAAAGATTTAGGGGCGCGTCCCGGAGTGCTCTTGAGTTGCTCAGGGCGCTCATGCCAGGCTTTCGCTTTCATTGCTTCAACGAAGTCAACCCAAGCTTAGTAGAGCTGGATGAACACCTGATTCCTGGCCCTTGGGCTTCTGCCCAAGAGAGGCCAGCTGCTCTTGCCTGATGCGTCTGCCAGGCAAAAACAGCCTCACCCTCCCCGCACGACTGGGGAGGACTGGGCCTGCTTGTGCTCTCAGAACGGGCAAGCCCGCTGCCAGGGAAGTATCCCTGGATCACATCGCACCAGCTCTCGTGTGTATGAGGTACAGTTCAGGTCGGCTTTTGTCAGAACACACTCACCTTTGCTGTGGTTGCTATCAGCAATTACCACGTGTGGCTCTCTGCTCTGCCTGCTACAGGTTCTGCCAAAGTCCGTCCTCTTCTACCAGGATCAACAGCCTGGTTTTCTCTGTAGGTACGCTGACACCCCCATGTCAGCGTAGGCTGGCTTTCACTGGTTCCCTGGCCCTTCGTTCCGGTTGTCCGACGATAGCCAAGATCGGAGACCGTCTATGTAACGGTTCAGCATGCCTCCTGACTTCTCTCTCCTGGAGCCTGACAATCCGTCGATGTCAGTTTCTGCCCTCGTGTGATTTCCACTCGACACGCGAGCAGAGCGGCTCTTCCCCAGAATCACACCCAGAGCAAAGCACCTGGCCGAGGCAAACCGCTTTCTCCTCTTGCTGAGTCCGGCGCCAGAGATACCCTGGTGCTCGATCTGTTTGGAGAGTTTCCCTCTGTAGAGGATAACAAATTAGCTCCCTGTTGTCCATACTTTCATGAGGAGCTTTCTGCATCCCAGAGTCAATGGATGAGCCTGTTCAGCAGGATCTGGCAATACCAGGGGAGGTCATGGTGCTCGCCCCCAAACTCCTCCAAAAGGACCAGGCGACGTCGATGGAGAGAGCAAACCTCCGGAAAGATCATGGAGAAAGGGAGCGGTGCCCCAGTGGGTACCCCCAGGGTAGGGGTTGGGACCCGGGGAAGCTTCCTGTTGTTACCAGGACCCAGAAGAGATACCCTGGAAACCTGCCTCACAGAGCAGCTGAGGCAACTGAGGCTGGCTTTTGTCAGCAGAACAGCCCAGCCTGCCCTGAGCGAAGGCGGCAGTGAGAACGTTCTCCGAAACTCTCAGTGGTGACCTTGCGCCACTGCCTCAGCGGAAATAGCTGCCTGGACTCCCATGCTCAGCTCAGGCTGCTCTCTGGCCCAGACGCCCGTCGGGCAGCATCCTGTGAGCAGCAGCTCCATCAGCAGGCTCCCCAACTAACTATCCGCAAACGAGTCATCTACAGCGCTCGCAACGATGCCCTGGTCGCTTAAAATGAAATTTCCTGCGTGCCTCTCCTCTCTACTGACAGAGTTGGGCATCCCGGCCTTGCAGGTAAAGAAGTAATAGATCTGCCCGCTCTTCTAAACCAGTTCTCCTTTAAGGCCGCATCAACCTCTTTCCGGCCCAGAGAGGAATGAGTAACACAGTTCCCCAGATGGTGTCAGCGTTGGTTGCCAGGCGCTCGAAGAGGCCAGCGTATCCAGCCAATGCACTGTGGGGATTGTTCTGGGCGAGAACGAAAAAAGGCATAAACACCATTGGCAGAAGACCGCACGCCAGCGAAAATGCTGCCCAACCGCGCAAGTGGGGAGTTTTCCAGAGGCGCCAGGCAATGACCAGTAAGCCCAGGCACATAGCCTGTACAACCAGGATCGTGAAGCTCAGGTGAAGCGTGCCCCCAAGGGTCGAGGGTCCCGCCCCGGCTGGCGCCCCAGGAGGATAGCCATAGCCTGGATCTTGCGAGAAGATTGCAATAGCCACTAATCCCACTCCTTCGATACCACGGATGATGGGATAAAGAGTCGCACAGACGCCGTCTCTGAGGATCTGGCGCCAGACAAAAGCCAACCAGAGGACGCTTACACCACAGAGAGCGAAATTGACCTGCTGTATCCAGCCATCTGGACCCAGGCTGAGCGCGCTGATGGCCTGCTGTAGGGCATTATAGTCGGGGCGGGTGGCACCCTCGATCAGGTAGATAACAGGGAAGAGCACGGTGCCAGCTGTCCCATAGGTCAGCCACATGAGCAGTTTCCGCGGCACTGGTATGAGAGATCCTGACTCTACTGCCGTGCTCCTGGCTGAGGTTGCTTGATTCACAGGGGGGCCTTGCGAGAAAGGTCCAGACATCGAGGGTTCTTCAGGCATATGTGCCTCTCATCTCCAGTGCAATAAAATGCACGCTTTTCAAGCAGGTATAGCAGGGTGCTGCTGGATCTTGGATCGAAGCTATATGACGGTTCCTCGGACTCTTTCATAGCCCGGCCAAAGCCTTTCAGATCTCCTTTCCTCAAGGAAACGTGCACCAACAAGCTGCATAAGTAAGTTTTCGAGTGCCACAAGTGGCACCTGTTAAGGTCGATAAATTGGCATTATTATATGATGTGGGAACAAACGATCTTACAACAAGATTATTGTATCACCGCCAGCGGATTCCGCAAGTGCCTAACCCTCGCCAAGCCTTTTCTTCGCCTGGCTTGTGCCCCCAGCGGCGCGAAGTGGTACGCCCCAGCCTCAAGTGGCTATTGACTTCCTCAAAATGCTGTCTGCATGCAGCAGTCCTGAGCACGGAAAGGAAGAGAAGGTAGGAAATCATCGAATGTTTCTCCGCCATGTGTCGCCGGCGGCCTCGGTGGGCTGCTCCTCCGTCTCCTCATCCGTTTCCAGCGCAAAAACCCCTGCCTCTTCCTGGTAGGTAAAGATCTCTGCGTAGCGGCCCCAGTCAATGATCGTCTGCAACTGTGCCTCCGCTTCCCCCTCACTGAAGTGCTCGCGCAGGCGTTCGAGATAGCGCTCCTCGTCTACTCGATGGCCCGGTGCTGCGGCCAGATCCTCGGCAATGCGGCGCAGCAGGGCGATGCGCGCCAGAGCCTGCTGGCGGAAGAGCCGCTTCTCCTCCTGCACGTCTGCCTCAGCGAGCAGGCGCCCCACTGCTGTCAGCACCAGATCTCCCTCCTCCGGACACGCCAGCTGGAGCAGATCCGCTGCATCCACCAACGGCAGCAGCTCATCCAGTTCCAGCTGCAGCTCCCGACCCAACTCTGCCAGATCGGCCCGCCCTCCTCGTGCCTGGACCAATTCCAGCAAGCCGATCATATCTGCTGGGGCGACGTGGGGCAACGTTTGATAAGGGCGCGTTGGACGCGGCTGACCCCGCTGCACAAAGGCTGGCTCCTCAGCAGCGAGCAACGCTGCTCCATCCTCATCCGGACTCGTCATGAGCCGATAGAGCAGGTCGACCAGATGAGTATAGGCAGGGCTATGTGGCTCCCGCTGCCCACGAGGCAGCCCCTGGACCTCCGCGCGAAGATGCCCGGGGTCGGCCCCCAGGATCAGCAACCGGTCGGCCATGCTGACGGCCTCATCGATATTGTGGGTGACCAGCAGCATGGCGCGGGTAGGAATCTTCGCCTGGTACCAGAGCTGCAGTAGTTCGCGACGCAGATTGGCCGCCGTGAGCACATCGAGCGCGCTGAAAGGCTCATCCAGCAGGAGCAGCTCCGGCTCGACCGCCAGTGCACGCGCGAAGCCTACGCGCTGGCGCATGCCGCCTGACAGCTCTTTGGGATAGGCTTCCTCGAAGCCATCCAGTCCGATCATATCGATGATGGCCAGGGCGCGCTTCAAGCGCTGCAGACGTGGCAGTCCCAGCGCCTCCAAGCCCAGCTCGACATTCTGGAGCACGGTCAGCCAGGGAAAGAGGGCGAAGCTCTGGAAGACCAGAGCGCACGATGGGGTAGGGCCTCGCAGCGGCTGGCCATGAACGCGCACCTCTCCCTGAGTGGGGCGAATCAATCCCGCGAGAATACGCAACAACGTCGACTTCCCCGAGCCGGAAGGTCCCAGCAAGGCCACCAGCTCACCAGCGCGGATTTGCAATGACACCTCTTCCAGCACGACAGGGGCGTGTCCTCTCCGTCCCTGCTCCCCTCGTCCTTGATAGAGATGGGTGATCCGCTGAGCCTCCAGGATCACAGCCCCGTCTGTCTCGCTTGTTTGTCTCTGAGCCATCGTCTTCCTCCTTTCATCAGGCCCCGCTAAGGAAGCGCCTTCCCTGATGGGGCACATGGTATTCCCAGGCACGGCTGGACCTAAGCCAGGCGGTAGCGCCGTTCGGCCAGGTGATAGAGCCGCCTCCACACGAGCCGGTTGAGCAGCACGACCAGTGCTGCCATGAGCAGCGTTCCGGCCAACAGCACGGGATAGTTCCCAGCCCCTGCCGCCGCCGCGATTTCGGCTCCCAGCCCGAAGGTGCGGAGTGTTTCTCCATGAAACTGCACCAGCTCGGAGACGATGCTGGCGTTCCAGGCGCCGCCACTGGCCGTAATCAGCCCAGTGACCAGGTACGGGAAGATGGCGGGCAGGATCACGGTGCGCCAACGGCGCCAGCCAGTCACCCCAAAGAGGGCCGCGGCCTCCAGCAGGTCGCGAGGGATGGCCATCGCCCCGGCAATGACATTGAAGAGGACATACCACTGGGTTCCCAGCAGCATGAGCAGAATTGCCGCCAGCGAGAGGCTGCCGGGTAACGCCATCAGCAGGACCAGCAGCACCGGAAAGAGTGCAGTGGCGGGGATGGAGGCAACGATCTGGACCAGCGGCTGCAAACGGCGCGACCAGCGAGGCGAGAGGCCAATCGCCACCCCAACGGGGATCGTCCACAGGGTGCCAATGGCCAGGGCCGCCAGTGTGCGTAGCCAGGTAGCCCCGGCGGCCAGCACCAGGCGTCCCCATGTCGCAGGGGGCACGTGCAGGAGCAGCTGTCCTCCCTGCCAGCAGATCCCGATGGCCAGTAGCCCGAGCCAGCCCAGGATCAGTATGGTTCCCCCTCGCTGCAGCCAGGACCGAGACCGCTCGTGATGAGCACGCTCCAGGCCAGATGTGAGCGTTGGTCTCCCCTCCGGCGGCTGCAGGCGAGTGAGTAGCTGAGCCAGTGCTTCCCACAGGGGGGTTCCAAGGTGCTGTCGCAGCCAGTGCAGTGCCGGTGAGGCCCGCAGCAGATCGAGCACCAGCGAGTGCGGCGGAGTCGTCTCGGCCTGCTCTTCCAGCTTAAAGCGCTCTGCCCAGGCCACCAGTGGACGCCACAGACAGGTATCGAGGAAGACAATCAGACCGATCAAGGTGAGCAGCCCAAGGGTAAGCGCCCTGGGATCGCCTCGGTTGGCAGCGAGCTGCAGATAGGAGCCGAGGCCGGGCAGTTGAAAGGAGCGATTCCCTAACGAGAATTGCTCGGAGGCCATCAGGAAGAACCACCCACCGGCCCAGCTCATCATGCTGTTCCAGACCAGGCCGATGATGGAAGCAGCAAGTTCCAGTTTCAAGAACCGCTGCCAGGGTCGTAACCTCAGCAAACGACAGACATCGACCAGATCGCGGGGGAGTGTCAGCACAGAATGGTAGAAGCTAAAGGTCATATTCCATGCCTGACTGGTAAAGATCAGCAGGATACTGGCCAATTCCAGCCCGATATTGCTTTGCGGAAACGCTGCCACCAGAGCCAGCACCACCGCTGGTAAGAAGGAGAGGATGGGGATACTTTGAAGTAGATCAAGCAATGGAATCAAGACGCGCTCGGCCTGGCGGTTGGTTGCAGCCACGTGGCCGTAGAGCAGGGTGAACAGCAGCGCCAGCCCATAAGCCAGGAGCATCCGCAGCAGGGAGTAACCGGCATAGAGTGGCAGCGCCAGCGGTGAGAGCGAGATGGCAACGACTGGTGTCAGGGGAGCTGCCCAACGTGAGGCGGCCAGCACAAGCAAGGCGCACAACAGAAAGAGAAAACTCCCTCCCAGAATCAGATCCCGTAGCCAGAGCCAGCGATAAACGGCTGACCCGGATAGGCCGTGCCGGCTTCCCCGCTGCTGCGGGAGGACCTGAAGCATGCGAGCCATAGTGTCTCTCCTGTGTCTGGTGAGATAGGCCAGGACGATCATGCCCATCACTGGACGACCAGGGCGCACAGCTGGCGTGAGTGGACCATCACAAAAGCAAGCAAGCAACCATGCCTGGGCGAAGGCATAGCTTCCCTTTCCAGTAGGTACCGACTACTGGCTTCCACGATGGCCGCTCACTGCGCGTGCGCACAGGAGAGCTTCCCCACGCTCAGGCATAGCGCATTGGCAGCAGCTATAACGTTGTACTGCCGGGCCCGGTGCCTCTTGAGCGAGGGTCAAGCGACCGATTGTTGCCAGGCAGACAGAGATCGGCTGCAAGTGGCAGGACCCGATCCTGATGAGCCTGCAACACTTCGTATCGTAGAAGGACAAGAAAGCTGAGAGCCGAGTCAGCGCTCACGCAAGAAAAGAGGGATGAGGTGGGGAGCAACACTGAGGGAGAGGTTCTGAGGGGGGAGTCTACGAACTGGTGTCCTGCTTCAGTCAGGCTTCCACCCCCTGTTCCCGTCAGCACTCACCCATTCCATGCGTAGGAAAGTCCCTCGCCGTGGCGGTGGTTCCGAGCATCTACTCGCCGGTTCCATAGATGGTCACGATCCTCCTGAGCTTTGGCCTGGGGTGATGGCTTCTGACTCTCTACCCGAGGTTGATCTGCCTGCCGGGGGATCTTCAGCAGCAATCATACCAGGCCCGCTTTTGAAACTAGACAATCTCTGCGAAGAATTATATAGCTGCCAGAGGAAGGCGGTCAAGGGGCTTGCAGCGGACCCGAGGCAAGCCAGTGAGTTCCTTGCATACTCGCGCGGCGGGACGATTACCGTCGGTCCCTGGTCAAGGCGCGCGCGAGTTCGCCTGAAGAGGAGCGCGAGAGTGATCACGGCTTATCTTGAGCCTGCAGGAGATGGCGATAGAGGTCGCGTCGCGACTTTGGCCCGTGAGAGGATGGTGTGGGCCAGGGGTCTGCTCACGGATGGAGAAGGGGCGCTCGGCAAGGGGCTGGCGATCGGAGGGGAGTGGCTGCAGATCGCGACCAAGCGCCTCTTCCCAGACGCAGGCCCGTGGGAGCACGGGAATGAGCCGAATCTCACCGGCATCGTAGCAGAGCAGGGCCTGCTGTCGCTCGCTGTAGCCCTGCTCGGAAGCCAGATAGTCCGGACTGAGCAAGAGGAGGATGGTATGGTAGAGGCGCGGGCACGTTCCTGGTCGACGTCGCAACCAGGGGGGAGCAGGTCTTCGTGCCAGAGCGAGATCATCCCCTGCTGTTCGAGCGGCTTAAGGGCGGTCAGCACGCGCTCGCGCCAGGAGCAGAACACTTCGAGAGGCTGCTCCTTGTCCTCAAACGCTTGAGGACAAGGAGCGACATGCCAGGCTTGCTGATCAGCCGATCAGCCAAGGCGGCCTCTCTGCCAGACAATCGTGCTGAAGGCGTCAGATCTCGATCGGGCACAGGCGGCGCTGTGCCAGGCTGGCATGATCTGGCTCCTGAATGCCCTTCAAGGCCGACGCCGTTTCGAAGCGCGGGCCGACCACCCGTGACTTCGGGCGAAATCATGGCCTCGAGATCAGAAATGCGACGTGCCTGCCACCCGGATCTCGTCTTGAGAAGATCCTGTCGACCTGACTGTGGATGGTGGCTCACAATGCCCGGCGCGGCTCTTTCCTCTGCCGGGACTTCCTCAGATCCTCAGACTGCCCAAGACCGGCAGGGCAGCTTGCACCAGTTTCTCTCTCCTCTCAGATCAGAGTGCCGTCCAGCCGACAACATCAACCGTGCCGTTGCTGACTGTCGCTACGGCTACAGGTTTCCCACCGCTTAGACTCCCGTAGAAGACCGTCGTTTCCTCAATCAGGCTATTGCTGCAGGCTAGAAGTTTACTCCCTGTCATGGCATAGAGGTGACCGTCACGGGAGATCAGGGACCAGAACGCAGGCACTGCCTGGTCCAGGCTATAGCTGCTCCCCTGTTCCAGGTTCGCCAGCACGTGAGGCTGACCACGACCATCGCTACTGAGCATAGCGAGCTGAAAAGTGGCCTGGTATGGTGCGCCACACTGGAGATACGGGTTTCCGCTACGCATGAGCACCAGTAGCGTCCTCGTCGTAGCGGCCCGTATGCTCTCTACGCAGCTTTCGGGATTCTGGGCCGAAGCCAGCTGACGGTAGATGGTCGTCTGAGATCCCCCCGCTGCTGGCTCGCTCACGATGGTGGAGATTGCTGGTTCCGTTTGTTCGCATGTAGAGACAAAGAGATGTGAACCATCAGGACTGGTATCTACTGCTACGTCTGTATAGCGAACATTTTCTTCTATTACATCGTTCCATACAGGATTGGCTGGATTGATGCTTTTGTTGACATCGATAAGGTAGAGGTTCATTGGTAGCGGCGGAGAGCCGCAGGTGGCGCGGCTCTCTGTAGCGATGTAGGCCTGGCTGCTGTTAAGCCAGGTCAAAGGGATGGCCATCGAGCAAAATTGTGAGTATAGCAAGAGCTGCCGTAAGTTCCCGGTCCTGGTATCCAGGAGCGTCATCAGGCTGGTAGTGCTCTGCAAATCGGCAGACAGGAGAACATTGCGCTCGTCGGGAGACCAGACAAAGCGAACTGGGGGATAGCCAGTATAGCTGATGAGGCCCCGTCCTTCGAAGGCGCTGAAGGTCTTGCCTTTCGGAGTATAGGGCAGCTTGGGGAAGCAATAGAGGGTTTGGAGGCCCTGTCCATCCATGCGTACCATCTGTAGCAGCGCTGCATGGTTGGGGTCGCGCTGCGGATCTGGCAGGCTGAGAAACATAATCCATTGCCCATCGGCAGAGACCTGGGCCTCGCTGATGAGCAAGCCGCTGGTGATAATAGTTACTCGTTGACCGGTGGCAACGTCGTAGCGCACAAGGTGGCCGTGGGCCGTGGAGGTTTGCGACCGGCCTTCGTTATAGATGTAGACAAGGTTCTGATGGCTTCCCAGAGCCAGCGGGCGCATGACCGCCGGGCGCGTACCGAAGGGGTTGGTGGGCGAGATGTCGGGGCAGGAGGTCTGAGTGACTGGCATGGGCACACTCTTCCGGGGCGTGGGAGTAGAAGTCGGCGGATGTTGCACTGGCGTCGTGGGCGTTGCTCTCGCTTGCTGGAGGCCGGAGCCGCCGCCTCCAGAAACGCTGATAGCTGCACTACAACCCGTCAGGATGAGACAGAAGAAAACCACTAGCCAGCTTATTGGTCTGGCTATGCTCCGTGCGATGATGCTCATGGTTTCACCTCTGCAATGGGCCTCAGATCTTCGCTGAGATACTCGGGAGCGAATGCTTTGGTGCACTCTCACTGCTTCATTTAGCATCTGCAGCCGCAGGCAGCTATGAGCCATTCCACGGTGGCATTGTTACTTCGTTCATAACTACCTATCTACCGAACCAGCCTTCCCTACCGCCGTCTTTGGATGAGTCAGAGTTTCGTGCAGATCCTGGCGCAGACACTGGCGGTGAGAAGCGGAGGCCCCTCCCAGGTTGCTTGCGGAGGAACTTTCTCGTGGGGGAGTGGGGTCGGTCGTGATCGATGATGTCGTCCTGCTGCTGCTCGCTTTGCTCAGCGCATTGCATTAGCGGAGCAGCCAGGAATCGCAGCGCTGGAAGAGATGAGTAGGTAGAGTAGACGAAAGCGCCAGGCAACGTCGGGGGTGCGAGCGTTGTCGTTGGTAGGTATCATGGCCCGTTGCGACGGCGAGGGGACTCGTGGGTCTGGCTGGGAGCTATGCTTGTTGAGGCCGAGCGAGACAGCGGAGGTCGCCGTCGGGCAGTTCCATGAGCCGATCAGGGAAGACGTCCTCGACCGATACCAGGTAGCGCTGCGTTTTGGACGCTGCAAGATGCTGTCCAGGCCAGCGCACAGTAAGCGAGGCGAGAGCTGGTGCTCAACGAGCAAGGAAAGCACGCAGGCGTGCAGTGAGCGTGCTGATCTCCGCCTCTCCTCCTCGTGGAGCCTCTGGCCATTCCGTGACGTGCACACCCCAGTATTGCTGGGGGGCCCCAGGATGACGAGCCACTAGATGCAGATGCAGATGTGGCACATGATCACCCAGCACAAAAACATATACATGCTCCGCCTTGAGTACCTCCTTAAGAGCCCGGCTAAGCCTGCTCATCAGCAGTCCGATTGCCTGGGCCTCCTCCACAGTCAGATCCGCCACCTCCGGCGCGTGACGTAGCGGCTCAATCATCAGGTAGCCCAGATAGACCGATCCTTGCTGGTTGGGAAACAGATGCGTTGCCTGTACTAACTCATCTCGATAGATCAGTCCTCCAGGAATAGCAATCTTGCCTCGTACCTTCTGGCAGACGAAGCAGGCAGCGGCTGGCTTCATAGGATCTTCCTTTGGAGAGCAGGCCACAGCAGCACCATGCTCTCTCGCTTTTCAAATTCCGACCGGCAGGAGGGCTGCTTCAGAGCGCCGCAGAGCCGGAGACATTCGCCAATGATCTCGGTGCTTTCAATCTCAGACGGGCAGGGGAGCTACTTCAGACCCGCATACTGAGTTTGGCTTTGATGCACCTTTTCTCGTACTTTCAATCTCAGACGGGCAGGGGAGCTACTTCAGACAATTCGAGACAATTGCCAGAGAAATTTCAAGAAAAGCTTTCAATCTCAGACGGGCAGGGGAGCTACTTCAGACTTCCTGAATGGCACCCAGTGCTGGTTTGTACGAAGGCTTTCAATCTCAGACGGGCAGGGGAGCTACTTCAGACTCGCCGGTGGACCCGGTGGACCGAGGACTCTGATGAGCTTTCAATCTCAGACGGGCAGGGGAGCTACTTCAGACTCGCCGGTGGACCCGGTGGACCGAGGACTCTGATGAGCTTTCAATCTCAGACGGGCAGGGGAGCTACTTCAGACTTCCGATCTTCTGTCGACCGGACGGCTCGCTGCCAGCTTTCAATCTCAGACGGGCAGGGGAGCTACTTCAGACACATAGTCGAAAAATGGATGATCACGAAGTTTTTTCAACTTTCAATCTCAGACGGGCAGGGGAGCTACTTCAGACAGAGGACATAGTCCCTCCTGGCAGTCCTAATGACAAAACTTTCAATCTCAGACGGGCAGGGGAGCTACTTCAGACGTTGCTGTACGTGTTGGCTACCCGCGTGTGCGGACGGACTTTCAATCTCAGACGGGCAGGGGAGCTACTTCAGACTCAATCAAGCAAAAGCAGCGAAAGCGCGCGCACGCACTTTCAATCTCAGACGGGCAGGGGAGCTACTTCAGACATCTCGAGGAGATGCAGAAGGATATTTTCGAGGAAACTTTCAATCTCAGACGGGCAGGGGAGCTACTTCAGACGGTACCCCTTCTAAGATAGCATCTGGAGCAGCCTCCGTCAAGCAGATTCGATGATCCCAAAAAAACGGTCACTAGTGACCGGTCTAGAACGGTAATGATGCCAGGCACTTTGCCACTCCGAGCACTTCTGAAGCCATTCGAGGATCGCTGCGTGAGAAGTCGGGTGCCGAGATCCTCGAAGCGACGAGTATATCGGGTAAAAAATGCAAAATATATGTTATCTAATATTATCAATAAAAATAGGCATAACTGCCTGAGTCTGAGAAACCTGCCTGTCGACCTGTTGGCTGGTGGACTGATCTGCGATAGGCTCCTGCAGCGCAGCAGAGCCTCTAACGACGCTGGAGCTATCAATCAAGATCTGCCGCTGGTTCCGGCGCGTGAGCTGCTTCCCCCACCGACGGCAGGTCCGCGCCTCCGTCTCAGCAACGACAGAGCTGTGCGTGCGCGATAACAAACCTTGAACACTCTCTATAGCTGCTGTACAGATGCATAGATGAGGTGGAAAATGAACTTTTGTCCAACAGCGCCCGTTCTGCCCCGGTCTCCATGTGAGGTGTCCACAGACCGGCGTTTGAGCTGACTGTTTCTCTGCCCGAGAACGCCGCGTGAGCAAGTTCCCCAGCCGGGCCTGCCAGCGCTGTTCTGCATTAGGAAATCATAAAAAAATCAATAATCAGGCGTTATAGCAATCGCTTCTCGTTGACATCCTTCTTCTCATTTCCTAGACTGACAGTGTTCGCTCTCCATCTGTTCTCATTCATACTGGCTCTTTTCGGACAGAGCAGGACCAGCTGAGATGACAAGGAGGTAGCAGTATGCCCTGGTGGTTCTTCAGACGCAAGCGCCCAACAGTGCCCCAGAGCAGTTCCCCATCGGTCTCTGACGCTTCCGAATCAGCCCAATTTTCCAGTCGGGCGAACGTGACCACTCTAGCCGACCGTGTCGACACAGATCAGCGCCGCTATCTTGAGGAGCAGCCCTATCTGCTGCCCAAGGACCTGCAGGAAGTCAACCGTCTCGACTTTCAGCACTACGTGCTGCGTGCTGCCCTGCGCCGCAACTATCTGGCTCCTATCCAGACCCCGCGCCAGATCCTTGATGTTGGCTGTGGCACTGGACAATGGGCCTCCGAGCTGGCGCGTGAGTTCCCCCAGGCAAGCGTAGTGGGCCTGGATGTAGAGGAGGCGAAGCAACAGACAGCACCCCCGCCCAATTACCGCTTTGTCAAAGGGGATGTGCTCAATGGCTTGCCCTTCCCGGATCACTCCTTCGATTTCGTCCATCAACGCTTCTTGTGGACAGCGTTGCCACTAGCAGCCTGGCCCCGGGTGGTGCAAGAGTTGGCACGGGTGACCGCCCCTGGCGGCTGGGTTGAGCTGCTGGAACCTGGCCTGGAAGCGGCTCCTATGGGGCCGACGCATCGCCAACTGGATGCCATGATCAAGGAACTGGCGGCGCTCAGGGGGCTGGATGGCGAAGGAGCTGTCACCGCCTCGTTGGATCGCTACTTGTGGGAGGCTGGTCTATCACAGGTGCAGCGACAAGTGATCGAAGTCCCCTTTGGAGACTGGGGCGGGCGCATCGGCTCCCTGCTAGCCCTGGACTTCCGCGAGTTCGCCCTGGCCCTGAGCGGGGCGGCAACAAAACGCTTTCAGCTGAGTCAACAGCAGTATCAGTCGCTTGTTCAGACCATGCTCCAAGAGTGCAATGAGCTGAAAACGATGTATCACTTTGTCGCCGCCTATGGACGGAAACTCTGATCCCCCAGCCGTCTCTTGCAGAAGGAAAGCCTGCCTCGCCCTAATCTCACCTTCCTGGGGGTAGAGCAGGAGCATGAAGGATGCAAGACAGACAAGCGGCTGGCCCTCTCGCCCCTGGTGCCACAGCGGTTGCTGGATCTGGTGCCAGGGGTGCCTGACCAGCCACCGGCGCTCAGCATGGGTCAGCATGGGGCCTGACGATGGGGCTACCAGGCGGCGCTTGCGGACACAAGAGGGGATCACAGTGAGTGCACCCAGATCAATTTTTCAGGCCCATACTGCTGGATCGGAAGAATAAGTAAGGCCAGCTCTTACAGCCTTTCATGTTCACCAAACAAGAGAGGTTTCACCTTACCCCCGGGCGGGGCTGGCAAAAGCTCCAGAGAGGCTACGAAACGTCTTCTTGGTCACATCCCTCTCTAGACTCGCTACCCCACTTGACATTAACTCCACCATAATGGTATATTCGAAGCGTGAGCATGAATAGCCTCCATCTGGACAGGGAGGCATCGAGATGGACGGTCGAAAGCCAGACAGGCCTGGTGCAGATCGCCCGGCTCCTCCGTCACCATGCGAACGTCAACCCACCTGTCCTTTCCTGGGGGGGAAAGGCCCAGGGCGAAGGTTCCCTTGAGTTCGCCATGCTCGCGCCCAGTTCCTCAGATCGCTGTCAGGTAGATCGCTTCCAGGCAGGCTCAGCCATGCTGGATGGCAGGCTGGGTAATGAATAGATAAATAGAAAAATTCTATCGTGGGCCTGAGCCGTGCTATAAGGCTGGTCTACCATGCCAGATGACATCTCACTCAAGAGCGATGCTGCTCGGTGATTGGATGTGAAGGAGCATCTGCCTAGTACTGTCAGGTGTATCACAGGAGTGATTGCCATCGCAATCTGGCTGATTACCAGCGCCGGCTCCGCAAAATCAGATACGTTAGAGGCCGCGCCCATAGCTTCGCTAGAGGCATACCACTCCTTCTCGTCTCCAGTCATCCAAGCACCAGCACCCAAACTACGGGCATGAGGTGATACTGCCCTCTTAACCGCTAGACGTATTTTTAGATCTGTCGTGTATCGCTCGTCAAGAGCGGCAGAGGAGCAGTTTTTGCCTTCACATAGCTGCAAATAGAGCTTTTGAAGAGAAAGGAGTCTGAAATGAACGAACTGCACGGCGAACTTGCCCAGCTGGAACTCGAGGGCCTCTCCCTCGATAATCTGGAGATCGAGGATCTGAAGCTCTCCAGCGAAGGCGGCCTGGAGCTACTCACGACTGGCCACGGCATGGTGGAGATCGGCGCCTCCTCGGGCCAGACCGCCTGCTGTAGCTGCTGCATTGTCTGCTGCTGCTGCCCCTGCCTGGGTTAAGTAAGGCTCACCACTCGGCAAGATATTCAGCGCCGGTCGGCAGACTGATCGGCCTCCCGCGCGGGCTAGCGGCTGACAGGAGGGCAGGCATCGCTTCATGCCACAAGCGCCATCCCATCTACATGATGTGCAAGGAGGTTACTCATGCAAGATCTGCACGGCGAACTTGCCCAGCTGGAACTCGAAGGCCTCTCCCTCGATAGCCTGGAGATCGAGGATCTGAAGCTCTCCAACGAAGGCGGCCTGGAGCTACTCACGACCGGCCACGGCATGGTGGAGATCGGCGCCTCCTCGGGCCAGACCGCGTGCTGTAGCTGCTGTATTGTCTGCTGCTGCTGCTGGTAATCGCTAACTAATTAAGGTGTAGCTAACTGCTCTATCTGCCTGCTTACTGAGGCGATACACGACTTGCCCGACGGGAGAAAGGAGATCGCAGCATGGAAGATCTAAAACAGGAGCTGGCTCACCTGACCCTTGACGAGCTGCAGCTGGACGAGCTGAACATCCAGCCACTCACTGCAGATCGTGATGGGCTGGAAGCGCTCACGCTTGGTCACGGTATGATCGAGATAGGCGCCTCTGTCCTTCCCGAGGGCTGCTGCAGCTGCTGCATACCCTGCTGCTGTTGCTGGTAGCAAGCTGCAAGACAGAGATCGAGAGCGCCGGCGGAAATAAACCAGGCCGGCTCTCCTTTACCTGGCCTATCTGAGGTGCAGCGTGGTTGCTGAGCCGCTATGCTGCACCTCACGCACCATCTGTCAGCCCAGCCCGTCGCCGCAGGGCATCTATGCGCACGATGAGGAGAGAAACTGGCCATGCGCCCCAGGATGAGAGGCGATGTCTTCTATTTTCCTACCCCTGAAGGGGTCTACCTGCGTAACAATCAAGGCGCCTTCCACTTGAAAGGCAAAGGTCTCGCTCGCCTGCTCGACTTGCTTTCCCCCTATCTGGATGGTCGGTATACACTGGAAGAGATCACTCAGCAGGCGCCAGAGGAGCAGCGCGCTTTGATCAGCAAGCTCATTGAGATGCTGACCGCTCGCGGCTTCATCAGGGATTTGACTCCCGATCATCCCCATCAGCTGAGTGTTAGGGAGCAGGAGACCTACGCGGCGGAGATCGCTTTCATCGAGGCATTTCAAGATTCGAGTGCCTGGCGCTTCGAACGCTACCGCCAGAGCCGCGTGCTGCTCATCGGTTCCGGTCTGACGCTCCAGGCGCTGGTGCAGGCCGCCCTGCATAGTGGCCTGGCAGACATCTCTGTCCTGATCACAAGCGAGTGCTCGCTCGATCGCCAGCGCCTGCAGGAATATCTGGCTCTGCGCCGGACGCGCGATCCGCTCCAGAAGCTTCACATGCTGGAACCGCTCAATTGGGACGACGAGCAGGCTGTGGCGCGCGCTCTCGCACCCTTTGAGGCCGTCCTGCATCTCTCAGATCGACCAATGCTGCGGCGCAGCGCCCTGCTCAACCGCTTCTGCTACCAACAAGGCAAACTCTTCCTCGGCGCGACGATCCTGGACACTCAAGCCTGGCTGGGACCGCTGGTTTCTCCCGCTCCGGGGCGACAGGAAGCTAGCCGCGGCTGCTGGGAATGCGCCTGGCTGCGCTTGCTGGCTAATCTGCCGTCTGAAATGGCCACTACCCTCTACGACTTCGCCGATCACCCCGAGGCTCCCCTGAGTTATGCGTTGGCTGGGCCAACCGCCGCCGTCGTCGCCAATACTCTCAATTTTGAACTATTTAAGTATATTACTGAAGCGGGACCGCTGGAGACGAGCGGCCATCTGGTCTTCATCGATCTGGAAACGCTGCAGAGCCAGCGTCATCCCTTCAACGCCTCTGCCCACTGCCATTGCTGCCGCCAGGCCGGCCCGCTGACAGCGTCGCACTTCCGTGACCTGGTGAGGGAGCGCAGCACGGGGCCTGTCCTCTCTCTGGAAGAGTTCTCCCGCAAGGCGGCCCATCTGTTCGATCCCAGGCTGGGGCTGTTCAGCGCCCTGGATGAACACAACTACACTCAGATTCCTTTAAATATTGCGCGTGTGGATCTGGCACGGCCAGCGCCTTATCTGTCCAGAGCAGAGACCTGGCGCGTTTTCGGCGCCGGCAGCGATTTTGGGGCGGCTCGTCGGGCAGCAACGTTGCGCGCCTGCGAAGGCTACGCTGCCTGGTGCTATGATCCCCGACGCAGCCTGAGCGGGAGTGCGCCAGAAATTGTTGGCAGGGCCCCGGAATCGTTCACCTGCTACACACGCAGCCTGGAGCCATCGACCAGCCTTGACCCTGAAGAAGACTACCTCTGGGCCTGGGAGCTGCCGGACGAGCAGGTCGCCCTGGTCCCGGCTGCGGCGATCTTTCCTCTGTCCGCTGAAGAAGGGCGTCTTCAGCTGCCGCCCATCGGCGTGGCCGCCGGTATGAGCTGGTCCGAGGCCCTTTGTCGCGCGCTCTTCACTCATGGACGCGCGGCTCTTGAGCAGCGTCTAGCACAGAGTCGCGAACCCTTTCCCCAGGTTGAGATTGGGGCCCTGGCTCTCTCCGAGGCTGCGCAGCGCTACAGGCATTTGCTGGCCTTGCAAGAGGTCGCCATCACTGTCTATGATCTCTCTGCCTTGCTCTCCGACTGGGGGCTGCTGGCCTTCGCTTTCTGCTGCCATGAGGAGACCTGGACCTATACCTGTCACGTGCAGGCCCAGGCAGCCATCGAGGAGGGCCTGCAGCTTTGCCTCCAGCACGCTCAGGCTCTGCGTAATAGTGAGTCGGACTATGCACTGTCGCCGGTCACTCCTCTACCGTCAGCGCTGCGCGGCGAGACCTTGATCGCTCCCCTCTATCCGTCGGTAGAAGTGTGGGAGCAGATGCTACCGGCCCTGCTCGCTGCCCTGCAGTCACAAGGACGGCGAGCGCTGGTTGTGCCACTCGATCACGATGCGGCGCTCAGTGAGGCGCTCCCCTATATTGTACGGATTGTGCTGGGGAAGAGGAGGGCCGACGATGGCTGCTGATCTGAAGGATGCCCAATCCAGGCCATTGCTGGGTTTGCTGGCCGAAGGTCACCACCTGGGTCAGGCCGTCCGTGAGGTCTTGCGCGAGTGGGGTGAACCTGTGGAGGTCACCCTGGCCGATCTGCGGGCGAGACAAGTGCCGGCCTGCGCGCTGCTGCTGGTGATCAGTGAGCGCTGGCATGGGCCGCTGCTGCAGGAGGCCAATCGCTGGAGTCTGGCCAGCGGCAGACCCTGGCTGGGGCTATCGATCGAGCCAGGGCGCGCCGTGCTCGGTCCGTGTGTCTTGCCGGGGCACAGCGCCTGCTTCACCTGTGCCGAGCTGCGGCGGGTCAACGCCCACAAGCGGGCGGAAGAGTTTCAGGCGGAGCGGGCCTATCTGGCGCAGCAGGCGCGCTCTGAGCTGCGACCAGATTCGGTTTCTGCCTTGGCCAGAACCTGGCTGACAGCCTTTGCCCAGGCCATCCTGGTGCAGCAGGTTGCGCGGGAGGTCGTGCAATTTCTGCAGGCACCAGAGGCCATGCTGACCTTCAATGCGCTGCTTTATCTGGATCTGGCAACGCTGAGAATCAGCCGTCATCCCTTCCTGCCTGAGCCGCACTGTCCCGACTGCTCAACTCTGCCAGACGATAGCGCTGCTGCCGCCGAGACGGCGATGACGCTCGTCACGCGGCAGAAACTCGCTCCTCAGACTTACCGTGTGCGCGACCTGCTCTCTCTCAAGGATCGACTGCTGGCGCGCTACGTCGATCCAGAGTGCGGTCTGATCTGCGGCCTGACCAAAGATAGTAGCAATCTCTACGCCAATTTCGCTGCCCACATCCACTTTCAGCAGGGAAGGCGTCAAGAGGTTGGCTTCGGCAGGGCTTTCAACTACGAACAGGGTCAGGTGGCCGCCATCGCCGAGGCCCTGGAGCGCTACGCTGGTATGCGGCCAGGCGGCAAGCGTACAGTGGTGCGAGCCTGTCGGCGTGAATTGGGGGAGGCCGCTATTGATCCGCGCACGCTGGGATTGCACAGCGAGGCTCAGTATAGCCTGCCTCATTTCCCCTACGTGCGCTATAGCGATGACCTCGTGCTCAATTGGGTCTGGGGCTATTCCTTCGCCCGCCAGCAGCCAGTGCTGGTGCCTGAATGCAACGTCTACTATGGTCTCCACTATTGGACGCACGAGCGACCGTACGTCTATGAGATCTCCAACGGTTGCGCGATCGGCAATTGCCTGGAGGAGGCTCTGCTGCACGGTATTCTGGAGATTGCCGAGCGCGACGCCTTTTTGCTGACCTGGTACGCGCGTCTGCCGATGCCGCGCATCGAGCTGCAGTCGGCCCGCGACCCACTGGTCGGGCTGATGTGCGAGCGTCTGTATCATCTCACGGGCTATAGTGTCCATGCCTTCAATATCACCCTGCCGGAGCGCATCCCTTGCTTCTGGGTGATGGCTGTTGACGAGCAACAACGTCCGGACTATCCGCGTGTGTTGTGTGCCGCTGGCTCGCATCTGCTGCCAGAAAAGGCCCTGATCAATGCCCTGCAGGAGCTGGCGCCGATCGTAGGCAGCCATATCGGCCTCTACCGCCAGGAGCGGGAGCACGCTCGCAGTATGCTGGCCGATTCCTCGCGTGTCACCCAGATGCGCGATCATGCTTTGCTCTACTGCCTGCCAGAAGCCTTTGAGCGCCTGGCTTTCCTTTACGAGACGCCACATCGGCAAACCTTTGCCGAGGCGTTCGACAGCGATGAGCCGCCCACTCACGCAGATTTGCGCGAGGATGTGCTGGAGGTGATGGGACGCTATCTGCGCAGCGGCATCGATGTGATTGCTGTTGATCAGACGACACCCGAACTGGCGCGAGAGGGCTTCTGTGCGGTGCGTGTGCTGATGCCGGGTATGCTGCCGATGACCTTCGGTCACCATGCCCGCCGCTGCTACGGCTTCAAGCGTCTCTATGAGCTGCCTTATCGGCTTGGTTACGCAGCGCGGCCTTTGACCGATGCCGATCTCAATCCCTATCCTCATCCATTCCCTTGAACGAGCGGAAGGAGCGAGCGCCTATGAGCAATCAAGATCGTGAGATCGGTCTGCGCTATCTGCAGGCCACGTACTACGGCCTGCCGGAACTCTTTGCTGAGGGTCAGGGCGAGGAAGGTATGCCTGGCGAGCCACTCAAGTTCAAGGTCTATCGTGGCGTCCCTCATTATCCGCTCAACCAGCGCCTTCCGCTCTCCCTGGGCGATCTACGGCGGGCCTTGGTCAGCCAGGGGCAGGACACCCACCGCAGGGTGGGGCCGCGCTCCCTGGATGATCAGATACTCTCTTGCCTGCTTTACTACAGCTATGGCTTCTCGCGCCATGACAGTGGCCTCGATGCGCGCTGGCCCTTCCATCGTCTGGTTGCCTCTGCCCGCTGCTTTTTCCCGGCAGAACTCTATGCCTGGTTGCCGGCGGCGGAGCCTGTGCCGTCAGGCTTCTATCATTATGACAACCTGCATCACTGTCTGGCTGCCCTCAGACAGGGTGACTATCGCGCTGTGCTGAGCGCCGCCCTCGGCTGCGAGCTAACGGACAGCCTGGGGGTGCTCTTTGTCAGCGCTTACTTCTGGAAGAACGCTTTCCGTTACCGCAACTTCTCCTACCGGCTGTGCTCACAGGAGGTGGGAATGGTGGTCGGCAATATTCTGCTGGTCTGCGGTGTACTGGGTATTGCGGCCCGAGTCCACTATCAGTTTCTCGACCGCGTTCTCATCCATCTGCTGGGCCTGGAGGATGGTGAGGAGAGTCCTTTCGCCGCCGTAGTCCTCTCGCCCGCCGAGAGCGAGCGACAGGCGACGAAGACACTGCCTGCCCCCGCAATCAGCGCTGAGGCTCTGCTGAAGGAGATCGAGCCGATCGCCCCCGCTCATATCAAGCTGAGCGCGCTTGACCGCGAGCGCTGTCAGAAGCTGCTGGAGATCGACCAGCACTCGCGGCTGGAGAGCAGCGCCGAGCTGGCGGTCTTGCTGCCGCCCGCTACACCCTCCTGTGACCAGTCTCTCCCTACGCTAGAGGCACCGGCGCCCTGGCCAGAGGAGCTTGAGCTGGTCCAGGCTCTCTACCAGCGCAGCTCGGGCGACGTCTTTTTCCTCCCCCTGTATAGACCTGTGAGCCGGGTCGCTTTCTGGGAGATTGTCCGTTACAGTTTGGTCCCTTACGCCAGCGATCTCGGTGGGGTGGATAGGAGGCGACCCGCCCTGGAGCTTTTTCTGGCGCTCAATAATGTCGCTGACGTGCCCGCGGGCATCTATCGTCTCTGCGGGAGCTGTGGCGCCCTGCATGTCGTTGAGCAGCGCGCTGTGGCTGCTCAGATTCAGGCCATTCACAGTACGCCCGCTGTCAACTGCGGCAGCGCCCCCTTTGTGGCCTATCCGGTTGCCAGCTACGGCACGCTCAGCGCGGCGCTGGGGAACCGCGCTTACCGCATCATGAATATGGAGTGTGGCCTGGTGGCGCAGCGTCTCTCGGTTCTGAGCGCGGCCTTTGGCCTGGTGGCGCGCTGCAGCGATAGCTATCATCTCGACCGCTGTGCGGAGCTGCTGCATCTGCGCGAGCGCGTCGAGACGCCCTTGTTTCTGATCGCCTTCGGCTATGAACGCCCTGGCGCGGGGGCTGGGGCACGCTATCGACACAGCATTCGTCTCTGAAGAGAAGAGGAGGCATGAAAGAGCAGCACACCTGCACCGTGGCGGCGGAATATGTCGTACGGGTGGCCGGCCTGCCGCTGACGGCTCTGGCGACACTGCGCTTTGAGCGCAGCCTGCAGCTGATCAAAAATCTCCTCCTCCTTGAGGAGAGGCTGAGCAGCAGCGGGACCCGGCTTTCGGAGCAACTGCACGCGGTAATCGGCACACTGGCCGGTGCTGAGCTACGCCGGCCACGCCAGCTGCTGATCGAGTTGCGGCGCGCGATCTTTCAGGGTCGCCAGCCAGCGCCGGCACAGCTGGCTCCAGAGCTGCTGGCCCTCTTACCCGCTGAGCTGAAGGCAGCGATCATGCGCTGGCAGGAAATGCTCCAGCAGCACACTGTGCTGCTGGCAGAAGCTCGCCGCCTGTTCGCCACGGAGCTAGAAGAGCGCCGGGCGGCTCTGCGCGCCCTGGCTGGTCAAGAGCGCTTTCTCCAGGGCTTGCTCCTTGCCAGTTCTAGCCTCTATCTGGATTGCTGCCGCTGGCTGGCGGCGGCTCCTGCTGAGGCCGGGCGCTATCTCGATCGCAAGCTGGAGGATGGGCTTCTTAACTACCTCACGCGCATGGCCGCCAAAACCAGCCCATATAGCACTTTTACCGCGCTGGCCCGCGGTCGCTTTGTCCCGGCGCAGGCACGGCGGGAGGAGGTAACGGCTGCTGTCGCTGAGCAGGGCGAGCCGGAGCATGGTCGCAGTGTTATCGAACTCAATATGTTGCTCGTGCATCACATTGCGCGCGCGCTGGCCCGGTGGCCTGCCGTCCGCCCCTATCTGAGTGTGAGCGTCAATCCTTCCCTCGTCAGCGATGCCGGCGTCCTGCGCTTCATCAGTCGGGATGACTTGGGCCGCGAGAGCCTGGCAACGGTGCGCTCCACTGCGACCCTGCAGACTGTGCTCCGGTTGGTTGAGCGCCGGCAGCCGCTGACCTATGGAGAACTCTTAGAGGCGCTCAGCGCACTGGACCCGCAGGAGCGCCGGCAGGAGCTGGCGGGCTTTCTCGATCAGCTCATCGCGCGCGGGCTGTTGCAGCTCGATTTTGCCATCCCTGAGCAGGCCCATCACTATCTGCTGCGCCTCTGCGAGATCCTCGCTCCTATCGATCAGGCCCAGGTGCAGGCCCTGCGTGCGCGGCTGCTGGAGCTGCTTGAGACGCTGGCCGCTTACGAGCAGGCTGCCAAGGCGCATCAGCGTTATGCGCTTCTGCAGCAGCTACGCGCTCTTCTGGAGCGTCTCCTGGCGGAGCTGGGCCTGAGCGAGCAGCCCGGCTTTGCCTTGCCGGCCAAGAATCTGATCTACGAGAATACGCTCCTGGAGAAGGCACCCGGCAGCAGTCTGCCGCCATTGGAGAGCGATTTCCTGGCTGATCTGGCCCTTGTTCAGCGGCTAGCCGGCCTCTTCGATCCATTGCTGACGGGACGCCTGGCACTGGCGACCTGGTTTAGCCGGCGCTATGGAGAGGGCGCCACGGTCGATCTGCTGACCTTTTACGCCGACTGCTCCCGCGAAAGCCAGCAGCTCGCGCCTGCAGTGCGCAATGCCCCGGCGGAGGCGCTCTTGACACCGTCGACTGTCCTCAGTACAGCTCAGGCGCTGCCGCTCTTCACCGCTCTCTTCGCCGGCAGCACCTTCGAGCAGGAGGAGCTGAGCCGCGTCATGGCCCTGCGTCAAGAGGTAGCGCGCTTTGTGGCCGACCAGTCCCCCGATAGCTCTGGTGTCCGCTTCCTGGATCGCCAGCGGTTGCGTGCTCTGCTGGAGCACTGTCCGGCGTCTGTGAAGCTGCCGCCCTCGCTGGCCCTTTACTGCCAGCTCTACTGGCAGGATGGTCAGCGTGGCCTGGTACTGAACTCCATCCAGAGCGGTTTCGGGCGCAGCCTGCGCCGCCTGAGCTACCTGGAGGCTCACCTTGCTCCCTCGTTCCCAGATGCGGAGCACGCAGAGGTGCACAGACGCCAGGCCCTTGCCAGCGCTGAGGAGCCTCTACCGATCGCCATTCAAGGCGTCTTCGGCTCTAACCTGAACCTGCGCTTGCCTGACAGTGGGTACGAGATCGCCTATCCTGGCTGTCCGAGCGGCGGCAGTCGCGAACGGCTGCTTCCTCTGAGCGACCTGCTAGTTCAGCACGATCCAGCCAGCCAGCGACTGCTGTTGATCTCCCGGCGCCTGAACTGTAAGCTGCTGCCGATCCATCTGGGGCAGATGTCCGATTACTGGCTGCCACCGCTTTACCGTTTCCTGCTGTGGGCCTTCGGCGAGACTCCGGGCGAGCGCCTGTGGAGTCTGCGCCTGCTCCTGCTCGATCAACCCTTGAGGCACGATCGCCAGGACGCTGGCGAGAGGCAACCACGCTACAGGCCACGTACCTGTTTAGGGCGCATCTGTCTCGATCGTGCGCATTGGCACCTGCCTCCGACCTGCTTGCCCGCTCGTCAGACAGGTGAGACACACTTTGACTATTTTCTGAAGGTGCAGCGCTGGCGCGCGCAGTATCAGCTACCGGCGCGCTGCTTTCTGCGTGTCAATCCCTTCGATTTCCAGGCTGCCGGAGGGCCTGGTGAAGGAACCGCCTACTCGCTCAGCAAGGAGCGCAAGCCGGTCTACATTGACTTTGAAAGCTATTTCTCGCTCAGTCTCTTCGAGCACCTGATCACGAAGGGCAGCTTCGGCCTGCTGCTGGAGGAAGCCCTGCCGGGGGAGACCGACCTGCTGCCTGCTCGTGAGGGTGGCTCTGTCTGCGAATATGTCTTTGAAGTTAACAGCGAAGGAGCCTGAGAGCATGGAGCAGCGCAGCTGGATCAGCGCCCATCTCTTTTATCACGGCGATCTCAGTGCACTCCTCAAGGGCTGCGTACAGCCGCTGCTCACTCACCTGGAGCAGCGCGGCCTGATCGCCTCCTCCTTCTTTGTGCGCTACTGGCAGGGAGGCCCGCATCTTCGCCTGCGTCTCTTGCCACAGACAGCCAGCGCCTCAGCGCAGATTATGGATGAGGTTCGCCAGGCCGCTGCCCGCTATTTCCAGCAGCATCCAGCCCCCGACTCTCTGGACGTGGGGCGCTACGAGGAGATCAGTGGCTACCTCGCCTATATGGAGTATGGTCGCGCTGAGTCCGGTCCGCTCTACCCGAATAACAGCTTGCACTTTCTGCCCTATGTGCCGGAATATGAGCACTACGGTGGTCGGCAGGCTATGGCCGCCGTCGAGGAGCATTTCGGGGAGTCCAGCGCCATTGCCCTGGCGCTGCTGACCCAGGACGCCGATCGCAGGCAGCGCACAGCTCATAGCGTGGCAGCGATGCTCCTGACCGCCGCCCTGGCTACGCCAACGCGCGCAGCAACAGCTCAGGTGATCGAGCACTTTTACTTTTCCTGGGAGCGGATGCCCGCCAGCCTGCGTACTCGCCTGCTGGCCCGTTTTGATCAGCAGTACGAAGAGCAGCGCCAGCGTCTTGAGCAACTGAGCGAGCAGCTCTTGCGCCTCTCTGCTCAGCAGGAGACTGATCTCGACGACTCTGCAACGCTTCTCATGCGCTGGCTGCGCTCCATTCGCCGGCTCTACCGCAGGCTGTGGGAGCTGGATCAGGCCGGTCTGCTGGTCTCCCCCCAGGCGCCTACAACGCCGGCCAGACCGGTCAGCGCGCCGTTGAATATTTTGCTACGCTGTGCCCATATGCACAATAATCGCCTCGGTCTGCTGCTCCTCGAAGAGGCCTACGTTCTCCATCTGCTCAAACGTGCGCTCCGCGAAGGTGGACAGACCAGCGGATCTGATTGGCAGCCCGAGCCGCTTCCCGGCAGGCAGCTCTAGAGACAGGAGCAAGCTATGTCTAGCAGTAGCGTTGCTTATGCTGAAGGCCGTGACTGGCAGAGTGTCCATGTCTACTATTACGATGAACAGAAGAAGGATGCCCTGCTCCTCGACTGCGTTCAGCCGCTGTTTGTTCAGGCCAGGCCCATTACGACACGGCTCTTCTTTGTGCGTCATTGGCTGCGTGGCCCTCATCTTCGCCTGCGCTTTTACTGCTCGCCGACGCAGTTCGCTGTGGCGCTCAAGCCGCTCATCGAATCGATCGTGGGGAGCTATCTGCGCCAGCACCCTTCCAGCGCTCATCTGGATGAGGAGCAGCTGAAAGGCCTCTACGCCACGCTGGCCCGCCAAGAGAAGGAAGCCGGGCCATTCTTCCCGCTCTATCCCGATAACTCGATCCAGTATCTGCCCTACGACCGTCGCCTGCACGTCCTTGGCTCCGAGGCGCTGGCGAGCCTGCTGGAAGATTTCTACGTTGACACCAATGACCTGGCCTTTGCCATGCTGGCTCACCGGCGTCAGGGCCATTCGCTGCTGACCCTCTGCTTCGACCTGATGGTCACTGTGGCCCATCGGCAAGGCCAGCATATCGCCCGTGGTTTCATCTCCTATCGCTCTCATGCTGAGGGCTTTATCATCGCCAGCGCCGACCCCGCTCGGATGCGCGCCCTCCTTGAGGATCGCTATCAGCAGCAGGCCAAAACGCTGGTTGCCCGGCTTCGGCAGCTGCTGGCTGCCCTGGAGCAGGAGCAAGATACCTTTCCTTTCATCCTGACCTGGTCACAGCTGATGCAGCGCTATCAAGAACGCGCTGCTCAACTGATCGCCGCCGGCCAGATTGATCTGAGCGCAGCAGGTCTGGAGACGGATGACGGAGGCGGCCCTCCCGTCCGTAGGAATCTGGCCGCCAGCCCCTTCCATAGTGCCCTGGAGCGTGATCAGCAGCGCAAGCAGGCCCTCTACGGCGATCCCTGGTTCCAGAGCTATCGGCTTGTGCTGAACCTGCTCTACCTGCACTTCAGTCGGCTGGGTCTGCGCCCGATCGATCGTTTTCTGCTCTGTCATCTGGCCGCCAACGCAGTTGAGGAGGCTTTCAAGATCAGCGCCGTTGACATGGTGAGGGCCTTCAGCGAAGGGGCCTTGTCCGGGCCACCCCCCTGGCCAGGAAAAGGAGGGAGACAGCATGCAGGAGCCTGAGCGCGCGCTCTACCCGCATGAGCAGCTGCCGCAGGAAACGCTGGCGCCAGTGCTGCAGCGCTATATGGCTGAGGCGCAGCACTTTCCGGATCGCGAGGTGGTTGACTGGCAGCATGCGCCGCTCAAATATAAAATCTATCGTGGCTGCGCTTGCCTGCGCCTTGCTTATCTGACGCCGCCCGCCTCAGAAGCCGGTGCGGAGCAAGCCCGCCAGCCGTTTGGGGGCGCTCAGTTCGGCCAGATGCTGGCCGATATCTATGGTCTGACGCGCCAGCGCTGGACAGGGGCCGAGAGCTATAACGCCATCGCCGCCGGGAGCACGTTGCCGATCCTCGATCCGCTCAAGCATCCGTTCAAGCAGGATCTGCTGCGCCCTGTGCCTTCCGGCGGGGGCCTTTATCCCTGCGAACTCTATGCCGTTATCGGCCCGGCCCAGGCCCTGCCAGCCGGCGTCTATCACTATGATCCCGTCCATCATGCCCTGGATGTGATCCAGGATGCCGACGCCCGCCCTGAGCAGAGCGATCGTTTCCTGAACAGGCTGCTGGAAGCGCTGCTAGAGTCGCCAGCCTGCGCTGCCGACTTCGCGCTGGTCCTGAGCTGCTTCTTCTGGAAGAACGCTTTCAAATATGGCGAATTTGCCTATCGCCTACAAGGTCTCGACCTGGGAATTGTGCTGGGTCAGTCGCTGGCGGTCGGCAGCTATTACGGGCTGAAGAGTAGCGTTCATTTTCGCTTTGTAGACAGCGCTGTCAATGCCCTGTTGAACCTGGACGAGGCTTATGAGAGCGCCTATGCGGTCATTGTCTTCAGCCTTGGGGATACGCCCCGCGGTCCACGCGCTTCCTTGCCGCGCTGGCAGAAAGGACCCACTCCCCAGTTGAGGAGAACGGACGGGGACGAGCGGGCGCGTCTTCAGCCCCTCAGCAGCCTGCCGCTCTCAGCCGCCCTGCATCACGCCTCGCTGATCAAGACGCGTGCCCAGGGCCAGCCAACAGGCCAGGACCAGGATGCGGAGGGGGGCCTGCGGGGACCGCTTGCAGGGTCTAGTGTGGCGCTGAGCGATGATATCGGGTTAGAGCTGGCCAGAGGTACACCGCTGCGCCATTCAGCGCGCCACTACTTTCGGCCCGGGCGCATCAGTGAGCAACAGTGCGCTCAGTTGCTCTATGCCGCTGGACGTGGCCTGCAGAGCGATATCGCTCCTGCTGCGCCTTATCTACCTCGTCTCTTGCTCTATTGTATTGTCGCTGGCGTGCAGGGACTCGATCCCGGTATCTACTGTTACACTCCCAGTGCTCGCCATTGGCAGCTTGTCAGGTCAGGAGATAGTCGTCTACAATTACAGCAAATGGTAGCTCACACCGGATATCATAATGTCTATCACATCAATCTGCACATTTTTCCGGTCGGAGAGTACAGCGAAGGGGTGCGCCGCTATGGACCCCGCTGGTATCGTATTCAGAACATGCTGGCAGGAAGCGTCATTCAGCGCCTCTATCTAGCTGCCGCGCTGCTCGGCCTGGGTTGTCATACCAGCCTGGCCTACTCGATTGAAGGAGTAAACAATCTGCTTGGCCTTGAGAGAGGGGCGACGGCGCTGGCTCAGGTGCTGATCGCTCCCGAGCGCCTCGCTGGTCAATATTATGAGATACCGCTACCGGCTCTTCCAGCCGCGGCATTGCCAGAAGGATAGCGGAGAATCTGCATGCACCAACCATTGAGCGTAAGGAGGTCAGCGTCGTGAGCGGGAACAGTGCCGCGATCATCTCAATAGAGAATGTACACAAATCCTATGGGAGTCTTAAGGCTCTCGATGGGGTCACCTTGCATATCGGCAACGGCGAATGCTTTGGCCTGCTCGGCCCCAACGGGGCCGGAAAAACCACTCTGCTCTCCTGTATCGAGGGACTCATCAGCTTTCAAGAGGGGCGGATCACTGTCAGTGGCTATGATGTTGCCCGTCAGCCGCGCAAAGTGAAAAGCCTCCTGGGCGTGCAGCTCCAGGATGAAACGCTCTTCACCGATCTGAAGGCGGTTGAAGCCGTCCAGTTCTACGGCGCACTCTACAACACCTTTCCAACGCGGGCCGAGGCCCTGGCGCTGCTGGAGCGTTTTGACCTGGCTGAGAAGAGCAATGCCCGCATCGGCACACTCTCCGGCGGTCAGCAGAAGCGTCTGACGCTGGCACTGGCGATGGTCCACCAGCCCTCGGTCATCTTGTTGGACGAGCCGACCACCGGGCTTGATCCCCAGGCGCGCCATCATATCTGGGACAGCGTGCGCCGGCTGCGGAGTGAAGGCAAGACCATCATCCTGACGACCCATTATATTGAGGAGGCCGAGGTCCTCTGTGACCGTGTGGGGATCATCGATCAGGGCAAGATTCTGGCTCTGGGCACGCCGCGCGAGCTTATCGAGCGCATGGGCAATCTCTCAACGGTGCGCGCCAGTCTCTATCTACCAGCCGAGAAACTGCAGCAGCTGCAGACAGCGGAATTTGTCCACACCGTGAGCGGCGACGATGGACTCCTCACTGTGCAGACCTCTGATCCGCAGCGCGTCCTGGCCCTGCTGGAGGAGATCGGCCAGGAGCTAGGGAGCCGTCCGCAAAACGTCTCCATTCGTCAGCCCAACCTGGAAGATGTCTTTCTCTCGCTGACGGGCCGCAGCATCGGGCCAGCGGACTAGCAGCTGATCGGCCCCTGCTGGAGTCTGGCTCTGTCCGGCGTCGTTTGGCTTCTCCATTTGAGACGGGAAAGGAAACGCCTATGCGTCGCTTTATAACTGAATTTCGTTTTTTCATTATTTTGGCTTTTCGCAGTCGCACTTTGCTCTTCTTTAGCCTGCTCGTCCCGACAGGCTCGCTGCTGCTCTTCGGCTTCGTCTTTGGCCAGAATGTCATTCCGCTGCCGGGCAGTGGCGGCGTCTCTTACTCGGTTTGGCTGCTGCCAGGGATCATCGTGATGAATATGATTGCCTCCGGCCTCATGGGGAACTCCACAGCCATGATCACCTGGCGTGAGCGGGGCATCTTCAGGCGTATTCTGGTAACGCCAACGGCGCCGTGGGAGGTGATGCTGGCGCGCGCCTGCACCCAGGTGCTGGTGATTGTTGTCCAGACCATCGTAGCGATCATTGTTGGCAGCCTGGTCTTTCATTTCACGTTTAACCCGCTTTACACACCGCTAACGCTGCTGTTCATTGTCCTCGGCTCTGCCGTCTTTCTGCTGCTGGGGCAAGTTATTGCCTCCTTCACGGACCGCGTGGAGATTGGCAATATCATCAGCCAGGGCCTGTACATTCTGCTGACCTTTCTGACTGGTATTCTGCTACCTCTGCAGATTCTGCCAGATATTGTTTCCAAGATCGCTCCTTTTACGCCCTCCTACATGGTGGCCGAGCTGCTGCGCAGTGCGATGTTGCAGGGCAACGCTGGCAGCGCGCCGCTCGCCGATATCGTCGGCTGTTTGCTATACTGTGCCGCTGCTCTGGGTCTGTCGGCGGCTTTCTTCCGCATGCTGCGCTGAGTGAGGTCCACGACCAGTCATCTCAAGGTGAGGGAGGCTGCATGAGCTACACGATCCTGCGCGACGTCTGCCTGGTTGAGGGCGCGTCGCAGGAAGGTGTCAGGAAGGGATGCGATCTCTGGCTGCGAGGAGGGAGCATCGAGGCCATTACCGATAGCCGCGCTCGCTTGCCGCTCAAGGGAGAAGGGGAAGAGATTCCCTGTTCTGGCCTCTACTGCCTGCCTGGTCTGATCGATATGCATACGCATGTTACCTCGCCTGGCGAGGAGCGTATCGAGGAGAGCGATGATTTTCGTCGTCTGTTGGCCGAGCATGGACGGCAGGCTCTGGGGGCCGGGGTAACCACCCTGCGCGATCTAGGGGGCTGGCCAGAGGTGCTGCTCCGCCTGCGCGCGGGGGTGGCGCGCAGTCCTTTCTTTCCCAATCTCGTTGTGGCTGGTCCCTTCCTCACTGCTCCCGGTGGGCATCCGACCATTGGCCTCTTTCACGGGCTGAGCGCGCTGCGGCGGGCAGCTACCCGCGAGCTGAGCGAGCCAGAGCAGGCGCGCGCAGTGGTTGATCAGCTCGCCGCCAGCGGGGTTGACTTCATCAAAGTAGTGTCTACCGCCTGTTTGATCGTGCCCCAGGAGGAGACGAAGGTTCCCAAGCTGCGCCCTGAGATCTTTGCGACGATCGTGGCCGCTGCCCACGCTCGTGGCTTGAAGGTCGTCGCTCATACAATGACCGCTGCCGATGTACGTGAGGCAGTGCAGGTGGGCTGCGATGGCATCGAGCACGGCATCGTTTGTGACGAGATCGATGCCTGTGGCCCGGAGTTGCTTGCTCAACTGAGAAGCCGCCGAATCTGCTATGTGCCGACGCTGGCCGCTATTGAGCAACTGGCACCGCGTTTTCTGGGGCAGGCGATGCAGAACGCCAGACGCCTCGCCGAGAATGGGGTGCTCATTGGTGTGGGCAGCGACGCTGGCAATCCGGGCGTTCCCTTCGGGGCCGGGCTTCTGCGGGAGTGCGAGCTGCTCTTTGCGGCTGGCATTCCGCCAGCGCAGATTATCGCTGGCGCCACCAGCTGCGCTGCGGAACAGCTCGGGCGTGGTGGGCAGCTGGGCCACCTGAGTCCCGGCTATCAGGCCGATCTTTTGCTGCTCCGGGCCAATCCGCTGGAGCACCCCAACAATCTCCGGCAGATAGAGGCCGTCTTCAAAGCTGGCTGCTGTGTCGCTGCCCGCCCTGCTTCTGTTTTTCGTCGTCAGCGTCCATCAGCTTCGTTTCAGGAGTCTGTGTCGTGAGTCAAGAAAACTTGCTTCCGCTTTCTTCTCTCCAGCGCCGTCAGGGCCGGTTCAGTTTTAACGCGGTGAGCGTGGCTGAAGGGCTGTTTGCTCTGGGGGTCCTGGCGTTGCTGATCTCTGTCTTTCTGCCCTGGCGCTATAGTGTGCTCAATCGCCCTGGCGCGCCTGTGCTGGTGCTCAGCGGCTGGCAGACTGGTCTGCTGGGCGGCCAGGGTCTCTGTTTGCTGGCTGGCGCTGTGCTGGTCCTGCTGGTGCTGCTCAGGCGCTGGCTGGCACCTGACCAGCGCGTTGGCTGGGAGATCGTGGCCGCTATCTTGCTGGGGGCGCTCACAATCGTGACCTGCAAAGACGTGCTGGCTTTCTATAGTGGGGCGCTGGCTCTCTTGCTGAAGCGCAGCGTGCTGGGGGCCGGCTTTTATGTGGCCATGCTGGGCCTTGATCTCTTGCTGGTTGCCTGCTTCCTGCTGGTGAGGCGGCGACAGCGTCAAGCGGACCCTGGCCGGCGCTCAGCCCGCTGAGGCCAGGGTTGAGATGCCCCTGCTGCCTGCTAGCTTGCGTCAGGGCTGCTGGCAGGGTAGTACCCACCCTGGCCAGGCCCGCGGCGGCGGGCGTCTCTTGCTCTGGCTCTGCTCCGCGAGCGCTGAGAGCGCGGTCCTGTTGCTAGTCAGGCTACTGACCGGAAAGAGGTTGGCGGCCACCGCCAGTCAGTAGCACTGGCGAAGTGTGACCGATTTCACAGTAGTGAGCGATGGACTGTGATACTCTATACTCAGGCTCTGGTGAGAGATTTGAGGGCGTTAAAACAGCAGCCTCTCTTTTGTTCGCTCCTGAAAGGTAGCTTGTAGTGCCTATCCTGATGTAAGCCTCGCTTAAAAGAAATGAGATCTTTTTATGAAAAATAGTGTGAAAGTTGTTTTCCTTTTTCTGATCGTTTTGACCTTCCTGGCAGGCTGCGGCGGTTCCTTGCCGAGTTCTTCTACGGGAGGTGCTGCGGCTTCGCCGTCCGCCACAAGTGCTAGGCCGCCTGCCAGCTCGACTGTGACATCTGCCACGCCGGTCTCGACGGCGCAGACCGCTTTCAGGGTGGCCTCAGTCCAGATGGCTGTCAGCCCGGCCTCGATCGCCGGCCAGAGCTGCGGCGCGGAGCTGACGGTGGCCTACACGGCTACCTTCCATGTGGTTCCTGACCAGGGCACTCATACTGTTCAATTCGCATATACCATAAATAACGGGCGCTCGGAGCAGCTCGCCAGTTTACAGTTCTTGCCGGGACAAGCCACAAAGACGTTCTCCTTTAGCTGGCATGGATCTCTGCCGCTGGATCACACGGCTCCCGGCCTTGGCGGGGTCCTTGTCACCAGCCCCAACCAGCTCATCTCGACACCGGTCAAGCCAGCCGGTCTGTGTACTCCGGCTCCCTTCCGCGTGACGTCGGTCACTATGAGCGTTAATCCTGGCACGATCGCCGGTCTGCATTGTGGCACGAATCTGACGGTGACCTATACGGCTACCTTCCATATCGCTCCGGAGAGTATGGGCGGAGTCATCAAATTTGGCTATACTGTGGATAATGGCCGCAGTGGCGGCGACAACACCCAAACGCTCATCGTTGGGCCTGGAACCACGACGCAAACGTACTCTTTCACCTGGAGCGGTGCTTTGCCTGCCGACCATACCTTTCCTGAACCTGGTGGAGTGCTTGTCTCCAGTCCGAACGTTGTGCGTTCTCCGCTGGTTGGGCCGAGTGGCCAGTGCAGCTGAGGAGTTGCACGGGAGATAGTTCCTTCTTGCTCGGGCTGCCCAGCTCATCGTTCGCTGGTTGCCTTTTCGTGATGGCCTGCGGGCAGGGCCTTGATTTGGAAGATGGAAGCGGGAAACCTCCTCTCCTACACAGGCTATCCCCAGCGATTACGCTGACAAGCTTGCAGCATCAGCAGGCTTGCCAAGAGAATAGCTCTGCGTTGTGATGATCGAGGGCCACCTCTCTCCCTGGCTGTCCGGGAGCCAGGAGAGGTGGCCCATCTTTTGGGGAGGAGCGCTGTGATGTGATGCCACTGTTGGTCGGGCCTCTGCTCAGAGGACGTTCTCCAGCCCGCGCGACCAGGCTTGCGCGTTGGCATACTCGATGACTAGGGGGCTGATATCGATGCCAAGGCCAGCTCTAGAGCCCAACCACCGGGACCACAGGCCAGGTCGAGGACGTGGCCCCTCTCCGGCAGGTTGATCCCCTCCTCTGGTAGCAAACCACCCATTGCTTCGGTGAGCAACCCCCCTGCATGCCTCAGCTGGGCCCAGGCAATAGCAAAGGCCCACTAGCCGCGTACCATCTGGACCGCCCCGCCGTGCTCATCTGCACCCCATCAGTGTCAGCTCCTGCTCCAGGAAGCGCCAGGGGCCTGAGCGGATTGGTAGGAACCACCACGAGCAGCTATTTCAGCTCTCCCCCGGCCTCAAGAGAGGTAATAGTGACCGTGCTACCGGAGCTGGTCACCTCGATAAGGTAATAAGGATCTGCCGGATCAAAGTCAGCGCTAGCCAACCTCAGCTTATTACTCATATAAGTTTGACCATCGAAGGCCCAGGCAGATCCCCAGCCTTTGAGATGCGCTTGTACAGCAACGCCAGCAGGTCGTCGTACGACAATCTCTGATCCTCCCCCGCTAATCCGTATGGGAACCACTCCAGAGGGCACGGGCAGCTGTAGCAGGATTTGACTGCCTACTCCCCTGACCTCGAAAGAAGCAAGATTGAGGCCGCTCAGGTCGGCAAAGACCTCTGATCCCCCGCTCTGGACCACAATTTGCCAGGGAATGGAGCCGTTCAAGGTAATCTCCGCCTGACGCTGATCTCCCGTCAAAAGCAGGAACTGTCGAGGATAGCGGATCGTGACCACTCCTCCTTGGACGGTCACATTAGGGACCGCTCCCTTGAAACGCGCCTGGTAGAGTTCGGCCATTGCTGCGCTCGTCCGTAAGACCAGCCTGATACCAGCAGAGAGAAAAACCAGTCGGCCCTGCGAGAGATCATCCAGAGGAGCGGAGAAAATGCTCCTCTCGTCTGGCAAGGTCATTTCTTGCTGCTGGAGCAGCTGCTGGCGCGAAAGCGTGTTGCTGCGCTGGAGAAAGGCTAAGAGAAAGGCAAGTTGTTCCTCATTATAGCTCGATATCACCTCGTCCCATGTCTCCTCAAGAGAAGCCAGCATCGCGCGAACCTTGCGCAGTTCCTCCTTGCCTGTGGTGAGCCGGACAATGACCCTGCGACCATCGCTCTTGTCTCGCTCCCGCTGCACAAGCCCGGACGCCTCCAGACGGTTGAGAACCTTGGCGATGGCCCCGCTGGTCATTCCCATCAACTCAGCCAGCTGACCAGCAGAAACTTCACCGGCCAGATCGAGCAGGTCCAGGACCTGGATGTCTGTGTCAGCCGCCAGGCCCGTCTGGGTCGCTGCTACACGGAAGAAGGCAGCGCCAAAACTGTTACTCTTCCTCAATTCACGCTTGATGGCTGCCAGCATCTCCGCGCGGTTTTCCTGAGTGCCACTTGACACGGTCTGTCCCTCTGTGGTACCTTCTATTTGTGTGACTCAGTCACTTAAATGAGTTTGTATTTGGTGACTAGAGCATAAAAATGGCGGACTGAGTGGTGACCTAATCAGTAAATGAGTATACCATAGGAAGGTCTCGCCCGCCATGCTGAAGCTGCCTGCTGGATTCGCCGTCCCAACTGTCTCATCGCGGCTGGAAGGCTTCCCGGCCCTGATCAGGCCAGGCCACTGGACCGCCTGGATTCGATGCTTGTGAAAGTAATCAATCTGACGTAGGAGGCATCTGATGCCAGACATGGCAATTCAAGTCAAAAATTTGCACAAATCATACCGGCAGCTCAAAGTCCTGCAAGGCGTCGAGTTCGTCGTCGAGCCGGGCTGCATCTTCGCCCTGCTTGGCCCTAATGGAGCGGGGAAGACGACGCTCATCAAGATCCTGAGCACGCTCCTGAAGCCTGACAGTGGCACAGCTCTCGTCAATGGCTTTGATGTGGTCGCTCAGGCTGCCCAGGTGAGGCACTCCATCAGTCTCACAGGCCAATTTGCGGCTATAGATGAGCTATTGACCGGACGTGAAAACCTCATTATGATCGCTCAACTCCGCCACCTCAAACAGCCGCTCCGGGTAGCTGATGAGCTGCTGGAGCGCTTTGGCCTGACCGAAGCTGCCAATCGTCGCGTCTCGGCCTATTCGGGAGGAATGCGTCGCCGGCTGGACCTGGCCATGAGCCTGGTGGGAACCCCGCCGATCATGTTCCTTGACGAGCCGACCACCGGGCTTGATCCCGAAGGACGCCTGGAGGTGTGGCAAGTGGTCAAGGAGCTGGCTCAAGGAGGAAGAACGGTCTTCTTAACGACGCAGTACCTGGATGAGGCGGAGCAGCTCGCCGATCGCATTGCCATTCTCCATCAGGGCCGCATCATCGCCAGTGGAACCCTGCAGGAGCTAAAAAAGCTCTTTCCCCCGGCCCGCGTGGAGTATGTGGAAAAACAGCCAACCCTGGAAGAGATTTTCCTCGCTATCATTGGCCAAAAGGAGGCTTGCTAAATGGCAACCATGCAGCGCTACTTTTTCAGCGACCTGGGCGTGATGTTTGGTCGTTCGCTGCGATACATTTTCCGCAGTATGGACACCATTATTACTGCTACTATCACGCCCATTGGCCTTATGTTGCTGTTCGTGTACGTGTTTGGGGGCGCGATTCAGAGCGGCACGGCCAATTATGTTAATTACGTGTTGCCTGGGATCTTCCTGGTGGCGATCGCCAGTGGAACCTCCTATACATCGCTGCGTCTGTTTACCGATGTGCAACGGGGGATCATGGATCGCTTTCGCTCCATGCCGATTGCCCCCTCCACTCTTCTGTGGGGCCATGTGCTGGCTTCGCTGGTCTTCAACGGGATTTCGCTGCTGATCATCGTCCTCGTCGCTTTGCTGATGGGGTTCCGCTCATCGGCAGGCATCCTGCCCTGGTTGGCCATCGTCGGTCTCCTGGCCTTGGTGACGCTGACTTTAACCTGGGTAGCTGTCATTCCTGGGTTGACCGCTCGCTCAATCGACGGTGCTGCCGTCTTTGCCTACCCGCTAATCTTTCTCCCCTTTATCAGCTCAGCCTTCGTGCCCACCCGCTCGATGCCGCCAGTCGTGCGCGCCTTCGCCGAGCACCAGCCAGTGACGGCGATTGTCAATACGATCCGAGCCTTATTGGCTGGCGAGCCGGTCTCTCAGGAGATCTGGATAGCGCTCGCCTGGTGCCTGGGAATTCTGCTGCTGGCTTTCTTCTTCGCCAGGATGGTCTATAAAAAGCGTACAGTATAGACCACTGACATCTAGTCGTCCTGAGTACAACTCGTCAGGACGTAGGGATCTAACATCTTAAACGAACGTTTGCCGCGTCGCTTTTCGTTCACTGTATTCTGGTGAGAATCTTCCAGCAGCCTTGGCGCGGTGCGCCGCGTGATGGCCTCCAGGAGGGAGAGGAATCCTGCGACTGACTCATGGCCAGGTCATAATGAGAGAGCGCAGTGGGTCAACTCCTCTCTCGCCCTCGTCCCCCTGGAGGCAACCTCAGAGGAAGCCGCCTCACCAGCGGCTGCTCCCCAACGCATCGAGACCGAGTTATTGATCAGACCTGTGATGATCATCACGGGGCGAGCGCAGGCCAGACTCGGACGCTGCCTGCCGAAAGCGAAAGGCTCCTTGACAGGACGGGTCTGGTGCTCTATGATTCAGATATCATTATAAACGGATATATTAGTATCTTGAATAGCTGCATCGAAGCAGGTACCAGTGAATCTGCCTGACGGGCAGAGACGCCTTTCTGAGAGGCGGGTCACGAGCGCCCGGTGAGACCCACTGGGGCAAGACCAGGCTCCGTCAAGGGCAGGAGAATGGGGACGGCGTTGCTTGCTGGCCGGGCCGGCTTGATTCCCCTGCTGCTTACCCCTGGGCATTGTCGCAGGCAGATGCGCGGTAAGCGGGCGGGGGATCAGAGGCCACGCCGCGATCGGGTTGCTCTTTGTGGGCATGGGCCGGGCCTGATCCCGTCACCGCAGGCAGCGCTCCTTTCGCTGGCTGGCCCTGATGCTTGCAGTAATAGAGGAATAGCTCTGGCGACCGTGGGGTTGGCTGCACCTCTCTCAGCACTGGCACCACGGCCTGCTCGTGAGGCCATGATTGCCTCAGACGAGCCATTCCAGGCAGAAAGGAAACCACGATGATCCGTCGCTTGGCCGGCGTGCTCTTGACGATCACCGGGATATTGGCCTGTCCCTGTCACCTGGTCATCACGCTGCCTCTGCTGGCCTCCCTGCTGGCCGGCACGGCCCTGGGCGTGGTCCTGCAGCAGCAGCGGCCCCTGATTGTCGCGCTGGCAACCCTCTCCTTCGTGGGAGCGCTGGCGCTGGGCGGCTGGCTACTCTGGGGAGCGGAGCAGGGTGGACACGCTTCCGTCGTGTCAACATCGGCGTCCTGCCCGACCTGCCGGCCCAGAACCGGCGAGCTGCAGCGGCAGGAGCCGGTGCCTGCGACGGAATCCCGTACGCTTGCTCTCTCGCTGAAAGAAAGGAACCATTCGAGCAATGCCGATCGTCACGGAGCCTGATCTCTTGATCCTGGGCAGCGGCTCGACTGCCTTCGCCGCGGCCCTACACGCCGCTGACCTGGGCAAAACCGCCCTGCTCACCGAGGAGCGCACCGTCGGCGGAACCTGTGCCAATCGGGGCTGTCTGCCCTCCAAGAATCTCATCGAGGCGGCGCGCCTGGTCTACGAAGCGGCTCACCCGCGCTATCCGGGCCTGACCCCCCTACAGCTGCCGGCCAACTGGGCCGAGCTGCTGGAGCAGAAAGATGCTCTGGTCCAGACCTATCGCTGGGAGCGCTACGAGCGCCTGCTGCGCGAGATTCCGGGGCTGGCCCTCGTAGCGGGGCGAGCGCAGCTGCTCTCACCGCACGAAGTGGTGGTGACCGGTCCCGACGGCCCCCGCCGCCTGCGCGGTCAGCAGCTTCTGATCGCCACCGGCTCGCGTCCGATCATCCCGGCGCTGCCGGGGTTAGAGAAAGTTCCTTTCCTGACCAGCGATCTGCTCAGCAGCGCCGATGATCCCTGGCGGACCTCCCTGCGCCAGCAGCCGCGCTCGTTGCTGATTCTGGGCGGGGGAGCCATTGCCCTGGAGCTGGGCCAGCTCTTCGCCCGGCTGGGGACCCAGGTGACCGTGCTGACGCGCGGCTCGCAGCTGCTGCCCGGGGTGGAGCCGGAGCTGGCGCAGGCGCTCGCCGATCTGCTGCAGGCGGAAGGGCTGCGGCTGCTGACCGGGGTCCAGGTGCAGGCGGTCGCGCCAGGCGGCAGCGGCGTTGTGGTCACACTGCAGCGGGCCGGACGCACAGAGACGCTGGAGGCCGAGCAGCTGCTGGTCGCGACGGGACGGCGCCCCAATACCGACGGGCTGGGGCTGGAGCGGGCCGGGGTGGCCCTGGAAGCGGACGGAGCAGTACGGGTCGACCGCGCGCTGCGCACGAGTGTTGCGCACATCTGGGCGGCGGGCGATGTGATCGGCACGGCCTGGGGCAACCAGTTTGCCACGCCTGTAGGGGCCGCTGATGGCAAGCTGGCTGCGCACAATGCCCTCTCCGGGGAGCCGCCGCGCGCCATTGACCATCGGGTGATCCCGCGCTGCATCTTTACCGATCCGCCGCTGGCGATGGTGGGTCTCACCGATGCCCAGGCGCAGGCGGAGGGACTGGCCTGTGCCTGCCGCGTGCTGCCGCTGAGCCTGGTGCCGCGAGCGGGGGCGATCCATCGGACGCAAGGGCTGGTCAAGATGGTCGTGGAGCGGAGCAGCCGGCGCGTGTTGGGGGTCTCGCTGCTGGGTCAGAGTGCCGGAGAGGTGATCCACGAGGCGGCGATGGCGCTGCGCTTCGGGGCCACGCTGGAGGATTTCACCGAGCTGATCCATGTCTATCCAACGATGGCGGAGGCACTGAAGCTGGTGGCGCTCTCCTTCACGCGGGACGTGCGCCTGCTCAGTTGTTGCGCCAGCTAAGCCGAACTGGGAAGGGCTGGCCACTGTGCCTGAAGCGGTCCAGTGGCTCACAGTAGGGAACAAGGCCAGGGCAGGACTAGCGTGAGGCGATCGCTGGCAATCATTTGCCAGTGATGCACAGTGCTGGGGCCATCCAGCGGCCTCGACGTGGCGGCGAGGGATTGCTGCTGGGCTGGATGGTTAGCCCTGGGTAGGGGCAGGTGGATAAGAGTCTCTCCTCTCCTTTCAGGAGCTGGGATGGCTGGGCGCCGTAGATCTGGGACGCGCCTTCTCGCACCTGTCAGATCGCTGCTCGCTGCTCTCAGTGGTTCGCCGCTCGGGTTCAGGCTGGCTCTCCCAAGAGACGGGGGTCCACTTGATTCCGATGATCTCCGGCTCCAGGCTTAAGCGCAGGCTCAGCCTTTCCAGGAGCCGGTCATTCTTCTCCGCGAGGTAGAGCCTCGCTTGTAGCGTCACCAGACCTGGCCCAGGGCCGTGTTGACTCTGGAACGCTTGTAGCAGCACTGGCTCGGATTGCACAGTGTGCCACAAAATGGCCCGCACCTGGTGGGCCGTGCGCTCAGAAGCGAGTATCTGGAGTAGATAGTAAGCTCTCCGCTTTTCTGTGGAGTGTCGGGTCCAGCGGTCAATCATTTGCCCGACCGGTCGCAGGGTCAGGTGAGTTCCTACGATCAGGAGCGTACTCAGCGCTGCCAGGGCAAACTGACCCGTCGCTGCGAGGACCCCTGTAGCGGCTACACACCACAGGGTTCCCGCTGTGTTCAGGCCACGAACTGCCAGGCCGTCTCGCAAGATGACTCCTGCACAGAGAAAGCCAACTCCCGACACCACCTGAGCCGCCAGCCGATTGCCTCCAGGGAGCTGCGTGGAAGCTAAGACAAACAGCGCCGAGCCTGTCGCGACCAGCGCGCTAGTGCGCAATCCTGCTGCCCGTTGCCGGTATTGACGCTCCAGGCCAATTACCAGGCCGCAGAGCAGCGCGCTGAGCAACCGAGCCAGAAACGGTCCCATCCCCATACTATTCCTCGTTTCAACGGAAATGAAGAGCAGAGGCCATGATATCTGTCTATCTATCTGCCTGTGCCCCTTATCACTACAACAGGATCGCTGCGAGAGAGCCGGCGTGCCAGCACCAACACTCTGGCTCAGCCTCTAGCCTGGTTGCTGCCCGGTCTCCTGCTCTCAGCAATGAGATAGAAGCATCCTGTTAAATTGGGGGCGTGAAACGAAAGAAATTATCCTACGGCCATTGAGGAAGTATAGTCCAGAGATCGAAAAAGGTCAAGCAGATAGGCGATCTTCATCAGAAGAGCGCTGCTTTTGACCTCGTGCCCGTGATCTGACGAGTAAGTTAGGAAGGCGGGAAGAAGGGGAACAGGATAAGCCAGTCCTCGCTAGAGGAGAGACCGCTGGTGTCAGCAATGAGGGAGGAGTGCCAGGCGCTTCCTGCCCTCCTGTGAGGAAAGGGGAGGAAGAGGCACGACTGAGCAGCAGTCCCGCTGCCTGGAGTTCGTACCTCTTCCCCCTTCGAGCTGAGGGGGAAAGCCAGGGAAAGGGATTTTCTAGTGGTGCGGAGTTGGAGTGCTCGTTGGCTTCTTGCCGTTGGGTGTAGGAGTAGTGCTCGGCTTATTTCCTGTGGGCGTGGGCGTCATGGTCGGCTTGTTGCCTGGGCTGCCACCAGATGTAGACCGCTGGAGGCAGACCTGCAGCGGCGTCGTGCCACATAGCTCCAGCGCGTCGGCCAGGTAGCGGCTCACATTAGAGTCAGAGAGCTTGCCCACCGGGTTGGTGCGGTCATGAGCCGCCAGGTACTGTGCCAGGGACAACAACTGATCGATCTCTCCATAGCCATAGACACGGCTGGCGCTCACGCTCACGCCACCGGTGGTCGTGCCCACAAAGATGCCCTGGTGCAGCGCGCAGAGCGCTTTCACTGGGGCATCGGTGCTGGCGGTGCTCAGGTGATAGCTGGCGGCCAGCTTCTGGGCATCTGGCAGGCCCGGGCAGCTCCCCGGTCCATGCGAGGGAGTTCCCTCAGCTTGCGTGCTGGCATGGTGGGTAGCCTCTGCAGTCGCTGTGGCATGGACATGAATGAATGACTGGATAACTGCTTGTCCGGTAGAGGTAGCTGCAAAAGCGGCGGTCGCGCTGCCCACAAGGAAGACTCCCGAGAGGAGCATAATCAGAGCCTTCTTCTGCAAGAGAAAGATGAGCTTCATAGATCTCTCCTTTTCGCTGTTTGATGAGTTAGGAACAGTGTACCCAGGGTACATGGCGGTTTGGGTGGCCCAGGCCCAGGCCCAGGGCAACCCGCCTTGACTGACCTGTGCTCGCAGGAAAAGTTGCGCGGAGGGTGTCTCAGGTTACGGCCTGAACCGGTCCTAGGATAAAAGGGAGAGCGATCTTCCCACAGCTACAGGTACTGCTACAATTGGGTTGCTTCCCGTACCGTAACCCGTTACGGGCATCTCGCCTTGAAAGGCGGAGCAGCACGTGACAGAGACAATCGAGTGCCTGCTGGATCGTGCCCGCCAGGGAGATGCTGAGGCCGTGAGCATGCTCTACCAGCGCTTTTTGCCTGGTGTCTTTAGCTACATTGCGGCTCGCGTCCCTGACCGGGCGACTGCTGAGGATCTGACCTCGGAGGTCTTCCTCCAAATGGTCGAAGGCCTTGCCCGTCTGAGGGCACGAGATGAGGCCAGCTTTCTCGCCTGGCTCCTGAGTATCGCGCGTCTCACTGTGGCTGGCTACTATCGCTCGCGCGAAAAGGAACCGCTACTTCTCTCGCTGCAAGACCAAGGCCGGCAAGCCTCGCCTGCAGACTCGCCGGTCGGGCCGATTGATGATGCTGAGCGTGATCCTCTTGCGCTGATAGAAGGTCAGGAGGACTGGCAAGCCGTTGTCCAGGCGATCAATCACTTAACTGAAGAACAGCGTCAGGTCCTCGTGAGCCGTGTGATTCTGGGGTATGACCTTGCCACTGTTGCGCGGATGCTAGGCAAGCAAGTAAACGCAATCAAAGCGCTGCAGTTTCGCGCTTTGCAGCGTCTGCGCCGCCTCCTGGGCGATGGGTCTGGCTCCCTACGTGTTGCTCAGAAACGGAAGGAGAGGGTACCATGAAGCCGCTCGATGAGCGCCTTAATGATTACCTTGAGCGCCTCTTGAAGGAGCAGGAGGAGGCGAGGCACCCGCAGGGCGGCTGCCCGGAGCCGGCGTTAACCCAGGAGCAGAGTCCGAGTCCAGATCTGGAGAGTCTTGTGGGCCTGGCGTGGCGTCTGCGACATGCGCCCCAGCTGCAAGTCGACCCTGAGTTCGCCGGACGATTGGAGCGGCGTCTAGTCGACCGTTATGCGGAATTGCGTCAACGGAGCCAGAAGCGGCGGCCTCTCTTTACCGCACTTCGCTTGCGTCCTGTGCGTCCTGCCCTGGCTATTGCTCTCAGCCTGTGTCTATTGCTTTGTTTGTTCTGCACGAGTCTGCTGGTTCTGGCTGCTCAGGTCACCGATCCTACTAATCCGCTCTACGCGCTCAGGCGTTGGGAGCAGCATGTCGAGATCCAGCTGTCCAGCAATCCGGCCAGCCAGGCGACCCTGAACCTGCAGATGGCGCGAGAGCAGCTCAGTGTGCTCGCCAGGCTAGCTGACTCGGGCCGGGGGGAGGCATATCAACAGGGCCTCCTTGATCTTGACCGACAGATAGATGCTGCCGCTTCAGCCATCGAGAGACTACCGGCAGGTTCCCAGCGCGACCAGCTGACCAGGGATCTGGCAGCGCTGAAGTCCGACTCGATCCACGAGCTACGTCACCTGCTCTCTCGCCTTGGGCTGCCAGAGCGCCTGGCGACTACTCGTGAATTGGGACAGTTGGGAGATACGGTTCCCACGCTGGTGCACGTGACTGTGGTGCTGCAGTCCCATTCTACTAATGGCCTCGTGACTATTACCCTGACGGGAAGCGATCTCCAGCCGGGTGCGCAATTGCTGGTGAACGGCGCGGTGGTCGAGGCGCACGAGACTCAGTGGCAAAGTCAAGGACTGGTAGTCTTTGTAGCCAACTGGCAAGGGAACCAGCGCCTGCAAAGTCTGGGTATCCTCAATCCTGATGGAACAGTGGCCCAAACTAACGCCATCACGCTCACTAGCTCTGGAGAGAGCCGTCAACATGGTGGCAGCAGCAAACCCACGAGTACGCCCACTCCTCACGGTAACAAGCCAACGGTGTCCCCTCCGTCGCACGGTGACCAATCACTGGTCCTTCCCCTGCCCTATGGGGCACGGCTGGAAGCATTCACTGAACCAGGCTGCGGAGGAGAGAGGGAACATACGGCCACACCAGGGTGCAAGGTGATGAAGACCTGAGAGGGCCAGTTGAGGTTACCCACCTGCCCCGCAAGGGTGGCTGGCGTGTTCTCTCCTGTGGCGTTAGCCTGCTGGTCGCTGCCAGGGCTTGGTCTCTCCCTTCTCTCCTTCCATCGTCCGGCAGTATGCTCGCCCGGTTCCGATCGGGAAAACGGCTGAGCTGGCGCTGACCAATGTGCAGTCTGCTCAGATAATGTGCCTGTCCGGACTTGAACTGCTGGGACTGGGACTCGGGGATATGCCGGAGCCTGTGGCTGAGGGAATGCACCTGCTGTGGGCATGGATCAAAGTAAGGCGATACGCTCCAGGCTGAGCTTGAGTAAACACCTCTCAGGGCTGTGGAAGATGCCTGGAAGCGCTCTGATCTTCACAGCAAGGGCATTGTCATTGTCTTGGTCCTTTGGATGGCTGCGCGAGATGAGAGCTACTTACTTGCTTGGAAGGAACCTGCCAGCCTGGCGACGCGCTTCCTCCAGGGCGAGCTGTCTCACTCCCTCAGAGGAAGGCTCGTCTATTGATCTCAGTGACGGTATGTGTCCCTGCCTGTAAGCAGAAGCCCTGCTACAGGGGGCCAATGACGGGCTTAGATGATGGGGGCCTGAATGGTGCCGGGACTCATAGCGGCCCCTTCCTACTTAACTAAGCATCATTGAGGCCCAGACGTATAATCCCAATTGTAGCCGGGTCGGCCAGAAGACCTGGCCAGACAGGAGCAGGTTGCGCTATGGCTTCTGAGAAGATCCGCTTTTCCAAGGAAAAAGAGACCATGCTCATGACCCTGAGCGGGCGAGCGCTTCAGAGTCAATGGAAGCAGCCCATCTTACGCGACCCCTGGGCTGAAGCAGCGATGAAGCAGATCGATTACGATATCCGCAAACAGTATCGGGGACCCGGGTCGTGGAAGATGTGGGAGAAAATCGGCTGTACCATCATTGCCACACGAGCAGCAACGTTCGATTTGCTGGCGAGCCGCTATCTGGCCGAGCATCCTGAGGTGGTGGTTCTCCATGTTGGCTGCGGCATGGACAGCCGGGTGTTCCGTCTCGATCCGCCGGCCTCCGTTCTGTGGTTCGATCTTGATTATCCCGATGTGATCGGTCTGCGTCGTCGCCTCTTCCCCGAGCGAGAGGCCTATCGCCTGATCGGGGCCCCGCTCTCAGATCTGCACTGGTTGGATGAGGTTCCGCGGGATCGGCCAGGGCTGCTAATCGCTGAGGGAGTGCTGCACTACCTGAGTGAGATAGAGGTCAAAGCGCTGCTCAATGCCGTGGCGGCCCACTTTCCCAGTGGCCAGCTGATCTTCGACATCTGCAACAGGTTGATTGTGAAGCGAGCAGGCTCAAACGTTGGAGGCACAGGAGCCACCTATAGGTGGGGCCTCGATGATCCAGAGGAGATCAGGCAGCTAGAGCCAAAGCTGAATCTTGTCCAGGAACTCAGGCCCAGCGAACTCGTCGCCTTCTCGCGCTTCCCACTCTGGGTACGGGCACTGTTCCGCCTTATGGAGATCAGTCCCGCGCTGTGGCGGACCGAAAGGATCGTCGTCTATCGCTATGGGTAGGTATGCAGGCCCAGGGGCGAGTTAAACCCCGCCGTGTGGCTGGCCATAACCTGGTGGCTTGAGCTGAGCTGATGTCGGTCGCTCTTCCTTCTGAGCACATGCCTGGAAGGCAATGAGCCAGGCCCAAGCCAGAGCGAGAGCGTTGCTTCTGGCGCGGTTCGCGAGTGGCAGCACTGTGATTGGGACACTTGCGCTGTTGAAGACTGGGGCAACGATCAAACTCTTGGAGCAGACTGAGTGCAGACGAGGTCAGGACGGCCTTCCTGGTCATTCTCTGGGGCACGAGTACAGGACGCCGCTGTGTCTGCCTGTCTGTCTGCGAGCTGCTGGTCAAGAAGATACGCTCTCGCTGCTGTCCCCTCAATCTGTTCGTCTAGCCATCCTCAGTGAGAATACCTCATCTCTTGGAGATACTACCAGAGCACTATACCTCTATAGTTGAGATAAAGCCACCGATATTCCTGACAAGCTGCGAGGTTGTAGACGCTCTCTCTGTGTCTACCCATTCCATAAAAAATTGGTAAAAATTGGAGACTTTGCGCTTGTTCCTTGCTATATACATTGACAGATGCCTGTCCTCTTCTTTACACTCTTCACTGAACTATCCATATTCATGTTCTATAGCTGGTAGAGCTTGCGGAATGGTTCAGGATCTTTGTGCTCTCCCAGCGACACAGTGCCAGAGAACAGCGGGACAAGCGAAGTGAGGAGAGAGGAAAGGAGAAAGAGATGCCCTGGTGGTTTTTCCGTCGGCGCGGCGGGAGTGCTCTGTCGACGGACGTGACAGGTCGCACCAGTGGGACTGGTTGGCGCCTGCAGGGCCGGCGCCGCTACCTGCGGGCGCAGCCCTACTTGTTGCCCAAGGATCTCGGCGAAATCAATCGGCTCGATTTCCAGCACTATGTCTTGCGTGCCGCGCTGCGGGGGAACTACCTGGCGCCGATTGGACAGCCGAGGCGCATTCTCGATGTAGGCTGTGGGACCGGGCGATGGGCCATTGAACTGGCGCAACAATTTCCGCAGGCGGAAGTGATCGGGGTGGATGTGGAGCAGGCCAAGAGTACGAATCGCATGCCCTCGAACTATCGCTTTGTACGAGGAGACATCTTGCAGGGTCTGCCGTTTGAGGAGAACGCATTTGATTTTGTGCATCTGCGCTTGCTGATTCTGGCCATTCCGCTGGCGGCCTGGCCGGGGGCCGTGCAGGAGCTGGCACGAGTGACCGCTCCGGGTGGCTGGGTTGAGCTGCTTGAGACAAGCATCAGTCCAGGCGACTGGGGAACCTGCGGGCCGGCGATGCAGCAGCTGCTCGACTGGATGGGGCAGCTGGCGGCGCTGCGTGGGCTGGATACCGAGGGCGTGGTGGTGCGCTCGTTAGAACGCTATCTAGCAGAGGCTGGTCTGATCAACATCCAGCGCCGTCCCCTGGAGGTCCCGGTTGGCACCTGGGGTGGGCGCCTGGGTTCGCTGATGGCCCTGGACTTTAAAGAAGGGGCCAAAGCGGTGAGTGGGCTGATCGCCGCGCGCTTTGGCCGCTCAGAGCAGGAGGTCCTCGATATTATCGAACAGGTTAATCACGAGTGGAACGCGCTGCAGACAAAAGGATATTTTATGATTGTCTACGGACAGAAGCCGCTCGCTGGCTAATCTGCCAGGCGTAGTCTGGCTTCCTCTCTGGCTCGGGCGTCTCGATCCTGGTCAGCAGCGCCTGACTGAGAACGCGGGCAAGAGAACATGGCTGGCACTGTCCCCCCTGCACGCGCCTAGACATGCTCTCTTGCCCTCTGCATCTCTCGCGCTTCGGTCACACTGTTATCGCTGTATGTTCCAGACGGGCGGTCCGACAGGCGCAGGCAGGCTACGCTGGACAGGAAGGTAGAGAGCGACAAGACCGTCCTTTCTTGTCCCCGTCTTCTGGACTAGTGACGAGGAATAGCGCGCTGGCAATCTGGCTACTCCCCTCGCGATATTTCCTATAGGGGTATGGGCCAGCCTGACTGCCAGAGATCGATCAGCATCGCTCACTCTCCCATCAGCGGCCTCTGCCTCGTCACAGAGAGACCACAGTGCTGGCCGTGTAGCCCACCGCCTGCTCCACTATACCTCTGGCTGTATGCCAGCGTACCGACCAGTGGACCGGGCGCTCGCCTGTAATCTGCAGCTGCCAGCCGTCTGCAGCGGTGGGCAACAGCTGCCATTCCGTAGCTGCACCACTGGCGTCCCAGACAATGCTCCCACGACCTGGAGCGCCAGGGTAGACCTCCAGCGTCAACTCGTCGGGGGCCTCCTCGTGCAAGAAAGCCCGTTCCGGCCCGAGCGGCAGCACGCTACCAGCGCGCACATAGACGGGCAGAATCTCCAGCGGCGCCACTCGCGTCACGTAGCGTCCCCCCTCCAGATGCTCATCGCTCCAGAAATCGATCCACTCCCCGTCAGGAAGATAGAGGCGGCGGGCCACTGGCTCACGCGCCTCACTAAAGACTGGTGCCACGAGCAACGCCGGGCCGAGCAAGTAGGCATCATCGATCACGGCGGCAGTCGGATCTTCTGGGAATTCGAGCAGCAGCGGGCGCAGCATCGGCAGGCCGTGGGCATGGGCCTCCCAGGCCAGGCTATACAGGTAGGGATTGAGGCGCAGGCGAAGCCGCGCATAGCGGCGGAAAATGGCCAGGGCTTCCTCTCCGAAGGCCCAGGGTTCCCGCGGCGTGGTCCCGTGTGCCCGTGCTAGTGGTGATAAAAGGCCGAATTGGGCCCAGCGAATATACAACTCTGGCGATGGCGGCGGCCCATAAAAGCCCCCGATGTCATGGGCCCAGAGGCCCGGAGCACTCAGGGCCAGATTCAAGCCTCCGCGCAGAGAGCAGGCCATCGCCACCACATCGGTTTTGGGATCACCACCCCACTGAGCCGGATAGCGTTGCGTACCCGCCCAGCCGGAGCGCCCCCAGACAAAGCCGGGCCGTCCCGTCTCCTGGGAAATCACCTCATGAACAGCGGCGTTGTAGAGCAGCGGATAGAGATTGCGCAGCTCATGGCCGCGCATCCCATTGGCAGCCTGCGCCTCTAGCGGCACTCCCTCGCCAAAGTCCGTCTTGAAAACTGCCACCCCGGCGCGCAGCAGCGGACGATGCAGATCCTGCCACCAGGCGCGTGCCGCCGGATTAGTAAAATCGACGATCGCGCGCTTGCGACCATCGGGCGGCGGCCCCCCAAAATCGGCCCCGATCGGCTCGCCCTGCTCATCGCGCAAGAAGTAGCCTGCCCTGACCGCCTCCTGATAGCGTGGCGCCTGCTCGGAAATATACGGCAGCTCCCAAAGCGAGACCTTAAAGCCACGCTCACCCAGCTCGCGGATGAGGCCGGGCAGATCTGGGAAAGCCTCCTCGTTGACCGTGAAATCACAGGAGAGATTTGGATGCGCCAGCCAGGCTGGATCAATATGCAGCACGTCGCAAGGCACGCCCTCGGCCCTGGCCCGGGTGGCAACCTCCTCCACCTCCGCCCGGCTCTGGTAGCGGCAGCGCGAAAGCCAGACGCCAAAAGCCCAGCGCGGAGGCAGCGTCGCCCGTCCAGTCAGACGCGTGTACTCCTCCAGGATCTCGCGCGCCTCCCGCCCGAAGAATACAAACAGATCAAGGCTCGGCTCCGCGCAGCGTACCAGCGCTGCCCGCGCCGAGGGCGTCCCCAATGCCAGGGTCACAGGCGTGGGTGTATGCGCAAAGAGACCATAGCCGCGCGACGACAGCAGAAAAGGCACATTCTTATACGCCGCCTCTGTCGTCGTCCCCCAGGCGTCGATATTGAAGAGCGTAACCGCTGTACCGCGGTGATCCAGGCGTGCAAAGCGCTCGCCCAGGCCATAGAAATGCTCAGCGGGATCGATGGCCCACGACCAGTGTGCCGCCCTCCGTTCCCCTGGTGCGGAATGCAGGCCCGGCGGTGGGGTACAGAGGAGGCCATGCACATTGCGATCATCAAGCGCTGTGTGCCAGGTGACAGCCGGAGCGGCTTCACTCTCGATCTGCACCGCAAACGGATCGCGCTCCAACCTGATGCTGATCCCCTTTAGCAAAACGCGGACCCCTGTCGCTGTCTCCTCGATGGAGGGCAATGGCAGCTGCGGGCCGTAGGTTGCGGCCAGTACCTCTTCCAGGGCACCAGGCACCAGCATCCCGTAGGTCCGCTCCTGCCGTAGCGCCTCCGGCTCTCCCAGGCGCAGGCGCAGGCTGCGAGGAGACAACACCTGCAGCTCCAATGTCAAGCGTGCCTCAGCAGCCGAAGATCCGCCCTGAGCGCCTGTTTCGCGCCCTGTCCCTGTCAAATCCTCCGCCTCTGCCGGGCGATTAGGCACTCCTGTCGTCGTCATCTGCTGAGCCAGCGGCTCAGCGCTTACCACCACGGGACGGAGCGGGCCGCCCAGCGTCCGAAACGGAACCAGGGCCAGCTCGGCGCGCACTCCTCCCGGGATAGCCGTCACCTGTACCAGCCGTCTCAGATAAAAGCCCTGTGTCACCATGACCGGTCTGTCGCCGGTCACCAGCATAGCCTCGCTCATCGCTCCTCCTGGCTGCGCCGGTAGTCCTGCAAGAACGCCTCAAGGCCCGCTGTTGTCAGTGGGTGCTCGATCAGCTGCGTCAGGATCGTGTAGGCCATTGTGGCGATATGTGCACCGGCCCTGGCGACCGCCGTCACATGCACAGGATGGCGCAAGGCCGCGGCAATAATCTTTCCGGGTTGCTGCTGGACACGTAAGATCTGGGCCAGATCGGCCACCAGTGCTACGCCATCCTCGCCAACAGCATCGAGCCGACCGACGAAAGGACTCACATAGCTCGCACCCGCCGCCAGGGCTAACAGGGCCTGATTGACCGTAAAAATCAGCGTCGCGTTGATCTCAGGTTGACGGATCAGTCGCTGCTGCTGGGCGAAGCGGGCGCGGATCGGGCAGTCAGTCAAGTGGGTGCAGCCCTGGCAAGAGGCCGTGACCTTGCTTCGACTCAGGCGAGCCATCGCCTTGAGACCCTCAACGGTAGTTGGCAGCTTCACCACCACATGGGGCGACCAGGTCGCAAAGTCCAATCCCTGGGCCACCATCCCGTCGGCCTCGAGGGCCACCACCTCAACGCTGATTGGAACATCTGCGATCCAGCACAGCTCTTGCACATGGCGGCGCATCTCGCTCTCGCGCACGCCTGCGCGCGCCATATGACTGGGATTGGTTGTCACGCCGCGCAGTACCCCCCAGGCGGCAGCCGCACGCACTTCCTCTAGCTGAGCTGTATCGAGATAGAAATCCATAACCTGGCAACCTCCTTTGTTAACCTTTCAAGCCGCCGGCGGTCAGACCCGAGACAATCCGTCGCTCCAGCAGCAAGATAAGCGCCACCAGGGGCACCACCGACATCACCATGGCCGCCGACAGCACGCCAAAATTCGTCGTAAATTCCGTCTGGCTCAGGATCACGATCCCCACAGGCAGCGTGTACGTCGCCGTCGTCGTATAGTTCAGCGCAAACAGGTATTCATTCCAGTCCCCGACAAAGACAATCACCGCCGTCGTGAACAGCCCGGGGATGATCATAGGCAGCACGACGCGCACGAAGGCTCCAAGACGGCTCATGCCATCGAGAGCCGCCGCCTCCTCATATTCGAAAGGCACCTCCTGTAAAAAAGCCATCAGCATGAGGATCGCCATCGGCAGGCCAAAGACCGAATACGGAATAATCAAGGCCAGGAGCGTGCCGATCAGATGCACGCCCTGCAGCATCATATACAGTGGAATCACCTGGGAGAACGGTGGAAAAAGAGAGAGCGAGACGACGAAAAGCAGCGCCAGCCGCTTCCAGCGAAAGCGCAGGCGAGCAAAGGCATAAGCGGCCAATGTGGCCAGGACCATCGTCACCAGAGTTGAGACCAGCGAGGCAATGATGCTATTGAGATAGTAGCGCCCAATATCCCCCTGAAGGGCCTCGATATAGCTGCTCAGCGTTGGATGAGCTGGCCAGAGCGTCGCCGGGATCGAAGTGGTCTCCTGGGGGGTCATCAACGAAGTCAAGAGCGCCCAGATCAGGGGCAGAAACTGCACGACGATGATCACCGCCAGCGCAAGATAGAGCAGCGTCTGTCGAGTCAGCGGCTTCAGCAGAGGAGCGCGGGACCTTGCCGTTGGGCGAGAGGATTCTGTTGCTGGTGCTGTCGTCGTAGGAGCCAGTGCCATGCTCGTTTCTCCTTCAGCGACACCCCTGTTATCTCGTGCTTGTCCGCAGAAGCGTCCGCATATAGAGCACGATGAACAGCAGAGTAATAGCTGTCAGTACCACGGCGATCGTCGAGCCATAGCCGAAATCGCCGAACTGTTGGATCTGCAGATAGATATACAGGCCAAGATTCTGGGTAGCGTTGCCCGGGCCACCGTTCGTGAAAGCGCTGATCAGGTCAAAAGCCTGCAGCGACTCGATGGTGCGCAGAATCAGCGTCACCAGCAACACCGGGCGCAGCAGCGGGAGCGTGACACGCCAGAGGATCTGCCAGCGTGAGGCTCCGTCGACGCGTGCCGCCTCATAGACCTCCTCGGGGATGCCCTGCAGTCCCGCCAGCACCAGCAGCGCCACCAGCGAATTGGCCTTCCAGATCGCCAGCACATAGATGAGCAGCGTCGCCAGCTGAGCGGAACCCAGCCAGACGATCGGGTGCGCCGGGTTCAAGAGGCCCAGGTGTTCCAGCAGGCTATTGATCAGGCCGTACTGGTCGTTAAACATATAGGCCCAGATCACCGAGTTTGTGGCGGTAGGAATGGCCCAGGGAAAGAGAATAGCAGCCCGCGCCAACCAGCGCCCACGAAAACGGCGGTTGGCAAACAGTGCCAGGGCCGTTCCGCAAAGCATCTGGCCACAGACCGTCACGAGGCTATAGAGCAGCGAGAAACGCAGAGCGCTCCAAAACTGCTCATCATGGAGCAGACGTAGATAGTTGGCCAGGCCCGCGCTCGTCGTACCCAGGCCGAAAGAACCTCCCTGCTGAAAGGAAAACCAGAGCGTACTTAACACTGGGTAGACGCCCAGCGCAAGCAGGGCCAGAATCACAGGCAGCAGCATCAGCCAGGCCAGCCTCTCCTCACGACGCTCCAAAGGACCGCGAGGACTACTTTCTTTGACTTGCAGTAGCGGCGCCCCGATCGTAGCCATGAATACACCTCGTTCTTGCTTTGGGCAGAGTCACAAACGCCAGGCTCTCTGGCAGCGGGGGACAAGAGGACAGGGGGAGGCCGATGGGTTCTCCCCGGCTCGTTTGGAGACGGGAACGAGGGCCAGCATTTGCCCGGCGGCGTTGGCCCTCGTCCTCTCCTCTCTCCTCTCTCCTCCTTCCACTGCCGTGCGCGGCTTACCTCATGTCAACGACGCTACCTGTGTCTGGACACTGCTGAGAGCTTCGCTCGGGCTGGCCTGATTGCTCAGCACGGAGTTGATCGCCGCCTGCAGCGGGGTCGTGAACTGGTTATAGTTCTTCAGCGTCGGACGGTTCTGGCCGCTGTTCAAAATGCTGCCGATCTGCTTAAAGTAAGGCACCTTGGCCTGGACCGAGGCATCGCTGACCACATCGGGACGACTGGGAATCAAACCCGCGTTGAGGGCCATTGAGGTCTGCGTCTCCTTGCTCAGCAGATAGTCGATGAAGGTCCAGGCGGCATCTTTATATTGCGAATTGGCGTTGATCGCCAGTACCCAGCCGCCGGTGCAGCCGTGGCCACTGTGACCACTGGTGGCCAGCGTGGGCGCGACGCCTACCTTTCCAGCCACCTTTGAGCGCGAAGGCGTATTCGCGATTGCATAGGCGAAGACCCAGTTGCGCATGAACGGTGCCTTCCCCTGACTGAAGAGGGCCAAAATATCGTTGGGGGCATAGGTCGAGGTCCCCGTTGGCGCCAGCCGGAACTTATAGATCAGGTCGTGCATATACTGCAGCGCATCGACCTGAAGCGCACCGTTGACCTGCAGCTTGCCTGGTTCTCCAATAGAGCCGCCGGCGCCCCAGAGGAATTCCAGCCACTCATCGACAATGGCCTCGATCTTCTTCCCCGGCATCAGGTAGCCATAGCTGATACCCTGCGAAGATTCTGCAGCCAGGATGCGTTCAGCCAATGTTTGCATTTCTTCTCGGGTTTGCGGCACGCTCCCGCCGTACTTCTCGACCAGGTCGGTGCGGTAGTAGAGCATGCCGATATCCATGTAGCGCTGGATGCCATAGAGGTGGCCATTAACGCGGCCAACGGTGCGCGCGCTTGGCCAGAACTGGTTTAGGTAGCTGGAGGTGACGTACTGGTCGATGGGGGCCAGCCAGCCGGGGGTGGCGAACTGTGCGGGCCAGGTGACATCGATCTGCACCACATCGGGGGTAGACGACTGGGAGCGGAAAGCATTGACAAACTTGCTGTACTGATCGGTGGCCACTGAGGGCAGCTCGACATAGTCCACATGGATCTTGCCGGCATGCAAGTCATTGAAGCGCTTGATCTCCGCCGTTTGCTCGCCGGTGGTATCGACCAGGGCCGCGAATTGGATGGTCACAGGGCCACTGGTGGAGGCCGGTGCTCCGCCGCAGGCGGCCAGCCAGGAGCCAAGAACAGTCACCCCCAGGCTCGCCTTGACCCCCTGGCTGAGCACCCTCCGCCGTGTGAGCCTGGGGCTGCTCACCTGGTTTGGCTCTGCCTCAAGCCGGGAACCGGAACCAGCCGCTGGTCCCATCTCAGATCGTACATACTGCATCTGCGGAGCATCGTCGTTGATTACCATGTCTCATACCGACCTTTCTGTTATGCTAGACGCAAGAGGCGCAACAGGGATCAGTTCCCGCCTGTGGGCCGGCGTGGGCGCTGAGCAGCCAGTTCCTCGGGCTGTCTCGACTGATCCCTCTTCTCAGCAGTCGCTATCTTGCCTGCTCTGGCCTGACTCGCTAGAGCGCCACCTTCTCGATCTCCAGCAGCTCTGCCAGGGCCGCCAGCGCTGCGGCCTGATGGCCCGCGACGAAAGCGACATGGTGCTCCCAGCCGCCTTCAATGAGGGTATCGAGTAGCTGATGAGCGTCACAGCTGGGACGGAACACCGCTGTGTTGCCCGCGAAGCGATTGACCGACTCGTCAAGAAGCTCGCCTTCGACGTACAGCAGGCGATAGCCGCGAGAGCCAACGCCGAGGCGGGCCAGTGTAGCCGGTCCAGGACGAATGGCGAAGTTGCCGGTCACACCGATCCGGCGATTGCAGTGAACGGTAAGAGGAATCTCCTCGCCGGAGCGGGCCAGACAGGCGGGAGCATTGCCACAATGCCAGAGCGAAATCGTGCCGGCCTCCTCATTGAGCGCTACGACATCGGCTAGCAACGGGGCAGCACCGCTGAGCCACTGCAAGATCAACAAGGTAACGGCCCCGTGAAGATCAGCTTCGCAGGCACAGATGAAACCATCGTCAGCCAGGCGACCAAGGGTGGCGCAGGGCATCAGACCAAAGTCCTGGGGAAACTCCGGCCAGCAACGCACGGCCAGCCCATCAAGCTGCTCTTCCTGGAGCAGGGAGCGGAGCGCAACATAGGCGGCCCCGAAACGCCGAACCTCGTCCGGGTTAAGCGCTGACAGACCGGACGAGCCTGCCTGTGTTGAGGCAATGACCGTGTCCACGGCGCTGGCCGGGGCCTGGCTGGCCGCCTGGAAGATGCGGGTGAGGTTGATGCGATGCACGCTGGTGCCGATCACACGCCCCAGCTCCAGCTCATCGAACTGGCAGCCGTAGAAGCCTGAAGGGGCCTCGCCGACGAGGCCAAGGCGGCTCGTGCGCAGGCGTCTACGCGTCGCGGCGGCGCGAGCCAGAGCCTTGAGCGGCTCAAAGAGACCGGCCTCTCCGGGATCGCCGTAGAGGTAGCGAACCACCCGTCCTGTTTTGTGCAGGGCGTGGGCCGCCAGATGGACACCACAGAGAGAATTGAGCCAGAGCCGCTCACCGGGAGACCCCGGCTCGCGCAAGGCCCACAAACAGACGGGCGCAGAGATATGAGCGGCCAGCTCGACGGCCATGCTGGCGTCACTGAAGGTGGCGCACAGTAAGACAAGGACGTCTGGCTCTCGCTCTTGGAGGTGAATGGCGCTCTGGCGCGCGGCCTGGGCATCCATCAGAAGAGAGGTGTCGCCGTAAACGGGCCACCCCTCTTGCTGAAGGGCTGCCAGGGCCTTCGCCGCCATCTGCTCGGCATAGTCGACGGCAAAGGTAGGGCGCGCAATACTGGCAAAGGCTAACACCGGTAGCGGTGCTTCTCGTCGGTTTTCGCGGTTCATGATCACTTGCTCTACCTGGCTTTGCTCACTCACTGGGCTGGCCAAGACAGGGCCGTCCCGACCTGGCCTGACGTGACAACCTGATCTTGCCCTCGCGTCCCGGTTCGCTTCGGACGCGGGTTAGCGCTCGCGCCCTGCAGCTCGCAGTACCAGGGCCTCAAGGGCGACGCTGGCAGCCCCAACCAGGCCGGCATCTTCTCCAAAGGTGGGCGCCACCAGCTCTATGGTTTCGTCTCTGGTCAGGAAGGCACGCTGGTGTAAACAGGTGGCAACGGCAGAGAAGAAGAGGTCACCTGCCTCAGCGATCGCGCCATGCAGCACGATGCGGCTCGGGTTCAAAATATCGGTGAGCGTCGAGAGGGCGATGCCCAGCGATTCGCCACAGGTGCGGACAACAGCGCGGGCCGCTTCATCTCCCTGGCGCGCGAGCGAGGCCAGGCGACGCACGGCTTCCTTTGGACTGGCCGCCTCCGATTGGAGGGCCAGGCCCTGCAGGCTGGCCAGACGCACAATGGCTGGCTCGGCGGCGATAGTCTCCAGACAGCCGCGATTGCCGCAGGCACAGCGCTCACCCTCCGGGTCGACAGTGATATGACCGATCTCACCGGCGCTCCCATGTGCTCCGCGATAGGGGTAGCCGTTGATGATCAGCCCGGAGCCAATGCCAGTGCCGACATAGACAAAGGCAAAGTCTGGCCAGAAGCGCCCCTGACCCAACAGGGCCTCACCCAGAGCCATTGCGCGCACGTTGTTGTCCAGCGCTACCGGGCATCCCAGCCGCTCAGCCAGTAAATCGCCTAAAGGGACCTTTTCCCAGCCAAGACGCGGCGCCCGCTTGACCAGGGCTCGCTCGCTGTCGACCAGGCCAACGACGCCCGCTCCCACTCCAAGAAGAGAGTTTTTCGTATATCCGTTGTCGGCAAGCAGATCGTGCAGTTTCTGGCCAATCAGGGCGACCGTCTCGTCAGGACTGAGAGGACGCGGGGTGCTCACCAGGCTGCGGACCAAAACACGCCCGCGCAGGGTGCACAGCGCCAGACGTAGCGCGCTTACTCCCTGGTGTACTGCTCCAATGAGGGGACCATCGTCCGGCAGATCAAGCAGAATAGCGCTCGCCCCCACTCGCTTGCCTGGCGCTGGACCAACCTCGCGCAACAGTCCGTCCTCGATCAGTTCACGCGTAATGTTGCTGATGGCGGCAGCGGTCAGGCCAGTGCGGTGCGCCAGGTCGATCCGCGCCAGCGGCCCCTCGCGCAAGATGATGCGCAGCACCTGCTCACGGTTGACCTCGCGTAACCCATGCCGCGTCAGACTGGTGGTCATCGCTCCTCCTCTCGCCGCGCCTTAAATTGATTTACTTAATTAATTTAAAGCCTTGTTCAAGACTATACCCGGTGATGGGACACCCTGTCAAGGGGTTGGAAGCCCCACTGGAAAGATAAGGATGACACCCAGACCCAGCTGGGAGTGGAGAGGCGGTACTCGCCGATGCGGATGATCAGTGGCGCGAGGGACACAACCCTTGACAACCCTCTCGGCGACAACTATACTCCTCATCGTGTGGTCATACCTCCTACCTCTCGAATTGAGGAGGTAAAGAGAGGAACCCAGGAAAGTCTGGCGGCCTCAGAAGCCGTCAATCCCTTCTGAAGAAGAGAACAACAAGCGGGGAGCGTTAGCATGAGCCAGGCTGACAGCCAGGCCCTGGAAGAGCGACGCGGCGCGTCGGCGGCGCCTGGTTTTCTTATTCACAACGAAGGCGACCATGTTGCCGTCGCTGTTCAAGATGTGCAGCCGGGTCGCCATCTTGCTGTCTACATGGACAGCGAGCGCGAGGTCACCATCAGCGTTTTGGAAGCCATCCCTCTGGGGCACAAAGTAGCCCTCTGCGACCTGAACGAGGGGCAGGCGGTGATCGAATATGGTTTGCCGATCGGGCAGGCGCGCCGACCTATTCAGGCCGGGCAGCATGTCCACACTCACAACATCAGGAGCATGCGATGGCAGAACAGCATTTAAGCGGCTACCGTCGTCCTGACGGTCGTGTAGGCATTCGTAACCACGTCGTTATTTTGCCCGTTGACGACCTCTCCAATGCCGTCTGTGAGGCCGTGGCGCGCACGGTACCCGGAACGCTGGCCCTGCCCCATGCCTATGGGCGGCTGCAGTACGGTGCCGACCTGGAGCTGACCTTTCGCACCCTGGCGGGGACCGGGGCCAACCCGAACGTCGCGGCGGTAGTTGTCATTGGGATCGAGCCGAACTGGACCCAGCGCATTGTTGAAGGCATCGCTCCCAGCGGCAAGCCGGTTGAAGGCTTCTCCATCGAGCGTTTTGGCGACCTGAAGACCCTGGAGAAGGCGGCTCGCGTGGCGCAGCTCATGCTGCAGGACGCCTCAGAGCTGCGCCGGGAGCCGCTGGCGCGCGAAGAAGTGGTCATCAGCATCAAGTGTGGCGAGTCCGACACCACTACCGGACTGGCCTCCTGTCCGACGGTGGCCCAGGTCGTCGATCGCCATGTCCAGGCAGGGGGCACTGTGATCTTTGGTGAGACTTCGGAATTGACGGGTGGGGAACATCTGATTGCCCAGCGCTGCATCGACGAGGCGGTGCGGGCCCGCTTCCAGGCCATGTATGAAGACTACATTCGCGAGATCGAGGCCAGTGGTGCCAACCTGCTGGGATCGCAGCCGACGCAGGGCAACATCCGCGGCGGCCTGAGCACCATCGAAGAGAAGGCCCTCGGCAATATTGCCAAAACCGGCACCGTGCCAGTAGTGGATGCCCTGGAGCCGGCCCAGGCCCCGACCAGGCGCGGCCTCAATTTCATGGACTCTTCTTCGGCGGCTGCTGAGTTCATCACCCTGATGGGAGCGGCGGGCGCCGTCTTACATTTGTTCCCCACGGGTCAGGGCAATATTGTTGGTCATCCGGTTGTGCCCGTGATTAAGATTACAGCCAATCCCTTGACGGCGGAGACGATGGCCGAGCACATTGATCTCGACGTCTCGGGGCTGCTCCGGCGCGAGTATGGCCTGCGTGAGGCGGGGGACCATCTGATGGCCCTCATTGATCGCACGATCAATGGCCGTCTGACCTGCGCTGAGGCCCTGGGCCATCGTGAATTTGTCTTGACGAAACTCTACCGCAGCGCCTGAGTGCCTGGATCAAGGGAAAAACCCTGCTGCAGGGAGCAGCTAGCTACCATAGAAGGATAAGGCATCGCTATGGCTGATCACGATCTTTCATCGACTGCCTCCCTCTATATCGCTGGCGAGTGGTGCCCTCCCGCTGAGGGCAGCCAGCGGGAGGTCCGCAATCCTGCCGATGGCTCGCTGGTGGCAGCTATTGGCTATGGCGGTCGAGCCGAGGCGCTGGCGGCAGCCGCCGCTGCGCAGGATGCTTTTCCGGCCTGGGCGGGCCTGCCGGCACGGGCGCGGGCCGATCTCCTCTTGCGGGCCAGTCTCTTGCTGCAAGAGCGGGCCGAACGCATCGGCTACCTGCTGGCCCTGGAATCGGGCAAGCGCTTGCCCGAGGCCGTGGCAGAGGTACGCTTTGCGGTGGAATATCTGCGCTGGTTCGCCGAGCAGGTACGGCGTCCGGCTGGTGATCTGTTGCGCTCTGAGAGCGCTCAGCGGCGGCAGCTCACCCTGCGGCAGCCCTGTGGGGTGGCGCTCTGCTTAACGCCCTGGAACTTCCCGGTCTCGATTCAGGCGCGCAAGATCGCTGCTGCCCTGGCTGCCGGCTGCACCATCGTCTCGCGTCCCTCGGAGAAAGCGCCGCTGGCCGTGATCGAACTCTTCCGCTGCCTGCACGAGGCGGGTCTGCCGCCTGGAGTGGCCAATCTGGTTCACGGGCCAGCGGCGGAGATCACGGAGACCTTGTTGCAGCATCCTGCTGTACGTGTCGTCAGCTTCACCGGCTCGACCGAGGTTGGGCGCCAGATTATGCGTCAGGCGGCGGAGCGGGTAGTTCGTCCTCTGCTGGAGCTGGGAGGCAACGCGCCCTTTATCGTCTTTGCCGATGCCGATCTGGAGCGCGCAGTCGAGGGGGCCATGCTCGCCAAGTTCCGCAACAATGGGCAATCGTGTATCGCGGCCAATCGCTTCTACGTAGAGGCCCCCATCTTCGCCAAGTTTGTCGAGCGCTTCGCGGCCCGCATCAACGCCATGCGTGCCGGCAATCCCGTTCAAGAGCCGATACCTGATCTCGGTCCAGTGATCGATGAGCAGCGCCAGCAGGCTCTCACCAGGCTGGTGGAGGAGGCTCAGGCGCAGGGGGCCCGCGTTGTCACCGAAGCGGTGACGGTTCCTGCCCAGGGAACCTTCGTCGCGCCGGTGCTCCTGGTTGATCTTCCTGTTGGGAGCGCGCTTGCCCAGGAGGAGATCTTTGGTCCTGTGGCGCTCGTTTTCCCGTTCGAAACGGAAGAGGAGGTCATTGCGCGGGCAAATGCTGGAGAGATGGGCTTAGCAGCCTATTTCTACACGCGCCAGCTTGCGCGATCCTGGCGTGTGGCGGAAGCCCTGGAAGCTGGCATCATCGGCTTGAACTCGCCCCTGCCCTCGGTAGCCTATGCCCCAATGGGCGGCGTGAAGCAGAGCGGCCTGGGGCGCGAAGGCTCATACGAGGGTCTCGATGAGTTTCAAGAGGTCAAATATCTCAGCTGTGAGTGGTGACCATCTTCGGGCAGCCCCGAAGGAGGATGCGCAGTGTTGATTGTTGTCAGCGAATGGCTGGCCTCGCCCGGCCCGGAATTGCTTGAGGCCTCCGGCCACACGATTTGCTTTGATCCCATCCTCTGGCGAGATCCTGAGCGTCTGCGGGAGCTCGTGGCCGAAGCTGAGGCGCTCATTGTGCGCAATCAGACGCGGGTCACGGCCTCGCTCATAGAGGCGGCGCCGCGCCTGCGAGTGGTTGGGCGCCTGGGTGTGGGACTCGATAACATCGACCTGGAGGCACTGCGATCTCGCGGGATCGAGCTGGTGACGGCGCGCCAGGCCAACGCCATCGCTGTCGCCGAGTATGTCATGGCGGCCATGTTGCATGTGACGCGCAACCTGGCGGCAGCGGATGCCAGTGTGCGGGCCGGCAAGTGGGAGCGGGAGCAGCTCGGGGGAACAGAGCTATGGGGGCGTACCCTGGGCCTGGTTGGTGTAGGGGAGATTGGGAGGCGGGTGGCCAGGCGCGCCCTGGCCTTTGGGATGAGCGTGATCGGCTATGATCCCTTTATCGGTCCCTACGACTATGCACCGGCGGAGCTAAGGATTCGTCTGCTCCCGCTCGCCGAGGTACTGGCGCAGGCCGATGTAGTGAGCGTGCATGTGCCTCTCTCGCCGGAGACCTATCATCTGCTTGATGCCTCTCGGCTGGCTCAGATGCGCTCCCAGGCCGTCTTGATCAATACGGCACGCGGTGGCATTGTCGATGAAAACGCGCTGGTCGAGGCGCTCGCCGCGGGACGGCTACGTTATGCCGTGCTGGATGTCACTGAGGAGGAGCCGCTGCCGGCGGAGAGTCCTTTGCGCTCCTGTCCTTCTGTGCTTCTCACGCCACATATCGCTGGTCTAACGGCGGAGGCCCAGGAACGGACCTCGCGCCTGGTAGTGACGGAGGTCCTGCAGCGCTTAGCCGGCCTCTCAGTCGGATAAGCAGGCGAGAACATGGCTGCGATTCGCCTGAGAGGTGGTCTCTCCGCTAAGGGGGAAGTTTCTGTCGCGAAAGGGGGAGAAAAACGATGACAGATGCGGCTGGCGTGGCGCCGGCTTTGGTAGAGGCCGCGGAACTGGAGCGGTTTGCCACCGCTGTCATGGAGGCCGTCGGACTACCGGCTGCCGATGCTCGCACGGTGGCCTGGGCGCTGGTGACGGCCAATCTAGAGGGAATTGATACACATGGGGTTTCGCGCTTGGCCCTCTATGCGCGGCGGGTCCGCGCTGGTCTGGCTGCCGCCCGTCCCCGGTTGCGCTGGAGTCATCCGGCGCCGGCGGTGGCCCTGCTCGATGCGGATAACGCACTCGGCCCGGTGGCTGCCGTGGCGGCGATGGACGAGGCCGTGCGTCTGGCCCGCAGCCAGGGTAGCGGCATGGTGGCTGTGGCCCATACCAATCATGCAGCAGCGCTCTCGGCCTATGTTGAGCGCGCGACTGAGGCTGGCTGTGTGGCGCTGATGGTCTGCAATACGCCGCCGGCCATGCCGCCCTGGGGTGGGCGCCGGGCTTTTCTCGGCACCAACCCGCTGGCCTTTGCCGCGCCCGGCGCGGCGCCCGGCGGGCCGCCGGTGGTGGTCGATATGGCGACGACCGTTGTGGCGCGTGGTAATATTATCATGGCTGCCCGTGAGGGGCGCTCGATCCCCGAGGGGTGGGCTGTTGATGCCGAGGGACGTCCGACGACTGACGCGCAGGCCGCTCTCGCGGGGGCCGTCTTGCCTATGGCCGGCCCCAAGGGCTACGCGCTTGCGCTCATGATCGAGATTCTCTCGGCAATCGTCTCTGGATCAAGCTGGGGGCCGCAGCTGCGTTCGCCGTATCAGGACTGGACGGGGCCGACCGATGCGGGCCTCTGGTGCCTGGCGTTCTCTCTACCAGCGCTGATGCCGCTGGAGGTCTATCAGCAGCGCCTGGGGGCGCTCCTGGAGGCGATCCGGCAAGAGCCTGCTGCGCCCGGTGGGCAGATTCGTATCCCCGGGGCACGACGGGCGACGACGCGGACCCAGCGCCTGGCTCAGGGCATCCCCCTTGATCCGGCGACACGCGCCGAGCTGGACGCGCTGGGTGCGGAGCTTGGCGTCAGGCCGCTTGTATGGAGAGCACCGTAGAGCAATGGGTGTCTTTCAACCGGTACAGGATGATCATCGCAGCCTGGAGGGGCGCATCGTTTCCTATATTCGTGACCTGGTCGAGCAGGGTGTGCTGACGCCCGGCGAGCGTCTGCCGCCTGAGCGGGAGCTGGCTGCCCAGTTGCGGGTGAGCCGCACGGCGCTGCGGGAGGCGCTGCATACGCTGGCGGCACTCGGCCTGGTGGAGGCGCGGCATGGCCGCGGGGTCTTTGTGGTTGGGGGATCGCTGCAGGCCACGGCGCAGCGCCTGTCGCTGGCGCTGGAGGCTCGCGAGACGGAAGAGGAGAGTGTGGCGCGCATCCGCCAGCTCTTCGAGATCCGCCGGGTGTTGGAGGGGGCCGCGGCGGAGTGGGCGGCCCAACGGGCGCAGCCGGAGCAGATTGCTGAGATGCAGGCCGTCCTCGCCAGAGATCGCGCTCTGCGCACGGCTGCGGAGGTCGATCGCGCGCTCATCAGCGAGCTGGATGGGCAACTCCACGCCTTGATTGCCGCCAGTACGGCCAATCGCCTGCTGGTCTTGCTCATGGCATCCCTGCTTGATGAGCTGGCGACGGCGCGCAGTCGCAGTCTGGTCTTACCAGAGCGTATCAGACGCTCGCTCGAACAGCATGCGGCCATCGTGGAGGCAATCGCCGCCCATGATCCGCAGGCAGCCCGTGCCTCTATGATCGCTCATCTCGACGATGTTGAGCAGGCCATCGTCCGCAGTCTGGAGGTGAAGAGCGACGTAGACAAGCGGCCTGCAGCCCAGAGTGAAGGGCAGTCCGACCTGACAGAGGGCGAAGGAGACAGCAACTAGGAAAAAACGCGAGGCGCGAGGCCGGTTTAATGGTGATACCGCTCCTTCTTGGGGCAACAATGAGCAGCGGCTAGGGGGATTGGGCTAAAGAGGTGGGTTGCGGTGCGGGAAGCCATCCCCAAAGGTGGCGAGCAGAGCGATGCCAAAAGTCGCCGTGTCGAAGAGAAAGGGCGGCTGGTACGCTCCAGCGAGCGATCAGGAAGCCGCCGAGGGCCGGGCCGAGCAGGCGAGCCAACTGCTGGCTCTGCTGGCTCAGTTGCTGCAGGGCAGTGCCTGCATGATAGTCCTCCGCTGTGAGCTGGGCATTCCAGAGAACGAGCTGTGATGGTCCGGCGAAGGCTGTCGCCAGACCGAAGGCGATAGAGAAGGCGATCACGAGAGGCAGAGAGATCATGGCCAGCGTGACCGCCAGAGCGAGCACGAAGACAAGCACACTCTGGAGCAGGTCGGGCCACAAGAGCATAAGTTTGGGAGAGCGGCCAGCCCAGACGCCGCCAATGAGCAGCAGCAGGATAGTGGGAAGGTAATTGGCCGCTAGCAGCGAGCCAACGACCAGGCTGGAGCCGGTCAGGCTGGTCACCAGCCAGACCAGGGCGATGCTATAGCAGTAGTCACCGCAGGCCGAGATAGTTTCTCCCAACCACAGCAAGCTGAAGTCTCTGGAACGGAACGGTGCCAATGCTTGCTTGACCGCAGCCGTCATGTGATACAGCAACTGCATATTACTCTCCTTCATGGCGCATCGATGTCATCCCTGATTACGGCTCAGGAAGCGCGACCCTCCAGGCGCTGCCTTTAGCTGTTCTTCTCTCTGTCGGCAGCCAACAAAGGAAGATTTTCGTATAGTACAGCTAGCTGTTCCCTCCGGACGGGGCAGGCCGGAGTCCGGCTCTGAGCGCGGGCGGAAGCTGTGGACAGGCCCAGGCGGACTATCCAGCTCCAGTAGCCAGAGGAGAGACTGAGGAAAGAGTAGCGGAGATCAGCCAATCATCACAGATAGAGCCAGATAATAAGGGGGCCAACAGGAGCAAATCAAGCAAGCTACTGGCTCGTGGCAGACAGGGCGTCGCTCGAGCAATGGGACTGGAAAGCATGACAATGGGTCGACAATGCTCAACTTGGAAAGGCTCATCGTTGCTGGCCTGCTTGGCCCGGTTCTCTCTCTCCCAAGCTTTCTGTCAAGGCGGGCGATTCTCTGCTGGCTGTGCCTGCTGTATCTGTCTAGATTATGGATGTACTTTTTTGTCTTGAGATTGTTGGGTTTATTATCATTGACTTTGATTTATGAATTATATACCATATAGTTGTGAAGATCGACTTTTGATGAGTTTCTTTCTGAAGCGTGGTAGGGGCCTCTCAAGAATGGAGTGCGGCTGAGCAATCTGCAGCGCCTATCGTTCTGGTCGCAAGAAGACGTTGTCAGGAGCTGGCTCAGTCTGACAAACGGCGTTGTTTTGCCTGTACTACGGTGTTGTAGTGTCGTGCCTGGCCAGTGCGGGGGCCAGGCTGACGTCGCGTTGACGAGAGAAAGGACGCTAGAGATGAAAGCCGTCGTCTACAAAGAACCTTTTAAAGTAGCGGTCGAGGAGGTCCCTGATCCCAAAATTCAGCATCCCAACGACGTGATTGTCCGCATTACCTCGACCTGCATCTGCGGCTCTGACTTACACATGTACGAGGGGCGCACCGCGGCGCCGCCGGGCCTCATCTTCGGTCACGAGAACCTGGGCATCGTTGAAGAAGTCGGCTCGGCGGTCACGACGCTCAAAAAGGGGGATCGCGTAGTGATGCCCTTCAACGTCGCTTGTGGCTTCTGCAAGAACTGCGAGCGCGGCTTTACCGGCTTCTGCCTGACCGTCAATCCTGGCTTTGCCGGCGGTGCCTATGGCTATGTGGCGATGGGGCCCTATCCGGGCGGGCAGGCAGAATATTTGCGGGTACCCTATGCGGACTTCAATGCGCTCAAGCTACCGCCTGGCGACGAGCACGAAGATGACTTTGTCTTGCTGGCGGATATCTTCCCCACGGGCTATCACGGTGCCGAGCTGGCGCAGGTCTCACCCGGGGAGACCGTGGTGATCTTCGGGGCTGGTCCGGTGGGGGCGATGGCCGCCTATAGCTGCCTGCTGCGGGGCGCCTCCGAGGTCTATGTCGTCGACCGCGTGCCGGAGCGCCTGAAGAAGATCGAGGAGATCGGGGCCATTCCAATCGACTTCAGCAAGGGGGACCCGGTCGAGCAGATCCGTCAGATGCGGGGAGGCGATGGCGTTGACAAGGGCATCGATGCCGTCGGCTATCAGGCCATCCAACCCGGTCAGGACAAAGAAGCTCCTTCTGCAGTACTGGAGGCGCTTATTCAGATCGTCAATCCTACCGGGATTCTGGGCATTCCTGGCCTCTACGTGCCAGCCGATCCGGGTGGAGTTGATCCGCACGCCAGAGAGGGACGCCTGCTCATCTCCTTTGGCAAGCTCTTTGAGAAGGGCCTGCGCCTGGCTACAGGGCAGTGTAATGTCAAGCGCTACAATCGTTATCTGCGCGATCTGATCATTGCAGGACGAGCCAAGCCCAGTTTCATTGTCTCGCATCATGTGCCCTTAGACAACGCCCCCACAGCCTATGAAAAATTTGATAAGCGCGTCGAGGGCTATACCAAGGTCGTGCTCAAGCCCTGAGCGAGGCGGCAAAGACAGCAAAAAACCACACGCGAGGAGGGTGGTGAGAGCGAGAACGAAGCTCTTGCCTACCCTCCTCTGTTCTACTCTCCCTGGTATCAAGGTCAATGCAGAGAACCAGCGGGGCTGAGAGGAGCCAGGGCTGGCCTTAGCCGTTATCCGTTTCTGGCAGCACAGGCAGGGGACGCACCCAGCGGATCTGCAGGTGGCTGGCGCAGAGCGGACAGCGCCGCTCGGCAGGCAGGGGCACGGCGATGAGCGCCGTATAGCGCCAGGCGCCGTCTAGATTGCGCTCCCATATCAAGCTGCAATCGGGACAAAGATGACGTTCCCAGATCACCATACGATTGTGCTTTCCAGAGAAGCAGGCCGCTTCTCTTGTGTTTTGCCTATTGGTTGCCATCTGGACGAAAGCGGCCCCAGTTGTCTGCGGGCCGCTCTTTGGCGTCGCGGCAGCGCTGGCTCGGCGTTGCCGCTCGGCAGATAGCTATTTGTGAGAGTATAGCAGACCCAGGCTGAAAAAGAAACCCTGGCAGGCTCAACAGCGATGGGAGGGGGTGGCCCCAGACAGCAACAGACTCCGCTCTGACGACTGGCGCCGATGCCAGGCATGGCGCAGCTTCCTCTTCCTCTGGACCTGCCACCGCTGCACGAGCGCCCGAGACCAGCCGCCGGGCGCTGGACGGCGCGGCCCGGTCAGCGTCGGGAGCCGCCGCGTCGGAAAAGCTTTACCTGCTTGGCTGTGCGGCGGCTCCCGCTCGATGGTGATAGAGCGGGCTAGGTAGATGAGGAAGTCAGCAGGGCCTGCAGCAGCAGCGCGCCATCGGGCGTGCCCAGGCCCGTACAGGCATCCCAACCGGGACCGGCGCTGTAGCCGCCGTTATTGCCGCTCGTCACGTCGCGCAGCGCCTTTTGCTGCAGCAATTGAGTGTAATGCTGATAGAGGAACGGGTTCAGGTACCCAACTGACTGGCCGCGCCGCTGATTGAGCAGCGCAATCAAGCCGGCCCATAGCGGAGCCACCGCGCTGGTGCCGCCGACGGAAGTGCTCTGGCCATCGACAAGGATCTGGTAGCCCGTCTGCGGGTCTGCGTTGCCGGCCACATCGGGTACGCCCCGTCCCTGGTGCTGGTCGTTAATCGACGGGGGAACATGAGCGTTCGCCTGCCACGCGGGGAGCGGAAACACATCGCTGATGCCGCCGCCGGTCGCGCCATCGCCGCTGGCGATCCCATTCCAGACCACTTCGCTGACAACCTGCCTGTTCTGGGCCTCCAGGCGGGTGCCGCCGCAGCCAAGCACATAGGGGCTGGAGGCCGGGAAATCCACATGGGCCTTCTGATCGTTTACCCCATCGCTTGAGCCGTTATCGCCGGCTGCCACACAGATCGTGATCCCCAGCGAGGCCGCGGCCTGAAAGGCCTCGTTCATGGTGGTCAGCGCCTGGCGCGTCCAGCTTTCCTCGGGGGCGCCCCAGCTAATGGAGATCACCGACGGCGTATTAGTAGTATCGTGGATGGCCTGGCTAATAGCATCCAGAAAGCCGCGCTCGGTATTGGGCGCGAAGTAGATAGCGATGCGGGCCGCGGGAGCGATGGCACCGGCAATCTCGATATCGAGGGCGACCTCGCCATCCGCGCTATTCGGGTCACCTGTTGGGCTATTCTCTCCGCCATCGACAGAGACGCTGGCGACTGTCGGCGGCTTCAGACCGAGCTGCTGGAAGTAGGTGGCCAGATCCTCGCTGTTGTAGCCTCCGCCCAGCTCGATCAGCGCAATACACTGGCCGCTGCCGGTCAGGCCACTCGGAAAGTTATAGAGCTGGGCGACCTGCAGCGGGGTATAGCTAACGGTGGCGGTTCCTACCAGCGCGCTAGCTCCGACAGGCGAGGCAAAGCGCAGATGGGGCCGGGCCTGGGGACGATCGTCCAGTCCAAAGACACCGACCACAATCGGCTCAAGCTCTTGGGGGATGTGCAGGGGACCGGAGCGCCCGCGGAACGTCTGCCCCTCGTACTCGTAATAATGCAGCTCGGTGCCAAAGGCGGAACAGAGTTGGCTGACTGTGCCGGCCAATACCAGCCGGCGGGCCGCGCGATCGACCGCCAGCACGCTCAGCTGATGGGCGCGGGCGAAGGCTTCCACCCTGGCAATGTCCTCGGGACTGGCGCTATGCTGAGCCAGATACTCCTCTCGGCTCAGGCGCTGGCCCGGCTGGCTGAAGTGGTGCTCTAACTGATCGGCCAGGGCGCTCCCCGCGGGATCTCTGAGATAGACGCTGACCTCGAGGCGCTCGTTGGGATCAGCCGGCCTGATCTGCCGGGCCTGAGCAGGGAGGTGACGCTCACTGCCGGCCAGTCGTGTGAATCCTTTAGGAATCTCGGGCATGGTCTCTTTCCTTCCGTCCTCTCATCGCAACGTTCCCCCTTCTGGGGACGCGCTAAACTTCCTGCAAAGAAGACGCTCGTACCCCCTCTTCGTAGATGGTGACTTCACTGCGTCTCTCAGCCGAAGGAAGAGTATGCTTCCTTCCCCTTACACGGTCTGCAGCCGCAGACGGATCAGAAGATCGTTCAGGCCCGCTTGTGCCTGAGCATCTGGCTTAACAGGCAGAACGCTGCTCTCCACAGACTGCTCCAGATCGCTCAGCAGGCGCCTCCATTCCGCCTCGTAAAGGGCGACAGCGCCCTCCTCCAGCTGGGCCTTCTCTCCGCCGGCCTCTTTGCGCGCGATCAGGTCCGCCACAGATGAGAACCTGAACACTTCGTTGAGGCGCCTCAGATTCGCCTCCAGCTCTCCAGTGCGCACCAGGTGCAGGCCAGTCAAAATGACGCGATAGGTGTGGAGCACAGACTTGATAGACGGAGGCTGTTTGTGGCTGGCCTGTTTCAGGCGGTTGCGGGCGAAGCCCAGATAGTGGTAGGCGTAGTAGCGTGTAACGCAGCGCATGGCCAGCGCCTTCAGCTCCTCGTGCTCGGGCGTAGTGTGAATCACCAGCGGCGAGTAAATGGCTTCCAGGACGTTTCCATTCTTGCCCAGCAGCAGCGTCAAGCATTTGCGGACATCGTACGTCACCAAGTCAACTTCCAGTCCATTCTCGCTATGGTGCTGTTCTATGGTCTCTTCTCCCTCGCGCAGCCCGATCACCTCGCGCAGCGGCAGAATATGGGCGCCGCGCAGGTCGTAGTCGGAGTCAGGCGAAGAGAAACCATAGAGATGCGACCCGCTCAGCGTGATGAAGAGCAAGGGATAACGCTGCCGTGTTAGCGTGGCCCTGAGCTGTTCGAGTTGTTCATCCTGCATTTGTTTCTCCTTCCATTCGGCATCGTGATCGCGCTCAGGCTCTCTGCTGCACCTGGAGGAGAGGCGATACAGATCTTCCCGCTCTGGCAGGCCGGACTGCCCCGATCTTTCTCTCATCCGTTCCTTCTTGGGCTGAGGCTCTTCTGACTGCTAGCCAGCCGCGCGCTCATGCCTGGCGGAGAAACCGGGCCAGGCAGAGCACCCGATCCGCCGCATTGCTCCTGGCGCAGGGCATGGACGCGGGTAGCTAGAGTAGCAGGCTGTTCTAGCGGGCCGGAGGAGGGAAGTGCCGCCGGACCGAGCGGCAGGCAAAGCTGCCTCGCAAAGGCGAGGCGCAGGAAGCATCGGGGATCGCAAGCAAAGGCAGGGCAGCGCTTGCAGTTCCAGGTACAGCGCTGGATGGATTCCTTTCCACTTTTGACCCTCCTGCTTAAGATAGCACTGTGGGCAGTCTTTGTCAAGGAAAGTACGCCTATCAAGCTAGCGTCCCAGCTGCGGGAGCAGCACGCCGCGGTCTGTCCATGCGCGTTAAGAGGCCCGACTGACAGAGTGATAAAGGAGCCTTTCCAGAGATGTCCTGGAAAGGCTCCTTTCTTTCCCGTAGAGAGAAGGGTTGCCTGAGACGGGCAAGGCCAAGAGGGTGCTCCCAGCTGCGTCCTGGTTGCGGGCGGCCTCGCTGCAGGTGAGCTCAACTCAATACTGCCAGTTCACCGTCACGGCGCCGGTGCCGCTGCAGGGTGCGGTATAACTATGGTTGCTACCATTCTCCCACTGAACGCTGCCGTCAGCGCGGATGATAATAAATTTGAACTGGACTGTCCAACAGGCAGGCACACTGGCCATTACGAACCAGTTCGGATAGTTCGGATCATTCAGCGGGCCGATGGCAGTGGTTGTTGTGGTACCCCAGTTGCCCAGCTCGTCGAATTGCCCGGTCAGATAGACATTATCTCCGTAGTTGGTGGAAGGCGCATTATTAACAGTGAAGGTCACGGCCACCTGCGTGGTACTGGAGACGCGTGTTTCGTAGACGTTGCTGCAGCTAGAGGTGCAGACCTGAACGCCGTAGAGGCCGCTGGCCACATTCGGCGTCGTGACCGTAATCGAGTGCGGACTCCAGCTATCCACAGTCGCAGTCGTCGTACCGAATTTGACGCTGCCAACGGTGCTGCCAAAGCCCTGGCCGTCGATAATCACCTGATCGCCAGGTCGGCTCAGATTCGGCCCGACGCTGCCGATCTCTGGCGTACTGCTCTCAGGAGCCGTATATTGCCAGACCGAAACCTGGTTGGCGCCCAGGGTAAAGGTGCCAACGGCACCGTTCGTGACCGTGATGGTCGTGCCGCCGTGAAGCAACGTGCCCAGATAGTCGCTGTAGGAGCCATTGGGCAAGGCCGTGTAGAGGCCGGAGATGCTATAGCTGGAAGACCCTTTATTGATGGCCACGAGCACCACATTATTGAAAAACTGGCGCTCATAGATGAACACGTCGCTATTGATCCAGCGCTGCTGATAAGTACCGTAGGCCAGAGCCGGGTTGCTCTGACGCAGCGCCGAGAGGGCCTTGATCTCGTTATAGGCCGTCGTCGTCGTACTGAAGCTGCTCATCATGGGGCGGTTATAGGGATCGCCGCCGCCATTGGTATCATTGTGTAAATACTGCTCGGTCCCATAGTAAATAACCGGAATACCGGGCAGCGTCAGCACGGCGGCCAGGGCCTCATGCAGGCGATCGTAGCTGTTGTTGAGCGTCAAGAAGCGCGGTATGTCATGGTTATCGATGAAGATCGCCTGGTCGTTCAGCCAAAGAAAGCCACTCTCCTCCTGAGTGAGGACGCTGTCCACCTCGCTGGCGCCATTGCCGGAAGCATAGACATCGCGCAGCGCCGTCGTCAGAGGAAAATTCAGCAAATTGATGCCGCTGCGATTGGCGAACTTCAGCGCGTATGGATAGGTTGGATCGCTGATGCTGCTCAAGTACCACTCGCCGACCATATAATGTGGTCCCTGAGCCTCCACGCTATCGCTGAGCGTACGCAGCCAGCCGCCGTCGGGAGCGGGCATATGCTTCACCGCATCGACGCGCACCCCATCGACGCCATGCGCGAGAAACTGAGCCATTGCTCCCTTGAGATAGCTATCGACGCTGCTGTTCTCCTGGGCCAGATCGGCTAGGTCTGCCAGATTGTCGTACTCGTCCTGGTAAAGGTTATTGTAGTCCGAGATGCCGCCGTTATGATGGAACCAGCCGTTCGGATCGTTATTGTAGGCCGCCTCGAAGGTGCCGTTCTGGTAGAGGCTGCCATATTCACCGGTATCGTTGGGGTTCGAATGATTAGGGGCGAAATCGATGATCACCTTGATACCATAACTGTGAGCGGTCGCCACCAGATTATCAAAATCGCTCCAGGTGCCCAGATGGGGGTCGATGCGATAGAAATCGCGGGCCCAATAGCCATGATACCCGGCCTCGGGGGCCGATGATCCTGGTTCATAAACCGGCAAATGAACATTATCCACTGGCGGCGAGATCCAGATAGCCGTGATACCCATACCGGCCAAGTAGGGGATCTTCTGAGTCAGGCCGGCCAGGTCGCCGCCCCAGTAGAGCTTCCAATTTGTCTTCGTACTATCGTACAGGCCCGTATCGCCCGCCGGATCGTTATTCGCTGGATTGCCATCGAAGAAGCGGTCGAGGATCACCTGATAGATGACCGCTGGCTTAAAGTCGGCGGTGTTCACGGCCACATTTGGCGTGCTTTGCGCCTGGACAGCTACCGGCAGAAGGCGCGGGAGCGGTCCGCTGCTCAGGAATGTTGAGCAGAGCAGCACCAGTACCAGCAGAAGGGAGAAGAAAAGAGCGCGCTGACGGCCAGTTTGTTCCATCAAAGACCTCCAGATCCGATCTCAATGCTGAAGGACACTTCACGGTGTGAAGCAAGTCTACGGCAGACAGCGGAGTGCCCACCTGCAGGTCCCGGGTCTTCTCTCCTGGCTTCTCCCTGGCGGGCAGTCTCTGCCGTGGCAGAGCAGGAGAGAGAGCAACGCGGGCGTGATGCGGTCAGCCGCTAGTTAGCGAGGCCACCCTGGGCCAGGCCGGAGCGGAAGTAGCGCTGGGCGAAAAAGAAGATCAGCATCAGCGGGATCGAGACGATTACCGAGGAGGCGGCAAAGATACCCCACGGTGTCCGGAAATCGCTCTGCAGGCTATAGAGGCCCAGAATAAAGGTCAGATTGCTGCCGTTAGCATTGGCGTTCAACACCAGATTGGCCAGGGCGAACTCGTTCCAGCCCGTCATAAAGGTAAAGAGAGCCGCGACCGCCAGCGCGGGCGTCGCCAGCGGTAAGACAATGTGCCAGAAAGCCTGGAACGGCGTGGCGCCGTCCAGTAAGGCCGCCTGCTCCAGCTCGATCGGCAATCCATCGAGATAGGATTTCGTGTTCCAGCAGCAGAAGACTATCGCACCGGCTGAGTAGATCAGCACCAGACCAAGCAGGTTATTGAGCAGATGCAGCGCATTAAGCAGCAGATAATACGCTGTCAGTGCCAGCAGGCCGGGGAAAGCCTGCAGCGTCAGCAGCGCGCGCAGCGTCAACTCGCGGCCAGCGAAGCGGAAGCGCGCCAGAGCGTAAGCGCCGCTTGTCGAACAGACCAATCCGCAGAGAGCCGTCAGGCCACAGACCAGCAAAGTATTGCCGATCCAGTTCAGCAGCGGCTCCTGCGTAAAAGCCGTCACATAGTTGGCGAAAGTAAAGTGAGCTGGGAAGAGATGCAGATCAGTGGTATAGAGATTCTGCGCCCCGGCGAACGAAGCCTGGACCACATAGTAAAGAGGAAAGAGCGCGAAGACCGCCATCACCACCAAGAAGGCGTAGATGCCAACCAGTCCCAGGCGAGCGCTGAGACCAGCGGCGGCCCGCCGTGCCTGCAGCCGCTTCGCTTGCTCCCTTGCGGGTGTACTGAAAGCGGCAGGCTTCTGCTCTAGTGCAGCGCTGGGCAGGTGCTGACTCATGCTTGTGCCTCCCTGAAGCGGCTTGTCTGTGGGGACCGTGTTCCCAGGCCAGAACCCAGGTAGGTCAGGGCCGCGAGGATAACAAACAGCGTAATTGCGAAGGCGGCGATAAAGCCGTAGTGTGGGTTGGCTACCGTAGCCCCCAGGATGCGATTGTACATATAGATCATGACAAATTCCGTGGCCCCCGGTTTCAGGGCGCTGACCACCGGTCCCCCTTGTGTGATCAGAAAGACCGTATTGAACATCTGGAAAGTCGTAATGGCGCTCAGAATAGTGGCAGGCACCAGAGCTGGAGTCACCAGCGGCAAGGTCACATGGCGAAAATACTGCCAGGGGCCGGCCCCGTCGATCCGTGCCGCCTCACGCAGCTCGCCGGGAATGCCCTGCAGTGCTCCCAGGATGACCACCGTGAAGAACGGATAGCTCAGCCAGACATTGACGATCACCACTGAGATGAAGGCCAGCGTAGGGTTGAGCAGCCAGGGAATCCCGAACTGGGGACCGAAGATCAGGCGCCCAATCTGATTGAACGGGCCAAAATCGTACTGAAAGAGAAACTTCCAGATCAGGGCCGTGATGCCTGAAGGGGCGGCCCAGGGCAGCAGCAGCACCACGCGCCAGAGAGACAGCCCCTTGACTCGGGGATTGTTCAGCGCCAGGGCGGTCAGCATCCCAACGACCAGAAAGCAGCTCACGCAAACGACGACGTAGAGCAGTGTCTGCCAGAGCACCGGGAAGAAATCGCTGTCGAAAGAAAAGAGCAGCTGCCGGTAGTTTTCCAGACCGATGAAATGATAGTTGTCCGAGGTAAACTCACTATAATTGGTGGTCGACAGATAGAGGGTGTAGAGAATCGGCCACAAGTTGATCACCGCCATCATAGCCAGCATGGGCAGGAGAAAGGCTATGATGGTGCGCCGTTTGACTCGCAGCATAGGCATCCTCGCCTCCAGTTCATCTCCCCGTCCCATCCTCCCGATCCATCGCTGGAAAGGGAGGAGGAACGAGGAGGGGGAGCATGATCTTCAGCGTCTGAGCGATGGAACGCTCGCATAGCGCCAGGCATCCTACCTGGTGAGCGCGCCAAGGCCGGGGCTACGAGCTGATCTGAGCGATCCCTTTGGTGGCCGCGGCCTGGGCGTCGCTGAGGGCTTTAGCGGGCGTCTGGGTACCGTTCCAGACTGCCGTCAGTGCATTCTGCACGGGTGTCCACAGCGCGGACATGTAGGGAGTATTGGGCAAAGCCACGCCCAGCTTCACCTGAGCAGCGTAGCCGGCCACGGCGGGAAGCTGCTGAATGGCCGGATCATCGGCGGCGGCGCTGTTCGCCGGAATTTCGCCGTCAGCGCGCGACATGGCGATCTGATTGGCCTTGTTGGTGTAGAACTTCATCAGATCGGCCACCAGGGCTGGATTTTTGGCAGTTTTGGCCATCCAGAGCGATTTGACCCCGACGAACGGCCTGGCCGGAGTGCCTGTAGCGCTCACGATCGGTAGCGTGGCGAAGCCGATGTTGATCTTCCCTCCACTAGCGTAATCGGCATAGGACCAGGGACCATTAATGATGATGGCGGCCTTGCCCTCGGCGAAGAGCGAGGAAACCACATCGTAGGTCGGCTGCTTCGGGAGATAGGGGCGGAAAGAGGCGATATACTCCATCGCCTGCAGGGCCTGGGGCGTATCGAGGTGGGCTTTGCCATCGGGCGTCACATACTGGGCCCCGAAGCCGTAGAACCAGGGGGCATTGAAGTAGGCGTCTTCGGTTGGCCAGACGACGCCATACTGACCCGGGTGGGCCTGCTCATAGCGTTTCTCGAAGGCCAGCAGGTCGTTGGTGGTCTTGGGAAGCTGGTCCGCCGAGATCAGGCTCTTATTGTACATGAGGGTGACGGCTTCGACGGCCTCCGGGACGCCGTAGACGTGGCCGTTAAAGACCAGGGCTGAAGCCGCCGCCGGGGTATAGGTCCGGTTGAGATAGTCCTGGCTGATGTACTGGTCGAGCGGCACAACGACATGGCCGAGCGCCAGCGATCCCAGATTATCGTCGGTGAAGGCGATGATATCGGGACCATTGCCGGCCTTAACCGCAGTGGCCGCCTTGCTGGCGATGTTATCCTGGTGGACCAGCACGATCTTTACTTTGGGGTGCAGGCGCATATATTCGTTAAAAATAGCCTGCTTGGCCTGCAGGTAGGCGCCTTGCCAGCCATGCCAGATAACAATCGTACCACTAAAGTCGATGCTGCTGCTGTTGTTGCTGCCGCTGTTTTCGGCACCACCACAGGCTGAGAGCAGCAGCGCGAGCATGAGGCTGAACAGGAACATGGCCAGCAATGGCCGACTGTCAGATGCACGCGAGGCAAAAGTCTTCTTCATCATCTCTCATCCTCTCTGACAAGAGGGAAGATAGCCGGGGAGAGGCAGACGGCTTGCTGTGCACTCTCCCCACTGGACGCAAAACCCAGGGTTGTGTTGTCGTTAGTCTGGTTGTCAAAGAGCGTGCGGCGCTCTTCTTGTGAAGGGTGCACGGCGATCAACGGGGGAGAAGGCGGCTCTCATCCTCCTTCCTGCCATGAGAAAACTGCTCCGCTCAACGGCTCACTAGTTATGGCAACCTGATGTTGAGACCTACGTATGACTGGTGCCTGACCGCTGGCCAGAAGTGTGGTCGCAGCCGGAGGGAGCGCCACCTCTGGCAGCACGACAGTTTGAGGCTGCTCGCTCAGATTGAAGAGCACCAGAACGTCGCCCCGCTCCAGGCGCTGGCCGCCGGCGTGGGTGCGCACGTAGGCATAGGTTGCCTGGCTAGTATCCAGGTGAACGACACGACGCGCACCGTAGGTCAGAACCGGCAAGACGCGCCGCAGGCGGATCAGGGACCGGTAAAAGGCGAGCAGCTCCTGATTCCAGTCTTCTGGGCGCCAGGGCATCGCGGCGCGAGCCTCGGCATCGCCGCCAAAGGCTTTTGTTGAGATGTCAGCACGTTGGGACATACCGACCTCCGTCCCGTAATAGATGATGGGAGTTGGGGCCAGCGTGAATTGGCAAAGGGCCGCCATCTTGAGCAGTTCCGGACGATGGCCGGTAATAAAAAGGAAGCGATTCATATCGTGGTTATCGAGAAAGCTCGCGCGGGCGGGGCCATCCTCCATATAGCTCTCATAGGAGCTGAGGAAGCGCTCGAAGCGGCCCAGGTCCCAGGTGCGGACGCCAAAGGTTGAGCGTAAGGCTGCTGCCAGTGGAAAGTCGAGCACCGCATCCAGCCTGCCATGATAGCGGCGCAAAGCGTCGGGTGTATCGGTGACCTCGCCCAGCAAAAACACATCGGGACGCACTGAGCGCGTGGCCTGGCGAAACTCGCACCAGAAGTCCATGCTGTGGCCGATGGCGTGATCAAGGCGGAAGCCATCGACTCCGTACTCGCTCAGCCAGTGCAGGGCGCTGGCGATAATATGGCGTCTGGCCCCTTCGCTCTCTGAGCGCAGGGAAGGAAGGCTGGGAACAGCGTCGAGGAAGGTGCCATAGCGATCGGGCCAGCGCTCGAAATAGAACCAGTCGTGAGAGGGGGCCTGACGATCCATCTGCGCGGCCACGAAGGCAGGATGATGCCAGGAGACGTGTGCCGGCACGAAGTCGAGCAGGACGCGCATGCCACGAGCATGGGCCTCCTCGACGAGGGCCTGGAGATCGGTGCTGCTGCCCAGACGGGGATCAACGCGGAAGTAGTCGAGGGCGTCATAGCGATGATAGCTTTCGGCCAGGTGCAGGGGAGAGAGCCACAAGCAGGTCACGCCCAGCTCTGAGAGATAGGGCAGAGCGGCGCGGACGCCGTTCAGCGTCCCTCCATACAGGGCGTGTGGCTCGCTCGCGGGTGGAAAATGGCCATCGGCGGCATCGCTGCGGAAGCGGTCGAGAAAAATCTGATAGATGACGGCCTCTGTCGCCCACGAAGGCGGACGACGCTGCTGCTCCTCTTCGACGAGGTAGGCGAAGGTTGTGAAGGCGCGCTCACCCACAAAGTGGAAGGCAAAGCCCTGGCCGTCCTGGACCCAGATCTCCGGCTCTTCGGCAGGAAGCGAGCCGGGACGGGTCAGCCAGCCGGCGATGCGGTAGCGCACGCGCGTGCCGGCTGGCTGACCGGGGATGCGAGCCAGCCAGTGGGTAATATAGCCAGCGTGCGGGTCCCAGGTCACGCAGGCGCGCTCCATCGGCAGGGCCGTCGACGTGCGATCGGGGCGACTGCCGTCGACGGTGTAGTAGAGCACGGCGCGCTCGATGGGCAGCTCCTCGCCGCTGGTGGCCCACACTTCGACTGGCTCGCCGGGGATAGGAGCCAGGGGAAGAATAGTATTATCATGGCGAAATTGACTACGTTGTGCTGTCCAGCGGCTGAGGATCTCGCTCAAGGGCAGGTCGCCGGGCACTGCCGCCATCTGCTCGGCGTCCGGCTCCGACGGCGCGGGGGTAGCATCTGTGGCTGACTCAAAGATCTCTGGCATCTTGGCGTTCCTACCTACCTGTAGTGCGAACTAGGACAGCGTGTCGCTCGCTTCGGGCGAGGGCGAGGGCGAGGGCGCTTCCGAGGTTGCTTCGATCTCGGCGCTCACGACCGCGCGCAAGCGCTTGAGCATGGCGATGAGCTGCCGCTCCTCTTCGCCGTTCAGGACGCTGAAGCGGCGGCGAATGGCCTCCTCAATGGCGGCCTGGGCCTCGCGGCGTCGAGCGACGCCCGCTGCTGTCAGCGTGACGCGCTGCGAGCGGCGATCGCCAGGGTCGGGGCTGCGGGCAATCAAGCCCTCGCTTTCCAGATAATCTACCAGGCGGGTGACCGTGCTCCGCTCACACAGCAGACGTTCGCTGAGATCCGTCAGCCGCCAGCCCTCGTCGGCATCGAGCAGGAGCAGAGCATTGTATTGCAGCGTATTCAGACGAAACTGACGAAGGACCAGGCGGTCGGCGTGGTCAAGCAGCAAGCTCAGCTCTTGAAAGAGACGGTAGTCCTGGTAGTCCTCCATGCGCTTGGCGTGCCCCTTTCCGCAGCAGCGCGGCTCGCTGGTCCAGTGCCTTACCAGGCGAGAGCGCAATTTGTTGCGATTGCAATTGTTGCTAAAAATATTGTTGCAATGGAAAGTATATATGAGGGGCAGCCCTTTGTCAAGCCTCGGGGGCACGGTCTGCCGATGCACGCTCCGTTCGCGCGGGGCCACCTCGGGGGCTATACGTGCCGGAAATGGGTGCGCAAGCTCCAAATCTGTCATGATGACAACCCTGCCTGGTCCTTTCCTCGGCCCAGTGCAACACAAAAGGTCCTTTGCCGGCTGGGTCTCTGGCTGTCCTGCCCTGACTACGGCTGTCTGCACCTCGCTCTGGTAGGGAGGGCGCTCTTCGCTCACATATTGCAGTAAGAAAGAGAGACAGCTTGGTTGTGGTATACCATGCCTTCCAGTTGCTTGCCTGGCCTGTCCTACATCAAGGGAGGCGGGCATGTCAGTTGTCAAGGATGGCAAGATGCATCTCTTGCAAGCGCACAGGATCAGTAATTGTAGTGGGGGCAATGATCTTGCCTTTACTGATCACAGGGATGCCAACGGCGCGCAGCTTGCCATAGGGGGCCACGATGATTCCCACAGAGCCGTTTACCAGTGCCGTTCCGCAGGACCAGAAAAGCTGAGTATGCTTCACAATCAGTGTGGCCGCCGCTGCCGAGCCGTGCAGCTCTCTCCGCGCTCCCGCTGGCAGGGCCTGGGATTCGATACGGAAGACGACATCCGGGTCGAGCACAGTGAGAAGCTCATCAAGAGATCCCTCGCGGACGGCGGTGAGGAAGGCTTCTATCACTTCTCGTTGTGCGACCAACTCCGCATCTTGCACCGAGGCCCCTCCCCGCACCCTACGACGTGCACGGCTGGCGAGCTGCCGGGTCGCTGCCTCCGAGCGTCCCACCAGTGGTGCGATCTCATCGAAAGGAACGGCGAAGATGTCGTGCAACATGAAGGCGAGGCGTTCGGCGGGCGTGAGCCTATCGAGCACCACGAGCAGAGCTAAGCCAATCGCATCGGCCAGTTCCACCTCTTGCTCCGGGTCGCTCGATTGGGGCCCGCCTAATATGGCTTCCAGATCCGTGACTTTGGCTTCCAGGGAGTCCTAGGGCCGAGACTTGCGGACACGCAGCATGTTGAGGCAGATGCGCGCCACCGTTGTCGTTAGCCATCCTCCCAGATTTGAGATGGTGCTCGTGTCGGAACGGCTCAGATGAAGCCAGGACTCCTGCACGGCATCCTCCGCTTCAGAGAGTGAGCCGAGCATGCGGTAGGCTAGTGCTCGCAAGCGAGGGCGCTCCGCCTCAAATTGGGTGGCTAGCCAGTTAGAGGTGTTCATCGTCGGTCACATTTCCTGATTTCTTTGTGTCATAAGTATGACACAGAAAGCCTGACGAGTGTGACAGGAAGAGGCACTTCTGCATCCGCCTCTCTGCGGTGAGTTTGACAGCATGAAGCACCATCCATCGGGTAAGACATTTCTGATTGGTATCATATTTTTCAGGAGGATGAGCAATATGGAGAGTTAACGCGAACACGTCTTTGTGCCACTTGCATCCAGGATACCGGCTTTTATAGATAGGGAATCCATACGATGCCGTCAATCCCGGCTTCGCTGGTGGCGCCTATGGTTATGTGGCAATGGGGCCTTATCCTGGTGGGCAGGCAGAATATTTGCGAGTACCCTATGCGGACTTTAATGCGCTCAAGCTGCCACCCGGGACCGAGCACGAGGATGATTTTGCCCTCCTGGCCGATATCTTCCCCACGGGCTATCACGGGGCCGAGCTGGCGCAGGTCTCACCTGGGGAGACGGTGGCCATCTTCGGGGCCGGCCCAGTCGGAGTGATGGCCGCTTATAGCTGCCTGCTGCGTGGAGCTGCTGAGGTCTATGTCGTCGACCGGGTGCCGGAGCGCTTAAAGAAGATCGAGGAGATTGGTGCAATCCCGATTGACTTCAGCAAAGGGGACCCGGTCGAGCAGATTCGCGAGCGGCGCGGCGGCGATGGAGTGGACAAGGGCATTGATGCCGTTGGCTATCAGGCGATCCAGCCGGGTCAGGACAGCGAGGCCCCCTCTGCTGTTTTGGAGGCGCTCATCCGAGTCGTGAATCCCACTGGGATGCTGGGCATTCCTGGCCTCTACGTGCCGACCGATCCGGGAGGCGTTGATCCACATGCCAGGGAGGGGCGCCTGCTCATCTCCTTTGGCAAGCTGTTCGAAAAGGGGCTGCGCCTGGCCACGGGCCAGTGCAACGTCAAGCGCTATAATCGCTATCTGCGCGATCTGATTATCGCGGGACGGGCCAAGCCCAGCTTCATTGTCTCGCATCGGGTGCCGTTAGACGAGGCCCCGGTAGCTTATGAGAAGTTTGACAAGCGGGTCGAGGGCTATACCAAAGTAATCTTGAAGCCCTAGGTCTGGAACGATCTGTCTGTGGCGCGCTTGCTGCATCCGCTGCTGGGCAGGGGAGAGCTGCAGGGTGCCTCACCGGTATGCAATCCAGGTGAAGAAGGGCAAGCATGAAAAGCCGCGCCATCTCGCCAGGCGGGCGCTGAGGGCGGTCATGCTTGCCCTTGTCGATCAGGCCCTGGGCACTCGCCAGGCGGGCGGTGTAGAGGTCGGCGGAGCGCGGTGCGAGCTAAGGGAGAGAGCTGTCTCAAGCGAATCGGCAGCCACCAGTCAGTGTGGCTACTTTGCCGCTTTCATGCCTGCTGGCTCTCCCTCTCCAATGCCTCCTGTAGAAAGGACAGAAGCTTATACCAGCAATCCTGTGATGCATGAGCGTTGAGGAGCGCGGTGCCTCCAAAAGCCACGATTGGCCCCCTGTCTGCCGCCGAGCCGCGGCTGACCCAAGGGGGGAGGGAAGGTACACCGTAGGGGCAGCAGATGAAGTGACCGGCGCCCTCATAGCGAAGATAGGTGCAGGAGTGGCTGAAACCGTGCTTCTCGAGGCGTGCTCTAATCCGCTCTGCGAACTGGCAGGAAGGCCAGACCTGATCATCGCTTCCAGCCACCAGCAGGATGGGGCCAGCGATACGCTCTACGGCGATACTGGCTCTGGCGATGGCCTCGGGATCAGCCTGCTGCAGCTGCTTCAGAAAGATCCTGGTGAGCCTGAAGGGCTTCCGCCGCAGCATACCCCACAGAAAGCTCACCACACTCAAAAAAGCGGCGAACTTGCCCGAAGAAGAGGCCGCCAGGTAAGGGAGGGCCTCACCGCAATATGTCCAGGCCGGCTCATTGACGCTGCGATAGCCTTTCAGGCCGGGCCAGAGAAGACTGCTGGGGGAGCCAGCGATGACAGCCTTCACCGCTGGAAAAGTAGATGCCAGGAGCAGGGCCAGCTCAGCCCCCCGGGAGAGGCCGCAGATTGCCAGGCGCGTACTGTCAATAGCCGGTTGATTTCCGAGCCAGCTGAAGGCCTGTTCAAAATATTCAAGAGGGATGGTAAGAAGATGAGGCGGACAATTTTCGACGCCGAAATAGGCCAGAGCAAAGGCTGCGAAGCCGTGAGAGGCCAGGAGCGCGGCGCTATGGGCATGGAAGCCGCCATCTGAGCCATTGAGCAGAATCACACAAGGGTGAGGTCCTGGCCCTGACGGAAGAAAGAGCGTTCCCACCATGTCCGGTCCCTCAAGGTTGATCCGCTGCACTCCTGGTGCTGCAAAGAGACGCTGGATGCGGGCCGAGGCGACCACCTGATCGTCGCATGTTGCATTGAGCGTAATGGTGAGGGGCGTAGCTGTGGTCTTCACAAAAAGGTGACTCTCGGCGGGATCTTGCAGTGTCATAGACCACAACAGGCCCAGTGCATCCACTCCCTCGTAGCTGCCTGCCAGCGGCGCCTGCTGGTTGACATCGACCGTTCCCTCCTCGTCAGCGACAAAGGTGGCCCATGATGCCCAGGAGCAGCGCCAGCCGTCGAGAGTGGAAGCGTGGAGCGTGACCTGCTGGCCTGGCTCCAGACCCTGTAGCTGGATAGAGAGTGGTGCGTCGGCAAGGCTCTCCTGCGGTTCAACCACCAGGCGAATGGGGGAAGGCACATCTTCCGTGGCCATAGTGAGGCCCTCCTTTCAGGAGCCGAGTTGTCAATAGTATAGGCCAGCACAGCTCAGTTGCCAAGTCTATTCAAGAAGCGTTGAGTGAAGGTTGTGATAAAGGCGATTTCCACGAGCAAGCCGATGACAGCCTCACGAGAAGCGAGCAGGGGTAAGGGACTATCCAGCGGGATGCCCCCGGCGATGAAGCCGCGCCCGTGAAAAGCTGACAGGCTCAACACCAGCGCTGCCGGCGGGCTCAGGTGGGGTGTAATCATCTTCTAGGCGATGGCCGGGGTCCTCCTCAAGGATTCGCTGCCCGCTCTTGGCCTGCTGGTCCTCCTCTTTGGCCTTGTGCTCTTCGCTGTCAGCAAGCTCCCAGTGCTCGAACGCTGCAACCTGAAGCAGGGGGGACTTGTGTTCCTGGCCCTGCTCATTGCTGTGCTGCTCATTCGCAACTTGCCTGCCTTTGGTGGGCTGGTGCTGCTGCTGGCCCTGCCTGGGGCGATCGTTGCCTTCCTCCTGGTGCGGCTCAAGGTCAGTCTCAGAATGGCGCTCTCTCATCTCAATCAGCAGCGTGCGCGCACCAGTACCACTCTGCTGGCGCTCTTCATCGGCGTGGTCGCCATTGGCCTGATTCTGGTTCTGCGTGAGGACCTGACCGATCTGATCAATCGGACAGTCGCGAACAATATGACCTTTAATGCTATTGCCATTGCGCAGGGGAGCGAGGCCGATAGGCTGGCTGCCGGCCTATCCAGCCTTCCCGGTTGGCAGAAGAGCGTGCGTCGCCTTGACCGCAGGGTGATTCCTCTCAGCATCGATGGAATTCCCTTGCAGCAGCTTATTCCGGCGAATGCCGCCTTAAAGGGAAGGAGCATTCCCGCCAGGGCTATGATTGCCTGCCTGCTCTCTTGCTTGTCTCCTCGCAAGGGAGGCCATCAGTGTGCTCCCCTCTGCCTGGGTGGGGACGTTGCAGGCTAGGCCGGCTCGGCCTGCTCTGGCCTGCGTCCCCACTCTGTGGTCTCGAGTTGTTGTATCTGTCTTTCCCATAGGTGCAGCTCTCGACGCTGGGGCGGGCTAAGCTGTCCCTCAAACTGCTGGAGGATGGCAAGCAAACGGCTACCTTCCGCTGGAAGGCGCTGGGCCAGGGCCCGAGTGAGCAACAGCTTCCCATGTCGCCAGCCTTCTTGATGCTCTATGATCAGGTGATGAAGAAGCTGCAGTCTCTGCCAGGCTTGCCAGTCGGGTTCGGGCAGCACCTGGCCGGCTTCCAGCTCCAGGGCTGCGAGGCTGTGGGTGAGTACGAGGCGGCTCAGCTCGCGACGGAAGCGTTCGTCAGGATCGAGGAGCCTCCAGCCGACCTGCACGAGCAGGTGACGGATCTCCTCTTGTAAAGACACACTCTTCCCGTCGCAGCTCAGGCGGACACCTGGCACCGTCAGCAGCGATGCCTTACGAAGGGACTCCTGCCCTGGCGCCCGCGCCGAGAAGTGGCTGAGTAGGTGAGCCAGCCAGGAAAGGGCCAGCCCTGGCTCGCTGGACCCCGGCAGCAGGTGGGCCAGGACCAGCAGCCACCAGGTGAGCGGCCCCTCCTGTCTGAAAAACCAGGCAACCAGGCGCTCGTCAAAGGTGCGCTGGTCCAGACGCGCCAGCTCCTCCAGGCGGAGCTGATTCGACTGCAACTGTCTACAGGCCAGTTGCACCAGAGCTGGATGACCTCCAGTCAGCTCGTGCAGGCGCTCACTGGCGGCTGTGAGCCGTGCTGCGGCGGCGCCGGTCGCGCTGGTCTGGAGTGCACCCTTCTGAGCGAGCAGACGGCGGATCTCTTCGGCAGACCACGGAGGCAAGGTGACCGTCACGATCTCAGACTGCCGCCCCTTCCAGAGTGGCTGGTGCCAGTCAGGCTTTATATAGAGGGTAGTGACTGCGATGAAATATTTATAGCAATATCTATTTGCAATTTTGTGTATTTTGTTGATTAATCTATAGATACATTTTGCGCGACAGTAGGCATCGAGGAAATCCTCAAGGCTCGGAAGGGGATGCCGGCAACAAGACAATTGGGGAGGAGCGCACCGAGAGATGGGCGGTTGACTGTGCTTCAGTCGCAACAACCGTTTGCCAGAGCAGCTGCCCATCTCGCAGGCGAAAGGCGGACACCACGCCGTTATTATCGCTGATATAGACCTGCCCCGCCGCTCCAACAGGCGATGAAAGCCAGGTCCCACTGAGGTGAGAAGACCAGAGAAGAGCCCCGTCGGCAGGCTGGTAAGCAGAGAGGATGCTGTCCGGGCCGCTCTTCGCACCAACACAAAGCACCCCGTCAATCAGCGCTGCTGCTGTCGGCCATCGGACCGCAGAGGTCCCACCGACGGCTTGGTGCCAGAGGAGCGCGCCATCCCGTGCCCGCAGAGCACAAATGAAAGCCTGTTGCTCGTGCTTCATCTCGTCCGAGAGCGCAACGGAAGGGGCAGCTTCCTCAGAAAAGCTGACATACACCCTGTCATCCGTGACTACAGGGGCAGACCACATCTGCACCTGTGATCCAAGCTCTTGGTGCCAGAGCACAGAGCCGTTGTGCCTGTCTATGGCGAGACATCCCCGCGTGGTACTCAAAAAGATGCGTTCATCGGCGGCGGCCAGTGGAAAGGAGCTGCTGTCTGGTAGGAGGGCCTGCCACAGGCGCCTGCCATCCTTCGTATGAAAAGCAGTTATAAAACAATTAGGTGATTCTTTGGTTATATATGTTATATAAAGTGTTTCATTTATGATAAAAGGCGAAGTGTAAACTATTGCTCCAAACAATGATGAAGGAGCGGGATCAGGGGCAAGGGAGGAGCGCCAGAGGAGCCTCCCAATCCTTGCCTGCAGAGCGTAGAGGACCCCTTCGACCGTACTGACGTAGACGCCGTTCCGAGCAAGGGAAGGAGCGTGAGCAAGCTGGCCTGCGGCCTGGTAGCTCCACAAGGTCGAGCCATCGCGTGCTCGCAGGGCCTGGACGGACGAGTCTGGATGACGATTCACATTGAGATAGAGTGTCCCTCTGGCGAAGGCAAGGGCAGCAGTCCCTGAGACTGCATACTGACGGCGCACCTTGCCCGTCGTCGTATCGAGTCCGTAGATGCTTCCCTGGCTCGCATAGAGTGTCGAACCGGCGAGCACCAGTTGTGGGGGCAAGGTCGTGCTAAGCGTTTGCATGCTCTCTCTCCTTCATTCAGGTCAGAACAGCAGCCTCATGAGTGTCTGAGCGAACTCCTGGTCTCTATTCACCTTTGTTGTCTCGTGCAACGTCCTGCGGCTCCCCTTGTTTCCTCTCCCCTATCAATGATACCAGCGTGAGCCATCAGTCGAGGATGTTGCTGAGGAGATTCCACGACTTTCCCTGACAAGAGTAGGAAAGGAAGGGCGTGAACTACAAGCTGGCTTGCCCGGGACAGAAACCGGGGTTCTTAGGGGCAAGGTGGCACAAAGGGATGTGGGTTATTTGACAGCCTCACGTTAGCAGGGCCTGCATTATTGGATGAAGCTTGGAAGTTACCACCACGGGTGTGGACGGTGCCAAAAGCAAAAGCGGTGACTCTGACTGTGAATGGAGGAAACGCTGTAGGCACATGATTGGTACATACGACACAGCCCCCCTGCACATTCACGGGAATCGCTGCTGTTTGTCGGTCCCTGAGTGTCACGGTAAAGGGATTGCTGCTACTGGGAAAGGGAAGGCAATCGGTGATGGCATTATTGATGCGTGTGGTAACGTCAAACGTAAAGCCACAGCTATTCGTTGTATGAGCTACCACGGTAAACGTTTGCGAAGTGATATTTTGTATCTGGAAAGCCACAACCAGGCATTGCTGGGGGGGTAGTGCATGAGGTGGAGGGACGTAGGGCGAAGAAGAATGTGGAGCTGCAAATACGGAACTACTCGCAAAGAAAACGCTAGTGAGAACCATCACAGACGCGAGGACAACTTTGAAGGCGTTTTTGTGAGCCATAAGTTCCTTTCTTTCTTCCTTGCCTCTAGATAGAGCACACTACGGACTCTACACCATCTTGCCTTTCTTAATTTTAATATAGTTATCTATTTTTTTTCAAGATTATCAACCCAGCGGTCTTCCAGATTCCCTGCTGCATATGAGCATCAGATCTCAGGTACGCTCGCTAGTAGTGCAAAACTGCTCACTCAGGGCGGTCACCGCCGCAATGGTCGCCGCCAGCTATCCCGACCATGTGCGGGCCATTGTCCTCGAAGATCCTCCCCTCCTCGGCGCCTCGCCCTCGCAGACTGAGGTCACCAACGCCCTCATTGCCACCCCTGACGGCCCGGCGTCCCCCTCGACCTGGCAATGGCTCTTTGAACTGCGAGCCTTACCGCCCGAAGAGCGCCTGATCAAGGCCCGGGTCCTGCAACCGACCTGGGCCGAAGCAGAGATCGACCCCTGGGCTGCCTCCAAAGGCGAAGTACAGATTGCCATCCTGGATGTGGCCCATGCGGCGATCGGTGCCTTCCCCTGGCGCGAGGTATTGCCCCGTATCCAGTGCCCCATGTTGCTGATCACCGGCGATCCCTCCCTGGCTCGCCTCTCTGCTGACCGATCGCTGACTCCTCTCACAACTGGGCAGCCGTCAGCAACTCGTTAAGCCGGGCCCGAATGGCCGCTACCCGTCGCTCTGCCTGCCCCGGGATGAGTGGAAAAGCCCTGATGTGTCCATCATCCTCCTCTTGCAATTCTGTGCCCGGGTAGAGGATAGAAGCACTGGTCACAATCCGTTTGCGCTGAAGCTGAACATTGCCAGAAGTACGCCTCAAATACTGGTATCTGATATTGATGCGATAACTGAGCATCTTATTGATATCTTGCTCCTTAGCATAGTACTGGCCGCTGGGTGAGCGCTGCCAGCGATATTTCGCATCGAATACCAGCACACGCCACGGCTCGCCCTGGCGATAGACTTCGATAGCCATATCGGGCGTCAGCGGGCCGCCGCTGGAGAGCGTCGAGACCAGCGCCGGGTCTGTTCCCACCGTTGAGGCATGAGGATAGTACGGCTCGTACTTAAAGACCACCTCTCGATCGCCTTTGACCAGCGCAATACTGGCCACGTTCTTGCGAACCTCGAATTCGAAATAGCGCTTCTCGACCTCGTAGAAGGTCGTATTCGAAACCAGGCGATAGCCACGCTCTTCCAGCAGCTCGACAGCCAGGTGGGTGATCGTAAAAACGCTCCACATCTCGTACAGTTCGCTCACTTTACGCTGGCCCAGCTCGTTGACGTAGCGCTCGGTGTTGACAACCATCAGACGCTGCTGAAACTGCAGATAGAGCTGAAAGAAGCGGCTGTAGGCGGGATGCTTTAAGAGGACCTGGGTGGCTTTGCCGGGCAAGGCTGCTGCCTGTACCGTCTTGAGAAACGGCTCGCTGCTCCAGAAAAGACAGCGCTGTCGCATCTGCTGGCACTCAGCGATCACGCGCCGTAGACGCTCTAGCAGAGCGCGGTCCTCCTCATTGTGGTAGCGCTGGTAGAGGGCCGCTCGACGTTCGGCCTCGGCCTTGGCCCGCTCCTCGATCAGGCTGAGCCTGGCCGGCAGTTGACGCTGCAAAAAGTGCTTGAGCAGGCGATTCTCATACACGTCGTAGGAGAGCTGACTCTCCTGCAGCTGCCACTCCTGCGGGAGATAGCGCACGTGCCCATAGGGACGCCGTAGCGCTGGCAGCTCCAGACAGGGACCCGGCAGCGGCTGGGCCTCACCGCTCAAGCGCGCCACAGCCTGCCAGTCGCCAGAGCGCGCCGCCGGCTGCAACCTGGAATGTGGCCGACGGCGGATCTGCAGCAGCACGGGACCTAGCTTCTCCACCAGGCCACGAATTTGCTTATAGTCATGAACAGGTGAGGTCTCCTCCAGGCGGCGCCCAAAGGCGGCCCGCTCAACGGCGGGAGAGAGCAAGCGAAACCACAGATCCAGTGAGAGCGCTGCCAGCTCGCTCTTCATCTGCTCATACAGACGCTGGGTGAGCTTCTGGGGAAAGACACGCAGCCAGGCCGTGCGCGGCGCAACGCCGGGAGCGTGGACTGTCAGGCGATAGAGGCCAGCGTAATGCTCGGGACGCCACTGCCAGAGGCCATAATGCTCGGTGTGTAACGGCACCTCGTCGATCACAATGCTGATGGGGTGCGGCGCTGAGGACGTCACCTTGATGTAACAGACACGATATTCAGAGAGATTGAGCGCTGCATTGTCATTGTCGGGGGCAAAGCTGAGGGGCTGACCGTTGATCGTCAGCCAGGCGCCATCAACGCCAGAAGCTGGTGTAGCCATCGCGTTTCAACCTGCTTTTCATCTCCCCCAAACGCTGGTGGGAGCGCGGCAACCGCTGATCGCGCGTCAGAGCCAGCAACTCATCCAGCACCCCCTCGATAACCTCTGTTCCCCGCACGCGCGGCAAAATGCGCTGCTTGATCTGCAGATCCAGCGCCACCTCTGGCTCCAACAAACCAGCGCTGTTGGCCAGGTACAGCTCGATCTCACGGACAACACGGTAGCCTATGCCGATCTCAACTCGGTTGAGAATGGCATTGATCGCCTGCAGCAGCTCACGATAGCGGGTGTCCGGCTGCTGAGCTTTGTAGCTCTGCCAGGTGAGGGCTGAGAGCGGCACGGGGTCCGGCGGGACCGTGGGCTGCGGAATCTTGTCCAGATCGATCGAGAAAAATTCGATGGTGTTGGCGCGGTCCAGCACCTTATCGCTGATGGGCTGGGTGGTCTCATCGACGTTGACAGTGCCAGTAAAGAGCAAGTTGGGCGCCAGTTGCAGCTCTGCCGGTACCGTCAGCGGCTGCCCCTGCCCCTTCAGCTCCTCGTAGAGGCGCCGGCTGACCAGGGTGATGCGTCGGTCGGCGGGACGCTCCTCTTCAAAGGCGCTGAGAAATTGCGAAAAGTAGTATTCGACATGCGCCAGGTTCATCTCATCCAGACAGAAGAAATAGAGCTCCTGCTCGTGTTCACTGGCCTCCAGCAGGAAGTCAAGGGCCGGCTCACTGATATAGCTGCCGCTCAAGGTATTGAAATACCCAAGCAAGTAGCGGTCATCGTTCCAGTTGGGGCGCACGGCCAGCCGTAGATAGCGCTCGCGCGGTACCCCCAGGGCCTCCGCATAGAGCTGCGTCAGCTTCGATTTGCCCGTCCCCGAAAGACCGGCGAGGATCACGAAAGGGCGCGTCTTCAGGCAGATGTGATAGTTATAGAGCGTTTCCTGATCGAAGTAGTAGCCTCGCGCCGAGATATAGCTGTGGATATGCTTGAGCAGAGCCTGCTCTTCTAGTCTTGATCCTCCCATCGATCCAGTAATAGCCTCCCAATCTGCTTTTGATAATGGAAAGAGAAAAATAGGACTGTAATCGTATTGCGGCGCTTCTTCCGCTACTAACGCCTTCCGGGGCGGCCTGCTCTGTGAGCTGGTCTGGTAGGTAGTGCCGTTCAATGCGTCAAGGTCAGCGGGGTGGTTATAGCGTTCTGTCACGGCGAGCGTGGCCGTCTGCGCGGGGCTGTTGACGGAGATGACGCTCAGGACCACAGGCAGCACGCCCGGTGAGGAACCTTGCTGCGCCACCAGGCAGCGATCGCCAACCTGCAGGCTGGGAGGTGGAGTCAGCTGGATCGTCAAGCGCGCCTGCCCGGCTGTGATGGCCTGCAGATAGCTACTTGTCCTGGGCAAAGAAAGCAGGAAGTACCTGGCCATGCAGTGTAGTGCCTCACCGGCTGAAGCTGTTAACGTTAGACCCCTTCGACACTAAGTGAACCATGCTAGCCCTATTCTAGGTCAGCGCTAGAGTCAACGTCAAGTGGAACGGTCATACCAGGCAGTCTTTGCTGCGAGGAGACTTGCAGCTTATAATAGGTGCTACAGGCAAGCTCTCCGGGAGGCCATGATGAACATCTTCGAGCTGCGCGAGCATCTGATCGGCGACTACGCTGCCTATGTCCGAAGCTTTCTCCAGATTCGCGATCCCCAGATTCGCGACTATGTCACGCAGGAATTTGAGCGTGGACTGCTCTGGCCGGAGCCGCTCATCCAGCTCAATCCGCGCTTCCAGCCTGGGGCCACCATCGACGAGCTGGTTGCTGAGGGCCTACTCCATCCCGACTGTGCCCGTATTTTCCGCCGCGGCAAGTCGAGCCAGGAGCCGGCGGGTTATCCGCTGCAGCTCTACCGTCACCAGGACGAAGCGATCCGCCTGGCTATCCAGGGCCACAGCTATGTCCTCACCACGGGCACAGGCTCTGGCAAAAGCCTGGCCTACATCATTCCGATCGTCAACTATGTCCTGCAGCATCCTGGCCAGCCGGGCATCAAGGCCATCGTCGTCTACCCGATGAACGCCCTGGCCAACAGCCAGAAGGGAGAGCTAGAGAAATACCTCGGCCTGGGCGCCGGCGAGCATGGAGTACGCTTTCGACGCTATACCGGCCAGGAGACTGCCGACGAGCGACGTGAAATTATTGCAAATCCCCCCGACATCTTGCTAACCAACTACGTGATGCTAGAGCTGATCATGACGCGCCTGCACGAGCGCCCGTTGTTGGATGCCGCCAGGCTGCGTTTTTTGGTGCTCGATGAGCTGCATACCTATCGCGGGCGCCAGGGGGCCGACGTCGCCCTGCTCGTGCGCCGCGTACGCGATAGGCTGACGCCGCCCGGCGAGACCCTCCAATGCATCGGCACCTCGGCCACACTCATCAGCGACGAGGGGCAGGAGAATCAGCAGCGCAAGATCGCCGAGATGGCCTCTCTGATCTTCGGCACCCCCATTCGGCCCGAGCACGTCATCGGCGAGACTCTGGAGCGCGTGACCGAGGAGGTCGATACCTCTACGCCGACCTTCCGCGAGCGCCTGAGCGCCTGTGTCCGTGATCCCGAAGGCAGGCCGCCTGAGCGCTATGAGGAATTTCTTCGCGATCCTCTGGCCATCTGGCTGGAAGAGACGTTTGGCATCACGAAGCACGAGCGCGGCTATGTACGCTCCCAACCGCGCCGCATTGCCGGCGAGGGCGAGAGCGCGGCGGCCCTCCTGGCACAGCTGACCGGTGCTTCACCAGAGATCTGCGCCGCCAAAATCAAAGCCTGGCTGCTTGCGGGCTATGAGCAGGTGCGCGATCCCAATACTGGCATCCCTCCTTTCGCTTTCCGGCTGCATCAATTCATCAGCAAAGGCGATACTGTCTATGCCTCGCTCGCCTATCCCCACGAGCGCCATCTGACGCTCCAGCCCCAGCAATATGTGCCTGGCAGCCGTGATCAGCTGCTCTTTCCGCTGGTCTTCTGCCGCCAGTGTGGCCAGGAGTATTATTGTGTGCGCTGGCTGAATGACCAGACGCTGATCGCGCGCGATATCCAGGATCAATACGAAGAAGAGGATGATGCCGGGAGCGAGACGGATAGCGGTGGCAGCCGCAGCCGCAAAGCGGGGAAGGCTGGGCGTGGTGGTCAGATCGGCTTTCTCTATCTGAGCCAGGAAGGCGCCTGGCCTGTTGACAGGGGTGAGATCGAGGAGCGTCTGCCGGGGGACCTGAAGGAAGTGGTCAATGGTCGGGAGCGCGTCATTTCCTCTGCCCGTCGCTCGGTTCCGCTGCCGCTTTATCTGCGGCCCGATGGCACCCTGGCCCAGCATGAGGGCGAGGGCCTGCTCTGCCACTTCATTCCGACGCCCTTCCGCTTCTGCCTGCGCTGCAAGGTCACCTATAGCGCTTCTCAGCGCAACGATTTTTTCAAGCTGGCCTCCCTCAGCTCGGAAGGGCGCAGCACGGCGACCACCCTGCTCTCGCTCTCGACCATTCTCCATCTGCGCGAAGGTGACCGTCAGGGTCAGGCTGGCAACCAGCCCGAAGGCCGGCGTATGCCCGCCAAACTGCTCAGTTTCACTGATAATCGTCAGGACGCTTCACTGCAGGCCGGGCACTTCAACGATTTCGTCGAGATGGTCCTCTTACGGGCGGCGCTCTATAAAGCAGTCAAGCGCGCTGGTAAGGCAGGTCTCCCGCACGATGACCTGACCCTCCGCGTCTTCGATGCCCTCGAACTGCAACGGACGCAGTATGCTGCCAGCAGCGAGGAGGCCTATACCCCCTACAGCATCCGTCTCAAAACCGACGAGGCCCTGCGTAACGTCCTCGGCTACCGCCTCTATCGCGATCTCCAGCGCGGCTGGCGTATTACCTCTCCCAACCTGGAGGAGTGCGGCCTGCTGATCATCGACTATCCCGATCTGCCCGATGTCTGCAAGGAGACAGCGCTCTGGCAAGAGAGTCATCCAGCCTTGCAGGCTGCCTCATCCGAAGTGCGTCAGAGGCTCTGTCGTACACTGCTCGACGAGTTGCGCCGCGGCCTGGCCATCAAAGTGAATTATCTGGACCCCCATTTTCAGGAGAAGATCAAGCAGCAGAGCAGTCAATACCTGGTCCCGCCCTGGGGACTGGATGAAGATGAGGAGCTGCTCTATGCCAGCCGCGTCTTTGCCCACCCGCGCAGCCGGACCCATGAACGTGAGTCCGTCAGCAATCGCTATCTGTCTGGCCTGAGTCGCTTCGGGCGCTACGTGCGACAGGAGTTAATATCGGCTCTGGGTTCCAGTCTGCAATTGACAGTCGAAGACCGGCAGCAGATTATTCGCCAATTGCTGGCTGGTCTCTGCAAGGCCGGCCTCGTCGAGGCCGTCACGGAGGACGAGCGTGGGATGGGGCGCGGCTATCAGCTTTCCGCCGCAGCCATGCGCTGGCTCCCCGGCGATGGTCGCATACCCTACCATGATCCGCTGCGCATTCTGGAGCTACCGCAGGATCAGGCTATGCCTGTCAACTCCTTCTTTGTCAACTTCTATCAACGCTGTGCCGAAGATATTCGCGCCCTGCAGCAGATCCAGGCTCAGGAGCACACTGCCCAGGTACCAGCAGCGCGGCGCCAGGAGCGCGAGGAGGCCTTTCGCCGGGCCGAGCTGCCGATCCTCTACTGCTCGCCCACGATGGAGCTGGGGATCGACATTGCTGATCTGAACGTTGTCAATCTGCGCAACATCCCACCAACGCCTGCCAACTACGCCCAGCGCAGTGGGCGCGCCGGACGTAGCGGCCAGCCAGCTCTGATCATCTCCTACTGCTCGACTGGCAGCTCGCACGATCAATACTTTTTCCGCCATCCCGAGGAGATGGTCAAGGGGGCGGTGACGCCGCCGCGTATCGACCTGACCAACGAAGACCTGATTCGGGCCCATATACACGCTATCTGGCTTGCCGAGACGGGCCTCTCACTGGGTCAATCGCTCAAAGACCTGCTGGACCTCTCCGGCGATCCGCCGGCCCTGACCATTCAGGCTCACGTGCGTCAGTCGCTGGAAGATGGGCAGGCCCGAGAGAGAGCACGGGCGCGGGCGGCGCGGGTCTTGGAGACCCTGCGCAGCGACCTGGCAGAGGCACGCTGGTATAGCGAGAACTGGCTCGATGAGGAGCTAGGCCATATCGCCCAGCGCTTCGATCAGGCCTGCGAACGCTGGCGGGGCCTCTACCGTGCGGCGCTTGCCCAACGCAATACCCAGGACCGCATTATCACCGATCCTTCGCGCAGTCACCAGGATAAGGAGAGTGCCCAGCGCCTGCGCGCCGAGGCCGAGTCACAACTGCTGCTGCTGACCAGTGGCGATCACGATAACGATGTCAATGTCGAACAGTCCGACTTCTATAGCTATCGCTACTTTGCCAGTGAGGGCTTCTTGCCGGGCTACAACTTCCCGCGCCTGCCGCTCTCGGCCTATATCCCGGCACGCCGTACCAGGCAGCGCGATGAATATCTCTCGCGTCCGCGCTTCCTGGCGATTGCCGAATTCGCGCCGCGGGCGATCATCTATCACGAAGGCTCACGCTATGTCATTCATCGCTCGCTGCTGCCGCGGCAGGCTGATGGCTCGGGCATCATCACCTCCTCGGCGTACCTCTGCTCCCATTGTGGCTACCTGCATCCGCTGACGGCAGAGCGTAGCCTGGAGGTCTGCGATGCCTGTCAGCGTCCGCTGAGCCGGCGCCTGGACCAGCTCTTCCGCCTGCAGAACGTCTCGACGCGGCGCCGTGACAAAATCACTTCCGACGAAGAGGAGCGTTTGCGCGAGGGCTATGAGATCTACACCGCCCTGCGCTTCTCCGAAAGCCGCGGGCGCTCCTTGCGTGTCGTCGCACGCATAGAGAGCAGGGGCCAGACGCTAGGCTCTCTGATCTACGGGCAGTCGGCAACGCTCTGGCGCATGAACTTCGGGCGGCTGCGACGGCGAAACGAGGCCAGGCGCGGCTTTGTCCTCAACAAGGAGACGGGCGAGTGGGGCAAGGAGGATGCCATTGCCAGTGACCCAACTGATGCCCTGCCGGCTGGCACCATTCGCGTCATTCCCTACGTCGAAGATACGCGCAACTGCCTGCTTTTCAAGCCGGAGCAGGAGCTGGATGTGGCACAGATGGCCTCGCTGCAGTCGGCGCTCAAGAGCGCCATCCAGCTCTGTTACCAGCTTGAAGATAACGAGCTGGCCGCGGAGCCATTGCCACACGCCGATCAGCGTCAGTTACTGCTCTTCTACGAGGCTGCCGAGGGTGGGGCTGGCGTCTTGCGCCAGTTGATCGATGTGCCGGAGGCGCTGGCGCGAGTCGCATGCGAGGCTCTGCGGCTCTGCCACTATGATCCCGAGACCCTGGAGGACCGGCGCCGGGCCTCGCGCGCCCGCGAGGACTGTGAGGCGGCCTGCTACTACTGTCTGATGACCTACGCCAATCAGCGCGACCATCGCTTGCTGGATCGCGCGCGTATCCGTGATCTGCTGGCCGAACTAAGAGAGTGTCGCGTCGTGCTGGCTGAGGAGACGGGTCCCGCGCTCGCTGCGACTGCGGCAGAGGAGGTGTCTGCCACGCTGCTGGATGAGGCCCGCGAGGAGATCGAGCGCGAGTGGTTGCGCTGGCTGCAGGAGCAGGGCTATCGCCTGCCGACCCGCGCCCATTGGCAGCCGCCGTATTGCTCGGCTACCCCTGACTTCCTCTACGATGGGGATGCTGATGCGGCAGCCATCTATGTCGACGGCGACGGGCCTGCCGGCGTTGCCCGCGCCGCCCGCGATGTGGAGAGCAGTGAGGAGCTGTACGATCAGGGCTATCTGGTCCTGCGTTTTGGCCCTCGGGAGCAGTGGGGTGAGCTATGTCGCCGTTATCCACACATTTTCGGGAGGGAGCCATGAATTACGCCGTCGGTTCTCTGGTCAAGGTGCGAGGGCGTGAGTGGGTGGTATTGCCGGAGTCGAGCGCCGATCTGCTGGTCTTGCGTCCCCTCGGCGGGACCGATGAGGAGGTCACAGGGGTCTACCTGCCGCTGGAGCCGGTTGAGCCGGCGCAGTTTGCGCTGCCTGATCCGCGTCAGTGGGGTAACCACCCCTCGTGTGCCTTGCTCCGTGATGCCGTGCGCTTCGGCTTCCGTGCCAGTACGGGGCCTTTCCGCTCGTTTGCCCATCTGGCGTTTGAACCGCGGCCCTATCAGCTCGTACCGCTATTGATGGCCTTGCGCCTCGATCCGGTACGCTTGCTGATCGCTGACGACGTGGGGATTGGCAAGACTATCGAGGCGGGTTTAATCGCGCGCGAGCTGCTGGATCGACGCGAAGTCAGGCGCCTGGCGGTGCTCTGTCCGCCGCATCTGGCCGAGCAGTGGCAGGCTGAGCTGCGCGAGAAGTTTCACATTGAGGCGGAGCTTGTGCTCTCCAGTACGGTGGCTCAGCTAGAGCGCAGGCTGCCTGAGCGGGACCTCTCGCTCTTCGAGTACTATCCCTTCGTCATTGTGTCGCTGGACTTTATCAAGGCGGACCGGCGGCGCGACGAGTTTTTGCGGACCTGCCCCGAGCTGGTGATTGTCGATGAGGCCCATACCTGTGCTTTCCCTGGCCACGAGCGGAGCGGGCGCCATCAGCGCTATCAGCTGGTCGCCGGGCTGGCGGCTGACCCGCGCCGTCACCTGATCCTGGTCACGGCTACGCCCCATAGCGGCAAAGAGGAGGCCTTTCGCTCGCTGTTGGGCTTCCTGAAGGAGGAGTTCAAGGAGCTGCCGCAGGACTTGAGCGGGCGGGAGAACGAGCGTCACCGCATCCGTCTGGCGGCGCATTTTGTGCAGCGACGGCGCGCCGATATCCGCTCCTATTTGGAGCGTGAGACGCCGTTTCCAGAGCGTGATGATCGTCTGGAATCTTATAAGCTTTCCGATAGTTATCGCCGATTGATGCAAAAAGCCCTCAGCTATGCCAGCGAGGTGGTGCGCGATCCCACTGGCGGGCAGACGCGGCGTCGGGTACGCTGGTGGTCGGCGCTGGCCCTGCTGCGCTCGCTGGCTTCGAGTCCGGCGGCGGCAGCGGCCACGCTGCGGAGCCGCGCCCAGGTGGCTGGAGCCGAGAGCGTAGAGGAGGCCGATCAGATTGGACGCCAGACGGTGTTTGATCTGCTGGACAGCGATGCGACCGAGGGCCTCGATCTGGTCCCGGGCAGCGACTTCGAAGAGGGAGACGAGGAAGGGGCGGACATCAGCGAAGAGCAGCGGGTTCGACGCCGTCTGCTGGCGATGGCGCGCGAGGCCGAGGCTATTACCTCTGAGCAGGATATGAAGCTGCAAAAGGCGATTGAGCTGATCAAGGGGTTGGTGCAGGGAGGCTATCAGCCGATCGTCTTCTGTCGCTTCATCCCGACTGCCGAGTATGTAGCGAAGGCGCTGCGGAAGCGTTTGCCGGAAGAGATTGAGGTCTCGGCCATTACGGGTCTCTTGCCGCCGGCGGAGCGCGAGAACCGGGTCCTGCAGCTGGCTCAGCACGAGCGCCGGGTCCTGGTCTGCACCGATTGTCTGAGCGAGGGTATCAATCTCCAGGAATATTTCAATGCCGTGCTCCATTATGACCTGTCCTGGAATCCGACGCGCCACGAGCAGCGAGAAGGGCGTGTCGATCGCTTTGGGCAGGCCAGCCCACTGGTGAAAGTCATAACGCTCTTTGGGGAAGATAATCAGATCGATGGGGTGGTGCTGCGGGTCTTGCTTGAGAAGCATCGGGAGATTCGCTCGAAGCTGGGAATTTCGGTGCCGGTGCCGCTGGATACCGAGCAGGTGATCGAGGCGATCTTTGAGGGCTTGCTCTTGCATGAGAGCCTGATCGGAGCGCATGCGGGGCAGCTGCTGCTGCCGGGCTTTGAGGACCTGCTGAAGGGGGAGCAGAGGAATCTCTACCGCGAGTGGGAGGCGGCCTCTGATCGAGAGCGCCGCTCGCGCACGCTCTTTGCGCAGCATAGTATCAAAGTGGAGGAGGTCGCTCAGGAGCTGCGCGAGGTGCAGGCGGCCATCGGGTCGAGCGAGGATGTGGAGCGCTTTACGACCGAGGTGCTGCAAGCCTATAAGGCCTCTCTGAAACAGCTTCGCAGCGAGCCAGACGTCTGGGAGGTCGATCTGCGGGAGACGCCTGCACCTTTGCGTGATGCTGTCAATCTGCCGCGCTATGCTGGTCCCAACGGCCAGCATCTGCGGGTGAGCTTCAGACGCCTGGGCCTGCCGCGCACGCTCTATCTGAGTCGTACGCATCCATTCGTTGAGGGGCTGGCGACCTATGTGCTGGATACGGCCCTTGATCCGGTCGATGATGTGAATAATCCTCGCGTTGCTCGACGCTGTGGGGTTTTTCGCACCAGCCATGTCGAGAAGCGCACGACGCTGCTGCTGGTGCGTCTGCGCTTTCATCTGCGGACGGCGACGCGCGGCGAGGAGGAGGCGCTGTTAGCGGAGGAGTGTCAGCTTTATGCCTTCCGTGGGGCACCGGCGCAGGCCGACTGGCTTGAAGATGCTGAGGAGATTGAGGCGCTGGCCCAGGCGCCTGCCGAGGCCAATCTGGCGCCGGAGCAGATTACGGATTTTCTGCAGCGAGTCATCGATGGGTATCCACAGCATCTATTGCCGTACCTGGAGGAGCAGGCCCGCAGGCGGGCTGAAGCCTTGCGCGAGTCGCATCGGCGCGTGCGTCAGGTGGCGTCGCTGAGCCTGCGGCAGCTGGCGGTCGAGCCGCTGCTGCCGCCGGATGTGCTGGGTATCTATGTCTATCTTCCTTTGCTGGCCCGTTGAGGTAGGAGGCCCGGGCGAGAAAAAAAGAAGACGAACGAGCAAGTTCTTGCTCTGACAGGCGACCATCGATTCTCTCAAGGAAAGGCGGAGGCATCTATGCAGCAACGGCAGGAGATCACTTTCTCGACGATCGAGTCTGAGGGGGCTTTGCTGCCGCCGGATCTTCTGGCGCGCATCGATCAGGGGGATAAGGCGCTGGGTGGGCTGAGTTCTGCTGAGTATCATTGTCCAGGCGAGCAGTTGAACGAGGTGATCAGCGATGCCTGGGCGCGCGTCCGCCGGCGCTGGCTGCGCTTTCAGGAGGCGCTGGTGCGCTATCCGCAGATGGATGAGACGCAGCTGACGCATGAGCATTGGCTCTTGCCGCTTTTCCATGAGCTGGGCTATGGGCGATTGGTGAAGGCGTCTCCGCAGGTGATTGGGGAGAAGAGCTATCCGATCACTTATTTCTGGGGGCAGCTGCCCATTCATCTGGTGGGCTATCGGACCGATCTCGATCAGTCTCAGCGTCTCGCCAGCGGTGGCCGCAGCAGTCCTTTTAGCCTGGTGCAGGAGTGGCTCAATCGTTCGTCTGGCCATTTGTGGGGCATTGTCTCGAATGGGCTGCGCTTGCGGCTGCTGCGTCGCAACGTCAGCCTGACGCGCCAGGCCTATCTGGAGTTCGATCTGGAGGCCATGCTGCGCGGAGAGGTCTACGCCGATTTTGTGCTCTTCTGGCTGCTCTGCCATCAGTCACGCTTTGAATGTGAAGACAAGAATCCCGCTGAGTGCTGGCTGGAGCGCTGGTCACGGCAGGCGCACGAGGATGGGGTTCGGGCGCTGGAGCATTTGCGCCAGGGGGTGACCACAGCTATCGAGGAATTGGGGCGTGGCTTTCTGGCGCATCCGGCCAATCATGCTTTGCGTGATCGCTTGCGCTCCGGTGAGCTGAGTGCGGATGATTATTATCAGCAGTTGCTGCGTCTGGTCTATCGTTTGATTGTGCTCTTTGTGGCGGAGGATCGCGATGTGCTGCTGCGGCCCGATGCTGATAAGGAGGCGCGGAGGCGCTATGTGAACTATTATTCGACGGCGCGGCTGCGTCGTCTGGCGCGCGCGCGGCTGGGGACGCGCCATAGCGATCTCTATCGGGCGCTGCGTCTGGTGATGGAGCGGCTGGGGAGCGAGCAGGGCTGTCCAGAGCTGGGGCTGCCGGCGCTCAATGGCTTTTTGTTCTCGCGTGAGGCCCTGCCCGATCTGGCTGACTGCGAGCTGACGAATTATGCGCTGCTGGTGGCGGTGCGGGCCTTGGCGACGGTCCAGGATGAGCAGAAGGTCCTGCGTGTCGTCAACTACAGAGACCTGGGGTCCGAGGAGCTGGGCAGCGTCTATGAGTCGCTGTTGGAGATGCATCCTTCCATCAATGTGGAGCAGACGAACTTTACGTTGGAGGTGGTCGCGGGCAGTAAGCGCAAGACGACGGGGACCTACTATACGCCGACCAGCCTGATCGAGTGCCTGCTTGATTCGGCGCTGGAGCCGGTGCTGGAGCGGGCCTGTGCGCAGCCTGATCCTGAGCAGGCTATTCTGAGTCTGAAGGTCTGCGATCCGGCCTGCGGGAGCGGCCATTTTCTGATTGCTGCAGCCCATCGCATTGCGCGCCGGCTGGCGGCGGTGCGCACGGGCAGCGAGGAGCCGGGACTGGAGGCCCGGCGGCGAGCCTTGCGCGATGTGGTGGGGCGCTGCCTCTATGGGGTCGATGTGAATCCGATGGCGGTGGAGTTGTGCAAGGTGAATCTCTGGCTGGAGGCGCTGGAGCCGGGCAAGCCTTTTTCTTTCCTGGATGCGCATATTCAGTGCGGCAATAGCCTGATCGGGGCGACGCCGGCCCTGCTGCGCGAGGGCATTCCCGATAGCGCTTTTGAGAAGGTCGAGGGCGATGACTCCGCGCTGTGTGGGGAGTACAAGAAGCTCAATCGGGCCCAGCGGGCGGGCCAGCTCAGTCTGTTTACGCTGGATGCGCAGCTCTGGCAGGACCAGGGCCGGATTGTGGAGAGTCTGACGCGCATGGAGGCGATTGGTGATGATGATGTTGAGCAGTTGCATCGTAAGCAGGAGCGCTATCGTCAGTTGCTGAGGTCGCAGGAGTATCAGCGGGCGCGCTGGCTGGCCGATGCCTGGTGCGCGGCCTTTGTCTGGCGCAAGCGACGAACGGCTGAGTTGCCATATCCGGTGACGGAGGGGATCAGGCGCAAGTTTGAGGAGGCGCCCGAGCAGGTGCCGGGCTGGATGATGGCCGAGATTGCGCGCCTGCGCGAGCTGTACGGTTTCTTTCACTGGCACCTGGCTTTTCCAGGGGTCTTCCGTCTGCCGGAGCTGGGCGAGGAGCCGGAGAACCCCGAGACTGGCTGGTCGGGCGGCTTCGATGTGGTGCTGGCTAATCCGCCCTGGGAGCGCATCAAGCTGCAAGAGAAGGAGTGGTTTGCCTCGCGCCGGCCTGACATTGCCAATGCGCGCAATGCGGCGCAGCGGCGGAAGATGATTGTGGCTTTGCAGGACGAGGACCCTGCCTTGTACGCTGCTTTTGAGGAGGAGCTGCAGCGGGTGGCCTACGAGAGCCATTTCGTGCGCAACAGCGGGCGCTTTCCTCTCTGCGGACGGGGCGATATCAATACCTATTCGATCTTTACTGAGACGATGCGCCTGCTGCTCGCCCCGCGCGGGCGTCTGGGCTGCATCGTGCCCTCCGGGATTGCGACGGACGATACGACGAAAGCGTTCTTCCAGGATATCATGACTGCGCGCTCGCTGCTCAGCCTCTATGATTTTGAGAACAGAGAGCGCCTCTTTCCTGACGTGGATAGCCGCACGAAATTCTGCCTGCTGACGCTGACCGGTTCCGCGGAGCCGGTGTCGCAGGGGGCGACCTTCGCCTTTTTCCTGCACAAGGTGGAGGAGCTGCAGGAGGCGGAGCGCTGCTTTACTCTTTCCGCCGAAGATGTGGCTCTGATCAATCCCAATACGCGCACCTGCCCCGTCTTTCGCTCGCGCCGCGATCTGCAGCTGACGAAGGCCATCTATGAGCGCGTGCCGGTGCTCGTCAAGGAGGGCCCTCCTGAAGAGAATCCGTGGGGGGTAAAGTTTACTACGATGTTTCATATGACCAACGACTCGCATCTCTTCCGCACGCGCGAGCAGTTGGAGCGCGAGGGCTGGCGGCTGGAGGGGAATATATTCTACAAAGATGGGAAGAGGTGGCTGCCGATATTTGAGGGGAAGATGACCGGCATGTACGACCACAGGGCTGCAAGCATTGAGATACATCCTCAGAATCCTTTTCGCCAACAGCAGCCTCATCCCAGCTCGATAGCGGAGCGTCAGGACCCATACTTTGCGACGCTGCCTTATCTTTGGGCCCCGGAGCAAGAAGTCTATAGGCGTATTCCTAGCAGATGGAAACAGGCATGGTTTCCGGTGATTAAGCAAATAACAGCCTCGACCAATGAGCGGACACTTATCGGAACCATTATTCCGCGAACTGCAGTAAGCTATACACTTTATATTACAACTGCCAATCTAGATAATCAGAGTATTATAAGTTGTTTACTTGCATGTATGTGCAGCTTCGTAGGAGATTATATCCTCAGGCAAAAACATGCCAAGCCGTCTTTACCCATGGGTGTAGTGTATGAATCTGCCTATCTGCCACCTTCCATCTTTCTAGAGAAAGCGCCGTGGGCTGATGAGCCACTTCATTCCTGGATCACCCGGCGAGTGCTCGAACTCACCTACACCGCCTGGGACCTGGCCGCCTTCGCCCGCGACAGCGGCTACGACGGGCCGCCCTTCCGCTGGGACGAAGAGCGGCGCTTCCTCTTGCGCTGTGAGCTGGACGCCGCCTACTTCCACCTCTACGGCATCGCCCGCGACGACGTCGACTACATCATGGAAACCTTCCCCATCGTCAGGAGCGAAGACCTCAAGCGCTACGACGACTATCGCACCAAGCGGGTCATCCTGGAGATCTACGACGAACTGCAGCGCGCCAGCGCAACGGGCCAGCCCTATCGCACGCGCCTCACACCGCCGCCCGCCGATCCCGCCGTCGCCCATCCGCCGCGCTCCAGCTAACCCGGCCAACCCTGGCCTGGCCAGCGCCTCATCTCCCTTCGGACGCCCGCCCCTCAGCGGCCAGGGCGTTGAGGAGACGCCGGCCAGGCCAACAGCACCCGTGTGGCCGCCCCCAGTGGCTAATGCTCCAATAAAAACCCTCATCTCGCGCCTGGCCCTCACCGACCTCATGGAAGGAAACCAGCGATCCCGCCGCCATCCCGGCAGCCATCAAGCCGGGTCTGGCCGTCCTCGTTGCCTGCCTGCTCTGAGCCACGCGCATCAGGCACAGAAGAGAAAGAAGATAGCGCCCTGCATCTTCCTTCGTCTCCCCTGCCAGCAGAAGGAGGAGAGAGCTATGAGAAGCTACCTCCTCCCTCGTCCTTCGGCTAACGACCAACCTGCTGCCAGCCAGCAGCGGGCGCATCACGATCATAGATCGTGATCGCATAGCCGTCGGGATCTAGAAACGTAAACTGCCGACCGAAACGCCCGGTCGCAAGGGGCCGTAGAATAGGCACCTCTGCAGCTACCAGCGCATCGTAAACCGCCTGACTATCAGCCGCCTTGAACCAGATCGCCGGCGTCTCGATCGGAGCAGGCAGAGCCTCCCAGTTCGTATCGGGCGGCGCCTGAATCAGGCCAAAGGGAACAGGGTAGGTCAGAAAAGCGATCCCTCGGGGAAACACTTCAGGATCGCGGCGCAATCCCAGCACAGTTTCATAGAATCGCGCCGAGACCTCCACATCACGAACCTTCAGACCGATAAAGGCCGGTCCCTTCAAATCAGGATTGTTGGTCATTTCGTCCTCTCTTTTCTCAAGCTTCTGTACATTGCAGACCAGTAATGGACCCATCTGGCTTCAGGAGCTGACCATCCCGCTTCCTCCCTGCCATCTGTCACGGCGGCAAGAACAGCGCACAGCCTGGGTCCCTACCAATAAGACTGGCGCAAGAGCAAAAAGTGTGCGCCCGTGCACCTACAAAAAAACTCGCCACCACCGCTGCTCAGCTACACGGCAAGCGGACAGGCGGACCAGACTGGATGTGCTACAATGGAAAGAGCGACTGCTCCCTCACCCTGAGCGAGCACCCTGACCAGACGGATACCCAATATTCACCCGCAGAGGAGCAACAATGACCAGGTATAAGCAGGCTCGAGCGCAGGCCCAGCCTTTCCCCAGCGGTCTCCAACCATCCCCTGCCTCTCCCATGACCGGCCCAGCTCAAGCCAGCCAGCCCCCTGATATTGGCTTCCTCCTCGAAGCCCATCGCCAGGAACTGCTTGCCTACTGTTACCGTCTGCTCGGCTCACTGCATGACGCCGAAGACCAGGTTCAAGAGACACTTCTGCGCGCCTGGCGTCACTTCCAGAGCCTCAAAGACACAACCTCCCTGCGCGCCTGGCTCTACAAAATCGCCACCAACGCCTGTCTTGACGCCCTCAAGCAACGCCCGGCCAGGACCCTGCCGCTGGCCGCCTTCCCTGCCGCTGATCCTGCCCACCCCATTGCCTCCCCGCTCGCTGAAGCAACATGGCTTGAACCATTCCCCACGAGCTGGCTCACCGAAGCAGCAGAGAATCCTGAAACACGTTACACGCGCACAGAAAGCATCTCGCTCGCCTTCCTCACTGCCCTGCAGCTGCTTTCCCCCCGTCAACGCGCCATCTTGATCCTCGCCGATGTCCTGGACTGGCGAGCCAGCGAGATCGCCCAATTGCTCAACAGCTCCACCGCCGCCATCAACGCCGCCCTGCACCGCGCGCGCGCCACCCTGGAGAAGCACTATCGCCCACCCGCCAGTGAGCCAGCACAACCGGGCGCCCTGGACGACACGACGCGCCAGCTCCTCACGCGCTACCTCCAGGCCTGGGAGAGCGACGACGTCGAGGGACTGGTCGCCCTGCTCAAAGAAGATGCCACCCTCTCCATGCCGCCTTACGCCGCCTGGTATCAGGGGCACGCCGCCATTCGTGCCATCCTGACAGCCTGTCCCCTGCAACCGGCAAAAAGACGACAGTGGCGCCTGCTACCAACCGTCGCCAACGGGCAGCCTGCCTTTGCCGTCTATCGGGCCGATGCTGCCCAGCAGGCCTATCGGGCCTACGGTATCCAGGTGATTTCCCTGCAGAGAGACGCAACGGAGCGCGCGCGCCTCGTCACCAGCGTGATCATGTTCCACACCGCCTCACTCGTCACCCGCTTTGGCCTGCCGGAACAGCTCCCTATCCCGACGAGCTTGGGCCATTAAGCAGCCCGTCGCAGCGCCTCCGCATACTGGACCCCTGCCCTCTTTTTTGAGAAAGCCCCTCATCAGCGGCCCTGAAGGATAGGCAGCCCCCTTGAATAGCAGCCGATTCTCTGTTATGCTCTCTAAGAGCGGAGCAAGCATCAGGAAAGATTGAACAAGAAAAGTTGAAGTGGCGGTACAATGATTAGCAACGGGGTTCTGCGCGCTTCTCCGCCCTCACAGAACCTGTGACATCCTCTGCATAAGGTGGTGAATCTGTCCGATGGAAGACCTGCCCCATGTCGCCGAGCCACTCTTCCAGCTAGAAGATGTTTCCAAACGTCTGATCAGCAAAGCAGGAGAGACCGTCATCCTCGCGCAGCTCTCATTCACCATCCCGCGAGGCAGCTTCTTTGCCATCAGCGGCCCCTCGGGCAGTGGCAAATCGACCTTACTCAATCTTTTGACAGGTATTGATCGACCCAGCAGCGGGCGTATCCTCTTCGAAGGCAAGACCTTAAACACGCTGAGCGAGAACAAACTGGCCGCCTGGCGCGGCAGGCATGTGGGCATCGTCTTTCAGTTCTTCCAATTGCTTCCCACTCTCACCGCTGAAGAAAACATTCTCCTGGCTCTGGAACTTGGTGGCAGCCTGCCTCACCGTCGCTGGCGCCAGCGAGCCAGCGAGTGTCTGCAGCAAGTCGGCATGGTCGATTACGCCAGGCGTCTTCCCAGCCAGCTCTCCGGTGGCCAGCAGCAGCGCGTTGCCATCGCACGTGCCCTGGCCAACGATCCGCCCGTCCTCGTAGCCGACGAACCGACTGGCAACCTCGACTCGCGCACGGCCCTGGAGATCTTCACCCTCTTTGAGCAGCTCAATGCCACGGGTAAAACCATCATCTATGTCACCCATGATCGTGACCTGGCCGCTCGCGCCAGTGACCGTATCGAGCTGCTCGATGGCCACCTCGTGCACCAACACTCTGCCCTGAAAGTACCAGTCAAGGAGCATCAAGCCTAGAGAGAGCGAGGCGGGCATGAAACCGACCACCAAAAAAGCCGTCCAGGATCTCCTCCGGCGCAAACTGCGCACCGCCCTGACCATCTTGGGCATCGCCATCGGCGTCATGGGACTGTCAGCCGTCATGCTGGCTTCGGACCAGCTAGGGCGTAGCCTGACATTCAGCCTGGACACTTCGACTCAACCCGACATTCAGTTCTTCACCACCCCGACTGCCCCCACGATCACCACCCTTCTCCAGCAACAACCGAACGTACAGCAAGTAGCAGCGCAAACCTTCGTTCCAACCCGCTGGGCTATACCCAGTGGCCATCAGCCTCTCACCATCCTCGGTTTGCCCGATCTGCAGCATCCCGTTTTTCACCCTTTTGAACTCGTCGCCGGGCACCTCCCGAACGGGCCTGATCAGGTCCTGATGGAGGCGAACGATCGCACCGTCACCCCCTTTCAAGTAGGAGGCCAGATCACCGTCAGCACACCCGGAGGCGAGCAGTCGCTTACCGTGGTCGGCCTCTCGCGCACCCGCGGCCTGCCCGCTCCCAGTCTCACTGGCAGCGCCGTCGCCTACATGCGCCAGCAAGATCTTCAGAGCCTGTTTCACCTGTCTGGCAGCAATATTTTCTTAATTCGTCTCGATCACTACGACCAGCGTCAAGCCACAGCCAGGCAACTGGCTCAAGTACTGCGCGCTCATGGCATCAGTATCCTCAGTGCCACCATAGGGCACGAAGCCAACGAAGGCCAGCAGCTGCTAGATGGTCTCTTTGCCATCATGCAAGTACTCTCGATCATTGCCCTCCTGCTCAGCAGCTGCCTGTTGCTCAGCACCATCACCACCCTGCTGAGCGAGCAGATCCCGATCATGGGCACCATGAAAGCCCTGGGAGCGCGGCGCCGTCAGATCATGCGCAGCTATCTCCTCAGCGTCCTGCTCTATGGGTTAGCGGGCACCCTCATCGGCCTGGGGCTGGGGATTGCCCTCGGCAGCCTGCTTGTCAACTATCTCGCCGACCTCATGACACTGGATATTGGTCCGCTGGCCCTCAACCCCAGCCTCTTCCTGATCAGCGTCGCCTTGGGCCTTGGGGTGCCCCTGCTGGCGGCCTTGCTACCCATCTGGCTGGGCACACGTGTCAGCGTTCGGCAGGCCCTCAGCGGCTATGGACTGGTGGACAGCCAGGCTGGACAGCTCTGGAGCCGCTTCGTCGGACGAACGTTGGCTTTCCTACCTCAGCGAGTGCATCTGGGAATACGCACCCTCTTCCGCAAGCGTCTCCGCACCGCTTTAACGCTGCTGGCACTGGCGATCACCGGCTCCGCCTTCCTTTGCGTACAGATCACCAGCACCTCTCTGGGCAATGTCCTGAGCCAGATCTTCAGCAGCTACCAGGCCGATATCTTTGTCTCCCTGGACACCCCTCAGCCATTCAGCAGGCTCCAGCCCGAGCTACTCAACGTCGGGGGGGTTGCCACTGTGGAACCCCTCAATCAGGTCAGCGTGCGCACCGCCTGGGGCAGCAGTGTCCTCACCGGTCTGCTCCCGGACACCCAGCTGTATCGCAAACAGCTCCTTGCCGGTCGCTGGTTCAGCTCTGCCGATGAGAATGTGGTGGTCATCAGCAATGTCTGCGCCCAGAAGACTGGTCTGCACGTGGGCGACAGTATCACGGTGAGCACTGATCTGAATAGCGCTCGCTGGCAGATCATCGGCGTTGTGCAGGACTACAACGATTTCGCCGAGGTGGGCACTTTGCTTGTCCCCCTGCGCCAGGCCGCTCAGTTTATGAGTCTCCCTTCCGGAGAAACCTCGGCCCTGATGATTCGCGCCAGCAGTCGGGATCAGTCCGCCATAGATGCCCTGGCCCGGCGCCTGGATGGTCTCCTGAGCCAGTCGAATCTACAGGTTACCATTCAGACAGCGCAGCAGGAGATCCAACGTAATCAGAACCAGTTCCTGATTTTATACGCCTTGCTCTACTGTGCTGTGGCCATCATCGCTCTGGTCGGCGTCCTCAGTCTCTTCAACATCCTGACCATGAGTATCCTGGAACGACGGCGTGAGATCGGCATCCTGCGCGCCCTCGGCGCGAGTGGGGGGAAGGTCGCCCTGGCCTTCTGGACCGAAGGTCTAACGCTCGCAACCGTGGCCTGGCTGCTGGCCCTGGTAATGGGCCTGCCGGCGGGCTACGGCTTTATCCAGCTTCTGGGGAAGCTGCTCTTGCCCGTGCCCTTCACGCTCAATCCGCTCAGCCTGCTAGGCATGCTGCTCTTGATCCTGCTGCTGGCCTCTCTGGCCAGCCTGGGCCCGGCCTGGGGCGCGGCTCGTCTCAACGCGGCGCAGGCGTTACGCTATGAGTAGTGTATATCCTGTCTAGCTGGAAGAATATAAAATTTAATGGTGATATCTAGTTTTGATTATCTGCCCGGTTATCGGGCGGACTGAAACGCCTCTTGCTCACCTGGTAGAGGAAACTGCTGCTCTATACTGGATAGTAATTTTGGGCTATAGAGGAGTAGTCAGAGTAAATTGGCTTTCAAAGCACTTTACACAGAGGCTTCTCTATGGTATTACTATCAAATAGGAGTGACAAACACTCTCTTCCACTAAAAATCTTATAGACGATCGCAGTGGGAGGAATCATGCAGCAGCATGAAAGAGCACTCCTGGAGCAGATAGAGGCTGAGCTGCAAGCCAACGGCGTCGCGCTTGATCCTCTCCTGCACTATCACGAGCGCCGTCTCTCCCTCTTCTGGAGGGGTTATCACCTGTTGCTGCACGCTGCTCAGCAGATCTATGGTGCTATTCCTCCCTTCCTCTTCAGCGCCTTTGCCCCCGAGGACGCCGGTGCTGGTGCCAGCCTTCAGCAATTGATTTATCACGCTTTAGGAGGTCGCCGCCTCCATGACGAACTCAGCGTCTTAGGTTCCCTCTACAACAGCCTTCTCGGCTTGATCGATAAGTGCACTGACGAATTCTCGCAGCTGCTTCCAGCCCTGCGCATTGCTCTCACTCCCCAGACGCTCCTGGCTCTCCTACAGCTTGAGCGCCCGCTGCCCTTGCCGCGCCCGTCGCTCGACGTGGAGAGCAACGCTGGCGATGTGGCCCGTCTCGATCTCCTGCTGACGGGCATCGAAGCCTATGTGGCGCGTGCAGCCCGCCTCGCGCGGCAGTCTGGCCGCCAGCACCTCTGGAGTGATTTCTGCGCCATCTATAGCGAGTTGATGGAGCATCAGTTTGCCAGCGCTACTCTCGCCTTTGCTACCTGCGAGCCGTCGTCCTTGGCTCTGGCCACAGCCATCGGACGTACGGCGCCGACCCTCTGGTCCTATTTCATCAATGCCTGGCTGGCTGAAGATACCCCCGAGGCAGACCGGCGCCAATGCTATCGAGAAGCTGTTGAGGCCTGGGGCGAGGCGGTCGTCCTCAGCGAAGACCTCTGCGATCTTCTCGTAGATATCAAAGAAGGGCGCTGGAATAGCGTGACACTCCTGGCTGTACTCGAATACGGGCTGCCTCTCACGGCGGCCTCGCTGCGTGAAGCTCCTCAAGAGGCTCTTGAGCAGCTGCTGATCGCGCGCATCCCTGCCCTGGTCACGCGGCGCATGTGCCTGCGCTATCGGCAGGGCTTCGAGCAGCTGGAGGCGCTGGCGCCAGGGCAGTTCAGCGCGCTGGAAGTCTTCGAACGCGATCTGCTCTGCTACCCTCTCTTCTCCCAGCAGATGGATAGGCCCTCTCTGGTGACCCGAGCCGAGCGGAAGCAGCCAGGGGCCGCTCCGACAGCGATCCCGGGCAGCGCTGATCAGGCCGCAGTGGGGCAAGAGGACCGTCGTGACCCTGGACAATCTATGCCCCGCCTCACACTGACCCATTTCCCCGACCTCGGTTTCAGTCTGATCGCCTCGCCTGGAGCCTCTCAGGCTGCCCTCTTCCGCCATGAGGACGGACAGGTCTTTTCCCTCGCTGGCGACCTTGCCTCTCTCATCAGGCAGGCAGCCCACGGCACTCCGCGCTCGTGGCTGGAGGAGAGCTGTCGCCGTCAGGGCAAAGATCCACGCGCGTTGGAGACCTTCTTCCGTACGCGCGTCCTGCCTTCTGCTGCCGCCGCTTCCCCTACCAGAGAGGGTATGACCAGCATCTATCGCCTCATTCCTGTCACTCGTCCACCGACTCTGGCTCTCCAGTTGGGATATCTGGGACAGCACCTGGCGGAACGGATTACCCAGCTTGGTCAGCGGGTGCGGCAGCAGGGAAGCCTCTATGGCGTTCTCCTGATCAGTGCCTCCGAACATGTTCCTGCCGACCCTGAAGCCTGGTGCGTCGAACTGCAAATGTTACGCGATCTGGTGGATGAGATCCAAATGGAGACCGATGCCGACCTGCGCATTGTGCTGCGTGCTCATGCGGCCCTCTGCTCGGAGATGGCGGCAGCGGCGCCGACAGTCGACCATCTCTCGGCAGGACTCACGCAGCATGACGAGTATTTCCCTCTGGCAGCTCTGGGGGCAGGCTGGAAAAGCGTCAGTATTCGCCTGCGCGATGCACGGCTGGACGAGGCGCCTGCTCTCCTGCGCCGCTGGCGCGATGAAGGAGCACGTTTCTTCGAACTGCCCCTACCGCTGGCGACACGCCTCTATCCCCTGCTCCGCTCAGAACTGCTGCCTACTCCCGGAAGGCGGGCCTTGCTCGTCCATCACTATTGCCTGATGTTCGCCCGCTTGCTGCGCCGCGAACAGATGGCCTCCCCTCACCTACCTCCTGGCAGCCACTGCGCTGGTGGTCCCTCCTGTTGGGCGCGCCAGCTCTGTGCTGCCTATCCACAGGGCGATCCGCTTTGTCGCGCACGCTGCCAGCTGGCGGCTCTATCTATTTATGATTTTGAATATATCGTTTTGCGGCTCAAGCGTTTTCTGGCGCTCCTGGGGGAGGGCAAGCGCTTGCCGCCGCTGCTGGACTTTGTCGGCGGCCTGGCTGATGCCATCGCTTTGGGCTGGGAAGGAGATGCAGGGCACTGAAGGGGCTTGCCTCCCGTCAGCAGAACGGCACAAGTGCCGTGCCACTCCACGCTGGCATGGTTTGACGACCGGAAAGCAGGTGAGATATCGATGAGCACACCGATTGCGGCCTCGACGATTACCAGACGAAGCGTTGGCTACCAGCCCCTTTCACGTTTGCCGGAGACCTTCCATGCCATTCTTGATGAGCGCTACCAGCAAGCCCTGATCTACCATCCAGCGACAATGACCTTTTATGAGGTGGCTTGGCCTGTAGCCGAGGCAGTGCGGGCCTGGGAGCTGGCAGGTAGACAGCTTGGACCCCTGGCCACTGAAGAGCGAGCGCTGGCTGAGCGAGCGCTGCGGGTCCTGGGCGAGCGCGTCGCAGCCAGGCCGCCGGCAGAGGAGGATGCTGAGGAGATCAACACGCGGCGGCTGCGGCGACTGGCTATCAACGTCACTCAGGTCTGCAATCTGCGCTGCCCGATGTGCTACGCCACCGACGACCAGCTCGGGGCTGGTACCTATGGCTCGGATGTCAGGTTCGTCATCCCCAGTGTCCCGGAGCAGGCCTTTAAACGCATGCTGGAGTACTATCCCGAGGGCGTGGAACTCATCCAGTTTCATGGGGGCGAGCCGTTGCTCCATCCGCGCGGCATCCAACGTGCCTGCGAACGCATCAACGCCTACTGTGCTGAGCACGGCATTGAGCCGCCGGTCTACACAGTGATCACCAACGGCACCTGTCTGAGCGAAGAGGTGCTTGATCTGATCGAGCGCTTCGCCATCCGGGTCACCGTCTCACTGGACGGAACTCGCGAGATCAACGATGCCAACCGTCCCTGGGCGCCCGGGCGCAGCGCCTACGACGCGGCGGTCGCCGGGCTGGAGCGACTCAAGCAGCGTAAGCTTGGTCCTTTCTCGATCGAATGTACGATCAGCAAGCCCCACGTGGGGGTCGACCTGCGTGAGCTCGCTCTGCACTTCAAAAGCCTGGGCGCGGCCACGATTCACATGGCCCCAGCAAGCGTCAGTCCCGACCATCCCCACTGGCTGACTCCCGACGAAGTCCGGCAAATGCTGGAGCAATGGCGCGACCTCTTTGACGAGGTCATGGATCGCTACGGTACCCGTGAGCCGCTCTATTTGCGCTCGGTCCTGGGGCGCCTGACGACGCTGCGTACGCGCCACCGCGAAAAACATCTCTGCCCGGCTGGGACTAATACGATCGCGGTCGATGTGGCCGGCAATATTTCTGCCTGCTTCATGTTCACGGGCCAGCGCGAGTTTCAGCTGGGGCGAGTCCAGGGCAAGGCTCAGCCTGAAGAGTATCGCGCTCGCCAGCGGCGACTGGTGCAAACCTTGCTGGCCCATCCCTCCCTGTGCAATACGTGCTGGGCCGATGGCGTCTGTGGCGACTGCAGCGCCGGGCAATACATTACCGGCATGCGGACCCAGGAGAGCTATCCCTATAGTTGCCAGTACGATCGGCTACTGATTGAACGCGTGATCCTTGGTCTGGCCCGCCTGCGGCGAGATCCGAGCGCCTGGTCCCAGTTGAAGGCCAATCTGATCGCCGCCCCCGAGGATCTTTCTGAATAGGAGCGTTTCTTCCTTCCCTGTGCCTGCCAGAAGGGCGCAACGCCCTGAATAAGCCAGCCACGGGAGATCGCTGTGCGTAAAAATACCTGTCAAGCCTGTCTATCTCCTCAAATAGGAAATACTCTGTTTGCATGAAGTGAGAATATCTCTGGAGGAAGATAGACAGGGGCTGAGGACGGGTCACGCTGCACTGGAGCCAGGCGGTGTGGCGTCTTGTCAGTCTAGGTGAACTGTCTGGCTGGGTAGCCATCCGGAGCGGCCCGGCTAAGGAAGACAGTCAGCCTTCTCGCCAGCATGCACTGGTGTGCTACTTTCAGTGCTGAAAGGAGGTGAAGTGAGCGATGCAATATGAGGAGCGTCTTGAGCTTGAGGCGTGCGAGATGATGGCCTCCGATGAGCAAGATCTGGGCATTCACGAGGTCAGTCTCGACGAGATCGAGCAGATCGAGGAAACCTTTATCCCCGCCTGGGGCTTCGGCTGCGGCGTATCTTGTTAGTTCCCTAAGCTGTACAGACTGTGCTCTCGCTCTCTCTGCGCTGCCGGTGCCGGGTCTAGCCGCCTGATGGTATGGTGGGGAGAGCGTGAGCCTCTGCCCTGCTGGTGGGTGCTCTGCGGCTACCCGCTTGTTCACTTAGGCTGACAAGCCGCCACATCACTGGCGGCCCTGGCTGGCACGATTCTGAACTGAAAAGAGAGGAGAGACCGGAAACCATGTCGACCCACGTTGGGGGAGCGCCAGAGATGCTGTCGGCCTGCTACCCGAAGGCCAGGGATGATCTGGGCGTCTGGCCGCTCGGCGCAGAGACCGGTTCCCGCTGGTGCCTTGGCAGTGCCGAGGTTGATCGCTACGTGCAGATTCCTCGTCGGTTTTGCCAGGCGGCCCTGACGATCGTGGGCTTGCTCGATGGTACACGTACCCTCGAACAGGTGGAAGACGAAGTTGGGCGCCTGTTTCCGGGCGTCACGCCCGGCCACGTGCAGCGTCTGTATAGCCTGTTGCTCTCCAATGGTCTCTTGCTCTCTCCGACGCCAGCAAGGCTGGCTCAGAGCGAGGTGCGCCAGCTCTCTATCGAGATAGGCAGTCTACCGCTTGGCCGACTCGCCGCTGGGCTAAGACCGGTCCTTAAGGCTCCCATCTGGTGGCTGCTCAATGCCATCGGCCTCGGGCTGGTGATTTGGGCTGTGGCCATGCTGTGGCTCCATCCCGAACTGCTCTCCCTGCATGTGGTACAGCTTGCCGATTCCTATACCTTGGGCTTCTTGCTCTCTCTGGCGCTCTCGGGCTTCGTCGTTCTCTGGCATGAAATAGCGCATGGCCTGGCCGCCATTCGCTATGGCTTGCTGCCGCGCGCTTTGCACCTCATGCTCTACGCCGGCCTGGCTCCCCTGGTCTACCTGGAGACGCACGGCCTCTATACCATTCCCCGTCGCCGTCGCCTGGCAATCTGGCTGGCGGGTCCCTGGGGAAATCTCTGTGCCGCTGCCGCCCTCGTCGTGGTACTGGCCACCTTTCCTCTTCCTCTGCTGACCCGGCAGCTACTGTGGAAGCTGGTCCTGGTGAACCTGTTGTTTGTGGTTACTAACCTTTCGCCTTTTATGCCAACCGATGGCTATTTTATCTTATGTAATCTGCTGGGGCAATTTCACCTGCGCACGCGCCTCTGGCGGCAGCTGTGTGCGTTCATAGGAGAGCGGCAGCGAGGGACGGTGCGTCTGGGCTTGCTTGCCTGGGGCTATGTCCTGGTCAGCCTGCTTACCATGCTGGCGGCGGCTGGCTATTGGCTCTGGTGGCTGTGGAATGTCTGCCTGGAGCTTACCGGGCGTGCCCCAGGTTCGCCGCTCGTGCACTGGCTGGCTGGCCTGGCCTGTCCGCTGGCCTTCGGGCTGCTGGTAGCCCTCATCTCCTGGCGTCGACGCCAGTTGCTGGCCAGGACGCGTGCCAGCTCATGAGGAGGGGGGTGAGCAGCTGCTATGGTAACAACATCGCCTCTAGCTCACGAACTCGCCTGCAGTCTGCAGGAAGCCCTCTTTCATTCGCTGACGCCGACAGGCTGGCACCGGGCTTCGTCCTGTCCCTACGCCACTGCCTGGGCGCTACTGGCGGCTGAGATTACACAAGAAGCTCAAACCAGCGACCTGCGCGCACGCTGCCAGCGCTACTTGCTGGAACAGCAGCAGCCTGACGGCTCCTGGGGACGAGAACTGCATGAGCAGCTTATCATCACGCCTCACGCCTATGTGGCTCTCCAGCTGGCTTACCGGCACAGCGCTGGGGAGATCCGTCGCGCGCTGCGCCAGGCTCTGCTGAGCGCACGCAGCTTCCTGCGGACGGTTGCCGCGGCGCTCTATCCGCGCTTACCGACCGAGGTGCTGCGCTGCTTTCGCCCCCTCTGTTGGCTGGCCGAACACCGCGGAGAGAGGCACTGGGTTGAACCTCTCCCTGAGCTACTTCCCTTACCCAGGCTGGTTCAGCTGCCGGGGCCGGGCCAGATGTGCTGGCAACTGGCGGGGCTGGCCGATCTGCTTCCCCAACTCTGGCAGGCCGGTGGCGCTGGAGAGCTAGAGGCTGTGGAGGCTCGCCAGCTTATCAATGGGAGCTGGTGGTCTGTGACCGATTTGACGGCGATGGCGCTGCTGACCCTCGAATTGGGCGCTGGCAAGCCGCTGGCCAGGCAGCAGGGGTGGAGCTATCTGCAAGAGGCGCAGAATAGCGATGGAGGCCTCCCCCAATTCTATGATAGCGAACTCTTTGTCACAGCCTACGTTGGTTTCGCCTACGCCGCACTGGTGCGGCCTCTGGAAGCCAGGTTCCCCGAGGAACTGCGCCGCCTGGAGCCGTGGCTGCGCACCTGTCAGCAAGTTGAGGGCTTATGGAGCTTCACACCAGCATTTCCGGGGGGCGATCTGGATGACACTGCCTGGGCTGTGATCTGGCTGCTTGAGGGAGGCGGCGCTCTACCGGATGACCCGGCTGTCAAGCGGGCCTTGACGGCTCTGTTGAAGCACCAGTTACCAGATGGCTCCTTCCCGAGCTGGGCGGGGCTGGCTGGCGACCCAGATGTGACAGCTCATGTTCTGCATGCACTCTCTTGCGCCGGATACGAGGGCGTGGCTGTGCAGCGAGCCTTGCATTACCTGCTCTCTTCTCAGCAGCCCGATGGGGCCTGGCGCGCCACCTGGCATCGCAGTCCGCTCTACGGCACCGCTCAGGTGCTGCACGCTCTGACGCGGCGGCCCCGTGATCCTGCTGTCGATGCGGCTCTGCAGCGAGGTGCCGCCTATTTGCTCAAGCAACTACAAGAGCAGGCTGCTGGCGGGACAGGCCATCTCGAAGGAATGGGCCTGAGTCTTTGGGGACTGGCCGCGCTGGCAGGCGGCCCTGATGATCTGCTTCCCTGTTCTAGAACCCAGTTCGATCAGGCGATTCTGCAGGGACTTTCAGCCCTCCATCACCTGGTGAGGGCTAGCTCGCCGCAGATCCCGGAAAGTCCAGCGCTCTGGATTGCCCAGTTCTCCTATACCGCCCAGCCATTGCAGCTGGCCGCCGCGGCGGCCCTGACCGCGGCCCTTGCCCGTCCACGGTAAGCGGCCAGGTAAGCTGGCAGGTCTACAGCGTGTGCTGCGACTCCCTCTGCGCTTTCCAGGTCGGTCGACGGCTACTGTCACTGCAAGCCATTAAAAATGCGTGAAAAACGAACAGCCAGATGATCTTATCACCCCTCTATATTGACATCTATCATCAGCTTATCTACACTGAGGAGTGTTCTCATATCTCCACCCCCAAAGGCTCTTCTAGACGAAAGAACGAGGAGGTACCAGCGTGCCCTGGTGGTTCTTCAGACGCAAGAGCGCGACGGCTCCCACCAGCCACCCTCAGCCGCTTCCCGACGCTCCTCTGCCGGCCCGTCCTCGCAGTGGGACAGGAGAGATGACCCTACCCAGCCGGGTTGATGCCGGAGAGCGGCGCTACTTGGAGGAGCAGCCCTATCTGCTACCCAAAGACCTCAAGGAGGTCAACCGTCTGGACTTTCAGCACTACGTGCTGCGTGCCATCCTGCGCCGCAACTATCTGGCCCCGCTTCAAGCACCGCGCCTGATTCTCGATGTTGGCTGTGGTACTGGTCAGTGGGCCTACGAACTGGCGAAGGAGTTCCCCCTGGCCAGCGTGGTCGGTCTGGATGTGGAGCAGGCCAAAAACTCGGTGTCGCCACCGCCCAACTATCGCTTTGTCCCAGGAGACGTGCTCAGTGGCCTACCCTTTAATGACAATACCTTTGATTTTGTTCACCAGCGCTTCTTGTGGGCAGCGCTGCCGCTGTCAGCCTGGCCCCGGGTGGTGCGTGAGCTGGTACGGGTGACCGCTCGTGGGGGCTGGGTCGAGCTGTTGGAAGGTAATACTCAATCTGCTCCAGCTGGACCGCTGACTCAGCGTGTACAGAATATGCTTCAGGAACTCGCCTCGCTTCAAGGAGTGGATGGCTCAGGTGAGGTTGCCAGCTCACTGGATCGCTATTTGAAGGAGGCCGGGCTGGTACAGGTGCAACGACATGAAATCGAGGTACCTCTGGGAGACTGGGGGGGACGCATCGGCTCTCTGTTGGCGCTGGATATTCGTGAAGCCTGCGCAGCGCTGAGTGGGGCGGTCGCGATGCGCTTTCGTATGGAGCCATCGGAGTATCAGGCACTACTGGATGCCGTCTTTCAGGAGTGCAATCAGCTGAAGACGATGTACCGCTTCGTAGCGGCCTATGGGCAGAAGCCCTGAGCTGAGCGCCGGCTTCGAGCCTGGAAGCTACCCTGCCCTGTGCTTTGCCTATGCGCCTGTGACAATGGTGGCATCTGATCGACATCTGATAGGTCATCTGGGTCTGGACCCGGTCGCCTGGCTATCTTCCTTCACTGCAGGCGCGTGCCGGGCTTCTCCAGGCAGAGTTAACGGCTCTCCCGGCACGCGCCCCTGATCCTCCCGCGTTCACCTTGTGATTGGTAACAGCGTTCCGCAAGAAAGTGAAAGAAGGCCGCTGCTTTTCCTCTCCTGTGATACAAGAAAGCAGGCTGAGCATGTGGGGCGTGAGCCCCAGCATAAGGCCCAATCGGACAGCGCCATAGCGCCAGCAATCAGCCCATCACCCCAGTAGGAGACCGCTCGCTGGCCGCAGGGCAAGCTAATCGACCATCCGTAGCTTGCAAGGGGTGGGATCGATGGCCACCAGGAAAGGCTGTATCATCCCATCCAGAGCAACAATCGCCTGACCTGGGGCCAGATTGGGTAGCCGTGTCCAGAGTCCTTCATCGATGCCGCCGATGCTCCGCTTCAGACGGCTGATCACGTTGGCATCGGTGATCTTATGGAGAATCACATTGTTAATGAGACCCAGCACCTCGTCGGGCAGATGCTGCGGTAGCTGAGTCACAAAGACCAATCCCAGCCAGCGCTTACGCCCACGCCGGGCCATGCGAGCTACCTGCTCGAACAGGGTTGGCATCTGGCGTACACGCTCCGCCGACAAGAACTCGTGCGCCTCTTCGATGATCACCATGACAGGGACCAATCCCTTGCCCTCTTTGACGGCCTGCGTCTGACCGGCTCCTGACGACGGTGTCGCCTGCCGCTCTGGCTGTCGCTCGAGCTGGGCATAGCGCTCATCCTGATGGAGATGCACTCCGCGTAGCAGCTCGGCGATCACCAGATTATTGATCTGTGGCGAGTCGGTATCGCTGAGGTCAATAATCGCAACCTGTCCTTGGCGCAGCATCTGGTCATACCGCAGCGGCTGGGCCTCGCGATTATCGAAAATGCGCAGATTCAGCAGGCGCCTGAGCTTCCCCTGCAGGGCTCGCCAGCTCGAGGGCGCTCCTGGCAGTCCCTTGGCTGCAGACTTAATCTTCTGAATGACAGTCTGGGAGGCTGCTTTCAAGTCTGGGCTACTGAACTCGATGTTCCCCTCGACCTTCTCGACGAGGGAAGTGCAGGCGCGGACCACATCATAGATGTGCTCCAGGCGCATGCCTCGATATCCCTCCTCTAGCTCATCCAGCTCCAACAGCCAGCTGGCATCTTCTCCAGCTCTGGGCGAGATTTTTAATTCATGCAAAATTTGCTTAGTAATATCGTAGGCGCGTAGATAGCGTTCTTGCTGGGCCTCTGTCATCTCCAGCAGCTCGCACACAAGATACGGAGAGAGCTGCTCAAACAGGAGACAGAAGGGCTGGACGGCGGCCTGCTTCGTCTGCGGATTGGCGGTGCGGCGCCCTACCAGATGATAGATGGTGACCTGCCCCACGCCAGCAGGCTCCTTTCGGCGCCGCTCCAGAGCGGCGAGCATCGTTGCATCGTCCGTCGGTTCGTTGATGGTGGTATATTCTCCTTCGATATCGATGAGTATCGTGGCGAAGCCCTGGCGCTGGAGCTGACTCACCAGGCCGGAAACGGTTGTTGACTTGCCGCCGCCAGTTGTCCCGAGGATGCCGACATGGCGACACCAGAGCGACTTGCGCCTGGCGGGGACGCGCACGACCAGCTCCTCATGGCCAATGGCCAGGCCCAGCTCGATTTCTCCGTCCAATTTGAGCACACGGGCCATTTCTTCGCTGGTGAGCACGTAGACGGGACTCTTGGGCAATGGGCGGAAGCGCTGCGGGACCAGCTGGCCGCCTTTGCCTCCTAGCTCCTCGCCCAGGAGCAGGACCTGGACGCGCCCGTGATAGTCTGGCAGGAAAACAGTGCCGTAGACGGAAGTCGTGACCACGATTGGCGAGTCGCCGCGGATGCCATCCGGTTCGGCAAATGGCCCGCGGACAACGATCCCCAGGTAGGAGCGCCCGTCAGTGCTCTCGATGCGGACCGGTGCCTGCGCAGGCACTTTCCCGATATTGGCCTGCGGGAGGACAACAGTCACGGTATTATCTTCGCTGGCCGGGGTGTCGAACAGGGTTTGACCCACATAGCCAGGGCCGTAATCTCGCTCCTGCCATTCACCGCCGGCGTGCTCTGCATCCTTTGCGAGGCGCGCGAAGACCTCGCGAGGGAAGGGCTTGATAGTCTCTTCTCCTCCTCCTCTCCCGTCTTCCTTCTCCTCAATCCGCTTCGCGGCGCCCTCTGCTGGTGCGCCGTTGCGATGACGCTGCGTCTGCGCGGGTTTTGCCGGGGGCAGCTCCTCAAAGGGCCAGAGGGAATTGTTGGAATCATCGTGCTGCTTCTTCATTGTGCGGCCTGCTACTTTCTGGCGCGTGTCCGGCGCTCACTCACAAAGCGGAATGGTTCACCTGCATGGACGTAGGCCGTGTGAATGGCATCTTCAAAGATGTCGTTGCCGAAGACCACGCGGCAGATGGCGTCTGCCAGATCGATGAGCAAGGGAAAGCCCCGGTGCTTGTGCAAGACACTATCTGCCAGAGCGATCAGCGCGGCCTCAAAGATATGGTCGATGTGACTATAGAAGATGTAAGGCTGGGCATAGGCCGAAGCGCGGTAGACACCCATCACCACCTGCGAGCCGACCTCGTGGCTGAAGTGCTCTGCCTGCTGTTTGAATTGAGCGGGATAGTGTCCCCTGGTGGCGATCTCAAGCAGCTGGTCCTCGATGGTCTCCAGAACGAGAAACTCCAGGGGCTCAAGGGCCTGGCCGATGGTCAGCCAATGGCGCCGCTGAGTGTCGCTCTGGACAAAGACCACCTTGCGGTGACCAAGGAGCAGCTCCTCCAGCATGGCCAGGCTGCGCGTGAACAGCTCCATGCTGCCCGAGCCAGTAAGCAGCTCATAGGGGACGGGAGGGCCGTGGCCCAGGCGCCAGGGCGCCTGAGCCTTCCAGGTGAGCACCGCCCGTTCAGCATAGCTCATGATGCCGCGGCGGGCCAGCATGCTCAAGCGGCTCTGTTCCTCGACCTCGATACTGCCGCGCTGGCTACGCTTTTCCAGCAGCGCCAGCAGATCCTCCAGTGGCTTACCGGTCGTCGCTCGCAGGTCGCGGCGAAAGAGACGCTGCGACCAGGACCCCTGGTCACCCTGATAGGAGACCAGGCAGACCCCTAACTGCGTGATCGTGATGGGCAGGCTATCGTAGCGCTGGCTCGTGCCATCACAGGCCTCGACCGCTCCGTTAAAGAGCAGGGCGCGGTGAGCGTAACGCAGGTCATCAAGCGAGACCCGATAGCACCCGGCGCCCCGCGCAGCGCCAGGGCGCCTGGCAAGGCGCGGAAAGACCTCGCGGCGAATCGGTTCGCGCTGAGCCCGCTCAAAGACCACCGCCTCCGCGATTTCGGCCTCTAGTTTGCGATAGAGAGCCTCTAGATCACTACCTCCCTGCCACCTCTCAATGTCCAGCGTTTCCTCAAGCGACTCCCCATATGCCTCCTTATAGGTACGGGCATCCACCAGCGATGGCTCATCTTCTGGAGGCATCTCATCCACTCCTTCATTGAACAACCAATCCGGCGGCGTTTCTACTACATATTCCCTTCCTCCCGGAAAAGTGCGACAGGTTCTGCAAATAGCCGGCGTCAATCATAAAAGCCGAGTAGATGAGCGATAGAGCGCTGGGTTGTCGCCGGAAAGAGCAGCGTGGCATAGCCCTGAGCAATGGCCGGCGGCAGGCCATAGGTGACAACCAGCAGGCGCCGGGCGATGTGCCTCCTCTCTGCCGGGTCTGCGCCTTTCTGGAGCTGCTGGTCGACCTGCGAGAGCAGCCGCCTGGCGGGTGCGAGCAGTTCGAGGGCCAGGCGATCGGCCTCTCGCTCGGCGCGCAGCAGGGCACTAATCCGCTCCATATCTTCGGTTGTCCGCGGTAACAGGTTCAGATAGAAGCCGAGCTTGCAGCTGGCCAGGATGGCATTAAGCCGCTCCTCGAAGGTAGGAGGGCGCTCGCCATCGAGCACAGGAAGAATCGAAGGTCCCAGGCGCCGGATAGCGCATTGCCGGGGCTGGAGGTAGTCGTGCAGAAAATGAGCTAGCTCGTGGGCCAGGGTATAGCGCTGCTCTTCGGGCGGATCGCTGCGATCCACAAAGATCAATCCATGTCCTCGCACTGCGATGAGGCAACCGTGAAGCGGGCGTTCGGCACAGCTGGAGCAGTAAGCGATTCCCCGCTGCTGCAGCCAGCGCTCAACCCGCTCCACGCTCAAGCGCGTGAGCGAGAAGATCGCGACCGGATAGGCGCGTCCAGCGATCGGGGCCAGATCACAGGGATAGGTTGGCGCGCAGGCAACGGAGCGCCAGAAAGCGGCGGCCTCCTCCGTTACCCAGGCCGGCAGGGAAATCATCATGGCCCTTGCTCCTCCTCGCGATCGCGCGCTGCCTGCAGCAGGCTATCTCTCTGAGAAGCGCGCGCCATGTGGGTCTGCAAAGCCGTCATCGCCTCGACCTGGCGAAGCAAGGCCAGCAGGCGCCCATCCTTCAGCTGAAAGTGTCGAGTCAGTTGCTCTACATCGTCCAGGAAAGTTGCTGAGGTCCCCACGGGCCGGCGACACAGGGCAAGACGCGGCAGATCCTCTGGCGCACAGCCAAGGTCATGAGCCAGCCCTTGCTCATCAAGCTGATGCAGATCCTGATACTGGCGCAGGGCGCTGGCCAGGAAAAAGCTTCTCTGAGCCGCCCGCTGGGCCGCATAGACCAGCGCCGGTGAAGGGTTACTTCTCATCAAAGCGTACTCCGTGCCTCTTGAGTCGTGAACGCAAGCGATCCTTCACTCGCTTGACTTGCTTGCGCTGCTCCTCAATGGACAAGTATGTCAGTCCCAGTTCCGCCGCGTAGGCACTTGTCCGCCTCTCCCCCTGGAGCATGAGGACGACAATGCGCCATTCGATGGGTGTAAATGTCTCGCTGCGCAGGCGCTGAAGCAGCTCCTGCAGCGGTGGGGCACTCAGCGCAAGCCTTGCTTCCGCTTCCTGCCAGGGCCTCACCTCTTCTAAGGAACTATTCCCTGCTGAGAGGGGAAGTGCGACAGAAGAAAGAGGAAGCTGGCGTTGCTGCTCGCGTTGGTAGCGGCTGAGGGCGTTACGAAGATCGCCTTCGGCATTCATCATGAGGTAGTGCCACAGGCTGCCGCGCTCTGGCCGATAACGCTTCGGGTGTTCAAGGAACGTCAGCACTGAGTCTGTAACGGCATCCTGAATCAACTGAGGATCTGGAACGGAGGCATAGCGCAGGCGCAGCTGAGCGGTTAATGGATCAAGAACCAGCTCCGCAAAATCGTCCGGTGCAGTGGGATCTTGAGCGAGCAAACGCTGATAGACAGCCTCTAGTTCCTGGGTTGATGGGGGTGACACTGGCAGACCCATCGGGGCCTCCTTTGGTGGGAACAACGCCGGACAAACGAAGCGCACCCGTTCGCCAGGGAGGGCGAAAGAGTGACTTCTGGCCTGTCCTCCTTCCTGCTGCTCTCGGCTATCAGCCTCAGAGGGAGTAAAGGGTAACGATCGTTTCGGTATGCATGCGCCTCTTCAGCAATGCCTGGCGAGCGGTACGTGGTGGTGGCAGGTAGCGACGGTTGGGAGGCAGTTCCCGCTCTTCCCAGCGCTCTAGCCGGAACCCCTGCCGCTGCGCCAGCAGCCAGAACAAGCGGGCGTTCTGCAGGAAGACGCCTCGCAGGCAGGAATTGCCCAGCACCACGATAGCGCGTCCGCCCGGGCGCAGCACGCGCCGCATCTCTGCGAGCAGCGCCGCCAGATCCAGCAAGTAGCGCAGCAGCATCCCCTGCTCGCGGCTGGGCAGCTGCAGGAGCGTCTCCTGGCAAGCGGGGATCTCCTGCAGGGCCGTCAGGTCTGCGCCTGGGAGCGGCCCACGCTCGGCCCCGATACTGTTCGCCCGGATGGCGCGCAGCTCCCGCAAGCGGTAGCCGAGCCAGACCAGGGCCAGACGGTGCCCGCGCAGATAGTCGATGGCATTGAGATAGGGCGGAGAGGTCAGCACGACGTCGACGCTGTGATCGGCCAGCGAGGCCAGGTGGCGGGCGTCCTCTAAAGCGATCTCCGCTGCGCCGGCCTGGGGTGGCTGCGCTTCCAATCGGCTGGCGATCAGTTCCACGGCGCGAAGGAAGCCGTCCCGAACGGAGAAGGGCGTGTTCAGGCGCGTGCGGTGCGGGCGGCTGTGGGAGACATCGCGAGCCAGGGAGGCGCCCAGATCTTTGGTGATAATGATGCGGCTCAGGGCCAGCCGGAGGGCATCGCCGAGGGGGCCGTCCTCCTCGCGCAGGGCGGCGCTGAGGAGGCGGAGTGCTCCTTGTTGCGGCTCGGCAAACCAGTAATGGACGAAAGCGGCGGTCTCGGGATCGTCGTCGATCCAGGGCAGCGGGACCGGCGTCGCAGCGCCGCTGAGGCGCGCCACCAGCTGGTGGGCCCGTTGACGCAGCTGATCTGTATCCAGGGGGGTGGTCCAGACCCGGGCCATCAGGACGGCCAACGGGTCGATGTCGCGGCCAATGGCGCGCAGGCCGTGGTTGAGGGCCGCTCTCAGGACGGTGCCCGACCCCATCATGGGATCGAGGACGGTGCTGCCCGCCGGGACCTGGGCCAGCTCGCTCAGCGCGACCTCGGGGGCCATCCGCGCTGGAAAGGGATGCACGGGCTTCAGGTCTGTCATCGCTCTTCCTGACTTTCCTTGTCGTAGGGGCACTGAATGATCGTCCGCCAGCTAGAGGCAGCGCATAAGACTCTGTCTCAGGTCATCTCCTGCCCTGCCATAGCGAAGAACGGGCGCGCTTGGCTGATGTATTGCAGTAAGATGAATCGATCGCTTGATGGTATTATATCACAATATCTACCGATCGTTAGACTAGCTTTGTTGCCTTTATCCTATCCTCATACTCAATGCTCAGTGTTCTTCTCAATCTCACAGAAGTGAGTGCATTCCTCAACCTGTCCTACGAAAGCACTGACAACTTCCCTCAATGGATGTACAATGGAACATGAAACAAACGATGCTCTTTGGTGCTTTTCCTCATCGCTGAGCCATATCAAGCTCTGCTTGACACCAGGCATGCCTTCAACGCTGCCTGTCCTACAAGGCTGCTCTTGCAGACGTGCCGTTGCGCTTTGTGGACCCGCGCAACAGGAGCCGTACGTGTTCTGCTTACGGGCACTGCGCCAAAGAGAACCGCAAAAGTCAGGTTGCCTTTTGTTGCGTCAAGTGCGGCATGTTGATAAACGCTGGCATCAACGCTGCTATCACGATCTCTAGGGCTTCGGTCATGGAGCCTCTGCTTCTAGGCCGGTAGTCAGAAGGAAGACCGCCCTTCTGGCACGTCAAGCCACGGGCCGGGCAGGCCCCCGTGCTTTAGCCGGGGGACTCATGACTAGCTAGTGATCCCCAAAGGGGTATCCTCCGCTCCCTTCTCCACGAGAGAGTTAGCGAACGGGTCGGGCGTTCTGGTTGAGAAAGGGAGGAAGGGGACTGGCCAGCCTCCTTTGCCCTCAAGTGCGACGTCACCCGGTCCGGGGACGTCAAGGCTGCCCTGGACAAGGCTGTCGAAGCTTTCGGGCAGCTGGGCTATGCTTTCAATAATGCTGGTATTGAGCAGGCTACGGCGGCCCTGGCCGACATCCCAGAAGAGGAAAGGGAGCGCGTTCTCAGCGTCAATCTGCGAGGCGTCTTTCTCTGCATGAAGTATGAAATCCCGTTGCTGCTCCAATATGGAGGAGGCGTCATTGTAAATATCTCTTCGGGAGCGGGCGTCAAATCAAAGGCTTTCCGGGGGGAGCCGCCTATAGCGCTGCCAAGCACGGCGCCATTGGCCTCACGAAAGTGGCGGCTCTCGACTATGCACGCTCGAATATCCGGGCCAATGCCGTCTGTCCGGGAAGCATCGATACTCCCATGAGGCTGCGGGTCTTCGGCGATACTCCCGAGGAGCGGGCCAGGGTCCTCGCCCAGGAACCGATCGGACGGATGGGCACGCCCGAAGAAATCGCTGCTGCCTTTGTCACAGGTCACGCCCTGGTCGTCGAAGGGGGCCAAACGCTCTAGCGACCACAAGGGAGTCTATCCCTCGCCGCCGTAGTATCCTTCCCCTGGCAATTTTACTTGCTTATAGTCATTGAGGTGGCGCTCCGGCAAAAAGATGCTGCTTGCCTCATGCTGCGTCTCGTTTCAGCGCGCCTGCCGGCGGCATTCTGCAGAATCGGCCAATTATTAAGGAAGAATATTCTATCGCCCTGCCTGCGAACGTCTCTATAATACCCGGCGGATGAAAAAGCAAAGAAAGACTCACTCCTTGGAAGGTGATCAGTTAGTCCTTCTAGTCAGAAGATGGAGCAAAATAGATGAAAGCAGCGATCTTTCGTGGAGCTGGCAATATCACGGTAGAAGAGCGTCCAGACCCAGTTATTCAAGAGCCGACGGACGCGATCGTCCGCATCGTTCGGGCCTGTGTCTGCGGTTCTGATCTCTGGTATTATCGCGGCATTGCGCCCCACTCTGAGGGGTCCATTGGTCACGAATTCATCGGTGTCGTCGAGGAGGTTGGCCCCGAGGTCACGACTATCAAGCGGGGCGACTTCGTCATTGCCCCATTTGCCATTAGCGACGGTACCTGTCCACACTGCCGTGCTGGCTTCCATACGGCCTGCGTCCGAGGGGGCTTCTTTGGTCAGGGCGTTGAGGGCGTTGCCGGACAGGCCGAATTGGCGCGGGTCCCACTGGCCGACGGTACCCTTGTTGCTGTTCCTGGGCGCCAGTTTCCCGACGAGGTCTTGGCCTCGCTGCTGACCCTGACCGATGTCATGGGGACCGGCTATCATGCCGCTATCTCGGCGGGGGTGAAGCCTGGCCAGACCGTGGCAGTGGTTGGCGATGGTGCTGTGGGCCTCTGTGCCGTGCTCTCTGCGCGACTGCTGGGCGCTGAGCGTGTTATCATTCTCAGCCGTCATCCCAGGCGTCAGGAGCTGGCTCGCGAATTCGGGGCCACAGATATCGTGGCCGAGCGTGGCGAGGCGGCGGTGCAGGCGATCATGCAACTGACCGACGGCATCGGCGCCGATGCTGTTCTTGAATGTGTGGGCACCAACGAAGCCAACCAGACTGCCTTTGCCAGTGCCCGCCCCGGCGCTATTGTTGGGCGCGTCGGTGTCCCGCACGAGGTCGAAATCCCGGCTGAGGCCACCTTTTATCGCAACGTGGGTATGCGTGGCGGTCCCGCGCCCGTGCGGGCCTACCTGCCCGAGCTGTTAGAGGCTGTTCTCAGCGGCAAGATCAATCCGGGTCGTGTCTTTGATTTTACGACCGATCTCGATCATACTGCTGAGGCCTACGCCGCGATGGATCAGCGCCGTGCCATCAAGTCTCTGCTGATCGTGGGCCACTAAGGAAGGTGCTCCTTGTCTCAGGATAGCCGCATTATCGCGTGCTAACCTGATCTTGCCGGGTCCGGGTCCGGGCCGGCCACAAGAGGGCGTCTAAGATGATGAACCAACTATCTTCCCCTGAGCGAGAGGATGGGGCAGCAGAAGGAAGCTGTTGCCCCATCCTCCGTCTGTCTTTCTGGGTAGTTCAGACCGTCGCTGACGACATGGCGATCGTAGGTACTGCCTGTATAGCCGTGGGGGCCAGCTGTCTGCCTTCGTTCAGGGGGAGATAAAGAGTCTTCTCTATCCAGATGATCGTGCTGGGCGGGACTGGAGGAGCGCCCTGTGAGCGTAGCTGTCGAGATAGGGATGGGCACCGTCTGGGGTGACCGGAGCGCTCGCTCTATAGCAGGGCTAGGGACGTTTCCGCCGCGAGCGTGCGGGAGGGAACGGTTCCCTGATCGTAATTCTCTTGTCCGATCGTCTGGCTAGCTGCCTGGACCGTTCTGGCCTGACTGGCGACCAGCCGACCAGCGCGGGCCAGATCACTGCCCGCGCAGCCCACATTTTCCTCCGGAGGGATCACTGTCTTGGTGGCCCTCTTGATTTTGGCGGACCGGGGCAGTAAAATGTCATTATGTTATGACATTTCAGTGAGCGTGGAGGAAAGAGAGAGATGGCCGAGCCCCGCTATCGAGCGGCATCCAAAAGCAGCCCGGTTCCCATGCACTTCCAGGTTGAGCGGGACATGCGTGAACGCATTCTTAACGGCACCTGGAAACCGGGGCAACAGCTTCCAGGAGAGATGGAACTGTGCAACCTCTACGGGGTCAGCCGCACGACGGTGCGTCAGGCCCTGGCGGTTCTCGTCGACGAGGGACTGATCGTGCGCGAGCGAGGACGCGGCTCATTCGTTCGTGATCTCACCATTACCGCGGGCGCCCGAGGACTGACCTCTTTTAGCGATGAAATGGCCGCCCGAGGTATGCACGCTGGTGCTCGCATTCTTAGCATTGGCCTCGAACCCTCCACGCCAGAAATGGCCCAGCGCCTGCGCCTGGCTGCTGGCGAAGCCCTGGTGGTCGTTCGCCGCGTGCGTTACGCCAACGACACCCCGATCGGCATTCAGACGGCCTATCTACCGGCAGCCCGCTTCCCTGAACTAGAGCGAGCTGACCTCAACGATCGCTCGCTCTACCAGTATCTGGAGGAACGCTACGGCGTTGTGCCGGCTGAGGCGGTAGAAATTTTCTCGATGACCTCCATTAGTGGCCAGCAAGCCCAGCTCCTACAAGTTGGCGAAGGAACCTGTGGCTTCCACGTCGAGCGCCTGACTTTTGATGAGGCCAAACAACCATTTGAATTTGTCGTCTCGATCCTGCGCGGTGACCGCTACCGCGTCCAGCTCTTCCTGCGCGCCTCGCGGCGGCAGCGCTAGATCCGTGCTGCGTCCGTGTCCGTGCCAGAGCAAACGCAGACAAGCCTCTCTATTTCGAGCTGATTCTGCCAGACTTGGCAAGCGTAGCCAGGCTCCGGGCCATCTCTTCCCTAGTCAAGGAGTAAGCATGCAACGCGAAGTGACCTATCTGTCAGCAGTCGCCCACACCATTGACAAGCTTCAAGAGCAAAGCGAACAGATCCGCCTGGTCGCCGAACGCGCCGCCGACGTGATTGCCGCTCATCACTGGGTGCGTTTATTCGGCAGCGGGCATTCTGTCCTCCCGGTCCAGGACTGTTTCCCACGCTATGGCGGCTATGTTGGGTTCTACCCAATGATGGACCCGCGCCTGATGTGGACCACTGTCAGCGGGCCAGGAGGAGCAGAAGAGCTGCTCTGGCTGGAGCGCCAGGAGGACTACATACGCATCTTCTTGCGCCATACGCGCTGGGACCCTGCCGACATGCTGATCGTCATCTCGCACGGTGGGCAGAATGCCGCACCCGTAGAAATGGCCCTGGCTGCCAAAGCCGCCGGTCTCTACGTGGTGGCGATCACCTCCGAAGAAAACCATCGCCATCGGCCTGCCACCCACTCCAGCGGGAAGAAGCTGGGGGACATTGCCGATGTCATCCTCTTCAACGGCGTTCCCGCGGAGGATGCCGTCGTCGCTGTCCCGGGAGTAGCGGGCAAGGTAGGCGGCGTCTCGACGCTGGCCGCGATCGCCCTGGTGCAGGCCATCGTCTCAGAAACGGCCCTGGCCCTCGCCCGTCGCGGCTACCTGGTCCGTCCCTTTGCCTCTCCCAACACTGAGGGCGTTAGCCCCAACAACAATGAGGAGGTCTACGAGGAGTTCCGTCGTCGTTTGTATGGCGCTTGAAAGCGCTATCTGCCAGCGCTGTTGCCGCCTTCTCTGGCTGATCCCCAACAGCGCCCACTCATGCGATCGACGGCAGAGGCCAGCACTCTCCTGGCCCGCCTGGCCTGCGAAGGAGGCTGTCCCCCGGCCCAACTCGTGCATGAGATACTTCTCTGGAGGTAGCTATGCTACGCTTTTCACTTACGCGCCCAACACTGAGAGTCACCCTCGTGCTGGTCTTGTTCTCCCTCCTGCTTGCTGCCTGCGGCGGTAGCAGTACCGGCTCGTCCTCCGGTAAGGTAACCATCACCTATCTGACCCACTGGTCGGGTCCCCAGGTTGACCAGCTCAATCAGGCTATCAGCGCCTACGAAAAGCTGCATCCTGAGGTAACGATCCAGGTGCGCACTGTGCCCTTTGGCAACCTGCTGACAACCATCACCACCCAGGGAAGCAGCGCCAGCGGGCCGACGATCATGGGCATCTACAATCTCTGGCTGCCTCAGCTCGTGCAGGACGGCCTGGTAGCCCAGGCCCCGACCACCTTTGTCCAGGATATCCAGCGGGCCTATCCACAGAACGTCGTTTCCGCCGTTCAGGCCGACGGCAAGACCTATGGCTATCCCAACGAAGTTGATCTCTACGCCCTCAATTACAACAAAGCCCTCTTCCGCGAAGCCGGTATAGCCAACCCTCCGGCCACCTGGGACGAACTGGTAAGCGATGCCGTGAAACTGACCAAGCGCGACAGTTCCGGCAAAATTCTCCAACAGGGTTTTGGGGTCATCACCAGCTGGAATAGCGGCGTCGTCCACCCGTGGCTCTCGCTCGTGGATTCGGACGGCGGCCAGCTCCTGTCTGCCGATCACAAGCCCCTCCTGACCAGCCAGGCGGCCCTTGATACGGCGAACCTCTACTATCAGCTGATTTTCCAGAAGAAGGTCACCGATCCGGCGATGGGCCAGGCCAACGCCTCGACAACCGGACCCTATCTTGAGAATTTCGTCGCGGGCAAGACGGCGATGATTATTATGGCCAACTGGTGGGAGAGCAACCTCAAGGCCGGCATGGGAGCGCGCTTTAGCGATGTTGGCACGGCTCCTATTCCGGTGGGACCGCACGGCAGCGGCTCCCATAGCGTGTCGTATTCCTGGAGCACGGTCGTCAACGCCAATGCTGACCCGTCCCAGCAAGAGGCGGCCTGGCAGTTCTTGCAGTGGCTCAACGGCCCTCAGAGTGGCAAAAATGGCTCCTCGGCAATGGGTGATATCCTGATGGGGATGGGGATTCTGCCAAGTCGCACCTCGGATCTGACGGCCCATCAGGCCGACTTGAGCGAGCCGTTCATCAGCACCTATGTCCAGCAGCTCAAGAACAGCGTTCCGTTCCCGACGGTGCTGGGTGGCGATGAACTCACGACCAGCCTGCAGAAGTCGCTGGAGGCGCTCATGTACGGCCAGAGTTCGCCTCAGCAGGCGATGACCCAGGCGCAGAACAACCTCAGCCAGATTCTCAGTCGCTACTATGCCTGATATGGTGTAGGTGGGACGGAACAGGATTCCTGATACTGGGGGAAGGAGAGCCTGAGAAAGGAGGTCCTGCGGGGCTGCTGGCAGACGCTTCGATCTCAGCCGCGCTGGCCTCGTGTAGGCCGCCCAGGCGGCGCATACCCGGGAGAGAGTGAGAACGCTCCATCTCTCCCGGGAGGGCTGCACCTCCTTTCTCTTGCGTTCTCCAGGGTTGCCAATGGGGGAGCTGAAAGCTTCCTGTGAAGGGAGGGTCTGCAATTGATACAGCGGCAGCGCTCGCTGATCCGCTCCAGGTCGCTGACCACGCTCGGTTTTCTCAGCCCGGGCCTGGGCTTACTGATCGTCTTTGTCGCAGTGCCGATTCTCTTAACGGCCTGGATCAGCTTGCATCAAGGCTCGATGGCCATTCCTTACTCGCGCATGCGCTGGGTCGGCTTCAGTAACTACGCGACCATCTTTGAACAGCCGATTTTTCGCACGGCTCTGCTCAATGTCTTTCTCTATTCGCTGGCCAATCTCGTAATCATTCTGCCGCTCTCTATTCTGCTCGGCCTTTTTCTCTACCAGGCCCAGGTTTACGGGCGCAATGTCTTGCGCACGGTACTCTTTCTGCCCTATATGATACCGACGGTGGCGGTAGCCATTGTTTGGGGCTATCTCTATGAGCCTCAGTATGGCCCCCTCAATGAGATCCTGAGCTGGCTGCATTTGCCTGCGCAGGGCTGGCTAGGCTCCGTCCATGAAGCCATGCTCTCGCTGGTCATTTTGAATGTCTGGCAGACGCTGGGCTACTATGTGGTCATGGTGGTGGCGGGCCTGACAGAGATTCCCCAGGAGTATTACGAGGCCGCTGCTCTTGATGGGGCCGGCTGGTGGCGCCGTCACTGGTCTATTACCCTTCCCCTGCTACGGCGCACGCTGGCCTTTGTCTTTGTGATTCTGACCATCAATACGCTGCAGGTCTTCGATCCTGTCTATGTGCTGACGCAAGGCTCGCCGGTCAATTCAACCGATGTCGCTGCCTATGAGATGTACATCACAGCCTTTAACTATGGGCAGGCGGGACTGGCGAGCGCGATGGCGATGGTCATGCTGGCCATTGTGCTGGTGCTCTCCCTGCTCCAGCTGCGTCTCTTCCGCTCCCTGTGACGGCCAGCAAGGAAGGGATGGGGAGCAACCGCGCGAGGGCGGGGGCAACCTGACGCGCGGGACCCCTCCAGGGGCTTGAATGAATCCAGACGACGAAGGAGAGCAAAGATGTCGGTCTATGTCAAGAGCTATCGGCGCCACGGTCGGGCACGGCGCTGGCTCTCGCTGGCGCTGCAGTATCTCTGTGTGGCGCTCATCCTGGCGGTGATGCTGTTCCCCTTCTTCTGGTTGCTTGCTTCCAGTTTGAAGTCACCAGAGGACCTGGAGGCGCTGCCGCCGGTCTGGTGGCCTGCGCACCCGGCTTTTTCTTCGTATCGGACCGTCTTCGAGGTCACGCCTTTTGCGCGCGCTATTCTTAATTCGCTGATCGTGACTGTCTGCTCAACGACGGGCATTCTGCTCACCAGTATCATGGCCGGCTATGTCTTTGCGAAACATCAGTTTCGGGGGAAAAATACGCTCTTCGTCGGCGTCCTGGCGACCATGATGGTGCCCCAATTTGTCATGTTGATCCCCCTCTATCGCATGATGGTGGCCCTGCATCTCGATAATACCTATCCGGGCCTGATTCTGCCCAATCTGGCCAACGGCTTCGGCATCTTCTTGATGCGTCAGTTTATTGCCGGGATTCCCGATGAGCTGCTGGAGGCCGCCCGTCTGGATGGAGCCTCGGAGTGGACGCTCCTCTGGCGCGTTGTGGTGCCTTTGCTGCGTCCGGCGGCGGCGGCGCTGGTCTTATTCGCCTTCGTCTTCCAGTGGAACAATTTCCTCTGGCCTCTCTCGATGGTCTACTCGCCGGAGATGAGCACGGTGGTCCTCTCGCTGAATGGGCTGCGGACCTATACATCGAGCGTCACCTTCACCAATATTGTCATGGCCGGCACGGCGATCGGCATTCTGCCCAGTGTGCTGCTGACGCTGTGGGCGCAGCGCTACTTTATCGAAGGGATCTCACTGACCGGCATTAAAGGCTAAGCTGGTCTGGCTTTGAGCATCGCAATGGCAGCAGGAGGTCTGCAGAGACAATGGAGCTGGGCATCGATGTCGGCGGTACGAAGATCCAGGGTGCCTACCTCACCGGGACCGACGAGGTGGTTCTGACGCCCCGTATGAGAACTCCGGCGAGCTATGAGGAGTTTCTGAGCACGCTGGTAGAGCTGGTTGAAACGGTGGCTCAGCAGCAGGGAGAGCCGGTGATGCGCATTGGTCTGGGGCTGCCAGGTACCTGCACCCGGCGCCGCTCGCTCTGGGTGCCGAATCTCCCCTTTTTGCATGAGCGCGAGCTGGCTGCGGAGTTGGAGCAGCGCCTGGGGGCGGCGGTGGTCTTGAGCAATGATGCGCAGCTGGCGCTCCTGGGTGAAGCCTGGCGGGGAGCGGCGCGCGGACGCCAGCAGGTCGCCCTGGTGAGTGTCGGCACGGGGGTCGGCGGGGCCTTGATGCTGGGGGGGCGGCTGGTCAGGGGGGCACATGGGAGCGCCGGCGCCTTTGGCTGGCTCACTCTCGATCGCACTCATCTCCCTGATCCCGATCATGGCTTTCTGGAGTTAGTGGCTTCGGGCAGCGCCCTGGCTGCTCGCGGCCAGCAGCTTGATCCTCCTCTGACCTCGTATGAAGTAATTGCTCAGGCCCGGCAAGGGCAGCCAGCCTGTCTGGCCCTTGTCAAAGAGATGGGCCACCTGCTAGGGCTGGCCCTGGCAAGCATTGCGAGCCTGTTTGATCCTGAGCTGATTATCATCACGGGTGGCCTTTGTGAGGCGTTTGATCTCTTCTCCCCCTGGTGGCGCGAGGATCTCGCGCGCTATGGGGCGCCAGCGGTGCGCGAGACGCCGATTGTCTCTGCGCTTCTTGGGGACAAGGCCGCCGCCTACGGCGCCCTGCGCGCCGCTCTCTCAGGTGCTGATTTCCTCTGATGGCCTGGTCTTCCCTTTGCCTGCTTGCCTGCTGATGGGGGTGGTTGCTGCTCAGCGAGCGAGAGGCTGCGGCACGGAATTCACCGCCAGCGCCAGCGAGGGTGGAGGACCAGACTGCTGCGCCCAGTGCAAGAGAGAGCACCTGAGCGCGCGCTTGCAGGCTGGCAACAGACCTTTCCTTCGGTATATGCTGTCTGTGAGCCTCTCTCCTGACGGGGCACGACGAGGTTGTCTCACTATGTTCCTATTGTCTGGCCAGACAAACAGCCGTCGAAAGGAGCGGAAACAATGGCGATTCCTGATGTGAGTCAAAAGACGCTGGCGAGCTGATCTCGCTGCGCGGGCGCAATGCGGTCATTACCGGTGGCGCTCGTGGCATTGGCCTGGCCATCGCTCAGCGCCTGGCGGAGGCCGGAGCGGGGGTGCTGTTAGGTGATGTGCGGACCGATGAGGGTCAGGCTGCGGCTGAGCGCCTTGCCGCGCGCTATCAGGTGCAGGCATTATTTGCCTCTGTTGATGTCACAGACAGCGATTCAGTGCGCAAGCTGGCCCAGAGGGCCGTGCAGGAGCTGGGCAGCCTGGATATCTGGGTCAATAACGCCGGCATCTATCCGAGCAGTCCGGCGCTGGAGATGTCCGATGAGCAATGGGACCGGGTGCTGGCGATCAATCTGCGCGGGACCTTTCTGGGAGCGCGCGAGGCGGCGCGTTGCATGATCCAGGCCCAACGTGGCGGCGTAATTATCAATCTGGCCTCGACTGCTGGCTACCAGGGAGGGGCTGGCCTGGCGCACTATGTCGCCTCCAAGCATGCCGTTCGGGGCCTGACGAAGAGCCTGGCCATTGAGTTTGGCCCCTACAATATTCGCGTGCTGGCCCTGGCTCCGACCCTGATCCGCACGCCGGGGATCTCCGAGCTGCGTCAGGAGATGACGGTCGCCGGAGCGCCCGATGTGCTCGGCGACTCATTCGGCGAAAGTCTGCCGCTGGGGCGGGCGGGCGTGCCCGATGACGTGGCACGGGTGGCGCTCTTCTGCGCCAGTGATTTGTCAATCTTGATGACCGGCAGCACGCTGCTGGTGGATGCCGGTGCGCTTGCTGGCTAATGCCTGCCTGTGAGGACCCCTAATCAAGGCTGCTCTCCTTTGGGCATTGTCGTGGCTGCCTGGCCCAGGTGGACGGCCATCCGCCTGGACCAGACACTGGTAAACCTCGCTGCTGCCGGGACGAACGAGATGATGGAGATGGCCCGGGCCTCTCAGCTGTGGACCGGCTTCTGACCGTAGGTGACTACGAAGGGACAGCGGGTCTGCAGCGTGTTCCATTCCTGGCTCGCACGCTCAATCAGATCCAGCACCTCCTGCTCCGGGACGTGGGAGAGGGTGGCGATCGGCCCGCTTACGGCTTTAGAGGCCTCGCGGAGATCAAGCGCCAATAGGGAGCCAAGCCGTCCCCCCCAGTCACCGACGGGAGCCTCAACCAGCTGGCGCTGAATATTGATGAGGCCAGCCTCCACCAGATAGCGCTCCAGTGAGCGCAGTACAACCCCTTCGACATCCAGTCCACGTAGAGCAGCCAGGGGCCTCCCCAGCTGATAGAATGCGCGCGTAGCTGGCCCCGCCGGTACGAAATCGTGCATAGTGCTGGTCTCAACCAGCTCAACCCAGCCACCGGGAGCAGTGACGCGCGCCAGCTCCTGCACCAGCCCTGGCCACGAGGGCAGAGGCACAGCCAGAATCAGCAGTCGCTGGTGAACAAAATCGAACGAGCCACTTTCGAAGGGCAGCCCCTGCAGGGCATCGCCTTGCACGAAGCGAAAGTTCGCTGGGGGCGTGCTGGTGACCTTGACCTGCTCCAGATCGAAGCCGATGACTTCAGCTTGAGGGAATTGCTGGGCCAGTTCAAAGGCCCACTGACCTGTGCCGCACCCCACGTCGAGGATACGGCGCGGCTGACCAATCGGGGCCAAATAGTTGCCGCGTAGCAGGCTGCGCAGGACATAATGCTGGAAGTCGAGCCGGTTCACCTCGCCGAGGTCTTTAGGCAGCAAGTAGGGCTGCTCTTGGAGATAACGACGGTTGCCCTGCAGGCGCGGTAGAGCACCCTCGCCAGTTTGCCGATCAGGCGCGGACGGAGTCGAACCTGTTGGACCAGCGGCAGTGGCTGGAGCGCGGCGGCGACGGAAGAACCACCAGGGCATCGGCAGCTCCTTTCCCCTCTTCGGGTGTCAGATCTCCTGTGAGGACGTTCCTGCCTCTGCTCATTGCCCTCCCTCTTATGATACCTTCCACCTGTCAATCGGCTGCCTGCTTACTCGCCAGCCAGGAGCATGGCCCAAAAGAAAAAGCAGCAGGCCACAACCACAGAACGAAAGCCAGGTCGGGCCTCTGGAGAAGTCAGGATCGTTTCCCTCTCAGGCCAGAGGCATCTCCTACTAGCTGGCAGGAGACGCTTCTCTGCCAGGAGTCTAGAGAAGTAGACTGGTCTCTGTCAATGTGTAGCAGAGGGAAAAAGGCGCTCCCCTTTATTTTTATGGTTTCTTAATGCGTTGCCTGTCTCCTGCCTGCCCGTCCGTTTAGCTGAGCCGTTCCTCAATAGGGCCTCATAAGAGGCGCTACGACCAGGCCGGGCGCCGAGACTGCCTTAGAGCGCTGATACTGAGAGGAGGCGTTGTCAGCTCTTCTGGCTCACCAGCCACCACTGCCACCAGATAGGCATCAATCAAGGGGCTTTCTGTAGATCAGATCAAGAGAAGACGAACCAGCAAAGAGCGTTGCGGGCCTGCTGATCGTCAAGAACCAGCTCACGAATGGCGTCGGGCAGTTGATCGCGCTGCCATTGGCACTCACGCAGCCGAACGCGCTCGCGCTCGCCCGCCGGTGCGGCAGCCTGAGCGGCCTTGATCGCATAGGCGGCGGCGCCCAGTGCATGGGCGGCAACGTGGGCAACAACGGCGGCCTGGCCAGCGGCATAGGCGGCGTAGCGAGCGGCCCCGCGCAGGTCTCTGGCTGCTGCCATTGCATGCCCGCCTGCCGCGCGGGCCTCCATCATCTTGATCTCGCCACGGACCCAGGCGCGGACAGAGGCGATGGCCTGACGCGGTCGAAGATCTTCCGCTCGCACCGACTCGAAGAGCGGCAGCACGTGCTCAGCGCAGGTCGCTGCCCAAAGGGCGAGCAAGTGGTGATGCTCATCGGTGAGCGTCCCCCCGCGGCGGATGGTCACCAGGCGCGGATCGCGCTCCTTCGGTAAAATCATATCCCTCGTTCCTTTCCAGCCAAATGTGTGCAGGAATCTACTGAGGTGAACCAGATCCACGTAGGCCGTCTTGCCAGCGGTCTTTGCCCGGCCCACCGGCAACCTGACCGCGAGTGAGCGAGGCGGCTGGCGGCTGGTGATTTGTTTGTCTCCTCGTGATGTGCCCGAGACTCAACCTGGGCGCGCGTCGCTCTCCGATCCACTCAGGTTGGAATCAGCCTCGTCAAGCCTGGCTGACGAAGCCTCGCTCTCTTGAAAGCCCGGCAAGGAGCGGACCATGCGCTGAATCTCGCGCCATTGTTGGTACGCCGAGCGCAGACGGCAGCGCATAAAATCGATACTCATGCTCAGGTCCTGCTGGGTGCGTCGCTGGGCGGCATCGCGGATCACCAGCGTTCCCACAACCGAGGCAGTCTCTCCCACCAGAGTGCCTGCGACCTGCCCGATCAGCGAGTAGAGCAGGCCGTTGTTGGTCAGCGTGACCTCAAGGAGGGCTCCGGCAATATTAAAGACGATCACTACTACGGGGGACCAAACCCTCAGCCGGATATGCTGTCTTCTCTCTTGCATCAGATGGACAATTTTTCTTGTCAAGCGCATGTAGCTCTCATACACATGAGCGGCGCCACCGTCGGCGAACGTCTGAGGTTGGGCGAGCAGGGTCCGCAGCTGCTGCATGTAGTGCTGCCATTCATCCATGCGGCGGATCTCGGCCACATCCTGCAGACTGAGCAGATGCAGAGACGGAAGGTTCAGTCCTTGTTGGACGAGATCAAAGGCCAGGCGCTTCAGGTGCTGCACGATCTCCTCGCCGGTGATCGACGGCAACCGTTGGGGGGCAGTCAGCTCCTGCAAGGAGATACGTGGCAGGCTATCGGCGGGCGTCAACAGATAACTGCCCAGAGCATCAGGCAGATTCGCATTATAGCGCAGATCGAAGAGCTGCTTCAACTCGGCAGCGAAAGGCTTGCGGCGGTCGTAGCGCCGCTCTGCCGTATTTGGCCCGGTGACCACAAACTCCTTATAGAGAGCATCGCGCGTCACCTCCTTGCCGGCGGCGGTCAGATCGAGACAAAAGCGTTCGACCTCGACCAGGCGCTGGCGAAAAGGCTCCCTGGCGCTTTCTGGCAGGCCGAGGTCCTGCAGCCAGAGATCGAGATCATGCTGGGTAATGGACTTGGCGAAACTGGCAAAGGGATGCACCAGCAGCCGCCTGGCCCGGCGTGCATTCTCCTGATCATCCCAGGAAAGGCGGAGACAGCGAGGGCGTACCTCCTGGCAGATCTCCCGCCACTGCTCGAAGGCAGCCGTGACGCCAAAAGCTTCTCCCTGGCCTGCTGGCAAGGACTGTGGCGGGTCTGCCGGACTGCGCTCGTGGAGCAGGAAAGGGACAATGACCGCCTTTTCGAGCAAATCCTTGAAGATCAGGCGCGTCGGATTATGTCGACCGACGTAATCCTGGGTCACTGCTGACGAGTTATAAAGGTAAGCGCGATTAAGAATAAGCTGTTCGCTGTGGATCAGGAAGCGGATATACTCCGAGCGCACGTGATTTCTTAAGATTCGCTTGTGGGCCGATGTCATTTCCCCCACCTGAAACGCTGGCTCAAGCAAGCTGCGCGGAAGCCACTGATTATCGAGGGCCTGAGCTACAACTGGAATATTCTCCAACTCATCGATGTTCAGACGCTCAAATTCAACGTTGCCTTCGCGTCCAATCCTGTCCGGTGGCTGGGGCTGCGTTGGCTGGGCCTGGTCCCGGTTCGGTGGTAAAGATGATTCGGGAGACTGATTCAAGGCCAGACTCCTTTTGCTCAGAGAAGTAGCGTTCTGCTCTACTGTCCTATGCGTCGCTCCTTGGATGAAGGATAAGGCTGAGTTCCCTCTGATTACTCCTAAACGTTACTGCTGGAGAGGTCAGGCTGTCTGCTACCAGGGTTATAACGCAGGCCAGGAGAAGGGATTGCCGGTCCGGCCACTCTCCAGGGGACCGACTGCCATGCTGGCTGAAGACCTGGAGCTTGGAACGGGGAAGCCTGGAGAGGCTGTCTACTCTGTAGTAGAAAGCCAGACGGGGGGGGATCAACAGCTCGTCTACGGGAGAAGTATCCTGACGGGGAGGAGCCGGGCGGTTGATGGAGGAGAGACGAAGTCGGCGAGTGATCCAGGACCCTGGCGTGAGTCAGCGTGCTGCGCAACTGGCTGGAGGCCCGCCGGGGAGGGAGCTGCGAGTCAGAGGGGAGCTGACTCGCTCGCGCTGCTAAGCTGGAGCCGGTGCGCTGCCTGGCAATCATGGGCCTTTGCTCCGTAGCGAATCAAGGAATTGGCTCCTGTGGCCACGAGTACACGCCCAAAGAGAGATACGGGAATTGTATCATACTTCCTTCTTCTGCGTCAAGCTATGATCAGCCAGGGTGATAGAGGCGGAGCCGGCTGAGAGAGGGTCTGGCCGGAGGCGCACCTTGACAGTGACGAAAAGGCTGGACTACTCTGGAACGTGTTGGGCATCGTGGATCTGCTGAAGGCGCGGCCAAGCCTGCTTGCTCATGAACCGAGCTCCTGCGTGCGGCCTGGCGCCTTCCCTGACGTAGTGACTGAGGATCTTACCAGGTTTTGCAGGAGCAAGAACGAGATGAAGAATCCAGAGCAGTACTTCGAACTGGTTCAGGAGCGCCCCCAGCTCTTCAGCAATCCCGAGGGGACTGCCATTACAATCCTGCTTGATCAGGAAGCGATTGCTCAGGCCGAGGCCGTCATGCAAGCGGCACTCATCGAGCAAGGAATAGACCCGGCCAGGGCCAGGGAATGGTCGCAGGCAGGCCTCGCCTATCGTGATCAATACCTGCTTGTGCTGCGCGATGCGGTACGTTTCCCAGATGGCGCGCTCGGTACCTATCTCCGCCTGGTGGAGCCGAGAGAGCATACGCCCGGTGTCGCGATTCTCCCGATGTATCAGGGAAAAGTCCTGCTGTTACGTCATTTTCGTCATGCCACGCGTACCTGGCATCTAGAGATTTCACGAGGATTTGGTTGGCCAGGATGCACCAGCGAAGAAAGCGCCTATAGAGAGCTTGAAGAAGAGCTAGGGGCAAGACCTTTACGTCTCGTCCCTCTGGGACAGATCCATCCCAATACCGGCATGGCGGCGGAGTGCGACGAACTCTTTTACGCTGAAGTCGCGGCCTACGGCGAGACAGACAGGCGGGAGGCCATTCAAGAGATTCTGCCGACGCCGCTCCCCCTATTTGAGCGTCTGCTCCGTGAAAACGAGATCACCGATAGCTTCACACTAGCGGCCTATGCGCAAGCCAAAGCCCGGGGACTCCTCTAGCCATCCTGGGCAAGATGCTGTGTCCGGCGGAGGCACCGCTCGAAGCGAAGGTGGGGGCGGGGACTCCGTTCGCTGCGCTGCTGGGTATGGTATACTCTGCTTCGGAATGCTGCCTGTAAAGAGGTCGCCGCTGATCGATCAAGGAGGCTGCGCAATGATTCGCGTCCTGATAGCAGACGATCACAAAGTAGTGCGTCAAGGATTGCGCCTCTTTCTCCGTATGGACCCAGAGATCGAAATTGTAGGTGAGGCAGCGAACGGCGCCGAGGCCGTCGAACTGGCGCGCCAGCTGATGCCCGATGTCGTCCTGATGGACATTCTGATGCCTGTCATGGACGGCATCGCCGCCACAGCAGCCATTCGCAAAGAGCTGCCCGAGATCGAAGTGCTCGGGCTGACCAGCGTGCTCGATGAGAAAACCATTGTCGAAATTATGCGAGCTGGCGCCATTGGCTATCTGCTCAAAGACCTCGACGGCGAAGAACTGTGTCGCTCCCTGCACGCAGCAGCCGCTGGCCAGGTGCAGCTTGCCCCCTCGGCCCTCACTCATCTGATGCACGAGCTGCGCGGGCAGGACCAGGTTGAGAAGCTTACTGAGCGCGAAAAGCAGGTGCTTCAGCTTGTCGGCCAGGGCCAGTCGAACAAAGAGATTGCGCGCTCACTCCGTCTGCGCGAAGAGACAGTCAAGACCCACGTCAGCAACATTCTCCACAAGCTCGGCGTACAGAGTCGCACCCAGGCCGTCCTGTATGCCATGCGCAATGGCTTAATGCCCGCGCCCTAGCACCTTCCTCGTCTATCCCACCGGGGAGGTGCGCCTCAAGGGAGGTACCACCATGTTAAGCAGCTCGCGACCCGCCCTGACCTCTCGCAGAGCAGGGGGCAACCACCTGCCCCTTCAGCACCTTTTGCATCTCAGTCGGTTAGACCCGACCATCGTCGCGCCTTTGCTGGATCTGTCTCCAGACGGCTACCTGATCAGCAATGCCGAGCAGATCTGTCTCTATGGGAATCGGGCTGCCGCCGAGATCTTCGGACGTGAAGCCAGCAGCCTGCAGGGCCAGCCTCTGAGCGTCCTCTTCCCCCAGCAGCAAAGCGATAGCGCCCAGCTCTTCAGCCTGCGGGCCGGGCGCTGGTCTGCGGTCATCCTGCGTTCCAGTGGAGAGAAACGAGAGGTAGAATGCCAGCAGAGCGTCATCGAGAGTCAGGGAGAGTGGTTCACCATCATCGTCATGCGTGACCTCACCTTCCAGCGCCAGCTTGAACGCAAAGCTGAAGTGCTGGCTCAGTTTGCCAGCACGCTGGTTGGAGCCGGCTCGCTGGAAGCCACGCTCAACGCCCTGGCCCGGAGCGTGGTCCAGGCAACAGGGGTCATGGCCTGCCTCGTACCGCTTATCAACGGTGATCCTCCTCTCTTCCGCGTGGTCGGCAGCTACGGTCTCCCGCCAGGCTATGCCCCCGGCCTGGTGCGACTGGTGCAGCAGGGCATCTGCCTCCCTACCATGCAGGCTTACGCGGAGCGGCGGACGGTCGTGGCGACCGGTCTGCGTCAGGCATTACTGGCCGACCCCCATTACGAGCCTGTTCACCCTTTCCTGCGCGCATCCTGCTGGGAGACCATCGTCTGCATTCCCTTGATCTATGGCAGCGAATGCCGGGGCGTCTTTACCGTGTATTGTCCGCCGGGGCCGCCGCCCGATGAGAGCGAGATCGCCTTCTTCTCGGCCATTGCCGACCAAGCAGCCGTTGCTGTCGAGAACGCGCGGCTGCTCCTGACCGCTCAGGAAAAAGCCGCCCTGGAAGAGCGTCAACGCCTGGCGCGTGAACTGCACGATTCAGTTGCTCAGGGTCTCTATGGCATCATCTTGGGGGCGCAGGCGGCCCGGGCTGCTCTGGAGGCTGATCAGGCGCACGCGCGCGAATCCCTTGATTACGTGCTTTCCCTGGCCAGAGCTACCCATGCAGAGATGCGCTCGCTAATCTTCGCCCTCCATCCCGAAGCCCTGGAGAGCAACGGCATCGTCGAGGCGCTCGCCCGGCGCGCCGCGGCCATTACAGCCCTGCACCAGCTAAACGTAGAGACACGGCTTGACGCTGAGCCAGCGCTCCCCCTGGAAACCAAAGAAGCGCTCTATCGCATTGCTCAAGAGGCTCTCTACAACGTGGTCAAGCATGCGCGTGCTCATCGCTGTCAGCTGGCTCTTTACAGAGAGACACGGGCGATAGTGCTGGAAGTAGGCGATGATGGCCAGGGCTTCGATACCTCTGCCGCCTTTCCCGGCCATCTGGGGCTGCACTCCATGCGCGAGCGCGCCAGTCAGATTGGGGGCATCCTGGAGATCATCAGCGTGCCGGCCCAGGGCACACTGGTCCGCGTCACACTCCCACTGGCCACTTAAGGACGGCCTCCTTCCCCTTTTTGGGGGAGGAAGCCCTCCCTCGAAAGTCTCTCCCTCCAACCATCCTTTGTCCGATGTATTCCACCCTGCCGGGATGCTACGCTAGGAAAGGAAGCGACAGCGGCGCGGAGTGACCTTATAGCTGTCCCCTGGCAGGAGTGTGCACTGTGATGGACATCCGTCGAGCCGATCATGTAGCTCTGCTGGTAAAAGAGGTAGACCGTTCGCGCCAGTTCTATAGCCAGGTACTGGGTATGCAGGAGATTCCTCGTCCTCCCAACTTTGACTTCCCCGGGGCCTGGTTGACCAGAGGAGATTTTCAGATCCACCTAATTGGCGAAGAAGTTGCCGGGCGTGCCTTGGAAACGCATCCTGGCTATCTGCCCGAGGAGCTGGCCCTCGGGCGTGTCACCCACCTGGCCTTTGAGGTCGCGAACCTGGAGGTGGCCAGACAGCACCTGCAGGCTCTGGGAGTGCCCATTGTTGGAGGACCGCGACCACGCGGTGATGGCGTCATGCAGCTTTACATCTGTGATCCCGATGGCCATGTCATCGAACTCTTCACCTGGACATCGCCCTCTTGAGCAAGCAATGGAAGAAGCGATGATCAGAACAGACAGCAAGGATAGTCGCCCTTGCTCCGAACGAGATCGCAGGGCTACCGCCTGCTCTCTGGCTGACGGCCCCTGACCTGAAGGACTCCGAGACGAGAAAGGAAGGAAACTGCTCATGAAGCCAGCGCGTTTCCGCTATTTTGCCCCACATACCATCACTGAGGCCGCGCAATTGCTCGACGAGCAGGGTGATGAGGCGCGTCTTCTGGCTGGTGGCCAGAGCCTGCTTCCCTTGCTCAATCTCCGTCTGGCGCGGCCCTCGGCCCTCATTGACCTCAACGAGATCCAGGCACTGGCCTTCATTCATCCGCGGAATGGTGGCCTGGTCCTGGGCGCCCTGACACGCGATGCTACCCTGGAGCGCGATCCACTGGTAGCAGCCCGGCAGCCCCTCCTGGCCGAAGCCGCCCACTACGTCGGGCATCTCGCCATTCGCCACCGGAGCACGCTGGGTGGTAGCCTCGCCCATGCCGACCCGGCGGCGGAGCTACCCGCCGTGATGCTGGCCCTGGACGCTGCCTTCACCCTGCAGAGCAGCACTGGCAGTCGCACCGTCGCGGCTGCGGCCTTTTTCAAGGGACCATTTCAGACGGCTCTGCAGCATGGGGAAATTCTGACCGAAGTGCACCTTCCTGGCTTGCCGCCCCGCAGTGGTAGCGCCTTCCTCGAATTCGCGCGTCGTGAGGGCGATTACGCCCTGGCCGGTGTTGCCGCTGTCATCTGCCTGGCCGAAGATGGCACTATCGCCCAGGCTCGCCTGGCTCTCTGTAGCGTTGCCCCTACCCCCCTACAGGCTATCGCCGCTGAAACCGTCCTCCGGGGCCGCCATCCCGACAATGCGGCCTGGCAGGCCGCCGCGGAAGCCGTTGTCGATGAACTCAAGGAGCCGCCCGCGGATATCCACGGCTCTGCCGAATATCGCCGTCACCTGGCTGGCGTCTTGACCCGGCGTGCCTTGGCGCGGGCCGCCCAGCGCGCAGAAAGGAGTCACTCATGATGGAAGACGACTTTATCCCAGTGCGCGTCTCTGTCAACGGAGTTCCCCATCGCCTCTTCGTCGAGCCGCGTCGCACCTTGCTGGACATGCTACGAGAGGACCTGGAACTGACAGGTACAAACGCCGGCTGCGAGCACGGCAGCTGCGGCGCCTGCACCGTCCTGCTCGACGGCCAGAGCGTGCGGGCCTGCCTGTTGCTGGCTGTCCAGGCCAATGGCCATGAGGTGATGACCGTCGAGGGCCTGGCCCTTCACGGACGTATGCATCCCCTACAAGAAGCCTTTTGGGAAAAACAGGGGCTGCAGTGCGGCTTTTGCACGCCGGGTATGCTCATGACGGCCTATGAGCTACTTCAGCAGAATCCCGATCCTGGCGAAGAGGAAATCCGTTCCGCCCTCTCCGGCAATCTCTGCCGTTGCACGGGCTATCAGCACATCGTCGAGGCCATCCGCCTGGCGGCCCAGCGCCTGCGTGAGGAGGCGGAGGCGGCCACCCCCTCGGGGACGACAGCTTGACCTCACGAAAGGAGCGTGCCCCATGACCACCACCGTCAGCGAACGAGCCTGGATCGGCAAGGACCTCAAGCGGCGAGAAGATCCTGCCCTGCTCATGGGAACGGTCACCTATATCAACGATTTCAAGATCGCAGGCATGCTGCACGCCGCCGTTCTGCGCAGCCCCTATGCTCATGCCCGCATTCGGGCCATCGACACCAGTGCGGCGCGCGCTCTGCCGGGAGTGCAGGCTGTGCTCACGGGCAAGGAGGCCGCCGAAGTCATTGGTCCTGTACCGGCTTTCTGCGCTGAGCCTGTAGTCGAACACGCCATCGCCGTCGAGAAAGTGCGCTATGCCGGCGAAGCAGTGGTCGCTGTCGCTGCCGAGAGCCGCGCCATCGCTGAGGACGCCCTTGACCTGGTTGAAATTGACTGGGAGCCGCTGCCAGCGGTGACCGACGCCCTCAGCGCCATGCAGCCCGGCGCGCCGCTCGTCCACGAGAACCTTGGGACCAACGTCGTCTATGACCATGTTTTTACCTTCGGTGATGTTGATGGCGACTTCGCCCAGGCCGATCATGTCATTCGGCGCCGCTTGCGCTGGCCGCGGGCCACAGCAGCCCCACTGGAGCCGAACGGGGCCGTCTGCGCTTATGACCCGGCCAGAGACACGATGGAGATCTGGTCGAATACCAACATGCTCAACTCGGCCTCCTGGGTCATGTCCAGCATGCTCAAGATCCCCCCTCACAAGCTCAACTTCTACCCGATGTACACCGGGGGCAGCTTTGGCAGCAAGCATTTCCTGGCCAAGGTCATCGGCATCGCCGGCGCCCTCACCAAAGTTACAGGCCGCCCGGTCAAGTTCATGGAAGATCGCCTGGACAACCTGATGGCCAACGATTCTCAGGGGCCGGAACGCATCTACGATGCCGAGCTGGCGGTGACCAAAGACGGCCAGTTCCTCAGTCTGCGCCTGCGGACCATCGACGACTATGGCGCCTACTTCATCTTTGCCATTACCGGCAATACCAACATGATGGCGCAGATTACCGGCCCCTATACCATTCGCAGCGTAGAAACGGGCATCAAGGCCGTCTTGACCAACAAAAATCAGCAGACCGTCTTTCGGGGAGCTGGCTCCGACGTTGGCAACTGGGTGCTTGAGCGCCTGGTCGATGCTGCCGCCGAGCAGCTGGGGATCGATCGCGTCGAGATCCGGCGGCGCAACTTCATTCAGCCCGACCAGTTCCCCTACAAGATCCCGACCGGCAACGTCTACGACAGCGGTAACTATCCTGGCGTCCTCAACCTGGCCCTGGAGCACTTCGACCTTGACGCCTGGCGCCAGGAGCAGGCGCGGGCGCGCCAGGAGGGGCGCTATCTAGGCATTGGGCTGGCGACAGCTCAGCAGCGCAGCACCTACAGCTCGACTGAGTTCTGGTTTCACAACCCCGCGCCAGCCACGGGCCTCAACTCAACCCCGGAAAGCGTGCGCATCAGCGTTGGCCCAACCGGAGGAGTGACGGTCACCATGTTCTCGCCGTTCTGGGGCAACAGTCCCGAGACCGTGGCGGCGCAGGTCGTGGCCGAAGAGCTGGGCATTGATCCCCGCGACGTCAACGTCACCTACGATAGCACCGCTCACGCCCTGCCAAGCGCCGGCCCGGGTGGCAGTCGCATGACCGTCATGCTGGCCGGCGCTGTACATGGTGCTGCCGCCCGCCTCAAAGAAAAAATCTTCAAAATTGCCGCTCATATGCTCGAGGCCAGCGTCTCCGATCTGGAACTCGTTGGCGGCCAGGTGCGCGTCAAGGGCGTTCCCTCCTCCTCTGTCAGCCTGGCTGATATCGGCATGCGCGCCTACTGGTTCAAGCTTGACCTGCCGCCCGAGCTGGAGAGCGGCCTTGAAGGCACCTTTACCTACGATCATCCCTATACCACGAAGCCGCACGACGACCGCAAGGATCTGGGGGTCTTCTATCCGATCATGGGGCACGCCGCCCATCTGGTGGCCGTCGAGGTGGATATCGAGACGGGCGCGGTGCTCTTCAAGAAGTATGTGGCCGTGCACGACGTTGGCACCGTGCTCAATCCGCGTTCGCTGCAGGGCCAGATCCGCGGCGGCATCGCCCAGGGCATCGGGCTGGCGCTCTTAGAAGAGGTGCGTTACGGGCCGGATGGGCAGAATCTCACGTCGACCTTTGTCGACTATCTCTTGCCCTCGGCCAGCGATGTGCCTGCCATCGAGGTCTACCATCAAGAGACACCCTCGCCCTTCACTGCCTATGGAGTCAAAGGTGGTGGAGAGGGCGGGCGCATGGTGGCGCCGCCAGCGGTCACGAGTGCCATCGAAGATGCCCTCAGACCCTTCGGGGTCAGCATTGACGAGATGCCGATCACTCCCGAGAAGATTGTCCGCTGGGTCAAGGAGGCCCAGAGCCGCCGCCAGGGGCAGAGCAACTGAGGCGACGACCCTACCACCGCAGGCAGCCGCTCGTTTTGGAGCGGGCTGCCTCCTCTTTCGTCTGGCTCTGCATAGCGTTCCGCTGAGGAGGCATTGCATATGCTCTTGCAGGAGAAAGTGGCCGTCATCACCGGTGGCGGACGTGGCATCGGTCGCGCGATCGCCCTGGCCTACGCCCGAGCCGGCGCTCGGTTGGCGCTGGCCGCTCGCTCTGTGGCCGCCCTTGAAGAAACGCGCCGGATGGTCAGCGACCTCGGTGGCGAGGCCGTGGTCATTCCGACCGACGTCAGCGAGGCGACGGCGGTCGCCGGACTTGCTCAGGCCGTGCGCGAGCATTTTGGACGGGTAGATATCCTGGTCAATAACAGCGGCACCGCTGGACCAACCACCCCCCTCTGGGAGGTCACCCCTGACGCCTGGGAAGAGACCTTTGCTGTCAATGTCCGCGGCCCCTTTCTCTGCTGCCGGGCCTTGCTCCCGCTGATGATCGCTCAGGCTTCCGGCTGCATTCTCTTCATTGGCTCGATGACCGGTAAACGGCCCCTGTTCGGACGCACACCCTATGCAGCCAGCAAACTGGCGCTGGTGGGGCTGGCGCGTACCTTGGCCTGGGAGGTTGGCCCCTATGGCATCCGCGTCAATGTGATCTCTCCTGGTCCCGTCGAGGGCGAGCGCATCGAACAGGTCATCCGCAAGCAAGCTGAGATCAAGGGTATCAGTCTGGAGGAGGCGCGCGCAACCTTCCTGCGCGATGCCCCTCTCGGGCGGCTGGTTGCGGCGGAAGAGGTCGCTGCCGCGGCGGTCTTCCTGGCCTCGGAGCAGGCGGCTTCCATCACAGGGGAGGACCTCAATGTCTCAGCGGGCATCGTCATGTATTAAGAGCGAGAGGCCCATCAGGTCAGCTATTCTACACGCGGAGGGATTGCGAACAATGACACGCCTGATCGACCTATCCCAGGAAATCTACCAGGGCATGTACGTCTATCCGGGTCACCTGAAGACCGTGATCTGGGAGCACCATTCGCATGAAGAGACGCGCAGGAACTTCGAAGGTGGTTTCTCCTACCAGTCGCGCGGGCTGCTCATGAGCGACCACGGTCCCACTCACGTTGACGCTCTCAGCCACCTTGATCCGCGTCCCGAGGCTCCCTCGATCGACCAGATGGCGCTCGATCTCTTCTATGGTCCAGCGCTCTGCCTTGATGTCTCCTTTAAGGAGCCGCAGAGCTACATCGGAGCGCGCGATCTCGATCTGGCCCTGGAAGGCTCCAGAAGCGAGCTGCGGCGCGGCGATATCCTGTTGCTCTACACTGGCACCTACAACCGTTACCACGGTACCGCTGCCTATCTGAGCCAGTACCCCGGCCTCGATGAGGCTGGAAGCAGCTGGCTGGTTGAGCATGGGGTCAAAACCTTCGGCGTGGACGCGCCCAGCCCAGATAATCCCATCAGCCGAACCTATCCCTGTCATATGATGTGCCGTGCCCACGGAATCACCCATTACGAGAACCTGGCCAACCTTGAGCAACTGGTGGGGCGACGCTTCATCTTTGCCGGCTTCCCCCTGCGCATTCGCCAGGGCACCGGCTCGCCGGTGCGCGCTGTCGCCATTCTCGAAGACGAGATCGATGACAAGCGGTGAAATGCCGCCCGGGACGAGGCCCAGGGCCAGAGAGAAGAAATGACTGAATCACTCAGGAAAGGAGGAGGAGGAAAGATGAGGCCGGAGCCGTCAGTTACGTCTGGGCCTCTTCCAGAGCGCACACGCGAGACCCATTACGGCAGAACGGTCCTGACCTATGCTCGTCGCCCACGGCATTTCAACGAGGTACTGCGCCGCTCGGTGGAGACCTTCCCAGAGAAAACCGCGCTGGTCTTCGAAGGCCAGCGCTGGAGCTATCGTCACCTCTGGGAGGAGGCCTGTTCACTGGCAGCAGTTCTGCAAGAGGATTACGCTTTCGGCGTTGGCGAGCGCCTGGCGGTTCTTACCGGCAACCTCCCGGAGTTCGTCATTGCCGCAGTTGGCTGCTCGTTGCTGGGGGCGGTGCTGGTACCACTCAATACGCGCCTGCGTGGGCCGGAGCTGGGGGCTTTGCTGGCGCATTCTGGCAGCCGGGTGCTGATTACAACAACAGAGCACTGGGAGCAACTGGCCCCAGAGCAGGCAGCCTTGAAGGAACTCCGGGGCGTCTTTGTGATTGGCGACGAGCACGCCCAGGGGCAGGCGGGAACTCGTCCCTGGCGCGACCTGCTGCGCGGCGGCCACCCCAGGCCGGTCGAGATCGACGAAGACAGCCCGGTCTACCTCTGCTATACCTCGGGGACCACCGGCCTGCCCAAGGGAGTCATCTGCACCCACTTTAACCTCATCCACACCCTCCTCAACTACGAGCTGGTCAAGGGACTGAGCGCTGACGACGTCACTCTGCTCGGCGTTCCCATCTTTCATATTACCGGGCTGGCGGCCCAGTTCGCCCAGTTTCTCTATCAGGGTGGCACGCTTGTCCTGCAGCGCCTGCCTTTCCGGCCCGGCCCGGCACTAGAGCTGATCGAACGCGAGCGTGTGACACACTTCTTCGGCGTGCCCACGATGTACATCATGCTCATGAATCACAGCGATTTTCGGCAGCGCGACAGCTCATCGCTGCGCCTGGCGGCCTCGGGTGGGGCCCCTTTGCCACCAGATGTCGTGCGGAGCTGGACGCAGCAAGCCCCGCAGGTGCGGTTTTTCAACTTCTACGGCCTGACCGAGACCACCTCGCCTGCGACCTGCCTGCCGGACCGCTACAAGCTAGAGCGACCCGGCTCGGCGGGGTTGCCCCTGCCGGTCAGCGAGCTGCTGGTTGTAGGCGATCATCATGAGCCGGTGCCTCCAGGGGAGGTCGGCGAGCTGGCTATTCGCGGCCCTATGGTCTTCAAAGAGTACTGGCGCAATCCAGAGGCGACGCAGGCGGCCTTTCTCGACGGCGGCTGGTTCCTGACAGGTGACATGGCCCGCCTTGACGAGGATGGTTTCGTGCACATTGTGGATCGCAAAAAGGATATGATTAATAGAGCAGGAGAAAAAATCTACTGCGCCGAAGTCGAAAATGTTCTGTATGGCCATCCCGCTGTGCTGGAAGTGGCCGTCGTTGGACAGGCGGACCCGTTCTACGGAGAAATCGTGAAGGCGGTAGTGGTGCCGCGTCCGGGTCAGGTGCTGGATAGCGAAGCGCTGCGGACCTTCGCGGCGCAGCACCTGGCCTCGTTTAAAGTGCCAGCGCTGATCGAAGTGCGGGACGAGCTGCCGCGCAACCCTGGCGGGAAGGTCATGAAGCAGCTACTGCGAGGGAGATGAACCATCATGGGGTGCCTCGACATTCCGAACGAAACCGTCTTTGTCATGGAGATGACCCCCATCAAGTTTGGCGTAGGAGCAACTGCCGAAGTGGCCTATGATGCCAAACGGCTGGGTATCCAGCGCGCCTTGATCGTCACCGATCGCGGCCTCATGCAGCTCGGCCTGCCCGAGCGCGTGCGCCGTCTGCTCACCGAGGCGGGCCTCCAGGCAGACATCTACGATGACGTTCACGTCGAACCGACGGATCGCTCGTTTGAAGAGATCGCCCGCTTCATCGAGGGCCGCAACTACGATGGAATGATCGCCATTGGCGGAGGCAGCAGCATCGATACTGCCAAGTGGGCGCGCCTCTATGCCACCTACCCGGCGCCGCTCATGGACTACGTCAATAAGCCCATCGGCAAGGGGCAGCCCGTCCCCGGACCGCTCAAGCCGCTCATCGCCATACCGACAACCGCCGGCACAGGCAGCGAAACAACGGCGGTGGCCATTCTAGATATCCTCGCTCTCAAAGTCAAAACTGGCATCTCGCACCCCTTTCTCCGTCCCACATTCGCTATTATCGACCCCCTCAACACAGTCACCCTGCCACCGATGGCGACGGCCTATCCTGGCTTCGATGTCCTCACCCACGCGCTGGAGTCCTATACCAGCCGGCCTTACCACGCCCGCCCGCGCCACAAGCCGGAGGAGCGTCCGGTCTATGTAGGGAGCAATCCCATCAGCGATCTCTGGTGCGAGAAGGCGCTGGAATATCTCGGGCGCTACCTGCGCAGGGCCGTCCTCAACGGCATGGACGTCGAGGCCCGCACCTATCTGGCGCTGGCAGCCACCTATGCCGGCATCGGCTTCGGCAACGCCGGCGTCCATATTCCGCATGCCCTCGCCTATCCCATCGCCGGCATGGTCAAGCGCTTCTCGCCGCCTGACTATCCGCGCGAAGAGCCGCTCATCCCGCATGGCCTCTCAGTGATCGTCACCGCGCCAGCAACCTTTCGCTGGACCTATCCCGCTGACCCGGAGCGTCATCTGCGGGCAGCCCAGTTGCTCGGGGCCCAGGTCAGCGGCTTGAATGAGGCGCAGCGACGCGAGATCCTGCCACAGACCTTGCTGACCCTCATGCGCGATACGGGGGTGCCCAGCGACCTGGGGGCGCTCGGCTATACAGGTGAGGAGATACCAGCCCTCGTCGAGGGAGCGCTCAAACAGCAGCGCCTCCTCGTCAACAGTCCGCGCGCTGTAGGTGCCGAAGAGCTGCGCCTGCTGATCGAGCAGAGCTTTGAGGCTGCTCCCAGGACCTGAGATTGCACAGGGCCTGATGTCCCGGTGCCTTGGCGCTCAAAGATCCCTCTGGTGGGCTGCCGCTCTCGCCCACTGTTCCACCCTGGCCTGCGCTCGCGACCAGCAGCGGACGACAGGGCGGCAGCCAGGCCCTACCCCTTGACAATCAAAACGTTTTCCCTTATACTTCCCCTATCAAAGTCAAAACGTTTTGATTACCTGGTGAAAGGTCCTAAGCGGAGCAGGGATGACCACCATCAAAGATGTTGCGCGGGCGGCGGGTGTCTCGGTAAGCACGGTCTCGCATGTGCTCTCGGGGCGGAGACCGATCAGCGAGCCTACGCGCCTGCGGGTTCTGGAAGCCATCGAGCGTCTGGGCTATCGCCCGAATCGGCTGGCCCAGGGCCTGGTGAGCAAAAGCAGCCGTTCGCTAGGGCTGCTGGTGCCGGACCTGGCCAACCCGTTCTTTGGCAGCATGGCTGAGGCGATGGAGATCGCCGCGCACGACCGGGGCTATAGCGTCATTCTCTGTAACACGAATCTTGATCCGAAGCGGGAGGCCGACTATCTTTCGATGCTGCTCAGTCGTCAGGTTGACGGCCTGCTCTATTTCCCCGGGACGCGCGTTCCCAATCGAGCGCTGCTGGAGGCGGTGGCTGCCGGGGTGCCTGTGGTAGTCGTTGACGAGCGTATCGATAATCTGCCAGGCGTCTTCGTGGACAACTTTGATGGGGGGCGCCAGCTTGGGCGGCTGCTTGCGCAGTTGGGGCACCGCTCGCTGCTCTTTATCGGTGGGCCGGAGGGTCTGCCCACTGTCACCGATCGCCTGAATGGTCTCCGCGCCGGCCTGGCCGAAGGCGGGAGTGCGTCCGCCACCGTAAACCTGCTCCTGCGCTTTGGCGAGTATCGCGCCAGTCACGGTTACGAGACCATCCATGCCTGTGCGCGTGAGGGAGTCTTTGCTGCTGTGGGGGACGAGCGTCCGACCGCGGTCGTGGCGGCCAACGATATGATTGCTCTTGGGGCGCTGCGCGCCTTGCGTGAGCTGCAGCTACAGGTGCCGCGCGACTGCTCGCTCACTGGCTTCGATGGCGTTGAGTTCACGGCCATGATCACGCCATCGCTAACGACGGTCCAACAGCCATCGACGCGGGTAGCCACTGCCGCCGTGGAGCTGCTGCTCCAGCGCATCGAGGCCCACGAGCACCACCGTGACCGCGAGCGCGCCAATCATGAGCATCAGCCCTCTGCGGAGGCCACGCCTGTGATCCCGCACGTCGTTCTACCGGTCACGCTCGTGGTACGCGAGTCGGTGGCGCCACCGCCGCAGCTGCGCTAGTGACTTTCATCCATCGCCGCTTGATGGTAAGATCGAATTCGCCTCTGGAGGTGAGAGCAGCACAACACCCTGGTTTTCCTCTGTTTCAACCTGTCAGGCCAGTCGTATGTCCTGATCTCTGGACATCATAGTCACATGACTCTCTCCCACGGTGAGCTGCTTTTGCCGGGAGGGACAGCTATCGCTGTTGTCCGCTGTTTGCATTCCCCTGCATCTGGAGGGAGGATCTGATGTCTACCGTCAGCAAGGGAGCAGCTGGCACCACGACGCATTTTGTTCGCAATGCCACCGGTCTGGTGCGCGAGCTGTCGCCGTTTGACGCCTTCAACCTGGTGTTTTCCGCTGTCCTCATTCCGGTGGGGATCACCCAGGTCTTCTCATTTGCGCCCACCTTCTGGCCTGGTGCGAATGTCCTGATCTCCTTCTTGCTCTCCCTGCCGCTGGTCTTCTGCTTTGGCATGGTCTACCTCTATTTCACGGTAGCGATGCCGCGCTCCGGCGGTGACTATGTCTGGGTCAGCCGGGTACTGGGGCCGGGGATTGGCTTCTTAACCAATCTGACGCTGACCTTTGTCTTCACGACCTGGATCTCCTTTAATTTCACGACCATGCTCACGCTGCTGGGTCCCAGCCTGGGCTTTGTGGCCGGTTTCACCTGGGCCCCCGACCAGCTCACGCAATTTCTGATCGCGACTGTCCTCACCGTGGTCTTCGCTGGCCTGATGGTGCTGGGGGCCCGGCGAGTAGCGCGCTACATGTTGGTGATGTTTGTCGTGGTCTGGCTGGGCATGCTGGTCTGGCTGGTTGGTCTGGCGATGACCGATCACAGCGCATTTGTCAGCAATTTTAACGCGCATAGCGGCACCACCCTGGCCAGGGTGGTCAGCGCGGCCACGAAGGCGGGTTTCTCGGCAGGCTCGGGTCTTGATTGGGCTGGCACGATCTTCGCTATGATCTACGCCTTCCAGGTCTTCACGGGCTTCCAATGGACCGGCTACTTTGCGGGTGAGATCAAGAATGTGCGGCGGACCGCGACCTTCTCGATTCTGGGGGCTTTGCTTATCAGTGCTCTGCTCTACATCTTGGGGAGCGCCCTGATCTATCGCACCTATGGCTCGGAATTTGGCTCGCTGGTCTATCTGGGCTTCAACGTCTCGCCTTCGCCCTTGTCATTTGCTCCGTACTTACCGTCGCTGGTCAAATTCCTCTCGCTGCCCACTTTCCTACAGGTGTTTGTAACCGCCTGCTTTGTGCTCTCGGTGCTCTGGTGGACGCCGACCGGCTTTATGATCGCCACGCGCAACCTCTTCGCCTGGTCCTTTGATCGTCTGGCGCCGGCGGGGGTGGCGGAAGTGAGCGAGCGCCTGCACACGCCGGTGATCGCCACAGTGGTCATTGCCCTCTGGATCGAGTTGCTCAATTACCTCAACATCTATCAGGGCCTGAGCGCCCTCCTGATCAACGTGATTGCGGTCATGGCGCTGGCCTTTATCGCTGTGGCCCTGGCGGCGATCTTGATGCCCTTCACGCGCCCGTCGCTCTTTGAAGAGGCGCCGGCGATGGTGCGCGCACGCCTGCTCGGCATCCCTGTACTGACGCTGGTCGGCATCGTCATGCTCTTGAGCTGGGCCTTTGTCCTCTATGTCACCTTTGCGACGACCGCCTTTGGAAAGGTCTCGCTGCTCTCAATGGCGGAGGCCTTCGCCGTGCCCATCTTGGGCCTGATCTACTATCTGATCGTACGCTTGATCCGCCAGCGCCAGGGCATCCAGCTCAGCGCGGCCTTCCGGGAGATTCCTCCTGAATAGGGCAGGAGAACAGGAGAAGAAGAGGGGGGCGCCTGGGGACAGATAGACAGACAGACAGCCAGACAGACAGCAGCCTCGGCCTGCCAGTCAATCAGCCAGGCTGAGGGCGAGAGAGACCTGTCCCAAGGCCGCTTCTGGTCCTGGTCTGGGAACGAGGGAAGGCATGGGCGAGAGCCGTGCCGTCTCCTCTCTACCTGGACCAGGACCAACAGACGATCGGGTGAGACCGGTCGCGAGGACAGTGCAGCCACTTGTCTGTCACCTAGACCGATGTGCTTGTGCGCTAAGTCGCTCACAGGAGAGAAAGAGAGAAGATGTCAGAGAGAGCAGCAGGGCCAGGCTCCGTGCTTGAGCAGCTCTTCGGACGCCCGCGCCCGGTGATCGCCATGATGCATTTGCCGCCCTTACCGGGGCGACCGCTCTATGACAGTCGCGGCGGGATGGCCGCCATCGTCGACGCCCTGCGGCGCGATCTGGAAGTTCTTCAGGAGGGGGGAGTAGACGGGTTGCTCTTCTGCAATGAAGGCGATCGTCCCTATGCCCTCAAGATCGATCGCGCTCAGGTAGCGGCGATGGCCGCCGCCATTGGCGAGCTGCGTCCCTATCTGAGCTTGCCTTATGGGGTTGACCTGCTCTGGGACCCACTGGCGGCGCTGGCGGTCGCCCAGGCGGTACGAGCCAGTTTCGTGCGCGAGGTCTTCACTGGTGTCTACGACAGTGACATGGGCCTCTGGCAGCCTGATGCCGCTGCGGCCCTGGACTATCGCCGGCAGATCGGGGCCGACAACATTCGGCTCTTCTTCAACATCGAGCCGGAGTTTGCCCGTCCACTTAGCCCGCGCCCCATTGGAGCGCTGGCGCGGAGCGTCGTTGTTTCCTCACTGGCCGATGCCATTCTGATTTCCGGTCCAATGGCTGGAGCTGAGGCCGATCTCAGTCACATTCGCGAGGCCAAGGCGGCAGTTCCTTCCACACCAGTGCTGGCCAACACCGGGGTACGTATTGAGACCGTGCGCGCCACCCTGGCGGTGGCGGATGGAGTGATCGTCGGCACTGGTCTCAAGCGCGACGGCTATACCTGGAACCCGGTCGACCCGGAGCGTGTGCGGCGCTTTATGGATGAGGTGCGGGCTGCGCGCGAGGAGGCCTGACGATGCCCACACAGAAGCGTTATGCGCTGGGGCTGGACGTGGGCACGACCGCCTTGAAGGCCGTCGCCCTTGAGCGTGAGCGCGGGCTGGTGGCGCAGGTTGAGCGCCCGCATGAGCTGCGCTCACCTCAACCCGGCTGGGCCGAAGAAGATGCCGAGCAATGGTGGCAGACCTGTCAGGAGGCGCTGCGCGAGCTGTTGAGGCAGATCCCTGCTGACGAGGTGGCGGCGATCGGCGTCTCGGGCATGGTGCCAGCGATGGTGCTGCTCGATAGCAGCGGGCGCCCGCTGCGCCCGGCCATTCTGCAAAACGATGCCCGCTCAGCTCTGGAGGTCGAGGAGTTGCAGGCCGCCGTCAATGCGGACGAGTTTTTCCAGGTGACCGGAGGTGTCGTCAACCAGCAAAATATCGATCCGCGCTGGCGCTGGCTGCTCAAGCACGAGCCCCAGGTGGTGGCGCGTACCGTCTCTCTGTGTGGCTCCTATGACTTCATTGTCTGGCGCCTGACCGGCCAGCTGTCGCTCGAAGAGAACTGGGCCGTGGAGAGCGCGCTCTATGACGTGCGGCGGCGGCAGTGGCATCAGCCCTATCTGGATCAGGCTGGTATCGCCCGCAGCCTGTTGCCGCCGGTGCATGCCCCAACCGAGATTGTGGGGGGAGTCAGCGCAGCGGTGGCGGAAGCAACCGGTCTGCAGGCTGGGACTCCAGTAGTGGCCGGGAGCGCTGACCATGTGGCGGCGGCCCTGGCTGCTGGCCTGACGCAGCAGGGCGATATCTTGTTGAAGTTTGGCGGGGCCGGCGACATTCTCTATTGCTCTGATCAGCCAGAGCCTGATCCCCATTTCTACTTTGATTACCACGATATCCCTGGCCTGACGCTCATCAATGGCTGCATGGCCGCCAGCGGCTCGCTGGTGAAGTGGTTCATGACCCAACTGGCCCCCGGCTGCTCGCTGGCTCAATTGGATGAGGAGGCGGCTGCCGTGCCCGCCGGTGCTGATGGCGTGTTGGCGCTGCCCTATTTTCTGGGAGAGAAAACTCCCATTTTCGACCCGATGGCGCGTGGCATCTTTGCCGGCCTCATGCTTCATCACCGGCGCGCTCATCTCTATCGGGCCGTGCTGGAAGCCGTCTGCTATGGCTTTGCCCATCATCTGGAGCTCCTGCGCGAGGCGGGACGGCCTATCCGGCGTATCTGTGCCGCCGATGGGGGCAGCCGGAGCGCCCTCTGGATGCAGATCGCGGCGGATGTCGTCGGTCAGCCAGTGACGGTGGTAGCGGGTGAGGCGGCCTCGGCCCTGGGCGTAGCCTACGTAGCCGGGATGGGGGCCGGCCTCTTTGATCGCTGGGAAGAGATCACGCGCTTCATCGCTCAAGGACCGACCTACTGGCCGCGTGCCGAGCAGATGGCACTCTATCAGCGGGGTTTTTTCCTCTACCGCGATCTCTACCGTCGTCTGCAGCCCCTCTTTCCCGAGCTGGCTCAGCTTGCGGATGTGGCGCGCCTGATTCAGGCCCAGGCAGAGGAAGACCTATCTGTCCGGTCCAGTCTCAACTCAGCTCAGACTGAATTGAACCGAGAGAGAAAGCCGTAAGGAGGACCAAGGGAGATGCTCTTAGCTGGTTTGCGAGGTTTCATCACTGGTGCAGGTACCGGGATTGGGCGCGCCATTGCTCTGGAGATGGTGCGTGAGGGGGCCGATCTCTATATTACCGATCTGGATGGAGAGGCCGCTCAGCGCACCGCGGCTGAAGCCAGGGCGCTCCGGCCAGAGGCTCGTCTCTACGCTGCGGCCCTTGACGTGCGACAGGGCGCGGCGGTGGCCGCCTGCATTGAAGAGGCCCAGGCTCGTCTGGGGGGCCTGGAACTGGCGGTCAACAATGCCGGCGTTTCTTCGATGGCCCGCGTCGTTGACCTGACCGAGGATGACTGGAACTTTAACATGGACGTCAATGCCAAGGGGGTCTTTCTCTGCTGCCAGGCCGAGGTACGCGCCATGTTGCGTCGTGGAGGGGGTGGTAGCATCGTCAATATTGCCTCGATGGCTGGCAAGAAGGCGGCGCCCTTCCTGGCCCACTATTCCGCCTCCAAGTTCGCCGTCGTTGGCTTCACCCAGGCTCTGGCGCTTGAGACTGCCGAGGCCGGCATTCGTGTCAATGCTGTCTGCCCGGGCTATGTGCGGACCTCGATGCAAGAGCGTGAAGTGGTTTGGGAGGCTCAACTACGGGGCATCACGCCCGATGAGGTCATCGCCGACTACCTGCGGGCGATCCCTCTGGGGCGCCTGGAAGAGCCGGAGGATGTAGCGCGGGTGGTGGCCTTTCTGTTGAGTGAACGTGCAGCCTACATGACCGGTCTGGCGGTCGATGTGAATGGTGGGGCGTTCATGTCCTGACCGACCGCCGGGCTGGCCAGGCGCGGGTGGTAGGTAGGTAGGTTATCCGGTCTGGCGCGCCTCGCCTGCCGATGGTCTTGGGGCGTGTAGTCGCTGGGCGTAGTCGAGCTGGCTGGCCCTGGGGCGGGACGCTGGAGAGAGCGGGCCGGGCCGCCGCTCTGGAAAGGGAGTTGTCTCGCTGATGTTTGGCACTCGTCGAACCACGATCTTCTTTGCTACCGATATTCACGGCTCCGAGCGCTGTTTTATGAAGTTCATTAACAGCGCCAAGTTTTATGGCGCCAATGTCCTGATCCTGGGGGGCGATATTACTGGCAAAGCACTGATCCCCATTGTGCGCGATGGCCATCATAGTCGCTATCGAGCCACCTTTCTGGGGGAGCGAGTGACGCTCGAGTCTGAGGAGGCCGTCGCTGCCTTCGAGCGTCAGGTGCGCCATGCGGGCGCCTATCCGTTTCGAACCACGGCGGAGGAGCTGGCCACCCTGGAAAGCGACCGGACGCTGGTCGATCGTCTGTTTACACGCCTGATGGTCGAGAGCGTGCAGCGTTGGTGTGAGCTGGCGGAGGAGCGTCTCCGCGGAAGCGGTGTGCGCTGCTTTATCGACGCGGGAAACGATGACGAGCCGGAGATCGTGGAGGTTTTGAAGCAGGCCAGTTACGTGGAGATGCCCGAGGGCCGGGTGGTACTGATCGATGATGAGCACGAGATGGTCAGTGCGGGCTTCGCGAACCTGACGCCCTGGCAGGCCCCGCGCGATATTCCTGATGAGGAGTTAGGTCGCTTTATCGAATCAATGGCCTGTCAGGTTCAGCATCCCGAGCGGGCGGTCTTCAATGTCCATGTCCCGCCGTATGGCTCTGGCCTGGACACCGCGCCGTTGCTGGATGAGCAGCTCAAGCCGGTCGTCGTCGGTGGCGAGATTGCCACCGGGCCGGTGGGCAGCAAAGCCGTGCGCACGATGATCGAGCGATTCCAGCCCCTGGTCTCGCTGCATGGTCACGTTCATGAGTCGCGAGCGGTGAGCAAAATCGGGCGCACGACCTGTATCAATCCGGGCAGCGAGTATGGCGACGGGCATCTGCGCGCTGCGCTGGTCACGCTCAAGGGGCCGAAGCTGCTCAGTTATCAACTGATCACTGGATGAAGCCCACTCACTCGATCCGTCAGTCAAGACGACCAAGGAAAGGCGGTGGCCATGACAAGGCCGGGAGACTTTGAGGCTGGCTTGCCCGCATCGGCAGAGGCGGGGAGCGCCAACGGGCCGGGGCCGACTCTGGCCGACGGCGTGGCGGAGGCCCAGCGTCTGGTGACAGCGCTGCAGCAAGAGGGCCTGACGCTGCGCCTCCTGGGCGGCCTGGCGGTGAGGCTGCGCTGTCCCAGCGCCCGTCATCGCTCTCTCGCGCGCTCCTATGCCGATCTGGACTTTGTGGCGCCCAAGAAGCAGGCTCGTCCGTTACGGGTTGCTCTGGAGGCCAACGGCTATGTTGCTGACCGACGCTTTAACGCCCTGCACGGCGAGCGGCGTCTGCTCTTCTACGATCAGGTCCACCAGCGCCAGATCGATATTTTTCTCAGCGTCTTTGAGATGTGTCATAAGCTCGTGCTGGAGCCACGTCTCCAGTTGCATCCGTTGACGCTATCGCCAGCCGATCTCTTGCTGACGAAGCTGCAGATTGTGGAGCTGAATGCCAAAGATATTCAGGATCTGCTGGCGCTGCTGCTGGACTTCCCTCCCCAGGAGACGGCAGCCAATCCTGGCGAGCAGCTTGATATGCGCATCGTGACGCAGGTCTGCGCTCACGATTGGGGCTGGTACACGACCGTCACTGATAACCTGCGGCGCGTGGCCCAAGAGGCGGATCAGCTTTTGCAGGCCGAAGAAGCAGCTCGTGTCAGGCGGCATATTGAAGAGATGCTGCGCCTGCTGGATCAGGCCCCGAAGTCCAGCGCCTGGAAACTGCGGTCCCTGGTCGGGCGGCGTCTGCAGTGGTATGAGTTGCCGGAGGAGGTGCATCGCTAGCCTCCTCGCTTCTCTCTGGCGGCCTGCCTCCGCCTCGAACTGAGAAAAACACGTTCCTGTCAGCCCTGCACCTCAACCGATTGGAGGCAATAGAGGCTTCGAAGCCCCTATTGCCTCCTTGCTTTTTGGGGCTCCGAGCTGGAGGCCGATGCACTATCTCTCTTCAGAGATGAGCCGGGGCGGTGTTCTGCGAACCATGACCCTTCCGCAGCCGGGCTGCTGTCTGCTACACTTGAAGAAGCAGCGTGAGAAACAGGTGCCATCACTCTGGACAGGTGTCAAAGCCCTGCCTTTCCTGAGCCAGGCCAGAGCTGCACTGAGGGCAGGACAGGATCAGGGGGCCGGGCCGGTTCTCTGCTCTGTTCGGGGAGAAGGACGAGCGGCTGCTTTTGGGCAGGCGCCCGGCGCCTCTTTCTCTGGCCGTGGCGTCGGGCCTTGAACACCTGGTAACGCAGCGGCCCGTGTTGGCCTGACCGGGGGCGCCATCAATCTGACAAGCGAGGAGCAAGAAGCATGGAAGAAGCCACCAAGCATACCTATATCATCGACCCAGAGAATGCGGGCGAGTTAGCGCGCTTAATGCAACAGGACCGGCTACTGACCGAGGGAATGGGGGGACTCTTTCCTGAAGGGCAGCAGTTGCCGGAAGGGGGGAGAGTGCTCGATCTGGCCTGTGGTCCTGGTGGCTGGGATCTGGAAGTGGCCTTTCACTATCCGCACGTCAAAGTCATCGGCATCGATATTAGCCAGCAAGTGATCGAGTATGCCCGGGCCCAGGCGCAATCGCGTGGACTGGAGAACGCCCACTTTCAGGTGATGAATGTGATGGAGCCATTAGCGTTCCCCGATAGCTCCTTTGACCTGATCAACGGACGCTTGCTATGTGGCTTCATGCTGCCGGAGGCCTGGCCCCGCTTGCTGAAAGAGTGCTTCCGCCTGCTCAAGCCTGGAGGGATCGTGCGCCTGACCGAAATGGAGTCCCCTTTGACCACCAGTCCGTCCTATGAGCACTTCTTCCATCTTGGCACCCAGGCCCTCAAGCTGGCCGGACAGAGCTTTTCGCCCGATGGGGGGCATGTCGGCATCACGCCGGTGTTGCCGCGGCTGGTGCGGCAGGCGGGCTTTGAGGAGGTGCGACTGCGAGCGAGCGTGATCGAGTGGTCGATGGGGACCGAAGGGCACTATCCCGTTTTCAAGGATGCCTTGCTCTTCCTGGAACTGGTGCAACCGTTTCTGATCAAGATGGGGATGGGGACAAAGGAAGAGCTAGAGCGTCTCTATCAGCAGGCTGTAGCAGAGATGCAACAAGAGGACTTTTGTGCGCTCTGGAACCTGCTGACGGTCCGGGGACGCAAGCCCGGCACGACAGACGAAGCCACGTTATAGGCATGAGTTCCGAAGCTGGCGGGACGTGGTTGGCTCGGGTCAGGCTGGCTGCTTTGCTCTACTGATCAACCTGGCCCAGACTTGCTTAACCAGTTCTTTGGCAGCATGGCCGGGGTAATACCTCCGCAATAGGCAGCGAAGTGGTTTGTACTAGCCTCCTCCCTCTCTGTCCAAGAGCGAGCCGCCTGTGAAACAGGCCCATAGGAGGTCAAGCCTGATGGTATTTGATTGTTCTCCAAATGCCGAGTGGCATGCGAAACATCGACTGCCTCACCATCCAACTTTGGAGCAACGCATACAGTGGCACATGGAGCATGCCTGCAGATGCCCCTGTCCTGCTCAGGATGAGGATCTCCTGGAGCTTCTTAATACGAATGCAATTAGACTGAGATACGTTTGTAAGTAAGGCGAAAAGGTAGCATCGTCGGCAAGGCAAATCAGAGGTAAGCTAACCTGGCAGCTGATGATACCGATGAGGCCAGTCTGCCAGGTTGCCCCTGATTGGTTCGCTTACTCTCGCTTATGAACTGAGAGAGAGGGGGTATGTACATCCGCTTCCTGCGAATGACAGGCGCGATACCAACCATTGCCCTTTACCACGTCCTTCCCTACGTGGATCAGCTCACCCCACACAAGCAGCTCCCGCAGCTCTGCCAGGTCGCCCACGAAAGTCGCCTGCCCCACCAGACCGCCAATGGGAGTAGCGCGTCGCAAGCGACGTGAATAACTGGGCATATCCTGCCAGCGCATTGTATGCCCCTCACAGCGCACCGCCGCCGCCAGCGCTAGCAGGTGTTCCCGCTGCTCTGCCAGGGCGCGCGCCTCTTCGGCAGCGCCGTAGGCCAGTCCCAGTTGCTCCAGGCGCTCAAGCAGTCGCTGCACGAGGGTAGCGAAATCCGGCTCCTTGCAGAGCGCGCCATGCCGTACCAGGCGCAGGGGGGTCAAGAAAGTCAGCGTCACCCGTTGCTCCGGCAGCGTCAGCGCGCGCTGGCGCACATCCTCCGCCTCCGCCTGCACTGCCAGCGTCGGCGTTCTGACCTGCTGGGCCCCAGCCCGATAGAGTTGCTGCCGCTCCCCGCTAAAAGGATGATAGGCCTCGATCCTCTCGATGCGTAGCCCGCCGCGTCGGGGAGGCGAGCCGTTCTCTGGCAAAGGGCGCCCCAGGCCCTGGCGCTCCAGTTCCTGGCTGCTGAGCATAACATAGGGCAGCAGCTCCACGCGTCGGCCAATGAGCGTCATTCCAAACACAAGTCGCTCGCCTGGCTCGTAGCGCCGTCCTCCCTCTAACGGCGGCTCCAGCACATAGGGGCGAGGAATATCACGCCCCCAGGGCTGCCCGTTAAGGCGCTGCAGCGTTGGCGCTTGCGGGTCATCCGCTGGCGCCAACAGCGCACTGACAGGACAGACCTGCAGCAGGGGACATTCCAGGCAAGTGGGGGCCTGCTTGTTCGTGCAGAAACGGCGCCAGATCGCCGTAAAAAGCGCGCCGCGCAGCGCCGTCCCCGGAGAGTCATCCAGCTCTAGCGGTGTCTCGACGCGCATGGTCCATAGCAGGTGATAGGTTGTGAGCATAGGCCTCCCTTCCATGTGAGTAAGGTCATATCCATAAGCGGAGCCTCTTCCCTTCCCTGGCCAGGACGGGGGACGGCGCGGCACGCAAGCTGCGTGGCTGGTCATCTCCCCTCGTATCACGGAGGTGGCAAGCGCCGGTACCAGCTATAGGAGTGGGAAGAACGCCAGCGCTGATAAGGGAGCACTACATGACGGAGCACGCGGTCCCGGTTCAGCACAATACGCTCGTTCGTATAGATGTTGGCCTGAGCGAAGGTCAGCTTCGGCCCGCAGTCATCGAGCACCTGCAGCGTCCCCTGCATAGGAAACGCCTCCTGCCGTGAGGCGGTCAGCAGCAGAAAGCTGCCCGCGGGCAGCTCCGCACTTTGCGCAGGAGGCTGCAGGATCTGAATGAAGCCGCCACGCTTGCCCAGGTAGTTGAGACCGACCAGCAGCTCCGGCAGCACTGCCGTCAGAGGACTCCCTTCAGCTACCTCGCAGGCCAGACGCAGGCTTCCATAGTAGCTAATGTACTCACGATAAGCGATTGTCGGCTGAAAAGGATACTCTTTTTCTAGACGCGCGCGAGCGGCCTTTTCGGGATTGCTCTTGTCCTTCAGCTCGCGGCGGATCTTGCTGAAGCTCTTGATGACGACCGCCTGTTCTGGTGGTTCCAGGGCGATAGGCAGGTCGCGCAGAGCGGGGAAGAGGCGTTCCCCCTCTGCCAGACCGCGAGTGCGGATCAGGGTGCTGAGCAGGGCCATCTTGATAGCGAAAGGGGTCGGCACCAGCAGCGTCTGACCACCCGAGGATGTAGCGCTGGCCGGTCGCAGCGAGAAGAAAGAGACCGGCAAGTAGTGCGCGACGATCCACATTGGTCGTCTGCCTCCTTTCTATGGGATTGGTCAACCGACCTAGGCCGACGCTGCCTCGGGGGTAATGCTGTCGATCAGCGAGCGCATCTGCTGCGAGAACTCGGCCAGCGTATCGAAGGTCTGCAGGCGCACGTGCTGGGGACCAGTGCCGTTCAGGGCACGAACAATGGCCTCTGCCTGCTCGCGGTAGGCCTGCGGCTCATCGCTGCCACCCAGCAGCGGACTGACCAGCGGCGCCGGCGTCGCGGTGTCGCTGGTGCTGATGAAGCCTTCCAGGGCCAGCAGGTGAGGGAGCTGGGTCGAGCGCATGGCGCCGTTGAACTCCAGGAAGCTGTAGAGCAGGCTTTCAAGCAGGACACGGGTGCGGCGCTGGCGCTCTTCGGCACTGATGGCGTATCTCTGCGCGATATCGTTGTAGCCTACCCGGCTCAGCTCGACGTGGCAGACCACGGCGTAGACGCCGCTGGAAGCCGGGCGATGGAAAATGCTTTGTCCAAGGTTGGCCCCTTTGTGTTCGTTGCTCTCCTCCTTGCGCGCCGCGCCCGGACCGCGCTCCAGGGCGTACTTGACGTGGAAGTAGCTATCGGTCCGTACGCGCTCGGGTAAGGCCACAACCCAGCCGAATTCACAGACCGACTTGCGCGGGACCGAACGCCCGCCTTCAGTCACCAGAATCCCACCAACGTCGTCCATGGCGCAGCGCTGCAGCAGGCCATCGATGAGGGCTGCGCCGGTATCGCCAGCTCCCTTAATAAAGTCGCTGTCGGCATTGATGCGGTTGGCATCGAACTGCTGACAGCCAGCGCAGAGGCTCAGGCCCTCCTCACGTGCGCGGCGATAGAAGTGCTCCATAAGGACATGCTTGAGCATGTCGCCAGAGATGGCATTGACGGTGTGCAGCAGACCGTCGTCGCCGACGATATCGACCATGCGCGTCTGAATCTGGTTCCCCTCGCCGCCTTCGTTGTTGAGGCTGTGCATGTTCAGGGTCATGCGCGCAGCGATGGACAGAGAGACCGCTGTGTTTGCCATAGTTGGATTCCTCCCTTTCTTTGTGATGATCGTTGCCGTTGGTGCTATTTCTGTTGCGAAGTGAATGATGAATCAGGCCTGTGGGCTTTGGGCGGCTGCTGCCTCTGTATCCTCCTCGCTCTGGCTGCTTTCCGCGGCCTTGCCCCAGCGGGCGTAGCCATAAGAGAGCAGCATCGAGGCCACCAGCTCGCAGGGATACTGGTCGAAGAGGGTCGTAAACTCGTCGATATCGCTGGTCGTGACGGGGTAGCGCAGATGATGCTGGCTGTAGTCCTCTGAACGCAAGGCGCGTCCCAGTTTCTGCGCCACTTTCTCCTCTTCACGTGCGGTCTCGGCGTTGTAATGCAGCAGAAACTCGCTAAGGGCTTGCATAAACTCGTCGCGACGATGGATCTTGCGCAGCAGCTCCTGCCCCAGTCCGTAGCGCACCTCGTAGGGATAGTTGCTATCCTGGAAGCGGCGTCGCTGGGCGTTGACCGTTGCCTCGCGGATGGCCGAGGCGATGCGCTGGAAGCCTTTGTTCTGAAGGATGGGGGTCAGTTTCAGGTCCTGGGTTCCTTTTTTCGTTTCCATTGCAGCACTCTCCAGTAATACAAGTTTGTCCAAGCCCTGGCTGGCAAACTGCTTGAGCCAGCGCTTCTCGTTTTTCTCGCGTTCCCGCTGACGGAAGAGGTAAGGGCCATAGCTGGCGGCGAAGCGCCAGAAGAGGCGCAGATCGTGGCTGGAGAGAAAATCGCGGTAGATGCGCAGCAGCTCTAGCTCTTCACTGCCTTCTTTCCCCTGTGGTCCCTCGATGCGGTTGATGATGGCGATGTGCTCCTCCAGCAGCTCATCGATCTGCGTGGCCTCGGCGACGGAGCGCAGGCGCGGCGGCAGCCACGAAGGCAGATTGATAGTCGAGACGTTCATCACCGCGTGGGCGCTACCCATGTCCTTGTAGAAAGCCACGTCAAGCCCGTGGGTGATACTGACCAGGGGAGGAAGCTCGTCCGGGTCGAGGTTCTGACTGCTCGCCAGCTCATTGCGCCGGTGGTTCACAAGAACCTGAGCCAGGCGCAGGGCGGCCAGAATATCCTGTTTGATGGCCGTACTGGACCAGCAGATCTCGCGAAACTTCTGCATAATGGTCCTGAGCGTCTCCAGCTCGACCTTTTCGGGCAGCACCACGAAGGTCTTGCGGTCCTTGCTGCCGCTGAGCATATAGGGTGCGGCGCCCAGCATGAAGCCGCGGAACTTGACCAGCTCCAGCAGCCAGAAACTTTCCAGGCCGCCGACCGCCAGACGGTTGCTTTTGGGAGCATTAGCCCCCTTACCGCTGGTCGGGTTGAGCAGTTGCACGGCGGTGGCCTGAGCCTTGCCGCTGAGGCCCTGCTCCTTGGCCCACTTCTCCCAGGTGCGTTGCGCCTGCTCCACGTCGTTGAGCGGCTCGGAGAAAAGGCGGAAGAGCAGACGCACGGCAAACCATTGCTGCTCGGCGCTCAGGTTCTCCCAACGCAGCACCAGCTCATTGAAGGTGTCGGCGACCTTCATGACGTTGATGGCCTTGTAGTGCTCCAGCTCAGGGCTGGGGCCGTTGCTCAGGATCTGCTGCAGCTCCGGGGAAGAGTTGAGACGCGCTTTCGGCGACCGCTGCTCGGGCGGCAGTTTGGCGAGCTGTGCCTGTAGCTGACGCTGTTTCTCTTGCTCGGCCTCGTAGTCAAAGATCTCGACCTTGCTGAATGTGCGCCCCTTTTTCGCCTGCCGCTCCTGCTGTTTGGCGGTGCTTAGGGGGCGCAGCAGGGGGAGGCGGTTACCGCTCGCCAGGTCGCTTTCTTCCGCGGGAGGAAGCTGGATCAGAAAGCTCTGGCCGGCGTCGTAGATCTCTAGCGGCTGCTTCAGGCGGCCCAGGCGCGCCAGGCCGAGCCGCATGAGATCGGCTACGCCCAGGGCGAGCAGGGTATCGGCGAATGTCCCGCTCGCTTTGTTGACATAGAGCGTTGTCATACGCTGTCCTCTGTTAGGAGATTTTGCGCTATTTATAAAACGAACAGATCATAAATGATAACTTGGCAGGCATTTGGTACATTATCTGGCGCATGATCTAGACCTCTCCTCTCGCCTCCTCTTTCTGGCGCGAGTATCGCGAACCTGTCAGGAAACTGGCAAGCTCGCCTTGCTAACGATAAACGTCGGCGCGCTGGTCGGCCAGGCGCAAAGCCCGTGTCATGACAAAGGCCAGCCAGGTTTCGTACTGGGGTGTCTGCGGGTCCAGATCGGGCTGACTGAACTTCCCCGACCTGACATTCTCGGGGAAGAGATCTCCTTGCTGGCACTCTGGCAGGATCAACTGCAGGTTCATGGGCCGAGGCGAGGTCTCGCGCTGTACCAGGGCTAAGGCTCGCCGCACCGCCTCTAAGGCTCCTGGCGCCAGCCTGGTCGCACCATATTCGTGAGCCCCTGTGGTATGGTGACGGGCGATGGCATAGCAGGTAGCCCGCGCCACGGGCGCAGTGGGACTTGCCGGCGTTGTCGCGCCCAGGCAATCCCTGATGAAGCGACATGCCAGGGCCACGCTCTCACAGGCGTGGTTAGGACGACGTACCGCTAGCTCTTGCTCCCACTGTCGCTCTTCGCGGGCCCGCACGTCATAGGTCGTCTTGGCAAAGAGATAATCGGCTGCCGGTTCCTGATAGTGCAGGCCCTTCTTCTCGTGATAGAGGCGTTCCCAGGAGCGGGCCCAGCGCTGCCAGCCCTCAGCGAGCTTGCCCAGGTCGTGCAGCGCCAGCGCTAACTGAATGGCCTGATCAATCGTGCCCGCTGCCAATCCCATGCGCTCCTCCAGGCGGCGTAGCGCATAGACCAGCTCATGGTAGAGGCCGTAGTGGTAGGCATCGGCCAGTCCCCCAATGTGCTCCTCGTAGCGCTGGCGCAAGACCGTCTGGCTGACTGCACCCGAGCGCCGCCGTTCCAGCGGACGGCTCTGGTAGCGCGTACCCTCAAGGCGCTGCTGCCAGCGCGCGGTCAGCGGCAGACGTCCGTCGCGGAAGACCAGGCCCAGATCGCGATCGTAGGTCACCAGGGCCTGCGGCAAAGCCAGCACCAGGGCACTACTGATCTCGGTGGCCGGGTTGGTCACCGGCTCCCACGTATACAGTGGCTCGCGCCGGCTATCGTCCTCGCCCTGGGCTGCTGTCTCGCTCCTGGTCCGGCTATGGTCCTCGCCCTGGGCCGCTCTCCCGCTCCCAGCACCTACGAGCACCGCTTGTTTGCACACCCAATCGAGGCCCAGCGCGGCGGCCCGCTCCTGTAGGGCCTGCCAGTGCCGGCCCTGGAGCAGACTGGGACGCAGCGTGAAAAGCTGCCATTGCCAGGGCGCTGTGACGATCTCCTCTTCGGGCGTATCGTGCACCAGCAGCGCCACCTGCAGATCATCGCGAATCAGCGTAGAGCGCACACGTGGATCGGGCTTCCTCAAGCTGGTCACCATCTTCTCAAGCAGATCGGGCCGTTGCTCCTCATAGCGCGCCAGCAACTGGAGATCGCTCTCACAATGGACCGTATCAAGCAGGCGACGCTCCTCCTGAAAGCGCACTACCTGGCCATCGTACTCGGCCAGGGCCTCCCACGTGCGTTGACAGGGTTCCGGCTCGTAGGGCAGTGTCTGCGCCTGGCCCTGATCATCGACGGGAAGCGAGTAGACAAAGACCTGCCCCTGCTGGTGAGGGAAGCGCGCGCAGCGTCCAGCGCGCTGGATCAGGCTATTGGCCGGCGACAGCTCGCTGTGCAGCGTCTCAACCGAGATATCAAGGCCCACCTCGACCACCTGCGTCGCCACCACAATCACATTCTCGCCCTGATAGCGCCCGCTCTTCTCATCCCAGGCGGCGGGACCAAGCCAGCCCTGCAGTTCCTCGCTTTGACGACGCCGATCCTCGTCACTAAAGCGGCTATGCAGCAGTTGCAGACGGATGTCAAGGCCGCGCTCTTGAATCAGCTCATCGAGCTGCAGATACAGCTCCTGGGCGCGCTCAACACGGTTACAGACCACCAGAGAGCAGCGCTGGTGACGCTCAAGTACCTGCTCAGCGCTCAGCGGCTCCGCCACGCGCCGAAAGACGCGCTGACGTCCCCTGGCCAGGGCGGCCAGCTCCTCATCGCTCGCCTCAATCACCTCAGCGTCGATCATCTGCGCCAGTTGCTCCACCAGCGGTCTGGAGAGCGTCGCGCTCATGAAGGTGAAGCGCGTCAGATCCTTGAGCTGGCGCAGCAACTCGATCGTCGTGGTCAAGGCGCCAAAGCAGCTCTGGCCTTGCCGATTCAGCGGATACAGATGCGGCTCATCCAGAATCAGGTAGGCGCTGGCGGGCAGGCCAACGTTGATATTGGCGCGTGCCCCATCGACGCTATAGGGCACGCCGAGAGCGCTGGCCAGCAACTGATCGATCGTGCAGGCCGTGATCAAAGACTCGAACTGGGGATCATCTGGCGACTCGCCTGTTTGCAGGCTGAGCAGTGGGCGCCCGAACTGAGCGTAGCGCTGGCGCAGCGGCTCGATCAAAGGCGGATTCAGCTCCTCCAGCAATTGGTGACAGGTCCTGGTGAACTGAGTTGCCAGCACCCGCATTGGCGTGACGTACACGGCCTTCCCGGGCAGCGTCCCATCGTTGAAGGCGCAGCTTTGCAGGAAAGGCAGCAGTGCAGCCAGCGTCTTCCCGCCGCCCGTCGGAATGACCAGAATCACATTGCGGCCCTGGGCCAGCACCTGGAGCACGCGCTCCTGATAGGGATAGAGAGTCTTCATAAGGGAAACCGTCACCCCTTTCTTTCCTTTCCTTTCCTTCACCTAAGCCTCTTCTGTTTGGACGCGATGGCGAAACAGATCCGGGTTGAGCCTGCCTGGCTCATGAGTGGAGAGAGGACCAGGCTGCAAACCATAGTTCTGACTGGCCCGTTGGACGTGGCTGATGACCCGCTGGCGCAGCTCTTCCGGCTCCAACACCACACAGTCGGCTCCCCAACCGCGAACCCAGGGTTCAATCTCGACCAGATCACCGATCAGGGCCGTCCACTCGCAGCCGTCGCGCGTCAGGCGAATCTCCTGCGACGGATGCCAGCGCGTCTCACGCACCCGCTTCACAACCTGGCTGCTGAAGTGCAGACGCACCCTGACCGGTTCCTCATCGCCATACATCACGCCCCAGGCCCGTTGTAGCAATTCCTCGGCCTTAAAGGAGGGATCAGGTACAAATGACTCATTAATTAGCTCTGCATGCTGAATACGCTCCAGCTTCAAAGTACGCAAGGCCAGCACAGCGTGACTGTAGCCGAGCACATAGATGGTCCGCCCAATAGCCGATGGTTCCAGCAGATAGGGATCGAAAAGCGTCTCAAAACGGCTCTTGCGCGGCGGCTCGTAGATCAGGCGAACGCGCCGGTGCTGGACCCAGCCACAGGCCAGCGCGAGAAAAATGGCCGAAAAATCCTCCCTTTCGCTATCTTCCGTGAGCAGCAGCGCTGCAATCGTCTCCTGCTGCTCGCGCACGGGAGTGGGTAGCGCCTCCACCAACTTATGCAGGGCCATCGTCAGATGCCAGTTACGCTCATCGCGCGTCTGGGCCAGGAGGCGGCCAGCCAGATAGAGGCCCACCGCCTCGGGATAGCTCAGGGAGAGCTGCAATCTCGGGATGACCGCCCCTTCTGGCAAAAACCAGTAGAGGCCCTCTTTCGTAAGAGGCAGCAGGCCGGTCACCTGCAGCTCATTCAGGTACTTGTTCGCCGTATCCTCATTGATGCCCAGCCGCTCAGCGATCTCGCGGGTGCGCCAACGCCGCTGCGCCTGACTCTCGAAAAGGTGAATGATCGTCTGCAGGCGATGGACCCGCTTCATAGTCTCGATATTCAAGGCGGCATCTCCTTTCCCTTGGTGCTCTTGCTTGTTTTGGCCTAGCCTGGAAGAGGAGCTGGGCCAGGGGCCTGCCGCTGCGCTGGGATAGCAGTCGGCCTGCTGCTCTGGGGAGAGTATAGCCAGGCGATTCCGCTAAATCGTCGGAAATCCTGGCCTTGTCTCTGAGGCAGGCATGCCTTACAGTAATCCCCTGCTCTTCTGTCTCTTTCTCCAGGCACGTCCTGGATGGCTTGCACCGCCTGGTGCAGCTGCTGGCAAAGCTGCGGCTGCTCATCTTTGCGGCTTCGCATCAAGTAGCGCAGCAGATGAAGCGGATTCGCCAGTTTGCCGCAGGTAAAAGCCCGGGCAAACTCGCACCCCTTCGCGGAACTGAAGGCCAGCGGTTGCGCGCGCCTGGTGAGCACAGTACCTGTCAGCCCGGCGGCGCAGAGTGAGGCTCTCACCATGCCATTTTTCTCCAGAAAATGGAGCGCAATCCCTTCCTCGCTGCAGAGCTTCACCACATCGCTGGAGATCCCAACGCCAGTATCGATGCGATGGACAAGAATTTGCTTGAGCTGAATCAGTGGTACTTCCTCCACGACCTGTGATTCCTGAACCAGACGAATTCTTCCTTGGTGTTTGCTAATAAAAATGCCTTCCCCTTCCACAATCAGATTCATCGTTTCCCTATCCGTCAGACGATAGCCACGAGCATTTTTATCGGAATCCTCTGGCGATTGTACTGCAGCTACCAGGCCGAAGCAGCCTGAGCAGCAGCGCGCTCACGCCCCACAGAATAGCAGCGCGAGGATTCCGCTTCTTTAGCGGAATCCTCGAAAAATGCTCTAAGAGGCAAACAAAAGGAAGAGGGCTAGCAAGAGATACCAGCCCTCTTCCTTTCTCTAGCTCTGGCAACACTAAGGTCTGAAGCCTGATCTAACGAACTGGCACAGGCGAAGAAGCCAACTGATCCGCGCTCACTGTCTGAGTGCCTGGCGAGTGACCGGGACGAGCAGCGGGAAGGTCAGCGTCTTGCCTACCGCTCACAGCCGATCGAGCGGCAGGCTCCTCATTCGTCTTCTCCAGCCAGCCAGGCGCCTGGCCCTCCCTCGGTGGCTTTTGCCGCCAGGCGGATACTCAGCTCTTGTGCCTCAACCTGCTCCCGCAGCGTCACCAGCAGGCGGCCCTGCTCCTGGTCATAGGACCACTCGACCTGGCTGGCGGAGTCGCCGTTTCCGCTACTCTGCTCGACACTCCAGGGAGCGCGCTCAAGGGCGCGCAGCTCCAACACGATATGCTGGCGCTCTGGCACGAAGCGGCCCTCGCGGGTGCCAATGAACACCCGGATCTCATCGCCTTCAACCTCGCAACTGATGCGCCGGCGAGCGTACTCCCCCTGCAAGTAGCCGTAGCCATCGCCGGCGTCCTCGTAGAGACTACTTTCGCCGCTCCCTTCGGCTGGGTAAAGCAGCAGCGTCAGCGGATCAGGCTCTCGCTCTCCCACATAGTTCATCTCGGGCCAAAGTGGCACCGCTGTATTGGCCCGCACATAGAGCGCCGGCTGCCCGAGCGGGGCATAGGCTATCACATGGGTCGGACCGCTGAAGCGCTGACCGCTCCAGAAATGGAACCAGGTGCCAGCAGGCAGATAGACATGGCGGTGACTGACAGCCGGACGTGTGACAGGCGCTACGAGCAGCGCAGGGCCGCAGAGCGCCTCATCATCGTAAGCCCAGGCAGCGGGATCTGCCGGCGCCATCCAGAAAAGCGGGCGCAGCACTGGCGCGCCAGTGCGGTGACACTCCTCGAACAGCGTATACAGGTAGGGGAGCAGGCGCTGCCGCAGCTTAAGCATGGCGCGACAGACCGACTCATACGGCTCGCCAAACACCCACGGCTCTTGACGGCGAGTCTGCTTCTCCGAGTGGTTGCGGCAGAAAGCCTGAAAAATGCCGAACTCCGTCCAGCGAGCCAGCAGCTCACCACTGCAATCGCCGTAGAAGCCACCAATATCGCTGCCACACCAGCTCACGCCCGAGAGGCCCAGATTAAGCAACTGTGGCACGCTCTGGGCCAGGTCCTCCCATGTTGACGCATTGTCGCCGGTCCAAAGCAAGGCCTGGCGCTGGATGCCAGCGTAGCCGGCGCGCGAAATCACAAACGGACGCTCATCCGGGCGCAGGCGCTGCAGCCCCTCGCGCGTCGCCTGGACCAATAACGAGCCATAGGCATTGTGAATCTCGGCATGCAGGCGCGGTCGCCCGCCCCCGGGATGGATCGTCTCAGGTGGCAGCGTCCCATGAACCGGAATAAAGACGGCTGGCTCGTTCATATCGGTCCAAATGCCGGCCACACCGGCTTCCAGCAGTGGGCGATGCTGCTCGCCCCACCAGGCGCGTGCCTCCGGATTCGTCACATCGGGAAAGACACAGAGGCCCGGCCAGACCGCATTCTGATAATCCTGATAATCAGGAGTCTTACAGTACAGATCACGCCGCTTCCCATCTGTGTAGACCGCGTAGCCCTCATCGACCTTGATGCCAGCATCGACAATACTCACCACATGGAAGCCTTGAGCGCGCAGCTCGGCGAAGAGACCAGCGGGATCAGGGAAGCGTTCCCGGTCCCAGGTAAAGACACGGTAGCCATCGAGGGCATCGATATCCAGATAGAGCGTATCGCAAGGGATATCGCGCGCGCGGAAGGTCGCTGCCACCTCGCGCAGCTCCTCCGCTGAAGCATAGCTAAAGCGGCTCTGACCGTTGCCGAGCGACCAGAGCGGGGGCAGAGGCGTGTGCCCGGTTAGCTCGGTATAGCGTGCCAGCACCGCCTGGGGCGTCGGGCCACAAAACACATAATAGATCAGATCGCCGGTACTTGTGCCGAACCAGGAGCGTCCCGGGTCCTCGTGAGCCAGATCGAAGGCCACCCGCCCAGGGTTATCCAGAAACAGCCCCCAGGCCAGACCGTTGGCCAACACCAGCGTAAAGGGGATGGAGACGTACAGATTATTTTGGAAGACGCTGCGCCCCGGCGGCGGGTCGGTATTCCAGAAGAGCTGATAGGTTCCTGTCTTATCCAGGCCGCCCGTACGCTCGCCACAGCCGAAATAGTGCTCCTTGGGCAGGTGCCGCTTATAAACGCGCAGCGGCAGACCGAGGGTTCCGGCCACATTGGCCAGCGGTAGCAGGGCCTCCTCTGCGGGCCGCTCAAACCAGCCCATGCCCAGCTCGGGATCATCGGCAGCGAAGACCCGCCCGCTCGGATCGGAGAAACTGAGACGTAAGGGATCAAGAGAGAGGTGCGCCGTCGCGAACGTGGTGGCCATGCTCAGCTGCCCCACTGCCGTCTCCGTGATCATCACCGGGCCGGCCTGCCAAGACTGTTCTACCACTGCCGGCGACTCATAGCGGCGGGGACGGCCATCCAGAAAAAGGCCAACCCGGAAGAGGTCCGGCGCTAGGGCCGTCACCTCAACGCTGGCCGGTCCGCTGCGTAGGCAGATCCTGGCGGCGTCTCGCTCGCAGACCTGGGCTTGACCCAGGGCCTGATAGCCATCCGGTAAGGTGACAGCGGGGTGAGCATTGGTGGCTACTGGCTGTGCCCTCTCCATGAAGCTCGGTTCCTTTCCACTCTAGTTGCTTGTTTTTATAAGTTGATCGCTGCTCATCGGTTCGCTGAAAAACGAACAAAGAAGCGCTGTTGAACAGGGCCGAGCCGGCCTGTGAAAACCTGACCCCTCCGGAGGCGGAGCGAGTGCTCCGCGCTCCGAGCGGGGTCTTACCTATCCAGCAACTAGCTTCCTTGCTCGTCTGCCTATCCACTCACCTGTGAGGGAAAGCGGTGCTGCATCCCGGTCAGGCAGATCATGCCTGATAGACCTCGATGCCGTTGATGAAAGGATTATCGGCGCTTCCTTGAGTAAAGGAGATCACGATCTGGCCGCTGCTGTTAGCCTGAACCGTAAACTGGCGCTGCAGAGCAGTCTTATAGCCCGCGGTGGCATAGACATCGAAATTGCTCAGCACCGTCTGGCCGTTAATCGCTACATTGAAGACGCGCTGGCCGGCAGCCTGGAAGGTTAGCTCGGCCCAATCCAGCTTCACCGTATAGCGTGCCCCGGCGAACAGTCCAGTGATGGTATAGCTAAAGGAGCTATTCCAGCGGCAGGACTGCCAGACCGCCTGTGGGGCGGGATTGCTCACCCCGCTGGTATTGATCGCTGTCGAGGTATCGCTATACTGATTCCCCTGATTGTAGCCCGTATCGGCCACAAAATTGCCTGCCGTCGAACCACCGGCATTGATGGCGGTGATCAGGGTTCCTGCCGGGGGCGGTGTCGGCGTGCTGGTTGGCTTCCAGATCTCGATGCCATTAATGAAAGGATTGTCGGCCTTGGCTGTCCCCTGAGTGAAGGCAATGACAATCTGGCCGCTGCTATTGGCGGCCACATTAAACTGGCGCTGTACGGCAGTCTTATAGCCCGCCGTGGCATAGACGTCAAAGTTAATCAGGGCTGGGCTCCCGTTGATCGTCACATTGAAGACGCGCTGGCCGGCGGCCTGGAAAGTCAACTCGGCCCAATCCAGCTTCACCACATAGACCGTCCCTGCCGTCAGGCCGGGGATGGTATAGGTAAAGGAGCTATTCCAGCGGCAGGACTGCCAGACCGCCTGTGGGGCGGGATTGCTCACCCCGCTGGTATTGATCGCTGTCGAGGTATCGCTGTACTGGTTGCCCTGATTGTAGTCCGTATCGGCCACAAAATTGCCAGCCGCGCCGCCGCCGGCATTGATCGCCAGGACCAGCGTCCCCGAAGGGGCGGGCGTTGGGGTCGGCGTGGCCGTGCTCGTTGGCGTCACCGTCACCGTTGGGGTCGGCGTGGCCGTGCCGCCCGACGGCTGCCAGATCTCAATGCCGCTGATAAAGGGATTATCGGCCCCGCCCTGCGTAAAGGCGATCACAATCTGGCCGCTGCTGTTGGCCGTCACCGTAAACTGTTTCTGCAGGGCCGTCTTGTAGCCTGCCGTGGCGTAGACGTCGAAACGGCTCAGCACTGTCGTCCCATTGATTGCCACATTGAAGAGGCGCTGACCGGCAGCCGTCCAGGTCAATTCTGCCCAATCGAGCGCCACTGTATAGCTGCTGCCTGCCTGTAGACCGCCGATGGTATAGGTAAAGGAGCTATTCCAGCGGCAGGACTGCCAGACCGCCTGCGGGATAGCCTCAGCCACACGGCTGGTGTTGATCGTCGTCGAGGTATCGCTGTACTGGTTGCCCTGATCGTAGTCGGTGTCGGCCACGAAATTGCCAGCCGCGCTGCCGCCAGCATTAATAGCCAGGACCAAGGTCCCCGTCGGTGCCGGCTGCGGCGTTGGGGTTGGCGAAGGAGTTGGCGTCGGCAACGGAGCCGTTGGCGAAGGCGTCGGCGTTGGGGTACCCGTGGGGAAGCCGCAGACCTGCGAGCTGGGACTCCAGCCGGAGTTACCGCTGCCCAGGGTAATATTCCAGGAGCCGCTGCTCTCGCAGCTCTGGATACTGGCCACCGTCAGCCCGCTGGCCGTCACATTGCTTGCCGAGCCGGTCACCTGGCTCACCTTATTCGAAAAAGCAAATTCGGCGCCGCTGATGTTCACCCCATTCATATTGATCGTGCTGATGGGGTTCCCACCATCGAACGAAATCGCCATGTACTGGCTGTTATCGATCTCCACATTCGAGACCGTAAACGTCGCATTCATCGCCCCGCTATCGGCCCAGAACATCAGTGCGCCAAACTGCTGGATGCCCTGATCGCCGATGCCCGCCGTCTGCCGGATCGTATCATTGCTCACCGTCGTCGTCCCGGCGAAAGGCGCGGTAGCGTTGCCAAAGTCCTCATAGTCGATCATGATGCCGCCGCCGCGATACTGCGAGCCAGTCACCAGATCGTTCGTCACGCTATTGCCATTGCCCCCGTAGATCGCGATCCCGTTGGCCAGATACGGCGACTGCACCGTATCGTGATCAAACGTATTGTTACTATCGCCGGTCGCCGGCACATTATCGGTAGCCGACCACATCGCCAGACCATCGTCGCCGGTGCCGCGGATGATGGTCTGCGTCACGCTGGAGTTGGTCACGTTGCGATGGAAATTGATGCCGTCGGCCAGCACGCTATCGATGCGGCAGCCGGTGATCTTCAGGCCGCTGAAGGGACCATCGAACCACATCCCCACCTTGGTGTGTTCGATCCAGATGTTGGAAATCGTCGAATTGTTCAGGGAGCCGCCGATACCGTTATCCTGGAGGCAGTCGATGCGATTCGTAATCTGCCCCTCGATCGCAAAATTCGACAGCGTCACATTGGAGCTGGTCTGACCATCGTAGGCATCGTAGCCATAGACACCAACGCCAGTGCCGTTGCTCCCAACGGGAGCGCCTGTCAGCACGGTATACCAGGGGCCAGCCCCGGTCATCGTCACGTTGTTGACCAGGATATGGCTGGTCACCAGAAATGTCCCCTTGGGCAGCCAGACCGTCTTGCCCTGGGCCGAGGCGTCATTGACGGCTTGCTGGATAGCACTCGTGGCATCGACCTTGCCCGTAGGATCGGCATTATATGGGGGATCGGTCACCGAGATTGAGCCGGCGGGCTGCGTCAGCGGGGCTGGCACCTGCTCGAAATCGGCCACATCGATGGCGTACCAGGGAGCCGTATTATCGGGGTCGACCTGCAACTTCACCGTTGTACCGGCGCTCATCTGCGGCAGCAGGACATGCACCTCATCAAACTGGTGATGCGGTGTGCCGCCGGGTGTATCGCTCCAGTCGTTGGCGTTGCAATTCGAAAAATTCGGCTGCCCGTAGAGCCAGCTATATTTCGACGTCAGTTGCAGCTCCTGAGACTGCTTCACCCCGTTAATGTAGATGCTCAGCGTGGCCGAGATACCGCCACCGCTGGCCGAATCGGGAATGCTATAGCGCAGATTCAGAGCATTGGCAGGCTGTGTCAGCGTAAACTGTACATACTGACCACTGGTCAACAGGACTGCCTGGCGATCCACAGCATCGGAGGCCAGGCTGCCGAGCGAAAAATCGGGTCCCAGGATACTCCCATTGGTCGTAGCCTGGTGGGCTTCCATCTCCACATAGGGAAGCGTTGCCCCGGCGCCACCGGTTACCGCGGCAGTACTCGCCTGCACCGCCTTCGCCAGGAGTGGCAGCGTGAGCAAAGCCCCAAGGCTCCCAAGCACCAACACCAGCGTCGCGAGCAGCAGCGCCACCCTGCGACCGCTGCTCCTGCGCAATGCGACCATTATTCGCTGCATTGCATCCTGCATACGGCACCATTCCTTTCTGACCTCATTGGGCCTGGTCATCTAGCTGTCCATCGCGTCTGCTATCGCTCTGGCAGCGCCTTACCAGAGAGCACCTGGCTGGCCAGAGGGCTAGCTAGCCCTTCAAGCCAGTCAAATTGACTCCACGAATAATCTGGCGCTGGAAGAGCAAGAACAGCAGGATGGGTGGAAGACTGGCGAAGACCAGGCCGGCCATCAGATAGCTAAACGGCAGATTAGCGTTAAGGCCCGACTCATGATAGAGAGCCACCATCAACGGCTGCAGATTGCTATTCGAAAGCACCAGCAGCGGCCAGAGGAAATCTTTCCAGGAAGCGATCACCGTAAAAATCGTGATCACCGCTAGAGCTGGGCGAGAGAGGGGTAACACGATGCGTGTAAAAACCTGCCAGCTACTGGCCCCATCCAGGCGGGCCGCATCGGTCAGCTCGCCGGGAATGGTATCGAAGAAGCTCTTCAGGATCAGAATATTGAAAGCGTTAGCCGCCTCCGGCAGCCAGACCCCGGCCCAGTTATTGATCAGCGAGACGTGGATCAGGGGCAGATCGCTGATGTTCACAAACTGCGGGATCAAATAGACGACCGGGGGCACCATCAAGGTCGCAAAGAAGGCGAACAGAATCGCGCTCCGTCCCCAGGGGCGCAGTTTAGAGAGGGCATAAGCTGCCGTCGCGGAGACCAACAACTGCAGCAGCACTGCCCCCGCGGCCAGCATCAGCGAATTTCCTAGATAGAGCGGAAGCTGCAGAATCTGCCACGCATTGCTATAGTTGCTCCATTGCGGATGAGCGGGCCAGAACGTTGGAGGCCTCTGGAAGATCTCCACATTCGACTTCAAGGCCCCGCTCACCATCCAGTAGAGCGGTCCCAGCGTCGTCAGCGTGCCCACAAGTAACAGCAGAAAGACCACCCAATAGCAGAAGCGCACCAGCGGGCGCCGCAGCATCAGGGGCGAAAGCAGCGTGCGCTCGCCGCTGGCCTCAGATGAGCTAGAGGCCTCTGCAGCAGAGCGACGCCAGCGCCACCCGCGTCCGAGGAGGGACCGGGCCAGCCCATCTGCTGAAGCTCTCTGACGGTGCTGGTCAGAGCCTGGCTCCTGCTCAAGAAGCGGCTCATTGTACTCCGTGACCATCATCAATCTCCTTGCAGCATGTGACTCGTCAGGCGCAGGTAGATCAGTCCAAACGCGGCCAGCACCAGGAAGAGCAGCACGCTAAGGGCACTGGCCTCGCCGAAATCCGCATTCTGGAATGCGTAGGTGTAGATCAGCAGCAAGATACTCAGCGTGGCGTGCTGGGGGCCGCCATCGGTGATCGTAAACGGCTCAATAAAGACCTGCATGGTCGCAATGATCTGCAGTACCAGCATCAGCAACATAATTGGACGAATGCAAGGCAGTGTCACATGCCAGAGACGGCGCCAGAAACCGGCCCCATCGATCTCCGCCGCCTCGTAGAGTGAGGCTGGCACTCCCTGCAGGGCGGCGAGATAAACCAGCATCGTCGAGCCGGCGGCGCTCCAGGTTGCCACCGCCACCAGCGCGGGGAGCGCGGTCTGCGGATCTTCCAGCCAGAGCCGGCCTGGCAGATGGACCAGGCTCAAGAGCGCATTCAGCAAGCCCGAGTCAGGGTCGTACATCCAGCGCCACAAAAAGACCGTCACAATCGGCGGCAGCATGACTGGCAAGTAGAAGGCCAGGCGGAAATAGCTCTTGCCGTGACGCATCTCATTAATGGCCAGTGCCAGCACCAGCGGCACCACGTAACCAAAGAGCAAGGCATAGCCGGTAAACGCCAGCGTATTGCGCCAGGCGATAGCGAAGAGGGGATCGGCGAAGACGTGGCGATAGTTGGCCCAGCCGACCCAGGTCGCGGGATTAATCAGGTCAACGCTCTGAAAGCTCATCACAAAGCCCAGCACCACCGGATACCAGACGAAGAGCGCAAAGATCAGGAGCGCCGGCAAGAGAAAGAGATAGCCCTGGACCTGGCGCCAGAGTGCCCAGAGCCGACGACTGAGCGGACCCAGGCGCCGGTGAGCCTGCTCCCCGCGGGCAGCCAGCAGTCCTGCGCCTGACATCAAGGCCGGCGCCGGCTCGCGAGGGGGCGACAGCGGCGATGGTGATGACGAAGAACGTGACATGAGGCCCTCCTTCAGCGCGCCGGGCCGGCGCAGCGCCCCTGGCCCAGACCTTCTAACGGCACTGCGCTGGCGCACGGCGCAGAGACAGCGCGGGCGGGCAAGCCTTCCCTAAGACGCGCTTGACTGATCGAGAATCTGCTGAAACTGATGGGCGGCCTGGTTCAGCAGCGTTTCCGGGTCGGCTTTCGGATCGGTCAGAATCGCCTGCATGACCGGGTCGAGGGTGGCATACATCTTCTGCGTCTGGTTGCGCGGCTCCGGGCGGAGCTGCAACTGCGCATTCATGAAGGCAGTATAGTTTTCCAAAGGCACTGTGGCATACTTGCGATAGAGCGCCGAGAGCTGCTGCTGAAAAGCTCCCTGGAAAAGCACCGCCGTTGGAGCACCCACAGCCTGACCGGCAGCAGCTTGCTCAGCCAGACTCCGCTCAACAACGTCCAGATTGAAATTCGAATAAATCACATAGTCGAAGGCGGCTTTAATCACCTCGGGGGTCGACTTCGGGTTGAAGACCCAGAGATTGCCACCGGTCAGCGCCGCGTTGCCGCCATGCTGAGGCATTGGGCCAATGCCGAAATCCTTCAAGTTGGCCTGGTACTGCGCCTGCAGTGCATTGAGCTGATCCGGGGCCATCACCACCATCGCCACCTTGCCGGTTGCCAGCAGCTGCAGCGTATCAGCCTGAGTCAACAGCTGCTGCTGCGTCATCGAGCGATCGGTGAAGCGCATGGCCTTCAGGAAATTCAGCACGCTCACCCCCTGGGGACTATTGAAGACGGCCTTTGTGCCATCGGAAGACTCCATATCGCCGCCAGCGGTATACATCCAGTTGGTGAAATGCCAGCCGCCCTGGTTGGCCGTGCTCGTTTCCGCAAAACCGGCCACCTGCGAACTGGTAAGCTGTTTCGCATAGCCGCGGAACTCTTCCCAGGTCGTGGGTGGCTTGTCAGGATCAAGGCCAGCTCCCTGGAACAGCTTGCGATTATAGAAGATGCCAAGCACGTAGCCATTGACCGGAATTCCATAGACGCGGCCACCACGGGTCACGATCGAGGCGATGCTGGGGATATAGTCCTTGAACGAGGGCCAGCTTTTGGCCAGGCTGGTGATATCGGCCACAGCGTGACGAGCGATGAGCAAGGGTGGCTCGGTGAAATAACTTTGAATGCCGTCTTCAAGCTGGCCGGCGGCCAGTTTAGCGAAGTAGGTTGTGGGGTCGTAGGGGTCGTTCTTGCCGATGATATGCTCGTGGGGATAAGCCTGCTCAAAGTCTTTGACAACCTGGTTGAAGACATAGACGGCCCCGGGATTGGTCGAGGGAGGAAGGGTATTGACGGTGGCGCTCACGGTAGTAGTCGTGCTGCTAGCACCGCCACAGGCGGCGAGTAGCTCTAAGCCCGCGACGCCGGCCCCCAGCGCCAGCGAGCGCTGCAAGAAGCGACGGCGATTCAAGGGGGACCCTGGTCCTTGCGTGCTCATAGGATAACCTCCTTGTCAAATAGACATGATGCCTCTACGACCTGCCATGCGGACGTCCTAATCAGGTACATCCTGCCCATAGCAGGCGCATGATCCCGGCTGAGCCAGAGGGAAAAGAGGGCCTGCTGCGCTCGGCCACGCTGACCTGGTCAGGAGACGGCGGGCAGAAGCGGAAGCGAGGCAAGCGATATAGGTGAGGGTGGCTCAGGATGAGCGTGTTGGTCTTGGTGGGGGAGAAGCAAAGAGCGCCATAGCTGAGTGACCTCCTTAAGCGTATCTGTCGCTGGCAAACATTGGCAGGCGCTGGCTCCCGTCAAGCGTTGACGAGCTGGGGTGAGCCGAGGCAACGTAAGGTTAACGTTTACTCTGCCTTCTGAGGTAGAAGGTAGCATAGAAACAGCCGATTGTCAAGGGGAAGTTGAGCACTCGTTTTCTCTGATCTGGCGGGCGCTTGAGGCCGTACGCCGGCCTCGCTGGCTCTTCTCTGCTTCCAGATAGTGCGTTGACACGTTGGGCGGGGCATGGTACCATTGAAATAACCTATTTGAGTTATCGTTTACCCTAGTGGAACAGGGGAGGGGCCAACACTGGAACCAAAACGACCAAAGCGCTTAACTATGGTAGAGATCGCCAGGCGCGCAGGCGTCTCGACCACCACCGTCTCCAAGGTTCTGAATCAGCGGCCTGGCGTCGGTGAGAAGACACGTGCTCGCATCCAGCGTCTGATCGAGCAGAGCGATTATGTCCAGAACCATGCTGCGCGTCATCTGCGCAAAGGCCGCAGCGGCCTGATCGACCTGGTGCTGATGCGTCTGGAGGGTGGCTACGACCTCGGCATTATGCAGGGCGTACAAGAGGTGCTGGAGCAGAGTGGCTACCGCCTCGTGGTCTTTGCGACCAACGAGGATGAGACGACGGAGCGGCTCTGGCTGCGGCGCATCCTTGATCAGTCGAGCGATGGCGTTCTTCTCTTGCTTCCCTATGAGCGGGTCGGAATTGCTGATACGCTCTTGGAGCAGGGCATTCCTTTTGTGGCCATTGGCGATCGCAACGAGCCGACGACGGCCTTCCCGACGATCGGCTCGACGATCTGGCTTGGTGGCTATACCGCTACGGAGTATCTGCTCTCGCTGGGCCACCGGCGCATCGGCATCATCACCGGTCCGCTCCATCTGACGACTTCGCGGGCGCGCCTGGCTGGCTATCGTGAGGCTCTGGAGCAGGCGGGAATCGCCGTTGATCCGGCCTTGATCTGTGAAGGAAGCTACCTGCTGGGTGATGGCATTCGGCAGACGGAAGCGCTCCTTGATCTGCCGGACCCGCCGACCGCCATCTTTGCGGGGAACGATGCCCAGGCAGCGGGGGTCTACCAGGCGCTCTACCGGCGCCATATTCGCATTCCCGAAGAGATGAGCGTCATCGGCTTCGATGATGTGACTTACTCGGCCCATATGGCGCCACCATTGACAACGATCCGCCAGCCTTTGGAGGAGATGGGACGCATGGCGGCGGAGATGTTGCTGCGCCTGATCGCCGGTCAGACGCTGGAGACGCATCACGTGGAGCTGGCGACCTCGCTGGTCGTTCGAGAGTCGTGTGGGCCACCACGTCAGGGTCCACTGGGCAGGGGAAATAGCTAGACTCGAAGGTTAGCCTCTCCCCTGCCTGTACCCAGGCAGGGCTGGCCCCAGGTGCTCTTCCCTCTTCTGCTTTCTGATCTTTGATTTCGAATTGAGTCAGGAGGAGATGGCAGCTATTTCAGCTCTCGATACAGGCGTGCGTCTTGGTCCTGACCCTGACACCTTCGATGCTCAATAAGATAACAGCTGACGGGTCTGCTGGGGGCCATTAGTCTGCGGGAGCGGCACAGAGACGGAGAGGGATAGCGCGAGAAGAGGGAGGCAACAGCCTAAAACGGGCGCTGTGCTGCCTGTAGGCCCGGAGCGTCTTCAGCGGCCTCGTCGCCCAGTCCTTGCGCTGATCACCGAAGAGGTGGCGCTCTTTGCCCCTTCCCACCTCCCCTCACCACAAGGGCGCTCCTGTCCCTGCCCTACGCTCGTCGCAGCAGTGGGAGCGTGATCCGCAGGCAGGCAATGGCCAGGAGCGTTGTGAACGAGGCAAAGGCGTACGCCTGCCAGTGTCCCCAACTCATATAGAGGAGCAGACAACACACAATACAAAGAGGGCTTGCTTGTGCTCCGTCGGCAGAAGCAGAGCAGAACAGAGCGAACGAGCAAGCCCTCACGCACAGCCGGCTTTCTAGCAACCTGCTCAGCTCAGGCGGTCGTCTCAGCGGTCTCCTGAGCCGTTGCGGGCGTCTCCTCTTGTAGTCCGCTGCGTGGCGTAATGCGCAGCGTCACGAACGAAGCCAGAGCCAGGAGTACAATGGTCAGCACTACCACTACGGCATAGGAACCGAAGAAGCCCGCCTTGGCTCCCAGACCGGTGATAATGCCAGCCAGGCAGAAGTCGGTATCCCCAAAGGTCGTGTTGGCCAGGCCGAATGATCCCATGAAGGCCAGCAGCAAGGCCGGCAGGAGCGTAATCAGCAGGCCATTGATGAAGGCGCCGACGACGGCTCCCAGCCAGCCGCCGGTAGAATTGCCATAGACGCCGGAGGTGCCGCCGTCGAAGAAGTGGGGTACCATACCGGGAATAATCAGGGCCAGGCCCAGCGGTCCCATCAAGAACAGACCTACGATACCACCCAGCAAGCTCATGATGAAGCCGATCAAGACCGCATTCGGCGCAAAGGGGAAAGTCGTTGGGCAATCCAGGGCGGGCAAAGCATTGGGCACCACCTTCTCCGCGATACCGCGGAAAGCCGGCACAATCTCCGCCAGGATCATGCGCACCCCGACCAGGATAATGGCCACGCCCGCCCCAAAGGTCAGAGCCTGGGTCAAGGCATACATGATATAGTTTCCGCCGCCCGCGGCCTGCGCCAGCGCCGCTGGTCCAGCAATAATGGCCAGGACCAGATAAATAATCACCATTGTCAGTGTGGTCATCACCAGCGAGTCGCGAAGGAAGGAGATCCCCTCTGGCACTGCCAGATCCTCGGCGCTGGCTCGCGGCGCTCCCAGGCGGCGCACCAGCTTGCCCACCAGTCCCGACGTAATATAACCGAACGTATTGAAGTGACCCAGGGCGAAGCCGGCATCACGCGTCACCTTGCGCGTAAAGGGATGGACCAGGGCCGGCATCACTGTCCCAATCGTTCCCAGCATCAGCGCGCCCAGTATGACCTGATGGACGCCCGTGATGCCCGCGCTGCCCAGAACCACGGCCAGCACCGTGGCCATGTAGAAGAGATGATGACCGGTCAGAAAGACAAACTTCACCGGGGTCAGGCGTGCTAAAATCAGGTTGACCAGAAAACCGAACGCCATGATGAGCGCGGTTGGGGCGCCAAAGGCTTTTTGGGCCAGGCTGACAATCGCCTCGTTGGTTGGTACTACGCCCTGCAGGTGAAAACCAGCCTGCACCATCGTTCCCAGCGGCGCCAGGGCACCGATCAAAATAGTGGCTCCGCCTGTCAGAATCAAAAAGCCCACGATGGTCTTGAGCGTTCCTGCAATCAATTCGCTTACGGGGCGCCGTAGCACCAGTAAACCCAGAAGGGCAATCAATCCCACCAGCAGTGGTGGCTTGCTCAAAATCTCCGAGACAATGAACTGAACGATCGCAAGCACAATGTTCATCGTTCACCATCCTTCTTCTGGCTGGCTAGCTAACGAGAGAGCCTGGAGGTCTCTCTCCAGGCCACAACATTGCTTGTTCGCTGAAGACACCTGCTCGCGCTGAGTTGAGCCTCAGCATCAGCTGCCTTTCACCAAGGGCAGCAGTTTCTCTTTCATCTCCTTTCGGTCGACATAGTTCTTGATAACGACGATAGGGATGCCTCTATCGGCTAACAAGCGTGCAAATTCGGCAGAAGTGACAATAATGTCAGCCTGCTCCGAGCGCGCAGTCCCGATATCGCTCACAACAACCTGGGCCTTGAGACCGGCCGCCTTGAGAACGTCCTCGATGGTCATGCGCAGAACCAGGCTGCTGCCAAATCCCATGCCACAGACAGCTAAGATCTTCACAGTGCATTCCCCCTGATCAGCTCAGGCGCCTTCGCTCACTAAGCGGGCGACGCAGCCGCAATGATGTGCATCACTTCCTCGGCGGAGGTACTGGCCTGAATCGCTGAGAGCGCCTGCTCATTCGCCAAGAGTTGGGTCAGCATGGTGAGTGCCTGCAAGTGCTTCTGACGGTCAACCGCCCCGAAGGCAATGGCGATTTTCACCGGGTCATTGTCCTCGTTGCCGAAGGGCACAGGAGGCTCCAGCGTCAGCAGGCTGATGCAGGGACGTTTCACGCCATCGCTCGGGCGTGCATGTAAGAGCGCCACGCCAGGCACAATCACCATATAAGGGCCGTAGGTCTGCAGGGCCTGCTGCATGGCCTCGATGTAGCGCTCCTCGATGGCGCCGCTGGCCAGCAACAATTGGCCAGCCTCGCGGATGACCTGCCCCGGATCGCTGGCTGCAACATGCAGGCGAATCGTGGCCGGCGTCAGCAAATCTTTGAGCTGAAACGGCGCTTCTGATGAAGCCACAGCGGATCTCTCCAGAGTCGGGAGGGCGGGCAAGGCGACGCGCTGCGCTGATCACCGCGGCTCTCGTCTCACTCGCCTACTCTTGTTCTGCGCTGGCTCTTCCGTCTATCCGGCCTCGGCCCTGGGCAGCGGAGATCTCTCGCCGCTCCGCTAGACCTGACGAGCAGCCAGGCATCAGGTGGGCGCCTTGTAGAGCTGGGGCCTGGCCGGCGCCGTCCTGGCTCAGCGAAGCTGCTGCCGTTCTGCTCTCCCCTAGACTGGACCCGAGTCGGACGGAAGAGCCTGCTTGCTACTAGGATAAACTTTGCCGTCGTGTGAAAGTCAAGCGGTCGCCAGGCTCTTTCTTCTTCGGAGCGCTGCTACTCGCCCGGAGTTAGCCGTCAGCGCAGTGGAGAGAAGAGCTGGCGCCAGCGGAAGAGCTGCGTCGGCTCCGGCTGGTCTGCCACTAGCTCTCTCCTTACCTTGACTTTCACGTCGCGGCAATGTTTATCCTAGAGGGAGGAGAAGCGCCTGAGCTTTCTATGGATGCCAGGCCAACGTGCCTCCTCAGAGACGAGGAAGGAGGGGAGCAAGCTGGTGCTCAAGATCAGCGATTTTGCCAGGCTCGGCCAGGTCTCTATGCGGACCCTGCGCTACTATGACGAGATCGGATTGCTCAAGCCGGTGCAGGTTGATACCCTCACGGGATACCGCTACTATGCCGTTGAACAGCTCACGCGCCTTCATCGCATCCTCGATCTCAAGGAGATGGGCTTTGAACTTGCTCAGATTGTCCAGTTGCTGGACGAGCAGGTGACCCCTGAGCAGCTTCGCGTCGTGCTCCAGCAGCGGCTCGCAGAAGTTCAGCAGCAGATTCTCATCGAGCAGGAGCGGCAGGCGCGTATTGAGGCCCGTCTCAAACAGCTTGTGCTCGATGGCCAGCAGACCAGTTACGAGGTTGTACTGAAGCGCCTCAAGCCGCAGCTGGTAGCTGCCAGCCGTACCACTGCTCCCAGCGTCACACTCCAACTGCGCTTTGCCAGGCAGATGTTGCAGTTTTTAAAGGACAGCGGAGTGAAGCCGGGCGAGCACATCCTGCTATTGACGCTGGATGCCAATGGCGGAGAAGGCGAGGGCAGCCTGGTGGAGGTGGCCATCCCGGTCGAAGGCTCCTCGCTCGGCAATATTGTCGAGCGCAGCGGCGGCCACATCACCATTCGCGAGCTGCCGGCGGTCACTGCCGCCACATTGCTGTACCGGGGGGACCCTTATGGCCTGAGCGAGGTCTACCAGTCGCTGGCTACCTGGATTGAGGCACATGGCTATGCTGTCGCTGGTCCCTATCGTCATCTGCTCCTGCAATACGGGGATGAGCCGGAGGGCTGCCTGACCGAGGTTCAGCTCCCGGTCGAGCGCAAAGAGGGAGGAACCAGTCGGCTCTTCTTCCATAGCGGCAGACGTCCGGCAGGGACAGAGAGCGGAGAGAAGAGGGCAGGCCGGAGCTGCCTCCCACCTGTGGCCTCTCTCAAAGCATGAGGCAGGTGTTCATGTGATTGCTGAGGCTTCTTCATAGGCTGTGCCTCTGGGCTGCCTTGAGAAGAGAGGAATGGCTGCGTGATTGGTGTCGTCCTTGTTTCACATGGCTCGTTAGCCGCCGGATTAAAGGATGCGGTGGAGATGATCGCTGGCCCCCAGGAGCACTTCGTGGCCATTGGCATGCCCGCTGGTGGCTCTCTAGAACAGCTCAAACGGGAGGTCGAAGCCGCGGTTCACGAGGTGATGGGCGCTGGCGAGGTGCTCATCCTCATCGATATCCTGGGAGGCAATCCTGCCAGTGCCTCCCTGCAATTGGCGCTGCAAGGGACGCAAGTCATCTGCGGCGTCAATCTTCCCATGCTACTGGAAATTCTTGTGCAACGAGAATATATGAGCTTGCGCGATCTCACGCCTATCGCCATTCAGGCCGCAAAAGAAGGCGTGATTAATCTTACCCAGCGCCTGGCTGATCGTGGATAGTGGCCTCCAGCGGCCTCAGATCAGTCCAGCTGAGCAGGAAAGGGGATAGGTTTGGCTGCATCAACAGAAGTAGTGGTTGCCTATCGTGACGGCCTGCATGCCCGTCCAGCCACGCTGCTGGCAAAAACAGCAGCGGCCTTCTCATCGACAATCACCATTGAAAACCTGACGCAAGGTAGCAAGCCGGTGAATGCCAAAAGTCCACTGACGGTCTTGTCGATCGGCATCCAGCGCCATGATCGGCTGCGCATCGCTGCCGAGGGGGCAGACGAACAAGAGGCCGTAGAGACCATTGCCCGGCTCATCGCCAGCAATTTCGGCGAAGCCGAGGAGGCTGAGCAGCAGGAGCAAGTAAGCAATGAGTGAGAAGCGAATCCGTGGCATAGCGGCCTCCCCCGGGATTGCTCTCGGTCCTGTCTACCGCTATGAACCGTCGCTGGTCAAAGTCGACGTGGAAAGGGGCCAGGATGAGGCGACAGAGCTGGCACGTCTCGAAGCGGCCCTGGCTGCGGCCCGCCAGGAAATCCGACTCCTGGCCGAGGAGGCCAGCAGAGCTGTTGGCCCCAAAGAGGCGGCTATCTTCTCTGCTCACGAGCTGTTTTTACAAGATCCCGAGTTACTGCAGCAGGTGCAGGAGCGCATCCGTCATCAACAGGGCGCTGCCTCTGCCTGGCAAGCGGCATTTCAGCACTATATTCAACAGCTGCAAACGGCCCAGAGTGAGTATTTGCAAGCCCGGGTCCTCGATCTAGAGGATGTGGCCCAGCGCGTGCTCCGTCATCTGACGGGGCAGGCCGAAGAGAGCCTTCAGCTGAGCGAGCCGGTGGTCATCGTCGCGCGCGAGCTGACCCCTTCAGCGATCGTGCGTTGCCCGCGAGATCGCGTGCTGGCTTTCTGCACGGCCCAGGGCGGACCGACCTCCCATGTTGCCATTCTGGCCAAAGCCTTGGGAGTGCCAGCGGTGGTGGGTTTGGGAGACAACCTGGAAGTTTTGCGCCCCGGCCAGCTAATCATCGTGGATGGAGAGCAGGGCCTCGTCATTGCAGAGCCAGAGGCTGAGGCCCTGGTTCACTATCAGCAGCAGGCGCAATGGCTCCAGCGCCAGGCCAGTCTGGCGGTGGAAACCAGGCAGCAGCCAGCCTGTACCAGAGATGGTCGATGCTATCCAGTGCGGGCCAACATCCAGGCTCCAGAGGAGGTGGCCGCTGTGCAAGCCTTTGGGGCCGAAGGTATTGGTCTCCTGCGCACCGAATTCCTTTTCCTGGATCGTCAACAGGCGCCCAGCGAGGAGGAGCAACGAGAGATCTATCGCGCCCTCATCGAAGCTGTCCATCCGGCGCCTGTCGTCTTCCGTACCTTTGACATCGGAGGGGACAAACCAGCCCCTTATCTGTCCCTACCGCGCGAAACCAACCCTTTTCTGGGTGTACGCGGGATACGTCTGGGATTGAAGCATCTGCCACTCCTGCGCACCCAGCTGCGGGCCTTGCTCCGCGCGGGCGCGGGCCAGGAGCTGCGTATTCTCTTCCCAATGGTGAGCAGCTATGAGGAAGTTGAGACCCTGCGTCGGCTCGTGCACGAAGTAGAAGAGGAGCTACGCCAGCAAGGGCAGGCGCTGGCTGAGCGGGTGGAGCTTGGCATCATGATCGAAGTGCCGGCTGCGGCCCTGCTCGCTGACGCTCTGGCCGAAGTCGTTGACTTCTTCAGCCTGGGCACCAACGATCTCACGCAGTATGTTCTGGCCGCCGATCGCACGAACGAGGGCACAGCCTCCCTGGCTGATCCTTTCCATCCAGCGATCCTCCGTCTGCTCCAGCTTACTATTGAGGCTGCTCACCGTCGCCAACGTCGCGTGGAGATCTGTGGCGAACTGGCGAGCGAGCCGCTTGCATTGCCCCTCTTGCTGGGACTGGGTATCGATGAGCTGAGCATGGCGCCCAGGGCCATCCCTCGCTGCAAGCAAGCGATTCGTCGCTGGACGCTGAGTAAGGCTCAGCAGGTAGCTCAGCAGGCGCTCCACCTGCGCACTGCCGCAGAGGTGCGCTCGTACCTGCACACGTGCTCCCCAGATGGATCTTCCCCTCTTGCAGAGTAGAGATCAGAGGAAGAAGATGGGCAAGAGATAGCAGCAGGAAGTCTAGGAGCTACACCAGCATCTGCATTGGACCTGTCGGTGGAGCCTCTCCTCCTCGTGAGCCTGGCCCCAGCCAGGCGCGGGGAGGACAGCGGCAGCGAACTGCCAGAGCGCCCTCTCCTACTCCACCTTGGGGCCAGGGGCTACAAAGCGGTAGCCCACCCCTGGCTCGGTCAGCAAGTAGCGTGGATGGGCCGGGTCAGGCTCCAGCTTTTGACGCAGGCGATTCAGATAGACCCGCAGGTATTCCACTTCACCACCGTATTCTGGCCCCCAGACGCGCTGAAGCAGCCAGCGATGTGTCAGCACCTTGCCGGCCTGGGTAACCAGCTGTTCCAAGAGAGCAAACTCCGTTGGAGAAAGACGGACCTCCTCGCCGCTACGGCGGACGGTTCGTCTGTCCAGATCCACCTCGATCTCTCCGAAGCGTCGCGCCCCCAGTGCCAGTGGCGCAGGCGTTCCGCTCTCCCACTGGGTCCGTCGCAAGACGGCCCGCACCCGTGCTAGCAGCTCCTCAACCCCGAAGGGCTTCGTCAAATAGTCGTCGGCCCCCAAATCCAGGGCGGCCACCTTGTCTCGCTCGGCGTCGAGGGCTGTCAGCACGATAATGGGAACCGTCGACTGCTCGCGCACGCGCCGGCAGACCTCCAGCCCGTCCATGCGAGGCATCATCAGATCAAGAATCAGCAGGTGCGGTCGCTCCCGTTCAAAGAGCGCCAGCGCTTCCAGGCCGGTACTGGCCTCCAGCACCTCGAAGCCGCGCACGCGCAGATTGCGACTCACGAAGTCCCGCAGGGCCAGCTCATCCTCAGCAAGCAGAATACGCCTGGCCTTGCCTGTTCCTACAACCATCGCTGGAGCCTCCCTCTTCTTCGACTCCCTCGCGCAGCGTCGTCAATGCCGACTGCGAGGCGCACGGCAGCGAAAAGCACATCGCTGTGCCTTGCGGACTACTCTGGGCCCAGATGCGCCCTCCGTGGGCCTCCACAAACGCCTTGCAGATCGCCAGACCCAGACCCGTTCCTCCAGCATGCTGGCGGCGTCCGCGGGAAGCCCGGTAGAAACGTTCAAAAATATGCGGCAGCTCCTCGGGGGCAATGCCTGGTCCGTCGTCAAGCACAGCAAAGATCAGAGTCTCCTCTTCGTCCGGGGAGCGCCAGGCTTTGACCTGAACCTGACGCGCTCCGTAGAGCAGGGCATTACTGATCAGATTGTGGAGTACGATCTCGATCCGTCCGCGATCTACCAGGACCGGTGGCAGTCCTGCCGGGATCTCCACTGTCAGCGTTGCTCTCCCTGACTTGATCCGTTCGCCAACCGCCAGCACCAGCGCACGTGGATCGACAGGAGTGCATCTAAGCTGTAACAGGCCAGCCTCTTGACGTGAAAGATCGAGCAGATTGCGCACAAGCTGTGTCAGACGATCGGCTTCCTGCAGAATGGTCTGCAAAAACTGCTGCTGCTCCTCGGGGGACCAGAGCACATCTGGCTGCAACAGCGTCGAAGCGTAGCCTTTAATCGCCGCCAGAGGCGTGCGCACCTCATGGCCCACTGCTGCCAGCAGGGTTGTCTTAAACTCATCCAGCTCCCGCTCGCGTGTGACATCGCGCACGAGCAGGCCCCGTCCGATCGTCTCTCCGGTCTCGCTCTGCACAGCGAAGAGTCGCAGCTGCAGCGTACGCGCCTGGCGCCCCTCACCGTTCTCGAGCAGGAACGTCGCTGGCTCGATCTGGTTCAGCGCCTGGGCACAGGCCGCGGCCTCAGCCCCTGTAGCCTGCAGAGCCTCATAGAAAGCCGCGATAGGCTTCCCCTCCAGAGCTGTTCGCGGGAGACCGGCGATGGTGCAGGCTGCCTGATTGGCGTAGAGAATCTGATTGTCAGTGCCCAACAGGAGCAGCCCATCCTGCATACTCTCCATGATGGCCGCCAGCCGCTGTTTCTCCTCGGTGGCTCGCCGATAGAGGCGGGCATTCTCCTGAGCGACCTGGCGCAGTCGTTCATCGCTGCGTTCGTAGAGCACAGCGTGCTCCCAGGCGAGCGTTGCATAGTTAGCGAAGGTCGACAGCAACTGAACCTCGTGCTCCTCGAAGAGGCGCGGCTCCCGTCGGTGGACCACCAGGACGACGCTGCCGACGTGATGACTGATGATGGGCAAGGCCAGAACAGCGCGGAAGCCGTCGTCGTAGGCGAAGGAGGGCTGGCTGCCATCGAGTAACTTCTGCACAGGCTGACCGCTGCGCAGGGCCAGTACTGCCGCCGAACTGACGCGCGCGGGTGAGAGGGAGAGCAGACGATCGTAGCGCTCGCTGTGACCGCTGCTCTGCAAGACGCGTAGCACCCCTTGCTCATCGGGCAGAAGGACCGCCACCGCCTGGACATCGACCAGGCGCTGCACCTCGTGCATGATCTCCTCGATGACGGCGCGGGGATCAAGTGAGCGAACCACGGCGTTCGAGGTCTCCAGCAAAGTATGCAGCTCGCTCAGCTTGCGCAAACCATCACGCTCCAGGCGGATCAGCGAGCGGGCCAGATCGCCGATCTCGTCGCGTTGACGAGCGAGCAGGAGAGTGGCAGTCGGGATGGCATCGGCACTGGCTGGCAGGGCCTGATGCTGGCCGGCCAGTGCCTGCAGGGGGCGAATGACGCGCAGGTGTAGGAGCAGCCAGAAGAACAGACCACCCAGTGTAAAAAGCAAGGCCACGAGCAAGAGCCAGAGATGGAACTGATCGACGACGGCCAGGGCCTCCCTCGCTGGTCGCTCAACCACCACCGCCCAGCCAACTTTTGGCACCGGCACAGAGCTGAACAGCCAATCCTGGCCATCCGGCCCTGGTCCTGCGCGCGAGAGACTCTGACCCTGGAGGGCCAGAGCTGCCCCTGGCAGCTCGCTGAGGGCTGTCTCCAGCAGGCGCCCGCGCTCGGAGGCGGCCACCACGACGCCATCCCCATCGATCACCGTAATCATCAGATGCTTGCTCTGTCTCTGCTGAGCCTGAACCACGTTGACCAGCGGCAGGCTCAACTCGGCCAGAGAGAAGCTGGCGGCGATCAGGCCGCGCAGGTGCCCCTGAGAGCGCACGGCCTGAGCCACAATCACACCTGGCGTTGCCAGCCTGCTGGGAGCCAGTCCCACGATGCCCACCTCGAAGGCGGGCTGGCTGCTCTTGAGGGCCTGCTCAACGACTGTGGGCGGCGAAAATTCGGCTCCGGCGGTGACATGGCCCGCGGGCCAGGCTACCAGCACCGCCCCGAAAGGATCAAGCCAGTAGACGTGGTCGACATCGCTCCGGGCATCGTGCCACGCCTCGAAGAGACGCTCAAGTGTAGCGGGAGTCTCGCTCTGGGACTCCACCACCAGCCGGCCCAGGCTCTGTAGCGCTTGCTCGGCTCCTAACAGTTGCAGGCTCGTCTCGCGAGCGATTTCCTCGGCCAGGGCCTGGTCGGCAGCCTGGACGTCGCTGCGCAGCCGCTGCTCAACCAGGGTATTGATCCCCACTCCGCCAAGCAGGACGACCAAGACGAAGAGCAGATAGACTGTGAGCAGACGAGTCAGTAGCGAGCGACGAACCGTGGGCCGCATCTGCTTTCCTCCGCGCTGAACCTTGCCAGCTTCTCCATGAGAGGGGGCCCGTGTCCCAAAGCTCTACCTGGCCATCTGGAGATCCCCGCTTCGCCTGTCTCCGGCCAGCGACCAAAGGAGCGAGACCCGGGTGCCTCTGCTGGGAGGGAAGCCGGATCACCCTGGCTCTGCCCTGGCCTCTCCCGTTCCACTCCTTCCTGCCCGGCGAGGCAGAGGCAGAGCCAGCGACATCCATTATACTATGTCGATCCTCGTGATCGATCCGTCTAGCGCTCAGACAGCTCCGTCTCCTGCTCTCTGCTGACTAACTGGCCTTGCTCGCGAACTCATTGGTGTAGGTCGCGCTCAAGTCAATCTGCTTCCCCTGTACCGAGCTATTCGACTGCTGTTCTGTACTCAGCACAAACTCGGGGCCGCCAGCGGGCATCAGGCCATCTGGACTAAAGATCGCAAGCTGGTTCTGCAGCGCTGTCACGTACAGCTGCTTATTACCGGCGTAGTAGTCGGCAGGCATCATGTCGGCGATCTGCTCCGCCGTATGGCTGTGAATCCATTTCAGAGTCTTGACGTAGGCATTGACCAGCTTCTGCACCACGTCCTTATGAGCATTCACATAGTCGTTGCGCATGAAGACACAGATAAAGGGATAAGGACCACCGAGGGCGGCCTGTGTGGTCTGGGGAGTGCGCAGATCGACCAGGACCTTGCCGATACCGCTCGCCAGAATGCGCGAAATAGTTGGCTCAGTCGTCATGCCGGCGTCGATCTTGCCCTGTTGCAGAGCAGCAATAAACGTGTCCCCGGCCCCCACCGGGACGAAGTGGACCTGATTGGGGGCGATGCCAACCTTGTGAAGAAGGACGGTTGTCAGGGTCTGAGTTCCCGAACCCAGCTCGGTTACCCCCAGGTTCTTCCCTTTGAGATCGCTGACCGAGCGGATCTGGCCAGCTTCGCGCGTGGCCACAATTTCGGCCTCGCCCGGGGCGATATCGAGCTGCACCACGCACTCCATTTGTTTGCCTGCCGCTTGCAGCTCGATGGTGTGGTTGTAGGAGCCAGAGCCTGCATCGACCTGGCCGGCCAGCACCTCGTCCTCTGCCGACTGGCCAGACGCTTCATCGATGAGAGTGACAGCCAGGCCCTCCTGGGCGAAGTAGCCCAACCGTTGGGTGAGCATATTGGGCAGATAAATCTGCTTGCTCAGTCCCCCGACCATGATCTTGAGCTGGATCTTGCCATTACTCACGGTTGGTCCGCTGGCACTGCTGCCACAGGCGCTGGCCAGCGCGGCCAGCAGAAGGATAAGCACAGTCATGGGCTGTCGCAGCCACTGTCGCTTGACACTCATGGTCTTTCCCTTCCTTTCTCTTCGTGCCTTCCGTTCCATTCATGGGGCGGTTCAGCCGGCACCCAGACGTTGCCACTTTCGGGTTGTGGTGCTGCCGCACCTTGATTATTGGCTGACTCCTCAGTTGCAGACCGGATGAAGGCATGCGTTGCCCACCCAGAACTGGAGCGGTGTCAGAGGGTGACCTCGCTCAGGGCGCTCGGGCGCCAGCGCAGGAGACGCCGCTCCAGGGCGGTAATCACTATCTCCGAGAGCAGGGCGACTGCGGCCAGAATCAGCATGGCCGCGAAGACCCCATTGGCATTGAAGGTGGCGCCGGCGTTCTGGATCATCAGACCGATGCCCTCGATCGAGCCGACGAACTCGCCGACCACAGCCCCCACCAGCGCAAAGCTAAAGCTTGTGTGCAGGCTGGCGATGATCCAGGTGAGCGCCGAAGGCAGGATTACCTCGCGGAAGAGCTGCCAGCGATTGGCTCCCAGAATGCGGGCGTTGGCCAGCAGGTTCCGGTCGACCTCGCGCACGCCCTGGAAGGCATTAAAGAAGACGATGAAAAAGACCAGGACGACTGCCAGGGCGACCTTTGACTGACTACCCAGACCCAGCCCAATGGCGAAGAGCGGCGCCAGGGTCACGCGGGGAATAGAATTGGCAGCCTTAATATAGGGGCCAAGCAGCTCGGCGAGAAAGGCGTTACGACCCAGGAGAACGCCGAAGCTGATGCCGAGAACGACACCGATCAAGAAGCCAAGCAGGGCCTCCTCCAGGGTCACAGCGATCTGCACCCAGAGTGGTCCCTGAGCGGTCCCGTGAACCACCCAGGTCACAAGCTGCTGCCAGATCCCAGACGGGCGCCCCCAGAAGAATGAATCGATCAGGCCGAGGCGGGCCCCCAATTCCCAGCCACCGATCAACGCCACCAACAGTAGCAGCCGCAGAGCGTTAATGAGCCAGCGCCGGCGTCGCCGTCGCCGAACCAGGGCCGCCAAAGCAGCGCTGTCCGTCTCTGCCGTCGGATGAGCAATGCTCTGCTGCCGCTCAAGAAGAGTGTTTGGCTCGCTCATAGCTGATCATCACCTCGTCGCGGAGGTCCTCCCAGATGTCGTGATAGAGCTGAACGAAGCGCGGATCAAAGCGGATCTCGGCCACGTTGCGCGGACGCGGCAGGTCGATGGTATAGATGCCCTTGATCGTAGCCGGTCCGGCGGTCAGCACGCAGACGCGATCGGCGAGAGCGATCGCCTCCTCCAAATCGTGGGTCACGAAGACCACCGAGGCCGAAAGCGCAGACCACAGCTGCAGTAGCTCGTTCTCCATCAGCGTGCGTGTCTGCACATCGAGAGCGCTGAAAGGCTCGTCCATCAGCAGAATCTGTGGCTCGTTGATGAAGGTTTGGGCGAGGGCCACACGTTTGCGCATACCGCCCGAAAGCTGATGCGGATAGCGGTCTTCGAAGCCGGCCAGGCCAACGCGGGCGATCCAGGCGCGGGCGCGCTCCAGAGCTTCCCGCCTGGGGACGCCACGAAAGAGGGGACCGGCGGCCACGTTGTGCAGCACGTTCTTCCAGGGGAAGACGGCGTCGGTCTGAAAGACATAGCCGATGCGCGGGTCGTTGCCATGCACCTCTTCCCCCATGACCAGGACGGAGCCGGCACTCGGGCTATCCAGCCCGGCGATGAGGCTCAATGTCGTGGACTTGCCGCAGCCAGTGGGGCCGATGAGCGCACAGAACTCGCCCGGGGCCACGCTCAGGCTCAGGTCACGTAGCGCGGTATAGGTCTGCCCACGGGGAGTGAGGAAGCGCTTGGTCACCTGGCGTAGCTCGATGGCCGGCGTGCTGCCCGTAGGACGCCTATCACCAGAAGCCTCCTGGAATGGGGAGCGTGGCATAGGGGGTGAAGCAGATGAGACGTTTTTCTGTGAGTGTTGCATTGTTCGTGCTTCTTGCTGCCGAAGAAGATGCTCTCTCTGTTACGATCTCGCTCGGCTAGCCGACCAGCCGACCAGTGGGACGGTCGGGCAGATGGCGAGACGACCCAACTGGCCGGCTGGCTCCGTTCTCAATGGCTCGTCTCTGAGCGGACACTATGAGTTTAGCTCATGATGGATAAATAACGCATAAATGACCCTTGGTGAGAGTTAAACATTGCATAAATGCTCATTGCCTTTCTAAGAAAGGCTCTCCCCAGGCGTAGCGTGCTGCTGAGCAGCATGTCTAGCAGGGACTTGTCATCGGGAAGCAGCCCTATGATCCTGTAGCAGGGCCTCGATTGAGGACGGCGCTCCTTGCGCTCCTTATGGCAGGAATGCCTGAACCGTTGCGGCCAATCTATTTCTTTTGCTAAGCGTTGGAGGTGGAGGGCGCATCACGCGCGGGGGCTGTGGAGAGTGCCCGGCGCGACCAGGATGAGAATGAAGGGGCCGCTCGCTGACGGCGGGGCGCTTCCCTGGAGCGGGCGGCGCGTTCTCAGCAACTCGCGCTGCTCAACCGTCAGCGAGCAACTGCCAGCTCTTCTATATGGTGGTGCTGGTCGTGGTCGTCGGCTTATGTCCCCAGACGGTGAGCAGCGTCCAGAGCGCGCAGAAATCCTCTTGTTGCATCTCGGCCAGTGCCTGCTGAATCAGTATTCCTAACTCCTCTTGACCGATTAAGCCGACTTTCACGAGAAAGGGTCGAATCAATTCCATCCCGGCCAGATGATCCTTGAAGATAGGATAATACATCTCCGTTCCCATTGACCACTCGATGGCGCTGGCTCGCAGCCGTACTTCCTCAAAGCCGGCCTGGCGTACCATCCGTGGCAGCACTGGTGTAATACCGAGATGGCGCCCGTCAGGGGAAAAACTCTGCCCAACTCGCCGGAACGCTTCGGCGATCAAGGAGCTAAAACGCTCGTAGGCTGGGCTGGTTGTCAGGGGAAGTTCTCCCTCGGTCAGGCGCAAGATGCCGCCAGGCTTGAGCAGACGGGAACACTCAGTCAGCAGGCGGGGCCAGGCCGCTGGCAACATGAAACCCGACAGAGCGCGCCCGTTAATCAGATCGAAAGAGGCGTCGGCGAAAGCCAGCGGCTCCATGACATTGCCAACCTGGAAACGGGCGTTCCTCAGTCCACGTGACTGAGCCTGGGCCTGGGCATACTCAATCACCAGCGGACTGATGTCGATGCCGATCACCTCAACGTGAGGGTAGTGAAAAGCCACCTCTAAGGCCCAGCCGCCAGGGCCACAGGCCAGATCGAGCACTCGCCCGCCTTCCGGCAGGAGTTGACCCTCGGGAAAGAGGCCACCCATGCCTTCCGTCAGCAGCCGATCCTGTTGCATCAGGCGGGCTAACTCGCCTGCATTCTCTGGATCGATCACATACGTATGATCTACTTCCGCCATGCACTTGCTTCCTTTCCAGCCTGAAGAGGCGCGTTGCTCTGGGCGCCTCCGGGACTGATGGCATCTTCTTCAGCACGCATCTTCCTCAAGTGTAGCAGAAAGCAGCCCAGAGCTGGAAGAGCCAGGGTAGCCTGGCGGCAGTGGCTTTGCCTTGGCAAAAGTGGCCGGGCCAGTTCCTAGGCCCTGGTGAGTGGGAGGATATGAAAAAGTCATAAAAATCAGAACGACTGCCCTTTCTCCCTGCAAGGCATCTTGACAGTAACTTGTCCTCTTTTCTACACTTTCTTCTGAACTACGCTTTCTCCCGAGGAGCCCACTGGCTTCGTGTTCCGTCCGCCTATGGGGGGAGAAGACCGTCGCGGCCTTGTTCTTCGTCTCCCTTCCTTACCTGGCAGATGATAAGGGCGGGATCAGGAAGGAGGAAAGGATGCCCTGGTGGCTGTTTCGCCGCCGAGTTAGCAAAGATGGCGGAGGTTCAGATCCGGCAGCGCAGCCGACGCGCAGGTCGGTTGGAGAGGTGGCTTTGCCGCGTCTGCGAGGCCATCGCCGCTATTTAGATGCGCAGCCTTACTTATTACCGAAAGATCTGGGAGAGGTCAACCGTCTCGATTTCCAACACTATGTCTTGCGCAGTCTCTTGCGGGGTAACTATCTGGCTCCCATTGAGCAGCCGCGGCGCATTCTGGATGTTGGCTGCGGCACCGGGCAGTGGGCTATCGAACTGGCCCAGCAATTTCCCCAAGCCGAAGTCATCGGTCTTGACCTGGAGCAGGTCAAAGTGAGCAGCTCCCCACCGGCCAACTATCGCTTTGTGAAGGGAGATGTGTTGGATGGCCTCCCCTTTGAGAGCAACTGGTTCGATTTTGTCCATCAGCGCCTTCTCTTCCTGGCTATTCCTTTGTCAGCTTGGCCGGGCGTGATACAGGAACTGGCGCGCGTCACCTGTTCCGGAGGATGGATCGAACTTGTTGAGGGAGGCTCTAGTTCGAGTAACTTTACCCCTGCTGGTCCAGCTACCCAACAGTTGATCGGCTTGATTGGGCAGCTAGCAGCTCTACGCGGTCTCGATAGCGAGGGCGAAGTGATGCGCTCGCTGGACCGCTACTTGCTAGAGGCCGGTCTGATCAACGTCCAGCGCTATCCGATCGAGATTCCTGTTGGGGAATGGGGAGGGCGTCTCGGGTCGTTGATGGCTATTGATGTGCGTGAGGGAATTAAGGCTATCAGCGCTCCTGTCGCGGCGCGCTTTGGCCTCTCCGAGCAGGAAGTGCTTGATTTGCTGGATCAAGCCAATCGCGAATGGAATGAGCTGCGAACCTCCTACTCTCTGGCTGTTGCCTGCGCTCAAAAACCGACAGCTAGCTAATCCTCCTGGCCCGACCCAGTTTGTGGCGCCGTTATGCCGTGCAGCCAGGAAGCAAAAGGAAGATTGTCTGAAGTGCGAGGCGGGTACTACTCCCGCCTCGTACCTGCCACTAGCCAGTGCGAGGCTCACCTGAGAAGGTGCCGATAGGGAGGGGCCGGTTTACCTCCTGCTGGCTGGCGGTCGGGCTTCAGGATACCTGTCTGATCTCTTCCCACAGTGCTCGCAGCTCTCCCTGGGGGTCCTCGGCAAGAGAGGGGGTCTCATCCCAGATCAGCGTTGCGCGCCGCTCCAGATCATAGCGAGGCCACTCTGGCAGGCCGGGAATGGACGGGTTCCCGTCGCGCATAAAGGCTGCCCATGAGGCGTGCATCAGGTCGGCCAGGGCCTGCCGGCTGGGCGCAGTACCAGTAAAAATGCGCGAAAGTCCCACATCAAGCGTATTGAAGACAAAAGGAATATCCATTGCATGCGCGGCCCCGAGCACCCCGCCGAAAGCGGGCGACTTCCAGTCGAAGCGGTACATCCAGACGGGGGCCCCCTGCTGAACCTGGGCCTCCGCCAGGCGAATAGCTGGGATGCGAAAGACTAGATCGCTCATCAGATCAATCCAGGCGAACTCGGGGGAATGGTCCTCTCGTGCCGCGGTATAAAGCGCGAGCACCCGCTGAGCCGAATCCCCGAAGAGCCGCTTGAGAAGAGCTTCGTTTACCTGTACCCCTCCACTCATCAAGGCGAACAGCCGCCATTCATCGCGGTTCGTGCCCAGCAACACGGCCACATCTTTGGCTGAGCCTTGGGCCAGCATGGCCAGTGGGTGCTGCGGCAGTGTCTCACCGTCGATCACCGGGCTAAAAGCGCGGACCCCGCCGAACTCCTGTCCCAGCTCCGGCTGCACCTTGAGCAGCGTCTCCAGCGGCACCTCAGCCAGTGCCTCGACCTGCGAAGGGTCCAGACCAAGCCTGGTCAACAAGGCCTGGGCCACCCGGGTGGCTTCTGTGCCAGTAGGAAGGTCGCCGGCGGCCCCGCTCTGCAGAATCGCCCGCTTAAAGAGGCCGCGCGCTGCGGGCATGCCCAGCAGGGCCGCGATGCTCATAGCTCCCGCCGATTCGCCCATCACTGTCACATTCTCGGGATCGCCGCCGAAAGCCTCGATATTCTCGCGTACCCAGCGCAAGCCAGCGATCTGGTCTAACAGACCGCAGTTGCCGCTATAGCCGGAGGCCGCGCCGGCCAGCTCCTTGAGGTAGACAAAGCCCAGAATCCCCAGCCGGTAATTGAGCGAGACCACTACCATATTGTGGCGGGTTGCGAACGAGGCGCCGTCGTACCACGGGTCGGAGGCCGATCCCACGGTGAAGGCACCGCCATGAATATAGACCATCACCGGGCGCTTCCCCTGGTCTGCGGCGGGAGACCAGATATTCAGATAGAGGCAGTCCTCGCTGATCGGGCGCGGATCAACGACGCGCTCAGCCCCTATGGCTCCAACCATACTGGCCCCCATCTCGGCTACCTGGGGAGCCATCGGACTAAAGGATGTTGTTGGGCGCACATCCGCCCACGGTTGCGGTGGCTCAGGCGGACGAAAGCGCCTGGCCCCGAGAGGAGGCCGGGCAAACGGAATGCCCTTCCAGACGCAAATCTCTCCTTGCTGATAGCCCTGAACCCTGCCATAGCGTGTTTCGACAATGCATTGACTCATGCTTCTACTCCTGCTCATCGATGCAGATAAGCTTTAGTGAGGGCCTCACTGCCGCCGCTAGGCCCTGCCTTCACAGAAGGCGGCTCTGCCAGTGCAGCTTCGTGACCATGCCGCGAAAGCGCTGGCGACCGTCTTGTTCTCTTCAGCAGCGACCATGCCTGGTAATCAAAGAGGAGGTGGCATCGTGGCCATTATCATCTTATCACCTGATCGCCGCTGTCCCTGGCACCGCTTCGCCGGACGACTGCCTTAAGGGCCTGGCCTCCTCATAAGGCTGCTGGTATGAAATGCAATAGCAGGCGCACAAGAGGACAGTCTCCTCGCTCCCTTTAGCTGTCAGCAGCTGCTGCCTCCGGCTCGACCGCGATCCCTAGCCGCTCCAATAGCGCTCGGCAGCGCCATGCTGGGTAACCGATAGGCAGACGGCCAGGAGGGCCATGCGAATCCGAACCAGCGCTCATGACCAGCCCATGACGTCGGACATAAGCTTCATAGATGGCCTCTAGCTCCGGCCCGTGGGTGGGATAGTAGACCTCGAGCCCATCGAAGGCGACCTCCGCCCGTACGCGATCCAGTAGCTCGGGGCTGTAGAATGTGAACTCTGCCGGTTCGCGCAGACCGCGGCCCGGGTGGGCGATCAGGGCCAGGCCCCCACTGCGGTGGAGCACGTCAATAGCAGCGGCCAGATCCACCTTAATCTCCCGATAGCCCGCGTCGCGGATCAGGGCGAGGGCCTCTCTCCAGCTGGAGACATAGCCATGCTTCAACAGAAGGAGGCCGCAGTCACCAGCGACTCGCAGCTGGTTACCCTGCGCTGCCAGGAGCCGCTCCCGCTCGGGAAAGGAGTAGCCGCGACGGAGCAACTCGGCATAAACCTCCTCTGCGTTAGCTCGCTGCCCCTCATGTACTTGCTCCACCAGCCGCCGCAGCTCCGGCTGCTCAGGATCAAAGCCGTAGCCAAGCACATCGGCCATCTGGCCTCGCCAGGCAGCGCTGATCTCAACGCCATTGAGGACGGCAACCCCCTGCTCCTTCGCCAGGTCCTGCAGCTGAGGGATCGTATCCACCCGATCGTGATCCGTGACGGCAATCAGTTTAAAGCCCCGCTCGCGGACGTGGACTAAAAGATCTGCCGCGGTCCAGCGCCCATCGCTCCAGGTCGTGTGCAAATGGAGATCAATCGTGGCTTGCTCAGAAAGACGTTGTTGCACTTGATGCCTCCTTCAGATCTCAGCAGCAGAGAGGGACCCCCTCCTGGCATCTCCCACAAGCTCTCTGCAGGAGTGAGCGCCGCCGTCGCCGACAAGAGGCGGGTCATGGGACTCATGTTGTTAGTTCGGTTGGGTAGAATCATCTTTTAGATGGTACACGACTGTTTCTGCTGGCGGCAACAGCGAAGAAGGGCGCTGGACTGGCGGCGTCGAACTGGCCTCAAGACTCGCTTCTACTGCACGTCTGATCTACTCACATAAAAAATCTGTTAATAAAGGGCGGTGCTCTCCTCAGCTGGCTGTGTTTACAATTGACAGAGGCCGCGTGTCTTACCTACACTCTCAATTGAGCGATTGCTCGCGGATAACGACGCCAGGCCTGGCGCCGGATGTGCCCCCCTTCCTGCCTTTGGAGAAGAAGCAGAGCCTGCTCCAGAAGAAGCAGATCAGGGTATTTGAGTCTCACTGGCTGTGTCTGTCTGGCTAGCTGTCTGCCGACTGCTGCTTCTACTGCCACCAGCGCCAGGTCATCTCGTTGCAGAAAGGAGCTTCTCCATGCCCTGGTGGGTTTTTCGGCGACGGCGCTCTGTGCCAGCGTCGCGCGCGACGGGCCAGGTAGTGGCGGAGGGGGCTGCTTTACCGCCGCTGCAGGGTGAGCGTCGCTTTTTGCAAGAGCAGCCCTACATGCTGCCCAAGGACCTGGGCGAAGTCAATCGGCTGGATTTCCAACATTACGTTCTGCGGGCCCTGCTACGGGCCAACTACCTGGCCCCAATTGGGCAGCCGCGGCGCATTCTGGATGTCGGCTGTGGTACCGGGCAATGGGCTTTTGAACTCTGCCAGCAGTTCCCACAGGCGGAAGTAGTCGGCGTCGACCTGGAACAGCTCAAGGCGACCACCCCTCCCTCCAATTATCGCTTCGTCCAGGGTGATGTACTGCGGGGCCTACCCTTCGCCGACGCCTCCTTCGATTTTGTCCACCAGCGGCTCCTGACCTCAGCTCTGCCCCTGGCTGCCTGGCCGGAGGTAGTGCGCGAGCTGGCTCGGCTGACTGCTCCTGGAGGCTGGGTTGAGTTGGTCGAGCCTGGGCTAGGTCTGCGTGTCACCCCTGCAGGACCGGCAAACGAGAAGCTCCTGAGCATGGGGGCCCAATTGGCTGCGCAGCGAGGCTTAGACACGGAGGGAGCAGTGGCGCGCTCCCTGGAACGCTATCTTCAAGAAGCCAGGCTAGTCAACGTATATATGCGCACCGTCGAAGCACCGGTAGGGGAGTGGGGAGGACGGATCGGCTCCCTGCTGGCCCTGGACCTCCGCGAGATCTGGAAAGCGATCAGCACACCTCTGGCTGCCTATTTCAACCTTTCGCAGCAAGAAGTGTATAATCTTATCGACAGCGCTAACCAGGAATGGAACAGCCTGCGAGCCAGCTGCTCTTTTCTCATTGGCTACGGGCAGAAGCCTTTTACCCCTAGGTAGGGTCGTTCCTTCCGACTCCCCCTCTGACAGGAGACGCTACCCTTGCGCCTGTGCTAAGTCCTTTGCCAGACAGGTCTGTCATCCTACTGGTTGCACGATAAAGTAGTCTCTGTAGAGCGTCAGGCGATAGTGCCGATTCTGCTGGGCCATCAACGCTTGTAGGGCGGCATCGTAGTCGCTACGTGGCAGCACGTAAGCGGCATGGTGATCGGCGTGGGTAGCCCAGTAATAGGGCCAGTAGCGAATATAGCCCGGCTGCAGCTGCTGGTTGACAACCCCACAGGTCAGGCGCTCCTGGCTGAGGAAAGCCACCTTATAGCAGGTCCAATAATCGCTATAGAAGTGGGTTATGCCCAGTTCCTCCAGTCGTTGTACGAAAGCCATATCCTGTTGATAGTACATCTGAGCTGTGGCAGTTTCGCTAAAAGCCTGAGCCGTACCAATTCCATAGAAGAGCAGCAGCAACAGCAGCAGAGCGAGGCAGAGCGCGCGACCAGGCTGACGTAACCTGGGCAGAAAGGACCACGTGACCCGTGCACCCTGCCAGAGGGGCCAGAGGATTGCGGGGAGAGCGATCCAAAAAATGATCAGGTAGCGCCCATGCAGAGAGGGCCACTTGAGCGGTGCAAGGCTATGAATGAAGAGCACCAGAGTGATGGCGGCGGCAATCAGCAACAGCAGGCGGGCGCTGGCTCGGACGAGGTCAGCCTGCTTGTTGGCCTTGCCTTCCAGACGAGGACGCCGTCCGAGGCGCCATAGATCCCAGCCGGCCAGCCCCAGGGCGGCGAGAAAGAGCAGCAAATAGCCGGTGCCCCAGCCGAGATGGATCAACCGGCAAGCCAGTGTAGGGGCGCTGGTGGGGTCCCGCAGGACCGGCACTTCGCTGACTGGGCAGAAGGGGTTGCCGCTAATCGTGGGCAGAGAGAGCTGAATAGTAGCCTTAATCTGTTGCCAGACCAGGGCTGGCGTATAGTGTAGCGGCACCGGCCCCTGCTGCTGCACGGTCACAGCGCTGAGCGTGTCAAGACCAGGTGGCGCATGCAGATTGTAAGCCAGCAGCGGCCACATTCCCAGTGCCAGGCCGCCCACCATGCAAACAATGGGGAACAGGCGTACCAACTCGCTCCAGCAGAAAAGCACGATCAACAGGCCGGAGAGGCCCACTAGTGGTAAGATGAGCATATCGCTCCAGAGGCCCAGGCCCACCACAGTGCCCCAGGCCAGATAGCCCCCGCAGCGGAGCAGGAGGCGGCGTGGCGAGAGCGTGGGGCTGGTGGGGAGTGCTAACCAGGTAGCGATCAGGAGCGCCAGTGTGCCGCAGAGAAGGATCTCCAGATAGCCCCCATAGGAGCGCAGCTCATAGGTGAGCATATAAGGTGAGCCAAGGCTCAGCAACGTCAGTGTCAGCAAGCTCAACCCAGGTGTATACAGTGTACGGGTCAGGAGATAGAGAGCAACCAGAAAGAGAGCAAAGAGCATTACCAGGCCAAGTCGTAGAGCGAGAAGCGATGACCCGAACAGGTGAAAGAAGGCGGCGCCCAGGTAAGCCTGGAGCGGTCCCATATAGAACGAGCCATACATAAATGTTGGGTGCTCACCCTGATAGGCAATATGGCGCGCCATCAGGCCAAAGATCCCCTCATCGCTATCGGTCCAGGGCCAGTGCTGCTTGAGCAGCATCAGGCGCAGGCTGACCCCGACCAGGATAAGGCCGAGCGCGACCAGATTCCATCTCTCCAGGGGAACCAATCTACGCAATTTCCCTTTAGCAATGGTCATAGTCATGCACTTCGATAGAAAATATAGTGATAGAGAACCAATTGTGCCGTTGATGGTAGCATGGATACCATAGGGTGTCAACCGATCAGAGACAGAGGAGCTAGGCGCTGCGCAGCGTAGTCTGAGGAAGAGCCACGGGGGAGGAAAACGGCTACAAGCCTCTGAGCTGGCGATGAAGCTCAATAGTGATAAACTGTCACCATCAGCAAATGCCTGGCGACCTTGCGGTTGAGGTCTGGGCATCGCCGCCAGGCTCACGGTGCGAGCTGCGGCACCAGCACCCAGGCGAGCTTGACAGGGTGTTTAAGCTTAGAGATAGTGAGCAGTACTTTCTTGCTTGCGTTGATAAGGAAAGGGCGAGGCGATCGATGGAGAGCTTACTGGCATGCGCTCGCTCCTGGGTCAAGGAGCATGCCGGTTCCCAGGTCCCCCATCTTCTGAGGGCAGAAGAATGGCTGCGGCAGATCAACCCGGCTGCTTCAGAGGCCATGCTGCTGGCGGCCCTGACTCACGACATGGAGCGAGCCTTCCCTGGACCCGATAGCCCAAAGCAAGATCTCTCGCGTGGAGCAGATGACCCGCTGTATCTACAAGCGCATTCCGAGCGCTCGGCGCGCATCGTGGGCGACTTTTTGCGCGAGCACCAGGCGCCACCCGATCTGATAGAAGAGGTAATGGCCCTGATCCGCGTGCACGAGGTAGGAGGATGGCCCGAAGCTGATTGGGTTCAGGCGGCGGACAGCCTCAGCTTCCTGGAGGTCAACGTCCAACCCTTTCTTGACATGCTGAGCAGTACCCGAGCTGGCTGGACACCTGAAGCTGTTCGCTCCAAGTTTTCCTGGATGTACTCGCGGATACGGCTGCCGGAGGCCCGCCAGTTGGCCACACCTCTCTATCAGCAAGCTCTGGAGAAGCTTCGTCAGCAAGAAGAGCACTGGAAGCATCCGAGGGAGCCAAAGCCCTCCCTGCAAGAGTAAAATAAAAGGTGCCGCCCCGGCGTCTCATAGTGCATGCCACGTCCAGGCCCTTCCCTGGGGATACTGCAGCCAAAAAGGCAGTCGGAAGAGAGCAGCAGATCAAGCCCCCTGCCCGGAGCAAGTATCTCTGCTGTGGCGCTTATTTTTTCGTCCTTATATAGATATTTGTATATCTATCAGGTAGCTGAAGGAATGAGACAGACATCATTGGATAATGCAGAGCGACCCAATCATCAGGTGGATTCGTTGGAGAGATGGCGCTATATCCTGCTGATCATCATCCTTGGATCGTTGGCAGCCTTTGGTCCTCTCTCGATTGATATGTATTTGCCGGCGCTGCCCCTGCTCAGCCGTGACCTGGGGGCCAGCGCCTCGGCGGCCCAGCTCACGCTGAGCGCCTGCCTTGTTGGTCTTGCCCTTGGCCAATTGTTAGCAGGGCCGCTGAGCGATAGCCTTGGGCGGCGGCGTCCCTTACTGGTCGGATTACTCGCCTACATTCTGGCCTCGCTCTTGTGTACCACCGTGCCATCGGTTACGCTCCTGATTGGTCTCAGACTGATCCAGGGACTGGCCGGAGCTGCGGGCATCGTCATCGCACGAGCCATTGTACGCGACAGATACAGTGGAATCGCCCTGGCCCGTTTCTTCTCCATGCTCATGCTGGTGAGTGGCGTTGCGCCCATCGCTGCCCCTCTTATCGGCGGCCTCATGCTGCGTCTCACCAACTGGCGTGGCATCTTTCTCTTCCTCGCCTTGCTTGTAGCCTTGATGTGGGTAGCGGTCCTTCTGGGGCTACCTGAGACCTTGCCGCCGGAGCGACGGCAGAGCGGAGAGTTAAGCGTGACCTTGGGCACCTTTCGCCGTCTGCTTAGCGATAAAGCCTTCATTGGCTATGCGCTCTCTTGTGGTCTCTCGGCGGCGGCCATGTTCGCCTACATTTCTGGCTCGCCCTTCGTCACGCAGGAGATCTATGGTCTCTCGCCCCAGGCCTTCAGCCTGATCTTCGGTGCAAACGCCCTGGGCATTGCCGTTATGGGACAGATCAGCGGACGTCTCGTTAGCAGAGTAGCGCCGCGCAAGCTGCTGGCGGGAGCCTTGACAGCCGTGGCCCTGGGCGGTGGAGGACTCTTCTTAGCAGTGATCAGCGGAGTCGGATTGGTAGGCATTCTCCCCGCGCTTTTCGTCGTCGTCGCCAGTCAGGGCATGGTATTTCCGAATGCTGCCGCTTTAGCTCTGACTGACCATCCACACTCAGCCGGCAGTGCCTCTGCCCTCCTTGGATTACTGCAATTTATTCTGGGGGCGCTGGCCTCACCGCTCGTTGGCATTGCTGGCGCGCACACTGCTCTGCCGATGGCGAGTGTAATCTGCTTCCTCGGTCTGGCTGCCTTCATCACCTTCCTGCTTCTTGGACAAAGGAAGCCTGTAAACGCTGCCTCCTCCCTGGCGGCGGAGATCGAGCACCTGGAAGGTCACTAACCCACTCTGGGGCTGCCTTCAGCTCCTCTTTCTTCCCCTGGCTCGCTCCTGGTTCGGAGGCCCATCAGTTGATAGGCTCTGGACCGAGCTGGCCAGCGGAGGAATTTCCCCAGGCAGCGCTCTCCCGCACTCAGCCAGGCCGGATGCATGAGCAGACGAGAACCTATCGTTTGAGGACCCAGAGGCCAGCGAAAAGAAAAAGAAGGAGGAAAGAGGGGAACAGATTCAGATATCTCAGGCTTTTACCATCCAGGGGGGCCGGGGTCAGGCAAGCTCTTAGCCCTGGCTCTGACCCCGCGCTTATTCCTCAGCTGTAGCCTGGGGCTGGCGTGGACGCCGCGAAGGATCGAGACAACAGTAGAGGCTCTGACCGTGGCAACAGCTCTGGCGATCCTTCTCCGACTCAAATTGGATCGTTGCGTGATCGATATGGTACTTCTCCGTCAGCATCTGCGTCAGTGCATAGCGGATCGAAGCGCTGCGGGCAGGCGTCCCATCCTCGATCGTCGCATGGCAAGCCAGCGCTGGCATCCCGCTTGCGATCGTCCAGACATGCAGATCGTGTACCTCGCGGACTCCCTCGACCTGTAGCATATCATGAGCGAGCTGGGAGACTGAGAGGCCACGCGGCGCCGCTTCCAGTAGAATATCGGTCGCCTCACGCACGACTTGCCAGGCGCCCAAGGCCAGCAGCAGGGCGATTCCCACTGACAACAGCGGATCAACGGCACTCCAACCGGTCGCCAGCAGCACCAGGCCGCCGACGATAACCGCCAGCGAAGCCCCCACATCGCCGAGCACATGCAGCAGAGCTGCGCGTGTATTCAGATTATGGTGACCATTGCGCTGAAGTACAGTGCTGATAAAGAGATTGATGGCGATCGCGATCAAAGGCGTCACGAACATCGCCAGCGGCTGCACCTCAGCTGGATGGCGCAGACGCCCAACCGCCTCGATGAGAATCCCCACCGAGATGGCAATCAGGGTCACCGCATTGATCAGTGCTGCCAAGATGCCGACGCGATGATAGCCGAAGGTACGGCGCGCATTCGCGGGCCGCTCAGCCTGAACCGCTGCAAACCAGGCCAGACCAAGCGCAAAGAGGTCTGTCACCACATGGCCAGCCTCCGACAAGAGGGCCAACGAGTTGGCCAGGAGGCCACCTATCAGCTGGCTGAGCAGGATCACCGTTGTCAACAGAAAGGCCAGACGGAGGCTCCGCCGCGGCATCTCCTGATGAGCATGGTGGGCATGGGCGTGAGAGTGAACATGAAGATGAGTATGGCGCTCATGACTGTGATCGGCCTCTCTCCCTCCCACCTGCTCAGGGTTCTTTCCCTTATTCATCTGCTTCATAGCAGGCTCTTCACCATGACCGACAAACATGGTCATGCGGAAACCTCCACCTTGGAAAGGGTACCGGGTGACCCTCCTGCCGGCTCGCTCGCATGGGCCAGGCCCAGCTCAAGCAATTGACGCACATGGTCATCAACGAGACGGTAGTAGACCACTCGCCCGACTTTGCGCATACTCACAATGCCTTGCGTGCGCAGCACACGCAGCTGATGAGAAATTGTCGTATCGTCCCGGCCAAGGCCAGCAGCCAAATCACACACGCAAAGCTCGCCAGCCGGAGCATGCAGCAGAGCAAAGAGCACCTGCAGGCGCGTTGGATCATTGAGAACGGCAAAAAGGGCCGCCGTACGCATAGCACTCTCCAGAGGCAGCAAGCTCTGCCGCACAGCTTCCACCTGCTCAGGATGCACCGCGCGCACCTGGCAGAGGTCTGTCGCCTCAGCGCTTCCCCTGGTCTCGCTTCCTCGCGGACGAGTGGCCATCCCGGCTTGCTCCTTTCGTCTTCGTAAAACCTGTACAGCTATGCAGCTTTCCTTTCTCTTACTACTATAACATCGTCGCTGCTTGCTTGCAATCCGCTGGAAAGAACGAACGATTCTGGACAGGACCAAAGGGCTATGCTATCGTAGGTCCTGTCCTTACGAGGTCCTTCTGGACAAGCCTGTTTGCCCTGATTGGCCAGAGTCAGGACGGCAGTGCCAACAGGTACAACAGAGGTGAGAAAGGACTGATGCCTATGCAATTGCTGGTAGCTGCCCACAAGCTGGCGATTTGTCGTCTCGCTCCTGAAAGCCCGCTGCCAGCTTGGCTCTCTGCCGCCGGCCTGGAACGGCGGCCTTTGCTGGCGCTCACGTGAACCGCCGATGAGCTGTCGGTGGTTTGCCCTCAAGAGTGGGTGCCCGAAGGTGTACCCTGTGCGTCAGATTGGGCCGCCCTCAAGGTCGTGGGCCCCCTCGATTTTGTTTTGACTGGGATACTCGCCACGCTGCTCAGGCCGCTGGCCGATGCTCATATTCCAGTCTTTGCACTCTCTACCTACGATACCGACTATCTTTTAGTGCGCGAGCCGCAGCTAGAAGCCGCGCGGGCCGTTCTCCTGGCTCATGGTCACGAATTCTTATAGCCTGAAGGAAAAGAAGGAGAGGGGCGCGGGCCAGCAAAGAGCGTTCGTGGCTTGGGCGGCCTGAAACTCGCGGCGCGGGAAGCACGTGTTTTACCCAGATGCTGTAGAAGCGAGCATCCAGGGAAAGCCGGGCGAGACCGGCTTAAACAAGGAGGTGCATGTCAACATGACTATCAGCCTGGAGCAGCTCATCATCTGGGTTATCATTGCCGCAATTGTCGGAGTAGTGGGAGAATTCATCGCTCGTCGTCACGCCCCCGGCGGCATTGTCGGGGCCATCCTGTTGGGCCTGCTGGCCATTTTTCTGGTTGATGGCGTCCTCCACTGGCACATCAGCGGTGAGCCATACCTCAACGGCGTCCCGTTGGTAACGTCGGTATTGGCGGCGGCGGTCCTGGTCTTCATCTGGAGTGCCTTCGCCTATCGTCGCCTTTCCCCTTACTACTACCGCCGTGGGAGCTATGCCCATCGACCGCGCCGCTGGTGGCGCTGGTGACGGAAGGGGGACTTTGCTCTTCTCATCTGGCCTCCAGCGCCCGCCGTCACGTCAGGCCAGCTCGCCAGCACCTGCACAGCCGCGCCCGGTCCCGCTGCCACACGGTGGTCACCATGCAAAGCTGATACAAGGCAAGGCTTGCCTCCCGGCGAAACACAACAGAGGAGGGTAGCGCCACACCGTCTGTGCCTGTAAGCCCTCCTCTGTAGCGAGCCGAACCGCGTATCCTGGCCTAGCGGCGTGAGCGCCGGATCGCCGCCTCTCCCAGCCGTCCGGCCAGCAACAGGGAACTGAAGCTGGCCATCGTCAACACCTGCTGAGCAGCCAATGGTTCGCTGGACGCTGCTCCCTTCTCCTGAGTGCCAATGCTGCTGCGAACAGGCTCCGGCCTCCCGAAGCCGAAGCCGAGACCAGCGGTTCTGCTGCGGGCTGCCGCCGAGGCTTCGCGCAGCTCGGTAGCAACCAGCTCCAATAACTCGGCGACCTCCAGATCAAGGGCTGCTGCCACACTCTCCAACACCCGGGCCGAGGGATACTTCTGGCCGCGCTCAATTTCACCAACATAGATCTCCGAGAGACCAGCGCGCTCTCCCAGCTCGCGCATCGTCAGCCGGCGCTGCTGGCGCTCCCGGCGAATCACCTTCCCGAGCGTCTCTTGAAGATCGGCCATCCCCACGCTCCTTTCTGCGCTCCTCCCTTGCAGAGGAGTCTGTGGCCTCTCTGCCGCCTTCGAGAGCTATGCTCATAGCATAGCCTGGCGGGCAGCTATGCTGATAGCATCGCTTTTTGCTATCACTATACCCCTCCACTTTGCTATATTCAAGGTGTCCTCCCCTTGCCGGCCTGCCAGTCGCAGCGGGGGAGGAGCAGGCGAGGCGGAAACCTGAACCGGACCTGACCAGGCAGGCCGACGTCGCATCAGAGAAGAGAAAGGAGTACCTGCATGCTACCACGTCCTCTGGCTCCCTTCCTGTCATATACACAAGAACACATCCAGTCAACCTTGCATATTCCCATTGTTTATGAAGAGCACCAGCTGGAGCCTCCCCGCTGGGAGTATCGTCTCATCAGCCTTGATCTGCGCAAAGAGCCACTGCTCTCCGAGGCCAGCCTGGCCAGGCTTGGGCAAGAGGGCTGGCTGCTCCAGGCCATTGTCGACGAGCGCGCCAGCGGAAGTGGCACCCAGCTGCACTACTACTTTGTACGTCGCCTCCTCGAATCAAGGCGAGAGGCAGCCGGAGAAGAGTAAGCTGCAAAGGAACGAAGACCAGACAGAGGGCAACCGCGAGAAAGGACCAGTTGTTATGAGTGCTACCCTTTACGTACCGACCGTCATCGAAGCTACGGGACGCGGAGAGCGCGCCTACGATCTCTACTCTCGTCTGCTCAAAGAGCGCATCATTCTGATCAACGGCCCCATCGAGGAGCAGATGGCGGGACTGGTCATTGCCCAGCTCCTCTTTCTAGCTGCCGAGAGCAGCGAGCGGGAGATCAACCTCTACATCAGTTCACCAGGCGGCGTCATCACCGCCGGTCTGGGCATTTACGACACCATGCGCATGTTGCCCTGTCCCATCGCCACCACCTGTGTCGGCTATGCCGCCAGCTTTGGTACCATCCTGCTGATGGCAGGGGACCGTGGACGGCGTCGGGCCCTGCCGCATGCCCGCATCCATCTGCATCAGCCGTGGACCTCCAACGGCGTCAGTGGCCAGGCCAGCGATATCGAGATCCATGCCCGTGAGATGCTGCACACTCGAGACATGCTCAACGAGATCATACAGCTGCATACCGGCCAGCCATTGGAGCGCATCAAGCATGACACCGACCGCGACTTCTTCCTGAGCGCCGCCGAGGCCGTCGAATACGGCATCATCGATGAGGTGCTGGAACCACCCATCAAGGAGGCGAAAGAGGTACTATCCTTCTAAAGTGGCTCGATGCGCACATAGTCAAGATCCAGCCACTGGCGGCCAGTCGCGATCGTACCGAAACGCAAGGTAGCGCGCGGGGTGGCGATCGCATACTGGTTGTCTACCCAAGCCACGAAGCCCAGGGGGCGCACTGGGGGTGAGGGAGCGGTAAAGAGGAGGCTGCCGTCCACAAAGAAACGGGCCTGCGATGGCAACCACTCAAGGGCATAGGTATGCCAGTCCGTGAGGACAACTTCCTCCAGCAGGCGCTCCTGGGCCCCGGTCAGGCGCTGCAGCCAGCGCGCCGCGGGGCGCAGCTCACCGCTGAGCCGCCCCCAGAGGGCTGCCAGAGCCGTGGGCACGGCTGCCGTCAGGAAGCTCGGGCGCAGCGCATGCACTACTTGCGCTTTCCATCCCCAGCCCGGCACGCCGGGCACCAGGGCCATATTCGAAGGAGGTGAGGCGTAGAAGAACCAGACTGCCTCGGGGAGCATCAATATATCCCCGCGCAGCGAGAACGGGTAATTCCAGAAACCGAAGCCGGCGGTCCCGCGCAGCAGCCCCGGCGTCTCCGCCGTACTGGCCAGTGTAGCCGCCGGATGAGAGAAGGAGGCTCGTACCTCCAGACGCAGCGGTGGATGCCAGGGGAAAGCCCGACGCGGCAGCTCACCATAGTCGTCGATCTGTGCGTCGCTGTACTCCCCCTGGCGGCTGGCCTCTAACTCCAGGCGCAGACGCGACTGCTCCATGCTCAGACGTCCGCCACCCAGGCAGGTGCGCCGCCAGCGCGGATCAAGCTCGCCGCTTTCCTGCTCCCGCCAGTCAAAGTCGTCGAACATAGACGATCTTCTATTCTAGAGCCTCTTCAATTGAGTCGCAGAGACAATTCGAGCAACTTATCTTCCAGCTCCTGCCAGACCAGCTGTTCCGCCTGCAGATTATTGAGCGAGTGGCCCGAGCGAGTGGCCTCCATCATCACCTCTGAGACGCGGCGGCGGAACTGCATAAAATACTGCCGCTGGATGCTCTGGTCTGGCATGACCCGCAGTTCGATATCTTTAGGATCATAGAACTCCTGGGGATCGAAGGCCAGGGCCAGCAAATCGGCATACTGCTGAATGAGCGTCAGGCGAGCCTGGGAGAGGAAGTAGTAGGGCTGAGTGCTGGAGACCAGGAAGCAGCCGGCGACGCGTCCGGCGTAGAGGATAGGGTGGGCGGCGGCGCTGCGCTCATAAGGATCGCGATGAGCGGGGATGAGCGAGTGCTCCTCATCGATATTCTGAATGGCGTTCGGGCGGCAGGAACTCACCACATAGCCCGAGAGGGACTCAGCGCTCAGAAACATCGCTTTGTGCTCCAGCTCCCCCCCCCACGGTGGAGTGCCCAGTCCGAGCCACTCGCGCAGGCTGCGGATCTTTCCCTCCTTGGGAGGCATACAGCGCACCACACGCACGGCCATCCCCATATGATCGGGGTCGAGCTGTCCCAGCGCCTGCTGGAGGATCAGGTTGCTCAGCGACCAGTAGCGCATCGCCTCGGTCGTCGTTGCGCGGGCCCGGAAGATCCGCGCATAGAAAGCAGCGGGAATCTCAAGGGATGAGTCGTCAGAGGGAGCTGTCACGAAGTCCTCAAACTCGGCCTGAATCAGCTCCTGCAGCTGCTCGCGGTACTGGGGCAGTGCCTTGAGTAACAGGCGGAGATTCTGAGGGCGAGGGTCGGAAGTGCCGGAAACCCAACGACCCAACGTGGTGGGCGTCACCCCCAGCTCCTCGGCCAGGCGCTGTCTCTCATGGGTATCAGAGATGATGGTTCCTAGCAGTTCGCGCCAGGTGCGTGGTTCATCCATAGCGTGTTGCCTTGCTGCTGAAATGGCTCTTGCACTGATCTTCCGTCATGATAACAGCTTAGCGCCTGACCGTCAACTCTTTTGCCGCCTGAGTCTACGAGCCTTGCTCTTTCCTGCCCAACCTGTTCCGGCCCGCCAGGCAAGCACAAGCTGGCCCCAGGGAGCAGGCGAGCCATCCCTCCCTGTCGCGCTTGTCCCGCACCGTCGATGGCGGTACAATAAGGGCAGGGTGTCTCAAGATGTCTGTTCCTGGATAATTGCAATGCTGGTCGGAGCAACCGTCGCAGCCACCTGACTCGCTGCGTGTCTCTCTACTTGCCTGTCTGCTAGCCCGCCTGCTTCAGACTGGACCAAGGCCGGGCGGAAGAGAAGGGCAGGCCTCATCTCTCTTCCTTTCGTAGTCAGGAGGCAGCTGTCGGTCTGTGATCAACTGGCCAATGCTCTGAGGGGAGGCGAGCCATGTACGCCAGGCAAGCAACAAGCGACGAAGCGACAGAGATGCTGGTCGAGCAGAAGCTGAACGCCTTCGCACGTCTGCGCCCCGAATTTGAAGCTGCGTTCCTCTTTGTCCAGCAGGTGCAGGGGCAGGAGCGCTTTGCGACCTTCCCTATCGAGATGACGGTGCGCTATTTCCATGCTCTCTGGATCTGCGAGTGCAAAGACCGACTGCTGAGCGTGCCCAAGACCATCGAACGCTACGAGGGCGAGCGCTGTCTGCAGCTGCTGCGCGGCTGGCAGGAGGGCGAGACCGCCGAAGTGGTTGCTTTCCTACAGCGGCGGCTGGACGCTATGCCTTTTGCCGATCTCACGCGCCAGATCCAGGAGACGCACCGTCAGGGACAAGGAGGGCCGAATCTGCTGTTACGGCGGCTCCGCCATGGTCGGGCCGTACTCCTGAATCGCGTCATGAATCTGCTTCAGGCTCTCGATGCGATCTTCAGCCCGGACGAAGAGACGTTGCGCAGCCAGGTGCGGGAGGCCTGCCACCACTATGGCCACGGGCCGGAGCAGATCGAGGCTCAGCTGGCTGAGTTGCGTTCGCCGCTCTATGCCTATCTGCCCCATCGCCTGTTGGCCCGCGAGAATATGCTCGTCATGAATCGCCTGGGGGCAAGTGCCTGCGCTGGTCAGGAGCGACGTCTCTGGGGTGAAGCTCGACCTCAGACAGAAGGGGGGCCGCGGGCCCACGTCCTCGTTGATGGCTATCGCGATCTCACCTCAACGCGCAATCCTGTGCGCATGAGCCGTGCCGTCAGCCAGCTTATCGGCGCCAGTTTGCCGCTGGCTGCAAGCGCCGGCTGAGGCTGAGTCGGCCTGAAGCCAGTAGCGCCGGCGTGGAGGGGGAGGAGCCGGCGCGCGCCTGGGCACCTGCCGATTTAGTGGCTCCGCCTGCCTCGACCCCTCTCGCCTGCCTCCACCTCGTCTAGCGATTGGAAGATCAGGCCGTCCACCGGCTCATCCTCGCTGGGACCAGCCTGTGCTGCCTCAGTGCGTGCTCCTGCCGGGGCGGGGCCTGCGCTGGCGAAGGCACTGAGTAGGTGCCCGATCAGGGTCAGCAGGAGGCTATAAAAGATAGTGGTGGCGATAGTGCCGAAGAGGAAAGCCAGCGGTCCCGTGAGGTCAAGCCAGCTCACAGTGCTACCCGTAATCATCCGCAGATACGGAGAACTGTCCGGGCTGACGAAGAAGGCCCCACTGCTGCCGGGAGCAAGCCCGAGCTGGATGAGACGCTGATAGGTACTCCAGATCAGGTATACCTCCACTGCAGCGGTAGCCAGCCCAAGAACCATGATTAACCTGGCGGCTAAATGACAGAGCCGTGCGAATTTTCCTTGAGCAAGGAGATCTTTCCACATACGTTGTGCGCTTCCCTTCCCAATAGGGATAGACAATACTGTCTTCGAAACCGGTGGCTGGCCTGGACTTGAGCCTGCAGTCGCTTCATCCTGAACGATGCAAGCGGTCGCTGCCTGGCCAGCCGGACCGATCTCCTGGCCACTCGCTGTTCTTCGTTTGTTCCCTTCTCGCCTGTTTTCTTTTGTCCTCTTAGCTATTCCTGCTGACCAACAGCGGCGCGCCGCGGCGCCCGTCAGCTGTAGCAGGACGGTTAGTATTAGTATAGTACACAGGCCGGGATTGTCGCTTATCTAGCCTGCCTGGTCTCCTAGCCTCTCTGCTCCTTCGCCGGCTGGCCGCCGGAAGCTACAGGTCACCAGGCCGCTTTCCTTGACGCGCGTGCTGTCGAGTGGTATCATCCTCCTATCAGCCTATACGGATATATATGAGAGCTGTCGGATGGTAACAAGCAAAGAAGAGGCAGAAGCGTATATGAAGAGTGAGGGAGCGAGAAACAGCGACAGCGCCACGTCGCAGGTAGTGACAACAGCCGGTCTGGCGGACAGGCAGCGCGACGAGGTGCGGGACCGGCCCGTGAGCGAGGAGGCCCTGACACCAGAAGCTGCTGAGCTTTACGCGCGCTTCTTCAAGGTGCTCAGCGACCCGACACGGCTGCGCCTGCTCGCCTTACTACTGGAGGCTCCGGCCCAGGGGCGCACGGTCAGCGAGCTAGTAGCGGCCCTGGGAGTGCCCCAGGGGCGGGTCTCGACCCATCTGGGCTGCCTGCGCTGGTGCGGCCTGGTGCAAGGGGTGCGCGAGGGGAAATATGTCTATTACCGTATCAGCGACGAGCGCGTGCGTCTGCTCCTGACCGTTGCGGGGACTCTATTGCAGGAACACGCTGCCAGCATTGCCTCCTGTGGCGTCATTCGCTAGCCACCAGTCTGGCGAGAGGTGCGAGTCGACTAAAGAGGAGAGGCAGAGAAGTTGACGTTTCGGGCTGGCGGGCTGGCGGTAACAATGGAGGGAGAGAGGGGAAGCGCTTGCCGTCCTGGCTGGGACCGTGCGCCGGAAGGGAGGCAAAACAGCCCAATCTACCAAACCGGTAGATTGGGCCACTTGTGTGGGCGCATGGCGACTGTGTCGGCCTCGATACTGCTTGAACACTCGGTCGTTAGAGAGGAGAAGGGAAGATATCTGCTCGTTCGTGCCTGGTTTGCTACTGGTAGCAGCGAATCGAAGGCAAGGCCCGACCTTGACGATCAAAGAGTGTCATGTTGTCCCAGGCGTCGCCAGCCCCTGGCTCCCAGCCTACCCCGGGTATCCAGGCAGATTCCCAATAGACCAATCCCCGTCCTCGGCCTTGTGGCACCCCTTCTACGATGGCCCGCACCGTGCGGATATAGGCCAGCTGTCCCTCGGGGGTCGGTGGATAGCCTGGCAGCAGTGGCGTCTGGGCATTGACAATATTTGGCTCGCTGTCCCCATCGGTCAAGGTCCAGGGATAAGCTGTCTCCACGACCACCAGGTCCTTGCCATAGCGCGGCGCCAGATCGTTGAGATTCGCCTGCAGCGCCGAGAGCGGCCCATGCCACCACGGATAGTATGACAGGCCAATCACGTCGAAATCTACGCCCTGAGCCAGTACGTGGTCGAAGAAGTAGCGGCTGCCAGCATTATCGCCACCGCGATCGATGTGCACCATCACCTCGATCGCCTGGCTGGTATCGCGTACAGCGGCGATAGCCGCCTTCAGCAAAGTTGCGAACTGGGGCCAGCGCTCTGTCCCGTTGACGTAGATCTGGCCCTGGGGCCAGAGCATCCCTGCAGTCACCTCGTTACCCGTCTGCACCATCTCTGGTAGTGTCCCCTGGCGTGCCAGGGCCCCCAGCACCGAGCGCGTATAATCGTAGACCGTCTGTGCCAGCGTTGCCAGATCCTGGCCCTGCCAGCTCTGTGGCGTCGTCTGATGGCTGGGGTCGGCCCAGAAATCGGAGTAATGGAAATCGAGCAAGAAGTGCAGGCCCGCAGCCTTGATCCGGTGGGCCATCGTCAAAATATGTGGCAGATCGTTGTACGGGATCGGCGGCTGGACCCACAGTCGTTCACGGATAAACGTCGCGCCATGATGAGCCACGATCTGCTCGGCGGGCAGCACGTGCCCCTGATCAGAAAAGTGCTTGCCGACGTCTTCCAGCTGCTGCAGCGTAGAAAGGTCGTGACCCAGCACTCGGGGGCGGGGTCGACCGCTCTGGCGAGGAGCCGGGTGCGGAGCCGCCAGCGCCGCTGGCAGACCGCCGCCGAGGGTCAGACCGCCGGCCAGGGCTGTTGCTGAGGCCATCTGACCAAGGAAACGCCGTCGGCTGACGTGCTCTCTCCAGAGGGCGGGCGCGGATCGCACGCCCCTGGCAACAGAGAGGGGATAGTTCTGCTCTTTGCGATCCATCGATTCTGCCTACCTTCCTCAGTGAGATCGAGAAGTCTCAGGGCATCCTGCCCTATCTGCCGGCCAGGGCTAGCTACAGACTGGGAGTGGCTTTGCTCGCGTCTCACCTGGGCCGGCAACCTCAACAACAACAGGACAGAACCTACCACAGTGACGATGCCTGGCAGAGGGCAGACGGGCCACAAGAGCACTAAGAGCGCAGGCTGCCAAAGGTCAAACCGCTCTGCCAGTAGCGCTGCAGGAAGAGAAAGCCGATCATGAGTGGGATCACCGAGATCAGCGAGCCGGTAATCACCAGCGTATAGAGAATGCGCGACCCACTGAAGGTCTGGGACAGCTGATTCCAATTGGCCAGGCCAACTGTCAGCGGGTAGTACGCCGGGTTATTGGTTACCACCAGGGGCAGGAAAAAGTTATTCCACGTTCCCACGAAGGTCAGCAGCAGCACCGTCACAAAGCCGGGAGCCAGCAAGCGCAGGGCAATGCTCCAGAAAATGCGCCACTCGCTAGCCCCATCGACGCGTGCTGCATCGAGCAAATCGTCAGGGAGCGCCTGCTCAGCGTAGACGCGCATCAAATAGACCCCAAAGGGGGTCACCAGCGATGGCAAGATGATGGCCAGCGGCGTATTCACCAGGCCGACCTTACTCAGTACCAGGTAGGTGGGGATAGCCAGGGCTGTATTGGGTACCATGATGCTCCCCAGGATAATAGCGAAGACCAGCTCGCGCCCTGGGAAAGAGAGCTTGGCGAAGGTGTAACCGGCCAGTGTCGCGATCAGGGAGGCTCCCAGGGCACTCACTACCGCGTAGTAGGCCGAGTTGGTCAGCCAGGTAACGAAGATGCCGTCATCGTAAGTAAAGACATCGTGCAGGTTCTCCAGCAGATGGAAATCCGGCGCGAACCACAGTCCGAAAGTCGAGAACAGCTCATCGTTGGTCTTCGTCGCCGAAACCACCAGCCAGAAGAGCGGGATCACAAAGTAGACCAGCATCAGCACCAGGAAGAGCAGGACCAGACCGCGCAGCGTCCAGCCGCTGCGTCGACCCACTGCCCGGGCCGAGGTCTGCCGTGTGGCAGCGACAGGGCCGCCAGCCGGAAGCGATCCAATACGAGCCATCAGCGTTGCCCCCTGCGATAGGTCACAAGCATGAAGACGTAGGAGAAGACGAAGACCACGGCGCCGAGCCCGAAGGAGACCGCGGCGGCGTAGTTATACTGCTGGTTCGTGAAGGCCAGGTTATAGGCGTAGAGGTTCGGCGTATAGTGGTCCTGGATCAGATTAGGGACGATGGCCGTCATGATCTGCGGCTCATTGAAGAGCTGCAGTGTCCCAATGATCGAGAAGACCACTGTCAGCACAATGGCCGGGGCGATCAGCGGAATCTTGATGCGTTGGGCGATCTCCCAGCCGCTGGCCCCGTCTACGCGCGCCGCATCGTAGAGCTCCGGCGGGATGGCCTGCAGGGCGGCATAAAGGATCACCATATTGTAACCGGTCCACTGCCAGGTCAAAATATTGGCGATCGAAGGCAGGAGGCCGGCGGCGGTCAAGAAGGGCGGTGGGGGCCAGTGCAGCAACTCCGCCAGTTGGGCGAAAGGGCCGATATGAGCGCTATACAGATAGCCCCAGAGCAAAGCGCCGATCACGCTGGGGATCGCATAGGGAAGAAAGTAGCCCAGGCGGAAGATTGTCTTGAGGCGCACGATCTGGCTATCGAGCAGCAGGGCCAGCACCAGGGCGAGGCCGAGCATCAAGGGCACCTGCGTAAACAGGAGCAGGAGGACATTGCGCACCCCCTCCCAGAAATTGCCGTCGTGCAGGACCTCCTGATAATTTTGCAGTCCTACGAAGGTAGTGCCTCCGATCAAACGCTCGACGAAGAAGCTAGTCCAAAGCGCGTATAGTAGCGGTACCAGGATAAAGAATGAGAAGAGCAGCAAGAACGGGAGCAAGAAGAGGTAAGGGATCACCGCTCGCTGGCGCCAGCGTCGCCAGCGCCGCAGAGCGCTGGGAAGGCCGCTGGCGGGCGGTGCCAGTTCCTGGACCTCGATCGCTTGCTGTATTGCTTCAGTCTGACTATGCTTTGCCATATGCCGTGACGGTATCATCGTACAGGCCTCTCATTCAGACGAGGAAGGCAAAAGAGAGGGTGAGGAAGAGCCGACCCAGCGCCGAGCCTGGGAGCAGCAGGGCATCGTGGGCCAGGAGCGGTGCCGGGAGCGATCGAGCGGCTGGCCCCGGTTGCTGACCGACCGACACCCGGTCCTGGGTCCCGGCACCTCCCTGACGTCCTTGCTCATGAGATGACCGTAAAGCCCTGTGAGCGCGCGTAGGCCACCACCGCGTTCTGCGTATTATGCATCGCCTGCTCGAACGAGATCTTGCCGTTCACCGCCGCCGCCAGCTGATTCTGCAGCTGGGAGAAGACATAGTCCTGGAAAGGACTCCACTGGAAAGAAGTATTGACCTCCTGAGCGGACTCCACGAAGATGCGGTTGACCTGCTGACCACCGTAGAATGAGTTGGCCGTATCGAAGCTCGGGTCCTGTAGAGCGCTCTTCTGAGAGGGGAAGAGGTAGAGCTTCTGGGTCAAGATCTTGACAGCCTCGGGGTTCGTGTTGAGCCACTTGACGAACTCCGCAGCCTCCGCGGGGTGCTGGCATTGGGTCGTCACCGCATCGGTCGAGCCGCCCCAGTTGGCCGAGGCCTGCTCTCCAGCAGTCCACTGGGGTAGCGGCGCCACGCGCCACAGGCCGGCGGACTTTGGCGCGAATCCCTCCAGATCGGACGGCGCCCAGGCGGCAGTGATCCACGTAGCCAGCGTCCCATTCTGGAGCGCGGCGTACCAGTCGTTGTTCCAATCAGCGGTGGTGCTCACCGCCCCACTCTTGACCAGGTTTCCCCAGTAGTTCGCCACCTTAAGCGCGGCGGTGTCATCCAGATGGATCTTGAGCGTCGTTCCATTGACCACGAAGGGCTGGGAACCGGCCTGCCAGAGCAGCGAGAAGAACCAGGGGCCATCGCTGGCAGAGAAGTCAGTGATATAAATCTTGGGATTGGCCTTATGCAGCTGAATGGCTTCCTGGGCGTACTGGTCCCAGGTGGTGGGGACGGGGAGGTTATATTGCTTAAAGATATCCTCGCGGTAGAGCAGGCCCATCGGGCCGGTATCCTGGGGGATGGCATACACCTTACCGCCGCTGGTGACCTGGGCCCAGGTCCAGGGGACGAACTGATCCTTCACGTCGTTGGCCCCGTATTGCGAAAGGTCAACCAGCTTCCCGCTGAGGATGTACTGGGGAAGATAAGCGTACTCGATTTGCACCACGTCGGGAGCGCCTGAGCCGGCCTTGAGAGCTGTCGTCAGCTTGGTGTACTCCGTGCCGCCCGAACCGACGTTCTGCCATTTGATCTTGATGTTGGGATGGCTCTTCTCGAAGAGATCAATCGCTTGCTGGAGGTTGGGCACCCAGGACCAGAAGGTGAGCGTCACCGGCCCAGAGCTGGCGGGCGTCCCACCACAGGCCACGAGATAGCTGCCGATGCTGAGCGCCAGGAGCAGCAGCAGGCCGGCCTTGGCCATCCCCCTGGCACGGCAAAATAGGAGACCGCGGTTCATCTCTCGTTTCCTCCTTGACTGCACTGTAGGAGCTGACGCCTGCTAAAGACACTGCAGACGCACTCAACTGAGTGACCGATTGACCCGGCGACGTCGATTCGTTGGTTCGTCCTCTCGGCACTGACTCAGTCATCCGTCTCTCCTCCCATCCATCCCCTCAGTCGTCTCTTCATCCGCCTTGCCCATTAGTTCGTCCGTCCGTCCGCCCGTCCGTTCATCCCTGCCTACCCAGATCGCCCTCTTTCAGCCGCTCGCTGGTGTGGGGCGCCGGCTTCCTGCCAGGCCGACCAATCCGACCGCTTTCCTTGCCTGCCCTGATAAGGGGGAGGTGGAACGGTCCACACGCGAAAAGTATAGAAGATGGACCGGTCCATGTCAAGGGTGAATGGACTATTACTTGACATGGACCGGTCCATCTTCTATACTCTAAGCGAAGAGTTGAGGATGCGCTTTCGATGAAGGAATCTCGCTTTCAGCAGTGGCAGCATGAACGGCCTGGGGCAGCCAGAAAGGGGCACATGGTTACGATTTACGACATTGCGCGGGCGGCAGGGGTTGCCAAAAGCACAGTTGCCAACGTTCTGAGTGGCAAAGGCAAGGTCAGCGAGGCCACGCGTCAGCGTGTGCTCTACTATGCTCGGGAGCTAGGGTATCGGCCCAATCTACTGGCGCGCAACCTCTCGCAGCACCGGACCTTTACCGTGGCTCTCATCCTGCCCACCATTGCCAACCCCTTCTATCCTGAGATCATGGAGGCCATCGAGCACATTCTTCGCCAGCGGGATTACCAGACCCTCTTCTGCAACACGCACGGTGATTTTGCCCTGGGGCGGCAGCAGATGGAGCGGCTGATGAGTCGCTGGGTTGATGGCTACATCATCATGGGGTCGAGCATGGACATAGCCGACATTGCGCACTATTTCCGTCAGGGAGTGCCCATTGTGCTCTGCGACTGGCAAGAGAATGAGTCGCCGTCGGACATCCCCCAGGTCACGGTAGATTTCTTCCGGGCGGGGCAGCTGGCTGCCGAGCATCTGCTGGCGCTGGGGCATCGGCGCATTGCCGTGATTGTTGATGAGCCTCAGCAGCACCTGCGATTAGAAGGTTTCCGTACGACATTGCGGCAGGCTGGACTGGAGCTACCCCCGGACCGTATTGCCCTGGGTGATTCCTCGCTGGAAAGCGGCTATGCAGCGGCGCGTCAGTTGTTGAGCGTCGGGCAGGAGCTGGCGCCGCCAACGGCGATCTTTGCGACGAACGATTGGATGGCCCTCGGGGCAATGGAGCTGGTCCTTGACCGCGGGCTGCGCGTACCCGAGGATATCTCGATCGTTGGCCTTGACGACATTGTGGTCTCTGCCCATCTGCGTCCGCCCCTGACGACCATCGCTATTCCCAAAACTCGCCTGGCTCAGGAGGCGACGGAGCTACTGCTGGCCCAAATTGAGGCGGCGAGCCGGGAGCAGGGGCACGAGTTGCCGCTGGCTGGCGAGGGCAACGATGGCGCGCCTCAGCGCCAGGCAGAGACAGCCCCGCTGCGTCTGGTCCCGCCTTCTCTGGTGGTACGCCAGTCCACCGCGGCCCCTGTTTCGTCCTGACCGGGCGTTTTGTCTGCGTCCGACCTGTCTGTCACGCTGCTGGCGCTCTCTACCCGCCTGGCGCCTCCATCTATGTCTGTGGTCGCCGTTCAGGTTCTGGCTGGCTGTCCCCTATACAACTATAGTTCCTGACGACAGCTCAACCTGACAAATAGGTAGCGCCCGGCACTCAGACTGCTGGCGGCCTCAGCGTGTGAGTGATCGAGCAAGTGATTCTTCAGTCAGTAAGAGAGAAGAGCAGGAGGGAGAAGCCCATTGTCCGCCACATCCTGGCAGCCACGCCTATCCGCTGATGATCGTTCCTACTATCGACTCGACCTGCGCGCTGCGGAGGCAGCGGCGGAGGGGCTACCAGAGCCGCGCCTCCTGGCACGCTCGCCGCAAGGAGAAACTCTGGCTCTGGCGCATCGCTATTTACTCCGCAACGGGCAGCCCTGGATTCCCGTCATGGGCGAGTTCCATCCCTCGCGCTATCCGCGCCGCTACTGGCGTGAAGCGCTGCAGAAGATGCGTGCCGGCGGTCTGTCGCTGGTCTCCATCTATGTTTTCTGGATTCACGTCGAGGAAGAGGAGGGACGCTTTGACTGGTCGGACAATCGCGATCTGCGCGCCTTTGTGCGGCTCTGCAGTGAGATGGGGCTGGAGATTCTGCTACGTGTAGGACCGTTTGTGCATGGCGAGTGTCGTAACGGTGGGTTGCCCGACTGGCTTTACGGGCGGGCGGTGGCTGTGCGCTCGAATGACGAGCGCTATCTGTTCTATGTGCGCCGCTACTTCGCTGAGATCGCGCGTCAGGTGCGGGGACTCTTTTTTCAGGAGGGAGGGCCAATTCTCGGCGTGCAGCTAGAGAACGAGTATATGCATGCTGGGGCGCCCTGGGAGCTAACTTTTCGGCCTGGCAGCGAGTGGGTGCCGCGGGGCAACGATGGAACAGCCCATCTGGAGCGCCTGCTGACCCTGGCCCGCGAGGTAGGTCTGGAGGCACCCCTCTACACCTGCACGGCCTGGGGGGGAGCTGCCGTACCCGCGGAGGGGTTTTTGCCGATGCATGCCGCCTATCCTTTTACGCCCTGGGAGCCTGATCCTGCCTTTGAGCCATCGCCCAGCCGTGAATTTCTCTTTCGCTCCCCGCAGCAGCCCGAAAGCGACTGGTGGCGGGCCGGGGCCTTCCGCTATCCAGTAGAGCGCTATCCGTACGCCTATTGCGAGCTGGGGGCCGGCATCCAGATGACCTATCTTCATCGTCCCCAGGTGCCACCTGAATGCACGCAGGCGCTGGCCCTGGTGGCTCTGGGCAGCGGCTGCAACTGGCTGGGTTATTACATGTACCACGGTGGCTCGAATCCGGTCGGTCGTCACAGCTTCTTCAACGAGTTTACGGTGCCGCGTCTCTCTTATGATTTCCAGGCCCCTCTGGGGGAGTATGGTCAGCTCCATCCCTCCTATCATCATCTGCGCCTGTTGCACCTCTTCTTGGCGGAGTTCGGCAGTCAACTGGCTCCGCTGCCAGTGGTGCTACCTCCGGGGGCCGCTGCCGTGAAGCCGCAGATGACTGGGGTACTGCGCTGTGCGGCGCGTGCTCAACAGGGTCAGGGCTTTCTCTTTGTCAATACCTATCAGGATCATGCCGTGGGCCAGGATCTGGAGGGGATCACGCTGGAGGTCCTGCTGCCGGAGGGACGGCTGCGTCTGCCGCGTGAGGGTGGTCTGCGGCTGCAGTGGGGAGTGAGCGCTATCTTCCCCATTGGGTTGGAGCTGGCTAATGGCCTGTACCTGCGCTACGCCACGGCCCAGCCGCTGACGGTACTGCGCGCTGACGGGCGAACGACTCTGGCCTTTTTTGCTCCCGAAGGACTTCGGACCGAGTTTGCCTTTGCTCGTGAGGGCTGCCAGGCTCTGGCGGTGGTGGGGGGGAGGATGCTGGAAGAGAGGGAAACGCTCTATGCCTGGCCGGAGCCTGGTTTGGAGACGCGCCTGGAGGCAACCAGCCTGTCGGGCGAGACCGTTGAACTGCTTGTCTTGTCGCAGGATCAGGCTCTGCGCTGCTGGAAAGTGAAGTTAGCTGGCGGCGAATATCTGCTGCTTGCTGAGAGTGAGGGAACGGCCTGGGTCGATGCCGAGGAGGAGGGGCTAACGATCTGCTGGCAGGGCGAGTCTCAGCTTGATCTACTGAGCTATCCGCGCTTGCCCGCGACGCTGGAGAAGGTGGGCCTGCTGGCAGAGTGCGGCCAGCAAGGCTTGTTCTGGCGCTACCGTCTGCAGCGTACTCCCTGGCAGGCTCGCTGGTCGCTGGAGCAGCCCGAGCCGCAGGTGGTGCGCCTGCGGCTGGCGGCAGAGGCCCTGGAAGGGGTGCACGACCTCTTTCTGCATGTGGATTGTGTGGCCGATGTGGGACAGGCTTTTCTCGATGGGCGGCTGGTGGCCGATTGCTTCGGCTCTGAGCAGCCGTGGGTGATCGGTCTGAAGCGCTTTCTGCGGCCCGGGCAGGAACTGGAGCTGATCCTGCGCTTTACTCCTTTACGGGCTGATGCCCCAGTGCTGCGCTACTTCTCCAGGGAGCGGCTGCCAGCGCCTGCCAGCGATGGTACCTTGCCGGTGACGCTGCGGGCCATCCGCCTGGTGCCAGAGTATAGGGTCCAGCTGGAGCAGCATCGCTGAGCTGCTGTGGCCCAGCTCCGGTTTCTTCCCTCTGTCCGACCGCTTGACATTGCTTCCTTGCCTGGAAGGAGCCTCATCGCTCTTGAGTTGAAGAGGCGCGGACGCTGGTCCTGCGCCTCCTAGGCCCCTTCTGCTAATTACGGTATCCCCACAAAGAGGACCGGCAGCGTTTTTAGAAATGGGCACTTGGCAGTCGCCCGATAGCGACAACTAGCGCCAGCAGAAGCAAGATCAAGTTGAGGCCAATCTCGCGATATTCGCCTTGCCTGGCGTGGAAAATGGCGGCAAAGATCATGATGAGGGCCAGACCACCGGCAGCAGCCACCGTCAGCCCGGGGAGAACGCCGGTCGCCAGCGGGAGGACAAGCCCTATAGCTCCTAGAAGCTCGCAGATACCGATAAAGCGCACCAGCATTGGTGGCACCCTGCCTACCCAGGCCATGCTCTGCTTGAGCTGCTCTAATGGGCGAACACTCTTCATGACTCCCGCTGTCAGAAAGGCGAGGGCTAGCAGACTCTGTACGATCCAGAGAAGCCAGTTGCTCATTGTTCTCCCTCCTTGTCTTAAACAACAGCTATCTTGAAAGCATCGGCTATTGTCTAAGCAATAGATGTTGCTTATCATACTACTGTGCCCTGGAACTGCTGGGCAAGAGACAATCCAGCCTCTCTGTTGTCTAGGCAACAGGAGGCTGCCCTCTGTTGGCAAAGTCGTGATCGCAACGACTTGAGGCAGTTGGGCGCCGAGCGTCGAGTTAGTCCACACAGGAGGCTGTGAAGAACAGTTATGAGCACAGTGGAAGGGCAGCCCTTGGGAGAATCAGCAGGTGGACACGTTGATCCGCGCGTCCGCCGTACCCGGCGGCTGCTGCAGCAAGCGTTTCTAGAACTCTTGCAAGAGAAGAGCTTCTCCGATATCAGTATTCAGGATATCGCTGAGAAGGCAACTGTTAATCGTACTACGTTCTACGCCCATTTTAGCGATAAATATGCCCTGGCTGATGCGGTGATCCGCGAACGCTTTCTGGAGGCTGTTACCAGCAAGCTGCCAGCTACCCCAGGCTGGCGGCTGGAAAGTCTGCGCCTGCTCATCAGCGCTGTCTTTGAGTTCCTTGGCGGGTTGCATGAGTACTGCTCACCGGCGGGAAGGCAGTTTGATCCTTTGATGGAGCGGGCGGTCCAGCAAGAGCTAGCGCGCATCTTGCTTCAGTGGCTGCGGCAAGCTCCAGCCAATAGCTCAGCTCATCGATGGTCGTCGCGCCCGGTGCCTGTGGAGACGTTGGCAGAGGTCATGAGCTGGGCCATCTTTGGCTGTGCCGTCCAGTGGAGCAAGCGTGAAGAGGGGAAACTGACGGCAAGGGAGATGAGTGAGCTGGTGCTGCGTATCCTTGTGGAGGGCACGCGTCGTCTGGTTCCTGGACTGGAAGAATGAGGCTGGCCAGCCTGGCTTCCTGCTGTCTGCCGCAGACGGCCAGGGACGGAAAGTATGCCCGGGCCAGGACTCTACTGTCCTGCGACGGACGGGACACCCGGTCTAGGCAGTGGCATTGGGGAGGATCGGCAGCAGCGCGCGCCAGAGCGTGCCCGGCTCCCAGGTGGCCCGGTACCAGACAGCGATTTGCAAAAAAGCCTGAGCGCTGCTGAACTGCGGCGTCTGCTTCAGCAGGTCGCGAAATTCACGAATGATGCGCAGCAAGTTCTCGGCGGTATGGTACCAGACGGCGTGCCTGGTCCCACTGCTGTCCGTGTAGACCAGGTGGGCGGCGTAGGGGTCGTTCAGGTTGCTGGCCTCCTGGTCGATCTGAGCGGCGGGAATAGTCTTGACCAGGGCCACCGCGTCGGCGTAGTTGATTCCGCCATCAAAGACCCAGTGCCCGTCGGCGGCCTGATGCCAGCGCGCCCCATAAAGGGGAAACTCCCAGATGGTGCGAGGCAGCATCTGGGGCATAGTCTTGAGGGCATAGGCCAGGATCTGCTTAAGCCAGGGCACGCTCACTGTGGGCCCCGGCGTGAAATAGGACTCGTCCAGTGACATGATGACGATAAAATCGGCGCAGTGTCCGAGCAGCGACCAGTCCTCAAAGCCGTTCAGATTGTAGTAGTCGTCCTGGTCGGCCACCTTATGAATGAGGGCGATGCCATAGGGCTTATTGAGGGCCTGCATGGCTTTCCAGACCAGGCGGTTGTAATCCGCGAAAAGCTGCTGGATCTGCGGATAGGTACGATCGGCGCCCTCCAGGTCCATAATGACTCCATCGTAGCCGCCCTGCTTGACGACGTTGACGATTGCCTGGATATAGGCCGGCTGCTGGGTAGCGGCTTTGATGTAATCCGACTGCTGCTGCGCCGTCCAGCCGTTAGCGTCGGTCTCCATTGTGACCGTCAGGTAGGCTTTGCCCCCCTTGCTATGGATCAGGCGAACCACGTTGTCCATGCTGAGGGTCCCCGGCTGGCAATTATTGCTCTCGCCGTCCATCAGCTGCCCTGTCAGGGGATTGACCCAGCCGCTACCAACCAGGGCCGCATCGGGATTAATGTCGGCGGTCTGCAGATAGGCCTGGATGCCACGCTGGCAGTCGCGTCCGACGATCCAGCCGAGCGAGGCCAGCCTGCCATTGAGCAGGTGGAGCGTCTGCGGTGTCTCCTGTCCCTGTTGCTGTAGGCTCACGTCGCTGCCGGCCCATAGAAAGCCAAGTGGGGCATGTGCCTGTACCACGCCCATTAACAAAACCAGCACAATGGCCACGACGATAAGCAAGAGTCCGGTCAGCACGCCACGCCTCTGCTGGTGCATGGAGTGTCCTCGCTGTTACCGCTGCTGGAGAGCTAAACCACTTTGTTCCAGAGCGTACCATATTTCCCCTCCCAAAGGGAAGGGCCTGGCCAGAACGAGTGAATTGCCCACGACCGGCGTCCGCACTATACTTGAACGAAAATGTCTCCTTGCCGATCCGCGCTTCCTACTGGCGGATCTGGCTCTGCGGCTCTATTGACTCGTGATTCTGATCTCTGAGAGAGCAGGAGGTTGTGATGAAATCACATACGGCCTATCTCACCTTTCACACCAAAAAGCGGAAGGATATTATCCCTATCACAGACCAGGTCGAGCGCATCATTCGCGAGAGTGGCATTCAAGAGGGCCTGGCGCTGGTTTCTTCGATGCACCTGACGGCCAGCGTCATTATCCAGGACGAGGAGTCTGGCCTCTGGCGCGATATCATGGAGTGGGCCGAGCAGGTGGCCCCCGAGCGGCCTACCTATCATCACCATCGCACCGGTGAAGATAACGGTGATGCTCATCTCAAGAATCTCTTGATGCATTTGCAGGTGGTCATTCCTATCACGCGCGGGCGCTTTGACGCTGGCCCCTGGCAACGTCTCTTTTATGTTGAGTTCGACGGTCAGCGCGACAAGCGTGTCATTGTGAAAGTCATCGGTGAGTAGCCTGATCTCTCTGATTCGCTCAGGCAGGCACAAACGGGCCGGGCCTGGATTGCAAGCGCGCTCGTGCTCTCCGGGCAGCACCTCCCCGGCCCCTTGTTTTCCTGACAGATCGCTGGTATACTTGTTAGCAATACGGTTGGTGTACTTGATACACCTTTTTCTTTTTTGAGGCCAGTTAGTGTAAATTTTACACTTAATGGCTGTGGACCGAGACAAGAAGGGACCATCATGGCGAGCTGCCAGAGATTTGATGTAGCCATTGTGGGCGCTGGCATCGCCGGCCTGACCGTGGCTCTCAGCCTGCCGCCTGACTGGCGAGTTGCCCTCTTTACTAAAGGGCGGCTGGGGGAGAGCAACACGCGCTATGCGCAGGGAGGGCTGGCGGCGGCACTGGGGCCGGACGACAGTCCCGAACTCCATTACGCGGACACCCTGGCGGCGGGGGCTGGCCTTTGCGATCCAGAGGCCGTACGTGTCCTCGTTGAAGAAGCGCCGGCAGCCGTGCGCTGGCTGATCGAGCTGGGCGTCCGTTTTGATCGCGCCGTGCCTGGAGAGAGTACCGAAGCCACGACCGCTGACGGTCTGCTCTTAGGTCAGGAAGCGGCTCATTGCCGGCGGCGCATCCTCCACGCGGGTGGCGACGCCACCGGGGCCGAAATCGAGCGGGCCCTTCTGGCCGCCCTCAAGGCCCGTTCCCAGATCACCATCTACGCCGACACTCCTGTCTGCGCTCTGCTCGTTGACGAGGCTGGCTGCAGTGGTCTGCAGGCCCTTGATCGGCAGGGACAGCCCTTTGTCGTCGAAGCGCGCCACACAGTTCTGGCCTGCGGCGGCACAGGCAGTCTTTGGGCTTACACCTCCAATCCCGCCGGAGCTACCGCCGATGGCCTGGCCCTGGCCTGGCGTGCTGGGGCCGCTTTAGCCGACCTTGAGTTTGTCCAGTTCCATCCGACTGTGCTCAAGGTCAACGGCGCCACTCACCTCATTTCGGAGGCCGTCCGTGGCGAAGGGGCCTATCTGCGCAACCATGCCGGCGAGCGCTTCATGCCGCGCTACCATCCCCTGGCCGAGCTGGCTCCGCGCGATGTGGTGGCACGGGCCATCCTCAGCGAGATGCTGACCGAGGGGGTAGATTGCCAATACCTCGACCTGACCCATCTTCCTGATGAGCGGATGTATGCGCGCTTTCCGACCATTGCCTCCCTTTGCCGTCGTCACGGCCTGGATCTGGCCCATGATCTGCTGCCCGTCGCGCCGGCAGCCCACTACTGCATGGGCGGAATTCAGGTCGACCTGCAAGGTCGCAGCAGTATTCCTCATCTTTATGCTGTCGGCGAAGTCGCCTGTACTGGTGTGCACGGGGCCAATCGCCTTGCCAGTAACTCCTTGCTTGAAGGACTGGTCTTTGGGCGTCGCCTCGCCGCGCTCCTACCTGGAGAGGCCCCTGAGCAGGCTTCCGGCGCTTCCGGACGACGGCAGCGCGAGCTGAGACTGTCGCTCTTCTCCGCTCAGGACCAGGCTTATCCCTGGCCGCTGCCTCCAGCCTGGGTCGGGCCAGAGGAACTGGCGCGCGCTCTCCAGCGTGAGCTACGAGACCTGATGTGGCGCTCAGTCTCGCTCTGCCGCGACGAGGACGGGCTGCGCAGCGCCTGGCAAACGCTTCAGCGGTTGCAGGCTCGCTTTGTTGAAGCGGCTCGTCCGCGTGCCCCGCACGAGCCAGTTGGGCGGGGCTGGCTAGAGACCGCCAACATGCTCGATAGCGCTGCTCTCGTTGTGCAGGCTGCTCTGGCGCGTCGTGAAAGTCGCGGCAGCCACTGGCGTAGCGACTATCCCCAGCCTGATCCGTCGCTCTCCGGCGTCAGTCTCGTCCTGCGGCCAGCTCTTGAGAGCGTCGAAGTGACGAGTCGCCCAGCTCTCCAGCACAAAGGAAGACCGTATGTCTGAACTCCCGCTTGACCTGATCAGGCAGGCTCTAATCGAAGATGGAGCCTATCGTGATCTCACCACCCTGTGTACAGTGCCTGCCGAGGCCCAGGCCCAGGCCGTTCTGCTGGCGCGACGCGAGGGAGTCGTAGCTGGCCTGGCCGTGGCCCTGGCGACCTTTCGCCTGCTCGATGAGCGTGTCCAGAGCGAGGCGCGTGTCAGCGATGGAGAGGCGGTCATCGCCAATCAGACGCTGGCCGTCCTCAGCGGACCGGCGCGCGCTCTCCTGAGTGCCGAGCGCGTGGCCCTCAACTTCCTCGGCCACCTCTCCGGCATCGCCACCCTGACCGCGCGCTGCGTTCGAGCCGTGGCCGGCACCGGCGTGCGCATTCTCGATACGCGTAAGACCACCCCTGGGCTGCGGGCCCTCGAAAAAGAGGCTGTGCGCCTGGGCGGAGGCCATAACCACCGCTTCGGCCTCAGCGATGGCATTCTTATCAAGGACAACCATATCAAGGCTGCCGGCGGCCTGACCGCTGCCATTGAGGCTGTGCGCCGCCAGGTGCCACATCTCCTTAAGATCGAAGTTGAGTGCGAGACCCTTGAGGAGGTGCGAGCTGCCGTACGGGCCGGAGCCGACGTCATCTTACTCGACAACATGGAGGTCGAGCAGTTGCGTCAGGCCGTCGCCTTTGTGCGGGCCGAAACGCCCGGCCTCCTGCTCGAAGCCTCCGGCGGTATCGGCCCAGATCCGGAGCGCCTGGCGGCAGTGGCGGCCACCGGCGTCGACTTCATCTCCCTTGGGGCGCTGACGCACTCGGCTCCCAATCTGGATGTCGCCCTGGAGTTTCTCACGTAGTCCTTGCCTGCGGGAGCGTTACCGTTCAAGCAGTCACGAAAGGAGGAGCGAAGTCTCATGGCCTTGCAAACAGCCTGTGAAGCCAGCCAGGAGAGCCGTATTCTGCCCTTGCTGCATCCGGCCACGCGCGACCACTATGCGCATGGAGGGCGCGCTGATCACATCCCGCGTCGCTACGCCGAGATGGACGGAGCCGAGCTGGAGCGGCGTATCAGCCAGGCTAAAGCCGCTCTTGGCCGGCGCCTGCTGATTCTGGGGCACCACTACCAGCGTGACGAGATCATCAAATATGCCGACCTGCGCGGCGACTCCTTTAAGCTCGCTCAGCAGGCAGCGGCGCGGCCCGAAGCCGACTATATCGTCTTCTGCGGCGTTCACTTTATGGCCGAGAGCGCCGATATTCTCAGCGCCCCTCATCAGCAAGTCATCCTGCCCAACCCGACCGCTGGCTGCTCAATGGCCGATATGGCCAGCATTGCCGAGGTTGAAGAGTGCTGGGAGACGCTCAACGAGGTCCTGGGGGAGGAGGCCGGCCTCGTGCCAGTCACATACATCAACTCGGCGGCCAGTCTCAAGGCCTTCTGTGGCGAGCATGGGGGCATTGTCTGCACCTCCAGCAATGCCTTCAAGGTCATGGAGTGGGCTTTCAGTCACGGGCGACGGCTGCTCTTCTTCCCCGACGAGCACCTCGGGCGCAATACCGGCCACGCCTACGGCATCCCCGAGGAGGAGATGGTCGTCTGGAATCCCAAGAATCCCCAGGAGACGCTCGACGATGAGGAGCGGCTGCAACGCGCGCGCCTCATCCTTTGGAAAGGCTACTGCTCCACTCATATGCGCTTCACCGTGCAGCAGATCGCCAAGGCCCGTGCCGACTATCCTGGCATCACGGTCATCGTCCATCCCGAGTGCCGGCGTGAAGTGGTGGAGGCCGCCGATCTCTACGGATCAACCGAGTATATCATCCAGCAGATCGAGCAGGCGCCGGCGGGCAGTAAATGGGCGGTGGGAACCGAAATCAACCTGGTCCATCGCCTGGCTCAGGCGCACCCCGACAAGCTGATCTTCTGCCTCGACCCGATCGTCTGCCCTTGCTCGACCATGTACCGTATCCATCCGGCGTACCTGGCCTGGGTCCTGGAGGCTCTCGTTGACGGCCAGGTCATCAACCAGGTCAAGGTGGCCCCCGAGGTGGCCCACTGGGCCCGGGTCGCCCTCGACCGCATGCTGGCGCTGAAATAACGTCCGCGGGCTACCGCCAGGCAGGGCGCACCTATGGCTGACGGCGCGTGGGATGCTGGCCTGAAGAAGAGCCTGCCCGCGCGCCGCTCTCTCATGCGCTCCTTCAGATGGAAGGTAAGAGCCTGGCTCTGACTGACCCTTCTTTCTGACCTCTTGCTTGCCAGGGTGCCGGCTGCTATGCTGTTGAACGAGTAAAAACGGTATTCTCTTCCTGGGGCTGCCTGGCTCTGCTCTGGTCCAGGGGTGAATGCTCTCTTCTCCCCTTCCTGATCTGGCTTGGCTGTGGGGAGACATTTGGGGGTATCAGCTTCCAGGGAGGGAGGGAGAGGACCTAGCTCAAGCCAATTGTCTTTCTTTGTCCTCAATATTCGTCTGCCGGATGCCCTTGAACCTTTCGCTGTTTTCAGTGCATTGCTCTCCCTGCTTCCGTACCACGTTTCTTTATTCATATTATGATATTTTTCTTGTGTTCCTCCTACTGGTATGCTCAGCATCGCTTGATGGATCGGATGTCTGTGGTTGATGGAGGCTTCTCTGCACTTTGCCTGCTCTTTCTCTTTTTGGTGACCCTCTTGCCGGTATCAATGAACGTGTTTGGCTGCTATCCGACTATATCTCCAGCGATAGCTCTCTATACCCTTAACCTGGCCGGTTGTGGTCTGGCCCTGGTCCTGCTAACCTGGTACGCTGTCTTTCACCGCCAGCTCCTGGAGCGCACGATTGGTCATCAAAGGTGGGAGCATGCCCTGTATTATGGTCTGCCCCTCTCAGTACTCCTGTTATCTTCGTTGCTGCTGCTGCTTTTCACAAGTGCCACGCTGCTAGTAATAGGCTGCTGGATGCTCATCCCAGCTATGGTCAGCCTGGCGCGCCTCATTGGCCGCAGGCGGCAGGCTCTGGTTGGGCACGGCGAGAAGCCAGCTCCGTAGCGAGGTCGAGGTAGGGCCTGCCGCTCGCGGCCTGCAAGCTAGATCTGGCAGGTCAGCCCTATGATCAAAAGAAGAAGGGTGCTGGCAAGAGAACGCTGGCCTCTCCTGCTCTCGCTGATCGCGCAGCTGAAAGCCGCGACCAGACCATTGATTGAAGGAGAAGGTGAAAAATATGCGTATCATTGCACTTGAAGAGCACTTTCAAATTGCAGAGATCAATCGAGCTGCTGCGCAGTGGCAGCCCCAGGAAGAGGGCTTCCGTCCCGTTGGCTATCGCCCGCCTGAGAGCGAGCTAGAAGATCTTGGTGAGGGACGGCTTCGGGCGATGGAGGAGATGGGCATCGATATGCAGGTCCTTTCTTACACGGCTCTGGCTCTCCCGACCATCCCGCCTGCGGAGGCGGTCGCGCTCATGCGCGAGGTCAATGATCGCCTGGCCGCTGCCATTCAGGCCCATCCCGAGCGTTTCGCCGGCTTTGCCGCCCTGCCGTTGACTGATCCCGAGGCAGCGGCCCGCGAGCTCGAGCGCGCCGTTTCCAGGCTAGGCTTCAAGGGGGCCATGATCAACGGGCGCGTTGCCGGCCTCTTTCTGGATGATCCACGTTTCCGCCCTGTACTAGAAGCTGCCGAAGCCCTGGATGTTCCCATCTATCTACATCCAGCGCCGCCTCCGGAGCCGGTCATCGCCTCCTGCTACGCCGGGCTTCCCCCCAACGTCACGACCGTCTTTGCAACTGCAGGCTGGGGCTGGCACCTGGAAACCGGCATTCATGCGCTGCATCTGATCCTATCCGGCGTCTTTGATCGCCATCCGCGCTTGCAAATGATCCTTGGGCACTGGGGCGAAATGATCCCCTTCTACCTGGCGCGTATCAACCAGACGCTGACTCCTGCCGCCACCCATCTGCAGCGGCCAGTAGCTGACTACTTCCTGGAGCACTTCTATATTACGCCCAGCGGCCTGTTCACGCTGCCGCCGTTTTTGCTGACGCTGCAGATCGTAGGGGCTGATCGCATTCTCTACTCTGTGGACTACCCCTATGTTCAAGACAGGCAGGCGCGGGCCTTCCTGGAGCAGGCTCCCCTCAGTCCTGCCGATCGCGAGAAGATCGCCCACGGCAATGCCGAGCGGCTGCTCAAGCTAAAACCTGGCGCCTAGGCTATGGCGCGCATCTGGCCTTGCCAGCGGCAGGGCAGTGGTGATACTGTGTAAGCAGCGCCTTGGGCGCTGACCCACTGCCGGCTCCGTCTCTATTCGCGGACGCAGGGTCATATTATGGCATGGAACGAAAGGACCAGCGATGAGCGAAACCATAGAGCACGTTGTGCTAGAGGAGGGCCAGCCGGCCCCCGACTTCACGCTGCCTGTCGTGGGCGGCGATGAGACCAGCGGTGATCAGCTGCATCTGGCTGATCTACGCGGGCGCGTCGTTGTACTCTACTTCTATCCGAAAGATAATACTCCTGGCTGCACCACTGAAGCCTGTAACTTCCGCGATATGCATCCTGAGTTCCGTCGGCGTGGCATTGCCGTACTCGGCATCAGCGCCGATGAGGTAGATTCGCATCGCGACTTTGCCGAGAAATACCATCTGCCTTTTCCCCTCCTCGCCGACGTAGGGGCCGTGGTCGCGCGCCAGTACGGCGCCTATGGAGAGAAGACCCTCTACGGTCGCAAGTACCTCGGTGTGCAGCGCATGACCTTCCTCCTCGATCGCGATGGGGTCATACGCAAGATTTGGCGCAGTGTCAAGCCAGATGGGCATGCTCAGGAGGTGCTGCGCGCTATCGAGGAGCTGCAGCTCGCCTGACGGCTCGGCTCGACTCTGATTGGATCGGGGGCGAGGCGCCAGCCTGAGAGGGTCTAGCCGGCTGGCGGGACATGCTCGCCCTGCGCCTGTCTAACCGCCGACCCCAGTCAGGGGGGCGCCCGACGGTGCTCTGGCCTCTGCTCTTGCTCTGGAGGGCGGCAAATCTGGAACTGGCGCTCAATCCGTTGCAGAGCACGAATGTCTCGCGGCCCCTCGACCAGGTAGACCAGTCGCTCGCAGAACGTGCTCCCGTGGAGGCTAAGGTCGCGCAGCGAGGAGAGGCAGCTCCAAAGGAGCATAAGCCGGCGTTGACGACCTTCGTGGCCAGGCTCCAGTGGCCGCGCTCCTGGCTCGGGAATACTCAGGCTGGAGAGCAGATCGTGCTGCAGGCTGGCAAGGTGGCAGCGAAAGTAGCGTTGCCATCGCCAGAGGCGCTGAGCCTCCTGAGTGTCCCAACGGGTCAAGGCTCCGACGCTGGCCGCTGTCAGCGCGCTGGCTTGCTGGCCAAAGACAGTGAGGCGCTCGAAGAGAGTCGCCACAAGCAAGGCCGAAGCGGCGGAAGTATGAGGACCGCCTTGTGCTCTGCTACCCCCCATCGGCGCTGAGGCGGGGAACTGGAGCCAGCGGAGGAGACACACGAGCTGGCCCGTCTCCTCCGCTGGCTGCAAGAGCGTGCTCACGAGCAAGGGTAAAGAGCAGAGATAACGAAGCTGACTCTCACTCTGGGCTAGCCCCTTGCCCGCCACGACTCGCCAGCGGCCAATCTCTTCCTCAATGCTCTGCCCAAGAGCAGTTAGCTGCGCTCTGTCGCAGCCTGCTGGCAGGCGCAAGATCCACACTGGCAACTGCCGTCAATGCCAGTCTGAGACGTTCGCTGGTCAGGAACCCGACTGAGCCAGGCGAAGCCAGGTGGCTTCCAGTGGAGAAAGTGGAGAAACAAGAAAGGGAGAATCTGTTTCACGCATGGTCGTCTCTTCCGACATTGCCGATCTGTCTCCTGTTGAATCAGGTTGTGGCTGAGGTAATCTCTGGCCCTTGCGAGAATGGCCCTGTCCTGGACGATAGGGCAGGCAGTTCTCGGCGAAGACACAGCCAGAGCGTTGATTCTCACACTCGGAGCATAACTATGGTGTCGGTGATGAGGTGGGGAACGAACTAACCCACAAAAGGCGAGGGAAGAAGCGTTATCTTCGGCATGAGAGGAGGCCGGAGATGGGCACAGATAGGCCACGGGCCTGGCTCGCTCTGAGCCTGCCTGCTATAATAGGCGGTGCACCAAGCTGAGCAGTTTGCACGCCGATCATCAGCGGGCAAATATCTACTCTCCTGTGGAGGAACTGCCCGATCATGAAGAACCTGATCAAACAACTTACACGCCTCTTCCTGGGAGCGGGTTGCTCCTTGATCTTGCTAAGTGTCTTGAGCGCCTGCAATCTCTTTGGTGGCACGGGAAGTGCCCCAACGCCGACACCGACGAGCAAGCCGATTGTAGCCTCCAGTACTGCCTCGACAGGCAATCTTGTCAGTTATCGCGGCAATGGCTACGTCATCGGCTATCCGCGTGGCTGGAAAGTTGACACCAGCAAGCCAGGCTTCGTCACCTTTTCTGATCCCCAGGGCATCGCCTATCTCTCGGTGCATGTCCAGCCCAATCCGAGTGGTCTTATCTCAGCGCCAGATCAGGTCTCGGTTGGGCTGCAGCTCTTCCGCTCGCAGGTTACTCACTACCAACCGGTTAGCGTTGCCCCGACCGCGACCGTGGCCGGTGAGCAGTGGAACCAGGGAGCGGCCACTGGTGACCTGCGCGTCCAGGGCCAGCCTAATCCAGTCACGGTCAAAATCGTTGTCCTGGCCGTCAACCATCCAGCGAACTCGCCTCAAACCCAGGGCTTTACCATTGCCTACGCCACTGCCCAGGAGATCTTCGAGCTGGCTGATCAAGGAGAATTTCAGCCGATGCTCCAATCCTTCGCCTTCACGAGCTGAAGGCGCGGAGAGGCTTTCCTCTTCGAGAGCACCAGAGTCTAGTCTAGCGAACCCATCGACCACCAATAGACGGAGTGAAAGGAGCACATGGAGCTGTTCGACAAGGCGAAAGAGCGAGCGACCTCACGTCCAGCGATCGACAGCAGCCAGGGACATACCATCGCCTACTCACGTACCACTAGCAGCCGTCTCATGGGTGTCCTTGACGCCAATGCCAACGGCAATGTCCACGGCGGTGTCATCATGCGTATGGTCGACGAGGCGGCGGCAGTGGTTGCCATCAAGCATTCGCACCGCAATGTAGTCACCGCGCGGGTTGAGCGTTTTGATTTCCTCGCGCCGGCCTATTTAGGAGACGTCGTCTCAGTGCACTGCGAGCTGCAGTATGTGGGACGTACCAGCATGGAGGTCGGCGTGCGTGTCACAGCGGAGGACCCCCTGACTGGCGAAGTGCGGCACGTAGCCAGCAGCCGGGTGATCTACGTAGCTCTCGATGAGCATGGCAAACCGACGCCGGTCCCCCCGCTTGTCCCTGGCGACGATGAGGAGCGCGCCATTATCGAGCGGGCTCGGCTGCGTCGTCAACGGATGCAGAAACTCGAAGAGGAGCTGGCGAAGCTGGAAGAGGGCGGCAGCGAGTGAGGCCGGGCTACGAATCAGGAGCCTTGGCCTGATCGCTGGGAGACATCAGCGTCGGCGTCTCGGGCTTCGGTTGCTCATCCAGGAAATGCACCTCGTGCATCAAGAGACGTACTGCAACACTGCCCAGCAGCACCAGGGCCCCGATGCCGCAGAAGAAGGTATCCACCGGACCAAAAGCCAGACCAAGCACGCTACCCCGGAAATCGTGTAGCACGGTACTCACCAGGGAGCCGGCCAGAGCGGCGCTCAGAACCGAGGCCAGACTGCCCGCTGGCGTGAGTACCGCTGTCACTCGACCAACAAACTCACGGGCCGTCAGCCGCAGCACCAGCGGCTCGACGGCCACATTCACGGCGATCCAGGTTGCGCCTACCAGGAAGATCAGCGCGAAAGCCGGGCCGACGCTGGTCATGCGGGCCAACAGCAGCGTGGTCAGTCCCAACGCGAAGGTCGCCCCCCACAGCAGGCGCGCTAGACCAAGGCGATTGGCGATCAGCCCGGCGATCAAGGCCCCGACGATGGCCCCCAAGCCAAGCACTGTGCCCAGCGGGCCATAGAGGTTCGGCTGGGCATGCAGGTTGTCGGTCACAAAAAAGATGGCCAGGGCATTGAGGGCCCCGAAGGCGCTCATGCTCAGCAAGCTGGCCAACAGGACGGCCAATAGCCCGCGGCTGCCAAGCAGAACATGCAGCCCGGCGCGGAACTCCTGGCTGAAGCTAATATGATCGCCCTCCAGGCGCTTCTCGACCGGAGCGCGGATCATAGCGATGGTCAGGAATGAAACGGCGAAGGAGAGGGCATCGGCGATCACGGCCCACTGGATACCGAAATTGAAGACCAGCAGTGAGCCAATGGCAGGCCCAACGATGACGGAGAGGCCCATCGTCGCCTGGCTCAGGCTCGTGGCCCGCGCCAGGTCCTCTGGTCCGACGATGTCGCCGATCAGCGCCAGGCGTGCGGGATTAAAAAACTGGCCGCAGCTTTGGTCGAGCAGCACCACAGTGTAGACGGCGCCGAGCTGCCAGCCAAGTGGTGGCTCCAATTCACCGAAGAAGGGCACGGTAGGAGAAAGGGCCCAGGCCAGGCAGCCGGTCAGAGCCAGGCGCAAGCCGTCGGTGCGCAGCATGGTCAACCGCCGTGACCAGCGATCGACGAAGACGCCAGCCAGCGGGCCGATGATCGCCACCGGCGCGTACTCAGCGATAAAGACCCCACTGACTGCCACCGGCGCCCAGGAGCGCCCCCGTCCCAAATCGTTAGCGATCCAAAGTACCAGCGCGGCTCCTAGAATCACGTCGCCCAGGTTGGAAATGGCCTGACCGAGCCAGAGCAGCGCGAAATTGCGATTGATCAGGATTTTCATCTACGGTCATGACAACCAGGCTGATCGGGCTAGAGGGGAACGATGATCTTGAATTAACCCTGCATGCCAGCGCTACTATTCTCTAAAGAAAGGGAGCGGGCACCTGTGCCTCACGGCGCCGGGTCGGGCCCAGGCAACGACTGCCAGTTTCTGAGTCGGCAGGAGCGGCTCGGGCGCGCTTGCCTCTGCTTCCCATCTGCTTGCTGACCTTTCTCTCTACAGCCTGTCACAGCAAGGGGAGCGCTGTCAAGGTGAACGGCGCTCGGAGGCAAGTGGAGGGCCAATGAGTGGAAGAGTAACGAGCAAGCAGCGATTGTCTGGCGAAAGGTGAAAAAACAGGAGGATGCTCTTGGCATATCACTATCGTGGCAAGACGGCCCTGATTACAGGGGCCTCATCGGGTATTGGTCTCGCCTTTGCGCAAGCTCTGGCGGCGCGTGGCATGCGGCTTATCCTCGTGGCGCGTTCGGAGGAGCGCCTGCGGCAGCTTGCCAGTGAGCTGCACGAGCGGCATGGTATCCAGGCCGAAGTTATCGTGAGCGATCTCAGTCGTGAGGGAGCAGCGACCCAAGTGGCCAGCGCTGTCCGAGAGCGTGGCCTCAACGTCGACCTGCTCATCAACAACGCTGGCTTCGGTACCTATGGTCCCTTTGCCGAGCAGTCTGCCGAGCGTGAGCATGAGGAGATCATGCTCAACGTGACAGCTCTTGTTGACCTCACCCATGCGCTGCTCCCCGCGATGCTGGCCAGGGGTGAGGGAGCTGTCATTAATCTGGCCTCACTGGCGGCCTTCCTGCCCATTCCCCACATGGCCGTCTATGCCGCTACCAAAGCCTTCGTTCTCTCCTTCAGCCAGGCGCTTTGGACCGAATATCGGCGCCAGGGACTGCGGGTTCTGGCCGTCTGTCCTGGCCCCGTCGCCACCAACTTCTTTGCGGTCATAGGCACCTCACAGGAAGACATGCCTGGCGGCATTCTCTCCCCTGAACAGGTAGTAACCGCCAGTCTCCGCGCTCTGGAACGGGGACGCAGCCAGGTTGTCCCGGGCCTGCTCAACAAGCTGATGGCCTTCGGCACGCACCTGGTACCACGGACGCTGGGGGCGCGCGTCGCTGGCAGCTTCCTGCCCCGTCGCACGCAGCCCGGCAGATCTGCCGTTGGTGGCCGCTCACTCTCCTCGACGCCCGAACCACAAGCGCACTGAGCTGGCTGGAAGTGGAACTTCCCTGACCCTATCCGATCCTGGCAAAGGCAAAGGAAGAGCGACTGCGCTGAGCTGAGCTGTGCTGTGGGGGCCGCTGGAGCTTGCCCTGTCGCTCTTCCTTTGCGCTACGCTACTCCTGGCCGAGCGATGCGGCGATCTCGCCTTCTGACGAAGGAGCCTGCTCGGGCGAAGCCGCGCTGGATGCTGAACCGACCGGAGCAGCGCGCGATCTGTCTGGCCAGCGCGGGAAAATGCGCGGGAGGCGCCCCCGTCGATAGAGTTGCCAGCCGGCCAGCCAGAACAGCAGCGTCAGCAGGCCGAGCGCAGAAAGAGCCGTGCCTCTCAGCACCGAGGCGGGACGATAGAGATAACTGAGGGTGTGTGTCCCCGGTCCGACGCGAATGGCCGGCATCAGACCGGCGAAACTCTGCACTGGCATGCGCTGCCCGTCGAGTATGGCTATCCAGCCTGGGTAAGCTGTCGTAGCCACCACCAGGTAGCCGCCTGTGGCGCTGGTCACGCGGAAGCTCTGTTCATCGTCCTGCAGGCGCAGCAGCTGGACCGTCGCTGGTAGAGGCTGGTAATGGGCCAGGCTTGGCGGCTGGCCATCCGGTCCGGGGCGCAGCAGGTAAGCCGGCCCGGCGTCAAGACTATTGCGGTAGAGGAAGGTCCCGTCGATCTCGCCGACGAGAAGCAGATGACTATCGTGAAGCGGGCGCTTTGAAACCAGTACTGTGACGTGCAGCAGGCCGAGTAGACGCGGGTCAGGGTGGACCCAGGGGGCATCGTAGGGAATCCGCTGCTGATAGCCAGTCCCGTAGTACCCACCGGCGCGGTCCATATACTGGACGTAAGCGCCGACCAGCAGCGGATCAGCTCCATCGGCCAGGCGTAACTCCAACTCAGCAGCGGTCAGCTGTGGAATATTTTCCTGCAGGCTGTAGATGCGTCCATCGCCGGCCAGCTGCTGCGCGGCCAGAGCGAGGCGCGGGGGTGTCGTGATGAGGCTCACGGAGCCAACCTGCGAGTAGTGCTGATCGAGCAGCGTCAGGTTGGTGACCACCAGAGCCAACAAGAGTGCTCCTGCGCCCAGACTCGCAGCTCGGCTCAGTCGCCGCAGAGCTTCTGTCACGGTACTGGTGCCCAGACCGGCCAGCAGCGCGATCCCCAACAGGCCCAGGAACCAGATGCGTGCCAGGCCACGGAAGCGGTCGAAGTCTGGCAGAAGATGCTGGACCACATGGTAGACCTTCGAGGACTGCCCCATTGCCAGACTGGCGACCAGCATCACGGCCAGCACCAGCAGCCAGGCTTTGCGCGTGCGGCTGGCCGTGCCGAAGGCCGCCAGGCAGAGCACGCTCAGGCCCGGGGCAATCATGCCCTCCCAGGTTAGCCAGCCCGGCGGTGGGGTATTCACCAGCGCCTGAAGGAACTGTGTCAGCGTAATCTGATCATGGGGGTGCAGGGCGTAAGCCCGCGTTGAGTAGCGCATCAGTTCCTGCAGAGGCAAAAGGTGGACGCCGGCCAGAGCCACGCCCAGACCGCAGGCTACCAGGAGGCAGCTGGCAGAAAGCAGGGCCGGACGCCTGCCGGCCTGTCTGAGACGCTGCAGCAGGAACCAGAGAGAGACAGCGGCCAGCATCAGCAGGCCGTAGTAGGCCATCTGCGGATGGCCGGCCAGCAAGGTCATAGCCACGCAGAAGGCCAGGGCCGGACCCCAGCGCAGCGGCTGGCGCACGGTGGCCCAGGCAGCCAGCGCCAACCAGGGGTACCAGCAGACCGTCTGCATAATTGTCACATGACCGGCCCCCAGATGGCTGATCAGGCGTGGCGTGGCCATATAGCTAACCGCCGCCACCAGCGCCGGCCAGCGCGGCAGCGCGAGAACGCGGCGCGCCAGCAGCAGTGTTCCCAAACCAGCCCAGAAGAAATGCAGCGTCATCAATAGAAAGAAGTAGTGGCGCAGCGAGAAGAAATACACCAGTTGTGTGGGTGGATAGAAGAGAGCCGCCAGGGGATCGGCACCCAGAGGCAGGCCACCGCCGAAATAGGGATTCCACAGTGGAAGGCGGTGCGCCTGAGCAACTGTACGCTGTAGCTCCAGAACCATCGGCCAGTGGCTCACCACGAGATCGCTGCCAGGCCAGGCGGCCACCAGCTGATCGTCACTCACCGGGGCGGGCCACTGGATCAACAGCGCCACCAGCAGCAGTAGCGCCACCTGACCGGCGCCAACCAGCCAGCGCTTTAGCCTCGGCCCGAGTTTGCTAGCTCTCCTCGATGCTTGCTGCAGATACCGTAAAGATAGCTGGGGATAGTCCATTGCTTTCTGCGCCTTTCTTCTTGCAAGCATTTCCGTAGATAGAGAGACGCTTGGAAAGGGGTAAATGTTCCTCCACAGGATTCAGAACGACTTGTAGGGAGGATGGCATCAGAAGATGGTAAAGATAGCCAGGAAGGGGAACGAGCAGAGCAGACTAGATCAGTAGAGCGTTCAGTCGAAGGGCACTTCCATCAGGGCAGGGCAGACGCAGAGCGACATGAGGCTGCAGAGCGAGGGGAACAGGGAAGCAGAGGTGTATGGGAGTCGAACCCACCAGGGACCGCGCGCAGCGACCCCCCAACCGTTTTGAAGACGGCGAGGCCCACCGGGACCCCTACACCTCCGTAGTCGTCAGGCGCTGACTGAAGAAAGCCAAGGAGAGACGGGGAAGAAACCTCGCCCCACCTGAGTGAGAGTATAGCCGATTGCGCAATGAGCCGCAAGCCCGTCTTGGGCTTGAAGGCCCGCCAGCGGATCGGGCGAGCGGGTCCAGCGCCTCCAAGGGGCTGGACTCTCAAGAGGCAGGAATCAAAGCGCGCAGGCGCTCTACGTTCACCTCGGAGAGCGAGCGCACTACCAGGTCGGCCTCGTACAAAGCCTCCGGCTCGCGCGTGGTCGCGACCGCCAGGCAGCGCATGCCCGCGGCGTGGGCCGCCTCGATACCGGCTACCGCATCTTCAATCACCACACAAGCGGAGGGTGGCACCTGCAGGGCTTCGGCGGCCTTCAAAAAGATATCTGGGGCGGGCTTGCCACGCTCCACCATTTCTCCCGAAATCAGGACCTGCAGATAGCGCTGCAGGCCCAACAGCTCGCTGATCAGCGCGATATTCTCAGGTGGCGTGGACGAGGCCAGAGCCTGCGCGATGCCGGCCTCATGCACGGCCTGGAGTAGCTCTAGTGCTCCCGGCAGCGCCAAACTTTGGGGATTCTGGCGCACCAGCTCACGAAAATAGGCTTCCTTGCGCTCCGAAAGAGCGCGAATCCGCTCGGGAGGCATCTCTCCCCAGAGCAGCGGGATAATGCGATCGTTGCGCATCCCAAAGGTCGCGCGGAACTCCTCCTCGCTCAGCCTCCACCCCTCCTCTTGAGCCAGGCGCTGCCAGGCCCGGAAATGGGCCTGCGCGCTATCAATAATCACCCCATCCAGGTCCCAGATCACGGCCCGAAGGCCCTGTTCAGCCATAGAAAGACCCCCTGCTCCTTCCTCGCAAAACAGATGAGCTAAGAATAAGGATAAGGATAAGAAGGGGAAAAGAGTACCGAACGTGGTGGTGCTGGCTCGGCCCTTCCCCTGCAGTGTTCCGCCAGACATGATACCATATCATCTGCCTGGCCTGCCTATCCAGGTGGGCCAGCACTCTCGCTTACATAGACGCCCACAGAGAGCAATGGTAGAATAGTGGCGGAGGTGCTGCCCATGAGCGATCGGAAATATTTCAACGAAGAGATCGAAACCCTGCCCCGCGAGCGCCTGCGCGCGCTCCAACTGGAGCGCCTGCAGGCGGTTGTCACTCGTGCTTATAGACAGAATCCATTCTATCGTCAGCTCTATGATGAAGCTGGCGTCAAGCCAGAAGATATTAAAAGCCTGGAAGATATTCAGAAGCTGCCTTTTCTTGAAAAGAAGAGCGTGCGTGCGGCTTACCCCTATGGTATGGCGATGGTACCGCCTGGAGGCGAGCAGGGGGCCTTAGAGGTACATGCCACCAGCGGCACGACTGGCAAGAGCGTACCCGTCTTTGCCACGCGGCGCGATCTGCAGAACTGGGCTGAATTGAACGCTCGCGAGCTCTGGATGGTTGGTCTGCGTCCCGGCGATATCCTCTTGAACTGCTACGGTTATGGGCTACCGACCGGTGGTTTTGGCTTCCACTATGGGGCCCTGGAGATGGGCGTCATGGTCATCCCGATGGGATCAGACGCGCGCCAGTACGAGCGCATTTTTGAGTTTATCGTTGACTTCGGAGTCAGCGCTATGTGTATGACCCCTTCCGTCGGCCTCTATCTGGGGCGCAAGGCGCGCGAGCTGGGCATCGACTTTACGCGCACCAGGTTGCGCATCGGCCTCTTCGGGGCTGAACCCTGGCCCTGGGAGACACGTCTGAAACTGGAAGAGTACTTTCACATCACAGCCTACGATGAGTTTGGCATGACCGAGTTTCTCGGGCCGGGCATGACCTGCGAGTGCCAGGAGCGCCAGGGTATGCACGCCTGGGCCGATACCTTCCTGGTGGAGTGCATCGATCCCGAAACCGGTGAATGGGTGGAGGAAGGCCAGGAAGGGGAGCTTGTCTGGACCTGGCTCACGGGCGAGGGAACAGCCATGATTCGCTACCGCAGCCGTGATCTCTCGCGTCTCTGGTGGGAAGAGCGCTGTCCTTGTGGACGCACTCATCCGAAAATCGGAGCCATCAAAGGGCGCACCGATGATGCGGTCTCCATTCGTGGTCTGCTGGTCTTCCCCAGTCAGGTAGAGGCGGCTCTGCTACGCTTTCCCGAGACCGGCACGAACTTCCGCATCATTGTCGATCGCCACGATGGGCTGGACACCTTCCTGCTCAAGGTCGAGGTCAAGGAGCGGCAGCTGTTGGAGCAGAACGAGCGTTGCCAGGAGCTGGCCCGAGCGATGGCGGAGGCGGTTAAATCGGTCACGGGCAATACACCCAAGGTGGAGCTGGTGCCGCCCGATAGCCTGCCGCGCGCTACCGGCGGCGAGTCGAAGACGGCTAGTGCGCGAGTAGAGGACCGGCGGAAGTTGCACGCTGGGGCCTGATGAGCCAGACGAGGTGCCAGCTCAGGTGCCTGGCCTGAATGGGTGAGCGACGTGAGCGGCGTCTGGCGACCTGAGTGGGTCCCCTACTCCCTGGCTGAGACGGCCTAAACGAAGCAAGGAAGCTGGAGACCCCTCAGCGCTGCCTCGCTGGTCACGCCGCTGCTGGCCTGCCTGTCGCTCCAGAGTTGGGAGTTAGTGCAGCCGACCCAGCATATAGAGTAGAATCACCGCCGCGCTGATCCCGTTATTGAGCATATGCAAGAGTAAGCCGGGGTAGAGGGAGCCGCTCCACCAGCGGAGCAGGGCCAGGAGCAGGCCAATCACGATCAGCACGGGCAACGAGCCGAGGTCGGCATGAGCCAGACCGAAGATCAGAGCGCTCACCAGCACGGCCCAGCCGACAGGCAGGCCGCGGCGCAGGCCGGGAAAGACGAAGCCGCGAAAGAAGATCTCCTCGCAGAGCGGAGCTACGATCACCGCCAGCGCCAGCAGGACCACGGTCGTCAGCGGCGCCAGGCGGCTACTTTCCAGGATGACCTGATCGTTGGTCTGTAGCGGGAGATGCAGGCCCTCAAGCAGTGCCGAATAGAGACCGTTGACCAGATAGAGAAGGGCCAGAAAAGCCACAATCAGCCACAGAAAAAGCGGTCGAAAGCGACGCAGACCAAGGGTTTGCAGCACTGCCCCGAGGGGAACGCGTACCTCTTTCGCTGTTGCCGATGCAGAAGACGGCGGGATCTCGCCGCCAGCTTCGGTCGTCGCTAGCTTACCAGCCTCAGAAGCTGCCTGGCGACGCAGGGCCCGGCGGGCAAAGAAGAGCGCAACCAGCAAAAAGGCTCCCTCCACAACCAGCGTCGAGAGCGCAGCGGCCAGCGCCCCCTCCAGATCTTGCTGCAACGAAAGAGGCGCCTTCGGTGCAGGTAAGCGACTTCCCTGGAGCTGGGTACCGAGCGAGAGTAGCAGCCAGGGCACCAGGGGGATCAACAGCGCCAGCCAGGTCTCGCGAAACGACCAGGGAACAGGGGCCTCCTCTGTTCTCTGAGGTGGGCGGTCTGGCTGGGGGTCCCTTTCGGGATATGACAACGAACTCACCAAATCCTCCAGCTAGGTCGGAGTGACAGGGCACATCGCATCCAGGAAAGGAACCAGGAGGGAGTGTCAGAACCTGTCTGGCCCTCGCTCCCGTGCTCGTCGGCGAGCAAGCCTCCTGGCCTCTTGCCCAGTATAGCGGATGCCTGCCTTGCTCTGCAAGCGCGGCTTGCCATCGTGCTAGCCGGTGACAAAGAATGATAGCGTCTCTTTTTGACTCTCCAGACAAAAAGCGATTCCCTCTATCTTTGGTTGATCTTTTGCGTATCATCAACTTGACATGGCAGCCCTTTCCGCAGTAGGATGAGACCACCAGACCGGCGAGGGAAAAGCTTGTCAGAACGATGCAGCCACCTCATCCGTACCAGATTTGGCGAGGCGACTCAGAAGCAGATGAGCAGGGAGAGGGTGCCAGCTCCTCGTCGGCCTAAATTGGCAGAATGCTTGTCGCACGTCTTTCTGGTACAGTTAGCGAGCAGAACAAGCAAAAGCGCGTTTGTTGAGAGGAAGGAAGGGATTCTTGGCAGGTACACTTGAAAGTAATCCAGCGAACAGTCCAAACTGGCGAAAGCACCGCAACGGTTGCCCGTTCTATCGCGAGCGCTGGTTTTCCGACAGCGATATAGAAGCGGGCGAGCCGCTGTATCAGGTGTTCTGCATGAAAGGCACGCCCCCGCTCACTCTGGAAGAGCAGAACCGCTGCCTGCGTAGCAAGACGTGCTGCTGGCGTCTGACAGAGAAGGCGGAGAAGAAAGAAGCTGTCAAAGGGAAAGGGGCCCGGAGGAGCAGTCCCGACTGATCGGCCAAATGGTGGGCTGACGCCTGTCCAGTCAGAATCTCACGGCCTCAGCGAGCAGTCCGCATTGGCTCCAGGTCAGGCGAAGCGGCCTACTCTCGTCATCTGCCTTGTCCTCCTCTCTCCTTGCCTGCTTGCTGTTCCTCTCCTCTCATGAGCTGTGCCGGCCTTTATGCTCTGAGGCCGGGCTTATGGCTAATTCTCCGGGCCTTCAACTGGCCAGGCCAGCTATTCCCGCTGAAGATAGCGCTGCCCTGCCGTACGGAAGAGCGTAGCTCGTTGCCGGGCGGCTGGGCGGGCGGGCGGCGCCTGGCAAGCAGCCGCCCGGTCATGTAAGGCAGGTCAGGTAGAGAAAAAGCGCGAGGAGCGCGCTGGAGCCGGGTGAAGAAAAGCGGCGCAGTAACTCCAGCGGGCGGACCAATAGATAGGCAGGCAGGGGGCAGGCCGTGAACCTGGGCGTTGTCAGCCGACGCAGAGACCAGTCGATTAGACTAAGAGGTAAGTAGCATCAGAGAGCAAAAGCTTGCTCACTGGTTCGCCTGCTCCTCATAGAGCCAGGACTCGCTGGCCAGCCGGTAATCAAGCAGCTCCTCTGGCTTAAAGAAGAGGCTAATTTCTCGAGCTGCGGTCTCAGGGCCGTCGGAGCCGTGAATAATATTGTAGCCGATCTCCAGGGCAAAATCGCCGCGGATCGTACCGGGGGCAGCCTCGGCGGCGTTGGTCGCCCCCATCATGGTGCGCACCATCTTAATCGCGCCACGGCCTTCGACCACGCCGACCACCACGGGACCGGAAGTAATATGCTTCACCAGGCCGGTGTAGAAGGGTTTCCCTTTATGGACAGCGTAGTGCTCCTCTGCCAGTGCGGGAGACATCTGCAGCATCTTCAGGCCAACCAACTTCAGCCCTCGCTGCTCGAAGCGGGCAAGAATCTGCCCGATGAGGCCGCGCTGGACCCCCTCGGGCTTAATGATAATCAGCGTTCGTTCCATCGCTTGCAGTCAAAACTTCCTTTCCACCGAATTACAGACCAATGGTTTAGTTGAGCGAAGGAGGAAGAAGAGACTCCTACTGGCTTGTCACCAGAGGGAGAATCTGGCGACAGGCCTTCTTCATCTCCAGGCGTACACGTCCGAGATTGGGAGAGCGGGTCTGCTGGGTTGTCACGACGAGGATCAGGTCGCCCACCTCCGCCATCTGGATTGTCCCCTGTTGCGTTTCAATTATAGCATGGCGAATCTCGCCCTGGTTAATTTGCTTGGTATAGGTGCTGAGGGAGCCAAAGGCGGTAGCGGACAAGGCACCGATCATTTCCTCATCCTCGCTGTGCAACGTTCCGCTGACGATCAGCCCGTCCTTACCCACCAGGATGACGCCTGTGACCTCATCAAGCTCGGTCAACCGCTGTAGAATCGTCTCCACTGATGACTCCTTTGGATGGTAGCTAGATTCTTCTCTGAGCTGAGAGTCGCTCACCTCAACGCCAGAGCGCAGCCGGTCCTGAGCCGGCCTGGCCTAGAGAGTAGTGGCCGGGAGGAGGGCAGGTCGGCTCGGCTCAAGCCAGCCCAAGTCAGAGCCGGGCGAGTGCACGGCCCACCTGGCTGACCGGGCCTCTCTCCCCTTGCCTGCCTGCCTGCCTGCCTGCCTACCTACCTACTGCTCTTTCTGCTTGCCGGGCGAGCTGTCGGCGAGTGTTCGCCTGGTGTCATGCTGACCCGGCGCTAGGAGGAAGCGCCCTGACCCTTGGCACGGCGTGTCATTGTCAGCGCCTTATTATAAGCCTCCATTGCCTGCAGATACTCGCCCTGGCGCATGTAGGCGTCACCCAGCACGCGGTAGCCTGGCGCATATTTCGGTGCCAGCTTCAGTAAAGCGCGTGTATTGCTGATCACTTCGCCCAGCAGTTCCGGCTGATTGCGGATCACAATGCGATACTCCTGCATGGCCTCGTCGTAAGCGCCGGCGAGCTGGTACTGATACCCGCGGATCAGGTGCTCCTTGTAATTGGCCTCGCTGCCTTCCGAGCTTCTGCCCGCACTGGTGCTGGGGCCACCTGTACCGATGCTGGCGGTCTCGCGACCGGCGGGGCGAGCTGGTGAGGAGGGACGCCCACCTGGTGCCGCAGGACGATTCTGGGCTGGCTGGAGTCGGAAAACTGGGCGCTTCATCGTCGTCTCCAGTTCGTCCTCCAGCAGGGCATCGGGTCGGTAGCCCGGCAGTGAGGGACCCGGAGCAGAGCTTGGGCCTGAGCCGGGGGTCGCGGGCCAGAGCGGTTCAGGAGCGCGCCTTGGCTCCTCATAACGAGGAGGCTGCAGCGGCGGCTGTCCCTGCGGGGCGCGAACCGTTTCCTCCAGCTCGGAAGGAGGGGGTGAGGCTGGAGGGATCACTGGCTGTGGCTGATTGCCATAGGAGATCCGAGGCTGCTGTTCAGGCGCTGCGGGCTGGGAGGGCGTCCCTTGCTGTGCAAAGGCAGCCAGCTCGCCCGGCTGTAGCGGCACGAAGCCCTGAGCATAAAGTTGCTGTTCGAGATCCTCCAAAGTTGTCAGCAGTCGTTGCTCGGCGGCTGCTGGTGGCCCGCTCTGCTCTGCGGGGCGCTGTCCAGCGCCGGCAGCCAGCTCAGTCAGCCACGACGAGGCTGGCTGCTCTCGGGGTTGGGCTGAAGGGGCGGGTGTTGGCTCTGGCTCAGGGCGCGCGACCTGGGCCTCATAAACAGACGGAGCATCCGTAGACGAGCCTGCAGAGCCTGCGGAGCCTGTTGACCAACCGGCCAGTTGCTCAAGCCAGGGAATCCCTGCCTCCGGGTGAGTGGAACTCTCTGGCGAGGCGGCGGGTGTGGCGGACGCAGGTGTGGAGGACATGGGCGGCTCCTCTCCCCAGATCGAAGCGGCTGGAGGAGCGGGCGTCGCGTCTGTCCCAGGCATGGCTGGCGAGGCAGAAGGTGGCCAGAGCGGGCTAGCCACTTCCTGCTCCTCAAAGGCGCTGTGGCTGGCCTGCAGCTGCTCCAACCAGGCCGGCTTTTCCATAGGGGCGGAAAATTCCTCGCTTGTCAGATCGTCCCAGCTTGCTGAGCCCGGGTAAGTCGCTTCCGGCAAAGAGTAGTCCTCTGCAGAGCGAGCGGCTGGCTCAGAGAGAAGGTCCTGTTCCTGGCGCCCATAGCCGTCGGCCTCTGCCGAAACTGGGGCCATTGGGGTGGCCTGCGCTCCCTGACCTGATAGCCAGGCCGCCTCTCTTCCCGGCTTTGGCACTTGCTCCTCCTCCCCGACTTCGCCCCAGACTGCTCCGCGTGAGCCAGCGCTGGCGGGAGAGGCCGGTGACTCCTCGGCAGGCTCCTCTTCCTCTATTGTCTCCGCTCCCAGGGACTTCAGCCATTCCGGCCAGCCCTCCTCCGGGTCGGCTCCCTCCTGCATGAATGGAAAGATCTCTTCCGCTGCCTCCTGTTGATCAGCGGGTGACTCTGCCTGAGCCGTGGGCTGGGGCCAGGCGTTGTCTGAGGCCTCTTCCCTGTGGGCCAGGTTTGCTGACTCCGGCTCGGGCGCGGCAGCCGCCTCTCCCTCTGCCTCAGCAGAGGCCGCTAGCTCAGGCGAAGGAGTTGGGGTAGCGAGCGAGCCAGATGGCTGGCGATAGAGCGGTGAATCGAGGGCATCTAGCCAGGCAGGATGGGTGGAAGACTGGCCAGCCGACAGCCCCAGGTCTTCCTCGGGACCCGCTGATGAGAGGGGGGGCCATGCCGGTTGTTCTTCCCAGGCAAGTCCCTGCTCTCCGAAGGAGAGATCGCTGCCAGAGAGAGACCAGGAAGGGGAGCTTGCGCGGTAGGCCTCGCTGCTGCTGGAGGTAGGGGCCTCTGGCGGCTGCGAGGGCGTCGAAGGCGGTGCAGGCGTCGGAGAGGAAGGAGGCGTCGTCGTCAAAGCCAGAGGATAAGGGTCGGGTGTCGTCCATCCGAAGATCGGCTCGCTCTCCTCGCTGGCTGATTCCTGCTCCTCGGCCAGAGCTGAGCCGGGTCTGGCCGAAGCCAGCTCAGCAGCGGAAGCTGCAGTAGTCACGGATGGAGCGGCGGGCCGCTCAGGAGGCGGCATCAAGACAGCATCCTTGCGCACAAGCGCCAGGAAAGGGTCATTGGGGGAGGCTGTCAGCAGATCCCTGAACAGCTCGCGAGCCATTGTCATCTCGGGATCAAGCGTCTCAGCGCGCTGGATCAGCTCGCGAGCGCGGGCTGGATTATGGGGGAAGGTCATATGAGCCAGAAGCAGCAGAGCCTTCAGGCAGCCAGGAATCTCTTCCAGCAAGCCTGTCGCGATCTGCTCAGCGCGCTCATAGTCGCCATCGCGCCAGCAGGTCTCGAGCAGGCCAGTGCGGGCATCCAGGCGATCGGGGGTGGCGGTCAGCACCGCTTCCCACTCCTGAATGGCCTGGAAGAGCAGGTCACCGCGCATGTAGAGGCGGGCCAGGCCGGCGCGCGAGAGCATAAAGCCAGGCTGGCCGCTGCGAGCGCTCAGCTTATTAAACTCCTGACGGATCTGGCTATTGCCACGGCTCAGCTCATAAGCCTGCTGATAGCAATCGAGCGCAGTTTCCACATCGCCCAGGCGTTCGCTTGTCAGCGCGCGGTTGCAGTAAGCGAGCACGTTTTCGGGATCATTTGTCAGGACCCAATCGAAAGTCTGCTGGGCTTCGACCAGACGATTCTGGGCCAGATAGATCTCGCCGAGGAGGCGGTGAGCCTCTAGAGAGTGAGGAAAGTGCGAGAGTACATACTGGCAATGTTCGAGGGCCTCCTCGATGCGCCCGGCGCTCAGGGCATCCTCCGTATACTGCAAATACTCACGCAGCGTAGACATTGTTTTCAGCATAGAACCTGGTCTCCTCTTCCCGCGTTAGGCAGCTGTGAGCAACTTCTGAAAATGGTCGATCTGTCGAGGGTCCTCGGGGCCAATCAACGCCAGGCGGCGCCATTCGGGGGCGAAGCAGGTGCGCGCCACCCGTTGGAGATCCTGGGGAGTCACGGTCTGAATCTGGTGGATCATCTCATCCACATCGACCACACGGCCAAGCAGGCATTCCTGACTGGCGAGCCAACTGGCGACCTGCTGAGTGCTCTCCAGACCCAGGATCAGGCCCCCGCAGACATAGGCTTTAAAGCGCTCTAGCTCCCTCTCAGAGACGGGCACCTCGCAGAGCCTGTTTAACTCCTGCACAATGGCCTGTACAGCGGCCTCCGTCTGGGAAGGGTCGACCCCTGCGCTCACCACCAGATTCCCTGTTTCATAGTAACTGCTCGTGTAACTACCGATATCGTAAGCCAGCCCGCGCTCCTCACGAATACTCTGGAAGAGACGCGAACTCATTCCTTCGCCCAGGATGGCATTCAAGAGCATCAGCGCATAATAGTCGGGAGAAGAATGAGCAACTCCCAGGGTACCTAGCGAAAGATTCGTCTGCTCTGTCTCCTTATAGACCACGGCCACGGGTGGAACATCCCGCGGCGGCGGGCAGGGTGTCCAGGTTCGTAGCGGGCGCGGCTCCCAGTCGTGGAAGAGCCACTCGATCAGCTCTCGCACCTGGGCATGGTGAATATTACCCACCACACCCACCACCAGGGCATTGGGACAATAAAACTGCTCCAGGTGTGTCAGCATATCCTGGCGGCTGATAGCGGCCACCGTCTCGTCGCGTCCCGCGTCATCGCGCCCCAGCGGCAAGCCGGGCCACATAACCTGGTCGAGCAGAAGGCCCGACCACTCCTGCGGGTCATCGCGCGTCGCGCTCAGTTCCTCGATGATCACCTGCCGCTCCTTCTCGATCTCGTGGGGATCGAAAAGTGGATAGCGGATCATATCGGCGAGAACCTCGATCACCACGTCCAGGTGCTCGCAGGGGACGCGCGCCGTATAGCTAGTCAGCTCCTTCCCCGTGCTGCCGTTGAAGACTCCCCCTACCCCCTCGATTGTTTCCGAGAGAATACGTGCGCTTGGATAATTTTTTGAACCTTTAAACAGCATATGCTCAATAAAGTGGGATATGCCGGCCAGGTGATCCGGTTCGTAGCGCGAGCCGGCGGCAAAGAAAAAAGCGATGCTGGCCGAGCGGATGCTCGGCACGCACATCGTCAGCAGACGCAAGCCGTTTGGCAGCGTAGTTCGCTCGTATTGCATCGATGCATGCGTTTCGTCATGAATTCAGCCGCTAGTGAGCCAGTCGGTAAACAGGCAGGTGAGGCACGCCCGAGCGGCTTCTCTTGAGAATGATACCCCCTGTCGCCAGACATTATAGACCCTTTACAGGTGTGTCGCAACAAGGCAATAGAAGAAGTTAGGCAGACTAGCCCATCTGGGTACAGCGAGAAGCGGCGCACAAGCAGGTAGCTAAGAGTAGAGGGCCAGCAGCAGGCCGGGCCGGGCCGAAGAGAGGTAGCCCGGCCCTTGACCCTCACGCTGCGCGGCGGCAGAAGGATTTTGCTGAGAGGCCGCAGGCTGTATGGTACGCAGTCAGGGTCGCTCAAATCAGGCCCACGTCGTCTGCCAGGCGACCCAAGTCGCCCAAGACGCCCTCCTCCTGCCTGTGATGGTGATGGTGATGGTGGTGGTGGTGGTGAGGGTAGCCGTAGTCATTGCCCTCCAGGGAGCGCTCCAGGCCGTGCAGGAGCATCTCGCCGCCGATCACTGCTGCTGCCCCGCCCAGGGCGCCCATTGCCAGTTTGCCGCCGTTCCCCTGGAACAGGCCACCGGGGCCGCCGCCCTGCTGATTGGGTGGCTGCTGCACTGCGGTAGCAGGCACGGGTGCGACGCCGACCAGACTCGTGTGGCAGCCTGGGCAGTTGCTTGTCCCCAGGGGAGAGATGGCCCAGCAGACCGGGCAGCGCAGCACCAATGGTGTTTGTGCAGGATAGGGGCCAGCGGGGATCGCATTGGCAGGCCCAGGGACTGGCTGTCCGGCAGGATAGGCTCCATACTGGGCCGGTGGCTGGGCCGTGGGGGGAGCATAAGCGGGCGAGCCGGCAGCTGGAGCCGGTGCGGGGTATGGGCTGGCTCCGGGTGTGCTGCCAGCACTGGCAGCCGGGGGCACAGGGTAGGGGCCGGCGGTCGTTACTGTTGGGGCGGAGGCTACTGCCGCGACGTTCAGCTCTGTGCCGCAGGCGCTGCAGAAGCGGGCGCCGCTCTGCTGGGGCTGGCCACACTGGGGGCAGAAGCGCGGCGTGGCAGGCTCGGTCAGAGCAGCGCCGCAGTTCGTACAGAAGGCATTTTGGGCAGCCACCTGCGCGTGACATTGAGGGCAGAGCCGCATGGACGGCCCTGTCGGCGCGCTGGGTGCTGCTGGACGCAGAGCATGGCCGCAGTGGGAGCAAAAAGCTGCTCCGGGTCGCACTTGGCCGCCACAGCGCGGGCACCATTCCCCGTTTGCCGCCGCCGCTCCGCCTGGGGTGACGGTCGGTTGCTGTGGCTGCAGAGGCTGGGTCTGTGGCACAGGTGTACCACACTGCGGGCAGAAACGTTTACCGCTCACATCGGTACCACAGGTTGCACAAGGTTGCATCTGCTGAATTCTCCTCTCAGACAAAAGCAAGCGCTTCGTAGCAAACTCTTATCTCTCCTGATTACTCTTCCGCAGTCTACCACAGGGTAAGTCTTTTCGTCGAGAGTGGGAGATGCGGCCCTGGCTTTCACGAGAGGCAGGTCGCAAAAAAGGGGAGAGCCGTGGGATCGGGTCGACCGGAAAGGGAATGCGAGGAAGCCGGACGTAGAAGTAGGGAGGCCGAGGGCGAAGGAAAGGCCTTTTCTCCCATCGAGGAGGCATAACCGTGAAGGGCATGGGCTAGCCAGCCAGCCGACCCATGCCCCCTTGAGCGGGCAAAGGGAAGGATCTATCTGCTCTCTTTGCGGAGCGCCGGGCTCTTCCTTTAGCCAGGGTTACTGGACAAGCCCAGTCGGTCCGGTTTAGGCGAGCGCGCACTCACACGCACTCCCGTAAAGAAGCGTTGCCGCTGAAATTGCGCAGCTTCATCAGGGCCACCACCTCGAGCTGGCGGACGCGCTCGCGCGAAATGCCCAATTCCTTGCCGACTTCCAGCAGCGTGCGGCTACGTCCATCGCCGATGCCGTAACGGAGCGTAATCACAGCGCGCTCGCGCGGGGTAAGCGTTGAAAGAGCGCGATGTAGCTCCTCGCCGAGCAAGTGCTGTGAAGCGGTCTCAGCGGGAGCGGGGGCAGTACTATCCTCCAACGTATCGGCCAGCGAATGGCGGGCCTCGTCGTCGACGGGGGCATCCAGAGAGACGGGTTGCTCAATCACACTGAGGAGATCGATGACTTCATTCACGTCAATATTGCAAGCTGCAGCAATCTGCTCAGGTTCGGGGTCCAGCCCGCTCTCCTGAGAAAGCTGAGCGGCGACGCGGCGTACTTTGCGGAGGCGGGTCGCCACATGTTCAGGCAAGTGAATCAGGCGAGACTGCTCGCCGGCGGCGCGGCTGACAGCCTGACGAATCCACCAGGTTGCATAGGTGCCGAAGTGGCAACCGCGACGATAATCAAACTTCTCGGCGGCGCGCATCAGCCCGAGGTTACCCTCCTGGATCAGATCGACCAGGGGGACGCCGGTGCTTGTATAACGACGGGCAATAGCAATGACCAGACGCAGATTTGACTCGATCAGTTTCCGACGCGCCAGCTCATCGCCCTCAGCGGCACGTCGTGCCAGCTCAAGCTCTTCCTCGTGGGTCAGCAGCCCCAGGCCACGGATATCGCGCAGGTAGCTCTGAAAAGCATCTTCAGAGCCGAGCGCCTGGCGTACATTTGGAGAGCGGCGTTCGGGAACCTCATCAGCCAGGTCGGGCTCGACGCTCTCCATCTCTAGCTCATCGCTGCTCTCCAGCAACGGATCAAGGGCCAGATCGGCAACGGTCTCGCTCGCGGGGAGGGCAGCATCGTCCTCGCCAGTGGCCAGCAGAACGGCCTCGCTTTCTATCTCCAGCGTGGCCGCCTTCCGGCCTATGCGCCGCCTCGCTGACTGGCTGGCCGGTCGCATCCTGCGGCCATCGCGTACGGGATCTGCAGCAGCTATAGCCATGATTCCACGCTCCCTTCGGGAAACTCACCGACAAAAACCAGCTTGCCGGCCTCCGTACGGCCTCGTGGTCGGCATTTGGTGCCGGGTAGGCCCATTCCTGGCATCCATCCAGCGGCTTTTATTCTACCTGGAACCCAGGTTAGCCAACATCAGGTGTTTACCTTAAATTCTCTCAGGTTCTAACCGTATCTTCCTTCTGACCGTTTGCTTCTTCCCCCCCGCCGGGCGGTCCCTCCCCTGCAGACTTACCCTTTAAAGACGCCCGGAGCGGCCAGAACAGGTAGCGGACCCATGACCCGCGGGCCAGCTGAGAGCGCTGGCTCAGCCCTGCTCGGGATCGAAGGGGTCCTCGACCCCGTGACCGCGATCGTAGAAGGTTTGCAGGACATCCCCAGGATGCTTCCCATAGGCTGGGCGTTTGCGCCACTGCCCTTCCCCGGCTTCGGAGGCGCTCATCTTCAGAATCAGGCGTTGATCTTGGCGCGTGGCGATGGCCGTATAGGGATAAAAACGATCTGTCCAGAACAGCAACGGCCCACGGCGCACCCGCACACTCTCAGGGTAGATGGCCACTATCTGACCCAGGTGGTGCTGATCGGCGCTATAGACGCTCAGGCCCTTTTCAATATCGGCAGCGCTCCAGTTCGTCATGAGACACTCTTCTCCTCTCCAGGCAACAGCCGATGAGATAGCGCACTACAACGGAGATTGCTTGAGGTTTTTCTCTGTGCCTTTCTCGTGATCTGCCTGATCATGTCCATCCCTATCACGCCCTTCTGCCAGGGAAGCGTTTCAGCCCGGCATTGTGTGGGAGCAGAGCAAGGCGCCAGGCCTGAAAGAAGGGTCAAAAGGAGGAAGACCGCACCTCAGCAGCTTTGCCCTTGTCTTCTCGCCGTTTGGTTAGCACATTGCTCGTCTGAAATTGGAAGATTGTAGGTCAGCAGCTGTCCGCTATTCGTGCTAGTCTAGAGTCTGTACGCTCCTCCCTCACCCTGCTTGCGAGGGGCGAGCTTCACAAACAACGGATGAATCATCAGAGAGAAGGAGCAAAGCATGACAGAAGCCGAGCAAACCCGACCCCGAGGAAGAACGCTGACAGAGATCTATCGTGGCTGGGGCCGCTATCAGCAGCTCCTGGTCGAGGCACTGACCCCACTCAGCGAGGGGCAGCTGGAGCTACGTATCGCTCCTCACCTGCGCAACATCCGCCAGCTTGCCGCCCATATTGCCGCGGCGCGAGCTGGCTGGTTTGGGGGAGTCATGGAAATAAAGCCGGAGCTGCTGCTGCCTTACACATCTTGGAACATAGAAGCTCCTGATGGACCGGTGACCGTACTTATCGAGGGCTTAGAGACCACCTGGCGGATCATCGATGAGCAACTTGGGCAGTGGACGCTCGCCGACCTGGAGACCACCTTCTCGGGGGTCTGGCGCGACAGACCCTACAGCTACGTGTGTCAGGAAATCATCTGGCACCTCATCGAGCATGATCTCCATCATGGGGGAGAGCTTTTCCTCATTCTAGGCTCTCATGGCCTGCCGACGCCCGAACTGTAGGCGGCACAGCGACCAGGAGAGAGCGTGTGATCTCTGCGGATCTCAGGTGCTGCTCACCAGCAGGGCGCCGACAAGCCAGAGCAGCGGGGTCAGCCTGCCTTAGTACTCCCAGTAGGTACTGACACGCCAGTAGCGGCGGGTCGTCAGGTTATTCTCTAGTTCTCCGTCTGTAGCGGCCACGTAGCCGGCAAACTGCAAATGGCGCAGAGCCTGCAGGAGGACTGCCGGGCGCTGGTAGGTGGGACTCAGACGGTAGCGCAGCACCAACGCCTGACGAACTTCGCGCAGAGTCAATGCCTGTGCCTGCTCCGTGGGCAGAATCGTCAGAATGCGCTGTCCTAGCTCACGCATCGCATTCTGGTGCGCCTGCTGCTCGAAGGCATTAGCGCGCGCCTGCTCTGAGAGCTGCTCTGCGCTTCTAGTGTCACGGGCAAAAGTAGCGGCAATGCGACACACGGGATCACCGTGCTTCATGCAGCTGTGTTCAAAAATCGTGACCTCTTCTCCATAGCGCTCGGCGGCGCCCTCGATGGCTCCCAGGAGGACCGCGCATAGCTGCCGCGGACTATCGTAGATCAGGATAACGCTACGCTCTTGAGGAGCGAACTCATAGTTGAAGAGCGGCGGAGTCAGACCCGCGGCAGTCTTACGCAGACGGCTATGGACATCCCGCATCGTGAGCAGCAGATCGTAGGCGCTGCTCACGCCCGAGAGGATATACTTGCAGAGATGGCCGGTGAGGCTATTCAGCATAAAGTAGCGTCCATATTCGCGCAGCAGCTGATCAGGGGCCAGACCGCTGAGGCGGCTGGCTGCTGCTACGCCCTCAAGAAGCGCTCCATCGTCGTAGGAACGGCTCACCAGGGGCGTGGCGCTCGGCGATTCACCGATGGCCTCTCGGTAGGCGCTCAACAGGCCGCCGCCAAAGCGCTCGCCTAGATACTTTTCCCAAGTTGTAAAAATGAGACCGTGCATACCTGGCCTCCTTCTCTCTCCAGTACCTGGTCCAGCCCTGCCACCTTTTCGAGAAAGTCGAGGTGGGTCTGATCGACCACCCTGGTTAGCGGGCGCCTGACAGGGGCTGGACTACACAATCACATTACGCTGCATGCTTGCTATCTGGATGAATAGGTAGGCCACAAGTACCAGTATTTTTTATGTAGTCAGAGATTGACAGATAATAGAGGTTTTATCTCGGCTGAAGCTATACTATTGACTCTCATCCGTTTTGGGAGAAGACAGCGACCAGGGAATCTGCCGGGCAAGATAAGAAGAAGAGGCGGTGGCTCTGCGAGCGTTATATGAATATTTCTCAACTCCGAGGAGCGACTTCTGCTAGATCTTCATTGCATCTCAACGCGATATTCACCGGGATCGGAGCCTGGTGCGGCTATCGTAATGCATGGGGGGTTGACAATGGGAGGCCGGCCCTGGGGGGACTGAGATGTGACGTGATCCTGTAGGCGGGTTTGTCGTGGGGAACAGGGAAAAGGGAGGGAGAGACGCGGCCCTGAGCGCTCTCCCTCCCTCTTTACTAGAGCTTGCTTATAGGACGAGGGTTATCCGGCTTCCTGTGAGCAGTTAGAGAGCGAAATATTTCATCTCCTGATAGGAGAAAGGGATGGACATGCCACCGAGCCGGGCCAGGTCAGGTTAGGCCTCAGCTCGGGGCATCTTCGTGTACTGTTCTCCAGGCCGCTTACTCCTGGCGATGAATGGTCTTGAGTGCCTCCACCTCCTGAATCAGATCAACCCACTGATCCAGCGCGGCCTCACGCTGCGCCTGCAAGTTATCGAGCTGCTGGCGCAGGGCTTCCGAAGTATGCACACGCTCGGTCAGGTGGCTGTAGAGGCGCGTCACGATATCCGAGAAAGTACCGTTTTGTGACACCGGCTGAGCCTCCAGGCGATCGCTATCGTAGACCTGGCGCTCCTGAAGCTTATCCAGCTCGTAGCGGAAGAGGCGCGCGATACGCTGCTCGGTGCTGCGGGCCAGGCCGTTACAGATCGTATCGAGAATTGGGGCCATCAGCCGGCGGGCCTGCTGGATGATCTCCTCGGCCCTCCCCTGAGCGTTCGTCAGGCGATAGAGCGCACCCACGGCTGGATTCTCGCGAGTGGGGGCGTATTTCTCCTCATTGAGCAGTTCGCCGAGAGTCACATAGAGGCAGATATCGCGGGCCTTCTCGCGGATGCTGCGCTTCAGTTTATTGTAGGCTTTCTGAATCTCATCCAGCTCGCCGCCGAACTCGCCGAGAGCCACCCGATTGATATCGAGCGAGCCGTCGACTTCCTCCTTGTAGGCAATCGGCATCAAGAAGGCCTCGGCCAGCGTGCGGGCGGGGTCATTCAGTTCGCGCTCCAGGGCCATGCACAGGCTCTGGCGCAGCGCCTTAATCAGGCCCCAGCCGTCGATATCCGTCCAGCGATTGCCGATCTCCATCGCTGGTGAATCCTCGGGGCGGCGGTTGCCGACCTTAATATAGTGATCGAAGTGGCCCTGTGTGATGCGGATTTTGACGCGTTGAGCGGCGCGCTCGTGGGCCGTTTGCAGCACGCGCTGGAAGACGCTCTTCTCGCTGCTGATCGCTGAATCGAACTGGCGCAGGGCGTCGTTCCAGGCATCGAGCATGGCGTTGGTGCGGCGCTGCAGGTGCTCGAAGCGAGCGGCGCTGCGGCGAGCCTGGCGCGAGCGCATTTCCTGCTGCAGCTCCTGCAGATCATGGCTTTCGACGCCGAGCTGGCTCATCTGTTCCCAGCACAGGTCTTCAGTCAGCTGCAAAGCCATCGCTAGCTGCGTCTCCGCGTGGCGCAGCTGCACCTCATAGCGGTTCTCCGTTAAAAAGACCTGTAGGTCGTGTGTCAGCTCGGGCAGACCGCTATACTGCAACATGGCCTCATGCTGCTCGCGCGTTACCTGCTCAAACTCCTGAGCGCTGGTAGTCGGCGGCAGCGAGGGGGCCACCTTCAGCAACTCGGGGTAGATTCCCAGCAGGCGACCGGCGTACTCACGGCCCTCCTGTTGGCGTTCCTCATCCAGGGAGGTGCCGGCCAGGCCCAGGGTTGCCAGCAGGGCATCGAGAGCTCGCAGCGGGTAGAAGAAATAGGTATGGCGTGAGCCGTGGCGATGGTAGCTCGCGTAGCCGGGGGGCAGTTCGCGCAGGAAGGGGCGCAGGCTGCCGAGGGCTTTCTCCTGGCTGGCGGGAGAATTAATCTCGTCCCAATGCGTCACCACCAGGAAGAGCATGCGGCTGGCCACGTCGAAGGCGCGGTTTTGCAGGACGGCCTGGCGTACCTCCTCGAAGATGCGCTGGATGCGCTCGTCGTCGCCGAAGCGGTTATTGCCGATCACCAGCAGCAAGGCATCGACCTGCTTCAGCTCCTCGCGCAGCATCAGGTCGTGATAGATCTGGCCGGCGGCGCCGCCGGGCAAATCGACCAGGACGCTGTTGGGGGGCAGCACTGAGCGCGGTCCCGCGTGCACGCGGTACTCTACATAGTCGATAACGCGTGTCAGGCGTGGCTCCTCGCTATCGCGGGCTGGCTCTTCGATATAGCGGCGGCTTTCCGTTTTCCAGCGCTCGCGTGGCACGATCTCCACGTAGGGCTGGTCATCCTTCAGGTAAGTATCGCCAAAGGCTTCGCTCGCTTTGAGCAGGATATTTAGCTCAGCGGCCAGGGCCTCGCGCATCTTCTGCGTTGGTGCCGTCTTGATGGCCTGCTGGGTCTGGCTGAGCAGGTGGCCGAAGGCGGCCCGTGTCAGAAAGTGGACGTGCATTTCCTCCGGCTCATCGTCGCGGCAGAGGCGCACGCGCGTGCGCACCCCCGTGACGGCGCCTCCGGCCAGGCGTGGGAAGATATCCTGTCCGATCAGGGCGGCCAGGAGCGTGCTCTTGCCGGCGCCGGCGTGCCCGACCAGCTTGACGGTATACTCTCGCGTATAATCCAGAGCGCGTGCCGCCTCGGCGATGTGGTGGCGCAGGCGCAGGGCCTGCTGCGACTCGATCTGCTGGATCTGTGGTCGTTCCAGTAAGCGGGCACAGGCCGAGGCACGCTGGAGCTGCTTTTTCCAGGCATTGATCTTTTGCGCTTTATCGGGGAGGTTGGCCGGGAAATAAACATCGATCTGACCGACCTGCTCCTCCAGACGCTGGAGCAGGCTATGGATCTCACCCGGAGCGGGAGGGGGAGTTACCGTCTGGGTGGCCTTTCCACTCTCCTCTTCCTCTTCCTCCTCCCCTTCTTCATATTCGTAATCTTCTTCCTCTTCGTCTTCCTCCTCATCATAGGAATCGGGCGGCGCTGGGGCTGTCGGGGCCGCACCAGGCTGCGCGGGGGCGGCGGTGGCGGAGGCCGCGGCTCCGGCGGCGGCAGCAGCTGCTGAAGCCTGCGCGGTTGTGGGTGGCGGATAGAGACGTGTCCCGCAGATATTGCAGAAGGGTGCACCAATGGGCACGACGTTATCGCACTGGGGACAGGTCATTAATTGTTGTGGTTGCTGTTGGGCCTGTCTAGTAAACTGCATACGTCTTTTTGTGTACTTCCCTTCCACAGATTTTGACCGTTAAGGCGAGATAGCATTGAAATAGGATGCTTTCATGTTAATAGATTTTTGTGGCCCCCGGCCCTCTCTAGCAGGAAAGTACCACCTGGCCTGTGACGCTCGCTGCCCTCTTGGGGGATAGGATGAGCGCTTTTTGAAAGGCTCGTTCCTCCGAGGGAGTGAGCGATGGCTCTTGTAGCTGGCTGGAAGGGCAGAGCGATAGCTCAGCGATAGGCAGAGAGAGGCGGGCGTGGTACAATAAGGCCGACTTCCCCGATGCCTTTTGAGATCCTAGAGGAGCGTGTCTTTTGATGCAGGGACAACAAGAAGCAGTTGAGACATCGAAAGAGCAAGCAAAGCGTGCAATGGTGATTGTGGCTCATCCCGATGATGCAGAATTCGGCTGTGGCGGCACTGTGGCGCGTTGGGCGCGCGAGGGATGGGAGGTTTACTACGTCATCTGTACCGATGGAGGAGGGGGAGGGCCGGACGAGGCGCAGGATGTCAGTGCAGAGGCCCGGCAGCGTACAATTGAGACGCGCAAGGCCGAGCAGCGGGCTGCCTGTCAGATTCTGGGGGTCAAAGAAGTCATTTTCCTCGGCTATCCCGACGGGCAGCTCCAGCCGACGCCCGAATTGAAGCGCGAGCTAGTGCGCCTCCTGCGCAGATATCGCCCCACGCGCGTGGTCTGTCAATCGCCCGAGCGCTCGTGGTCGCCAGTGCTCTTTTTAGGCCGCTATCATCCAGATCATCTGACCGCCGGGCGGATGGCCCTGGAGGCCGTCTATCCTGCTTCTCAGAATGCCTGGGACTTCCCTGAGCTATTGGCCGAGGGATTACAGCCGCATCGGGTGCGCGAAGTTTACATTGTTGGGGCGCCCATGCTCAACCATGCTGAAGATATCTCCACGACCATCGAGCTGAAGCTGCAGGCACTGCGGGCCCATGCCAGCCAGGTTGGAGACCACTTTGAGCAGGTAGCCGAGCGCGTGCGTCGTGGGGCCCAGGAGTCTGGGGCGCGGCATCAGTTAGCCTATGCCGAGGAGTTTCACCGCACGGAGAACGCTCGCTAGCCCTCCTGGTAAGCCGGCCAGTTGAGCGTTGTCTGGGAGCTGATTGATCAAGAAAGGGAGAGGACGGTGCCTATGCAGGAGTCCAGGGACGTTGTTGTTGTGGGGGGAGGGCCGGCGGGTCTGGCCGCCGCAGAGGCGGTAGCGCGCCAGGGACTGAGGGTGCTCGTATTAGAACGGCAGAGCGAGATCGGCTATCCGGTCCATACCAGTGGCGGAAGTTGGATCAAGGATATGCAGGAGCTGGGCGTACCCGCCCAGCTCTATCATCCGATCCTGCAGGTGTTTTTTCTCTCACCTCGGCAGCAGGTGGCGCTGCGCTATGATCCGCCGGTGGCCTGTGTCCTCGATGTGCGCGCCCTCTATCAGTACCTGGCGGCGCGCGCCATCGCTGCAGGGGCAGAGCTGCGCTTGCGCCATGCGGTCGATCAGGTGCTGCTTGAAGAGGGGGAGGTGCGCGGCGTAACGGTGCGCGACGAGCGTGGACGTCGTCTGATGGTCAGGGCCAAGGTGACCATCGATGCCAGCGGCATGGCTCGTCATATAGCCGTGCGAGTGGGACTCGGCGGCGCCTTCCGCCGCTATGGTTACGGAGCCGAGTACGATCTCTATGCGCCGCACTATCCCCAGGAAGAGCTGTATTTGCTGATGGGGAGCGAGGTCGCGCCCAGCGGCTACGCCTGGGTCTTTCCTCGTGGGCAGGGGCGGGTTCGCGTCGGGGTGGGGGTGATCCATCCAGATAGCGAAGACGATGCGCGTCTCTATCTAGAGTATTTGCTCCGCGAGGAGCCGCGCCTGCGGGAAAAGTTGCGCGGTGCCAGTGCTGTGGAGTATCACACGGGTCTCTTCCCGGCGGAAGGGCCAGTGGAACGTTTCTCCGCCGCTGGCCTCTTGCTGGCGGGCGATGCTGGGGGGCAGGGGTCGACGCTGGTAGGCGAGGGCATTCGCTTTGCCATCTACGCCGGGCGTCTGGCTGGAGAGGTGGCGGCGGAGGCGATCGAGGAGGGCAATACCTCGGCAGCCTTCCTGGAGCGCTTTGACCGTCGCTGGCGGGCGCGCTTTGGGCGCGAGATGGAGCTTGCCTATCTGATCAATCGTCACATTGCGGCCTACCGTGATGAGCAATGGGACGATGCCTTGGTCCTGCTCCGGCGCCTGACGCCGGCTCAGTGGGCCCAGGCTATGCGTGGCGAGTTCACCGCGGGCCTGCTCATGGGAATGATGGCGCGCAGCCCGCGTCTCGTCGCCAGCGGTGGCCGGCGCCTGCTGGAGCGTCTTCTAGAGCGTCTGGGTCAGGGGGCCAACGCGAGCTGAGTGAGCGCTGGCTGGTTTCCCCCTGACTTACTCGCTGGCGAGACTGGTGTCTGGACTCGCCGGGGGGGCAGGACGACAGTGCTGGCAGGGGCGATAGCCAAGGCTTGTTGCCTCCTCGGGCGAGCGCAGGGGCTGGCGATGTTCTGGGGCGATCCGGCGCGCGTAGCGACAGGTCGGGAAGCAGTAGACATGGGTAGTCGTACTGCCGATGTAGCGCACCCCCCTGGCGGAGAGCTGCTCTAGCAAGGCCAGGTCGATTCCTTCGGCTTCCAACAACGCCCGTTTATTGAGCGGGCCGCCCAGACTATAGTTGCCGATCTGGCAATCGCTGCGCACCACCCGGTGGCAGGGGATCAGCAGCGGGATGGGGTTGCGTGCCAGGGCATTGCCCACGGCCCGTACGGCGTGTGGCTGCCCGATCTCGCGCGCTACCCAGGCGTAGGGGCGCACCTCGCCAGAGGGGATCAGCAGCGTCCGGCACAGGACGGCCTGTTCGAAGGGGCTGCGACCGCGCAGATCAAAAGGCAGATGGGCCGTCTGACCGGTCTGCAGGGCTGACTCGATCTGCCCGACCCAGGCTGGAGCCTCGGCGGGATCGAGTGGAAAGATGGCCCGTCCAAACTCCGCGCGGAAGCGAGCCTCGAAGCTGGCGGCATCCTCTGCATGATCCACGGCGGAGATCCCGCGCGCATTCAGTGCCACGAAAACCGGTCCGATCGGCGACGAGAAGCGGAGGTAGCCGTCAGCCAGCCCGACTCGAAACAACACGTGGGAGCGCAGGGCTGGTGGGGGTGAGGCCTCCTGCTGGAAAGTGCGCAGCTCGCGGACCAGTTGTCGTGCTTGTGACAGGCTGCGAGACTGTTGCTCAGTCATAGAGCACCTCACGAGCATGATGTTGGGCAAGCACCTGGCGCAGCTGCGCCAGGCCACGATGGACTCTGGCCTTGACGGTGCCAATCGGTTGATTGAGCAGACGCGCCAGCTCTGGATAGCTCAGCCCCTCGATGTGGCGCAGCACAATCACCTCACGATAGGCAAGCGGTAGCGTCAGCAGCGCCTGCTGCAGCAGGCGCTGGCGCTCGCGCGCTTCCAGGTGGGCCTCGGGCCCTTCAGCGCGTGCCCCCTCTAGCTCCTCATCCGCGTCAGTGCTGGCCTGTTCCAGCGAGACACAGGTCGGCAGGTGACGGAGCTTGCGCAGTCGATTGCGCGCCACATTGAGCACAATCTGATAGAGCCAGGCGCGCAGAGCCAGACTGCGTACCTGCTCGACAGAATAGCCGCTGAGCGCGTGATAGGCGCGCACAAAGGCATCCTGGGTAATCTCCTGCGCCTCCTCGTAACTCCCGCTCAGCCGTAGAGCGAAGGCAAAGAGGCGCTGTTCATAGTACAGCACTACCTGCTCGAAGCAGCGGTCGAGATCGGCAAGCAAGCTATTCAACAACGCCTGCTCTTGATGAAAACCTGCCTCATCAGCGTGATTCATGGGCATGGCCCTGCTCCAGAACCCCGGCCTACTCTGGACTCCTGCTCCGCCAGGCCCGATCTCAGGTATTTGCTAGCTATGGGAATGAAGGTGAAAGCCGGCTTCACTGCTTGTACTGGCCTCCTCTCCTTTGATGCCTCACCCCTGTCCAGGCAGGCGTGCTTTTTCGCTTGACTCTGCTCCTTATAACACCTGGCCGGAGAGAAAGGTTGCGAGCCAGACCGCCTCGCCTGTCTGTGGGTCGCGCTCTGCCATTGCCACGACGTGGAGAGGCTTGGGGAGACCCCAGGCGGGGAGCGTAGTCGCTCAGGTGTCTCAGAGCTGGGAGAGCAGGACCAGACCAGGCCAGCCAAGCGTCGCATTGGGGTCTGGAGGGCAGCCTCAGGAATAGAGAAGCGCCCCGGCTGTGTTTTTATAAAGTGTAACCCGGGGTTCCGCACTCCACTATCATCATATCCCCAAGGAGCTATCTCAGTGGAAGGACACGCTACCGCTTCGACTATTACCCAACAGCAAATCAAGGTATATGCGACAAGCTGGTGTGGTGATTGTCGTAGAGCAAAGCGCTGGCTCGACGAACACCACATTGCCTATGACTACATCGATATAGAAAAAGACGAGCAGGCTGCGGCCTACGTCATGCAGGTCAATGGCGGCCTGCGCAGCGTTCCCACCATCGTCTTCCCCGATGGCTCTGTTCTCGTGGAGCCTTCGAATCGCGAGCTGGCGCAGAAGTTCGGCCTCAGCTGAGCGCGCAATGCGCTAGATCGTGACCACAGAGCCAGGCCAGGGCTGGCCGCTCAGCGCCGTAGTGATCCTGGTGCCTTCTCCTCGTCCCCGTGCGGTCAGGCGCTGGGGGACCCAGGCACAGAAAGCGCTGGCAGCTAGCCTGGCAGCCCGCATCCTCTATCTTCTGGCTGAATGGCGCCGAGCCTGGGCTACGCCTGTCCCCCCGGTGGGCCAGATGTGATAAGATCTAAACGATCAGTCCTCGCCCGTCTCCCGGGTTTCGTTCCCCGCTTGGGAGATGTGTCAGTCAGGCTGTGGCCTCACCAGCGCGGTAAACCGTGCTCTGAGCGACCGACGGCTTCAAGCGGGGAGCCAGCCAGGCGGCAGTGGCGAGGCGATCGATGTTGAGAGGAGCAGGAACCCTGACCATGCAAGAAAGAGAGCAGAAGCGGGCAGCCCTTGATCCTGCCCAACAAGAGCAGGCCACCGGCGACATGGACCCGGCCAGCTTTCGCCTCTATGCCCACCAGGTGGTCGACTGGGTTGCCGATTATCTAGAGCACGTTGGCGACTATCCCGTCCTTGCGCGCACGCAGCCGGGCGATATCCGGAGGGCCTTACCGGCCCAGCCGCCGCAGCAGCCCGAATCGATGCAAGCCATCCTCGCTGACTTTGAGCGCGTTCTCCTGCCCGGCATCACTCACTGGAACGCGCCTGGCTTCATGGGCTTCTTCGGCATTACCGGCTCCGGCCCGGGCATTCTTGGCGAACTGCTCACCGCGGCCCTCAACGTTAACGCCATGCTCTGGCGCACTTCTCCGGCAGCCACGGAGCTAGAGCAAGTGGCGCTCGACTGGCTGCGACAGATGCTCGGCCTGCCCGAGCCACTCTTTGGCGTCATTAATGATACCGCTTCCGCCGGTACGCTCTACGCCCTGGCGGCGGCGCGCGAAGCCCTCAGCGATCTCCAGATCCGTCAGCGCGGCATGAGTGGGCGGCCCGAGGTGCCGCGTCTGCGCTATTATGCCTCTCAAGAAGCTCACTCCGCTGTCGACAAGGCAGGCATCGTTCTGGGCGTTGGTTTGGAAGGCCTGCGCAAGATTCCCGTCGACGACGAGTATCGCCTGGACGTTGCCGCCCTGGAGCGAGCCATCAAGGAGGACCTGGCCGCTGGCTGGCGGCCCTTCGCCGTTGTCGCAACCGTTGGCACCACTTCCACCACCAGCGTCGATCCGGTGCCGGCCATTGCTGATCTCTGTGAGCGCTACGGCCTCTGGCTGCACATCGACGCCTCATACGCCGGCTCTGCCGCGCTGCTGCCGGAGTATCGCCACATTCTGGCCGGCTGCGAGCGTGCCGACAGCTTTATTGTCAATCCCCACAAGTGGCTCTTCACGCCGCTGGACTGCAGTGTCTTCTTCACCCGCAAGCCTGAGATTGTCAAGGCCACCTTCAGTCTGGTGCTGGAGATTCTGCGCACCGACGAGGAGGCTCCCAATCTGATGGACTATGGCATCTCGCTCGGGCGGCGCTTCCGCGCCCTGAAGTTATGGATGATTATGCGCTACTTTGGACAGGAGGGTCTGCAGGCGCGTCTACGCGAGCACATTCGCCTCGGGCAGCTCCTGGCCCAGTGGATCGATGGGTCGCCCGATTTCGAGCGCCTGGCACCCGCTCCTTTCAGCACCGTCTGCTTCCGGGCCCATCCGCGCGGACTTGACGACGAGGAGCAGCTGACGGCTCTCAACGAGCGCCTTCTCAATCGCATCAACGGAGCGGGTCACTACTTTCTCTCGCATACCAGGCTGCGTGGCAGATATAGTTTGCGGGCCGCCATCGGCAATCTGCGCACCAGCGAGGAGACCGTGCGTGGTCTGTGGCAAGAGCTGCGGGAGGGGCTGGAGGCTGAGCTGGCCCGGCGCTCCTGAACTGCTCAAGGAGAGCGGAACTGCTCAAGGAGAGCGAACAAGGCCGGATCAGGAGAGAAGGAAGGAGGCAGAAGCCAGCATGAGCCTGCGGCATCCAGGGCTGCGTACCGATCTGATCTATCTGGACTACAATGCCACTACGCCGGTTGATCCTGCCGTCGTTGAAGCCATGCTTCCTTACCTGCGCGAGCATTTTGGCAATCCCTCCAGCGCTCACAGCTATGGCTGGATGGCCCATCAGGCTCTCGAACGCGCGCGGTCTGAGGTAGCTGCGCTGCTCGGCTGCACCCCAGGAGAAATTATCTTCACTGGGGGCGGCTCCGAGAGCGACAACCTGGCCATTCGGGGGGTGGCCCTGGCGCGGCGGGAGCAGGGTAACCACATCATCACCCAGGTCACCGAGCATCCAGCTGTGCTCAATACCTGTCGCGCGCTGGAGCGGCTCCACGGTTTCCGCGTCACTTATCTGCCGGTCGACGAGTACGGACGCGTCTCCCCAGAACAGGTCGAGCGGGCGATTGATCGGAGCACAGTGCTGGTCAGCATCATGCATGCCAACAATGAGACCGGCACTCTGCAGCCGCTGGCTGAGATCGCGGCCATTGCTCACCGTTACGGCGCGCTCATGCACAGCGATGCTGCCCAGAGTGTGGGCAAGATCTCCACTCCTGTTGCCGAGCTGGGTGTAGATCTGCTCACGGTGGCCGGGCACAAGCTCTACGCTCCCAAGGGGGTCGGCGCCCTCTATGTGCGTCGCGGCCTGGGCCTTGACCTGGAGCCGATCATTTATGGGGGAGGGCAGGAGCGTGGCCTACGGGCTGGAACCGAGAACGTGGCGGCCTGTGTGGCCCTGGGTGCTGCCTGCCGTCTGGCAGCGGAGCGTCTGCCCTCAGAGAGGACGCGGCTGCGGCGTCTGCGCGACTTGCTCTGGCAGCGCCTGCGCGAAAGCCTGGGCGAACGTGTCCAGCTTAACGGCCATCCCGATGAGCGTTTGCCCAACACACTCAATGTGAGCGTCAGTGGTCTCAGCGGCGAAGAGGTCCTGGCGGCCACGCCGGAAGTGGCCGCTTCCACGGGCTCCGCCTGTCATGAGGGCAGCACCGACCCGTCGCCTGTCCTCCTGGCGATGGGCCTGAGCCGTGAACGCGCCCTGGGCGCCCTGCGTCTCACACTCGGACGTTGGAGCAGCGTTGACGAAGTCGAACGGGCCGCCGTCTCGCTGCTGCGCAGCGTCGGTGCCCTGGCCCGCAATGTGCGTCCCTAGGACCTGAGAAGACCGGTCCCTGGTTCTGTCTCCCCCGTTGGTTGTGCTTCACCAGGAGATGGGAAGACAAGCGACGACGGATCTGGTATACTCTGGGCTGGCAACGGGGGCTAGCGCTGATCAGGTGGATGAGGTGGGAAAGGCAACAAGCCACCAAGCAAGACCAGCATGCTCTCCCCTGTGTACACGAGCAGCGCTAGAATAGATAGAGAGCAGGAGCAAAGGCAGCAGCGCGAGCGAAGCCAAATTCTGGCTATGGCCAGCGCGATCTGGCTGAGATGAGGACCGGTAGCCGGGTCATACAGCCTGCTGTCGGTCGAACACCTGCCCCGGCCCGACTGGCTTGTGGCTGAGGCTTCCCTCCCAGCCGTTGCCCAGGGGTGACCCGCCTAAAACAAGACACGAGCAAGCAAGGAGCAAGCAGCCATGACCACGGATGCGTCGCGTGTGCCGTATCCTGTACCACCTGCGGTAGAGCACCCTGAGCTAGAGGCCTACCGAAAGGAATTCCCCATTCTCCAGCGCAAAACCTATCTCAATAGCTGCTCGCTGGGGGCCCTCTCGCAGCGCGGGATGGCGCGCCTGGCCGAATTCACCGAGCGCTGGAATGAGTGGGGGGCGCATGCCTGGTACGAGATCTGGCTAGGCGAGCTAGAGCGGGCGCGGCGCCAGTTTGCGGCCATCATCGGCGCAGAGCCGCACGAGGTTGCCCTCGCCCCCAATGTCTCCGTGGCTCTCGGGGCGATTGCCAGTGCTTTCGACTATCGCCAGCGCAACAAAGTGGTACTGGCCGACATGGATTTTCCTACCCTCGCCTACCAGTGGCTGGCCAAGCGGCGCCTGGGCGTTGAATGCGTTTTTGTCGAAAGCCCCGATCGCATCTGCACGCCCCCTGAGCTGTTTGAGGAGAAGGTAGACGAGCGCACCCTGCTGGTAGCCACCTCGCGCGTCTTCTATACCAGCGGTTATATTCAGGACGTGCGGGCAGTGGCCGACATTGCTCACAAGCAGGGGGCCTATCTTCTGATCGACGATTACCAGGGTACGGGGCAGATTCCCATCGATGTCGAAGCAATGGACATCGATATTCTGGTCAGTGGCACTCTCAAGTGGTTGATGGGTGGCCCTGGTCTGGCCTTTGTCTATATCCGCGAGGGGCTGCTCTCGCAATTAGAGCCGACGATCGCTGGTTGGTTTGGCCATCGCCAGCAGTTCCAGTTCAAGACGAAGGAGCTGGAATTTCGCCCAGATGCAGCGCGGATCGAGCTGGGGACGCCGGCGGTTCCGTCTGTCTACGTTGCCAACGCCGGTATGGAGATTGTATGCGAGATTGGCGTTGAGACCATCTGTGAGCGCACACGCTACCTGACCAATGACCTGATTGCGCGGGCGCGCGAGCGTGGCTGGCAGGTGCGTGCTCCCCATGAGCCGGAGCGACGCAACTCGATCGTCATGCTAGAGATGGCGCAGCCCGAGCAGATCGTCGCTGAGCTGATCAAACGCAATATTATTGTCGATTCGCGCCCTGGCCTTGTGCGCATCTCTCCTTATTTTTACAACACTATCGAGGAGAACGCTATGATCATCGCGGCACTCGAAGAGATTCTGGAAGAGCGGGGCCGCGGCGGTCAGGGCTAGATCGGAAAGGAGCGAAACCAGGCTCTGCGACGGTTCGTTCTATTTCTGTATGCAAGAGGCAAGCAAGCATGACAAGCACAAAGGACGTAAGGGAGGAGAGCGATGGTCTGTCCTGAATGTCATGCCAGCTGCGCGCCGGAGGACCAGCGTTGTCCGGCCTGCGGTGCTGAGCTGGTCATCCCGGTCTCTCGCAGCCTGGTGACCAGGCCTCGACCAGCCCTGGCTCCACAGCGGCGGCAGTGGCCGGCGCTCCTGCGCGGTCCGGTGCAGGGGGTAGCCGCCGGAGTAGGGGCCCTGGCTGTGGGCGTGGGCCTGGAGCTCCTCCGGCGGCGCCTGATCGCCCTTCTGGTACGCCCTGCCGGGGCAAGGCACCAGGCTGCTCAGGTCCTGCCGCTGTTGAGCCATTTGAAGCCGCTGGGGCCGGTGGCATCTGAGAAGGCCCCTAAGCTACCACGGGGCTATGAGATTCACGAAACGGTTGTCTACGTCGAGCGAGTCATTCGCCGTCGTTCATAAGGCGCGGTCGCGGCGAAGGCTGCGCTCATTACTCTTGCGGGCACTGGTACTTGGGCTGTTGCTGCTCCTGGCGTCCTGTGCTCCCAGCAGTGGCATCCTCGCCGGCGGTGCCTGGGAATCCACGGGCCTGCAGCGCGAACACATCCGGACTCTGGTGGCGAACGCTGCAGATCCGGCTCAGCTCTATGCCGGCGATGCCCATGATGGTATCTTTGCCAGCAGCGATAGCGGTCAGCACTGGCTGCCCCGTAATCAGGGTTTGCCCCTGCCGCTGGCCGTCAATGCCCTCAGCTTTGATGCCAGCGAGCGCCGCCTCTATGCAGCCACCAGCCGCGGCGTTTTTGTCAGCAGCGACGGTGGAGGGCACTGGCAGGCAGTCAATCAGGGGCTGCCGGCAGATAGCTGCACGGCCCTGGCCATCGACGTGGAGCACGCCAGTGTGCTCTACATCGGGACGGCTCACCACGGCGTTTTTGTCAGCAGCGATGGCGGAGAACACTGGCGCGCGGCCTCTCGGGGACTGCCGGCGAACCTTCCGATCAATGACCTGGCCTATGTCAGCGATCAGGGTCAACTCTGGGCGGCCACCGTTGGCGGCGTCTATCGCTCGGACAACGGTGGGCAGAGCTGGCGCTCGCTCAGCCAAGGCCTGCCTGCGGGGATCACCATCTACCGCGTGCGTCCGGCGGCCCTCAGCGGAGGAGATCCGAACCTGGTCTTCGCTGGCAGCGATCAGGGCATCTTTCTCTCGCACAACAACGGCGCGAGCTGGCAGCGCAACAAAGAGGGCCTGGCGCGCGTCAGCGTGCGGGCTATCCTGATCGACTTTCGCAGTCCGACCACTATTTACCTGGGAACCAGCATCGGCGTCCTGCGCAGCAACGACAGCGGCCAGGTCTGGAGCGCAGTGATCGGCGGTGATCTTCCCAAGGATCGGCAGGTCTACGCCCTGACTCTGGGTGCCAGCGACTACAGTCAGCTCTACGCTGCTGTGGATGATGTCTATATTTTCCCAGGCAGCAGCGGCGGCTGGAATACCAACGCTTTCGTCCCTCTGCTCCTGGCTGTTGCTTTCTTCGCCTTGCTCTACTGGCTCACGCGCAGCAACCGTCGGCATCGGCGCGGGCTGCTCGGCGCGGCGCGGCCCACAGCGGGACCCAGTGACCAGCCACCCACGCAGCAGGAGGAGCAAGAGCCGGAGCTACCGTCTACTCTCCTTCCTCGCCGGCAGGAAGGACCGCCGCCTCCTGACCAGAGATAGAGGCAAGGAGCGCAAGGGGCAGGCGGTGCTCCTCCGTGGATAGCACCTCGTAGCGATCGAAACGCTCATGGGTGGTGACTACCGATATAGGCTACCAGCAAATAAATCAAATAGAGTAAGATGCAGACCAGGAGAATGGCGCCATAGCAGGTCAAGGTCCAGGCACGGCGCGTATTAAGCGCCTGGCGCAGTTGCTCCTCCATGTCGGGGGGATCAAACTGAATATGGGGCGCCAGCTCGCGCAGACGCGGCAGCATCGCGCGAAAATCGCGCACATTGCTCATTCCCTCGGCCAGCATGACGGTCTCGTTCTCGTCAAGATCGGCCAACAAGATCAGCTTGGCGGGATTGGGGTCGCCTGGCATCAGAATCAGACGCTGAATCTGCGCCAGTGGAATGCGCGTCTCCTCCCCCTCCTCGCGTTTCACCACCGCCAGCTCCTCTGGATAAAGCTGAATTTCCTTTCCCAGGCCGAAGCGGACCACGCTAACGGGGAGTGTTTTGCTCTGTTCCTGTTCGCTCTCGCTCATACGTTCCTTGTAACGTAACATTCGCATCCTGATGGCTGGCTCGCCCCCTAGTGCTGCTGTATTTCTTCCCCTGCCCTGCCGCGACAGGCCACACTCAACCAGGTTGGGCCGAGCCAAAGCAGAGTCCCCTGATGTGAATGAAGGCAGAACCCGGCTGAGAATAACGTGGTAACGGCGCCTCAGAGCGGCAGAACAGCCACAATGCAGCAGCGAACTGCCTCGTCTGAAGGCATTGTACAGCATCGAAGCCGGCCCGTCGAGGCGAAGTGAGCTACCTCCTTGTCCCCCGCCCTGGTGCAACACTATCTTGACATGCGTCTATCAAGAACACTACAATCTTGAACGGGATGTGTTGAGCAAAGCAGAAGCATTACCAGATTTGCAGGGTGTTGTCTGTATCCTTTTGTAGGAAGAGCGGACAACAGATCTGCTTTCTTAAAGAAGAAGGTAGCAACATGGCGCAGGTTGGCCTGCTGGAAGATAATCCGCGCATTGCGAAGCTCTGCGTGACCTTTCTCGACTTTGCTGGTCATCGCGTGGTACATTATCGACATCCCCGCGAGTGTCTGGAAGCTCTCCTTGCGGATAAACCCGCTGGGACGGAAGCCGAAGGGCCGGCTGCTGATTCTCTACCGATCGATCTCCTCATCCTCGATCTTTACATGCCCGATATGGCTGGCGAAGATGTTCTTCGTCAGCTCCGGGCCCATCCGCACACGCGTAATCTGCCGCTCATTCTCTGCACCGCGGCGCCAGCCAGCGAGATTGAGCAAGCCAAAAGCATCGCTCCTCGGGCGGTGGTCGTCGAAAAACCCTTCAAGCTTCAGACACTGACCGCGGCCATCGATGCGTTACTGAGCGCCCCCAACGCAGTCTGAGAGCAGGGCGGAGCGAACCTGAGCGAAATGGCCCTGCGCCAGGCAAGGGAGCGCAGGCAGCATTCCCTCAGCCTTACGCTTGTCCCAGCTTCTCCCGGAGAGAGAGGGCGAAGCGATGCGATGATGCCAGGCGCTGCCGCCAGTGGCCTGGCCAGTCTCCCTCATCCCTTCCTTCCGCCAGCCTCCTCGCCTCTGCACCCGGCCTCATCCTCCCGTTGAGTTGAGGTCCCGGCGCTCCCTCGAGCGCGCTCGCCTCTCTGGCGCTTTCAGACTGACAAGCAAGCGACTTTCGGGAGTAAGAGTATCAGAAATGCATTGCTTTGAAAAGGAACAATATGGTATCACTTTTAGAGAAAGGACCAGGACGGATTGGCCTCCTGGGAGTGTGCCGCCAGCGCTGGCGGTGACATCGCTGAGGATCTCTCTCAGTCGGCCTGTTCCCAGTTCAGGAGTGAAAACCCGGATGAGCACGATTTGGCTATCAATTATCGCCTTCTGCTCCACCTGTGCAGGAGGAATCGTCGCCTTGAGGCAACGGGAACAGCTCCAGCAGGTCATGGCCTTCGCCGCCGGCGCACTTGTCGGCCTGGCCGCCTTTCAATGGTTGCCGCGCCTCTTCAGTGTGCTGGCCCTACTACCGAACGAACGCTTTGCGGCGTTTGTCGCCCTGGCCGGCGGTTTCTTCGCCTTTCATCTGCTTGAAAGGTTGGCCCTGCACTGGCAAGCGGAGCAGTGCGAGGTCCCGGCTGTCGCCGTGGGGCGGCCTCTTCTCGGCATTATCTCCGTGTTGCTCTTCTCACTGCATCGCCTGCTCGAAGGAGCGACCATCAGCCTTGGCTTCATCGTCAACCCGGCTACTGGGCTGCTCCTGGCCGGGGCCATCATTCTCCACAACCTCGTCGAGGGCCTCAACGCCGTTGTCCTCTTACTGGCCAACCGCAGCAGCCGCCGGCAGGCGTTTGCCTGGCTGCTCTTCTTTGCCTGCACGCCCCTGGTGGGGGCTCTGGCGACCATCTGGATCAGCCTGCCAACCGCGCTTCTGCCGCGCTACCTGGGCTTCTTTAGTGGCTTCCTGCTCTATCTAGGAGCCAGTCATCTCTTACCGGCGAGTCAACGCCCCAACGAGCCGTGGTCGCTGCTGTGGACACTGGCTGGAGCCGGCGCGGCCCTCCTCATGACCGTCCTGCTCCAGCCCATCTAAGAGAGAGGAGAGGAGTTCATCAGCCCTCAGCGCAGCGGAGCGGCTTGTCTCAGTCGCTGGTCAGGAGGCTGTCGGCGATGGTGGCTGCTCGGCAGAAGAAGCGCCAGATCCCGGCAGCGGTGGCTGCACCGCCTGGCGCAGGTGCCAGTTTTCCGCGAACAGATTAAAGAAAATGCGCTGGCGTGGGTGGGCGGCCACAAAAGCCTCATCGAGTGTCACTCCCAGGCCCGGCCCTTTGGGGAGCGAGAAATAGCCGTCGACCACCGCGGGATTACCCGGAGCTGCCTGCTTGACCCACTCCTCATTGAGATCGTTAAAATGCTCCTGGATCTTAAAGTTGGGGATCACAGCGGCCAGGTGGAGGGCCGCCGCTGTCGAAACCGGGCCGCCGACGTTGTGGGGGGCCACCAGCAGATAGTAGCATTCCGCCCAAGCGGCCAGCTTGCGTATTTCCAGGATGCCGCCGCAGTGCGTAATATCGGGCTGAATAATATCGGCAGCCTGCAGCTCAAAGAGCGGGCGAAAATCGTAGCGCGTATGCAGGCGCTCGCCAGTTGCGACCGGAATCGTCACCTGCTCGGCCACCTTCTTGAGCGCCGCCAGGTTTTCAGGCGGGACCGGCTCCTCAATCCAGGAGGGTCTGAACGGAGCCAGCTCGCGGGCCATCTCCACCGCTGTCGCTGGATTAAAGCGCCCATGCATCTCGATCAGCAGCTCCACATCTGGACCCACAGCGTCGCGCACTGCTTCCACCAGGGCTACCGCCTTGCGCTTCTCTGCCGGCTCCAGCTCATAGAAACCTGAGCCGAACGGATCGAGCTTTAAGGCACGATAGCCGTACTCGACCACGCGCCGCGCCGCCCGGTGGAACTCCTCCGGTGTACGCTCGACTGTATACCAGCCATTGGCATAAGCCTTGATGCGCTCGCGAACCGGGCCGCCCAGTAGCTCATAGACCGGGCGTCCCAGGGCCTTGCCCACGATATCCCAACAAGCGATCTCAATGGTGGCAATGGCCGACATGGCAATCTCGCCGGCGCGGGCATAATCGTTGCGATACATACGCTGAACCAGATCCTCAATGTGGCGCGGATCGTGGCCGAGCACATGGTTAGGCACGGCCTCGGCCAGGTAGCCCAATAGGGCATCAGTATGATTGAGCATGCGCACCTCACCGACCCCTTCCAGTCCCTCATCGGTAATCACACGCACAAAGGTCAGATTGCGCCAGGCGGTGCCCATCACGTGGGTCTTGACATCGACAATTTTCATAACGGTACCCGCTAGCTCCTCTAGAGGTAATCGGATCGACGGTGAACGGCACCACGAAGCGGACTCCGTCAATGGACGGCTTGACAGAGGCCGCTTCCCTATATTATCATACCGTTAAATTGTATGACAATTGTGGAGGCAGATGGCAAGAACCTTTCGTTCGCTCAGGCGGCAGAACCTGTCCGCGCAGGTTGTGCGGGAGATCGGGTTGAGCATCATGCGTAAGGAATTTCAGCCAGGAGATGCCCTGTTGAGCGAACCAGAACTGAGCCAGCAGTTCAACGTCAGCCGTCCGGTCTTGCGCGAAGCGCTCAAAGTGCTGGCGGAGAAGGGGCTGATTGAATCGCGCCCCCGGACGGGGACACGTGTGCGTCCCCGGACGGACTGGAACCTGCTTGATCCTGAAGTGCTGACCTGGCAGTACGAGGTGGGGCCTGACCCAGCCTTTCTGGAGGCGGTCTGTGAAGTGCGCCTCATGTTTGAGCCGATGACGGCACGGCTGGCGGCCTCGCGGGCGACTGCCGAAGAGATAGAGACCATCGAGCGAGCGTGTGGCCGGCTGGAGGAGCTGGTTGAGGAAGCCGAGCCCTACATCGAGGCCGACCTGGCCTTTCACAGCGCCATCTGTGCCGCGGCCCACAATGAGCTGTTACAGCGCATTGTGGCCACGCTAGCGGCCCCCTTGCGCGCCAGCCGTCTGGTGACGGCGCGCCTGCCAGGGGCTAATCGGCGCACGATGCCGCTCCACCGGCGCGTTGCTGAGGCCATTCGCCAGGGTCAGGAACTGGCCGCCGAGGAGGCTATGCGCCAACTCATTGTCTTGACCACCGAGGATGTGCACCGGGCCCTGGGCTATAGCGGCACCGGCCCCAATCTGTCGCTGAGCACTTGCCCTGGCCATGGCAAGGCGCCAGCTACTACCAGGGAAGGAGGTGAGTAATCCAGCACCAGCGCAGCCATCCCTCTTCATCATGATATAGATGAATATCGATGATAAGGCTGCTGGAGAGCACGAGCATCCGTACGAGGTTGTAGGGACCCGGGAGCAAGAGCGCGAATCAATCAGCCAAGCGACTGAAGCGAGGAAAGCAAGCAAGCCAACAGCAAGGAGGAGGCTCTCCTTGTCAAGTTTCGTCGCTCGCTCGGAGTGAGCCTTCCCAGGCAATCGCTCTGTCTGTCAGGCGACTAGAAGGAACTGGAGGTCCAGCCGTGGAAGGATCAAGCTTTTCAGCGTATTTCGAGCGTCTTCCTCTCAGACGACGGCGTCTGCTGCAGACCGCGCTAGCCGGAGGGGCCGGGGCCACACTGGCCTCGGCGCTGGCGGCCTGTGGTGGCCAGTCATCGAGCAGCTCGCCCACGGGAACGGAGGGCAACTTCCCCAGCCATCCGAAATGGAACTTTGTCTTCATCAATCACGTCACCACCAATCCCTTCTTCGTCCCCACCCAATACGGCATACAGGATGCCTGCGCCCTCGTCGGCTGTACCTATCAATGGACAGGCTCGGCCAACAGTATTGTCAAGGAAATGGTGGATGCCTTCAACGCAGCCATTGCCGCCAAAGCCGACGGCATTGCTGTGGCCATCATCGACCCCACTGCCTTTGATGATCCGGTCAATCGCGCTCTGGATGCGGGCATTCCGGTGGTGGCCTACAACGCCGATGCCCCAGCCGGGAGCAAGAACCGGCGCCTGGCCTACATTGGTCAGGATCTCTATCAATCGGGCTATCGCATGGGACAGCGCATCGTCTCCCTCGTAGGCAGTGGCGACGTTGTAGGCTTCATCGCCACCCCTGGCTCACTCAACATTCAGCCGCGCATCGACGGTGCCAAGCAAGCTATCCTGGACTCCAAAGCGCCGATCAACTTTGTTGAGGTCGCGACGGGAGCCCAGGTAGAAGAGGAGCTGTCGCGCATCGAAGCCTACTATTTGGGTCATCCCAACCTCAAAGGCATGTTTGCCGTCGATGCGGGCAGTACCCAGGGCGTTGCCCAGGTGATGGAGAAATACAACCTGGCGTCCAAGGGAGTGCATGGCGGCGGCTACGATTTGTTGACCAAGACCCTCCAGGAGATCCAGGCTGGCAACCTCGATTTCACGATCGATCAGCAGCCCTACCTGCAGGGCTTCTACCCGGTGATCCAGCTCTTCCTCTACCTGCTCTCGGGCGGTCTGATGGTGCCTTCCGACACTGACACCGGCCTGCTCTTTGTCACCAAGGAGAACGTTGGCCCCTATCTACGCACGCAGACGCGCTTTGAGGGCAGTTCCTCGAAAGAGCAACTGGTGCCGCGCTCGTGAAGGGGCGTGAGCCCACGGACAGAAGAAGACTAGCCGGGAAGCCGACCTATTGAGAGCTGCCTGGCTGTCTGTCTGCTGCCTCTCTCTCCCCGGCTAGCGGACGGCCAGCCAGGTAGTACTTTGGCAAGAGGGTAATTGGCAAGAGGGTAAGATAAGCTGCGGAATCTGTAATGCTGGCGTGCTGGCGCTTCTCTGAACTGGCTCCCTGGGCCTGCCTGACGGGTGGTAGCCTCTCCTAGGGGAAGAGGAGTGAGAAAGCGGCGAGGGCTTACAGATTCCTATCCTATAGGACATACTATTACTGTCTGCTCCTCAGTTGAAAGGGGGGAGCACCATCTGCCTGGCGAGATAGCCTAGCAACGTGCGAGCAGGCTGGAGCTTGAGAGGGCGGAAGGCAATCAGAAGGTAGACAGCACACAACAAGAAGGAGCATCGCAATGGCCGAAAATGTGCTTTCTGCTCCGCCGGTGCAGACGGAGCCGGAACCGACGCCGGAGCGGCCCAATCCCTGGCTCCGAGTGGCCCGTCTCTTCCTGCGGCAGCGTGAAGCCAGCATTGTGGTCGTGGCCATCGCCCTGATCATTTACTTCCAGTTCTCCAATCAAGCCTTTCTGTCAACGCAGAACATCAGGACGCTCTCCCAGTTTGTGGCTGCGACCGCCATCATTTCCGCCGGTGAGGTTATGCTCTTAATCTGTGGTGAGATCGACCTCTCGGTGGGTCAAGTCTACGCCCTGGCGCCATTCATCATGTACTTTGCCAATCAGGCGGGCCTGCCGCTGCTGGTGGGGCTGATTTTGGGGCTGATCGTCTGTGCGCTCGTGGGGCTGTTCAATGGCCTGATTACCGTTATGCTGAAAGTGCCCTCTTTCATCACGACCCTGGGCACTCTCTTCCTGATCAATGGCCTGACGCTGACCATCTCTCAGGGTTTCCCGGTCTTGACGCCCTCGGAGGGGCTGATCAATGAAATCTTGGGGCACGCCTCCTACTCGGAAATCATCTGGGCCATTGCTATCACCGTCGTCATGCAGATTGTGCTCTCCTGGACTCGCTGGGGGCTGCACACGGTGGCGACCGGCGGCAATCTGCTAGGAGCCAGCGAGGTGGGTGTCAATGTAGCGCGTATCAAGATTGGCAATTTCATGCTTTGTAGCGTACTCGGTGGCTTCGCGGGCATCCTGGAGGCTTTCCGCATCACCTCGATTGATCCCCTGGCTGGTGGCACCGACATCATGTTCATGGCGGTAGCCGGCGCGGTCATCGGGGGAACAGCCTTGACCGGCGGCCTGGGCACGATTGTCGGGGCCTTCTTGGGCACGCTCGTGCTCTCGATCTTGCGCGATGGCTTTACCCTGCTCGGGGTCAGCGCCTTCACGTTTGATATTATCCTGGGGGCGGCCATTCTGGTGGCGATGATTTTGAACGTTCGCCTGCGACTATGGCGGGAGGCAGGGCGCGAATGAGTGAGTCTGCAACGACAGAGGTGATCCGCACGGAGGGGCTAGTCAAGCGCTTTGGGGCGGTGACAGCTCTCAATGGCGTCAGTCTCTACCTGCGCCAGGGTGAGGTTCTGGGCCTGGTCGGCGACAATGGGGCCGGCAAGTCGACACTGATCAAGATCCTGACGGGCTTCCTGCAGCCTGATGAGGGCCGCATCTTTATCGACGGTAGGGAGGTCCGCCTGCGCTCGGTCTCCCATGCACGTTCACTGGGCATCGAGACTGTCTATCAGGATCTGGCCCTAGTAAATGAATTGAGCGTTTATCATAACATGTTTCTCAAGCGTGAGACGCTGCTGAATCCTTTGCCGCTGCTCAATAATTGGCGCATGCGCCGCCTGGCACGCGAGTATCTGCAGAGTATGGGAGTCAATATCCCCTCGGTCGATACGGAGGTGGCCCAACTCTCGGGAGGGCAGCGTCAATCGATTGCTATTGCGCGCGCGGTCTACTCACAGGCGCGCATTTTGCTGCTGGATGAGCCGCTGGCGGCGATGGGGGCCAAAGAAGGCAGCCTGATTATGAATCTGATTCGTACGCTCAAGAGCGAGAGTCAGGTTTCGATCATTATGATCGCCCACAACTATGCCCAGGTACTGGAGATCTGTGATCGCGTCAATCTCCTGCAGCACGGGCGTATTGCCCTGGATAAGCCAGCGGGGCAGACGTCGGTTGAGGAGCTGACAGAGCTGGTGATGCGTGAATATCGGGCCGGGGCCAATCAGCGTCAGCAGCCGTTGGCTGGTCGCTAGTCTGCTTCTAGCTTGAACGATTGATCTACGTGCGCGGTTTCGGTCCGCCGGGAGCGCTCTCTTGGCTTGACAGGGCTGCTTGCTGGGTGCTATGTTGCACGGCAGGAGAGGGCCTGCTAAGGCTGCTCTCCTCTTGCATGAGAACTGGTAGCTGCCGCGAAGGCACTACCAGATAGAGGAAGAGAGAAGACCTATGCAGCAAGAGAGCACCGCTTCTGCTCACGGACAAGGAAATGCTAACCAGCCGGCGCGCGAGCGTGTTGGGCTGGCGCTCTTTGGGCGCGCCGGTGTGCCTCATCTTCTAGAGAGGCTTCGTCAAGCCGAGCAGGCTGGGGTGCGCCAGTTCTGGATGACGCAGCTGCCAACCTCGCCGGATACTCTGACGCTGTTTGCCGCGGCTCTGGTGCAGACGGAGCGCATCCGCCTGGGAACGGCGATTGTGCCGACCTACCCGCGGCATCCCCTGGTGATGGCCCAGCAGGCTTACACGCTGGAGGAGCTGGGGCCGGGCCGCCTGCGCCTTGGAGTAGGGACCAGCCATCGCCACTCGATTGAGGGGGTCTACGGCTTCTCGATGGTGGAGCCGTTGGAGCAGCTCCGCGAGTATGTGAGCATCCTGAGAGCGGCGCTGTGGGATGGCACTGTGGACGTTCAGGGGCGCTTCTACACGGCGCACGCCGCCTTTCCGCAGCCGGTGCGCGTTCCCATTCTGATCTCTGCTCTGCGCAGCCGGGCCTTTCGACTGGCGGGCGAGTTAGCCGATGGTGCCATTTCGTGGATGTGCCCCCATCCCTATCTATTGGAGAAGGCCAGGCCGGCTCTGGTCGAAGGCGCCACCTCACGCGGGCGCCCGGTGCCGCCCTTGCTGGCCCACGTTCCGGTGGCGTTGGGAACGGATTGGCAGGCAGTCCTGGAGGCAGCGCGCAGTCATCTCGGCTTTTATGGGCGCGCGCCCTTCTATCGCAACATGTTCGCAGATGCGGGCTATCCCTTGGGGGCCGATGGCCTCTTGCCAGAAGAATTGATCAGGAATCTGGTTGTGTGGGGTGATGAAGCCAGCGTGGCCGACCGCCTGCGTGAACTGCTGGCTCAGGGGCTTGATGAACTGATCGTGACGCTGGTGCCTCTAGCCGATGACCGGCGCGAGCTGGTGCAGCTCATGGAGCTGCTGGGCAACCTCTAGCCAGCGATCGGACGGGCGCCCTGCCCTGGGAGAGAAAAGCCAGTCGAAGTGAGGCTCTCCCCAGGTGCCCGGGTGCCTCCTCTGTCCTTTGATGCGGGTATGTGATACAATAGGAAGCAATCTCATTGCTTCGCGGCCTCGCACGCTCGGCGAAAAATGGGGTTCCACGTCAGAAAGCTTGCAGCTATGATGGAAACAGAAGAACGAGATGCACAGGCCCTCGATGCCTATTCGCGTGCGGTAACAACGGCAGCGGAGCGGGTGGGGCCGGCGGTCGTGCGAATTGACGTTGAGCGCGGCGGGCTGCGCTGGCCATACCTTTCCCCGGCCTACGGGGGACCCGGTTTCGATGCAACCGGGCTGGGTTCAGGCTTTCTCTTTGCCTCCGATGGGCAGGTGCTTACCAATGCCCACGTTGTCGAGGGCGCGCGGCGCATTCGAGTGACGCTGGCCGATGGGCGCTCCTTTGATGCTGGTCTGGTCGGTACCGATGCTGATGCCGATGTTGCTCTCCTGCGTATCGGCGCGGACCGCCTGCCGGTTGCTGAGTTTGGACGAGGGAAGCTGCGGGTAGGCCAGCTGGTGATCGCCGTAGGCAATCCCTACGGCTTGAACTGGACTGTGACGGCAGGTGTCGTCAGCGCCCTCGGGCGTACCCTGGAGGGGCGTGGAGGGCGCCGCCTCACCAATCTCATTCAGACCGATACTCCTATCAACCCAGGAAACTCGGGCGGCCCACTGGTTGACAGCTCCGGGCGGGTCGTGGGTATGACGACCGCAATGGTGGCACTGGCCCAGGGACTGGGTTTCTCGATTCCGTTGGAGGCGCTTCAGGGGGCTATTGCGCGCATCACGCGGGGGGGGACAGTACGAACGGGTAGCGTCGCCTTGGGAGTTGGAGGAATGCGTGTCCAGCTTGATCCTGCCCTGCGGCGGAGTCTCCAACTCAGCCAGCCCAGTGCCATGGAGTTACTGGAGGTCCACCGCGACAGTCCTGCTGAGCGAGCTGGTCTGCGCCGCCTCGACCTCATCGTGGCTGCCGACGGTGAGCCAGTCACTGAGCCACGCGACCTGCAACGTATTGTGCGGCGCCATGTGCCCGGTGATCGCCTGGTTGTGAACTTCCTGCGCGATGGCAGGTTGCGCCGGGTAACCGCTGTCCTCTAAGAGCGACCGCCTCGCAGCGGACCCGGCTGTTGCCGCTGTTCCGCTCCCAGTCATCAACGAAGCAGAAGGTGACCCCAGGCAGGCCCTCTTGGCTGGTTCTTACGAGCGTTGCAGAGAGGGCGAGCCGGGAGAGGATACCTGAAACAATCAGACAGGTGTCTGCTCTCCCCCTCTGGGGTCACCGCTCTTCCGTTCGCTCCCGAACTCGGCTCCCAGCGCATACAGACGTGGCCCTCTCTGGTGGGCTACGCGTGCGCCTGGTCTTCCTTAACGACCGGAGTGTACTCCCTCAACAGCTTCTGCACCTTGGGTGTAATGACTATCATGCAGTAGGGCTGGTTAGGGTGACGATCGTAGTAGTCGCGGTGATAATCCTCTGCCGGATAGAAGTTGCTGAAGGGCACAATTTCTGTCACGATCGGGTCGCGGTAGGTCCGCGCCTGCTCCAGAGCCTCCTTCGAAGCCAGGGCGATGCGTCGCTGCTCATCGTTGTGGTAGAAAATGGCTGAGCGGTACTGTGTCCCGACGTCGTTCCCCTGACGATTGAGCGTTGTGGGATCGTGGGTATGCCAGAAGATGTCAAGTAGCTGTTCGTAGGAAATCAGGTGCGGATCGTAGCGAATCTGAACGGCCTCGGCGGCGCCAGTCTTTCCCGAGCAGACCTGTTCATAGCTGGGATTCGGAACCTGGGAGGCGGCATAGCCTGGTGTCACACTCACCACTCCTTTGACGCGCTTGAAGACCGCTTCGGTGCACCAAAAGCAGCCTCCCGCGAGCGTGGCCAGCTCCAACTGGTCGTGGTCACTCATAGAACACCTCATTTCTCACACGTTCTCTCTGCGTCCCTGTACTCTATCACAGTCGGTGGGCTGGTCACAATCTCAGCCGTGAGCGCCAAGAGCGATAGATGCTGATGTAGAAGATCCCTCCTGCTGACCTGGCAGTTCTGCCTGTTCGCTGCAGTCTCTTTTCTCCAGCGGGAGAGACCTGTCTCCCGGGGAGCTACTTAGCTCGTGAGTATGGGTGAAGCTGGGCGCCCTTTCCTTTTCACGGAAGCCCGAGGCAAGCGTCATTACAAAGTGTTGGGAGAGTGGCAACACTCTTCCTGGGGTGACGAAAGAACGAGTGTAGGCGCCGTGAAGCACAAAGGAGCGAAACACGATGCTGCCCTTTCTCATGCTGATCGTCTGCATGCTATTGCTTGGCGGCCTGGTGGTTCTCTGCTATCTCTATCTGCGCTGTGGCCTGGGCCGGCCACGGCTCACGCCTCTCAGCCGCTGGCCTGGGCACTGGCGGGCCAAGGCCAGCGCTGGTAGACCGCACTATCCGGCAGAGCCGATCCAGCCGACCATGAACGATGAGAGTCTGCTGCTGGCCGTCGACATCGCCGTAGACGAAACCAGCCGTCAGGCCCGCCTCATCGCCTTCCTCCTGCTCAGCGGTCTCCTCCTGAGTATCCTTCTACTCCTGCTGGCTCTTGGAAGCCAGCTCTAGCCCACGATCACACTGGGGCGAGTTGGAGCCAGGCCAGACCGTGTCGGAGGAGTGGGGACAAGCCAGGGAACTCAGGCCGGAGATGACGCTGTTGGCTTCTGGCCCCAGACTGTCACCAGGGTCCAGAGAGCGCAAAAATCGTCCTGCTGCATCTCTGCCAGAGCCTGCTGCATCTGACGCTGTAGCTCCTCACGTTCGATCAATCCGGTGCCCAACAAAAACGGTTGGATCAGCTCCAAGCCCATCAGGCAGTCTTTAAAGAGGCCATAGTAGGCAAGGGTATCGATTGACCATTCGATGGCGGTCGCATGGAGGCGTACCTGCTGGAAGCCGGCCTGGCGCAGCAAGCGTGGCAGTACAGGAGTGATACCGACATGGCGTCCATCAGGCGAAAAACTGCGACCAGCCATCTTCAGCACGCGTGTTCCCAGCTCGTGCAATGCGCTCAGCGTTGGGCTGGTTGTCAGCGACAGCTCGCCTTCGGTTAGACGGAGTACGGCGCCTGGCTTCAGCAGGCGATACCCTTCGGCCACCAGATGTGGCCAGGCTGAGGGCAGCATGAAGCCAGACAGCAGGCGGCCATTCACCAGATCAAAAGCTGTCTCGGGGAAGGCCAATGGTTCGGTGACATCCATGACCTGAAAGCTGGCATTGGCCAGGCGGCGTGTCTGGGCCTGGACCGTCGCGTACTCCACTACTGTCGGACTGATATCGACCCCAATCACCTCGGCATCGGGATAGGTGCGCGCCAGGTCCAGGACCCAGCCACCTGGGCCGCAGGCCAGGTCAAGCACTCTGGCCGCTGGCGGTAGCGTCAGCCCCTCGGGGAAGAGGCCGCCCATACCCTCGGTGATGATGCGCTCCTGCATCGTCAGGCGAGCCAGTTCGCCTGGATTCTCGGGATCGATCACATACGTATGCCGGCGCTTGGCCAGTGCCTCGCCAGACTGGTGCTCTGCTGGTTGCTCCGCTGAACTGCTCATGGTCTACCTGTTCCTCATCATCGCTCTGGTAGAAGAGAGGAAGGCTACAGCTTCTGTGCAAGCCGGAAAGCGGCGCCATCGCGCTTGCTCAGCTCTTGAGAAGCAAGCGCCCCTCCTGCTTGCCATTCTTACTCTGACCTACCAGGATAGCATTACTGCTGACCGGTGGACAAGCTCAGCAATTGATGCAAATGCGGTCTGAGCACGCAGAAGCCGAGCAACGGTGCGGAACGCAGAGAGCTGCAGTCTCCATAATAAGGGAGGAGCGCGGTGGTAAGGCAGAAGCCAGCGAGAAGCCAGCAATAGGCCACCGCGCTCACTGGAACTGGAGTCAAAGCGGAGCCAGAGGGAAGAGCGAAGCGTGGCTAATCCATGAGCATACCGCCGTTGACATCCAGCACCAGACCGGTGATCCAATTCGAGGCAGGGGAAGCCAGGAAGAGGATCGCCTCAGCGATATCGCGCGGATCGCCCAGGCGGCCCAGGGGGGACATCTCATCGCGATAAGGGTGCCCGATGGTCATGTCGGTCCAGACCGGGCCGGGAGCCACGGCATTGACATAGATTGCATGGGGAGCGCCAGCCTTCGCCACCCACTTAATAAAAGAATGAACGCCACCCTTAGCGGCCACATAATGGGGGCCGGAGATCACGCCGCCGACCTTCCCGGCGACCGAACCTACACATACAATCTTCCCATAGCCGCGGGCCTTCATATGGGGATAGACCGCCTGCACACAGAGGAACGTGCCCCGCAGATCAATGGCCAGCACCCGATCCCATTCTTCCACCGTCATCGCCTCCAGATCTGTCCGCGAGACCACCCCGGCGCAGGTGACCAAAATATGGGGGGCGCCGAGGCGGGCCACGACCTCATCAATCGCCTGGCGCACCTGCTGCGCATCGGACACATCACAATGCACACTCAACGCGCGCTGGCCCAGCGCCTCCACTGCCTGCACCGTCTCCGTACAGGGAAGCACATCCAGGGCGGCCACGCTGGCCCCTTCGCGGGCCAGCACCCGGGCGGTGGTCTGGCCGATGCCGCGCGCCGCGCCGGTGACCACCGCCACCTGACCGCTCAGGTTAATCCGATCACTAACAGGAGCTGCTGCCATAAGAGAACCGCCTTTCGCTGCATCGCTTCACTTTGCCTCAATGCACACACAACACAACCAGCAGCGCCCAAACAGCAGCCAGGATCAGCAAGCCACAACGCGTACTCAAGGCACTCCCTGTGGCTGTCCCGGCTCGTACTGGGTACTGCATCACAGCTGGCCATCCACTCGCCGCGCGGCAAGTAAGCAAGCGAGAGAAGAATGGACTAGTCGCGCGGCGGGCCGATGCCGATCAGCCAGCTTGTGGGCTGGCTGAGGTCTCCGGGGCCTGGCTCTGGTTGTCTCCCTGGGCAATGCCGCGCAAGAAGATGGAACTAAAGGTAGCCGCAATCTCTTCGGGGGAGAGGCGTCCCTCGGGATTGAGCCATTGATAGGCATAGTTGTGCATGCCCAAGAAGCCGAGGCAGGTCACCGAGACATCCAGGGGCCGAAAGAGGCCCTGCTCAACACCGCGCTGTAGAGCCGCGCGGATGTAGCCCTCAAAGCGCTTGCGCTTCTCCCGAATCGCCGCGGCCCGTTCGGGAGAGAGCGCCCGCCACTCATTCAAGAAGACAGTCACGTAGGGCCGGTAGTCGGCGATGACGCGCATCAGAATACAGCTCAGAGTGCGCAGAGCATCGCGTGGGTCCATCTCGGCACTCAGGCGTCGCTCTGTCTCCTCTAGCAAGGGATTAATGAACTGCTCATGTACCCAGAACAGAAGCTCATCCTTGCTTTCGATATGGTGGTAGAGGCTGGCCTTGCCCAGCCCCAGCGCTTCGGAGAGGTCACGTACGCTGGTACCGTGGTAGCCATGCCGGGCGAAGAGCTGAGCAGCTACCTCGATAATATCGCGCTTACGCGCCACGGGAACCCTCCTCTCTGAACGCGGGGTGGGAGGCAGGGGGCCGGCCTCTGCTCCCTCGACAAACTGTCAGTCACCATCAGCGTGCCCCAAATTGATTTTCTGCACTGCAGCAAGCAAAGGCGGCGTTGATTTAAGGGGGATGAGGAGGAACCGCCACCGGGATGGAAGCCGGAACCGCGGGTCGAAGGCCTCGTGTTCTCCTGCAGATCGGGAAGTGCTGGCCCATAGATCCCACCTTTCACATGCAGTACAGATTATAGAACGCCTGTCAATGTCTCTGACTGGCAGCTGCGTTACGCAGCGCCTGCGTTGCCTCATAGTCAATCTGGAGTCCCTCGGGATCGTGCTGAGGGTCGCCCTGGATCACCACGCCATACAGCTCTCGTGCCGTCTCGATGCTGATGTACTCATCGCGCACATCCCGCAGAACCCGCTCGGGGGGACGTTCCAAAGGATTGCCCCAGCCGCCACCGCCGTTGGTGAGGTAGCGGAACATCGTGCGTGGGCGTGTGCGCCAGATGGGCACGCGGGCGAAGTGAAAGTAGCGTCCCTGGTGGTCGAGGGTGTGAGACTCGGGATTGAGCACCCCGGCGACGGGCGTAGCCTGGCGATAGACCGCCTCATCGAAACCGACCAGGCCGGCTCGCTGGACCTGCTCGTAGGCCTCAGGCTCCCAGACCCAGACGGCCCCTACGGCTCCATCCTTGCCGCCGTAGACGCCGAAGCCACTGGGGGCCTTCGTATGCAGCGGCATCGAATAGTGCTCGGCCTCGGTCAGCCACAGCGTATCTTTGACCACCGCGGCCCCACCGCGATGCCGACCGGCGCCGGCAGTGTCGGTGGCATACTCCTTGCGCAGCACCACGCAGGGGAAATCGGCTTCGATAGCCTCGGTGGCAGGGTCGAGATTATTCGCCAGGTAGAACACCATATAGCTATCGGCATCGCCATCCTTGGTCGCGCCCCAGGGGCCATGCTCGCCGCCGCACTGTGCCATTGTCACCCAAGGAACACCGTTGCGCACGCCGTTGGCATTATGGATATTGAGCGAACAGTAATCGCCGCCGACGGCGTTCGGCCCCAGGGCCTCCTTCAGCGCGCGGAAGATCGCCAGCAGCAGTGGCTGGGTGCTCTCCCAATAGAGGAAGATCGCCCCGTCGGGCGGCATGGCACTAAAGAAAGTGCCCTCCGGCAGCACAATATCGACATTGCGCAGCGTGCCCGACGTAAAGGGGCTGCGCGGGTCCAGCAGATACTTGAGGGCCACCGCCACCGCCGTCTTGGCGTCCAGCCAACCGCCATTGATACTCGTGCGCGCCTGGCGTGAGCTGCCGCTCAGGTCAACCTCCGCGCGATCGCCGCGGATGCGCACCTTCACCTTGACGTGGTACTCCTCGCTATCGTCAACGCCATCGCAGTCAATGAAATCCTCACCTTCGAACTCGCCATCCGGCAGACGGGCCAGAGCCTGGCGCATGGTCTCCGCCGAGAGATCGCAGGCATAGCGAACCGCTCCCAGATAGCTCTCAACGCCGTAGCGCTGGATGGTCTCCAGCAGCAGATTCTCGCCAAGACGGAGGTTCTGATAGATCGTTTTAATATCTGGCAGCAGCAGATTGCCGAAGCGGGCATTGTCGAAGATCAGGCTCCAGGCCGACTTGACCGGACGATCGTCGTGATAGAGCAACTGCGGCCCGATGACCAGGCCGTTCTCATAGACATTGCGCTTCGTGCCACTGAAGCCAGCCGGCACTACGCCCCCCATATCGAGCATATGGGCCTGTAGATTGACAAAGCCGACCAGACGGCCCTCGAAGAAGACCGGACGAATAAAGCAGACATCGTTCACATGGGTTCCAATGCGATAGGGATCGTTGCACATCAGCACATCGCCCGGCTGCAGATTCTGGGGTCCGAACTCCTCAACGGCATTGCGCACCGCATCGGTCATCGTACCCAGGAAGAGCACCAGGCTATTGCTCACCGCCGGTGTCGGATAGTCCAGCTCTGGCGGACCAGCAATCGTGCTGGCGAAATCGTACCAATCTCGTAAAATAACTGAAAAGGCATTGGTCAGTAATCCCGTGCACATATGCTGCACGATATAGCGTAGACGGCTCGACAGGACCGTTGCCGTGAAGCGATCGCACTGATAGCGCGCGCGGAAAGCATCCTCGTCCAGATCCTTGATGAGCACCGGTGGCTCGACGCGCACCATAGTAGGACCTCCTTGTGTACTGTAGCAGCGTACAGACGGCTAAGACAGGGCGAAGTAGATTGGCGTTGGCGAGTCTGTGGGCGGGCAGAGGCTCGCTGTTGCTGCGAGCGAATGAGTGCAGGGAGTGGCCCCTGCCCGCACCAGATGGAGCTGAACCGCGCTAAGCCGCTGGCTCGATAACAATCTCTCCCCAGGAGCCAACGCGGGCCACCTGACCGGCGACCACATGGATCGTCGAGGTCGGTTCGCGGATAATAGCCGGGCCACGCACGAATGCCCCGCTCGTCAGGTGAGTGCGCTCATACTCTGCGACTCGCAGCTCTCCGTTGCCGAGATAGCGCAGCGTCGTCCAGCGCTCGGGAGCGGCCTCGTGCGGCTGGCCCTGCCCCAGGAAAGGATATTCAACCTTCTGCGAAGGCACCACGACCTGCACCCGATAGGTCACACTCTGGACCGGAATCGCCTCGAAGCGATTGCCCGAGCGCTGCTCGTAGACGCGATGGAAATTCTCGATCATTGTCGAGATCGTCTCGGCGGTAATCTCGCCGGCGGGCACCTCCACAAAGGGGGTCTCCCAGGTCTGGCCAAGCAAGCGCCCATCGAAACTGCGCAGGACCCGTAGCTGGCTCTTGTCGCCAGGAATACGCGCCAGGAGTTTCTCCTCCATCGCGCGGTAGATCTGCGCAATCGTCGGAGCTGCCTCCGGCGTCAGAACCATATAGGCGCTGCGGCTGTCGGAATAGACCAGATCGGAGCTGAGCAGGCCAAGTGCAGAGAAGAAGCCAGGATAGGGAGGGACGATCACCCGCCTGGCCTTGATCTGCTCCAGAATTGCCGGCAGGAAGAGCGGGCCGGCGGAGCCATAGGCGATCAAGCTATAATCGCGTGGATCGATGCCCTGCTTAATGGTGATGTCCAGCAGGCCCTCGGCGATATTATTCAGACCGATCTTATAAGCGTACTCGATGCGCTTCTCCAGGCTCAACGAAGTGGGCAGGCGTTCGAATGCCGCGCGAGCCAGGTCCACATTAAGGCGCATCTGGCCGCCGAGGAAGCGTTCGGGGTCGAGGATACCGATTAACAGGCAGGTATCGGTCAGAGTCGGAGCTGTACCGCCCTTGCCGTAGCAGGCTGGACCGGGATCGGCGCCGGCGCTCTCCGGTCCGACGTGCATCTCTCCGGAAGGAGCGATCGAGACGATGCTGCCGCCGCCGGCCCCAATACTGGTGATCTCGATCGAGAGCGCATTGACCAGCAGATCATGCTCCAGCTCGAAGGTCTCATTCACCACCGGCTGACCATGCGTCACCACGCTGATATCGCAGGAGGTGCCGCCGATGTCGCAGCAGATCAGATTCTCCTCGCCGATGAGCTGTCCAAAATGAGCACTGGAGACCGCTCCCGCCGCCGGGCCGGCGAAGACAATGCGGAAAGGCTGCTCCATCGCGATCTCGGCGGGGCGTAGCATCGCGGCGCAATCAGCAAAATTAACCTGGCCCGTGAAGCCGGCCTCGCGCAGTCCCGAGAGCAGATTGTGCGAGTACTGAGAGAAAATGATCTTCATCAGCACATCGATCAGCGTTGTCGAGGCGCGTGCGTACTCCTTGGCCAGGGGAGAGACCTCCGAGGAGATCGAGCAGGGAATATCACCCAGCTCCTGGCGGACAAGCTCACGCAGGCGGATCTCATGCTGTGGGTTGACATAGGCGTTGAGCAGGCAGATAGCAACTCCCTGAACGCCGCACTTCTTGAGAATGGCCAGCTGTTGGCGGGCCTGGGACTCGTCGAGAGGGATCAGCACGCTGCCATCAGCGGTGATACGCTCGCTGATGCCACGGCGTAGATAGCGAGGGACCAGGGGAGCGGCAGCATCGCCGAAGGGGCGGCGCCAGCCGGGGTCGGTCAGGGCGTCGAGCGGGCGCCATGTTCGGCCCATGTCCAGGATGTCCCGATGTCCGATAGTCGTCAGAAAAGCCACCTTGGGGAGACGGCGCGTAATGATGGCATTCAGGCCGGCAGTGCTGGCATGGTTGAAGATCGGTTTGCTGGCGATATCGAGCAGGCGCGCGCCTTCGATCACCGAGCGCTCCGTCTCCAGGGCATTGGTAGGGACTTTGGTCACCTTGATCATGTGGTCGTCGAGGGCCACAACGTCGGTGAACGTGCCGCCAACATCGACTGCAAGCATAGAAAGACTCCTCAGAAGAAATACTCACACGAGGCGACTCTACGATCAGTGAAGTCAGTCAGTTAGTCAGGGCGCAAGGATGGATGTCACTCCGCCCAATCAGGCCAGGCTAGAGTGTCTCGGAGAGAAGCTGGATGGAGCCGAGGCGACCCCAGCGCTCGCGCTCCAGGCTGAAGAGGCAGTCCTGGCATTTTGTAACGAGCCACCAGCCGCCTTCACTCAGCACGGGGTAGCGCCGCAGGTTGTGGCTGCCACACTCAGGACATTGACCCTGGACAGGCTCCTTGTGGACGAAGAGGAAAGGCTCACTGGACCGTGGGTAGACGCTCATCCTTAGACCTCCTTTGAACGAAGGCCGCACGTCGTCTCTGTGCGGGCCAGGCCGAACAAGACCAGGCCAGAAGCACGCTACCCTGACGTCGACGGCCAGCCGTCTGCTCTACTGGAGCTGCCGAAAGCAGAGCAGCGACCTGACAATCTGCGCTGTGCGCTGCGCCAGCGGCAGCGTCTACGGTGGACGGGTCGCTTCTATGCGACCGACCAGTCGGTTGAGAGTATAGCATAGGCGAAGTACCGCCGTCAAGGGTCTATCGATGATAGCACTTTTAGAAGTCGCTGCTCCTCCGCCTTTAGTGAAATCACGATACTAGTAAAATCTAATCCTGCGCGACAGTAATCTGCGCAATACTTTCCACTGACCCTTGACGCCAAATTGCAGGCTATGTTATACTTCCGCCAAACAGACCGATTGGTCGGTCGGGAAAGTGTGGCACGGCCACCGAGCCTGTGTCTCCCGTGCCCAGCGCGTCGACGAGCGAGGGGCCGGACCTGGGTCTGCCAGCAGGCGGTTCAGAGTGGCAGCCGCGCGCGGCTTCTGCCTTGCGTTGTGTTGTCCTCTCCATCTCTCCGGTCCAGCAACCTGGAAGGAAGGTGCTTGCCAGGCCACCAGCGAGCGAGCAAAGGAGCAATCTGCCTGCTAAGCTGCGGCCTGGTGAGCCGGCAAAGGAGCGCGTCATGACCTTCAACTTCAGCAGTGTCATTGAGCACTATGCGGAACGGCACCCCGAGCGGGAGGCCATTATTTACGAGGGGCGGCGGCTCAGCTATGGTCAGCTGCAAGAGCGCTGCGAGGCGCTGGCCTGTGCTCTTCAGGAGCGTGGTTTGAAGGCTGGTGACATCGTCGCTATTCTCCTCAAAAACTGCCCCGAGTTCCTGGAGACCATCATCGCCGTGAACCGACTTGGCGCGGTAGCTCTGCCGGTCAACTGGCGGCTCGTAGGCGAAGAGCTGGTCTATATCCTCAATCACAGCGAGACCAAGCTGCTTGTGAGTGAGCGCGAGTTTGCCCCCGTTGTTGAGGCGGTTCGGGGGCGCTGTCCGGCGCTGAGCCATGTGCTTGGGGTTGGGGCGGACGTACCGGCGGGCTGGCTGGTCTATGATGAGCTGCTGGCGGCTCACCAGGGCCAGCGCATAGCGGCGGTAGAGGTAGGGAGCGATGATCTACACCGTCTCATGTACACCTCTGGCACCACGGCCTACCCCAAAGGGGTCATGATCTCCTATGGCAACCTCTACTGGAAGAATATTGCGCAGATCACGCTCTTCGGCATCACGGCGGCGGATCGCACGCTCATTGTGGGGCCACTCTACCATGTTGGTGGGCTGGATCTGCCTGCGACCTCGGTTCTCTATGCAGGTGGTAGTGTGGTCATTCTGCGCAAGTTTGAGCCGTTGGCCTTGCTGGAGACCGTGCAGCGCGAGCGCGTCACCAACATGTGGCTGCCGCCCTCGATGATCAACATGCTGCTCCAGGCCGAAGGCATCTGGAACTACGACCTCAGCTCGGTCCGCTTCATTATCGATGGTGGCGAGAAGATGCCCATTCCGCTCATTCAGAAACTGCTCTCGCTTTTCCCCCAGGCCTGGTTTGCTGATGCCTATGGCCTGACTGAAACGGTCTCGGGCGATACCTATCTCGACAAGGCCAAGACCATAGAGAAGATTGGCTCAGTCGGCAAGCCCTGTCTCCACCTGGAACTGCGCGTTGTTGACGAGAACGACCGGCCATTGCCGCCGCGCCAGCCGGGGGAGATCGTCCTGCGCGGTCCCAAGGTCTTCAAGGGTTACTGGAAGGACCCCGAGGCCACGGCGGCGGCCTTGCGCAACGGCTGGTTCCACACCGGCGACATCGGCTATCTCGACGAGGAGGGCTATCTCTACATTGTCGATCGCAAGAAGGACATGATCATCAGCGGCGGCGAGAATATCGCTTCGCTCGAAGTGGAGCGAGTGCTCTACGAGGACCCGCGTGTCCTGGAGGCGGCGGTTGTGGGCATGCCGCATCCGCGCTGGGGAGAGGTGCCGGTGGCCTATGTTGTGGTGAAGCCGGGCCAGACGGTGACTGCCGAGGAGCTGCGAGCCGCCTGTCAGGCCAAGCTTGCCCGCTTTAAGGTGCCGCACCATATCTTTTTCATCGAGGCGCTGCCGCGCAATCCCTCGGGGAAGGTACTCAAGCGCGAGCTGCGCCTGCGCGTCGCTGAGGATGCTGCGGCTACGGCCAGGGGAGGTAGCTCCAGCCCCAGCCAGTCGGCCAATCCGGCCTGAGTCTGTCGAGGAGCGGTGAGTCAGTCCGGTGCCGGGTACCGGATCAGGAGGCGGTTGCGGCTGTTTGCGTGAGCAAGTGAGTGAGAACAAGGAGGGTGTCAATGGAAAGAACCTTGAGCGCAGAGCTTGCGCAGTTTGTGGCTGGCCTGGGCTATGAGGCGCTGCCGGCCCAGGTGATTGACAAGGCCAAGACGTGCCTGTTACACGGTCTGGCGGTGGGGCTAGCTGGCTCAGAGCTGGAGTATGCTCACATTGCACGCCGTCTGGTGGTGCTGGCCGAGCCTGGTGTGGGTGAGGTCAGCGCGCCCGTGATCGGCTCCTCTCTGCGCGCAAGCGTGGCTGGAGCAGCCTTTGCCAATGGAGTCATTCTGCATGGACGTGTCCAGGAGGACACGCATGGAACGGCTCATCCGGGCACGATGATCATCCCCGCGCTGTTGGCTGCGAGCGAGCTGCGTCCGCTGGATGGGCGGGCCTTCCTGACCGCCCTGGTGGCCGGCTACGAGGTCCTGGCGGCGGTCAGTCGCGATTTTACAGCCTTGACCACGCCGCGTGGCTTCCGGGCCAGTGCGATCTACGGAGTCTTTGGGGCGGCGGCGGCAGCGGGCAAGGCGCTGGCTCTGAGCGAGGAGCAGCTGGCGGCGGCACTTGGTTTGGCTTCGGCCTTTGCCGGGGGAACCACACAGTCCTTCGCCTCGGGAACGATGGAATGGCACTTTGAAAATGGCGTGGCGGCGCGTAACGGTCTGCTGGCTGCTCTGCTCGCGCGCGAAGGAGCGCGGGCCTCGGCCATTGCTCTGGAAGGTCCTGCCGGCTTCTACCAGGCCTTTGCCGGTACGCGGGAGGGGCTGGAGCGCGTGGTGAGTCACCTGGGGCGCACCTGGGAGATCCTCAACGTGACCTTCAAGCCGTATCCAGTCTGCGCCTTTAATCAAAGTCCCATTACAGCAGCCTTGGAGCTGGTGCGAGCGCATGGGCCACGTCCAGAGGAGATCGCGCGTATTGAACTGGAGATGAACGCCTACGAGGCCAATTATCCAGGTATGGCCTACACCGGACCATTTACGACGGTGGAGCAGACGCAGATGAGCGCGCCTTTCTGTGTGGCCTGGACCCTGGCGCATCGCGCGTTCTCGTTCTCTGCCCTCACCCAGTTTGATGATGAGGCCACGCGCGCTCTGATCAGCAAATTGGAGATGCGAGCCCGCCAGGATCTACCGCCGCTCTCGCTGCGTCTGACGGTTCATCTTGTCGATGGGCGCACATTGGAGCAGGAGCTGCAGGTTGATGCCAGCTACTATGCCTGGGACTTTGCTCGCGAGCTGGAACTGCTCAAGGAGCTGCAGCCAGATCTGCCTCTGACGCCCGAGGCGACGCAGCGGCTGATCGAGCTGATTCGCTCGTTGGAGCAGTGCCAGGATGTGCATGAATTGACGCGCTTGCTGGCGGTACCGGCCCCCAGCTCCGTCGGCAGCTAGCGTTGTGCTGCTGAACGCTGCGCAGACGGGCAACGCAGGAAGCTGGTGAAAACGGCTATCCGTTGTCGTTGCCCGCCTGCCCTGTGAGATCGATCTTGATCTTGTTTGGAGAGGAGGCGAGGTGTGCCTGCTGAGGAGATTGATAGGGCGCTAGCGCGCCGTTTGCTGGCGACGATGCAGCTGATTCGGGCCTTCGAGGAGGCGGTGCGCGATCATTTTGCCGCCAGGCATATTCCTGGCTTTATTCATCTCTCTATTGGTCAGGAGGCAGTGGCAGCTGGTCTGGCCAGCGCTCTGGAGCGCGAGGACTATTTGTATGTGACGCATCGAGGACATGGCCATGTCATTGCCAAGGGGGCCGACCTGAAGCGCGTAGCAGCGGAGATCTTCGGCAAGGCCAGCGGCTACTGTCGAGGGCGGGGCGGCTCCATGCACATTGCGGCGTTTGAGGTGGGAGTATTGGGAGCCAATGGCGTGGTAGGGGCAGGCCTCCCGCATGCGGCGGGGGCGGCCTGGGCCTTACAGTTGCAGGGACGGCAACAGGTAGCCGTGGCAGTCTTCGGCGATGGAGCGGTCAATACTGGTCTCTTTCACGAAACGGCCAATATCGCCTCTCTCTGGCGCCTGCCGCTGCTCTTACTCTGCGAGAACAACGGCTATGCCGAGTTTACGCCCTTGAGTGTGCACGCCGCCGTCGAGAGCGTGGCTGAGCGAGCCGCCGCCTATCGGCTACCGGCCTGGCGAGTGGACGGGCAAGACCCGCTCGCCGTGCGCGCTGCGGTGCGCGAGGCGCTGGGGCGGGTCCGTGCTGGTGAGGGGCCAGCTCTGGTGGAGTGCCTGACCTGGCGTGTGCGAGGGCACTACGAAGGTGATCCGCAGCGCTATCGTTCGTCCACTGAGCTGGAGGAGGCGGTAGCGCATGATCCTCTCCGCCTCTTTGCCGAGCGTCTGCGGCGAGAAGGGCTGTTGAACGAGGCGGAGGAGGCGGAGGTGGCAGCTCAGGCCCGTCAGGCGGTGGCGGAGGCCATCGCCTATGCTCAAGAGGCGGCCTTTCCTGATCCTGCCTCGGCCTTAGAAGATGTGCTCTACCAGCCGTCTGGGGCAGGCTGAGCTGAGCGAGGCTGGACTGACATCCGGGTAAGCAAAGGAGCAGTTGCTGTGGCGGAAAAACGCTATGTGCGTGCAGTCAACGAAGCTCTCTGTGAAGAGATGGAGCGCGATCCAGCGGTCTGCCTGCTCGGGGTCGACGTTGGGGCGCCTGGCGGGCCTTTTGGAGCCACGCGTGGCCTGCGGGAGCGCTTTGGGCCGCAACGAGTCCGCGACACGCCGATCAGCGAAGCGGCGGTTGTGGGCCTGGCCATCGGTGCGGCCACGCTCGGTCTCCGCCCGGTCGTAGAGATCATGTTCATGGACTTCCTGGCCCTGGTCATGGATCAGCTCGTGAACCAGGCGGCCAAGATGCGCTACATGACTGGAGGGCAGGCCAAACTACCGCTAGTGGTGCGTACCCAGACTGGCTATCGCGACAGCGCCGGCCCTCAACACGCGCAAAGTCTGGAGGCCTGGCTAACCCACGTACCCGGCCTCAAAGTGGTGATGCCCTCTGGCCCCTGCGAGGCCAAGGGCCTGCTGAAGGCGGCCATCCGCGACGACAACCCCGTGATCGTTGTTGAGAACCGGACCCTGTACGCCCTGGCCGAAGAGGTCCCAGACGGTGATTATGTCCTGCCGCTGGAGCGCGCAGCCATTAAGCGTGAGGGGCGGGATGTGACTATTGCCAGCATTGGGATCATGGTGCGTGAAGCCCTGGCGGCGGCGGAGGCGCTGGCGGAGCGTGGGATCTCCTGCGAGGTCATTGATCTGCGCAGCGCGAATCCACTTGATCTGCAGACGGTACGAACCTCGCTGGAGAAGACCAATCGTCTGGTGATTGCTCATAGTGCCACGCGCTGCGGCGGAGTTGGGGCTGAGCTGGCGGCGGCTCTCGGTGAAGAGGCGTTTTATATGCTTGATGCGCCTATTACGCGCGTAGGAGCGGCGTTCGCGCCGATTCCCTTTTCGCCGCCGCTGGAGCGGGCCATTGTGCCCGATCGGACGGCCATTATCGCGGCTGTAGAGCAAGTGCTGGCCCCGTGAGATGAGGCGCTGGTGTTCTCACGCTATCCTGACCGGGGATCGTCAGCCGTCGTGATCTGGTCGTTGATCATTTGGCCGAGCAAACACGTTGGGGAGCAGCTATGACTGAGGCAAGTGAGGGAGCGCAGTCCGAGGTGATCATGCCTCGTCTGGGCCTGACCATGCAAGAGGGTACCATCGTCCAGTGGTCCAAGCCGCAGGGAGGATGGGTCAACGCTGGCGAGGTCGTCTGTACGATTGAGACGGAGAAAATCACTCATGAGATTGAGGCTCCCAGGAGTGGTTATCTGCAAATCCTCCAGCCTGAAGGGACAGCTGTCGCTGTCGGTGCTGTCATTGCACGCATTCTGGCTCAGCGGGAGGCGGTGACTGTAGGGGCCGCAAGAGCAGTTGAGACCCCGGGGCCAGGGCCGGGGTCAGAGTGGGGAACAGAAAAGCAACCAGACAGAGTACCGCCAGCGGTTCCAAGGCGGGAGGCTGGTAGCGGAGACGGGCGTGGGCGGCTTGAGATCTCGCCCGTGGCCTTACGTATGGCCCAGGATCTGGGCCTACCCCTGGAGCGTATCCAGGGCAGCGGACCCCGGGGACGCATTCACAAAGCTGACGTTCTGCGGGCCTGGCAGCAGCTCCGTGAGGAGAGCAGCCAGCCAGCGGCTGTCGACGCAGTGAGCACGGCGTCGCCCCCTGCTGCGATGGCCCCCGTCCAGCGCGTCGCGTCGCTGCCGGCCTACGATCGCGAGCCACTGACCCCTATGCGTCGGCGTATTGCCGAGCATATGCTGAGCAGCCTGCAAGAGACGGCCCAGCTCACCTTGATGATGGAGGCCGATGTCACTCAGACCTTGCAGCTCAGGGCGGAGCTACAGCAAGAGCAACAGCGCCTTGGAGGGACCGGAATCACCATTACCCATCTCTTGATCAAGATGGTGGCTCTTGCCTTGCGCGAGCATCGTCGGCTCAATGCTGCCCTGGTGGGGGACGAGATCCGCCTTTATCGCGAGATCAATATTGGCGTGGCCACAGCGCTTGAGGATGGCTTGCTCGTGCCTGTTATCCGGGAAGCTGATCGCAAGAGCCTGGCCGAGATCAGTGCGGAGCTGCAGAGCCTGGCCGAGCAGGCTCGCAGCGGTCGGCTGCCGCCCGATGCCCTTGCCGGGGCGACCTTTACCGTAACCAACCTGGGAGCGCAGGGAGTCGACTATTTCACTCCCATCCTTCCCAGGGGGCAGGGGGCCGTCCTGGGGGTGGGGCGCGTTTGCGAGCAGGTCCGTGCTGGCGCCGAGGGTTTCCAGCGCTACAGCCGACTGGGGCTGAGCCTGACCTTCGACCACCGTCTCGTCGACGGCGAGCCGGCGGCGCGTTTCCTTGCGCGCGTCAAATATCTGCTGGAGCATCCCTGGACGCTTCTCCTCTCGTCCCATTGAGGGAGTTATCTTACAGGGTGTCCACCATCCTGGAGGGCCTCGGTGCGGCCCGACCCATCTTGATCCATCCTATCTTGCACAGGGAGAACAACGATGGATTTTCAGACCTCAGAAGAGCATACCCTCATTCGTGAGAGCGTACGGCAGCTCGCCAGCCGTTATGGCCTGGAGTACTGGCGCGAGAAGGACCGCCAGCATGCTTTCCCCGAGGAGCTATGGCAGGAGCTGGCTCGGGCCGGCTGGTTGGGGACGATCATTCCCGAACGCTATGGGGGAGCTGGCATGGGGCTGCTGGAAATGGCGATCGTGGTGGAAGAGATGGCCGCCAGCGGGGCGGGAGCCACTATTGCCCAGTTGTTCATGATGACGCCGGTCTTTGGAGCCTTGACTATCTTGCGGCACGGCTCCGAAGAGCAGCGCGAACGTTACCTGCCAGCGCTGGCGCGCGGAGAATTCGACTTCAGCATGGCCCTCACCGAACCGGATGCGGGAAGCGACACGCTGGCCACCAAGACCCTGGCACGCCGCCGTGGTGATGAGTACGTCATCAGCGGTCAAAAGGTCTGGATCTCAGGAGTTGATCGCGCTGGAGGCATGTTGCTTGTGGCACGCACCACGCCGCTGGAGGAGGCGCCACGCCGCACCTTTGGCCTCAGCCTCTTTCTCGTTGATCCGCGCTCGCCGGGCGTTAGCCATCAGCCGCTGGAGAAAGTGGGAACGCACTGCGTGACCTCAAGCATGGTCTTCATTGACGAACTGGTCGTGCCCAAGACGGCGCTCATTGGTGAGGAGGGCGAGGGCTGGAAATATCTGGTCGATACCCTGAACAGCGAGCGCATCGTCACAACCGCGGGCTGCGTAGGAGCCGGGGAGCTGGCCATCAAGTTGGCGGTCGACTATGCCAATGCGCGTATGGTCTTCGGTCAGAAGATTGGGCGCCATCAGGCCATTCAGTTCCCGCTGGCGCGTCTGAAAGCCGAGATTGAGATGGCTCGTCTCATGAACTACAAAGCAGCCTGGCTGCTTGATCATCACCTGCCCTGTGCGGCGGAGGCCAATATGGCCAAGATGGTGGCGGCAGAGGCCGCCTTCAACGCCTGCGATCAGGCCATGCAGACCCTGGGCGGCTATGGCTTCTCAACAGAGTATCACATCGAGCGCCTCTGGCGCGATGTCCGCCTCTTCCGCCTGGCGCCTATCAGTCAGGAAATGGTCCTCAATTACATTGCCCAGCACGTGCTGGGGCTGCCGCGCTCGTACTGAGCGGGTGTAAGTAAAGCGAGGGAGGCGAAGATGAGCTATCGTTATCTACAGCTGGAGCGCGCTCATCCCCAGGTGGCGCAGGTGACCATTGCGCGCCCGGAACAGCTCAACGCCATTGACCGCGCTGTCCTCGACGAGCTGCGTCAACTGGTAGATGAGTTGGAGCAGGATCACGAGCTGATGGTGGTCATTTTGACCGGGGCCGGCGAGAAGGCTTTTGTGGCCGGGGGAGATGTGGCCTACATGGCGGCCATGAGCATGCCGGAGGCACGGCGCTTTGTCTATGCGGGACAGGAGGTCTTGCTGCGGCTTGAACGCAGCACTAAAGTGAGTATTGCGGCTATCAATGGCTATGCCCTTGGGGGAGGGTTGGAGCTGGCCCTGGCCTGCGATATTCGCCTGGCGGCGGAAGGGGCACAGCTAGGCTTGCCGGAAACCTCGCTTGGTCTCTTGCCTGGCTGGGGCGGTACCCAGCGCTTGGCGCGCCTGCTAGGACCTGGTTTGGCCAAGGAGCTGATCTTTACAGGGCGCCGTGTAGGAGCAGAGGAGGCGCTGCAGATCGGGCTGGTCAATCGGGTGATCCCGCGCGAGCGTCTGCTAAGCGAAGCCCATGAACTGGCGCGGAGCATTGCGCGCAATAGCCCAATTGCGGTGCAGCAAGCCAAGCGAGCCATCAATCAGGGGCTACAGACCTCCCTGGACCAAGGCCTGGTGATCGAGGCCGAGGCTTGGCTGGTCCTCTTTGGGACTCATGATCGTCAGGAGGGGACACGGGCCTTCGTGGAAAAGCGTCCTGCGCACTTCACCGGTCAGTAACAGGTAGAGCAGGAAGAGAGAAAGAAGGCTCCTCACTCTGCCTGAGACGGCAGGCAGGTCGCGCCCACGGGCCTTCGCCTCTTCCTTCTCTTAAAACCTTCTCCGAACCATTGACGTTGGTTTCACCTCTTCCTGCCTGGCTGAGCGGATGAGGTCCGGCCAGACGAGAGCAGCAGCCTCTCAACGTGCTACTTTCTCTCAGACTCTTTTACCCTCCCGTCATAGCTTGGGATGTGGCCGAGGCAGAAGCAGCTTAACCCAAGACGTAACGCAAGCATCACAGGCCCGAGCCTCTGCCCGCCTATCGCTCATGGAGAGGGCGCACTGAAGAGATCGGAGAAGAGCAAGTTGCCCATCTCGATAGTGCTACCCTCCCCTGGTGGGATGTACTGTGCTGCCGACCTGGTGGCAAGATAGCTGCCCTGCCCTTGAGGAGAGGAGACGAGAGTCGTGAGGAGGCGAGCAAGGGAGCTTCGAACCTCCAGGTTTTCCAGACCTCAGACAGCGGTGAACAGATCGGGCGAGGCCCGTCCCCGTCCAGAGCTGCTTCCATGTAGCAGAGCGCGCAGCGTCGACGATAGCCGCTTGACTCCCTCGCGCAGTTGCTCCGGGGACTTATCGGCGAAAGTCAGGCGCACACTTGGAAGCTGCTGCTGGCTGTTCTCGACGCGGAAGAGCTGGCCAGGAGCCAGCAACAGACCGCGATCGGCTGCCTTCTCAATCACTTCATATTCTTGCAGCTGTGGCGGCAGCCAGAGCAGCAGATTGAAGCCCGCGCCTGGCATCGTCCAACGGCATTCAAGCCCGGCCAGCTCCTCCGCAAGCAGGTTCAACAGGGCGTCGCGCCGGCGCCGATACTCCTGGCGATAGAGGCAAAGCTCCTCCTCGAATGCGGGATCACTCAGATGCTCCAGAAGAGCACGAGCCAGAGGCAGCGAGGTTCCGCGCGCGAATGCCTGCTTGCCCTCGACCAGGCGGGCCAGGATCGGCTGGGCCGCCACGATACAGCCGAGGCGCAGCGTTGGAAAAATCAGCTTGTTAAAGCTCTTCAGATAGATCACGCGCCCCTCACAATCAAAGCTGCGCAGTGCGGGTGGCGGCTCACACCTTGACTCATCGTAGAACAGCTCGCTGCAGTAGTCGTCTTCGATAATCAACAGATTATAACGGCGGGCCAGCTCCACCAGCTGCTGGCGACGCTCACATGACATCGTGGCGCCGGTTGGTGAATGGGCGGTCGGCACCACGCAGAGCAGACGAGGGCGGGACGCGGGAGCCTCTAGCGCCTGCTCTAATAGATCGAGACGCAGCCCCTCCTCATCGACTGGAATTGGCTGGCAGGCCGCTCGCTGCTGCTCAAAGATATCCAGGGCTGCCAGATAGGCGGGCTCCTCAATGAAGACCGGCTCGCCGGGAGCTAGTAGCACGCGTGCGACCAGATCCAACCCCTGCTGGTTGCCGCTCGTGAGCAGAATCTCCTGTGGCTCCGGCTGGAAGCCGAAGCGCGTGAAATACTGACAGAGATAGCGGCGCAGGGCCTCGTCGCCCAGAGTCGAACCGTACTGCAGTACCTGCAAGCTGGCTGCCTGCCGTGCCTCCTCGGCCAGGAGCCGCCCGGCGCGCGCCATCGAGCGTTCCCAGCGCTCGATAGGAAAGAGGCTGACATCGGGATAGCCACTGCTCAGATTAAGCATGGTGGCGGGATCGCCCCAGCGCTCCAGGGCGCGCTGCGTCAGCCACTGCAGTTGACCAGCTCGGCTGGCTTGCAGTGATAGTCCTCCGAGCCAACCTGCTGCCCAGTCCAGTCGTTGGCGCTGGCAGATCGAGGCCGGATCGCTCGTCTGGAGATCACTCCCGAAGGGGGCGCGTGTCCGCGCCAGGGCTGTCAGCGGCGAAGAAAGAATATAGGTACCGCGCCCGACATGACCACCGATTATACCCTCGCTAGCGAGGAGATCGTAGGCTTGAGCAACTGTGGTGGTGCTCACGCTCAGCTCCGCCGCCAGCCGACGTACCGGTGGCAGCTGCATGCCCTCTGTTAGCTCTCCTCGCACAATGGCGCTTTTGATTTGTTCAGCAAGCTGCTGATAGAGCAGAGTGCGTGTGCTCTTGTCCAATGAAAAAGTGATACTCATAGTCCCTGCCTGGCTTCGTCCTACCTGCTATTTCATGGGAAATACTATAAGTTACAGATGGGGTTCATTTCGCCATTTGGAGCCTTTAACGATTGTATAGCCTAGTATATGCGAATCCACAATCGTTGTCAATTCAGCAGTTTGCTGCTCTCTCCCTTACGCAAGTGAGAGATTGTATACAAATGGCTATCATCAGACGATGAGTAAGAGAGCATAGTAAAAGATTGCGTATATCAGTGATACAATTGTGACAATCAATTGTTGAGAGACAGCGCGGGGGAAGGAAAGAGCGGGCTGCATCGATGGTATAATATCCTCTGCCGGCCAACGAAGGCGGGAGGCGAAGAAGTGCCTGTCGCATCCATTCTGAACCCGGTCGGCGAAAGGCGGGAACGCACTTGACATCGCTACCTGAGCGCATGCAGACGCGCTTCACGGAACTCGTCGACATCCGCTATCCCATTGTCCAGGGAGGGCTGTCCCATCTCTCCTTTGCCGAGCTGGCGGCGGCGGTCTCCAATGCTGGCGGCCTTGGACAGATCGGCTGTGCCTGTTTTGCCACGCCTGAAGAACTGCGAGCCGAAATCCAGAAGGCCAAGCGGCTGACTGACAAGCCTTTCGGCGTCAACTTCCCCATCGGGCATATTTCCCTAGAGCCGTTTCTCGATGCTGCGCTCAGCGAGGAGCCGGCGGTCATCAGCATCACTGGTGGCAATCCCGAGCCGCTACTCAAGCGCATTCAAGCGAGTGGCGTAAAGGTACGCACGATGGTGCTTGTCGCAGGGGTGCGGGCCGCGCGCAAAGCGGAGGCCCTGGGAGCTGATGCCGTCATTGCTGTCGGCTTCGAAGGTGGGGGGCATCTCGGGCGTGACGATGTGGGGACGCTGGTACTGACGCCGCGCGTAGTCGAGGCCGTCAAGATCCCCGTCCTGGCTAGTGGCGGCATTGCCGACGGGCGAGGTCTTGCGGCGGCCTTGGCCCTGGGAGCCGAGGGTATTGAGCTGGGCACGCGCTTTGTAGCCGTGCGTGAGAGCAATGCCCACCCGCACTATCAGCAGGCCCTACTCGAAGCCCAGGAGACGGATACCATGATCATCGAGCGCAGCATCGGACGTCCGGCGCGCGTTCTCAAAGGGCCGGTTGCCGAGCGTATTCGCCAGGTTGAAGAAGAGCTGGAACGCGCAGGGGCTACTGCTGAGGAGCGCCTGCGCCGGCTGTTGCCGCTCATCAGCGGCGCTGTTAACAAGCGAGCTGCTCTGGAGGGTGTTCTCGACGAAGGCTTTGTTTGGGCCGGGCAGGTGGTGGGCCTCATCCATGATATTCCCACGGCCCAGGAGCTGATTGAGCGCATTGTTCAAGAAGCCTGGGAGATCAGCCGGCGCCTGCCAGGACTCTTTGTCGCACCGCGCTGAGTCAGGGGCTGGACATAACGCAAGGCGAGTGGAGGTCGAGCGAGAGCAATCGCCGCGCTGCCTGTGAGCGCCAGGCTCTGCCAGGCTCGACCTCATTTAACCTGCTTACGCTCCAGGCTCCCCGTTGGCGGCGCTGCTGGCCATGCGCGTCAGAAACTGGCCGATTTCAGCCAAAGCCGCCATCGCGCGGCAGGTGATCTCAATTGACTCATAGTAAGGAATGCCCTCTGCGCGCAGCAGCTGCAATGCCGGGATCTCCTGGTCGTAGCGAGCGTAGATGGTTTGCACCAGGACCGGCTTAGCGTACTGGCGCACGAGGCGGCCCAGCTCGTGGGCGGCCTCCTCCTCTCGCGCCCCGAAAGCATCAGAGAGCAGCCAGCGATAGCCGCCGAAGAGGCCCGTGATGATGACGCCATCAACGTCGGGGTCGGCCAGACAGACCTCGCTCAGGCGAGCGAAAGCCAGCGGGTCCTCATCGGCGGCGCCGGCGACATCGATCGGATTGGTAGCTGTTGCGCGGGCGGGCATCAGAGCGCGCAATTGCTGCTGTGTCTCCTCCTTGAGGACGGGCACCTCCAGGCCGCAGCGCAAAGCGGCGTCGCCGGAGGCTACCACGCTCCCGCCTCCATCGCCTACAATAGCGATGCGTCGTCTCCCGCCTGGAGTCGGCGGCTGGAGCGCCAGGGCCCGTGCCACCGGATACAGCTCATCCGAGCGGATGACGCGCACCACGCCGCTGCCGAGTAAGGCGGTATCGTGGTCGGGACGCACCGTCGCCAGGCTACCAGTATGGGCTAAGGCGGCGCGTACTCCAACCTCGGTGGCCCCGCTCAGCAAGATGACCACCGGTTTATAGCATCCCTGGCGGTAGAGTTGCTGTGTCACTGCCTGCAGCGTTGCCTCGTCGATGGCTTCGACGTAGCCAGCGATCACCCTGGTGTCGGGGTCGTTGGCCAGGTACTGCAGGTACTCGGGGAAGCGTACATCGGCACCATTCCCCATGCTGAGGAAGGTTGTGAAGCCCAGGCCATCAAGCTGAGCCTGCGCGTAGAGATACATCCCAAGGTTGCCGCTTTGGGAGACCAGGCCGATTGGTCCCTCTGGCAGGGGGAAGGCCATGCCCAAGGCGTTGAGCCGGGCGCGCCGTACGTAGACCCCCATGCAGTTGCTGCCCAGGATACGGATGCCGTGCTCGTGGCAGCGAGAGACCAGCTCCATTTCGAGGGCGCGGCCCTCGGGGCCGGTCTCGCTGAAGCCGGCGGTGACGATCACGATGCCTTTGACCCCGTGAGCGATGCAATCGTCGACGGCGGCGGGCACGTGCTGGAAGGCGGTGGTAATGATGGCCAGATCGACAGGCCCGGGCACAGCGCGCAGACTGGGATAGGTGCGCTGGCCAAGGATCTCGGGGGCGCTGGGCGTGACCAGGTAGACCTCGCCCGGAAAGCTCGCCAATAGCTGGCGGGCGGCGACATGGCCCCACTTCTGGGGTGCGCGCGATGCGCCGATGATGGCGACAGAGCGCGGGTGCAGCACTTCCTCAAGCGTATACAGCCGGTTGCTCATTCAACCCTCGTCCTTGGAATCGTCGGTATCGGTGGGTGGCCCCTGTTCGCGCTCACGTCGCAGCAGCTCCTCGACGCTGCGAATGAGCACATCCGCGCTCGGCAGGGGACCGGTGCCGGCGGGGTGGTCGAGGTCAGTGGCCGGGCCGTGGGCTGTCTCCACCACGGGCGGCTCCTCCTCGTCCTCTAGATCATCCTCGTCGTCCTCATCCTCCTCGTCTGCCAGGGCATGGATCTGTTCTTCCAGGCGACGGACGTAGGCGCTGGCCTCGGGATCACGAGCCACCAGCGCGGTAATCTGCTCCTCGAAGCGGACGGCATCCGCCTGGATCTCGTTGAGGTCGAGGTCGAGGGAGAGGAGGCTGTTGACATAGGCCAGGAGGGCCGCGGTCACTTTGATGTTCGGTGTGGCGGCCAGGTAGTGGGGCGCTGCCGCCCAGAGGCTAGCTGCTGGAATGTTGGCGCGGCGGCAGGCATCCTGCAACACGCCGATCATGCCGGTGGGGCCCTCGTAACCAGAGCTGTGGATATCCAACTCGCGTAGCCGTTCCTGAAGCTCGGGCGTTGACGAGCTGCCAGTGATGGGCACGGCCAGCGAGTGGGGGATGTCCGCCAGCATAGCCCCCAGCAGAATGACCTCCGAGACGTGAAAGTGGCGACAGACCTCGAGAAAGCACTCACTGAAGGTGCGCCACTTGAGCTGCGGCTCTACTCCCAGGTAGAGGATGATGTCGCGCTCTTGCTCGGGAAGGCTGTGGGCGGAGAACTGGTTAGCAGGCCAGACCAGGGAACGCTGCATGCCGTCGACAATGCGCACAATGGGCCGCGTTTCGGTGAAGACGTAGAAGTCTTCGCTGTCAATTTCGGCGATCTTCACCGGCTTCCAGCGATCTATCAGGAATTTGATGGCGGTAGTGGCCGAGTCGGCGGCGTCGTTCCAGCCGGCCAAGGCGGCGATCAGCACCGGGTTGCGTAGTTGCAGGTGTTCACGATAATACTGGATCAGAGACATGCTCATACCTCTCTCTGCCTTCCCTGGACCGTATCCTACACATTCTACCATGTGAGGGAAATTGTGGGCAGTCTCTCTTGTCCCCCTATGCCCGGCCAGGGTCTGGCTCCTGCTCTTGATCCTTGCTGGGGCGGGGGCTATAATAGCCTGACAGTCTGGACTTGCCTTGATGCGCTCGCCACGCTGTGCAGACTGCAAAGAGGGCGGGGGCGTTGTGAAACCGGCGGCAGGGGGTAGTTTCTGTGACGGAGCTGGACCCGAGTCTGATTCTCTATCAAGATCATCATATGCTGGCGGTCAATAAGCCAGCGGGCGTGGTGATTCATCCGACCTATAAGCATGCTGATGATACACTCTGGAATATGATCCTGGCCTATCTGGAGCGGCAGGGGCCGGAGGAATGGCAGCCGCCGGAGTTGCCCGATGAGCCGGGCTGGGAGCGGGCGCCCGCGGCGGTGCGCCTGATGCTGCGCGAGCGGCGGGCGGCGCGGCTGCTCAGGCAGGAGGGGCCGCTGCCCAAGCCGGTGCTCTTGCACCGTTTGGATAAGGATACGTCGGGGGTAGTCTTGTTGGCCCGTACAGAGAATGCCCGGCGCTATCTGGGACGACAGTTCAATGAGCATCGAGTGCTGAAGCGCTATCTGGCGGTGGCCTTCGCCGGGACCCCATCCTGGACGCGACCGCTGCAGCCGCTGCGAGTGTCTCGCCTCTCTGGGGCTGAGCTGGAGCAGGAGCTGGGGCCGGGAACTCTTGACCTGGCTGGAACAGGAGAGCGGCCCAGCTCACAAGTGCTGGCGATCTCGGGAGAGGAGCCGGAGCCGCTGCCACTGCCCGTTGGGAGCCTGTGGCTGCTCGATGGACCCATTCAGCGTGATCCCCAGGATCGCCGACGCTGTGTGGTGGGGCCAGAGGGGCTGCCTGCGCAGACGTTGGTGCAGGTGCTGGCCCACCAGGGACCTTTCCTCTTGCTGGAAGCACGTCCGATTACGGGACGGATTCATCAGATTCGCGCTCATCTGGCCGCTCTGGGCTATGCCCTGGTCGGTGACCAGACCTATGCCCCGCCTCCACTGCCGGGAACACCCCAGGCAGCTTTGGGGCGCCAGTTCCTCCATGCCTTCAGTCTGACCGTGCGTCGCTATCCCGATGAGACGCCAGTGACCTTTGTCGCCCCATTGAGTCAGGATCTGCGTCTCTGGCTAGAGATGCACTTTCCTGATGCGCTGTCGCTGCCCGTGTTGCAAGGATAGATGACGCTTCAGCGCCTTTTTGAATTCTTATAGTCCATGGATAGCCAGAAATGACCGCGGCTCTGGCCCTTAGCTGAGCTTCCCCCGTGAGAAGATAGCTATGCTCCATCCGGGATCAGGTGCAGGAGGCTGAGCTAAGCCGGCGGTGGCTCCTTGCCCGTGTGTCAGGGTCTTCTGTCTCTTGCTCGGGTCTCGGGTCCTGATCCAGGATGGAGGAGAGAGGGAACCTGGTCTTTCTCTAGCAGACAAGCATGGGCCAGGTCCCCTCTCCCTCGGCTGCCTGGCTAGCCAGTCATGGGGATTTCTCCCCAGTCGCGCAGCAGTGCCATTGCTGCGTTATGGCCGGGTGCCCCCATGACGCCCCCGCCCGGGTGGGTTCCTGAGCCGCAGAGGTAGAGACCGGCGATCGGGGTGCGATAGCGGGCACACTCAGGTGTTGGGCGTTGACCAAAGAGCTGGCCGGGAGTGATCTCGCCGTGGAAGATGTGTCCTTCGGTCATACCGTAACGCTGCTCGATGTCCGCTGGACTCAGCACCTGGCGGTCGATAATGGCATCGGCAAAGTTAGGGGCGAATGTGCACATGGTGGTAATGACGCGTTCGACCATTTCTTCTTTGACTTCCTCACTCCAGGGTCGATCTTTCAGGTGGTAGGGAGCGTATTGGCAGAACATCGAGATCAGGTGTTTGCCCGGCGGGGTGAGTGAGGGATCAGTGGCCGACTGCATGTAGGCCTCGATGTAGGGGTGGCGCGATAGCTCGCCGCGCAGGGCGTCTTCATAAGCTTGCTGGACCCAGTCGGGGGTGGGCGAAATCTCACATGAGCCTGCGTGCTGCAGACCCGGTTCACTGCCTGGCAGACAGCTGAAGCTGGGCAGTTCCTTGAGAGCGAGGTTGATCTTGATGACAGGACTTTCGGTCCTGAAGCGCTTGATACGTGCCAGGAAGGTGGGATCAAGGCCAACATCGGCGCACAGTTGCAGGAAGGTCCGTTTAGGGTCGGCGTTCGAGAGGACTGCCCGGGCACGCACTTCTTCGCCAGTCTCCAGACGCACGCCTTCAGCTCGTCCATTGTGGACCAGGATGCTGGTCACAGGGGCGCCTGTACGAATCTGGGCACCATGGGCAGTGGCTGAGGCTGCCAGGGCGAAGCTGATGCGTCCCATGCCACCGCGAACATAGCCCCAGAGGCCGCGCTGGCCGTTCACCTCGCCAAACATGTGATGCCACATCACGTAGACGGACCCCGGCGTTTTGGGTCCGATGAAGCTACCAATGACACCTTGACCAGCAAAAGCGGCTCGCACCTGGTCGGATTCGAAATACTCGGCGAGCAGATCATAGAGGTTGCCGAACATGAGCCGGTTGAAGATTTCTTCATCCTCGCCGCGAAAACACGCCGCCAGTTCGGCCAATGTGGGTGGCTCCTCTAGGAGCAAGGGCGTGAGAATGTCTGAGGCGCGTTCAAAGAAATGCAGAAAGCGCGGATAGGCGGCGGCGTCGCGCGGCGAGAAGCGTTGAATACCTGCAGCGGTTTCCTCACTGCTGGCGCGAATGAAGAGGTAGCTGCCGTCTGGGAAGGGCACAAACATCTGAGGATCTTTGATGTAGGCCTCGAAGCCGTAACGCTCCAGTTCAAGGTCGCGGATGATTTCCGGTCGCAGGAGACTAACGACGTAGGCGCAAGGGGAGACGCTGAAGCCTGGGAAGGGTTCTTCAAGGGTGCAGGCTCCCCCTACACGGTCGCGCTGTTCAAGGACCAGGACGCGCTTGCCTGCGCGCGCCAGGTAGCCAGCAGCAACGAGACCGTTATGGCCAGCTCCGATGATGATCACGTCATAGTAATGGGAGTGCTCGCTCATAGAGGGTTCCTTTCTGCGGGGCTCCTTTCTGCCTCCACTGCCTCGCTCTGCTCTGAGTGCTTTGCTTGGGATGATAGCCGCTGGGCCTGCTCTGCGTCAAGTTGCTCTACTCCTCCGCGCAGGATGTTTCTTATAGTCATAAAGCTAAAGCTTGAGAAGCCCACCAACCTGCCTACAATGCGGAGGAGTAGAGGGAGAGAAGCAACTCTACCTGCCTGTCTGCCTGCGCCCTGCTCGTTCAGCGGAATCGCAGCAGCCAGCAGGACCCGTAGCCTTAGATGAGGCCAGTAGGTGGCCAATATGAGGCATGAGAGGGGAGGGGGCTGGCAGGGGTATCGCGTCTGATGATGCCTGCGGCCTGATATCATGATATCTTATAGTCATTAGCTACAGCAGAACGACGGACAAAAACAGACAGCCTCTTTCTCTCAACCCGTTACCTACCACCGCTTGCACCGTCCCAACCCTTCGAGGGAAGGTTATGCTAAACAGCAGAGAGCACATCGATGATCTTGCCACCCACCGCACGGAGGGCACGCAGGTACAAGAATGAAGAAAAAGATCCTGAGTACCAAAAGAAAAAGAATTCGACTTGCTTCTTATATCTCTATATGCACATTATTACTACTGCTAGGCGCATGCGGTCAAAGCAGTGAAGGGGCGAGCCGCCAACCCCCGACTGCACCGACGGCCATCTCACGTCCCGCAGCCGCTCGACCTGACTGGCAAGGGCGCAGCGTGGAGAGCGACCGGCGCCTGGTGGCCCAGGCTCAGCGGATTCTGGCCAGCATGACCCTTGACCAGAAACTTGGCCAGCTCATTATCGTCGAATATCTAGGTCACGACTACCAGGAGAGCGGCCTGCAGGAAATGATCCGCGACCAATACGTTGGCGGCTTCATGTATCAGGAAAGCAACCACAACTTTGACGCACCTGACGACAGCATCGCTGCCGTAGCGGCCTTCTCACAGCAGGCTATGCAGGATGCCAGGATTCCGCTGCTGATTGCCACTGACCAGGAAGGAGGACTTGTCAACCGGCTCTACAAATTTCACGGCCCACTGCCCTCAGCGGAAGAGATGGCTGCCACGGGACAACCTTCCTATGCCTACCAGCAAGGCAGCCAAGCCGCTGAATGGATGAAGCAGCTTGGAATCAACAGCGATCTGGCCCCGGTCGTCGATGTTCACACCGTGGACCCACCGGTCCTAGAGACGCGCATGTTCGGGAGCGACCCACAAACAGTCGCCACCTACGCTGGCGCCTACCTACAAGGGTTGCAGCAACACCAGGTTGCTGGCTGCCTCAAGCATTTTCCCGGATTGGGGGCGATCACCTCTGACCCGCACAGCAGCCTACCAGTTGTCAACCGTGACATGGCCACCTTGAACCGGATCGACCTGGCACCCTACCGCCTCATGATCCCCAAAGACCAGCCGGCAATGATCATGGCCACCGATGTCCTGATGCCAGCCATCGACCCACAGCTGCCAGCAGAGCTATCGCCGAAAGCCATCGACGGCGTACTCCGACAGCAGCTCGGCTACGACGGAGTTGTTATTACCGATGGCCTCTACATGCGCGGCATCAGCGAACACTGGTCGCTGAGCGAAGCTGCTGTCATGGCCATCGAAGCCGGAGACGACCTCATCGAAGGACCCTACACACCGAGCCAGGTGACTGATGTTGTCAATGCCCTCAAGGCCGCTATCCAGCAAGGCCAACTGACGGAAGCACGCATCGACCAATCAGTCGAGCGCATTCTCCTACTCAAACTACGCTACGGGATCATCCACGAGGAATAGGAAGAGGAAAAGGAGAGAGGGCCTAGAACCCTCTTTCCTTTCCTCCCCCCACGCTCCTGTCCCCCACCACCGCTCACTTACGCCAGGCCGGCAGCTTCATCGACGGCCCGCGCCAGGGTCGTCCAGTCCTCCTCGCCTCGCCCACGAGCAACGCCGCTGAGCAAGCGATCATGGACGAGACCAGCCAGCGGCATCGGTACCCGAGCCTCCTCCGCAGCATCCAGAACCAGGCCCAAATCCTTCAGTGCCAGGCGCTGCGAGAAACCGGGAGCAAAATGACGCTCGGCAATCATCCGCCCATAATTTTGATAGACTGAGCAGGCGAAGATCGTCTGAGCCAGCATCTCCATCAAAGCCGAACGCTCAACCCCCTGCTTCTCAGCCAGAGCCAGAGCCTCAGCCAGAGCCTCCAAAGCTGAGCCGACCAGGAAATTAGCAGCCAGCTTCACCACATTTGCCAAGGCTGGCTCATCCCCAAATGGAAAGATGGCCTGGCCCAGCAACTGCAGGAAGGGCAAGACCCGCGCTCTGGCCGCCGGCTCACCTGCCAGACAGATCCAGAGCCTGCCGGCAGCGGCAGCATCAGGCCGTCCGACCACGGGAGCCGCAACATAGGCACAGCCTCGCTCTGCGTGCAGGCGCTGCATACGGCGCGCAATAGCAGGCGAGACAGTACTGAACGAGACATGCACCCCGCCGGGAGCCAGGCCGGCAAGCAGCCCATCATCACCTAAGGTCACCGCCTCCAGCGCCGCATCATCCGCCAGCATCGAAAAGACGACCCCTCCCGGTTCGGCCAGGTCACGAGGGTGCTCAACACGCTCCGCCCCCTCAGCCACCAGCTCCTCGGCCCGCGCGGGCGTACGGTTATAGACTCGCAAACGGTAGCCAGCGCGGAGCAGATTACGAGCCATAGGTAGACCCATCCGTCCCAGACCAGCGAAGCCAAGCACGTTCAGACTCTCAGTCACCGTGTGCAAACCTTCCTTTCCTTCGCATTCCTTAACCAGCGCTCGGAACCAGAGCGGTAGCGAAGCAAGCCGCCACCATAGAGCATCTTACCATTACCAGACCAGAAGAGAGGGAACACAGAACGAGAGGCAGAAGAATCAGCAAAGCCCGACACCCCCACCTTCCACCCTTGCAACCAAGCGAAGCACGCCATACATTATTGATATGGCGGAAACCGAGCAAGGGACGAGAAGGAGCTAGAACCAGAAACGGAAGACGCAGACGAAGAGAGAGACATGGAACAAAGCATCCCTCACGAACTCTGCCAGGTCCTGCGCCAGGCCAGACGGATCACCGTCCTGACAGGGGCAGGGATCTCAGCCGAGAGCGGCATCCCGACCTTCCGCGACGCCACCAGCGGCCTCTGGACACGCTTCAACCCGGAGGAGCTAGCGACGCGCGAAGCCTTCGAACGCAACCCACGCCGCGTCTGGGAATGGTACACCGAGCGACGCCAGCAGGCCGCGACCGCCCAACCCAACGCCGGCCACCGCGCCCTGGCAGCAATGGAGCACTACGTAGAAGAAGTCATCATCATCACCCAAAACGTCGACGGGCTGCACCAACGCGCCGGCAGCAGCCGCGTCCTCGAACTGCACGGAAACCTCTTCCGCACCAAATGCTTTGCCCAGGACCACCCCACCGACCCAGACATTGCCAGCGAGGAGGAGATCCCCCCACGCTGCCCTCGCTGCGGCAGTTACCTGCGGCCCGACGTCGTCTGGTTCGGCGAACTGCTACCCGAACGCACATACTACCAGGCACTGCAGGCCGTCCTCAGCTGCGACGTCCTGCTCGTCGTCGGCACCTCTGGCATCGTCGAGCCAGCAGCCTCACTCCCCCACACCGCCCTACGGGCAGGAGCAACGGTCGTCGTCATCAACCCCGAGGCGACGCCACTGTTACAAGAAGAGAGCAACTATGGCCTCAAGCCAAGCCGACTCTACGACCTACGCGGCAAGGCAGGCGAGATACTCCCCGCACTCGTCAGCACCGTCTGGCAGAGGACCACCGACACCGAGCCACTCACCCACCACGGAGAAACCGGCTAGGCTGAAGCGAGGACAGCCCCCCACCTCGATCCGGCGAGCCAGGCCAGGTAAGGGCAACTGGCCTGAGACAAGAGGATGAGGATCTGGACAAGAGAGTGTATACTGGAATCATCTAGTTGTCTAGATCAGTCCAGCCCTGGGGAGGAGCGAAACGAACCGTGGCCCGCATCAAACTCGCCTACATTGGAGGCGGCAGTACCCGCGCCGCTGGCACAATGGCCTCTTTCATCGCCCAAGGAGAGCACTTCAACGGCTCCGAAGTCGTCCTGATCGACCTGAACGAAGAGCATCTGAAGATCGTTCAGACCATCGCCCGTAAACTGGCTCGCATCCGCGGCCTGGACCTCACCATCAGCAGCACCACCGACCGGCGAGCCGGACTACGCGACTGCGACGCCGTACTGACCAGCTACCGACCAGGGGGCTTCGAAGCACGGCACCTTGACGAGAGCATTCCACTCAAGTACGGCATCATCGGCCAGGAGACGCAGGGACCAGGGGGCTTCTTCATGGCGCTGCGTAGCATCGCCGTCATGCAAGAGATCATTACCGACATGGAAGCGGTCTGCCCACAGGCCCGACTCTTCAACTACACCAACCCGATCAACATCATCTCAGAGGCCGTCACCCACCATAGCCCTATTCCCACCATCTCCTTCTGTGAAGGCCCCATCATGGACGCGGCCCGTTTCGCACGCTATGCCGGCCTCGACCCCAACCGACTCAGCGTGCGCTTCCGCGGGCTCAACCACGGCTCCTGGGGACTCAACCCACGCTACGACGGGCAGGACTTTCTCCCACTGCTAGAGGAGACCTACGAGCGCCTGCGCCGCGAGCACCCTGAAGGCGAAGCGAGCTCCGACCCCGAGCTGCGCTATATGCTGCGGCAACTACACCTGGCAGTGAGCATGCAGGCCCTTCCCAACCACTACCTGCAGTATTACTACTACAAAGACGAACTGCTAGCCGAGCTTCAGGCCAAGCCAACCACACGCGCCCAGGACATCATGGCCAGCGTCCCCGACTACTGGGCCCACTACCGCGAACAAGCCGAGCGCGAGGCACCAGCCCTCGACCCCGCGCGCTCACGCGGCGGCCTCCACGAGCTAGAGCTGGCCATCGACGTCATGGACGCCATCTACAACGACCGCGGCGAACTCTGGTACGTCAACGTTCCCAACCGGGGTGCCCTCCCTGGTCTGCCCGACGACCGCGTAGTCGAAATCGTCGGCTATGTCGACCGCCAGGGCGTCACCCCCCTCATTCACGAGCCATTACCCGCCCACCTGCGGGGCCTCATCGGTCAACTCGCCGAATACCAGGCCCTGACCGCAGAAGCGGCCTGGCGTGGCAACCGGCGCGACGCCATCCGCGCCCTGGCCAGCCACCCCCTGGTCCTCTCACTGAGCAAGGCGGAAGCCCTCTACGACGAGATGGCCGCCGCCCACCGCGCCTACCTACCGGAGAGACTCTTGCACTAAGCCAGCAACAACAACCTGGAAAAGCAAGAACAAGACAAGAGCAAGGGAGGAAGAGAAGGAAGAACGATGAGGAGCTGCGTCCTGGCAGTTGACGGCGGCAACACCAAAACACTGGCCCTGGTAGCCACCCTCGATGGACAGATCCGCGGCTACGGACGTGCCGGCTGCGGAGACATCTACCACATCCCCCCGGGAGGACAGGCCAGCGCGCACGAGCCCGCAGCCCTGAGTGAAATCGAGCGAGCAGTCAAAACCGCTCTCAAGCGGGCCAGCTGCCACCCCACAGACCTGGAGGCAGCGGTCTTCAACATGGCCGGGGCCGACTGGCCAGAGGACTTCGCACTGCTAGAAACAGCCATGCACGCCAGAGGCTACGGACAGCGGCTGCTAGTCCAGAACGACGCCCTTGGAGTGCTCCACGCTGCCAGTATAGGAAGCGCGACCAACAGCGGCGTCTCAGTCATCTGCGGCACCGGAGCCGCCACCGGAGCCAGAGGGCCGGACGGACGCACCTGGCACTCCAGCCACTGGCAGGACAGCGTCCAGGGAGCCAGCCACCTCGGCCAGCAAGTCCTGACCGCCGTCTTCCATGCCGAACTTGGCATCAGCCCACCCACCACGCTGCGCGAGCGGGTCCTCGCTTACTTCGGTACCAGTAGCATCGAGGAAGTGCTTCACCGCCTGACTGCCCGCCTCCCCCAGGAGACCCGCCCGCTGAGCGGACTGGCACCTGCCCTCCTCGATGAAGCCGAGGCCGGAGATAGCGTCGCCCGCCACCTAGTCAGCAAGCACGGCAGCGCACTGGGCGACTTCGCCAACGTTGCCGCCCGGCGCGTCGGTCTCGAAGGCCAGCCCTTTCCCCTCGTACTGGCCGGCGGCGTTCTGCGCCATCCCTCCCCCCTGCTGGCCGAGGCCATCATTGCCCGCGTCCACAGCCGCTCACCGCAGGCGCAGCCTATCCGCCCCCGCTTCGAACCAGTTATCGGTGTCCTTTTCAGCGCCCTGGAACTGGCAGGCCAGCGCATCGACGAGCAGCTGATCTCACGCCTGCTGCCAACGCTGCCACCAGCCAGCTTCTTCGACACCCTCGGCTGACCTGCACGACTTGCGTACCCCAGTAGCAACGCCAGAGCCGACGGAAAGACCCTACTTAATCTTATCCAGGGCCACGACCGTGACCAGGAAAACAGTAAAGGAACCAGCACCGAAGCTGAGCCAGGGCATGGTGCCACCCACAATGACCAGACAGATCACCGCCAGAACGAGGATCGTCACCATCGCCATCAAAACGACCAAGAAGCGAAAAAGATTGACCTGCTCTGCCCGAGGCGGATAGACCTTCGAAGGCTCTCCGACTGGACGCGACTCAGGCCCACCACCAGAACCAGCAGGCTGCGGCTCCCCTGCATAGTGTCCGTAGGGGATATCACGGAAAGCCTCGCTCTCCTGCCGAGACATCATCCCAAGGGTACCTCCTTCTCTGGCTCCAAAGGGGAAACAACACTGAGAGATATACGGGCGAGAGACCCAGGAGTTACACGAGCATGCCCCTCCCCAGAGAGGAGAGACAGCGGTCAGCCAAAGTGCATATGCGCCACCGCCGTATGAGCGAGCAGCTTCTGAGCATTGCGCCACAGAATTTTCTCGCGCACCTCGGGAGTGAAAGAGTCGAGGGCCTCGAAATCGCGCAGCCAGCGCTGTGGCGTAATAAAAGGGTAGTCGGAACCGAAGAGGATACGGTCTTGCAGGCGGGTAGCTGCCTCACGCAGCAACGACTGAGGGATATACTTGGGAGACCAGCCAGACAGATCGTTATAGACATTAGCCTTATGCTGCAGAATAGCAATCATCTCATCATGCCAGGGCCAGGAAGGATGGGCCCCAATAATCGTCAAGCCGGGGAAATCGGCAGCCAGCGCATCCAAATAAATCGGGCGCGTATAATCGAGCTTAATCCCCATCCCCCCCGGCACCCCGGCGCCCAGGCCATTCGTCCCTGTATGGAAGAGAGCGGGCACCCCCAGCTCCTGAATCTTCTCCATCAGCGGATAGAAGGCCCGATCATGAGGATAGAACGCCTGCACACCAGGATGGAACTTCACCCCAGCCAGGCCCAAGTCCTTAATAGCCCGCTCGACCTCCTTCACTGCCGCCTTCCCCTTATGGGGATCAACGCTCGCGAAGCCGATGAACTGCTGTGGATAGCGCTGCACGATCGCCGCCACATAATCGTTGCCCAGGGGAGGCAGACCAGTCGCCGTCTCAGCATCCCAGGCCAGCAGCACCCCGACCATATCCACCGCAGCATAATCGGCGGCCAGCTGCTCAATATCCTTCAGCTTGACCTCTGTCCGGAAAAAGCGCTCAGCGGCCCTGGCATAAGGACCGAGCGTCACCTGGATGAACTCAGTCGTCGGCAGATGCACATGAAAATCAATGGCACGTGGCATGGCCTGCACCTCCTCAGGCGGTACTCAGGCGCAGCGCGGCATCAGCCTGCCTGCCCCTCCCCCTATTGTAGCACAGGGTGAGCATCAGATCCCCCGGCAGCGGCCCGTCGGGGGCTATAGCGACGAGCACATGCCGCCGAATTGACAATCGCAGCCACTCCCCCTATACTTGTCTGCAGGCTCACCCAGGAAGAACAAAAGGGACGTGGCTATGTCGTTCACCGAAGATGAACTGCAATCCTTCAACACCATACTCGAACGCCGCCTTACCACCCACCGCCAGGAGATGGAGCGGAGCTTCGAGCAGCGCCTCAGCACCCTGAGCCGCGATTTTGAGCAGCGCCTGAACCAGCTTCAACAGGAGCTGCTTCGCAGCCTGACCCACAAACTCAACGACCAGCAGAACGAACTCAACATCGCCCTCAGCCAGAAGCTCGGCACCCAGCAGACACGCCTGGTACAAGCCCTGGGACACGAAGTCGAGCAACGCCAGCAGCAGCAACAACAACAGATCGAGAGCGCCCTTGACCGTCTACTGGCCGCCCAACTGATGGGCATCGAGCAACTCCTCAACCAGCTGCTGAGCCAGCATGCTTCCCCTCCCAGCCCTGGCGAGAGCGCAGCCAGCGGCCCCTCCGCCACTCACCCCAGCGGAGAAGAGCCAGCCCCATCCCCCTCACCCGAATCCGAAGCCATCGAAGTACAAGCCGAACTCTCCTGGGACGATCTGATGGAGGCCATCGGCAGGGCCCTCGACGAACGCCTGGAGCGCCTCTACAGTGCCCTGCGCGAGCTGGCCAGGAACTGGGAGCAACACCTGACTGTCCAGCGCAGCAGCACCAGCAGCGCGGTCGAACCCTACCACGGCAGCCAGACCACCTTCCAGCAGGTCTTCCAAAGCATCGAACGGCTGGAGCAGCTCGTCGAATCCCTCCAGGTCGCCATGACCGCCAACCACGCGCTGCTCTCGAACCGCCTCTACCATCACCAGCACCTCCCCCTGGAGCGCGCGCATCCGAGCAGCCATCAGTCCCATCACCCCGGCTCCCCCCCAGGATCAGAGCCACACGTCTCCCTGGCCGAAGAGTCGGAAGAGGACTGAGTCAGGAACTCGCCATCGCCCACCCAACCCGTGCCCCACCACTGCGACCGCCAGCAGCCAGCAACAGTGGCCAGCTTGTGAGCAGCTGGCCACCTGCCCTGGCCTCAACCCCGACCCGCCAACAGCACAGCAAGGAAGGAGGTCAGGAATACTCATAGAAGCCACGACCGCTCTTGCGGCCCAGCAGTCCCGCCGCCACCATACGGCGCAACAACGGAGGCGGCGCATAGAGTGGCTCCTTATACTCCTCATAGATCGCCTCCGCCGCCCACAACGTCGTATCCAGCCCGACATAATCCAACAGCGTAAACGGCCCCATCGGATAGCCACAGCCCAGCTTCATCGCCGTATCAATGTCATCGCGCGAAGCCATACCATTCTCCAGCATGCGGATAGCCGAGAGCAAATAAGGAATGAGCAAGAAATTCACAATGAAACCGGCGGTATCCTTGGCCAGCACCGGCGTCTTACCCAACGACTCCGCAAAGCGGCGCACCGTCTCGATCGTCTCCTCCGAAGCCGTAATCGGCCTAACGATCTCGACCAGCTTCATCACCGGCGCAGGATTAAAGAAATGCAAACCACAGACCTGCTGCGGGCGCCGCGTCACCGCCGCCATCTGCGTCACACTCAGAGAAGACGTATTCGAAACAATCAGCGCCTCCGGCTTGAGCAAACGGTCCAACGCTGTGAAGAGCCGCAGCTTCTCCTCCATACGCTCGACAACAGCCTCGATCACCAGATCGCAACTGGCCAGCTCCTCCAAAGCAACCGTACCACGCAAGCGCTGACGATACTCCTCGGCCTGCTCACGAGACACCCTTCCCTTGCTCACCAACATCTCCCAGGCCTCATAGATGCGCTGGAGACCCTTGTGCAGCAGCTCCTCACTGACCTCACGCACCACCACCTCATAGCCAGCCTGCACACAGGTCTGGGCAATCCCACTGCCCATCAGGCCACAGCCAACGACACCAACACTGCGAATCGCGGTCACTGCCATGAACGCATTCCTCCTCTCAGACAAGAAAGCAACACACATTGCCAGCCAGCCAACCACTGCTGGACCGGCGGCGCGCTCAGTCGGCGTCACCTCACCTACTATAGCATCCGGCCCTGGTCCCGAGACAAGGCCCCATTCTTCTTGACTTTTGGTCAAATTTGAACTATATTCAATATTGGGCAGGGCACCAGCGGGCCAGAGCGTCAAGCGCTCCAGGGTCAGTCGGGAGTCCAGCGTTTGGCCCGGGCCGGTCAAGGGGTTGACCGGCACCGACGCAGCAAGCCGTCACCACCAAAGGAGGAACACGCATGGCATCGGCATCGCGCTACTGCATCATCGGCGCCGGCTACTCAGGTTTGGGCATTGCCCACGCCTTTCAGGAGGCCGGCATTGCCTTCGACATCTTTGAGAAGAACGACGACGTCGGCGGCAACTGGCTCAACGGCGTCTACGATGCAACGCACATCATCTCCTCACGCAACAGCACCGGCTACGAAGAGTACCCCATGCCGGCCAGCTATCCTGACTTTCCCAGTCGGCAGCAAGTTCTTGACTACCTGCGCTCCTACGCTGACCACTACGGGCTGCGACGCTACATCCAATTTGGGCGCCGCGTGGAGCGCATCGAGCCACTCGACCCGCGTGGCCTCAGTGGCTGGCGCGTCACCCTGGACGACGGGCGCAGCCTGGAATATCGTGGCGTCATTGTCGCCAACGGCCACCACTGGGATCGGCGCTACCCCCACTATCCAGGAAGCTTCAGCGGCAAGACCCTGCACTCCAAGGACTACAAAAACGCCGACGACTTCGAGGGGGAGCGAGTCCTCGTCGTCGGAGCCGGCAACTCTGGCTGTGACATCGCCGTCGAAGCAGCCCTCAGCAAGCGCATCAAAGAAGTGGCCATCTCGATGCGCCGCGGCTACTACTTCCTGCCCAAAACGATCGCCGGCATCCCCGTAGCCGAGATGGAGATGCCCTGGATGCCGCTCTGGCTCCAGAAGCTCATCATCAAGGCCGCCCTGGCGCTCATTGTCGGCCCCAACTCACGCTATGGGCTACCCAAACCGGATCACGATCTCTTCGACCGCCATCCCATTGTCAACTCCCAGTTGCTCTACTTCATCCGCCACGGCCTCATCAGCCCAAAGCCAGACATCGCCCGTCTGGACGGCAGGCGGGTCCATTTTGTCGACGGCAGCAGCCAGGAGTTCGACACCCTCGTCTGGGCAACCGGCTTCAACGTCTCCTTCCCCTTCCTCGACCACCAGCTCTTCTCCTGGGAGCACGGCTATCCCCGTCTGGTGGCCCACCTGATGGTCCCGGACCTGGCTAACCTCTACATCTTCGGTCTGCTCCAGCCGCGTGGCGGAGCCGGCCCACTCATCAGCCGTGGCGCTCGCCTGCTGGTTGACCTGGTCCAATGCCAGGAGCGGCTGGACGCCCCCATCGCCAATCTCATAGCCCGCTGGGAGCCACCTTCAGCGCGCTATCTCGTCGGTGTCCAGGAGACCATGCGTTCCATTGAGCGCCTGCGCCGTCGTCTCCAGGGTCTGACTCCACGGCGCAGTCAACCGGGGGGCATCAGCCGCGACCGAAACCTGCCGCAGCCCACACCGGAAGGCACTCCTGGCTATGCCGTACCCGCCGCCGGCCCCACCGGCCAGTCCTGAGACGGCTGGGCAAGCAGCACGAAGGGAGGAAGATCACCTATGCAAAGTCGCCAGCGTGGTCCCTTGGCTGGCAAGCGGGTCCTGGTCACCGGAGCCGCGGGGGCGATCGGCAGCGCTACCTGTGCCGAGCTGCGCCGACGGGGAGCGTGCGTTGTTGGTCTGGACCGGCGTGGAGGTGAGGGCATCATTCAGGCCGACGTCACCAGCAGCGAAGCCGTCGAGCGTGCTGTCGCCCAAGCCCTCAACGAGCTAGGCGGGCTGGACATTCTGATTAATCTCGCCGGTATCGGCCTCCCCCAGGACGCCGGTACCCCACCGGGTGAGGACGTTGCCCTCACCCTGGAGGTCAATCTGCTTGGCCCCTGGACGGTGACCGCCTATGCCCTGCCGGCCTTGCTCGCCTCGCGCGGGCGTGTCATCAATGTGGCCTCCGGCCTGGCTTTTGCCACGGTCCCCTTTGCCTCAGCCTATGCCGCCAGCAAGCGTGCTCTGGCAGCCTGGTCGGATGCCCTGCGCATGGAATACGGCAGCCAGATCGGCGTCACCACCGTCTACCCGGGCTACATCCGCACACCAATCCACGCTGCTGCCGAGGCCGCCGGCCTTTCACTGGCCGACCTGGTGCGCGAGGAGCCGCTGGAGGCCGTCGTGCGTACCCTGGTGCGCTGCTGCGGTGGGCGCGTGCGCCGCGACGTCGCCACCACGCGCCTGGGCGCTCTGGAGATTGGCCTGGCGCGCCATCTACCTGCCCTCGTCGATCTCGTGATTCTGCTACGCCTGCGCCGCCTGGCACGCGCCCACCGCTACGACCGCTCGCCACTGGCTCGGCGCATGATCAAGCGCTGGGGGATCACCTGATGCTTCACAAGCAGAAACGCAAGACACGTCGCGAGCGGCTCATCGAGGTCGGCCTGGATCTCTTTAGCAGGCACTCCTACGACGAGGTGGCCATCGACGATATCGCCGCCGCCGCCAACATTTCCAAGGGCCTGCTCTATTACTACTTTCCGACCAAACATGACTTCTACCTGGCCGTACTCCGACACAGCACCAGTCAACTGTTGGAGCTGACCGAGCCGGATACCTCCCTGGAGCCGCTGGAGCGCCTGCGCGTCGGCTTGCTGGCCTACTTCACCTTTGCAGAGATGCATGCGCGCACCTACGTCGCCCTGCTGCGTGGCGGCGTGGGCGTCGACCCAGAGGTTGCGGCCATTCTCAACCACGTTCGGCAAACCTACGTTGAGCGCGTCCTGCAGGGCCTGCCGGAGAGTGAGCGCCAGCTGCCCGCGCTGCGCCTGGCCATCACTGGCTGGGTCGGCTTCGTCGAAGCCCTCAGCCTCGCCTGGCTGGAGGAGCACCAGCTGAGCAAGGAGCAGCTCGCCGAGCTAGCGATTCGCACCCTGCTGGCCACCATCACCAGCTTGCATGAGCAAGGCAGCTCTTCGCGCTGAACAGAGGGAGGCGGGGTGGGTGAACGGGCGCCATACTCTCCTCGCCGCGCGTGGCGCGTGAAGACCCTGCCCTCGCTCCCAAAAACTCAGGCACAGGCAACTGCGCAACTCTTTGGCTTGTTTGGGCTTGCTTGAATCACAGAGGAGGAAAACGGGCAATGGCCGCCTTTCAGACACACAGCCAGGTCGTCACCGTTGATGGCACCCCGGTGCGCTACGAGTACGCCGGCGAGGGCGAGCCGGTGGTCTTTGTGCATGGTCTCTCCGGATCCACCAAATGGTGGGCCAGAAATATTCCTGCCATCGCCCAACACTATCGCGTCTACCTGGTCGACCTGCCCGGCTTCGGCGCCATGCGGCGCTTTCGTCGCCAGTTCCACCTGCTGCGCGCCCCCCACTGGCTGGATCGCCTCTGCCAGGCCTTGGGCCTGGAGACTTTCTCTCTGGTCGGCCACTCAATGGGAGGCTATGTCTCTCTGGCTCTGGCCGTCCAGCGTCCCGAGCAAGTGAAGCGTCTGGTGCTGGTGGCCTCCATCGGCATCCCCTTCGAGCGCTCGGTAGCGCAGCTCCTCTGGCCCACTGCTCTGGCCCTGGCGCGCACAACGCCGGCCTTCTGGCCAACCCTGCTCTACGACGGTGTCCGGGCCGGCACCCCGATGATCTTGCGCGCCGCTCATCAGATCGTGGCTCTGGACGCCCGCCCACTTCTGCCGACGGTCCGCACGCCAACGCTGCTCATCTGGGGGGCCAAAGACGACCTGGTCCCGCTCAGCTTCGGGCGCCAGCTCCACGCTGCCATCCCGCAGGCTCGTCTCTACCTGATCGAGCACGCCAACCACATCTGTATGTATGACCAACCACAGCTGTTCAACGAGGCCCTGCTGGCCTTCCTGCAGGGCCAGCAGGTCGGCGAGCTGGCCACCGCGCCCGCGACCTCGCAGTCGTCGCCTTGTTGATCTGGCTCCAGGCCGCCACGCCGTCTCTCTCTGGGAAAGGGGAATCGCTACCTATGGTGCAAGCACAAGTGCTTGAGACGCCGACGAGACGCCAGCCGGCCAGTCCAAATCTCATCGAGATCCTGGCCCTGCTCTCGCGGCGCAATCTGCCGATGACGTTTCTGCGCCTCGCGCGCAAGTATGGCGATGTGGTCCACGTGAAGGGGGGCCCGCTGGAGATCTTCCTCCTGAGTCACCCGGAAGATATTCGCGAGGTGCTGGTTGTCCAGCACGCCAATTTCCATAAAGGACAAGGGGTCCAGATGACCAGCCGCATGCTCGGCCAGGGCCTGCTGACCAGCGAGGGCGACTTTCACAAGCGACAGCGCAAGCTGATTCAGCCAGCCTTCCACCGCCAGCGCATCGCTGCCTATGCCACCACGATGGTCGAGGAGGCCTCTCGCCTGGCCCAGTCCTGGCAGGACGGCGCGGTCGTCGATATGGCTGAGGAGATGATGCGCCTGACATTGGTCATCGCCGGCAAGACGCTCTTCAATGTCGACGTGGAGCGCGAGGCCAGCACGGTGAGCCAGGCTATGGCCGTGGCGATGGAAGCCTTTATCAAGATCGGCCTCTCTCCCTGGGCAGAGCAGCTGGAACGCTTGCCGTTGCCGATCCGTCGCCGCTTCTACCGCGCCCGCGACGAGATGGACCGCGTCATCTACCGCATTATTGAAGAGCACCGCCGCAGCGGGCGCGATCAGGGCGACTTGCTCTCCTGGCTGCTGCTGGCCCACGACGAGGAGGGGGCTATGAGCGACGAGCAGCTGCGCGACGAGATGACGACGCTGCTGCTGGCTGGCCATGAGACAACGGCCAATGCCCTGGCCTGGACCTGGTACCTGCTCGCTCAGCATCCCGAGGTGGCTAAGCGTCTGCGCCAGGAGGTGGTGCAGGTTCTTGGCGATCGCCTGCCCACCGCCGACGATTTCTCTCGCCTCAGCTACACCGAGCAGGTGCTGGCCGAAGCAATGCGCCTCTTTCCACCAGCCTGGAGCATCGATCGCACGGCCATCCGCGACTGCGACATCCGCGGCCTGACCATCCCCTCGGGGGCCCGCATCATCATGAGCCAGTACGTCGTTCACCATGATCCGCGCTTCTACCCGGAGCCAGATCGCTTCTTACCGGAGCGCTGGACGCCAGAGGCGAGGGCCGCCCGCCCGAAGTTCGCTTACTTCCCCTTTGGCGGCGGCCCTCGCCTCTGCATCGGGGAACCGTTCGCCTGGATGGAAGGCGTACTCGTCCTGGCCACATTGGTCCGCTCGTGGGAGGCTGAATTGGTGCCTGGACAACGCATCGAACCGGAGGCGGCTGTGACACTCCGCCCGCGCTACGGAATCCGTATGCGCCTGCACCAGCTCCAGCGCGCTGCGGCCCTGGTTTGACCAGGGTGGAGGCCGGGAAGGCCGGAGGGAGATCTCGCTCCGCTCCAGCCGCTCAGTAGATTGAATCCGCAGGCTGGACTCTCCTTTTCTCCCCTAACTTCAACGTCCTCCATCCGCTGGTCTTGGCTGGCCTTGGCTGGCCTGACCTTGCCCTTACCATTCCACCCCCACCCCGCTCGCAGCGCAGTCCGCAAAGGAACTGCCAGGGGTGGGGGCCTCTTCACTTCGTCCCCCCTTGTCCCACCCTGCCACTATAGCCCAGGCTGGCTTCCCTCAGCTCCCCCCAGAAAGGCCCGGATCGCCTGAGCCGGCCCCGGCTCGGTACCAAAAATGATGGTATAGTGGTTGAGCGTCGGGAACTCGACGAGCTGCGCCTGCGGAATATGGGCCACCAGCTCACGGGCCGCCTCTCGGGAAAGCAGCTGATCATCTGGGGCAAACATGCCAGCCCCCGCTCGCAGAACCAGCGTCGGCGCCTGAACACGCTCCCACTGCTCAGCTGGACGCGCCTCATCCGCTCTCCGTCCCTCTTCCAGCACCCCCTCCCGATAGACACGCGAGCGCACGCTCCCATCTGGAAGACGCTCGATATCATGCTCCAGATAGCGGTCAAGATAGGCATTCCACCAGGGCCCCAGAAAGGGCAGGCGCTGCAGACGCTGGCGATACTCCTCGAAGGAGGCCACCGGCGTACCTAAGCGCGCAATGGAGGCGCTCAGCCAGGCTGGCTGCTCCTCGGGTGTACGCCAGGGCAAAGGCGCCCCGGCATCAACAAGGACGAGCTTGCTAACACGCTCCGGACGCCAGGCAGCATAGAAGAGTGCTATCAAGGCCCCAAGGGAGTGTCCCAGCAGCGCCACGCGCTCCAGCCCCAGAGCCGTCAGCAATTGGTCCAGGTCAGCGGCATGGATCGGCACACTGTAACCCTGGGCCGGACGCTCGCTTCGGCCCCGCCCACGTAGGTCATAGGCAATGACACGATAGTCCGTGGCCAGAGCATCGGCAAAGGCCTGGAAACAGAAGGCATTGGCCGTCAACCCATGCAGACAGACAACGGGCGGCCCCGCCTCCCCCCACTGCACGACGTGGAGACGCAGCTCGCCCACAGCCACAAGTTCATCCCGCACGGCTTCGATCAGTGTAGGCATGTGTCTTCTCCTCCCGACAGAATTGCTCCCACTTGCGTGCTGTGGCCGCCGGCCACCCGGCCCCTGCCCGCAGGCGCACTTCCTTGCGCTGCCAGCCCTGCCGCTGCTGCTCGGGGCTAAGGCTCTTCCAGAACACCTCGTAGATGACCTCGCGGTAGCTGCGCGGATCAGGAGGGAAGAGCAACGCCTGCTGGCTGTCTTCCAGATAGAAGTAATGGCCTCGCTGACGGTACCAGCGGCGGATGTCCTCCTGCTCCCGCACAGGGATGGCTTCCGCTGCGAGCCGCTCAAGGCGCTGCTGATAGCTGGCAACGCCGAAGGGAATGCAATGCAGATGCGCATGAAAAACAGTCTGACCAAAGACACCGTGCTCCCAGAAGAGCAGGGGGGCATAGAAGCGGGCAGCAAAGCGGCTCACCAGACGCTTGAGAGCTTCTAGCTCCTCATCAAGGGCCGCTGGCACGGCGCCGTAGCAGGCATAATGTTCTTTCGGCAGGATCAGCAGATGACCCTCGACCAGCGGTGCATGGTCAGCGATGAGCAGGTAGGCCGGCGTCTCATGCAGAACAGTGGTCAGGGATGAACGATCGCAAAAGACACAGGGAAGACCGGGCTGCGCCTGGGGTCCAGGAACAGACCGGCCTTCACCAGAGAGGGGAACGCGGACCTGCTGGTCCGCATCCTGTGACGACATCAAACGGCTCCTTCTCTTCCTTGTCGTGGATAGGCCCCCAGCGGGAGCCTGCCGCACAGCACCTCGCCTCGCGGCCTTGCACCGGCCCTGTCCCCACAACAACAAGATAGGCTGCTTCTTTCCCGCCCCCACCAGCCTGGGCCGGCCTGACTGAGTGAGATCACGATGCGGAGGAAACAGACAGTCCCTCAGCCAGCGTGACGGAAACCGGTCTCGGCCATTGTCAGGGGGGACCCTTCACGCTGAACGCCGGCCTCTACTACCTCGGCCACGAGCACGGTTGAATCACCAGCGGGCACTGTATGCCGCACCTCGCAGGCGAGCCATCCCAGGGCCTCGTCCAGGATGGGGCAGCCTCCGGGCCCGTGATGGTAGGCTACTCCCTCCAGCTTGCGTGGATCGCGCAGCGCCGACTTGCCGAGCTTACCCGCCAGCTCACGCGCCCCCGACGGCAGAACGTTCACAACAAAGGCGCGACTGCGCAGGATCATCGGCAGCGAACGCGAATCGTTCTCTACTGAGACCGCCACCAGCGGTGGCTCAAAGGAGGCCTGCGTCAGCCAGTTGGCCGTGAAGGCGTTGACCTCTCCTCCATCGGCACAGGACACGGCATACAGACCGTAGGTAAACAAGCGCAAGACCTGTTTTTTTGCAGCCAGATCCATAGGGCCAGCGTGCTCCTTCCTCCTCTTCTCCTGGGTTACGTGCCTTCCGGCATCGGTCAAATCACAACTGCTGCTTGATGGCCACCACCCGGCCCCCTGTCATCGCCTGCAGCTCGGCAGGCGTCAGGGCAAAGAGCGCCGAGGGCGTACCGGCAGCCGCCCAGACACGCTCATAGTGCAGCAGATCTTCGTCGATGAAGGTCTCCAGCGGCTCCTTATGCCCCACTGGCGGCACCCCGCCAATGGCAAACCCCGTCCGCTCCTTAACAAAGTCGGCATCGGCCCGCTCGATCGGCTCGCCGACCAGCTCTCCCAACCGCCGTTCATCCACACGATTAGCTCCGCTGGCCTCTACAAGGATCGGACGCCCACTCTCCCGACCGCGGAAGACCAGCGACTTGACGATCTGCCCCAGGGCACAGCCCACAGCTCGCGCTGCCTCGCTGGCTGTGCGGGTCGAGGTGGGCAGCTCGATGACCTCGCATTGGAACCCTCCCGCGGTCAGCACCTCTTGTACACGACGCGCCGCCGGACTGAGATGCGCAAACTGCTCTGCGGACATTGCTCCTCTGTCCTCCTTTTCTGCTGGCGAGGAAGAGGCAACCTCGCCCTCTTGTCTTCCTTGCTAGGCCAGCACATCCTGAAGCTGGATGGTCCGCCCTCGCTGAGGGCTGACCGAGATCATGGCAATCGGCGTCTCCAGCAGCTCCTCCAGACGCCTCAGGTAATGCTTGGCCGCAGGCGGCAGGTCATCATAGTCGCTGATGCCGCTGGTGCTGCACTGCCAGCCCTCGACCTCCTCATAGACTGGCTCACAGGCCGCCAGGTCGTTGAGGTTGGCCGGCAGGCTGTGGATGGTCTTTCCATAGAGACGATAGGCGGTGCAGATCTTAATTGTGGGAAAGGTGTCCAGGACATCCAGCTTGGTAATGACCATCGCGTCAAGGCCGTTCAGCTGGGCGACGAAACGCCCGGCCACTGCATCGAACCAGCCACAGCGCCGCGGTCGACCCGTGTTGGTCCCATATTCGTGGCCACGGCGCCGCATCTCTTCCCCTACGTCATCGAACAGCTCGGTCGGCATGGGCCCGCTGCCTACGCGCGTGATGTAAGCTTTGTACACGCCAATGACACGATCGATCGAACGGGGAGGCAACCCCGCCCCACTGGCTGCGTTGGCCGCCAGCGTCGAGGAGGCCGTGACAAAGGGATAAGTGCCAAAGTCGATGTCAAGCAACGCCCCCTGCGCTCCCTCCAACAGGATGGTTTTCCGCTCAAACAGGGCCTCGTGGAGCATTGCCTGCGTGTCTGCGATATAGGGGCGCAGCCGCTGGCCGTAGCGGAAGTACTCGCCGTGGATCTCCTCCAGTGAGAGCGGGGGCTGACCATAGATCTGCGTGATCATGCGATTCTTCTGCTGCAGGATCGTTGCCAGTTTGCTTCGGAAGGTATCCACATCGAGCAAGTCGGCAATGCGAATGCCGCTGCGGGCATGCTTGTCGACATAGGCCGGGGAGATTCCGCGCTGGGTACTGCCGATCTTCTCTTCGCCCCGTGCCTCCTCCTCTAGCCGGTCGAGCAGGAAGTGATAGGGCATCACCACATGGGCGCGCTCACTGATATAGAGGCGCGAGATATCAACCCCTTGCCGCTCCAGCTCTTCCATCTCCTCCAGTAGACCTCGCGGGTCAACGACGACGCCGTTGCCGATGATACAGGAGGTCTGCGGATAGAGTATCCCCGAGGGAATGAGACGGAAGACGAACTCTCCCTTCTCATGGACAACGCGATGACCCGCGTTGCTCCCCCCCTGATAGCGAACCACGAAGTGCGCCCGCGCCGCCAGCTCATCGACAATCTTCCCTTTTCCCTCATCCCCCCACTGGGCGCCAATAACTGCAACTACCGCCATAGCACTGCTCTTCCTCTTCTTCTGCTTCCTGATTGCTCTCTCAAGCTCTCCCTTATCCAGGATACCACCCTCGCCCATCTTTCTCAACGTTACATTGCAGGTCGCCTGGAGCGTCCCCCGAACCAACCAACCCTCCCCTCCGCTGGCCCTCCCCCACCTTTCCTCTCTCGCCCGCCCGCCTGGCTGCCTACCTCACGCTCCCCAGCCAGCGAGAAGCCCCTGACGTGAGCACCAGGCTCATCGCGGGGCTGTCCCTGCAGAGTGCACGGTCTCCTTCCTGCCGGCGAGCCTCGCGTATGGCCCAAGCAACACCTTGCTCCACGACCGCTCGCCCGGCCCCACTTGGCCAGCTCAGCTGGCTGGCTGAGTGGCTTCTCCTGGCAGCCTCCTGTTTAAACAAACTGGAAGGTCGCCAGCATAGTCGCAAAATACTGCGTATTCATTTGATCAAACTGATCACGTGGGGCCTGAATCTCGATCAGATAGGCCCTGCCCTGATAGACCGTGGCATATACCTGGATGTGATCCTGGCTCTGCTGCTGATAATCAGCGGAGGCCGCGCGCCAGGTGGTCCCGCCGATCGTGGTGGTAGTCGTCGGGCTAACGTTGGTCGCTCCGGGCAACTGCGCGATCTCGTTGGCCACCAGCTGATCAGGCGTCTGGTTGGTCGCTCCCGGTACCTTGAAGGAGGCGGTAACCTCACTACTGGCGGGACTGGTAAAACGGATACCCGTGCCGTCGGGCGTCGAGCTTTGGCTCCAACCGCTCGGATACTGGGTAGTGAAGCCCTCGTTGACGCACTGATCACACCAGGCGAAGCCGGGATTGGGCGGCGGCGTCGGCGAAACCGCTGGCGAAGGGGTTGGGGTCGGGCTGGGCGTTGGACTGGGCGTCGGCGTTGGGCTGGGCGTTGGACTGGGCGTCGGACTCGCCGCCGTTGTAGCCGTCGCTGTCGGCACCGCTGCCGTCTGCGAGCCCCCCCGCATCAAGACGAAGGCCCCCAGTAAAATCAGAAGGAAAAGCATCACTACGGCCCCCACTGCCGTCACGACTATCCAGGTGTTTCGCTGACCTGGACCACCACCTGGCTGCGGGCGGGGCGGGAAACCACCTCCGTAGGTTTGCCCCGGCACACCAGCCCCTGGGTAGGTGCCGGGGCCGGCAAAGCCGGTTTGCCCCGGCTGATACGGCGGCATGGTTGGCGGGTAGGGCGTGCCTGCCCCCGGGTAGGGCTGCTGCACCCCCGTGCCGTATGGCGCCCCCGCCGGCGCCTGATAGCCTGTTGGGTAGCCCGTGGCCGCCGCGGGAAATTCCGCCTGGGGCAGCTGACCTGGCTGCCCATAGCCGCCGGCACCGGCCATCCCCGCACCCGCCGCCGGCATGGCCTCTGTCGCATCCTGATAGAACTCTGTTCGCTGGCTCGGCGCCGGCGTCCGCGGCCCTCCTCCGAGCGCGCTGCTGGACATCGGCTCGGTCGCCCAGGGCGAAGGTGGGCCCGGCGTTGCGCTGCCCGCGCCTGGACCCCCTCCAGGCCCTGCCGGATAGGACCCGGGCGGCGGTGAGACCCCTCGGCTGTAACCCTGCAAGAGTCCGCTCCTCGACCCCGGTGGGGGGGGCGTCCCCGTCATCTGTGTCGGCTGCGCCGGCGACCCCGGGGACGTGAGCGCCGCACCACACTGCCCACAAAATGCCTCATCTGGCCCCACCTGGCTGCCGCACTGCGGACAGACACTGTATTGAGACATTGAGTCCGTAATCCTCCTGGGTAACGCTGTTAGTGCTGCCTGTTTGCTTATGAGCCAGCCTCTCGCGATTCCACCCTGAGTGTAGCAGATCTGCCAGGAATTTGCCAGATACTTCCCCTTTTGAGTGAGCGTATAGCTCCTCTCCCCCTGCCTGGCACCTGCTACGCTACTCCGCCGGTACAGACCGCTCAACCTCCGCAGGTTGGCAATCTGGCTCTAGTACCACAACCACCTGCCGCAGCCCCTCACGGGGATCGTGATAATAGGCAAGCAGCCGCTCAGTAAGCCAGCGGGCACAGGTCGCCTCGGCAACCAGGTCACCCGCAGCTGCCGCCGCCAGCGGCAGGCTCTCCGTGAATGGCCCACAGAGGATAAGCCAGACCCAGGGGATCTGCTGCTCCTTGTTGACACGCCGCATGGTCTCCCGGTCGGTGCCGCTGGCTCCATATGGCCCCCCCGGATGACTATGGTAGACCCCGATAATCTGACCAGGATAGGTCAGCTCCAGTTGCAGAACGTCCTCCGGCGCGAACTCGAAGGAGACTGGCGACTCGGCAACATTGGGCAGGGGATGCACGGCGACGATGCGCCAGTTCCCCCCGGCATCCCTTTCTCCTCGGAGCAGTCCGCAGGCTTCGATCTCCCGCCGGCCCCAGATATCGTGGAGCAGTGCGCGCTGCACCCCACGGGGGAGCACAACTTTGCCCCTTCCTCCATCTGCCCCAGACTGGGCCTTCCACGCTTCCTGCGACATTCCTTCCCTCCTCAGATGCTCCTGACAGCAATGCCCCCTACTGCTTGCAGATGATAAAGCACCGTCCCGCTACCTGACAAGCCTCTGCCCAGTTGTCACCGACACTGGCTAGTGATTGGGACCCGCTCGCAAGAAGTCAGCGGCTTCGTAGCAACGCAGCTCGCCAATGGCCTCAACGCTTCTATCAGCCTGATAGTGCCCCGGACGCTGTAGCCCCTCCTCAGCATGCCTCCCCTGGTGGACAAAGACAGTGGTCAGACGCTCCCCCAGCTGAGACTTGCAGGCAGCCAACAGGTCGAGCCGGTCGTCGATTGCTACGTAGTGCTCGCCCGGGTAGCGCTCCATAGTCTCCTCCAGGTGCCGCTCCTTATGGTCATAGATGAGGACACGTCCCCCCACGGCCTCGGCGAGGTGGCTGTTGACGATCTTTTCTGCCTGGAAGAGATGGTCGCCGTCAGAGACGATAACGGTCAGACCGAGGCGGCTCAGATGCTCCAGCGTCTCTCGCGCCTCGGGATAGAGGGCTGTGGCAAATGGGTACTGCTCGAAGAGGGCACAGGCGTGCTGGAAGGTCGCTTCCGGTAACTCCTGCCGGGGCGTCTGGGCCCGCAGTCGGGCCAGTGCCTGGGGAATGTCGACGACGCCACGCTCGTGGCGCACCGCTTCGTAGAGACTCCAGAAGCGCTCTGCCAAGGCCGCCCCAAGCACGGCGCGCAGTTCGCTCTCAAGCTCGGCTTTGACGTGGTCGTTGTTGAGCAGCGTATTATCGACATCGATCCAGAAGACGAGTGCAGGCATGCTTTCCTCCTTTGTCTGGCTCATAGACCCCGATCAAGACCTGGTCCCGACGACGCGCCGGCCCTCGCTCTCCTCTCTCCCCCCGCTTTCTGCGCCACCGCCAGCGACCGCCGACGCCCGGGAGCTATCTTCAGAACGACCAGGCTGGCACACTGGTTGCAGGCAGGGAGGGGACTCTGGCCTGGGCCTGGCCAAAGGCTCCCCCTGTTGCTCGCCGGTCTGGTGCGCTATAATGCCTGGGGACGGCAGATGATCAAAGCGCCGCCATCCCGCTCGCTCTTCTCCGCCCCTGCAGGCCCAACCTGACCGACCAGCAATGGACCAGTTCGGTCGGGTCCCGTCCCGTCGGTCCACATCTTGCGGACGGTCAGGGAAATACCTGCTTGCGCTTGCCTTCCCTGGCACGGCGGAAGCATACCCGGGCGGATTGAGCGCGGAGAAGCCATCTCTGCGTTTTTTACACGAGCGATCTGCTCCGTGTGTGAGAGATAGACAATGTGTGCTATGAACAGTCAGCAACCGCAGCGACCGTCATTACCTTCCTCACAGCCGATGGCTGAAGAGCGCCAGCGGGTCCTCCTCTTGATGACACCTGCTACTTACCGGGGAGGAGCATTCGTCAGCGCCGCTCGTCGTCTGGGGCTGGAGATCGTCGTCGGCCTGGACACGCCGCCGGGCCTGGCTTCCAGCCGTTCGCCCGAGATCCTGGCCCTGGACTTTAAAGCGCCTGAGGAGGCCGTCCAGCGCATCGTCTCCTTCGCTCGCGAGCACCCGCTGCAGGCTGTGCTCTCGGTCGATGATAGCGCCGTTGAGCTGGCAGCCCTGGCCAGTGCGGCTCTCGGCCTGCCTTGCAATGCTCCGGATGCCGCCGAGGCGGCACGCGATAAGTACCTGATGCGCCGGCGCATGGCCGCTGGCGGTGTGCCCTGCCCGGTCTTCCGGCACTTCCCGCTGACCGCTGATCCCGCAGCCATCGCCCACATCGTCAGCTACCCGTGCGTGCTCAAACCTCTGCGCCTCTCGGGCAGCCGCGGCGTCATTCGCGCCAATACCCCCGAGGAGTTTGTGGCTGCCTTTCTCCGCCTGAAGCGCATCGTCCTCGCCGAGGGCTTTGATGAAGGGTCTACGGGCTTCCTGGTCGAGGACTTCATTCCGGGCTTCGAGGTTGCCCTGGAGGGACTGTTGACCGCTGGGCAGTTGCAAGTTCTGGCCTTGTTCGATAAGCCCGACCCGCTCGATGGGCCGTTCTTCGAAGAAACCATCTACGTCACTCCTTCGCGGCTGCCTGCCGCTGTTCAGGAAGCTATCCGCTCCTGCGTCGAGCGAGCCGCGGCCTCCATCGGCCTGCGCGAAGGCCCGGTCCATGCCGAGCTACGCGTCAATGAGCAGGGGCCGTGGATGTTAGAGATCGCTGGGCGCTCGATAGGAGGACTGTGCTCGACGATTCTGGAGTTCGGGGCAGGAATGTGCCTGGAGGAGCTGATCTTGCGGCACGCTCTGGGAAGAGAGCTGCCCTCGCTGGAGCGCCGCCCGGAGGCCGCCGGAGTCATGATGATCCCTATCCCCCAGGCTGGCATACTCAAGGGCGTATCGGGGATCGAGGAGGCCAAACAGGTCCCCCTCATTACAGGCGTTGAGATCACCGCACCGCTGCACAATCCACTGGTACCACTGCCGGAAGGCGCCAGTTACCTGGGCTTCATCTTCGCCCGGGGAGAGTCACCTGCAGCAGTCGAGGAGGCCCTGCGCTCTGCCCATCGCTGCCTGCGCTTCGACATTCGCCGTGAGCTGCCCGTGCTCAACGCCGTCCTGACGCCCCCCCTGCCGCCGACGTCCTCTGAGCGCGCCTACCCCCACCGGGGCTAGCCTCCGTCTGGTCTGGACTGGGCCGAGACGGGCGCGCTCCTCTGCGGCCCTCTCCAGACAGCCACCATGCTCATCACCCCCTTTTGCCTGCGCTCTCTTCGCCTGGCCAGGCGAGAGCGCGGCATTCAGTGCCCAACACCACAGCAGTCGGAGGAAGCCGCCGCGGCGCTCTGCCGCGGGTTGGCTGGGCTACGACACGAGCCGAACTGGCCCCGGGTCGGCTCCGCGCAGCAGAACCAGCTTTCGGTGAGACGAGGCGGGCGCCTGGGTTCACCATAGCGCCTCAGCGCTGCCTCTCGGTCGAAGGAGCGCCCGTAGACAGCCAGTGCCTCTTCTTTGATACGGAAGAAGGTCTCTACAGGAGGCTCTCCCTGCTGAGCTGCCTCCTCTGCGAGCACGGCCACCCGCTCTTGGAGATGATCCATGCGTGGATCAGGATGCTGCCAGCGATAGCTGTAGGCCGCCTCATCCAGCTCCCCAAGCCAGGCTGGCCTGCCTTCGCTCTCCAGCAGCGCTGATCCAGGGGGAATGAGCAGCCGGATGGAGAAGTGGACTGGGTCCACCTGCTCTACCAGGTGGCGCTCCTCGAAGAAATCAAGCAGCGCTAGATAGCTCTCCAGGGTCTCCCAGGGCGAGAAAGGCAGCAGCGACGGGCGCAGCGTCAGTCCCACCTCCTCCATGAGTCCAAAGGCCGCCACAGCATCCGCAGCGCTGTGCCCCTTGTGCAGATGACGCAGCACCTCATCGTTGAGCGACTCGACCGCAGAGACCACGAAGAGACAGCCCAGCTCACGCAGCTCTGGCAGCAGGTGACGATGCTTGAGCAGATGCTCGATCTTAATGGTGGCATCAAAGGTCACTGTTGGGAACTCGCGATGAAGCGCACGCGCAATGCGCAGGGCATGAGTCGGGCCGTTGAAGAAGTCTGGGTCCCCAAAGGTGATGTGCTCGGCCCCCTGCTCCACCTGGGCCCGAATGTCGGCCAGGACAATTTCCTGGGGCACGGCGAAGAAACGTCCCCGGTAGACGGGAGTGATGGGGCAATGCAGGCAGGTATGCTTACAGCCACGCGTCGTCTCGGCATAGCCGGCCAGACGGTACTGGCCGTTCCACTCCAGACGAGCATAGCGCTGCAGCTCCGGCAAGCCGTGCCTCTGCGGCACTACGAAAGCCGGGCGCTGCAGCCAGGCTCCCGCCGCTTGCTCGCGCGTGCGCACCCCTGGCACCCTTGGCTGCTCTTCTCCTCGCTCTAAGGCTCTCACCAGCGCCAGCAGCGGCTCCTCATACTCGCCCCCCAGCACCGCATCCGCCACTTCGCGCAGCAGGTAGTCCGCGTTCAGAAGGGCATAGAGGCCATAGAAGCAGAGATAGGCCTGGGGATGCACGGCACGAATGCGGCGCGCCAGCGCCTCTCCTAGGCGCAGCGCCGTGTGCATAGGAACGGAGATCGCCACCAGACGGGCGGCGCGAATCTCCTCCTCACGGAGCGGCTCGACCGCACTATCGATCGCCCGGGGCTGATAGCCGGCCTCCCGCAGGCGGGCCTGAAGTGAGGCCAGAGCCAGCGGCTGATGGCCCAGCTCGTAGCAGGAGAGCAAGAGAATAGCGCCAGGCGTCTTCATTTCTTGCGCGCCGGTCCGCCGCCTTTTCGGCCTGGTCCCACGCCTACGCCGGCCTCCTCGGGAATCCAGCCCTCGGGCTTCTGCTCTTCCTGGCTACCGAAGAAAAACTCTTCCATCTGCTCACGCAGGAACTTGCGCGCCTCGGGATCAGCTAGATTGAGACCGTAGTGGTTGATAAGCAATGTGCGCTGGGTCTCCCACATGCGCCAGGCTTGCTCGGAGACCTGTTCATAGATACGCTGGCCCAGCTCGCCCGGCATCGGCGGCTTCTCCAGACCCGGGAGCTGACGACCCAGCTTGACACAGTTGACCATTCGTGGCATGGTAGATACCCCACGCTTTCCCTGAAAATGCTGTTTGGCTACATGGTATCCAATGCTGAGAACAATGTCAAATACGCCTGATTCTTCCGCCACCCCCCCTGGGGGGCCACGAGTGCTCTTCTTCGGCATGGAGGGGATCTTCTCGGCGCTACCGCTCCAGGCCCTGCTGCAGGCCGGCATCCCCGTCTGCGCTCTGGTGGTACCTGCTCCACCTACGCCGCCGACGCCTTCGGGCCGGGTCCAGATCCCATCTCGCCCCCCCCAACGCCGCCTGCTGGCCCCTGCCCAGCAGCGCAGCGCCCGCCCATTGCTGCCCGTCGTGAACAGTGCCCTGACAGCTTCACCGGTCGCCCTGGCTCTAGGCGCCGGTCTACCCGTCTGGGAGGTCGCTCGCCTGTCGGTCGAAGAGACCCGGGCTACGCTGGCCGCTTACCAGCCCGACCTGCTCTGCATCGCCTGCTTCCCGCGCCGCCTGCCGTCCTCCCTCCTGACCTTGCCCCGCCTGGGCGCTGTCAACCTCCATCCATCCCTGCTACCTGCCCTGCGCGGACCAGAACCGCTGTTCTGGGTCTTTCGTGAAGGACTCAGCGAAACGGGGGTCAGCGTGCATCTGGTCGAGGAACGCCTGGATACCGGCCCCATCGTGGCCCAGGAGCGCATCAGCGTGCCCGATGGAATCACTTACGCCGAGCTGGAACGTCGCTGCGCCGAACGCGGGGGCCAGCTCCTGGTGCGCGCCGTGCAGGCCATCGCTCAGGGAACCGCTGCGTACCTTCCCCAGGACGACCAGCTTGGCAGCTATCGACCCGCTCCGTCACCAGAGGATCTCCAGGTGCCGGCCCTGGAGTGGAAGGCTCGCCATGTCTACAATTTTATCCGAGGAGTAGCTTCCTGGGCCGGCCCGCTGCCGGTCTTGGACCAGAACGAAGTGCTGCTGGCGCATGACGCTCTGCACTGGTGGGATCCACACGAAGGGCGCCCGTTTGCCCCTCCGCCCACTCCCCTGCCAACAACCGAGCGGTTGCTTCGCTGCGGCAGCGGCTTTGTTCACCTACTCCTTGCTGCCACTGAGGCCACCAGCCTCTCGCCAGACAGGCGCTGAGAGGACGCTCAAGGCGCACTTAGCGCGACGGGGTTTCCCCCCCGAGCAAACGCTCGATCGTCTCCAGCAGCTCATCTAGCTCTAAGGGCTTGCTCAGCCCCACGATCTGTCGCTGGCGGATCTCCTGCTCTGGCAGACGGGCACTCACCAGAATGGTCGGAATGGCCGCCAGATCCTCCATCATCTGCAGCTGGTCGAACAATTCAATACCGTTCATCCCCGGCAGCTGATAATCGAGAATCAGCAGCCCGGGCCTGATCGAGCGCACCGCCTTAAGCGCCTGGAAAGCATCATGGACCAGCAGCACGCGATGCGGGGTCTCTTGAGAAATTGCCTGGACCAGGAAGGCGCCGATGCCATCGTCATCTTCCACAATCAGAATTGTTTTTGCCCCGGCTCTCTCCTCCGGCAGCTGCTCCTCACGCTTGTGTGACATAGGCTCATCTCACAAATCACTGCCTGGCGCAAGAGCCTATCGCTGCGCGGATCGCCTGCCACTCCCTGGGGGGCCTACGCTGGAGTGGTGCCATCTGTGCTGGCTCTTCTCGCCCGGAATGGTGCGCCCTATTTCGGTAGAGACCGAAATTTCCGAACGCTTTACGATTATATCACGCTGCGGCAATCCTTCTAGAGCCATGTCCGCCGGTAGAGGTCACTGCCCAAGCCAGCCCGGCCCTCTACCGGCTGGCTCTGCCCTCCTGACTCCCTGGTACCGTCGGGGGAGTCAGGGAACAGTTCACTCGCCTGGCTGCTACTGACCTGATCCGGCAGGAAGAGGTCGCCAGAGTCTTTCACGCCTGGCGGGCACAGGCTGTTTCAGCCTCAACCACTGTCCCGCCGTTGCCGACAGCACGGGGGGCGGACCTCAGAGAAAACCACCTTGCGTTGAGGAAGCTCAGAGAGAGCAGGACGCTCAAAGGACAGTGCACCAGCGCCAGTGCGTTCAGAAAGCGCCCGGCGTCTCGGAAGGCAGCGTCCCACGCAGCAATAAGACAGGGCAGCCTGCATGATCCAGAACAAAGCGCGCCACATGACCTACTGAGGCCGGCCCTCGCTCAGGCCCGTGCCCATTGCGCGGCGAACGGGCACAGAGCATGATCAGGCTGGCTTCCCACTCCTGGGCACAGCGTACAATCTCCTGCTCGGCTTTACCCTCGCGCTGGAGCAGCTCCGCTCCGTGCACATAGCGCGCCGCCTCCTGCAGGATCTCCTGCGCCGTCTCCCGCTCAGCCTGGCGCAGCTGCTCCTGACGGATCGGAGGCAGATGGGGAGGGCGCAGAAAGCGCTCCCGCCTTCGCTCCAGCTCTCCCAGCGGACGCGTATCTATGACATAGAGCAAGCCCACCCGCAGTCGGTCGCCAGCGAGCGGCCATAGCCGGGCAAGTGCCTGGCCCAGCACCTCGGCATTCACCCCATCAAGGCAACAGAGCACACGCAGCAAAGCAGACACCGCAAGACACCTCCGTTCCGTTCCTTCGCGCTCCAGCGAGCCATCAGCTGGCTGCCGCCGCCAGCCCTGCCTCCAACACAGCGACCAACAGCCGCAGCTCCTTTTTCTTTCCCTCGCCCGAGGAAGGTTGAGCCGTCTCGCCTCGACAGGATCAAGCCAGCAGGAGAAGCCAGATCAGGATGGCTCCTACCAGCAGCATCAGAGGCGTGACCAGGATGCCCACCTTAAAGTAGTCCAGCCCCGACACGTCAAGCCGGCGCTGGCGCAAGATGAGAAGCCAGAGCACCGTCGCCAGCGAACCAACGGTCGTCAGGTTCGGCCCCAGGTCACAGCCGAAGATGGTCGCCACAACAAAGGCGAGCTGCGTCGTCGGCGAGATCTGCCCGTGGAGCGCCTGAAGCGACGCGCTCAGCACCACGGCCATCGGGACATTATTGATCAGATTCGTCCCCAGGGCGGCCCCCAGCGTTCCTACCAGCACAGCCCCCAGACTGCTGCCTCCCGACAGATGCCACAGCAGCTCGCCAAACAGACGCGTCAGGCCAGTCTCTTCGACGGCCTGCACGATGACGAACATGCCCGCGATAAAACCAAAGAGCGACCAGGAGATGTGGCTGGCCAGGGCGCGTGGCCTGAACTGATGCCAGCGCACTGCCCCGATGAGCAAGAGCAGTGCTCCCGCCAGGGCAACACAGGAGAGAGGAAAGCCGCTGGCCGAAGCCACGACATAGGCCACCGCCACCACCCCCAGCACCAGGCAGCAATAGCGGAAATAGCCCGGCTCCTTGATGGCTTCCCGAGCAGCAGGCAGCCGCTTCGGATCAAAGCCCCCTCGCACCTCTCGGCGGTAGAGCCAGAAAAAGATCCCGATATTAACGGCAATCACAGCCAGCGCCGGCAGCCAGAGCAGCCGCACAAAGGTCCAGAGGTCGAGCTGAAAGCGGGAAAGCACCAGAATATTGATGGGGTTGCTCACCGGCAAGAGAAAGGAGGCCGTATCGGCAATAAAGGTGCAGGCAAAGAGAAAAGGGATCACCGGCAGCCGCAGGCGCGTGACCAGCGTATAGACGACTGGGGTCAGAATGAGAGCCGTCGCGTCGTTCGAGAGGACCATCGAAATGAGGCTGCCGAGCAGAAAGACATTGAGCAGGAGCAGGCGCGCCCGCCTCCGCGCCAGGCGCGCAGCGGCAATCGCCAGCCAGTCAAAGAGACCAGCCTGATCGGCGAAGGCGGATAAGGCCATCATTCCCAAAAAGAAGAGGAAGACGTTCCAGTCCCCCAGCAGCGTCTGGAGCGCCGCCAAGGGGCTGATCAGCCCGAGCAGGAGGAGAAGGGCAGCCCCGGCCAGGGCAATCAGCGCCTCGTTCCAGCGGAAGGGACGCGTCATGATGCCAACCAGCGTCAGCAGGGCGATCAGCGTCGTCAGAAGCGTCCGGGCGAGTACCGGTAGTGGCAAGAGTAAGAACATGGGCGCCTGCCAGGGTTGAGCCAATGCAATAGTAGACAGCAGACAGGACAAAGGCACCAGGGAGGCAGCGACCGCGAGAGCGAGCTGCCGCGGGCCCGCGAGGCTTCAGACCAGGCTCACCCTATTGCACCCGGGGCCTCGGTCAGCTGTCACCCTGCCTTGCCTTTGCCCGCAGGATAGCAGACAGCCAGGTACTGCGTCAAGCGAGACCCGCTCTCAGGGCCGCGGCCCCGATAACGGTGGTTCCGAGGGTGGTCTCAAGCCCGAGTGACCACCTCCCGACGGCCCCGGCCTGGAGGGCAGACGCAGCGACGGCGCCAACGGAGCAAGCGGCGGCCCCGCTGGCGTAGGCCTCTGGACTGGCCTGGCCTGTCGCTCGCTCCGCTTCCTGCCTCGCTTCCACAGACTTGCCCCTCCTCCCAGACTAAGGACGGCCCCCAGCAGGCTCACCCCCCCTCCAAGCGGCCAGTCGTTTTCGTAAAAGCCCTGGGGATTCTGGCGATAGAGCGTGCTCTTGAACTCCTGCGTCACGGCCCCGTCGAGATTATAGAGCGTCAACGCCACAACGGGATAGGCCGAACCAACCAGGTGTGTCCCCAACCGGGCACGCACATCAATCTCCGTGCTCTCATCGGAACGGTAGAGTAGCGCAACCAGCATCAGATCTTTGAGCGTGGCCGTCCCCTTGATAGGCGGCAGAAAGTCCTGCTCTCTGAGCAGATAGAGCGTAGGACTGCCTTCCAACTGCAAATACCCCTCGTGGGTCTGGGGGTCTGACAGATAATGCGCAATCGTCCCTCGCCCGCTGCTGCGGTACGTCACCTGGTGCGAGTGCCAACCCACTACCAGACCCAGGCCCACGACCAGCAGGCCGGTCAGACAGATCAGCCAACGCAGCATCTCTCTCGACGCTCCTTCTCATCAGGCGGCAGCTATCCCGCCCGCCGTACTGCTCGCTTTGCCTGCGGCGATCAAGGCCCTCTCTGCCAGTGCAGGCTCCCGGCGCCGTGGCTCCATAGAGAAAAGTATATCTCATAGACACTCGTCTTGGAGAGCAGAATCACCGCCAGCGCCGCCAGAGGTCCCATTGCCAACACCAGATTCGCCCTGCCGTCGCTCGTTGGCTCGTTGGCCCGTTTCGCCTGGCTTCCTGGCCTGCGCTCTCGACGGCAGGCCCACGCCTATGGTATCATCGGGGACACGACATACGGGATAACCGTGGGACCACAAACCAGGAACAAACGGTGTATCTGAAGCGTCTGGAGCTACTCGGCTTCAAAAGCTTTGCAACACGCACCTGCCTCGAATTCAGTCCGGGCATCACCGCCGTCGTTGGGCCGAATGGGGCTGGCAAGTCCAACATTGCCGACGCCATTCGCTGGGTCCTCGGCGAGCAGAGCATGCGCCAGCTCCGGGGCAGGAAGAGCGAGGACATCATCTTCGCCGGCGGGCATGGCAAAGCCGCCCTCGGCATGGCAGAGGTCTCGCTGACCATCGACAACAGCACCGGCTGGATGCCGTCGGAATATAGCGAGATCACCGTCACGCGGCGCAGCTACCGCTCCGGCGAGAACGAATATCTGATCAACAAGCAGAAAGTCCGGCTCAGGGACGTTCTGCTGCTGCTGGCCCAGGCGCGCATCGGTCACGATTCCTATACCGTCATTGGACAGGGTCTGATCGATGCCGCCCTGAGCCTGCGCCCCGAGGAGCGACGCAGCCTCTTCGAGGATGCTGCTGGCATTCGCCCTTATCAGGTACAGCGCGCTGAAGCGGAGCAGCGCCTGCGCCAGACCGAGGGCAACCTGCAACGCCTCCATGATATCGTCAACGAGATCGAGCCACGCCTTGGACCGCTCGAAGAGCAGGCCAGACGCGCCCGAGAATACGCTCAGCTGCAAGAAGAGCTGCGCCAGGCTCTGGTGAGCTGGTATCAGCTCCAGTGGCGTCGGCTCCAGGCCACGGCCACGCGCGCCGAGGCCGCCGAGAGCGAACAGGCCACACGCCTGCGGCAGCTGGAGCAGGCCGTGGCCATCGCCGAACGTCAGCGTGGGGAGCTCCTCCACCAGCGGCAAGAGATACAACAGCATATCAGCGCCGCTCGTCGCGCCGCCGGTGAAGCTAACGGCCAGCTCCAGCGTCTGGAGCGCGAGCTGGCCGTCGCCGAAGAGCGCATTACTGGTCTGCAGCGCCAGCGCGAGGAGCAGCAGCGCCAGGAGCGCCAGCTACGCGAGCGGCTCATCACCACCCAGCAGCGCCTTACCGACCTGGAGGAGGCTCGCGAACAGGCTCGCGAAGCCCTCGATGAGGCGGCCCAGACTCTGGCCACGCTAGAGGCGACCATCGCTCGCGTTCAGAAGGACTACGAACTGGACGAGCGCCGCTTGCGCGCCGCTCAGAATGATCTCATCCAGACGCAGGCACGCCTGGGGTCCACTCAGACTGAGCTGGGGCGTCAGCAGAAGCACCTGGGTGAGCGCAATCGGGCCCTGGCGGCACGCCGCGAGGCGCTGGCCCAGGCTCAGCAGGCCCTGCGCTCCCTGGAGACGCGCCTGGCAGAGCAGCGCTCACAGCTGCAAGTGGCCCGCGACGAAGAACAGCAGCTGACGCAGCGGAAGCAAGCGCTCCAGCGCAGCCTCCAAGAGGCCCAGCAGGAGCTGGAGCGCCTCAAGGGGCTGCTGGCCGAGGCCGAGCGGGCGCGTCGCTCGCTGGCCGATCGCCTGGCCATGTTGCGTACCTGGCAACGCAATCTCAGCGGCTATAGCGAGGGGGTTCGCGCACTCCTCCGGGCGCCGCGCGAGCAGATGCCCGGTTTGCTCGCCCCCCTGCCGCGCCTCGTCCTGGCTCCAGCGGGACTAGAGCGCGCCATTGAGGCCGCTCTGGGTGAGGCTCTACAAGGCGTCGTGGTGACAACACGGGCCGAGGCTGAGCGCTGCCTGGCCTACCTGGAGCGCAGCCGCGCCGGACGAGCCCTGCTTCTCTGGCTGCAGGAGGAAGCGGACCCCTCTGGCAGCGTTCCTGTTCCCCCGGCCTTTCCCTCCCAGGCCGAGCAAGAGCGGGCCGCCCTGGAGCAGCTCCTCACCCAGTCGCCTGCCCTGCGCCCGGCAGTGCTGGGTCTGGCCTGGCAGCTTGTCGAGTGTGAAGACCAGTACCAGCCACTGTGCTACCGTTTGCTGTCCGGCGTCCTGCTCGTGGAAGATTTGACTGCCGCCTTCCAGCTTCAGACTCAGGCTCGGGCCTTCGCCGACCACGCCGGTCGGCCCCTGCGTGCCCTGGTGACCCGCAAGGGCGAGATACTCTCACTGCAGTCGGGCTGGCTGAGCGGTGGCGACGCCCAGGGAGAGCAAAACGGTGGTCTCCTCCACTATGAGCGCGAGCTACGCGAGCTGCCGGCCCAGCTGGAAGAACAGAAGACCCACATCGATCACCTCAATACCCTGATGAGCGAGATCCAGCGGGTCCAGGAAGGACGACGCGCCGAGCAGGCCGCTCTTGAACGTGAGATCCAGAAGAACGCAGCCCGTCTGCAGGAACTGGGCCGTGCGCTGGCCAACAGCGAGCGGGAGCAGGAACGTCTCCAGACCGAGCTGAAGCTGGCTACCTCAGTCGAGCAGCAGCTGGCGGCAGAAATCGTCGGTCTGGAGCAGGAGGTCCAGGCAACCCGCGAGCGAGTCCAGGCCCATGAGCGGGCCCAGCAAGAGCTGCAGGGGCTGGTTGAGGAGCTGCAGGCCCAGGTTGAGGAGCGCGCCACCGCCTATCGCCGCCAGCAGGAGGAGCTGGGGCGCCTGCGCACCCAAATGGCCGTCAAACGCCAGGAGGCCAAGACTCTGGAGCGCCAGGTCTCCGAAGCTCAGGAGCAGCAGCAGGAGCTGCGTTCCCAGCTTGAGCAGCAGCAGCAGCGCCTGCGCCAGGCAGAGGAGCAACAGCAACGCCTCCATGAGAATATCGCGCGTCAACGGAGCGAACTGGAGCAGGCCCGCGAACAGGCCAGACAGGCGGGCCTCCTCGTCCAGCAGCGCGAGCAGGCCCTGCGCGAACTAGAGCAACGCCTTACAACCAGTGAGCAGGAGCTGGCCACGCTCCGCCAGGAGCACGCTCAGTGCGAGATTCTCTATCGGCGCTGCCTGTTGGACAGCCAGCGAGCCCGCGATTCGCTCGAAGCCCTGCAGAGCCAGCTGCAGGAGGACCTGGGTCTCAGCCATCCGCAAGAACTGATCCACCTTATCCCCCAGGCCGGGCCAGGGGAAGCCGAGAGCATGGGCCAGGAGGGGGACGAGGAGGCCACGTTGCGTCGCCTCCGTCGTCAGATCGAGCAGGCGCGCAGTCGCCTCAAGGCCCTCGGAGGCTGCGATCCCGATGCCCCTCGCCAGTATGAGGAGGAGCGCCAGCGCTTTGAGTTCCTCAGTGCCCAGATCGCGGATATGGAACAGGCCGCTCAACAGCTCCACACCATTATTAGCCAGCTCGACGCCACCATGACGCGCCAGTTCGAGACCACCTTTGAGGCCGTCAACGCTCGCTTCCGAGAGCACTTTCGTACCCTCTTCAACGGCGGCCAGGCTCGCCTGGAGCTGGTGGTCAGCAAAGGAGGAGAGCGAGAGGGATCAACAGAGCGCTCCTCTGCCAGCAGTTCCCCAGGAGGACTACGCGAGCGGGGGCACGGCCACGCGGCCCGCAACGGCCACGGCGCTGAGGCGGACGAGGAGGCAGCCACCCCAGAGGAAGCTGTCAGCACAGCCCGCAGCGGCCTCCCCTTCGGGGTCGAGGTCATTGTCCAGCCCCCCGGCAAGAAGGTACAGGATCTCTCCTTGCTCTCTGGCGGTGAGCGCGCCCTGGTCTCCGCGGCCCTGCTCTTCTCGCTCCTGGAAATCAATCCGCCACCTTTCTGTCTCCTGGACGAGGTTGACGCGGCCCTCGATGAGTCCAATGTCTCGCGCTTCTGCGATATTCTCAAGCGCCTGGCCGAGCGCACTCAGTTCATCGTCATCACCCATAACCGCGTGACAATGACCGCCGCTCAGGCCATCTACGGCGTCTCAATGGGCAGCGATAGCGTCTCTCGTCTGGCCTCGCTGCGGCTAAGCGAGGCGGAGGCCGTGGTGGCTCGCCAGCGCTCAGGCTGAGCAGCCCCCTCACTCCTCTCTCTGCCGAGATGGGCCGGAGCAGCTTCCTTCCTGGCAAGACAACCCGGCTCCGGCCCTCTCCTCTCCTTGCCCTCCCTCCCATTTTTTCCTCTCTCTGAATCTCCCTCTTGACAGGATCGGCCACCCTATGCTACTATACTCCACGTCAAGCGCAGACGCCTGTGAGTGCAGGTGAATCGGCGACTCTAGCGGAGAGGGTACACCCGTTCCCATCCCGAACACGGAAGTTAAGCTCTCCAGCCCCGATGATACTGCGGGAGAAGTCTCGTGGGAAAGTAGGACGTCGCCGCTTCACCCGCGCTCACAGGCGTTCGTCGTTGTCTGCCCCCCTGGCCCCAACCTGGCAGCCCCGGGCGGGCCCCTCCCTTTCCAACCAGTGCCCCCTCGCCCCGCCTGCTTGACTTCCTAGGGCCAGGACCGCAGAATCGCCGCCACTCGTTCCAGCTCTTCTTCGGTATTGTAAAATCCTGTCGAGAGACGCAGCGCCTGGCGCTCGTGAATGCTCCGAATCAGGACATTGTGCTCCTCCGCCAGACGCCGGACGACCGCTTCCGGCTCCGCCCGCGCAAAGGTGAACGAGAGCAGCCCACTTGCCCCCGGCTGTGGCGTCAGAATCTTGACCCCCGGCACCTCGCTGAGCAGTTCGGCAGCATAGCGGTTGAGGCTCGCAATGCGCTCCTGCAGCCAGCGATGGCCAACCTCCTCGGCCAGCCAACGCAAGGCCCGACTCTGTCCCACGAGAGCCGCTGTTTGTCTCCCCCCCAGTTCAAAGCGCTGCGCCGTCTCCTGAAGCTCCCAGACACCGCTGTGCTCATGCTTGAGCGAATAATAGCCAACGTAGGTCGATTGCACCTGCCCCAGCGCCGTGCGCCGGACATAAAGACCTCCTGTCCCATCAGGACCACAGAGCCACTTCTGCATCGGGAAGGCGTAGAAGTCGACATCCAGCTCCTGCACATCGACGGCGATCGCCCCCGCGGCCTGGGCCCCATCGACCAGCACCGGCAGCCCGTGGCGCCGCCCAAGGGCCGTCACCGCGCTGACATCGAAGCGCGCCCCGGTCATAAAAGAGACGTGCGAGAGCACAATCAGGCGCGTCCGCGGGGTGATGAGCCTGGCGATCTCCTCTTCCGCTGGACGCTCTCCACGCTCGCCCAGGTCGGCGATGCGTAGGCGTATACCGTAGCGCTCGCGCAACTGGTAGAGTGGAGCCAGGGCACTGATATGCTCGTGGTTCGTCGTAATCACTTCACCGCCTTCCCGCCAGTTGAGGCCAAAGGCAATGATGTTTAGCCCCTCACCGGTGTTGTCTGTCAGAGCAATCTCCTCTATGTCGGCATGAAACAGTTCGGCACAGCGCTGCCTGGCCTCTCGATAATGGCTCAGCAAGGCGGCATGCGCCTCCGCCCCAAGACGCCCCTCCCGCCATTCCTCTTGCAGCCGCTCTTGCATGGCCTCAATCACGCAGCGCGGCAACGGCCCGAAGGTTCCAGTGTTCAGATAGGTGTGCGCGGTCGTCGCCGGCATGGCTTCCCGGATCGCCTGGAGTCTCTGAGCAGCAGCAGAATCGCGCAAGACCATACTCCTTTGCTCGCTTGATGATGGTGATTGGTCGTGCCCCCTCTCACTCTCTCCCTCCCTCTCTTGCCACATGCATTGAAATCCATCTATTGATGAGAGCGCAGGCACTTCACATTATATGACAGCCAGCCGGCGGCGGAGGGAAGCCCGGCAAAGGCTGCATTGCCCGGCGAAGCGGAAACGCGTTATCATAGGAGAGGTGCGGTCTCTCCCTGCGGCTCGCCGCTCTTGAAGGCGCTCTACGCGGGCCTGGCGGGCGCGCCGCACCCCTCACTCACTTATCCTCAGCAGCAAGGGAGGGAAAGCACGTGCGCGTTCGCGAGGCACGACCAGGAGACCTGGAGCAACTCAGGGATCTCCAGCAGCAGGCCCAGCGAGTAGATGGCTGCCTGTTTTCGCAAGCTGTCTGGGAGGACTGGCTGACCAGCTCTGACCTCGGTGAGCCAGGTCCTTCACTCTTCGTGTTGCTGGACGACGACGATGAGCTGAACACCTGGGGACAGGGGGGGACGCTGGAGGGGGTAGAGGGCGAGATCATCGGCTATACCCTGCTGCATCTGATACGCGATAGAGAAGGGTACCACCTGCGCTGTGAGGGCACAGTCCACCCGGCTCATCGCCGGCGCGGTGGCGGGAGAGCGCTGCTGATCTGCGCCCTCAATCGAGCCCGGCTCTGGGGGACAGAGCTAGAGGACGAGGGTCAGCAGCAAGGGCTGCCACTCTGGTTCGAGGTTCTGCTCCCGCGCCGCGACCTGGCTTCGGAGCGGCTCGCAGCTCGCTGTGAGCTGGAGGCCGTCGCTGACGTCACCTGCGCGGGCCAGCGGGCCGCCGACGATGGCTTTCGCCTCTATCGCCGTCCGCTGCTCTAGCCCCTGGCCAGCAGTCGGCCCCGTCCGTCCATCCGCTCATACCTTCTCATATGGGGTGCGCACGCTATAAGTACCGTCCGGCAGGCGCTCCAGCGTATAGTCCCCAAAGAGGACGGGATCGACCAGGGCCAGACAGACAAAGATGCGGACCAGGAGCTCGCGGATCTCGATCTCGGCATGAGGCGCGGTCCGCTCCTCAATCACATGGCGCCAGGCCCGCGCATTGGCCGTCACTACCAGCGGCGCCTCTGTCTCATTAGGCAGGAGCGAGCGTGAGCACTGCTGCACGCGCTTGCGCAGATCGGTGCGTGCCTCCGCGCTCAAGAGTGGATCACCGGCCTGCTGGCGGGCCAGCAGATACTCGCTCAGTTCCGCGTACTCAGCTGCGGCCCGCTCGATGCGCTGCAAAAAGAGACGATGGAGCTGCTCATCCTGGCGATACTCGGGACGCTCAACAAAGCGGAGGGTGCGCCCATCGACAAAACGCTGGCTGGTCTGTGAATAGCTGAAGCCGGCGCGGTGGCGAATCAGTTCGTGAGTCAGGCTGCGGGAGATGCCATAGACAAAGAAGCTGAAGGTCGCGTGCTCCAGTACCGAGCCGTGTCGCGATGCTTTCAGATGATCGAAATAACGCCTGGCCTGGGCGTTCGGTGTGCGCCTCGGCCCGAAGCTCAGATAACAGGTCTGTCCTGCCACCTTGCAGAGCTGAGCCCCGTCGGGCAAGGCTGTCGGATCAGCAACATATTCATCGAAGTGATAGGACGGATCGAAGCCCTCCAAAAAAGTAGCCAGGCCCTGCAGGCTCGTCTGAGGACGCGCCAACAGCACGACCCCCGGAGCAGTCAGATAGGGAACGCCAGCCGGGGAATGCTGAACCGGGACATGAATAGCCACAAAGCCGGCGTGGGTCTCGCCTTGCAGCTCGTGAAACAACTCTTCGGCGGATCGCTGTGCCATGTGCTCTCTCCTCCTCTGGTCACTCGTGCGCGAGGTGACAGGTGATAAGCACCCGTCACCTTTTGTTGGGTGCCTCTCTGCCCGCGGCCACAGGCAGCAGGCGCCAACAGTCTACCACATTCGGGAAGGAAGAGGCAGCAGTCAGAATGCCCAGGAGGGGGCAGGGGCAGGCTGGCCGCGGAACACGGCCAGCTCACTCGCGCGCGGGGGCCGGGGTAGGAGCCGTCTGAGCTTTCAGCAGCGCCTCAAGCGTTGAGCGGCGGATGCGGTAGGCCTGGCGTCTGCCGCGATGCGGAAGGGTAACGGCCTCCAGCATTCCCATCTTAATCCAGCGTCGTACCGTCGTATCGTCTACCCGCAGCTGGCGAGCCACCTCGCGTACAGTCAGCAAATCGAGCGCTTCGTATTCCACAGCATCTCCTTCCTGGTCGGTCGCTCCGAAGGCCTTGCCTCTTCGAGGCAGGAAAACTACCCTACCTGACACCACTCCGGCCAGTGTCAGGGACCCAACGTTGACAGGCGACCCGCTGGACCAGCCTCGCCTCAATGACACTCGAAGGTATACCGTGTCTATTTGTCTATGCATTGAGAGAGACGAACATCTTCCTCTGAGGTAACACGCGAAGGGCGTGTGATCAGAGGACCAGTTGATAAACGTGAACAGGGGCACTTATCCACCAATCATGGACATCGTGCGATTCGCCCGTCTGAAGCGCTTATCGCCAATATAGTGTTTCAGCTCCTTGTGCCAGACAGCGTGGCGGATAATCGCCATCAGCTCCTCATCGGAAGCGCCTGAGCGCAGCGGCGTCCGCAGATCGGTTTCCTCGGTCGCAAAGAGGCAAGTGCGCAGCTGGCCATCGGCGGTCAGACGGATACGATCGCAGGTTGAGCAGAACGGTTCGCTGACAGGGTTAATAAAGCCCACCTCGCCGATGCCATCGCTGAAGGTGTAGCGGCGAGCTGTCTCCGCAGGATCACCCTGGATGGGCACCAGCGGCCCATACTCGGCTTCGATGATGGCCTTAATCTCGGCGCCGGTCAGGATATCCTCCTTGCGCCAGATCTGATCGGCATCGAGCGGCATGAACTCGATCCAGCGCATCACATAGCCTTTGCGCCGGGCCAGGCGGACAAAATCGAGCACCTCCTCCTCTGTGAAACCGCGCATCGCCACCGCATTAATCTTGATGGGGCGAATGGTGGGATACTTCTCCAGCTCCTCCAATCCCTCAAGCACGCGGTCGAGCTGATCACGGCGTGTCAGACGGGCAAACTTCTCACGCACCAGCGAATCGAGGCTGACATTAATACGCGTCAGGCCGGCCTCCGCCAGTGGACGGGCCAGTTGCTTGAGCAGCACCCCATTGGTCGTCAGACTGAGGCTGTGCAGGCCCTCGATCTGGCGCAGCCGGCGCACCAGCTCAGGGACGTCGCGGCGCACCAGCGGCTCACCGCCGGTCAGACGGATCTGTTCAATGCCCATACGGACCGCCAGGCGGGCCAGCCGCTCAATCTCCTCGTAGGTCAGAATCTCGGCCTTCTTTAGCCACGGCAGCCCCTCAGCGGGCATGCAATACGTACAGCGGAAATTGCACTTATCGGTGATGGAAATGCGCAGGTTGCGGATGCGTCGGCCATAGCTATCAACAAGCGGGTCCATAGAGCGCCTCTCCAGACAGAGCGAGGATGACATCGTACCGTGTGGGTAGGATAGACACGTAATTATATCACAGCTGGAGCAAAGCCGGCCAGTCAGCCAAGGTCACCCAGCTGGGTCGGCGCTCCCTGGGGTTCCATCCTGGGCGCCGGGAAGCGACCCAGAGACAGAAAAAAGAGCGGACTTGGGATGCTGGCTCAGCATCCCAAGTCCGCTTGCTTGTGCGTACGATCAGCTCAGAAGGATCAGGCGTCGTAGTAGAGGGCGAATTCAATCGGCACGGGGCGCATGCGCACCTCATTGACCTGAGCGCGCTTCAGTTCAATATAGTGTTCGAGCACGTCAGTCGTGAAAACGTCGCCCTCCAACAGGAACGCGTGATCATCCTCCAGAGCCCTGAGAGCCTCCTCCAGCGAGCCCGGAACCGAGCCGATCTCGCGCAGCTCCTCCGGGGAGAGGTGATACAGGTCGCGATCAACTGGCCCGAAACCGTGCTCGCTGGGCTCGATCTTGCGGCGGATGCCATCGAGGCCTGCCATCAGCAAAGCAGCGAAGGTCAGATAGGGATTGGCCGTTGGATCAGGCGGACGGAACTCAATGCGCTTCGCCGATGGGCAGTCGGTATTGGGAATACGCACAGCGGCGCTGCGATTGGCCTTCGAGAAGACCAGGTTGACCGGGGCCTCGAAGCCGGGCACCAGCCGCTTGTAGCTATTGGTCGTCGAGGCGGCGATGGCCAGCAGCGCAGGAGCGTGCATCAGCAGGCCGCCGATATAATAGCGCGCCGTCTGGGAGAGGCCGGCATAGCCCTCAGCGTCGTAGAAGAGCGGGCGCTCATCCTTCCACAGGCTCTGGTGCACGTGCATGCCGGAACCATTGTCGCCGAAAATCGGCTTCGGCATGAAGGTGGCCGTCTTCCCATGTTTGCGCGCAGTGTTCTTCACCACATACTTGTAGATCATCAGGTTATCGGCGGTCTTGACCAGCGTGTTGTAGCGAATATCGATTTCGCACTGGCCGGCACCGCCAACCTCGTGATGCTGGGCCTCGACTGGAACGCCCAGCTCCTCCAGCGTCAGAACCATTTCGCTGCGCAGATCCTGCAGCGTGTCGCTGGGTGGAACCGGGAAGTAGCCCTCCTTCGGGCGCAGGCGATGGCCCAGATTGACGCCGCCATTGCGACCATTATTCCAGTGCGCCTCATCCGAATCGACCTCGGCGTACTGGACATTCTGGGTCGAGGAGAAGCGCACGTTGTCAAACACGAAGAACTCAGCCTCGGGGCCAAAGTAGCTCACATCGGCGATCCCAGACGAGCGCAGGTATGCCTCCGCCTTGCGCGCAATCGTCCGCGGGTCGCGGCTATAGGGCTGCTTATGCGCGCCCGGCCCTGGGTGGGCAACAGTACAGATGAGGCTCAACGTGGGGATGCTGGTAAAGGGGTCCATGAACGCCGTATCTGGATCGGGGATTACCAGCATGTCGCTGTCGTCGATGGTCTGGAAGCCACGGATGCTTGACCCGTCAAAATACTTCCCCTCGACGAACGTCTCTTCGTCCAGCTCGTGCAAGGGAACACTAAAATGCTGCCAGGTGCCCGGTAGATCAACAAATTTGAAGTCTACCATCTTGGCACCGCGCTCCTTGGCAAATTGCAAAACTTCTTCAGGTGTCATGCCGTCGAACTCTCCTCTTTACTGGTCTCTCCCCAGCCTCTTTGCCGGACACGCCTTCGGCTCTCGTCGCCACTCCGTGCTCTTGACTTCTGACTGTTCGTCGCTCGCTATCTCTATCCTGCTGAACTGATGGCAATCGACGCGCTGGTGCTCAGCAACGCCATCCAGGACAGCTGCCTCCTCTGCCTCTCTCCCAATCCCTGAATGGGCTTGCCCTGCTTTCAGTCGAGGCCAGCTCCCCTACTTGCTTTTATGATACGTCCCCCTTGCTGCAGAGACTACGGGCACTTTGTCTGAAAGCAAGGCGCTCTCTTTTGGGCAATATGCCCAAAAGAGAGCGCCTCTTGCGGAGCTGGGGCCAAGCGGCTATGATACAGTGCAGGTTTGCTTGCTAAAGGAGTGTCGCCAGCTATGTCCTGGTTCGCTAACGCCAGCACCGACGGCGATGATGAGGCCGACTCAGCTTCTGAGGTCGCCCCTTCCCCTGTCTTCGAGAGCGCTGCTAACCTCTCTGACCGTGACCTTGTTGAGCCTACGGAGGCCAGCTATCTGCCTGATGACCCTCTGACCTGGGAACTGAGCGAGACCCAGTTCTCCTCAGCTCGGGGAGCGCGTCCGACCCGGCGGCTATCCGGCCCACTGCCCGATACCGAAGCAGGGCCGCCACAACTCTCCTCTGCCCCGGCTCGCCAGCGTCGAAGACGCTGGCTTCCAGTGGGAACGTTCCTGTTGGGACTGCTCAGCGGCGTGCTGGCCCTCTGGCTGGTGGCGCTGCTCTTCCTCGGCCCGGATCACTCTCCTCTCCCTTCGCCATCCCCTGCCTCTGGCGAGAGCGATCTGGTGCTCCAGCTGTCTCCAGCCTACCTGACGGCACTCGTGACGCGCAATCTCCCTCGGGCCGGCCTGCCCGGTCAGGTGAGCCAGGTGCGCGTCACGCTCCAGCCACGGGATCTGATCGAGGTCACAGGTCAGGAGACGCTGACACTCTTCGGCCTGGCGTTGACACGCCCGTTCTTCCTGCGGGTTCAGCCTGTGATCGTAACCTGTCACCTTCAGGTGCATGTGTTGCATGCCGATCTGGGAGGACTGTCAGTAACCGGTCTGGCTGCGATGTTCGAAGAGCATTTGAATCAGCAGTTGAGCCAGCAACCTGCTCCGGCGGGTCTACCCGCTGGTTTTCACTATTGTGCTGTAGCGACCTGGACCACGACCAACGGCCTCTGGATTAGCTATAGCGCCCAGCCGACGGCGCTTGCACCCCGCCCTCGTGGCCGAGAGGACGCCGGGCTGGCTAGGAACCGCTGGCTTCAGGAGCTGGAACCCGACCCCGGCTCGGCTTCGGCATTAGCCGATCTACCGTCTAGCAGCGGTTTCAGCGCTTCTGCCCGTAGGCCACAATAAAGGAATAGCAGGTGTGCAGGTCGTTGCACTCGCGCCGCATGCTCTGGAGCAGGGCCACCAGGGCCTCGGTCGGAAGCTGGAAACGCTGGGCAACGCGTTCGCTGAGCGCTAGGAATGTTTCGCGGAAGTCCAGGGCGATCAGGTGACCGATTGGGCCACCCCACTCGCCAACTGGGACAGCGACAGTGCGCTGCTGGATGGCGCTCAGACCCGCCTCTTCAAGGTAACGCACCAGGGAGCGGGCAACGTTCCCCTGGCCATCAAGGCCACGAGCCAGCAGGTACTGCCCAATGAGAGAGAAGACCTCTTGTGTCGCCGGGCCGGCGGGAGCGACCTCCGCGCTGCCTTCGATCAGCTCGACCCAGCCGCCGGGGGCTGTCACCCGTGCGAGGTCTTTGACGAGAACTGGCCAGCAGGTGACGGGCAGGGAGAGCGCCAGGAGACGCTGGTGAACGAAGTCAAAGCTGTCGTCGGCAAAGGGGAGGCCATCCAGGAGGTTGGCTCGCACAAAGCGAAAATTCGATGGCAGATTGGTAGTCTGCTTGATTGGCTCAATGTCCAGGCCGACAACGGTTGCCTGGGGGAATTCTTGACAGAGGTCATAGGCCCACTGCCCTGTTCCGCAACCTGTGTCGAGAATGCGGCGCGGCAGGCCCACGGGGGCCAGATAGTTGGCCTGCAGAACCACTCGCAGGGCATAGTGCTGGAGGTCAAGACGGTCAATCTCTCGCAGGTCCTTGGGGAGGGATTGGAGAGAAGGCTGGCTGAACTCAGCAGCATGGCCTCTTTCTCCGGGGAGACTGCTTAGTAGCCGTCCTTCTCCTGGGGCCGGCTCGCCCTCCGTCGGTTCGGCTTCGCTCCCCCCACCGTGCTTAAAGAACCACCAGGGCATGGTTCCTCCTTTTTCACCTCTCTCTCTAAGACCAGAGAACTCACTTGCAGCGCATCTGTTGGGCCACACCTGGTTGACATCATGACTTGTCCTTCCTTCTTCCTACGAAGCGAAAGCGATCGCCAGCGGCTACGTCCGGTCCGCTGCTGCAGTGTCGCTCTCACCCGCCTATGGCCCGTCTCGACGGGCAAGAGCGACACATAGGGGATAAGATACCAGCGGACGCCCTCGAGGGCAGGCTCTTGTTTCTCTCTTTCCCTTCTCAGGGGTGAAGAAGCTGCACAGCTGGCTCGCCGGAGACCTCCCTTCAAGAGTTTCCTCCTCCTTCCCGGCGAGAGCAGGTGCAGTGAGTAGGGGGCCTCAGCCCTGCTGGACTGCTCAGGGCTTGCGCCCGTAGGCGACGATAAAATGATGGCAGGATTTCAGCTCGTTCCATTCCTTCATGGTCGTCTCAAGCAGTGCAAGATAGTCTTCACGCGATAGCCCAAAACGCGCTGTCACCGGTCCACACATAGCCAGCGCCACCTCGCGGAAGTCGAGTGCCAGCAGAGAGCCAAGACGCCCTCCCCAGTCTCCCAGCGGCACCTCCACCACATGGCGCTCAACCTCGACCAGGCCAGCCTCAGCCAGATAGAGATCCAGAGAACGTGCCACTACTCCCTCAGCATCCAATCCTCGCAGAGCTACCAGTTGCAAGATAATCTGCCGCAGCTGCTGACCCGCAGGCCCCGAAGGGATCACTTCTGGATTAAGCTCCAGCAACTCGACCCAGCCGCCGGGGGCCGTCACTCGTGCCAGTTCCTTCACAGCTCCTGGCCAGGCGGTCAGCGGTAGGGCCGAGTGAAGTAGCCGCTGATGAACAAAGTCGAAACTGTGATCAGCGAAGGGAAGGCCCTTGAGGATATCGCCTGAGACAAAGCGATAGTTCGGTGGAGGGGCGGTCGAGTTCTTGGCCGCTTCGACGTCTAACCCGACAACGGTGGCCTGGGGGTATTCCCGCGCCAGCTCGTAGGCCCATTGCCCCGTACCGCAGCCTACATCAAGAATCTGGCGTGGCTGACGAAGCGGGGCCAGATAGTTCCTTTTCAAGATGGCTCGCAGCACATAATGCTGAAAGTCGAGCCGATTGATCTCCTGGAGATCCTTGGGCAGGACATATGGCTGCTCATCCAGATAGCGTCGTCCATCGCTATCACCCAGATGCGGCAAGGTCACTTCGCCTGCCCATGTGCGTGGGCGCACCGACTGTGGGCTGCTCTCGGTGAGGGGAGAAGCTGCCGGCGCTGCAGCGGGTTTGCGTCGGAAGAACCACCAGCGCATGTTTTCCTCTCTTACTCCTTTCTTTCCAGCGTGCCCCTCCACTCGGCTGGGAGAATGCACGGCTCTGGCTCACAACACTTCTCAGTTTAGGAAAGAGGAGATGGATATGTCAATTCAGATATATAGAGATAGTGCGTGGCCTACAATTTTAACGCATTTTTAATGCACGCCCCGGTAATGATGCGGAGGAGTCTTCAGAAAGCCGGTCTGCCCCTTGACAAAATCGATTAGGAAATGCTAATATCCGAGTGCATCACTAAGATATTAGCCTGTCCTAATATTGGAGAGGGCAGCAAGCGGATCAGCGAAGCGAGACACGTCACAACCGGGTAGAGAGAAGAAGGAAGAGACGAAAGGACTTGCTGGAGTGAGGTACTTACAAGCCTACTTTACCGGGAGTCTTCTACAGCGTATCATCCGCGCAGTACTGCTGCTGGCTGGATTGGTGATTGTCGCGGCTCTTGTCTGGCAAGGCATTACGGCCCAGGGCAATCCCGACCCCACTGTACCGCATCTGAGTCCGGGCGCGGCTATTTTGGATACTGGTTTGCTGGTGTTTCGGGAGGGGCTTGAGACCATCCTTGTGCTGGCGGCGATTACGGCCAGCATGATGGGAAAGCACGACAAATATCGCCGTCCGATTGCGACTGGAGCCGGGCTAGCTCTTCTGGCGAGCCTGGTCACCTGGTTTGTAGTGGTCGGTATTCTCAGCCGGGTAAACGCTCCTGAGCTGCATATCCAGGCTGCTACAGGTCTGCTGGCAGTTATTGTCCTCCTCATTATCATGAACTGGTTCTTCCACCGTGTCTACTGGACCGGCTGGATTTCCTTCCATAATCGTCGGCGGCGCAGCCTGCTGAGCCTGGGCGAAGATGAAGAAGCGCGTATTGTCTGGGGCATGGTCGTCCTGGGCTTCACCTCGGTCTATCGAGAAGGCTTCGAGGTCGTGCTCTTCCTGCAGAATCTGCGCATGCAGGTTGGTTCAGGTATTGTTCTCATTGGCGTCTTGATTGGCCTGGCCTTCACAGCCAGCGTCGGAGCGCTGACATTCGTGGCTCACCATCGGCTGCCCTACAAGAAGATGTTGATCCTGACGGGCGTGTTGCTGGGCGTAGTGCTGATCGTGATGGTGGGGGAGAGCATTCAGGAAATGCAGCTGGCGGGCTGGCTTGGTACTACCCCTGTTCCTTTGCCCATTCCTGACTGGATGGGTCTCTGGTTCGCGGTCTTCCCCAACGTTGAGGGGCTGGTGGCTCAGGCTCTGGCGGCCATCCTGGTCATTGGGTCCTACTTCCTGGCCGAGTATGTCCGTGTCTGGCGCCCGCGCCGGCTCGGCGAGCGTCCTGCCGTACGCCCCGAGGCCCCTCCGGCTGTCGAGGCTGCTGCCCCGGCTACGGAGGTCTCCTCCTCATAAGGGGCTGTTGACGGTAGCAGCCTGACCTGAAAGCCACAACTTCACCACCACCCTACCATGCCACGGGGGGAGGCCAGAGAGTGGGAACAGGTCCCATTGCTCTGGCTTCTCCCCGTCTGTTGGCCTGACCTGGCCTGCCCCGCTTTCCCTTCAGATCAGACATCCTTCTCCGCCAGCCTGCCTTAGCGACCTCACCGGGGGCCTAACCCTTAGAAGTGTTCGAGGACCTGCTCGCAAGCGAGCCGCACGGTCACTCGCTGCTCCCTGCTGAAGTGTTCCATCTGCTGGCGTGCCTTTTCTTCGCCATCGTAGTAGCGCGCCAGGCGATAGATATCGGCCTGAGCCACCGTCGGGTCATCGATGAGGCGCACCCGACCGCTGATCGTGACATAGCGATAGCCATCCTCAACGCATAGGGAGACCCGCGGGTCTCGGCGCATGTTTCGCTCCTTCACCCGTCCCACCTTCGTATTCATAAGGATCTCGTCTCCATCGAGCAGAAACCACATGGTGGTCAGGTGAGGGGAGCCGTCGGCGTTCACTGTACCAAGGACGCCAAAGCGCGGCTTCTCTTGTAGAAAGGCGCGTGCGCGCTCTGAGAGCGCAGCCATCGATTGTCTGCCTCCTTCATCCTATTGTGCTGACAGATGCTGGTCGCGCAAGCCCCCAGCCCCTGGCGGCCAATTCCGACCGTGGCCAGGAATTGGGGGCTTGTCAGGTAGGTGTTCACCCGTTCGCTGGCTGAGTCAGTAGAGGCAACCCACCTTCTCAGGAGGTAGGAGCCTGCCGCGAGGTTGTTGCCGGCTGGCGTAGAGCTGGAATAACGGCTTCGCCGTAGGCTCGGATAAAACTGCTCTGGTCCCGTCCTACGTTATGGACATGGACCTCGTCGAAGCCGAGATCAAAGAAGCTCTGGATATGACGTCGGTGCTCTTCCAGGTCAGGCGAGATCAAGACGCGGCCCTGGAAGTCCTCGGGGCGCACCAGCTGGGCAAAGGCTTCAAAGTCCTCCGGCGAGCGAATATCTTGCTTCGGGGCCTTGATGCCCCCGTTGGGCCACTCCTTAAGGGCGTTGTTGACGGCCTCTTCGTGGGTCGGTGCCCAGGAGACGTGCAGCTGGAGCAGGCGCGGCATCGTGCTCGGGTCCTTGCCGGCCTCGCGCGCTCCCTTCTCAAAGCGCTCCAACAGCATTTTGAGCTTTTCAGGCGGCGCAGCCGGCGTGATCAGGCCATCGCCCAGGCGTCCAGCAGTCTCTGCCGCTTTAGGACCGGAGGCCGCTACCAGGATTGGCGGTGGCGTCTCCGGGCGCGTGTAGAGGCGAGCACTCTCCATGCGCAGGTGCTTACCGCTGTAGCGGACCTTTTTGCCGCTGAAGAGCAGTTTGATGATCTCGATTGACTCGATCATGCGCTCCAGACGGATCGGCGCCTCGGGCCACTCACCACCGACGACGTGCTCGTTCAGCGCTTCGCCGGTGCCGATTCCCAGCCAGAAGCGCCCGGGGTACATGGCTGCCAGGGTCGCTGCGGCCTGGGCAATGATGGCCGGATGGTAGCGATAGGAGGCGCAGGTGACGCCTGGGCCGAAGGTCAGCTTCTGCGTGGCCAGCCCGAGGGCGCCCATCCAGGACCAGACAAAGGGACTCTGCCCCTGGGTCGGCGTCCAGGGATGGAAGTGATCAGCGGCCATGACGCCACCGAAGCCAGCTTCCTCGGCCTCCCGGCACCAACGCAGGAGGTCGCTAGGATGGAATTGCTCTAAGGCTGCGGAATATCCAACGACTGGCATGGTGTCATCTCCCTGAGACAATGCGAGGAGGACCTGGCGGTCAGCCAGCGCTCGACCAGACCCGAGCGCTGAAGGTCCTCCGGAGTATCGATGTCGAGAGCCAGCCCCGGACTCTCATAGCGGCTATAGGCGAGGTGGCGACGCTGGGAAGCCTCGCAGTAGCGTCGGAAGCTCTCTTCCCCGAACAGATAGGGCAGCACTAAGGGAGGTCGCAGCAGCAGGGCATTCGTGCCCTGACCGTCGTGGGCTGGCGCCAGCACTACCGGATAGCGCCGGCCTTGCGCCAGCAGCGCTGCGACCTCCTCGCTCTTGAGCAGCGGGAGATCGGCGGAAATGGTGAGTAGCGTCGCCACCCCTTCGGTCCGCAGGCGCCGGGCCGCGGCCTCCAGCGCTGCGTTGTGCCCTGGTTGCTCCTCGGGCCATCCCTCTGCTCCCCAGCTGACAGCACAGGCGCGCACGCGCTCGTCGGCGCTCACGATCACAATTCTGGAGAGCTGGCCGCTGGCCTGCAGTGTGGCCACAACGTGGTGGAGCATGGTCAGCACCAGCTGGGCACGCTGGGCAGGTGGTAAGTAGCCCGCCAGCCGGCTCTTCGCCGCCGCCAACCCTTTCACAGGGATGAGCGCGCTGCAGCGAGATGAAAAGGCCGCCACCTGTTCTCTCCCTTGCTCTTCTTCCTGTTGAGCCACCACGGTAGTCGCCACTCCCGAACCGTTTGTTCCCGGACTAGACGGCACGTGCACAGCTGTGCAGCACCTCGCGCGCCAGATGAATCTTGGCCTCGTTATCGCGCATGATGGTGTCAGTGACCAGCACACGCGGGCCAAGGGCCTCTATGGCCGGAGCCAGGGCTGCGTCTTGCTGGTCGATGACCATGACATCCAGAAAGTCGGCGTAGCAGCGGGCCACACCCAAGGCGGAGACCTCGCATCCGAGGCCGCGCATGAGCTTATCCGCCGGCCCTTTGAGAGGAGCGCCGCCGACGATGGGACTGATGGCGGCCACGGTGGCGGAGGTCTCCTGCAGCGTTTCGCGCACGCCGGGCAGGGCCAGAATGCTGCCGATGCTCACAATAGGGTTGCTTGGGGCAAGCAGCACCGCCTCGGCCTGGCGCAGCGCCTCAAGCACGCCTGGGGCTGGTCTGGCTTGCTCGAGGCCGACAAAAACGACGCCCTGCACCTCATCCATACAGCGTCGCTTGACCATGTACTCTTGAAAATGGAGCAGGCCGACGGGGGTCTGAATATGCGTCGCCACTGGGTCATCGCTCATGGGCAGAATACGCAGCGTCAGCCCAAAGAGGCGGCGCAGCTCATCGGTCACCTCGCTGGGCGTGCGTCCCTGGCGCAGGCGCAGGCTGCGATGGATATGCGTCGCCAGATCGCGATCTCCAAGCAGAAACCAGTCTTCGTGGCCATAGCGGGTGAGCTGCTGCATGACATGATAGGTGTCGTCGCGAATGCCCCAGCCGTGGCGCTCGTCCACGACGCCGGCCAGCGTATAGATCACAATATCGATATCGGGCGAGACATGCAGTCCATAGAACTGGCGATCATCGCCCGTGTTGACGATGGCGGTGACCTCCGCAGGCGGAACCACCTGGACGACGCCCTGTAGAAAGCGCGCTCCCCCAACGCCACCGGCGAGCACAACAATCATGGCTCTCTCGCTACTCCCTTCTCTTCTCTTGCTCTGGCTGCCTCAAAATGCCGTTGCATCACTGGCTGCCTGCTTATGCCTGCCGTTCCCACCGCTCTCACTGTCCTGGCTGCTCGCCGTCGCTCTGACTATCGAGACGAATCACGAGAGTCTCCAGGGGCAAACGAGGCCGTCGTTTGGGGTCGGCAGCAGCATAGCCCAGAGTGATGAGCGCCTGGGGCTGCAGGCGCCGATCCAGATCGAGCGCCTCACAGACGACGGCGGGGCAGAAGAGGGGGGCACACATCCAGCCTGTATCAAGGCCCAACTCGTAGGCCATCAAGAGCATATTCTGTACGGCAGCGCCCAGACTCTGAATCGCCATGATGCGCTCACTCTCCTGGCGCTCGGCATCAGGATAGCGATCCAGGTCCTCCAGATACAGGCAAGGAAGAATCAGCACCGGAGCCTGTCGGATACGTTGGCGCGATTTCTCCAGCCGTACAGCGATGACCTCCTCCGGCTGCTGATCTAGCCGTAGCTGGGCCTCCCAGGCTGCACTCATTCGCTCAATCAGCCGCTCTTTGCGCTCCCGTCCGCTGAAGACAACGAAGCGCCAGGGCTGGCGGCCATGCGGCGAGGGGGCCCAGCGAGCAGCCTCTAAGATCTGCTCCAGCAGAGCCTCGGGAACCGGGCGCTCCTGGAGGGCGCGCACACTGCGTCGGCTCCGCAAGAGCGTCAGCAGGTCGCCGGCACGCTGGGAGACGGTCACAGCTCGTTCACAAGCAGTTGTCACGGCTCGTTCGCTCTACCTTCTCTGTTTGTCAGCAAGACGACCCGGCGGACCCGGCGGCGGAGCCAGCGCGAGTCAGCGATGGAGGCTCCGCCTATCCCGGCCAGCTTGATCGCCACGAAGGGCAGGAAACAAGGCACGCTGGAGATCTATCTCCTAATGGTCGCCTGGTCAGGTCTGGCAGAAGGCTAACGAAACAGATCGCTGGCCGCATCGCGCAGCAGCGGTCCAACCCCACCCTCCGTGGGGATATAGGTGTAGCCGCGGATCAGCGCGACAGGCACGCCAGCACTCTTCCCCATCACCAGCTCAGCAGCCGCTGCGAGCTCATCGGCGACAGCAATGGCGCTGACGCGCAGCTCGCGGCCATAGGCATCAGGCTCGCCGCGATAGTCTCTGATCGGCTCCAGCCCGGCCACACCGATAGCCATGTTCACCTGGCCATTGCGCCAAGGCCGCCCCCAGGTGTCGGAGATGATGACCGCCAGCTCCTCCAGCGGCTCGCCTTCTGACGACCGGTGAGAGGCCGCCGAAGCCGCCAGGGCCAACAGACGTTCCCGCAGCGTCCGCGCCGAATGGTCGGGATCGCGCGGCAAGAGGCTCACCTGGTGCTGGCCAGAGAGATTGGACTCATCCACACCGGCATTGGCACAGACAAAGCCGTGGTGCGTCTCACAGATGAGTACACCGCGATCCATGCGCACCAGCCGCCGCGTCTCCTGCAGAATCACCTCCACATGGCGGGGGTCCTTGCCAGTCTCACGCGCGATTGTCAGAGCGAAAGCTGAGGGGGTCACCTCCTCCAGCTGGACCAGTCGCCCTTCAGCTTTCGAGACAATCTTTTGGGTGACCACCAGGATATCGCCATTGGCCAGCGTCACCCCCTGGGCCTGCAGGGCCGCAGAGATGAGAACCCCCAGGTCACTCCCTGGGGTGATGTCGCCAATACCTGTGACGGGGATGATCCGTAGTTCCGCGCCCATACATCCTCCTGGGTGAGTATTATATTTCGCAACTCGCTCCTTCTGCAAATGAGCCGTCCGCTACCAGTCCAGGGCCTGGACTGGCAGCGCCGTGAGCCAACGGACTACAATGAAAGAAGAGAGCGGGGCGAGCGGGCTTGACAGCCCCTGGCCCTTGCTGCATGCATACACCCACTGCGCACGCTAGCGCGAGAGAGAGGAGATGAAATACACCTATGATCCGAGCACTGGCACGTTCACTGTTGGCAGTGATCTTCATCAAAGGGGGAGCAGACGCCTTTCTTAATCCCGGAGGCCGCCCGGCGCGGGTCGCACGCTTTGGCGTTCCTCAGCCAGAGCGTGCCGTCGTGCTCAACGGCGCCACGATGGTGGTTGCTGGCAGTGCCCTCGCTCTGGGTTGGTTTCCGCGTCTGGCCGCCGCCGTCCTGCTCGCCTCGTTGGTCCCTACGACCATCGTCGGCCACCCGTTCTGGCAGGAGCGTGATCCCCAGACCCATCAGGCTCAGCAGACGCAGTTTTTCAAGAATCTGGGGCTGATGGGGGGCCTGCTGCTCGTGCTGCTCGAAGAAAGTGGGGCGAAGGCGGCACAGACCGGCGCCCAAGGCTAAGCCCAGCAGCGCAGGCACTCGTCTGGGAGTGGCCAAGAAGAGGACGGCTCCCGCTCCAGGCGGGTCGCGCTGACGTGACGGCTTGCTGGCCATCCACACACGCCCTCTTGCACCGCTCCTGCGCTCTGTGTCATAATATCGACAAAGACGAAAACAAGACCTTCGGGGCAGGGTGCAATTCCCGACCGGCGGTATGGCGGCTACACGCCAGCAGGCTAACACACCTGCGTGTTCCCTACTATGCCACAGCCGCGTGTGAGCTGCCGAGCCCGCGACTCGCTGCGCGTCGTTGAGAGTGGCCAGACTGGCCGTCAGGACGAACCACCCTGATGGCCAACAGGCTACCGGTGACCGGCGCCAGCGATGGATTCGGTGAGAGGCCGAAGCCGACGGTAACAGTCCGGATGGGAGAAGGCTTGGTATCTCGCGAAACGGACGAGTTGATCCTCCGCTTGCTACCAGCAGCAGGCGACTGGAGCAGCGCAGCCGACCGGTCAGACTGGTCACGCTCTCCGTCAGCGCTTTCCTGCGTCTCCCTCACATGCTCCCCGGGTCGGTTGAACTGACAGTGTGACTGTTGTTTCCCTGGACGTGACCGTGCAGGTCCGTGTGTACTGCGGTCCGCCGCGGGAGCAGCTGCGGCGCTGTCACGAGAACGGATCACCGAGGGCCATGATGGGTATCGACACTTCTACCTCAGCCAGAAAGCAGCTCTCTCTCGATCTGCCTCGCCAGGGCCTGCAGAGAGAGGCCGCGGAGCAGACAGGTCTCATGAGCACGCAGGCCACCAACGTCCAGAAGGCCCGCCGTCGACAGGCTACAGCCCTGGCCCTGGTACCCCCCCTGTTGGTGGCAATCGTGCTGCTGGGCCTGTGGTACTTCGGCAGTGCCTACGGGCATATCAATCCACTCTTCTTACCGTCCCCTGCCGACGTCTGGCAGCGCCTGCTGGACGGCTTCAGCTCCGGCCTCTTCGAGGCCAACGCCCTGGCCACCATTGAAGAAAGTCTCCTGGGTTTCCTACTGGCGGTCCTCATCGGGCTGCCGCTGGGCTATGGCCTGGCCAAATCACGCCTGATCGCCGCTACCATCCAGCCCTACCTGGCTGCCGGACAGGCCATCCCGGCTATCGTCATCGCCCCTTTCCTCGTGCTCTGGCTGGGCTATACCTTGCTTCCGACGGTCATTCTGTGTATGCTGGTAGTGCTCTTTCCAATGGTGATCACCACAGCACTGGGTGTGCGCACCATCGATCGCTCCATTGTGGATGCGGCGCGCGTTGACGGGGCCGCCGGCTGGTCATTGCTGACCGCAATCGAGTTTCCCCTGGCGCTGCCAGCCATCCTGGCAGCGGTGCGCACTGGGCTGACGCTCTCGATCACCGGCGCCCTGGTGGGCGAGTTTGTCGCCGGCGGCAATCAGGGGCTAGGGGGCCTCATCTTGCAAGGACAGCATCAATATGATACACCGTTTATGTTCGCAACACTGGCGTTGCTCGCCGCGCTGGCGGCAGTCTACTACGGTCTTGCCTGGCTGCTGAGCAAACTGGCCGAAGCCGTCTATTAAAGGTCCCGCTTCGGCCTCCCTACCACACTGCTCGGCGCCGCTGGCCAGCCAGCGTGCCGCTCCTATGCCCAGTCAGTCGCTCACCCACGACAAGCAAGCTCTGTTGTGTTGTATGTATGGGGGATTTTGTGCCTTATGCGGAAGATCACGCATTTTGTGTTTGTTAGTTGCCTGCTTGTATTTTTCCTCTTGCTCGGTGCCTGTGGCCAGTCGGCAGGGCAAGGCTCGTCCGCATCCAATGGGGAAAAGACGCTGACGGATGTCACCATCGGTCTGGGCTACATCCCGGATATTCAGTTCGCGCCCTTCTACGTCGCCCAAGCCAAAGGCTACTACAGCCAGGCAGGGCTGAACGTGACCTTCAATCATGGAATCGTCACCGATCTTGTCGGGTCGATGGTGGCGGGACGCAACACCTTTGTCTTCGCCAGCGGCGATGAGGAGCTGACGGCTCGCAGCAAGGGAGTGCCAGCCGTCAACGTGGCCACCATCTTCCAGCGCTATCCGGTCTGTCTGATCGTGCCGGCAGACTCGCCGATCCGCACGCTGGCTGACCTAAAAGGCCACAGCGTCGGGGTGCCTGGCCCCTATGGCGCGACCTATGTCGGGCTGCTGGCGCTACTCTACCACGAGCACCTGAGCGTCAACGACATTCACCTGCAGTCCATTGGCTTCACTCAGGTTGCCGCCTTGCTTGGCCATAAGGTCGACGCTGTGATGGGCTATTCGAATAATGAGCCACTGCAGCTGCGCCGTCAGGGCTTTCCCGTGCGCACCTTTGAGGTCTCGGACTACCAGCCGCTGGTTTCGAACGGCATCGTGACCTTGCAGACCACCTTGCGTCAGCAGCCACAAATGGTGCGGGCCTTCGTGCAGGCAACGCTGCGGGGGCTGCGCGAGGTCATTGCCAATCCCGAGGAGGCCCTGCAGCTGAGCAAGAGCTATGTGCCCGGCATGGACCTTGCCAGGGCCAGGGACGTGCTGCAAGCGACGATCCCTATCTGGCGTGGCACTGGCCACCTTGGCTACAATGATCCTGCCACCTGGCAGGCCACGGCCACCTTTATGGCCGCCCTGAAGCTGATTCCGGCTGTGCCCGATGTCAGTGCCGCCTATAGCAACCAGTTTGTAGCCTAGCGAAGAAAGCTCGCCCCTGGACCTGGTCTGAAGAGCGAGGAGCGTGGACGTCTGAAGCAGACAGCGTCAGAGCCAGGGCAGACAGACTGCCCGCTTGATGTGGTATGCTTAAGGCAGAGCTATCAGCCTCACCCGACCCTGCGCGATCCGGCCCCGGCTCAGGGGTGCAGCAGGTCGGCGCGGCCTATTTTTGCCTGTGATTGGGCAACGCTCCTGCGGAGGGCGGCTTCACGCCTGCTCGTGACCACGCCTGACTCGGGAGCGCTGCCCGGCCAAGGAGGACATGATTACTGCCCTGATTTTCGACTTCGATGGTCTCATTCTCGAAACAGAGGTGCCGGAGTTTTTGGCCTGGCAGGAGATTTACGAGCGCTACGGCCAGCGCTTCGAACTGGAAGCCTGGCTCCCCTACATCGGCATTGGTCCCACTTCCAACCCCTTTGATCCCCTACGCGAGCTAGAGCGTCGCCTGGGGCGTTCTTTCTCTCTGGAGGAGCGCGAGTCGCTGCGGCTAAGCCGGCGAGAGCGCTGCCGCCAGCTCCTAGAAGGGCAGCCCGTAGCCGAGGGGGTGCTGGACTACCTGGAGACGGCTCAGCGGCTTGGTCTGCGTCTGGGAGTGGCCTCCTCCTCATCGCGGCGCTGGGTTGTGGGCCATCTAGAACGTCTCGGCCTCCACTCACGCTTCCAGTGTATCTGCTGTGGCGACGATGTCCAGGTGACCAAACCTGACCCGGCGGTCTATCTGGCGGTCTTGAGCTGCCTGGGAGTCAGGGCTGAGGAGGCCATCGCTTTGGAGGATTCGCCCAATGGGGTGCGTGCGGCACGGCGGGCGGGCATCTTCTGTGTGGCCATCCCCAGTGTGCTCACCCGCCATGCTCCCTTCTCCGATGAAGCCACGCCCGATTTGCAACTGGAGACTTTGAGCGCGCTCTCTCTGGAGGAACTCCTCCAGCGGGTCGACGCCTTGCGGGCCAGCAAACAGCGCTGATCTCTTCCGCTTGCTTGAGAGGGACCTGCCACAGACGGTGGCCGGCCACCGTTCCGTTCCCCGCTCGCAGTCAGACGGAGCGTAGTGAGGCGGCGTGGCGGTCTGGCCTGGAAGGAAGAGGGGATCCGGCGATCACTCCGGCGGCTCCGTATGGATAGCGACCGAGCCGAGGCGGGGATACTCTTGACGCAGGGCGCGCTGCACCTCCTCGGCTTTGAGATGGGCCTGGCTCAGCGGTATCTCGGGGGCACAGGTGATATGGAGGACAAGATCCAGCTCATCCTCGCGCCCGTTTGCGCTTGCCAGCCTTTCGCCTTGTCGCCGCCCCTTGCAAGGCTCAGCCCCGGTGGCTCGCTCCTCTGCCCGGCAGGAGCGGTAGAGGTGAATGTCGTGAGCGCTCCCTGGGCCGGCCACGGCATCGGCAAGCTGGCGAATGTGCTGGACCATCTCAGGATAGTCGCTTGTTACATCCTGGCGTCGCTCGATCGTCGCGGTTGGCGCTTCCAGGTGCGTGGTGACACGCTGCAACTGGGCATTGCCACGCAAGACCGCCTCTTCAAGACGCGTGGCCGCCGCATGCGCGCTGGCCAGGTCCATATCGGCCTCCACTTCGATGTCAAAGTCTGCCTCCAGCTTGCCCCCTACCTCGCGCACGCGAATATCGTGGGCCCGAATCCCCTGCTGTTGGGCCAGATAGTGGATCTGCTCCCGCACTGTCTCCTCGGCGCTGGCCACCGGCTCCAGATGAACGACCACATCAGCCTCCGCCTGGGGAGCGTGAGCATGTACCCCAGCGATAGCGGCCTGCTCGACGCGCTCGCTGAGAGCATGCGTCTCCTCGAACGTGAAAGAGCGTGGGGCGGCCACCACCACATCGGCGAAGATCTTATTGCCAGCGCGGCGCACGCGTATCCGCCGCAGCTCTCTGACTCCCTCAACTTGCCGGATGGCTGCCTCCAGGTGCTGCAGCAGCTTCTCGGGGGCACGATCGAGCAAGGCGTCAACCGTCTCGCGCGTCAGGCGCAGCGCTACGTAGATCACGATCAGCGAGACCCCAAGCGCGGCAATGGCGTCAGCTTGCTTGACCCAGGATGGCAGATGCCAGAGCTCGGCCAGGCGCAGGACCAGCAGGCCCGCAATGACAATGGCAGAACTCCAGATATCGGTGCTGAAGTGGAGGGCATCGGCCTCCAGGGCCTGGCTGCCTAGACGACGTGCCACGCGCAGCAGGGCACGCGAGCGAGTAATGTCGACAGCAATCGAGATGGTCATTACCAGGAGCGCCAGGATGCTTGCCTCGACATGGCCTTCCCCTAGAATCAGGCGGCGCAGGGCTTCATAGATGATCCAGAGAGCAGTAGCCAGCAGCAGGATGGCCTCGAAGAGCGCTGAGAGGTTCTCGATCTTGGCATGGCCATAATTATGGGTGGCATCGGCGGGCCGGTCAGCGACCCGGACCGCCAGGAAGGTCATCAGAGCCGCCGCCAGGTCCAGGCCGGAGTGGGCCGCCTCAGCCAGGATTCCCAGGCTGCCGCTGAGCAAACCAGCTACGAGCTTGAGGGCGGTCAGCCCAACCGCCGCCCCCACCGAGGAGAGCGCGACAAGCATCTTCTCCCGATGTGCCTCTCGTGCTGCGAACATACGCTTCGTTCCTCATCCTCATCTGTCAGTCAGTGCTCATAATGGAGATGGGTGGGTGGCCGGCCACGGCGGGTGCTTTTGGCCGCTCGCCGCTGCCGCCAGGCAGCACACCCCCAGTAATATACCCGATTGTCGGCTCAGTAGAAAAGGGCAGGAAAGGAAGGAAAACCGCAGCTCTTTCATCCAGTGGTTGACAACGCAAGCCACTGCTGCTATCCTTTAGAACAATAACAAGTGCATACAAGTCTGTCCCGCGTTGAGCGAAACCAGTATGAGTCCGACGACCAACAGCGAGCCGAAGAGCGGTGAGAGTTCGGCAGGGACCCGTCGGCTCAGAACCCGTTCGTGAGCGGCTGGCCGAAGAAAGTCCAGGTTGCCGCGTTTTCTCTTGCTCGCCGCAAGAGAGAGACGGTCGGCTGTGGGCAAGTAGGCCAGGTGGGTGGTCCCCACGCAGCAGTATAACCAGCAAGAGTGGTCACAGCACAGTTCGTCACGATGAGGTGAGGAATCTCGGGTGCTGGCATGAGCAGACTGCAGCGCTGGCCCGTTGGTGGCGTGGTCGACTGACGGAGGGCCTGGGGGAAGCGAGCTGGCTACGTTGGATCGGCTCAGCAGGCGGCAACAACAGGCGGGACGTTGGGGGTGGGTAGAACCAGACAGCGAGCAAGACGGTGGATGAGCGCTCTGCTGTCGCCTGAGTAGAGCGGAGCTGCAGACCACTGCGCTGCCAGGCCGAGGCTGCGCTGCAGGTGGTGACAAGCAGGGTGGTACCGCGGGAGCGTTTCTGTCGGCTCTCGTCCCTTCGATGCATGGTGGTCAGGGACGAGGGCGTTTTTATTTGGTTTCTCTGACCGGCTGGCTTCTCGGAGGGCTGGCGGGCAGTTGCGCCGCCATGTCGAGATGGCGGCCACCGTCAGGCCAGTCGGCCAGCGCGTATGCAGCCCTCGTTCCTCGCTACAGCCCAGGAGTTCAGGAGCGTGTTGTCAATGGTGAGCGTTTCGATTCTCAATGTTACCAGCTATACCGGTCTGGAGCTGCTGAGGCTGCTGGCCAATCACCCTCACTTTCGCGTCACTTCGGTGACAGGGCGCAGCGCTGCTGGCCAGCGCCTGGGTCAGGTCTTTCCCCAGTTGTACGCATTGGCCGGTGGCGCCTGCCAGGAGGAGGCACGCCACCTGGCCGAGTTGGAGATTATGGAGGAGCCAGAGGCAACAGAGCTGGCTTTTGTCTGTCTCCCCCACGCCGCTGCCGCCGAGGCGGTCCAGGCTCTGCTCCAGCGCGGCACGCGGGTGGTGGACCTCTCCGCTGATTTCCGCCTGCGCAATCCTTCCCTCTATCAGGAGTGGTACAAGCATACGCATCCGGCTCCTGCCTTGTTGGAGCAGGCCGTCTATGGATTGTGTGAGCGCTATCGCGAGCGTATCCGCACAACGGCGCTGGTGGCTAACCCTGGCTGCTATGCGACGGCGATCATTCTGGCCCTGCTGCCAGCTCTGTCGGCGGGCCTCGTCAGCCGGGACCTGATCGTCGATGCGAAGTCAGGAGTAAGCGGGGCCGGGCGCGGCCTGCGCCTGGATACCCACTATGCCGAGGCCAATGAGGATTTGAGCGCCTATAGCCTCGGGGGGCACCGCCACTGGCCCGAGATTGTGCAAGAGCTAGAAACGGCGGCCCGCGCCGCCGGCCAGACCTATGAGTCGGGCCTGCGCCTGACCTTTGTCCCCCACTTGACACCTATGACGCGTGGCATCCTGGCTACCTGCTATGCGGAGCTGCAGCCCGATGGCTCTGGCCGCCTGCCAACCAGCTCCCAGGTCCAGGCGCTCTACCGTGACTATTATGCTGGCGAGCCGTTTGTTCACGTTGTTGATCAACCGCCACATACGAAGTGGACCTATGGCAGTAACCATTGCCTGCTGTATGCCACAGTGGATGAGCGCAGCGGGCGGCTGCTGGTGCTCTCCTGCCTCGACAATCTGGTCAAGGGTGCCTCCGGGCAGGCACTGCAAAATGCCAACTGCATGTTTGGCTTCGATGAGCGCTGTGGCCTGCAGGGGGGAGCAATCTATCCTTGACACGCTTATATGCGAGTGGAACGCTCCTTCGCTCCCCGGTCCACCGCTGACTCAGGCGGCAGAAGGCCAGCACCTGATCTGACTGGGCAAGCGCAGGAAGCAACCCACCCGCGTTGAAAGAAAGGGCAACAACGTTACAGTCCTGCCGGCGCCGGCTGAAATGTGTTTGACGACGGTCTGACGAGGAGTTAGCAGAGAGATGGCTATTGCGTTTTCTAGGACACCTGATGGAGATATCATTAGTGATCATCATCTCATCGCCGAGGTTTTACGCGAGGCGCTTCCATATATCGATTACCTCAAGGGGAAAATCCTTGTGATAAAATTGGGGGGGAGCACGCTGGAGCACCAGCAGGTGGTCTTACAGGATATTATCTGGCTCAGCGCCCTCGGCGCCAGGCCGGTCCTGGTGCATGGTGGCGGCCCCTATATTAATGAGTGGCTCAAGCGCTTGCAGATCCCCACCCGCTTCGAAAATGGTCTGCGGGTGACCGATGCCCAGACGCTGGAAGTGGTGCGCATGGTGCTGTTGGGGCAAGTCAATCAGGGGCTGGTCCTGATGGCTTCGCAGATGGGCGGTAAAGCCATTGGCCTGTGTGGGACCGATGCTGGTCTGGTACGCGCGCGGATCGCGGATGAACGTCTGGGCTTTGTCGGCGAGGTCGAGGAGGTTGATCCCACACTGGTGCAGGTGCTGGTCGAGCAGGGGTATATTCCAATTATTGCGCCCCTTGGTCAGGGGCCTGACGGCACCTGCCTCAATATCAACGCGGATGTTGTAGCGGCCCACCTGGCGGGCGCCCTCAATGCCGAGAAGCTGATTTTCTTGAGTAACGTGGTGGGAATCTGTCGCCCCGATGGCAGCCTCATCTCGGAGCTGACAGAAGAGGAGGCGCTGCGTTTGATCGACGAGGGCGTGATCCAGGGCGGCATGATCCCCAAGGTCGCAGCATGCCTGGACGCCCTGCGCTCTGTGCCCCGCGTGCATATCGTCGATGGCCGCGAGCCTCATGTGCTGCTGCGTGAGCTGTTCACCGATCAAGGGGCGGGAACGATGATTGTGCGAGGAACACGCCAGCCATCGGCCTAGCGCGACCGGTGCTTTCCTGCCCTGGCCTATCGGAGCGGAGCTTCGAATGGGTGCGCCGGACGAGTACCAGGAGAGAGGAGAAATGGCGCACCCATCTATCTGCCCAGGCGCGCATCCGGGCCGCAGGTCCAGGGAAGGACGTATGAAAGTGGCGCCTTGCTTGTGCTCTCCCTGGCGCGGCGCACCCCGGGCCTGCAGCGGTCCGCCTGGCAGACTGGTTACGGGGGACCGGGCATGACTCTAGTGGGGGAATGAGAGTTGCTATGAAGAAGCGTATCGAGCGCCTGCGCGGGATGCATGATGTGCTGCCCGAGGCCTACCGTCGGCAGTCGCAGGTGGTGGATCGCGTGCGCGCTCTGTTGGAGAAGGCCGGCTACGATCCGGTGGATACGCCGGCGCTGGAGCGCAGCGACCTCTTCCAGGCGAGCTTCGGTCAAGAGGCCTGGCAGAACCTCTATGCCTTCCAGCTCCACCAACGCGAATTGTGTCTAAGACCGGAATATACCGCCTCAATCTGCCGTCTCTATTTAGAACATTATCAGCAGTCCCCGCTGCCGTTGCGCTTTCAGTACGTCGGACCAGTCTTCCGCTACGAGGCGCCGGGACGGGGACGCTACCGGCAGCACACGCAGCTGGGGGTCGAGCTCTTTGGCGGCCAACCGCTGCGCGCCGATGGCGAAATCGTGCAGCTGGCTTGCGATATTTTGCATGAACTGGGCATCACCCGTTACCGTCTTGAGCTGGGCCATGTCGGGGTCGCCAGCGGCTTTATCGAGCGCCTGCATCTGGATGTTCAGACAGCACGTCTGCTCCTGAGCCTGATGGAGCAGATCAGTCGTTCCCCAGAGGGAGAGCAGGCGGCACAGGCCCGTCTGGAGGCGCTCTATCCCGAGCGGTCGCTCACTCCCTCGCTGCCGGCAGCTGAGGCCGCTCGAGGGCGGCGCCTGGCCAGCTCCGATGGTTCGAACCAGCTGGTGGCAGCACTCCTGAACAGCTTCAGCCTGCCATTCGGCGACGAGGACAGCCGCCGTGAGATTGTCGAGCGCTTTCTCTGGAAGATTGGGCGCAGTGAGCAGCGGGCGCTGGTCTTTAGCGCGCTGGAGTTTCTGCGCCGGCTGCGGGCGCTGGCCGGCCCACCGCCCGAAGTTTTTCAGGAGCTGCGCCAATTGCTCCAAAGCTATCAGCTTGATGACGACCCGCTGGAGGAGCTAGAGCAATTGGTGACCACGCTGATGGAGGTGACAGGGGTTGACCGCCGGCAGATTACGCTCAATCTGGCCCTGGGGCGCGGGGTGAGTTACTATACGGGCTTGCTCTTCGAGATCCATGCCAGCGATGAGGAGGGCCTCGACCTGCAGTTGTGCGGCGGAGGACGCTATGACCATCTCGTCGAGGCAGTCGGGGGGACGCGCGGAGTGCGCGCGTGCGGTTTCGCCTTTGGCCTGGAGCGACTCATCTCTTCGATGCCTGCCAGCCAGTGGCATCAGCCTGGGCGGACGCAGGCACTGGTGATCCCGGTTGGCAAGCATGATCTGGCCTATGCCTGCCATGTGGCGCGCCTGGCCCGCAGCGAGGGCGGCATCATCGCAGAGCTAGATGTGAACGCCCGTGGAGTCAGTAATGCTCTGCGCCAGGCTTCCCAGCGCGGCTTCCGGCTGGCTCTGATCGTCGGTGAGGAGGAACGCCAGGCCAACACGATCAGGCTGCATGATCTGCTCTCGGGGAAGGAACGCCTGGTTACTTACCGTGACCTGGCCGTGGCCCTACGGGAAGGAGGGGATCGAGCATGAGCGCGTCGCGAATGGCTCCGGCCCCAGAATTGCCCCAGCTGCGCCTGGCCTTGCCTGGGAAGGGAACGCTGGAGGCGGCCACGCTAACCTTTCTCGCCGAGTGTGGTCTCAAGGTCCAGCGCAGCAATCCGCGTCAGTATCTGGCGCGCATCAGCAGCCTACCGGAGCTGGAGGTGGTCTTTCAGCGTGCCGCAGACATCCCAGCCCTGGTGCACGATGGGGACGCCATTCTCGGGATCACGGGCTACGACCTCTTCGCCGAGTACCGCGGGACCGATGAAGAGGCGGAGGAAAATGAGGAGAGCGATGACGATCTGATGGTGTTGGAGCGTGATCTCGGTTACGGCTCCTGCCGACTGGTGGTGGCGGTGCCCGAGACCTGGATCGATGTCAATACGTGCGCTGATCTCTGGCATCTGGCGGGCTACTATCAGGCCCAGAAGGGCCGGGGGCTACGCATCGCCACCAAGTACCCGGCTTTGACGCGGCGCTTTCTACGCCGCTACGGCATTTCTCACTGCCGGATCGTGATGCCACACGGGGCCTTGGAGGCCGCACCCCTGACGGGGGTCGCCGATTTGATCGTCGACCTGACGGAAACGGGCACGACCTTGCGTGAAAACCATCTGAAACTGCTTGAAGACGGTATTGTACTGCGCTCCCAGGCGTGTCTGATCGGCAACGTGCGCCTGCTGGCCGAGCATCCCCAGGCTCTCAAGGTCGCCCGCCTGCTTTTGGAACTGATCACCGCCCGCCTGCAGGCGCGCAACCGCGTTCTGCTGACGGCCTATGTGCCGGGAAGTGGTGAAGAGGTCAGTTCATTGTTGAGCATGCACCTCAAGCGGTTAGTCCCAGGATTCGAGTACCATATTGGCAGCTCGGAGTCGACGGACGATCCACAGGCCCAGCGCTGCCGCGTCTCGGGGGTGATTCGCATGGGTGAGGCCGTGGCGGACTTGCTGGAGATCATCACCGCTCTGCGCAGCGTGGGGGCCGAGCAGATCGACGTGACGCCGCTGGCGTACCGTTTCGGCCAGGAACCGGCCAGCCTGCGGCAGTTGAGCGAGAGGATGGCGCGACGACGGTGAAGACGCTGATTGTCTTTGATTTAGATGGAGTCATTACCAGCGAAGAGGCCTACTGGGACGCGGCGGGTCTGACCTTGCATGAGCTACTCTACAGCCCCCGCTACTGGAATGTGACAGGTCAGGGCGACTACGCGCCGGTGACCGACCCCGAGGAGAGTCGTCGCCTGAGCCGGGCCACGCTGCCGGAGGAGGAGATTCTTCTCTACAAGGCCCTGGCGATCAACTCGAACTGGGACACCTGCTATGCGGCAGTCTGCTGGCGTCTGATTGCCCTGCTGGGGCAGCTGTCTCCTGCCGACCGCGAGCCGCTCCTGCCACTGCAGCCCTGGGAAGAGGTCTGGCTGGCCCGCCTGCGCCAGGCGCTGACCGCCCGGCGCGCTGCTTCCGACCAGGAGCCGGTGCTCCTGACGGCCAGTGGACCCCCCTTCGCTGAGACGCTCTTCGCCGGCGTCATGGGGCTGGATCTGCTCAATCGCTACGATGCCTACGCGAGCGCCAGGTTGGGTCTGCCCATCGAAGGAGTATTTTCGCGCCTCAGCCCTTTTTGGGATTTCTGCCGCTCGCTTTTCCAGGAATGGTACCTTGGGGAGGCGCTCTACAGCCGTACCTATGGCCACCCTCCTGCTCAGACGGGCAAACCGGGCTGTATCCATTTCGAGCGCCCATTGCTGCCTCCCGAGGCACTCAGGGAGACGTTGGATAGCCTGCGGAGGTCGGGCTATGAGCTGGGTCTGGCTACGGGTCGAGTCTATCAGGAGGCCGCGCTGCCGCTGCAAGCCTATGATCTGCTTTCGTGCTTCGAGGCTGAACACATCTGTACCTATGATGCAGTCGAGATGGCAGAGGCCGGGCTGCGGCGCCAGGGCGATACCACCTTGCTGAGCAAACCCCACCCCTTCCAGTTTCTCTATGCCCTTGATCATCGCGGCCCCACTGCCGAGGAGCTGGCGCGCAGCAAGCCTCCATTCATCGTGGTTGGCGATTCGTCAGGGGATATGCTTGGCGGGCGTGCCGCTGGCGCCTTGACCGTGGCGACGCTCAGCGGAGCACGCAGTGAGGAGGCGCGGCGGCGCCTGCTGGCCTGTGAGCCAGATTTTGTGATTGAGGATGTGCGTCAGCTGCCTGCGCTGCTGGCCAAGGTGGAGCGACTGGAGACGATCCAGCATCTGCAGTTTGAGGCTCGCGACAAGGCGGAGCGTCTGCTGCGCCTGTGGTTCGCCCGTCAGCTCGATCTGCTGACCGGGCAGGTGACACTGACGCCGCGCCCTGTCTCGCTGAATTCGTTTAACGGTACCTACGAGCAGGACGGCGAGCGCTACTTTTTCAAGACACATGTGGAGGAGCAAAGTGCGCTCTCCGAGTATTACCATGCCGAGCTGCTGCACGAGGCAGGCTACAACATGGTGCTGCCTCTGCGTGTGGTCCGCCAGGAGGGGCGCCAGATGGTCATTTATCCACTGGTGCGCTGGCCGGTGATGTTCGATTTGATGCGCGCTGTCGAGACGGGGGCACCCTCCCCAGTCCCAGCACAGACCCTGGTGGCCGCCGAACGCCGCGCCTGTGAGCGCCTGCTGGAGATTTACCGCGCCACTGGGCGTCTCAGCAGCGCGGATGAGCATGCCACCGCGCCGGTTCATCAGCTCTTCTGGCATCGACTGACCGGCGGGCGTCTCAGCAGCTTCTACCGTGGTCAGGCCATCCCGCTGCCAGGATCTGGCGGCTCTGATCAGGAAGAAATTCGCTTTGAGGATCTGCTCAGGTGCCGCTGGGTGGTCAATGGGGAAGCGCTCTCGCGCACGCTGGGGGAGCTGCTGGAGGAAGCCCAGAACCGACTCCACCCGCGACAGGCGGCGCTGACAGTCATCGGGCACGGAGATGCCCACTTCGGCAATGTCTTCCTGGAGGACGAACGCGACTATCTCTACTTTGATCCGGCTTTTGCGGGTCGGCATGCAGCGCTGCTGGATGTGGTCAAGCCGCTCTACCACAATGTTTTCGCCAGCTGGATGTACTTTCCTCGGGAGACGGCTCAGGCCCTGACGCTGAGCGTAGCCCTGCGCCGTGGCAGGGATGGCGAGCGGCTTGAGGTCACGCATACCTATCAGCCAGCGCCCATCCGTCAGGCGATTCTGACAACGAAGCTCCGCACTTTGCTGCGTCCCCTACTCACCTGGCTCAGGGATGAGGGGGCCTTGCCCGCCGACTGGGAGCGCCGGCTGGCTCTGGCCCTGCTCTGCTGCCCGCTGCTGACTATCAATCTCCTGGATCGCGGGCGCATCCCAGCAACGGTCTGCTGGCTGGGGCTGACACAGGCGGTGACACTGGGCAATCTCGGCCTGCTGCCCTGGCATGAGCTCCTGGTAGACGGCGGTTGAAGAAGAGAGCGCCGTGTGAGATCTTGAGCAGAGCGTCTGGACAGTTTGAGGAGAGAGAAGAGGAAGAGCGACGACTATGATCGCTATTATTGACTACGGGGCTGGCAATCTCCGCAGTATTCAGAAGGCCCTGGAGCATGTCGGCGCGCAGGCCACGGTGACTGCAGATCCGGCCACAGTGGCACGCGCGCGGGCAGTGGTGCTGCCAGGGGTTGGCTCCGGCGGGGCCGCTATGCAGCGTTTGAAGGCCACCGGCCTCGATGAAGCTATTCGGGAGGCTACGGCCCGCGGGCGACCGTTCCTGGGCATCTGCCTCGGGATGCAACTGCTGGCCGAACACCATGCGGAAGGCGAGGTTGAGGGCTTAGGCCTCTTCGCCGGTGAGGTCCGGCGTATTCCCCAGGGGCCGAAGATCCCACACATGGGTTGGAACCAGGTCCAGCCCCTCCGCCCGGACCTGCCTCTATTTAAAGGCATACCTGCCGGGGCCTTCTTCTACTTCGCTCACTCTTATTATGTTGAGCCGCGTGATCCCTCTGGCGTGGCTGCCGTCACCGACTATGGCACGCCCTATTGCAGCGTCATTGTCAGTGACCACCTGTGGGGAACGCAGTTCCATCCCGAGAAGAGTGGAGCGATGGGGCTACGCCTGCTGGCGAACTTCGTACGCTGGGTGGGGGAGCGTGTTCCATGATCGTCTTGCCCGCCATTGATTTGCGCGAGGGGCGCTGCGTCCGTCTCTACCAGGGTGATTACCGCCAGACTACGGTCTATAGCCACGACCCAGTGGCGGTGGCCCAGCGCTGGCAGGAGGCCGGGGCGCGCTGGCTGCATCTGGTTGATCTGGACGGTGCGGCCCAGGGCCAGCCGGTTAATCTGGCTACTGTCGAGCGGATTCGGGCCGCTACCACGCTACAGATTGAGCTGGGCGGCGGCCTGCGCGATCTGACCAGCATCGAGCACGTGCTCTCTCTTGGTATTGAGCGCGTGGTGCTGGGGACCAGCGCCGTACGGCAGCCTGCTTTGCTGGCTGAGGCGCTGCAGCGCTGGGGCGAGCGTATCGCTGTGGGATTGGATGCCCGAGCTGGCCTGGTGGCGGTGGCCGGCTGGCAGCAAACGGAGCGCATTGCCGCCGTGGAGCTGGCCGCCCAGTTGTGCGCGCTGGGTGTGGCCCGCTTTATCTACACCGATATCGCACGCGATGGAACGCTGGGCGGGCCGAATCTGGAGGCGCTGCAGGCTATGCAGCAGGTGGTGAGACAGGCCCGGCCCGCGCGGGCTTTGATCGCCTCCGGGGGAGTGCGCTCATTGGAAGATATCCGCTCGTTGGCTCGCCTGGGAGTCGAGGGGGTCATTATCGGGAAGGCCCTCTATACGGGAGATGTGGACCTGACGGCGGCCCTGGCCTGCGCCGCGTCTTGCGAGCCGATGACGGAGTCCGGGGCCTGATCACACCGAGTGGAGCTGAGTATATAAGGAAGGGATAGCGATGTTAACGAAACGCATCATTCCCTGCCTGGATGTAGCCGCGGGGCGCGTCGTAAAGGGGGTGAACTTCCTCAACCTGCGCGACGCCGGCGACCCGGTCGAGCTGGCGGCTTTCTACAACGCCGAGGGAGCAGATGAGCTGGTCTTTCTCGACATCACGGCCTCCTATGAGCAACGCAAGACCATGCTCGATGTGGTCGCCCGAACAGCTGAGCAGGTCTTTATTCCGGTGACAGTCGGCGGAGGCATCCGCAGCGTGGAGGACATTCGCGCCACCCTGGGGGCGGGGGCTGATAAGACCTCGCTGAATACCGCGGCAGTACAGCAGCCCGAGCTGCTGCGCGAGGGAGCCGAACAGTTTGGTTCCCAATGCATTGTGCTCGCTATCGATGCCCGCAGCAATCCAGCCATGCCCAGTGGTTACGAGGTCTACATTCATGGAGGCCGTACACCAACGGGCCTCGATGCTATCGATTGGGCCCGCCGTGGCGTCGAGCTGGGCGCGGGCGAGATCCTGCTGACCAGCATGGACCGCGATGGGACGCAGCAGGGGTATGATCTCACCCTGACAGCCCGCATCACGCAGGCCGTCAACGTACCAGTGATCGCTTCGGGCGGCGTTGGAACGCTTGAGCATCTCTATGAGGGGCTGATCAGTGGGGGCGCCGATGCCGTGCTCGCTGCTTCGATTTTTCACTTTGGCCAGTACCGCATCGCCGATGCCAAGCGCTACCTGCGCGAGCGCGGGGTGGCTGTGCGCTGGGATGAAGCAGGCAGAGGAGGAGAAGCGCAATGACGCTCAGGTTTGACCGCCAGGGATTGATGCCAGCGGTCATCCAGGATGATGAGAGCAATGAGGTGCTGATGGTGGCCTTCATGAATGAGGAGGCTCTGCGCCTGACGCGCGAAACCGGCTACACCCACTTCTATAGCCGCTCACGCCAGAAGATCTGGCGCAAGGGCGAGCACTCTGGGCACAGGCAGCAGGTGCGCGCCATCTTTGTCAATTGCGAAGAGAATAGCCTGCTCATCCGCGTCGTCCAAGAGGGTGGGGCAGCCTGCCATGAAGGCTATCGCAGCTGCTACTACCGCCGTCTGCTTCCTGACGATCGCTACGAGGTGGTTGCGAGCCGGGTCTTCGATCCGGTGGCAGTCTATGGTCATTCTACCCCGCAGAGGCAGCCGGTGACGGACCTGCAGCAGAGCCAACAGGAAGCCTCGCCGGAGGAGGTGAGTAGAGGAGGGAAGGCCGGGGCAGACGAAGCCGTAAGCAGGCAACTGGAGACGCTGCTGCGCCAGCTCTACACGGCTTACCAGTATCTGCGCGACCACGATCTGAGCGAGCAGTCACACACCTCGCGCCTGCTTCAGGAGCACAGTCCAACCTACCTCCTCGGGCGGCTGGCCGATGAGCTGCAGGAGCTGATGGGCGTGCTCCAGGGAACGCATCGTCATCGGGATCTGCAGGCCGATACCATCCTGGAGGGCAGTCAGGTCGGCTACTGGCTGCTGCTGCTGGCTACTACCCACCGATTGCCGTACGAGGAGTTCCTGCCTCATCAGGCCCTGCTGGCAGGCTACCAGCAGGCCGTTGGCGAGGAGCAGGCCGTTGAGCAGCAGCAAGCCTGCTTGAGTGCGCTGGCGACCGCCGAGCCTCCCCGTCTCGTCGAGGGCCTGCGGCTCGGCTTTGCTCTCATCGGACGGGCCTGTGCTCTGGCTGGTCTCAGCCCTCTGGAGCCAGCGCGCGACGACCTGGAGCAAATGCGCCGCAAAGGTCTGGTCTCCTAAGCCGAGACGGCTCAGCGCCAGGCTACTCAGCGCTTGATGGGGGAAGGCGAGCAAAAGCGGCTGAGGATCAGACATCGGCTTAGCCGCGCAGGCGCAGATAACTACCTCGTTGGGCCTTGTGCAACACAGCCTGCTGTAGTGCCGCCAGCTCCCCATCGAGCGCCGAGCAGCGGACCAGACTGCCATCCTCCAACAGCACCAGCGGATCAACCATACGCGGCTTCACACGAGCATAGACATCGAAAAGCTGGTCTGCCGAGACCTCCATCACCTCCAGACCAGGCCGCAGCAAGCTCAGGCAGCGTGCGATCTCCGGGTGAGCCATCTGACGGAGCCGGGCTAACAGGTCTGCATCCTCGGTGAACAGATCCTCCTCGCGCAGCAGGCCCTCATTCAAAGCCAGGCGCAAGGCCCGTGCCAGTTGATAGTCGGCAAACATCTCCAACGGATGCATAAACAGCTCCGTCACCAGACGCACATACTGGCGTACAAACCAGATGGCCGCCTCGCGCCCAGCCACGACCATGCGCCCCTCCCGCACGCGGAGTGTCTGCAGAAAGCGCTTCACGTCAACCTGCGTCAGATAGCCCGCATGCCACAGATCGCGCAGCGTATAATCCACCCGATCGGCGCACAGCTCAGGTGCTGGTTGCTCCAAAAGCGGCCAGCGCTCAAAAGCGAGAATCCGCTTCAGGTCCAGCCCGGAGGAATGCAGAAGCGCGGGGAGATCCGAACGCTCGATCACCTGGCGCAGGTGTTGCTCATGATAGTCCTCATCGTAGCAGGCAAACAAATAGTCTGCGACATGGGAGAAGGCGGTATGAGAGACGTCATGTAACAGGCCAGCCAGCTGCTCTTCCAGGCTGCCCCCGAGGAGGCGAATCAGCAGCATCACCCCCACGGAGTGCTCATAGCGCGTTGTATCACGCCCCTCGCGCACCAGATAAGAGGCCCCAGCCTGATGGACCCCTTTCAAACGCTGCAACGCCGCTGAGCCAAGCACCGCCAGTAGCACAGGCTCGCTGAGCCGCTGCTCACCCAGTAACGGATCACGGACCAGCTCTTCTGCCACGCTCTATCTGCTCCTTCCGCGCTTGCGCCGCTCGCTCTTGCCTCAAGCCTCCCTTCTCCGTCTCCAGCAACCTGCCCGTCGCTGGAACCCACTCCTGTCCTCCCCCCTTGGGCAGGCCGGGAAGCTGGCAAGAGAACAGGGGTATTGTTAACTATAGCACCTCACCTCTCTCTTTGCCAGGCTAGCAAAGGCAACCTTGCCAGCAGTGGCCAAGACGGAGAAGCCGCTGGGCTTCCATCCACTGAAGGAGTCGACTCAGGCAACCCAATAATGCAAGGTAAAGAGCAGGGCATTCAACGCAAACAGAGGGGCGCAGAAGCCCCCGTAGATCAGGTCGCAGCTGGGAAAGCGCTTGCTCCAGCGCACCAGCACCAGGAAGAGCGGGAAGGCCATCATCATATAGCGTGGCTGCGAAGCCAGCGTCTCCCCGCTGTTCAGCGGGAAGCAGAGAGCAAAAAGCACCAATCCTAACGAGAAGAAACGGTACGCCATAGGGAGCTGGCGCCAGCCGACCACCAGCACTCCCAGCGGGAACAGGGTAAAGAGCAGATCCATGAGATTGCGCACCGCCATCTCAGTATGCAAGGGACCAGTCAGTAAGGCCCCCAGAGCTGGCCCGAAGGCCTCCCAGGGCAGTTCAAACTGTCGCCCCCAGACCGTGCGCTCCATACGGCTGTAGATGAACGGGTCGCCGAAGCGCACTCCAAGATAGAGCATGTAGGCCGCCAGAGCCGCTGGAATGACGAGGGCTGGCAGAGCGGCCAGCAAACGTCGCAGCCAGAGACGCCACGGCTGAGGCACCGTAGTCTCGCCCGCGCCTGCCGACAGTGGGAGAGCGAGCCAGAAGTGTTCCACATAGAAGAACAAGAAGGGTACCAGCAAGACGATCGCCGTCGAGCGGGTTAGAGCAGCAACGCCCCCCAGCAGGCCCGCCAGCCACCAGCGCCACAGCGCCTTACCCTGCAGCAGAAGGAAGATCGCCAGGGTGAGCAGCAGGAAGAGAGATTCGCTGTAGCCGGCGAAGAAAAAGATCGCATAGGCGTAGAAGGTCAGGTACCAGAGCGTCTTGCGGGCCTGGACCGGATCGAAATCCAGACTCTCTCGGACCAGAACATAGAGCAGAATGAGGGACACGAAGAAGAAGAGATTCGAAAGCAGGAGTTCCGACAGTAAGAACGACAGCGGGAAATGGTCTCCCAGCGCAGCGGCGCCGAGGCGGATCAGCCAGGGCCAGAGCGGGAAAAAGGCCACATCGGCCACGGAGCGATAGCCCACGTGAGCAATGCGCCCGAAGGCATCAGCGTCCCAGTGGTACCAGCCGAGCAGGCAGAAGCGCAGCCCGCTGTTCGCACAAGGGATCGAGGCCATATTTTTGGGGCGGATCAGGACTCCCCCCACATAGGTGATCAAGAGAAGCAAGAGACGGCTGAGTCCAAAGACCCAAGCCGCCTCTTTCCACGCAGATCGCAGCGTACCCATCGCAATGTTCCCAGACCATATCAATATTTCACAGTTGAGCTTGGCTCACCGTTGCTTAGGAACGGTTGAGGAAGCGGTCTGGTACTGAGCTGAACCGATCAGGCTATACCGACTCGTGCTGTGAGCGATCCTGGCCCGGCAGGCTCAGTAGCTCAGCGAGCCTACCAGGCCAGCAAGCAGCCAGCTGTTCAGGAGGAGCAGCCGAGCTAGTGCCTGACAGCGGAGGATGGCGAGGCCGCGATGATCACCTGGACCGTGTAGCCCTCCAGCTTGCGCGGCGAGGTAGGGGAAAGCGTCTCTCGATAGAGTTCGCCAGGCAGTGGCTCAGCGAGTGGCGTTGTCTCAACGTGCAAACTATCGGCGAGCGTCTCCTCCTGCAGCTCAGCGGCATGGCGCTGGACCATTGCCGCCAGCTCCTCATCGGCGCAGAGGGTCAGCTGGATATGGTCCTCGATCTTCAGATTGGCCCGCTTGCGCATGTCCTGGATATAGTGCGTCAGATCGCGGATCAGCCCCTCCTCGCGCAATTCGGGCGTAATCGTCGTCTCCAGGACCACCACCGCGCCACGCTCCTCAGCGGTGACGTAGCCGGGGCGGGCAGTAGCGATGACCTCCACCTCCTCTGGCGTCAAGGTAATCTCGCGGCCCTCGACCGTCAGCGTCAAGACGCCCTGCTCACGCAGCTGGCGGGCGGCTTCGCTGGCAGCGTGCGCATCCAGACTCTTCAACATCGCCAGAATCTTCTGCACCAGCGGTCCATACTTCGGTCCCAGGACCCGAGCCTGGGCACGCAGGGTATAGGCCAGCATCTCGCTATCGTCGCTGAGCAACTCCAGGCGCTTGATATTCAGCTCTTCCAGCACCTGATCCTTCAGACGCAGCACCGCCTCCTGATCGGCCTGCGATGGCAGACGCACATAGAGCGTATTGAGCGGCTGGCGCACGCGGATCTGCGCCTTCTCGCGGGCAGCGCGCCCCAGGCCAACCACGCGCATCACCAGGTGCGTATCCTGTGTCAGGGCCTCATCGATCAGCTCCTGGCGGGCCTGGGGCCAATCGCACAGATGCACACTGAGAGGAGCCTCCTGTTGAACGCTGCGCACCAGGTTCTGATAGAGGCTCTCTGAGAAGAACGGCACAAAAGGAGCCAGCAGCGTCACCAATGTTGTCAGGCACTCGTAGAGCGTCAGATAGGCGCCGAGTTTATCGTCATCGAGCTCCGACTTCCAGATGCGCTCACGGCTGCGGCGTAGATACCAGTTCGACAGATGCTCGATGAAGTTTTGGAGAGACTCCGTGGCATGGGCGCTATCGTAGCGTTCCAGGCTGGCGGTTACCTCCAGAATCGTCTGCTGCAGCTCCGAGAGAATCCAGCGATCCAGATTGCTGCGCCGCTCCACAGCCAGCTGATAGCGCGTCGGATCGAAGCTGTCGATATTGGCATAGGTCACAAAGAACCAGTAGATGTTCCAGACCTTATCGAGGGCGCGACGCACCAGCATCCACTTCTCGCTCAGGCGCACCGGAACGCCCTCGCGGGCGGCTCGTTCGACGTCTTCCTGACTAGGGATACGCGGGAAGCGCAGGTTCTGCTCGGGGTCCTGACTGGTATAGAGCCAGCGCATCGTATCGGCGCCCACGCGCTCGGCGGCATCGTCGAAGTCGATAGCGTTGCCCTTCGACTTGTGCATAATCTCGCCATCCTCATCGAGGACAGTCGCGTACCCGAGCAAGGTTTTAAAGGGCGTCGTCCTCTCCAGAACCGTGCTCATCACCAGGAGAGCATAGAACCAGTTCTTGAACTGGCCCGGGAAGGACTCCGTCACGAAGTCTGCCGGGAACCACTGGCGCCAGTAGTCGCGATTGTGGCGGTAGTCCAGCGTTGAGAAAGGCACGATGCCGGCATCCAGCCAGGGATTGCCCACGTCCTTGATGCGCGAGACCAGGGCCCCGCATTGCCGGCAACGGATCTTGACGGCATCGATCCAGGGACGATGCGGAGAATGGCCTTCGAACTCCTCCCAGCCCTCGACAGCGCGCTCGCGCAGCTCCTCCTTACTGCCAATGACCTCGAAAGTACCACACTGCTGGCACTCATAGATCGGCAGCGCCAGCCCCCAATAGCGCTTTTTCGAGATCATCCAGTCGTCCATGTTGCGCAGCCAGTCCAGCTCGCGCTCCAGGCCAAAGGCCGGAATCCAGGTGACCTGGCGAGCGACCTCCATGATCTCGTAGCGCAGCTGCTCCATCGAGATATACCACTCGTCGACCAGGCGGAAGATCAGCTCGGTCTTGCAGCGCCAGCAGACCGGATAGCGGTGGCGATAGTTCTGCGAGCGATAGAGGAGACCCTTCTGGGCCAGATTCTCGGCGACAGGCCGTGCCACTTCCGAGACCGACTGGCCGGTGAGCCAATCGTAGCCCTCGACATAGACCCCAAATTCATCGACTGGGGCCAGAACCGCCAGATCGAACTCCTTCGAGAGGGCGAAGTCCTCACGACCACAGCCTGGAGCGATATGGACGATGCCCGTTCCCTCGCTGGCGCTGACCTCCTTCCAGGGGATAACGCGATGGCTCACGCCCTGAGCGGCGGGCAGCTCATCGAAAGGACCGCGGTAGCTCCAGCCCACCAGCTGCTCGCCCTTGAGACGTTCCAGAATACGATACTCACCCTTATCGCGTCCGCGCAGCTCCCGCAGCAGATTCAGACGCTCCTCCGCCAGATAGAAGATCTGCCCATCCTGCTCGACTTTGACGTAGGTCAATTCGGGATGGACCGCAGCGGCCACGTTGGCGGCCAGTGTCCAGGGGGTAGTTGTCCAGACCAGCAGGAACTCCCCCGGGCGCTCGACCAGCGGGAAGAGCACATACAGGCTCAGATGGCTGACCTCATGCCAGTCCTCCGAGAGGGTCTCCATATTGGAGATGCCGGTACCGCAGCGAGGGCACCAGGTCATGACATCGTGCCCTTTGTAGATCAGGCCACGCTCGTAGCAGCGCTTCAAGAAGTGCCAGATCGTATAGTTATTTTCATCGGAAAGCGTGTAGTAGTCGTTGCCCCAATCCATCCAATAGCCCAGCCGGATCGACTGCTCGGTGATACGGCGGGCGAAGCGGAAGACGCGCTCCTTGCACAGCTCGACAAAGCGCGCGATGCCAAACTGTTCGATTTCTCGCTTGTTCTTCAGGCCCAGCTCCTGCTCGACATTGACCTCCACCCACAAGCCCTGGCAGTCAAAGCCGTTCTGGTAGCGCTGCCGGTAGCCCTGCATGGTCTTGAAACGCTGGAAGAGATCCTTATAGGTACGGCCCCAGGCATGATGGACGCCCATCGGGTTGTTGGCAGTCATCGGGCCATCGAGAAAAGAATATTGCTTGTCGCTCTGATCGTTGCGGTGCACGTAGCGCTGGAGCACGCCGTTCTCATCCCACCAGCGCTGAATCTCGTGCTCCAGCGCTGGATAGTCGACACGGTCAGCCGCGATTACTGGCCGAAAGACACTTGCTTCACCTGACACGTCAGCTTCCTCCTCGCTCACTGACAGATTGCCTTGCCTTATCTGGCATCGGCTGGACCTGGCTCAGCCAAGTCTGGCTTTGTTGCTGCTTCCTTGTTTCTACACTGCCTGATGTATGTGCATCACCCGCTCCGCTGCTCGGCTGGCCAATCGCTGAGCCTCAACGCTGGCTGACTGTTCTCCGGTGGGGCGACAGCCAGCGCGGTGGCAGCGTGCCCTCACGCGGACAATGACCTACTCAGATCGGTGAAGCTGCTCGTGAGAGCAGGGCGGAGAGCGGGAGGCGGACCGGGGGCCGCCCGCCCGGCGGTCTCATGGCAGAGCAGCGTTGGGATTGGAGCCTGGTAGCTCATCAACCAGCTGGATTTCCAGGCGCTTATTGAGCCGCCCCTTGTTCTCGGCCCGGACAATGCGAATGCCACCGACCTCCCTGGTATGGCGGACATGGGTTCCACCGTCGGCCTGGAGATCGAGGCCAACGATCTCCACGATCCGCACTTCCTCCAGGTCTGGGGGCAAGAGGTTGGTGCGCGTACGGATCAGGTCGGGGATGGCAAAGGCTTTCTCGCGCGGCAGGTTATAGACCCGGATAGGCAGATCGGCCTCGATGGCCTCATTGACGCGCTGCTCAATAAAGGCCAGGCGCTCTCTGGTCAGGCCCTCCATGGCGAAGTCCATGCGTGCCCGATCGGGGTACATCTGACCTCCAGTCACTGGGACGCGGAACTCCTGCCAGATCACACCGCAGAGCAGGTGTAGAGCCGTATGCGTGCGCATCATGCGATAGCGGAAATCCCAGTCGATGCGCGCCGTTACCTCGGTGCCCACGGGAGGGGGAGGACTGTCGAGCAGGTGCCAGACCACCTCTCCCTGCTTGCGCAGGGCAATGACACTGGCCTGCTGGCGCCCGTGATCCCAGGAGAGCGTACCGCGGTCGGCCATCTGGCCTCCGCCGCCGGGATAGAAGACGGTGGCATCGAGGGCCAACTCATCGCCCTCCGCGGCAACGACTTTGGCGCTGCATTCAAAGGTATAGCTATTCTCCAGGTAGATCAGCTTCGTCTTCATCCTGCAAGCTCCGATCTCCGTATGAAAAAAAACCTCTCATCCGCGCAGGACGAGAGGACTTCCCGTGGTACCACCCGCATTAGTCACGACTGGGCGCCCCTCACGAGCCTCTCCCGGGGAAGGGAAGAGATAGCTCCAGCTCGACTCGTCCCTGTGCGCGCGCTCAGGCGCGGGGCTGCTCATCGAGCCGGCCTGGCCCATCTGGCACTCGCCGCGACTCGCTCCATGCCGCCGTCTCCCTCGATGTGATATACTATTTGTCGGTCCCCCGCCCTCAGCCTGATCGGGCCAGCGTGGCACGCATGAGCTTGTTCTGCTTGTCTCTTGCGTCTCTCAGCTCAGGCGCAATGCCCGACTCGACTGAAGACCGTTGCCGCGCTTCGGCACGGAGGCGGGATCATCGAGAGGTTGAGACAGGCGGCCCTCTCTGGTAACGGAGAGGCGCCGGCTAGCTCTACTCGCTTGCGCGTTCTGCTAGCTGCTCAGGAGTGATCTTCGGCCTGCTCCTTAGCATCCGGCTCTCACCTTGCCCGGACTCTCTGTCACCAGGGAAGCGGCCTACTGGCTCCCTCTTCGCATCTGTCTGGACTGTGCTTGTGTTCGCTCTCGGTGGATAGAGGCTACCGCGTTGAGTATGCCATATTCATCACTCTGTGTCAAGCCGCATAAAGGAAACCGATGGATAATTTACAGACATTTTATGGTCCAAATGCAGGCTATGTGCTCGATCTGTATGAACGTTATCGAACTGATCCCTCAGCAGTAGATGAGAAGACGCGCGCCATCTTTGCTCGCTGGAGGCCGGTGGTCCTAGCGGAAGGGGAGGCCCTGGCTCCGGGGAGGGCAGAGGGGGCGCCGTTTGCTGTAGAGAAAGTAGTGGCGGCGGTGGCTTTGGCCCATGCCATCCGCGAGCGTGGTCACCTGGCGGCCCAGCTTGATCCCCTTGGGCGCCCGCCACAGGGCGATCCGGCCTTATTGCCCGAAAGCCACGGCCTCACCGAAGAGGATCTGGTCCAACTGCCGGCCAGTGTCGTTGGCGGACATGCCGCCGAGGGAGCGCGCAATGCCCTAGAGGCTATGCAGCGCCTGCGCGCCATGTACTCAGGGACCATCAGCTACGAGTTCGACCAGGTCAAGAGTCCCCAGGAGCGTCTCTGGCTGCGTGACGCCGTGGGGCTGCAGCTCTTCCAGCGCCGCCTCAGCCCCCAGAGCAGTCGCCAGTTGCTGCAGCGCCTGACCCAGGTTGAGGTCTTCGAGCGCTTCCTGCACCAGACCTATCCAGGCCAGAAGCGCTTCTCGATCGAGGGCTGCGATGTCCTGGTGCCGATGCTGGATGAGCTGATCCGCTGCGCGCTGGAGTCAGAGACGCGGGAGGTCATCATCGGCATGGCCCACCGTGGGCGTCTGAACGTGCTTGCCCACGTCCTGGGGAAGTCCTATCAGGCTATTCTGGCGGAGTTCGCCCACACGCGCCATGAGGAGGGGGTGCCGTTGACCGATACCTTCGGCTTCGGCTGGAGCGGCGATGTGAAATATCACCTTGGCGCAGAGCATCTGTTGGGCGGTGAGCGCTCGCTGGCTCTTAAGGTCATCCTGGCCCCCAATCCCAGCCATCTGGAGTTTGTGAATCCAGTGGTGGAGGGCATGACGCGCGCGGCTCAGGAACGCCGCGATCGAGCCGGGGCGCCGCGTCAGGAGCTGGATGAAACCCTGCCGATCCTGATCCACGGCGACGCCGCTTTCCCGGGCGAGGGCGTGGTCGCCGAGACGCTGAATCTCTGGCATCTGCAGGGCTACTCGGTCGGGGGTACGATCCATATCATTCTCAATAATCAACTAGGCTTTACGACGGAACCCCAGGAGAGCCGATCGACGCTCTTCGCCAGCGATCTGGCCAAGGGCTTTAGCATCCCCATTATTCATGTCAATGCCGATGACCCCGAGGCGGCCTTGACCGCCATCCGCCTGGCCCATGCCTATCGCGATGAGTTCCACAAAGATATTCTGATCGAGTTGGTCGGTTACCGGCGCTGGGGCCATAACGAGGGCGATGAGCCGGCCTTTACCCAGCCGCAGCTCTATGAGCTGATCCGTGCCCATCCGACAGTGCGCGAGCTGTATGCCCGACACCTGCAGGAGCAAGGACTGGTAACGTCTCAGGAATGCGAGCAGATGGTAGAGGAGGCTTTTGCAACGCTGCGCCGGGCGAAGCAGGAGGTAGACGAGGACCCGCAGCGCTTCGAGCAACTGGGGGGGAATGGACAGAACGGTCTGGCTGTGGAGCTAGAACCTGCCCCGCCTGTTTCCGCGGAGCAGCTGCGCCAGTTCAACCGTGAGCTGCTGCGCTGGCCCCAGGGCTTCACCGTGCATCAGCGTCTGGCGCGCGTGCTCCAGCGCCGCGCCGATGCGCTGGAGCAAGGGAGCATCGATTGGGGTCATGCCGAGGCCCTGGCCTTCGCTTCGATCCTGGCCGATGGAATCCCTATCCGCCTCAGCGGGCAGGATTCCGAGCGAGGCACCTTCAGTCAGCGCCATGCTGTGCTGCACGATAGCCATACAGGTGAGCGCTATGTGCCGCTGCAGCATCTCTCACAGGCCCAGGCCAGCTTCGCCATCTACAATAGCCCGCTCACTGAGACAGCGGTACTGGGCTTCGAGTATGGCTATAGCGTGCATGCGCCGGAGGCGCTGGTGCTGTGGGAGGCCCAGTACGGCGACTTCGCTAATGTGGCCCAGGTCATTATCGACCAGTTCATTGCTGCGGGGCGGGCCAAGTGGCGTCAGAACTCGTCGGTGGTGCTGCTGCTGCCGCACGGTTATGAGGGCCAGGGGCCAGACCATTCGAGCGCACGTCTGGAGCGCTTCCTGCAGCTGTCGGCGGGCCATAATTGGCGAGTGACCAATTGCTCAACAGCGGCCCAATACTACCACCTGCTGCGCCAGCAGGCGCATAGTCTCCAGCGTCATCCATTGCCACTTGTGGTGCTCACCCCCAAGAGTCTGCTGCGCCATCCGTTGGCCGCGGCGAGACTGGAGGAGCTAACGAGCGGGCGCTTCCAGCCGGTGCTCGACGACGCTGAGGCGCAGCAACGGGCGCAGACCATTCGTCGGGTGTTACTGTGCAGCGGGAAGATGGCCATCGATCTGCTGGCAAGCGAGCAGCGCTCTCGGGCCAGCGAGGTAGCGGTAGTGCGTGTGGAACAGCTCTATCCGCTGCCAGAGGAGGAGCTGCTGCAGGTGTTGAGTTGCTATCCTTCCATGCAAGAGCTGGTCTGGGTCCAGGAGGAGCCGCTCAATATGGGAGCCTGGAGTTATATGGCGCCTCGCCTGCAGAGATTGCTCGCCTCGCTTTCCACACCACAGGCAGTGTTGCGGGTGTTGGCACGCCCTGAGAGCGCCAGCCCGGCGACCGGCTTCATGGACCGCTACGAGGCCGAACAGCGTGCATTGATCGAGGGGGCTTTGCTCGGCGAGGGTGGCCTGCTGGTCGAAAAGCGCGCTGCTGAGACGCCGGCAGGCAAGCGTCGGCGCTAGCGTTGGCACTGGCAGCGGCGGAGCAAGCCAGGCCAGGGCCAGAGCGAACGGGCAGGCCATGCATGGCGATGCTATAATAGGCCAGGAGAAGCCAGCGCGCTGGCCCTCTTCGAGCGCGCTGGCTCGCCTTTGGCATCCTTCGGCCTCTGAGAAAGGTTCGGCACTCATCAGAAGCAACAGTCAGCACTGCAGCAGGAAGGAAAGGCAGAACGAGAAGATGGCGATAGATATTCGTGTTCCGACCCTGGGCGAATCGGTGGTCGAGGCCACGGTGGCGCGCTGGTACAAACACGAGGGGGAGCAGGTCCGTCAGGGCGAAGTGCTGGCGGAGCTGGAGACCGACAAGGTAAGCGTTGAGGTGACCGCGGAGCATGACGGTGTACTGGCAGAGATTCTGAAGCGCGAGGGGGAGGATGTAGCCGTTGGGGAGGTTTTGGCTCGTCTCGCCGAGGCAGCTGTGGGAGAGGGGATGAGCGCAGCGTCCGCGGCTGGCGAGGCGCCGACCTCGCGTGAGGTACCGGCTCAGGCCCGGCAGGAGCAGCCAGCAATCCAGCCGGGGAGCGCAGCGTCGAGTTCGCGTCTTGCCGATGGGCAGCGGCCTCCTTCGCCACTGGCGCGTCGCATTGCCGCTGAGTACAACATTGATCTCTCGCAGGTCAGGAGCAGCAGCCCACACGGGCGAGTGACTAAGGACGATGTCCTGCAGTATCTGGAGCAGCAGCAGGCGCTCCAGCAAGGCCAGGGCCAGCCCCAGGGGCAACCGCAGTCAGCGCAATCCGCGGCTACTGCTCCGAGTCGAGGGGATGGAACAACGGCGACGGCGACCCCAGCGGTACCCGCAGCAGGCGAGCGCACAGCAGCGGCAGGGCCAGCCTTGGAGCCGCCACCGCTGCTGATCTCGGAGCCGCGGCGAGAGGAGCGCATCCGGCTCTCGCGCCGGCGCCTGACCATTGCCCAGCGCCTGGTCGAGGCCCAGCACACGGCTGCGATGTTGACCACCTTTAATGAGGTCGACATGAGCGCTATTCTGGCGGTGCGGGCGCGCCACCGCGAGGAGTTCAAGCAGCGCTATGGCATCTCGCTGGGCTTTATGTCCTTCTTCACGAAGGCAGTTGTGGGAGCACTCAAGGCTTTCCCTTATCTGAATGCGGAGCTACAGGGGCGCGAGCTCCTGGTCAAGCACTACTACGACATTGGCATCGCCGTCAGCACAGATGAAGGGCTGGTCGTGCCCGTAGTGCGCGATGCCGACCGCAAGAGCTTTGCGGAAATCGAGCGGGAGATCGCGGAGCTGGCGCGGCGGGCCCGGAATAATGAGCTAACGCTGACAGACCTGCAGGGAGGGACCTTTACTATTACCAATGGTGGGGTCTTCGGCTCGCTGCTTTCGACGCCGATTCTCAACGGCCCCCAGGTAGGCATCCTGGGAATGCACAAGGTCCAGGAGCGTGCTGTTGTGGTGGACGGACAGGTGGTGGTGCGCCCCATGATGTATGTGGCGCTCTCCTATGACCATCGCGTGGTCGATGGCCGCGAGGCGGTGCAGTTCCTGGTCCGTGTTAAGGAGCTGCTGGAAGATCCAGAGCGGCTGTTGTTGGAAGGCTAGTCGGCAGGCGGTCTGTCGTGACAGGCGAGGTAGATGGCGGGTCAACGGTCGCCGACAGAGGAAGGCTGCAGATAGCTCAGGATCGTAGACAGGGTGTTTGCTTCGATTGACAGGGACGGCCTGTTAGGAGATAATCAAAGCTGTGCTGTCCGCGCCCGGCCCGCCCTCCTTGCCAGGGGGAGGGAGAGGAACCGTGCTTCGCGAGCGTTCTGTCAGCGTAAGCGAGGCAGGAGCGGGCAGGCCTGGCTGGCTGGGGAGGGGAAAAGGGGGAGGGAGCGCTCTGGAGTCGTTCGACCGATGGCAGGAATCGAGGAAATGAGCCGGCTATGCAACCACCAGAGAATCCCTATGCTCGGCAGAAGGGGCGCGCCGATGATCTCCAGGCCCTCGTTGGGCGGTCCCTGGGTCAATTCCGTATTGTAGAGCCGCTTGGGGCGGGCGGAATGGCCGCGGTCTTCAAAGCCTATCAACCCTCGCTCGATCGCTATGTGGCCGTCAAGGTGCTTCCGGCACGCTACGCTCATGATCCAGTCTTTGTCAAGCGCTTTGAGCAGGAGGCACGCTCGGTCGCTAAGCTGGTGAATCCCCATATTGTGCAGATCCACGACTTTGGCGAGCAGGATAAGATTACCTACATTGTCATGGAGTATGTCGACGGCGGAACTTTACGGGACCGCCTGAAGGGCCGCTCGCTCTCGCTGGTGGAGGCTGTCGACTTTCTGCTGCAGGCAGCGGAGGGATTGCGTTGTGCTCATAGCCACAATATTGTACACCGTGACGTGAAGCCGAGCAATATGCTCTTGCGCCGCGATGGGCATCTACTGCTCTCTGATTTTGGAATTGCCAAAATCCTGGAGGGGACGACGCACCTGACGCGCGCTGGGGTGGGCATCGGGACGCCACAGTATATGTCGCCAGAGCAGAGTACAGGCCAGGCCGTCGATCAGCGCAGCGATATCTACTCCCTGGGGATCGTCTTTTTCGAATGCCTGACAGGACGGGTGCCTTTCACGGCGGAGAATCCGGTCAGTGTGACGCTGAAGCACTTGCAGGAGCCCCTGCCAGTCGATCCGCTGCGCCAGGCAGGGGTGCCGGCAGTGGTCGAGCAGGTCGTTGTGAAGATGACTGCCAAGGCGCCCGCCGATCGCTACCAGTCCATTGAGGAGATGGCGGAGGCCCTGGTGGCTGCGCTGAATGCTGCCCGTCTACCCATGCCGCGCGCATGGCGGTTGTCGGCCATGCCTCCTTCCCTCTCCGAGAGCAGCGGGTCTGCGGCTACGCTGCTCTCGGCGCAGCCAGGGGCATGGCCGGCTTCTCCTGGAGGCAGAGCGCAGTCCGCTCCTTCCTATGGACTGCCCGCAGCCCCTGGCGTTACCAGCGGGTCAACTCCTGGTCAGGGTCCGGGAGAAGCGTTCCTATCCCGTCCCCCTTCGAGCACCCCTTTCCCGACGGTGACGCTCTCGTGCTTCCGCTGCGGTACACCTAACCCAAGCACGCGCCTGTTCTGCACGACCTGCGGCTATGAGCTGGCCGATCGCAAGGCCGCAAAGGATCACTACGTTGATGCTCAGGGACGGGTGGTGCTGGCCAGCTTGACGCTGCAGAGTGGGCCGCTCGCCGGTCGCTCTTTCCGCTTCCACCAGGACGTGACGACGATTGGGCGCACCAACGGCAACGATTTTATTATTGCCGGTCGCACGGTCTCGCGCCGCCACGCTCGACTCTGGTTCGATAATGGCCTCTGGTACCTGGAGGATCTGCAGAGCGCCAACGGTACCCTGGTGAACGGCGAGCGCATTCAGCAGACGGTGCTGCGCGATGGCGATCTGATCCAGTTCGGCGATGAACGCTTGATCTTTCATATAGTTTATAAATAGTAGGACAAGAGTAGCTGTTGTTCCTAGCAGGCAAGGCTGACAGAACTGTCTGGCTAGCTGATTACGTCACTGTTCAGGCTAGTCTGTTCCTTGCCCGGAAAGGGTAACGAGCGATGGTTTCGTTGAATCCGCTCAATGCGGCACTGCAGCAGCTGCTGCTGGGCAGCGCTGTACGCCAAAATCATGCACTGGAGCATGCAACAATTGTGCTGCTGAGCCGCAAGTTCCCGGAGGTGCGTTTCTCGGGGGTTTCTTCGGCGCTGGGCTTTGTGGTTTTTGGCAATGTACCAACCGAGGAGGTGCTGCCGGCGGCTGAAGAGGCGCTGCACTTGCTGCGTACGACGCAGCCGGAGCTGGCGATCCACGAGCGCTGTGGCACGAATTTGGCCGTGGCAGGCTTGCTGAGCGGCCTGTCGGCGATGACGGTGGCACGCATGCGGCGCCCCTTCAATACCTTCAATAATGTGGTGCTGGCGACCACGGCGGCCCTGGTACTGGCGCGGCCTCTCGGGTTGACGGTTCAGCGCTACCTGACGACACAGACGCCTTCGCCATCAATGCGTATCACCGGGGTGCGGCGCTTCGAGGTGCTGGGGACACCGGCGCACTTTGTGAGCACGGAGAACCCGGAGGCGGAGCGGTTGTTCTCCTGGTAATGGGAGAAAGGAGGCTTTGCGGCAATGACGAGTGGGCAGCGTGACCGCTTGCTGGTCGAGCCGGCCTGGCTGGAGGAGCACCTGCATGATCCACAGCTGCGCATTGTGGATATGCGTGGGTATGTGCGGACGGTGGAGCGTGGAGCAGGTGAGCAGGAGGCGCTGTATGAAGGTGCGCGTGCTGAGTATGAGCAGAGCCACATTCCTGGCGCGGTCTACCTTGACTGGACGAGCGATATTGTTGATCCCGACAGCGAGGTAAAGGCGCAGATAGCTCCGCCGGAACGCTTTGCCGAGGTCCTGGGACGATTAGGCATTGGCGATGAGCATGTGGTGGTGGCCTATGACGCGCACCCGGCCTCGCAGTTTGCGACACGCCTGTGGTGGGCGCTGACCTACTATGGTCATCAAGAGGTACGCGTCTTGAACGGAGGCTTCTCGCGCTGGTTGCGTGAAAGACGACCGGTGACGACGGAAGTGCCACAGTATCCACCAGCGGTCTTTACTCCGCATGTGCAGCCAGAACTGCGGGCCACGGCAGAGGAGGTACTGGCTGCACTGGGACAGGCGGGTATTCAGGTGATCGATGCGCGCGATGTCGGACAGTATAGCGGGCGGGTAGTGCGCCGTCCTGGCCGTCCTGGCCATATTCCGGGGGCCATCAATATCCCGCGTGAGGAGCTGGTTGATCCACAGACGGGCCAGTTTCGCAGCAATGAGGAGCTGGCAGCGGTCTTTGCACGCGCCGGGCTGCGCCCGGAGGAGCGAGTGATCGCCTACTGTAATGGTGGAGTGGCGGCGACGGTCGTCCTCTTCAGCCTGGCTCTGCTGGGCTATCCTCATCTGACAAATTATGATGGTTCTTGGAATGAATGGGGCGTGCGCCCCGATCTGCCTGCAGAAGTGTAATGGGGCTCTGTCTCTGCTTGCTGGACTGTGAGGCGTGCTGATGGAGGGGTTTTTCTCCTCTGACTCTGTGGGGGGTAAGGGCGGGGGATGGCCGGGGATCAGCGGGCCTGATCTCCAAAGAATCATGGAGGGCTTCGGCCTTTCTTCGTCCTGGCGGCCCCTGGAGCTGTTGATGTCCCCCTACAGCCCTGAGCCATTGGGCCTGCTGCTGGAGGTTGAGGGCGAGCGCTATCTGCTGCGCCCGCGTCCGGAGGGACCAGCCGGCGAGGATCATGAACATTGCTATCGTTTTCAGCGTTTCTTGCGCCTGGCCGGTTTGCCGGTGCCGGCGCTACGCCAGACGCCGGCGGGGTCCTATTGTCTGCCACTGGGGGAGGAGTGCTTCGAGCTGCAGCAGTGGCTGGGTGGTGAGGACTTCGCGAGCGCCGGGACTCGCGGGCTGCGTTGGGTTGAGGCCGCAGGGAGAATGCTGGGCCAGCTGCATGAGGCGTCTTTTCGTTTCCCTGGTCCGCAGCACCGCTGGCCCTCGGAGCTGCAGGCGGGCGGGCTGGTCCAGGGCTGGCTCAATCTAGCCCGTGAGCGTGCCGAGCGCTGCGAGGTGGGAGCGATTGCCAGTGCCCTACAAACCTGGGTCGAGCAGTGGGAGGCAGCGCTGCCAGCAGCTATGATGACTCTGGGGGCGGCCCGTGGATTGCCCGAGCTGCACGTTCATGGAGATTATCAGGCGCTGCATCTGCGCTTCAATGCTGAGGGAGTATGTGCAGTCTCGGGCTTTTATGCGTCGCGCTGGGAGAAGCGCGTTCTGGAGGTGGCGGCAGCGCTCTTTGCTTTCAGTGCGTTGGACTGGCAGCCAGAGACGGGTCAGACACCCCCGCTGGTGGCGCGAGGACTGGAGCCGGAGCGAGCACGGGCATTCTTGCGGGGCTATGGAGCGATCGCGCCTCCCCAGGGGCAGGAAGCGGCCTGCCTGGCGGAGGCCCTGACGCTGACGGTGCCCATTCTGACGATCAACGGCCCGCTGGAGGATCTCTTCTTTGCCGAGGAGGCAGCGCTGAACACAAGTGAAAGCCAGGAGCAGGTCGAGGAGCTGTTGGAGTGCCTGGCCTGGGCCAGCGCCTGGCCGGGTTGGCTGCGGCGTGCGCGGCGCTGGCTGGCGGAGCTGTGGGAGGAGGCCGCCACCGGTTAGGCAAACGGTGCGGCAGCCTCCTCCGGTGCCCTGGCTATGGCTCTCATACGGTCTCATCGTCTTGGGGGCCGGACAGGCCACAGCTGTGTTGGTGGCTTACTCGGGGCCGACGACTGGGTGAGGGACGTATGGCTCTTCGAGATAGGCAATGTCTTCAGCGCTCAGATGGACGTCAAGGGCCCCAATGGCTTCTTCCAGCTGGCTGATCCGGGTGACGCCGACAATGGGGGCAGTCACTGGCTCCTTCTGCAGCAGCCAGGCCAGGGCGATCTGCGCCCGGGACACGCCGTATTTGCCAGCGAGCTCGCCGACGCGATCGATGATTCCCTGATCGGCGGCAGCAGTGGCGTCGTATTTGCGCCGGGCCACCTGGTCGGTTTCGGCGCGCCTGGTCGGCGGCTGCGAGGCCTCACGCGCCAATCTGCCGGATGCCAGCGGGCTGTAGGGAATGACACCAATGCCCTCGGCGCGACAGAGCGGGAGCATCTCGCGCTCTTCTTCGCGATAGATGAGGTTGAGGTGATTCTGCATGGAGACAAAGCGTGTCCAGCCATGCCGCTCAGCAACGAAGAGCGCTTTCTGGAACTGCCAGGCGTACATGGCAGAGGCGCCAAGGTAGCGAACTTTGCCGGCCCGGACCAGATCGTTGAGAGCCTCCATTGTTTCCTCAATCGGCGTCTGGTAGTCCCAGCGATGGATCTGATAGAGGTCGATGTAGTCGGTCCCAAGGCGCCGGAGGCTGTGATCAACCTCGCTGAGAATGGCTTTGCGCGAGAGACCAGCCCCGTTCGGTCCTTCGCGCATGCGGAAGAAGACCTTGGTGGCGATGACAACCTCATCGCGCTTGACGAAGTCTTTCAGAGCGCGCCCGAGGATCTCTTCGCTGGCTCCCAGTGAGTAGACATTGGCGGTGTCAAAGAAGTTGATGCCCAGATCCAGGGCCTTCCTGATGATCTGCCGACTCTGCTCTTCGTCCAGAACCCAGGGATGCATCCAGCGACTGGGGTCACCAAAGCTCATGCAGCCAAGACAGATACGGGAGACTTCCAGACCGGTTTTGCCTAATCTGACATATTGCACGATTCACCTCTAATCTCTATATTGTGTTTTCCTCACTGAGAAGAGCAGCGCCAGGTCTGCTGTACTGTGTGAGTCAGGGCAGGAACCGTGGCTTTCTGCAAGAGAGTATAGCGTTTCCACAAGCAGAGGATGTAGGCAGATCCTGGGTGATCTTTGGCCGATTCTGTAACAGGAGGCTGCGCGCGGATAGTGCGGTCTAGCGGGCTGCCGGGGCTTGCTGGGGTGTGGGGTGGCAGAACAAAGGGCACAGGAGGACCGCAATCGGAAGTGGCAGCTCTTTTGCGGCCTCCTATAATTTCGTATTAGTCGGGCAAATACGAAATTTGTCCCGGCCCCAGAGCGCACAATCCCTGACGCTAGTTGCTCTAACACGGAACGGAAGCAGGGTTTCCCTGTGTGATCGTGGCCTGATCGTGGTGAGCCTGGCCGTGCTCCTCAGCAGATCAGCTGTTCCTGGGCACGAGTACGCGAACCGGGCTGCTTGGCTCACCACCCTGGATCTGGCCCAGCGCCGGGCCTGGCCCCCCACCGGAGTCGCGGCGGCTGCCGGTGGTGCTGGCGAGGGAGAGGAGGGAGAAACCTGGCCAGGGGGCAGCCAGCGTGAGGAACCAAGACTATAAGATACGACAGATTCGACAGACCGCTGGCTCCTCTCTCCCCCCTTGACAACCTTCTCTTCCACCTTTATACTTCATATAAAAGCAAATATATATTTTAGTGGAATAGAGAAACAATATGAGCGAAAAGAAACCACCCTCCCGCCTTCCGAGGCAGCAGCGTACGGCCCTGCTCCCCCCGGCGCAGCCCAGGCTGACAGGGATCGTACGCGAGCGAGAGGAACAGCCCGGTGTTCCTGAAGACGAGAGGAAGGGCCTGGACACCATGGCGGGCGAGGACCTGGACCTCCTGCGGAGCATCGCGGACATCGCTGACCTGTACGCTCAGCACGAGATCTTTGCTCGCTACCATCGGCGGCAGGCCCATAACACACGCATTCGCCAGCTCTGGGATCTCAAAGCCTTTGCCACCTTCTGTCTCGAAGCTGGTGTCCGTACCACGGGGGTCGCCCTGCAAGCAGACATCGCCACTCTCACCCAGGCCCTCTTTCTGGAGGCCTCGACCTGGCGCTTTGTTACTGCCGGCCTGATCCAGCTTTTTCTCAGCTGGATGGAGCGCCAGGGCTACGCCATCGACACCATGAACGTGCGTCTCTCCACCCTCAAGCGCTACTGCCGTTTGGCTGCTGATGCCGGCGTGCTCAGTCAGGAAGAACTCTATCGCATCAGCCGTGTCCAGGGCTATCGCCATAAGGAAGGGCGCCACATTGACCGCCAGCGTCCCATCACGCGGCGCGGCGCCAAAAAAGCCGAACCGAACCCCCTGACCGAGGAGCAGGTTGCCTGGCTCAAGCGCTGCCATGATCCCAACACACCCCAGGGACGGCGTGCCCGCGTCATCCTCTGCCTGTTGCTCGATCTCGGACTGCGCGTCGGCGAGCTGGTCGCGCTCCAGGTCAAGGACGTCCAGCTCAGCCGCGGTCTCCTGCGCTTCTACCGTGAAAAGGTCGACCGGGAGCAGACGCATCGACTGTCTGCCGACTGTCTGCAGGCCCTACGCGCCTACTTACCCGACGTCGCCGGCGAGCGCTACCTCTTCCCAGGCTACAAAGGCCGACACATCAGCACGCGCCTCGTTGAGTACCTGCTCAAAGACCTCGGCGATCAGCTCGGCATCGATCACCTCTCCCCCCACGATTGTCGCCATTACTGGGCGACCTACCACGCCAGCCACCAGCGCAACCTGGCCCAGCTCCAGCAAGCCGGCGGCTGGAACTCGCCAGCAATGGTACTGCGCTACTACGTGGCCTCCGAGATTGCCAACGAGGGCCTTCTTCCTTGACTTGACCAGAGCAAGAGCAAGAAGGCTACAATAGCAACGACCAGGCAAAGCACTGCCCCCACCTATCCCGGTCGGGAGCGCGGCCCAATTCGCAGCAAAGCAGAGGAGGAGAAAAGCATGGCCTTCAAGATCGGTGTCTATGGCTCCAACATCGTCGAGAGCGAGCGCGCCCTCAGCCTGGCCCGCGAGCTGGGCCAGGCCCTGGCTGCACATGGCTGCATCGTCATCACCGGTGCCTGCAGCGGTATGCCCTACGCCGTGGCCAAAACCGCTTTCGAGCACGGGGCCGAGGTCTGGGGCTTCACCCCGGCCCTCAACCTTGATGAGCATCGCCGCGCCTACCCCCAGGACGACATCGGCATCTACCGCCGCTTGATCTATGTACCCCCCGGCTACCACGATCTTTTCGGCCTGACCCCGGCTACAGCAGAACAGGACTGGGGCGCTCGTCTGAAATACCGTAACGTCATCTCGACGGTCAACAGCGACGCCGGCATCATCATCAGCGGCGGCTGGGGCACCCTCAATGAATTCACCAACCTGATTTACGAAGGCAAACCTATCGGCGTCCTTGTCGGCAGCGGCGGTCTGGCCGATGAGCTGCCCGCCTGGTACCCCCGATTGCGCAAAAAAACAGCCTCGCCGGTCCTTTTTGAAGGGAACCCGACGAGGCTGCTCTCGCTCATTCTGCAGCGCCTGGAGTGAGCTAGTACCGAGCTGTACCGGCAGCGACACAGGAAGCGAGGGCGTCCGAAGAGGGAGGAAGAGGGTGGCGGACCCTGGAGCACTTCAGGGTGCCTGCCGGAGGCACAGCGAGGAAGACCGCAGCCGGCTCACCCAGAGCGGGCTGCGATCAGCACTGGGGCCTCCGGGCGAAGGAGCAGGAGGCCGATCTCAGGCCGTCACCGGCTGCCGCTCAGCCTCGGCAGCGGTGATGCTAATCCGCCTGGGCCGGCTTCCCTCAGCCACGGGCACCGTGATGGTCAGCACACCGTGCTCGTAGTGTGCCTCGACCTTCTCAGCGTCGATCGGACGCTCGAAGGTCACCACCCGTTCGCAGGCGCCGCTGCCAATCTCATGCAGCAGCCAATTGACCTGTCGGCCTTCCTCCACCGCCGTCGGATAGTTGACGCGGATCACCAGGCTCTGGTCCTGCACCTCCAGCCCGATATCCTCGGGCTTGACCCCAGGAACCAGCGCCCGGACGATATATCCCTGCTCCTCCTCGTAAACATCCAGCGGCAGCTGCGGACGTGCCTCACCATCCAGACGCCACAGCGGACGGACAAAGCTCTGCTCAAACAGCCGGTTCATCGCTTCGCGCAGGCTGATCATCTCGCGCAGCGGATCGAAGCGCGTCATGACCATCATGGCGCTCACCCCCTTCTGCAGAAATGATCACAGTCTGAACGGCGTGTAACCAACTGTCCTGAGCGCCGGCGAGGCCGCTCCCCTCAGCGCGCGGCCTGAACCAGCGCGCTTCCTCTCCCACGGGAGCGCCGCCCACCTCACCGGCTACCTTTCTCCCGTTTCCACCCAGAGATAACCCACGCAAGAGGGAATTTATTCCCACTCTCCCCCTCCCTTTCTGCCCTCCGCCAGGGCCATCTCCAGCTCGGCCCGCGTTGGAGTTGTGGCCGGCCCGGCGCGCTCCACCGCCAGCGAGGCAGCCACATTGGCCTCATAGGCTGCCTCCTCAAGGTTCCGTCCCCCCGCCAGCGCCGCCAGAAAGGCCGCCACATGAGCGTCGCCCGCCCCTGTCGTATCTACCACCACTCGCGCCGGCCTGGGCGCAACTCGCAACGGTACTCCCCCAGCGCTCACCAGCCAGCAACCCTCAGCCCCCACCCTCGCAACAACAACCCCCTGGGGAGCGAGTTGCGAACACAGGCGTGCAGCTCCACGGGCCGGCTCCTCCTCGCCACTCAGCAGCTGCAGCTCGCGCGCGTTCAAGCTCAACACGTCCACGCGGCGCAAGACCTGCTCCAGTCGCTGCGTCGGAATGGTTGCCACCAGCGGCCCCGGGTCCAGCACGAGCAGGCAGCCTGGAGCTAAACCCGGCAGCCAGGCCTCCAGAGCCGCACCCGAGAGAGGATAACAGAGATCGTAACCCGAGACGTAGACCGCATCTCCCTCTTGCAAGGCCAGCCCCTCCAGCTCAGGGAGGCTCAGCTCCGCCTCCACACCCGGGGCAGTGACAAAGGTCCGTTCGCCATCTGGCTCAACCAGGCCGATATCAAAGCCCGTGTCCCTCCCTACGACCGGCGGTAGCAGCACCGGAATGCCCGCCGCCGCTAACTCAGCGCGCACCCGATACCCCATCGGCCCATCCCCGATACGCCCTGCATAGGCCGCTGGCAATCCCAGCCGCAGCGCTCCCATCAGGACATTAAAGCCTCCTCCTACCGCCTGCAGCGCACGCTCTGCCAGTAGATCACCACCGCGCTCGGGCAGGCGCTCCACATAGAGCAGCAGATCCACCAGCACACTCCCCACCAGCACCAGACGTCGGGGACGCAATCGCAGCTGGCTCATGCCGATCCCTCTCCCCCCGGCACCCCCGAGGCCAGCCCGCCGGCGGCTTCCAGCACTTCCCTCCTTCCACCAGCCAAGATCAGCAGCCAGTACACGAGCGCGCTCACCACGAACCCCAACAGATAACCAAGGCTGCTAGAGGCGAAGATGCCTCGCGCCAGGGGACCTGTGAACCAGGGTGAGACCGTAAAGAGCAGGCCCATAACAATGCCAAGCAGCCAGGCTATGAGCGCCCGCCAGTTCACTCCAGCTCGATAATAATAGCGGCTTCCCGGCCCCGTCTCTATCAGACCGCGCGCATCATAGCCGCGACGCAGGAGCATATCCACGACAAAGACCGCCGCCCAGGCAGTCAGGCCATCCGAGAGCAGTTGCAAAAAGCTCTCAAACGGTCCGAAGAAATCCTGTGCCACCAGCATTACATAGGCAGCCCCGGCCACCATCAGCACTCCATCAATAAGCACCGTCTTGTAGCGCTCCAGCCGCACGCCGAGCGCCAGCAGATTCAGCCCCGAGGAATAGATCGACAGATCAGCGGAAGCAATCAAGCCACCTACCGCCGTCAGCAGATAAGGGGCAGCCATCCAGGGCGGCAGCTCCTGGCCAATTGCCGTAATCGGGTTGGTCGCGCTTGTCAGGTTGGGCAAGCGGCTCGACAGAAAAACCCCTGTCATGATCAGCACCACCAGCGGGAGCGTGGCCCCCAGCACCGTCCAACCGACAATAGCCCGACCGCTGCTCGCACGCGGCAGATAGCGAGTATAGTCAGCTCCGGCATTGGCCCAGCCAATCCCTGTCCCTGCAATCACAATGCTCAACGTCGCCAGCACTCCGCTATCCCAGGGGCCTGGCGGAGCCGCCAGCACCTTTGCCCAGTCCGTTTTTGTCAGCAAGAACAGCACTACCACCAGTGTCAGCAGACCAAAGATCCAGGTTGCCGCCTGTTGAATCCAGACCAGCGTCGCATGACCGAGCAGGCCAAAAAGCACCACCAGCAGTGCTACCCCCACCAGGCTGACCAGTGTCCAGACAGGGGTCGCCGGCAGTCCCAGCAAACCCAGCAATCCGAGCAGGGCATAGGCAGCCGTAATCACCGTAATCGTCTCCCATCCAACCAGACTGACCCAGCTGATGAGCGTCGGACCCAAATTGCCGCGCGTCCCGAAGGGGGCACGTGATAGCGTCAACATTGGCGCGCCCCCCCACTTGCCAGCCACACTCAGTACACCGACGAGCACGAACGATCCGGCAGAGCCAACCACGGCGACCAGCAGACTCTGCCAGAGATTCAAACCAGCAGCAGTCAAAATACCGCCGTAAACAATGCCTAAGATCCCAATGTTGGCGGCAAACCAGACCCAAAACAGTTCAGTGGGCGCACCGTGACGCTCACCATCCCCAATTGGCTCGATGCCATGCAGCTCGATAGCCCAGGGACGATCAGCTTCCGGCTGTAGCTGTTGTTGCACGCTCACAGGCGTACCTCCTCTTGTTGCAAGCGGGTCCGCAAAGCCAATAGCTCGCTGAGCAACCCGTCGATGTCCAAAGCATTGACCTGCACCACCGTGGTGCGTGCCTCGACAGGGAAAACCTCTAGACCAGAGCAGGCGCCGAGCATAGCCCCCACCAGAGCCGCGATCGTATCGCTGTCCCCGCCGAGGCGGGCCGCTATCAGGCAGGCTCGCCAGGGATCAGCCTGCCAGCGCTGGGCAATGGCAAAGGCCGCCGGCACCGCCTCCTGCGTCGCAACTCCCGTTCCGATCAGATCCACAATCGCATCCTGCGCGCTCTCCTCATCCAACTGGCTCACCAGGTCCACAGCCCAGACCAGTCGCTCCGCCACCGAGGCCCCCGCCACATAGGCCCCCCGTTCCTGCCCCAGACGTGCCAGACGCCGCGCCTCGTTGACCGCCTCCACAAAGCTTGCTCCCTCCAGACCAGCGCTGATGACCGCCGCCACCGCCGCCGCCCCGGCGATCGCCAGACCCGTAAAGTGAGTTGGGCGACAGGCCTCCTCAACTCGTTTCAGAAAGCGCTCAACCGGTTCTAGCGGCACCGCGATCCCTACAGGGGCAATGCGCATGGCCGCCCCATTGGTATCGCCCCGCCGCCCGGCCTCCTCGGGAGCTGCTCCTCGCTGTACCGCCTCCAAGGCCCGCCGCGACGATGGCCCAAGCTGTTCACTTCCATCGGCCTCCGCCTGCTCGGCCCAGCGGAGCAGTTCCTCTACGAACCGCGCGCCCTCTACATGGCCCTGGCCCTCCACCAACAGGCGTGCCACCAGCAGAGCTTGCTGCGTATCATCGGTCACTCGACCAGCCGGCTGTCCAGCGCTGATGGCATTCTGCAGCGGGCCAGCCTCAAACCCCTCCAGGACCGGAAAAAGCTGGGCCACCATCGGGCGTGGCAGCATCTGCGTTGGCATACCCAGGGCATCACCAATTGCCAGCCCCAGCAAGGTCCCTTGCGCCCGGCGCATCATCTCTTGCTGGTCGCGTAGCGCTGCTTGGCGCGCTTCATGCATGGCTGCTACCTCCGCGGTCGCTCGTTCTGGTTCAGATCAAAGGTCATATAGAGGCGGAAATGCGACGGGTCCAGCAAACTGATAACATGCTCGATCACCAGCCCCTCGTGATCACGTGTTACTCGCCGGCTCAGCAAGAACGCCTCCCCAATCGCCTTCCCTAGAAGATGGGCCTCCTCCGTGCGCAGGCGCGTTACCTCTACCCACTCTTCTCCAGTCGCAGGTACTAGCCCTAGACGCCCCGTCAGCGCCTCCATCAGCGACTCATGGGCGAAATCGATATCCAAGAGGGCACTCGTCTGCGCCGTCAGCGGAATACGGCTGCGCTCTAGCGAGATGGGCTCACACCCTTCTAGCAGGCGCAGGCGGTCCAGGGCAATGAAACGCTCCGCCTCTACCTGCAGGCGCTCCCGCAGCTCGGGTTCGACCACCGCCCCAAAGTAGAGCACGCGCGTCGTCACCTGCGCCCCCTGACGCATCAGTGCTCGCGACCAGCCCTGACTCCAGTCCAGAGGCCGATGATCAAAGGTGATATAGCTGCCTGAGCCAGCCCGCGTCTGAATAAGCTGTTTGCGCGCTAACTCCGCCAGCGCTTGCCGCACGGTCATGCGACTGACGCCAAAGCGCCGCGCTAGCTCGTACTCACCCGGTAGCCGCTGGCCCGTTGGCAGGCGTCCGCTGCGGATCTCTTCCTCAAGGGCAGCACAGATTTGCAAATAGGCTCTATTCTGTCTAGACATCTTGTAGACAAGTTTAACCATCCCTGTCTAGCATGTCAAGGGGAATGCTAGGAGCTTTCTCCTGCGGTATTTGGTGAGGCTCTGTATAGTGGAAATGGATGGTAACACCATTCCCATACATAATGCGGCAGCATGGTGAGTCGCTGAGAGACCCAAGACGCTCACCGAAACCGGGAACGTGTGTTGCGTCAAGAAGCGTTGTGAAGGGGCGCCCAGCGGCGCAATGGCCTTCAGCAGCGCCATTTCGTTAGCACAAGGAGGGAATAACCGATATGACCACTGTCTCGTCTGAAAAGCACCATAGTGTCATTGGCAAGGACGAGCTGATTCACCAGACGGCGGCCAGGGCCGGCCTCAGCCTCAAGGAGACGGGCAAAGTGATCGATGCCTTCACCGAAGTCGTGCGCGAGGAACTGGCTCGTGGGCACGAGGTCCGTCTGATGGGCTTCGGCACCTGGAGCCTGCGCACCGTTGCTCCGCGCAAAGTCAAATCCATCCGTGGGGGGCAGCAGATTACTATTCCCGCGCGCAAACGAGTCGGCTTCTCCGTGGGGGCTGTCCTGGCCCAGGCGGCCAGGGGGCAGCAAGGACGAGCGCATGGGGAGAGCGAGCGGCAGGGAGAGCGGCGGCACCACTAGTGCGCTCTCCCTCCCCTCCCGCGGTTCTCCTGAGCTTGTCTCCCCTGCAATATCGCCAGGAGAAACGCTGGCTCTCTGGGTCTCGCTATCAGCCTGATTGGCCAGACAGCTAATCCACCCCTACGCGAGGCTGTCAGGAGTGTATTCACGAGTCGGCGAGTCCGGTTCCGCTGCAGCCGACTGGATTGACTGACCCTGGGCCGACGAGCCTGTGCCCCACGGTTAGTCAGGGTCAGTGTACCAGCGCACATACCGAAAGGGAGGGCCTGCAACTGAGCTGACAGGATGATGCGCCGGCCTGGCACTGCGCCAGCGCGGCACCTCTGGCTGAGTAGAGCCAAGTCGAAGGCAGCGTCCAGGCCCGTACCCAGGGACGAAGGGACTGGCTGCCGCGAGCTGCTCCTTGCTCTCCACCACCAGCAGCTCGCGACAGTAGTCCCTTCCTTCTCATTCCTTACGCGGCTCCTCCAAACTCCAGGAGGGAGCCGCTCTTTCGTTCGCCGGCGCTCGTCCCTGGCTAGAGATTCGGATGGCGTTCCAGGTATTGGAGCACAGCGGGTCGCTCATCAGGGCGCAGCGGACGGAAGGCGCTGCCATCGTTGATGAAGACCAGACGCGTCCCCTGAAAGTGCACCAGCATATCCGGCTTGTGATCTCCGTTGACATCGGCGAAGCTCAGGGTCACCGGCACCAGACTGGCGTCTGGGTCATAGAGCTGGGGACCGCTATAGATGCGGGCATGGGCCGGATCGCCTCCTGGCAGCTCAATGATCTCGATGTGGCCGTTCAAATTGAGCGCAATGAAGTGGCTTGGGATACCCGCCGCTTCATTGTGGCCCACAAAGGCATCGATCTGAAAGGTTCGCGGGCGCCCGTAGCGTAGATCATCCAGGGTCGTCTGTCCCCACGAGATCAGCGGCAGCAACAGGCACCAGAGGAGGAGCATGCAGAGCATGCCCAACCCAAGATACAGCAACGGATGAGCCTGGAACCAGCGGCGCGTCTGTGGCGGTCGCCCACCTGCCGTCTTTCCCTCTCGCGCTGGCGCAGCGCCTGCGGTCTGGCCCCGCTGCCCTCCAGGAGTGCCCGTCGTGGGGCGATCCGCTGTCAGGGTGGCACGTGATCTGCTTGTGGTCCGGCCCGCCCCCCTCAGCGGGCGCTTCAGCCCAGTCTGGCCTTCTCCCTTTATCTCGACCCGTCTCCACTCCGCGATCTCTTCGGAAGCCACGTCGGCCAGCGTCGGGCGTGGACGCGAGGCCCGCTGCGCCACCGGCTCTACTGACTCCACCGATCCCGCTGCTCGCTCCGACCCGCTCTCCGATTGCAGAGGACGATGACGCAGGGCACTCTTCGGAGTGAGCCTGTCGGTCGCTTCAAGTACAGGCATGGCCTGGTTCTCCTTTCGTCTCGTCAAGCGTCAGTCTCTCAGCCAAGCTCGCACTGTCCTTTGCAGTGCTTCAGAAATAGCGACAGCGGTCGGAGCACTCGTGTTGGCTTCCGCCTGTCGTCTCCTCTCTCCTTCTCCTGCCAGGGTAACATAGAACATATGTTCTAGTCAAGAGGGAGGAGAAGAGCTTCCTACAAGCGATGAACCGGAGGAACAAGAATACGAGCTAGCGCTGTGTGCGTCTCATCGAGCTGGTGTGCAGAGCAAGGCATGTGCTCGCGGCTCGCGGCTCCAGACGAGGAGCTGCCGCCGAGGTGCTGCCGTTGGAAGCGAACACGTTACGCATAGGCAAAGTGAAGAATGAGATAGCCGCTCGCTCTACGAGCAGCGCTGGACTCACTTCACTGGCCTGACCTGGCCTGCCGTTGCTTCCCTCACCTGCGAGGGGGGCAGGCTCCCTTTGCTGAGGATAGTGTAGCATCCCCCCCTGGTTTTTGCCAGGGGCCTATAAGCAACTTTCCCGGAGGTGAAATGAAGAGGGTGAGGCCGCTTGGCAAGCGGAATGAACTGCGATTAGAGCAACTCCTCTCGCTCCAGAACGGCCTGCAGATCAGCGGGAAGTGGGGCCTCTAGCTTGAGCGTTGTCCCCGTGACTGGATGGGGCAGGACAAGCTGGGCGGCGTGCAGAAACTGGCGTGTCAGGCCAGGCAGGCGGTGATTACTGGGCCCGTAGACCGGGTCGCCTGCCACGGGGTAGCCGATGGCCTTCAGGTGCACGCGAATCTGATGAGTACGGCCCGTCTCCGGCTCGACCGACAGGAGCGTATGCCGGGCGAAACGACGCACGACCCGGAAATGAGTCCGCGCCTCACGGCTATGGTGGGCGGTCACGGTCATCAGCTGGCGGTTGCGTGGGTCGCGCCCAATGGGGGCCTCGATCGTCCCCTGGTCAAGCGGCACCTGGCCCACTACCAGAGCGAGATAGCGCTTGTGGATCTGGCGTCGTTGCATCATATCGGCCAGGGCCGTCAGGGCCTGCTGATGCTTGGCCACCAGAAGTAACCCCGAAGTATCCTTATCCAGGCGATGTACCAGGCCAGGGCGTTCCCCACTGCCGACCTCGCGCAGCTGGGGACGATAGGCCAGCAAGGCATTGACCAACGTATCCTCCTCGTGGCCAGGGGCAGGATGCACCACCATCCCGGCAGCCTTGTTGACCACCAGCAGATCATCGTCTTCGTAGACAATCTCCAGGGGCAGGGCACGCGGCGCCACCTCCGTCACGCGCTGGGGCAGCTGCCAGAGGACCTCGACCACATCACCGGCCCGCAGCGCATAGCCCGCCTTCTCGCGCTCTCCATTGACGAGCACTGCTCCCTCTTCGATCAGACGCTGCACCGCTGCTCGTGAGAGCGGCGCTAGCAGCTGCTGTACAAAACGATCCAGGCGCTGGCCAGCCTCTGCAGGGCCAACCTCGTATCTGCGCACTTCATTGCGAGATTCTGCTGACACGGCTTCTTGTCCTGACTGAGGGCAATAAAATGTGGATTCGGGGGCTGACATGCTCCTTCCTTATGCTCCCTCCCCGTTAAGCGTCTAGGGACATGGTTCTAGCGATGAGAATTAGCCGGGGGCTGTCCCGGGCGTAGCGTTGGCGAGGTCGCCGTCTGCTCCGTTGGCGCCCGCTCGATCTCCGCCGTCGTCCCCCGCCTGGGGGACTGTTCAGCTGAGCCAGAGGTCCGCGGTAGAGCGCCTGTGACCATCAGCAGGAGAAGCAGGATCACCCCCACCGTGATGGCCGAATCAGCCAGATTAAAGACGGCGAACCGAAAACCAATCTGGGGAATGCGGAAGAGGATAAAGTCAACCACGTAGCCGCCATGCCGCACACGATCGATGAGGTTGCCGACTGCCCCGCCAATGATCAGGCCGAAGACCAGCTTGTAGCTCAGTGGTCCTGAATTCAAGCCGCGTAGATAGAGCGTGATGACAACCGCTACTGCCACGGCAATCAGTCCCGCCAGCACTACACTGTTGGCAAAGAGGCCGAAGGCCGCTCCACTATTGCGGGTATAATAGAGGGACAGATATTCACCCAGCAGCGGGACCACGCGCCCACTGTCGGGAGGACTCAGATAGCGAACCACTAGCGCCTTGGTCCACTGGTCAAGAGCGACAACGAGGACCATTACTAGCAGGGCTAGCAGATCATACAGACGTGCGCGACGCGCGCTCACTGCTCCTCGTTCTTCCTTTCTCTCTCGCTCGTTCCAACTGGTTCGTCGGTCTTCCGACGTTCAGGAGACCCTGCCCTCCTCCGCCTCTGCTGATCGGACCGGCGCCTCTCTCGCCGACCTTTCTTTTCTTTGTATGCGCGTTCACGAGGGCTATTGTATTGTAACCGATTTTCTTTCCCTTGAAAAGGAGCGGCCCGCGAGCAGGCTACAGCCATCCTGCCTGGGCCGCTCCCTCCGGTCATGACATCCCCCGGCTGCCCAGCCATCCCCGCCGGACTGCCGGTCTGAGAGGATGGAGCGTTGCTGCGCTGCTAATCCGCGCCGGGCTTAGCCGGCAAAGCTCTCGCGGCCAGCCTGGCGCTGAGATTCGCACTGTACATCCCGCGCTGCCCACGGAATGGCCTCCAGACGTTTCTCAGGAATGGGGCGTCCGCAACTTACACACAGCCCGTAGGTCCCTTCCTCAATGCGGGCCAGCGCCGCCTCGACCTCCGCTAGCAGGGCCTGCTCATTTTCGAGAATCGACTGCTCCTGCTGATAGGTTTGAATCTCGGTTGCCGAGTCCTCATTATCCTGGGGCAACGGCTCCACTGAGGCCGGAGGAGCAGTCAACTGCGCGATGTCCGCCCGCAGCTCGTCACGTTTTGCCTCCAGCAATGCCTTCATCTTTGCCAGGTCGATGCTCATGACTTGGCCTCCTTCGTGATCATGCCATGCTCCTGAAAACCAGCCACCGACCTCTTCACGTCACAAGCTCGCCAACCAGGCGGTACAGACCACCACTCGCTCTTCTGCTTCCGCCTACTCCCGCCCAGACCACCCCAGACAGGCCCACGCCACGCCTTTACTCGTCCACCCTTTTCTCTACAGCCGAGCGGCGCCGACCTCCGCTTGCTTCACCCGATTGACGAGTAGCCGGTTGGCCAGGAGAGACTGGCAAGCTTCTCCATCGATAGCCACTCGCTACCCTCTCCGCCCAACGGCACCCTCCCCGTCCGGAACGGCTGGGCTGGGAGGGACACCTCCGCCGCGTTTCGCGCCTCGCGCGCACTGGCAGCAGCAGTGGCACAAGCGCCGGTCCGCACAGAGGTTGCTGCTTCTGAGCGCGCTCCTTCCTTCTGCCAGTGGTCTCGCCCGGCTACAGCCTGACTGGCCACACTCTAGCGACGAGCTGGCTGGCCAAGCTTCCCTAGCGCATGCCAGCAGCCCTCACATCACCTCACATCACTCTACATCACTCCACATTACTCACATGTCCTCAAATTGTACACCAAATCTCACGGAAGGCAAGTCGGTCTCCCTGGCTTCTGGACCTTGCTCGTCGCATTCGGCAGTCCGGGTTTCCAAGCCTGCTCCGTGATAAGCTGAGCGAAGGAGGGGGAGTTTCTCTCTTGCCTTCTGTGTTATGCTAGAATTGTTCTCTGTGCTCTGGATAAGTCAGCAAGCAGAACGGAGCAGAACCAATCTCGCGCCTGGATGGAATAGAAGGCCATGTCAACAGTCTCTGAGGATGGAGCACATGCCCAGCAGCCGACCAACAGTCAGTCCGTCCCCTCGCTCTTCAGTGAATTTGATCTCTACCTCTTCGGGCAGGGGCGGGAGTATCGTCTCTACGACAAGATGGGCGCCCACCCACGTGTGGTCAATGGGATCAGCGGGGTACACTTCGCTACCTGGGCCCCCAACGCCGAGTCTGTCTCTGTCATCGGAGACTTCAACGGCTGGAATCGCTCCGCTCACCCGATGCAGCTCCGTCATCGTGAGCTGGGCGTCTGGGAGTGCTTTATTCCCGGCGTACAAGTGGGCGCACTCTACAAATACGCGATCGTTTCGCGGGTGAATCACCAGGTGCTGGAGAAGGCCGATCCTTACGCCTTTGCCGCTGAGCTGCGCCCTGCTACTGCCAGCATCGTCACCGACCTGCGTCGCTACCGCTGGCACGATGAGGAGTGGCTGCTCCAGCGAGCGGCCCGCCAGCAGCTCTCCGCTCCTCTGTCGATCTACGAGGTGCATCTAGGCTCCTGGCGCCATGTCCCCGAGCGCCATCGCCTCGGGGCCATCGAGGAAGATCGCTTTTTGACCTACCGTGAGCTGGCTCACGCCCTGGCCGCCTACGTCAAGGATCTGGGCTTCACCCATGTCGAGCTGCTCCCTATTGCGGAGCATCCATATGATGGCTCCTGGGGTTATCAGGTGACTGGCTACTACGCTCCCACCAGTCGCTACGGCAGCCCGGAGGATTTCCAGTACTTTGTCGACTATCTCCATCAGCAGGGCATCGGCGTCATTCTCGATTGGGTGCCGTCTCACTTCCCCACGGATGCCCACGGCCTGAGCCTCTTCGATGGCACCCACCTCTATGAGTACGCCGACCCCCGCAAGGGAGAGCACCGCGAGTGGGGCACGCTGGTCTTCGACTACGGTCGCAGCGAGGTGCGCAATTTCTTGATCGCCAACGCTCTCTTCTGGTTGCGCGAATACCATATCGATGGGTTGCGCGTCGACGCCGTGGCCTCAATGCTCTACCTGGACTATATGCGCGGTCCCGGTGAGTGGGTCCCGAATCGCTACGGCGGACGTGAGCACCTGGAGGCCATCGATTTCTTGCGCCAACTCAATGAGGCGGTCTATGCCGAGGAGCTGGGTGCTCTGACTATCGCCGAGGAGTCTACTGCCTGGCCGCTGGTTTCGCGCCCCACCTATGTCGGAGGACTGGGCTTCAGCATGAAGTGGAATATGGGCTGGATGCATGATATGCTCGAATATATGCGTCTTGACCCTATCTATCGCCGCTATCATCACAATAATATCACGTTCTCTCTGACATACGCTTTCTCCGAAAACTTCGTGCTGCCGCTCTCTCACGATGAGGTGGTCCATATGAAGGGGTCGCTCTTGACCAAGATGCCGGGCGACCTCTGGCAGCGTTTTGCCAACCTGCGTGCCTTCTTAGGCTACATGTGGGGGCATCCGGGCAAGAAACTGCTCTTTATGGGCGGCGAGTTCGGCCAGTGGCGCGAGTGGAACTATCGTGAGAGCCTCGACTGGCATCTGCTGGAGCCGCCCAGCGATCCTCACCACGCCCAGCTGCGCGACTTCGTTCGCGACCTGAATCGTCTCCTCCTGCAGGAGCCAGCCTTGAGCATGCTGGATTGTGAGCCGGAGGGGTTCGCCTGGATCGACTGCCACGATAGCGAGAACAGCGTGATCTCTTTTCAACGTCGCAGTCGGCGCCCAGAAGAAACGCTCATCTTCATCTGTAACTTCACGCCGGTGCCACGCTTCGGCTATCGCGTCGGGGCTCCCTTGGCCGGCGAGTACTACGAGGTGCTCAATAGCGATGATTTGCGCTACGGTGGCAGCGGCCTCGGCAATCCTCAGCCGCTTCCCAGCGCGCCGATCGCCTGGCAGTCCTGCCCGCAGTCAATCGTGTTGACGTTGCCACCGCTCTCCACCATTGTCTTAAAGTGGCGCCCCTTCGGCTCGCCCTCCACACTGGCCGCCGGCAGCCAGTCTGGCGAATAATCAGAACAATAAGCAGAGGGACTGCACTATTCGTGAGGAAGAAGGACGATGAGTCGCAATCATAATCATACACCGTCGCCGCATCAGTCGTCGAAAGGCAACCAGTTTAACCATCGGAGTCGCAAGGGGGCAGAGCGCTTCCGCTCGTTCCAGAGCAAGCGCCGGCCTCTGACCGAGGATGAACGCCTGCTGACGCGCCCAACGCGCCCGCTGGTGAGTCCATCGGAGCCACCTCCGAGCGAGCAGATCCAGGCCGATGAGCATGCCCTGGAGCGCGCGCTCCACTTTGACTTTACCATCACCGACCCCTGGCGCGTCTTTCGCATCATGAGCGAGTTCGTCAATGGCTTCGACGCGCTGGCCCATATCCCTCCAGCAGTGGCCATCTTCGGCTCGGCTCGCACCCGGCCCAATGATCCCGCCTATGCCGCTGCTGTGGAGACCGCGCGCCTGCTGGCCCAGGCAGGCTTCGCTATCATCACCGGGGGCGGACCAGGGATTATGGAGGCCGCCAATAAGGGAGCTCAGGAGGGAGGCAATCTCTCCATCGGCTGCAACATCGAACTGCCTTTCGAGCAGGCCTCGAACCCCTACCTGGATATCTCAATTGACTTTCGCTACTTCATGGTTCGCAAGACCATGTTCGTGAAATACTCCAACGCCTTCGTGATCTTTCCGGGCGGCTTCGGCACTATGGATGAGTTGTTCGAGGCCCTGACCCTGATTCAGACGCGCAAGGTCAGCCATTTCCCGGTGATCCTCTACGATTCTCGCTACTGGGGCGGTTTACTGCACTGGCTGCACCAGACGATGCTGGCCGAAGGCAAGATTTCTCCAGGCGATGCCGAGCTGCTGCGCGTCTCGGATGATCCCCAGGAGATTTGCCGCCTGGTACGGGAAGCCTACGAGACCTATCGTCAGGAGCGCGAGGACCCGAATCGCGAGAAGTCGATTCGCTGAGTCCTCCCTCACGGCGGCGATTGCTCACCCAGCCTCTTCTGGCCCTCATCCTCATCTCGCTGATCCCGGCTCCTCCTGGCCCTCTTGTCCCTGGCCTACAGCCAGGTCGCGCAGGCATTTCCCCCGACCTGGCTGGCCCCCGGAACCTTCCTCCACTCCGGTTGGCGTCAGCTCCACTGGCGGAAGGGTACCGTTGGCCTGATGACGCAGCTCTTCGTAATGAAGGAGCCCCACGCCGAGTATGACGAGCACCCCTCCGAGAAGCTGGTCAGGAGTCAATGCTTCGCCAAGCCAGACGTAGGCGATGGCACTGCCAGCTACAAGCTCTAACATGGCTGCGATACCCACCCGGCCCGCATCCAGATAGCGCAAGGCCGCCAGCTCGCACAGGAACGGCAGCGCCATACCCAGCACCCCTACTGCTGCCAATGCCGGCCACAGACCCGGCTGCAGGCTAGCGAGCGGTATACGCCACGGCGGCTGCACGAGCAGCCAGAAAAGGGCAGCGACAATTGCCCCCCAGGTCGTCGCGCTCAGAGCCGACAGCTCGCGCCCAACACGTCGCCCCAGCAGCAGGTAGGCAGCAAAGGAGAGGATCGAGAATAACGCGTAGAGCAACCCCAGGCCATCCAAACGCAAGAATTGTTGCTGCCAGGCTCCCGTCACCAGCACAAGACCGCTTCCCGCCAGCAGCAAGGCTCCCAATACTGGCAGGGCCGGCCAGCGACGTCGCCAGAGCGCCTCACCGAGCACCAGCCAGGCCGGGGTGCTGAACTGGATCACCAGGGCAATAGCCACCGGTAGACGGCTAATGGCCATGAAGTAGCTATAGGCCACTGTCGCCATCGCCAGGCCCAAGGCCAGCAGCCAGCCCCAGCTCCGGCGCGGCGGCCAAACTTTTCCGCGCTGGGCCACGCCCAGCAAAACAAACAGGCAGGCCCCCCCGATGAGCATGCGCCACTCCACCAGCGTCAGCGGCGTGAGCGCGCTTTCATCGAACAGCTTGCGTGCGAGGTTCCCATTGAAACCAAAGAGGAGCGAGGCCAGCCCAACCAGCAGATAGCCCCGGAGGCGCCAGCGCCCCTCGCCCTTGCTATTCAACACTCGATGTTCCTTTCTGAACCATGCCATGTCTCGTGAAGCTACCTGACTGCACCCTACTCCCCACCCCACCACTCATCCTCAGCCGTCAGGTCAGGTCGCTCTTGGCCACCCGTCCATCTCTTCGCCAGTCCTTCCCTATTCCATTGCTCTCACAGCGGCCACCATTGACGATGCCAGCGTCGGGCCTCCTCCAGGGCCTGGCGAGTGGCTTGCGTAAAGATGGTCGCACTGCGCTCCAGCTCCCAGGCGCCGGCATAGAGATCGACAATACCCAGGTCAACGCCGAGCAGAGCCTCGACAATGGCCGCAGTGCAATAGGGCACGTAGGCGCGACTGTATCCGCCCTCCTGCAGGGCAACCAGGCGCCCCTCGCAGACTTCATTGGCCAGGCCAGCCACCAGCTCGCTCAGGCGCCGGAACCCCTGACGCGTCATCATCATACGCGCCAGCGGATCAAGCCAGCTCGCATCCTGTCCCGCCGAGATGAGGATCAGCTGCGGGCGATAGCGCAGACCGATCGGCAGCACCAGCTGCTCAAAGGCAGCAATATAGCCGCGGTCACCTGTGCCTGCCGGCAGGGGGATGTTCACAGTGTAGCCTACGCCGGCCCCTCTCCCAACTTGCTCTAACTCACCCGACAGACGGGGATACCAGTCGCGCTGATGCAGCGAAACAAAGAGCACTCCCGGGTCTGCATAGAAAGCCTCCTGGGTTCCGTTGCCGTGGTGAACATCCCAATCGATGATCATCACGCGCTCCAAGCCGTAGGTTCGGCGCGCGTACTCGGCGGCGATCACCGCGTTATTGAAGATACAATAGCCCAGGGCCCGGTTGCGCTCAGCATGGTGACCGGGTGGTCGCAGTAGTGCGTAGACATTGCGTACCTCTCCGTCCATCACAGCCTTCACGGCCTGACAGGCCCCGCCGGCAGCGCAAAAGGCTGCCTCTAGCGAGCCGGCGCTCACCGGTGTATCTTCGTCGATCTCGCCCCAGTCGCCTTGTCGCGGCCCACCCGCAGCGTGGGCTTGCAAGCCGTCAAGATAGGGGCGCGTGTGATAGACGAGCAGCTCCTCCTCTCGGGCAGGCCGCGCACGCAGATGCCGCATACGCCCGAGGAGGCCAGAACGCTCCAGAAACTGCCAGGTGCGCTTGATAATGGCCACGTCCGAGGGATGCGGCTCTGGATCGAGCTGAAAGCTCCCCTCGCGGGTCTGCACAGAGGTTTCGACTCCCGCATCATGGGCTAGAAAGCGCTCGTCGAAGAGCAAGCCGCTGGTCAAGCTCTCCACAGGCATCCGTTCGTTCACTCTACCTTTCAATTCAGGTTCAGAAGGCTCGCCTCCCGGCTGCTTCAGGCAAAGCAGGGCCACCGGGTACGACAGGGACAGTAAGAAATACAGGAGTGTTGTTTTAGCATAGCACGTCCAGGTCGCCTCGGCACCAGCCAATGCACACCTGTTTAGATGAGCTGGCCTGTGGCGGATGCCACCAGGGGCGGTGGACAGCACAGGGCTACAGCAACCGCGATCCAGGGTCCCGGACCAGGTGCTTTCTCCCTGGAGACAGGTTCATCGGTAAGAAAAGGGGAACAGGGGCGTTTGTCTCTCCAGGAGAGCCTCGTAGAACATGGCAACTTGCGCCCGGCTGGGGGTTACTGCCCGCCGGTCCGTCTCTCTCGCAGCCAGCGAGCTAGCCATTGTAGCGTGTGTCCATGACAGTGGCGCGACAGGAGTGTTATAATGCAGCGGGGCCTCATGGGGCGCCGCCTCTCCCTATTCTTAGCCGAGCGATAACTGGAGGAAGAGAGAGCATCTATGATGATCGAAACCATCCCGCCGGGGACGATCATGCGTGGCCAGTACCGCATCGAACGAGCCCTGGGCAGCGGCGGCTTCGGCCATGTCTACCTGGCGGTGGATCTGCGCACGAACCAGCCTTGTGCGGTGAAAGAATACCTGGTCACCGGTGCCAGTGGTCAGGCCCAGCTCCAGCATGAGGCTCGCGTGCTCAGCCGCCTCCACCATCCCCACTTGCCCAGTTTTATCGATGCCTTTAGCGAGCGCGGACGCTACTACGTCGTGTTGAGCTATATCGAAGGGCGCGACCTGACCGAACAGCTGCGTCTGGCCCGCCAGCACGATGAGGCTATTCCTTTGCCTGTGATTCTGGGCTGGCTGCTGGCGGTCTGCGACGCTGTCCAGTTTCTCCATAGCCAGCAACCGCCAGTGATCCATCGCGATATCAAGCCCGACAATATCCGCATCACGTCCGATGGAACTGCCTATCTGGTCGACCTGGGCAACGCTAAGGCGGTGGCTGACGGAGCGCGCACACTCTTCTTCGCCCGCCATCAAGGCACGCCCGGCTATGCTCCGCCCGAACAGTACCCCGGCGGGAGCGGCACCGACCCCCGCTCCGACGTCTACGCCCTGGGAGGGACACTGTATTTCGCCTTGACAATGCAAGAGCCGGCCAGCGTTTCCGCCCGCAATCAGGCGCTCCAGCAGGGACATTCTGGCCTACCTTCGCTTCAGGAGCAGCTGGCTCGCCTGCTGGCAGAGGAGAAGGCGGGTAAATCTTTCCGCTTCGAGGCCGCTCGCCCCACACGCGGCACGCGCATGCCGCGCCATGTGGCTCAGCTCGCTATGCTCCCGCCAGAGATTCTGCAGCGGCTCAACGCCATTATTCAGCGCGCAATGGCACTCAAGCCTACGGAGCGCTATCAGTCGGTGGCAGAGTTCAAGGCCGAGTTGAGACAGGTACTGGAGCAGCTACAGCCAGCGCGTCAGGAGCCGCCCACCCCCACAGCGGAAAGAGGGCGCGCCGTCGATCCACATAAGACGCAGCCGGACCTGCCCCAGCTCTATGAGGATCTGCATCAGGCTCGCACCAGCACCCCCGGCGTCAGCTGTCCAGTCTGCCAGATGCCACTGGCTTCTTCACAGACAGGCTGCCCTCGTTGCGGCTGGACCAGCCTACAGGCCCCAGGCGGCCCGGCTCGTTCGGCACGCTCTGGCAGTCAGGCCAGTCAGGAGCAACCGCAGCGCCTGGTGCTCCCATCGACCCGCGTTCAGGCCGCTCCTTCCGCCCCAGTCGTCAGTGACTCCCAGAGACAGGGAGGACTGATACGCACACGACGTAGACCGTCCCCTGCCTCCACGGCTCCTTCCCCGTCAACCCAGGCGGCCCAATCCCAGGGGTGGCCGCTCTCCTTGCCCGAGAAGGGCCTGAGCCTGCGCACGGCGATCGTGCTGACAGCCATCGCTCTGGCGGTGTTGCTCCTGGTCTTCGTCTTCCTCTTCTTGATTGCTTCCGCTCACAGCGCCGGCAGCCTTCCACCCCCCCTGCCCGGCGCCCTCCTTCTACTAACACTGCCCCCCCTCCCTCTGCGCCGCTGACCCCATCCGCTCCGTCACCAGATCGCCGTTCACCTCGCTCTTCTCCTCGCGCTCGCTGCTCTCTTGCCACGACCCTGTGCCCTGCTCCCAAGACGCGCAGCGCCCATCGCCCGCATGCCTCGCCGGCGAACAAACCTCTCCTTTGCACAGTGAATCGATTTCTGATGTTGTTACGGTACCGGTACCGTAACAACGCAGAGAAGAATGTCAGTAAGAAATTCAGGTGACTAATCAACCATTTAGGAATTCCATGACTACTGATATTGTATACTTAGCTCAACATCACTGGCAGCGTTTGACGTCAATGACCGCGTGTGGTCCTGCGAGCGAACCCGCAAGCGGCAGAGAGAGCGCGACGGAGCCGAGCGCAAGAGAGGAGGCCAGGAAGATGCCGAGATGGATCAGTAACACGCCGATTTCCCTACGGCTCTTTGCCACCTTCGCCTGGGCAACCATCATTCCCTTTATTGCGATTGTTTTCCTCAGCAGCATCTATTTTCATGCCCTGGAGTCGGGAAGGCAAGCTGTCCTGATCAGTAACCAGACCATCAAGATTACCACCACCGAGCTAGCGCGCCTGCAGAGCATGCACGCGCTGCTGGTGGCTCTATTGCCAAGCGTCACCACCAATAGCACCAGCGATGCTACCGTAACGCGTGCAGAAGAGGACGTCATCCTGCAGGTGCTCAGCATCGAAGGGAGCTTCGATGTCGACAGCGTGGCCTATCAAGAACAGTACCAGCTCGCCACTGCCCCGGCGATGGCCGACATCCGGCAGATTCTGCTTGATAATGACCCGCACACCACTATTATCAGTGAGCAACAGCAGCTGCTCGACCTTATTTTGGAGCATCAATGGCCCCAGTACAAGGCCGCCCAGGACGACCTTTTGATCGGCCTCGATACGCGCATGCCTCTGGCCCAGGCAGCCCAGCTCCTGCAGAAGGCTGATCAGCTCTATACACCGCTGTTAGCGAGCTGGCAACGCATTGTAGACATTGCCGAGCGTGTCAACACCGAGGTCGTGCGCGTTGGTCCCTCACAGACCGTCCCCATGTTGATTGGGACCGTGACCGCCATCCCCATCTCCATGCTCTTTGTCTTTACCATTGGCTACCTTGTCAACTTGACGATCAGCCGTCCACTGCGCCAGCTCATCCAGCTCACCCGGCGCATTAGCGCGGGCGATACGATGGCGCGCGCCAGGCTCAGCGGACGTGACGAGATCGCCCGCGTGGCAGCTTCAATGAATACCATGCTCGACACCATTGTCCAATTGATGGAGAATACGCAGCAGCAGCGCGATCTCCTGCAAACGCGCATCGGGAATCTGGCGAGCGAGGTGAAAGGGGTTGGCGAGGGCGATTTGCGCATCCGCGCTGATGTGACCGGCGACGTACTGGGAGTGCTCGCTTCTTCCTTCAATTACATGATCAGCGAGCTGGAGGGCCTGGTGATCCGTATCAAGCAGGTGGCGCGCGAGGTGGAGACCTCGACCCGACTCACGCTGGAACAGATGACTCGCCTCAGCCAGCTCGGGGAATTTCAGATTCAGCAGATCAATGAGGCGGCGAGCGGGGTGGAGCAGATGGCTCTGGCGAGTCAGGAGGTGGCCCAACACGCCCAGATTCTGGAAGGCATCGCTCAAGACACGCAGCGCAGCGCCACTGGTGGGCATCAAGCCACTTGGGACGCGATTAACCGCCTCGGCCACATTCAGTCCCATGTGCAGGCAACGACACAGCGTGTGCGCAGCTTGGGCGAACGTTCACAGGAGATCAACGATATTGTGGAGGTCATCTTCAGCCTGGCTTACCAGACCCATCGCCTCGCCCTCGATTCAGCTATCCAGGCCGCGATGGCCGGCGAGGGACGCAAAGAGTTCGGCGCGGTGGCCGTGCGCATCCGCCGGCTGGCCGAGCAGGCCAAGCTGGAGGCCAATAACATCGCACGCATCGTGCGCAATGCCCAGGAGGATATTGCCGAGGCCGCTACCTCTATGGAGCGTACCCAGCGCGAGACCACTGTGGAAAGCAAGGTTTCTCAGGACATCGAGCGTACCCTGGAAGGTATCTTTGCCACAGTTGAGCGCCAGGCCCGCGACATCGCCGATATCACAAGCCTGGTGACCAGACAGATGGAGCTGGCCACGGCGGCAGTCCAGATTATGCAGTATGTGGCCGATCTGACGCAGACGAACAAGGCCCGCTTGAGCGAGGCGACTCATCATATGCAGCGCCTGGCCTCCCTGGTTGAGCATCTGCGGATCTCCGTCGATGCCTTCAGGGTCTCACGTGAGCAGTCAGCAGCCCCGACAGCGATTGCAAGCGAGCGGCGTAGCTTGACAACGACCGGGTCGATCTCTCCACTTGGCTCAGGCACGCGGCCTGTGAGTGCCCCGCTCAGCCAATCTCAGCCCGGCCTGCTGCCCCTTCCGCCACAGACCCCTTTGCCTCCCAGTGGGGCAGTGACACCTCTGCCGCCGATGGGGCTACCAGGGTCCAGCCCCAATACCCCTTTGCCCTCTTCACAGCTGTGGGTCTCGCAGCCACCGCAAGCTTCCGACGGCGAGTCCTATCAGTAGGATCTGATGTTGATGTCAAGGAGGATGCACCATGCCCAGCACTGTCCCTGATCACACTCGCCCTGCCTGTGAGCCTCATAGTCTCAGTCCCGCTTCGTGGTGCGGCTCCTCGCCTGGCCCTGACTCACTCTGGGTGACTCAACTCCGTGGCAGGCGCCAGCGCCGGCATGTTCCCCGGCTCTTGGTGCTGGCTGCAGCCCTGCTGCTGGTGATGACAGCTTGTGTGCCTGGCAGTACGCCGACCAGCAGCACCCAGCCAGGTTCACAGATCAAGTATGGGGGAGCCTTAACCATTGTCCCCGGCCCCTATGGACGCTTCCAGCGTTTCTTTAATCCCTTTGCCGCCGATAACTCGACGCTCAGCGGGACCAAGGGGATGATCTATGAGACCTTGCTCTTCTTTAACCAGGAGACCGGCCAGGTGAAGCCCTGGCTGGCGACCAGCTTCTCCTGGTCTAGCGACCTCAAGACGCTCACCTTCCAGCTGCGCCGCGGAGTCGAGTGGAGCGATGGTCAGCCTTTTACCAGCGACGATGTGGTCTTTACGCTCAACTTGCTCCACCGCTTTCCGGCCCTGGATCTTCATAGCATCTGGACCACCCTCCAGGCGGTGACGAACCCCGATCCATACCGTGTGGTCATTACTTTCAAGCAGCCATCGTTTCCAGAGGAGTGGTACATCGGTGGCCAGACCTACATCGTGCCCCGCCATATCTGGGAGCACGTCAAGGATCCCGTGCACGAAGCTAATCCGAATCCGGTCGGCACCGGCCCCTTCATCCTGAAGTCGTTTGATCCCACGCTCTATATCCTGGAACGTAATCCACACTACTGGCAGCCGGGCAAACCGTATATCAGCGAGTTGCGGTATCCGGCCTATGTCTCCAACGCCAGCGCTGACCTGCTCCTGGCCCAGGGGTCTATTGACTGGACGGGCCTCTTTAGTTCGAATCTCCAGAGCTTTGTGGCGCGTGATCCGACTCACAACCGTTACTGGCTGCCTCCCATTGCCATCGTCATGCTCTATCTCAATACTGCCCGCTATCCCTTCAATCTGCTCCCTGTGCGCCAGGCTATCAGTCTGGCGATCGACCGTGAGAGCCTCTCGAAGGAGGGCGAGAACGGTTACGAGCCGCCGCCTCATCCAACGGGCATTGTCCTGCCTGCCTACCGTTCATTCCTGGCTCCGCAGTATCGCTCGCTCTCGTTCCAGATCGATCGGGCGCGCGCCATCCGCCTGCTGGAAGGGGCCGGCTTTACGCGGGGAAGCGATGGCATCTTCGTAGATCGCGAGGGCCGGCAGCTGGCTTTCAGCATGGAGGTTGTTTCTGGCTGGACTGACTGGGAAAAGGATTGTGCCTTGATGGCCCAGGATCTGGCCGCGATCGGCATCTCGGTCACGGTTAAGGCGCTCCCGCTCAATACCTATGTCTCGGATCTGCAGCTGGGTTCCTTTGAGAGCGCGATCTCCTGGACCAATAGCGGCCCCTCCCCTTACTATCTGTACGATGCTTTGCTCGATAGCGCCAACACAGCACCGATCGGGAAATCTGCTCCCTCGAACTGGGAGCGCTGGAGCGACCCCACAACCGATCAGCTATTGGCTCAATATGCCCACTCGACCGATCCCACAGTACAGCAGCAGGCTCTCACTGGACTGCAGCGCATTATGGTGGAGCAGTTGCCCTCGATTCCCTTGCTCTACAGCGTCAACTGGTATGAGTACACAACGGCCCGCTTTGTGGGATGGCCCGATGAGCACAATCCCTACGCTGTGCCGTCCCCCTATAGCTACCCCGATAATGAGCAGGTGGCGCTTACCTTGCATCATGTTTGAGTGGTCCGAGTAGCCCACTGGTCCGATCGCTGCCCCGCGAACGACCAGGTGTAGAGAAGCAAGAAGGGAACGTGAGCACGATGGTTTCGATGAGATGGATCTCGCAGGCGCCCATTGTACGGCGTCTCTTTCTAGCAGCTATGCTAGTGGCTGTCATTCCGGGCATCATCCTCTGGCTGCTCGGACGGGCCTATATCGATACCCTTAATGGCCGCAGCCAGGCGGTCCAGGTGAGCACTGATGCCGTCCACGTGGCCACAACCCAGCTGGCAAACCTGCAGCATATGCATGCCGACCTGATCGCCCTGCAGGCCCAGACATTCGTGTCAACGACTATTGCTGGGGCCCCCAATACTGATCTGGCTGCCTTGCGCCAGCGCCTGACCGCCGAGATCAAAACGCTGGAGTCAAGCTTCGCCCAGGGCCTGACGAGCTACCAGCACAACTACCAGCTGGCCACTTCGCCACAGATGGCCCCCATCCGCACGCTGCTAGAGAGCGAGAGCAGTACCCGTGGCCTGGCCAGTGACCAGCAGCAGACGCTGCAGCGCATCCTGTCAGGTGAGTGGGAGCACTACCTGCAAGCGCAAGATCGCGAGCTGGCGGCGTTGCAATCTTCCAGCACTACGAGCAAGACCACCCAGCTGCTGCAACAGGCCAACAGTGTCTATACCCCTCTGGAAAATGATTGGAAGCACCTCGTCGATCTCACGGAGACCGTCGGCGATAAGGTGGTCGAGGTAACTGGCCCCCAGGCTACACAGACGGCGATTGAGATCGCGCTGGCCGCCATCTTGATTATCGCTGTGGTCTTACTGGTCGGAACCTTTGTCTACTGGACAATCGCCCGCCCCCTGGGCCAGCTGGCTCGCCTAACACGCCGTATCGCCCAGGGCGACACCAGCGTTCGCGCCCCGGTCTCGGGCCGCGATGAGATCGCCCTGGTGGCCCGCTCGCTCAATAGCATGCTCGACCACATGGTGCGCCTGATCCAGGAGATTCAAGATCAGCGCAATGCCCTGCAGAAGCAGATTGAGGCTCTGGTAGGCGATGTCAGCGGAGTCAGCCAGGGCAATTTGAGCGGACGCGCGCGAATGACTGGCGGGACGCTGCAGATTATCGCCAATGCCTTTAACTATATGCTGGCCGAACTGAGCAGCCTGGTCATGCGTGTCAAGGGGGCAGCACGCGAGGTGGCCATCTCAACAACGGTCGTCGTCGATGCTCTGGCGCGCCTGGTGGAAACAGGCGACCAGCAGCTGCAACAGATCGCCCGTGCGACCCGCGAGATCGAGCATATTGCCTCCTCCAGCCGCAATATCGCTGAGCGCGCCAATATGCTGCAGTCAAGTACCCATGAGTCGCTTCAGCATGTGCGCCAGGGTCGCCAGGCCGTCCAACAAGTGCTCGAAGGTCTAAAGCGCATCTATGAGAATGTACAGGCGACCGCTGCTAAGGTTGAGAAGCTTGACGAGCATTCGCGCGCTATTAACAGTACCGTCGAGGTAATCTCAGCCATTGTCGAGCAGACGAACCGTTTGGCTCAGGATGCGGCAACCCTGGTGGCCTACGAGGGGGAGTCAGTGCGCGGTTTCGGAGCGGTAGCGGCTGATATCCAGCGTCTGGCCGAGCGAGCAAACAGCCAGGCGCGCTCGATCGTGCAGATCGTCGATGGAGTACGGCAGGATATCAATGCGGTGACAAGTTCGATGCGTACTACAGAACACGAAAGTGCCTTTGGAGCTGATCGAGCGCAGGAGGCTGGAGCTGCTCTGGAGACGATTTCTGAAGCCGTTGAGTTGCAAGCACGCGAGATCGAGCGCATTACAGATATGGCGGCCCGCCAGCTGCAGGCCTTTACCTCGATTGTGCAAACCATGCAGCGCCTCTCCCAGGCGACTCGCCAGATGAATGTGAACACGCGCCAGGCGTCGCAGCATGTCGAGGCACTGGCGCAGCGGGTCGAGTACCTGCGTCGCTCGGTCGAGGTCTTCCGTCTGCGTGAGGGTAGCACTGCCTGAACGGTACGGCCACGACGAGCCTAGCCCGCACCCGCGAGGGGCAAGCCGGATGAGCTTACTGAGAACAGGGCCAGGGTCGAGGATGGAACCGGAGGGGGGCAGGCTCTTTGACCTCCCTCCTTCCGGTTCCGCGCTCCTCAGCAGCAAAGTCGCTGACTTCAGGAGGCGAAGTCGGGAGCGGGCTGGTACTCGACCCAGTCGAAGTCGGCGACTGCGGTGCCGCTCCTTCCGTTGGTAGTCGCATAGAGGGCGAAGTAGACGCCTGTGAAGCCACCAGCGACCTCTGAGGTCAGATAGCGAGCCTCACCTTGCGCCAACTCGCGCCTCCCTGCCTCACCCTGGGTGTACGAGAAAAGATAGAGGGAAACGGCACCGAACGCGGGCTGCGTCGGCTGAATGGCCCGAATGCCGAGGGTGATCGGCCCTGCCTCTACCCGCTCGCGGGCAACGATGGCCGCCAGGCTTCCGATGCGTCGGCGCACAATGACCCAGTGCTCCCCCTCCTGACAGAGGACAGCGATCTCATAGTGGTGCTCACGGTTCATCCAGACGGTCAGGCCGGCCTCATGACCCTCAATCTGAGAAGCGAATTCGAGCTGCGCTGTCACGGTGCACTGCCCATGCTCCTGTCGTCTTCCTACGAAGGCCACGCCGTGGCCTTGATCAAGCGTGGCCGTGTTGCCGAGCAGACGCAGGAAGCCAGGGCGGGCGGCCAGCGACCAGCTGCCCGGGGGAGGCCAACGCAGGAAGTTCCAGTCGAGACCGAGCGTGGGCTGATCAAAGTCATCACGCACGGCGCGGGCAGGCCAGGACACGGAAGGCAGCTGTGGCCCTTCGAAGGTCTGCTTGAGCCGTCCGTTCTCGCCGACGTGTGGCCAGCCGCGGCTATCCCAGACTACCGGGGCCAGGAAGGTCTCGCGCCCTAGCTGATGGAGTCCGGTGAAGGGCTGAGGTCTGATCCCCAGACAGACAAGCCACCAGCTGCCGTCCTGGGCCTGCACCAGGTCGGCGTGACCAGTGGCCTGAATTGGGCTAAGCAGACTGCGATGACTCAAGATAGGGTTGTGGGGACAGGCTTCCCACGGCCCCCACGGCGTTGGTCCCCGAACCAGCGTCTCCATATGGCCATATGAGGTGCCTCCTTCGGCAATCATCAAGTAATAGCGGCCATCGATCTTGTAGAGATGCGGGCCTTCAGGGTAGGCACCGCCAGTTCCTCGCCAGAGAAGGCGGGGTTTCGTCAAGAGCCGGCCTGTGACCGGGTCGATCTCGCTCTGCTGGATGCCCTGCTCCTGACCCTCTGCAGTACTCGTCAGATAGACTCGGCCATCGTCATCGAAGAAGAGCGAGGGATCAATCCCCCCTTGCTCCAGCCAGATCGGATCGGACCAGGGGCCACGCGGGTCGCGGGCAGTGACGTAGAAGTTACTCCTTCCTCCTCTCCCTGCCTGCAGGTCCATATTGGTGGTGACCATATAAAAGTTGCCCTGATGGAAGCGGATGGTTGGGGCAAAGATCCCCAGCGACGGTTCGCTCCTCGGCAGGGGAAGTTGCTCAGGGCGAGTGAGGCAGTAGCCAAGACACTGCCAGTGGACCAGGTCGCGGCTGTGAAAGACAGGCACACCGGGAACATACTCGAAGGAGCTGGTAACCAGATAGTAGTCATCGTCGACACGGCAGATGCTCGGGTCGGGGTGGAAACCAGGAATGATCGGATTCTGCACCTGCATAGCCTGTATGCACCTTTATGGTCCTTCCAGACGCTGTTACCAAACCAAACGCCGCCCTGCCAGGGGAGCACTGACCCAGGCCGGGCGAAGCCGCCTGATCTGGGATCAGCGCCCGCGGTATCGCTGCCTTCCCTGGGCAGGGTCAGCGGCCAACCTGGCTGTCGGCCTGCACAGTGAACTCGGCGTGCAAGGAGGCCTGCGATGAGCCGCCCACCCAAACGTCAAAGACGGACTCATCGAGCACATAGGCTCCAGCGGCGGCGCTCCAGTAGCGCCTCGCCTCTGGCCCGATCGTGAAGCGGAGCGTACGCCTCTCTCCGGGGGCCAGACTCACGCGTTCAAACGCCTTCAGTTCACGTACCGGACGGGCTGCCCTCCCATAGCGCTGATGCAGGTAGAGCTGCGCTACCTCCTCGAGAGGACGCTGCGAGCGGTTGTGGAGCACCACGCTGGCGTCCAGCGTATCGTGAAGGCCGATCGAGGTGGCACTCAGCTGCAAATCGCTATACTCCACCTCACCATAGCTGAGGCCAAAACCGAAAGGATAGAGGGGCGTGCTCTCTTCCTCCCAGTAGCGTAGGCCGCTTGTATGCGGCTGGTGCGAGCGCAGATGCGCATAGATCAAGGGCACTTGTCCCACGCTGCGCGGCCAGCTCACGGGCAACTTGCCCCCAGGAGTGGCCTCGCCAAAGAGCAGCCTGGCCACGGCGTTGCCTCCTTCACTGCCCGGGTGCCAGGCCACCAGCAGGGCTGCCGTCCGTTCAACCACACGGCGCAGATCGAGGGGCCGGCCACAGAGCAGCACCAGGACCAGTGGCGTCCCGGTTTCAGCCACTGCTTCCAACAGCTCCAACTGCCGGCCTGGCAGGTCGAGCGTTGAGCGCGAGGCCGCCTCCCCGCTCATGTCTGCCGCCTCGCCCAGTACCAGCACCGCAACATCCGCCGAGCGGGCCAGGGCGATGGCTCGCTCGAACTCGGCCCGTTCGTCCAATGACGGTTCCCCCGCCAAAGATGCGCCTGGGACGAGCTGGTCGAGAGCGGCAAATGGCGAAGGGATGGGACGGGTTGGCAGCGGCACCCCAGGAGCATAGTCGATCTGCAGTGTGGAGCCTGCCATCTGATGGAGTCCCTCTAGGACGGTGACCGTACGCTCGAGCTCCGGCACGAAGACCCACGGGCCAAGGGTCGCCCGCTTATCCGCCGCCAGTGGCCCGATCACAGCGAGCCGACGCAGTGCCGCACGGTCGAGTGGCAAGACACCTGTATTGCGCAAGAGCACCGCTGAGCGCTCAGCGGCCACGCGCGCCAGCTCACGATGGGCGGGCGAGCTGAGTACCATGTTGGCGCGCATCTCATCAACATAGGGGTGCTCAAAGAGGCCCAGGCGGAACTTGAGCGCCAGCACTCGTCTCACCGCCGCGTCGAGCACTCGCTCCTCGATCTGGCCAGCACGCACCGCCTCTGGCAGCGTGGAGAACGCCGCCGGACGCGCCGCTGGACCAGTCTCACCCCCAAACTGTACACCCAGAGACATCTCCATATCCAGGCCAGCCTGCAGCGCCCGCAGGGCGGCATCGCGATCGTCGCGCGTCAGACCATGCGTGGTCAGGTCGATCACTGCGTTGGCGTCGCTCACCACGAATCCCTGGAAGCCTAGTTCGTTCCGCAGCACCTCGGTGAGCAGCCGGCGGTCTGCCGCCGCTGGCACTCCATTGATCCCCACATAGGAGCTCATAATGTTTTCAGCGCCCGCCTCAACTGCTGCTGCAAACGGCGGCAGATAGACATTGCGTAGCTCACTCTCAGAAAGGTTGACCTCATCGTAGTCGCGTCCGCCTAGCGCTGCTCCATAGCCCACAAAGTGCTTCGGTCCAGCGGCTATGCGCTCGGCTGCGCCAATCCCCTCGCCTTGAAAGCCTCGCACATGTGCGGCAGCCAGGCGTGCGCCCAGGTAGGGATCCTCTCCAGCCCCTTCGACGATACGGCCCCAGCGAGGATCACGAGCAATATCCACCATCGGGGCAAAAGCCCAGTGAATACCGACAGCGCGTGCCTCCCGTGCCGCTACCGTTTGCACCTGCTCGACCAGCTGCGGGTCCCAGGAGGCCGCCAGCCCGAGCGGCACGGGAAAGATGGTCCGCAGTCCATGAATGACGTCGAAGCCAAAGAGCAGCGGGATGCCAAGGCGGCTCTCCTCAACCGCAAGGCGCTGGAGTCGATTGGTCTGCACCGGGTCGGCGACGAAGAGAAGGCTCCCCACCTTTCCAGAGCGAATCTCTTCCTCCACAAAGGAGGTCTGGAGGGTGAAACCCGGGAAGTAGAAATACTGCGTGAGTTGCCCGGCTTTCTCTTCGAGGGTCATTGCGGCCAACAACGCGTCGATCCGTTGTTGGACCTGCCCAGCATATCCATCTCGGCTCATGGTCAGCTTTCTTCTCCTCCGTCATCAGCCTTGATACGACACAGTATAGCTGAATTGCCTCACCAAAATCTCGTGGTCGGCAACCGTCGATCGGTCCCCTCCTGCTTCCTGGCGGTCAAGCCGGGGCAGTGGAACAGCAAGACAGCCAATGCCGGTATTTTTCGCCCAATCATCTAGGCAACGCACGGCAAGTCGTCTAGAATAGATTCACTCAAGATAGAGAGCTGAAAGGTAATCCCTGCCTCTGGGCAGGCAGGTGTCTCGTCTCTGTCCTCTTCTGCAAGGAAAGGGGAATGATGGCCTCCTTATCAACCTTGCGTATGCAGTTGCGGCGAGCAGGCGAGCAGCTCGCAGCCCTAACTCTCATCGTCGCCATGCTGGCGATACGCCTAGGCTTCAGCCTTGCTGGCTGGCCCGGCACCGACAGCGAGGAAGGAACGATGGGGTTGATGGCTCTCCATATCGCCCGTGGCCAGGACTGGCCTATCTTCTACTATGGGCAAAACTATATGGGGGCCGGCGAGGCCTACGTGGCGGCCGTCTTCTTTCACCTCTTCAGCCCCTCCTTGCTTTCGCTGCGCCTGGCCATGCTGGTCTTTCTCCTCCTCTTTGCGCTCGCTCTCTACCAGCTAGCCCGACTGCTTTATGGGCGCATGGTGGCTCTCCTCTCGTTGGTGCTGCTCAGCCTGGCGCCACGCTATGTCTTGACCCCCGAAATGCGCGCCGTTGGAGGAGCTGTGGAGACCCTGGCTTTTGGTTCACTGGCTATGCTTCTGGCAGCCTGGCTGGCGCAGACTCAGCCGGAGGTGCCAGAAGAGTCATGGCCCAAGAGACGTCTGCTAGCTTCTTTCGCCTGGGGACTTGTAGCCGGCCTGGGTCTGTGGAGTCATTGGCTGGTGATACCCTTCCTCGTGTGCGCGGCGCTGCTCCTGGTGCTTTTTAGCTGGCGTGAATGGCTGAGGTACCCGGTCCTGCCGCTCCTCCTCCTGGCCGGTCTGGCCCTCGGGGCCTTCCCGCTGATTCTCTACAATCTCCAGGCTCCCGCCGGCCAGGACTCGCTCAGCGTTTTCCTGGCCCTCTATAGCCAGAATCGCTATCCCGGGATACCTCCTACGGGTCTGCAACTCTGGCTCAAGAAACTGGCTGGCACCTTTCTTTACAGCTTGCCCCTGGCCACCGGCATGACGCCGACCTGCCCTCTGGAAGCCCTGCCCTTCTACGGCTGGCAGCATGGCCAGAGCCTTAGCTGCGCCGCGCTCTACGGCGGCTGGAGCCTTGGCTTTCTCCTCCTGCTCGCCAGCTCCCTCTTCTTGTCATTGCGCCACCTCTGGAAGCTCTGGCAGCCCTCAAAAGAGGGCCGTCTGAGGGGGAAGAAGCGACAGGCACAGGCTTTGCACGCCAGTCGCCTGCTCCTGCTGTTCGCAGGTCTCATCACGCTGCTGAGCTACACTGTCAGCCTGACAGCGGCGCAGCGCCCTCAGAGCATGCGCTACCTGGTGGGCCTGCTGATCCTGACCCCCGCCCTCATCTGGCCCCCGGTCTACCTCTTTCAACAGAGCTTCCACTCTGGCATCGGCAACGCCTTCCAGGACCAGCCTTCACTATTACTCGGCACTGCCGCCTACCGTGGACGCGTCTATGCCCGCGCCCAGCGCTTACTCGCCGGGACAGTCCTGGCCCTGCTTGTTCTGGCCTTCCTGGAGGGTACCCTTGCCAACCTCCCTGAGATCCCCAGCGCCGCTCAGCGTCAGCAGGAATACGTTGCTCTGGCAGCCACCCTGGAGCAGTGGGGAGTCCGCCACGTCTATTCCGGTTACTGGATTTGTGATCGCCTGACCTTTGTGAGCCAGGAGCAGGTGATCTGCGCAACCATTAATCCCTGGCTCACGCGCAATGACCTGGTGCGCTATCCCCCTTATTACCAGGAGGTCAGTGCCGACCCCCGAGCTGCCTATCTCTTCAGCGACGCCCAGAACGGCGAGTTCCCGTTGCTCAGCAGTCAGGCCAGTACTCTTGCCAGCCGCCACTACCGGCGCGTGAATCTTCCTGGCTTTGTACTCTATCTACGCCAGGGACAAACCTGACCAGCCCGGCTCGTCAACCGCGCTTGACCTTCCCCCACCTTTTTTACAGGGGGGCTGCCTTTTCTGAGCGAAATGGGGTATCATTAGAGGAAGAGAGGCCATAACGAAAGGCGGACGCATGCAGCGGATCGGCAAAATTCTCATCGTTAGCCTTTTGCTTCTCCTCTTTGGCTTCGCCTCCTTTGCCTCGGGGAGCGCAACGTTGCGCGCCGCGCCGCAGCCGGCTAGCCCCTACGTCCTTGCGGGACCACCCTCCGTTAGTCCCGCTCTGATCGACCTCGTGCTCACCAGCTATCACTCACCAGCCGCTGGCAAAGGCCAGGCACTCTACGACGACGGGATCGAGTACGGGATCGACCCCGTCTATGCTCTAGCCTTCTTCTTCCATGAAAGCACCTTTGGAACAGTGGGCATCGCCCAGACGACGCTCTCGCTGGGTAACCTGCGCTGCATTCCCGATGCCGCTTGCATCGATGGATTTGCAGCTTTTCCCAGTTGGGAGGCCGGCTTTGTCGCCTGGTATCGGCTCATTCGCAGCGTCTACATCGATAGCTGGGGACTGACCACCGTCGAGGAGATCATTCCGCGCTATGCACCGGCGGCTGATCACAACGACGTGGCTGGCTACATCCGGGCAGTCGAGGCAGCGGTCGACACCTGGCGCAGCGAGCAACTGCGGCTCTTTGGTCCGGTCAGTGGCACGACTTCCACAATGAACGCAAGTAGTACAGGCCAACAGCCGACACCGGTGCCTACCCCAACGGCTATCGGACCCTCAGCCGGCAATCGGGCCACTGCCGTGCCCTATCCTGCCGATGGCTACGCGCTCCAGGGGCGCCCGACGGTCACGGTTGATTTCATCGCTAGCCTGCTGACCCAATACCAGTCACCATTGGCCGGCGACGCCCACCTGATCTACCAGAGTGGAGAGCAGGTGGGGATCGACCCCGTCTATGCCCTGGCGTTCTTCCTGCACGATAGCACCTTCGGCACCGTGGGCCTGGCACGTGTCACCCACTCGCCTGGCCTGTTGCACGCCCCAGTCACTGCTGATTGCCACTGCCGCTCCTTGAGTGGCTACCGGAGCTACCAGAGCTGGGAGGACGGCATCCGCGACTGGTTCCGTTATGTGCGCAACTACTACCTGGACCAGCAGGGCCTCGGCACTGTTGGACAGCTCGTCCCAGCCTATGCCCAGAGTCGTGACCCCCTGGTCGTGAAAACCTTTATCCAGATGGTTGAGCGCCAGGTCACCCTCTGGCGCCAGCAGAGTAAGCAAGCCGAGCAGGAGCAGCAAGCGCAGGCCGCCAGCCCACAACAGTAGACTGGCAAGCCACGTGCGCTTCTGCCTGCCCCGGCCTCGGCCTCACCTGGTCCAGTCTGAGTGATGGACTGGACCACGGGGTTATCCCTCCTCTCATCCTTGACCTCAACTAGCCACTCGTACTAGTCGAGACCGGCCTCCTGCCTTCTGCTGTTGACGTCCCCGGGCTGGCAACATATACTGAGACCAGCGGATAGCTGGAGGCAGTTGCTTTCATGTTCGAGGAACACATGCAGGAAGACTCGCCTGCAAGGACAGAAGAAGCTGTGCAGCAGGAACACCTCGTCGACGAGCTGGCCAACCCTGAAGATCGCTGGTTAACTATTAGCCAGGCCGCCCGTACGAGCGGGCAGAGTGAGGCGACCATCGAACGCTGGATCAGTCAAGGCCTCTTGCCAGTACGTCGCCCCCCGCTCGAGAGCAGGAGCCAGCTACGCCTGATCCGCGCTAGCGATCTGGCCTTGCTTAATGCTAGCGTTGCTGCCTCGGCGAGCACGGTCCAGACTCCCGCTCCAGCCAGGAACGAGGGTGGTCAGCCAGAGCAGCGCTCGCTGCCCGAGCGGCCAGCCGCGGAAGCCCCTCGGGAAGCCCACGCGGTCGCCTCCCCCGAGTTTGTCTCTCAGGAGATGGCAGCCCTGCGCAGGCTAGTCCGCGAGCAGGCCCTGCGCCAGCATGAGGCCCTGGAACGCTTGCGCAGCCGACTGGAGGCACGTTTTCAGCAACAGCAAGAGGCCTCCGCGCAACAGCGACTTGTTGTCGATGAGGCCTTGACTCGGCTGCAAACCTCCTTTGAGGATGAAATCGCCGCCCTCCAGATCCAGAACAGCACCCGCCAGACTGAGCTGGAACAGCAACTCGAAGAGCTGACGGAGCGATTACAGCAGACCAGTGAGCAGTGGCAGCAGACGCTCATCCTGCTTCGTCAGCAGATCGAAGCCCTGACGACCCATGTGCAACAGGAGGTCGAAGTCCACGAGCAGCTCACGCGAGAGATGCTTCACCTGACTACCCAACTGGCAGAGCAGCGTATCCAGCAGGAGCAGATGGCGCATACTTTGGGACAACTGACCCAACAGATGACGTTCCTGACGGCTCAGATCGCTGAGCAGCGCCAGCGCGTGGAGCAACAGCATGATCGGCAAGATCAGCAGGGACTTCAGCTCAGCTATCTTGAACGGGAGCTGGAGGAGCGCCGTCGGGATCAACAGGAGACCCAGCAGGAGCTGCTGGGGGTGCTGGCCGGGCAACAGGAGCAACTGGGAACACTGCTACTGCGCCTCAATGAGCAGACCCAGCGCTACGAGTTGCTCTCGCAGCTCTATTTAAATGTCGAACAGCAACAAGGAGAACACGAGCGCCAATTACGGCGCCTCTACCGATTCTTGGAGCACTTCTCTCCCAGTCCCCCCTCCGTTGGCTTCGATAGTCGCGATGGCTCTCTCTGAGCGGAGTAAGCTGGGAAGGAAGGAGGGAGCTGAGACAGCACCTGTCTCCTTTCTCCCCATCCGGCTCCTAGCCCGGCATCTGCCCACCTGCGTGGGCGGTGGCCTCGCTCCCTGGCCGGATGCCCACCTCGTCCTCTCTCGGCACCCCGGGCTGCGCTCTTGGGGCCTTTATTCCCCGCCTGGGGCGACGAGGAGCACATGCAAAGCCGTACAGGAGTGGTTCTTGCCTCTGTCTACTGCCTGGCTGTTTCAACCCTCCGCCTACCTAGTACTTTGAGCCGGCAAGCGGCGCGCCTTTTGGGAGGCGAACGTATTACTGTACGGCAGAGTTCCCTTCTGGCTGGCTAGCGAGGTTGCTAGCTAGGGTTGGGTCACCGCCCTCGCCCCTGAAGCAGAATGGCGGTGCCCGGTGGAGTGGCTCACTCTCTTAGCGGTCGGGAGCGGAGCCGATAGCGGCCCGGTCCGTACCTTTCTGTTCTGTGCTCTTGCCGGCCTCGATGAGATGAAAGCCCTCTTCCGTGCGTCTTTTCTCTACAGATGGTCGAATCTTTCCGGTCGCGACAGACGCAACTCCTCTCGATTAGAAAGGAAAAGCAAGCGATATGCTCATTGACACCATCCGATTTGCCCATCTTCTCGAAGAGCACAACCTCCACGATCTTTCCCATTTCCTGGCCCACACCGCCTTCATCATCTCCCACAAGTCCGAGAGCCTGGAGACGCTGGCCGGAGTACTCTGGTATCTGCCGGTGAACAGTCCGATCATTGTCGTGACCAACTGCCCCCCAGAGGAGTATGAGATGCTCAGGTTGGGCCTGCGGGCCCGACTGGCCTCCCACCGTCAGCTGTTCGTGGTGCACCAGAAGGACGACGCCCTGGCAGCACTGCTGCGCGTCCACGGCGTTGCCCATATTCTGGATAGCAGCGGCCATGTGCGCGATGGGAAGGGGGAGGGAATGTATCTCGGAACGCTGCTGGCCCACCTGCTGCGTTTTCCCCGCTGGCTCGTTTTCTACGACGCCGATAATCTGGTCCCCTGTGCCTTGCTGGAGTATACGCTGGCTATGGGCCGCCTGTTCATGGCCGCGCATACAACTTACGCCTACCACGCCAGTGGGACCTTGCATAATATTCGCATCTGCTGGGCTGCCAAGCCCGGCCTGCGCAATGGCACACTGGTCGAGGCCAGCGCTGGCCGCTGCACGAGCGTGGTCTCGCCAATTGTCTCCCTACTCTGTCAGTCCTGGTCTGGACTCCCAGAGACTATTACCTCCTCTAACGCCGGAGAGCAGGGGATGACCTTGACAACGGCACGAACATTGCGTTTCGCCTCCGGTTTCGCTGTGGAAACCTTCCTGCTCCTCGACTTGCTCTTCAAGGCCAGCCCTCTTTATTCGGCCCCCGCGGCAGCTCTGCTGCAGCAGTACCACTCCCATAGCCCTCACTTTCATACCAAGCGCGATGAGGACCACATCCGTGAGATGATCGCGGCGAGTCTCGGCTCTCTTTTGCTCTTTCAAGAACACCTCCCGCTCCAGGTGGAGAACGCGCTGCTGCGTCTCTGTGAGGAGCTAGAGCTGACACTGGTCCCTCCGCTGGTCTATCCCGCTCTGCAGGAGCTGGACCTTAGCGGAGAAGAGGATCTCCCCGATCGCTATCGCTTGCTGGAGCCTGTTGATAGCCCTGGCCGCGATAGCGATAGCCTGCTGGAGACCTCGCTGAGCTAGCCTGCCCTGTCTACTCGCCTGGCCGGTGGATGAGATCACGTCGGCGACCCGGCGCCTGACGTTCACTACACGCGCCTGTTAGGGGGGAGCACAGGCCCCCGCCCACCCCTTGACAGGCCCCCTTCGAGAGGCCACAATGAAACGAGCTGCAACGTGAGCGGTAAGGGAGGAAGTCATACGCTATGCCTGGACAGATGTTGGCGGCGATGTTCTATGCGCCGGGCGATGTGCGCCTGGAGGAGCGTCCTATCCCCGAGCCAGGCCCCGGCGAGCTTGTTCTGCAGATTGCGGCGGCTACTACGTGTGGTACCGATGTCAAGACCTATGTACGCGGTCATCCTCTGTTGTTCAAGCACCCACCCGCAGGCTTCGGCCATGAGGCCGCGGGCATTGTGGCCGCTGTCGGCCCGGGAGTGCAGGGCTGGAAGGAGGGCGATGCCGTGGTTGCGGCAAACTCCGCTCCCTGCGACCGTTGTTTCTACTGCCGCCGCGGTCGCTACAGCCTGTGCGAGGATCTGCTGCTGCTGAATGGTGCTTATGCCGAGTACCTGCTGGTTCCGGCCCGCATTGTGCAGCGTAATCTCTATCGCCTGCCGCAGGGCCTCTCGTTTACAGCGGCTGCCCTGACAGAGCCGCTGGCCTGCGCCCTGCACGGCGCTGAGGAGAGCGAGATCCAGCCCGGTGACACGGTGCTGATCATCGGCGCTGGCCCCCTGGGCCTGCTGCTGGCGGCAGCCGCCCGTCTGATGGGGGCCAGGGTTCTGGTCAGTGGGCATGGCGCGCAACGACTGGCCCTCGCCCGCCATTTCGGCGCCGAACAGGTCTTTGAGACCGGCTCCCTCTCCTCAGAGGAGCAGCGCGCTCTGCTACGGGCTGCTACGCCCGAGGGGCGCGGAGCCGATGTGGTAATCGAGGCCGTAGGTACACCCGAGACCTGGGAGCTGGCAGTCTCCCTGGTGCGCCGCGGCGGTCTGGTCAATTTCTTCGGGGGGTGCGCCTCCGGAACGCATATCTCGCTGGAGACACGCCCGCTGCACTACGATGAGCTGACCCTTAAGGGGGTCTTCCACCATACTCCTACCTACTTTGCACGCGCCCTGGAGCTGATCGCCAGCAGGCAGATTCCAGTCGAAGCCCTCATCACGGCTCGCTTCCCCCTGGCTGAGACCGTGACGGCCCTTCACCTGCTGCTCCAGAAACAGGGGGTAAAGTATGCTCTGATTCCACCAGCCTTCGCTCGGGACCTCCCTCGCAGAGCAGACCCTGGAGAATGAGTTGACTGTAGAGGTCAATGACCTGTTGCACGCTGAGTCGCCCGCCCGGACGGAACCAGGTGGCGACTTCGGTGCACATGGCAATCAGAGCGTAGGAGGTGACCTTGATGTCGCTCCGCTTGAAGACCCCCCGCTCCATGCCATCGCGCAGGATCTCCTGAATCAGGCGCTCGTAGTGGTCGCGCAGAGCAATGATGTAGTCACGGTTGGCGCCTTCCAGGGCCCGAATCTCGGTATCGATGATGAAGAATTCGTTCTTGAAGCTGGTGTGGAGACGAATGTGGTTAGCGATGGCCTCCCGTAGCCGCTCCAGCGGCCCTGGTTGCTCGCGTATGATGCGCTCCAGGTTGGCGTTCAGGTGGCGCATGTAGGTCTCCATGATTTCAACAAGCAGCGCTTGCTTGTTGGCATAGTGGTAGTAAATGCTGGCCGCCTGAATGCCGGCCATACGGGCGATGTCACGCAGCGGGGCCGCATGGTAACCGTAGCGGGCAAATAGCTCGACGGCGGCGCTCAGGATGGCCTCTCTGACGGAGCGGGGTTCGCCGTGGCTCAGCTGACCGCTCAGGGTCTCGCTGCTCTGTCGCTTCAGCTGGCTGTTTCTCACGTTTCTTCGATCCTTCCTCTCTGGCTGCTGATCACGAGATGGCCTCATGCCCTTCTCTGGCTGTCCTGCCCAGGCGCACAGCCCGACAACGCTCCGCTGGCTGCTCTGCTGGCACCGGGCATGCAATGCCATTGTCCTCTCTGTACCAGGCTCTGCCCCTATTCTAGCAGAGCAGCCCTCACCTGCCCAGTGCACAGGATAGAAAGAGGCGCCAAGCGCCTCACTGAGGATCGGCGCTAGAAACCTCTTGCCTTCAGGAGAAAGAGCAATGCGCCGTTACCCGAGGACTTCCCGAGCGTCGGCCCGGCTGTTATCACCCAGGCCGCCAGTCAGCCCGGACGGCGAGGCCAACCGCTCGACTAGCCCCCAGCAGCGCTACGTAGACCAGGGGTGGACGCGTTAGGGCCACCTCCGCCAGCAGTGAGGAGCTGAAGGAGAGTCGTGATCAGTCACAAGGATTGGCCGGAGATGGCAACCACTGTCTGTTAAAAGCCATCGCATCGCATCGGACAGATGGCAGCCGCACGTCTCCGCTTTCCCGCTGCCCGCGGAAGGTAGTCGGCTCCTTTACCCCCTTACCCTGGCCGAGGAGCGTTAGATGAGTCAGGTTGGCCTACTTGTAGCCCCAGGTGATGTCTCGCATTTGGGGTCAGAATAGGGTATAATCTAGGGAAATAGGCCCTGCCTGCTTGGTCCGCGGTCACTCCTGCCAGCTGTGCCCGCCGCGCAGGTGCCAGAAAGGAGGCCATAGCGCTCACATATAGTCCCACCGACCTGGTCGCAACCTCATCAATCATCTCAGAGCTTCGCTCACACTCCGGGTAGCGTATTCTTCTACAAACTACCCTCTTTTTCTTTCTATCGAGTCTGGCATCCACCTTTGGCCAACTGTTTCTATGAGGAGGGTTTTCCACATGGCAACAGGAGACACCGCGGAGAAACGCGGCTATTTCAGTAGTTGGACGCTCAAGACCGAAGGGATCATTGCGCCCGATGAGCGCCTTCCCTGGGGACAGTCCATTCTGGTAGGGCTGCAGCATGTGCTGGCTATGTTCGGCTCGACCGTACTGGCACCAATTTTGATGGGCTTCGATCCGAACACGGCCATCTTCTTCTCAGGCATCGGAACGCTGCTCTTCTTTCTAGTCGTGGGCGGGCGAGTACCGAGCTATCTTGGCTCTAGCTTCTCCTTTATCGCAGTGGTGCTGGCTGCCACTGGCTTCGCCAGCGGCTTCCACGGCCCGGGCCTCAATCCTAACATCGGGGTAGCTCTGGGCGGTATCATCGCCGCAGGGGTAGTCTACGGTATCATTGCCTTGATCGTGATTGCTGCTGGCTACCGCTGGATCGATATTTTGATGCCCCCGGTTGTGACCGGCGCCGTCGTTGCTGTCATCGGACTGAATCTGGCCCCGGTGGCCGTAAGCGATGTGAGTGGCTCAGCCTTCGATACCTGGATGGGCCTCATTACCGTGCTGGCGGTCGCTTTCGTGGCCGTTTTTCTTCCCAGTCCCTTGCGCCGCTTACCTATTCTGCTCGGCGGTATCATCGGTTATCTGATCTACCTGCTGTTTGCTAATGGCCTGCACCTGGGCAAGCCAATCGACTTCTCAGGACTGGAGAAGGCCAGCTGGATTGGCCTCCCCCACTTCTCAACGCCAACCTTTTCACCCAGCGCCATAGCGCTGATCGCCCCGGTGGCAGTCATCCTGGTGGCCGAGAACACTGGTCATGTGAAGGCCGTGGCGGCCATGACAGGGCGCAATCTGGATCGCTATCTGGGCCGCGCTTTCCTGGGTGACGCCCTGGCTACGATTGTCGCTGGTTTTGGGGGAGGTACCGGAGTGACAACCTACGCCGAGAATATTGGTGTTATGGCAGTCACTCGTATCTACTCTACCGCTATCTTCATCATTGCTGCGGTTGTCGCCATTTTGTTGGGCTTCTGTCCGAAGTTCGGCGCTTTGATCATGACCATCCCCTCCGGGGTGATCGGGGGCCTGGCGATCGTGCTCTTCGGCCTGATCGCGGCTACTGGTGGACGCATCTGGGTTGAGAACCGCGTGGATTTTTCAAAGAGCCGCAATCTGATCACCGTGGCCTTTGCCCTGATCGTCGGGGCCGGGAATCTGGCGCTCAATATCGGTAGCTTCCAGCTGAGTGCCATCGGTGTGGCTACTTTCGGGTCGATTATCCTCTACCAGATCCTGCGTGAGCCAGCGCCGGAGCCAGAGGAGACGGTGACAGCCGATGCGGCAGTGGGACTGAATCCGGCAGGCGAGCGCTCGCTGGAGCCAGAGCCGCCAGAGCAACGCCCATAGCTTTGCCCGCCCGCTCGCTCGCTGTGCTTCGGCTCAGAGCAGTCTCGCAGTCTCCTGGCCTTACCCTGGTTGGAGGAAAGAGAACCAGGGAGAGTGGAAGAGTGTGCACCACTGCCAGGTCAGACGCAGCTCAACAGCCAGAGCCGCAGTGCGGCTCTGGCTCTGATCCCTTAGCCCGAGCGAGAAGGAGGCCAGGCTGTCTGAGTAGCTACGGCAGAGGTATCTTGTCTTCCATCTGTCCGCAATGGTACAATGACCAGAGGAGCGCCGTAGAGATACTTTGCTGCGATCCCATCCTGCCGCCTTGGCAGGGAAGGAAGGCCATTAGGGCGGCGCTCCTCTGGTCTTTTCTTTTTGGTCAGTGCCAATCGTGGCCAATCTTGACGACCTGCCACTTACCCAGAAAAGAAGTTTACATGCGCTATGCACAGCTATGATCTGGCTCCCGAGTTGACGTCAGCCTACGTTGAAGAGGTGTGGCAGAAGCTGCCACGCTACCTGCGCCCTACGCTGCTGCTACCCGTTCCCCGTCTCTCCGAAGCCCTGGGCTGTCAGCTGCTACTCGCCAGTGAGACCTTTCAATACACGGGCAGCTTTAAATTCCGCGCCGCCTACCATCTGCTGGCCAGCGTTCCCCAGCGGCAGATTATCGCCGCCTCCTCTGGGAACTTTGGGCAAGCGGTGGCCTATGCTGCGCGCTTGCTCGGGAAAGAGGCAACGATCGTCATGCCCTCGACGGCGGCCCGCGTGAAGATCGAAGCTGTCCAGTCCTATGGAGGGAGAGTCGAGCTGACCGATGTACGCCGCGTCAGCCGTCAGGAGCGCGTAGCCCAGCTGGCCCGCGAACAGCCCGAGGCTTTCATTGCTCCAGCTTACGACGACTATCGCGTGGTAGCTGGCAATTCGACCCTCGGGCAGGAAATCCTGCGCCAGGCCGAGGTCGATGTGCTGCTGGTACCGGTTGGGGGAGGTGGACTGATCTCAGGTCAGATCATTGCTCGTGACCTTCTTGGATGTCCGACACGCATCATTGGGGCGGAGCCGCTGCCTGGCAACGATGCCGCTCGCTCGCTGCGCAGCGGACAACTGCTCTCCAATGAGATGGAGCCGGAGACGGTTGCCGACGGAGCACGCACGCTCTCGTTGGGACGACTCAACTGGGAGATTATCCGCCAGGGAGTGGAGGAGATCATCGAGGTCCCAGATGAGGTAACGCTGGAAGCGCTGCGCCGCCTCTTCCTGGTAGCCAACCTGAAGGTTGAGCCGACAGGCGCGCTGGCATTGGGAGCCTTGTTGTTGCACCCGGAGCGCTTCCGCGGTCAGCGTGTCTGCTGTATCGTGAGTGGCGGCAACGTGGACCCGGCACTCTACGCCCAAGCCCTGAGCAACTGGCCTTGATCCAGTCAGTCCGGGACTGGTTGGCTTCCTTTGTTCCCCTTGCCTTCCTGGCTGCCAGGAGGGCCATCCTGCCCGGAGAGCGCTGTGGCGCTGACCTGTATGCGTCAGCCTTCTCAGCAGCAAAGTACAGGGACGTGACCCACTGCCGATCAACCTCGTTCCTCTTTTCTTAGGAGAGACACATGACAGAGTACAGGCGATAGGATCGACCGACCGGCGTTTCGCGGCCCAGTCCCCAGGCCATGTGACTGCTAGCTGGATAGTCTGTTCCTGGACTGTCTGGACTGGGACTGGAGATCGGGGGCGCGGCATGCACCATCTTCAGCAACGGAGAGCCAAGAGAATGATGCTCACTGAGCAGCTCGCTACCTCGTCGCGATCTTCCCAACATACCAGACTCCTCTCTCGCTCTACCCTGGAATGGATTGCCGTGGCGCTGATCCTGCTGTTCGCTTTGACGCTACGCTTCCTGTTGATTCGCTCCCCCTGGCCTGTTACCAATAGCGATGAGGCCAACATGGGCCTGGTGGCGCTGCACGTCGCTTTCCAGGGCGATCATCCTATCTTCTTCTATGGTTTACCTTATATGGGACCAGTCGAAGGATATGTCGCCGCCGCTCTCTTCCGTCTCTTCGGCCCTTCGCTTTTCACATTGCGCCTGGCCTTGCTGCCGTTCGTCGCTGGCTTTCTGCTGAGCAGCTACGGTCTGGTGCGTCTTCTCTACGGCAGAACTTTTGCCTTCGCCTGCCTCCTGCTCTTTACTTTTGGCTCAGGGGATGTGCTCTTCCTTCAGCTACGCGCGGTGGGAGAATACCCCGAGATGCTGATGTTCGCCCCTCTGATTCTACTGCTGGCTGGCTGGCTGGCCCTCTCCTTCCCTGCCAGCAGGGTGCAGCGCCGATCACCCTCTTGGAGGCGGCTGGCGGTTTATGTCCTGCTTGGGGTCAGTATCGGCCTGGCCTTGTGGATTGACTTCCTGATCAGTCCATTCGTGCTGGCTGCCCTGGCGCTGCTGGTGCTTTTCTGCGGGCGCGAGCTGTGGGGGCGCGCGGGCCTGGGCCTGCTACTGGGGATGATGGTCGGGGCGGAGCCGCTGCTCTACTACAACCTGACGGCTCCGCTCAGTCAGAACTCACTAGCCGTGCTACTGTCTATCCATCACGGCGGCGCTGATGAACTAGCCGCTCGCCATTTGACTGGCTTTCACCAGCTGAGCGGCGCCTTCTTCATCGCCCTGCCGTGGGCCACAGGCTACCAGCCGCGCTGCCCGCTCAGTGCTATTCCACCCTGGGGACTACCGACTTCGCAGACCTGGCTCTGCGTCTCAGCTCAAATGGGTTGGGGACTTGCCTACGTGGTGCTGGCTCTGCTGGCAACCCTCTTCTGTTTACGCCGCCTGCAGCGACTCCGGTGGACCCATTCTTTGTCACTACCCTGGCCCGGTCATTGCTGGCCTCAACTCCATCTGAAGAGCGCCGAGCCAAAGCTGCTGGAGACTGGAGCGGCCCACGAGGAGACAATACGCCAGTGTGTGCAGCTGGCCCTGCTGGCAAGTGTTGGTCTGACGCTCTTCCTTTATGCTGCTGCGCCCGTCGCTGCCGTCTCGCCGGAGACCACCTTCCGCTACCTGACCTGTGCCCTGGTGGCTCTTCCGGTCCTGCTCTGGCCACTCTGGCAGCGGAGCGCCCACACTCTGGGACATCTCCGTCAGGCCAGGCAGCAGCCCCGCCCCACCAGCATCGGCGCTCGTGACCACGGGGCCAGAATGGCCACGGCGCTTCCTCTGATGCTTCTCTTGTCGCTAGTAGGGGCGACCTTCGTGGTTGGAACCGCCCGCACCTTCGCGGACATTCCGGCCTCCCAGGCCGACTACCAGCGACGTCTGGCCTTAATCCACGATCTAGAGACTATAGGTGCCACACGGGTTTATTCTGAATATTGGACCTGCAACTGGCTCGTCTTCCTGAGCCAGGAACGCATCATCTGCAGCGTCCTCGACGCCAAGCTGCGCCCCGGCTTTAATCGCTATGAACCATATCGTCTGATTGTTGAGAGGGCGCCCTCGCCCGCCTATGTCTTTCCTGTCGCCGACGGACTGCTCGATGCCACTACGGGACGTCAGCAGGCCAGCTTTTTCCAGCAGCATGTGCTCTCCTCCCCCGGCACCGCACAGACCTACTGTCTCTACCAGTTCGTCGGCTATCTCGTCTACCAGCCCCGGCCAGCATGCTCATCACCAGCCCCGCCCTCAGCGGTCAGAGGCCCAGGCCCTTCAACAGCCTGAATGGTCAGGGATGCACTGGTCTCCATTGCCACGCTGCCGGTCCGCCAGTCTACCAGTCCCCGCTCTGTTGGCGCTCACCCGTGGTCTCAGGACCCGGCCCGCAGCACAGACCGCTGGGCCGGAGCGAGCAGGCTATTCCACCGTGCTCAGGAAGCGGGATAGATCGCCAGATTCGAGAAAGCTACGACCACTCCCTTGGGCGTATCGGGCAGATTCGAGACGTAGAGGGCAATTGAGCCACTCTTATAGCTGCTGTCGGTCACGCTGTTGAGCGTCTGGCCATTCACCGAGAGCGTCATCGTCGACCCCTTGGCGACAATCTCAACATGGTTGACCTGACCGATCGGCTTGAGAGCCGTGGTCGACAGGTAGCCAACCAGCTTCTGATCATCAAGTGGCTGACCCGAGGAATCGACCACGCCTTTGAAGATCGCGTAGGTTGAATCCCCGTACATAGCAAAGCGATAGTAGGTTGCCAGCTCCGTATTCTGGTTGGCCGAGGCGCGGATATAGACACCGAAGCCACTGTTCTCCTGGGTTCCCTTCGTGATAGCAACGTCCACGTCCAGCCTGAAGTCATCAAAGGTCTTGCCGGGCACGAACTCTGGCAGAATGCGATTGTTATCCTCCTCCAGGAGGAGCTGCCCATTCCCCAGCTTGACCGAGTAACGACCTGGCACGCTGGTCAGATCCCAGCCGTGGTTGTTGTTAGCAAAATTGTCGCTGAATAGCGGCGTAGCGGTCGGGGCCCCCGTGCTCTGTGCGGGTGTTGGGGTCAGGGTTCCTGTGGTTCCTCCACCGTGATGGGTAAGAGCCAAGACGCCGATCCCACCAAGCACCAGCACCAGGACGACCACCGCAATCAAGGCAACCAGGCCGAAATTCGGCCCCCTGCGAGGCCGCTCAGGCGGCTGAGCAGGCGGCAAGGGCGGTACCTGATAGCCCCCTGCCTGGGGAGGATAACCGCCCGGGGCCGGGGAGGGATAAGGAGGGGCACCGACCTGGTCAGGGAAAGAGTACCCTGGTGAGGGCGGCGGCGAGGACGGCGCCCCTCCATAGTAGCCCGGCGCTCCGCCGAAGGCCGGCGAGGACGGCGGGGGAGGAGCCGGCACAGGAGTGGCCGACTGGCCCCACTGCGAAGGTACCCCGCTGCCCGGATACTGCTGACCGTAGGTTGTCGGCGGATAGCCTCCAGCCCCTCCTCCCCAGGGAGCTCCTGGATTCGATGGTGCAGGCTGGTTGCTAGCCGGTGCATTATAGTATCCGCAGTTGCTGCAATAGATCTCGTTCGGAGCTAACGGCATCCTACAGCGCTGACAGACCTGACCGGCGGCCCCACCCTCATACGGAGGATACATTGAAGACATGAGATAGGACCCTCCACTCTTCTTGGTTGGCATACTCGGCTCACACGCATGGCTAGCCAGGTTGAGTATCGCATATCGCCGCCTGAATGTCTACCGGTAATTTTTCACAAATCGCGGTATCTCACACGATCTAAGCGCTTCAAGTATTCTGATATTCTTTGAGCAGTTGCTTCAGACGGCATGGATCAAGCGGCATCTCGCGGATACGCAGACCGAAGGGCGCCAGCGCGTCATCCAGGGCCGAGGCAAAGAGGGCCGCCACCGGAATAGTACCGGCCTCGCCCGCCCCTTTCACTCCGAGCGGGTTGAGTGGTGAAGGGGTCTCCACATGCTCAACCTGAAGTGGGGGGATCTCCTCGACCGTAGGAAGCAGGTAATCCATAAAGCTACCGTTGAGCAGCTGCCCCTCTTCATTGAAGACGAGACGCTCGTAGAAGGCTCCCCCGATGCCCTGGGCCACACCTCCGTGCACTTGGCCCTCAACCACCAGCGGATTGATCACTCGTCCACAGTCGTGCACAGCCACATACTTGAGAAAGGTGACCATCCCTGTCCGTGGGTCGACCTCGACAATGGCCCCATGCACTCCACTGGCGAAGGTACCACGCGGGGGGCTATAGAACGCTGTCGCTTCCAGACCCGGGCCACCACGTTCTTCAGGCAGCGCGGGGCCAGGACGTGGCCCGGCCAGTTGCATCTGCATCAGCTTGCGAGCATTCTCTCCATAAGAATAGCGCAGCGGATTGGAGGCAATGGCCACCTGACCCAGTGTTAATGCCCGCTGAGGAGCGTCACGCACAAAGACCTTGCCATCGGCCAGCTCGATATCCTCCGGCGAGGCTTCAAAGAGGTCCGCCGCCACCTGCTTGGCCTTCTCACGGACCTTGACCGCCGCCAGATGGATCGCCGAACCGGCCACTGTGGCGGCCCGGCTGGCAAAGGTGCCAACTCCCCAGTAGAAGGCCTGTGAGTCCCCCGTCGTCACCAGCACGTCCCGCGGGTCGACCCCCAGCTGATCTGCCACAATCTGGGCAAAGGTTGTCTGATGGGCCTGCCCCTGAGTCGTCACGCCCGTCGAGACATAGACTCGTCCATCCGACTCGACGCGCACCTGGGCCCCCTCGTAAGGGCCGATTCCCGTGCCCTCAACATAGCAGGCCACCCCTATGCCCAGATAGCGCCCCCGCTCGCGTGCCCGTCGCTGCTCCTCACGAAACTGTTCGTATCCCAGAGCCTCTTTAAGGCGCTCCAGGCCAGCCTGGTAGTTGCCGCTATCGTAGATCGTTGGCCCGCCGTCCTGATAGACCAGGCCGACATCCCAGGGGAACTCTTCGGGCCGAATAAAGTTACGGCTGCGCACCTCCAGTGGATCAAGGCCCAGTTCCGTCGCAATGCGGTCCATGATGCGCTCCATGACAAAGACCGCGTGGGGACGGCCCGCGCCACGATAAGGACTGACCGGCACCTTATTGGTATAGAGGACCTTGAACTCGCTGTAGTAATGACGCAAGCGATAGGGGCCAGGCAGAGTACAGGCCGTGATAATGGGCACAATGATTCCGTAGGGCGTATAGGCCCCGGTATCGTGCAAGAAGACATCGCGCACAGCTAGCAGAATGCCCTGGTCATCAAAGGCGTATTCCACATCGTGAATCTGGCCCCGCTCCTGGTTCGCCGCGAGGAAATGCTCGGCGCGGTCTTCGATCCACTTCACCGGGCGCCCCAGCCGTAGCGCCGCCAGCGGCGTCAGGATCTCTTCCGGGTAGAACATCATAATCTTGGTGCCGAAACCACCACCCACGTCGGGAGCCACCACGCGCACCTTATGCTCTGGCAGACGGAACATGGCCGCCAGGCCATTGCGGATGGGGATCGGCCCCTGGGTCGATATCCAACAGGTTAACATCCCCTCGTGCGGGTCCCAGCGCGCGACTACTCCCCGGCCCTCCATCGGCATGGCTGAGCCGCGTTCCATCACAAAGCGCTCGCGGAGCACATGGGGGGCAGAAGCTATGACCCCCTCGGGATCGCCGACACGTTGCACCAGATGGGCGGCCACGTTGCCGGGCACATCGGCATGGACCAGCGGAGCCCCCTCTGCCGCCGCCTGCTCCAGGCTCGCCACGACTGGCAGAGGCTCGTAGTCCACGTCGATCAGCTCCAGGGCGTCCTCTGCCAGATAGCGATCCTCGGCCACCACAAAAGCCACCGCAGCCCCAGCATAGTGGACCTCATCGCGTGCCAGCGGTAGCTGTGTACGCGGCTGCGTCAGCGCCGGGTGCGGCACCAGCAGCGGCGATGGCTCCAGCAGCTCGCCCAGATCCTCCGCCGTCAAGACCAGGTGCACACCGGGCAGGGCGCGAGCCGCCGCGGCATCGATGCGTTTAATACGGGCATGAGCATAGGGACTGCGCAAAACAGCGGCATGCAACATTTCTGGCAAATCGATATCATCGACGTACGTTCCCCGACCACGCAGCAAGCGCGGGTCCTCGGAGCGCTGAACCGGAGCACCAAACCAGCGTGTTGCCATAGGCGCTTATGCCTCCTCCCTCTGAGACTGAGAGCTGCGCAGATACTGGGCTGCCAGTTTGACCGCCTCGACAATGTTTTGATAGCCTGTGCAACGGCAGAGATTACCGGCCAATCCCTGGCGAATCTGCCGCTCATCCGGGTCAGGATGCTCATGTAAGAAGGCGTGGACCGACATAATGAAACCAGGAGTACAGAAACCACACTGTAGCGCATGCTTCTCCTGAAAAGCCCGCTGGATAGGGTGCAGCTCCTCGGCGCTGCCAGCCAGCCCTTCGATGGTTGTCAGGGCCATGTTATCCGCCTGCACAGCCAGCAGCAGGCACGAGCGCACAGCCTCTCCGTTGAGCAGTACCGTACAGCAGCCACAGACGCCATGCTCGCATCCCACATGGGTGCCAGTCAAATGCAGCTCATGGCGCAGGAAATCTGACAGGAGCATGCGCACCGGGACGCGGCGCTGATAGAGACAGCCATTGACCGTCACCGTCAGATCATACTCCTCACAGAACTGCGGAGGAGACCCAGGCTCATCGAAGGCATACATAGGCAACAACCCCTTTCTCGTTACTGGCCAGGCTGCCGGCCAGCTGGAACGAACGCCATGCCCACCTTACAGGCTGGTCAGGCAGCCTGGCCGCTTGCTGCTTGGCCTGCTTGATCTCTGAGCAAGGTCGCGCCTGCACACTCCCGACAGGCTGTGCGTGGGCGCTTGTGTGGCGAGGCCGCGACTTGCAGTCTCGTGCTGGCCTGTCACACGCTCTTAGCCGATTGATTGGTTGACGGCTTGCAAGGCAAGATGAGAGAAAAAGAAAAGAACAGAGAAGAGGAACGGCCCCTGGACGGGGCCTGTAGAGGCTGGGCGGTCTGCCTCGGGCACAGGTGGGCATACCTCTCTCTGAGAGCGGTGACGGCTCAGGCTGGCCCGGAGCGAGCCTGAGAGCAGCGCGACCAGGCCAGTGGCAACAGGCGGCGCGTGAGATCCGCGACCAGCTCGCGGCGATACTCGGCGGTAGCGTGGATATCCTGCATCTCCTCGCTGACGAGCGTACGAGCCGCCGCCGCCGCCTCCTCCAGAGTGGCTGCGTCCAAGGTCGTACCAACGAGCAGCGCCTCCACCGCGCTCGCGCGTTGCGGCACTGGGGCCACCCCCAGATAGCTCAGGCGGGCCGAGCTACAGCGCCCATCAGGCCCCGCCGTCAGCACCACAATGGCCCCCGCAAGCGCATAATCGCCGGAGCGGCGCGCGAACTCGGCAAAGGCCCAGCCAGCAGCCGGCGGTAGCCAGGGGAAACGCACCTCGGTCACCATCTCATTGGGACGCAGCTCGGTGGTCAGATAGCCCTGGAAAAAGTCAGCCGCCGGCAGCAGGCGCTCGCCGTGGGCACTTTGGGCCACCACCATGCCGTCCAGACAGACCAGCAGGGCAGGTAGCTCCGCCGCCGGATCAGCGTGGGCAATACTGCCCGCAACAGTTCCGCGATTGCGAATCTGGAAGTGGCCGATATGGCGAATGACCTCGACCAGCAGCGGATGCTTCTGCTGCACTGCGGGCGAGCGCTCAACCTGTCGCTGTCGGGTCACAGCGCCAATTGCCAGATAGTCTCTCTCCTCTTCGATATAGTGCAGCTCCGAAATATGGTTGATGTCCAGGAGATAGGCAGGCCTGGCCAGGCGCATATTCAAGAGCGGCATCAGGCTCTGGCCACCCGCCAGAATCTTTGCCTCCTCAGCAGTGTGATCCAGCAGATCCAGCGCGTCGTCAAGGAGACGCGGCGCGCAATATTGAAAGCGTGGTGGTTTCATCGCTGCTTGCTCCGAGTGTCTTGATCGTTTTGCGCTCTCTCCCTCGGCTTCTGCTCCAGAGAACGCTAACGACTTCTCCCCTGCGTGCGGGTCGCGTTCCCAGGTCGCCGCTTCTAGCTGAACCTGGCTCCAACGCCTGGTTCCCTTTCCGCTACCTCCGGCAGCGCGCCTGCAAGGTGTCTGCCCGGCCCGAGCCTCCAGACCAGGCCTGCTGCCTGGATCAGACCCTGACCCACCTGAACCCAAAGGTGGGGACCGGGCCAACAGGCGACCGCCCTTCTTGCCCCACTCCCAGCACTGACCCGGCCTGGAAGGGTGAGGGAATACCCAAAAGAGTACCCCTATTCCCAACTGCTGTCAAGCCTCCCTGCTCACCAGCCCTTCTCCGCTCACTCCCACCCGATAGTATGCCCTTCTCCCCGCATCTTCTCCTCTCTCTGCTCCCACTGCTTTTGCATATGTATATGTTTGCGAATCAGTACAATAGAATAAGAGAGTATTTACATTTACGTGGCGCGGCTGCTTGCTTAAGCATTAGAAGAAGGAGAACGAGTAGTGGATAGCGTTATCGTCTGTGTACATGGAAGAAGCGAACAGTGGCACTTGAAGGACCAGATCCTGGCCGACTTCCAGGGAGGCATACTGGAGGGTCTGGGGAGACTCCCGGCGCCAGTCGCGATCGGGCGCGAGCGCATCCTGTTGGCCTTCTATGGCGACCTCTTTCTCCCGGATGCCGCCCTGGCTCCTGCCAGCGGGGGGGCTGCTGGCCAGCGCTTGAGCACGGCAGCCACCTGGCCAGGCGAAATCAGCAGCTATCGGGGATCAATGGCCCCGAGTGCGCAGCAGGCCACTCCGCTCACGGCTCACACAGCGGCAGACCCGCTCTATCAGATCAATGTGGCGCGAGCTATTCTGCGCGAAGCGCACCAACGCGGACTGATCGAGAGCGGAAGCGCTGAAGGAGAGCAGGCTCCAACAGCGTTCTCGCCTCATACTGGGGGTGGACTCGTCTGGCTGTACTCACTCCTGGTACATATTCTCCAGGGGCTAGAGCACATTCTGGGTGCCCCCCGCGAGCTGCTGCGACTCTTTGTCAGCGATGTCGATCTCTACCTGCATAACGCCGCGCTACGGGCCCAGGTCATGGGGCGTCTGCTCGCGCTCCTGCGTCAGCAAGCCGGCCGCTCGATCATTGTAGTGGCTCACAGCCTGGGGACGGTCGTCGCCTATGACGTCCTCAACACGCATCGCGAGATTCCGATTACTGCCTTCATCACCCTGGGGTCGCCTCTGGGGCTGAGTCCTTTCATCTACCAGGAGCTGCTACCACCGGTGCCGCCTGGGCAAAAGCACCCGTTTCCTGCCAATGTCGCCGCCTGGCAGAATTTCTATGATCCCAACGATATTGTCGCGCTTGTTCCTGCGCTTGCCCCGCTCTTTCCCGGACCTCCCGGGCAGGCAGTGATCTGCACGCCGGTCCAGAACAATCCCGCTGATCCCCACTCGCTGACTGGCTACCTGATCCAGCAGGCGGTGGCGCAAGCGATCAACAACGCGCTCTTATGCAAGACACCCCTCCCTTCAAAGCTCAAATGAGCTTTTGTTTGCGTTTCTGCGTTTCCTTTTATTGTACCTCTTGTGGGCGCTGAGGGGAACGGTCAGCCAGGCCGCCCCTCAGCACCCACCAAGACGCTCACCGGCAGGGTGCTTGAGGATAGCAGCGTTGTTGCGGGGGAAGTGGGGGGGACAAGGCTGGTGCTGACGCCAGAGGAGGAGATAGCGCCCGTCATCAAGACCGGGCAGGGTGACCGATAGCTGGGCCTCAAGCGTCAGGCCAAGCTGATCTGCTGCCCGCAGGCCCTGCTCCATCTCTTCAGGGCTATCTCCCTTGCGTGGCAGCACAATAGTGCCACCCACCCGACAATAGGGGGCCGCATATTCCAACACGACTGGTAGGGCGGCCACGGCCCGCGCCGTCACCAGGTCGAAGGCACCGCGGTAGGCTGGATCACGCCCCAATAGCTCAGCCCGTCCATGCACGACCGTGATCCCTTCCAGCTCCAGCACCTGGCACACATGGCGCAAAAAGGCCACCTTCCGAGCTGTCGCCTCCAGCAAGGTGAGCGCCCAGGCCGGACGCACGATCTTGATCGGCAGACCGGGGAAGCCCGCGCCGCTGCCGATGTCCAGCAGGCGACAGATTGGCGGATCGACCGCTGTCAGGATCGTTAACGAATCGAGGAAGTGCCGTGTCAGCACTTCCTCGGGATCGACAATAGCGGTCAGATTCACGCGCTCATTCCAGCGTAGCAGCTCCTCACGGTAGCGCAGGAAACGGGCCAGAGCCTGAGCAGCCTGGGCGGCGGCCTCGGGCGCCTGCGCATAGAGCTGCTCTATAAAAGCTTGCAGCGTCTCCTCTGCCTCGCTCATTACGAGATCCGCTTGCGCTTGCTGTTGAGATAATCAACAAGCAGGTATTCACCCAGGTTATTCTTATCGGTGTAGAAGGTTCGCCCGTGGTTGATCTCGGCCATCTGGTTAACGAAGCTGACCATCCAGCGATCATCTTCGAGCATGAAGGTGTTGATGGTGATCCCCTCACGCGTGCAGCGCTGGACTTCCAGGAGCGCCTGCTGCTCGGCCCAGGGGTTAGGTGGGTAGGCAAATTGCCAGCCTCCCAGCTCCTCCTCGTACCAGACCGTCGGGCCCCCATCGGTCACCAGGATGATCTGCTTGTTGATCCCGCGATGGCGTGAGAGCAGCTGGCGGGCCAGCATCAACCCGTGGGCCAGATTGGTGCCCTGGCTATGATCATAGCGCCCGATCTCGATCAGCTCCTCCGGCTTGTACTCACGCGCCACAAATGAGAAGCCCACGATGTAGAGGTTGTCGCGCGGGAACTGCGAGCGAATCAGGCTCTCCAGGGCTACCGCTACCTTCTTAGCTGCCTGCTGGCAGCCGTTATAGATCATACTCATGCTCATATCGAGCATGAGCACCGTTGATGACTGCGTTGTGAACTCCGTGCGATAGACCTCGAAGTCCTCCTGAGAGAGCCTGATGGGCGTGCCGGTGCCATTGCGATAGACGGCATTCATGACCGTCTTTTGCAGGTCCAGCAGGAAGGGGTCGCCGAACTCATAGCGCTTGCTCTCATCGGTGCGCTCGCCGCCGGGGCCGCGGAAAGGACTGACGTGGCGTCCGAAGCCGTCGCGCTTGAGCTTGTCAAAGATGTCCTGGAGCGCCTTCTGACCAATCTTACGGATGGCGCGCGCCGTTAGCTCCCAGCGGTTCCCTTTCCTTTGAATATAGCCGGCCTCCTCCAGGATCTTCATCAGGGCCTTTAACTCTTCAAGAGAGCGATACTCATCGGAGCCGAGCAGCTCGCGGACTTTCTCGCTATCGATGGCCTCCAGGTCGTCCAGGCGTCGCGCCTGCTGGAGCTGCTCCTCCAGGCCCTCCATCTGTTGCAGCCGGCCCATCATGCGCAGAGCCTCGTTGAACGGCAGGGGTTCGCTGCCGCGGAAGGGGAAGCGCATGCGGTAGTCATCCAGGGGAGCCAGGGCCTGGAGATTCTGTGCCAGCTCCATCAGATCAACACGGATGCGATCGTCGCTGATGAGCTGCTCCATCAGATTTTCCAGCTCCTGGCGCTGCTCCGGCGAGAGGTTTTCTAGCAGAGCTTGCATGGCCGCCATGCGCTGCTGCATCTGCTCGATGAGGTCATCGAGCGTATTCACCCCGGGGAAGTACTCGCCATACTTCTCCATGAAGGAGTCGAAATCCGGGTTGAGACCCTGCTGCCGTTCACGCAGCATGCGGTTCAGCTCGCGGATCATCTCGCGCAGGTGGGCGATATCTTCGGGCGTCATGCTCTGCAGCGATTGCCGCATGCCCTGGAAAAACTGCTGCATCATCTGCTGGCGCAGGCTTTCCAGCAGTTCATTGAACTTCTCGCGCGCTGCCTCTTCCATGAAATCGTACTCGGAGAGGGCCTTAATCTGCCCTGGCAGATCTTGAGGGAGGCTCTCCAGGTACTGCTTTTTGCGCTGGGCGATAGTCTCCAGCATGCGGCGCTTCTGCTCGGGCGTCAGGGCATCGCTACCGGCAGTATCCTCGCCAGGCTGGGACGGAGTTCCGGCCTCGGACTGGCGAGCTTGCTCGGCCTCGGCCAGCTCCTGAGCCTCTCTGAGACGGCGCTCGATCCCTTCACGCTCCAGCTGCTTAATCTCCTCCAGTTTCTGGCGCAGATCATCCATGACGCCGGAGGCCATATTATAGCGATTGAGCAGTTGACTACGCTGAGCGCGCAGCCGCTCCAGCAGTTCGCGCAGACCGAGATTGCGCCTCCCATCGGGCCGCTGCATACCGTCCTGCATCAGGCGACGCAGGGCCTGCTGGAGATCGCCCTGCTCCAGGTAGTCATCTGCGAGGGCGCGCATGATGTCATCAGCATCCAGTCCCTCGATCTCTTGGGTACCATCCCAGCGCGAATAGCCGTAGCGGGTTCGGAAAAAGCGCTTCAACATGGGAAATCTCCCTCTGCTCCCCGCTGTCCCCTGTTTTAGCTGGGACGAAGCCGCCGCCCGCGTGCTGCTATCCGCCCGTTGGCGCACCCAGTCCAGCTCAGCGGCGGTCCATAACAGGGCAGGGGAAGCCGCAGTGAGCCTCTTAGCGTCGATAACGGATCTTGCCACTCATCTCGTCTTTGTTGAGGCGGCGATTCAGGTGGAGGCCCTCAAGGATGAACTCGACCGCCGAAGCAATGGTCGCGGGATGCCCGCGAGCCTGCAACCTATCGATGGCCTTGCTCAGCCCGCCGACGCGCGAGAGCTGATTGACGTACTCCATCGCCGGCAGGTCATCGCCGACCTGCACACTCAGGCCGCGTTCAAAGCCAGCCAGGAGCTGCTCGAATTCGCGCGGCTCAAAGTACTGGCCAAAGACCTCCGCCACTGCCCCATTAATCAGGCGGCCCACAACACGCTCCTCCTTGACCTCGCCCACTGTATCCAGCTCAATCTTGCCGCTGGTAGAAGCAATGATCGCCGAGAGATCGCTCACGCGCGGAGCCGCTACGCGCTCACCCAGCCGGAGGGCACGGCGACAGGCATTGCTCACCACGTTCTCATAGTTGGTGATCGAGACACGGACGCTGACACCGGAGCGCTGGCTAATGTCGTTGCTGCGCCGGGCCAGATGGGTCACCATCGCAACGATCTCCTTCATGAAGCGTGGCACTACGACCTCTAGCCCATCGGTGGGGAAGCGGTTACTCTCCGCCTCCATGATCTGGATCTCATGCTCGATATCGAGCGGATAGTGAGTGCGGATCTCGGACCCAATGCGGTCCTTGAGCGGCGTGATGATCCGCCCGCGATTGGTATAGTCTTCGGGATTGGCGCTAGCCACTACATAGACATCGAGCGGCAGCCGAATCTTATACCCGCGGATCTGGACATCGCGCTCTTCCATGATATTGAGCAGGCCGACCTGGATGCGCTCAGCCAGATCGGGCAGCTCGTTGATACAGAAGATACCGCGATTGGTCCGAGGGATCAGGCCATAGTGGATGGTCAGCTCGTCCGAGAGATAGCGCCCTTCGGCAACGCGCACGGGATCGACCTCACCGATGAGGTCGGAGATGGTAATGTCTGGTGTGGCCAACTTCTCACTGTAGCGGCGATCCCGCGGGAGCCAGGCGATTTCTACCTTGTCTCCCTGCTCAGCTACCTTATCGCGGCACGCTTTGCAAATCGGCGCGTAGGGATTATCGTTGATTTCACAGCCAGCAATGACCGGTATCTCCTCATCAAGCAGGTTGACCAGGCTGCGCGCCATGCGCGTCTTGGCCTGACCACGCTCGCCGAGGAAGATGATGTCCTGGCCGGAAAGGATCGCGTTCTCAATCTGAGGGATCACTGTGTCCTCGTAGCCAATGATCCCGGGAAACAGTTCCTCTCCTTTACGCACCTTCTCGATGAGATTTTTACGCATCTCTTCTTTGACGGAGAGGACTCTGTAGCCACTTTCACGCAATTCTCCGATTGTGCGCGGTTGTGTTGTGATGGTCATTCCGCTCTAAGCTACCTTTCTCGGGGGTGGTTACGTGTGCGCTCTGTGCCTCCGGCGCTCCTCGCGCCCCAGCGCTCCGCTCTCTCGACCTAGCCCAGGGTCGCGCTCATGGATAGCACGCCACGGACCAATGCGCTGATCCAGCACAGGAGCATAACCGCTGCGAGCAGCCGGTCGAAGGCAGCCGCTGCGTTGCCGCCCGCCGCCAATGCCCTTGCTTGATCGAGTGATTTAGGCAGACAGACTGGCTGGCAACGGGGCAGAGATCCTGCAGCGTCCCGCGCCCCGCCCTGCTGGCCGGCCACGGGCCTGCGGGTCTCCCAACGCCCACTCACCAGGAAAACGTGTGGAACCTATCCTATTCTATCTTCTAGAGAAAGAAAGCGCAAGGGCAACGGCAGTATGCAGACCGTCCGGGGAGCAGGGGCCATCTTGAGCAGCTTTTGAGCAGGCCCTCCTTTTTCTTGAGCCTTCCTTGAGGAGGTCGCTTCTATAATGGGGGTAACTCTCACAGGGTGGGGCCATAGGAGCCGGGACTCAGCCCTTCCACTTTCTTCCTGCCGGAAGGACGAGACCGGCCCAAGAGCCGAATGGAAGAAGGATCAGCTCCCACGGCCCCGTCCTGCAGAGAAGGAGGGAAGTCTCATGCTCGGCAATCAGTCAGCGCGAGCGCCACTCGCCTCCACTGAGGCCGATGGGCACACTACCACAGCAGCCCAGGAGAGCGTGGGGCCAGGACTCAGACGGGCAGTAGGGGTCTGGGGTTCCTATACCTGGGGCTACGCCGATGTGGGGGCCGACGTCTATGTAGCACTGGGCATTGTGATGGCCGCAGCCCAGGGCGCGACCAATGTGGCCTTTCTTTTCGCCGGCCTGGTCTATGTGATGGTTGGCCTGGCCTACACCGAGCTGGCGGCTGCTTATCCAATGGCTGGCGGTGGCCAGTTCTATGTGTTACGCGGCCTGGGTGATTTCTGGGGCTTTGTGGCTGGCTGGGCCGTCCTGCTGGATTTTACTATCGACATCTCGCTCTTCGCTCTGGCCTCTGCTGGCTACATCAATTTCTTCTTGCCGGTCCTGAATACGCGCATCGACCTGCACCTGGGAGGTCTGACATTGCCCGGCGTTCAGCCGTGGCTCATTCTAGAAGCAACCATCTTCGTGGTCCTGTTGACCGTCCTTAATATTATTGGGGTGCGCGAATCCTCGCGCTTCAACGAGGTGCTAGGCGCCCTGGATGTGATCAGCGAGTCGACGATTCTCTTCTTCGGCTTCCTGTTCGCGTTTGACCCGCAGCTCTTGCTGCGGCAGATGACTCAGTCCTGGCCCGACCCTTATCACCTGGCGTATGGGGCCTCGCTGGCGATCATCTCCTTCGTCGGCCTGGAATCGATCAGTCAGGCCAGCCAGGAGACGATCCGCCCTGGCAAGGTGGTACCGCGAACCTCGCTGGCCCTGATTCTGACGGTGCTCATCTATGCCCTGGCCTTCTCGAATCTGGGACTGGCAATGCTGCCCTGGCAGTCCTTCGCCGAGCATAACGGCGATCCGATCGCCTGGCTTGCCAGCCATATTCCTTTTCTCGGCCTGGTCGCCGGTCCCTATGTGGCACTGCTGGGGGCGACATTGGTGCTGATCTCGTCGAACGCGGGCGTGTTCGGCTCTTCGCGCATCACCTATTCAATGGCGCGCTACGATCTGCTGCCGCGGCAACTGGCACGAGTGCATCCCAAATTTCGCACCCCTGTGCGCACGCTGGTAGTCTTCTCGGGCTTTGCCCTGCTGGAGCTGTGGCTGGCTGGCCTCTCGCCCAATGCCTACGATGTCCTGGGCAACATGTACGCCTTTGGCGCAGCGACAGCTTATATTCTGGTCTTCATCTCGCTGCTGGTGCTGCGCTTCGTCGACCCCTGGACACCGCGACCGTTTAAGGTGCCGCTGAATATCCGCTTCCGCGGGAAAGATGGAGAGAGCCGCTTCCTGCCAGTGGTAGGTATCCTGGGCCTGCTGGGGATCAGCAGTATGCTGGTGATGGTGGTACTGACGCACGCTATCGGACGGCTGGCGGGACCAGGCTGGTTGCTGCTGGGTTTGCTCATCTATGTCTGGCACCGCAAGCGCTCGGGTCTGCCAGTCTTTGGCAGCGTGCCCCGCAACTGGCCCGAGGAGCAACTGGCTGTTTATGCGGACGCCGAGGAGTACGACCTGGTCGAGGAGCTGCGCGAGAACCTGGCACGCAAACGCCTTCTCACCGGCGAAGAGGCGCGCGCGCCTCTGGCCCCTCCCACTGCTCGTGTGGTGTCTGTACCGGTACCACCCCAGGAGAGCCGAGGCAATGGTCGACGTACAACGACAACTGCCCGTGAAGAGGAGCAAAGGAGGGAAGGATGAGGGTACCTCGAAACCAAGAGAGGGAGCAGGCCCGTGAGAGGCCAGAGCAGAAAGTAGAGGGCAGCCGCGACTGGCGGGGACGCTACCGCCAGATGGTCAGCGTCCTCATTATTCCCTTGGGAATGATCATTAGCCTGCGGGCACTCTGGCTGGGCTGGCAGGCCTGGACGCTGCTGCTGCTGGGCCTGGCCTTTGTGGCGCTGGGAATGGTGCGTCTTCAGCTGCTCCCTCCCTGGCGCCTGGCCCACGCCCGCCAACGCAGGGGAGGAGAGCAGTAATGCTGGCGATGCTGGTGGCCACCCCCACCAATCCACTCTTGATTACTCCTATCGGTGTGGTGATCGCACTGCTGTTTGCCGCTGCGATTATCGGGGTCCTCGGTTGGATGCTCCATCTGCCTCCAGAGACCGAGCTGAGCCGCACTACCAGCCGGGCCGTCCGCTCACTCAATAAAATGACTCGGATTCTGGTGCCGCTGCTGCACTGTAGCGAGGAGACCGACCGCGCACTGGCCCTGGCACTCCAAATGGCCCGCCACCGCAATGGGAGCGTCTGGGCGCTGGCCGTGATTGAGGTGCCCTTCATGCTGCCCCTGGACGCAACGCTGGGCGAGGAGGAGAAACGTGTCCAGGCCCTGATAGAGCGTGCACGCTCGGTGGCGCGCCAGAGCCAGACGCCTTCAACGCTAACGGTGCGGGTACTGAAGGCCCGGCAGGCCGGCCCGGCCATCGTTTACGAGGCGACGCAAAGCGCTGCTGATCTGATTATTGTGGCAAACTGCCCCGTGCGCGTGCGCGGTAGTCTGCAGCAGATCGATCCCGCCGTCGAGTATGTCCTCAAGCATGCTCCTTGCGAGGTGCTGGTGCTCAGCGGGGCCCGAGTTTCTCCCTCGCGCGAGCAGGAGCCTGCTCCCCCCACCGCGCAGCATACCTCCGGCGTGGAGTCCCAGCGTGGCAGCCCTACACATGAGGCCTCCCAGGAGCTTAGCGGTACCAGTCGCTAAGCTCCTGACTCCTCCCTCCACGAGCGCCCACTGGCCTTTGCTTTCTAAAAGGTACTTGTGTAATATCTGGCTTGGAGATATAAATTATCAGATTGATGTTTTTCACTTTTTGATCTTGCAAAACGAGGTATAATTATACTAGTAGTTCTCTGTTCAGCAGGGGCTACAAGCTCTGGCAGATACCGCAAGCTAGCTGGGAATGCTGGAAAGGAGTGCAGTTGATGAAACGCTGGGTTCTTGCCTTGAGTGTTGCCCTGATGATGGTTGTCTCTTGCTGGCTTTTGTTGCCGGCTCATGCCCAGGCGGCAGCCCTGGCCCATAAGCCAGCTATGGCGACAAGGGCTCAGCTGCCTATCCTTCGCTCACGCTTCTATTATAATAGCCCCGATCAGCACTATAGCTTCGGCTATAGTTTTTCGGCGGTCACGCGCAGTGACGAGTATTACCTGGATGCTGGGACGCACCAGTGGATCTTTACCTCCTACAACTACCGCCCCGGCTACGCCATGCTGCTGACCCTCTACCTGAATGATGTGCCCATTGGGACGGTCTGGCTACCCGAGGCCGGCGGGACAGTAACGGTCACAGGTGGCGCCGGGTACTATTCGTTCCAGCTCGAAAAGGCTCAAGATGGCTTCTATGTGCAGGGAAGTGTCCAGAATTTCTGGCCACTGATCTGGGTGAGCATCTAAGAACCTCAAGGAGCCTCCCGGCTCCTTCCTGTCTTCCTGGCCAGGAGACCGGCGGGACGGAGCTGTGGGCCGGGCCAGTTCTGACTGAACTGATCAGAAATAGCCCCCAGCCCGTCCGCTTGTGCCTCTCCTGGCTCCGTCCGCAGGCACGGGTGAGTCTGGTGTCCAGGTCTACGCCTGCGGCAGGGACGACGGTGACCTTGCCCTGGCTTCCTTCTGGCCCGCTTACGGTATCAGTCCGCTGCCGCTCATGCCAGGCACCTGGCGAGCCACAATGACGCCGTACCGGTGCGGTGGTCAGCCGATAGCAACAGTGGCTGGGGCAGAGGATCACAGCAGAATGGCCCAGGAGACAAGAAAAGGGACAAGAAAAGGGGTTGGGGAACTATCCTGAACTTCCCTCGCCTGAGGCAGGAGCCAGCCACCACCTGGGCCTGCCCTCACCGGGTCAGTCTCCAGGAAGGGCTGTTCGTATGGTTGCTCCACCAGCCCAGCCAAGGTCTGGTCTCTCTTGCGTCTGCCCTGATGCCGGACAGGTGGCTTACCCGTGGGGGCCAGGCGTTGGGGGGCCTGCTGGCAGACAGAGCACTCAGGTTGCAGGGCGACTCCCTGTACTATGTTGCAGCGGTTGCAGCGGACGAGCCTCTTGGACTCTGCATACAAAGGTTAGTGGAGGCTGCTCAGCCGCTCATGGGGGCCGCCTCTCACTCCTGAAATGCCTCTGCTCTGTAGTGATAAGCCCGCAGCCGGTGGCCATCTGCTCCGGATCAGGTGGCGCCCAAGGAGCACCTGGCTCCTTCCTCCCTGGAGGGCTACCCTCCCCTTCGCCTGCCCTCCGTCATCCCTCGTCGGCTTCTTCGCCTGCTGTCTCCTCCTCAGCCGAGAAACGATAGCCAACGCCGGAGATGGTGAGAATAAAGCGAGGATGAGCCGGGTCCGGTTCGATCTTGCGCCGCAGCTGTCCAATGTAGACGTGCAAGTAGTGAGCCTCGCCTCCGTAGCCGCTACCCCAGACGCGGGTCAGGAGCATCTGCCGTGTCATGATCTTGCCTCGGTTCTGCACCAGGACCTTGAGTAGCTCGTATTCTGTCGGGGTGAGCTTGACCTCTTTACCGTTGAGCTGCACCAGGCGACGCGCAAAGTCAATGCGGAGCGGGCCAGCCTTGAAGACGGCAGCTGTCCCCCCCTGTAGCGGTGCCGCGTGCCGCAGCGCAACTCTGATGCGGGCCAGCACTTCGTTCATGCCAAAAGGCTTGGCGACGTAATCATCAGCTCCCAGATCGAGCGCCAGCACCTTATCGCGCTCACTATCTTTGACCGAGAGGACGATGATCGGCAGATTCGAGTGAGCCCGCACGCGCTTACAGACCTCCAGCCCGCTGATCCCTGGCAGTCCCAGATCCAGCAGCATGACATCTGGACGAAAGTGGCCAAGCGCTTCGAGGGCCTCTTCTCCGCTGCTGGCGGCATAGACCTCATAGCCATAGGCGCTGAGACTGCGCTGAAGTGCCCGGACGATCTCGATCTCATCGTCGACAACCAGGATACGTGCCCCTCCTGCTGTATTCATGAGAGCGGTTGCTCCTCCTCCCTCTGCTCTCTCTTACCAACCTGAGCCAGATTGCTCGATTCCGCGGCCTCTTCGCTCGAGGCAGGCGTTTGGATAGGCAAGGTTGTTGGTGTGGTCGCTCCCGGCGCAGCGGCAGGTGCTTCAGCTTGCTCTCCCGCAGTTTGGCTCTCGTGATCGCTGAGCGGTAAGGTAAAGTGGAAGACGGCGCCCCCCCCTCGACGGTTCTCGGCCCAGATATGTCCCCCATGGGCCTCGATCAGGCCCTTACAGACAGCCAGCCCAAGCCCGGTGCCCCCGGCGCGCCCGCTCCCGCTACCTGGACTTCCTGCACGCCTCACGCGATAGAACTTATCGAAGATGCGCTCCAGATCAGCGGGAGGTATGCCTGGCCCGCGATCGGCAACACTGACCTGCACATGTCCATTGCACCATCTGGCGGCGATCTCGATTGGACTGGTGGCAGGAGTATGGCGCACAGCGTTTTCGATCAGGTTTGTGAGCACCTGACTGAGCTGCAGATAGTCGACCGGCACGGGCGGCAGGTCCTCCTCCAGGTCAACGTGCACCTGCCGCTGCTGCAGCAGCGGCTGCAGTTGCAGCAGGACATCGTGGATCAATTCATCCAGAGGATACCATTCCTTCTCAGGCTTGAGGGCGCCGCCCTCGATGCGCGACATGTCGAGCAGATTCTCGACGAGGCGGTTGAGGCGATCGGCCTCACGCTCGATGGTAAGGGCAAAGCTGCGCCGACTCTCCTCGTCCCAAACAATGTCTTCCTGCAGAAGGCTGCTGGCTGCCGCTTTGATGGAGGCCAGAGGAGTGCGCAGGTCATGCGAGACGGAAGAGAGCAGCGCGGTGCGCAGCGCATCAGTCTGGCGCAGCAGCTCTAGCTGCAGGCCCTCCCGCCTGAGACGAGCGCGCTCGATGATGGCCGCAGCCTGGTCAAGAAAAGCCGAGAAGAACGGTCCCTCCAGGACCGCCGAGGTTCCATTGAGGCGCGGCTGCCGGGCGCGGGCTTTGCCCAGGTGTGGCCACTCAGTTTCTTCCATGAGGAGCAGAAGCACGCCCAGAACGCGCTCGCCCGTCTTGAGCGGTAGCAACCGGGCGTAGCGGCGCCGGCCCCAGCCACGCAGGGAACTCTGCAGGGTCGCACGCAGGCCCCGCCCATAGGGGCCATGCCCTTCCAGAGGGACATCATGTAGCTCGGCGGCCTGGCCATTAGCCATGACCCAGGCAGCAGTGGCCTGCTCGTCCGACGAGAGCCGAAAGCGCTCCCGGGGCGTCCGCGCACTTGCAAGCACTTCCAACCTGCTCTGCTCATCGGGCAGCAGTAGTACGCAGTCGCAGACCCCCCAGGGGGCAAAGACCTGGACCACGGCCTGCGTCACGATGGCCAGCTGGTGCTGGAAGTCCTCCTCGTGGTTGGCAGCTCGCACCAGATCATAGAGAATGCGAGTCTCCCGCTCGCGCCGCCGAGCCTCATCCGCCTGCCTGCGCAGCGCGTTGGTCATCTGTCCAGTGATGATTGCCGCAGTGAGAAAGACGAAGAGGGCGAGCCATTCCTCGAAACGGTTGACGGTCAGGCTGTAGAGCGGCTGAACCAGAAAGTAGTCAAAAAAAAGGAAGGCCAGGACGGAAGTCAGCACCGCCGCATAGAGACCGCGTGTGCTGGCCAGCGCCAGCACCACGAGGAGATAGAGCAGCGAAATGTTGGGAATGCGCGGGTAGAGCGCAAAGGTATAGATCACAGCGGTGACCAGAGCAGCAGCAAAAAATGCCAGCAGGGTATCTACCAGCAGGCGTTGCCAGCTCCGCTGTGGTCGCTCCAGCAAAGGTGGAAAGTGATCACCTGGATGACGTTGCTCTCTCATGGTCACGATGCCCCTTGATCTGCGCCTGGCACAGGTACGGTCCCCCGGGGGCCGGCTGACCAGTGCCGGGGTACAGCTCCCGTTCCTCCAGAGGGAGCAGGGAGAGATCTCTCCCTGCTTGACGCTTCCCTTTATTATAATTCTTTGCTTGCTTTCCTGCTAACAGGCAAGGGGAAGGAGGAAGGAGCGAGCGGAAGAGACTGGCACCAGCCCACCTAACCGAGAGCGAGAGAACGCCCAGGAGTCAACAGGCTTAAGGCCCATCCACCAGATGGGGCCGCCTGGAGCGTCTTCTCCAAAGGAAGGATCGCCAGAGAACAGCCTTCTCCGATCATTCATCATTACCTCTGAAGGAGCAACGCTTATGCGACAGGCACGTTGGAGTGGCGATCGTGTGGCATGGGTGGTCTTCCTCCTGGTGGTGTTGCTGAGTGGCTGCCGTGGGGGCACTGCTTCAGGCAGCCCTGGGGGGAGCACCAGCCTCCAGAGTGGAGATAGCGGCCAGATGTCCCCGACACCGGCAGTGACGAGTCAGAAGAGTCAAGGCTGTGGACAACCTGCCGTCGCCCGCGGTACCACGCTGGTGGAGACGCTGCTGTCAGGTGGGGTAACCCGCAGCTACCGTCTGCATATTCCCTCGGGCTACCAGCCGGATCTGCCCCTGCCTCTCGTGCTCAACTTTCATGGTCATGGCAGCAGTGGCAAGCAGCAGGAGACCTATACGGGTTTTTCTGCGCTGGCAGACCGCGAAGATTTCTTTGTGGTCTATCCCGATGGCGTTCTGGCCCCCGACGGCAAGACTGGTTGGAACGCCTATGGCCCTCATCCCACGCACGTCGATGACGTGCGCTTCACAAGTGATCTGCTGCAGACGTTGGAAACGCACTGGTGCATCGATCTGCGGCGAATCTTCGCCACAGGTCTCTCGAATGGGGGAGGGCTGACGGCCCTGCTGGCCTGTCGTCTCTCGACGCAGATTGCAGCCTTTGCGCCGGTTTCGGGTGCTTTCTACCCTATTCCTGGGGGCTGTCACCCTCAGCGTAGTGTTCCCATTCTGGAGATTCATGGGACAGGCGATTTCATCGTTCCTTACGAGGGAAAAGCGAGCGTGGGCCTGCCTCCTATTCCACAATGGCTGGAGGATTGGGCCAAGCGCGATGGTTGTCAAAAAGGCCCAGACGTCTTTCTGGCCCGAGGCGATATCACTGGTGAAGAATGGTCCCGCTGCACGGCACCTGGCCTGGTGGTCCACTACCGGGTGGCTGGCGGTGGCCATACCTGGCCCGGCTCGCTGATCCCTGTACCCTATCTTGGGAAGACGACCCATACCCTCAGCGCAACAGCGGTGATCTGGCAGTTCTTCGCGGCTCACCCGCTGGCTGGGGCCTGAGAGGGCAGGCAGGGATCGCTCACGCTCCAATAGTCATCATATCAACGAGGGAGCAGGCTCACGAGCGAGGCTCCCCCCGACTTGATGGCAAGCTAGAGGAAGGTGCCCCCACGTTCGTGAGCCTGCCTGCCATTAGACCAGGCGGATAGACAGACAGACTCGCTCGTTGGCGTGCAGGTATGCGAAGTCTGCCTGTCTGCCTGCATCCAGGTTCAGCTTGAACCACCCGCTTAGACGGTGCTGCCGCGCCCGCGCGAGAAGAGGCGCAGGAGAAAGATCAGGATACAGGCTCCGATCAGAGCCACGACCAGGCTACCCCAGAAACCGAAGCTGGCTCCCGGTACCAGCAGATCCATGATAAGACCACCAAGGAAGGCCCCGATGAGACCAACGATGATATCTCCAACGATGCCAAAGCCGCCACCCTTGACCAGAAAGCCGGCCAGCGCTCCTGCGATCAGGCCAATGATGAGCCAGGCAATGATGCCACCAGGATTCAACGTGGCAGCGAGCACAAGTGAAGCTGCTGTCATGATAGGCGTCCCTCCTTCGAGTAGACCAAAAGAAGACTGACTATGATTGAATGATCATTTGTGCCAGTGAGGCTTCTTTACTTTTCTCCTCGATTGCTGGCACAAATCACACTCACCATCCTTAACACGGCGCAGGGGTCAAAAAGGGATACAAGGTTCGTCTTTCATGAGCGGGAGGAGGAGGAAAAGCCAGACGCCTCCTGTGTCGGTCCGCAGGCAAGGTTGACGAGCAAAGGAGGGAGCGCTATACTTTGGAGCATGAATTGCAGCAGGCGGCATATCATGACTCTGGTCCTGCTGAGCTGGATCGTGCTCGCGCTGGGACCAAGCGCCTGCAGCCCGGGCTACAGCGGCACAGCCAAAATAGCTTTTGTGCGCGATGGTCAGCTGTGGACCATCTACCCCGATGGCAGCGGCGCCTATGAAGTAGCTGACAATACCCCCCCGGTGGTGGGAATAGGCTGGTCGCCCGATCACCATCTGCTGGTGTTCCGCACGCTGGATAGCGATTACGCGCAGAGCACGGCGGGGCGCCGTCTCAAGCCAGATCCCCTGACCGGGCTGGTGACCGACGCGCCTGCCGGGCTGAATACCGTTGGCGTTGACGGCGGCTCGCCTATCCCAATCTTCTTCTCCAGCGCCGCTGTGCGCATCAGCGATGCCTGGTGGGACCCCACGGGCAGCCGTCTTCTCTATCGTCTCACTCTCGGAGGAAGCACTTCTCAGCTGCGTTGGGAGCTTGCCCAAAACGACCAGCCAGGCGGCATTGCTACACGCACGTTGCCGGCCAGCCTGGCCATCCCCTCGCTCAGCAACGGGGATGAGGACATTCTGGGGGTTGATCAAGACGGTCTTTTCACCTTCAACGCCAGTGGCCCCGAGCAGCGCTGGCTCACACCTGGACTTCCGACCGGTCACCCGCTGCCAGCCACCCTGGAGCGGGTTCTCTGGCAGCCGCACCAGACACAGCCGTCTTTTCTCTACGCGGTCTCAACGGCCCCAAACGGCTCGGCGAAGCAGATTGCTCTGCTCCTGCAGCGGCCAACGGGCGAGACGCGCCCGCTGCTCACCTGCAGTTGCCAACAGTTTGCCTGGTCGAGCAGCGGGCAGCAGGTGCTGGCTCTGACAGCCGATGGCCACTATCTTATCGTCAACCTGGACGGGAGCATTCGCCTGAGCATCCGCGCAGAGATCGATAGCGTCCCCTTCTGGTCGCCTGACGGGCGCTTCTTGCTGCTCGATGGGCGCCATACACTGTGGCTGGTCGATGTCCAGACAGGGAGAGAGCAGCTACTCCTGAGTGATCGGACCCCATTGGGGCCGCTCAGCCCAGCCAGCAGCCAGCTACCAGCAGTGGGCGCATTGTTAGAGCCTATGCCCAATAGCCTCTGGGGGAGTGATAGCCGGAGCTTTGTCTTCCTGACGCGTGGACGGCTGTGGTGGCAGGGAAATAGCCTGCTTCACGAAGGCAACGGCCTCTACCTGCTGACGCTGAATGCCCAGGGTCAGCCACTCACGGCTCCCCGTCTGCTGACAAACGGTCCTATCACTCAGGTCGGCTGGAGCTATCAAGATAGCGCTGTCTCTTTTCTCTTCCAGGCCCCATTGCTATAATGGGCAAGTGGCTCAGCTGCCGCCGGCTCAGCCAGAGCCGCAATCTCAGAAGGGAGTACAACCATGACTGATGATCTCGAAGAGGAAGAGTTTGATCCTGAAGAGTACGACGACCTTGAAATGCTAGAAATTCTGGAGACTATTCGCGATGACATGGAAGAGCTGGGGCTTCGGACCCTCGATGAAGTGATCGAGCGCATCGAAGAGCTTCACCGAAAGCTAGAGAACCAGCATAAGGAATTCTAGGCGAGACAAGGCGCGCAGACCCTGGGAGGGCAGGGCGGTTCCTGGCTATGCGCCAGGCAGCCCACATTGCAGGGTTCCGATCAAAGGTGGCCGTTGTTGCCTGGCCGGGTAGGATCGCCAGGCAAGGTAGCAGCGGAAGACCCGGGACCAGGGACGCAGACTGACTGGCCAGAGGGTGGGCCGGCCAAGAAGGCCGGCTCTATTTCCTCGCTTCTCAGCGAGCGCGTGCTCAGGAAGGGGGAAAGCGCTGACAGAAGCGAGCGAAGGCTCTGGCAACCTGCTGACGGGTCTCCTCCAGAGAGCCACTGTTATCGATTACCTCATCGACTAGCGGAAGACGCTGCTCGACCGAAGGTTGAGCGCGCAGGCGTGCCAGAGCCTCCTGCTCGTTGAGATGACTGCGCTCTATCAGGCGACGGAGTTCCTGCTCGGGCGAACAAATCACCAGCCATTTGCTCTGGCAGAGAGCGGCCTGCCCGCCTTCCAGCAGCTTGACGGCGTCGATCACTGCGATGCCGGAAGGGCTGACCCGGCTCAGCTCCTCCAGAATGGCTGCCCCCACCGCGGGATGGACAAGGGCTTCTAGCCGGCGCAGCGCCTCGGGATCACGGAAGACGATCTGGCCAAGGGCTTGACGATCAACTCGCCCCTCCGGGGTCAAAACGGAGGGACCAAAAACTTGAGCAACCCTGGCTGTAATCGGCTGGCCCGGCTCGTAGAGCGAGTGGACCAGGGCGTCAGCATCGATGTAGCGCTCTGCTCCCAGTTCCAACAACATCTTGCCCACGGTTGTTTTTCCGCAGGCGATATTGCCTGTCAGGCCAATGACACGAGGCATCGGTGAACAATGCTCCTCTCACAACAAGATAATCGGGGCAAGCAGGCGTCTGCCAGGTTGTTTGCAGTTCGACGGCGAGAGAGCTGGTCAACCTCCCGCCCTGGCCTGGCCTCTCATCGCCCCGCCCGGCCCAGCCCTTGCTTTCACCCTGCCAAAAGTACCGACGTACACCATTTCTTTCCAGGCTGGCGAATTTTATCGTACAATAACTCCGCAATCTTTGCTATCGCAGTAAGGAGCGTGCATGGGCAGACGCCTGGGCCTTCTGATCGGCATTAATCAGTACCAGGATAGCAGTTTTCGACCACTTCGCTACGCCGAGACAGATGCCAGGGCCATTGCGCACTGGCTGGTGAATAGCCGGGGAGGACGCTGGAGTTCCTCTGATGTGCAACTTCTGCTTGGGGCGCAAGCCACGCGGCAGTCTATCGAGCAGTGGCTCGCGCAGCTCTGCCTGCAGGCTGCAGGTCCCGATGATACGCTCTTCCTCTACTTCGCCGGGCATGCTTTCCTCGATGAAGGGCGGGCTGAAGGTTACCTCGCGCTGGCAGATACGTTCTATCAGCAACCCGCCAGCGGTCTGCAGCTAGCCACAACCCTGCTGCAGCTGCTCGGGCGCAGCCCGGCACGGGCCATTATCTGTGTCCTCGACTGCTTCCAGACAGGACGCTTCTGGGGACAGCGGCGAGCTTCGCCGTTCGATTGCAAGCCCCTGCCCGGCCCTATGTTCCTGACAGCACTGCAGCAGCTACCTAACCGTTTTCTACTCTGCTCCTGTCGCGGGAACGAGTTCGCCCCGGAGCAGGGAGAGCAAAATGTGGGCATGCTGGCCCATCGTCTGCTGCTCGGACTGTGCGGGGGAGCAGCTGATCCCACAAACGGGCAAATTATTTTTCAGCGTCTTGCTCTCTACCTGCAGCAGAGTCTCGGGGAGCAGCAGCGTCCGCAGCTCTTCGGCCAGGGTCTGGGGCCAGTGGTCCTGGTAGGCGAAGAGGAGACTGGGGCGCCGGCGACAGCTATGGCCAGGGCCGGCGCGGGAGCCGGGGGAGAAACCGGTCAACCCGGCCTCTTCCAGAGGCCAGGAGGCCCGGGACCGGTCCTGCAGGCCGCTTATCAGATGGGCCAGGTGGTACAGCCGACCCAGACGCCCGCCGGCATCGCTCAGCTCTCTCCTCTGCAGCCGTCCTCAGCGATGGCGATGCCGAGGACGGAGCAGCAAGCCGCTCTTTTGCTTCAGCAGGCGCGCGCTCTGCTCCAGCAACAAAAACCCGCTGAAGCCCTCGGCCATTTGGAGCAGGCACTACAGCTTATGCCAACCAATACCGAGGCGCTCCTGCTTAAAGGCCAGCTACTCGGTACAGCAGGCCGCTTTGCTGAGGCCATGCAGGTGGTCGAGCAAGTGCTAGGTCAGGAGCCGAGCAACGCCCTGGCCTGGAGCATGCGCGCCGCCCTCCTGGCAAACCTGGGACAGTTTGAGGAGGCGCTCCGGGCAGTAGAACGCTCGCTGTCCCTTGATCCACACAACGCGGAGACGCAGACGATCAAGTCGGCGATTCTGGTCAAGATGGCGGTCGCCCAGACGCCGGCAGCGCCGACTGGCGCACCCCTCCCCGGCGCCAGCCCCAGCGCGGCTTCGTCTTCCGCGGGAGCTAGCGCAACGGCAGGCGCCTCTGTCGGTAGTGGTCGAGGCCCACGTCGGCGGGGACGGGCCTTGCTGATAAGTCTGGCGCTGCAGGTGGCCGGTTTGGGGCTGGGATTGCTCGGGGCCTGGCTGGCTATCAAACATCCAGGAGCACCCGGGGTTTTACCCCTGACCATCGAGGGCCTGGGGCTGGCTTTGCTCTGTGCCAATGCGCTCTCTGGCTGCTACTTCGACGGCTTCTGGCGCTTTCTCCCTATCCCTTTGGTGAGCCTGCTGGCCACAGCTTTGCCTGCCTATCTATTCTTAACCCAAAGCGGACGGGCGCGCCTGGCGGCCCTGGTTGAGGCCAATCCGCGGGGCTTTACGGCTATCCAATTTGCCTTGCTCTGGTTCGGCCTGGTAGCCATCTTGCCGTTCCTGTTGGCCCTTCTTGGATTGCTGAGCGGCTGGCTGCGCGGCGCGCGCCGTCGCTAAGGCAGGTCAACAGAACAGGGCCGCCGTCCGTTCTGTTCCCTAGCGGGGGGCCTCCGTCTGCTCCTGGCTCGCCGCCAGCTGCTCCCACTCGGCGAGGAGCTGCTCTAGCTCTGCTCTGGTTGCCTCGTAGTCACTGGTCAGTCGCTGGAGTTCGGCCACATCTCCTCTGCCTGCGGCTTCATTGAGGGCTTCTTCCAGGGTGCGGGCGCGCTGCTCGCGCTGTTCGATCGCCTGCTCAACCTCGGCTAGGCTGCGCGGGCGCGGTTGCCCTACCCGGCGGCTGCGCCGTTCACGTCCGGGATGTCGCCCCCCACCAGCATGGTCTATCCCGACCTCCGTGAGCATTGTCTCCGGCCTGGCCGCTTGCCGAGACCGAGAGGCAGTGCCAGCGTTTTCCTCCTGGCCTTCTCCTGCCAGCAAGCGCCCGCGTTCACGCTGGAGATGCAGGCGATAGTCGCTGTAATTACCCTCATAGGCGCGCAGCGTGCCCTCAACAATCACCCAGACCTTGCTCGCCAGGCGATCAATGAAGTAGCGATCGTGAGAAACAAAGAGCAAAGTTCCACTGAAGGTAGCCAGTACCTCCTCCAGGAACTGACGAGAGGGCAGATCAAGGTGATTAGTAGGCTCGTCAAGGACCAGAAAATTGGGTCCCTGCAGGGTCAGCTTGGCCAACACCACACGGCTGCGCTCGCCACCGCTCAGGCTCCCGAGAGTCTTAAAGACATCATCGCCCTCGAAGAGGAAACGCGCTAGCAGGGCACGGGCACTTTCTTCGCTCAGGGCCGCGGCGTCACGAATCTCATCGAGGACCGTGCGCGTGGGATCGAGACCCTCATGGGTTTGCGAGTAATAGCCGACACGGACATTGTGGCCAAGGACCACTCTGCCACGCAGCGGCGGCAGCTGGCCAATCAAGGTACGCAGTAGCGAGGTCTTACCGGCGCCATTGGGACCGAGCAGACCAATGCGCTCGCCGCGGATGATCTCCAGGTCGGGCATATGCACCAGCGGACGGGGTTCATGACCAGGCTGGCGATAGCCGACGACCAGGCCGTGCGTGGAGAGAACGACACGCCCGCTTTCCACCGAGGGCTTCAGCTCGAAGCGCAGCTCTTGAAGTTGCTGGGGACGGTTGAGACGTTCCAGGCGGCTGAGCAGCTTCTCACGTCCCCGAGCCTGCCGGCTGCGCTGACCGGCTTTGTAGCGGCGAATAAATTCCTCGGTTCGCTGGATGAATTCCTGCTGCTCTTCGTATTCCTGCAGGCGGCGCTCAAAGCGCTCGGCACGCAGCTGCAGATATTTGCTATAGTTGCCAGGGTACTCCTCGACCCGCCCGAAGGCCAGCTCCAGAATGCGAGCGACAATCTTGTCGAGAAAGTAGCGGTCGTGCTCGACGACGACCAACGCCCCTTTCCACTCCTGCAGGTAGTCCTCCAGCCACTCCAGCGCTTCCAGATCAAGATGGTTGGTCGGCTCATCCAGTAGGAGCACGTCGGGTTCTTGAAGGAGAAGACGAGCCAGGGCTGCCCGCCGCTGCTGACCACCGCTGAGCTGGGCAATGGGCATGTCGTGCAGCTCGCGACTGAATCCCAGGCCATCGAGCACCTGCTGCACACGCTGCTCATAGGTATAGCCACCGGCATGTTCAAAGCGCAGCTGGAGTTCGGCGTAGCGCTGCAACAGCTGCTCACGCTGCCGGGTGTCTCCACGCTCACTGGCGCTGGCAATAGCAACGGCGAGCGTCTGCAGCTCTTGCTCCCAGGAGCGCAGGTAGTCGAAGACCGCCAGCAGCTCCTCGCGGAGAGTGCGCTGCGGTTGCAGGTCGAGCGTCTGGGAGAGGTAGCCGATGCGGGTCCCGCGCGCGATCAGGATGGTGCCCTCATCGGGTTCCTCGCAGCCGGCCAGGAGCTTCAGCAATGTTGACTTACCGGCCCCATTGGGACCAACCAGTCCAAGACGATCGCGTTCGTTGATCTGGAAGGTGACATCGGCAAAGAGATACTCCGCACCATAGACTTTCCCGAGACCGTTGACGCTAATCAGTGGCATAGAGCAGTGCAGTCGCTTTTGAGTGAGAGTGAGTGAGTACGGGTGTGGACCAGCCGTGCTTCGGCCACCTCTGTCGCGGGGCTGGGCCGCCCGCGCCCGCCGGCGAGGTCGCACGCTCGCCAGGTAAGCAGACGCGCCGCCCTCTCCTCGCCCGAAGGCCCGCGTCGCATCTCACCCGGATCAGCAGGCAGAGACAGGGTATCATAAAAGCCATTCTGCTGCAAGCACTCCCGGATTCCCCGGAGACCTGGCCCCCGTCCCGTCCAGCCGGAAGATCGGGTCTCCAGAGAGAGCGGTAGCCCCTACCGGGCTTAAGACAGAGCGGCTGACTAGATGCTCGACGGTCTTTTCTCTGCGCACTGCCCAGAGAGGACCGACCAGAGAAGCGTCCAGTCAGCCGCACGGTGAAGAGAAGATTGCCCGTGAGCGATGCCACCTACCCTCACCTCGCTCCCTTACCACCCCATCCTCCAACACGTCCCTACTTGGGATAAGCCCAAACAGCGGTTGGTTTCTGCAAGCCCGTTCTCGTTTCCTCGGTGCCGGTGATTCCGCTCTGTCGTCCCTTTCGCCCCTCTACCATCCACTCTTCGTCATCGACTGTTTGCCTTATACAGCGAATGCTCGTCCCCTCGACCCCATCAGCCATCCTCCTGCAATCTCTCCATTGACCTCCCTACCAACCCGTCCCTTCCTGCCTCCTCCCCCTATCTCCCAGCCTCACCCCTTGCCACTGATCCCCCGCCATATCCAAAGATGCATGTGCTTGTATAAGGCACGGGCAACCATCTACGTCAAAGAGTATAGCTCGATGTCATGAACACTGCATGAACGGCACACCTGGTAAGATGAATATTTCTTCATGGAATGGGAGGAGGTATGGATCGAATTATGTCAGTAGCATGACAGTTTTTTCATTAACGCTGAGAGACGAGAGGCAGAAGGCTTTCTTCCCTGATGGGGGTCCTTGCTCCTCTGCCTTCTTGCTTTGGTGGTATGGTATACTGTGCTCAAGCGAGAGACCTATTTTATCCTCCTACCACTCAACTCTTCGTCGCAAGGAAGGATGTCACGTGGTCAAAGAGCAGTCTCTTGACAACCTCTGGCTAGCCCAGGCCCTATTCGATCTGAACGGAGTCCAGTTTGGGAACTTCACGGTCAGCGAGTCGGCAGTCAGTTCCCCAGTCTTCGTCAATCCCAAGGTGCTGATCAGCAATCCACTGGCGCTGCGCGTGGCCAGCAAGCTGATGCAGCAGGAGATCAGCCTTGCCCAGTCGCTCCGGCGTCCGCGAGTCCACCCCTTCAACGTGGTTGCCGGCGTGCCGGTGGGCGGGCTGCTTCTGGCAACGGCCTATTCCTTAGAGACGAATACGCCGCTGATTTACGCCCGTATCCGACCAGAGGGGACCGGCCAGCGAGGGATCGAGGGCCGCTACACACCGGGAGATACGGCACTGATTATTGATGATCTGATCACGCGCGGCGGCAGCGTGCTGGAGACAGCTGCCCTGCTCGAAGAGCACGGCCTGAAGGTCAAGGATGTTATTGTGCTGATCGACCGCGAGCATGGAGCTACGGAGCGTCTTCGTCAGCATGGTTATAATCTGATCAGCATCCTCAAGCTCGATGTGATGCTCAATCACTATATGTCGCGGGGTCTGATCTCCGAAGAAACCTATCGGGTGTGTTCAGAGTATCTTCAAAGCAAGCGAGCAGAGCTGCGGCAATCATAGCTAATAGAAGCTGACAGCAGGTCGCTACGTGGGGCCTGGTCAGCTAGCTGTTGCACAGCAAATAGAGCGGCACAGGGAAGGAAGAGGCCAGGGACTCCTGTTCGCCTTCGCCGGGGTTGTGGGCCGTGGCCTCTTCTCTTCACCTGCCGCCAGCTGTCAGTCTATTCAGGCAGCCGCTTGCTCAGCCCTGGGGGTAAGGTGAGGCAGGAGCAGGGCGCGGGCCATCCTGGGGAACCGGCGCAGCCCGGCCTTCACGGGCCGCATGCAGCGTCTTGAGAAGTGGCTCGATGAGATCAAGCGGCAGCGGGAAAATGATGGTCGAGTTTTTCTCTACGGCGATCTCAGTCAACGTCTGCAGATAGCGCAGCTGCAGGGCCCCCGGCTCCGAGGCGATGATATTAGCCGCCTGGGACAGCTGGGTGGCCGCTTGTAGCTCGCCTTCAGCATGAATGATCTTGGCGCGTTTCTCGCGCTCAGCCTCCGCCTGCTTGGCCATAGCCCGCTGCATGGTGGCTGGCAGTTCTACGTCTTTGATCTCTACCGCAGTCACTTTCACGCCCCAACGCTCTGTGAACTCGTCAATGATGGCCTGCAGCTCGCGATTAATCTTGTTGCGTTGCGCAAGCAGCTCATCCAGCTCTGACTGCCCCAAGACATTGCGCAAGGTAGTCTGGCCAATCTGTGTCGTGGCCTGCAGGTAGTTCATGACGTTGACAATGGCGGCCTCGGGATTGACCACGTAGAAGTAGACGACCGCGGTCACCTTGACGGTCACATTGTCTCGGGTGATGACCTCCTGCGGCGGCACAGTCAGGGTGACAATGCGCAGGTCGACTTTTAGCAGGCGTGCAATCACGGGCGGAATCCAGCATAGGCCAGGGCCACGTGTGCCGCGCAGGTTGCCAAGAACGAAGAGGACGCCACGCTCATACTGCTGGATGACGCGCAGGCCAGAAAGCAGGATGAGCACGACGATGAGGACAATGACTACAATGGCGCTTATAGCGAGAGAGTTTCCCATTGGGAATCCTCCTTTTCTGAGGGTGGGACTGTCGGTGTGCCATCGGCGGGTGGGGCCGGCGGCTGGTTTGGTCGGACATAGAGACGGAGACCCTCGACAGCCACAATGGTGACCTCACAGCCTTCATCGAGGAAAGTATAGGGTTCAACCAGACTGGCTGCCCAGTTCTCACCACTGTAATTCACTCTGCCACTGGGCGTCAGCGGCGTGAGCGTGACTGCGCGGGTCCCGATCATACTCTCGATTCCCGAGGGTCGACGCTGGCGCTGGGCCCGGACAACGACGCTGACCAGGGCCAGGCTGAGCGAACCAACAACCGCCGCCATGAGGTAGACGATCCAAGGGGCGACACCTGGTCCATGCTCCACCTGATCGCTGTTGAAAAAGAGCAAGGAGCCGATAATAAGTGAGATGACTGCGCCCGCGGTCAGCACACCATGCGAAGGAAGGCGGACATCCAGGACTAGCAAGACCAGGGCTAGGCCCATAAGCAGCAGGCCAGTCCAGTTGGGCGAGAGTGACCCGGCCCCCAGAAGGAAGAGGATGAGCGCAATGCCGCCAACGACGCCCGGCACGATGGCCCCGGGATGGGAGATCTCAAGGTAGAGGCCGATCAGGGCGACAATGAAGAGGAGAAAGACAACGTTGGGGTCGAGAAGAAAGCTATAGAGCGCCTCAAACAGCCCTGGGTTGAAGGTCGTGAGGGCTACTCCCGTGGTATGCAACACCACACTGCGCCCGGAGACCAGGGTAACGCTGCGTCCGTCAACACTGTGGAGAAGCTCGGAGAGCGAACGGGCGCCGAGGTCAACGATGTGCTCATGCACAGCGGTCTGATCATCGTAAGAAGCGGCCTCGGTGACCATTTTTGCAGCCAGGGTGGCGTTGCGCCCGTAGCGATTCTGCGTGCCGGTGATCTGCGCTACAAGGTCATTCTCGATCTTCTTGAGTAGCGTAGCATCGAGGTCACTGCCAGTGCTGCTCACGGGACTGGATGCACCAATACGTGTAGTTGGAGCCATTGCAGCTATAGGTGCAGATAATGCCACAAATGCTCCGGCAGAGGCGGCTCGCGCGCCAGGCGGATAGACGTAAGTGATGATAGGAACTGCACTAGCCAGCTCGGCCTGGGTGATTTGTTTCATGGAGTCCAGGTCACCGCCAGGCGTGTCGATGACGATGACAAGCGCTTGTGCTCCATCGCTGGTCGCAGTGGCAATGGCCTGCTGGAGGAAACGCACCGCGCCCGGGTTGATGTCGCTGTCGAGATTGGCCACATCAACGTGTGGGGAGGCGGCCCATGCGGGTGGAGCGCCCAGGCAGGCTATTCCGGCCCCGGCTATAGCCAGTAGAGCCATACTCAGGGAGACAAGCCCGAGCACCAGGGATCGCACGCCATTTGACGCTCGTCGATGGTGGCGCATGTCCATAGCTTCTGTCCTTTGCGGTCGAAGGCTGCAGCGGGGCGCTGCAGCTCTGTCCTGCTGCCGATCCCAGGCCCCCAGGCCAGTTCCACCCAGCGAGGCCTGCACTTAGCCCGGCGGGAGATCGCCGGTCACAGCCCCTCCTTCTCCGCCTCTTCCCCTTGAGTCCCCTTACTCTTGCTCAACCTTGCAGTTTCTCCTGCCTCTGCCTCTCTCTTCCGCTCCTCTCCGAGTCTGGGCCTGAGTGGTCCTGACCGGCGCTGTGCTCGCTTCGGCTGTGCTTACCGCTAACTGGTCTGGGGTATTGCTTATTGCTATACGAGATGATAGCGCAAATTTCTCACCGCGTCAATGTGCTCCGTCTGACTGGTTACCCTTGGGCGGAACAGAGAGGAGAGCGGAGTGCCTGGTAGGTACGTTGGCTTCTTTTCCAGCCAACCAGCCGGCCAGGGCCTCTCACGGATGCCGGCAGAGGCTGGCCGTCCGATTGGCTAATTGATTGGTTGGAGAAGGGAGGCTCCTGGTGAGCTAGTGAGTCTGGGCCTGGAGCGCGTGCAGGACTTCGAAGAGCTGCTGGTTGTCTGGCAGATCGGAAGGGCTAGCGGTCACCTCGATATGACGGATGATGCCCTCCTTATCGATCACGATGACGGCGCGCTCCGACATCCCTGCGGGATGGCGCAGCCCATAGAGATCGACGACAGCTCCCTGGGGATAGAAGTCGGACAGCAGTGGGAAGGAGGTGCGCATCGCCTGTGACCAGGCGTCCAGCGTATAGACACTGTCCATGCTGATAGCAACAACCTCGGTGTCGGCGCTTCGGAAGCGCTCCAGTTCGCGCTCATAGGAGGGCAGCTGTGCTGAGCAGACACGGCTGAAGGCAAAGGGTACAAAGGCAAGAACAACGTTCTTCTTGCCGCGGAAGTCTGCGAGATGCCAGTCCTCACGGACATGGCTTTTGAGGGTAAAGTCGGGCGCGACATCGCCGATCTTGAGAGTTTTTGTGTAGGAACGGGCGGACTCAGCCATGTGAATTGGGTCCTCCTCTCACAAGCAGTGCAATACTGTCTGGCCTCTGGATCTGGTGGCGGCTGGGGCTATGAGCGGGCAGCATGCCCGTCCCCAGGCTGCTTGACAGACCAGAGCTATTGCTCTATCCTTGGTGCGAGCTGCCTTTCCCAGAGGGGGCCTTCTCGCCCTGGATTCGGCCCGCTTCAGTCTTACGCTGGGCGCATGGAGTGCACGAGCAGGATCGATCTGCGCTAGCAGCGTCGGGGCTAATGCGATAGGGCAGTGGGCGTGCCCCGCGCTGAGCACCTCGCTCCCCTCCCGATAGGATAAGGCAGGCAAGGCAGTAGGCCACCATCTAAGAGAGGAAACAAGCCGCCCTGCAGGGCGGTTCCTCTCTTATCTTACGCTGTTCCGAATTGTAGTCCTGGTGAGAAAGGTATGTCAAATGTGCGCAGCAGTTCGGGAGGTCTCCCCGCTACGAAGACTCCCGGCTCCGCTCTCTCTTCCGTTGCTCTGGGGATCAGACGCGGGTTAGAGCGTCTGGCTGATCCCGCCGGGGGAGCGCTCTCCTTTCTGCCTCTGGCGCTGGCACTGTTGGTCATGCTGGCGCTCTCTTCCTGGCAGATGGTCTGGTCAACTTCTGATGTGACGCGCTACGAGTGCTACGCGCTGGCTTTCTGGTTCGGAGGACAGGCCCGAGCGCTGGCGCCTCAGATCGATTGCTCGTTTTTGCCTGCCCAGGTGGAGAGGCTGCCACCTTTGCATATGCTGCCCATTGAGTACCCGCCGCTGACGCTTGTCCTCTTCACTCCCGGTCTGCTCGTGCCCTCCGCTTACTATCCCCTGCTCTTCGGGCTGCTGATGGCACTGGCAGCGCTGTTGATCTACTGGCTCTTGCTGCGCTGGGGCCCACGTGGGGCGGCGCTCGCCTTCACGTTCTACTTGTTCCTCGGCGAGTGGGGCCTGGCTCTGTTGCGCTTTGACCTTGTACCAGCGGCCTTAACCTTGCTCTGCGTGTTGGCAGCAGAGCGCCGTCATTGGACAGCGGCTTATTGCGCTCTGGCTCTGGCTATTCTGTTGAAGATCTATCCGCTCCTGCTGTTGCCTCCGCTCTTCTTCGCGGAGCAGCAGGCAGGAAAAGCGGCAAGGGTCACCGCTGAGCGGGATGGGGCCAGAACTGCTGCGGGAATCGTGGGGTGGATGGCACAAGCTCTCTCGTACCTGCGGCGCTGGCAGTGGCGGAATCTGCTGCTCTGCCTTGCGCTGGTGGTCGGAACGACAGGGGCCTTCGCCCTCCTGGACTTTCAGGGAGCAGTGGCCAGTCAGCTCGCTTATTTCGCCCAGCGCCCCGTGCAGATTGAGTCCAGTGGTACACTGGTGATCTGGCTGGCGACGTTGGCGGGACAGACAGTGCACGTGGTCTACACCTATGGCTCGATTAACCTGCTGAGTCCTCTGGTCCCAGCCGTTTCTCTCGGCAGTACGCTGGCGCTGCTGGCCGGCTACGGGCTGGTGCTCTGGCAAAGTGCACGCGGGCGGCTGGCTTTCTCCGAGGCGGCGCTAGCGGCACTGTTGGTCTTCGTGGCGACAGGTAAAGTGTTCAGCCCACAGTATCTGATGTGGTTGATGCCGCTGGTGGCCTATCTGACGGCAACGCGGCGGCGCTGGTTGTTGTGGTTCGGGCTGATCGCTCTGCTGACTTCACTTATCTATCCCTTCCTCTATACCCGCGTTCAGGATGCCACCCAGGTCTGGCGCGTGCCTGGCTTTCTTCCTGTGGTCGAGCTGCGCAACCTGCTCTTTCTGCTGTTGACCCTTGGCTACCTGTTCAATCTGTTGGACCTGCGTCGGCGCTGTGAGCCGCAACTGGCGGTCGATGCTGGGGCCTTGAGAGCAGCAGAGGGGAGCCGCTGAGGAGACGCCACCAGGTCGTGGTGCCGCTCTCTCCCCGGCTCTCGCCCCTCTGCCCCCTTCGTAGGTCCCAGGCACATCTTGAGGGTACCTGCCAGGCCAGCCAGATGCCAGGGAAGGGATCAGGGAGTGACACCGGCAGAGACAGGTGTAGCCGCCCGGACACTGATGCGGCGCGGGCGACTGCCTTCGCTTAAGGGAACCGAGATGGTGAGGCGCCCGTTTTCATAGCGTGCCTCGATTTTGTTGGCATCGATGGGGCGATCAAAGGCCAGGGTGCGCTCGACGGAGCCACTGCCGATTTCGCGCAGCAACCAGGTGCCTTGCTGCTGGCCCTCGCCTTCCTCACCTCCATGGTATTTGGCTTTGAGGGTCAGGCTATGCTCGTGAGCAAGCAGTTCAATATCTTCAGGTTTGACCCCCGGCAGCAGAGCGGTAATGCGATAGCCCTGCTCTGTCTCCAGCACATCTAGAGGAATCATGCGCGAGCCACTGCCGAGGAGGGCTGAGCTTGGTCGCACGAAGCTTTGCTCCAGCAGGCGATTCATGGCATCGCGCAAGCTGAGCATCTCCGCGAAAGGATCGAAGCCTCGTGTCAGCGCCATGCTGTAACCTCCTTTCAATGCGGTCCAATCAATGGTGCAAGCTTTTACGCGCCGTTACGTTGCGTTGGCCACATTCTGGTCCCTGGCAGGGTCAGATGACGCGAGAGAAAGGTGAGTATTCACCCTCTGCTGGGAGAGACGCCTGACCGGCGGCAATCGGGGCAGGCCGGCGCCGGTCAGGCTACAAATCACTCAATGCATTTTTTACCTTCTTTTCCTCTATTACAGTGTTCGCCCCTCGACGGTCTGATGTTGTAAATCGATGATGCTGTACTCGCCTCTGGCGAGCGAGCCGGGAGCTACAACGGCGGAAGTGCCAAGCAGCTCACGCTTGCGTTCGGGGCCGCTGACCAGGACCAGGCGCGGGCTATAGCTCTTGATCAGCTCAGCCAGGGTTGGACTGCCAGATTCATGGAAGCCCTTATGGTAGGGCGGGGTATGGAACAGGAAAACCTTCTCATAATCCTTCAGCTCAGAGAGGAACTTCAGGCGATAGACCACCTCCCAGGCCGGATAGCGCAGGCTCTCCTGTTCCTCGCGAGCCTGCTGAGGGTCATCTGTAACGGCCCCCCCCATGCCGGTGAAGACCACGTAGCCCGGGGCCAGGGCGAAGGTCCCGTGGACGCCATGCAGGTAGGGATAGATAACCTCGATCTGGGCTGCCTCCTGCAGGTAGAGGGCCAACGGCCCATCCTCTGGCCCTGGAACGTAGAATGTGGGCAAGCGGCTCTGGGCTAGCAGCGAGAAGAAGCGACCGTAGTCGCGTGGGCTGAGGCTACGCGCTGCCAGGTTACCCAGTATGGCCACTGCCTGAATATCCAGCTCTTGAGCCTGGCGCATCAGTCGCTCCAGTGCTTCCAATTGGCCCGATGGCTCTGCCGTTGCCAGAATGGTATTGACGTGCTTCCGCATAAACGGTTCACCTCCCTTTCAACAACGACGACAACAACGGACGAAGCCAGCCTCGCGTAAGGGTTGTGCCTCAGCCCCAGTAGAGAGTGGTAAGCGGGCCGCCGGCTAGGTTCCTCTATTCGAGCAGAGGCGCGCGGCTCGGGGCTGAGTTTCCAGCCTTGACCTCGACCGCCGAGGCAGTCCCCGGGGCAGTAGCCTCACGGATGATCTGAAGCACCTGCGCGCGCTCCAGGACCTCCTCGCGGAGCAGGGCCTCTGCCAGGCGATCAAGGGCAGCGCGATGCTCAGTCAAGACGGCACGGGCTTGCTGATGGGCCTGCTCAACAATGCGCTCCACCTCAGCATCGACGCGTTGAGCTGTTGCTTCAGCATAGAGACGCTGGTGTTCGCCCGGCAAGGTCCCTTCGAGGAAGCCATTGCCCTGCTCCAAGTCGTAGGCCACCAGGCCCGTGCTCTCACCCATGCCCCACTCGGTGACCATGCGGCGAGCAAGGCGTGTGGCCTCTTTGAGATCGTTCTCGGCCCCCGACGTAATTTCACCGAGGGCTACTTCCTCGGCGGTGCGCCCACCCAAGGCCACCGCCAGGCGTTGCAGCAGGTAGGAGCGTGGATAGTTATGGCGATCATCTTCGGGTAAGAACTGAGTGACGCCTAGAGCGCGCCCGCGTGGGACAATCGTCACCTTGTAGAGTGGATCAACATCCGGCAGAACGGCGGCCACCAGGGCGTGGCCTGCCTCGTGGTAGGCGACCGTGCGCCGCTCGCGCTCGTCCATCAGGGCCTCGCGCTTGCCGCCAAGCAACAGCTTGTCGAGGGCTTCCTGGAAGTCCTCGCGATCAACCTGGGACTTGCCCTTGCGTGCCGCCGCCAGGGCGGCCTCGTTCACAAGATTGGCTAGATCAGCCCCCGAGAAGCCGGGCGTACTGCGGGCCAGCTCCTCTAGATCGACATCGGAGGCCAGAGGCACCTGGCGCGTATGGATGCGCAGAATGGCCTCGCGTCCGCGCCGCTCCGGGCGATCGACAACCACCTGGCGATCAAAGCGACCGGGGCGAAGCAGAGCTGGATCAAGCACATCCGGACGGTTGGTTGCAGCCAGCACGACAATGGCCTCGTGCGGCTCAAAGCCGTCCATTTCGACCAGGAGCTGCTCGAGCGTATGCTCGCGCTCATCATTGCTGGCCAGGGTACCGGCTCCACTGCGAGCGCGTCCAATGGCGTCGATCTCATCGATGAAGATGATACATGGAGCCTGCTTACGAGCCTGGGCAAACAGATCGCGTACACGACTGGCCCCGACGCCAACGAACAGTTCTACAAAGTCAGTCGCGCTGCAGCTGAAGAAGGGGACGCCAGCCTCGCCAGCCACGGCGCGGGCGAGTAGTGTCTTGCCCGTGCCAGGCGGGCCAACGAGCAGGACTCCCTTGGGAATATGAGCGCCGATTTGCAGGAAACGCTGAGGATCGCGCAGGAAGTCGATAACCTCGCGCAGCTCAGCCTTGGCCTCCTCGACACCAGCCACATCGGCGAAAGTGGTCGTCGGTCGCTCTTCGGTATAGAGCTTGGCCCGGCTGCGACCGAAACCGAAGAGTCCTCCACCTTGCATGTCTTGGAGCTGGCGCATGCCTCGCCAGCTCATGAAGGCAAAGTAGAGGAGCAGCAGGACCGGCAACAAATTGATGAACCAGGAGAGCGCCGTCTGCCACCAGGACGGCTGCACAGGTTCAGCGCTCACCTCGACTCCCTTCTGCTCCAGGAGAGGCAGCAGATTAGGATCGCCAGGCGCGGGGATGTATGTCGAGAAGTGGGTGGCTGAGATCGTTTGGCCATCTGGCTGCCGCTGCTCGATGGGCGACTTGAGCGTCCCGGTGACACTATTGTCGCTCTTAATGGTTACACTGGCAACGTTGTCTCGCTGAACCTGCTGAATGAAGGCGCTATAGGGCAGCTCGATGGTAGTTGTCTGCCCCCAGCCCGTCAGGTTGAAGAAAAACGGGCCGTAGAAGACCAGGTTGATGAGTACCATGATCAGCAGGAGCCGTAGCCAGAAGCCAAGACGGGGCTGAGGCTGATTCTGCTGAGAAGATGACCCCGGTCGCTGCTCTCCATTGGGGCTGGGAGCGCCTTTATTGGCTGGGTGATTGCTGCTGGGACGTTGAGTCCTTGGCTGCCTGCCTGACGTGGTGCTTTGCTTCTGTTCGAGCATCGTCGCCTCCTCCGACAGACCGCAGTCACCAGCAAGTCTGACATTCGCTAGAGAGACACCACTGGTAACTGGCCTGCCTGACGCACAAAAAGCTCCTCTCACTCTTGCAACTATGGTGGACCGAAAACGAATACGTGGACGGACGAAGGAAGAGCGGAGGCCGGCGGCGCTCGAAGCCAACGAACTAAAGAACGTGAGCGCCTCTCCTCTCGGCGCTCGGGCGCAAGTTCTCGGAACCTGATCAGACGATGACAGTCATTTTCTCTCTCAAGGGAATCTATAGACAAGTTGGCGCTCTTTGTCAAGTGTCTCAATTAGCTCATCAGGTGAAGGAGCAGGGCAAAGAAGTGCTCTCCCCGTTCTCTTAACTACAGAATGAGATAGTCTGAATTATGATACGTTATGATGACCTTGACTGAGGAGAGCAGAAACCGTACACTGGAAAAGCCCGTCTCGTTCTGGCCTGCCCAATGTCGGCGGTTCCGCTCCCGGGAGGAGAGAAGAAGAGCAGGCTCGTGTAGCGATTTGAGACACGAACCTTGATCCGCTGCTTACTCACCAGGCGATAGTACGTGCGCTGTTTTTTTGTGGCCGAGTAGGAACGGAGCCAGGAAGGAGGTTGGTTGTTATGCTCTTGACGGGAGCTCATGTAGCAGCCTTACGGGAGTTAGCAAGCAGTGAAGAGGCCGGCCAGGCTGCCTATGAGCTGGCAGAGGATGATCGCCGTGCCTTGACCTATCGAGCCTTGGAGTTACAGGGGCTGGCGGCCCTGGAGCTGCCACGCTCCTATCGTCTGACCTATGCCGGACGAGAGGCTCTCCAGTTGCTGGAGGAGATGCGCCGCGACTGGCAGGCGGGCAGCCTCAGACTCGATGAGCGCGGACAGCATCTTCTAGCGGGCGAGTACGAGAACGGAGAGCAAAACTGGCGCTTCTTGGGGTCGGATATTCTGGCAGCGCTGCAGGCTGCCGAACACGCTGGTGGAAGAGTGGGGCCAGCGACCGCGGGCTTGTTGCAGGCCCGTGGCCTGACCGAGGAAGCGACTGATCCGCTCCATAAGAGTGTGGTGCAGCGCTTGAATCGGCACGGGCGGGCCTGGCTAGACTTCGCGCGGCGCCACCGGCCCCGTTTGGAGATCGATGGAGAGCTGGCCAATGCCATTCAGCGGATGATTCCGGGCTACAGTGGGCGCCCGGCTCCCGGCCTATCGGGAGACTTCATTGATCTGCTAGAGGCCATGGAGCTGATCACCTGGTCACTGCCTGATGGACGATTCTATGCCCTGACGGCGCTGGGTGAGGCTGTCTATGAGGCGCTGCGCAAGGGAGGCTATACGCTTGGGGCCGTCGTCCTCGACGAGCCTACTCTCAAGCTGCTGGCCCTCCTGGTAGATCGCGGCAGCGAGGCTCTCACAGCTGACCAGAGAGAGCAGCTTCAGGCACTGGGTTTTATGGGGCTGGATGGCCATCTCACGCCTGCCGGTGAGGCAGCTCTGCGTGCTTACGCGCTCCTGCAGAGCGAGCGGCCCGTCTCGGTGCGGACTTTCGCCCTCACAGAGGCCGAAGTCGAGGTCTTGCTGACGCTCCACCAGCTCGCAGCTCGTCAGGAGAATGGCGGCCCCCCTCCTGATCTGGAGCGTCTGCGCAAAACGCTTGTAGAGCAGTTGGCCGAACGCTATCGGGAGATCGTCGGACGTTATGGCCGGCGTCTGGAGGAGCGCTCGGCCCTGAAGCGACGTGCTGTGGAGCTGCTGGGGGAATTACGTAGCCGCGATGAGTGGTTTGATTCGCTGTGGGACCTGGAGGAGCTGGTGGCCAGTCTAGAGGCCCTGGCACTGGTGCGGACCGAGAGTGATGGCGAGCGGACGCTCTATCGGCTGACCCCCTATGGCCAGCGTGTGGTCGAGGAGCAGCAGCAGGAGCAGATACGCGCTATCTCCTCAACGGCGGTCAAAGCCGTGAGCATGGCTGTGACGCGCTGGACAGGGCTGGCAACTTCCTGGGTGGAGCGAGCGCGTGAGGAGGGCCTCGTCGGTAGTGGAGGAGGCGTGACCCGAGCGGGCCGGCTCTACTCCTGGTTGGCTGAGCATTGCCCGCGCCAGCCCATGCTGACGCGAGTGGAGGCAGAGGTGCTGGCTAACCTGCCAGAGACGGAGCCAGGGCCATTCGTCTCGGAGTATCAGGCATCTCTAGAGGGGGAACGTCTGGCCTGGGCTCTGGATAAGCTGGAGGCACACGGGCTGATTGACCGCCTGGCAGACGGACAGATTGTGCGCACAGAGGCGGGCCAGCTGCTAGCGCGAGCGGTGGCCGGAGCGACAAAGCTGGCTCATCCCGTTACGCCACGCATTGTGCGCCTGCTTGAGGCCATGCGCCAGGTCGGAACGCTCTATGTCAAGGAGCGGAAGATCCGTCTTCAGCCGGAACAGTGGAAGGAAGTGGAGCGTCTCACGGGCCTGGGGCCGCAGGAGTTCCTGGAAACGCGACATGTAGCGCGTATGGGCCATTATATTGGTGAGGTAACGCTTAATGAGGCCGGGCTAGAGGTGCTGGAGGCGGCTGCCCTGCTTCAGCAGCGCGTCTGAGCGGAGCGGTCCGGGGAAGTCGTTCGACCTTTTGTCTTGTCTGCACTCCTCTGGCGATAGGAGGATAGACAGCCCAGAGAACAGCCCTGGATGAAAGGCTGTCCGGCCTCCCAGCTGCCAACCAGCCAGATCGGGTTAATAGCCTGGCTGGTTGGCAGCCCGCCCTTCTATCTGGCAGCAGCACCGGCAGACGCCTTTGATCAGGCCAGGCAGCTTAGCCCTTGACGACGATGATCGGGCGTAGTCGAACAACGAGCCTGGCCAGGCCGGCGTTGTGGACGACGCGCACCACCTGCTCGGCATCCTTATAAGCCAAAGGCGCCTCTTCAGCCAGCAGGCCCTTGCTGTGCACCCGCACCGCGATGCCTTTCGCCTCCAACTGAGCCATTAGGTCTTTGCTGCTGATAGCTTTCTTGGCCGCCGTCCGGCTGCGCTGGCGTCCGGCGCCGTGGCAGGTTGTCCCAAAGCTCTGCTCCATTGAGCCAGGGGCACCGACGAGGACGAACGAGTAGCGTCCCATGTCGCCCGGGATCAGCACCGGCTGGCCCACCGCGCGATACTTCTCAGGAACAGCGGGATGCCCGGCAGGAAAGGCGCGCGTGGCCCCTTTGCGATGGACGCAGACGCGCTGCAGCTCTCCGTCGATGCGGTACTCTTCAATCTTGGCGATATTATGACAGACATCGTAGACCAGTGGCATCTCCGCAGGCCGCGCCTGGCGCCCGAAGACTCTGGAAAAAGCCTGGCGCACGCCGTGCATGAGCAACTGGCGGTTGGCCCAGGCAAAGTTTGCCCCGCAGGCCATAGCCCCCAGATAGGATTTGCCCAGATCCGAGCGCAGCGGCAGACAGGCCAGCTGTCGATCGACAAGCCTGAAGCCAAAGTCTTTCTGCTTGGTCTCGGCGACGCGAATGTAATCCTCGGCAATCTGATGCCCAAATCCCCGAGACCCGCAGTGAATGGTCGTGACGACCTGGTCCTTGTAGTAGAGGCCAAGTGCTCGCGCCGCCTCTTCGTCGTAGATGTAATCGACGACCTGGACCTCGCAGAAGTGGTTACCGGCGCCCAGGCTCCCGAGCTGGTTGACGCCACGCTGGATGGCCGTCGTTGAGACGGCTTCAGGATTGGCTCCTGCCAAACAGCCTCCTTCCTCGGTGACTTCCAGGTCTTCCGGAAAGCCATAGCCCTGCTCAACGGCCCAGGCCGCCCCACGCACCATGACCTCCCGCAGCTCTTTTTCGCTCAGGCTGCGCATGCCCTTGCCGCCCACACCCGAGGGTAGGTGCTGGAAGAGTTCATCGGCCAGACGATCGGCTTTCCCTTTCACTTCCTGATAGCGTAGATCCGTAGCCAGCAGACGTACCCCACAGTTGATATCGAAGCCGATCCCTCCCGGGGAGATGACGCCATCGTCCACATGGGTGGCAGCGACGCCCCCGACAGGGAAGCCATAGCCCCAATGGATATCAGGCATGGCCAGCGAGTAGCCGACAATGCCCGGCAGCGTGGCAACATTGGCTACCTGCTGCAGCGAGTTGTCCTGGCGAATCTGTTCGATGAGAACGTCATCGGCATAGACAATGCCCGGCACGCGCATCTCCGGCTGGTAGCTCTGGGGGATGCGCCAGCGATAGGCGTCAATCCGCTGGAGAGGAACCTTTGCCCCGCTATCGCTCATCGTGAATCCCTCCTTGCTCTTCTTGTGCTTTCCTCAACTTTACTTCAAAGGAGAATCGTAGGCTGCTTGCGCTGTTACTGTCAACCAACCAGCGGTGGGGGTAGCGCGCCACAGTCCGTTCTTCTCTGGTCGACAACCTTTAATGGAAGACGACGCCATTGGGCCGCTCGAGTCCCAAGCACGGCACGGAGTCATCTGACAGGAGGGCCAAGGATCAGCGGCAGTGAACAGCAAGGCACTCTCTCCCTCCTGCGAGCATCTGGATAGCTGGGGAGATGGCAGGGCCTGGGTGAGTGAAGCAGAAGAGCGACAGGCGCACACAGAGACGCGGTAGTGCTTCCGGCGAGCAGGGCCGAGGGCTAGATGTCGAAGATGATGCGTGCCCGATAGCCGTTAGCGGTGGAGACAACCTCGGCCTGATGTCTGGTGACCGCCTTGATGGCACTGCTCAGCTCGTGGCGTTGCTCATCATAGGGCTCGCCGCCCGCACGCGCCTTCATCTTCAGCTGGGTCTCGGAGAAGCGCTCTATCTCGAACTGGCGAAAGAGCAAGAACTCGGTATCGAACAGGAAGATCAGACGGCTTAGCCAGGCAATCAGCAGCGAGACCAGATCGTCCCCCTCAACCTCCACCTCCCGACTGATTCTGGGCTCGACCTGCTCCAGAGGCACCATCAGGCTCTCCATCCCCTCTGCTGCATGGATGAAGAGTTCTGGCAGAGTCCGCCCATAGACCTGCAACCCGACGTCTGCCGTGTGCTCGAAGACTTCAAACGGCAGCTCATCCATAGCTAGGCCCACTTTCTGCCGCCCGGGATTGTCCTCCCAGCCTGCATCTGGGCAAGCGCTGGCCAGCGCATGGCACTTCTCCACCTCTGGGATACTGCTCTGGTATCGTCTTTCATAGCTGCCTTCCTCCCAAAGGCCGGCCAGTTCGCTGCGTTCAAACACCACGCTTCGATGGTAGCAGCAGATTTGCGCTTTGTCAAGATGAGGGAGAGCGCAGATGCTGCTGGGCCGCGCTCTCCCTTGTTCCCCGTTATGCCGCTCAAGCGTAGCGCAGCCCAGCCCAACCCTGCAGTCTGATAGAGCGGGGAAGAGATGCGGGAGCGGCAGAGTGCTAGCTAGCAGGTTCGCTCCCGGCTGTGAGCCCAGAACTCCAGCAGGTCGCTGCGGGTGACAATGCCTTCGAGTTGGGGGCCTTGCATGACGGCCACCGCCGAGTGACCACCCCGAAAGAGGGTATAGGCTTCCTGGATAGGGGCATCAGCAGGCAGCTCGGGGAAAGGGGGGCCTTGGAGCGAGCCGACTGTCTTCTCGCTCAGCGATTCTCCGCTTGCCAGATGCAGGAGCAGCAGATCCTCGGTCAAGCTACCCACCATGCGCCCGTCCTCCATCACAGGTGTCTGGCTGATCCCATAGCGACGGAGCAGCTGAACAGCATCAGCGATCGAGTCCTGGGGGGCGACGCTGACAACCAGCGGCATGCTCCCCTCATGCGTGCGCCGATAGGTGAGCACGTCCCGCAGCGTTGGCTGCTCACTCTCAGCCTGCATGAGCAGGTTGTTCTCGCGCATCCAGGTGTCGTTAAACTGCTTGCTCAGGTAGCCACGTCCGGTATCGGGGAAGAGCACAACAACGACATCATTGGGAGTGAGCCGGCGTGCGTAGGTAAGGGCTGCCGCCAGGGCAGTGCCCGAGGAGCCACCGACGAGAATCCCTTCTTCGCGAGCCAGGCGCCGGGCCCAGTAGAAGGAGATGCGATCTTCGACGCGAATGACTTCATCGACGATAGAGGGATCGTAATTCTTGGGAAAGACCTCCATGCCGATGCCCTCGACTTTGTAGGGCTTGGGAGTGTCGCCCGAGTAGACAGAGCCTGCCGGGTCGGCACCGATGACCTTGATAGCCGGGTTCTGCTCCTTGAGATAGCGAGCGGTACCGGTGATGGTGCCACCGGTGCCAATGCCCGCCACAAAGGCCGTGATGCGCCCAGCAGTATCGCGCCAGATCTCCGGTCCAGTGCTGGCATAGTGAGCAGCCGGATTGGCAGGGTTGGAATACTGATCAGGGCAGCAGGCCCCGGGAATCTCCTTCGCGAGACGATGAGCCACGTTCTTGTAGTGCTCAGGCGAATCGGGGGGCACGGTGCTCGGGCAGATGACAACCTCAGCTCCATAGGCTCGCAGCAAGCTGCGCTTCTCTTCGCTGACTTTGTCCGTCATGACAAAGATGCAATGGTAGCCTTTGATGGCAGCAGCTATGGCCAGGCCATGACCGGTATTGCCGCTGGTGGGTTCGACAATGGTACCCCCAGGACGCAGCAGGCCCTGGCGCTCGCAATATTCGATCATAGCTGGTCCGATACGATCTTTGACGCTGCCACCAGGATTGAGCATCTCGATCTTGGCGAGCACGAGGGGGGGAACATCGGCAGCGACTTTGCGCAGGCGCACCAGTGGGGTGTTGCCGATGGCATCGAGGATGGAATCATAGTAGCGCATGTCTCCTGGAGCGGGTTCAGCCGCATGCTTCTCCTGCATATCTCCACGCTTCCTCTCTGCAGCAGTTACTGGCGTTCTTTCGTTGGGTGGGCACGTGCTGGATAGAGAGATGAGACCCGACCCGGCCCACCACGCAAGCGACGCACCCAGTGGACCGGGACATGCCTGATCTCGTAGCCACAGTATAGCATGAGGAAGCGTGGCCTGGCCAGAGAGAGGCCCAGAAGCATGGCTAGCAGCCGTACAAGCGTCAGGCTGGCAGAGGAGAGAGGCCTCCTCCCTCCCCTCCGGCTCCGGGCCTGAGGTTGCTGCTATGAGCCACCGCGACCACCAGAGTAGGTCGTGGGCCGTCCGACAGGAGCAGCAGCGTGCTGTCCAAGCTGCCAGTCCGGTCGCAGGCTCACGAGCAGGCGCAGGCTGACTAAGGCACCAAGAGCAAGGAGCGCCAGGCTGATCAGTCCCGTAGCGTAGCCACCGCTCAGCTGCCTAGCCTCGCCCAGCAGCGAAGGCAGGAGGAAGCCCCCCAGTCCGCCACAAGCCCCCACGAATCCGGTGGCCATGCCGATCTGCTGAGGGAAGCGCAGGGGGACAAGCTGAAACACCGCACCGTTGCCTGTACCAAGCATCGCCAACAGGAAGAGGATCAGCGCAGCTCCCAGGCCGAGCGGTGGAACACAGGCGAGCAAGGCGTAGCTAATGGCCACTAGACTAAAGACAATATTGAGCATGAAGATGCCACCCAGGCGATCAGCGAGGAAGCCCCCCAGAGGACGAGCCAGACTGCCGGCCAGACTGGCAAAGGCAGTGAGGAGGCCAGCGCTGACGGCGCTCAGGCCATACTGGTTGTGCAGGAAAAGAGGTAGGAAGGTGCTCAGACCAACGAAACCTCCAAAGGTGATGCTGTAGAAGAACGCAAACCACCAGAGATCGGCGCTTTTGAAGATGGACCCGGATGATTGGGATAGGGAGACAGTACTGGCCGGAGCTTTCTCAGCTTCGCGACTCAGGGTCACGAAGATGAGCAGGACCAGAGCCAGAGGGATCATGGCCAGCCCCATGACGACATGCCAGCCATAGCTGCGCGCGAGTGCTGGGGCAGCAAGGTTGGCAATCACGGTCCCCATGTTGCCAGCGGCGGTGATCCCCATAACCAGCCCCTGCCGCTCAGCAGGGTAACAGCGGCTGGCCAGCGGCAGAGCAACGGCAAAGGAGGAACCGGCACAGCCAAGCAGGAGGCCAACAGCTAGCAGAGCCGGAAAGTTGAGGGGCAGAAGCCAGCCGGCCAGCAAGGGCAGGAACAAGAAGAACAGCAGAATGGTGCCCACACGTTTGTAGCCAAAGCGATCACCCAGTATCCCCATTGGGAAGCGCGCCAGCGAGCCACCAAGAGTGGGCACGGCTACGAGAAAGCCCTGCTCGGCAGGACTGAGCTTGAGATTCTGGGCAATGAAGATGCCAAGCGCTCCAAGCAGAACCCAGAGCGCAAAGCAGGTGTCAAAATGGAGGAAGGCCGCCATCAAGGTAGTAAACGGTGTGCGGAGAATGCGCATAGTTATAATGACCTCCTAATGATAGGACAGCAGGTTGATCATTACCCAGTGCGCGAGCCGAGGCCGGCTCAATTAAGGTTGCCGCTTGAGCAGTCCGATGTGGAGAAGAGGGGGAGCCGGGACGATGCGATGGGTAAAGCCCTGCTCGCAGGCAGCTCCGTGAGCCTTAGTTAGCTCCTGGGAAGAGCCTGGCCTTGGCGCTCGAGATAGTCCGAGAGAGCCTTGACGAGGTGGCCCATGCGCGGATGCTCTGGTACAACCTGCGGCCTGACGCCATAATGCTGCAGAGCCTCACTGCAGGTGGGACCAATCGAGGCGACTGTGACCCGCTTGCGCAGGGCCTCGGCGAGTCTCTGGCTGCACCCCTCTCTCTCTGCCAGCTGGAAGAGGTGACGCACCTGGATCTGACTGGTCAGGATGAGGGCATCGACTCGTCCGGCACAGAGGTCGTGAATGAGCTGGCTGAGGGAGCTGGTGTCTTCGGGGAGCTGCCACTCGTAGAGGCAAAACTCTAGAACCTGGACACGGCGCTCCTGAAGGTAAGCCACGAGCCGGGCGTTGCGCTCTCCATAGTGCAGCAGCGCCACCCGCTTCCCATTCAGCTCGATCTCATCCAGAGCGTCGAGGAGTTCCTCGGTAGTGTATGGCTCGCGTGCACTGATGTGCACCGGCAGGCCGTGTCTCCTGAGCACGGTGGCCGGCTTGGGACCACGGCAAATGATAGTGATCCGCTTGAGCTCATCAAGCAGTTCTGGAAGCAGACCTTGCTGCTCGATCTCTCGCAACAGTGCATTGGCGCCCACGCCGGTCGAGAAGATAACGGCGTCCAGGCGATGAGCGCACAGCTCATGCAGCAAGGTCATGGCCTGCTGGGTCGCATCTGCCGGCGGAACCTCGCGCACGGCAGGGATACAACGGGCGCGTCCGCCGTGACGCGCGATGAGATTGGCGAGTTCCCCGCTCATGCGGGCTTCCAGGACAGCGATCTCGGCTTCTGCAAAGCGTCTTGTCATGGCTGGTCCCTTTTCCTCTTTCCGTGTTCCGCTTTCCGCTTGTCTCGCCTTCCCCTCATTTCCTGTCTATCGACTCGTTTGTGGCCTATCGAGCGACCTCGCCCGTCCGCTGCCAAGTTAAGCGGCGGACTGAGGCGAGGCAGCGAGGGCAGGGCCTGCCCGACCCTCTTCCTGTCTTTTTTAGTCGTCGACGGTGATCAGCATGTTGCCGTCGGCATCAAGGCGAACGGGATAGGTGCGCAGGCTTGGGCAGCTATTCCCAAGCGGGGCGCCCGTGCGCAGATCGAATTTGAAGGCGTGCAGCGGGCAGATGACTTGGCCATCTCCGATGATGCCGTCGGCTAAAGGCCCTCCCCGGTGGGGGCAGTCAGCCTGTGTCGCGAATAGCTCTTCGTTGCGGCTGCGGAAGACGGCGATGAGCCGATCACGCAACCGATAGGTGCGGCCTTCGCCGCGCGGAATGCGGCTGATGTGCCCTAGATTATAGCACACGGCTCCGGGTGGTAGCGGCGCTTTCATGATGGCTCGCTCGTTTCCTCCTTTCCACTCCATTCTGTCCTGGGCGGCACTTCGGGCAGGCGTCCGTGGGCGAGGATAAATAAGGCAGACCTGATCGGGATCAATGCATGCTCACTCGCTGGCCCCCAGGGGAACGGGCACGGCATCCAGGGCCTGACTAAACTGGGTGGGGGTCGCGGGCTGCTCGGCCTCGCGCTGCCAGGGGTCAACATAGGCGTCGACGGCCGCCTGGATCTCGCGGTCGAGGCGCTCGCAGATGCCTTCGACATCCTCCACCAGGACGCGCCGCAGCTGCTCGATGCCAACGCGCTCTACGAAGTCGTAGCTGCGCTCCTGGTATTTGGCGTTCTCACGATAGTACTGCATGAAGCGTCCCATGTAGAGCAGTACCTCCTCGTGGCTCGCGACCGTGCAAAGCAGGTCCCCCTTGCGAACACGCGAACCAGCGGCCCCCCCAACGTAGATTTCCCAGCGGCCTCCCTCAATGGCCACGGCCCCCAGGTCCTTGGTTGTGGCCTCCGAGCAGTTACGTGGGCAACCGGCGGTGGCCAGCTTGACCTTGTGGGGCATCTCGATGCCTTGATAACGCTTTTCAATTTTGATGCCAAGGGCGGTACTGTCTCCCAGACCGTAGCGACAGAAGTCGCTGCCCAGGCAGGTCTTGCAAGTGCGAAAGGCTTTGGTGTAGGCATGGCCCGAGGGCATGCCGAGGTCTTTCCAGATGGCTGGCAGCTGCTCTTTGCGCACACCAACCAGGTCGATACGCTGTCCGCCGGTGATCTTGACAAGCGGCACGCGATATCTTTCGGCGACGTCGGCAATGCGGCGCAGTTGCTCGGGTGTGGTGACGCCTCCGTAGATGCGCGGCACAACGCTGAAGGTGCCATCCTTCTGGATATTGGCATGCACGCGGTCGTTGATGAAACGAGCATCACGCTCGTCCTGGTAGTCCTTGCCCCAAATGGTCTTGAGCAGGGAGGCCAGACCAGCTTTGCTGGTCGGGTCTTCTCTGCCGTTGGCAAGCGCCTGGAAGACCGCGGAGACACTGCGCAGCTTGCGCTCTTTGATGACGCGCACCAGTTCAGGCTTGGTCAAGGGAATGGCTGGGACGTAGTAGTGCACCGCCGGGTCTTCGGCGACCTCACCCTCGCAGGCCAGGACGAGTAGCTCTTGGACCTGGCTCTTGCAGGAGCCACAACCAGTGGCGGCGCGCGTGGCTTCACAGAGGGTTTGAAGGCTGCGCTTGCCAGTACGCACGGCAGCCAGGATGCTGCCTTTAGAGACGCCGTTGCAGTTGCAGATTTGAGTGTCGTCGGGAAGCTCGGCCACTGATAGCTCCTGCTTGCTGCCAGCATGGTAGGGGAAGAGCAGCTCAGCGCGGTTGGTGGGCAGGGGATCACCGCGCAGGAAGAGTTGCACAAGGCGGGCAGCAGGCATACTGCCTGGCAGGTCGCCCAGCAGGATGGCGCCCTGCAGACGTCCCTCGCGCACAATCAGCTTCTTATAGATCCCACGGGTGGGTTCGGCGTAGGTGATGACCTCGTCAGTGCTGCTGGCCGGCTCTTTATCGCCCATAACCGTCAGGTCAAGGCCGCTGACTTTGAGCCGTGTCGAGATAGCTGAACCAGTGTACTGTTTCTGACTGGCGCTGTCGGTCAGGCGCTCAGCCAGGATGCGGGCCTGTTCCCAGACGGGGGCGACCAGGCCGTAGGTCTGCCCACGATGCTCGGCACACTCACCGAGGGCAAAAACATCGGGGACACTGCAGGCCAGGTCATCACCGATGATGATGCCGCGCCTGACGGCCAGGCCAGCTGCCCGGGCCAGATCGGTATTAGGGTGGGTGCCGGTGGCGATGATGCAGAGATCGCAAGCAAGTTCGCTGCCATCACTGAAGCGCAGGCCGCAGAGCCGGTCTGCTCCGAGGACGGCCACCGTCTCCTTGCCGAGGTGCAGCTGGACCCCCTGCTCGCTGACGAGGCGTGCTAAGACGGTGCTACCTGCCGCATCGAGCTGCAGGTTGAGAAGGTGGGGAGCACGGTGGATGAGGTGAACCTCCAGCCCGCGTTGGACTAGACCACTGGCAGCCTCCAGTCCGAGGAGTCCCCCGCCGATGATGGCGGCACGTCTAGCGCGGCTGCTGTGGGCAAGGATGGCCTGGCAGTCGTCCAGAGTACGGAACGTAAAGGCTCCTTCGATCAGCTGGCCATCCTCGCGCACGAGGTTGAGCAAAGGGGGAAGGCAGGGGCTGCTGCCAGTAGCGATTACCAGGCGGTCGTACGGTTCCCAGGAGCCATCGGCGATCTGGACGCGGTGGCTCTGCCAGTCAAGGCGAGTGGCGGCCTGACCGGCGTAGAGTCTGATATTATGTTGCTTGTACCAGGCCAGCGGATGGAGAAAGATGTGTTCGGGACAATAGGTGCCGGCCAGGACCCCCGAGAGCAGGATACGATTATAGTTCCCGTAGGGTTCAGCCCCCAAGACCGTGATCTCGTAATGCTCTCCTCCCGGGCGGCTGACAATCTCTTCGACGAGGCGGGCGCCGCCCATACCATTGCCGACGACAACGAGTCGCTGTTTCCGCGTCATCTGTGTTGCTCCCTCCCTATGTTACTCGCCAGGATTGGCAAGACGCTCAATCCGCACTGCGCAGACCTTGAATTCGGGCATGCGACTCATGGGATCGAGCGCAGGATTGGTCAGGCGGTTGACTGCTTGTACGCCTCCCCAGTGGAAAGGGACGAAAAGCGTATCCTGGCGAATCGTCTCGTTGATCCTGATACGGCCCTGCATGCTTGCCCGACGTGTTGAGAGCAGGGCCAAATCCCCTTCAGAGAGACCGTGCTCCCTGGCAGTTATCGGATGAATCTCGATCAACGGCTCCGGACTGAGTGCGCGCAGCTGACTGATGCGCCGGGTCTGGCTGCCTGACTGATAATGAGCCAGAATGCGCCCCGTGCAGAGATAGAGGGGGTAGTCGCGGTCAGGCTCTTCGCCAGGCCCCTGATAGTGGGTGACATGAAAACGGGCACGTCCGTCGGTAGTGGGGAAGCTGTCGGCGAAGAGGCGAGGAGTACCCGGGTGATCCGGTGTCGGGCAGGGCCAGAAAACACCCTGCTGGGCATCGATCTTTTCGTAGGTAATGCCAGCGTAGTCGGCCAGGCCCCCGGCGCTGGCGCGCCTGAGTTCTTCGAAGACCTCCCGGGCGTTCCGAAAGCGGAAATACTGGTCTTTGCCCAGGCGCCTGGCCAGCTCGCAGAGCAACGTGATCTCATCCCAGACGCCAGCTGGCGGGTCAAAGGCACGGCGCCGATGGATGACGCGGCCTTCGAGATTGGTGAGCGTGCCCTCTTCTTCGGCCCATTGAGTGACTGGTAAGACAATCGTGGCCAGGCGTGCCGTCTCAGATAGGAAAAAGTCACAGACGATCAGACAGTCGAGGGCAGCCAGCCGCTCTTCGATGTGCAGGGCGTTAGGAGCTGAGACGACCGGGTTACTGCCCATGACGAACAGACAGCGCACGCCTTCGGGCGTGCCCAGGCTGGCCAGCAGTTCATAAGCCGAGCGGCCTGGACCTGGAAGCTCGCTCTCGTCAATGCCCCAGACACGGGCGATGGAGGCTCTGGCCGCAGGATCGTCGATCCGGCGATAGCCCGGGAGCTGATTGGCCTTCTGGCCATGCTCGCGTCCTCCCTGGCCGTTGCCCTGGCCAGTGAGGCTGCCGAAGCCGCTTCCGGGCTTGCCGACAAGCCCAAGGGCCAGGGCAACGTTGATATAAGCCAGGACATTGGTCACTCCTTGACGCTGCTGCTCAACGCCGCGCCCGGTCAAGATGATGGTTGAGTGAGCCTGGCCCAGCAGATGAGCCACCTCGACCAGGTCTCGCTCGGGTACACCGGTCAGGCGTTCAACGCGCTCCGGCCAATAGGCCGCGGCCATTGCCCGGGCGGCGTCAAAGTGACTGGTGCGTTGGGCGATGTAATCTTCGTCGATGAGGCCATCACGAATCAGAACGTGCAGCAGGCCATTGGCCAGCACCGCATCGCTGCCAGGCGTGAGCTGCAGATGCCGCTGGCCTGAACGAGCCGTGAGACTGTGACGGGGATCGACCGTGATCAGCAGGCCTCCGGCTCGCTGCTGCCGGTCCAGATACTGCATCAGCGGGGGCATGGTCTCGGCGATGTTACTCCCTGCGAGGAGGATGACCTCGGCCTGAGCCAGGTCTTCCAGAGGGAAGGGCAGCCCCCTGTCGAGGCCGAAGGCGCGATTCATGGCTTCCGCCGCTGAGGACATGCAGAAGCGCCCGTTGTAATCGATCTGGGAAGTGTTCAGGGCCAGGCGGGCGAACTTGCCGAGCAGATAGGCCTCTTCGTTCGTCAAGGCCCCGCTCCCGAAGACACCAACAGCCTCCTTCCCATAGCGCTGCTGGGTGATCTGGATGTGCTGCACAATGCTGTCAAGTGCTTCATCCCATGAGACCGGCAGCAAGCGGCCATCAGGCTGACGTTTGAGTGGTGTCTGGAGGCGTTCAGGATGGGCCAGCGTCTGGGGTGAGGTCCACCCTTTCAGGCATAGTCCTCCCCTGTTGACGGGAAAGCTCCTGTCGCCCTCGATCCATATCTGTTGTGGGCCTCCTCCCAGGAGCATGCCGCACTGGAAGGCACAGTATGGGCAGTGAGTTGCTATGCTATTAGAGCTGGTGTTTGTCTCTCGCCGCTGCTGCAAGGTTATCCTCCCTCGCCTCGAGGAGCAAGGCAGCCAGCTCGCTAGACCAGAGCTGGTCTAGTCCAGGGCCGCACTCATACCGGCAGGATGCGCAACGTCACTCATTGTTCCCCGACCGCTCCTCCCTCGGTCTGATCTCTTGCCGCGTCCAGGGGAACGGGGGCAGCAGCAGCGCTGTGGGATCTGCTCCGGTCGGCTCGACTCGCAGCCATCGACTGTCTCTGGCTCTGCAGTCAATGTCTGCCCGGGCCAGAATGATGATCGGCAGAGCCTTTAGTCAATCTGCACAGTTCCCTTTTGTGAATATACATTACCATCTCGTTTTTAGCGCCGTCATTGGCAGAATAGCTGAAGATTCCCTCTCGTTTATTGGTCATATTGCACAATTTGCGGATCTGGTGGCTGTCCTGGAGGCCCCTGGCCGTGGTGCCTTGCAGGCTGAGCAGCAGGGTAGCACTTCTAGCTCATCGAGGTCAGCCCCTCTCTGGTCTCCCCCAAACAAAAAAGCGCTGGACGCCAGTGAGCGAAGGAAGTGGGTGGCAGGCGGCCTTTCCGGCAGCGCCTGACCAACCGCTATCTTCACAGGCCTGGCGTCCGGCGCCCAGCCCGCTCCTCCCACCCCCCCGTGTCCTTGCCAGCGACGTTTCTCCCCAGAAGGAGAGGAGCGAAGAGAGCGTTATTTGAAGAACTTTGGTACGTTCACATTATAAAATTCGGCCTCCAGGAACTCCAGGAGGAGAGCGAAATTCAGAATAGCCGCATCGTTCTTGAGAGAGGTCGAGGGATCAGTGCCCCCATTGAGGCTGGCGATGAAAGGCGAGACGGCGTTCACAATCTCGGCTTGCGAGAGCGGCTTGTCGAAGGCACCATTGGGGCTCAGCGGCTTATTGAGCAAGGCATCGAGGAAGCCGGCGTGGCGTGCCTCCACTGTCAGAATCGAACCAGCGGCGGCCAGATAGGCTTTGGTGGCGATAGCCGGGGCCGCCATCAAATAGGCTCCCACGCCAACGTTCTCGAAGGTTTGGGCCAACTGAGCGAATGCCTGGACGTCCATCTGCTCCAGGTTCTTAAAGGTTGGCTTGGGGCGAGGCTGGACGCCTGCCTTGGTTAGGGCCTGCTGCAGAAAGGTCACGTGGGCATTCTCATCCTGCATAATCTCGCGGAAGGCCGAGCCACTATCAGCCACCGCAGCGAGCGAGAGCATGCGCACTGGGGATGATGGTGCTGACGTGGCCGCACTGGTCGGCATCGAGGCCGAACCTGTCATCGTCGAGCCGGAGCCGCAGGCCGCCAGCAAGCCCCCAACGGGTACCGCCAGCACCATCCCTGTCAACGAGCGGCGTAAGAAGGCCCGGCGTGCCGGGACCCTGGTCCTGGCAGTGGCTGACTCCTTCCCCCGGAGGCCAGGCTGCTGGCTAGCTAGCTGTGAATCGTGTACGGGATCGAACATGCTTCGTCTTCCTCATCTCCATCAGAGTAGTGGGTAAGCTGGCTGCCAACGGTTGCGCCCCTCCCGTCAGTCAGACCGACCAAGGTAACGAGAAGAGAGATAGCCGCACCAGGGGCCGGCCTATTGATCTGCACTGTAGCGACTCTCCCTATCCTGACATTGAGCACATACGTGCTGCCTCGGTGACTGGATTACTGAAGGGTCCAGTTTGGGAGCGCGGCGGCTTGCCGCGGCACGTATACTGAAAGGGAGAGACCGTTGAGGGAAGTGTTGGAGGAACGATGCAAGCCTTCAGAGCGCGCTGGCAAGCGCGCGTCCGTCAACTGCGGCAAGAAGTCCATGCCCTTCTCCTGGCCTATCGTGATCCGCGCCTGCCCTGGTACCACCGCCTGCTGCTTCTTGGTCTCCTGAGCTATGCCTTCAGCCCGGTTGACCTGATCCCTGACTGCATCCCGGTCGTCGGCTATCTCGATGATCTGGTCATTCTGCCGCTCGGAATTCTTCTGGCCATCAAGCTCCTGCCGCCTGCTATTCTAGAGGAGAGCCGGGCCCGTGCACGCGCCGTTCAGGCTCAGGAGAAGCCTCACTTTCGAGGAGGAATCTTTCTGGTGCTGGCGCTCTGGGGACTCAGCGTCCTCTTCTTGCTCTGGGTGCTTAGCAAGTCTCATCTCATACCAGGTCACTGAAAAAGCCAGCCGGCCCCATCCATCCTACCGGGCCCGCCCGTGGTGCACAGAAGAGAAGCTACCCGGCCTCATCGCCAGGTAGCATCACAACTCTTGGCCCGAAAACAAGCGAAGCGAACAATCAGCATTCGGAAAGATTGATCAGGGGGCGCTCCCTGTTTCGCTTCACCACGGTCGCTTTTGCCTCCCTCTCACTGCTGGCAACAAAACGACTCGATGCCACAGCAACCAGGGGACACGCCCCTATTAGACAAATAGCCCTTCCTCGACAGAGGAGAGAAATAGTAGAGAGACACCGACCACCATGCCTAGAGTCCCTCTGACTGCGATCGCAGGCTGTACTTTGCTCGATCTTAGAGGGGCAACTATTCCAATTCCACCCGTAGTCGTCACCAGCCATTCACGACCATCAGCCCGCACACTAGCTATCTGCAGTCACCAGTTACGGTGGGTGCGACGCTACTTCTGCCCCTCACCTAAGAGCCGTTCCAGCGTTGAGCGCTTAATACGATAACTCTGGCGCTGGCTGGCCCGAGGCAGGCGCACCCCCTCTAGCAAGCCCTCCTTGACCCAGCGTCTGACCGTGGTAGCATCGACCCTCAAGAGCTGTGCGACTTCGCTGATTGTGAGCAGTTCTTCCACTTCCAGATGTCGATCCATAACCTTCTCTCCTTCGCAGACAACCGGTCCGACACAACCGCTTCCAGGGAAAAGAGAGGAGAAAGGGGAGGGGACAGACACCCAGGGCTGCCCCCGCCTGGCGTCCCCTTTGGAGCAGGGATTGCTTGCCTTTCTCACCAGCACACCACAGGGCTGGCCCCTCTCGCGCCCTGGAACCGCCACGACGGTATTCTGTGTCTGCAGCATTGGCATCGAGATGCGTCTATCATACCGTTTCCGAGGGCCTCTGACAAGCCTCTTTCTAGCCCCTTTGTAGCCCCCCAACCGTTCAAACCGGCTCACACTGCTGCTCAAACGAGGGAGTCCTTAGCTGACCCAGGCCAGGCATGCTACGGCTCGCCGGGGGTCAGGAGCGTCACGCTGTGTGTGATCGGGGCCGCCGCTCGCAGCATGGCGCTCACGGGGCAATATTTTGTTTCGCTGAGTTCAATAGCTCGTTCAATCACCTCCTGTCCAAGAGCAACGCCTGCGATACGATGTTCCACATGAAAGGCGGTAAAGACACGTGGGTGGTGCTCTGCCCGCTCACTATGGACAACGACCTCATAAGAGGTAATTTGCAGACGTTTTTTGCGTAGAATGGACAGAACTGTGATGCCAGTGCAGGCCCCCAGAGCCAGCGGCAGCAGCTCCATCGGGCGCAGTTTCTCTTCGGCTCCTCCCTGCTCGGCAGCTGCTGTTAACGGCAACAGTTTTCCGCTGGCTGTCTCCGCCAGGAAGGTCATGTTCTCCTGCAAGCGCAGTCGCGCTGCCACGGTCAGCGTCATCGCTACACTCCTTGTTTGTCACCTCAGCTTGATGGTGTTTTGCTCCCTCCCTCCTTCTGAGCCTATCGAGCCACAGATCCTGGCAGCTCGCTCGGCCCGGCTGGCGCGAGGGAAGATGGGCAGGTCCCTGCCCCTGCTCCTCCTTAGCCTGGCTGCCTTGTATTGTACCATGCCTGACCGCCTCAACCTGCGCAGATCGACCGGGCGGGCCCAGTCCGCCGCTATCGCGTGCCACTGTCTTGCAGGTGACTGCTACTTGCTCTGGCTGTGACAGCTTCTTTTCCTCTATACTGGGGCAGGAAGACCCTGAGCTGGGGCGGTAGACGGCGTCAGGGCCGGCCAGCCCATGATGATCGTCCCACCACCCTGGCTCACGACTGGCCTTACTGTGCAAGGAGAAGCGGAATGAGGAGTATTGGACGCTCGCGCTTCCTATTGATCGGCCTGACCGTCGTGGTCATGTGCTCGCTGGTAGCCGGTCTCCTGAGCCGGGCCAGGGTCAGCTATGCCGACTCGTACTGTCAGGTCTCCTACACCATTACCAGCCAGTGGTCCGGCGGCTTCGGCGCCAACATCGTCATTCAGAATACGAGTGGCACCGCCTGGAACGGCTGGACACTGACCTTTACGTTCCCGGCAGCGGGCCAGAGTGTCACCCAGGGCTGGAATGGGACCTTCAGCCAATCGGGGCAGGACGTGACCGTCACCAACGCCAGCTGGAACGGGAGCGTTCCGGCAAACGGGACTGTCAACCCTGGTTTCAATGGCACCTGGACCACGAGTAACCCTGTGCCGACCGCCTTCGCGGTGAACGGCAATGCCTGCAACAGCGGAGTCAGCGCGACGGCAACACCAGGCAGCACCCCGACGCCTACAGCGGGCACAACCCCCTCTCCTACGCCAACGCCAACCCCGGCCTTGACGCCAACAGCCACCGCCAGCACAACGCCGACACCGGGGATTCCAGGCGTTCCGACCACACCCTTACCACTGGATGGCGTGCACACCGGTAATGCGACCTGGTTCTCTGGCGTGGGAAGTCCCTATGGGGGATGCGGAGTTCCCGACGGCTACATCGACTCGCCTTACTACGTGGCCCTTAACGTGCAAAATACGCCGGGTGACTATAGTACCTACCTCCCGCGCCCGATCTCGGCCCAGAATGCCAGTAAGATCGGCGTCTTCGACAACGGCCTCAACTGCGGGCGCTGGGTCCGCGTGACAATTGGTGCCTATTGTACCGGCATTAACGACGGTGCTCCGAACCAGCCCTTCTGCCGCAATGGGAGCTGGGTCAACGATCAGTATACCGGTGCCACCCTCGACCTGGTGGTGGCCGATAGCTGCCAGGATGGCAATGCCTGGTGCCGTGACGATCCCTATCACCTGGACATTGTCCAGCGCGCCTTGAATCAGTTCCAGATCAATGGCCAGCCGGTGGGCAATATGTATCCCAACGCCTGGAACAATCGCCAGATCAGCTGGCAGTTCATCCCGGCTCCTAACTACACGGGCGATATCCATATTGCCTTCCTGCAGGGTGCTAATCCCTACTGGTCGGCGATCTCCATCACACACCTGGCCAACGGCATCCACGGGGTCGACTACTATCAAAACGGGACCTGGGTCCACGCCCAGATGGATGCCGATATGGGCAACGATTATGTGATCCTGCCCACGACGCCAGGGGGCAGCCAGTATGCCATCCGGGTCTATGACGTTACCGACCAGCTGATCAACAATGGGCGCATCTACTACTTTAGTTATCCCAGTAGCTGTGGCTCATCCTGCCCAAGCGCCTATACGCCCGTGACCTATACGACAGGCTAGCTGGCCTGTTCAGCACTTTCCTGATAGCAAGTAACCAGCTCACTGTTGGCGGCGCGCTTTTCCGCCTGCTCCGGCTCCAGGCGCCTGTGGAAAAGCGCGCCTTTCTGATCTCCCCTGCCTTCTCCCCTTGACAGAAGACCGCCCCTTGCCATATACTTACCCCAAAATTGATTTTCTTGATCTATTAAGTCAATTTTGGAGGTCCAGGTGAGTACATCTGCGACGGTCAACGGTGTCGATAGTGCAGCTATCGCGGCCCTGCGTACGAAACTGCAGAACGAGCCGGCGGCTGGTGATACCCTCTGGAGAGCTGAGGTCACCTGGAGAGGTGGCTTCCTGAATGAGATTCGCATCCGTGACCTGCCCCCCAGCTATGCCGATGAGCCGAAGGCCCTGGGCGGCAGTGATACCGCCCCCAATCCGGTAGAGCAGCTGCTCGGCGCGCTGGGAAGCTGTCTAGCCATCGGTTATACCGCCAATGCATCTCTGCGCGGCATCCAGATTCAGGAGCTGCGCGTCGAACTCGAGGGCCACATCGATTTGCCCGTATTTCTTGGTCTCCGCGAAGGGCATGCCGGCTACACTGGAATCGAGGTGCGTATCCACCTGAAGGCCGACGCTCCGCAGGAAGTGCTTGAAGAACTCCATCAGCACGTACTGCGTACCTCACCCGTGGGGCAGACGATCGAGAAGGCTATTCCTTTACACGCTACGCTTCTCTCTGACTGAGTCTCTGTGCCCTGCTCTCTCGACACGCTCAGTGGTTCTCAAAGCCTTGCTCATCCGCCTGGGTGCGCAAGGCTTTGAGCATATTCAGGGCTGCCGCTCTGGCAGCAGCGCGCTTGGTCCGTCCCTGAGCGAGAGCCCGGAGTGCTTCCCCTGAAGGCAAGGTAACGGTGCAGGTGCAGATGAAGCGCGGTTCCTGGGGTGATCCGCTCTGCTCATAGGCATACTCGGCGCGCTCGATGCGCTGACGCTGCAGCAGCTCGTTCAGTAGACGCATTGCCGAGCGCTCGGATGGTCCCAGCAGAGCCTGGCGCTGCTCTGGTTGGAGAGGCAGACACTGTAAGAGATTCCTGGCCGCTGCTTGTTCGGCACGGGCCCGGCTTGGGCCATGACCGCTAGCGCTGTAGCGCTCGCCAGCGATGAGCAGCTCACACTCCGCCGTAAAGTGAGGTGCATGGGCTGGTCCATTGTGAGCGAGCAGACGGTAGAGCGGTGTTCCCCACCGATGACTGTGTGCCAGCTCCTGCAAGGTGCCCTTGTAGTTGACCTCGGCAAGCGGTGGCTCTGGGCTTTGATCCTGCGCCTGTCTCGCTCGCTCTGCACCCTGTTCCTCCTTGCTGGCAGCGAGACAGCGCAGATCGGAAGCCGCTTTCAGCAGAGGCGCGATCTCCTCCAGTTCGAAGCCGCTCATTCTGACCAGCAGATCAGCACTGGCCAGCTGACGCGCCCGATCCTTACGCTGGACCCGATATGTTGCCGAGCGATAGCACTGGTCGGCCAGGCGCAGGCTGACGCAGGCGCTAAAGCAAGGCTGCCCTCCACTGCCAAAGAGGGTCTGCTCCTCATAGGCTGGGGCCTCCCAGCCCAGTATTTGCTGTCCCATGGCGAGCAGGCTGATTGCGTGCTGCGGCTGGCGACAGAGGGAGGAAAGGGCGGCCCGCTTGACGCGCTCCCAGTTCCGACCGGTGGTCGTGAAACGAAAAAGCAAGGTAAAGAGATCATGAGGACCAAGGGCGTCTTCGTGCAAACGAGCCAGAATCTCTTCTTCAATGACCGGGGGCAACAGCTGCGATTGCGCCGCGATACGCACGAGGCTGTGAAAGCGTCGCGCATCCAGCCCGGCCAGAGGACGGGGATGCTCGCCTCCCTGAGCCAGCGCCTCCTCAACCTGCCGCTGCAGTTGCTGTTCGTAGAGCGAAAGGAAGTAGGCTGGTTTCTCCGCCTTCAGGCTGCGTTCAATTTCGTTGAGGTGGCTGGCAATCTCCTCTAGCTCCTCGCGACTGGGGAGTGGCGTGGCGTTCTCGCTCTGCATGAGGGAGAGCAGGATGCGCTGATTGACCAGGTCGGCATAGCGTCGCAGTGGTGATGTCAGATGCAGATAGGCTGGTAGCTGGAGACCAAAATGCCCGCGCAGGGTTGGCGCATAGGTGGCTCGCTCCACGACCAGCTGAATGGTGGCGCTAACCTGCTCCGGCCTGACTTGGTCGGGCCGTAGGAGGGCCGTCTCAAGCATCTCGCGCAGGGCTTCACCCGCGGGGGCAATTGGTTTGGAGCAGTGGTTGCGATAGAGGGCTGGTAGACCACGCTGGGCCAGAAGTTGAGCAAAGAGCTGGTTGGCCAGGATCATGCACTCCTGTATGAGAAAATAGGAGCGATGCCGCTGCTCTCTGCTGAGACGGAGGAGAAAGCCTTCTTCGTTGGTAGCCCAACCTCGATGCAGATCGTAGAGGGCGAGCGAACCACGGGCCCACCGTAGCTGAAAGAGCTGCTCGGCGAGGCGGTAGAGGCTACGCAGCATCGTTCCCAGGGGATGATCCGCCTCGCCCAGCAAGGTGTCAGCTTCTGCGTACGAGAGGCGTTTGACGCTCGCCAGACAGGTGAGGCTCAGGCGCGGCTCACCCGGTTGCCAGGTGGCGTCGAAGGGCAGGATGAGGGTCACAGCTGGACGTCGCTGGCCCTCTCGCAGGCTGAGATGTTCTTCGCTCAACAAGCGTGGCAGCAAGGGTACCGTGTGATTGGAGTAATAACGTGTGAAGGCCCGCTCTCGTGCCTCATGCTCCAGCGTGGGAGTGAGCTGCGGGGTGACCAGCGAGGCGACATCGGCGATACTGATTTGCAGGAGGGTGCCCCCCGTGGGCAGGGGTTCCAGCCAGAGAGCATCATCTAGGTCGCGCGAGGCCGGCCCATCGATGGTGATCCCTCTGACCAGCGGGCGCCCTTCCAGGAGGGCCGTGATCCGGCTGACGGCCTCTCTGGCCTCAGCTCGTGCCTTCTCCGAAAAGCGCTTACTGCTCCTCTCTCTCTCTGCTGCGTTCGTTGCCATCCTGCTTCCTCACATTTCACATCGCTTGGCAGTAGAAGACTCAATGAGTATATTGTATTGTATCACCTGCTCAAGATCGGCAGACAGAGCCAAAGGCTGTATACGGTGATAGGGCCTATCTTGCAGTATATCCACGGCACTTTGGCGCCGGCGCTCCCGGTTCCCGCTTGTCGCCAGTGGGACCGACGTGATATCATTTCCCCTGAGAAGGAACCTATCCGGCCAGCCGCTGGGATCATTCCCCACGTTCGTGAGGAGACTGGCGGGCGGAGAGAAAATGGAGCAACGCGCGTGAGTCGGCAGAAACAGCAGTCCTCGCCACAGGTGACCTTCTATACGAAAGCCGGCTGCCACTTGTGCGACGAGGCCCGGGAGATGCTTGAGGATATCGCTAGCCAGCTAGATTTCGATTTGACCGAGATTGATATTCGCGGCAATCCTGAGCTGTTCGAACTGTACCGCTATCGCATTCCGGTGATTATTGTTGATGGGCAGATCCTGGAAGGGCGCATTGAATTCCGTGATCTGGCGAGGGCCTTCCACTTGCCCTAAGTGTCTGTCTGTTTAGAGAAGAGGAGGACCAGGCTCATGGCCATCGATCAGGGAGTCTCTCCACTCCCTCAGTCGCTTGCCCGCCCCGCTCCTGTGCCTCGAAGACGTCGCTCGGCTCGCCTGAACGCGCTGATTGAAGGTCTGGGGTCCTGGCTGCTGCGTTATTGGGCTTATGGGGTCACAGCCCTGCTGGGGAGCATTGTGCTGCTGGCGGTGAGTGTGCCTTTCTTATTCTACTTTGGGCTGGATACGCTCGCTCGCCCCATCTACTTTGCTTTGCATCTCATCTGCGCTCAGATACCTTCACATTCCTTTTACATTTTTGGTCACCCTCTCGGGATGTGCGAGCGCAATTTCTCCATCTATGCCTCGATGTTCGTCGGATCGCTGCTCTTCGTGCTGAGCAAGCGTCGCCTGCCCGGCATCCCCTGGTGGCTCTGGGCCTTGACGCTGGTGCCGATCGCTCTCGATGGCTTCACGCAGATGTTCGGCTGGCGAGAGAGTACCCCACTGCTACGCGTTTTGACGGGCACCATCTTCGGGCTGGGCAATGTGCTTTTTGTGCTGCCGCTGATTGAGCGCAACCTGGTTGTCACGCCCGAGATGAACGCTGCCCTGCAGCTGCGTCGCGCGCTGGCCTACCAGTCCCTCACCTCGCTGGCTCCCGTTGGCCCTGACCCTGTCGGCGCCCCTGCTTGGGCCAATGGTCAGATCCCGGCTCAGACAGCCGCTGCTGGCCAAGCGCTCCCGACCGTTGCCTCGTCTCCAGCCTCCGAGCCAGCAGCGCCTTCGGCCTCCGTTCGCCAGGCACGGGACAGCAGCCGATCTACGGCGCCGCTCCCCCCGCAGGAGGACATGAGCCGATAAAGGGATCGTAGGCCGGATGGCACCCAGGTTGTATCCAGATCGCGGAGGGCGAGGCCAGGAGATGGAGACAGAGATGAGCGGGAAGGAGGGGGGCTCTGGTCTGGATCGCTTGACAGCGAAAGGCGCGCTGTTAGATACTCTCTCTGCACAGAGAAAGTCCCGCCTCGCCCCGTGCTGATGCCTGCCTGTCCGCTCCGTCCTGGGAACGGCAGAAGGCAAGGCCCGGGCAGGACTGCCAGGAGGCCGTTGATGGGGTGTTCGCGGACACTGTCGACCTCTGAGTGGCACGGCTGTCTATAGGATAGGAATGGTGTGAGCAGATGATCAGGGGAGGCCAGCCAGCTTTGGAGAGAGTTGGGGATCGTATGAGCCTTTCAGAACGCGGACCGGCCACATTCGCTATTGCGACGTTAGGTTGCAAGGTCAACCAGGCCGATAGCGAGGCAATCAGCGAGCAGATGCATGCCGCCGGCTTTATCCAGCAGGATTTCAACGAACCGGCGGATGTCTATATCGTCAATACCTGTACCGTGACCCATCTCGGGGATCGGAGTTCACGAGCGTTGATCCACCAGGTGCAGCGCCGCCAACCCAACGCTCTCCTGGTAGTGACGGGTTGCTATGCCGAGGCCAATCCCCAGGCAGTGGCCGCATTGCCTGGGGTCGATCTGGTGGTTGGTAATAGCGGCAAGACTTCCCTGGTGGAGGCTATTTGCCAGCGCCTTCGGGAGGGCAAGCGCTCTGCTGAGCAGGGGGCCTCAACCGTAGTGCCCGGCTATCGACAGCAGGGTCGTGGCTCTGGGCGGGCATTGCCGATGCTGCCGCTTGATAGCTACCACATTGGCAGCGACAGTCCCCTCGAGGCGGAGCCTCTCCCCGAGAACGCCGACAGCCTGTCGCCCCTGACGTTGCCAGACAATTGGCGCCCACCCTTCTCGCGCACACGGGCGCAGATCAAGGTCCAGGATGGATGCGATAATCGCTGCACGTATTGCATTGTTCCATATGTACGCGGCGGATCGCGCAGTCGCAGTATCGCCTCAGTAGTCGAGCAAGTCCGGCGCAAGACCCGCGCCGGCTACAAGGAGGTGGTGCTGACCGGCGTGCATCTGGGTGATTATCATCCCCCGGAGAACCCGCGGCAGGATCTTGGGGATCTCCTGGCAGCTTTGCTGCGCGAGACCTCGATCGCCCGGATTCGGGTCTCTTCGCTGGAGCCGGAAGATTTTCGCCTGGAGTGGCTGGAGCTATGGGAGAATCCGCGTCTCTGCCGTCATCTGCATCTCCCTTTGCAGAGCGGCTCAGATACCATTCTGCGGCGCATGGGACGGCGCTACACAACCGAACGCTATCGCACGATTGCGACGACGGCCCGACGTTTGATCCCCGATATCGCCATTAGCACCGATATTATCACAGGCTTCCCCGGGGAAAGTGAGGAGGATTTCGAGCAGACCTATGCCCTTGCTACCGAGCTGCGCTTCGCTCGCTGCCACGTCTTTCGTTTCTCAGCGCGCCAGGGCACACCGGCAGCTCGCATGGCTTCCCAGGTCAAGGAAGAGGTGAAGAAGGCTCGCAGCGAGCGCATGCTGGCACTGGCCGCGGAACTGTCACGCCAGTTCCGTCAGCGTTTCCTGGGCCAGACGGTTCAGGTATTGCTGGAACAGCGTAAGCAGGGCTACTGGGAGGGGCTAACCGATACCTATGTACGTGTCGAGGTAGAGCAGCTGCCGGAGGCCGAGACACGCAACTGGCAGAATACCTTTGTGACAGTCCGCCTGGAGCAACTGAGCGAGGACGGGGTCCGTGGGATCTTTGTGGAGGAGGTCGCTTAGCCTTGGATGAAGATGGGCCTCCTGCTCATCTAACAGCAGGCGCGCCTGGAGGGCAGATGGCGCTCGGTCGCCTCGCGCCCTCTGTGGTGGCCATCCGCCGCCGTTGGCTCTCCTGGCTGTTGCTCGCCTTCCTTCTGATCCTGAGCGCCTGCGGCGGCTCATCGACAGCAACTGGTCAGCCGCCTGTTGCTGCTACAGCTACGGTCGTGCCTACCCTGATCAGCCAACCCGGGACGCTGCCAGCGCTGATCCAGACGGCTACCTTCCACGAGTACCCGCTGACGCGTCATTCCGAGGGCGATATGCTCATGCGGCCCGCTCTCGATCAGCAGGGGCGAGTCTGGTTTGGGGTAATGGCCAGTAACCGCATCGCGATGTTTGACCCCCGGAGCGCGAGCTGGCAGACAGTAGTACCTCCCCACGGACGGGGGGGTCTGATGGGCTTGATTGTGGCCCCCGATGGTTCGCTATGGTTTGCGGAACAGTACGCTAACTATATCGGTCACTACCTGCCCAGCACTGGCCGCTTCCAGCTCTACCCGTTGCCTACGATCACCGCGCCCGATCCGGCCCATAAGGGGAAGCAGCTGACATTGCCGGTGGCTCCTAATGAGCTGCTCATGGACCGACAGGGCCTGATCTGGTTCACCGAGATGAATGCCGATGCGCTGGGACGTCTCAATCCTGCCACTGGAGAACTGCGTCAGTACCCACTCGCAGCACACCATACCGTCCAGCAGCTCAATCCCTATGGCCTGGCCAGCGACGCTCACGGCAACCTCTGGTTCACGGAATCAAGCCGGAACCGTATTGGCTATCTTGATCCCCGCACGGGAGCCATTACGACCTTCTCAACCCCTGATCCCGGGGCGATGCCAATGGAGATTGCCGTCGACCAGCAAGGCCAGGTTTGGGTCACCACGTTTGCTCACAATTTACTGCTCCGCTTCAATCCCTCCAGCCGCCAGTTTACCCGCTACTATGCCCCGACCCCCGATGGCTCGTCTGGCGGTCTCTACGGCCTCTCCCTGGATAAGAGCGACGGGGTCTGGGTCACGGTGGCAGCCGCGAATGCGCTTGCTCATCTGCTCCCCGAGCAGCAGCGCTTCCTCTACTACCTGGTGCCGACGGCCAGCAGTTTCCCTTTCGGGGTGGCGGTGGCCAATCGCCAGCAAGTCTGGTTCACGGAAGCAGGAGCTAACCAGCTCGGCCTGCTGACGCTCACATAGGCAGGGGGCGAGGGACCTGCTTCCTCGCCGGCTGACCACCATTCTATTAGGGGGAGGCGCCAGCAGGACGGATGTCCGTATGTACGGATAGGTAGACGCATCCCAGGCACTACCCTGCTGGCGCGCGACCACGGATGGCCAGTATGGACCAGGCCACAACGGTAAGGACGGTAGCCGAAAGAGCGAATAGGCAGCGCTGCTCTGTCTAGCCACGTCGGGCCGCAGATGGTCTGGTAGGGCCTGCAATCGCCTCTCCTGATCATTGTTCTCGCTCTGTTTGGTTGCGACTCGGGACCCGCGCCAGGAAAGCAAGCCGGCCCACTTCACATTGAGCCAGCAACGTCTTTCACCAGACCAGAGATACACCTGGCTGGGCGCTGAGCCGCGACTCGTCGCGCAGGCTAGTCACTGTAGATAAAGGCGACGCCAGGACCGACGCTGTACACAACGTACTGGACTTTCCAGGGAGCGGCACCCCAATTCATGGTGCTGGCCAGTACACGCCCCTGGCCCAGTACCTTTTCCACCACCGCCACATGTCCCAAAGCATAGGCCCCTTCGACTCCCGGCTGCAACACAATGATGGCCCCAGGCACGGGATCACGCGAGACGTGCCAGTGAAACTCATAGGCCCGCGCCACCCATTGCCAGGCATCGGCCTGGGTGTGCCAGGGAACATAGATTCCATGCAGCTGGAAATAGCGCTGATTGGCCCACCAGGTGCATTGTCCGTAGGGGAAGACGTTGCCACTGGTCACTGGCTTGCTGCCGCCACCCGGTGATCCCGTGGCCTGCGACGGCGGAGGCTCCTGCGGCGCTGCTGCCGTCGGCGTGGCCACTATCTGGGAAGGCGGCCAGCTCACAGCCTCCGGTCCGGAGGGAGTATGAGACGCGACTTCCCCAGACTGGAGCTGCGTGGGAAGCTGGGCCGGTTCCGGTCGGCTCTGTCGACGGGGCTGACGAGCCGACGCTACTGTGTTAGCAGGCCGTGGGCGCTGAGTATGCGCACTCGTTGGCTGAGGCTCTTTGTTGGGGAAAAGATGCTGGGATCGTTGCCGATGTTTGCCAGCCTCTGCGCCCAGTGGAGCAGGCCCCCACGCGCGGCAGGTCGGCGCCGCTCCATGAACCAGAGCCGGCTGGAGATGCAGACAGCTGACCTCAGACGCAAGCGGCATCTGTGCCGCCCCGGCCGCCGTCCCCGAGAGGAGCAACATCAGGGTCGCTAGCGCCCGCGTGCTTCTCAGCGGTTGGGTCCGCTGCCGTTGATACAGGTAATGCCAGATTCGTTGGTGTACTCGCAATGTCTCGTCCCTTCGCAAGTTGCAACTATCACTAGCCAGTCAGAGTCTGATCGCTCCGCCTGGCAGGCATGACATACCGTCGCAATTGCAGGCCGATACTGATTCGACATCCGCGATCTGTTACGGTTTTACTATAAAAGTGCTCACCAAATTGATTAGATCAAGTCTATAATGTATGTGACTGTTTGCTTGCTTCTGCAGGAAGACCGCACGGAGAACCGGCATGCCTTTTTCAGAGGACCGAGAGGGAGAGCAGGCAAAAGCGCCCACAGCTAATCACAGATGGGAAGGGGAGAGGGAGGGGGCCGCACAGAGGGCAAGCAGCCCAGCCAGCCAGCCACCTGACTCTGACTGGCTGGGCCGGTGCGCATGGGTTGCTACTGTTGCCGCTCAGGCTCGCGCAAATGGTGCTCGAACCAGTCGACGATGAAGCGCAGGCGCTGTAGACGGAGAGAGGGATGACCTCCGCGAGAAAGGCCGTGACTCTGGCCCTCGAAGCGTACGTAGCGCACCTCGCGCCCCAGGTACTTAAGGGCGGCGAAGAGCTGATCGGCCTGCTCGATATTGCACCGCAGATCCTGCTCACTGTGGAGAATCAGCAGCGGCGTCCGCATGTGCTGCACGTAAGCCAGCGGGGACATGCGCCAGTAGCGTTCCAGGTCCTCCCACGGTGTGGTATCCAGCTCATCGTCGGCGAAAGTCCATCCAAAATCACTGCTGCCAAAGTCGGAGACCAGGTTTGTGACGCTGCGATCAGCCACCGCGGCGCGGAAGCGATGGCTATGGCCGATCAACCAGGCGGTCATAAAGCCGCCATAGCTTCCGCCAATGACCCCGATGCGCTGCTCATCGATACCGCCCTGCTGCAAGGCGGCGTCGATGCCCGCCAAAATATCCAGGGAGTCCTTTTCGCCCCAGGCGCCGCGCACAGCCAGGGCAAACTCACGTCCGTAGCCGCAGCTCCCGCGGGGGTTGGTGTAGAGGATGACGTAGCCCGCAGCGGCCAGGACCTGCATCTCATGGAAGAAGCCGTAGCCATATTGGGTATTGGGGCCGCCGTGAATCTCCACAATCAGCGGGTAACGCCGGGCAGGATCGTAGTCGGGGGGGCGCAAGAGCCAGCCGTCCATAGGCCAGTCGTCGCAGCCCCGATAGGGCAGATATTCCGGCGAGGCCAGTTTCAGCTCGCGGAGCAGCTCATCGTTACAATGCGAGACCTGCTCTAGCGTCGGCGCCCCAGCTCCTTGCCCTGCCTCTGGTCCAGGTGCCGTGGTGGTAAGCGAACAGCGATAGATCTCCGGCGGCTGGGTGGCGCTGCCCATGAGCAAGGCGACGCGCTGGCCGGCCTGATTGAGGGAGAAGTCCCGCACATGTACGGCGCCAGGCGTGAGAGTCGGCGGCTCCGGGCCAGCCCCACTCATAGGGATGACATACAGCCGTGTGGCGCCACGTCGGGAGGCCAGGGCATAGAGCGTCTGCCCATCGGCAGACCAGCCTGGCGGGGGCATCAGATGCTCGTCGCCCAGGTCGCTATTTGTCCAGTCGACGCAGCTTCCCTCAAAATCGCTGGTCAGGCAAAGCGGTTGAACCTGACCGGGGATTGCTCCTTCTTCGAGCGAGAGCACATAAAGATCGACATGATTCGCCGAGCGATACTTCTGCATGGCCAGGAAGGCCAGATGGCGGCCATCCGGTGACCAGGAGGGCGAGGAGCAGGAGAGACTCCCATTGGTCCAGCAGCGCAGCTCACCCGGTTGGCCGGAGATGATCGTCAGCGTATACAGATCGGGGCAAGGCATCCGCCAGCGATCTTCCGCGCGGCTGGAGACAAAGGCGATCTGCTGACCATCGGGAGACCAGGCCGCGTCAGCATCATCCCAGTCGCCATCAGTCAGCTGGACAGGCTCGCCTCCCTCAACAGGGATCAGGAAGAGATGGCTGCGGCGCTCGTGGATAAAGCCGACACCATCGAGGCGATACCAGAGGCGCTCGATCACCCGCGCCTTTGGCAGCGGCTTGCCCGCCGGCGTTTTCTCATCGCTTGGGCCAACCTGGGCCGAAAAGAGGAGGTAGCGCCCATCGGGCGACCAGACAGGGCGCTCGGCACCATGTTCCATCCAGGTGAGCTGGCGTGCCTCACCGCCGTCCGCTGGCAACAGCCAGATCTGAGAAGAAGGCTGCGCTCGTCGCTCTGCGGCTCCTCCTGCCGCAGGAGAGGCGGCTGGCTCATCGCTGTCGCGATCGGACACGAAGGCGAGCCAGCGCCCATCGGGCGACCAGCTAGGACTGTGAGCTTTCGCGCGCCCACTGGTGAAGCGTCGGACCTCCCCGTTGGGCAGGGCCACCCAGATCGCCGAGCGATACTCATGCTCCCGCTCATCAATAGTTGTGACCACAAAGGCTACGCGTGAGCCATCGGGCGAAAGACGCGGCTGGCTGACAAAGCGCAGCCGATACAGATCCTCGATCGTAATAGCTCTCGTCATAGGTGCTTCTTTCTGCAGAGGAAGCTGAAGCGACCAGCGGGCCACTCCAGCCAGGCAGTAAGCCACAAAGAAAGCAAGATCGCCGCGTGCAGTGCATCTTCGTACCGAAGGAGGCCTGGCCAGGGCCAGCCAGGAGGGTGGGCAAACCAAGCCAGAGGAAGTAAGCCGGGTGTGCCGGCCCCTGGTCTGCCGGACCTGGCCTCTCGGTCAGGCCGCGGGATTCTCCCCCCAGGTCAGCAGGTGGAACCAGAGACCGCAGAATTCATCAAGCAGCAGCTCGGCCATCGCCTGCTGATAGCAGCGTTCGAAGATCTCCGCAGGGATCTCCGCCCATGTGCATACAAACTCCTGCACGAGCCTCCAAAATACCATAAAATGCTGATAGCCTCCGGTCTGAGCGGAGGCGCCGGTTGAGAAATCCACCACAAAGGGGCGATAGCCAATATTGCACCATCCCGCCGAGCGCAGCAGCTGGCCCAGGACGGCAGTGATTCCCAGAGTACGCCCATCGGGGGAGAAGCTATATCCCTTGCGCCAGAAGGCTCGGGCCAGCCAGGCAGAGAGCTGCTCAAAAGCGGGGCTGGTCGTCCAACACAGCTCGGCCTCGGTCAGGCGAATACTGCCGCCAGGACGAGTGACGCGGCGACACTCGCGCAGCAATGGCACCCAGGCCGAGGCGGGCATCATCCCCATCAGGAAACGGGCATTCACAAGATCGAAGGCATCGTCGGGGAAATCGAGGGGCTGCAAAGCGTCCATCACCACGAACTCGACATTCTCCAGGCCCCGCGACCAGGCCTGAGCCTGGGCATACTCTACAACTGCGGGACAGTTATCGATGCCGATCACCGTCACCTGTGGATAGGCATAGGCCACAGCCAGCGCCCAGCCGCCGGGGCCGCAGGCAACATCGAGGATTGTCTGAACAGCCCCCAGATCACCCCCACGCTCTGGGAAGAGGCCCCCCAGCTGCCGCGTAATCAGCTGCTCCAGGTGCATCGTCCGCGCCAGCTCAGCAGCATCGTCGGCCTCAATCACATAGGTTCCTCGCTCCCAACAAGGCCTTGGCCCACGCCTCACGCACTCATCACTCATGCAGGTCAAGCTCCCTTCACAGACACCCCAGGCAGGCATGCACACCGGTGGAGAGAACACGGCCACAGATGAGGACCAGCGGCCTCTCCCTCTTTGCTGTTTCCACCGGTCTTCTCCCCAGGGCAGCGAATCCCAGAGCAGAGCACAAGCCCGAACGGCCCTGGCTAAACCCTCGCTCGCCTCTTCAATCCCCAGCAGATCAGTCCTCATTGTAGCAGATTAGCCTTCATCTGACTACAGGCTTGGCCGTGTTTTGAGGGGGACTCACCAGGAGTTGAGCCGCTGGGCATGGCTCCTCCATAGCCAGCAGGATCTCCCTCAGCGGAGCGTCAGAGGGGCAAGCAAAGGAGAAGCGCCCTGGCCACATAACCACCACCCAGCCCAGTGTGGACGGGGAACAGCAGAGAGCGGAGTCGGCTGACCCCAGTTCAGCCCGACTTCGCCTCCAACCAGGGTTCAACCTCATAGCAACAAGGTAGCAAACGAGCAGTGAAGTCAGGGAGCTGCGGTCTTCCTCCGGGGTAGTGAGCGAGAGAGCGACTCGGCGCTAGCGACGCCGGCGATTGCGCCGTCCACGCTCGGAGGTCAGATGAGAGGAGCTGCGCCGGCGGCTTCGTTCCTCGCGCTGCAAGGCCAGATCAAGCGTCTCGTGCAGGCGTTCGAAATCGTCGACATCAAGCTGCAGCTCCACAGCTGGCGAATCATCGGAGCGGGCGCGTCCCTCTTCAAAGAGCTGCAGGACCATTACCAGCTCCACCTCAAACTCTACCACTTCCTCCTCACCCACCTCCTCCTCGACCCCTTCGGCTCCTGGCTCCTCGGCTGCTTCTTCCTCCGTTCCTTCCTCTTCCTCCGGAGTCTCTTCCTCTTCCTCGGGGAGATCGGCCTGAGTAAAGATAATGTTGGTGCGCGCGCAGCGGAAACGCCCGTTGAGCTTGAGAGCATCTGTGGCCATCTCTTCAGCCAACTCCCGCACCACATCCATCATTTGGGTAAAAGCATCTTGCAGCTGCTCCAGCGCCCCCTCCTCCTCAGCGCTCAGCTCTCCCTCTTCCGCCAGCAACTCGCCGCGCTCCGCAGCGCCAGAGGAGGAGCTGGCCTCGGGTAAGCGCTGCCGCGCCAGTTCGTTCAGGCGGTCCAGTGCCTGGGCGAGGGAGGGAGAGAAAGTACTTGCGCTGCTCTCTCGCTCTGTTGCATCGTCAAAATGCTTTTCATCAATTGAACGGCTACTGTGCTCCTTCTCGAGATGATCTTCATCCTCATCTTCAAACTCAACGTCTAGACCAACAGCCGCCTCCACCGCAAGGATCTGCTGATGCAGCTGTTCAGCGACCTCACGGCTCATATACGCCTGGATACGGGCCTGCCGGGAGGCGGCCACCAATTGGAAAGGGGGCCAATCGCGGTAGCGCTCCCGGCCACGCAGATAGCGCACCTCGACCACCCCGAGGGTATCCAGCCGCAGCGAAAGCTCCATGAATCCCTCCTCGCAGAACGAACCGGCTGCGCCACCGAGCTTCTTTGACCAACCAATAGCCCAGAGGGCAGCCGCCATGTGATTCGCGGCCCCGTCCCGCCTGGCGAGCGCTTTCACCCACTCTTTACTCCGGCGCTGGAGGAGAGGTGGGCTTCATCTTGCAGGCAAACAGGCAGGCGAACACCGCCGGCCTCATGCGGCACAAAAGGACCCGGAAGGTCGTACGCTTCAGGGTTGCAGTACTCTCTCGGGAGTTGACATCATCATACCACAAACCGTCCCCTTTGGCACCGCGCTTTGCTAATCTCTGCTGTGCCAATAGGAGACCTGGTTTATCGGTCTATCTGGGTCTTCGCAGCCCGGAGGCCAGCCACAACTGCTGGCGACTAGTGCCAGGGGAGGCAGCGAGCAGCCAGGCGAGGTGGTTGGGCCTGTCCTCCTGGCTCACAGTCACCGTCTGCAGGCGATATAATATTGTGTAGTGGGGAGGAGGGAACGAGAGCAAGAACGCCGTCCTGGCGGGCGGCGATGTGTGGGGCGTGTCTTTTCCAGTCCAGGTCAGGTAGAGACCCGGCGTGGCTAGAAACCCCGACCTATGGAGCCAGAGCCATCTGTGCAACTTGAACAAATCCTGGGACACATTGCGGTCGGAGCCGCAGTCCTGGATGGTACTGATTTGCGTGTTCTCTACATCAACCAGTACCTGGCCTCGCTGCTGAGCGAGCCGTGGCGCTCGCAAGGAGTGCTCGGTCATCGTCTGTCTGAGATCCTGCCCCCAGAGCTGGCCTCCACGGCTATGCCCCATCTGTGGCGGGCCTGCTCCTTGCGCCAGAGCCTGGTCTTCCAGGATGTCCCCTATGAAGGACTGCTGGCCAGTCGTGGGCGCACCTATTGGCGCATCTCCCTGATCCCTGTGACCTGGGAGAGCCAGCGAGAGGCCCTGTTGGTCACCGTGGAGGACGTGACCAGCCAGGTACGCTCACGCTTGTTGCTGAAGGCCATGCAGCACATCTCCGCAGCCATTGCTGGCCCCTTTGCCCTGCCCGAGGTGCTAGACCGCATCTTGCAGGCTGTTCAGGAGATGGTCGGTTCGACCCGCTGCGCGATCTTGCTGCTGGAGCCAGTCACCGAGGTCGAGACCGCGCTGCCAGATATTGCTCAGCCGCGTCCCCCCATGCACCAGGAGTCCGTTGAGAGTGAGCCGCTGGTCACTCTAGCGGCGCAGAAAGGGCTACATCCCAGTGCCCAGCACTGGCGCCCGCGCCTGACTGAGCGTCTGCTGCTCAGTCGCGCCTTGCGCGAACAGCGAGCGCTGATCATCGAGGATACCAGCAGTTGCCCAGAGCTAGAGCTACCGCTCCTTGACGACGATGGCCTTCCACGCCGACCCGGTTCCGTGCTCTGTGTACCGATCTTTGATCCCCATCCCGAGCAGATGAGACCCATGGAGGGCCACGGCCCCTTGGGCCAGCGGGCCGGCGACCGTCCGGCAGTTGTGGGAACGATCGAGGTGTATCACCGACGGGCCCGTGGTTTCCCTGCTGAGGAGGTCGAGCTGCTAGAGCAGTTCGCCCGCCAGGCTGGTCTGGCTATTCATAATGCGCGCCTCTTTTTCCGCATCGATAGTCTGGCCCGCATGGCGAGTCGCAATGTGCGCCAGCGCGAGAATATTATGCAGGCCATTCCCGACGGGGTGGTGATCTACGATGCCCGCTGGCGCGTGGCGGATATCAATCACGCTGTGCGCCGTCTCTTTGGCTGGAGCGATGAGGCCCTGGGGCTGCCGATCTGGGAGGCCCTGGCCCGCAGTCAGGCTCGCTTTGAAGAGGCCCTGCCCCGTGGGCCGGAGGATATTCCAGCCCTGGAGCGCCGTGCTCTGGAGCAGAGCGTCGACGAGATCAAGGTCATCGGGGCCGATGGCCATCCCTACGTCATCCGCCGTTCCTATGCTCCCATCCATGACGCAGTCGGTGATATCTTCGCTTTCATCGTCATCTATCACGATGTAACCGAGCAAGCTGCCGCCCGCGAGCGCATCGAGGCCGAAGTTATCGCCCGCACCCTGGAGCTGGCTCAACGCAATCAAGCGCTCCAGGAGGCCAAAGCTGCCCTAGAGGAGGAAGGCGCTCGCATGCAGACGCTCCTTGAACGCTTACCTTCGGGCGTGCTCTTGATCTCCAAGGAGGCCCGTGAGCGCCCAAGGATCAGCATCATTAACCGTCAGGCCGCCAGACTCCTGCGCCGGATGGGAGTACCCGAGGCCCAGCTGGATAATCCGGAGGAGGTCATCCGCTGTCTGGCCGGACGGGCGAGCGAGGAAATCATCGACCGCATCAATGTCTATGGCCCCAATGGCGAGCTGGTACCAGCCGAGGAGCGGCCCCTGGCGCGCGCCCTCTTCCGAGGTGAGGCCAGTGAGAGCGAGCTGCACCTGAGCCAGCCCGATGGCAGCATGCTCTTTCTGCTGGCTAGCGCGGCCCCGCTGCGAGCCTCCGATGGGACGATCAGCGGAGCGATCCTGGTCTGGCACGATATTACGCGCATGAAGGAGCTGGAGCGCGAGCGCGAAGATTTCTTTACCACGATGGCCCACGAGCTGAAAACGCCGCTGGCCAATATCCGCGCTCACCTGAGCGTCCTCCAGGCCGACGACCTGCGCTGGTCAGTGGAAGAGCAGCGCGACTTTCTGCGTACCGCCGATGAGCAGGTTGAGCGTCTGGTCAGCATGGTCAACCAGTTCCTGGATGCCGCCCGGGTGGAGGCTGGCGCCTTACGCCTGGAGCTGGAGCCGGTGCTGCTCTCTGAGCTGGTCGAGGATCTGCAGGAGCGCCTGGAGGCCCTCATCGCCAGCTCGCACCGCAGTCTGGATGTGCGGGTCCCTCCCCAGTTGCCCACTGTTCTGGCAGACTATGAGATGATTATCCGCGTCCTGACGAACCTGCTCAGCAATGCCTTTTACCATGCGCCAGAAGGCGATACTGTCCTGCTGGAGGCTGAGCAGGTCAGCCCCCGCGAGGTGGAGATCCGCGTCACCGACCACGGCCCTGGCCTGACTCCTGAGCAACAGGAAGAGCTGTTCACTCGCTTCAGTACCTTTGCCGCCAGTCGTCGCCCGGCGGCAGACCGTCCGGGTCAACCGGTCCGCGATCGGCGCCGGGATAGCGCCCGCTGGAGTCCAGGTACAGGCTTGGGCCTCTACATTAGCCGCGGTATTATCGAAGCTCACCAGAGCACCTTAACGCTCCACAGCAGCCCTGGTCAGGGGACCACCTTTGCCTTCCGCCTGAGCATCGCCGGCGAGCCAACAGTCGCCCAGCCGCTGCTACCCGCCTCAGCCCCGCGCGGTAATACAACCGGCTCCAGGGAGGGTGCGCATGATGTCAGCTTCTGAGCGCGAGAAAAAACCATGCATTCTTTGTGTAGAAGATGATCCACAGATGAGTGCTTTTCTGCGCGCGCAATTGAAGGCGCGAGGTTTCCAGGTGCAAACAGCCCGCGACGGGGCCCAGGGTATCGAGCTGGCAGCGCTGGTGCAGCCGCAGCTGGTGTTGCTCGATTTATCCTTACCGACGCTGGACGGCCTGGCTTTTCTGCGCCGCCTGCGCGAGTGGAGCAACGCCCCTGTGATTGTACTTTCGGCTCACGACGAGGAGCCGGTCAAAATTAAGGCTCTCGACCAGGGCGCCGATGACTACTTGACCAAGCCTTTCAGTATCAACGAGCTGCTGGCGCGCGTGCGCGTGGCTTTGCGCCGAGCCTCTGAGACGGAGCGACTACTGAGCAGCCTGGGGCAGGGGGGTACCAGCCCCAGCACGCCCGTCTATCGCTGCGGCGGGCCTGGAGGACTGGAGGTAGATTTCGCTCGCCGCAAGGTACGCTCCGGCGGCAAGGAAGTGCATCTGACTCCAACCGAGTACGATTTGCTCTACGAGCTGACGCGCAATGCCGGCAAGGTGCTTACGCACCGCGAGCTGCTCCAGCGCGTCTGGGGGGCCGATTATGTTGGAGAAACGACCTATCTGCGTACCTTCATCCGCCACCTGCGCCGCAAACTGGAGCCCGACCCTGCCCACCCGCGTTTCTTACATAATGAGCCAGGCGTCGGTTACTTCGTTCCTCCGCCGGATGCCCCCCTGCTCGGCAATTTATCGTAGGCAGGAGGATCTCTTTAGAGCAATTAGCGCACAAAGATCAACCTTCACAGGATTTTCACAGCCACCCTCGCCGTGTTCACACATTTGTCACTCGCGGTAATGTATACTCTGTAGCAGAGAAGCTGACAGTGACTGCCTGTTCTCTACGACGGGAAGAAAGGAGTGTCTGCTTGAGCGCCCACAGGCAGGTTTCCTTGAAGACTGGACGAGGCGCTCAATGCCTGGATGAAGAAGATCGCTATCAGTGGCCTAAGTCTTATGCCAAGCAGGCTCTTCAGAGACGGGTTGGGTCGCAGGTAGGCCTGTTGACCCCGCTCTGGTGGAGTTGATCACCCGCCCGCTTGCCAGTGAAGAAGGAGGACCACATGCAGGACCGCAAAGATGATCGTGAGATACTGCGCCGTGGCGGCTTTGATGAGGTAGAGATGCGCCGTCTGGCCAGGCTCCGCGAGGAGTATGCCGAGAGGGAACAGCAACAGGCTCTTGCAGAACATCGCCGCTTGGAGTTTGTCCGCTGGCTTGTTGCGAGGGGGAAGTTGAGCGATCAAATTGCGTGAGGCGAGGCGGCACCGATCACTCTCAGAGAGAGAGGCCCGTGCCAGAGGAGATCGGGCAGAGAGTCGGAAGAGTCTGCTCTAGCAAGAGGATTGGCCAGACCAGGCAAGATCAGGCATTCGTCTCATCCTCTTCGGTGCCATGGACCTTACAGCCGAGGGCAGCCCCGGCCTTGCCTACCAGCAGGGCAGGTAGATGCTGCCCTCTTGCGTTGATCCGCCGTCAGTGATGGCCGTGGCTCTCCCCAGAAGAACCTTCTTCCTCTGTTCCATTACTGCCTGCTGTGATCCCTTCCTCGCCCGTCCGTTCGTCTCCCTTCTCTGTTGGAGTGATGCTTCCCTGGCTGGATAGGAGGCTGCTGGTGCTCAGCATTGGATACCAGAGGAGGAGCCGAATGACGCGCGAGAGCGAGGATGCGCTCGATGACCTCCGGCGGGGGATCAAGACGCGGCAGGTGCTCTATGAAGAGACGGTCCAGCTCATCAAACTCTTCTTGCGGCTCTTCCCCTTCCCGCCCTTCTATGGCCGGTTGAGGCGATCGCTCGCGCTGCTCCCGCATAAGCAAATTCCCCCGGATGTTGTTCCTTAGCTCGCTCGTGCTCTGCTATGTACAACGAACAACATCCAGGGGAAGTTTCACAAGGCAGGGCTTGCCCGCCACCTGTGGGTCATGGGGAGAAGCATGGAGCTTAGGCCAGGGTAGCAGTGATCTTGCCTGTGTACTCGCGCAAAGCCGTCCGCAAGAGCGGCTTGGCGCGCTGGAAGTAGGTTTTGGCCGTTGCCTCGGGCATCTGCAGCGTCTGGCCAATTTCGGCGAAGCTGAGCTGGGCCAGGTAGCGCAAAAGCACCACAGCCCGGAAGCGTGGCGGCAAAGTCTGAATGGCTTCGCTCAGGAGACGCTGGAGATCGTGATGCTCAGCCAGTTCCTCCGGCAACGGGCAGCCATCGGGCAGAGTGTCCAGCGGCGACAGCTCGTCTTCGTCCGTGCTCCCTTCCAGCTCAGAGAAGTGGACCGCACGCTTGCGCCTCAGTTCATCGAGACAGCGATTGCGTGCTACCTGGAAGAGCCAGGCTTTCAGCGGCTCACCGGTGCGCAGCTTCGGAAGCGAGATGTAGAGTTGCAAGAACACTTGTTGCAGAGTATCACACGCCTGGTCATAGTCGCCGAGAAAGTGGTAGATAAAGCTAAACAGAGGCGTCTGATAGCGCTTTAAGAGCATCTCAAAGGCCTGCTCATCGCCGGCCAGAGCTTTTTGGGCCAGAATACCATCTATATTGACCGCAGGGCGTTCTTGTTTTGCCATCTTTTCGTTTCCTCGTTGCTCTTCGTCCATTTTCCTTCTTGCTAGACAGAAGAGTACCGTTTTTCCGAGCGGATTACAAGGCATTCTGGCCCAAATAAGCTCTGCAGTAACAGGCTCTAAGCAGAAACTAAACCGGGAAGCGCCTTTCTTAGGGCTTTTTAAGCTTTGCATGCCGGCTGCTGATGGCCCGCATGCTCTCGCGAGCTAGATATTAGAACGAGACTGGGCGCCGTCGACAGGAATGCAGGCCCCGCTGACCAGCGAGGCCGCAGAGGAGGCCAGGAAGACGACGACAGCCGCCACCTCCTCAGGAGTACCGAAGCGGCCTAGCGGCAGCTCGCTTTTCACGAAGGCTTCGATGCTCTCAGGATCAGCCTGGCGCCGGCGGTCCCAGGAGCTGCCGGGGAAGAGCAAGGAGCCGGGCGCGACGCTGTTCACCAGAATGTTGTTGGGAGCAAACTGGCGGGCCAACGACTTGGTGAGGCTGATGGAAGCAGCTTTGAGGGCATTGTAGGCGGGCCGTCCGCCCGATTCGCGCCCGAAAATGGAGGAGATGGCAATGATGCGTCCCCCTCCCTGGCGGCTCATTATGGGGGCCACGAGGCGGGCAAAGTGACTGAGCGCCAGGACATTGAGGGCCAGAGCGTCGTGCCAGTCTTCATCGCTGGTATCAAAGATGGTCTGACCGCGGGCCCCACCGGCGTTATGGACCAGGATATCTATGCGCCCATAACGATCCATAACGTCCTGCACACTACGCTCGATGTTCTGAGGGATCATGAGGTCAGCAGCGATCGTCAAGACCTCCACGCCGGCGCCGCGCAGCTCTTCAGCGGTTTCTTCCAGAGCTTTGCGTCCTCGGGCGATGATGGCCAGTCGACAGCCTTCAGCGCCCAGGGCACGGGCAATGGCTTTGCCTACCCCACGACTGGCACCCGTCACAATGGCGACTTTTTCTTCCAGTCCCAGATCCATAGACAGGCCTCCACGAACGATTAGTAACTGAGCCAGGAGCTAGCTGGCTGTTGCTCTCTGAGGAGTGCAAGAGTGGACAAGCAGGCGCGTACGGCAAAGCCTCGCCTTCGGGGCGAGGGAGCCTCTTCCGCTGAGAGGAGTGCTATGCCGCTCTCGCCGTCCCTCACTGCCCAGCTCAGAAACGGGGGAGCTGTGGTGTACTCAGGACTCGGCTGAAGAATTGGCTAACAATGCGCTGGTCGGCCCGGCTGCCGACGCGCACTAGCAAGACATTGGCCGGATCCATTGCAATGTTCGGCTCGTTGGTAGGATACTCCTTAAAGCCCTGAGAGCCAAAGAGCTTGATAAGCATCTCCCGGTAGCGATAGATTGACAAGCCAGTACCCTCGATATCCCAGTGCCAGGAGAGGCCAACGGCAAAGAAGATCAGGTCCTCACGAGCTTCCAGATCGAGCGCAAAGGCCAGCAGATTGCGCGCAATGCCCAGGCCGCGCCAGTCACGGCTGACCTCGATGGCCACCTCATACACCTGCTCCAGCCCCTCCCACCAGGCATCACCGGGGGCCAGCGTCACCTCGCCGACAATCTCACCTCCCGAGGTATGGGCAAGTGCCAGGGCGCAGTCGGCCCGCCGCGCAATCTCCAACAGCAGGCGATGCTCGCGCTCAGGCAGACGTGTGAAGGAACAAAGGCCATTGGAGGGGCGCAAGCGCTCGACGAGCGAAGGAGGACAGAAGTCACGCAGGAGAACAGGGCCGCGCGGTGTCTGCAAGGTCTGGCTGCGCGAGGGAGTATCAGCGCCGCGCAGGTGAAGCAGGTCGAAAAGGCCCGTCAGCGGCGAGCGCTGGCGCAGCGGGGGGAAAGCCGGTCGTACCGCGGGTGGCACCGCCAGATGGCGCACGAGAGAGGCCGTATGGCGGTTGGCCCGCGTGATCTCTTGGAGGCGCGGCACCGGCGGGAAGTGATCTGGCAGGTCTTCAAAGGTAGTGGGGAAACCGCTCTCCTGCTGCGGCTTGCCCATCACCTCCCAGGTCTCGCGTTCGCGCTCGCGCATCGCTTCCCACGAGGGGCGCCAGCGTTCGACCCAGCTTGTCGGTAGCTGAGCAGGCAGTGGCCGACCAGACATTTCCGCCCAGACGAGGGCCCAGGCCCGTGGCACAACGCGATAGGGATCATAGCCACCTCCGCCAACAGCGACCCAGCGCCCGCCACAGTAGCGGTGGGCCAGCTCGTGCACCAGTCGCACCTGGGCCTGCAAGGCGCGTGTGGTCAAGGCCAGGTGAGTCAGTGGGTCCCAGGCATGGGTATCGCAGCCGTGGTTGCTGATAATCACGTCTGGGGCGAAAGAGAGGGCCAGCGGTGGCAGCAAGTTCTCTATGACCTCAATATAGGAGTCATCCTGTGTAAAAGGCTCCAGAGGCACATTGACTGAATAGCCACGCCCCAGCCCATTCCCCAGTTCCAGGACATCGCCGGTGCCGGGGAAGAGGTAGCGACCCGTTTCGTGGAGCGAGACCGTCAAGACGCGCGGTTCATCGTAAAAGGCGCGCTGTACTCCATCGCCATGATGAGCGTCGAAATCGATATAGAGGACCTTGGCCTCGCTGGCGCGCAGCACGTGGGCGATGGCCACCGCCGCATCATTATAGACGCAGAAGCCCGAGGCGCGACTGGCCCAGGCATGGTGCAGGCCGCCGCCCGGGTGGAAGACATGCACAGGCCGTCCCTCGGGGGAGGCGAACTGACCGCCCTCGGGCAGGCCGAGCACAGCGCTCATAGCGACCAACGTCCCGCCGGCGATCATCGCCGAGACCTCATGCATCTCAGGCATAATCGGCGTGTCGCCATCGCCGAAGCCATAGCGGAAAGCTTGCTGTTCCAGCTCCTGTCGTTGCTGGGGAGGAAGGGCAGGCAGCCTGGCCGCGGAGGCCCCGAGCTGTTGGACCGCTGCCAGGTAGTCGTCGGTATGGATCAGCCGCAGCTCATCGAGGGAGGCGGGGCGGATCGGAAGATGCAGCAGGGGATCGCCCTGGTGCCAGAGCTGGCAGGTTTCCAGCAGGTCTAGCAAGGCCCGCATACGGTCCGCCTGCAGGGGATGATCGGCCCCAAAATCGTAGTGGAGTTCCAGCGGGTCAAAAGCCAGGCAAACGCGGGGGTGGGAAGCGAGATCAGGCATTGTCATGGCGGCGCTCCTCTAGAGCAAGATCGGGAAAGGTGTACTCGATGCCCTCGTCCTGCAGGCGCATCAAGAGAGGGGCCGGGTTAATAGTGCCCAGGCGGACGGTCGCTGTGTGCGGCTGGCCGTTTCTGGGCGGAACCACAACCAGGCTGCGGACTTGCACATGCAGCTCGGCGGCCAGGAGCAAAAGACGGGCCAGCGGGGTGGGATTGCCAGCAGTGAAGGGGATCAGGAGCTGCATCCCTGGCTCGAAGGCCCCCAGAGCACGAGCGAGGGCAATGAGAAGATCGCTGCGCGTCAACAGGCCGACCAGGAGCGCGCGCGTGCGCTGCTCGTGCTGCTCGTACTCCACGACCGGCAAACCGTTGAGTCCGCGTTCGACCAGTAGCTGGGCGGCGGCGGCGACGCTGGTAGTGGGGGTCACGCAAACGGGACTGCGATCCATGACCTCCTGTACACGCCGCTCTTGCCAGGGCTGCTGACCCGAGGCGGCGACGGCCAGGTCGATGTCCTGGGAGGTCAGCAGCCCCTCCAGATAGAGAGGCTTCACCGCACCCGTGAAGCCGAAGATGGCCGGCTCCCCCTGAACCACTGGCAGATGATGGAACTGAAACTGGCGCAGTAGCGTGGCAGCATGCCCGAGGGTATCGTCGGGGGTCACTGTGATCAGCTTTCTGGTCATGACATCTTTGACAAGCATGGCGGGCCCTCCTCCTTTGCCGAGCCGCACCGGCGGCGTTCGTCACTCCGGGAAACTGATAGAACGACCTTCAGCCGTCTTTATGATAGCATATGGCCACGGAGAGAGCGCCATATCCCTGCCCCACCGCCTTCCGCTTCACTGGCCCCCCTGGGGAACTAGCCTATCTGGGGGAGAGAGCACCGAAGACTGTCCCTGCTCCGTTCCCATCTGTAGTATCCTGTTCAGGAGGAGGTAAACCGTTCCTCCAGGACACTCCTTACCGGTCGATCACTGTTAGTCGTTTCTGGGAAAGAGAGCAGGGGTTTTTGAGGAGGACCTGGATCAGCACGATGACTCTGACAAAACGCCCCAACCGGGGGGAGGCGCTCAGCAAGATTCCTACCAGGCCCCTGGAAGGGACCCTACCAGGTCCTGGTCCGCGTGGCTCCAGGAAGACCTCTGTCCTAGTGGGGCTTTTCTTCGGACTACTCCTGCTGCCGATGCTGGTAGCCGGAACAGCGCTGGCCTGGCAACTAGTGGCTCGCCAGCAGCGGCCCTCGGCGCTGCTTAATGAGGAGCGCCTGGGTGAACGCGCAGAGCCAATCCAACCCTTCGATCCTAATCAGGGGGCGATTCTTCCACGCTACCGGGTGGTGGCGTTCTACGGTATTCCTGGCGCCCCCGCGACCGGGCCAGCCTACCAGCTCAGCACTCAGATGCTGGCCCGCCTGCAAGCCCAAGGGGCGGTTTATGCCCGACTTGATCCCACACACCCCGTGAAGCTGGCCATTGATCTGGTGGCCAGCGTACCCGACCGCTATCCCGGTCCCGAGCAGACCTACAGTCATCACCTGGACCCGACAACCATCGAGGCATACATCCGCTTCTGCCAGCAGCACAATCTGCTGCTGTTTTTAGATCTGAGCTTCGGCCAGGCTCCCGTAATGCAGGAGTTACGTTTCTTTCTGCCCTATCTGGAGCACTACAGCTTTGTAGAGCTGGCGATTGACCCCGAGTGGATGTTCCCGCGACACAACGGTATTCCAGGCGTCAACCTCAGTAACGTGCGCGCTTCCGACCTGAATCCGGTCATTGAGACGCTGGCAGCTCTACCGATGCAGTACCATGTGCCGCGCAAGATCCTGGTGATTCACCAGTACCGCGGCGATGGAGATGGCTTGAAGAATCCGTATGACGCTTCGATGGCCGAATTCGCGGATAAGCGTAATTTGCTCTACGATCCGCGCGTCGACGTGGTGATCCATGTGGATAGCGTCGGCGGCTACCGTGGCGATCAGCAGGATAAGATTCGTCAATACAGGATGTGGGTAGAGGAGGATATGCAGAAGTATCATAATTTCCGTTACGGTGGCTTCAAGCTCTTCTACCACATCGAGGCGCGTACTCTGATGACCCCTGCTCAGGTGCTCGCACTGCAGCCACCACCAATGGTGATTTCCTACGGGAATTAGTCTCGTCGCGCCCCGGAGCCTGCAGGGTGCCGGTCTTGCACCGGGCCCCGGGTGCCTTCCCCGTTTGTCTGTTCCCCTGGGCCGGCGAGCCGGCTCACGCGATCGTGCCACACATTGGAGGCTGTCTGTATCCTTGGGAGTTGGATACCTGCCCGGCACCCAAGGACGGAGGTCGAACTGGGCCCGCTTCACTACAAGGCCAGTGTTGTGTGAACTCTCCTGCTCGACGAGTAAACAGCGATCCTGGCTGAATCAAGTCAGCCCCCTGTGCGGCTGATCCGCTGACACTATTCATTGCAGGGCTGCTACAGCTGCTATGCCAGGAAGGAAGCCACCCATCGATTGTAGAGCAGTCCTCGACGTGGATCTGGATACCTGTAACCTGCAAGCGTACGACTTAAGCAGAGAGCATAGTAGCCGGGCCACTCCTCAACCGGCTTTCCATCCCTGCTCTAGACGCTGGAGGGTCAATGATGCGACAGTTTCGCTCGACGACGCTGAGGCTCTGTTTGCTGATACTGGCAGCTGGAATCGTGCTGGCTGCCTGCGGTAGCAGCACCTCGAGCACAGGGACAAGTAGTACGACCAGTAATACAAGTACAAGCGGATCGATGACCGCGACGCCGACGACGGCAAGCATGCCGGGCAGCGTGGTCGTGAAGGTAGCCACGATCTCGCTCAACGGTCTGTCTACAGCGATTCTGACAGATACGCAGGGCAAGACGCTCTACTACTTCACCCCGGATACGCCAACGCAGTCGGCCTGTACGGGCGGCTGTGCCAGTACCTGGCCTCCGCTGCTGTTCCAGGGAAGTGGTTCTCCCCAGAGCGCGTCTCCTCTGCCTGGTAAGCTCAGCGTAGTCCATGACGCCCACGGTCAGCAGGTGGCCTACAATGGGCACCTGCTCTATAGATACGCCGGTGATACAGCGCCGGGGCAGGCGCATGGCAATGGCATTGGAGGACGCTGGTTCGTAGCCACGCCTTCCCTATCGGTGTTGGCAACTCCCACGCCCGGCGGCAGCCAATATAAATACTAGGCGGTGGCAGTTGCTAGACAAGCGGTGGTCCGAGAGGATAGAGTGAATGAGACGGATTGAGCGAGGCCAGCCCATAGGTCTCCCTCATCGATTGTCTGTATACCTCATGCGTAGAAGAAGGAGACGAGCAACGATGTCCGAATCCTCCGAGACGACCGCGACAAGTGACCCTGGCGAAGCCAGGCCGCTGCTGGTGGAGCGGCAAGGAGCGGTTTTGATTGTGACGCTGAATCGCCCAGCGAGCCGGAACGCCATCACGATAGAGCTGGCTACTGCCTTGCTAGAGACGTTCCGCAGCTTTGACAGCGATCCGGAGCTGGCCGTGGCGGTCCTGACAGGGGCTGGTGGCAGCTTTTGCTCCGGCTTCGACCTGAAGGAACTGGCAGCCGGGCATGCTCCCAGGCTTGACAGTGAGGATGCCGGCCCACTGGGGCCGACGCGTCTGCTCTTGCAGAAGCCAGTGATTGCGGCTATTGAAGGCTATGCTGTGGCTGGCGGCCTGGAGCTGGCGCTCTGGTGCGATCTGCGGGTGGCCGCAGAGGATGCCATCCTGGGGGTCTACAATCGTCGCTGGGGTGTGCCTCTCATCGATGGGGGAACAGTGCGCCTGCCTCGCTTGATTGGCCAAAGCCATGCGCTTGATCTGATCCTGACCGGACGCGGTGTCTCGGGCGAGGAGGCCTGGCGCATGGGCCTGGTCAACCGCCTGACACCTCACGGCGAGGCTCTGCCTACAGCGCTGGCCCTGGCCAATGATCTGGCACGCTTTCCTCAGCAATGCCTGCGCTCCGATCGGCGCTCTCTCTATGAGCAATGGTCTCTTCCTCTGCCAGAGGCCCTGCTCCTTGAGGCCGGCTACGGTCTCAGGACGCTCCAGTCGACAGAGGCCCAGACCGGGGCCAGGCGCTTCGTTGAGGGACATGGCCGCCACGGACGCTACGATGATCTGTGATGTGAGGTCCTTGAGGCGGGCCCGCTCGCGTCCCTACGTACCTCTGGTTTCTCTGCGCAGAGAGAGCAGGTTAGGCTCCTCCTTCTACTCCCCCCTGCTCCTCTGCCCCTTTCTCCCCTTCCTTTCCTCCCCCTCCCTTGACAAAATGCGCTCTGTACAGGTATATATGTATCCGTAACCGTTTACGTAATCGTTTACGGTACCGCTTGCGGCATGCAAGTGAGGGGTACTCGCCCTCGCATTCTGCCGAAATCAGGGATGGTTTCGCGGAGCGGGGAGCGCAGGAGTAGTAGCACAATGAAAGGAAAGCAAGGAAAGCTATGGCATCACAGGTACCCAGGCGCCAGCGTCCGTGGGGACGCAAGCAGCTGCTGGCGATCCTGGCGCTGCCCGTCCTGCTGCTGACGGGCTTCTTTGGCGGTCAGGCGCGGGTGCAGGCCGCCAGCTACTGCCAGGTCAGCTACAGCGTCGTCAGCCAGTGGCCAGGGGGC
>NZ_BKZV01000002.1:599409-780280 GCF_008974285.1 Thermogemmatispora aurantia | reverse complement strand
GCGAGGCGGTCCCTCTTGCTGCCGCTGTTGCCGCTCCTGCTGTTCGCTTCGAGCATCTCGGCACCCGGCGTTCCACGCAGCGATGCTCGAAGGGCCTCACAAGCCACCGCAGGGCCACAGGGGCTGGCATCATTGCCGTACAAAAGCGGTCACTACTGACCGCTTTTTTGGGATGCTCGAAACGACTTGACGGAGGCCGCTCCTGATGCTACTCTAGAGAGGGGGCTGTCAGAACCTCGCTTAAGCCCGTTGAGGGATTGAAAGCTTCTTGAAAAGGCTGTCAGGGAATTGGAGCAAATTAGGGTCAGAACCTCGCTTAAGCCCGTTGAGGGATTGAAAGCATTGTTGAGGTTTATGCCGCGTCAGCAGAAGCAAGGTCAGAACCTCGCTTAAGCCCGTTGAGGGATTGAAAGCGACAGCACGCAGGAGTTGCCGGCAGAGCTGCCGCTCATACGGTCAGAACCTCGCTTAAGCCCGTTGAGGGATTGAAAGAGCTGGAAAAAATCAGGGAGGCTCTCCATGACGCAAGGTCAGAACCTCGCTTAAGCCCGTTGAGGGATTGAAAGATTCTCGGCTGGTACCACCTCCGAGCGACGATTTCCTGGGTCAGAACCTCGCTTAAGCCCGTTGAGGGATTGAAAGCCTCAGTCAGCAGCATCTGCTCCATCTGGTCAGCGAGTCAGAACCTCGCTTAAGCCCGTTGAGGGATTGAAAGCAATCAGAAAGAGTGAGTCCATATAAATTGCCCAGGTCAGAACCTCGCTTAAGCCCGTTGAGGGATTGAAAGAGCCACGTCCATCCCGTCCTGCGGAGGGGACTGTCAGAGTCAGAACCTCGCTTAAGCCCGTTGAGGGATTGAAAGTATAATGCGGCTCGGTTGATCGGTCATGCGGAGAATCCAGTCAGAACCTCGCTTAAGCCCGTTGAGGGATTGAAAGACAATCGATTTCATCCGCTCAGTGGGAGGGAGCACGTCAGAACCTCGCTTAAGCCCGTTGAGGGATTGAAAGTCCTGGGCAAGTCGAACCACGTCCCGTGGCGCCGCGTCAGAACCTCGCTTAAGCCCGTTGAGGGATTGAAAGTCATACTGAAATGCTTTAATTGGTATTGATACATAGTACAGTCAGAACCTCGCTTAAGCCCGTTGAGGGATTGAAAGTTCTTGTTCTCAATGAGCAGGAGACCCTGCTCAATCTGGTCAGAACCTCGCTTAAGCCCGTTGAGGGATTGAAAGCTTCTTCGAAACAGCGCTCGCATGCAGGATTTTTGTCAGAACCTCGCTTAAGCCCGTTGAGGGATTGAAAGTTCTGGTGGACCAAGCGGGTCAATGTTTGGGATGTCGTCAGAACCTCGCTTAAGCCCGTTGAGGGATTGAAAGAAGGTCAACTGCTGCAGCGCTCCTGACAACGCATCGTCAGAACCTCGCTTAAGCCCGTTGAGGGATTGAAAGAAGAGGAACAGCGCGCTTTTGTCAAAGACCTCTTAAGGTCAGAACCTCGCTTAAGCCCGTTGAGGGATTGAAAGTTGACAAATTGCCGAATGATCTGAGCAAAAAGAGCAAGCGTCAGAACCTCGCTTAAGCCCGTTGAGGGATTGAAAGGTCATCGGCGCCGGCGGCCTCGAATGCGACGGATATGTCAGAACCGCGCTTAAGCCCGTTGAGGGATTGAAAGGCACAGTCTTCTAGAGAGATAGGAGGGACTAATTCCCCGTCAGAACCGCGCTTAAGCCCGTTGAGGGATTGAAAGTTCAAATGGCCCCTGTGGCCAGCCAGGTTGTTCTTGTCAGAACCGCGCTTAAGCCCGTTGAGGGATTGAAAGTTCATCTTCCTGACACCACCGTAGCCAGATCTGCGTCAGTCAGAACCGCGCTTAAGCCCGTTGAGGGATTGAAAGAGGAGATTCTGGAGCTGCTGCCGGCCCCGACCCGCTGGGTCAGAACCGCGCTTAAGCCCGTTGAGGGATTGAAAGCATACCCGGCGGTAATGACTCGATTGCCAGATCCGTGTGTCAGAACCGCGCTTAAGCCCGTTGAGGGATTGAAAGTGTTCTTGAATTTTTCTAGCTATGATATATTTTGAGTCAGAACCGCGCTTAAGCCCGTTGAGGGATTGAAACACTTGCTAGAAGTTGCTGGCATCGTGCTGGCTCAACGTCAGAACCGCGCTTAAGCCCGTTGAGGGATTGAAAGTTCGATGCCCTGCATGCCAAGGCGTGCATCGACAAGGTCAGAACCGCGCTTAAGCCCGTTGAGGGATTGAAAGTTCGATGCCCTGCATGCCAAGGCGTGCATCGACAAGGTCAGAACCGCGCTTAAGCCCGTTGAGGGATTGAAACACTTGCTAGAAGTTGCTGGCATCGTGCTGGCTCAACGTCAGAACCGCGCTTAAGCCCGTTGAGGGATTGAAAGTGGCTGAGCAATTCGTGGCTGATCATTTGCTGTGCCTGGTCAGAACCGCGCTTAAGCCCGTTGAGGGATTGAAAGTTACCAGCAGGTGGGCATTGCGATCCCTGATGAAATAGCGTCAGAACCGCGCTTAAGCCCGTTGAGGGATTGAAAGGTAACAGGGCTAGCTCTTGTCCAGCAATACCTTCGTTCGTCAGAACCGCGCTTAAGCCCGTTGAGGGATTGAAAGTGGCTCAAGGAGGAGCCGCCTGCCGCTGCAAAAGTTGGTCAGAACCGCGCTTAAGCCCGTTGAGGGATTGAGAGGAGGGATTGAAACCATCGGCACAAACCGGGCGCGCCCGGCAAGCCTGGCCTCGCTCTACGACGAGACCAGGCTTGCATCAGAAGGCCGCTCAAGCCCGCTAAGGGATTGAAACAGTGGAGAAAGGGCTGGTGTTTTCCTGGTTGGAAGAGGATACAGAGCAGTGGCCTGACCGATCGCCCCCTAGGAGAAGTAGAGGCGCTCTTCGCGTGGTGGCTCGCCCCCCACGGTGACAACGCGCTTCACACAGGCCTGGCAGAGAGGATAGATGCGGACACTATCCTCCCGCTCATTCAGGTGAGCTGCCAGGCGCGCACGGAGCAGCACAAGCTCTTTCCTGGTCAGGAAGCACTCGAATACCGAATACTGGGTCCATTTGCCAAAGCCACAGAGGAGCTTGTGTACACGAGCGCGGCGCCGATCATCAGCGATATCGTAGGCAATGACATAGCAGCAAGTATCATGGGGTCCCATACGGTTACCTCACCAGGAACGGCTGATAGTGCGTGATCTCCCCAGTCAGGTACTTGGCCAGCAGACGCGCCTGCAACTCAAGGCAGCGCATGTAACTCACGCGATAGCCGAACACGGGATGGGTAATTTCCTCGTGAAAGCGCTCTTCGAGGGCAGCTAAAAAGCGCTTTTTTGGCTCTTTCTTGAGGCGATACGTGCCAAGCAGCTCCTCGAAATCGTCTCGTCTCACCATGTGCTTATTCAGCAATTTCACCACGACGGAGTCGACGATGAGGGGACGAAACTCCTCCATGAGATCGAGGGCCAACGCCGGACGACCATAGCCACTACTGTGGAGATAGCCGATATAGGGATCAAAGCCAACCAGCTGGACCGCCCCCGTGAGGCGGTTCGCCAGGATGGTGTAACCATAACTCAGCAGGGCATTGACGGGATCGGTCGGGGGACGCCTGGTGCGGCCCGGAAAGCACCAGATGTCAGGCTCCACCAGCATCTGCGGAAAAGCAGCGTAGTAGAGGGCGCTGCCTTGTCCTTCGATGCCTAGCAGCGTTTCCAAAGGGGTGCCACCGATCCCATGATCACCTGTGCTGAGACGGGGCAGTGAAGAAGAGGAGACCGCTGCAGGCAGCTTGTGGAGCGACTCGATGATTGCCGCGAGATCCTTCAGGACCGCAGGTGACTGATTGGGAAAGCGCCGCTGGAGCAGACGCCGCTGATTCGACAGTTTCCCTCTGACAAAACAGGAGGCCAGCAAGAGCCGCCGCTGCAGATCGTGATGGGCCTGATGCTGAGCAATCCGCAAGAGCGCATTTTTCGAAGCCTCTGGAATCAGCGATCCCTGGAAACTCCCGTGCTCCCGCACGAAGTGCACAGGGATCTTGCGCTCTAGCAAGAGGTCTAGCGCAGCTGCTGTCAACGTGACATCTCCCATCACCACGACCTCATCCACCTTGATGAGAGGTATACGTTTTTTGATCAAAGCCGTTTTCTGTTCTCCATCGACCAGACGTTGCTCAGGAATGTGGATCAACAGGCAATCTTCCGTGTCTCGTTTTACCAGGCTATGGGCCTCCATCAGATAGAGCGTAGACACCTTCCGCTCCTTTCCTTATATTCACTGGATTACCATTGATGATAAGTAGTGGCTTTTCAGAAGATTTCAAGCAGAGATTTCGTCGCATTTCCCCGCTCTTGTTGTTCCTGGAGAGCGCGGACCTCCTCAGGTAAGCAGATCGGTAACAGACTGCAGTCGCGGCAACGCCTGGCAGTTTTCCCCTGAAGCGGAGCCGGTGGGCGCGGCTCTCTGGCCAGCGCCAGAGCAAGCTGAATACTTTCCAGGGTTTTCTGACGGAGCTCGGGGAGAAACAGAACCTGCTCACGTCGTCGTGAACCAAAGTAAAAAAGGTAGCCGTGCGAGAGCGGCGCCAGGTGCGGGAGATATTCCTCCAGACAGAGAGCTTGAGCGCAGAGCTGGATATGGTCGTTGAGCCAGCGTCCCTCTCGCCCACGCTTGTATTCGACAGGCACCAGCTTGCCCGCCTCCTCTTCAAGCGCGTCCAGGTAGCCAGCTATGTGCAGGCGCTCGCTAGCGAGATAGAGGCGGTGGATGCGTTCCACACCTTTCTCGGCAAATACTGCAGGCTGATCTACCCGTTGGTGCAGGAGCTGACCCTCTAGCACCAAAGCATTCACCAGCATTTCTGCCTGAACATACTCATAGTAGAAGCGTCTTGGACAATACTCCAAGGCATTCAGCGCGGAAAAGGGAACCATTATCTGCTCCCGTAACTCAAGGGAGCTCGGAGTGGTGGGCGACTGCATCTTCCTCCCTCACTGGTTCATTGGCGATCAAGCGCACTGGCCACAGTATCGCTGGCAGACGGTAGCTCCGCTGGCGAAAGGACGTTCAGACAGCGGGCCTGCCCCATACCCATTGCCGTTTTGTAGCCCACCCCACTGAAGAGGGCCAGGCGAGCAAGTGAGGTCAGCCAGCGCGCTTGTGCTGCACCCCTCGGCCCTTTCACTTCATAGGTGATGCGTCCCAGAAAGCCCGTCTGTCCAAAGCGACTGGAGGGCAGGTACTGAGTGCGAAGCTCGTACTGAGACACAATCAGATGGTCTGCACACCAGTCAGCGATCTCTTGGGGGGTCAGACCAGCGGCAGCCAGGCGCAGGCGCTCCGGAGCGAAGAGATCCCAGGAACGTGCCAGACTTTCGAAGACAGCAGCCGGCTCAGGAAAGAGCGTCAGCAGCTTCCCCCAGGAGCGCTGCCCTCTGCTAAAGGCGGTGGGACTGGCGAATTCAAAGGCATAGTGCTCCTGAACCTCCTGCTCGCGGGCCAACTCCTCGAAGGAAGTGACGGCTACCCACGATGGCCCCTCATGTATCGGATCAGGAGCAGCCAGCATACGTGTCACGAGAAGCGGTGTCTGCTCAACGGTCAGAGAGAGCTGCCGGGCCTGTTGAAGACAGGCCCGGAGAATAGCCTGTACCAGTCGCTCATCTAAGAGGGTCAGACGCAGCCAGTAGCGTTCCCCTGGTCGCACAGGCACTGGTTGCAGGTGGCTGGTGGCAATCTGTAGCTCCTTCACACTGAGCTGGCGGAAACCCCAGAGCAAACTGAGGGTGTAGGGGCGACGCTGGTTAGGCTGGTGCAGCCAGGCCGACAGTTCAGGGTCAACCTGGCGCACCAACTGCAAGAAAGCCGCCTGGAGCTGCGGGCCACAACTGGGCGTCAGCCAGCCCGGCTCTACTGGCTCTAGCCGCAGCAACATCGAGACCAATGGACCCTGTTCATTGCCGATAGATGCTGAAGACACAGTTCTCCTCCTCTCTTTTGCTCATTGCTCAGCACGCTGCTCCCTGCTTTTCTCGCTGACTACGGCTGGCGGCGCGAGGCCGTGCCGCTCTGTCTCTGTACTCTTCTTCCTTGTGCTGCCTCTCGCTTTCGCCTTAGAAGAAGAGCGGATCGCTCTCTCCCTGCTGTCCTCGCCGTCGATCACGCTCCAGGGCCCAGCGAGGGATCTCCGCCGCAAGCTGCCAGGCGAGTGGACCCAGCACAGCCTGGTAACGCGCCGTCCGATCAGCGAAGGAGATGTCCAGCGCCACAGGGAAGAAGCGCGCTTTCTGGCGCAGCGCTATGAGCCAGGCGACAGTACTGCTCTTCTCTGCGGCCACGAAGGCAGGAACAAAACGCTCCTGGAAACAGCTACGCACGCAGGCAGGGAGACCGGTATCATCATTGATGAACTGCGGTCGCAGGCCCCAGAGGGCAGCAGGCCGGTAGGCCCACGCTGCTTCCCACTCTGCTTGTGAGTGCTCCGGCACCTCCAGACGCAGCCCCACCTGTCGCGGTTTCTCGCGTAAGGTCTGCAGGCGGCAGAAAAGGACCACCTCCTCTGGAATGCTGACCTGCCGCTGCTGCTCCTTGGGGAAGCAGGCCTGCTGCCAGTCCTGCGCTGTGGAATAGAAGGTCGCATCATAGGAGCGCAGAATGTGGAAGAGATCATAGGAGGTCACGTCCTCGTCTGACAGCCAGTGCTGGGGATCGAAGACCAGCACCTGGGGCGTCTCGAAGCCCTCGCGAAAGGTCCAGCGGGCATGCTCTCGAAAGTAGATGCTCAGATCCTCTTTGAGCCAGAGAAGCGCCTCCCGACTGCTCCGAGGCCGCTCTTGACGCTTCTGGAGTATAGACAGGATGCGCTTCTCGAAGGCCCTCAGATAGGGGATCAGCGGGTCATCCTGCTTCGGCTCCCGTCTGTCGAGGAGAGCGGCGAACCGCTCAAAGGCGGCAGCGGGAATATGGGTGAAGCCTCCATAAACCTCGGCCCGTTCTTCATACTCTCTCAGCCAGGCGCGTAACTGACGATAGGTCAATGGGCGCTGGCGCTGCCCATCTTCGCCGACAAACAACTGCTGCAGATCCTGCAAAAAGCTGTCGAGCAGGGGCAACTCCTCATCTGCCATCCCCTGACCCAGCAGCCCGAGTGTGCGGAAGAATTCCGCGATCACGCCGCTGCGCACATAGGCGGTCAGATCCTGCCGCGTCGGCATCTGGGCCGCCAGCTTCGCCAGTGTCGCCCGGTCAATCGTCTTCCCATCCCTGGACGGGTCAGGGCGGCTTTCTGACGCAGCATTCCCTCCTCCCAGATGGCCCTCGAAGAGCCGATAGGTCTCCTGGTCCACAACGACCCAGGCACGGCAGGGGCCACAGTCCTCTCCTGCAGGCAAGGCCAGGACCCTCCCAACGCGACCCAGGCGCTGGAGCAGTTCATCGCCCGACCAGGCGTCGAACAGCAGGAAGTCGAGCGAAGGCCGTGGCTTGCGTGTAGCGGTGGGAGGGATGCCCTGCCCTGCTCGCGTGCGCTCAAAGTTGTAGCCAATATCTACTGTGGGCGTGGCCAGAATCAATTGGCACTCGCGGGCCTCCTCACGTGCCTGAGTACCCTGGGGACCAGTAATGCGGCCAATACGCTCGCCGGCGGCTGGCCAGCGCGCACGTAGCTCGCGATAGATCAGATTGATGGTGCGCAGCGAGTTGGAGAGAATGGCCCCTTCGACGGGGAAGCCATCGGCAGGCTGGGCCTCCAGGAGCTGGCGCAGCCTCGGCCACAGGTGCTGAACCAGACTCAGCAGTGCATCGCCGGTCTGACGCTGGGTGCCCTGGCCTCCGCCCAGCTCGCCAGCACTGTAGATCTCCAGCTCAACAGCGGTCAATGCTCGTACCGGTCGCACTTTGTCCGCCCACGCCTTGGGGACAGGGTCTTGTGGCTCAATCCACTCGGTCTTGATCCCGAGCTGCTCCAGAAAGCGGCGCATTGCTGGCGAAGGGGTGGCCGTCAACAGACAGATCTGGCGAGGGCTGTCGAGGACATCGGAGTTGCTGAAGTAGCCGCAGAAGGCAGACAGCTTCAAAAAGAAGAGGAAGGCGGCGAGTTGCCGGGGACTGTAGTAGTGGACCTCATCGATGATCACCAGGCCAAAGTTCCGCAGCAGATCGGTCAGCAGCTCCCCGCGGTCAAAGCGATTGTAGGAAGCGGTCAGGATGTAATAGAAAATGTCGGGGTTGGTCACAAAGATGGTGGCCTGCGCCGTCGAGACATCTTCCTGCCGGGCCGTGACCGGATCGCTGAGCAGCTGACGCAGGTGCCAGCCACGCCGAGACCGCTCTTCAGCAGGCAGCTTCTGCCAGCTCTTCTGCAGATGGTCGCGCGTCACGGGGATCACCTGGTAGGGTAGTCCATAACGCCGACAGAACTCGCTGGCGCTGCGCACGTGTTGGTCGATCAGTTCGTTGGTGGGGGCGATGAATAAGGTGTCCCCCAGGCGCGGCGTCAACTGGTCCAGGCCGATCTGGCGCACACGCCCCAGTAAGCGCAGCAGAGCCCCCAGGGTTTTGCCTGTGCCGGTGGCATGGGTATTGATCACCAGCGGCGCGCTAGCCTGGTACATGCGCCACTGATGGTAGAGGAGCCGGCTCTCCTCCTCTGGTGAGGCGCCACCGCTCTGGCCTGCTCCCTGTTCTGGCCTGGCGGGAGGGACGGAACCGGTGAGGGCGAGCGGGTGCTCGCCCAACCAGAGGCGCTCGTCGTACGGCTGCACGGTGACGGTCAGCATGGGGTCTGGTCTCCTTCTTGCTTGACTGCTCTGCCCATATTCAGGGCAGGGTTTCGACGCCGTAGTGCATCCCGGCGGGCAAGTGGACCACTTCGCCGCCAGGCAACCGTCCAGTCCAGAAGGGTCCCCGCAAGCGGGCCTGACGCACCAGGGGCGCCGGAGGAATATTGTAGAGGGTGAAGCTGCGGAGCGTAGAGAGCATGGCGTCCGGCAAATCGGCGGCGTTCAAAAAGAAGTCGACGACCTGCTCTTGCTCCTGCGGCTCCGACGTGAGCAGGTGCAGTGGCTGCCAGTCAAGGCGGGCCTTGCTGTTAAACTTGCCCAGGCGGATATAGCGCGGCAGGGCAGGCGCGGCCTCCCCAGGCAGGAGCACGTAGAAGCGTGCCCGGCTCTCGGCGGCCAGCAGACGGATCTTGCCAGCCTGGGGAAAGTTCATGGCCCGCGCTTTGCGGCTGCGCTCCAGGGCAATGGCGTTCTGATCAAAACGGAAGTAGTAGCTATCCGACTGGGCGTTGAACTGGCTAAAGGCGAAGCGCAGACGACCGGGCAGAAAGGTCGCCGGCGTCACGTAGCGACCCTGGCGATTCAGCGGCAGCAGATCCTGCTTATAGCGTGGCGGACCATCCCAGTTGTAGGGAGACACACACCAGCCCAGGGCATAGGTCAGGGCATAGTTGCCGATCACTGGTTCGGTCTCGTAGAGCAGGCCCACCTCGCGGCTGGCAAAAAAGGTATGCTCCAGCAGGGTCAGGTCAACCTGATAGATGGCAAGCGTCATAGCAATCCTCCTGGCAGGAAGAGGGGAGCAGTGATGTGACCACCCTGGTCCCACGGCCTGCGCGTCTCTGGCTGGACCGCTGGCGGCCCCCTCTGCCCCTCTTCGCCCACGCCACTTTACGGGAGATCTTTGTAGCTCGCCGTGACCTCCTCCAGCAGGCCCTTCAACCGCTCCGGCTCGCGATAGAGCATCAGGGTCTCCTCCAGCAGACGGCCCAGGGCTTCACCGCGCACGACCAACGGCGGGCGCCCAACCAGGTCGCGCAAGAGCGTATCGGTTGCCTGCTGGACGCAGCGTTCAACCAGGGCATCATTGAGGGGGACATCCAATTCGTTCCCCCCTTGTGCCTCCAACAGCAGATCATAAACCTCCTGGGTCAGTTCGAGATTCGAAAAGATCTCAGTATCGCTGAATATCACTGCCGTGATCATATTGCGTACACGCCCCTGACGGCTGCTGATGGCGCCGTAGCGGCTGCTGCGCAGGATATTGCCAAGCACGTATTGGAACTCTCCCGGCGTGACATCCTTGAGCGTCTCGGTATCGAGAAAATGGGTCTCGGGCAAGACATACTCGTCTTCGTTGATGGAGGTCGAGGGTTTCCCGTCGAAGGGATTGCGCATTGTCCCGTTATCGAAGGTGGCGTTGAAGGTGCGCGTGCCGGTCACCAGGCTGGCTGGAGCCAGCGAGTAGGCGTCATCGGTCATCACGCGGCTCTTCTGCGCGCCACCGCCACCGGCGGCATAACCATAGACCATACAGTCGATGCACTTGCCACAAGGGGCATTGGTGTTGAGTGCGCAGGGGCGCTGCTCGCGTCCGACCGTCACCGTTCCTAGCAGACCATGCTCGCGCAGCAGCTCGCGCCCGACGCGGCGCTCGACGGCGGTCTGTTTCCGCTTGCTGATGACCACGCGCTGGATCGGTTCGCGCGTGGCCTCCCGGCGACCGGCGGTCACCAGCTCTTTTACAAGGCCCTCGCCACTGCCTTCCGTACGGAAGATTGTCTCTGACTCGGTTTTGCGGATCAGGATGACGCTGACGTAGCGGCCATGCGGAAAGTTATCGTAGCGCTCCAGCAGATACTCGCGATAGTGATTGAGCACGGTGAATGTTGAGGTGACGCTCATGGACGAATACCATCCTTTCTTCGGTGATGGATACGCTGGGCATGTTGCTTCTCTTGCACTCTCTTCTTCTGAGCAAGGTGCGACCTCGAGGCGGCGTGGCCTTGCTCACGCGGCGCAGCCTGGGCTAATCCAAGGCTGGACCGGCCTCCGCTGGTTCCCCTGCCTCCTCTGCTTCCTCTGTCTCAAGCTGGGCAAGCGCCTCCTCCGGTGATGCGGCCTGCTTTTTCTCCAGCAAGACGCGGGCCAGCTCCTGGCGCACGTAGACCAGGTAGGCGCTGCGCAGCGAGCGCTCGCGCTGGAGCAGTTTCCCTACATGGTTGCCAAGGGCCTGCTGGAGCACTTTCTCAAAAAACAGGTCGACGTACTCATAGATCGCTGCCTCCGAGACCCAGCCGCGAATGCGCTGGAGGTGGTCGAAGATCAGGCCCTTGCTGCTATCTCGGGCAAACTCCAGCTCCTTCGGATAGCGTCCCAGTTCAGCCAGAATGATGTCTAGGGGCTTCAGGAGGGAATTGCGCTTGAATGAGCGGCCTCGAATGGCTTGCCTGGCCGCGTAGACGGCCACCTCTTTGAGTGCCTGGGCCAGCAGATCCTCTCTGGCCTGGTGAGGGCTTGCCTGGGAAGGTGTGGACGTCACAATGAACCTCCTCTTCTGATCTGAGCTGCGAACAGGTGACAGACAGATAGATGGACGCACTAGCTGATCGCCTCCGCTGCCCCGAGCAGCTGCTCCAGCAGCGGGGCGACCTGGTAACTGAGCGTTAAAGGATTCTGGCGCTGCTTGCCGGCTTTCTCCTCGATCAGGCGATCCACCTCATGGTAAAGCGCCAGTGGGTCCTGGGCTGCTGCGGTGACCAGGTCATAGAGGACTTTCACGGTCGACAGGGCGTCCGGCTGCAGCTTATGGGCCAGCTGATGCAGGAGGGCCAGGCGCCGGCAGAGGGCCCGCACCTGGGGACGGGTCAGTACCTGCTCGGGTAGTAACCAGGCAAGCGCCTGGGGTATCCCTTCAGCCATGAAGGCCACTGGCTCGGACCCGATCATTTCCTGCTCCAGATTGAGCAGTGGCGTTGGCAGGCGCGAGAGCAGGACGCGGCAGTCAAACCAGGCCGCCAGCACGAGGGCTTTCTCCAGCGCGACCAGGTATTGGCGACCGTAGCCCTGCTGGTTGATGGTCAACGGCAGGACAGGCGTAGGGCCGAGTGCCTCCGCATAGCGCGGAAGGATCAGTCCTTGATGCAGGTCCATCCGACAGTGCAATTTGTAGAGGACCTGACCAGCAGCCAGCCGTTGCCACTGCTCCTCGTCGCGCGTCTCCGGGTCGATCGCCACCGTGTCTTCTCCGATGAGACTCTCGACTGTCTGCCACCAGGCGCGCAGCAGCGGCTCGGGAAAGAAGCTGTAGGGGAACAGGTGGAGATAGAAGGTTTGCAGCTCGCTGCCCTGCTTGTCGCGATGTGAGGGCCAGGCCAGCTTTTCTAGCAAGAACTGCGTGCGGCAGATGGGACAGATGTTGCGCTTCGGCTCGCGTGGACTGCCGCCCTCCAGTCGGTTCGAGAATTGCTGCACGCCAATGCTCGGCGGCACCTGCAGCGCCATCCACTCCTCGGCAGGCAAGGGACTGCTGCAATAGCTGCACTGCCGATCGGTATAGCGCGGATCTGCATAGTGACGCAGGTTCGCCCGAAAGTCGACCGGCTGCTGCCGCTCCCCGCTGCTCAGATCCCAGAAGCTGAGATGGCGATCCAGATAGTCAAGGATTGCCTCCTCTTGGGGACTGCTCGTTGAGAGCGCCTGCAAGTCGTCTCCCGCAACTGTCAGCGGTGACGTGCTGGCATCTCCAGCCTCGGCTGCGTTGCTGCCCATTGCTGAACCCTGCTGGTTGTTGCTGTCGGCAGCGGCGGACTGGGGCGAGGGAGACGCTCTATTCCCCCGTTTACCGCCACGGCCAGTGCGTTGGGGAGCGGCTCGCTGTGCCTGCTCTTCCAGACGGGCAAGATCGGCCAGGGCGGCGGCTTCCATCTCGAGAAGCGGGGTTGTGGGCAGATCACGGGCCATAACGTAGCCACGCCGATAGGAGTTGATCAGGGCATAAAGCGGCTGTCGCTCCTCGGGCACCCCAAAGAGACGCGCCACTCGCTGCCAGGCATCCTCGTGCAGGCGCTTCAGTTCCTCGCCCCGGTGGGCATCGAGGAAGTTCCGGTAGGCCATGAGAAACTCGCCCCGCTGGAGCGCCTCGGGATCAGTGGGCAGCAGCTGCTGCTCCGCCAGCAGTGCCTGACACTGGGCCCGCAGAGCTGGATCAGCTGCCGCTTGCGGCGAGTTGAGGAAGGTCTCCAGGTCCTGGCGCGCCGCTGTCTCCCGCTCCTGGCGCCACTCATCGCGGTACTGCTTGCGCCTGACCACGTTGGTGATGCAGCCAAAGATCTGCTCGATGGGTGCGCCGCTCTGGAGGGCCGCCTCGTCGACGCTGATCCCGGAGGGCCGCGCCTTGATGAACTCCGTCAGCCCTTGCTGCTGCATCTTCGCCAGTCTGTTGACCACCCGCCGGGCCAGCTCGCGCTGCCACTCGCGCGTCCATTCAAAACGCATACTCCGGTCGAGCAGATAGTCGATGCCTTCGGCATGGAGGAGCAGGGGAATGCAGTGGTGTTCCCCGTAGTGTTCCTTCAGCATTTCGGCGACCTGGTTATGGATCGTGTTCGAGAGCAGGCCGCGCAGTTCGGCCAGGCGGTGGCCGATGAAGCGGTACCGCTGCCGCGCCCCGCTGAGATGGAGTCCCTCATTCAGGCGCTCAAGCGCCTTCTGATGAATATGTCGTTCATGACGGCTGGCCTGGTCCGAGCTGTGAGACAGGTCCAGCACGTCCGCGGTGCGCAGCAGCGCTCGGAGCGGCCCTTCAAGACGCGATCGAGGAAGACGGCACTGCTGCAAAAAAGAGAGGGAAAACTGAGAGATCTGGATTGCCTGATCCTGCTGGCTGTCGACCAGAAATTTGATGTCGCGCAGATACTCCTGCCACTCGGGGAAGAAATGATCTGCCTGGAGGGCTGCTAGCTCGCTGGCCAGATGCTCCAGGGTGGCCGCGTTGGCATAGCGGACAGCCTTGCCGCTGCTATCCTGGCCATAGGCAGGCAGCTTGTTAATGTCATGGACGGTTATGGCCAGGAGCAGACAGCGCAGCTCGGTGGCCTCCAGTTGAAAGAGGGGCCGCAGCCGCTCGATGATCGCCGCGCCATTGAGCACGTGCTGCCAGAGGCTTTCCCCTTGCTTGCTGCCCGTCTGAATGATCTCCTGGTAGCGCCGCAGCCCTTCGTCGGCAATCTGTTGCAGATACTGCTGAAAGACCTGGTCCGGGTCATCGCTCCTGTAGGTCAGTCCCAGGGCAAGCCAGGGCGAGGACTCCTCAGAGGCCGGGGCCATGCAAAATCATCTCCTTTCGTTCGGTTCCAATTTTTCAATCCCTCAGCGGGCTAGAGCGGCGTTCCGAACAGGTGATATTATGGCTGATTGATACGACAACATTCGTCGTATCAATCAGCGGTGGGATGACAGAGAGGATGGAAAACAAAGAACAAAGAGCTGACGCAGGCATGAGCGCGCTGGTCACCATCCTTATCGCTCCTCCTCCGGCGCCTGCATGCTGAGGCCATAGAGCCGTCCCATCTTGCTGACGACGCTGCGCATCTCCTCTCGCAACGACGCTGGCTCGATCAGCTCCGCTCTCTCCCCGTAGCGTAACAACTGCTGGATCACCCGCCACCTGCTGTACGCTGTGGCCCGGATCAGTATCCAGCGCTCCTCTTGCCCTCGCTCGTTCATGCGCACCTCCTCTCGCTCAACCACTTGCGACAACCAGCGCTGACTGAGGCCGGGCTCAGCGATCCTCGCGTCCAGCCAGAAGCGAAAGGTCAGCACCTGGCGGGGCCGTGTCCTCCCAGTGAGCTGCGGCTCAATCTGCAATGACTGCTCCTGAATGCGGTCGATGCGGAACTCCAGAAATTGCCCGCGCTCGGGGTGATACGCCACCAGGTAGAAATGGCCCTCCATATGGATTACATAGGCGGGATCGAGATGCTGATGGGTGACCTCTTTCCCTGACAGAGGCCGATAGCGAAAGCGGATGTGCTGGTGCTGCTGTATCGCTCGCGCAATCTTCCTGATCACCTCCCGGTAGGGCAGATAGTCCATCACAGGCGCCACATTAAAGTAGACGTAGGGGGTGCGGGCCCACCGTTCAAAGCGCTGCTGCTGCCGCGGTGGCAGTTGCCGGGCGAGCCGCTCGATGAGCGCCTGCACCTCATCTGCAAACGGATGGCGCGGCTGTGGCTGTGGCAGCGCTTGCGTCGGGTCGGGAGGGGCCAGCCGATAGGGGTCCGTGAACATCGAGGCCAGGAAGGCCAGACATTCTACCTCTGTATCTGACAGGGACCAGTGAGGGACGAGGCCCTGATCGTCCTCGAGGACATAGCGCGCCGGTTGCCTTCCACGCCGCTCCCGAACCAGCACCACGCCAATCTCCTCCAGGATCGCCAGATCTCGCTCGAGCGTGCGATGGGCCCGGCGGAGTCGTGCATCATCTGTGGCCTCCTCCCGATCGATGCCGTAGTGCAGCCCCAGGCTCTCGAAAATCTGCTTGCGGGTGCAAGGCCCTTGTCGCAGCAGTGCCAGCAAGCGCAAAAGTCGCTCGAGCCGGAGGACGGCAAGCCTTTCCTCTGAGGAAAAAGGTTCAGCGCGTTGGAAACCGGCCATGCACTGCTTTCCCTCCATCAATGCAAGAGAGATGCCTTTTACCATAGAGTCTTGAGCGCCCGCTGTCAAGGTCCAGGCACCTCTGCTGTCGGGAAAAATATGCCGCTGTTGCCGCTGCTGCCGTTCGCTTCGAGCATCTCGGCTCCCGGCTTCCCACGCAGCGATGCTCGAAGGGCTTCCCAGGCCGTCGGAAGGCCAGAGTGGCTGGCATCATGACCGTGCAAATGCGGTCAGTAGTGACCGCTTTTTTGGGATGCTCGAAACAGCTTGACGGAAGTCGCTCCTGATGCTACGCTAAAGGGGGTGCTGTCAGAAAGCAGGACAAGCCCGATGTGGGATTGAAACCTTGTGTGGATTCTCACCTGGGCCGAGCGCACTTTCGTCAGAAAGCAGGACAAGCCCGATGTGGGATTGAAACTCCTTATCCTCCCGTGCCTTCCCCATCCCCTGGTGCCCGGTCAGAAAGCAGGACAAGCCCGATGTGGGATTGAAACGCAGGCTTGCCGTACCTCGGTGACATGTCCGCAGAGGTCAGAAAGCAGGACAAGCCCGATGTGGGATTGAAACATCGATGAACTGAATGCGCTCATGCGTCGCCTGGACGTCAGAAAGCAGGACAAGCCCGATGTGGGATTGAAACAGATAAGATGCTGCTTTATGCGCGTAAATATAAACGTCAGAAAGCAGGACAAGCCCGATGTGGGATTGAAACTCGGCTGGCATTCGCGGCCCAACGGGGATGGTTCTATGAGTCAGAAAGCAGGACAAGCCCGATGTGGGATTGAAACTCGCTGACTCGTAGAGTTGCTCCAATCTCTCGTCTCGGTCAGAAAGCAGGACAAGCCCGATGTGGGATTGAAACCCTTCCAGTTGATCTGGAAGGAGACGAAGAGCTGAAGTCAGAAAGCAGGACAAGCCCGATGTGGGATTGAAACGATATGGCCACAGCAACAGCAGCCACAGGAGAAAGGGTCAGAAAGCAGGACAAGCCCGATGTGGGATTGAAACCAAGAGTGTGCGCGAGGGCGCGCGCGTACACCGGCCAGTGGTCAGAAAGCAGGACAAGCCCGATGTGGGATTGAAACCCAGATGTCGCTCCTGCTACGCCGACGGCTGCAGTCCGGGTCAGAAAGCAGGACAAGCCCGATGTGGGATTGAAACACCTGAGTATGGAAGGGGGTCCCCAGATCAACCCCGTGTCAGAAAGCAGGACAAGCCCGATGTGGGATTGAAACGAAGCCGGGCCAGCTCGATTGCAAAGCGGCTTCCGTCAGAAAGCAGGACAAGCCCGATGTGGGATTGAAACCTCATCGCTGCCATTGAGAGTGGGCAAGGGGTCCAAGTCAGAAAGCAGGACAAGCCCGATGTGGGATTGAAACCAACTGGACAAAAAGGAGCCGGTCCAAAAATGGGTCCAGGTCAGAAAGCAGGACAAGCCCGATGTGGGATTGAAACTACGTTGACGGAGATGCGACAGACCACGTGTTTCCACCGTCAGAAAGCAGGACAAGCCCGATGTGGGATTGAAACTACGTTGACGGAGATGCGACAGACCACGTGTTTCCACCGTCAGAAAGCAGGACAAGCCCGATGTGGGATTGAAACATGTCGAACGGGCGTCGCAAAATCTCGACGATCTCTTGTCAGAAAGCAGGACAAGCCCGATGTGGGATTGAAACCGTAATGCTGGAACATGAATTCTCCACGCGCTGCCAAGTCAGAAAGCAGGACAAGCCCGATGTGGGATTGAAACAATTGAACATAGCTCCGAAGCGCTGGCGGAAGCCGGTCAGAAAGCAGGACAAGCCCGATGTGGGATTGAGAGGGATTAGAAGGGGTTGAAGACGAGAGAAAGATGGTGATGGACCGTCTGGACCTGCAAGCAATCAGAAAGCAGGACAAGCCTGTCAACTTCCCTCACATCGGAGTCCCCCACCGGCGGACCTCTGGTTTCGTCGAATGCAAGTACTCCGTTCAGCATGCGCAAGACGGAGTAGAAGACTGGATAGAGTTTTTGACGCGGCTCTGACTTCCTTTCCTACATCATTAGAAGAAGCTCCCCGGCTCGACCAGCAGCCTTCCACATGGCGCTGCTCCTCAGAAGGAAGAGGCTACTCCCCATAAGGCAACCCAGCTGTGCTACAGGCGCCCTGCGCAGGAAAAATCTCACTCCCTCCACGAGGGAACCTCTCATCGACCAAAAGCAAGATCACGTCTTGCCTGCTTCCTCCCACCCTCAACCTGCTCCTCCTGCCTCAGTTCCCAGATTCCTGCTCTGCCTGCCTTCCCTGCGAAACAAGCTGCTCCGGGGCTACACCCAAAACCGCAAAGATCGCTGGCAGCGTGAGCTTGCGCACCAGTTGCCCCATCTCCTCCGGCGTGTTCTGGCCTGGATGCTCAAGCCACCAGGTGATCGCCGTGTAGAGAGTCCCGCTGACATAACTGGCCAGCAGGCTGGTAGGAACTGCCGGCTCTCCAACAAGAGCCAGCAGCGGCCTCAGAAGGAAATGCTCTACCTGGCTCGTGAGGTAGGCCATGAGACGATGCCTGGCCAACGCCGCCCCCCTCTCGCTGAGAAGCACCTCATAGAGATGGCGATAACGCTCGACATGACGGAAAATCTGCTCATTGAGCACCGGTCTCTCCTGCAGGAAATCCGCAGGACGCAGCGGCTCCAACTGCCGGGCCAGATCCTCCTGCAAACGCTGAATGGTTGCCAGGAGCAGCTGCTCCTTATCCCGATAGTGCAAATAGAATGTTGCGCGCCCCACATTAGCACGGTCTGTAATCTGCTGGATAGTAATACTCTCATAGTTGCGCTCCTCGATCAGCTCCAGCAAAGCACGCTCCAGTAGCTGGCGAGTACGCTGAACACGTCGATCCTCCATACGCTTCCCTCCTTGATCTAAATCACTGTCTACTAATAGACACAATGTGTCCAGGATCTCTATCTTCCCGCTCTCCCTCTTGACAGGCTGGGACCACTGGCCCTACAGTTCTTGCTAGACAATGTGTCTAATAAAATATGCAATGTCAAGGATGTGCTCAATCTCCAATCAGGAGAGCAGCCTTCAGACGCCAGAGATCAAAGGCTGCTTGTCTCCTTCTCGTTGCGACACAGGGGCAGGAGCTGACAACCGCTACTGCATCCAGTGGGGAGCCGACCAGGTCGGACGAGAGGAGAAAGGCACCTCAAGAGGAGGAGCTGTGTCATTATCATCGCCATTCGCCACGATTCCGCAGCCTAAGCCAGATCCGCTGCTCAAAAATCTCAAAGAGCTTGATCCTGACAGACCTGTCCAGAGTCTGATGCGACTGGCCCGTCTCTATGGCCCCATTTTCCGCCTCCAGCTGCCAGGCAGAGAGATGCTAGTCGTCAGCTCGCAGGCGCTTGTTGACGAGCTTTGTGATGAACGGCGTTTTGATAAAAAGGTCCACGCGCCCCTGGAACACATTCGCGCCTTTGCCGGTGACGGCCTCTTCACCGCCTACACACAAGAGCCGAACTGGGCGAAGGCCCATCGCATCCTCATGCCCGCCTTTGGGCCAGCAGCGATGCGCGAGATGTTCGAGCCGATGCTTGACATCGCCGAACAGATGCTACTACGTTGGGAGCGCTTTGGACCCCAGGCAGTCATCGATGTGCCCGATAACATGACACGCCTGACCCTGGATACCATCGCCCTCTGCGCCTTCGGCGAGCGCCTGAACAGCTTCTACCGGCAGGACATGCACCCCTTTGTGCATGCAATGGTGGAGGCGCTGATCGAATCCGGAGCCCAGGCGCGGCGTCTTCCCATCCAGAACCAGCTGATGCTTCTCACCAGGCGCCGCTATGAGGAAGACATCCGCTCCATGCACCAGTTCGCCGACGAGATCATCGCCCATCGTCGGCTTGATCCCGAGGCGGCCAGTCGGCGTGACCTGCTCAGCCGCATGCTCCAAGGACGCGACCCGGTCACCGGCGAAGGCCTCGACGACGAAAATATCCGCTACCAGCTGGTCACCTTTCTCATCGCGGGACACGAAACTACCAGCGGCCTGCTCTCTTTCGCCCTCTATGAGCTGCTCAAGAACCCTCACGTGCTGGCCCGCGCCCGGGCCCACGTCGATGAGGTGCTGGGCGACGAAATCCCGCGCTTCGAGCACCTGGCCCAGCTCACCTATATCGATCACGTCTTGAAAGAGACGCTGCGCCTCTGGCCGACAGCCCCCGCCATCGCTTTGCAGCCCTACGAGGACACCCTGCTCGCCGGCACCTATCCACTTACCAAAGGCGAAACCATCCTGGTGCTCATTCCTATGTTGCACCGTGATCCCCGGGCCTGGGGCGAAGATGTAGAGCGCTTCGATCCCGATCGCTTCGAGCCAGCGCGCTATGCGCAGGTGCCCGCCAATGCCTGGAAACCCTTCGGCAATGGCCAGCGCTCCTGTATTGGCCGCCCCTTTGCCTTACAGGAAGCGACCCTGGTTCTCGCCATGATTCTGCAGCGCTTTGACCTGATCGAGCACGATCCCAGCTATCAGCTGCGCATTCGTGAGACACTGACACTCAAGCCCGAAGGCTTTTTCATCCGCGCCAGACGCAGAGCGGGCCGACCTTGCCCCCCGGCGGTCACCAGAGAGCGAGCCAGGCCCTCCCATCTGCAACCGCAGACGCAAACTGCCACTATCCCCGTCAGGCAGCCAGTGCCGGAGGAGGCGCTGACGCCCCTGCTGGTGCTCTTTGGCTCGAACGGCGGTTCATCGGAAGCCTTCGCTCGACGCATCGCCACCGATGCCAGCGTCCAGGGCTACAGCGCTAGCGTTGCCCCCCTCGATGAGTATGTCGGGCGGCTGCCGACCGAGGGCGCCGTCGTCATCGTCACCTCCTCCTACGAGGGCCAGCCCCCTGATCAGGCCAGGCAGTTTGTGGCCTGGCTGGAAACTCTCAAAGCCGGGGATCTCCAGGGGGTGCGCTACGCCGTCTTTGGCTGCGGTAATCGCGACTGGCTGCGCACCTATCAGGCCATTCCCAAGCGCATCGATAGCGCCCTCGCCGCGGCAGGAGCCACTCGGCTCAAAGAGCGAGGTGAGGCGGATGCGCGTGGCGATTTCTTTGGCGACTTCGATCGCTGGTACGACACCTTCTGGTCGAGCCTGGCCCCCGTCTTTGGCAAGCAGCTGCAGCCGGTGGCCAGTCGTCGAACCTATGCAGTGGAGATTGTCCCCTCGGCGCGACCAGCGCTGCTACGCCAGGGAGATATGCAGCGCGGTACCGTCATCGCCAATCGCGAGCTGGTCAATCTCGCCTCTCCACTCGGACGCTCGAAGCGCGAGGTAGAGATCGCTCTGCCAGAAGGGATGAGCTATCGAGCCGGAGACTACCTGGCTGTCTTACCAACGAATCCCGAGATCAACGTTGAACGCGCCCTGCGCCGTTTTGGCCTGGCTCCCGACACGCAGATCGTCCTGCACAAGGCCCGCCCCGATAGTCAAACCTCGCTGCCGACGGGTTATCCCATCGGCGTACGAGAGCTGCTAGCCAACTATGTTGAGTTAGCACAACCAGCCACACGTAAGCAGGTTGCTGCGCTGGCAGCAGAAACAGCACAGCCCGAGGAGAGGGCGCGGCTTGAGACCCTGGCGCAGACGGATCGCTATGAGCAGGAGGTCCTTCAGCGGCGTCTCAGCGTCCTTGATCTGCTTGAGCAGACGCCCTCCTGCGCACTCTCCCTCGGAGCCTTCTTGGAGATGCTACCTCCTATGCATGTGCGGCTCTACTCGATCTCATCCTCGCCACTCTGGAGAGCAGATCACTGTACGATTACCTTCTCGGTGCTGCAAGCGCCAGCCTTCTCAGGCCAGGGCACCTATCTGGGGGTGGCCTCAACGTACCTGGCTGCTGCTCAGCCCGGCACCAGTGTCTCGGTCGCAGTTCGGCCCTCACAGGAAGCCTTCCACCTGCCGAGCACACTCGACACTCCGCTCATCATGGTTTGCGCCGGAACGGGCATCGCCCCCTTTCGCGGCTTCCTGCAGGAACGTGCTATCCTCGCCTCTCACGGGCAGACTCTGGCTCCGGCCCTACTCTTCTTTGGCTGCGATCATCCCGCGGTCGACTATCTCTATCGTGAGGAGCTGGAGCAGTGGGAGCAAGCTGGCATCGTGCAACTACGAGCGGCCTTCTCCCGCTGTCCAAACGGCCAGATCCGCTACGTGCAAGACCGTCTCTGGCATGACAGAGAGGAGATCGTCGCTCTGTTCAAGCGCAATGCGCGGATATATGTCTGTGGCGATGGGCAGCAAATGGCTCCGGCGGTGCGAGCCACGTTTGTCCGCATCTATCAGGATGCCATGCATTGCTCGCCCGAAGAGGCCGAAGCCTGGGCGCGCGAAATAGAGCGCACCAGAACGCGCTACGTGGCAGATGTCTTCTCCTGAGCACGACGCCCGGGAGCAAGAGCAGGCCGGGGTGACGGTCAGCGGTCGCTCGTGGGGACGGGCCAGTCTGGCAGGACATGCTTGTTTCCTGCTCTACCACCCGTCGCGCACCACACCTCGTTGCTTGACTCATCACGGGGCTTCCCCGGCGGCCTCCTTGTCCTTGTTGCAGCCGCGCATCAGACGCATGCTGCGTCCTAGGGCGATCGCCCCACGCATAGAGAGAGGGTGTGATGGTGTAAACATCTGATCCATCACACCCTCTCAGCTCTCCCGGACTCATCCATGCGCGGGGTTAGGAAAGGAGCGAGGTCACCGAGCGTCCTGGTCGGTGAGCCGCTGCCTCGCCTGACTGACTGGCCTGGCCCCCTGCTTCGCCCTGTCTCCCTTACTCTGGCCCATCCGGCAAACAGCCTGCTCGTGAGGGGTGAGCCAGGGCACCTGCCTCCTTCTGAAGGCAAAAGCGCTATCTCGGAGTTGTCTCGTCTTCTTGCCAGCCAGCTTTCAGGCGCCATATCGAGAGTGACCGTTGCTCATATGGCAGGTGGAGGACTGTCAGGCTGGGAAGGATAGCCAGGCTGGGGCGTCGTTGCCGGTCCTCCAACTCCGGGCGTTCCCGGCAGAGCAGACTGCCCTGGCTGAGGAGAGGGAGGCGTAGCAGGCGACTTGACCCAGGCATCGGCCTGCTTGTTGTCGACACGCACTTGATGGCCACAGAGCGTACAGACCAGGAAGGTTCTGGTCATGATAGGAAAGAGAGGAATCCAGAAGAGCGTAAACTTGCGCTGTGAGCGTACCACTTGCTGCTGGGTCGTGCGCTGGCAGCGCTGGCACACTGCTGGAATCCGGCCCATTAACCACTGCTTAGTGCGATAGCCATAAACGATCACATACATACTTAATACCCTCCCTGGTAGATGACAAGCTGTCTTGCAAAGAATAGCAACGTGAAAGTATCTGTACTGCCAATCAGCCAGAACAGCGCCAGCAGCAAAGCCCATCCAAGCTTATCAGGCATCGCCACTGTAATTAATTGCTGCATCAGACAAGCAGAAACTCGTCATGCCAGTTCCTTACCTGCTCAGAGTACGTGTCTTCGCTGCAGCTTATTCCTGCGCTGGCTGCCCCACAGACGCTGAAGCAATCGTGTGGCATCCCAGCCTGAGATCTGTATCTACTTGCTAGGTGTATATTACCAGGCCCTTGGGAAACACGCTGTGATGTTTTTCACTTAACGAGAGGAAAAACATCGATAATGGTAGCCATATCTGACTGCTCCTTCCTCTGAAGACTGGCCTTTGAAGCAGCAGCGAGGCCCCATCAGGCTTTCTGCTGCCACTGTAGGGGAAGCGTAGGCCCTGCACACGAATATTTCTTGATCGAGGGGAGAAATCTGGACATGATCAGCGAGCGAGACAGTGAGCAGTATGCGAGCGACTCCCGAGAAAGGAACAAAAAGCGGCCTTCCGCGGGCAAAGAGCGATCAGCTCAAGCTGCGCAGAAGGCCAGTCTTCTGACAGTTGCCTGGCAGGCAGACCGGGCAGAGGCCGTCTGCTCAGTAGTCTTCGAGGATCTCCTGGGCCGCGCGTACTCCCTCGCGGGCTGCGCCTTCCATGAAGCCCTGAAACTCGACCGAGCAATGTTCTCCAGCAAAATGGATCGGCCCCTCGCGCACCCTCTCATACCCGCTGAAGAGCGTATATTGTCCAACGCGCCAGCAAGAGTAGCTGCCGAGTAGGTAGGGGTCGCCTGTTGAATAGCTCAAGGCGGCTCTGCCCGTGTAGTGGACGCTGATACCGGGCAGCAGGTGCTCCAATTGCTGAAGGCAAGAGGCAGCGGCTTGCCTCACGGCCTCCGCGTCGAGTGAGGTTGCATAAGGAGCCGGGGAAGCCAGAGCCACCCCTCTGCTGCCACTCCTGTAGGAGAGCAGGAGGCCGCCTGAGACTCCCTGGCCATAGGAGACATCCCAGAGGGTTTGAAGCTCCAGGTCAGTCACGATGAAGCCATTATGAGGATGGGGCCAGGGACCTTCCTGGTACCAATACGGCTGGTCGAACTCTAGAAAGAGCTTAGAGACCGTGCCGTAGCCAAGCTCCGCGATAGCCTGCTGCTTTAGAGGACTGAAAGCAGCGCGACGATAATCGACCTGCCTGAGCGTACTGAAAGGCAGCGTTAACAGGGCATGCTCGCAACGCACCTCCACAGGCCCAGAGGGCGTGACGAAAGTCAAGGCGACCTCCCGCTCGTTCCGCCGCTCGATAGCTGCCAGACGGTGCTGCAAATGGATGCTTCCCTCGGGAAGGCTACGCGCGATGGCCTGCACCAGCTGCTCATTGCCTCCCCGAATCTTACAGCTCTCTAGCTGCGGCCCACCAGTGGTAGAGCCCCGAGCCAGGTCGCGGGGGGCAAACATATAAATCAAGTTGAGAGCGCTCTGCTCGCTGGTATCCAGGCCATAATAGCCACTGCACATAATATCGAGCAGACGGCCCACAGGAGAACGATGGCCATCCGCCACAAAGCGCTCGATCCAATCGTAAGCGCTCAGGTGGTCGAAGCGGTAGCCGGCAGCCGTATACTGCCTGCAGGTGGTCACAGGCCCGATCTCCTGCAGCTGCTCGTGCAGCAGGGCGGCAACAGCTTGCAGCGGCTCTGTCAGCTCATCTTCGCGATAGTAGCGGTTGGAGAAGTAGAGCAGTCTGGGAGCCCGGCCTCGATCGAGACTGATCGTCGAGAGGCCGAAGCGCCGGATCAGCTGGTGCATCAGCTCATGATCGGCATCGATGAATTCGCCGCAGCCCTCGCTGACCGCCCCAGACCGCCAGGTGCGCGCGTCGGAACGGATACGTCCACCGATACGATCGGAGGCCTCATAGAGAGTGCAGGCCAGACCTGCCTCCTGTAGGGTAAGGGCGGCCACCAGGCCAGCAATGCCGGCCCCAACGATTGCAATACGTGGCATGATGTTGCTCCAGGAGCCATCTATGCTGATGGCAGAGATCTGCTTATCGTTTGTGGTATTACTCTATCACAAGCTGCCGCCGCCTGGAGACCGGAGGTTAGCCTGTGTCCGTGAGCCAGGGCCGCAGGATAGCCAGGTAACATCTAATAATCAGCATACGAAGATAGCTATATACACCAAAGGCTATAACTTTTTTGCTATGGTAGTTTTTCTAGAGAAAGACATCTTACTCTCCTTTGCTACACTGTATCATGAAGAAGACGGCCTGATAGAGACAAGAAGACTAACTTGCTCTACTGACCGTATCTTCTTCTGTAGAACCAAATCAACGCTCAAGACTGCGCATCTGCCTCCATGATGGCCCGCCTGTCTCCCGGACCCGGCATGGCCCTGATGGGCGGGCGGAAGCGACGGCCCCGAGCAGGTGCAGTGCCGGCTCGGGGCCTGGGCAATCCACAATGGCCGATGTTGTGGGTCGTCCGTCCGGCGGTCCCGTGCTGGTGGCAGGCGGCATGCCAGAAATGGCGACCTGCGGAGAGAGCAGGTGAGCAGCCAAAAGGGTGGATACAGCAGCAGGAGGCTGCTGGTTTGCTGTTTTGTCAAGGAAGACGTGGAAAGGGATGGTGTAGACTATGTTGGGTGGAATGCTCAAACGTTCTGGAGCGGTTCTGCTCTCCTGCGCGCTGATGGCCCTGGTCACGCTCCTGATCTCACGAGCGAGCGGAGGCACAGCCCACCTGACGTCGACGGTGGCGGCGGCCTCGAAGGCGCCCGCGCTCACCTGTGGAGCCTGGCGTCGCGTCCCGGAAGCCGCCGATGGAGCCTTAGTGGGCGTCACCGCCTTCGCCTCCGACAACGCCTGGATCGTTGGCAGCCAGGGATCGGTGCCCCTCATCGAGCACTGGAACGGCAAGGCCTGGAGCATCGTTCCCAGTCCGGCCCCGAGCGAGCCAGCGTTGCTCAAGAGCATCTCAGGTAGCGCCCCCGACGATATTTGGGCCGTGGGCAGCACCACCAATACGCCGAATCATACCCTGGTCGAGCACTGGGATGGTAAGAGCTGGAGCATTGTGTCCGACGCCGTCGGCAGTGGCCAGCTCAACGGCGTCGTGGCGCTGGCGCGCAACGATGTCTGGGCGGTTGGCACCTCGAACAGCCAGGCTCTAATCGAGCACTGGGATGGCAAGAGCTGGAACGTGGCCCTGCAGGCCAATCTGGCCGGTCAGGGTGATTCCCTGCTCGCGGTCGCGGCCAGCAGCGCACATGACATCTGGGCGGTTGGGACCAGCCTCAAGGTGAGCTACAACTTCCAGGGCTATGGGGTCAATCTGAACATGAGTTCGATGGGCTCCGGTGTCATCGTCCATTGGGACGGCAACAGCTGGAAGGCTGTCAGCGGCCAGGGTCCCTCGACTCAGATGGTCATGCTCACTGGAGTGAGTGCCCTGGCGCCCGATAATGTCTGGGTGGTAGGCTCGGCCTTCCAGGGGTCCCTACTGAGCGGCCTGCGGGCCAAGACCCTGGTTGAGCACTGGAATGGCTCGCAGTGGAGCGTAGTGCCCAGCTCCGATGCCCCCGATGCTTTTGCCAGCTACCTGACCGGCGTCGCTGCAGTCGCTCCAGGCAACGTCTGGGCTGTGGGCGGAGCCTTCAGCGGCAGCCACTTTAGCTCCCTGCTCGAACATTGGGATGGCGCTCATTGGAACCTGATCCAGGCTCCCAATGCCGCCGATGGCCGTCAGCATATGCTCCTCGGCGCCGCCGCTGTGCCCAATACGAAGCAGATCTGGGCTGTTGGTCTGCATGGTACGGTGCTGACGAACTGCGGTTAGCCCCCATCGTTGCACTCCTGGCCCAGGCAGAAGCTGCTTCAGCAGCTTCTCTCCGCTACTCTCAGGGGGTCAGGGGCCTGCGCCTCTGGCCCCATCTTCCTGCTTTGCTTTTTTAAGTCCCTGTGCCCTTTGTACTCTCATTGCTTTCCTTGGGAGTCTGCGCTAGACTATTGGCAGTTCTACCGTTGTCAGGGCAGGACGCCGCCGGTCCTGGCAAGCTCATCATGGTGACAACGGGCGGAGTGCGACCAGCTCTGGGCTTCGTCCGTTTTGGTAGTGAAGTCAGATCGAGCCTTCCTCACCCGCTCGCAGGAGTGGGTGGCCTGGCGTTGTCGCGCGATCCGGTCGGAGCGATTCCCTATGCTGGTTAGCCGGGTGAGCAGCTGGCAAGCCGGCGTTGCCTGCTGGGGCTAGTGGCGGCGGGCCGGGGAGGGAATCCTGACGATATCGGGTCCGAGGGGGTTTGCATGAAGAAACTACTAGAGGGTCTGGCCGTCCTCCGCGTGCTGCGCCATCCCGCTCTGCTACGCTTGTGGCTGGCCCAGGTGATCTATCTGAGTGTGCAATTTACGGCAAGCTATGCGATGATCGTCCTCATCACCAATGAAACCCATTCGGCGGTCATGGTTGGACTGGTGATCATCGCTCTCAGCCTCCCGCTGGTGCTCTTCGGCGCTCCTGCTGGCGCCCTCGTTGATCGCCTCGATCGTCGCACCGTGCTCTGGGTGAGCAATGTCGTGCGGGCCTTTGCCACGCTCCTCTTCGTGCTCGCTCTCTTGCTCAGTCCTCATCAATATATTTTTATCTATATCCTGGCTTTTTTCTTCTCCCTGGTCGGTCTCTTCTTCTCACCTGCTGAAGGAGCGATTATCCCGAGCCTGGTAGAAGAAGAGGAGCTTCTACCCGCGCTCTCCCTCTATAATCTGACGCTCAATACCAGCCAGGCGATCGGTCTCCTCATCCTCGGTCCCCTGATGCTCAATTTGCTGCCGCCGTTCTCACTCTCACTCTTAGGCGCCAGGATCGAGCTAAGACCTGTTGAGACGCTCTTCCTGCTCATCTCTGCGCTCTACCTGCTGGCGGCCGTACTGACGGCCACCTTGCCACGTCAAACTCGCGCTGGACACCAGAACAAGAGTGGGGGCTCGTCGTTGTCTCCGGCTGCGGCGGCAAGCTCAGCAGATGAGCGCACGCACCCCTATGGGCTGCTCTCTGAGGAAGCCGGAGCCTTGCTCTCGGGCTGGCAACGACTGCGTCAGGATTTAGAAGACGGTTGGCGTCTGGTGCGCAACGATGGCGTCTTATTAGATGCCCTCTTTCAGTCCTGCTTTGGTGGGCTGGTGATGCTCACCATTGCTGAGCTGGCGACAACGTTCGTGCAGCGACTGCTGGGACTGCCGGCCAGCAACACAACGGTCATCTTTGCACCGGCGGGCATTGGTCTTGTGGCCGGCTCCTTGCTGGTGCCAGCGGTCGTGGCCCGTCTTGGCACGCTGCGCACAATGCTGGTGGGGATGCTCGGGACCGGCCTGGGTATCGCTCTCATCCCCCCTTTGCAGTGGCTGGCGCACCTCCTCCTCGCCCCCCACTGGGCTACCCATCCCCTCTTTCTGCTGGCCCTGGCTCTGCTGACGGCTGCCGTTGGCTTTGGCCTTGATCTGGTGGTGGTACCGGCGCAGACGCTAATGCAGCAGCGCTCGCCGGACGAAATGCGCGGGCGTGTCCTGGCCCTCTTTCAGGTTCTCTTTAATGGCGGGGCTATTCCGGTCATGCTCTTTATGGGGGCTTTGACCGACTGGCTGGGCATTGTGCCTGTCACTTATCTGCTGGCTGGCTCCTGTATACTGGCTGCCCTGCTGACGGCGGCGCGCGCCTTAACCCGCAGCAACCGCGATCGCTCCTCTGGCGGGCGCAAACAACAGTCCGAGGCTCAGGAACAGCTGCCGGTATTCTGACCTCCTCTTCTGGCACCCGGCGCATGAGCGATGATCTGGTAGAAGCCAGCCTTGCGAGGGGCCGCTGACCAGGCGCCGGGCGGGCTGCTCGACGAATCAGAGGCCGGACCGCTCAGTTGTAGCTGGCTGATTGTCTGTCGAAGTGACCAGAAGTGGAGGGTCGCCAGGCTTCGGTGGCCCCTGTGCTCAGGCCCAGAGACAGATGGCGCTGCAGCCAGCTATGCATTGCCTCCAAGAGGGCTGGAGTGGCCGGATCATGTAGCAGCGAGTGGTAGGCCCCGGTCAAGGTGATTGCCTCCACGTCGCGGCTCCCAATTCTCCGCAGAAAAGCGCGTGTGCCCCGCTCGCGGGCGATATAATCGCAGCTGCCGCGCAGAAGCAACAGAGGCAGACGAATGGCGGGCGCCCGGCGCCGGGCGCTGGACAGCCACAAACTGAGCAGGTTGAGAAAGCGCACGCTGACCAGGCGCACAAAGAGCGGGTCGTTGCGCAGCCGCTCGTTGAAGGAGGCATCACGACAGCCTAGCTCCTCCCGGCCTGTGATCGGCATCGCAGGCTGGGTCGGTGCCGTCAACAGGAGCCGGAGGTAGCGCAAGACCTCGCCAGGCCGCGGTGTAATGGAGGCGCTCAGCACAGGCGAGATGAGGATCAGCCCGCTGACTTCCTGGACATGGGGCAGGTGGCTGCTGAGGTAATGGATAGCGATCGAGGCCCCCATGCTCTCACCAAGCAAGATCAGCGGCAAGGAAGGCCAGCAACGGCGGACCCAGGCTATGGTACTATCAACGTCCTCTAAATAGAGACGGAAGCTGGCGATGTCTCCCCGCCGACCCTGTGATCGGCCATGACCGCGCAGATCCGGTGCGACAATCTGGACGGCTGCTAGTTCGGGGGCCTGGGCCAGAACATCGTAGTAGCCACCGTGGCCGCCCAGACCCTGAATGCAAAGAAGAAGACAGTTGGGCTGCTCCGTCTTCCAGCTGTGAACAGAGAGGGTGATTCCATCCCTCGTCGTCAGCAGGGCTTCTTGCTCTTCCTTCTTGGCCATGCTCCTTCCGGCGCACACAAAAAGTCCAGTTAGACAAATCAGAGCAAGCGGTCCAAAGCTCAGAACGGCTCTGGCTCAGTAGTAACGCCACGCTGCAGGACTATCTCCCGGGCAACGCAGCAGCGAGAGACTGGTCGTGTCGCTGCCCTGCCAGCCAGCGCGGTGCCCGTTGTGTCCAGGCAGCTCTTTGGTGGCCCTGGACAGGAACCGGGGGAGAAAGCCGGCGGGGCAGGCGCCACTCTGTGTATTATAGCCGACGTCCGTAGCGACTGACCAGCGTTGTCAGCTGAATCAGATGCCCGTGGACGCGCTCGCCCGCTGGTGCCAGTGGCTGCCTGGCCTCCTTGCCAGCGCTGCGGCTCCTGGGCCTGAACTTCAGGATATTCTGGCGTGAGAAGAAGCGCATCAGTGGCAATGGAAGCTGCAGGTGCGGAGGCGGTAGGGGACGGAAATCCTCATAGATTTCATGAAGCGTGGCAATGAAGAGTGGACGCATAAACATGACGAGCATCCAGGTAAAGCCAGTAGCTACAACTGGATTGGTCACATGCGTAATGAGCAGGTAAAGCGGTCCCACGACTGGCGCCTCGACCAGCACTGAACCGACGAAAGCGGTGACCACCATCAGCCAGCGTCGCCGCGTCATCGAAATGCTGATGATCACCGAGCGCAGCCCGGGATGATTATCAACAATGGCGGCGTAGGTGGCAAAAACCAGGTGAACATGCCAAATGAGCATTGGGATAATCAATAGTAGAAGAGGAGCATAGGGAGGCCAGTTCAGACGGATTGTCTCCTGCCCGAGCAGCCACTGCAGCGGGGTAAAGATCCCCCAGAACAGGAAGGTCGTGATGCCATTGGTCACAATGTAGCGTGGAAACCAGCGGATGGCAGCGGGGAGAATCTGGGCGGGAATAATCGGCTGACCGGCGTCCAGGGCCTCGATCGCCAGCACCATCGAGATATTACCCAGAGTAATCGTGATCCAGGGAAGGGCGGTGCCGATCCAGTAGGCCAGGGTGCCTGGATAGCTGCCGACCACTACCGCCGCCAGCGATGGCAGCGAGAAGAGTCCCGCCAGGGTAATGATCCCGGCGATGTCGCGCCGGCAGATGCGCAACCCGGCCAGGACATAGAGCATGGCCTGTTTCCACCAGGGTGCCACAGGCCGGCGGGCTGGGGTGGCCTCAGCTTCGGCTAATTCTGCTACGGATAGTGGCGGTTTCACCATAAGGGTTGATTTCCTCCCGATTCTCTTCAGGCTTGCAAGTGCTGCTTTTCAGATCAGCAGTCTATTCCTCCATCCCCAATCTACTTCCTCTGATGGTACATTGCTGTCTTCAAACTCGCTGCCGACGCCGTTACATATTTGTCTGCCAGGTCGGGCCAGAGAAGCAAAGGACAGTCTGCATCCGTGTTCATAACGGCCAGTCAGAAGAGAAGAAGGAAGGAGGCGCTAGGGCCATCCCTTCCCTCTTCTCCTCTGGCTACCTCCCATCACCTGCGTCCTGAACACGTCAGATCACGCCTGAGTGTTCTGCCGGCTTAGCGGCGAGGTGGGAGTAGAACGCCGCGGTTCAAGATCGCCTGTGGGTCCCAGCGCTGCTTGAGGCCAAGCATCAATTCCAGAGACGGCGACGGAGGGCCGAAGACCTCGAAAGCGGCGGAGGGGCGGGGCTGATCCATGACCACCACATAGCCCTCGTCCGCCGGCACTGCTGCGCGCAGGTTCTCCAGCAAGGTTGCAGTCTGAGCCGTCGCCGACGGAATCACGACATAGAGCAGGCCGGCCCCCACATCGACCACGAGATCGCAGCCTGCCAGGAGCTGCTGCTGATCGATGAGCCAGCGTGGCAAGTCACGGGCGGCCAGACCGAGGCGCACTACCACGGGTATAGCCTCGCGAGCAGTGTACATCTCTCGTGCTCTAAGACCGTTCTCCCCCTCGCCGCGTAACAGTTCGCACCAGAGGTCATCGCCGCTCAGCTCCTCGCAGGCCACTGGTTCCGGGGCCTGGACGCGCTGCAGCGTGGAGGCAACGGCTGCCAGTTCGCTCTCCACATCGGCGGCCAGACCTTCGGCGGTATAGACAAGCACGTAGGGGGCAGCGCGCAACTGCTGGCTGTAGCGGCCAGCGAGCTGACTGCCGCGGCAGAGCAGGAGGGCCGAGGCCACCAGGGTCAGCGGGAACAGCTGCCGTGCCCAGAGCAGGCCGTGGCGCAAGTCCTCGACCGGTACCAGCAAGCTACGGCGCAGGCGAGGCTGGGGCCAGCACTTCAGCGTCACGCTCGTCAGCAGGCCCAGTGTTCCGTAGGAGCCGATGAATGCCTTGGTCAGATCGTAGCCGGCCACATTCTTGGTCAGCGGGCGCCCGGTGCGGATCAGGCGCCCATCGGCCAGAGCCACGGTCAGACAGAGTACCTGCTCGCGCAAGGCGCCATAGCGCAGACGTCGTGGCCCATTGACGTTCGCTGCTACCAGCCCTCCCAGGGTAGCCTCTGGCCAGGGCGAGATCAAAGCCAGCTGCTGTCGACGCCGTCCTAGCCAGTCCTGGACCTCTGCCAGCGGCGTCCCGGCGCCGACCGTGATGAACAGGTCCTCTGGAGCATCTTCGCGCATGCCACGCAGGCGCGCTGTGCTGAGCAAGAGGCCGTTGCCATCGGGCAAAGGGAAAGGAGCCTGAGCCTGCTCGCCTCCTCCCATCAGCAGGACGGGCCGGTTCCGGGCCGTACACTGGGCCAGCAGCTGCGCCGCCTCTTCATCGCTCTCGGGGGCCAGTAGCTCACCTGGTTGGAGCGGCAAGGGGTCCGCTGCCACTGGCATCCTTACCCGTGGAGGCTGCTCTACCCAGCTATTGGCCTCGTGCTGCGGGAAGATCTTGCCAGGATTCAGTAGATTTTGAGGATCGAAGACCTGCTTCACATCCCACATGGCGCTCAGCTCGGCGGGCGAGTGCATCAGGGACATAAACTCGCGTTTCTCGATACCAACGCCGTGCTCTCCGGTCAGGCTACCGTTGAAGGCCACACAGGTGCGTACAATCTCACGCCCCGCCTCGCGCACGCGCTCCAGCAGCGAGGCATCGTCGGGATCGGGGATCAAGAGCATTGGGTGCAGGTTGCCGTCGCCGGCATGGAAGACGTGGCCGGTACGCAAGTCATAGCGCTGGCAGATCGCATTCACGCGCTCCAGCATCTCTGCCAGGCGACTGCGTGGCACCGTGATGTCGACGGTATAGTAGGCCGGAGCCAGACGAGTAACTGCGCCGGCGGCGCTCTTGCGCGCCAGCCAGATGCGCGCCCGCTCCTCCTCATCGCGCGCTAAGCGCAGATCGCGCCCACCGTAGGCCAGGAGGAGGCGACTGATCTCCTCCATCTGCCCGCTCAGGCTGGCCGGGTAGCCATCGACCTCGACGATCAGGGCGGCGCCCGCTTCCAGCGGCAGACCGGCGTGAGCAAACGGCTCAATCATCTGGATGATCTGCTGATCCATCATCTCCATCGTCGCTGGGATCAGGCCAGCAGCGATGATGGCCGAGACCGCCTGGCCGGCCTGCTCCACCGAATCGAAGGTGGCCAGCAAGGTCTGAACGCTGGGCGGACGGCGCACCAGGCGCACCCCAATAGTAGTGATCAGGGCCAGTGTGCCTTCGCTCCCACAAAGCAGGCCACAGAGATCACTGAGGGGATAGTCACACGCCGGGCCACCGAGGAGCTGCCGGCGCCCGTCGGCGAGCACGACCTCCAGGCTTGTCAGGTAGTTGGTCATGACACCGTACTTAAAGCAGTGCGGCCCACCAGAGTTTTCTGCCACGTTGCCGCCCAGGGTTGAGACGCGTTGACTGGAGGGATCGGGTGGAAAATAGAGATCGCAGGTTTTGACCTGCTCGTCGAGGGCCAGATTAATCACCGCTGGCTGCACCAGGGCACGGCGCCCGAGCGGGTCGACTTCAAGAATGGCTTGCATCTGCGAGAAGGCTACCAGCACTCCCCCGCGATCGGCGACCGCTCCTCCAGAGAGACCCGTGCCTGCTCCACGCGCTATCAGCGGCACGCCATACTCGTTGGCCCAGCGTACCAGGCGCACGACCTCCTCAGTGTTGCGAGGGAAGACAACGGCCTCGGGTCGCCCGCGATCAAGGCCGCCATCTCCTTCATAGGCAATCAGCGCGGTGGCGTCGGTGAAGACTTGATCCGGCGAGAGAAGGGTGGTGAGGGCAGCAAGCGCCCGCTCCTCTAGCATAGATCTGGCATCCCCTTCCTGTTTCCTCTGCCTGATTGGTCAGTCCTGTATCCGTGCCGTCTCCTTCGGCTTGCCCGTGCCAGGCTGTTGGAAAGCCTGGTGAATAGGCATCTGCTGCAATAGCTCACATTGTAGCAGCTTGCAAGGCCCTTCGCAAGCACGCCCGCAAGCATCCGTCTGCTTGCTGACACGATCCACGGCACGGTACGGCATCAGGGAAGATCCGTTTTCCCCTCTCCCGAGAGGAGGGTATCCTTCTCACGAGCCTGATTACAGCCTGACAGCTAAGCCTCTGGAGACTGGATAAAAGCCAACGGAAGTGGTACACTACATGCTAGTAGACGCTGAGGAGGAAGCTTTTTGTTAGCCGAGAAGATCCGCGCTGCATTTAACGAGGCACGTCAACGGCGGACGGCGCCTCTTCGTCTCGTAGAAGAGCGCTTGATCGAGCTTGCAACCGCGGGCGCCGACTTCACAGTCGACGATCTCTGGCAGTCGCTTCGCCAGAAAGAGCCGCGTCTGGGTAGGGCCACGGTCTATCGTTCAGTGGAGATTCTGGTCAATGCTGGCCTGCTTGATCGCATTGAATTTGCCGATGGCAGGCACCATTACCGGATCTGTGGCGAGCGTCACCACCATCATTTGACCTGTACGCAGTGCCATCGCGTGGTCGAGGTTGATATCTGTCTGCCCGCTGAACAATTCAAGGCTATTGGGCAGCAGACTGGTTTTGCCATCGAAGGTCACTCCATTACCCTCTTTGGGCGCTGTGCTCGCTGCACAGCGCACCGCTAGTCTTCTCTCTTCTCCCTTTCCAGGCGAAGGAAGAGCATCTCTCTCTCCCCTGGCCCTGGTCACTCACTGGTGCCGGGCCTCGTGTTCTCTCTTCTGGCCGAGAGGGTTGTCCTCTACTGATCCTTCGTTTCTTCCCCGGATCTCCCCTCTTGGCTAAGGCAAAAGGACTATTCATCGCGAAAGCAGCGCTTTTGTCATGCTACAATCAAGCAGAATATATAGAGCAGCCAGATAAAGTGCATGCGATCTTTCCGCTATTTGAAACTGGTGGTGAGCTATGAGTCCTCCAGGGCGCATTGGCACTGTAGTGCTAGTCGGTCTGAGCCTGATCGTGCTGGTGATGCTGTGGCTGCCGTGGCCTCTCCTGCCCTTTGCTGTATCGACCTCCGCCGTGGCGCTGTCAGTGACTCTGCTGGCAGCTCTGCTCAGTCTGGGGGCGGCCCTTTTCCCTGAGCGGACCGCTTCGGGGAGGAGGTACCAGCCCTGGAGCGGGCACGAACGAGCGGCCTGGTTGTGCGTTGCGGGCGGGCTACTCCTCCGGGCTATGGGCATCAGCTGGCAGCTAATGGGTACGATCCCCTCTTCCGGCCTGGGCCACCTGGCCAGTGCGCTACCAATGTCAGTGCAGCAGCTCATGCCGCAGGTGAGCCTGCTGCTCTTCTCCCTGCTGCTCTTCTTCTCTCTCTTTCTCTGGCCCGCTGCCAGTGCCGGACGGGGGCGTCTGCTCCTGGCTCTCGACGTCCTGCTTGCTCTGCTGGCCATTGTGGGCCTGGCCCGGAATCTAGGAGTCTGGGCAACGCTCGGCTGGCCCTTCACCTTCGAACCTCCTCCCTGGGAGGCGTCGATCATCCCTCTGGTCGATCTCCTCCTGGTCGGTGCCGCTGTCTGGCTGTTACTGCGCCTGGCAACCGCCAGCGACTCAACCTATCGCCGTTCTCCGCGCCGTGTCAGTCTGCTCTGCCTGGTCACTGGCCTCCTGCTCTACGCTTTGGCCGATCTCCTACTCCATCGCGTCTCGGCCTGGCCCCGGCTTGGACCAGTGGCGGAGCCACAAAAAGAGCTGGCGGCGATGATGGACGTGGGCCTGCTGCTCTGTGGTCTGGCGGCCTATCTCAGACGGGTTGTCACGTTTGGCCCCACTGGCGCAGCCGAGGGAGAGCCTCTGCCCAGTGAAGAGACCCTTCTTCGTCAGCTCGGCTCGCGTGCGGTCGGGAGTTCCAGCCGCCTCCTGCTCTGGCATCTTCCTCTCTGTCTGCCCTCACTGCTGCTCATTGCCTGCTGTGCTGTCCTGGGCTGGAGAGCCTGGCAAAGCGGGCTGCAGCCGTTCGCCACAGAGCTGCTTATCCTCAGTCTGGCCCTACTGGTGGCCTGTCTGCGTCTCCTGCTGACTGTGGGTGAGAATCGCTGGCTGCGTCACCTCCTCTTTAGGAGCTATCAGGAGGAACTAGAGCACCTGGAGGTTCAGCTATACAGCGCCAGCCGGCGCAGCAATGCCCTCGAAGCGCAGCTGATCCATCTCAAGGATGTGCTGGCACGTCTGGCTGCCGGTGATCTGGCCGCGCGCCTTGACCCGACGGCCACGGATGAGGAGCTTCGGCCCCTGGCGCTCAGCCTGAACCAGCTGGCCGACCGAGAGATGCGCCTGGAGCTGTGGAATGAGCGCAACCAGCTCTTACGAAGAGCGCTGGAAGATCTCTGTGCCGCTCTAGAGCGCTGCCCTGCCGGCGAACCGCTCATCATCCCTGTCTCTTGTGAAGGGGTACCGCAGATTGAGCGCCTGCTGGCCATAACGGGTCTGCGCCAGTTTGCCGAGCCGCCACGCCGGTTATCGGGGTCCGCAGGCAACGCGAGCGCTCTTCCGCCGCTCGCTCCCCCGGGCTTAGCAGCGGCAGGCGGTCCGAAGACGGGGGCCTCGACAGAAAAGCTGCCAGTCGAGAGGCTGTCTGCGCCTGTTGAGCCGCCCCTGCCAGAGCAAAGCGAACCCTGGCTGTAGCGGCGAATCATACAATATATATGGGATCGTGCGCCATGTTACTGCTAAGGGAGGACCTGGGAACGATGGGAGGCCACCAGGCCAGGCTCAAGCGGGAAAAAGAGCTACTGACGGCTACACCCTGGCCGGCTGCTGAGCGCTACCAGTGGGACGACGAGCTGGAGGACGAAGAACGGGAGACGGGGCTGTCTGCTCTTCTCACGGTCTTGAGCGCTCGCCTGGAGCAAGGCTTGCAGAGGACCGGGGTCCAGGAGCCGCTGCTCTTTGGTCTGCGCCACCTTTTCCACCAGCTCGCCACCCTTTATCTGCGGCGCTTGCCGGCCCTCGGAGCAGCCACGCGCCCACTCATGGATGGACTGGTTCCCCCGGACTATCTACCAACGCGTCACGCTATCTGGCTGGCCCTGCGCGAAGTTAGCGACAATCTGCTGCAGTGTGATCTCTTCTGTAAGTTGCTCACAAGTGCCAGTGGCGGTCTACTGGACCTGCTCGATCGCCGCTCTGCCTCTGATCCCACTACGATGGCTTCTGCTATGCCCCCTTTGCCGGCCATTGCCTCAACCCCTCCGGCGGGCTGCTGTCCGCTATGGCTCAGGCAGCAGCTCACCAGCTGGCAACAGGACTATCAGCATCTCCCGCCTTTTGCTCTCCAGTTTGGTCGTCCTGGCTCCCTGCCTGCTGAGGTCGCACTAGAGAGTTCGGCCCGCCTCGATCGGGCCTTCGCCTTGCTGCTCGAAGAGGCGGGGGCCATTTTCGGCGAGCTGCTGCCAGGTCTGACGCAGCAGAAGGAGAGCGAGGGCGCCGCGCGAGAGCTGGCCCTTTTTCTGTTAGACGTGACTCAGCATGGGGAGCAGATGCAGCTGATACTCGATGGTCTCTGGGAGCCACTCAGCGCGATTAGCGAGGCCTTTGGCGTCGATGCGCTGCTCTATGCTCTGCAGGCGAGGGAGAACAAAGGGAGGAATACAGCCTGAAGCTGTGCGATCATTTCCCGTTAAGTGTCATTACTCTCTCATGAGAAGTGTCTGTCCGGGCAGAGCGCTGGCCTGCATTCTGCGGTCAGGCCGGGAAGCAAGGACGATCTATCCCCAGGCAGCGCTGAGTGATGAGTGAGAGCGTCAAAGAGCATTCATAAAACCACAAGAAGGGTGGCGACCTGGCGTGGTACTCGTTCCGCAAGAGGAGACGCTCAAGACAGGAGGTTTCCCCAATCGGCAGGAACACTATCGAGCCAAGTATCGCTTGCACAAACCAGGCTGGCGAGATAGTCTCAGCCTCTATGTTGAGCTGGTTGAGCGCGTTGTGGGACCTGAGACCTGGGTCCTCGATATTGGCTGTGGTCACAGTGATGTCCTGCGCGCCGTCTATGAGCGCACGCCGCATACCTACGGCCTTGATCCCGATGCCCCAGCTCTGGCTTCGAATACTATCATTCGCCACAAAGTGGTAGGCCGGGCAGAAGCTCTACCGTTTGCTAACGACACCTTCGATCTGGTGACGTGCGCCTGGGTGCTGGAGCACCTGGAGCAGCCCGAGTCGGCCTTTCGCGAGATCGCGCGTGTCCTCAAACCCGGGGGCCATTTCCTTTTCCTGACGCCTAACGTCTGGAACTACAACGTCTGGATTATTCGGAGCGTTCCCCATCGCTTCCATGCCCCGCTCACGCAGAAGCTCTATGGGCGACAGCCCCACGATACCTATCGTGTCTACTATCGAAGCAACTCGCCGGGCCGGATCGAGCGTCTGGCGCGGGCTGTTGGCCTGGAGCGAGAGCAATTGCTCCTGAACGGGGACCCAAGCTATATTAGCTTTAATCGCCCGCTCTTTGCCTTTGCCTGCCTGCTTGAGAAGATGCTCGACTGGGGGCCGCTGCGTGGGGCCCGCGTTCACCTCATTGGCAGCTATCGCAAGGCCCCGGCGGAGAGCGAGCAGAAAGGCTCTCCCCAGGATCAGCAAGGCTGAGGGGGAGTGAGGGCAGAGGGGGCAGTCCTGCTGATCCACTGGCTGCCTCTCTCCTGCTGACCGGCATCAGCAAGGAGGCAGAATACTGATCTTAACCACAGGGGCGCAGTCTTAACGAGAACGCAACCAGATCGATGTCTCGTTTCTGCTGAATACAGAGTACAGTAATAGCCAGAGCATCCATAGCGCTCGATTGAGAGAGGGGCGCGGGCGAGCGCTGGCCTGAGTTCTATTCATGCTGGTCATGCTGGCTGGTCTTGCTTGCGACCCGACAGCAGTATGGCAGTAACAGCCAGGAGGGGCTTGCTTTGCCAGCTGCCGGCAGGGCCTGGCAGGCAGAGGAGCAGAGAGAGATGAGCACCCGCATGGTTTTACCGGTCTGGCAGGGGGCGGCAAGCAGCGGAGCAACCTATGTGCAGGTTGATAGTCTGCGTATCCTCGCTGCTGAGCTGAAACAGCTGTTGAACGCCGGGGGGGAGCGGCTGGGGATAGTAGTAATCACCCTGACCTTTGCAGGCCAGCGCTCGCCTGCCCTGGTAGAGAGGCGTGCTCAGGCCACCTGTCGTCTGCTGGCGGCCCTACGCTCGTTGGTGCGTAGAACGGACCGCGTTTTTGTCCTCGGCTACCGAGGCTATGTTGTCTTGCCTGACTGCGATGAACCTGGCCGGATGGCAGTCGAGGAGCGCCTCTGGTGGGCGCTCTGCTCGCGGGTCCGCTCGCTACAGAGCTGTGAACTGGCGAACCTCACAGCCCTGGCTGTGGGCGGGTGTATGCTTGAGCGTGCCGACAGTCAGAACCTGCTGAGCGTGCTTCGTGAAGCGGCTCGTCCACGACGGGTCCTGAACGCTCCTCTAGTAGAGGCTGCCGAGCCTGTCGCTGACAGTGAGACCGATAGCGAAGGGAAGCCAGGTCAAGAGCGCGCGTCAGGGCCGACCCCGGAGTTGGCTCAGGCTCTGCCCCCAAAACAAGATCAGCGCCTGGCCCCTGGTGTTCAGTTCTCGCTCTCCTTGGCACCTGTGGAAGAGCTATTAGCCGAAGCGCGTCGGCTGGGGATTCCCTATCTCGCGCCCTTGCCCAGGCGCGTGCCGGCCAGCGTCCGACAGGCGATCAGTCCCCATCTGGCGCACGAACTCCACTGTTGTCCTATCGGGCGCGCCCGTAAGACACTGACCGTGGCCCTGGCCGATAGCCGCAACCATCGAGCCATCCTGGAGCGCCTGGAGCGTGAAACGGGCCTGCAGATCTTCCCGGTTTTGACTCCTGCCCACGAACTCCAACAGGCCCTGGAACGCCTGGGTACAACCTCCTCCTCGCATAAAAGACGCTAGCAGCTGGTTGGCAACACTACTATCCCCTCTGGTCGGGGCAGGTTGCCTGGCAGCGCAGGCGGGTGAGTCACCTGTGCTGCGTTTGACGCCCCGTCTCGCGCTTGCTAAGATAGAGAAAACTGCTGTCACCGCAGCGCATGGCCTGGCGGCTGGCTGGGTGCTGGCCACGGCAGCGGCGTTGAGTTGTTTATAAAGCCCTGCCCGGGGTCCTCTCAGCCTTCTCCAAGGCCTGCGTGTCGCTTTGGCCAGTAGGCCAGGAGGTGAGGCAGTTGTATTAGTTGTGCGTTACAGCTGCATGCGTGATCACAGAAGGAGGAAAGGCGCTAGCCTGGTCCTGGTCTCAATCTTACGTAGCTGGCCAGGATAGAGAAAGGCGCGGCGCCTGTATCTAGCTCAGTATGAAGATTCTTGTCACAGGAGGCGCAGGCTTCATCGGCTCCCACCTGGTCGATACCTATCTGGCGGCTGGTCATGAGGTCTTCATCGTCGACAATCTCTGGAGCGAGGGGGGCGGTAACCTGGCCAATATCTCCCCACAAGCCCGCTTCTTCCGCGCTGATATTACCGATGCCGAAGTCATGCGCGACCTCTTCGCCGAGGTGCGGCCCGAGGTCGTCAGCCATCATGCTGCCCAGCACAGCGTTGCCGTCTCGGCCCGTGATCCTCTGCTCGACGCTCGCGTCAACGTCCTCGGCCTGCTCACCATCCTGCAGAACTGCACCCAGGCCGGCGTGCGCAAAATCATCTTCGCTTCGTCGGCGGCGACCTATGGCACGCCGCCGCAGCTGCCCGTCACCGAAGAGACGCCACAGCGGCCCGAGTCGCCCTACGGCATTACCAAGATGGTTGGTGAGCATTACCTGCGCTATTGGCATGAGGCCCACGGTCTGACCTACACCATCCTACGCTACGGCAACGTTTACGGGCCACGTCAGGACCCCAACGGCGAGGCGGGCGTCATCGCCATTTTTGCCCGTCGCTTCCTCACTGGGGAGAGTGTGCGCATCGACTGGGACGGCGAGCAGGCCAAGGATTATGTTTTTGTCAGCGATGTCGCCCGGGCCAACCTGCTGGCGCTGGAGCGAGGTGACAACGACGTCTTCTGTATTGCCACCGGGCGGCCTACCTCGGTCAACGAGATCTACCGTCAGCTTGTCAATCTCACTGGCTTCGAGGCCCCCATCCAGCGCGCTCCCAAGCGACCGGGCGACATCCGGCTTGCCTACTTCGACTGTGGCAAAGCAGCGCGCTTCCTCGGCTGGCAGCCGCAGGTCACGCTGGAAGAGGGCATTCGCCAAACGGTCGAATTTTTCCGCCAGAGCCAGGCCCGCGGCTAGGGCCGGACTCGGGCGGAGGGGAAAGCAACGCCGGTGCGGCTCACTCGCCCGACGTAGACGGCGCAGGAGTAAAGAGGCCGAGGCGATTGCCGGCGGGATCGCGGAAAAGGGCCCACCAGCCGAGGCCGGGGATCTCCGTCTTCGGAATCAGGCAGCGCCCGCCGTGGGCCTCGATCGCGGCCAGCGTGGCCTCGATATCCTCGCTGGCCAGATAGATCAGCGGCTCCCCCTCGCGTTGGCTCTGGCCGTCGGGGCCGGGAAAGCCCCCGTGTATCCCGTCTTGGGTCTCAAAGTACAAATAGTCGTATCTGCTGTTATGTCTCATTTGCCAGCCGAACACAGCCTGGTAAAAGACGGCACTGGCGTCGCGGTCGCGTGTTGGCAACTCAAGGTGGATAATACTCCGTTGGGCCATGAGAGACTCCTTTCTATGCTCCTGAGCAGCAACTCATGCGCATCCTGGTCTGCAACCTGACTGGACCGGCTGTCAAGATCGCTGCCCGCATCGGTCAGGTCGGCCAGGACAAGGACCAGTCTACCCCTGACCTGGTGACAACACTATGTCACCATTTTCTCCTCCTCGGAGCATGCCAGAATCTGGCTGGCGAGCCTTTGGAGACACTGGCGCAGGGCCGTCGGCGTCAAAACCCGGGCTTCCGGGCCTAAGCTCAAGAGCTGGCGCGCCAGTCAGTCATAGTCGTCTGGATTCCAATGCAGGAGCAGCCAACCACTGCCATCGGCCTCGCGCTGCAGGCGAGCTGCCAGCGGGATGCAGCGCTCAAGACGTAGCGCCCCGCGCTCGGTCAGGCGGATGCAGATCTCTGGGAAGGCTGGATCTTCCCACCGGTCCCTGATCTCCGGTGGCTTCGCGCTGGGAGGCTCGGTCAGTATCTCCAGGCGGAGCAGGCGATCGACGCGATAGAGGCGCACACAGTCGTGTTCCAGAGAGTAGGCATAGCAGTACCAGAGGCCAGCGTTGGTAAACAGGCGCTGGGGCAGCAGGGTCTGCTCCGACTGGCGCCGCTCCGAGCGATAGGTTACCCGAACCCAGCGGCCTGCCGCCAGCGCCTGCAGCAAATCGCTAAAGAAGGGCACTGGGAACTCTGCCCCTCTGGAGCGCGCCGCGGATGAGGAACTCAGCATCTGTTCCAGGCCTGGCTCGATCTCCTCACGCGATGGCAGCAGCGCCGTAATCTTGGCCCACAGCGAGGCCCGCGCCTCCTTGAAAGGAACTGAGCGTAACTGCAAGAGGCTGCTCAGTGCCAAACGCAGCAGCAGGGCCTCGTGCAGCGACAGCGGCAGGGGGGCCAGGGCATAATCCGCTGGCAAGCTATAACCGCCGCCTGGTCCCGGCTCGGCCACTACCGGCATGCCCATCTCACACAGGGCCTCGATATCGCGCAGAATCGTGCGGCGTGAAACCTCGAAATGTCGCGCGAGAGAGGCGGCGGTCCATTTACCGCGCTGCAAGAGCAGCACAATGGCAGTCAAGCGATCCATGCGGTGCATCAGTCTACCCTCTGGCGAGTGTCAACCGAGCCTCCTGTCCGTCCCGGTCCTGGGTGATCGTGCTCCGACCTTTCCTCTCTCCTTTTCTCTGCAGACTTCAGGATTCCGGTAGGATACGCTCGGCCAGCTCATAGAGAGCGTCGGCCAGCGACTCGATCAGCTCGCGCTTCGCCAGCTTGGCGCGCCACTCAGCGGGGATGGCCTCCTCGCCGTAGAAGGCGCCCGCCAGCTGGCCATAGACCGCCCCGGTCGAATCGGCATCGTCGCCCAGGTTTACCACCAGCAGGCAGCCCTCGCGGAACGAAGTGCTATGGTAGAAAGCCCAGAGCGCCGCCTCCAGCGTCTTCACCACATAGCCAAGGCCGCGGATCTCTGGCGGCTGACGCACTTTAAACGAGCCAGCCGCTACCTCAGCAATCTCTGGCGTCAGCGGCTGCTCCTCCCAGGAGCCGGGCACCGGCGTATAGAAAGGCGTCAGCAACTCCTCCTTACTGACGCCATCCAGCGCTCCCACGATCAGCCCGGCCATATAGCGGCAGGCATCCACCGCTGTCGCCGTTGCGTGCGTCGTACGCGAGCTGAGGGCGGCCTTCTCCAACGCGACCCGCGGATGACGCGCATAACAGAGCGGCACAGGAGCCAGGCGCATCAGGGAGCCATTGCCTGCGTAGTGCGGATCAGGGGAGCCGGCCAGCGGGTCTCCCGTCTCATCAAAGCGCCTCAAAGCCCTGGCCACCGTACCCCCGATATCAAAGCAATAGCCCGTACTCGACAGATAGCCCTCATCACGCCAGCGCACATAGCGTTCCATCTGATCGCGCACATCAAAACCCTGACATTCCACCAGGCTGGTCGCCAGGCAGAGCGCCATCGACGTATCATCGGTCCACTGGCCGGCCTGCAGCCCAAAGGGTCCCCCACCGACCATATCGGTCAGCGGAGCAAAGGAACCAGGAGATCGGAACTCCAGCGTTGTGCCCACAGCATCGCCACAGGCCAGACCGAGCAGGCTCCCACGGTAACGAGCACGTCTATCCATCTTGCAATTCCTTTCTTGTCTAATGTCAGTTATTATACACTATGATCTCATAAATTCTTTTATTGGGTGCATCAAGGGTTAGCAAGCTTAAGAGAGCAGATTGACACAGACAGAACGTCTGGCAGCGAGGAATTTGGTGCATGGAATCTGCGGGAATAGACAGCCTGCCTGCACTGTTTAAAAACATGGGAAAACCCGTTTACACCAGAAACCTCAGAGAGGATTCCCTGAGATCGACGCATCGTGCAGAGCGCGGTCGAGGGGAAGTGTCTGCCGCGGATGGCGCTGTGCTGGGCGAGGCGAGGCGAAGCGAAGCGAAGTGCGGTAATGCAGAAGCCAGCGCGTGGGGGTGTGGTCGGGGGGGACGACGGAGGAGAGCGCGAGCGAGAGCCGTGGGCCGATGCGGCGGCTGACCAGCGACAGTGAGAGCGATCCGCAAGGCAGAGCTAGCTGCTTGCTCTCCTGCCCAGAGATAATAGTATAATATTGACAGCCTGCTAATTTGTGAGGAGGTGCATGCATCTGGCAGAGAGGGAATCGGAAGCAGTCCTACCTCCAGAGAAAGGAATCCTCGCACTCTTCTCCGCACCATCTTTTTTTCTGGCGGCAACAGCGTCGTCGACTGCCAGAGTCAGGGTTGCATTCAGCGAGCAGACGAATTGGATCAACTCCAGCGTAGCGTGGGTTGTTTGATGGGTGGGGATGGATATTTTGCGTGTTTTACGCAGCGCAGTAGTCACGCGGCGAATGACACTATATTGATTAGCTAGCTAGTTTCGTAGGAGGAAGGGAACGATCATGCCAGGATCGAAGAAAGTTCGCGTAGCCATTGTGGGCGTTGGCAACTGTGCCAGTTCGCTTGTGCAAGGTGTCTACTATTATCGCAACGCCAGGCCGGACGACTTCGTACCGGGGCTGATGCACGTCACCCTGGGGGGCTATCATATCAGTGACATCGAATTTTCAGCAGCTTTCGATATTGACCAGAACAAAGTTGGCAAGGACCTTGCTGAGGCCATCTATGCTGCCCCCAACAACACCTACCGCTTTGCCGACGTTCCGCCGCTGGGAGTCAAAGTCTATCGAGGCATGACCCACGACGGGCTGGGCAAATACCTCTCGCAAGTCATCACCAAAGCGCCGGGCAAGACCGACGATGTTGTGCGCATTCTCAAGGACACCGGGACCGACGTCCTGGTCAACTACCTGCCAGTTGGTTCCGAAACAGCCACCAAGTGGTATGTCGAGCAAGTGCTGCAGGCTGGTGTTGCCTTCGTCAACTGCATCCCGGTCTTCATCGCGCGTGAGCAGTACTGGCAGGAGCGCTTTAAAGAGGCCGGGCTGCCGATGATTGGAGACGACATCAAGAGCCAGGTCGGCGCCACCATTGTTCATCGTGTGCTTGCCAAGCTCTTCCGTGACCGTGGTGTGCGCCTGGAGCGCACCATGCAGCTCAACGTTGGCGGCAACACCGACTTCTACAACATGCTAGAGCGTGAGCGACTGGAGTCCAAGAAGATCAGCAAGACCAACGCCGTCACCAGCCAGCTGGACTACGAGCTGTCACCGGAGAATGTCCACATTGGACCATCGGACTACGTAGCCTGGCTGCAAGATCGCAAGTGGGCCTACATCCGTCTGGAGGGGCGTACCTTCGGTGATGTGCCGCTCAACCTGGAGCTGAAGCTAGAGGTCTGGGACTCGCCCAACTCTGCCGGCGTCGTCATTGACGCGGTGCGTATGGCCAAGCTCGCGCTGGACCGTGGCCTCAGCGGCACCCTGATTGGACCGAGCGCCTACCTCATGAAGTCGCCACCAGTGCAGTATCCTGATGATGTCGCGCGCGCCATGACCGAGGCCTTTATCCGTGGCGAGGAGCCAGAGGCCGCCTCTGCGCGTATGGAGGCTGTGGAGCCAAGTAACGGCTACAAGGTCGAGGCCCCCAGCGAGTAACCACGGCAGCAGGTGCGAACAGCTCACACGAGGAGAGAGGCGCTGGCAACGAGCTATCAAGCCTGATGCTAGCCTTGCACCTCCTGCTAATCGTCAAGAGATCAAGCCAGGTTTCCAGACAGGCGCTGGCACTGCCTGCCCGGGAACCTGGCCTTTCTTTGAACGGAACGAGCGATGGGCTGGATGATAGATGAACCGCTACGAGCGCTGTACGCTTGGAGCATTCGTCACGGTCGAAGCATTAGCCGCTGCTTGCTGGTGCTGGTCCTGCCCCGAGCGTAACAGCTCCTCGCGTACAATGGTCACCTCTGGTGGAGCGCTGATCCCGATTTTGACGCGCTCCCCCTCGACCGCGAGGACCGAGATGCTAATGACCCCACCGAGAATGATGCTTTCACCAACTTTGCGTCTCAAAACAAGCATGTAAGGCTCCCTTCCCCAGAAGCATTTCCGAGACGTCCCTGCGCTGCAGATGACACCTTACAGGCGTCTCTTCAAGCCGAACACAGACGAGATGCCGAGCAGCGAGTGGGCTTCCTGCTCACACTGGACGTTGCTGGTGACGGAAACGGGTAGGCCGTTTCCTGTCACTGGCACGGAGCACAACAAACCGCTGGTCTGTGAGCGCCTTGTGCAGATTCAATGTGCGCTCTTTGTCAAAAGACGATTCAGCGCCAGGATTTTCCGCACAAGCAAGCGAGGTTCGATCTCGCAGACCCGCGTGCGCACTCGCGCTGGCGATAAAACTACCCTCTCTGTAGATTGTACACCGTGCTTCAGCAACCACTGTTTCCCCGGGCGTTGCGCGCAGTGGGGGTCTATCCCTGTTGACGGGCCGCAGCGCCTTGGCCATCGTCTCAGCGCTGAGCGGCCCTGCTGCTGTGGCCGAAGCCGCCGTGGTCGTTGAGAGTGATGCGGAGCCCTGATCTGCACCTGGGTACCCTCCCCTGAAAGGTGTGACACCGGGGCTGGCTTTCCTGCCGAGGAAGCCTGCTCCCTTCTCGTCGTCAACAGGTCGCTCACGATCAACAGGGAAACCAGGGATCGTAATAATACTCTGTTTATGATACTATACGATCCAGGCTATGGTACAGTGGGGACTTGCTGATGGGCGAGCGAATCGATTTGCCGGGCGTGTTCGTGTGTTGATGTAGAACGAGTACTTGTGTAACTCCCACGCTTGTGCTGTGGTTCGTGTAGCCCGAGACTGATACGCAGGTGAAGCAGCGTCTGAGCGTGCAGCTGGCTCACGCGTGACTGCGAGATGCCGAGTATCTTGCCGATTTCGCTCATGCTGAGGCCCTCGACATAGTAGAGGGCGAGTAAGAGGCGCTCGCGGCGAGGGAGGTGCTCGATAGCCTGGCTGAGGGCTTGCAGCAGCTCACGGCGCTCGACTGCACTGGCCGGCTCGGGGGTGGCATGGTCTTCCAGGGCATCGCCGAGGGAGTAAAGGTCGCCCTCGCTCTCAGGCGCGTGAAGGGGGCTATCCAGCGAGAGAATGACCGTACCTACCTCCTGGAGCATGCGGCGATAGCGGCGCAGTGAGACTCCGAGCGCCGCGGCCATCTCCTCGTCGCGCGCTGGTCGCCCCAGCCGTCGCTCCAACTCGGCCATCGTCTGCTCGACCTGCTTGATGCGCTGCAGGGCCGAGCGCGAGAACCAGTTGAGGGCGCGTAGCTGGTCGATTACCGCTCCCCGGATGCGCGGGCTGGCAAAGGCTTCGAAGCTGATCCCGCGCGTAGGATCGTAGCGATCGATGGCGTTGATGAGGCCAAGCATGCCGTAACCGATCAGATCATCGACTTCCAGCAGGCTGCGTGTCGGAATGCCTAACCGATCGACGGTGACTTTCACCAGCGGTACATAAGCCTCGATCAACAGGCGGCGCTGTGCCTGACTGTGGGTGCGCATGAACTCGGCCCAGATCTCTTCCAGGTGCGCGGAACTGGTCATCGATAGACATCTCCTTGCCGGACTGAGGTCTCGCCCTGCTGACTTGCTCTCCTCTCCTCGTACTTCTGGCCCTCACGGCTCATCGGCTGGACTGCCTGCCCTCTCTATCCTGCCCACTCCCCTCTGGCTTGTGATCTATTGCTGGCTGGGCTGACTCTCCCTGGCAGGGTGTGCCTGGTTGGCCTGGGTGACTGACTGCTTGATCGGCTGACAGGCTGGGAGGATGTGGATGTCTGGGCTAGCAGTTGCCTGGGGCGCTTCATGGCGCTGGTCCGGTGGCCCGTCGCTGGCTAACTTTGCCAGCTGGGTTTGTTGGGTTTGTCTGCTCCCTTGTCTAGCTAGAGTGTACGAGAGTGCTTGCTGTTGAGCTACTGACGGAGGTCGCTTCCTTGCTATGCCAAAGGTCCTGAGATTCTTTCGGCCCTGAAATTCTCTCGCCAAGCAAAGGGGGAGGTCTAATCGCCGGCATTTTTTTGCCGATATGGATGTTCTATAGAGAAAGATAAGGGAGATTGGGAATCCCCCTCCGCTTGCCAGAGCGAGAGTGTTCGCGCCCGGCTCTGACTCAGCAGCCGGACGCAGCTGCTTTTTGGGCGGGCTGATGCGCGGCGCTGGTGAGTGGATCGGCTGGGGTAGGAAGTAGCTTCCCCAGTGAGTGAGCGGGTCATGTAACAGAGCAAGCATACAGATAGAGATAGACAAGCTGAGCTGATGGCAGCTTTGCATTGAGAGGAGACAGCGTCCTATGGATAGACGAGAATATGAGAATCAACATGAGCAGGAACCTGCCTGCGGCGAGGAGCGCTCTCCAATGGAGCAGCTACACCTGCCTCTGGAGGCCAACGAGCAGACGCTGCCAGAGGCGGAAGCCCTCGATCCCTTGCGCGAAGCTGGTTTTCTCCCGGAGGAGATTCAGCGCCTGCTACAGCTGCGCCGCCGTGTACAAAAGAGCGGTGAGATCCCGCCCTATCTCAGCGGCGACCCGCATCTGCAGTTCGCTCGCTGGCTCTATGAGCATGGGGCTATCGGCGAATTTTCTGAATCGCAAGAGGAAGCCTCCTGACCCTGCGAGCGGAGACAACGCTCGACAGTGATTGGTTCCTGCTTCGGCCAGGATAGAGCAGGACGAAGCGCGGGCAGCTTCTTCGGCAGGGGAGGAGCGTGCTCCTGCTGGGAAGCTGCCCCCTGGTCACTGGTGTCTTTCTTTTTGGCAATCCCGCCCCGGTGCCTGATAACCTCTTCTGTCTTGTTCTCTGCTTTGCGCTGGGCAACCTGGCTGGGGAGGCTGTTGGCCGGATGGCTGGAGGTTAGTGCAAATGCACTCTCTGCTGCCAACGTTTGTGCGGGCTGTTTTACACCCCCTTGTCAGCCACCCGGGGAATGTGATATACTATGCGCCGGAGAGATGTCAGAGTGGTTGATTGAGCCGCTCTCGAAAAGCGGTAGGGTCCGAAAGACCCTCGTGGGTTCGAATCCCACTCTCTCCGCCACAAATAGTGACTCGCTCACGCTTATCCCGGCGAAGCGGGTCACTCCCATGTTAGTCTCCCTGGTCGGGCCGCTGTGAGCGAGAGAGCGCAGTGGCAGCCGGTGATTGACATGGTTGTTGCTATCTTACGGAGGAGTCTCATAGTGGCCTAGTGAGCACGACTGGAAATCGTGTGGGGTTAACAGCCCCCGTGGGTTCGAATCCCACCTCCTCCGCCATCTTGAACCGGTGAGGGAGATGATCCCCGCCGCGATCAAAAGAGAAAGCTCAGAGTTCCGGGATGAATGGCGCTCCCATTCGTCCCGCTTTTTTTGGAGAGGTCACCTGGACCCTGCTGTGCAGGTCGCTCAGGTGGTGCTTCCGGGCCTGGTCTGATAGGTTCCTGTCGACCTGCCGCTGCTGGTCAGTCCCTTCCTCATCCGCGAGCAAGGCGTGTTCTGGGGAGGTGGCTGGAGTGGTGCGGGCTGAGGGAGTGGGGAGCAGGAAAGGGGCCTCGGTCGGATCAGGGTCTGGTGAGGGAGTGGGCGTAGCTATAGGCGTGGCTGTGGGTGCGGGAGGTGAGGGGGAGGGAACGGGTGTAGGTGACGGTACAGGGGTTGGTGTTGGGGTGGGGGTGGGAGAAGGTGCTGGTGTTGGGGTCGGCGTCGGTAGGGGTGTAGGAGAAGGGACGGGCGTAGGTGTTGGTGTTGGGGTAAGCGTGGGGGCCGGTGTCGGGGAGGGCTGAGGTTGAGGTAAGGGCGACGGCGAGGGCTGGGGCCGTGGCGTGGGATGCGGCTGAGGACGTACCGTCGGCGTAACCACAGGCAGGGCCGTTGGTCCCGGCTGCGGCATGGTCAGAGGACTCCCGCATGGCGGGAAGGGTGGAAAACTCAGGCTGCTTCCTGACTGAGAAGGGCCACCGTGGCTCGGCGGCGTCAGACTAGGCGGTAGGGGAACCGTCATGGTGCTTTCGGCAATGCGCTCCTGCGTCTGGGCCGCCAGTGCTCCCTCTGATTGGGAGGAGACAGGCCGACTTGACTGGCTGCCCAGCCAGATCGGCAGGCCGAAGCTCAGTAGGGCTGCTAGCGCCAACAGGGTGAGTAGCAGAAAGCGCAAAGCACAGCCGCGGTTCCACAGCGCCATCACCGTATCCAGCATGCTGATGCCTGCTCCTCTCCTCGCCTCTTCTCCACCGCTCACTGCCCGCCAGGCTAGCGTGTCACCGGCTCACTGCCGCCACGGCGTTCTCGCTGGCTAGCCTCATGACTGAGGCCGGCCTCTCCCTCGCCATGCTCCTCCAACTCAACGCTCATCAACGTCGAGAGCTGGCGCTCCTGCTGGAAGCGCCACAGCAGCTTCTCCAGGCAAAGTACGCATTCCAGGGGACGGCGCATCGTGAACAGCTCGCGGCGCCGCCAGTGATCGGCCAGGAAGGCCACCCCGTTGCGCTGGCGGATCACCTGCAGCACATGGTCGTAGCCAAGCAGGATCTGACAGCGGCGCCCCAGATAGATCAGACGGCGATCGGTCAGAATGAGCAGACCGTGGTCGCGCACGGCCTCCTCCGGGGGAGCGAAGGGCCGGAGCTGCTCATTACAGAGCGTTGCCTGGCAGCAATAGTAAGCGCGCTCGCCGAAGGCCAGGCGAACGGGGACCTGGATAGGTGGTAGAGGGTCCTTCAATGGGGAGCGCCGTCCGCGTTGTCGGGAGAGCGTAATCTCCTGGCGACGCTCACGCTCCTCCTGAAGGCGGGCCTGGCGGCGCTGCAGTAGCTCCCGGCGAGCCATCTGCCAGCCTGTCGGCGCCAGCGCGCGCATCAGGGCTGTCGGCGTTTCTCTTGCGGTCGGAGGGGCAGCCGTCTCTGCCGGGTCAGCGCTGGTTCTCTCGGAGTCGGTGGGCGCCGGCTCATGGCCAGGGACTGCAAGCAAGCGTGCCTGCGGGCAGGTGCGCAGCAGATAATCAACCATCTTGCGCACATCCTCCACCGCAGCAATTCCACGCAGAATCACGCGCTGCTGACCAAAGGTCAATTCCAGCCGGGCCGAAGGTAGGCCCAGCAGGGAGCGATAGATCGGGCGAATCTGGGTCAAGTGGCGCAGCTCGTAGACGACCCCGTGAACCCGCAGATGATCAGGGTAGAGCTGGAAGAGTCGGCCCCAACCACACGTTCCTTCCACAATTGGCAAAGGCAGAGGATGCTGCGCCCACTCGGCGGCGTCGACCTGGTTTCTGCCTCGCTCAGACCTCTTCTCCACTTCCACGTCCTCTTCCTCACCCACCGTTCTCGTTGCTGTTGCTTTCAAAGCACTTTCTATCTACGAGAACGTTTCAGGCGATCTTTGGTAACACGTGGCGATAACTTTGTATCTGTCGATCACTGGGTTTGCTGGCAGGAAAGAGAAGAAGGCTAGCCTCAGCTGAAGCGGCGCAGCCAGAGGCGCCAGAGACTGCGGCGCAGCGGCGGCCAGAGGCGTTCCAGCTCGGACCTGTCGGCACTGCTGGATAGCTCGTAGGGTGGGGCCCAGCGCTCGCGCACAAATAGCTCGGTCAATCGACGCAGCGGCAGGGAGGCCTCCGGCATGGCGCGGCTCAGCCGTGCGCTGTACTCGTATGGCGTCTGCCAGGAGCGTGGTTGGAAGCCGGCCAGGCTCGCCAGGCGGCACAAGCGCCAGAAGAGCCGTGCCACTGGACTCAACTGGCGATCAAGCTGGCGCCTTCTGATGCTCGTCCCGATGGCCAGCACCAGCAACAGACCCAGGCCCGTTGAAGCCAGCAGCGTCAGCAGCAGCCAGGGGGATGACAAGACTCGCTGGAGCGGGCCACGAGGAGTCTCAGGGCGCTGATCGGGCGCTGGAGGGGTGAAAGAGCCTTCCTGACCGGGCTGGCTGCCCGCTGTGGCAGTGGAGCTATGGGAGACTGAGGACGCAGATGAAGGGGCTGGCGTTCCCGAAAAGGCCGGCCCGAGAGCGAAGCCGGGAGTTGGATCAAAATCGATCCAGCCCTGGCCAGCAAAATAGATCTGAACCCAGCTGTGGGCGTCGCTGCCATTGACCACCCACACCTGGCGTCCGGCATCGAAGTGGCCCTGGCTAAAGCCCACGACAATGCGTGCCGGGATCCCCAACAAGCGGGCCATCACCACCATTGCGCTTGCATAGTAGGTACAATAGCCAGTGTGCGTCTGCAGCAGCCAGCTCACCACATCGGTATCCGCGGGGATCGGCGGATTGTTGATCGAATAGCTAAACTGGCGCGGATCGCTCAGATGACTCACCAGCAGCTGCATAGCTTCAAAGGCATTGCTTGCGCCCCGTGTCCACTCCAGCGCCGTCTGCATCAATTTGTGGGGCAGGCTGGCCGGCAACTGCAGATAGTCGCGTTCCAGAACAGGCAGGGCCGGATCGCTTTGCCAGAAGCGCGGGTTCGCTGAGAGCAAAGGGATGCGAGCCAGCGCGGCTGCATCGATCTTTGGCACTCGCGCCAGCACCGTATAGCGCTCACCGGAATGCAGCGGCTCCTGCTGAGCCCAGGCGCTGACCAGGCCATCGCCGTAGGTCATGGCCGGGACGCTGAAGCGGGCCGGCTGAGGGGGAGCGAACAAATAGTTGTACTTGCTCTGGGGAACCTGGAGCAGGTGGATCTGCGCGCTGACCTCTCGATAGTGACCGGCGACCGTATCAGGGGGAAGCGGCTGCCCCGCCGCAAAGCGAGTGACCGCGGTCTGCGTTGTCGACGTCCAGCTATGGCCATCGAACTGGTTATAGGTCACAGCTTCCAGATAGGCCGGAGCCGCACTTCCGCTATATTCCAGCACGCTCCCCATTGGCAGAGAGACCGAGCCGCTGACCGTCAGCCGATCGCCGAAGAAAACCGTGGTGTCCAGCGAGGGTGCCTGCGCCGACGGACCTGAGCCAGTCAGGTGTTGATGCAGCAGGGTGCCGGAGAACGTATTCAGATCCTCCCAGAAACGACTCCCCCAGCCTGGTTGCATCAGCGGAGGAAGAAGCAGCGCGGGCAGCAGGGAGAGCAACATGAGCAGGGAGGTCAACGCCAGATTGCGACCAAGCAGAGAGCGCAACCAGGAACGATCGGCGGAGAGGCCCAGGCTATGCCAGTCGTCGAGCAACGTCGCCAGATACAAGCGGCCAATCAGCAATAGGAGCGCGCCGAGCATGACCGGCAGCAGCAGGGGTGAAGCCTGGCGGCTGTACTGGAGATTGACCAGCATAATCGAGCAATAGGTCAATGCCACCAACCAGGGCAGGCGTGCGCGATACGTTAACCAGCTTCCCAGGTAGCCTAAGAAGAAGCTGAGGAAGCAGAGGTAAAGCAGAAAAATATGCTCGCTGGAGACTACCGCCAGGCCAGGGCCAGCGCCGCTGCTCACCATTGCCTGCAGATCAGAGAGCAGCGCGGTCCAGGAGATGTGCAGGGCAGCGCCCGCCGTCAGCGCAAAAGCCACCCAATAGCCGAAGAAAAAGGCCGCGAGATGGAGCAGTGGCTGAGACAGCGAGCGGCTCTTCGCCACGAGAAAGCCGGCCAGCAGGCCCAGAGGAGCGCTCCAGAGCAGAATCCAGGTCCCGGCTACCCAATTGGCTGAGATGATCGCCGCCACCAGGGCTGAGAGCGCGACCGCCACCAGTCCCAATGGCAACCAGCCCTCTGCTGGCACCAGGGCAAGCCTGGAGGAGCGAGCTGGCGATGGCGTGAGAAGGGCAACCTGCCCGGCGACCGTGGGTGTCTCTGCCACTGCTGGACGGGAGCCATTGATCTCGGCCTCCCTCCTCGCCTCTGTCCTCGTTCCCCGATGCTCACTCTGGTGAGCGGCCTCTACAGCTGGAGAAGAAGTGGCCTGACCTGGTTTCATCAGAAGTGGCTCCTGTCCCAACGAACGCTATCCCGGCTCGATCAGCCAAGGCCTCGATGGCTGCCGATGGCATAAGCCTTCTTCCCCCAAAAGACTCCATGCCTCTCTGCTACCCTCTACCCGGGCCACAGGAAAGAGAGAGCATTGCTCATGCAAGCAGCAAGAGATGAGAAAGGTACCTGCATGCTGCAGGTTCCATTCCTTCGATTAACCTCTCCTAATGATACCCCAAAATGGGCGTTCCTGTCACCGTTAGCCGCAGCGCAGCAGGAAGAAACTCTCTCTGGCCGCCCCTGGTCTCTCTCTACACCGGTGTCTTCCCCGTCCGTCTGAGTGGCCTTCACTACTCATCGCAGCTCATCGCGGGTCAGGTGCGCTCACAGGCCGGCGACCGAAGGCCGCCAGTAGCAGGCTTGCGGCGATCACCAGGCAAATGGCGGCGAAGAGAAAGGCGGCGGAGAGATTCACATAGGTCTGGAGCCAGCCGGCCACCGTTGGCCCCAGGCTGTAGCCAACGCTCCAGGTCACCGAGTAGAAGCCACTTAACCTGCCGCGATAGCGCTCAGAGACCTGCTCCATTGCGAAGGCCGTATAGACCGGTTCGATCAGCAGGCGCAGAAAGGAGCGCGTGTACTCGCCGAGCACGGCGACTAACAAGATTGGCGAATAGCCGATCAGCAACATCAATGGAGCGCTGGCATACATCACCGTCGTGATGATCTTGATCTTGCGCCAGCGGTGCACGAAGAGAGGGGCCGTGAGAGAAAAGAGGCCGCCGGCCAGGCCAGAGATCGTGAAAATCACCCCGAGCGGCCCCGGCAGCAGAGAGAAGCGTAAGACAAAAAACAGCTGGATCAGGGCGATGACCGCCCCCTCGCCCATATTGAAAATCAGATCGGGCACCAGCAGCTTGACGAACACGGCCAGAGGAAAGCGCCCCCCGGTTGCTGAAGAGGAAGACCCGGCGCCCTCGGGAGGCGGAGACGCTTTAGCCACCTGGGCCGTTCCGGCGTGGGATGCCCGTGGAGGCGCAGATCGTAGCCACCAGAGAGGCAGCCCGAAGAGCAGACTCACCAGCGAAGCGCTCAGCACACCCCAGCGCAGAGCCAGAACGCTGTTAGCGCTCACCTGCAACAGGCAGGCCACCAGCTCGGGGATAGCTCCGCCGAGCAGATTACCCAAAGAGCCTATGCCCAGCAGCACAAAGCTATTGAGAGCCAGCACGCCCACTCGCCGCTCCTCACTGGTCTTCTCAATCAGCAGAGGAACGTTTGTCACCCAGTAAGCCGCCGAAGCTACCCCCTGGAAGAAGGCAGCCAGCAGCATCAGCGGTGCCGCCGAGGTCAGGCCAATCATTGCCAGAAAGAAAGGCATTGATAAAGCCGAAGCCAGCAGCACCGGCTTATAGCCTAAGCGATCAGCCAGCATGCCACTGGGCACCGCACTGATCAGCGAACCGAGGGCTGGCAGCGCGCTCAGCAGCCCGATAAAGTCCGGCTGATAGCCCAGACTATGGGCATAGTAATTGATATCAAGCGTCCCGATTGTCAGCTGGAAACCCTTACCCAGGGTATAGAACAGCAGCAGATAGACATCGCGAGGAAGCTGCAACCAGCTCAAGAGGTTCTGTCTGCTGCCACGGTCCCCCTGCGGGTTTCCCGGCGGCCCGTCTCCCGGCCTACTGGCAGAGCGAGCAGTGTCCTGAGAGAGATCGGGCCTGGAAGACATCGTCTGCGACTCCTGTCGTCCTCATACGTAGAGCGAAGTGGAGAAAAGAGAAGGAAAGAGCCATGCCTTCGTAGGGTATCATATCCGCCAGAGGCGTGGCAACCGTTGCCTGGGCCGGTGGTCGCACCAGCCGGAAGAGAGGGCAGACCGTGCCTTCTCCCGGTTGTGCTCCAGCGCTGCCTCCGGCACCTGGCAACGCAAGACATCAGCAGAAGGAGAGAAAGGGCCTTTCATGATGGATGGAATTAGCTTTCACCCGGGCCTGGGTCATATCCACCTCTATCCGGGCGAGCTACTTGCCTGGCTGTTGGTCGGACTGATAGCGGGCTTTCTAGCGGCAAAGCTGGTACGTGGGCAAGGATTGGGGTGTCTACTCGACATCTGCGTTGGGCTGGTAGGGGCCGTCATTGGGGGCTTTCTGATGAGCTTGCTGGGCATCAACGAGACGTTTCACTTTCTCGGAACGACGCTGGTCGCCTTTCTTGGGGCCTCGCTCCTCTTGCTCCTCGTTGAACTCATTGCCGGAGGGAGACGCTCCATCTAACTAGTAACCACCAATGCAACGCGGTGAGCGCAGCCGTTGGCAGTTGAGGATGCCAAATCAGCCAGGCAGCCAGACGAGGAGGCAGCCAGATAGAGGCAAGATCTGTGAGGAGAGAGGTCGCTCCACTGCGATGCGGGAGCAGAGAGGGACCACCGGCAAGCGCCCTGGTTTCCCCCGCGTTCGGCGGCCTTGAAACATGGCGGAGGGAGAGAAGAACGAACGTGACGCCCCTGGCCTGCTTGTCTGCCGGTCTTGTGTACTCCTCTCCGCTCCGGCCCGGCTGGCTCGCCGCCTTAATACTTAATCAGAGCGAAGACATCGTAGCCCTTGAGGCGCTCGCGGCCCTTCAGATAGGTCAGCTCGACCAGGAAAGCAATGCCAGCGATATGGCCACCCAGCTTCTCGACCAGCTCCATCGCCGCCGAGACCGTACCACCGGTGGCCAGCAGGTCGTCGACGATCAGCACCCGCTCGCCTGGTTTGATGGCGTCGGTATGCATCTCTACAATATTGGTACCGTACTCCAGAGCGTACTCCACGCTGACCGTCTTCGCTGGCAGTTTACCGAACTTGCGCACTGGGACGAAGCCACAGCCGAGCAAGTAGGCCAGGGGGGCAGCGAAAATAAAGCCTCGGGATTCGACGCCAACGACAGTCTGAATGCCCGCACCAGAGTAATGGGCTGCCAGGCGATCAATGGCGGCGCGGAAAGCCTCGGGATTTTGCAGAAGGGGCGTGATATCGCGGAAGAGAACGCCCTTCTGGGGGAAATCGGGAATATCTCTAATCCAGTCTTCCAGCCGTAGTGGCCCCGACGCAGATGACGATGACATCCTAAGCGCTCCGTTTCCTTCCTCAACAAAGAACTAAGTCAGGCCGCCTCTCCAGGGGCTTGTGGTCTAGCGAATCCACAACCGGCCTAGCACAGAAGTGACCAGGCCACGCCGGTCCTCCGTACGCGGTGCAGAAAGAGAGCAGAGCAGATCAGGCTGCTCTCGGCCAGGCCGTGGCTGAGCCACCACTGGCTCAGGCGTGCGGCTCTGGCTCTGCCCTGTCTCTGACCCGGCGTTCACCTGATCACACGCTTTGCATTGCCCTCGGATTCCGTAGATTAGTATAGCACGAATCTCCTGCCAGGCGAGGGAGGAGACAGAAAATACCCCCTCTCAACCAGGGCCAAGGAAGATCCGGCTCAGACGCTGGCTCGTTGGCCAGGCGAGCCAGAAAAGGGCATCAAGCTCCAGCCGCCGGAGCCGAAGAAGGCTCGCTTTGGCCCAGGTCCGAGGTGCAGTAAGCGCAGCGGCTGGCCCCCGCTGGAATGCTGCTCAGGCAATAGGGGCACTCGCGCGTGGCGCTCTCCTCCGGCACGCCCTTCTTATGGTGAGCCATCAGCTTGCTGACTGGCAAAACAATCAGGAAATAGAGCACCGCCGCCACTATAAGGAAGCTGACAGCGCTATTGATGACTGTACCGAAAGCGAAGCGGCCTGCGTTCAGGCGCGAAAAATCGAAGCCGCCGAAGAGGCCGATCAGGGGAGTAATCAGTCCGCTGACGATGGCGTTGACCAGGTTGGTGAAAGCGGCGCCGATGACGATACCAACGGCCAGATCAACCACATTACCGCGCAAGATAAAAGCTTTGAAACCGCCCAAGGTTGCTCTCGCCTCTCTTCCCACTTTGCTGAACGTCTCGTTCTGAAGCATGGACATCGTGTCTTACCCTCCAATCTGAGCGTGCGCGCTCTACCGCGTTTGGGAAACTGTCAGCGCCAGCGCTCGCTGCTGGTGAGGCAGGAGACAGGTGGGCTGCCTGGTCTGGGCGAATCCGCCCCATGAACAGCTTACCATATTTTCTGATGGAGCTGAACGGGGTGAGGCGGCAGCTCTGGAAGAGCACCAGCTGCTCGCTTCGGTGGTTCCAAAGAAGAGCTTGTCGGGGCCGAAGCCAGTCAGAAAGCCTGGGCAGATCAACCTGGCTGGAGAGATGGGCTGGAAATAGCCCGTTTGTAGCGTATAATCTAAACTGGGAGAGGTTAGTTTGAGCAGAAGGCTACTATGGAGCAAGATCAGTCAGGGACGTTGAATCCGTCAATCCTTGGGGAGCCGACAGCGCTGCGTTCTCCACGTGCACCTGTGGGGGGACCGGTGTCGGCAGAGCGAGGAGCGGTCTCAGAGCAGGCGTTCCCGCGTCAGGGGATCATGCATGTCCGCATTCGGCACTTCTACTGTACGCTGGAGGAAATGGCCAATCCCTCGTTGCATGGCCTGCCGTTCGTCATAGGGACCGGTACGGGGCGCCCGAACGAGCCAGGTCGAGTCATTGACGCCTCCCCTGCCGCGGTGCGCCTGGGCATTGTCCCTGGCATGCCCTTGCGTCGAGCCTACCGTCTTGCCCCGCGCACGCTCTTCCTGCCAGCCTCCTACGATCGCTATCAACCGGTTCTGCAGCGCTTGCGTGAGCGCTATCGTGCCTGTTCGCACATCGTCGAGTCTGTGCCCCTGGCCGATGCCTTTATCGACCTGAGCGGCAGCCCGCAGCCCGTTACCTCGCCGATTCTCCTGGCGCAGCAGCTCAGCAGCGACATTGCCGCCCTTGGTCTAACCGCCCTGATCGGTATCGCCAGCGGCAAAACCATCGCCGAGCTGGCCGCGCTCATAAGTCGCAAGGATGGGCGCCAGGGCATCCTCTATATCCCGCCGGGTCGCGAGGCCTCCTTCGTCCAGTCGCTGCCCCTCTCACTGCTGTTGCAGCTGCATGGCAGCGGACCCGGCGTCCTGGGGGGGCGTGAGGGTGAGAGCGAAGGAGCCGGCCTGCGTTCGGGGGTTGCCGAGCTGGAGGGCCGGGCTGAGCGCTTTGATCTTGAAGAACTGGCCGAGCTGGTTGCTCACCTGCGCGACTTCGGCATCACGACCTTTGCGCAGGTGGCCCCCCTTGCTCCCGAGGGATTGGAGCGGCGTCTGGGCCGTCTCGGGCGCTGGCTCCATCAGCTGGCTCAGGGTGAGGACTACAGCCTGGTGATCCCCGATGCACCGCCACTGAGCCAGAATGCGCGCATTCGCTTCCAGCATGCTGCCGACGCTGACGAAACCTGCGCGGCGATCCACAAGCTGGGCGGCTATCTGGCCGGACGCCTGCGAGAGCAGCGCCTCAAGGGGCGGGTAGTTGCCTTGCTTCTCTGGCCAGCTCGCCCGCGCCGCGATAGCCGCCGCCTGCTGTTGGACGAACAAGGTGAGGAGGCCATGTTGCGCGAGGGCGAGGAGGCCATCGGCGGACAGATCACCCTGGAGCGTCATACCGATGAGGCCGATATTCTGATTCATCATTTGCTGATGCTCTTCGCCCATTATCATCGCTCCGGCACACGCTACCTGCAGGTACTGGCGCGTATCGGCGACATCATCACTGCTGCCACTCCTTACTACCCGCCCGCGGCCCGGGCTCGCGGCAGACCAACGCGGCGCCTGGATCTGAGCACCCGTAGACTCAATGGCGAGCGTCAGGTTTGACCAGAGGTCCCACTCCGTCAGAGTGAGGCGACTCAGCTCCAGTGCCCTGGGCAGCTCCCCTGGCCGAACAGGACCCCTGATTGAAAAAGCAACAATGCCTGTTCACCATACGTTATACTCAGGGAGAGAGGAGGCTCTCTTACCCTTCTGATCAAGCTGTTCCAAAAAACCATCGCCGGTACATGATAATAGATTTTGTATATATTGAGATCAAGCTGCCCGGGGTTCTTCTGAGGTAATCCATGTCTGATATGCTTATAAATAGCAACCATCCAAAGCGTGAGGAAGCAGCGGGTCAAGGCAACCCGCAAGAGGAGCCAGCCCTGACCAGCCCCGTTCCGTCCGAGGAAGCAGCGAAAGGAGAAAGCGGGCCAGTAGAGGCGGCGAGCAGCCTGGCGGACGAAGACACGATCAAGCTGCAGAGTATGGCCGCGGCCAGAGCCGTGGAGCAGCGTGCCAGCGATGAGGCACGGGCCGCCATCGAACGCGCGGCGGCGGCCTGGTCCTCTCTCCTGCGTGCTGGACCAGCGCCGGTGACTTTCCCCACAGCGCTCCCGAACTCTGCCAACAAGCCGGGGCCAGAGCCGACGGCCCCCGAGAGCAGGCCCGAAGAGCCTGCCGAGGAGGGGCGCAAGGCCGCCTTCAGCGAGGCCGAGACCCTGCCGTTGGCCAGTGCCCCCGCCACGCTGACCACTGCGGCCTCCCCCCTGGCCGAAGCCGAAACGTTGCCCCTGGCTACGCCGGGCGTGGCTACCGGGCAAGGTGAGCAGCAGGCCCCACAGCTGGTGGTCCAAGCACCTGCTGCCCGCCTTGAGCAGACGGCGGATCACAAACAGAAGAGCGCGGCCCGGCAGAGTGCGAGTACACGGCATCGCTCTGCCCGTCGTCTCCGTCCTCCTCAGTGGCCAGGACGCCTTTGGAAGCAGGCGCGTTATGGCACAGGGCGGCAACGTCTCAAGGCGCTGGTGCTCCTCGCTATCCTCTTGCTGGGCATCGGCCTGCCCATCGTCAGCGGGCTGGCCGTAGGATTGCAGGCCTATCTGACCTATAGCACCCTGCGCGGGCAAGCCTCCGCCGGCGTTGAGCACCTGCTCGCCCTCAAGACTATTTTTAACGGCGCCAAAGCCCATCCCTCCAGTCTCTTCGAAGCAGACAAGTTGAGCCAGGCCGCCCAAGAGTTGCAGCAGGCTCAACAATCCTTCGCCGAGGCGCGAGACACCATTGACCACTCCGCTCTCATCCATACCGTTATTGCTCTCCTTCCACAATATCGGCTGCAGGTCAGCTCGGCGCGGGCTGCGGCCCAGATCGGTGTTGACGTCAGTGCCATCGGCCTCAAGCTGATCCCAGCGGCCAGGAGCCTGGCCCCCCACTTCCAGGGACCCCTCCTCAGCAATTCGAGCAAGCCGCTGGTCACTCAGGACATGCTCAACCTGCTGGGAACGACTATCGACAATATTATGCCCTCATTACGGGACATCGAGACGCAAAGTCAGAATCTCTCGCTGGCAGCCCTGCCTCTCAGCAGTAGTCAGCGGCAGCAGGTGCAGCAGGTACTACAGTTGCTCCCAGTACTCCAGCAAAGCCTGAGCCAGGCGCGCCAGCTCCTGGACGCTGCAGGCTGGTTGTTGGGAGTAGACAAACCGCGCACCTATCTGGTGCAGACGATGGACCGCTCTGAGCTGAGACCGGCTGGCGGCTTCACTGGTCAGTATGGCGAGCTGACCATCAACGCGGGCCGGATCGCGCCCTTCTCGCTCAAAGACATCTCTTTTGTCGAATACACCGCCAGCAGCCCAACGCTAGGCCAGCTTGCTCCCGAGCCATATCGCTCCTGGTGGCCCTTCGCCAACTGGGGGTTGCGTGACTCCAACCTCTCGGCGGACTTTCCCACCACCGGGCAGCTAGCCATCCAGGCCTACCAGCATGAGACGGGGCGCCATGTCGATGGCGTCATCGCCTTAACCCCCTTCTTCATCGAACACGTTTTGCAGATCATTGGCCCGATTACCGTGCCGGGCTACAATGAGACCATCACTGCTCTCAATCTCGAAGATCGCCTCCACTTCTACCAGCTTGACAGCGAGGGGGTGCGCAAGCAGCAGATCGTCCAGCATGTTGACGATTCCAGTCAGGCCCGCAAACTCTTCACCTCGCGCCTGGCCCAGACCCTGCTGGATCGTGTGCGTCATGCTCCTCCTGACGAGATCCTGGCCATTGCTCATGAGGCCCTTTACGACCTTAAAACCAAAGACATCGAAATCTATGTCACCGATCCACGTGTCGAGCAGCTGCTCATCCAATACGGCTATGGTGCCCAGATGGACCGCTCGACCAGCCACGATGGCCTCTATATTGTGCAGGCCAACCTCAACGCGACCAAGGCCTCGCAGTATGTGCGGACGCTCATTCACGATGTCGTCACGCTGGACGCCAGCGGCGGAGCCACCCACTATCTGCAGCTCCGCCTGGCCTATACCGATACCGGGCCGGTTTACGGCTACGATACCTATCGCGACTACGTACGCATCTATGTCCCACCGAACAGCAAGTTCTTGAGTGGCGATGGCTTTGACAGCGGGACCCCTCTCTGCGGGGGGCCACTACCTGCCTGCGATGCGACCGTGGTCTATCCGCACGACGAACTGATGTGTCCGCCGGGGCAATATCAGCCGGGGGCGGCCTCGCCGACCCTGAGCGACGAGAACCCGGGAGACTGGCATCCGCTGGACAGCGTTGGACCACCGACCAATACCGTCAGCGATGTGCCAGGGCGGGCCATGTTCGGCGGCTGGGTAGTGGTGCCCAAGAACTGCACCATTACCGTCACTCTCTCCTGGTATGTGCCTCCCCTCAACAAAGGACACTATGCCCTGCTGGTCCAGCGGCAGGCGGGCACCTACCCGGAGCTGGATGTCACCATTCTGCCGCCTGACCCCTGCAGCCAGCTCAATCTCGCCGGGACCCATGTGGATACCCTCCTGAGCAACGACCTGCTCATCACGCCGCGTAGCCTGTCCACTGGTGGCAGCCACAGCCAGGGACAGGCAGCGAGCACGCAGAGCAGCTGCTACCCCCGCGTCGGCGTTTAGTCGCTCGTCGCCCAGCCCGCTCTTGAGGCTTGCTCACCGGCATGGCGAACGCTGTCCTGACCACGACTGAGGTCGGCCTGCCGATGAGTAAGCCTTGATCACCGTAACGTCTCTAAAATGCTGAAAAGCTTGACCAATCATGCAGCTTGTAGTATGCTCGTTCTACAGATGTGGCAGAGTGCCTGTATTTGTGTGGTGAGAGAGCGAAGAAAGCTACTGTTGCCAGCGACTCATGCTTGGGATATACTGCTCTTGCAGTAGGTTGTATTCTCAGGGCTAGCTAATCTGGGAAGATAGTAGAAGAGAAGAACTCATGGAACTGCCGGCGCTCTTGAGTATCATACGCACTGAAAGCGTCTATCGTTTCCGGCTTGACCTGCCTGAGTATTCTGCCAGGGAAGGTAGCAAGGAAGGGCGCGACTATGTCACGGAGATCACCCCTGAGCTGAAAGAGCGGCTCAGGCGCAGTTTGCAGGCCGTGGCTCAATACATGCAGACGCAGGCTCTGGCCGAGAGCAAGCGCCAGACAATGAAGCTGGGCGCGGTTAACGATTCGGTACAGGCTCTGGGGCGCTTTCTCTTTGAGCAGCTGTTGCCGTTGCCGCTGCAGGAGGCGCTGCGGCATCTTGATCTCCCCCTCGTGCTGGACACCAACACTCCTGAAATCCCCTGGGAGCTCTGCTTTGATGGGAGCATCCGCCCAAGCTCCTTTCTCTGTCAGCGGCTGAGCGTGAGCCGCTTAGCGGGCGAGGCGCGGCCAGAGCGTCTGGCGCCGCTGACAGAGCGGATGCAGCGCAAAATGGGAAGGCGCGACCAGGTGGGTCTCTCGGTCCTCTTCCTTGTCAATCCGACAGGTGAGCGCAGCGCGGCAGAAGAAGAGGTGGCTGCGCTCTGCACTGCCCTGCCCGAAGCGATTGGGCGCACGATCCTCTATCGTCAGCAGGCCAATCAGCTGGACATGCGCATGCGCATCAGCAGTGAGCCGCCGCAGATCATTCACTATGCCGGGGCGGGACCGTTGCTAGTGGCAGGCGAGCCGGCGCTGGCCCTGGCGGGCAGCTCGCGCCTTGATGGCGAGGCGGCGGCCCAGCTCTTTCAGCTCTTGCCGCGGCGTCCCCTGGTCTTTGTCAGTCACTACGAGAGCGAGCGCTCAGGAGGACGTGGGGGCAGTGGATTGCCCGCGCCGATGATGGGAGCGGGGCCAGCCAGCCAGCCGGAGCGAGAGGAGCTGCTGCAGCGCCTGGCCCGACGCCTGATCGAGGCCGGGGCGGGGGCAGTCGTGGTCCTGCGCTGGCCTCTGTCGACCGCGCGCGTTCGCGAGTTCGCCGTTCTGCTCTATCAGGAGTTGAGCGATGGGGTCGCTATTGGCGAGGCGGTCAGGCGCAGTCGCGCCGTGCTGGCCCAACGTCGGCCTGAGCAGGCGGCCTGGATTTCCTTCCAGCTTTACGGTGACCCGCTGCTGCGTTTGAGCTTTGGGCTGCCCGAGCGCAATCCCGCCGACTATGTCGATATCTTTGAAGAGGAGGAAGAGCCACTGATCCCCTCGTTGCCATCTTCGTCGCACGCTCTCGACCGGCGCTTTCTGGAGGAGGTGCTCAGCATCGCTCTGGCGGAGGCGCGGCGCATGCGCAAGGATTATCTGGGAACGCCCCATCTCTTCATCGCCCTGACCAAGCTTGATGGAGGCTGTACCCAGGATGCTCTGCGGAGTCTCAATTTCTCGCCCAAGCAGGTGCGCGATGTCATTCGCAGCGCCCTGGGCAGCGGCAAGGCCACCAGTGACACGCCGATCCTGCCGACGCGGCGCTGCAAGGAGATTCTGCTGACCGCCGAGCGCAATGCCATCAGCGCCGGGGCCAGCATGATCGACGAGCGCGCCATTGCGCGCGCCGTACTCAGCGAGGGCGATGGGGTGACCCACAACCTGCTGACGCAGATCGGCATCAATCCCGAGCAACTGATCGAGTTAATCATGGCCAGTGAGGCCCATGCCTTGCTGGAACTGGCCCCTTCCGCGGAGCCGCATCAGCCGCCAGCGGTGGAGATGCCCGCGGGCTTCAGCCTGGCCGAGCCGGCGCCGCGGGCCGGTAACTCGCTTCTAGAGCGTCTAGGCCGCGATCTGACGCGCCAGGCCAGCCTGAAGCAGCTACCTCCGCTCATCGGACGCGAGAAAGAGCTGCGTCTGCTCATGCAGACGATGATGCTCAAAGATCGCAACAATCCAATTCTGATCGGCGACTCGGGCGTGGGGAAGACGACTATCGTCGGGGGCCTGGCCCAGCGCATCGTCGAGGGCCGCGTACCGCCAGAGCTGCGCGGCAAGCGCCTCATCGAGCTGTCGGCCAGCTCGCTGGTAGCCGGCACCAAGTACCGCGGCGAATTCGAGGAGCGGCTGCTCAAGGTGCTGGAAGAGGCCGAGAACAGCGGCAATATCATTCTCTTTATCGATGAGATGCACCTGCTGATCGGCACTGGACGAGCTGCGGATGGGAGTATCGACGCCGCCGGCATTCTCAAGCCAGCGCTGGCCGGGGGCCGTCTACGCTGTATCGGGGCTACCACACCGCAGGAGTACCGCATGATCGAGAAAGACGCGGCGATGGAGCGCCGCCTGCGCCCAATCATCATCGAAGAGCCATCGCCGGAGGAGGCGCTGCAGGTCCTGCGGGGGATGCGGGAACTCTACGAGCAGCATCACCATGTCAGCATTACCGAGGAAGCCCTTCAGGCCGCCGTCCATCTCTCGGTCCAGTATCTGCCCAACTTGCGCCTGCCTGACAAAGCCTGCAGTGTCCTCGATGAAGCTTGCTCGCAGGCCCGCGTCTTCTGGGTGGAGGATGAATCGGTCGAGCAAGACAATCGCGATGAATTAGGCGAGGAGCCGGTGATCACAGCGGCCACCGTAGCCGAAGTAATCTCTGCGCGCACCGGTATTCCTGTCAATGCGCCGGGCCGTGAGGAGCGCGATCGCCTGCTCAACCTGGAGAGCCGGCTGAAAGCCCGCGTGATCGGTCAGGACGAGGCCATCCGGCGCGTGACCCAGGCGATTCAAGTGGCGCGAGCCGGCTTGAAGCCGCGCAATCGCCCCGCGGGGGTCTTTCTCTTCTTGGGACCGACGGGCGTGGGCAAGACCGAGCTGGCGCGGGCTTTGGCTGCCGAGGTCTTTGGCTCCGATGAATATCTAATCCGTGTGGATATGTCGGAGTACATGGAGAAGCATGCCGTCTCGCGTATGGTCGGCGCGCCGCCGGGCTACATCGGTTACGACCAGGAGGGGCAGCTTACCGGCAAGCTGCGCCGCCGTCCCCACTGCGTGGTCTTGTTGGACGAAGTGGAGAAGGCTCATCCCGAGGTCTTCGATCTCTTCCTGCAGGTCTTCGATGCCGGGCGCCTGACCGATGCTCAGGGACATACGGTCGACGCTCAGCATGCCATCTGGATCATGACCTCCAACGTAGGCACCGAGATGCTGGGACGTTCCCTACCCAGCGGCTTCCGCGCCGCCAGTAAGACCTCGCTGGAGGAGATGCAGCGCGAGCAGCTGATGGAGCGCCTGCGCCAGACCTTCCGCCCCGAATTTCTCAGCCGCATCGATGAGGTGGTCATCTTCCACCCCTTGACTCAGGAGCATGCGCGGGCGATTACTCGCCTGCAGATGAATGAACTGGCCTCGCGCTTGCTGGAGCAGGGATTGACCTTGCAAGCCGATGAGAGCGCCATCGATCTGCTCTGTAAAGAGGGCTTCAGCCGCACCCAGGGGGCCCGTCCTCTGCGTCGGGCCATCGAGCGCTTGCTGACCGTGCCGCTCAGTTTACGCATTTTGATGGGGAACATTCCTAAGCCGGGTGTGGTGCATGTGACGGCGATTGAGGGCCGCCTGGAGATCAGTGTACGCGAACCGGGTGAGGAGCCGTTACTGGCCCCAACGCCGACGCCCGCCACCTCGACCTCAGAAGAGATGGCGCTCGAGGCCGATGCCACCGCTTACCCCGACCCTTGATCCTCTCTCCTGCAAGGTGGGCGTGGTGTGGTGATCGTCTAACGGCTCGGAGCCAGTCGGCTTGGCCTGCAGGGCTGCGCCCGGCTCAACGAGCCAGGGTCGGAACTCTGCGCTGCAGCCTCGCGCAGGGTCAGGCTCAACGGACCCTCTGCTGTGGCACGCAACAGAGCGCAACCGGAGCCTGTCCTGGGCTCCCCGGGCGCCGCGGCGCGGCGCGGCTCAACGGCCTCCGGTTCGGAGCACACGGGCATGCTGGCCTGAAGGCGCCCGGCTCAACGAGCACGCTGGCACCCAGACGATCACCACAGGTGACCCGACGCCACTATCTCTAGTTTACTCCCGCCCACTTCATGCTCACTTTCCTCTCACTAGCGGCCCGGCCTGCTCGGAAGTTCGTTCTTGGACCAGGTTCTCACACTTTTTGCTGCGCGCTGCTGCGCAACTTGCTCGCTTTGTCTCTCTCTGCTCCTCGCCTCGCTGCCGTCCGCAACCTGGTCCGACTAGAGAAGATTGGGACGCTCTTACATAAGACAAGATTCTGGCTGAGCTTCCTTCTAGAGAAGCGGAGGGTGCGCTGGTGTGCTCACTGTGGTATCATATAGGATGGCAAATCCTCTCTGAAGATCGGTACACGTTGACCCTCCTCGCTCACGCTGAGATTGTGCAGCGAGTGGCGTCGGTACCTGCCTATAGACCGCGGTAAGGAGGTTCTCTTTTTTTCTCATGAAAGCAGTGAAAACACATGTGGGCCGCTGCGATACCTGCGGCGAGCCGGCAGCCTATGCTCAGCTGCTCTCCGGCGGGCGGACCTTCCGCTTCTGCGAGCAGCATGTGCCTCCTCTAGTGAAAAGGCAAGCAGAAGCCACTGCCGCCAAGGAAGAGCAGAAAAAGTAAGCGAGTGCCTGAGGCTGGTGCGGTGCGGGCGGGCGGGCGAGTGGGGCAAGCGGCCAGATAAGTGGATCGGATGATCAGGCAAAAGGCAGAAGGGCAGAAAGAGAGGTGATTGTCTCTCCTCCTCCCCGCTGCCCTCTCTACTCTCCGCTGCCTGCCCATGCCTCCCTGGCCCTGGCCAGCCATATAGATCGCGTGAAGAACGCTGAGATTGCGCCGATAGAAGAAGCAATGATGGTGGGATCTCGCGACTGCTCCAGGCTCCTCCGCTAGCTAGCTGAGGCCGTTGCCCATCAAGGGTAGCTCAATAGTGAAAGTCGCTCCTTCCCCCGGTACACCGCTGCTCTCCACCCAGATTTTCCCCCTCATCGCCTCTACCAGGCGGCGCGAGATGTAGAGACCCAGGCCAGAGCCACGGACGGGACTGTTGACATCGCTCTCCAGGCGCACAAAGCGCTGGAACAGCTTCGGTTGGTCTTCGGGACGGATGCCTTTGCCACGGTCGCTGACGCTGATCAAGGCGCAGGGCCGTAGTGAAGTGCTATCTAGCGAAGCGCGGGCGCGGAAGGTGATCGGCGTACCAGGCGGTGAGTACTTGAGCGCATTCATGGCCAGATTGCGCAAGATCTGACGCAAGCGTACCGGATCGGCCTGCACTGCCAGATCGGGAGGGATGTCCAGATAGACGATCCGTTCCTCCTGAGTGAGCTGCGGCTCCATCATATCGACGACGCTCTGCACGATGTCCTCCACTGCCACCGTCTCGATATGGGCCGGGCGAATGCCAGCATCGACCTCCAGGCGGCTGGCATCCATGACGTTATTGAGCAGGAGCACCAACTCGTCGCAGGCCAGGCGCGTCTTATGCAAGAACTCGTGGCGCTGCTCGGGAGAGAGGATCTCATCGTACTGGGCCAGCAGCTCCAGATAGCCCTGCACAGCGGTCAGGGGGGTGCGCAGCTCATGGGAGGCTGTGATCATGAACTGGTCCTTGAGCTGGTCCAGTTCCTGCAGCTGCTGATGAGCTGTACGGAGCTGCTGGTAGAGCGTGGCATTGGTATAGGCGACGGCGGCCTGCTCGGCAAAGCCCTGAGCGCGTGGCAGATCGGGCAGGCCCAGAGGCTGGCGCTCCTGGGTGCCTGGGCGTAGCGAGCGTGCCAGGACCAGCAAGCCGACGGGGACGTTGTGTGAGAAAAGCGGGGCCAGGATGGCTGTCGGTACGTAGCGTCTGGCGAGCATCTCGCGCAGCGAGAGGGCGCGATGCATGCGTTGCCGCCGCGGCGGATGCGGCGACCAGGCCGTCGCCCCCACGGCGACAGCCCGGGCCTGGGCCTGCAGCGTCACCGGCGTTGGCGGCTGCGGCGGGTCAAGCTGGTAGAAGTGAGTCAAGGGGATCAGCGTAGGCTGGGGCGAGGCCAGGGCCTGGGCCTCGTACTCGTGCTCGTAGATCACCGGCCACTCACTCAGCTCGCTGGATGGCTCGCCGGCGCTGGCCGCAATGGCCTGGGGCAGCAGGCTGCCGTGCTGGTCGGGAGTATAGAGCAGCACATAGTCAGCATCGAGCGCATTGGCACCCTCGCGACAGATGATCTGATGGATCTCCGTCGGCTCGACAATGGCCGAATTGAGGCGGGTGGCGATATTGGCCAGGGCCTGGGCGAAAGCCTCCTGCTCGCGGGCCTCCTGGTACAGAAAAGCATGTTCGAGCGCAGTGGCGGCCTGCTCGGCGAAAGTGCGCGCCGTCGTCTTCTGCGTTGGTGAGAACGGGCGGTCTGAGCGGCTACAGAAGATCAAATTGGCCAGGTGTTTCTCTTGATACAACAGGGGGATGACCAGGCTCGTGCGGATGTCCATGTGGGTGTACCAGGCCACAAGCTCCGCGGGCAGATGCTCGGGCGTCATTACAGGCCAGCGCACCTCCAGCTCGCGTGGCTGCAGAATCGTGCAGACGTCGAGGCGCTGTCCCTCAAAGCGCCAGAGAATCACTGGCCCGGCAGGCGGAGCAGCCACATAGACCCTCACGCTGGCTGGCATCTCAGGAAAGGGAGCTTTCTCCTGGATGAAAAGCAGCGCTGCCTCGCAGCCCAGAGCTGTGGGGGCCAGGCTCACGATGCGCTCCAGTAAAGGATTCAACTCCAAAATCTCGCTGAGCTGGGCCGTTAGCAGCCGCAGACGCTCGGCCTCCTGACGGCGCTCTTCACGCTCGCGCAGCAGTGCACTATTCTGACGATCGGTCAGCAGATAGCGCAGAAAGAGGCAGATGGCCACCGCTGCCGTCAGCGTATCGAGGAAGGCGGCCCGGACACCATCATGGATGAGGCTGGAATAGAGCGTCAGCACGATCTCGATGGTGAACGGTAGATAGATCAGCAGGCTCTGGAAGAGCAAAACGTGATCGGAAGGGTACTCGCTGGCCGGAGACTCCTCGTCGCCCCTGGCGCGACTGGCTGTTTCCAGGACCTGGCTAAGCTCACGAAGCGGGACCTGCTGGCGGTAGGCATGCCGGGCGAGCGCAGTGTATTGCCAGGAGGCGGTCAGCCCCAGCGAAGTAAAGAAGAGCAGCCAGCCAGTATCGACATAGGGCGTTCCTGAAACGTAAGCCTGGTGTAGCACCAGGTAGCAATACCAGCTATCGGACCAGAGCAGAGAGCAGGCGCCGACGATGAGGAGCAGCAGCGAGGGGCGCAGAGGCCGCTCCACACGGACCAGGGTCAGGAGCATGGCGCTGGCGAGCACGACCTGCAGATCGAGGAAGGGATAGCTGAGGCTGATCCCCAACGTGGCCGGATCAATACCGCTCTGGCGCAGAGAAGCGTAGGAGGGGCCGATGAGAAAGAACCAGATCGCCCCCAGCAAGCAGAGTGTTGTGATCAGCGAGTCCAGCAAGATCAGGAGAACAGTGCCGTTCAGTTTGAAATCGCTCAGGATGAGTAGCTGGCTGCTGATTATCAGCGGATAGTTGAGCAGGAAGGCGAGGTCGGCCAGGGAAGGAAGAGCGTTGGCCTGTCCTGTCCAATCGCGATAGAAGTAGAGTAAGCCGCCGAGGGCGTCGAGCAGCAGAGCGATGCTGACGAGCGACCAGGCGGCCTGATAGCGAACAGTTAGGCGCAAAGGGCCATAGCGGCTTCGCCAGACGGTAAGGGCGGCCTGGGCGGCGGCACCCAGGGCGCAGAGGCAGTACATGGCATCAGCAAAAAGGGCGGTAGCCTGGCTGCCTCCCAGGCGCAGAGCCATCCAGAGGAGGCTCAGGAAGACAGTGAGGGCCGCTGCTCCGGCTTCCAGGCTGCTTTCGCGGTAGAGCCGTTGAAGATAGCTGGGCGTCAGGCGCTTCGTGACAACCGTTCTCATCGCTTGTCCCCACCATCCTGGCTTGCTAGTTCTCTTCCGATCTTGCCAGCCGACGTGCTCTCCTGTGGGCTGGCTGGCCCTGCCGATCAGGAGGCTGAGCGCGAAAGGCTTCTGCTTGCGCGTGGCAGGCCGGGGTAGAGAGTAGGGATGAACATAGTATATCATAGATCAATTTAAGTGGAGCATTTTTTCGAAAAGGATGAGGGAATATTGCGCCAACAGAGGAACAACTGATCGGGTTATTTACGGTTCTGCCAGTCTCCTGGCCAATAACGATCTATTGTGGGAAAAAGGTAGCAAGGAGAGAGGAAAGCGATGGTTGATCTCTCTGCTTGAAAAAGCTGTCTTGCCAGAGAACAAACGGTAGGGTGCGAACGTGAGCTTGATTCGGCCTGCCCAGCTCCAGCGGCATGGAGGCCGGGCAGGTGCGCAATCACGTAGCTCAGTAAGCTTAGCAAGAATGGCTCTAATGAGAGAGCTGGGCATGAAGGTCTGCCGCCAGCCGTTCCAGCTCGCTGCGCTCCGCCGGGCAGCCCTCCCAGCGCAGGAAGACGCGGCCCAGGGCGGTATCGTGAGGGAAGCGAGGCAGCAGGTGGAGATGGAAATGGCGCACCCGCTGCTGAGCAGCGTGGCCATTCGCCTGAACCAGGCTTAGCCCAGGGCAGTTGCTGGCGCGACGGATGGCGCGAGCCACGTGAACGGTGGCCTGGAAGATACGCGCGGCAAGCTGATCATCTAGATCGTAGATGGTCTCAATATGCTTGCGCGGCGCGACCACCACTTTGTAGGGATTGGGCTGCTCTTCGCTCAAAAAGGCCACCACCTCATCGCTCTGATAGACAAAGTTGGCCTCCACTTTTCCGCTGATCATCTCACAGAAGATGCAGCTCACGGCTGACCGCCTTTCCCACAACGCCAGTCTGGTCAGGCGTTGCGTTCCAATTTCGCTGAAAAATAGCTACGGTTCTGATGAGGAGAGAGCCGGCTTGAGCAGAGGAGTGACGGCCCTCTCCCCGGTGCATTAACAGTATACTCTGCAGCTCGTTGTAATGCAATTGTGCACAAGGCTCAAGACCGTCAAGGCCATCCCCGCTGGCAAGCGCTTGCCGGCCAGGGGGACGGCCTGAGTGCTCTTCTTCTCCCGCTTGAAGCGGCTAGGCGAGGTACTCCGCCACCAGTTGCGCCAGGTGCAGCACACGCAGAGGGCGGCCATTGGCGTCAACGCCGCCGCGCAAGTGCATCAGGCAGCCAGGATTGTCGGAGACCAGCAGCGTGGCCCCGGTCTCTTCGGCGTGCCTGAGCTTTCTCTCCAGCAGGCGCTCGGCAATCTCTGGGTGCTCGATCGAGGTAGAGCCGCCGAAGCCGCAGCAGACATCAGAGTCTCTCATCTCGCGCAGCTCCAGGCCAAGCACGTCGCGAATGACCTGGCGTGCCTCTGTGCGCAGGCCCAGGCAGTTACACGACTGACAGGAATCATGATAAGTCACGACGGGCGCCGTCTCCCCGGGCCTGAGACGGCGCAGCGTTGGCAGCCGCTGCTGGGCTACCAGGACCCGCAGCAGGAAGCTGGTAAAATCCATGATGCGCCCGGCCAGGGAGCGGGTGCGGTTGAGCCAGCTCTGCAGCTGGAGATCTTCAAAGAGGCGCAAGTAATCCTGGATGAGGGTCACGACGCAGCTGGTGGAGGCACAGACAATGTAATCTGCCCCGCTCTCGTCGAGGGCGCGCTCCAGCATGCGCACAGTCTGCTTGGCCATTGCCACGCCGTGCTGGCGATCGCCTGAATTGAGAGCTGGCAGGCCGCAGCAATGTTGAGCGCGCGGGAAGACCACGCGCAGGCCGCAGCGCTCCAGGACCTGGATGACGGCCTCGCCCATCTCGGGATAGAGGCGGTCGGTCATACAGCCGGCAAAATAGCAGACCGTCATCTCATCGGAACGACGTCCCTCCTGGTGAGTGGCGGCCAGATTGGCGCGGACCCCAATGCGATCGCGCAGGGGGCGGCGCGCGAACGCTGGCAGGCTGCGCCAGCGGGTCAACTGGGCCAGCGGGCGCAGGCCTGGCAGGCCCTCGAAGGGGCGCAGGTAGCGATAGCGCACATAGGGCGTACCCCTGGTGGCCGGCCACTGGCCGACGGCGGCCAGGCGTGTGAGCAGATCGAAGAGGCGTGGGCGGGCCAAAACCCCAAAAATGAGGCGTTTGAGCCAGGGCAGGCCCTCGCTGGCCACCACGCGGCTGCGCACATCCAGGATAAGGGAAGGCAGAGGAATTTCCACAGGACAGACGGTCTCACAGGCGTTGCAGCTCACGCAGAGGCTCTGTGGACCGGCGGCGGCCTCCAGGCCATGATGGAAGGGCGTCACGACCAGACCGATGGCTCCACTGTAGATGTAACCGAAGGCGTGGCCGCCGACCTGCTGATAGGGTGGGCAGATATTGGCGCAGGCGGCGCAGCGAATGCAACGCAGGGCCTCCTTGAAGCGCGGGTCGGCGCGCATGGCGCTGCGTCCATTGTCCAGCAGGACAATGTGCACCTCCTTACCGGGCCGGTCCGGTCCCGTAATAAAGGTCGTATAGCTGGTCATGGGCTGGCCGGTAGCGCTGCGGGCCAGCAAGCGGATCTGCGTCATGGCATCGGCGAAGGTGGGCAGCAGCTTATCGTAGCCGGCCAGCACCACATGCACTGGCGGTAGTGAGGTGACCATGCGCCCATTGCCCTCGTTGGTATTGAGCATCACTGTGCCGCTCTCGGCAATGAGGGCATTGGCGCCGCTGATGCCCATGCCGGCGGTCAGGAACGCCTGGCGGTGCTCGCGGCGGATAACCGCCACCTGCTCGGCCACATTCTCGCGTGAAATCTCGCGTCCGGTGGCGCGGCTGAGGACCTCGCCCACCTGCTGGCGGGTCTTGTGAATAATGGGCATCACCATATGCGAAGGGCGTTCATGGTCAAGCTGCGCCACCCACTCGCCCAGGTCGGTCTCGACGGCCTTGATCCCTCGTTCTTCTAGATAGTGGTTCAGCTCGATCTCTTCGCTGACCATCGTCTTGGACTTGACGATCAGCGTGATACCCTTGCGGCGGCAGAGTTCATAAATATAGCGGTTGGCGTCCTCAGCGCTGCGGGCCTCATAGACCACGGCGCCGGCGGCTGTGGCCTGCTCCTTGAAGCGAGCCACCAACTCCTGCTGGTGAGCAATTGCCTCATCCTTGGCGGCGCGCAGGCGCTGGCGCAGGGAGACGAAGCTATAGTCGGAACCATATTCTGCCGCTGTGGCCTCGAAGAGGGCCTGGCGTGACTGACGCCAGCTGGGCGCGAAGCGCTCCAGGGCGCGGTGCATGTTCTCATCCTCCAGGCCTCGCTGCAGGCGCTCTGCAAACGGGGGCATATCGTGAACAGCCGGGACTGGCCTGGCAGTGCCTGGTCGGGAGGTCGGGGTCTGCGCCTCGTTTGCCTGTGCATGCTCCTTATTGCTCATTGTCCCTGTCCTTTGCTTCCTCGCTAGAGAGAGATGGATCACTCGCAGGAGTAGCGACGACAATCACGCAGAGCGTGCGTGGCCCCTGCACGCCGATCGTCAGCGTACGTTCGATGTCGGCGGTGCGGCTGGGACCGGTGACCAGGGAAATATAGTGCTGTTGCTGGGGACCCGGGCGGGTCAAGGTCTGAAGCAAGGTAGCTGCCTCATCGAGGAGTGGAACTAGCTGTCCAGCGGAGACGAGAACAAAGTGGGTCAGCGTCAGCATGCCCACGATGCGCGCCGCCAGGGCATTGTCGGCCAGGAAGACCGAGCCAGTCTCGGCGATGGCCAGGGAGGCGCAAGAGAGGCCAGCCGGGGCATCGGCGACATGCTCGGGGGTCGTGGCCTCCTCCAGACGAATGCCGCGCGCGCTCAAAAGCGGCAGGAGTGCTCCCCAGGGCTGGCAAGCCGCAAAAGCAGGTGGGACAATCAGCCGCTGTTCAGCGAGCGCGGGATGGGTAGCGATGATCTCAGCGGCCTGAGCCAGGTCCTCGGCCCAGTGGGCAACGCCGCCGGCGGCGCTCAGACGGCTCTGAAACTGAGCGAACAAAGCTGAACTCTTCATTCGTGTAACCAGAGAATTTCAGCAGATAGCAGCGATCACTCAGGCTGATGCCTGCAACAAGCAAAATGGCGCGCCAGCAGTGAGACCTGGCTCGTCGCCAGCGACCGCGCTGCTGGATGCGCCGTAGGGTAGTAGGCCGAAGGCAATGATACACCCAGGCAGGTACTGGTCCGGCTCTCATCAGTCAGCGTGCAGCTGGCGTGGCGGGCGATTCTGCCGGAGCGGAAGAGGCCACACCGGCAGCAGGACGCACCAGGTCCAGATACCACAGCGGCTGGCGCTTGCGCAAGAGCGGCTTGGCGCGGACCACATTGCCGGGGATGGTTTCGCGGATATCGTAAGCCAGCTCGCCGGTCAAGGAGCCGGCCACATCGCCGGGCATATAGGCTGGCGAAAGCGTCGTCGAGCGTCGACCAGTGCGCTGCTCACGCGTATCGATGGTCATCAGCATCAGCGTTGACTCGCCCTCCTCGGCGATTACCTCACGCCAGGGGTAGCTGGAGCAAGAAGGCGAGTAGATGCCACTGAAGCCATTGGCGCGAACCCCCTGGGCCTCGCCGCTCCAGTTGGCAATGGTCAGGTAGACATGATGCTCAGCAGCGCGAATGCGCCAGGGTAAGTAATGCAAAGGATCGTAGCCCTCGGGGGCCACGTGTGGGCCGAAAGGGATCGCCGTCGGCCCCAGCCCGCTGGGGTTGGGGAAATTGAGCAGCGTCGGGGCACAGACGAGATCGCAGCCCTTGCCCGCCAACACACGCAGCGTCTCCGGGAAAAGCACGTCGTAGCCTGTGGCCAGGCCGATGCGTCCTACGGGGCTATCGAAGGTTGGCAGACCCAGGTTGCCTGGACTGGCCCAGCGCCGGTCGGCGCGCGTGAGATGCAGCTTGCGGTAGATCCCGTGAACTCCCTCGGGGTCGAGCAACAGCACCGTATTATAGTAGACTGGCTCAGGGTTTCCATCAGCATATGTACATTCAGCGACCCCCAGCACAATGCTGAGCTGGAACTCTGTGGCCAGGGCTACCAGGGCCTCGATCTCGGGGCCGGGCACACGAATAGCGCCGGCGCGTATCCGGGCCGCGAAATCGGGATGGGAGGGGTCGGATGGTCCTGGTAGCGCCAGCTCGGGCAATACCAGCACATCTGGATAGGCAGGTTCATGGACACGCAGCAGCGAGCGCACTAGAGACCGGAGACGTTCCAGACGCTCCTCGTTCGAGACAGTAGCAATAGCTGCTGTTTGCTCCTCCTCGGGCGCGGCGAGCATCTCACGTAGCTCAAGCTGAACAAAAGCGGCGCAGGAGAGCTGGCCGGGCGGCAGCTCGTGGGATTGATAGAGACCGTGGAAGCGCAGCGGCTCCCACAGATAGGTATTGTGCACCAGCGAGACATATTCACGGGGGCGACGATCCGCCAGGCGATCGCCCAGCGGCTCTTCGCCGGCAGGTCCCCACTGCTTGTTGCGACAGCGCTCTAGATCGACCTCGCCGTAGACAATACCCTCGCCATCGTCGCGGTAAGCCTGGATCGAGCCATCGGGATTCAGAATGCAGCTCCCGCCACTGAACTGCACCCCGCGCTCGCGCCCGTAGCGGTTGGCGGCGATCAGGTAGACGCCGTTTTCGAAGGCGCGCAGCATCCACCAGCTGCTGGGGCACTTTTCGTCTAGCCAGCCACAGGGGAAGAGCAGGACCTCGGCCCCGCGAACAGCGGCCAGGCGTGCGGCCTCGAAATACATCGCGTCCATGCATACCAGGATCGCCAGGCGTCCCAGAGGCGTATCCCAGACCGGCAGGCCCAGATCGCCATCGCGGGCCCAACGTGGTTCAGCAATGTATGAGTGCAGCTTACGATACTTGCCGAGCAGGCCCTGGGGGCCGAGCAGCGCCGTCGTATTGTAGTAGACGTCGCTTTCGGGGTCGACCTCGGCCAGGCTCAGCGCGATGTAGCAGCCGTAGGCGGCGGCCAGCTCGGCGAAGCGCAGGCAGGTAGGGCCGGGGACAGGCTCGACGTAGGGGGCGATCTCCTCGCGCGACTCCCAGCAGTAGCCGGTCGTGGCCAGCTCTGGTAAGACGATCAGTCGCGCGCCGTGACGGGCGGCCTCCTCGACGAGACGCAACAGGTCGCCGATGTTCTGCTCCTTTTGGCCCGGCGTGGGTTCGTACTGGATAGCGGCGACCCGGTACCTGGTAAAGGAGGACGCGGATGTACTCATGCTTGCAAGCTCCAGGCGTGATTGAGCAGGCGGCGCTGGTCGCGCCGCGCCCACAACCCCTATTATATACCATCGTGACGAGGAAGCGAGTGAGTGAGAAGATCGGATCGCTCACTCGGGTCAGCTCTCTCCGGGGCCGCGACGATAAAGAACGAACTCGAAAGCGTCAGGAACGTGATATCCCTGCGAGAAGAGCACAGGCCGCTGCTCCAGCGTATAGTCAACTTGCTCGATATAGAGCAAAGGCACACCAGGGGAGAGGCCGAGCTTCTGCGCCAGCCAGACTTCGGCCAGTACAGGCCGGAGCTGGGCCAGGCCGTGATGGATGGTGAGACCAAGGCGCTGGATAAGAAAATCGTAGAGCGAGTCGCTATAGAGATCGGTCAATTCATAATTGACCGTCTGCACCAGGGCCATCGGCAAAAAATCGATCGAGAAGACCACAGGACGCTGATCGGCCAGACGCACGCGCTCGATCGCCAGCACCTCGTCGGCGGGTGCCAGAGAGAGCTGCGTGGCCACATGGGGACTGGCTGGCATTGTCTGAATGACGACGTCACGTGTGCCGGGCAGGTGCCCCGAGGCCCGAATCAGCTCGCTGATGTCAAGGTTGCGGTCAAGGCTGCCCTGCACTTGCTGCGGATGCCGGTTCACAAAGGTCCCCTGACCATGTCGGCGCAGGATCAGCCCTTCCTCGGCCAATGCCTGAAGCGCCTCGCGTAGCGTTGTGCGACTGACTCCTAGCGTCTCAGAAAGCTCTTCCTCGTTCGGGAGGCGAGAACCGGGGGGATAAAGGCCCGTGCTGATCAGGATGCGCAGCCGCTGGCGCACCTGGCTGGCCAGTGCTCTCCTTCCTCTGAGCACCGTTCGACCCCCTTCCTGCTTCTGCTTGATTGTTGTGGGTAGAGCAGGTAGACTAGAGATATGGCAGAGAGCCAGTCACGAGTGTTTGATGTTGAGTTTACACTCGTGATGCAGAGATGTCAAGTGGTTCGTATGATTGAATGTTCCTGCTGTATAAAAGGCAATTGTCTTTAGAATTGGTGCGACCGTTGCAAGCGAAGGAAGGATATCCCGGCAGGGGGCTTGTGCTGTGCATTGTGAATCAATGCGCGCCCGGTGGCCAAGCCGCCTTATCAATGCGGCCAGTGATCCCCTTGTCTGGCTGTTTGTGACGGCTTTGTGGACAGCTGCCCGGTTGAACGTTAGTTAGTTCCACAGGCAGCAGGATCGCCGGAGGAAGCTCGGGAGTCAGCGAACCATGACTGATGAGAGTGCAGGCAAGCTGATGGATAGAAGGTGAGGCCGAGAGGAACCTGCTGCAAGGCAGAGGCCACTGCGAGCCGATCTCTCCCTGCTCACCAGAGTCAGGGCTGAGGTAGACCGCGCGCCTGGCATAGCGTGCGGGGAAGCGGACGAGACAGTGATGCTTCCCGCCTTTGTTCCTCGACTTGTATCCCTCTACTATAGTGAGAAGGAGCGAGCGAGAAGGCTGGCGGCCCGGCCTTCTTCATGTCACATCTGCGCCATCCGCTACGTTGGTGATCCATGCAGAGCAGCGAATCGTTTACTAATTCTAGTGTAGACTCGTTTGAGTTACTACCTCCCTATCTGGCCGCTGCCGGCGCTGAGCCATTGCATTTCGAGCAGTTGCGCCGGCAGGAGCAGATCATTAGCGACACCAGTCTGCTACCGGCGCCCTTCCGCGCTCGGCTCTTTACCCTTCTTACTTACCAGCGGCATGTGCCCTACTGTCTTCATTACTTACTCGCCCGGCTCCTCAGCCAGGGACAAAGGGCCGCGGCCATCGCCGCTCTCCTCCAGGAGCCGGAGAACGACGAGGAGCGAACAGTCCAGCTTGAGCTACTGGCGGCTCAGACAGAGTCCCTCCAGAGCTGGCCCGAGCCAACCTCAGCGCTGGAGCAGGCCCTGCTCTGGGCTGCTGTGGCGCTGCTCTTACCGGGCGAGCAGACGGAGCAGGCTCGCCTGGAGCTGCGGCGCCTGCTGCCGTCGAGCACCTATGCATCGCTTCAGGCGTTCCTGTCCTTTGTCCAGACCTGTCATCTCTGGATCATTGCGTATCCAGAGCGGGCGCACGTTGCCGACGAGCAGGCGCGGCAGTACTTACTACGGCTCCTGCAAGGTTGTGAGTCTGAGGAGCAGGAGCATCTGCGTTCGCTGCTAGAGCGGCTCGGCTCCTGCACGGACGAAGCTGTCTTCAGGCACGAGCTTGAGCTGTACCGTCGCCGACTGCGGGCCGTATTAGAGGCCATTGGCGATAGCGTTCTGCTGTATGATCATCGCGGGCGCCTGGTCTATGTCAACGCTGTCGCCCGTCGACTTCTCCCCCTCTTGCGACCGGATCACGCCCGTCGGGCGGCCCTGGCCAGTGCGGGCGTGAACGACCAGGGTGGGGCGGTAGAGACTGGAGAGACGGCGGAGGCGCTACTGCTCGCTGATACTCCCACCGTTGCGCCGCTGCAGCGTATTCTCCAGCAGGGATATGCCATTGCTGGCGAGCAGGCGGTTGATATCAAGATCAAGCTGACTGGAGGAGAGGAAGCCATCTTCAGCTTCAGCGGCGCGCCCGTACGCAGCAGTCGCGGGCAGATCATTGGTGCCATCATCATCGGGCGCGAAGTCACTGCGCGGCGGCGGCTGGAGCAGCGTGCTCATACCGCGCTCAGCGCCCTGCTGGCGATGGCCGAAGCGCTCGTCCAGGTCGACGATGAGCCGCTTCCTCTGCAGGAGTCCCAGAGTGAAGGGCAGACGCGTCTGATCATGTTGCGGCTCGGCGAGCTGACGCGCCAGGTACTTGGCTGTCGGCGCGTTGCCATGCTTGGGCTGGAGCGCGAAACCGAGCGCGTTCAGCATGTAGCGGTCACGGGCGTCACTCCTCAGCAAGAGCGCCTCTGGCAGGAAATCGTCCTCGGAGCCCCCCTGAGCGCCTTTCTCAATGCGGCCCTGCTGGAGCGGCTGCGTGCTGGCGAAAGCCTGCTCATCGACCTGGAGGCGCCCGAGTTCGATCACCTGCGCCGTCAGGTCCGCAGCTACTCGGTGCGGGCCTTGCTTGTTATTCCCATGTGCCTGCGCGAGCGGCTCATTGGCATCTTCACCGTTGACTATGGCCCCGAAGAGCACAGCTACAGCCCCGATGAGTTAGCACTCGCGGCAGCGGTGGCGCGCATGGCCACCCTCGTCCTGGAGCGCGAGCATCTGCTAGAAGAGCGGGCTGAGGCGCGGGCCAGCGTCCTGGCGCTGCGCGAAGCCAATCGTCGCATGGACGAGTTCATCAGCTTTGCCAGCCATGAGCTGCGGGCCCCCCTGACCGTCCTCAAGGCCAATGCCCAGCTCATCAAGCGGCTCCTGCAAAAGGCCAGCGCTCTCGGTCGTGATCTCGGTGGCGGCAGCTCCAGCGAAGACAGCGCCGACCGGTCCACGCTCCAGGCTCATCCTGTCCTCCAACGCCTGGCCACTATTCCCGAGCTTCTCGATCGCTCGATTGCTCAGGTTGACTTACTGGATCGTCTCGTCGGGGACCTGCTTGACTTCTCGCGTATCCAATCAGAGACCTTGCAGCTGGTCCGTCGACGTCTGGACCTGGCCGCTATCGTGCGTGACGTAGTGCAGAGTCAGCAGCAGGTCCACCCGGGGCGCGACATTCGCCTCAGCGTCGAGAGTGCCAGCGAGGTGCCGGTCGAGGTTGACGCCGCACGTATCAGTCAGGTGCTGACCAACTATCTGCTCAACGCCATTCGCTATGCGCCGCCCGACCGCCCTATCGAGGTCCGTCTACGCGTCGAAGGACAGCGGGCGCGGGTGCTGGTGCGTGACGAGGGACCGGGGGTACCGCCTGAGCTGCAGCAGCGCATCTGGGAGCGCTTCTATCGCGCGCCGGGCATCCCCGTGCAGGAAGGCTCGCCGGTTGGCCTGGGGTTGGGCCTGCATATCTGTCGCACCATTATCCAGCTTCACGGCGGTGAGGTGGGCCTGGAGAGTCAGCCTGGCCAGGGAGCAACCTTCTGGTTCGCGCTACCCCTGGCTCAGGTCTCAGAGAAGCCAGATGGTTGACTGACTCTGCTGGGGTGGGGGATCGAGGGTTCTCTCTCAGGCCAGGGCCACCTGCTCACTGATGCGCCGTGCCAGGGCCTGGAGGGCCGTGGACAGCTCGGGAGGATGGCGCACCCACAGACGGCAGTCCAGCCCGACCAGCACATGGGCGGCCCAGTCCAGATTATGCGTCGAGCAGCGCAGGAGGGTCGTCTGCTCATTCTCAGGCAGCGGCTCTAATACCGCCAGAGCAGGTGGTAGTCGCTGTTGCACCTCGAAGAGTGGCAACTCCAGGACCACCTCGATCTGCCAGGGGGCCGGTGTGAGCGCGATGGCGTGTTGAATCGCTCCCAGACAGTCGAAATCGACTGGTCGCGTAAACGTAGCGGGACGTTCCTCGGCCAGCAGGATGCGGTCGAGCCGGAAGACGCGCAGAGCCTGACGCAGGTGACAGTAGCCTGCCAGATACCAGCTGCCGTAGCAATAGGCCAGCCCATAAGGGTCAACCTCACGCTCGCTCTCGGCCCCACCCCAGGAGCGATAGCGCAGCCAGAGACGCTGGCTCTGCTGCGTGCAGTGGCTCACGGTCAGCAGCACCCCGGCAGCAGGTCGCTGGCTGGCCTGTGGCAGGTCGAAGAGCAGAGTCTCCTGCACCGCCTGTAGACGCTCACGCAGCGTTCCGGGGAGCACACGCTCAATCTTGGCCAAAGCCCCCTCGACAGCGCTCTGATCGCCAATGAGATTCAGACGTCGCGTCAGCAGCAGACCCAGAGTCAGAGCCAGGGCCTCCTCGTCGCTAAAGATCAGAGGCGGTAGGCGAAAGCCCGGGCGCAGGAAGTAGGCTCCGTAGCGGCCATGCTCCGCCTCTACCGGGATACCAAGATCCTGCAACATGGTGATATAGCGACGCACCGTCCGCGGACTTACCTCCAGGCGCGCTGCCAACTCGGCCCCGCTCATCCGCCCACGGGCCTGGAGCAGCTCCAGCACCGTGAGCACGCGCGTCGTGGGAAAGTACATAGCGACCTCGCTTTCTCCATCTGCGCCAGATGATCAGATCAGTATCAACGAATTAGGACGAAGTATAACCGCTTTCGCTGCTATGCTCAAGAGAGTGTAACACTGGTAGAGGTGCAGTGCTCGTAGAGAAATTGGCTTCTGCCGATGGAGCAGCAGACCAGAGAAGAACAGGAGAAGTCATCTATGGAGAAAGCTCGACTGCTCAGCGAGATGAAGCGTTGCTATCGGGAATGGAATAGCCTGCTGGCCACTTTGACCTCGGAAGAGCTGTTCCTGCCAGGGGGGGCGGGCGCTTGGTCTGTGAAAGATGTGATTGCCCATCTTACTGCCTGGCTGGAGCTGGCCTTCAGTGATATCTCCGCTGCCCGGGAGGGGCGGGAGCCGATGCTATGCTTTGACACCATGAGCGAGGAAGAACTCGAAGAACTCAACCAGCGTTTCCACCGCGAGCGTCAGGGGCAAACGCTGGAAGAGGTGCTGACGAACTTTCACACGACCTGGCGTCGTCTCTACGATGAGGCTATGGCTCTCGATGAAAGGCTTCTGCAGGAGACAGCCCAGCTGGTGCTGAATTGGCAGGCCAGGCCCCTTGGAGAGCTGATCTATGGCGAGGCCTGTGAGCACCTGGTAGATCATACCAACGCCCTGCGAGCCTGGTTGAGCGCCCGGCGTGGGAACGCCGCCGAAGCCTGAACCAGGCCAGGTTGAAGCCAGCTTCCTTCTCTCTTACTGGCCGCAGCCTGGCCTGACGACCCTGGCTCAGCTGCCCAGCACCGCCACCAGCATTGCCAGCAGGCCGATGATGCGCAAGCCATCGCCGATATTATCAACCAGCAGAGAGTTCACAAAGAAATACTTCTGGAAGATCATCAGATAGCCCAGGCCCAGGAAGAGGAAGGCCGTGCCCATCAGGAAAGCGAAGCGCGTTGGCTTCTTCAGCAGGGCCGTGGTATACAGATAGAAAATGCCCAGGCAAAGGAGCGAGCGAGAACCGCTCAGGGTAGCGCGGAGGCCCACATTGGGCAGGTCTGGCAGAATAGGGGATAGCAGCCCGACACAGAGGGCCACCAGCGAGCAGATGATCTGCAAGCGGAGCAAGGCGCTCAAATACTGATCAGAATTATTGAGCAGGCTGAGCAGGATAAACAGATAGGCGCAGGCTTGACCCAGATAAAGAAACCAGTCCGTGTGTAGGGTGACGCTCGTCACCAGCATCGACAGCAGATCGGCCAGGCCAGTGAGGGCGATCATTCCCATCGAGATTCCCAGCATCAGCAAGCGTGTGCTGCGCACCTGGGGATAGGCAACCGCCACACGTAAGGTCACAAAGAGCGTAATCGCAATCAGAATAATCGCGAGCACGATGGGCATCCAACTGAAACCCACGTCGGCCTCCTTCCTAGCGAGCCAGAGCTAGCAGAAAATCTGGAAAATAGCTAAAGTAAAGAAAGAAAGAAAAAAGCCTCAGCGATCCAAGGCGCCTTGACAGATCCCTTCCTGGCTGGCTCACGACTCAAAAAGCCGCTCAGCGCTGACGGGGCGCCCGTCGGGATCAACTAATTCCACGCGCCGCATCTTCACCAGGATCTGCAGAGCGGCCAGGACATCGGCCAGCTCCATGCCTGTGCTCTGGACCAGCTCCGCGATGCTCTGCTCGCCATCGATAGCGCCGTGAAGGCGGCGGGCGCGTTTATCGGCGATGGCGGCGGAGCGTGCAAAAGGGTTTTCTGAAGTCAGCAGTTCTGCATCCTCCTTGCGTCGTGGGATCAGGGCGGTCAAAGGAACTGGCTGCGATTGGCGACCTGGGCCTGGGACCCTGGCTGAGGTCCCTGGTGGACCAGCGACCACTGTTGTCGGCCCAGGCCCAGAGAGGGGGGAACCTGGGGCCGGGAGCGGGAGGAGCAGGCCACGCTGAGTTGCCAGGCCAATTGCCTGACGCAGCAGCATTGTAATTGCCTGCTGAAGATCAGTTTGGGGCTGGTAACCTACGAAGAACAGGTAGGTCAGTGCGAAAGGGAGCGGCTCCTGGGGACCCGGTGTGGCAGGCGGGGCGGGGAGCAGCACGGGACTGCTCATGAATCCGCCAAGACAGTAGTGGCAAGCGTACTGGTGCAACAGGCCCACCTGCTGCGGAGGAAAGAGCATCTCAATGGAGAAGGTCTGGATCGGACGTTGCTCAAAGGCAAAGCGCTGGGCAATGAGCAGCATCTGCTCATTGTAGGTGATCTGCTCCGGCAGGTTGGGGTCGCGGGGAAGCATCGTGCGCAGATGGAGCACGGAGGTACGGGCTGGTGTGAGGAGCGGTGTCCAAAACTCGATCAACTCAATCTGGAAGTGCTCGATAAAAGCATAACAGAGCCACTGAAAGAGTTCATCGATCGTATACATAGCGGCAACAGCGCGCAGGAGGAGATTCATCATTACAAACTGTTGCCGACGCGCGTCAGGTGAACCGGCTCTGCCTTGAGGGTACTGGCTGCTCATGAGCAAAAAAACCTCTGCGTTCAGGTGACGATCTAACCTAGTTAACCAGCTCCGGCGGTCACAGCTAGCTCCTTCCGCCTCTTCTTCAGAACGCCAGGAAAGGGGAAAATTTTCTCTTTTGGACCAACTCTCTTCAGCGAAGATGGCGGCTGCCAGCCCTTGGGCGGTGAAGATGGCGGGACCCCTATACTCGCACAAGGCCCAAGGTCACAATATTACCATAGCAGGCACTACACATAGTGTCAATGAAAATTGTATTAAAGTCAAGTTGAGAGATCGACACATTCTGGTCAATAATTGGTTATCATTCAACTGTGGGCCGGAGACACAGAGACGCCTGCTCTCAAGCATCGTGGACGACGGAGAGGAGAGCAGAGCAGGAGAGCTGGCTGGCCAGAACGAGGGGCCAGGCTGCTCCTGCCCTGATGAGGGGCGTAGCGCACGCAGCTTCAACAAGCAGGCATGCTCACGCCCCTGTCTTGGCAGACCTTCCTCGACGGAGAGTAGAGCGGCGTCGCTTACTGTGGAATAATGCCAGGTATCAGGTACTGCTGGACCATGACAATCACTCCCAGGATGCAGGCCAGGATGATACTGTGCCAGAATGTGCGACGTACCACCAGGCCCTCCTTGCCGGTCAAACCAATGGTCGAGGCCCCCGTTGTCAGATTCTGCGGAGAGATCATCTTTGACATCACTGCCCCGCTGGAATTGGTGGCCGCCATCAAGATCGGACTCAGCTTCAACTGCTGGGCCGCCACCACCTGCAGATTGCCGAAGAGGGCGTTCGACGACGTATCGCTGCCGCTCAGGAAGCAGGCGATCCAGCCCAGGAAGACGGAGAAGAAGGGGAAGACCACGCCCAGCGAGGATATAGCCAGGCCGATGGTATAGGAGATGCCTGAGTAGTTAAAGAGGTAAGCCAGACCCACGATGAACATCACCGTGAGAATAGCGTAGCGCAACTGACGCCAGGTATCGGTCAGTGCCTGCCAGAGAATAACCGGGCGCGCCCCGGCGGCGATCATCACCGCTGCCGTCAGCAACATAGCCAGCAGAATAGCCGTCCCTGTGCCCAGGGGCTGGAAGCTATAGATCGCGGCATAGGGCTTCTTGTAAAGGGTCAGATAAATCGCGTTATGCAGATTGGGCCAGGGCACGTTGATCTGACCGATCTTCGCCACGCCGGCGAAGGTCCAGATAATCACCACTGCGCTCACCAGCAGCCAGGGCAACCAGGCCAGGAGCGTCTCCCCCAGCGTCGGGCGCTCTGTGGTCGGCTGGCCCGTCCCGCCCTCGCCACTGGCGCTGGAACTGGCATTCGCAAAGGCTGCCATATACTCCGCCGTATCGCGTGGCTGCCAGATCTGTACAAAGAGGATCACGCACAGCAGCGACACCAGCGATGCCAGGACGTCGGGCAATTCCGGGCCGATGAAATTAGAGACCGCGAACTGGGTCAGGGCGAACGAGAGACCTGCCACCAGCGCTGCTGGCCAGCAGGTGCGCAGGCTGCGCACACCGGCATAGACCACCAGGGCATAGAACGGCAGCAAGAGACTAAAGATAGGAAGCTGGCGCCCCACCATTGCCGACAGGGCCAGCGTTGGCAGATTCGTCACGCCATGCAAGGTAGTGATTGGCACTCCGAGCGCCCCAAAGGCCACCGGCGTGGTATTGAAAATCAGGGCCATCACGATGGCATCCAGCGGCTCAAAGCCGAGGCCGATCAGGAGCGCGCTGCAGATTGCCACCGGTGTTCCGAAGCCCGAGATTCCCTCCATCAGCGCCCCGAAGCTGAAACCGATGATGAGCAGCAGAATGCGGCGGTCCGCTGGCACATTATGGACCATCCAACGGCGAAATAGCTCGAATTTCCCCGAGCGCACCGCCACATTGTAGAGCCACATCGCGTTCCAGACGATCCACATCACTGGCCAGAGGGCAAAGACCATGCCATTGAGCGTCGAGCTGGCCGCCAGCTGAAAGGGCATTTGCCAGACGAAAACGGCGATCAGCAACCCGACGATCAGCCCGATCAGGGCTGAGAGCCAGGCTGGCAGACGGATCACCCCCAGCAGGATCAGGACGACGGCGATGGGAATAATCCCTACAAGGAAGGAGAGAAAGAGGTTATTAGCAACGGGAGTCAGTAACTGGTGAAACATCGCTGTTTGGCTCCTTGCGTCCAGACTACGGTATCCTGGTTGCGCTCTCCGTGCCTGTAACAGCGTCCGCCTCAGCGCGAACGCCATGCTCAAGGGACAAGCCAGCGGGTGGCAGTCAGCGGAGCCGGACCAGATCAGACGCATCTGCCTTGGCATCATCGCCGTGCAGAGCAGAGCAAAGCAGAAACTACCCACTGAACCCAGGGGCGAGCGCCTGGCAGAAGAGAACAAGGAACCGGACTGTTTGGCCTGTCCTGCTGCGCTCCCTGCCTGTCTGCCTGCCTGGGGTGCCTGATCTGCTTGACGAGCTGAACTGAGCTGGCTGACTCACTGCCAGTGGCCTGTGCCAGAGACAAAGAGAGCGCGCCTCACGTTGCTGAGGTAAGCAGAATAGCGACCTCGCTCGTGGCTTGGCTAGAGCGCTGATGAGTGTATAGGTGTGGACGGATGTGAACGGATGCGAGTAGCGACCGGACCGGGCCATCGCCTCCTTTCATTGGGGCCGTCGCCACCGTCCGCCGTCGCCTTACGGTAGCTAGCTCGCCCGAAGGCGGCGAGGCGGCAGCGCCGCGACGCGCCAGGCGCTGGAGACGTCGTTTGGGGCAGGCATAGCAGACAACGAGGGGAGAGGAACTACGGGGGTAGGCCCTGTGCCTATGGCGAGATGGCCTTACTTAGCCAACCAGGAGGCGGCAAGCCATCAGTGGCCCGTCTGATGGGGTTGCCTGTCGGTGACCCACCCTGTTCTCCTCTTGGGACTGCTGGCACCGCTTCGTCTTGAAAAGAGGCGCGAAGCGGCTGAGCTTTTCAAGAGAGCAGTGAGCGGCTTACTCTGGCCGTTCCTTCCCTCCCTGTCATAGAGCCTTATTACTATAGAGTGTGGCATTACATGCTGTCACCTGTCAAGATGCACCATGCGGTCGGCCTTCGCGCCCGGTAGAGACGGGGTGTGATATAATGAATGAGAACATGGGCCGGTCAACTGGCGTCATCACCATAAGAGGGCACCCACCGACCAGCGCCAGCCAGGGATGCGGACGACCATGCCAGCCGGGCTGCAGGAGAAGAGAGCGACATGCAACTGCTAACAAAGATTCTGGGAGATCCCAATCAGCGCGAACTGAAACGCATCCAGCCGATCATTGATCGGATCAATGCCTTAGAACCTGAAATTCAGAAGCTGAGCGACGAAGAACTGGCGGGCAAAACAGCAGAATTTCGCGCGCAGCTCGCCCTGTATCTCAAGGGGGGGCGTGTCCTGGAGGACGAGCTGCTCAAGCTCTTCCGTGAGGCGGTCACCAACGTTGAGCCTCTGGCCGAGCGCTGCAGCGATGAGCAGCTTCGGGCAGCCATTACCGACTACCGTCAGAAGCTTGACCGGCGACGCGACGAGGAGGAGGTCCTGCGCGATCAGCTGGCAGACGTTTTAGACGAGCTCTTTGCCGCTGGCTATGAGCGGCTCAATCCCACCTTCAACGCCCTGCGCGTCGAAGCCGTCATGGACCTGGTGGAAGAGCGGCAGCTGTGGCCGGAGGAGGCGCCCAACCCTGAAGAGGCCATCATGGGCTTGCTCCAGGAGGTAGAACCGGACCTGGCGCAGCTGCCGGAGGAGGAGCGTCGGCGCGCTTTTGCCAAAGCCTGGGCCATCTTCGAAGAGGAACGCCGCCAGGCCCGTAATCCCGATGAAGAGGCTGACGAGCGTTTAGAGCGGCTCCTGAGCCGCATTCTCACCCATCTGCAGCCGGAGCTGGTCGCCTACAAAGCCGAGGCTATGCAGTCGCTGAGCGAGGACATGGCGCGGCGCTATCGCCAGAAAGGCAAGACCCTTGACGATCTTCTGCCTGAGGCCTTTGCTGTCGTGCGCGAAGTGGCGCGGCGCGTGCTCAACATGCGCCATTTCGATGTCCAGCTCATCGGCGGTGTCGTGCTCCATCAGGGCAAGATCGCCGAGATGAAGACTGGTGAAGGAAAAACCCTGGTGGCCACCTTGCCCGTCTATCTCAATGCCCTCACCGGCAAGGGCGTCCATGTCGTGACCGTCAATGATTACCTGGCGCGCCGTGATGCCGAGTGGATGGGGAAGATCTACCGCTTCCTGGGCATGAGCGTAGGCGTCATCGTCAACGCCGTTGAGCCGCAGAGTCCCGAGCGACGTGCCGCCTATGCCGCCGACATCACCTACGGCACCAACAACGAATTCGGCTTCGACTATCTCCGCGACAACATGGTTACCGACCTCAGCCAGCTGGTCCAGCGTGAGCTGAACTACGCCATCGTTGATGAGGTCGACAACATCCTGATCGACGAAGCGCGCACGCCGCTCATCATTTCTGGTCCTGGCCCTGAATCGACTGACCTCTACGTCAAGTTTGCGCGCCTGGTCCCGCGGCTCAAGCCTGAGATTGACTATACCGTCGACGAGAAGTCGCGCACGGTCATGCTAACCGACGAGGGCATCGAAAAGATGGAGCGCATGCTCGGCACCCAGAACCTCTATGCCGAGGAACACCTTGATCTGGCGCGCTATATGGAGAATGCCCTCAAGGCGCACGTTCTCTTTAAGCGTGATCGGGACTACCTTGTCAAAGATGGCCAGGTGATCATCGTCGACGAGTTCACCGGGCGTTTACTGCCGGGCCGGCGCTATAGCGAGGGATTGCACCAGGCGATCGAGGCCAAGGAGGGGGTGCAGGTTCAGCGCGAGAACCATACCTATGCCACGATCACCTTTCAGAACTACTTCCGCCTCTACCGCAAGCTGGCAGGTATGACTGGCACGGCCATTACCGAGGCGGAAGAGTTCCATAAGATCTACAAGCTGGATGTGATCGTCATCCCGCCCAACAAGCCGATGATCCGCCAGGACCTGCCGGACCTCATCTATCGGACCGAAGAGGCCAAGTGGCGTGCCGTGGTCCGAGAGATCAAAGAGCGCCACGAGCGCGGGCAGCCGGTGCTGGTTGGCACGACCTCGGTTGAGAAATCCGAGCATCTCTCGCACCTGCTCTCGCTAGAGGGCATTCCTCACAACGTGCTCAACGCCAAGCACCATGAGCGCGAGGCCCAGATCATCGCTCAGGCCGGACGCAGCGGAGCGGTGACCATCGCCACCAACATGGCTGGACGTGGTACCGACATCCTCCTGGGCGGCAACCCTGCCAGCTACTTTGACCTCGTGCTGCGCAAGCATGCCGAGAACGTCGACTACATTCGCGAAATGCCCGAGAATACACCGGAGGAGCGTGAAGAGAAAGAAGAGGCTATCCGACAGTATATCGAGGGCATGACTGAGGAGGAGAAGAACGAGATCCTCCAGGACCTGATCCGCCAGTGTGAGGAGGATCACCAGCGGGTTGTGGAGCTAGGCGGCCTGCACGTCATCGGTACCGAGCGTCATGAGTCGCGGCGCATCGACAACCAGCTACGTGGCCGCGCCGGGCGCCAGGGTGATCCCGGCTCCTCGCGCTTCTACCTCTCGCTCGAGGACGATCTCATGCGCCGCTTCGGGGCTGATCGGGCCTCGAATTTTATGAAGATGGCGGGCATGGACGATGACACTCCGCTGGAGAGCAGCCTCGTCTCACGCTTTATCGAGCAGACCCAGGCTCGCGTCGAAGGCTACAACTTCGACATCCGCAAGCATGTCGTCGAGTACGACGACGTCATCGCCAAGCAGCGCGAGGTCATCTATGCCGATCGGCGAGCTGTCCTCGAACGGGCCGACATGCACGAGCGTGTCCTGGAGATGATCCGCAACGAGATTGCGGCTCTCGTTGATCGCTGCATTCCCGGGCAGGCCATCAACGATGAGGGCGAGCTAGAGCTGCTCTTCACCCAAATCGAGCGCTGGGTGCATGTCCCCGAGGACTTCCTGCCGGAGAATCTGCATGCGCTGCGCAAAGACGAGCTGAAGGAGCGCCTGAGTGAGCTGGTCATCGAGCACTACGAAGCCCAGGGGCGCCGCCTTGCTGAGCTGGCGGAGGAGCACCTGGGTCAAGGCGTGCCCACTCTGGGCGACCTGGAACGCTCCATCACACTACAAGTCGTCGACCGTCTCTGGATGGATCACATCGATGCCCTCGACGTAATGCGCTCCGGCATCCAGTTCCGCGCTGTCGGTCAGCGTGATCCACTGACCGAATTCAAGAACGAAGCCTATCGCATGTTTGAGGAGCTGAAGCGCGCCATCCAGCATTACATCGTCGATGAACTGCTCAAGATGCTGCGCGGCGAGATCACCGTGACCGTCCAACGCCCGCAGCCGAAGCCGCGTCAACTGCCGCGCAACCTGCGCACCAACGTCGACGAGATTGCACGTCTGAGCGGTCAGGCCAAGAGCGACGGCAACGGGACCCGCCCGCGTAGCAGCGGCGGACGGCGCGCGGCCCGCGGCGGCACAGCAGTCGCCAGCCCCCCCGTGACGCAGCCAGCGGTCCCCCCGCGCAAGATCGGGCGCAACGACCTCTGCTACTGCGGCAGCGGCAAAAAGTACAAGAAGTGTCACGGAGCCTAGGCCAGGCCCGGATCAGTCATTGAAGGTGGGGAGCCAGTTCACCTCAGCAGAAACGAACTGGCTCCCCATCTTTGCGTTGGCAACCTATAAGCATTTGGTTATCGTAAAGCTTACCAGCTTTTAACTTATTTCATAGCAACTTCGCCTGTTCGTGTGTTATCCTTGTTATGGAGCGAGCAGGCCCCGCAGATCTATAGGTCAAAGCTTATCAAAGCGCTTCTGGAGAGAGGAGCAGAGATCATAATGAGCAGTCAATATACTATGAATGGCAATGGCGCACATGGAAAGCGGCAGACGCCCTATAGTGGCCCCAGTGCCGAAGAGCTGGAGCGTTCCTGGCGCGAAGATCCGCGCTGGCAGGGCATCAAGCGGCCCTATAGCGGACAAGACGTCGTGCGTCTGCGCGGCTCCATTCAGATAGAATACACCTTAGCGCGTCTGGGAGCTGAGCGGCTCTGGGAGCTGCTGCACAGCGAGCCATACGTGGCGGCGCTCGGCGCACTCACGGGTAACCAGGCGGTTCAGCAGGTCAAAGCTGGTCTCAAGGCTATCTATCTGAGCGGCTGGCAGGTGGCTGCCGATGCCAATCTGGCGGGGCAGATGTATCCTGACCAAAGTCTCTACCCCTCCAACAGCGTGCCGCACGTCGTCAAGCGCATCAACCAGGCGCTGCAGCGGGCCGATCAGATTCAGCAGGCCGAAGGAAAAGGAGACATCTACTGGTTTGCCCCGATTGTGGCCGATGGAGAGGCGGGTTTTGGCGGGCCGCTCAACGTCTATGAACTGACCAAAGCCATGATCGAGGCCGGCGCGGCGGGCGTGCACTTTGAAGATCAGCTCGCCTCAGAGAAGAAGTGTGGTCACCTGGGCGGCAAGGTCCTGATCCCCACGCGCCTGGCCATTCGCAACCTGATTGCTGCTCGGCTGGCGGCGGACGTCATGGGAGTACCGACCATTCTCATTGCGCGCACCGATGCCAACGCGGCCACCCTTATCACCAGCGATGTCGACCCGGCTGATCATCCCTTCCTCACTGGTGAGCGTACCCCCGAGGGTTACTTCCGCACGCGCCACGGGCTGGAGGCAGCCATTGCCCGAGGGCTGGCTTATGCTCCCTATGCCGATCTGATCTGGTGCGAGACCTCTGAGCCGAATCTGGACGAGGCGCGGCGCTTTGCCGAAGCCATCCACGAGAAGTATCCTGGCAAGCTGCTGGCCTACAACTGCTCGCCTTCCTTCAACTGGAAGAAGAAGCTCGACGCTCATACCATTGCCACCTTCCAGGACGAGCTGGGCAAGATGGGCTACAAGTTCCAATTTGTGACCCTGGCCGGCTTCCACGCCCTCAATCAGAGCATGTTCAAGCTGGCGCTGGGCTATCGTCAGCGCGGCATGGCGGCCTACGCCGACCTGCAAGAAGAGGAGTTTGCCCTGGAGCGCGAGGGCTACACGGCCACGCGCCATCAGCGTGAGGTCGGAACCGGCTACTTCGACGAAGTGGCGATGGTCATCTCCGGGGGCCAGGCCTCGACCGTGGCCCTGGCCGGCTCGACCGAGGCAGAACAATTCCATTGATATCCTTCCATCCATCTTCTGGTCACTCCTGACGGGTAGCGGCGAACGCCGACGCGCTTGAGCGTGCCTGCACCGATGTCGTACAATGGGGGGGAAAACGACGGAGGCTGGTGGGCGCGTTCAGGCGCGTCAGGCGTATCGGCGTGCCCCCATTGTTGTCAGGCAGAAAGGCGAAGCGAAGCAGATGACGAAGCAGAGCTATCCAGACGGGCTTGAGATCAAAGCACCGGTTCCGCCCGAATACGCAGAGATACTGACGCCAGAGGCATTGCACTTTGTGGTGACGCTGGTGCGCGAATTCGGGGGGCGTCGCGAGGAGCTGCTGCGCAAGCGTGTCGAGCGGCAGGCCGAGATCGATGCCGGCAAGCTCCCCGACTTCCTGCCAGAGACGGCCCACATTCGTGAAGGAGACTGGACGATCAACCCCGTCCCTGCCGACCTGCAAGACCGGCGCGTGGAGATCACCGGTCCCGCTGAGCGCAAGATGATCATCAACGCGCTCAACTCGGGGGCCAGGGTCTACATGGCCGACTTTGAGGATGCCCTCACCCCGACCTGGGCCAACCTCGTGCAGGGGCAGATCAACCTGCGCGACGCCGTCCGGCGTACCATCAGCTATGTCAGCCCCGAGGGCAAACACTACCGCCTCAACGAACAGATCGCCACGCTGCTGGTCCGTCCCCGCGGCTGGCACCTGCCGGAGAAGCATGTTCTGCTTGATGGCAAGCCCATTTCCGGCAGCCTCTTCGACTTTGGACTGTATTTCTTCCACAACGCGCACGCCCTGCTCGAGCGCGGGACTGGCCCCTACTTCTACCTGCCGAAGATGGAAAGCCACCTGGAAGCGCGTCTGTGGAACGATGTCTTCCTCCTGGCTCAGGAGCAGCTCGGCATCCCGCGCGGGACGATCAAGGCCACGGTGCTCATCGAGACCATCCTGGCGGCCTTCGAGATGGATGAGATCCTCTACGAGCTGCGCGAGCACTCAGCGGGTCTCAACTGCGGACGCTGGGATTACATTTTCAGCGCCATCAAGAAGTTCCGCAATCACGAGCAGTTCCTCTATCCCGATCGGGCCCAGGTGACGATGACCACGCCCTTTATGCGGGCCTATACGTTGCTGACCATTAAAACCTGCCATCGGCGCAATGCCCATGCCATCGGCGGTATGGCAGCCCAGATCCCTATCAAGAACAATCCGGCGGCCAACGAAGAGGCGATGGAGCGCGTGCGTGCCGATAAGCGGCGCGAAGCGACCGATGGTCATGACGGCACCTGGGTGGCTCATCCCGGCCTGGTGCAGGTGGCTCAGGAGGAATTCGATCGCGTCATGCCGCAGCCGAACCAGATCGATCGCAAGCGCGAGGATGTGCAGGTGACCGCTGCCGACTTGCTGCGTGTCCCCGAGGGCACTATCACGGAGGGCGGCCTGCGTACCAACATCAGTGTAGGAACGCAGTATCTGGAGGCCTGGCTTGGCGGCCTGGGCTGTGTCCCGATCAATAACCTGATGGAGGATGCGGCCACGGTCGAGATCTCGCGCTCGCAGATCTGGCAATGGGTGCATCATCCGCGCGGCATCCTGGACGATGGGCGCAAAGTAACACTGGAGCTGGTACGCCAGCTGGCGCGCGAGGAGCTGGAGAAGATCAAGGCCGCCGTCGGTGAGCGGACCTATCAGTCACGCCGCTATGAGCAGGCCTACAATCTCCTCGATGGCATTATCGCCAACCGCGAGTTTACCGAGTTTCTGACGCTGCCGGCGTACGAGCTCATCGATTGATGGGCCTGCCGATAGATGCGAGGGGAGGGAGGAGATCCCTCCTTTCGCTTTGTTTTGGTTTGATTTGGGTTGGGACTCTGGCCCTTGTCCCTCTGGCCTTACAGCTCATCTTGCTCAGCGGCTGGTGGCGCTGGCCGTCCCCGAGCCGACCAGAGAGCGGCCTTGGCTTCGATACCCCTAATGAAAGCGGTTTTTGCCTCGGTATAAGCTGCGACGTCGTTTGGGAAACGTGCCGCCAGCGCCCGCTTCAGGAGAGCGTACTCCTGGGCTGTAGCCGGATGGGCACGCAGGTAATCGCGGAAGAGCAGGTGACGCTGCCAGAAAGGGCTGTCGTACTCCACTATGTGCAGATGGTGGGTATGTTCCTCGCCGCGGAGCTTGCGAAAGTAGAGGCGCTCGGGAATAAAGCGCTCAACCTCTGGAAGGTACTCATAGCCGAGAGCACGTAGCGACTCGATGCAGGAGGTGGCATGCGAGAGCTGGGCTACTGCGGCCATGATATCGATAATGGGCTTGGCGGCCAGGCCGGGCACCGAGGTACTGCCGATATGCTCGATGGCCACCAGCCAGGGGCCGATGGCCTCAAGCAGCCGTTGGCGCTCAGCGGCGTACTCCTGCGGCCACTGTGGATCGTAGTCGACCAGCACAACACGGCGGCTCATACAGTGCGATACCTTTCCAGCAGCGACCAGACCTGTACCTGGATCTCCTCCGGTGAGCGCAGTCTCTCCTTCTCATCGACACAGGAAACGATCTCCCAGGGACCATCGGCATGGGCGCTGGCCAGCTGTTCATAGACCTCGGCGCAGCGTGCCAGATAGGCAGCGTTCTCCTCGTGGAGATCGCGCGCGCCCGATCTCCGCTGCTGCGCGCGCGTCGCCAGCAGGCTGCTGGCGACCGCCACCGGCAGGCGCAGATAGAGCGTGAGCGTGGGGCGCGGTAGACCAAAGACCTCATACTCCAGGTGCGCCAACCATGCCAGGAAAGCATCGCGCTCTGAGACGGCAAGGCGCGCTCCCTGATGGGCCAGGTTTGAGGCCACGTAGCGATCCAGCAGCAGGAGATCGCTTTCTGCCGCCAGGCGAGAAAGCAACTCCAGACTTTCCAGCCGGTCGCCGGCGAAGAGCAGAGCGGCTGAGCGCGGCGGCACCTCTGCCAGAGGACCGAACTCGCCGCGCAGATAAGCGGCCACGCAGCGCCCGAAAACCGTCTCAGTATAGCGAGGGAACGAGAGACTGGCCACGCGCAGCCCCTGGCGGCGCGCCCGCTCTTCCAGCAGGTGCAGCTGCGTCGTCTTGCCAGCCCCATCGATCCCCTCCAAGGCTACCAACATCGAACGGCAGACTCCTTTCTTCTAACTCCTCCCTTTCTCGGCGCCTCCCCACCAGACCAATGGAATGGATTGGACCAGGGCCCAGGCCAGGGGCTGAGAGCTGAGGCCCCCCTCTCTGCATGGCCTGGGCCTGACTATTTGCTGGATCATTGCTAGAGATCACGGCTGCGCGTGCGAATAATCTCCGTAATATGGGCCACGAAGTCCGCTAGCGGCATCGCGCCGCGGTTTTCATTCGTCCGCAGGCGCACCGCCACACTCTCGCTGGCCGCCTCCTTATCGCCGACCACCAGCATATAGGGAATTTTCTGCAGCTGAGCGTCACGGATCTTGGCATTCATCCGCTCGCTGCGGGCATCCAGCTCGGCGCGCACACCGGCGTTCTTCAGAGCAGCCAAGACCTTCTGAGCGTACTCCAGATGGCGGTCAGCAATCGGAATCACCACGGCCTGAACTGGAGAGAGCCAGACCGGGAAAGCGCCGGCGAAATGCTCGATGAGCATGGCCATAAAGCGCTCCGTCGAACCCGTCACCGCGCGATGGATCATCACTGGGCGATGAGGCTGACCGTCCTCGCCGATATACTCCAGCTCAAAGTTTTCCGGCTGCACAAAATCGAGCTGGATCGTCGCGCACTGCCACTCACGCCCCAGAGCATCGCGCACCATAAAGTCCATCTTTGGACCGTAGAAAGCGGCCTCGCCGATGCCCTCGCGGTACTCGATGCCGCGGTGCTCCAGCGCGGCCCGTAACGAGCTTTCGGCCAGCTCCCAGACCTCATCGCTGCCCACGTAGTCCTCCTTCTTATTTGGATCGCGCAGAGAGAGGCGAATCCAGTAGTCGTTGAGGCCGTACGTATTGAAGACCTCCAGCGTCAGATCGACAGCGCGATCGAACTCCTCCTGAATCTGGTCGGGACGCAGGAAGACATGGGCATCGTCCTGCGTCAAGCTGCGCACACGTGCCAGGCCCGTCAGCACGCCGGGCTTCTCATAGCGGTAGAGCGTAGCAAACTCGGCGTAGCGGATCGGCAGCTCGCGATAGCTGTGCAGCTGCGACTTATAGAGCAGGATATGATGAGGACAGTTCATCGGCTTCAGGACATAGGCGTCGTCCTCCGACTGCTCTTCCTCGCCTCGCATCACCGGGAACATATTTTCACGGTACGTATACCAGTGCTTAGACATCTTATAAAGGCGCACTTTCCCGAGATGACCCGTCCAGACGTGCTGATAGCCGTAGCGTTCCTGCGTCTCGCGCACGTAGGACTCCATCAGGTGGCGCAGCATCTCGCCGTGAGGCAAGAAGAGCGGTACCCCAGCAGGAACATCCTCGCTCATCAGGAAGAGCTTCAGCTCGCGGCCCAGCTTGCGATGGTCGCGCTTCTGCGCCTCTTCGAGGCGCCAGAGATACTGGTCGAGTTCTTCCTGCGTGAACCAGGCCGTTCCATAGAGGCGCTGCAACATGGGGCGATGCTCGTCGCCCCGCCAATAAGCGCCAGCGACCCGCATCAGCTTAAAGGGACCGATCTGCCCCGTGTGCTCCACATGGGGGCCGCGACAGAGGTCGAGAAAATTGCCCTGCTTATAGATGCCGACCTCCTCGTCGGGCAGGTTCTCAATAATCTCGACCTTATAGACCTGGCCCTTATTGCGGAAGTACTCCAGGGCCTTCTCGCGCGGCCAGCGCTCATGAATGAAAGGATACCGGGCCTCGATGATGCGGCGCATACGGTGCTCGATCTCGGGAAAGTCCTCGGGCGTGAGCGGGCGCGGCAGCTCAAAATCATAATAGAAACCATCTTCGATGGCCGGCCCGATGGCGAAGCGGGCTTCGGGAAACATCTCCTGAATGGCCTCGGCCATGACGTGGGCCGCGGAATGGCGCATACGCTGGAGCGGCGTATAATTGACCGTTTCTTGAATTTCAGCTTCGACAGATTCTGCTGGCATACTTTTGAGACACCTCCCTGTCTGGTCTACTGAGGCACTCGCTCATTGGCGAGGTTATCCATCCGGCACCAGGCCGAACAATAAAAAAGCCTTTCATCCCAACAGGGACGAAAGGCTGAAGACGCTTCCGTGGTTCCACCCATCTTTCGCAGGTGCTCATCCTGAGCAGGGTAGACATGCCAAAGGAAAGGCTCAAGACGCCCCATCAGAGCCACTCGTATGGCCCTGGTAGGAGAGCGAAGACCTGCGCTCGTGCGACCGCTAACGGGGTCGAGGCGTGTACCTTACTGGCTCGGTACAGGCTGGCGAGGGGTATCCCATTCCGTACTCCTTTTCCGAGCAGAGTGGCTGGCTGGTGCTCACGATTGCTGGAGCGCCAACAGAGTAACCAGGCTGGCTCGGAAGCGGATCTCCCTCGGGCAGGTACGCTTGCAGCCGCTGGCGTTACCTCTCTGAATGCCCTGCGGAGGGGACATGTCTCGCGTGATCGCCGCTGTTGCTGATCTTCTCTTGTCCTTGGAGATGCTTACGGTTACGCTATCGTCTCGCGACGAGACGCTGGGGCCATAATCTCAGTGCTTCCAAGTATAGCACACTTACCGTTCAGTGTAAAGGACAGCCTGAGAAATGGGCACGAGATGGCTGTTGCAGGCTCGCTCTCTATAGAGAGTCGATCTTTCTTTCAATATAGATTGCTTGCTTATAAGAAGATTCTTGTGTAATATAAAGGAAAGATCAGTGGTTGTAATAAGAAACGATATCTGTTATAATCAATTCATCAATCTAGTGTGTGAGGAGGAACAGGCCAACGGGGCAATGGGAACATCCTGGGATCTGGCGCTGAAGCGGCTCTTCGAGCTAGCAGCTCAGGATTTTGTCGAGCTTGTTTTGCCCGAGGCGCGTTATCAGCGCGATGCCTCCGCCGAGTTTGTGCTTGCAGATATTCCGCTCTTGAGAGAGCTAGGAGCGCTGCGGGCTGATGTGGTGAGCGCTTGTGAGCTGGCGGGCAAGCCAGTGATGGTGCATTTAGAGTTTCAAAGTGGTCCTGATGCTCGAATGGCCGAGCGCCTGCTGTTGTATAATGTTCTTGCGGACCAACGCTATCGATGCCCGGTCTGGTCGTGTGTCGTCTATCTCCGTCGTTGTGCCGCGCCGCTCACGCCCTATCAGCGCGAGTTACCTAATAAAAAGAAAGTGCATGAATTTCATTTCCTGGTGCTGAAGCTCTGGGATATGCCAGCGGCGGAACTGCTGCAGTCGGGACGCTGGGGCACGCTGCCGCTGCTGCCTTTGACACGTGAAGGGCAACGTCGTGAGCTGATTGTGGAGATGAAGAGGCGTCTGGAGCAGGCCGGACGCTATGACTTGTTGGCTATCGGTTTCTTGATCGCTGCCCTGGCCTGGGCGGTGGCCCCGGCCAGTGAGCGTCAGTGGCTAAAGGAGCAGTTTACTATGCTGGCTGATTTCATTCAGGAGCTGAAACAGACAGATATCTATCAGATGATTCTGGAGGAGGGGTTGAAGGAAGGGCGCGAGAAAGGTCTCAAGGAAGGGCGCGAGAAAGGTCTCAAGGAAGGACTGAAAGAAGGACGTCGGGAAGGACGTCAGCAAGAACGGGCCGAGCGCCTGAACGAATTGCGGCGCATGCTGGTAGTCATGGTATCGGCCCGCTTTCCCGAGCTTGGTGAGCTGGCCCGGGAGGTTGCTGCCGGCATCAACGAGCCAGCGGTCTTGACCGAGCTGGTGGTGAGCGTTGGCCTGATCCAGGAAGGCGAGCAGCTTCGCCAGCGATTGGTGGAGCAGACGAACGAACGTCGTCGCCCGTCCAACGGTGAAATCGGGCATCAGGAGCAGTAGACAGCCATCCACTGTACTGGCTGACTGCTCCTGCTCTGTGCTGCTGAAGATGAAGGCGAGCAGTCTTGCCTTCTAACCCGAGCGCCGCCGACTCTTCAGCAGCGTTGCCAGGCGCACCTCGCTCATGATCATTCCCAAGCAGATGCAGGCGCCTCCCACCCAGGCCAAGCCGCTCAAGGTCTGGCCTGCCAGCGTCCCAAAGATTCCCGCCCATACCGGCTCGCAGGCATAGATCAGCGCCGCATGTGTGCTACTGATATACTGCTGTGCCCAGTTCATCGTCCCCATACAGAAGCCGATATCCACCACACCCATAAAAAGCACCGCTCCCCAGATTGGCGCGCTCGCTGGCAACAGCAATCCCTCATGGGTCAACAGCGCCGTTGTCAAACTCAGTGCTGAAGTCGTAGCCAGCTGGATAATCGCCAGATTGAGTGCATCAGCCCCCACCACAAACTTGCTGATGCAGACAATGTGCAGTGCGAAAGCAATCGCACAGCCCAGAATCAAGGCTTCGCCCAGACCAAAGCTCAGATTGAAATCCTTGTTCACCGAGAGCAGCGTCAGGCCCAGCAGCGAGAAGAGAAAGCCAAGCCCTGCCTCTAGCGAGGGGCGCTGGCGAAGGAGCAGGACGGCAAAGAGCGGCACCAGAGGAATATACAGGCCCGTAATAAAGCCCGCCTTGCTCGTGATTGTGTACTGTAAGCCCAATGTCTGCAGAGCATAGCCGCTAAAGAGCAGCAGACCGAGAATCAGGCCACTGCGCAGCTCTGCACCCGTCAGGTGGCGTAAGTGGCGGCGAAAAAGCAACGCCAACGTCAGCGCTCCGATGCCGAAGTTATATCCCAGGTAGGTAAAGAGACCGACAAAATGGATGGTGTACTTCGTCACCAGGAACGTACTGCCCCAGATCATTGTCACTACCAGAAGCAACCCATCGATGCGCAAGCGCCACCAGAGTCCTCTTGCTGGAGATGGCTCTCCAGGAGCAGAGGCAGACGAGACCAGTCCGGGCTGTTCCTGCCGAGCAGAGAGCTTCTCTTGTGGGGTCATAGCGATGAGACAGGTACCTTTCCAGGGGACCGCGAGCCTATGGTTCCCAGTGTCTATCGAGCAAAGTCGCTATCGCACCTCTCTCCAGTTTCCGGCTATCGAGGCAGCGCGGAGGTCGAAGGGCAGGCAGAGAGGTAAGGTTATCGTAGCGGGCTCGGCCTATCTATGTGTCGGAGCCGAGCGGTAGGCCGCCAAGCTGCCAGCCATCAGTCTAACACAAAAAGCCCCGCCCCGTCAGCCCGCAGCGGACGGCGAGGCGGAGGCAGGCGAGAGCGGTGTCGAAGAGAGAGCCTCGGCACCTCTACCTCTGAGTGTGACCGGCTTCGGCCTGCAAGCCTGCCGCGTCGGGAAAAGCGCCCTCGTGTCGCAGAGCCTCGACCAGCTCGCGCAGGAATAGCTCAGCGTCGGTGACCAGACCAGCCGCCTGGAAACTGCCGCGATCGGCCAGCTTCGTCACCACTGCCGGGTTGATATCCACCACCACCGTGCGTACTGTGGCTGGCAGCAGGTTGCCGGTGGCAATGGCGTGCAGCATCGAAGCCACCATAATCGCCATCTCCACCCCAGGCAGAGCGCGGCGCATCTGGCGCTGCGCCTCCTGCATATCGGTAATCACGCCCGGCATGGGACCATCGTCGCGGATCGAACCGGCCAGCACCAGCGGCACCTGGTGCTTGATTGCCTCATAGATCAACCCTTCACGGAGCAGACCAACCTCGACCGCCTTCTCTAACGAACCAACTGCCCGAATAGCATTGATCGCCCGCAGGTGATTGCGATGGCCGCCTTCGACCTGTTCACCCGTGCGCAGATCGACCCCGAGCGAGGTACCGAAGAGGGCCGCCTCCACATCGTGGGTCACAATAGCGTTCCCGCCGAAAATGACCTGCACGTAGCCGCGCCGGATCAGCTCCGCCACATAGCGGCCAGCCCCCGTGTGGATCACTGCCGGACCGAGCACAAAGAGAATCTTGCCGCCGCGGGCCCGGGTCTCCTGCATCTGACGCGCAATGTGCTGGATCATCAAGATCTTCGCTTTCTCAGAAGAGACATCGCTCTGCATAAAGGCAAAGATCTCGCGCTCGCGGGCGCGCTCAAAGGACTGTACCCGGATACCTTCGTGGCCGACCACCACCTCGTCGCCGACCTCGACCTCATGCATCGGCTTGCAGTAGGCACGGCGGTGCTCACGATCAATGACGATGGCCACGTCCATCTCGATGTGTTCCACGTCGACCCACTGGCCCCCGAGCCGGACCTGCGTCGGCAGGTTCGTCGTCGAATAGAAGCCCTCGGGGAGCACTCCCCGCTGCTCCACACGCGCTGTACGCACATCGTGACCATTGACGAGCATGGCCCCGAGCTGCTGCAGCTCCGAGAGGATCAGATCGAGCGTCTGCTCGTCATCGGCTTTGATCTCCATGCGCACGTAGCTCGGCTCGCTCTTATGCTTACCGACCTGAATCTCCTGAATCAGGAAGTCACCGCCGCGATCCATGATGATGTCCCAGGCGCGCGGCAATGTCCAGGAGTCAATGATATGTCCACTGAGTTCAATAATTTCGCTCGCCATGAGAAAGACGCTTCCCCCAGACCAAACAAGATGGAACGCTCAAGCACCGCTTGCTGCTTGGGCGTTGCGGAAGTAACAGGGCAAGGACGGAACAGAGAGGAAAAGAGGCGACTCCGTTGCCCACCTGTGGCCCCGCGCGCTGTTCTTGGGTCCAAGTTTAGTGCGCCCGGGCATGGCTGTCAACTCCTGACACTGGCCAGAGCCGCCGCACTGGTGGCTACCAGCGTCGTCCAATAGGACAGATGCTTTGGAAGGGGCAGGCACGGCATTTGGCCGCCTTCTGGCGAGCAAGGACCGGCGGCTGCTCGGCACTGCAGCGCTGCATCTCTTCTAGCAGGCGAATCACTTTGCGCCGCAGCGCCGGCGTATATTCGATCGTAAACTCGTTGTCGGCATAGCGCAGAATACCGTGTGTTGGGGGAACAGCGAAGTAGTCCTCCAAAATCAGACAGTAAGCGCCGATCTGCACCACGTGATTGCTATAGGGAGCGGTGGCATTCTGCACCTGTGGCTTCAGCTCGATCGGCACAGGCCGCCCGTCTGGTAGTTCGACCACGTAGTCCGGCTTACCAACCAGCGGATAGCTACTCGATACCAGCGGCTCCCCCTGGCCGTCGGCGTCCTCGTAGACAAGAGTGCCCTCCGGCAGACCCAGAGCACGCTGGCGCTCTGCCAACAGGCGAGCACGCTGGGCAGCACGCTCATTGCGAAGCAGGAGCAAGAGCGCGATGGCAATGAGCAGAACAGCAAGGCCAAGCGAAAGCAAGATGCTATTGAGCATGGTTCATTTCTTCGTACAGCCGCTCTCTGTTGCTCACGGCGTGCGCCGCTCGCTCACGACCGGCTCGGCCCGGCCCGGCTTTGGCTGCGCCGAGCAGGCGAAGAGGAGCGAGTGCACGCCCTCAGCCAGCCAGTCAGCGCAGGAAGACGGCGGCGGCGATCAGCGCAATGGCGCTGATTAAGAGCACAATGGCGACCAGAGTGAGCCGACGGCTACAGCCGGCGAAGGGCAGGGCGCGCGCTTCATCGTAAACGTCTTCCAGCGCCTCCGCATGTTCTCGATGCTGCTCCTGCCCGGTATCGAAGGCACCACGCCGCAACAGGAGACGCTCGTGCAGCTGGTACTCTGGGAGCGCCGTGGCCTGGGGGCCGTGCTCGTGCTCCAGCTCAACCATGCGCGCAAATAGCTCTTCTGTATCTGCCTGGGCGGCTGGCTCGTATTGCTCGTACCACCAGGCGAGCGGGCAGTATTCGAAGGCTGCCACCTCGCTGGCGGTAAAATAGCGTTTGGACTTTTCTTTCCCTCGCGGTTGGCGTTGCTCTGGCTGCATGGAGGTTCCTCCACCGCGGCAGCGTGACGGCCCTCCTTCCCGCCGTGACCGCCACCGGCCTTATTCGCTGCGGGCGGCCTGCTTCGCCTCGCTGGCCTCGGGGCTGGGACTGGTACCGGCCAGCCCTAGCTCAGCGGCGATGCCCGACATGGCCGTGATGACATTGGCAATGTGCTCGTCAAGGTCAATGCCCAGCTCCGCGGCTCCGCGTACGATATCTTCGCGGTTGACGCCGGCGGCGAAGCCCTTTGTTTTCATCTTCTTGCGCACCGACGAGACCTCCAGTCCAAGAATACTTTTGTTGGGCCGTACGAGCGCAGTCGCAGTAATGAGGCCAGTGATCTCATCACAGGCATAGAGTGCTTTGGAGAGCAGATCGGTCCGTGGGTGAGTCTCGGCATTGAGGTCATTATGGGCCAGAATGGCATAGATAATGCGCTCGTCGTAGCCGGCCTCGCGCAGCCAGCCGGCCAGCACGCGGGTGTGCTGCTGCAGGTCAGGGTATTCCTCGTAGTCGCAATCGTGCAGCAGACCGGTAATGCCCCACAGCTCTTCGTCCTCGCCGTATTTGCGAGCGTAGAAGCGCATGGCGGCCTCGACGGCTAACATATGACGCTGCAGATTCAGATTTTTCACGTGCTCGGTCATCAGACGATAAGCATCATCGCGAGTTGGCATATGCACGTTTTCTCCAGTTGCTCTCGTTTCTCTCAGGCGAGTGTCCTGGGAGTTTCCATTATAGCACAGGTCTCCCGTCGCGGGTGTATGGCCTGCTGCCACCGCCCTGTGGGAAAAGCAGGGAAAGGATAGCGTCCTGCGCGCAAAGTATGCTATACTGGGAGCAATCGAGATGGGCGCGGCGCGCTCAGCTCGTTGCAGAGCAGCATGGGCCCGCGCTCCTCGGGAGTAAAGATCATTACAGCATTTCTCATCCTTCTATTGTATGCCTGTTACCGACGGCGGGCTGCATGTGGGCCGCTGCGGGTAGCGGCAGATCTAGATAGGGGCTGGTTTTCTCGATGAGCGAGATTAAGGTTAATCCGGGCGAACCGTTTGACGTCGCCCTGAAAAAGTTTAACCGCCGCGTGCAGCAGGATGGCATTCTCTCTGAAGCCCGCCGTCGTGCGCGCTATGAGAGTCCGCAGGACCGCCGCAAACGTAAGGCGGCCAACCTGCGCCGTAAACTTCGTCGTTCGCGCCGTGGTTGAGGATGGCGCCAGACCCGCAACGGGATGCTGGCCGCCACCTACCGATGATTACCATACAAGCTGTTCCTCTCTGGATATGGGAGAGGGGAGTGGCTCGCTGAGGAGTGGGACCTGTCTGGCGCTCCCTCTTTGCCGGCTTGGGGTATCTCCTTTCCTGCAGTGACATCTTCCCATCTCCCCTTTTTCGATAGAAGCTTCCCCCTCCCCTGTTTGCAGAAATACCTCTCTTACTTTGCCTGCTCCCCTTGAAGTCTGGCCCTAACGCCTGAATCCTCGCCTGCTGGCTCGCTGGTGTGTCAGGCGCGCGGCGTCACCCCCAGGCCGGGGGCGTCAGGCAGGATCAGCTTGCCCTGAACGACCCGTACGCCGCTGAAAGGGTCGTTGTCAATGAGCAGGTTGCCGTCGAGATCGGCGTAGTCGACAAGTGGCGTCAGGTGAGCGGCAGCGGTGATTGCCAGCGAGCTTTCGATCATACAGCCCAGCATGACCTGAAGGTGGTGGGCGCGGGCTGCGTGGATCAGCTTAAGGGCCCGGTTGATGCCGCCACATTTCATCAGTTTAATGTTGATGCCATCGACGCAGCCGACAAGGCGTGGAACGTCTTCCAGCGAGACACAGCTTTCATCGACAATGATTGGGACGGGGACCTGCTGGCGCAGGAGGCGCAAGCCCTCCAGGTCGCCGGGGGCGATGGGCTGCTCGACAAACTCGATACCGTACTCAGCCAGGGCGTTGATGGTGCGGATGGCTTCCTTGACGGTCCAGCCGGCATTGGCGTCAACGCGCAGGGTGGCCTGCGAGACAGCGCGGATGGCCCGCACGTTCTCAACGTCGTGCCTGGTGCCTACTTTGATCTTGAGGATCGGATAGTCGCGGGCGCGAGCTGCCTTCTCGGCCATGCGCTCAGGAGTATCGAGGCCGATGGTGAAGGAAGTGAGGGCGCTGCGCTCAGGATTGAGGCCGAGCAGACGATAGAGCGGCAGGTTGAGCCGCTTACCAACGAGGTCGTAGAGGGCCATGTCAATAGCGGCTTTGGCGGCAGGACTGCGCCCGATGGCCTGATCGAGGCGCGTCAGAATGTCCTCGATGAGGAACGGGTCATCTCCAAGCTCTTCAGCAAAGCGCTCCAGGCAGGCGCGTGTGGTGGCCAGGGTGTCGCCATAGTAGGCGGAGGGGGCGGCTTCGCCGTAGCCGCTGAGGCCGTCGTGGGTGATGGTGACGAGCAGATTGTCGGCGACCTCTTCGACGCCGCGCGAGATGCGGAAAGGCGTACTGAGTCTGAGCTGCAATGGACGAGTCTCTAACTGCATGATTGGCTGCTCCTTGCTCTCCTCGGGATCTTGATTGCTGCGGGCTGGCTCCTCCTGACTCCCGTCGCGCCTCCTCCTTCGCTCTCTCCTCGGACCTGACTGGTTGACTCCAGAGCTGCTCTCTCAGCATAGGAGGTCCGACGCAACGCCAGGGCTGGAGGGCCGTATCTGCTTCAGAGCATAGCATAGGAGGCCAATGGCTGTCTGCTCCTTGCTCCTGGTTTGGTCTGGAGAAAGGTCGATGATGAGGTTGCGACAGGCTTGAGACAGAACTCTGCCTTCATTGCAACAGCGACTGACTATACTCTCTCCTGTACCGACGCCCTCGCTCCTGTAGGCAGTCAGACCTACAGCCTGGCGGCTCTCTCGGGGCCCGGGTTCTCGAGCAAGAAGCTGGAAAAGAGGAAACAGAGCATGCATATGAATGCGATAAAGACAGCACTTTATACGTGTTTGAAGCGCTGTGTCAGTTACTGTTTTAATCTGCTGAATCGCCTGCTCGGCGGGAAGCTGCCGCCCTTCGGGAGCGCAGCGGTGGTCGTCGAGGAGCAGGGACGCTACCTGGCGCTGCTCCTTCCCAGCGGGCGGGCCGTCTTCCCTGGCGGCTTTATGACCTGGCGAGAGCACCCACGCGAGGCGGCGGAGCGTGAGGGACGCGAAGAGACGGGTCTCCTGCTGGAGGCCGATGATCTGATCAATTTTTATTCGCTGGTGACAGCTGACTGGCAGGCCATGAGTACGATCAGTTTTGTCTATCACGCGCGCGTGCGCGGTGGGCTGCTGCATCCGGGAATGGAGGGCCGCCCGTGCTGGCTTACAGAGGAGGATCTGCGACAACGCATGGATAGCCAGTCGCTGCGTGTCCTCGATGACTACCTGGGCTATCGTCAGCGCCGGCGCGATGAGCTGAGTCACGTCAAAACCCTGGTACCTCTGATGCACTGAGATCCTGGTCGAAATGGGGAGGGGCGGCCGCTGCTGGCTGCCTCTCCCACGGGCGCCTGCTTGTGTTTCAGCCTCCTCTCTATAGTAGTAGCAGAACATACGGATATATAACCATCGAAGATTATATATCCGATTTTGGAATAACATCGTAATGATAGTGGAGAGGAAAAAATGAACGCAACGCGCCTCCGAAAGCTCCTCGTGTGGGCCGTAGCCATCGGGCTGATCGTGCCAGCGTCGCTAGTGGTAGCTCCGCCGCGGGCGCGTGCCCTGCCCCAGTCCGAGCCGATTGGCAAGATCAGCATCTTTGCAACTGGGCTAAACAACCCGCGTGGCTTGCATTTCGGTCCTGACGGGCAGCTCTATGTCGCTGAAGGTGGCCTTGGTGGCAAGCAATCTACGGTGGGTCGCTGTCAGCAGGTGCCGTCGCCGATCGGGCCGTACACGGGCGGCTTCAGCGCGCGCATCTCGCGCATTGACCGTCACGGCAAGCGTGTCACCTTGATCGATCATCTGCCTTCCAGCCAGACCAGTCCGGCCAGCGGAGGCGAGATCAGTGGCGTCTCTGATCTCAGCTTCATTGGCCACACGCTCTACGGCCTGCTCGCCGGTGCTGGCTGCTCGCACGGCGTACCACAGGTGCCCAACGCTATTTTCCGCTTTGAGCCGGAGCGTCATCGCGTTGTCTACATTGCCAACCTCAGTCACTTCTTGCAGACGCATCCGGTCAAGCATCCTGAGCCGGAAGACTTTGAGCCTGATGGAACCTGGTATAGTATGGTGGCGGTCGATGGGAGCCTCTATGCGCTGGAGCCGAATCACGGTGAACTGGATCGGATTACCCCGCGCTGGCAGCATGATCGGCATGCAGGGAGTGAGATCCAGCGCGTGGCCGATATCTCGGCCAGCCAGGGCCACATTGTGCCGACAGCGGTGGCCTTTCGTCGTGGTCTCTTCTATGTGGCCAACCTGGGCACCTTCCCGGTGCATGTTGGCACAGAGAAGCTGCTGGTGATCACACCGCGTGGCCATGTACGTGTCTTGATGAGCGGGTTGACGGCAGTGGTTGGCCTGGCTTTTGATTGGCGCGGGCGACTCTATGTCCTGGAGACAACCACTGCTAATAATGCTGGCCCGGTGCCCGGTACTGGCGTGATTGTGCGCGTCAGCGAGCGTGGACGTCAGGTACTGGTGGCCTCGGGCCTCAGTTTCCCGACAGCCATGACCTTCGGGCCGGATGGCGATCTCTATGTATCGAACAAGGGCTACGGCTACGCCCCTGGGCAGGGAGAGATCCTGCGCATCCATCTCCCTGAGCATTGACCCTTGTTGCCCTCGCCGGCCCGCTCTAAATCCCGTCCTGATCCGGCGGGGCAGATCGATCAGCTTTCCCTAAGAAAAAAAGGCACGGGCCTGCTGAGTGAGGCAGCGCGAGCTGCCTGTGAAACGCTCAGGCTCGTGCCCTCTGGCGTTTTGGACTGGACGTTCTCTCATGCTTATCTTATAGTCTTGCTTACCCGAAGGAGAGAGGAGCTGATCGGCGAGAGTGGTAAGGAAGAAGGAGTTAAAGAGGGAAAAGTGATACTAATGATGGATGATTATAAGAGAAAAAGAGCGGTATATATCTATGAATACAGAAAAATCGATCAAGGCTCGAATGCGCTGCAATCGAGGGGGCGGCAGAGATAGGTGTAAGTGGGGAACAGTGGGAGTGTGCGGCGGAAAGTAAGCAGGCTTAAATTGTTGAGAGATTCCTCTCAGAATGGACGTAATATCTATACAGCTCAGCCTGCTACTAAGGAAGGCAGCAAGTGGACGTTTCAGCGATCGAAAGGAGGCAATGATGCACAAGAAGAAACGTCACCATCCTCGGGGGAGCGCGTAGCAGGAAGCATCTTCTTGATGTTACCAGTCGGTGCCGGCTGGTACAAAGCCACTCATTACCATCTTCTCCGTCCCGACAGGACAGAAGCCAGAAGAGAGGTTACCCGTGCGTAAGAGCAGACCATTCCCTTTGGCCTTAATTCCGGCCTTGCTCTGCCTCATTGCGCTGCTCGTGGCCTGCGGTGGAGGGCAGAGCAGCACCAGCAGTACACAGATTGCGCCGCCTGACAAGCAGGTGCTGCGCATTCCTATCGGAGCGACCGATTTTGGCACGCTGGACCCGGCCCTGGTACAGCTTGCTGTCGACGCCGACACCATTCAAGCTATCTGGACGGGCCTGGTCGAGTGGGATCATAACGTCCAGCTTCGCGACCAGCTAGCCCAGTCTCATGAGGTCTCCGCCGATGGCCTCACCTATACCTTCCATCTGCGGCCCAACCTCAAATTCAGCGACGGCACGCCGCTCACCTCGCAGGACGTTATTTATAGCATCGATCGCACCCTGCAACCGGCCACCAAGTCGCAGGTCGCCTACTATCTCAATCTAATCAAGGACTACGACAAGATCACCAGCGGTAAGATCCCGACCCTGATCGGCGATAGCCTGCTGGCGCCTGATCCCAACACGGTTGTCATCAAGATCAGCAAGCCTGCGGCCTACTTCCTGCAGGCTCTGACCTATCCCTGCTCATACGTGGTCGAGAAGAAGCTGATCGACAAGTACGGCAGCAAGTGGACCGACCACCTGACCGAGGGAGGTGGCGACGGGCCGTTTAAGGTCCAGAGCTACGATCACACCAAAGGCATCGTTCTGGTACCCAATCCCAACTATTACGGTCCCCAGCCCAAGATCCAGAAGTTGGAGTACCTGATCTCTGGTGACCAGGACACCACCTTCCGCGCCTACCAGTCGCATCAGTTCGACTATACTGGTGTTGTTGGCATCCCGCCGGCTCAGATCGATGCGGTACGCAGCTCGCCGGAGTTTCACGAATACGTGAACTTCCGCATCAGGTACATCACCATGAACTACCTGGTGAAGCCCTTCGACAACATCCACATTCGCCAGGCTTTCGCCCTGGCCATTGACAAAGAGCTGCTACAGCAGACCGTCTTCAGGAACACCGTGGAGGCCACCAACCACATTGTTCCCCAAGGCATGCCGGGCTACAACCCCAACCTGGTTGGCCCGGCTGGCGTCAGCAGCCTGTCTGGTGATAAAGCCAAGGCCAAGCAGCTCTTGCAGCAGGGCCTGCAAGAAGAGCACATGACCTCGCTGCCGACCATCACTTTCAACTATTACACCGATGTCAAGGCCATCGTTGACGCCTCCCAGGCCATTGCTCAGATGTGGCAGACTGTCCTCGGGGCTAACGTCAAGCTGGTCGGCACCACCTACGAGAAGCTTATCACCCTGGAGAACGCTACCGTTAACAACCCCAATGGCCTGCAGGTCTGGATTTCTGGCTGGTTGGCAGACTATCCTGATCCGCAGGACTTCCTGTCGGTCTTCTTCGACAAAGGCTCTGGTTACAACCAGATGAACTACGGTCAGAACAACTCGACCGATGCTGCGCAGCAGCAGCAGGTTCAGAAGCTCCTCGAAGAGGCCGATGTCAATCTGAATCAGACGCAGCGCATGCAGCAGTACAATCAGGCTGAACAGCAGATCGTCGATGACGTGGGCTGGATCCCCATCTATCAGAACAAGATCCAGCTCATGCAGAGCACGAAGCTGCACGGTATTGTCTACAATGGCCTGTCGATCATTCCGCCCGACGACTGGGCCAACATCTACTTCACCGTCTGAGACTGCGCGCTGGCCGGCTGCTGGCGAAGCGCTGAGCAGGCCGGCAGCGCTCTTGAGGCGCTGCTGAGTAAGCCTGGCATTCTGCACTCTCGGCCCGCACTGCAGGCCCGCTGGGCGGGTGTGTGTGGGTCTGCGGGTTCAGGATGCCAGGTTTTGCCTGTTACCAGGCTTGTCTGTTTTCTGCCTGGCCGGGCATACTCTAGTCATGGATATGGTTGTGGCAGCCAGCGCTCTGGGAGTTCCGTATCCGCCGCCAGCCAGTGGCAGTGACGCTGGACCTGGGGCGCGCAAGCAACGGAGAGTGGGAGTCTATCGATGCTCCAATTCCTGGTGAAGCGCCTGATCGGGCTTATTTTTGTGATTGTGGGCATCACCTTCATCACCTTCATCATGGGCTATCTGGCCCCGGGTGACCCTATTCGGGCCCAGATGGGAGACCATTTTGACTATCACACCTGGCTGATGCTGCGTCATGCCTATGGGCTAGATCTGCCGTGGTATCAGCAGTACTACAACTACTTAGTGCATCTTGCTCATCTTGACTTTGGCATCTCCTTCAAGTACCAAAACCGACCGGTGTGGGACATCCTCAAGGATGGCGTGCCGGTCTCGTTGGAGCTGGCCTTCTGGGGCCTCATCGTCGAGCTGCTGCTGGGCATTCCCGTCGGCATTCTCTCGGCGATCCGGGCCAACAGCTGGATCGATACCCTCAATATGGGGGTGGCTCTGATTATTTATGCCCTGCCGCCTTTTGTTATCGCCATCCTGGCCCAGGTGATCATCGTCTGGATCGACAGCAAGACCGGGGCCAGCTGGCCTTCTTCGTCCTGGGGGGCGCCCTGGCAATATGATTGGGCTGACCTGCAGCCGAAGATCGTTCCCATCCTCGTCTATGGAGCTGCGGGCTACGCCTATTTTGCCCGTTTAGCGCGGACAACCATGCTGGAGGTGCTGCGTCAGGACTACGTGCGCACGGCCCGAGCCAAAGGTTTGCGCGAGCGGGTCGTCATCTACTGGCACGCCCTGCGCAACGCTCTCATCCCACTGGTGACTGTCCTTGGGGTGGCTATTGGCCTGCTGGTGGCCGGCACCTTCTTTATCGAGCAGATTTTCAACATCCCGGGCATCGGGCGCATCTCCCTGCAGTCCGTGATCGACCTTGACTACCCTGTCATCCAGGCCACTGTTGTACTGCTGGCGGTCGGCGTTGTGATCGGTAACCTGATTTCCGACATTCTCTACACGATCGTCGATCCGCGCATTCGGCTTGAGTAGGGGAGAGGAGAGAAGCAGTATGTCTATGGACGCACACCAGAGACCATCGGAGGCTGCCGGTGAGAGCTTCGTGAAGCCCGATGCGGTCCTGCAGCCTCCGCCGGCTGAGCTTCTGGAATTAGCTGCCGGGGTGAGTGAAACGCCGCCAGGCGCTGTTCCTCTCGGCGAGGAGGAGGTGCTGCAGGAGCGGCGCGCGCCTTCTCCTTTGCGGGAGTCGTTGCGTCGCTTACGCCGTGACAAGCGAGCGATGGTCAGCCTGGGATTGATCATCTTCTTTGTGCTGGTCGCCTTCTTCGGTCCCCCCATCTACCAGCACATCGGTGGCATTTACCAGAGTCCTCAAAATGGACCAGTGCCTGCCAGCGTCTATCACAGTTACTATCATGAGGAGCTAATCCGCCAGGATGAAGGGCCTTCGGCCCAGTACTGGCTGGGAACCGACGACCTGGGGCGCGACATTCTGGCGCGGCTCATGCAGGGGATGCTGGTTTCTATCATTGTCGCCACCCTTGTTGAGGTCGTCGACATTGTGCTGGGCCTGATTGTGGGCGTGCTGGCCGGCTACTTCGGGGGCTGGATCGATCAGTTGCTGGCGCGCTTCACCGACCTGATGTTCGCCTTCCCGGGGCTGCTCTTTGCCATCATGCTGACCGGCATCATTGGCCCAGGGGCCTCCGATGCCCTGGCCAAGCTACCGATCATCGGCCCCAACGGTAATGGGCGGCTGCTCCTCGTCTCGCTGGCGCTGGCAATCACCGTCTGGCCGCTCATGGCGCGCTACGTGCGCGGGCAAACGCTGCAGCTCAAGGAGCAGCAATTTATCGAAGCGGCGCGCACTTCTGGCAGCAGCGATCTGCGTATCATCTTTCGCCACGTCATCCCCAACCTTATGAGCATCGTGGTGGTGGCCTCGACGCTCAACATTTCGAACACCATCATTGGCGAGGCTGGCATCAGTCTCCTTGGACTGGGGGTCCAGGCGCCCGGCTCCAGTCTGGGCCTGATGATCTCCGATGCCACGCCCTATATCAATACGCACCCCTGGGAAATCCTGGTCCCGACAACCGTCCTCGCTCTGATCGTGCTGGCCTTTTCCTTCCTCGGCGATGGTCTGCGCGATGCCTTTGACCCACGCTCCAAAGATTGAGGGCCACGCTTCCCCCGTGGCCCCTCAATCACCTGGGGCGCGAACGTGCTTCCCCAACCGGCCCAGCTCTGTGGCCAGACTAAAGCCGGGCGCTCTCCCAGTTGGCCTCGCTGTTAGCGAACATGCTGCCGATGGCGGCGATTACTAGATAGGCGAAGGTCAGCACGCTGATGATGATGAACCACTGCGTATTGCTGATCAGGCTGGTCCACGAGTAGAAGAGCGTGCCGATGATGGCCAGGAAGCAAGCGACCGAGCCGCAGAAGACGCAGCCCCACAGGATCGGGGCCGGTACGATGCGCCGCTCCCGCAGCAGAGGATGGCGCATGCCGTGGAGCCGGATCAGGTTGAAGAAGAGGAAGCCCGCCGAGAAGGCCCAGACGAGCGTCGAGGAGGCCAGCATCACGTTATAGACCTCGGTCGAGAGGTTGGCCGGCGTCGTCACCTTGACTGTGTAGGGAGCCAGCAGGAAGACGAAGGCCGTCACCACAATGGCCACCGCCGCCTGGAAAAAGATGGCGTTGGCCGGCACGCGCTGACGATTAAGGCGGGCCACCTTCACGGGCAGGCGCTGGTCGATGCCTGCAACCATCAGCAGGCGGGCATAGGCATAGTTGTAGACAACCATTGCCATGACGAAGAAGCTCATCAGGCAGAAGGCGGCAACGTTGCCCATGAATTTGCCTAAAGCCAGATCGACCACGTGCACCAGGGCGAAGGGCGCAGCGCCATCCTGGGGACCGGCGATGACTAGCAAGGCGAAGGTGGCGATGCCATAGCCGGCGATGACCAGCAAGGCCCCCCAGAAAAGATGACGGGTGATTACTCGCAGCCGGGTAACTTCGCCGCCCATGTTGAGCGGTACCTCTGTTCCCAGATAGGCCAGAGTGATCAGGCCGAAAAGGTAGAGGTTGCCATTGTTCTTGTCAAAGCGAATGCTCCAGTCGGAGAGATGGCTGAAGCTGGTGGCCGCAGGATGACCGCCCAGGAGCCAGACCAGCCCGGAGAGACCAAGCAGCGCCACCGCCAGCATGGTCAGCCCGACAACCAGGTTGACGAGCTTCTGGACAGCGCTGTAGCGCTGGATGGCCAGAGCGCTGGTCAGGCCGATGAGGGCAATGATAAAGAGACCCTGCTGCCACGGCTCGGTCAGCCAGCCAGGGTTAAGCCCCTGTAAATAAGAGACAATGACGTCTCCTGCGCTGATGATGACCAGAACGCCGGGAAACCAGGCACAGAAAGCTGCGAAGAAGCTCCAGTAGCCGCCGAAGGCTTTGTGGGTCCAGTTGTATAGCGAGCCTTCGTGCGGAAAGATCACGCCAAGCTGAGCGGTGGCAATGACCCCCGGAATGAAGAAAGCCAGAGCGCCAATAGCCCAGTAGGTGAAGGCGGCAGCTCCACCTGCAACGGCAGTGGTGGCGTTGGTGATGAAAAAGACGATCATCAGAAAGGTGGCAATCATGTCTCCCGTACTCAGCAAACGGGGCATGACGCGCGGGACGTAGCTTTCCGATGGCAAGACCGCTTTCCAGGCTTCCCGCTCCCCTTCCGCCTGCTCTGCCTCGCTCTCGACCAGGGAGGGGGTGCTCTGACGGCTGCCCCCGGTGTTGCTGGCTTCGAACCCGCCTCGCTCCTGTTGCATACGCATAGCCCTTCTCCTCCTTCTCCCCTTCTCTGCAACTGCAGCCAGCAAAGCTGCTTATGCTTGCTGGCCACGAGAGAAGGGATGTTCGGCAAACTCGGGACGCGCAGTGAGCATGGATTGCCTCGACACTGGCTCCTTCCGCCCATGATATTACTCAGTGCGTCAGAAAGGCTGACGAGCTGTGTGCCGGCTGAGTAGGCTTGTGCACTGTGATGCGCCAAAGGAAGGGGCGGCATGCATAGCTAAAAAGTACTAATCTGTGACCCATGCCGCGGGCTACTGAGCGGGCCTGGCGGCGGGGGATGAGGTGGTCAGGGCCAGCTCCTGGAAGGCGCTGATGGTGATCACGCTTCCCGGAGCCAGCACCAGGCGCAGGCCGCCAAAGCCGCTCTGGAAGGTGTCGTCGCGCGCGCTCACCTGCCACTGGCTCGGCTCGGGCGTGCCCGCCAGCCAGGCTCGTGCCTGCAGCCTGTCGCCCTGGATGCGGAAGCGCAGGCAGTAGAAGCGCTGAGCCTGGGCTGTAAAAGGAACGGAGGCCAGGCGCGTCTGCATACCGCCGCTGCTTTTGAGGAGCACGAGCTGGCTGCCGTCGATGTAGGCTTTATACCAGTTATTGGTGTCCATCCAGCGCAGAACCGCGCCAAGGTTGGCCTGCTGGAAGCGGTTGATGGCTCCTGTGAAGAAGACCTCGCCATCGCTGAAGGCTGGCCCTAAGATGGCGTTGTAGGCCCCCTGGCCGTTGCTAAGCTGGCCCTGTTGATGGCTGATCGCGAAAATGGCGCTCAGGCGTGCATCGCCTTGCCAGGGATGGCCGTCGGTGGCCGTCCCCCAGCTGCGTTGATCGGGACGCTGAAAGGTATCTGCTGCCAGCAAACTCATGCCTGCGGGCAGCGCTGTGGGAGAGGCTGTTACCGGCGATCCACTTGAGGAGGAGGACGTAGCCGCTTGGTCAGCTGGACCAGTCTGGTTGGTGGACGGCCTTGACTGAGCGGTGGACGGAGGGAGCTGAAGCGCCGCTTCGATCGGGGGGAGCAAGATTAAGGAAAAGAGCACCGTAACCACAAGCAGACCCGCTAAGAGCAGAACGCCCCCCTCGCTCGACGGCCTGGCTGTCGCCCCCATCTCAGCTTTCTCGGCTGCGCTGTCGCTCTCTCTGATCGCAGGAGCAGGGCGTGACACTTCGCGCTCCTTGGAGGCCGCAGCGGCTCTGACTCCTGCCGCTTCCTCGGGCGGGCGCCTCACCCTGTCCGCCGGCTGCCTCTGACGACCCAGGCGTAGCGGCTGCGGCTCGGTAATCGTGCCGCTGATGGTGGTGACCTCCTGGCGGTCGTCACCAGAGGCTGTGCCTGGCGCAAACCATTGCTTGCGTTCGCCGCTATTCATAGTGCCTCTTTTGCAAGAAATGTTCTATTTCGTCTATGAGTGAAGCTGGCTCCTGCGCAGCGGCTCCTGGTGGGGGAGCCTGGCCCCTCTGGAATCCTGGCTGCTCCCAGGGTGTAGGCCGGAAGGGAGCAGACTGGCTCTCTTCTGCTCTATACCCGATCAGTTGCCATAATCCAACCAGGCTAACCAGGAGTACCAGCGCGATCAGGAGCGTGCGCCCGGCCAAGATGAGCAGCCCGTCGACGGTCCAGCGTCCAGTGAGCCAGCCGGCCACCGGAGTCAAGAGCAGCGTTAGCACTCCCTCGGCCACGAAGAGAAAGCGATTGACGTGTTCCTCCTGAGCGCGCTCGTAGGCGAGCTGCCCCTGGTCGAGGGAGAGGTCGGGTGGCAGCAGATGGCGCTGAGAGAAGATCACTGTACTCAGGCTCGGCCTCAGCCGTGGGAGCAAGATGCCCCAGGCGGTGGCGGCGAGGGTATAGAGGCCAAGGCTGATGGCCAGCCAGACTGGTGCCTGTAAGCTAGGCAGACCGAGGGTCAGCAGACTGATGGCCATCACGAAGGGCTGACAGAGAGCCACCGCCTGGCACCAGGGCCGCCAGCGCTCGGGAATCAGACGGTCGGACGGACCCAGCAGGCCGCGGAGGGGCAGCTGGAGGGCGAAGGCCAGTCCCAGGGCCAGGGCCTGCGCCAGTAGCAGCCAGAGCAAGGTGGGCAGCGTCCCCTGCTCCTGCAGGATAGCCGCAAAGGGGGTAGGCACAGCGTTCCAGATGCTGCCGAGTACGATGGCCAGGCCGCTGGCTAGCAGGACCAGCCCCAGCTGTCGGCGGCGTGCCAGATAGCGCCACCAGCCTCCTTGCAGCAGCCAGTCGAGGGTCAGCTGCAGGCGCCAGCGGCGTGCCCCCTCTGTCAGGTCAAACCAGTTGTCGACCATGCGCCCGGGTGTCGGCAGAGGGGCGCGGGCCTCGGGCCAGTAGTCAAGGGCAAGTAGTGGAAGCAGACAGAGAATAGCGAGCAGACCCGACCAGGCGGGCAGCAGCCAGACCAGGCTCAACCCGAACATTGTCCCGAGAGCGGCCCGCATCAGGGCAATGCGCTCGTCGACCGCTGGCCAGGGGCGGCGCTGGAGCAGCCAGGCATTGCCGAGAAGAGAGGAAAAAGCGGTAAGCAGCCCCAGTTCGAGCGTAGCTGGCCAGAGCGAGACGGGTAGTGGTCGCAGTACAGGAAGAGACAATTGCGGCAGCATACAGAGGAGCAGGCCAGTTCCCCAGTAGCGGGCCGCGCTGCGCCGGCGTCCGGTGAGCAATGTGGCAGCCAGCAGCGAGCTGGCCAGCCAGACTGCCGCCACCAGGGCTGTTGCCAGTGCCTCCCTGCCCTGTGACCAGCTCTGAGCCAGGAGACGCATCTGCAGGATACTCAATCCCAGGCTGCCGCTGAGCCAGCCGGCATTTAAGAGCCGCCCGCCGATCACCGCGTCCAGGCGTTGCTCAGCGAACAGAACAGCTTTTGTTGCTTTTCTCTGACCAGATATCATTGTTCATCAAGTGCAAGTCTCTTTGCTTGCATATTGTGTGTGATGAAGGCAATCGACCAGCGGTCGGCCTTGGGCCTGAGTGGGTATCACAGGGCCGGCGAAGGTGAGGGAAAAGTCTCTGACTCCTGCACCGGCTGTAGGCGGGTGCGCAAGCGCCTGTTCAGACTTTCGGGCGGGACCATCTCCGGCTCCTCGCTAGTGACCGTTGTGACCAGTAGCGGCGGTTCCTGGCGATAGAGCAGGGCCTGATCGCACTCCCGCAGCCAGGCGCGGATCTCAGGCAGGAAGCGGTCCAGTTCCTCCAGAGGCAGCGAGGCGTAGCGGTAGCACGCGTCCACGTGAGCAGAAAAGAGGCTATGGGCCCAACCCAGGTAGACCACCCACTCTGGATGGAACTGCACAGCCAGCCAGAAGCGGCGTGGATCACTATCCTCGATGGCCTCGATGACACCATCGGGAGCGGTCGCTGCCACAGTTTGGCCCGGGGCCAGATAACCAATCAGCTCGCCTTCGGGGGTCACGTAGCCCACAATCTGGTGATGCATGGAGAGGACAGCGTCGATATAGTTACGTTGCGGGCCGCGCGCCTCCGGTCCGCGCAGGATGCGAGCCAGGCGGCTGCGCGGATTGACGGCGATAGGATGCTCGACCCAGTTGTCGGCGGTGATGCGGCCCCGGGCGCGATGGGGCACCAGCGGCGGCATATTCCGCGGCCACTGCGAGCGGAGATCTTGATAGAGGCCACCGCCGCGTACCACGTTCATGACCTGCATGCCGCGGCAAATACCCAGCGTTGGAATGCAGAGCAGCCAGGCCAGCAGGGCACAGTAGCGCTCCCAAATGTCGCGCCACAGCTCTGGGGTCTGGGTCTGGGGGTGTAGCACATCACCGTAGAGGCAGGAATAGAAATCGCCACCGCCGGCAAAGACCAACCCGTCGACGTTGCGCACCACCGGCCAGATAATGCGAAAGACCTCCTCGAAAAGATCCTCACTGCCCAAGATGTCGAAGGGATCGCAGCTCTGCAGCATGGGCAGCGTCGGCAAGACCAGCGGCTCCCCCCCGCTCTCGAAGATGGCGTTGATCGTGGCGGCATCGCCAGCGTACACAGGCCAGCCGCCGTCGCGCAGGCAGCCGCTGGAAGAAAGCACGCCGATGCGGGGCCGATAGTAGGAAGGGAGCGGCGCCCGTTGCTGGCTGTTGATAAAACGGGCAATACGTTCGGCCAGCGACGCGCCAGCGTTCAGCGGGCCGCTCAGCTCATCGGTGCGGCGCTGACTAAGCGCGCTGCCCTGGTTGGCTTCTGGACTCTGATTCTGCCCTTGGGTCGCGGTGCGTGCCTCGCGCACTCCTCTTGTAATCATATGGACATAGTAGTCAGGATCGCGCGCCATAGCTGCTTTCTACTCCTCTCTTCAACTTTTAGCTACTGCTTTCCCATAGCCTGGCCTCAGCGCAAGGACTTCATTGTTGAGTTGCTGATGATGAATTGTTGAGCGGGGTCACATCCAGCGTGGCCAGTCGCTCAATGGCATAGTGGATCTGGGTCACGCCGTCCTGCAGCTCGCCCGTCTGCGGATCGAATTGACCCACGAAGGCATCCTGAGCCTGCTTGACCAGTGTGTCCAGCAGAGCCAGGGCTGCCGGCTGACGCAGCTGGCTGCTGCTCATGTGGACAAGCTGAATAGCATCCTGACGGATCTGCTGGTAGAGGCTCTGGACCTTGTTGAGGGCCTCGGTGATCTGTTGCGCCAGCTCCTGCTGCTCGCGGGTCGAGCCAGGCGACTGCACCACGCCCTCCAGATGGATGCCAATATGATGGAGGTAGCCGGGCGGCTGCTGGTTAGCGTCGAACTGCAACAGCCCCACGCGCCCGATATGGGGGTCCACCAGCACTGGCGAGCCGGCAGGAACGTCATTGCCCAGAAACTCGATGCCGTCGAGATAGTCGAGGATACGGATAAACTGGCGATGCATCAGGTCGGTGCTGCCGTGGTTCCAGTCGTCGCGCGCCGCCCCGGCCCACTCAAGGATCTTTTGCCCGTTGCGGAAGAGCCAGATATCCAGACCGCCGGGCAGGCCCAGCTTCTGCAGTGTGGGGTCAAGCGCTAACAGGTGGCGCAGGTGATCCAGCAGGCTGTAGTGATGCTCGCTGTCCTGGGGATCGGGGGTATTCGGAATAACTGCCAGATAGCGCCAGGTGCTGCGATCGAGCGAGGGTACTGTTGGCGTCGTTGCAGCGTCCTCCTCGGTGACCAGAAAACGACTGGCGATGGCCAGCAGATTGGTGTGCTGTGGGTCACCCTTGTAGAAGAGTTGAGCGGTGCCCTGGCTCAGGGCGAGCTTACCCAAGAGGATAGACTGACTTTCGACAGAGTTGTCGCTCTGGAGCCAGGCATAGTAGGCTTTGCCGGGCGCTGGCGGTGGAACCTTGCTCAGGTCAACTTGCACCTGATCAGCGATACCTTGACTGGTACTTACGTTGACCTGACCACTGCTCAGGAAGAAGACATGACCAATGACGTCGCTTGTGGCACCAGCCCCTGCCGGCTGGGACTTCGTACCGCTACTGTGGGCAAAGGGCAACAGATTCAGACCCCCGCTGACCAGCAGGACCACCAGCGAGGCCACCAGGGCCAGGCCAACGATAATGGTCGGGAGCCAGGGCCGGCGTCGTGGTGCCCCGCTACCGAATTGACCAAGCGGGCGGGTTGTGGGTAAAGGGCTGAGCGGCTGCAGGCCCCCGCTGCTGTTGCTGCCGCTACTGTAACTGCTGTTGCTACCGGTCGCTGGACCGGGGCGCGTTGGTTGCTCAAAGCGAAAAGGCTTCAAGGCAGGACCCTCCTGTCTCTCTCTGGCCGCAGTCAATCAACAGGAACAGGCAGCGAGCGCAATCTATCCGCTTTCGCTTCACTGCTGAGTGAGGTACCTTCAGCCTGGCTCGCTGGCCTCTGCTGCAAGTGTATGCGCCAGCTAAGGAAGGAGGGGCTTTTTTTGAGAAGGCTTTACAGGACAGGTTCCCCGAAAATTTTGGACAAAGTCCCTCGCTGGCGTATCGCAGCAATCGCAGCATCCATTAATCGCTGTTACGCGCCTCGGGGGCCTTGCTCGACTCGAAGTAGAACCGGCATACAGCTGAGAGAGGTCGGGCGGAGCCGGGTGCAGCGGTTGGAAGGAAAGCTGGGCTGGGGAGAAAAAATAGCCTGCCAGGCCGAAGCCGGCAGGCCAGCGATGGGAGCGTGAGAAAAGGGCAAGTAGCCTAGCGACTGCGGGCAGCCGCCTTGGGGGTCTTGGGAGGAATGTGCAGCGGGCGCCCCTCGGCTGCCAGGATGGCCTCGCGCAGTCCCTCGCTCAAGGACGGATGCGGATGGATGGTCTCGATGATTTCGTCGCCGGTCAACTCACCGCGCATTGCCACCGAATACTCACTGATCAAGTTTGTCGCATCGGGGCCGATGATATGGGCGCCGAGAATCTCGTTATACTTGCCCAGAATAACCTTGGTGAAGCCGTCCGTCTCGCCGATGGCCACCGCCTTGCCGATGGCGCTCCAGGGGAAGCGCTCCACACGCACCTCCTGGCCATACTGCTCGCGGGCCTGGGCCTCAGTCAGGCCGACGAAGGCCACCTCGGGGAAGGTGTAGATTGGGTTAGGCACCACGCTATAGTCCATTCTGGATGCATGGCCGAGAGCATTTTCGGCGGCCACCTCGCCCTCCATCGAGGCCACATGCGCCAGCCCGGCCCCGTGTACCAGATCGCCGATGGCGTAGATGCCGGGCAGGTTCGTCTCCATCTGCTCATTGACGCGCACCCTGCCGCGGTCATGGTCCAGGCCCTGCTCAAACAGCTGCTCCAGGCCGCTCGTATTGGGGCGGCGGCTGACTGCTACCAGCACATAGGCGCCGTGGAAGACCTGCTCACCCTGTTCGCCGCGGGCGATGACCTTCTTCTGCTCGCCGTCATCCTCGATGGCCTCAACCCTGGCCCCGGTGGCGATGGTAATGCCGCGGCGGCTCAGGATGCGCACCAGCAGGCGGCGCACCTCCTCATCAACGGGCGCCAAAATATCGGGCAGCATCTCGACGATGGTCACGCGTGAGCCGAGGGCCTGGAACATGCAAGCCAGCTCGACCCCGATCACGCCGCCGCCCACGCAGACCACGCTCTCGGGCACCTCAGTCAGGTTCCAGCAGGTATCACTATTGATGACATTGTGCCCATCGATGCCGGGAAACGGTGGCATGAGTGGCACCGAGCCGTTAGCCAGAATCACCTTCTCGGCGCTGAACTGCTCGTGGCTGCCATCGCTCTTTGTCACCGTCACCGTGCGATTGGCCTCAACGCTGCCCAGTCCCTCGTAGATCGTCACATTGTTGCCCTTCAGCAGCGTCCCCACGCCGTTTGTCATGCGTTTGACTACCTTATCCTTAAAGGTCATGGCGCGCCGCATGTCAAAGGTGGGCGGCTGCGGCAGAGTGATGCCCAGCTCCGCCAGAGATTCGAGGCGGTGCAAGCTCTCTGCGACGTGCAGCATGGCCTTGGAGGGGATGCAGCCAACGTTGAGGCAGGTCCCGCCAAGATACTGCTTCTCGACAATGGCAACGCGGGCACCGAGCTGGGCCGCCCGAATAGCTGCCACGTACCCGCCCGGGCCGGCGCCAATCACAACTACATCATAGTGGCTACTGGTCATGGAACTTCTCTCCTGCAACCCATTTGCGTTGTGGGTACCTCAGTCAGTATAGCACGTTCCAGAGTGTGCGACCAGCAGCCTGCTCTCTTCCTCTCCGCCTGTCCGCCCCACTGGCTCAGCGGTGGGGGGAGCGCGACAGCAAACAACAAAGGTTGCTCCCTCGCCGGTGGGGCGGGCAGCCTCGCTACAACTTACGGACGTAGAAGGACCAGCAGCACGCCCAGGAGCAACAGTACCCCGATGGCGGCAAAGACGCCAGCGTTGAGCAGCATGTTGCTGCGCGCCTGCTCGCGGAACTGCTCCGACGGTAGCTGCAGCGGGTTGGCTAATGTGCTGCCCGCCATCTCGTCATCTTGTCGCTCAAGGTAGCGCTCCAGCAGGGCTTCTAGATCCCGTTGCATAGCGCTGGGATGTGGATAGCGCTGGGCACGCGACAGACTGAGCTGGCGCACAAGAATCATCTCCATCTGTGGACTGACGGCAGGATTGAGACGGCGCGCCGGTGGGTGAAAGAAAACCAGACGCTCGTTGGGGTCGTAGCCGGTGACGGCGTGATGTAGCGTGGCCGCTAGACTGTAAAGGTCGGCGGAAGGATCCAGCTCGCCACGTACCTCCTCTGGGGCGTAGTAGCCTGCCGCTACCGCATCTCCTTTCTCAAGGGGGGGATCAGGTGGAAAAAGGGGAATATGGATCAGCCAGACTGTCTGCTGGGCCGCGTTGATCACAATGGTCTCCGGGTTGATTGAGCCATGCACGATCGGTGGCTGTTGCTCGGCCAGAACCGTCAGCAGGCCGCACAGTTGATAACCATAGTGCACCACTTGAGATTCGGGCAGGGCGCCCCCCTGGCGCTTGAGGAGCGTGCCCAGCGTCTCCCCTTCCGGGTGAGTCAGAACCAGGAAATAGCTGCCGCGCTCGCTAAAACCCTCCACTACCTGCGGAAAACCCTGATGCTGACCCAGGCGCTGCTGGCGCTCCATCACCTCCGCGATCACCTGATTGGCGCTGGTACGCTGGAGCAGCTCCGGCGGCATAAGCACCTCACGAATCAGGACCTGACGACGCCCCATCTCCTGGTCAATAGCCGACCAGGCCCGGCCCTGACGACGTTGGGTCTCCGGCAGCGGTACAGGACCCAGGATGCGGTATCGGCCCTTGGCCAGGCTGTCACCGCGCATTAGCAAATATTGCTGAGGTTGAGGTAATCCCAGCAGCGCTCCCGTGCTGGGCGGCGCCATTGCCACCTGGTAGCCACAGCGCGGGCAACGACCATCAAAGAACATTCCCTCGTATGCGCAACGTGGACACCGCATACGCTACCTCTCCTTTTCTGGCCTCCGAGCCAGATGAACAGCTAACAACTTCGTTTTCCTTCTCGTCTCATATACCCTGGTTCACTGAGTAAGAAACGATGGTGCGTGGTGTCTTGCAAGCAAGATAAGCTGCGCAATGAGTAAGTATGGCGCCGAACAGGCGCGTCTCAGCGTCGATATCGTCAGTCAGGCAGAGAACACAAGCGGCTCATCTTTGAGCAATCGGACCGCGTGCGACAGGCAGCTATGAGTAAAGCCCCGCTAAGCAGAGCGGGAGCCGACGGTGGTAGAGAAATGGCTCTTTCAGCGCATCCGAAAGAGAATTCCCTCCCTAGGGAGAGACCTCATCCAGGCGCTTCTGCCGGGTGGACGGACCAAACTGTGCCAGCAGGGCTGCCAGCAAGAGAAAGCTACCGATGAGCACAAAGGTACCGCCGGGTCCCAGGCGCGTCACCAGCGAAGTGACGTAGCTGACGCCGATCCCGCCACCCACATGGCCGATCCCGTCAACCAGGGCAAAGCCGCTGGCGCGGGCCCGCGTCGGGTAACTCTCCGTTGACCAGGCGTAGACCATCGGCAGCCAGATATAGCAGCCCATTCCCAGCACGATGGTGCCGAGAGCCGCCAGCCCAAAACTATTGCCGCTCAAAGCGACGGTTACCTCTCCTAGCATCGTCAGCAGGGCTGCGATCAGCAGCCAGACCTTGCGCTCCACATATTCGCCAAGCAGGTAGGCCGAGAGGGCGCAGATCGTGCTGCCAATGATGCCAAACGAGGTGATCAGGCCGGCCTCGGCAACTGGATAGTGCAGGGCCACTAGCAGGGTAGTCATGCCTGAAATATTTGAATAGACCGTGATATAGGCCAGCAGCCAGATGACCAGCAGCAGAATAGTGCGTTTGAAATAGAGCGTGTTGCTGAAGATCTCCTTGTAGCCGGTGCGCCGATCGTAGATCGGCACCTGTAACTCCGGCTCTGGCGGCGGCAGCTCACCAGCCAGGCGCTGGCGGGCGTGATCTTCCATGCGCTCGACCACGCGCTCGGCCTCGTAGATGCGGCCCTTGGTAATGAGCCAGCGTGGTGATTCTGGCAGCTGGAAGCGCAGGAGCAGGCCGATAAAGGCCAGAGAGGCACCGATGGCGTAGACGACACGCCAGCCGAAGGTAAACTGAGGACCAGCCAGGGCCATGGGCAGTCCATAGGGGAAAGGTTCCGGCGGCGTCGTCAGATAGAAGCCGAGCCAGACCCCCAGCGAACCGCCGATCGAGGACAAGATAAAGGTGAGGGCGGTGTAGCGAGCGCGTGCCCCACGGGGCGCCAACTCATTAACATAGGTATTCACCAGCGCCAGATCGGCCCCAATCCCGATGCCGGTCATGGTCCGCGCCAGCACAAAATGCGTGTAGTCGGTCACAAAGGCTGTGTAGAGGGAGCCGAGGCCGGTGATGGCCATAGTCACCACCATCATGTCGCGGCGCCCGTAGCGGTCCGCCAAAGGGCTAAAGACCAATGCCCCCAGGACATAGCCCAGGAGATTCATCAGGACAGGGAAGCCCAGATACTGGCTGGCCGTCAGCGGAAGGCAGCCAACCACAATTTGCGTGCAGGTTTGAATGAAGGAGACGTTGATGTCGCCAATATCGTAGAACGTGAAGAGCAGCCCCAGACCAATCACCAACAGCACTGTTCGAGGTAAGGCCCAGACCGGAATGCGGTCCTGCCGGGCAATGATCGCCGCCGCGATGCGCGATTTCTTCTGGCCAGGTAAGACGACCCTGCTCGTGTGAGCTGACATGCTGCACTCCTATTGCTTCTACGTCTGGGAAATCAGCTATTTTCCATTAGAAAGAGAAAAATCCTTTCTCTGATGCCCTGGCAGCCTCCCTTGTAAGGAAAAAAGAGAAAACATTGGGATGCTCGTCTCTGTGCCTATGTTATCCACTCAGGCCGCATGGCGAGAGGGCGACATATGCAGAGCCATTGTAGAGAAAAAGTGGCTGGCAGGCAATGTTTAGAAGGACAAATTGGCAGAGAGAAATTGTACTCAGCAACAATAAACAGGCGAGGCCAGCTGGCCCCGCCGTCTCTGAGCTCCCGACAGGGGGCTGCAGGTGGAGCGGGGCCAACTGCTGGCTCGTGCGGGCTGAGCATGTGGATGGAGAGGGAAATGAGCTTATCTCTGCTGAGGGCCATCGAGGTGGCGGGCGATCAAGATCATGGCCTGTTCGCCGACCAGGGCCCGCAACTGGGCGTGAATCTCTCCCATGCGCTCCATGCGTCGCGTGATAAAGCAATGGCGACTTACTCCCAGGGCCAGCCCTTGCAAACCCCGCTCTGCTGCCTCATACTCGGCCTGGATTTGGGCAAGCAGGCGGGCCACTTCGGACCCGTCTCGACTGGGCTGCTCTTCGGATGCGGACATAGCCAGCTCCTTCTCTCTTCCTACTACACTTCGCAGCAACTGACACCTCTCTGCTCTCCCACCCATCCCTAGGCGAGATCTGGCTGTCCTTGCCTGCCAGCGAAAGCCCGTCTTTCTCTCCCTTGTTTGCTCATCCCAGGAGGGAGAGCGGATGGACGATGACCGGCCTGGGAGTCGGGGCGGCTTAGAATGTCTCGCCCACCTTGACGTGGCCGCGGAGCAGGTTGCGGGCAATGATAAAGCGCTGGATCTCATCGGTGCCCTCGAAGATGCGCCAGACGCGCATCTCGCGATACCAGCGTTCGATTGGTAGCTCCTTGGTGTAGCCCATGCCGCCATGAATCTGCAGGACGCGGTCCACGACGCGATTAGCCATATTGGCGCCGTAGAGCTTGGCCACCGAGGCGGACTGGCGATTATCCATCTGCTGCTCTGCCTGCCAGGCGGCGAAGAGCGTCAGCCAGCGGGCGGCCTCGATCTCTACGTAGGAGTCGGCAATCATCCACTGGATGGCCTGACGTTCGGCGATGGGTTTACCAAAGGTCACTCGTGTTCGGGCGTACTCGATGGCCATCTCTAGCAGGCGCTCGGCGGCGCCGACAGCGCGGGCAGCGATGTGCCAGCGACCGGCCCCGATCCACTTCATCGCGAGCTGATAGCCCTTGTTTAACTCGCCCAGGATATTCTCCTCGGGGACGCGCACGTTCTCGAAATAGAGGGCTGCCGGCCCCCAGGAACCCATCGTCGGAATATAGCTAGAGCGCCAGCCCATCTCGCGGTCTACCAGGAAGCAGGTCAGGCCCTCGTGGACGCCCTTCTCGGGGTCGGTGAGGGCGAAAACCATGGCAAAATCGGCCTCGTTGCCATTGGTAATGAAGATCTTTTCGCCGTTGAGAACCCACTCGTGGCCATCCTTGACGGCCCGCATCTTGAGGTTGGAGACGTCGGAACCAGCCCCCGGCTCGGTCAGGGCGAAGCAAGAGCGTCGTTCGCCGTTAATGGTTGGAAGCAGATAGCGCTGCTTCTGCTCGTCGTTGCAGCTATAGAGAATGTTATCGGCGGAGCCGCCGAAGGTGAAGGGCACGAAGGTGCGGTAGAGTTCAATGGTGATGACCGCCGTCATGATCGGGCCAAGGTTGGCCCCGCCATACTCCTCGGGCGTGTTGATGCCCCAGAAGCCTAGTTCTCGGGCCTTCAGCTGAAGCTCGCGGAGCCTGGCGCGGTCTAAGCCGGGGCGTCCCTCTCGCTCGTTGCGCAAGACCTCGCCTTCCAGTGGCATCAGCTCCCTCTTGACGAAGGCGCGCACCGTCTCCTGGATCATCTTCTGTTCTTCTGTCAGGCGGAAATCCAAAGTTCTCCTCCTCGTTGGTTGCAGGCAGCAGCTTCTTTGCCTGCCTGCTGGGCGATGCCTGACCGACACGTGCCCGCTCTGCCTGTGAGCAACGGCAGGCTTGCCGGTAGAGGGTGGGCCTGGGCACCTCCAGGCGGAGGAACAGCCGGTCAGCGAGCCGGTCAGCGAGCCGGTCAGCGAGCGGCAGGCAGGACTGATCAGGACGCCTGGTCCGGGTACAGAGCTATTGTATGAGGAGAGCAACGGGGGAAGGCAATGTTTTGACCGACAAATTCGAGGCCGCTTCTTTGTGGCAAGAGACAGGAGGCTACGCCGTCCGGGGCGGCTCTCAGTGAGCGGAGAGCTGGCCGGGACGGCGTCAGGGCGGCGGGAGAGGGGCCTCCCTCTGCAGGTGAGGGTTAGGGGTCTGCGGAGCTGAGGCCCTCGCCCGCATGGCTGCGCTGCCAGATGAAGGCCGCCAGGGCCATCGCCGTTTGTTCCTTGGGGGTATGCTCATCGCTGCCCAGCAGATCCTGGGCGCGGTGGAGGCGATAACGGATTGTATTGACATGGACGCCGAGGCGTTCAGCCACGGCCTGAGCTGAGCCAAGCGTCTGAGCCAGGACGAAGGTCTCGGTCAAGTGGGAGCCGGTGGCGTGATCGTAGTCGAGCAAGGGCTTGAGCAGCTTGGTGGCGAAAGCTTCCAGGTCCTTGATCAGGCGCGGGTTCTCTAGCAGGCTATCCAGACCGAAGGTGTAGACATCCAGCAGATACTCGCCATAGCCCTCACGGCGAGCCTTCTGGGCCAGGGCGATGGTGTGGGTCAGGCCCATCTTCAGGTCTTCCAACGAGTGATAACGTCCGCCGTAGACAATCCATAGTGGCTGCACGCCGCAGTGTTGCAGCAAGGCATCGCGCACCTTCGATGGCGGCTGAGGAGCCTGGCCTTCCAGCAAGACGATGGCTGTATCGTCGTCGACAAAGATCAGGGGACTCTTCAGGCACTCCAGCACCACACTCTCGACGATCATGCGCTTGCGGGCCGATTTCATTGCCTGCAGGCTGTCCTGGGGCCAGGCCAGCACCCAGAACTGGCCGCGCTCCACGGGCAGGCCGAGCCGGTAGCCATCTTGCTCTACGTATTGCAGCGAATGGCCCTTGAGCAGCGAGCGAAGCCACTGCTCGCGGCGGCGGTCAAGCTGGTCTTGCACCTGCTCCAGGCGAGTGATGACCAGGTTGCAGGCCACCACCAGATCGTAGAGGAAGTCCGGCCAGTGCGGAGGCGGTAACGGCACGGCAGGGCAGAGGTAGACCGCGCCGGCCCGATCGGGGCCGGCGAGCGCCAGCGGGATCACCTGTACCTTCTCTGGCTGGCGGGCGCGCTCGGCACGCAACTGCTCCAGCTCCTCGCTGCGCGCCAGAACATAGGGCTTGCCGCTGCCATCGGTCACGATCACCGGCCCCTTGATCAATTGGCTGGCCCAGTTCTCGACGGCCTCTACGCGATTGGCGTGCAGCAGTAGCTCATACCAGGCCGTTTTGGCGTCAGGAGTACGCGCCAGGCCGGGCCAGTGAATCACAGTGGGGCGCTCGGCGGGGGGCAGCGGTTCCAGCAAGCGGGTGAGACGCTGGCCAAGGAGAAATTCCGCCAACGAGAAGGGGGCGACAGTGCGTCTCGTCGTGTAGAGGACAGCGGCCACGTGAGCGTTTCCATCGGGCACGGTCTGCGAACGCACTGGGAGGGCCATCCCTGAGCGCACCTGTTCGCGGTCGACAATATCGGAGACGCTTGGGTCGCGGTAAGGAGAGTTGCGGTAATCGCCGCGTCCCATCGGCGTTCCGTAGGCAGCGACGCGCCCGCCGATCCCACGACCCAGGCCCAGGGCGAAGCCGAAATTGCTGTGGCGGGCGCCCAGGTGGCCGGCGATCTCCACCACGTCGTTATAGGCCCGGCCCCAGAAGGTAAAATCGGCACGAGTCACGATGCGCGCCAGGCTCAAAATAGCGGCCAGGGCCTGGGCGTCGCCGTGGGCCAGGGCCTCGATGAGGGAACGATCGTGCACGGGCGAGCTAGGCGCAAAATACTGTTCCTCCTTCTCCTCCACCTCTAGCAGAGCCTCCAGGGTCTGGCGGACGCGCAGCAGCCCCTCGTTCGGTGGCAGAGTGAAAGCGCCGCCCTCGCCAGGAGTGGGCCAGAGAATCCAGAAGGCGCGTCGACCGCTCTCGGGGGAAGCGAGCTTCAAAAGGAGGGCTGGCGGCATATCGTTGAGGCCAGTGCGCAGATCGCGTTCGAGTACGCTGGCCACCATTTCGGGGGAGGGATCGAGGCGTGCTGAGAGCCAGCGGTGCATGGCGTTGCGCCGGATGCCGGCATAGTGGACCTTCCACGACCCCTTGCGCTGCGGGCAGGGCCAGATTAAGGCCGTGGCCACAGCGGGCACGCGTGTCAACAGCTCCTGGAGAGCGCGCGCAATCGCGTCCTCGCGCTGCTCTGGGCAGAGGGCTGCGCTCTTTAAGGCATGTGTCACGGGGGTCCAGGGATCTGGGCAATGCTCTTGCATAGTGGCGCCCTCGCCATTGTGGAAGCCAACAAATAGCCATCTGCCAATTTGTAGATAGAGACATTGTATACCATCGCGCTGCCTGTTTACAATAGGCTTGCATGAAACGCCAGTGGCCGCCAGGGTCGGTGCCAGCGGCAAGGAGAGGAACCTGCGGCGGTGCAGGCAGGTGAGGAGGGCAGACGAGGGGCTAACCAGAATAGGCTAGTCAGGGTAGGCTGCCCGTGCTGGCCGGGCAGGCGGGTAGAGACAAGCCTGGCTGAAGCGGGCCGTAGCGCCGACCGAGTGTCCGCGAGCGGGCCTGAGCAGGGAAGCGAGAAGGGCTAGAGAGAGTCAGCATCGCTGCCGACGGAGGAAGCGCCTATGCTAGAGCTGCAGGACGTTGCCGTCACCTATCAGAACGTCATCCCCGCATTGCGGGGTGCCTCGCTTGAGATCCCTGAAAAGGTGGTCGTCGCCCTGCTGGGCACCAACGGAGCCGGCAAGACCACCCTCCTGCGGGCCATCTCTGGCCTGCTCCCATTACATCGTGGCGCCCTGGTTGGTGGTCGCATCCTCTGGGCAGGTGAGCGCATCGATCGTCTTTCCCCCACGCGCATCGTGCAGCTGGGCATCACCCAGGTCCTGGAAGGGCGCCGCATCTTTGACGACCTGACCGTTGATGAAAACCTCCACGCTGGTGCTATCACCGTGCGCAATCCCGCCGCTATCCGTCGCGCCTATGATCGCGTCATGAGCCTCTTCCCGGTCCTTGCCGAGCGGCGCAGCAGTCGGGCGGGCTATCTCTCAGGTGGCGAACAGCAGATGCTGGCCATCGGGCGTGCCCTGATGGCTTCGCCGCGCCTGCTGCTCCTCGACGAGCCATCTCTTGGCCTGGCCCCCTTCATGGTGCAGCGCATTCGCAACATCATTGCCGAGATCAACGCCGAAGGCACCGCTGTTCTGCTTGTCGAGCAGAATGCGCAGATGGCCCTCTCGGTGGCCCACTATGGCTACGTGCTGGAAACGGGGCGCGTCGTTCTGGCCGCGCCAGCAGCGCGCCTCTTGCAAGAGGAGAACATCCGTCAGTTCTACCTGGGCCTGCGCGAAGGAGAGCGCCAGCTCGCGCTTGGGCGCCTGCGCCAGCGGCGGGAAAGGGCGGCAGAGAGGAGGTGGCTGTCATGAGTGGTCGGCCTGACCATAGCAACCTGGCCAGCGACAACCACCAGATCAACCCCAGGGAGCCGCTGCTGCGTGTTGAACAGCTCTCGGTTCGCTTTGCGGGGGTGCGCGCGCTTAGCGAGGTCTCTTTTGCCGTCTGGCCGGGCGAACTCTTTGCCGTCATCGGCCCCAACGGCGCTGGCAAAACCTCCCTGTTTAATGTGCTCTCGCGTGTCTACCAGCCCGAGGCGGGACGGGTCACCTTTGCCGGTCAGGACTTGCTGCGCCTGAAGCCCTACCAGGTGGCCAGGGCTGGGATCGCACGCACCTTCCAGAACATGGGCCAGTTCCCCACGATGACCGTCCTGGAGTACCTGCTGCTGGGCCGCCATACGCGCATGCACAGTGGCATCCTGCGCGCCGGACTGTTTATCGGCCCGACCCGCCGGGAAGAGTGGGAGAACCGCGCTTACTGTCTCCATATTCTCGACTTGCTAAACTTGAAAGAGGTGCGCGATCGGCCTCTGGGTAGCCTGCCCTATGGCCTGCAAAAGCGAGCTGATCTGGCGCGCGCGCTGGCAATGGAGCCGCAGCTGCTGCTGCTTGATGAGCCGGTGGCTGGCATGAGCCTGGAAGAGACTGAGGAGATCGCTGCCATCATTCTGGAGATCAAGGAGCAGCTCGGCCTCACCCAGATCCTCGTTGAGCACGATATGGCGCTGGTCATGGGCCTGGCTGATCGTGTGCTGGTGCTGGACTTTGGCCGCGTCATTGCCGAGGGCAGGCCGGAGGAGGTCCAGGCCAATCCAGCGGTCATCAAAGCCTACCTGGGCGAAGAATCGGAGCAGCTGCCGGCGCCCGCCGATGACTTGCCCGCCGTCTCCGAGAACTAAACTCCGCCTCGGACTGGCAGGCATGTCGGCTTACAGCTCTGCTTGCTTGCTTGTGCGTTTGCTCGTTTGCTCGTTTGCTCGTGCCGAGATGCCAGAAGTGTTCTCTGGCCCTGAGCCTACCAGGCGCCGATGGTGTTACCCATCGCTCAATCGCACTATTTGCGGCTTGCTTGTGCAGGAGGAGCTATGTGCTATGGCCTACTTCCTTCAGCTAGTCTTTGCGGGCGCAGCCCAGGGGTGTATCTACGCCCTGATCGGGCTGGGCTTTAGCATCATCTTCAAGGCGAGCCAGGTCATCAATTTTGCCCAGGGCGAGCTGCTGCTGGTCGGCACCTATGTCGTGGCCAGCGCTGTCCTAAACTGGCATCTGCCCTTTTTGCTAGCGCTGCCGCTGGGACTACTGGTCACGATTGTCATCGGCCTCCTCTTTGAGCGCCTTGTGCTGCGCAGGATGATTGGTCGTCCGCCTTTCACTATCCTCATGATTACCATTGGTCTGGACATCATTCTGCGCACGCTGGTCATTGTAGGCTGGGGTTCGCGCACCATTCCGGCGGCCACGCCTTTCGCCGTTACCAGCGGCTTCAATGTGGCCGGCGTGCATCTGGGCAGTAGCGATCTCTGGACCATTGGCGTGACGATTGTGCTCTGCGCCGCCCTCTACTATTTCTTTCGCCACACGCGCTACGGGCTGGCCATGCGGGCCACAGCGCTGGATCAAGAGGCGGCCCTGGCTATGGGGATCGATGTGCGCAATGTCTATGCCCTGGCCTGGGGACTGGCGGCGGCCATCACGACGCTTGGCGGCGTCCTGCTGGCGATCGATAGTCTGGCCATTGATCCCAACTTTGGCAATGCGGCCCTGGTGGCTTTTCCGGCCATCATTCTGGGCGGCCTCGACTCGGTCAGCGGCGCAGTTATCGGCGGAGTCATTATCGGTCTGACCAGCGTCCTGACGGCTGGCTACGAGAGCCGCCTGCCGGCGGTGGTTGGTACCGGTCTGCACGAGGTAACGCCCTATCTGATCATGATTCTCATCCTCATGATCCGTCCCTATGGTCTCTTTGGCTCAAGAAAGGTAGAGCGCATATGATCGCCACAAGGGAGCCTGGCCCTAGCCGTCTTCGTCAGGAGTTGCCGCGAGAGGCCGAGCCGCCTCGCTTGCTGGGAAGCCTGGCGCGCTGGCTCTGGCTGGGGGTTGGAGTGCTGGCCTTGCTGCTCTTCTTCTCGCTGGCCAGCGACGACTGGTTTACCATTGTCAACTACTGCCTGATTGCGGCCATTGCCACCTTGGCGCTCAACCTCCTCTCGGGCTATACTGGTCAGATCTCGCTGGGCCTGGCCTTCTTCATGGGCCTGGGAGGCTATACGGCGGCGCTCCTGGGGGGCAATCCGCCCGCGGGACCGCTTGATCCCTGGGGCCTGGGCCTGCCCGTTTTCATCTGGCTGCCGGCGGCGGGCCTGGTTGCGGCTCTAGTTGGGGCGCTGATCGGGCCGAGCGCCCTACGCCTGCGTGGCTTCTATCTGGGCATTGTGACCCTGGCTCTGGTCTTCATCGGCAATTATCTGTTCCGCAACCTGACTTTCATCACCGGGGGGCCACAGGGGCGCAATTTCCCGGTGCCGGCCTTTGGGGGCTTCTCGCTCGACCAGCAGAACAGTATCCTGGGCATCGCCCTGACCTCGGGTCAGCAATATTTCCTGCTCATCCTGGTGGTCCTCCTGCTCTCGGCACTCTTCGTCTACAATCTCAGTCGTTCACGCGTCGGTCGGGCTATGCGGGCCGTGCGGGATCACGAAGTGGGCGCTGCCATCATGGGGGTGAACCTTTTCGAGGTCAAGATGGGGGCCTTCGTGCTCTCCTCGTTCCTGGCGGGCGTGGCCGGTGCGCTCTATGTTTCCTATGCGCGCTATGTGATCCCCGACTACTGGAGCCTAAGCCTGTCGATCCAGTTTGTGGCGGCCATCATCATTGGTGGCATTGCCGATGTCTGGGGGTCGATCCTGGGGGCGGCCTTTGTCTTCGCCCTTCCCCAGGTCATCGACTACTTCTCGCTGCTACCGCCCAGCACTGGCGGTGGGGGCCTCAGCAGCGGCGATCTGAACGCGCTCCTCTATGGCTTGCTGATCATTGTCTTCCTGCTGTTTGAGCCAGGCGGAGTCATTGGTCTGGTGCGCCGTCTGCGCCCTGGCGGGCCTCGCCCTCAAAAGTTGGGAACGGGGGCGAGCGCGGGCGCGGCGGTCAAAGAAGGGAGTGAGAGCATCGAGGTAGTTGATCTTCAGCAGCGTCTCCCTGGCCCCGGCGAGGAGCGGGGGAGTGGCGGAACCGGCGCCTCCTGAGTGCGCCTGACGAGATCTGGACGGGCCTCGTCGCGTCTGCTTCCCTCTTCTTGCCTGCCACTTTGCCAGGCGGCCAGCCTGTGGTGGCCCACCTGCGCTTCCCTTCAGGTCTACAATCAGGAAGCCAGTAAAAGCGAACCAGCCGGGTTTTATGCAGTATCTTGTGCCTTTGGCTCGATAAGGGGGTAATTGTTTATGGCTACGAAACGCTTCTTGTTTGCCTGTATACTCATCCTCCTGGCCGGTCTACCGATCCTTGCAGGCTGCGCGAGTAGCAGCACGAGCAGTAGCTCGGGTGGACTCAAGGCGGGACCTGGCGTCGATCTCAATAAGAAGACGATCACGCTGGGCATCCTCTCGCCCTACTCGGGGCCAGTAGCCGGGCCGGTCGGCATCCCGATTGCCAATGGCGTCAAAGCCTTCTTCTATCACGTCAATGACCACGGTGGCATTAACGGCTTCAAAGTCCAGTTCATTGAACAAGATACGCAGTACAGCCCGCAGCTGGAGGTGCAGAAGTATAACCAGATTCGCAACCAGGTGCTGATGATCGCCGACAGCCTCGGAACGCAGCCAACCTTTGCCATTAAGGATCTGGCGGCTGCCGATCACATGCTGGTCTCGGCGGCGACGCTCTCATCGGCTCTGGCGCGCGAAAAGTATCTGATCCTCGTTGGCACACCTTACCGTCTGCAGGTAGAGAATGCTTTTGACTACATTGTCAATAAGCTCGGGGTCAAGAATCCCGCTACGGCCATCATCTACCAGAACGATGACTACGGCCAGGATGGACTGACGGGCTACCGCGAGGCGGTCAGTGTCTACCATCTGCATGACGTGGCCCAGGTCTCCTTTGCGGTCAATGATACCGATTTCACGGCCCAGGTGGCGCAGCTGAAGGCTTCCGGGGCGAAGTACGTCTTTATGACAACGCTGCCGACGGCGACAGCGACCATTATCGCCACCGCCTACAAGCTGGGCTACAATCCGCAGTGGATTCTGCAAAGCCCGGCCTTCTCGATTCAGCTCCTGGCAGTGCCGGCGCTCAAGCCGCTGATCAGCCGGGCCTGGGTCGTTTCCCAGGGAGCGGCCTGGGGCGATACGAGTGTGCCGGGGATGGCGCAGATGTTGCAGGACCAGGCCAAGTATTTCCCGAAGCAGCAGCCCGATGGCTACTTCGAGTTTGGCTATGCCGAGTCCTATGTGACTTACGCCATTCTGAAGAAGGCGATGGAAAACGGTGATCTGACGCGCGATGGCCTCTTCCGGGCCTTCGAGTCGCTGCAGTCAGTAGATATGGGAGGTCTGCTGCCGCCCGCGCACTATGGCTCGACGCCCGACCAGCGTGTGCCAACGCGCGATTCTGTGATCTATCAGGTTGATGCTACGCAGCCTGCCGGCGTTAAGCCGATCTCGCCGGATTTCACCGGGGTGGCTGCTCAGCAGTCTCATTTCTAGTCAGGCGTGCTAGCTCGCTCCTTTTCTTCCCTGTCTGCCCTGGTGTGTGGTTGCTCATGACGACCGGCTGCCTTCTGCCTGCGGCCTCGCAGGATAGAGGCAGCCGGTGAGCAACTCGGCTGAACAATGCCCCTGGATCGGGCCAGTACAGGCTGCTACCCTACCGTTCTCTCCATACTCCTCGGCTCTGTCTTCTTCCTGTGCTCTGACGGCGTGACTACTGTGTCCAACCTGGCTGGCCACTTGTGACACAGGCGTGCTCGCTGCGCCCCGCGCCAGCAGTCCCAGACCCGCTTGGCCTGCTTCCTGCTCGCTTGCCTGACCCAACCGGTCTATTCGCTTGCACTTGCAGCGATGAATGTCAACCCGGACACGTATATATTAAGTGGAAGCTATCAAGCTTCCTGCTCGGTGACCGACGCCGACTCTCTGGCCGAGCGGAGAAAAAAAGGCCCTGACTGGCTTGTCCCTTGCTGGCAGCGGTCTCGACGCTTCAGTGTACAGGGTGAGGTCAATCAGAGTCTGGTTTTATCGCTTAATTATTGAAATTTATCGAATCTTAGTCTCCTGTTGAGCATTTCCTGATGCAATGTGGGGCATACCCTCTGTTGCAGCAGGAGTGCGCCACACGTGCGGGCTCTCTGCGTCCCGGGGCTGAGTGTTCTGCGAGAGAAGAGGGTTCATTGAGCATGGCGACTACAAGTGAACTGAAAGAAATTATGCGTGAGCTTGAGCTGGTCGATATCGGCGATGCCGCCAGTTACCTCGGTGAGGAGGCGATGCCGCTGCAGGAGCTGCCCCACAACGAGCCACCGCAGTCGCTGCTTGAGCATGCTCCTGGTCATCCAGCGACCTGCACCTGTATCTTCTGTCAATTATTGCATGTCTTATAGAGCAAAATAGCTGCTCCGCTTCAGCGCTTCACCTTGACAACGGGGCGCAGGCTGTGGCGACTCCCCACCACCGCCGGCGCCCCGTTGCTCTGTATTCGGCAGCCTCTGCTCCAGGCTAGCTGCTGTAGAATCTCAGTAGTGGGCTTCCAGCAGGATCTTGATGCGCCGCTCGGGATGGGGCATGCCGCTGGTGCGGATTTGTGCGACGACGGCTTCCATGTCGTAGGGTACGCGACGAATCTCGCCCTCCCAGTCGCTGCCTTGCCAGCTGAGAATACCGTAAGCGGCGCGCCGATCTCCATCGCGTGGCAGGCCGCAGCTGGCTACATCCAAGAGCAACAGTCGCCGCCAGCGTCGCTGATAAGCGATATGCAGGTGGCCGAAGGCCAGGGCGCCGATCTGTTCATCCAGGCCACCGAGCAAGCGCTCCAGTTCCTGATCGGAGGCGTTAGGAGGGATGGCGTCCTCCAGATTGTGCGGGTTGGCGTGCACAACCAGGGCATCGCTGCCATTGGGATTGGTCACGCGGTACGAGAAAGGCAGGTTGCGCAGGTAGGCGATGCCTTCCGGCCCGATCTGCTCACGCGTCCAGGCAACAGTACTCTGTTTTTTGCGCCCTTTCTCGGGGGCGGCGCTCACCACCTCCTCATCGACGTTGCCTTTGATGACCGGGCAGCCGAGTTGCTGGACAATAGTGAGCACCTCGCGCGGGCGGGGGCCATTCAAGCAGAGATCGCCGGCGATGACCAGCTGATCAATCGCCGGTTGACGACGCAGGTCTTCCAGCACGGCCTCCAGGGCCACCTGATTCCCATGAATATCGGAGATAATGGCGATGCGCATAGTGAATCTGCTATCCTCTCCTTAGAGCGAGCGACAAGAGCAGGCGATTCGTTACCTGCCGGGCCAGGCAGCTGCCGGGTTGGCTGCCACCTGCTGGCTTCTTGCCTGGCACGGCTCCCGCTCGTCATGGACCGACCGGCCTGTCTGCTGCAACGGAGGTAAGAGCCGATGGAACACATCATCGGTGTCCTGTCGGATACCCATATTCCGCGCTTCAAGGCCCTGCCCGAGGCCATCTGGCGTCATTTTGCCGATGTTGAGCTGATCATTCATGCGGGCGACCTCTCGGTGCTCTCCGTCATCAACGAGCTAGAGGCCATCGCGCCCGTCGTAGCCGTGCAGGGCAACGTCGAGAGTGACGAAGTGCGGAGGGCGCTGCCCCTCAAACGCGAGCTGGTGATCGGCGGCTGTCGCATTGGGGTCGTTCATATCCTCAGCCCAGACAGCGCGCGCCGGCGGCGCAATGAGGAGGAGGCGCTCCTGGAAGCGGCCCGCCGCGAGTTTCCGCAGGCGCGCTGCGTCATCTTCGGCCACACCCACGTTCCCTATCTGCGTCAACAAGATAGGCTGCTGCTCTTCAATCCCGGCAGCGCTACCGATCGGCGCAGTCAGCCAATCTGCACACTGGGCCGCCTCTACATTGAAGACGCCAGCGGCAGCCCGCGCGGGGAAATCATCCCTCTCACCTAGTCGGCCTTCCAGCCTGGCGCCAATGGCGGAGCTGGCGCGCGCCGCGGGGCGGGCCAGGCCAACGGGCGCCGCGTGGCGACGATCAGCGGCGTGCTCGCAGCACTTCCTGTCCTCCCAGATAGGGGCGCAGGGCTTCTGGAATGCGTACCGAGCCATCGGGCTGCTGGTGGTTCTCTAGCAGCGGGATCAGAATGCGCGGTGAGGCGATGGCCGTGTTATTAAGCGTGTGCACGAACTTCACCTTGCCATCGCGATCACGATAGCGGATATTGACGCGCCGTGCCTGCCAGTCGTGGAAGTACGAGCAAGAATGTGTTTCCCGATAGCGGCCCTCGCTGGGAACCCAGCATTCCAGATCGTACATGCCGACCTTGCCATCACCCATGTCGCCGGTGCAGACGTTAACCACGCGATAGGGGATCTCCAGAGCCTGAACCAGCTCCTCGGCGTTGCGAATCAGCTGCTCGTGCCAGCGCACCGACTCCTCGTGTGAGGCTTCGCAGATCACATACTGCTCAACCTTGTTGAACTGATGGACGCGGAAGACGCCGCGCGTATCCTTGCCGTAGGTGCCGGCCTCTTTGCGGAAGCAGGGGCAGAAGCCGACAAAGGTCAGGGGCAGCTCCTCGTAGCTAAGAATCTCGTCCTTGAACATGCCCGTAATCGAGACCTCGGCGGTCCCCACGAGGAAAGTATCCTCGCCCTCCAGGGCATAGACCTGGTCCCGTCCGCGCGGAAACTGGCCGTTGCCAATAAAGCAGAACTCGCGCGCCATCGCTGGTACGATCAGGGGCGTGAAGCCCTTAGCGGCGATGCGATCGAAAGCGAAGTGCAGGAGGGCCATTTCAAGGCGGGCGGCGTCGCCCTTGAGCACATAGCTGCGCGAGCCGGCGATTTTGGCCGCACGCTCCATGTCGACCAGGTCCAGCTTCTGCATCAGCGTGTAGTGGTCTAGCAGCGGAAAATCGAACTGCGGCTTCTCTCCCCAATAGCGCACCGGGACATTATCCTCCTCACTAGTGCCGACCGGGGCCGAGGGATCAGGAATCTGGGGTACCAGATAGAGAAGCTGCTGACGCTGCTCGGTAAGAGCCTCCAGCTGCGGCTCTAGCTCCTTGAGGCGCGCCGCCAGCTGTTTGCCCTCGGCGATGAGCGACTCGCGCAGCTCCTTATCTTTGCCTGCCTGTCCGATGCGTTTCGAGAGCTGGTTTTGTTCGGCTCGCAGTGTCTCGACCTGGTGTTGCAGCTCTAAGACCTGGCGATCAAGGGCCAGAAACTGGTCGACATCAAAATCGCTCTGCTTGAGGCGTACAGCCTCCTTGACAAGCTCGGGATGATTGCGAATAAAGCCGAGATCCAGCACGAAAATCCCTCCTTCTGCTCTTCTCGTCCTCAAACTTGGGTCCTGGGCCTTGGTCTGTAGCAGGTCGCGCGCCTGACAACTGACCGCCTATCACGGTCCTGCAGCAATAAAAAAAGCGTTATCGTCCACTGTGCAAGGACGACAACGCTGATGGCTGCGTTGATCGTGGTGCCACCTTTGTTCGGATGCTCTGCTGCCGGCCAGCCAGAGGGCAAGAGCCCCCAGAAACTGGCTGCGTAGAGCCATCCCTCATTTGGCCTGTTAACGGAGGCCACCGCAAACGCTCTTCGCGTGAGCTCCCAGGTGGATTCCCTCACCCCCGGCACTGCGTTGCACCAAACCGCAGCTCTCTAGCGCTCGCAGGCATGAGGTACTTGTCCTGTTCTTCGCCTTTACTCAATGGTTGTGTTATTGCTCGTTGCTGCTCCGCTTCTGGTACGATAGGATAGCAGAGGCGCAGGCGCTCTGTCAACCAGGCTGGGACTGGGGGAGTCGGATTGACGAGGTCAACGGTCCCTGGCTTGAGCCAGGGGCTGGCCCGCAGCTGTATTGGCCCGGGCTGCAGGGCTGGTTGACAGCAGCCCACTGCCCCGTAGGACAGGAGAGCGGAATTGACCTGTTTGCTCCCCCGCCTCCTCTGCACAATGAGGCACAGCCGTTGCTGGACACCAACAGGCCAGTGCCTTCAGTCTCAAGAGCAGGATACCATAGGAGAGCCGGCTGTCTCAACCCCAGGGTGAGGGTGAGCAGGAAGCCGCCTTCCTCCCCTGGATGAATCCAGGGGTCCCCGGCGCCATATCTTTATGGACAAAGCGCTCCGACCTGGTTGCCATCGCCTGTCTGACTCCAGACCACAGCACTGGCTGCTCACTAGTGAAGGACCCAGACCTGGGCATTACTGAACTGAGCGACACAGGGCAGCTGATCATCGATGGCGGCCACGCCGATCGCCCCCGCTGAGAGCGTATGGTCATGAACGCTCCCCACAGCCTGCTCATTGACATAGAGCACGATGGTATCTTGGCTGGCCAGTACACCCAGAATATTCGTCTGCGTCAGGCCGCTGCTGATCGCTGGGCTGAAGCCGGTCAGCAGAGTTTGGGCCGTTTGGCCCTGGTAGAGATCGAGGGCGAACGAGCCATTGATGCTCACGCGGAAAAGATAGTAGCTCTGACCATCGGCGCTGGCGCGGAAGAGCAGGCCAGCCTCCTGGCCACTGGTGATCGTCAGCTGGACCTCGTAGACAAACTGGCTGAAGTTGGTGCTATGGGCAAGGCAGGGCTGTAACAGCCCCGCGTGGCCGGCCCTCGCCTCGTAGGCGCCGTTGTTGAAGAAGCAGCCGGTCCCGGCATCGCTGAAACCCTGGTCCCAGCTGTGGGACTCGTCAGGAGTGCTCAGATCGTCGCTAAAATCTGGGTGACCCTGGGTAATCTGGCTGAGGCGCTCGTCGTAGGTGGTGGCCGTTGCCGTGAGCTGGCTGGTCTGAGCCGTCGCCAGACTCTGGGCCGTGGCGGTCGCATAAATAGCTGCCTGCTGAGTTGCCAGACTCTGGGCCGTGCCGGCGGCCTGGGCGCTGGCGCTGGCCAGGACATGGCGTGTGGCCAGGGCGCGCGCTGTGGCCTGGGCTTGCAGCACAGTCGTGGCTTGTCCTGTGGTCAGTATCACCAACAGAACCGTGCTCGCCAGTAGCAGCAAGGCGGCAAGCGAGCCATAGAGCCACCACTGGCCGCGTGAGAGTCCAGCAGGCCGCTGCCGGAAAGAGACTGGCTCGGCAGCAGGCACTTTCACGAGTGCTGTTGTCTCAGCCTGCTCTTTCACCTCTGCCGGCCTTTCTGCAGACTCTTCACTGCCATCCGTCGTCATTGGCTCCTTCCTGTGAACCGGCAGCTGCTCCGGCTCTAGACCGTTGACGCTTGACCGCGGGTGGCTCGATTGCTGCTTTCCGGGCATAGATAGCGCTCCCTCGCTTGACAGTAAGCTTCTCTCCTTGTGCTCCTCTTTGCTACTATAGCATGGACGCTGCTTGCAAGACTAGCCTCGGTTAAGCCTGGCAGGGCGGCCATGGGTTGGGGTCGAAGCTCTGCCGTACCTCGAAAAGAAACGGCCAGGCGGGAGAGAAGAGAGAGGGAGGGCTGGCAGTCTCGGAGACGGCAGGACAAAGCGTCCCCCATCCCCGTGTTGACCAGCGTCCCTGCACTTGGGTCTGCGGCCCTGATCTGATCTCTTTGGCTGGCCTGCTTCTTCCCACCTTAAGGGCTTCCTACAGCTGCCAGATTCTTACGTTCTGAAAGGCCGCATCGGCGGAAATGTTGCCAGAGTTCAGGGCAATGAGGGCAACCATGCCGCTCGTCAGCGTGTTATCGTGGACCGTAGAGAGGTAGTGCTGATTCACGAACAGCATGAGCGTATCTTCCTGGGCGATGACGGTCAATGTATTGCTCTCGCCGAGATTGGCGTTAATGGCAGTGCTGACACCCTCGGAGAGATAGCTCACATTGCCGTTGCTGACCTTGCTCAGCAGGTAGGCGCCGCTGGGGCTGATCGTGAAGCTATAGAAGCTGCGCGTGCCCTCGTTGAGGCGGAAGACGAGGCCCCCCATTGTCTGGAGACCGCTCTTGTCGCCCTTGACCATCGTCATATCGACCTGGAAGGCCAGATTATGGTACGTCAGGGCGTTAGCCGCGCAGGCCCAGGCCGGCGTGCTGCTTGTAGTCAGGATGTGCAAGGCACCATTGCTGAACTGACAGCCACTGCCGTCGTTATTGCGTGTATCATCCCAATTGCTGGCACTCTGGCTGGCCAGCGAGTCATTCACCTGGGGTGTTTGCGCCGTGATATAGCTATAGAACGCCGAGGGATTGCTCTGCAGCGCAGTCACCGTTGCTGTGGCATTAGCTCGGGCGACGGCTGTGGCCGTCTGATGGTTGAAGGCCAGGGCCGTCGCACTCTGGGCCGTGGCCGTGGCGGCGGCGTGCTCCTGTCCTGGGCGGATGACCCCGAGGTAGACGACGCTTCCCAGCAAGATCATGACACAGATCAACAGGATGGCCAGAATGAGCAGCAGCGTAGATCTCCCTCCTCTGGTCTGACCTGGCGCTGGGACCCCTGGGGCTACTGGCTGTGGATACAGCGGCCAGCTGGCTTGCCCCTGTTGGGGGAAGACGGCGCCACCCTCTCTGGCAGTGCCCGCCCCTGGCGTCAGGCCAGGCGAGAAGAATGCAGAAGGATAGCCGGGCTGGGCGGGACCGACGGGGCGGGAAGATCCTGGCTGCGGAGCTACCGCAGGCGGATAGCCTGGTGGCGTTGAGGGGCCGCTCTGGCTGATCTGACTGGGGGGCTGAGGCGGCGAACCTGCGGCTGGTGGCTGCGCGGGCAGCGTCCCCGACATCTGAAACTGAGCTGGTGGCTGCGCAGGCGCAGGCGAGGCTGGAAAGGCGCCACTCAGACCGGGGTAGGAAGGAGTGCTGGCTCCGGCTCCAGCAGGCGGCATCCAACCATAGCTAGTGGCCGCCTCCTGCGGAGGCTGCACCGGCGTTAAACTGCTGGGGCTGGGAGCTGGCGAAGACGTCGGAGCTGGCGCTGGTCCACTGGATGGCCCACCCGCCGGTGGCGCGCCCGCTTCGGCATCGGCCTGAGGGCGCTCGCTCTCCATGCCTGGCGTCTGAGCCTCTCTCGGCTGAGCGGACGCTCCCCCCTCGGAGCTGGCTGGCGGTGTCTGCGGTTGCTGCCAGCGTGAAGGCGCACGCAGCGTAGGCTCGCTATAAGGCGCGCGCAACGTGCGCTCACTGTCCTCAACGCCGCTCGCTTTGCTGCTCTCGGGGCGGGACTGAATCAGCGTATCGTCCGGGCTGCCGAACGTACTCGGCGGCGGGGTCTGCTCCTTCTCTGGCTCCAGCACATTGTAAGGAGTAGGAGCGCCGCAGGAGGGACAGATCCGTGCCCCAGCGGGCAACTCGGCCTTGCAAATCTGGCATTGCATAGGTAAGAAGATCCTCCTCAAGGGCTGGACGTAGTGACTCCCTAAAGCATCTTCAGCATAACATGCTTTTCAATCTATGCCAAGAGATCTCATCATTGCTTGTCAGAAGCGAGCCGAGGGCGGCAGTATCAGAGAACGAAAGCCGAACCCGGCCCTAGGCTGCTATCTCTGGCGCTGGTCTGGGGCAGCCCTGTCCCTGTGGCCTGCCCTGTTCCTGGTCCTGCAGCAGGCAGGGTAGGCAGAGGCGATTAGCGCGACCAGACCTGGAGCTGAGAAAAGGCGGCATCGGTCACATGACCAAGATCAATGGCGAAGACACCAATCTGCCCTGCGCTAAAGTTCGTATCCTGAGCGCTTCCCACGTATTGCTTATTTATATAGAGAAGTATCGATGATCCGTGGGCGATCACCGTCAGCAAGTTGTCCTGGCCAGTTGCTGTATGGATGGCTGGCGTTGGGCCGCCGACCAGAGCATTGGCCTGTGTACCATCGGAGAGCATGAGGCTATAGTTTCCGTCACTGCCAACGAAAAAGAGGTAGCCGGTGCCGCTATCGGCATTCGCGCGGAAGACCAGGCCGCCGCCATCGCCTCGCGCCAGTCGCATATGGACCTGCAGCGTGAAGTTAGCGAAGTTTGTGGCCAAAGCCAGGCAGGGGATGAAAACATGGTCGCTGGCAACGATCGAATGCAGGCTAGACCCGGAGAAGGAACAGCCCTCGCGCAGGTTGCTGTCCAGTGTCCACTGGTTGCCGTTCTGCCCGGTCAAAGGATCGACCAGGGTTGGTGTCCCCTGGGTGGCTGCTGTATAGGTAGCCTGCTCGGCAGTGGAGGTAGCCGCAGCGACGGCGGTCGCCTGGGCAGCTGCGGTAGCCGTGACGTGAGCCTGGGCGATGGCGGTCGCTGTAGCATGGGCCTGGGCCTGAGCGGTACCCTGGGTCAGGGCCGTCAAAGCGGCGCTAACCGTGGCCGTGGCCTCTGCGTGCAACTGGGCCGGATGATAAATGCCACCGTAGATGAGCAGGCCAAGCCCCGTCAGGAACAGAAAGAGCATCAAGATGAAGCCGAGCCGCAGCGAGCGCGACAGAACAGAACTGCTCTTTGTTGAGAACTCGCTGCGCTGAAAATGGGAGGGGCGCTGTGGCCCCTGTGGCGTCGGCGTCGCGGCCAGCGAGCCAGGCAGAACGGTGGCACCTGGCTCGTCCCAGCTACCTCCGCTGGCTCTGGGCGCGGCTGGCACGGTCTCCGAAGATAAGGATGGGAGACCATCAGCTTGCCCACTCGCCCCAGACTGATCCTGCCCCACCCGTAGCGCTGCTCCGCAGACAGGGCACGTGGTATAATCCGCTGGCACCGCGGCGTAGCAAAACTCACAGTGCCTGACCATGAGATCTCTCAAACCTCCTGCTCTCTCAATATTCAGCATCCTCGTGCGGCGGGTTGTGCCCTCTGCAACCGCGCCCTCAGCTCGCGCGGAAGGCTCCTGATCTGCATTGGGAGAGGCTCTAGCTTCTCTGCTCGCTCGCACTGGGTAGCGCTGTCCATTCCCTCGACAGATTCTTTCGCTTCAAGCAAGCCGTTTGCGGAAGATCAAGACTAAAATGCTCTACTCAGCCTCGCACCTTCGCTCTCAGGTCCTATCAGTGAGCGCCGCGCCAGCTCTTCACATCAGGCTTGGGCTGTGACGCCTTTGCCCTCCTTCCAGGCCAAGGCTGGCGATGCAGCGTGGGGAGTGGAAGAAGACGCTTGAGATATCTCTTCCAGAGTGGAAGTTGCTGCTCCTCATCCTTTCATAATATAGAGATAAATGTATTGATCGATGGCACTCAGTATAACACACTGCTTTGGCGAAGGGAAGAGTAAAAAGGGAAAAAAATAACACGTGACAGACCGCAGCCGGTGAGCAGCGGGCCAATGTCGCGGCAGAAAGCGGACAGAGGCGGTGAAGCGCCACCGGGGGACGGTCACGTGTCAGGACAAGCCCTGGCTGCGGTAAGGATAGGGACGCGGGTCGTCACGTCAGCGGCAAGCGGGCATGATTACAACGTGCAGACTGGTCCCGCGACTGCCAGGAGCGACTCCGCGCTGGCCAGGCTAGATCAAACCCAGCTCCCACTTCGCATCTTCGCTCATGCGGTCGGGTGTCCAGGGGGGATCAAAGGTCATCTCCACATCGCATGACTTGACATTCTCGACCTGGCTGACGCGCATCTCGACCTCGGACATCACGTCGCCGACCAATGGGCAGCCCAGTGATGTCAGCGTCATCTTAATATGCACATGGCCTGTTTCCTGATTGATATCAATCCCATAGACCAGGCCGAGATCGTAGATATTGACAGGAATCTCTGGGTCGTAGCATTCCCGCAGGGCCTCGATCACTTCGGCCTCATTGATCTGGGGCATAGTCTGCTGCTCCTTCCCTGCTGATAGCCCAATATTCCAAGTAGCATAGTAGGGATTACTCCACATAAATATAGCGCAAGGCGCCAGCCTTGTCAAAAAAGGCCGACGAGCCGAGCTGAGCCAGGGCAGGCCCCAACCTCGAAGCTAAGCCTGAGATGAGTCGCCAGCCAGGAAGGCCATCACCTCAGCCCGACTCGGCAGCCCGGATTGAGCGCCGAAGCGCGTCACCTTCAGGGCGCTGGCGTAGACCGCAAAGCGCAGTGCCTGGGCGGGACTCTGACCCTCCAGCAGCGCGACCGTCAAAGCGCCCACGAAGCAATCGCCGGCAGCCGTCGTATCGGTCACCTGGACGCGCGGAGCCGGCTCGTAGAGGGAGAGCGGGCCTGTGCCTGGTTGGTCCCCGCGAGTGACCAACAGTGCTCCTGCCGCTCCCAGAGTGACCGCTACCGTCGCCACCCCATGCTCATGCAGGCGCAGAGCCAGCGCGCGCGCCTGAGTCAGAACATCCTTCGCTGCTGGCTCCCTGGACTCAGCGCTGGTCATGGTAGAATCGGGCGGCGTCCCCAGGGCTGTTACCAGCGCCTGGGCCTCGTGCTCGTTAACGATCAGCAGCTCGACCTGGCGCAGCAGATCTGGACTTAAGAGCTGTGCTGGAGCGGCGTTCAGCACTACCGGCACAGCCGCCGCCCGGGCTGCCTTGATGAGGTGCTCGACCGTTGCCAGCGGGATTTCCAGCTGTAAGACCACAGCTGAGGCCTGTGCCAGGGCCTCTTCGATGCGTGTCAGGTGTTCGGCGTCGCGCCCGAGACAGCCATTGGCGCCCGCTGCCACAATGATGGCATTATCCTGCTCTACCAGGAAAATAAAGGCCGTGCCGCTGGCCTCCTCCTCATCAATGGCCACCAGTTCTGTAGAGACGCCCGCCGCCTGCAGAGCGACCAGCAGTTGCTGCCCAAAGGGGTCGTGGCCCACCCGACCAGCCATCGTCACGGCACCCCCTAAACGGGCCATGGCCACTGCCTGGTTGGCGCCTTTCCCCCCGGGCACCAGCTTCAACGAGCCGGCGCCCAGCAGCGTCTCGCCGAGCACCGGCAGGCGCGGTACCTGCACCACCTGGTCCATATTCAGGCTGCCAACCACTAAAATGCGCTTCTGCTCCTCCATCGTTTCGCTCGCTCCTATTCCGTTGAAATAAAGGCCTCCAGCTCGCGGCAGTAGCTCAGAAGATCGCCCAGGATCGGCAGCCCCTCCAGTGCGGCAGCATGCCCGACCAGGATGAGTTTGCGCTGGGCGCGGGTCAGGGCCACGTTGAGGCGGTGGGCATCGGTGAGAAACTCGTAGAGCAGGCTGCCCGGCGGGGGTGGCTGCGTCGTAGCGAACGAGATAATAATCACCGCGCGCTCGCCGCCCTGGAAGCGATCGACCGTATCGATTGTCAGAGCCGGATGAGGGGCGCCGTACTGTTTCCAGACTAGATGACGGCGGAGATTCGCCACCTGAGCGCGATAGGGCGCGATGATTCCGATCTGTGATGGACCAACCCCGCGCCCAAGCAAAGCCGTCACCAGCTCACGTACCAGGCGGGCCTCAGCCTGACTAACGCGGGCCTCGCTCTCGGGCGTGGTCACGTTGAGGAAGACGACAGGCTGGCCAGGGTGCAGCGCACGCAGGATCGCCGCGCGCTCGCCCAGACGCGGCGTTACAGGGCCGCCGAAGCTGAGCTGACGCCGCGCCACCGACGGATGGGCGCGCAGCTCTCCCCCATAGAAGCAGCGCGAAGGGAAGGCGGCGATCTGCTCATGCATCCGATACTGAGTTGTCAGGGCCACGCAGGCGCTCTCACTTCCCGGGTGCGCGGCCCGATATTCCTCATCGCAGCGCTTCAGCAGGCTAAACAGTGACTCGCGCAACCCTCCCTCCGCCGCCTCACGACTGAGCACCAGCGGCGGCAACTGCTTTTCATCGCCCACCAGAATAAAGCGTCGCGCAAAGCGCAAGGCTCCAAGCAGAGCTGGAACCGTCAACTGGCCGGCCTCGTCGATCAGAGCCACATCGAAGCGCAACAGCGAGCCAGCCCCGTCCTCCTGTGCTCCCTCGGGCGCATAGCGCTCAGAAGACCAGGTAGCTGTTGTCGAGGCCACCACGGGCAGCGTCCGGAGGGTGGCCCGCAGCTCGGCGGTTGCCAGGCCGGGCTTCGCCTCCCCTGCGTCCCCCTGCGCTGATAGCGACTCTGACTTCGACGAGAGCGGTGCCAGGTGCTTCAAGAGATGCTCTTGAACGCCCTCGGCCACGCTACGCTCATGGCCCAGACGCAAGTAATCGTGGAAACCTTCCGCCTCCAGGCGCAGCAACATATTATCGACTGCCTGGTTCGTAAAGGCTGCCAGCAAGACCCGCTCGCCGCGCTGGCAAAGGCGTTTGACAATCTCCGCAATGACCGCCGTCTTCCCTGTGCCTGGCGGACCGTGGATCAGCAGATAATCCTGCATCTGGAGCGCGCGCTCTACCGCTAGATTCTGCTCGCGATTGAAGTCCTCTCGTGGAACCACCGGCTCGCGACTGAAGCGCGGACGGCGCAGGCCGTAGACCAGCTCACGCAAGCGCGGCTCCACGTGCAACCAGCGCCAGAGATTCTGCAGCGTGCGCAGATGGACCACATCCGTAGCGTGGCGCTCGATCAAAGTTGGATGGGCGATCAGCTCAGGTGTCCAGACAGCCACCTCGCGTGCGCCGATCTCCAAGATGGTCCCTGTGACCACCTCACCGTCCAGGGGATGGCCGTCACAGAGCAGGATCTCATCGCCGCTGCGCAGCTCCGATCGGTTCTCACAGCGGAAGCGCTGCACCCACTCGCCTTGCTCAGTAGGCTGTGGTGGCTCCAGAGGGGTCAGCCCGGCGATCGCCATCCCACGCGCCACGTGCTCAGCGACCGGTGCCTGCCAGAGCAGGGCCTGCTCCTGCTCACTGGTCCGTCCCTCGATCTGGAGCAAGTGATAGTAGCGAGCAAAGAAAGCTCGATCGCTCTCCGTGAGCGAGGTGACCAGCGGAGGCGGCGCGGGTGTGTCTGAGTCTGCCGTTGGCCCTTCCGTGGTAGCGAGCGCTGGCGGCTCCCAAGCCAGCAGCCAGGAGACGAGACGGCACTCCTCCAACAGCGCGCACTTTCTGCAGCGCGCCGGCCCTGGTGGCGCGCACGGCTCCCCAGTGACGTGGCTGATTGCCAGCAGATTGCGCTGCTCATTCACCTGCTGCAGCTCGCGGACTGAGAAGGGAATCCCAAAAGCCTGGGCCTCGCCAGGTGTGCCGCTATAGAGCAGGGTCGCCAGCGCCTTCTGCGTGCGAGCCTGGCGGCGGACAGTCAAGAGCGCGTGATAGCCGTGCACCTGCCAGCGGTGATTGCGGCGAGGCAGAGGACCCGAGGCGCCGCCCGTCTTCAGTTCCAGCAAGCGCCGCCGCTCTCCCTGCTGCCAGAGCAGATCTAAACGCCCCTTCAGACCAAGCTCTGGCGCCAGTAAAAACGTTTCGGCGCGCACCAGATGATCGCTGCTCTCCTCGCTGCCCGCGGTGCCCTCCGCTGGTAAAGGGACATCCCAGAGCGTACTGCGCTGCTGCTCGAACCAGTTCGCCAGGCTCTCCAAATGGGGCGCCACCTCGGCCTCCAACTGCTCTGCCCCAATGTTCAAGAGCGCCAGCTCAAGGCGGTTGCGCTCCAAAGCCTGGCGCAATTGCTGACGTAGCAGCGCCAGAGCCTGACCGCGTTCCTCCGTCAGCGCGCCGCGGTCATGGGCTTTCAACAGCTCCTTAAAGCAAGCATGGACCAGCGTCCCGCGCAGCGTTTCCAGCGTTGCCTCACTGGGGAGCAGGCGTTGAAGCAGATACTGGCGAGGACAGTATTCGGCGTAAAGCAAGTCCGTGATATTGAGCAGTGTGTCTGGCTCGATCACAACCAACGTCCAGGAATCAGCACGATAGGAGAGCAGAGGGCGCCCATGCTGCTCGGTGCGCTGGGCCGGCTTAGGCAGGTGATAGACGCGCAGCCGCAACCCGCGCACGCTGCGCCCGCGGGCCCGCAGCTCCTGCACCAGGCGCCGATAGTCGCGGGTCAACTGCAGAGAGACAAGTCCCTCAGCACTTTTTAAGAGCAGACCGGGCAGGCGTTCACTGGAGCGCTCTCCTGCCGCTGAGCCGGCTGCTTGTTCCCAGGCGGCGAGGAGGAAGCCCTCAAGTCGAGGAACAGCACAGAGACGAGGCGATGAAGCAAGTGAGCACAAAAAGCAGGAGCCAGCCTGCTGCGCGGTCTCTGGAGTCGTAGACATAGCGCCTGGCTGTCACCTCTCTCCCTGGGAGCTTGCCGTCGGAGGCGGCGCGGCCCCTTGCACGCGGCCCGGTGGCCCTCCCTCTGCTAGCTCATGGCCTGACGCGGGCTGGCATGCTGGCGGCCTGCATCCAAATAGCGTATCCTGGAGATATTGTATACGGATAGCAACGAGGGAGGAAAGGAGTCAGCAACAATGGTCCCCATTCGCACCATCACCCTGGGCGTAGCCGAGCCGCATCCGCTGACAGCTGCGATTGTCCGGCGCCTGGCCCAGCAACTGCGGGCCATTGCCGCCCGTCTGCAAGAGGTAGGCTATGAGGTGCAGACACTGCGTCTTGCCACCCGTCCCCTGCTCAGCGACCTGGCCACCTGGCCGGCCAGGGAGATCGAGCGCTACGGGCGTGAGCTACAGCAGATGCTGACCGAAGTCGAAATTGCCTTCTGTTCGCTTGGTCCTGCTCTCGTCGTCCAGCCGACCTTTCCACTTGAGCGCCTGGCCCTGCTCGCCGATCTGCTCATTGCTGGTCCGGCGCTCAGTGCCAGTGCCCTGTTGGCCAGCAGCGCCCAGGGTTTGCGTCAGGAAGCGGCCCCTGCCATAGCCCGTCTTATGCTCCGTCTAGCCCGAGAGACCCCTGAAGGCGATGGCAACTTCCGCTTTGCCATGCTTGCCTGTGTCGAGCCGGGCTGTCCCTTCTTTCCCGCTGCCTACCATCGTGGTCCGGCCAGCCTCGGCCTTGGCCTCCAGAGCGCGCCTCTCCTCGGCCAGGCCCTCAGCGCTGCTGCGGCAGAGGGGGGCCGTCCTCTGGCTCCGGACGCCATCAGCGCCATCGTTCGTCGCACGCTCGAAGAGCAACTGGGGCCACTGGCTGACCTGGCGCGTGCGCTCAGCGACGAGCACCAGCTTCACTACCACGGCCTCGACCTCTCGCCTGCCCCCCTCGGGGAAGAGAGCATCGTACCCGCCCTGGAGGCCTGTGGCTATGGCCTCATCGGTGATCCGGGCACTCTGACCGTCGCTGCCGCCATTACCCGCGGCCTCCAAAGCACCACGCTGCCCACCTGTGGCTACTGTGGCCTCATGCTGCCCGTATTAGAGGACGCCCTCTTGGGGAGACGTTGGGAAGAGGGGCGCCTGCACGTCCATCAGCTGCTGCTCTACTCCGCTGTCTGCGGCACAGGACTGGACACCATTCCTCTGCCGGGTGACAGCTCCGAGCAGACCATTGCCGGCCTCCTCCTCGACGTCGCCGCCCTGGCCATGCGCCTGCGCAAGCCACTGGCGGCGCGGCTCTTCCCTGTACCTGGCAGACGAGCAGGAGAACGCACAACCTTCACCTCGCCCTATCTCACCAACACGCTCATTCGGTGAAGCGAAGGAAGGTCAGCCTAACAAAGACCAGGTCAAGCCAGGATAGAGGTAAGCGAGAAGCAAGAGACGGGCAGGCGCAAAGTTGAGAATGGGGGCAGAGGTGGGTGCCACCGTGCCGGCTTACGCCTGGCGACTGAGGCTGCTCCCCCAGAGAGCATCCATCACGCCATCGTAAGAACTCTTCAGATTCTCGTACAGTCTGGCGTTCTCAATGGCGAGGGCGGCCAGACTGGCGAGAACGGTCAGGAACTGCACATCATCCTCGTGGAAGGTTGTCGGTTCGGCGGTATAGACACGCAAGACGCCGATGACCTCGCCGCGCACCTCCAGCGGTACACAGAGCAGCGAGACCAGGCCCTCGCGGCGCGCGGCCTCCTGATACTGAAAACGGGAGTCGACGCGCACATCAGGGATAAAGACCGGCTGGCCACTTTGCAGCACTTCATGATCGATAGGGCTGTGAGAGACATCGACCGGGCCTTTGCCGAGATAGTCGCTGCTCAGCCCGTAGGAGGCGCTGATCTCAAGCTGGCCTGTGCGCTTGTTAAAGAGACGCAGCACACAGGCTTTCACCTGCATCGCCTCGGCGATGCTTTTGGCCACGCTGTGGAGCACCTCATCCAATTCAAGGCTGGAAGAGAAGGTCAGCGCGGCCTGATGAAGGGCAGTATAGTAGTCCTTATGGGAGCGTGGCGGTGGCCCTGCATTCTGTGGACTGGTCGTCATGGCGAGACTCCTCCCAGGATTGAGCTAGTGATAGCCGGTTGAGTCAATAAAAAGAAGAATTCTGCTCACCCTAATTATAGCATATCAGCATGCTGACTGTGATGAGCAAAAGGCCGGCCACTCGCTGGCGAGCGAGCAGGCAGGAAAAGAGAAAAAAACAGCCTGCACCGACCGCAAGCGCTCACCATGTGTGAAGGACAGAAGGCACCCACAGGGCCGGGCGGCGCAACGCAGTGGCGGGAGAAGCAAAGCCCCCGGCGGCGGCGCAGGTCTCACGCGCCGGGACGAAGGCCTCTCACGGCTCGACCAGACTTAGCAGAGCCTGGCGCATGGCGTGTAGCGTATAGCGTGCGCCTCACCCGTATTCGGCGTATTTTGAAGCAGTCATAGGCGGCTAGCGTAATGCATGCAGTATGGATACGAATCTATCGTTATGCCTTCGAGACGCTGACATCGCTATTGCTGGTTGCGGCGGTCGCGGGCGTACTGGCGGCAGCCGTGCCATTGGGGTCTTGGATCACCCAGACCCGGCAGGGGGCATTGAGCAGCACGTATGGGATCGTCTTGCCCAGATTATTCTGGGAGCGGTGGCTACGCACCAATCCTAGCATAATCAGAGCGCAGCCGTGATCGCGGGCCTCGTCCACAATCGCCGGGCCGGCATCGCGGGCCTGGACGATCTCGGCGACAGCGTCGCAGCCTGCCTCTTCGGCAATGGCAATGGCCTCGGAGAGCAGCTTATTGGCGGCATTTGACTTCTCTGTGAGGACAGCCTTGAGGGGGAGGGTACGAGGAACTTCAATGATGTGGACCAGGTGAACCTTGCGTTTGGCGCGCTTGGCCATCAGACAAGCCAGCCTGACCAGTTCCGTATCCAGTTTCTTCCCCTCGACAATAACCGCGATATCGCCGGTGGCTCCGACCCCGGGCGCCTTGGTGGTCTCGGCCTCCTCCTTCGTTCTTGAGCGCCATAGGTGAACCATAGTGTCTCCCCTCTTCTCGATCTCGAATCTGACAAAACAGCATCATCTTCGTTCGGATCTCATGCAGGCTCTGCGCCTTGCACCTCTGCATACGCATAAAAGAGCCTGCTCGCTGCATCCCTGCAGACCCTTCTACAGATTCTAAGTGGAAGAGACTGGCAGCGTCAATGGTAGTGAGCGCTGTCCAGCAAGCCTGCTGCCAGTCCTTACTCTGTGTTATTGAACAGCGATCGTGATCAGCCAATGAACGCACGAACGAACGAACCACCAGTCGGCCAGCCCGGTCAGCTAGTCAGCCAGCAAGTTGGGTCAGGAAGCTTCCCGCTATGGGGGCCTGGGACCCGGCCAGAGGCTAATCCGGCTCGATCGTCGCCGTCAGACCGTAGCTGAGCAGGCGCTCCTGGTAATACTCGGCCATCTCCTTGGGACAGACCACAACCACGGCACTCCCTGTCACATGTGCTGTTAGCATGATGCGCTCGGCCTCCGGCAGCGTCAGGCTATTGACAGCATGCAGCAGGGCAGCGACCACATAATCCATCGTATTCTCATCGTCGTTGAAGAGAATGACCTTATACGGTGGAAAGAGCGCGTCGCGCAGGCGCGCGAGCTTCTCCAGATCAACCTGCAGTCTCGCTGGTGGCACAGTGTTCCCCTTCATACGCTCTTTCTCCCGCCTGAGCGACCTCTGGGCTTCTGCCAGGGCCGCCGGCGCTTGCCGATACTTTGCTGTAAATCTATTCTAATTCTAATCGAGAAACCAAGATATTACCAGTGTTTGCCCAGCAGAGTGGTAAGACCCTCACCTGCCTCATTATTGCTATGACGTTGTTCGATAAGGAGACTACAGCGAGCGCTGCGCCATTGCTGGCAAGCGAAAAAAAGCGGGAGCAGAGCGCTCCATTGCGCCCGGCTCGCCGCTTCTCACTCCCGGCGGCCCACACTCCGATCGATGCGGCCTCCGTTATTGAGCAAGATGGCCCGCGCACGGGACTTGCGGCTGATGTTCTCTGGCTCGAGCAGACGCAGAGCAATCACCGTTCGAGCCTCGCGTGTGGAAGCTGATGCTTGAGGGAGGCGCGACAGATCCTGCCCGATAGCGCCGCGCACCCGGCTCCCGCGGACAAAGGCTATCACCACGCCGCAGATCAGGCCCACCACCACCCCGATCAGTGTAATCAGCCCGTGCTCAGAAGCGGGAAAAGCGAAGCCCAGCGCAAAGGCCAGCAAGCCTACCACCAGGCCCGCCACCAGTGCCAGCACCAGCAGCAGGGCCGGCGAGGGGCCGCTGCGTGTCGTCTGCAAGAAGAAAGTGCTGCGATCCTGGCGTGGGCCGTGATCGCGGAACTCCCCTCCTTTGACTGCCCCGGCACTCAGGCGATAGATCTCCTCATCCTTGAAACCCTCCCGGCGCAGCTTCCCCTCTGCCGCGCTTGCTTTCTCCTCATCGCTAAAAACAGCGAGGAGATCGTAGTCGGCAAACTGTTGCTGTTGTTGCTGTTGTTGTGGCATGAGAATGGCTCCTGCTAAGGGTGAAAATGCGCTCTCTTAGCACCAGACATTATAGCCAATCTGCGTGCCGGGAGGTAGCAAGGCGAGCGACCGCCTCTCCATCTCTTCTCTGCTTGCCCGCTGTGGGGAGAGAGCTACCAGGACGAGGCAGAAGGGGCAGGCGGGGTCAACTCAGACGGACGGACAGCTATAAATAACTAATAAGGAAGGCCCGCGGTGGCGGGCCAGACCTTTTCCTGTTTGGTTTTGTGCACTTGTTGGTTGAGCAGATCAGCCTCACGCCTGCTGAATGGAACCGGCCAGGAGCAGGAAGAACCTCACTCAGGACGACCAGCTGGCGCGCACTTCGCGCAGCTGCTCTGGAGTCAGAATGCGGAACAGGATGAGCAAATTCTCAAGATCGTATTCCAGACCCATCGAATGCAGCTCCTGGCGGATGCGGCCTAGCGAGCGGATCTGCGCTGTATTGAGCAGGCCATAGCTCACCAGGCTAGCCGCTAGCAGCTGATCGGGGGTCAGCAACTTGAACATGAGTAAAATCTCCCCCAACTGATAATTGAGATCGACCCCTCGGAGCATGCGTTGAACGTTCTGCGCTACTTCCAGGCGCTCGGGTGGTACCAGATGGCCTTCCAGCAGGACGCTGCCGAGCGAGCGTGTGGCCCGCCCATTGAGAACCGGCGGCGACTGCTGCTGTTGCCGCTGTGGTGGCGGCTCCATTGGCGGCAGGCTTTGCACAATATCAAGCAAGGTCGTATCGGACGTGATCGACTCACGCTCAAACGCGGGGCGGCGCGCTGACTCGACCGGAGCCGCCTCAGCATGGATCATCTCCTTCTTCGTCTCCTCATCAGCCGTGGCTGCCAGGTCGTCGCTGGGCAGGGGCTGACCGGAGGCCGTGGGCGCCTCCCGTTCGACTCGCTCCACGGCGCCAGTGCTGCTCATCTGGCCAGAAGGGAGGTGCTCAGCTCGATCTGCGTTGGCGCCGTTGTAGACCGGACGCCGTTCCACCGCTGGCTGCTCAGCGGTGTAAGCTCGCGGCTGGGCAGTATGAGTTGCTGGCTGGCTCGGGGCTGGGGCCGAGGCCGGGGCAGGAGCTGAGGATGGAGCTGCCATACGCAGCGACGACAGCTCGCCGATGGTCGGGCTAGCGCTCGCCAGGGCCTGTAAATGGCTGCGAGCCGTGGCATGCGACTCCGAGCGCGAGGGACGATAATCAGGCTCCTGATCCGATTGCAGTCCCTGGATGGGGGCCGCTCGCAGCGAGGCTGTGCTCAGCGGCGAAGGAGAGGCCGAAGCTGCTGGAGACGGAGCCGCCGCTGCTCCACCAGGAGAGGCTGATGCCTCGCCCGGCTCTGGCCCGTGCTCCCCGGGCGCAGAAGCCGCGGTGCGCTCGCGCAACAGGCGCGTTAGCTGAGCCAGGCTCGACTCGCCTTTCTCCTCGGGCGGCGCATACTGCGTATAGGCCTGGCTGGGCTGATAAGGACTCTCCTGCAAGAGCGGCTGATAAGCTGGCACAGGCTGTGAAGCCTGTGGGGCCGAAGCAAAAGGCGAAGGACTGGCCTGAGTCATAGCGGGCATCGGTGGCATCTGCAACGATGCCTCCTGGGGAGTAAGCCCCGCCTGCGGTTGCTGCAACGGCCCCGAAGTCTGCGCGCGCGGCGCCTGATAGAAAGCCTCAGCCGCTCCCTGGATGAACGGCTCCAGCGGCTGAGATCGCTGCTGGGCATAGAACTCCAGCGGCGCCGACTGGGCTGCCGCGGTATAGTATGCCTGGTTGGGCGAAGGCGCGGCGTGTGAGGCAGGCGAGAACTGGCCAACCTGGTTCAGCAGCGGCTGGCGGCTGCCTGCATTGCCTATCGGCGAGACAGCAGGTATGTGAGCTGAGGAAGGGGAGGCGGAGGCCCCGAACCCCTCGGGACTCTGAAAACTGCCTGCTCCGAAGGCGGCCCCCCAGGCAGCTTCCTGCGCAGAAGCAGGGGCCGGCGAAAAGCTGCGACTGCCCGGGTAGATTACCGCACGGATCTTGTCAGTAAAGGTCGGCGCCGGAGGAGCGGAAGGGGCAGGCTGCACACTGGCCGTATAGGCCGACGGCGCCGGCGATGACTGCCGCTGAAGCTCGCTGATCTGGCTCTGGCCCGGAGAAAAGACCGCCGGGTGAGGAAGCGTCTGCTGCAGACTTGTCAGAGTAGGAGAGGGCGACGCCTGCGTTGGCACATCGGCCAGACGCACCTGGGGATGCGAGGCCGTGGTCGGCAACGGCACCTGAGCCCGGACAGCCTCGACCAGGCGCATGATGCCGAGCATACCATCGACCTCCACATCGACAGTTTGCCGATGCTCCTCGGGATCATACGGGCCGTAGCCGGCCAGGTTGGTGCAGCGATAGGTCAGCACCAGCACACCGCGCCCACGTCGCTGAGCGTCTAGTGCCACCCAGAACTCACGGCGCCCTGCCGCCGCCTGGGCCAGGTTGACCAAGACCAGCCGCACCTGATGGCGTGCAATCGCGTCAAAGACTTCCACTGCCGTGCGAGCTATATGGCACTCATAGCCTGCCAGCTGCAGCTCGCTACTGAGCAAGGCGGCAAGTTGCTGATCGCGTTCAAAAATAAGGATATGCGAGCCACCGGTACTGACGTTCATCGGCTCATGCAGAGCGCATCCCCCTGACTGCAGAGGTGGGGAAGAAGCGCCGCCTCCTTTTCCATCGAGTTTCGACTGTCTGTAATAATCGTGTGCGAATAAATCAAATAGGGAATGTTTCACTGCAAAGCTGCGTTTTGGCCGGGAATACCCAGACCACCCGCTCGTAGCGCAGAGAGAACAGGCTCAAGAAAAGCTGAAATTGCCTGGACTATTCTTCTATTCTACCTGTATTCTCGTCAGGACCGCTCTATATCGTGGCTAGTATAGCATACAATGGCTAAGGAAGGGTAGCCGCCAGTACCATTGAGCGATTCTGCGGCCCTGCCCTCTTGACAGCGCACCGGTGAATGACTACACAGAAAGGAGAAAACGCCCGGCCTTCACTGCAAAGCCGAGCGAAGCGAAGAGAGAAGCTATTATGGTGCAAAAAGAAAAACAGCCTGGAGCGGCCAGCGCCAGGGGTCAGGCTGCCGTTCGTTCATCTATTCCGGTGATTGCCCTCATGACCGACTTTGGCCTGCGCGATGGCTTTGTGGGCATCATGAAGGGAGTCATCGCCGGCATCGTGCCACAGGCCCAACTGATCGACATCAGCCATGAGATCGCGGCCCAGAACGTCGCTACTGGGGCCTGGTTGCTTTCAACGGCCTATCGCTATTTCCCAGCGGGCAGCGTTTTCCTCTGTGTCGTTGATCCAGGGGTTGGCAGCCAGCGGCGGGCCATTGCGCTGGAGGCCGGCGACTGGTTCTTTGTCGGACCAGACAATGGTCTCTTCAGCTATGTGCTGACTGAGCAGCCGCTGCGCCAGGTTGTGGCTCTGGAGAATCCGGCCTATCGTCTGCCGGCAGTTAGCACGACCTTCCACGGGCGGGACATCTTTGCGCCGGCGGCGGCCCATCTGGCGCGTGGGGTGCCGCTGTCTGACTTCGGCCCCACGCTCGATCCTGACTCGCTGCAGCGCCTCGATCTCAGCCAGCCGCGGCGCGAAAGAGGGCGCATCGAGGCCAGAGTCATCTATATTGACCACTTTGGCAACCTGGTGACGAGCATTCCCCTGACCCTCGTGCCCGACCTCTTCACTGCCTCGCGTGTGCGCCTGCTCATACCCGGGCGTCACCTGACCATCGAACGGCGGCAGCCCTTCTTTGCCGGTGAAGCTGGCGAAGGCGAGCCTTTCGTCTACAGCGACAGTGCCGGCTATGTGGGGGTGGCCATTCGCAACGGCAACGCCGCCGCCACGCTGGGTGTCTCCGTAGGGGAAGCCGTGACTTTAGTCATAGGGGAAGCCTAGTTCTTTCGGCACTGGCGCCAGCCAGAGCCAGCGACTATACTGATCGCTGTAGACAGGGACTGACAACGCGAACAGAGAACGCGGGTCGACCCATCCTGTCGCGCCGCTGCGGCCATCCGATCCGGGTGCGTGGTCAAGACGGATGGGTCGACAGCCCCATTCAGCTCTACCGCTACCGGCAACGTGTGGAGTGGCAAAGCTCCAGTCACATCGTGTAGTGATCCTCAGCAGGCAGGCTCTAGAGAGGAGGGCAGCCGAAGGCCATGACTGCTGTCAAGAAGAGCGAGAAGCACATGGCGGCTGCCAGCGAAGCTGAGCAGCGATTTTACCGTCGCTTGCGCCTGTTTGGTCTGCAATGGTTCCTCTTTTACATCGCCTCCCTCGTGATTGCTGACTATGTGGTGCTAAACGCTTCTCCCAGTTACTTTCATGACTGGCGGGCTGTGACCATTATCCTGCTCTCGTTACTCTTGCTCCTCGTACAGGGTTTCCACTTTGGGCGTATGTGGCTACGGCGAGAGCGTCGCTGGCCCCCAGCGCGTCCCTATGCCCTGATCCTCTGGGCCTGCTGCTATCTCATCTGTCTGGCGCTGGCCTGCATTGACCGTGGCCTGGCCTGGGACTACTGGCTTGTCTTTGGTCTCTGCTTCTCCATCTTTGAGCTGCCTTTCCTCGCCTGGCCGCTACTCTGCTCCCTCCTGACCTTCCTGCTGCTCAGCGGGGTCTTCCACTGGCCTCTGGGGCTGAATGATCTGGGTGTGCTGGGGGGACTGCTTCTCTCGCTCAGCTCTGCGGTTATCTCGGCCCTTACCATTGCCCGCCTCTTCAGAGAACAGGAACGCAATGCGCGCCTTTTACAGGAATTGGCCCAGGCCCATAGTGAACTGGAGGAGGCCCATCAGCGTCTGGCGCTCTCGGCGGCTCAGGAACAGGAGCTGGCCGTCCTGCGCGAGCGCACGCGCCTGGCGCGCGAAATGCATGATACTCTTGGTCATGCCCTTACCCTGGTCAGCGTCAAGCTAGAGGTACTGCGTCGCCTTGTCGGTCGGGACCCGGAGCGCTGTGAGCGGGAGATTGTCGAGACGCTGCAAGTCACGCGCGAGGCCATGAGCGGGCTGCGGGCCTCCATCGCGAATCTACGCTCACCTGTGCTGCTGCAAGGCTCCCTGCGGCAAGCGATTACCTCCATTGCCCAGCGCCGGGCGGCGCGCTGCGGCTGGAGCCTGGAGCTAGACCTTCCCCCCGAGTTGGAGCATCTGCCCGGTGACCGGCAAGAGGCCCTGTTCAAAATCATTGAGACCCTGCTCAAAATCATTCAAGAGGCCCTCACCAACATCGAGAAGCATGCCCAGGCCACACGGGTCTGGCTGCGGTTGCGCACAGAAGCTGGCCGGCTTCAGCTCACCATTGCCGACAACGGCGTTGGTCTGCCGCTGGAGGTGCAGGCCCAGCTCGCGGCCTGCAGCCGAGACGAGGCTCCCGTTGCCGGCGACGGCCTTTTCGTTCCGCTCACGGACGCCGGTTCGGGGCCGGGCCATTACGGCCTGATCGGCATGCGCGAGCGCGTACACGAGCTAGGAGGCGAGCTTCGTCTCTGTCAGCCCGCCGGCGGAGGCTGTCAGCTTGACCTCACTATCCCTCTCATCGAAGCCCCACGCGATGTCATGCGCGACCCCTTCTGAGAGGAGAACGGGTGTCCAGGTAGTAACCAGCGTAGCCTCCCGGCGGCAGCGTGCTCCGGTGGCGCTGGTACTGACCTGGGCAGGCCTCTTGGGTGGTGGCGACCGCGCAACCTGTTGCCTCGCCCTGTGCCGCGCGCAGGCCGCAGCGGCTAGCCAGCGCTGTGCTTCTGTCTGGCCGACTGGAACGACTTACCGCTTTCTCCTTCGACAAAAAGAAAGGATCTACACGGACCAGCTCAGAAGGGTGAGGGTCGGTCAGCAGGAGGCTGGGCTGGCGACCAGATAATGACCCAGATGGGGGATGGTGAAAAGCGGCGGTCGCCACTTGACAGGGGCCGGTCTGTACTGTATGCTACGATTACCGTTACTGTTTACTCTAGAACACGTCCGAATCGAGCAGCATATGCCATTCGACCAGGCAAGGTATCCCCTGCGAGGGGAACAGGTGGAACCTCTCGGGAGGGGCGCAGGGGCGAGGAGAAGGAGGGGAGAGAACAGGAAGCAGGGAAAGCACTTGCTCCGCGCGGCCCGAGGGCCAGACGCGCAGCGGCCCATCTTCTCTGCAGCTTGGCAAGCCGCGAGAGGGTATTGAGGGCGAGAGGAGATGCGGAAGGAGAGCGAGCAGAAGATGCAGGCAGCCGATACAATCATATCGCATGTTGCAACGTAGAAAGGGCTGGTTCTCTAGCTTGGCATGCAGATCGAGCAGAAAACCAGCCCTTTGATATCATAGTTTACCTGTTTTTCGCGCCGGAAGGAGCAGCAGTCATTGTAGTCATAGCAGGCATAGAAGGAAAGGAACCTCGGCAAAGGCGTACACCCGGTGTAACAGTCAGTAAGCGTTCTTCCCGTCCCGCCGGCGCTGGTCTGAGGCGAAGCGTCCCGCCTGCAGAATCAGCCGGCAGCCTAGCAGACAGAAGAAGAAAGGGTAACCTATGGACCTGGTGAAGCGGTTAGAGGAATATCGGGACCGAGAGCGAGCACTTGCGTGGGAGGGGACGTTCGCCCAATACTTTGAGATCGCGTGTAAGAGGCCGAAAGTCGCCCGCCTCTCGCATGAGCGCATTTACGACATGATCATGGAGGCGGGGGTCGAGACTACGCGCAACGGCGAACTGCGATACAACTTCTTCAGCCAGGAGATTTTCGGCATCGAGAAGGCGCTGCAGCAGATCGTCGACTACTTCCATTCGGCAGCCCAGCGCCTGGAGGTGCGCAAGCGCATCCTGCTGCTGATGGGGCCGGTTGGAGGCGGCAAGTCGACCATTGTGCAGTTGCTCAAGCGGGGCCTGGAAGCCTACACGCGCACCGAGGCCGGCGCCGTCTACGCGATCAAAGGTTGCCCGATGCATGAGGAGCCTTTGCATCTCATCCCCCAGGAGCTGCGCCCCGATATCGAGAAGGAGTTCGGCCTCTACATCGAGGGCGATTTGTGCCCGCGCTGCCGTTACATGCTCGACAACGAGTATCACGGGCGCATCGAAGATGTCCCCGTCCAGCGCATCGCCTTCAGCGAGAAGTATCGCATCGGCATTGGCACCTTTACCCCGTCGGACCCCAAGAGCCAGGACATCAGCGAGCTAGTTGGTGGCATTGACCTCTCGACTATCGGTGAGGTCGGTGTCGAGAGTGATCCCCGCGCCTACCGCTTCGACGGCGAGCTGAACGTTGCCAACCGCGGCCTGATGGAATTCATCGAGATGCTCAAAGTTGATGAGAAGTTCCTGTATGTGCTGCTCACCCTCAGCCAGGAGCAGAACATCAAGACAGGCCGCTTCAGCATGATCTATGCCGACGAGGTGGTGGTCAGCCATACCAACGAGCATGAGTATCAGGCTTTCGTCGGCAACAAGAAGTCTGAGGCGCTGCAGGACCGCATCATTCTGGTCAGGGTGCCTTACAACCTGCGCGTCTCCGACGAGATCAAGATCTACGAGAAGCTCCTCAAGCAGAGTGCCCTGCACAACGTCCATATTGCCCCGTACACGCTGCGCATTGCCAGCATCTTCGCCGTACTGACGCGGCTGGAGCCGTCGAAAAAGGCTGGTATGAGCCTGATGAAGAAGCTGCGCCTCTACGACGGTGAGGATATCGAGGACTTCAAGCAGAAGGATGTTCGTGAGCTGCAAGAGGAGGCCCAGCGCGAGGGCATGGACGGCATTTCGCCGCGCTATGTCATTAACCGCCTCTCGAATGCTCTGGTGCGCCAGAATGTGACCTGCATCAATCCGATTGATGCACTGCGCGCTCTGCGCGATGGTCTCGATCAGCATACGAGCATTACACGTGAGGAGCGCGAGCGTTACCTCAACTTCATCAGTGAGGCGCGCAAGGAGTACGACGAGCTGGCCAAGAAGGAGGTACAGCGCGCCTTTGTCTACTCTTATGAGGAGGCGGCGCGCACGCTGCTCAACAACTACCTGGACAACGTCGAGGCCTATTGCAACAAGACGAAGCTGCGCGATCCTATCACCGATGAGGAGATCGATCCCGATGAGCAGCTGATGCGTTCGATCGAGGAGCAGATCGGCATCACGGAGAACGCCAAGCGGGCCTTCCGTGAGGAGATTCTGATCCGCATCTCGTCGCTGGCGCGCAAAGGGCTGACCTTTGACTATACCAGCCACGAGCGCCTGAAGGAGGCCATCGAGAAGAAGCTCTTCGCCGATCTGCGCGATGTCGTCAAGATTACAACCTCGACGCGCACGCCCGATAAGGAGCAGCGGCGCAAGATCAATGAGGTAGTCGAGCGTTTGGTAACGGAGCATGGCTACTGCTATGTCTGCGCCAATGAGATCTTGCGCTACGTCGGGAGCCTGTTGAATCGCTAAGAAACGGTCTTCCAGGGGGTGAACCAGCCGAGCCGCCGAACTCCGCAGGCCCTGGCGTGGCCGTAACCTGCCGCAGCGCCGAGCTGCCGATCGCGCCGCGCCGCTCTTCTGCCCGCCTCTTGTGGGCCGGTCGCCTGATCCTGCCAGGCTGACCAGACCAGGTACGACGAGAGCAGAGGTCGGTCTGGACCAGGGCGTGTGATGGGGAGGCGGGCCAGGCCAGGCCGGCAGGTAAGGCAGGGCCGGGCGGCCTGCCAGGCCAGTGGTTCATCCCCTGTTCTCTTTTCGCTTCCGCTTCCAGCCAGGAAGGAGTGTGCGCTATGTCCGTCTCACAACACGATTGGTCACTGCACCGTAAGGGGCAGATTGACCAGGAGCGCCACAAGGAGAAGATTCGCGAGGCCATTAAAAAGAATCTGCAGGAGATTGTCAGCGAAGAGAGCATCATTCTCTCCGATGGCAAGAAGACAGTGCGCGTGCCGATCCGTTCGCTGGAGGAGTACCGCTTCCGCTATGATCCTGGACGCCAGGCTCATGCTGGCCAGGGCGATGGGAAGAGCCGCGTCGGCGATGTGATCGCTCAGGAGCCGCGGGCGGGTCGCGGCAAGAAGGGCGAGGCTGGGAAAGATCCCGGCTACGACTACTACGAGGCCGAGATCAGCATGGAGGAGCTGTCGGAGCTGATCTTCGAGGACCTGGAGCTGCCCAATCTGGAGCAGAAACGCCAGCAGGAGCTGCAGACCGACGCGGTCCGCTTTACTGATATCCGCAAGCATGGCCCGCTGACCAATCTCGATAAGAAGCGCACCATCCTGGAGAATATGAAGCGCAACGCCACCAAGGGCGAGCCGCGTTTTAAGGACATCAAGAACGAGGATCTGCGCTTCAAGGTCTGGGAGCCAACCATTCGTTACGAGTCGAACGCCGTCGTGATCGCCATGATGGATGTCTCCGGCTCGATGGGCGAGTTCGAGAAGTATATCGCCAGGAGCTTCTACTTCTGGATGGTACGCTTCCTGCGCACAAAGTATAATAACGTACACATCGTCTTTATCAGTCACCACACCGAGGCCAAGGAGGTGACGGAGGAGGAGTTTTTCCACAAGGGCGAGAGCGGCGGCACCCAGGTTTCGTCGGCCTATGAGCTGGCGCTACAAATCATCAAGGAGCGCTTTAATCCCCACGACTGGAATATCTACCCCTTCCATTTCTCGGATGGCGACAACCTTCCCTGGGATAATGATCGCTGCGTGCAGCTGGTGCAGCAGCTCATCGAGCTGTGCAATATCTTCGGCTACGGCGAGATCCGCGAGGGCCACTATCGCTCTCCCAGTACGCTGATGTCGGCCTATAGCCGCATCACGGACAAGAAGTTTGTGGCGGTGACGATCTCCGACAAGAAGGAAGTCTATCCGGCGCTGCGCAAGTTCTTCGCGCGCCGCGGCGATGCTGTGCCTGCTGGCAGATAAGTGCAACTGCAAGGGAGAGATGCCTATGGCGGATAGCGATCTGGAGCGCCTGCGTGATCGCATCGGCTATGCCTGGGAGATTGCCCATGAGTTCGGGCTGGACCCCTTCCCGACTCATTTCGAACTGGTCCCGGCGACCATTATGTATGAGTTTGCTTCCTACAGCCTGCCGGGCCGCTTCAGCCACTGGACTCACGGAAAGGCTTATTACCGACAGAAGATGCTCTATGATTTGGGGCTGAGCAAGATCTATGAGATGGTGGTCAACACGAATCCGAGCTACGCCTTTCTGATGGAGATGAACGATCTGCTCCAGAATACCTTTGTGGCGGCGCATGTCTTCGGGCATACCGATTTCTTTAAGAATAATGTCTACTTCCAGCATACGTCGCGTCGCATGATCGAGCGCGCCAGCCTCAATGCCGAGCGCATCGCCAAGTATGAGTTCGATCATGGCAAGCTGGAGGTGGAGCACTTTCTCGACGCCGTGCTCTCAATCCAGGAGCATGTTGACTACCATCTCTTCTTGAAGGGAGAGGATGAGGCGGAGGAAGAGGAGCAGCTCAGGCGCGGCGAGGTGTCACGCACACGGCCCTCAACGGAGTACGACGATCTCTGGGAGCTGGATCACGAGGAGAAGGAGCGTCGCGCCGAGGAGGAGCGCGAGCGTCGCCGTGGTCGTCCTCCGAAGTTCCCCGAGAAGCCTCAGAAGGATCTCTTGCTCTTTTTGATCCGTCATTCGCCTATTCTGGAGCCGTGGCAGCGCGATGTGATTGAGATTGTGCGCCAGGAGTTCCTGTACTTTGTGCCGCAGATGCAGACAAAGGTCATGAATGAGGGCTGGGCCTCTATCTGGCATTCGCGCATCATGCGTGAGATGGCCGATCGTGGCATGCTCTCCGATGCCGAGGCGGTCGAGTTCGCGCGCATGCACGCGAGCGTGCTCTCGCCTTCGCGCACATCGCTCAATCCCTACTACCTGGGTTACAAGATTTTTGAGGATATTGAGCGCCGTTGGGATAACCCGACCAGGGAGGAGCAGGAGCGCCTCGGGCGCAAGCCAGGCATGGGCCGCCAGAAGATCTTTGAGGTCCGTGAGCTGGATAACGATGTGTCGTTCTTGCGCAACTATCTGACAAAGGAGCTGGTCGAGGAGCTGGATCTCTACCTGTATAAAAAGGAAGGCGATGAGTGGGTGATTGTAGAAAAGAACTGGGAGAAGGTGCGCGACGGCATCGTAGCCAGCATGACTAACTTCGGCTTCCCCTATATCGTGGTCGACGATGGCGACTATCGCGGCAACCGTGAGCTGTATCTGCGCCATCTGCATGAGGGCCAGGACCTCGATATGGTCTATGCTGAGAAGACGCTGCAGTATGTTCATCAGCTCTGGGGGCGACCGGTCCATCTGGAGACAGTCTACGATGGCAAGCGTATTCTGCTCTCCTACGATGGTGAGCGCAATAGCAAGACGACGCTTGAGCGCTGATGGCTGGCTCAGACCCCGATGGACTGGACTGGCGCGGTAGCTGGCTGCTTCTGCCTGGCCGCCGCGCCGCTTGTCTTTTTGGGTGATCTGCTCTAAGATATGGCCTTGGGTTACCTATTCCTGCATTTCCTCCAGGTACTTGAGGGGTAAAAACGGACCACTGGCGGACGCTCCTCTTTGTCGCTCCTGGTCGAGATCGGTGATATCTTCCAGGGAGGAGTGTATGCCGTTTACCGCAAACATGTTCATCGCTCGGGATGCCGGGCTGTGGCAGTTGATTGGCATCTACTATGAACCGCAGCAGGAGGATGCGCCAGCCTTCGCCGAGGGACTCCGGCAGGTGATCGATCGTGCCCGCTGGAGCGCGGTGAGCAATGAGATGCTCTATAGGGAGGGGTTGCCCAAGGGGATCTCTCTGCGCATTGTGCATCGAGAGGAGGATCGACTGACCCCTGCTCAGGAGGAGGTGCTGCGGGAGAAAGGCTTCGTTCAGAGTGCTGGGGGCTGGTCCCAGCTCTTTCCCCTCAGCTGGGAGCTGGATGAGGGCTATCGGGCGCTCCAGGAGGAGCTGGAGCGGCGAGTCGATGGTCGCGATCCCCGCCTTCCTCACGATGAGCACACCAGCGTCGCAGTGCACAATATGAACGTCCTCATGGAGGCTGCGCGTACTGCGCTCGGCCTCGATCTGGATGGCTCCTTTGAGAGTGTGAAGAAGCTGGATGAGCTGCTCCTGATGGAGGAGGTAGAGCCGGAATGGCGCTTTCGGGTCCTCTCGCCGGCGACGCTGATCGCCTGTGGTGACTATACGGCTGAGGTGGCTGTGCGCACCTTTCCTGAACTGCACTGGAGCGACGATGAGGCGGATGAGCCTCATCCGCTGGCATTTGAGGGAAGCCTCACGCCAGAGAGTGGCAGTGGAGGGAAGATGAACCCACGCGGTAAGGCCAGAAAGCGCTGTCTTTACGGAGCGGGCGACTCGCTCTATAGTTTGATCGCAGTCGTGATTGACTTGCTGCGCCGGAACCGTTCCTAGTTTCAGATCTGTGTCGGCGCGCCGGTGCTTCCTCCTCCCTCGCTTCTGGCGATTCGGGCCAGAACAGGACGAGGCGAGGGCGACCGGCGCGCCGTCTTCTGGCTGTTCCTGTTACTGCTACCAGGCAGCTACTGCTCTACCAGTAGCGCTCTTCCGCCCACGGATCACCGCGGTTGTGGTAGCCGCGCATTTCCCAGAAGCCCGGGCGGTCCTCGGCCATGAACTCCAGCCCGTCGAGCCACTTCGCGCTCTTGTAGAAGTAGAGCTTGGGAACGACCAGGCGCACCGGGCCCCCGTGGTCCGGCTCCAGGTCCTTGCCATCGTGCTTGATGGCGATCAGCACGTCGTCGTCGTCAAGGCTGGAGAGCGGCATATTGGTCGTGTAACCGGTCCAGGAATGGGCCATGACGTATCTGGCGCTCGGCAGCGGGCGGGCCCGCTTGAGAATCTCGCGGATGTGGACGCCCTCCCAGGTGTTATCGAAACGGCTCCAGGTGGTGACGCAATGGATATCGGTTGTAATGGTCACCCGTGGCAGCGCGAGGAACTCTTCCCAGCTTAATTCAAAAGGCTGTTCGACCTCACCGCTGATCTTGAGTCGCCAGTCGGGCGGGAAGCTCGGCGTGCGCTCGTAGCTTAGCACTGGCCATTTCCTGGTCAGGTACTGGCCGGGTGGCAGCCGGTCCGGTCCCGGGCCCTCTTTAGCGTTGGGATTGGTCGCTCTTTCAGGTGCCTGTCGTTTAAACAGACTCATGCTGCTGGACTCCTTATACCTGGTGATTTTCCAGGTGAGCAATAGCTGGCAAAGGTCAGGCAGACAAGGCGCTGGGAGCTGGTCAACGTTGTGCGTCTCGGCTCCCAGGCGTGCCCGGTTAATTGCTTATGCCCTTCCTTTTCTCTTTGGTTATGTTACAACACTCATAACAGTCTCGCCCAGGGGAAAATTCCCTTCGCTGCCAGAGAGCAGCTCAGGAGGACTGCGGCTGGGCGGGTGTTGTGCTTTAGCCGACCAGGCACTACAATAGAGGGGCGGCTGTGCAAGCGAGGGAGCTGGCCAGAGAGAACCAGGCCGTGGGAGCCTGGAAAAGGAGCGTGGTGGGTCGGGAGAGAGACGGCCAGTGCAGGGTCGAGGCCTGATCAGCTTTTTCGCTTCACAAATGAGCAGAAGATAACCATATGGGTTGCCTGCTGGCGGCGAGGCAGGAGGGAGCGAGCGATGATTACGGTACTTCTGGCAATTGACGGGACGCTGATTGTCATGGCGATACTGACGGCGGGGCGCCTGGGATTTGGCCGGCGGGAGCCGTTTGAGGTTCGGCGCTTTCTGCGCTGGTTTGGCGGATATTTCCTCTTCAATCTCCTCTTTTGCTTTCTACTGGTCTACTTTAATCTTCCAGCTTTGACCGGACCACTGGGAGGCTGGCAATGGGTGCTCTGGCCGCTGGCCATCAGCAGCCTGGCGAATCTCTTTTCGCTGGTGCGTCCGATTTTCGGGGCCAGAGAGGAGGTCTTGACAGGCGCCGGGAGACGTAGTGCGGCGCGCAGGCCAGGAGCCAGGCAGGAGGAGAGCGCCGGACAGAGTCAGGCTATCTCGCGAGGGAGCGTGGCGGCTGGCCTTTTCGGGCTGGTGGTCGTAGGGATTGTGGGTCTGGTGGTTTCGGGACTGATCGTTGTCTTTACGACCTGGTTTGACAGCAATGCCAAGGCCCTGGCGGCCATTCCCCAGATTAAAGCGGCCAACTCGCCGACGCTGCCGCCCACCGACCCCAACCATATTGTGCTTGTCAGTCCGGGGGTGGCGGCTTATGAGGGGCAGCAGGTGCTGGGGGCCACTGGCCAGAATCTGGGATCGACCTACAATCTCGACCCTAACAGCTACACACTGCAGTCCATTGATCATCACCTCTACTATGTGGCCCCGCTCAGCTACAACAATATCTTTGTCAATCTCTCCAACGCTCATACCCCTGGCTTCGTGGTTGTCGATGCTGAAAATCCCGAGGCGACGCCACGGCTGATGACTGGGGGAGATAAGACTCTGGCCTATCTACCGGGGGCCTTGCTCAATCAGGACCTGCTGCGTCACGTTTATCTGAGCGGCTACACCTATGGGCGTCTGGTTGATCCAACGCTGGAGCTGGATGACCAGTATCATCCCTACTGGACCATCTCGTTGATGCAGCCTTCGCGCGGCTATACCGGCGACGTGCTCAGCGAAGTTCTGCTGGTTGACGCCCATACTGGCCAGATCACGCGCTATCGCCCCCAGGATGTTCCGAGCTGGGTGGATCGTGTGATGCCGGCGGCGACCGTCACGCAGTACCTGCAGTGGTGGGGCCTCTACCATGCCGCCCCCTGGTTCAATCCTTCGGGCGCCAATCAGCAGGTGCCGGCCAGCGAACCCCAGTTGCTCTATAACAGCGTTGATCAGCCAGTCTGGTTGGTGCCGATGACCTCCTCCTCTCTCAATGATAATTCCAGCACGGGCATCGTCCTCTTTGATACCCATGCCAATCGAGGCACCTTCTACCCGCTGACGGGGATTGGCATCGGGAGCAATGTCGAGAATACTATTCAGTCGACGCGAGCCAACCTGCGCAGCTACGATGTTGATAGCGTACAGCTCTATCAGCTCTATGGAGAACCGACCTGGGTCGCTATCTTTGTCCAACATGTCAGCAGCGGCAGCATCTTTCAGGCTGTGGGCATTGTGGATGCACGCAATCTCAATGGCAGTAATGTCCAATACGATACGACGCTGAGCGGTGCCTTGCAGGCTTATCAGCAATGGCTGACGCAGCAGGCGTCTGCCACTAACCGCCCGACCAGCGGCACCGTCAAAGCTGTGGTGGGTAAAGTGGTGCGCATCGCCTCGGTGCAGGAAGGGTCGAATACGGTCTTTTATCTGCAGCTTGCCGGTCAGCCGTATATATTCACAGCCAACCTCTCGCTTTCGCCGAAATTGCCGCTGGTGCAGCCTGGGGACGTGGTCAAAGGCGACTATTATGATAGCGGTGGGCAGGTGATGGTCTTTAAGACCTTCGACGATTTGAGCATTCAGCTTGCTGGACCAACGGAGACCCCATCTCCGACGGCTTCCCCGCCGGTGACTCCGACGCCGCCCCCCGTGAGCACGAGCACCCCCTCCGCTGGTCACTAGCCGCGACATTTGGTGAGAGAGCGGCAGGACAGGCAGCCGGAGTGGCAGTAGCACTATAGAGAAGGAGGGTTGGGATGCCTCATTATTTTACGCGTGAGGAGGCCGAGGCCCTACTACCTGTTATCTCGCCGATCCTGCGCCATATTCAGGAGCAGCGGCGCAGGCTCAGGGAGGGAGAGGAACGTGCTCATGCGATTCGTCTGCGTATCATGAAGAACGGTCACAATATTAATGAGACTATGATGGAGATTCAGCGTGAGCAGGTTCTCTATCTGCGGCGGCTACAGGAGGCGCTGGAGAAGTTAAACGAGTTGGGCTGTGAGTTGAAAGATCCCGATATGGGTCTCGTTGACTTTTTGAGCCTGCGCGAGGGGCGGGAAGTCTATCTGTGCTGGCATCTAGGAGAAGAGCGCATCAAGTATTGGCACCCACTCGATACAGGCTTTCAGGGGCGTCGCCCGCTGGATGAGGAGGAGAGGGAGAACGGCGCCTGAAGCAGGCTCTTGAGTCGGGACAAGACGGAACGACTCGGGGAGGAAGGTTGATGACTGTCAAAGAGGCTCTGGAGTGGGGGCGGCGTCTGCTCCAAACGACAGGGCGCTCCGCTCGGGAGGCTGGACGCGATGTGCAGGTGTTGCTTGGCCATGTCCTGGGTGTCGAGCGCTCGGCTCTCTATGCCCACCCTGAACGGGAGCTGACAGAAGCAGAGCTGCTGCGCTTGACGGCCTTGCTAGAGCGGCGTCAACGCGGTGAGCCAGTTGCCTATTTGCTTGGTCACAAGGAGTTTTTTGGACTGGACCTGCTCGTCGATCGGCGCGTGCTCATTCCACGCCCAGAGACGGAGCTCCTCGTAGAGGCGGTCCTTGCTGAGGCTCGGAACCGCTTGAGCCGGGGAGAGGTACCGATCGTTGCCGATATTGGCACTGGCTCTGGAGCTATAGCCGTGGCTCTGGCGGTGAACGAGCCACATCTGCCTTACCTGTATGCCTGCGACAGCTCGGCGGCGGCGCTGGAGGTTGCGCGGCTCAACTGTCAGCGGCATGGAGTCAGCCAGCGCGTGCGTCTGCTGCAGGGCGACCTGGCAGCGCCGTTGCCCGAGCCGGTTGATCTGCTGGTGGCCAATCTTCCCTATGTGGGCACCGAAGAGCGAGAGCTACTGGCCCCGGACGTGCGCGACTTCGAGCCAGCGGAGGCTCTCTTCGCCGGTCCCCGTGGCTTAACGCTCCTGGAGCGTCTCCTGCGACAGCTTCACGAGCGTCCCGTGCTTAAAGATCGGGCGAAGGTCTTTCTGGAGATCGGCTATCAGCAACGTGAGGCGCTAGAGGCGCTTGCACGTCAGCTCTGGCCTACGCTGCAGCTCACTTGTCAGCGAGATTATGCGGGTCAGGAGCGTCTCCTCATTCTGGCCTTCTGAGGCGTCTTCTCTGCTGCAGACTGGCCGAACCGAGAGCTGGCGGGGGAAGATGACTGCTCTAACGGTGAGGAGGGGAGAGCATGTCGCCTATCCTCTCTTCCCCTTGCTCCCCCCATTCTGGACTAGTATAAATCGGCGAACTCATTGCGTTCCTTTTGAAGGAGTCCGTATAATCGGACTACCGTCGTGCTTCTGGGTGGTCCCCTACCACGATGGAAGTGGCAAAGATGGCCGGCCAGAGCGACGGAGAGGCAGACGAAGAACACGGTGGGGAGCAGCGACAGGCTCCTCACAGGAGACGGTACATGGTCCAGGCCGGTGACTTGCAGTTGACTATGGCGGCGCTTCTGCCTGTGGCTTCCTGGCTTCCTCCACTGGCGCTGCCGTTGCTCGGAGGCATTGCTGCTTTTGTTCTGACCTATCTGCTGACCTTTGCTGTGCGGGCGCTCTGTCTCCGCATGGGTTGGCTCGACTATCCTTCTGAGCGCCGTGTGCATACGGTCCCTGTCCCTCGTTTGGGGGGCGTGGCTATTTTCCTCTCGTTTGTGGTGGCTTCGCTCCTCTTCTATACACCAGCGCGCAATATTCCTACTTCTCTGTATGTGGAAAGCACGGTTTACTGGCTCTTCCTGCTGGCTTCACTGCTCCTGGTGACGGTCCACCTCATCGATGATCTGATTGGTTTGAAACCTCTGATTAAGTTGCTGGCGCAAACGGTAGCGGCGGCGATTCTTCTGGCGCCCTGGGGAGGGCGCTTTCATGGGATCTTTCTCTTCTCCTTCAATAATCCTTTTGCCCCTGGCTTGGTCTATCTGGGAGTGCATGACAATGCGATCACGCTAGCGGCGATCCCTGCCCTTTGCTTTACCTGGTTCTGGATGGTGGGCATGATGAATACGGTCAATCTGATCGATGGGGTCGATGGGTTGGCCGCTGGAGTGGTAGGGATCACCGGTCTGTTCACCGCTTTGATTAGCTGGGTCTTCCATCAGGAGAGCATCGCGGTACTGGCGGCGATCTTCACGGGCGCGGTGCTGGGCTTTCTGCCCCATAACTGGAATCCGGCGCGTATCTTTATGGGCGATACAGGATCGATGTTTCTGGGCCTGGGACTGGCTGTGATGTCGACGATTGGCGGGGCCAAGCTGGCCCTGGCCTTGATGCTGCTCGGGGTGCCGATCCTCGATGTGGCGGTGGTGGCGATCAATCGCGTGCGGCACGGTCAGCGCCCCTGGCACTATGACAAGACGCATCTGCATCATCGGTTGATGGCCGCCGGGTTGACGGTGAAGCAGATCTGTTATCTGTTTTATGGGGTAACATTGGCCTTCGGCGTGCTGGCGGCTAGTCTCTCAATTTTGTCGCTCGATATCGCCAATCGACAGAATGCGCATCTCTTCAAGTTTATCAGTATCCTGCTGGTGGTGGTGATTATGGTGGCCCTAATCGTGTGGATCGATTACCGCCAGCGCCAGCGGGGGGGACGCCTGCACCTCGGCGACCCCTCTCCCTCGCCGTCTGGTAACGCTGAAGGCCCTGCAGCGCCGACAGCGACCCAGGAGCCGGTGCTGCCTGCGGAGCACCTGACCTCGTCGCCTGCTCCAACAAAGAACCAGCCCAGCGGCAATGGTTGGACGCAGCCAGCCCCCAATGGCGAGAATGCTGCCCGTCTGGAGCCAGGCGAGCTGCGACTGCAGACCGGTATGGATCAGCTGCATTAGTGGCCTTGAGCCAGCCAGGCTCAAGGCCACCGCCTATGCCTCGGTACGTTTTTTTGAGACTTGGTTAATCTTATCGGCATAATTGTTGAAGAATTCCCAATTCCCTCGGTTCCACCATCACCAGGGCTTGTGATAAAGAAGACTCTGCTCGCGCGGATTGCTGAAGTAGGTGGGGGAGGCTGATCTATGCCCCATGAGGTAGTGCAGGCGATGCCAGACACGCTATAGCGGATTTCTCTGTGGACCTCACAAGCAAAAGGACTAGCCAAAAGACTCAAGCCTGTGCTGGCCTAAGAAGGCGGAGGAGGTTATCCTCGGATTGGAGGTAGGAGAGGAGGCTTGCACCTTCAGCGACAGAGTAAGGGTCTCCTCTCCTGCCGAAGAGAATTTCCACTAATAGGAGGGAACCGATGGCTCTTCAGAAGCTCGCAGCTGCTAAGTTGCTAAGCCGTCGCCGCGCCATGAAAGGTGCGCTCGCTGGCGTCTTAGCGGCAACGCCGTTACTAGGGCAGGTGCCGGGCGTGAGTGCTGCTTCTTTAGGGATGGATCAGCCAGGCGTAAAGGTGCTTGCTCTGACAGGGAAGCTGCTTAGGCTAGAAGAGCAGCGCTTGCGATCAACGCCAGGTTTTACTCAGGTAGAGGAATTTTTGCAGCAAAGAGGATTGATGCTTTCTGATCCTTTGCTGGAAGGCTATTATCTCTATCGTCAGACGGGGCAGCACTGGGAGCAGGAAACGATTCTATCGCTCAGCTATATACAACCAGCGGGATCGCAGCAAGACGTAACAGTCACGTACAGTCGTAAGGATCAGAAATACAGTCTAGACATTGTGCTGGCTGATCGGCAACGGCAGGTAGGAGAGGGCTACATTGTTAGCAGTAACGGCCAGATTGAGCTGGCGGCACGCCTGCATGCTCAGGGAAACAAGCAGATTTTGCAAGTAGCTCAGCAATACGAGCAAGGCCTCCTATCACCTGCTGTTGATCCTGCCTCAAGTGTTCAGTGTAACCTCTGTCGAGCCGTTTGTAGTGGAGTTGTGGGGACAGGATGCTCTATCCTGGGGGCGGTCTTTACCTGTGGTGAAATCTGTTTACCCCTGGGAGAGAATCCGCTTTGCTTCTCACTATGCGCCGTAGCCTACCGCCTTGTCTGCAGTATTGCTGGCACTTTTGATTGCGTCCAGCTCGTCTGTGTCAACGCTTTCCATGTTTGCTGATCAGAGAAGCCACTTCCTTTTCCAGGCTGGGCCAACTGAGGGTCACCTGATGACGCCTGCGAGATCGCTCTCTCAGGTGATCCTCTTTTTTAGTTAGAGAGGGTAAACTCTCTTGGCCGCATGCAGCGCTTAATCCGCGAGATGATCGGAGGCTTCTATTCTATGGTCATACTGGTGACAGCCGCTCGGCTCATTGGAGGCCTTGTTTTTTTGTGGGCTGGAGGAAGTAAGCTCGGTAGTCTGAAGAGCTTTACTCGGATAGTCCTCGAATTTGATCTGCTACCTCCTTATGCCGCCAGGATATTGGCCTATGTGCTGCCTGAGCTTGAGCTAATAACAGGCCTGCTCTTGCTGGTGGGGGTGATGGTGCCTTTCGCTTCTGTGGTGGCGCTGGCTATGCTGAGCTGCTTCTCCATCGCGCTCAGATCTGTCTCACGACGGCGCAAAGTCCTCACGTGTGGCTGTTTTGGCTGGCGGGGGCGACCTGTAACCTATAAGGAGGCCTTGCTGCGCAACAGTTTGCTGGCGATCCTGGTTCTTCTCAGCGGCTGCTTCAGCGCTCTGCGGCCTCCTTCCCCATTACTACACCCTCCAACCGCTCAAGACATAGTGGCTTTCCTCTTGGCGGGAAGCGCCATTGAACTCTATTACATCACAAAGGTTTTATGGAAGATAATTGAGGAGATGAAAGCCTGGCAGGGAAGATCTTATGAGTAAAGCTGAGCAGTTTCTGGCGGTACTTCTCTTTGGGGCTGTGGTCCTCGATGGTATCGCTGTTTTTGCTCTGGCGCTGCTGGCAAGCTTCTCATTGGCTCTGGCGCTGCTTATATTAGCGTGTTTGTTCGGGATCACTGGGGGGCTAGCGCTGAGCTATGGCTATGTGCGCTGCCACAAGCTGAAAGAGAGGGAGCAGCTGAGCGGGGGAGGGCAGCCATCGGAGAAAAGCGGTATCAGTACGAGTCCTCCCAGTCACTTTCTCATCTTGGGCTGGGGCATGCTTGTAGCGGCACTGGTGCTATTTGGTCTCAGGCTGTTCTGGTTGCACTAGGCGGGAAGAGAGCTGCAGGATGGTGCAGAGCGAGGGTGAGCGGCCCCTGTTGGAGGTTGAAAGGCTCAGTAAAGCCTATGGATATCTCCAGGCGGTGGATCAGATCAGTTTTCGGCTCTGGCCTGGGGAACTGGTGGCTCTGCTTGGCGAGAATGGGGCGGGCAAGACGACAACGTTGCAGATGCTGGCTGGCGTGCTGACCCCGGATGGAGGAAGAATTTGCCTGCGCGGGCAGAGTCTGACTGCGGCTGAGTTGAAGAGGCTAGTAGGGTATATGCCTGAGATGCCCGCTCTCTACCCTGGCTTGACCGGCCAGGAGTTTCTTGAATTTGTGGGTGGGCTGCGTGGCTTCCCTCGTGCCTTCTGCCGCGAACGTGCCAGCGAGCTACTCGTGCGCTTTGGCCTGGAGGAGGTGGCCCAGCGGCGCATCCGCGGCTACTCGCAGGGGATGAAACGCCGGCTGGTGCTCTGTGCCACGCTCCTGCACCAGCCACCCCTGCTCTTGCTCGACGAGCCATTGAATGGCATCGATCCTTCGGGGGTCATACTGGTCAAGCGTGAGCTGGCCGCCTTAAGCGCGCGGGGGCATGCCCTGCTTATCGCAACGCATCTGCTGGATGTGGCTGAGCGTCTCTGCGGGAGGGCGATCATTCTGGCGCAGGGTCGCATCGTGGCCGATGGGAGCCTCGATGAGCTGCGTGCCCGGACCGGAGAGGCGACCCTGGAGCAGATTTTCGCCAGGCTGGCTCAGGTCGCCTCGGCTGCAGTGGAGAGGGAGGAAGAACGGCGATAGTCAACGACCCCTGGCTCAGGCCAGAGGCTTGCCCGCAGCCTCATCGGCCCGGGCTTCGGAGCCATTTTGACAGCAGCCCACTGCCCCACAGGACAGAAGAGCACTGTGGCCGGGTTGACCCGCTCTTCCCCGTTGCACGGTGAGGCGAAGCTGTTGCTGACCTTCCGGTCAGTGCCTTTGGTCTCGGGAGGAGGAGACCACAGGAGAGCCGAAGAGGTCAACCCTATGGTGAGAGAAAGGAGAGGCCGTCTTCCTCCCCTGGAGGAATCCAGGGGTCCCCGACGGCACATTTCTATGGGCGAGGAGGGTCAGACAGGAGTTCGATGGAAGACCAGGCTCTTGCGCGATCGTTGGAAGAACCAGCTGGCTGCCCTGGTCCGCCTGGAAGGCTGGCTTCTGCGAGAGAGCTGGCTGGAAGCTCCCTGGTGGCGTCGAATAGGGTCCCTGTTGGGCCTGTTGCTTCTGCTATGGCCAGGTGCTTCTGTGCTGAGCGCGGTCCTGATCCTGGCGCCGACCCTGATCACCGAGAACCTGCCAGCGGCGATAACGATGGCGAGTTGCCTGCTGGTGATCTTCCAGGTGCTGCGTGCACCAGGGGTGCTCTGGGAGGGCGCTGAGCTGATCTGGTATCTACTGGCTCCTTTGCCTCGTTCCTTGTTGTTGCTCCGCTCGATCTATCATCTGCTCAGAGATATGGTAGTGGCAATGATCATCCTGTTGCTGCTGCCATCGCTGGCGGTCTGGCTGACGCATGGCTCGGGGGTCCTGATCGGGCAGCTCTGGCTGACGGGCGCTTATCTGCTGCTATTGTGCTCGTTCCTGGCCCCTACGGGCTTACTTCTTCTGACCTGGTGTCTGGGGGTCAGGAGGGCAAGGAGCGCTGTGGCCGCGGCAGCGCTGCTGCTCTGCCTTCCCGCGCTGCTGGTTATCGGGCTTTGGCTGGCGGCAGTGGCTCAAGGAGGAAGGGGCTGGTTGGGGGCCTGGCGTGACATGGTGCAAGTGCCGGCAGCGCTGCTGCTCAGGGCAGAAGGAGATCTTTTAACTCTGCCTGCCGGACGGCTGACAGGGGCCGATGGCCTTGTCTTGCTGGGGGGGCTGTTGCTGTTGCTGGCCCTGGGAACCGGCTATCTCTGGCTGGGAAGCTGGCTCTATCAGGACATCTGGGAGGGCTTACAGACGCAGCGCGAAAGGCGGAACCGGCGGTCTGAGACAGCGGTAGAAAGGCATCTTCTCTGGGAAGTGGCCTGGCGTTTGCCGGGCCTGCCACCTTCCTGGGCGGCCTTACTTGGCTACTGCTGGCGCGAGGGAATGTGGAGCTGGACAGACCTGCCGACGATTGTGATCGATGTGACTATCTCTGTAGGAATCGTGGCCAGCACCCTGTTATCACCGGGGGGGCTGCAGCTCTATCGTGATTTCTGGCCTGTTTTGGGCGTCCTCAACCTGCTCATGGGGAGCCTGCCCATGTTGCTGGTGCTGAGCAGAGGATTGATAAAGCGGCTGCTGTTGCCCCGTTGGCTATGGGGTAGCCTGTCTATCAGCGCTGGTAGTCTCTTTGGGGCCTTGTGGCTGGCCATGCTGCTGCCGTCACTCGTACTCTGGCTTGGCCTCTCCCTCATCGGCGGGTGGCTGCTGGAAGCTTCTCCCCTGGCAATTGTCATCTGCCTGCTGATGCTGGGCCTGGGTGTAGCGGCTGCCGCAGCTCTATCGTTGATGGACGGAATTGTGGAGATGGCTGACGGAGAACGACCATCGCTCCCTGTTCTCCTGCCGACGGCCATCCTCGGGGTGCTCTTGCTGCTCAGCGTGACCCTGATTACCGCCTTGCTCTTCATCCCGACCTTGCCAGCGCAACTTCAGCGGGATGTGGGCCTTCCCTCTCTCTCATCCCGTGTGAGCATCTGGACTGGCACGCTGGCCGCCTGTCTGATCGCTGGTATTACCGCACTGGCTTGCTGGCTGGGACGCCGGCGGTTGGCCCGCCTCCTGGGGCAGGAGGGGCGTAATACGAGCCGATATTCTGAATGAGGTGTCAGAGGACGAAAGGACGGCACTGCTTATGTGGATAGCACTCATTGGTCTCTGGATACTGATGATCAGCCTTGCTCTCTACACGATTGTGCTCGGAAGGGGTTTTCTCTCACTCCAGCAAGCGTTACGTGATCTGAAGGCGGAGTTTCATGGGCGCATTGAAAAAGTAGTAGGCAATCCTGTCCCGGCTTTTTCTGCTCTCACCATTGACGGTCAGCAGCGCTTGACCGAAGAATTTTTGCATCATCGTCCTGCCCTGCTCGTCTTTCTTTCTCCTGCCTGCCCTCACTGTCATCGTGTCATGAGTCAGCTCGCTGAGCTTGTCCATCGTTGGCGAGAACAAGGTGGAGTGATTGTAGGGGTAAGCAATGGCGACCCCAGTGAAATGCTGAAGTTAGCACGCAAGATGGAAGCCGACTTTCCCATCCTGGCCCAAGAGGGGTGGGAGCTGACCCAACTTTTCAAGGTTTCCTCAACACCGTGGGGCTTTGCTATTGCCCCTTCTGGTCTGGTGACAGCTGCAGGCCCTCTGGGCACTTCGGAGCAACTGGATGCGCTTATGAAAGCCGCCGAGGTAAACGAGCCACTACCTTGAAGCCGCTTTTGTTCGCTTGACGCTCAGAGGAGGTGCCTGGAAGGCTCTGTCTTGAACAACTGGTGATCATGAAAGAAGTGTTGATCTCGGCACTGAGCATTGGGCCGCTGCTGGCCCTCGTAATCCTCGCTGGGGAGATCCGGTGAGTATGGCGAGCGGGCCGAACGGGGCGAGCCTTTAGCAGCAAGGGCTGGAGGGGTTACCCGCTGCAGCTGCTGAGCTAGTTGAAGCTGGAGGTCCCAGCGGAGCAGTTAAGTCCCGGGCTTCTAGCGACGAGAGGCAGGTCCTAACAGGCTCAATGATGCACTATGCGGGCAGGCCGACGAGCAAGCAGGGAAGACTCCATCCCTGGTTGAGGAAGCTTCCCTTCCTATCTGCCCCTGGTGATCCTTCACGAGACAGAGATGTGGCTGGTCTTCCCAGCGAGGGGGAGGCTGGCGGCCCTGCATGAAGTGAGGAGAGGATTAGAGAAGAAGACTAGCAAGGAGACTAGTAAAGGCGCTGGCTCTCTAGATGAGTACCTGGTATTCTTGCCTTAGATGCATCTTTCAATGGTTGTGGGATGAGAACGCCTCTTGTGAAGGGATTCGTACTATGAGATTGGCGAGCTGTAGTTACTCTTGTAGAGGAGAAGTCAGCCGTGCTTCGCATAATTTTGCCTCTTGTTTGCTTCCTGGTGCTGTTCGTCAGCGATGTGATCCTCTGGTTACGAGTGTGGCGTTTGCCACCTGGTCCGGAACGTGTGGGGCAGCTGATTGGAGCGATAGGCGTATTCGTCGCTGTACTGGCAGCTAGCTTTTTTGTTTTCTTGACGCTCCAAGGAGGTTCCTGAGATGCCGTGTCCGGAGCAGGTA
>NZ_BKZV01000002.1:400612-599311 GCF_008974285.1 Thermogemmatispora aurantia | reverse complement strand
TGGTCCGGAACGTGTGGGGCAGCTGATTGGAGCGATAGGCGTATTCGTCGCTGTACTGGCAGCTAGCTTTTTTGTTTTCTTGACGCTCCAAGGAGGTTCCTGAGATGCCGTGTCCGGAGCAGGTAATGATTCTGGAAGCTGCGACCCCGGTGCTCAGTGTGGGGCTGCTGGTGACTCTCGTCCTGCTTGTCAGAGAGATCCAGCTGAGCGTGAAGACCTGGCGGGCCCGTCGTCAGAGGCATCAAGCGCGGCAAGTGGCAGCTACCGGACTGGTTGAAGCGAAGCCTTGCCCAAGCACTGGGGGGTGGCTGTCCTGATTGCTCTTGTCATCGCTTTCGTTCCTGTGACTCGAGTTTCTGCCGATTCTGCTCCCCAGCCTGATCAGACGGTACAGACAACACATGGGGTGGTGAAAAAATATAGTTTAGCGAAGTTGAGGAAGACGCCAGGGATTGCCTTTGTAACTGCTAAGACCCTTCAGCAGAAGACTAGCTCTGTGGCAGCTCGGGCTATTGCTCCAGACGCTACGGCCTCGTCGGGAAACTATCTACTCACGGTCACCGCTTCACTAGTCTGGGTGTACTGGGATAACAGTTTCCTATGTGGTTATGGGCTTGGTGGAGCTGAAGCCAGCCCCTGGACAGCCACGGTGGACGAACAGGGGGATCTTTATGTAAACGGAAATTGGAAAGACGGTACTGCGACTACGGACTGGACTGCTACCTGGGGCGAAACAGGGTGCTGGAGCTTTGCCACTAACACGCTATGGGAATGGTATGTTTCTGGGGCTGCGCAATTCTGGTGGGGTCCGACCCTATGGACGGAAGCGGATGTCTGGGCATGGCAACCGTAACCTTGAGGCTCTACTAACGCTCTCCTAGACTAGGAGAGGATAAGTGGTAGGAGAGAAAGTATATAATACGAGGGCTTCGCTCTTCTGTTAATGTGCAGGTGGTGCAGTCAAGAAAGGAAAGCCTCATGTCGCATCCGTCGATTTGGATTCAATCGCTCCTGTTGCTCTCGGCGCGCCCCTCGCCGATAATCTCCCAGCTTGCCCGGCAAAGGATGAGGGAGGCGGGTGTACTGGAAGTCGAGAAAGTGACGGGAGCCATCAGCGAAGAAGATCCTGTCACTGGTCTCGAAGTAATCTCCATCTTTCGGCAGAGCACCGTAACAGGACCCCGCAATACACGCCCTGAAGCCTTTTGGCCTTTGACTATCCAGCCACGGGCTTCCTTTCTGGAAGTGCTGGGGAACGGCCTGGTGACGGCCTTTTTCCCCTACCAGGTGCATGGTGTGCTTCATGCGATTATCTGTGGAGAGGGGCCGGGAGAATTCTCCTGGTCGCTTGACGGGCCTCTTGGAGAGGGGAGGCAGCCGGCCCGCCTGATCACGTCGCAGCCGCGCCGCCTAGAGTGGAAGGAGCTGACGTATCATCCATCCTCTCGGACTCCAAGCTCGCTCAGGATGAGTATCATCAGGGAAGCCGTGACGTTTGTTGCTCCTGCATCAGGTCTCTATCTGATCACAGCTTACCTCAAAGAACAAGAAGCATCCTATCTGCCCCTGCTGATTCTCCACGAGACAGAGATGTGGCCCGGCCTTGCTGGCGAGGCTGAAGAAAGCAAGGGATAGGTCGGACCGGCGATTGGTGTCATAAGACCGGAACGTATCTCAACGAAACTGTCGTCGTTTCCCTGATAGCGTCTGAGTGAGCATAGCTTGCTCGTTGCTTCAGAGCTCAGGCGAGCTGTATAGACCCGGTCTGGAGGCAAAGTGAAACGTGCTGCCTGCAGTGTTTGCTCTTGTATGCCTTCTGGTATTATTGGTCAGCGATGTGCTCCTCTGGTTACGGGTGTGGCGTTTGCCACTTGGTCCGGAACGTGTGGGGCAGCTGATTGGAGCGATAGGCGTATTCGTCGCTGTACTGGCAGCTAGCTTTTTTGTTTTCTTGACGCTCCAAGGAGGTTCCTGAGATGCCGTGTCCGGAGCAGGTAATGATTCTGGAAGCTGCGACCCCGGTGCTCAGTGTGGGGCTGCTGGTGACTCTCGTCCTGCTTGTCAGAGAGATCCAGCTGAGCGTGAAGACCTGGCGGGCCCGTCGTCAGCGGCAGCAGGCGCTGCAGGAGGCGCTAGAGGTGCTGCGAGCGGCTGCAAGCGGGCTGCTGGAGACCGAGAGCTGTAGCAGCGGGGTTACCGAGTATTGGACCAGCCTCGATGAGCCGCAGATCCTGACGGTCTAAGCGGACACTGCACTGACCGGCCAGAGCAGCAGGAGGGGCAGCCTGCAGAGACTGCTCCCTCTGCTGCTCTTAAAGGTTCAGTGGACCTGGCCGCTCAAGGACAAGCCTCTCGGCCAGAGCCTCCAAAGTCGCTAGCAGGAGACGCTGCGCCTCAAGCATTCCGTGCTGTTCTGCCAACCGCAAGGCTGTCTCTAGATTCTCTCGCTCAACGAGCGATGGAGGGCTGCCCGCAGCGAGCTGCTGCCGGACCAGGGCGGCGTAGTAGTCAACTAAATGGCGCTCGGCGGCGCTCAGCTCGGGCTGATCAAGCCGAAGATAGGCCCCAACCACCGGGTGCAGGCTATAACGGGCAGCCCGACATTCCAGCAGGCCGCTGTCACAGAGGAGATCGAGCGCCGTAGTGAAGGTCGTCGCCTCACACTGACAAACTGCAGCGGCGGCCTCCTCGCTAAAGCTGTTAGGTTGGGGAGAGAAAACTGCCAGGGAATGGAGAAGCGCCAGGGCAGCGGAAGGCAAACGAGCAAGACTGCGCTGCAGGCTCTCCCGGAGCAGCCCGGCATGGCTGCCACTCGCTGGTAAGCAGAGCGAGAACCAGCGAGCTGGTCGCTCAAGAAGATGGCGAAAAGCGGCTACAATACGGCGCGGTTGCTCGTACAGCGACTCCTCATAGAGGTGGCTGCCCAGGAGTAGCATGGCCAGAGGCAAGCCACCAACAGCTTCGACTAAGCGCATGGCCAGGGCTGGCTCCTGGTTCACAGCTTGAGGCGCGAGCATCCGTAGCAATTCCAGAGCCGCTGCTGGCTCTAGCGGCGGCACCGCTACAATGCGATGGGGAGCAAGACGGGCAGCCAGGCGTGGCGAACGGGTGGTAAAAAGATAGACACTCCCTGGCGGGGCGAGGCGGAAGCTCAGAGTAGACTCTATATCCCAGACATCATCTATGATAAGTAGAAAACGTCGTCTTGAGGGATGCGAATCTTGTGTATGATCTGAAGAGCGCTCTGGAAGTGCTGCATGCTCAGCGACTGGCGAGGAAGGGGGAGGAACTTCCAGCAAGCTTCTCCAGGAGGAGAGCAGACTCTCGCTCTCGGGAGTTTCGCCCAGCGAAACCCAGAGAATGCCGGCGCTAAAGTACTGGCGAATCTCCGGACACCGGCTCAGAGCGCAGGCGAGAGCAGTTTTGCCGACCCCTGGCAGACCATAAAGGGCGATGTCTGTCGGAGGCTCCTCCTGACACAGCAAGTTCCGCAGCTGATTCAGTAGAGCTGTGCGTCCCTGCAAGGGCAGATGCGACCAAAATGTAGGCGAAGGCGGCGTGGAAGAAGGTGTTGGCTGCGAATGCGGGTTCGTCAGCTCCCCCAAGGGAGGAGTGGCATGCCGCTTTCTGCCGGTGAGGCCAAGAGCAGCGGGTTCGTATCCGAAGACAGCACAGAGCTTCTGACGGAAATAGGGACCTGGATAGGCCCTACCACTTTCCCAGCGGTAGATGGTGAAGGCGTTAGTGCCGAGCACACCGGCCAGATATTCACGACTCCAGCCACGCTCTTCGCGAGCCTTTCTCAAAGCTCTGTTCGCTGCCCAGTGCTGGCCCTCTTCGCGGTTCATAGCAAGTGTCCACGACCTCCTTGTCTCAGTCTGGCAGCGGAAATTAGATAGTAGAGAGAGCAGTTACCCTACAGGGGATTATAAAGCATAAACTTATATAGTTCAACTTTGTCCGCTCTATGGACATTCCATTATCGGGGAAGCGCTGTTCCCAAAGAGTGGATTTTATCGGCTTAGAAAAAGCTGCTCTGGCGATCTCCTCTTCAGAACATCGGCACTGGCGTTTGGAAAAAGCGAGGGAGAGACGTTTAAACAAGAGAGTGAGCTAGCAAAGTGAGTAACCAGGACAACTCGGTAAGGAACAAGCTCAAAGGATCAGACTCTGACTGAAGAGCCGGACCTGCCAGAGGTGGCAGCGACGGAACAGGCGTAAGGAAGCGCTCCCCCTACCCTTGCTACCAATCAGAGCTGGAGCGAGCTTTATCTCACTCCCATAAAGGAGGAAACAGGCAGGATGCAAAGACCGCTGCTCGAAGTGCGCCAGCTCAGCCGGCGCTTCGGCACCTTCACCGCCGTCGATAGTGTTTCATTCGCGGTACCGGCGGGCCAGATTGTCGGTCTCCTTGGCCCCAACGGCGCCGGCAAGACAACCCTGCTCTCGATGCTCGTCGGCTTGCTGCCACCGACTACTGGCACTATCCTTCTCGATGGCGAAGAGCTTCAGCGCGTGCCCCCGCGCAAGAAGTTCTTCTTTGGCTTTATCCCCGACTCCCAGGAAGTGATCGATCACCTGACTGGCCTAGAATATCTTGAATTTCTACGCCGCATCTATCGTCTCTCTGAAGAGCAATGGAGCCTGGTCGGGGAATATCTGGCCCTGCTGCGCCTTGAAGAGAAGGCTCACCATCTCCTGGAGACCTATTCACACGGCCAGCGCAAAAAGCTGCAGATCATTGCCGCTTTGCTCCATCAACCACGTCTGCTCTTGCTCGATGAGCCGCTCTCGGGCCTTGATCCCGAGATCACCATTCTGGTCAAGCGTCTGTTGCGTCGGCTGCGAGAGCGCGCGGTAGGCGTGCTGGTCTCCACGCATGACCTGCTCATGGCTCAGGACCTCTGCGATGCGGTGATCCTGCTCCATCGGGGCCGGGTGGTGGCCCAGGGCGCGCCGCGGTCCTTACTGGAGCACTATGCTGTTGCCAATCTGGAAGAGGTCTTCCTGCAGGCCCTTGGCCTGGGCCAACAGGATGAGGAGCTTGATCATGTGCTGGCACGTTTCTAGGCTAGTGATAGCAACCTGGCGGCATCGCCTGGCCCAGCTGCTGCGCTGCATGCCGGGACTATGGCTGTTCCTCCCTCTCTGGCTGCTGGCACTCCCTTTAACTGGCTTGCTGGCTTATGGCTTCTTCCATGAGCTGGGCGAAAGCTTGCTGGTGGGCGATGGTCTGGTGCGGCAACTCAGGCCCCTGGTCATGCTCAGTCTGTGTAATTTCTTTCTCGTATTCTCCTTTATGATTCTGTCTCTGGTGATCATGCTGTCGCCCGACGATACGCGGCTGAGGCGCATGATGCTGCCGTTGCCGCTCTCCTCGTTGCAGCTGCGTATTGGTCTGCTGCTGCCCGGCCTGCTGACACTGGTGGTCATCCAGTCCCTGCTCTGGGGGCCGGCATTGCTGGCGTTGGCAAGCCTGGGCCTGATTACACCATTACAGCTGGTGCTGGCGCTCGTGCTCGCCCTTCTCTGCTATAATCTGCTGACGCTGGCTTTCCATCAAGCCCTGCTCTATGGGGCGCTGCGCCTCTTCGGTAGAGAGCGTCCTGGCATACGCCTTAGCATACTCGGGCTGGGCCTGGTCCTGGGTCTGGTGCTGCTGGATCTACCCCTGCTCACGCTGACCTCCGTCCCGCTGGAGGGCCTACCGGCCTGGACGCTGCTTCTGCCGGTCCGCTGGATGGCGCTTGTGCTGGAGCCGCGCCTGGAGGCGGTCCTCGCTGGGGTGGGCCTGCTCTTAGCAGGGACGCTGCTGGCAGGGGTGCTCTATGGCCTCCTACTGGAGCACTGTGAGCGCTTAGCAACGGGCACGCGAGGTCAGTGGGCACCTTTGCGCTGGCTGCCCTTTCCCTCACCACTGTGGTGGGCCTCCTGTGCCTACGAGCTGAAAAGTCTCTGTCGTTATGACTACCTGGTGATCGATAGTGTGATGATCTTCGGGATCTGGCTGACCACGCTGGTGGGTCTCCTGCTGACGCGCACGACGAATCCTCTCCTCTTCTTACTACTGGCGCAGGTGGCCCCTCCTGTGTTCTTACCGCTACTGGCTAGCTTGAGCCAGACCTCGTGGGGGCGCGATCGTCATGCCTATCGCGTGCTGACAGCGACACCGCTAGAGCTGCGCCTTTTACTGTCCGCCAAGTTCTGGACTTGCCTGGTGCTCCCCTTTGTGCTCTGGTCTCTGGCGACGCTGGTCCTGCTGCTGGTAGCTGGGCGCCCTGATCTCATGCTGCTCTGGTTGCCGCCTGCCCTGTTGCTCCCACCGCTCTGCTTCGTCATGGGAATTCTCTTGCCTTACTCGACCGGTGATCCGCTGAGCATGCTGACAGTAGGGGCGGTACTTTTACTGATAGATGTGCCTCTCTCAATGCTATATCTCCATGTACAGGAGATGTTGCACGGTCTGCCAGGTGGAACCGTAGTCCAGCTGCTGATCGAGATCGCAGCTGCCCTGCTCCTGGTGCTGGCGCTCTACAGAGGCAGTCTCTGGCTGGGGACTGCCCGCCTGCGGCACGAGCGCGCTTGAGTTTGGATCGCCAGAGTAAAGGCTCCTCGCGCAGAAGTAAGTGAAATTTCTTATAGCTTGGCCATGCTTGAACTGGCCCACAAGGCTGGTGCAAAGGAGATGTTGCAATGCTCATCCGGCTTGTCAGGTATTCGCTTGAGTGCCTCCTATTCGGGATCTTCATGGCTCTGCTCCTGCTGCTCCTGGGAGTAGGTGGGCTGATCGTCTATGAGATCCTCACGGCCCAGTCGCTACATCTAGCGCTCTTCTCGCTGCCGCTTGCGGAGCTGAAGGGCGGCCAATCTTTCCAGATAGCGCTGCAGCTGAACAACATCTTCCCCCTCGGAATCGTATTGGCCCTGCTCTGTGCCTGCCTGGCCTGGCTACTGGGGATAAGGCAGCGGCTGACACGAGGTAGCGCCCGTTCAGATGGCTAGTCGCTTGCGTCTGCGCGGTGATCCTCTGGCGTTCTTCCGTGCAGTACGAGCTGGCTCTCGACTGCAGCTTCCACTACGAGGGCTGGGCTGGACTTGGAGAAGCGAGGCCGAGACCGGGCCTCATCTTACTCCAGTCCGTTGCGCATTGCATCAACATGAGGCGATAGTATACAATCTGTCACAGAATGAGGCACTGACCCCTCTTAGCCAGTTACTGCCTCTGAGGCCAGCAAGGGCGCCGTGACGAGGGGGTCATCTGTGGCGATAAACGACTGGTCCAGGCAGTAGGACCCTCTTCAAAGAAGAAAGGGAGTAAGCATCATGAGCGACAGCCATCCTCCTATCAAGGAATTTCGCCTTGAACTGAGCGCTCTCACCTACACCGGTCACGATCTTGTCCGTCCCGAGTCGATCATCGCGCAGCCGGACGGCACCCTCTGGACCTCAGACGGTCGCGGCGGCGTTATGCGCATTGCTCCTGATGGGAGCCAGCAATTCTTCTCTTCGGTGGCCTGGGGGGCGAACCAAACGGCCTGGCGATGGCCCGCGATGGCTCACTCTACATCGCCAACATCGGCAATGGGCGTATCCAGCGTCTCTTCCCCGATGGCCACAGCGAGGATGTCCTGACCGAAGTCGATGGCGTCCCTACCACCTGTGCCAACTATGTCTTCATCGATAGCAAAGATCGCCTCTGGCTGGCTTTCTCGACGCGAGAACAGCAGTGGTGGCCCGCCGCGGCACAGCCACGTCCCGATGGCTATATTGTGCTGCTTGACGAGAAGGGGCCCCGCATCGTCTATGATGGCATCTATTTCACCAACGAGATCCGTCTGGATGCCAAAGAGGAATTTCTCTATGTTGCCGAAACCATGAAGAACCGCATCCTGCGCTTCCGCGTCCAGCCCGATGGTAGCCTGACCGACAAGGAGGTCTTTGGACCCGATGGCCTCGGCGTGGGGGCCGTTGTCGATGGCTTTGCCTTTGATGCGGAGGGCAACGTCTGGGTGACGACCCCCTTGCGCAACGGCCTTGGCATTATCACCACCGACGGCGACTATCACGTCGTCTTTGAGGAGGCTAACGAAGAGGTCCTCTCGACTTTCGAAGAGAAAGTGGCCAGCGGTACAGCCACTCCTGCCGACATGGCCGCCTGCGCCGGGCGGACGCTGCAATCGCTGACCAGCATCACTTTTGGAGGACCTGACCTGCGGACCGTCTACATCGGCTCGCTGGCGATGTCGCGCCTGCCCACCTTCCGCTCACCTGTGCCTGGACTGCCGATGCGCCATTGGGCAAGCTAGCGGTAACCACTGGCGAGCTGGCTAAGGCAATGGATCGACTACTCCGCCGAACCTGCTGCTTGGAGCCAGCGCTGAGCGAAGCAGAGGAAGCGTAGCGTGAGAGCCGGGAGAGGAGCAGGTAGTTAGGCGCTTAGACCCTGGCCTCCCTGGCCTCCCGGCCCTCGCGGGCAAAGATTTCTTTGAGGAACTGGCCGGTGTAAGAGCGCTCCTGCAAGGCCACCTCCTCGGGCGTTCCCTCAGCGATCACCTCACCTCCGGCCTCGCCACCCTCTGGTCCCAGATCAATGATCCAGTCTGCACATTTAATCACGTCCAGATTGTGCTCAATCACCAGTACCGTATTGCCGGCGTCCACCAGGCGCTGGAGGACATTCAGCAGACGCTCGATGTCGGCGAAGTGCAGGCCCGTCGTTGGTTCATCCAATAGATAGAGGGTCCGGCCCGTAGCGCGGCGCGACAGCTCCGTTGCCAGCTTCACGCGCTGAGCCTCGCCGCCGGAGAGGGTCGTCGCCGGCTGGCCCAGGCGGATATAGCCCAGACCAACATCGTAGAGCGTCTTTAGCTTGCTATAGACCGTCGGCACGTGCTCGAAGAAGTGCATGGCGTCCTCGACGGTCATATCCAGCACTTCGGCGATGTTCTTCCCCTTATAGCGGATCTCTAGCGCCTCGCGATTGTAGCGCTTCCCGTGACAGACCTCACAGGGCACGTAGACATCGGGCAAAAAGTTCATCTCGATGCGTACAATACCCTCGCCCTTGCAGGCCTCGCAGCGCCCCCCCTTGACGTTGAAGGAGAAGCGGCCCGGCTGGTAGCCACGCAGACGTGCCTCGGGCACCTGGGCGAACAGGTCGCGGATGCCCGTAAAAGCATTCGTATAGGTTGCCGGGTTCGAGCGCGGTGTGCGTCCGATTGGCGACTGATCGATGTCGATCACCTTGTCCAGGTATTCGATGCCCTCGATACGATCGTGGGCTCCCGGCTTCTCGTGGGCACGGTTGAGTGCCTGCGCCAGTTTGCGATAAAGGATATCGATCATCAGCGAGCTTTTGCCGGAGCCAGAGACGCCAGTAATGGCTACCAGCTTGCCCAGCGGGATGCGCACGGTAATATTCTTCAAGTTATTTTCGCGAGCGCCCACAATGGTCAGAAAGTGGCCATTGCCAGGCCGGCGCTGGGTAGGGGTGGCGATGCGTCGCCGGCCCGAGAGGTAAGCGCCTGTCAACGATTGCGGATGAGCGGCCACCTCGTCGAATGTGCCTGCTGCCACCACCTGGCCACCGTGCTCGCCCGCGCCTGGGCCGATATCGATAATATAGTCGGCGGCGCGCATCGTATCCTCGTCGTGCTCAATGACCAGTACCGTATTGCCCAGATCGCGCAGGCGCAAAAGCGTCTGAATCAGGCGATGGTTATCGCGCTGGTGGAGGCCGATGCTTGGCTCATCCAGAATATAGAGCACGCCCATCAGCCCGGAGCCGATCTGAGTCGCCAGGCGGATACGCTGGGCCTCGCCGCCGGAGAGGCTCATCGCTGTGCGGTCCAGCGTCAAGTAGTCCAGGCCCACGTCGACCAGGAACTGCAGGCGGGCGCGGATCTCCTTGAGGATCTGACGGGCAATCAACCGTTCGCGCTCGCTCAAGCGTACCTTGACCAGCGGCTCATTGGGAGGGATCGGGGCCAGCGGATCGGGCGCGCGCGGCTCGCCGTCCTCGTTGTAGCCGCCGGTCAACGGCTGCACCCCCAGAGAAGGGGCCGGACCGGCATCCAGCTCCAGGAAGAAGCGCTGAGCCTGCTTCACCGAGAGGCGCGTCACCTGCACGATATTGCGTCCACCGACCGTCACCGCCAGCGCCTCCGGCTTCAGACGCGCTCCTCGGCACTCGGGGCAGAGCCGCGTCGACATATACGATTCGATCTCCTCGCGGATCAGCTCGCTCTCCGTCTGACGATAGCGGCGCTCCAAGGTGGGGATCACTCCCTCAAAGGTCACCGTATACGAGCGCGTCTGGCCGTGCTGGGGCGTATAGCGAATCGTCAGCGGCTCCTGGGTACCGTAGAGAATCAGTTGCTGTTGCTCGGGCGATAGCTCGCGCCAGGGACGATCGAGATCGATCTGAAAGCGCTTCGCCAGCGCCTCCAGCTTGGCTGACTCCCACTGGCTGCCATTGATCATCTTGCTCCAGAGGGCGATGGCGCCCTCACGGATTGTCAGGTCGGGGTTCGTCACCAACAGCTCGGCGTCCAGCTCGCGCTGAGTGCCGAGGCCTGTGCAGGCTGGACAGGCGCCGTGCGGGCTGTTGAAGCTGAAGGTGCGCGGCTCGATCTCTGGCAAGCTGATACCGCAGTAGACGCAGGCGAAGCGCTCCGAGAAAAGCACCTCCTCACCGCCGACGATGGAGACCAGGGCCACGCCGTTGCCCAGCTTGAGCGTGGTCTCTAACGAATCGGTCAGGCGCTGGCGGAAAGCCGCATCCACCTCATCCTGCTCGGCCAGGGTCGCTGCCGTCTCTTCTGCAGGAGTCGCCGCCCGCAAGAGGCCTGGCTCGCCCTCCTTGCCATCCTGGTCTGCAGGGGGGCGCGAAGGCAAAGCATAAGGGACCGCTTCCTCGGCCACGCGGTGCAGTGCCTGCTGCTCGCTTGTTGAAGGAGCCGGGAGCACATCCGGGTAGCTGCCTGTCTGGCTGGAGGTCAGCAGGCTCAGGGCAGGGCGTCGTCCCGCCTTGCGAATAACCAGGCGATCGATCACCACCTCGATCGAGTGTTTCTTCTGCTTATCTAGCTCGATATTCTCGCTTAGATCATAGATGGTGCCATCGACGCGGACGCGCACGTAGCCCGAGCGGCGCATCTCTTCGAAGATATGCTTATACTCGCCCTTGCGTCCCTGTACCAACGGAGCCAGCAACATGATGCGCGACCCGTTGGGCAGCTGTAAGATCGCGTCGACAATCTGCTGGACGGTCTGACGGCTCACCTCGCGCCCGCAGCGAGGGCAATGAGGATGGCCGACGCGGGCGTAGAGGAGGCGCAGATAGTCATAGATCTCCGTCACCGTGCCGACCGTCGAACGTGGGTTGTGGGTTGCTCCCTTCTGATCAATCGAGATCGCCGGTGACAGCCCATCGATGTGGTCGACATCGGGCTTATCCATCTTATCGAGGAACTGGCGAGCGTAGGCCGAGAGCGACTCGACGTAGCGGCGCTGGCCCTCGGCGAAGATGGTATCGAAAGCCAGGCTGCTCTTACCGGAGCCTGACAACCCAGTGATGACCACCAGCTTGTCGCGAGGGATAGTGAGATCGATATTCTTCAGATTATGTTCTCGTGCGCCACGGATAACGATCTTATCCACTGTTGAGATCCCCAAGCTTCTCTTTTCTTTTCTTTGTCTTATCTCTTTTGATGTCAAGTTGCCGGACTGTATCTTCTGCAGATCGAGAATGCTGCGGTTGGCTCAAGAAGTCCTGTCCTGGGGAATAAAGTCCTGGTCCTGGGCAGGCGGGCGGGGGCTACGAGCCACTGGACTAAGACAAACGTTCCATATTGTTATCAGGGTACAACACAGGACCTGCTGCGTCAAGTCAGGAGGACCTGATCGTTTTTCGTTAGAGCGGCCTGGAAGCGGTCTGGCTCAGGGTACTGTTCTCTTCTTGCACAGCCATTGATGACATGGCGTGAGGCCGAGGGTGGTAGCCAGAAATTCTCTTCTGCAGGCTGGCTGGATATGCTATAATAACGCCCGTTGCGCAACCTGTCGCACAAGCCGGCTTCTTCGAGATGCAGCGCTTCGGTGCGCTGAAGACGCAGAGAAGCGGCGATGATTTCTATGAGGAATGGGGGTGTGCTATGTCTCGATTCGCCTGCGCTGCCTGTCAACGACGACTCATTCGCGACCATGCCAGCGCTATGCCTCTCTCTCTTCTCATACTCCTCGTAACCCTCGCTATGATGGGAGTCGCCTGTGGAGGAGGGAGCAACAACTCCGAGGCCGCCACACCGGGCGCAGGGGCGCGGGCCAATGCCAGCCCGACCGCTGGTCTGATCACGGTGCCTGGAGGAGTGCAACTCAGGCTCTACCGGGGCGACGGCTTCAGCATCGGCTACCTGCCAGACTGGCAAGTCAGTCCCGCTGGCAGCAGTGTTGAATTCAGCCACGAGGCCGACAGCGCAACGCTTTCAGTACAGGTCGTGCCCAACCCCAACGCGGCCACCTCGCCGGAAGAGACCGTCAGCGTGAGCCTGGACACCTTTGAGAAAAGCGGCCTCTACAAGAACTTCAAGAGGGTGAGCCTGGCGCCCACCGTTACTGTAGGGGGCCAGATCTGGCAGCAGCAGGGAGCCACGGGCGATGTGCAGATCCTGGGGCAGCAGGTCCGCATGGAGATCGTTTTGCTGGCGACTAACCATCCCGCTCATTCGGCGCAGACCAGGCTCTACAGCATCTACATTGTCGTGCCAGAGGTGCGCTATCAACAGCTCTCTCGGAGCGCCTTTGTCCCAATGCTCCAATCTTTTCGCTTCCTCAGCTAAAGGACAAACCAACGACGGGCCGCTCTGGCCTGCAACCAGCCGGGCACGGAGGTGATCTCCCTATCCAGGGACATAGCCCGAAAGGAGGAGGGAAGATGAGCAGGAGCAGAGTCGAACGGGGGCCTGTCACGGCCTCTTATCTTGCGGGAAGGTGCTCCTGAGCTGTAGAGTTTGTCTCCACGGTGCCTTATAATAGTACTGGCTGAAATACCCTGAGCACACTGGCGTGTCTAGCGCCGGGAGTTCGCATGAATCCGGAGCTTGATTTTGAGAAGCGCTGGCGTCTGGTCCGTGAAGTGATCGAGACCCTCGTCCTCACGGGGCTGATGTTCTTCATCATTCGCTTTGCCATCCAGAATTTCTACGTTGAAGGTATGAGCATGGAGCCGAACCTCCATGACAAAGAGCTAATCCTCGTCGATAAGTGGTCGTACCTCTTCCATGCGCCAGCGCGCGGTGATGTGATTGTTTTCGTTGCCCCGCCCAATCCCAGTCAGGATTATGTAAAGCGTATCATCGGCATACCAGGCGATGTGATCACGATTCAGGGAACAACGGTCATCGTCGACGGCGTGACCCTCCATGAGACCTACGTTGATCCGCGTCGGCAGGGCAATCCCTATCCTTCCTTTTCCAATCGTGTTGTGCCGCCCGATAGCTACTTTGTGTTAGGGGATAATCGGGCAGGCAGCTCGGACTCGCGCGACTGGGGTTTTGTACCGCGTAAGAATATCATCGGACGCGCGGCCCTGGTCTACTGGCCTCTGGGAGAGGATAACAATGGTTTCCTGCCCGATGTCTCCTCGGTCTTTGCCGAGGTCCACCAGCGCCAGAGCGCCAGCCAGCTGCCACCGGCAGTGCTGACGCGGCCCTCTGCCTCCTCGCATCCTCTGCCACTACAGCCAGATCAGTTGCTGCTGTCGCTGTTGCTCTTTCCCATGCCTCTGCTCAGACCCGGGCAGCGGCGAGGAGGATGGAGGCAGACGAACCATTGGCGTTGGAGGGGGGACCAAGGAGCAGCTCGACAGCGTGATTTTGGAGCACGACGGCCAGCACTGGATGACGGAGACGCTGTTGAGCTGTGGCCAGATGCTGGTTGACGATCGTAGTGAGATCGTCGTCGGAGAGAATCCAGCCGATGGGACCCTGGATGTGGAGATCGCTGACGTGCAGCTGGCCAGCGCTGGCCAGGGGCACGGCGCTAATGCTATTGGCCTGCCCATAGAGCGTGAAGGTGAGGGTGATGGTGCTGGGAGTAACAGTAAAGTGCGCGTCCTGCATAGGGCTGCTGGGCGAGTGAGCCAGCGTGAGCAGGTTGTTGAGGAAGGTCTCGCTGAGACGGACAGGGCCGCCAGGCAGCTGGGTGGTACGCGTAGGGTCGATCTCTTGAACGGCGCTATCGAGGGCAGCATTGATCTGCTCCTTGGCCAGCCGGTTCAGAGTGGGACGAATGAGGAAGGCCCAGGAAGCCAGGAGCAGAATGAGCAGGATAGCAAGTGTGCCGAGACAGCCGAGAAGCCAGCGTCTGCCATGATGCCGACGGCGTGCAGGAGTGACGACGGCACCACGGCTGGCCAGTTGCTGCGGCGCTCGAACAGGAGCCGGTTCGCTGCCAGGGACAGGGAAGGCGGGTTTCGGGCTGGCTGGAGTGGCCAGAGCGGCGCCGCAGATGGGACAAAACTGCGCTGCTGGGGCGATGGGAGCGGAACAATGCGGGCATTGCACGGTGTTCACCTCGTCTCGCTATTCGGCGTGACGGCGCATCGAGTCGCCTCCTCTGCTGGCCATCACTCCTCTCGCATAGAGCATATCATATTGGGTCTGTACCGACGAGGGCTAGGAGGAGGCACCCCCCTCCTTCTGGTCAGAGTGGGGAGATGTCGATCGACTGCCCAAAAAGTCCAGGCGTAGAATCTCGTCCATCGTCGCCAGCGTCCGCGCGCGCAGGGCCGGGTCAGCTTCCAGCATGACCCGTACCTCGGCGATGAGCGCCTGCTCCTGTTCTGCTGGCAGGCGGTGATAGCCGTAGAGCTGGTGCACGGCGGCGGCAGCGGCGCGCCGCAGCTTCTCCGCCTCATCCATGGCTGGCAATGGCTGCCGCTCGGCCACTGGATGGTCTGTCAGACCTGGGGGAAGCTCGCCCAGGGCCGTCAACGGCTCCAAGCCATCGGCAAAAAATTCGGCTTCCTGACCGATCAGATGGGCCGCGTTAGGCGTTGCCCGCTCAATTCGCACCGTCACGGTCTGGCGCTCCTCGTCCAGAGCAGTAATCGTCCCGGCTAGAAAAATCACCTCGACGCTCCCCCAATAAACCGCCTCGCCCAGATGAAGAATCATAACAGATACTCCTCTCCGCGGTGTGCTACTTCGTCAGAGCATTGTCACTGCCAGTGATGGCGCAACGCTCTCTCTTCTCTCTACACTCTCCCGGCTATAGCCAGAGAGACGAAACGATAAGCCTCTAGAGGTTATAAACGTCAGAGGGTTGCCTCTTTCCAGAGGAAACGGGAGGGGGGTAGACGCCTCCCTGCAACCTGACTCCGGGCGGGAGTGCGGTAAAGCTCAGGTGCCAGGCTCAGTCGTTATCGTCGCCGCTCTTGGAACTATAGTAGAGGCTGGAGCGTTAGCTGCTCCGGGCTCGGGCTAGAGACGCTCAAGATCGTCGGAGGAATCCGCCAGGCAGCTGGGTACTGCGGTACCGGGCATAGTTTCGCCGTTCCCTCGTGTTTGTATGGTATGGTATGCTAAAGCTATCTTATTTTTTTGCCGCCCCGGTTCAATACTGATTACCCTGACCTGCTAGTACAGAGGTGGGGAGAACAGGAAAGCAGTGCACTGGGGCCGACATCATGAGAACTCATTACCAGCGAGTATTGACTGGTATCCGTAGGCATCTATGCACGAAAAAAGTATTCAGACGCTTGAATATCCCAAAATCCTGGAGCGAGTAGCCCGGGAGGCCAGTTTCTCCGCCAGCAAAGAGCTGGTGCTGGCTCTGGAGCCAGCGACCAGTCTCGAAGAGGTGCGGGAACGGCAGGCCTACACCAGCGAAGCGGTGCATCTGCTCGACGTCCAGGCCAATGCCAGTGTGGGGCCGGCGCGTGACATCCGGGCGCTGATTGCGCGTGCTGCCCGCGAGGGGGTACTGACGCCCACCGAACTAGTGGAGGTGCTCAACACCCTGCGCAGCGCGGCCCAGGTAGCGCGTCTTCTGGAGAAGCTTGATCCCGACGAGTTCCCGCTCCTGCGGAGCCTGGGTGAGGCCATTCCTGAGCGGCCTCACCTCATCCGGCGCATCGAAGAGACCGTCAACGAAGACGGCGAGATCCTCGATAGTGCCAGCCCTCTGCTGAGGCGCCTGCGCTTCGAGATTCGCAGCGCCACCCAGCGCCTGCAGGAGCGGCTGCGCACCATCGTCAACGAACTGGCGCCCGCTCTCCAGGAGCCGATCATTACCATTCGCAACGAGCGCTACGTCGTCCCGGTCAAAGTCGAAAACCGTAGCCTCGTGCGGGGCATTGTTCATGACCAATCGAGCAGTGGCGCCACGCTCTTCGTTGAGCCGCTAGTCATCGTCGAAATGAACAACCATCTGCGCCAGTTGCAGATCGAAGAGCGCCAGGAGATCGAGCGCATCTTGCGCACACTCTCTCACGAGATTGGGCGTGAGGCCGAGGCGCTGACGGCGATGGTCGAGCGCCTGGCCGAATTTGACCTGCACCTGGCCAAAGCCCGCTACAGCCGCCAGCTGCGCTGTAGCGAGCCGCGCCTCAACAACGAGGGGCGCATCGAGCTGCGTGGTGCCCGTCACCCCTTGCTCAGCGGGCGTGTTGTCCCGATCGACTTCCGCATCGGGCACGACTTCTTCATGGTCGTCATCACCGGGCCGAATACCGGCGGCAAGACCGTTGCCCTCAAAACGGTGGGCCTGCTGACCCTGATGGCTCAGGCCGGGCTGCATATTCCTGCTGAAGACGGCTCCGAAATTGCCGTTTTTGAGGAGGTCTTTGCCGACATTGGCGACGAGCAGAGCATCGAGCAGAACCTGAGCACCTTCTCCTCGCACTTGAGCCGGATCATCGAAATCGTCCGCCAGATCGAGGACTGGCATGAACGCAGCCGGCCCGCTATCAGCGGCAAAGGCGCGCATGAGCTGGTTGCCAGCAGCATCAGAGGTAGCGAGCAGGTGCCGCCCATCCTGGTCTTGCTCGACGAGGTGGGGGCCGGCACTGATCCCAGCGAAGGCTCGGCCTTGGCCCGGGCCATCCTCAGCTTCCTTTTGGAGCGACGCATCACCACGGTAGCCACGACGCACTACACCGAGCTGAAAGCCTTCGCCCATGAGCAGCCTGGGGCGGTGAACGCCTCGGTCGAATTTGACGTCGAGACACTTTCGCCGACCTACCATCTCAGTATTGGTCTGCCGGGCCGTAGCAATGCCCTGGCCATTGCCAGTCGCCTGGGCCTCGATGAGGAGATCATCGAGCGGGCGCGGGAATTCCTGGGCAGTGCCGGCGTGCGCATGGAGACGCTGCTAGAGGGCCTACAGCACGAGCGCAAGGCCGTGGCTGATGAGCGCTTCCGCCTGAGTATGGAGCGCGCTGAGGCCGAGCATCAGCGCCGTCAGCTTGAAGAGGAGCGCCATCGCTTGGAGCGCGAGCGCGTGCGCATCCTTAATGAGGCGCGGGCCCGCGCACGGCGTGAGGTCGAGGAGGTACAGGCTCAGCTAGCGCGTATCAAGCTAGATGTGCACCGCGTCAATTTGACGCGCGAGCGTCTCGATCAGGCGCGGCGCCAGGTGCGTCAGCTGGACGAGAAGCTGGAGCTGCTTCCCGAGCCAGCTCAGAGCCAGCCGCGGGAGGAGCGGGATGAGCTAAGCGAGGGACCGTTGCAGGTTGGTGATCTGGTGCGGGTGCTCAATTTCGGTCAGAATGCCGAGCTGGTGAGCCTGGCGCCCGAGCGAGGCGAGGCTGAGGTACAGATGGGGGCCTTGCGCTTCCGCGTGCCGCTGGAGAACCTGCGGCGTCTCGGCGGACGGCAGGCGGCTGAGCATCGGAGCCGTCGTCAGGCTCCGGCAATCGTACTGCCGCGCGCCGAGGACCGTCCCGAGGTCTCCATGCAGCTTGACATCCGCGGCTGGCGCGTCGAGGAGGCGCTGGAGCAGCTGGAGAGCTACCTCAACGATGCCGCCCTGGCTGGCCTGGTGGCGGTGCGTATTGTCCACGGCAAAGGGACTGGCGCTCTGCGCTCAGCGGTGCGTGAGCACCTGGCCAAGCACCCGCTCGTCAAGTCCTATCAGCCGGCGCCGGCGCGCGAAGGCGGAGATGGCGTGACGATCGTTAGCCTGAGCGCCTGAGTCAGCGGCCTGCCCGGCGCCAGCTGGCACAGGGCAGACAGCAGGCAGTGCCGTTCCGTTCTTATCTTAGCTGGTTGCAGCGCCGAAGTGCTGCAGCAGGGCCGTGAGCAGCTTCTCCGGGCCGAAGCGCAGCACATCGGTAGTTGGCAGGCCCGTTTCATCTTCGGTGCGGCGAATGGCCTCCTCGGCCTGCTGCAGGGAGAGGCCGCGCGTAATCAGGGAGATACCCACCACTTTGCTGTTATGCTGACGGTGCAGCCAGTTGACTACCTCTTCGTTCATCTGAATCAGACGCGGCAGAGGCGGTAGCGGGCAATGCGGATAACCCTCGATCGTGGTGGCCCCGGCCTGGTGGCAAAAGATCATGGCATCGGGGAGCGAGCCGTGCAGCAGGCCCAGTGTCACCGGTGAGTAGCCGGGGTGGTTGATCGATCCCTGGCCCTCCACAAAGACCCAATCGTGTTGGGCCGCCAGTTCCAGCGTCATTTCCTCGACCATGCCAGCGATAAAATCGCTGATGATGCGGTCGACAGGCAGGCCGCGTCCGGCGATCATGATCCCTGTTTGTCCGGTGGCGAAGAAGGCGCTGTTTAGCCCGCGGGCGCGGGCGGCGCGATCGAGTTCAATAGCGACAGTCATCTTGCCAGTGGCGCAGTCGGAGCCAACGGTGAGCACCGTGTGACTGCCGGGGCGATGCGGCTTGTAAGCAGCCACAACTTTCTTATCAGGCGGGCGGCGCACATCCCAGATGGTCACGCCGCGCCGCTCGGCGGCGGCTCGCAGCTCGGGGTCATCGGCGATGAAATAATGGAGGCCGCTGATGATCTCCAGGCCGGCCTCGATGGCGGTAAGCAGCTGGGCACGCCAGGCCCGCGGTAGATCACCCCCGATTGGGGCTACGCCGATGATGAGCGTAGTGGGCTGGTAGCGCAAGGCTTCGTGAATGTCTTGCACCACAGGAATGCCGCGCCCGAGGTCTCCACCCAGGGCCTGAGCGGCATCTTGTCCGGCGTGTGTGCTGTCAATCACGGCCACCACCGGGTCCTGGCTGTAGCGGATGATGCCCGTGGCTGTCTTGCCGTAGTGCCACTCAAAATGGCCCTCGGCCATGATCACGATGCGTCGCGTCGGGGACATAAGGGGACTCCTTGCCGTTGTTAGGATAAGCTAGCATAGCAGCGCGGGCTGAGAGCGCTTGCTCTCCATTATATCAGAGGAGATCGCCGCTGGTCGCCCTGGGCGCTCTCGCGCCCTCTGCCTGCCAGTCTGCGTAGAAGGGGTCAGCTGACCAGGGGGCAGGAGGAAGCCGGCGACAACCTCTGGACTCCTTTGCCTGAGCATGGTATCATATCCCCCGATATCTCCTGATATCTACGCAGCGCAGCGAACTTATTCTTCGCTCGGAGCAGAAGGGAGCACGATGAATTTCAACCTGATTAGCTGGCTCTTCACTGATCCCTGGACGGCGGGACAGAACGCTGGCCTGGGAGGCCCCGAAGCCTTCCATTTCTATGTGCCCTGGCTCATTTTCTGTACCGCTGGGCTGCTGATCTGCTTCTACTACGCAGTCGAGGGGCGCAAGCGCTTCTTTAAGAACCAGGCCGTGATCAAGTATATGCTGGACCGCTATTTGAGCTGGTTTACGGCCATCTGCCTGGTTGGCTATCCACTGATCTTTGCCCGCGCTTACCTGGATCAGTACTTCTTTGCCTGGCGTGTCTGGCGCTATCTCTGGCTGCTGTGGCTGGTAGGCTGGGCGATCTGGTGGGTGGTCTATCTGGTGCGCAAGTTCCCCCAAGAGCAGGCGAGTTTTGTGGCCTATCGACAACGCCAGCAGTACATTCCGAAGAGCAGCCGCCGCAAGGCCAAGGCGCGTGCGGCCTCCCGCTGAGGGGTGCTGCGCTGGGCGACGGCCAACGCCAATACCTTTTTCCTTCGCTTGCTCACTCGCTTGTGAGTTAGTTTGCTCGCCAGCGTAATAGAAAGCCACCGCAACGGGCCTGCCCTCGTGCTCTCGCCACGACTGGGCGTGGGCTTGGGGGGAGGCTTTTTTGCTGGAAAGCTATCGAGTCCGGGCCAACCTGGGGCAACCCGCCATGACCTATACCCACCTACTGATGATGAAGAAGCTGCGTCCTGCCGCCCCTCAACGGGTCTCTGCGCCTGTCCCGCCAGCCGCGGCCTGCCTGATTCTGGCCGGCGGGCGCAGTCAGCGTATGGGATATGACAAAGCCCTGCTCCCGCTGCCGGCGGCTGAGGAGAAAGGCCAGACTTTCCTCGGGCGCCTGGCCCGTCTGGCTCTGGCGCAAACGCCGGAAGTGCTTGTCGTGGTGCGCGATCAAAGCAGTGCCGCGTGCTATGCTGACCAGCTCCCAGCGGCGGTGCGTCTGGTTGTCGATCTTGTCCCCGATCAAGGTCCCTTGATGGGCCTCTATAGCGGCCTGCTTGCTATCCGGGCTCCACAGGCTGTGGCGCTGGCCGTCGACCAGCCACTGCTTCATCCTCAATTGCTGGCCTGGTTGCTCGGCCTGCCTGCTCATGACGAGCGGCTGGCTATTCCCCTGGTTGGACAGCGTCCGCAGGTCTTGCTGGCACGCTATCCTCGCTCCCTGGTGAGCGTCATCGCCGCCCTGCTGTCTCGGGGCCAGCGCAATCCCCGCAGTCTGCTCACTGTCGCCCCTGTGCGCTGGCTGAGCGAGGAAGAGCTGCGGCCCCTCGACCCCGAGCTGCGCTCGTTCCTCAACGTCAACACCATCCAGGACTGGCAGATCCTCGAAGAGCAGCTGAGCGAGGGCCGCGGCCAGTGAGTCAGTGAGGCAGGGGAGGGCGCAGGCAGATAGGCCCCCCTCTCGATGTGCGCAAAAGTGGCTCGCTCAGCTGTGGCCATCGACCGACGGGGGTCGCTGATGCTCTTCCGGCGCTGTCTCTACCACTGGAACGCTGTAGGTAGCAGCCCTGACGCGGCGATTGGCCAAAGCCCGTAGCTCCTCCTCAAAGCCACGCAAGCTGAGCCAGGCGCGCGTCTCGCCAGTGACGACCACATCCACCTGGCGCAGGGACGCTAGATCGGCTGCTCCACTCAGCTGCATAGCGATTTTCAGCTCCGTCAGTGTCTGCTCCAGCAGCTCGCAGACGCGCTCGTAGCTCTCGCTGGCCGCCTTCAGAAACGGAAAACCCATCCCGACCAGCGTCGCACCCAGCGCTATGGCCCGCGCTACATCCAAACCGCTGCGCACGCCGCCGGTAGCGATCAACGGCAGGCCGGCTATCCCAGCTTCCACCAGAGCAATCGGCGTCGGAATCCCCCAGTCGCGGTAGAGCTGTCCGATCTGTTGGGCTTGCGTCGCTCCGTGGGAGCGGGCCCGCGCGGCCTCCAGTGCCGACATACTGCTGCCGCCAGCCCCGCCGACATCGATTGCGGCCACCCCGCAGGAGCGCAGCAGCAGGGCCTGCTCACGGCAAACGCCGGCTCCTGTCTCCTTAGCGATCACTGGCACCGTGACCTCCGCGGTCAACCGCCGCAGGGCCGTGGCCACACCGCGCATGCGCCGATCGCCCTCGACCTGAGTCGCCTCCTGGAGTGCGTTCATATGAATCGCCAGGGCATCGGCCTGGATCATGGCAATGGCCTGCTCAACCTGAGAGAGCGTAAAGGCGGGATGGCGTTCCTGGTCGATCAGCTGCGGCGCACCGATATTAGCAATGACAAAGGCCTGGGGTGCCTCGTCGCGGACAACAGCGTAGGTCGGGACCAGGTCAGGATTGACCAGCGCAGCCCGCTGGCTGCCTACCCCGAGTGCCAGCCCGTAGCGCTCCGCCGCCCGCGCCAGATTGCGGTTGATGGTCATAGCCTCTGGGTGGCCGCCGGTGAGAGCGGAAATGACCACCGGGCAGGCCAGGCGTCGCCCCAGAAAAGTGGCTGTTGTGTCGACCTCCTGCAGGTCAATCTCGGGCAGCGCCTGGTGAACCAGGTGGATATCACCCCAACCGGCCCGCTGACTGACACCAATCCCTTCCTCTAAAGCCACGGTGATATGTTCGAGCTTGCGCTGTTTGATTTCGTCTGTCATGTGCTGCTTTACGCCTCCTTGAAAATAGCTCGTCTTCCTCTCCAGAAAAAAGCTCCTGTCAGATAGACGAGAGGAGGCAGAAAGATGAGTAATCCCTCCAGAGCCTGCCCGAGAGCACTGCTGATCCCTAGCATGGCGAGGCTGAGCAGCGCAGTAAGAGAGAAGAGGAGCGCGCTCCCGCTCAGAGCATCCCTGCGGCGCAGGGTGGCCAGTCCCAGGAGGGGCAGGGCATACCAGGGCCAGAAATTGAAGCTGAGTAGCAGCAACCAGGCTCCGAGTGCTAATAAGCATGCGGTGATAAGCGAGGATAGGGCTTGTGCGGCGGTTGGTGGAGGGCAATCGCGGCCTGAGCGGAATCGAGCGGACGTACTGGCCAGGAGCCAGATGAAGAGCAGAGCGAAGCAGAAGAGGGCCCCACCTTTGACCGTTAGCTCGGCAGGTTGAGCTGGCTGGCGGTGACGCGGCGAGTCCAGCAGCACGGCTAGAGGCGTATAAAGCCGGCGAAGAAGAGGAACCAGCAGCGCCAGCGGCGAGTGAGCAAAGGAGAGCCAGCCCGAGGCAGCCATGACAGCGCGATAGCTGTCGGCCCCGTGCCACAAAGGCAGCGCTAGCAGCAGCACCACGACGGCTGGTAACAGCAAGCGCCAGGTCCAGGCCCAGAGCCTGCTCCACCTGGAGCCTGCTGCAGCTCTCTGCCACAGCGAGAAACCAGCCAGCAGCGGCCACAGAGGGAGAGCCAGCGGACTGAGAGCGATCGCCAGACCGAGCGCCACCAAGGCCCCTCCCTCGGCAAGCAGAGCGACAGCCTGTGAGCGTCCTTCCTGCTCTCTGGACAGCAGCCCCCAGAGGGCGACCAGCAGCAGCGTCAACAGCAGCCCCTCGCTGTGTCCATCGCCGGCCAGGGCCAGGAGAGCCAGCGGATTCCAGGCGTAAAGCAGGCTGCCGGTAAAGTGCGCTCGCGGTGAGGCTCCCAGCCGTCCCAGCAGGGACCAGATCAAGAGGGTATTGAGCAGGTGAGCCAGCAGCAGCAAGCCCTTGAGCAAGAGCAGGCCCAAGGCTGGGGAAGAAGCCCCGGGCAGGAGGGCGAGCAGGGCGCAGAGCCATTCCCAGAGGGGACCATAGACCAGGGGGCTGTGCCGGGTGAGCGGTGTGAGCCAGGACCAATATGGATCGGAGACGAGTGCGGGCGGGGTCGTTCGCCAGGGGGCAAGGCCGTAGAGGGCGATCAGGCGCCCACTGAATAAAGAGGCGAAGGCCGTGTCGCTAAAGAGCGTCGGCAAGCACAAGAGCGTGAGGCCGAAGAGTAAGGAAGGTCCCAGCACCAGGCCCAGCATCGAACCTGAGCTGCCCGGGCGATCGCCGGCCAGAGCGCGCCAACCGGCCAGAGCGTAGCAGGCTGTCAGCGCCAGCAATAGGGTCAGCAGCAGGCTTATGGCCTCAACCCGCGAAGAGGGAAGAGCCAGGTTGTTCCAGGGTTGCAGGGCCAGCAGCGGCGTCGGGACCAGTCCCAGGCCCGCAATTGGACGCAGTGCCAGCAAGAGGAGCACATACAGCCCCTCGCTCACAAGGGCGAGGCCGAGCAGCACAGGCCAGTGGCGTCGAGAGATGGCCTGTGGCTGCTCGACCGTTGAGGCAAGCAATGTTCTAGTCACGCGCCAGATCCTTCACCGGGCAGAAATCGATGGCGATGCGCGACACAGCAAAGTGCCCGGTGCCTCCCTGCCTAAGATAATCCCAGACGTTGGAAGGCTGTGTCAATATAGGGAAGATAGTAATCGATCTGCATCACCTGCTGCAGCTCCTCGGGCGAGAGGTAGCGCGTCACCTCGGGGTCGCTGCTCAACGCCTCCAGGAGAGCCGGGCCGCGGATCGGGCCGTCACTGGCCAGGCGCCAGACCTTCTGAGCATTGCGCTGGACCATCTTGTAAGCCTCCTGGCGTCCGACCCCCTTATCGATCAGAGCCAGCAGCACCCGCTGCGAGAAGATCAGGCCGCCGGTCATCTGGAGATTGGCCTGCATGCGGCGCGTATCCACCTCCAGGCCGGCCATCACCTGGGTGAAAATATGGAGCATATAGTGCAGCAGCGTAAAAGCATCTGGTAGAATGATGCGCTCCGTCGAAGAATGACTGATATCGCGCTCGTGCCAAAGTGCCACATTCTCCAGCGCTGTCACCGCGAAGCCGCGCAGGACACGAGCCAGGCCACAGAGGCGCTCGCATAGCTCAGGATTGCGCTTATGCGGCATCGCCGACGATCCCTGCTGACCCGAGGCAAATGGTTCAAAGACCTCACCGACCTCGGTTCGCTGCAGATGACGGATCTCCTGGGCCATCTGTTCCAGGCAGGCGCCGACCAGCGCCATCGCCGTCATCAACTGAGCATGGCGGTCGCGTGTCACAATCTGGCTGGAGACTGGTGCTACCCCGATGCCCAGCTCAGAGCACACGAACTCCTCGATCTGCGGAGGAACCGTTGCATGCGTGCCCACTGCACCAGAAATCTTGCCAACAGCGGCCTCGGCCAGAGCGGCCTCCAGGCGCTGGCGGGCGCGGCGCAGCTCATCGACCCACAGCGCCAGCTTCAACCCAAAGGTTAGCGGCTCGGCATGGATACCATGCGTGCGCCCGACCATCAACGTATACTTATGGGTGAGAGCCTGCTGCTCGACCGTAGCCAGCAAGCGATCGAGGCTGGCCAGCAGCAACGCGCCGCCCTCCTTGATCTGCACGGCCAGCGTCGTATCCAGGATATCCGAAGACGTCAGGCCCAGATGGATAAAGCGCCCCTCTGGTCCCAGCTGCTCCTGGATCGAGCGCAGAAACGAGATCACGTCGTGGTGTGTCTCGCGCTCGATCTCGCGCATGCGCTCGGCATTGTAACTGGCCTGGCGGATCTTCTCCAGCGCCTCGGCAGGAATCACGCCTTCGCGCGCCCAGCCCTCGCAAACCAGCAGCTCCACACGTAACCACGTATCTGTTTTATACCGGTCCGACCAGATCGCGGCCATCTCCGGCAGGGTGTAGCGTTCGATCATTGGGCAAGTGCCTCCTCTGCTAACCGCTCTCACGGGCGGAAATAGATCACCTTGTCCAAGTGCAGTGTATCACATGAGCGAGTCGGAGCGCGCTGGCAGCCACGGGCTAGCAGCGACAGAAGCTATCGAGAGAATCGGGCATAAATCCTGCCAGATTTGTGTTACTATGATAAAATAGTCCCGGGTATCCATCCCCACGGCGCAAGACAGGGTGACCCATCCTGTCCGGGGGAAGGAGAGAGAAAGGGAAAGCTCCCCATCGGCGGGAGCGGGCTGGCAAGGGCTGGCCGCGGTCTCGCTAGCGCAGGAGAAGCCCCGTCAGATCGAGCGAGCGGGGCCGCCGCGCCTTGACGTACTCCATTCCTCTCGCTACAATCGTGTCGCTACAAGCGTACGCGATACCAGTGTGCTCGCCAATAATCCTACGTGTCAATACGACTAGGGAGTCTGTGTCATGAAGAAGGGGATTCATCCAACCTATGTCGAGGCCACAGTCGTCTGTTCCTGTGGCAATACCTTCCAGACCATGAGTGTCAAGCCGGTGCTCAAGGTCGACATCTGCTCAAAGTGCCATCCGTTCTTCACGGGTCAGCAGCGCATCCTCGATACGGCTGGCCGTGTGGAACGCTTCCGCAAGCGCTTTAACCTGCAGGAAGAAGAAGCAGCCATGAAGTGAGGACAGTTGGCAGATGGAACGGGCCGATCGCCTACCTACTACCGTTGCGCGCTCCGGTCTCATTTGACTCAGCTAGACTGAGCTGAACGGATCAGAGCCGCGCGGTTCCTGGGTAGGCGATCGGCTTTGCTATCTGCCGCCCTATCCGTGCACACGGTGTTATATCATGCAGGAGCAGCGGGAGCGAGTGCTGCTTGCTTCTCTGTTCCGGGCTATGCTATACTCGGCCTACCGGTTCCTGCCAGGGAGCCGGGCAGTGAACGGAAGGGGGAGCGTGCCCCAGTGAGTCAACGCTGTATTGTTTTTCTGATCTCTGATACGGGAGGAGGCCATCGTAGTGCGGCCCTGGCCATCAGCAGCGCCATTCAGCTGCTGCAGGAGCGCGCAGCGAGCAATGGAGACAGCGGGCGAGTAGAGCGAAGCGAGGCGGAAGCAACGGCGGATGCCCGGCCCGGCCAGGGCAATGGAGCTGATGCCGGGGCCGAATCAGGCGCAAGAGAGGCTGGTCCACAGCTCAAGCTTGAGATCGTTGAGGCCTTTGAGGAGTGTGGAGCCTTTCCCCTGCGCCAGTTTGCCAGGCTGTATGGCCCGGCCAGTCGTTACACGCCTGGCCTCTATGGGCTGATCTTCCATCTTTCCAACCATCCCGGGCGCATCAACGAAGTGCAGCACTTTCTCAGCCCTCTCATGCTCAAGGGACTGGAGCGGCGCCTCAGCGAGCTGCGACCTGACGTCATTGTCTCAGTTCATCCTTTGCTCAACTATGTCACTGTGGCCGCGCTGCGGCATCTGGCGCGCCCAGTGCCCTTCCTTGTCGTTGTCACCGATCTCATCTCTGCTCATCATTCCTGGTTTACTGAAGGCGCCACAGCCTACGTCGTTCCCACCGAAGAGACCAGGCAGCTCTATCTGGCGCGTGGGCTGGACCCGGAGCGTGTCCATCTCCTCGGCATGCCGATTCACCCGCGCTTTACCCTGCCCGTAGCCAGCCGCGAAGAGCTGCGGGCGCAGCTTGGACTGGAGCCGGAGCGTCCGGTCGTGCTGCTGGTTGGAGGAGGCGAGGGCAGCGGCGGCCTGCGCACCGCGGTTGAAGCCATCTCCCAGGCGCGGCTACCGGTGCAGCTGCTGGTTGTCACAGGGCGCAATCGGCGTCTCTATACGCAGCTGCAGAGAGAGCAGAGAAAGTGGCAGGTGCCCGCCAAAATCATGGGCTTTGTAACCAATATGCCCGAACTGATGCATGCTTCTGATGTCATTGTCACCAAGGCTGGCCCGGGCACCATTTGCGAGGCTCTGTCCTGTAACCTGCCCATCATCCTCAGCGGCTACGTTCCTGGCCAAGAGGAGGGCAACGTCACTTTCGTCGAGCGCAACGGTGTTGGAGTCCTGGCGCGGGAGCCGCACCAGCTGGTGCGGGCGCTGCAAGAGTTGCTGGAACCGGGATCGACTCTTCTGCAGCAGCGAATCGAGAGCGCACGGCGCCTGAGCCGTCCGCAGGCGGCCTTTGACATCGCCCGCCTCATTCTCAGCTACCTACCGCCTCCAGGCCAGCCTGGTCCCTGGGAAGAGCGGCAGGCTGTGACCCAGGTTGCTACTGCCAAAGTGAAGGGAAGATGATGGCCAAGCGCTTCAAAGCGAGTTTCTCCAAATTTTACTACGGTGGACAGGCCGTCATGGAGGGCGTCATGATGCGCGGACGCACTTCGGTCGCGATGGCTGTGCGCCGCCCTGACGGCAGTATCTACCTCTACGAGGAGCCGCTGCAGCCGCGGCTCTATCGCAATCCCCTGTTTCGTCTTCCGTTTCTGCGAGGCCTCTTGCTCCTGTGGGAGACGCTGGTGCTGGGGACGCGCATGATGGCGCTCTCGACCAACATAGCGCTGGGACTGGAGGAGTCGGCGAGGAATGGCGAGGCTGCTGGGGAGCAGAAGCCAGCGCGAGCTGGGGGGGTGACTCTGGCCGGTACGCTGGTGATCTCGCTCGGCTTCGCCATCGCGCTCTTCTTCTTGCTACCGGTCTTTCTGGCCGGTCTGGTACCGCTGCCTCCTGGGAGCAGCTGGCTTAATCTCTTGCTGGAGGGGCTGATCCGCCTGGTGCTTCTCATCGGCTATTTGCTCCTGATCGGGCGCCTGGCTGAGATTCAGCGCGTCTTCGGCTACCACGGGGCTGAGCATAAGGCCATCAATGCGATGGAGCAGGGAGAGCCGCTCGATGTGCTCCACGTACGCACCGCCTCGCGGGTGCACACGCGCTGCGGCACCGGTTTCCTGCTCCTGGTCGTCGTTGTCTCAATCGTGGTCTTTGCCCTGCTTGGCTTCCCCTCCCTCTGGTTGCGGCTTCTTTCGCGCGTGCTGCTTGTGCCTGTCATCGCGTCGGTTGCCTACGAACTGCTGCGTCTGGGGGCGGCTTGCTACCATCTGGCGCCGGTACGCTTTCTCTTAACTCCTAGTCTGGCGCTTCAGGGTTTGACGACGCGCGAGCCTGATGATAGCATGATAGAGTGTGCAATCGTGGCGCTAGAGCGCGTTATGCAGCGCGACGCTGCCGAAGAGCGAGGACAGACTGCTGACTTGCCACCGTTAGTGGCCTCGTTCTAGTCCAGGCGCTGCGTCTGGCCTGATTGGTCCAGGTCCAGGTACCGAGGAGGCTCTGACTGCCGCTGGTGATCGGGGCGTCGCGCAGGAGGGCTGCGGTGGAAGGAGACGGGATGAGGAGGCGGGGTGAGGCGATACGGACGAAAATGAAGATGAGGGGGGCATTTCTTAATAGAGAGCATGGAGCACAAGCAGACGAGCGAACAGCTAAAAGAAGGCTATAGACCGCAGCAGCCGCTCGTGGGGAATCCTGTCTACGCTGATCCGCCGGCGCCAACGGTGGCCGCGACCCCGGAGACCGGTGAGGCCCCACGTCTCCAGTTCTCGCGCTGGCGCTGGGCCTTGACCGGGGTTGTCCGCGTCCTCTATCGTCGCTGGACGCGCATTGCGGCTCGTCTCTTCCCGGAGAACTCGCCGAGCGAGCGGCTGGCGCGTGCCCTGCATATTCCTCTCCCTGATCAGCTCAACCTGAGTTGGATCACGGATCAGCTGGCAGTCGGGGGGCGTATCCACCCGCAGGACATCAAGGCGCTGGCGCGTCTGGGCGTCACCCATGTCGTCGATACACGTGCCGAGTATGTCGATGATCGCCAGGCCCTGGCCAGGGTTGGCATTGAACTGCTCCATTTGCCCACGCCCGATACGCAGCCGCTCTCGCTAGAGCAGCTGCTAGAGGGGGCCCGCTGGGTCAACGAGCGCATCCAGCGCGGCGGGCGTGTGCTCGTCCATTGTGAGCATGGGGTAGGTCGCAGCGCCCTGCTGGCCTGCGCCGTTCTCGTTGATGGGGGCATGCATGCGCGCGATGCCCTGGCGCTGGTGCAGCAGCGGCGCTGGCAGGCGGCCCCGAATCACAAGCAAGTCGAGCGACTGCGCGAATTCGAATCGCTGGTGCGGGCCGCGCGGAGCAAGTAGCGCTCGATGGCGTAGGCCACACCATCCTCGCTATTGCTGGTGGTTGTTGCGCGTGCGGCCTGCTTGACTGCGGCGCTGGCCTGACCCATCGCGATCCCGAGGCCGACCCGCGAGAGCATGCCGATATCGTTCTCGTTGTCGCCGATGGCCATGACCTCGGTCAGCGGGATGTGCAGCAAGTCGGCCAAGGCGGCCACCGCAGTGGCCTTAGAGCAGCCGGCGCGCAACAGGGACAGCTCGCCGCACTGGTAGTTGCCGCGCTCCAACAGAAGCCAGGAGCAGTCAAGCGCGGCCACGGCTGGCGCCAGCAGGCGGAGCCGCTCCGGGGCCTCCAGGGCCACCAGGCGCAGCACTGGTTTGCTTAGCCTCAGCAGCTGCTCACGCGGCAGCCGATGCAACTCGGCGGCGTGGACCGTAAAGTAAATTTGTTGCCAGGGGGAATCCAGCTCGACGGGGCCGGTCCATACTTCCTCGTGCAGAGGGTCGCCGAGTGGTTGGATCACCGGCTGCAAGCCTTCGGCCAGGAGGAGCGAGATGCCCTGTTGGGCAACCTGGTCCGGTAGCGGGTTGCTATAGAGGACGCGCCCGCTGGGATGCTCAACGATCAGGGCGCCGTCGTAGAGGATCAGCGGCGCGGTTAAGGCCAGCTCGTGCGCGATACTGGCGGTGTTGCCGTAGCGGCGGGCAGTGGCCAGGGTCACGATGACGCCAGCAGCCCGGGCCTCGGCAATGGCGGCACGCGTCCCCTCCGTAATCTCGCCCCCGGGCGTCAGCAGCGTGCCGTCGATATCGATCACCAGCAGCTTGCAGGTTGGTTGAGCTGGTGGCGTGGTCATCAATGCTTGTTCTCCCTCTTTCCACATATTCCAGAGACAGATAGAACAATGGGTGTGGGCAGGAAAGCGCAACACAAATGAGAAAGCGACGGGAATAAAGCGCCCGTCGCTTGCACAGCACGCTGTCTGGCTTCCCTGAAAGATAGACTTATTATAGGCGCCGCTCTGAGGGAATGCAAGCACAGGGGGCCATTGCTAGGGCAAGAGTACTGGCCCGTCTGGCAGGGTTGCCGCGCCTTCCTCCCCTCACTGCTTGCCGGGCTGGCTGGTCCTTTGCCGATCCTGCCAGGCACATAGCCAGCCAGCTAGAGTGAGGCAGGCTATGACAGGGTGAGGGCTGGCTCTCCTGGCCAGGAAGCTGGTAGAATCGAAGCATGAGCATGAAGGAGCAAGCAACAGATTCGCTCGCACTTGAGCGTCAAGGAGCGCTGGCGGAGGCGGAGGAAGCGGAGCCGCTGGAGGGGCTGGAGGTGGCGCAGCCGGGCATGTGGCAGCCCTGGCGTGATCGTCGTGGCCTACCGCTCCTACCCGACGAAGAACCCGTCAGCACCGTGCGCGATAGCCTCTATGATCTGATCCCTCTCGGTCCGCGCGAAATCAAGCTGATCGGCAGCGCCCCCTTCTTGCGTCTACAGAAGGTCAAGCAGTTGGGCTTTGTCTATCGCATCTGGCCGGGGGCGACGCATACACGCTATGAGCACAGCCTGGGTTGCTACCATCTGGCCGTGCGCGCCGTGCGGGCACTACTGCAGCGCGGCAGCAACGGTGGTCTCTACGGCGTCTCCCTTAAGAGTGTACAGACGCTCATTGTGGCGGCCCTGCTCCACGATATCGGACACTATCCGTTTTCCCACGTCATTGAGGAGCTGGGTCATCCGATCATTGCCCATGAGCGCGTCGGGCGCTCGATTATTGAGAATAGCGAGATCGCTGCGATCCTGGAAGAAGAGTACCAGCTCTCTCCCGAGCGTGTGGCGGACTTTATTGATCCGCCGCCGGGCAAGCGCTTGCCCGAGGATGACGAGCTGCTACGCAGTCTGCTGAGCGGGGCCCTGGATGTCGACAAACTGGACTATCTCCCACGAGATGCGCGGGCCTGCAATGTGCCCTATGGAGGCGTCGATGTGGCGCGGCTGCAGGGGGCGCTGCGTGTCCATCCCAATGTTCAGGGACAGCGGCGCATCGTGGTGACGCATAAGGGGATTAGTCCACTACATTCGTTGCTGCACGCCCGTCAGGAGATGTTTGACAATATCTATTGGCATCATACCAATCGTGCCTTTCAGGTCATGCTGATGCGGGCCGTGCAGGAGGCGCTCCTGGCGGGGGCACTGAGCGCCGAGCGGTTGACCGGACTAGACGACGCCTCCCTGCTGACTTTGCTGGCTGAGCCACAGATGCCGCCAGCCTCGCGGGCACTGACGGAAGCTCTGGAGCTGCGTCGACCCTATAAAGATGCGCTGGAGATCAGCCGCCCGGCGGGTCAGCTCTTCCAGCGTCTGGATGCTCTCTACTGGGATGCTCAGCGCCGTCGGCGCGTTGAGCAGGCTCTGGCAGCAGAGTTAGCGCGGGCTTTGGGGACAGAAATCGCCGACTATGAGGTGCTGATCGATATCCCGCGCCCGGTCAATTGGGAGATGGATGTCTGGGTCTGGTTCGCCAATCCGCCGGTGGGAATGGAGGCCCTGGTGACCTGGGTTGAGGCGACGGGCCTGCAGCCAGATGATCTGGCGCGCTACGAGCTCCATCAGCGGCGCATTCGGGTGTTGGTGCCTGAGCGTCTGCGAGCGCCGCTGCGCGCCCATCGCCAGGATCTGCTGCTCCCCCTGCTGCAGCGACTGCTGGCGATGTAGTCGAGTAAGAGCAGCCTGAGCAGCTGGGGCGCCTGACGACCTGCACTGAGAGCCGGAAACAGCCGCTCAGCGCAGGCGACGCTCCTTGTGCTGGTACATCAGGCGGACGGCTTTTTCATGGATGCGCTGAGCCGGGCGATAATCGGGGGCCAGCTGCAAGGCGTAGCTGGCGACGCGCGCCGCCTCGCGGTAGCGGCCCAGGCGATAAAGATTATCGGCCTTGATGGTCCAGAAGCGCACATTATGCGGATCAAGCTCCAGCACGCGCTCGATGGCCTCGATGGCTTCCTCGAAGCGTCCCAGGCTGCGCAAGGCCCGCATATGCATCTCCCAGGCCAGCAGACTGCCAGGGGTCAGGTGTGTCAACTGGCTGGTGACCTCGAACAGCTCTTCCATCTCGCCGAGGGCGCGCAGGGCCTGAGCCAGCAACGACAACGAGAGAGGATCATTCGGGGCGAGCTGCAGAGCGCGGTGCATCAGTTCGCGCACTTCCTGGGGGCGGCCCAGGCGCCGTAGCAGCTCGCCTTTCATCTGAAGAACAAAGAGATAGTCGGGGTCGCGGGCCAGGCTTTGGTTGAAGGCTTCGAGGGCCTCGGAAAGCCGATTGAGATTGAGCAAGGCCGTGCCCTTGTTGGCCCAGGCGCGGGCATCATTGGGATCAAGCTCCAGCGCGCGCTCGGCGCTGCGCAGGGCCTCGGGAAAGCGCTGCTGGAGGATTTGCAGGCCGCTGCGGTTGAGCCAGGCGAGCGCCAGGTGATGATTGAGCAGCAGGGCCTGATCATTGGCGATCGTGGCCTCGGAGAGGCGCTCCAGCTTTTGCAGAGCACGCGCCTTACATGCCAGGGCCAGGGCAGAATGAGGCTGCAGCTCCAAGGCCTGCTCGCTGACGGCCAGCATCTGCTCATAGGCTCCGCTGCCATCGAGGGCGAGGGCCAGCCCGGCTAAGGCCTCCTCATCTTCAGGGTTGAGCGCCAGCAGTTGCTGATAGCTGGCAGCGGCGGCCTGCCAGTTACGGCGCTGGAGCTGTTCTCTGGCCTCATAACAGAGGTCCTCGACTGTTGAATGCCTTTGTCCCCCTTGGGGTGTTTGCTTCTCTGCCATTCCTTTTCTGCCTTGGAGGCTGCCTCTTCTCTGTCCTGCAAGCAGAGTGCGCAGCCTCGCTATCTGTAGGTACCATTATCTCATGAGAAGGAGCGTCCGGGCAAGAGGGGTCTCCGTCACTGCTTGCGCTCTAAGCCTGTTGCCGGCTTACAAATCCTTTACACATCTCTGAGGAATCTCTGACGATCTCCCGCTATAGTACAGGCAGAAACACAAAGGTGCGAACCCGGTTGTGTGCGATATCATCCTCTTTAGAGTACATAGTAGAGGCAGCGTGGCCGGGGACCGCCTGATCGACGGCCCGGTGCGCACGAAGCGACGAATGAGCAAGCTTCGTGCCCTGTTTAGCCTGCCCACTGTCTCGCCGGGGACCTTCTCTTTAGTAGTATTATAGAAAGCAGTGTCGGGAGAGAGTATCGACGGAGGTTGCAGGCTCATGTATAATCCGCACGCAGAAGACGAAGCAGGGATGACCGATCCCTACAATCAGCAGGTAGTGGCTGCTCAATATCATCCAGGTGAGAGCGCAGCGGGAACGGGCGGCCCGTATTATGGAGGAGGCGGACCGCTTGTGCCACCGGCGTCGCCGCCTCGACGCGGTTCCTCGTTCCGCGCTGTGCTGATCACCCTGGTCCTGGCCGTGGTCTTCGGTGGACTGCTCTTCGCCGCCGGCTGGGAGTTTGGCAATGCCAACGGTGTTGCCTCGGCGACGTTGCAGACGGGCAGCAGTAACAGCGCTCCAACCACCAAGGTGGTGACGACCGACGAGCAGGCGCGAGAGGCCGCCATTGCCAAGGTCCAGCCTGCTGTGGTGCAGATCAATGTCTCGACGGCCTCGGGCGCTTCGGGCATCGGCTCCGGCGTTGTGATTGACAAGCGTGGCTACATCGTGACCAACTACCATGTGGTGGAGAACGCCCAGCAGATTGAGGTCGTGATGGCCGATGGCACCCACCTGACAGCCCAGGTAGCCGGCACTGATCCCGCCGATGATCTGGCGGTAGTCAAGATCAATCCGCCAAGCAACATCACCGTTGCCACCTTGGGCGACTCTTCGAAGTTGCAGGTGGGGCAGGAAGTGCTTGCCATTGGGAACCCTCTCGGCGAGACGCAGACGGTGACCCACGGCATCATCAGCGCGCTGGGTCGCACAGTCTCTGAGGAGGGCCAGGGAACAGCGGTGATCGCCAACGCTATTCAGACCGATGCCCCGATCAACCCGGGCAATAGCGGCGGAGCGCTGGTCGATCTCTCGGGCAATGTCATTGGTATCCCAACGGTGGCGGCTATTGATCCCGAGTTCAATACACCGGCCAACGGCGTCGGTTTTGCCATTCCTTCGAATCGGGTGCGCTTCATTGTACAGCAGATTATTGCAACAGGGCAGGTGACGCATACGGGGCGGGCGGCCCTGGGTGTGCGGGTGGCCTCAGTCACACCCCAGTTGGCCGCTCAGGATAATCTGCCCGTTGACTATGGCTCCTTGATCGTCTCAGTCACGGCCAATGGGCCAGCGGCCCGCGCAGGCCTGCGGGCGGGCGATATCATCGTCGCTATCGATGGCCAGAAAGTCACCGATAACCAAACGCTCAGCGATATCCTGGTGAATAAGAGTCCTGGCCAGACCGCCAAGGTAACGGTCTACCGTGGCAACCAACAGCTAACAGTCACCGTGACCCTGGGCGAGCTGCAGGCCGGCAGCTAGGCTGAGTTGAGCTGAGCCTGAGCTGGGGCCGCATCTGGTTCCCGGGCCAGCCTAATGCTCCGGCTCGGCAGCCATCCTGTGGAGTGCAGACGGTAGGGAGCAGGCGAGAGGTTGAGAGCCTCTCTCTCGCTTGCTCCCTCCTTGTGTTTTGTTTGCTCAGCAAGAGCAGACAGACAGACAGACGGATCGGTGGCGAGTTGGCCAAGGCGCTACGCTAAGATGAGACTGGTTGCTGACTGGAGACCGAGACTTCAGGTGTAGCAGTGCTGGCCGGCGCTGGCTGACGGGGTCGGCGCCCGGTGAGCAGGACACCGCAGAAGAAGATAATCCAGCCCAGGGCCATAAAGAGCCAGAAAGTGCTTTCCAGTCCCATGAAGCGCGCGAAGCTGCCAGCGGCAGCGTTGAACAGCTCCCCAACCAGTATCAGAATGTTGCCCCAAAAGATGTTGCTGGTCTGCAGGCCGCGGATCGAAGGCTGGCGCCGTAGCAGCTTCCAGAGCGAGTAAAGCAGCACGCCGACGACAGCCACTACGCCAGCGGTGTTCAGGATGATAATAGTAGCGACGCCCGCGCCGAGCTGGAGGACGCCGCGCCCCGAGCTGCCAATGACATGGCTGAGGGCTTGCTGATCAACACCTGCCGTGGCCAATGAGATGATGGCCAGCAGACTAACGAGGGCGAGCGCAATCAGACAGGCCAGAGTCACGCGCCGGCTGCTGACGAGCGCGATGCTACCCAGGCCGAGCCAGGCTGAGGTCAGAGCAGCGCCTAGTATATAGTAGATACGGAAGAGGATGATTCCCAAGGCACTTGTCGGCTGCGCGGGAATCATCAGGACGTAGGCCAGCGTGGCGACGAAGGCCATCGCCAGCGCCAGGGACCAGTAGAGCTGATGGGGCCGATGACGTTGCAGATATTGGGCAAGGACGACGCCAGCAAAGGCGGCGGTGACGATGACATTAACGATGGCAAAGCTTACTAGAAGAACTGTCTCCATAGATGGCCTCCCGCAGGCAGTGCCCCATTGAGAGCGGTGAACCCTGCAAAAGCTTGATCGGATCGTGTAGATTATACAAAAACCTATGCAAACTTGCACTGTCTGCCGCCTGCCCTCCCTCCCCGCTTGCTGGTCTGCCCGCCGACCTTCTGTGAGCTGGCTGTGCGGCTGGCGGGCGCTCTTCCCTGGCTGCCTTACCTGTTCGCTACTGTGGAGGCGCGTGTTGGCCGCCTGGTCCTACCGGATGCGTTCAGCCAGGCTCTCGGCTTCGCTCCGGGTTATCCTATCGCAGGTCTCCCTTATGATATTCCAGATCTGGAATATCAGATCAGAATTTCTCATGAACAATATCACGAGTGACATACCTTTTTTAAGAGATCTCCCCTGTATATCAAGGCAGATTTGCACACGAGAAAGGCCCTATGGTTCGTCTGGAAGCCAAAGAGATCCTGGCGCAGCGTGGCATCAGCATGAGCAAGCTCTCGAAGATGTCGGATGTCTCCTTTAGCCCCATTAACCGAATCTGCAATGATCCGAGCTATAGCCCAACGGTACACACGCTAGAGCAGCTAGCAAAAGCGCTAGGGCTGCATGTCGCGGATCTGCTAGAAGAGGTGCCGGACCCGCCGCAGGAGTGAGCGGGTCGCGAGGGAGGGGAAGGAGGAGCCTGGTGGTGGTGTCAGGACTTGCACGAGGGGAGTGGTCCGGCCTATAGTATGGGATAGATCTAGATGGGTGATCCTCCTGAGCGGAGCGCATCAGACCCTCGCAAGGTTGAAAGCATGGCACAGAAACGAGGAGTTCTTAGCAAGGAGCAGACAGAGAGACAACTGGTGCGCGAGCAGCGACGTGAATTTGAAGCCGAGCTAGCCGCCCACTATGAGCAGCAGGTGGGGAGGCCACGTGACCGGCGGCGCCTGATTTTTATGGGGGTGCTGGTCCTGGTGGTCCTGCTGGCTGGAGGCTACATTGTCCTGACTCTCCTGCCTGCCCCGGCCCAGACGCCGACCCCGGGCATTGCCGTTGGGCAGCCGGCGCCGGACTTCACCCTGCCCGTCTATGGTGGGAGCGGTGGCCCGACCGTCAGCCTCAAAGCTCTGCGTGGCCATCCGGTCGTCATCAACTTCTGGTCGGAATCCTGCGACCCCTGTCGGAGCGAAGTACCGCTACTCCAGCGCACCTATGAACAATATGGAGCGCACGGCGCCTTTGTCCTGTTAGGCATCAACCAGGCTGATCCTAAAGAAGACATCGCCAGCTTTGGGCGAGCCTTCAAGGTCACCTATCCCTTGCTCTTTGACGTCGGCGGCAACGTTAACGCCGCTTACCATATCACAGCCATCCCAACTACCTACTTTATTGATCGCCAGGGCATCGTCCGTGCCGTAGCCATTACCGAACTCACCGAGCAGAGTCTGCGCCAGGGCCTGGCCGACATCGGAGTTCAGCTTCCCTGAAGCCTGAGACTCTGCCTAATGAGCTGTCTGGCTGTTGGCCTCATCTCGATCGTGGCCGGGCCAGGAGGGCGAGCGGGCTTTACGCGTCATCAGCAGGCCGACCAGAGCGACGATCAACAGCAGGCCGCCCAGCAGCAGGCGTCCCACAGGGGCGCTCAGTGCCGCTCCCAGGAGAGCAGCGAGGTGGTGATCCGGCTGCTTCTCGGCAGTGTGGCTGGCGGATGCGGGTGTCGCCGTCAAGCCTGGTCGCACCCCGCGCGGCTCCGTCGTTGAGGCGGCGGGCGTACTAACGGGGTGGCCCTGCTGAGCAAAAGGTGGAGTAACGGAGGCCTCCACTGCCTTCTGGACCGCCATGCTCATGCTGCTCGAAGAGCCTTCTCTCAACGAGGTCAGTAACCCAGAGAGCAGCAGCGCCAGAGCGATCACCGCCGCTAGAGCGCTGAGGACCTGTACAAAGCGGCGCAGATTCTGGCGTCTTGCGCCAGCTCCGCCTGTGGGCCGTAACTGATGCGTCTGAGGCGAGAGCACTGAGGGAGCTGAGAGAGCGACAGGCTCCTCTGCTGCCGCCGGTGCATCAGAAGCGACGCTCTCCGGCCTTTCGAGCGTGGAGGAGGCGCGCAGCAGCTCAGGAGTCAAAGTAAAAGTGCGCGGTGGCGTGGCGCGCGGCAGCGCTCGCAGCAGATCGCGCGTCAGGCGCAGGCTTGCCAACTCTGAGCGGCATGACGCACAGTGGGGCAAGTGAGCAGCGCAGAACGCCTCTTCCTCGACAGAGAGGGCCCCGTCCAGATAGGCCGAAAGCTGCTCAAGTGTCGGATGCTCCTGATGATCCTGTGCCACGACTCTCTCACTCCAGTGCCAGAAGAATGCCCCTCTGCGGACAAGCCTGCCTCGCAGTGGCGCTGCCCCCTTCCTCTTCTCCTCTGCAGCACACCTGCCGGGACGTCGTGTAGAGACAGCACCTCTTAGGGTGAACGAAACTGGCGCGGCAAAAGTTCCTGATAGCGAGCCAGGTAGGTCCGCAGACGGGCGCGGCCTCGTGCGATACGCGAGCGTACCGTCCCGAGCGTCGTATGTGTTACCGCCGCGATCTCCTCGTAGGGGAGTCCCTCGATATCGCAGAGGATCACCGCCAGGCGTTGCTCGGGGGGAAGCTCGGCGAGGCCGCGCTGGATTAGCTCCTGTAGCTCCTGATGGAGCAAGTACAGCTCGGGATTGGCCTCCAGAGCTGGTGATGCCAGCTGAGCCAGGGTGGCCGGCGACTGCGGATCGTCCTCGTCACGGGCCGCCTCCAACGATTCATTGGGGTGACGGCGTTGGCGGCGCCAGTGATCGTAGATCAGGTTGGTGGTGATACGCAACAGCCAGGAGCGAAAAGCCGTCCCGCCGCGGAAAGTCGCCAGATGGCGGAAAGCCGCAAGAAAGGTGTCCTGCGTAATATCGGCGGCGAGATCCGCATCGCCCAGCATGCGCAGAGCCACATTATAGACGCTGGACTGGTAGCGCAGGACCAACTCGTTAAAGGCGTTCACATCGCCGCTCTGACTCCGGGCGAGCAGCTCCCCCTCATCTGCGTCTGGCCGTGCGTGCATCAAGCAGCCTCTCCTCCTGGTCAGATCTCCTCCAGTGTAGCATAAAAAGGCAACAGCGACTACATCTCCTTCTGCCAGACAGAGCGCTGCCTCTCCCCGTGTCGCCGGGCCGGGTCAGCGGTGCCGGGGCTGGCCATAGCCGAATGGATCGCTCGCTCAGCAACCGATCAGAAAATTGCTGGCGCCAGCCCCTTGACAGAACGACCCTGTCCCGGTACACTTATCAGCGTGGTGAATATTTTTTCAGCAATGAATAATTATTCAGAGGCGAGGAGATAGCGACCATGAGCAGCGGCCTCCAGTTTGGCGCAGGTATCTGGCTCTTCGGCCAGTTTATCGACCGTTATGCCACCAACGCTTACGGGCCGCCGGTTGGCACCATTGAGGCCATCGAGCGGGCCGGGCGTGTTGGGGGGTTGGTCGGACTGGACATCAACTATCCCTTTCCCGAAGAGGACCTGAGCCTGGAACAAGTTAAAGAGGCGCTGGAGCGCAACGGTCTGCGCGCGATTGCCGTGACCCCAGTCATCTATGACCAGCGTTTCGCACGCGGCAGCTTTACCCACCCTGATCCCGCGGTGCGGCAGCAGGCTATTGAGCTAGGCAAGCAAGCCACCGACGTCGCGCGGGCCCTTGGCGCCGATTATGTCAAATTCTGGCCTGGGCAGGACGGCTACGACTACCCTTTCCAGGCTGATCATCTGCAGCTCTGGGACTTCACCGTCAACGGCATTCGAGCGGTTGCCGAGACCAACCCTGACATGCAATACGCCATCGAATACAAAGCCAAAGAGCCGCGGGTCCATCTTGTCCTCAGCTCCTCAGCGCGTACCCTGCTGGCCATTCAAGAGATGGGGGTCAAAAACGTCGGCATCGTGATGGATCTTGGCCATTCCCTCTTCGCCAAGGAGACGCCGGCGGAAGCGCTCCAGTTGATCGCACGTCATGGCAAACTGACAAGTATCGAAGTCAATGACAACTGGCGTGAATGGGACGACGACCTGGCCGTTGCCTCCATTCACCTCATCGAAACGATTGAATTTCTGCAAGCAGTCGAGCGTATTGGCTGGCAGCGTCCTATCCTGCTGGATCAGTTTCCCTTCCGCGAAGATCCTGTCGAGGCGGCTCGTGTCAGCATCAAGCGCATCCAGGCTCTTGAGCGCCTGCGCCAGCGGCTCGACCAGGCAGCCCTCAAGGAGGCTCAAGAGAAGCAAGACGCCTTGCAGGCGCAGCAGCTCATCTTTGCGGCCCTGCTAGGACTGGACGGAGGCGAAGAGTAAGCATGGCCCAGGATCGTGAGGACCAGCTTGCGGCCCTGCGCAGGAAAGCCAACCTTTTACGGCAGCGGGACCTTGTCATGATCCAGCGTGCTGGCATGGGGCACATCGGCGGCGACTTCTCCGCGCTCGACATCCTGGTCACGCTCTACTTTGCCGTTCTGCGTGTGGACCCGCAGCATCCCGATGCTCCTGATCGTGATCGCTTCATCCTGAGCAAAGGGCATTGTGCTGGGGCCCTCTACAACACCATTGCCGAAGTGGGCTTCTTTCCAACGAGCGAGCTAGAGACCTTCATGAAGCCGCTCTCGCGTCTCAACGGTCACCCAGATCGCACCAAGGTGCCGGGGGTTGAAGCCAGCACTGGCCCACTAGGTCACGGCCTCCCCATTGGGGTGGGGGCAGCTCTGGCAGCCAGGCTTGACGGGGCCGCCTGGCGTACCTATGTGCTCACTGGGGACGGAGAGCTGCAGGAGGGCAGCAACTGGGAGGCGGCGATGGCCGCCGCTCACTACGCACTGGACAACCTCACCGTCATCATCGACCGTAACCGACTGCAGCAAGGAGCGCCAACCGAGGACACTATCCGGCTGGAGCCGCTGGCCGACAAATGGCGTGCCTTCGGTTGGGCGGTGCGTGAGGTTGACGGGCACGACTACGCGGCACTCCTGGAGATGCTACAGAGCGAGAGCTGGGAGCCTGGGCGTCCGCGCTGCCTGATTGCCTACACACACAAAGGTCAAGGGGTTTCCTTTATGTGCGACAATGTTGACTGGCACCATCGCGTACCGACGCCCGAAGAGGCCGAGCGGGCTTTACAGGAGCTACGGGAGGCGGTGCACGGATGAGCCAGCTCTACGACTGTCGTGATGCCTTTGCCCAGGCTCTCGAAGAGGCGGCGCGCAATGACCCGCGTATTGTCGTAGTCATCAATGATTCCCTCGGCTCCAGCAAGCTCAAAGGCTTCAAGGCGGCCTTTCCGCAGCGGCTGGTCAACGTAGGCATTGCCGAGCAGAACATGGTCGGGGTAGCTGCCGGTCTGGCTAACGGCGGCAAGATCCCCTTTGTCAGCGGGGCCTCGCCCTTTCTGACAGCGCGCGCCCTGGAGCAGATCAAAGTCGATCTTGCCTACTCGCGGGCCAACGTCAAGCTCTGCGGCATGAGCAGCGGCCTGGCCTATGGCGAACTGGGGCCGACCCATCACTCGATCGAAGATCTGGCCTGGACGCGGGCCATCGCCAACCTCACTGTCATCGTGCCTGCCGATCCGCTGGAGACCACTCAAGCTGTACACGAAGCAGCTCGCCTCTCTGGCCCCTTCTTTCTGCGCATCAGCCGTATGCCTGTGCCGCAGGTCCATCCAGCGGACTATCGCTTCCGCCTCGGCAAAGCAAGCTGGCTGCGGCAGGGGAGTGATGTGGCGATTATCGCCACTGGGGTAATGGTAGCTCGTGCCCTGGAGGCTGCCGTGCTGCTGACCAATGACGGCATTGAAGCGGCGGTGATCAACATGGCGACCATTCGCCCACTGGACCGCGAGGCGGTGATCGAGGCCGCGCGGCGCAGCGGCGCCATCGTCACCGTGGAAGAGCATACCGTCTACGGCGGATTGGGAGGAGCGGTCGCCGAGGTTGTGGTGACCACCTATCCCGTTCCCATGCGTATCCTGGGCGTGCCCGGCGTCTTCGCGCCCACCGGCTCGCCTGAGTACCTCTTAGAACATTTCGGCCTGACGCCTGCTGGCATTCGAGCCGCAGCGTTAGAGCTTCTCAGGGCGAGAGCAGAGCAATGAAGCAGACGGCAATCCTGGCCATTGATCAGGGAACTACCAATACCAAAGCTTTGCTCGTCAGTGCAGCGGGCAACGTTCTCGCGCGGGCCAGCCGCCCTGTACAACGGCGCTACCCGCGTCCAGCCTGGGTCGAGCAGGACCCTCTGGAACTCTGGCAGAGTGTGCTAGAGGCCAGTGCGGCCTGTCTGGAGCAGGGCGGTTCCAACGTAGAGCTGGTGGCCGTGGCCATCAGCAACCAGCGCGAGTCGGTCTTGCTCTGGGAGCGGGCCAGTGGTCGGCCCCTGGGGCCCTGTGTGAGCTGGCAATGTCAGCGCTCGCGTCAGCTCTGCCAGTCCCTACAGGATCGGGGGTTGGAACCATTCATTCGCGAGCGCAGCGGCCTCACCATTGATCCCATGTTCTCCGGGACAAAGATCCGCTGGCTGTTGGAAGAGCAGGATCTCCTGGTGCGAGCTGAGGCTGGCGAGCTGTGCGCGGGCACTATCGATAGCTGGCTCTGCTGGCAGCTCAGCGGGGGGGCGGTCCATGTCTGCGACGTGACCAACGCCTCGCGTACGCAGCTCTTCAATCTGCAGCGGCGTGACTGGGACGAGGAGCTGCTGCAGCTGCTGGGTGTGCCGGCGGCCATTCTGCCAGTGGTTGAGCCTTCGGCGGCCATTCACGCCCGAACGGTGGCCTGTGGAGTCATCCCGGCGGGTCTACCGCTAGCGTCCCTGATCGGGGACTCCCACGCCGCCCTCTTTGGCCAGGCCGGCTTCCTGCCGGGCGCCGTCAAAGCTACCTATGGTACTGGCTCATCGCTGATGACGCCAATTCCGGAGCTGCGCCTCTCGCAGAGCGGCCTATCAACCACTATCGCCTGGGCTATTGGCGAGCGGGTCACCTATGCCCTCGAAGGCAATATTTACATCACCGGAGCCGCTGTCGAGTGGCTAGGGCGCTTCCTTGGCCTCAGCGACCCCGTCGTCGAGTTGGCGGCCCTGGCCGACCGCGTGCCCGACAGCGGTGGCCTCTACTTCGTCCCTGCTCTTAGCGGCTTAGGAGCGCCCTACTGGGACAAAGAGGCGCGCGGCCTCATCTGTGGTCTGACCCAGGCCAGTACGCTGCCGCAGCTAGCGCGGGCCACCGTCGAGGCCATTGCCTATCAGGTGCGTGCCGTCTTTGACGCCATGCAGGCCGAAGCGGGCGTTGAACTCCAGGTATTACTTGCCGATGGTGGTGCCACTCGTAACGACCTGCTCATGCAATTTCAGGCCGACATCATTGGCAAACCGGTGCTGCGCTGTGAATCGGCTGATGTTTCCGCGCTGGGAGCCGCCTATCTGGCCGGCCTGGCAGTGGGCCTCTGGGTGAGCGAGGAGGAGATCGCTGCCCTGCCGCGTCCCCGCCAGCGCTTCACGCCGACCCTGTCTGCAGAGGAGCGCGAGGCCCATTACAGTGGCTGGCAGGAGGCGGTCGCGCGCGCCACGCTGCACCGATCCGCAGGGCGCCGGTAGGAAGGATCTTATCCGGCGTAAGGAGTAACGCACGTTATGGCTCGCATTGACGATCTGCGCTTGATGGCCAAGGTTGCCAGTCTCTACTACGAGCGCGGCCTCTCGCAAGTAGAAATTGCCGAGCGGCTGCAGCTCTCGCAGTCCAATGTCTCACGCCTGCTCAAGCGGGCCCAGCAAGAGCAAATTGTGCGTATTACGGTGAGCATGCCGCGAGGGGTCTATACCGACCTTGAAAACCAGCTGGAGGCACTCTATGGCATCAAAGAGGCTATTGTTGCAGATTGTCCGGAAGATGCCAACAACGAACAAATACTTCAAGCTATTGGAGGAGCGGCGGCCTTCTGGCTGGAGTCCAAAATCACGCCGGGAGAGATCGTCGGGATCTCCTCCTGGAGCGCCTCGCTGCTGGCGATGGTAGACGCCATGCATCCGCTGGCGCAGCCCTCGCGGGCCAAAGTTGTTCAGATCCTGGGCGGCATCGGCAACCCGGCGGCGGAAGTCCATGCCACCCAGCTGACGCGTCGTCTGGCTGAACTCCTGCACGGAGAGGCCGTCTTTCTGCCAGCGCCGGGCGTTGTCAGCTCACCGGAGGCCCGCCAGATCTTTTTTGAAGATCCATTTGTGCGCGAGGCCTACCAGCTCTTCGACAGCGTCACGGTGGCGCTGGTTGGGATCGGAGCTGTCGAACCTTCGGCCCTGCTGGCCAGCAGTGGCAATATCTTCTCGCTCGAAGAGCTGCGCATGCTGCGTGAGCATGGGGCCGTTGGCGACATCGTGCTGCGCTTCTTCGATGCCCAGGGGCGTCCGGTCGTGACCCCGCTTGACGAGCGTGTCATCGGCATGCGTCTGGAGCAACTGCAGCGCGTCAAGTATGCGGTTGGAGTCGCGGGTGGCCAGCGGAAGCATGCGGCCATTCGAGGGGCCCTCGAAGGACGCTGGATCAATGTGCTGATCACCGATCATCTGACGGCGCGCTGGCTGGTGGAGCAGAGACAAGAGCAAGCAGCTGCCTCTGAGAGCAGCGGAGGGGCCAGCGCTGCCGCGCCCTAAATAGACCAGAGCGAGAGCAGGCGACCTGTCATGCGTGCAGGAACGCGAACCCAACAACGACCGACCATTGCCCGGTTGGGAGGACTCTATGTACGACCATGCTCAGAGAGTGAGCCGCACGAAGCAGGACAACTGGCCACGGATGGTCTCCAGAGCGAGCAGCCGTGATCGGCTGCCGTTGCTGTGGGGTGGGCTGGCCTTCCTGGTCTGTCTGCTCCTGTCGGCCTGCAGCCTCTACACAGTGCGCCCGCTGAACGCCTCCGGCGACAACGCCGGTAGCGGCGGCCCTCAGACCTTTGACCCCACCAGCTATGTCAACCAGATCTGGGACAGTCGGATCGTGCCGACCGTTGTGCAGCAGGCCCACGATGCCAGCGAAGTGCTGGCTGCTCTCAAGGCGAACCAGCAGGTGGCCCAGCAGCGCTATGGCCATCAGGAAGGTGACGGTCCATATACCTTCATGGTCAAAGGCGTCGGGCGCGTCGTCAGCATCAATACCTCCTCGCGCAACGGTACGCTTGGCCTGGATCTGCCTCCCTACGATGGCAAGCCCGACCTCTCGCTGCAGATCGGGCCGGTCATTCTGGGCACAGCCATCCGCGATGGCGTCGGTTTCATCCACTTCAGCCAGTTCGTCAACCAGATCCAGTATGCCCAGGTGGCCGATGCCCTCAACGCCCGGGCCGTCCAGGTGGCGCAGAGCATCCACCCCACCCAGCTCAAGGGGAAGCTCATCCAGTTCTATGGCATCTTTGCCCTGACTGATCCGCAATTCATTCTGGTGGCTCCGGTCAAACTCCAGGTGGAGGGTTCCGGCTCATGAGTGCAGCTGATCGCGAGATGGCCCCCGATATAGTGCTGCGGGCCGAGGGCATCACCAAGATCTATGGCGGCACGGTGGCCCTTGACAACGTCGACTTCACCGTCTATCGCGGCAAGGTCAACGTCCTGATCGGCGAAAACGGGGCGGGCAAGTCGACCTTAATGAAGATCATCGCCGGGGCCGAGACCGCCACCCGTGGTCGATTGCTCCTGGAGGGGCAGCCAGTCCATTTCAAGTCGCCGCGCGAGGCGGCCCGCGCTGGCATTGGCATGATCTATCAAGAGCTGAACCTCTTTCCCAATCTGAGCGTGGCCGAAAACATCTTTCTCGATCATGAAGCCATGCGTCGCCGTGGCTTCCTGGTCGATCGGCGCCGCCAACAGGAAGCGGCCAGGCGCCTGCTGGAGCGGCTGGAGCAGCCCATTGATCCCCAGGCCTTGGTAGGGAATCTGCGTTTAGGGCAGCAGCAGATTGTCGAGATTGCCAAGGCGCTGGCGCGCGACGTGCGCATTCTGATCATGGATGAACCGACCTCGGCCCTCACCACCGCTGAGGTGGAGATCCTCTTTCGGGTCATCCGTGAGCTGAAGGAACAGGGCGTCTCGATCATCTACATCTCGCACAAGCTAGAGGAGCTGCTGCGCATTGGCGACTACGTGACGATCCTGCGCGATAGTCATCGCGTGGCTGAGGCGCCCGTCAGTGCCATCGACGTCAATTGGATTGTAGAGCAGATGATTGGGCGCAGCGTCAGCGAAACCTATATCCATCAGGAGCGCACGCCTGGTCAGGAGCTACTGCGGGTCGAGCATCTGAGCCTGCCGCGGCCTGGTGGGGGACTGCTGCTGGACGATGTCTCGTTCCAGGTGCGTGCTGGTGAGATTGTGGCGCTCTACGGCTTGCTGGGGGCGGGTCGTAGCGAGCTGCTGGAGTGTCTGATGGGCCTCCATCCTGAAGCCAGTGGCGCGCTGTGGGTCGCCGGCCAGCCGGTGCGCGGGCGCACGGTCGGTGAGCGCATCGCCGAGGGGCTGGTACTGGTGCCCGAGGATCGCCAGCGCGAGGGCCTGGTGCCTACGCTCTCGGTAGCCCACAACATGGTCCTGGCTAGCCTGCGTCGCTATCTGAGTGGCCTGGCTCTCTCGCGCAAGAAGGAGCTGACGGCGGTCCGTCGCCTGATTAGTGACCTGGGCATTAAGGCCCCCTCGCCGCAGACGCTGATCGAGGCTCTCAGTGGGGGCAATCAGCAGAAGGTCGTCGTGGCCCGGGGGCTGTTGACGGAGCCGCGGGTCCTCCTCCTCGATGAGCCAACGCGGGGCATTGATATCGGAGCCAAGGCCGATCTCTTCCGCCTCATGAATCGTCTGGCCAGCGAGGGGCTGGGCGTTCTCTTCGTCTCCTCCGAGTTACGGGAAGTCATGAGCGTCGCTGACCGCATCCTGGTCCTGGCACGCGGACGCCTGACTGGCGAGTTCCGCCGTGAGGAAGCCAGCGAAGAGGCGCTGGTGGCCGCTGCCTCGGCAGGTCAGGGACCAGTCTCTGAGAAAGAAGAAACCGGCGAGTGGTCAACCGGTGGCACGCTGCAGACGGGAACCGCTGATAGCAGCCAGATCGCCACGCCCGCTGCCTCGGCCTCGAAAGAACGGTGCGATCAGCCGCGCCCACAAGCCTAGAAGAGGGAGACCATGCGCAATCCGTCATCTCTGGCCAGCCGTGAGCCGGCGGCCCGCCGCAGCTTCACCCTGCAGCGGCGGCAGATTCAGACCTTACTCTTTCAGTTGCGCGCCTTTGTGGCGCTCATCATCCTGGTGATCATTTTCTCGATTCTCTCGCCCGACTTTCTGACGCTCAACGATCTGACCATTGTGGCTGAGCATGTCTCAATCAATGCACTTCTGGCCATTGGACAGTCGTTCGTCATCCTGACAGCAGGGATCGACCTCTCGGTTGGCTCAATCGTGGGACTCACGGCGATGGTGGCCGGCTATTTGATCAGTCAGGGGCTGCCGCTGCCCATGTTTGGCGTGGTGGTCTACTTCAACGTCTGGGTGGTGATCCTCATTAGCTTACTGGTGGGGATCGTACTGGGCCTGATCAATGGGCTGGTCATCACACGCCTGAGCGTGGCCCCCTTTATTGCCACCCTGGGGATGCTCTATGCGGCCCGTGGTTTGGCCTTGCTGACCTCCAATGGGGCGACCTTCCCCGACCTGGGAGGCGATCCCTCGCTGGGCAACACGGGCTTCCCCTTCCTGGGCACGGGGAACATCCTGGGGGTGCCGATGCCGATCTGGCTGATGATCCTGTTCGGCGTGGTCGCCTCCTTTGTGGCCAGTCGCACGCCGTTCGGGCGTCAGGTCTACGCCATCGGGGGCAACGAGCGCGCGGCCCGGCTCTCGGGCATTCGGGTCAACCGCGTCAAGCTGCTGGTCTATGTGATCTCCGGCTTCTGCGCCGCCATGACGGGCCTGGTCATTGCCTCGCAGCTGCAGGCGGCCCAGCCGGCGACGGGCGAGAGCTATGAATTGAATGCCATCGCGGCGGTGGTGTTAGGAGGGACCTCGCTCTTCGGAGGGCGGGGGACGATCCTGGGCAGCATCATCGGCGCGTTTGTGATCGGTGTCCTCAGCGACGGCCTGGTGCTGATCGGCGTCTCCGAGTTCTGGCAGATGGTCATCAAGGGGGCCGTGATTGTGCTGGCGGTCGTCATCGACCAGCTCCAACAGCGATGGCAGAAGCGTGCTGCCCTGGCCTGAAGCAACGGTCAGTGCAGCGGGAGGCTGGTGGGAAAGAAGACCCTGGGAAGGAGGGAGAGCCGGGCAGGTTCCCTCACCGTAGGGGATCAGCCAGAGAAAACGTAGGCCGTGCAGCCTCAGCAGCTGGGGGCAAAGGAAGCTGCCTGACCGGAAGGCAATGCAGCGGGTGCCCTCTCCTTTGTCCCGTATGATGGCCCGCTGTGTGGCTCACCCGGCAAGGAAGGGGTTGCTCCCGCCCCACTTGCCTGGAAACGAGGCGTAACGGGAGCAGCTGACTGGATCTCTCAAAGAAGAGTGCCGAAAGGAAGGGAAACGACTATGCTTCGACGGATGCTTTATCTGCTGACAGTGCTGATGCTGGTCAGCCTCAGCCTGGCTGCCTGTGGCAGTTCAGGCCAGTCATCGTCGACAACTTCTGGCGGCTCCGGGGGGAAAAAACTGATCTTCGTTATTACCCCGGCCTACGACAATATTTTCTTCAAAGCGGAGGCCGATGCCGCCGTGGCCCGCGCCAAGGCGCTCGGCTACGATACGGTGGCCGCCACGCACGATGATGATGTCAACAAGCAGAATCAGCTGATCGACACCGCCATCGCCCGTCATGCGGCGGCCATCATTCTGGACAATGCTGGCGCGGATGCGACCGTGGCCGCTGTCCGCAAGGCTAAGAACGCTGGTGTGCCTGTCTTCCTCATTGATCGCGAGATGAATGCCACGGGCGTGGCCGTCGCACAAATCGTCTCCAATAACTACCAGGGGGCGACCCTGGGGGCTCAGGAGTTTGTGAAGCTGATGGGCGAAGAGGGCAACTATGTCGAGCTGCTCGGCAAGCAGTCAGATACGAACGCGGCCATCCGCTCGCGCGGCTATCACGATGTCATCGATCAGTATCCGCGCATGAAGATGGTAGCCCAGCAGAGCGCCGACTGGGATCAGACAGAGGCCTTCCAGAAGATGCAGACCATTCTGCAGGCGCACCCCGACATTAAGGGCGTGATTTCGGGCAACGATACGATGGCCCTGGGTGCCTGGGCGGCGCTGCAGGCGGCCCATAAGACGAATGTCATCGTGGTGGGCTTCGATGGCAGCCCCGATGTGATCGCCTCCATCAAGCAGGGAGGCATCAAAGCGACGGTGTTGCAGCCTGCGGTTCATATTGCGCAACTTGCTGTGGATGAGGCCGATAAGTACCTCAAGACCGGTTCTACAGGACAACCGGAGAAGCAGTCGATCGACTGTATCCTGGTGACGGCCCAGAACGCCGATCAGTTCGGGGTTTTCGGTCCAAAGTGAGCGAGTGAGTGTCTGAAGGGGAGGGCCGGCAGCTACTGCCTGTGTGCAGCGGCCTGTCGGCCCTCTCTTGCTGACGAGGCTAAGCGACCTGCCGCCAGCGACGAGCGGCAGCTACAAAGCGCTGCGCCGCCTCGGGGAAGCCGCTAAAGGAGAGGTGCAGATAGCTGGCCAGCAGGTTGTCGCGGGCGAACCCTTCAAGCTGCTGATGCTGACCGTCGGGCGAGCTGAGCATATAAGCGGCCTCCTCGGGCGTCGGGTCTGCATCCAGATGAGAGTAATGAAACTCATGCCCGCGTACCTGGACCCCGCGCGGCAGCAGCAGGCTCTCGCGCTGCGCCCGGGCCAGACGATAGCCGATCCGCAGATCCGTGCTGTTGCCCGCAAGAATGCTCTCGCGCTCGATAACTCCCAGCATGGGATAGCTTTCGCCGCTGGCGGTGCGGATGTGGTGACAGAGGTACATCAGCCCTCCACATTCAGCATAGCAAGGTAAGCCTGCCGCCAACAGCTCGGCGAGCTGGCGGCGCAGCCTTTCGTTGGCGGCCAGGAGGGCGGCATACTCCTCGGGAAAGCCGCCACCCAGATAGAGACCGGAGCAACCCGCTGGTAGCTGGTGATCGCGCAGCGGGCTAAAGGGCACCAGCTCGGCCCCAGCCTGGCGCAGCAGATCGAGCGTATCAGGATAATAGAAGCTGAAAGCTTCGTCATAGGCCAGAGCTAAACGCACGCGCTCCTCGCCTGGGGCTGTCAAGGGCGCCTCGGCCTGAGCCTCGCCCGTCGCCAGGGGAGGCGCCTGACGCGCCAGGGTCAGCAACTGTTCCAGGTCGCAGGACTGGCGGAAGAGCGTCAGCAGGGTGTTGAGGCGTTCGCCACCAAGTGCCTGCTCGCTGGCTGGCAGCAAGCCAAGGTGGCGCTCGGGCCAGGGGGCCTCGCTCAGTGCGGGGAAGGCCGCCAGCAAGGGCATGCCGGAGGAGGAGGCCAGGGCCTCACGCAGCAAGCGCGCATGTCCAGGACCCGCCACGCGATTGGCGATCACCCCGACGAGCGCCAGCTGCGGAGCAAACTGCTGGAAGCCCAGCACGACCGCCGCGGCACTGCGCGCCTGGGCCCAGGCGTCCAGCACCAGAATCACCGGCGTCTGCAGCAGGCGGGCTATCTCCGCGGCGCTGCCTGCATCGCTGTGGGCCTCACGCCCGTCGTAGAGGCCCATCATGCCCTCGATAATGGCCAGATCGGCATCGCGACAGGCTGAGGCGACGATGGTCTCCAGGCGGGCTGACGGCATCAACCAGGTGTCGAGATTGTAGCAGGGCCGTCCGGCGGCCTGGGCGAGATGTGAAGCATCCAGATAGTCGGGGCCAACCTTAAATGGCTGCACGCGCCAGCCCCGCGCCCGCAACTCGGCGATCAGCAGGTAGCTGATCAAGGTCTTGCCGACGCCGCTGGCGGTGCCGGCGATCAGTAAACGTGGCAGATTGAGAGACATCGTCAAAACCTCCTTCGCAGCGTGCACTGGCCGGAGATCGCTCGTCGATGGACTCAGCTCCGTCAGGATCTCGGCCCGGCCTGGCCTGCCTGGCTGGGATGTCCCACGGCCTTCGCCCTGGTTCAGCGTCGCTGACGACAGCTAATCACCCGCTCTTGCGGCCAGTCAAGCGTGATCCGGTTGCTCTTGCTCACTGGCTCTTGTCAATAGCTCAACCTACCTCACAATGTAGGAAAATGTACTGATACCTGTCACCATCAGCGCCCTGGCTCCGTTGTCCTATTACGTGAGAACAATGGGTGCTTTATCTATGGTGTTGGAAGTGATCGGTCAGTCTCCTCCCTGGCGCTGGTTACGGGCTGCTGCTGGCCGGCTGCTGCGTCCTCTTCGCAACCTGCCGGGGCTACTAGAGAGTGATCTCCGCGGCAATACCATTCCAGTGCTCGACGGTGTGCGGGCGCTGGCCTGCCTGGCGGTGCTCGTCTTTCACGTCAACTGGACGACCTATCATCAGCATCTCTGGCAGCCACTGCACTATCCGCTGGTGGGTTCCTTATTGCTGGTCGGCAGCACAGGGGTAACTCTCTTCTTTATTCTCTCGGGCTTTCTGCTGTTCCTGCCCTACGTTGGAGCGTTGTTGAGTGAAGAGCGACCGTGGCCCTCGGGGCGCCGCTTCTATCTGCGGCGGGCTTTGCGTATCTGGCCGGCCTACTATGCGTCGCTCTTTATCTTGATCACGCTCTGGCAGCCGCAATACTGGCAGCCGGCTCATTGGCGCGAGTTACTGCTGTTTATAACCTTCTTCATGGACTCGACGCCGGAGACCTTTCGCCAGATCAATGGTCCCTACTGGACGCTGGCCATCGAATGGCAGTTTTATTTGCTGCTGCCCTTGCTGGCGCTGGGTGTCTCGCTCCTGCTCAGACGCCTGCCGCAGCATCGGCGTTTTCCATTGATCTGCCTCACGCTGGCTCTGGTTATCGTCTACGCCTTGCTCGTGCGACACTGGGGTGGCTATTACGTCCATCATCCCGAGGCCAGCCTGCCGCTGGTACCGCGCACGGTCCTCAACGTGGTCCTCTTCTTTGTCTACGGCATGAGCGGCAAGTTCCTGGAAGACTTTGCCATCGGGATGCTGATCGCTGCCTGCTACACCTATGGGCGCTTGATCCGGCCTGCTGGCGTCTTGGTGAGGGGCTTGCGACGCTGGAGCCTGGCGCTCTGGGGCCTGGGGCTGGTCCTGTTTGTGGGCATGGCTATCTGGCACCTCAACCATGATGTGGGGGCCTTTGCCTGGCTGGATGGCTTCTTGCCCTTCTATGATACCCTGAGCGAGCTTGGCTTTGCTCTGGCCTACGGCTCATGTCTGACCGGCCTGCTCTTCGGGCCGTCCTTGCTGCGGTCCATCTTCTCCTGGCGCTACCTGCGCTGGCTCGGCCTGGTATCCTATAGTCTCTACATCTGGCACCTGCCACTGATCACTTACTTTAGCGTCCATATCCAGCCGTGGCTCAACGGGCTCAATCACTGGTTGATCTACGGCTGCTACTGGCTATGGGTGTTGGTGACGGTGCTGCCGCTGGCCTTCCTCTCGTACCTGCTCATCGAGCGTCCTTTTCTCAAGCTCGGTCAGCGCCGGCTTGGGAGCGGCGGTGGAGGTGGCCAGGTGCTGGCTCCCAGACAAGGGCAGGAGCTAACCACCTCGCACAGGCGTTAGAGCCAGGAAGAGCAGCCAGCCATCTGGCTGCTCTTCCCGCTTATCGGCACAGCTCGCCCGCCCCGTTCACTGAGCTGGTCAAGGCCGCTCGCCCCCGACAGGACCGGCTTCAGCTCTGCGGTTAGGCTAGCTTGCCTGGTGGACAGCAAGGCAGGCCAGCGCCTGCTAGCTCGATTTACGTTGACACTGATGGGAAGGCAAGATTATAATACTTTACACAACCCATATGATTTGTTGTGGCGAAGTAGTCTGCTTCGCTGTGGAAGCAGCGGTTGCCCGACACGTCGGACGTTGAGCTCCGCCTACTGCTCAAGCGAAGCATACGTCCCCAAAAGGAGCTTCTATGCCTACCACCGAAGGTCTCGAAGATGTCGTTGCCGCACATACCCGTATCTGTAATCTGGATGGTCAGCGCGGCAAACTGACATATTACGGTGTCGACGTTCACGATCTGGCCGCTCATTCCTCGTTCGAAGAAACAGCTTACCTACTCTGGCATGGGACGCTGCCGACCCGCGCCCAACTAGAGGCACTCAGTGCGGAACTGCGTGCGAACCGCACCTTGCCGGGACGGCTGATCGATCTGATGCGCTTGCTGCCTTCCTCGACGCCCCCGATGGATGTCCTCCGAACCGTCGTTTCCGCGCTCTCCACCACCGACCCTGATCTCAGTGATCGCTCCCAAGAAGCCAATCTACGGCGAGCAGTGCGCCTGACGGCGCTTCTGCCCTCGATCGTTGCCAGCTGGGATCATATTCGCAATGGGAGAGAGCCGGTAGCGCCACTGGAGGATGGGAGCCTGGCGGAGAACTTCCTCTATATGCTCAAGGGGGAGCGCCCCGATTCATATGATGCCCATGTGCTGGATGTGGCGTTGATCCTGCATGCCGACCATGAGCTGAACGCCTCGACCTTCTCCGCCCGCGTGGCAGCGAGCACGCTGGCCGATATGTACGCGGCAATCACTGCGGCGATAGGCACGCTCTCCGGTCCACTGCATGGTGGCGCCAACGAGCAGGTGATGCGCATGTTCCAGCGCATCGGTGATGTGAGCCGCGCTCAGGAATATATCCGTGGCTTGCTGGAGCGCAAGGAGCGCATCATGGGCTTTGGCCACCGCGTCTATCGCACCGAGGACCCGCGCGGCAAGCATATGGATGCCTTCGCCGTGGAGCTGAGCCGGCGCAAGGGCGACACACGCTGGGTGGAGATGTCGCGCGTCATCGAATCCTATGTCAAAGAGCAGAAGGGCCTGCACGCCAACGTCGATTTCTACTCGGCCACGGTCTACTACTTGCTGGGTATTCCTGTCGATCTGGATACACCCGTCTTCGCTTGCAGCCGTGTCGTTGGCTGGACGGCCCACGTCATGGAGCAGTATGCCAACAACCGCCTGATCCGCCCACGCGGCGAGTATGTAGGTCCCAAAGATGTCCCCTATGTACCAATCGAGCAGCGCGAGCAGGCTCAAGTAAGCTAAGAGAGCCAGGCGGCCATCTGGGTGCTCACCAATCTACTGCGCGCCGCAAGAAGGGTCCGCACTTACTGTCCCAGTGGGAGCAATCGCTAGCAGGCAGATTGCTCCCTTTTCGTTTAGGGAGCGCCGGTCAGGCGGGTGACACTGGCCTGTCCAGACCGTTCAGCCAGGCCAGATCAGAGAGCCGGGCTTGACCTTGACAGAGGCGCTTATCCGCAACTATACTAATTACGAATAGGCTACCACGAGGAGGAAGGGCGACTACGCGAGATACACGTCTGGCCGTTGCTGTCCATGTTCTGACCTTGCTCGCTCAGCAAAGCGAGGCAGATCCGCTGACGTCCGAGCGCATTGCCGGCAGTGTCAATACGAACCCGGTCTTTATTCGCCGCATTCTGGGTCTGCTCAGCCGGGCCGGATTGGTGGCCTCGCAGCCAGGAGTCGGTGGTGGCTGGCGCTTGCGACGCGATGCCGCCAACATCAGCTTGCTGGATGTCTATGAGGCCGTTGGAGCCGGTCCTCTGCTGGCTTTGCATCATCGCCTGCCGAATCCCGACTGTCTGATCGGTCGCAATATTCAGCGCACTCTGCTGAACTACTTCGGCGAGGCGGAGGCTGCTTTCAAGGACGTGCTGGCGCGCCAGACGATTGCCCAGGTACTGGAGACCGCTCAGGAAGGGGAGCTGTCGTCGCCGGCCTAGTGGAGTCCTTTTTTTACGCTTGCATTGAGAACTGTCACAGTTACAGATTGGACGAGCCAGAGCGCAACCCTGCAGCTCCACGGGAGTGGCGCAGGGTTCTTCGGCCACTGAAAGGAGCGACCTTTTCATGAAGCTCGTTGTCTTTGGGGCAACTGGGAACATTGGTCAGCGTATTGTCCAGGAGGCCCTCAACCGAGGTCACGAAGTCAAAGGGGTGGCGCGTCGCCCTGAGCGTTTCGCTCTGAGTCATCCGCGCCTCAGCTTTGAGGCAGGCAACGTTCTTGATCCTGCCGATGTTGCGCGGCTGGTCCGCGGCCACGACGTGGTGATCAGTGCGGTGGGACCGGCGCGCGATCGAGAAGAGGACCCACGTATGGTCGTGCAGGCGGCTCAGGCCCTCATCGAGGGGCTGAAGCGAGCGGGCGCCAAGCGCTTAGTGGTAGTGGGGGGTGCTGGCAGCCTGGAAGTGGCACCCGGTGTGCGCCTGATGGACACGCCTGACTTCCCACCAGGCTGGCGTCCCATTGCCGCGGCTGCAGCTGAGGCGCTGGAGATCTATCGCCAGCAGGGGGCTGATCTCGACTGGACCTACTTCAGTCCGGCGGCCTTTATCGAGCCGGGCCAGCGCACGGGGCGCTATCGCGTGGGGACCGAGCGGCTGGTGACTGATGAGAAAGGCGAGAGCCGCATCTCGATGGAGGATTACGCAGTGGCTTTGCTCGACGAAGTAGAGCAGCCTCGCTTCCTGCGACAGCGCTTCACCGTGGCCTACTAGCGGCGCAGGTGAGGCCGCAGGGCAGTACCAGAGCAGCGCGTGGGCTGGGGACCGATTCTGTTCTCGCTCTAGGGCAGCAGAGGCCTCAGCGCGCGCTGCATCTCTTGATAGGTCTGGTAGCGAGCAGCAGGCTCCTCCTGTAAGGCTCGTGCCAGAATCGCCTCCAGCTCCGACGAGACCAGGGGATTGAGCTGGCGCACCGGTGGATAGGCCGGATAGTGTGGCGGCCCCTGGTTGGTAAGAACGTGATGGATGCTGGCCGCCAGCATGTAGATGCAGGTGCGCCGGTCGTAGCGCCGATCCTTGATCGGCAGATAGGGCGAGAGCGCCAGCTTGCGTGTCGTGCGATGCGGGCTGCGGCTACCGGGCGGACTGTCGAGCGGTGGAGGTGGAATCTGGAAGCCGGTGAGCATGGCCCGTCCGCGCTGACGTTCGATGATGATATTGGCGGGCGAGATATCGAAGTGATAGAGCGGTGGCTGCTGCTGCTCCAGGGCGGCCAGAGTATTGAGCACGCTATAGAGCCAGATCACCACTTCGCGCTCGGGCAGGGGTCGCAGCAGCTTCTGCAGGCGCTCCTCCAGGCTCTCGCCGTCAATGTAGGTCAGGACCAGATAGTAGTGGCGGCCCTCAGCGAAGCGCTCGCGCACCTGGGGGACAAGCGGATGGCGCAGACGGGCCAGGGCCTCGCTAGCGCGGTCGTAGTAGGCCAGCTCCTGGGCACGGCGCGCCAGTGGAAAGTCGGTGCATTCCCAGCGCTTGAGCACTACCTCTGCTCCATTGGCCTGGTGATCGCTGGCGACCATCGTGGTGACGCGCGTCTCCTCGCGGCTTTTGAGGACGCGCTTGATGTCGTAGCGTCCCTGGCGGATGCTGATGCCGAGCAAAGGACTGTGGCGGACGAGTGTCGGCGGAATGGTCAGGCGCCCACAGGCCGAGCAGCAGCGCTGGCCGAAGCGCACCGGGGCATGGCAATAGGGACAGGTGCGGTCATCGTAGTCGGCGCCGCAGTTGCTACAGCGCTGGGCGCCGCTGCGGTTCTGGAAGCCGCAGCGCTCGCAAACATAGCGTTGCAAGGCGGTGGCGACGGCCTCGGCGTAGGCGCTGGCGAATTGCTGCGTGTCATGGTAGCGTTGATGGTAATCCTTGGACAAGGCCCGCAAGAGAACTGCGGCGACCTCGGCGGGCAGGCGCGGATTCCACTGCTGTGGCGGAGGCGGCGGCTCGTGCAGGTGGGCGCGCCACATCTCTTCTAGACGGCTAAAGGCAAAGGGCAGGCGTCCCGTGAGCAACTCGTAGCAGCAGATGGCCAGGGCGTACTGATCGCTCTCGCGGCGCGGATTGCCCTGCCACTGCTCGGGGGCCATGTAGGCAGCGGTACCGGTCACCTCGCCGAGCGAGGCGTGGGTTTGCATGCCCAGGTAGAAGGTGGTGCCGAAATCCGAGAGCAGGAGTTGCCCGTTGCGTCCGATCAGCAGGTTGCCTGGCTTGACGTCCTGATGGATCAGTCCATTCTGGTGCACGTAGTAGAGGGCCTGGGCAGCCTGCTCTACATAAGGGAGCAGCTCCTCGGCGAAGGCAGGGCGCCGACTGCCGTCGGCCTTGCGAAAGAGATCGTAGATGGTCTGTGGCGCGTATTCCATTACCAGATAGGGACGCTCGTCCTCTAGCTGGCCGAAGCTGTAGACAGGGAGGATGTTGGGATGTTGCAGGGTAGCAATGCGCCGCGCCTCGTCAAAGAAGCTGCCGAGGGCCTTGTCGTTGAGCTGGTCGAAGCGCAGGACCTTGAGGGCCAGCGTCCGGCTGAGCGGCTCCGATTCGCGCACCTGGTAGACATGACCATAGCTGCCCGAGCCAATGAAGGCCATAATCTGGTAGTTGCCGACGCGTGCCCCCTCGATGAGAAACTCGCAGCGACGGCAGGAGACGGCGCTCTCGGGATTGTCGTGTCCGCCGCGTGGATTGAGACAACGAGCCACCATGCTTCCTTTCGCCCGGACCAGACTGGCTGAACCGCTAAAACGCGCAGACCTGCTAAGCACGCCTGATAGGGCACGCTGTCTGGGCTGCGCTGGGCTGTTTGCTCTTCACTATATATCTACGTCGACATCCTCTGCAAGTTACGTGGCCTGCTCTGGAGAAGAGGCAAGTGCTGGTCTGGCCTTGCTCGTTGCTGATAGCGGCCTGGCCCTGGCCTCTCTGCCATATGGCAAGGTCTGCCTGGGTACTCCCATCTGACAGGTTGGCGGCCTCCCTGGCTGCCACCTTCTCTTGAAGACTGGCCAGTCCCTCGTCTGGCTTCCTGGCGATCACCGAGGCGGTGCCCGCAAGCGAGCGCTAGCCCGCCCTCTTACTGGAGCAGCGGGTCAATATAGCGGACGGCCTCCTTGAGGCTCTGGCCCGTCTCATCCCGATAAGCTTTGATGGCTTCAAGGCGTTTCCCCTGAGCGATATATTCGGCCACGCGAGGCGAGACACCGGAAGCAATCAGCTGCTCGCGCAAGCGGAAGCGCTCCTCGGGGGAGCGAACCGGGGTGGAGCGCCGGCCCAGAAGCTGGGTGATCACGACCGTCAGTGCGCCTAGACAGACCAGAGCAATGCCAAACCAGAACATCAGACCTTCTTCTCCTTTCTCTCTCGTTCGCGCTGAGGGCAGCGCTCTGGCTGACCTCTCCTGGGGGGTCCTTCCTGGCTCGCACTCGCGAGATGAGCTAACAGAAGGAAGACCCTCCCTATTCATAGTAGACGTTGCGAGATCGCGCCGCTCTAGCCGTAATGCCACGCATATCTCAGGACAACAAGAGGCCACAGATGGCGGCTGGACTGGTTGGGGCCTCTGGTTCTGGTCATTGTCATGACGGCGCCTCCTTTTGGTCCCTGGCCCATTGCTTGCTTCCGCGCCCAGGAAGAGCTATAATCTCAGTCCCTGACTGAATCTTCTTGAGCAGATGAGGTGTTGACATTTGCAGTTCAGGATTCACGAGAACATCTTTGCCCATTTCCCTGGCCTCTCCCTGGCGGTAGTGGTCGCCGATGGCATTGATAACAGCTGCATACCGCCGGAGGTCAGCGAAGCATGGCGGCTGGCCTGGACCAAAGCCGGGCAGGAAGCCGCCGCCTATGGCAACGCCCAGTCGCATCCTCACGTGCGGCCCTGGCGCGAGCGTCTGCGGGCAATCGGCGTCTCCAGTAAGTTCCCCAGCTCAATTGAGGCGCTGCTGCGGCGTGCCCTCAAGGGCGGAGAGCCGTTCAGCATCAACGGGCTGGTGGACTTCTATAACGCCATCTCCTTGCGCTACGTTGTCCCTGTCGGCGGCTTCGACCTGGAGCAGGTAAGCGGACCGCTGGAGCTGCGTCTGACGCGCGAAGGGGATCAGTTCATCGCTCTGGGCGAAGAGGAGCCACAACCGGTGCAGGTCGGTGAAGTAGCCTATACCGATGGCCGGACCATTCTCACGCGCCACTTTGTCTGGCGCCAATCGCGCACGGCACTCATCACCCCTGAGACGCGCCGCGTCTTCCTCGTTTCCGAGTCCCTGGGTGAAGTCGGCCCACAGGTGGCGCAAGCGGTACTGGAGGAGATGACGCATGGCCTCCGTCGCCACTTTGGGGCTGAGGTGCGTCCCTTCCTCCTCTCAGAGGCGAAGCCGCTGGCGGAATGGTAGCGCGGCTGGTTCGCTGCCTGCTCCAACGGTGCTAGAAACGTTCCCTGCTCCGAAGCCGTACAGGGAAGCGCCACGCCAGTCACGCCAGTCAAGGCCGCGAAGCAAGACCCGACGACCTGGCTTGGGCGGCACCCTGGTGCACTCGAGTGGCAGCGGCAGGAGCGCGGCGCCTGCTGCTGGTAACCGATCCTTGCCTGCCTGGAGGGATCTCCACTTTGAATCTTGTGGTGCTGCCGCGTTTATTCTTATCAGGGGGATAGACGGCGTGAGCGGTGAAAGAGAAGACCCCTGGCCTGAACGACCCTACGAGCTGGAGCGTCTCCTCTGAAACGGGTATGCTGCCAGGGGAGGCCCGCGCCGCCCCCCTCAGCAAACTCTACAGAAAGTAAGGGCAAGGAAGCGATGAAAGAGCAGATCGACAACTGTCGTCTCCTGGTTTATCGCTACTGGGTGCACAAGGGTAGGCTACTGGGTTGTGCTGTTCACTGGTATCTGCTGCTCGGTGCTCTGGTGCAACTAGTCGTGATGGTGCTGGCCCTGGTCTTCCTGTTTGGGAATCACGTGCTCGGCGATCACCGTACTGTAGTGGCTCTGCTCTTCCTGCTCGAAGCCTTCTTGGGAGCCATCGTATCGCACCGCTGGAGTCGTTACACTGGCATCTATGAAGTGGATGCTGCTGGCAGGCCGCACGCTTTTGTCTCACACGCGCTGCTGCCCGGCCTGAGGCTCAGGAACAGCCTGGGCCGCAAACGCTTTCTGAAGTACGTGCAGCAGCAGCAAGGAGCAGCCCTCGATTGGCGCTGAGCGCGAGAGATCGTCGGTAGGTAACTCGCCTTCCTCGTCATGGATACGAAACTATTGCGTTTCGTAATTTGGTGTGCTATACTCTATAAAGAAACGATACCGTTTCGTATCTAAATAGGAAGCGAGGAATCAGGGCATGGATACCCTGAACAGCCTGGGATTGAGCCAGCAGGTCAGCGAGCGGCGCTGGTGGATCTTCGCCGTTGTCTGTCTCAGCCTGCTGGTCATCGTCATGGACAACACCATCTTAAACGTGGCCCTGCCGACGCTGGCGCGCGCGCTAGGAGCCAGCGAGAGTCAGCTCCAATGGTTTGTGGACGCCTACACCCTGGTCTTTGCCGGCCTACTCCTCAGCGCGGGCAGCCTCTGCGATCGTTACGGGCGGCGGCTCGTCCTCATGGTGGGCCTGCTGCTCTTTGCGGGAGGCTCCCTGTGGGCGATGCTCTCCGGTTCAGCCGACCTGCTCATCGCCGCGCGTACCGTCATGGGGCTGGGGGCCGCTCTCATCATGCCCTCTACCCTGGCCATCATTGCCGCTGTCTTCAGCGGACCGGAGCGTGGGCGAGCCATTGGGGCCTGGTCGGGCATTGCCGGGCTAGGGATCGTGATCGGCCCGCTGGTGGGAGGCTGGCTGCTCGATCACTTCGCCTGGGGGAGCATCTTCCTCATCAACCTCCCGATCGTCTTCGTCGCCCTGGTCGGAACGCTCTGGCTCGTTCCCGAATCGCGTGATCCTGAGCAAGCGCATCTCGACCCACTCGGTACTCTGCTCTCCATTGCCGGTCTGACGGCCCTCGTCTGGGGATTGATTGAAGCTCCTCAACGTGGCTGGGAAGATCGCCAGATCCTGACGGCGTTGGGCCTGGCGCTGCTGCTGCTGCTGGCCTTTGCCATCTGGGAAGCGCGGACGCACCGACCCATGCTGGACGTGCGCCTTTTCCGTAACCCGCGCTTTTCGGTGGCCAGCCTGGTGATGACCCTTACCACCTTTGCCACCTTTGGCGTGCTGTTGCTCTTGACCCAGTACCTGCAGTTCGTTGTCGGGCAGACGCCGCTGCAGGCTGGGGCGGCGCTCATGCCGCTCGTCCCGACGCTACTGCTTGGCTCCATCGTCGCTCCACGCCTCAACGAGCGCCTCGGTCCCAAGCTGCCGGTAGCGATTGGGCTTTTCATCGTCGCCATTGGGGCTGGCCTCCTGGCCTTCATCCAGCAGGGCAGTGGCTATTCGCCCGTTGCCCTCATGCTCCTGATCACCGGTCTGGGCCTCGGGCTGGTCGCGGCGCCGGCGGCCACCTCCATCATGGACGCGCTGCCGGTGGCGCGTGCTGGTGTCGGTTCCGCCGTCAACGACACCACGCGCCAGGTTGGGGGTGCGCTGGGCGTTGCTGTTCTGGGGAGCGTCCTCTCGACCGTCTACCGTGACGCCCTGCAGCAGCATGCTGCGGCTATCCTTGGGCAGTTGCCGCCCGTCCTGAGAGCAGCTGTACGCGACTCCATTGGCAAGGCCATTGTGGTAGCCGGGCAGCTACCGCCGCCGGCTCAGGCGTTGCTGCGCAGCGCCGCAGAGCGGGCTTTCATCGAAGCATTCGATCGCAGTGCCCTGGTGACTGTCTCCGTGCTCGTTGTCGGGGCCTTAGTGGCGCTGCTCTTCCTGCCAGCGCGAGCCCGCCGCCAGGCTCGGGTCACTAATGCAGTGGACTTGACGCCTGTTGGGTCACCTACTACAATGAAGGCAAGGGAGGAAGAGCCATCTCATGATCATTCCTGACTCTGAGCCAGAATCAGCCCAGCGGAGGCCTGGGCGTCCACGGAGCGCCCAGGCTCACATGGCCATCCTCCAGGCCACCCTGGAAGAGCTAGCCGAAGAAGGCTATCAGGGCATGACCATCGAGGGCGTTGCGGCCCGGGCCGGTGTCAGCAAAGCCACCATCTACCGCCGCTGGTCCTCCAAGGAAGAGCTGGTCATGGAAGCCGCCCATCGCATCTACACCGACATCCCGGTCATCAACACCGGTCACCTGCGGCGCGACTTCGTCGCCATCTATACCCTGGCCTATCGAGCGATCCAACAGAACCCGTTTCTGCAACGGCTGATCTTCCGGGCCCTTGGCGAGGTCCACATCAACCCCGAGATCTATCGCGCCTTTGTTGAGCGTCTCTTTGCTCCGCGCCTGCAACAGTTTATCGAACTGATCAAGCAGGCCCAGGAGCGCGGTGAAGTGCGCTCTGATCTGGACCCCTGGCTGATCATCGATATGGTGGCCGGGCCGCTCTTCTATCACCTCATGCTGGGTCCCCTGGCGCCCTCGCAGCCGCAGCCCTTCAACGAGGCCATCATCGAACGGCTCATCGACACAGTCTTTGAAGGCATTGCCCCGCAGACCGCCACTTCCTGAGTCCCCTGGCTCCCGGCTCCCTCCCTGGCGCTGGCGAGCGCCCCTCTTTCTTGAGCGCCGACACAGGGGTGGAGTTTTGTCCTCTGCTCGACGGGAGTGAGCGGACCGACAAAAAAGGTCATCGCCGTAGGCAGGCGATGACCCTTGGCTGAGAGCTTCTGCTCCGTGCTGGGCGTGAGCTGGGCAGGTGAGATCAACCGACGCTGCCCGACATCTCCAGCTGGATGAGGCGGTTCAGCTCGACCGCGTACTCCATCGGCAGCTCCTTCGTGATCGGCTCGATGAAGCCGTTCACGATCAGCGAATAAGCCTCCGACTCGTCCAGACCGCGGCTCATCAGGTAGAAGAGCTGATCCTCACCGACCTTCGAGACGGTAGCCTCGTGGCCGATCTCCGTCTCATTATTCTCGATCCGCATCGTCGGATACGTATCGGTGCGGGCCTGCTCATCCAGCAGCAGGGCGTCGCAGCGCACGCTGCACTTCGTATGGTGGGCCTCCGGATTGACGCGCACCAGTCCGCGGTAAGAGGCGCGGCCCGTGCCCTTCGAGACCGACTTCGACAGAATCTGCGAAGTTGTGTATGGGGCCAGATGGGTTACCTTCGCGCCGGCATCCTGATGCTGCCCGTCGCCGGCGAAGGCCACTGACAGAATATCGCCGCGCGCGCCCGGCTCCATCAGCAGGACGGCGGGATACTTCATCGTCACCTTCGAGCCCAGGTTGCCATCGACCCACTCCATCGTCGCATCGGCGTAGGCGGCGGCGCGCTTCGTCACCAGGTTATAGACGTTCTTCGACCAGTTCTGGATCGTTGTATAGCGCACGCGGGCGCCGCGCTTCACAATAATCTCCACCACGGCGCTATGGAGGCTATCGGTCGAATAGGTTGGAGCCGTGCAGCCCTCCACATAGTGGACATACGAGCCGGGTTCCGCGATGATCAGCGTCCGCTCGAACTGGCCCATATTCTGGGCATTGATGCGGAAGTAGGCCTGGAGAGGAATCTCCACGCGCACATTCTCCGGCACATAGACAAAGCTGCCGCCGCTCCAGACCGCGCTATTGAGCGAAGCGAACTTATTATCGGAGGGCGGAACGATCGTACCGAAGTACTCCTTCACCAGGTCCGGGTAGAGGCGCAGGGCGCTATCCATATCCATAAAGATCACGCCCATCTTCTCCAGATCCTCGCGGACCTTATGATAGACCGCCTCGCTCTCATACTGGGCCGTCACGCCGGCCAGATACTTGCGCTCCGCCTCGGGGATACCCAGACGATCGAAGGTCTCCTTAATCTCGGGCGGCACCTCGTCCCACGAGCGGCCCTGTTCCCTGACGGGCTTAATGTAGTAGTAGATATCGTCGAAGTTGATCCCCGAGAGGTCTGCACCCCAGGTAGGCAGAGGCCGCTTCAGAAAGAGGTCGAGGCTCTTGAGACGGAAGCGGCGCATCCACTCAGGCTCACCCTTCATCTCCGAGATCTGCTCAACGACCTCGCGGCTCAGCCCCTTCTTCGACTTGAAGGCGTAATTTTCAGGTACATGGAAGCCAGCGGTGTAGCTCGGCTCGGCAGTACCGAAGATTTCTTGCGTGCTCATCTCACATCACCTCAGTGTGGCGTCGAGACCCCTGCCTCACACATGAGGAAACAGCGCCACCTCGATTAATCCTTACTCTAATACTCGGATTTGCTCCTCTAATTATACGGCCCATTGTGACGGCCTGTCAAGGCCAGTTTGAGGCGAGCCGGCAGGCCGTCACGCCTTGCCAGTCCTAGCTTGCCGTCTCAAACAGATAGACGTGAGCGGTGCTGGTAGCAAAAGAGGCCAGCAGGTGGTAGTGAGAGGAGAGCCAGGCGACGCTGGCCTGAGCGCGCTGAACGGCTGCCGCGTTGGGCAGACGAGCAGTAACATAGAAGAGGCGCACATGGTGCGCGGCGTAGGTGACCAGGGCGGATGGATCAGTCGCCTGGCTGGCCTTTTCTGTACCCAGGGTGACGCGCGCGACATTGTAGGGCAAAAGATCGTACTCCACCCAGTGGAACGCCCCGGGCGAGTCGCTATCGAAGTGGGCCAGCGTTGGCGTCAGCGAGAAATAATACTCGAAGGCCAGCTCGCAGCCCTGGCCATTATCGTAGCAGACCAGCCCGTCGCCCTCCTGATAGTGGGCCGCTACCCAGAGGGCAGCGGGTCGCCAGCTCTCCTGCTCGGCGTGGGCATAATAGTAGGGCATATGATAGAGCGCGAGCGCCAGCAGCAGCAGGGCCAGGGCTGTGCGCGGTAGTCGCCAGGGGAGCGTGCTCAGGCCCATCACAGCCAACAAGAAGAAGGCCGCCAGGACCGAGACCAGATAGCGATCGAGAAAGAGGTGGATCGACACCTGGGTGATGGCATAGCTCAGCAGCGTGGGGATAAGCAGCCAGCACAGCAAGACGAAACCAAAGGCGGCCAGCTGCTGATCGTCTTGCACTTGCTGTCTGGCCTGGGCGGTCCTCTCCTCGGAGCTGGAGCGGAGCAGCAGCGTCAGCCTCAGCAGCCATGTCTGCCCTCGTTCCGAGAGGCTGGCGGCTCCGATGCCCAGGCCCAGCAGGCTCAGAGCCGTCAACAGAGCCAGATAGACGCGGCCATGATCAGCAAACGTCTGGAAGAGGTGCAGCAGATCGCGCGGCCCCGGAATAGGAATCCACTCCGTCTGCGCTCCCACCCGGCTCAGGATCAACATCGGCGTCACTAACAGCGTAATGGCCATCAGGCTCAGCACCAGCGGACGCAGCAGGCGGCGCGTTGGCGTGCGCCAGGGTGTTGGCAGCACGAGCAGGCCAAGCAGCGCCACCCCCTGAGCGCCCAAAATCAGCAGACTGAAGAAATGGACATAGACCGCCAGGGTCATCGCCAGAACATAGCATGGCAGCCAGCGCCGCCAACGCTCTGGTCGCTGCAGCGCCGTGAGCAACGCGTACCAGCCGAGCGTCAGAAAAAGCAGCTGAAGGCCATAGGCGCGGGCATCCTGAGCGTAGAAGAGTTGGAGGTTGCTGACGAGATAGAGGAGAGCAGCACAGCAGGCCAGGAAACGGCTGAAGAAACGCCGGGCTAACAGATAGACGAGCGCGACAGCCAGGGCGGCGCAACAGGTCGAGGGTAGGCGGACAATGGCCTCCCCAGGCGGTAAGCCAACCAGGGCTGTCAGTCGGAGCCAGCCATGCAGCAGCAGATAATAGAGCATCATATTGGGCTGGCTGGTGGTGATGATGCGCCAGAGCGTGGGCAACGATTGCGAGGCCCGCGAGACCGAGAGCAATTCGTCGAACCAGAGGCTAGGCGTACCAAGATGGTACAGGCCCAGGGCCAGAGCCACCAGGGCCAGCAACGTAGTCCAGATTCCCTCACCGCTCAACAGAGACCAGTAAGGCGAGAGGCTCCTGATAAAGGAACTGGACCTTCGCTCATAGAAGGAGTTCGATATAGAGATGCTTTCAGGAGTAGAAGTCCTTAAGAACGCTTTAGGATGAGAGCGATAGATGTCTTCCATAGTTACGCTCCTGATGAGAGAGCTAGTCGCCAGGCTGGACGAGGAGCATGCTATGCCGGAGGAATGGGCAGGGGCCGCTTTCACCCGACTCTGCCGGGCGGCTTCGCAAAGTTGTGACGGGTTAAGCGAGAAGCGGTAACACTCATTGCCTAGGTATAAATACTTAATCGTCGATTTTTGCTCATCCTGAGGTGTGTGAGTGTAGAGATAGCATCATCAATGGTATATCTCTCCATCTCTGGGTGTATTTTTGCCATATACATTGACGAAATTGAGCGACTGTGCTAAAATCATGATCAGAAACGCATAGCCATTCCCGAACTGGGCCGGTGGTCCATATGGGAAATTGGATTCAGGAGGTCCGGGGCGAGATGATGGCCCCGGTGAAGAAGAGAGAAGCATGCACAGGCTGATAACCAGAGACCCGGTGAGCGGCGGTGAGCTGATCGTGACGCGCCTGGAGTGTCCCGAGAGCGGTGTAGTGATCGAGGGGCGTTTTAGCCTTGGGTGGATCGGGCGTCTTACTCCCGAGCAGCTCGATTTTGTAGAGCGCCTGGTCAAGAATCGCGGCAATATTCAAAAGCTGGCCAGTGAGCTGGATATTGCCTACAACACGGCGCGCAGCCGTCTGGATGAGATTGTGGCTGCTCTTGGGGGGCCGCCCGAGAGTGAGCCTCGCCCCAGTGTTGATCGACGCGCGATTCTGGATCGCCTAGCCGCGCGCGAGATCACAGTTGAGGAGGCCATGCGCCTACTGCGAGGTCAGTCAGATGCCAGTTCCCGCTGAAGAGCGTGATCGCATTCTGCGTTTGATTGAGGCTGGTCAGGTCAGTGCTGCTGAGGCTGCCCGTTTGCTCGATGCCCTGGCTTCGCCTGCGGAGGCCGCGCCTGCCCCGCGGGCCAGGCCACGCCAGCGCCTGGTACATATTCGTGTGACTGATCTGCTGCAGAATCGTCCCCGGACGAGTGTGACGATCCCGGTGGAGCTCATCGAGGTGGGTTTGCACCTGGCAACCCGCCTGGCTCCTCAGATTAGCGGCAGTGCGCTGGAGCAGCTTCTGCGGGCCATCGCTCAGGCCTCCACTGGGCGTCTGCTCGACTTCCAGGATCTAGAGGAGAATGAACGCGTAGAGATTTTCCTGGAGGAGCGCTAGAGGGGCGTGCCAGGTAGCCAGTCGCTGCCTTGCCTGGCTGAGCTGATCAGACCCTGGGTACCAGCCGGCTAGACGAAGGATGACCTGAAAGCAATGAGCGGAGACTCTGTCCTCTTGCTGACTGATGGGCTGCTGCTCCCTCCGCTCATAGACGAGGGTTTTGTTTGCCTTAAGGAGACTGCCTTATGCGACAAACAGTGAGTGTTGGACCCCTGCCACGGATCACGGTGGGCCGCATCAGTGGCGATCTCGTTGTACGTCCTGGAGAGCTTCAGCGGGTGCTGATCGAGAGCGACCACGCCCTGGAGACAAGGCTGGCGCGTGAAGACGAGGAAAGTCTGGTGATAGGCGATTGTCGCGGTGACCTGAAGCTGTGGCTGCCGGCAGACGCTGTCCTCTCGGTGAGCCGGCTCGCTGGTGACGGAAACATTCAGGGCATTCGCCGCTGTGAGCTGGAGGAGGCGCTCCAGGATCTGGTGGCAGAGCGTCTGACTGAAGCCCTGGTACTTGGTCGTCTGGCTGGTGATCTGAGAGTGCGGGCGGTGCCCCTGGTGCAAGTCCGCGGTGAGATCAGGGGCGAGGGTCGGGTCAGAGAGGTCGAGCGGCTGGAGGTCTCCACGGTGGTTGGCGACCTTGTTGTGGAAGGTGGGGGCACGGTCTTGCTTGGCTCCGTCGGCGGTGATCTGCGTTTGCCTGCTGTTGCAGCCTCGTTACGTTGTGGGCGAGTCGGGGGTGATGCCCTGGTGCAGGGAGGCGGCGATACCGGGGTGGTGCTTGGCCAGGTCAAAGGCGACCTGGAGCTGCTCGGCGCTGCTCAGGTCTACGTAGGCAGCGTTGAGGGAGACGCGGTGCTACGCGATATCAACGGTGGGGTAGAACTCGGGCGTGTCGGTGGCGATCTCGATTGTCGCGAGGTGGCAGGCCAGCTGAGGGTGAGCCACGTGCTGGCTGATGCCGTTCTGAAAAGGGTCCATGCTTCTCTAGAGATTGGGACCGTGGAGGGGGATCTTTCGTTGCAGGCGGATTTCCCACCAGGCTCAGCAACGCGTTTGAATGTGAATGGCGATGCAGTGCTTTCGCTGCCGGCACAGGCTAATCTCACCCTGCGAGCCGTGGTTGGCGGCAACGTCAGTGGCGCCGATCTCGGCCAGGAACTGGGTGAGACGCGCCTGCTCTCGCTGGTTTATGGCTCGGGCGATGCGCTGGTGGACCTGCGGGTCGCTCAAGACCTGCGTCTCCAGGGGGGAGATCATCCCCGCACGAGTGAGGGAACTTTTTACTCCCGCGTCTGGTCCTGGGAGGACTTCGAGCAAGAGATGAAAGCGTTCGGTCGGACCATGACAACCCTGGGTCAGGAGTTGGCCCGCGAGATGACACGCCTGGCTCAGGACCTGACCCGCGAGCTAGCTGAGGCTGGAGGGGAGTCTAGCGCGCGCTGGTCTGAAGAGGTGTTACGCATGTTGGAAGAGCAAACGCGGCGTGCGCAGGAGCGGGCCGCAGCCTGGGAGCGCCGCTTTGCCCGCTTCTGGCCCCAGGGTGGCGGGCCGCGAGTACGTCTGCGCTTCCAGGAACGTGAGTGGCAAATGGACCCCGAGCGTCTTTATCGCATGCTCGATCAGGCCCAGAGGGCGGCGGCGGAGGGAGTAGCGGGGGCGATGGAGGCCGTCGAGCGCGCTCTGCGCAACCTGGGCCTGGCCTCATCGACTGAAGAGCGCTGGCGCGCCCCACGGAGGCCCACAGCTGAGTCGAAGGAGGAAATGTCTGCCACTCAGCCCGCGGAGCCCGCTTCCGGAACAGAGCCGCGGAAGCCGACTTCTTCTGCCGAGCAGTCCGGTTGGCATCCGGCAGAGCAGCCCCAGCCAGTCGCCGCGTCCTCGTCTGATCCCGCTGCGACTGCCGCCGAGCCTGAACGAGAGCGCGAGGCGATTTTGCGCATGATCGCTGAGGGGCGGCTCTCTCCTGAAGAAGGCGATATGTTGCTGGAAGCCCTGGGGCCTGAGTGAGCTGGCCAGGGATCGGCCCAGGGATCGGCCCAGGGATCGGCCCAGGGATTGGCCCAGGGATCGGCCCAGGGATCGGCCAATTGCATCGAATAGTGCGGAGGCTGGCGAGCGATCCACCCGAATGAGCAAGGCGTGCCAGCGTAGCCTGGTGGGATCCCTGTCCAGCAGCGCAAAGGTCCCTGGTTTTAGGGATGGCTGAGCTTGCTAGCTGGTTTGTTTACTCGCTTCCTCTCCGCTGGACAGCGGTTCTCCCAGCCTCTTCTCGCTATTTAGATAGCCTAAATGCCGCTTTTCAGACCTTGAGTCTTCACAACTATCGTTCTCCCCTGGGCGAATTGTGGTATAATTACAACCGCTGTCAATATTTCTGACCACGCGGAGCCGCTGCGAGAGGGGATTGTTTTACCACTGGCACCTTATCCGAAGGATCTCAGTTTTTGCTATCAGGCAAGAGCGCGATCTGTATCCACCCACTATTTCAAAGGATCAAGGTAGTTAGATGCAACAGAGCCGAAACTGGCGGGAACTGCTGGCAAGCCTCATTAGTGACCCGCGGCAGAAACAGACGCTGGCCAACAAGTTGGGCGTCACACCGCTGACCTTGACACGCTGGGCTGAAGGAGAGTCGCAGCCCCGTCCTCAGAATCTGAGGTTGTTGGCTGAAGCTCTCCCACAGTATCGGGCGGAGCTGCAGCAAGCGTTCGGTGAAGAGTTTGGCCTCTCCAATCTGGGGGAGCCGATGCTGGAGCTGGAAGAGGAAGAGATCCCCTCGGCCTTCTATGCTCGTGTCCTCAATACGCATGCCACGGCGCTGGCCATGCTGCGCTTCTGGTCCATCGCCAGCCTGATTCTCCAGCAGGCGATTGGGCAGCTTGATCCACATCAGGTTGGCATCGCGATTACAGTGGTGCAATGCATGCCGCCCTCTGGTCCAGCTGGCAAGGTGCGCAGCCTGCGCAAGAGGGTTGGCATAGGCACTGGTCCCTGGCAGAGCAGTGTCGAGCAGAAAGCGGGCTTTTTGGGAGCGGAGTCGCTCGCCGGCTATACAGTGGCTCAGGGGAGGCTGATCGTGATTCAGGATCTGATGCGCGATCAGGGCTACTATCCGGCGCGCCCGATCGAGGGAGAGGTGGGCTGTGCTATTGCCCCTATTCTGCGCTCCAGCTGCGTGGCTGGGGGCCTGCTGGTCTCCAGCACGCGACCTGACTTCTTCTTGCCTGGGCGCAGTCGGCTGGTCCAGGAGTATGCAGATCTCCTGGCGCTGGCCTTTGAGCCGCATGAGTTCTATGAGCTGCAGCTGATTGATCTGCAGACCATGCCTCCTGAGCATGTTCAGGAGGAACATTTCAAGCATTTCCAGCGACGGGTGGCGGCCCTGATGCGTGAGGCGGCGTTGAACGACCGCCCACTGAAAGTAACGCAGGCGGAGCTGCTGGTCTGGCAGCAGCTGGAGGAGGAGCTGCTGGGGCTGCCATTGCCGGACTTGCAGGAGTGAGGCCAGGCCAGGAGGAGTGCAGCCGAGGTCGTACTCCTGCTTCCTCCTGCCACGCTCACTCGTTCCCTCGCTCCCTCGTTTGTGACTCTAAGCGTTCGCCAACTTCACCTTCTGGCTGGCCGCTCTGTCAGCCGGTACAGGCTCCGGCACTCTGTGGCCTAAAAGTACGAGAAAACTGCGTTCCTCTGGTAGAGAAGGGAGAAGGAGGTGGACGCTGACCCTTTCCTGCGCAGCTTCTGTCTATATCTGCTGTAGGATATTGTTGAAACAGTGCTGCGCTTCTGTTTCTCTTTCTTTTCTTTTTCGGCTTCCTGCCTTCCTCCCTTATTCTTGTCTTGTCTTGCTGGCCCCTTGATTCTCGCTGCTGCTGGCTGTGTTCAGCAGAGTGAGTCGCTCAAAGGAGGCAAAGCCGATGTGGTGGCAGCAGCTCTTTCCTGAGCTACCGCCGGAGTGGATTGTTGAATACCTGCGTCCTCCGGCCCAGGGTTTAGCCTTTATCAACACGCGCCATCTGGAGTATATCAAGCTCTCCTTTGCTCGTCTGCGTGGGGTCAACGCCATTGCGCAGCTGAATGCTCTGTTAGCCGAGCTGCGTCCACAGCTTCAGGAGTTAGAAGCGAGCGACCTGCGGGCCGATGAGGCGCGCCGTCTGGCCAGTTGCCAGCTCCGCTTCAGGCAAGGGGGTCAGTTGCTCCGTGGGGTAGTGGCAGTGCTCTCCGCTCCCCAGCAGGGCGAGGCCCTGGTCCTCTTGCGGGCGGCGCAGGCTGATCTTTATCGCCAGCGAGAGAAGGAGCTAGAGCGTCTGGCCTGGCGGTTGCTGCGGCGCCTGACCGAGCTGACGGGATCGACGGAGCAGGTGAATACCGCTGCTGTTGAACGGGTCCGGCAGGCTCAAGAGGAGCTGGCGCGCACTGGCCGCCCGCTGCATGTGGGCCTTTACTGGATCACCGTTCCTCGGCACTGGCAGCCCTCGCTGGCCAGCAATGGGAATCTGCTCGTTGTCAGCGCCGAGGGCGAGAGTGTTGCCATCTATATGTTGGAGATTCCGGCTGATGCCTTAACGCTGCAGATGATGCTGCAGGGCCTGGCGCTGCTGGGGCTGCCACCGCAGCAGGCCGCTCTCCTGCGCCAGCTCGCTTCGCCCTATCTGCCACCGCTGGAAGTGATCCGTCAGCTCTATCCGCGTCTCTCCGGTGGCAGTGTGCAGCAGCTCCAGATTCTTGGTCACTGGCCTCTGCCGGCGGCGGTAGGTCAGGCGGCGCGTATCCACTATCGCTATCTGCGCCCCTCGCCTGCTGGTAGGCAGCCGGTCGAGGGGGGAGCCGAGGTGATCTCGAGGCCACCGCCGCTGGCGGTTCCGGGAGCCTCTTTCTGGACCGTCGTGGCTCAGGGAGCTGAAGCTCCGCCGGGCCTCTTCGCCCGGCGTCTGCCGCTGTATATGGCGATTCTGGCCTCGGTCCATCCTGATCCCAACGGTATCCAGGCCGCACTGGCCTCGCAGCAGCAACAGAACCGGATCATCCAGCAGATGGCGGCCTCACAGGCGGCGCATTTCCGTCATCAGAATCAGATGATCGCTCAAACCTTTGATCATATGCGGGCCATGCAAATGAACCTCTTCGAGCAGGTTCAGCAGACGAACCTGAATATCGGGCTGGATTGGATGGATGCTTTTGCGGGGCAGGTCTATGTCAAGGATATACGCACGGGAGCGCGCTTCACGGTGCCGAGGGAGTATGTCGACTTTTTCCGCGACCGTGGTGAGCAGGTGCGTGCCTACGGCAAGTATGCCGACCCCTTGCTGTACGGCAGTTATGAGCGAGACATCCTTCAGCCCATTTATCACGGGGAGTAGTTGTTCTGGCAAGCGACGGCTGGGCAGCAGCCCTGGCGCTGGTATCGTATCGGACAGGCGACGATGGGCTGCCTCCAACACCAGCAAGAGGCAGCCTGTTGACTGGACTAACGCTCGCGACCCGTGGCTAGTGGCGTTCCCTGGGTATTCCCTGCAAACAGGCTCTCTGCCTGAGTTTGCGTTTTGGGCTTCCTTTGGCATAAGATGAGAAGGCCAGGGGCTGTGAGGGCCTCCTGAGCACCTACCACAAAGCAGTTGAGATGGTGAACAGGTTGCGGAAGGAGTGTCTATGCAGAAGCGACGCTTAGGGAACACTGACATGGAAATCACGCCGCTGGGGCTGGGGACGTGGGCGATTGGAGGCGGCAACTGGAGCTTTGGCTGGGGTCCACAGGATGATGCGGACTCGTTGGCGGCGATTCATAAGGCGCTGGACCTGGGAATCAACTGGATCGATACAGCAGCGGCCTATGGCCTGGGACACTCGGAAGAGATTGTCGGGCGAGCCGTACGCGAGCGTGCTCCCAACGAACGCCCGTACATTTTTACAAAGTGCTCGCTTGTCTGGGATGAGACCAGCAATGGGCAGGTGCGCAATGTGCTCAAGGCCGATTCGATTCGCCGCGAGGCCGAGGCCAGCCTGCGCCGTTTGGGCGTCGAGGTGATCGATCTCTATCAGATTCACTGGCCGGTGCCCGATGAGGATATCGAGGAGGGCTGGAGCACGCTCGCCGAGCTGCAGCGCGCCGGCAAGGTGCGCTATATTGGGGTCTCGAACTTCAATGTGGCCCAGATGGAGAGGGCGCGGGCCATTGCTCCCATCAGCTCGCTGCAGCCGCCCTACTCCTTGATTCATCGCGAGATTGAGGCGGAGATTCTGCCCTATTGCCAGCAGCATAATATTGGGGTGATTGTCTATTCACCAATGGCCTCTGGCCTGCTGACAGGGCGGATGACCAGGGAGCGGGTAGCGGCTCTGCCCGACAACGACTGGCGTAAGCACCATCCCGATTTCCAGGAGCCACGTCTGTCGCGCAATCTCGCGCTGGCGAAGCTCCTGGGCGACATCGGCTATCGCTATGGGCGCACGGCGGGCGAGGTGGCGGTTGCCTGGACGCTGCGCCATCCGGCGGTAACGGGGGCGATTGTGGGAGCGCGCCGGCCTGAGCAGATCAGCGAGCTGATCGGCGCGGCGGAGTTCCGTCTCTCGCCGAACGACCTGGAGGAGATTGAGAATTTCCTGCGCGCCAATCCCTGACTGACCCCTTGCTGGGTAGAGGCTTCTCTCGGCAGCGAGGCCAGGCCGGCCTCGCTCGCCGTTGATCCTGATCCCCGTTTTATCCCCGTTTTTATCCCCGTCTTATTTCCCTGGCCTTCTCCTGTCTTATGATTTTGGCTCTCGGCTCTCTGCTAGCGATCGGTCCGCAGAGAGCTGAGCTGCCGTGGCTCGTCCTGGCTGGCGATGGTAGCACTGTTGTGACCGGTGGCAGGAGCCATGCGCGGCTGTAGAGAGATGAGGGCGACGCTGCCAAGGATGATGAGCATAGCCAGCAGTTCGAGGGGCGAGACCTGTTCGCCTCCGAACAGAGTGCCCAGGAAAACGGCAACCAGAGGATTGACATATGCGTAGCTGGTGGCGAGAGCGGGCCGGACGCGCCGCAGCAGGTAGCCGTAAGCGCAATAGCCAAGTAGAGAGCCGGCGCCGACAAGATAGATGAGCGCCAGCAGCGCTCCGGGAGCGGGTGGCAGGCTGGGGCGTTCGCCCAGCAGCAGGCCAATGCTGAGTTGGGCCAGGCCGCCCGCTAACATCTGGGTGGCGCTGGCCATCAGACCAGAGGCCAGAGGCAGGCGCGCGCTCCAGACGGAGCCGAGGGACCAGCAGATAGGGGCGATCAGGAGGGCGATGGCCCCTTGGGGATTAGCCCGCAGGCCGCTCTGCAGGTTGAGCAGAATGACGCCAGCGAATCCGATGAGTAGGCCGAGCCATTCGAGGCGCCGCGGCCAGCGCCCGCTAAGACCGGCGAAGAGCGCTGTCCACAAAGGGACGGCTGCCAGGGCAATGGCGGCCAGGCCGCTGGCGACCCATTGTTCGGCGAAAGCTACCATGCCGTTGCTGCCAACCAGCATGAGGACGCCAATGCCGGCGCCAGCCAGCCACTGGTGCAGGCTGGGCCGCGGCTCGCCGCGCAGGCGCAGGAAAAGATAGAGCAGGGTGCCGGCGCAGACGAAGCGCAGGCCACCCATGAGGAAGGGCGGGAAGCTGGTCAGTGCCTGGCGCATACCCAGGTAGGTGGACCCCCAGATAATGTAAAGGGCGAGCAGGGCCAGGATGATGCCTAGCCGATCGACAGGACGCAGGCTGCCCGGGCGCTGCTGGGCTGCTGCTGGGCCTGACCCGCCAGAGTCTCTGACGATAGCGAGATGATCTTCACTCACAAAAGTGTTTGCCTGTTTTCTCTGCATAGCTCTTTAAATATGCTGATAAAGTAAAAGGTGAACAGGACGATACGACAGTGAATAAATTGTCTGGCGTCACAGGGCGGGATAGGTCGCTCCGTGGCGTAGTTGCTGCTGGTCTATCTGGCTGGATCGGAGGTGAAGGGCGGGTGTCCGGGTCCGATCGGGATCGCTGGCAAGAGTGCCAGCAAAAATTTTATCTACCTGGGGGCCGATTGGCTACAGCCAATGGGGGGCAGACGGAGGTGGATTGGCTCTTGCCGTGGTTGGGGCGCCAGTTTGATCTGATCTGCAGGCTTCACGCTCGCTAAGCGGAGAAGGAGGGAGTGGAAGTCAATGACAAGCGACGTGCAGTCCGAGGATGCTACTCGCCTGGCTTGCGCGCCGCTTTTGACTTATGCTGATCTCAGGCCCTAGGTCTGCAGGAAGGTTGACCTAGAGAGCAGGCTGGATATTCTGATTGATGCGGAACAAGTTAGCCGGATCGTAGTGCCGCTTCACCTGGCTGAGTCGCTCGTAGTTCTCGCGATAGGCGGCGCGGACACGCTCATCGCCTTCCCCCTCCATCATAAAGTTGACATAGGCTCCGCTCTCGGCGTAGGGATGCAGCGCTGTCCAGTAGGCACGTGCCCAGTCAGTAATCGTCTCCTTCTGGGCGGGGTCTGGGCTGACTCCCACAATCACCTCGGCCCAGGTGGCATCGCGGTAGCTCCAGGCGGTGGCGTTATTGCTCACGTGGCTGGCGGCCCCATTTACCGGGTAAAGATGCATCGTCGACTGCAGTGTTGGGAGCTGAGGACCGTGCTGCATGTGCAGGCGAATCGCTTCGTCGCTCAGCTCTTTCACAAAGTCCGCTTTCCAATACCACTGCAGGCCAGGTGGATAGAGCGCGTCAAACATGCTCTGCAGCGCGGGGAAGGGAAGTGGCCCTACGAGGTCCAGTGCTGGCTGACGGAACTGACGGATCGGCTGGAAGGTCTGTTCTGCCCTGTCCAGTGGCCCTGTGTAGCACCAGACCACGCCGCAGACCTTCTTATTGTGCAAATGCTCCGGGAACGGTGGGCCTGGCGGCACAGTCAGGAAGGCGAAGAAGCCGTTGAGATCCTCGGGGGCGGTCGTAATCAGGTGCTGGTACCAGTGAAGAATCTCGGGGGCCTTCTCTAACTCCCAGAGCATGGGGCCAGCATAGACCGTGTCGACTGGCTGGGTGCGAAACAGGAAGGAGGTGACAACGCCGAAATTGCCGCCGCCGCCGCGCAAGCCCCAGAAAAGATCAGGGTGCTGCTGCTCGCTGGCCACTACGACGCTGCCGTCTGCCAGCACCGTGGTCGCTTCCAGCAGATTGTCGATGGCCAGGCCGTAGGTGCGCGTGAGATGGCCCAGGCCACCGCCGAGTGTCAGGCCGCCGATGCCAGTGGTCGAGATGATCCCCGATGGCACGGCCAGGCCAAAGGCATGGGTGGCGTGATCGACGTCGCCCCAGGTGCAGCCGGCGCCGACGCGCGCTGTGCGCCGATCGGAATCGACGTGGGTGTAGCGCAGAAGGGATAGATCGATCACCAGGCCGTCGTCGCAGATTCCCAATCCACCGGCATTGTGACCGCCGCTGCGGATCGACAGCGGCAGCTCATGATCGCGGGCGAAGTTGACGGCGGTGATCACGTCGGCTACGTCGGCGCAGCGCACGATGAGGGCTGGCCGCTTATCGATCATGGCGTTGTAGACGCGGCGAGCTGCCTCGTAGGCGGCCTCGCCCTTTTGGATGACTTGCCCGCGCAGATTCGTCTGCAGGGCGCTCGCGTTGATCGCTGAAGACCTCTCCTCGATAGCCATACTTCTTTCGCTCCTTATCTCTGTCGAGGTCGATGCACTAAAAAAACACTCCGCTTTCCTGCAGACGTGGGGTGGCCTGGTCATAAGCAATTCTACTCAGTGCTGGATGGGGGAGCAAGCGCAAGGCTACCTACCTCGTTTGCATTGCAGCCTGGGATGGGTCCTTCACAGGAGCGAGGGCCGTTGATCACGCTTGCCGGCCTCGCGGACGTCTCTGGGACCGGGCGTGCTGCGTCGGGGGGTAGCCGTGTAAATGGCGGGACCTACCTCATTGTGGGGGGGTCCCTCACCCGGAGAAACCTCCTGGGGCTGTTAGCAGCTCGCCGCCCGTTGACTGTTGTGCCAGTTCTGTGCTATGCTACATTACTTTACCTGTGCTGCTATGTTATCGTCAGGCTGTCAGGCGGTGGAGACCCTGGGGCGCAGGCTGGCTGTGCTCGACGACGGGCGACGCAAGATCTTGTCTGAGCAGCCTTGCCTCTCTGTTTGCTCCATGCCCGACCCGGCTTCCTCCTCGCCTGATCTGCCACCCACAGCAATGTGACGGCCTGCACCACCTTCAGCCGGGCCTGATTCTGTTGGCTCTCTTCCGCCAACAAGCGGACGGTAAAGAAACGTTCTGTGATTCGAAGAACAGGCAGGCGGTAATAACGAGATGGGCGATTGATGGGTGTTGCAGGCAATGATGGGTCTTTCTGCCCTGTGCTCTTTTGATGGATCTGGCTGAAGTGCAGAGGTAGAAGAGATGCGGGGCGTGAGCTGTTCCCACGAAGCAAGGAGTGAATGCAGTGCTGAAACCAGAGCAAGAGGCACGACAACAGATCGACGAGCTGCTCCGTCAGGCGGGCTGAGCCGTTCAGGTGAAGGCGACTCTCAACCTGGGCGCGGCGCGCGGTGTGGCCCTCTGCCTGCGCACCGATATCAGCGAGCGCGGGAGCCGGATCGAGCCGCTCTCGGTCGTGGGTCTGCGCGATCGGCGGACGCGCGCCGTGCGCTGGGAGCAGCTTGAAGATGAGCTGGTTTACTATCCAGAGCAGCTTGATCGCGAGGTGGTCTCGCTGGACCAGATCCGTATCATTATTCGCGCCTATCGCGATAGCTACCGCCAGCTCTTCCTGGAGCGCACGAAGGTGCCCAAGACGCTGATCTTTGCCAAGGATGATAGCCATGCCGATACGATTGTGGAGATTGCGCGCCAGGAGTTCATGCCGGAGATTCTGAGCGAGGGATGCAGCGCTAACGATTACGTGCGGAAGATTACCTATCGGACGACAGGGGCGCGACCCGAAGATCTGATCACGGCCTTCCGCAACCGGCTGACGCCGCGGATTGTGGTGACGGTCGATATGATTGCAACCGGTACGGATATTAAGCCGCTGGAGGTCTTGATTTTTATGCGTCCGGTGCGCAGCCGGGGCTTTTATGAGCAGATGCTGGGGCGTGGGAGCCGGACGATTGATGAGACGGAGTTTCAGCGGGTGATGGGCGAGGAGGTGGGGAAGATGCGCTTTGTGGTGATCGATGCGGTGGGGGGTCAGTGAGCGGGTCATGATCGATAGTGGACCGTTGGAGCGCAAGTCGGCCAGCGCCCGGCCCTGGACCGAGCAGCTCTGGATTTACGACCTGCGCATCACCCTGCGCTCCAGGCCGCTGACGCGGACCCACCTCGACGACTTTGTCGCCTGCTATAAGCCTGGGAGGCGCCACGAGCGCGAAGAGAACGAGCGCTTCCGCGCCTTCAGCTATGAAGAGCTGATCAAGCGCGACAAAGTGAACCTTGACATCGTCTGGCTGCGCGATCGCAGTCTGGAAGATGCCAGCGATCTGCCAGCGCCAGACGAGATCATTGGCGATATTGTCGAAGACCTGCAGGCAGCCTTAGAGCAGCTGAACGCCATTATCGAGGACCTCAACGGCAACGGTAACGGCAATGGCAAGAGGAAAACATCGGCGAGCCACTCCTGAACGGCTGGCGATTCCCGATAGATGTCGCGATGCATCTCGAATCTCCTGTGAACGCGACTGGAATCCACGTGACCTTGAAATGTCAAACTGGCAAGCGTCTTAGCATGAGCAAGAAGATCGCGTAGCTGCTGCTCTGAGATACGCTGGCGTCTTTGGGCCTGCTCCAGGCCTGTAATCACGCGCTCCACAATCTCATAGCGTCGGCCCCCGCGGCAGAGCGGTGCCAGTGGCCAGATGCCTGGCAGATCGAGACGCAGCAGATCCTCCGCTGCCACTTCCCACAGCTTCACCACGTGATAAGAGAACGAGAGCGTATCGGCCTCGCCCTTACGCAAACCGGGCCAGCGCAAAGGCGGCGGCGGCATCGTGCCCCCCTCATGCAAGTAGATCACCCATGAAAAGACCTCTTGCTGGTACAGGCGCCGTGCAACTATATTATACGCCCGCAGGCGGTTAGCCATCTGCGCATCGCCTCGCGCTTGAAACTCGATATGGAAGAGGCACGGGCGCCCGTCGACCCGAACACGACACAGCTCATCGGCGCGCAGCTGCAGACTCTGCATCTCACCAGAGAGGCGAGACTCCTCCTCGCACTCGCCGATCAGTTCCACCCCAGCACAGAGCCAGGTCAGCATATCCCTATTTATTAATTGAGCCTTTACATTCCCATAACAGAGCCGTAAAGCAGAGATAAAGCTCTGGCGACATACTCGCAGCATGGCAACTGGATAAGCAGAACATGAGCATCACGAGTGCGCGGCTCATTACGACCGATCAAAGGCCGAGGAGCCATACGTGCTTGTACGTGCTATTCACGAGGAAGTGAAAAACCTTGCAGAGTCATACTGGAGGATTCCTCACCTGTGGCCACTGTGGTACCCCGAACGCGCCCGGTGAACAATTCTGTATCAACTGTGGTTACACGCTGGCCGGACCGCCAACCGGCGTCTATGCTGCCGTAGCCTCCTCGCCAGCGGTCACCGGAGGAGGTCGACGGATCACTGGGGCCCTTAGTCCTGGCGCCCTGCTCAGCGGGCGCTACCGCATCGTCGCCCTAGTTGGCAAAGGGGGCTTCGGAGCTGTCTACAAAGCCCTGGACTTGCGCTTCTCGGCTCGCCGGCAGGTCGCCATCAAAGAGATGGGCGACGCCCTGCTCACTCCCAACGAGAAAGCGCGTGCCCTGGCCGACTTTCGTCAAGAGGCAGATCTCCTGGTTCAGCTCCAGCATCCCAACCTGCCCAATGTCAGCGACTTCTTCGAAGAAGCGGGCAAAGCCTACCTTGTCATGGAATTCATCGAAGGCAAAACGCTGGCGAAGATCCTGGAAGAACACGGCGGACCGCTCGACGAAGCGACCGTCATGGGCTGGGGTCTGGAGCTATGTGCTGTCCTGCACTACCTGCACACGCGCTCCCAGGCGATCATCTTCCGTGACATGAAGCCGGCCAACGTCATGCTGACCCTAGATGGCCAGCTTAAGCTCATCGATTTCGGCATCGCCCGCATCTTTAAGAGCCAGGTCACACGTGACACCACCCTGCTTGGCTCTCAGGGCTATGCCCCGCTAGAGCAGTACGGGCGCGGTCAAAGTGATGCGCGTTCGGACATCTACGCCCTGGGGGCCACGCTCTACGAGCTCCTCACCGGTGAGCTACCCCTTGATGCCCCGACCAGGCGCCTCAATCCTGGTCTCTTTCAGACCCCACGCGCCTTGAACCCGCGAATCTCTGCCGCCAGCGAGGAGATCATCCTGACAGCGATGGCTGAAGATCCAGCGCAGCGCTATCAAACTGCCGCTGCCATGTACATGGCAATCCTGGCTGCCGGCTTCAGCTCCCCTGGCGCCATGAAAGGCTCCATTCCTGGCCTGCCCAATGTCGCCGCGGCTGGCCGAACAGCCTCACCAGTGACTTCGCCACCGGCGAACGCTCTGCCAGTGACCCCGCTGCCCGCCAGCAATCCACCAACGCCGATAACACCGTTACCCGGAACGCCGGGCCAGGGACCCCAGGCGCAGCTTGCCGTTCAAGGAGGGAGACGCATCTCGCGTCGCCTGCTGCTCACCGCAGGCGCAGTGAGCCTTGTCGCGGGTGCTGGCCTGCTCAGCCTCCCTTTCTTCTTCTCGCGCCAGCGTAGCGGAGGAACGACTGGAGTGGCCGGGCAAATTGCTCTCAGCTTTGTCTACAGCACCGAAAAAGAAAGCTGGATCAGCGCCGCCATCGAGGCCTTTAACCAGCGTGGTATGAACCTGGGCGGCAAACGCATCACCCTGTCGCAATCCGAAGGGCGCGGCTCACTCGATGCTCGCGACCGCATTCTCAATGGCCAACTGCGGCCCATTGCCTGGAGTCCGGCCAGCGCACTGGAACTCAACCAGCTCAGTGATGCCTGGAAGGCCGCACACGGCGGCGAAGAGATCCTGGCCTCCTCAGCAGAGTTATCGCCGCGCTCGCTCGTCTTCAGCCCCCTGGTCTTTGCTGTCTGGGAAGAGCGCGCGCGCCTCCTGCTTCAGCGTTACCACGCCATCGACTGGGAGGCCATTCACAGTGCTGTTCTCCTCAAAAATGGCTGGCAAGACCTGGGAGGGCCTGGTGACTGGGGTCAGGTCAAGCTGGCCCAGACTCGTCCCGATCAGTCGAATAGCGGCTTGCTGAGCATTACCCTGCTAGCCTATGCCTACTTCCATCAACAGCGAGACCTTACCAGCGACCAGGTACGTGACAAGGGTTTTCTGCGCTACCTCGGCGATATTGAGGGAGCCGTCACCCAATTTGGGCGCAGCAGCGGCACCTATCTAGAGCATGAAGTCATCCTCAAAGGGCCTTCCTCCTATGATCTGGCCTTCACCTACGAAAATCTCGTGCTCACCTATCAGGCGGAAGCCCATCAGCGCCAGGGCATGGCCCTGCTCCCCTTCTATCCAAGCCTCAATCTGCTGAGCGATCATCCCTTTGCCATCCTTGACGCCGAATGGGTCACCAGTGAGCAGCAAGAAGCGGCACGTCTCTTTCGCGACTTCCTCCTCGGCGAGGAGCAGCAGCGCGAAGCCCTCAAAAGCGGCTTCCGGCCCACCAACGCCGCGGTCACCATCTACGACCGCCTTGCGGGCAACCCTTTTCCCGGCCTGGCGAGCAGTCTCAAGATACCAGCGCAGCTTGGCCCCGAGGCGCAGCCGCCAGCCGGCCCTGTGACCGATGCCTTGCTTCAAGAGTGGCTCAGTGCCTACGACAATAGCGCCACTGCCCCCAGTTAGCCGGCCCGATAGGGGGAAGACAAGCCAGAACAGAAGCGGAGGCTCCACCTCCGAGAGAGGTGGCCCCCAAATCCCCGATCCCTGATGCTGCCACGACCACGATGCTCACGCTTTTGACAGGAAAGGATAGGCGAAGACGATGCTGAGAGCAAATGAGACCTTCAGCCGGCGAAGACGAAGGGCGCCCTGGATCAGCCTCTTCTGCTCTGTTTGTGCTTTATTGCTGCTCTTCACGCTCCTGTTAAGCTGTGAGGCGCCCTGGAGCGCCACCGTGCAGCCCACGCCCACGCCAGCCCCCTATCCGCTGAATTGTCAGCATCATTCGAGCGAGCCGGTGACCCTCACCCTCTACTATGGCTCCGAGAAAGAAGCCTGGATGAGGGAGGTCATTGCCGACTTCAACAACCACCACTACACCGGCTGTGATGGCATCATCACTGTCAACGCCATTCCCATTGGCTCTGGCGACTCCCTGCAGCAGATCCTCAATGGCAGGATCAGGCCCGACGTCTGGAGTCCGGCAGGCAGCGTCTGGCTCAGCCTCCTCAATGCCCGCTGGCGCCAGAAGAGCGGGCAGAATCTCATCGACATGGGAGCCAACTCTACCCCCTCGCTGGTCAGCAGTCCTGTCGTCATTGCCATGTGGAAACCGCTGGCTGAAGCGCTTGGCTGGCCGCAGCGTGCCATTGGCTGGAGCGACATCGCGCGCCTGAGCAGCAATCCGCAGGGGTGGGCTGCCTATGGTCATCCCGAGGCGGGAAGCTTCAAATTTGGTCACACCCATCCGGCATATTCCAACTCCGGACTCGACGCCATCATTGCCATGAGCTACGCCGCTCTGGGCAAACAGCGCGGGCTAACCGTAGCAGATATCAACGATTCTCGCGTCAGCAACTTTATCGCTGGCATTGAAAGGGCAGTCGTTCACTATGGCGACAGCACCGGCTTCTTTGCCGACGAAATGTTCAACAAAGGGCCCAGCTTCCTCAGTGCGGCAGTCATGTACGAAAACCTGGTAGTTGAAGCCAATGACGGTCATAGCTATTCCCATCTCCCCTTTCCCGTCGTGGCCATCTACCCCAAAGAGGGCACCTTCTACAGCGATCACCCCTACGCCATTCTCCACGGTAGCTGGCTGACTCCGGCCAAAGAGAGCGCCGCTGAGGTCCTGCGCGCCTTCCTTCTGGCGCCCCAACAGCAAGCCAAAGCCCTGCGCTATGGCTTCCGTCCTGCTGTGGCCTCGGTAGCGATTGGCGCCCCCATTGACAGCGCCCACGGCGTCGACCCAGAGCAGCCGCGGACCGTCCTGCAGGTTCCCTCGGTAGACGTTGTCAATGCCATTGAGGGCACCTGGCAGGCGCAAAAACGCCGTGTGGCCGCTATGCTCATTCTGGACACCTCGGGGAGCATGAACGACGACTTCAACGGGATGAGCAAGATCGATGCCGCGCGGCAGGGCCTCAGCGACTTTGTGCGGCTGATGAGCGATGATGACATCCTTGGGCTAACGACCTTCAGCGATGAAGCCAGGGTCATCAGTCCGCTCTCAGAGGTTGGCCCCAAGCGTCAGCAGGTCCTCCAGCAAATTGCCACCATTACAGCGGACGGCAGTACCCGTCTCTTTGATACCATTGCTGAGCAAGTGCAGGCGCTCAATAGTTTTGCCACCGATGACATCAAAGCCGTTGTCGTCCTGACCGATGGGCTGGATAACGTCAGTCAGCTCTCACGAGATAAGCTGCTCCGGCGCATTACGCCGGAAGGAGAAGACGCCGGCAGAGGTATCAAAGTCTTCACGATCGCCTATGGCGACGATGCCGATGTAGACGCCCTCAAGTCGATCGCCGCAGCCACCGGTGCCCAGGAATACGCCGGCACGCCGCAGAACATTCGCGCTGTCTACAATCAAATCAGCCTCTTCTTCTGAAAGCATCTGACCTGGCCGCGGGGAGGCGCTTACAGACCTGCGCGGAGAGAGATTGCGGTGAACAGCGAGATGCCTGCCTCGCTCGCTACGCTGGCGACCTCTCGCAAGAGGTCGAACGGGGACGAGACGGGCGTCTCTCTGTCTTCAACGACTGGTAAGCGCGCAAGCGCAGAAGTGAAAAAAGGAACGTCTCCCATGCGGCCCTCGGTCTCCGCAGCCGAAGCCCACGGGAAGCGCTCCCATCAGAGAAGACGGCATCGCCGGTGGAAACTGGTAATGAACGTCCAGCTAATCGCGGTTCTGGCCAGGAAGCTGGTTGGGTGCGGCAAAAAGATCGTATTCCAGTTCCCTGTTATCACGCCCTCGTCCAGCGACGGACTCCCCTCAGCACCTTGCCTGGACAGTATGAGAATGGCAAATTCCTTTCTCCTGCCCTCGCCAGCGAAAAAGGCGGCGACCGATGAGGCTTGCGTCCTCTCGCTCTCCGTTTCCTCCTGGCTTTCGTCCTGATTGGATCTTGCTCGTTCGGTAGGAGAGGTCAGCGAAGGAAGCCGGTGGATAGGCGGGTAAAGATAGGCGACAGGCGACCACACTCGACGCAGCTCCCAATTCAATTGACCAGAGTATTTGTCCTTATCGTCCTCCTGCGCTACAATACAGAGCACGAGGATGCCACCATCCGAGAGCTGCCAGCCAGAGAGAAGCAGAGGAGAAAGTGGCGTGCGAACCAACCGAGACAGCTTTGAGCACAGTGGTCCTGTGCCTGCAGGCATGGAGCTGCCCATTCTCATCAATCGCTGGATCGTCGCCTTCAATGCTCACGACGTCGATGAGCTTATTGCCCTCTATCATGAGAGCGCTGAACTCTTTGACACGGGTATGCGCCATGCGCGTCGCGGCCATCAAGAGATCGCGCGCTGGTTTAGTCAGCGCTTCGCTAGTATGCCGACCATCCAGTATACGCCGACGCGCCGCTTCTTTGGGGATGGGCAGGCGGCAGTCTGCTGGATTGCCTCCGGCGAAACGCCGCGCCTCCTGAGACAGTCCTGGCTTTCTCGACCGTTTCAAGTCGATGGCGTCAGCATCTTCTTGGTCAGAAATGGCCTGATCCTGCGGCAGAGCGACTACTACGATCATTTTTCGATCGTCGAGCAGGTCTTTCCCCCTCTGCGCTGGCTCCCCTTCAGGCTCTAAGTCTTGAGTCAGAGCAACCCCAGTCAGAGAGCTGTTCTGGTACAGGCTTTCTTCCAGGCGTGCTGTGCTTCAGCTCCAAAAAGCGTGTGAGGCCAGCCAGCCAGCCGGCCAACTCGCTAACCAACTAACGAACCTCGGCGTAGCCTCTCGGCCCTGATTGATCAGGCAGGGTAGCCAACGAGCTGAGCGTGACCGGGTCTAGCGGTGCTCTTTCCCTGCCCGAGCCTGCCGGGTCATGTCTCCTCTTTCCTCTTATGAGCTTGCATGAACGCCTCTATTTTACATATTCTTAATACTTTGCCATTTAGATCATTGATATCTATTCAATAGAGTGCTATACTCTAATTGCATCTCCTTGGAGAGTCGAGAGGAACGCGACTTGGGGAGACCTCCCTGTCAGGCGTGCCACCTGACAGGCTCTCAACATTGGAAGCGCAAGGACAGGGCAGAGCGCGGCGGGGAAGGTCAGCGTCCGGGCCGCGGCTACTGGCCGGAGGAAGAGGGCCTTACTCCTGCTGCCAGGGGCGAGTTGCAGCCATGCTGTTCTTGTGTGCCAATCGATCAACCAACCGGTGGACCTGCAGCGATAAAGGAGGAACCTATGTGTCATCGCACCTGGTCCCAGCGCAACCCCGTGGGGGGACGCTTCCGCTTCATCGAAGCGAGCTGTCTGCTTCTTCTCATCATCAGCATCCTGCTACCAGCGGTGAAGCCTGGTGGTGCCGCTGCTGCTGCGATGAGCGAGGGTGATGCGACCTGTCGTCTCAAAAACGGCATCAAGCACGTCATCTACATCCAATTTGATAATGTACATCTGATGAGGGACAACCCTAATGTTCCCTCTGATCTAGAGCAGATGCCTCATCTCCTCAGCTTCATCGAGAGTAACGGCGTCATGCTCTCCAACAACCACACTCCCCTGATTGCCCACACCGGCACCGACATTCTCACCTCACTCACCGGTGTCTACCCGGATCGTCACGGAGTAGCGGTCAGCAACAGCTATCGCTATTTCAATCCTGACGGGACCAGTAGCCCGGCCTCAGCCTTCGCCTACTGGACCGATCCCATTTACGACCCCACCAATCCGACGCCGACTGATACCACCTACAACATGCTCAACGAGCTGGGGGTCAACGCCCCGGCGCCGTGGGTGTCCTATACCCGGGCTGGCTGTAACGTTGGAGGTGTTGGCGCTGCCAACATGGTCCTGGAGAACACGGGGACTGACATTCCCACTGTCTTCGGGGCCGACTCGCCGGAAGCCCATGAAGTCAAAGCCAATCCTGGCCAGGCGTATGCCGATTTCGTTGGCATCAGCATTCATTGTGCCCTCAACAACCCGCTCTGCTCCTCTGAGCATAACGGCAAACCTGATCTTCTGCCCGACGAACCTGGGGGTTATGAAGGCTACCAGGCCCTCTTCGGTCACAAATACGTTGTTCCCCAGATCAGCCCCGACGGGCCGCTTACTGACCTCGACGGGCACATCATCCAGGATTCCCAGGGACACATCGGCTTCCCCGGCTTTGATGGCATGGAAGCCAGCGTCAGCCTGGCCTATGTAGCCGCCATGCAAGAGCACGGTGTACCTGTCACATACGCCTACATCTCCGATGCCCACGACAAACACCCGGGCGGGCCGGCCTTTGGACCTGGTCAAGCGGGCTATGTTGCTGCCCTCCGTGCCTATGATCAGGCCTTTGCTCGTTTCTTCCAACGGCTAGAGCAAGATGGCATCACGCCAGCCAACACGCTCTTTGTCATCACCGCTGACGAAGGGGACCATTTTGTCGGCGGGCCCCCGACTCCGGTGGACTGCGATGGCATCAATGTGCCTTGTAGCTACAGCGTGATTGGCGAAATCAACGTCAACCTGACGGGCTTGCTTGCCACTCAGCAAGGCGTTACTACCCCCTTCCAATTGCATGCCGACTCGGCCCCGGCGATCTACATCACCGGCAATCCGGGGCGCACCGATCCAGTGACACGAGCTTTTGAGCGGGCCACTGGCAAACTCACAGCCGTCAACCCCATCACGGGCAAGACAGAGCAGCTGACCCAATACATGGCCGATCCCGTCGAAATGAAGCTGCTGCACATGGTCACCGCCGATCCGGCTCGTACACCTACCTTTGTCTGGTTCGCCAATCCTGACTACTACCTCTATGCCGGGCCAGCCAACTGCAACGCGCCCTGTGTCCAGGTTGTGCCTACCTATGCCTGGAACCACGGCGATATTGCCCCCGACATCAACCGCACCTGGCTGGGGCTGGTTGGGCCTGGCGTGCGCCATCTTGGTCTCAACGACAGCATCTGGGCCGATCACGCCGACATTCGTCCCACGATGATGGAGCTACTCGGCCTCAAAGACGACTACCGTCATGACGGACGGGTTCTTATCGAAGCGCTGGATGACAGCGCGCTTCCGCCCACGGTGAGGCGCAGTCGTGGCTTGCTCCTCCAGCTTGGTCAACTCCTCAAGCGCATCGATGCGCCCGTAGGTGACCTTGCCCTGAGCACCCTGCGCATCTCCACCCTGGCGCTAGAGAGCGGTAGCCCCGACAACGATAGCACCTATACCCGGATGGCTTCCCAGCTTCAGCTGCTGACCGCGCAGCGCAATGCCCTGGCCGACGAGCTGCTTACTCTCCTGGAGGGAGCCGAGTTCGGTGGCAGTGGGCAGCAAGCTGCAGCGAAGCTCACCCCGGCCCGCACAGCTAACCTTGTGGCCAAAGGCAACAATCTGCTCCAACGCGCTCGCAGCCTGACGACCCGGCATTCTCGTTAGCGCTCTTGATCTGCCCTTGTGCTGGTGCTGGCTGATCACTGACGGCTGAGCTGCCAGCTGCCAGCGGTTTGCAGACCGGCTCTTACCGGAGAGGAGCCGTCTCTGAGCGTGGGGCGGCACAGCCTGGTATATCGGGGCCGTGTCCGCCTCGCGCTTCTCATTGGGGCGAGGCAGAGAGGCAAATCAGTGCGACCAGCCTGCTGCTGCTCATGGAAGATGGACAACCAGAGCTGAGCTGGGGGAGCTTTCATGATACAGACGGTCCAGCGCGGTCACGTAGTACGTATAGAGTGCGTCCTGGGGTGCGAGCTGGTCGACAAACAGCTGCCAGCCTGTTCCAAAGCGTCGCTGGGTCGCCAGCAGGGCGGTAGCAGCCTTCAGCGCGCACAGGCCAGGGGGAGCGGCGCCATCCAGGCGGTAGAGAGCATAAGCGACTGTCTGGGCCTGCCCACCAGAGCCATCCTGCCAGCGCAGCGTCACCGTCCACCAGTTCGTTCCCTGGGGCTGCAATTGGGCCTGCAAGGCCCTGGGTGTCGGCGGAGGGCCCCCGCCCAACCAGGGCATCACTGGAATCAGCGCAGGATGGCGATAGAGAGCCGTGCGCAAACGCCGGGCGAAGCCGAGGGGATCGGCCAGTAAGGACTTCAAGCGGAAAAAAACTTCGCCTTTTATCGCCGCAAAGTGCAGATCAAAACGCAGATGGCGCGGCATCTCCTCCGCGTCGTTCCAGGGGCCGCCGCTCCCGATCTTATAGGCTGCCTGTCCAATGTAGAGATGGACCGGCCAGCCCTGCACCTCATGGACCCACCAGCGCACGAGCGTCGCATAATCGGCGGGTCTGAAGCCGATGGGCCAATACAGTTGCGGGGCGATATAATCCAGCCAGTGGTGCCTGATCCAGGTGCGTGTATCTGCATAGAGCGAATCGTAGCTTGTCACCGCTGCTGCGGTGGCCGAGCCTGACGGATCGCTGCGGCGGCTGCGCCAGACCCCGAAAGGACTCACGCCGAACTTTACTGTTGGGCGCAAGCGGTGGATTGTCTGCCTGAGAGTCGCTATCAGCTCATTCACGTTTGCCCGTCGCCAATCGGCGATCGAGCGATAGTGGCCGGCGCCGTACTGGCGATAGGTCTCGCTATCTGGAAAAGGCAGCTTTCCCACTGGATAGGGGTAGAAGTAATCATCCAGGTGAATTCCGTCGACATCGTAGTGACGCAGCAGCTCCTCGACCGTGGCCGCCAGGAGCCGGCGTACGGCGGGCAAACCTGGATTCAGGTAGAGGGCGCCGGCGTAGTGCACTACCCACTCGGGATGTTGCCGCGCGGGATTGGTCGGGGCCAGGGCGGCGAGATTGTCGTGGAAGCTGATGCGAAAGGGGTTCAACCAGGCGTGAAACTCCAGGTTGCGCCGGTGAGCCTCGTTCAGCAGGAATCCCAGTGGGTCATAACCTGGACTGCGCCCCTGGACGCCGCTCAGGTAGGCCGACCAGGGAGCGTAGTGCGACGGATAGAAGGCGTCCCCCAACGGGCGTACCTGTACAAAGACTGCATTGAAGCCCAATGCCTTCACCTGGTCGAGCAAGCGCCGCCCTTCTTCCTGCTGAACGGCGGCGGGCAGGCCCGGGCGTGAGGGCCAGTCCAGATTGGCCACCGTGGCGATCCAAACCCCACGTAGCTGTCGTAGCGGCGTCCCAATTGCTGGTGAAGGGGAGCACGACCGCGCTCTGCCCTCTCCGCGCTGCCAGCTCTGTGCCTGGGCTGACATCGAAAGGGGGTTGGCCGATCCTACAGCCGGGGCCGACGGCAGCACACTCAGCAGCCAGATCAGAACCACTGCCACCCAACGCAGGTATCCATAACCTCCATAGCCACTACCACATTTGCCCATCTGCTTCTTCTCCCCGCTACGCTGAGATTGATGTAGACAATAGTAGCGATGTGTAGGAGTATTGTACCGCACTCCTTTGTGATTGTGAAATCAACTTCTTCGATATGAGAAGGTTGCTGTCAAATATCGATGAAATTGGATAGAAGAGGGAAGATGAGAGAAGAACGGGGAAAGAGGGGCGAAAAGGGGGGATTGGCGGGGGGAATAAAGCGAATATGAGTCCGGGCCTGGCCGGGGGTGGAGCGAGCCATCAGACTCGCCGGCTGGCCTCAAGGCTAAGGGGAAAGGATGGGAGGGTCAAAGCTAGAGCAGGGCCTCCACCTCAGTGCGCGTCGGTAGAGAAGGCAAAGCGCCCTTGCGCGTAACGGTGATGGCTCCTGCGGCGTTGGCCCAGCGGAGCGCCTCCTCAAGAGGGGCACCCATTGAAAGGCGAGCGGCCAAAGCGCCGCAGAAAGCGTCGCCGGCGCCGGTCGGATCGACCTGCTGCACATTGAAAGCGCGCTGCCAGCGATGGAAAGGCGGAGCGCCGTTCTCGCCATGAGTGCACCACGTCGCGCCCAGCGCTCCCAGCGTAATAATCACATGCTGGGGGCCGCTCTCAAGCAACCGCTCGGCTGCGGTTTTGGCCGTCATGGCCGTATCAATGGTCAGGCCGGCCAGGAAACTCGCCTCAATCTCATTCACCACCAGAATATCCACCATCCTGAAAAGCTCGGCAGGGAGCGTCTCCTGGGGGATCGGGGCAGCGTTGAGAATCGTCAGGAGACCAGCCGCGCGTGCCTGGTGCAAGGCGGTGGCGATCGTCTCGATGCCTGTCTCGCATTGTGTCAGAAAAACGCCGGGTGGGGTCATAGCGGCTCTCTGTTGCGAGCCGAGCAGCTCCTCCATTGCCCGGCGTACCGTCTCTGCCGACAGGGTCAGATTCGCGCGTGGCAGAGCGACAATGGCATTTTGCCCGATCTCAGTTGCTATCGTCACGCAGCCTACCCCCGTGCCAGCCGTGGCATCGCGGCTAACGTAGGTACAATCGACGCCCTCGGCGGCCAGCGCGGGGAAGAAGGCATCGCCAAAGGCGTCTTGACCGACATTGCCGATCAGACTCGTCTGGGCGCCGAGACGGGCGGCAGTCACCGCCTGATTGAAGCCTTTGCCGCCGATGAACATCGCAAACTCTTCGCCGATCAAGGACTCCCCGGGGAAAGGGAAGCGAGGTGCGCGGGCTACCAGGTCGGTCATCAGGCTGCCAAGAACAATGACTCTACCCATAGAAGGACCCCCTCAATCCCTGTGGCCGCTTGCCGGCCTGCCTGCGTGTTGAAAGATATCTCTATTATAGGGTACAGAAGCGCCAGATGTAAATGCTGGACCTGCCGGGTTGATTGCAAGGCTAGACTCTGTCTGCAGGGGAAGCGACGAGAGAACGATCGTCCTCGATGCGTCCATCGCGCATAGTGATCAAACGCTGCGCCCGGCGTGCGACCTCCAGGGCGTGTGAGACCCAGACAAAAGTCAGTCCCTGCTCGCGATTGAGGGCCAACATCAGGTCGAGGATCTCCTGACTGGCCTCGCTATCCAAGGCCCCGGTTGGCTCATCGGCCCAGACGATAGCAGGGCGAGTAGCCAGGGCGCGGGCAATGGCCACTCGTTGGCACTGCCCACCGCTCATCTCCGCCGGGCGGTGGCGAGCCCAACGGCTCAATCCGACCTGCTCAATGCTGGCAAGAGCTCGCTCGCGCGCTTCGCGAGGTGGCACTCCGCTCACCAGTAGCGGCAGTTCGATATTCTCCAGAGCCGTCAACACTGGCAATAGATTGTAGTTTTGGAAGATGAAGCCCATTGAACGAGCGCGGAAGGTTGTTAGCTCGTTATCGGTCAATTCCTGAATATCCTGACCTGCAATGCGGATTGTCCCCGAGGTCGCCCGGTCCAGGCCGCTAAGGCAGTTCAGCAAGGTAGTCTTACCGCAGCCGCTTGGTCCCATGATCGCTACAACCTCGCCGCGGCGAATTTGGAGGCTGACGCCGCGTAGCGCCTGGACCTTGAGTGCCCCTTCGCCGTAGTCCTTGTGCAGGTCAATGGCCTCGACAATCAGCTCCTCTTGTGCTGGTAAGCTGGGGATCGCTGGGCTGGACATGCTCCTGTTCCTTCTCACTTGAAGGCTGCTCACCGTCCTGCCTGCTCTCGTTGCTGGGAGAGGGCAGGGCATTCTCACTCTGAGAGTGTAGCGCGGGCCGGCCTCACGTGCAAGGGCGGGCGACATGAGAACCAGGATTGGTCTCTGACTGGCCAGGGGCGCGAGGCCGGCGCCGACGCGACGCTGTCTCGTCGGATCAGCTGCTCACCTGGAGCGCCGACTACGGCTGACCCGGTTCTCCCAGGGGAGCGCCACGCCTGCTGGCCTCCTCTGGGTTAGCGGCCAGGGCGCTTTCTGGCAAAGCTCCCAACGGTGGAACGTCTGCCGGAGGCGTAGGAGGCTCGCCGGTGCCGGCTGCGGTGGAAACAGCCTCCTGCTGCACGCCAGCGGGAGCTGTAGCGGTAGCGGGATCGGGGCCAGAGGCCGCTGTAGAGGTGCTCTCGGGAGCTGGAGGCGGTACGACGACGGTGGTCCCGTCGCTGGTGGGTGTGGCTGTGACGGCAGGAGAACCCGTCAGTGGGGGAACGTAGCCCGGAGGGGCGTAGCCTGGGCTGAGAGCAGGTCCTGTTGGCATTGGCATGGCAAATGGCGGTGGGTAGGCGATCGGGCCGCCAGCAGGATAGGCTGCTACAGGGGGAAACGAAGGGGGATAAGCTGGATAGGCCGCAGGAGGAGCAGCCGCACCACTGGCCGATGGCTGAGCAGGCAAGGGACCTGACGCCGCTGCTGGCGGGGCACTGGCCTGCTCCTGTCCTTCGCCATGCAGACGCTCCAGCTCCTGCTGGATTTCTTGGATGTGCTGCTCAAGGGTGGCGAGATTCTGACAGAGTGGCAGCAGCTCGCTCTGGCTGAGTCTCCCACTGCAATACAACTCCATGACTTTGTTGGAGAGTGTCCGGTGCTCCAGACTGGCCTTGTAGCTCAGGTCATTCAGCACGATCTGCAAGTGCTGAATACGGGCCAGGCGAGCCGCCTGCTGGGCTGCCTTTTCCAAACCATGCTGGATGCTTTCTAAAATACTCATCAATACGCTCCTTCTGCTGCTCGCGGGCGATAGTACCTCTCAGGTCTGCCCTCACCGGCCCTCATTATAGCAAAGGGGCGACGCTGGCGTCGAGACAGGGTCGGTGGCAGCGGCCCATTTGACAGGCCAGCCCTCCTGTGCTATACTAAGGTGTCCATTATGTGGATGATATTCCACTATGTGGAAAGGAGGCGCTGAAGTAATGCCCTCGGAGGAGGCGCGTGCGACGCGGGTGGGAGTCCTGGACAAGGCGATGGCCATTCTCGAGGCCTTCCCGCGGGGGGAGAGTGCTCTTCTGCCCCAGGAAATTGCCGAGAGGACCGGGCTACCGCTCCCGACAGTCTATCGGCTGGCTCAGGCTCTTGCTGAGCATGGGCTGCTGATGAAAGAAGGCTCGCGCTTTCGTTTAGGGCTGACCCTCCTGCGTCTTGGTTTGCTGGTAGCCGAGAGCATTGACGTACGCAGGCAGGCTCTGCCTCATCTCACCTGGCTCAACGGCCAGACGGGAGAAAACGCCGAGCTGCACATTCGCCAGCACGAGACCAGGGTTGTCATCGAGGTCGTGCGCAGCCCCCACAATTTGCGTCCCTTTGCCGAGATCGGGGCCCCGCTTCCGCTGCATCGAGGCGCTGCTGGCAAGGTCTTACTGGCCTGGCTCTCGGGCGAAGAGCGCCTGGCTCTGGCCCGGGCCAGCCGTGAGCGCTTTGACAGCGAGCAGGTGGCTGGAGGACGGGATTGGGATGAAGGGAGCTTTTTGGCCGAGCTGGAGAGGGTGCGGCGTCAGGGATGGGCCTACAGTGAAGGCGAGCGGGTTGCTGGAGTAGCGGGCCTAGCCGCGCCCATCTTTGATAGCAGGGGCCGGATAGCGGCAGCTCTCACGCTCGTGGCGCCCGCTGCTCGTCTTGGGCCGGAGCAACGGGCGCGAGCTATCCCCCTGGTCTGTGAGGCCGCGCGCCGTGCCTCCTACGACATGGGTCATATCGCCAGTGCCGCCAGCCTTACCGGCGCGGCAGGCTCAGAGCGGCAAGAACAGCGCCATCAGCGCCACGACGGTGTCGGCGCTGAGCCGCCCATGCCTTGAGCAAATGAAGGCGCATGTGAAACCAGCCACTCCTCTCGGGAGTACTGGCATTGGGAAGGAGGTCAGCAATCATGACGCTCGTTGAAGAGCTAGCAAACTTTGTGGTACGCAGCAGCTATGAGGATCTCTCGGCAGAGGCGCGCCGTGAGTTAAAGATTCGCGTGCTCGATTCGCTGGGGTGTGCCATTGGCGCCTTAGAGGGGCGGCCTCTGGCTATTTTGCGTGAGCAGATCAAAGACTTTGGGGGCAATCCACTGTCGACCTTGATTGCTGGAGGTCAAACGGCGCCAGACCGAGCGGCTTTCTACAACTCTGCTCTGGTGCGCTATCTCGACTATAACGATACCTTCATTGCTAAAGGGGAGAGCTGCCATCCCAGCGATAATCTGGGCGCTGTCCTGGCGGCCAGCGAATATGCTGATCGCAACGGCAAGGAGCTCTTGACTGCCCTGGCCGTGGCCTATCAGGTGCAGTGCCGGCTATCGGAGGTGGCTCCGGTACGGGCCAGGGGCTTTGACCATACCGTTGAGGGCACGTACGCAGTGGCGGCTGGCGTCTCGCGCGCTCTGGGCCTGGATGCACAGCGCACAGCTAACGCCATCGCCATCAGCGGTACTGCCTATAACGCCCTGCGCGTCACCCGCACAGGCAGCATCTCCCACTGGAAAGGGATGGCCTACCCGGCGGTGGCCCACGCTGGTACTCATGCCACCTTCCTGGCCATGCGCGGCATGACCGGGCCGATCGAAGTCTTCGAGGGCAATAAGGGCTTTATGGAGAGCATCGCCGGACGCTTTACCATCGACTGGTCACGCGAGAATCTGGAGATTGTTCGGCGCACCAGCATCAAAAAGTACAACGCTGAATTCCACTCTCAGCCGACTCTGGAGGGCATTCTGCAGCTGCGAGAGCAGCACCAGCTACGAGCAGATCAGATTGAGCGTATTGAGATTGATACCTTCGATGTCGCCTACCATATTATCGGTGGGGGGGAAGAGGGAGATAAGCGCATTGTGCGCACCAAGGAGGAGGCTGATCATAGTCTCCACTACATGGTGGCAGTAGCCCTGCTCGATGGCAAAGTGACCCCCGAACAATATCGGCCCGAGCGCATCGTGGCCAGCGATGTACAGGCCCTGCTGCGCAAGGTCGAGGTGCGGCCTGCCGACGATCTCAGTGCCCGCTTCCCTGTCGAGATGCCCTGTCGCATCCGTGTCCTGCTGACCGATGGGCGGCGCTATGATCTGGAGATTGCCGACTATCCTGGCTTCTATAGCCGCCCGCTGAGCTGGGAGCAGGCACTAGAGAAGTTCGAGAGCCTGACAGCTCCCTACACTGACGGCGAGCTGCGGCGCGCCATCGCCGAGACAGTGCAACATCTGGATGAGGTGCCGGTGCGCCAGCTCACGGCCTTGCTGGCCCAGGTGCGCCTGCCAGCCGCTGGCGGGCCTGCCCTCTAGCGCAAGAGGGAGGTGGGCGGGTCGCAGCCCCCGAGCGGCAGAGCGGCGCGCGTGGGTCCTGCGGCCTGCCAGTTCGGCCAGTGAACCTGGCGAGAGATAGTAAGCGAACGATCAGACAAGGAGGGAGACAATGGCAGAGCGTGGCTTTACCTTCCTACGCATGAATGAGCGGCAGAGCAAGCCGCGAACACGTGGTATTACCGAGATTCGCGGCCCCTACTACACGGCGATGGGGAAGCGCTACCTGGAGGACGTGCTGGAGACGATGGGTGAATACGTTGACTCGCTCAAGTACGCTGGCGGCTCTTTCACGCTGATGCCGCCCAAAGCCGTACGCGAGCTGAACGAGACCGCCCACCGCTACAATGTGCTGGTCTCGACCGGCGGTTTCATCGAGTATGTCCTCACTCAAGGGGCGCAGGCGGTTGATCGCTATGTGAAGGAGTGCCGCGATCTGGGCTTCGACATTATCGAGATCTCCAGCGGCTTTATTACGATCCCTATCGATGACTGGCTGCGCCTGGTGGAGAAGGTGCAGAAGGAGGGTCTGAAAGCCAAGCCCGAAGTGGGTATTCAGTTCGGTGCAGGCGGCGCGACCAGCGTTGAGGAGTTGGAGGCCGAGGGGACGCGCGATGTGGGCTGGGCCATTGCTCAGGCCAGGCGCTTCCTGGAGGCCGGCGCCTACATGATCATGATCGAGTCCGAAGGAATCACGGAGAATGTCAAGACCTGGCGTACCGATGCGGTGGCCAGGATCATCGCCGAACTTGGCCTGGAAAAAGTCATGTTCGAGGCCGCCGACCCCGAGGTCTTTACCTGGTACATCAAGAACTACGGTCCCGAGGTCAATCTCTTCGTCGATCACAGCCAGATCGTACAGCTGGAGTGCCTGCGCGCAGGTATCTGGGGCACGAAGAGCGTCTGGGGCCGCATCCTCACCTACAAAGGCGAGCAATCCTGATTCAACGCCTGCCTCTAGCCAGCGGGGAGAACGCACTTCTAGTTCTCCCCGCTTTTTGTTCTCATTCAGTTTCACTGCAGGGAGGCTTGCTTTCTCATCTATGTAATGTTATTCTCTAAAGAGAATTATGCGCATAGTTGCATAGAAATGAAAGGAGAAACTCACCTGTGGACCACAAGCCGGTAGTGGGGTCAGATGTGCGGCGAGAGATCGCTCTGGCGCCTGTCTACAATGCTCTCAACAGCCTGGCGCTTCTCTGCGAGGCCGGACGGCTACGCGGCCTCAACGCCTGGGTAGAGCGCAGTGCTCAGCGCCTGACTGCCGAGCAGCGGCAGACGCACAAACTTATCTTTAGCGGGTTACGCGATGTACTCGTAGCTGGGGTAGCCGCAGCTTCATTCGCTGATTTTGCCACGTACCTGGAGGAGCTGGCTGGTGTTGATCCAGAGAATCTACGTGATCGGGCGCTCCAGCACCTGCGCACACGTTGCGAGCGCCGTCTGTCTGCCACAGATGCTGATGGACCCGCACCAGTGCCGTCGCCCGCACGCCTAATCGCTGAACCAGAGACCTACCTTGCCTGTGCTGCCTATGCTGACGGTGCTACCACGGTGGCTGAACCTGCCTTGCTGCGTGAAGCGCATCGCTGGCTCAATCAGCCGGCGGCCATGCAAGAGCTGGTCGTGCAGCATCTCCGTACACTCTGGCAGAAGCTCCTTGAGGCCGAGTGGCGGCGGGTACAGCCCATCCTACGCTGGCAGGTAGAGCAATTCAGTCACTATCAAGAATCAGCAGAGGAAGAGGGAGCAGCTGATCTGTTTCTGGCCCTCACTGGGCGTGAGCTACCCACGGCTATCGAGGAGCGTGCTATCAGGGCGGAGCGGCTGGTCCTGGTACCGTCCTGGCATATGGGGCGTCACGTTAGCTACTGGGAGCATGAGGAAGCGCTCTATCTCTTCTTCAGCGAGCCGCCCAACTACGATGTGGCTTTGCTCATTGCTTCCGTTGGACAGGCTGAGCTGCGCGCGCGGCTGGCGGCGCTGGCGGATGAGACACGCCTGCGCCTGATCGAGCTGCTGGCCGAGCGTGATGAACTGACTGCTCAGGAGCTGATTACGGCTCTGGGCCTGAGCCAGTCGAATGTCTCGCGCCACCTCAAACAGCTGGTCTCGCTTGGTTTTCTCTACGAAAGTCGCGCCAGTGGGGCTGCGAAAGCCTATCGCCTCAGTTCGCCTTACTTTGTGCGGACCGCTCGCGCGCTGAAAGAGTTGGTCAGCCTACCAGTGGGGCAGCGCAGTACTGACGAAGAGGCGCATCGTGGCGGATCGCATGCCCCCGATGTGCGTCGCTTCCTCGATCGGCAGGGGAGGCTCTGCCTCTGGCCGCCGGCCAAGCTGAGCGATAAGCAGCTTGTCCTCAGCTATCTGGCCTCCTTCTTTGAAGCGGGGCGGCGCTACAGCGAGCAAGAGGTAAATGCCATTCTGGACCAGCATAGCGCGATCAACGATAGCGCAGCCCTGCGTCGCGCGCTGTGTGAATATCGCTTCTTAGAGCGGACGCGCGACGGTACCTGCTACTGGCTGGTTACAGCAGAGGCCCAAAGCTGAACCGAGGCGACCGTTGGCGTTGGGCGCGTCGCGTCAGCGTGAGTGCCAGCTCATGGGAAGAGCGTAAGCAGCTCCGCTGGTTGATGGGCCCAATACTCAGGTCGCTCGGCGAGCAGACTTTCTGGAGGGAAGATACCTCCCCAGAAAGCGGCGATGGCCACCATCCCTGCGGCGTGAGCGGCGGCCATGTCACCAGGATGGTCGCCCACATAGGCCAGCCTCTCCGCTGGGGTCTCAGCCGCGATCAGGCCAGCCGCAATCAGCTTCTCGCGCGCCTTCCAGAGCGGAGCGGGATGGGGCTTACGCTCCGAGGTATCCTGGGAGGTCACGGTGACCGTCAGCAGCGCGCTCAGCTCCAGATGGCGCAGATCGGTCGAGAGGCGCTCTGGCCCGGTATTAGTTACCACTACTAACGGATAGCCACGGCGGCGCAATTCTTCCAGCAGCTCGCGCACCCCGGGATAGAGGCAGGTCGAGCGATAGCCTTCGTGAGTGTAATACCAGAGGTAAGAGGCAGCCACCTCTTCAGCATGGGGGCCAGCGTAGCGCGCCGTACTTTCAGCCAGACGCAGCGGCGAAAGCTGGCGGAATTCCTCCATGTTCCGCGGAAAGATGCGCCCTGTATGTTGCTTATAGGCAAACTGCATAGCTGCCATCATACCGCGGGTCGAATCGGCAATGGTCCCATCCCAATCAAAAAGCACAGCCTGGAAAGGCCGGGCGGCCTTGCTCTCTGCAGTTTCAGTCACGCTCCTGATCACTCCTTCTCTTCCGCCGCAGCTCTCGCTCTCTTTGCCCAGGCGAGAGCCTTATCGCTGCAGGCTATTATAGCGCATCCATTCGGTGGGTGGAGGAGCTGAACCTTGTGGCTGCCCGCCAGCAGCCGCGTCTTGTAACTGCGGTGAGAGCGGAGAGGAGAAGGATAGGGGCCATGTAACCGTTTTGGGGAGCGCGCGGAAGAAAGAGAAGACGAGCTGAGCGGGCGACCTGGCAGGAGGGGAGCGCCGGACAGGGCTTCTCGTCGCCCGCTCCCTCCATCTCTAACCAGCCGGCCCATCTCCTTGTTGGGGAGGAGCGGCAGCCGTCAAGCGAGTTGCTAAGCAAGGCGGCACTGCCAGCGTTACCAGAGCCGCACAGCCGAGGGCCAGCGCGCCAGCCGCCAGCTTTCCCAGCAGCCAGACCGCTGGCCAGGCTGAAAGCACTGCTCCCGCCATTGCCAATCCCAGAAGCAGAAGCCAGGCGCGCCAGCCTGCCTGGCGCCAACGCGGGTGAGCCGCGCCGCCCAGGAGGCCGCAGAACAGGCCGATCAGGAGCCAGAGGCCAGTCAAAGCCAGTGCCAGCGAAAGCGTCATCGCAGACCTCCCTTGCTTGTCAGCCGCTCAAGAGCCAACGAGCATAATCTTCCAGATAATAGCTGCCAGGCGGCTGCTATCGCCGAGCACTTGCAGCGGACTGAGTCCGCTCCGTACCTCAACGTGTTGAAAAATGCCAAACTCGGCCAGATCGTAAGGATGGTGCAGGCGCTGGAGGGCAGCCGCGAACGCCAGTGTCTCCGTAAACGGAACATAGGCGTCGCTGCGGTCATGTAGCAAGAAGATAGGGGCTGCAATCTCGGTCACCGCGCTCGCTGGCGAGAGTTGTGCCAGCAACGCGCGCATCTGAGGAGACAGAGCTGCCAGATTAGCTGCCACCTGCCCGGGCTGGTCGCCGGCCAGCAGATGGTAAGCCGCGCGTGTACTGGGAGAAAGCTGGTTCAACTCCGCCCTCGTCAACGGCCTGCCGTTCTGGGCGAAAGCGGCGCGCAAAAGAGCCGCTTCGCGGGAAGGGAGGATAGTACCCAGCGTGTGGGCCAGCGCCTGGAGCGGCACATAGTAAGGAATCCAGGTCTGGGTGTGTCCATCAACCTGTAACTGATGAGTAGCGATGGCCTGTAACAGCGTTGTAGCCTCAAAAAAGCCACCGAAGGAGAGTACGAACGCCACCTGATGGCGGATGCGCGGATCGGCAGCTGCAAAGCAGGCGAGAGCATTGCCAGCGCTGAAGCCCACCAGGCCAATTCGTGAAGGGTCGACATCGCGACGCTGGGCCAGCAGCTCAAAGACCTGCACCACCGCGGCACTATCCGCCCGACGCAGCACGAAATCAAAGAGGGCTGGGGTTCCAACGATGGCCACCACCATCCCATCGCTCGCCAGCGAACGTGCAAAGTTCACCAGCTGAGCATCGGCGCGATTATCCCCCAGGCCGGCAATGACCACCACGGCCTGACGGCGCCCTGGGACCAGGGGAGCGGAGTCAGTGGGGGCATAAAGATCTAGATATACCAGACCAGTGGCAGCAGAAGAGAGCGTCGTACGAGTAAAGCGGATCGGCTCGCCGAAGAGCCTGAAAGCGGGTCCTTGAGAAACGCTCAGCAGAGCCGGGAGCAGTAGCCCTGTTCGCAGGCTGGCCCGGCCCCAGGGCGTGAGCGAGAGCAGGAGACCAAGCAGCATCAGCACAGTCAGCAGAGCCTGAGCTGCCCAGCGTCCAAGGGGTGGCCTTCGCTTCCGGTAGGTCCCTCTTAGAGAGGAGACAGGCGGTGGACCTGTCTGCCCGCGGTCGCCGGCAGGGGCCGCATCGGTCGGCACTGGCGGGTTATCGAGAGGGCGAGGCGCAGGAGCCGAAGATGCCTCCGACTGCGAGCAAGCCATCTCGCCTGCCAACCTTAGCGCTATCGACTGCGCTTGTGCAGAACGGCACTGGCCTCTTTGCCAGGCGCGGGCCAGCCATGACAGCGGCTCTGCATGGCAGAAAGAAAGAAGCGGGCTGAAGCGACCTGAGAGCCAGATTAGGGGCCGGGCCAATGGGTGGCAGCTCAGCGGCTGCGAGAGTAGCGGAGGCCTCATGTACATGGCCGCCTCCCTCTGAAGCAAAAGCAGGAACGACAGCACCAGTCATAGTCTCAAACGAAAGAGGCAGCCCACAAGCAACAGCACACACAGGTCCCCGTGCAGAGCATGGTAGAGTTCCGAGACCAGGGCTGGATTGGGTTGAGCCAGGACCTGCCGAAGCGAAAACAGAGGGGCAGCCACACATGCCAGCCAAAGCGCTGCTTGGCCCGGCGGCAGCCGGATGGCGGGCTGCCCATCCTCTCGCGGAGCCGTCTCACTCGCTCCGCCTCCATCAACTGCTCAGTCCGCGGCAGCCTCAACCACCACAGGGCCGCTAATCACCTCTTGCGAGACGAGCACCACGGAGCTGCCCAACGTGCCCATCCAGGTAGTGGCCACCTCATCGGCCTCACGGAGCTGGCGCGGGTCAGCAGAGAGATTGATCGTCACCAGCTGATCCTCGCGGTTCAAGACATAGAAGCCCATGAAACCGGGCAAGCGGCGTACCAGAGGGATCAGATCCTCCTGAATGCGCCGGGTCACGGTAATCACCTTGCCGCTATCGATACGGTACTTACGAATCGTGCCTTGCATGGTAGTCGTCTTCCTTTCACCAGGTCCAGCAAAAATAGAAGCGAGAGAAGAGAAGGCGAGAACAAGCGCTATACCTCGCGTCTCTGGCCAGGCAGAGGAGCGGGGCAAGCATTCACCCAATAGTATAAAGTATGGAATCAATGAGGGAGCCGGAGCGAGCGGTCAGACAAGGCCGCGCCGCTCCAACGGCGACAGGCCCGCGACGAAAGCGCTCCACTGCTGCAACTGGTCGCAGGTCTGCGTACAATATTTCAGGAGAAAGGCCAAGGGCATCGGGCGGGAGTAGCAAGCAAGCAGAGAAGAAGAGGACAGGAGGGGTTGGGGAGAGCTTTCCTACTCTTGGCTGAATAGTGGACGCTTCTATATGTGCTAATCCCGCTCCGGTGTGATATGCTTAATGGTGGCAAGCTGGTTAAGAATCGGCATTGTGTGGAGATAGGCATGGACCTGAGTGTTGATGGCAAGTCAGAGCGTATTCCATACAGCTCGCACATCTGTCAGCTGTACAGCAAAGTGACAGAGATTGCCGGGGTCACGGCCCGGCTGTTACGTGCGGGGATTGTCGCATCGGAGAAGTGCCTGTTCGCGGCGGCGCCAGCGCAGGTGCAGGAGTTGCGTGAAGAACTGGTGAAGCTGCAACTAGATGTAGACGCCTTAATTGCCAAAGGGCAGCTCATTCTCTCCAGCGAGCGGGAGCCGTTTCTCTCCAATGGGAAGCGATTTGATCCTTATTTTTTATTGTCCACGCATCAGACCTTTATTACGCAGGCGCAGCGTGATGGCTGGAAAGCAGTGAGGATCTCGATCGACATGACCTGGTTGGCCGGAGAGCTAGCCACGCCCGAGCAGCTCTTAAAATACGAGGCCCTCTGTGATGCGGTCTTTACCTTTCAGAACCGGCCCATCATTGCCCTGATGCATTACGATTACGGGAAATTGCTGCCCAGCCTTGTGGTGGAGATGCTCAAGCTTCATCCTATCTCCGTCGTAGGCAAATTCATCCGGCGCAATCCCTACTATTTGAACTCCGAGCAGTACATGATCAAGATTCTGCGGATGCATCGGGAGAAAGAGAAAAGGGAGCCAGGGCCGTCAGAACGTGGGGGCGGGCGAGACTAGCGGAGACCAGTAGCGATCAGCCATGCCTGGTCATGCCTGGTCATGCCTAGCCACACCGGAGTGCCAAGAGGTGCGTGAGCGAGCCAGGGAGGAGGACCGCGTCTCTGCTCGCCTGCTGTTGCCAACAGGCGAGCACGGCCAGCTAACTCGTCTTCAACTCCTTACTCGCTCCCTCTTTTCTCACCCTGGTAACCCGTCGGTACTGCGCACCAGGTGGACGCCCAGGCGCTCCCAACGCGCCAGCTCCTCCTCGGCCAGGGCGTCGAAGTCGATCGTTGGGTGTTGGACAGAACTGATGCAATCGCGTAGTACATAGAGGCGTTGGAGCACAGCGGGCCGTTGACTGAAGTACTGAACAAGCTGGCGACCGCTCTCCAGCACGCAGTGAGACTTGGCCTCGCCGGCCAGGAAGACGCGGTCGTGCTGCATAATCGTCTCAAGCAAGGCCGTATTGAGCTGGCTAGCGGGATCAGAAGGATCGGGCACCTCGGCGCCGAAGATGCCGTAGAACTCCGTCCGTGGAGTCAGGCCCTTCACAATATAGTGAGGCTGCGTCTGTCGAGCCGCGCTGTGCCAGGCCAGGGCCTCGCTGATAGGGGCCACCAGCATATGGCCCAGCGTGCCCTGCATCGTATGATAGGGCCAGATCATCAGCTCCTTGCGGGCCTGCTGGCGCAGCGCTTGCACATAGTGGCGCGACCACTCTGGCTCCCGGAGGGGGAGCCAGCGACCTTCCTGGACATCTTCGACGGTGATCGTCGTAAACGGAGCCGGATGCTCGCCCGTTTGAGGGTTCTGCCACCAGGTAGGATAGAAGATCTGGAAAGGCAAATGCGTATCGAGCGAGGCGTAGATCGCCGTAATCTGATCGGCGTAGGCATAGAACCAGGTCAGCAAGCGCCCAACATCCTCTTGCGCGCCTGGGACAGAGAGCGTGCCACTGGGATCGACAAAATCATGCTGATAGTCGACCAGCACCAGCGCGATGCGCTCGCGGTCCGTGCTGGCGGGAGCGAGGCCCGCCTGACGCCCGGCCTCACTGAACTCTGCGATACGGGCGGCGTAAGGGCCTCTGAAGGCATCCTGCGGATCAAAACTTGCTGGAGCCAGAGATCGTGCACTCATAGTAGACTCCCTCATCCAGACCAACGTCGCGGGGCAGAAGCCACGCAGAAGAGCGCGGACTCGGGAGCCGTGGCCAGCAAGGAGGTAGCCTAAGCCTGGCCAGCTCCTGCTCTCTCTGGGCCTGCCTGCCCGCGCGCGTCGAGAACGGCGACGCAGCGAGCGCGAGGCGAGTCCTGCCCGTAGGGTGAAGGGAGGAGAGAAGCCGCTCCTCCCGTTGGCCAGCCGGGCGCTCGCCTGACCATACAGAAAGTGTTAAATCTACACTAAATGGTCATTTAGAGTATAGCCTGTCCTGAGAGAAAAATCAAGGGGAGGGAAAACGAATCGCAAGCTCTTCGCCCTGCCTTGCGTTGAAAAAGATGACATGATATAATACCTTAGAACATAGAGGAACCTTGAGAAAAGTGGGGCCCCCCCACTTTTCTGCTTGCCAGGGACTTTTTCTTTGCACTCGAACAACTTGCAGTAAGTGTTTACTGGGCGACCAGCGAGCGGGAGGGAGAAGGCATCATGAGAAGTGAATTTCAGGCTGCTATTGCGCAGTTGATTGCCGAAAAAGGATTGCCCCGCGAAGTGGTGATGGAGACCGTGGCCAATGCCCTCTTATCTGCCTACCGCAAGAGCTTCGGGGGCGGGGACAACGTGCGCATCGAGGTGGACAAGAACGGCGAGGTCCACGTCTGGACCACCAAGCGAGTGGTTGCCCAGGTCAAAGATCCCAACGAGGAAATCTCGCTGGCGGAGGCCCAGCGTCTCATGCCGAAGGCCGCCCTGGGGCAAACGATTGAAGTGGACTCATCGCATATCTTCGAGCGCATTCCTACCCAGACGGCCAAGCAGGTGATCCTGCAGCGCATTCGTGAGGCCGAGCATGAGCATCTCTACGAGCAGCTCAAAGAGTGGGTGGGGGAGATCCGGCTGGGCACGATCACGCGCCGTGATCCGGCGCGCGGGTGGGTGCTCGACTTTGACCTTGAACGTGTTGACAAGGTCGAGGGACTGATGCCTTTCAGCGAAGAGGTGCCCAGCGAGCACTATCGGGTCGGCCAGCGATTGCGTGTCTATATTGTCGATGTGCGTCGTGTCCAGGGGCGGCTGTTGCAGATTGTGGCCTCGCGCTCCCATCGCGACCTGGTGCGGCGGCTCTTTGAAGCCGAGGTGCCCGAGATCTACGAGGGCACGGTCGAGATCAAGGCTATTGCTCGTGAGCCGGGCAGCCGGACCAAAGTGGCGGTGGTTGCTCACCAGGAGGGCCTTGACCCCATCGGCTCCTGTGTTGGAGTGCGGGGCTCGCGCATCAATAATATTGTGCGCGAGCTGAACGATGAGAAGATCGATATCATCTTGTGGAGCCCCGACCCGGCGACATTTGTGGCGAATGCTCTCAGCCCCGTGAAACCTCTGCGTGTCGAGCTGCGGGAAGCCGAACGTACTGCCCAGGTAGTGGTCGCCGAGAAGCAGCTGTCGCTCGCCATTGGTAAGGATGGGCAGAACGCGCGCCTGGCTGCAAAGCTCACCGGCTGGCGGGTCGATGTGGTCAAGCCTGCCGAGGGCGAGGTCTATGAGGAACCTGTAGAGGAGGCCATCTCGTCGGTGAGCGCTCGCCGTGAGCGTGGGCGTCATGATGGTGGCAGGCGCTCCGCCTCGTCACGCAGCGGGAAATATCGCTAAAGGACTGCTCGTTTATCCGCAGCACCTTCGCCTGTCTGTCGGCCTCTTAACGTTTGCTCGCTGCCTGCTGGCCCAGGAAGTCGCTGATTCACCTCTGCTTCCTGGCCCGCGCCAACCTGGCGGGCCAGCGGCGCGGCACGAGTAGATCCTGTGGCTCTCGGCCTTCTCTCCTCCACTTCCCGGCAGACAGCAGGTGTTGCCTTTCACCGGGTGGCTGTAGGGGTGGGTCAGGAGGCGGGGACGATCTGCGACGAGCCAGTCCAGGGCCACATGACCAGCAAGGGGCCTGGCTGTGGCTGGGGCTGACCGGCACCCATCGAGAAGCATATCGAGAAGAAAGGGCAGGAGTACCTCATGATGGCCAAAGCCGCTAAGGGAGGGCGCCAGAAACACGTTCCGCTGCGTACCTGCATTGCCTGCCGCGAAACCAGGCCAAAGCGCGAACTGCTGCGCATTGTGCGCACGCCCGAGGGACGGATTCTACTCGACCCAACCAGCAAGAAGTCCGGGCGCGGAGCTTATCTCTGCGCTCGCTATTCCTGCTGGCAAAAGGCGCTCAAGGTCAAAAAGGCAGGTGATCGCTGTCTGTTAGAGCACGAGTTTGAGCTGCCGCTCTCCGCCGAGGACCGTGCGGCGCTGGAGGAATACCTGGCCACCTTGCCGCGAGAGGAGCAGCCTCCCACAGGCCTGGCCAGGCCCGTGACCACCTAGGCGCGCGCTAAGCTGGGCGAGCGCTCTTGCATGCGGCTGCCAGAGGGTAGACAGACGCTCGTTGCTCTCCCGCTCTCCATGTCCTTCCCAATCTGAGCCGTGGTGGCACAGAGCGGCAGGACCGGGGAGAAAATTGGCTACAGGCTCAACTATAGCGGGTTGCAAGGGTCCAGCGAGTAGGCTATACTGGAGAAAAGTTCGCAGCTTCCTGAATCCTTTGTTACCCTGTCCAGGGTCGAGGGATAGGAAGCGAGTGGGCGCTTTCCTTGTTGTTATTGTTGTATGTGTCACGCGATCTTGACTCTTCTTTACAGAGACACAGCCCCTCGTCTACAGGGCAGACGTGGTGCGCCAATGTTTGCGGAGCAAGGGCTATGCTAGGATAACCATAGCAGCGACTACGCCAGAGTGCGCAGACTGAGACAAACATGCCTGGCCTGCATTAGCGAGGGCTGTCTCCTCCCTTCATCCGAATGGCGCCTGCCTTTGTTGGAAGGGAAGGTGACAGTCCTTTGTTGTGGCTGTGAAGAGAGGTCTCCACCGCCAATTGTGGCGCATCATTCTCGATAGAAGGGAGTCTTCTTCATGAGAAATACATCTGAATCAACCACGAACACCAACGAGCAGGCGAAGGCAGCGACGACGCGCAGCCGTACCGGCACTCGCCCGAAAACTGAGAACGCCACACAGGGCGGTCAGGAACGTTCGACCAAGCCAGGCGCTCAAGGTGCACAGCGCCGCAGTGCGCCGCCGGCGGGTGCGCCTCCGGCGCGCAGTCAGCCGCAGCACCAGCAGCATCAGCAGCATCAGCAGTATCAACCACATCAGCATGGCAGCGGAGCTGGCCAGCCGTCGCAGCAGAGTGGTGCGGGTGTAACCTCCGTTCAATCCCAACGCCCGGGACCGGGGAGCGGTCAGCGGGGTCAGCGGCCCGGAGGAGGGCCTCAGTCCCAGCGCTCTGCCTCGCCCACTGGTGGGGGAGCGACCAGGTCGACAGCGGGAGGAGGGACTTTCAGCGGTGGAGCCTCTGGGAGCGCCACCGCCACTCGTAGTGGTGGACACGGTGGGGCGGGTCCCACTGGGGGAGGTGGTGCCAGTGCCCATGCCCCGGTGCCGACCTCGGCCTCCTCGCGGCCTGCGGCTCGTCCCCGTCCTGGTGGAGGACGGCCTGGCTCCTCATCTCAGCGCAGCCATGAGCGGCATAGCAGCATTGTCAGGGAGAAACCCCCGACTGGTCCCGTGGCTATTCCGCCGCAGATTGTCGTCAGGGACCTGGCCGAGCTACTGCACGCGACGCCTACGGAGATCATTCGTCATCTGATCAAACATCACATCTTTGCCAGCATTAACCAGGTGGTCGATTACGAGCAGGCGGCCCTGGTAGCGCGCGATCTTGGCTTTGAGCCGACGCCGCAGGTTATCTCGCCGACCAGCGCCAGCCTGCAGCGGGGGGCGTTGCCGACCAGCGCTGTGTTGGAGGCGGCGCGCGACGACAAAGATACCGTGCCTATTCCGCCGGTGGTCACCATTATGGGCCATGTCGATCACGGTAAGACCACCTTGCTCGACATGATCCGTAAGACCCGTGTGGCCGCTGAAGAGGCTGGAGGAATCACTCAGCACATCGGAGCCTACCAGGTAGAGGTCAAGGGGAAGAAGATCACCTTCCTCGATACGCCTGGCCATGAGGCTTTCACCGCCATGCGCGCGCGTGGAGCGCAGGTCACACACATTGCTGTCATCGTAGTGGCCGCCGATGACGGGGTGATGCCGCAGACGCGTGAAGCTATTGATCACGCTCGCGCCGCCAATGTGCCGATCATCATCGCTATCAACAAGATCGACAAGCCGACGGCCAATCCTGAGCTGGTCAAACAGCAGCTGGCCGAGATCGGTGTGATCGTCGAGGACTACGGCGGAGACACGGTCTGCGTACCCATCTCGGCCCGCACCGGGGCTGGCATCGACGAGCTGCTGGAGATGATCCTGCTGGTCGCCGAGATGCAGGATCTGCGGGCCAACCCGAATCGTCCAGCTGTCGGCGTGGTCATCGAAGCCAAGCTGGAGAAGAATACTGGTCCGATGGCCACCATCCTGGTCCAGGAAGGAACCCTCAAAATGGGCGACCACATTGTCGTCGGGCCATTGGCGGGCAAGGTGCGCGCTATGTTCAACGACCGGGGCAAGCGCATCCAGAAGGCGCCTCCTAGCACGCCAGTGAGCATCCTTGGTCTGCCCGAGGTACCTCAGCCTGGCGATCGCCTCGAAGTAGTGCCTGATGAGCGCACTGCCAAGCAGCGCGCTGCAGAGATTGCTGAGCAGCGCCGTGCCGAGAGCAGCTTGCCGGGCCATGTCAGTCTCGATACCCTCTACATGCAGATGCAGGAAGGAAAGACCAAAGAGCTGAATATCGTCCTCAAGTGCGATGTTCAGGGAACGGTCGAGGCGATCAAGAATGCCTTGCTCAAGCTGGGCGAGGAGAAGATCAAGCTGCATCTCATTCACGAGGGCGTTGGCAACATCACCGAGACCGATGTCCATCTGGCTGCCGCTTCCGGAGCCATCATTATCGGCTTCAACGTTAAGGCCGATAACGCAGCTCTGCGTCAGGCTCAGAAAGAGGGCGTCGAAATCCGCTATTATGATGTGATCTATCAGCTGATCGAGGACATCGAGGCCGCCCTCAAGGGCCTCCTGGAGCCAACCTATCACGAGGTGGTCGAGGGCCATGCCGAGGTGCTGCAGCTCTTCCGCAGCGGCAAGAACACCGTGATCGCCGGCTGCCGGGTTACGGATGGCAAGATTACCCGCGCTTCGCAGGTGCGTGTGCTGCGTAACGGAGCGAAAGTGCACGAGAGTCGTGTGGCCTCATTGCGGCGAGGCAAAGATGATGTGCGTGAAGTGGCCGCCGGTTATGAATGTGGTATGATCATTGAAGGCTTCAGTAACGTACAGATTGGCGATATCATTGAAGCCTTCAGGCAGGAAAAGGATTGAGGCCCAGGAAGGGGATGGATCATGCCAAACCTGTATCGCCAGGAAAAGCTGGGTGAGTTGATTGCCGAGGAGCTCAGCGATCTGCTGCGCACGCGCATGAAAGACCCGCGCATCGGCTTTGTCAGTATTACGCGGGTAGAGGTGAGCGGTGATCTGGCCCACGCCAAGGTCTATGTCAGTGTGCTGGGCAGCGATGAGGAGCGCCGCAATACGATGGCGGCCCTCAAACGGGCTACCGGCTTTCTGCGCCATGAGCTGGCGGGTCGTCTGGTACTGCGACATGTGCCTGAGCTGGTCTTCAAGCTGGACCTCTCGCTAGAGAAAGGGGCCCAGGTCATGGAGCTGATCAAGCAGATCGAGCAAGAACATGCTCAGCAGCAGGAATCTCAGACTGGCCTGCCTCCTCAGCCGGACGTGGAAGAAGAGCGAGGTCAGACCACTGATTCAACGGAGGCGGAATGAGCGCATCTGCGACTGCCCTGGCCGCTCAGCTACCAGTGGATCAGGTGGAGCGTGCCCTGGCCTTGCTAGGTCCGGCCCGGCGCGTGGCCCTGCTGGCCCATGAGCATCCTGATGGGGACTGTCTTGGCTCCGCCCTGGGCCTGGCGCATATGCTCTGGGCCTTGGGCAAGGTAGCGGTGCCCTGTTGTGCCGACCCGCCGCCGCGTGCTTATTCCTTTCTTCCAGCGCAGGAGCGCTTTCAGCAGGACCTGGGAGATGAGGATTTCGATCTGGTGGTTGCGCTTGATGCAGGAGAACTGCCGCGCTTTGGCCGCCTCTATGAACGTCACCGCTCCTTTCTGGAGCAGGTGCCGCTGCTCAATATTGATCACCATATCAGCAGTGCGGGCTGTGGGCAGGTGGCGATCATTGATCCAACAGCCGCGGCTACAGCGGAGCTGCTGGTCCTCTTCCAACAGCAGGCCCAGCTGCCGCTGATGCCGGAGGCGGCCCTCTGCTTGCTGACAGGCTTGATGACCGATACTGGCTCGTTCCAGTTTCCCAGCACGACCGCTCGCACGCTGGAGGCAGCCGCTCTGCTGCTGCAGGCCGGAGCCTCGCCCGAGCCGATCGCCCAGGCCGTCTTTCGTACGCGCCCGCTGGCCCAGGAGCGCCTGCGGGCCAGGGTCCTGCTGCAGGCGCAGACGGCCTGCGATGGGCAACTGATCTGGTCGTGGGCCAATGATGCCACGCTGGCCGAGACTGGAGCTTTGCCGGAGATGGATGATAATCTGTCCGGCCTGCTCCGTGATATCGAAGGAGTGAAGATTGCGGCCTTCTTCAAGAGCTACGGTACACCCGGCACGACGCGCCTGAGCCTGCGCTGTGCGGCTCCCTATAACGCCGCAGAGATCTGCCAGCGCCTGGGGCGCGGCGGTGGCCATGCCCGCGCCGCCGGGGCCACACTTGATCTGCCGTTGGAGCAGGCGATTCCTTTTGTAGTAGCCAGGCTGGAGGCTGAGCTACGGCGGGGAGGGGAGCAATGGACGGCATCCTCAACATCAACAAACCCGTAGGTCTCACCTCGCACGATGTTGTCGCGCGCGTGCGCCGTCTGCTGCGTCAACAGCGTGTGGGCCACGCTGGGACGCTGGACCCGCTCGCCAGTGGCGTTCTGCCCGTCTGCGTCGGTCTCGCCACGCGCGTTGCCGACTATCTGAGCGAGAGTGGCAAAGCCTATCAGGCCGAGATTGTCCTGGGGGTAGAGACCGACACCTATGACCGCGAGGGGCAGGTTCTGAACACGCAGCCGGTCCCAGATATTACTCGTGAGCAAATTGAGAGTCTCCTGCGCACCTTTCTCGGGCCACAGCTGCAGGTGCCTCCGCCCTACTCAGCGATCAAGCTGCAAGGGGAGCCGGCCTATCGTCGCGCGCGGGCTGGTGAAAGCCTCAAGCTGGAAGCCCGCCCGGTCGTGATTGAGCGCCTGGTCCTCCTCGCCTGGGAAAAGCCGCGGCTACAGCTAGAGATCGAGTGCAGCAAGGGAACCTACATTCGCTCACTGGCCCACGACCTGGGCCAGCGCCTCGGTTGTGGAGCTTATCTGAGCGCCTTGCTGCGTACGCGCAGCGGGCCATTGACGCTGCAGGAAAGCATCACGCTGGAGCAGCTGGCCGAGGCGCTGGCAAGCGGCAACCTTGAGCGTTATCTGCTGCCGCTGGATATTGCTCTCCAGCATTACCCGGCTCTTGTCGTCGATGCTAAAACTCTGGAGCGGGTCCTGCATGGGAACAGCTTTCGCGCTCCCGGGTCGGAGTCAGACAGCCTGACCTTCGCCCTGGCCTCCAGCAGGGAACAGGACGGCCCCCACCCAGGAGAGCAGCCCCCGCTGGCGCGCGTCTGCGACGAGCAGGGCCGGACCTGGGCCTTAGCTGTCTGGCAGCCAGAGCAACGCCTCTGGCACCCGATGCGGGTCTTTCGACCCGAAAGACCCTCCTGAGCGAGACGGCAACGGCGCGCAATTCCCCCAGGCTGGTTAAGAAAGGGCGCGATTGTTGCCTGACCACTAGAGCTGTGATACTATTAAAACGCCCGCTGCGGGTGCGACACTGAGCAGAACGTAAAGGGCCACCACTATTCATTATGAACTATCAAACCACCGTAACCGCGCAGGAACCAATTGTCATCACCATCGGGAACTTCGATGGCATTCATAGAGGGCACCAGCGCCTGCTCCATGAGCTGCGAGCATTGGCGGCGACCCTGGGCTGTAAACCAGTGCTGCTGACCTTTGAGCCGCATACGCTGGCGGTCGTACGGCCCCATGTGCCACTGCAGTGCCTGACCTCACTGGAGGAGAAACTGGCGCTGGCGCGGCGCTATGGCGGGGTCGAGGACTACATCGTAATAGAGTTTACGCCGCAGGTCGCGGCCATGTCGGCACGCCAGTTTCTGGATGAGCTGCGTGCGGCCTTTGACCTGAAAGGGCTTGTGGTAGGCGAGAACTTCAGCCTGGGGCATAATCGCGAGGGCAATATCGCCTTCCTGCAAGGCTATGGCGCAGAGCATGGGCTGGTGGTCCGCGCGCTCCCGCTGGAGGAGATTCGCGGGGTACGCGTGAGTAGTACAGAGATTCGCGCGCTCGTCAGTGCAGGCCGAATCGCCGAGGCTGCCGATCTGCTCGGACATCCCTTGCTCTTGAGCGGCATCGTCGTTCACGGCGATCATCGTGGCAGGCTGTTGGGTTTCCCAACGGCCAATATTGTGCCAGAGCCGTTTCGCTTACTGCCGGCCAATGGCATCTACGCGGCGCGGGTGGCGGTGGAGGAGGCGGGAATGAGTGACGTGTTTTCTTCTCCTCACGTCTATAAGAGTGCGGTAAACGTCGGGATTCGTCCTAATTTTCCCAGCAAGCGCCCACTGGTGGAGGCGTACCTGCTGGATGTCGAGCTTGATCTCTATGGCAAGCGCATTCTGGTAGAATTCATCGCGCGATTACGCGATGAGCGGCGTTTTGACAGTATAGAAGCCTTGAAGGAGCAGATGGCCGCCGATGTGGAGCAGGTTCGGCAGATTCTGTAAAGGGAGCGTGAGCCAGGGTGAAAACGCGCCAGAATCCACTCTCACGGTTTGAAGCCTTTATGCAGCGGCTGATCGAGGGGCCGTTTGCCTTTCTCTTTCCTTCGAGACTGGAGCCGGTGGAGGTGGCCCGCAAGCTGGAGCGGGCGATGGAGGATAACGTTTTCCAGGGGGTGGATCGCCTGCTGGCACCAAACGTCTACGATATTTATTTGAGTATCAAGGATCATCAGCGTTTCTCCCCCAGCCAGGCGATTCTGGTCCGAGAGTGGCAGGAAGATCTAGTGAATCTGGCCCGCCAACGACACTATACCCTGCGCTCCAATCCGGTACTGCGCCTGCACGCCGACAGCAGCTTGCGCCCTGGCCTGGTTCGCATCGAGGCCGAACTGGTTGACCGGCAGCATCGCACCGGCGATCCCAGCGTCGATGGCGAGGTGATGGAGACCCAGGCCCTGAGCGCCGAGCAGCTCGCGCAGCTGCGGGCCCAGTTGCAGTCTGGCCAACTCTTGCCCGGCATCGATGTGCCCGCCGGCTCCTCGATGAGTGGCCTGGCTACCGTCCGCCCCGCTCCCCCTATGCCGCAAGCCTGGCTGACCATTCGCGTGCCACAGGGCCAGCAGATCTATCGTATCGAGAAGCCAGTCATCAATATCGGGAGACAGCTCAATAACGATATTATTGTGGAAGATAAGCGCGTCTCGCGCTACCATGCGCAAATCAAATATCAGCCCAATGGCCAGTTTATGCTCTTCGATCTCGGTAGCACGAACGGAATCACAGTGAATGGGATGCCCGGGGTACGGCAGCATACCCTGCGCAGCGGCGATCGTTTCACCATTGGAAGCTACGATTTCTACTTTGAGCGAAGGTAGGGACACTGACTCATGCCTTTGGATGTCTTTTTATTGATATTAAGGATCTTGCTGCTCATCCTTCTCTACCTCTTTTTGATGCAAGTTGTGCTGACGATCTCCCGCGATCTGCGCAGGACGGCGGCGCTGGGAAGCGAGATGAATGTGCGCACGCCGCCGGTGGTCGGGCATCTGGTGGTGGTCGATAGCGGTCCCAGCAATCTGCTGCCGGGGACGCGCTTTGACCTGATGCCACAAACAACGATTGGACGTGGCCCTACCAACACGATCCAGCTGCCCTACCCTTTTATTTCCGCCGAGCATACGCGGCTCTGGTATCGCAATGGTGTCTGGTATGTCCAGGATGCCGGTAGCGTCAATGGTACCTTCCTGAATAGCAAACCGGCTCGTGAGCCATTACCCGCCCGGCCCGGTGATCTGATCCAGATCGGGCCGGTCTCTTTTAAGCTCACGCCCTAGCTCGCAGAGCCTGCTCTTCCCTCCCCGATCCCTCTGACTCGCTCACTGGCTCGTTTGATCGGTTGAGGGGCGCGCTAGTAGGCAGCGGCGTGGCTGGTTGGGTTCGGTTCGGTCACTCTTCATGCGCTCGCTAGGGTTCGGGGGGATGGCGCGGCGCGCTCCGGTTTGCCAAGACTCGCTGACAGTGAAAGGTCTGGCTGCAATGACGTTTCGCTATCGCTGGAAAGAACTGGGATTGTTCATTATCCCATTCCTGATTCTGCTGCTGGGCATGTCCCAGCTCTTGCTTGCTAATCGTGATCAGACCTCCTCGCTGAGCACGCGCAATTTGCCGCCGATCCAGGGCCTTATCCCTATCCTGGGTCTGATCGCCCTGTTTGTGACGGTCAACATCGTGCTGAGCTTCTTTTTCTCGCGAGCTGATCAGATGCTCCTGCCGCTGGTGGGATTACTCAGCGGCCTGGGGGTCCTGATGGCGATGCGCATCGGTCCCGATATCAATCGCCCTACGCTGGGGACGCAGCAGCTGATCTGGGTGATCCTGGGCATTATCATGTGCATGGTCACGCTCTTCGGCCTGCGTCGCATGCAGTGGCTGGAGCGCTACAAATACACCTGGGCTGTGCTGGGCCTCGTTCTGGTCTGTGTCACCCTGATCAATACCCTCCATGTGAAGAACCTTGACAGCCCGACGCATGACCAGCTCAAGCTGGGTCCTTTTGCCTTCCAGCCCTCGGAGTTGCTCAAGATCTGCATTGTCATTTTCTTTGCGGCCTACCTGAGCGAGAATCGCGATATTCTGGCTGGCAAAGGCCCGCGCTTTGGTCCTTTCCGTCTGCCGCCATTGCGCCAGCTCGGCCCTGTCTTTATGATGCTGGGCATTGCCTTGCTGCTCTTCCTGGTGGTCCGCGAGTTAGGGCTGGCCCTGTTGATCTACGGCCTCTTCCTCTGCATGATCTACCTCAGCTCGCAGAAGAAGTCCTATGTCTTCTTTGGGTTGCTCCTCTTTGCCCTGCTGGCCCTCATTGGCTACTCACTCTTCAGCTATGTGCGCACCCGCTTCGCGGTAGTTAGCTTTGATGTGGTAAACTGGCAGCACTGGACCGCCGCCCAGACCAACTTTGCCGAGAACCAGGGCTTCCAGATCGTCCAGGGACTGATCACGCTCTCTAGCGGTGGCATTCTTGGCGCCGGCCTCGGTCTGGGGCATCCGACGATAGTTCCGGTAGTGGAGTCGGATATGGTCCTGACGGCCTTCGGCGAAGAGTTGGGGCTGGCGGGCTTATTGGCCCTCATCGGCCTCTATCTGCTGCTGATCTACCGCGGCTACCGCATTGCTATGGAGGCCCGTGATCCCTTTAACCAGCTGCTGGCGGCGGGCCTGACCTCCATCTTCGCCCTGCAGACCCTCATTATTGCCGCTGGCAATATCAAGCTGCTCCCCCTCACTGGTATTCCCCTGCCTTTCCTGAGCTATGGTGGTAGCTCGGTGATCGCTAACTATATCATAATCGGCCTCCTCCTGCGCATCTCTCATAATACCGCCCTGGAGCGTGAAGGGCTGGCTTAGCTGCCAATACTCTGCCCTCGGTGGCTCCAGGCGCATCGGTTGAGCCGAAGCCGGCGCGCCGTCTGATCAGAGCCCAGGTGACGCGCCGGAACTCTGGCTCGCTTCCGCGGAGGAAGTTGCTCTGTCCATCTCGCCCATTGCCTCTTCCCTGGCACTCACTCAGGAGACTGGCAAGCGCCCCTGCCGTTGCGGGTCGCGTCCCTGTCCGCGGCTCGCCAGCGGCAGCGGTGGCGCTGCTAGCGTTGACCAGGTTCGCTGACGCCGACGCTGGGCCAGCATGAGCGGGATGAGCAGGAGCAGGAAGGACCAGCCCCACAGGCCGCGCAGCCAGCTGATCTGTAGGCCTGGGAAGAAGGGAAGCCCTGTGCGCTCCATTCCCCAGACATAGCCGGCGTAAATTGAGAGCATGCAGAAAGCGGTGAAGGCCGTAGTAACGGCAAAGGCTCGCGAGCGGAGCAAGGATTGCCAGCTCTTGTCGCTTGCCAGCACGAGCAGGCTTAAGCCAACCCAGCTCACCAGATACCACGGCCAGAACCAGGTTGAGCCGACGAAACAGAAGAGAAGCCAGGCCAGGGCCATCCAGCCGAAGAGGGCCGGAAGCGAACGGATAGAGGCAGGCCGTCGCAAGGTGTAGAGGCAGAGGCTACCATAAGCGAGGACGAAGAGCAGGCTGGCGATAGCGTGGGCGATAATCTCAGGATAGGAACCCGTATTTGGATCAATCTGAATCAAGCGAATCTGGGCAATCGTCGCATAAAGATGTACTAGGAATTCATATGGGGTGTTGCGGGCCATCGAGGCGCTGGGGTTGACCTGGAACAAGCGCAGGACTGCCCCGTGCTGCCAGAATGGCCAGTAGAGCAGCACAATACAGCCAGCGTAAGCGAGCAGCATGGCGGCTGGTAGGCGCAGGCGCTGCCAGAAAGGACGCCGCTCCTCGCGGGCCAGGAGGAAGAGCAGCAGACCGGGGAAGATGACAATAAAGGTAATTTTGAGACAGGCAGCCAGGGCCAGAACCAGCGTGGCTGCCAGCAGCCAGGGCAGCTGCTGACGGCGCTGCCAGTGGAAGAGGAGCCAGCAGGCCAACATGATGAGGAAGAGAATAGTGGCGTCGTTGTGGGCATTGACGCAGGCCTCCAGGAGGAGCAGGGGATTCCAGGCCAGAGCCAGGGTGGCGGTGAGACGAACCAGACGGAGGCGCGGGGACGGGGCCTCTTGCGGCGCAAGCGCCAGGCCGCTGCTGCTCCAGAGAAGGATGGTGGCGCCGAGATGCATGGTCAGACCGAAAAGACGCAGGAGAAGAACCATGCTCCAGACGCTGCTGTGGTGAAGCTGCAGAGCCAGCCACTGGAGCAGGCTGGTGCAGGCAATCCAGGTTGGGCCATAGGCCGAGGGCTGAGTTGTCCAAAAGATGTATTGGTAGATGGGATCATGAGAGATAGCAATGGGCAGAGTGGTCAGGGGATTGAGATGGTAAATTACGCCTATGCGAGCGTAGGTAATGTAAGAAAAAACGTCTTGTGAAGTCAGAGCAGGATATAATACTAGAATGAAACCGAGGAAAGCGGTCGATAAGAGGATAAAGCGGTAGGAGATCAGGGGAGGCAATGCGCGCAGGGCTAGCAGATAGAGCAGACAGACCAGAGCCAGCCCGCCGCCGAGCAGGAGCAGATCGTGCCAGTTCAGCGGAACATTGTGCAGGGCCTGATTGTCAAGGGGATGCCGCGATGAGACGAGTGGCTGGTGGGGAAAGAGGAGGTGCGTTGGCAGGAGTAGCCAGTGCTCCACCCACGAGCCGGGAAAAGCCTGGTAAAAGTAGAGTGCGCGCAGGGGAAGGATGAGGCCAAGGGCCATCAGGGCCATCCCTAGCAGCAGCACGAAGAAGACGGGTAATGATCCTGAAGCAGGCTCCGTCTTCCGCGATTCTTTTGTATAGCCTTGAGCTAGAGGAGTTGCTGGGTATGTCATCTGAAAAGGTACCCCCGCCGTGATCTGAGTACTATCCACGCCCTGGTCCTGTTGAGATGGGACCAGCACCGGTATTTATGCCTATCGCTAGGCATAAATACCTAAACATAGTATACGGTCTCGTGTAAAGTGCCGCTTGTTCGTGGGGGCCAGGCATGGTATACTTTGGCAGAAGGGAGCCGCGTGCCATTCAAGCGACTGCTTTGGGCAGAGCAAGTACAATGGGCCAGTACCAGCAATGGCTACTCTGTCAGGAGACTGATCAGAGCCTGAGACGGAAACTGGAGGCGCTGGAAGCTGAGCGAGCCTCTTTGTTAGAGCAGCTCAGCCAGCTAGAGAGAGCGCAGCCGCGGCCAGAGAATCAGCTGGTGCGTCTGCTGCTGAGCGTATTGGAGGGGGAAGGGCAGCAGCAGGGTCAGCAGCAGGCGCGTGTGAATCTCTCGCCGTCGTCCTCCGGTGGTTCTGGAGCCTTACCAAGGCGTCAAACGAGCGAGGCTACTGGGAGCTTTGGCCCCGCTCCTGTGCGGACACCCTTGCCCGCGATAGGGGCTGAACAGCGTGGTAGTAGTCTTCCTGCTCCTCACCAGGAGAGCCTGGCTCAGCTGGGATGGCCGGTGAAGTTGCAGGAGCTTGAGCTGCCTGAGTGGCTCCATCGTCTGACCATCTCCTCGGGTAAAGATCGGCGCCCCGGTCCCATCGATGAAGAGCGGATACGCACCAATCGCCTGGTACAGCGCTGGTTGGAGCGCTGGGGGCGCATTTCCCCCTCGCCATCTTCGCCCCAATCCCCCGCCTTGGGAGAGGGCCCAACCCAGGAGTAGGAGTGAAGGCTCCTGCCGACTGACTGGCCCCATGCTCTGCTTGAGGATACTGAGATGAATAACAGCGAGCAGTTGCAGCGTCTCTACAGCCGCCTGAGCCGGCGCGACATAGAGGAGTTCTATGCTGGCTATCAGCTCTGGTTAGCCGAGCAGCGCCTGGCTGTGTTGCAGGCGGAAATCCAGGCTCTGCGTCAGCAGATTGAGCAGAACGCGGAGCGTCTGCGTCAGCTTCAACCGCCCGAGGGGGTGGTGAACCTGCTGACTGCTCTGCGCGAGTGGGGTGTCAGCGATGTCGTCTTGCTCGATCGCCTCTGCGAGCGAGGTGAGGAATGGTTACAGGCGATGTTTCACCGGCTCGATACCTGTCGTCAGCTGGGCCTCTTTGATGGCGATTATACGCGTTGGTGTGAGCATGCTCTGGAGGGAGCCTATGACTGGCTCGATTCGATCGAGGAGGGCACGCTCCCGGCTGCTGAGATGTTGGCCCCGGCTGAGAGTGCTGCGCTTGCGGCGTGTGAAGAAGATGGGACTGAAGACGAGCTGACAGAAGATGAGTTCTTGCGCCGCTTGCTGCGTGAAGAGGCCACTGCTGGTAGCCTGCCCGCCATTGCACCAGCGGAGGTGGTGCTGGTCGACGGCTCTGAGCCTGCAGCCGTGGCGTCTCCTGTGACAGCCGAGCAAGCCGAGCAAGCCGCGCCCGCTGAGGTGGTTCCGCTGTCTGAGAAGGAGGTGCTCCAGGCGACCGAGGCCGAGCTGGCGAGCGGGGCTGCGATAGCAGAGGCGCCCGCTGACCAGAGCGATGGAGCAACGGAGGCGGAGACGCTGGAGAGGACTGGCGAGGGACTGCTGCCCAGTGATACAGCTGAGACGCTGGCCTCCGAAGCTGGACTTGAGCAACCCTGCTCTTCCCTGGCAGAGCCGGCTATGCGTGAATATGCGAGTGACGCCACGAATGAGGCAACGCTGGTCTCTGAGTCCGCAGAAAACCAGGAGCTAGAGAGCGAAGATGGAGCCGAGGGACGTCTTTCCTCGGCAGAGCAGGAGAAGATGGAGTCCTCTCCAGAAGGGGCTTTCTACGAGTTTAGCCCTGCCGGCTCCCCCGAAGTCATTTCGACAGCGGAGGAAGTGATCTGGCCCGAAGAGGAGAACTTGCTCTTCTCAGCAGGGGGGGATGCTACCAGCGCCGAGCTGGAAGGTGATGAAAACGGTGGGGACACGGCAGAAGTGTCTCAGCTCGCTGCTGAGGCTCAGGTCCAGAGCGACGCCCCTGCTGAAGCGGAGGCCGCAGCTCTCGTTGAGCTGGACGAGCAGCCGCAGGAAGAGGAAGAGCAGTCTGCGCAAGTGCCAGCCAGGAGTGAGGGAACCAGCGATGCCAGCGAAACGGTGACCAGGGCTGGCGAGGCGATTCGCGTGCGGGAAGATGATGAGGATACGGCGGCAGAGCTGCGTTTCTGGCAGCGCATTTTTGGCCGGCATGGCGTCGAACTCGATTGATCGGCTGACGTGTGGTGTGACTCACTGCCCTTCCTCCTCAAGCGGACAAACAAAGGAGAGAAGGACGCTGTGAGGAAGAATCATCATCCCTCGGGACGGGAAGCGCCAACCCGTCCTTTTCTTATGCCAGCTCTTCATGCGCTCATGGAGCTGGCTGAGCCGTAGCTGATCACTTCACTGATCGACTCACGACTCAGACCAGGCATCCGGCGGCACGTCCAGTTTCACCAAAGAGGAGAGAGCATGGTCTGCCTCGGACCAGAGAGGAGGCGAGGCGGAGCTGCTCTCGCCTTAATAGCCTCCAGGCGGATAACCGGCGGGAGGGCCGGGATGATGGCCAGGGGGGGTGCTGGGACCGGGCATGCCTGGGATACCGGGCATTGGGACAACCGGAGGCATCTGCGGAAGCGGGCCGGAAGGAATGCGCGCCACCTGCGCAGCCTGCAGGGCTGCCGCCTTCTCCCGCTCAAGTTCTTCCACACGCTGGCGCAGTCGCTCCAGCTCTCGCCGGTCCTTGAGCGAGGCCAGAACCGCGATCACATAGAAAACCAGTGCGCCCAAGAGGAACGAAAGCAAAAGCAGCACCCCTACCGGAAGAGGAATATGGAGGTGCCAGGAGAAGAGTGACAGCTCAACGTCGCTCAATGGAGACCCGTTTGCAGTCATCATGGTGCACCGTTCAACAGCAGATCTATCGATGCGTGCTTATTGCTACATATAGTGCCAGCGTCTCGACGCTCATGCGTGAGCTTACCTTACGAGCGAGATCGGAGGAAGAGACCGCGCCAGGAAGAGCCGGGCCTCGCGACGTGGTTCCTCCAGCCCACATGGGGATGTTCAAAGTATATGCAAAAGCTAATCGTACTGGCAACCGAGTAGGACTGAACAGCTAGCGGTGCTGACGAGCGGCAGGATGGCTAGAACGCTTTTACAAAGCGGTGGATTCGGGGTAAACTAAGCATCACGCCAAGAGTCTCTGGGAGAGGTGAACCGTGCTATTTGAGGAGTACGAGAGAGGTCAGCAGAGCAACCATAGTCCGATCCGGTCTCAGTATCTTGCCATCAAGGAGCGCTATCCCGACACCATCCTCTTTTTCCGTATGGGCGACTTCTATGAGATGTTTGACGAAGATGCCGAGATCGTGGCGCGGGAGCTGGAGATCGCCCTGACGCGGCGCGATTTTGGTCGCGGAGAGAAGGCTCCCATGGCCGGGGTGCCGCATCAGGCAGCTGAAAGCTACATTGCTCGCCTGGTAAGCAAGGGCTACCGGGTAGCTGTCTGCGAGCAGGTCAGCGATCCGGCCCTCTCGCGGGGGCTGGTAGAGCGCGAGGTGACGCGCATTGTGACGCCGGGAACGGTAGTTGAGCCGGCCATGCTGGCTGCCAAGCGTAATAACTTTCTGGCGGCGGTGGTGATGGGGCGCAACGCCGTCGGCGTGGCCTATGTGGACATTACCACGGGCGAATTTGCCACAACGCAGATTACAACGGGCGAGCCGGAACTGACTTTACAGCAGGAGATAGCGCGCATTGCCCCGGCGGAGGTTCTGGTGGAGGCCCACTATGGGCAGTCAAGCAATCGCAAGCGGCGCTGGCTGGCAGCGCTGATGAGTGAGAAGCCGCTTCCCCGCCTCGGCAGCAATGGCGATCCTGAAGGGGCGGCGGCCTTCTTGGGGGAGCAGAACGAGCTGGATGAGGACGATGATGAGGATTACGCTCCGCTGGCGCGCCTCTTCAAGGGGCTGGCTGGTCATGTGACCCCCTACGATGCCCGCTTCTTCAGCGAGGCGGATGCGCGCCATCGCCTGCAGACTCACTTTGGCGTCGTCTCTCTAGAGGGCTTTGGCTGCGAAAAGCTACCGCTCGCCATCCGCGCCGCCGGGGCTGTTCTGGCCTATGTGCAAGAGACGCAGAAGGAGATTGTGCCCCAGCTCGCCGCTCTGGAGACCTACTCGACCGCTAGCTTTATGACTCTTGACCCCCATACTCGGCGCAACCTGGAGCTCTTCGAGAGTGGACGCAGTGGTACCCTCAAAGGTTCGCTGCTTTGGGTGCTCGATCGTACGCGCACTCCAATGGGCGGACGCTTATTGCGCCGCTGGCTTGGTCAGCCGCTCCTGGATATTACGGCCCTGCGTCAGCGCCAGGAAGTGATTGCCGAGCTGTTAGCCGACCCGCTGGTGCGGGCGCGGCTTGGTGAGATCCTCAAAAAAATTGGCGATGTCGAGCGCCTGATCAATCGTGTGCGCCAGCGCATCGCCGGTCCACGCGATCTCATCGCCCTGGCCAGCAGCCTGCGCGGAGCGGCGGAGATCCGCGCCGACCTGGCGGCTGATAAGGAGGGGGCGGCAGCGCTGCGCGCAATGCCCTCGCTAGCGGCCTTGCTGCAACGGTTGGCTGATACCGAAGAGGTCATTACGCTGATTGAGCGCGCCATTGTGCCGGAACCGCCGGCAAGCACCTCCGAGGGGGGGATCATCCGGCCCGGTTTCAACGACGAACTCGATCAGTTGCGCGCGCTCTCACAGGATGGGCAGCGCTGGTTAGAGCGTCTGGAGCAGCGCGAGCGGTCCCGAACTGGCATCAGCTCCCTCAAGGTAGGCTACAACAAAAACACCGGCTATTTCATTGAGGTCTCCAATGCTCACAAGCAGCGTGTGCCTGCCGACTATCAGCGGCGCCAGACTCTGACCAACAGCGAGCGCTTTGTGACGCCAGAGTTGAAGGAGTACGAGGCGACCATTCTCAATGCGCGCGAGCGCATCAACAAGCTGGAGAGCGAGCTGTTTGCCCAGATTCGGGCAGAGATCGCCGCTCAAGGCTCGGAGCGAGTGCTTGCCACGGCTCATGCCTTGGCCGAGATCGACGTCTATCTGAGCCTGGCCGAAGTGGCAGCGCGCAATAACTATTGTCGTCCTGAGCTGAACGACGGGGATACCATTCGCATCATTGCCGGGCGCCATCCGGTTGTGGAGCAGGCTCAGCCGGATGTGCCCTTTGTCCCCAACGATGCGGAGCTGTCGAATCACGAGGCGCAGATTCTCATTATTACTGGGCCGAATATGGCGGGGAAGTCGACCTATCTGCGCCAGGTGGCGCTGATCACCCTGATGGCCCAGATCGGCAGCTATGTGCCAGCCCAGGCGGCCACCATCGGCATTGTGGACCGCATCTTTACACGCATTGGGGCCCAGGACGACCTGGCGACGGGCCAGAGCACCTTTATGGTCGAAATGGTGGAGACGGCCAATATTCTGCACCATGCTACCCCGCGCAGTCTGGTCATCCTCGATGAGATCGGGCGCGGTACCAGCACCTATGATGGCCTGGCCATCGCGCGGGCAGTGGTCGAGTATCTGCATAACAATAAGCGCTGTGGAGCACGGACGCTCTTCGCTACCCATTATCACGAATTGGTAGAGGTAGCGCGAGTCCTGCCGCGCATCCGCTGCTTTAATGTAGCGGTCAGTGAGGAGGAGGGCCGTATCCTCTTTCTGCGCAAGATCGTCCCGGGCGGGGCCGATCGCAGCTATGGGGTGCACGTGGCCGAGCTGGCCGGCATTCCACGCCCGGTCATCCATCGGGCACAGGAGATTCTGGCGGAACTGGAGAGCAAGGGCGAGGCTCAGGCGCGACGTAAGGCTATGAAGGATATGACTATGCCCTTGGGTTGGCAGATGACGCTCTTTGCCGCGGAGTCGCATCCGATCCTTGAGGAGCTGAAGACCCTGGATATCGAGAGTCTGACCCCGATTGAGGCCATCAGCAAGCTCTACGAGCTGCAACAGCGAGCGCGCCGTGAGAGCTGAATCGCGCGCTGCGCCGGCCTACCTCTGCGGCCCTTCTCTCCCTTCGGCGGGGGAGGGAGCCTGCCCATCTGGCACGAGGGCGGCCTCTCTGTGGTATATTTCAAAACACAATGGTTGTGTCCTGTGCTTTGTTTCTGATCGAGATCCAGCAAAGGAGCGTCGTCTATGGCGGTTTCTCATCTCTCTCCCGAAGAAGAGGAGCTGATTGCGGCTATTCGCGAAATTGCAACCGAGCGTGTGGCGCCGCGCGCGGCAGAGATAGATCGCACGGGGGAGTTCCCCTGGGATATGAAAGAGCTGCTGGCGCAGCAGGATATCTATGCCATGCCCTTCCCCGTGGAGTATGGGGGTCTCGGCTCAACGAAGCTGGCGGTGGTCCGTGCTATTGAGGAGTTGTCGCGCTGCTGTGCGACGACGGGCCTGCTGCTGGCAGTGCAGCAGCTGGGGGCTATGCCGATCTTGCTGGCTGGCAGCGAAGAGCAGAAGCGCAAGTATTTACCACCGCTGGCGCGCGGCGAGTGGCTGGCAGCCTTCGGCCTGACCGAGGCCGGCTCTGGTTCGGATGCGGCGGCCATGCGCACAGTGGCGGTGCGCAAAGGGGATCGCTACATTCTCAATGGCTCGAAGCGCTTCATTACCAATGGAGGTCTGGCTCAGGTCAATACGGTCTTTGCTCTGACCGATCCGCGGGCGGGAACACATGGCATCAGCGCCTTCATTGTGGAGCGAGATTTTCCAGGCTTCGCCGTGGGGCGTATTGAAGATAAAATGGGGATCAAAGGATCGCAGACGGCGGAGCTGATCTTTAATGATTGTGAGGTGCCGGTGGAGAACCTGATCGGGCGCGAGGGCGATGGCTTCCGCATTGCCATGCGCACCCTGGATCGCACGCGGCCCGGCATCGGGGCCCAGGCCGTGGGCATCGCTCAGGGAGCACTGGATCTGGCTGTCTCCTATTCCAAGCAGCGGGTGCAGTTCGGGCGTCCGATCGCTGAAAACCAGGGCATTCAGTTTATGCTGGCCGATATGGCCACCAAGGTCGAGGCGGCGCGCCTGCTGGTCTATAATGTGGCGGAGATGATCGATCGTGGCGAGGAGCGCTTTACAATGTACTCCTCGATGGCCAAGATGTTCGCCTCGGATATCGCGATGCAGGTAACCAGCGATGCCATCCAGATCCTGGGCGGCTATGGGTACATGAAAGAGTATCCGGCAGAGAGGATGCTCCGCGATGCCAAGATCACCCAAATCTATGAAGGAACCAATCAAATTCAGCGCCTGGTAATTGCGCGCGAGTTGCTGGCGCGAGCCTCAGCCTAGGTAAGACCGTGAGGCTGGAGCCGTGAATAAGCGGGCGATCCGTCGCCCGCCTGCTTTTGCCTGGCGAGAGGCGCAGCTGCCACAGGATTGTGGAAGCCTGTCCTAACCCGGGGTTGCGCCTCTCCCGGCGAAGGGACCAGGGACAGAACCCTCTTACGACCCAAGATTGTTCTGATTGTGGGTATCGGGTGCAGAAATCGCTCAGTGTGCGTACTCAGCTTGGTCCTCCCTGTGGCCTGATACTTGACCGGGACTGGAACGCCGCGCTCAGTATTCTTGTGACTGACCTGGCATGGCTGGCTGCGCACCCGGCGAGCGCAGGGCAAAGCCGTACCGCCAGGGGCAAGCGGGAATGGGTGCCTCGCCAGAGGAACAGAACGCTTCGAGACAGACCGCCCCTACGCGCGTGTTCGCGAGGGCACGACGCAAGCGGGCTGGATGAACGAAGAATCCCCCCCTACATTTATGCGGGGGAGTGTCAATGCACCGTCTCTGTAAAGGCTTGGGAATAACAGAGCTGTACAACCAGAGAAAACCATCCCATCTTCTTGCGAGCAGTACCTCGTGAAAATCCCTCAACACGAGCGCAAGCATCGACAATCTTCGATCGCTTTGTGCTATCATGAAGGAAGATGCGAGGGGAGCTGGCCACCGATGGCAAACTGATGCTCTCCGCCGCACCCGGCATCGGGCGGGCAGCAAAGTGGGCATGCCGCCAGCAGCTATCACGTGCGAGCAAAGTAGCCGATTGCCAGAAAGCTAGGTCTATGAAGCAAGCAGCCAGGAGAAAGCAGACGGCTGCTTGCGGCGGGATTGTCCCAGTGGCTCGCCTGTGCCTGATTGGCAGACCTGATTGGAGATGGGCACCGGATCATGAAGAAGCTGGAATACAAATGGATCGCGCTGTCGGTTGTCACCCTCGGCTCATTGATGGTCGCCATTGACTCGACCATCGTCATCCTTGCCCTGCCAGCTATGTTGCAGGACCTCCATTCTGACCTGGTGCGTATGACCTGGGTGATCACCAGCTATTTGCTGATCAGCACTGTTCTATTGCTCTCCTTTGGCAGAATGGCCGACATGTTTGGCCGCGTTCGTCTCTATAACCTGGGCTTTCTGGTCTTCACCATTGGCTCTGTGCTCTGCGGCCTGGCTCCCAACGATCTCTTTCTGATTGCGGCCCGTGTCCTGCAGGGGGCTGGGGGAGCCATGCTTAATGCCAACGCGATGGCCATCATCACCGAAGTCTTTCCCCCGGGCGAGCGCGGCACAGCGATGGGCTTTAACTCCATCACCTGGGGAGCCGGTAGTGTTCTCGGCCCCGTTCTTGGTGGCCTCATTCTCTCGCTGGCCAGCTGGCGCTGGATCTTCCTTGTCAACCTGCCCGTCGGTCTGGTTGGGATGCTTGCCGCCTATTTTCTCCTGCACGAAATCGCCCCGCGTCAGCAGCGGGAGCGTTTCGACATCCTCGGCGCCCTCCTCTTCTGTGTCGGTCTAGTGGGCCTCCTCTTTGGTCTTCTGGAAGGTATCAGCGTTGGTTGGCGCTCGCCCCTTATTGTGGCTCTGCTCCTCATTGGCCTTGTCGCTCTGCTTGCCTTCCTCTGGCGTGAGCGCCACTATGCCTATCCCATGCTGAACCTGCATCTGTTCAGCAACCGTGTCTACGCTTTCTCAGTCCTGGCGGCCATGCTGCAATCGCTGGCCGTCTTCGCCGTCAACTTCCTGGTCATCTTCTATTTACAAGGCGTGCGTGGTTACTCGCCGCTAGTTGCGGCCCTGCTCATTCTCCCGCTGCCTCTCTTTATCTCGCTCGTAGGACCGCTGGGAGGGCGCTGGGCTGATCGGGTTGGGGGGACCATCCCGGCCACCGTCGGTCTGGCTCTTCAAGCTCTCGCCCTGCTGCTGCTGGGGCTGCTGACGCCGACCACACCCTACTGGCAACTGGCCCTCATCCTGGCCTTGATGGGCATCGGTGGCTCCTTCTTCTGGTCGCCGAACACCAGCACCACCATGAGCGCCGCCCCACGCAGCCACCTGAGCGTCGCCTCAGCTACCCTGAACACCTTGCGCAACGTCGGCATGATCTTCAGCTTTGCCGTCGCTCTGGACGTGGCCGCTGTCTCTCTGCCACCGGCCCTCGTTGCCAGCGTCTTTCTGGGTACCGTCGGTCATCTGGCGCCCTCCATTGCCCGGGCCTTCACTGCCGCGATGGATCACGCCTTCCTCGCCTCAGCCCTGATCTGTCTGCTGGCTATGGCCTGCTCACTGGTACGGACTGGCAAAGGGCCACAGCTGACGGGTCTTGCCAGCAGACCGCTCCAGTCCACAGCCTCCGAACGCCAGGAGTAGGCAGACAGACAGGCAGGAGCGAGCAGCATCGCTGCTGCGATCCGTATCGTCGATCAAAAACAAAAGGTGCCTCACCGGCTAGGGCTGATCCCTGGCCCTGGAGCTGACCCGGTGAGGCCTCCCGTTCCTCTGCACACAGAAGAAGATGCCGGGCAGACAAGACAACTGGCTATCATCGTCTGCCCGGCAGACTCTCAGAGACTCGTGGCTTGCCGATCCGTTCTGATCAGGAGTGGGCTGTGCCCTGTGCCGGCTCCTGCGAACGTCGGGCCAGCATATTGCCCAGTGGAATCAGGATCAGCAGCAGCACGACCAGAACAACCAGTCCAATCAGGAAGGTCAGCGGCTGAGGCGGAGCGAAGCTGAGCACCTGGTCCAGCGAGAAGCTACCAGCGCCCGTCAGTCCGAGCACCACGCCCATCATCAGCAGGGCCAGGTTGAACTCAAAGCCGCCCTGGCTATTCCAGAAGCCCTTAGCCCAGTGCACCTTAGCGATCGCCACCAGCATCGAACCCATCGGGAGCAAGACCGCCAGAGGCGTCAGCAGACCCAACGCCACCAGCAATCCGCCACCAAACTCACCCAGGGCCACAACCCAGGCCCAGAACGGAGCCGGCTGCAGACCCAGCCTGTTCATCATCTCCTGTGTGCCACGCAGCCCATGACCGCCAAACAGACCGAACAGCTTCTGAGCACCGTGAGCCATGATGATGAGACCAAGTGTCAGGCGCAACAGCAAGAGACCGGTGGCAAGAAGCGCATTCATGGTCCTCTCCTCCTTTCTTTAGACGTCCAGATTACGTCAGATCAGACCAGGCAGACTGTCTGGCGAGAGCCGGTTTGCTTCCCGCTTAGCCGACCCCGAGCGACACGACCTACAGGCCGGAGCGCCAGGGGTTACCGAGCGCCGGCAACTGGCCAGTCTGCTGGAGAGCAAAGGCCAATGAGAGACGATGGACAGGGCAAGCAGCCTGACCGAAGTCGTCACGTCAGGCAAGGGCTGTCCCTGTTGAAAGCGTGGCATCTGAAGCCAGGCAGCGAGGGTGCAGGGGCGGTGCTCAGTGTGCGGAGGTCGCCCCTGCACTCAGCGCTGCTAGTGAGTGAACGAGCGATCAGCGGGCGAGGCTTGACTCGACCGTCAGCGGCTGACCAGAGCCGCTGCGCACACTGATGTGCTTCGGACGACTCTCCTCTCTAATTGGCAACCAGAGCGTCAGCACCCCGTGCTCGTAGGTGCATTCCACATGATCGGCATCGATGGGCTTGGGGAAGATGATGCTGCGCTCAAAGTGACCAGGAGTAATCTCCTGAGCCAGCCAGCGCACCTGCTCATCGGAACCAACGAAGGCCGGCAACTGGCCCTTGAGCGTCAGCGTATTCTGCTGAATGCTCACATCCAGATCCTCTGGCTTCACACCAGGCACCAGAAAGCGTACCCGATAACCCTGCTCCGTCTCGTAAGCATCCAGCAGTGCGCTTGGACTCTGGCGACCAGCCAGTGACCAACCCGTACGCACAAAACTCTGCTCAAAGAGCTGGTCAATTGCCTTCCGCAGGCTCATTGCCTCCCGGAAAGGATCAAACGGCAGCAGCATTGCCATCGCTTACACCTCCGTACTGACCCGCATCCGCTTCCTCATGCTGAAAAGAAGACCTGCAACTTTCCTGACCGCGACCATCCCATCGACCGTCACCTGCCAGACGGCGCCGGCCAGGCGCCAGCTCTGCCCGCTCACTGCCCGGCAATCACCTCCAGCGTCAGCCGGCACCCGCTCTTTCGTTCGTCCGGCCATAGTATAACTCATCTCACAAAAAATGTCAAGTCATATAACGGTTTTCTGACAGTCTTCTAACACAACTCTAACAGTCGTCTCTAGCTATGAGGAGAAAAGGAAGCGCCCCGGTCTAATCAACCGGGGCGCTTTGGGGGAGAGACAGTCAATGATCCCTGGCTCAAGCCAGGGGCTTGTCCACAGCCTCATCGATCCGGGCTTTGGGGCTGGTTGACGGCAGCCCGCTTTCCTGTCCTGCAGGACAGGAAAGCGGGATTGACCCGTTCGTTCCCCCTCCCCCTGCATGAGATGGGGCGAAGCCGTTGCTGACCAACAGGTCAGTGCCTTTAGCTCTACGGGAAGATGATACCAAGAGAGAGCGAGAGGGTGCCGCCTTCCTCCCCTCGATGAAGCCAGGGGAGGAAGGCGGCACATCCAAATGGAGGAGAGAGACCGGCAGGGTCGGAACGAGAACTACTGACCGGCGCGGGAGGCGCTCGGGGTAGCGGCCTCCTCCAGAGCGCGGGCCACGATCTCGGCGATATCCTCGACCTGGAGGCGTTCCTCTGCCTCCACGCCCTTCACGCCATCCTCAAACATCATGATGCAGAATGGGCAGGCGGCGGCCAGCACTTCGGCCTCGGTCTCCAGGGCCTCATTCACGCGTGTCTGATTGACCCGCTTGCCGATGCGCTCCTCCATCCAGGCGCGACCGCCGCCGCCGCCGCAACAGAAACTCCTGTTGCGGTTGCGACGCATCTCCGTCACCCCATTGCTATTGAGCACTGTCAACACCCGGCGTGGCTCGTCGTAGACCCCATTATAGCGGCCAACGTAGCAAGGGTCGTGGTAAGTCAGCTTACGGTGGTCGAAGCCGGAGGGGAGCTGCAGGCGGCCCTCCCTGATCAAGCGGTCGATGAAAACGCTGTGGTGGATCACCTCATAGTGGCCGCCGAGCTGCGGATACTCATTTTTAATCGTATTGAAGCAGTGCGGGCAGGCCGTAATGATTGTACGCGGGCGGCTGGTCTGGCCGTTGTGGCCGTGGCCATTCTGGGCAGTCGCTGTCTCTGTCTGAGCCGTATTAAAGCCGTAGCTATTGAGCACCTCGATATTCTGCTGAGCCATCATCTGCCAGAGGTACTCATTGCCGATACGGCGAGCCGGGTCGCCCGTACAGGACTCCTCGGGGCCGAGGATGGCGAAATTGACCCCGGCGGCCTTCAAAATCTTCACCAGCGCTGTGGCCACCTTGCGGTTACGCTGATCGAAAGACCCCATGCAGCCGACCCAATAGAGCACCTCGGCATCGGGGTTTTCCGCCATCAGCGGCACACCCAGGCCGGCGGCCCACTCCGCGCGGCGATCGTTACTGATCTCCCACGGGTTACCATTGCGCTCAATATTGTTGAACAGCGACGTCACCTCGGGTGGGAAATCGCTCTCCTCCATGACCAGGGAGCGTCGCATATCAACAATCTTGGGCACATGTTCAATTGAAACCGGGCAGATCTCCATGCAGGCGCCGCAGGTTGTACAGGCCCAGAGAGCCTCTTTGCTGATCACCCCGCCCACGAGCGGCTGAATCTCCTCATGGCCGTTGCTGCGCACATCGGCCAGCGGCAGCTTCTGGAAGAGGTTCGGTTCGCCCACAATCTCATGGCGGCGGTCCAGCAGCGACTCCTTGACGCCCAGGATAATCTCCTTGGGCAGCAGTGGCTTGCCGGTATTGGTCGCCGGGCAGACCGTATTGCAGCGTCCGCACTCCGTGCAAGCGTAGCCGTCCAGCAGCTGTTTCCAGGTAAACTGCTCTGCCTTGGAAACGCCGTAGTCCTCGCGCTCCTCCAGATTCTCCAGCAGCGGCAGCGCGCCGCGGGGGCCGTAATTACGGAAGAAGACATTGAAGGGAGTAGCCATCAGGTGCAGATGCTTCGAGCCTGGTAGATAGACCAGGAAGCTCAGCACCGTCAGAATATGGGCCCACCAGAAGACGCGGTAGAGGGCCACATTGGTCGCCGTGCCCAGACCATAGAAGGAGGGGCCGAACCAGGAACCGAGCAGCGACCACTCTTCGCCGTGGCTGGCGGCGAAGCCGAAGGTCTCAACCAGGGCCAGGGTCAGCAGAACCAGGAAAATGAGGCCCAAGATAATGAAGCCGTCCCACGGGCCATGCAGGCGGCTCGATAGCTGCCGGGGCCGCACGATGCCGCGCCGGACCGCGAAGACAATCAGCGAGACCAGCACGAAAAGCACAAAGAGATCGAGCAGGGCTGCGAACGTATGATCGTGGCCGATCAGCGGAAGCGAGCCATTGAAGGCTCCCAGGATCAGATTCAGCAGCCCGAACTGAATAATGATGAAGCCCCAGAACGTAAAAAAGTGTGCCAGGCCGGGGATCGGGTCACGCAAGACGCCGCTCTGGCCGAGCACCACCAGCAGGAAATCGCCGATGCGCTCCTCCAGATGGTCGGTGCGATCCTCGCGGCGAGCCTTGGCCAGCAGCGTTACCAGCTGTCCGACGCGCAGGCCGAAGACTGTCAGCGCCGCCAGGAAAATCACCACGAAGATGGTCGTCCCGATCCACCCACCGGTTGGAGAAATGGCAGGGGGTGCCATGACAACCTCCCTTAAAGGCGGCGGGGCCCCGTCGCCCTGCCTATCTGCCTGCTTGCTACTTCGCAGCGGCAGCCGTGCCCCACCGCAGTAGTATGCTGCTTCTTGCCTGCTTGTGCGTCAGCGAGAACGAGCGAGCGTGGGCCAGCTAGAGCTGGGCTTTGCGTCGCTTCACTTCCTCGATCAGCTGGGGCAGGACCGTCAACACATCGCCGACGATGCCCAAATCGGCTACCGAAAAGATCGGCGCATGCTCATCTTTATTGATAGCGATGATATACTTCGAGCCTTTCATGCCAGCCAGATGCTGGATCGCGCCGCTGATGCCGCAAGCAATATAGAGGGTTGGCTTGACCGTCTTGCCGGTCTGGCCGATCTGATAGCTATAAGGAAGCCAGCCGGCATCGACGATAGCTCGTGTCGCGCCCGGCGCTCCGCCGAGCACTGCCGCCAGCTCCTCGACCAGGTGGTAATTCTCGGGCTTCCCCAAGCCGCGGCCTCCGCTCACAATGATGCTGGCGTCCTCCAGGGCGGGACCTTCGCTCTGGACCTCGACGCGGTCAAGAATCTTCATCTGCTGCGACTCGGGCCGCAGTGTCACCGAAAGCTGCTCAATCTCAGCCTGACGGCCCTCGAAGCGCTCCACCGAGAAAGCTTTCGGTCGTGCCAGCACGATCCCCGTTCCCTGGTAAGGATGCGTTGCAACCACTACGTTCTCACCGCCCCAGGGGACCGTCACCTCCAGGCGCTCGCCCTCGTAACGGAGGTCGGTGGCATCGGTGATCAGGCCCAGATTATGGCGGGCACTCAAGCGGGCGGCGATATCGCGGACATCGTAGGTAGTGGGGAAGAGTAGAAGATCGGGCTGCTGCCGCTGCAGCAGGTCACTTAGGGTATCGACGGCGGGGAGCGTCAGGTAGGTATCGTAGGTAGGATCGGCGTGCACATAGACCTTTTCGGCGCCGAACTCACCCAGGGAGGGGGCCACCGTTGCGGCGGCGGAGCCGAGCACAATGGCCTCGGCGCGACCCAGATGGGCCGCCTTGCTCAGCACCTCTAGAGACGAGCGAGCTGGCCGGCCATCCTCAATTTCGACCAGGACCCAGATCGTTTTTGCCATAACCTGCACTCCTCCTAGAGCAACTGGTGACGCTGCAAGAAGTCGGCAATGATCTCGGCAGCGTTGCCCTCGTCCTTAATGATCTGCCCGGCGGCGCGGGCCTCAGCCTTGCCAATTGAGAGGACCTGCTCGCGTGCGCCGGCCTCTCCGACCTGCGATGGGTCCAGCCCGAGGTCGCTCAGGCTCAGCTGGCTGAAGGGCTTCTTACGTGCGCTCATGATGCCCTTCATCGTCGGATAGATCGCCTCAAAAGAGCCGCTGGCGATGGTCACTACTGCCGGCAAAGGACTCTCAACCACCTCGTAGCCGGTCTGCGTGACGCGCTTGATGACGGCCTTGGTTCCCTCGACGTTGATCTCGCGTGCGAAGGTGAGCTGGGGCAGACCCAGAAACTCGGCGATCGCCCCGGGTACCATGCCAGTGTAGCCATCGGTGCTCTCGGTCGAACAGAAGATGAGATCGGGATTCTCGCGCTTAAGAGCAGCGGCCAGCGTCCGTGCCGTGCCCAGCACATCCGAGCCAGCCAGGGCCGAATCGCTGATGAGGATCGCGCGATCAACGCCCATTGCCAGGGCGCGCCGCAGGGCCTCCTGGGCGCTGGCTGGACCCATGCTGATCGCCGTCAGCTCACTGTTGCCGAGACTATCGCGCAGCTTGATTGCTGCTGCAATCGTTGTCTCGTCTCCCGGGTCAAGCACCAGCGAGACCCCGGTGCGCACCAGTCGTTTGGTAGCAGGGTCAAGCTTGCTTTCGACGGTGTTGGGGTCTGGAATCTGCTTTACACAGACGAAGATCTTCATTGCGTTGTTGCCTCATCTTACCTATGTGCGAGCAAAGGCGCAAGACACAAGACAGCCTACAACTGCGTAAATGGCTCCTTCTCAGCAAAGAAGAACGGCAGCGCCTTCTTTGCCATTCTCCGTCGGAAAAGGGCCGTGTGCTGTCTGCGTTCGTCAGAAGAGAGGACTGCCCCGGGCGCCTTACGTCTGCACAGATTCTCTCGCTATGGATAGAACGAGCAGGCCAATCGCTGTATTTACCAGGCCCTTTGTATTGTACCTGTCGCAAAAAGAACGTGTCAACGTTGCTAGCTAACGGCCAAAGCTCTCCCAGCTAACAAAGGGAGCAAAGGCAGGAAGCGCTCCCGCGCTGACCAGCCTTAACGCTGACGATAGACGAGGATGGCCGTGAGCACCGCCAGCAGACCAGCACCAAAGGGCGGCAGGCTGGTGGCCAGACTGCCGGTGGTTAGCCAGAGGTAGACGGCGATGATTTCAAGGATGAGGCCGCAGGCGAAGATCGCCGCAATGGCCGTGGGCGAACGCTCGGCGGTGCCGGCAAGCTGCCGGCGGGCAAAGTGTGGAGACTGTCCACAGCTAGGCTCTTGCTGGCTGCTGGCAGCACGGGTTGGCGACGGCTCCTGCTCTGCCGCCATTGGGCCTGGCTCCTGACGGCTCCCCTCGCTTAGATGGCGCAGGGTGTCATAGAGATAATCGATCGTGCGCTGCGGAGCACGCAGCAAGACGCTTCCTTCCCCAAAGCTGATCAGCAGTTCGTATAGAAGGACCCTGCTCTGGGGCATGCGCAGCGTGATGGCGGTGATCTCCGTAAGAGGAATAGCCTCCAGGAAAAGGCGTGGGCGTGGGAATCGGACCTGATAATAGCCGAGCAGGCGCCTGTTGGTGAGGATGACGTCACAGGCGACCCTGCCATGCTGCTGGCTGCTCCAGATGACAGGCCGACTCCCTAGTAGCTCTTCGTCCGGTTGTAGATGGGCCTGCAGGCCACGGAAGCGTCGGAGAATCCGACGCCCTGCCCTTGCCTGGCTGGGTGTAGGGGAGGGGGCGGTCATGCTCCTCTCTCTCTTGCTTGGATACGCTGGGCTTGCTTATTGCTCTCTCATTATAGCACAGAGCTGGCTGAGTGGCCCTGATGGATGTGGGACGGATACGGCCCATTTGACAAGCGTTGCTTCTTGCGCTATCCTTTCTATTGGACCCCCACCGGGGGGGTATGGGTTAGTTGGTGCCAAGCAAGAGGAGTAAGGTAGCATGACAACGCATCTGTCTGGTCCTGATGGACAGCAGCGTACCATAGATCGACCTGAGCCTGAAGCGCTGACTTCGATCACGCTCGCTCTAGAGGGCATGAGTTGCGCTTCCTGTGCCAGGCGTATTGAGCGTGGTTTGCAGCGTCTGCCGGGCATCAAGGAGGCCAATGTCAACTTTGCCACCGAGCAGGCCACCGTTGTGTATGATCCCGCGCTGGTGAACCCGACGCTGATGGTGGAGAAGGTGGAGCAGCTAGGCTATGAGGCGCTGCCGCTCCTGACGCAGGCGGCGGGGGGAGCTGAGGCTGCAGAGTGGCTGGATGCTCGTCCTGGAACAGCGAGTTCCCTGGTTCAGGGTGAGGGGGACCAGGAGCTGCCGGCGGTCTCGGGCCTGGCTGAAGCTCAGCGGCGGGCGGCTCGGCGCCGACTGTGGCTCCTGCTGATGGCGATCGCGCTCTCGCTGCCCGTCGTTGTGCTCAGCATGTTCTTCATGGACCGTTTCCCTGGGGAGAACTACCTGCTACTATTGCTGACCACGCCGATCTGGGCAGTAGTTGGTTGGGAATTTCACCGCAACGCCCTCAAGAATCTGCGGCACGGGGTGGCCACGATGGACACGCTCATCTCGGCTGGCTCGACGGCGGCGTATCTGCTAAGCTTGCTGGCTACGATCTTGCCGCAGCTGGCTGACGAGCCGACTTTCTACGACACCGCGGCCCTGATCATCACGCTCATCTACCTGGGGCGCTACCTGGAAGCGCGGGCCAAGGGTGAGGCCGGGCAGGCCATCAGGCGCCTGGTCGGTTTGCAGCCGCGCAGTGCTCATGTGCTGCGCGAGGGTCAGGAACGCGAGCTTCCGATTGCCGAGGTCAAGCCGGGTGACCTGCTCATCGTGCGTCCCGGCGAGCAGATACCCGTTGATGGTCTCGTAGTGGCCGGTCACTCGACGGTCGATGAGTCAATGGTCACTGGGGAGAGCCTGCCCGTAGAGAAAGGGGAAGGCGAGCCACTGATTGGGGCTACCATGAATCAGGATGGGCTACTGACCATGCGGGCCACGCGCGTCGGGGCCGATACCCTGTTGGCCAATATCATTCGTCTCGTTGAGCAGGCCCAGGGCAGCAAGGCGCCGGTGCAGCGCCTGGCGGATCAGGTGGCGGGCGTTTTCGTACCGGCGGTGCTGGTGATGGCCCTGCTGACTTTCCTCGGTTGGGGTTTGGTGGGAGCCATGAGTGGCATGGGGGCTGCTGGCTGGATCAGAGCCTTAATTGCAGCGGTGGCCGTACTGGTGGTAGCCTGTCCCTGTGCCTTGGGACTGGCAACGCCTACGGCGATCATTGTGGGCACCGGTATGGGTGCCGAGCAGGGTATTCTGATCAAGGGGGGTGAGAGCCTGGAACGTATTCAGGCAGTGCAGGCGGTACTCTTTGATAAGACAGGGACCTTAACGCGTGGCAGGCCCCAGCTCACTGGACTGATGGCGCTGGCTCCGTGGGACGAGACCGGGTTGTTGCGTCTGGCCGCCGAGGTCGAGCAAGGCTCAGAGCATCCCCTCGCGCGCGCGGTGGTGGAGGCGGCGCGTCAGCGTGGCCTGTCTTTGGAACGCAGGCCGGAGCGACTGACGGCTTTGCCCGGTCGCGGCCTGGAGGCTGTGCTGGCAGGGCAAGAGATACTGATCGGTGGGCCTCGCCTGCTGGAGGAGCGCGGCCTGGGACTGGAAGAGGTGCATGTCGAGCTGGAGCGTTTGGAGCAGCAGGGGAACACTGTGATGCTGGTGGCTGTTGCTGGGCGGCTGGCAGGTCTGCTGGCGCTGGCTGATACCTTGAAACCAGGCTCGGCTGAGGCGGTGCGCCAACTGCAGGCCCAGGGGTTGCAGCTCTGGCTTGTCAGCGGCGATCATCCGCGCACGGCCCAGGCGATCGCGGCGCAAGTCGGTATTCCCAGCGAGCACGTGCTCGCCGGCCTCTTGCCAGCAGAGAAGGCCGAACAAGTGCGCCGCCTTCAGCAGCAGGGGCTGACTGTAGCTTTCGCAGGCGATGGCATCAATGATGCGCCAGCGCTGGCCCAGGCCGATGTTGGGATTGCGATGGGTAACGGCAGCGATATTGCCCTGGAGACAGCTGATATTGTCCTGGTGAAAGGGAATCTCCGCAGCCTGGCCACCGCTCTGGCTTTGTCTCGGGCGACGCTGCGTACTATCAAGCAAAACCTGTTCTGGGCCTTTGCTTATAACGTTGTGCTCATTCCGACAGCGATTCTCTCGCCAATGATTCCTTTCCTCAAGGAGCAGGCGCCGATCTTTGCGGCGGCGGCGATGGCCCTCTCCTCTGTCTCTGTGGTTGGGAATGCCCTGCGTCTGCGTCGCTTTGGGCAGCGGGTCTTGCGCTAGTCGCTGGGCTGAGGCTGAGCGAGTGCCTGGTGCCTCATAACAGGGGATGGAAGAAGGAAGAGCAGAGCAACCAGGGAGGGAACCGCGGCCAGCTCCAGAGGAGGTGGCCGCCGACCGCCGTGGTCGCAGGTGCTCTCTCCTTCTTCCGCCCGCTACCAATGGTGTGAGAGCGATGGGGGTATTACAGGTAGGCTGACCGCTTGGGCTTAGAACTGACTACGCGCAGGGCGCAACAGCTTGTGGAAAATGCCGAAGAGCAGGAACGCCGGCGGCCACTGGCCGACGAACAGTCCCCAATCGCGCTTCCCACTTAGGAAAAGCACTGCCGAGGTAATGATCGAGACCAGAGCAGCCCAGTACCACATCTCGCCAGGTAGACGATCGGTGGTCCGAAAATACTGCTCTTGCATATCACGAGCAGCTTTTGTTGTCTCATGAATATCGACTTTAGCCATAGCTTCTCCTCGTCTCAACTCAGCAGTTTAGCGGAGCAGTACGCACTTCGCCGGATATCTCTTGACAGCCGGCGATTGGTACTCTGCTCTAAAGACGTTGCGAGGCGTGACTCTAGGTAAGGATAGCGCTCTGGCTGTTTTTCCTCTTGATGCCGCTCTTTTTAGAAGAAGGATGGGCACGTTGGTGACCACCGTTCAGGGGGGCCCTGGCATGACAGTGTCTGGTGTCGACGCGGGACATGATACAATGCTCGATAGGGCAGGAGAAGGAGATCAGGTGTAGACAGGGGGCGGGCATGTGGCCTGGCCTAGCCTGTCAGCCTGCCCAGTCGGCGCGTGGGCGGTGGCGAGCAAACTCAGGGAGTGCGTACTGAATGAAGAGGGAAAACAAGATCATTGCTCAAGAACGGCGAAGGAAGATATTTGAAATTATTGAGTCCAGTGGGATTGTCTCGGTGCGCGATCTGGCGCGGCGCTTTACCGTCTCTAGCATTACGGTGGTCAGAGATTTACAGGAGCTGGAAGAGCAGGGCTTGATCAGGCGAGTACATGGGGGGGCTATCAGCTTGCGCGGGGCCAGCTATGAACCGCCGTTTAGTGCACGTGAGGCCGAGCATGCGGAAGAGAAGCGGCGCATTGCGGCGCGGGCGGTGGAGCTGGTCAACGATGGGGAGAGTCTGCTCCTTGATGTAGGGACGACAACGTTGGAGATCGCGCGGGCGCTCAAAGGGAAGCGCAATCTGACAGTGCTGGTGACGAATCTGCGGGCCGCTTTGGAACTGGCGAATCAGTCTGCGATTCAGGTGATCGTCGTGGGGGGAAAGCTGCGCCCGAGCGAGCTGTCGCTGGTGGGCCATCTGGCTGAGCGAACGCTACGCAGTTTTCAGGTGGATAAGGCTTTTATCGCTGTCGGTGGGATTACGATCGAACATGGGCTGACTGAGTTCAATTTTGAGGAGGCCGGCACGAAGCAGGCAATGATTGAGCGAGCGCGGAGGCGCATTGTGGTGGCCGATCATAGCAAGTTCGGTAAGGTGATGCTGACAACGGTGGCTCCTCTGCAGGCTATCGATACCATTATCACGGATAGTGGGCTGGATAGCGAGACGCTGACTCGTCTGCGCGAGCTGGGGATCGAGGTCATTCTTGCTTAGCCTCGGCGCTCCCAGCTGTCTGCTTGCTTCCCTGTCCCCTGCCGTATTCAACTACCTTGCTTGCTTGTAATAGAAGCAAGCAAGCTACAGTGAGATTTGGTACACTCTTTCTTGTGTATCTCGAAAAGAAATATGAAGATATCCTTTTGGAGAACTTGCTTTTGGTGTCTGGATCTGTTATCCTCTTCTCATGGTTCTGGTAGTATTGAGCAGGACCAGCGTAGTGACCAGGCCATCTATTTTGAGAGAAGGGAGCTAAACGGAGGATGTCGCTAGAGCGGTCCTGGCTGGCCGATCGCGTCCGTGCCCAGGAGCATGCCATTGCTGTGCTTAGTGCGGATGTCAGAGGGCTGGCTGCCGATATGCAGGTGAGTTTTCGACAGCTGGCCGAGTATCAGCTACGCAGCGAGCGCCAGAGCGAGGCCCGGTTTCAGCACCTGGAGGCGCTAGTGGTGGCGACCCGCGATGAGGTGCGCGTTGTGCAGGAGCGAACGACTCTGCTAGAGATGCGCACTGGTAGCCTGGAGAACCGCATGGCAGGTCTGGAAGGGCGCATGGTAGGGCTGGAAGGGCGCATGGAGAAGGTTGAGGGGCGACTGGAGGCGTTGGAAGGGCGCATGGAACGTCTGGAAGGGCGCGTGGAGAAGGTTGAGGGGCGGCTGGAGGCGTTGGAAGGGCGCATGGAGAAGGTTGAGGGGCGACTGGAGGCGTTAGAAGGGCGCATGGAACGTCTGGAAGGGCGCGTGGAGCGTCTGGAAGGGCGCATGGAGAAGGTTGAAGGGCGGCTGGAGGCGTTGGAGGAACGTGTCGTCTCGATCGAAGAGAAGATGGTCACCAAAGAAGATATGGCGGCCTTAGAGGCGCGTATTATGGAGGCATTGGCCCAAATCACCACTTTGCTCAATGCACGGCAGGGAGGTCAGGCCAATTAGTTCTGCTTGCTCTCTATTTTTATATATGGCGATGTATTCCTAAACTGGCAGCAGCACAGCAGAGCAAGAGAGGCCAGGGGGAGCACCTATCTAGGTCCATAGGCAGGCGCTCCCCCTCTCGTGCGAAGTTGTGAATGTGGAACGACTGTCTGTCGAGGGAGCTAGCTGCTTGTTAGAGAGGGGATGGCCTGGCTCCTTGCTGGAAGCGACTGTCAGGCCGATCTGGCTCAGAGCGAAGCCAGTATGATCCCCAATGCCAGCACCAGGCCCCCGAGCCAGAAGCCTGGTCCCAGGGCTTCCTGCAGCAAGAGTGCACTCAGCAAGCCACCGACCAGTGGCTGGGCAAAGAAGAAAATTGCTGCCACCCCGGCAGGCAACCGCTCCACGCCGCGGTACCAGAGAAACCAGGCGAGGGCCGTTGCGCCTAGTCCCAGGTAAAGTACGCTCGCCAGCGAGGTGGGCGAGAGAGAAAGAGCAGGGCGCTGAGCCAGCTCCCAGAGGGCCAGAGGAGCAAAAAAGACCAGGCTCCAGAGCGTCCCATAAGTCGTAACCGCCAGGGCTGAGTGCTTGCGTACCAGCGGCGTCCCGAGCACAGTGAACAAGGCCCAGAAGAAGGCCGAGATAATCAGCAGCCCATCACCAATGAGCAGCGACCCGGCCTGCGCACTCAAGCTGCTCCCCTGCTCACTGCCGACGATGATCACCACGCCAGCCAACGCCAGCAAGGTACCGGCGACAACGCGCCAGCGTGGGCGCTCGCCAAGCAGGAGCCAGGCCAGAGGTACGATGAAAAGCGGCGTGATCGTGGTCAGCAGCGCTCCATCATGGGCGCTGGCCAAATCGGTCCCAATGAACTGCGTAGTGATAGTAGCGGTGATGCACAAGCCAAGCAAGGGCAGGCGCCAGCCTTCCTCACGAGGGAGAGGTTCCCGAGGACCGCTCAGACGCAGTACCAGCCAGAGAGCAGCACCTCCCAACAAAAGGCGCAACAGCCCTAACGTGACGGGAGGAATAGCGCCAAAACTAGCGCGACTCACAACGTACATGCCTCCCCAGAGGCAAGAGGCTCCAAGTGGGGCCAGGCCCGCAAGGCTCTGTCTGCTGCGGCGCTGGCTTGTCGGAGGTCTGGAAGAAACCTGCACAGTAACCTTTCCTCAGTCCTCATTGCTTGTAAACAGCATACAGCATAGGGAGACTGCAAGACCATTGCTTGCGCTACCAGCAGTGGAAGCTCAGCAAATCTGCGGGCGGAGATCGCGTTGCTGGCATGGTCTGGAGGAGGTGCACGTACCGGCATTCACATGCTACAGTTAGAGGCAACCCTGCTAACCCCCAATCAGCCCATCAGTGGACCTGGCTAAGAATCAAAGGCTCAGCTCAGGCGAGGCGCTCGGCCCGGGCTGAGCTGAGATCCTGACTGCCGCATCTGCGCGGTGGTGGACCAGTGCGATTGTGGTTAGATGCCTCCGATTCCCAGACCGTGGAGAATCATCTCCACCGCGGTCGCCACAATCACTGGTAGAAAGACCAGGCGGATAACGCGGTTGCTCAAGCGCGAGAGCAAGCGGGAGCCGATCAAGGCTCCGAGGAGAATCCCCAGCGCGACCGGAGCGGCCACCAGGGGGGGAATATCGCCTCGGGCGAAGTAGATGCCAGCGCTGGCCGCAGCTGTCACGCCGATCATAAAGTTGCTCGTTGTCGTCGAGACCTTCAGGGGCAGGCGCATTACCACATCCATCGCCAGCACCTTAAAAGCGCCGCTGCCAATGCCCAGCAGGCCCGAGATGACCCCAGCCAGGAACATGAGGAACAGGCCCAGGGGAGTACGCGTTACCTGATAGCTTACCTCACGCCCGAGATGCTCATCGGGATAGCTACTTGCCAGATTCAGGTGGGCTGCCAGCCAATCGTTCTGCACGCCAGAGGGCAGCTCTTCGCCTATTTTGAAGAGTGTGGGCAAGGCCGATAGCAACAGAATGATGCCGAAGATAATCCCCAGGACGCCTGGAGCGAGCAGTCCGGCCAGGAAAGCGCCGCTGATGGCTCCGGTGGTGGTGGCCAACTCCAAGAACATGCCTACACGCATATTCGTGATGCGGTCGCGCACGTAAGCTGCTGCCGCGCCGCTGGAGGTGGCGATCACCGAGATGATGCTGGCACCGATAGCGAAGCTGATTGGCAACCCGAAAGCCAGCGTCAGCAAGGGCACGATCAAGACGCCGCCGCCCAGGCCGATCAGGGAGCCGAGAAGACCGGCAACCACCGAGCCGCAGAAAATCAGAGCGAAGACGAGGGCGGAAAACTGGAAGTGGGCCAGGCCACTGAGATGGGCGCTGCTGGTGCCCCGGTCGCCGAAGAAGAGGCTATAGAGCAAAATCAGGAGGACGGCCAGCGTAATCAGTACATAGCGGGCGTCGCGCTCTAAAGCGAAAGCGACGATCGAGGTAGCGACGCGCAGCACTGGAGTAGCGATCAGCACCACCAGGCCAAGCACAATGAGCGCAGGGGCTTGCCATTGGAGTAAACCAGCCAGCAGATCGGGAAGCGTGTGAGGAAACCGGGCTACACTCGTCGTCCCTGGGCCGCCAGGCTGCAGGAAGAGCCAAGCGACACCGATCAAAATAATGGCGGCGCTTACCAGGACGCCGCCCTGTAGAATCCAGCCGATAATGGTGGCAGCTTGAGCATCAATGGCGCGTGCTGCGGTTGCTGCCGTCTCAGTCGCAGTCTGCCGCTGCTCCAGCTGGGTGGCTGGCAGCGGCCCTGTGTTGTTACGGGTCATGCTCTCCTGTCTCTCCTGCTATCCTGTGATGATCAGTAGGTAGGTCACGGTCATGCTGGGGTAGAGGTGCCAGACTACTGTTGCACTGAACGGGTCAGCAAGGTGCGCTGGCTCTCTTTCTCCCCCCCATCTATGAACTATAGGTCACTTTTTGTAAAAATGCCATCCCATCAATCTCGCGTTCAGGTGCAGGAGCATGGGTCTGCCTGTCCTTGAAGAGCGTTGCGAGCGTGTTTGATCACATTGCTGATGACCAGCGAGACCAGAGGCAGACAAGGCGAAGAGACTGGCCGGGAAGAGACGAGTGGAGCTGGAAAGGTATCCCGACTCCTTGCTTGCTACTCTCCAGCGCTGGCACCTGGGGCCGCGTTGCACGAGGTGCCAGCGCTGCAAGCCTAGCTACTGAGGGGTATCTCCCTGATCCCACCACAGACCCATGCGGGCAGTGGTGCCGCCATCGACAAAGAGCACCTGGCCCGTAATGAAATCGGCGGCATCTGAGACGAGAAAAGCGACCGCCGGTCCGATATCTTCGGGGTGACCGACGCGTCCCCAGGGCACGAGGGTATTGCCCAACTCGCGGGTGTAGCCTGGAATGGCGAAATAGCGCGGTACCTCGATAATGCCGGGACCGACGGCGTTGACGCGGATGCGCTGCGGGGCCAGCTCGATAGCCAGCTCGCGTGTGAAGGCTATGATGGCCCCCTTGGTGGCAGCGTAGGCTGAGTGGCGCGGGAAGCCGGCGTAGCCATGAATCGAGGTAATATTAACGATCGAGCCGCCGCCGCGCTTTAGCATATAGGGGACGGCCTGCTGAGCGCAGAAGAAATAGCCGCGCATATTGAGGTCGAAGACTTCATTGTAGGTCTCTTCACTGATTTTGAGAAAATCATCGGCGCGGGTGACCCCGGCATTATTGACCAGGATATCCAGGCCGCTCAGGGCCTCAGCAACCTCGTCGACGACGCGACGGCACTCGGCCACGTGGGCCAGATTGCCCTTGACGGCGACCGCTTTGCCACCCAGAGCTTCAATGCGTGCCAGCGTTTCGCGGGCGCCCTCTTCGCTGTGCGCATAGTGAATACCAACGCTAGCGCCCTGGCGCGCCAGCTCGACGGCAATGCCCTGGCCGATGCCCATGCCGGCACCGGTGACTAACGCCAGGCGACCGGAAAGCATTCCCATAGCTTCGCTCCTCTTCCTTTCCCCTGGCGGGGAGTTTGGACTGTGACCTCGTTGTCCTTGGCTGCCTGCGAGTCAATAACACAGGCCGACTGGTGGACTCAGTTGGTGAACCTGGACCAGGCTCGCCCTTGCCCTCTCTGATGAGTCCCCATCGGGGTGACTGCCTCGCTCTCTCTGGACTCTCTGTCAAGCGGCAAGGGAAGTAGACCCGACGAAAAACAAGGCCAAAACCTGAAACTCAGCCTCGGACGGCCTCCCAGGCTACAATCCCTTCACGCTGAAGGCGGCGCACACGCCCGTAGCGCTCCAGCCAGCGCATATGCGCCTCCAGTGCATACTCCAGATCGGGGGGGAAGCCGAAGGGGCCGAGCAAAGGATCGGTCAGCTCAATCAAACGGACGAGCGTCAACGGCTCTGTGGCCTCGGCCAGCAGGCGGGCAAGCACAGCATCGGTGCGCAAGACGAAATCGCGGCTGGCCTGTAGGAAGGTGGTCACCTCCTGACCGCGCATGATGGGGAAATGGCCGGTGAGCAGGATCGCTGGCTGCAGCGAAGCGATTGTCTGGATCGAGGTGAGATAGATATCGCGGTCGGTATAGGGAGGAGGAGCCGTCGGAGCGCCATCGCGATCGATCTGGGTAGCGCCGTTGAGAGCATCGCCGATAATCGCTACGCGCCGGCGGGGTTCCCACAGCATCAGGTGGCCTGGCGTATGGCCGGGCACGTGGAGCACCTGGAGCACCAGCTCCGGCCCGCAACGGATATCCTCGCCGCCGGTCAGGCCGAGCGCTGTCGGGATCGGATTCCCTTGCCAGGAGCGCAGCATCTGGGTCATCTCCGGGACATAGGTCAGGCCATGATCGGCATGATAGGCGTCGTAACGCTCGCGGAAGATCGCCTCTGCGTCCTCGATCCAGCGCCGATCAAGAGCCGGCACCAGCGTCAACGCTCGCGGGCAGGCAGCGCGCAGCGTCTCCAGGCCGCCGAAGTGGTCGACATCGCCATGCGTCACCAGAATCATATCCAGGTGGGCGGGGTCGCCCAACTGTTCCGCGAGCCAGGGGATCAGCACCTCACGCGCCAGCTCGGGCGTGCCCGCATCGACCAGCAGCGAGCGCTCGCCAACGATCAAGTGATGGGCCATCAGCTTCTTGCCGATGTAGGCTTCCTGGCGATAAATGCCAGGTACAATCTCCATGACCTTCCTCCATTTCTTGACGCGGCTTGACGTTCAATGGCCACGTAACGTATAGTTGCTGTGGCAGGGCCACCGCCTGACAGGTGCCAGAAGATGAGAGGTCGGCATGTTCTAATGGTACATCAGACAAGTGCCGCTACTCAATGCATTCGTCCCCACTACCTCTTACCCAGTCAGCCCCCTCAAACGAGCACACGGCCTCGGTCGCTTGCGGCCCGGCTCCTGTCCTGCTCTGGGGCCGCTAGCGATATGGTCGGTCCGTCGGTAGAAAGAGGCATGAGGAGAGCCAGTCTGGTTCCTCCCGGAACATAAGGAAGGGAGAAAAGAGGCAGATCGGTAGAGCACGATATCGAACGAAAGGAAGCAATTAAGCGATGGCTGATCTCATCGTCGAAACCTCTGCCGGCAAAGTCAGAGGGACCACCATCCACGATATCGCAACCTTCAAGGGCATTCCCTATGGTGGGCCGACGGGAGGAGGCAACCGCTTCCGCCCGCCGACGAAGCCGGAACCCTGGGCTGGAGTCCGCGATGCCCTCAAGTATGGTCCGGCCTGTCCGCAGCCGCCCGAAGGGATGAAGCGTCTCCGGGCCATCATTGGCGAGGCAGGGCGCGAAGAAGAAAGCGAGGACTGCCTCTTCCTCAACGTCTGGACACCGGCGATCGCCGATGGACGCAGGCGTCCCGTCCTCTTCTGGTGTCATGGTGGTGGCTTCAGCATGGGTTCTGGCTCGGCAGCCTTCTATCGCGGCACCAATCTTGCGCGGCGTGGCGACGTCGTTGTCGTCACTGTCAATCACCGTCTAGGGCCGTTTGGCTACCTGCACCTGGCCGACCTCTTCGGCGACGACTATGCCGAGTCCGGCAACGTAGGCATGCTCGATCTCGTCGCAGCTCTAGAGTGGGTGCGTGACAACATCGAAGCCTTTGGTGGAGATCCCCAAAACGTCACCATCTTCGGTGAGTCGGGCGGCGGTGCCAAGGTTAGCGTCTTGATGGCTATGCCCTCCGCCGCCGGCCTCTTTCGGCGCGCCATTGTCCAAAGCGGGCCTGCCCTGCGCATGGCCACGCGCGAAAAGGCCAGCGAACGCGCCGAACGCCTGCTTCACGCCCTGGGCATCTCGCGAGCCAATAGGGAGCAGTTGCACGAGATCCCAACGCAGCGCATCATCGAAGCCAACGACGCCGTCAACCCCAATGCTCTTGGTCCCTGGGGACCAGTCGTCGATGGCCAGATTCTTCCGCAGCATCCTTTTGATCCCCAGGCACCGGCCATCTCCGCGCAGGTCCCGCTTATCATTGGCACCAACAAAGATGAAGCCACCCTCTTCCTGCTGAGCGATCCGCAGCTCAGCACACTTGACGAGGAGGGTCTACGTAAGCGGACCCAGGCCCTGCTCAGAGCGAACGATGCTGCTGAGCGCTTGCTGACGGCTTATGCACGTGCCTATCCCGACCGGACGCCGGCGGAGCGCTATGCGGCCCTGGTGAGCGATGCCATGATGCGTATCAATTCCATTCGCCAGGCCGAGCGCAAAGCCCTCCAGGGAGGAGCCCCCGTTTATATGTATCTCTTCACCTGGGAGACGCCGATTCTCGACGGCAGACTCAAATCCTGCCACGCCCTGGAGATCCCCTTTGTCTTCGACAACCTGGAGCCGGCGCGGCGCTTCCTGGGGGCCACTGCTGGTCTCACGCCGGAGCTACGGGAGCTGGCCGCCAGGATGAGTGGCGCCTGGCTGGCCTTCGCTCGCAACGGTGTACCTGCGGCTCCCGATCTGCCGGACTGGCCGCCCTATACATACGAGAGGCGGGCCACCATGATCTTTGATCTGCATTGTCGCGTCGAAGATGATCCTGGTGGCGAGCTGCGCCGTGCCTGGGAGGGTCTCCCCGTACGCAGCATGTCCGAATAGGCTGGGACAGTAGAGCCGCGTATAGTAAGCAAATAAATAAACAAGCGATCTCATGTGATGCAGCGCAAGTAATGAGGACAGGAGCGCAAAACAATGGATGAGCTGATGCAGGAGACGCGCGCCTTCCTGCGGCGGCTGGGTTTGCCGCCGGGTGACGCGCACGATCTGCCCACCTCTCCCAAGCGTTTCCCCGATGGAGCCCAGTATCGCGTCGAGATTCCCAGTGTAGAGGGGCCGGCAGCCCTGGAAGCCGTACGTGAAGCGGCGCGTGAATATGGTGTACGTGTCCATCGCGTCTCTCAGGGCAGCGGCATCATGTTGCTGCGCCGCGATGAGATTCAAGCGATGGCTCGTCTGGGGCACGAGATGGGTATTGAAGTCAGCCTCTTTGTCGGTCCGCGTGCCGGCTGGGATACAGGCGCCCAGTTCTGGAGCCGCTCAGGGCGCAACCTGGGAGCCAGGCAGCGCGGTATGGATCAGCTCCTCTATGCCCTGGAGGATATCCGTCGCGCCGCTCAATTGGGCATTCGCTCGGTACTGGTGGCCGACGAGGGACTCCTGTGGGTTGCCAGTGAAATGAAGAAAGCGGGTACGCTACCGTCGAACTTCGTCTTCAAGCTCTCCGTCCAGATCGGCACCGCCAACCCGGCGGCAGCGCGTGTCATGGAGCAGCTTGGGGGCAGCACCCTGAATACCCCCACCGATCTCTCGCTGGCGCAGCTGGCGGCCATTAGGCAAGCGACCGACATGCCACTTGATGTCTACGTCGAAGCTCCCGACGACTTCGGTGGCTTCGTGCGTCACTATGAAATCGCTGAGCTGGTGCGTGTTGCCGCCCCGGTCTACCTCAAATTTGGCCTGCGCAACGCCCCTGATGTCTACCCCAGCGGCAGTCATCTGGAAGCCACCGTCGTCGCCCTCTCACGCGAGCGTGTGCGGCGGGCCAGTATTGGCCTGGAACTCTTGCAACGTTACTATCCCGAAGCCACTACCTCTGAGCTGGGAGCGCCGGGGCTGGGTGTTCCCGAACTCCCGGGTGCAGATTAAGCAGGCTCACCATTGCAGACAAAAACAAAAGGAGCGACCGGGTAGGGGAATGACTCTACCCGGTCGCTCTTACTTGCGGCATGGGTTGTCAGCAGATGTACAGGCGGAATGGGGAAGCTAGGCCTCCAGCGTCGTCACATCGCCCAGCGGCTGGCCCAGCTCGCGGGCGCGCAGGACGCGGCGCATAATCTTGCCGGAGCGGGTCTTCGGCAGCGCGGTCACAAACTCGATCTCATCCGGTGTGGCGATGGGGCCGACGTTCGTGCGGACGTGCTGCTTCAGTTCCTGAACCATCGCCTCCGACGGCTCATTGCCAGCCTTCAGGATCACAAAGACCTTAATATGCTCGCCCTTGACTGGATCGGGCTTGCCGATCGCGGCGGCCTCGGCCACAGCCGGATGGCTCACCAGGCTTGACTCGATCTCCATTGAACCCAGGCGATGGCCAGCCACCTTGATCACATCGTCGACGCGGCCCTGGATGCGGAAGTAGCCGATCTCGTCGATCGTGGCCGCATCGCCCGCGAAGTAGACATCGGGGATTGTCTCCCAGTAGGTGCGATAGCGGGCCGGATCGCCGTAGATCGTGCGCATCATCGACGGCCAGGGATGGCGGATGATCAGGAAACCGCCCTTGCCCGTCTCGACAGGATTGCCGTCCTTATCGACCACCGCTGCGTCGATGGTCGGCAGCGGACGGGTGGCGCTGCCCGGCTTCAACGGCAGGATCACTGTCGGGCTGATCAAGATGGCCCCAGTCTCCGTCTGCCACCAGGTATCCATGACTGGCAGCGCATCGCGCCCGATGTTGTGGCGATACCACATCCAGGCCTCGGGATTGATCGGCTCGCCGACTGTGCCCAGGATGCGCAGGCTGGACAGGTCATGCTTGGCCGGCCACTCCTCGCCGAAGCGCATCAGGCCACGGATCGCTGTGGGCGAAGTGTAGATGATGGTTACCTTATACTTCTCGACCACGCTCCAGTAGCGATCGGGGGCGGGATACTGTGGGGTGCTCTCGAAGAGGACGCCGGTGGCGCCATTCAGCAAGGGGCCGTAAACGATGTAGCTGTGGCCGGTGACCCAGCCGATGTCGGCGGTACACCAATAGATGTCGTCGGGCTTGATATCGAAGACAAACTTTGTCGTGGCATAGACGCCGACAGCGTAGCCGCCGTGGACATGAACCACCCCCTTCGGCTTACCAGTGCTGCCACTGGTGTAGAGAATGTAGAGGAGATCCTCGCTATCCATCTCCTCGCATGGCACCACCGTATCGTTGGGGATATCCTGGAGCAGCTCGTCGGCGAAGAGATCGCGTCCGGCCTGCATCGGAACCTCGGTGCCCTCGCGCTTGAAGACGATCACCTTCTCGATCGTGGGAGTATTGGCAAGCGCCTCATCACAGATCTTCTTGTACTCAATCAGCTTTCCCCCGCGATGGGCCGTGTCGACGGTGATGAGCACCTTTGCACGAGCATCGTTGATGCGTTCCTCCAGAGCGCTCGCGGCGAACCCGCCGAAGACCACCGTATGAATAGCGCCCAGGCGGGTAGTGGCCAGCATAGCGGCGACCAGCTCGGGAGTGACAGGCATGTAAATAGCAACGCGGTCGCCTTTCTTGACACCGAGGTTCTGGAGGGCCTTGGCCAGGCGATTGGTCAGCACGTACAGATCCTCATACGTCAGCGTGCGGCTGGAGCCATCATCGGCCTCCCAGTAGTAGGCTACCTTCTGGCGCGTAGCGGTTTGCATATGGCGGTCAAGGCAGTTGTAGACGATATTGAACTTGCCGCCAACGAACCACTGGAAGAAGGGCTTCTCTGTCCACTGGAAAGTTGTATGCCAGGGCTGGAACCAGTGCAGTTCGCGCGCCATGTCGTTCCAGAATTCCTCGCGATGCTCCAGCGACCAGCGATAGAAGTTCTCGTAGTTGTCGAAGCCCTTGGACTTCATGTAGGCCATGATGTTGGCCCGCTCAACGACTTCGGGGGATGGGGGAAAGAGCCGCTCCTCCATCAGGATGGTGTCGGTGTTCTCAAAGCCGAGGTTGCTCATGACTGCTTTGTCCTTTCTGTCTGACGCTTGCTGCCATCGCCACCGACGGCGATGGAGTGGGGTTGAAGAAGAAACGACGTGCTGCAAGCTGATTGAGAAGGGCCAGTGTCGCGACGCGCCACGCGCGAGCGGTTAAAAAACGACCCTCTACCGGTCTATTGCCTGGCGAGCCAGGTTGCGCACCCTGGCCCGGGGCCATGCCAGGCACCGTTAAAGGGCCAACTCCCGCGCGTGATACAGATGGAGAGGAACGACGAGGTCCTGTCACTCCAGGTATTCCGCCGTGTGATACTGTATCGCGCAACCTATCGCACTGCGATACGTTATGCATGGTAGCATATTTGCTTGCCTGCGTCAAGGGTAGCTTCTACCTACCTGCGCGAAAGTACCAGCTCTGCCTGGTAGACAGATTGAATGTGTTGTTATGTCAAGTTCCTCAACGGAGAGTTTAATACTCTAAAATTTGGTATTAATGCAATTTGAACAGCTTTGAAGAGGAAATGCTTCATGATTGAACTCCCTCGCTGAGGAGAAAGGCTCATGTTCAGAACGACACTGGCAAATCGAGAAAGAGGATCTTGGGTAGCAAGAAGAGATCCTTGTCGATCCATGAAAGAAAGGACCTGGAGCAGCCGAGTCAAGGCGTACTGGTGCTGGTTATGGAGGCGTAGGGGATTGGCGCTGTGCGTGTTGCTCCTTGCTCTGCTTGTCGCCTGTGGAGGGAATCCAGCGAGTGGCGTAGCCACGCCGACTGCCTCCTCTATTTCCCTTTCCACGCCGACTACTGGTGTGACGGCCACCGTACCGACGGCGACTGGGGGAGGCACAGACTGGACCACCTACCATCGAGACAACACCCGCAGCGGCTACATAGCCGGCGTGCCTGATCCAACGCGCCTGGTCTCGCTATGGACTACCCATCTAGACGGAGCTGTCTATGCCGAACCTCTCGTTGTGCATGGGCGGGTCATCGTGGCGACCGAAGGCGACTCGCTCTACGCCCTTGACCTGAACAAGGGAGGTGTGATCTGGCATACCAACGTTGGAACGCCCGTACCGCTCGCGACCCTTCCTTGCGGGAACATTGATCCCCTGGGCATCACTGGCACGCCGGTCTATGATCCTGCCACCAACCTGATCTTTGCCGTAGCTGAAGTGAGTGGGCCGCGACATCTGCTCGTCGGCGTGGATGCCGACAGCGGAGCCCTCAAATTCAGCCGCAGCATTGATCCTCCGGGAGCCGATCCGCGTGTTCACCAGCAGCGGGCTGCTCTGGCCCTGGCCAATGGGCGCATCTATGTTGCCTATGGAGGACTCTACGGTGACTGTGGCGATTACCGTGGACGTGTGGTCGCCGTGCCTACCACCAACCCGCAGGCACCCATGCTGACCTTTACCGTACCCACGCCCCGCGAAGGAGGGATCTGGGCCCCTGCTGGACCGGCGGTTGATGACGCCGGTGACCTCTATGTCTCGGTAGGCAATGGCGCTGTCACCTCGGGCGCCTGGGATCATAGCGACTCGGTGTTACGTCTCTCCCCCACCCTCCAGCTTGAGGATGGCTTTGCTCCTACACAGTGGGCCAGCGATAACGCCGCCGATCTCGACCTCAGCTCCTTAGGGCCGGTCCTGCTGCCCAACGGCCTGCTCTTCATCGCCGGTAAATCGGGAATTGCCTATCTGCTGCGGGCCAGTGCTCTGGGTGGCGTAGGGGGGCAGCTCCAGGAGCAGCAGCTCTGTGATGCCTATGGCGGAGCGGCGCGCGTCGACAATGTCATTTATATCCCCTGCTCACTTGGCGTGCTCCAGGTAACCATTGCCAGTGGCCCGCGCCTGATCCGCGGCTGGCAGGCGCCAGCAAACATCAACGGCTCACCTATCGTGGGCGGAAATACCGTGTACGTTGTCGATCGCACGGGGGCGCTCTACGCTCTCAATCGCCAGACGGGGGCGGTCCGTGCTCGTCTCGCGATTGAGCCAACCTCGCGTTTTGCCACACCGACACTGGTGGGACGTACCCTGCTCATTGGCACGATGAGCGGGGTTGTGGCGGCAGAGATCGCCTGAGTCTCGCGAGTGAGAAGGGGGAGGGCGACCGAGGGGGGAAGAAAGGTACAGAGCTGCGAGGCCAGGCTGGCCTGGATGGGGCGGAGGAAGCTCCGGCACTGCTGTGGCCCCAGTTTCCTCCGCTGGCGTGGCCTGGTGTGGCTCTCGTTGCCAGCACCGTCCTGCAACGCATCCCCTTAGCTCTGGCGAAGCGCGACTCCTAGCGCGCGCAGCGTATCCTCCTCGGCTCTCTGCTGGGGTGGGGCTTTGACTCGAAGACTGGTGATGAAAGTTCCCTCAAAGGTGCACTCCAGTCCGGCCTCCAGCGGATCGTTCGCTTTGCCGCGACCTGCCCCGGCTATGAGACTCAGGCTGCCTTCGGTAGCGAAGGGCCGAACGGGCAGGCTCGCGAGCTGAAGGTGGGCGGTCACGCGGTTCTCCGCCTCACACAAATGTTGCAGGTGGAAGCGTAGGGTGGGAAGAGCGCTCTGAAGCGTCTGCAGCAGCTCCAGAAATTGAGGCTTGCTGAGATGCTGCGTGCCAGTCCCGTAATACACGAAGTGGTCAGCGAGGTAGGCGGCGGCTTGCTGGTAGTCCTTTTGTTCCAGAGCCGAGGCGAGCGCCACTAGTATTGCTGCCTTACTCATGCAAAGACCTCCTCTTCATGAATTTTTTGTTGTTGGCACATCTCAGACAGTAAGATCTCTCTTCCCTGAGAGCCTGCTTGATTGACCAAGGTGGAACGGTCATCCTCTTCCTGATACGTCATGTCCAAGGAAAAAGGTGACACTGCTGGTCAGAAAACAGGCATTAACCTCCTCTGGACACTGACAGTAAGTATGGTAGATAGAAGACGAACCAGCTCGTCGAGTACGAAGGGCAGCGCTGCCGAGAGCGACAGCTCGCGCCCGACATGCTCGCTGAGCCTGACCTGATCTGGCCGAGCACAGCGAGCGCGGTGAGGAGCCGTCGCCTTCTGATGACTCAGCCGACGGTGGCTGCGAGCATGATGGCCGGGAGCTTCGTCGGTGAAGGTGCGGCCAGAAACTCGATCAATTTCGGAAAGGTCTTCAGTGCCTTGCGTCCCTCGGTCACGAACCAAAGCGGGGTAGGTGTGCTACGGAAGGGGCCGCGCAGCACAGATTTCTGCGCGCGGGAGAACATCAGCGTATTGTGGACCACGCCGATGCCGGACTGGATATCGTAGCTGTCGTGGCCGGGGAAAGCTCCCCAAGTAGTGGCGGCCAGGGCGAAGCCGATGCCGGCCCAGTAGTTGACGCCGATAGTTCCATAGCGCAGGTTAGCGACGGCGCGCTCGACGGCGTGGGCGATGGCGGGAATCTTCAGCGACTCGGGATGGACGATCAGGGTGGCGTTGAGCGTGCCCCAGAGCCGTTCATTGGCGAAAGCCACGGCGCGATCGATATACTCGGCAATGCTTTCGGCAGCGAGAGCGGTCTCGGCGAAGAGGCCGCAGAAAGCCTCGGTGGTATAGCAGATATCGCCCTCGCGCTCGGGATCGAGTCCGGTGATGAGGGTCCAGGGGAGTCGCCCATCGCTGCCCTGTCCATACAACTCGGCCTCGGGATGTTCGGTGACGAAGGCGCGCTGGCGCTCGCTGGCGCCGGGGTAGTAGGCTAAGCGTGGAGGAACGGTCTGCAAGACACGCCGGATGGCATTGAGCAGCTCAGGCCGCTGCTCCCAGCCGGCATGCTGAATCAGTACGCGTGTGGCGTTGCAGTTGAAGCCGGCGTTGTTGGTGAGAGAGCTGACAATGTGGGCGGCCTGATAGGCAAGATCGCGCGCTGTCCAGGGGCCGGGAACGATGATAAGCGGGCTGACATTGCCAAGCTCGCCAGTGACACGCTTGTTGATCAGGGGTTGGCGAGCCGCTTTGCGTCGAGCCCCCTCGGGGCCGGGGCCGAAGACGATGGCCTCGTAGGTTTTGTCAGAGCCAGTGATGTGAATCTCCTCGACGCCTGGATGCTGGCAAAGGTAGGCCCCTTCTTCGGCGCCTCCATAGATCAGACGCAAGAAGCCTCTATCGATCAGCGGTTGAAAAGCCTCGCTCAGCAAGGGACCAAGATAGGCGTTTACCGGATTGGCTTTAAACAGGACAACCTGATCTTCGACGAAGAGTTTGTAGAGGATATCCATCGGCCCAATGCTGGCGACGTTGCCGGCGCCCAGTACAAGCGCCACTTTGCCGCTGTGTTGGTGGTCCTGGTAGATGAGAGCCTGGGTGTGCGGCAGCTCACTGATGCTCACCCCCGGTTCCATCCAGATCTCTGCGGTGAGGCCCATAAAAAAGAGGCGGTCGTAGACGCTCTGCGGAAAGACGCGCGCGGCCACCTGGCCGTTGGGCATGGTCAGCACCGGGCCGGGAATCCGGGGATGGCCGTAGCGCTCGATGTCGAGCAACGACTGCCGAAGCTGGCGCAGGTTGTTGATGACTGGTAAGACGCCCGCTCCCCACTCTTCGCTGGCCGCTGGCTCGTCGGCGGCGAGACCTTTGGCTTTGAGGCTGGCCTCAACCCAACGCGGGGCAATGGCCACGAAGTTGCTGAGGAGCTGCTCTAAGATGGCAATGCGCTCGCGCACCGGCACTGCGACCCAGTGGTCTTTGTGGGCCTGCAGCGCCTGCACGGCCTCATCCATGTCCTGCTGCGTGGATGGGGCTATACTGCCACTCACTGTGGGGAAGTGAGGAGAGCCGTGTCGGGTGCTGCTGGTGCTCATAAACTATACCTCCATTTGAAAGCATGGCTCACTCTACCCACTAACAAGAGCCATTCTACAGTATGTGACAGGCCAGGACAAGGGGAGGAGGGGGGGGTAATGAGGGAGTGAGTAAATAAGAAAGCTAATCTGTTTGCAAGATGTGTATACGGTTTTCTGGCTTTCTTTTCACGGCTGCTTGCTGCTTTTTCCGTCTCAGTGTATTTCCTCTTGTTATAGAGTCGAGGCGGACAGAAAGCCCTGCTAGCTTGGGGCGCGCCCCTGGCCGAGGCTGGCTGGACCGGCCAGGGGCATTGAGCTGAGCTATATTGAGACTCCGCGGCGCTTTGAAATGCTCAATCTGAGAACGGCATCAGGCGGTAGTGACCATTGCCTGTCGTCCTCGTGAACTAGCTGGCCATCGACAATGGAGCGCAAGGGATAGATGCAGAGCCAGCTCACCATCTGACTCCTGGTCATGGTGGCGCTCATCGGTTAGTATTCTCCTATTGTAGCAATTGTTTGATATAGTTGAAAAGTGCGGATTTCTTTTGTAGATCGACCCCTTTCTGGCGGTGGATCTTCTCGATCTCTCGGGCCAGCAGGCGTTGTGCTGCGGGCGAGGGCATTTGAGCCAGGGCGCCCAGAAGCTCCTGGCCTCCTTTCCGTTGAAGCTGCTCAGGGGTGAGGGCTGCCAGTTCCCTGGCTTTGGCCCGCGCTTCCTCCAGACCCTCGCCTTTCTCTTCCTGGGGGTCAGCGGGGTCGGCGCCGTTAGGGGGCGGCATGTTGGTTACCTGGTGGAAGTAGCCGTAGCCGGCGCTGGTCTTGCCGCCGATACCGTAGTCAGCCAGGGCCTGCTTGAGCAGGGCCAGAGCGAGGGCAGTATCGGCGCGGTCGCCAGGTGTGGGAGTACGTGGAGCGATGGCGAAGGCAAAGGTAGTCTTGGCCACGGTGAGGAAGGTGATCGGTACGGGCTGTTGATCGTTGCTGGGAGGTTTGCCCCCCTGATAATAGTCGGGATAGTGGGGCGTCATGACATCCAGCTCCAGCCTGGCCTCTCCTTTGAGTGGCATGGCATCGAAAAAGATGACGCTGCCGGCCTGATCGAGGGTGCCGAAAAGGCGGTTCAGGTCAGCTTCCGCTTTCTTTCTCTGCCGAGGCTGGCCTTGCTCATCGGGGATGGTGACCTCCCAGTCCTCTTGAGCGGCGTAGTTGCGCGTCAGACCTTTAAGGGCACTGCCGGGAACGATTGGCAGGCTGTAGTTGCGGTGCAGCGTCAGGTCGGTCTCCAGGACAGAGTTACCGCCCAAACCGACAACCATGCGCCAGTCGATCTCGGCCTCGAAATGAAGGGCGTTCAGAGCGCGGGTGAACGCCTGCCAGCGCTGGTACGCACCTGTGGCGAGGGCCTGGTCGGGTTGGTAGCCTTGGGCCAGGGCCTGCAACCACTGCTGGCGCGCCGCCGGGGACGCTTTGCTATCGGAGTCTGGCGAGAGCTGAAGAACCGCGCTGGGAATGTAGCGGTGGAGTTGCAGCCCCAGGTTGGGGCAGACTTTGGATGAGCCAAGGGCCTGCTGGACCAGGCTGGCTGCCTCCTGGGGCAGAAGATAGGGTGATAGGTGGCTCTCTGCGGTAGCCCTCTTCTTTCCACTGGGGCCACCTGGGGACTGCGGCGGTCTTCCGGGGGACCTTTGCCCTGGATGACTATGCTCCATTCCACTCATGTTCTTACTCTCTCCCTCCTTGCTGTCCTGGCCCGGTAGCCTGTTGGCTATCCTCTTTGGAGAGCTCGGCTTCGGCGAAACGACGGAGCCAGTCGCCGAAGGCCAGACATTCAGTGGTCGCCCGGCGGTACTCCTCTCGATCGGCCTCCTCCAGTACCCAGCTCAACAGGGCATCAAATTTCTGGTCTTCGTTAGCGACAAAACCACGCTGGTGCATCCAGTTGGTCAGATGCTGCAGTAGATAGCCGTAGGCGCTTAGTACTTGCTGCTCCTGTCCCCCCTTCTGCTCCTTTGTTGCTTTGGCCTTCAGAAAGCCGAGGGTGGCCCCCAGGCCGTTGATCTGCACCATCTGGTTAAAGGTCAAGGCCCGTGTGCGATATTCGGCCTGCAATTCTGCTGAGGGTAGCTTCTTTATCTCTTGAATACAGTTCCAGGCGAACTTGCCGCGCTCTTGTTCTAACAGGCGTCGTGCTGGTTGTTTCTCTTCTATCATAGTATTCACCTATTCTATTTATTATCTTTTATTATCTTTCTTCTAACTAAGAAGAAGGACGATAGCTTAGGGCCTACCGGTAGCGGAGCCAGTGAGCGGGACGGGGGGACTCCAGCGCACCTTGACGAAGCCGCGCCCTACGGTCTCGTCGCCGCCGAGCTGCAGGTAGGGGCCGGCCCCAGCCTGCTGGCTGAGGGCCTGGGCCTCTTGGAGCAGTTCCAGGCCCTGGCGCGGCACTTGGCCCTGCTCGCTGGGACGTCGCTCGTTGGTCGCGTAGATAGGAGCGTAGAGCAGGGTGTCTGTCGGCAGATGTTCCTCTGTCCAGAGGGCGCCCTCTTTGACCGTTTTCTTCTCCTGATCGATGGCAATGCGGGTGATCACCTCGGTTGAATAGAGCACGAAGTCGCGGAAATCGTCGTCGGCGAGGACGACCAGCGAATGTTGCAGTTTGTCTGCCCAATAGCCATCAAAGGGGAGGGCGTGCTCTGCCAGCCAGTGCGCTACGCTGGTCACCTGTTGGCTCCTGCTCACCTCGAAGCTAAACTCTTCCAGCAGCAAGCCGGGGCCGCTTTGAGAGGTGATCACCTCTGATTGCTCAGTCACAAGCGCCTGGCCATTCTTCAGTCGGGTCGACGGCAACTGCGGAAAAGTCTGCTCCTGGTGGACGTGGATGAGATCCTTTCTGAAGCGTTCCAGGACGTCGAAAGACGTGGTGTAGGCGAAAACTCCCTGGAGGGAGCGCACAGGGAAGAGCAGGATGCGGGCATCGCCGACAATCAAGGCCCCAGCGTGAAGCTGGTCTGTCTCTTGAGTTTCACGCTCGTGACCAAAGAGCGCCTTGACCCGTCTGTCGGAGTTGCTGCCACACTGATCGGCGATCAGAGCGCGCAGTTTCCCTTTGATGCTGCTGCCCTGGATCATGGGATACTGGGTATGGCGCTCGCGCTGAATTGGTAGCTCGACACTGCTCAGGCCACTACCCACGCCGGCATGCAAGGGCGTTTCTGTATAGATGTACATCATGCTCGTTGCTGTAATCATTTCACCAGGCTCCTTTAAGGGTCATACCGTATCCTATTTCTTTGCCGATATCTGTTAGCTGGTAGAGATCTCCATCTGTTTGCTTGTCAAAGAAGTAGACGCTTCCTTCAGGAACGCAGCGTCGGGCCGTTTTGCTCTGGCCGCCGTGATGGCGGGGGGTCATCTGCCAGCCGCCAATCCACCGATAGTGGCTGATAGCCGCGGCGATGGGTTGTCCAAGAGCTGCAGGCCAGCGCTCTGGTCGCCAGCCACCGGCAAAGATCGCCGGGGTGGTCAGATAGAGCAGAAGCCGCTGCCCGCGTTCGGGATCTGGTGGCTGAGGTGTGGCGGCCCGCACCGGTGTAGCCTGGGGATCAATCAGCCAGACGGTTGCAGGACGGCTCTCACCGCCCAGGATATGGACGAAGTGCGCCGGAGGCGCAGGCAGGCGCAAGAGCGAAGCGGTCTGCTCGTCAGGTAGCAACTGATCGCTGAGGGGGTCAGCTGTCTGAGCCAGGCGCAGGTCGACCATAAAGCCATAGCCGGGTCGCATCCGAACAGCGTAGATAGTATAGAGCATGCCCTCCTCGGTCGCCCCTGTGCTCTCCTGACGGGCGATCCCCGTGCGAGGCTCTTCCTCATGGGTCTCGCTGGCGGAGACGATCATGGCGTCGGTCAGCTGACCATCGGGGCGCAGGGCTGCCTCCAGTCCTTCTGCTGTCAGCCAGCCTTGCAGCTTGCTCCCCTTGCCAAGCGGTTGCTCTTGCTCCTGGCCTTGAGGATAGAGCAGTTGCAACCCCTGGGGAAGGTTCGTCGAGACCCCGGCGGGCGAGGCCGGTTTCAAGCGCAGTAGGCGGGTTTGCTGGCCTTGTGGCCCAGGTCCGCGCAGCAAATGGGCGGGCATAGGATAGAGCAGCTCAAAGTTCTGGCTCCCGTTCTGGGCTGGCCGGCGTCGCCCGAGCGTGATGAGCTGAATGCGCAGGCGCCCATAGCTCTGTTGATCGCCGATGAGGGCGGTCAGCTCCCGATCGAGGAACAGCTCCGGCAGGCTTTTGCGCTGATCCCAGTTGCTGGCAATCAAAGCCCGCAGCGCTCCCTGCAGAGTTTCTGGTGTTGGAGGAAAGAGCGATTCCGCAAAGCCCACCTCGCCCGCGTCGAAGGGGCGCCCGCTGCGAAAAAGGAGCGTCTCATGTGGCTCAATGAAGAGATACATTCTTTCCTGCCTCCCTCGCAAGAAAAGCCAGAATCTGCAGCCAGTTCAGGACCTCCTTCAGGCCAGAGTTGTCGGGGCCGGAGAAGGCGCCAGGGTGGCTCTTTTCCATGAGAGCTGCGAGATGGACCAGGGCATAGGCCAGGGCGTAAGGCATGAGCCTGGTGGACGATTCGGAGCTGGCAGTGTCCCGCAGTGTCTTGTCGTGGGCCAGGCTCTGCGATGGCTTCTTGTCGGACTGAAGGGCGGTAGTGTTCCATTGCCGTTTCAGTACACGCGCGATCTCACTGCAACGCGCCTCCTGTGGCAAGCCCTCTAGCCCCGGCAGCTCCCTTTTGAGGATGTCCAGGCAGCGTGGCGACAGCGTAGTGCTCGCAAAAAGGTTTACTACATGTTGGAAGATTTGCAGCGGGAGCATAGTCAGCCAGCCACCCTCCGAAAAAGGATATTCCCAGCGGCAGCCAGCAGAGAGCATATTGCCGGAGCGCCAAAGGATCGTCACCACCAGGGCATTGCGGCCATAGCGCTGTTTAGCCTGTTCCTCAGCCTCGCGAGCCATCCGGCGTACCAGTGTCAGCGGCATCAGGTGATGAGCGATGGCGATGCCCATACTGACCGTGGCCGTTCTCGTCCCGCTGGAGGCCTTTTGCACACTCGACCCTACGATCTCGTGATAGGCCTGCTGCAGGGTTGAAGCGATAGCGAACGCCTGCGCCAGCGGAGCAAAAGCCAGCACATCATCGCCGCCAGCGTAGATCAGTTTGCCGGGACGCTCGTCCTCGACGATTTCGGGAACGTGCTGGCGAGCGAATGTCGAGAGTGCTGTGCTGATGCTACGGTGATCATCCTGGCTCTGGATCTCGCCAATAATGGTGCCCATCTGATCGCCGTCCATTTGCAGCAAGGCGTAGTAGGGGGTTGGCTCGCCGAAGTGCTGGTAGAGCTGTCTCAGGGCCTTGCGAGCCTCGTCGAGGAAGGTCGGATGGAGGACCAACTTGCCAGGAGTTACAGGCTCCCGGGACTCGATCACGGCACTGTAATCCGTGCGTAGCCGCTGGGCGGTAAAGGTCTCAGCAAAGACACAATCGCCATCAACCTGCATGAGCCAGGAGTAGCGAGCTGGCTGCCCATGCTGCTCTTCCTTCCGCGCTTTCTGCTCCAGATAGGGAAGGGCCAGGCGAGCTTTCAGTGGCTTGACGATCTGGCTCCATCTCTCTATAGTCTCCCTCCTGGTTGACTCTGATGTCTCCTCCGGGGTCAACAGTTGATCGATGAAGGTAGCGGCGGCCATCGTGCTGGTTGATGGGAAAGCCAGGCTCTGGTTTGACACCTGATAGCCATTCCCGGAGCCTGAGCGGAGGCTCTCTGAGAGCAGAGCGAAGCGCTTCACTGTGTCGATGGCGTCCAGGCGCTCGGAGCCATCCAGGGCGAGGTCCTTGCCTGAAACCCCTGCTTTTTGGGAGATCTGCCTCCAGAACTCTCGGACCTGGTGCCGGCTGCCGCCCTGGGTGTGCAGAGCCTCGCGCTCGCCGGAGAGGGTGCTCTTCTCGCCAGGCTCATCTTGAGCGACGAAATCGCGCAGGCTCTTGCGGGCATCGAGCGCCTGGGAGGTGCGTTTGAACCAGTCCCCATATGCCAGCGGGCGGCCCTGACCATCGGTGTTGGCGGCAATGGCCCAGTAGATTTCGAAGAGGCGTCGGGGATCGGTCTGGCGTTCCCAAATGGCGCGCAGTACCTGGTCATCCTTCCAGCCGGAGCCATTGCTGGCAAAGAGCTGCTGGTAGACTTCACTGCAGATCTGCTGCCAGGTGGCGTAAATCGCCCGCTCGCTCTGCTCAGCCGTTTGGCGGGCTGCTGCCAGCGGGTCAGGCCGGGTCTCCGTTGGGGAGAAGACCGCAACGTAGCGATTGGGCAGGTCGGGTACCCAGCGCGTGCGATCAATGCGCGGGTCGGTCGGGAAGACCAGCGCTTCCTTTGGCACAGTTGTGAGGGCCGCCTCCATCAGGCGCGAGAGCAGGAAGCTGCCCAACCAGAGATCGCGCGTCTTGCGCGCCTGAGCGATGAAAGATTGCACCGGCCCCAGGGCGAAGATGAGCATGTAGGACTGGGTCATAACTCTATCTCCCTTTTAGTTGCTTCTGGGAAATTTTTTATAAAATTTTTAATGACATTGAAATGTCTCTGCTGTAGTAATCTATTTTTAAATATGGTTGCAACACATAAATAAGAGCTATCAATAGTTGTAATATGCAAATGAAGAGGCGAAGCCAGGCGTTTCTTGAGCGTAGGCAAAGGCAGGCCGAATGCTCTGCGGTCATCTGCTGGCAGAGATCGGCGATATTGCTGCAACTGCTTGCCGACAGCCTCTAGCGCCTCATCTACTCTTAGCCATCCATTTTGGGGAGAGAGGAGAGCTATATAGCAATTACCTGGGGCAATGATATCAAAGCGGGCGTTTTCAACACTGGATAGCTTACTAACACTGAGAAAACGCTTAATCTCTTGAAGTCCCAGTGTAAGGAGAGCAGCCAACGTGTCAAGATCTGTGGCCTGGCCTGGCGACAGTAGGGGTAGCTCTAGCTCAGAAGCGAAGGAGAGAGCAGATGAGCGAATCACCAGGCTGCCAGCGCAGCGGCGAGAACGCGCGCCCAGTCCGCCAAGGTTGGTTAGGAGCCAGAGGCTGATAATGGCCTCTATTAGGGCTTGCTGATCTTTCTCGTGTGCTGTAAGCGTAAGCTGAAAGCGGGTACCAGGCTGATAGTACTGGCGGCAAGGTCGATCTTTGGTCCTGTCCATAGACCAGAAGAGATAGCTTGCGCCTGGTTGATCGTCGGTCCGCTTGAAAGTGGGCAACTCTCGCTGTGGCAGCGTCACCTCAGAGATACGAATGCTTATCGGCGAGCCATGTTCGGCCTCTCCGAACACCTGCGCCTCGCGTCGGCGTACCTCCGCCAGATTGCCTCCGGTAATCCCGCCGATCAGTGCCCGATACCAGTAGCGCAGAGGCCCCCGCAACGAAGGAGGACGCAGCTCTACCTCTGCCTGATTGGCCCCGGCCAGAAAGAGCGGAGTTGTGACCTCGATCTCAAACGTTGCTTTTAACATTGTTAAAACTCACTTTATTACGAAGAAGTTGAGAGGAGAGTCTGCACTCTCTTTTCCTGATGATAGCCTTTACACTACAGCTTTGCCGCCTCAGAAGCTATGAACTTCCTCACAACCTGTGATGAATGCAGAGTGCGATGGCATCCCCCGGTCGGGAGTCTACCCCTTTGATAGACGGATTGCTAACGGCTAGCCGAAAGTGGCTGTATGCGTGTGTCTTTCAGCTTTCTTGTGTAAAGCCTGCCGGGTTGATTTTGCATTAGAAAACGGCGAATGAAGGGAGGGGAGGATCGGAGTAGGTTGCTGCTAGTAGAAGCCCAATGCGGCAGTAGAGGAGAGCGGCGGAGCAGCAACGACCAGCACTGCACGGGCAGAGCTGTCCTTGCCGCTCCGCCAACCAGAGAGAAGGCGGCAGGAGGTGATCTTCTCATCAGAGGTCGCCGCGCACTGCATGCGCGATGTTCGATGCATGGGACAGCACGCGACTGAGAGCGTTCAAGAGATCGAGATGGATTGCGCTTGACTCCCAGCTAGGAGAGAGGCCACTCTGCAAGCGGCGCACGTGGCGCAGATGGAGCTGGCGCTTCATCTTGCTCAGCTCCGCCTTCCGCACAAAGAAGTCGTTGGCCAACGAGGTATCCTGCGAAGCCAGTGCAGCCAGGGCCTGCTCCAGGGCCTCCGTCACCTCGTCGTGGTAATTGAGCAGATCCTGCCAGCCCTCCTCAGAGAAAGCAACCTGGCGGCGTTGCTTGCGTCGGGCCAGGCGCATCATCTGTCGATCGATGATATCGCCGATGGCCTCAAGATCAGTAATAATATAGAGGAGTGCCAGCTCGCGCTGGACCTGCTCGCGCGTCAGGCGGCTCTCATCGAGCTGCGTCAGATAGCGCTTAATGGCTGCATTAAGCTGATCAAGCTGGTCATCCAGCTCATTGATGCGCTCCGGCACGCGGGCATCGGGCTTTTCGAAGGCCAGCATACTCAAGCGCAGCATCTCCGTCACGATATCGGCCATACGGAGAACCTCGCGCGTTGCCTGGCCCAGGGCGACCGCCGGCGAGGCCAGGGCCTCGGGATCAAGATAGCGCGGCCCCAGTTGCTGCTCATAATGATTCTCCTGCTCTGGCAGGAGCAAGGTCACCAGACGTGTAACGGGAGCAGCCAGCGGAACAAAGACCGCGGCCAAGGCCAGATTAAAGATCAAGTGAGTCAGGGCCACCTGCCAGACAGGTTCCAGGCCGAGCCGGGCCAGCAGGTTGGTCAATAGCGGCAGCAGAGCCAGAGCAATGGCAGCCCCCAGTGACTTGGTGCCAGTATGGAGCAGGGCCAGACGGCGGCCTGTAACCGAGGGGCGACTGATGGCTGTCAACAGAGCCGTCAGCGTTGAGCCGATATTGGCCCCAAAGAGCAAGGCCAGAGCCGCAAAGACCGAGAGCGCGCCACTGGCTGTCAAGACCAGCACCAGGCCGATGGCCGCCGCACTCGACGCGAAGGCCAGAGCCAGGAGCAAGCCCAGCAGGGCCAGCACCAGCGGCGCCCCCATCAAAGAGCGCAGTACCTCGGCGGTGATCGGGCTGGCTGCGATCGGGGCGCTACCAACCTGGAGCGCCGCCAGTCCAAGCAAGATCACCCCAAAGCCGAAAGCCGCTTGACCGAGGTCGCGCTGCGGCTTATGCTGTGTCAACAGGCCCAGGGCGGCCCCTGCTCCGGCGATGGGGATGGCGTAGTCGGTCACATGGAAAGCAAGCAACTGCACGACCAGCGTGGAGCCGACGTTGGTACCCAGAATCATGACAAAGGCCGTCGTCAGCGGAACCAGTTCAGCGTTCACCAGCTCCACCAGCAGCGAGGAGGTCGCGCTCGAACTCTGCGTCAGGGCCGTCGCGACGACGCCGACACCGAAAGCCATGAAAGGGCGCTGGGCCAGCGCCATCGTTGCCTTCTGCAGGCGCGGACCGGCTGCGCGCTGCATAGCCTCCGACAGGAGGCGCAGGCCGTAGAGCAGTAACAGGGCCCCGCCCAGTAACAGGCCCACAACCATTGTCGGATTGCTTGTCGTTGCCATTGCTTGCTCTCTCTCCCCCCCATTGCTTGAGTTTAGTGAGATAGCTTGGATAGCCTGGAAGCAGGCAATTGCTCACACTTGCAGGCACCGCTCTGATGGCGCAAGCGTGGATAAGCAGATAAACTAGCAGATCGCAAGGTGGGCTGTGGACTCACCTTCTGCACGTGATGCTGTCTGGAGCGGCGCGGGCGCGCGATGGCCGACCCTTGTGCTCGTCGCTGTGTCCGGCTGCTCTGCTCTCAAGGCATGCTTTGCCTGGTGCCAGTAGCTCTGAGGCCCGCCTGATGGCCTGGCTCGCTGTGCCCACGCGGGCGGCGCTGCCCGGCTGTTCTGTGACTGGGGAAGTGTTAAGCTGATATTAACCTTATGTTAAGGGAATGTTAAATACACTATAGCATGCGGAGACGACGATCGCAAGAGGAAGCGGCAAAGCTGATGGGGAAGCGTAAATTTCTAGCGCCCAAGCAGCGCAGGTTATAAGTAGATTGGCGTTGGCGGGCCGGACTGTTTCTCTGCTCTCTGCCAGTTGGCGGGACTGAGATCGTTTAGAAACAGGGGTTCAGGCCTTCCCTCGCTAGCTCTACTCAACCTGATCAGTCGGTCAGCCGGCCTGTCTGTCTGAACATTTCAAGGAGCAAGGATGATAAAGGATAAATTCAGATATTGGCCTAGGAAAGGTTATTATTCAGGCAACTCAGTGAGGACGAAGCATTTGAGAAAGAGGCCTTTGCAACCTGCACGCGAAAAGATTTTTCATTCCGATATAGGATAAATATTATTGAAACATTATCTCTTTAATCAAGAGTACACCTGTTATGGGGGGTTTGAGCATAGCCTACAGGGGAAGAAAGGCTTCCTTTTTGACTATCTGCATAGGTCGTTCGTTATACCAGTGAACCTCAGCAAGGAAGCGGAGAAAGATAGCAGGAGAAGAGTAATCCTGTAATCTGTTATACAAAGGAGAGAAGAGCACTTTCTATGAAACGTGCGCCAACCGCCGACATTCTCTGGCTCTTTATCCTGACCCGCATCGCGCTCATCGTGGTGACCTACTTTGCGTATACGCTACTCCACGGACCGCGCCCACCGCAGTATATAGCGCCACCGGTAAGCTTGCTGGCGACGGCCATGTCGTGGAAGCGCTGGGATGCTATACACTATGTAGAGATTGCTCAATTTGGCTATCGCAGCCCTTTTGATAGTGCATTCTTTCCTCTCTTTCCTCTCTTGATCAGCATCTGTGCCCATCTCGTGGGAAATCACGGGTATCTCCTCTTTGGCATGCTCATCAGCAATCTCGCTCTGCTCGGCGCTTTATTCACGCTCTATCAGCTTGCCAGCGAGGCGCTGGGTGATCAAGTCAGCCGTCGCACGCTGCTCTACCTCTGTATTTTTCCAACGGCCTTCTTCTTCTTTGCCGCCTATAATGAATCGCTCTTTTTGCTATTGGTAACTGGCTGCTTCCTGGCCTTGCGCCGACGACGCTGGTGGCTGGCCGGGCTGCTGGGCATGCTGGCCTCCCTGACTCGCTCGCCGGGCATCTTACTCGTGCTGCCCTTCCTTTGGGAAGCATGGATAGCCCGCGATAACCTGGGCCTGCTGGCCGAGCCGGCTGAACGCAGTCACTGGCGCGCCTTTCTCTGGCGAGCGCTGCCGGTTGTGCTGATTCCGGTAGGCACTGCTCTCTACAGTCTCTATTGCTGGCATCTCTTCCACTCACCTTTCAGCTTCGCGGCGGTGCAGTATCGCTGGTCCCATCGCACCGTCTGGCCCTGGGAAGGCATCTGGAAGGCGCTGGTAGAACTCTTCTGGCTGCAGCCCGTCGGCTCGCTCTTCTCGGTCCATCTGGTGCTCGATCTCAGCGCCACTCTGGGCTTTATCGTGCTGGCTGTGCTGGGTTGGCGCCGTCTGCGCTTCAGCTATACGCTCTGGATGGCGGCCTTGCTGCTGCTCTATTTAGTGGAACCGAGTATCAATCAGCCCGATTCCCTGATCTCCAACCAGCGCTTCGTCCTGGAGATGTTCCCAGGCTTCATGACCCTGGCGGCCCTGGCCTGCGAACATCGGCGCCTTCATCAAGCGATCACTTTGATCTTCCCGCCGCTGCTGGCCACCCTGACCATTATTTTTATCATGGGGCTCTGGATGGTCTGAGGATGATTGGCTAACCGGGGTTCGTAGCGCTCTAGCACTGCGCTCGCCCCGGACGGCCAATGCTTGCCCCTTCTATCTACAATTTGGATGTACGCGATACAGGTTATGACCGAAACGCTGTTCATAGACAATCAGATCAAGAAGCAGGCAGTACGTGCAAAACCACCGCGGGTCGGCCTTGGGTTCTTGTGCGTCGCTCTGCTGCTTGCTGGTTATCTGACCATTATCGTGGCGGCCATTGCTCCGCTCGAGCAGTTAGCCAGGCATCCTGTCGCCGGCCAGCTCCCAGGAAAGGCTCTCGGGCTTTTTGGCTTCTGGGTGCCAGCCAGACTAGTACTCTTCTTCAGGCAATTTTGGCCTTTTTTAAATAGAGCAGATCTCTCTTTTCATTTGATGATTTTTATTCTTTTTCTGCTCTATCTGGGCCTGCTCTGGCTGAGCTGGAAATTGGCCACCACGGCGGGTCGTCGCCGGGGGATGCTGTGGCTCACGGGTGCTGTACTTCTCATCTGTGGAAGTATACTCGTGGTGGCGCCCGGGATGCTCTCGCACGATATCTTTGTCTACGCCGGCTATGGCCGTGTCATGGTAGCGCATGGGGCCAATCCGTACTTTGTGCCGCTCTCTGCTTTCCCGGGTGATCCTCTTGCCCCGCTGGATGACTGGAGGACGGCGGTGGCGGCCTATGGTCCGGTCTGGTTGCTGATCTGTGCCGTCCTCAGCTGGCTCCTGGGGGCCAATGCGCCAGCCTATGTGCTGGCTTTTCGTCTCCTGGCCTTGATGGCTCACCTGCTCAATATGGTCCTGATCGCTCGCCTGCTACGAGCACTGGGGCGTTCGGAGCGCGTGATCACGCTGGGGGCCATGCTCTACGCTCTCAATCCGCTGATGCTCTTCGAAAGTGCGCTGGGGGCCCATAACGATGTCTTGATGATGACCTGCATGCTGCTGGGTTGCTGGTGCTGGGCTGAGGCCAACGGCAGAGGCTTGGAGCGTGTGCGTTGCTGGTTGCCGGCTCTGGTCTTCATGCTGCTGGCTGTCTTGATCAAGTTTACGGCCCTGCTTGGGGTGGCGCTCTTCCTCTGTCTCCTGCTCTTCCGTACCCTTCAGCGCGACGGCAAGCAGCGTCTGCTGCTAGCGCTGCGTCTGCGCTGGCGACCGGCGTTAGCACAGCTACTCCTGGCGCTTGGCTGCGCAATCGTCGTGGCGGGACTGGCCTATCTTCCTTTCTGGCTCGGCCATAGTCCTCATGAGGTTGTTGTCAGCCTGTTGGCTCCGCCCTCGACGAGTCGCGAGCTAGGGCAGTTTTCGATTCTGCGCGCTATTCAGGAGTGGCGACATTATCATCCACAGCCGCTGGAAGGTTGGATGGGCCAGCTGCTCGCCCTCCTGGGACGGCGCAGTACCTGGAATCTCATTCAGGGGCTGGCGCTGCTGGTAACTCTAGGCATGGCCCTGTGGCTGCTCTGGGAGCAACCGCGGCTAGAGCGTTGGGCGGTTGGGGCACTGCTGATGATGGGGGCAATCTTCCTGGTGACGCCCTGGTTTTTCCCCTGGTACCTGGCCTGGCTCCTCGCGCTGGCTCCGCTCGCCTGGCCGCGGTACCAGCAGCCGGCGGCATTGGAGTACGCCTTGCAGATCTTTGTGCTGGTCTTCTCGCTCTCTGCCTTTGCCATTTATTTCTCTCGTGGCTACCTGCCGGCAGGGGGTGGCTGGATCGGCTGGATGGGTTTCAGTACCGTAGGGCCTCCGCTTCTGGCTTTTGGTCTGACCTGGCTGGGAAGCTGGTGGCAGACCAGAAGACGGCAGCGTACCGACGGCGGTTTCCAGCTACCTGTGTCTGGCTCTTGAGGTTGTCTTTGGCCGGGCCAGGGCGTATACTGGCCCGGTAAAAGATTGCTTGCTTGATTTGTGAGGACCCGCGGAAGCGAAGGAGGGTGCATGTTCTGGTGGTCGCGCCTGGTACTGGTGAACGTTGCCAGCCGATCAGTTCCGTTTTTTGGGGTGATCGCAGCGTTGATCTCGCTGCAGACGCTGCAGGATGCGCTGCATGTCTGGGGCTATCCCGCGGTGGCGCTCTTTATTATGATTGAAAGCTCGGGCATTCCCTTTCCTGGGGAGACCATGCTCTTGCTGGCCTCGTTTCTGGCAGGGGTCGATCGCCAGTTGCAAATTCCTCTCGTCATTGCCTGCGCAGCGCTGGGGGCCATTGTGGGCGATAATCTAGGGTATCTGCTTGGGCGCCACGGCGGCAGGCCGCTGGTGGAACGCTTCGGACGTTATATCTTCCTCAAGCCTGAGCATCTGGAGCGCGCCGAGCAGTTCTTTGCCCGTCACGGAGACAAAACGGTTTTCTTCGGACGTTTCATCGCCGTGCTGCGGGCCTGGGCGGCCTTTCTGGCCGGTGTGAACCGGATGCGCTGGCGGACATTTCTGGTCTACAATGCGGCGGGTGGCATTATCTGGGCGACCGTTTTCGGATCGCTGGGCTACTTCGCCGGACGCGTCTTTCACGATAATTTTGCGGCTGTTGAGCGCCTGGCCCGCACCATTAGTTGGGCCGGGGCGCTGGTATTGGTCATAGTGGGATTGGTGGCTTTGCTCCTCTACCGCCTGCGCCGCGCTCGTCTGGCCAGGCAGCGGCAGACAGCGCTTGCTCAGCGTCGTCAGGATGAGGGCAGTCACGAGAGCGGCGCTGTTGCTTCCGTTGAGCAGCAGGAGAGAGCACTCGCGGCGGTCCCGCGTGCTGAAAGAGCCTCGTCCTCCTCGGCGGACCCCGCCAGAACCGAACCTGATGCGCCTCCTGCGGGCGAAGAAGGGAAGGTGTCTCAGCAGTGGAGGGAAGAGGAGGCCGCGGTCGATCACGAGGACTGCTGAGTTCTCTTGCGGGCTGCTGCTCCCTTGTGTCTCCACATCTTGGAGGAGCTTGAGGATCGTCCTGCGGTTTTCCTGCTACCTGACAGGTTCCCCGATTTAGTACTACTGCTTTGCTGTCTGCCAGCAGAAACATGCTACAATAGCGACAGATGCTATCTGGGGAAAAAGCGAGGTCGCCTATGCCGGCATTGCGAGAAGGCCAGCGGTTCGAACGCTATCGCGTGATCAGACTCCTTGGTAGCGGAGTAGCCGGTGAGAGCTACGAGGCTGAGGATACGCTACTGCTACGGAAGGTGGTACTCAAGCTGTTGCATCCCTGGGCGCCGCTCTCGGATGCAGCGCGGCGGCAGTTTTTCCGCGAGATGCAGGGGATCAGTCAGCTCACTCACCGCTACCTGGCGCCAGTGCTCGATTATGGGGAGCTGCACGGCGCTCTGTATGTTGCGCGGCGGTTGTTCAGTAGTGGCTCGCTGCTTAACAGCGACGGGCGTTTATGGTTTAGTCCGCCACTGGAGCTGTCAGCGGCGGTGAGCTACGCTCAGCAGTTGGCGCAGGCGCTGCAACATGTGCATCATGCCGGCTATCTGCATGGAGGGCTGAGCTTGACGAATATTATGGTGCTGCGCGGGCCAAATGTGGAAGGCGCGTCGGATTATGCCCCCTTCATGCTGGCCGATGTGGGCCTGGCTCACTTTGTGCGTCGCTTCGGGCGGCTGCAGCGTCCCATCTTGCCGGTGACGGCAGCTCCAGAGCAGCTCGGCGGACGAGCGACGCAGGCCAGCGATCAGTTCGCTCTGGCGGTGATTGTCTATACGTGGATCGCTGGACGCCCTCCTTATTTGGGGTTACCCGAGGAGATCGCTCAGGCGAAGCTGAGTGAGTCGTTCCCGTCCCTCCTGTCGCTGAATCCACAGATACCTGTGGAGATTGAAGGGGTGATTCGCCGCGCGCTCTCGGTCTATCCCGAGGATCGCTATCCTTCGGTGCTTGCCTTCACCGAGGCGCTACAGCAAGCGGCTCCCCGCCTGGTGGCCGCTGCCGGGCAGGCTGCCCCTGGTCCGCAGGGGGAGCCGCTCCAGGGAGAACCGATCTCTCTGCCGGCAGACGGCAAGGCAAGGGAGCCTGCGTCTGACGGCAGCCAGCTGGAGCAAACCGCAGCTGGGCAGTCGGAGGCTGTGATGGTTGCAGGCGAGGAGGTGCACGCTGCTGTACAGACTGCTCCTGACGAGCCAGCTGAGGCTGAGTTGTCGGAGGAGGGAATGTCTACAGCGAGTGCAGAGGCGCTGATAGCTTCTCCTGTGCAGGAAGCTATCCCGGCAGATGCGGAGGTTGTGACCGTGCTGGCCGGACCGCAGTCCGATGAGACAGTCCTTGCGGCTGAAGCCGGGACCCAGGTGGCGGATGGGGCCGCGTGCGATGAGCAGCCGGCGACAGGCAATGCTGGAAGCTCTGCCTCACTCTTGCCGGAGCCGCAGCAAGCGGCGGCGAGTGACCAGAACCAGGTGATGGCCCCGGAGGAGAGCGAGCCAGTGGCGGAGTCGCTGACGGCGAGCGATGAGGCGGCCCTGCCTGAGCCAGGGCTGAATCCAGAACCGACGGCCATAGAGGCCACCATCAAACAAACAGACGGCCACGCTCTCTCTGGCTCTGCCCTGACCTATTTTGAAGCTCTGCTCCAAGCGACCCGTCCCCCAAATGTACCAGCCCCTGAGAGGGCGAGAGAGGCAGCTTCTTCAGCGGTGGGCGAGCCAGCAGCTTTCGCGCCAGAGGTTGCAGCGGCTATCATCGCAGGGCAGGAACAGGCTGACCCGCCTGAAAGCGCAGCAGTGGTCCAGCAGACTGTAACTGTAGAACTGCCGCAGACATCGCCCGCTGAGGTTTCCCTGCTCGAAGTGCTTTCGGGCCTGCATACGCGGCCATCGACTGCCCCTGTATCTGCGAGCCAGGGGCCGCAGGAAGCAGAAGTAGTCCCTATCGCGGAGGCTGCCCAGGTGCTGCGCGGTGCTAACGGCGCTCAGCCTGAAGCAACTCATGAGGAGGTGAGCGCCGTTACGGATGGCCGAGGAGAGGCAAGCCAGGAGGGCGAGCGTGGGCGGACGGACGAAGAGCCGGTGACAGCGCGAATTGAGCCGGCACCTGCTCCGGCTGAGGACCCGCACGGTGAAGCAGCTCCAGCCTATATCCTGGTCTTGCCGCCGACAATGGCTGGACGTCAGGCCACTATTGTAGAGCTTTCAACTCCCGAGGTCAGCATCGGACGCGCTGGTGATAGCGGTATTCTGCTTGAGGGAGATCGCCGTGTCTCGCGTCGCCATGCCTTTCTGCGACGGGCAGGAACTGAGTTGCTTATTCAAGACGGAGATAACACCGAGGGAGTTTTTGTCAACGGCCAGCGTCTGGAGCAAGGGGGAAGCCGGGTGCTCCGCTCTGGTGATCAGCTTCGCATTGGTGACCACGAGCTGATTGTGTGCCGGAGCCGGCAAGAGGCTCGCCAGCTCCAGCAAGAGCGCACCGTCTCCACCGGCCAGACCGACGCTCAGGAAGCTTCCGATCCTACGGCCTCCTCGTCCTCCTCACCGGCGCTCTAGACGAAAACGCCGGCCAGCGGTGGTGCTCCGCTCCTTCAAACTGGCCTGGCTGTCGCTATGCTGCTCGCCTGCCCCTCTTGCCGTCGGCGATCAGAATGGCTGGCTGGGAGGTGAGACGGTCCCTTCCCCGACTGGTAAGCTCCCCAGTCGGGCTTTTTCGTCTTGTTCCTGTTCTTGTGGATCGCGCTCAAGCGTTCTCTTGCGTGGTGCTCTGTGGCCGCTGGGCTGAGGGTGAGATTGAGTAAGAGTGGGAGGGCCTCCTCTTCCCAGATGCAGTACAATGAGAACCATAGCCCATTGGCTGATGTGAGGAGAGGAGAGGCAACCTGTGGTCTATAGCCTGCTCAAGGCCATTGTGAGCATCTGTTTCAATCTGCTCAATCTTCTGCTGGTAGGCAATTTGCCGCCGCTTGGTGCGGTCAATGTGGTCGTTGAGAACGAAGGGCGCTTTTTGGTCGTGCGCACGGCCCGCGGCACCTGGAGCTTTCCAGGCGGTTTTATGCGCTGGCGCGAAACGCCCTTCGAGGCGGCGGTGCGCGAGTGTGAGGAGGAGACCGGCCTGCGCATTCGGGCGCAGAGCATTATCGGCTGCTATTGGTTGGTAAGTGCTTCCGTGACACAGATGAGTTCGCTGACGGCGGTCGTCTGTGGCGAGGTGATCGGTGGCCAGCTGCGGGCGAGTATGGAGGGTGAGCCGCTCTGGCTAGAGCGTGAGGAGGCCCTGCGCCGCCTGGGCGAAGCAACTCAGTCCATCTTCGCTGACTATGAACGCTTTCTTGCCAGGCAAGCAAGCGATAGGCAGGGACCAGAGTCAGAGCGGGAGCTGCATTCGGGCCAAGGACACTAGCCTGTCTGATCGCCCTGGCCCTGGCCGTGTACTGCCGCTGGAGAGACTCTCGTCGGTGGCCGAGCGCTCTTCCCAACTGGCGAGTGCGTTGCTTTGTGTCGGCTGGCTGGCCCTCTCTTCTTTTGCAAAGAGGCCAGACCAGCGCTAGCTCCTAATCAAGAAGGTGGTTGCTCAGGTACTCATGGCAGACGATATCAAGGCAGTCTCTACTGAGGTAGTCCCTGTTGATGCGCGGCAGCCCGAGGCCGCCGTCATTGAGCGAGCGGCGGCGCTGTTGCGCGCAGGCGAACTGGTGGTCTTCCCAACAGAGACCGTCTACGGTCTGGGGGGCGACGCTTTGCGGGAAGAGGCGGCCCGCCGGATCTTTGCGGCCAAGGGTCGACCGTTGACTGATCCGCTGATTGTTCATATAGCACAGGTAGAAGAGCTAGAGCGGGTGGCTGCCGCTGTTCCGGAACGTGCATGGCGGCTGGCCGAAGCGTTCTGGCCGGGGCCGTTGACGCTGATTCTGCCGCGTAGCGAGCACGTGCCGCGGCTGGTCACAGCGGGCCTGGAGACCGTGGCGGTGCGCATGCCGAGCCATCCGGTGGCGCAGGCCCTGATTCGCGCTGCCGCTACGCCCATCGCGGCTCCCAGTGCCAACCGCTTCAAGCATGTCAGTCCGACAACGGCGCAGCATGCCCTGGCCGACCTGAACGGGCGCGTGCCGCTGATCCTGGATGGCGGCCCGACGCCGGTCGGCGTTGAGTCGACGGTCATTGATCTATGTGCAGCGGTGCCCCGCATCTTGCGCCCCGGCGGGACGAGTCTGGAGGCTTTGCGTGAGGTCCTGCCGGAAATTGAGCCTCCGCTGCCGCCGCGGGCCACGGCCTCTGGCCAGCCTGAGAGCGAGGAGGGCCAGGCTCAGCGCGCGCCCGGCCAGTTGCTGGTACACTATTCGCCGACGGTACCCCTGTGCCTCTTCGAGGGCGAGGATCAGGCTCAGCGGACAGCGATTGTAGCAGAAGCCCTGCGGCATCTGAAGCGCGGCGAGCGCGTGGGTATTCTGGCGGCCAGCGAGGATGTGGAGGCTCTGCGCCCATGCGAAGAGCGCGGGGCGCTGGTGCGGGCGCCAGCCTCGCTGGAGGAACCGGAGAAGGTGGCGGCGGCTCTCTTCGCCACGCTGCGGGAGCTAGAGGCGGCGGCGGTCGATGTGATCCTCTGTCGCAGCTTCAGGCCCGTGGGCCTGGGACTGGCGGTGCAGGACCGCCTGCGGCGCGCGGCTGGTGGACGGGTCATTCGGGTTGACCCTTCCGCAGCCGCGGCTGAAGGAGTTCGGTGAGCTTTTGAAGCAACATTTCGAGCAGAGTCCCGCAGGTTGAACTGAGTATCAGCCAGATGGGGAAGAAACAACAGTACAGGCTAACGTACTCCTCGAACTGTTGGTTCGACGGCTGCGACAGCTGGTCTAAAGGAGTGCTGTAGATCAGACCGATCGTGAGAGTAGCCAGCATGATCAGCAGGCCAGCGAGGTGAAGCCGCCAGGCGCGTCGAAAGGAGCGAAAAGGATTACGCCAGACTCGCCAGCCGGTGAGTGCGGAGGCCAGGGGCCAGCCAGCCAGGGCGACGGCGCTCTGCCAGGTGGTTGGGAAAAAGCCATGCCTTGACAGAGGCGCATTAAGGTTCCAGAGGACCAGGATGGTCATGCAGCTGACCAGGGCGCCGCGCCAGCCTCCAAAGATCTTCCCGGCCAGAGTCGGGGCGACTGGCAAGAGCAGTAGCACGGTTAGCAGGTTGATGATAGCCCAGCTCGGTAGGGGCGTGGTTGTTGGGGGCATCTGATAAGCCAGCAGAAAGAGTGGTAGGGTGGGGCCAAGTGCCAGCAGCAGGTAGAGCAGCATGGCAACGGCCTGGCTTACGGTAAGGTGGCCACGTGCTAGCGGCAGATAGTTGAGTGGAAAGGGAGGTGGTGGTGGCCATGTGGTCTGGGGACTGGCGTGACCGGCGGAGTAGACTGCGAAAGAAGCCCAGCTGGCAGTGCTTCTCCTTTGAGCAGCTCGGGGAGCTCGGGGAGCATATGGACGCCTGGTTGCTGTCCTGGTACGCTTGGGAGATGCTGGAAGCCGCGCCTGGCTCGTGGTATCTGAGTCCCGGGAGACGGCATACTGGGATCTGTTGCGATCAGGCAGAACGCCAGGCTCGCTGGCTGTCAAATCGAGAACGCTAGAGCTAAGAGGAGAAGTGGAGATAGGCATGCTGCCCGGAGGGGGCTGAGACGCGGCAGAAGGGGGCGGGCCAGGCTGCGGGCTGGAGGAGACCCTGATGGTCTCGGCTGTGGCCTCCACAAGCGCACTGGCAAAATCCCGTATAGAGGGAAAGCGAGCGCGCCAATCCTTCGCCAGGGCGCGTAGAATTGCCTGTTCGATGTCCGGATGAAGGTCAGACACCTGCTGGCTGAGCGGGGGTGGTGCGGCGGTGCAGTGCTGAGCGGCCACCTCAGCAAAGCTGCCCCTAAAAGGGGGTCTTCCACAAAGCCATTCGTAGAGCACCACCGCTAACGCGTACTGATCGCTCTCCGGACGGGGATGGCCCTGGATCTGCTCGGGTGCCATATAGGTGACCGTGCCTGCCAGATCCTCAACGGTGGCCAGGCGAGTGCTGGCCGCGATCGTGGCAATGCCAAAGTCTGCGAGCAGCACGCTGTTGTCGCGCCCGATCAGCATGTTCTCGGGTTTGACGTCACGGTGAACGATACGGGCCTCGTGCGCATACTGCAGCGCTTCGCCGATCTGGCGCGTGTAGTCCAAAGCCACGGCCAGCGGCAGACGGCTGCCAGGAGGGTGGCGTTGACGCAGTGTGCCGCCGGGAAGGTAGTCCATGACCAGATAGGGAATACGTCCTTCGTGCAGGCCGAAATCGAAGACACGCACAATATGAGGGTGCAACAAAGCAGCGATGGTGCGCGCCTCGCGACGGAATTGCTCGATGGCGCTCTGGTCGGTGACCTGGTGAAGAATCTTGACCGCCGCCTTGGTGTCCAGATGAAGATGGGTTGCCAGGTAGACCTGGGCGAAGGCACCCTGGCCAAGGAGGCGCTCCAGACGATAGTGCCCCAGCTGCTGCCCGCTATAGTCAGCCATTATCTCCTTCCTCCCGTTGAAGTCCCCTCATCCTTCCCACCGGGGAGAGTGTAACAATTTCTCATCTTTACTGTCAAGCTGCTTGTTTCTCAGTGAAATACCACGAGGTAGCAGCCCCAGTAGACTTCAGGCAGCCACTATCTGACCCGCGCTTCCTGGCCGTCTATCCCTGCTCACCAGAAGAACCAACCAGTCTTTAGCAATCACGCCCCTTACTGCCTCACTGTCTGATGATCAGGCTCCTGAGCAGAATGACCTGTGAGAGGGTGGCCTGCGCTAGATTGCATTATTATTTATCGGCATATAGGTTGCTATGCAATAGAAAACATATCTGGTAGGTTCAATAATATTGAAAAATGATAGAATTACTACAGTAGAAATAGAAGGAGCAGCTTCGGCTCCCTCAGCCCTGTCGGCGCTCTAGCCAGCGCTGGAGTGCCATCTCAACAGTCGCAGCGAGCAGCAGTGTGACCAGGAGAGAGGCCAGCACGCCCCAGAACAATCCATTCGTCAAACCTGGTACCAGCGTCGCCAGCGTCACCAGCAGCGCCAGCGTGACCTCAGCCATGCTCGTTTTCCCCTGCAGATTGCCCAGCAGCGGCCCCAGGATCAGCAGTAGAGCGCCCGGCAGCAAAGCCAGGAGCGCGCGCCCGAAGCCGCGCAGCGTACGTCGCTCATAGATGCAGCCGGTTACGAAGGCCGCCACCGGAGGCACCAGCAAGAAGGGCGAAAACGGCAGCCAGCGCCCCGCCAGGCTGATCGCCGCCAGAAAGAGGGCATAGGCTCCATTTATCAAGGCTCCGCGCCAGCTCCCCCAGAGTGCCCCCGCCAGTAACGTCCCGCTTCCCAGCAGTGTGCCGCCAATGGCTGTATAGAGCCAGAGCGGCAGGCCCAACGTCTGCCAGGGAGCCGGCAGCAAAAGCAGCGGAAGAAAAGGCGCGATCAGCATGCCCACATAAGCGAACAACCAGAAAAGCTGGCGAGAAAGCAGACCGTCGCGCACCAGTGGCAAATAATTCAGGGCCATCGGTGGTGGAGGCAGGCGCGGCGGAGGTGCTCCCGTCTCCGCGTAGTAAGAGAAAGCTGGCGAGGCCTGCTGTGTTGGAAGAGCTGCGGCCTCGGCTGTGAGGAGACTCCCTTCTGAGGCGGAGAGATGCAGTGGTGCGCCAACGCTGGCCACTCTCAGCGTCAATCCACTGGCCTCTGCCAGCGCAGCCGCGAAGGCCCGCAGCGAAGGAAAGCGCGCCTGCCAATCCTTAGCCAAAGCCCGCAGAATAACCTCCTCTACCGCCGGCGACAACTCCGGAACCCGAGCGCGCAACGGCGGCGGAGCCAGCGTACAATGGCGTACTGCTACCTCAGCGAAGCTGCCCGTGAAAGGCGGTGCCCCAGAGAGCCACTCGTAGAGCACCACTGCCAGCGCATACTGGTCGCTCTCCGGGCGAGGATGGGCCTGGATCTGCTCGGGTGCCATATAGGTGACCGTGCCCGCCAGATCCTGACTGCCTGTCGCTGCCGCCCCTGGAGCATGGCTTAGTGTCCCCGTTGTCGCCAGAATAGTCGCGATCCCGAAATCGGCCAGGCGCAACAGACCATCCTCCCCGAGCAGCATGTTCTCCGGCTTCACGTCGCGATGGACGATGCGTCGCTCGTGAGCATACTGCAGCGCCTCCGCCGCCTGGCGTACATAGCTCAGGGCCAACTCCAGAGGCAGGCGGCTGCCGCGCGGATAGCGCTGGCGCAGCGAGCCGCCTGGTTGATAATCCATCACCAGATAAGGAAGGTGCCCCTCGTGTAGCCCGAAATCCAGCACGCGCACAATATGCGGGTGCACCAGGGAGGCAATCGTCCGCGCCTCGCGGCGGAACTGCTCGACCGCCTCGGGACCGAGCGCAGCATGGAGCACCTTCACCGCGACCCGCGTCTGCAGGTGCACATGGGTCGCCAGATAGACCTGGGCAAAACTGCCCGCCCCAAGTAAGTGCTCCAGGCGATAATGGCCGAACTGCAGGCCGCTGTAGTCGCTCATTGCTCCTATCCCTTGCATGCATAGCGTGATCAGCTACTAAAAGCCACCCCTCCGCGACCAACCTGCTTGCCCCCTGGACTTGTCGCAGGCAGCCTGGCAGAAAAGGCGCGCCGTTCACTGGTAGGCATATGCTCACCTCTCCGGCATAGCAGGCGGACGCTCAGGGCCTGGCCAGCCTCAGCCCTGCTTGGCCACGAACTCCCCGCGCATAAAACCCAGCAAATAGTCGCTCGCTGGATGGCGCACGCGCCGGATCGCCTCCATCACTGCCTCGCGATCATAAGGAACACGTCGCAGCTGAAGCTGGTAACCGCTGTTGTTGGCCTTGACAATCGCGTAGCTGGCCACCAGCTCCGGCGTCACCGGATTGCTCACGCTTCCCAGGTTCACCACACGAATCCCTGACACCGTACGATCGAGCGGGATATGGGTATGGCCAACACAGATCAGATCGGCGTTACAATCCTTCACCAGGGCCTCCAGCTCAGCCTCGCTCAGACGGGGATGGATGCCCGGGCCATCATCGGTACCGGGAGCTGCGTGCACACCGAGCAAGCGCGTCCCATCCGGCAAAGTCAGCCGCTGCTCCAGGGGCAGGCGGCCTAACCAATCCAGCCAGCCAGTGGCCGTCAAATAGCCCTTTGTCCAGGCAAAGCTCTTCACGGTACTCAGCAGCTTGGGCAGCAGCTCAAGGCGGCTCTGGGCCTGAATCTGCTCGATCGAGATGGGCAGCTCATCGCTCACCACATAGCGGTCAGTATTCCCACGTGTAAAACGCACCCGTGGCAGTTTCGTCACCCGCTCCAGCACGGTGACAGGATCATAGCCAATGGCGACCAGATCGCCCAGAATCCAGTACTCATCGATTGGTCCCTGTCTCTGGACATCGGCCAGCACTGCATCCAGCGCGATCGGGTTGCCATGAATATCCGACAAAATCGCAATGCGCATGCCAGAAGTCCTCTCTTCGCTGTAGCTCAGTTGCAGTCAACTCAAGTATCTCACAGAGAAAACACCTCTTTTACCGGAAAGCAGAACCGATAGAGCCAAAGAAAGCATCAGCGTGCCAGCTTCGACTCAACAGTGATCACTTGCGAGAGGAGGGTAGTTCTGGGCTGCCTCTCTCCTCACCACCTTGGGGGAGGTCTGACCCATACCCCCGAAAAACCCTGGGAACCCAGCGGCGCAGCGGTCCTGCTCTGTCTCGCCTCAGTCAGGCGGTTCACAATGGTACATCTCTGTAAAGGATAGCACATCGGTAGCCGTCTGGTAGCTATTACAGACTATCGGGCTATGGCTGAGATTCCTGCCGGGGTGAAGAGAGGCTCCTGACGCGGAAGAGCGCGAGCAGGAGAATAAGCAGAGCAGGATGGTGAAAATCTATGAGAGATACAGCTCAGCGTTCCTGAAGCATGTAGCGGATTTTCAGGGCGATCTGTAAGGAGAGGCGCAGCTCTGAATCCTCGAGGGACTGGCCGAGCAATTCCTCGATGCGCTCCAGGCGATAGAGCAGCGAATTGCGGTGCATATGCATAGCGCGCGCGGCCTCGCTGAGGTTTCCATTACAGCGGAAGAAGCACTCCAGTGTCTCGATCAACTCGCCGCCGCGGCTATCGTGTTCCAGTAGCGGACCGAGTGTCTCGCGGTAGAAAGCCGTCAGCTCCTCGTGGCCATAGAGGTGGAAGAGGAGGCGATAAATGCCGAGGCGAGCGAACGAATGGAGGCGGCCCTCGCCGAAGAGGCGGCGCCCAATCTCCAGAGCCTGTTGAGCCTCCCGCATCGACTGTCCGATGCCCTGGATCTGCTGAGCGATGCGCCCGACGCCCACCGAGTAGAGCGGCTCGCTCTCGTTACGTGCCGGGGAGCGCGAGCTGCCAGCGGAGGCGCTTTCCCCCTTCAGAAAATTGGTGCTCTGCAGAATACGACTGTGTACCCGTTCCAGGCGTGACAAAAGCGTCTGCTCTAGCTCATGGTCGGAGTGCGCATCGCTGCCACCGGTGCGCAGGTCGCCGAGCGGCAGCAAGGCTGTCACTCGCTGCTGCTCCGTAACCACCCAGGCCGAAGGCCAGGAGCGCAGGAGCTCCTCGCGCACGCGCCGGCTCCAGCCCGCGGCGATCGTCCCGACCAGCGGAGTCCCCTGCTGGGGGGACAGCTCAAAGACCACCACCACCTGGGGAGGAGTCAGATCGTGGCCTAACAGGCGGGCGCGGGTCTGCATCTCCTCTGGCTGCTGGTAGTTGCCCTGAACCACATCGAGGAAGGCCTCCAGCTGATAGCGGCTCTCCACCTCGCTGCGCTCGCGCTCGCGCACAAACTCCAGCGCCAGGATAGGAGAGACCTGGCCAAGCAGCAGGCGCTCCTGATAATCAAAAGTCTGTTCCCGGCCCACCAGAGAGAGATAGCCGACGATCTCGTGGCGGATCAGAATCGGGACCACCACGCGCGCCAGGCCCTCTTGACGCAAAGCATCCTCGTCCTGCAGAGGGGGCAGGCTGGGGGGGAGCATGCCCTCTGGCAAGACAGAAGGAGGAGCCACCTGCCAGCGGGGCGAGTAGTCTGCCTCCTGCACCACGACCCATTTGCCGGTCACGCGCGCCAGATGCTCGCAGAGGCCCTGGATGCCGACACCCTGGACACTGAGCTGCATCAACTGGTGGGCCACCTCAGTAGCACGGCGCTCGATCTCGCTGCGGAAGCTGGCCACAAAGGTAATGACCTCGCGCACGATCTCCTCCAGTGGGGCCGAGGCTGGCAGGTAGATCAACGGCAGGTGCAGGCGATTGGCCACGGCCTCGGCCTCCGGTCCCAGGGACTCGATCGAGGGGGCAGCGACCGCCACCGCGGCGATCCCTTCCCGATGCAGCGTCTGCAGCAAGTGTGGCAATGTTTCATCGAGGCGACGCAGCTGCGTCAGGCTGAGCAGCGCCAGCTCGCCGCCTCGGATGCTCTCAAAAGCTGGCAGGCGGGCGCGCATCCGTAAAGCCCAGGTCACGCGGCGCTCCAGTCCCTCGGCGCCGGCTACCAGCTGGGCATCGCGGGAAGCGAGCAGGGTTAATACGTTGCGCACCGTCGCCGCTGAAGCGGGGGACGGGCTAGTCATCGCAGCGCCTCCATACAACAGGGAAGCGCGGCGTTACCGCCGCGCCGTATTCGAAGCCGCACTCGCGCTGGCTCGCTGAGCCTTGCGCTTCTCCCTGTGTTTCTTCTCCTTAATGCGATGTTTGCGCAGAGCGACTCGTTTCCGCTTATTCATAGCAAGCACAACCTCTTTCCAGATGAGAGTAGCTCAATAGATAAGAGAAGAGATGCAGATCAGAGATAGCAACAGCAGCGGCCATTGACCGGCGAGCATCCTGGCGCCTGGCACGGCTGCCAGGTCGGGAAGAGCGGGCGCTGCGCTGGGAGAAGCAGCCAGGTCGTCCCTGGCGGGTTGGGGCCGGCCTGCTCTCCTGGCTACTCCTCGACATCGCTACCCGACTCGAAATCGAGGTCGCTGTACTCATCGCTATCGTCAGCGCCCTCGTAGTACTCGTCCTCGCTGAGCAGCTCATCCTCCTCGTCGCGGTCGTAGCGCAGCATGCTATCCTTCGTGTACGGCCTGACGAGTTCACCACCAGCCTGGGCCGGGAAGCTCACCGTGCCCACCATGCTTGGATGCTGATAGGATTCGCTGATCACCACACGGACGTGGTTGTTATCCAGCGTTGAGATGGCGGCCTCGTAGCGATTGCCGTGCTCCATCAGGGTGATCAGGCGGTTGGCCAGCCGCGGCTCAATCTGGCCGATCCGCTCACCCGTAGCGGAGCGCACGTAGATCGCATGGCCATCGCGCTCAAGCTGGACCTTCTCGCCGGTGCTGACCCGGGCCAGAACCTGGGGTTCGGCGAGGTTGATCAGGTCGGTAGTCGTCCGCTTGCCTGGCTCCTCGTTGAAGATCACCGGATCGATGGCGACCGTGGCAGCGTTGATGCGGGCCTGATCCTCCTGGATAAGAGCGAGCTGTTCCAAATTTTTGCGTGCGATCGTGTTATTAGGATTGAGCTTGAGCGTCTGTGAGTAGGCCTCGCGGGCCTCGGCGTACATACCCAGCTCGCGGTAGGCCTTGCCCAGGCGATTGTAGGCCTCGGCCTCAGTTGGGAAGAGGCTCAAGATATTCTTGTTTGTGACCACTGCTTCCTGCCACTGGCTAGTCAGGGCCTGCTGAATGGCCAGCTCCGTCCACTGTTTCTTCAGCCGGGCCTTCTCCTCCGCCGATAGCGCTTGCGTCATCAGAAGCCACCTCCATCTACGAACGAACTGCGAAATGCCGCGGGCCAGGGCCTGGCCCGCCTATTATACCGCAACGGCGCAACCCTGCAAGGACCAGGCGGTAGCGCGCTCGATGCGCACCTGCACCAGGTCGCCGGGGCGCAGCGCCTCCAGATCGACGCCCGCCTCGCGTCCATCGTGGAAGGACAGATGTCCTTCGTCATCAGCGGGAGGGAAGTAGACCAGCTTATTGCCGCGGTTGCGGCCCTTCCACTGACGGCGGCCATGCAGTGTATTGCTCTCCTCGATCAGCACTTCCTCCACCCGTCCCACATAGTGCTGATTCAGTTCCAGCGCAATGCGGGCCTGCAGTTCCTCAACGGCATGCAGCCGGCGTTTCTTCTCGGCCAGCGGCACATCGTCGGCCCAGCGGGCTGCCACCGTGCCCGGGCGAGGTGAGTAGGCGGCCACGTGAACTACGTCGAAGCGGATCTCTTCCAGCAGGTCGAGCGTATGCTGAAACTCCTCCTCGGTCTCGCCGCAGAAGCCGACGATGACATCCGTCGAGAGCGTCACGCCAGGCCACCAGGCACGCAACTTGGCAATCAGCTCGCGGTACTCGGAGATCGTATAGCCACGCTTCATGCGGCGCAGTACGGCGTCGTCGCCCGACTGCACAGGAATATTGACATGCTCGCAGACCTTGGGCAGGGCCGCCATGCGCTGGATCATGCGATCCGTCATGTGACGCGGGTAGGAGGTCATAAAGCGGATGCGCGTGAGGCCCTCGATCTCGCTCAGCTTCTCCATCAGGTCGGCCAGGTCGGGTTGGCCGGGCAGATCGAGACCATAGGCCTCGATGGTCTGGCCGAGGAGGGTCAGCTCGCGGGCCCCCTTGGCCACCAGCGACTGCGCTTCGGCGTAGACCTCCTCCAGCGGGCGGCTGCGCTCACGGCCCCGGCGGTAGGGGACAATGCAGTAGGTGCACACCTTGTTGCAGCCCAAGATCACCGGCAGCCAGGCGGTAGGAGCCACGTAACGCGCCTCGATCCTGGTCGGATAGTGGGCTACGCGCTCGCCTGGGCGAGGGGTGATGGCCATCGGCAAGACCGTGCGCTGCCCGCTCCGGTTGAGCGAGGTGGCGATCGTTGGCGCCGGCTGGCTCTGCTGGGGCTGCTCCTCTGCCGCCAACGGTAGGGGCTGAAGCTGATGCAGCTGGCCGCTCTCGTCCTGATACTCAATATCCAGGCAGCCCGCTCCGGAGATAGGCGTCCAGCGCTCTTCGAGGAAGCGCGGCAGGATATCTGCCTGCTCTACCTTGAAGAGTAGATCGATATGGGGATAGCGGCGCGTCAGCTCGTCGATCGTCTTCTGATTGCCGATCATGCAGCCCATCAGAGCAATCAGCAGATCGCTGCGCCGCTCCTTCATCTGCTTGAGGCGCACCAGCAGATTGTGGGCCTTCTCCTCGGGCGCCTGGCGCACGCTGCAGGTATTGAGCACCACCAGATTGGCCTGCTCCAGGCTCGCCTCTTCCCACCCCAGCTCATCAAGCATGCTCTGAATGCGCTGCGAGTCGGCCTGATTCATCTGACAGCCGACCGTCCAGATGTGATACTTCCCCTTGGGAATGGTGGCAGTTATGGTCATGATGGATCGTCCCTCTCCGAGCCTCAAGGCTTTACATGGATGCTTCCTTCTGTTCTGCGCGTACTCTGTCGGCTTCTCTCTCCTGTATCTGCCGACCCTGCGCTGGCTGGCAGATAGCCCTGTTTCGTGGAATCCTCTCTTTTCCTGGCTGGGTATTATACACCATCCACTCGGGATTTAGAAAGTCCAGACTTTGAGGTTGCGATAGGCCACCTCTGTTAGTTGCCCACCATCGGCGAATGGCACTGACAGCAGGGCCAGCTGTCCGGCTCGATAGTGCCCATCGGTGACCGCCACCACCTGCTGGTGATTGAGGTAGAGTGTCAGGTGGTTGCCGCGGGCCACGAGCGCCAGCAGATTGGTCTGGCCGAGGCCGCGCTCGTAGGTTAGGGCGACGCCCCGCGCCAGCTCCGCGGTCTGGTCGCCGCCGGTGTAGACAAACAGCGTATAGATGCCAGTCGTGCTGACCTGGAAGAGGTAATATTTATTGTTACCGATATCCGCCCCACGGAAGAGCAGTCCCCCCTGATCCCCTGCTACGATGGTCATCTCGACTTCGAGGGTGAAGTCGCTGTAACTGATGCCGTTGCTGCAGTGGTCGAAGTAGCGTGGGTCCTGGCTCACGACGTGATAAGCACCGGAGTGGAAGGTACAATGAATGCTGGTTTCCCAGCCGATGCTGTTCTGCGCATCACTCAGGGGGGTGTAGAGCACCAGCTTGCCCCCGCCCGCTGGGTAGGGATTGGGATTGGCGGCGATCACCGAGGCGGTTGCCTGGGCGGCAACCGTGGCCTGAGCCACGACGCTGGCCTGCGCGTCTGCCTGCCTGGTAGCTGCGAGGGCAGTAGCGGCGGCGCTGGTGGCGGTAGCGCTGGCCTGCCCCTGGGCCTGCTGCCAATGCTGCCCCAGCAGAACCGCGCTGCTGATCAGCACGAGAAGCACCACAGCGGTCGCCACCAGCCAGAGAGGGCGCCTTGAGCTGGCGCTCTTCTGCTGAGCCGGTGCTGACCGGGGCCAGGATGGTGACGGAGAGGACCGGGTCTGCGGCAGTGGACCCGGTGTTTGAGAAGATGGGAGCGCCGCCTGCCCTGTCGTTGGGAGAGAGGGGGCGAGGGCGGTAGGTACCGCCAACTGGAGCCGGTCGCCGCTGAGTAGCGTAGGGGCTTCTTCCTCGGAAGGGAGGCCGGGCGCTCCCCCCGGGGGTGGTCCGGGCAGCACGGTGATGGTGAGCTGGAGCGAACCATAGGTGCCATCGTCTCGGCGCCGCCCCTGGCCGGCGAAGCTCAGCTGCTGGCCCGATTGGACACCCGCCGGCAGCGTAATCGGCAACTGGCGCCCATCGGGCAGGGTGAGGATGCGGCTGGTGCCGATTCTGGCTTCCTCGGCGCTGATGGCCAGGGTGGCGTAGAGATCGTCGCGGCGCTGTGGTTCGGACGGTGAGGGCATTGCTGGCTGTGACCTCCTGATTACCTCCTGCTGCGTACACACACCTCCGGGCAGGCGTGGTCAGAAACGTGATAGGCTTGTGTTGTGGCCGCGTGCGGTTCCCTCTTCCTTCTTCCAAAACGGCTGAGCGGGTCGCCAGTGACGCCCGGGCTTGCAGGTCCTCTCAGGAGAGAACGCGCTGGGCCTGCAGAATCCGCAGGCCGCCGAGGAGCAGACAGAGGTCCGCTACTTGTAGGAAGAACAGGTTGTTGAAGCTGTTCGTAATCCCGGGAATGGAGAGGAGAAGGATGATGAGGGGAAACAGCCCGAAAAGAAAGGTCGGCCCCGGATGGAGGCGCCAGCAGGTAGGGCGCAGCCACCAGACCAGCAGTGCCAGCCAGAGGGCCAGGGCCGCAATGGCATCGGCGACCGTCGTCAAGGAGCGCTGATCGGGGGCGGTCAGCAGATAGTCGGCCAGGACGGCGCCGCTCCCGCCCAGCAGAGTCAGGGCAAAGAACCAGGTGTCCCAGCGGGGGGCACGCGCCCGCTCTGTGGCGAAGCAGAGGTACATGCCCAGCAAGGAGAGGTTCCCCGAGGCATTCAAATAGGCGACCGCTGGCTGGGAGCTGGCGCGCAGATTGAGGAGCAGATTGAGGCCCACAAAGCAGGCCCACAGGCAGCCGAAGATAGCTCCCAGTCTCACCCAGGCTGTGCGCCCACGCACCAGCAGTCCGAGCCAGAGCAGCAGTAAAGCCGCCAGATGGGCGAGCTGGGGCCAGTTGCCGCCGTAGAGGTGGGCCAGCCAGCCGTTGGTCAGGAGACATTCAGCGCTCAGGCCCAAACCAAGGGTCAGAGCAAAAGCCACGATGAAGCCTGGCGTCCATAGTACCGTCTCAGCTGGCTCGCTCCTCCGGTCTCTTTCTTCTGTCGCTGGCCCCTCAGCCGGCGTCAGGCTGGAGGTGGCCGGGGCCGTCTCTGGGCAGGTTGCCTGCTCTGGCAGGGTGGGGCGCTCATGCTGAGCCGCGGCCCGCTCCGGCGGCTCGATGGCGCTCTCGGCCATGCTCTCTCCCTCTTTTCTTCTCAGAATAAGCCTTATGCTTCTCCCCCTCAGCCTCCTCGCGCGGATCAACTCCCCTGCATTATACTCCACCAGAGGTGGAGAGCAGTAGCGCTTGCCGCCAAGTCCTAGGCGGGGCGGGCTGCCTCTCGGCTTGCCGGCCTGTTCTACTCAGCAAGCTCCACCCCAACGATGCGCGCCGCCTGACGACGCAACACCTGCAGCCCTTCGCTGAAGTGCACGGGATATGGCTCCTGCACGGTCAGCGCCCGATACTTCTCGGGCAGGGCGGCCAGATTTTGCTGGGCTAGCTCGCGGATCTCCGAGAGCGGTGGCAGGCTGCCCGGCACCATCTCGCCGTTGCGCATCACTGGCTTCAGCAGGCGGTGGTAGCCGGCTGGGGCTGGTTCATGGGCCAGTTGCACCACATCCTCCTCCCACTGGGGATGGCGATAGATCTCTTTTTTGCCCGGCCAGGTTGATTTCTCTCTGGCCAGCTTTACTTTGGGATACTCCGTGCCGTTCTCGTCGACGTACCAGACCTCTTTGTAGACCGCTCCGAGCGAGCCACCGGCGATTCCGCGCTCAACCGAGCCGGCGCCGCTTCCCAGGGCGGTGCCGACGCCGAAGGCATCGATGGCTGCGCCGGCCTGCAGCAGCTCTAGAATCTTCCACTCGTCCAGGTCGCCACTGGCCAGGATGCGTACGTGTTGCAGACCCGCCTTATCAAGCTGCTCGCGGATGTAGAGGCTATCGGCCACCAGGTTGCCGCTATCGATGCGTACAGCGGCCAGCGTATGGCCCAGGGTCTCCTGAGCGCGCAGCGCCACCTCGATGGCCGTGTGAATAGCGCGGCGCGGATCGTAGGTATCGAGCAGCAGCGTATAGCGGTTGTAAGCCTGAGCGATGGCCTCGAAGGCCTCTTCCTCGCTGTCGAACAGCTCGATCAGGGCGTGGGGAACGGTGCCGGTCGCCGGTAGACGGAACTCGTAGGCGGCGTTCAGCAGCGAGGTGCTGGCGCAGCCGCCGATGTAGGCCGCACGGGCGACCGTCATCGGCTCCTGGGCGCGGCGGAAAGCGAACTCGGCCACGCGGCGCGACTGGCCCTGCTGGGCGGCGTAGACAATACGCGAGGCCTTGGTGGCGATCAGCGTCGCCAGGTTAATGGCCTGCAAGATGCCGGCCTCTAGCAGGAGCGCCTCGCGGAACGGCGCCGTCACACGCAGAATCGGCTCGTTGGGGAAGGCGATTGATCCTTCCGGCATAGCGAGGATCTCGCCAGTGAAGCGCAGATTGGCCAGTTCGTCCAGAAAGGCGGCGTCGTAGTCACGGATGCGCGCCAGAAAGGTCAGCTCTTCTTCGGTATAGCGGAACGACTGCACGAATTCGAGCGCGGCCTCCAGGCCGGCGACGAGCAGGTAAGCGCCGCCGAAGGGGGCGGTGCGCGCGTAAAGGTCAAAGGTGGCCAGGCCGTTGCGACCGGTGCGCCAGCTCACGTAGGCTGCGTCTGGATGGTACATGTCGGTCATTAATCCCGGGTGCACACTGGGGGCGCGGCGATGCATCGGAAGCCCTCCTCAGTTAGTGTACTTTATACCCTATTAAAAAATCAGGGATATTGTACCACAAGCGAGCGGGGGAGGGGCAAGGAATCGGCTTTACGGGCCTGGTGTCGATTGACACTCAGCCCTTTCGTGTGCTACTCTCTATCTGTTAGCTGACGCGAGTTCTTGCCGGTCTGGCGCGCTTACCTGAAGCGTGCCGCCTTCGCAGAGAGCTGCCGCGACTCTCTCACGCTGTTGCGGTGACCAGCCTGCGGCCCGGTGCCAGCCTCAGCGGGCGCAGGTGTGGCCTGGGGAGGAGGCTGGCCGGTGAGCGACTCGGCGTGACCCGGCGCGCATGGTGCTCAAAAGGTCGTTCTCTCTGGGCGTGTGTATGGAGCGAGAAAGGAAGGAGAAGCCACAGCTATGAAGAGGCAGGGAGGCAGCGATCTGGCGAGCCTGCCCTGTTGATCCTTTCCCCGTGTACGAAGCATCCAGAGCAAGTTGTCTGCCAATAGGGGCATCTAAGCGCCTGCGGCCCTGGGCCGATGGCCAGCGCGCTCAGGCCATCCGCTCCCCCGGCTGCAGCCCAATGGATAAGAGCTGTTCCCTTATGGTCCTATGCTGTTCGTTCCAGGCCCCTGTATACTGAACTGAGGGCAGAAATTCACTCACGGGCCTGATCAAACCGACCACATGGAGGGTATCACCAATGACGACGAAGCGCGAAATCACGGTGACTGTGAATGGTCAGCAATACCGTTCAGAGGTCGAACCGCGCATGTTGCTGGTGCATTATTTACGCGATGTGCTGGATCTGACAGGCACGCACATCGGCTGCGACACCTCGCAGTGTGGGGCCTGCACCGTGCTGCTCAATGGCGAGGCGGTCAAGTCCTGCACCGTGCTGGCCGTGCAGGCGGATGGCTGTGAGGTGACGACCATCGAGGGCCTGGCTCCAGAGGGACAGCTTCATCCGCTGCAGGAAGGCTTTTGGGAGAAGCATGGGCTGCAGTGTGGCTTTTGTACGCCAGGTATGATCATGGCGGCCTACCAGTTGCTCAAGACCAACCCCAACCCGAGCGAGGATGAGATCCGCAAAGGGCTGGAGGGCAATATTTGCCGCTGCACAGGCTACCAGAATATTGTGCGGGCTGTCCAGTATGCGGCTGAAAAGCTACAGGCGGGCGCCTCGCAACCTGTGGGAGCCAGCGAGTAGCGTCAGGCCCTCCCTCCCTGGCCTGTCTCCTGTTGCGCTGAGCCGGCATCTGGCCGGCCCGGCCTCCAACCCCGTTGACCCGGCAATGCCAGCCGCGCCGGTCTGCGCCGGCGAGGCCCGGCTGCGCCCAACTGTCGTTACTGGCGTTCGTATAGTCATCCAGCAGGAAGAGTGCTTACCTGGTTCAGACAGCGCTGTCTGCAGGCCGCCTGCCGTTCCGTTCCGTTCCGTTCGGGGCCGGACGGGGCGAGGCGAGGCGAGGCGGGCTGTGTTGGCTGGCTTGAACTGGCCAGGTCTCCTCTAGACGTCTCTGTTGCCTGTTACGAGGAGAAAGGAACGGTTGCTTATGGGTATCGCTGCACTGGTTGGTACGCCGATTAAGCGGCGCGAAGATCCCCGTCTGATCACTGGTCAGGCGACCTACGTCGACGATATCAAGCTCCCCGGCATGCTCTATATGGCCGTCTTGCGCAGTCCCTACGGCCATGCCCGTATTCGCAGCATCAATACGGAGGCGGCCAAACAGGCGCCGGGCGTGGTGGCGGTCTACACGGCTCAGGACCTCAAAGGGGTGGTTGGTAATATCCCGGTGGCGGCCCCGTTGCCTCCACACATTACGAATGGCATGGGCCGGCGCGGGCCGCTGGCCGAGGGTAAGGTCCGCTTCTATGGCGACCCGGTGGCGGTGGTGATCGCCGAGAGCCGCTACGGGGCGCGCGATGCCCTCGATCTGATCGAGGTCGACTATGAGCCGCTGCCGGCGGTGGTTGATCCTGAGAAGGCCGCTCAGCCCGATGCGCCCTTGCTTTATGAGGAGTTCGGCACCAACGTGGCCGCTTCGGTGCGTCCTCCAACTGATGAGATCGACCGCGTCTTTGCTGAGACCCAGGCCAATGGGGGCATTGTGGTCAAGCAGCGTATGGTCAATCAGCGCCTGGCCCCTTCGCCGATGGAGACGCGCGGCGTGGTGGCCGAGTTCCGCAAGGCGGACCGCACGCTGACCATCTGGAGTTCTTCGCAGATTCCTCATCTGTTGCGCAACTACCTGGCCGAGCAGCTCGGTCTGCCACAGCATCAGGTGCGTGTGATCGTGCCCGAGGTCGGCGGTGGCTTCGGCTGCAAGCTGAATATTTACCCCGAGGAGGCCCTGGCGGCCTTTGCGGCCATGAAGACGGGCCATCCGGTGAAGTGGATCGAGGACCGCAGCGAGAACCTGGCGGTGACCATCCACGGACGCGATCAGATCAATTATGTGGAGGTGGCGGCGACTCGCGAGGGGAAGATCACCGGCCTCAAGGTCCATGTGGTTTCGGATCTGGGCGCCTACCTGCAGTTCTTTACGGATGTGATCGCGATTGCCTTCACGCTGCCGATGATCTGTGGCTGCTACGATATCCCGGTGGCCTATGGCAGTTGCGATATTGTCTTTACCAATAAGGCGCCGACCGATGCCTATCGCGGAGCGGGCCGGCCCGAGGCGGCTTATATCGCGGAGCGGGCCGTTGATCTGGTGGCTCATGCCCTGGGCAAAGATCCTGCCGAGGTGCGCATGATCAATTTTGTGAAGCCGGAGCAGTTCCCGCATAAGATGGCCACCGGTACGGTCTACGATAGTGGCAACTATCAGCTGGCCCTGGAGAAGGCCATGCAGTTGATTGGCTATCAGCAGCTGCGCGCCGAGCAGGCTCAGAAGCGGGCCCAGGGGAAGCTGATGGGGATTGGCATCTCTTCCTATGTGGAGATCTGCGGCATTGGTCCCAAGGGCTTGACCCCCTTTGGTCTGTATGAGAGCGCACGGGTGCGCGTCGATCAGAGCGGCGATGTCTTGATCTATACGGGGGCTTCGCCGCATGGCCAGGGCGAGGAGACGACCTTTGCGCAGATCGCCGCCGATGAGTTCGGCATTCCGATCGAGCGCGTGCTGGTGCTCCACGGCGATACCGATTCGACGCCCGAGGGACGCGGCACCTACGGCAGCCGGACGACGGCGGTGGGCGGGACGGCGGTCTATAATGCGGTGCAGAAGCTGAAGGAGAAGATGAAGCAGATCGCCGCCCATATGCTGGAGGCCAGCCCGGCGGATGTGACGCTGGAGGATGGCAAGTTCTCGGTGGCTGGGGCGCCGCAGAAGGCGGTAACCTTCGCCGAGGTGGCGGCGGCGGCCAATTTCTCGAATACGCTGCCGCCGGGGATTGAGCCGGGACTGGAGACGACGGTCTTCTTTGAGCCGGAAGCCTGTACCTTCCCGTTCGGGACGCATATCTGCGTTGTGGAGATCGATAAGGATACGGGCGAGGTGCATCTGAGACGCTATGTGGCCGTCGATGATTGCGGGCGCCAGCTGAATCCGCTCCTGGTGGCGGGCCAGATCCACGGTGGCATTGTCCAGGGGGTCGGGCAGGCCCTCTTTGAGGGCGTGGTCTACGATGAGAATGGCCAGTTGCTGACGTCGACGTTTATGGACTATGCGATGCCGCTGGCTTCGGAGCTGCCTCCTTTTGAGCTGGATCATACGGTGACGCCAACGCCGTATAATCCGCTCGGGGTCAAGGGCGTGGGCGAGGCCGGGACGATCGCCGCTACGCCAGCGGTGGCCGGAGCGGTGGCCGATGCGCTCGGTTTGCCGCATGTCGATATCCCGTTTACGCCCGAGCGCATCTGGCGGATTATCCAGCAGCAACAGGCCCAGCCGCAGGCGTGAAGCTGCCTGTAAGCTGTTGCCCTGACAAACGTCGCTGATGAAGGCCAGGGCCAGGGATGGGCAGGCGGTCCGGCAGGTGGGCAGGCCGTCGATCGGCTCTCTCTGGCTGGTCTGCGCTCCCTCGCCCTGGCTGACTGACTGACGTACGATGCGAGGAGGAGATGTCTGATGATTCCTGCCACGTTTGAGTATCATCCTGCGTCCTCGGTGGATGAGGCCATTGCCCTGCTCTCGCAGTACGGTGATGATGCCAAGCTGCTGGCCGGCGGCCATAGTCTGATCCCAACGATGAAGCTGCGTCTGGCTCAGCCGGCTCACTTGATCGATATTGGCCGTATTCCGGGCCTTTCTTATATTCGAGAAGAGGGCAATGTGGTGGCGGTGGGTGCCTTGACGACCTATGCGACGATTGAGCGCTCGGAGGTCTTGCGCCGGCATTTTGCCCTCTTGCCCGAGTGCGCTTCGGTGATCGGTGATCCGCAGGTGCGCAATCGGGGGACGATCGGCGGCAGTATTTCGCATGCTGATCCGTCGGCAGACATGCCGGGGGCGGTGCGGGCCTTGAAGGCGGAGATTCGTGTGCGCGGCCCCAATGGGGAGCGAACGGTCGCGGCGGATGATTTCTTCCTGGGGACCTTCACGACGGCCCTGGAGCCGGGCGAGATGGTGACGGAGATTCGTTTCCCGCTGCCGCCGGCGCGCACGGGCAGCGCCTACACGAAGCTGGCCAATAAGGCGTCGCACTATGCGGTCGCGGGCTGTGCGGCGGTGGTGACGCTGGGGGCCGATGGCGCCTGCACGGCGGCCAGTGTGGTGATTACGGGGGCCGGGACGATGCCGACACGGGCCTCGGCGGTGGAGGCGGCCCTGGTGGGCAAGCAACTGAATGAGGCAACGGTGGCCGAGGCGGCCAGCCATGCCGCTGAGGGCCTGGAGCTGATGGAGGATATCCACGGTTCAAAACAGTATCGGGCGCAGATGGCCGCTGTGATGGCGCGCCGTGCCATTCTGAAGGCTGCCGAGCGCGCGCGCGGCTAAGCATCGGCATCTATGCGGCGACTCCTATCCCCCACCACCGGTCCATGACTGGCTGGGCGCGGGACTTGAGGACCCTGGGCGGGCCAGCCCGAGCAGGCTCCGCTCAGGGTCCTCTGCGTTAGCAAGAAGGTGAGGGGGCCGGCCCTCGTCTGGCTTGCTACCCGGCTGAGCGAGCGGACTAACGGATCAGCGGCAGCTCTCCGCGTCGCTCGGCCTCAAGGATGTGTCTGATCAGCTCGGCATGGTCGAGAAAGAGGGTGGGCAGCGCGGTCAGGCTGAAAATCTCCAGCCGCAGGACGCTGTTCCCCGGCTTGACGACCTGCTGAAGGCGGCTCAGATCGCAGTCGACCAGATAGGCCAGCGAGAGGACCTGCGCGCGCTCGGCCAGCGGGGCCTGGAGAAAGCGGGGATCGCGTTCGGGCCGCAGGAGACCAAAGAGTCCGGCGAGTTGCCAGCACAGGATGCCGCTGGCCTGCAGCTTGCGGTTGAGTTCGCCATTGACGCGGCTGGGCAGGATCTTTGTCAGGCCCAGCTCTTCGCGCAAGGCGCGCAGAAAAGCCTGATCAGCGCGCTCTCCCCAGCGCATTTTTTCTCCCAGCAGGGCGTAACGTTGCTCGTCCGCGCGCAAGATCAGGGCAATCTGGCTGCGATCCGCGTCGGTGAGGATGAGGTCGAGGCCGATGGCGAAGCGGGCATCTTCTGGGCGTAATGGCATGACGTCAACTCCTCTTCTGCTTCTGCTGATGATCCTTGGGTTGCGTGGCGTGCCCTGGCTGAGCAGGTGGGCGCCTGGACGTTCGCCTCATGCCGGCGCGCCTGGGGCGTCCGCCCAGGGCCTGCCCACAAACTGGCTTCCCTGCCCTCTGCTGCAGCTAGCGTCAGAGACTGGGGTGCGATGAGTCTGCTATGGGTCTGCTATGGGGTTTGCTATGGGTCTGCTGGCCCTTGTGCGGGTCCTTGCTGCTCCAGGGAGCCAGGCGGGGCTTCCAGTGGGCATTTCTCCCAGGGCGCTTGCTCGATGGCCTGGCGCCAGGAGTGAACGCCAAGCGTCTCGTAGATGCGCTGGAAATAGAGGTTGATAGTCTCGACTTTGACACCCAGTTGGGCGGCAATTTGGCGTCGGGCCAGTCCTTGACGGGCCAGGATGAGAACACGCCATTCCTGCGGGCGGAGGCCGCCAGGACTGGCGACCCGTGGCCCGCGGTGATAGGGTCGCCGCATAGCTGTTCTTTTCATGCTTTTCCCCTCTTCTTCCTTTCTTCTCCAGCTGTTCGGCTTCGGTCTGGGAGCGGACAGAGCTGATGTGACCAGGCCGACTGCGCTCTCCGGCTGCGCTTGGGCTTAGCGCTGGCCTGCCGCCAGGTAGCAGGCGTAGCGTGTTTGGTGCTGGTTGCACTCTTGCTCAAGGGCGGCGATGGTCTGGCGAAAGTGCTCGGGGGTGATGCCGCATGCGCGGACGGCCAGGGCTTCCAGTCCATTGAAGCCTGCCGCGAGGTCGCGCATGAACAGGAGCCCCAGGCGCCCGGCCCAGGCACCAACGGGCAGCCAGAGGGTGTGTGTGTAGATCTGACGGCAGCCAGCCTGCTGGAGCCATTCGCCCAGGCGGCTCATCTGGGTGCCGTCGATGCCACGCGGGGCTGCGAGCTGACGCCCCCAGGCGATGAGCTGCTGCAGGCAAGGGCCAGCGTTGCGTGTCTCGGCCCCAAGCTCGATCAGCTCGATCCAGCCGCCCGGGACGGTGACGCGGTAAAGCTCGCAGATCGCCCCCGGCCAGCGCTCCAGGGGAATGGCGGCCACGAGGAAGCGCTGATGAGTGTAGTGAAAGGTGCTGTCGGCGAAGGGCAGGCCCTGGAGGAGATTCCCCTGGATAAAGCGATAGTTGGGAGGCGGCGTCGTCGCTTTGGCCTGTTCCAGGTCCAGGCCCGTGACGTGAGTCAGGGGGTAGAGCCGGGCGATTTCGATGGCCCAGCGGCCCGTTCCGCAGCCGACGTCGAGCACCTGCCCGCCCTGCCGAAGCTGCTCGTCGACGGGGGCAAAGATGAGCCGTCCCAGAGCCAGGCGCAGGACATAATGCTGAAAGTCCAGACGGTTGATCTCGTCCAGATCCTTGGGTAGCAGGTAGGGCACGTCTGACAGGCGCCGACGCCCATTGCTCTCGTGGTCTGGAACCGCTGCTTCAGTCTGGTTGATCTCGTCGACGGCCTGCCCTGGCTCTGCCGGGGAGGAGCGCAACCGTTTCCTGAGGCGCATGAAGAACATGCTCAGTCTCCTTTGTATTCAGGGGTAGACGGTCGGCGGATCAGCAAGGGCGCTTTCTTCGCCGTGCAGGTGCGCGCCCAGCTCCTCGCTACTGATGGGTTGCGGCCAGAGGGCGGCGGGCGTGGCGATGATCTGCCAGGCGCGCGCCGCCCCGAAGCGGGCGATGAGAAGGTCGATGGTTTCCCACATGTCAAGCAGCCAATCAATGAGGTGCTCGGTCTCCTCACTTGCCCCTAGCTCGGCCCGCAGGGCGCTGAGATGGTCCTGGCGGCTCTCGGGTAGGCGGCACTGACTGAAGGAAGATCGCTGGCTGAAGTCTGCTTCGCGACAGCGAGGACAGCGATGCCTGGGGACCTCGCTGCCGCGAGAAAGAAGGGCGGTGGCCATGATGCGGCTCTCCTGTTCTAGATGATCATCCTGACGTCGATACGTATGGTCAGCAGTATCATCGAGCATTGAAAAAGCCTCGTCATTGGTTTTGAGTGAATAGTCTCCCTTACCCTTTTTCTAGAGAAAGATAGGGTTAATACGATGAAGAAGCTATATCTTGACCTGCTGTCGAATCTACTATAGCCAGCTTTGCCGCCACAGTAAAGAGAGTTTTGTGACAGCTTTGTCTCAAGTTCATTTCCGTTAAAAAAGGAAGCCTTGAACTCGGTATGACCTGCTGTTATACTGTCAGAGGGAATACGAAATTCAGGCCCCTTGGTGTCCTTTTGTGGAAGAGTAAGCGCAGAGGAGAAAGGGATGAGCCTGTTGCGAAAGCTGCGGGAGCAGGAGCTAGCGGGCTTGAGGGAGCAGGCGGGGAAGATAGGGATTGCAGTAGGGACGCTGCTGGCAGCGGAGCATGGGCGCCCGCTGCGACTGGATACGATCCGATTGATCTGCGAATACTACGGCAAGACGGCGGCAGAGCTGGGGCTGGTCTGCCAGCAGAGAGGGAAGAGGAAGACAGCCCCGAAGGAGGACGACATCAAGCGACGCGATGCACTCTATGTCCTGACGGCAGGGAGCGGCTTAGCCTTTTTGTCTCCTGCTCTGCCCTACACCACAGCGGAAGCGCTCGGAGTGTCGCGGACGTTGTTAGGGGTGCTGTGGAGAGCCTCGTTTTCAGAGCAGGTGGAGGCAATCCAGACGCTGGGAGAGGTCTTGCTGAGTTTTTTGGAGAGTCATCCGGCGCTGAGAGAGGAGCAGAGAGCGGCGGCCTCGCTGATGGCGGAAGTCCATCTCATTCTGGCCACGACGGCCCGGCATTTGCTGCTGCCACAAGCGAGGATAGGGCACTTGCAGCAAGCAGAGCGCTTTGCACTTCTAGCTGATGATCCACTGGCGCACAGGGTTGTACTCGACTATTGGGGATTCAGCTATGCATGGAATCTTGCCCCTGGGACAGACGATTACGGGCCGCGGCCAGAGAAGGCGCTGCTCTGCTTTCAGCGTGGGCTGGCCCTCAGAGGGGGACCGGCCTCGCCAGCGCTGGAGGCGAGCCTCCTTAGAGGACTAGCAGAGGCTTGTAGCCTCCTGCGTGACTCAAAGCAGGCTGCCAAGGCTCTAGTGCTGGCAGAGGAGCGCTATGCGAGCGTCTCGCCATCTGGCGATCCAGGTTATACCCTTGCGGATTGCCCCCCCTATGGGGCTCTTCTCTGCCGAGCGAGGGTGCTGTTGAACCTGGGGCAGGCGAGAGAGGCGCTGTCGGCGTTGGAGGAGAGTCAGCGGCTCTACCAGGTCCACGGCCAAGGAGGGAGAGGGCTGGCCGATTTGCAGCCGAAGCGGATGGCGGTCGCGCTGGCGTTAGGGGATCAAGATCTCTTTGTGGAGGCGCTGCAGGCGAGTGTGGAGGGGGTGCAGAGGAGTGGGAGCCGGTACGGGAGGGCGGAAGTGAAGCAGTTGCTGAGGCAGGGGCAGGCGCGCTGGCCGCAGGTGAAGCAGCTAGAGGAGTGGGCGGCGCAGATCGAGGTATCGGCATAACAGAAGAGCCTGTTAAGGGAGCGAGAGGAGGAGAAGAGGAGGGATGAGCCTGTTGCGAAAGCTGCGGGAGCAGGAGCTAGCGGGCTTGAGGGAGCAGGCGGGGAAGATAGGGATTGCAGTAGGGACGCTGCTGGCAGCGGAGCATGGGCGCCCGCTGCGACTGGATACGATCCGAATGATCTGCGAGTACTACGGCAAGACGGCGGCAGAGCTGGGGCTGGTCTGCCAGCAGAGAGGGAAGAGGAAGGCAGCCCCAAAGGAGGACGACATCAAGCGACGCGATGCACTCTATGTCCTGACGGCAGGGAGCGGCTTAGCCTTTTTGTCTCCTGCTCTGCCCTATACCACAGCGGAAGCGCTCGGAGTGTCGCGGACGTTGTTAGGGGTGCTGTGGAGAGCCTCACTAGCAGAGCATGTAGAGACGATCCACGGGCTGGCGGCCCTCCTCCTGCGATTTCTAGAGAGCCATCCAGCTTTCGAAGGGGAGCGGGAGACAAGGGCCTCGCTGATGGCTGAGGTGCACCTTATTCTAGCCACGGTGGCACGTCATCTAATGCGGCCAGACAAGCGCCTGGATCATCTGCGGCAAGCTGAGCAGCAAGCTCAGCTCTCGCCAGACCCGTTGCTCACCAAGGCCGTGCTCGATTACTTGGGGTACGGCTACAACTGGAATCTGGCTCCCGGGAAGGAGCAGTACGGGCCGCGGCCAGAGAAGGCGCTGCTCTGCTTTCAACGCGGGCTGGCTCTCAAAGATGGGCCTGCGTCCCCTGCGCTCGAATCCGATTTGCTTGGTGGCCTGGCAGAGGCGTACAGCCTGCTTCAAGAGTCACGCCAGGCGCTTAAGACTCTCTCTCTTGCTGAAGACCGCTATGCCTCAACCTCACCAGCTACTGATCCGGGCTACTGGCTAGCCGATGCTCCTGCGTATACGATTCCTCTCCGACGCGTGCGGATTCTTATCAATCTGGGGCAAACGCAGGGTGTGATGGCTGCTTTGGAAGAGAGCCAGCGGCTCTACGAGGCGCAGTGGCCGCAAGCGAAAGGCAGAGCGCTGGCGGAGCTACAGCCAAGGCGAGCGGCGGTAGCGTTAGCGTTGAGTGATCAGGAGCTATTTGTGGAAGCGCTAGGGGCAAGTCTGGGGGCGGCGCAGCAAAGCGGCAGCCGTTATGCGCTGGCGATGGTCAGGCAGTTGCTGAGGCAGGGGCAGGCGCGCTGGCCGCAGGTGAAGCAGCTAGAGGAGTGGGCGGCGCAGGTCGAGGTATCGGCATAACAGAAGAGCCTGTTGAGGGAGCGAGAGGAAGAGAAGAGGAGGGATGAGCCTGTTACGAAAGCTGCGGGAGCAGGAGCTGGCGGGCTTGAGGGAGCAGGCGGGGAAGATAGGGATTGCAGTAGGGACGCTGCTGGCAGCGGAGCATGGGCGCCCGCTGCGACTGGATACGATCCGAATGATCTGCGAGTACTACGGCAAGACGGCGGCAGAGCTGGGGCTGGTCTGCCAGCAGAGAGGGAAGAGGAAGA
>NZ_BKZV01000002.1:0-400513 GCF_008974285.1 Thermogemmatispora aurantia | reverse complement strand
ACGCTGCTGGCAGCGGAGCATGGGCGCCCGCTGCGACTGGATACGATCCGAATGATCTGCGAGTACTACGGCAAGACGGCGGCAGAGCTGGGGCTGGTCTGCCAGCAGAGAGGGAAGAGGAAGACAGCCCCGAAGGAGGACGAGATGCAGCGGCGAGAAGCGTTGACCCTGCTGGCGGGCGGCAGTGGGCTGGCGCTGCTGGCTGGCATGGGCAGCCTGAGCCTGACCAGGGAGGAAGCGCTCTCTATCGCTCAGACCCTGGTAGGTGCCCTGTGGAGGACGTCATGGTCAGAAGATGTCGAGACGGTGGCGCAAGCTACGGGGTGGGTGCTAGGGGTGCTGGAGAAGGCGCCAGGACTGCTGAAGGAGTCGAAGGAGGGGGCGCAACTGGCGGCGGAAGGGCATCTGATAGCGGCGATAGCGGCGCGGCATCTGGTGCAGCCGGAGGAGCGGCTGCGTCACTTGCAGCAAGCGGAGCAGTATGCTCGTCTGGCTAATGATGTGCTCTTGCAGAGAGCGCTGCCTTATTATCAAGGCTATAGCTACGTCTGGAATCTCGCCCCGGGGATGGGGGGCTATGAACCGCAGCCGGCGAAGGCGCTACTGTGTTTTCAGCGCGGGCTGACCGTCAAAGGCGAGCCTGCCAGCCAGACACAGGATGTAGGTCTGTTCATGGGGTTGGCAGAAACTTACAGCCTTCTAAGAGAGCCAAAGCAAGCAGTAAAAGCTCTGATGCAAGCAGAGAAAAGTTACGCGCGAGTGTCGCCGGGCGAAGATCCTGGCTACGCGCTTGCCGATGTAAATCCTCCTTATAGAGTGCCTCTAGCACGGGCGAGGGTGCTGTTGAACCTGGGGCGAGCGAACGAGGCGCTGTCGGCGTTGGAGGAGAGTCAGCGGCTCTACCAGGTCCACGGCCAAGGAGGGAGAGGGCTGGCCGATTTGCAGCCGAAGCGGATGGCGGTCGCGCTGGCGTTAGGGGATCAAGATCTCTTTGTGGAGGCGCTGCAGGCGAGTGTGGAGGGGGTGCAGAGGAGTGGGAGCCGGTACGGGAGGGCGGAAGTGAAGCAGTTGCTGAGGCAGGGGCAGGCGCGCTGGCCGCAGGTGAAGCAGCTAGAGGAGTGGGCGACGCAGATCGGGGTATCGGCATAGATAGTAAGCTGCTGAAAGAGAGGCGTTATGGCGTCTGAGAAGGAGCACGACGAGAACAGGAGGCCCAACCAGAACACCTATTTGATTGACTCTGAGAATGCCGGTGAGTTAGCGCGCCTGATGCTGCAGGATCGCATCCTCACCGCAGGCATGGGCGGCCTCTTCCCCGAGTTTCCTGAAGGGGCGCCGCTGCCCGCAGGGGGGCGCGTCCTCGACCTGGCCTGCGGCCCGGGAGGCTGGGCGTTGGAAGTGGCCTTTGCCTATCCCAACGTGGAAGTGATCGGCGTGGACATCAGCCAGGCGGTGATCGAATACGCCAACGCGCAAGCCTGGTCGCGCGGGCTGGAGAACGTCCACTTTCAGGTGATGAACATCATGCAGCCGCTGGCCTTCCCCGATGCCTCCTTCGATTTGATCAACGGGCGGCTGCTCTTTGGCTTCATGCTGCCGGGGGCCTGGCCAAGGCTGCTGGCTGAGTGCCGACGCCTGCTCAAGCCGGGTGGGGTGATCAGGCTGACGGAAACTGAGCTGACGCTGACGACCAGTCCGGCCTTAGAGCGCTATCAGGCCTTGCTCTGCGATGCACTCAAGAAAGCCGGCCAGAGCTTCTCAGCAGATGGGCGCCATGTTGGCCTCACGCCGGTGCTGCCGCGGTTAGTGCGTCAGGCGGGCTTTGCCAACGTGCGCCTGCGGGCCAGTGCCGTCGAGTGGTCGATGGGAACCGAGGCCCATTATCCGGTCTTCAAAGACTGGCTGATGGGCTTAGAACTTATGAGGCCCTTTGTGTTGAAGATGGAGAGCCTCGACAAGAGCGATTTAGAGCGCTTAGAGCAGCAGGCAGTGGCCGAGATGCAGCAGGAGGAGTTTTGTGGGCTGTACTCGCTGCTGACCGTCTGGGGATACAAGCCTCAGTAGAGAGAATCAACAAAGGAGGAGAGAGAAGAGATGGACCCTGCCGGGGATAGTCAAGAGAGAGCGCGCAACCAGAATACCTATGTGCTCAATTCCGAGGACGAAGCAGAATTAGCGCGGTTGATGCATCAAGACCAGATGCTCAACCGGCATATGGGGGGTCTCCTCCCCGAGTTTCCCGCAGGGCCACCTCTCCCAGAGGGGGGGCGTGTCCTCGACCTGGCCTGTGGCCCGGGAGGCTGGGCCTTAGAACTCGCCTTTGCCTATCCCAAGGTCCACGTCTTTGGCGTGGACATCAGCCAGAGCATCATCGAATATGCCCGCGCGCAAGCCTGGTCGCGCGGGCTGGAGAACATCCACTTTCAGGTGATGAACGTCATGCAGCCGCTGGCCTTCCCCGATGCCTCCTTTGACCTGGTCAACGGGCGGCTACTCTTGGGCTTCATGCTGCCGGAGGCCTGGCCGAAGCTGCTGGCCGAGTGCCGGCGCCTGCTCAAGCCGGGTGGGGTGATCAGGCTGACGGAGGCAGAGCTACCGTTGACCACCAGCCCGGCCCTGGAGCGTTTGCATGCCCTGTTTGCCGAGGCGCTCAAGAAGGCGGGCCAGAGCTTCTCAGCGGACGGGCGCCATGTTGGGATCACGCCGGTCTTGCCCAGATTGGTGAGGCAGGCAGGCTTTGAGGAGGTGAAGCTGCGGGCCAGCGCGGTCGAGTGGTCGGTGGAAACCGAGGCCCATTATCCAGTCTTCAAGGATTATCTGATGCTACTGGAGCTTATTCAGCCATTTTTGCTAAAGATGGAGTTAGTCGATCAGGATGAGCTGAAGAGGCTTGTACAGCAGGCGGTGGCCGAGATGCAGCAGGAGGAGTTTTGTGGGCTGTACTCGCTGCTGACCGTCTGGGGATACAATCCACAGGAATAGAGTAGAGCAAGGAAGAGAGGTGCAATGGACCCTACTGGAAAAAACAACACGCGGGAAGAGGACCAGAACTCCTACGTGATCGATTCGGAGAACGCGGGTGAACTGGCGCGCCTGATGCATCAGGACCAGATGTTGACCCGAGGCATGGGCGGCCTCTTCCCCGAGTTTCCTGAAGGGGCGCCGCTGCCCGCAGGGGGGCGCGTCCTCGACCTGGCCTGCGGCCCGGGAGGCTGGGCATTGGAAGTGGCCTTTGCCTATCCCAACGTGGAAGTGATCGGCGTCGACATCAGCCAGGCAGTGATCGAATACGCCAACGCGCAAGCCTGGTCGCGCGGGCTGGAGAACATCCACTTTCAGGTGATGAACGTCATGCAGCCGCTGGCCTTCCCCGATGCCTCCTTTGACCTGATCAATGGGCGGCTACTCTTGGGCTTCATGCTGCCGGAGGCCTGGCCGAAGCTGCTGGCCGAGTGCCGACGCCTGCTCAAGCCGGGAGGGATCATCAGACTCACCGAGTCCGAGTCCGGACTGACGACCAGCCCAGCCGCGGAGCGCTTCAACGCTCTCCTGGCGGAGGCGCTCAAGAAGGCGGGCCAGAGCTTCTCAGCGGACGGGCGCCATATTGGGATCACGCCGGTCTTGCCCAGATTGGTGAGGCAGGCGGGCTTTGAGGAGGTGAAGCTGCGGGCCAGCGCCATTGAGTGTTCGATGGGCACCGAAGGCTACTATCCTATGCTCAAAGACTGGCTGATGCTCCAGGAGCTGATCCAACCATTCTTGATCAAGATGGGAGTAGCTACAGGCGAAGAGCTGGGACGCCTGATCCAGCAAGCAACGGCTGAAATGCAGCAAGAGGATTTTTGTGGCCTCTACACACTGCTGACCGTCTGGGGTCGCAAGCCTCAGTAGGGAAAATCCGGATCAGCGCCAGACCCGCCCCTGGAAGCTGGCCACCTTTCTCGCAAAAGTCAGTCACCGCAAAAGCGAGCCGTATGAGCAAGGAGGAAAAGCGCTGCGGGTGCTTCCCTCCTTGCTGGTGCGGACTCAGAAGCTGGTATGACCGCCGGTATGACCGCCGAAATGGCCGCCAGCACCTCCACCGAAGTGGCTGCCGGTATGGCTGCTATGGTGAGAACCCGACGAATGCGACGGCAGCGCTGTCTCTGGCTGCGGCGCATGGCGATGGTGGCTATGCACGCTGCCGCTGACCGGCTGATCACCCCCTGCCTCGATCGCCTCGGCCCCCAGGGCGCTGCCTTGCTCAACACCAGCACGCGCTGCCGGGCCGCACCTCCGTCGCCGCTGCAAGCCGCTGATGACAACCAGCCCCAGGCAAATCATGGCGAGCACAAGAATCACAACTGTAATCTCCATCTGGCTCCTACCGTCCTTTCCGCTCTGAGGGCAACAGTAGCCCTGTTGCCAGACATGACAGAAAACAGCTTCCTCTCTTAAAAAGAGACGAATCACCCTTGTAATCTTCCAGGCGCTTCCAACAGCAGTGCTGAGAGAAGCAAGAGATCGCACTCGGCTGCCCTGGTCGGCCTTCTTGCCTTATGCTATCATCATCAGTCAGAAACAAGACGTGTGCGAGGAAAAGAAGAAAGGAAAGCCACATGCACGACATTCGACTGGCCCGTTGGGCGCGTACCCTGGTCGACTACTGCCTCCAGGTGCAGCCAGGTCAGCTTGTCGCCATCCAATCCACGCCCCTGGCCGCGCCCTTAATCGAGAACGTCTATCGCGAACTCCTGCGTGCCGGAGCCTATCCTCTGCCCCTCCTCAACCTGGACAGCCTGGAAGAACTGCTTCTGAGGGAAGGCAACGACGACCAGCTGCAAAACACCCCGCTCCTGCTTGAAGGCTTCGCCGAACGCATCGCCGCCCGTCTGGGGATCGAAGCCGCGAGCAACACCAGCGCTCTTACCACCCTCGACCCGGGCCGTCTGGCCATGCGGCGCAAAGCCCAGGGAGCCATTAGAAACCGCCTGCAGCAGCGCGAGCAGGAGGGCAGCTATCGCTGGTGCCTGACCCTCTATCCGACCGTCGCCTATGCCCAGGATGCCGGTCTCTCCCTGAGCGAATTCGAAGAATTCGTCTTCGAAGCCTGCTTTCTCAACGACCCCGATCCAGCCGCCCGCTGGCGGGACCTCTCCCAGCAGCAGCAGCGTCTGGTGGCCTGGCTTGAAGGGAAGCAGCGCATTCGCGTCCTCAGCGAAGGCACCGACCTCACCCTCTCCATTGTTGGGCGGCGCTTCATCAACAGCGACGGGCGGCGCAACTTTCCCAGCGGCGAAATCTTCACCAGTCCCGTCGAAGAGAGCCTCGAAGGCACCATCACCTTCGACCTGCCCAGCGCCGTTGACGGGCGCCTCGTCGAAGGCATCCGCCTGGCCTTTGCCGGCGGCAAAGTCGTCGAAGCCAGCGCCCGCCAGGGCCAGGACTATCTGCTGCGCATGCTCGATATCGACAAGGGCGCCCGCATCGCCGGAGAATTTGCCTTTGGCAACAACTGGAACATTCAGCGGAACACACGCAACATCCTCTTCGACGAAAAGATCGGTGGTACCATCCACCTCGCCCTGGGAGCCAGCTATCCCGAAGCTGGGGGACAGAACCGCTCGGCCCTGCACTGGGACCTGATTTGCGACCTGCGCAAGGGCGGCGAAGTCTGGGTAGACGATACCCTCTTCCTCAAAGACGGGCGCATCCTCATCTAAAGCCAGATCCGCCCATTGGGACCCCGAAAACAGCCAGAGGCGCGTCGGCCTGCCTGCCCTTCTCAACAAGAGCAATCAGCCGACGCGCCTCAAGCAGCTCCAGGGACTTTTTCAGCGCTCGACTCAGGCCGAAGGAGCCTGAGCCTTCTGCCAATAGGGAGAAAGCTTCAGCATCTGGCGGCGCACCACCGGGCGCAGCAGCGGCATCAAAGCCCGCACCGGCGCCGGCGGAGCCGCATACTTGGCCACATCCCGGATAATCTCCTCGAAAGAATGGCGCTGGTAGCGCAGCACCCGCTGACTCTCACTCGTATCCAGCCAGTCCGTACAGTACGGCTCGTGGCCGAAAGCCTCCTCTGGCAGCGAGCCGATACCCATCACCTCCAGCATGCGATTCAAATAATCGCGATAGCGCACCTGGCAAGAAGGGCCGCCGCCGATCAGCCAGATCTTCCCCCAGACCTCCGCACTGCTCACCGCATTGGCCACCGCCAGCCCGGCATCGAACGTATGCAACATCTCCAGGCGCGTATCCAGTGGGATACGGAACATAATCGGATGAATCGGGCGCGGTCCCAGGGGAGGGACATCGGCGAAGCGGAAGATACTCCAGGTCAGCCCCGACCGTTGCAGCATTGCCTCCCCCTCCAGCTTATGGCGCGTATAATCGTCGGTTGCCTGTACCGGATCGGTCACCTTGCGCGGCGGCGGCTGATCCTGCGTGTAACCGAACACATCCAGACTCGAACCGAAGAGAAAGCGTGGAGGCTGGGGCTGCTGCCGAGCCACCTCAATCGCATTGCGCGTCCCCCCCACATTCACCTCATAAGCCAGTTCGAGCTTCTCATAGATATCTGGCGGCAGAATGGCGGCCAGATGGACCACCACCTCCTGATCGCGCATCGCCTCGGCCAGCACCTCGCGCTGGCGAATATCGCCCCATTGCACCGTCACCCGTTCACCCGCCTCACGGCTAATCTGCGACGCCTTTTGCTCATTAGGCTTCGTTCGCAGATCGAGACAGCGGACCATATGGCCCTGGCGCAGCAGCTCCTGCACCGTACTAAAGCCGATATTGCCAAAAGCGCCCGTCACGAGGACTCGCATACAAGCAAAAGCTCCTTCCAGATAGCAAGCTCCAAATAGCAGGTTCCAGGAATCGCAACGCGCCGCGGCAGGCCGACAGAGGCCAGGCGCAGGCGCGCAAAATAACGAATGAGCGAAGCAGGGCGAGCCAGCGCCGTCGGCTCACTGCAGAGACGACGTGCGGCTCGTCCTGGAAGCCTTCTCACTCAAGTACTGAATTTCTGGCAAAATAGGATCGAGGGGGGTACCCGTTGGCTGCGTAAAGACCGCTGGCGTCTGCTGCAGGCGGCAGCGCTGCAAGTAGCGCACCAACTGATGAGCCAGCGTATACGTCTGCTCCAGCAAATCCGAATTGCGCTTCCACTGCTGAGCATGGTTCAACAAATTATTGAGCGGCACCGCGATCTGCCAGAGCACCCCCTCCTGTCCAGTAGGCACGCGGGCATCGAGATTGCCATTGGCCACCGCCGCATGGACCTGAGCAATCTGGGCGATGCCCTCCTCAAGCTGGCGCTGCTCCTGAGCGCGCTGGCGCTGATACTCGGCGATCTCCTTTTGCAGCGCGATAATCTCTTCCGCCCGATCGGCGCGGCGAATGGTCGCGATCAGATAGCGCATAATCACATAAGTGATGATTCCCACGATCAATTGCAGGGCAATCGGCAGAGCGATCATAATTGAGCCGTAGCCCAGGCGCAGCCAGCGATCGTACTCGGGCGTATGTTGCTGGAAGAGCGTCAGGCCGACGATGACGGCGCTATTCAAAAAGCTAGTCAGCAGAGCGGCCACCGGGGGAAGCAAAGCGCCGGCCAGCACGACCGGGATCACCAACGCGCTGAAGATCCCCACGTAGACCGGATCGAGGGGGTTTGTAATCAGATTCCCCACCGAGTTGATCATCGAATTCAGCACGAGCAAGGAGGCGGCGACAATAGTGAAGCCCCAGCGGTTCAGCAGAGGGGAGGCCAAAGCGCAGAAGCAGGCCACGCCCTCGATCCAGGGAGCGACTGGATTCAGCGAAGTCAGCGCTCCATAGATAAAAGCCAGCAGGCCGAGCGGCGCGATCACCAGGGCGAAGGTACTGGTCAAGCGTGCGTAGCGAGCGCGTTCACGCTCAGCCGGCGTTGTTTCCGGGAGATGCCTGGGGAGCGTCAGGCGGAACCACCAGGCCAACAGGGATTTCATACCATCCTCCATCGTAGCGAAGCTGCAGCGTTGAGCTAGCTGATCACACCCAGAGTGCGCAAGGTCGTCAGTGCTTCCTCAACCACTGCTGGCGAGAGATTCAACTGAGCCTTGATCTGCTCGACCGAGCGCTCGCCGTTCACCATCGTGAAGACCAGGCGCAGAACGAAGCGCTGGCGCATGCTGAAGCCCGCCAGCAGCTGGGCATCGAGCGGGCGTAGCGGTCGGGGGACCGGCGTCAGCGAGAGGGAAGGAGGCGAGGCGGGAGAGGCAGGAGGAAGCGCGGCCTGAGCCGGCCTCGCCCCCGGTCCTGGCCGCGGCTCAGGCTCGGGCAGAGCGGGACGTACCAGGGAGCGCAGGACCTGCTCGACATCGGGCTGAATACGCACCTGCCACTGATCCCGGCTGCTCAACAGCGCATAGGCTCGGGCCCCGCTCGCCAGTAGCGTGCCGTTTGGTCCCTGGATGAGGCTTTCGAGCACCGTCCCCTCCTTCACAAAGACCAGACCCTGGCAGGTGCCGCGCACAGAAGGTACGCTCACCGTCGTTGAGAGAATCGCCGATTGCCCCTGCAGGTAGTCCAGAAGGGTCTGTAAATCAAGATAATAGACCTTATCCATCGTCGTCTTCGTCGTCGCAAGGGGAGAACGCTCTCGAAGCCCATCCCATAGTCTCACTCTGCTTACAACCAGCAGCTGCGGCGCGACAGCAGCACAGTGAGCATCAGCCTGCGAGAGAGACGCTGGCTTCAGAGCCTGCTCATCGAGGGTGAAACACTCCCCTGGCTGCAGTGGGCGCGATCTCGCGATTCTGCGTTTGCCATTCTATCACGGCCTGGGGGGTCTTGCATAGAAAAAAATCGTTAAGATAGCACTCTGGTAATACTCGGGATGGAAAGGCTAGAGCATCGCTGCACTTGTGCCCGTCCAGAGACTTTTCTTTTCTGTTGAAATCAGTGTATACTTATTATAGAGAGCGTCCATCTGAGGGCGCAACTGCTCTCTGGAGCAAACCGTTCCTCTTTCCCTCCCATCGCGCCCTGGCGCGCGATCAACAACCTCATCCTCTGGAGGTTCTTCACCACATGTCCAGCACTCCAGACCTACCTCTTGCTCCTCACTCCCAACCAGACCCCACCTCCTGGACACGGCAGCCGCCCACGCTGATCGCCGACGCCGTCTTCGAAGGCGGTGGCATGCGAGCTTTGGCCCACATCGGGGCCTTGGCCGTTGCCGAAGAGCGTGGCTATCGCTGGTATCGTCTGGCCGGCACCTCAGCCGGGGCCATGATCGCCGCCCTGGTCGCCGCCGGCTATAGTGCTGCCGAGCTACATGCCATCATGGGAGCCATCGACTACCGTCGCTTTGCCGATGAGGCCGCCGACGACCATCTGCGCCTCCAGCAGGTCAGTCGGCTGCTCTTCAAGCTTGGCCTGCATGCAGGCGCCTACCTGGAGCATTTCGTACGTGAGCTGCTGCTGGCCCGCGGTCTGCGTACCTTCGGCGACCTGCGCCTGCCCCCCGAAGCAGCGGCGGCCAGCGATCCCCCCGCGTATCGCCTGACCGTGATCGCCGCCGACATCAGCCGTCGGCGCCTGCTACGCCTCCCCCAGGACCTGCACAGCGAGCGGGCCGGCTACGGTCTCGACCCTGACCAGCTCGACATTGCCCGCGCCGTACGCATGAGCGCCAGTATCCCCTTCTTCTATGTGCCAGTCACCCTGCAGCGACCCGACGGAGGCCTCAGCTACATCGTCGATGGGGGCCTCGTGAGCGACTTTCCCCTCTTCGCGCTGGCCCCCGCAGACGGCCAACTGGCCCGGCCTCTGCTGGGCTTTCGTCTCTGCGAGAACGATGATGCAGCAGACCAGAACGGGGGCCACGATGAAGATGGCCAGGACCGATCACAGGCACCAGCCCTGCTACCGCCCGGCAACCTCATCGCCTTTAGTCAGGCCCTCCTGGCGACCATGCTCTCGGCCCATGATCGCCTGGTTCTGGAGCAGCGCACTCGGGGGATCGAGGCCATTCGTACCATCAGCATCCCCGTCGGGAGCCTCGGCGCCACACGCTTTGACTTGAGTCGCGGCGAGATCGAGGCCCTCTATCAACAGGGCCGTACCGCTGCAGAGCGCTTCTTTGCCGGACTGGACCCAGGGCAAGCGGGTTCCGCGGCCATGCCCTGATCGAGTGAGCGCCTTGCCTCAGCCTGGCAGGCGTCGCCGCAGATCCAAATGGCAGTAGGCTATCTGCGTCGGCGCCTCCGACACGCCCACCGTCAGCGTATGTATATTCAGCGTATTATAGGGCGTGAGCGCCTCCAGCAGCTCCTGAGCGATATACTCAGCCAGCCGTTCCGCTGTCGAGTTATCGATCGGCAACTCGACCACCTCGGCCCGCGGCAGGACATAGCGCTTCTCGCGAAAGCGGATCTCCCACTCGTCGGCGGAGGCAATCAGCTCGATATGGGGATTCTTCATCGGCAGCAAAAAGCGATGATTCAGCTGCTGGCAGATCTCGCGCGTCAGGCGCTTCAGGATGGTGAAATCGAAGACCAGCTGATCCTCGCTGAGGGTCCCCTCCGCCTCCACGGTGACGCCATAGTTGTGGCCGTGGAGGCGCTCACACTTGCCGCCGTATGTAATGAAGTGAGCGGCGCTGAACTGGAGATAGCCGCCCTCCACCTTGACCTTAAAGCTACTTGCACTAGCCATAGCGGATCTCTTCTCTTGTCCCTCCCTCCCTGCTGGCAGGCCCGCCCAGGCCAGGCCCGCCCAGGCCAGGCCCGCCCAGGCCAGGCCCGCCCGTCACGAGTCTGGTGGCCATAAGCTGGCACCAGACTGCCAGGCCGGCCCTGCACTTGCCGGATTGAGCCAGGGAGACAGGCAGCCGCGCTGACTTACGCGGTCAACCAGGCGCCAGTGCCGCGACGCAACCGGCGCTCGGCTCCGCCCCCTGGATGTTGGCCAGCCAGGGACACGATACCATTAAGCACCGCCCCTGACAAGAGCCTGTCTCTGCTGGCCTGGCCTGCTTGCAGCTCAAGAGGGAGAGGCTCAAGGCTGGGACAGCGGCGCTTGAGTTAGCTGTAAGCCGGGGCAAGTGAGCGTTTTTGTTAGCCAGTTGCCTGGAATTCTTTGCGGGCCATTGCTATACTGTAACCAGTGCCAGTTAGGGTAACTCCCTGCGAAAGAGCCGAAAAGGAGTGTACCGATGACAACTGCTGAGATCTTCGATGCAATGGTTCAGAATGTCAACCCGTCAGCCGCGAGTGGGCTGAACAAGACATTCCAGTGGAACATCACCGGCGATGATCCTGGCGTCTATGCCATCAAAGTGGAGAATGGTCAGGCCGAACTGATCAAAGGCGGCGTGGAGAAGCCCGATATCACCCTCACGGTCAGTGATAAAGACTGGGCCTCCATTGTCGAAGGCAAGCTTGATCCTACTACGGCCTTCATGACCGGTAAGATCAAGATCAGCGGCGATATGATGCTGGCGATGCGCCTGCAGAATCTCTTTAATCGGCCTCGCTAAGCGCAGGCTTCGACTCGACTCCTATTTCCGGCTGAGCCTGAGCGAAGCCGCTTTCGCAGCTGTCATAGCTGCGCACAGCCAAAAAACAGAGCAACGCAACGAGCAGAGGCGCTCACGCGGCGTCTCCCGGCTGAGACACCTTGGTCCCATGAGAGACTTCTCATGGACCCGAGGTGTTCTTCACTTTATTCGCTCCTGCGCTGCCTGCCATCGGCTCCCACCCGCGCCTCGCTTCCTCGCCTGCCCCTTCGGTGGTGCTCCCGAGGCGGCTTTCCTCCCTTATGCCTTGCTAACCCTCCCCAGGTATGGTATACTCACCATGAACAATTGTATCTTGTCTGCTGCTTGCTTGCGCCGACTCCTGGCGTACTGCAACAGGATGAAGACAAGCGAGACAACCAGCATCCCAGGTGGAGAAAGGCGTCCAAGATGGCCCTACGGAGTGATGAACTGCACTATAATCTGCAGCATCTGAATGGCATGTTGACTACCCACGAGGCCGCCAAGCAGCTCGATCTGAGTTACTGGCACTTTATGCATCTCGTAGAGGCCGGACGCATCCCCGGCGTACGAGTCGTCGATCGCTGGCTCTTCTCTCCGGCGGACCTCGATGAGTATAAGCGCCGGCGCTACGGTGAACTGGTCGATCTGGCCCGTACCGCCCTCTCTCACCCCGACGTTGACCTGACCGAGAAACAAGCCACCATCTGTCGCTATCTGGCCAACAGTGAACGCCCCTCCGCTATTGCCCGCAAGCTTCAGCAGTCACGTCAGGCCGTCTACTCCCAGATCACCCTGATCCGCGAGAAGGTGGCCCGCATCCTCGATCAACGCAGCGATGCCCACGCCGACAGCGAGCAGCCCGCTTCCCGTCGCAAGGGTCGTCGCCGGCAGAGCAGCAAAGGGCCGATTCCTTTACCCACTTCGGCCCCTGAGTCGGAGGCTTCCGCTCGCTCTCCCAGCGCCGAGACCCCTGAGAGTGGTGCGACCCCTTCATGAAGCTCCCCGTGTCTACAGCCCCTTCTCCTCTTCTCTCTTGGCCTTTCGCTATCCAGCCTGTTCCTTCGCTCGCCATCCCTCCGCTCTGCGCGCCCCGCTGCGTCGCGCGTTAAGCGGCCTTCGCCTCCCCTAGCAGTGCGGGCCGGATCGCCGGGCCAAGAGCCGGTACGCGCTCAGCCAGGGCGCGCAACAAACCGAAGCAGCCGGCAAGCATCATGTCGCCGTGCGGCACAGCCTCGTAGTGTGGCAGGCTCGAGCCACGCAGCAGCTCACGGCGGGGACCGGTGACCGCCAGAAAGGGTGGCTCCGAGGTAGCAGCCGACGACGCGCGCGCCCGCTCGGGTTCCAACACCAGCGCGCCATGTCCGCTATCGTAAAAGACCTCATCGTTAGTCAACGTGCCGGCGGCCAGCTTCCGCAGCAGCTCCTCCAGTCTTGCCCGACTGATCTCGCCGGTGTGGTGCTCAAAGAGGCCCACAATGCGCCCCTCTACCAGGTGGAAGGCCAGCGTATGGAAATTGCCGATATTGCAAAGCAGGCTGTGTCTCTGCCGGCGCACGCGCGGGTCCTCCAGGGCTCCCAGCGCAGCCGCGGCCCCTGTATCCATCAAGAGCACAGGCAGCTCTGGCGCCGAACCACTGTATTCCACATAGCGGGCGACACTGCTTTTAATAGCCTGCAGGCGAGTCAGCGCTGGTGGAATCTCCTCCGCCAGGTAAGCGAAAGTCGCCGGCGTGGGCGAGCGGCGGATCATACGCTCCAGAAACTCGAAGCGGAAGCGTCGATCGCTATAGCCCGGCGGCGCGGCCCCATGATCAAAAGCGGCGATGGCCAGCGCATCCACCCGCGGATCAAGGTCGAAAGTGCGCAGAGTCTGGACGATCGCCCGCGCGTCCAGATCCTGCAGCTCGATATGGACCACATCCGGGCGCCGGGCCTGTCGGGCGGCCTCCTCCTCACTAATAATCTCAAAACCCATCTGGGCCACGGCGGTCAGGTCATCGTCGAAAGTGCGCGCCGCCTCGGGCGTCACTGCCACTGGATAGCCGGCCAGCGCATGATCGCGCGCTGCCCAGTGCGATGGGCCGCCGCCCATTGTCACCCCGGTCAGCAGCAGAGGCCGGCCCGCCGCCGTCGCCCGGCGAATGCGCTCGGCCACAATCACCGTCGGCGAAGGCATCACCAGCTTGACATTGTTCTCCATCGTCCTGCCGCTTTCGAAGAGCAGGATATCCTGTGTGCCCGTGCCAATATCGATCGCCAGCACGCGCACCGATGCTGCAGTTGCCATACGAAACCTGAGCCCCCTTTCTGCCCTCTTCCTTACAAGGCTGGAATGAACCAGAGCAACCTTCTTCCGTTCCGTCCGTGACCCCTGATCAGCGTCAGGGGGGCGGCAGACTCTGCTCTTGACGCCTCCCGTCCATGCCTCAGTTCAGTATAGCATGTCGGCGTTGGTCCTGGGGGAGTCCTGCTGCTGGCGTCCTTGCCGGACCAGCTAGAAACTGATCAGCGTGAAGCCGGAGCGCGTTGTGATCGGGCGAACCTTCTTCAGCGAGCGCCAGGCCGACTTACTCATGCGGGCCCGTTTGCGCAGAGCTGCCAGCTGCCCATCGGAAAAATGCTCGGACGCCACCAGCACAAACGTCCGCAGTTCCGCGCGCAGCTGATTAAGACGGCGCTCCAGCTCGGCCAGGCGCGCCCGATCGTGTGGCAGCCCCTGGACAGCCAGGCGGGCTAGATCCGCCCACTGGCTCATCAAGGGACGCATGCCCTCAAAGCGCTCTGCGATACAGGTAGCTACCATCTCAAAGTCAGGTACGGACGCCAGATCTGCCATGCTCCTCGTCTCCTTCTTTCCTTGTTTGTTTGCTTGCTGTTGGCCCTCTCTCGCTCGACCAGGCCAAGGCGGTGGCTGCTCAGCTCTACCAGCGTTGGGCAGCGCGCTCCGTCCGTCCAATTGCTTTGTAGTGAGATGAAAAAAGCCGCTCGACCGGCTCAGCTGTTTGTGAGCATATCGTATGCTGCTGGGCTTTGCTGGGCTGCTCTCTCGAATGAAGAAAGCCCTCCCTCTCCCAAAATGGGAACGGGCGCGAGCGTTGCAATCAAAGCATGGTTTCACCTCGCGCCCCGCTTCCCAGCCTTTCGGCTCGGCGCCAGCCTGTCTGCCTGCCTCAGAAACGTACTGGCCAGGGCAGAGCCTGGGCAGATCTCCAGCTCCACCTGTGGTACAATGCATACCAGCAGATAGCAACAGGGGAGCACAACGCACCGACGGCGAGGCAGGCTCCGATCAGCCAGCCAGGCCACAGGAGTACTGGCTCACTGCCTGGCAGCTGGGCGCCGCGCATGTCATAGCTTTCTCTGTATACCATACCCTGTTGCTAGAAAGCAACGATGGCGCGAAAGGACTCTAGCATGGAACAGGCAAAGCCGCACGATGGAGGAGAGACAACGCCGCCCGCTCGGCCAGAAGGCCGCCTTGAGCAGGTAAGAACTGCGGGTGAGCGCCCGGCAACCTATCTGCCAATCGAAGACTATGCGGTCATCGGCGATCTCCATACGGTGGCCCTGGTCGGTAAAAACGGCTCGATCGACTGGTGCTGTATCCCTCGCTTTGATTCTCCCAGCGTCTTTGGCGCCCTGCTTGATGCGCGTAAAGGCGGTTTCTTTCGCATTGCCCCGCCTCCAGACGATCACGTCCCGATGGGGCAGAAGCAGCTCTACATTCCCGAGACCAATATTCTGCTGACGCGCTTCCTCACGGTCGATGGCGTAGGGGAGGTCACCGACTTCATGCCGGTGAAGCTGCCCGGCAGTGCTGAACATCAGCATCATCTTTATCGTGCTGTGACGGTGGTGCGTGGCTCCCTCAAATTCAATCTGGTCTGTCGTCCCGCCTTCAACTATGCGCGCGACGGACATGTCGTCCATCTGTCGCCCGAGGGAGCAGTTTTCCACAGCGATGGGCTGTCCCTGGGGCTGGCGAGCACGGTACCGCTGAGCGAAGATGGAGAGGGCGGTGTGCACGCTGAGTTTACCCTGCATGCCGGCCAATCGGCCTACTTCCTGCTAGAGAGCGCCAGGCGCGGCGACCTTGGCCCTCAGCATGTTTCCTCCCGCCGCTATCACGAAGCCTTTCAGCGCACACTCAGTTTCTGGCGGCGCTGGCTCTCTCAGTGTCAGTACCAGGGACGCTGGCGCGAGATGGTCCAGCGCTCGGCCCTTGTCCTCAAGCTGCTCACCTATGCCCCCACTGGGGCTATTGTGGCCGCCCCAACCACCAGCCTCCCCGAGACGATCGGTGGGGCCCGCAACTGGGACTATCGCTATACCTGGCTGCGCGACGCCGCTTTCACCCTCTATAGCCTGCTGACTCTTGGCTTCACCCAGGAAGCCGAGGCTTTCATGCAGTGGCTTGACGCACGCTGCCACGAGCTGAAAGAGAACGGCTCGCTCCAGCCCATGTACGGCGTCAACGGCGAGCAGGAGCTGATTGAGTACACCCTGGATCACCTGGAGGGCTATCGCCAGAGTCGCCCCGTTCGCATCGGCAACGCCGCCTACAAGCAGCAGCAGCTCGATGTCTATGGCGAGCTGATGGATGCCATCTACATTTTCAATCGCTATAGCACGATCTCGTACGATCTCTGGGAGAATCTCCGCCGCCTGCTGGAATGGCTGCAACATCACTGGGATGACCCTGATGAAGGCATCTGGGAGGTACGCGGTGGCCCCCAGCACTTTGTCCATTCGCGCGTCATGAGCTGGGTCGCCTTTGATCGAGCCTTGCGCCTGGCGCGTCACCGTGGCTGGCCAGCGCCGATGGTCGAGTGGATGGAGACCAGTGCCCGCATTTATGAGCAGATTATGCACAAGGGATGGAGCGAGCGCAGGCAGAGCTTTGTCCAGTATTACGGAAGCGAGGCGGTTGATGCCAGCGCCTTGCTCATGGCCATCGTCAAGTTCACGGGACCGAACGAGCCGCGCATGCTCAAGACCATCGAGCGCATTCAGCGCGAGCTGGCCAGCGACTCTCTCGTGCACCGCTATGATCCTGGACGGGCTGCCGACGATGGCCTGGGGAGTCAGGAAGGCACCTTCAGTCCTTGCAGCTTCTGGCTGGCCGAAGTCCTGGCGCGCTGCGGGCGACTCGACGAGGCGCGCCTGCTCTTGGAGAAGATGCTCACCTACAGCAACCATGTTGGCCTCTATGCCGAAGAAGTCGGGCTGTGTGGCGAAGCCCTGGGGAACTTCCCCCAGGCTTTCACCCATCTCTCGCTCATCACGGCTTGCACCAACATCGACGCTGCCCTCAATCGGGCCCAGGGAAGGCTCAATACTGAGCGGCTGTCGCTGCCGCCCGAGCGTCTCTGAAGTCTGGCCTCAAGCAAGGCGAGGCGGGTTGCTCTGGGGCTTATCTGGCTGGCTGAGCCGGGGCTGGAGAGAAGAGGGGCATAAAAGACCCTCCCTCTCGTGTTTTCACAAGTGAACTTGTCGCGTTCCTTCCTACGGTCAGGGAGATAAGTTTGTCAGAAGCGGAGTACATATCGTCTATGGCGAAGGTCTACGACGCAATTATCATCGGCTCGGGGCCGGCGGGTTACACAGCGGCCATTTACGCGGCTCGCGCCAATCTCTCGGTCCTGGTCTTTCAAGGCTATCAGGTCGGTGGGCAATTAATGCTCACCAGCGAGGTCGAGAACTACCCCGGCTTTGAAGAAGGTATTCTGGGGCCGACCCTGATGGAGAAGATGGAGCAGCAGGCGAGGCGCTTCGGGGCTGAGATGCTGCCTGAAGATGTGACCGCTGTCGACTTCAGTCGCCGCCCCTTTGTGATCACCAGCGACTCGGGCAGCTACCTGGCCCGGGCCGTCATCATCGCCACCGGTGCCAGCGCCAAGTGGCTGGGACTGCCCAGCGAGCAGCGCCTGCAGGGACGCGGTGTCAGCGCCTGTGCCACCTGCGATGGCTTCTTCTTTAGGGGCAAAGAGGTGGCTGTAGTCGGCGGAGGCGACACAGCGATGGAAGAGGCCCTCTTCCTCACGCGCTACGCCAGCCATGTGACCGTTATCCACCGTCGCGATACCCTGCGCGCCAGCAAGATCATGCAGGAGCGCGCCTTTAAAAATCCCAAGATTAGCTTTATCTGGAATAGCGAAGTGATCGAAGTCCTCGGCGAGGACGCGGTGACCGGCCTGCGCCTGCGCAATGTCAAGACGGGCGAAGAGCAGACGCTGACCGTCGAGGGGCTGTTTCTCGCCATCGGCCACCAGCCGAACACGAGCCTCTTCCGCGGCCTGCTGCAGATGGACGAAGCGGGCTACATCATTCCCGTCGAGCACACCATGACCAATATACCGGGCGTCTTTGCCGCCGGCGATGTGACTGATCACCGCTATCGCCAGGCGGTCACCGCTGCCGGTGACGGCTGTCGAGCGGCTATCGATCTGGAGCGCTGGCTGGAGAGCCAGGCCCACGAGGAGGCGCTCCGGCAGGAAGCCCTGACCTCAGGCGAGCATTCAAATCAGTGAGCAGGTTTGTCCGTCTGAAGGAAGAGCTGACGGCTGCTCTCCTGGGCCTGGCACTGCGTCAGTGACTTCTCCGGCTGCAGGTCTGTGGGGGTAAGCGAGCGAGAAAGGACAGATTCCTGTGAAGCAGAAGCAGCGTCGCCGCCAGCAGTCTGCGCTCTACAGCCAGGCACTCTTCGAGACCGCCCGCGACACGGAGGACGGGGAGAGGAGTGCGGTAGAAAAGGCGGCGGACCAGGCTGCCCAGCGCCTGCGGGTTCAGGAGATCACCCAGCGGCTGGTCGAGCACTATGGTGAGCCGGAGTGGTCCAGTAAGGACCCACTCAGCCAGCTCGTTGATGTGCTGCTCTCGCATCGCACGCGCGACGAGCAAACCGCCGCCGCCTATGCGCGTCTGCGCCAACGCTTCGGGAGCTGGGAGGCTGTACGCGATGCCCCGACGGCAGCCGTAGAAGAGGCCATTGCAGTCGTCAACTGGCCAGAAATCAAGGCGCCGCGCCTGCAAACCATACTGCGTCAGATCACGGCTGAGCGCGGCGCCCTCAATCTCGATTTCCTCTGCACCTTGCCTGTTGCCGAAGGTCTGGCCTGGCTCAGTCGCTTCGAAGGCGTCGGCCCCAAGACTGCCGCCTGCGTCCTCCTCTTTAGCTGCCGTCTGCCTGTCCTCCCCGTCGACACCCATGTCCATCGTATCGCCATACGCCTGGGCCTCATCTCGCCGCGGCTCACTCCCGAGCAGGCCCAGCCCGTGCTACAGGCGCTGCTACCGACCGACGCCCGCGCCATCTACAACTTCCACAAAGGTCTCGTCTGGCATGGCCAGCGCTGCTGCTACTTTCAGCGACCGCGCTGTGAGCGCTGTTTTCTCCGCGATCTCTGTGCCTATTATGCAGCAGGGCAACAGAGGCAGGGCACGCCACGCGAGAGCAAAGAAGGCGAAGGTTAAGCGGTAGAAGAATTGTCTGCTCGTAACTGGAGAGGGGAGAGCGTCATTGCCCCAGGCAAAGCCGGGCGACCGCTGCGGTCGCCCGGCGTAGGTTGAGGGTTGCTCATATGAGAGCCGCGAGTGGCCAACTAGCTGCCGCTCCGCGCGGGAGCATGGTTCAAGACGGGGTAGCCCTCGCTCACATACTCGCTGGGATCGGGTTGGATCTCGTCCAGATGGTACGAGTTCTTGGCATCTGTATTGATACCAGGCCAGCGAGCGCCGTAGAGATAGTGACCGGTCTGAGCCGGCGAGAGTGGCAGCCTGCCAAACTGCGGGATACCGCGCACCCGCGGCACATCCGGCTCGGGTGGCTCGATATAGAGATCCTCGGGCACCCGGTTGTAACCCATGCGCTGCAGATCCGCCTCGCTCAAATTGATCTGCACCACCCCATCGTCGCTCAGGGATTTCACCGCCTGACGCGGCACATAGTAGACCTTGGGGAAGAGGTGCCCACGCTCAACCAGCAGATAGGTCGGGAAGCGGGCCTGAATGGTTCCGAGCCAGCTGCCACGGGCATCGACCACGTCCAGGCCCAGCTTGAAAGGCGAGCGATCGCGCGCCTCAGCGGGCGCGGGCACATAGATGGGCGGTAGGGACTTGAAGGGGTCTTCCAGTCCCCAGCCGATCATAAAGGCAATCGCAAAAATGCCTGCCACCAGCGCCAGCCCGAGCGAGAGCAGGGGGGCGCTGTTCAATAAGAGCAGCATGAAGAAGACCGCGGCCACCGCCACAGACAGCAATAGCGGCCAGTAGCTCGGCCCGGGCATATGGATGTGCTCTTCCCCTTCCTCGCCCTCAACGTCGAGCAAGGTCGCGTGAATTTCGTCGGCAATCGAGCCGGCAGTCTGAGGAGACCTGTCCATACAGCTCCTGTTCCTTGCTTCAGATCGTACTCACCGACTGGCGGGAAGCGCGCTGCCCCGTGTTGCCGTCAGTGAGCGAAGCTTGCTTCTTGAATAGCCTGGATAGAAAGAAAGAAAGAAAGAAAGAAGAAACTCCCCTTACCAAATACCATAGCACAGCAGCGCAAGCGCGAAGCCCGTCGCTCGCCCTTAAGTATAGCATATCTGGCCAGGGATGGATAGCGTACCGGACTGGCGGGCGAGCAGATAAGCGGACCGCAGCTTCCGGCACAGAGCAAGCAGCGGATGAGTGCACGTACGCAGCCACACCCGGGCGAAAGGGCCTTGCCCCCAGCCGGCTTGCTTGATTTTGGGGGCTGGCTAAGGTAAGCTTACTGATAGGTGATTCACCTTTCATATTTGGTAATGAAGGAGGCACCAAGACATGCCCACCTCAGTCTTCTTACCTGGCATCAGTCAGAGGCGCTGCAACACAGCGCGTCTGGAGATCGCCTATCTGGAAGCGGGGAACGAAGGGCCGGCGCTCATTCTTGTGCACGGTAACTGCTCCTCATCGCTCTTCTTCCAGGACCTCATGCTGGCCCTGGCGGCCCTGGGCTATCATGTCTACGCGCCCGACATGCGGGGCTATGGTGACAGCCAGGTCTTGCCGATCGACGCCACGCGCGGTGTAAGCGATCTCTCAGACGACCTGGCCAGTTTTGCGGAAGCCCTGGGACTGAGCAGCTTCTATCTGCTTGGCTGGTCGCTCGGCGGCAATGTTGCCATGCAGTATGCCATTGACTATCCTGGCCGGCTGCGCGGCCTCATTCTAGAGGCCACCGGTTCGCCCTTTGGCTTTGGAGGAACGCGCGACGCTAACGGGCGCCCGGTCTGGCCGGACTTCGCTGGCAGCGGAGGGGGAACTGCCAACGCTGAGTTCGTGCAGCGTCTCGCCGCCGGTGATCGCAGCGCCGAGCAAGGCTCGCCGCGGGCCGTCATGAACAACTTCTACTTCAAGCCGCCGTTCCGCGTGGCCCCCGAGCGTGAAGAGATCTACGTCAGCGGCATTCTCTCCACGCGCACCGGGCCTGGCAACTATCCGGGCGACTCTGTTCCTTCACCGAACTGGCCCTATGTCGCCCCGGGCCGCCAGGGAGTCAACAATGCCCTCTCCCCTGCCTATCTCAATCAAGCGGCGCTAGTTGATCTCAGTCCCAAGCCACCCATTCTCTGGATTCATGGCGCCGACGACCAGATCGTCTCAGACACCTCCTTCTTCGACTTAGGCTATCTTGGGCAGCTTGGGATCGTCCCCGGTTGGCCAGGGGTCGAGCAGTATCCGCCCCAGCCCATGAAGACCCAGATCCGGTGGCTCCTGGAGCGCTATCGCCAGCAAGGAGGGGTCTATCACGAACTCCAGCTAGCCAACTGTGGACACTCCCCGCACATCGAGCAGCCGCAGCAGGTCCTGGAGGCCATGCGCGACTTCATCGCGGCCCACGTCTAACCAGGGTCGGCGGGAATGAGGGAGGGAGCAGTACGCCGTCTGGCGGCTCCGTGCTGGGCGGCCTGGCGGTGCCCAGGCGCAGCACAGCGACGCGAGCCGGCCAGATCCCTGGTCCTCCCTCCTAGCCGATCAGCTCCTCCATCTGCGTGAGGTGTGTCTCGAACAGGCGCAGCGCCTGGCGCACCGGCTTCGGCGTTGTCATATCGACCCCGGCCCGTCGCAGCAGCTCGATGCTATAGTCCGAGGAACCGGAGCGCAAGAACTGCAGATAGCGCTCAACCGCCGGTGCCCCCTGTTCCAGAATCTGCTGAGCCAGCGCGCAGGCTGCCGAGATGCCAGTTGCATACTGATACACGTAGAAGTTGTAATAAAAGTGAGGAATACGGGCCCACTCGATATCGATCAAGTCATCGATGACCACCTCGGCCCCATAGTACTTCTCATTGAGGCGGTGGTAGAGCCGGCTCAGCGTATCCGCCGTCAGTGGCTCGCCCTGTTCGGCCAGCTGGTGAATCTGATGCTCGAACTCGGCAAACATCGTCTGGCGGTAGAGCGTCCCGCGGAAGTCCTCCAGCGAATGATTAAGAATCGCCAATCGCTCCTCACGGCTCTCCGTCGTCTTAAGCAAGTACTCGGTGAGCAGCGTCTCATTCAACGTCGAAGCCACCTCGGCCACGAAGATCGTGTAGTCCCCGTAGACGAAGGGCTGGTGGCGGCGCGTGTAGTACGAGTGCAGCGAGTGCCCTAGCTCGTGCGCCAGGGTATACATGCTATCGCGGTTGCCCTGGAAGTTGAGCAGGATGAAGGGGCGTGTCCGATAGGCACCGCCGCTGTAGGCACCGCCGCGCTTGCCGGGCGTCTCGAAGACGTCGATCCAGCGCTCACTGAAGGCTTGCTTGAGCACGCTGACGTACTCTTCTCCCAGAGGAGCGAGGGCGGTAGTGATCGTATCGCGTGCCTGCTCGTAGGAGATCTCCTGCAGCGTCTCCTTGACGATCGGCACGTAGAGATCGTACATATGCAGCTCATCGAGCTGGAGCATGCGCTTGCGCAAGCGCAGATAGCGATGCAGCAGCGGCAGCTCCTCGCTGACCGTCTCGATAAGCATATCGTAGACGCTCTCAGGAATGTTATAGCGAGCCAGGGCCCGCTCGCGGCCCGAGCGATAGCCGCGCTGCCGTGTATAGAACATATCCGTCTTGATATGGCCGGCCAGGGTGGCGGCGATCGTATTGCGCTGCTTGAGGAAGGTCCCGTGCAGTGCCTCGAACGCCTCCTTACGCACGCGCCGATCCGTGCTGCGGATAAAGACCAGGTAGTTCCCCTTGGTCAGTTCCACCTCCTCGCCCTGCTCATTGCGGATAGTCGGCAGGTGCAGATCGGCATTATCGATCATTGTGAAGATGGCGTCGGGCGTCTCGGCCATCTCGCCGGCGGCGGCCAGCACTGCCTCCACCTCGGCGGAACGAATATGCGGGCGCTGGCGATTGAGGTCGTGCAGTTGATGCTCATAGAGCGATAGACCGGGAGTTTCCCGCAAATATCGCTCCAGCTTCTCCTGGGGCACCGCCAGAATCTCCGGCTCGATAAAGGAGATCGCCGTGGACGCGCGCACGTAGAGCTGAAGGGCGCGATCGTACATTCCCTGGTAGTGGCTGTTACTGGTATCCTCATCCTTGCGCATCGAGGCGTAGACCAGCAGCGTCTCCAGCCGTTCGAAGAACTCATCGCGTCGGCGCAGCACGGTCAGCAGAGCCTCGCCACTCTGGGCCAGTGTCCCCTTGAGGGCTTCCAGGCCCGGCAGCAGTCCCTGTAGCTCCTGATACTCGCGCTCCCAGGCCTCATCAGTTGCAAAGATGCTCTCCAAATCCCACGTATACTCTTTTGGAATGTCGCTTCGTTTCTTCCAGGTTTGCAGCATCTCGCCTCCTCAAAAAGCAACCATAAACTCAAGAAAGTGTTCTCATTGTAACAGAAAATTGGCACACGCGCGTAGTGGCGAGCGTGAGGGCAGAACAGAACTGGACCGGGCCAAGGCGCCAGGGTAGCGAAGGCGAGCCAGATCTTGATCTTGATAGGGCATGGGAGATTGAGCCAGGCATCTGGCCGAGAGAAAGAAGATGGCACCCTGGCGCTTCGGGTCGGGACCCAGGGTGCGGACACGAGAGCAGCATAGCAAAGCAGGGGGTGCACTCCTGCCCTGCAGACCCAGGCTTGCCGACTGCAGAAGAAGCCGGCTGTCGACCTGCTCGCGCAAGTCCCAGGAGCACAAGGTTCGCTAGCAGGGCGAGCGCGGCAGAGCCGTTGCCCGCCTCGCTGGCGAACCGAGTGGGACAGAGCGAAGCCGAGCCAGCCAGCATGACAGCGCCAGCCAGGTAAAGAGAAGCTACCAGCCGAGGGCTAAGCCATCGCAGCGTGGATCTGCGGCGCCCTGGAGCAGATGGTTATCGGGTGTGATCAGAATAGCCTGAGCATGGCCCATATCGTCTTCCCACGGTCCCCAGACTGCCACCCGGTGGCCCAGCATCTCCAGCCCCAGCGCTACCGCATTGGGAAAGCGCTGCTCCAGGGCCACCACCTCGCTCGCCTCGCGCTCTCCCAGCGGGTGAGCGCCCAGCTGCCCCTGCAGCAGCTGCCGGCGCCCGCCCTGCTGCCACAGGAGGCCGCTGCGCCAGCGCGGCGCATTGATCGCCTGCTGAATATTCAAGCCGAAGTCGATCACCGCCGTCAGCAGCTGCACGTGGATTTGTGGCTGGGCATCCGCTCCCATCGTGCCCAGCACCAGGAACGGCTCGCCGTCGCGCAGCACCAGCGCTGGCGTCAGCGTATGCATCGTGCGCTTGCCTGGTTGCAGATAATTCACATGGCGCGGGTTGAGAGAGAAATAGGAGCCGCGATTGTGCAGCAGCACGCCACTCTCGCCGGCCACGATCCCGCTGCCCCAGCTATAGAAAAGGCTCTGGATCAGCGAGACGGCATTGCCCTCACTATCAACCACGCACAGATACATCGTATCGCCGTCGCGCTCAGGTTCGCTCTCGACCTCGACATGGAAGGAGGCACGCTCTGGATTGATGCGTGCCCGCAGCTGCTCCGCGTACGCCTTGCTCAGCAGGCGCTCCACCGGAATCTCCACAAAGGCCGGATCAGAGATATAGCGATCGCGATCGGCAAAGGCCAGCTTCTTGGCCTCGATCATCAGGTGCAGCGTCTCAGGACTTTGATAGCCGAGCGCCTTCAGATCATAGCCCTCCAGAATATTGAGCATCTCCAGGACCGTCAGGCCCTGCGAATTGGGAGGAAACTCAAAGACCTCATAGCCGCGGTAGGTTGTTGACAGCGGCGTTACCCAATCCGAATGATGGGCCTGGAGATCCTCCAGGCTCAGCACCCCGCCGCAGCGCTGCACATAGTCAACGAGCGTACGCGCCAGAGGCCCACGATAGAAAGCCTCACGACCCTCGCGTGCGAGCAGACGGTACGTACGGGCCAGGTCAGGCTGGCGCAAGATCTCACCGCAGCCTGGAGGACGGCCCCCAGGTAGAAAGACGCGGGCTGTCGCTTCCCAGCGCTGCAGCACCGTCTCAGCGGCGCGCTCCAGCCAGCCGGCCAGCTTGGGCGAGACCGGGAAGCCCTCCTCGGCGTAAGCAATTGCCGGCGCAAAGACCTCCTCAACCGGCAGTCGGCCAAAGCGCTCCAGGGCCTCGAACCAGCCATCGACTGCCCCCGGAACCGTAATCGAGAGCGGGCCGATCGCCGGAATCTCGCGCAGCGAGTGAGCAGCGAAATACTCGGGCGTCAGAGCACGCGGCGCCCGCCCGCTGCCGTTCAGCGCATGCAGCCGGCGGCTGCGCGCCTCCCAGATCAACATAAAGACATCTCCACCCGCTGAGCAGGTTGGCGGGTAGACGACAGTCATCGCTGCGTTAGCTGCAACTGCAGCATCAACGGCATTCCCTCCGCGCTCCAGCACCTGCAAACCAGCCCGAGTAGCCAGGTAATGAGCGCAGGAGACCATTGCCTGTGAGCCAAAGATGGGTTGGTCGGAGAGCATGACAGGAGATCGCCTTTCGCACCGAACGCCTTCGTCAACCGGCAGAATCTCTGTGCTGGCCAATCAATCAGCCAGCGTAGTTGGCGAGGCGAGCTTACCCTCACTTCAGGAACGAACGTACGCACGAGCGCGAGCGAACAAAGCCCCAGGCGACTGATCCAGGCACCCTGGTCAGCGCCTTGTCCGCCACCCATTATAGCATAGCGCGAGGGAGGAGGAGGCAGGCTCTCGTTGAGAGCGGAGGAAGGCAAAAGAAAGGACTGCGGCTTGACGGAGCGGACCTATCTCGGTATCATGAGCCTGCTGAAGAGCGCCATCTTAATCCAGGAGGCTACCGTGTTATCCGTAGCAGTGCTTGCCGCCCTTGCCGCCCAGCCACTCTTCACCGTCACCCTGGCCCACTTAATTTATTTCGTCATCGCTGTGCTTCTGGGAATTGTAGCTGAAACGATCATCGGCTGGCGTCTCCCCTATGGCATTCTTGGGGCCGTCCTCTGTGCCTTTATTGGCATCCTCCTCGCCGTTCTTCTACCTTTTCACGTCGGCAGCGACGTGACCATTTTCGGCGAGCCGATTGCCCTCACCCAGGCCATCATCGGCGGGGCGGTCCTGCTCACCATCTGGCATCTCGCGACCTACCGTCACTGGCGTCATCGCCATCGCTATTATCGTGGCTATCGCTACCGTGAGTATGGCGAGCGACGCGACTGAAAGGGCGGGGTAGTCCAGGCAGACGTACCTGAAGCCCCGCCCTGAGATAGGAGCGGCTGAGCGAGATGAAGAGACCGCGGGGGAAGCTGCCGGATCAGATAGTCGGTTGGCTCTGTTCGGCGGAGCCACCCGGCTCCGGGTCTCTCCCTGACGCTGGTCCCTCGGGAGTCATGGCTGGGGGATCACCAGCCGCCAGGTTGAAGCTGAGCGCGGAAGCGCTCTGGCCTGCCGAGGATGGCATGGGCGATGGCGCAGAGGCGGGCGTTGGTCCCGACTGGTGACCGTTGCGAGCAGCGGTAGTGCTTGACCGTTGAAGAAGCTGAGCTTCGGCTAGCTCGCGCACACGCTGCACATGATTCTTATGGCAGATCAGAGTCTTATCCTCCAGGGCCACCACGATCACATCCTCCAGGCCGACCGTATAGATTTCCCGCTGCGTCGTATTGTAGACAAAGACATTCTGGCTGCCGAGAGCGAAGTGGTGGCCGATGCCGCGCAGACCATTGCCATCGGCATCGTAGAGCGCTCCGTACTGCTCCCAGTTTCCCACATCGCTCCAGCCAATATCGACCGGGATGACCACCAGCCGATCGGTTTTCTCCAGCACGCCGTAGTCGATAGAAATAGAGATCAACGAAGGCCAGAGTTCCTCTAACAGCGGTCGCTCGGCGGGGGTGCCCATTGCCTCCACGATGCGGGTCAGCTGCTCCGCCAGAGCCGGCAGATGGGTGCGGACCTCTGCCAGGATCGTGGCGGCCTGCCAGATAAACATGCCGCTGTTCCAGACGTAATGTCCATCCTGGAGATAGCGCTGTGCAGTCGCCAGATCAGGCTTTTCGACGAACTGCTCCACGCTGAACGCCTGGTGACCGTAGCCGTCGGCCACTGGGGAAGCGAAGCGGATATAGCCGTAGCCGGTGGCTGGCTCGGTGGGTCGGATGCCCCACGTTACCAGGTAGCCACGTTGAGCAAGCTGATAGCCGAAGCGGATCGCCCGCTGGAATGGCTCCAGCTTCGTGATCACATGATCAGCGGGAAAGACCGCCATCACGGCCCGAGGGGAGCGACGGGCCAGCAGGGAAGCTGCCCAGGTAATAGCGGGAGCCGTATTGCGCCCGACAGGCTCCTCCAGGATCTGCCTGGGAAGCACCTCTGGCAGGTGCTGGCGCACCAGCTCGCTGAAAGCTCGTCCAGTCACCACCCAGATCCGTTCTGGCGGCACCAGGGTCGTCACTCGTGCCAGCGTCTCTTGAATCATGCTGCGGCCTCCCGGGAGAGGCAGGAACTGCTTGGGGAACTCGGGGGTACTCAGCGGCCAGAGTCGTGTCCCGCTGCCGCCCGCCAGGATGACAGCGTGTAAGTCTTCCATCTATCTACCTCGGTTGGTCAGAATGGTGCCCATGCACAATGGTTTTTGCCGATGCAAGCGACAAAAAAGCAAGAGGCGAGAGAGCTAGCTTGCTTGCCACCAAGCCACCTCTAACCGCCACCATCTGCTTGCTCGCTCAGGGAGATGTCCTATCATAGCAACAGAACGAGTACGCTCTCAAGAAAGACACGACTCACCGGGGACAATTCTACCACGAGAGCCTGCGGGGTCGGAGAGAGAAGAAGCTTCCCCCATTTGGGGGAAGTTCCCGCTACTGCTCAGTTCAAGGGCTTGACTTGTCTGCCCAACCTGTTATTCTCTAAAAGAAGCCGCATGAGAACGACGGCAGGACTGTCAGGAAGAAACAGTATGTGATCCACGAAAAAGAGGAATAGCACCTGGATGGCAGAAGAAAGTAACAAGCAAAGTCCTTATTATGGCTGGCAGTATGATCAGGAGCAACTGGGTGCAGGGGCCGCAGGGAAGTCAGGCGCGAATCTGCCACCTGTCTCGCTCCCGCCGCAGCAGCCAGTCTATCCTCCCCAGGTGCCTTCTGGTGGCAGGGTAGGGTCCCAGTCGGGGCGCTTATATCAGGAGCAGCATCTACCAGATATGGGCGGCTCGCTGGGCTATGGGCAGGGGATGGAGTATCTCTATGCCAATGTGCCGCAGCCATCGCAGCCGTTGCCGGCTTTGCGCCAGGCGCGTTTACAGCAGTTGCGTGAGGAGCGTCTGCGTCGGCAGCAGCGTCGTGTGCAGCAGCCGGATCTGAGCGATTTGATTCAGCGTAAGGTTTTCAGGCGCCGCATGGGGGATCTGGCTCCTCTCTCCCCGTCGGCGCTGAGTGGTCAGGCTGGTGAGATCGGTGGTGGTCTGAGTCAGGGACAGGGGCAGGCTCAGACTCAGCTCCAGATGCAGGAGCAGCCGATGCCGGTGGCCAGGCCAGCGGCCTCAGCCTCAGTGGCGTCTGCTGCCGCTGCGCCTTCGACTCCCGCCTTGCAGCCTGCTTCGGAGCCGGCTCAGGATACCGCGATGATCCGGCGAGTGCAGGTGCGCAACGCGGCCTTCATTCTCACTGGTGCCTTCGTGGCCAGTCGTGTCCTGGGGCTGCTGCGCTCCTCGATGTTTGCCGCGGTCTTTGGAACTGATCCGACCTCTGGTGCCTTCTATCAGGCTTTTCTCTTGCCTGATACGATCTTTAATATTGTGGCCGGCGGAGCCCTCAGCTCGGCCTTCATTCCCGTCTTTACGCGCTACATGGTCAGCGATCACGACGAGAAGACGGCCTGGCATGTCGCCAATACGGCGCTGACGCTGGCCACGACCATTATGTTAATCATTGCTCTGATCGGCTTCATTTTTGCCAATCAGATTGTACCGCTGTATAATCCCAATGTCAGCCCGGGCGAGCTGAGCCTGATCATCGCGCTGACGCGTATCATGCTCTTCCAGGCGGTGGTTCTTGGCAGTGGAGTCATTGTCAGCGCCGTGCTGAACGCGCAGCAGCACTTTACACTCTACGCCTTGGGGACTGTGCTCTATAACGTCGGGCTGATCGCGGGCCTGCTGCCAGGAATGTTTCTGGCGCTAATCGGTCAGCGCAATTCGATGGTGGCCGTCTACTGCGCCAGTGCTGGGGTTGTGCTGGGAGCCTTGCTCCAGGTCGGTATCCAGATTCCAGGGCTGCCGCGCGTAGGCATGCACTTCCGCCCCTCCTTTGACTGGCGCCATCCCGGCGTTCGTCAAATCGGGCGCCAGATGATCCCGCGCATTATCAATGCCGCGATGCTCTCAACGACGACCTTTGTCGACCGCGCCCTGATCCTGCTGCTGGGGACACTGGTAGCCGTTGGCTCGCTTGGGCAGCAGACGCTCCTTGGCTTTATCACAGCTTACTACTACGGGTTTTCGCTGATGCTGCTGCCGCTGGGCATCTTCGGCATGGCTATTTCCACGGCGGCCTTCCCGACGATCGCCGAGTATGTGGCGCGCGGGCGCCTGGAGCGAGCGCGCAGCATCGTGATGGAGACCTTGCGCGGCATCCTCTTCTTGTCGATTCCTTCCAGCCTGGGCTTGATTGTGCTGGCGCTGCCCATTATTCAGACGCTCTATCAGCACGGCGCTTTTGGCCTGGAGAGCGCCGAAATTACGGCTATCCCTTTGTCGATGTTCGCCATTGGTCTGGCTGGCCAGGCTGCTGTAGAGATTCTGACGCGCTCGTTCTATGCTCTACGCGATAGTACGACGCCGGTCATTGTCAGTGTCGGTCAGTTTATCTTTAAGATTGCCCTGGGTCTCTTGTTGATCAACGCCTTCGCCCGCTTGTGGGGCGCGGCCTGGGGCATGGGGGCCTTGGCCCTCTCTACCTCAGTAGCCGGTCTGCTGGAGGCCACGGTCCTCCTCTGCCTGATCCATCAGCGCATCGGCGGACTGATTACCCGCGACCTGGGAACGTTCTTGAGTCGGGTGCTGGTGGCGACGGGCGCGATGGGCCTGGCGGTCTTCCTGGTCCGCCTGCTGCTGGATTTCTTGCTGAATACAACTGATCCGACCCGCCCGATGATTACGCATGGAGGCTTGCTTCAGGTCCTGGTGGCTCTGGTGAAACTGCTTATCGAAATGGCGGTCGGCATCGTGGTCTATCTGCGGGCGGCGCGTCTACTAAAAATCGATGGGCAGATCGAACTGCTTGGCCCTGTGCGGCGTTTGTTGGCGCGCTTCAAGCTGTCCTGGATCTAGTTGATCTGCCTGCTTGCTCCCAGTTTACTCCGCTGGCTGCCTGCGCCCAGACTGGCGCTGGTGCGCTCGCTCACCAGTCTCGTTGAGGTGAGGCGCATGACCAGGAGCGGGAGAGGTGTAAGCTGATCAACCCGGCGCAAACGACGATAACGCGCTGAGGAACTCAACTCAGCTCATTTCGATAACGATTGACAGGGTATTACTGCAATGGTAAAGGAATTGCGCCTTGCCCTGATTGGCTTCGGCACAGTTGGCCAGGGGCTGGCCGAGCTGCTGATGGAGAAGCGAGACTGGCTGCGAGCCGCCTATGGTCTGGATGCCCGTCTGGTGGCGGTGGCCACGGCTCGCTCCGGCTTTCTGGCCCGCGCGGAGGGCCTGGATGAGGCGGAGCTGCTGAGGATCGCGGCCAGTGGTCAGCCGCTGACAGCCTATGCGGCGACGGGGGTGAAGCGCTGGCCGACGGTGCGCGAGGGATTGGCGGCCACTGGGGCCGATGTGCTGGTTGAGGTGACGGGGACGAACCTGCGCGATGGGGAACCGGGCTTGAGCCATATCCGCCAGGCGCTGGAGCAGGGCATACATGTGATTACTGCCAATAAGGGACCGGTGGCCCTGGCTGCCCACGAGTTGCTGGCTTTAGCCGCGCGCAAGGGGGTCCAGCTGCGCATGGAGGCCACAGTCATGGCTGGTACACCAGTGCTGAGCACGCTCCTTGAGGGTCTAGCCGGTGCCCGTATTCGCGCCCTCTCGGGCATCCTCAATGGGACAACCAACTATATCTTGACGGCCATGAGCCAGGGACGCGACTACAGTGAGGCGCTGCTGGAGGCGCAGCGCCTCGGCTATGCGGAGGCTGATCCCAGCGCGGACGTGGAAGGCTATGATGCCCTGGCCAAGACTTTGATTCTGGCTGCGCTGGTCTTCGGACTGCCACTACGGGCCGAACAGGTGCAGCGACGCGGTATCGCCGGCGTGACGCAGGAGGAGGTCCGCGCCGCGCAGGCCCAGGGACGCCGCATCAAGCTGGTGGCCTCCTTGCGCCTGCGCGAGGGAGTGGAGGTCAGCGCCACCTCTCCCTCCGGTCAGATGCCAGCGCTGCCTGTCGAGGCACGAGTGGAACCAGTGGCCCTGCCACTGGAGCATCCCCTGGCGCGTGTTGATGGTGTCATGAATGCCCTCACTGTTGAGTGCGACACCCTTGACTCTGTCACAGTGATTGGCCCCGGGGCAGGCCGCCGCCAGACAGCCCAGGGCCTGCTTGCTGATCTGCTGGCCATCGCTCGCGCTCAAACGTAATGACCTGGCGGACCAGGCCACCTGCTCTGAGCGTAGTCTGCTGTGAGAGACCCCGTCTCCGCTCTCTGGCTGCCGGGCTGGTTCGGTTTAGTTAGGTGGGGACTTGGCTTGTGGCTCGGGCCCGGCACCGGCACCGGGCCGCGGCGGGTCGGGCTGACCTGGCACCCGGAAGATGCATTCGAGCGAACCGAAGCGCAGCCGGTCGCCGTGTTGTAGGAGCTCGGCCTTGAGCGGCTTCAGCCGCAGCCCGCCCAGCCAGGTTCCGTTATGGCTCTTCAGATCCTCGATGTAGAAGAAGGTCTCTTCAAAGTGGATACGAGCGTGTTGGCGCGAGACCACCATATTGGGGTCCAGGGGTGTCAGATCGATATCTGGATAGAGGTGGCGGCGCGGATCAGCCCGCCCGACCACAACATTGCGCCCTCTGATCGGCAGGCGCAGCGGACGTTCGCCCCCTTCAAAACAGAGATAGGCCAACACGCTCTCCTCGGCGTGCTCGCTGCCAGGACCGGCCTCGGGCGAGGTTGGGGTACTGGCGGCCTCTCTCTGGGGAGCTTGAATCAAGGTTTGGGCCAGGGTGAGGTCGCTGGTCGTCCCTATCGCCGCGATCTCACGAGTAACCGTCGAAGAGGGCGGCTGCTCAGTCGATGCCAGCAGAGTGACCTCTCCGAAGGCTGGTACACGCTCGGGTGGGGGCGGCATCTGAATGCCGTTGAGCGCATTCAGGAAAGCCTGCACTGAGGCAAAGCGTTGGGCCGGCTGCTTGGCCAGAGCATGCTCTAGGAGTGCCTGCACCACATTTGGCGTATTGTGGTGGTATAGCTCCAGGCTCGGGAGAGGCGTGCTCGTCTGCAGAAAGGCGGTTTCTGCAATAGTGCGTCCTACGAAAGGCGGGCGACCGGTCACCAGCTCGAAGAGCAGCAGGCCGGCGTGGTAGACGTCGCTCCAGGGGCCTGGAGGCAGTCCCTGAATCTCCTCGGGCGCTAGATAGCGCGGATCAAAGAAAGCCATGTCGTCGGGCTGCTGGCTGCCCCCCAGACCGAGAGTGTTGACCAGCAGGCGCAGGCCGAGGTCATCGATCTGCACATAGTCGCGGAACTCAATGACCTGCACCGTAATCAAAGAAGGACGAAGATCCAACCCCACAAAGCCCTGGGCTTCTAGGGCTTCGGCACCCTTCAGGATCTGGCGTACGATCTGCAGCGCGCGTTGCAGATCGATATGCTCGTGGTCCATCAGGTAGCGCAGGCTCACGCCACGCGGCGGGTCGGTCACTAAATAGAGCCACGGCCCGTCGATGCCCCAGGTATGGAGGTGTAGCACTGCCGGTGACTGCACCTGGCGACGCCGCTCTAGCAGTGCAAAGAGATTCTGCAACTGTTGAGGAGCAGAAGCTGCGGTCGGCGGCGGTAGGGCGATCAGATGCAGGCCCACGACATCGTTCGTGTTTCGATTATAGGCTGTGCAGCTGGTGACGGTGGAACCTGCCCGGGTAAAGACTTGCCCAATGCGATAGACGCCGGCGACCAGGCGAGAAAACTGTTGTGTCATCCCCTTATGTCCCTTCTGCTTTGCTCTTCGCCGCAGTAGCTCCCTCCCTCCCCTCATGCTATGCGCGCCGGGCTGACTGACATGGAGCATTGCACTGTCTGGCCTTTTCTGCTCAGTTGCGCCGGTGGAGGCGGAGGAGAGTGGCCATTGAGGAAACGCTCTTATCCACTGCTCTGCCTATTTTTTTGCCTGGCTCGCCTGAACCTGCCTTGGGAGGAGCAGCCACAGAATGCTTCCCCGTAGCTGCTCCTCATGCCTCAGCAAATGGTGCTCTCTCTAGTTATAGAGATTTTTGCGAATGTAGTCAATAATGAGCTGCCAGTTATTGTTTGCCGGCAGCAGAATGTACTGTCCGTCCGCTGACTGTGAGTCGACCAGCACATTCTGGTTGCTCAGACCAATACGATGGGCCTGATTGAGGTCCATCTTCAAGGAGAAGAGGCCGAGGTCGGTCAGGGACATATTCGTATAGATGGTCTGCTTCAGGGCGTCCATCGCGTCGAAGAGGTGAGGCCAGGTTGACCACTGCTTCACCTTGCTGATCACCGCTTTAATGATAATCATCTGGCGGGCAGAGCGAGCGAAATCGGTGCCCTCAGCGGGATTGTCCAGCGACTCGCGGGCACGGGCGTAGCGGATCGCCGTCTCGCCGTCCATATGCTGCATTCCCTTTGAGAAATGCACCTTGATCCAGCTCGCATCGATATTTGGGTCATCGTTCTTGGGATAGAGGGCGGTAAACGAATCGGGGACATAGACATCGATGCCGCCGATAGCGTTGATCAGCTCGCGGAAGCCGTCGAAGTCGATCGTCATCCAGTATTTGACATCGAGGCCAGTGATCAACGAGACCTTCTGGGCTGCGGCGTTGCCACCGGCCACAGGGTCCTTATTGTTGTTCGAGGCCACCTCGTAAACACTATTGATCTTGCCGTAGTGACCGGAGCCGGAAGGCACCTGGACCCAGAGATCGCGCGGGATTGAGATGAGCGTCGTATGTTGAGTCGAGGGAATGAGGCTCATGAGCATCATCGAGTCGGTCAGGTAAGCGCCGGGATGGTCACCGCCGCCGAAACCCAGGACCAGCAGATTGACACGATCTGACGTGCTCATAAAGCCTGTTTGTGTGCTCAGCGGGGCCTGCGTTGAGATGGCCGAGCCAAAGGCCAGCACGCGCTGGAGCACGTAGACAGAGAAGCCGGCGAGCAGGACAACTACCAGCAGCAGAGAGAGGCAGCCGATGGCGCAGCCGCGCCGGCGCAGGAACGAGCGGCGCGAGCGAAGCGCAGGAGTCGCGGTCGCGGGGTAGCTCCTCGGATAAGGCTCGGCTCCTGGTCGACGCGACGGAGTAGAAACTCCCCCGCGATAGGCTTGATAGCCCTGATAGCCCGGTGGTAGCTGACGCCTGCCTTGCGTCTGGTTCCCTGCTGAGTTGTGAAAGTTACCTATGATCAACTTCCCCTGCCCGCCGCTGGCAGGAGGCGGGCCAGATGGAGGTACTGGCTCTGTCAGATCTTCGTGCGGATCATAGGGATAGTCCGGCATATTCTTTCCTTCTCAAGACTAGCGCTTCTGTAGTTACAGCACTGCCACCTTCCTCCTCCCAGCACAGCCTACCTACAGAGAAGCAGGCAAAACCCCCTTTCTCTGATAGAAACGTAGCGACCGCCGGGAAGTTACAAATTCTATTTGCGGGACCAGTCCAGAATGGCTGTACGATCTTTCCCGTAGCGGCTGGCGACGATCTCGGCCATAATCGCCAGGGCCATCTCCTCGGGAGTTTTGGCCCCGATGTTCAGCCCGATCGGAGCATGGATACGGCTCAGCTGCTCGTCGGTCAGCCCTTGCTGCTTGAGGCGCTCATTGCGCTCCTGGCTAGTCTTGCGGCTGCCGATGGCTCCGACGTAGCCGACCTGGCGCGAGAGAACCACCTTAAGGGATGGCTCATCGAACTTGGGGTCGTGGGTCAGAATGGCGACCGCCGTTGACGGATTGAGATCCATCCTGGCCAAAACCTCGTCGGGCCAGGCCACGATCAGCTCGTCGGCATGGGGGAAACGCTCGCGTGTCGCAAAGGCAGCGCGAGCGTCGATCACCACCACGCGGTAACCCAGCGTTCGCGCGAAGGTTGTCAAAGGGATAGCGATATGGCCGGCGCCGACGATAATTAAGCGTGGGGGAGGAGGAAAGCCTTCGATAAAGACCTCGAAGGTCTGTTCATGCAAGGTATAGAGCCGCGTGCCTGGCTCTCCGATCCAGATCGCCTGCTCGGCATCTTCAACAACACGCGCCTCCAGCTCCGGCAGGCCGAAAGAGCCATGAAAGCTCTTATCGGGAAAGACCAGGAGCTTCGCGCCGATTCCCTGGCCAGAAGAGGAGCGTACCAGGGTGGCCAGGGCCACACCACGCTCCTGCGCCAGTTGCTGTTTTAGTTCCTCGTAGAGAGCACTCATCAGAGACCATCTCCTGCGCTGGCGTAGCGGGAGAGGCCTCAGTTCGCCTCAATCCCGCTCGCTAAGCGGTCCACTACCAGTCGAGGCGCTCGACAAAGACATGGATCGTCCCGCCGCAGGCGAGGCCGATCTGTTCGAAATTCTCCTCCTCGCTGATGCCGAACTCCAGCATTTGGGGCTTGCCGTCCTTGATCACCTGCAGCGCTGTTTCGATCACTGCCGGCTCCACGCAGCCACCGCTGACGGAGCCGCTGATCTCCCCTTTCTCGCTGACGGCCAGCTTGGCCCCAGGCCGGCGGGGAGCGGAACCGGCCACCGAGACAACCGTAGCCACGGCCACGCGCTCGCCGCGTGCCCGCCAGCGCTCAACATCCGGCAGAATATCGCGCATAGGGAACACCTCCGCAAAAAGGCTCGACAGCATCCAGTATGGCGCCCGCACTGCTCGCGCCACGTTTTGCCGAGTGAGCGGACCACTGAGGGGAGTATGTCCTGCTCAGGAAGTGAGGCGGTTCCAGGCTTGGACCGCCTCGCGGCGGGCTGTGGGCGTGCGTAGTGGGCGCCGATCATCAATCCGCTCAAGTAGCTTGCCCAGTTTGATCAGGCTATCGAGATTGTGGGCCGGCAGGAAGTCGTCGATGTAGGGTAGGGCCGTCTTCATGCCGATTGTCAGTGGGCGATAGTCGGGCGAGCCGAGCAAAGGATTGAGCCAGATCAGGCGGTGGCAACTATGCTGCAGGCGGTCCATCTCGGCGCGCAGCAAGTTAGCATCGCCGCGATCCCAGCCGTCGCTAATGATCAGCACCACCGCGCCGCGACCCAGAACACGCCTGGCCCACTGCTGGTTAAAAGTATGCAGTGCCTCGCCGATGCGTGTGCCGCCCGACCAGTCCTGAACCGTACGCGAGACCTCGCGTACCGCGTCGTCGACGTCACGCCGTTTCAGCTGACGTGTGATGCGCGTCAGGCGCGTGCCGAAGACGAAGGCCTCGACGTTCAGCAGCCCGTTTGAGATTGTGTGGATGAAGTGCAGCAGCAGGCGTGAGTAGAGGCTCATCGAGCCGCTGATGTCGCAGATAATTACCAGAGGGCGCGGCTTCAGTTTGTTCTCGCGCCAGGTTAGCTCCAGCAGCTCCGCCCCGTACTTCAGATTGCGTCGCACAATGCGGCGCATATCAGGATAATCGCCCTTGCGCACTGGGCGCTTGCGGCGCGTCGGGCGCAGGCCGAGGTTCCAGCGCATCTCGGCCATCAGGCGCTTGGCCTCCTGAACCTCCTCCCAGGTGAACGATTCAAAATCCTTCTTGCGCAGCAGCTCCAGGGCGCTGTAGGCTGTACCCTGGGGAGGAGCCTGCTCATCCTCCTGCTCGCCCGCCTCCTCGTCTGACAGGCGCCTCCGCTCGCTCTCCCGCTCGCCTACACGCAACTCGCGCTGCTGATTGTCGGCGTTCAGGTGCTCGGCCAGCCGCTTCCGCTCCGAGGGCGGCAAGCGGATCTGGCGATCATCGCGCCGGGTCGAACCGGGGTCAGGCGGGCGATTCTGGCGATCGCGAGTCAGCCAGTAGTAATTGAACAGCTGATCGAAGAGCAGCTCCTGCTCGTGCCGATTCAGGAGTGAGCATTTCAGAGTATAATAGAAGTCGCCTGGATTCGTAATATCGATTTCGTTGAGCGTCTCTGCCAGATCGAGCAGCTGCTGAGGGCCGACCTCGATCCCTGACTCCCAGAGGAGGTGGCCAAATTCGGTCAGGCGATAGAGCAAGCGCTCGCCGCGTTCCAGCTCGCGGGGAGAGAGCGGGGTCGTCAGGGCAGCTGCAGCGCTGGAAGCAGCTACGGGCTGGCGGAGGCCGTCTTGTCCGGGTTCGAGCGAGAAGGGAGACGGGCCCATCCTGTCCCAGGCGAAGAGCAAGGGATCGTCAAGGCGCTCGAAGTTGTGGGCATCCATAGACACCTGCGATCACGAGCTGACGCTGCGTGCCTTCTCAATCAGCTTGCCGAGGTTATTGCTCCCGCCCACCTTGAGCACATCGTCCTGATACTTCAGCAGCGCGCCGAGCGTATCACGTACCGTTCCCTCGACCAGTTCCAGCTGATTGAGAGCCAGCAGCGAAGCGATCCAATCCAGTGTTTCAGCGACGCCGGGGGCCTTAAACAGATCGAGCGCGCGTAGTTCGCGCACGAAGGCGCAGACCTGCTTGGCCAGGCGCTCGGGTGCCTCCGGCATACGCGTTAGCACAATCGAATATTCCTTCTCCAGCGTTGGATAGTCGATCCAATAGTAGAGGCACCGCCGCCGCAGCGCATCGTGAATCTCACGCGTGCGGTTCGAAGTAATCACCACAATCGGCGGCTCTTTGGCCGCGATCGTACCGATCTCAGGAATAGTGATCTGGAAATCCGAGAGCAGCTCCAGCAAGTAGGCTTCGAACTCCTCATCGCTGCGGTCCAGCTCGTCGATGAGGAGGACTGGGGCCTTGGCGTTGGCGGGATCGATGGCCTGGAGCAAGGGGCGCTTAATCAAGAAGTCGGGGCCGAAGATCTCCTTCAGCTCCTCCTGGCGCGTGGCCCCACTGGCCTCCATCAGGCGGATATAGAGCATCTGGCGCGTATAGTTCCACTCATAGACCGCTGTGCTGATGTCGATCCCTTCATAGCACTGCAGGCGGATCAGGCGTGTCTCCAGCAGATCGGCCAAGACTTTGGCCACCTCGGTTTTGCCGACGCCCGGCTCGCCTTCAAGCAGCAGCGGTTTGCGGCGCTTGAGGGCCAGGAACACCGCTGTCGCCAAACTGCGATCAGCAACATAGCGTCGGGCAAACATTGCCCGTTGCACATCCTCGATCGATGAAAAGGGAAGAGCCAGTGACTGCTGTTCCTGGTTCAACGAGAGCCTCCCATAAGCAAACGATCAGCCTCTGATGCCGCCTATGGAGCCGTGCAGATAGGCAGGCGCGCGGCGTGACCGACGGGCGGGCAACTGATCAGAGGGCACCGCTGTTCACCGGCCTGGCGTGGTCTGGCGCAGTATGGCGAACAGTACATAGCGAACGGTATGCCAGTGAACAGGCAGGCGCCGGGTCGCTGTTGCGGTACATCTTATTGTACGTTGCGAAGGGAGGCAGCGTCAAGGAAGAGCCTTGGCAGCAAGCTGGCCAGTCGGAGCCAGCTTGCTGGGAACCGTGGGAAGGCCCTTGCTTCGTCGCAAGGGTTAGTCGGGCGATGACAAAGGAGTATAGCTGAAGTCCGCAAACGTGGCGCTGACCTCATGCTTTGAGTCAGGTGTCCCATTGTAGACCAGCACAGCCAGCGAGTCGGTGCGCTGATACATGCTGTCGAAGATCGTTGTGATAAGTGAGCCGTCGACGAAAAGCCGCTGCTCGTCAGGCAGCGCTTCTATACCGACAATCAGGAAGGGGGCGGGATCTGGGGATCTGGTAGCACTCCCCGGGCGAGCAGAGTGAAATGCTCGCAATAGGCATCGCAGTGCCCTTCGAGCCAGTCGCCAGTGGCACAGATATCAAATTCCTGATGCCTTTCATTCTTTTGGACGTGCACCCACAGCGAGGCGCAGACATCGTTAGGATCTTCTCCGAAGGTCACGTTGACCTGCATCTGGTAGTGAGCGGGGAAGAAGTCGCCGGTCAGGCCAACATGGTCATAGTCCCCTGGATCAGAAGAGAGGAAAGTGCCCGCCTCCTGGGAGGTATCGGGCTGGATGATCTCCAGGCCCTCGTCAAGGCACTGAAAGATCGAGGGTGGAGGATCGTTTGACCAGCGACCCGGGCCGCTGGCGCACTGCTCGCCGGGAGCGACAGTATAGTAGCGCTGATGAACCAGGGCGCTGACCTGGGCGCGCAGGGCGGCCTCGTGCTGCTGCTGATAGATGACCAGGCCCAGGATCAGCCCGCCTGTCAGTACAAAAGGAGAAACTAAGATTACCACGAGCACAGTAATATGGAGGCGATGGCGCTTTTGCCAGGCGTGAGCAGCTGCCACTCGCTGAATCTGGCGGGACTCTCTCTGCAGTGCAACTGCCAGTGGCATCACCAGTACACTGTCCGTGTCCAGCTCCGGCTCTGCTTCTGGCTCGCGGGGCGTAGTCGGCAGTTGGCTTGCCTCGCTCTGAGTCAGTATCTCCTCCCGGATCAATTGCACCAGCAGCGGCAGATTGGGGCGCTTGGCGGGAGTCTTGGGCTGCTCCTTTTTGTATGCCTGGGGGCTGAATGCGAACCAGGCTGGTGGGTAGGTGCGCCATTTGCCATCATAGTAGAGGAAGAACCAATCGTCCGCCAGACGAACATCGACCACATCGGCCCAGCGGATACTCTGATAGCCCTGGCAGTGCAGCCTCTCCTGGTCTACCTCGATAGGGCCAAGATAGGGCCAAAGGAGAGGCGCTGACCGGCAGCATAGCGCTCGCGCATCTGTGGCAATAACACCCGACTCACCTGCTCAATCAGGAGCGCGTTGCTCGACTTGCGAGGGCTGAGGGCTAGCGGACTCCAGCTCATATGCCCCATGCCACGCTGCCGGCACCTGATCGAGATCTGGATACAGATGGATCAGTGCGAGGTAGAGAATAACAGATAGTAGGAGCGCTATTGATATGGTAATTGCTATAAAAAGTACTATATAATAGATAAAGCTTACTATTCTATTGTGAATAAAAGCGATAAGCTCGCCGAACTGCTACTCGTAGAGTAGCAGCTGCTTTTGTTGCCTCCCTTTAGCAGGAAGGATTGTTGGCATGTCTGGTTCCTGCCTTCTCTCTGGGAGGGGCTGGAGCGACGTGGGTTCCGAGAGGCCCGCAGATGCTCTCGTCCCTGGACATTCTTCCCGGCAACGCTGGGCTATGCTCACCTGTCTGACAGGGGATATTGATGTAGATGAGTATAGTGGCAGCTGTGAGGATTGTCAATCGGTGAGAGAGTAAAGGACAAATGGGGAGTCACGACTAAGGGTATGGGGGAACCAGGAAGATGAGGAAGAAGTGGGAGGAGCAGTATCGTTCCTCCAGATGTCCTCCAGCGGCTTTTGGTTCCTCCTCTCAGCCACATCTGCTATAATGGGGCTGATCGAAAGCGAAAAATTCGTCGATTCCCGGCGTTTCCCGGGCAAAAGCACCCGCGGAGGAGATGATACGATGTTCTGCTCTCAATGTGGCACAGCTACTGCGGCTGGGAGCCGTTTCTGCACCTGGTGCGGTGCACCGCTGGAACAGGCTAGCGCCGAGGTACTGGAGATAGAGAGGAGGCAGCCAGCTCCAGGCCCTGTGCTAGCTGAACAGCAGGAGAAAGGCCGGAGGCCGCAGCCGCGCCGGGGAAGCCGACGGCAAGATCCCTATCGCGAGCGCATTCAGCAGCTGCGCCTCCAGCTACGCGCACTGAAGCTCGATCTGAGGCAGTTGAATGCCTACCTGTCCAATGTGCGCACACAGTACTATATGAGCGCTGCCTTTGTGCCTCGGGGTCTGCTACGCTGGGGGTATAAGGCTATCGAAGATTTCCGTTTAATGCAACCGCAGCAGCAAAAACAGCTTCTTCAGCAGAAAATCTTTGAACTTGAGCGTGAGCTGCTCCAATTGCAGCAGGAGCAGGCTGCCTGGCGAGCCAGTCAGGCCGGCGGGTGGGAGCGGGAAGAAGAAAGTGGAAGCAGCTTCCGGTGAGCAGCCGCGGGAGGTAGCCGGAAGGCAGAGCCATTCTTTCCATCCTTTTCGGCTCAGGCACGAGCCTGGTAGCCTTACCGGGCTGCGCTAGAAAGGCGTATTGATGACAGAGCAGACCTCACCCTTTGAGAAAGAACCGCGTGAGATAGACGGATTCCAGCCGGGCTATAGTGAGGCCCCCTACTATGAGTACTCACCCCCTGGTCTGCGTTATCAGGAGTGCAATGACATCATCTATCCGCTCTCCTCGGAAAGGCTGACTACTCCTGCGGCGCCCTCTGCCGGACCTGGAGGGGCCAATGGGTTGTACGAACCTCTGATGACTGAGAGCAGGGCACTGCCCAGGCCGCCGTCCTTGAGTCCTGGGCTGGAAGGGTCGCCCGTCATACCGGGTCAAGCGCCGCTTCTTCCGCCGACGGCGCCGCGTACACCTGGTCCCTGGCGCTTCATCATTGTTGTCCTCCTGATCGGCCTTATCCTCTTTGCTGGTGGGATAGCAACCTATCTCGTCCTGGCTGCTCATGGGGGCAGCAGCTCGACTAGCCCACAGCCAACGGTGAAAGCGAGCGTCGTTGTCACCCCAGGAACGCCAGACGCCGCAACCAGCAGCTTCCACCCGGGACCCTGCCCTTTTCAACCGGGCAGAGGCATCGTCCAGGGGCGCGATCTGACCTGTGGAGTCTTGACTGTTCCTGAAGACCGCAGTCAGCCACAGGGCAGCACCATTCACCTGGCGGTGGCGATCTTCAAAGCCGGCACCGCTCAGACGGATGCTACGCCCTTTCTCTATCTCTCTGGTGGACCGGGAGGGGCCACCCTCAGCGAGCTAGGTCCCTACATCAGCCAGGCCAACCTTCAAGCTGTGACGCTAGGGCACACCTTCATCCTCTTTGACCAGCGGGGCACGGGCTACTCCACGCCCTCGCTCTATTGTGGGGAAATCGACCGCTTCACCCAGGCCACCAAGGATGAGAACCTTAGCCGTCAGGCCAGTGATGCTCAGTATCTGCAAGCTATGCGCTCCTGCCACGATCGGCTTACTGCCGAAGGCATCCACCTGAGCGCCTACACTACCATTGCTGATGCCCAGGACGTCCACGATCTCATCCATGCCCTCGGCTATCGGCAGGTCAATCTCTATGGTGTCTCCTATGGCACGCGGCTGGCTCTGACTGTCATGCGCCTCTTCCCACAGGACCTGCGCAGCGTCATCCTTGATTCAACCGTTCCCACTCAGAGTAACCTCTTCACCTCTTTTCCGGCTTCGATGCAGCACGCTTTTGACACCCTCTTCAAAGGCTGTCAGCAAGATGCCCTCTGCAACGAGAGCTATCCCAACCTGGAGGCCACCTTTTATCGTCTGGTGGATCGCCTCAACGCCCACCCGGTGACCTTCAACGATCTCCAATATGGTCCGGTGCTGCTGACGGGCGATGGCCTGGTCCAGTGGGTCTTCACCTCTCTCTATGTGACCAGTTTTATCCCCGACCTGCCACGGGCCATCAGCGAGATCGATCATGGGCAGTATACGCTGATCTCCGAAACCTATGGGGAGCTGCTGCTGGCCAATGACATTAGCTATGGCATGTACTACTCGGTCGAATGCGGCGAGGACATGCGCTACACCTCACTTCAGGATCTGGACAAGACCGTCCTGGTCCTGCGGCCTGAGCTGCGGGCTGGTATGCAGGATAGTCTGGAGGCCGACTATCGCGTCTGCCAGCTCTGGAACGTCCCGCCGGTGCCGCTCGAGCAAAAGCAGCCGGTCAAGAGCGACCTGCCGACCCTGATTCTCTCGGGCGAATACGATCCAATCACTCCAACCAGTAATGCGCTGATGGCCCAAAAAACCCTGAGCCATAGCTACCTCTTTGTCTTTCCGGGCACTGGTCACGGCGTCTTCCTGACCAGCTCCTGCGCCAACCTGATCATAGGGGAATTTCTCGACAACCCTCAGATTCAACCGGCCAGTTCCTGCATCTCCAGCATGGGTGAACCAAACTTTATCTGAAGATCGATAGATAGTGCGAACCCGTCATCTCAGGCCCGAAGGAGGCGCGAGGCGCGCGTCAGCAGCGTTGAAAGAGCAAGCGCGCGCCCCACGTCTCCCCTGCGGGCAACCGAGTGGGCCTTCTTGCTGCTCATGATCCCAGGCGAGGCCGCTTCCAGCTCCGCTCAAGCAGATGGACGGCTGGGGCTGTGCTCACCGGGAGGCGAGGCCTGGGCAGGCATCTCAAGCCGTCACGAACGAGCGTCCGATGGCCTGGGCCACTGCCTCTGCCCGCGGCATCAGTTCGGCAAACTGCTCAGTAGTCAGCGACTGCGCGCCATCCTTGAGTGCGACCTCGGGATTGGGGTGAACTTCGATCAAGAGGCCATCGCAGCCGGCAGCCACCGCTGCCAGCGTCATCGGCGCGACCAGATCGCGCCGGCCTGTTCCCTGGCTTGGATCGGCCACGATCGGTAAATGCGAGAGCTGTTTCACCAGGGGAATGGCGCTCAGATCCATCGTATTGCGCGTACTCTTCTCAAAAGTGCGGATACCGCGCTCGCAGAGAATCACTGCACGGTTGCCCTGAGAAAGAATATATTCAGCTGCCAGGAGCCATTCCTCAATGGTCGCTGCCATGCCCCGCTTCAGGAGCACCGGCTTCTGGGCGCGTCCGACCTCATCGAGAAGCATATAGTTCTGCATATTGCGCGTGCCGATCTGCAGAATATCGGCATACTCGCAGACCAGCGGTACGTCGGCGGGAGTCATCACCTCAGTCACCACGGCCATGCCGAACTCGCGCGAGGCCTTAGCCAGAAGTTTGAGGCCCTCCTCGCCCAGGCCGCGGAACCCATAGGGGGAGGTCGAGGGCTTAAAGGCCCCACCGCGCAAGATTACCGCGCCGGCCTTGCGCACAGCCTCAGCGGTCGTCATCAGCTGCTTCTCGTTCTCCACTGTGCAGGGGCCAGCCATCATCACCACGGCGGGGCCACCGATACGTACCGTGCCACCTGCCACACAGGCGACTGGCACCTCGACCACCGTATCATCAGGATGGAATTCGCGGCTCGCCAGCTTATAAGGCTTTGAGACGCGGAAAACGCCTTCTACCTCGGGGAAGGCCTCCAGGGCCTCGCCCAGAGCCGGTGTGATCATCCCCTTGCCAGGAGGATTCTGCACGTTGACCGAGCCGATCACGCCGATCACTGTGCGTTCCACGCCGCGCGAGAGATGGCCGGTGAACCCCTCCTGCTCTAGAAAGCGCAGGACGTGCTCAATAGCGGCTTCACTACAGTTAGGCTTCATTACAACGATCATGACTCGTGGCTCCTTCATGCTTTCGGCAAACGTATGCAGGCTTCGAAATCTGGTTTGAAGCGCATGCCCGCCCACAGCCGCTTGCGGCCTGGCGGAGCAGCAAAGCGATGCTCTGTTCCTCTCGACCATCTGCTCTGGCTGGGCCTGGGCCGCGCTTTCTCAAGCTCAATCAGCGGTCAACTCAATGTGTTTACTCTGCTCTGTTGAAGCCTGGCCTGTTCCACCGACTAGCTAGCTCGTGAGTTAGTTGCGTTGGTCAGCTGGATTGGCTGGCGGCTAGTCGCTAAGGCGCATGCAGCCTCCCAGCAAGAGGAACTGCCCTGGCCACGCAGCGATCCCCTTCCTCCATCGCGACGCCTTCGTCGTCATGATCGGAACCGGTGAGGAAAGAGCGCAAGGCAGCAATGGGAAGGACGAACGAGCCAGCGCGCTCGCCCGGGCTGACCGGGACGGATAGGGCTGGCAGTCTCTCCTCGCCTGCGGCTGGCGCGACTGGCCTACGGACGTCACGCACCGGAGAGAGCAGCGAAGCCCAGCCCTGGCTGGAGCTGCCTGCTAAAGATGCCTGCTCAGGAGCGCTTGACGCTGAACTCTGGGCGCAGCTGCACCGCACCGCGTAGATAAACATGGCGCAGCTCTGCGGGACTACGCTCGGTGTTGACATGCAGCAGAATGCGAATGCACTTGCGCAGGCTGCCCGGCACCGGAATCTCCCGCACGCACAGGAGCGCCACCTCGGTCCAACCGAGTTCACGTGCGGCCTGGGCCGGGTAGGCGGCATCCAGATCATCGGTCACGCTGAAAATAACGCTGGCGACATCCTCAGTCTGGATCTCATTCAGCTCCACCATTAACTGGAGCAGCTCGGCGGTGGCGGCCAGAATCTCCCGACGATCATTGCGTTCGACCGTCGTCGCGCCCCGGATGCCTCGACAGTACACGCCCATCACCCTTTCGTGGCAAGAATGGCGACGACCTGCTACTACTCTCGCGCTCTGCGCTGAGGGGCGAGCAGGCACGCCTTCTATTGTAAAGGGTAGCCGCAAGCACTGTGAAGCGCTCCGCTGCGGGCGACGGACGCCCTCAGTCGTCAGGGCAGACGAACAGTGCATTCACGCAGACTGCGAATATAGTCCCGGACCGCCGCCCTCTGAGCTTCTCCATCGGCGGCATGGCGCTCCAAAAGATGCACCAGGGCGCTGCCGACGACCGCTCCGTCGGCATAGCGAGCGATTTCCGCCACGTGCTCCGGGCGCGAGACGCCAAAACCGACCGCTAAGGGCAGGCCATAAGGGGCGCTCTGCCTCCGCACACGAGCGATGAAGCTCTGCAGGTGCGGCGGCAATCTATCGCGCGCACCGGTCACCCCGCTGAGAGATACGCAGTAGATGAAACCACGCGGCTCCTGGGCGGCTACGCGCACGATAGAGGCGATGCGCTCGTCCGGCGTCGTTGGCGGCACGAGAAAGATCATGGCCAGCCCCTGCTCATGAGCGGCCTCCAAGAGCGGCCCAGCCTCCTCGGGCGGCAGGTCAGGAATGATTAGCCCGCAGGCCCCCGCGGCAGCGGCCTCACGGCAGAAGCGCTGCACGCCATAGGCCAGCACAGGGTTGTAATAGCCCATGAGGATCAGAGGGACACTGCTGCGAGCTGCCACTTGATGCGCAATAGCCAGGCAGGCGGCGATATTGATACCGTGCTCTAGCGCCTGGTGGCTGGCGTGCTGAATGGTTGCCCCATCAGCCAGAGGATCGCTGAAGGGCAGGCCCAGCTCGATCAGATCAGCGCCGCCCTCGATGGCTGCCAGCATCGCCGCCAGGCTCTGCTCCACGGAAGGGAAGCCGCACATCAGATAAGGGATCAGCACGCAGCGCCCCTCGCGGCTGGCCTGGGCAAAAGCACGCCCAATGCGCTGAGCCGGCACTGTCTCGCGGCGCTCGATGGCCTCGGATTGCTTGTATTGCTGCATTGCTTTGCTCTACACAAGAAGAATTATGAGATCGTGACCTGTAACTCTCGGGCCACCGTCAGCATATCCTTATCGCCACGTCCCGAGAGATTGACAATGACCAGACTACCCGGCGCCAGCTCGCCCCGGGCACCCATTTCCAGCAGGTAGCCGAGGGCATGGGCTGGCTCCAGAGCGGGAATGATGCCTTCGCTCTGACTCAGCGCTTGCAGGCCGCGCAGGGCCAGCCTGTCATCGGCGGCTACATAGCTGGCTCGTCCTGTATCTTTCATATAGCTGTGCTCGGGGCCGACGCCGGGATAGTCGAGGCCAGCGGAGATGCTGTGTGTTCCCAGCACCTGACCATCCTCATTCTGGAGCAGATAGCTAAAGGCGCCGTGGAGCACGCCCGGGCGTCCCGCCACCAGCGTAGCGGCGTGCTGGCCTGAAGCCAGACCCTGACCGCCCGCCTCGACGCCGAGCAGGCGCACCTCGGGTGCATCGGCAAAGGGGTAGAAGATTCCCATTGCATTGCTCCCGCCGCCGACGCAGGCCATTACCAGGTCAGGCAGGCGTCCCTCCAGCTGCAGAATCTGCTCGCGCGCCTCTCGTCCAATGATCGACTGGAAGTCGCGCACCATCAGCGGATAGGGATGCGGTCCCACGACCGAGCCGATCAAATAAAAAGTCGTCTCGACGTTCGTCACCCAGTCGCGGATAGCCTCGTTGATGGCATCCTTGAGGGTGCGGCTGCCACTGTCGACCGAGCGGACCTCGGCGCCGAGCAGGCGCATGCGGAAGACATTGAGCGACTGGCGCTCGATATCCTCGGCCCCCATATAGATGATGCACTCCAGCCCCAGCATGGCGCAGACCGTTGCCGTGGCCACGCCATGCTGACCGGCCCCCGTCTCGGCGATGATACGCCGCTTGCCCATGCGCTTTGCCAGCAAGCTCTGCCCCAGCGCATTATTGATTTTGTGCGCTCCCGTGTGAGCCAGGTCCTCGCGCTTCAGATACACGCGCACGCCTGGGGCCACCAACTGAGAGAAGCGCGGCACATAATAGAGCGGCGTCGGACGTCCCACGAACGAGCGCAGCAGCTCCTGCAGCTCCTCCTCAAAGGCCGGGTCAAGGCGGGCCTGGCGATAAGCTGCCTCCAGCTCGCTCAGAAGGGGCATCAAGCTCTCTGGCACGAACTTGCCCCCGTAGGGACCGAAGCGTCCGCGAGCGTCGGGATAGGCGCCGTGCTCATACGGCCCGGCTGCTGATGACTCGCGCTTCTGCTGTTCTAAATGTTGCTGCATCTCTTTCTGCCTCGCTAGTTGAACCGATAGCACATGGGATTGCTCTGCAGTGAGAGCATGATTTTCCCCTCACTGCCTGATGGCCTGTAGATCCGATAACTGCTGGCTACTCTGGCGCACGGCCTCGATAAAGGCGCGGATCTTACCGGGGTCTTTCTCGCCGTTGCTCTCAACGCCGCTGCTCACATCGACACCCCAGGGCCGAACGGTGGTAATGGCCTCAGCAACGTTGGCGGCGGTCAGACCGCCAGCCAGCAAGACCGGTAGCTCAGCGGCGATCGTCCGCGCCAGCTCCCAGTCATGGGTCTGCCCGCTGCCTCCATAGCTCGCTGTGGGTGTATCAAGCAGCAACCGCCAGGCGACCGTGGCGTAGCGCCGCGCCTCTTCCAGAGCCGCGGGACCGTGCACCGGCAGCGCCTTGATGACCGGGCGCTGCAGGCTGACGCAGAACTCCGGTGATTCTCCCCCATGCAGCTGCACAAAGTGCAGGCCCAACTCCTCAGCCAGCTCATTGATGCGCTGGCTCTCCTCATTCACAAAGACCCCGACCAGATCAGGCACTGCCTGGCCCTGCTCGGCCAGAGCCAGATAGCCGGCCTCGCTCAGCAGGTCCCGAACCTGCGACGGAGGCAGATAGCGCCTGCTCTGAGGATAGAACATCAGGCCCAGCAAATCGGCCCCGCTCTCCAGGGCCGCCCGCAGAGCCTCCGGGCGACGCAGGCCGCAGATCTTCACCTGGATACCGTGATTGGCCCCGTACAGCAGGCGCTTGATCTGCCCGCGTACGTCACCAGCCTTTACCAGCGACTCGCCCACCAGCATAGCCTGCACATCGTAGCGGCGCAGACGGCGCGCATCGGCCTCTGTATGAATGCCGCTCTCGGCTACCACAATGCAATCGGCAGGAAGCAGCCGGCGCAGCTCACGGATCAGGAAGGGATTCATGCTGAAGGTCACCAGATCACGGCTATTGACCCCGATCACGCGTGCTCCCGCTGTCACGGCCATCCGCGCCTCCGCCGGATTGTGGACCTCAACCAAGGCCTCCATTCCCAGCTGGCGCGTGAGCCGCAGCAGCCGCTCTAGCTCGTGCACAGTTAAAGCTGCGCAGATCAGCAGCAGGGCATCGGCTCCCCAGGCGCGCGCCTCATAGACCTGGTACTCGTCAACGATGAAATCCTTACGCAGCACAGGCAGGCGCACGCTCTCCTTGACCGCCAGCAGGTGCTCGGGGGCGCCCAGGAAGAAATGTGGTTCCGTCAAGACCGAGATCGCCGCCGCCCCAGCCGCCTCGTAGGTGCGGGCCAGGGCTACTGGATCGAGGTCGGGCGCCAGCGGCCCCTTCGAGGGCGAGGCGCGCTTAATCTCTGCAATCAGTCGCAGCCCGTGCTCGCCCGGTTTCGGCTGCAGCGCGGCGGCAAAATCGCGAGCTGGCGGCTGAGCTGCTGCCCGCTCTTGGAGCCTCTCCAAAGGCAGCAGGCGTTGACGCTCCTCCAGATCGAGGCGCGTGCGAGCCAGAATCTGCTCAAGAAACATCGCTCATCTCCTCCCTCGTCTCTGCCTTCCCCTTGTCTGGCTGATCCTCGCCACTGAGACTGCCTTACAAGCCACTGGTTGCAGCCAGCGACTGTGAGCAGTCCACGACCTCCTCCAGCTTGCGCCGGGCCCGGCCTTCGCGTACCGTGCTGCGAGCCAGCCTGACCCCCTCTGCCAGCGAAGAGACGCACTCGTTGGCCAGCAGAGCCGCCGCTGTGTTCAAATAGAGCATATCAGCTAGCGGACCATCGATCTCGCCGCTGAGCAGGCGGCGCAGCATTTCCGCGTTCTGTTGAGGGTCGCCCCCCTGGAAGAGGCGGCGATCACTGCAGCGCGTCAGGCCGGCCTCCTCGGGCGTAATCACGTACTCGCGCAGCTCCTCCCCCTCGCGTACCTCACAGACGCGCGTTGGCGCTGCCAGCGAGCACTCATCAACCCCATCCTCGCCGTGGATAATCAGCGCGTGACGGCAGCCGAGCAAGAGCAAGACCTCTCCCATCTTGCGCAGCAGCGAGCCATCGGCCACACCCAGCACCTGGTAACGGGTACCAGCCGGATTCGTCAGTGGACCGAGAATATTGAAGACCGTACGGATACCGATCTCGCGGCGCGTCGGACCGACGTGCTTCATAGCCGGGTGATAGGTTTGCGCGAACATAAAGCCGAAGCCCGTCTCCTGAACGCTGCGCGCCACGGCCTCCGGCCCCAAATCGATGCGCACACCCAGCGCCTCCAGCACATCGGCACTGCCGCAGCGGCTTGTCGCCGAGCGGTTGCCGTGCTTTGCCACGTGGGCCCCGGCGGCAGCGGCCAGGATGCCTGCCGCGGTCGAAAAATTAAAAGTACCGGCCCCGTCGCCACCTGTACCGCAGGTATCCAGCGCGCGGGCGGCCACCTCCTCGCGGAGATGGACGCGCAGCGCCTTCTCACGCATCACACGGGCCAGGCCGGCGATCTCCTGGGGCGCCTCACCGCCGGGACGCATCCGCAGAGCGGTCAGAAAAGCTCCCATCTGGGAGGGGGTTGCCACGCCCGACATAATCTCCTCCATCACCGCCGCCGCTTCCTCCTCGCTGAGCGTAGCGCCGGCAACAACTTGCGCGATGGCTTCGCGAATCATCGGGAGCACCTCTTTTCTGTGCTAACCAGCCTGTCATATCGCTGGTCTTCTACCTGACTGAGCACGTAGCTCAGCAGCACCGCCCAGACGCCCCAGCTTGCCCGCTACTGCTGTCGGAACGCCTGAGCGCCCTTCCTGTCCTGAGATCCTGAGATTGTCTGAGCCTAACGAGTGAGAAAGTTGCGCAGCAGATCCTTTCCCACCGGCGTCATGATCGACTCAGGATGGAACTGCACCCCTTCGACAGGATAGCGACGGTGGCGCAGACCCATAATCAAGCCATCCGCCGTCTCGGCGGTAATCTCCAGCTCAGCCGGGAGAGAGGCACGCTCAACGATGAGGCTATGGTAGCGATTGGCTTCAAAGGGGTTGGGAAGATCACGGAGGCAGCCCTGGCCACGATGATAGATCAGGCTCGTCTTCCCGTGCACCGGCTCTGGCGCGCGGATGACACGGCCACCGTAGACCTGGCCGATAGCCTGATGGCCCAGGCAGACACCCAGAATCGGCAGGCGTGGCCCAAACGTTGCAATGATCTCGCAGGACAAACCGGCCTCATTGGGCGTACAGGGTCCGGGCGAGATCACGATACGCTCCGGCTGCAGCTGCGCGATCTCCTCCAGCGTAATCTGATCATTGCGCCGAACCAGGACCTCAGCCCCCAGCTCGGACAGGTACTGATAAAGATTGTAGGTAAAGCTATCGTAGTTATCGATAAGCAAAAGCATTGCTTGCGTCTCTCTTCCTGTCCTGAAGACCAGTAACAGCGTCGAGCGCAATTTTTTTAGGAAGCGCGCACAGCACCTGCAGCAGATCAGGTATGAGCATAGCGAGGGCGCTGCGCGCGGGCCATCTCCTCAGCCATCTCCACAGCGCGCAGCAGCGCGCGGGCTTTATTCATGCTCTCCTGGTACTCGGCGGCTGGATCGGAATCCGCCACCACGCCGCCACCTGCCTGGATATACGCATGTCCGTTCTTCATAACCATTGTGCGCAAGGCGATGGCCGTGTCCAGATTGCCCGAGTGGCTGAAGTAGCCGACAGCGCCGGCGTAGACTCCGCGGCGCATTCCCTCCAACTCACTGATAATCTCCATGGCTCGAATCTTCGGCGCCCCGGTCACTGTCCCTGCGGGAAAGCCAGCGCGCAGTGCGTCGAACGGTGTCAACTCGGGGCGCAGCCGTCCGACCACATTAGAGACCAGATGCATCACATGAGAATAGCGCTCGATCTCCATAAACTGGCTCACAGAGACGCTGCCTGGCAGGCTGACCCGGCCCACATCATTGCGGCCCAGATCCACCAGCATCACGTGCTCGGCCCGCTCCTTGGGATCGTGGCGCAGCTCCTCCTCCAGCCGGCGATCGCTCTCTGGATCGCTACCGCGGGGGCGCGTCCCGGCGATCGGATGGATGGTCACCTCACCCTCGTCGACGCGCACCAGCAGCTCAGGAGAGGCGCCGAGCACTACAAAATCCTCCAGATCGAGGTAGAACATATAAGGAGACGGATTAATGGTTCGCAGGGCGCGGTAGACCGTGAACGGTGCGGCGTTGACCGGGCGGCGCAGGCGCTGGGAAGGTACCACCTGGAAAATATCACCCGCTGCGATGTACTCCTTGGCGCGGCGCACCATCGCCTCATACTGCTCGCGTGTAAAGCTAGAGGTCACCGTGGGCGTCCCGGTATAGATCGGCTCCGGTTCGGCGGGCAGGCGCAGCTCCTCCTGTAGGCGAGCGACCACGCCCTCGATCGTCTGCAGGCAGCGGGCATACTCCGCCTCCAGGTCGGGAGCGTCCAGATGGAGGTGCGTAATCACGCGCAGACGATGCTTCAAATGATCGAAGGCCAGCACCGTCTCTGTAAAGCTAAAGATAGCCAGGGGCAGGCCCAGCTCATCGGCGGCGGGCACCGGGAGCCGCTCGAAGCGGGAAGCCACCTCATAGGCCAGATAGCCCACGGCGCCGCCATAGAAGCGCGGCAAAGCGTCATTGCCCTCTTGCCTCGGTCTCAGCAGGTGATAGCGTCCCAGGTGCTGCTCAATCAGATGAAGCGGATCATAGGACGGCAGACGGACCAGCGAGCGGCAGCGCTGTGTTCCATCCTCATAGCTCAGATAGCGCAGCGTTGCCTCGTGCTCATCCTGGATCAGGACCAGGTAGGGATCGATACCGATAAACGAATAGCGAGCAATACGCTCGCCGCCCTCCACGCTCTCCAGCAAAAACGTATAGGGGCCACGAGCCGTCTTGCAGTAAGCCGAAACCGGCGTCTCTGTATCGGCCAGCACATCGCGATAGAGGGGGACCAGTGGAATCCTACCACTGGCTGTCTGCCCCTCGGCCTCCAGCTCCTGGCGCAAGGAACGCACTTCATCCAGAGATGGCAAAAACATAGACTGCCTCTTTTTCTCCTTCTTCCTCGGCACGCCTCGGCGGCGCTTCCAGTCTGAGCTTGGAACCTGAGCCGGGCTAGCCGAGGCCGATCACATCCTTCATGCGCTGCAAAGTCGCCTCGGCAATCGGACGTACCGCGTCGGCCCCTGCGCGCAAGATCGCCTCCAGCTCTGCCGGATCGCGCATATACTCCTGGTAGCGGCGTTGAATTGGCTCCAGCGTAGCCACCACAACCTCTGTCAGGCGCGCCTTCAGCTCGCCATAGCCTTTGCCCTCAAACTCGGCCTCGATCTCCTGGCGCGATCGCTCCGTCAGCGCCTCATAGATCGTCAGCAGATTATTGATCCCAGGCCGTTCGGGATCGAAGCGGATCAGGCGCAGCGAATCTGTCGTCGCCCGGGCAATCTTCTGCTTGATAGTCTTCGGATCATCGAGCAGATTAATCCGCGAGTTAGGGTTAGGGTTGGTCTTGCTCATCTTCTGGGTCGGGTCGGTGAGCGACATAATGCGGGCCCCCACCTCACGGATGAGCGGCTCCGGGATCGTAAACACCTCTTGCTGGTAGAGATGGTTGAAACGCTGTGCCAGATCGCGCGTCAGCTCCAGATGCTGGCGCTGGTCTTCGCCGACAGGCACCAGATGCGTCTGATAGAGCAGAATATCGCAGGCCATCAGGACCGGGTACATATAGATACCCGCCCCGACTGTCTCCTGATTCTCGCCGGCCTTAGCCTTGAACTGGGTCATGCGATTCAGCCACCCCATCGGCGTGAAGCAGCCCAGAATCCAGCTGGCCTCGGCGTGCTGGCGCACATGCGACTGCACAAAAAGCTTACAGTAGCGCGTGTCGAGACCACAGGCCAGATAAATGGCGGCCAGCCTGCGGATATTCTGGTGCAGCTCCTGTGGATCGATAGGCAACGTAATCGCATGGAGATCGACAATGCAGTAAATGTTATCGTATTCTGTCTGTGTGCGCACCCAATTGCGGATCGCCCCCAGGTAGTTGCCTAGATGGATATCGCCGCTTGGTTGGATACCAGAGAAGGTGCGCTTCTTCAGCGGCGGTGCGCTACTGCTACTCGTCTGTACCTGTTGATCATGGCCAATCGTCGTCATAGGAAAGACCTCCAGTGGGGCCAACATCCTGGCTAGCACAACTGCCCGCCCCTGTGGTGTCTTACAGAGGCAGGAATGAGGCCCGTGGTCTGGCTCAGAGCGTGCTGAGTGAAACGGGAGCGAATCAATAAAAAAACGCTTCTCGTCACAGGGACGAGAAGCGTGAAGCTTTCGTGGTGCCACCCTTCTTTAGACCCTGGCTTCCGCCATGTATAGACCTCTCTCCAGGAGCCTGGAGAGCGCACAAGCGGTCGCCATTGTCGCCTTGCCGGATGACCTGTAGTCTACAGGAAGGCCGGTGTGCGGCGGACAAGGTCCCTCATTGCCGGGTACGCTCTGATACCCTGTCCTCGATAACGGGGGACGCTCCGGGAGCCAGCTACTACTCTCTTCTGCTTGCTTAGCGTTGGAGAGGTTCGCACTCCAGCTCACAGGCCCATTCTACGACCGCTGCAGCATCGGTTTCCACCGTTCCCGACTCTCTGGCGCGCAGCGCAGTCGTATACTCTTCCTGCTCGTCGCTGATCGTGTCTCGTTGTTATCGCCTTAGTACCTAGGTAAGAGTATAGATGACCGGGTAAGACTCTGTCAAGAGGAGGCGGAAAGGCTGTCGGCGACGGGCGATACGCAGGGCTTCTCAGAGTACTGGAGCTGTCCGGGAACCAGCTCGGCAGCCTGGCCAGAGAGGTGAGCGGTGCTGGCCCAGAGGTGCAGATTGCCGACGAGCACCTCCTCAAAGGCGTGCAGCTCAATTTCCGTAATCGCACAGTTATCCATCGCCCCGTGATAGATTGGCGCGCGGTCTGCATTATAGCAGAGAGACTTGACCAGCACTGTGAAGATGCCGCCGTGCCCGACGATAATGATGCGGCGTCCGCTCTGGCCGGCAATAACCTGGCGCAAGCCCTGACGGATGCGCTGCAGTAGCTCCAGAAAGTTCTCCCCCTCGGGAAAGCGCGTCAGGTAGTTGCCACTATACCAATCGGCAATGATCTGGTCATGGAGCTTCCAGTGCTCGACAGTTGGGGGGCGGCGCTCAAGATCGCCAACGTTGATCTCGCGGAATTCTTCTAACAGGGTTACGGGCAAGGCCAAGGCCTCGGCAATGATCTCGGCGGTCTGGTGTGCGCGCCTCAGCGGTGAGGCGTAGATCGCGTCGATGGGCTGACCTCGAAAAAAATCGGCGGTCTGCCGGGCTTGAAGCAGACCTTTGGCATTCAGGGGATAGTCGACAAGGCGATAGGAAAATTCCTTGGTGAGATTGGCAGGGTTCTCTCCGTGACGTACAAGATAGACCGTATTAGTTAATACTGTGCTACTACTCATTCGCTCCTTTTAGTAAAAATCTCCTCACAGGGTACAAGAACCGCGGATGAGTCTGCCTGCCGCGTCAGTCACCGTGGGAGGGCTGGGCAGCGGAGGCGACTCTCACTTCCATCGTACCACATGAGACAGGCCGCTGTCCAAAAGTCAGCAGTTGAGGCTGTGCCAGGACCTCCAGGCCACTCTGGGCAACGAGCAAGAGCATCGGCTCCTCTGCCATTCTATCCTGATAGATAGTGGGTAGCTGAGCTGCTCAGGCTCTATCCTCGTCTGGCCAGGACCGCGTGTATGGTGAGCTGATCTATGCAGCATTCAGAACAGTTCTGATAGACAGAAAAATGTCTGCAGATCTTCCCTGGAAATTATGTAGAAAATGTCGTAAAAAGTAAAATGACAGGGTGAACGGTAGAAAATGTAGAAAGGTCAAGGCAACTAGCGCATACTCTGTAGGGCGACTGGCGGTTTGGTAGAGGGAGACGGCCCAGACCGTCTCCCGGCAAGAAGGCAGACGCTGATTTGGCAGCGCCTGCTTGATATGCTATACTGCTGTGGGGTAGTATCGCCATTTGTACGAGTTTTGGCCAGCAGCAAAGGGAACAGAAGGATCATGAAGACCGCAGAATCAGTGAGTCAGACTGTCGAGGAATACCTGGAGACAATCTATAACATGAGTATGGAGGGGGAAACGGTCATTGGCGCAAGATTGGCCCAAAAATTTGGCGTTGCCCCTCCAACTGTTACTGAGACGCTTAAGCGGCTTGTCCGTGATGGATATGTAGAAATGGACAGCAGGCGGCAGGTACGTCTCACCGAAGCCGGTTATCAGATCGCTGAGTCCGTGCTGCGACGTCATCGGCTTGCTGAGCGCTTCCTTGTCGATCTTCTAGGTATGGAATGGCATCAGGTCCATGAAGAAGCCTGCCGTCTGGAGCACGTCATCTCGGGCAAATTTGAGGAGCAAGTTATTCTCAACCTCAAGCAACCAACCACCTGCCCGCATGGCAATCCCATCCCTGGTCTTGTGCCCAACGCGCGGACCTATCTCAGCGACTGCGGAGCCGTGCGGCTCTCCGCCCTGGCGCCGGGCGAGACGGCGACGATCCTCCTCATTTCGGAAGTGGTCGAGGATGAATCGGCCCTGATCCTCTATCTCCATCAGCGCGGGCTGACGCCGGGCACGCGTCTGACTGTAGTTTCCCAGGGGCGTAAGCTCAACCCTGATGATAGCGAGGAGAGCGTTGTGCTCTTGGTCGATGGGCGTGAGGTGACTATCATGAAATCGATCGCGCCCAAGATCTGGGTCACGCGCTAAGCGTGGCCCCGGTTCGTCTGCCGACGAGCCAGCCAGGTGGCCCCCAACCCTAAGCAGGGTTGGGGGAGGGCGGAGCGGAGAGCGGCTGGCAACCTTGCCCGGTGGCGTGATCGGGAGAGGAGCGAACGAGAGCAGCGAGCAGACTCATCCCTTGACCGTCGCTTGCCGCGGGTGCTATCATCTGAGTAGGTTCATATCTGAGTGGAACGCTCGGATTTGGTAGCATAGTGGAAGGGAAAGGAAGAGCATGTACTAGGCCGCTGTGCTGTCAGCGGAAAGTGGAGAAAGTACTGTTCGATGCTGGCGACTGCAATTCTCTATCTACGTGAGGGGCTGGAGGCCAGCCTGATTGTGAGCATCCTCTTGGCGGCTCTGCGCCAGTTGCAGCTGATGCGCCAGGCGCGCGCGGTCTGGATCGGGGTTGCGCTGGCCGTCTTGTGCTCTTTTCTCGCCGCACTGGCCTTATATGTCACGGTCCGTATCTACGATGGCACCTGGTTCGAGGCGGTCTTTGAGACCGTGACCTACCTGGTGGCGGTGGTGCTGCTAACCTCGATGACCTTCTGGATGCAGCAGCATAGCCGTACCTTGAAACGTGAGATGATGACAAAAGCCAGCATGGCCAGCTCGGGGTTGGCTTTGGGGCTGCTGGCTTTCACCTCGGTTGGCCGTGAGGGATTGGAGACGGCTTTCTTTACCCTGGCCTTCGCTCTTCAAACGCATGAGGCCCCGCTATTGATGCTGGGGGCGCTGATTGGCCTGCTGCTCGCGGTGGCTCTCTGCTTCCTGATCTATCGTCTGGGTTACCGCCTCGACTACCGTCGCTTTTTCCGAGTCATGGGCTTGCTCTTGCTCTTTTTCGCCGCTGGTCTGCTGGGCAATGCCGTCCAGACCATGCAAGAGGAGCTGCATTGGTTACCATTTGGGACGACGGTGCTCTGGGATAGCAGCGGCTGGCTGAGCGAAGAGAGCACGGTAGGTAGCTTGCTGCACGGCTTGCTTGGTTACAGTGATGCGCCAACACTGTTGCGGGCCGGCGTCTATGTGGCCTTCCTGCTCATCTTCGGGACGCTCTTCTGGCGTCTGACGCGCAAACCTGTACCGCTGCCCCCGGCTCAGTCGTCGCAGACTCTGCCTGCCGAAGCTGCTACTAAGGGCGCCTCGCATTGAGCAATAAGGGAGCAGCCCACCTGCAGTGCGAAGGCGCCGGGACTGCTCTCTAAGATCCCGAGGGAGAGACCCCTTTGTGATGGGGTAAGAGACAGCAGTCGTCCGCTTAACGTTTGTTGAAATTGGGCGCCTCCGTCCTTGATCCTGGCTGCCACCCACCGATGGTGGTAAACGAGAGGGAGAGAGGACGGAGGCCCTGGTCTTCTCGCCGATCGCTCAGGCTGGCCGGGTTCTCGCTGTGTCTGTGGCCACCCTCTTTGCGCGCCTCCTCTCCTCCGCCTTGCACTGACTGAGATCGTGCCTACCCGAGTCGGCTATTCTTAGCGTAGGCGGCTGCTTTTCGGCAGGCATATGCTACAATGGGAGACGTTAGACCCGCTGCCCTGTTCCTGCCCTGTCTGCCAGAAGCGAGCAGGCGAGCAGTGGGGGTACCTCTTTGCTACCTTACTCTTGTGCTCCCGACCAGTGCAGTTGGTCAAAGTGCGACGAATGTGCCCGTTTTATCGATGTATAGCTATGGGGAGCAAGCAAAACCCGAAATATAGAGAAGGTTTTGTCTAAAAATGAACGAAAAAGTACTTCCTTCCAACGGGCCGGAGATCGGAACCCAGCGAGAAAAGCTGACTGGGCCAGGGGGGCCTGGTGCAAGCTCTTCCACTTCCAGCGCTCCCGGTCGCCATACTCCATCGCCTTTCTGGCTTGATCGTCTTCTAGAGGCTGGTCTGGTGCTCTCAATGGCCCTCTACTATTGTGCGGGCAATACCCATCTGGGATCAGGGCCATTCTTCCATCTCCCCCCGCTCGCAACGTTGCCTTTCCTGTTGATCTTTATGATCCTCTGCTGGTATCGTCCAGCCATAGCCGTTGCGCTCCTGCCGCTGAGCCTGCCCTTCTATTTACTGCAGAAGACAGTGGTAAGCCATTATAGCTTTAGTGCGGCAGAGATTAGCCTCTGGAGTTGTGTGGCTGTAGTCTTGATACAGGCACTGGTGCGGCGGCAACGCTGGCCCTACTGGCTGAGCTGGTCCGAGCTGCGGGCGCGTCTGGGCCCCTTGCTGTGGCCGATCCTGCTCTTTCTGGGGGCCTCGGCCTTTTCCGTCGTCATCGCCTATAACCGTACAGTAGCTCTCCGGGCCTTCCGCGAAGAAGTCCTTGATCCTCTAGTCTATCTCCTGCTGGCCCTCGCCTGCCTGCGCACGCGCCAGGACCTGGTGAGACTGCTGCTAGCGCTCTTCGCCACCGGCTTCCTGATTGCCCTCCTCGGAATTGGGCAATACTTTGATATGCTGGCCCACGGTGCCAGCCTCAGCGATCTACCGCGCATCAACACTGTCTATGGCAGTGCCAACAGCGTAGGGCTGCTTTTCGACTACACCCTGCCGCTGGGGTTAGCGCTGATACTCATGCCGCGCATGGCCAATGGGGGCTTCCTGGCCTCCTGGCGTTGTCGCCTGCTGGCTCTTGCTCTCTGTCTGCCGCTGATCTTTGTCCTCTATCTCACGCGCTCGGGTGGTGCCTGGGCCGCCTGCGTTGGAGCAGTGATCTTCCTCATCGCCTGCGCAATTGCTGATCGCCAGCTCTTGCTGATCTGTGGGCTGGGCCTGGTACTCCTGATAGGGCTTGGACTCCTCTGCTTCCATAGCAACATCAGCAGCTATCTGTTGGAGCGTCATGCCAATGCTCAGGGCATTGGCACCCTGACCAAACGCATCTACCTGTGGGAGAGCGCTCTCCACATGATCAAGGACAGCCCTATTGTGGGCTATGGTCTCGACAACTGGCTCTGTCATTACAGCCTGAACAATGTCTGCCATACCACGAATCTCTACCATTACTGGATCACAACAGACCCACAGACGCATCGGCCCACCGGCTTGCGTTCCGAGCCGGATCTCTCCCATCCGCATAATATTTTCCTGCAGATCTGGGTCAGCATTGGCATTGTGGGCCTGCTGGCCTTCCTGGCGGCGCTGATTCTCTTCTTCTGGCTGCTCTTCCGAATTCTTGCGCACCTCTATCGTCAGGCCGAGGCTGATCCCTGGTTGGTCTGGGGCACACTGAGCATTGGCGGGGCGATGGTTGCTGCCCTCATCCAGGGAATGGTCGATAGCTCGGTGCTGGAGCAGGATCTGGCCTTCTGCTTCTGGATACTGATACTGGCCCTCCTCCTGATACGTGTGCTGTCAAAAACGCCCTGGCGGAGCCAAAGCGCCTCGGTGCGAGCAATGTAAGCCAGTTCACTCTCAGACTGCGAGCCAGGTCATAGTGTGGTCATCCCCTCCGACGCTAGGCTAGTTCGAAAAAGCGAGCACCGTTGCTCTAGCTGAGTTCGGAGGGGATGGCCGATGGCCGTCACTAGCCTGTTATCGACGCTCCTCATCTGGCTGGCCTGCCATTTTGTCGGCGACTTCGCTTTCCAGAGCACCTGGATGGCAGTGGAGAAAGGCAAGAGCTGGGAAGTCACCTTCTATCACTGCGCCACTTACACGGCGGTCTTCATCCTCTTTGCCCATCCCTCAATGTTGGCAATTGTTATCCTCTTCACCACCCACCTGATCGTTGATGCTCTCAAGGCGCGCTACCAGGTGATTACCTCCATCTGGGTTGACCAGCTCTTGCATCTGATCACAATTGCCCTGATTGTTCTTTTGGGTCTCTAGCCCCTGATGAGATCAGCCCCGTCGGCGGAGCAGGGGCCGTAGCCGGCTCTGCAGAGGCGGTGGTCTCATTGCTGAAGCTGGTGGCTACCAGCGTCACCAGGTCGGCGGGGGATGAGCGAATCTTCTCGCCAAAGAAAGCGTTGACCTCGGCGCCCAACAAGAGAATCACCGCGAAGTAGTAGAAGAAGGTCACCAGGATGATTGCGAAGCCAATCTGGCCACCCAGGCCATTCAGAAAGTGAGCAGCATAGAGGGAGAAAAGAGACAGATAGATCTGGGTCAGCACGGCAGCGAGCAAGGCACCGCGCCAGGTTGAGCGCCAGCGAATGCGTCGATTAGGTACAAAGGTATAGATCGTCAGAAAGAACACCCAGGAGATAGCCAGGCCAGCAAGCAGACTACCCAGGCTGAAGGCGAAGCCGCTGCCAGGTATCTGGCCAAGCGGGGTCTGCTTCAGGAAGGCGATGACCAGGGCCGGCAAGCTAGCCGCCAGGACCATCAGCGGGGTCAGCACGGCGAAGAGCAGGAGCATGCCCAGAGCCATCAGGTTCTGCTGCAACAGGGCACGCGGACGCCGTCGGTAGATAATGCCGAAACAGCCTTCCAGCAGGACGAAGAGGCGTGAGCCAGTGAAGAGGGCAATCAGGACAGAGACAATGCCCAGGGGACCGGAGACACGATTGAGCTGACGCAGCAGGGCATCGATCAGCTCGGGCGAAGCCGTCATCCGCGGAAAGATTGAGAGAATGACCTGGCTGAGGTACATGCGGACCTCGGCCTTGCCCAGCAACAGGCCCGGGAGGGCCAGCAGTGCCACGGCCAGCGGAGCCATTGCGGTCAGCAGGTTGAAGGCCAGAGCTGCTGCCAGATTCATGACCCAGTCATTATTGAACTTGACGAAAAAAGCCTGAGCACGTTGCACGATCTTCTCCAATCTGGCATGGCTGGAGGCTCTTGGGTTCGTACGCTGCTGCTGCATCCCTTCAGAGACATCTTCCGTTGTCATCGTCATCTACAAACTCCAGCAAAAAGCTCCCAGTCTATTCACGCCAGAAAGGCCCTCTCTGTTTCAAGAGCGCAGATCGAGTCAGGGCAGGAGCGCGCCGCACTGCCCACAATAGCGCTTGCCTGGGCGCACGCGGGCCCCACATTGATCGCAGAAAAAGGTCTCGCTGCCAGCTGCCGCCTGGTTCCGGTCATCAGTGGTGGAAAGGGAAAACGTGCCTGGGCTAGTCGGAGGTGCTGGAGTTGGTGCAGCGGGGGGCTGAACTGGAGAAGCGGAAGGCGCAGCAGACGGCCCCATTGCCGTCGGCGAGGGTGACGAGGATAAAGGGCGCTGACCAGCGCTGTTCGTTTGCGTGCTTTGTAAAGCGCGAGCGGCCTTCACTGCCAGGTTCCCGAGTGTGGCGGCTACCTTTAGCCCCTTAGCCAGCTCCTCCATCTCCTGCTTGAGACGCTGTGGAGGAGGGAAAAACGTGTTGTCAGAAACCTTCTGGAAGAAATCCTGTCCGAGCTGTATTCCCTCACCATTCCAGGCAAACTGGCCCTCCAGGTAGCTCCCATCATCGAAGTGCAGCAGCAGCCGACGCTCCTGGCAGACATACTGACCCTCGCGCCGCGCCTCCGCTGGCGGCGGGCTCACAGCAGATCCTGAGCCGGCGCCTGTGCCAGTCAAGAAGCTCTGAGCGGCCTGAGCCAGGCGCGAGTGCTCCTGTGTAAGCAGGACGAAGCGCCCATTCGGTAGCAGCGTCAAGCGGTCGACTCGCCCGGTTAAAGCATCCAACCCCGGCACCGGCAGCGCACGATGCTGGCATTCGTAATGTCCAGTCACAGGCTTCAGCATATGATCCTCCCCTCGATACGCACGCCAGAGTCAGGAGTGCAGACTGCTTGCTGCTTACCCACCGTCTGCTCCTGCCTTCTCTTGAGCGATGCTTGCTCATCACGGAACGCGGTCCGGGCCGCCAGCCGGGCCGCCTGATAGCGCTAGTAAAGGAAGAGGCTCTATCGCTCTCCTCATCAGCCCCGCCCGGTGGTGAGCCTTGCTACAGAATCTACGCCTAGCGATGGCAGGAAGTTGCGCCAGTCACTGCCAGGCGAACCAGCAAGGGAAGCGTAGGGCGGATCGAGAGAGCGCTGCCGGCCTAGTCTAGCCCGATCTGGAGTGGCGCCGATGAGTCTCATCCTGGCGAGTCAAGACGCTCACAGCTCATCGGTGATCGCCAGCGGTTCCTGCCATTGACGGCGTGTCTGAGCCAGCGCCCGCGCTACATCAAGCTCGTACTCACCCTCCTTGATCCTGCCGCGCTTTAACAAATGGCGTCCCAGCAAATCATGAGCATGGATCAGGGCCGCCATACGATGGGTAGGTTTCAGCTCCTCGATAGCGGCACGGAAAGCCCGCTCCGCCCCGGACTGGCCGCCAGGCGCTGTCCCTCGCTCTTGCTCCATTGCCTCAAGGATCTGGCCCTCGATCAGATAGGCTTCTGCGCGGCGCAGCGTATAGCTTTTGCGCGCCGCCTCGTGGGCCTGACGAACGTACTCCAGCGCCAGCTCGTACTGCTGACATTGCAGCTCAATGCTAGCGAGATAAGCTGCTGCCGCCGCCACCACATTAGCCTCGCGCTTCTGGCGGCGCTCCTCCAGAGTATTTTTCCCGACGGGCACCGCAGCGGCCACTTGCGGCTGCCACTTCTCTAAAACCTCACGCAAACAGGCGCGGGCCTCATCTAAACGGCCCAGGCCCTGGTAGATCAGGGCGATTTCGCAGCTCAGCAAGCTCTCGTTGATCTCATCCCCGATCGAGCGATAAAGTGTGCGAGCGTTCTCAGCGTGGCGGAGCGCACGATACTTCAACTGCTCGGACTCGACGGCCCACTGCTCATCATCGCGATGGCTATCGGCGCGCTCGAACGAGACCAGAGCGAGCCCCCAGTGGGCTTCAGCCACATAGTGAATGGGGGTTTCTGGTTGCATCAGCTTCAGCACCGTCTCATAGTGATCGTTGGCCAGATCGAGATGACCTAGCTCGCGGCAAGTCGCGGCCAGATGCAGATGCAGCAAGGTTGCCTCGTATATTTGCTCGGTTGGTACTCGCTCGGGCCGCAAAGCGGCGGCCTGGAAGAATTGCCGCTGAGCCTTCACAAACTCCCGCATGCTAAAGAAGCATTGTCCCTTCAAAGCGTAGAGCCTCCAGCGCAGCGAAGGAGGAGCATGCTCGATATTAATGGTCGTAACCAGGTCCAGCGCTGCTTTCACATGTTTGCTCTCTAGCAAGCGGAGAGCGTGATTCAACTTTTCCTCGTTTTCCTTGTAGCGATTGGCCTCGGCCTCCGACTCGCGCTGCTGCTGGACCAGGACCATCAGATCGTCCAGAGGCAGATTCAGCCGCTCGGCCAGGAAGCGCAGGCTCTCCGGCGAAGGCTCGACACGGTTGCGCTCGATCTGCGAGATCAAGCTAGTGCTGTAGCGACCGTCAGCGACATCCGCCAGCGAGAGGCGTAGGCTCTGCCGTGCTGCGCGGATACGCCCTCCTAGCGTGTCAGGAGATACTCGCTTGGCTGGACGTGCCATACGTTCCTTCCGTCCTTCCCGTAGTCAGTCTCACTATGCTCGGTGCTGCCGCCCTCAGTCCAGGGCGGCTCGCTTGGCGTGGAGTGACCAGGCATAATGCGACACCCTTTTAAATGTAAAACGATTATAATCAATGATGGTCAAAATTTCAATCAACCTGCTGACCGTGCTGGTTGCTTTCCCCGCTGCTGCCCGATACAGCTCGCCCTTCTCCTCTTCTGGTCTGGTGCCGGGAAGAGGGCTATGAGCCGGAACGGAGATTAGAACTTTTGGTCCAAAACCCCCTTGACTTTCCCCGAACAAGGCTGTATCCTGTCTCGGCAAGAACAGCAAAGGCAAGAGAGGAACTTTCTCAGATGACTCGTTCCCCCCGGGCTAGCGCTGTTCCTACAGGGGAACCTGTAGGAATAGACGGACAACTTTCGCTTTTTTCAGTAGGTACAGTTAGCGCAGAAGTCAAAGAGGAGCGGCAACCAGTGTTGCGCGCGCGGGCGGGGCAGGTCGAAGAGCAGGAGGGAGAGTTTCAGGATGGGGAGCGCCGTGGACGGGGCAGGGGAAGGAGCAGGGAAGGCTCAGCCGGCCCCGATCTGACTGGCTACTCGGCTGCCAATATCCAGGTACTGGAGGGGCTAACAGCTATTCGCCATCGGCCTGGCATGTATATTGGCTCAACCTCGACCTCTGGACTGTTGCATCTGCTCTGGGAGGCCCTTGATAACGCTGTCGATGAGGCCGTGGCTGGCTATGGCCGCCACATCTGGGTACGTATCGAGCGTGATGGCCGGGTGACGGTGCGCGATGAGGGGCGCGGCATGCCTTTTGATCCCATGACCTATCAGGGGCGGACGCTGCCGGCGGCGACCGTCATCATGACCGTGCCGCACTCGGGCGGTAAATTCTCCGAAGGGGCCTACAAGACCGCTGGTGGCCTGCACGGGGTCGGTGCGACGGTGATTAATGCCCTCTCCGAAGAGCTAGAATTGACCATCTGGCGCAACGGACAGCAGTTCCGCCAGCGCTTCCAGCGCGGCCTTGCTCTGCCGCATGAGATTACCCCTTGTGATCCAAGCTTGCATGGGACGCAGCTCTGCTGGCTCTATGACCGGAGCATCTTCGATGCAGATGCCTACTATGCTCCCGAGGCGGTGCAGAGCCGGCTCAAGGCTGCCGCCTATCTCAATCGGGGGGTGGCTTTCCATCTCGATCTCTGGGACGAGTCCAGTGGGCAGCAGGTGCAGCATCTCTTTTATTCGCGCGAGGGTCTGCCCGATTATGTGCGCGACCTGGCCGCCGGTGGCGCTGCGGGTGGCCAGCCGCTCTTCAAGCAGGTGATCGCCATTGCCGGCGAGCGCGATGGTGTCCAGGTGGAAGTTGCTCTGCAGCCTACCACTGGCTTCAAAACGGCCCTGTTCAGCTATGCCAACGCCGTGCGCACGCGTGACGGCGGCGTCCATGAGACTGGCTTCAAGGCAGCCCTGACGCGCGTTGTGCATGACTACGCCCTCAAGTGGGGAATCATCAAGAGCCGTGACAAGGAGGGCTTCCGCCCCGAGGTCATTCAGCAGGGCCTCAACGCCGCCATCTCGGTCAAGCTGAGCAACCCACAGTTTCAGGGCCAGACCAAGGATCGCCTCAACAATGCCCCGGTTGAGGGTATCGTGCGCTCGATCGTCGATGAGGGACTCAAAGAGTGGTTTGAGCGCAATCCCGCTGCCGGTAAAGAATGGATCAAAAAGATCCAGCAAATGCAGAAAGCCCGTAACGAGGCGCAGTTGGTCGAGGAGCTGGCGCGCAGTGGCGAGAAGAAGAGTGGTGAACTCATCGACACCTCGCTCTCGCGCAAGTTTCTGAAGTGCAATACCAATGATCCGGCGCGGGCTGAACTCTTTATTGTCGAAGGCGACTCTGCCGGAGGCAGCGCTGGCCAGGGGCGCTTCTCGGAGTACCAGGCGGTGCTCAAGCTGAAAGGAAAGCCCTTGAATGTGGCCAAGGCCGATCTGGAGCGCATTCTGCGCAACGAGGAGATCCGCACGATCATTAATGTCCTTGGCACGGGCACCCGTGACGCCTTCGATATCAGCAGGCTGCGCTTCCAGCGCATCATCATCGCCACCGACGCCGATGTCGACGGCCTCCATATTCAGTGTCTGTTGCTGACCCTCTTCCACCAGGAGTTTAGCGAGCTGATCGAGCGTGGTCATGTCTACATCGCCTGCCCACCGCTCTATTCGGTGCGCTATAAGGGGCGTGTTATCTGGCTGCTGGACGACGAGGCGCGGCAGCAGTTTCTGGCCACCCATCCTGATGCTCAGGGCCTGGAGTTCAAGCGCTATAAGGGACTGGGGGAGATGAATCCCCAGGAATTGCGCGATACGACCTTCGATCCGGCTCAGCGCACCCTCAAGCGAGTGACGCTAGAAGATGCGGTTCTGGCCTCGAAGCTGGTGGCCGAGCTGATGGAGGATCGCAATGCAGAGGCCCGCCGCAGCTTTCTGGCTGAGCACGCGCGCAAGATCAGAGAGATCGATGTCTAGCGGTAGGAAGACAGGGACCGATTGATGACGGAGACAGAGCAAAGGATAGGTAGACGAATGGCACGCATGTCTGATCGTTCGGTTGAGCAGGGAACGATTCGGGAAGAAGATTTTGCGGTGCTACTGGCGCGCGCCTTCGCCACTTATGGGCTGTCGGTGGTAACCGATCGGGCCCTGCCGGATGCCCGCGATGGCCTCAAGCCGGTGCAACGCCGTATTCTGACAGGGATGCACGAGGCCGGCTATCGCTCCGATCGTCCCACAGTGAAGAGCGCCGAGGTGGTAGGGCTGATTCTGGGCAACTACCATCCTCACGGCGACGCCTCGGTCTATGAGGCCGCTGTGCGCCTGGCTCAGCCTTTTACCATGCGCTACCCTTTGATCGAAGGCCAGGGCAATATGGGCAGCGAGGATGGCGATGCGCCCGCCGCCTATCGCTATACAGAGATGCGTCTCTCGCCACTGGCCGAGGCGCTGATGGCCGATCTGGAATGTGAGACAGTGCCCCTGCACCCGACCTATAAGCAGGACCCGAAGGTCCTGGAGCCAGATTATTTGCCCGGGCGCCTGCCGCCCGTGATTAATCCCTCCAGCGGCATCGCCGTCGGCCTGGCGACCAATATTCCACCCCATAACCTGGCTGAGGTCTTGCGGGCCTGTATCGCTCTGCTCGATCAGCCCGAGATGAGCGTTGAGCAGCTGATGAGCATCATCCAGGGGCCGGACTTTCCTCAAGGTGGGCGCGTCATCGGCCTCGATGGCATTCGCGACTACTTTACCACAGGCAAGGGTCGCATTGTGATCCGCGCTGAGGTGCGACTTGAGGAGACGCCGCGCAGTCGCTCACTGGTCATCGTGCAGATTCCTCCTGTGGGGCGCGATCGGGTGAAGGTCTCCATTGCTGAGGCCATCAATGCGGGGCGCGTTGAGGGGCTGCTGCCGGATGTGCGCGATGAGAGCGACGCCGAGAAGGGCACGCGCATTGTCCTCGACCTGCGAAAAGATGCCGATCCGGCGCGCGTACTGACGCAGTTGTATCAGGAGACCGATCTGCAAGTCTCGCTCTCCTTCCAAATGGTCTTTCTCTTCGGGGAACCAATGCAGCCGGCTCGCCAGCCGCGCCAGGTGGGTATGCTGGAGCTGCTCAACTATTGGAATGCCCATCAGGTGGATGTGCTGACGCGCCGCGCACAGTTTCAGCTGCGCAAGGCTCGCGAGCGCTTGCACGTTTTGGAGGGGCTGATTATAGGAGCGGCCAACGCTCAGGAGATCGTGCGTCTCTTTCAGCAGGCGGAGGACCGCGCGGAGGCGCGCCGGGCCATCGAGGAGCGCTACAAACTGACGGCAGCTCAGTCGGAAGTTATCGCTGGGATGACGCTCTCTCAGGTGACGCGCCTGGACGCCCAGAAGTATGCCCGTGAACGCGAGGAGCTGCTGACGCGGGTGGCTGAGCTGGAGCATCTCTTGAGCGATCGGCGGGCGCTGGTGACGCTGCTCAAGAAAGAGATGCAGCAGTTGATCCGCCGCTTCGGCGATGCGCGCCGCACGGTCATTGATGCCCAGGCGCGCGTCGATGAGCCGGTGCGCGAGGTGTTGCCACTGTATGAGCGAACGCCTCTGACGCTGGTGCTGACGCGGGCGGCCACGGTTAAGACCCTGCCGCCTGGCGCCTATGGATCGCGTTCGACGGAGCGCTATGGGCCGGTACGTGGCGACGAACAGCTGCGTCAGATCCTGGCAGGCTACTCTCAGGATGCTGTGCTCTGCGTCGCTTCCAGCGGGCGCGTCTTCCAACTGCCGGCTTTTCGCCTGCCACAGGCGACGCGCTCGGCCCGTGGTGAGCCGCTGGCTCGCTTGCTGGCGCTCAATCCTGATGAGGAGCCAGTGGCGCTCTTCACGCTGGAGGCGCACGAGGAGGATCGCTATCTGGTGACCTTCAGCCGCCAGGGGAAGGTGAAGAAGTCGCCGCTGAGCGAGTATCGCACGGTGGATGAGGAAGGCTTGCAAGATATGAAGCTGGCGGAGGGTGACGCGGTGGCAGTGGCCCTGGTGGTCAGGGCGGGTGGCGAGTATCTGGTGAGTAGCGAGAGCGGCCAGACCCTGCGCTTTGCCGATGAGAGCCTGCGCGTCCAAGGCCGCGCTGGTCAGGGAGTGATGGCCATGACCCTGGCTGCCGGCTCTCGCCTGGTGAGCGCCTGCTATCTGGGACAACCGCAAGAGCTGCCAGCAGAGGAGGCCCGGCAGAGTGAGCAAGCTGACAGTGTGGCCGCTTCGACCGCGGCTTTGCTGGTCCTGAGCGAACAGGGCTATGCTAAGCGAGTACCTGTGGAGGATCTGCCCTTGCGTGGGCGGGCAACGGCTGGCGTGAGCAGCCTGACGCTTGTTCCGGGTGATCACCTGCTGACGACGCTGCTGGTCCAGCCCACGGATCAGCTACTCTTCATCTGGCGCCCAGAGGGTGCGAGCAAAGGCGAGCAGACACTGGTGCTGTACGCTCAAGAGATCCCCTTGCTGGGCCGCACTGGAGCTGCACAGCGCCTGGTTGAGGGCCGTCTCCTGGCTGCAGTCTTGTTGCCGCGTACTCTCGACAGCTGAAGCTGCCAGGCTGGCGAAGGCAAGGCCAGGATCAGGGGCTTGCCTCCCCCGCGTGAAGAGGGGAGCGGCACTGCGCTTAGGCCGGTGTTACTGGATCCTGGCCTTGACGCCAGACATTGCCTCTGCGGGCTTGGCTGTGCCGCTTCCCTGGGGCAATGCCCGGCGGGGCCCTCTTTTTCAGAGAACACTTGACTTTTTGGTGAACTTAGTTTACTCTCTTTGGAGAGGAGAAAGCCGAAAGGGGAGGCACAGTGTGGGCAGCAAAGAGCGGCGGGAGCGCGAACGCGAGGCCACGCGGCAGGCAATTCTGGAGGCGGCTCTGATGATTGCCGCCCAAGAGGGCTGGCAGGCTGTCACCATGCGTCGAGTGGCTGAGCGCATCGAGTATAGTCCCTCCGCGCTCTATAAGTACTTCGAAGATAAGGAGGCCATTCTCGAAACGCTGCTGGTGCAGGGCTTCGCGCGCTTGTTGGAGGAGCTGCGCCAGGCCGCTGCTGAGGAGGAGGACCCCGGGGAGCGACTACTCCGGATTGCCTCTGCCTACTGGAGTTTCGTCTGGCGCAATCAGACGCTCTATGAGTTGATGTTTAGCCTGCATCAGGGGCTGCATGATATTAAGGAGGCTAAGGCCACCTTTGCCCTGGTGCGGTCGGCTCTGGCAAGCTGGAGCGAGGCCCACGCCGTGGCCCTGCGCGATCTGGATGACGCCGTCGATATCCTCTGGGCCACTCTGCATGGCTTGGTAAGTCTCGCGCTTGCTTTCCTGATCTACGGTGGCCCACCTCGCGCTCAGTTGCTTCTGAAACGGGCAGTGCACGATCTGCTGCGCGCCTGGAAACAGGCTCCCTCATCCTAATTTTTTTTGAAGTATGGTGAACTTAGTTCTCTTTGTTAACAAAGTTAACGAGATGTTGCGATGATGCTCTGGACGCTCCTCTGTGAGCGGCTGCTGCTGGCTGTTCTGGCAGGTGGAAGTCTGGTCATGGCCACCTGCGTACGTCCACCTCTGCTGCAAGCGCTGAGAGAGGCCGGCTCAGCGCTGGAAGTCGATCTGACCGATCGCTTACGCCTGCAGGTGTGGGAGCGTTTCAACTATCTGGCTTTGCTGTCTGCGCTGCTGCTCCTCGGGCTTTTTGCCTGGCAGGCTCTACTGAGTGGTCGCGGGGAGCCGGAGCCACTGCTGCTGAGCGGCCTGGCGGCCCTCTGTACCCTCGCGCTCCTGCGCAAGCTCTGGATCGACCGTCGCCTGCACTGGCTTCAAAGGGAGCAGCGCGAGGGAAGGACTGCCGGCGAAGGCGGGAGCGCTATCGGGGTACGTGAGCGACGTGAGCTGGTGCTGCTCTCTATGGGAACGTTACTGCTCTCTGTTGGCTTACTGGCTTGGCCGCTGCTGCAGGCGTCTGGCCGTTAAGTGATAAAGGAGAATCGCTATGGGAGGCTCAAGCTTTCAAGGTAAGGTGGTGCTGGTCGTGGGAGCCACTGGCGGGATTGGCGCGGCCCTGGTGCATCAGCTACTGGCTGCTGGCGCGCGGGTGATCGCTGCGGCGCGTTCACCGGAGCGTCTGGCTATGCTGGTATCTGAAACAGGGCAGTCCCCGCAGCTCCTGGTCTGCCCCACTGACGTGCGCGATCGTCTGCAGGTCGGGCACCTGTTGGCCTGGGCCTGGGGGCGCGTGGAGCGCATTGACCTCGCCATCTATTGTGCCGGCATCGAATATCTCGGGCCGCTGACAAGCATTGACGGCAAAGAGCTAGAGGAGATGATGGCCACCAATTTCTACGGCCTCTTTTTTCTGGTCCAGCAACTTCTGCCGCTGATGGATAAGCAGAAGGAGAAGGGTACGATTGTCTGGGTCTCCTCGCCGATGGCGCGTCTAGCCTTTCCCTGGGCGAGTGTTTATGCGGCCAGCAAGGCGGCTGGCGATGCCCTGATGACCGGGCTACGTCGCGAGTGTTGGCGCAGCGGTCTGCGCCTGCTGACTCTCTACCCGGGACCAACGGCGACGAGGGCTGGTCAGCAGCTGCCGCCTGAGCGTCTGCCGCGCTGGCATGAACAGGGACAAAAGATGAGGGCCGGGCGTTGTGCTGAGTTGCTGCTGCGGGCGATCGCCGCCGGCCAGCGGCAGCGGGCTGTCACTATGCCGCTGCGCCTGCTATTCCTCCTGGAGCGCTGGCTGCCAGCCCTCAGCGAACGCCTCTGTGCCGGCATGCCGCTCTAGCTGGTGGGCACCAGCTTCGCTGTAAACGCTTTGGCGCCGCCTGGGCTGACGAGAAGCAAATGGCCTGCGCTGACCTGTCAGCGACTCGCTCGATCTCCGCTCTGCTGAAGGTGTGAGGCAGTTTGAAAGCCCGTGGCCTGGCTTGCTCTTCTTGGTGAGTCTTGCAGCACTCGTAAAAGGCCCTTGCTTGACGGAGATGAATTCTGCGCCTCACTATACTGGGGGTAAAGACCGGACGGCTTCACTGGCGAAGCGGTTATCAAGAGATCTCCCTGATCCTCACGGCAGTAGCGAGTCATGAGGATCAGGTGATATGTGGTCGAGCTAAACGGATTATCAAGGCGAAACGAGGAGATAGAATCATGCCACGAATGACAAGGCGCAGTTTCCTCAAGCGAACCTCCGTCGGCGTGGCCACCGGAAGCGCCCTGGTGGGGGCTTTTGCTGTGGCGAAGCCGGTTGAAGCCCAGCCAACAGGGGCAAGTACTGCAGGCGTGGGGCGGATGACGTATGCCGACCTGGCATCCACCCCAGTGAACGACGAGCCTCTGGTGCTGCATGTGCGTCAACGTAGCACAGGAGAAGTTAGCATTCTCACCGGCACACGCGAAATCACCTATCGCGATCCACGTCTGGTTGCTCACCTCCTCAAGAGGGTTGCACGACCATGATCATCGCCTGCATGTGGCAGGGGAAGGAGAGGTAAGGTCAATGTCATCACATCGCGAAGCTCCAGAGATTGCCAAAGATCCGGTTGCTGACAACACCGACGTCTATGCCTTTGTCAGCCCAGACAGGCCGGAGACAGTTACCCTGATCGCCAACTACATTCCGCTCCAGGAGCCAGCCGGAGGCCCTAACTTTTACGAATTTGGCGATGATGTCCTCTACGAGATCCACATCGACAACGACGGCGACGCCCTGGCCGATATTACCTATCAATTTCGCTTTGAGACGGAGGTACGCAACCCCGATACCTTTCTCTACAATACTGGACCGATCACTGCGCTCGACAGCCCTAACTGGAACCGGCGTCAGTTCTACACAGTGACGCGCCTCGAAGAGGACGGTACCAGCAAAGTGCTGGGGCGGCATCTGGCCTGTCCGCCTTGCAACATTGGACCGCTCTCAACACCCAACTATGAGGAACTGGCCAAAGCAGCTATTCATCAGCTGCCGGGCGGCGGTCAGGTCTTCGCTGGTCAGCGCAATGAAGGTTTCTACGTGGACCTGGGGGCTATTTTCGATCTGCTCGACATTCGCCCGTTACAGAATCTGCATCTCTTCCCGCGGCCTCCACAGCCGGGGGTTGATGCTACCAAAGATCTCAATGTTCACAGTATCGCCCTGCAGGTGCCCAAATCCAGCCTGACGCGTGAGGGCTATGCCGCTACCGATCACAAAAATCCGCGCTCGGTCATCGGGGTTTGGGCTTCAGCCAGCCGCCAGAAGGTGACCCTGCACGACCATGAGCAGGAGCCTGCCCATACGGGGCCTTGGGTGCAGGTCTCACGCCTGGGCAACCCTCTCTTCAACGAGGTCATTGTCCCGCTAGGCAAGAAGAACCTCTGGAATCGCCTGGCTCCCAAAGATGACGCTGCCTTCGTCCAATATGTCGAGCATCCCGAAGTAGCGCGCCTGCTGCCTGTACTCTACCCCGGAGTTTTCCCCCACCTGCAGGCCCTGACGGCGCCGCGCGCTGACCTGGTTGCCATTCTGCTCACGGGAATCCCCGCCGGCCTCATTGACGGCTTCCAGAACTTTACCGGCTCGAAGCCTGCTGACCTGCTGCGGCTGAACGTAGCCATTCCACCCGCCAGTAAGCCGAACGTCTTCGGCCTTCTGGGTGGAGACCTGGCTGGCTTCCCCAACGGGCGGCGTGTCTTCGACGACGTGGTGACCATCGAGCTGCGGGCTGTGGCCGGAGCCACCTATCCGCTCATCGATCACCACTATATGCCCGATGCGGCTGTCTCTAAGCTCACGGGCGGTGTTTCCCCTCGCACCAATTACCTCAAGCACTTTCCTTACTTAGCCACGCCCAAGAGCGGCTTTGAGGTGCCAGCGAGCTGAAGGGCAGGACGGTCCAGTCCGAGCTAGGCCTTGGTCGTCTGCCAGGTGCCACACCCGGCTGGCTGCCTGAATTGCCAAGCGGCCAGCCGGCCAAGATCGTGCATGCAGTCTGGGGACACAGGTTGGTCGCCTGCCCTGCCAGGCTATAGAGCAGTACAACAAGCAAGCATAGTGACAGGCCCAGAGAGGCCAGGATGGGAGGTAAGGTAAGAAGAGATGGAGGAAAGTCACTCGTTTTTTGAGCGTGTCCACAGCGAGCCGGTAGTGCTGGAGATTGGGGGCGAGATCGGGGCCTTGCTCCTGTATACCGACCCCGAGCTGCGTGGCAAAGAGATCGAGGTGAGTCCCGTGCAAGAGCCGCAGCGACGCACCCACACGGCAGTATTGGAGCGACATTTCAATGGCAAGCAACTCTTCGCTGCCGTTTTTGCAGCTCTGCCTGCCGGCGTCTATACCTTGTGGAACCTCGATGGCCAGGCGGCTGGCACAGTAGTCATCAAGGGAGGCTGCGTCAACGAAGTCGATTGGCGACGGCCTCAACAGGCGGGCACAGGCCACTGAAGCCAGCATAAGAGGCCGGGCGCTCTGCAACCGCTGCAACCACGAGGCGGCATTGCACGGCATTGCACTTTCACTGCACGTTGGCTATAATTGGCGATGGAAGCGTCAGGACGATCGGATCGGCGCTGCGGCGATTACCCTCTCCTCCTATCTCCTCAGGCAAAAGACCTGGTCGGCCTCAGCCAGCTAGCAGGTGCGGAGCGCAGGCAGGAGAAACAGGCGCTGCAGTCACGTTTGAAGTGATCGATCGTCCCGTCGTGTAGCGCCGCTGTACTCGCTAGGGGAGCTTGGTGCAGCCAGGCTGAGAACACCACCGGAGTGTGTGGGGGACCCTGAACCAACCTGATCTGGGTAATGCCAGCGAAGGGAACGCGGGTGATTGCGAAAACTGTGGCCTCGTCAGCAGCTGTCATAGTTTTCTGCTTCCCCTTCATTCATCCCGCAATCGGCGATTCCTGGCCTGAACGCTCTCCCCGCGCTTGATCCGCTTTGTGGAGGTCAGGTCGTCATGTCTGCCACTGAAATGCCAGCCACATCTGCAGACGGCAATCTCTCCGCCCGTCTGCGCGAGAGTGTTCTGCCCCTGTGGCAGCGCCAGTTGCAACATCCCTTTGTTGTCGCTCTTGGCGACGGCTCCCTGCCGCGCGCCAATTTCGAGTTCTATATCCGGCAAGATGCCCTCTTTCTGGACGTGCTGGCGAAATGTTTCGCCTATGCGGCAACACGGAGCGAGGATCATGCCGAGATCGAGCAATTTGGTCGTCTGCTGCTCAACACTCTCGTGGTCGAGCAGGATCTACACCGTCGTTATGGCGAACGTTTTGGGCTGACACCCGAACAAATGGCCGCCACGCCGATGGCGCCCACCAACTACGCCTATACCCGCCATCTTCTGACGATCGCTACCACTGGCTCTCTTCCCGAGATCATCACCTCCATGCTGCCCTGTGCCTGGATCTACGCCGAGGTAGGCACGCATCTCACGGGCAACAGGCCGCCTGCTCCTGATCATCCTTATGCCGACTGGCTACGTACCTATGCTGATCCCGAATTCGATGCCGTGGGGCGCTGGCTGCGCGAGCGTCTGGATCTGCACGCTGAGCGCCTCCCAGCGGAAGCCATTGCCCGTCTCTACGAGATCTTTCGCATCAGCACCTGCTATGAATGGCTCTTTTGGGAAATGGCCTGGCGACAAGAGCAATGGCCGGTCTGAGTGCCAGGAGCAGAGAATATCGCCAGGCACTGGTAATGTCATCGAGCTAACAGAAGAGCGAGGAAGAGCATGAGTGAAGAGCAGCGACACCCGCGGGCGTTAACTATCGCTGGCTCGGATTCGTCCGCGGGGGCCGGCATTCAGGCCGATCTCAAGACCTTCGCCGCCCTGGAGGTCTACGGTCTCTCAGCCATCACGGCCATCACGGCCCAGAACACCCTGGGGGTGCGGGCCGCTTTCGAACTGCCTCCGGAGCTAGTTGAGGCCCAGATCGACGCGGTGCTCGAAGACATCGGAGCCGATGCTGCCAAGACTGGCATGCTCGCTACTGCTCCCATTATTGAAGCAGTCGCCCGCAGCGTCGCTCGCTGGCAACTGCGGCTGGTCGTTGATCCAGTGATGGCCGCCAAAAGTGGAGACCCGCTGCTGCGACCCGAGGCGGTCGCGGCCCTGCGTGGTGTCCTGCTACCTCTGGCGGAGGTGGTAACGCCCAACCTGCCGGAGGCTGAGATGCTGACCGGACGGCATATCGAGACGCTGGAGGAGATGCGCGAGGCGGCCCGGGCTATCCACGATCTCGGAGCGCGCCACGTAGTTGTCAAAGGCGGGCACCGTCTGGATGCCCCGATCGATGTCTACTTTGACGGAACCGGTTTCAGTGAATTGCGCGCCGAGCGCATCGAGACCCGTCATACCCACGGCACCGGCTGCACCTTCTCGGCGGCCATCGCCGCCTTTCTGGCGCGCGGTCTTGCCGTTGCTGAGGCTGTGGCTGAGGCCAAGCGCTATGTGACCGAAGCCATCCGGCATGCCCCAGGTCTCGGCCACGGTCACGGACCCACCGAGCACTTCTGGCAATGGAAGCAGAGCAAAGAGGCACAGACACGATGAATCAGCAGCAAGAAGACAGCAATACTGGCTTGGAAAAGCTGGAAGGACTGGCATCCCTGGTGAGGATCATTCGCGCCCGCAAGCCCCTGGTGCACCACATCACCAACATGGTGGTGATGAACGACACGGCCAACGTAACGCTTGCCATCGGGGCCTTGCCCGTCATGGCCCATGCGCGCGAAGAGGTGGAAGAGATGGTCAGCCTCGCCAGCGCCCTGGTGCTCAACATCGGAACCCTTGTGCCTGAGCAGATCGAGGCCATGCTCCTGGCTGGCCGACAAGCGAATGAGCGGCAGATCCCCATTGTCCTCGATCCCGTCGGGGCCGGGGCCACACGCCTGCGCACCGAGAGTGCTCTCCGCCTGCTGCGGGAGCTGCACATCACGGCTCTGCGCGGCAACGCCTCCGAGATCGGAGCCTTGCTGGGTGTGGAGGGCGAAACGCGCGGCGTCGAGTCGATCTCGCTGTCTGAGGAGCGGGAAAGCGTCGCCCAGCGGGCGGCGCGCCAGTTCGGCTGCTGTGTAACGATCACTGGAGCGCGCGACGTCATCAGCGATGGCCGGCGCCTGGCCTACGTCGAGAACGGTCATCCCTTGCTGGCCAGCATTACCGGCAGTGGCTGCATGGCTACTACCCTGGTGGCGGCCTTCCTCGCCGTAGAGCCGGATGCCTGGAAGGCCAGCATCGCTGCTCTCGTTACCCTCGGTCTGGCCGGCGAGCTGGCTGCCCAGAAGGCGGCTGGCCCCGGCACCTTCCGCTCCCATCTGATCGATGCCATCGCCGCTCTTGACGAGGAGACCATCCGTCGTGGACAGAAAGTGAGTGTGATCGCCTGATGGTGGAGCTATTGCCCTGTGGCTGGAAGCGCGAGGAGTTGATGCCGCGTCTGGCGTTGCATGTCCTCACCGACCGCGAGTGGTCGCGGGGGCGCGATATGCAGACCGTGGCCGCGGCGGCCTTGGCTGGTGGGGCCACCATTATCCAACTGCGCGATAAGCAGGCGACGACGCGCACCCTGGTTGAGGAGGGCCTGGCGCTGCGCGAGCTGACCCGTCGCCACGGTGCCTTGCTGATTGTCAACGACCGTGTTGATGTAGCGCTGGCGATCGAGGCCGACGGCGCTCACGTGGGGCAGGACGACATGCCCGTGGCGCTGGCTCGCAAGCTGCTAGGTCCCGGGCGCATCCTCGGCGTTTCGGCGGGTAACCTCGCAGAAGCCGAGCAGGCGGTGGCCGAAGGGGCGGACTACCTGGGAGTCGGCCCGATCTATCCGACGCGCGGCAAAGCCGATGCCGGCCCGGCCACCGGCCCCGCGCTCCTGCAAGCTATCAGTGCCCGCTATCGAGTGCCGCTGGTGGCGATTGGCGGGATTACGGCGGCTAACACGCCGGAGGTGATTGCGGCGGGCGCCTGTGGTGTCGCCGTGATCACCTCCGTTGTCGCCGCCGAGGACATCACCGCGGCGGCGCGAGCTATTGCCGAGCAGGTCAGAGCGGCGCGGGCCGCCGCCGGCCTGACTGGAGAAGCGACCTAGGTAGACCTGGCCTGGCCGGGCGTCGTGAAATGATCCCAGCTCTGTACTGATAGCGGCTCCTCGCGTCCATCTGGCCAGCGCAGACGAAGGCCGCTCGCAGCCTCCGTAATCTGGCCGATGGGGGTGATGGGAGCCGCCCCTGCCGCGGCGAAACGTGCTTGTACGGTCTCTTCGTAGCCCGGAGCGACCGTAAAGAGCAGCTCATAGTCCTCGCCACCGTGCAGGGCCCAGGCCAGCGGATCGCGCCCCAGAGTCGCGGCCAGAGCTTGCAGCTCCGCGGAGAGGGGCAAGCGAGCCACCTCGATGCTAGCTCCCACGCCGCTGCGCTCACAGATATGGCCCAGGTCGCCGCTCAGGCCATCGCTCACATCGATGAGCGCCGTCACAATCTGCGGGCCGAGCTGGCTCAACAGGCGTCCCTCGGCCAGGCGAGGTCGTGGCACGCGGTGGACGGCGCGCAGCCGCTCGCAGGCCGTCGGAGGATAAGGATGGTCTGGATAGAGCAGTGAATGCAGACCTGCCGCCGAGTCACCTGGATAACCGGTCACGAAAATGGTATCGCCAACGCGGGCGCCGGCACGCGTCAGCACCCGCCCGCGCTCGCTCTCTCCAAGTAAGGTGATATCGATTGCCAGTGTCTCCGCCGCCCCAGTGCCGCTGACGTTGCCGCCAATGATCAGCGTCTGAGCGGCAGCCGCTTCCTGGCGCAGGCCGGTGTAGAGTCCTTCCAGGACCTCCAGCGGGCAACGACGTGGAATATGCAGGGAGATCAAGGCGTAGCGCGGCTCACCACCCATCGCCGCAATATCGCTGAGGTTGATGGCCAGCGCCTTCCGCCCGACCTCCTGCGGCGAGGAGGTGTGCAGCGTAAAATGCACTCCTTCGACCTGGCTGTCACAGGTCAGCAGCAAGAGCCGTGGACCGCCAGTATCGAGGACGGCGCAGTCATCTCCAATGCCAACCACAACCTCCTCGCGCGAGGGCAAGCCGGCTGTCAGACGGGCAATTAACTCAAATTCGCTCCAGGTCCCTGCAGACATCGCTTGGCAATACCTCCAGGCTTCTCTGGGTCTATCACTTGGCTGTCGCTCCTTCCTTGTTCTCTCAACGAGGACAGCGCAGGCCCGCCAGGCAGCCGGGCCGCAGCAAGGAAGAGAAAACGCGCGGGCGCCCCCTCTAGCCAGGGTGCGCTATAGTCTCTGGTAGAGAACAGCGTATCCTATCTTCCAGTCTTACCGCACGGAGAGACAGCCCATGCAAACGATCATCAGCCTTCTCGGGCAGGTCCACATTCCTGCAATCATTGCTGCGCTGCTTCTCTGCCTGAGCTATCTGCCGTCCCTCTGGCGAGAGCTGCGGCAGCCCCAGGCGGGGGAGCGCCCCGGTCAGGCACGCTGGCGCCTGCTGGCCTTCCTCGTAGCCATTGTCGCCATGCTCGCGGTCCTGGTGACCCCCATTGATCAGCTGGCGCGTAGTCAGCTCTTTCTCATGCACATGCTCCAGGTGATTGTCCTGAGCACCGTCTGTGCACCCCTCCTCCTGCTTGCCTTGCCAACTGTCCTGGCCGGGCGGCTCCGGGTGAGCGAGGATCAGGCCAGGGCCACCGGGCCTGCTCTACTTCGCTGGCTGACCCGCCCCTTGCCGGCCTCCATGCTCTATAACGGCCTCTTCCTCCTCTGGCATCTGCCGCCGCTCTACCTCGCGATCAGCGAGCAAGCTGTCCTCTATGATCTCGCCCTGGTGATCCTGCTGCCGCTGGCCTTGCTCAACTGGTGGCCGCTGCTCGGCCCCACAGACGAAAAGCTGCGCCTCAGCTACCCGGCCCAGATGCTCTACGCTTTTCTCGATGGGCAACCGATTGACATCTTTGCCTTCCTGCTTGTCTTCTCGGGGACCCTCTTCTACCCTATCTACGCCCAGCAGCCGCATCCACTTATCGCTCCACTCAGCGACCAGGAGGCTGCTGGGGCCATGTTACTTGTGCCAGGCCTTGTGGACCTGCTCGTCATGACGCCCCTCTTCTTTCGCTGGCTGGCTCTGCTTGAAGAGAAAGCCAGAGTACGCGATCAGCAGCTTCAGCAGGCGCTGGAGACAGAAGAGCAGCAGCGAGCATTGTCAGAAGACCGGCAAACAGCGCCTTCACCCGGCTCGCCGCGCGCGGAGTGACTGCGAAAAGCATGCTGTCTGGCAACAGACTGGTTGAGGGCAGACAGACCAACAGACAGACAGACTGACTGATTGACTGACTGACGAAGACCGGAGCCTGTCCTCAACCAGCCTCAGATGGCTAACTGCTCCGTGGCCCTTTCGCTCTTTCTTCCAGGGTCGGTCTCCTGGAAAGGAGGCGGGCCAAAGTGAGGGGGCACTCAGGCGCTACCGCGTTTCAGCGCTGGCACCCCTTGCGGGCGCAGCCGTGGGCGCAGCGAACGCAGAAGAGCCAGTACCAGCGAGCCATCATGCTGATGAACGCGGTAGAGCGCCAGGCCAACCTTGGGCAGGCTCAGCGTCTCCGGATAGACCAGATAACGACTTTCCCAGCGCGGCTGAAACTTCTTCTTAAAGGCCAGGAGTGAAGGTCCGCCTGTCAGGCCGGAGAGGCGGCCCGTCAGAAAACTGATGCTTGCCGCCAGCAGCGTCTCATCCTCCTCCTGATTGCAATTGCTTAAGGGAGCCAGCCCCAGGCTTACCACTTCTGCCCCCTGCTCCTTCAGGAAAAAGAGTGAGCGGGTCAGCAGCAGCTCCATCGTACCAGGAACCGCTTGAGATGAGCGGCGCATCAAATCCAAAGCCCAGCCGCGGCGCCCATAGATTGGGACGAAGGAGACAAAGGCATGGACTGTTTGCTCTTGATCGATGGCCAGCGCATAGAGCTGAGGGGACGTCTCGAATGGATGGAAACGGCTCATACTGAAGCCCATTTCTATGCCGCCCTTTTGCTGGAGCCACTCGCGGGAGATACGAGCCATTTGCGTCACATGCTCGGAGGAGGTCACACGCCCCTCATAGAAAACCACTGTTAGCCCAGCCTTCTCAGCGCGACGCGCGCTCGTCCGCAGATTCGCCATTGCGCCGCCCTGGAGCGAAAAGGAAGGCAGCTCAACGATGGCATCCTCACCAATCTTCAGCAAATGCAGACCAGCGGCGCGATAGTAAGGAGCCAGCTCAGCACGCACCTGCCAGAAGACCGGAGTCCAATCCTGAAGCTCGCAGAAAGCCAGAAACTGGCGGATCAGCCCCGGCAGCTCGGCCTCTGGTCCTACGGGATCACCGGCCACCACCGCCGTCGTCCCCTGGAGCACAAAACCGATCACTGCCCGACCCGAATCCGCGAAGAAAAAAGACTTTTCACCGACCAGCAAGTGATAAGAAATCGAATTCAGCCCGTAGAGGCGGACCAGTTCCTCAACGCGCTGGCGTTCCTCGGTCTGCGAGAGCAAAGCCGCCGCCACCGGGCGAAAAATCTGCCACATCCCATAGCCCACGGCACTCATACACAGTAGCGGAAGCGCACGTGCAAAAAGAAAAGCCGGGGTCCCACGTGGAAAATGGAGATGGGCCCAGCTCAACAGCCCCAAAAGGACCGCCTCCAGACCCCAACGGTCGATCAATGGCTCGAAATCGCTGTAGAGCGTTAAGAAGCCGCCGAGGGTATAGAAAAAGACGATGCCCAAGCCCAGGGCCAGCACCACATAGCCGCGAAAGATCGAAGGAGGGTCACTGCGAGCCTGGAAGAGGGGGGAGCAGCAGCCCAGCAGGGCAGCCAACGCCAGAACGAAGAGAGAAGGGAGCGGCAAACCGGCCCGGGGATGGTAGAGCAATAGGGCTGAAAGCACTAACAAGAGCAAGGTCATCAGCCAGGCCTGGCGCTTACCGCGCGCCAAACCATAAGAGAGCATCAGCAGGAAGAAGCCTACCACTGCGGTCAAAGGATGGGCGTGCGGGTGAGAGACAGCCAGCGCGCCTAACCAGGCATTGGGAAGGATGTCCCAGGCTGCCAGGGCGGGCATAAATAGAGAAAGCATATCCACCAATCCCACCAGACCGATCACCACAACGATCCCCAGGCGGCTCAGGCGGCGAAGCTGTTGGTGTGTAGCAACGCTGCGAGAAAAAACAACCCCTAGCATGGAATTTCTTCTTCAACTTCCCTTCTATACTGAGCGATCGAGTTGCCTGTTCTGTACAAAGAAACGATGCAGGCCGCTTCCCTGCAGGCCAGCGATAAGCCACCTGAAAGGCGCCTGGAGATATCTTTTCCCAGGAGAGTCGGCTCACTCCTTTCAGGTTCTTCTTCTCTTTCCACTAGGGTTAGACGTAGGAACAGGTAGAAAAGTTGCGATGGCTAGGAGTTCTGGAGTGTCAGCCCACCTGGAAAGCTCTTTCCGGGCCAATCGGCATGCGATGGAGCTGGCTGATTGCTTGCATCAGATGCTGATTAAGAATATACTGCATAAAAGAAGGATTATCATGAAGGAAGCAGCCAAAGAAGTGCATAGAAAGGAGGGAATATGAACTTCTCACTTCTCAACAAGCTGGTTCAGGCGGCGAAGCGAGACGGCCTCACCCTGCAGTGGAGCCTGATCCATCTGCTCGATCGGCTTGAACGCTACGAGCAGCGGCTGGGCTATCTCCGTTATCGCGATGGAGACAGCGACGAGAGCGAAGCGCAGCAGTTGCGTCTGGATAATGAGGCTCTAGCCCTCGTGCTGCTCGCCGTCTTAAAGGCCTATCCGGCAGGGGCTGATATTGCCCTCGAAGAGCCGCGCTTGCCCGAGCTGGCCTCTCTACTCAGCGAGCTGGCACCGGAGCGCCGTGATGGGCAGGCAAGGGAGAAGCGCGAGCGTTGCTAGCCGTGACCAGGTCTGCTGATTGGATCGAGGGCAGCGAAGAAGGGCCAGGCCTGACAGATACGGCCTGCGTAGAGAAGCTGAGCTGGCAAAGGTTAGTTTCTGCTTAGAAAAGCCTACAGCGGAGCTTATCCGCCGCTGCTGCGCTTGTCATCCCCGGCAGAAGACGCTACCCTGTTTAGCAGGAAGAACGAAAGCGAGGCAACGGTGTATGCAAATAGATCAGAAACAAGAAAGCCCCTGGCGAGGAAAGCGTGGAAGCGATGGACATCTTGCCCAGCGTGCCCTGGAGGGAGACGAAAGCGCCTTTGAAGCGCTTGTCCAGCGCTACAGCGGTCCGCTCTTCAGCTTCATTTGCCACTTTCTAGGTGACTACGATCAAGCCTGTGATATTTTACAGCAAGTCTTGCTCCAGCTCTATCTCTCGCTACCTGGCCTCCATTTGGGCGTTCCTCTCAAGCCCTGGCTCTTTCAGGTCGCGCGCAACCGCTGTCTTGACGAGCTGAGACGGAAGCGAGCAGTAACCTTCTCCGAGCTGGAGGGTGGGGGAGAGGAAGGAGAAGAGCTACCTGTCGCCGTTGAGAGCATTGCGGACGGACGTCCCCTACCCGATGAGCTAGCTGAACGCCATGATCTCCAGCGACTGCTCCTGGCAGCCATTCACAGCTTGCCGCCCCGTTTTCGGGCCGTTGTGCTGCTGCGCTACACAGCCCAGTTGAGCTTTGCTGAGATCGGGCAGGCGCTCAGCATGCCCGAAGCCACGGCCAAAACCTATTTCCAGCGCTCCAAGCCTCTCTTGCGCGCTTCCCTCACCGGACAGGTGCGAGCCGGAACCCCCTCCTGACAGGCCAGAAGGAAGCGGCCTGCCAGGCAGGAGGGCAGGACGCCAGCCCACCCAGCCGCTCTAGAAATTCGAGGCGTCCTTCACCTCCTCACGATAGAGCGCAGCGATACGCTCTGCTGTGGTTAGCACCGCCGCACGCAGACGCGCCGGACTCAGCACCACGGCCTCACTGCCAAGCGAGAGCACATAGGCGACAGCTTCCTGCAGCGACTCCTGTTGCACCCGTATCAACACACTACCATCGGCCTCTTCCCGCAGCACCGTATAGTTGCCACGCAAGCGATGACGCGCCGCTGCCTTGACACGCAAGGTTGCCGTCAGCAGCTGCTCTTGTTCGGCTAGATGATGCCGTGTCTCCTTCCAATAGATTTGCAAATCAAAATTCGGTGGTGGCTGAATCCGCTCCTGGCGAACACGCAGATCCTGAATATAGCCAACGCGGAAAGTCTCAACCTGCTGACTCGCATGGCAGAAGGCTACCAGGTACCAGACCCCGGTACGCACCTGACGCGAAGTCAGACCTTTATAGACCAGGCCGTAGGGATCAACCCGTAGCCAACGCAGAGCGGGCATCGCCTGGCGGGTCGTCCAGGGATAAAGCAGATCGAGGCGGTGCCCTGTCAGCACAGCGTGACGAATACGTTCCAAAAACGCGCCCGTTGTCCCATCGTCCTCCCAGGCCGTGGTATCAAACAAGATATGCTCGCGCGCTGCCTTGATATCGGCGCGGTACTCCTCCGGCAGTGCGGCCTCCAGCTTAAAGAGAGCCCGGTGCAGACCATCGTCGTCGGCAAAGAGGCTATAATTGCCGGCCATATCCACGCCGAGCACCAGCGAGACCGCTTCCTCGCGTGTAAAGGCAGTCGCATCGAAGTGATAGTGGTCTGCAAGATAGTAACCACCGCCCGGGCCGTAATCCATCGCGATGGGGACATGAGCAAGCGAAAGAGCATCGATGTCACGGTAGATGGTGCGTGCTGAGACTCCCAAAATGCTCGCCAGGCGTTGGGCCGTCATCTTCCCGCGTGTTTGCAGGAGCAGAGTAATCGCCAGCAAGCGCTCTATCTTCTGCATACTTCTAGTATGGAGCGATCCTACTGAAAAGACAAGGGATACTGCGGAACACACTGCACAATTATGCCGCTCTACATACTATCTGCTCTTTCCTGACCGATAGGCGAGCGCTGAGATTGCCAGGCTTCTCCCCAGGCGCAGCGAATTTCGCGGCCTGTCTCCCGATTGCATGAAAGACTGACACCTTGCTGTCAGCTATAGGTGCCTAGACTGTTCCTGGAGGAACACCCAAGTCTCCCGATAGACGGAGCAGCCCCTTGTCGGGTCTGTCCCATAGAAATCCTCGCCTGTTGCTGTCGATGCCTGCCAGAAAGGAACACTTCTCATGTCAGCGATCGTCGCCGAATCGATGCCTAAAACATTCTTTTCCATCGATATTGGGTGGTGGAGAAGCAACTGGCGCATCTGCAAACGGATCATCGGTCTCCTGCGACCCTACTGGCTAGCCTCATTGGGGGCAGTCATCTCGATGGTCCTGGCCACTATCGCGGCCCTCGTCGTCCCCTGGTTACTGGCCTGGGTCATCGACGTGGGCATTCGTGGGGGGCAGTTTCACAGCCTCTTGCTAGCTGCGGGTGCCATCCTACTCATCAGTGCGTTGCGTGGCCTCTTTTCCTATGGCCAGAGCTATCTCTCGCAAGCCGTTTCCTATCATGTCGCCTATGACCTGCGCAACCAGGTCTATGATCATCTGCAGCGACTCGACTTCTCCTTCCACGACGACGCCGAGACGGGACAGCTCATGTCGCGCCTGACCGTTGACATAGAAGGAGTGCGCAACTTTATTCCCTTGGGGTTACTACGTGCCCTGGTCGCGATTGTCACCTTTGGCGCTGTTGCCATGATCCTGCTCCAGCTCGACATCTTTCTTGCACTCATTACACTCATCAGTGTACCGCTCTTGATGCTACTTGCCGTCCAGGTGGGCAAGCGACTGCGCCCGCTCTGGGAGAAGGTCCAGCAAGAGAACGGGGTGCTTGGCACCATTATGCAAGAGAGCTTGAGCGGCATGCGCGTCGTCAAATCCTTTGCGCGTGAACCTTTCGAAGTCGAGAAATACGACCGACAGAATCGCAAACTGCGCGAGCTGAATCTGGAGGCCATGCGCCTCTCGGCCTGGAATCAGCCCTTGATGGTTCTCGTTCTCAACCTGATCACGGTACTGCTCGTCTGGGTAGGGGGAGTAGCTGTGATCGGGCGTCAGCTGAGCCTGGGCACGCTGGTCGCCGTGACGCAGTATGTACTCGTACTGGGCACGCCAACGCGTACCCTGGGCTTTATGGTGACTTGGTTCATGCGGGGTATCTCTTCTGCGGCGCGCATCTTCGAGATTCTCGACACCTCTCCCTCCATTACCGATGCTCCTGGAGCGCGTGAGCTGCGAGAGGTGCATGGTCATGTGCGTTACGAACATGTCTCCTTTGCCTATGCGGGCGGGCAGGAGGTGCTGCACGATATTTCGATCGAAGCCAGGCCAGGAGAGATCATTGCCATCCTCGGAGCCACTGGGGCCGGCAAGAGCACCCTGCTACACCTGCTTCCGCGCTTCTATGATGTCAGCGCAGGGCGCATTACTATCGATGGCCACGACGTACGCGAAGTCACTCTCGCCTCGCTGCGGCGCTCAGTAGGGCTGGTTCTGCAAGACGTCTTTCTCTTCAATGCCACACTGCGCGAAAACATTGCCTATGGCGTCGAAGAGGTCAGCGAGGAGCAGATCATTGCCGCAGCCAAAATCGCTCGCATCCATGACTTCATCTGCAGCTTGCCCAATGGCTACGATACCTGGGTGGGCGAGCGCGGTGTGACCCTCTCGGGAGGGCAGAAGCAACGCATCGCCATCGCGCGCACCCTGCTCCTCAATCCACGCATCCTTATCCTGGACGATTCGACCTCCAGCGTCGACATGGAGACCGAATATCTGATTCAGCAGGCTCTGGAGGCGGTCATGCGTGGACGCACGACATTCGTCGTGGCCTCGCGCCTACGCACCATCAAGCATGCCCATCAGATTCTCATTCTTGATCGCGGTCGCATTGTCGAACGCGGCACTCACGAAAGCCTCCTGGCGCGCAACGGCCTCTACCGCCGTCTCTACGACCTGCAATTACGTGAGCAAGAAGAATTTGAGGAGCGTTATCGACATCAGCACATCAATCAAGAGAAGAGAGCTAATAGGTCTGAAGCGAAAAGGGAGTCTCAGGTCGGGACAGAGAGGGAAGGCTGTTGTCAACAGAGAGGAGGGAAGAGATGACGGATCAGCGGCAGAAAGCCGAGCGACACCAGCGCAGTCGCTCTTATTTAGAGCAGCGGCGGCGCCTCCTGTGGGAGGAGAATACGCTGGCCAGTGCCGATGAAAGCGAGACGCGCCGCTTTGACTGGCGCTCCATCCGCCTCTTTGGTGTCTACCTCGCCCGCTACAAGGGCCTGACCGCCCTGAGCGTCCTGCTGATGCTCATCTACACCGCGACCAATCTCGCCAATCCCTATCTGATCGGGGTAGCTATTGACAACTTCATCACCCGCGCCGACCTGGGGGGTCTGGCCCTGATCTGTCTGCTGCTCCTGCTGGTCAACGTGGTCATGTGGCAGGCCCAATACTGGCAGATCTGGACCATGTCCTGGGCGGGGCAGCAAGTGCTCTATCTGCTCAGCTCTGACATGTTCAACCATTTGCAGCAGCTTTCGCTGAGCTTTTACGACCGTACCCAGATCGGGCGCGTCATGTCCCGCCTGCAGAGCGACATTGACGTGCTGGAGAGCATGCTCAGCTCTGGGCTGCTCTCCATTCTTGGCTCGCTGGTAGCCCTCGTGGGCATTATTGGGGCCATGATTGCCATGAACGCCTGGCTGGCCCTGCTCTCCTTCGCCGTACTGCCGGTCATGTTCATCATTGCGGCCTTCTGGTCGCGTCACGCCGAACGCTCCTTCCGGCGCACGCGAGCAGCCATCTCGCTCGTCAATGCCACGCTGCAAGAGAACATCTCGGGCATGCGCGTTATTCAGAGCCTGGCACGGGAAGGACGCAACCGCAGCGAATTCGACGAGCTAAATGCCTACAATCGTGATACCAACCTGGAAGCGAACCGTATTTCCTCGCTGGTGCTCCCGCTGGTCGAGGTTGTAGCGGCCATCGCCATTGCCCTGGTAGTGGTCTACGGCGGCATGGAGGTCGCGCGTGGCACCCTGCAGGTCGGCGTGCTTGTGGCCTTTACACTGTACATTAACCGTTTCTTTGATCCCATTCGGGAGCTGAGCATGCAGTACACCCAGCTCCAGCGTGCTGCTGTGGCTGCCGAGCGCATTTATCAGATCCTCTCCATTCCGGTGGAGATCAAAGACAGGCCGGGAGCCTCTGAACTGCCGCCGGTTCGGGGCGAGATTGAATTTCGCAACGTCACCTTTGGTTACACGCCCCGCTACACAGTGCTGCGTGGGCTGAACCTGCACATCGAGCCTGGGCAGATCGTGGCCATTGTTGGGCCGACGGGAGCTGGCAAGACGACCATCGCTGGCCTGGTCACCCGCTTCTACGATGTCCAGGGGGGAGCTGTCCTGATCGATGGCTATGATGTGCGCGACGTCACGCAGCGCTCGCTGCGCCGGCAAATTGGTGTTGTACCGCAGGACCCCTTTCTCTTTACGGGGACGATCAAGGAGAACATCCGCTACGGTCGGTTGGAGGCCAGCGATGAAGAGGTCATAGCGGCGGCGCGGGCTGTGGGCCTGCACGACCTGGTCGAACGTCTTCCCCAGGGCTACGAGACGCCAATTCGCGAGCGTGGGCGTAACCTGAGCATGGGTCAGCGGCAGCTGATCTCTTTCGCGCGGGCGCTGCTGGCTGATCCGCGTATTCTGATTCTCGACGAAGCCACTGCCAATATCGATACTGTGACCGAGCTGATCGTGCAACAAGGACTCCAGCGCCTGCTGCAGGGGCGTACGGCCATAGTGATTGCTCATCGCCTCTCGACGATCAAGAATGCCGACCTGATCGTCGTGCTCCAGCAAGGTCAGGTGGTCGAACAGGGCAGGCACGAAGAATTGCTGGCCCGTAACGGGGTCTATGCCAAGCTCTATGCGATGGGTTTTCGCGAGGCCACAGGCAGTGAGGCGAGCGAATCCGCCGGGCAAGACGAGCCGGATCGGCTGCAGGAATGGGCTGTTTCCTAAAGCGAGATAGCTAGATAAGGCAGGTGAAAAGCAGTGTAACGAGTAAAGAAGGTCTGGGCAGGGAGCTGTGCTACTCATGTCGGCTTGACAGAGCGGGGGAGAGCTTCTTATCATCAATCATAGATAGGATGGTTGTCAGGTGGTAGCGTGGCCTGCCCGGGATGTGCAGGACCGCCATCGCCCAGGAGCCGCGCGGCTTTTCTCCTCCGCTAGCCGGCTCCCTTGCGGGATGAGCCTGGTTGCTCCTGACGCATTGCTCCCCAGAGGGCATGCTTAGCGTGCCGCCGTCGTTGTCTCGCTTGGGCTGCCACGCCCTTGGGAGGACGGTGGGTGATGCGCATCTCGTCACGTACTGCCGCGCTACTGCCCTTGTGAAAAGGAGCTTTATGCGAGTTGAAACGCAGACTGAAGCCGATCCTGATCGACGCACGACTGTAGTCCCGCCAACCACTCCTGTTCCTCGATCTGTTATCCCCTGGTGGGATGACCTTGATCCTGTTGTCCGAGCGGAATTGCACCTTCCGGACATCGCTGATGAAGGCCCTCCCGCCCAACCGCTGGATGTTGTAGTGATTGGGGCCGGCGTTGCTGGCTTAAGCGCGGCTCTGAGCGCCCGCCGTACGGGGGCGCGTGTCCTGGTGTTGGAGCGCAATGCGCTCATTGGATGTGGTACGAGTGGGCGCAATGCCGGCATCTTAAGCGTTGGCATTAATGCCGACCTGACGACCCTGCCCGCAGGGCATCCAGCGCTTGCCCTCTGGCCTGCCACGACCGAAGTTCTCTTCTCACTGGTGAGGGAGGCGGCTCTCCCCGATTCGCTGCTCTCCCTGCATCTAACTGGCTCGCTAAGCCTGGCCGAGACCATCAGCGGAGCGCGTAACCTGGCGCGTGAGGTACATCTGCGGCTGCGCATGGGGTTGCGCGCGGAGCTGTGGACCCCAGCCCAGGTGGCAGAGGCTACCGGAGGCCGACTCAATGTGCGCACTGTCTATGCGGCCCTCTGGCTGCCGGATGAGGCGCGCGTCCACCCGCTGACCCTGCTGGCGCACCTGGCGCGACGCGCCCGTCGTGCTGGCGTTGAACTGCGCGGCAACGCTCCAGTGATCTCCTACGAGGAGGTACCTCTGCCTGGCGGGGCAAGTGGCTGGCGCCTGCATCTGGCCAACGGCTGCACGCTACTGACACGAGGGTTGATCCTGGCCGTAGGCCCGGGCGCTCGCCCCAATGCACGTCTGTATGCGCTGGCCTTCCGCGCCGAGCTGCCGCCCGATTTCCCCGTCTTTGGGGATGCCCTGCCCTACACTTACGCGGATTTCAGGGCGGGCGAGGGACGGCTCACAGTGACTGGTGGTCGCTACGGTCGCGCCGGGGTCACGCGCAATGATGCCCATTACCATTGCCGGCTCAAGGAGCTGACCTATCACTGGCTGCCCGAGCTGGCAGAGCAGGAACCGGCCTACACCTGGGCTGTGGACCTGGAGGTCACACCGCAGATGGTCCCCGAGCTGCATCCTGTGGGGGCGGTGGCTCCTGCTCTGGCTGTCGAGGGGCTGGGGGCTCTGGGCATGCTACCCGGTATGGTGCTGGGCGAGCGCGCCGGCGAACAGGTGGCCTCCGCGGTGAGCCGCTGATGCAGCGCGGTAGGCCTCTTCTCGCCTCCGCAGAGGAGCGCATTCCTCACTGAAGTGAGGACGTCGGGCGGGCGGGCACGTGTTGTCTCTCCAATGGCAGTGATGAGCCAGACGCCTCGCCTGCCCGATTTGCTGATCTGTTGCCTCCATCTGATCTCTCTGCTCTTTATGGGCTTTTAATCGCAATGCGCCAGCCTCCGGCTTTCCTCGATCTCTGCCTCCCGCGTCGCCGTAATGCTTGAGGTGCGCTCCGCGCTCTCTTCAGAAGCCAGAGCAGGTGAATGGGCTTGCCAAGTTGCTCATCTCCTGGTACTCTTGTGCCTAGAGGTACAAATGAATAGTTGTATAGATCACATAGCCACTTAGCCGCAAGTTGCCGTCGGGCGATGGGGCGGTAGGTGGCATGAGCGTACAAGCGCGTACACATGCCTTTTGTTACAGGCGTGGCCGCGTTTTATATAATACTGTGGTCGCAGGTAGAAAAGTTCTCTTCTCCTGGGAATACTCCACAGTGTGAGATACCAGCTGTCAAATCACTGAACCAGTGAAGGAGTACGTATTTGGGCAGATTCACCTTTCAAGGAGCGCATCTCGTCGATGCACTGGCCGAGTTGTCTGACAGCAGTATTACTGTTGCCGATGGGCATATTGAGCCGGCGAGCGGAGGAGAGCAGCCGGGCTTAGTCATCGAGGCTGAGGATGCCATCGTGCTGCCGGGCTTCATTGATGTGCATACTCATGGTGGAGGGGGGTTCAATCTTAGTACGGAGGACGCCAGCGAGATCTGTGCCTATGCCCGTTGGGCGCCTGGCAGCGGGACCACGGCCTTTCTTATTGGGGTCATTGGGGTCCCGTATACCTTGCCGGAAGAGCAGCTGAGGGCGGCAGTAGAGGCCATTGAGCGCTGTGAGGCCAGTCAGGAGCCGTTGGCTGAGCCGCTGGGCATTCATCTGGAGGGTCCCTATCTTAATATTGCGCGCAGGGGGGCGCACCTGCCCGAGTGGCTGCGCCAGCCCAGCGAGGCGGAGGCCGAGCGCATTCTGGAACTGACCCGTGGCCATCTCCGGCTGGTGACCCTGGCGCCCGAGCTACCCGGGGCTGAGGCCATGATCCGCCGCTTCCTGGAGGCGGGAGTCACTGTCAGCCTGGGGCATTCTGATGCTTCATACGAGCAGGCGCGGCGGGCCTTTGCTCTGGGGGTGAGCCACGTCACGCACTGCTTTAACGCCATGCGTCCTCTCCATCATCGGGAGCCGGGACCGCTGGGAGCCTTGGTCGAAGCGGGACATGTACGCGGCGAGCTGATCGCCGATGGGGTGCATGTTCATCCAGCGGCCATGAAGGCGCTGGTCAAAGCCCTGGGGCCTGAGCGCACCGTGGTCATTACCGATGCCCTCTGTGGCGCGGGCAGCCCGGAGCGCTCCTTTGAGTTTGGGGGCCAGCGTGCTACCGTCATCGATGGCGCGGCGCGCCTGCCGGATGGCACGATCACGGGGAGTGTGTTGACGATGGAGCAGGCCTTACGCAACGTCGTGCAGATGCTCGGTTTCTCCTTGCGCGATGCTGCCCGTATGCTGGCCTACAATCCTGCCCTGGCTGCCGGCGTCGGCGAGCGCAAGGGCCGGCTCCAGCCTGGCTACGATGCTGACCTCCTCATCTTCGATCGGACTCTCGCGCTGCAGGCGGTCCTTTGTCGGGGGCGGCTGGCCTTCGTCAGTGCATCCTGGCGTGAGCGACTGGCTCGCCTGCTAGAATAAACGGCAAGACAAAGGATGCCCCGGACAAGCACCGGGGCATTGCTTTGTCTTGTCAGGTGAAGCAAGCAGACGGAAAGACAGATGCCAGGGCTGGGAGCGCTGGCTTAGAGCGTCAGCGTGACCTTCTGGAGGCCGCGCGGCACATCAGGATTGTAGCCGCGGGTCAGCGCCAGATGGAGGGCCAGCATCTGGCCGGGGAGAATGGCCGTCACAGGACTCAGCCAGTCCGGGACGCCGCTCACCAGGGGTAGAGGTGTGCGGGCCAGAGCCAGGGCCTCGGCTTCCTCCGAGATCACCAGTAGCTCTGCGCCGCGGCGCTGCAGCTCCTCGGCCAGCTCACGCATATCGCTGTAGGTCGCATCGCGCGGCATAATCAGGATAGCCGGCAGGCCGACGTCGACCGTGGCGATGGGGCCGTGACGGAAGTCCGCCGAAGAATAGGCATTGGCCATGACGTAGGTCAGCTCCTTGAGCTTGAGCGTCAGCTCAAAAGCCGTAGCATAGTTGAAGCCACGCCCGATCACCACACAGCGATCCATATAGCGATAGCGCTCGGCCAGGCGGGCGATGTCTGTCGATTGGGCCAGCACCTGGGCAACGGCGGAGGGCAGGGCCTCTAAGGCCGTCAGATGGCTGGCCGACTCAGGACTCCAGGCAGCGGCGAAGAGGGCGAGGACTGTTAGCTGGGCAGTATAGGTCTTGGTAGCGGCGACGCTGCGCTCAGCTCCGGCGTGCAGGGCGACCACATGGTCGGCGGCCCGCGCCAGGGGAGAGCTGGCATCGTTGGTGATGGCCAGCGTCGGACGGCCCTGGCGGCGGCCCTCTTCGAGCACAGCGACAATATCGGGTGACTGACCCGACTGCGAAATGCCAACGACAAGAGCCCCATCCAGACGGGGGGGCCGACCATAGAGAGTATAAAGCGAGGGCGTGGCCAGCGCGATGGTATGGCCGGCCAGGGCCGCCCAGACGTATTTCGCGTAGAGTGCGGCGTGGTCCGATGATCCCCGAGCTGCGATCAGCACATGGGTGAACGGTGGCAGGGAGGTGACAATCTCCTCTACGTGGGGGCGCTCCCGTTCGAGCAGGCGGGCGAGGACCTCGGGCTGGCTGCGGATCTCTTGCTCAAGCAATGATGAGGACATGCAGACACTTCTCCGTTCGCTCGTGGTCGGGTAGCTAGCTTGCTACGCCAGGCCGTCTGGCCTGTCAGCAGCAGGCCTAGCGGTGGCTCAGCCTCCTTGGCTGACTCGCACAGGGCGCAGGCGGGCGTGGCTTAGCCCGGCCATCAGCCACCACGCCACTATCCTACCACGTTGTTGGCTGCTTGCCCACTCTCTTACGGCCCCACTCTTACCCGAGCGAGATCAACCGCATCCGGGCACGATGCACTCCCCACTCCGCTCGCTCAGTCAGCGTCAACTTCAGCAGTGGCCTGCAGGCGGGCCTTGCGTAGATGGGCTTGCAGATAGTGAGGATCGAGGCGTAGCGCCTCTTCGACGGCGGCCAGGGCCTCGGCGCGACGTCCGAGCACCCCTAAAGCCCAGGCCTTGCCGTCCCAGGCGGGAACATACTGTCTATCCCGACGCAAGGCCTCCTCAAAGGACTCTAAAGCCTCCTCATGGCGCGCCAGCAGGCAAAGGCAGGCTCCGCGCAGATACCAGGCAGCGGGATCTTCGGGCGCCAGGGCTAAAGCTCGCTCGACGGCGGCGAGCGCCTCGGGATAGCGAATCGCTCCCCACAGCTCGCGCGCATAATTCAGCCAGAAAGCTGCCTGATCATGTGCTGAAGCCTGGGATGGTGAATGCTCGTCAGGCTCCTTAGACATCTACTACCTCCTCGCTCACACGCGCTACGTGAGCTGGCCACGACCCCTCGTTGCTTATTGCTGAGGGTCGCTCTCACCTGACTGAGCGCGCAGGGCCGTCTGATAGGCTTCCCATGTGTCAACATCATGGGAAGCCAGGGCTTCCTCCACCTCGACGAGTGCTATCTCCGCGCGGTGGCGCTCAATCACGCGGCGTCCACCCTCATCGCCGGTGACACCCTCCAACTCTGGGAAGAGAGCTGAGGCGAAGAGCACAGGATTCCCACGCCGTCCCTCATAGCTGGGGGCCACGATCCGTCGACCAGAGCTGCGCCAGGCGGCGATCAGCCGATCGATCAGGTGAGGCGGGATGAAAGGCTGATCGCCTAGAAAGATCAGGGCAGCAGCGGGTGGCGGCTGGCCTAAGCGAGCGGCGTGGGCCAGCAGGGTCTGGAGGCCGCAGCGCAGCGAGGTGCTCATGCCCTGAGCATAGTCAGAGTTGATCACCAGCTCGACCGCTGGATCGGCGGCGTAGTCCCCCAGGGCCGCGCGCACTTCCTCAGCCCGATGACCCAGAACGATCACCAGGGGGCGGGCCTGCGACCGCAGAATGGCCTCCACGCTATGTTGCACCAGCGGGCGCCCGGCCAGCGGCAGAAGCAGCTTATGGCGACCTGCTCCCATGCGGCTAGAGGTGCCCGCAGCCAGCAGAATGGCGGCGCATCCTGGCTCTCCACTCACGATGGCTTCCTCGCTGTGTTTGGTGTTCGTCTCAGGCTTGTCGGCCATGCTATAATAGCACTTGACCGCGCGCAGCCGAGATCTTCAATGCAATACTGCTCTATAGTATATCATCATCAGCTCGGCGAGGAACGCGGCTGACCCCGTCGCAATTGACAGGAGGATGGCCAGCGCGGCGTTCCCCCCTGGGTGGGAGATCCAAGAAAGGCACGACGGCAGTTCTATGCTCACGACTCCCTCGGCGAAGGATGAACGTGTAACGGCCCTAGAGGGTGGGGCCGCGACACTGGAGAAGTATCGCCGCCTGCAGGCCATTCTGAAAGAGATGGAGTCGGTTCTGGTGGCCTACTCCGGCGGCGTCGATAGCACCTTGCTCTTGAAGGTAGCCCACGACGAACTCGGCGAGCGAGCGCTTGGTGCATTGGCGCTCTCACCCGCCTATGCGCCTGAAGAGGGCGAGGCCGCGCTGCAGCTGGCACGCGACCTGGGCATTCGGGTGCTGACTGTTGAGACTCATGAGCTTGAGGATGAGCGCTATCTCACCAACCAGCCCAATCGCTGCTATTTTTGTAAGACGGAGCTATTCACTCATCTGACGGCCCTGGCTCAGCAGCACGGCCTGCGCTATGTCGCCTATGGAGTCAACAAAGACGACGAAGGCGATTTTCGTCCAGGGCAGCGCGCGGCCCGCGAGTTCGGCGTGCGTGGTCCCTTACTGGAGGCGGGGCTGCACAAAAGCGAGATCCGGGCCCTGGCCCGCTGGCTGGGTTTGCCTGTCTGGGATAAGCCTGCGCTCGCCTGCTTTTCCTCGCGCATTCCCTATGGGACACGCATCGACATCGAGACATTGCAGAAGATCTATCAGGCGGAGAAGCTCCTGCGCGAGCTTGGTTTGCGTCAGGTCCGTGTGCGCCATCATGGGGCCGTAGCTCGCATCGAAGTCGAGCGGCAGGACATGCCGCGCCTGATCGAAGAGGAGACGAGTCGCCAGGTCACGGAAGGCCTGCGCCGTCTCGGCTATCTCTATGTCACCCTCGATCTTCTCGGCTTTCGCAGCGGCAGCCTGAACGAGGGCTTCTTCAAGAAGAAGAGGCCGGCGATGGAGGGTCATCAGGAGAAGAACGATGAGCAAAAGGAAGGCTCAGCAGGCTAGTGGCATTGTGAGGCGCACGGCGGGGACCGGTCCGGGCAGCCCACAGGGAGGGTCACAGGTGGGAGAGCGGAAGCAGGAACTAACGATTAAGCAAGCGCGAGAGGAGCGCAGGCGGCGAGAGCAACAGCGGCGCGAGCGAGCGCATCAGCAAGCCCAGCTCCGCAAGCTGCTCCTCTCTATCGGCGTCGTCGGCATTTTTCTCCTGCTCCTGGGAGGCGGGGGCTACTTCCTCATTCGGACCGGCTCCCAGGGTCAGGCTCAAGGCCAGCAAAGCCAGGTTCAGAGCCAGAACCATCCGATCGTCGACGCGGCCTATCCGCCAGTTGATCAGGTCTACTGTGATGCCAGCGAGCAGGTGGCAGTGCACTATCACGCCCATCTCTCGATCTACATCAACGGTCAAGCCGTGCAGATCCCTGCCAACACCGGCATTGCCAGCGACTGCATCTACTGGCTCCATACCCACGACACGACTGGTGTTATCCATATTGAGGCGCCGCAGAACACACGCTTCACCCTGGGCCAGTTCTTCGATATCTGGAAAAACCAGTTCGCCGACCTGGGCAACGGCTTCCCCAGCCAGCTTGACCAGACCAGCGGCTGGAGTGTCTACGTCGATGGCAAGCCCTATCAAGGCGACTTCCGCAACCTCCAGCTACAGGCTCATGAACTCATCACCCTGGCCTATAACAGTCCGCACGTGCAACCCGACGTTGTCTACAATTGGGGCAGCCTCTAGAGGCAGGCAACAATCTCGCGCGGCATTCCTCAGCTCTGCTGAGGGGTCCTGAAGGAGAGAGGCTGGCAGCGCAGCAAGGACGGTACCCAGTGCCAGCCTCCTTCCTGATTTACTGATCGGCCTGCCAGTGGTCCGCAGGCGTCAGCGCAAAGACCAGCGTATTGCGCAGCCGGCCATCGGGAGCCAGGGCCTCGTTACGCAGGCAACCCTCAAAGACGAAGCCGAGACGGCGTGGAATGGCAGCGCTGCGTTCGTTGCGCTCGTCACAGCGGATGAAAATGCGGTTGGCTCCGAGCTGCCTCAAGGCAAAGCTGGTCAGCAATTGCGTTGCTTCTGTGATATATCCCCGACCAGTGGCCGTGGCGCGCAGCCAGTAGCCGATCTCGAAGACACGCGCCTGCCAGTCGTGGGGCTTCAAACTGATCCCTCCCAGGAGTTGCCCATCGGCCAGACTGATCACCGCGCAGTTATAGATGTCGCGCAGCAACCACGCTGCGCGCTGACGATTGATCCAATCGCGCGTCTCCTCGATGCGCTGGTGCTGGTCTGCCCAGGGCATCCAGGGACGCAGATGGGCGCGCGATTCCTGGATCGCCTCGAAAAGCGCAGGAGCGTCCTCCTCGCGATAAGGTCGCACGATGACGCGCTGACCCGCCAGCTCTTCAAAATCGGGCATCAGGCTAAGGAAAAGCTCCTCCCCCATGAGAGTATTCCTTTCTTTTAAGATTAACTATGTATAAAGAGAAAGAAAGTTGTACTTGACGTGCTATAGTTGTGAAAATGAAACGAGAGGCTCTCGCAGTACAGCGAGGCAGAAAGCGGCACGCATTCTATGATACAATGGAGTCAGCCGTCAAACAAGCGCTCTTCCGTCGCAGGGCGCGAACGACCGGAGAACAACTGTTAACTTTAAATATCTAAACAGTAGTAGAGGAAGAAGTCGATAAAAGTAGTAATTTGATGTTAAGAGCATAACCATGCCAGAGCGACTCATTTATCTTGACCATGCGGCCACGACCGCCCTTGATCCGCGGGTGCTGGAGGCCATGTTGCCCTATCTTACCAGCGACTATGGCAATGCCAGCAGTATCTACACCCTTGGGCGGCGAGCCATGCAAGCCATTGACAGGGCGCGTGAAGAGATCGCCGCCATTCTCAACTGCCGGCCCACCGAAATCGTATTTACCGGCTGTGGCTCCGAGAGCGACAACCTGGCCATCAAGGGTGTCGCTCTGGCCGCGCGCAACAAAGGCCAGCACATTATCACTTCGTCCATCGAGCATCATGCTGTCCTGCACACCTGTCACTATCTGGAGCGTTTCGGTTTCAACGTCACCTACCTACCGGTGGACGAGCACGGACTGGTTGATCCCGAGGCTGTTGAGCGAGCCATCACTGCTGAGACCGTCCTCGTCTCCATCATGTATGCCAATAATGAGATTGGGACCATCGAGCCGGTTGAAGAGATTGGGCGCATCTGTCGGCAGCGCAAGGTTCCCTTCCACATTGATGCCGTCCAGGCGGGTGGGGCTTTACCACTCGACGTCAAGGCGCTCAACGCCGACCTGCTCTCGCTCTCGGCTCACAAATTCTATGGGCCGAAGGGCGTTGGCATTCTCTACGTGCGCCAGGGCGTCCGACTCCTGCCGCAGCAGCAAGGAGGCTCGCAGGAACGCGGGCGGCGAGCTGGGACCGAGAACGTGGCCGGCATTGTAGGAGCGGCCACGGCCCTGCGCCTGGCCTACGAGGAGCTGGAGCAGGTTCAGCCGCGGCTGCGAACCATGCGTGATCGCCTGATCGAAGGCATCCTGAGCCGTGTCCCGCGCAGCCGCCTGACCGGCCATCCGACGCGACGCCTGGCCAACAACGCTAGCTTCTGCTTCGAGGGGGTCGAGGGTGAATCGATCCTACTCAACCTTGATCTGCTCAACATTGCCGCCTCGACCGGCTCGGCCTGCACCTCTGGCTCGGTTGAACCCTCGCATGTCCTCGTTGCGCTCGGCCTGCCGCCCGAGTGGGCGCGCGGTAGTCTGCGCCTGACCCTTGGCAAAGACAACAGCGAAGAAGACGTCGACACCGTTCTCTCCGTCCTGCCGGGCATCGTTGAGAAGCTGCGCAGTCTGGCCACCTGAGTATGGGCGGACCGCTGGCTCAGGTGGCTCGTGCAAGACAAGAGCAGGGCAGCGGGCGGACCGCCGGCAGGAAGGAAGGATCAGCCTGGCCGTGGATGAGTGCGCCAATCTTGGAGTATGCAGGCCTGCTGACCTATGACTATCTGGGGCGGGTTCTGTGGCCAGGCGTTGTCTCCTCGGCCCGTTTGTGCTACAGTGGAAACAGCAGAGGCAACAGGATACTAACAAGGAAGGCACCTGCGGGATCATCCGCCTGGCAGATGATCCTGGCAGAGAAAGGACAGGCAACCGCGGGCGTTGCTTGCCGCTCCTGGCCTCCATGTGTGCACAAGAAGGGATAGGCAGCTGATTATGGACACACTCAAACGCGAAGCGCTCTCACAGCGAGTGCGGGCCGTCAAACCCTCCGGCATTCGCAAATTCTTCGACATCATCAACAGCATGCCGGACGTCATCTCGCTTGGAGTAGGCGAGCCTGATTTTGTGACGCCGGAGCATATTCGCCAGGCGGGCATCGAAGCCCTCAGACGTGGAGAGACGCACTACACGTCGAACTATGGAATCCTCGAATTGCGCGAAGAGATCGCTGCAATGTTGCAGCGTCGCTACGGCCTGCTGTATGATCCGCAGAAAGAGATCCTGGTCACCGTCGGCGTCAGCGAAGGGGTCGATCTGGCAATGCGCGCCTTAGTTGATCCGGGCGATGAGGTGATCTCGCTTGACCCCGGCTACGTTGCCTACGAAGCAGATATTCTCTTTGCCGGCGGCGTGGTCGTACCGGTTCCGACCTATGCGCGCTATAACTTTGCTGTACGCGCTGCGGAGATCGCGCCCCTGATCACGCCGCGTACCAAAGTCATTCTCCTTGGCAACCCTAACAATCCGACGGGGGCCGTCATTCCGCGGGCCGAGCTAGAAGGGATTGCGCGTCTGGTCCTGGAGCATGATCTTTACCTGGTGGTCGATGAAGTCTACAGTCGCCTGGTCTACGAGACTGAGCATGTCTGTATGGCAGCGCTGCCGGGCATGCGCGAGCGTACCATTCTGCTCGATGGCTTTTCCAAAGCCTATGCGATGACAGGCTGGCGCGTCGGCTACGTAGCGGCTCCAGCCACCCTGCTAGAGGCCATGCTGAAAGTGCATCAATACGCCATTATGTGCGCTGGCACTGTGGCCCAGGTTGCAGCTCTGGAGGCCCTGCGTCACGGCGAGGAAGACGTATGCGCTATGCATGCCGAGTATGCGCGGCGGCGGCGGATGTTTGTTGATGGGCTCAACCGCATTGGCCTGCCAACCTGCGAGCCGCGAGGGGCTTTCTATGCCTTCCCCTGTGTGGCCCAGACTGGCATGAGCGATGAGGAGTTTGCCGAAAAGTTGCTGCTGGAAGAGCGCGTAGCTGTTGTGCCCGGTAGCTCATTTGGTGCCTGCGGTGCTGGCTATGTGCGCTGTGCTTATTGCACCTCTTATGAGCAACTGGAGGAAGCCTTACGGCGTATCGAGCGCTTCCTGAGGCGTCACCAGTAGGGGAGCGGTCGCCCGGACCACTCCCCTCTTTTTGGTTTGTTTTCTCTATCGGACCCCGGGGACCGGGCCTGCCTGTCTGTCTGCCCTTCCAGCTTGCTCACCCTCTCCCTGCTTCTGTGGTCTGCAGTTGCCTCTCTCTCCTCCCTCTTGTGACCTTGGCCCGTTCTTGGCCGTGCACTGCCTCCTCTATACTGGAGCGCAGAGAGCAAGGTCAGGACCTGAGAGCGCGCGGCAAGGGAGGGAGGGACCGATCAAAGAGGGAGGCCCTCCTCACGCTCGGAGCGGGGAGGGTCAGCCAGGAGTAGAGGGAGCGCGCAGCTGGCTGACAAGGGAACAGCAACCGGCTGCCGGGTGGACCAGGGAAGTGAGCGAGCTAGTAAGCGAGTAAGGGCGAAAGTGGGCCCACCTGGATTCGAACCAGGGACCAACCGGGTGAAGCCGACGACTGCCCAGCCTATGCCTGGCCTGGAAGCGATCAGGCGGGCAAGCACTGATTGCCGGAAGGCGCAGGTGCTGAGCGAGGTCATCTCTTCCCGAACCGTGCGTGCGCCTTTCGACGCACACGGCTCTCCAGGCGCTGTCGAGCCAGAGGGCTGGAAGCAGCGCCCTGTGCCCCTTCCCCGTGTATCGGGCATTACCCCGATCGTTTGAGTACTATGGGCACTCCGTCACCAGAGGACACGGGCGAGGCCAGTGGCCGAATTAGTGCCGGAGAGGCGACCCGTATCCTGGAAGGTGATCCCGCAGTTCCCTACCTGCCTCGGTCCGTACGTAGGTGCCCTTAGGATGTGCCGGGCTACCAGCCGCCAGCCCGATGGGACCATTGGCGACCCTCATAACCACGGTCGTCAAATCGGGCAACGTGCGCAATCCTGCCATCGCACGGGTGGTTGAGCGGGCACATCTCGGGTTCGGAAGTTCCTCCTCACCATATACGGCCTCGCTGCACGGAGCGGGGTAAGCAGTTTCCCCCGAGCCGCACTTTTCTGGTCATGCTACTGTCCCCTAACCCTTTCGGGATCAGGTCAGACCAGGCTTTAACCACAACGGTCCCAGTGGTGCTGCACTGCGCAGCAGAGACAGGTAGAGCACAGCGGCGCACTTATGAGCCGGCTGCTCTAACCGCTGAGCTATGGGCCCTTGCGACCACTATTGTAACACACTCGCGATGCGCTGGGAAGAGGGAGAGGCCAGAAGAGTCAACGAAGTCCCGCGACATTTGGTTCAGCATGCCAATAGATCGATACATCGTGCGGTCCACATTGTGCTATAATATCGGAAGTGTAGAGCACAGCACCTGGCTGGCTTCCCGTTGCTGTTCCTGAGAGGAAAGAGGAGGGGGCAAGCCAGTCAACGACGAGCGTATTGGCGGATTCTACAGTCAGCAGCAGCATTGTGAACACAGGAGCCGTGCCATCGGCAAAGCACCCTGTTTTGAGTGCAAGGCAGTCGAGCAGACGCAGACCGGAACAAGAGCAGAGAGCGACCGCTGTTAGTCGCGGGCACTCTGTGGAATCCCGGGAGCGCTTTTTAAGGGCCGCGCCATTTCTGTGCACAGGGCGCGGTTGAATTTTTAGAGGGGGCATTCAATGGAGAATGAAGTGACGATTCGGATTGGTGGCGAGTCGGGCGAAGGGACCATCTCGGGTGGTGACATCCTGGCGCTCGCCTCCGCGCGCTGGGGGTATCATGTCTTTACCTTCCGCACCTTCCCGGCGGAGATCCTGGGCGGTCCCTGTATGTTCCAGGTGCGCATCAGCGATCGCCCTGTGAAATCGATGGGAGACTATGCGGACGTCCTGATCTGTCTCAACAAAGAGGCTTACGACCGCAATATTCGCGACCTGCGCCGGGGGGGGGTCCTGGTCTACGATCCTGGTGATTTCACGCCCGAGAGCGACGACTTCATCACCTATGCCGTGCCCTTCAACGAGCTAGCGCGCAAGGAAGTGCAGCTTTTTCAGACCAAGAACATGGTCATGCTGGGGGCCATAGCTGGCCTCTTCGGGCCACCTCTGGAGGCCCTGCTGCAGGTAGTCGAGTCCCGCCTCTCCAAATCCCGCAAGGCCAATCCCGTCTTGATGGAGAAGAACCGCCTGGCGCTAGACATCGCCTATCGCTATGTACGTGAGAAGATCGAAAAGCGAGATCCCTACCAGCTTGGTCCTGTAGAAAAGGCCGATCGCGTGGTGCTCAATGGCAACCAGGCGGTTGTAGCGGGCGCCCTGGCGGCAGGCTGTGGCTTCTTCGCGGGCTATCCGATTACGCCGGCCAGTGATATCATGGAGGCGATGGCTAAGGAGCTGCCGCAGGTAGGGGGGACCTTCTTGCAGGCGGAAGATGAGATGGCCGCCCTGGCGGCGGTTTTGGGAGCCTCCTTCGGCGGTGTGCGGGCCATGACGGCGACCTCCGGCCCGGGCTTCTCCCTGATGACCGAGCTGATCGGGCTGGCCTCGATGGCCGAGCTACCGGCGGTCATTGTCGATGCCCAGCGTGCTGGTCCAAGCACGGGCATGCCCACCAAGATGGAGCAGGCTGACCTCAGCTTTGCCCTCTACGGTGGCCACGGCGATACGCCGCGTCTGATCGTGGCGCCGGCCAATGTCGCCGACTGCTACAGCCTGATGGGTTTGGCCTTCAACATGGCTGACCGCTACCAGATGCCAGTCATCTTCCTCACCGACCAGTCGCTGACGGCTCGCGTTGAGAGCGTCGATCGCAGCGTCTTTCAGCCCTTCACCATCGAGGGGCGCCTTGAGTATGGCAAGGTGGGCAGCAATGGCGCCAACGGCGCCAATGGGGCCAGCGGCAACGGGAGCAAGCACGAGGCGGCGACGGCTCTGGCGGCCAGCTTCGCGCGCTACGCCTATACAGCCAGCGGCATTTCTCCCATGACTATCCCCGGACCTGGTGCCCTTCCTTACTCTGCCACCGGCCTGGAGCACAACGAGCATGGCCATCCAGACTACGAGCCGGAAGACCACACGGCCATGATGCAGAAGCGCTTTCGCAAGCTGGAGACGGCGGCCCAGGAGCTGCCACAGCCGGAGCCGTACGGGGACAGCGACGCCGAGATCGGACTGATCGGCTGGGGGTCGACAGAGGGAGCCATTCAAGAGGCGGTTGATCGCGCACGCGCCAAGGGCTACAAGGTAGCCTCCCTGCACCTGCGCATTCTCTCGCCGCTGCCCGATCGTGCTCTTCGCAATTTCATCAGCTCCGTCAAGACGATCATCGTTCCCGAGTGCAATTACTCGGGTCAGCTGGCCAACCTGCTCGGGGCCAGGTATGGTCTGCAGCCGATTCGTGTCAATAAATTCGGGGGCATTCCCTTCACCGCGGGGGAGATCCTGCGGGCCATTGAGGAGGTTTGTTAGCCGTGGTTCAGTCAACCACTCCAACGCTCACGCTCAAAGACTACAAGAGCGAGGTCAAGCCGACCTGGTGTCCGGGTTGCGGCGATTTTGGCGTGCTCAACGCGACGCTGCGCAGCATGGCCGCCCTCAAGCTGCCAGTCGATCAGACGGTGGTTGTCTCGGGTATTGGCTGCTCCAGCCGCTTCCCCCACTTTATTCGCACCTTCGGCTTCCATAGCGTGCATGGGCGCGCTCTCCCGGTCGCCCAGGGCCTGAAGATGGCCCGCCCTGACCTGACGGTGATCGCCGTGGGGGGGGATGGCGACTTCTTCAGCATCGGCGTCGGCCACCTGGTGCACGCCGCTCTGCGCAATATCGATATTACGGCCATCGTAATGGATAACGAGACCTATGGCCTGACCAAGGGACAGACCTCGCCTACCTCGCCGCATGGCCACAAGACGAAGTCATCGCCCTATGGCCTGCTAGCCTCGCAATTCAATCCGGTCGCGACCGCTCTCTCGCTGAACGTGAGCTTTGTGGCCCGCGGTTACTCCGCTCGCCCCAAAGAGCTGGCGGCCCTGATCGAGCAGGCTACTCTGCATCGGGGCTTCTCCTTTGTGCATGTGCTCAGTCCCTGCCCAACCTTCTACAATACCTTCGATGCCTGGGATGCCGCGGTAACGCCGCTGCCAGAGGATCATGACCCGAGCAGCCGGCTCAAGGCCCTGGAGTATGCTCTCGACAGCGAGAAGCAGTATATCGGCCTCTTTTACCGCGAGGAGCGGCCAACAATGGAGCGCGTGACCCGTGAGGTCGTTGAGCCTCGCGAGTTCCGCATCGACGAATACATTCAGCGCTATGCCTAGTCCCCTCTCCCACCTGCATCGCCAACGCCGAGGGGATTGACGAGGTAAGGTCTCTTCTCGTGGGGAGCGGTGCCAGGGGCCGTCGACGGTCGGCCAGGCTAGCCTGGGTACTAGTTACCCCAACGGACGAGGGGCCGAGCGGAGAAAGATGGCACGAGGACGCGCCGGCTCGATTCCTGCCGCGCGCGTCCTCTTTGTTAGGGGACTCCTGGAAAGGGGGAGAGCAAGAAGATAATAAAAACCCTGTGAAGAGGTCGTCTTCCCTGCCTGCGAACTGCTAGCTGGGGTGCAGCTGATGGGTGAGCAGGCTAGGGGCGCTTGAGATGGTCTGAACGGCTCGTTCGCTAGCGGGCGCTCAGGCCAAACTGACCGGGAAACTGCAGCGAGTTAAGCACTGCCTGGATGAACTTCTCGCCACAGGGGCGACAGAAGAGGCCGCCATCGTTGTGGTAGAGGCCGCCAATGGCCGTGAGCTGCCGCTCCGCCGGCTCACCGCACCATTCACAGCGGCTGCCCCTGGGGGCAGAATCCACAGAAACAGGCTGATGGAACTCATTCTTTGACATCGCTTGTCCTCCTGGACCGTGTCGGGCAGACACGTCACTGCTACGCATCGTTCCTTGCATGAAGGGGAAAGATTGACAAGAAGCAGTAGATTGCTGAACCGAAACAAAAGGGACGGACCCGTATCGGTGGTCAACAGCATGTGGCGAATGGAGCCGGGGAAGCCGCCAGGGTAGGCATCAGAGGAGCCGCCGCGGAGGCCACCACGGTACCAGGAATACCACAGCGATCAATCGGTACCACAGTGATACGGAGCCGGTCAACGACGATACGCACTGTGCGTCATTGCCCGAGCGCTGGAGCGGCTTTGCTCAGCTTGCTGGCAAGGAAGACGGTCCACTGCCTGGCGTCTCACCTCTGTCTGGTGGGCGCAGTGGAGCCGAGAGATCCTTGTAGTTAGAAACAACTATACCACAAATTGTCGCCGGACGCTAGTCTCCTTGCTAGCCTCGTGCCAGCCCCATCGCCTGCCTGGAGGTAGACGACTGACCTGCGGCCTTCTTGCCCACCCACCATAGCAGAGCCTGGATGACGATTGACCGGGGGCAGTTCCACGCTTCGCGATGAGGGCAGGGCAGAAGCGGGAGGCAGGAGCAAGCGGATGAGCAGCTAAGGGATAGCAAGAGGCCTGATCAGGTCTGCGGTGGCTGCTCCTCTTCAAGCGCTGGGAAGCGCGAAGAAAGGCGATCGCCGATAATCCAGCCCACTCCCCCCAGTACGACCGTTAGGCCGAACCAGATCACCAGATCCAGATTGATATTCACGTTAAAGCTGGTCGCCAACACCGCCGCGAGAATCAGGCCGATCGTTAGCCCGAGAGTTGTCCCCACTAAGCAACCGGGATGGGCGAGATTGCGACCCCGTAGCTTGTTCAACATATTCCGTCCCTACGCCTACCGATCTTTTGCAATCTTTTGATGCTCTGTTGATACTTTCCTCATACCTGCCTGGTAGCCTCTCCGATGATAGCGCGTGACTGGCTTTGCGTCAAGGGCTGGGGCCTTGCTCGCCTGGCCCGCTCTGCTCTAGCGGCCCCAGGGTTGACAAGGTGCGATCCTCTACAGTAGTATAGTAACAACGGATGTACTCGACATTGTTGATAGACAAAATCAACAAAGCGGGCAGCGTAAAAGGTGGAAGCGGAAGAACAAAGCGTGCATGCGGCGATGGTGCCAGAGGGGACCGGACCGAGCCGGGCTTGGCCAGGCGTTGGTTCGGTCCCCTCTGTGCCCACGTCGGAGGCGCTGACCGCAGACAGCCCAGTCCTGACTTGTTATGACCGGTCGTCATGACATCATGTTCACTGTAGCCCATGCCCACGAGAGACTCGGCTGAGCAGGGCCAGAAAGGTGGAGAAACATAAAGATGGACCTTCTCGTCAGCTGTATCTCAACCAAGCACTCGACTCTCAAAAAGCATTGGGCCGATACCGGCCAGCAGCTCACTTGCCCATTGACAGTGCGGGGCAGCTTGCAGAAGCCCAACGAAGACCTGGGCGGACTCCTCTGTCTGGTTGTCGATGGAAGAATTGAGCGCACGTTGCCGCTCAGTATGGCGGCGGGTATGGTTCCCGCCGACGAGGGCATCCTGGTGACCACCGCCACCAGCATTCACGAGGTTGATCCGCAGCTGCGTGAGCTACGCCGTGATGTGATCTCGCTGCCCCTCTTCAATGCGCTGCATTCCATCTCTCGCAGCGCGCGTGGCTATTTGCTTGCCAGCACAGGTCTTGACCTGGTGGTGGAGGTCAGCCGCAAGGGTGAGGTCCTATGGCAATGGTGGGCCACCGATCATGGCTTCACCCATACTCCAACTGGAACCCTGCGGCAGCTTGACAAAACGCGTGACCATCGTCAGGAGAAGTACGGCACGCTCAGTCAGACGACCCATGTCAACGCCGTTGCCGAGCATCCCACAGGAACTGTGCTGGCCTCGCTCTTCCATCAAGGGATGGTGATTGCCATCGATCGCCAGAGCGGCGAATGGCAGCCAGTGCTCGAAGGGCTGGATCATCCTCACTCTGTGCGCATCCTCGATGACGAGCACTTCACTGTGGCCGATACCGTTGGCGGGCGGGCACTGCTGGCCCGGCTCACCCATCCGGGTGGCAGGGCTACCATCGAGACTGTGGTCGAGGCCGGCACCGACTGGCTGCAGGACTGCAGCTATGAGCCGCGCTCTCAGACCTGGGTGCTGGTCGATGGGAAAACCTCGCGTGTGGTCCTGCGTGCGGGCAGCAGCGGTACCGCCGAGCTGACCACGATCCAATTCGATCCTGAGTGGCGCCTCTACGAGGCCCTGATACTACAAGAGGTCGCGCGCGAGTCTCAGCCATCGCTCATGGGGGTCAGGGCGCAATCGTGAGGCCCTGTGCTGGTGCCGCAGCCCTGCTCTGGTGATAGCGGTGGTCTTCCCGATTCGCCAACGTAGGCATCTGTTCATAGAAAGTAAGAAGAAGGGAAAAGAAGGAGATAGCAGAATATAATGGAAAAGAATGGCAATAGCGGCTTTACACTCTGGTTTACCGGTCTCTCTGGAGCTGGCAAGAGCACCCTGGCCCGTGCAGTTGAGCAGCGCTTACGGGCGCGAGGGCGCAATGTCGAGGTACTGGATGGCGATGAGGTACGTACCCATCTGAGCAAGGGCCTGGGTTTCAGTCGCGAGGACCGCGATACCAACATTAAGCGCATTGCCTTTGTCTGCAAGCTGTTGACGCGTAACGGCGTGATCTGTATTTCGGCGGCCATTTCGCCCTATCGCGAGGCGCGCGAGTGGGCGCGGCGTGAGATTGGGCGCTTTGTGGAAATCTATGTCAAGTGTCCGCTGGAGGTCTGTCGTGCGCGCGACGTCAAGGGTCTCTATCGCCTCGTCGACGAGGGCAAGATCAAAAACTTCACCGGGGTGGATGACCCCTATGAGGAGCCGGAGCAACCCGAGCTAGTCATCGAAACGGACCGCGAAACGCTGGAGGAGAGCGTGGCGCGCATCTTTGCTCGCCTGGTCGAGCTGGGCTATCTGGAGTCAGAGTTTGTAGAGGAGGCAGTCCCGGCGGGGCGCTCTGGCGAGAGCCTGGCCTCCTGACCCTCAGAAAGCAGTGCAGCGCAGCACCCTGCGACTGGCCCGGCCTGCTCCCCCGGAGGGCGCACGTCAGGAGCGATGGGCGCCGGGCCGCGCTGGCAGGTAGAGAAGAGGATGGCGATCTGGCAAGAAAGTAAAAGTAGAGAAAAAGGAGTAGTAGGAGAGACAGCAGATGTCAGAGGATGGATTGATTGCCCCTCATGGGGGCAAGTTGGTCATAAATCTTGCGGACGAGCGTGAGGGTCAGGAGCTGAGCGAGCGCGTGCGCCAGTTGCCGCAGGTACCGGTTGGGGTACGCGAGCTGGCAGACCTGGAGATGCTCGCTGTAGGAGCCTACAGTCCCCTGTGCGGTTTCATGACGCGGGCCGACTATGAGAGCGTCGTCGAGGAGATGCATCTCAGCAACGGCCTCCCCTGGACCATTCCCATTACCCTGGCTACTGATCAGGAACGGGCGGCCACCCTCAAAGAAGGTAGCGAGGTGGCACTCGTTGACGGACGGGGTGTACCGCAGGCTGTTCTGACCCTCGAAGAAAAGTATCGCTATGACAGGCAGCACGAGGCACGGCGCGTCTACCGCACCGATGACGAGGCGCACCCCGGCGTCAAAGCTCTCTACCAGCAGGGCGACGTTCTCCTTGGAGGACGCGTGCGTGTCCTGACCTTGCCAGAACAGACCTTCGCCGCCTATCGCTACACTCCGCTGCAGGCGCGACGCCTCTTCCAGGAGCGTGGTTGGCGACGCGTGGTCGGTTTCCAGACGCGCAATCCCGTCCATCGAGCCCATGAATATATTCAGAAATGTGCCCTCGAAATCGTCGATGGCCTCTATCTGCATCCGCTGGTCGGCGTCACCAAAGATGATGACATTCCCGCCACTGTGCGCATGCGCTGCTATGAAGTGCTGCTAGAGCACTATTATCCTGCCGACCGTGTGATTCTCGGAGTGTTGCCTGCGGCCATGCGCTACGCTGGTCCACGCGAGGCGGTCTTTCACGCAATCTTGCGCAAGAACTACGGCTGTTCTCATTTCATTGTAGGGCGTGATCATGCCGGCGTCGGCAATTACTATGGAACCTACGACGCCCACCATATCTTTGCCGAATTTGATGCAAAGCTGCTCGGAATCACGCCGCTGTTCTTCGACCATACCTTCTATTGCCGTGCCTGTGAGGGCATGGCCTCGACAAAGACCTGTCCCCATGACAGCAGCCAGCATGTCATTCTCAGCGGCACCAAAGTGCGCCAGATGCTGCGCGCTGGCGAGATGCCGCCACACGAATTCACGCGCCCCGAAGTGGCGCGCATTCTCATCGAGGCTATGCGCGAGCGCAACGGGGAAAGCGCAAGCCGCTAGGGCGCAAGTCGGCGCCGTGCTTCCTGGTTGCCTCGCTGGTCTGGACCCGCCTGAACCCGGGTTGATCAGGCGAGAGTGGGGCATCGCGTTGATCGCCATCTGACCGGTCGCTGGGCCAGCAGGTCGCTAGCTGGGCGAAATGATCGCACAGGGATGCGCTCAGGTACAAGAAGATGGAGAAGAGAGATGTTAGCAGCGAGATCTGACACGGATGCACACAGCAAGCTGCCATCGCTGCGGCGCTTTCTGACGCTGGAGATCGCCGTTCACGGCGCTCGCCTGATTCTGGCTGAGCTGGCGCTGGCCAGCGGCGGCTACGCTCTGGCTGGCCTCTGGTTTCTCGGGCGAGCGGCGGAGCTGCGTCCGACTCTTTCCCACGATGTAGCCTTGGGCAGCGGAAGCTTTTTTCTGGGGGTGGCTCTGAATGAACTGGCGCTGCTGGTCCATGCTCTCCTGATTGTGGCTCAACGCCGGTGGAGAGGCCGGGCCACGCTGGAGCAACCAGGAGGCCAGCAGGCGTTGCTGCTGCTCGCCCTTCTCTCGCTGCTTCCTCTGGCGATGCCCTTGCTGATCTCTCGCGAGGAGAGGCGAAGGGCCGCTCGGCCTGCCGCCAGGTTGATCGGTAGAGGAGACAAAGCGACAACCCTACAAGAGGTCCCTGGAGCGCCAGGCGCTGGATCTTGCTGATGGGAAAGAAGCAGCGTGCCTGTCTGTCTGCCTATCAGAGCAGGGCCGCCAGCCGGCATAGTCTCAGGTAGCCGTGGTATCGAGCGTTGGTTGAGTTACCTGTGTGGGAGGTATATTGATGGATTTTCGTATATCGCTTGCAGGGCTGATGGTCGGTTTTCTCATTGGCCTCACCGGCATGGGGGGAGGCTCGCTGCTAGCCCCCATCATGATTCTGCTCTTCCGTGTTCCCCCGTTATGGGCTGTGACCTCGGATGTGACCTACTCGGCCATCACCAAGGGCTTTGGCACCATCATCCATGCGCGTCAGCATCAGATCAACTTCCGCGCCGCGCTCTGTCTTGCCTGTGGAAGCGTGCCGGCCATTCTCGTGAGTGTCTTTCTTGTACAATACGTACGCGCCCACTATGGTCATCTGATTAATACCATTCTGCTCCATGCCATTGGTTACACCCTGGTGCTGGTGGCCGTCCTTTTGCTGGCGCGACCCTATCTCTTGCGCTATGCTGAGCGGTTGGCGAGTAAACGCAAGAAGGCGGCCCTGGAAACGGGTGAGAGTGACAATCCAGGTGAAGGGAAGGAAGGGAATCCTTCCTGGTACCGGCGGCTGCTGCTGATTCTGGCTGGGGCCTTTGTCGGCTTCCTGGTAGGTCTCACCTCCGTCGGCAGCGGGACCCTGATTATCGTGACTCTGGCCTTCCTCTATCCCGAATTGGGACCAAAGAAGCTCGTTGGCACCGACATCTTCCAGGCCTTTCTCCTCTTGCTGGCCGGTATGGTTGGCTATCTCAGCTCCGGTTCCATCAACTGGGAAATCGTCGGCCTGCTCCTGCTTGGCTCGCTGCCCGGCGTCTACATTGGCAGTAAGCTCAGTAAATTCATCCCCGATCAAGTGCTCAACCCAGTGCTGGCCGTCGTTCTGGCGGTCTCAGGTTTGAAACTGATCTAAAGGCGGACAGAGCGAACAACGGCCCTGGCCTGCCGCGGACATGACGTAGAGGACCCAGGGAAAGGAGGGAGGCGGGCTTGCTCTCCGGCCTCGCTGTGGGCGAGGTCATGAAGCCGGAGGAGCGACAGCGCCTCCCTTGATGCTGGTCTGTCGGTGCTCGCGTCTTTCCTGACTGAGCCTCTTCTCCTGTAGGGCAGTCTCCCCCTCACTCATCGACCCTGTTGACCGCGGATGGACCTGACAAACAGGCTGGCTTGCTGCTGGTCTTCATCCAGGCTGGCGGCTGAGCGCTGCCGCTGAGATTGGCAAAGCGGGCATTACCAGATGCGCACAATCTGGGCGAAAGCAAGAGAATGAGGTACAATACATCATAGCTTGCATACGTAGCAGATATCCCACTCTTGCCAACGGGAGGCAGCATGAAAGCCGCAGTCTTTCACCAAACCGGTGGCCTGGAGGTCTTACAAATCGAAGAGGTACCCTACCCGGTGCCTGGTCCCCAGGACGTCATTGTCAAAGTTCGGGCCTGTGGGGTAAATCATCTTGACTTGCATTCGCGCCGTGGGAGGACCAGGGTAGCCCCCATGCCGCATATTTGTGGTTCAGAGATCGCTGGCGAGATTGATGCCCTGGGGGACGCCGTCAGCGGGCTGAGCGTAGGTCAGCGGGTGGCAGTGGCGCCATACCTCTTCTGTGGCCGCTGCGAGTATTGCCGCTCGGGCGAGGAAGTGCTCTGTCTCAACGGTGACATCATTGGTCTGGCCAGTCAAGGAGGCTTTGCCGAGTATGTGCGTGTGCCTGCCTCCAGCGTCATTCCTTTGCCGGAGGGTCTCGACTTCGTCTCGGCGGCGGCGGTGACCCTTTCAACCATCACTGCCTGGCATATGCTTACCGTCCGGGCCCCGCTCCTGCCGGGCCAAGATGTGCTCGTCCAGGCCGCTGGCAGTGGTGTTGGCAGCGCAGCTATTCAGATCGCCAAGCTTTGCGGGGCGCGGGTCATCGCCACTGCTGGCTCTGACGAAAAGCTAGAGCGGGCGCGCGCCTTAGGAGCCGACGAGGTTATCAACTATCGGACGACTGACCTGGTACAGGAGGTTCGACGCCTGACCAATAAGCGGGGCGTTGATGTTGTTGTTGATCACATCGGCAAGGATACCTGGGGGCAATCTATTGCCTGCCTCGCCCGCAAAGGGCGCCTGGTGACCTGCGGCTCGACCAGCGGCGATGTGGCCGAAACGAATGTCTGGCTGCTTTTCATCAAAGAGATCGCTCTCATTGGCTCCTATGGAGGCACACGCCACGACCTGGCCGAAGTGCTCAAGCTGGTGGCCCGAGGACAGCTCAAACCAGTGGTTCATGGCACCTATCCCCTGAGCGCCATCGCCGAGGCCCAGCGTCTCATGGAAGAGCGCCAGCAGTTTGGCAAACTCATCATTCTGCCCAACGACTGAGCAAGAGCGCGAGGGACACCAGCGCGAGCGGGGGAAGTAAGGAGGTAGATGAGATTCTCACCTGCCCCAGGAGAAGGTAAGAAAGCAGAGCAGAAGGGAGCAGTGTCATGACACAGACAACCGGTGAGGCGAGCAGCCGTCCCATCGAAATCGTCGATCAGCCAGAGGAGGAGCAGCAGGACCAGCGACTGACCGTCATCCTGGTCCTGGCGGTCACGGTCATCAGTGCCCTGATCACCTTCCTCATCGTGCGCCGATTACTGGGCGAGCACGAGAGCTGAAGCTATCTCCTCACCAGCCAGGCTGCCGGTTGCTCAATAGCCTGCCAAAGCCTGCGAGGGAGATCTGTCCCGGGGGACAGCGAGCGGGCAGCCAGAAGGGAAAAAGACTGGCTGCCCGCTGCGGCTCAGGCTGAGGGGGGAAGAGCAAGGCCTCTTGAGGCCAGCGGCAGGCTGCTCCTGTCTTGCTCAAAACTCCTCATAGCCATGTTCCAGCAAAGGCCGCAGCTCGCTCCCTGTTGAAAGGCCGACAACGCGTGGGGCTCGTACCAGGCGTAAATGGCCGCGGGCCTGGATCAGATAGACGATTGCCTCGGGCCGATAGTAGCGGCGGGCGATCAGCTCGTAGACATCCTCCCAAGGCTGGTAGCGACCGCCTGGCAGCTCAATCAGTTGAATGATCCCCTCCCAGGGACGGGGACCGACGTACTCGAAATAGACGCGAGTTCCGACTGTGTAGGTCGGGCGAGGGAGGCGGTGCGGCTCCACCTCGGGTGGCCAGTCGCAAGGCTGAAGGCCGCGGAGAGGTTGCCAGCGATTCGCTTCCGGCAGCCAGCGCAGCGTTGGGAGAATCAGCTCCTCGCTCACTGAGCGCTGCGTCCTCCATCCACGGCCAGCACCTGACCGGTGATATAGCTCGCCGCCTCGGAAGCCAGGAAGAGCACGACCGGAGCCAGCTCACCCGGGCGTCCAATACGGCCCATGGGGGTCGTGCTTGCGATATAGCTCTCGGCTTGCTCCAGCACCGCCTCCGTCATTCGTGTGCGGAACATGCCGGGGGCCACCGCGTTGACGCGCACTCCGCGTCCGCTCCACTCCACCGCCAGCGAGCGTGTCAGATTGATCACCGCGGCCTTGCTGGCGTTATAGCCCACTGTCCGCAGCTGCTCGCCACTCAGACCGGCGATCGAAGCCACATTAATGATCGAACCTTTGTGGCGCTCCAGCATATGGCGCCCAACCGCCTGAGACATCAAGAACGTCCCTGTCACATTAGTCTCCAGCACCTGGCGCCAGCGTTCCAGGGGCATCTCTTCGGCGGGCGCACCCCAGGTTTGGCCGGCGTTGTTGACCAGCACATCGATCTTCCCATAGAGGGCCAGACTTTGGCGGACCAGAGTCTCGACTGCCTCGGCCTCAGCTACATTGCAGAGGTGAGCAGAGACGGTGATCCCCTGTTCCTTCAAGTGGCGCTCTGCCTCCGCGAGCCACTGCTCGCGGCGAGCCGTTATGATCACTGTTGCGCCGGCCTGGCCAAAGGCCTCGGCGATCTCGAGGCCGAGGCCACGAGATCCGCCGGTAATCAGCGCCACCTCACCGCTGAAGTCGAAGCGAACCTGTCCCATAGAGAGCCTCCTCGTCGTGAGAACTTCGTGCTGACTTGCTGGCTTGTCCATCTGCTTGTCTGCAGCCAGGCGGGGCTGTCGGCAGGAAGCGAGCGAGCCAGCCAGCCAGCCAATCAGCCAGAGAGAACAGGGCCAGTTGAGCGGGACGGGCCAGTCAGGGAAGCATGCTATCGACCGGTGCAGAAAGTGGAGGACAGGCGATAGCCGAGCATATAGTCTGTCAGGAACAGCAAAGCGCGGACGGCCCGATCTGCTTTCGCCGCCCGCGCCTGCCACTCTGGGTCAGCGCAGAGAGCAAGTGAATCAGGCCAGCTGGCCGATCAAGCTGCTCCTCTCTTTCCCTTTCCTTCCTCATGCCCGCCTTACGCCTGGCTGGGAGAGGCTCACAGCTCCTCCAGGGCCTCCGTGGGAGGCTCATCGGCGTGGCCATCCTCCAGCGGCTCGGCCTCGCCGCCGCGGAACGACAGCATATTACTGCGAATCTGCTCCTCCAGAGCCTGGGCCACATCCGTATTCTGGCGAAGGAACTCCTTCGCATTCTCGCGACCCTGACCGAGGCGGATATCGCCCACAGTGAACCAGGCGCCGCTCTTTTTCACCAGGCCCATCTCCAGGCCCAGGTCGAGCAGGCCGCCCTCGCGAGAAATACCCTCGCTATACATAATATCGAATTCAGCCACCTTAAAGGGAGGAGCCACCTTATTCTTCACCACGCGCACGCGTGTACGGCGCCCGACCACCTCCTGGCCCACCTTGATGGTATCCGTTGAGCGGATATCCAGGCGGACCGAGGCATAGAATTTCAGTGCGCGGCCACCGGAGGTTGTTTCTGGGTTGCCGAACATCACTCCCACCTTCTCGCGCAGCTGGTTCGTAAAGATGATCGCGGCGTTTGAATTCGTAATCGCCGACGTCAGCTTGCGCATGGCCTGGCTCATCAGGCGGGCCTGGAGGCCGACATGAGAATCGCCCATCTCGCCCTCGATCTCGGCGCGGGGGGTCAGAGCGGCCACTGAATCCACCACCACCACGTCCACGGCCCCACTGCGTACCAGGGCATCGAGAATCTCCAGGGCCTGCTCGCCCGAATCCGGCTGGGAGATCAACAGATTAGCGATATCCACTCCGCAGCGAGCGGCGTAGGCGGGGTCGAGCGAATGCTCCGCATCGATAAAAGCCGCATAGCCTCCGGCGCGCTGAGCGTTAGCGATGATGTGCAAACAGAGCGTCGTTTTCCCCGAGGACTCCGGGCCGTAGATCTCTGTAATGCGACCGCGAGGCACGCCGCCCACGCCGATCGCCAGGTCGAGGGCAATGGACCCTGTTGGGATCGCCTCCACCTGAGCGTTGGCCGCCTCGCCCAGGCGCATGATGGCCCCTTTCCCAAAGCGGCGCTCGATCTGCTGGACAGCCTGCTCAAGCGCACGCTCCCGCTCACTGGCCGGGGCGCTACTATTCGTGCCCGAAGCGATATTTATCTTCTCTTTCCTGGTCATCATAGTGCCACCTTTCGTGCTATATCCAACCACAGCGGACCGATGCCCCTGCCATGTGAGAGGTAATCGCGGGCAGCATCGGATGACCTCCTGCTGTTCTCGCTCTCACAGAATATCTTCCCTCGTGAGGGTCAGAAAGCGGAAGAGGCGGCTTCCTTCCCTCGGCGATCTGAGCAATCTCTCTTGCTGCGTTGCTCGTGTGCTCGTTCACTGGTCCCTGGCTTCGTTTGCTGGCTCTGGCTGGTTCCAGGTTCTGGCGAGCTAGGAGGAGCAAGGTCAGCATGAGTGTAGAACATCTGTCAAAGAAAGTCAACAAGCGAGCGGAACGGAAGGTGTTAATGTGCTTCAGGCGCCGAGATCGAGGCGTCCCTCAATTGAGCGGCGCAGGGTGCCCTCATCGGCGTATTCCAGGTCGCCCCCGATGGGCAGGCCACGGGCCAGGCTCGTGATCTTCAATTGGCGCGGGGCCAGCTCTGACTTCAGCTCTCTGAGGCGAGAGACAAGGTAATTAGCCGTGTACTCGCCTTCGAAATTGGGGTTAGTGGCCAGTACGATCTCGTGAATCTCCTCGTGTCTGACGCGTTCGAGCAACTCTTTGATGCGCAGGTTATCAGGCCCGATACCTTCCAGAGGAGAGAGCGCGCCATGCAGCACATGGTAGAGGCCTTTGTAGGCGCCGGTGCGTTCCAGTGCCAGCACATCCAGCGGCTCTTCGACCACGCAGACCAGCTGGCGATCGCGCTGGGGGTCCTGGCAGATGCTGCATGGATCGTGCTCCGTGATATTGAAGCAGCGCGAGCAATAAATGATGCTCTCCTTGACACGCAAAATGGCCTCGGCCAGTCGGCGCGCCTGATCGGCGGGGCTGCGCAGCACATAAAAGGTCAGACGCTGCGCGGTTTTGATGCCGATGCCCGGTAGCTTCGAGAACTCTTCGATGAGGGCCGCAACAGGGGGAGCCAGCTCGCTCATAGCCTAGAACAACCCTGGAATCTTGATGCCGCCTGTGATCGTGGTGAACATCTTTTGTTGAGCCTCGGCCACTTTGCTGAAAGCATCCTTGGCTGCTGCCAGCAGCATCGTTTCCAGCTCACCGATGTCTTCAGGATTGACCGCCTCGGGATCGATTTTGATGGCGGTAATCTCGTAGTTGCCCTTCATCGTGATTGTCACTGCGCCGCCTCCTGCGCTCCCGCTAAACTGACTCTGCTCCAGTTCCTCCTGCAATTTCTGAAGGCGCTGCTGAGCCTTCATGATCTCTCGCATGTTCATAAGAGAAGCTCCTCACTCGCTTTTTTCAAGATCAATGTCGACGATCTCTGCGTTGAAGGTTTTGATGACCTCCTGCACTCGCGGATCGCTGCTTGCCTTCTCGCGCAATACAGCCGGCGGTGGCGCAGAGCCATTGCTCTGGGGCCGAGGCTTGCTGGTCGCTGGGGCGGCGTGCTGAGGTTGGTTCTCGGCACTGGCTGAAGACCAGCTGGAAGCAGGAGGCTCGGATTGCTGGGTCGATGGCCCCTTCTGCTCAACAGGCAGTTCCTCAGCCTCGGGCCTGCCACCTCTATCATTTTCTGTCACTATGCCATTTCTGGCAAGGGGGGAGGAGGGGGCAGGAGCCTCAGCGCCGCTGGCCGTAGGTAAAGGCTCCTCGGTTCCAGCTTCGGCGGCCTCTGCCGCCTGCAGGGTGCTGTCAGGGCCAGGGTTGGCGATGGCGGAGGTCGAGGGATCACGGCGCAGTACGGCTCGTCCAAAGAGGGACGAGCCGGTGGGCTGGCCTGGAGGCAAGAGACGCACCAGGCATTTGATGCCAAATTGCAGCTCCAGGGCCTGCTCTACCGGCTTATGACGGTTGCCCTGGTTCAGAAAATCAAAGTGCGGTTGGTGCTCGGCCTGGATGACTACCACAGGCGGGCCGCCATGCTGCTCGACATCCACCACGTGGAAGTCCTGGAGACAGGAGGCGGCTTTGTGATTTTTCTGGCTCACGCGGCGCCGAATCGTTTCCCAGGCCTGTTGCACCTGCTGCAGCGTCAGCGTTCCTCCGCTGGTTGGGGTTGCGGCTGAGGAGGCACCAGAAGGCGGGCGGGCGCCGGAGCCTGGGCGGCTGGCCGTGGTGGCTGAGGCTGGGGTGGAGACGGGCGTCGCCGCTCCCGCTGGAGTGGCTGTTCCTATAGTACTGGAAGCAGGTGGAGTAGACGGGCCAGCCTCGGAGCGGGGGCGTCCTCCACTGGTCGGCGCCGGGCGGAGGGGCGGTAGGAAAGGCCGCAAAGGAACGGTCTCGTCGCGCTCCTCTCCGCTGCGTCCTGAAGCGGGAGCTGGTGGTGCCGGGCGCGCAGCGGGGGAAGTAGTGGCGGGTGTCGCACTTTGCCAGGAGGGGCCGGTGGCTGGCAGGGGAATCTCACCTGACTGGGTCCGGCGGCGCAGCTCCAGGCACTCCAGAAAAGCCAGTTCCAGAGCCAGCTGAGGTGTTCCCACGCCCTTCTGAAGCAGCTCATTCTGGGCACAAATCCGGGCAAAACCCGTCAATTCCTCCAGCGAGAAATGGCCTGCCAGCTCCTGGATCTGGCGGATCTCCTCATCGCTGCGATCCAGAATCTCAGGTAAGGAGGCTCCGGCGCGAGCCAGCATGAGAGCGCGCCAGTACTCTACCAGCTGGGTGTTGACCTGACGCAGATCGGCCCCATCCTCAGCCAGCTGATGGATCAAGTGCAGGCCCGTCGCGCTCTCCCCTGCCGCCACAGCCTGTACCAGCTTCTCGATAGCCTGCGGATCGGCTACGCCTAGCATGGCCTGAACCTGGGCCAGGCTTACCCGCTCCCCTGAGTAAGCGATCGCCTGATCCAGCAGGCTCAGGGCGTCGCGCATGCCCCCGGAAGCGGCACGGGCGATCAGCTCAGCGGCTCCTTTTTCCAGCGTTACCCCTTCCTGGCTGGCGATATAGTGCAGATGGTCTACAATCTGTCGGGTCGTAAAGCGCTTGAAATAGAAGCACTGGCAGCGCGAGATCACCGTGGCTGGCATCTTATGCATATCAGTAGTCGCCAGCACAAAGATCGCATGCTCTGGCGGCTCCTCCAGCGTCTTCAGCAGGGCATTGAAGGCCTCCGTTGTCAGCATATGGGCCTCGTCGAGGACATAGACCTTATACCTGCCGGAGGTGGGACGCACCATCACCTTCTCGCGCAGCTCGCGGATATTATCGATGCCGCGATTCGAGGCGGCATCGATCTCAATCACATCGAAGGAAGTACCGGCGGTAATCTCGCGGCACTGCTGGCACTCATTGCAAGGCTCGCCGTTGCGGGGCTGCTGGCAATTGATCGTTTTCGCGAGCAGACGGGCGGTTGTTGTTTTGCCAGTGCCGCGCGGGCCGGTAAACAGATAGGCATGGGCCAGCTTGCCGCTGCTGAGCGCGTGCTTGAGCGTCTCGACAACGGCCTCCTGGCCAACCATCTGCTCGAAGGTCTGCGAACGCCACTTGCGATAAAGAGCCTGTGAACTCATAGGGATGCACTCTTCTCTCCTGGCTGACTGCTGGCGCATGGACGGACGGGACAGACGGACAGGCGGGAAGCAGGGCAGGAACCGGTCTGCCGCTTGCCTGGGGCTGGTGGCGCTGGCGCTGTTTCTCGTCAGAGGGCCAGCCTGCTCAGCCGGGTGGCCTGCCTATCCTGTCGTGTCGTGTCGCATCGCATCGCGCCGGCAGGGGCAGCGTGCCGCGGAGCGGTGCCTGCTATGCCGCCGGGCGTGGGACAGAACGGATGCGCGTGTGAGGCAGACAGAGGCGCTGGACAGATAGAAAACCGGCTTTCGCCCGGCCCTGCCGCTCAGCGCAATCAGGCAACCCTGCGACGCCCAGAGAGGTCCATTTACCGTTGCTTCCTCACGGACCTGGCGGGGTTCACAGACATCTGCCGCGCAGGACCCAATTGCGCCGAGCGACAGGGCGGGGAGAAAACCGGTCTGTTCCGCTCGTTCTCTCTTACAGGATCTGCCTTCGCGGACCAGGGCTTATTGTACACCTGTCCCAGGTCTCTTGTCAAGATTGATGGTGGGTTACGTCACGACATAGGAGGCGTAACTCTTGCCGCTCGTGAGATGATTCTCCCTGTGAGCGCTGGTTGCCCTGTGTCTGTGTCGGCTTGCTTGCTGTTCAGTCCAGGCGCGAGCTGACTGATCTTACAGCGTAACTTCACCATGACTCTATGGAAAATAAGACGATCTTCTTGTACAATGAAAGATATTGGAATCAAGGATGTCTCGTCTGCGCTGACCCGCTGCCGGGCCAGCCTGCTGCTGCGTACTGCTGCGAGGCTGCGGAGGTCCTACTATGGGAGATCAGGGAAGCGTATCCTGCGGGTCGTCTACCTCTGCCCTTTCACTTCGCTCTGTCCTCTGCTATGCTCAGGAAGATAAGAAGTTCGCCAGCCGGTTGATCAAGCACCTCTCGGCGAACCAGATCAGCGTGAGCGATCTCCCTAAAGAGTTGCCGGCTGGCCATGACCGGCAAGCTGAGTTGCAGCGGCGCATCGGGGAGGCGAACCTCGTCATTGTCTTGGTCGGTCCCGACTTTCTGCAAGATCATCGCTTTGAACTGCAGCTGATCGAGGAGCGCTTGCCGGCGAACGACTGGAGATTTATCCCCATACTGGCCAGAGAAGTTCCTCGTCAAGGCATACCGCTGCTCGAACGTTGCCAGCTCTTGCCACGCTCTGAGAAGGCGCTGGCCTCTCTGGAAGCGTCTCAGCGTGATAAGGTGCTCAAAGAAATCTCCAATGAGATCAAGAAAACCTCCGATGAGATCGAGATGCTGATCAAGCGCGGGCCAGCGCGTCAGTCGCTCCAAGATGGGGTATCGGAGGTTGCTCGTGAAGAAAAATCGGCACCGGTGCCTGTCTTGCCTCACGAGCAGACGGTTGCCGCAGAAGGCAGATCTGGGGCTATAGCTGGGATACAACCAGCCCTGCCTGTGGAGAGAAAGAAGCGCTGGAGGCAGTTCGCCACCTGGAAGGTAGTGACTCTGTTAGCTCTCTTCTTCTGCGTTCTCTGCGTCTCTATCGGCATCGGCTATCTGGCTCTGCGTACCTCTAGTCCGGCAACTGAGATCCGCACGGGCCACACTGCTACGACGATTGCAGCCTGCAGCCAGGCAGGTATGCCTGGCGCAGTGGGGCTGACTACAGAGCTGGTAGCTGGCGATTGTGTCGGAATCAGCGTCGGACAATCGATCTTCGACCAGGGAAATGGTCTGACAATCAGCGCCAAGCTGCAGGCGGCGGCCCTGCTCAGGGCAGGCCGTATCAGCCAGGCTCGGACCTACTTTCAACTGGCTCGCAGGACTGATCCCACGGATGCCGAAGCCGGTATCTATGATGAGGACCTGCTCTACTTCTCTCAGCCGCACCTCTCCCTGCTGGTGGGAGTTCATTTCTCGCATCGAGGGGATCTCTACGCGCAGCAAGATGCGCTTCAAAGTCGAGCTATTCTACAGGGGGCGTTCGTCTATCAAAAGGAGTATAACAGAGATCAAGAGCATCGAATGAAGCTGGTCCTCCTCATCGATAATACTGGCTATAGCACTGAGACAGCTCTGGAAGCTGCCAGGCTGACTCAGAAGTGCCTCCAGGCGCAAGGACTGAATGCTCTGGCGTTGATTGGCTGGCCATTCGGACTGGCAGGGGATGATGTGGTGCAGGAGGGTATGAGCAGCGATCTACAGAAGCTGCTGTCGAATATGCCGGTTCCCATCGTCGCTTCGGTTCCGACGGATCTGAGCGGCCTGCTCCCTAACTTCTTCAGTGTTGTGCCCTCGCTCCAAAGCGAAGCCGCCGCTATCGTGGCCTATATGCAGCATATTGGAGCACGTAATCCTGATGTCATCTATGATGAAAATCTGCCTTCTGCCCAGGCCCTGGCGCATGATCTGCAGAGCTTCACCAATCGTCAGCAGCAAGTCTATCCTTCCCAGGCGTACACCGGTGACTCTGCCACGGGGATACAAGACAGCCTGAAGTTCATCACGCGAATGAACGATGCCCTTATCTTTATCGGTGCGGCCCCCAGCGCTGTCATTTTGCAGAAAGCCCTTGCCTCTCAGCGGTATTCTCATCTGGTCGTCCTGGGGACAGACATCCTCTATCATTATGTTGATCTCCTCTCGTCTACGGATCGCGCAGCCCTGGTCGGACTGCATTTTCTGAGCTTTGCCTACCCCGATGAATATGGTTACTTCCTGCCGGACAAGCCGCCGCCGGCTTTCTTTGCAGACTATCTCAGTGAATTCAGCCCGCCGGGACAGAGCGAAGGACCGATCACCTATGGCAAAAGTCGCGAGGAGAGCGAGGTGATCCTGGCCTATGATGCATTCACCGTTGTCTTCACCGCCTTTCAGAGGGCCAGGCCCGGGGCCACACTCCTGCAAGGGCTGGAGAGCATCGCCCCGGCTCAGCCGGTGCAGGGAATCAGTGGTCAGATCGCCTTCGGCCCCGATGGCTATCCCATCGATAAAGCTGTGCTCGTGCTCAAAATTGTCCCTGGATCGTCTCCCGCTCAGCCCGGCCCCTATACCGAGCAGGAAATGCTCATCAGTGGGCGCTATAGCTGATCCTTCCAGGAGCTAAGCCATGAGACAATTGCCGCCGCTGCCGGGTCTGGGCGCTAAGCTAGAGCAAGGCTGGAGTCGACGCCAGGTTTTGGCCATGCTAGCTGGGGGAACGTGGTCCCTGCTCTCCTCGTGCATCTCCAGCAACGTTTCTCAGCCGATCATGGACACCTGCGTCTCCCAGATGGCCCTCTGCTCGCCGACGAGCGTAGTCGGCTCCTCCTCACCCACGCAGATCTTCTGGTATGCCGAACCGGACCCGAAAGGGATCTTTAAAACGCTGGTAGACACTTTCAACGCGTTAGGCTTCGGCGTGCAGGTCACCTTAGCGGCTCAAGGAAGCAGCACCGACGCCTATCACCAGTGGCTGCGTCAGCAGCTCAAAGCGGGTCGAGAGACTCCGCAGATCTTCTCGCTCGATATCATCTATACTGCCGAATTTGCAGAGCAGCACTGGCTCGTTTCTCTCGATGAGCTGCTTTGCCAGAGCGATAGCGAGCAGTACCTGCAGACGGCTCTCACCGCTGCCAGCTATCCTACCAGCGAGGGGCGGCTGTGGGCCTTGCCTCTTCATAGCGATGTGGGCCTGCTCTTCTGCCGCAGCGATATTCCCTATGCTGCGGGCGAAAGCCTGCCGCCCTCATCCTGGAAACAGCTCAGCGCGATGGCGCGCGAGGCGCAAGCCAAACAGTCAGTCACTGGCGTTCTACCAGGCTGGGGTTATCTTTGGCAGGACGCCCGCTATGAAGGGCTGGTCTGCAATGCTCTGGAAGTCTTTTCAGGCTACGGTGCTCAACTGCTCGCTGAGGACAGTGGCCAGCAAGACAAGCGGCCAACCTATCAGGTGATTGTTGAGCACTATCGAGATCAATTAGAGCAAGCCTTGGGGGACATGGTCTCATGGGTCCAGGGTCCGGGCGCCATTACCCCGCTGCAGTCCCTGGAGAGCACTGGGGGCATGTGGGGGCTGGATGAGCCGTTGACGATCGCCCACTTCAATCAAGGGATTGCGGCCTTCATGCGCAACTGGCCTTATGCCTACAACCAGCTCGATATCCGTGGGCTGGGATCGCAGGCTCATACCCAGCGGGTAGCTGTCTATCCCCTACCAGGGGCAACCCGTCCCTGTATCGGCGGCTGGCAGGTCGCTATCAATGCTCATGCCTCGCCGCGAGAGCGAGCTGCCGCCCTGACCTTTGCTCGCTGGCTACTGTGCGATTCCGCCCAAAAAGCCCTGGCCGGCAGCCAGAACTACCTGCCGGTCCTGAAGGAGATCTATAATGATCCGGGGCTGCAAGCTAATGTTCCCTTCTACAGCGGCCTGTGGCAGATGATTGAAGAGAGGGGACAGTTACGTCCGCGCCTGGCGCAGTACGCGCAATTTTCCAGCGCCGTTCAGGCGGCAGTCTACAGCGCCTTGCTGGGAGAGCGTCACCCTGCCGAGGCTATTACCCAATTGGGGCAGCAGCTCCACGCCCTGCTAGGCTAGAGGGCCGGGCTGCCATAGATGGGAGAGGGGCCCGAATCGGAGGCGGGCGGAGCGCGGCCTGCCTTCTCCCCGGACTGCAGCCGGTCGGGTCGACAGGGGGCAGGTGCTCCGCGTAGCCTCAGAATTAGAGATACTTCTCGATCAGCAGGCGGTATTTTTCGCGCACCGCCTCGGGGATCACGGTGCGGTCGGTAATGATAGCCGAAGCCAGCGCCTGGGAGCAATCGCAGCTCACCATGCTGCGGTCGGCAGGGATCTTGCTGACCAGGCGGCGCAAAATGCGCTGCGCATTCGTCACATTAGCGTTCAAATTCTGCACCACCAGCTCCACCGAGACCGACTCTTCACTCTCATGCCAGCAATCGTAGTCGGTCACACAGGCCAGGGTCGCATAGCACAGCTCGGCCTCGCGGGCCAGCTTGGCCTCGGGCAGGGCTGTCATGCCGATAATGTCCATGCCCCAGCTGCGGTAAGCCAGAGACTCCGCCTTCGTTGAGAAGAGCGGTCCCTCGATGCAGACATAGGTCCCACCCTCGTGTACGCGCACATCGCCGAGTTCGCGGGCGGTCTCCAGCAGGAGCCGGCTCAGGGTGGGACAGAACGGCTCAGCGAAGGTGCAATGAACTACCAGGCCGCCCTCGAAGAAGGAGTTCACACGGCTCTTCGTGCGATCGAAGAGCTGGTTGGGAACGACCAGATCACGGGGGGCAATGTGCTCGCGCAAGCTGCCGACGGCGCTCACCGAGATCACCCATTGCACGCCCAGGCTCTTCAAGGCCCAGATATTAGCGCGGACCGGAATCTCGGTAGGGCTGAGGCGGTGACCCCGTCCGTGGCGCGGCAGGAAGGCCACTGGCACCCCTTCCAGTTTGCCGATGGTAATCACATCGCTGGGGGCGCCAAAGGGTGTCTCTACCGCCACCTCCTCCAGATCAGTCATCCCCTCCATGCGGTACAGCCCGCTGCCGCCAATCACCCCAATGGTTGCCTGTGGCATAGCGATCGCATTCCTCCTTGCTGGCAGAAATCATCAAGTCGGGTGTGGGCCTCGCAGCGCTGCCAAGGCTGTGCTGCGAGGCCCACCTGCTTCGAGCATTCTCAAGACTGGACTGAAGAAGAAGAAGGCGAAGTAATGCGCAGATAGCGCAGCTTGCCAACTTTGAGTACGGCGCCCTCACTGGGAGGCACCATGAAATCGGGCGTCTCGATCTTTTGGACCTCGCTGGTAGCGCCGTGGGGGAAGAAGCTCACGCCTCCCTGCTGGATCAGGCGACGGGCCTCGTTGCGGCTGGGAACGAGCCTGGCCTCCACCAGGAGGGTGACAATATTGACCGGCTCCGTCAGCGGATAGAGAGGCATCTCTTCCGGTAGCTGCCGCTGGGAGAACTGGCGAATAAAAGCTTCCTCCGCTGCCTGAGCGGCCTCGGGACCGTGGAACTCGCTCACGATTTCACGAGCCATGCGGCGCTTGACCACCATTGGATTAAGTGTCCCCTCGGCCATCTTGCGGCTCATCTCTTCCAACTCCTCGTCGGGGACATCGGTCAGCGTCTCAAAGTAGCTCCTCATCGCGTGATCGGGCAGCGACATCAGCTTGCCGTACATATCGTTGGGTGGGGCCGTCAGGGCAATATAGTTATTCAGCGATTTGCCCATCTTCAGCTGGCCATCCAGCCCCACGATCAGTTGCACCGTGAGAATCTGCTGCGGTGGCTGGCCAAAGATTGGCTGCAGCTCACGCCCCACCAGCAAATTAAAGGTCTGATCGGTACCGCCGATCTCCACATCGGCACGCAGCGCCACTGAATCGTAGCCCTGCAAGAGTGGATACATCAATTCTGACAGATAGATCTCGATGCCGCTGTGGAAACGCTTGGCAAAATCGTCGCGGGCCAGCATCTGCGCCACCGTCTTGTAGCTGAGCAGGCGCATGACATCGGCCAGGGTGAACTGATCGAACCATTCGCTCTGCCAGCGTACCTCGGTCTGCTCGCGATCAACGATGCGGTAGAACTGGTCGAGATAAGTAGCGGCATTGGCCTTGACCTGCTCGGCGCTCAGTGGCTTACGCGCGTTCTCTCGTCCGCTCGGATCGCCCAGGCGGGCTGTCCAGTCGCCGATCACCACCACGGCCTTGTGGCCCAGGCGCTGAAACTGGCGTAACTTGCGGAAGACCACCGCATGACCGATGGTCAACTCATAGTGACTGGGATCAACGCCAAGTTTGACCCGCAGTGGCTCCCCGCGGTTGCCTTCCAGCAGCAGGCGCCGTAGCTCTTCCTCTTTCTCCACCAGCACCACCCCGCGCTTCAGCACCCGCTCGATCTCAGCTGGCTCTGGTGAGTGCTTCACCGTCACGTCTTCTGCACCCTTCCTCTTCTGACTGATTTGGTGAGATGAGATGGCTTGCGTATTGCCTGCATTGTAACAGAAAGCGAGGGTGGCGTCGAGAGGTTGAGCTTGATAGGATCATTATCAACTTTTCTAACAGAATTCTTATAGATTGCAAACGTTGCTCTAATACAAGGCACGCTATACTCTAAGGCGAGAGACAGGCCCAGCCTGATGGCCGAAGGAATGGGCCTGTCAGCAGCGACGGACGAAGATGATGTGAGCGAGAGAGGCCGCAAGTTCTCGGAGACAGAAGCATTGTGTGATCTGTTAGCTGGTAAGACAGCAAAGTTAATGCAAGAAGTATAATTAATGAAGGAGGTGTTGGTAGTTCTATGCCAGATCTGACCCGCTACAACCCCTTCCAGGAGATGATTTCGCTGCGCGAAGCGATGGATCGCCTCTTTGAGGAGAGCTTCATTTCGCCGCGCAACCTCTTGAGCCGGGGTGTTGCCTCGAACCTCTACGAGACAAAAGATGACTTCATCCTGCAGATTCCCATGCCGGGTGTCAAGCCGGAGGAAGTGGAGATCACCGCGCAGCAAGACACAATCTCTGTCAAGTGGGAGACAAAGCCGGTAGCGCCGGAGAACGCGACGGTCCACTGGCGCAACTTCGGTGAGGGGCAGTATCAGCAATCGTTCACGCTGCCTGCGCCGATCAATCCCGATCGAGCCGAGGCCCACTATCAGAACGGCATCCTAACCCTGCGCCTGCCCAAGGCCGAGCAGGCCCGCACGCGCACCGTCAAAGTCAACACCCGCTAAAGCGGGACGAAGGAAGCGGCGACACTGCGAGGCTGGCCCGCTAGCTCCGTCCCTGGCCATGCTGTGAGTTTCAACTGGGGATGAGAGCCTCCAAAGGAGCGGGCCAGCCTTGTGGTCTGGCCTGGCCTGCCAGATCTGCCCAGGTCTGGCCGTACCGCTCCCTCCTGATATTCTCCAAGCCGCGGGGGTAGGCGCGACTGGCGAGCATCAAGCCGGCCTGGCCTATGATCGTTGCTCTGGCTCGCGTTCGCGGCCACCGCGGCCCTCCACGGCCTCCCCCGAGGCGGGGGGTTCCCTCCCGCTCACTTCCTCTTCCTCAGCGCTCTGCCGCAGGCGATTTCGCGCATGAATAATGTGGTAAAGAATAATGAGCTGTGTCAGCGCCAGCGGGTCGCTCTGGCGCAGCACATTCCCCACGTAGAAGCGCCCGAGCATACTCAGGCGCTCTGGTCGCAGGTGGTTGATCTCCTGCATATGGGCCCAGATACAATTTTCCAGCTCACAGGCCTTCTGATGGCTGATGTCGCCGTCGATCTCCAGTACATCGCGCAGCACCCCGTCGTAGACCTCCTCCACCAGGCGCAAGGCGGGCTTACGTCCATTGTGGGAAGCCTCCAGCACATCTGAGAGATCGATCTTGGGGGCATGCTTCGCCTCGATCAGGCGCACGTCGAGATGGGCCAGATCGCGTGTACGGTAATACAGGCTTCCACGGTAGAAACGAACAATGATATCGGCGAAGCGCTTTTGCGGCTGAATATAGAGGCGACTATCGCGGCGGCGCAGCGCGATCTGCTCCCGCACCTGCTCAACGGTGTAGCCGCGAGAAGTGCTATCACGCATAATCTTCCACTGTTGCTGGAGGGCGGCCTCGGGGTCGAGATAAATACGCACATGAGCGAGGCGGCGCAGCTCGGGCGTAAAGAGCGCATGGAGGCCGTGGACGAAAATAATCTCCGCCGGCTTCACCTCCTCGGGCGGGCCAAAGGTGCCTGTGCGGTGATCGTAGACCGGCTTCAGGATCGTCTCACCGCGCGCCAGGCGCTGCAGGTGCTCTGTCATCAGCGGAAAATTATTGGCGCACGGGTGAAGGGCGGTGATGCCGGCGCGCATGCGTGCCGCGCGATCCAAGGTGTGATAGTCATCGAGGCAAATATGCGTCACGGAATCCTGGCCGAAAAGCTGGACCATTCCATCGGTCAGAGTGCTCTTCCCTGAGCCGCTATCGCCGCAGACCGCGACAATGAGAGGCTTGTGAGCTGTCTTCTGTCTCTCCATGAGTTAGCCACTGATTAGCAGACAAGCAGGCAAGAAGAGTCGGGGTACTGCTGCCTGGCATCTGCGTGCTCTGAACACCATCCGTTCCACCTCGCCGGAAGCGAACCTTTCCCAAGGGTTCGCTGGTTAAAAGTATAGCATATCTCGCCTATCTCGCGGCCAGCCTGCCCTTCCCAGGCGCATCACTCTGGAAGAAGAGGCCAGAGAGGGAGTACAATAGAAGGACAACGAAGCGAACTCAATTGTCAGTATTGCCGGTGGAGTGGTCTGTTATTATGGAACACGTATTGTTGGAGCGATTGCGGCAGGGTCCGTTGCTGTGTGACGGAGCGATGGGAACTCTGCTCTACGCGCGTGGCATTCCCTACGAGCAATGTTTCGATCTGCTCAACGTAACGCGGCCGGAGTTGATTCAGGGTATCCATCGCGAGTACATCAGCGCCGGGGCCCAGATTATCGAGACGAACACCTTTGGCGCCAATCGTCTGCGTCTGGCTGCCTATAACCTGGAGGATCGGGTTCGCGAGATCAATTTTCAGGGTGTGCGGCGAGCGATAGAGGCGCGCGAAATTGTCGGTCTGCCGGTCTTTATCGCGGGTGCAGTCGGACCGAGCGGCCAGCCGCTTCAGGCGCCCGAGAGTGGGCGGCTCAGCGAGGTACGAGCGGCCTTTCGAGAGCAGATCGAGGCTCTCCAGGAAGGGGGGGCCGAGCTGCTGATTTTAGAGACCTTTACCAGTCTGGCCGAGCTGCGCCAGGCCATTCTGGCGGCTCAGGAGGTCGGTGGGCTACCGATCGTGGCCCAGGTCAGCTTCTACGAGGATGGACGCACGCTCTCCGGTCAGTCGGCGGCCAGTGTAGCGCGAGAGTTATATGAGCTGGGAGTTGATGTCATGGGGGCCAACTGCTGTGTTGGGCCGGCCATGACTCTGGAGGCCCTGCAAGGAATGATTGGCGCCCTTGACGAAGAGATACAGGCCGCCGCCCAGCAGGGAAAGCGTCCCCCGCTCTTTTCGGCTCAGCCCAATGCCGGCCTGCCGACGCGCCTCGGTAACCGCTTCTTCTATGTTTCGACACCCGATTACTTTGCCGACTATGCCCTGCGCTTCGCCCAGGCCGGGGTACGTCTCATTGGCGGCTGCTGTGGCACCACGCCGCGCCACATCGAAGCCATGCGCAAGGCGCTCGACGCCCACTATGGGCGTGGAGTTGGAGCCGCGGGCCAGAAGGAGAAGGAAGAGGCCGGGCAGCAGAATGGGCTATCGGCGTCTGCCCAGGGGCAGGAAGGCAGCCGCACAGCTTCGGTGGTGGTGCCGGGGCGTGGCGGGCACCGTCCTGTGATTGGCACGCTACCTGAGGAAGAGGTAATTCTCCCCCAAGAGGGGAGCAAGACACGCCTGCAGCAGAAGCTAGAGGCTGGCGAATTCGTCATCAGCGTTGAATTAGATCCTCCGATGGGTCTCAACCCCTCCAAGATTCTGGCTGGGGCCGCCCAGCTCCAGCGCGATGGCGTCGACTGCATCAACATCGCCGATAGCCCGCTGGCCCGCGTGCGCATGAGCTGCATCGCTCTGGCCCGCCTGATCCAGGATCACCTGGGCATGGAGACCATCATCCACTTTACAACCCGTGACCGCAATCTGATGGCGCTTCAGGCCGAGCTACTGGGGGCCCACGCTCTGGGACTGCGCAATATTCTGGCCTTGACAGGCGATCCCCTGCGCGTTGGTGACTATCCCAACACCACCGGTGTCTGGGATGTCGATTCGGTTGGACTCATCCGTATTCTGCGTGGGATGAATGAGGGGCATGATGCGGCAGGTGGCTCCATCGGCGCCAAAGCCTCTTTCCATATAGGGGCCGCCCTTAACCTCAATGTCAGTGAAGAGGAGGCCGAGCGCGAGATCGAGAAATACTATCGCAAGCTGGAGGCCGGGGCCCACTTTATCATGACCCAGCCGATCTATGAACTGGCCCCCTTAGAGCGCTTCCTCAAGCGAGTTGGCAAGCCGCCGGTGCCCGTGATTCTTGGTTGCATTCCCCTCCATAGCTGGCGCCATGCCGAGTTTCTCCACAACGAAGTAGCCGGCGTCACCATCCCCGAGCGAGTACGCGAGCGTATGCGCGCGGCGGGCGACCAGGGCACGGAGGAGGGCCTGCGACTGGCTCAGGAGCTGCTGATGGAAGCGCGCGACCTCGTCCAGGGAGTCTATCTGCTCCCTTCCTATCGACGCTACGATATTGTTGGACGCCTCACCCGCTTGCTGCGCGAAGCGCCTGCCAATGCCTGAGTTTATGCTCTGTTGTCCACCTCTTCCATATACAGAAGAACATGGCATGGCAGAACGCTAGCCAGGTGGGGGCAGGCGCCGCAGCAGTAGAACGACTGCACAAGGGAAAGAGCACGGCGGCAGCGAGAGCCGTTCGCTCAGGTGCAGGCCGATCGGGTACGCGGCAGAACGGAAGAGGAAGAAGATCGGGCCTGGCGCCTGGGGAAGGCCCCGCTGGTCTCGCGCGTTCTCCTCGCCGTGCTCACGGAGCGCTGGCGGCCTCACTCTCATAGACGAGACCATCGGGACGTGGCTGGGCCGGGTAGCGCTGGAAATACTGGCTGCTTGTTCCGGGGAGGAATTGCCCGCCGGGCAGATGCCAGCCGTAAGGGCGCGAAACCACGTTGATCCGGGGAAGGACGAGGGAGGCCGCCAGCCGATAGCGATCTCTGATATAGCGCTGCAGGATATCGGCCAGTTGCTCTTCGGCTTCGTAGAGCGTCTCCGCGTAGATAAATGAGTGGACGGTGCGTCTTCCGATGGTGATGTGACCAGTGTAGAGCGTTCGCATGGGCTTGCCTCTTTTACCGGGGTCGTGTGCAGGCCATGCACAAGGGACCCTGAGAGCCAGCGCCACTGCGAGCAGCACCCGGGGGGTGGTCGCTGTAGGCAGTAGACGCTAATGAACCTGTACCGAGAGTGAGAGCGGTGGAAGAAGCTGGCCCAGGCGTCTACAGGTAAGCCTGCGTAAGCCTGCAGGCGGCCTGTGAGAGCGACAGGCGCAGCTGCCGGGCTAGCCGGCTGCTCCTAGGCGCTATCGCTGGAGGTGCCAGTGTGGGGGCGGGGAAGATGGAGACAGCTGCCAGGCAACCGCTCATAATGGTCCTCCTTTGCAGTTTCCGCTGCCGCAGGTTGCGGAGAGCGACGCGGAAGCAGCATCTGAAGCACAGACAATGCGCATAGAAGGACGCAGTCAGAGATCTTCTGCGTCTGCTGAACACATAGAGGATAGGGCGAACAAACGCATTACCTCAATAAGTATAACATACGAAAGGGTCAGTCTGTCGCGGCATGCTGGCTGGTGAGAAGTTACAGGCGGTGCAAGGGGACGGGGCGGGGCTAAAGGCATGTCGTGGGTAGCGTTGAAGCGCAGAGAGAGGAAGGTGCCAGCAGACCTCGCGGGGGCGGCACACATGCGTAAAATCAATTGACTTCTCCCACCCCTTATGCTACACTTAATCCGTCTATCCAGGGATAGACACCGGTCCTGGGATAAACAGGTAAGCAGGTTGTCACAAGTCAGGAAAGGAAAAGGGAGGTTTGGCCTATTAACAGAGATCCTCGGGGGAATGACCGGACGCGCGAAACACGGGTCAACGAGCGCATTCGGGCACGAGAAGTACGCCTCATTGATGAGAATGGCGAGATGATCGGCGTGATGCCGACGCCCCGCGCTCTTGAGATTGCCCGTGAGAGGGATCTGGATTTAGTCGAAGTGCAGCCCAATGCTGTACCACCGGTCTGCAAGTTGATGGACTATGGACGGTACAAGTACGAGCAGGCCAAGAAGGAGAGCGAGGCGCGCAAGCATCAGAAGACGATTACCCTGAAGGAGATTCGCCTGCGCCCTCGTACCGATGAACACGATATCGGTGTCAAAACTCGCAAGATTCAGGAGTTCTTAGCTGATGGCGATAAGGTGCGGGTCAGCGTCCAGTTCCGCGGACCGGACTTGCGCCACCCAGAGATTGGCCGTAGGCTGCTGGATAACATCGCCGAGACCCTGAAGGGGACGGCTGTCATCGAGCGCCCGCCTGTAATGGAGGGCCGGGTGATGTCGATGATTGTCTCGCGCGCGCCGGGGTGGGAACCGCCAAAGAAGCAGGCACCTACCCCCTCCGGTAAACGCCAGGTGGCCACGGCGGGCGCCGTGGCTGGCAGTCAGGCACCAACCTCCCCATCCGCTCCTGCTGCTGGGAGCCAAGAGGTGGGGGACGCCACTGATCGTCAGCAATAGTGACAAGCGTAGCCCCGTGAGGTAAAAACTCCTCCTGAACCTCCTCTGCCAGGAAACATGCCCAGAGCAAGAGAGAGGAGAGGGCTACGGGTACCAGGAGCTTCCCAGGTAGTCACGCCTGTGGACAGGGACAGGGGAATGCTGGTTGTCAGGAGTTGATCCTTCTCGCTTCTGACAGCGAAACTGCTCTGGAGGAAGCGAACCGACCGCCGTTTGGTTTGGACCTGTCCTACACAGGACAGTGTTGGAAAGCGGTACTGTCGCCTTCCTAGGCTATCAGGAGCGGATGCCCTTCTCCTGTTGTAGAATATTGGAATAGCTATCACTGCAGGCAAAAGGACGTAGTTCTCAGCAACTACGTCCTTTTTCTTCCTCATTCGCATGAGCGGTTGACTTTTCCTGGCGAGGCGACTACCATACGAGAAGGACTGACCTGGTGGTCCCGCCGGAGTTGCCCCGCCTGGCCTGGCTTACCCTGCCTGCCCTGTGCTTGCCTCTGCCTGCTGTCTGTTTCTTTCTGACTGTCGAATTCGGTCGGTTGCTAGCTAGCTAGAGACGCATTCTTGGGAGGAATCTGGTGAGCAACTACTATGACCCGCGCTGGTATGAAGACGGTGAGCGGCACAGTTGGAGGTCGTTTTCAACCGAGAGCATCTCCGACTCCGGCTCTGCTCCGCAAGCTGCTGCCTCACCTCCACTCGACGCTCCAAATGCTCCAGCTGATCAGCCCGCGCCCCCTGGTTGCCGCATTGCTGTCCGCCGTGCTGTCACAGTGACTGCGCTGCTCATCCTGGCTTTCATCGCCGGCTGGTTCAGCCACCAGTTTTTCTCTTCTGGCTCCTTCCCTGCCAGTAGCCAGTCGCAAAAATATGCCCAGTTGTTCCAACAGGCCTGGACGTTAGTGGATCAGAAATATGTTGATCGCAAGGCGATCAACTATCAGAAGATGGCCTACAGCGCCATTCAGGCCATGCTCGACACCCTCGGCGACAAGGGTCACACGCGCTTCCTCACGCCCGACCAGGTCCAGGCTTTTAACCAGTCGCTCAGCCCGACCCTGGTTGGCATCGGCGTCTACATCCAGCAAGATCCGACTACGAAGCAGGTAATCATCAGCGACACCGTACCGGGGGCCCCGGCGGAGAAGGCTGGTCTGAAGCCTGGTGACATTCTCCTCTCGGTCAATGGTCAGAGTGTGCAAGGCAAGGATCTGGATACGATCAGCTCGCTCCTGCGGGGGCCAGAGGGAACCTCGGTCTCGGTGACGGTGCGTCGCCCCAGCACGAATCAGACTCTGACTTTCCACCTGAAGCGGGCCAAGATTACTGTTCCGAATGTCATTTTGCATTATATCCCCGAGGTCCATATCGCCCATATTCAGATCGTTCAGTTTGCCGATGGGGTCAGCGATCAGCTCCGCAGCAGCATCGAGCAGGCCAAAAAGCTGGGGGCCAGGGCCATTGTGCTTGATCTCCGCGGCAATCCTGGTGGCCTGGTCGAGGAGGCCATCAACACAGTCAGCGAGTTCCAGGCCAGCGGCACCGTCTTTCTGGAGCAAGATAGTTCGGGGAGGCGTACACCGTATCAGGTGACAGGGCACGTGGTCGATGGGAAGATCCCTCTGGTGGTGCTCGTCGATAACGGAACAGCCAGCGCTGCCGAGATCGTCTCGGGAGCTTTTCAAGACAACCATCGGGCGGTAATTATCGGAACGCGCACCTATGGTACAGGGACGGTGCTGGAGCAATTTCCGCTCTCCGATGGCTCCGAATTGTTGCTCGGCACGGCTGAGTGGCTGACGCCCGATGGCCACTTTATTCGCCAGAATGGCATCCAGCCCAATATTGTGGTCTCTCTGAAGGCGGGGCAAAGTCCCCTAACGCCAGCGACAGAGAATCGCGACCACATGACCTATCAGCAGATTCTGCAAAGTGGCGATAGTCAGCTGATTCGCGCGCTCCAGTATCTACAGGGTCAGCACTAGAAGACGTGTCCTCAGCCGGAGACTGCCAGCGCGCTCCAGATCCGTTCATTCAGAATAGCAGAGTGTGGAACAACAGTGTAGAATAACGGTAGAGACGATCCAGCAGGCAACTAAAGCGCGGCTAGCGCGCTGAGAGAGAGGCAAGCTGAAGCCAGGTGGGCGATAGTCCAGGTTAGCCTGGTCCGCTGCCAAGCCAAGGGAGTCGGCGGAGGACAGAGAGGCGAGATAGTTGAGGCAGAAGCCAGGGTTGCCAGCGAGCAAGGGCGGAGCGGGATGGCCAGGCGAAGACGGCCTTGTCCTGGCTGGCAGCCTCCTCTCGGGTGGCCACTATCTTATAGGGCCGCCTTGGCGATGGCTAGCGCTTCCTACGCCAGAACCAGCGCCAGATCGAAAGGAAAGTGCTGCAACTTCTGGCGGCGGAGCAGTGAACAGCCAGACACCCTTTGCACGCCGTTCGTTCTCGCATCCTGCTAGAGAGCGGCAGGCCGATCTGAACCTACTTGATCAGGCGGCAAACAGATCGCTAGAGCAATCCAGAGGCGACGACCCTGTTGTCCGAATTACGGGGAGTGTGCTCGATAGGCCAGGTCGCTCCTCCGCCGGGCACAAGAGGACCTTTGGTAATCAGCGCCGCTGAGGTGGAGACGGCGGCTGGTGGCCTGGATAGTCCATCGGTTCCGCTGGCCAGGGGGTGCCTCCCCACCAGGACAACTGTGGGGGGGGAGCCACAGGCGACTGTCCGGCCCTGGCCATTACCGCAGGAACAACCGTAGCTGCCGACCCTGCTGGCATCTGACGAGGTCCTCCTGATCGAGCCGAGGGCGAGAGAGCCGTGGAGAAGGCTTGACCTGCCTGGCTCGCCTCGGCATCTTGCCCAGCGACCGGCTCGCGCGCGGCTGACGAGGCAGCAGCTGCTGCCGAACTTCGCTTCCGGTTTAACAGGAGGATCAGCCCTTTGAGAAGCAGAACAAGGCCGAAAAAGGCCAGGCCACCCCCCAGAATCACCCAATAGGGATAGATATATTCACCGCTACAGGCAGCATAAGCGACCACAGCCCCCACAGGAATCAAGAGGACTCCCACGAGAAGCTGCAACAGCGGCTTCTCCCTCTTGGATAGAAAGCGGTCGAGCCAGTAGAACAATCGGATCATCAACTTCTCCTTCCTCAAAACAAGACAACAACCGGTCGATGGGATCAGCCATCGATACAGGTGTCTATTTTAGAAAGTGAGGAAGGAGCAGTCAACTAGCTCTCGCTGCACGGAGTCTGAGCAGTAGCAGCAAGGTAATATTTGCTCGTCGGAGGATGATCGAGTACCGTGGCGATGAAGCGTGTGGCCCTGACCACCTGCTCCAGCGAGACTCCGGTCTCGATCCCCATGCCGTGGAGCAGATAGAGCAAGTCCTCGGTGGCCAGATTGCCGCTGGCCCCGGGAGCGTAAGGGCAGCCACCCAGACCACCGGCGGAGGAATCCACGCAGCTCACGCCCATCTGGAGGGCGGCCAGCACATTGGCCAGAGCCGTGCCGCGCGTGTCGTGGAAGTGCACAGCCAGCCGCTCAAGAGGAATACCCCCTTCGTTCAACAGCAAATCCAGAACCTCAACCACCTGATTGGGAGTGGCCACACCAATGGTGTCGCCCAGCGATAGCTCAGCGACGCCCATCTCCAGCAGTTCCAGGGCTACTGCCAGCACACGCCGGGGATCGACTCGCCCCTCGTAGGGGCAGCCGAAGACCGTCGAGATATAGCCCCGCACACGCACTCCTTCGCGCTGAGCCAGAGCCAGCACAGGGCGGAACTGGGCCAGGCTTTCGGCCACCGTGGCATTGATATTGTGGCGCGTGAAGCTATCGCTGGCCGCCGTAAAGACGGCTACTGAGCGCAGCCCCGCCGCTAAAGCCCGCTCCATGCCCTTGAGATTCGGTACCAGGGCCGTCAGGCGCAGTGCCGCTGGCAGGTCGCGCAGGCCCGTCATAACCTCGCTGGCGTCGCTCAGCTGGGGGATAGCCCGCGGACTGACAAAAGAGGTCACCTCAATCTCAGAGTAGCCTGCCTCGGCGAGCAGACGAATGAAATGGATCTTCTGCTCCGTGGGAACGCGCACTTTCTCGTTCTGAAGACCATCGCGCGGTCCGACCTCGACCACGCGCACCTGGCGCGGTAAAGTAGAGAGATCAAGCTTCATCGCTCTCTGCGGCCCAATCTGACCCGGGCCGCCGGTGACCCGACAGCGTTGCTGCTGGCTGGGGGGTGGGGCGGCTCGGAACTGCAGCCGCTCGCTCCTTTCTCCAATGGGGAGTCTAGACTCAGCTGGCCAAAGTATGGTATGGGTAGCGGGCGACCTGTGTGTGTATGCCAGGTCGCCCAAGCTCTGTGTTCTGCTGACTGCATCAGGAGAGGTTAGTCGCCTCTCTCATCAGGGGGGACTGAGCCATTGCCTGCCGGGCTGGAGCGGGCGCCCGTTGCTTCTCGGGGCTATCCAACGCGGACGTTGACGTCGAAGGCGGTGGGGCCGGCAGCCTGAGACGCTCGGCGGGGGCCGCCGACGACTCCTCGACACCGGGGTTGCTCAGGCGTAGCACTCGCACCTTCGTGATGCGTCGCCCGCGTGTTGCCAGCACCGTCAGATTCAAATCCCCGTAGGTAATCGTATCACCAGCCACCGGGATCTTGTCGAGCTGAGCATAGAGGAAGCCGCCGAGCGTCTCGTAGTCCTCGTTATCAAGCTTCGTTCCCATCAGCTCGTTGAAGTCGTCGATATTCATCTTGGCATCGACGATATACTCCGTATTGCTAATGCGCTCGTAGAGATTCTCCTCACGATCATACTCATCCTTAATATCGCCGACGATCTCTTCCATCAAGTCCTCGATAGTCACCAGGCCGGCGACCGAGCCATACTCATCGACCACGATGGCCATATGTGTGCGCCGCTGACGGATCTCGCGCAACAAATCGTCGAGCTTCTTCGTTTCTGGCACAAAGTAGGCCGGACGCACCAACTCGCGCACCAGGCGCGTATGATGACCCTGGCGCAGCTCTCTGAGCAGATCCTTGGTATAGAGGATGCCCAGAATATTATCTAGAGACTCCTCGTAGACAGGGATACGGGAGAGGCCGCCCTGCAAGGCCACATCGACAGCCTGATCGACGGTAGTATCGGCCTCCAGCGTAATCATGTCGATGCGTGGCACCATCACCTCGCGCACCGGCGTATCGGCGAACTCGAAGATGCTATGGATCATCTCCTTCTCTTCTTCTTCAAGTACGCCCTCTTGCTCGCCGACCGAGACCAGCAGGCGCAGCTCCTCCTCTGTTACGAAGGGGCCGGCATGCTTTAGCTCGCCGCCGAGCAAGCTCGCCAGGGAAGAGGTGACTACCCCGAGCAACCAGACCAGCGGTCGCAACAGCCAGGCGGCAAAGCGTACGAAACCGCTGAGGGCGCGCGCCCAGCGCAGGGGGTTCTGCACAGCGGCAGTTTTCGGCGTGATCTCACAGAAGATCAGCACGATCAGCGAGATGAGCACAGTGGCGATCAGCTCGCCCCAGGTGGCCGAGAAACGCAGGGCCAGGACCGTGGCCATGCTGGAGGCCACGATGACGGCGATGCTATTGACCACCAGGATCGTCGAGAGGAACGTATTCGGGTGAGCCAGCAGGCGCTCCAGCTCAGCGGCCTGTGGATCGCCCTCCTCGACGAGGTTTTTCAGCTTGATGCGGCTGACCGAAGTCAGCGCGGTTTCGGCGGCGGAGGCTGTGGCGCACAGAATCAGCGCAATGACCAAGATGATCAGCTGCAGCCAGGCCACGCCGTCGAACTGGGGGAGAGAGAGGCTGAGAGCGGCGGCGATCCTGACAAGGGGTATGCCATCGGCGTCCATAGTTGTAGTTACTCCTTTTTGCCTCCTTCCGCTTCTGAGGAGGCCTGTTCTGCTGCTGCCGCGGGATCGAGCATACGCAGCAGACGGGCGGGCACACCAACGACCAGCGCATGGGGAGGCACATCACGGTTCACCACTGCGTTGGCGCCCGTCATGGCTCCCTCACCGATGGTCACGGGCGGTACGATGATCGTATCGCAGCCGATGAAGGCCCCGTCCTCGATGACCGTACGGTACTTCTGGCGTGTGATCCCGTTATAGTTGGAAGTTACTGTACCCGCACCAATGTTGACATGTGCCCCGACAGTGGCATCACCGATATAGCTAAAGTGATGCATGTCTGTTTCCGCACCGATATACGAGTTCTTCACCTCGCCAAAGTTGCCCATGCGCACGCCACGAGCCAGATGGGCGCCGGGGCGACAGTGGCTGAAGGGGCCGATCCGTACATCATCTTCGAGAATAGCCTCTTCAAGAGCTGAATTTCGAATGATACAGCGATTCCCAATAATCGACGACTCGATGGTAGTTCCAGGGCCGATCCGGCAGCCGGAGCCGATTTGCGTTCGGCCAGTGATCATAGTGCCGGGCAGGATAACCGTGTCGGGTCCGATGGAGACCTCGGCGTCGATGTAAGTCGCCGCGGGGTCAACGATCGTCACACCCGCGTACATGTGGCGCTCCAGGATGCGGCGCCGCAGGATCTGCTCCGCCGCCGCCAACTGCACGCGATCGTTGACACCCACAGTCTCCTCTAGAGCACCCGTTACCGTCGCAACAGTACGCCCTTGCGAACGCGCGATAGCCACCAGATCGGTGAGATAGTACTCGCCACTGAAAGGATTGCGCGCTAGGCTGGGCAAGGTCTCCCAGAGCCAGCGACGCTCGAAGCAGTAGACACCCGAATTCACCTCTTTAATGCGCTTCTGCTCTTCGGTAGCGCGCTTGACCTCGATGATCTCCACCACAGCGCCTGAGCTATCGCGGATCACGCGCCCGAAGTCGGAGGGCTGTTCGGTGATGGCGGTCAAGAAAGTGATGGTGGCCTGGCTCTCCAGGTGCTGAACAAGGACGCGGGCCAGCATCTCGGCGCTGATGAGCGGAGTATCGCCGTAGCAGACGAGCACCGTCTCAGGAGGAGGAGTCAGGGCCTCGACGGCCTCGCGGGCGGCCAGGACAGCGTGGCCGGTGCCCAATTGCTCGGCCTGCAGGGCGTAGTAGCAGCGCTCACCGAAGGCGGCCTGGACCTGGGCGGCCTCGCAGCCGACGACAACAATGGGGCGGTGAGCGGTAATGGTGGCTGCCAGTGGAGCAAAAGCAGAGGTGAGAGGGATCGTTTCCACGGCATTGAGCACATGGCCTAACATCGGCAGCCCGGCCAGCGGATGGAGCACCTTGGGAATGGCAGAACGCATCCGCGTGCCCTTGCCCGCTGCAAGGACCACGGTCGCATAGGTCTTCATTGTTGAATTCACAAAACCTCTTGTTTCATTGCTGTCTCCTCAGCGGTTCGTGCCCCTGCGCCACGAATCGCCGGGCTACGCTGCGCTAAGCCAGACAGGGGAGTTGATCACCCTGCTGCTCGGGCGTGAGAAAGAAAGAAGGTCCCCCTTTTTCTTGCTTGCTGCCTGTGCAAGCACGATAGAGCATATCGATCAACCTTTAAACCTGGTCACAAAGGACCAGCCCCTGCTCTCTCCGGCGGAGAGCAGAAGCCAGATGGTTCGGGTGCCAGGATTCGAACCTGGGATCGCGGATCCAAAGTCCGCTGCCTTACCGCTTGGCCACACCCGAAAGTGATGACACGCTCAGCCGGCCCGGTCACGTCTTGCCTGGCTCGTCCTCTCCGGCTCCAGGCAGCTAGCTGGCCTTCTGCCTGCCTGGCCGCTGTTGCACGCTCTGGCGATAGTGCAAAGCCGAGACGCGACACCTTGTCTGTAGCTGTCCGAAAACAGGATACCTTTTCTTGCCAGCCCTGTCAAGGGGGGATGGCAGAGCTGACTGTCGTTGGGGTCTCCTGTGCGGCGGGGAATACGGCAGACCGTGAAATGGTTGTTTACTTAATAGATACACTATGTTATCATTCACCCTGTTGAAGGCTCGGCTCAAGAGGTGCTCATCTCCTCGGATTGAGGTGGGCGCTCGTCCCTCAGCCTGATCTGAACTGGAGGAGGAACTGCTGTGGAAGCCGCTTCTGCAACTGATTTGCGCGTCGATACGCACCTGGCGAAGTTTTCGCAGGGCAGTGTGGTTGTGCTGACGGCCCTGGCCTTTCTGTTGAGTTGGCCGCCGCTCGTGCTGATCACCGGGCTGCTCCTGGCCTGGAGTGCTCTCTGGCCGACGGTTGGTCCGTTTACCTTGCTCTATCGGCATGTGCTCGTACCGAGCGGTCTGTTGAAGCCACGCCTGGTCGAGGATGATCCAGCCCCGCATCGTTTCGCCCAGGGTGTAGGTGCTACCTTGTTGCTGGTGGCCGGGCTGGTGCTCCTGTTGACAGCGGCGACAATGGTCGGCTGGGTCCTGGACCTGCTTGTGTTTGTGCTCTCCTTTGTTAATCTCACGGTTGGCTTCTGCGCTGGCTGTCTGGTCTACTACTATCTGGGGAAGCTCGGCCTCGTCCCGCGAGTGCGCTATGAAGGGGGCTTCCACTGGCGCGGCGTGAGGTAGGAGAATGCTGGCAGACGGAGAGAGCTGAGAGATGCTAAACGTGATGCTCTGGCGGGCGGCCTTGCTGATCCTACTGGCCGCTCTCCTCTGGGGTTTCATTGTGCTCGGACGGCGCTTTGTCGAACGGCAACGTCGGGCGGCCCTGGCGGCGCCGGCTCTGGTTACCGGTCTCCAGGGTGGCTCGGGGGCTTCCAACCCGCCGGTACGCATTTTGCTCTTCAGCAGCGCCGAGTGTCAGCAGTGCCATCGTTTGCAGAAGCCGGCGCTGCGCCAGGTGCAGGCGGCCCGCGGCGATCTCGTCAGGGTGATCGAGGTAGACGCGCCGACTGAGCCCCACTTGACAGCTCGCTATCGCGTTCTGACCCTTCCGACGACGGTTGTACTTGATGGCCAGGGCAAAGCCCAGGCGGTCAACTATGGCTTTGCTCCCGCCGGGCGACTGCTGGCCCAGATCGATGACGTACTGGCGCAGCAACAAATTGAGCGAGCAGCGCCTCTGGCCTGAGTTACTTCTCTTCCTCCTCAGTTGGCCTTTCTATGGCATGAGGTGTCTCTCTGCTTGTGTAGAGAGCGGTCTTCGTCAAGGAGAAACATCTTGACGAAGAGGAGCGCCTCATGCCACAATGGCAGTGATTTCTTCAGAGAGGAAGAGAAGAAACGCCCATGCGAGTCCTTGAAACGCATGTTGACCGCAGCAGTCCTGAATTTCAGGAAAATGCGCATTATTTCCGTCAGCTTGTGGCTGAGCTGAAGGAGCGTCTGCAGCAGGTGCAGCAGGGCGGAGGCGCCGAAGCCGTGGCTCGCCATCGGAAGCGCAACAAGCTGCTTGCGCGCGAGCGCATTCGTTTACTCTGTGATCCCGACACCCCGTTTTTGGAGCTGAGTCCGCTGGCTGCCTGGGATATGTACGAGAACGAGGCTCCCTCGGCGGGCATCGTGACCGGTATTGGGGTGGTAGAGGGCCAGGAGTGCATGATTATTGCAAACGATGCCACCGTCAAGGGCGGGACCTACTACCCGATGACGGTGAAGAAGCATTTGCGCGCCCAGGAGATTGCTGAACAGAACCGTCTCCCCTGTATCTATCTTGTCGACTCGGGCGGGGCCTTTTTGCCGCTGCAGGCCGAGGTCTTTCCTGACCGCGATCACTTTGGACGCATCTTCTATAATCAGGCGCGGATGTCGAGCCAGCGTATTCCGCAGATTGCCGTAGTGATGGGTTCGTGCACTGCGGGCGGTGCCTACGTGCCGGCGATGAGCGATGAGACTATCATTGTACGCGGCACGGGGACGATTTTTCTCGGCGGGCCGCCGCTGGTGAAGGCGGCGACCGGCGAAGAGGTGAGCGCCGAGGAGCTGGGTGGGGCTGATGTCCACTGTCGCATCTCGGGAGTGGCTGATCACTATGCCCTCAATGATGAGCATGCCCTTGCTATCTGCCGCAGCATCGTGGCCAATCTGCAGCGGCGCAAGTACATCCCCTGGGAGATCACTGAACCGGAGCCGCCGCGCTACGATCCCGAGGAGATCTATGGCATTGTGCCGCGCGACTATCGCAAGAGCTACGATGTGCGCGAGGTGATTGCTCGCCTGGTCGATGGCAGCCGCTTCCATGAGTTCAAGGAGCTGTACGGGACGACGATTGTCTGCGGTTTTGCCCGCCTGATGGGCTATCCTGTGGGCATTATTGCCAATAATGGGGTGCTCTTCTCGGAAAGCGCCCTCAAGGCGACCCATTTTATTGAACTGTGCGCCCAGCGCCAGATCCCGCTGGTCTTTCTGCAGAATATTACCGGCTTTATGGTGGGACGTCAGTACGAGAGCGGCGGCATTGCCAAGGATGGGGCAAAGATGGTGATGGCGGTGGCCAACGCACCGGTCCCTCGCTTTACGGTGATCATCGGCGGCTCCTTCGGAGCGGGCAATTATGCGATGTGCGGGCGCGCCTACTCGCCGCGTCAGCTCTGGATGTGGCCCAATGCCCGCATCTCGGTAATGGGAGGTGAACAGGCGGCCAGCGTTCTGGCAACGATCCGCAAGGAGAACCTGGCGGCGCGCGGAGGGACGATGACCGAGGAAGAGGAAGCAGCCTTTAAGCAGCCAATTCTGGAGAAATATGAACGCGAAGGCAACCCCTACTACAGTACGGCTCGCCTGTGGGACGATGGGATCATCGACCCCTGTGAGACGCGTACAGTGCTGGCCCTGGGGATCGCTGCCTCGCTCAATGCGCCCATGCCTGAGACGCCTTTCGGGGTCTTCCGCATGTAGCATGAGTATGGAGAGCGGCCGCTGGCGCTGGCAGAGCGAGATATGGCTCGCGGAAGGAGCAGGCAACAGAGCAGGCGACGCGCTGGCTGGCAGCTCCTGAGTGAATAAGGAAAGGCCCACGCTTATGTTGAAAGCGCTGCGTTGCAATTCCCTGGAGCATTGCTTTCAGCGCGTCACCTCGCTGGCCGAGGCCCAGCAGGCCCTGGCCGAACCGCAGGCCATTCTCTGGCTCGATCTTTTCAATCCGAGTCAGGAGGAGCTGCAGGATGTTGGGGCGGCCTTCCATTTGCATCCGCTGGCCGTCGAGGATGCCGGTCATAAGCATCAGCGTCCCAAAATCGAGGAGTATGATAGCTTCTACCTGCTCGTCTTTTATACGGTGCAGGCCGAGCCATCCACAGATCGCCTGCGAGTCTGTGAGTTGTCGATCTTTCTGGGGGAGCGCTATTTGATCACGGTGCATAGTGAGCCTGTTCCCGAGCTGGAGGAGACCGAGCAGCGCTGGACGCGCAATGTGCGCCAGCTTGAGGGCAGGGTGATTGTCCTGCTCTATTCCCTCCTCGACACGATCGTCGATCAGTATTTCCCGGTGCTGGATGCGATGGTCGAGCAGGCCGAGGCCCTGGAGGATCGTCTCTTCAGCGGTGAGCTGCGTCAGCGCTCCTTTACTCAGGACCTGCTGGCCCTCAAGAAGCGCTTTCTGACGCTGCGCCGCATCGCTGGCCCTGAGCGCGATGTGCTCAATGTGCTCACGAATCGCGATAACCCTCTCTTCAACGAGCATGCCTTGCTCTATTTCCGCGATGTCTACGATCACATTATGCGCGTCGCCGATACCGTTGATCTCTACCGCGATCAGCTGAGTTCGACGATGGATGCGAACCTCTCGATCGTCTCCAATGACCTCAATAAGACGATGCGCACGCTGACGGCGGCCTCGATTGTTTTGATGGTCGACGCCTTGTTGGCGGGTATCTGGGGCATGAACTTCGAGTATATGCCCGAGTTGCATTGGACCTATGGCTATGTGGTGGCTCTGACTGTGATGGCCGCGATCTCACTGCTCCTGCTGCTGATCTTCCGTCGCCTGCGCTGGCTCTAGGGCGAGGGGTGCGGGGCTGCTCAACACGAGAAATCCAGGCTGTACGTTGGCAAGAGGATGGTATAATAAAAAGCAATGAGCAAATGAGAAGCTGCGGCGGCTCTAGGCTCCCTGCTCTTGGGGGGCCGGGTGCTGGCAGGCGGCCGCCTGAGCGGTTTCGCCTGATGTGCAGCTGAGCCTTTGTCAGGGATAGTCACAATGGAGTACACCCTACTCAGTGTTGAACGCAGCTTTCAGAATCGGGTCGCGACGGTGACGCTGCGGCGCCCCGAAGTCCACAATGCTTTTAATGCACAGTTGATCGAGGAACTACGGACGGCCTTCACCGCTTTGGGTGACGATGAGCGGCTACACGCTGTCGTCCTGACCGGCGCGGGTGCCTCTTTTAGCGCTGGAGCTGATATCAAGATGATGCAGCAGGCGGTGAATGTGAGTCGCGAGGAGAATGTGGCCGAGGCTTTGCGGTTAGCTGACCTCTTTGAGGCGATCAATACGTTCCCCTGTCCGGTGGTGGCCCGCGTCAATGGGACGGCGATGGGCGGCGGTTTAGGGCTGATTGCGGCCTGCGATCTGGTGATTGCGGTCGAGACGGCGCGCTTTGCTTTTAGCGAGGTGCGTCTAGGCATCGCTCCGGCGGTAATTGCCCCCTACGTGGTGCGCAAGATCGGCGAGGGTCAGGCGCGGGCGCTCTTTGTGACGGGGGAACAGTTTACAGCGGAGCGAGCACGCGAGCTGGGGCTGGTGCATGTAGTAGTGGCTGCTCAGGAACTGGATACGGCAGTGGAGCAGGCGCTGCACAACCTGCTGCGCGGTGGGCCACGGGCCTTACGGGCCTGCAAAGCGTTGGCTCTGCAGATCGGTGCGCTGAGCCGCGAGGCGGCGCGTGACTATACTGCCAGCCTGATTGCCGACTTGCGGGCCAGTCCCGAAGGGCAGGAGGGCTTGCGGGCCTTCCTGGAGAAGCGCAAAGCCAGCTGGGTGGTCAGCTAAGATGTTCAAGAAGATTTTGATCGCCAATCGAGGAGAGATTGCGCGCCGCATCATGGCTACCTGCCGGGAAATGGGCATTCGTACCGTCGCCGTCTACTCAGAGGCTGATTGTCAGGCTCCACATGTCTACGAGGCTGATGAAGCCTATCCGATCGGTCCTGCGCCTGCCAGCGAGAGCTACCTGCGCATTGAGGCCATCATTGCGGCGGCTCGCCAGGCCGGTGCGGAAGCAATCCATCCCGGCTATGGCTTTCTCTCAGAGAACCCGGCCTTTGCCGAAGCCTGCCAGGAGGCCGGCCTGGTCTTCATCGGTCCCCCTGCCTCGGCTATGCGCCTCATGGGGTCGAAAATTGCCGCGCGCCAGGTGGCGCAGCAAGTAGGTGTACCGACTGTCCCGGGGTATGATGGCCCTCAACAGGACCCGCAGCGTTTGCTGCAGGAAGCGGAGCGCATCGGGGTGCCGCTCTTGATCAAGGCGGCGGCTGGAGGTGGGGGCAAGGGGATGCGCGTGGTGCGCTCGCTGGAAGACTTCCCGGCTCAGCTGGAGGGGGCGCAGCGCGAGGCCCTGGCGGCCTTTGGCGATGGCACGGTCTTTCTAGAGCGCTTGCTAGAGCGGCCTCGTCACATTGAGTTCCAGATACTGGCCGACGCCTACGGTCAGGTTGTCCATCTGGGTGAGCGCGAATGTTCGATCCAGCGCCGCCATCAGAAAATTGTCGAGGAAAGCCCGTCGCCAGCCCTGACACCGGCCCTGCGCGCCCGCATGGGTGAGGCTGCCGTACGTATTGCCCGCGCTGCAGGCTATGTCAATGCTGGCACGCTTGAGTTTTTGCTTGACCGCGATCAGCACTTTTATTTTCTGGAAATGAACACGCGCTTGCAGGTTGAGCACCCGATCACTGAGCTAGTGATGGGCCTCGATCTGGTGCGCCAGCAGATTCTCATCGCCGCTGGCGAGCCGTTGCGTCTGCGTCAAGAGGAGCTGGTAGCGCGTGGCCATGCCCTTGAAATGCGCCTCTATGCTGAAGATCCCGAGCAGCAGTTTCTCCCCTCCACCGGCAGAGTATGCCGTTTTTTCGCCCCGCTGCGGCCTGGTGTGCGCATTGATAGCGGCGTGGAAAGCGGCTCTGAAGTCAGTCAGTTCTACGATCCGATGCTGGCCAAGCTGATCACCTATGGTGAAGATCGCGCCGCCAGCGTCGCGCGCATGCGAACCTTACTGGAAGAGCTGGCGGTCTTCGGCGTCAAGACGAACAGCGCCTTGCTGCACGCCATTACTGAGAACGCGGCCTTTCGTGAGGGCCTGACCTTCACCAGCTTTTTGGAAGAGCAGGGGCTGCTTGATCTGGGGGCCTTACGGGAGCAGGAGGCGCTGCCCTCGGTGTTAGGAGCGGCGGCCCTGGCCGACGTGCTAAATGAGAGGCGAGGTGAGCGCAATCCCTGGCGGCGGCTTGGCCCCTGGCGTTTGGGGGGGCATGGGCAGCTGCTGCGCTACCTCTATGAGGGAGAAGAGCATCAGGTTTGTCTCGAGCGCCTGCCCGGCAGCGGTGGAAGCTGGAGGATCGAGATTGACGGGGGCGAGCCAGAGGAAGTGCTGCCGCAGCTGGCGCCGGATGGGGCGCTCTGCCTGCAGCGTGGGGCGCGGCGTGAGCGTGTCCAGTTTTTCCGCCTGTCTGGTGAGACGCAGGTCATGCTGCGGGGAAGGCTCTATCGCCTGCTACGGCCTCAGCCGCCGGCTATTGAGAGCAGCCTGCGCGGACGCGGCCAGCGCGGAGGTCAGAGCCTGACGGCTCCAATGGCGGGGACCATTGTCAAAGTGCAGGTCAGCGAGGGCGAGCCTGTCAGGCAGCGCCAGGTGCTGGTCATTCTGAGCGCTATGAAGATGGAGCACGTCATCGCTGCTCCCTACGATGGCGTCGTACGGCGCATCTATTATCGTGAGGGCGATGTTGTCCAGGGTGGGGCTGTCGTTGTCGAGGTCGAGATGGGCCAGGGAGAGGCGAGCCTGGCGACGACCTCGGAAGAATGAGGCGAAGAGAAGGAAGGAAAGGAAGGCCTCGGGGCAGCGAATGGCGCGATGTGGGTCGAGCGGGGTGGGTCGGGAGAGAATGCCAGGGAGCGCAGCCAGAGCTGTATCGATTGGCGAAGAAAGGACGTGATAGTTACAATGAAGGTCGGCTTCATTGGGATCGGGACAATGGGGCGTCCGATGACGCTCAATCTGCTCAAGGCCGGGCATGAAGTCGCGGTATATGCTCGTCATCCTGAGAAACCCGGTGTTCAGGAAGTGCTCGGGGCGGGGGCCAGGCTAGCCCCTTCGCCGCGCGAGCTGGCCGCTGGAGTCGAGGTCGTCATCACGATGGTCCCCACCTCGCAGGATGTTGAGCAACTGGTCACTGGTCCCGATGGCATTCTGGAAGGGGCGCGGCAGGGGCTGATCATCATCGATATGAGCACCATCGCACCGGCAACGAGCCGACGCCTGGCACAGCTCGCCAGTGAGCGTGGAGTCTATTTTCTGGATGCGCCGGTGAGCGGCGGCTCGCAGGGAGCGATCGCGGGCACGCTGGCCATTATGGTCGGCGGAGAGCGCGACATCTTCGAACGGGTCCGTCCCTTGCTAGAAGCGATGGGCAAAGCCGAGCGCATCTTCTATGTGGGTCCCTCGGGAGCAGGAGAGGTTGTCAAGCTGGTCAACAATATGCTGGCCGGAGTGATTGCTGCGGCCACCGCTGAGGCCCTCGTGCTAGGAGTCAAGGCTGGCGCCGATGTGGAACTGATGGCGAGCATTATCAGTGTCAGCACTGGAGCCAACTGGCAGCTAGCCAATCAATTCCCCATGCGCGCCTTTACTGGTAGCTTCCAGCCCGGTTTCATGACCGATCTCTTGCAGAAGGATCTCAACCTTGCGCTTGAACTGGGGGCGCAGTATCAGACGCCTCTGCCATTGACGGGGCTGACGCGCCAGCTCTATGAGATGGCCCGTGCTCAGGGCTATGGCCGCGAAGACTATACCGCTTTGCTCAAGGTCTTAGAGCGCCTGGCCGGCGTTGCGGTGCGCAGCCGCGCAGTTCTCAACCAGGAGCAAGCCAAATAAAAAAGTAATGGGTGCCAAGCCGTCCAGGTCGAGCGCGGATTACCCTCACCCGGCACGACGGACGGCCAGCAGGTCAGACTTATAGTCGACCTGGAAAGAAGTCGTAGGCGCATCGCTTGAAAGATAATTTATTGCCGCAGCCTGTTCCATCGCGATCTGCTCTCAGTTCTGGGGGGAGCCGGGCGCAGGCACGATGGCCGGGCAAGATCGAAAAGGAGGAATCACGATGGAACAGCTTTCTCACGAACAGGCCAGCGAGAGGATCGTAGCGCTGGAGCGCCGGCTTAAGAAAGAGCAGCAATCTAAGGCACGCCGCAGCGGCGATGCCTGCCTGTCTCCTTCCTTCTCCCTTGTTACCAGCCTGGGTGCCGCTGACATTTCTGTCCCCACGGGGCCAAAGATCCCGCGGCCCCTGCCACCGCGTTCTTCGAAGCGCTAGAGAGCGCCGCTTTTGGGAAGAAAGGGTCTGGATGATGGTTGGTTGGGTAAGGAGGTTAGTTAGAGGCTATAGGGGATGATCAGGCCGCGTGCGAGCGTCATAGCGAGGGAGAGTAAGATAATCAGCCCGAAGTAGGCCACAGCTATGACAATGCGGAAGCGCAGGGGGACATCGTAGTAGTGGCGCGGGCGAAAGGCATCTTCGGTACGCTGTGTCCAGAGGGCGGCGGCGCCGATGGCCAGCAAGAAGAACAGCCAGGGAGAGAAGTCGCCATTGATCCAGAGCCAGATCTGGTAAGCCAGCAAGAGCAACAGACCGACCAGGCAGAGGCGGCGATCGATTGCTCCTATAATGCGCCCGCCATCGAGCATCGGGGCAGGGATCAAATTCAACAGGTTGATAAAGAAGCCAAAGTAGGCGAGAGGTGCCCAGACGCCCGCCGGGTGGAACCAGGCCAGCAGCAGACAAACGGCGGAGCCTAGCGCTCCGGCCACTGGTCCGGCAATACCGATCTCTGCATCGTCGCGGGCATTCTGGGGATGGCGTTTCATCAGCACTGCGGCCCCCAGCAGAGGAATGAAGATCATGCCTCCGAGGGGGATACCTTTGGCCTTAATGACAATGGCGTGCCCCAGCTCGTGCACGAAGAGCAGCACCACAATCCCCAGACCGAAGGCCCAGCCGAAGATCATCGCGTAGAAAGCCAGTGAGATCAGCGCTGAGATGCCGGCCCAGCCAAATTTCAGCAGCCAGCCGAGCCATTGGAACTTCAGGAGCAGAGCCAGCAATGCTGCGAGGCTGCCGCCCAGGCCAGCCAGTCCTTTCTTCCCTTTGATCCCCGTAGTAGATGGACCTTTTGCCGCCGTCCCTGCTAGAGTGCTCTCAACCTGACCTTGTGCCTCGTCGGAGGTATAGTGCACCACATCCGCCGGGCTACGATAAGGCTGCAGCTCGGCCTGACCTGCTGTTGCTGCAGGGGCCGGGCTAGGGTGCCAGCCAGGCGAGAGGCGGTAAAAGTCGGGATGGGTATAGTCAAAGGTCCCTTCGAGCGAGGCAGTCGGCTCATTGGGATCACCCTGGGCTGCGTAGCTGTAGGCCTGGCCTGGATCTCGCTCCATGCTGCTGGCCTCTCTCCTCCTTTTCTTGCTGTACTAATGTAATACTATTCTAGCACACGTCAGCCAAAAAAGCTTGTTTGCCTGAGGGGAGATCGATTTTCGAGATCATGGAGAGAGCCTGTGGCGGGTCAGATCGAACGCGTGAGGGAGCTGGTGATGGGGCAATGGAGAGAGGACCCTGCCTTGCTTCCCAGCCCGGACCTCAGTCAGTGAGGCAGGAGGTTGACGATCAGCAAGATCAGGGTCAGAACGGAGACGAACAGGACGGTTGCCCAACCGAAGATATTGAACAGCAGCGAATTCCTGTGCTTACCCATCAAGCGGCGATTATTGACCAGGAGAATAATAAAGACCAGGATAATCGGCAGCATAGCCGTATTAATATCCTGGAGTACGATCAGCACCTGGAAGATGGGCAAGCCGGGGATCAAGGTTACCAGGACACCAAGCGCGATCAGCGCCGTAAAAAGACCCTGGAAGACTGGTGCCTCGCGGAAGCTGCGCGAGAGGCTGCGCTCAAACCCGAAAGCTTCACAGATAGCGTAAGCCGTCGAGAGGGGCAAGACTGCCGCCGCCAGCAGCGAAGCGCCAAAGAGGCCGATGCCGAAGAGGAGCGAGGCATAGGGGCCGGCCAGGTTGCGCAGGGCGAAAGCCGCATCCAGAGCCGTGCTCACCGGGTGATGGGAGACGAAGAGCGTCGCCCCCGTGGCCACAACGATGAAGAAAGAAATGATCGTCGAGAAGAGCGTCCCGCTATAGACGTCGATCTGCTCATAGATATACTCTCCAGCATGGATGCCCTTGTCAGCAACAGCGGACTGCACATAGAAGAGCATATAGGGGCTGATGGTTGTCCCCACCAGGGCCGCTGCCATCAGCAGATAGCCACTATCCCAGCTCCAGTTGGGGAGGACGCTCTGATGGGCAATTGCTCCCCAGTCAGGATGCGCGACGAAAGCGGCGGGAATGTAGGAGAGGAAGCCGAGGGACATGGCAATAAAGACCTTCTCGACACGCCGGTAGGACCCTTTGATCACCAGCCACCAGAGTAACAGGCCGCAGACAGGGACAGTCACATAGAGCCAGGGGGTATGCACATCCTGCGCCAGCACCTGCACGCTGGCGCCGATGCCCAGGAACTCTGAAATTGTGATGCCGGTGTTGGCGATCAGGAGCGCCAGCATAGCGAGCGCCGTCCAACGTACTCCGAACTCCTCGCGGATCAGATCGGCCAGCCCCTTGCCAGTGACCGCTCCCATGCGGGCGCACATTTCCTGAATCACGGCCACAAAAAAGCTGCTGATGAAGAGGGCCCACAGCAGGCTATAGCCATAGTTGGCCCCAGCAGACGAGTAGGTTGCGATACCCCCAGCGTCATTGCCCGCGTTGGCCGCAATCAACCCTGGGCCGAGGACCGCCAGCAGCCGGATCAGAGGCGATGAGCGGCTCAGACGAAAAGGAAAACGGGACCGCGCCGGTTTCCTGCGGGTGGCGCGGTCCTTTCTCTGCAGCTCCGTTGTCTTCTGGCCAGATCTCTCCATAGCGCACCAGCATCAATTCAGCTAGCAAGGTGCCATCCGTCTTGGCCTCAAGCCGGAGGGAGTCGTCGATGTGTCGTGTCACCTGCGATCGCTTGCGCCCTCTACAGGCTGGCGCGGGCCTACTATTTGAGTGCGCTTGCAGGGCGTGGTAATGATAGCACTCAGGCTGGTCTTCTGGCAAGGGGCAGCCAGCAAAAGCAGGCTGCCGACTGGGGATGACGAAGGTGGCCAGCCTCCCAGCCAGGCGCTGCTATTGCGCCTTCTTAATGCCCAGCAGGTGAAGGCGGAGCAGATTCAGGGCGGCGAGGGCCGAGCGGTACTTCTGGTCCTCGCGGCTGCCGCGCCAGCCGCTGCCGCTGGAAGTCACCAGACCTGCAGGTCCAGCGATGGCCAGGGCCAGGGTGCCAGCAGGTTTCTGCTCGAACGGCTCAGGACCTGCTACGCCGGTAATCCCGATGCCGTAGTCGGCTCCCAGACGCTGCCGGGCGAGCTGGGCCATGACACGCGCCGTCTCCTCGCTGACCAGGCCGGCCTCTTCGACTAGCTCGGTGGGGAGACCCATCTCCAGAGCGACAGCGCGGCTGTAGGCTACCAGACCGCCGCGGAAGTAGCGCGAGCTGCCAGGTACATCGGTAATCAGGCTGGAGAGCAGTCCCCCTGTAAAGCTCTCCATGACCGCCAGGGTCTGACCGCGTTGGGCCAGCATGGTACCGACCACGCTCGGGAGCGTCTCCTTGTCGACCCCAAAAATGTAGTCGCCCAGCACCTCGCGAATGCGTGCCTCAGTTTCGCTAACCAAACGCTCGGCCTCCTCACGACTGGACGCCTTGGCGGTTACGCGCACATCCACAGCATCGCTCTTGGCATAGGTGGCTACCGTCGGATTGCTGGCATGAATGAAGGCTTCCAGCCGCTGCTCAACCGTCGACTCCCCCAGACCGGTTACTCGGAGGATGCGCGTGAAGATCAGGCCTCCTGTATAAGGGCTGAGACGCGGAATTACTTCGGCCTCCCACATGCGATACATCTCGCGTGGCACCCCTGGCATGGCAACGATGATGCGGCCCTCTTTCTCAACCCACCAGCCGGGCGCCGTACCCAGGGGATTCGGCAGGGGGCGCGCCGAGGGAATGAGGGTGGCCTGCTTGACGTTGCGCTCGGGCATCTGGACGCCGCGGGCGGCAAACCAGGCGCGCAACTCGGCCTCTAAGGTGGGGTCAACCTGCATGCGCTCGCCCAAAAGCGTGCTAATAGCCTCGCGCGTCAGATCGTCCTCCGTTGGCCCCAGGCCGCCAGTCATGATAATCAATTCAGAGCGTTCCCAGGCGCGGCGCAGCGTCTCGACGATGCGCTCTAAATTATCCCCGACCTGGGAGACGAAATAGAGGTCAATCCCTAAACCGCTCAAGTTCTGCGCCAGGTAGGTGGCATTGGTATCGGTGATCTGGCCGAGCAGCAGCTCGGTCCCGCAAGAAATGATCTCTGCCCGCATAACGCTGTCAAATCCTCCAGAGCAAGCGATACATGGTCCAGCCCGGCCAGCCAGCCAGCGAGCCGCAGTCAGCCTGGAAGCTTTCCCATCTGGCCAGACTCCCCCTTTCTCTCTCCGTAGCCTTTCTTTCCACTCGCTCTGCGCTCGCTGGCTCACCTGACCACTCCCCCTTATCATACCACGTCTCAATATCTCTCAATATGTTGTGCCTGGAGATGAGAAAATCTCAATATCTTGTGGACAAAGGCTTGTAATCGGGGAGGTTTCCTAGTATACTGTCCCGAGGAAGGTCGACCGGGGAAATCATAGCCGATAACTTGCCTGCAGGACAAGTTCTCTAGAAGTGAGTCCTATTTCCTACCTGCCCTTTCTTTGTCGTTCGTCCGGCACCGGGAGACGCGGCACATCAAGCGCATGGTGTAGTGGTGTGAGTGGTGTGTGGTAGGCGGGCGGCGACTGACGAGCTGTAATTTAAGAGAGGAGTAAGGCAGCATGTTAGAGCAGCAGGAGTCTAAGACTCCCAAAGCGCCTGGCGATACACCGAAGCGGACACAGCTAGAAGGCATTCGTCTCAAAGTCTTTCTGGATCGCTATTCGCTCAAGGATGCCAACGGTCAGCCTCTGGAGCACTATCCCGAAGAGCTGTGGGCGCGTGTGGCGCGGGGAATCGCGGCGGTGGAGAAGACAGAGGAGCTGCGTGCCTACTGGGAGAAGCGCTTCTATGAGGCGATGACTGACTTCAAATTTGTACCGGGTGGGCGTATTCTGGCCGGGGCTGGCTCTGGCCATCAGGTGACCTTTTACAACTGCTACGTCATTCCCAGTCCAGAGGACAGCCGCCAGGGTATCCTTGACAACCTCAAGATCATGACCGAGATCATGGCCCGTGGCGGTGGTGTAGGCATCAACCTCTCGACCCTGCGGCCCCGTGGCTCTTACATCAAGACCGTCAACGGCACGGCCTCTGGCCCTTGCTCCTGGGCGCAGCTCTACTCGGTAGCGACGGGCGATGTCATCCAGCAAGGAGGCTCGCGACGCGGCGCCCTCATGCTCATGCTGGACGACACCCATCCCGACGTCGAGGAGTTCATCACTGTCAAGCGCACCGAAGGCAAGATTGAGCATGCCAACCTCTCGGTCTGCATCTCTGATCGCTTCATGCAGGCTGTCAAGAACGATGAGCCGTGGAACCTCATCTGGCAGGGTGAAGTCAAGAAAACGGTGCGTGCGCGTGACCTCTGGGACCTGATTTGCAAGTCAGCCTGGGAGTCCGCCGAGCCAGGTGTCGTCTTCATGGACCGCTGCAACAAAGAGGCCAATACCTGGTACTACGAAAAAATCAACTGTGTTAACCCCTGCGTCACCGGTGAGACACTCATCTACACCAGCGCGGGCCTCATTCCGGCGCGCGAGCTGGCCCAGAGTGGGCTGCCCGTAGAGATTGTCTCAGAAGATGTGGGCCTGCCAGTGGAGGCGCTTGTCGGTAGCGCTCCCCGTGCCAGTAGGAGCAAGCAGGGAGCAGCAGGACGCAGCAGTCGGCTGTGCCTGGCCAGCCCTGTCTTTCCCACGGGGATCAAGCCCGTCTACCGGCTGCGCACGCGCGAAGGTTACAGCCTGCGCCTCACCGCTGATCACCGGGTCCTTACCACGAACGGCTGGAAAGCTGCTGCTGACCTCCGTCCGGGCGAGCAGCTCCATCTGCTGCGACAGGGTGGTGCCTTTGGGAGAGAAGGCAACGCCGAAGTGGGTCAGGCCCTGGCCTGGTTGAGCGTCAGTGCAAACGGTCTACCAGCTCCCGCCCCAGCGCTTGCCGGGGACGCCCTGGCTCGGGCCCAGGAGTTCAGCGCCGTCGAAGAGTCAACACTGGGCCAGCGCCTGCCCGCCGCCATCCTGCGCGGCAATCGCGCCATGCAGCAGGGTTTCCTGGCCATGCTCTTCTCGCTGGCTGGAAACCTCACCTGTGACCGCCAGGACGGCTACGCCCTGCGCCTCAGCGGGTGCCCGCGCACGCTGCTCGAAGATGTCCAGCGTCTCCTCCTGAACTTTGCCATTCTCTCCGAGATTCAGCCCCAGCGGCTGAGCCAGCCAGGAGGGGAGGCGGGCGACGAACTTCTCATCAGCGGCAGCCAGCTGCGACGCTTCAGCGACCAGATTGGCCTCCTGCCTGCTAGCCGCCAGCGCCTCTTGAGCGCTGCAGTTTCCCAGAGCATAGTCTCCGGGTCCGAGGAAGCAGCCGACTATCTGGCGACCTTCGAGAGCCTGGAACCAGACGGTGAAGAGCTGGTCTATGATCTCGTTGAGCCGCAGAGGCATCTCTTCATCGCCAATGGTCTCGTTGTGCATAACTGTGGAGAGCAGCCCTTACCGCCCTGGGGCGTCTGCAACCTGGGGGCGCTCAATCTGGCCGCCTTTGTCAAAGACGGCGAAATGGACTATCAGCAGCTCGCCGAGACTGCTCGCGTTGCCATGCGCTTCCTGGACAACGTCATCGATGCCAACGAGTACTTTATCGAAGAGAACCGTCAGGCGCAGATGGCTACGCGGCGCACCGGCCTGGGCACGATGGGCCTGGCCGACGCCCTCATCAAAATGAAGATCCCCTACGGCAGCGACCGCTCCATCCCGGTCATTGAGCGCATCTATCGCACCATTCGTGATGCGGCCTACGATGCCTCAGCGGACATCGCTGCCGAAAAAGGGCCATTCCCGCGCTTTGACCGCGAGAAATACATGCAGGGGCGCTTTATCCAGCGTCTGCCCAAAGCCATCCAAGAGAAGATTCGCAAACAAGGCATCCGTAATGCCGTCCTGCTGACCCAGGCGCCGACGGGCACCACCAGCCTCTTTGCCGGCGTCAGCTCCGGCATTGAACCGGTCTACGACTTCGCTATGGTGCGCCGCGATCGCACTGGCGAGCATGTGCTTTACCATCCGCTCTTCAAAGCCTGGCGTGACGAACATCCGGGCGAACCGACCCCTGATTACTTCGTTGCCGCCAACGACCTCACGCCAGAGCAGCACGTGCGTGTCCAGGCCACCATTCAGAAGTATACCGATGCCAGCATCAGCAAGACCGTCAACGCTCCCAACAGCCACACGGTCGAAGACGTCAAAAAGCTCTACACGCTGGCCTATGAACTTGGCTGTAAAGGCATTACCTATATGCGCGACGGATCACGAGTTGGAGTACTCTCCCATATCGAAGACAAGAAAGCGGAACAACAACAGCAGACACAGGTGGCCCAAGCCGCCCAGGATCAGCAGCTGCCCCAGAGCGAGAGCAGATTTGAGCAAGGGGCGAGCCACGGACCGATGATCAAGCCCCCGCCTGAGGTCTTGCATGGCTACACCCGCAAGATTCGCGCCCCCGAGGGCAAAGTCAACGTCACCATCAACAGCGATGAGCACGGCCCGCTGGAGGTCTTCGTCAATGTTGGCAAAGCCGGCAGCGACATTCTGGCTCTGGCCGAGGCCCTGGGGCGACTCATCTCGCTCATCCTGCGCATTCCCAGCCCGCTTTCGCAGGTTGAGCGTATGCGCGAAGTGGCTGAACAACTGCGGGGCATTGCCGGCAGCCGCTCCGTTGGTTTCGGTCCGCAGCAGATTCGCTCACTGCCGGACGCCGTGGCCCGAGCGCTGGAGCTGCATCTAGAGATGCTCGAAAGCGGCTCGAAGACCCCGGCCTCGCTCCATCATCAGCCGGAGAGCGAGAGTCACAGCAACAGCGCTGGCGCAGCCTTGCATATCGGTTACCTCAACGTCACCGGTAACCTTTGCCCGCAATGCGGCTGCAACACGATGGTTTACGAAGAAGGCTGTCGCAAGTGTTATAGCTGCGGCCACAGCGAATGCTAAGCTGAGGCCTGGGGATTACCCTTCCTCGGCCTACCCTACCAGGCTAAAAGCTGGCCGGCGGAGCAGCGAAAAGAAGGTAGCAGAGCCAAAAAGAGGGACGGAGGAAGCTTCCTACGCGGACTTCCTCCGTCCCTTTGTTTATCTCATCTCAGGCGGTGCTTGCGGTCCGCAGCCAGCGGAATATCGGCGCGGAGCAAGCTCGCCAGGCCATGTCTGCCTTCCGAACGTGCTTCCCACACGATGCATGGCGAGCGCAGAGGGAGCACTCGGGCAAAGCAGCACCCAAGTGCAGAGCGGGCCTGGTGACAACCCTGACGAGGTCATACCTGGCCCGTCACTCTCCTCTTCTCCCTGATTGGGCTGGACGAGCCTATCCGTAACCGACCTCCACCTTTATCTATCCCTGCCTGCTTGCCCGCCCGGAGCTAGACATGCAGGAAGTAGAAGAGAGGAGCCAGCACCAGTGTGATTGTGCTGAGCAGCTTAATGAGTACGTGCAGCGATGGGCCGGCGGTATCCTTGAAGGGGTCGCCGACTGTATCGCCGATCACGCTCGCCTTATGAGGTTCACTCTTCTTACCCAGAACGATCCCCTCGGGATCGTCGGGCGGGACGATCTCCCCTTTCACATTCACACGCAGATAGCCAGCCTCAATATATTTCTTGGCGTTATCCCAGGCGCCACCGCCGTTGTTCAAGAAGAGTGCCACCACGATACCGCCCATTGTTGCCACCATCAACAGGCCGGCAGCCGCCTGGGGGCCAAGGATCACGCCCACAGCGATCGGCGTCAAGACCGCGACCGTGCCGGGCAGCACCATCGCGCGCAGAGCGCCCGACGTACTGATGTCCACGCAGCGTGCGTAATCAGGATCGACCCGCTCATCGGGGTTTTCCGCCATAATGCGGGGATTCTCGCGGAACTGACGGCGCACCTCCTCGATCATCCGCCCGGCGGCCTTCCCCACGGCCCGGATCGCCAGCGAGCTAAAGAAGAAGATCAAAGCGAGGCCAAGCAGACCCGCAATGAACGTGCTCAGATTGGCCAGATCGACGCGATAGACCGCCGGATCGTGGCGGAAGCTATAGAGCACATCCAGATAGGCGCTGAAGAGCAGGAAAGCGGCCAGGGCAGCGGAGCCGAGGCCATAGCCCTTGGTCAGGGCCTTTGTCGTATTGCCGACGCTATCGAGCGCGTCTGTAATGGCGCGCACCGACTCCGCCTGGCCACTCATCTCGCTGATGCCGCCGGCGTTGTCCGTAATCGGACCGAAGGTATCCATTGTCAGGATATAAGCGCAGCTCATCAGCATACCGACAGTGGCCACAGCCGTACCGAAGATCCCGCTGACATTGATGGACCCCAGGGAAGCCAGCGGGATATGGACCTGGCTGCCGAAGAAGTAGGCCAGGCCCAAAGCGGCACTGATGGCCAGGACGGGTGCGACAATACACTCGAAGCCCACCGTAATGCCGCTAATAATCGTGGTGGCCGGGCCGGTCAGGGTCGCCGCAGCGATCTCACGCACCGGGCGCCAGGTCCCGGAGGTGTAATACTGCGTGATAAAGACGAAGGCGATGCTCAGAGCAATACCGACCGTACCAGCCAGAGCGAACCAGAGCCAGGCGGGCAAGCCATAGTTTGCCGAGACCGAACTCTGTCCGAGCAGCAAATAGCAGCCCAGGAACATCCCGATGAGCGAGAGAGCACAGGTAATATAGTAGCCGATATTCAGGCGCTGCATAGCAATCTGGCCGGGATCGCGGCCAGCCGCCTTCTCGGGTTCAATCACAGCCGAAGCTCGGACCGAGAGCACACCGATAGCTGAGGCGATCAGCCCGAAGGCGCCCAGCACCAGCGGGAAGAGCATCCAGCCGATGTTGCCGGTGGCCTGATAGAGGGTGGCCCCCAGGATCATGGTACCGATATTTTCAGCCGCCGTCGACTCAAAGAGGTCGGCACCACGCCCAGCGCAGTCGCCCACATTGTCACCCACTAGATCCGCCACCACTGCCGGATTGCGTGGATCATCCTCGGGAATGTTCGCCTCAACCTTGCCGACCAGATCCGCCCCCATATCGGCGGCCTTGGTATAGATACCGCCGCCGAGCTGGGCGAAGAGAGCCACGAAGCTGGCGCCGAAGCCAAAGCCAACGATCAACGACGGCGTCGTGGCCGGGCTGGAGAGGCCGCCAAAGATGGTGAAGAGCAGAGAGACACCCAGTATCGAAAGCGCCACCACCAGGAAGCCAGAAACGGCTCCCCCGCGCAGTGCCACGACCAGGGCTTCGCCCAGGCTGCGGCGCGCTGCGCTGGCGGTGCGACTATTGGACTTCACGGCAACGTACATGCCTGTATAGCCCGAGATACCAGAGCAAAGCGCTCCCACCAGGAAAGCGAGAGCGGTGTGCCAGGCCAGATTGAACCGTGCAGCCAGCGTACCCTGGCCAAGGAGCGCCAGGGCGGCTGCTACCAGCACAGCCGCACCGACCGCCAGCAATGCGATGGTGCGATACTGCCGATTGAGAAAGGCGGTTGCGCCGGAGAAGATGGCATTCGCGATCTTCTGCATTGAAGGCGTACCTGTATCTCTCCGCAGCACGTCATTGATCAAAAAGGCCGCAAACAGCACGGCGAGGAGTCCCACACCGATGGGGACCAAGATGTAATAGACCATTCAACCTCCTTGGAAGGCAGATAGTGTCAATACGAACACCCAGCTCAAAGTGAGGCCAGAACAATCTGGCGATGGCCGTGACAGCAGGAAGTAGCAAGGCCCTGGTGCGGGCGGACTGACGATGCTAGCAGTAGAACATTATTCTTATTTATCATATTATCCTGTCTTTCGTCAAGTTTGAAAAATAGCTAAAGCTGCCTCTAGGCCGGCTCTGAAAGACCCGTACCGGGCCGGCAGAACGCCGCTGGTTTCCCCTTCCCTATCCCTCTGCTGCTAACATCTATAGTCGATAGCTAGCCCTGTAATTAAATAGCAAAAAATGCAGCCATAATCAATGCGTCCCCCTATGTCGAGGACGCCCCGGGCCTGCACAGAGGGTAGCCTCTATCAGCGACTGTTTACAGACCGGGCCTCGACCCTGCGTGGGTTGTGCAAGAATGGGGGAGTGCCTGTCGCCATGTCAGCGAGTGAGGGAAGAAGAGACTGGGAACAGCCCTTACCACCAAACCGAACAACAGAGCGAGCTAGCTACCTGGCTTGGGGGTTGGTAGCCTCCATATGCCCACTATTAGCCTGTCAGTGAAATGATCTAAGACGGAACGAAGCTGGACAGAACGAAACTGGACAGAACGAAACTGGACAGAACGAAACTGGTGGATCGCGGAGAGGGATCGGCGAAGCCGCCTCTTTGCTGTTGTCTGCGGCAACGCCGACGCTGTGCGCCTGCCTGCACCTCACCGATCCCCTACTTTATGACTGATACGAAAACACCCTGTCCCTCCCCGGTGATTGGGTCACGGCTGCCGCGCGGTGTGCGCCAGCGCTGGACCCGACCAGGGTAAAGGTGCTGCTGGCCTCACAGCGGCATATACGGACCACTGATGCGCTCAAAGCGTGGGCGGTAGCGAGTTGGGTGGTAGTCATCCGGATTGACGCGCCGTGGCGGCTTGTCTTTTCCGGGCAGGTCAGTATAGATGATTTTGCCCTCGCGGTAGCCGGCCATTGCCCCGTGAATGCCCTGCTCTACCAGGCTCATTGCCATGTTGGCAAAATAGATCGCCATGTGGCGATCGTAGACATCTGGCTCGCCACTGCGCAGGATATAGGTCAGATCGATCGGCAGGAAGCGCACCCCGGGCAGGCGCTTGCTCAGCTGCTCGGCCAGGAACTCGGCCACGTTAGCCTTCTTGCGATGGCCGTAGGCATCCTCCGGGCCGACCTCTGGCACCGGCATACCCAGATTCGCCCCCTCTGAAAGGACCACGATCGAATAGTGGTTGGGATTATTGCGCCGGTCGCTGGCGACCAACTCGGCCAGCTGATCGATATTGGCTGGCACCTCGGGGATCAGCAGGCGGTCGGCCCAGGTCACGATGGCTGTTTCCAGAGCGGTAAAACCGGCATCGCGTCCGAAGAGGCGGAAGAGCGCCGTCTCGCTATGGGAGCCGAGAGTCGAGCGCAGGCGCCCGATGAACTCGCTGGCGCGGTTGATAGCCGTCTGGAAGCCAATGCAGTAATCAGTGCCAGGAACGTCGTTGTCCATCGTCTTCGGGATGCCCCAAACCGGGACTCCCTTTGCCCCAAGCACAGCCCCGTAGCTCAGCGTGTCATCGCCGCCGATGACGACCAGGCCGTCCAGGCCTAGAAACTCAATATTGGCCAGAACCTCATCGGTCAGATCCAGGTACTCCTGCGCGTTGCGTCCCTCGCCGCGATGCTTGAGATGCTCGGGTAGCTCGCTCACGCGCACACGCGCAGGATTAGTGCGCGTCGAGAGCAAGATCGTCCCACCCTGGCGGTCGATCGTGCGCGTATTCTGCCGATTGAGTGGCAGCAGGTAGTGATCGTCCCAGGTCTGGGGATCGTCGGCGCGAAAGATCTGCTCTTCGCGCGGTCGATTGCGGTTGAGGAATGTGATGCCTCTCCACCCGTAGCGGAGACCGATGACGCTGATCCCCAGCGTCTCCGCCCGGTAGACCAGTGCTTTGATGGCGGCGTTCAGCCCCGGCACATCGCCCCCGCCGGTCAGGACGCCGAGCGTGCGGACGGGGCTTTTGATCTGTCCTGGCATGATTTCCTGTCCCTCCTGAGTTCCTAGGGATGCTAGGGATGTTTGCCTTTGCCAGTATCTCATAAACAGCGGTTCTGGTAAATAGGTGGCTGACCATTGGTGAACGGGAGGGAGGGGTGGGGCTGGTGAGGATCGGGGAGCCTGGCCCCCTCTCTGGCGCCCGCTGGGGGGTACGTGGCGCTCCCTCTTGCTTGCCTTGACAGGTCTGTGCTCCAGATTGTATGGTGATAACGGTCACTTCGTTCACTGGGGCCTCCTGCAACACCACTCTGTTATCCATCGACTAGAGGAGTCTGTGTCACCCTATGACTCAGCAAGAATCTGCTACTCCCATTAAGGTGAACTTCCATTTTGATCCGCTTTGCCCCCTGGCCTGGCGCACCGCGCTCTGGATGCGTGAAGTGCGCCAGGTTCGTCCGGTGGCTGTGACCTGGCGCTTCTTCAGCCTGGAACTGGTCAATCGCAAGGAGGGGGCGCAGCCGAACTATGAAGATCACGGTTGGACTGGCCTGCGCACGCTGGCACTGGTGCGGCGTCGCGAAGGCAATGAGGGGGTGGAACGCTATTACCTGGCGCTGGGCGCTGCCCAGCATGGTCGCCGTGAGAGCATCGCCGATGCGGCTGGCGTGCGCGCCGCCCTGCAGCGGGCCGGCTTGAATGTGGGCCTGGTCGATGAGGCGCTGGCTGACGAGTCAACGATCCACGAAGTACAGGCCGATCATCAGGAAGCGGTTGAGCGCTACCATGCCTTTGGGGTGCCTACCATTGCTCTGGAAGGCTCGCAGGTGGGATTCTATGGCCCAGTCATTATCGAGGTCCCGCGGGGCGCCGAGGCCGGCGAGTACTGGGACCATTTCTACTGGGCCTTGCGCCAGCCGAATCTCTATGAGCTGAAGCGCGAGCGCGTCGGCGTCAAGCTGGAGCCGATCGCGGAGTAGGTTGATCCGCTCTCCGCACGGTGTTGATACTGGTCCAAGGGGAAAAGACCCTGCCTGGTTGCTATTCGCAGGGCCTTTCCTCTCGGACCAGCCCTTCCCCCTCTTCTCCTGTTCTGGCTCTCCCCCTCAGCTATCACCAGGAAAAGGCATAATATGGTACGATTCTGCTAATCAGCTCGCCGTACTAGTAAAAGAGGACGCCAGGTACTACAATGGAACACGAACGATCATGGTGACTGCACGGAGAGCTTGCTCGTGATTTCCCCACAGTTAGCCTTGTTTAAGAAAGGATGGCCTCCAGTTCGCTGGCGCATGAACTGGCGCCTTGCTGGCACCTTGCTGCTGGCCTTGCTGGGTCTCTTCCTGGTGGGAGCCCGCTTAGCAATTTTTCTGGCCTCCTTGCCGACCGCTGTCAACGCTCCTCCCCTGGTGATCCCAACCTTGCGCGAGTGGCATGGGGGAGTGGGGACCTTTACCTTGACCTCCGACGCGCGTATCGTGCTTGATCCTTCGTCGGCGCCCCGCCTGCAGGCAACAGCGAGGGTCTTTCAGCAGGATTTGCAGGCCGTTGCCGCTCTGCGTTTGCCCATCCTTACACAGGAAACTCCCGGCAGTGGTGATCTCTTACTTACATTGAAGAACAATGATTCAGGAATCGGAAGCGAGGGCTATGTGCTGTCGATTGCCGATAGCCTGACGATCAGTGCTCACAGCGAGACGGGGGTCTTCTATGGCACGCGCACGGTGCTTCAGATGCTCATGCAGGACCCCTTGAAGAGTCATCTGGCGCGAGGCATAGCGCGCGACTATCCCCGCTACGCTGTGCGCGGTTTCATGCTGGACGTGGGCCGACGCTACTTTACTCCGGCTCTGCTGGAGGACTACGTGCGGCTCCTTTCCTGGTTTAAGATGAACGAATTCCAGCTGCACCTTAACGACAACGCCCCGGGAGCTGGTGAGCGCACTGACTGGCGACGACAATATGCGGCCTTCCGGCTCCAGAGCGCACGTTTTCCCGGTCTGGCAGCGCGCGATGGAGCCTATAGTCGGGCAGATATGGCCTCCTTGCAGGCGCTGGCCCAGACGCATGCCGTAACCATTCTTCCCGAAATTGATACCCCAGCCCACGATCTGGCCCTGACCCAATATCGCCCCGACCTGGCCAGTCCACACGCTTCTAAGGAATTCCTCAATCTCGCCAATCCTGCCACCATGCCCTTCGTTGAAGATCTCTGGAGAGAGTTCCTCCCCTGGTTCTCCAGCAGTCAGGTGCACATCGGAGCGGATGAGTATGCCCTCAATGACGCCGATCGCTATCGCACTTTCGTCAATCGCCTGGCGGCCTTTCTCAGCGGCAAGGGCAAGACGGTGCGCATCTGGGGCAGCCTCTCGCTGATGAAGAGCCACGTAGCGGTTGCGCGCAATATTGTGCTGGACATCTGGAACAATCGCTGGGCCAATCCGGTGCAGATGGTGCGCGAGGGTTTTCGGATCGTCAACATGAATGATAACCTGCTCTACATCGTGCCGCGCGCCGGCTACTATCACGACTACCTGGACACTAAAACGCTCTACACGCGCTGGCAACCCTTCATCTTTGATCTATCCAATCCGCGTTTGAACCTGGCGCCGAACGATCCGCATCTGTTGGGGGCCATGTTTGCTCTATGGAATGACAAGCTCAACGTTGTCAGCGATGCCCAAATTGACGACCGGATCGAGCCAGCGGTACGTGTGCTGGGCCAGAAGCTTTGGAGTGATGCCTCGCCGCTCTCCTATGGCCAATTCGAGCAGCTGGCGCTCCAGCTCAGCAGCGTCCCGGGGGCCCATCTGCCCGAGCTGCCCCAGCCTTTTGAATTCACTCCGCACCAGCAGGGCGAGGGACGCCGCTCCCTCAGTTGGTCGGAGCCGCTGGCGCTGGTCACGGTCTGGAGACGCCGCCTCTAGGAGCCGCTCGGGGCCTCACATGGCACAGACGGAGGGCCAAAGCGGTGCATCCAGTGGGTCGAGCGTGCCTCTGGTACACTTGCTGCTTGCCACTGGCTCCTGGAATGCAGATAGGGGGGCATCGTGTTTTCCTCTTTAGAGAGGCAAAGAAGCTCTCTACTGATTATGGTCGGTTATTGAAAAGCGGGGCAAGTCTGTCTGCCCTCTAGAGATACCAGACAGTGTTAGGGAACGACGATGGCGCGTAGAGCCTGCCATCGTCGTTCTGTTCTCCTAGGGGAGAAAAGGGAAAACTGTCATGTCGAAGCGCACAAACAGTCCCATCTCGCCGGTATACCCTTCTGTTCTGGCAGAAGACAACCGGCGTGGTTCTCATACAAAGCAGACGCCTCTCCCGCACGTCGTCATTATCGGTGGGGGCTTCGGCGGACTGCAGGCGGCGCGGGCGTTGGGGAAGGCTCCTGTGAGAGTCACTGTCATTGATCGCACGAATCACCATCTCTTTCAGCCTTTGCTCTATCAGGTGGCCACAGCAGCTCTCTCTCCTGCTGATATCAGTGCTCCAATCCGGCATGTGCTCAGGCGTAACAAAAATACGCGCGTGCTGCTGGCCGAGGTAACTGGCGTTGACACAGAAGGCAAGCGGGTGCTCCTCGACGAGCATGGAGAGCAAAGTGTTCCTTACGATTACCTCGTCATTGCCACCGGGGCCGGCCAGAATTACTTTGGTCATCCTGAGTGGGCCCGCTACGCTCCGGGTCTGAAGACGCTAGAGGATGCCACACGTCTACGCCGGCAGATCCTGCTCGCCTTTGAAGCCGCCGAGATGGAGAGCGACCCCGATCGGCAACGCGCCCTGCTGACTTTTGTGCTGGTAGGGGCTGGTCCCACCGGCGTTGAAATGGCGGGAGCCATTGCCGAGCTGGCCCATAAAGCCCTGGCTGCCGACTTTCGCAACATCAATCCCCACTCGGCGCGCATCATCCTGGTTGAGGCGGCCCCGCGTATCTTGCTCTCCTTCCCGCCTGAGCTGGCGGAGAAGGCTCGCCGTGCCCTCAACCGTTTGGGCGTTGAAGTGCGTACCTCCACGCCGGTGGAGGCCGTCGATGAGAGCGGCGTTGTGATCGCAGGGGAGTATCTGCCGGCAAAGACCGTCATCTGGACTGCCGGGGTGAAGGCCTCACCCGCAGGACGCTGGCTCGGGGCCGAGGTTGATCGTGCCGGGCGCGTCAAGGTTAATCCCGATCTCAGCGTGCCGGGCCACCCCGACATCTTTGTCATCGGCGATACAGCCTATGTCGAAGAGAAGGGGCAACCGCTGCCCGGTCTCGCGCCTGTTGCCATGCAAGAGGGCCGCTATGTAGCGCGGGCCATCCTCCAGCGCCTGGCCGGTCAAGAGCCGGCGCCGTTCCACTACGTCAACAAGGGGAACCTGGCCACTGTGGGGCGGGCCTGGGGCCTGCTGCAGATCGGCAAATTGCGTCTGGCGGGCTTCCTGGCCTGGATATTATGGCTGACCGTCCACATTTTCTACCTGATTGGCTTCCGCAATCGGGTCCTGGTCCTCTTTCAATGGGCCTGGGCCTACCTCACCTTCCAGCGCGGAGCTCGCCTGATCCTCTATCCTGAGCGAGCTGGCAGTCGCGAGGCAGTACCGCTGGCGGCCCTCGACTGAGGAAGAGGGGCCAGGCGCTCCTTGCAGCTCAGCGTACAGACGTGCTGGGCTGGAGGCGCCCTCCATTGGGGGAGAGTTGCAATAGCATAGGAAAAGCGACAGCCAGCGCAGACTAGCGCTCTGGCTCCTTCTGTACCCGCTCCCCTGATGGCGGGCGTCTTGCCTTGAGAGGAAGGAACCTTGCTGCTCGCAGCCAACCGCTGAAACTCGGTGGACTGCTGGCGCGTATCCTCTCTGGAGAGTAATTACTGGCTTCGCGAACGAATACCTGAGCTTGAGGATCAGGAAAGGAAAGGGTGGGCATATGACGACGCGTACGCATACTGGTGGCAAGACAGCGTTTGAGGGTCAGCCGCGCCTGAAGCAGCGCATGTACGAGATTCAGACGCCCCAGCAGGTGCGTCAGCTCCCGATTGAACTGCCCGAGGAGGCGCGCAAGCAGAGCATCGAGATGCTCAACCAGCTACTGGCTGACTCGATCACGCTCTATCATCTGTACAAGAAACATCACTGGCAGGTAGCCGGTCCTACTTTCTATCAGCTTCATCTGCTCTTCGATAAGCATGCCGGGGAGATCCTGCAGACCGTTGATCTGATCGGGGAGCGTATCCAGATGCTGGGAGGGGTGGCTCTCGGCATGCCTTTTGAGGTGGTTGAGCGCACCCGCATCGAACGACCACCCAGCGGTGCTGAAAGTGTCCCCTCGATGCTGGCCCGCCTCCTGGAAGCTCATCGCACGGTGATTAAGGACCTGCGCCAGGGGATCGAGCTGACAGAGCAGTCCAAAGACTATGGCACCAACGACATGCTGATGTCTGATATCCTGCGCATGCATGAAATGCATGTCTGGTTTATCTCACAGCACCTGGTTAATACTCCACTGGTAGGCGAGGACGGTATGGCCTGACTCTGAAGCGGTGGAAGGTAGCTCCCAACACCGTGGATGGAGCGCGATAGACACTGGAGGCGCCAGATCCGAAGTCACCTCGGGTCTGGCGCTGACTTTTTCCGGGACGGATGTAACGAAGCAGGTCGACTGCACGCTGTCCTGGCTTATTCTGCCTCTGCCCGCTGGACGACTGGTCCCCCCTTTCCCCCCAACGCACTTTGTGCTATAGTATAACACTGCGTTATAACCCAAGGCTAAGGCATGCAAGGCATTGCCTGTACCGTGGCAGGATTACCTCTATGTTCTACGATCAAGTCAAGATCTTCGTCAAAGCCGGGGATGGAGGCAGCGGAGCAATCCATTTTCGCCGTGAGAAGTATGTGCCGCGCGGAGGGCCAGACGGGGGTGATGGTGGGCGAGGAGGGAGCGTCTATCTACGGGCCAGTGCCGCGGTCAATACCTTAATTGAATATCGTTATCATCAGCATTTCAAGGCTGGCAACGGGCAGCCTGGCAGGCGGCAGCGTATGCACGGTGCCAGCGGTGAAGATATCGAGCTGATCGTGCCCTGTGGCACCCTGGTCAGGGACGCCGAGACCCGGGAGCTGCTGGCTGACCTGGTAGAGGATGGGCAGCGGGTGATGGTGGCGCGTGGCGGGCGTGGGGGTCTGGGCAACGTTCATTTTGCCACCCCGACCAATCAGGCGCCGCGCGAGGCCCAGAACGGCGAGCCGGGTGAAGAGCGTTGGCTTGTGCTGGAGCTGCGGCTGATCGCCGATGTAGGGCTGGTTGGTTACCCAAATGCGGGCAAGTCGACCCTGCTTTCGGTCGTGACGGCGGCCCGGCCCAAAATCGCCGACTATCCCTTTACTACGCTGACGCCAAATCTGGGCGTAGTCCAGCTGGGTCAGGCTGGCAGTGCCGACCTGCTGAGCTTTGTGCTGGCCGATATCCCGGGACTGATTGAGGGAGCGGCCCAGGGGGCGGGGCTGGGGCTGGAGTTCTTGCGCCATATCCAGCGTACGCGCCTGCTCATCCATCTGCTTGATGGTGCCTCCGAAAACGATCCCTGGGAGAATTTCCTGGCCATTAATCGCGAACTGGAGAGTTACGATCGTCGGCTGGCGCGTCGTCCGCAGATTGTGGTGCTCAATAAGATGGACCTACCCCAGGCGCGAGATCGCTGGCCGGCTCTCAAGAGGCGACTTGAAGAAGCCGGCTACCCGGCCTTTGCTATCTCGGCGGCGGCCCATCAGGGAACGACCGAGCTGATGCAGGCCGTGGCTCGGCGCCTGGAAGAGATCAAGCGCGAGGAACAGCAGCAGGCCCTGGCTGCTGAACCTCCCGCGCAGGGTCCTGTCTTGCGACCGATCCCCGAAGATGCCTTTACCATCAGCAAAGAAAACGGGGTCTTTGTTGTACGAGGCAAGCGAGTCGAACGGGTGGTCAGCATGACGCGTCTCGATAGCAGGGAAAGCATGGATCGTCTGCAGGTGACCCTGGAGAAGATGGGAGTGACTCGCGCTCTAGAAGAGGCGGGCGTACACGTAGGCGACGTCGTGCGTTTCGGCAAGGTTGAACTTCTGTGGGGCGAATAGTGGCCTCGTAGGCCCGGACGCGCCAGGTGTTCTGGCCGGCTGCTGCGTGTGGCTGGCGCCGACGCCTGAACGCTGAGGGATGGAGAGGTGATGCGGGATGGCGCTGGGACAGGCGAAAGGTGGGGGCTAGACTGTCCCCGGCCTGTCCCTGCTTGGGGGCCTGAAGAGCATGAGCGAGAGGCGAGAAAACGGGTGGCCGCGACTCGCCTACCCTTGCCAGGCGCGGGCTGGTGCCTGCTACAGGGAGTCTCAGGTGCAACCCTGGTGCAATCGATTTCGCCCCTCATATACTGCTTTCTGTGCTATACTTTAACATTGAAGCAGAGAACTTTTATAATGGCTGAAGTCCTTCTCCTAAAAAGTCCGCGTAGCAAAGCGCGCTGCCATTATGGAAGAGAAGAGTGACCGCACAGATGGGTGAGACACTAAACGTACTCTTTCGCACCCGCGCTGAGGGCGGCTTTTCCGTGGAGGTCCGAGATAGCTGGTCCGGGAAGAGTGTCAGCGGCGACTTCGTTCCCCCGTTTACTCCGCGCTCCCTCACCACGCTGCTCAAGCGTCTCGATCGTCAAGAGATTGATGGTCAGGGTCAACGCGAAATCGGCGAACGGCTCTTTGCGGCCCTCTGTGGCAGGCAACCTGGTACGTCAGGGCGGGCGAACGCTCGTCCCGCTGGTGCTCGTGAGCAGGCGGAAGCCGTCGACGGCCTGTTGCACACCGTGATTCAGCGCACCCTGCGCCGTCGTGGTACGGTGGCGCTCACGCTGAGCTTTACCCCCGGTTGCGATGAATTCATTCCTTATCCCTGGGAGCTGTTGCACAACGGGGACTATTTCCTGGTAGCCACTGGCGTCTTTACGCTGACCCGCATCCTGCTGCGCCCCGATGAGCCGGGAGGCTGCGAACTGCCTGTGCATCCACCTTTGCGCATCCTCTACATAGGGGCAGCCCCTACTGACGGCGAGCCGCTGGAGACCGAGCGCAGCTACGATGCCTTGCGCCGTGGTCTGGCGCGTCTCGTCGAGAGTGGCCAATTGATTCTCGACCGTCTAGAGCCGTGCAGCTTTAGCGAGCTGGTGCGTTATCTCAATGCCTATGGCGGCGCCGGCATCCTGGACGATAGCGAAGTGCAGACTCCCTGCTACGTCGTCCATTTTGACGGCCACGGTGACTATGGGCGAGTCTGTCCACGTGAAGAATGCGGAGCCTTCAACGAGCCTGACGAGCGACGCTGTCAAGTCTGCGGTGCCTCGCTGGCCCGTGTCAGCGCCCAGACCTACCTCTGTTTCTGCGATGAGCAAGGGAAGCGCTGCTACATCGATACTCACTCTCTGCGTGAGCTGCTCGTTACCAGCGATGTGCGTCTGGTAGTGTTGGCAGCCTGCGAAACGGCGCGTTTGGAACGCGAGCACTCCCGTCAGCGGCAGGTGGCCCTGGACAGCTCGCTGGCCACGGCCCTTGTGACGGCCCAGATCCCGGCGGTCGTGGCCATGCCCTTCTCGCTCCAGGACAACCTCAGCCCGGTCTTTATCTACCATTTCTACGAGGCCCTGGCCAGTGGGCGCACCCTTGAGGAAGCCCTTTCCCGCGCCCGCCATGCGTTGCTCTCTCCCCACCACAATGGCTGGTTTATCCCCGTCCTCTATCGGCATGCCAGCCCTGGCTGTGAGGAGCCAGTCCCTCTGCTGGCGCAGGAGGAAGAGACTGAAGAGCATGAGCTAGCCCTGACCAACTTCCCCATCCCGACCTGCTTTGTAGGACGCGAGCGCGAGATTAAAGAGCTGACGCAGCTTATTACCGCAGCTGTCCAGGCCGAAGAGGAACTTCCCAGTCTGCGCAGGCAGCAGCCGCGTTCGAATCTGCGTCAGATTGTGCTGACTGGCCCAGTCGGCATCGGCAAAAGTGCCCTGGCCTTTGAGGTGGCGCGGCGTAACCGCGACAAATTCCCGGGCACGGGGGGCCTTATTGGCATTACACTGCAGGGAGGAAAGACCTTCGCTGAGGCCGTCGTCGAGATGGCTCATGCCTTCCCCGGTCTGGCCAATCGCTTAATGTTGACCCCAGATCTGCGTCAGCGAGCGCGCCATCTGCTCAATGCCTTACATGCGCGCACCGATCGTGAACTGCCCTGCCTGCTGCTCATCGATGGCTTTGAGGAAGTGACCGATCCGACTGAGTCAAAGCTCTGGCTGCGCTTCCTTGGTGAGCTGCCTGAGCGGGTTGTGGTGCTTTTGACCTCGCGCTCTCATCCGGCCACGCTTGGTCTGCAGGAAGGAGCGGCCTGGCGCTGGTATGAGTATCCTATTGGCAAGATGACCGACCAGGACCTGCTCTGCCTCTTTAGTGAGCTGGCGGCCCAGAGCGGTTTAGACAAGCGCATTCACCTGGACGATCCAGTCCAACAAGAGATTCTGCGCGACATCTGTACGCTCCTGGATGGCTATCCTCTGGGGGCGGAGCTGATCTTCGGCGCTGCCCGCTCCATCGGCGGCAAAGTCTTTACGCCTGAAGCTGCCACCCGCTCGCTCGAAGAGATCCGTGATGAGCTGCGTGAGACACCGCTGGCGGGGATCTGGGCCGCCCTGGAGGTCGCCTATCTGCGTCTCTCGCCTGCGGCGCGGCTGCTCCTCTCGTATCTCTCGGCCTTTCGCCTTCCCTTCAGCACCAATCAGATCATGATGCTTGTGGCCCCCCATAGCTCGGAGAGAGCGGAGTTCAATCCCTCCTTGGCCCTCCAGGTCCCGCCTGCCGAGTCGTTAGAAGAGCAGGGGAGGGGTGTGGCCGAAGGAGAGTCTGGCAGCCCGGGCACTATTGTTCCCAGGGAGCTAGCCGCCAACTGGCGATCGGCTCGCGATGAGTTGGTGCGCGCCTCATTTATGGGTTTCGATGGACGTGTTTACAGCATTCACCCGCAGGTACGCAACTTTGCCCTCTCCTACCTGCCAGCCGAGGAACGCCGCCGCGTGCATCGGGTAGTGGCAGCCTATTACCTGGGGTTGCCCCATCTCAGTCCCGAGGAGTGGTTTGCCGCCTTTGAGCACCTGGTAGGGGCTGAGGAGCTGGGGGAAGCGGTGCGCACAGCTGTGCGGGCCTCCTGGGCCTTGTGTGGACGTGGCTACGCTTTCCAGTTGCTGGCTATCCTGCGTCGCGCGGGCTCCTATGCCGTGCGCCTCGAAGATAAAACGGGCGAGGGCCAGATTCAGTGTTGCCTGGGGGCTATTCTCCGTCAGCTCGGCAACTATACTGAAGCCGTGGCCTGTCTGAAGCGCAGCCTGCAGCTGTATCAGGAGCAAAATCAGCAGGAAGAGGCCGCCTGGTCCTTCTACGAGCTGGCCATGCTGGCCTGCGACGAAGGCAACCTTAGCCAGGCAGCCGATTATGCGGAGCAAGCGCTGGCGAGCTTCGAGCAAGGAGGCAATTCTAGAGGGCGGGCCTGGGCCGCCCTGGTTCAAAGTGTAATCCTACGCCGCTCCGGTCGCTACCGGGAAGCTCTTTCTCGCTCTCGCCTGGCCCTGACAGAGCTGAGAATCAATGGCGACCAGGAGGGAGTCGCCTGGGCCTCGCTAGAGTGCAGTCGCATCTGGCAGGCCCTCGCCAACTATGGCGAGGCTCTGACTGCCTGTGAGGAAGCCCAACGCCTCTTCACCTCTCTGGGACTGCGGACAGGGAACGCCTGGACGCTGGTGCAGCAGGCCCAGCTCGCTCTGGAGCATGCGCGTCTCGATGAAGCCGAGCAGGCCAGCGCACTGGCCCTGGAGATCTTCCAGGAGCAAAGTATGCGTCCTGGGGAAGGATTGGTCCTCTGCGTCCGGGGGGAAGTACGCCGCGCTCTCGGCGATTGGGGAGCGGCTCGCAGCTGCTACGAGAAAGCGCTGACCATCTTCACCAGCCTGGGCAATCGTGTCGACCAGGCGCAGGTTCTCACCGCTCTGGGTAGCCTGGTTCTTGCCGAGGGTGCTCTTCACGAAGCCGGCGAATATTTCGAGCAAGCCCTCTCCCTGGCTCAGGAACAAGAGGCGCGTCCGCTGACGGCCCAGGCGTTGCGCGGCCTGGGTGATACGGCGCGCCTGCTAAGGGCTTTCAGCGAGGCCCGAGCCCGCTACGAGGAGGCGCTGGCACTGGCGACCGAGCTAGGAACCCCGCTGGAAATCAGCGCTATTCACGTGGGACTGGGTGAGCTGGCCTGGGCCCAGGATCAGCGCGCCCAGGCGCAGAAGCACTGGGCTCAGGCGCTGCTGCTGGATCAACGCCTTGAGCATCCGGCCCGGCGTGCCCTTCAGCAGCGCCTTGAAAGCCTCCTCTCTGAGGACAGCGATCAGACAAAAGCGCTGACTGGTACAGCAACAGCAACCTTGATCACCCTCGAGGAGCGAACTGACGCCGCCTCGGAGGCCTCCTGAGCGAAAGAAGTCGGAACCAGCACATCAAGGGGCGCTCGAACAGCCCATCGCCGAGATCCAGCAGGAACCTGGACGCCGTACCGTACCTCGGCGATGGGTAGAGCCAGCCTGAATGAGCACGGCAGAACCAGACTGCTTCAGTCTGGTTCTGCTAGAGCTGTTGCTGCGAGGGATGACTAGAGCGTGCTCCGCGATGCAAGAAACGCTGTAGCCAGCTCAAGGGAGAGTGCGAGCGTCCCTGTGTTCTCGCAGCCTGGCTGCTCCCTGTTGATGTCGGTTCCCGCTCTCCCATGCCTGTCGTCGCGGCTAAGTGTCGTGCATCTGGAGCGCTGTGGCCATTGTGGATGGCTTCCAGGCGAGTGTCGCGCGGGAGTGCTTCTGGCGGCAGCCTGTCACTACCCGAGGTCGACTGGCGCTCTGCGGTCTCCTCAACGGTCTTAGTCACTGGCAAAGGCCAGGACTCCTGCACTGCCTCCGCCTCCGTCCCGCTCACCGGCTCGTGTGGATTGGGGACATCCGCCGGGCCAAGGTTCCCCGTAATCAGCGGTGGCTCCTGATGTCTGAGCAGATCCTCCCGCTTAATCGGCTGCGTCTCCTGCTTCTCCAGGGCCAGGCGACTATCCAGCTCCTCCAGCAGGCGAGCAATAGCCGGGCGCAAAGCCCGGTTGCCAGCTGGAATCCTGGTCCATTGTGCCAGGGCCGCTGGATAATAGCCGGCGCGGTAGCAATAGAGACCAAGCATAGCCCGAGCATCGAAGATGGTCATTCGTTGCCAGAGTGCCAACTCCTCAGCCGGTGTCTCGATGACATCCTCACTGGCCTCGATCACCTCCACCAGGTGATAGAGCGGAATACCCATAATGCGATAGGGGAAGCCATAGTAGAGCGCCAGACGTCGACGGCGCGAACGCTCGGGGGGGTGCTTCCCAACAAAGTAGCGCCGAGTCCAGGAGCCGCTGGACCAGACGATCCAGGCCAGGAGCAGAACCAGAATACGGCCCAGATAGCGCTGCCAGGTTTCAGGTGCTAGACCAACCATCACCCCGAGGACCGCAAAGCAAGCGCCCAAGGCCCAGGCGCCATAGACCAGGCGGCGCCGATCCCAGCCCAGCAGATCAAAATGGTGGTGCAGCGGCGTCGCCAGGAAAGGCCGGGGGAATTCTGTATGGGGAATGAACTCGCGTGTACTTGCGAAGCGCAGGATATGCAACTGTCGGCGGTAAAAGCGCGTAATCAGGCGTGCCGAAAGAGCTGACAGGCCCTCCAGAACGAAAGCGGCGCCTACCAGGAAGAGCAGCGTCTCCTGGCGATCGAAAATGGCGATCATCGCCAGTAAGCCGCCCAGAGCCAGCGCTCCGCTATCGCCCATATAGATCTGAGCCAGACGTTTAGCGCTGCTACGCCGTCCGCGCGCGGCCCAGGCTGATGGCCAGTTCCAGGGGAGATAGCCGAGCGTACTGCCGGCGCAGAGCAGCGAAAGCACCTCGACCACCTGGCCCTCGGGACGGTCAATAATACCGGTGGTCACAATGCCAAAAGCCAGCGCCGCGCTAAAGACCAGGCCGCCGGCCAGCCCATCGAGTCCATCGCTAAAATCCACGGCCAGCGAAGTCACACTGCCAGTCACGCCCGTCATTAGCACCAGAAACACCAGCCAGGCATAGTAAGCCAGCTCGCCCGGATGCAGAGGGCAGGCGCTCATCTCGGGGCTGGCGTTTGGACAGATCAAATGGCCGATGATAGGGAGTCCAATATACGGACTGTAGGACTCAGGCCCCTTCGGCGTCAGGAAGAAATAGCAAGCTCCTGCGGCCACCGACAGCACAAACAAGCTACTGAACTTCGCGCGTTCCGACAGACCCTCCTTGCTATAGACCTTGTGCCAGTCATCGACCAGGCCGATCAGCATAAAACCGAGCGTTGCGCCCAGGCCGATCAGCAGGAGCGTCCATTGCTCGCCAGTATGGAAGAGCAGGTAGCCAGCAACCAGCCCCGTGATCAACATGGCCAGCGTAAACGAAGGCCCGCCGACCAGGGGCAGCTCAATCGTTTTAATCTCGCGTCCGCTGGCGGGCAGGTCCGAGCGCAGATCGGAACGGTGGTGGCCAGGTTTATGCTCGCCGCTGCGGAACTTTGGAAAGAGCAGTCTGGCGATACCGCAGAAAATCAGGCTGAGCAGTGCCGAGACCACGAACGTCAAAATCAGAATAACCGGCACCAGATAGGCATCAGGAATAGCTGGTAGTCCCATACGATTTACTCCCCCGGGGCGAAAAGAGGCCCGGACACCATGCTGGCTAGTCTTGGCTCAAGCGAGGCCTGCTGATCTCTCTCCACCCGCATGATTTTTCTGCAGTAATTAGCTCTCTCTACCTGATAAAAGAAGTAGAAAGCAAAAACATACCATATTCACTGGACTAGCGCATTGATAGCAGACACAAATGCTCTTCGCGGCTGGAAAATGCGAAAAGCCGCTAGAGAGTCGAGGTACTGCTGTCATAGCCAAGCCGTTGCAGCTCTTCGAGAGCCACCTGGCGTTCATTCCAGGGCAACTTCTCGCGGCCAACGATAATGCTCTGTTCATGGCCCTTACCGGCCAGCAGTACCGTATCGCCGGGGCGAGCGGCGGCCAGCGCTGTGGCGATCGCCGTGCGGCGGTCGGCGATGCACAGAAAATCGCGGCCCTCCTGCTTTCCCGCCGCTATTGCTCCTTTGGCGATCTCTCGCAGGATTTTCAGGCGATCTTCTTCCCGTGGATCTTCATCAGTAATAACGAAGAAATCTGTCATTTGGGCGGCCACGGCGCCCATCGTTGGGCGCTTTTGGACATCGCGCTCGCCGGCGGAGCCGAAGACCAGCAGCAAGCGGCCTGGAGTCAGGGGGCGGAGCGTTGTCAGGACCTTCTGCAGGCTATCGGGCGTATGGGCGTAGTCCACGATCACAGAGAAGGGCTGGCCAGCGATTACATGCTCCATGCGCCCGTTCACGCTACGAGCGCGGGCCAGGCCCTCGGCGATCTGCGTCGGGCTCAGCCCCAGATGGTAGGCCACCGTGATAGCGGCCAGGCAATTGCTCACATTAAAGCGGCCCACCAGGCGCGTTGCCATAGGAACGGGCTGGGACTCGTGTGGAAAGCGCACAGCAAAGCGTGTACCGGCAGCCCCCAGCTCCAGCTCCGTCACCTGGAAACTAGCGGGCGTATCGATGCCGTAGTCCAGGATTGGGGCGCGGCAGAAGGACCGCAAGAAAGCAAAGCTACTATCATCGCGGTTGAGCACTGCTGCCGGGCGGGTTGGCAGCGCCTTCCGGCGATCTGGATCGAGCATCTCGAAGAGGCGCGCCTTGGCCCGGCGATAGTTCTCGACGGTGCCGTGGAAATCCAAATGCTCCGAAGTAATATTGGTCACCACACCCACATCGAACTCGCAGCCGCGTACGCGAGCCAGCTCCAGCCCATGAGAAGTTGCCTCGATCACGGCGTGGGTGACACCGGCATCGAGCATGCGTCGGAGCAGAGCCTGAATCTCCAGGGCCTCCAGCGTACTCTGGCGAGTGGTATTCTCCCACTCTTCTCCCTTGATTTTAAAATTGGCCGTTGTCATCAGGCCGGTGGCCAGGCCGGCGGTCTCCAGAATTGTACAGATGAGATTACAGGTTGTTGTTTTGCCATCGGTGCCAGTGACGCCGATTGTCCAGAGCTGGCGAGCCGGATAACCATAGAAGGCGGCGGCCAAATCGGCGAGAGCGCTGCGCACCTCGGCGACCTCGATATAGGGCAAGGGCAGGGGAGAGGAAGCGAAGCCCTCCAGGGACTCGCCGAGAGCGGCCACAGCACCGCGAGCGGCGGCCTCGGTCAGAAAGCGGCGGCCATCGGTATGCACACCGGGCACAGCGATAAAGAGCATGCCTGGCTCAACGCGGCGCGAGTCATAGGCCAGCTGAGAGATCGTGAGTTGCTCCACGGCAGCTGTCTCAGTTAGAGAGCCACCGGGGTAGATAGCCCGCGGTGGCGATGGCAGGGCGGCCAACAGCGTCTTCAGAATCATCTTACTCCAGGGATAAACAGACTCTATGCAGACCTGTAATTAACGGTTCTTCTAGTAATAGATAGTACGAGTCCGGTGATAAGGTCGCATATCGGGTATGCGCTGACTGAGCAGCCAGAGCTGCTGATCGATCTCGATCGCCTTCATGGGCAGACCGCGGGCGGCCAACGCCCGGCGAAGCAGCTCGCAGGCCCAGACCGTGGCTGCCCGGATTTCGATCTCTTCCTCGCTACCGGCAGGGAGAGGCTCCTGCTGGTCGATCCGATTGGCCAGGGTGGGATGATACTCCAGCACCCCGAAATGGCGCAGCACCTGGGGTAGCTTGTAGTCAGCGAAGATCGTCAGCTGGTCGAGATCGTAGAAGGCGCCCCAGCTCTGGCCGCGGAAGAGCGCATGAAGATCGGCAACACAGATCTGGGCACGCTTAAAGAAGCGCACCTCGCGCTGACGATAGCGGGCTACATCGCGGAAGGATGGGAAAGCCTCGACGAGCAGCTGCACCAGACGCACAGCACTGCCCGCAGCCTGAGCAACAGCCTGAGAGAATTGCCCATCGAAGCGCTCCAAAAGAACGCGCCCGACTTCGTGAACGTGGGTCAGGCGCTCCTCAAAAAGTGGGATCTGCTGCTCCTGCTCGCTGCGAAAGATCAGAGCCAGCTCCTCGCGGCTCATATCACGTAAGTAAGCGGCATCCCATATGGGGCGACCCTCTTCTATCGCGCGTGTCAGGGCGGCGGCCTCTGCCCAGTAGCCGCTGAGAAACTCCCCCTGGTAGGTGATACCCCAGCGCGGCTGACCTTTCTCGGGCCAGAAGCAGAAGTTGAGCGCATCAAGCAAGAGAATCCAGTTAACGCTGCGCTCACTACCGTCGAAGAAATGGTAGCGGTCATAGCCGGCTGCTAGCCCGGAGGCGTTGACTCCTGCCGGGCCGATCAGCGCCGACCAGCGCTCGCTCAGAGCCTGGATCTGCTCGCTGTTCATCCAGACGTGCTCACCTTCCTCTACCACGCCGCGGGTGCTGCTGAGCACCCCTAGTGAGTCCGCCTCGACAGCCGGGAGCATTTCCTCTTGGTCCCTGCTTTGGTTCCAACTGTGCATCTTCTTTCGGTTCGGGTTGTGGTGCCCTCGCTCAAGCGTCAGATTCTGGGTGCGATCTCTTCCCGATTCTAGCGGCAAGGCCCCCGTTCGTCAATTGCGTTGGGACCTTATACTGCCGCTTCGCGCCTGCCCTCCCTCCTCGCCCAGTTAATAGATACATCTAAATATATATATTCTATGCTCTTGCATTTCTTTTAGATATGTGGTATGCTCTCACCCAGAGCATGCAAAGGCATGCTCTCATGGGAAGTCTCTCTAAAGTGAAGAGAGGGAAGGAGTGTACTGTGGAAGAACAGCAGCTATGTAAGCTCGTCCATCGCCTCTATCACGACGAAAGTTTCCGCCAGGCGTGTTTCAACGATCTGGAGAGCGTAGCCGCCTCCGAGCGTATGGAGCCTCTGGTGCTTGATGTGCTCAAGAAGCTGATTCCGCATCTTGCTCTTGGTACGTCGCTGGGTCCTCCCATGTGGTGGTGGCATCCGTGATGGGTGAGCGAGTGACGGGAGGAGGATGTGGAGGGAGGCGGACAGAGCTGTGAGGGAGCGAGGTGAGTCGGGCAGCATGAGCGAAGACGGGGAGGCGAGGGCCAGGGAAGAGGTCTTTGGAGAGGCGCTGGCTTCCCTCTGTGAGCGGCTGGAGCGTCTGCTGGCTGAGGTACCTGCGCCGTTGCGCGAGGATGTAGCTCTGGCTTTGCGTCAGGAGGGTAAGCTGCTCGCCTGGCGGGCGGTGTCAAGGGCTGAAGCTCAGGTGGGGAGACTGAGCGAGCCGCAGGCGGGAAGGTGGCCCTTACTGACTTTCTTGATTGCGCGTTCTCTGAGTCCTGCCGTGGCCCTGGATTATGCCGCCGGGGCAGCTTTGGCGGTGGAGTGTTTGGTCTGCGCCATTGATATCTTGGACGATCTGGTCGATGATGATCAGACACCGTTGCTGCAGGCTGTGGGCGAGGCACGTGCCATCAATGCAGCTGCCGCCTTGTTGGCTCTGGCTCAGCAAGCCATTCTGACGGTCGCTCCTGGGGCTAGGGCACCTGCCGCCGAGCCGCTGGCGCTCTTGGGAGAGCTGCAGGCGGCGAGCCTGGCCTGCCTTGCTGGTCAGCAGAGCGACCTGCTCGCTGAGGCGCAGCCGCTCAGTGCCTATGGTCGTGAGGACTGTCTGGCGCTGGCCGCGGCGAAGGCCGGCTCTCTCATGCGCCTGGCCTGCCGTCTCGGGGCCCTGGTCGCTGGCGCCTCTCCTCCCCTCTGCGAACTGTTCTCCCGTCTGGGAGAGCTGCTGGGGATCGCCGGCCAGCTCGACAACGATTGCCACGATCTGCATGCCTCGCTGGCTCCCCCCCCGGCGCTCTCCCAGCCAAAATCCGATCTCCGTCGCGGGAAAAAGACGCTCCCGCTGGTGCTTGCTGCCTCCACTGGCTGCTCTCCCGAAGAGCTGTTCGCCCTGCAGCACGGTGCTCCTGTAAGTAGCGCTCTCTCCGCTCGCCTCGCTGAGGCGATCACCGCCGCCTGGAGCATCTGCCTGCTCTATCGCGAACGCGCTCGCCTCTGCCTGCAGGCTATTGAGGCGTGCCAGCCTCTTCCGCCCGAATTGCATCAGCTACTCGGATTATGATTGAGAGGATCTCAGGTGTTCAAGAGGGAGTGTATGACGAGGACGACGCGCTCGTTTCCGAGGGTCGGGCGTCTGTTGGCGATTCTGGTGCTGGCTCTAGCCTATGTTGTGCTCCTGGGGGGTGACGCCTGGATCTTTTTCCCGCACAGTGTCTATCTACCTTACGCTTTGCTTCAGTTCGGTGTCTCAGCTCTCGCTGCCCTCCTCTTTCTAGCGGTTGGGACCCTGGTCTGGCTCTATGCTTATCGCCGTGGGGTGGCGCTGCTCTTGCTCTGCTTCTGCGCCTGCATGATGGTGACTTTCCTGGTGCAGACCGGCGCTGCCGTGGGTGATCTACTGCTCTCGGTCATGGGAGGGGTCAGCAGCGCCCTCTCGCTACTCCTCTTCACTACTCTGCTTCTCCTCTTCCCGCAGAATATGCTGGCTCCTCCGCCTTTGGCGGCCTCCTCTGTCCAGGCCTGTCGCTCCTTCGGGCGTCTGTTACGTTTGCTTCTGCTCTCGTTGCTGGCCCCTGCCTACCTTGGTCTGGTGGTCCTCTTGAGCTTGCTCGTCACCTGTCATCTGGCTTTCTATGATTGGGGGACCAGTCCACGCCTGGCCTGGCTCAATTTTGTTGACTACACTTACTACCTCTTGACCCTGACTGGCATTCTGACCTCGATCGCCAATCTCTATCGGCGCACGGCCACCCTGCGTGAGCAGCAGCAGCGCCGTCTCTTTATGGGGGCTGTGATCCTTGCTTTTGCTCCTTTTCTGCTCCTGAATGTTCTGCCCTGGTGGTTGCATATCCCCCTCCGTGTCGATCCTCGCTTTAGCACCCTCCCCCTGGCTCTCCTGCCGCCGCTACTGGGCTATTCGATCTTACGCTATCAGATCCTGGTGCTGGATCGCTATATTCGCCGCGTCGTGGCCTGGATTGTGGGCCTGGTCTGCCTGGTGATGCTGGCCTATGCGGTGGCGGTTTTGGCTTTGATTCTCCCCCTGCCGGATCTGCCTGCGCGCACGCTGTTGACGGTGGCACTGATGGCCGTCCTGGCACCGCTCGTCTGGTGGCTGGCCCGTATCCTGACGGAGCGGCTCTTCTTTAGCGAGTTGTGCCACTATCGACGCTTGCTGGAGACCCCTCACCCTTTGGAGAGCGAAGGTGCGACCCTCGATGAGGTGGCGCAGTTAATGAGCGCGGCGGTGGTCAATGTCTTTGAGACCCGTGAGGTCTGTCTCTTTGTGCTCGACGATGAGAGCGGCTATTATCGCCTCTGCCCTGCCCTTTCCTACGCCGAGCCGGGCGATGAGGCGCGCCTGCGCCTGCTCCGCTGGCTGTTGCCAATGGAGCCGGAGGAGGCCCTCGGCGATGATGGCTGGCTGACCCTGACTCCGCCGCTGGTCGGGCGCTTGACTCAAGCTCGCTTCCCGCTGCGCCTCAGCGAGCTGCAGCAGTCCTTTGGACGTAGTCCTATTGGTCTGGCCCGCTACCTTCAAGTCACTGTTGCTGGTCAGGAGCTGGACCCCTTGCTGGTTCCTGTGCGGGCCCAGGGGCGCCTGATCGGTGTCCTGGTGCTGGGCGAGCGTGGCGATCATCAGCCCTATGCCGGTCCCGATTTCGAAGCCATTGAGCTGATGCTGGCTCGCTTTACGCCACTGTTGGAGACAGCCCGCCTCTCGGCACGCGCCAGCCGCCATGCGGCTATGCTCAATGCGCTCTATAGTGTCAATGCCTTGCCAGTGAGCGCCATCGAGACGATCGAGGATGTGGCAGTCAACTATGCAGAAGTGGCCGCGCGCGCTGGCTCGGCGGGAGCTGAGGTCTGGCTCTACGATGAGCAGGGGGCCTGTCTGCGCCGTGTCGCCTACCTGCCCGGGGGGCCACCGCTCTCAGCCGCCCAGCAGCTTAGCTCACTTCAAGAGGATGACTGGCGCCCCTGGTTCTATGAGGGGAGCGATATGGGACCAGGGCCAGCCCGCGACCACGCGCTCTCTCCTCATATTCCTCCCTGCCTGCCTCAAACGCCCTCCTTCCCTTTCGCCTGGCTCCCTCTCAGACGCGCTCATCACCGTCTCGGTGTTCTGGTACTGACCTATGCCCGCGCTCATGTCTTCTCCTGCGAGGAGAAACATATGCTGGAGATGTTCTCTTCGCAATGCGCGACAATGCTGGAAAATGCCAAGATCACTTTGGAGCTGCGCGCCGCTTATGAGCAGCAGAAGGAACTCGATCGCCTCAAGGACCAGTTCATTATGACGGCCTCCCATGAGCTGCGCACTCCTCTGACGGCTGTGCTCGGTTATATCGAATTGCTGAAAGAGTATCATATGCATCTTTCACCCGAGGTGCGAGAGGACTTCATCGCCCGTGCTCATCGTGGCTGTGATGAACTGGTGCTGTTGGTCAGCAACATTATGGATGCGAGCCGCGTGCATATGGATGCGGAGCGCCTGAAGCTAGAGGCCGTCGAGCTGCGCAAATCTGTCCAGCATGTCGTTGATATTCTGGATGCCCTCAGCACGCGTGAGCGGCATTCCTTGCGTGTCCATGTGCCAGTAGGGGTCTATGTGCTGGCCGATGAGCTGCGGCTGCGCCAGGTTCTCCTCAATCTACTCAGTAATGCCCTCAAGTATTCTCCGCCCGGCACAGCTGTCGATATCTTTTGTCGGATCGAAGAGCGCTGGGTAACTATTTCGGTGCGCGACTATGGGCTGGGGGTACCGCGCGAGGCGCAAAAGCATCTTTTTGAGCGCTTTGTGCGCCTTGATCGCGATATGAACAGTCCCGTGCGTGGCGCCGGGCTGGGACTCTACATCAGCGAACAGCTTGTGCAGGCGATGGGCGGGCGGATTTGGGTGGAGAGTAGCGGTGTGCCTGGCGAGGGGAGTACCTTTTCTTTCACTCTGCAGCATGTCACTGCGCCACGGCCCAGGCGTGAGGCACCGCGCAGCGTACGTCGCGAGATGGCCTGTTGAGCTACCACGCTGCACTGAGCGAAGGAAAAGCAGGCTCGGGTCAAGAGGCCAGCAGCCAGAGAACAGCAGAGCAGGCGGCAGCGGGGGCAGTGACTGGATTGAGGGGGAGAGAGGGGCAGCGTGCTAACTAAAAGCTGTACCTGAATAGCTCCGCCGCCGCGTCTCTTATGAGGAAAGAGCTTGTGGGTATTCCCCACTCGCCTGTTGCCCTAACGTGGAGTCTTACTTCTACTCGTAGAGGGAGCGCTATCCTCATGAACGCACTACGGCGAGCAGCTGCTAGCACCATCACCGCGCGTCAGCGAGAGGTGCTGACCTATCTGGCTCAGCGGGATCACTGGTCAGTAGGAGAGGTAGCTGCCCTACTGGGGGTCAGTTCGGCAGCGGCCACCAAAGTCCTGGCCCGTCTGGAGCGCAAGGGCCTGATCAAGCGCAGCTTGAATGCTCTCGACCGGCGCTGCGCAGACATCACGGTTACTCGCGCGGCGCTCGCGCTATTGCAGGCGAAGGCTACGGATGAGAATCCGTAGCCTGGTCTGCTTGGGCTGACTCTGGACTTGACTGAGGAGCTGACGCTGGGTCGGACGCTGCCGCTGCGGCGTCCGTAGCGTTGGGCGTCCTGGCCGCTTTGAGATAGCCGCGCTCCTGGGCATAGCGCCAGAGCGATTTCTGCAGCTGGCGACGTGCCCGTGAGATGCGGCTCATTACCGTACCGATAGGGATCTGCAGCGCCTCGGCGATCTCCTTGTAGGAGAGTCCCTCGATGTCTGCCAGAATGACCGGCATGCGGAAATTCGGTGGCAGCTCCATCAGAGCATTGTAGACGTCCTCATCAAGATAGCGCTGAAGTACCTCCTCCTCAGCCCCGGCAGTGACTTCGTTGCCGGCCAGATCCTTGATACGGTTGTACAGGTAAAACTCTTCTCCCTCGGGCAGCGAGGTGGTCGCCGGATGGGTTGACTGGCGGCGGTAGTGGTTGATGGCCGTGGTGTTCAAAATGCGAAACAGCCAGGCCCGCAGGTTGGTGCCGGGATGGTAGGTGTGAGCAAAGCGGAAAGCTTTAAGCATGGTCTCCTGTACCAGATCCTCGGCCTCCTGGGGATTGTTGGTCATCCGTAGCGCCGTGCGATAGAGGCTGTCAAGCTGGGCCAGGACCCCTGCCGTGAAGTCCTCTCGCGGGAGGGCTGGCCTCTTCCCAGCTGCATCGCTTCCGGTAGTCACTGGAGTATTGACAGAAGTGATAGGCTGTTCAGACATGCAAATCTCCCTCTATCCTCTCTCAACCGGACGACCACTGTTGCGTTGTCTCGCGGCTGCGATGGAGTCTGCAATAGGAACAGGAGCAAGATCAGTCCGTACCAGCCGGGCCGATCGCTGCTGTGGCTGTCTCCTGCGAGTCTAGGAGGCTGCTCCGTGCAGCGGTAGGGCGTATCATCGGTGACTGTATTCATTGTGGTCTCAGCTCTGCAGAGGCTCTTTTCCGAGCAGAACCTGCCTTTCGCTCACATTCTCCTGCACGGAACCGCAGTATGCGGTACCTCACTAGACAATAGGCTGTTTCTAGTATAGCTGATAGATCGCTGCTCAAACTAGTCCCTTCTGATGGCGCAAGATGGTGGGAGCGAGTCGGCTCATGGCTGACTGCGGGCTACCGATTTTTCTTTACTCGAGACACAGCTCAGGTCCTCTTTTTCGTTCTCTGACCCGCTTGGCCTGGCTCTTCCTTGTTCAGCGGCTGGACGCTACGATAGCAGCCAGCTCCCTGTCCTCAACCCAGCATTTTTCTCGGCTTCCTGGGAACAACATACCAGAAAAGAAAAGGCTGGTCAACCAGGTAGCTGCTGGTTGCAAGGTGGAACAGTCTGATACACTGAGCGAGCCTGTGCTCAAGTGGGACCTGCTGGGGGAAAAGCGAGGGCACACTTCCCCGGGGAATGAAAATCACCTCGCCCTCTGTTAAAATGAACAGATAAGAAAACCAGCCTCGATACTTGAGGAGAGAGAGCGAGTGAACAACCATGAATTGCGTTGAAGCGATAGCTCGTCTCCATCTGTATATCGACCGGGAACTCAGCGCCGAGGAAGTTATCACGGTCCAGCAGCATCTGGCTCGCTGCTCGCAGTGTGAGAGCCGTTTTCGCTTTGATGAGCGTCTTAGAAGGCTGATTCATGAACGCTGTACGATTGAGCGCGCCCCTGCTCATCTACGCGAGGCAGTGATGCGCATTGCTCAGACGCCCCCCGGTGAGCCACTGGAGCTTGATCCCGAGCTTGAGATGGAGCTGAGAGCGGATATCGCTTTGGAAGAGTTTGTCGAGTGAGCTGGCTGGCTGGTTGATTCGGTTCACTGGCGCACTGGCGAGCCAGACCATGATCCTCACAGACAGTGGCAGTGTCCTATTCCCTTGTCTTTCCTGCTGACTCTGGTCTGCCTGCCTGCCTGTCAGTGTTTCGATCTTAGGTGTTCTCCTCGTGTGTGACCAGCGTTCGCAGTAAGGGGCCTGGCCCTGACGCAGGAAAGCAAGCCGGCGCGGAGACATCCCCGGTCTCTGTTTCTGTCCCGAGTGCCCAGAAGGAGGCAGTTGTCTCCTCACCGGCTTCGTTTCTTCCTCAGCAAGGAATGTGGAGCGAGCCGAGCAGCTCCTGTGAGCCTTGATGGGAATGACCTTGCTGTTCCCAGATGCGATTGGCGTTCTCCCACTCAGGCATGGCTCAGAGGCTTAGGCCCCAATTGAAATAGTGGTTGAGCGCAGGCAGCAAGTTGAAAAAGATCGCCAACCCGGCCAGGGCCATAACAATTCCTGTGGCCACCTCGATCTTCCCCAGGTGTGGCTTGAGGAGTTTGAGGGCTGCACTGACCTGGTTGAGGCCCAAGCCGAGCAGGAGGAAGGGTAGGCCCAGGCCCAGCGAGTAGCTGAGCAACAACAGAACGCCTTCGCGCAGCGTGGCGGCGTTGGCAGCCAGGCCGAGAATGCTGCCGAGAATCAGCCCGACGCAGGGAGTCCAGCCGATAGCGAAGACCAGCCCAATCACGAACGAGGCCAGCGGGCCAGGGCGAGCTGGGCGGAACTCAAAGCGTTTCTGGCGCGAGAGCAGCGGAATCTGAAGCAGACCCGTAAGATGAAGACCGATGATAACGAGTAGAACGCCGCCGATCTCGCGCAGCAGGAGCTGATTGGCTCGCAAGAAGGAGCCGAGCGCGCTGGCCGTGGCTCCAAGAGCGACAAAGGCACAGGTGAAGCCCAGCACGAAGAGTGCGGCATGCAGGAAGGTCGTCAAACGTGCTGTTAGGCTACCACCTCCGCGGGTCGATTGATAGACACTCTCGCCCACCAACTGCGCCAGGTAGATTGGAACCAGGGGCAGGACGCAAGGCGAGAGAAAGGATGCAAGCCCCGCCAGAAAAGCGATGCCCACGCTCACTTGCGATCCCATACCCATAGATGCGTCTTCTCCTCAAGCAACAAAGCGCTGGATTCGGACAGGGTCCGGTGGGTGATCGTTTAACGATCGCTCGTAGTATAGCGAAGATTGGCCAACCCTGCAAGATGACCTCTGCCTGGTGGCGGGAAGGCAAGCCTGCTGGTGCAGGCAGCCCATCTAGCCGCTGTGGGCATAGCCATCGCCGGAGGGCATAGCCGGACCTGGCTCCTGATCTCCTTTGCCTGAGCGCCCGAGCAAACGCTGAAGGTGCTGCCAGAGACCGGCCTTTTCTGACGGATCGTCTGGGGGTACCAACTCCGTCTCACTCGCTCCTCTGCCTGGTGCAGGTCCCTGCTGGGGGGGCTGTTCCAACAGAGAGGCATAGCCAGGACTACTATGCCATTCTCCCAGCCCGGCTGGCTCCGCCGAACCTGGCCGACCATGAGGAGGCTCGGGCGGAAACTGCGTTGCTGAGCGCTGGGCCCGCCACTCGGCGAACGAGGGTCGCTGCTCGGCCAGGCGCGGTCGACGCGGCGGCTGCACGGCGAAGGCCCGTGGATTGGTCGGAGGTAAAGGGGAGAGTGGTCCCCCGCTTGTGGGCGCACGAGGCTCCTCGACTCTCAGATTCAGGGCGCGCAGCTCCTCGGCCATCTGCCGTGCCTGCTCGTAGCGCAGCGTCCGATCGCGGGCCAGCGCCTTCAGAATAATCTGCTCCAGGCCCGGGGCCAGCTGAGGATTCAGCCAGGACGGCGGACGCAGCTGGCCGCTTGTGATGGCCTGAGTCACCTCTGGCAGGGTGCGCCCGTTGAACGGACGTTGCCCGGTCACCATCTCGTAGAGAACCACGCCGAGGGCATAAATATCGCTGCGGTTGTCGAGCGGCTGGCCCCAGATCTGCTCTGGGGAGGCGTAGTAGATGCTGCCGACCAGCGTCCGGGCCACCGTAATGCGTTGCAGCCCCGGCGCGCGCGCCAGCCCGAAATCCATCACCTTGATCTTCCCCCAGCGGTCCAGCATCAAGTTTTCTGGCTTGATGTCGCGATGGATCACATTGCGCTCGCTGTAGGCGCAATCGAGCGCGTCGGCAATCTGGGCCGCGTACTCGGCGGCCAGATGCTGGGGGATTTGACCATCCAGGCGCAGCAGGCTACCCAGCGTCGGCCCCTGGACATACTCCATCACAAAGTAGAGCACGCCTTTTTGCTCACCGGCATCGTAGATCTGAACGATGTTGGGGTGGTTCAGCCCGGCAATGATGCGGGCCTCGCGGATAAAGCGCGCAACGTAAGATGTGTCTTTGGCCAGGGCATGAGGCAGAATCTTAATGGCGACATCACGGCCAAGCGCGAATTGTTTGCCGCGGTACACCATCCCCATCGAACCACGCCCTATTTCTTCTTCCAACAGGTAGCCACCCAGACTCTGTCCTGCCAATTCATTCATGTGCGTGAACGCACTGGCTCCCCCCTTGTGCGACGCCGTGCAAAGTAGGGAGCCCAGTGCCCCCTCCATTTCTGCGTTCCTGCAATGGCCCGTCATCCTCTCGCTGATTGCCTGCCTGGTGACCCCAGCTTGCAAGGACTGATCTGGCCTGCTGCCAGGCTGCCAGGTGCTCTGTCACGAGAGAAAGGGCCTGTCTCATCAGCCCAGCGAGAGAAAAGCGCTCGTCAGCTAGCTGACCTGACCAGCTGGGCGCTCTCCCCTGCTTTCTCCATAATAACATGGCAGCGGTACCGACGTAATTATTTACGTTCTTCGACGGGGAGCATCTACAGAGAGGCGGGGATGTGCCCCAAAAGTCATGTCCTCACTGTTTGGTTGTGTAACATAAGAATTGTTTCTATTCACCTATCTTTCTTCTTGTCTCAGGGGAGGCTTGGCGACGAGGATGCGAGAGCGCAGTGGGGAAGGCGCGGAGGCAGGACAGGCAGCCATCGTACTCATGCAGTAGGGGCGGTTGACCCCCTCCTGTCCTGCCCTGGCCTGTTCTGCTCGCGGTTCGCTTCGCGGGGAGAAGGGGGCGAGGCTGGCCGCTGGCGGTCGGCGAGGAGCCGATCTGTCTGTCGGAGACTGGCCTCGCTGCGAACCTTGTCCTGACCTGGGGCCTGTGGCGATCCAGCCAGCGCCGTCGCGTTCAGTCAAGGTAGTCCTTCAAGTAACGACTGGCCTGGGGGTGGCGCAGCTTGCGGATCGCTCGCTCCTCAATCTGGCGCACGCGCTCGCGAGTGACTTTCAGCTTGCGACCCACCTCTTCAAGCGTGTGGTCGTGGTCGTCAATGAGGCCAAAGCGGAGCTCGATCACCTGGCGCTCGCGGGTCGTGAGCTGGTTCAGCACCTTCCGAATCTCTTCACGCAGCAGCTGCTGGTTGGTGACCTCCATAGGCCCTCGCTCGCGAGCATCCTCGATGATATCGCCCAGCGTGTTCTCCTCCTCGTCGGAGAGAGGCGCATCCAGCGAGAAGACCTTTTCTGCCCAGATCAGAAGCTCGTTGACGCGCTCTGGACTCATGCCGAGCCGCTCCCCGATACTCTCGGGTGAAGGCTCCCTTCCCATCTCCTGGTAGAGCTGGCGCATGATGCGCTTGACGCGCATGACCTCCTCCATGATGTAGACTGGAAGGCGAACCACGCGCGTCCCCTCCAGAATCGCTCGCGTAATCGCCTGCTTAATCCACCAGGTAGCGTACGTTGAAAAGCGGAAGCCCTTCTTGTAGTCGAACTTGGTGACAGCGCGAATAAGGCCGATATTGCCCTCGCCGATCAGGTCCTCCAGGGAGAGCCCCTGGCCTACGTACTTCTTAGCGATGCTGACCACCAGGCGGAGGTTGGCCATGATGAGCTGGTTGCGCGCATCGCTATCTCCCTGTTCAGCCCGCTCGGCCAGTTCGGCCTCGCGCGCTGGGGTCAGCAGGGGGATGCGAGAGATCTCACGGAGGTAGAGGCGCAGGCTATCGCTCTGCGCTAGCGAGGTCAGGTCCGCATCCTCATCCTGCTCTGGCTCCGGCTCCGGTTCCGGCTCCGGCTCTGGTATGAGTTCGCGTTCTGGCTCGGTCGGCTTATCGGCGTCGAACATCACTTTTCGTTCCAAGTACCTGCTCTTGTCTCCCCACCCGGGGCAGGGAGCAATATAATCCTCTCTTGTGGTCGGCCTGCTGGATCGCCGCAAGAGTGACAGACAGTCCCTTCCTCCAGGAAAGGAAGTAAACGTGCTGCAACTCTATCTACTCTGTTCTTATTGTACGAACCCTCACCGCATCTGGTGAACCGTCTGCCTGCTCCGTCTTCTTTCCCAGGCTACCGCCTTGCTCACTCGCTCCTGGAGCCACGTGCCGGCTCTCTTGCCCCCTCAGCCCGGCCCCGGAGCAGGCTCCCTTTCTTGCCAGATCGGTTGAGCATGGCCTCATTGTACCATACTGGCACACGATTGCAAGCCGGACCCTTGCTTGCGATCTCTGTCTATTTATAACATCGCTCCATGGAGCGTTATTCTCTCCAGTATAGCACGAGGGCCACGCAGATGAAATGCCCTTGAGGAGATAATGAACAGGGGAGAACTTTGACCGCTGTTCTGTGGAGGGGGAGGAAGGCCCGAGGACGGTGGAGGAACCTCGCCGTCCCGGCATTCCTTCCTGCTTATCTCTACGGGTGGGTGGCCCTTGCTCTGCGGCTGCTGGTGTACAATAAGATGGGGAATCTGAAGTTACTAGCTAGCCGGTGCGGCTCGTTCCGAGCTGCTACCGGCGCTGGGTGGGGCAGCACACAACGGAATGGAACGGGAAGCTGGCCCGCTGCCAGAGCTGATCCTGTCAAACATCTGCTGCCGAGTGTTGCCCGGGAGAAGGACTACGAGATGACTTTCCCCCTGCCTTTGAAATCTGGGACGGTCGTCGGAGGCCACTATATTATCGACGGTCTCATCAACCGCGGCGGCTTTGGCTCGGTCTACCGCGGCATTGATACCAGCGAGGGCGATCGTCCTTGTGCTATCAAGGAGACCTACGATGTAACCCCGGCAGCGCGACGCCAGGCGCTGATGGAGGCGGGCATTCTTTTTACGATTAAGAGCAAACATCTCCCGCAGGTCTACGATGCCTTCGAGGAGGGTGGCCGCTTCTACCTGGTGATGCAGCTGATCGAGGGCCAGAACCTGCTCCAGCTGATGCAGGCGCGCGGGGCCCCGTGCTCTGAGCCGGAGGTGCTGGCCTGGTTTCTGCCCATTATGCAAGTACTGCAGGAGCTGCATAGTCGCACACCGGCGGTGGTCCATCGTGATATCAAGCCAGCTAATATTATTCTGACGCTCCAGGGCTATGCTGTTCTGGTCGATTTCGGCGTAACCAAGCTCTATGATCCTGCCAGCGCCAGCCAGACCATGATCAAAGCGGTGACGGAGGGTTTCAGTCCGCTAGAGCAGTATACGGGTACGACGACGCCCCAGTCGGATATCTATGCCCTGGCGGCGACGATGTATTATCTGCTGACGGCAACGAAGCCTCCTTCGGCTATCAGTCGCAGTTTGCGAGAAACGCTGCAGCCGCCGCGCCTACTGAATCCGCAGATCTCGCCTCATGTTGAGCAGGCGTTGTTGAAGGGTCTGGCTCTCAATCCAGAGGGACGTTTTCATTCTATGCGCGAGTTCGCCGAAGCTCTTCAAGGAAGAAACGTCTTTCTGGGCCATGCTGACCCAACGGTGCGCGTGCTCGGTGGGCCGCTGGCCGGGTCTGGGCGGGGAGCGCGATCGGGAGCAGGCCCGGCAGTGGTGGTCAAGGGAGCACCTGTACCGCGATCCTCGTCTTATCCTCTCTCGCCGGCTTCTCCAGCTGGACCGGGACGGCAGTCGGTGCCTGGGCCTGCTGGCCAGGGGAGACAGGCGGTCATGGTGGCCCCGCAGCCGCTGCGCCCATTGCCCAGTCCATTAGGGCAGGGCTGCCTCTGGGGACTGTTGCAGGGCATTGGTTCGGCGCTTCTGGTGCTGCTGCTGCGTACGCAAGAGGCCCTCTTCTTGTCACTGGTTCTGGGCTGGTTGTGCTATCTACTGGCTGGCTTTATGAGCACTCGTCGCGGCGGCAGTTCACTGCGCGGGGCCCGGGCCGGCTTCTGGGCGGGAATCTGCAGTACGGTAATGTTCTGGCTCGTCTTCAGCTGTGGGCTGCTGGTCATCGTTACTCAGCGCCTCCGGGGAGAGCTGCAGCTGCAGCACGCTAATCAGACGGGGCTTCCTCTTCAGATTGGGCGCGAGCTGACGCGCATTATCCACCAGGTAGCGCCCTGGCTCTTCTCGCTCCCTTCGGCGGGGACCAGCTCTAATGTTCCTGCCCCTCTTCTCTATCTTGGTGGCGGTCTGCTGCTGGCGATGACGCTCGGCTGGCTGGGTGGTCTGCTCGGGAGACGCGCTTTCCTCAGTCGTCGCTGGGCAAGCGGAGGTGTGTAATGACTGCCAGGCCAGATACCAGCAGCCTCTAGGGAACCGGACAAAGGGCCTGGAAAGGCTGGCCTGGTGCGGTGGCTATGGTATCATAGGCGCGGGTTGCTCCTGCCCGAGCTGGCCAACCCATCCTGATTAGACCAACACGAGCACAGACAGAAGGTGGCACGTATTCTGGTGAATGTGAATGATGCAACAAGCATGACACAGAGCACAGCCGAGGAGATCCTCCCCGTTTCCGAGTTAGCGCGCCTGCTGAGCAGCGAGCTGCAGCTGTCCAGTGAGCAGGTTGCGCGCACTCTCACCTTGCTGGATGAAGGCAACACCATCCCTTTTATTGCCCGCTATCGCAAAGAGGTGACGGGCAGCCTCGATGAGGTTCAGATTCAGGCCATTGCCGACCGTGCCGCGGCCCTACGCGCCCTTTTTGAGCGCAAGGCTGATGTGCGCCGTTTGATCGCCGCCCAGGGTAAGCTCACGCCAGAGCTGGAAGCGGCCATCATGGCGGCCCGCACCCTGCAGGAGGTCGAGGATCTCTATCTTCCCTACCGGCCTAAGCGCAAAACCCGGGCCAGTGTGGCGCGCGAGAAGGGGCTGCTCCCGCTAGCGGAGCTGATTCTACAGCAACCCGAGCTACCGGGTGATCCGGCTACGGTGCTAGAGGAGCAGGCGCGCCCCGTGCTTGATCCCGAGAAGGGCGTCGAGACGGCCCTGGAGGCCTATGCGGGAGCGCGCGATATTGTCGCCGAGATCGTCGCCGAAGATGCCAGTGTGCGCGGTGCTGTGCGCGCTCTCTTCTTCCAGCAGGCCACGGTCAGCGCCCGTCCCGTCGATCCCGAAGCCCTGGCTGAGAAAGATCCCAAAGGTACTTACCGTATCTACTATGACTTTCACGAGAGCGTCGAACGTATGGTCCCCCATCGCGTTCTTGCTCTCAACCGCGCCGAGCGCGAAGAGGTGCTGCGCGTCAGCGTGACGCTCGACTACGAGCAGGCGCGGCCTGCTATCACGGCCCACTACCCCATCAAGGAGACCTCGCCTTTTGCCGCTCAGCTCGCCCAGGCCATTGAAGACGGTTACAAGCGTCTACTGGCCCCGGCGATGGAGCGCGAGGTGCGTGTTGAGCTGACACGCAAAGCTGAAGAGCACGCCATCGGGATCTTCGCGGCCAACCTGCGCCATCTGCTGCTACAGCCGCCACTGCGCGGCTACAAGGTGCTGGGTATCGACCCTGGCTATCGCACTGGCTGCAAGCTGGCCGTCGTCGACGAGACCGGCAAATACCTGACCTCGGATACCATCTACCTCCATCAGGAGGAGAAAGCCAGGCAGACGCTGCGCCGCCTGATTGGCGAGTACGACCTGAAGGTTATCGCCATAGGCAATGGCACAGCCTCGCGTGAGACGGAGCAGCTGGTGGCGGCATTGATACGCGAGCTGGAGGAAGAGACAGGTCGCCGCGGCGAGATCGGCTATGTGATCGTCAATGAGGCTGGAGCCTCGGTCTATTCGGCCTCGGAGATTGCCCGCCAGGAATTCCCAACGCTGGACGCCACGCAACGCGGTACCATTTCGATCGCTCGTCGCCTCCAGGACCCTCTGGCGGAGCTGGTCAAGATCGATCCACGCGCGCTGGGCGTTGGTCTCTATCAACACGATGTTGACCAAAAAGCCCTGGCCGAGATGCTGGAGCGGGTGGTTGTCTCCTGCGTCAACTTTGCGGGCGTCGAGCTGAATTCGGCTTCGGCTGCTCTGCTCAGACATGTTGCTGGCATTAACAGCCGTGTCGCCACTGCGATTGTCAAATACCGCGAGGAGCACGGCCCATTCCGCTCGCGTGAGGAGTTACTGAAGGTTCCTGGCCTGGGACCGGCTACCTTTACCCAGGCCGCCGGTTTCCTGAAGATCGCTAATGGCGTCGAGATGCTTGACAATACCTTTATCCATCCCGAGAGCTATGCGGCGGCCCGCGCTTTGCTGGCGATGCTCCCCGACGGCGCCGATGGGGCACTCAAGCCGGCGGAGCGCGTTGCCCAATTCCGGCGCCTGGTCAAGCTACAAAGCACGCTGGGCCGCGGGCGGCGTCGGCAGAGTCTGGATGGCGCCGCAATCGATGGCGAGCAAGCCGCCTGGGCCGACATTGCGCGCAAAATCGGCGTAGGGCTGCCGACGCTGCTTGATATCTTGGAGAATCTAGAGAAACCGGGCCTTGATCCGCGCGATGAGCTACCCCCGCCTATTCTGCGCCATGATGTCCTGAAGCTAGAGGACCTCAAGCCTGGCATGGTGCTCCAGGGGACAGTGCGCAATGTGGTCGACTTCGGCGCCTTTGTGGATATCGGGGTCAAGCGCGATGGGCTGGTCCATATTTCGGAGCTGGCCGACCACTATGTGCGCGATCCCCTGGCCGTGGTGGCTGTCGGGCAGGTGGTCCAGGTGCGTGTCCTGGCCGTCGACCTGCAGCGCGAGCAGATCCAGCTCAGCATGCGCGGCCTGCGTGCGACTGCGCGCTAGCTGGCCCTCTGGCGAGCCACTGCTGCTGCCGATCAGCGGCAGCTAGCCTGGCTACGGGAGAGTGCTCTTCCGCGCTATGGCCCAGCTTCACCGAAGGGCCTGTGGAGCGGGCGGAGCTGATCGGCGGGGCGGTGAAATTACGCGCTCTTTCCGCGTTCGTGAGTGGCATTTCTGCTGCAGACTGTACCTGCATCGCCTATAGTAGAACCTGGAGTCGGCTGCTGAGGAGCGCAACCCTTCGTCGGCACCAGCGAGGGCCATGCTCCTTAGCAGCCGACTGCGTTTTTGGTCTCTGTCCAGGTCTCGTCTGACTTTAGTCGCCCTGTTGGAGCGGGCGCGTTGGTCTGGTGGCCAGCCGTGGTTCGTCGCCAGTGAGGCGTTGGAGAAGAGTCAGGCCCTTCTGGTGAAGGAAGCTGGCTCCGAGGCGATCAGCCTCGCGAATGGCGCGTAGGGCATAGAGATGGGCCAGCTCCCAGGCTCCTTGCCGCCAGGCAAAGTCAGCCTCGTCGAGGACCAGCGCCGGAACGAAGTAAGGATCAAGATAGTCGCTGGCCAGAGCGATCAGCTGCTCAAGCGTGGCCCGCGCCTCAACCTGATCGTCGCGCGTGTGGCAGAGCAACAGCTGAATCTCCAGGCGCAGCGCTCGGTCGTAGGGGAGGGTAAGCTGCCGCTCCTGGGAGATCAGGAGATGCTCGGCGTGGCGCAGAGCCTGCCTGGCCTCTTCCTGACGGTACTGGCGATAAGCGTAGCGTCCCTGTAGCTTCAGAGCTTCGATGGTGCCGCGCACATCGCCACACTCCTGGCAGATGCGGAGAAAAATATTGATATAGCGCTGCGCCAGCGCCAGATCGCCTTGGCTGCTGGCCAGCGCGGCCTGATAAAATCGGGAGCGTGCGAGATAGCTGCGGGGATGGCTGCCCTGATTGAGTGCGGGTAGTGGCTGCCCCGGCTGCAGCGCTTGCTGGGCCGCCTGGAGGCTCTCCTCGAAGCGCTGATGGGCCTGCTGGAAATGGCCGTGGTAGAAGTAGAGCGCGCCAAGACGTTGGAGAAAGCAGGCGAGGAAGAACGGGGCTCCTGTGCGCTGGCTCACCTCAAGACCACGCAGCAAGAGTGGCTCACTCTCGCTGAAGGGCAGATGAGCTAACAGTCCGAGCAGGGACTGCAGAAGCTGGAGAAAAACTGCGTCCTGACCGCTCTGGTAAGCCTGAGCAAGGGTGAGCAATAGCTCTGCCTGGCGGCTCTTCAGGGCCGGAATGTCGTGTTGCTGCTCGGTGGCGAAGGCCAGCAGGGCGGCCTGCCGACGCTGCCATTCCTCCTGGACGTAGGCGCGCAGCAGTGGATGAACCTGATAGCGTCGTTCTTGGGCGCTGCCACCGCCACCTGCCGCGCCATCCATCTCTGGATGGAGATCCAGCAGGGAGCTGCGTACCAGGCGCGCCAGGTGGGCGGCGGTGCTGGCCAGCGTGCGTTGTGGGGAACTGGAAGACTCGGCGATGAATGCCTGGCCAGACTGAGGTCCAGCAGGGCCTATGCCAGTGCAACGCTGTTGCCAGTCAGCCGCCTCAGCCAGGCTAAAGGGCCTGGCCATCAGGGGGGCGAGCTGCAGCAGTAGCTCTCTCGTCTCCGGGGGAAGCGTGGTCAGCGCCTCGGCGAGCAGGCGGCGTAGCTCGCCCTCACTATCCAGCAAGGCATCGAGTGGATGGAGCGAGAGGCGCTCCGCCAGCAGCTCGCAGGAGATACCGGCGCCGACCGCCGTAGCGGCCAGCTCGATGGCTCGCGGGAGGCCGCCGACGGCGCTGCAAATACGCTCTGCTGCCTGCAGCTCACTGGCGCTCAAGGTTGGGGCGCTACGACCCAGGAGGGTCAGGAAGAGCGCGAGAGCGTCCGCAGGAGCCAGCGGCTCTAGATGATAGTGATGGGTGGGCAGGGCAGTAGCGGATGGCACGATACGACTGATCACCAGCATACTGCTACCGGTAAGATACTCGCAGCTCTCACTCAGGCGCTCCCCCTGGTGGCTGCCGCAGGTCAGCAGGACCTCGGCGGCCTGGCGCAATGGGAAAGGTGATTCCAGATCGTCCAACAGCAGCAAAGCGCGTTTCCCAGCGAGCCGTGTGCGCACCTGGTCGAGCAAGGTGGTCATCTCGGCCTCAGAACAGCTGGTCTGGCCTGACACCAGCATCGGGGAGAGCATAAGTGTCCCCTTGGTCTGCTCAGACTGATGCTGACCCACGCTGAGTAGAGCAAGCAAGCGCTGAAGCAGGGTGCAAAGACCAGGCAGCCCCTGACAGCCTCGCGCGCTGAGGGCCACGATGCCGTCGGGGAAACAGCGCCGGTAACGGTTGCCATCGGTGGCCAATAAATGGACCAGCTCGGCGGCGAGGGCGCTTTTCCCAACGCCGGGCATGCCGCTGATAATATAGATGCCTGGACCCTCTTCGCGCAGGGCATGGAGAAGGTGCTGAAGCTCGCGATTGCGACCGATCAGATGGGTGGGGCGGGGAGGGAGCAAAACAGGACTTGGTGAGGAAGGTCCTCCCAGCTGCTCGGTGAGGGTGGCGAGCAGCTCCGTTTCCTGGGGACTGAGATCGTGCAGGCCGGCGGCCCGCTGATAGAGCTGCACATCGCGCGGCGTGCGGCAGAGCAGGGCAGCCAGAGCGAGAACGCGCTGCCGGGTTTTCCCGCGGAAAGGGTAGTGCAGATGGCCGGCTTCCAGCCGCGCCAGGAAGTCTTCAGAGATACCGAGGGCGCGCAGCGCCGGGTCCTTGCGGATTGTCTCGATCAGAGCCCGCTGGCTGTGCCAGCCGTAAATGCGCCGTCGTTTGCTGAACCATTGGCCGAACTGGAAGGCGTCCATCCTCTAGACCTCTGTTCCTGCTTCCGAGTGATGAAGTGGATGGCAAGCCTGGTTAGGGCCTCCAGCTGCCACCGTCGCCTGGAGAGGGAGCGGGCCTGTCTCCTTGCCGGTTAATCTAGTCTGGCCGAGTCCTACTGGCGTGGCGGCAGCCGGGAGCCGGGTTGCTTGCTGGGCGAGAGCCAGCGCTCAGCGCGAGCTGCTCAGGCTACCATTAGTAGAAACGGCTGGCAGGCTCCAGTGTTGCAAAGACTGGCCCGAGCGGCCCTGGTGGCAAACGGGAAAGAAGATCTCCAAAGCCAGGGCCGCAGCTCTTCAAGTAGAAAGTGTTCCTCCGTAGGGAGGATTCGCTGAAGGGTTACAGAGGTTCTACTGTCAGGACAACTTTCCCAGTGGTACGGCGCTCCGCAATGGCCCGATGAGCGTTAGCCGCCTCTACGAGAGGGAATGTCTGCCCGACAAAGATGGTCAACTGGCCGGCGGCCAGATAACGAGTCAGCTCCTGCATAGCGAAAGCAACCTGCTGCGGGCGACTGAGCCAGGCGCTGAGCCAGTAGCCGATGATGGCCTGGTTTTTATACATCAGCTGGATGCCGCTGAACTGAACGATCTGTCCACTGGCGGCTCCATAGACGACCATCCGGCCAAAGGGAGCCAGACAGCGCAGGCTCTGCTCGGCAATGGTGCCGCCGACCATCTCAAGCAGCACATCGGTCCCTCGCCCGCTGGTGGCCTGCTTGACCTGCTCCGTCCAGTCCTCCTGGCTGTAGTTGATGGCCCAATCGGCTCCCAGTCGCCGGATATACTCCAGTTTAGCCTCGCTGCTTGCCGTGCCGATGACCTGGCCGGCTCCCAGCAGGCGGGCAAGCTGCACTGCGAAGCTGCCCACGCCTCCGGCGGCGGCATGCACCAGCACACTTTCACCCGCTTGCAGACGAGCTGAATCGTGCAGGAGCTGATAGGCAGTCACTCCCTGGACTGGCAGAGCGGCGGCCCGCACGAAGTCGAGGGTTTCCGGGATAGGGAAGGCCGTCTCGGCCCTGGCAGTGGCGTATTCAGCATAGCCGCCAGTGGCAAAGGCGGCCACGCGCGTACCCGGGGTGAGGTTGTTGACACCCTCACCCAGCGCTACAATCGTTCCGGCAACCTCGAAGCCGAGCGTCGTCGGCGTACGCGTGCGCGTCAGATAGGTGCCCTGGCGCTGGGCTAGGTCGGCATAATTCACCCCGGCAGCCGCCACCTTGATCAACACTTCACCCTGCCGCGGCTGCGGCGTCTCAATCTCTTCCAGGCGCATGACCTCCGGTCCGCCAGTTTCGTAGATGCGGATCGCTTTCATGGTCCAGATATCTCCTTCTCTTTGCTGGTCGATCGAATGCCTGTCATCGCCAGGCAGGATGCCAGTTCTCTTGTGCGTCTGCGCTCCTGGTCGCTGTGGCCGCTGTGGCTGACCCGACCGACCGGACAGACAGATCAATCCGGCTCGCACAAGGGAACGGCGCTTCTGATTCTATCCTATGCAAGGAGGCGCCGTGCCAGGGAGCACCAAAGCACAGGAGGGCGGCCTGGAGTGAGTGGGACTATGCTCCTCGCTGGACGGACCGCGGGGAAGGAGCAGCCTGGGCCAGAAAAGAATCTTGTCTGCTCGTTTATTCAACTGGCCTGGCTACCACATTCTGGCGGGGAGAGTGGGGACGTTCCTTGATGAAGGTTGCTCATCTTCTTGGCTCAGACATTGGCGGCTTCCAGGGGGAATGGCGCTGCGAAGAGATCTCCTGGTACGTAATAGCAAGGTGAGAAACGATTTGCTATAATATTCACTAAGAAGAAAGTACTAAAGATCCACCACCTCTCTGAGGAAGGCGGGGAGAAGCAGTACAATCTTCACGTGTCCGACATAGGGCGAGTGCACTCATACGGTCTTCATCTCCTGGACGGTTTGGCCTCTTCCCTGCGTTATACTCATGGCAGGAAAGAAAAGGCATAGCATAGCGATTGAAACATTGACAGACATGCAATGAACTATGAAGGACACGGAAGGCTGCGAGCATCTTCGGCAAAAGATCCTCTTGTGATTGCTTGCGGGCCTTTCTCAGGTGAGGTGAAGGAATGGAAGAAAAGGGTGGTCGCCATGCCCGCTGGTGGCAACGGGCATGGCGGCGCAATGGTGTGAGGAGTAGGAGAAGCAATCGGCTGAAATGGCTGTCATGGATACAGGCGCGGCGCAGCGGGCTGTTGACGGGCGCCCTTTTGCTGGCTTTAGTCCTGCTGCTCTTTGGTATATTCAGCCAGCTCCAGCCGCCGCTCACTGGCACGGCACCGAGCGGCGTGACAGCGCTGAGCTATAGCGCTTTTGTGGATCAGGTGAAGGCGGGCAAGGTCCTGGCGGTGGTGTTACAGGATCGCTCGATGTATGGTCTGCTGACCTCTTCTTCGACGCCTGCCGGGCAGCCACCTTCCGCGCAGGCGCTGACCACTGAGATTAGGACCTGGAGCCGCTCGATTAGCGCTAATGCTAATTATTCGGGCTGGGCCAGCGCACAGCCGCAGGGGCAGACCTTCGATCCTGCCCGGCAGATCTATACGCGCCTGCCTGCTGAGGGAGATCCACAGCTAATGCCTCTTTTGAGTGAAAAGCATGTGTTTGTGACGATATTGCCCCCGACCTCTAATCCTTTGTGGCTGCAGTTGCTCTGGCGCCTGCTTCCCGTCGTGGTGATTGGCCTAATTGTCACTCTGATGGCCTTCTCGCTGCGCAATCCACGCCCGCTGCGTGCCCTGGATGAGCGCATCGCGCGCATGAGTCGGAGCCGGGCTCGTCGCTTTGAGAAGCAGTCGGGTGCGACGGAACGCAAGGCGGGGGGGTCAGCCCGGGGTAACAATGGCGGCTCGCTGGCTGAGGTCAGCGGTGGAGGGAGCAATGGTCTGGCGGGGCGCATGGGACAGGCGCGAGTGAAAACGGCTCCGCCGGTGACCTTTGCCGATGTGGCTGGCATCGATGAGGTGCGTGCCGAGCTGGAAGAGATTGTCGAGTTCCTGCGCTCACCGGAGCGTTTCAAGCGTCTGGGGGCGCGTATCCCGCGGGGCGCCCTCCTGGTTGGACCACCAGGGACGGGCAAAACGCTGCTGGCGAAAGCGGTCGCTGGCGAGGCCGGTGTTCCTTTCTTCAGCATCAGCGCCTCGGAATTTGTGGAGATGTTTGTCGGTGTCGGCGCCAGTCGCGTGCGCGATCTCTTTGCCGAGGCCCGCAAGTCGGCTCCTTGTGTCATCTTCATCGATGAGATCGATGCTGTCGGTCGCAAGCGTGGGGCACGTGTCTTCAGCAATGAGGAGCGTGATCAGACCCTCAATCAGCTACTGGTCGAGCTGGACGGTTTTAACGAGCGCGAAGCGGTAATTGTACTGGCGGCTACCAATCGCGTCGATATCCTGGATCGGGCCTTGCTGCGTCCGGGTCGCTTCGACCGTACAATTACGGTTTCCCTGCCCGATCGGGCGGGCCGGCAGGCCATTCTGGCGGTCCACACCCGCCAGACGCCGCTGCATGAAGATGTCGATCTGGAGCGCCTGGCGCGCCTGACGACGGGCATGAGTGGGGCTGATCTGGCTAACCTGGTCAACGAGGCGGCGCTGATCGCGGCGCGTCGCGACCTGGAGACGGTGACACAGGCCTGCTTTGAAGAAGCGCTGGCGCGGGTACAGCTCGGGGTTCTGCGCCCGCTGGTGATGAGCGAGCAGGAACGGCGCGTAATCGCCTACCACGAAGGGGGCCATGCCCTGGTAGCCTACCACTTGCCGGAGGCGGACCGCGTGAATTGCGTGACGATTCTGCCGCGAGGCCAGAGTCTTGGCGTGACTCAGTTTGTCTCCGAGGAGGATCGCTATAACTATAGCCGTGAACGGCTGATGGCGCGCATTGCCGTTGGCCTGGGTGGACGGGTTGCTGAGGAGCTGATCTTTGGCCCCGAACGGGTGACAACGGGGGCCGAGAACGATCTGCAGGTGGTGACGAATCTGGCGCGCCGCATGGTGACTCGTTGGGGCATGAGTGAACAGGTTGGGGTGATTTTCGCCGATTACGGCGCCGAGGAGGCCAGCCCCGCCCTGTCTGCGGCCTCCTCGCGGGCAACAGGGGCGGCGCTGGCGCTGGGGGCGTCGTCCCTGGGACCGACTTCGGCAAGCGCTCGCTTATTGCCGACCCAGGCGGCAACGGCGACCCTGGAGCGCATGCAAGCCTCTGCAACCGGCCTGAGTCGCAACTTCGGCGTGATCAGTACCTCGCTGGCGGCTCTCATCGATGCCGAGGTGCAGCGGATTCTGAGCGAGGGCCGCGAGCTGGCTCGCTCGATCTTGAGCACGCATTGTGATCAGCTGCATCGGCTGGCTGCGGCGCTGCTGGAGCGAGAACATCTCAATCGCGCTGAGTTTGAGGCCCTCCTGCAGGAGGCAGAAGCCTAGTTGCAGGACCCCTTTCTCTCTCGTGCTGACAAGCCCAGGGCTGGCTGGCTGGCTGGTCGGAGGCGAGGCAAGGGAAAGGCTGTGCCATTCGGCAGCTCGCACAGGGTCTCGACAAGTGACAAGGCAAGGCAAGGGAGTCAGGAAGAGCTAAGCTGGATGAGGCGTCCCTCTCCCCAGCGTCCTTCCCACTCCCAGTGCGCGGTGGGACCGTTCCGCTCGCTTGCTGTCAAGTGAAAATGGTACTGGTCGCCAGCCTCTACCGTGCAGGTGGCCTGCAGCGCGAAGGTGCCCCACTGGATCGGACCTGCGTGGTAGCGACTGCCGGGTCGCCGCAGGGCGCGGGAGAGCATGGGTTTCACCGTGAGCTTGCCAGCTTCTTCTTCGCGCAGGCCGAGCAGGTAGCGTAGTAAGAGATGAAGACCCAAGGCACCCCAGCCGTAGCCTTCAATACCAGCGGTGACGTATTCCGGTACGGCACCGTGCCAGCGCGCCTGGCGATATTCGCGGGTCACGCCGGGTAAACCTTCTTCGGCGGTGAAGGAGCGCCGGTCGAGATGGCGGTAGCCATCGCTGATGAACTGAGCGGCGAGTTCAGCGGCCACCTCTGGCTGACCGGCAGCGTCGGCGGCTCCGATGACGGTCAAGGCCACTGGAGGCCAGCAGAGCGGAGCCCAGCCTCCGCTATGGGAGGGAGGGTGGCGCAGCGCTTCCTGAAGCTGTTCGCTCTGGCCCCAGCCGGCCACTCCACAAAAGAGAGGGGCCAGGTGCATGGCATCCCGTTCGCTCGACCATTGCTGGCGCTGAGAATCGTAGTCTCGAAACCAACCACGCTGCCACATGCGCCGCGTCCTGACCGTGAATTCGTCGGCAATACCTTGCCACCAGGTGGCCTCAGCCAGCCAGTCCTCGCGGCTGGGAACCAGGTCAGCGGAGGTTCGGCCCGGCTCTCCCACCACCCCCTCCTCTTGGGCCAGAATGGTCGCCCAGCGTGCCACAATAGCCGCTCCCTGAGCCATGCTGGCCTGCAGATCCACCGGGCGCACATGCTGGATGAGTGTCCCTCCGGTTTGCTGCGGCCCAAAGCGGCTTGATACATCCTGGCCGCTCTCCCATGAGCAGGCATAGACCAGCCAGCCCTCGCCATCGCGGCGGTGCTCCAGCCACCAGCGCAGATAGGCGGCGGCAGCTGGATAGAGGCGCCGGAGCCAGGCGCGGTTACCGCTGCGCCGGAAGAGCAGATCGCAGCAATAGAGGGGATAACCCCACTCCGGGGCAGTGCCGCAGATCTGCCCATCGTCGGCTACCATATTGTAGCTGCCATCCTCGCGCATACAGGGGAGATTGGCGTGAGGCGCTTCCGTAAAATGGGTCAAAAGCACCTCCTCAGCCAACTCGGGCGCCGCATAGCTAAGGAACAGCGCATCCAGGGCTGCCTCCGCCAGCACCAGGCGCGGAGCCTGGATCTGCATGCCGTCCCAGGCTCCCTTAAGCAGACCGCAAGGAGGGCGAATCACCATGCGCAAGGTTTCCTGATCATAGACGAAGCCGCGGCGCCAGGTCGCTGGCCAGTCGCCCGACAGCTGGGGCGCTCGTTCCCAGAAGACCTCATCCTCTTGCTCACGCTGGTGCAAGGCCGCCTGAAAGCCTGGCTGGGCCTCGCGCCAGCGGCGATAGCTCTGGTCAAGCGAGACCCCGCGCGCCAGCAAGAGCAGCAGGCGGCGCTCCTCGCCATCCGCCAGCAGCTCCACGGTGCAAGGCAGCGTCAGCGTACGCACCTGCCAGCCGGTCTCGGGGTCCGCCTGCGTCACCGTTGGTGAGGCCACGGCGGCCCCGCGTAGTCGGGCAGCCAGCTCGGCCTGCGAGACGGTATAGATCACCTCCCCTGGCTGCGGTGCGGGACCATCATCGACAGCTACCCAGCCGTGAATGAAGACGTCGCCCTCGCTGGCGATGCCGAGCATGGCCAGGTTGCCCGTGGGTAGAGCACGTCCATAGAGACCATGCTCCCACAGGCGGCTCGTGAAGGGATTGTGGGTGTGCTCGTGCTGAATGTAGCAGGTCACGCGCAGCCCGGATTCGCGCGTAGACGTCAGCGAGAGCAGGCAGCCCAGCACGTGCTCCTCAACCAGAAAGTACACGGCGCGCACCAGCAAATTGTGTGAGGGGACAATACAATTGTAAGCGAAACGATTCTTGGTATGGAGAGGACTGTTGAGAGCGCAGCCCCGGCGCTGGAAATCTTCCGGCGTAATCAGCAGGAGATCATCGTCGAGGCGTAGCCCGATATTCAGATGGGCACTGTATTGAAACTGGTTGCGCACATAGCTGCCCAGGTTAGGCACATGCCAGCCCATGCCAAGCGGCGGACGACTGCGAAGCACACCGCTTGGATTCAGCTTCCAGCTATGGAAGGGGTTGTCTAGATAACCATGCGGCGTAAAATCATCGCGGGGAACCATCGGCGTCCAGCCCTTTCCTTCTCATGCTCGCCGGCTGAAGACTCAGCCTGCTCTATCTGTCCTGCTCCCCAATGATAGCTTGCCAACAGCTGCCCCGCAAGCCCTGGCCTGCGGCTTCTTTTCTCTTGCCAGCTCTTACCATCCACCCGTCACGGCAGCTTGCCTTGACAAATACCGCCCTCCGTTCTATACTTTCTTTCGTTACTATATTAATATTAGTAACTATTGTTCAGCTGCTAGCTATTCTTCTTTCAGAAGGGGAGGCCAACCATGTCCTGGCGCTTCGACCCGGCGCACAGCAGCATCGAATTCAGCGCCAAGCACATGATGATCACCACCGTGCGGGGGCGCTTCAAGCAGTGGTCGGGAACCATCGAGTTCGACGAGGCCCATCCTGAAGCAACGCGGGTCGCCGTCGAAATTGATGCTGCCAGTCTTGATAGTGGCCAGCCGCAACGCGACGCCCATCTCAAATCTGCCGATTTCCTCGATATTGAGCATTACCCCACCATCACCTTTAGCAGCACGCGCGCTGAACCGCTCAGTGACACCACGGGCAAGCTCTACGGAGACCTCACTATTCGCGGAGTCACCCGGCCTGTGGTCCTCGACGTCTCCCTGGAAGGCCGCTCGCGTGACTGGCAAGGCAAAAGGCGCCTGGGCTTCACTGCCACCACCTCGCTCAACCGCAAAGACTGGGGACTGAACTGGAATGTGGCCCTCGAAGCTGGTGGCTGGTTGGTCAGCGAACGCATCGACGTCCATATAGAGGCCCAACTGATCGAAGAAGAGAGCGCGGCCAGTCAGGAGAGCCAGACTCAGGCTGCTGGCACGCAGGAATAGAAGCGCGCGCCTCAAAGAGCGGGCAGCAAAGCGTGCCCTCAAGGGCGCAATAGCCAGCGACCAGCAAGAGGCCGCTCCTCAGCCTGCTTCTCCTCAGTCATTGGAGGCAGAAGTGAGAAGGAGAGAGACCGCGGCTCCGGGGCGGTTCGCTCAGTCCTACGCAACGCTGGCTGCCAGCTCTGCAGAGCTAGCCCGGGCAGGCCTAGCTGATAAAATCCTCCGTGAACCAGACCCAACCTGAAGGATCGACATAGACCCCGATGCCCACGCGGTGCAGCGTTGTACTGAAGAGATGGATATGGTGCCAGCCTGTTGCCGGCTCATTGGCCATGCTTTCCTGGACCTGATAGACATTGGTCCAGGCGGGATTGGAGGGGCCAGCCAGACCAATATTCTCACCGCAATCGCTGAAGCTGAAGCCCTCATTGGCGATGCGCGTGCACTGGGGCAGGCCATCGGGGCAGGTATGGCTAAAGCCGCAATGGTACATATTCCAGCTATGCAAGCGAGCACCGGCGGCTAAGGTAGCGTTCCAGACATAGGGATAGAGGCCCTGAGCTGCTCGATCGCTGTTGATCTGCTCAAAGAGCTTCTGGGCCAGGTATTGCTCCAGGGCTGTCATCGGGGGAGGAGGGCCATAAGGGGCGGCGGCATTCGCCGTAGGGGTTGCCTGAGCGCCGCTCGTCGCCTTGGCCTGGGGGGAAGGCGTGGGAGTGGTATGCTGGCTGGGGATCAGCACCGTAGGAGTAGGCGTTGCCAGCCGCTCCAGGTTGGTTAAGGCCCCGCTGCCGAGGGGGGCGTGGACCGCATCGCGTCCTGGCTGAGAGCGACCGCTGCCGCTCCCTCCGCTTGCGCAGGCGGGCAGCAACAACAGCAGCACAAAGAGGCTGATCACCGTCAAAGCCAGCCGATCTCTTCTCATGCTGAGCAGCAGCTCTCTACCTTACTGGAAAGCCTTTAAGCAGGAAACAGTGTAACATACCGTCACGGGCCATAGACATATCGACAACTGTGTCTGGTACTTTTGGGGGAAGGCTACGCGTGCACAGCGAGAGCAGAGATGGCTGTCCTTCCAGGAGAAGATTTAGAAGCGGCAGGTCACAACGACGGCGGTGATATCATCGGGCTTGGCGCGAATCGTCATATGGCGCTCCTCGCGCGAGCGCTGTAGAGAACGTTCAACCAGGAGGCGGGCCACCGAAGAGCGCGGGCCAGCCTTCAGCAAAGCCGCGATCTCCTCATCGGTCAAATTATCGTGGATGCCGTCGGTGCAAAAGAGCACGCGGTCGCCAGGGGCGATCGTTGTCTGGTCCACATGAATCGTCGGGGGCAAAGGGCCACCGAGAGCCTGGGTAATGCCGCCGCGCCAGCGGAAGTAGTTCAGCTCCAGGTCCGAGAGGTCCTCGAAACGCATGGCCTGATCGATGCGGAGGGCATCGCTATCCTTGAGCACTTTATTTTCCACCAGCTTTCCCAGCAAGCCATCGTCGGTGGTCAGGCGGCGCAACGGCTCGCCGGGTCGGAGCAAATAGATGCGGCTATCGCCGACGTGGGCATAGAGGAGCAAGGCCCCGGGAGCGTTAGAGAGAGGGCAGAGGACGCCGAGTGCCACCGTAGTGGCCAGATCGTCGGTCCCGGCTAGCTGTGCGCCTTCTGTGCGGATCAACTCGTCGGCCTCCTCCAGCACCTCGCGCAAGTAGCGGCCAAGTTCCTGATGATGGTCTCCCTGCTGATCCAGCAAGAGGCCGCTGGGATAGTGCTGCTGCAGGCGGCGCATTACTGTTTTCCAGCCCTGGTGTGTGCAGCGAGCGGCAATGCGAGCGGCAATTTCTCCGGCAGCGCTGCCGCCGACGCCATCGAAGACAGCGGCCAGGCCGGTGGAGGCATCAGAGATAAAACTGTCCTCGTTGTGTTCGGGGTGCCTCTCACAGGGGATGCTACAAGCAGAGAAAACAAAGCGAGACGACTCAGAGGCGGCGCTGGCCTGACGCCGGCGGCCTCTTGCATGCGGCATCGTAATCAATGACTCCTTCAGCTCCACTCCACGGCTTGGTCTCGACATAGCGATATAGATCAGGACAAGACGAGTCTGGTGCAGGTATGGTAGCGTGTTTGGCTGTGCGCTTGCATCGCCGCCTGGCACATACTCTGGACCTGGAGCGCCGTGCCGATAGACGGCGACCGATCCCTCGCAGTGGGCGAGGAAAGCGTTAAGACCCCGCCAGGCGAGGGATAGCGAGGGAAATTGTCCCTTGATCGCGCTTACGCTAATTATAGTATGCCATCCCTGTCTGGTCAACTGCTTACGCAAATACGAGACAGAAGCGTGGTGGAGACACGGTCACCAGCGCGTGCCAGGCGACGACTCCCCAACCTGCTCACAGACATGCCAGCAGGAGAGCAATGAGAAAACCCGGCTTGTGCGGTTGCTGCCAGACCAGCCAGGCCCACGGCTGGGATCACTCTGCCAGGAGTCCGGCCAGGCGCAGGAAGTTTTCAAAAACCAGGCGCGCGTGCTGGCGATAGAGCGGATAGAAGCGGGCCCGTTCCTCTTCCAGGCGCCCGATGGCGTCAGGTCCCAGAAGCGAGATAATTTCCTCGCGGTAGTCGGGAGTATAGAGCCACATGTCCAGCATAGCGGGCGTCAGCTCGATGTGATATTGCAGTCCATAGGCACAGCGCCCATAGCGGAAAGCCTGATGAGGTGTGCTTGGGCTGGTGGCCAGCAGAACGGCACCGGCGGGCAGCCCGAAGACATCCTCATGCCAGTGGATTACCTGCTGATAGCCCGGCAACCCCTCAAAGAGCGGGTCGTGCTGCCCGGCCTCAGTCAATTGTACCTGGTAGAAACCCAGTTCCACAAAATCGTGTCGCTTGACATCCGCTCCAAGAACATTAGCAAGCAATTGTCCCCCCAGGCAAATACCGAGGTACGGAATGTCCTGCTCGACGGCCTGACGAATCAGGGCCTGCTCCTGACGGAGATAGGGATAGCGCTCCTCCTCGCCCACGTGCTGGGGGCCGCCCAACACCAGCAAAGCGCCGTAGTTGTCCAGGTGATCCGGCAGGGGTCTCTGCTCGGCTTGCACAGTATCGCAGGCGATGCCGTGCTCTGCGAGGATCTCACCAAGGTAGCCGGGGGGATCATCCGAGATCTGTTGAATAGCTAAAATGCGCCGTGGTCGGCGCCGCTGCTGGTCTGTCTGTGCTGTCTGCTCCATACCCGCTTTACCTGCCTCATTACCTCAAGCTCTCCCGATCGACCGGGGAAGAAAAACAGAGCGACCGTCTGTCTGGCTCCGACCCAGTTGGGCCTCGCCGTAACCAGTCGGTTGCTTCTCTGAAGACTATAGCTGAGAAGGAGGCCTGGGGTCAAGGCTTGACCGGGTCGCCTATGCCTCACCCCCCGGCTGTCGCCGTCGCTGCCTGCGAGGGGGCAAACGGTCGTTTTGCTATGTAATGTATTGTATTATTTTGTTTCAGAATGTATACTATGTAACAGGGGTGTGTACTTTTCCTCACTGCTTGCTGCAACGTTAGCCCTGACACCAAAGGGGGTCATGTATGGGTAAACGCATACCTTCCTGCTGTCGCCTGGTGCTACCCTTCGTCCTGACTTTGCTACTCCTCCTTGTTCTTGCCCCTGATGTGCGTGCAGCTCATGCCCAGGGCTTGAAGCTGGTTGGTCCAAAGAAGTACTACCTTGTCCTGGGAAACTCCCTCGCTTTTGGCTTCCAGCCCGACCTTGACTTCACGCACGGCTACAGCGACTACTTTTTCCAGGACCTGAAGGCTCACGGCACTACCAACATGGTCAACCTGGCCTGTCCGGGCGAGACCAGCGTAACCTTCCTCAACGGCAAGTGTCCCTACCCCTTCCTGCGCAAGTATCCTTACCTTGGTTCGCAGCTGAACGCCGCGCTCAATTTCCTGCGCGCCCATCCTGGCCAGGTCAGTCCTGTGACTCTTGATATCGGGGCTAATGATGTCCTGCCCTATCTCAACTCTCAGACCTGTGCCATCGATACTGCTGGCAGCACCAGTGCCCTGCAGACGCTGGACTACAATCTGCGCCAGGTGATTCTGCCCCAGTTGCGGGCGGCCCTTACTGTGAACGGGCAGGTGACGGGCGACCTGCTCGTGATGAACTATTATGATCCCTACCAGAACATCTGCCCCAATACGGTGCCCTATAGCCAGCAGATCAATGAACATCTGGCGAGCGATGTTCAGGGATTTGGGCTGCTCGTCGATGTTTTTTCTGCCTTTGGAGGGGCTGCCGTTCCCAATAACAACATTTGCAGCTATACCTGGATGTGTAGCGTGTTCCACGATATCCATGCCACGGACAAGGGCTACCAGGTGATTGCCCAGGCCTTTGAGCAGACCGCTGGCTACTAGGGCTGACTAGGCGCTCGCTGGTCAGTCAAGTGAGCCAATCGGTGAGGCGATGTGACCGCCTCCATTCAGCGCTGTTCTCTCTGCCTCCGTTGGCTTCTCCGCTGTTGATCTGCTGAGGAGAAGCCTGGCGGCATAGCGGTAGAGTTTACGCTCTCCGCGCCTCGCTGGCGAGTGGGTCGGCAGCCTGTTGACGTACCCTGCGAGGAAAGGCACCCCCTGTCGGCCCACCCGTTTTCTCGTCCACTGGCGCTTACCTCTTTCCCTCTCCTCTCCCTCTCCTCTCATGCCTCCCGGGATTGAGGCACTCTCGGGCCGGGCCGGGCGAGGTCTGGCCTGGTCTAAACCCTGGCCCATCCTCTTGGGCTGGCAGCGATGTATAATAAAGGCGCGCACTGTTCCCTGGCGTCGCACAGGGACGTTCTAGTCTGCAGGAAGGCTGTCAAGACGCTGCCCTTACCTGGCGCCTGAGCTGATCTGCGAGGTGTTGTTGCTCTGGCGTTCCCAACGGATCGGATCAAAAGGAGGGCTGTTCCCGTTCCAGCTATGGATGCTCCGATGAAATTGCTGCTGGTCGATGATCACGGCCCCTTGCGCAAGGCCCTGCGTGAGGGCCTGGAGGCAACGGGCACTGTCCAGGTGGTTGGCGAGGCAGCCACGGGACGTGAGGCCGTGGCGCGCGCCTGCGAGCTGGATATGGATGTGATCCTCATGGACGTGCAGCTGCGCGATCCTGCCCTGGGACGCAAGGCGATGAGCGGCGTGGCTGCGGCGGTCGCTATTCGCCGTGAGCGCCCCCGTATGCCGGTGGTCTTCTATTCGATTCAGGATGACGACGAGTATTATCGCGAGTTCCGCGCTTCAGGCATTCTGACGCACTACGCTTATGTCCGCAAAAGTAACTATCTGTTGCCAAGTATGCTGATACCGTTGTTGCGTGATGCTATCAGTGGCCGCAGCTTTGTTGACCCCGAGATTGAGGATCGCGTGCAGGAGGTGCGCAGTCTGGATGAGCAGTCCCCTCGCGCCTTGCTGGAGCCGAACGAGTTGCGTGTTGCCGAGCTGCTGGCCCAGGGCATGACCAATGAGCAGATTGCGGCCCGTCTGAATCTGCACGATAAGCGCGCGGTGAGCCGCACGAATGGTCGCATTTATGCCGCCTGGGGCTTGAGCGAATCGGCGGTCGATGAGAAGGTGGCGCGCGCACGGGCGACGCTGATCTATACGCTCAATCGCATGATTGTCTGGGATGAGCAAGGGGTGGCCTACGTGCAGAATCGCAAGGGCGAGTGGGTGCCCTTCTATACCAGTGAGGGCGAGGCAGCCTCTTCTTAGCCGGGCTGGCCGGCCTGTCTGCCTGTATTGAGGGAAATGATGGCTCTTGAGACACTGCTTGCTCCGGTCACCTTGCTACGCACGCTGACGCTGGCGGTCTCGATCTTTAACCTGGTGACCTTTCTCTGGTTGGCGAGTACGGTCTGGCTGAACGGCGACCACCGGGTGCGCATCACGCTCTGGGGTGTAGTGGGTCTGGCGCTGAGTGCCCTCTTTTTCTTTGTGCATGCGCTGCTGATTACGCTGCCGCTGGATCAGCCGGCTCTGCGTCCTCTGCTCAACATTCTCTGGCAGGCGGCCTGGTTTCCAGCGCTCTGGGTTCCCTACATCTGGTTCGCCATCGGCCTGCACTATGCCTCGCTGATCAACGCCGGCTGGCGGCGGCGCATTCCCTGGCTGCTGGCTCTGGGGGCCGTGCTCGGTACGGCGCTGCTTTTGTTGCTGTTGCTCAATCGCCGGACCTTCACCTTTGTTGAGACGTTGCAGCTGCTGGCCTATAGCACGCCACCGCCCAGCGCAGGCCGCGCCTGGATTTCTCCCCTCTTCCTGTTGCCACTGCTTTTCCTGGTCTATGTAGCCTTCTGTGCCATCGGTCCCTGGTTTACTTCCAGTCGCATTCAGCAGGTGGTGGTGGCCGGCTGGCGGGCTTTGGGGATGAGCCTGCAGGCAAGGAGCAGAGGGGGGACCCGGCCTGCGTTGCGACGGGCGCTGTTGGAAGCCTTCTGGGATGATCCCACGGAGGTAGAATTGCTAGAGGAGCCGCAGCTCTCCTGGCACCTGGCGCGCCCGGCCTTGCTGCTGGCTGCCCTCTTGATGGTGGCCCTGACCATTGGCCTGGGCCTGGCCGGGCTGTGGTCAATGCTGCGCTGGCTTGAACGTGGGGCGCCGCTGCTACCCCTGCCGCCTTTAGACAGTATTCCCGCGGGCTTGCTCGTGCTTGATCTGATTGCCAATCTGGTAGTAGCCTTGATTATTCTGGTCATCGGCTACTCGATTGTCCGTCATGGCATCCTGATTGAGCGCCCACTGGCGCGGCGGGGCTTCTTTGAGCAGTGGCGTGGCATCGTCATTGTGGCGACGGCGGTGGCGCTCTTCATTGCCCTCCTGGTCTCGCTGACACATAGTAGTCTGGGTGGGCTGCTCTGCATTACCTGCCTGGCGACGGTGGCCTATGCTCTCTTTACCTGGAGCAGCTATCGGGCCCATGATCGCTACATTGCCTTGCTGGGCCGCTTTTTGAGTAGTACCAGTCTGCGCCACTGGCTGAATACGAGCGCGGAGAAGAGCGAGCGCGAGCTGGAGGATCTCTTTTTCTCCCTCTGCCAGAGTGTCCTGGCGGTACGCTGTGCTCGCCTGGTGATCCTGGCCGGCCCGATGCGGCGCACTTTTAGCTATCGTTGGCCAGCTGACGCCCGCTTCAATGGGACAGAGCTACCGCGCCGCGGCGAAGGGATGGTCTCCGGTGAGACAGATGCCCTGGTGAGATTGGTGCCGCGGCGCCCGCCTGGTGGACGCGGCGCCGGGACGCCGCTGGCCTATCGCTTGCGCCTGCGCTTGGCGAGCGGTGAGCCGCTGGTCTGCTGGGTGATGCCTCTCTACGACGAGCGCGGACTGGTGGCAACCCTCTTTCTGGGGCCGCGTGAGGATGGTGGGACCTTCACGAAGGAGGATATGAATCTGGCCCAGGCCTGTGGGCAGCGCATTCTCGATACCATCGGCGATCATGAGGCAATGCAGGCCGTCGCCGCTTTGCTACGCCGCCGCATCATCGATGTCAAGTTGCTGGGCGCTCAGCAGCGGCGGATTTTGCACGATGAGATTCTGCCCCAGATGCATCTGGCGCTGCTGCATCTGGAGACGCTGCGTACGGTGACGCGCCAGGAGGGCCAGGAAGCGGCTCGTACGGCGCTTGAGGAGGCGGTCGGACTGGTGAGCGCCGCCCATCGTCAGTTAGCGGCCCTGATGCGCGCGACGACGCCCGGAGCGCCCTATCGCCTGGAGCGCGAGGGGCTGGTGCAGGCCATTCGGACGATGCTGGAGCAGGATTTTCATGATGCCTTCGATGAGGTCTGCTGGCAGGTGGATGATGAGACTGCCGCTCATATCGATGAGGTAACCCCACCGGCAATTGCTGAGCTGATCTTTGCCGCTGTGCAGGAGGCATTGCGCAATGCGGCTCGCCATGCCCGCGGCAGCGATGTCCATCGCCGTCTGCGCCTGACGCTGCAGGCGCGCTGTGACCCCGATCTGGAGGTAGTGGTGGCCGATGATGGCGTGGGAATCGCGGCTGCCGACGCAGCTACGAGTGGTACTGGCGGCGGCCTGCTGACCCACAGTGCCCTCCTGGCTATTGCCGGCGGCAGCTTGACGATTAAGAGCGCCCCAGATGAGGGCGTGACGGTGCGCATCTATCTGCCGGCTGAGGCCCTGCTCTAATGGCCTTCACTTAACGGTGGCCCACCCTGGCCTCCCCTGGAGGCCGTTCTTGCCCGCGAACCCGCTGCTGCTCTCCTTTTTATGGCTGTGCTTATGTTCACCGGCATTGTTCTTATTCGCCCAGGCTTTCCTCTTCTACCTTCCTCTAAATCTTCAGGCCAGGCGGTTCTATATAATGTGAAGACAAGCTTTCCTTTTGCTGCCAAAAGATATCCATAATGGAATCTCTCTCTGCATCTCTTTATTGACTTTCTCCAGAAAATATGTTATCCGTGTTATATACTATAATTACAATATTGCTCTATAAAGAGAGCGAAGGAGAGAGTGAGATGCCAACACTGGACGACCTGATCGCTGAAGCAGCCCTCCGCAAGACGGAGCTGGCCCGTGAAACAGGCATTGCGCCAGCCACAATCACCCGCATTAGCCACGGTGGCCCGACAACGCGCGTCACTGTGAATAAGATTCTCAAAGTCCTGGAACGTCATTTGGGCCGGCGCATCGAGATCGAACATGTGGACGGTCTCAATATCACGAAATAGCGGCCAGGCTTGTCCAAGGAGAGGTGTACCTGATGTTGTACCGGCTGTCATGGGTAGCGTTACCTGTCGATAGATGGCTGTTCTCGGGACCTGAGTGGTGGGAGCCGGGTTAGGGAGGGAGCGGGTAATTGACTTCTCTCCCTGGTCGGGGCGGCTGTCCTGGTCAGGCCGCACTGGGAGTGAGCCGGGACGGGCCAGCCAACCGACGGATGGGTAAGCTATTTCACCTCGCCTGTCCCTGGCAGGCGAGGTTTGTTCTGGCTCTCTATCCCTCCCGGCTTGCTCCAGGTTGGTTCCCCACAGCTTTGCCTGCTGGTTCAGCACTGGCCTGCTGCTCTCCTGCTTTGCGTTTGGGAGCCAGCAAGCTCGGTTCCGCTCGGGCGGGAGAAGGTGGTCTCTGTTAAAGGCTCCTGTGACGTCTTCTTCTCTGAGGGATCTCGCCACCGCTGGCGAAGAAAGCATGTCTGCCACACAGCGCCGGCTGGCAGCCAGCTGACGGCAGCTGAAAGAGCGCAGGAGTGGCAGCAGTGAGGAGAGAAGCTATGATCCTGATTACGGGTGCAACTGGTTTTATCGGAAGACACCTGGTGCAGCGGCTTGTCGAGCGCGGCGAGCGACCGCGCTGCCTGGTACGCGACCGCCATCGCGCCGCTCAGCTCCTGCCAGTGGAGCATGTCGAGCTGGTAGAAGGGGCGACAACGCGCCCGGTCTCGCTGGAGCCGGCCCTGCGCGGTGTCGACACGGTCATCCATGCGGCCTTTATGACTGCCGATCGCAAGCAGTCGGCGGGCAATACCTATGAGGGGACCAATGTTGCCGGCACCACCAATCTGGTGAATGCGGCGCTGGTCGCCGGCGTCCGGCGCATGATCGAGATCAGCGGCCTGGGAACCAGGCCAGACCGGCCCGGCAGCTACATGCAAGGGCGCTACCTGGCCGAGGAGGTCCTTAAAAAGAGCGCCCTTGAGTGGAGCATTGTGCAGCCCTCCGTCCTCTTTGGGAGAGGTGCCCCTTTCTTCAAAGGGCTGGCGGATCTGATCCGCAGCGCGCCGGTCGTGCCGCTGATTGGTGGTGGCTCGCTGCGCTTCCAGCCGATCTATGTTGAGGATGTGGTCAGCGTCGTTCTGCACCTGCTAGACGATCCAGCGGGCAGCCGCAACCGCACCTTTGTGATCGGCGGCCCAGAGTATTATACGTTTGCCCAAATTATCAACCTGCTGATGGAGACGCTGCACGTGCGACGCCCTGCCCTACCTCTGCCTCTCTTCCTGGCGCGGATCGGGGCCACGGCTATGGAGCTGGTCCTGCCCAAGCCGCCGATTACGCGGGCGGCCCTGACTCTCTTTACCTTCGACAACATCACCGCTCTCGATGCCGTCGAGCGCCAGTTTGGTTTTCAGCCCCTCTCGCTGCGCAGCTACCTGGCTCAAAAGGGCAAGGACGGCCTCTAGCCATGACTGATGGCCCGTTGAGGAAGCGCACAGGTGATCTGCCTGTACTCGCGCCCCGGCTGGGCGGTCTCGGGGTCTGGAGCGAGGCTTAGCGGCACTGTTGCCGTGCTGGGTCTCGCTCTGACTGGTCTATCCCGTCTACCCTCTATCTCGCGCGCAGCAAGTTGATAGTCTCTCTGTGTCTGCTCTGCCCCTGTGCTATAATAAAGCAGCGTTGCGAAGAGAGGCATCTTCATCTTCATCATCTTCTGGCTGCTTCGGAGGGAGGGACGCACAGTGTTGACGGACCTGGGGGAGTTGCACTCGCTGAGCGAGGCCCTGAAGCGTATTTCTGGCCAGTTACACGAGCACACGCGTGAGCTGGAGCGCGCTGTTGAGGGGACCTATGCCAGTCATCTAAGTGATCCGCGTGTCCAGCTCCTCAGTAAGACGCTGGCGGTCAGTCGCCGTGCCGATCTGGAACTATCGCGCCTGAGCCAGCTCATCCTGAATCTGCAGCGGCGCCTGGAGCACCACGAGACGGCGGCGCTGGAGCGCGAGCAGGAGAAGCTGCGCAGTAGTATCACGGCCCTCAAACGCGAGCGACATGAGCTGGAAACGCTCTATGAGATTGCGCGTACCTTGAACTCGACGCTGGAGTTCAACGAAGTGTTGCGCCTGGTCATGGATCAGGTGATCAGCTTTGTCGGAGCCGAACGCGGCTTTCTGGTCTTGCTCAACGAGCAGGGCGAGCTGGAGTTTAAGATTGCGCGCACCAAGGACGCCCGCAGCCTGGAGCGCGATGCCTTTAATTTGGGCATCAGCCAGAGCACGGTCAATCGCGTCATTCAGACGCGTCAGCCGATCCTGACCAGCAATGCTCAGGAAGATCAGAATCTCAAAGATCAGCGCAGTATCATTGAAAACCGCATTCGCTCTATTATGTGTGCACCGCTCATGGTGCGCGACCGCTGCATAGGGGCTGTCTATGTAGACAGCCGCATCAATGCCAATCTTTTTGGCCCGCAGCAGCGTGACCTCCTCTTTGCCTTCTGCCATCAGGCGGCCATTGCTATTGACAACGCCCGCCTCTTCGCTGATCTGCAGCGCACCCTGCGTCAGGTCAACGAAGATAAGCAGTACATGGACAACATCTTTGCCTCGATTGCCAACGGCGTGATCACGACCGACCCTCAAGGAGTGATCACCACCTTCAATCGGGCAGCGGGCACGATCCTGAAGCTGGATCAGCGCGCGGTGTTGGGCAGGCACTATCACGAGGTGCTGGGGGCGCTCCCGGAGCTGGGCCTGGTCGATCTGCTACAGGAGGCGTTACTGCATCATGAACATGGCACACGTGTGCCGGTAGCCTTCGAAGGCGAGGTCGCGGGGCTGGGCTGGGTCAATATGAATTTCTATGTGACCGCCCTACGCGATGAGCATGGTCAGCATATTGGCACGGCCCTCGTCATCGACGATCGCACCGATCTGAAGCGTGCGCAGGCCGAGGCGCGTGAGATCAAATCACTCTTCGGGCGCTATGTTCATCCCAGCGTGGTCAAGCGTCTGATTGAAGATCCCCGCTCACTCAAGCTTGGTGGCGAGACGCGCGAAATCTCGGTCATTTCCGCCGATCTCCGAGGGTATACCAGCCTGGCTGAGCGTCTTCCGCCAGAGCAGATGATGAATCTGCTCAATAACTATCTGGATCTGATGGTAGAAGCCATCTGGGACGAGGGAGGGACGCTAACGGCCTTCTGGGGGGATGAGCTCATGGCTATTTTCAATGCCCCCTTGGAGCAGGATGACCATCCCTTGCGGGCGGTGCGGGCGGCCTGGAAGATGCGTCAGGCAATTCTCGACTACGGTCGTCGCCATCCCGACGAAGTGCCAGTCAAGTTCGGCATCGGGGTCAACACTGGCCTGGCGATCGTAGGCAATATCGGCTCACGCGGTCGCATCCAGAATTATACGGCCATTGGCGATACCGTCAACGTCGCGGCCCGTCTCCAGTCCAGGGCCGACGATAATAATATCTACCTGAATGCCCCGACCTTCTACCGCGTGCGCCAGCATGTCCAGATCGACCATGTTGGGACGGTCTCCGTCAAGAATCGCTCCGAGCCGCTGGAGGTGATGCGCCTGACGGGGATCTATAGCCTCTAACCAACTGAACTGACCAGGCTGGTCAGGTTCGGGCCATTCCTTCCTTGCTGGCCTGGCACGCGAGAGAGGAAGCCAGTGCCTGCCTCATGCCCTACTGGCGTGCCGCTGACTTCCTCTCCTTCCGCTTCCGCTCCTTCGCTCCTCCTCGCTTGAGGGGCGAGGGATCAGGATGTGTTCACGGTAGGCAGCTCCTTGCGTAAGATGAAGCCGCGCTGAGGCATCCGAACGAAGCCGAACCACTCGTAGAGGCGGTGGGCCCGCTGGTTATCCTCCTGGGTATTAAGCATGATGCGGCGCACGCCCGCACGAGCAAAGAAGCTGATGGCCTCGGCCATCAGACGGGCGCCGATTCCCTGCCCGCTGAAGGCCGGATGGACGGCGATGCGGATCAAGTAGCCGTAGCCCTCATCGACGGTGTTGAACTGGTAGCCGACGAGCTGTCCCGCCAGCTCCGCCACCACAAAGTAGGGATGAGTGGCGGCAATGTCAGCGAAAGCCAAAGCATCGTAGCGCCACAGCGGCGCGAAGCAGAGCCGCTCGATCTCGCAGAGAGCCTCGAAGTCGCTGTTGCGCACGCTGCGTACGCTGACCTCCTGGTTGCCGTGCGTGGGGACGCGATAGTCGAACTTGTCGTAGGCGTAGAGAAGAGCGTGCGGCTCAAAGCCGCGCCTGAGCAGTGGAGTGCGCAGCCAGTCTTGTTCCAGGTCGTTGCCCGAGTAATAGAGTTGAGTAACGCCGCGCGCCTGCAGGCTGGGTTGCAGATAATCCAGCAGGCGATCGAGATGTTCAAAAGCGCGTCGATGCTCGCTCCAGCCCACGCCGAAGCCGCCGATCCAGGCCACTGGTGGATTGATGGCCTGGGAGAGCAAAAAGCTCTGCAGCTGCTCAGCGTGGAAGAGACCGCAGGCGGGATAGTGCTCCAGGAGGCGCGACAGCTCCTGGGCAGTGAAGCGCTGGTAAACGTAATCTGAGAACAGCAGGAGCTTCTGAACGTGGGCGAGATCACAGGAGGTCAGAGGACGCACGAGCTGCGAACCTGTCTGCATGGGGCCTCCTTGGTAGTAGGGGCATCATTGCCCTGGCTCGCTCCTTCTGGTTTTTTAGCCTCGTCTCGTTTGGGTGGCTCTGGCTGTAGCTACCTGGCCACCCTTGTCTCAGCGGTCCGCTTGACCGATAACAGTGCACCTTGGGGGCCTTTCTTGCTTCCTGTTTCCTTCCTACTATTGACGGCCTTCTCTTTGAGAGCACGTATGCAGTGACGAACCGGAGGCAGCCCGGCCCAGTCGGGCGAGGCCTGCGTCTGGCGCTGTCAGGGGCTGCCATCCGTTCCCTGGCCGTTGCTGTTGGCGGGATCGCTGCTGGAGATCTCCGTTTCCGGTCCTTTGACCTCGCGACGCAGCTTCGCGATATCTGGCCGCGGGGCATTGCGCATACGGTAGCCTGTCAGCTTATGGATGCGCCGCAGCTCAGCAATGAGCACGTCCGTATTGATGCGAAAAGACTTCTCCGGTGGCGGCCCAAGGCTATCGACAGCGGCGTCGTCGCCCAGCAGCAAGTTGATGCTGGTGGCAACGCAGGCCGCGTTAGCCTGCAGATCGTAGCCACCCTCCTGGACCATGATCAGCCGACCGTCGCAGAGGTCTTTCGCCAGCTTGATAATGATCATGATCAGCTGGGCGAAGCCGGCGGTCGAGAGATACATGTTGGCCAGCGGATCTTTCCAGTGAGCGTCGAAGCCCGCCGATACCAGAATCAGCTGCGGCTGAAAGCGGTCAGCGGCGGGGGCCATCACCTGGCGAAAGACCGGCTCGTAGGTCTCGAAGCCGGTTGTGGCTGGCAGTGGCACATTGATCGTTGTGCCCAGACCTTCCCCCTCGCCGCGCTCGTCCGAGCGTCCTGTGCCGGGATAGAACGGAGCCTGATGGGTTGAGAAGTAAAGGACGTGCGGATCGCGATAAAAGATGTTCTGGGTCCCATTGCCGTGATGCACATCGAAATCGATGATCATCACTCGTTCGAGGCCGTAGCGCTCGATGGCATAGCGGGCGGCGATGGCCACGTTATTGAAGAGGCAGAAGCCCAGGGCCTCGTCGTACTCGGCGTGGTGGCCGGGTGGGCGGACCAGGCAGTAGGCGTTATCGATTTCGCCTTTGAACAAGGCGTCGATGGCAGTTAGCCCGGCGCCGGCGGCCTTAGCCGCGGCCTCATAAGAGCGACCGGAGATGAAGGTCTCTGGCGCAAAGAAATGGGAGACCCGTCCGCCGGCGGCAGCCTCGCGGGCGGCGCGCTCTGCCGCGGCCCGCACCGAGCGGATATAGAAGCGGTCATGAGCCAGGGCCAGCTCGTCCTCGCTGGCCTCGCGTGGGGAAAGCAGAACCAGCCCCTCGCGCTGGAGCCAGCCGAGGGCCTCCAGCACGGCCATCGCCCGCTGCAGACGTTCGGGACGCTCGGGATGCCGTCGTGGTGTAATATGCTCTAAAAAGATCGGATCGTAGACGAGTGCTGTTGTCATCTCTCCTCTTCGCCAGGCGGGGACTGGCCCCGGCTCCCTCGCTCTGGGTGATGGGACTGTTTGGGAGCCGGAGCCACTCCTCGCATCAGCGCCTTTGTCTCTGGGCTTGGCTTCTTCTGGATGGATCGGATCGCTCATAGCGCAAGCAGGGCCGCGAAGCGTGGTCTGGGATAGGTGCGGTGTTACTTGCGGACCCAGGGCTGGTTAGGAGCGATCCATCCAGTCCCCCCTGGACAATGCAGAACCTGGCTCAGCCGGGACGGGACTAGACCCGCCTGGCCAGGGCCGCCTTGACCAGGTCAGGAATATCGAAGATAGTCTCGGCCACTGGTACGCCAGCAGCCTGCAGAGCGGCCACCTTGCCCTGAGCGGTCCCCGTATTGCCCGAGATAATGGCGCCCGCGTGGCCCATGCGCTTGCCCGGCGGAGCGGTACGGCCCGAGATAAAGGCCACCACCGGTTTCTTCATCGTCTTGATAAACTCGGCAGCATCCTCTTCGTCGCTGCCCCCGATCTCACCGCAGAGCACCACGGCCTGTGTTTGCGGGTCCTGCTCGAACAGCTTCAGATGATCGACAAAGGTCGAGCCGATGATCGGATCGCCGCCGATACCGATGCAGGTTGACTGGCCGATGCCGGCCTCGGTGAGCAGCGCCACGACCTCGTAGGTCAGTGTTCCTGAACGTGAAATGAAGCCGACGGGGCCGGGGGTAAAGATCTGATAGGGCATGATCCCAATTTTCCCCTGGCCGGGAGTGCACAGGCCGGGGCAATTCGGGCCGATGAGGGTCGCCCCGTGCTCGCGCACCACCAGCATGGCGCGGGCGGTGTCCAGTACTGGAATAAACTCCGTAATGCAGACGATCAGCTTGATGCCGGCGCTGGCGGCCTCCATGATGGCATCGGCGGCCCCGGCGGGCGGGACAAAGATACAGCTGGCGTTGGCATCGGTGGCCGCCTTGGCCTCGGCCACCGTATCGAAGACTGGCAGGCCGCAGGCGCTCTGACCGCCCTTACCGGGTGTCACGCCGGCCACCACCTTCGTGCCGGCCTCCAGCATGCGAGTCGTGTGATAGCTCCCCTCGCGCCCGGTAATGCCCTGGACAATGACACGGGTATGCTCATCGAGTAGAATGCTCATGCCTGCTGTCCCTTCTCCTTTGCCTGGATGGCGGCGACGATCTTCTGCGCCGCATCGCGCATATCCTTGCCCCAATCGAGGCCCGCATCCTTCAGCATGGCGCGACCCTCCTCGGCGCCAGTACCCGACAGGCGTACCACAATCGGCAGGCCCGCGGGCAGCTGCTGCTGTGCCATAATGACACCCCTGGCGACCTCCTCGCCGCGCGTGATGCCGCCGAAGATATTGACCAGGATGCCTTTGACATCGGGGTCACGGGCGACGAAGGTCAGGGCCTTGGCCATCACCTCGGCGCGGGCCCCGCCGCCGATATCGAGGAAATTGGCGGGCTTGCCACCGCAGGCGGCGACCATGTCCAGGGTTGTCATGACCAGGCCTGCTCCATTGCCGATGATGCCCACGTTGCCGTTGAGCTTGACATAGGTCAGGCCCTCCTTGTGGGCCTCGAATTCCAGTGGGTTGGCCTCCTCTGGCTCCTCCCAGGCAGCGTAGTCGCGGTGACGGTAGAGGGCGTTATCGTCGAGCACAATCTTGGCGTCGGCGGCCTGCACCTGGCCATCGCGGGTCAGGACCAGCGGATTGATTTCGGCCAGGTTAGCATCGCTCTCAATGAAGGCCCGTGCCAGCGCGGTCAAGATCGACCCGCCGCGGGCAATGACCGCTGAAGGGAAACCGGCGCGCGCCAGGATATTGCGCGCCTCAAAGGGGCGCAGCCCCCAGCGCAGGTCGATGGGTTGCTTGATAATCTTCTCGGGCGTGGTGGCGGCGACCTCCTCGATATCGACGCCGCCGGCGGTCGAGACCATCACGACCGGGGCCTGGGTCTTGCGGTCCAGGACGATGCCAAGATAGTACTCCTCTTGAATCTCTAGCTTGGAGACCACCAGCACTTTCTGAACCGTCAGCCCCTTGATGTTCATGCCCAGGACCCGGGCAGCGGCGGCGCGCGCCTCTTCAGGCGTGTTGCCAAACTGAATGCCTCCTGCCTTGCCGCGTCCGCCGACATAGACCTGAGCCTTGATGACCACTGGTCCGCCAAGGTCGCGGGCAATCGCTTCCGCTTCTTCTGGCGTATAGGCTACGCGCCCCGGCTGGATGGGGATGCCGTAGCGCGCCAGGATCTCTTTGGCCTGATACTCGTGGATCTTCAAATACGTACTCCTTTGTCTGTCTGTCCTTTGCGTCGTGCGCGCGGTGTCCCTCTGCCTTCTTGCTCTCTCCCTCTTCTAAGTAAGCAGGCGCTCTGGATGGTATAATCGCGCTACGCGGAGTGGTGGCCGCAGCAACCGTACTGGTCAGTCGCGCCCGACCTGGCTCGGACCCTGCCCGGACCCGCCGCTGGCGACTGCCAGCCTGGAGACGGATGCCTGTGGAAGCCGCGCCGCGCGGACGGAGCGCGCCGGCAGGGCAGAGCGGATCAGATGGCTGGGCACCGCGCTCGAAGATGTCTTGACGTGACAGAAGGCCAGCCTCTCTTGCGCGCGGTGCGCTTGGCTCGCTCTCTTCACTGTGGGCTAGCTGGCATGGCAGTGAGGAGAGGAGCAACTCCAATGCTATCACCGCCCGAAAAAGCTGTCAACGCTGAGGAAACCTGCTACAATGCCAGTGGTTGGGTTCCTTTTCTATAGTAGAAATACCTGAAAGGCTCTCCCAGGAGCCAAAAAAAGCGAGGAAGAACGTTCTCTAAAGGGAGCAAAAGAGGGGGCAAAACAGTTCTTATGTCTGATCTCTATTCTCTGGCTTCTCCGAGTGGGCGCTCTGGCCCGTGGCCAGCGCCGGAGCGTCCTCCACGCCTGGAGGCTGGCCCGGGCAGCAAACGGCGTCCGGGACCTGGTGAAGAAAAACCGTCGTGGCAGCGTCTCTGGCTGGTGTTGGTCTTAATTGTGGCTCTGCTCGCCCTGGGGGGCACGGGACTCTTCGTCTGGGGCTGGCTGCAGAGTCTCGAGCTTACCCCAGAGACCACGACGTCGGTCCCGGCCATTACCACTCTGCGTGTGGCCCGAACGGCGCCCTACGCCGGGCTGACCTTCCAGGTGATTGACGCCCAATATGCCAGCGCCTTTAGCGACGACCTGATTCGTCCCGGGCCGGCCCAGGTGCGTCTCCATCTGCATGTAGTGAATGAGGGAAGTGCCCAAATCTCAGTCATCTACTATGATGCCGCTCGTCTCCTGGTCCCGGGTCAGAAGCCGATCGCGCCGAGCAACGTCAAGCTGGCGGTGGCGCTGGCGCCCGGCAAGAGCGCCGATGGCTGGCTAGATTTCCCCGTTCCCCGGGGAACCCGGCTGGAGCAGCTCAAGCTCCAACTTGGCTCGACCACGCTCAACGAGTCGCTGGTCGTCATCCCTTTCAGCGGCCCCTTTGATGCGGCTAGCTATAGCGGCAAAGTCTATCCTCAGAACCTCTCCATCTTCTACACCTACAATGCGCAACCGGGTCTCTATCTGACCTATCACCTGGTCAGTGTGGAGCGCCAGTTTGCTTATAGTGGCTGGGGCCAGGTCAAAGCTGGTCAGCAGTACTACATCTTCAACTTCCGCGTCGACAACCCCAATGGGGTGGCTGTCAATCCGGGGCCGGGCTTCGACTACTTGCGCCTGGTCCTTGCCGGGAATGTGCGGGCCCCGCTTGATAGCACCTTGCCCACAGGCTTCAAGCCGGGCGCGCATCAGGTAGGGGGCCGGGTAATGTTCAGTGCCCCGGCGGGCCTGCCCAGCCTCACCTTGCGTTTTCTCTACCAGTACGGCCAGGGCGGCAACGATTACACCGTGCAGCTCTGACAGGGACTGCTCAACGGGAGTCGTTGCCCGCCTCCGCCCGGCCCAGCCCGAGTTTGTAGCGAAAGTGCAAGCCGCCCTATCAAGCGGGGGCGGCTTGCCTGGGCTGGCTGGCGCTTCGCTCTAGCCGGAAAGGAGCGGTTCACGCCGGCCTCTTTGTTACTGTTCTGTCAGGCTGGCCCTGGCTCGTCAGCGGCCTTTAGGAACGGATAAAGGCCAGCAGCTCATCGCGCTTGGCTTCCATCAGCTCGCGCGTGTTGGCCTCCACATTCAAGCGCAGGAGCGGCTCCGTATTCGAAGGACGCACATTGAACCACCAGTCGCCGAAATCGAGGGTGATGCCGTCGAGCCGATCGACCGAGCGCGCTTGTGGGCCATAGCGCTCGACCAGGGCCTCTAGTTTCCCCTGGACATCGCTGACGCGGCTGTTGATCTCCCCGCTGCGCACGCGCGTATTGAGTGGCCGGATCAGCTCCGAGAGCGGCTTATTCTCGATGGAGACCAGTTCGAGCAGCAGCAGGAAGGCGATCAAGCCGGAATCGGCGAACCAGTTGTCGCGGAAGTAGAAATGGCCCGAGTGCTCACCGCCGAAGATGGCGTTTAGCTCACGCATCTGGGCCTTGATGTAGGAATGCCCCACGCGCGTGCGCACCGCTTTCCCACCCAGGCGCTCGATCAACTCGGGCACGCTACGCGAGACAATCAGGTTGTAGAGAATGGTCGACCCGGGATGCTTGCGCAGGAGACTTTGAGCTACCAGAGCTGTCACCATTGAGCCGTCGATGACGTTGCCCTGCTCGTCGACGGGGAACATGCGATCGGCATCGCCATCGAAAGCCGCGCCCAGATCGGCCCCTACCTCGCGGACCTTGCGCTGCACATCGATCATGTTTTCCGGCTCAATTGGACTGGCCGGATGGTTTGGGAAGTGGCCATCCAGCTCGAAGTAGAGCGGGATCAGCTCGCAGGGCAGATGCTGGAAGACGCGCGGCATGATCAGGCCGGCCATGCCATTGCCGGCATCGATGACCACCTTCAGGGGCCTGATCTTGCTCACGTCGATGAAAGAGAGGGCATGCGCCACGTAGTCATCGGTCACGTCGCGCTGGATAACCTGGCCCTTGCGCTCCGGCTCGGGGAACTGGCCACGCAGCGCCAGATCGCGGATCTCGGCCAGACCGGTATCCAGGCTGATCGGGGCCGCCTGGGCCCGACAGAATTTCATGCCATTGTACTCGCCTGGGTTATGAGAGGCAGTGATCATCACGCCTGCTGGATAGTTGAACTTGCCCACGGCGAAGTAGAGTTCGTCAGTGGTGGTCAGTCCCAGCTCGATGGCGTTGACGCCCTGGTCGGTAATGCCACGGATCAGGGCCGCGGCCAGAGCCGGCGACGAGAGGCGCATATCACGCCCAACGGCGATCTCCGGCACCGCCAGATAGAGGGCGGCTGCTCGCCCGATGATATAGGCCGCCTCGTCGGTCAGGTCGCGGCCATAGATCCCGCGCACGTCGTAAGCTTTAAAGATGCCTGGATCTATTGGTCTCTGAGAAGTCGGTGTTGTACTCATGAGGCAGCGGTTTCCTCTGTTTTAACAATTTCCAGCAGCACCCAAGGGGCCCCGGTGCTGCGCGGATCGAAGATCTGGCCGACTTCCGTGAAGCCAGCCTTGGCAAAGGCCCGTCTGGCAGGTTGATTGGCCTGGGCTGTTTCGGCGTAGACGCGCACCAGGCCGAGCGTCTCAAAGAGATAGCGAACCAGCGTACGGATGGCCTCCGGACCGTAGCCCTGGCCCCAGCGGCTCTTCTCGCCGAGGCCGAGGCCGACCTCGGCCTGACGCAGGCGATAATCCAGATTGAAGTAGGTGATGGTGCCGATAGGAACGTGATGCTCGTCCTCTATGATAAACCAGAACTGGCGTCCATTGCCTATCACGTAATTGCGCTCGAAGATCGGCAAAAACTCCTCCAGGGTCTCCGAGTAGGGCCGATGGGGGTCATAGCGCCACACCTCGTCATCGCGCTCCCAGGCGAAGACCAGGGGAGCGTCGCTCTGCTGTGGGCGGCGCAGATAGACGCGCTCCCCATGCAGTAGCGGATAGGAATCGTTACGCAGTTGTCGATCGGTCATAGCAGTCCCAGTTCCTGTGCAAAGCTGGTGCCGGCGGCCAGCGGCTCAACGCCGAAGGCCTGAGCGATGGTCTGTCCTACATCGGCGAAGGTGGAGCGCACCCCCAGGTCGAGGCCAGGGCGCACGGCTGGTCCATAGGCCAGCAGCGGTACCTGTTCGCGCGTATGGTCGGTACCGCGATAGGTCGGATCAACGCCGTGGTCACCGGTGAAGAAGAGGGCGTCGCCCGGCTGGAGGCGCTGGCGCACGACGCCGAACCAGCGGTCGACCTCGCGCAGCGCCTGGGCGTAGCCGTGGCTATCGCGCCGGTGGCCCCACAGCTGGTCGAATTCGACCAGGTTGACAAAGAGCAGACCAGTAAAATCGCGCTCTAGCCAGCGCAGCGCGGCCTCCATGCCAGCGCGATTGGTCTCAGTGTGCTCGCTGGCAGTCAGGCCCCGCCCGGCAAAAAGATCCTCGATCTTGCCGAGGCCGATGACAGCGTAGCCGCGGGCCTGCAGATGATCGAGGAGGGTAGGGCCGGTGGGGGGCAGCGAGAAGTCGCGCCGGTGCTCGGTGCGCACGAAGTGGCCGGGCGTACCAGTGAAAGGGCGAGCGATGACGCGCCCCACGGCGTGCTCGCCCACCAGCAACGAGCGGGCGATCTGACAGAGACGATACAGCTCCTCCAGGGGAATCACATCCTGGTGAGCGGCGATCTGGAAGACGCTGTCGGCTGAGGTATAAACGATTGGGTAGCCGGTGCGCAGATGTTCCTCGCCCAGCTCCTTGATGATCTCGGTGCCCGAGGCCGGCTTGTTGCCCAGGACCTTGCGCCCAATAGCTGCCTCGAAGCGAGCGATCAGCTCGGGCGGAAAACCATGTGGATAGGTTGGGAAGGGCTGGCGCAGGATCAGCCCGGCGATTTCCCAGTGGCCGGTTGTGCTGTCCTTGCCGGCTCCCTGCTCGCTCATGCGGCCCCACGAGCCATCGGCGTCGGCCCGTGGCGGCGTGCCCAGGATCGGTGTGATGTTGCCGAGGCCGGCCCGACCCAGGTTGGGTAGCTCCAGCCCGCCGACGGCCTGGGCGCAGTGTTCTAACGAACTGGCGCCTTCATCGCCGTAGGCCGCGGCATCAGGATTGGCTCCAGCTCCAACGCCGTCCAGTACGACCAGAATTGCGCGTTTCAGTGACCCCATTGTCTTTCCTTCACCTGACCTTTATGGGCGCAAGCTGCGCATAGCGCGGTGGAAGCTCACCCAGCAATGGCAGCGCATAGTCGCGAAATGCTTCTGTGATCATCGTACCGCTTTCATCGAGATACTCGGCTGGCAGACAGCGCTTCTCATTGGCGATAGAGGCCAGCGGGGCCAGGCCGGTCGTGCAGCCATAGACAGGTCCCTCCTCGCGCTGCAAGGTTATCATCTGGTCGCTCTCCCCTGCAAGCACGGCCAGGACAGCCTGGCGTCCAACCAGCAGCGCCTCCGCGCGATCGACCGGCGAGACGTAGGCGCTGGCCATGCGCTGCAAATCGCCGGGCTTATCGAAGCGTGCCCGCAGACCGAGCTGGCTTCTGACTGATTCTACCAGATATTGGGCTGCGCCGCTCAGCAAGGGATGGCCAAAGGCGTCGACTCCCAAAGCGCCCAGGCTGCCCAGCGGGCGCCCACTCTCGTCGCGGACCGTTTCGGCCACCACGATGACGACGTAGCCCAGGCGGCGCTGGATGGCCTCGACACGAGCCAGAAACTCGCTCTGGCGGAAAGGACGCTCGGGCACCAGGATCAGGTGCGGCGGATCGCTCTCGTCCTCCTTGAGCAGCGCCGAAGCTGCGGCCAGCCAGCCAGCATCGCGCCCCATTGTCTCGATAATCTTGACAGGATAGTGCCAGGGAATAGAGGACGTGTTAAGGCTTGAATCGAGTGTCGCCAGGGCAATGAAGCGGGCGGCGCTGCCGTAGCCGGGACAGTGATCGGTCAGTGGCAGGTCGTTGTCAATGGTTTTGGGAATGCTGATCGCCTGCAGCTCGTAGCCGCGATCTTGGGCGGCGAGAGCCAGGCGATGAAGCGTGTCGGCTGAATCGTTACCGCCGATGTAGAGCAGATAGCGGATCTCATAGCGGCGCAGCAGCGCTAAAGCATGCTCCAGGTCCTCATCGCGCAGCCGGTAGCGGCAGGTTCCCAGGGCCGCAGAAGGCGTCTCGCGCAGGCGTGGCCACAGCTCTGCCGGTTGGCGGCTCAGGTCGATCAGCTCCTCTTTGAGGAAGCCCTCGATGCCGTGGAGCATGCCATAGACATTGGCCACCCGCTCACTCGCCAGCGCGGTCTCCACAGCTCCAACCAGGCTGGCGTTGATCACAGCGGTGGCGCCTCCCGACTGGCCGATGAGCAGGTTGGCGCGGGCCATCTTCGTCAAGCAAACCCCCCAAAACGAGTTGTTCTGCGGCCATTATAGCAAGAGGAACGCGCGAAAGATACTCTTCCCAGATGGGCGACGGGCTGGAGGGCAGGCAGGCCGAGGCGGCCAGCTCCACTCGCTCCCGTCTAACTCCGCTCCTTTGTTGGAGGAAGTGGTACAATCGTTCTGTCCGCCGCAGCAGGAGGAAGGAAGCGGCAGCCGCTCAGCGTCCTGGAGCTGCTCCTGTGATGTGAGAGTGACGCTGAGCGAGCCGAACGAACGCTTTCGCTCTCCTGTGGTCGGTCGACGCGACGAAGAAGAGCGCGCCTTTGCGATAGGACAGAGAGGGGAACTGCGATGGAGAAGAAGCAGAAGATCATCCTCGACTGCGACCCGGGGCATGACGACGCGATCGCCTTGCTGCTGGCGGCGCGTCACCCGGGGCTGGAGCTGCTGGCTATCACCACGGTGGCCGGCAATCAGACGCTGGAAAAGACCACGCGCAACGCACTCAGCGTCTGCACTCTGGCACACATCCGTGATGTACCGGTAGCCAGAGGCATGGCGCAGCCGCTCGTGCGGGAGGCGCGTTATGCCTCAGATATTCACGGCGAGTCGGGTCTTGATGGGCCGGCCCTGCCACAGCCCGAGCGGGAAGCGGTGCCCGAGCATGCCGTCGATCTCATCATCGATCTGGTGCGCAGCACGGACGATGTGGTGCTTGTGGCCACGGGACCGCTCACCAATGTGGCCAGTGCCATCACGCGCGAGCCTGCCATTCTCTCGCGCCTCAAAGGTCTCTATTTGATGGGCGGCGCCATTGGCCTGGGAAATGTCAGCCCTGCCGCCGAATTCAACATCTACTTCGATCCCGAGGCGGCGGCCATCGTCTTTAACAGCGGCTGCCCGATCACTATGATCCCGCTGGAAGTCACCCATCAGGCTCTAGCCACCCCGGCGATCCTTGAGCGCCTGCGCGCCCTTGGGCGTCCTGTGCCGTCCTTCGTCTGCCAGTTGCTCGAATTCTTTGGAAACACCTATCGTCAGGTCTTTGGCTTCACGGCGCCGCCGGTGCATGATCCCTGTGCAGTAGCGGCTCTGATTGATCCGACCCTCGTCAGCCAGCACAGCATGTACGTTGCTATCGAGACGCGCGGCGAGTACACCCTAGGGCGAACCGTCTGCGATGTCTATGGGGTGCTGGGCCGACGGGCCAACGCCTGCGTTGGTTACGGCCTCGATGCGCCCCGTTTCTGGGAGCTGCTGATTGAAACCCTGGCCAGCTATGGGGAGGAAAGCGCCAGCGACGGCTAAGGTGAACGGTGAACGGTCTGCGTGGTTGATGTGATGCCACGGCTGGTCAGGGTGCCAGGATCGGGAGTCACAGCGACCCGGCCCGGGGAGCGGAAGAGGGAGGGAGGAAGGAAGAACGCGGGCGGGCCGCGGGTGCCAGGCCAGGCCCGCCCGCTGCAACAGGGAGAGAGAGCCTGTTTTCGTAGCGAGACTGCCTGGCCGGTCTGGCCAAGTGAGCCAGGACGGTCAGCCGATTGGTCGGATAGGCGGCAGACCAGACCTGACCAGGCGCACTGCTCGCGGTCGAACTTAAATCTGATAATCCATCTCCCAACCCTGGGTTAGTTCCTCGTGCTTGGCCAGGGGCTCGCCACTCTTCACCAGCAGCTCAGCTGGCTTGGCTGCCACCACGGAATTGGGCGGCACCGATTCGAGTACCAGGGCCATGGCGCCGATCTTGCTTCCACGCCCGATCGTAATTGGCCCCAGAATAGCGGCCCCCACGCCGATCGTCACATCATCCTCGATGGTTGGATGGCGCTTCTGCTTGCGCCCAGGACCTGGACGCCACCAGCCGGTGGCGCCGAGCGTCACCTGGTGATAGAGCATGACATTGTTGCCGATCTCGGCAGTCTCGCCGATCACCACGCCAGCGCCGTGATCGATAAAGAAACGCTTCCCGATCTTGGCGCCCGGATGAATCTCGATGCCACCGGTGACGAGGCGCGCGAACTGCGAGATCAGGCGAGGAATGACAGGGATATGCAAATTATAGAGAAAATGCGCGATGCGGTGAAAGAAGATGGCCCACAGCCCCTGGTAGAGCAACGCCTCAAAAATATTGTTACAGGCAGGATCTTTCTCAAAGATCACATCGATGGCATCCGGCCAGCGCGTCCGCTTGCGTGGCGTGCTGCTGGGGGCCGGAATCAGCATGCCAGGCGGTACTTCCGGCAACTGAGAGAGATCGGTTTCCCCCTCCCTGACCTGGTTGCTCTTGATCTCCTCTGACGTGTGATGAACCATGTAGCCACGTGCCCTTTCTGCTACAAAGAACCGGCCTGTTTGCTCTACTAGCGCCTTTGTTTGGAGTGTATGGCACGACCAGACCGATGTCAAGTCTTCTCCTGTTGCCAGTGGTGCCTGCGTCCAGGCATGCCCAGGAAAGGAGAAAAAGACAACCAGACTGCCTCTTGTCTCTCTGCTTGCCGCTCCCTCCCTTGACAGCGAGGGAGAAGCACAGGTACAATTGTCTAAAACAGGCTGCTTGCTCATAGATCATCGGGCCGGCGGAACATACCTCATCGGGCCAGAATGAACGGATTGTAGCAGCGTTGCTCAATATATTCTGGCTGATTGGCTGGCTGACAATGACAGCCGCGCCTGCGCCAGGGAGGGAGGCAAGTATGGCTTCCGAAGCAGGCAAGCCCTCGCGGCCCGTGAGTGGTGCCAGTAGCACAGCCGCTGCTGTAGTAGCGCGCCTGGACCGTATCCCCATCTGGGCCTTGCCCTATCTCTACATTGGTATCATCGGGGCTGGCTTCCTCTTCACCTTCTTCGACATTTTCGACATCAACGTCTCCTTCATCCAGACCTGTGTCCAGATCGTGCCTGGCTGTAGCCCTGCATCGGCGGCCAACTATCTGGGCCTGCCGGTGCTGCTCAACCTGGTGGGCTACGTGATTGGCACCCTCATCCTCAGTCCCCTGGCGGACCGCCTCGGGCGGCGCGATATGCTACTGGTCACGATGGTCATCACCGGGCTAGGCTCGCTCTACAATGCTCTTGTCAGTGATTATGTAAACTTTATTATTGCACGCACCATCACGGGCATTGGGGTTGGTGCGGACCTGGCCCTTGTCAATACCTATATCAATGAAGTGGCACCGAGCGGGGGACGGGCGCGCTATACCTCGCTAATCTTTATCATGTCCTCCCTGGGCGCCTTCCTCGGGGTCTGGCTGGGCCTGCTGCTCACTACCCAGCCAGAAGCTTTCCCGCTGGGACTGCCCTTTGCTCTCGCAGGCCCTGGCTTCACCTTCGGCTGGCGCCTGATGTATGGCATCGGCACCTTGCTGGCGCTGATCGGCATCCTCATGCGCTTCCAGCTTCATGAGTCGCCGCGCTGGTTGATCTCGCAAGGGCGGGTCGAGGCGGCGGCAGGCGTGGTCGCGCAAATGGAGGCGCAGGCCCTGGCCCGCGTTGGCGAGCTACCCACGCCTTCCGAGATTCCGGTCGAGACGCAGCCGGGCCGGATACCCTATGTCGAGATCTTTGGCAATCGCCTCTATCTGCTGCGCACGCTCTTTCTCTTCGTCGTCTGGTTCATTGGCTACATTACGGTCTATGCCATCGCGGCGGGCCTGACCTCGCTACTGGCGGCCCTGAAATTTCCGCCGCCCGAGGCCGGCCTAATCGTGGCCATTGGCTCAGTGGGCTTCGTGCTGGTGGCCATCTTCGACTATGCCTTTGGTGAGCTATTGGAGCGCAAGTACTGGCTACCGGTGGCGGCCCTGCTCACCCTGATTGGCTGCTTGCTAATAGCCCTGGGCGGGGCTGGCAATTTCGCGGTGGCGGTGCTCGGCTCGATCGTGCTCTTTTTCGGCTTCAATCTCTGGGTGCCAATGACCTACACCTGGTCAACCGAGCACTATCCTACGCGGGCGCGCGCCACAGGCTTCGCGCTGGTCGATGGCGTTGGCCATCTCGGGGGGAGTGTAGGCCTGCTGGTCATTCCGCCCCTGATTCCGACACTGGGTCCGCTGAGTACCTTCCTGATCATCGCGGGCTGTCTGATTGTAGCGGCGGTGATCGCTCAGTTCGGGACGGCCACGCGCCTGCGCCGCCTTGATGAGGTATCCCCTTAGCTCGTTGGCGGCTTAGCCGGGCTGCTCTCCTGGCTCTATGCGGGTCAGGCTCTCCTTGACAAACAAGCAGAGAGGTGGGCACTGCGCTGGCCTGTAAGTATTTGCAGGTCAGCGCCTGATTTTGGCCGCTGCCCTATTGACAGCCGACAAACTCTCCGCTATACTGGCTGTGCACGTAATCAAAGAAGCAACATGGTGGCCGTAGCTCAATCGGTAGAGCTCTGGATTGTGGCTCCAGCGGTTGTGGGTTCGAGCCCCATCGGTCACCCCTTTTTTATTGGCTTTGCGTTGGCTGTCAGGCGCGGGCATGACCCGTGCCTGCGCCGCCTCAGACAACGCTTCTACATGAAGAACGATGCTCTATGGTCTGCATCTCCCCAATTTTGGCCCCCTCGCTGATGTGCGTTTGCTGTGTGAGTTGGCCCAGGAGGCGGAGGCTGCCGGCTGGGACGGCTTTTTTCTCTGGGATCAGATTGCGCGCACAACCCTGGCGCCGACCAACGATCCCTTGGCGGAGGTCTGGGTAGCGTTGACAGCGATTGCTCTGCATACGCAGCGTCTGCGCTTTGGCCCTCTGGTGACGCCGCTGCCGCGACGCCGTCCCTGGGAGGTAGCCCGTCAGGCGGTGACGCTCGATCATCTTTCGGACGGACGTCTGGTGCTGGGTGTGGGCCTGGGTGGTGGCTACTTCGATTTTGCGGCCCTGGGGGAGCCATCGGACCTGAAGGTGCTGGGGGCCATGCTCGACGAGGGCCTGGCGATCCTCAACGGGCTGTGGAGTGGTCAGCCTTTCCATTTCGAGGGACGCTACTACCGCATCCAGGAGGCGCACTTTCTCCCTCCACCTCGTCAGCAGCCGCGTATTCCAATCTGGGTGGCCGGGATGTGGCCCAATCGTGCCCCGCTGCGCCGGGCGGTCCGCTGGGATGGTTTCATTCCTATTGGGCGCGATCTGGCTCTGACTGACATGCTCTCAGCCGAGACGATGGCTGAGATTGGGGCCGCTCTGCAGCAGCAGCGCTCGCAGCCGAGTCCCTTTGAGGTGGTACATTTCGGGATCAGCTCCGGCGAGGACCCCGAGGCCGATCGGACGCTGGTGGCCGCCTACGCCCGCGTCGGGGTGACATGGTGGGTCGAAAATATCGTACCAGAGCGCTGGGGAACCTGGCAGCAGTGGCCGCTGGAGGCAATGCGCCGCCGTATTCGCCGGGGGCCGCCCCGCTAGGGCCTCGCTTCTCGCTTCTTGGCGGCTTCGCCGGCGCTCCGCTCTGCGCTTTCCTCCTCCGCTCTCCGACTGGGCTGTCCTGATGCTCAGCTCCTGTCTCCCTCACCGCGCCATCGTGGTGCGCACCGCCTGGCTGTGGTCGCTAGCAGGCGGTTGCGACAGAATTGCGACAAAGATCGGATACGGCGATGACAACTCAGGATTAAGCTCTTCTCCTGTAATAGCTAGCAGCCTGCGTGTGCTCATTGCTGTGAGCGCGCCGGGCTGAGACCATGTCGCTGTGGCGCGAAGAGGAGAAAGGAGCATCGTTCTCGTGTTGGATGACAAAAGAAAGTATTATGCCACTTATGCCACTGCTTGGCAGACCAGGCCTCCTTCCGAGGGCCTGCAGGGAGAAAAGGGAAGCGTTCAGCAGCAGGAGCAGCTCAGGCAGGCAGCTGCTGCTGACTGGTTGCCTCTAACAAGCTACCACCCCGGGATTGAGCAAGCCTCAGACGAGCCATCATCCTCTACGAACGCCGATTCCGTCTTGGGCATGCTCTGTTACCTGGGGGGCTGGCTCTCTGGCCTGCTAGTCCTGTTCTTCGGGGGCAGGAGTCGCCTGGTGCGCTTCCATGCCCTGCAATCCTTGTTCTTCTTTGGACTGGTGACCATCATCGATATATTTATGATGATGACGCCTATCTATGTGAGTCGCCTCGCCTTGTGGTGGCTCCCACCCGAGATGGATACTCTTGCTGTGTGCTGCTGGCTGCTGCTGTTTGGAACGCTGCAGGTGGTGACCCTCACGGGCTGGCTCGTTGGCCTGATTCAGGCGACCCGTCGGCGCTTCTACCTGATGCCCCTGGTAGGCCGCCTGGCTCTGGCTCTTGTTGGGCAGAAGCAGGAGATCATACTGAAGTGATTGAAGAATGGCCATGAAGAAGCTCTTGCTTGTTGAGGATGCGCAGGATCTGGCGCAGCTTATTATTCGCGAACTGAAAGCGGACGGCTACGAGATCCTCTATGCCTCCGATGGGGTAGAGGCTTTGCGCTTGCATGAGGAGCAACGCCCTGCGCTCGTTATTCTGGACTGGATGCTGCCACGCATGGATGGTCTGGAGGTGCTGCGCCGCCTGCGCCAGCAAGCGCCCACCCCGGTGCTCATGCTGACGGCACGGAGTGAGGAGACCGATCGCGTGGTGGGCCTGGAGCTGGGAGCCGATGATTACCTGACCAAGCCCTTTAGCATGCGTGAGCTGTTGGCGCGGGTGCATGCGCTCCTGCGCCGTGCCGAGCTGATTCAGCAGATGCTGCAGCAGGATCTGGCGCGGGCCGAGCGACCCCTTATCGATGGACCGCTCTGCCTCGACGCCCAGGCCCATTTAGTGACCCTGGACGGCCAGCCGCTCGATCTCAGTCCGACTGAGTTTGAACTCCTTCATCTCTTCCTGCGCAGTCCCGGGCGGGCCTTCAGCCGCGCTTACCTCCTTGATACGATCTGGGGTGAGAGCTATGTCGGTGGCGATCGCTCGGTGGATAATACCGTCTTGCGCCTGCGCAGGAAGCTGGGAGCGCTAGGGGAAGCCATCGAAACGGTCTGGGGCGTAGGCTATCGCTGGCGTGCGCATAGCCCCTCAAGAACAGGAGGAGGGTGATGAAAGAAAGATGGGCGAGCCTCTGGTTGAGGGCCAGGCGCAGACGCGCTCTGCTCGAAGCTGTCTTGTTTGCTTTGCTGCTGAGCGGCTTGATCTGTCTGACGTCTGCTACAGAGACGGGACGTGAGTTTAGCCTGCTGCTATTGGCGCCTTTCGGGCTGGGCTACTTTGCCCTGCGCGCCGAGGTCGGGCCCCCACCCTGGTGGCGGCGCTGGACGCGCGATTTGGCCTGGGGACTGCTGCTTCTCTTGTTGCTCTGTGGACTGCCCTTTCTCCTGCTGAGCCTGGAGCATTGGCTGGGGGCCACGTTCTTCTTTCCCCGACTGGCCGCGTTCCCTATGGTCTTGTTGGGAATGGCGCTGGTCGCTCTGGTTGGTTATATTGTCTGGCGTGGCTTCCTATGCCTGCTCTCTCTGTGGAGCCGCCTGCGGCGCAAACAACTCTTGTGGGCCTTGACTCACGCTCACGCCATGATGGTCCTGCTAGCAGCGGGGCTGGTCATTCTCCTCTTCGACCTGCTGGCCCTCTCCAACGTGAGAGATCTGGCCCTGCTCATCTCGGTCACGATGATGCTCGGGCTGATGTCGTTCATCGCCTTACTGGCGGTGATTCCCCCGACGGCTTTCTTTTCCTACCTGGTGGTCCGCCGGACTACGGCCCGTCTGCGCGCGCTGACGGAGGCCGCCCATGCCTTGCGCCAGGGCCATTATGAGGTGCGCGTAATCGTCGAGGGTGAGGATGAGGTAGCTCAGCTGCAGGCCGATTTTAACGCAATGGCCGCCGAGCTGGAGCGGGCCCTGCGCGAGCTGAAGCAGGAGCGCGATACGGTGGCTGGACTGCTCAAGACCCAGCGCGAGCTGGTGGCCGCCGTCTCCCATGAGCTGCGCACACCCGTTGCTACCGTGCGGGGCTATCTGGAGGCGGCGCTGCATCGCCTGGACCGCGGCGAGCTGCCCGAATCGCTGCCGCGGGACCTGGTGGTGATGGAGGCTGAGGTGCTGCGCCTGCAACGGCTGGTGGAGGACCTCTTTGCGTTGGCCTGTGCCGAGGTTGGGCGTCTGACCTTGCGCTGCGTGCCGACCGATGTGGGAGAGCTGGTACGCCGCCTGGTAGAGGCACGCGCGCCGCTGGCCTGGCAGAGCGGACGGGTGCAGGTGGTGGCAGAGACTCCTCCAGTGGGGCCCCTGGCTCTGGTTGATCCCGAGCGCCTCGCTCAGGCCCTGCAGAATCTGCTGCACAACGGCATTCGCCATACGCCGCCGGGGGGCATTGTGGCCGTGGCAGTCTCTCAGAAGGAGCATGAGGTGGTGATTCTGGTGCGCGATACGGGCGAGGGTATCCCCCCCGAGGAGTTGCCGCGGATCTGGGAGCGCTTTTATCAGGCTTCCAGCAAGCTGCGTCGCGATGGCAGCGGCAGCGGCCTGGGCCTGGCCCTGGTCAAGGAGTGGGTAGAGGCGATGCAAGGTAGAGTGGCGGCAACCAGTGTGCTCTCGGAAGGCAGTTGCTTTACTCTCTACCTTCCCGCTGCTCCCCTCGATGCCGGCCCCGCCTCCCAGCGAACGACAATGGCTCCCCTTGAGCCGGAGCTGCCCCAGACGGGCGGGCTGAGGACGCAGATAAGGAAGACGAGCGAGCGTGAGGACCTGCTTGTTCTTCATGAGCGGGTGGAGCAGCAGTAGCTACTGCTTTTCTTGTAGCCTGCTTTTGCAATGTAACGCCTTGTTATGGAAATAAAGTGTGCGTTTGCCGTGTTTTTCTTAATGGATGGAGTGAATGCACTGAAACCGACGCCGGTAATGGTGCGTGTGGCTAGATGAGAGCAGGTTGTGCCCGGCTCGCTGACGCGCGCGAAGAAGGAGGGGGAAAGAGGCCTGTCGGGTGGATGCGCAGCGCACGGAGTGGGCGGGTGGGACTGGCCGGCTGCGAGTGCACAGTCTTCGTCAACAACCCCCGGCTCAAGCCAGGGGCTTGCCCGCAGCCGCATCGGCCCGGGCTTCAGGGCTGGTTGACGGCAGCCCACTGCCCCGCAGGACAGGAAAGCACTGTGGCTGGGTTGACCCGCCCCCCTGCCAGGTGAGACGAAGCCGTTGCTGACCGCATGTCAGTGCCTTTGGTCTCACGAAGAGTATGCTCCCACGGGGAGACTGAAATGTCAACGGCGCAAGCAGAGAGCCGTTTTCCCCCTGGATTCATCCAGGGGTCCCCGGCGACACGTCTTTATGGAGGTGCCTCATGCCAGAGCGTGTCCTGACCATTGCCGACCTCTGTACTGCCATTGCTGAAGGCCGAATCCCTGCCACGGTCAAAGGTTCCACCTATCATGTCAATGCCTTGGAGCTGCGTCGCTATCTGAACCGGTTGCGCCCGCTGCCTTTTATTTCGGTCAGGCATTCGCTTCGCTGCACCCCCGAGTCCGGTCGTTGCCGTACCTCTTAGCCCAGGCTGGGGGTGGGTCGCAGGCGCCATGCAGAGTTGAGCCTTTGCGCTAGCTGCCAGGTGACTGTCAGCAGAGTTGCTTTCCTGCCCAGGAGACACTATAATAAGGGCCGGTGAACCGAACGAGACGAGGCCTCAGCACGAGGCTGCCCATTTGGCGCCGCTGGTTCACCAGGAACTGAGCTGAGTGATGAAATCATCCGCTGCGGGCGCAAGTCGACGGCGCGGGCTGGACAAGATGCCGGTCCCTGGTGGCACGGCCTGCGTTCGCAGCCGTAGAAAGGCGTTTCATGGAGCCACTGGAGTCTGATTATACACCGCTACCGAGCCGGCGCCGGCGGGCCGCCGATCCAGCGCGGCGCTACAATTGGCTTTTCCTCTTCCCCATTGTGGGAATTTGTGTCGTCCTGCTCTTTGCCGCCGCCGGCCTCTTCCAGTTCAGCCTGGCCCCCATCGTTGACGGTCTGATGGGGTTCCTGGTGCTGCTGTTCGCCCTCTTTGTCGTCGTTATCTTCTGGGCCTCTGCGCCCAGGCGGGGCGAGCAGTCGTAGCGTGTGCCGGTCAACTGGCGCTCTGGCTCTTGCGCCTGCCGCTGGTACGCTCGCCAGCGACAGGAGGTAAGAGCACACAGCAAAGGGCCGCCTCTGGTGCTTGCCGTCTTCTTTCTTGCCCTGCGCGGGCTGATCCAATGCCACTCGGGTGAGGACGTTAGCCGCTTCCCGATCAAGAAGGCTCTGTTGGGACGGCTGGCAAGCCCTGGGGGACGGCCCTGAATTGTGTGTCTTTGCTCCACTCCACTGGTGGCTGACGGGCGACGCTTAACGCAAAGGTTGCCAGCCCTCTGCCGGCAGTGGTATTCCCGCGTGCTCCCCCCATAGCGCTCGGGCAATCAGTTCCGCCGACTCGACCAGGCGAGGCCCGGAGCGGTTCAAGTAATGGTTCCCATCGATGAGATACACGCGTCCCTCGCGCACGGCCCGCAGCTCCGACCAGGCGGAATGCTGTTCAAGCAGAGCGGCGTCTTGCCGCGTGCGCTCCACATCGAAGCCACACGGTGAGAGGATCAGCACCTCTGGATTGGCCTGGCGCAGCTCGTCCCAGCTGATCCAGGGCGCATGTTGCCCGCTGGCGCTCAACACTGGCTCGCCGCCAGCATAAGTGATCAGCTCAGGCGTCCAGTTGCCAGCTCCCATCAGAGGGTCGAGCCATTCCAGGACAGCCACGCGGGGAGCCTGGCCGCGCTCGGCGCTCAGGCGGGCGCAGCGCTGGCGCAGCTCCTCCAGGCGTTGCTGATAGCTGGCGATCAGAGCCTCAGCCTCTGCCAGGCGTCCGAGGGCGGCCCCGACACGCCGCAGATCCTCCCAGACATCGCTGAGGCGATAAGGGGCCAGAGAGACAATGCGTGGCTGCAGTCCGGTAAGCTGCCGCACGGCCTCGCTGACATCGCGCTCGCTGACGGCGCAGACCTCGCACTGAGTTTGTGTCAAGATGACGTCTGGTTGCAGCTCCTGGAGGAGGGCGACGTCGATCTGATAAATGCTGAGCGCCTGGAGGGCCGCCTCGTCTCCGGTCCGACGCGTGCCGGCAAGCTGGCGGACCTGGGCATCGATACCGGCGCTGTTGGTATTGATGTCAATCACCGGACGGCTCAGGGCTGGCAAGTGCTGGACTTCGGGCGGATAGTCACACTCGTGGGAGCGCCCCACCAGTTGCTCGGTGCAACCAAGGGCGGCCACCATTTCCGTGGCGCTGGCAAGCAAGGAAACGATACGCATCGTTGCTCACTCCCTTCTTCTGCCGGCGGCCTCCTCTCTGCTCCTGCCTGCGCCTGGACGGTTGCCTTCCTTGTGGATGGGAGCAGCCGGCGTCGCCGGGCACAACCAACAACAGGTCACGGCCACCATCTAGCCAACTGCGACAGAGCCTCCGTTGTCTGGTCTGGTACTGGCCTCTTTTCACGGCATCGCCGGGCAGTTCACCGGCTCTTCCTCGCCGCTGTGCCTGCTCTGCCCGGCCTGTCCGCCCCGCTCATGTGCCGGTCTCAGCAGTCGGAGCCTGCCAGGTTGTGGGTACCAGGACCCGCAGCCGCTCGGGGGCAATGCGTACAGTAATGGGGGTTTTTCCTTTGACCTCGCCATCCAGTGTCACCTCACAGGGTCCCGCCGGCGTGCTGATAGTGACACCGGAGGCCCGCCAATGATGCAGGCCCGGCAAGGCTGTCAGCTCAGCAGGGTGGCCAGTCGCTCCTTCGTCTGCCTCGCTCTGCTCGCTCTCGCCGCCAGCGAAAAGCTGGCTGATGGCCGCCGCAATTTCCTTCCAGTCCAGTCCCTGGACCACGACGATATCGAGTAAGTGATCGGTAACGCTGGCGCCTGGAATGCTCAACTGAAGCGGGCCGCCAAAGATGGGGGCATTGATCACCGCGACCTGCAGCACCTGATAGCGTAGCTCCGCCGCCGCTTGAGCTTGACCCTGGCACTGCTGTTGAGCAGCAAGAGAGCCAGAAGGCTCCTCAAAGCCGAGAATCACCTCTAGCGGTTCGTGCGCACGCAGAGCCTCCAGCGCCGCCAGCGGGTAGGTCATGGCGCCGAAGCGCTCGCGCATCTCGCTGCTGGTTGCAAGGCGCGCGAATTCAACATTCAGCCCAATAGTGAGAGTATGACAAAAGTAGTCGCTCTCGGCCTCCTCGTCGCCGGTGCCAGAGGCTGAGGAGGAGGCCGCTGCCGGAAGGACCATGCCGACGTCGATCGCCGCCTCCAGGCCGCCCACGATTACCTCAACGGCACCAGGCAGGTCCTGGGGAATGGCCAGCGAACGGGCCGTGTCGTTGGCGGTACCCAGTGGTAGGATGGCCAGCGGCGGCCCTTCTTTGATAACATGCCTGATCATCCCTCCAACCAGGCCGTCACCTCCTGCTGCAATGGCCAGATCGATGCCCTGAGCAAGCCAGGTGCTCCCCTGCGATGGTAACTCATTTAAATTCGTAATTGGCTCAACCCTCACTAGCTCGATGTCCGCCTCTTGCAAGAGCTTCAGGGCTTCTTCAAGCTGCGGTGCCCGTCCCGAATGGGGACTGTGGATAACGATGGCGCGGCGTTTGCCCGGCATTGGTTCCTCCCGACTCTCGTGTGAAGTCGCCTCCTGGTGGCTTCGCTGAGGAGTATATATCGTTGCTGCCTGTTCTGTAAACAGAGAGAAAATCTGTCGGGCACTCTGGAGCCAGCGACACCGGCCTGCATGGGGCTGGCTCTCCCCCATTGGGAAGGCGAGGCAGCCGTTGCTCTTGCAGCCCCCACATTTTTGCCGGATAATAGGAACATCATTTCAGTTTGGCACCGATGCCCACGCGCAGCGCCAGGCGCGCCCATCGCCTACCCGCCGTAGGGTTAGCATCATCCGCGGCTGCGATTCTCAGGAGGTTGAGTCACTGTGTCTGAGCATGAACAGACATTCCACGCGCCCACTCCTTCCCCATCTTCGGCCCCGCTTCCGCTTCGCCTCGTTCCGCTCTCGCCCGGCCTTGCTCTTGGGCCGGTCTGGCTCTACCGCTCTCCGGCCCTGCAACAGCAGTCCCAACCTCAGCCGACGGCTGCAGACAAAGGCCGCAGGCTGACGCCGGACCAGGTAGCCGAGGAGCAGCAGCGCCTGCGCCTGGCAGTCGAGCAGGCTGTGGCCGAATTGCAGGCTTTGACCGCCCAGGTTGCGCGCACGGTGGGCAAGGAAGAGGCCGCTATTTTTGAGGCCCATCAACTGATTCTGCAGGACCCTGAAATCCTGGATGCTGCCATTGAACGCATCAGTCAGCAAGGCCTGCCAGCGGAGCAGGCCCTACGCGAGGTCGCCGAAGAGAATGCCCAGCTCCTGGCTGCCCTCGATGATGAACTGCTGGCGGCGCGCGCCAGCGATGTGCGCGACGCCACTGGGCGAGTGCTGCGCCTGCTCTCGGGCACCTCTACCACTTCCCTGCTGCCCCAGGCCGAGAGCGTGCACGAGCCAGTGATCCTGGTTGCCGATGATCTGACGCCGTCTGATACCGCTACGCTCGATCCCAGGCTTGTGGCCGGTATTTGTACGGTGTTCGGCGGCCCGACAACCCACGCCGCCATTATCGCCCGCTCTCTGGAAATTCCCGCCGTCAGCGGCCTCTCTCCCGATCTCTTCGCCCAGCTGACACCTGGCCAGCATATTGCCCTGGATGGCGGGCGTGGCCTGCTCTATCTCAACTTGACCCCTGAGCAGGAACGTGAACTGCAGCAAAGGATGCAGCAGCAACAGCAGGAACGAGCAGAGCGGCTGCAGCAACGTGAGCGTTGGCGCGGGCGTCCGGGCGCGACCGCTGATGGCGTCCCAGTTGCCATCTTTGCCAACGTAGGTGATGAGGAGGGAGCAAAGCAGGCTGCCGCCTTGGGGGCCGAGGGGATTGGCTTGCTGCGCACTGAATTTCTCTTTGGTGGTCGGGAGCAGTTTCCCGACGAAGAGGAGCAGGAGACGGCCTATCGACGTCTCTTCCACGCCTTCGCCGCCGGGCAGCCGGCAGGCAAGACTATCATTGCCCGCACACTCGACGCAGGGGCTGACAAGCCCTTTCCAGCGCTGGAGGCCCTCATTGGATCGCTGCAGGAAGCCAATCCGGCCCTTGGTCTGCGGGGGGCGCGCATCCATCTCTGTCATGAGGAGCTACTGCGCCAGCAGCTGCGGGCCTTGCTGCGCGCCGCTCAGGCTACGGGCATTACCCTGCAGATTATGTTTCCTATGATTGCCACTCTGGAAGAGGTGCGACGCCTGCGTGCTCTCACTGAGGAGGTACTCGCCGAGCTGGAGGGGCAGGGGCTACAGCTCACGCCGAGGCCGGCGGTCGGCATCATGGTCGAGACGCCCGCTGCCGCGCTGATGGCTGATGTGCTGGCGCGCGCAGTCGATTTCTTTAGTATCGGCACCAATGATCTCTATCAATACGTCATGGCAGTCGATCGCACCAATGGGCGCGTAGCCTCGCTCTTTGGGCGCCTGGAGCCAGCGGTCTGGCGGGCCATTGCCCAGGTGGCGCGGGCCGGCCAGCAACATGGGCGCCTGGTCGCCGTCTGTGGCGAGCTGGCGGGCGATCCCCTGATCGGCCCGCTCCTGGTCGGCCTGGGTGTGCGTGAGCTGAGCATGAACCCGCCGGCGCTGCTGGCTGTCAAGGAGCGGCTCGCGCGTCAACCCCTGGCTTACTGGCAGGAGCAGGCTCAGCGCCTCCTGCAGGCTGAGACCGCCGCCGAGCTGCAGCATATGCTAGAATCTATAGCGTAAGCCGGGCAGGCGGCAGCACCAGAGCAAGGCGAGCCGATAGGCTGGCAGACAGATAAGCGGAGTCTCGTGCCCGCCACGCTGGCGCCGACGATGAAGCAGGCCCGGGCCAGGCGAGGCAGTCCGCCTGTTCTCTTCCTCAGTCTGGCCGTCAGACGGCCAGACTGACTGATGGCTTGCTCCCCTTAGTAGGGGTCGAATCGTGCTATGAGAGCCGCGAGCTACTAGTCATGTGATGAGCTGTTAAGCTGTGCAAGAGGAGTAGATTTGCATGGGTGTGATCCATCGTCTCCAGTCTCAGGAGCATGGAGAGCTACGCTGGGAAGGCGTGCCGGTACGCGCCTATGGGCCAGAGAATAGCCGGGCCAAAGATGCGACGCGCCAGATTCTGATCGGAAACGATGAAGGAGCGCAGAACTTCCATCTGCGCTATTTTGCTGTGCAGCCGGGCGGGCATACCTCGCTGGACCAGCATGCCCATGATCATGGCGTCTATGTGCTGCATGGGCGGGCACGCCTGCGCCTGGGTGATGAAGAGCACGAGGTGCGCGCGGGCGATGCCATCTACATTCCGGGCAACGAGGTTCATCAATTCTTTGCTCTGGGCGACGAAGCCTTCGGCTTCCTGTGTGTCGTCCCGGCCAAAAGATGAGCGGGCGGGGGCGAACGAGCGTGATGCGTGCCGTTGAATATCACAGCAATCAGGACGTGCGGGTCGTGGAGCTGCCGCAGCCGGCTATCGGCCCCGGCGAGCTGTTGGTGCGGCTTGTGGCCTGTGGCATCTGCGCCAGCGATGTCATGGAGTGGTATATGCGCCCGCGGGCCCCGCTCTATCCTGGTCACGAGCCGGTGGGCGTAGTCGAGGAGGTAGGGGAGGGTGTGGAGCAGTTCAAGGTTGGTGATCGTGTCTTTGTGCATCATCACGTGCCATGCATGGTCTGCCACTATTGTCAGCGCGGTGCCTTCTCGCAGTGCCCGACCTTCCGCGCGACGCGTCTCGATCCCGGCGGCCTAGCCGAATACATTCGGGTCCCCGCTGCCAACGTTGAGCGTGACGTTCTGCCGTTGCCCGCCTCGCTCTCGTTCGAGGCGGCTACTTTGATTGAGCCGCTGGCCTGCTGTATTCGCGGCATTGAGCGTGCCATGATACGTGCCGGTGATCGGGTCCTTATTCTAGGGGCAGGCAGCAACGGCATCATGCTTGCCCAGCTAGCGCGATTGCGGGGGGCTGTCCGTGTAATGGTTGTCGACCCAATTGCCTATCGGCGCGAGCGGGCCTTAGAGGCAGGGGCTGATCTGGCCTTTGATCCAGAAGGGGAGCCGCTGCTGCCGCGCGTGCTTGCTGCCAACGACGGACGCAAGCCCGATGTGGTCATCGTGACGCCGTCGAAGGTGCAGGCCATGCGTCAGGGATTGGAGCTAGTGGGACCGGGCGGAACGGTGCTGCTCTTTGCTCCGCCTCCACCGGAGGAGCAGCTACCGGTGACGCCCAATGAACTGTTCTTCCGCGAGATCACGCTGCGTACCAGTTACTCTGCTGGGCCTTATGAGACGCGGCAGGCTCTTGATTTACTGGCCACTGGTCGAATCCGTGCCGAAAGCGTGATCACTCATCGTTTCCCCCTGCATGAGGCGGCGCAGGCCTTCCGTCTCGTGGCCCAACCAGGCGAGGCGCTCAAGGTCGTGATCATGGCCATCGCTCCTGATGCTGATCGAACCAGAACAACGGCCTGATCAGAAAACCAGGCAGGGAAGGAGGGCGCGGGCCTGGCTTGAGCGAGCAGGCCAACTCCCATCTCAGTGGAGCGATCTGGTGCAAGGAAGCACTATAATTCTTCACAGGAGAGGGCGCAGCCCCAGGCGAGTGCTTAGCTCAGGGAGATCGAAAGCCGGGCGTCTCCTGCGGCATGGCAGTGTGAGCGAACGAAGGAACATCAGCTTGCCCGAGGGGGGCAGTTGTCCTACAATAGAACCGTATCTGTCGAGTAGCGAGAAGAGGACGATAAACACCCATAAGGAAGGCAAGAGGATTGGCTGATGACGACAACTCAGGCACAGACTCAGGTTGAGCAATGGACCAACCTTGCTCAGCAGTTGCGCGTAGATAGTATTCGCTGTACGACCGCGGCGGGTTCGGGGCATCCGACCTCCTCGCTCTCTGCCGCCGATTTGATGGCAGTCCTGCTGGTCAGCTATCTGCGCTATGACTTTGATAATCCACACCATCCGAACAACGACCACCTGATTTTCTCCAAGGGCCATGCGGCGCCGTTGCTCTACGCTATGTACAAGGCGGCGGGCGCCATTACCGATGAGGAGTTGCTGACTCTGCGCAAGCGTGGTAGCCGGCTGGAGGGGCATCCGACGCCAGTGCTGCCCTGGGTGGAAGTGGCGACTGGCTCCCTGGGTCAGGGTCTCCCGATCGGTGTAGGAATTGCGCTGGCCGGCAAGTATCTGGATAAGCTGCCGTATCGCGTCTGGGTGCTGCTGGGAGATAGCGAGATGGCCGAAGGCTCTATCTGGGAGGCCATCGAGCACGCCGCTCACTATAAGCTGGATAATCTGATTGGTATCCTCGACTGCAATCGCCTGGGCCAGCGCGGGGAAACGATGCTGGGCTGGAATACAGCGGCCTATGCTGAGCGAGCTGAAGCCTTCGGCTGGCGCGCTCTGGTCATTGATGGGCATAACTACGAGGAGATCGATCGCGCCTATGCCCAGGCTATGAAGGCGGAAGGGGCGCCGACGCTGATCATTGCCCGCACTATGAAGGGCAAAGGGGTTTCGTTCCTGGAGAACGCTGAAGGCTGGCATGGCAAGGCCCTCAGCAAGGAACAGGAAGAGAAGGCTCTGGCCGAGCTGCCCCACGTGCGCAGCCAGATCTTTACCGTGCAGAAGCCTGAGAATCTGCAGCCGGCTGCCGCGGAGCGCAAGCCTCTAGAGTTGCCGCGCTACGCCAGTGGCCAGGAAGTACCCACGCGCAAGGCCTATGGCGATGCTCTCAAGGCTTTGGGCGCTGCCTACCCCGAGGTGGTAGCCCTCGATGGTGAAGTCAGCAACTCGACCTACGCTGAGGAATTCGCCAAGGCTTACCCCGAGCGCTACTTTGAGCAGTACATTGCGGAGCAGCAGATGGTCGCGGCGGCCATCGCCATGAGTGTTCGCCAGCGCATCCCCTTCGCGTCGACCTTCGCCGCCTTTCTGACACGCGCCTACGACTTTATCCGCATGGGAGCTATCTCGCGTGCCAATATCCGCCTGTGTGGCTCACATGCTGGGGTCTCGATCGGCGAGGATGGACCATCTCAGATGGGCCTGGAGGACCTGGCCATGATGCGGGCCGTCTTCGGCAGCACGGTACTCTATCCCTGCGATGCCAATCAAACAGCGAAGCTGGTGGCTCAGATGGCGGAGCATGGCGGGATCGTCTATCTGCGCACAACACGCGAGAAGACGCCCGTGATCTACAGCCCCGATGACGAGTTCCCCATCGGCGGTAGCAAGGTGCTGCGCCGCTCGGAGAACGACCAGGCGACGATCGTGGCGGCTGGCATCACGGTTCACGAGGCCCTCAAAGCCTATGAGTACCTGAAATCCGAGGGCATCCTGGTGCGAGTAATCGATGCCTATTCGATCAAGCCGATCGATGAGGAGACGCTTTTCCAGGCTGCCGATGAGACGAAGCAGTGCATTGTGACAGTCGAGGATCACTGGCCGGAAGGTGGTCTGGGCGAGGCCGTGCTGGAGGCCTTTACGCAGCGCGCTGGACCGCTGCCGCGTGTGGTCAAGCTGGCTGTCCAGGAGATGCCCGGCTCCGCCAAGCCTATGGAGCAGCTGGAGGAGGCCGGCATCGATGCCCACCATATTGCCCAGGCAGTCAAGGCGCTGATTCACCGCTAGCTCTCTCCGCCCGCTTCGGCATGCTCATCTTGCCTGGAGCAAGACGAGCATGCCTGGACTGCGCCGGGCTGGAGCATAGCATAAGATCAACGAGTAGTGCATAGATCTGGGGCGAAGGAGGAAACCTGGTGCAGGAGATATCTCCTGGCCCACAGCAATCCATTTCCCGTCGACCAGAGGAGCGGCTGCGACCTCCGCGCGTGGTAACGCTGGCGCTGCTCTTCGACTGGAGCCTGCTGGTACAACTGCTGGCGATGCCGCTATTGGGGCGCTGGCTAGGGCTTCCTCCTTCGCTGCGCTTGCCCTGGCTCTCGCCTGCCCTCAATGCGCTGCTCTCCCTGCTCGCCGCTCTCCCTTTTGCCTTGCTGCTGGTGCTGTGCGGAGAGGGGATACGCCGTGGCCTTCCCTGGGCGCGCTCCGTGCAGGTGGCGCTCAATACGCTGCTCGCCCTGGCGGGCCTGGCCAGTATCTATACGCTCTGGCTCGACGCACGCGTAGGAAACTACTGGCCCCTGGTGACCCTGTTAACACTGGGAGGACTGTCGCCCTTAATTGCCTGGGGCTTGCAGCGGCCAGTGACGCGCCGCTGGTTTCATCCGCCGCGGGAACTGGCGCCAGGACTGAGACAGCGTCGGGCCAGCATACCGCCCTCCTGGCCCTTGCTGGGCGCCGCGCTGCTACTGGGCCTCCTGGAAGCCCTGGCGGCCCTTCATCGCTGAGCGCAGCGCAGAGAGAAAGAATCGCCGAATCGCAGACCGCCTGACTGTCCTGCCTGGTCCGGTCGTGATGCGTGCCAGCCGATCTGCCCGCTTGCTCTCTACGGCGACTGTCTGCTTGACGACGGACCATCCGGGGCCGTATCATGGGGCCATATTGTGAGCCATCGTCTAGTGGCAGCCGTTATCCCTTCCTCTCTCTAAGCTCGTAGGGTTGGATTTCAGCCCGGCCTGGATGGTGAGCGACTGACCTGAGAGTGAGACGAGTGGAGTGGGCGCGGCCTTGATTGATTATCAGGTTGAATGGTGCAGTGAGTGAGTCAGGAGACAGAATCGCTGGAGTGGCGTTCGGTCAAAGAGGCACTAGCTGGCTTTTCGGCTGAGGCAGTCCGCTCGACTCTCAGGCGAAAACCGGCGGTCGTCGCTTATACCGATGGAGCCTGCATCAAGAACCCGGGTGGTCCCGCCGGTTGGAGTGCTATCCTGGTGCCGGTCGAGCGGCTTGATGTGCCGCTGAGCGAGATCCCTGCTGAACGCATCGAGGCCCACGGGCATATTCCGCCCGCGGCCACAACGACCAACAATCGGGCTGAGATTGCGGCCTTGCTGGCGGCCCTGAGCCTGGCCCCGCCGGATCGCCCGCTCAAAATCTGGAGCGACAGTCAGTACACTATCAAGGTGGCGACCGGTGACTACAAGGCGCGAATGAATCCCGACCTCTGGCAATTGTTCCATTGGCTGGTCAATCATCGTACGGCGCCTTTGTCCTTTGGCTGGGTACGCGGCCATGCCGGGCAGGCTCTTAATGAGCGTGCCGATGAGCTGGCTGGCCTGGGTGCCTGGCAGGATGATCGTGCCGCCTATGAGCAGTGGCTGCGCTCGCAGCAGCCGGAGGCCCGTTCAGGGGCCGGTGCCAGGAGCGAAGCCGCTCAGAGCAGGAGCGGACGGCGAGCAGCGGACGACGAGGCGCGATCCTCGGCCTCGGAGCTGGCCCTCATGCGCGATCAGGTGCAGGAGCTGCTGACGCTTTTGGAGAGCGGACGCATCGTGCTCAAAGACAACGAGCGTCAGTTTCTCTACAACATGGCTCAGCGCCTGCGCTATCCGGACTTTGCGCCGACGGCGGGCCAGCGCAATTGGCTCAAAGGTCTCTCGGCCCGTGCCCGTCGAACGCTTTGAGGGAAAGACCTGGGTGGGGCTAGCTGTTCGCCGGTCACTGAGCATGAGCAGAGCAGCTCAGGCGTTTCTGTTTCTGGCCTTGCTTGCCTGTTGCTAGGAAGGACGGTTTTGTGTGATTGATCGCAATGTGGTAGAGCGTTTTTCGTCCTTGTTGGGGCTGGTCCGGCCCCCGGTGGGACTGGCCTTTGTCGATGAGATCCCGCTGGGAGTTGAGCGGACGACGACAGGTGTTCCTTCGGCTTGTACTTTCTGGCGCCTGGCCGAGCAGGGCGTCTTTTATGCGACTGCCAGTGATCATCAGCAGTGTCCCATCGGCATGATCACTATGGGCTTTCTCTCCCCCCAGGCTCTGGGCGAGCGGGGGCGCTCTCTCGTGCAGACAATGGCGAACGTCGGCTACTTCTCGCCCGAAGAGCTGCGCGGCCTGCCGGTCGTGGAGAAGAAGCACACGGCCATTGTCTATGGACGTCTCGATCGCTTCCCGCTGGAGCCGGATATCGTGCTGGCGCTCTTGAATGCCCAGCAGGCGATGCTAGTCGCCGAGGCACAGGGAGCGGTCAACTGGCTGGAAGGGGGCCAACTCGCCTTTGGGCGTCCGACCTGTGGTATCATTCCCCGTACGCTGCGTACGGGCCAGCCCTCGCTCAGCTTCGGCTGCGTGGGCGCGCGTACCTATGTGGGCATGGAGCCGTCGCAGATGGTGCTAGCTCTCGCCGGGAGCCACTTCGCTGAGTTGGTCGCGCGCCTGGAAGGAAGCGTGACCGCCAATGAATCTCTAGCGCCCTTCCATGCCCAACAGAAGGCGAGCTTCCCCGCCTGATCGCTGGGGACTAACAATAGCACGGTTTCTGTTCTTCTCTTCTCTTCTCTCACTGGCGCTCCGGGGGCGAGTCTGCCGCAGCGGAGCGCCAGCAGCTATATCAGACCACAGTACAGCAGGCCAGAAAGGACACGCAGCGATGCCTCTCTCGGTGTCGAATCAGGCGCGCGTGCTCTTCAATCGTCGCGTCCCGTTGCGCGATGGTATCACGCTCTCCGCCGATGTCTATCTGCCAATGCAGGGAAAGGGACCGTGGCCGGCCATCCTCCTGCGCACACCCTACTTGAAAGCCCAGGCCCAGATAGCTCAGCGAGCTTTGGCCTTTGTGCGCTATGGCTATGCGTTCGTGGCGATGGATGTGCGAGGACGTGGCGACTCTGACGGTGAGTTCGTTCCCTATCGCCATGAGGGGCCTGACGGCTACGATGCCATCGAGTGGTGTGCTGCCCAGGACTGGTGCGATGGCAATGTAGGCACCCTGGGCGCCTCTTACGCGGGCCGCATTCAGTGGCTCGCGGCTCTGGAGCAGCCACCCCATCTCAAGGCGATGGTCGTGCTGGTCGCGCCCTCCGATCCTTTCGTTGAAATACCGACGGGCCTCCCCAGTCCCATGCATCTCTGCTGGGAACACTACGTCAGCGGACGCGTCACTCAGCCAATGGATCTGGTCGACTGGGAGCAGGTCTACTGGCATCTGCCCCTGCTCACGATGGATGAGCGCGCTGGACGCTTCAATCCCCACTGGCGCGAGCAGATCGCTCACGCCGCGCTTGATGACTACTGGCTACCTCTCTGCTACCAGCGCCGCTTTGAAGAGCTGGCCGTGCCAGTCCTGCATATCTCCGGCTGGTACGATGACGAGCAAATTGGTACCCCTCTTAATTACATAGGCATGACCACGCGCGCCGCCACGCCCGAAGCCCGAGCCAATCAGCGCCTGCTCATGGGTCCCTGGGGGCACCAGGTGAATACGAGCCGCAAGCTAGGAGAGGTCGACTTTGGTCCCCAGGCCTTGATTGATCTCGAGGCCGAGGAACGACGCTGGTTCGATCGCTTCCTCAAGGGACGACGTCAGGAGCCGCCACCGGCACCGGTGCGCCTTTTCATCATGGGAGCCAACTACTGGCGCGATGAGCAGGAGTGGCCCCTAGCCCGTACGCGTTGGACGCGCTTCTACCTGCACAGCGGTGGAGCTGCTAACAGCCGTTTTGGCGACGGGCACCTCTCTCCAGAGCCTCCCGCGGCTGATGAGCCGTATGACAGCTACCGCTACGATCCTGCTCGGCCCATGCCCTTCATCACTGAGCCGACCTCTACGCAGATCGGCGGCCCCGACGATTATGCCGCCATCCAGCGCCGCGATGACGTTCTCGTCTACGTCAGCGAGCCGCTCAAAGAAGACCTGGAGGTGACCGGTCCCGTGCGCCTTGAGCTGTACGCCTCCTCGTCAGCGCCCGATACCGACTTCGTGGCCATGCTCCTCGACGTCTGGCCAAACGGCTTTCGTCAGCGCCTCTGTGATGGCATGGTTCGCGCCCGCTTTCGCGAAGGGATGGATCGCCCGAGGCTGATCGAGCCGGGCCGCATCTATCGATACGAGATCGATTGCTGGAATACGGCTCAGCTCTTCAAGGCTGGTCATCGTATCGGCCTGCAGCTCAGCTCTAGCGCCTTCCCCAAGTACGACCGCAATCTGAATACTGGGGCGGCGCTGGGCCTGACCAGCGAGATGGCGGTGGCCGAGCAGCGCATCTACCACGATCATGCTCATCCTTCGGCCCTGGTCCTGCCGGTCATTCCCCCGGCTGCTTCGTCCTCACCTTCGTTCCCGTCCGAGCCGTTGCGGCAGACGAGCAAGTGAGCGGCACCTTGACAAAGCCTGGCTCGTGCAAGATGATAGAGGGCAAAGAAGCGAAGGGAGCTGAAGCGAAGCGGGCCTTCGACTCAGGTTGGGCAACTGTTGGCGCTGGCGCGTCCAGTGAGAACCCGTCTGGGGCAGCGCTAGCCTGCAAGTGGCGCCCACCAATGTTATGGGGGGAAGAGCAGTGACTACCATTAAAAGAGAGCCAGAGGCGCAAGAGCAAAGCGTAAGTGCGCATCCAGAGCAGCAGCCCACGATGGCGCAGGGGCAAGAAGACCAGCCGCGGGATGAGCGTAATCCTGGTGTGCCGCTTGATCTGGGCTGGCTGCGCGAAGTGCGCGCCAATCGCAGCGCCGTCGAGCGCCGGGCGGCCACTCTGCCGACGCGCCGCACCGTCAAGCGCGAATGGCAGGCTGCCTGGCTGCTGCGAGCCATCACCTGTCTGGACCTCACCACCCTGGCCGGGGACGATACGCCCGGCACGGTGCGCCGGCTGTGTGCCAAAGCGCGCCATCCTGTGCGCAGCGAGCTGCTGGAGGCGCTTGGAGTCCCCGAGGAGCGCATCCAGGTAGCGGCAGTCTGCGTCTATCACAACCTGGTCCCGGTGGCTGTGGCGGCCCTGCGCGGTACCCAGATTCCTGTGGCCGCCGTTTCCACTGGCTTCCCTGCCGGCCAGATCGCGCTGGACCAAAAGCTGGCAGAAATCGCGGCTTCGGTGCGTGCCGGTGCTCGTGAGATCGACGTGGTCATCTCGCGTGCCCACGTCCTGACCGGCAACTGGCAGGCCCTCTATGACGAAGTGCGAGCCTTCCGCATAGCCTGCGGCGAAGCCCACATGAAGACCATCCTGGCCACGCACGAGCTGGCCACGCTGCGCAACGTTGGCATGGCCAGTCTGGTCTGCATGATGGCCGGGGCTGATTTCATTAAGACCTCTACCGGCAAGGAAGCCGTCAATGCGACTCTGCCGGTGGGCCTGGTCATGACGCGTGCCATCCGCGAGTACTACGAGCGCACGGGCTATCGGGTTGGCCTTAAGCCTGCTGGCGGCATTCGCAGCGCCAAGACGGCCCTCGACTGGCTGATCCTCATGAAAGAAGAGCTAGGCGATGAGTGGCTCAGCGGTCGCCTCTTCCGCATTGGAGCCAGTGGGCTGCTCTCCGACATCGAGCGCCAGCTCTCCTACTTCGTCACCGGCCATTACGCCGCTGCCCATTATAACCCCCTGGTCTAGTGAGCCACCCAGCTCGCCGACCTGACGCGGGGCACCCGACTGTCCCGCGTCAGGTGATCAGCGTCGTGTAGACGACAAGGCGGAGCTGTGTCTGATGCTCGCTGGCGATCCAGTCACCAGCGCAGGTGATCAGATTGAGGTAGTGGCCGCTGGTATCGGCAAAAATCTGTTGTAGTGGGGCCTGCGCCGGAGGATAGTAGGCCAGAGCATGTACCCGGAAAGACCACCACTCTCCCTGAGTATCGAGCACCTGAACGACGGCGCCTGGCTTCAGCTCACGCAGGCGCCAGAAGACAGCCGGTGCTCCCCCAGGACGGTCGAGATGCCCATCGATCACGGCGCTGCCGCGCTCGCCAGGGCGCGGACCAAGCCGGTACCAGCCCACGTCGTCCCAGGGCTGGCGCACTGGCACCTCCAGCTCGCCACTGGCCGTTACCCCCACTGCCTCAACGATGGCATCCACGCCGATAGCCGGAATGCGCAGGCGCGTCGGCACTCCTGGCTGGCCGCTCGTCGAGCGCGGAGAGCGATCGGGAAAGCGAGCCTCCCCCATCAGCAGCGGCTGACCGTCACGGACGTGAGTGGTGGCCGCCCCGGTCGAGCCGCAGCTGTTCAGCAAGAGCAAGACAGCCAACAACAGAGAGCAGGCCCTCAGCAGCAACTGCAACCCAGGTATCCTTCTGCCTGAGAGAAGACTCCTCAGCTGCCAACGTCGACCGCGATCTTGGACCTGTGACCGCGCCTTGCGCCTCCGTCTACTCTTAGCGTCGGCTACGCAGCAAGAGAGTTGTCGATCCACCGATCAAAAGCAAGAGCAGTGTCAGGACCAGCGGCAAAGCCACAGGCACGCCGACCTGAGCAGGCGGATTGGCAGAGGTTCCGGGGTCGCTACCGGTGTCTGGCAGACCGGGCGTGCCCGCAACCTGACGCGCTACCAGCTCCAGCTTTGGCGTCCCCAGCGGTAGCCCGATGCTGAAAATACTGGTAATCTGGTTGGCAGCCACCTCCAGCGTTGTCTGCTGAGAGATGTGCTGCTGCGCCAGGTCCACATCGAAGGTGTAGCGCCCTGGGGCCAGGAGGGTGTAGTCACTGGCCTGCAGATACTGTAGATTCTTAATCAGCGGGGCGCCATTGGCGGTCAGCGTGGCCGGCCCGCCCTCGGGCGAGAGGTGATAGAAGCGCAACTTGGCCTTGCCGGCGGCCAGACTATTATCCTCCTTGAAAACCACCAGCGATAAGCCAGTCGCCTGGACACCAATAGCCGCCACCGTATAAGCGAAGCCTGGCTCAACTGACAGGGTCTGCGTAATCACCGCTGCATCTGGTCCCTTGCCGATCAGTGCCACCTGCACCTTGTGTGGCCCTGGTGGGATGGCCAGATAGTCGGTGACCGTGCCGAACTGGAAGTTGCTCAAGGCCCGCTGCCCATCGAGAAAGACGTCGGCCACACCGATATCGGGTGAGGCATGCATGATGCGCACAAAGGCCGAGGGGGAGGCCGCCGCCTTCGGAGTAGCTCTTAGCCCTGGTGCCCAGACGAGCGAAATAAGGCAGAGTATGGCGAACAGCTGCAGAAGGCTGCCCATCTTGGGGCGACAACGCATGCAGTTTCTCATAGGCTCTCCTCTTGAGATCAACTTGTCCCTGCCTTTGGCTGGGTCCGCGTGGTTAGGTCCGAGACAGAAGCGCTTTCTGGTGGTAGAACGAACGAAGATGGTTACGAGTAAAGTGAAATTTTGGCATCAGGCATTCTCTCTGTAGCCCCTGACAGCTGCAATCTGCTCTGAAAATACTGCTCTGCATAGATCACTGTGCTCTCCCTATCAAGAATGTTGAAGAGGCAAGGAGGAGTAAGATCAGCGATTCAAAGATCATCGCAGGGCGCGAGGAAGGTGGTCCAACGATACATAGCAGGCCAGGAAGCAGAAGGATGCAGAGTGGGAGGAGACTTATCACAGAGAAGCGAGCGAAGATGGAGGAACCTTGCTCAGAGCGTAGGCTGAAGATGCTCACCAGATAAAGGCTTCCCCCGAAGAGAGAGAGCAAGAGGCTCACGGCGGCTCCCGCCTTCCGAGCAACGAGCAGGAGTGGACCCAGCACGAAGAGCGCTATGCTGGCGACCAGCCCCGTCGTCGCGAGGACTTGCGCCAGGACCAGGCTCGGGGGAAAAGCAGGCTTTCTCTCTCTGAGCTGCGAAAACAAGCTGCTGACAAAGACGAGCATGCCCAGCAGCAAAGGAACCAGACCGGGCCAGGGCTGCCAGAGAACCAGAGCCAGGCCCCAGCTAGCCAGGGCCAGGCCGCCTGGAAGGCTTCCCCACCTCAGTAGTGCAATGGCCGTGTCCAGGGCTGCTCTCAGGCTGCGCTCTTTTCGATGGTGTTGCCGAAGTTCTCGATATTCCGGGTGCTGTCGAAGCAAGCGCGCCCGTTCCCGGAAGCGTGTAGCCGGGGCTGGCAATCCCTGCTCCTGCAAAGCCTGGCTGAGGGACTCGTAGGAGCGGATCGCGCTCTCATACTGCCAGAGACGCTCGTATTCCTCCAGGCGCTTATTCAGAGCGCTCGGCTCGTCTCCGGGCTGTGATGGAGCAAAGAGCAGCTCTTCATCGCCCAGGATAGTGACCTGCTCCCAATCGATGGCTGCCAGCTTAACCTGCGACCAGTCGAGGCCAGCAAGCCGTGCGCTGCCGTGCTCAGCGTCCTGCAAAAGAACTCCCTCCAATCTGATACTTGCATCGAGCCAGGAGCCGCGCAGATCCGCGCCCGCCAGAAGGGCCTCACGTAGATCCGCGCTGCGCAGATCGGCAGTTACACGGGCCCGGCAGAGATTAGCCCGCTGGAGATTAACGTTGCGCAGATCGGCCAGAAGCAGGCTGGCACCTTTCAGATTGGCCTCGCTCAGATTGGCGCCGCGCAAATTCGTATGGTCGAGATTAATGCCGGCCAGGTCTGCTTCGCGCAGATCGGCGCCGCTAAGGTCTGGTCCCTGGCCGTAGAGAGGGGATGGCCTCCAAAATACCAGGGGCTGTGCCTGCTGACGCCAATGGTTCCAGGCTTGCACTCCCTGCCTGAGTATAGCTAAATGCTCTGGATCGCTCATCTGCCCGGTCTCCGTGCAGTGATAGTGGACGCCTGTCTACAAAAGCCCAGTTTTCTTTCCTGTCATCCTGGCGGAAGCATAGCAGAGCAGAGGGTGCAACTTTGTTATCTCTGCGGTTGCAATGTCGTGTTCATGATCACGAAGCTCACATTTTGCCAGGATAGCAAGTGAGCGTTGGAGAGCAAGATCATTGCATAACCCTTGTTTATCTATCGGGCGGTTCGTATAATGGAACAGATATTGTACCCAAGCGTGTCGATAAGCTGGAGTCAGCGATGCAGAGGACACAGACCAGGCTGAGAACGGGATCTATCATTAAAGATCCCACTCAGACCCGCTATCGTGTCGAAGCTTGTCTGGGCACAGGAGGGTTCGGTTCGGTCTACCTGGTGATGGAACTGCGTGGCTCCGGCAAGCTCTTTGCCCTCAAAGAAGTTGTTACGACCACCGAGCGCGAGCGGCGCAGCCTGGCCCTGGAGGCCAGTCTGTTGATGCGGCTGCAGCATCCGGCCTTGCCGCGCGTCTATCGCTTTTTCGACGATGTGCGCAATCAGCGCAGCTATTTATTGATGGATTATATCCGCGGCGCCAACCTGGAGGAGCTGCGGCGCCTCACCCCTGGCCGGCGCATTCCCTTAGCCCATCTGCTGACGACGCTGGAGCCGGTCATTGATGCTCTTGACTATTTGCATAGCCAGCAGCCGCCCGTCATCCATCGCGATATCAAGCCATCGAATATCATCGTCCCTGCGGCGGGACGCGGTGCCATGCTGGTCGATTTCGGTCTGGCCAAGCTCTATATTCCTGATGGCATGACGACAACGATTCGCCAGGGGACCCCTGGTTACGCGGCACCGGAGCAGTATGGGGGACGAGGGCGCACTGATATACGCACCGATGTCTATGGGCTGGGGGCGACGCTCTATACCCTGCTGACGGGCCAGTTCCCCTGCGATGCCTTTGAGCGCGTGCTTCTCCTCCAAAACGGAGCGGAGCGTGATCCCCTGCGACCCGCTCACGAGCTGGTGCCCGGCCTGCCGCGTGCCGTCAGCGAAGATCTCCAGTGCGCCCTGGCGCTGAACAGCCAGGAGCGCTTTGCCAGTGTGCGCGAGTTCTGGCGCGCTGTCGTCAGCCACGCCCGCCTCGATCCAGAGGCGACCACGGCCCCCGAGGAAGCAACGCCCTCGCTGGAGGCGATGGCAGCCTCGACCGAGTTATTCCCGGAACGCAAGGTCCAGGAGAATCTCCGGCAGGCACATCGTCGGCGGCGCCGCCTGGTGCTGAGCGCACTCATCCTGGCTCTGGTGCTGACACTGGTAGCAGGCGCGGTAGCGATTGGCCTGAGCAGCCCGCTGCACTCGCTCGTCGCGCGCTCCTTAGCGCCCCGGTCGTCGACAGCCCCAGGGAGCGCGCCGGCCAAAGCCACGTCGCAGGTGCCTCTGGCAGGTGATGCCTATCCCTATCCGGCTCTCTTTGCCGATTATGTAGGCACTGCCCAGGATCTGCTGACCAGCACACGCACTCTACTGGTGCTCTCGCACCTGCAGCAGCATCAAGGACGCTTCTCGGGCTTTTTCAGTGGCCTGGGACAGAGTGGGCCTTGCTCAGGAACGCTGAATCAGCAAGGTGTCATCCATTTTACGGTGTCTATTTACGGCGGCAAGGCTAGCCTGGTTTTCGAGGGCATGATCAAGGTCGGGAGCCAGATGGCTGGGAGCTTCGAGGTTCATGATGAGAACAACCGTTTTACAGGTGAGAGCGGCCTGTGGTCCCTCTCGCCCGGCTTCCCTCCCAGCCAGTAAGTAACCCACGTAAGAACCCTGGCTGTTCTAGACTCCTCTCTCTACCCTCTGTAAACATGGTCTGGAGAGAAGAGGCGTGAGGCTGCCGTCGTCATCTTGCTCGCGGTTGGCTGCCCGGGCGCCTGCTGTGGAGGACGGGCTGGTGTGGTGAGCTGAGGACTGCTGGGGACTTGCCGCCGGGGGGCGAGGCGGGATACAATAGCCCGTGCCGATGGCCTGTCGTCGGCTCTCTTGCGAGACGTTGAGGGAGGGGGCGCATCACTGCTATGAGTATCTTAGAGCTGTTCGAATCAATGGAGTATGGGCCGGCGCCCGAGACGGCAGAGCCTGCCCTGCAGTGGCTGGCCCAGCACCAGCCCTTTGACCTGTTCATCAATAATCGCCGGGTCAAGCCGGCCAGCGCTCAGTATCTGGAGACCATCAATCCGGCCACGGGCAAAGTTCTGGCGCGAGTCGCCGCGGGCAACGCTGCTGATGTCGATGCCGCGGTAGCCGCGGCGCGGCGGGCTTTCCCGGGCTGGAGCAAGACCCCCGGTCATGTGCGGGCGCGCTACCTCTATGCCATTGCCCGCCATATACAGAAGCATGCGCGTCTGCTCGCGGTCCTGGAGACGCTGGATAATGGGAAGCCAATTCGCGAGACGCGCGACATCGATATTCCGCTGGTTGCGCGCCATTTCTACTATCATGCTGGTTGGTCCCAGCTCATGGAGAGCGAGCTGGCTGGCTACGAGCCGCTAGGGGTCGTGGGACAGATCATTCCCTGGAACTTCCCCCTGCTCATGCTGGCCTGGAAAGTAGCGCCAGCCCTGGCAATGGGCAATACAGTCGTCCTCAAGCCGGCGCGCTACACTCCCCTGACGGCCATGAAATTCGCCGAGATTGTCGAAGAGGTTGGCCTGCCGCCAGGGGTTGTCAACATTGTGACCGGCGAGGCTGGGCAGGTTGGCGAGGCTCTGGTGCGTCATCCCGATGTCAACAAGATCGCCTTCACCGGCTCTACCGAGGTAGGTCGTGCCATTCGCCGGGCGACCGCCGGCTCTGGCAAGCGCCTCTCGCTAGAGCTGGGCGGCAAATCGCCTTTCGTGGTCTTTGAGGATGCTGACCTGGACAGCGTGGTCGAAGGCGTCGTCGATGCCATCTGGTTTAACCAGGGTCAGGTCTGCTGCGCTGGCTCGCGCCTGCTGGTCCAGGAGAGCATCGCCGATCGCCTGATCGCCAAGGTGCGAGCGCGCATGGAGAAGCTGCGCGTCGGCGATCCGCTGGATAAGGCCATCGATATCGGAGCGATCGTCTCGGAGGCCCAGCTGCGCGAGATCCGCCGCCTGGTCGAGCGCGGGGTCGAAGAAGGGGCCCAGCTCTGGCAGCCGTCGACAGCTTGCCCACGCGAGGGCTATTTCTTCCCGCCGACCCTCTTCACCAACGTGGCCCCGGCCATGACCATTGCCCAGGTCGAGATCTTTGGTCCCGTGCTTGTTACCATGACCTTCCGTACGCCGGAGGAAGCGGTGACGCTGGCTAACAACACGCGTTACGGACTGGCGGCCAGCGTGTGGAGCGAGAATATCAATCTGGCCCTGGATGTGGCCGCGCGCTTGCAGGCAGGCACCGTCTGGATCAATGCCACCAATCTCTTCGACGCCTCCTGTGGCTTCGGTGGTTATCGCGAGAGCGGCTTTGGACGCGAGGGTGGCAAGGAGGGCCTCTATGAGTATGTCCGTCCTCGCTGGGAGGGGGCCGGTGGGCGGGCGAGCCGGCGTCGTGGGCTGGCGGAAGCACCGGCAAGCGGCGAGAACAAAGCCCAGAGCGGCAATGGCCATGCGGAGCATAGAAGCAACGGCCTGGCCCTGGCCGGCAGCGAGGTCTTTGCCGATCTGGCGGGGCGCATCCCGCCGATCGATCGCACCCCCAAGCTCTTCATCGGCGGCAGGCAGGTCCGCCCAGACAGCGGCTACAGCCTGCCGGTGCGCGATCCCCAGGGCATGATCATCGGCCAGGTCGGCGCTGGCAACCGCAAGGACATCCGCAATGCCGTCGAGGCGGCCCATGCCGCCCGCGCCTGGAGCGGAGCCTCTCCTCACCAGCGGGCCCAGATCCTCTTCTACATTGCCGAGAACCTGGCCGCCCGCGAGCAAGAGTTTGCCCTGCGCCTGGTCCAGCAGACGGGCCGCCCCTATGCAGATGCCGCGGCAGAAGTACAGGCCGCCATCGCGCGCCTCTTCAGCTACGCCGCCTGGTGTGACAAGTTCGAGGGCAGCATTCACCGCCCACCGTTGCGTGGGATGGTCCTGGCCGTGCGTGAGCCAGTGGGAGTGATCGGTATTGCCTGCCCCGATGAGTTCCCGCTGCTGGGCTTCCTCTCGCTGGTGGCCCCCGCGCTGGCAATGGGCAATACACTGGTGGTGATCCCTTCGCCACAGGCTCCGCTGAGCGCCACCGACTGCTACCAGGTCTTCGAGACCTCCGATGTGCCTGCCGGGGCCGTCAATATCGTCACCGGCGAGCGCGAGCCCCTCGTTCAGGTCCTGGCCGAACACGAGGATGTCGAGGCGGTCTGGTACTTCGGCAGCGCCGAGGGCTGCAAGCGCGTTGAGCTGGCCGCGGCGAGCAATATGAAGCGTACCTGGGTCAACTATGGCCATCCGCGCGATTGGCTCGACCCCGTCCAGGGCGAGGGCGAGGAGTTTCTGCGCGAGGCGACCCAGGTCAAAAATATCTGGGTACCCTATGGTGAATAAAGTGGTGCCGCCGCTCACGCTGAGCGGCGGCGGCGGTGTCTCACCTGGCAGCTTGCTGATCAGCTCTAGCTTTCCCCTTGACAAGAATACATACATGTGGTATGTATGTATTTAGAGAGGTGAGAGGGAGCGAGCGATGAGGAGAACGCGGGAAGCGGCGGCCCAGACACGTGAGCAGCTGCTCCGGGCAGCCCTGAGCTGTTTTCTGGAACACGGCTATGCGGCCACTACTCTAGAGGAAGTTGCGCGCCGGGCCGGGACCACACGTGGAGCCATCCAGTGGCATTTTGGCAGCAAGGCCGATCTGTTCAATACCCTGGTGCGCGAGCAGTACGAGCGGGCCGCGCGCAAGCTGCTGCCGCTCTATCGGCGCGACAGCGCCCCGCTGGAGGCGCTACGAGCAATCCTGCTGGCCTGGCTCAGCTACCCTGAAGAGGATGCCGACTTTCGAGCTATGTTGGAGCTGACTACTATGCGCACAGGTATGCTACCCGAGCTGCAGAGCGGCATCGAGGAAAAGGTGCAGGCTGTTCAGGCCAGCATTGCCCACTTTGCCGCTCTGTTGCGCCGCGCCCGTGAGGCCGGCGAGATTCGCGCCGAGGTCGTTCCCGAGCAGGCGGCCACCGCCGCCTACAGCCTGATTGTTGGCCTGAGTAGCCTCTGGCTTCTCAATCCCAGCGCCTTTTCTCTGCGTGCCTACGCTACCGAGGCCGTCGAGATCTTCATTCGCGGCCTGCGTCGTTCCTGAGCCAGTTTTTTTTTAGCTCGTATACATACATTCGGTATGTATATAAAAGCGAAAGGAGAAGGCACAGCGATGTCTCTCATCAGTGTCAGCAACCTCTGGAAAAGCTATCGCTGGCGGGGTCGCAGCGTTGAAGCCCTGCGGGGTCTCTCTCTGAGCGTCTCGGAGGGGGAATGTTTTGGTCTTCTTGGGCCGAACGGGGCGGGTAAGACCACCCTGCTGCGGATACTGGCCACCTTACTCCCGCCGGACCGGGGAAACGTGGCCATAGCCGGCGCCGATCTGCGGCGTCATCCGGAGCGCGTTCGCCGCACTGTCGGCTATGTCGGTCAGCAGGGAGGTACGGATATCCAGGCAACAGTTTTTCAAGACCTCCTCTTGCAAGCCCATCTGTATGGCCTGCGAGGCCAAGCAGCGTGGCGGCGGGTGAGCGAAGTGTTAGAGCAGCTGGAGCTGAATGACCTGGCCGGCAGGCCAGTCAGCTCCCTCTCGGGAGGCCAGCGTCGGCGTCTCGATCTGGCGCTGGGCCTGGTGCATCGTCCTCCTCTGCTCCTGCTCGATGAACCGAGCCTTGGTCTTGATCCAGTCAGTCGGCGGCAGCTCTGGGACTGTCTGAGCGGTCTGCGGGCCCAGGGGGCCACCATCGTTCTGACCACCCACTATCTTGACGAGGCTGATCAGCTCTGCACGCGCGTGGCGATCATCGATAAGGGGAGCATCATCGCTGATGGCAGTCCTGCCCGGCTCAAGCAAGAGAGCGCAGGTGAGACCCTCATCCTCACCCTGGCGCCATCTGCGTCGGCCAGCGTCAGACAGCAAGCGAGCGATCTTCTGGGCACCTGTCCCTTTGTCCGGGCCGTTCACCAGGAAGACAGCGAGCAGCTCCGCCTCTCTGTCGAGCATGGGGAAAGCGCCCTTCCTGCTGTGCTACGTCTGTTAGAAGAGGCTGGTCTGACCGTCAGCAGTCTGGTTCTGGAACGGCCCTCGTTGGATGACGTCTTCTACCGCTATACCGGTCGCTCTCTGAAGAAGGCCCAGGCTGAGGCAGCCAGCCCTGGTGCCTGGTCTGCCTTCGCCTGGAAAGGAAGGTGAGCAGCATGTCTCTCTTCTCTAGTGTATGGTATCTCTGGCTGCGCCAGGCCCGGCAGACCTGGCGTCATCCTATCTGGGTCATCTTTGGCCTCTTTCAGCCACTGTGTTATCTCCTCCTCTTTGCGCCCTTGCTGCAGAACCTCAGCGGCATCCCGGCCATAGCGGCGGGAGAAGCCATGACCTTCTACGTTCCGGGACTCCTGGTCATGATGGCCCTCTTTGGGGCAGGCTATGTTGGCTTTGGGCTTGTGGTCGAACTGCAGGGCGGCTTCATTGAGCGCCTGCTTGTTACGCCTATGACGCGGGCGGCTCTCTTGCTCAGCCGCGTGCTGCTCGACATAATGACCCTGCTCATCCAGGTGCTTCTGATCTGTCTCATTGCCCTACCGCTCGGGCTGCGAGTCTCCCCTGGTAGCTTCTTACTGGCGCTCCTGCTGCTTGTTCTACTAGGTCTGGGCCTGGCGGCCTGCTCCTATGCCCTGGCCTTTCTCTTGCGCAGTGCTGAGGCCCTCTCGTCCCTGCTCAACATGGTCAGTGTCCCGCTTCTGCTGCTCTCGGGCGTCTTACTGCCCCTGACGCTGGCACCCCCTCCATTGCGGGCGATAGCCCACTTCAATCCCTTTGCCTATGTTGTGGATGGGGCGCGGGCCCTCTTCCTGGGTAGGCTAGGTGACGTAGCCGTCTGGCAGGGCTACCTTTGTGCCGGCGTCTTCGCGCTACTGGCCCTCTTCTGGGGTCTGCGCTCTCTCAAGCGGGCGGTCGCCTAAGCAGCGGACCTGTTCTATTCACCCTGCGGCGGCCTCTGCCCGTCCCGTTCCCGGGGCAGGCAAAGCAAAGACCTGGTCGCCGCAGGAGATAGCCACCGCCTCCTCTGAAAGGCAGGTTGCATAGAAGCCGCGCTGACCCTGGTCCAGAAACTGCAGAGCCGCCTTCAGCTCCGGCGAAGAGGCAAACCAGGCCTCTGGACCCAGAGCAAAGCGCGTAAACTCCAGGCAGGGCGTTGCCACACGCAGTCGGGTCAGCACGACTGGCTGTGCTCTAGAGGCTCTCACAATCAGGAGTCCGTGCTCGATCTGCTCCAGGCGTAGTGCTTGCTCAGTAGCGATCAAAATATTCTCTCCGGCGCAGCCATCCGTCAGATGCTCCCCGAAGCGGGCGCGCATCGCCTGATAATGGGCCGTAAAGCCCAGCGACACGCCATTCTTACCGCCACGGTTGCGCGAGCCTGGATAGTCCTGATGATGAACATCGAGCAGGCGGCTACCATCAGGCAGCAGAGCGAAAACGCCGTGCGCAGATAGCCAGAGCTGGGCCACTGACCGCAGCGGAGAGGGATCGTAGCGCAGCCCTTCCTCGCCCCCGGCGACCTTCAGCGGGGCCGTCTGCACCTGGAGGCGTACGATAGGACCAAGCGGCACCAGCTCGCCGGCCTGCTCTCCTCTGAACCGGGTGGACATCGGTCCCACCTCCTTAATTGTCTGGCGCTAACAAAGCGACAGGACGATCCCGCGTTCTCGTGGGCATCGTCCTGTCGCTGCTCTCTCGTCGAGCTATTCCACTGCGAGAAAAAGGAGCAAGCAGTACTGAGGCTAGCGGCCAACTACGCGGCGGAGCTGGCGCACCACCTGCTCCAGCTGTTCGGCGGCGTTCGTCGCCGAAGTCGCGCCTGCCGCGAGCTGCTCGCTCACCTGGGTGGTCACCTTGATGGCCGTCGCCAGTTTCTGATTACTTGTCTCCTGGTACTGGATGGCCTGTTCGATGTAGCGCGCCGTATTGGCCATCTCCTGCAAAGCTCGCTGGGCCGTGCGAGCGTCAAGCTGGGGCCAGCGCTGTAGCAGTTCCGTCACCATTGAGGTCAGCTGGCGAGCGGCCACATTACTGGCATCGGTATAATACTGTACCGACTGCAGACCCACCTGGGCGGAATCGATTACCCACTGCTGTTCGCTAGACGAGCTCTGCTGCTTGGCCGCCAGCGTCTGCAGCGACTCACTGCTGCGGCGCAGGTGGTCAACCGAACGCAGTATTGGCTGTGTGATGCGCTGACCGAGCCAGAGGCCGACAAAGGAGGCCAGCAAGAGCATGGCCGCTGCGATCACAATGGTGCTCACCATCTGGTTATTCACCACCGCCGTCACCGTGCTGACCGGGCTGAGCACGTAGTAAGTCCAGGGAACGACTGTCATCTTGTGCCGCAGGATCTCGTACGGCTCATTCTCGCTGGCGGGGGTGGCCTGGAAGGACGAAGACGTCTGGCTGCTACGCAGCGAGTCAGCTAGCGTGTTGTCGGCCAGCAGTGGCAGGCTATCCTGATTGCCCTGCAGGCCATAGAGGCCCTCGGTCTTGACATCCTGCATTTCCTGAGTCGAGAGAGGGGCCACCGCCTTGAAGCGGCGTGCGGGATTGGGATCGGCGATGCGCACCCCGCGCTCGTCAAGCAGGAAGGCATAGCTGCCCGGCCCATTGGCGCCGGTCTCGCTGTTGACCGTGTCCCAGATGAAATCGATATTCAGCGAGGCACGCAGGAAGCCGATCACATGTTTCTGATAGGTGATAGGAGCATAAATATCGACCGAAGCCTTATTATGGGCGCTGTCGTAGTAGACGCCGGAGATAAAGAGCTGGTTGGCGTCGACACGCCGCAGATAGGGGAGGGGTACGAGAGACTGGCCCCGGTTCTGGGGGTGGACGTTAGTCGGCCAGTACTGTACCAGGTGTCCCTGAGCGTCGAAGAGGCACCAGAGTGAATAGCGATTATCGCGGTTGATTCCTGCCTGTAGAGCATAAAGTGAGTGAACGCTAAAGTTTGGATCTTCGCGCTCAGCAGGGGGAGCGAGTAGGAACTGGATCACTGAGGGGACCTGGACGAGGGTCTCGGCGTCAAGCAGGCGTTCATTCAGATAGTTACTGATCAACTGCACGCGCTCGCTGGAGTCGGTGTCCAGAGAGGTGCGGGCCTGGGTAGTCAGCGCTGGGAGAGAGATGAACTGGCTGACGACGATGGTGATGAGCAGCGGAACGATAGCGACAAAAACCAGGAGTAAAGAGACGCGCGCGGTCAGGGAGAGGCCCCGCCGGCGATATGACGATATCGCTTGATCACGCATGGGAGAAAACCCGTCCTTTGGTATCCAGGGGGCGGCCAGCGGCGCCCCGGTCTACTGGCACTGACATACTGATGCTGGCGCCGTCCTACTGGATGAAGTGGCCTGGCCTGCCGCGAACTCGACCGCCGGTCCTAGCGGGGGCGAGTATTAGACAAGATCTCGGGCCTGGCTACTGGCAGGGTATTGGGTAGCTGCCAGGCTGGGCCGGAGGGCGGCCAGGGTTGGCGCTCGTCGAGCGCCACATCCTCTCTATTGCCTGATAAAAACCTATTTTTTATTAATAGGTATTCATCCTTGAATGAATTACTACGAAGAAGGGGCCACGAAGCCGGCGTGCTCCAGGTCGGAGAGCAGGCGCAGGACTTCTTCCTCACTGCGGCCCATCAGGCGGGCCAGCTCGGCTGGTGTGCGGGTACCATCGATCAGCAGATAGAGCCGGCGATGGGCGCGAGAGAAGCCGAGCTGTTCCAGGCGCTGCAAAGCGTCGTCGTAGAGCGGCACACGGCTTGGGGTGCGGGAGAAAGTCCCGCTGCCGGGCAGGGGCACCCTCCTGTCCGGTCTAGGCTCAGTCTGGCGCGGAGGCAGCGGTGGGGTGATCCGCGGGCCTGTATCTGGGCCTGTGCCCGACCCTGGAAAGGAGAGCGAGCCAAGTGGGCCCGAAGGAGAGGGTGCGGGCGTCCGGCGCAAGCGCGGATCGGTTCCCTGGCGCTGCGGGAGAGCCGGCAGTGAGCCGGGAGTAGCGTGCCCATCGAGCAAAGGCGGTAGTGGGGATGAGGGAGGGCTGAAAGGTACGAATGCAAAGCGGCAAGGACCCCAGAGCTTCAAGCGTCTGAGGGCTTCTGCGCCGCTATGTGGCCCGAGCCGTGCCTGCACAGGCTGTCCATTCACAAAAGTGATGGCACCCTCTTCCAATGCTGTACCTTCCCCACGCTCGACCGTCAGCAGGCCCGTCTTGCGTCCTAACTGAACGACCTCGATCACGTCGGCAAGCCGATTAGTGACTGTTTGTCGTTGCTGTGGCATGGGTGCCTCGCTCTGCCCGATGATGTCCGCTCTCCGCTCCCCATTGAGACGAATGTCGGCAGCAACCGTCAATCTATGATAGCATAGACGGGGTAAATGTACCATCCCTAGCGTATCTTCTGGGATATCTTTCTTAGCACGTCAGGGGCTGTTTCTGTTCCAGGTGCCTGCTGTGATAAAATCTGCATGGTTGGTATTTCGGGAAAGGCCTGGTCGATCTTAAGTATGCTGGATCGGTGTAGGGAAGCAGAAGGAAAGTAGGGGGGCGGACTACCGCCCGGCTCCAGGTGGAGCGGGCCGGTAGGCAGTGTGGGGAGGTACCTGCCTGCACCAAGACAGGCGGGCAGGAGTGGACACCTCGGGCTTGCCAGCCGTCGCGGCTGATGCTATACTGCAAGAGCGTTTGCACGCAGCCGGTCAGGTCCAGTAGCTGGCTGGGGCTGGCAAGCGCTCACTATGGCCTGTACCCAGAGAGGAGCGTCTGCTTATGGAGTCTCGCGGCTCATCTTCTCATGGCGAGACTGGGCCGCAGCCAGAGGTCGCAAGCGGCGCCGCGGCCCGGCCAGAGATGGATGAGCGCCTGTTACCCTTGGCGCAGTGGTCAGTTCCCGCTCTGGCGCGGGCCTGTGCCGAGGAGACGAGCCGCTTTCTGAAGCAGAATCGTGCTGACGAGCGCTACTGTCTGGAGCTGTTCCGTCGGGCTTTAATGCTGCGGGACGAGGAGGCCTGGGCTTGCCTCTATCAGCAGTATGCCCCCCTGGTCTTGGGTTGGGTACATCAGCATCCGGCGGCCTCCCCGGTGTTGGAACATGATGGGGGCCAGTCGGTAGTGAACCTGGTCTTCGCGAAGTTTGCCCAGGCGCTCACTCCGGGCCGGGTCCAGCAGTTCGATTCCCTGGCTGCGCTCTTGAAGTATCTGAAGATGTGCGTGCACAGCGTGGTAACCGATGAGAGGCGTGTGCACCAGCTTCAGCAGCTTGAGCAGACGCTAGAGGCTCTCGAGCATGAGCCGGCGGTCGCCGATCCTGCCGAGGAGGTGGTGGCTCAGCTCTCGGCTCAGGATCTCTGGCAGGCGATCCTGGAAGAGCTGCATAGCGAGGAGGAGCGCATGCTGATCTATCTGGCCTATGTTCAGGGATTGAAGCCTTCAGAGATCTGCCTGCGCTTTCAGCATCTCTTCCCGTCGGTGAACGATGTCTATCGCCTGAAGCGCAATATGCTCGATCGTCTGCGACGCAATCGCCGTTTGCAGGCACTCATGAAGGGCAGCTAGAGTGATCACTGATCGCTCAGGTCCCTCTCGCTCCACTCTGGCCGGTCAGAGGCGGGCTTCATTCACAGTCTGTGAAGGCCGGAGGGAGGCGCAGAGATGTTCAGGTGGTGAGGGGCTTCCCCGCCTGGCTCTTGCAGGCGGCTGCCAAAGGCGTTAAAATCGCAGGAGTAGCCGTTTATTGGTGGTGAAGTCAGGAAAGCAGACAGGTAGGCAGACGGCTTACCTCTCGACTCGGTTCCTAAAGCCGGTCGGGTCTGTGCTGGTTGCTCAAACCAGACGCAAGAAGGAAGAAAGAAGGCAGATAGCTGCTGCGGTCTCGCTGGTCCGGTGAGCTGAGAGCCTGGGTGGAGGTCTGGAGCCGTGGGTGAGTAGGGCTGTAGATGACGCCGCTGCCAGCCATTCTTATCCAGTTCAGTCAGAGGAAACGCTCATGGAATGTCGTCAACGGGGCGCTATCAGCGACGAAGAGATGCTTGCCTATCTGGCCGGCGAGGAGGTGCGACCTGCTGTGCTGGAGCACCTGGCTACTTGCCCCGCCTGTGCAACCCGGGTGGAGAGCTATCGCCGCCTTGAGTTAACTTTGCTCCAATCCCTCTATCGTTGGGACTGCCCCCCGGCTCAGGTGCTTGGTGAGTATTATCTCGGTCTGCTCAACAAGGAGGTCGCTGTGGCGGTGCGTTTCCATCTGGCCACTTGCCAGCATTGTGCGGCGGAGTTGGCGGTCCTCTCCCACTTTCTCGCCTCGGAGACGCGACTGGCGGAAGCCTCCCCGCTCTCTGAGTTGGACCTTGCTGAGTTGGAGCTGGCGGCCTCGCTGGCCCTTGAGCAGGAGGAAGAGGCTCCGGCAGAGGCCGAAGTGGGCGAGATGCTGCCCTGGCCCTCTTCGTGGTCCCTGGATGATGGCCCTCCTCCCCAGACCCATCCCCTGGCGTCGGCCCGTCCGGGCCGTCCGTCGCTGGGTGAGCAGATGGCTGCCAGCGCACGCCGGATTGTGGCCACGTTGCTCGCTCCCCAGCCCCGCCTGGCCTACCAGCGTGATCTGACCCCATCAGAACAGGCTGAGGCGCTCTGGCCGCGTCGCTATAGCGCCGAGGATTTTAGCATTTCACTCCATGTAGAACATGGTTCCTCGCGTCAGGATGGTCTGGAGTTGATCGGCTTTGTGACGCGCAAGGGAACAGCTCTGGAGGCCCTTCAGGGAACGCCGGTGCGCCTGACTGCCGCCTCGGGGACCGTGCGCTCTGGTCGCATCGATGAGCTGGGCAATTTCCTCTTCTCCGCTCTGGCCCCGGAAACCTATACCCTCGAATTGCAGTTCCCTGAAGGAACTGTGGTCATTGAGTCGCTGCAGCTCGCTCTCCCAGAGTAGCGCGTTCACGCTCTCTCTGCGCCGCTCACTTCTGCCGGCTTTTGCTCAGCGACCTCTCTCTCTGCCTCCCCTGGCTGGCATTGCGTGATTTTTTGGCCATCCAAACGTTTGGAATCTGGCTGAGGGAGAGAAAGAAGGGGGGCAATGGCTCGCTGTCAGGTTTTTTCTCTCCATCCCTTTGGGGTTTCTTTTTGGCTTCTTCTTTGGCATTGTCTGTATCATTGTGGGTCTTGGTGATTGGGATCGGCCTGGTCCAGGAATGGAACGTTCTGTATGGCATACCGGGGCAACACTGGGGCACATTGGGAACTGTTGGCTGAGCTGCTTGTGAGTGCAGACGAGAGTGAGGGCCAGCGCTTGCTGAGGGAGCAGCTGCCTTTACTGGACCCCTCGGCCCTGGCTCACCTGGTCATGTGGCTGAAGCGGGAGGCCGACCGGCGTTGGCACGATGAGCCGCAGCTTTCTTTACGCCTGGCTGCTTACTTGCTATTGATCGGCGAGTGGACAGGGAGGTGCGACTATTGTGGGCTTGGCTTGCTGACTCGGGCCGAGGCCCTGCGGCGCCTGGAGCGCGATGAGGAGGCGTTGCGGGACTTCGATGCGGCTGGGGCCGCATTTCTAGCCTGCGATGACTACCTCGGCTGGGCGCGCACGCGCAGCGGACGGATTGCGGTTTGTCTCCAGCTGGGCCGTTTCCAGGAGGCGTTGCAGGACGCTGCGGCGGCACGCGCGATCTTCCTACAGCAGGGCAATTGGCTGCGCGTGGGTCAGATGGATGCCAATGCGGCCATCGTCCACTATGAGCTTGGTCACTACGACCAGGCCCTCAGTCTTTTTGAACGGGCTATCGAGGCTTATCGACGCCACGGCGAGGGGATTGAACTGCCTCTGGCCCGCGCCTGGGCCAATAAGGCTGTCACCCTGGCCGCCCTGGGACGCCTCCGTGAGGCGCTGGCGCTGCACGAGCGGGCGCGGGCTATCTTCGCCTCCTATCGCGGTCAGGAGCTGGCGGTCGCACGTCAGGAGTTGAATATGGCCCAGATCTATGCAGCTCAGGGCCATTTTAGCCGCGCCCTCGCCCTCTTTGAACGCAGTCGGACAACTTTTCAGCGGCACGCTCTGGCGCTGGCCGCCGCTGAAGTGGCCTGCGAGACCTGTTACTGCCTGCTGCGTTTGAATCGCGCTCGTGAAGCGGCTGAGCTGGCGGAGGAGGCGGCGGCTTTTTTCCGCACGGTTCCTGGTGGTCGCGGGTGCCACCACCTGGCGCTGGCGTTGATGTGGCAGGCGCAGGCAGCCCTGGCGATGAAAGAGCTGCGACGCGCCGAAACGCTGTTAGCGGAGGCGCGCACGCTTCTGGAGACCAGTGGCCTGGAGGTACCGGCGGCCTCGCTGGCGCTGTTGCAGGCAGAACTCTTGTTTGCCAGTGGACAACTTGAGGAGAGCCTGGCGGCGGTGCGTCTGGCGGCTACAGCCTTCTCCAGACAGGCAGCCCTCCCCCAGTTGGCGCGTGCCCTCTTGTTGCAGGCTCAGATTGCGATGAGCCGCGGCGACGAGGCGCTGGCTGATTCGCTCTGTGCTCAGGCTCTGAAGATGGCGCAGGAGCAGGGCCTGCTGGAGCTGGTCTATCGCTGTGAGGATTTACGCGGGCAGCTCGCGGAGGGCCGTGGGGAGTTGGAGGAGGCTGCTCGGGCCTATGCACGGGCGGTCCAGGGGATCGAGGAAATTCAGGCCCGCCTGGTCTTTGATGCGCGCTCCAGCTTTCTGGAAGATAAGCGAACGCTCTATGAAAGGGCGGTACGCCTGGCCTTGCTCCGTGGAGATGGGGCCCAGGCTTTGGGGTATGTTGAGCAGGCCAAGTCACGGGTGCTCGGCGACTATCTGCGCAATACCGTTGAGATTCGTGTCCACGTCGAGCGGGCGGGGCAGCCAGAGGTTGAGGCGCTGCTGGAAGAGCTGGCGCGCCTGCGTGAGGAACAAGCCTGGTTCAGCTCGCTCGTCTATGGCACGGAACGGGCGGTTGAACTGAGCGATACGGCCATCAGGCGCCTGCCTGCGCTTGACCCAGCCTGTGCCCGTCAGGAGATGCGGCAGCGCGAGCGACAGATTGAGCGCTTGCTGGAGCGGCTGGGCCTGCCAGCTATAGGCAGCACCTATCCCTCGCGGGCCGCGAAAAAAGTGGAAGAAGGCTGGCTGGAGCGCCTGGCGGACCTGCAAGGCTCGCTGGAGCCGCGGACAGTGGTGCTGGAGTACTTTCTGGCTGGAGAGGATCTGTATGTCTTTTCGCTGGCAGCGGGTCACTTGCGCTGGCGCCGTCTGCGGGGAGCTGTGCCTGAGCTGGAGCGCCTCTATGCCCTCTGGCGCCTGAATCTCGATCTGGCAGGCCAGGCAGCGGCCCCGGCTGGGCAGGCGATCCTTGATCTGGCGGCGCTACAAGAGAACTGCCTGGGTCTGTTGCAGAGGCTCTATCACCTCCTACTAGATCCGGTGCTTCCTGTCCTCTACTCCTGCGAGCATCTACTGGTGGTCCCCTATGGCCTGCTGCACTATCTACCGTTCCACTGCCTCTTCGACGGGGTGCAGTTTCTGGTGGAGCGTGTGGCAGTTTCGTATCTGCCCTCTCTGGGGCTGCTGGAGGTCTGCCGACGTCGCGGTCGGCGCCGGCGGACAACCCGTCAGGCGCTGCGCCAGGCACTGGTGCTGGGTCTCTCCGATCGCGGACGCCTGCCGTGGGCGGTGAGCGAGGCGCAGGCCGTGGCCCGCTTGTTGGGTGCTCCTTGCTATCTTGATGCGGAGGCCACCAGTACGCGCTTACTGGAGGAAGGTCCGCTGGCGCCGCTGTTGCATATCGCGGCCCACGGTCTCTTCCGTCTCGATGCTCCCAATTTCTCCTTTATCCAGCTCGCTGATCGCCAACTGAGCACCATTGAGGTCTTTAATCTTGACCTGGCCTCTTGCTCGCTGGTGACCTTGAGTGCCTGTGAGACGGGGCGGGTGGCCCTGGGAGGGGTGGATGAGGTCATGGGCCTGGGGCGGGGCTTTCTCTATGCGGGAGCTGCTTCGTTGCTGCCAACGCTGTGGAAGGTAGACGACGCCAGTAGTGCCGAACTGATGACGCTTTTCTACGAAGGGTTACTGGCCGGTCGCTCCAAGGTCATGGCCCTGGCCGAGGCTCAGCGCGCCTTTCTGGCCCGGACGCGCTCTTCGGCACATGCTTGCTATGCTCATCCCTATTTCTGGGCGGCCTATCAGCTGATTGGCGACCCGGGTCCTCTACTCCAGTGAACTGGCCATCGCTGGAAGATTGGCAGTAGGATATAATTTGGGCCGGATGGAGCATAAAAGAGGAGCGCGTGACAGTAAGCGGGGAGAACCGCCGCCGTGGCTCGTCTCCTCGCCAACGCGCGTGCTGCAAGGAGCGGATCGATGCAAGAAGAGCGCGATGTTTTTCCCACGTCCTTTCTGTTGGATGACCAGCAGCGGCGCCTGATCTTGAGCTGGAGTGACGGGCATGAGAGCATCCACTCCTGGGAGAAGCTGCGCCGGGCCTGCCCCTGTGCCTTCTGTGCTGGCGAAGGCGGGTCGCCGGGCATGTTACAGCGCCGGCAGCAGTTGAATAGAGAAGAGACAACGCTGGTCAATCTGGAGCCGGTGGGACGCTATGGGCTGACTCCTATCTGGGAAGATGGCCATCGAACGGGCATCTTTACCTTTGAAAAGCTGCGTCAGCTTTGTGAATGCCCGCAGTGTCGTCCCAGCGGCAGGTAGGACAGGAACAATCCAGAAGTCCTGTCCCTCTTAACAAAGACGGCGCTCTGAGCCATAGTAGTAAATGTAGTGCATCTAGACAATGGCAGACATGCATATCTCGCTGCAGAAGAGTGAGCGCCGTCTTTGTGAAAGGAGGTTCTCCATGAGCGGAGGAAGCTCACCTGCGCACGAGAGCGCCTCAGCACGCCGCCATGCAGGGCGCCTGCTCTCGGGGTGGACGGTTCGCCTGCTGGTGGCTTTTGTGATAAGCTGGCTGCTGCTGCTGGCGTTCTTTGCAAGTGGAGCTGTCTCACACTAGCATGGAATAGAGGTCTGCCGCGCAGGTACCTCTTGGTTGGCCCGGTGGCTGGTGGTCGCCTGCGCTTCTGGCCCCCTCGGTTGATCCCCGCGCCCGGCTGGCAGCCAGCGGGATCTGACCGGCCAGGAAGCTGGCTCCTTCCCGGCCTGGACAGGTCGCCGCTTGCTGCTTGCGTTGTTGCCTACCGTCAGACCTGGCTGCTCTCTGCCAGCCCTCTCCTATCTCTCCCCATTCATTCAGGACCGCCGACCGCCGCATCTCTTCAGCGCCGACTCTGGTTGGTTTGTCGATCCTCCCATCTCCCCTACTCAGGTGCGCTTGTGCCCCTGTCCGCTTGGGCTTGAGATCTCAGGCTGAGGCGCGTGCTTCGCGTATCGAGCGGGCGTAGGCTTGCAAACGGGCCGATGAGAGGCGGCGTTCGATGATGTGCTGCGTCACCGGCAGGGTGCGCAGCCTGAGCGGCAGATGCGGGAGCGTGCTGCGCAGTCCCTGCATAACCAGGTCAAACGCTTGCTGATGCCAGGGTCCCCAGGGATAGCCGTAGAGGCTACGCACCCGTTCCGGCAGCAGACCGCAGGTGATCAAGAAATGGAAGTGCAGCACAGGACGAAAGACGGTCGGTAGGGGCGGAAACAGCACAGTATGGGCCAGACGGCGTGCTTGGGGTGTAGCCGCCAGCTGATCGCTCTGGACCATCTCCTCGACGTAGTGCTGCAGCTCAGCCAGCGACGCTGGCATATATCTGGGCTGCAGTCCAAGCAAGCGCGCCTGGGCCTTACTCTCCTGGTAGTAGCGCTCCTGCTCGTCGGCTGTCAGCGGTCCGATCAGGCTGGTATAGAGTAGCAACGCCGTGTCTACCAGGGTGGCGTGCACCCAGAGGAGCAGCTCCTGGTCACGGGCGCGGTAGAAAGTGCCGCGGCGATAGGCGCCGGCGTCCTGGGGCAAATGGCCGAAGACGCCGGCGTGGAGCCGGTTAATGGTGCGGGCCGCCTCATGGGCCTCGGGTCTGTCCCCAAAAGTCAGAATCTGGCCGAGCATGAACGTGTGTAGGGTACGTGCCGCCGGATCAGTAAGATAGCTGCTGTGGGTATAGACGCCCTCGGCCACCAGCGGGTGGGCGATCTGCAGCAGCACCGCTCGCGCACCTCCCAGCAGAATGGCGGCCTCGCGTGTAACTTTCCAGGTCACACTCTCGGGGCCGTAGTAGCCGTGAAGGCCAGCCTCTGCTCGTCCTGGCTCCACTTGTCTGGCCTCTCTCATGTGTGTTCTCCTCGTTTGCTCCCGGCTGGGCCCTGCCTCAGGCTTCCTCCTTCCTCACTCTCGTGATATTCTAGAGCTATGTCTGCCTTTTATGCTGGCTCCTGCTCCTGATGAGTCCTCTGGAGCTGTGCCAGACGCTGCTGGAAGGCGCGTCCCATCAGCTCCTCGGCCTTCTCAGGATCTTGCTCCATGACTTGCAGAATCAGAGCCGTGTCGCGATCCGGCGCCAGCGTCAGATCGTGCTGGTCGTGCAGGGCCGCCTGGATCATTTCCTCGGCAACCTGCTCGGGTGTGAGCAGGGCCTGAATGTTGAGGAGCTGCGAGTCGGCCTCGGCCTGCTGCACCATGGGGGTGTCTACCCAAGAGGGATAGACCGTTGTAATGCCGATGCCGCTGCCATAGAGTTCCGCCCGCAGCGCGGCGGCGAAGCCGCGCACGGCCCACTTGCTCGCGCAGTAGCCACTGAGGGCGGGCACTGGCAGCTTGCCAGCGACCGACGAGAGGAAGATGAAGTGGCCACGGCCCTGGCGGCGCATGGTAGGTAAAGCTGCCTTGACACAGTGGAAGGTGCCCATGAAGTTGATGGCCAGCAGCGCCTCCATGTCGCGGGCGGTGAAGCTGTCGATCGGCCCACCCCGTCCGATGCCAGCGCTGGTTACTACCAGATCGAGATGACCGCCGTCAAGGGCCACTGCCTGGTGCATTAGCTCCTCGACCTGGGCTTCAACGGTGACGTCGGTGACAACAGTCAGGACCTTGCCCCGCTCCTGCCTCGGACCGCTGCTCTCCTGCTGTAAGCGCTGGGCGGCCTCCATCAAGCCGCCCTGGTTAATGTCGGCAAGCACAACATGTGCGCCTCGCTCGTGGAGGGCGCGGGCCGTTGCCAGGCCGATGCCGCTGGCTGCCCCTGTGACGACGGCCACGGCGTTCGCAATCGCTGTCACTGTCATTGCTCGCAGCTCCTCTCGCTTTCGCTCTGCTCTCTTCGAGCTGTGCGCTCTCGGGCCTTGTTCTGCCACTCTACGGGGCAGAACAAGGCTCCTGTGCGGATTCTACCGCGTCCGAGAGTGAGCTGCAAGGTCAGGCGGGGACGGGCCTGCGCTGCGGCCTGCGGCTCAGCGCGACTGCGGTGGCAGGACCTCGGGACTTGGGGGGGGTTCTTCGGGGTAAGAGACCAGCGGCTGGGTGTAGCGCCTGGCAGAGGAGGCCTTTTCCTCTGGGGCGGGCATGGAGGTATCGGACGGCATACCCCCGGCGGCCTGCGTCTGCGCCGGGTAACCCTGATGGTAAGGCGTGTAGGGCGGCTCGTCGACTCCGCTGGTGGGTGCCTCTGGCGCTGTAGCTGGTGGATTGACAAAGGGTGGTGGGGCCGGCGTAGGCCCTTGCATCCCAAACAGGCCCGTGAGACTCGATCCCAGGCTGCTGATGATGATGGAGAAGAGCAAGGCCAGCAGGAGCCAGCTCCAGGAGCCATTTACCATCAGCAACGCAATAGCTAGCAGCCAGACAAAGCCGTTCAGGCCAGCCATCAACCGTCCCCGGGCCAGAGACTGGAAAAGACAGCTCACAGCTAAACCGGCGAAGAAAAGGGGAAACAGCAGGCCCCAGCGACCGCTAAAGAGCGCATAGGCGGCTCCGGCAAAAGTTATGAGCATTACTACTGTGCCCAGACCGGCCAAAGGACCGGCATAGAGACGCTGTTGCCAGCGATAGGCGCGCGCCTGCTGACGCACCTGTTGTCGATAGAGCCGTGCTTGCAGGCGCGCCTGCCGGCGAGCGGCTTTCATCTGCTGACGCCAGTCTGGAGAATTGCCCATCATGACCCTGTTCCTCGCTTCACTAGCTCTCCCTGGCCCCAGGCGAGGGGGACGTAAAGGGAGAGGATGCCCTCCTCTGTGATAGACGCGGCCACAAACCCGTGCTCCAATGCCCCTATGTTCTTCCGCAAGCTGAGGCTGCCATTCCTTAAGAGAGGCGCCCCACGCGCGTTCGGGGCAGCGTTGCCTCCAGAGTGCGCTTGATGGCCAGCAGGGCCATCTCAATGTGAGAGCGCTCGATGCCATAGTGGGTCACGGCGCGCAACAGGCCATTACCCATGCTGCTCAGGAGCACACCTTCGTCTTTCAGGCGAACCAGAAATTCGGCGCAGCGCTCCTCGGGTAGAACGCGCTCGCCATCCTGCAGGCGGAAGATTACAATATTAGTCTGGACGCGCTGAGCATCCAGCCTGACCTGGGGCAAATCAGCCAGACCCTCGGCCAGAAGACGGGCGTGGGCATGGTCCTCCGCCAGGCGCTCCACCATCTGCTCCAGGGCCACAATGCCAGCAGCCGCCAGTATTCCGGCCTGACGCAGTCCCCCACCAAGAACTTTGCGCACCCAGCGCGCACGTTCAATAAAGTCCCGACTGCCTACCAGCAGCGAACCGACGGGGGCACTCAGCCCCTTGGAGAGACAAAACATCACCGAGTCAGCCTCAGCCACAAGCTGCCTGACAGGCACACCGAGAGCTACCGCTGCGTTAAAGATCCGTGCTCCATCGACGTGCACTTTCAGCCCACGAGCATGGGCCAGGCCACAGAGGGCCGTCATCTGCTCCAGCGAGAGCACACGGCCACCGCAGCGGTTATGCGTGTTCTCCAGGCACAGTAGAGCGGTCGGGGGCGTATGCTCATCGCTCTCGTCGGTAATGGCCGCCGCCAGCTGCTCCTGATCGAAGCCTCCATCTGGCTGGTTCGGCACTACCCAGAGCTGGATACCGCCCAGGCGGGCTGCCCCCCCGCCCTCGTAGCGGTAAATATGGGCCTGATCGCCGACGATGGCCGCCGCGCCGCGTGGCACGTGCGTCAACATGGCCGTGGTATTGCCCATCGTCCCGCTGGTCACAAAGAGCGCCGCCTCCTTGCCAAGGCGCTGCGCCGCCAGCTCCTGCAAGCGGTTCACCGTTGGATCTTCGCCGTAGACATCATCGCCTACCTCAGCACGATACATCGCCTCCCGCATGGCCGGCGTTGGCTGAGTCACGGTATCGCTGCGCAGGTCAATTACCATCGTACTCTGTACTCTCCTTCTTTCCTGTTCTCTCTGCTACCAGCAGAGGCGGTGCAGGAGCATGCTCTTTCAGTATATCGCACAGGCCACAATGGTGTAGGCAATCGCCCGGCAACCCGGCAATGCAAGCCAGAGGCTCCATGCGGACCGTGCTGTGCCGATCGGCATGGAGCCTCTGGTAAAAATCAGGCGGAAGGGCCTGCGCTATTTGCGTTATGGATAGGTATTGATCAATGTAAGGCCCCGAAGAGGCGGATCATGGCGAAGGTAGAAGCGCCGGTGGTTGCATCCTGGTGGACCTGTAGCATCACCAGGGCCTTATCGCTTGGGTTCCCTAGCGAATCGAAACTGATGCGCCCGCTGGCGCCATCGAAGGCTGGCAGGGGACCGTTCCCAAGGGCATCGAGCATGGCGCGCACATTGGCGCCATTGAGCGAACCCTTGACATAGGAGGCCGCACGAGCAATCACACGCACCGCGTCGTAGGTCATGATCGCGTTCTGATCGGGGGGCGGTGCGTTATTGGCGCTCTCCTTCTGGTTCTGGAAGATTCCGGCCCAGTCAGTAAAGAGCGTCGGCTGCTCCAGGGAGGGCACATTATTCCACTCGCTTGGATCGGCATAGGCCAGTACATAAATCCGCTGCATATCTTCAGGGAAAGAGCGTGCCAGCAAGGCGTCCTCGCTGTCCCCTTCGCCCAGGAGCAAGCGAGTAGCGACCGCCGGACCGGCCAGGACCTTCAAGTTGGCCAGCGCCGTATTAGCGGGCTGTGCGCGTGACAGGAGACCGATCTCATGGGCCAGGCGTACCGCATCGACGTCGGTGCCGGCCAGGAAGATCACGTTGGCCTGGTGGGCCAGCGCATCGGCGATAGCCGTGCTATAGCCCTCCACCGGCGTCGTCTGAGTGACGAAGGTGTCACGCGCGCTATCGACCACATGACCATTCAGCACCTGGACCCGAGCCTCGAAAGCATTGGCCAGCGCCGTACTGGCTGCATCTGTTGGCGAGCGCATCACCAGGATGGCGTTGGCGTGCAACTGCTGCAGCGCAAACTCGGCGAGGGCGTCGCCCTGGACGTTGTAGGGAGGACTGATGCGGAAGAAATACGGATTGCCCACCAGATTCACATCGGGCGCCAATTGGGACACCAGCGGCAGATGGGCCGAAGCGATCAGATCGCGCACGGCCTGAGTCTGGCTGCTGGAGGGCCAGCCGACCACCCCGATGATATGATCCAGGTTATCCGCCTGCGTCACGCGATTGACAATATCGTGTGCCACTTCGGTCACACTGGCCTTATCGGGAGGCGAGCCAGCGATCAGGATACGCAGCTGATAATTATGAGGCAACCAGGCGAACTCATTGATCTCGTATTGAGCCACATAGATGCCCTGGAGCATAGAGCGTGTGGCCGCCAGGGATTGTGGATCGTTGGGGTTGAAGCTCAGGCCCACCACGATGGTCACGAACGGCTGGCCATTCTGCTCGATCAGCAGATTCTGGCTGTAGATCAGCGCCTCCGCGTCGGTGGGATCGAGGGCGATGGCGGAGCTGAGGGCGCTGGCCGCAGTGTCCAGATCACCCGTCTGCAGGGCGCGAGCGGCGGCCTGTTTTTGTTCGACGTCCTTGCGCCCGGCGTAGGAGTCCAGCACAAAGCGTCCGTCGCTGACAGCAATGCCGCGTGTCTGCCAGCTCTGCTGTTCATGGTTCAGCTCCTGCTGCCAGGCGGCCGCTGCCTGGCGAGCCTGCTGAGCTGTGGCGGTCTGCTGAGCCAGGGAGGTAGCGGTCGCTGCGGGATTGGGGGCCCCTGTTGACTGCGGAGCACGCTGGGCGGCCACGATAATGCCTCCCACCAGTAAGGCAAAGACCAGGAGCATGACCGCGGCGAAGGTTAAGGTAGAGCGGCGTGTACTAGAGCGACGTCGGGGCCGAGCTCGGCCTGGCGGTAGCGCCTCTGTCGAAGGCGAGAGTAGCGCCTCCTCGCCTCCTCGTCGTGGCGAAGCGGCTGCAATGGCTGCCAGTTCCTGCAGCATCTGGGCCGGGCGCAGATAGCGCTGAGCAGCGGCCACGCGCAGGCCACGCGCCAGAGCAGCCTCCATGCGAGCCGACACCCGGGGGTTCAGCCGGCGGATTGGCGGATAGAAAAAGGCCATGTGCTGGCGCGGATCGTAGGTCGTCAGAGCATAGTAGAGCGTGGCCGCAACCCCATAGAGATCGGTGCGGGTATCGGTCACACCGTGGAACTGCTCGGGGGCGAAAAAGCCGGCGATAGCTTTGCCCTGCATCTCTGGGGGGAGGCGGGGAGGAAAGAGTGGCATCAGAATCAAAGAGACCTGACGGCCATCCGGGCTGATGATCACCGTCTCCGGGCTGATAGCTCCGTGGACCAAAGGTGGTTCCTGCGAGGCCAGAACCTGGACCAACTCGCAAAGCTGTCGCCCGTACTCAGCAACCAGACGTTCGGGCAATGGCTCCTCCTGCTGCTCGACGAGCTGGGTCAGGCTCTGCCCCTCGGGATGCTGAAGCACAATGTAGTAGCAGCCGCGCTCGCTGAACATGTCAATCAGGTGAGGGAAGCCGCGGTGCTGGCCCAGCTCAGCCAGACGCTGCGCGGTCATGCGTAACTCTTGCTCCAGCCGGGCAGCCTTCTCGGCGGTGGGGATCACCTCGCGAATCAACACCAGCCGGCTCACCGACTGCGCATCCCTGGCCAGCCATGCCTTCCCTTGATCATACTGGCTACGCGGGAGGGGCAGCTCCTCGACAATACGATAGCGTCCCTCGCGTAGAACATCGCCGCGTAGCACCGGGCGCGTGGCAACCAGACTGAGCGGCCTCGACACCGTGGTGACCAGCTCACGGCTTTCCTGACCTGACGATAGCGGGCGGCTCCCTCTGTCGGGCAGGCGGCCATAACCACAGCGTGGACACCCCCCATTCAGCGGTTCCCCTTCAAAGTGGCATTGAGGACAGCGCATAGGTCTTCCTTCCAACTAAGGTCTGTTGACAGACGCACAGTTGTTCCTTCGTGTGCGCTTGGGAATGGACTGCATTGCATACACAAGACAAACGGGCGGAGCTGGCACCCTGTCCTTCGCTCGCTTCTCTCTGGCTTGCCTATGCCTGAACAGACACCTCTTTTCTCTCATGCCGCAGGTAGACGGAGAAGTCACAAGCGAGGCCACCCTCTTCGGGGGCTGCGCTTGTGCCCTGCTGGCTCACTCGACTGCCAGGTAGGCAGAACGAGGCTAAACGCCCTGGTGGTCCTGCCCCCCTTTGGGCGGGACTGGCCGCTTGTCTTATGTACGCCTGGTCTGGCTACGCTTCTGCTCTTGTCTGTCTTGCTCTGTCTCCAGAGAATATCGTGCTCAGGCTTATCCTGTCAAAATGGTAAACCCAAGGCCCTACCTTCTTCATGGGATAGGAGAAAATGGCCATCGCATTGCTGGTTGAAACAAGGGAGCGGTTTATGGTACCATTCTCTCTGGCAGAGAAAGGACTCTCCCCTTCTTGTGCCTGTCCGGGATTGTGTCATGGCATTCCCGGCGGGGACCACGTCAGAGCAAGCGTGGAAGGATGCCGCCAGGCATGCCGCTCGCTCGGCTCGGCCCAGGCCATCGATCGAGCACGACACGCGAGGGAACCAGGGGTGCCATTTCTGGCGTGGTTATAGTGGATATAGAGGTTGTTCCTCCAGGGGTTGTTGAGTTTAGTCTAAGGAGCTGTCATGAGTGAGCTGATTCTCTCTGCTATGCTCCCCCGGCGGCAGGGACCTGTCGTAGAGCTAAGCGCCGAAGAGCGCGCGACCTTGATCACCATCCTTGATCTCCTCATTCCAGCAGATGGTGACTTTCCCCCGCCCTCCAGTCTCCATTTGATTGACGAGTTCCTGCGTTACCTCCGTGCTGAGGCATTCCGTTACCCATCGCTCTCCCTGAGTCTGCCCCGTTTGCGCGCTGTGTTGCGCGACCTCAATCTCGCCGCCGACGGCAACTTCTGCGAAGCCAGCCCCGAGCTTCAGCAAACGATTCTCTGGCAGCTGGAGCAACGTGATCCGGCCTTTTTCCAGGCTCTGTGGACCCTGGCCAATCACAGCTACTATGCCCGTCTCGCCATGCGAGGCCGTGCCAGTGCCCCGGCCCCTCTCTCGGCCCCTGCCTCGGCGCCGGCGCCAGCGGCAGAGCGCTGAGCAAGAGATCCCAGGGCCATCTATCGGGCTTCTCATCTCTTGTTTACCAGCCTGACTGATTGACTGATTGACTAACTGACTGGCCCTGCTACTCGCCGTTGCCCTTCTCCTCAAGAGCAGGCGTGGTGGGTGCGAGCGAGCCTGGAGATGAGCGTAGATAGTGTGGCCGGTAGAGGAAGGAATGTCTGGAACGTCGGTGGCGGGCCCGGCAGAGGACGTCTCTTCTCATGGCCTGGTTCCTCCCTGCGCTGGCGCAAGGACCAGCGGGACAGCTTCGGCACGGGCCACGCCCCTCCATCGCTGCCTGATTCCCACAAGGGATCAACTGCTATCCCAAGGGGCCTTCCGTCATGCCCCATCGATCGCCTCAGATCTCTGTAGCCTCTTTCCCTGACCTTCGAACGAAGGACTCCAACGTGCCGGGCTCTACCGTTGGATGATTTCCGCGGGCCTCCCGCTTTTCTCGGGCAGCGCTGCATCTCTGCCGAGGCCGCCGAGGCCGGGTCAGGCGTCGCTCATGGAGTGCTGTGCCGCAGGCGTTCCAGCTCAGCGGCGTCGGGGACGGCGGCGCTTCCTGTTAAGGCCGTCGTGGCCAGACTGCCGCAGATGGTGCCGCAGCGCAGGGCTTCGGGCAGCGAGTAGCCGTGGAGCAGAGCATAGATAAAGCCGGCATCAAAGGCATCTCCTGCCCCGGTCGGATCAATCACCTCGCTTACTGGCCAGGCCGGGCAGTGCCATAGCTGCTCTCCCTGGCAAGCGAGCGCACCCTCGGCCCCTAACTTGATCACTACCAGCGGGGCCAGTTGAGCCAACTGGCGGGCGGCGGTCTCGGGATCGCGCGCCCCAGTCAAAGCCTCCGCCTCCAGACGATTGGGGAGAAAGACCGTGCACCGTCGAAGCACCTCGGGCACCCGCTGGTCGCCTAGTAGCCTGGGATGCCAGCCGGTGTCAAGAAAAACCTCGATCCGCTGCTCGGCAAACAGCTCCAGGGCAGGCCCCAGGGCTGGATGCAGATGGAGAAAGACGGCTCGCCAGCGATAGCGTTGAAGCAGAGCGCGCAGCTCGGGGAGCGAGAGCGGGGGCAGCAGCTCCGTCGCCGGTGCTGGAGCCTCCTCTCGACTGGCAGACCCGGCTGAGGCGGCGCTTGGGGAAAGAGGAGCAGCTGCCGGGCTGGAAGGGGAAGGGCGCTCAACGTAGGAAACGAAACCACGCTCGTCGTCGTGGACCAGAGCCACGCTCAAGGCAGCAATGCGCTGCTCGCGCTGCCGCACCAGATCGCTGCAGATGCCGGCTCGCCTGATCTCTTCGAGCAGATAGCGACTCAAACAATCGTTTCCCAGCTCGCCGAGCAGGGCTACTCGCAGACCAAGACGGCTCAGCGCTGCTGCCGTGTTAAAGACCGCTCCGGCACCGATCGCGAAGCGTGTCGCGTAGACCTCCTTGCCGGGCGCCGGCCAGTGAGGAAGGCCGCTGAAGATGAGATCTACGCAGGGATTACCGATTACCAGTACATCAAAGTCCTTGCATTCCACTGCCAGATACACCTGTTCCATACCCGTCGTATGCTCGTGATCCACCCGCTACCTGCCCGCCACTGGCTCTCTGGCTGACAGCTCAGACCAGGCGAACACAGGCAGATGGCCTGAGCTGTAGAAGCCGGATCAGGCTATCGAGCTACTGCATGAGAGCTGCAAGCGCCGAAAAGATCAGGCTGCTGACCGTATGCTAGGGCAGGGGCCTGGTGCTGTCAAGAGGAGATCTGCTAGCGCTATGGGGGGAGAGGGCTGGCGCTCTATCTACACGAGTTGGGAAGCGCGAGAGGAAGGCACCGCAGCCTGAACCAGCCCGGCGAACCTTCCCGCAGCGCGTGAAGCAACAGCGCCTGGCAGGTCAGGCACTGATCCCCAGTAGGGGCAAAGCAGACGCTGAGAGCACGGGAGGAGAAACCATGCCCGAGCTATGCCTGTGCCTGGCCTCTCCTTCCTTTCTAAGCTTGTCTTGAATCCGCCAGGCAAAGCTTGCTTGCTGATTGCTCATTTTACCGCCGATAGAGCGTCTCAGGGCGGTGGGTGGGGTGGCTCCTCTTCCGTTTCCTGTTCCTGTCCCTTCGTCAGGTTGCCCGGCATGCGTCCATGCTTGACCACGAAACCGTGGGGGTAGGGACGGAGATCGATCAGGTTCACCTTTTGGCCGTGGCGTGTCAGCAGCTGTCGGCACTGCTCTTCTGCCTCAGCGCGCGAAGAAGCGTAGATGGGTTCCAAATGGTGATACTGGCTATCGCCAAGCGTGTATTCCACTATCCAGAGGATCTTCTGTGGCGTTGACTGGTCAGTCATAGCAGCGTGCCACCCTTTCGGCAGAAGTTGTGCAGATTGACCACCCCAAGGTCCCGCACCTGGGCGAACGGCAGGCCGCGGTTCTTCCTGGCTGCCTCTAATATGACGAATGCCGCTCGGAAGGATCAAACGATACCGTCGATTTTTTACTAAACTACTAAAAAACAGGGACGGATCTCCAAAGTTGCAGATGCTGCACAACTTCTGCGGCCAGGCTGCGCGGATGTTGGAGTCCGGAGGCAATCAAAGCGGCGCCCAGAGCGGCCTCGAAGCCGTGGGGTTCCTGGGGAGCATAGGGGAAATAGTAGAGCTGATAGACCTCACCAAGGCGGGTAGCCAGCGTCTCGCTGCGCCGGCCACTGATCACCACCTCATCCAGGTGATGGATGGCCAGCAAACCGGCCAGGTCGCGCAGCAGTCCCTCCCAATAGGCCTGTTCGAAGAGGCCCTCGGTCGGCGCTGCGGCCAGAGGCAGCAAAGGCAAGGTGAGATCCTGCGGTTTCCCATGGACACCGTTAGTCAGGTAGCCATCCTCAACCACCAATACCTGCCAGGAAGCGCTGCGGGCCTCCAGCACCAGGAAGCGCATCTCCGGCCAGCTGGCCTCACGCTGACGCAGGCGATAAAGCAGCGTGACCACGCGACAAACCGCTGCTGGGCTGCTGGGCAGGCGCTCCAGCAGCAGACGATAAGCGGGTACCGTGGGCAGGTGTGCCAGGCTGGGTAGCACATAGCTATGGAGATTCAGGCTGCGCAGCGTCTCCAAGAAGCTCGCCAATACCAGCGGAGGACTCTCCTGTGTTTGCGGCAGAGTCTCGCTCACGGCGCTGGCCGCTGGCGTGCTTGGGGGAAAGACTGGCTCATCGTAGCCTGCCGTCAAAGCGTCGATCTGCTCAGACACCAGGCGATCGAGCCGCTCAAGGGGCAGGCCATTGCCCGCTGCCAGCGTAATCACCGGTTCGGGGAAGAGGGCACAGAGGCGAGTCAGGCTAGCCAGCAGCTCGGCGGGAGACGCGAAACAGTGGTATTCCGGTGGCTGGGCCTCATCCAACAAACAGAGCTTCCAGCTTCTGCGACCGTAGTCGATGCCAATGCTCAGGCTCATAGTTAGTCTCTACTCCCACGTCCCACTCCGCCAAAGAGCGGTGCACGGACAGGCGTACTCCGTATTCGTCCTCGCTTGCCCCTCTTCTCCGCCATCCATAGCTCAGTTTGGTCTTTGCCTGAAATTATAGCATGCCGCGACGCCCTCGTGCATCCTCTTCGGGCCGTTTGTCTCTGGAGCCGGCGGCAAGAGTGGGGAACAGTGGGTTGAAGCCAACAGAGAAAGGAGGCAAGCGTCAACACGTGCAGGGAACGGTTCCCGAGAGGGACAGAAGTTTTCACCCGCGCTCTTCAGCCCCTTGACAGATATTCTTAGTGATGGGACAATAAGAGCATAAGATACTAGCAGACGAGTACCATGAACGTGAAGCCGGCAGCTTGCCGGCTTCAGGGCCTGGCTTGTGCGACTGGCCCCTGGCCACCATCGTCTCGCCTTCAGACGCTTGCGTGCCGGCACAGGTGGCAGGCCGGCGAAGCTAGAGCCTGTGCCCCCAGTGGCAGGATACTGAGGTCAGGGTCTGCGGTAGGTGGACGGAAGCCGCTCTGTGCCGAGGCCCAGCCAGCGCTCGTACCCGTGCGCCTGTCCGTCGCCTGGTTCCACGAAGGCTGGTTGCCGCGAAACTGCCTTTTTCCTCTGCTTGCTCGCCTTCCCTGCCTGCAGCCCCTGCCTGCGAGGAAGCAGAGCGGTCACTCTCTCAGCGTGACAACGGACGACCAGGTTCTGTCAGTCAGTCTGGAAATAATGCGAGGTCGTGTGCATGCCATCGCAGGAACAGCCTGCCTCTAGCCAGAACAGTGAACACCAGCGCTTGCTAAGCGCTTTACGTGAGAGCGAGATTCTCCGCGAGCTGGCTGGCCTGCTGGCCTCCTCTTTAGATCTGGACCGCGTGCTGCAGGTGCTGGTGCAGCGGACAACCGAGGTTTGCCAGGTTGGGCGCTGCGCCGTCTGGCTTCATGACGAGGAGCGCCAGCTGCTGCGCCCCGTTGTCTACCACCTGGCGCGCGAGCTTGTTGATGCCAAACGTCAGCGCATCGCTGATCAGCTCTGGTATCGCAGTACTATTCCCACAACAAACCCGCTGATGAGCCGCCTGCTCAGCGGACGTGCGATGCTGTACGTCTACGATCTGCGCGATGAGCGCTCGCTGCGGGCTTTGGCCGAGCTCTTCCTCGTCCGTTCAATCCTCTTGGTCGCCCTCGTCCGTGAAGATCGACCGGTGGGCGTGATGTCGCTGGACAACCCGGGGGAGCATGGGAGCTTCTCGGCGGAGCAACAGCAGCTGGCGCGAGCCATCGGCCAACAGGCGGCGGTGGCGATCGATAACGCGCGTCTCTACCAGCGGGCTGAGAGCGAACGTCGGCGGGCTGAGCAGCTGATTGAGCGATCTCAGGCTATCTATCAGGTAGCGATGGCCGTCAACTCCGACGAAGATCTGCCGACGATCCTGGAGATTGCCACCCAGCAGCTGCGACAGGTCTTAGGGGCTGACACAGGCAAGATTCTTCTCCTGGAGGAGGGGCGGCTCTACCTGCCCTGCACCACCGAAGAGATGGATGAGGGGCAAGCGGAAGGGCAGGGGCAGTCTCAAAAGGAGGCCTCCACAGGGGGACGTGAGGGGAGCATCGTTGAGCAGCCGCTCAAAGCCCTAACGCCGTCGCGGGGGCGTATAGCGGCCTCTCTGGACGAGCTACCTTTCTGCCGCCAGGCGGCCACGAGCGGCGTGCCGCTCTTTGTCTCGCTTGATCGCCTGGGCATCAGTGAGCTGCATTGGTTTCAGACGCAGAATCTAGGGCATACGCTGATTACGCCGCTGATGGTGGGGGTACGCTCGCCCTTGCCCACGGATGAACAGAGCCAATCGGGTCAGCGCTGTGTGGGCCTGGCTTTTGTCAGCTTCAGTGATCCCCACTTTCGGCCCTCCAAGGACCACTATACCTTTGCCCTGGACATCGCTGCCCAGTGTGCTCTGGCAGTCCAAAAGACCCAGTTGCTGGAGCAGGCGCGCCGCGCCGCCTCGCTGGCAACCGAGCGAGCTAATACGCTCAATGCCGTCTTCCATGCTATGACCGAGGGCATCTCTGTGCTCGACATGCAGGGGCGGCTCTTGATGGCCAATGCCACCGCGCGCGAGTTCGTTGGGGGGCGTCTGGAAGGGACGGTCACCCTGGAGGAGCTGCTGCGTCGTCAGCCGGTCTACACGCTGCAGGGGCAGCCGCTGCACAGCGAAGATTTTCCCCTGGCCCGCGCCCTGCGCGGCGAGCAGGTGCGAGGTGAACGTTTCATCACGCGCCGCGCCGATGGGAGGGAACGCATCCTGGAAATCAATGTCGCGCCTCTCCTGGCCCCGACCGGCCAGCAGCTTGGCGTCGTCAGTGCCTTCCGCGACATCACTTCCCAGATGCGGATCGAGCAGCATATTCATCAAGCCCTGGAGACCATGCTGCGCATGGCGGAAGCGCTCTCCGGGCTGACCGAGGTGACGGCCATTCTGCGCAGCGTGCTCAGCATGGCGCTGCAGGCTCTGGATTGCCAGCGTGGGCTGGTGGCGCTCTATGACCCAGAGCAAGGCCGACCTGGTGAGCGTCTCCACCTGGAGCGGGAGCTGTACGATAATGATCTGCTGGCCAACCTGCCAGCAGCGAGTGAGCGTCGGAGCCTTGGCCAGGTCGAGGCTCAACAGCTTGACTGGTTGCTCACAGCTCTGCTGGACTACGAAGATTATTTTCTCCAGTTGAGTGCGGGCCATGCGTTCATTCTCACGCCCAGCCAGTTTCTGCACCTGCGCCGCCTTAGCCGTGGCCACAGCCATAGCCGGGGTGGCCAGTTGCCGGCTCTGCCCCCAAACGCCAGCCGCTGGTTAACCTTAGTGGCGCCTATCACCCACGGCGGGCGCTTGCTCGGCGTTATGCTTCTGATGCGTCCCTCGGCCCTCCCGTTTGGAGAAAGCGAGGGCGGCGATGAAGAGAGCGAACCGCAGTACGAGTTTACAATCTGGGAGATGGCGGTTATCGAGGGCGTAGCGCAGCTGGCCGGCCTGGCCATCGAGCAGGCTCGCTGGCAGCAGGAAGCTATCGCGGCCCGCGCCAGCGAGGCCGCGATGCGCGAGGCCAATGCCCTCAAAGATGAGTTCCTGGCCATTACTGCCCATGAGTTCCGCTCGCCGCTCACCGTCATCCTGACCAACGCCCAGTATGCCAGACGCACCCTCAACCGCGGCAGCGGCCCACGCCAGCGCGAGCGCCTGCTCGAACAATTGGGGATGATCGAAGAGCAGACGCGTCTGTTGACCAATATCGTCAACACCTTTCTGGAGGCCACCCAGATCAACCGTGGGCAGCTCGTCATTGACCGCGAGCGGGTAGACCTGGAGGAGCTGGCGCAGCAGGTGGTAGCCCAGCATCGCACGGCCACGGCCCTCCATGATCTGGCCTGTCGTGTTGATGAAAACGGACGCCCCTATCTGGTCAGTGGCGATCGCGAGCGCCTGCTCCAGGTGCTTGTCAACCTCATTCAAAATGCGATAAAATACAGCCCGCAGGGTGGGCCGGTGCTCCTCTCGCTCTGCCGCTGTCCGCAAACGGACGGCAATCTGATCCAGGTAGAGGTAGAGGATCGCGGCATTGGTATCCCGCCAGAGGCCAAGGAACATCTCTTTGAGCGCTTCTATCGTGCCCCCAACACCGGTACCGGCCAGGCGCGAGGCCTGGGCCTGGGTCTCTACTTTGTCGCCGAGATCCTGCGCATGCACGGTGGCTCGATCCGCGTAGAGAGCAGTGGCGTACCTGGCGAGGGGAGTCGCTTTATCCTGACGCTCCCAGCCCTGCAAAGCTAAAGCCTGGAGCAGGAGTGAGCAAGTGCCAGAGGCAAAAGAAGAGCAGGCGGAGCCTGCTGAGCTGCGAGGCTGGTTGCTGGAGCTGGCGCGTGCGACCATGCTGCGTGAGGGAGGCAGCGATGTGGCGCACGATATGGATCATATTCTGCGGGTGATGAACCTGGCCGAGACGATTCAGCGGCGTGAGGGTGGCGAGCTGTCCGTGATTTGGGCGGCGGTGGCTCTGCACGATATCGGCCAGGAACGGGAGCGTCGGCAGGGCGGCGACCACGCGCTGATTGGGGCCCAGATGGCCGCCGAGCTGCTGCGCGGTACAAGCTTTCCCCAGGAGGCGATCCCGGCAGTGCAGGAGGCTATCGCCGATCATCGCCTGATTGCGGGCCGGCGACCGCGCTCTCTGGAGGGCCAGGTGCTCTACGATGCCGATAAACTGGATGCGCTGGGCGCCATTGGGATCGGACGCTTATATATGATCACTGGTCGGCGCGGACAACGAGTCTATGCCCCCCTACCAGAGGACCTGGTATTGCCTCTTCCCCCGCTGCGTGTGCGCGAGCTACGCGATTGCCCGGATTATTCCCCCTCAATAGAATTTCACCTTCTCTTTACAGATCTGCCTGAAAAGCTCTGCACGGTCACAGGACGCCAATTGGCCCGGCAGCGTTACGCCTTCATGTGCGAATTCTTCCGGCGCCTGGAGGCGGAGGCGCGCGGCGAGTGCTAACCAGAGCAGGCCGGGCCGGTCAGAACGGAAGTGGCTTCGCTGGCGTGGAGCGGGGAGCCGTGTGCGGGCGCTAACCATTGCCTGGCTGCGAGCGCTCGACGTCGCTACTGAGCGGTGCACTTTCGAGCACGACATAGTGAAAAGGCGTCTCGCGCTGGGTGGGAGCGCTCAGATGGACCGTGAACCCCCGTCCTGGCTGGAGCGACACGTATTGCACCACCACGGGCCCTGGGTCCCCTGTCAAGGTCACCAACACGACACTGGCCTCGCTGACCGCCGGGCAGTTCACAGCTACTTCGCCCTGTCCGCGTGTAAAGCAGCTTTTCCCAATCTGCCAGCGGAAAGAGGGAAGGGGAGGAGTGCTTGCCACTGCAGGAGCTGGCTGCTCTTGTCGGCCTGGGCGCGCTACGGGAGCGGATGGCGACAGAATGCGCTCCGGTGGCGGTGGTGGAGCAGATGGACCCGGGCGCAGCGCTGCGCCGGCAGGAGGATAGCCGCTACCTGGAGTGGGAAGCGGACGTGTGGTCTGGGGAGGCGCTGTCAGGCCCGGACCAGCCGGTGCAGAGGGAGAGCTAGCGAGCTTGGGGGCTGCCTCCAGGCGCACACGCGTTGTCCGTCCAGCCAGACGTTGAGAGGTGGGGCGCGTCATCTCGCGCGGCTGAGGCTGAGGCAAGGCCGCCGGCGCTCTTGCACCAGTGACTGCCCTGGCCCCGCTCTCATGAGCGCTACCGATCGGTGGAAGAGCTAGATTGGGAGAAGAGGCCTTAGGCGGCTCCTCTGTGGGGGTCTGGGGCGCGGCTCCAGGGACCGAGGGGGTGGTAGCACTGGCGTTTGCGCTGGTCGAAGACGCTCCTGCCTCGCTTCCAGCTGGCAAGGCTGGCAACACAGCCGTGACCGGAGCCGGCGAGCGCTGACCCGGCTGCCGCACCTTGCCCAAAGCGGCAAGAGACGCGGTGACGCGCCGCGCGAAAGCAGCCAGTACACGATTCGCTACCAGCTTCTCCTCTTCTTCCTTGTCGGACTCGTGGGCTGCGCTGTCCTGAGTGGCCGGAGCAGCCGCGGGCCGGAGCGACTCCCGCTCTGTCGTAGCGCCGCCCGCCGCTGATGGAATCGCCAACTCGCGCGACTGCAGGCTCAGGCGCGGCGGAATCTGCCCGGCTGGCCGAGCATCAGCTTGGCGGGCGCGGACCAGCTCTTCTTCCCCAGATTCCTCTTCCTCCAGGGGTTCATTGCTCGTACGCTCGGCGAGCACATCCTCGACGGAGGCCGACAACCGCTTGCGGCCTCGCTCGGCTCGCCTACGCCAGTGAAGCTGCTCTTGTTGCTGCTGTTGCTCGATGTTGATGTCTTCTTCTCTCCGAACCATGATGCTTCCCTTCCAGACGAACACGTACACATTGCGGCGCTGGAGAGATCTGGCCTCTCTACATACGCTGATACTCGATAGCACGTTTTCAGGCAGTATAACACAAAGAGAGACGGTGGGAAGGGGAAGATAGCACATTTAGGCCAGAGGGCTGGGGGGACTCAGTGCATAGGAATATAAGGTATCCTCAATCTTGCGGGCTTGAAAGTGCTCTGGCGAGTGGCTAGAATAAAGCCCGACGTTGCCCAGTAGTCAGGAGCTGCTTCTCAAGCAGACTGGCTGACTGAGGAACGCCGTACATACCAGTTATTTCGCTGATGCAAAAGGATGGATCTGGATGAAGTTCAACGGTACGTATAAGTTTCATGCACCTAGCCAACGTGTCTTTGAAGCTATTTTGAATCCGGCGGTGCTGAAGCAGTGTATTCCTGGTTGCGAGGCTGTCGAATACGCGGACGAGAACCATCTGAAGGTGACGCTGTCGCTGCCAGTCCCGGGGCTGAAGGGGACGTACACGGCCCTGCTTAACATTGTCCAGCGTCAGGTGCCCAATCTGCTCGTACTGCAGCTGCAGCGTCAGGGGCGTGGTGGCTCCATCGATGCCACTGCCCAGATCACCTTGGCCGATGAGCCGGATGGCGCCCTGCTCTCCTACGATGCCAATGCTGAGATGAGTGGCCCGATCGCCGTTGCGAACAATCCTGTGGGGCAGGGTGTGGCCAAGAACTCTCTCAGCACCTTCTTCAAGAACCTGGAAAAGGTGCTGGCTGCCTAGGAGGCTCTGGCCGCTTCGCCGCTGTCCCAGGTTGTCTTCCAGCCAGAGAATACCCTAAAGCGTACGTCGTTTCTCTCCTTACTTCTACTTTTTACCAGGCAGGCACCTGAGAGACCCAGAATTTTTGGCGTCGGAGGTCTCAGTTGCCCGCCTGGTTTCTTTTCTTCTACTGATCCTGCTCAGGTAGTTATTTTGAGAGGCAGCTGTGAGCGAGCGTGAGGTCTGTGAAGAAGAGGCGCGGCTTCTATGCTGCGCGGGGCCAGCCAGGGCCTGGCCAGTGAGCGGCTTCTTCCTCACTGGCGGCCAGGGCCCCCGAGTGGTACTATATTATTACAGCAGCGGAAGAGCGTGGCCCGGGCGAAGGCAGCATGGCGGCTGGTGGGCTGGCGATCTCTGCGGCGTGCGGAGCGGCCCACGCGGTCGCTCTCTTTTTTTTAGCAGATTCCACCTGAGACAAAATACGGTGATTACCTGATAAGATATCCGGGGATTCGGCCTTGACTCTTCAGAGAGAATCGCTAAAATCTCCATAGACCGCCAATGATTTGAGATTTTAGAGATTTCTTCTGTGAGCTGTTGAGGAGAGCATGCAGATTGTCCTGGTAGGCGTTGATCACACTTCGGCGCCGATTCAGTTGCGTGAGCAGCTAGCCTGTGCGCCGCGTCAGGTGGCGGCGCTCTTGCGGGCGGTGCGCCAGGTGGCACAGGAGGCGGTGCTGCTATCAACCTGCAACCGTTTCGAACTCTACGCGGTCTGCTCGGAGGAGGAGCACAGTGGGCGTGAGGCGTTGCTCGGAGTGCTCTGCGAGCAGCGTGGTGTGGAGCGGGCGTCGCTGGAGCAGCACTGCTACACGTATACCGACCTGGAGGCGGCGCGACACCTGTTCGGTGTGGCCTGCGGCTTACATTCACTGATCCCGGGGGAGCCGCAGATTCAGGGGCAGGTGGCCGATGCTCTGGAGTTAGCCCAGGGAGGGAGCTTTGCCGGGCCGGTGCTCTCGGCCCTCTTCCGCGCGGCGCTGGTCACAGGCAAGCGGGCACGTCGCGAAACAGGCATCAGTCGACGGGCGGTCTCGATCAGCCATGCGGCGGTCCAATTGGCGCGCCAGCTCTTCCCGCGTCTCAACGAAGCCTCGGTCCTACTCGTCGGCTCGGGTCAGATGAGCGAGCTGGCGGCGCGTAATTTGTGTGACAACGGAGCGCGCCGCCTCATCATTGTGAATCGCACCGCGGAGCATGCCCGGCAGCTGGTAGAGCAGCTTGGGGAGCGTGCCTCCTTCCGCCCTTTTAGCGAGCTGCCGGAGGTGCTGGTGGAGGCGGATGTCGTCATTACTTCAACCACGGCCCCCCATACGGTGGTCACTGAGGAAATGATGCGGGCGGTTCTGCCGCGGCGGCAGGGGCGCCCGCTGCTTATCATTGATATTGCCTTGCCGCGCGATGTTGATCCGGCGGTGGGAGCGCTGCCCGAGGTGCACCTCTACAATATTGATGATCTGCGCCTGGTGGTCGATGAGGGCATTCGTTTGCGTCTGCAGGAAGTGGCCCAGGTTGAGCGCATCGTCGCTGAGGAGGTCGAGGCTTTTGCGCGCTGGCTCAGCTCGCTGAGCGTGACTGCGACGATCGTCGAGCTGCGCGAGCGCGTGGAGTCCCTCCGTCAGCAGGAGCTGGCGCGTACCTTGCGCCAACTCTCGCCCTCGCTCTCGGAGCGCGAGCTGGCGGCCATCCAGGAGCTGACCACCCGCCTGATGAATAAGGTGCTCCATAAGCCGGTGACGCGCCTCAAGGAGGCCGCCGCTGCCGGGCGTGGCCATGTCTATGCCGAGGCGCTGCGCTATCTCTTTGATCTGGAAGTGGCGACGGATGAACAGACTAGTGATCGGGACACGCGCCAGCAAGCTAGCTCTGGCGCAGACGCAGACAGTGATCGCCAGGCTGCAGCAGCTGTATCGCGAGCTGGAGATCGTCATTGAACCGATTCATACACACGGGGACCGTGTGACGGAGACCCCGCTGGCGCGGATTGGTGGTGATGGGATCTTTGTGACGGAGATCGAGCGTGCCCTGCGTGCGGGCGTGGTCGATCTGGCGGTCCATAGCCTGAAAGATCTGCCAACGGCGCCGCCGGAGGGCCTCCTGGTGATGGTGCCAGGGCCACGCGAGGACGTGCGGGATGTGCTGGTGCGTCGCCGCGACTTTCTAGGCTCACCTGCCGAGCCTGGGGTGCGCATAGGGACCTGCAGTCTGCGCCGCACAGCTCAATTGCGCGCGCTCTATCCGCAGGCGCAGATCCTGCCCTTGCGGGGCAATGTCGATACGCGCCTGCGCAAGTTGGAGGCTGGCGACTACGACCTGATTGTGCTGGCTGCGGCGGGCCTGCGCCGTCTCGGTCTCTCTGAGGGGCTGGCGGACCGCCTGGAGTGCTTGCCGGTAGAGATGCTGCTCCCGGCTCCTGGCCAGGGAGCCTTAGCTTTGGAGCTGCGGGCAGATTCGGAGCTGCTGCCGCTGCTAGCCCCGCTCAACGATGTGGAGGTGCAGGCGGCTACAAGCGCTGAGCGCGCTTTTATGCGCCATTTGGGAGCCGGCTGCTACCTGCCAGTCGCGGCCCATGCCTGGCTGGCCGACGGGCGTCTGCATCTGCGGGCCCTGGTAATCAGTCTGGACGGACGCCGGGTGGTGCGGGTCCAGGGAAGCGTGGCCTGGCATGCCGAGCAGGCTCCGCGCTTGGCGGCTCAGCTGGGGGTGATGCTGGCCGAGCAGGCCCTGGCACAGGGGGCCGAGGAGATTATCGCTGAGATCCGCGCTGCCAGCACGGTATGAGCTGGGAGAGGCTCAGGCTACAACAAGCAAAGAGGAGGTGCGATGATGGGGGCCGTTGAGGATCAGGGGCAGCCGCTGCGCGGGCGGACGATCCTGGTCACGCGTGCTCAGGAGCAGGCCGAGGCGCTCAGCAGCCGTCTGCAGGCCCTTGGGGCAAAAACGCTGTGTTTCCCTGTGATCCGCCTGGTGCCGCCAGACGATTGGGCGCCGCTTGATCGGGCCTTACAGCGTCTGGCAGCTGGTCGCGAGAATGGACACGCTCCCTATGACTGGCTGGTCTTTACCAGTGTCAACGGGGTGCGTTTCTGTGTTGAGCGCCTGCGAACCCTGGGGTTGGAGCCTTCCCTGCTGGGCAGGGGGGCGGCGCGAGTGGCGGCTATTGGACCAGCCACAGCGGCAGCGCTGGCCGAGTATGGCCTGAGGGGGGTCCTGGTCCCCGAGGAGTATGTCGCTGAGCAGGTAGCCGCGGCCTTGCTGGCGGAGTGCCAGCGTCAGGGGGTGGCCCCTGCGGGGCAGCGCGTACTGCTGGCGCGCGCTGCTGAGGCCCGGCGCGTGTTGGCCGAGGCGCTGCGTCAGGCCGGCATGCTGGTTGAGGAGGTGCCAGCCTATCGCACCCTGCCGGCGACTGGCGATGATCCGCGCGGACAGCAGGTGCTGGCCTTGATTGAAGCTGGGCGCCTCTCGCTGGCGACCTTTACCAGCTCATCGACGGTACGCTCTTTTGTGCGCTGGCTGGAGCAGGCCGTGGGAGAACAAGCTGCAGGAACCACTCCAGGTACTCTCTTAGCCCGTCAGGGAGTGGCGATCGCCTGCATTGGTCCCATTACTGCCGCCACGGCGCGTGCGCTGGGCCTGCAGGTGGCTGTCGAAGCCCAGCCCTTTACCATCGAGGGGCTGGTCGCGGCCATTGTGGCCTATTATCGACGCCAGACTCAGGCTCCTCAAGAACAGGCAATTTAGAACGCTGTCTGACGAGAGGAGAATGGGCGGCGTCTCTCTGCCTTGTCCTGGAAGGAAGCCAGAGAGCGAATCAACAAGAAACGGATAGCAACATCAGACAAGGTGTGTTAGAGTAGATAGAGAGAAGCTAAGAAGAGAGAAAGGCCATGTCAGGTCAGATGGAAACAGTTGAGCAGACAGTCACAACTCTGCCTGAGCAGGAACCGGCTCGGGCCAAACCGAAGCAGCCTCGTCAGCTTGTACGCTTCGTCTTTTACAAGCTTGATCCCCAGTGGCTGCGCCTGCCTGCCGAGCAGCGGCGCGCGGGCCGCGAGGAGCTGCTGGCCATTTACGACGAATATGCCCAGTGCTCACTGATTCGCAGCTATGCTCTCTATGGCTTGCGCTCCGACTGCGATTTTATGCTCTGGCAGGCGACCTACGATCTTGGACATCTGCAGGGGTTGAGCAGCAAGATTCGCCGCAGCGCCATCGGACCTTATTTGCCCGAAGTGCGCTCCTTCCTCTCGATGACCAAGCGTTCGGTTTATGTGGGTAAAGGCCCACGTGGGGCGGCCCATGACCCGCGACTGGTCATTACGCTCGAAGACAAGCCCTATCTCTTCGTCTATCCTTTTGTCAAGACGCGTCCCTGGTATGCTCTGTCGCTGCAGGAGCGCAAGCGCATGATGGACGAGCATATTCGCATGGGAGTGGCCTATCCCAACATCAAGATCCATACCACCTACTCGTTTGGGTTGGACGATCAGGAATTTGTCGTCGCCTTTGAATCCGACAGCGTGGCTGATTTTCTTGATCTCGTACAAGAGATGCGCGAGAGCGAGGCCAGCCAGTATACCTTGCGCGACACGCCCATGTTCACCTGCGTTGCGCGCTCCTTGCCGGAGATCCTGGACGACATTGGGGCCTGAGCGCGGGGAGCTGACTGAGGGCCTGGGCGCAGCGCGTTGGGAGCGGTGGTGAAGTCCCTGGCTTGCAGGCAGCGTGAATGGAGCGATAGAGGGGCAAGATGAGTACGGGTGAGTATGGATCTAAGAAGGAGCTGGCGATGCAAACGGAGCGGCAACAGTCAGGCAAAAAGGCGGGACGAGAATGGTCGCGGGCTCTCTACCGCGAGGCTCAGAGCCTTATGCCCGGAGGGGTCAACAGTCCAGTTCGGGCCTTCCGCGCTGTAGGAGGCGAGCCGATCTTTATCGAGCGTGGTGAGGGGGCCCATCTCTATGATGTGGATGGCAACCACTATCTGGATTACGTTGGCTCCTGGGGGCCGTTGATCTTGGGTCATGCCCATCCTGCGGTAGTTGAGGCGGTGACCCGGGCGGCGCGGCGCGGCTTTAGCTTTGGGGCTCCGACCGAGGCCGAGAATGAGCTAGCTCGTCTGGTAGTGGAAAGCGTCCCATCAATTGATCTGGTGCGCTTCGTTAACTCGGGCACGGAAGCCACCATGAGCGCGCTGCGCCTGGCCCGCGCCTATACGGGGCGTTCCAAGGTCATTAAGTTTGATGGCTGCTATCATGGTCATGCCGACCTGCTGCTGGTGCAGGCCGGCTCAGGTGTGGCCACTCTGGGGCTGCCCGGCAGCGCCGGGGTGCCGGCGGAGGCGACGGCTCACACGATCAGCCTGCCCTACAATGACAGCGCTGCCGTTGAGGAAGCCTTTCAGCGCTATCCCGAGGAGATTGCGGCGGTGATCGTAGAGCCGGTGGCGGCCAATATGGGGCTGGTGCTGCCTCAGCCTGGCTTTCTGGAGACCCTGCGGCGTCTGACCACCCAGTACGGGGCTGTCTTGATCTTCGATGAAGTAATTACAGGTTTCCGCGTCGCTCTGGGTGGTATGCAGGCGCGCACTGGGGTTCTGCCTGATCTGACCTGCTTTGGCAAGATCATTGGCGGCGGTTTGCCGGTGGGAGCCTACGGGGGCAAGCGTGCCATCATGGAGCTGGTCGCTCCCCTGGGACCGGTCTACCAGGCAGGTACTCTTTCCGGCAATCCCCTGGCTATGGCCGCGGGCATCGCGACCCTCAAAGAGCTGCAAAAGCCCGGCTGCTACGAGGAGCTGGAGCGCAAGGGAGCGCTGCTGGAGGAGGGCCTGCGCGCAGCGGTGGAGGCCTCCGGGCTGCCGCTGCAGGTGGTGCGCTTTGCCTCGCTCTTCTGCCTCTTCTTCAGCGCAGAGCCGGTGCTCAACTATGCAATGGCCAGGAAAGCCGACACCAGGCGTTATGCGCGCTTCTTCTGGGCCCTCTTGGAGCGTGGCGTCTACTTCCCGCCTTCGCAGTTTGAGACCTGTTTCCTCTCGCTGGCGCACAGCGATGCCATGCTGGAGGAGACCTTGCACGCCATTGCCCAGGCGCTGCGGGTCGTGGCGGGGGGCGATCCCGACCCCAGCTTGCAGCCCTGAACGAGGGTAGCAGGGCCGTAGGACATCTGACGCTGACCTGGGGGGTGGGGGGAGGCCCAAGGAGCGAACGCAGGGGAGGGCGAGAAGAGAAGAAGGGAAGGACGAGAGCAAGAAAGGCAGGAAGGAAAGGAGCGCGATGGCATGAGTCAGTTTCCTGTCACACGCCTGCGGCGCACGCGCCGAACGGAGCGCTTACGCGGGCTAGTGCGCGAGACCCATCTCGCAGTGGAGCAGTTGATCTACCCACTCTTTATCGCCGAGGGCATCAGTGAGCCGCGTCCGATTGCTTCCATGCCAGGGGTGGTGCAGTGGCCGTTAGAGCAGGTAGCGGGCGAGGCCGAGCGGGTGGCGGCCTTGGGCATTCCAGCTGTCTTGCTCTTTGGCATTCCGGCTACCAAAGATGAGCAAGGCTCGCAGGCCTATCATCCCGAGGGGATCATCCAGCGGGCCATCCAGCGCATCAAGGCGGCAGTGCCGGAGCTGCTGGTCGTGACCGACGTTTGTCTCTGCGAATATACCAGTCACGGCCACTGCGGTGTTATTGCCAGCGGCGAGGTGCAGAACGATCCATCGCTAGAGCTGTTAGCGCGCATGGCTCTCTCGCATGTCGAGGCCGGCGCCGATATTGTGGCTCCTTCGGATATGATGGATGGGCGCGTTGGCGCCATCCGACGTCTACTCGACGAGCGGGGCTTTGCGCAGACGCCGATCATGGCCTACTCAGCCAAGTATGCCTCTGGCTTCTACGGTCCTTTCCGCGAGGCTGCGGAGTCAGCCCCCCAATTTGGTGACCGTCGCTCTTATCAAATGGACCCGGCCAACGCGCGCGAGGCTCTGCGCGAGGTCGAGCTGGATATCGCCGAGGGGGCTGATATCGTGATGGTCAAGCCGGCTCTGGCCTATCTTGACGTCATCCGGCGCGTGCGCGAGCATTATGATCTGCCGCTGGCGGCCTACAATGTCAGCGGCGAATATGCCATGATCAAGGCGGCGGCCCAGCAAGGATGGCTGGAAGAGCGTCGCATCGTCATGGAGGTCTTGACAGGCATTCGCCGAGCTGGCGCTGACATCATCATCACCTATTTTGCTCCCGATGTAGCGCGCTGGCTGCGGGAGGGTTGAGCAAGGACGGCAGGCGAGACAGGACAGGACGTTAGATAAGGCAGCAAGGACGGCCTACGGGAGCGGCGAGCGCCCTTGCTTGAATGAATACCCCCCGGAAGTCCTATCTCTGTCCGATTGCTGTTGTGGCCAGCTCCTGGGCGCCTCTTGAAGACGAGGGAGCGGGCGATAGGTGGACCGGGGGAAAGGTGGCCCAGACCATTTGACAGCAAGCTCAGATGCGATTAGAATGATGCCTGTACCGGTCAGTAATGGCGGGATGGATGAGAAACCCATCCATCCCTCCTTTCTTTATTTTGGCACGATGGCGAGAGAAGGAGTGGCTGGCTTGGGGGATAGCTGTGGAGGAGGGCAGCCGCAAGCAGGTGTAGAGTGAAGAAATAAAATGACCGGTTTTTCCTTTCTAATGAATAGGCGGCGTGGGAGACAGTGGCAGGCGGGAGTGAGAGCAGCGAAGGAAGGCAGCGCACAATCGTTTGTAGTCGTTACCTCAGCGCTTTTCTTCCGTTCTCACCACATGTAGGTATAGCCCCCAGCGCTGCCGGGGCGGCGGTCCAACGGGGGATGGAGACGGGAGGCCGGACCAGGCAACGCCAGCCTTGCTGTCTGGAGAGGACGGACCGCCGCCGGAACCGCCGGAAGGATGGAGAAGGAAGTCCGGAAGGAGAGAGGGAGTTCAGGTGGCGAGGGAAGGAAGAGAGCAGGAGCAGATAAGGTGTGGGGCTGTCAGAAAGGAGCGGGGTTAGCGGTCTTTAGAAAGAAAGGGGATAGGGAATCTTTTTTTCTCCTGGCGATCTCTCCTCGGCCAAGGCAGAGGAGGGGAAACCGGCTCTTCCCCCATTTTTAGGGTTGTTCTGATATCTTGTTACCAGAAAGGGTTCTGCTCCGTCCTCTTCACAAAAGGGGCCGGAGAAGGAGCCGGCTTCGATGGGGAAGGGCCCCACACAGGAAGGAACCTGGGAGCCCCGCAGGAGACTCGGCAAGCCCGGTTCTTTCAGAAGGAGCTGTTAAAAGCAAGAGTTTAGCTCACTAAAGGGAAGATTCGTGCTATGGTTGGGTTGAACACCAAAAATCGCTCTTATCAGCCCATCGGATCGTATGGAGTCATCGGAGACTGTCATTCAGCTGTGCTGATAGCGCCGGATGGTTCGGTAGACTGGGCCTGCCTGCCCGATTTTGACAGCCCGGCCATTTTCTGTCGGTTGCTGGATGCGAGGCGTGGCGGCTTTTTCCAGATTGCCCCGACCGATAACACGATTCCTGGAGTTCAGCGCTATCTTCGCGATAGCAATGTGCTACAGACGCGCTTTACAAGCATTGGTGGCGAGATCGTGCTCACTGACTTCATGCCGGTGGAGTCGCTGGAGGCCTGGCCCTACCGCGGCTTGAACAACAACACCTGGTCGTATGAGGACGGCTCGTGCCATAGCCTGGTGCGCATTGTGGAATGCACGCATGGAGAGCTGCCGATTACGGTGACCCTGAAGGCGACGCCCAACTATGCGGCGACGACGAGCCAGATCGAGCTGCTGCCCAACGCAACGGGGGCGGTGATCTCGGATGGCCAGCAGCACATTGGGCTGGCGATCATCGGGGCCTATCGGCTGCCGGGCTTCTCCCTGGAGATCGTACCAGACGAGGGGGAGGAGCCGGAGAAGCTCCATCCCACTCTGGTGGTGCAGGTCACGCTGCGTGAGGGCGAGCGGCTGATCTTTGCTATCGGCATGGGGCGCAGCCTGCGCGCGGCACGGAAGCTGGTGGAGCAGGAGCTGCTCCAGCGCGATTTTACCGCGGAGCTGGCCCATACGCTGCATTGTTGGCGGCGCTGGATCTCGGGGATCAACTACGATGGCCCATATGCAGAATGGGTTCGGCGCAGCGCCCTGGTCCTGAAGATGATGACCTATGCGCCTACCGGCGCCCTGGTGGCCGCGCCCACAACGTCGCTGCCAGAGGAGATCGGGGGGGTGCGCAACTGGGATTATCGCTTTACCTGGCTGCGCGACGCTTCCTTTACGCTCTATGCCCTGCTGGTCCTGGGCTTTACCGATGAAGCCCGCGCCTTTACCTACTGGCTGCGTCGCCTGTCGTATTCCAATGGCGAGGATCTGCAGGTGATGTACGGTATCCGTGGCGAGCGCGAACTGCCGGAGCAGGAGCTACCACACCTGGAGGGCTATTGTGGCTCGCGCCCGGTGCGCATTGGCAACGCCGCTGCCGATCAGAAGCAGATGGATGTCTTCGGCGAGATCCTGGATTGCATCCATCTCTACCGCCGCCGCGGTGGCTTCGAACGCTACGGCGAGAAGTTGGAAGGCCCCTTGTGGGAGATGCTGCGCTCGCTGGTCGACTACGTCTGCGCCCACTGGCATGAGCCGGACCGCGGCATCTGGGAGATGCGCGGCGAGCCTCGCCACTATGTCTATTCCAAGGTCATGTGTTGGGTCGCGCTGGACCGCGGCATCCGCGCCGCTGAGCAGCTCCATCTGGAGGCTGATCTCCTGCGCTGGTATCGCGTGCGCGATCAGATTCGGGCGGATGTGCTGGCCCACGGCTATAATACCGAGATCGGTGCGTTCACCCAATCATACGCGAGCACGGCCCTCGATGCTTCCAATCTGCTCCTGCCGCTGATCGGCTTCATCCCCGCCGACGACCCTCGGATGCGCTCGACGGTCGATCGCATCATGGAGCAGCTCACGGACGAGCATGGCTTTGTCTACCGCTACCTGTCCGAGGATGGCCTGCCCGGCCATGAGGGCACGTTTACGATCTGTACATGCTGGCTGATCGATAATCTGGCGATGCAGGGCCGCCTCGGTGAGGCGCGCTCGCTCTTCGAACGCCTGCTGACCTACGGCGGGAATCTCGGCCTCTTCTCCGAAGAGATCGATTCGCACACTCGCATGGCTTTGGGCAATTATCCCCAGGCCTTTACTCATATCGCTCTTATCAATAGCGCTTATAATCTTTATAAGGCAGAACAGCGCCTGGCTGAGCGCGATCGCTGCACGCAGCCGGTGATCGCCGCCATCCAGTTGCAGAAGAAAACCGATGAGTGAGCGCTCAGCCAGGACAGGCAGGCGCCCGACACCTGGAGGGTAGAGAGAGCTAGAGGAGGGAGCTACAGCGGTCTCCAGCCGCGTCGGTTGACTTCGTGGCTCCCTCGCTTGCTTGGCCGCTCGTTGCCGCTCCCTCGCCAGCCTGCTCGCTCTGCGATTGTATCGTCAGTATCAGTACTCAGCTAGGCAGCTGGCAAGGAGGACAAGGCTGCCTCCTTGCCGCTGCGGCAGGACGCCGTACTGGAGATGGGCTTCCTCTGCACGCGGGTCACTGGGGACCTCCCTCGGTGACCCGCGTGTTGTTTGTGTCGGGCCGTGCCAGGTCCAGCCCGGCCCTCGGGGGAGACGCCCGCCTGGTCTTGTCCGATCCAGTCCCACCTGGCTTCGCTGCCATCGCCGCCAGCTCTCCTCGGGCCGCGCTCTTCTCTGGCCCCCTGCGCCGTCGCTCTGGTGCGCCTATTGACAAACAGTGCTCTGTATCGTATGTTAATTAATAGTTGCTATAGTTGATCCATTATGTCAACTTTGTTGAGGACTGAGGTATGGCGACCGAGCAAGAGCATCAGACCCCTGCTTCCGCTGGCAACAACCTCCTGGGCCTGGGAGTCGGCGGCGGCAGTAAGGTAGAGCGCATCAAGGCTGAGAGCCGCTATCTGCGTGGGGCGATCGCCGAGGAGCTGGCTCAGGACAGCTCGCATTTCAGCGAGGCGCAGGTCCAACTCATCAAATTTCATGGGATTTACCAGCAGGAGAACCGTGACCTGCGTCAGGCACGTAAGGCTGCGGGTGAGGAAAAGGCTTATCAATTCATGGTCCGCTCGCGTATTCCGGGGGGCGCATTGACCGCCGAGCAATATCTGGTCGAAGATGATCTGGCGGGCCGCTATGCCAATGGAACCTTACGCTTCACGACGCGCCAGGGCATTCAGCTGCATGGCGTCTTGAAGCACGACCTGCGCGCGACGATCCGCGCTATCAATGAGGCGCTGCTCTCAACGCTGGCGGCCTGCGGTGATGTGAACCGCAACGTGATGGCCTGTCCGGCGCCGGCGCGCAATCGGGCCCAGGCGCAAGTCCAGGAAGTAGCGCGGCAAATCGCACGTCATCTGGCGCCGCGCAGCCGGGCCTATCATGAGATCTGGATCGATGGGCAGCATGTCCAGACGGTGGGAACGCCGGACGATGAGGTGGTAGAGCCGATCTACGGGCCGACCTATTTACCGCGCAAGTTCAAGATCGGTGTGGCTTTCCCTGGTGATAACTGCATCGATGTCTACACTCAAGACATCGGACTGGTGGCCGAGTTGGACGACGGTGGCGAGCTGGCGGGCTTTACGGTCCTGGTGGGCGGTGGCATGGGGATGACCCACGGCAAGGCCGATACCTATCCGCGTCTGGGAACGCCGCTCTGCTTTGTGCCGGCGGCTGAGGCCCTCTCGGTGGTGGAGACCATTGTGACGATCCAGCGCGACTATGGCGATCGCCAGAATCGCAAACATGCGCGCATGAAATATGTGGTCGAGGAGCGGGGTATCGCGTGGTTCCGCGCTGAGTTAGAGCAGCGCCTGGGCCATGCCGTGGCTGATCCCCATCCGCTGCATTGGGAGGGGGTTGATGATCATCTGGGCTGGCACGAGCAGGGCGATGGACGCTGGTTTTTGGGGGTCTATGTGGAGAACGGGCGCGTGCGCGATACGGATGCCTGCCAGCTGCGCACGGGTCTGCGGAAGGCGATCGAGACTTTCCGCCCGGGTATCCGTTTAACCGGACAGCAGAATATCCTGCTGACCGATCTGACTGCAGAGCAGCGCGAGCCGCTGGAGGCCTTGCTGCGTGCTCATGGCATCGAGACGGACCCCTCGAAGCTGGGAGTGAAGCGCTATGCGATGGCCTGCCCAGCCTTGCCGACCTGTGGTCTGGCGGTGGCTGAGGCCGAGCGCGTTCTGCCCGGCGTGGTGGGCGAGATCGGGCGCCAGATGGAGGAGCTGGGTCTGGCCGGTGAGCGGCTCAGTCTGCGTATGAGCGGCTGCCCCAATGGCTGTGCCCGCCCCTATATGGGGGATATCGGCTTTGTGGGCCGCTCGAAGGATCTCTACAATATCTATGTCGGCGGCGATTGGGAGAATACGCGCCTGACAACGCTCTATGCTGCCTCTGTACCTTTGCGAGAGGTACCCGCCACGATTCGCCCGCTGTTGGTGCTCTGGCGCGATGAACGCACTCCCGGTGAGACTTTCGGCGACTACTGCCATCGCGTCGGTGTGGAGTATCTGCGTCAGCGGGCGCAGACCCTCGACGAACGCCAGTTGAGTGGCTTGCATTGAGCGTGCGCGCCTGCTGCTCTTCCAGGGGAGGCAGGCGCGCTGTGTATGGGGGCTGAACCGAGCGGAGTGAGGGATGGGGGACTGGGCAACAGAGAGAACAGTGTCACTTTGAGCGTGTGAGCGAACGAGAGAGAGCGCAGGGAGGAACGGCAACCGAGATGCCGAACTATTATCCGATTATGCTCGATGTGCGCGGTCGGCGCGTGGTGGTGATCGGGGGCGATCGCATTGCGGCGGAGAAGGTCCAGGCTTTCGCCGCCTGTGGGGCGCAAGTCTGCGTGATTGCTCCTGAGTGGTGCGCGGAGCTGGAGCAGGTGGCTCAGGAGGTGGGGGGACAGCTAGAGATGCGGCGGCGCCCCTATCAATCCGGTGACCTGGAGGGGGCGTTTGTGGTGATCGCCACGACGCGCGAGCCGGAGCTGGTAGAGGCCGTCTGGAGCGAGGCCCAGCAGCGTGAGCAGTTGCTCAATATTGTTGATCTGCCCGAGCGCTGCAATTTCATCACGCCTTCAATTCTGCGCCGCGATCCCCTGACGGTGGCGGTCTCGACGGAAGGGGTCAGCCCGGGCCTGGCGAAGCTGATCCGCCAGGAGCTGGAGCAGCACTTTTCCCGGGCCTATGGGGCCTTCTTACGCCTGGCGGCGGAGGCGCGGGCTTTGCTGCGTACCCAGGGGGTCACCTATGAGCGGCGCGATGCCTTCTTTCAGGAGTTCTACCGCTCGCCGGTGCTGGCTCATCTGGAGGCCGGTGCCGAGGCCGCAGCCCGCGCTCTGACGGCGGAGCTGTTGCGCCAGTATGGCGTGGAGGTGCCTCGCTCGTTCGAGGAGGGTGGCGCCGGCGCCATTGATGAGCGCTCACTGGCTTCATAGGGGAGGAGGGAGATGGATGAGCGAGAAGTTTGAGCAGCCAGGGGCAGCGTTGGAGCGTGGCAAGGTCTATCTGGTGGGTGCTGGTCCCGGGGCGCCCGATTTGATCACTGTGAAGGGCTTGCGCTGCCTGCGCGCCGCCGATGTGGTGATTTATGATCGCCTCGTTGCCCCCGAGCTGTTAGCCGAGGTCCGCCCTGGGGCCGAGCTGATCTTTGCGGGGAAGCGACCAGGTTGCCATCAGCTACCCCAGGCGGAAATCAATCGCCTGTTGATCGAGCAGGCTCGCCGTGGGCGCCTGGTGGTACGTCTGAAGGGTGGCGATCCTTTTGTCTTTGGGCGTGGTGGTGAGGAGGCAGAAGCGCTGGCGCAGGCTGGAATCCCCTTCGAGGTGGTGCCGGGAGTAAGTGCCGCCCTGGCTGTGCCGGCCTACGCGGGGGTGCCGGTCACTCATCGTGGCCTGGCCTCGCTGGTGACCATTGTGACCGGCCACAAGGAGCGTGGCACTGAGGCGAGCGCGGTGGATTGGCGCACGCTGGCGCGTGTCGGGGGGACACTGGTGATTTTGATGGGCGTGAAGACGCTGCCGCAGATTGTGGCTGAGCTGCAGGCCGGGGGACTCGACCCTGCGACTCCGGCCCTGGTGATCGAGTGGGGGACGCTGCCCCAGCAGCGCTCGGTTGAGGACAGACTGGCCGAGATTGCTGGGCGCGCTGCTGAGGCGGGCATACGAGCGCCGGCGGTCATCGTGGTCGGTGAGGTGGTGCGCCTGCGCGAGGTGCTGGCCTGGTTCCGAGGAGAGGGGACGGCTCCCCTTGCCACCGATGATCCGTATGCTATAATGGCCGACGAGTAGGGCCGGTGGTCTGCCTGGCTGAGATGTGATGAGGCGAGGCTGCCGGCAGGCAAGGGGCTGGCCACTGTCGATGTCTACTACTACCGTCTATCCACAGGTACGTTTGAAGCCGCAACGCGAGGAGCCGCTGCTCAACGGGCATCTCTGGGTCTTCTCGGGAGCCTTGCAGCAGGTGCCGCGCGAGGTCGAACCGGGCGGGCTGGTTGAGGTGCGCTCGGCCTCGGGGCAGTTCCTCGGGCGCGGCTATTATCATCCTCACACCGATATCGCGATCCGCCTGCTGACGCGTCGTGAGGAGCCGATCGATGCTGCGTTGCTGCGCCGACGCATCCGCCGCGCTCAGGAGCTACGCCGTGTCTTCGATCCTGCTGTCACCAACATCTATCGGCTGATCCATTCAGAAGGCGACGGCCTGCCCGGTCTGATCGTCGATCGCTATGCTGAGGTTCTGGTGGCTCAGGTGCACACGCTCGGCATGGAGCGCCTTTTGCCCCTGCTGGTGGAGCCTCTGCTCGAAGAGACGGGAGCACGTGGTCTACTTCTGCGGAACGATAGCCAGGCGCGGCGTCGTGAGGGGCTGGCGCTGGAGGAGCCGCGCTTGCTGGCCGGCGAGGTGCCCCCGGAGGTGGAAGGGCGCGAAAACGGTGTGCGCTACCTGATTGATCCCTGGCGTGGTCAAAAAACTGGCTTCTTTCTTGATCAGCGGGACAAGCGAGCAGCGCTGGCCAAGTATGTGCGGGCTGTGGTCGCGGAACTGGCGCCCGAGGGCGTGGCGCGCGTGCTCAATTGCTTCTCCTATACCGGTGGCTTTTCGCTGGTCGCTGCCCTGAGCGATGGGCGGGTGCGGGTCACCAGCGTTGATAGCTCGCAGTCGGCAATGGAGGCGGCCCGGCGCCACTTCGCCCTCAATGGGCTGGATGCTGATCAGCATGCCTTTGTCGTCGCTGATGTCTTTGCCTACCTGGAGGAGGTCCGGGCGCGTGGCGAGCGCTTCGATATCGTGGTACTTGATCCGCCGGCCTTTGCGCGCAACCAGGGAGCGAGGTCGCAGGCCCTGCGGGCCTATCGCCGCTTGAACATGCTGGGCATGAGCGTGCTGCGTCCCGCCGGTATCCTGCTGAGCTGCTCCTGCTCGGGAGTGATCGGCCTGGACGATCTGTCGGGAACGCTCTCGCTGGCGGCTCGCGCCCTTGACCGCGAGGTGCAGGTGTTGGAAGTGCTGACCCACAGCTGCGATCATCCGGTCAGGCTGGCTATGCCCGAGACCCTCTATCTCAAAGCCATCTTCTGTCGTCTGCTCTGGTGAGATGGCTCTTTCCCTCTCTGACGGCCCGAACGGCTACTGTGGCCGGCTTTCAGGCTGCCTGTTCGACCAATTCTGTTCACCTGAGAGAAATACTTGTCGATGATGCCATCTCTCTCGGCTGTTGGCGCTTTTCCCTGGGCTGGTGATGGAGAACTGTCGGCGTCTCTTTCACGTGATCTGCTGCTGGGGGAGGCGGGTGAGAGAGGAAGGGAGGAAGAGAGTCCCACAGGCAAGGAGTAGGATGGGGCGGACGCATCCAGCGCAGGGATAGACAAGACATCCGTTTCAGGATCGCTGGAGCCGGGTAGTCCTGTGTCTGAAACGGATGACGTTGGTCAGAGGGATCGAGAGGCCCGCCGCTTGGGTCAGTGTCTCGCCCGGGCGCTTCAGCTAAGCTGAAGTTTTGTTAGAGCTGAGCTGGAGCGGAATCTGCGCCTCCTGGCTATTGGGAAGAAGATCGCTCTGCATCATAATCACTGTACAAGCCGTTGTTCCTTCCGGTAGAGTGAAGATAACATCGCCAGTCTGGTTAGTGGTTCCTGCCTTAACGATCATGTGGAGGGTATTCGCTGTAGGCGGGAAACGATCGCTGCCGACCTGAAGGCGCATAAAATCATCGGCGTTGAAGCCGACATCCTGGTTGGACAGGTTATCGATGCGGAAGCTTAAGGTCAGGAAGCGTTTTCCGCTATCGGCTTGCTTGCCTTGAGCGCTCCAGCTCACGCTGGTTTCCGTGACCGTCCATTTCAGGCCGGCGTAGGTGGTCTGGGCGTTGGTTGGCCTGGTGGTAGAGGGATCGTATTTCGTGAGATCGGGCTTGTTCTGGAGAGGAATGTCCATAGTCGCTTCGGTAGGGGCTCCCAGGCGCAGAAGCGTATGGCTCACATCCACATTGTTGGGAACGGGGAAATCAAGCCAGTTGGTGCGGGTCGAGCTGGGTTGCGGGGCCCCGCCATATTGTAGGGCGTTTGGGGCAACGCTCGTTTGATCGGGAAGAATCAGGCGAGCAATCTCATTATAGGAATAAGAGGCAAAGTCATTGGTCCCGTTGTTCTCCTTGAGGAGGACGCGCAAGAGAGTCGCACTATTGGTGGCATTGAGGTCGTCGGGGAAGCTGCTGGCCAGTTGAACATTTACGACGGTGATCGTGATGGAGGAGTAGGTCAAGGTGCCGTTCACAGGGAAGGTGCGGGTCGGGATGCTGGTTGGCGTGTTGGAATGGAGCGTAGTGCTCCCGCTGGTGCCGCTGCTGTAAGAAGAGGAGCTGGTGGCGCCGGTGCTCGCGAAGTTGCGCAGGAGGAGGTAACCGCCCAGGCTCAAGGCCCCACAGACAACCACGATCAGCGAGATAATCAATAGCACGCTACAACTGAGACCGGTGATGACGCCGCGACTGGCGTTCCGCTGTGGGCGAGCGTAAGGGGGGGGAACATTGCCTGGCTGAGGTGGAGGCATGGCTCCTTGCTGACCGTAGGAGGGAGTGGGGGGAGGGGGCATATAGCCCGGCTGTCGTTGGCCCAAGGCTGCTTGCTGCGGGCCGGCGTTGGGCGGCTGTTGATTGAGGGGAAGAGCAGGCGGCCAGGTGGGTGGATGGGAGGGAGGAGCTGGTGGGGGCAGCGATGACACAACGGTCCTCTCTATCGACTCGGAAGATCCGGCTGATTCCCCCGCTCCAGAAGAATGGGTAGGTTCGCCAGTTTCCGTACTGAGGACAGCACCGCACATTGAGCAGAAAGCCTGCTGTTCTTGCAATGGGACACCGCAGTTTGGGCAGAAGCGAAAGTTGGATTGCATGGTAGAAGCCTCCTGTCACAAGGAAAGATAGGCAAAGGTGTCTGCTAGCAAGAGAACGTTGGAGGGGAAGAATTCTCTAGGGTGAATGTGAGCAGTACGGAGTGAGGACGGAAGACTGGGGGAGCCTGGCCATCTCCATTGTGCTTGGCTCTTACAGCTAAAGAAGGAAACAGCTGAAAAAACGAGCAAAAGCCACTCCCGCCTTTTCTCTAAAGGGAGAGTGGCTTTTGCTCGCTTGCCCTGGTCCGGGAGGCCCTCATTCGTAGCGCAGCACGATCAACGGGCGTACGCGCACAGCCTGCCAGGCGACCAGGGCCGCCGTGCTGGCGGCCAGGAGTAGCGGCATAACGACCAAGCCAGCCATCACACCTGGCTCCATGCTAAGGATGAGGTTGCTGTTAAAGAGCACTTTGCTGAAGAGGATTACCCCGCCAGCAGCCAGGAGAGCCGCCATAGAGGAGCCAAGACCGCCAGCGACAGCGTACTCGATAGCTATCTGGCCGAGCAGACTTCTGGCCGTATAGCCTACTGCCTTGAGAATCCCTAGCTCGCGCCGCCGTTCCAGCATGGCCAGAGCTACCGCATTGGCGATGATGAGGACCCCGGCCAGCAGCGAGAGCAAAGCCAGAGCCAACAGGACTAGCGTGATCTGCTTCACCACCTGCAGAAAGGCCAGAGCGCCATCGGTCAGATTCTGCGCCGCTGCGTTGGGCGCGATCTGGTTAATGGCCTGCAGAGCAGCCACGATGCCAGTAGTGGGCACCTTCAGGTAGAAGACGGCAGTTCTGTTGGCCTGTTGTGGGCTTAAGGAGGCCACAAAGGAGGCCGGGGCCAGAACTTTCCCCAGGGTCTGGTAGCTGCTGGCGATCGAGAAGACCCCGACGATGTGGGCCGTTCTGATGCTCTGGCCATCGAGGCTAGTGAAGGTAATGGTATCCCCGGGCCGCAGATTCAGCCCGGACCAGCCGGCGCGGGTCAGAATTGTGCTGATGAGGATATTGTTGCTGTTGGCGTCACGGGCGCTGAGGTTACGGCCAGCGATCAGGGTGAGCGTCGGCTGGCTGTGGGTGAGATCGAACCCTTCGAGGCCGCCCAGTATGGCGCGATCTTGCTGGCCATAGTCGCCACCAGGCATCTGCCCTTGTGCTGGACGCCCGTTGATGGCCACGGGCAGTGTCTGGCTGAAGAGGTTCACACGGCTGGCGCTGAGGCCCGGAATACTATGCAAATGGGCGGCAAGGCGTGTACTGTCGCTGCCACTGGTGGTTACCACCAGGTTGTAGGGCTGCTGCTGGCTCAGGACGCTGCTGACGCGCTCCTGGAGATCCTGGCCCAGGCCAATATCGAGGCCGACCCCATAGACGCCGATAAAGAGCGCCAGGACAGTTGCCGTGACACGCGCGCGCCGCCGCCCGATGTTGCGCAGCGCCATCTTGAGGGAGATTTTCCAGGAGGGCGGCAGCCAGGGGAGGGCCAGCCCCAGCAATGCGAGTGCCAGTAGCAAGAAGCTGAACATGGGGAGGAGCGGAAGGATGACCAGAGCGCTCACCAGGCCAGCCAGCGCCAGCAGGATCAGCAGCGGGTGCAGCTTCTCAGGTACCGGCAGCCTGCTGATCAGCCCTAGCAGAGTGCTGAAAAGACCGCCTAGCAAGAGCAGACAGGCAAAGGTGCCGTAAGTCACGCCAACGGCGAGCACGTAGTTGTTCTCCAGGATCACGCTCGCTAGCAAACAGAAGAGCAAGGAGAGTAAAAAGAGCATTGCGAGCGTCAGACCACGACGATGGCGACCCTGCATCTCGCTTTCGCGCAGGACCTGTAGCGGGCGAATGGAGGCCGCCTGGGCGATCGGCAGCAGTCCGAAGATCAGAGCTGTCACGGTGCCAGTGAGCAGACCGGAGGCGATAATGCTATAATTGAGCAGAAATGGCAGGCTGATCCCGAGGCTCTGGAGCAGCTGATGGGTCAGGTAACTCACACCGGTAGCGGCAAGCGCTCCCAGCAGACCGCCACCGAGGCCGAGCAGGCCGGCCTCCAGGCCGAAGAGGAGGTAGAGATCGCGGCGGCGGTAGCCAACTGTCTTGAGCATGGCGATCTCGGTCCGGCGGCGTGAGAGCAGCACCTGCATCGTGTTCACGATGCCCACGCCGCCAATGAGCAGCGCCAGCAGGCCAGCGATTTTCAGGAATTGGCTGATCTGGTCAATTGACGACTGCTGGGCCTTGAAGAGATCGCTGGCTGTCTGCACACTGACCAGCGGGAAACGCCGGTTAATCGCCGCCACGGCGCGCGCCGTTTGGGCCTGTGAGCTGGTAGTGAGGTCGATCAGGGTATAGGTGGCCAGGGCTGCAGATCTGGCAGCCAGGTAGGTTTGTTGCGACAGAAGCACCAGATTGCCGGCCTGGGCGAAGCTCCCGCTGTTGGCGATTACTCCGGCGATCGTCACCGTCAGCGTCTCGCCGGCTCCACTGAGGCTCTTCACGTAGAGAGGGAAGCGCTCGTTGAGCTGCTTATGGTAGAGCGTCAGAAACTGCTCAGTGACGACAACCTGATGACCCTCAAGCGCGCTGTGCAGCGTGGCCCCGCTCGGCGCGCGGAACTGTGGAGGCGAGACCAGGGGGAAGCTTGCAGGATTAACGGCCTCCACTGGAAACGTCTGGGTTATGGCCGTCTGGTTGCTCAGGGACCCGTTGGCGCCGATAACCGCTGTATAGCTGCTGATGAGTCCCTGCTCTTTGAGCTGGTCGAAAAAGCTGAGATCGGTGGGCCTGAGTGGCGCGCCGGAGGCGTTGATGGCGATATCGCCGCCGGTGGCGTCGCGTGCGCTGTCGGCCAGCGAGTGCTGCAGCATAGAGCCGACGAGCTGCAGAGAGACAATGGCCATGACCCCCACTGCGATGCAAAGGATGGCCAGAAAACTGTGCTGACCGCTGCGTAACAGAGACCGTCCGCTATAGTGCAGGTAGAAAGAGGCTTTCATCTCTATTGCTCGCTTCTTAGCTATAGTTACAGTCGAGAGCCGTTAGCGCTTACTGGGTGACTACAGAGTGGGTCGCCTCAATGGCCGCGATCTGGCCGTCGACGATGCGTATCGTGCGGTCGGCCAGAGAAGCGACCAGCGGGTCGTGAGTCGCGATGATAAAGGTCTTACCGATTGTTGAGCGCAGCTGCAGGATCAGCTGAAGAACGTGCTCGCTATTACGAGCATCAAGGTTGCCCGTCGGCTCATCGGCGATGATCAGCGCCGGATCGCAGGCCAGGGCACGAGCCAGAGCGACACGCTGCTGCTCGCCACCAGACAGCTGGTTGGGGCGGTGGTGAAGACGCTGTTCGAGGCCAACGAGCGTGAGCAGCTCGCGGGCGCGCGTCGCTGGCGATCCCCGGTGCTTGCCGGTATAGAGCGGCAGCTCTACGTTCTCCTGAGCTGTCAGGGTGGGAATCAGGTTGAAAGCCTGAAAGACCATGCCCAGGCTGCGATTGCGTACGCTGGCCAGCTGGCTCTCGCGCAGGTGGCTAATATCCATACCGTTGAGCAAGACCCGCCCCGCGCTCGGGCTATCCAGTCCGGCGATGATGCCCAGCAGAGTGCTCTTGCCGGCCCCGGATGGCCCTACGATCGCGACAATCTCGCTCTTGTAAATCTGGAAGCTGATGCCTTTGAGAATCGCAAGCTCTTCATGGCTCAACGGCAACGTTTTGGTAATTTCCTGTACGTCGAGAATGACGGCGCGCTCCGTTGCCTGGGGGTGGGAGCGCGGGACCTCTGGCTGAATGGTCATGAGCAGTGACTCCTTTTTGTTTGGCGTTTCGCCAGTCTCTCGCTTCTTGCTCGTGTTTGCAGGCCTGAACTGCTGCTTGATGGAAGGAACCCTGGCCGGCCTGGCTGTTGTGCTGCGACTGCCTTGGGTCAGAGCGGGCAGGGCTTGCAGCGCTCATATGGGTCGAGTATAGGGAGAGCGAGGCCAGGCCGGTAGTGGAGGTAATCACCAGAATCGCCTGACAGATGTCATACCAGTCTGATGATTGTCTTCACTGGACATGGCCCGCTGGGCCAGCTATACTCACTCCAAGGGGTGGATGAACTGGGAGAATGGCCGCAAGTACCCTCTGGAGCCAGAGAGCAATTCACGCTATTCGCGCTACAATGGCCCAGTCTCAACAAAGCGAAAAGACCATCCAGTCAGTCAGTCAGCCAGCCAGCCTGTCTGCGCTAGAAACGAGCAAAAGTATGTCGCGCCGCCTGCATCTGCCCTGGCCGTTTCGTCGGAAGACGGCCCCCCTTGAGGCTGAGAAAGTGTCACAGTCTCCTCTAGAGGCGGTCCCACCGTGGCCCGTAGAGAGGTTATCGCCTTATCTCATTTGGAGCGTTTGGGTAGCCTGGGTACCTTTGTTCCTGCCCATTATCCTCCAGTTGCTATCATCGCATCCGCAGCCTGTCGATGCCTTTATTTCTCTTTCAGGAGTGATATGCTTTTTTAGCATCTATCTCTGGGCGAGCTGGTGCGATGCCCGTTATCTGGCTTCCACACCACCTATGACCGGCGCTGTTGATCGGCGTCTGTTGCGGGCCTGGCTGATCCTGGGGCTGCTGAGCCTGCTGGCGATCCCCTTGGTGCTGCTCAACGGCGGCAATAACTGGCTCAACCTCTTCTACTACATTAGTGGCTACAGTGGCGGACGTCTCCCTGTACGTCAGACCGTGCTCGCTGTTGCCGGGCTGGCGCTGCTGGCGACCCTTCTCGCTCTGCTGGCCCATAATGCGCTCAACGTGGAGGGCATGACCCTGCTCTTCATCGCAGTCATTGGCGCGCTCATCGCGGCTGTGGGCCATTTTGTCAGAACCAGCCAGCGGCTGCGCAGCGCGCGCGTGGAGATTGCCCGTCTGGCGGCCACGGCAGAGCGGCTGCGCATTGCGCGCGATCTCCACGACCTGCTTGGCCACAGCCTCTCGTTAATCGCGCTGAAGAGCGAGCTGGCTGGCCGTCTGCTTGACCAGGCTCCAGAGAGGGCGGCGCGCGAGATCCGCGACATCGAGCAAGTTGCTCGCTTCACCTTGCAAGAAGTGCGCGAGGCAGTGAGCGCCTACCGCCGGCCTGCGCTGCTTGATGAGCTACGGGCTGCGCGTGAGTTACTGGAGGTAGCCGGGGTGCGCTATCGGCTAGAGGGTGAGCGTACTCTGGAGGCCGTGGCGGTACCGGCGCTAGAGGTTGTCTGTTCCTGGATTGTGCGCGAAGGTGTGACCAACGTTATTCGACATAGTCGGGCGCGCGAGTGTTGCATTCGCTTCAGGCAGGAGGGGCGCCTGCTCTGGATCACGATCAGTAACGACGGGCTCGTGCGACCAGCTCAGGGCGGGGAGGTAGCAGCGGGCAACGGGCTGCGCGGTCTGGCCGAACGGGTGCTAGAGCTGGGTGGTCAATTCGAAGCCGGGCCAGTGGCTGACGGCTTTCGTCTGGAGGTGGCATTACCACTGACAGGGCGCCGCGGCGAAGTCTCAGCCGCTGAGCATGCTGGCCGTGAAGGAGAGCAAGAGAGTGCTGAGAAACAAACTGACGTCACAGGAGGGCGGAGCGATGATACGAGTCCTGCTGGCTGAAGATCAAGCGATGGTGCGCGGTGCTCTGGTGGCGCTACTCAGTCTGGCGGGTGACATCGAGGTCGTTGCCGAAGTTGGACGTGGCGACGAGGTGGTGCCGGCAGCATTAGAGGCCCGGCCCGATGTGGCGCTCCTGGACATCGAGATGCCGGGCGGCGATGGTCTCACGGTAGCGGCGGCGCTCCATCGCCAGCTGCCAGAGTGTCGCATCCTTATTCTGACCACTTTTGGGCGTCCTGGCTATCTCAAGCAAGCTCTGGCCAACGGCGTCGTAGGTTTCCTGCTCAAGGATGCTCCGTCGGCGCAGCTGGCCACCGCCATTCGGCGGGCGCTGGCAGGTGAGCGCATCGTTGATCCCAGCCTGGCAATGGCGGCCCTCAGCGAAGGAGACAATCCTCTGACCGAGCGCGAGCGAGAAGTCTTGCGGGCTGCCCTGCCTGGAGCAAGCATAGCCGAGATCGCGGCTCAGCTCTTTCTCTCCGAGGGAACGGTGCGTAACTATCTCTCAGTTGCCATTCAGAAGATGGGGGCGCGCAATCGCATCGAGGCAGCGCAGCTGGCCCGTCAAAAAGGCTGGCTTTAGGGGCCAGTGGCGTCAAAGGAGCCGTCAATGGCGGGCCGGGGGGCGTAGGTGGTCCCTTTTGCCCGGACCTTGCTCGTGAGCGTGCAAGGGCAGGAGCCAGAGGGAGCTGCTATAATAAATAGCAGTCAACGACGACAGGACAGACGTCTTTGCTCGGGCCCGGGTAGTTGCGCGTCACAGAGAAGAAGCCTGCTATGGTACAGACCAGCGATGACAGCCGGACGAACCTGATTGCCAGCCTGCAGGAGCGTGCCGAAGAGCTGGCCCAGCTCAACCGCATTGCCATTGCGCTCACCTCAGAGTTTGACCTCCAGCGCCTGCTCCAGATGATCACCGACGCCGCGCGCAAGGTGACCGCAGCCGAGTACGCTGCCTTTTTCCTCATTCCCGAACTCACTCATGAATCGCCGGAGCGGCGCAGCAAGAAGGGCCTCTTCCATCTAGCAGCTATCTCTGGTGAGCACGGAGTCGAAGAACACTTCCGTCATGTCGGTCCGGTCGAGGGCATTGGTGTTCTTCATCCCGTCTTCTGGAAAGGTGCCTCCGTGCTGGTGGACGACGTTCTCGCCGACCGGCGCTACGTCGGCATTCCCCGCGGCCATATCCCCGTGCGCAGTTTTCTCGGCGTCCAGCTGCGGACGCGCGAAGGGTCGATCCTGGGGGCCTTCCTCATCGGGCACACGCAACCCAGCCGCTTCAAACCGCGCCACGTCGAGCTGATCGAGGCCCTTAGCGCGCAGGCCGCTGTTGCCATTCACAATGCCCAGCTCATTGCCCGCGAGCGCCACGCCATGGAAGAGCAGGCCGCGCGGCTTGAACGCGAGGTTCGGGAACGCACTGCCGAGCTAGAGCGGCGCAACCAGGAGCTGACGCGAGTGGCCACTGATCTCCAGACCCTGCATCACGAGCTCACCGAAGCGCAGAAGCGCCAGATGCTGGCCGACGAGCGCAGCCGCATCGCTCAGGAGCTACACGACCGCGTCCAGCAGACGCTATTCACCATTGGTCTCAAGGCTGACTGGGCGTTGGAGCAGCTGCCGCCGGGGTCGCCGCTGGAGCGTCCCCTGCGCACCATCAAGCAGCTGGCCTCGTTGGGAACGGCCCAGGTGCGCGACGCCATCTTTGCCCTCTCCTCCAGCGAGCCACAGACGCAGGACGGTGGCCTGATCAGTCGCCTGCATACCCTCATCCACGACCTGCGCGAATCTGCAGCGGGCCTCGACATGGACCTGGTAGTCGCCGAGTGGGCCAGTGCGCCGCCGGTAGCAGTCGAGAACGCCCTTTTCAGCGTGGCGCGCGAGGCGCTTTCCAACGTCCTGCGTCATGCCCAGGCGACCACTGTCGTGGTCACCGTGCAGGTCACGCGCACACAGGCCGTGCTGGTCGTGCAGGATAACGGGGTTGGCCTGGCGCCGGAGATCCTGGAAAGCTACCGTCACAATCCGGCCCATCTGGGACTGCGCGGCATGCAGCAGCGGGTGAACGACTGTGGCGGCCAGCTTCTGCTGGTCAACGGTGAGGAAGGCGGCCTGATCGTGAAGGCGGTGATCCCCCTTGATTCGCTTACTGATCGTCGATGATCACGAGATGGTGCGCGAGGGCCTGAAGGCCATGCTGGTCTCGGAGCCGGATTTCGAGATCGTGGGCGAGGCGGCCAATGCCGAGCAGGCTCTGGGGCTGGTCGAGCGCCTGCATCCCGACATCATTCTGCTCGATGTGCGCCTGCCGGGAGTGAGCGGCGTCGCGCTCTGCCGCCAGGTCTGCGAGCGCTACCCCGAGATCGGGGTCATCATTGTCACCACCTATACCGATGAGAACCTGGTGGCCGAGTGCCTGCAGGCGGGCGCCCGCGGCTATATCGTCAAGGACATCGAGCGTTTCGATCTCAAGCGCTCGATCCGCGCGGTGGCGCGCGGCGAGGCGGCCATTGATCCCAAGGCGGCGGTGGCCGTACTGGCCCACTTGCGCCGGACGCCGGTGCGTCAGGAGCCGGGGCCGGAGCCGCTGAGCGCCCAGCAGCTGGTGATTCTGCGCCTGATCGCCCAGGGCCTTTCCAGCCGCGAGATTGCCGCCAAGCTCTACCTCAGCGAGAATACGGTCAAGAGCTACGTTCAGGAGATCCTGCATCGTCTGGGGGTGAAGAATCGCACCGAGGCCGTCATGGTAGCTGTCAAGCAGGGCTGGCTCTAGGCGGGCAGCGAGTCCAGTAGTTGGTCAATCAGCCAGCCAGTCAGCCGGCGTGTTGCCCGGGTGCAGCTTTTGCTGATCGACCACCCTCCAAAAGCAGGGGAGCAAGACCCTGCATTCGGAGGTAACAGGTGCTTCCCCATCCTGGCTATACTGGAAGCAGCGTAGACAATCAACCACGCCTGCCACGCTCTGCGAAATGCTGAGCTGAGACGAGACGCTCAGCGATCACACCCAAGCCAGCGCCAGACAGGAGCGAGCACGTCACAAAGGCCGACTGGAGCCAGACGCATCCGGCCTGGCCTCGGGTCATGCCCCGCCCTGCCTGCTCAGTAGGCTGCCAGTGACGAAACGGAGGTGATCTCCCCTTGATCCCTGGTCCTTTTGACTATCAGGTGGCCAGCAGCGTTGCTGAGGCCATCGCCTTACTGGACCAGCACGGCGCCGATGCCAAGGTGCTCGCGGGTGGGCACAGCCTTATTCCCCTCCTGCGCTTTCGCCTCGCCTCCCCTGCCGTTCTGGTGGACATCAACCGTCTGCGCGACCTGGAGTACATGCAAGAAGCCGACGGCACCCTGCACATTGGGGCCTTGACGCGCGAAGTCGACCTGGAGGCCTCGGACCTCATTCGCCGGCGCTATCCCATTCTGGCGGATACGGCCCGCGTCATCGCCGATCCCGTGGTGCGCAACTGGGCCACCATCGGCGGCAACCTGGCCCACGCTGATCCTGCCAACGATCACCCGGCGACCATGCTTGCCCTCGGGGCCCAGCTCGTAGCGACCGGTCCCACTGGCCAGCGCCTCATTCCGATCGAGCAGTTCTTTACCGACAGCAGCTTTGAGACGACGCTGCAGCCCAACGAGCTGCTGACCGAGATCCGCATTCCGGCCCCGGCAGAGCGCAGCGGCGGCGCCTATTTGAAGCTAGAGCGCAAGGTCGGTGACTACGCCATCGCCGGCGTGGCCGCCTACGTTGTCCTGGACGGAGCCGGGCACGTCACCTACGCTGGTATCGGGCTGACCAACGTCGGCCCGACCCCCATCAAGGCCCGCGCCGCTGAGCAGCTCCTGCGTGGCAGCACCCTTGACGACGCGGTCATCGCCCAGGCCGCCAGGCAAGCCGCTGCCGAGGCTCAGCCTGTCAGCGACCTGCGCGGTCCCGCTGACTACAAGCGTGCGATGGTTGAGACATTGACCATGCGGGCGCTGCGCCAGGCGCGCAGCCGCGCAACAGGAGGCGCCTAGCCATGAGCATCCACCACATTCGCGTCACCATCAACGGCAAGCTCTACGAAGGCGACGTTGAGGCGCGTACCCTGCTGGTTCACTGGCTGCGCGACAGCCTGCGCCTCACCGGCACTCACATTGGTTGTGACACCTCCTCCTGCGGCGCCTGTACCATCCTGGTCGATGGCAAGGCGGTCAAATCCTGCACCATGCTGGCCGTGCAGGCCGATGGGCGCGAGCTGCTGACCGTCGAGGGCCTGGAGCAAAACGGCAAGCTCCACCCGCTCCAGGAAGGCTTCCACGTCGAGCACGCCTTGCAGTGCGGCTACTGCACGCCGGGCATGATGATGGCCGCCCTGGCTCTGCTCAAGCGCAATCCCGATCCCAGCGAGCAAGAGATCCGCGAAGGCATCTCGGGCAATCTCTGTCGCTGCACGGGCTACGTCAATATTGTCAAGGCCATCCAGTACGCCGCGCAAAAGCTGCGCGAGCCGCAACCCGAGCAGGTACCCGCCGGCAGCGGCGGCGGAGGTGAATAGCCATGACCACCACCAGTGCAGGCCCACACGTCCACGGCCTGGGAGAACCCTACAAGCGCAAGGAAGATGCGCGCTTCATTCGCGGCAAGGGCAATTACGTCGACGATATCCAGCTCCCGGGCATGCTCTATGCCGACATTGTGCGCAGTCCCTACGCCCATGCCCTGATCAAGAGCATCGACATCAGCAAGGCCCTGCAGGTGCCGGGCGTTGTCGCCGTCATTACTGGCAAGGACCTGGAGGCCGCCGGCCTGGCCTGGATGCCGACGCTCTCCGGCGATAGCGAGGCCGTGCTGGCCGTCGATCGCGTCCTCTACCAGATGCAGGAAGTCGCCTTTGTTGTAGCCGAGAGCCGCTACGCCGCCGCCGATGGCGCTGCCGCGGTTGAAGTCGACTACGATCCCCTGCCCGTCGTCGTCGATCCTCACAAAGCGCTGGCGCCCGACGCTCCACTGCTGCGGCCCGACAAGAAGGATCGCCAGCCGACCAACCAGATCTACCACTGGGAGACCGGCGATCGCGCCGCCACCGATGCCGCCTTTGCCGAGGCCGAGCAGAACGGCGTTGTCGTGCGTCAGGACATGTACGTCCCGCGTATCCACCCGGCTCCCATCGAGACCTGTGGCTGTGTGGCTGATTACAACGCGGCCACCGGCAAGCTGACCGTCTGGATGACCTCGCAGGCTCCGCATGCCCATCGCACGCTCTTCGCCATCGTCTCCGGCCTGCCTGAGCACCGCATCCGTGTCATCTCGCCCGACGTCGGTGGTGGCTTCGGCAACAAGGTCCCCATCTATCCCGGCTACGTCTGCGCTGTCGTCGCAGCCCTCAAGACTGGCAGGCCGGTCAAATGGATCGAGGACCGCACCGAAAACCTGACCAGCACCGGCTTTGCGCGCGACTACCACATCCACGCGGAGATCGCCGCTGACAAAGAGGGCACCGTCAAGGCGCTGCGTGTCTACACCCTGGCCGACCACGGCGCCTTTGATGCGGCGGCCCAGCCGACCAAGTTCCCCGCTGGCCTCTTCCACATCTGCACCGGTTCCTACGACTTCAAGCATGCCCACGTTGCCGTCGACGCCGTGCACACTAACAAGGCACCTGGCGGCATCGCCTACCGCTGCTCGTTCCGCGTCACGGAAGCCTCCTATCTCATCGAGCGCATGATGGACACGCTGGCGCGTGAGGTGGGCAAAGATCCCGCGGAGATCCGCCTGCAGAACTTCATCAAGCCCGAAGCCTTTCCCTACCGCTCGGCCCTGGGCTGGACCTACGACAGCGGCAACTATGAACGTGCCCTGCGCCTGGCGATGGAGAAGATCGGCTACGAGGAGCTGCGCCGCGAACAGGCCGAGAAGCGAGCGCGCGGCGAGCTGATGGGCATTGGCATCTCCTCCTTCACCGAAATCGTCGGGGCTGGTCCCGGCAAGCACTTCGACATCGCCGGTATCCAGATGTTCGATAGCTGCGAGATCCGTGTCCATCCCACCGGCAAAGTGCTGGCCCGCATCGGAGTCCAGACCCAGGGCCAGGGCCACGAGACGACCTTTGCCCAAATCATCGCCGCCGAGCTGGGTATCTCGCCCGACGACGTCGACGTCGAGCATGGCGACACCGATACCGCCCCTTACGGCCTGGGTACCTACGCCAGTCGCAGCACTCCCGTCGGCGGGGCCGCCACCGCCGTGGCCGCGCGCAAGATCCGCGACAAGGCGCGCAAGATCGCGGCCTATCTGCTCGAAGTAGGCGAAGAAGACCTCGAATGGGAGCCGGGCCGCTTCTATGTGCGCGGCAGCCCGAGCAAAGGGAAGACCATCCAGGAGATCGCCTTTGCCGCTTACACCAACTGCCCGCCCTATCTGGAGCCGGGCCTGGAGGCCGTCAACTACTACGATCCGCCCAATCTGACCTATCCCTTTGGCAGCTACATCTGCGTTGTCGACATCGACCGTGGCACTGGCGAGGTGCACATTCGCCGCTTCCTGGCCGTCGACGACTGCGGCACGGTTATCAACCCGATGATCGTCGAAGGCCAGATCCACGGTGGCCTGACTCAGGGGCTGGCGCCGGCCCTCTACGAGCAGCTGGCCTACGATGAGGATGGCAATGTCCTGGGAAGCAACTTCCAGGATTACCTGATTCCGACGGCGATGGAAACCCCGCGCTGGGAGACGGCGCGTACAGTGACGCCCTCGCCGCACCATCCCATTGGGGCCAAGGGCGTGGGCGAGTCGCCGACGGTGGGTGCTCCCCAGGCCATCGCCAATGCGGTGGTCGATGCCCTGGCGCACGTTGGTGTACGCCACATCGACATTCCCATCACCCCGTGGAAGGTCTGGGCCATTCTCAAAGAGAAAGGGCTTGCCACAGCGTAGTGTGGCCCTCAGCAACCCAACCAGGTGGATGATGGCAGCCGCCAGACCGGAGGCCGGAGCCAGGCGCAGACAAGCAGGCAGATAGATAGATGCTGCTTGCCGCCTGGCGCAGCCGGTCGCCGGTGCTGGCTGCCCGGAGGGAAACGGTATGCCTGAGAATGTGCTCAAGCTGGCTCAGCGTCTGGAGCAGGCGCGCAAGCCCTTTGTCCTGGCGACCGTGGTCTGGTGCGAGCGGCCCACTTCGGCCAAGCCAGGGGCGCGGGCCTTGATCCAGGCCGATGGCAGCATCAGCGGCTGGATCGGCGGTAGCTGTGCCCAGCCGGTGGTCGTGCGCGAGGCCTTGCGTCTCCTCCACGAAGGGGGCGACCCCTATCTCCTGCGCCTGGGAGCGCCGGAAGCTGGTCTTACGCGCACCGGTTCTGGAGTGCGCGTCTTCCCCATGACCTGTAGCAGCGGAGGAATTCTAGACATTTATATGGAGCCACATCTACCGCCGCCGCGTCTCTTCCTGATTGGTGCCTCTCCGGTCGTAGCGGCTCTCGCGCGCCTGGCGCCCGTCCTCGACTTTGGCGTTGTCCAGATCGACGAGGGCGGCCTGGTCAGCATGCAGCCCGACGAGCGCAGCGCTGTCCTGGTGGCCACACATGGCGAATACGACGACGAGGCCGTTGCCCGCGCCCTACGCAGTCCCGCCTGGTATGTAGGCATGGTTGGCAGCCGCCGGCGGGCCGAGGCCTGTCGCCAGTACCTGCGCGAGGCCGGCCTGGAGGAACACGTCATTGCTCGCCTGCGGGCGCCCGCTGGTCTTGATCTGGGGGCGGTCACACCCGAAGAGATTGCTGCCAGTATCCTGGCCGAGCTGGTTCAGGTGCGCCGGCGCCAATCCGCCCAGGTGCCAGCCGCAGCAGCGTCGCCTACCGCTGTCGAGGCGTCGTCTGCGACCGCCATTGATCCGGTCTGTGGTATGATAGTAGAAGTAGCCGCCGCCAGGCAGCGCAGCACCTATCAAGGGCAGACCTTCTATTTCTGCTGCCCCGCTTGCAGGCGGCTCTTCGAAAGCGATCCGCAGCGCTATCTTGCGCCCAAGGCACACGCAACACACGAAAGGTGACAGGTCGCTATGGATTTCTCTGGTTCGCAGACCATCGCCGCCCCGATCGATAAGGTCTGGGCCTTCCTGCTGGATGTCAACAAAGTCGCTGAATGCGCTCCCGGCTTTCAGAGTCTCGAAGTGCTCGGAGAGGAGCACTGGAAGGCCGTGGTCAGCGTCGGCATTGGGGCCGTGAAGGCCAGGTTTACGCTGGATGTAACGCGGCCCGAGATGCATGAGCCGGATCACATGGTGGTGAAGGCGCGGGGGAAGGCGCCGGGGAGCGCCGTGGAACTCTCGGGCGATATGCACCTGACGGCGGTCGATAGCAATCAGACGCGCATGGACTGGGAGGCCAAAGTGATTGTCAGTGGAACGATCGCCAGCGTGGGGGCGCGCCTCTTGCAAGGGACCGCGGAGAAGCTGACTGGCCAATTCTTTGCCTGTTTGAAGGCAAAGCTGGAGCCAGGCGGGACTTCGCAGAGCTAGGGAGGCCCCGCGCCCCAGGGTCGCGCCTGGCTCTGGCTGGGGATGATAGTTGAGCAGAGAGGGGGGCTATGGAGAGCGCAATTGAGCGTTGGTACGCTATTCATGATGCGCGCGCACAGCAGATGGAAGCGATCTATGCCCGCCTGGGGCGCTCCAGTGCCGGTTATTGGGACCGGCGCGCGCGCTTCTTCCATCGCAGCACGCGCGAGCGTGCTGCGAGTGATCCATTTTTTCAGCGCGTGCGCCAGGAGCTGGAGCCGTCGCTGAGCGTCCTGGACGTGGGAGCCGGAACGGGCCGCTTCGCTCTGGCTGTGGCGCCGCTGGTACGGGTGGTCTACGCGGTCGAACCCAATGCCACTATGCTGAGCTATCTGCGTCAGGAGGCGGGGGAGCGCGGAGTCAATAACATCGTGCCGATTCAGTCGACCTGGGAGGCGGCTCCTGCCGATCTGCGCGCCGATCTGGTGCTCTGCAGTCATGTGCTCTATCCGATCCGCGAGGTGGTCCCCTTCGTCGAAAAGCTGCGCGCTGCGGCCCGGAGAACGTGCTATATTTACATGCGCGCTACCCACTTCGATGACTTTACGGCTCCCGTCTGGCGCCATTTTCATAACACGGAGCGGGCCCGCTCTCCGGCCTATATCCACTTGCTGGATGTCCTCTTTGAGATGGGCATCTATGCCAATGTGGAAATTGTGAAGACGCCGATCTCGCTGCGCTATTCCTCGCTTGATGATGCTGTGGAGGAGATGCTTGAGCAGCAACTTCTGCCTGACGATGAGGCGACGCGCCGCGAATTGCGCAGCTTCCTGGCAAACTGGCTGGTTCCTGACAACGATGAGCTGGTGGTCCCAGGCGGTGAGATGGTGAGCGCCGTTATCTGGTTCCCCGGGGCGGAGAGAGCAGACCCCTGAGTGGTGCTGGCCAGGAGGGCGCGCTGGCTGCCCTCTTTGGCCACGCTGCTGGCTCGCTCGTTCCGTCCGGCAAACCTGCTCGTGGGCTGGTTGGCCGGCTTCTCCTCATCCTCCTCTCGCGTTACTGCTGTAACCGTCTCCTGACCAACTGACTGGCTTCTTTGTAGTCTGACCCTTGTCGCCCTGCCCCCAATGTGCTACTATCCTGGCAGATTGTCCATGAGGAGCTGAGCGTCTGCATGCAAGAATCCGAACATTCTGAGCGCACTGCTGCCGCTCCCCAGGCCCAGGAAGGCGCTGAGGAGAAGCCTGCTGCTTCTGAGCCGGCGGAGCAACAGGCAGGCGAGACGGCTGCGACGGCCACGCCGGAAACTGCTCCCGTTGAAGGGAAGAGCCAGCCTCGGGCAAAAAGTGGACCCGACTGGCTGGCGGTGGAGGTGGTGACCGTAGTGGGCCTGCTCTTCGCTATTATCGCCCGCTTGAATGTCCAGCCCTCAACGGCGCTGGTGCCTGTAGCGGTGCTGGCTGCTCCCGGCTGTGGCCTATTGGTGACGGCCATTCGTAAGCTGCGCACCTTGCAGCGTCCCGGCCTGCTGGAGGCGGCCCTAGCCGGCGCTATTCTGGCTCTGTGTCATCTGGGGGCCGCCCTGACTTATCCCTCGGTGCTGTCGACGCTCTTGGCTCAGGCCGAGCTGCGCCTGGCCTTTTTGAGTACCTGGGGCCTGGTGGCCCTCTTTGCGCTGGTGCTGAGTGTCGTCGGGGCCGCGCTCGGCCATTTGGCCTTCGGCCCCTTACGGCCACTACCGGCCCGCTCGGAGGCTGCCGCGAAGGTGAGGCAAGACCAGGTTTTTGCTCAGGCTGAAGAAGGAGAGACCTCGGAAGAGGAAGAAGGAGGAGCAGGTTCCGGGGAGTCGGCGCTGGCGGTTTCGCTCAGAACTGAGGAGGGCGCAATAGAAGTGCCAGCCCGGGAAACGATGAGCGCTTCCTCTGAGACCGCTCAGGCAGCGGCTCGAATCGTCGACGGGCAGGATGGGGAGGACGAAGCAGAGGGAGAGCAGGCGGGAGAAGCGGAGGAGGCTGCGGATGCTGGCGAGACGATGGCGGATTCAAGGCCGACTCGCCGTCCGTTGCTGAGCTATGCGATCGCCGTTCTGTTCCTGGCGCTCCTGCCGACGGTAGTGGGCTACCTCTTCGCAGCGGCCTACGATGCCATGTTTGTCCTCTATCAGTTTGCGCCCGGTCCTTTCCCAACGCTGCGCCTGTTGTCGGCGCTCTTGCCCTGGCAGGTGCCTATTCATATCGACCTGAGCCGGCCCGACGCCGCCCTGATTATTTTCTCGCTCTTGTGGCGCATCCCGCTCTTCCTCGGCAATGGGACCATGTTCGATGTCCTGGCCCTGGAGCCAGTGGTCTTGAATGGTGCCGCTCTGGCCTTGCTCCTCCTGACCACCTATGGTCAGGAGACGACTGGAACGGCTGCTGCCTCTGGAGGAGAGCCGGCGCTGCCAGGCTGGCCATCCTACCTGCTCTTGGCGGCCTTGCTGGGCCTGGCGCTGGTGCTGGCTCCTGATCTCTGGATCTTTCAAGGTCTGGCGGGCCTGTTGCAGATTCCCCATGCCGATATCGCGCTGCCACTCCGTACGCTGCGCATTCTTGATCCGCTCACGTTCAGTCTGAATCTCGTGACGGGGCCGCTGCTCTCTCTGCTCCTGGCACTGGCCTTGCGCTGGCAGTATGAGCGTGCACATGCCAGCCGGACAGGCCGGTCGTGACGCTGGTCTTCGCCCCACCGGGCTTGCGCAATTGACCAGGCAGCGATTACTCTTACTCTCATTGAGTGATGAGTGAGTATGTATACTTATGAATGATCCACGTATTCTTGTCATCTTTGGCCTCTTCTTTGTGGCTCTGGGGGGGTATAACCTGGTGGTTGGGCGTCGCCGCTTACGCGCCCAGCCAGGGATGCGCCCCCTGCAGCAGGTCAATATTCTCACGGGCAGCGAGTACCTGCTGCTGGCGCTGGTCTTCTTCATCAGCGCTCTGGCCAGAACGACGCTGCTGCCCTCCTCGGTAACGCCCTATCTGTTCGGGGCCTCTTTTGCCTTACTCATCATCTCCCTGGTCCTGGCCGTGATGGTGGTGCGTATGGCCACGCGGGGACGGGCGGTACCCCGCCAGGGTGTGGGAGAGGCTGCTGTGGCCTCCGGTGGTGATCAGGCGAGGAGCGGCAGTCAGGCGTTGGAGACGGTGGAGAGCGATCCAGAGCTGGAAGCGGCCCGGCGCCGGGAGCGCCGTCGTCGCCGTCTGGAGCATCGGCGCAGGATGGCCGAGCAGCGCCGCCGACGGGCAGGCAAAGCCTGAGCGAGATCAGGAAGAATGACGACGAAGAAAAGGGCGCCCCGACTCGCTCGAATGAAGAGCCGGGCGCCCACTGGGTCCTGTAGCCTGGTATAGCCTAGCTCAGGGCCTCGATCACAGCACGCGCGATGCTGGCGCTCGATTGTGGGTTCTGGCCCGTGATCAGCAGCCCATCGCGCTCCACGTGGTCGGACCAATTGGGGCGGGTCACGAAATTGGCCCCCAACTCGCGCAGGCGCGTCTCCAGCAGGAAGGGCATAAACTTATCCAGCCCGGTGGCGCGCTCCTCCTCGTCGGTGAAGGCCGTGATGGTCTTACCCGCCACCAGTGGCTGGCCATCAGCACGCCGGGCCCCGACCAGGCCCGCTGGACCGTGGCAGACAGCGGCGATGACCTTGCCCTGACCCTCGAAGTCGCCAAGCAGACGGTGCAGAGTCGTATCTTCGGCCAGATCGAACATCACGCCATGCCCGCCAGGCAGGAAGATGGCGTCGTAATCGGCGGCATTCAGCCCAGCCAGGGGCCGCGTATTCTGCAGCTGGGCCCGGGCCTCGGCGTACTTCTGGGCCTCTTCCTCCTTGGGTTCGCTGCGCGGGTCAACGGGCACGCTGCCACCGCGCGGGCTGGCGACTGTGATCTGCCAGCCTTGCTCTTTGAAAGCCTGATAGGGAACCGCGAATTCCTCAAACCAGATCCCGGTCCGGTGCTCGTCGTCAATGCGATCGTGACCCGTCACTACCATCAGAATACGACGCGGTTGAGCCACAGAGAACTCACTCCTTTCTTCGGGTCTCGGCTAGTAAGGCAAGCTGTGCTCTGCACAGAGAGAGATGCATCTTACCACGATTGAGCGGCGCCCATTTGCTGGAAACGCTGCGTCTCCTCTTCGGTGCTTTGGCGTGCCGCTCCGCTGACATTCTATATCGTGGCCCGGCTATAAAGCAAATAGTCTTTCTGATGATATATATAAATAAGTTTATGATTAATCTGGAGTGGTACCGCTGCTTTGCTTTGCTGCCATCTACCGCGCCGGAGCTGTCTTCGGGGTGGCGTAGGCCCTCTTGCTGATGCAGCCTGCGGTGACCCAGCAACTGGCGGCGCTGGAGGCCACCGTGGGTGAGCCGCTCTTTCTGCGGCACCGCGGCAACAAGGAACTTTACAACCAGATTGTGCAGGCCAGGAGCGACCGCCCTTGCTACGCTGTGGAGTGCCGCGCGAATACTTTCAAGAACAGCTCCTGATGCTCCTGAACTCACTTCTGTATCGGATCTGGTTCATACTTTCTTCTTGCCATCGATAGTACTCTCACAGTAGATCAATATATAAATACCTCCTATGCATCTCACGCTGTTCGCTTCGAGGATCGCAGTGCCCGGGTTTTCATGCAGCGATCCTCGAATGGCTCCCCAGGCCGTGCCAGGGCCAGAGTGGCTGGCATCATGACCGCATAAAAGCGGTCACTGATGACCGTTTTTTTGGGATGCTCGAAAAGGCTTGACTGAGGCCGCCTGCAATGCTATTTTAGGAAGGGTACCGTCAGAATGCCTGTTTAGCCCGCTCTGGGATTGAAACCTTTATATGAAGTCTACGCCACACTTTTTTCTCGTGTGGCGTGAGTCAGAATGCCTGTTTAGCCCGCTCTGGGATTGAAACCTACCATCCGCGCGCGAATCTCCTCGCGCGTCGGTGTCAGAATGCCTGTTTAGCCCGCTCTGGGATTGAAACCACCGGTTACAATGCCGGGCGCCAAAGCATCAACATGAAGGTCAGAATGCCTGTTTAGCCCGCTCTGGGATTGAAACGGCAAGGGGTCCAACTGCATCAAGAAAGCCTGGTCAGTCAGAATGCCTGTTTAGCCCGCTCTGGGATTGAAACTCGAAGCGTCTCATGGTACTCAGGTGATTGCTCTCGAGTCAGAATGCCTGTTTAGCCCGCTCTGGGATTGAAACCTGGGTTCACCTCCTGGCCAGGCCAGGTCTTGCGTCAGAATGCCTGTTTAGCCCGCTCTGGGATTGAAACTCGACGTAAAGCCAGCGCTGAGAGAGCGAGCACCAGGCAGGTCAGAATGCCTGTTTAGCCCGCTCTGGGATTGAAACGGAAACTCCTTCTTCCAGAAGAAAAGGGATGGAGGAAACCGGGTCAGAATGCCTGTTTAGCCCGCTCTGGGATTGAAACCCTGCCTGGAATGAAAGAGGGGCTGATCCTAAGAATGGTCAGAATGCCTGTTTAGCCCGCTCTGGGATTGAAACGCCTCTGTCCAGACATTGGCTCGTCCCCCCCACCTTGCCGTCAGAATGCCTGTTTAGCCCGCTCTGGGATTGAAACCTAAGTGGTGGTTCTGTCTCTGTCAGCCGGATGACACCGGTCAGAATGCCTGTTTAGCCCGCTCTGGGATTGAAACTTGAGGAGCTGCGTCGGCGCCTGTGCCAGGTCGAGTCAGAATGCCTGTTTAGCCCGCTCTGAGATTGAAAGGGGATTGAAAATTGAAACGCTAAAGACCTTCCAGCTCAAGCTGCATCTCTGCCAGACCCTGCTGAGCGGCGTAGCGGACCGTCAGGCCGCTGATGCGACAGGTCAGATTCTGGCCGCTGCCCGTAGGTGCCAGGCTATCGATCAGCGTCACTGCATCGAAGAGCTGTAGCGCTGGATTCAGCGGCACAGTGATGCGGTGGCGACTGGCGGCGCGCTGCTCCTGAGCCAGCAAGAAGGCCGCCTTCTGAGCGCATTGGCTGGTAGTGGTCAGCTTGTGGTCAATGTGGTAGCGCAGGCGCTCGCAGCCCACCTGCTGTACATGGAGATCGTCGTAGGCCTCGGCGGTCGTCAAAGCTTGAGGCGAACCACTGGCCGGTGGCCTGCCACTGACGATGATATGGTTGGCGCGCTCGTCGCTACTGCCGATACTGAGCAGCTCGATCTCGGGCTGGTAGGACCAGACAGGGGTCTCGCCGCTACTCAGCTCGCGGAAGCGCAGGACCTCATCCTGGTCGAGGAAGTAGACCAGCCCGTATGTATTGCACAGCTCGTCGAGGGCCGCGCGGTAAGGCTGGCCTGCCTGGATGACAAAAGAGGGAATAGTCTGGCTCAGCTGGTCGGTAGCGGGAAGAGCGATGGTAAAGAGGCCAGCCCGGGCGCAGACCTCGCTAATCAGAAAGGCCAGCGTCTGGCCATTGTAGCTGTTCTGGTAGCGGGCGAGCAGATCGAGCTGGCGCGTGCGATCGTTGGCGACGAGCAAGAGGCGATGCTCCTGGGGAGAGCGCAGAAAGTGGAGCTGACTCAGGACATAGCTGCCAGTCTTGATCTGCGTCGGAGAAGGCGGCGTACCTGCGTAGTAGCCTTCGCTCAGGGTCAGCGTGGCTCCCGGGCCGAGTGGACGGTAGCTACCAGCGCTGCTGACCAGCGCGTTATAGCTGCCACCGCTGTTGTCCAGCAGCACCTCTAAGCGAGCGGGACGGCCTGGGCGCTCCAGGCGCCGATAGGCCAGCACAGCGGGCGAGAGATCGAGAGACTGCTGAGGGTTAGTGCTCTGGAAGAGGGGGGCGCTGGCGATCGTTGGCATCGTCAGGACGTAGGAGCGCGGACCTGCGTTTCCACTGGCGGGACTGGCGACGGGCAACACGACGGCCCCATAGGTACAGGACAGCATGTGCAGAATAGTCCCATTTGACCAGTGGACCAGGTCCAGCGACTGGCGCAGTCGTGGGTAGCTGTAGACTGAGCCGGTCAGGTTGCCGCTGTCGGCCTCGACGCAGCTCAGAGTGTAGAGACCATCCGCGAAGGAGAGGCGCGGAGCCAGGCGCATAATAGCGGTAGTCGTAGCCGGGGCGATCGCCACGCCAGAACTCCACTGCCCATTAGCGGCGTTGAAGGTGCAGGTGCTCAGCGAGTAATTATCTGAGTAAATCAGCGTGTAGAGGGAGCCAGAGCAGGCGCTGGCCAGTCCACCACCGGCTCCCAACGGTGGCAGCGACCAGCTCTGCAGACTGGACCAGCCAGTGCCGTTGAAAAAAGAGCAACCCAGGGCTTCGCCACCAACGACATCGTAGAGAAAAAAGACATCGTTGGTGCCAGCGCAGGCAATACCTTTGATCAGAGCGTTGCCCGGTGGAGAAAGCACAGTTGTCGGGCCGCTCCAACTCAGGCCATTGTTGGCTGAGGTCCAGACCCAGAGCTGGTTGCCGCCACTGCCACGCTGAGCGAAAGCCCGCAGCAGCCCCCCACAGTTGGCAACAGCGCAACTGCCGTCCTGATTCATAACGCCAGCCGCGCCCGGTAGCGTCACCCAGGCGCTGGTAGCCCACTGGCTGGCCTGAGCAGGATCAGTGATGCGTTGAACCTGGAATGTCCCGGTAAGAAAAGAGCTGGAGCGCGCCAGATGGACACGCACGATGCTGCCATCGCTGGCGAGACAGGCGTCATGCCAGCTCTCAGGGGTCCCCGGGGTCTGGTAAGGAGCGTAGTGGAGGACATGGTCGGCGACGTTGAGAGTCAGGACTGGGCGGCGCGTAAGGCTGTTGAGAGCGGCGCTCAGGGGATTGGGAAGAGTACGAACCATGAGGGGAAGCTCCTGCTTGGTGGGGGAGTCTCTGGCCTGGGCCTGCTACTGAGGAGAAGAAAGGAGCAGGACAACAAGCACAGGGGATAGGGGAGGAAGACGCTGCTTCACCCGGCGCGGGGGACGCGCCCCAACCTCCTTTTGTCAGTAGTAGTATAGCTGAGTGACAGCGCGAAAGCAAGATGTCCCGCTGAGAGGGCGGGACATCTTCATATAGACATTAGTCTATATAGTTGCCGTGCGCGGCTGGTGCTGATGAGGGGAGCGAGCCGGTCCAGGCGGGGCCTCCGAATATTGTGCACAATGCATAAATATTTGAAGTGAGAATTAGCTATTCTACTCATTTACGGGGGAAATAGAAAATGATACTGTATAACCAGAGAAACGGATTGGGCATAATTAACAATAGCGTCCAGCCTGGCGGCTGATGCAGGGCAGGGCAGCGAGCGGGATCGGCGAGCAAGGGCGCCAGCGATCTGGGGCTGTCTGATCCTGTTGCCGCGCGAGAGGTGAAGGAAGGACGGATAGCAAGAGAGACAAGAAAGGAAGAGAGGCGACGCGCCATGAATGCGCCCTTGCTCAAAGAAAGCTTTGGGCTGATTGCCCCTCAGAAAGAAGCTTTCGCGCGCCAGTTCTACGAACGCCTTTTCGCGACCTATCCGCAAACGCGCCCGCTCTTTGCCAACACCGACATGCGGCGCCAGGAAAGCGCTCTCATGGCCACGCTCGCCGCCGTGGTCGCTGGCGTTGAGCGTGGGGAGAACCTTGTGCCGGTGCTACACAAGCTGGGTGAACGCCATTATCGCTATGGTGTGCAACCGGAGCACTATCCCCTGGTTGGGCAAGCCCTGATTGCCACCTTTGTCGACTTTCTTGGGCCGCGTTTCACGCCGGCCATGCAAGATGCCTGGGTACAGGCTTTTGAGGTCATCAGCTCCCAGATGATTGCTGCTGGTGAACCATAGCACGTTGCGTGGGGGGGCATCGCACTGCTTATTTGCCCTCCTGGGTGCGGATGCCCCTCCCTCCCCCCACCTTGCTGGGTCTTTCCCCTAAGACTGGGGCACGGAAAGGTCCGGCTTCTCCTCCGCCAGCCCGTTGGCCAGCCAGGCGGCGCGGACGCACTGCTTGAGCAGCATCACATTCGTCAACGGGCCGACGCCGCCCGGCGTTGGGGTGATGGCTGCGGCCACCTCGCGCACCGCCTCAAAGTCCACATCGCCCACGATCCCCCCTTCTGGCAAGGCATTGATCCCGACATCGATGACCACCGCCCCCGGGCGCACCATCTCGGCGGTCACCAGGCGTGGGCGTCCGACAGCGGCGATCAGCACATCGGCCTGGCGCGTCAGCGTGGTCAGGTCGCGCGTACGCGAATGGCAGACGCTTACCGTAGCGTTGCGCTGGAGCAGCATCAAGGCCAGTGGCTTACCCACCACATTGCTGCGTCCCAGTATCACCACGCGCTTGCCTGCTAGCGGTATCCGGTAGCGATCGAGAATCTCCATGACGGCGGCGGCGGTCGATGGCAGGAAGCTAGGGAGGCCCAGGAAGAGATTGCCGGCGCTACCTGGACTGATGCCATCGATATCTTTCGCTGGTGCCACCGTATCGGCGACCATCTTCTGCGAGAGATGGGCGGGCAAGGGCATTTGCACGATGATGCCGTGGGTACGCTGGTCCTCATTGAGCTGAAGCAGCAGGGCGCGCAGCTCGTCGGCGCTTGTCAGCGCTGGCAGCTCCTCTAAACGGGCCTGCACGCCGATCTCGCCAGCCAGGCGTAGGATAGCCTTAGTGTAAACGCCGGAAGCTGCGTCGCCGCCCACGCGCACAATCACCAAACCGGGCGGGTATCCTTGCTGCTCACGGAAGCGAGCGACCTCGTCCCGCAGCTCTCCCCGAATCTCGCTGCTGAGGGCGCGCCCGTCGAGAATCGTTGCGCTCACAAGGTCCCTCCTACCAGGCGAACCACGTCGGCATGGCCCGTCTCCACTTGCAGCAGGGCCGTCTCCAGGCGCCCTTGCAGCTGCTCGACCAACTGCTGGTTTCTGAGCGAGCGCAGATTGACGCGCACCATCCAGGCCGCGCCCTGGGCCGCGCTCACCACCAGGGCGGCCCCGGCAGCGATGTCGCTGCGGACGTTCTTGTTGCCAATCTGGGCCAGGCGCACGCAGAAACGCATCAGCTCCGCCGCCCGCTCGGCGACCTCCAGGGGCACCAGGGCCGCCTCATGGAGGCGTACCTGAATGACGCGGCTGCGAGCCTCGTTCTCTTCAGCGTTCCCTTTGGGAAGCCGAAAACTCATGGCCAGTCGCTCGTAGGCGTCACTATCCTCTTGTATGAGTTGCTGGAATCGCTCGCGCAATTCCTCTGTCTTCTGTAGAATGTCTTCGATCTCATCCTGTACATCGGCGTAACCACTCTTGCCAATAGTGAGTCGGGTGACCATGCTGGCAAGGGCCGCACCCATCGCTCCACTCAGCGCCGCAGCGGAGCCGCCCCCGGGTGTTGGTTGAGAGGAAGAGAGGTCATTAAGATACTCCCGTAAGGATTGATCTAGATACATGTACATGTCCTTGCAAAGAGCAGTAGCTATTGGTTGTCTGCAGTATCCCAGAGGGACAGGCGTTTTGTGGGACATTATAGCACAGAACTATTGATGCTGCGCGTGCTCCGCTGAGGCTGCCAGGGCTGTTGCCACTCTGAGTCTGAAGTATGAGCTAAGTCACACTCGCTGTGTGAGCTAAGCTCTAGCGGGGCATGCCTGGCGGGTGCTACCGTCTTCTAGAAGCAGATGGTGGACGGGGTCTCCTTATACCCGAGTCCTCAGCCGGCCACTTTTAAACGCACGGAGAGATCAAAGGTGGCAACATGGATACACCCCTTGCTCCTCAGCCTGTCGGGCGTTTGTCCCGACGGAGTCTCTTGCGGCAAGTGTTGACACTGACGGCTCAGCCGCCGCAGGTGCGAGCTAGCGCCAGTCAGGAGTCGCTTCTGCTGTCACGGCATGTCATGGAGGCGGTTTCCCCGCCCACTCCTGGAACGCTGCTGGTACGTCATCAGATGTCTTTCGTCAAGAAGCCGGCTATACCCTACGGGCTGGAATGGGCGCCTGACAGTGGTCTGCTAGCGGCCCTGGCTGTTCCCAGTCCTGTGCGTGATCTGCCACGGGAGCGTCTGCTCTATCTATGGGAGGCCTCTGGTGCTATCCACTCGGTCTATCAGCCGTTTCCCGGTGACGCTCGCTGGGCAGCTCTGGCCTGGGGGCCGGATGGCCAGCACCTCAGCTCTCTGGAAGGGAGCAGACAGGTAAAGACGGTCTCCCTGGTAATGTGGAACGTGGCCACGGGGTGGATCGATGAGAGTCTGGTAATCGCAGGTGGAGTGGAGAATTACACCTCGTTTCCGGTCTATGCTCTGGCCTGGTCGCCAGATCGGAAGAGCATAGCTATGGCCGCTGATGGCGGCACGGTTGCCTGGGAAGCCATGAGCGGTGACCTCTCCTCGAAGGGGCTGAGTACCTCCTATCCGACAGATGTCTCCTACATAGTGGCTTGGTCGCCAGACAGCAAGACCATTGCCTCGGCGGGGCGCACGCACGCCGTGCAGTTCTGGGAGGCAGCCACCGGTCAACCCCTGCATTACTTTCCCGAACAAACCAAGGCTCTGGCTGCCGCCTGGTCGCCGGATGGCCGGGTCCTGGCCTACCTGGCGGGCACTGTCTCGCTGCAGACCTGGAACCGGCCCCAGTCGCTGACGCTCGTGGTCCGCGAGGTAGACAGTGGACGGCTCCTGCTCTCGCAGCCGGCAGTCTATCCTGCTGTGCCCCCGGGGCTGGCTGGAATCCCTCTCCTGCTACGCAGTCTGGCCTGGTCGCCAACCAGCCGCTGGCTGGCCGCGGCTGGTCAGGGGGCGACGGTGCAGGTCTGGGAAATTGCGCGCCGACGCCTGGCCCTGACCTATCGTGGTCATCGCGCGCCTGTCCTGGCCGTGGCCTGGTCTCCTCAGGGGGACTGGCTGGCTTCAGCCAGCAGCGATGGCGAAGTGCATGTCTGGAAGGCCCCTTGAAGGCGCCTTGAGGGAGACAAGCGAGTCGGAGGTTGCAATGAACCAGCCATTGAAGCTATGGCTTGCGCCTCTGAGCTGATGATAACGGGAGGGTGATTCCATGAACACAAATGATATGCACCTTTCACGGCGCGGTGTCCTCAGTGGTCTGGCAGTGCTAGGGGCGGGGGTCAGCGCCACGCTCATTGGGTGTCAGGAGCTGCCCACTGGCAGTAGCCGGGGGCGAGCAACGGCGACCGTTGCGCCGACGCCCACAGCGGTGCCTCCCGGGATGACGCTGGCGACCTTTCGCACTCCAGGGGGAACCCCCGTTCCCGATGTGGTCTGGTCGCCAGATAGCCAACGGTTGGCCTACTGCACCTGGGAGCAGCTGAGAATCTGCGATATTGCCACCCGACGGACGCTGCTCCTTTACCAGGATGACACACTCGACTGTATCAACGCCTTGAGCTGGTTCTCTACGGGCACGGGGCAACTGAGCTATCTGGGGTGGCGATATGGCCCGCTGCAGGTCTTGGAACCGGCCAGTGGCAACACGCTGGCCTTCTATGACTTTGAGGCAGGCTCGGCGTTCACCACCGTCTACATGTTTGCCTGGTCGCCAGATGGGAAGCGCGTAGCTCTGGCTAGCGATTACAGCGTGACCGTCAGAGATGCTGTGAGTGGTCAGGTGCTGGTGACCTACCCGAGAAATCCTCCACCTGGAGGACAGCCCTCCTACATAGTAGCCTGGTCGCCGGATGGCAAAACAATCGCCTCGGCGGGGCGCACGCACGCCGTGCAGTTCTGGGAAGCAGCCACTGGTCGACCCCTGCACTACTTCCCCGAGCTGGCTCAGGCGATCGCCGCCGCCTGGTCGCCAGATGGCCGCTGCCTGGCCTACATGGTAGAGCAGAACCCGATGGCCTATGAAGATCAGCTACGACCAGTGCAGATCATCGTGCGCGAGGTCAGCACTGCGCGCGAAGTGCTCTCCCTGGCCGGCAGCTTTGGGATTGGCATGGGGCAAGCCTCAACCCTGATCTTTCCCCACAGCCTGGCCTGGTCGCCAGATAGCCGCTATCTGGCAATGGTGGGCCACAATACAGAAGTGCAGGTGTGGGAGGTAGAGCGCCGCCGCCTGGTCCTCAGCTACGGTGGTCATCGCGATCTAGTGCAGGCGGTGGCCTGGTCGCCGAATGGCCGCTGCATTGCCTCGGCAGCGAGGGATGGCATGGTCCTGGTCTGGGGGGCACCGGGACACTGACTGATCACGGCGTCCCTGCCTCTCCTGCGCTCGTCAACGTGGGCGGACACCCCTGCCCGGCTCAGGTTCAAAGCCAGAAAGGCCGGGTGCCCTCGGCACTCTTCGGGCGAATGCCAACCAGCGCCAGCCCGCCCAACTCATCGCTGTAGTGAATGCTGATCGGCAGGCGCGGAGGACGGAGCGAGCCGGCGTGCAGTAAGGTCAAGGCGAGTACCGAATGCAGGGCTTCCCTGATAGAGAAAGGCGGTTCGCTACGGATATGCAGCGGCTCCGGCGTGGCCGCCGACGAGGGGGGCAGCGTTGAAACAAGCAGGGCCTCGTAGTCGCTCAGGAGCATAGCGCTGCCCTTTGGGGGCAGGGTAATGTCCTCCAGTTGCTGAGAAGAAGGCGATGGCCGATAGCTGCCGGATCGGGCCACGGCAGCCGCGACACGCTCCGCTCTCGTGGCGGCGGCTCGGCCTGAAGCCGGTTGGAAGCCATAGAGCCGCGGAGCTCCCTGCTTAATGACCTCGACCAGCAAGAACGTCGCTCCAATGCGTTGAGCCCACTCCTGAAGATCCTGTTTCTCGCGTCCGCGATAGGGACCATCGCGCTGGATCAGCACCCGCTTGCCAGCGAAGAGCGTCTGAGGAAAGAGCTGCTGCAAAACTTCAGTGGGAATGGTCTCGCCATCAATGATAGCATCGGCGATCCGGTACTGAAGCAGCTGGCCATCGCTTTGGAAAATTCTCGTCTGGGCTGTTAAGTTCACGCTGCCCGGCAGCGTCGTTTTGAGGCGTCGAGCAATATCGATGCCAACGATCACGTCGGCGTAGGGGAGCGGCTCGGCAAGCACATAGGGGATGCCACCCATCTTGCTCAAGAGACCCAAAGCGATGTTCGCCGCGGCAAAGTCCAGCCCTTTCAGGGTCGAGAAGAGGACCACCTGGCTGGGGATGTCGTTGCCAACTGTGATGGCCTTGAACTGGTGATAAAGGGTCCAGGGCTTCCGGCTGGCTTCCTCTCGCTGCAAAGGCTGTGCCTCCCGATCAGGCAAGAAAGCAAGCAGCGCATCGACAGCTCGCTCCTTCTCAAGGGTGGCAATGACCTGCTCCAGCGCCTCCCTGCTGTTATGGGGGAGCCGCTTCAGGGAGAATTGCACGGTAGCCCTAAATTTCTGGAAGGCCTCTTTCAGCGTGTGGGCCGCTGCTTTCAGATGAGCTTGCGGGAGATCACCGGCGAGGATCAGACCAATGCGCAGCGCTGCTTTACAGGCGAGTTGAGGCGTGGGGCGGTAAAAGCCATATTGCTCTAAATCTGCTATCAACCCATTTTCGCCCTCAATGATATGATTCTGGCCGACGCGGAGCCGGGGAACAAAACCCAGGTCGGCACCACGCTGGAAGAGCCTCGGCGCTCTCTGTGTGCTATAGGCCCTCGACTTAAGCAGTCTGCGCTTCTGCAGAGGTTGGGCCAGCGAGCGGACCATCGCAGCTCGCTGGGCGGGAGCCAGGTGCAGGTGGCTCTGGACCCGGCAGCCGTCCAGGCCCAGGCGCTTATAATGTCCTGGCTGCACAACGATGCGCAGCCCGCTCAGCGGATATTCGTACCCTTTGCCGCTCGCCGTTTCTACTAAGACCACGGCCTCCTCATCTTGGGCTTGCTCTAGACGCCTTCTGGAACTCTCGCGCGTTGCCAGGGCGAGCAGTCGCTGACGCTCCGTAGCGAGCTGCCCTGTCACGCGAACAATGGAGCCGCAGAGGTCTCCGTCTTTGGCCTTTACTCGCAAATCGCGAAGGTGTTCCTCTAGCTCGGCTAGTGTCTGCCAGGCAAAGCTTTGACAGAATGACCGCAGGTTCTGCTTCAGCACCGGCTGTGAACTGACCGAGAGCGAGATGGCCGGTTCCCCCTGGACCAGCCAGCCGCGCAGGTGATAGAGACGCCAGATCTCAAGCGCCGGCGGCAGTTCCTCGTGAAAGGGCTGCAGCGCCTGTTTTAACTCCTCTGCCAGTTCGTCGGCCAGACCAAGCGCTACATAGTCGGCCTGCTCGCCTGGCCCAGCCTGCCATTGCTCGTCGAGCTGGATCGTACGCAGACCACCAAAAACACCGTTCGGCGCGGACCAGAGGTCTCGACAGAGCTGCTTCAGCTGCTCCACAGTGTAGAGCTGGTCGCCTACCAGGTGCCGGCTGGGGCGACTCCAGAACCAGTGGCCTCCAGTGCGGCGGCGCAGTTCATAGGCAAGCCTCCCGCCAATCCTGGCCGGGTCGTCGTCTGTGGTCAGGTCCAGCAGGTAACCGGCAAGAGGAGGGAGAGCCTCCCTGTTAACAGGAAAGATTTCAGTGATCAATTCGCTCATAAAAATCTAAATACCTGTGATATACATTCTATTGGGTTGATGAGAGAAAGCTGCGCTTCTGCAGCGCAGCCGGAGCCTGCTTTGGGGACAGCGGATGTATCAAAGGGGCATCGCTGTCGTCCTTCCTTCTCTTTTCTCTCTTAAGGTGCTGAAGGCGGAAAAGCTTCCCACAATGATGAGGCTGCCAGGCAAGAGATAGGGGTCTAACAAGCCGACGGCTATTCGGCACGGTCTCAGGGCAAGCGTCCTGCTGGAGTTGCCAGATGGGGTGCCCTGGGACCGCGCCAGCCATTTAGCAAAGCTGCTGCATGATGGCGATATAGGCGTTCCAATCGGTGATAGTATAGATGTCCTCGGTGAGGAGAGCACAGTTATTCACGATGGCGTACTGTGGTGCCGTCCAGGCCTGACTGCTGATCAACTGATCAAGCACTGTTTTGGCATGCGCTCCCGTCTGGAAGACGGCGACGATCATCTCCGTGCCGAAGCCGGGTGCTGCGCCCGAGGTGTCGTAGAATTGATAGGAGCCATGCGCGGGATAGAACTCGCAGCAGGCCAGCCACCAGTTTGGGGAGAGCGGACGGATGCAGCCGGCGTCAGCAGAGCAGGCAATGGGGAGAGAGTTGGCAATGAAGGCGCGCAGGAGGGTGTCAGCAGTCGGTCCGCTGTAGGGCACAGTCGCCGTCGGCGAGGGGCTGATCACAATGACGGTTGACTGCGCTGACACCGTGGCTGTGGGATGAGCGCCGGCCACGACCGTGGCCGAGGGCACGGCAGTGGTAGGAGACGAAGACGTCGCCTGCCGGCTCAAACGTCGGGTGAGGGCGGTAGCTGTGGCCACGCTGGGGGCATTCAGGCGCTTGATGAGAGGGGCAAAGCCACCCGCGCTCGCGTATAAGGCGATGAGGAGGGCGGACATGGTTGAGAGGAGGAAGATGAGCGTGCCAATGATAAGCACGGTGCTCAGACGCACCGTTCTCGGTTCGCGCGCTGAAGGCGGCGGGGGCACGAATAGTGGTTCTGGATAGGGTCCGCTGACCTCGTTGAAAGAAAGGCTCTCCTCTCCACTGTAAGGGTCAGTCGCGCGGGCTGTCTGGGGCAGCCCTGATTGCTCCTCCTGCCTGTCTTGTGGACTTCGCTGTGCGCTGTCTGTTGCCGCTGAGCATTGCTGTGTTGCTGTCTCTGTCTCCTCAGACGGCTTTACCTCTGCCGCGATTGCCTCCGCTGCTTGCCTTCCCTCTGAGTGCTCTGAGGATAAAGCTGGTAAGGGGGAAGCCTGGACTGGCGGCTGAGAAGATGCGCCTGGCGTGAGAGAAGCGTCAGGTTGTGAATCTGGCTGTGGAGCTGTCTCAGGCTTCTCGGCTGCTTCTTCCATCGGGGAACCCTCCATAACGATCTCAGTGCCAATGAAAGATAAATAGTCTGGTCAGACATCAGACATATAGTGCAAGTGCATGCTGAGGTCCCTATAGTGCAAGTATCTGGACCAATCCATGAAAAAGAACGTTGCCAGACACACTTCTCTGCTGCTCTCTCTAATCTAAGGGAGACCTCGGAAGCAGAATAGTCATTGCCACAGAAAAGCGCTCCATACGAGATGGCTGCCTATTAGCGATCAGACAGGCAGCCATCTCGTATGGAGCGCCTCTACTCCCTGGTGAGGGAGAGGAGCAGGCCAGTGAGCTTACTGGCCCGGCTCTTTCTTTCCTTCTGTTCTCCCAGGAGCCTGAGAGCTGCTGGTCTCCTTGATCCGCGGAGGCAGAGGAGGCATCAGTAGCCGCTCAGAATGCGCTGCTTCTCTGCCTCAAACTCGGCTTCTGTCAGGGCGCCCGAGGCGCGCAGTCGCTCCAACAACTGGAGCTGGGCCAGGCGGGCATCCGTCGAAGCACCAGGATTCGGCGTCGGTGCCTGATAGGGTGGATAACCATAGCCCTGCTGATAGTATGGCGGGTAGCCCTGATACGGCTGATTGCGTCCCTGCCAGCGGCCAAGCATATAGCCCAGGCCGCCCGCTAGCAAGTCACCGAACAACCCTCCGCCAAAGCCAAAACCGAAGGGGAAGAAGACGGGGCCGCCCCAGCCCCAGCCATGATGATGATGATGCATACTATTCACCCTCCTCGCTGTGTAAGCGTCTCTTGCCTTTTTGTTCTACCCCGCTCTCTCGGGGTACTCGCGACGGCCATCCTTTCTGTGGCTGTCGTGCGTCTTTCCTCCGACCAGCTAGAGGACGGCAGGCAGACCAGGAGGCAATCAGCTAGCTGAAGACCCACTCGGAGCTGCTACTAGCGCCCGGTGGGCGTTCCTCTGGCTAATCCACTCCTCTCTCCGGCTCACGTAGGTCGTCTGCCTGCCGGCCTTTTTCTCTCCTCCACTCAAGAGATACGCACGAGGAGTCCACAGGTTAAATGCTATGCAGACGGTGTCTGACTCTTGCCTGCAAGCCGTCGTCACTCGCTCCTCATGCTGGCTCCGCTGTCTACCTGGTCTCTTTTCCCCTCCCCTTTTATGAAACATCGTCACCTGGCAATCTATTTCTTCACCGGGGGGAGATGCACGCTGCCCGCTGGGCTATCGCTATCTGCTGTCTGTTGACTATAGAGATGATAGAGCCGTAGAAGCGTTCCCGCTGCTGAGCTGCTCTCAGGGCCAGGTAAGGTTGCTATGCTCGGGCCAGGGGCCACAGTCTGGCTTATGAATTAGTCGTCATACTGGCTTAACCTTGATTACAGTTCGATAGATGTCTTCAATACACAATTTGACTGATAATGATATTGATAGCTTTGCTGTACTATGTTGCAGTTAACAACAGCTGCGGACCCTGACCTCGTGCGCAGCCGGGAGGGGCTGTATTCCAAGTACCTGCTATGGTTCGTGATGGAGGCTAGCGAATTGATGCTTGATCACCACCTTGAGGAGATTCCTGCTCCTGCTGTAGAGTTAGCCAGGCAGGCTGAGGTCTCTCCTCAGACCCAAGCCCGCATGAATGACGATCAGCCGGTCCAGCGCTACACTGCGGTAGCTGTGCCAAAGCGCTCAGTAAGTTTCTGGGGAGAGAAGTTTCTCTTCCTTCGAACAGGTCTGGGATGAGCGGCAGGACCGGCAAGGCCAGCTGCTCGCGGACCAGGACTTCATCGCGGAGCTAGAGCGGAGGGCACTGGCTGGCCTGGACCGCCGGCATGGTGACCTCTACCGCCATCCGCCTGGTCGCAGCCGCCTACCAGAGCGCTCGGAGCAACCGGCACCCACCACAGCGCCCCCTCCAGTTCCGGCGCAGGCGGGCGCTGTTTCTGATCGAGCCACGGGGACGCGATGCCAGTCTGCAAGCCGATGGTACCTTCTCGCTCTGGACCGTCGCCGGACGCAAGCGCCTCCCTTAGACGGTGCCAGCCGCTACCGAAAGACGGCTAGCACAGGTCAAGACCATCGACAGTCTCCACTGTGCTGGAAGGCGATGGTCAACTCATAGGGCGACTCATGGTGACCCTAGAGGTGTCTGATCCCCCAGCAGCAAGAACAACAGCCAGCCCCGTGGTGGGGATTGATCCGATGCTGGACAGCAGCGGACTCAGGAGAAGGGGCTGGGTCTTGTGGACAGCGAGGAACCCGTCGCCGACAGACTTGCATCTGTCCCCTGTGCGGGTATCAGGAGTGTGCCGACCTCAATGCTGCGCGCAGCAGTCTAACGCACCCACTCTTTACTGCCCTGCGGGAGGGTGGGCTATTGACAACCAGCTCGAAAGCCCGCGCCGACGAGGCTACGGGCAAGCCCCTGGTTTGAGCCAGGGGTCATTGATCTGAGCGGTAGATCTCTTTAGTGACTGCTCAAGAGGAGAAAGGCTCTTTCTCGTTCAGTTTTCTGCTTCTTCACTTGCCCCGGCGAAGGCATCGTTCTCGCCACAGGGAGGGGCGGTAACGGACCTGCTGATGGGGGACTGGTCAGAGGATGCCGGGGATGAGGCGGAGCACAGCGTGCCGCAGGACGAGGCTGGCAGAGGATCGGCGAGATTCTTGCGCGCGAACTCCTCAATCGCGGCAATGACCTGGCCAAACTCCTGGCCTGTGGGCGTCAGATGATACTCGACGCGCGGCGGAATCTCCAAGAAGGCGCGCCGCTCGACAAAGCCCAGTTCCTCTAGCAAGCGGAGGCGTTGAGTCAGGGTGCGCGAACTGATGTGGCCTAGCTGCTCCAGCAGCTCGCTGAAGCGCCGCGGCCCGGACAAGAGATTAATGACGATCAGCAGAATGCAGACATCGCCGACCAGGCGAATGGCTCGCCCCATTGGGGTTGTTGCGTTACAGGCCTCCGGCCTCGCCGCCGGCTGTTCTCGCTCAGCTCTCTTCATGGCTACAGTATATCATACTATAAATAAGAAAGCAACATCCTTGACGATAGGAACTTTCTATGATACCCTTACTTTCATAAAGAAAGAAAAGAGAGGCATCGCTGCCGAGGAAGAGAGAAGTCTCTTCCCGGAGCGAGTCGGCAATAGAAAGGAAAGGAGTGGTCTTCTCATGTCAACAACCCTGAGCCTGGGGCTGCTTATCCTGCGTCTCGGGGCTGGTTTAACGCTGACCGGGCATGGACTGCAGAAGCTTTTTGGCTGGTTTGGCGGAGCGGGACTGGCGCGCACGCGCGAGAACTTCGCGCGTCAGGGCCTGCAGCCGGCCTGGCTCTGGGTGACGCTCGCTGTTCTGGGGGAAGTAGGGGGTGGTCTGGCGGTGGCGCTGGGCTTCCTCACCGCTGTAGGAGCAGCTGGTATGGCGGGCGCGATGGCAATGGCGACCTTCAAGAGCCACTGGCGCAACGGCTTCTGGATGCAGCGCGGTGGCTATGAATATAGTCTACTTCTGATGCTGGTGAGCATCGTCATCGGTCTCACGGGGCCGGGCAACTATGCGCTCGATGCCCTGCTTGGCATCGGCCAGCGAGAGACAGTGCTCTTTATTGGGCTGGCCCTGGCTGCACTCATCGTGGTAGCAATTGGGATTGTCATTAGTCGTAGGCCGCAGACAGCCTCGCAGGATGCCTGAGCCTGTCTGCTTAAAAGCTGGCTGGCTCGCGGCGCCCTGTCGGACAGTTCGGTCTGGGACTGGAGCCGGGGGGCCAGCCGGCCAGCGCGGAGCGAGGCGAGTGTCATGGAGATTGAGATCTGGTCGGACCTTGTTTGTCCCTGGTGCTATATCGGCAAGCGGCGTCTGGAGAAGGCGCTGGCGGGCTTTCCCCAGCGCGAGCGCATCAGGCTGGCCTGGCGTAGCTTTCAGCTTGATCCGCAGGCGCCGCATGAGGCGCGTGAGAGCGTCAGTGCGATGCTGGCGCGTAAGTATGGTGTCTCCCTGGCCGAGGCCGAGGCCATGAATGCGCGCGTCAGTGCCCTGGCCGCCCAGGAGGGGCTGACTTTCCATCTGGAGCAGGCGCGCTATGGCAATACTTTCGATGCCCATCGCTTGCTCCATCTGGCCGCCGCCCATGATCTGACTCAGGCGCTGGCGGAACGCTTCTTTCGCGCCTACTTCAGCGAGGGGGCGGCCTTAAGTGAGCCGGAGACGCTCCGGCGCCTGGCTGGCGAGGTGGGCCTGCCGGCGGAAGAGATAGAGCTTGTGCTGCACAGCTCGGCCTACGCTGAGGCGGTGCATGAGGATGAGCGACGCGCCCAGGAGCTGGGCGTGCAGGGTGTGCCTTTCTTCCTCTTCGCAGGTCGCTATGCGGTCTCGGGGGCACAGCCAGTCTCGCTACTGCGTCAGGTATTGGAACGGGCCTGGCGCGAGACCGCTCGCGAGGCAACGCCACAGGTGATGACCGCTGTCAGCTCAGGAAGCGAGCAGGATCAGAACCAGGACGAGGCTTGCACCGATGGGAGCTGTGCCTTGCCAGGCAGCGAGCGCGCTGGCTGAGGCACTGGGGGGACTGGGCCAGTCCATCCACAGTCGCCAGCGCGGCCCAGCTCCTGCCCGGCGCGCAGCGCCTAGCGCAGAATCAGATAACAGGCAAGCACAATCAGGATGAGCAAGATCAGGAGCACCAGGATCAGCAGCGCTATCAAGAGGCGCTGCTGCCTGCTCTCCTCGAAACCGGGCAGAGCACCAGAAAGGCGCCCAAGCTGGCGGCTGATCCTGCCGGCGATCTCAGTCCCCCATGTCGTTGTTGTGCTGGCCACGAAAAGATTCCTCCGGTGGCCACTCGATGATCTCCTTCCCCTTGTGAAAGACCTCCTCGTACCAGCTTGCGTCTGCATCCAATTGCTTGAGCTGCTCTTCGCTGATCTCAGAAGTATCGCGCAGGCCTCGCACTTCGAGCGCGGCCAGAACGGCCAGGGCGTGCCTCATAGAAGCTGAGAGAGGCCCATAGCGCTGGCGATCCGCTCGGGCCTTGGCGGCCAGTTGTTGATCGGCCTCAGTGGCCAGTATGCGGTAGTTGAGGGCCTTCTCTGTGAGTGCCTGCTCCAGCTCTTTAGATGAGTAGGCCAGGCCAGACTCAACGATCTCGTCGACAGCTTTTCTAGTAGGGATGGGCAGGTTGAGCGTGTTGAGTTGGTTTTTAATAAATCGACGCAGTATCCTGTTGAGCCTTTCTTGATGAATGGTGATGAGATCACCTGACCCGGCCATTTCTTGAATCTCGTCAGTAAGAGTGGAGAGCTTGATGTTGAGCTGGCTTCTCAGCGCTGAGGGGATTTCATGGCTCTCGCTGGTTGAAAGCGGGTGCTGCCCAAAGGCCGAGAAGAGCGTCACATTATCAGGCTCGGGATAAAGATCGTTGCCGACCATGATGACGATGATCCTTTCTGTGAGTTGCCAGACACGCACGTTCGCCAGTTGCTGTGACTTGACTGCTGGTAGGGCCGGGCTGGCCTCCCTGGCTGGCGTCGGCGGCGGAGGCCGCCAGTAGCGACGCTGCCAGCGACGTAACCAGGCTCGGGGACCATGCCGCCCGTAGTGGTGCATCATTATTTTTACACTAAAAAATTGACTCGTCCTGACACACTGGAAATCGATGTTTTTCTATAGAAGAGTGTACAATTATCGATGCTTATTGTCAAGAGATATCAACTGGTATCAATGTTTCACTCCATTGAAAAATAATGCCTGGTTGCTAGCTGCCCCAGCCTACTTCTGGCCGGAAGACGAGGATAACCTTGCCCTGCTATCCTGCCGCATGCTATAACTCGTAAGAGCACAGCTCTCCACTGTTCAGGAGCAGAACGATGCCACAAAAAAAAGAGGAACCGCGACAGCTTTCCGCCCTGCCGTCTCACCCGCTGGATGGGGCAGCCAAAGAAATCAAGGGACGGTTGCGCATCTGCGGCTGCGTTGCCTATACCCTGGAACTAGAGGCAGCGGACCTGGCCCATCTCCCCCGCCAGACCTGGCAAGCCCCTTTCTCGTGTGAGGAGGGCTGGACCGTGCCCGCCCTGACCTGGGAAGGCTGGCGTTTGTACAGCCTGCTCGATCTGGCCCGGCCCTTGCCCACGGCGCGCGCAGTGGCCGTCTGCGCCGGCAGCTATGCGGTCTGGCTGACCCTCGAAGAGGCCGGGCGGGCCCTGCTCTGTGATCACCTGAACGGTGTTCCCCTCTCACGCGAGCATGGGGCCCCGTGGCGGCTGCTCGTACCCGGCGGCAAGTGCTATACAAGTGTGAAGTGGGTCGATACCCTGCTTGTCAGCGAGGCGATGGGTGTATCCACTGCCGAGGAGATCGCTCGTCAGCGTTTGGAGGCTCGCAGAGCTAGCTCCCTGGTCCGCGCTGTTGGCCGTCTGCTGTACTGGGGTCTGGCGTGGTCGTCGCCGTTCGCAGGGGAGAGGCTCTCTCAATGAGCAGGATAATACAAATAATGGCCGGTAAAATGAGCATGGTGAGAGACATAGTGGTTTCAAAGCTCATTGCTGCCTGATACCTCAGTAGAAAATTAATTATAATAGCTATAAGAGCAATACAGGTAATGAGAAACAACCGTTGAGCGAAGAAGCGCCAAAGCAGTCGTTCGTTATAGCGGTCTGTAGCCAGGAAGCGGACCTGCCGGCCATAGAGAAGGCGCCAGCTAGTGATCAACCGGCGCAGCATCATAACCATGACCAGCACTAGAGCGAGGCCATAGGTCAGCAGAGCGGTCGTGAGGAAGAGAAGAAAGAGGAAGAAGAGACTCAGTGACCGCTCCGGATTAAAGAGCGAAAGGCCGCCGGCGAGCAGATTCAAGATCAGCCCTGGCACGAGAGCAATAAGGGTGATTCTCCTCAGCATGGCGTCGCATCCTGTTAAACTCTCTACAGGGATTCCCGGCCAGGACGAGGCGACCCTCATCCTTCATGAAGGACCGGCACTGACCGGGACTCACCGCTAGAAGCCTGGTTCTTCCGTGCTGCTAACTATAGCACCTTTCTCTCAGAAAGCCAACGCTCAATGACATCCGGTCCTGCTTGAACGTCCCTCGGCTGGAGGAACACCTCATCATCAAAAATCTGCAGGCTCTTGCGTCTGCTTATGCAGAATGTCCAGTTTGCCAGGGTCGCTCTGCAAGCGGAACAGGGATGGCTCGGATCGCGGGCAGCTGGGCAGAAGCCTATCACCCGGAGAAAGCAGAGCGGAGTTGCATGCTATGCGCATCTTCTTCTTTTCTGATTGGCGTATCCAACGACTGGAGCTGGCCGAGCAACTGCTGCGCTCGGTGGCACCCGTTGATGTGATCGTCTATGGCGGCGATGATGTGCGGCGTTTCCTCGTCTCTTCTGAGCGCAATTACTTCAGTCAGCTGGCCAGCTATGCCCGCTACGGCCTACTTGGCGTCATCGGCAACGATTGCTGGCCGGAAGATCGCCTCGTGCTGCGCGCACCCGGCGTGCATGATCTCCACGCAGAGCCGCTCCTCATTGAAGACGTTGGCTTTATCGGTATCGAAGGAGCCATTTGTGACGGAGAACGCAACAGCATCGGCAGGATACTCCATCCCGAGAGCGAGGTGCGTGCTCATCTGGATCAGGCGCGCCGGCACCTGGGCGAAGCGGCGAGACGCCTGGTTGTAGTCTCGCACACCCCTCCGGCGGGCTGCCGTCTTGACATCGGCATTCGCTTCGGCTTCAGCCGTCTCGGCTCGGAGGCCCTCAAGGACTTTGTCTTCACTCAGCAGCCGGCTCTTGTTCTCTGTGGACATTGCCACTCACGAGGCGGCAAGACGGCCCTGCTCGGCAAGACGCTCGTCGTCAATGGAGCCTCAGACGATGTCAAACCCGAGCTGGCGCGTGCCGCTCTGATCGAGCTAGATGGGACTGAGGCCCTCCCACGTGTTAGTTGGCTGGAACCGCCGGCCCGCCTGCGAGGACCGCAGATCGGTCCCCGGCGCGCCGAGCGGTTAGCGGCTTACGGCATCACGCGCCTGGACGAGCTGCGCACGGCCCCGCCCGCAGTGCTCAAGGCCATCCAGTTTGGCCCCCGGCGTCGCCTCCTCCTGGAAAGCTACCTGCGCGCCTGTGAGGAGAATCGGCCCGTCTGGCTGGGATCGCTGCAGCTCCCCCCATCCCTGCTCTTCTACGATGTTGAGACGGGGCTAGCCTCTGCCGATCCCCTCCAGGGGGGAGAAGCGCCCGAGCCGTGGCTGATCGGCGTCTTCGATGGGCAGGAGCTACGTCAGTGGGCTGTCCCTGAAGAGGACAGGGGCCGCCGCCGCGCTATGTACGAAGAGTTTCTCGCCTATATCGCTGCCCATCCAGGCGCTACGCTCTGCTCCTGGAGCGGTCACCGCTTCGACGAACGCTCCGTTGAAGAGGGGATCGTCCGCTGGGCGCCATCTCTTCTGGCGCGCTGGTGGCCCCTGCCAAAGCTCGACCTGTTGCAGGCGCTCAGAAAGATCCTGGTGCTACCGCTAACGAGCTGGTCGCTCAAAGAGGTCGCGACCTGGTGCGGCTTCCATTTCAGCGGCGACCTCGATGGCTTTGAGGCCGGCCTGCTCTATGAGGAATATCGGGTCTACGGCGAGCCTCTACCAGTTGAGACGCTCATGGGTTACAATGCCGAGGACGTCCTGGCCCTGGCTCATGTCATGCAGTACTTGCTCGGCACTGTGCCGACGACCTCTGGCTCGTCGATCTCGTCACCGTATCCTGGTCGAGGCCAGCCAGCTCCCAGCTAGAGCTGCCCTTCTTCCTCACCTTCGTGACCTTGTAAGCAAGTAACTTGCTATTATGCTGGCAGCTGGTGCAAGCTCTGGCCCAGGTCACGGCGCTTCTTGTCCCGCGCGGGCAGGAGAGCTGGCTATGCCCGTCCTGATTTAGCTGCTCTCGTCCGTGGCTTCAGGCCGTTCAGCCTTGTTCTGGTCTTGTCGCCCCGGCCTCGTCTTGTCCACCCGACGACGGCTGTTGGTCCGCACTGGGAGAGCCAGGTACGCCCGCCATATGGGCCAGCACATCGAAGAGGACTGCAAAATCCTCCCGGCCCAGACCCAATGCCCGCGCCGCTGTCAGCAGCTCATTGGTCAGGGCGACCGACGGCAGAGGCACATCGACCTCGCGCCCCAGCTCCTGAGCCAGCAGCAGGTCTTTCTGCATCATAGTGACCGAAAAGAGTGCCTCCGCTGGACGCTCAAGCACGAACGGACCGCGGTATTGCATGGCCGGCGAGGCCACGACGCTTTCCATCCAGACCCGAAAAGCTGTCTCGCGAGGGATACCCCCCTTCTCGGCCAGCAGCAAGCCCTCGCTGAAGGCCAGGAACTGCACCGGCAGGCTGAGATTGATGGCGATTTTCATTAGCACTGCCTGGCCGTTGGGACCAACATAGTTGACTTTCGGACCGATGTCGAGCAGTACCGGTCGAACCTGTTCGAAAACGGCCTGATCGCCGCCGACCATGATCGCCAGCCGGCCCTGTTCGACCGTCACCGTGCTCCCCGAAACGGGAGCGTCGAGCATGTGGGCACCACGCTCAGCAACGCGAGCCGCCAGAGCGCGGCTGACCGAAGGGCTGACTGTGCTCATATCAACGTAGATCTTGCCAGGACCCAGGCCAGCCAACAGGCCCTGTGGCCCCTCGGTGATGGCCTGCAAGGCCGCTGTGTCTGCCACCATGCTGAAAGTAATGTCGGCGGCCTGCGCGACCGCTGCCGGACTCTCTCCCCAGCGCATGCCGGCCTCCAGCAACCAGCGCGCCTTCTCGCGCGTGCGATTGTAGCCAGTGAGTGTATGCCCGGCTTGCAGCAAACGGTAGGCAATGCGCCCACCCATCGCCCCAAGGCCAACGAAGCCCAGATTCGCCATCGCTGTCAATACCCTCCTCTACGGTAGAGTTGATAGAGCGCGCTCCGCGCCCTGCTGCTAGATAGTTCTACTCCAACTCGGCAACCCGGCGCTACCCTCTGTCGACCAGCCAGCCAGCCAGCCCTCCCTTGCGCGACTTTCGCCAGGCTGTCTCGCCTGCCTTGGTGCGCCGGGGAGTGGCGAACAGGAACGCCGCGCCAAAGAAAGGGTTGTCAAAGGCAGCCGGCCTGATTATACTATAATCATTGGTATGATAAACATACCATCTGGTCTCTGACCAGGTAAAGATCCTGGCAGCAGCGGAGAAGGGATTGTATACACCTATTCAATCCAGCAAGCTGTTCGAACAGATTGCGGAACAGATCGAGGAGCGTATTCTGCGAGGCGAACTGCGCAGCGGCGATCGTCTACCGAGCGAGCGCGAATTAAGCGAGCAATTTGGGGCGAGCCGGACGGCGGTCCGGGAAGCCATGAAGACACTGGCTCAACGGGGGCTGGTCGACATGCGACCGGGACGCGGCACCATCGTCATCAATGCCACCTCGCGCGCCATGCAGCAGACCTTAGAGCTAATGGTGCGTGTTGGGCGCGAGGACGGCTATGCCAACCTTGTCGAGCTACGGGAGCTGCTTGAGCCGGGCATTGCCGCCCTGGCGGCGGCGCGGGCAAGTGAAGAGCATCTTGCGCGCCTGCGCACGGTTGTTGAGCAGATGGATGCCAGTCTCCACGATGTCGAGGCCTACATTGCCGCCGACAACGACTTCCATCGCACGCTCGCCACAGCCTCGGGCAATCGCCTGATCCTGACCTTTGTCGACTCGATCGTCGATCTGCTCAGCGAGCAGCGCAAACATATCTCGCGCATCGGTGGAGCAATGGAGCGGGCCCAATACCATCACAAGCGCATCCTGGAAGCGGTGAGCCGCCGCGACGCCGAAGCTGCCCGCCTTGCTATGCAGGAGCACCTGCACCAGGTCCGTCAGGATCTGGAGACGGCCAACCGCGGCTAGGCGAAGCGATGGATGAGCGCATCTGCTGGGGTGACCCCTTTGGCAGTTTAGCGGGCCAAACGGCTTAGCCTGGCTGTTGAGGAGGGCGGGCCGTTGCTCCTCCGTGCGCTGAGACTGCTTGTCGGCGCTGGAGAGATATACTCATCCTGTCGTCCTCTCATCAGGCTACAATGGCTGGCCGGGCGACAATGCCTGGGGGCAGCGTCGCCGAGCCGAGGAGGCCCACGGACCAGGACCAGCCGAGCCCTGAGTGGGAACGCCGCATCAGTCAGGAGCGGGAGAAACACAACGATGGTCTCAGAGCACATCACCTCATCCGAAGAGCGTCCGCTGACGCGTGACGAAGCCAGCCGGGCGCGGGAGCGCCAATTTTGGCTGAGCCTCTACGAGCAGATGCTCACCATACGCCTCTTTGAAGAGCAAGTGAACGAGCTGTATATGAGCGCCAAAATGCCGGGCCTGGCCCACCTGTACAGCGGCGAAGAGGCGGTAGCTGTCGGGGTCTGCGCGGCCCTGCGCCGCGACGACTACATCACCAGCACCCATCGTGGTCATGGGCACTGTCTCGCCAAGGGCGCCGCCGTCGACCGAATGTTTGCCGAGCTGCTCGGTAAGCAGCCCGGCTACTGTCGAGGCAAGGGTGGCTCGATGCATATCGCCGATCAAGAAAGTGGCAACCTGGGAGCCAATGCCATCGTCGGCGGCAGTGCTGGTATCGCCACCGGGGCCGCCCTCTCCTGCAAGCGGCGGGGCAGCGGTCAGGTTGTGGTCTGCTTCTTCGGCGATGGGGCCTTGGGGCAGGGCCTGCTCTACGAAGCTATGAATATGGCTGCGCTCTGGCAGCTACCAGTCATCTACGTCTGCGAGAACAATCTCTACAACGAGTATACGCCCAACAGCGAGACGACCGCCGGCGACATGCTGGCCCGACCCCGAGCTTTCGGCATCCACACCGAGGAAGTTGATGGACAGGACGTACGCGCTGTCTATGCGGCTGCTGTGCGCCTCGTTGAGCGCGCGCGGCGCGGTGAAGGACCGGCCTATCTCCATTGCAATACCTACCGCTTCTACGGCCATCATGTCGGAGACATCCAGCGCAGCTACTACCGTTCTCGCGAAGAAGAAGAGTGGTGGAAGGCGCAGCGCGATCCCCTGAAGCTCCTCGGCTCCTGGCTGCGCGAGCAGGGGCTGGCCGAGGACAGCCACTTTGCCGAGATCGAGCGCCGCGTGCGCGCCCTGATCGAGGCGGGAGTGCGCTTTGCTCTGGAGGCTCCCTATCCTGATCCGCAAGAGGTGGCCCAGCATGTCTATGCCTAGTGCCTCAAGTACAGCAAGTGCGCCACAAGCGCCAGCGGGCTGGCGCGAGATCACGCTCGGGCAGGCTATTCGTGAGGCGCTCGCAGAGGAGATGCGCCGTGATTCGCGTGTGCTCCTCTTGGGAGAAGATGTCGCCGAGGCTGGCACGCCCTTCAAAGTGCTCAGCGGCCTGGTCGAGGAGTTTGGCGCGGAGCGCGTCATCGATACTCCGATCTCGGAGGCAGGCTTTACGGGCATCGGCGTGGGTCTGGCTATGACAGGCATGCGGCCCGTCGTCGACATCATGTTCGGGGACTTCCTGACGCTGGCGATGGACCAGATCGTCAATCAGGCGGCCAAGGTGCACTATATGTCCGGCGGCAAGCTCAAGGTGCCGCTGGTAGTGCGCACAACGCTCGGAGCCACGCGTCGCTCGGCGGCCCAGCATAGCCAGAGTCTGCACGCCTGGTTTAGCCATATCCCGGGGCTGAAGGTTGTGCTGCCTTCGACGCCCTACGACGCCAAAGGACTGCTGAAGACGGCCATTCGCGACGATAACCCGGTCCTCTTCTTTGAAGACAAAATGATGTACCAGCTCAGGGGGCTGGTACCTGAAGGGGAGTACACTATTCCCTTTGGCGTGGCCGATATCAAGCGTGAGGGAAGCGACCTGACCATTGTGGCCACAAGCAGCATGGTCCAGGTGGCTCTGGCTGCAGCTACTGAGCTGGAGCAGCTCGGCATCAGCGCTGAGGTCATTGATCCGCGCACGACCTCGCCCCTGGATAAGCAGACGCTGATCGAGTCAGCTAAGAAGACCAGCCGCGTGATCGTCGTCGATGAGGGCTATCAGAGCTACGGGGTGACCGCCGAGATCGCCGCGGTCATTAGCGAAGGTGCCTTCTATTATCTTGATGCCCCAGTCAAACGTCTCGGGGCCCTCGATGTGCCAGTACCCTTCTCGCCCGTTCTGGAGGATCTGACCGTGCCGACGCCAGCTGCCGTCGTGGAGATGGCGAAAACCCTCTGCGGAAGAGTCTGAGACTCTGCCAGCCCTCGCTCGTTCGCTCGCTCGCTCCTGCCTGCTCAGTGGGAATAGGCTGGCAGCAGGGTCCGTGGTCAACGACAGGGAAGCGACCAGTCAAAGATGTTCTTCGTCTCGGCATGACCGTTGTCGTTACGGCTTCTTGTCAGCGCGATCGACGTTGATCCGTAGGCGTGCGGCGCCAGCTGGGTAGTACCTGGCGCGACGCTGCGACTCTGAGGGAGGAGAAACTCACTATGGCGATCAAGACGTATGGACCAATGGCCGTTGACTGGGAGGTGCGCGTCGACTACGAGCGGCTGCGCCGCGAGCGACTGGCGCGGGTGCAAAAATTGCTCAAGGAGTCCGAGCTAGGGGCCTTGCTCTGCTTCGACATGAGCAATATTCGCTATATTACCTCGACCCACATCGGCACCTGGGCCATGGACAAGCTCTTCCGCTTTACGCTGCTGCCGCGCGATGACGAGCCGATTCTGTGGACCTTCGGCTCGGCGGCGCGTCATGATCAGCTCTATGCGCCCTGGATGGGGGAGCGCGCGCGAGCGGGCATCTCGACGATGCGCGGGGCGATGGCGCCCGGCTCTGGACGCGCCGAGGATGTGGCGCGCAAGATCCGCAGCGAGCTGGAGGAGCGTGGCCTCCTGCATGAGCCGCTGGGGGTCGATGTCATTGAGCCGCAGGTCCTCTTTGCCCTCCAGAAAGAAGGGATTACCATCGCCGACGGGCAGAATCTCATGCAGACGGCGCGCATGATCAAGACCCAGGATGAGATTACTCTCTTGACCACGGCCTGCATGATGGTCGATGCGGCCTACGAGGAGCTGTATCGCTGGATGCGCCCGGGTGTGCGCGAGAATGAGTGCGTGGCCCTGGTCAGCAAGGTTCTCTACGATCTCGGCTCGGAGCACGTCGAAGGAGTTAACGCCATTTCAGGCGAGCGCTGCAGTCCTCACCCGCATGTCTTTAGCGACCGCGTGCTGCGTCCGGGAGATCCCGCCTATTTTGACATTCTGCACAGCTTCAATGGCTACCGCACCTGTTATTACCGCACCTTTGCTGTTGGCAGTGCCTCGCCAGCGATGGTGGACGCCTACAAGCGTTGCCGCGAGATCCTCGACGTGGCCATCAACGCCATTAAGCCGGGCGTGACCACTGCCGATGTCGTCAAGCTCTGGCCGCGCGCTGAGGAGTTTGGTTTCCCCAATGAAGAGGCAGCTTTCGCGCTGCAGTTCGGCCACGGCGTGGGCCTGACGATCTGGGAGAAGCCGGTTTTCAGCCGCCTGGTCTCCTTTGATCACCCCGAGGTCATCGAGGAGGGCATGGTCTTTGCGCTCGAGACCTTCTGGCCCGCCAGCGACGGCTGGACAGCGGCCCGCATTGAAGAGCAGCTGGTGGTGACGAAGGACGGCTGTGAAGTGATTACGCGCTTCCCCGCCGAAGAGCTGCTCGTGGCTGGTACGCGCTACTACACCGTCAACGGACCGCTCTCTCCCATTCGTGAGGTGCAATCGCATCTGAACACGGCTGCTGGCCGGGGCGGAGCGCAGCTACCGGCCCCAGCGGCGACCTCCGCAGGTCATACACTCTAACTCTGGCCCGCTGGTCCGTTCCGGTCTGGTCTGCCCGCCTGTTCTGCCGGCTCTGGCTGGCTCTGCCAGGTTCCCGGAAGCAGGGCAGGCCAGACCCTGGATCATGGCGTGGAGCCTGAGCTGAATGCCGACTACCAGAGTAAAAAAGAAGAGCAGAGGAGTGCACTGATGGCGATCAGGGTCATCATGCCCGCGTTAGGAATGGCCCAGGAGACAGGGAAGATTCTGCGCTGGCTGAAGCGCGAAGGCGAGCCAGTGAACCAGGGCGAGCCGCTGGCTGAGATTGAGACAGATAAAGCGACCGTCGAACTGGAGGCACCGGCTTCGGGTCTGCTGAGTGCGATCACGGCCAGAGAGGGGGAGGACATTCCTGTGGGGCAGCAGATTGCCCTGATTCTGGCTCCCGGCGAGCAGCCCGTGGCTGGGCCTGCCCCAGCGGCAGCGGCAGCCGCACCGCGACAGCCAGCTGAGCATGAGCAACAGCCTCGGGAGGAGAGGGGCGCCGGCGAGGCTGACAGGCCAGCAGCAGCTTCAAGCTCGACCAGTACTAGCTCGCTTACAGTGGAACCCCCTTCCCCTGCGCTCATGGACGAGCATACACGCGGCCTGGGGAGGCTGGTTTCTCCCCTGGCTGCGCGCATCGCCGCCGAGCATCAGGTTGATCTGCGTCAGCTCCAACCCCAGGGGCGGCGTATTCAAAAGGCGGACGTCCTGGCCTATCTGGCCAGCCGTCGTATGCAGGAGCCGGGCGAGAGCGAGAGGCTGGCTGTCAGCGCTGGCCAGAAGCCGATGGTACACGGGTCCGTTGCTCGCTCCTCCAGACAAAGGCGCCTGTTGGCGGCCTCGCCCAAGGCCAGGCGTCTGGCGGCTGAGCTGGGGCAGGATCTGGCGGCCCTTGCCCGCACTGGTCTCGGCAGTGGTCCCGAGGGGGCGATCCTGGCCGCTGACGTCCTGGCTGCCGCCTCCGTCCAGGCGGAGCGGAGAGCGACCAGCGCCGGCTGGGGGGCGGCGGAAGCAAGCGGAGAGAGAGCGGAGGCGCCGACGCTGAGCCAGGTCTGGCGCCTCATGGCCGAGCGCACTGCCCAGAGTTGGCAGCAGGTGCCGCATTTCTCCCTGCTGCGTGAGGTCCAGGCAGAGCGGCTGCTCGCCTGGCATCAAGCCATGCAGCGGCGCTGCTCACCCGAGATCACTTATACTGATCTGCTCGTGCGTGTAGTGGCCGCGGCTCTGCGGGTCCATCCCCAGATCAACGCCTCCTGGCAAGATGGGCGCCTGGTTCGTCATGGAGAAATCAATATCGGCCTGGCTGTCGCCACCGATGAAGGGCTGGTGGTGCCAGTCATCCACGAGGCTGATCGCTTGAGCCTGTCGGCCCTGGTCGAGGTGCGCAAGGATCTCGTCGAACGGGCGCGCAGCCGGCGCCTGCGTCCCCAGGATCTGCAGGGAGGGACCTTTACCATCAGCAACCTGGGAATGTATGGCGTCGACGCCTTCAATGCCATCATCAATGCTCCCCAGGCCGCCATTCTGGCTGTAGGGCGCATCAGCGAGCGCGTCATCGCCGTCGCCGGTCAGCCGGTGGTCGCGCCCACCATGCTGCTGAGCCTCTCCTGCGACCATCGTGTCATCGATGGTGCCCGCGGGGCTCAGTTCCTGGCTACCCTGGCCGAGCTGCTGGAGGAGCCGCTGGGGCTGCTGGCCTGAAGCTGGTACCTCGTCGGGAGACCGCTCGCTTGGGCCGGGCGATCTCGTTCACACGCGACAACTGCTAAGGGCGGAGGTCGACAGAAAGAAGAACAAACTAAATATCGAGCAGCAGCTGTTTTTGCCTTCACTGGTGCCTTACTGAAGCAGAGCATGGCAGAGCAGCGATAAGAACAGCGTTGTTCTGTGGCAGACCCTCAGTCGGGCAGAGCAGGATCGGGCGATCTATGGCGCGCAATCTATTTCGGGCCGTCCACGCGGACAGACACTATGGAGCGGAGGCGCCCACCTGCCCGGGAGGACGGTGACTTTCCGCCGGAGACAGGCGAGCCCGCCGGTTCTGTCACGAGGCGTCGCGTAAGGAGGACGACATGAAGTCTTTTCGTCTCTTCATCACGACAACCGTGCTACTGGTTCTGATATTGACCGGTTGCAGCGCCGCCCAGAACGCTGGCAGCAGCACCAGCTCATCGAATGGGCTGCCGCCAGCGGGTCAGCCGATCGTCATCGGTGGCACCCTTGGCCTGACCGGGGCCTATGCCGGCCCCTCGGCTGACTACAAGGCCACTTATGATTACTGGCTCCAGCAAGTCAACAGCCACGGCGGCCTGCTGGGCCATCCCGTCAAAATGATTATTTACGACGACGAGAGCAATCCGGCCACCGCTCAGAGCCTCTACCAGCGGCTCATTCACCAGGACAAGGTCAACCTTCTGCTCTCACCCTATACGACGGCCATTGGTGGGGCCGTGCTGCCGATTGCCGCCGCCAACCACATGATCCTCTGGAACGGCGGTTTTGTGGGTATCAAGCTCTTCAAGAGTACCCAGTGGATGATTGGCTCTTATACCTACCAGGAGCCTGACTACAGTCGCGGCGTCTTCGAGATGATCGACTCCCTGCCGGCCAGCGAGCGACCCACGCGCGTGGGTATCGTCACTGAACAGAATCCCTTTACGCTGGTCGTGCGCGATGGCTACCAGGGCCAGGGTGGGGTCATCAACTTCGCCAGGCAGCGCGGGATGCAGATCGTCCTCAATGAGGAGTATCCGCCCACGGCCACCGACGTCAGCGGCCTCATCCAGCGGGCCAAAGCGGCCAAGGTCGATCTCTTCTTCGCCCTCTCGCTGCCCAACCCGGCGGCTCTCATCGCGCGTACCGCCTACTCGCTCGGCTTCAAGCCGAAGATCTACTGCGCCTGCGGCTCGCTGGTGACCTCGCTGCCCTATTGGGCCCAGTTGGGGCCTGCAGGTGAGGGCATTTTCTCCACGGCGATGGCTGTGCCCAGCGACAACTACGACGGCATCAAGGATCTCTTCGCCATGCTGCAGCAGGTGCGGCACGAGACCGTCTTCAGCCAGTACGCCGCCGTGGCCATGACCATTCTACAGGTCATGCAGCAAGCGGTCGAGGGAGCGCGCACACTTGATCAGCAGCAGCTGCGGGCCTATGTCCTGAGCCATCGTTTCAACACCGTCAATGGTCCGCTGACCTTCGATCAGTACGGCATGCCCCACTACAATGCTGTGCTAGTACAGTATCTCAACGGCAAGAACGAGGTAGTCTGGCCGCCCAGTCGGGCTACCGCCAAGCCACAACTGCAGTAGCAACGCCTATGGCGGGAGGGCCTGTCTCCTGGTCTGGCACTAACACCAGGAGGCCGACCCTCCCTCTGGCACGTTGTCGAGTCGAAACGGGAGAGCAACAATGGAACCTGTCCTGCAGGTCGACTCCCTCTCGAAACGCTTCGGGAGCATTGTGGCGCTGGAACGCGTCTCATTTGCGCTGGAGGCTGGCACTATTCTGGGGCTGATTGGACCAAATGGCTCCGGCAAGACCACCTTGCTCAATACGCTGAATGGCCTCTATCGACCCGATAGCGGCGAGATCCGCTATCTGGGCCGTCCAACGCGCAACCTGCGTCCCCATCAACTAGCCTTATTAGGGATCAGCCGCACCTTTCAGAATGCGCGCGTCTTCCACACGCTGACCGTCTCTCAAAATATGCTGGTGCCGCTGGTGCATGCCCGCGTACACGGTGCCGAGGCCCAAGAGCGAGCGCGCCAGCTGCTAACCTTTGTCGGCCTGGAGCGCTATCAGGCTCTGCCGGCCAGCGAGCTGTCGGGCGGTCAGCAGAAGCTGTTAGAGTTCGCGCGGGCCTTGATGACAGAGCCGCGGCTCGTGCTGATGGACGAGCCGTTTGGTGGCGTCCATCCTGAGATCAAGGCTCTGCTGCTGGAGCGCATCCGCGAGGCGCAGCAAGAGCGCCAGGTCTCCTTTATTATTGTCAGCCACGAGATCCCCGACCTGCTGAGCCTGGCCCGGACCATCATCTGCATGAGCTATGGGCGAATCATCGCCCGCGGTAGCCCGCAGGAGGTCAGCGAGCACCCCGATGTGATCGCGGCCTATCTAGGCCATGCCGGGGGACAGGCCCAGACCTCGCCCTCATCGTCAGTTTCGTCTTCTTCCTATTTTGAACAGGCAGGAGGGCATCCGTCATGATGAGGCACGCCGCCGACGTGCCGGCAGGGTCAGGCTCACCGTCGCCCAATGGCTTAACGTCGAGCGCCAACGCTGGCTTGAGCATGCGCGGAGTCACTGCCGGCTACTATAGCCACGACCTGGTCTTAAACAACGTCAGCCTTATTGCGCGTCCAGGGAAAGTGACCGTGCTCCTGGGGCCAAATGGCTCAGGCAAGTCGACGGCTTTGCGCGTTCTCTATGGCCTGCTCAGGCCGCGCAGCGGGCAAATCCTGCTCGACGGACGTGAAATCACTACAGTGCCGCCTCAGCGACGCCTGGCTCTGGGCATGGCCCTGCTGCCGCAGGGGCGCTCGGTCTTTCCTGAGCTGACGGTGCAGGAGAACCTGGAGATCGGCGGCTGGCTCCTGGGGCGCGATCGCCGCCGCCTGGCCGCTGCGCTGGAGGCGGTCTACGCGCGCTATCCTTTGCTCAAGGAGTGGCGCCAGAAGCAGGCTGGCGGCCTGAGTGGTGGCCAGCAACGCCTGGTTGAGATTGGGCGCATGATGGTAGCCGATCCGCGTGTCATCCTGATCGATGAGCCTTCGGTGGGCCTCGCTCCTGTCATCGTCGATCAGGTCTATGAGGAGATTGCCCGCCTCAAGGAAGAGCAGCGCACCATTCTCCTGGTCGATCAGAATGTGCGCGCCGCTGTGGCTCTGGCCGATTATGTCTACACGCTGGAGTATGGTCGCAACAATCTGGAGGGCGAGCGCGGTGCCTTTGAGGACCGACTGGAGGCCCTGATCAAGAGCTGGCTGCGCTTTTAGTGCGGGAAGAGCAGAAGAGAAGGAGAAGCGCTATGCTGACAACGATCAGCCTGTCGCTGCTGGTGCAGGCGCTGGTCAATGGCCTGCTGCTCGGTCTGGTCTATACTCTGATTTCGCTCGGCCTGAGTCTGACGCTGGGCATTATGGGCGTGGTCAATGTCGCTCACAGCACCCTCATCATGCTCGGCTCCTATCTGGCCTTAGAGCTGCTGCAGCGCCTGGGCCTCGACCCCATCATCAGCGCCGTCATTGCTGTGCCAGTCTTTTTCCTGATCGGGGTTCTCTTAGAGCGGCTGCTAATCAGCCATGTGGCGCGCGCCTCGCAGACGACGGGCTTGCTGGTGCTCTTTGGGGTTCTGGTGGTTATCGAGGGGGCGGCGATCCTGCGTTGGACGACCGATACACAGGTGCTCTCGGTGAGCTATATCAATGCCTCCCTGACCCTCGCTGGCATTGCCATCGCCGTGCCACGACTGATTGCCGCCGCCATTGCTCTGGTCCTCGTCTTGCTCCTCGATACCTTTCTGCGCTCAACGCTCTACGGCAAGGCCATCCGCGCCATGGCCCAGAATCGCGATGCGGCTCGCATCTCGGGTATTGATACCGATCGCCTCTCCTTGCTGGTCTTTGGTCTGGCTACGGCGACCGCCGGCGTTGGAGGCGTGGTACTGGCCATGATCTTCCCTTTTGATCCGCAGGATCACTATCGCTGGCTGGCCTGGGCCTTTCTGGTGGTGGTCATCGGCGGGCTGGGTAGCATCCGCAATACGCTGCTGGCTGGCCTGCTGATCGGTCTGATCGAGACGGTGAGCAGTGTCCTCTTCCCTTTCCAGTATGTCTACTTCATTGTCTACCTGCTGCTGGTGGTTACGCTGCTAGTGCGTGGCCAGGGCCTGGCTGGGAGCCAGAGCCGCGCGCTGTGAGGCGGACAGACAGGCAGAGGTGAGGCGTCAGAAAGCGCCCTCTCAGGAGAGAGGATAAAACGAGAGCGAGCGGGAGGATGATTACTATGAGTAGTGTGCTGCTTGAACGGGGGAGAGCGAGGACACGCTGGCGGCGCTGGCTCTATGGCGGGCTGGGTGCCGCGGCGGCAGTGGGTCTGCTGGCGGTGCTGGGCGTCTTGATCCCTTTGGACTGGGTGACGACCCTCTCTGCGGTCTTTATGTATATCTTGCTGGCGGAGGGCTGGAATATTCTGGGAGGCTACGCTGGCTATCTCAATTTCGGGATGGTGACCTTCTTTGGCGTTGGAGCCTATACCGCCGGGGTTCTCTGCACGCAGTACAATGTCCATCCTTTGCTGACCATTCCTTTGGCAGGAATAATGGCGACGGTGGTGGCGCTGCTGGTGGGTGTGCCGGCGCTGCGCTTGCGTGGGGTCTACTTTGCGATCCTGACCCTCATTATCAGCTTCCTGACCCAGGTGCTGGTCACGAACCTGGATATTACGGGCGGCGCCAGCGGGATCTATATGCCATCTTTGCCTTTCGACCCCTTTACCAACGAACAGATTTTCTACTACGCCTTTCTGGGCCTGATGCTGCTGGCGGTGCTGCTGGCCTTCATCATCGAACATTCGCGCTTTGGCTACGCCCTGGTGGCCATCCGTGAAGATGAGGACCCGGCGGAGATCCTGGGAGTGCGTACGACCTGGCTGAAGACGCAGGCCCTGCTGCTGGGGGCCTTTCTGGCCGGCGTGGCCGGGGCAATCTATGCCTTCCATACGAGCTACATTGAGCCGCAAGGGACCTTTAGTCTGGACATTTCCATCGATGTGGTGCTGATGAGTCTGGTCGGAGGTCTGGGCACCTGGCAGGGGCCGGTGATTGGGGTGCCGCTGATGCTGGTGACGGCTCAGGTACTGCGCATTCTGGCCGGGGAACTGCCATTTTTCGGGTCCACCATCCCACCGGAGTTTGACCGTGTGGTCTTTGGAATCATCCTGATTCTGGTGGCCCTCCTGGCCCCCTATGGCGTCATGGGCCTGGTGCGTCGCGTGCGGGGACGCCGCTTGACAGTCTAGGCCTCTCTGCGGGGTTGGTGCTATGAGGTGATAAAAGCAGGAATAAGGATAGGAATAGATAAAGAGCGGGAGAGGAGGTCGGCAGCCATGAAGGCAGCACGCTATTATGGTCGTGGTGATGTGCGCATTGAAGAGGTCCCCGAACCGGGAGCGCCGGGCGAGGGCGAGGTCTTATTGCAGGTGCTGCGTGCAGGAATCTGTGGCACCGATGTGGCAGAGTTCTTACATGGACCACATTTTGCCCCTCTGCAGGAGCGCCATCCCTTCAGCGGCCATCAGGGGCCGCTGATTCTGGGCCATGAGTTCATGGGGCGCGTTGTGGCCCTCGGTCCTGGGGTGGTAGAGCTGGCTGTTGGTCAGCGGGTAGCGGTCGGCGCGGGAATGTGGTGCGGCGTCTGTCGCTGGTGCCAGGCGGGGCGCACCAACCTGTGTGCGCGCTACTATACACTGGGACTGCAGGCCGATGGTGGGCTGGCGGAGCTGGCGCGCGTGCCGGCGCGTATGTGCTATCCGGTGCCGGAGGGCTGTAGCGATGAGGCGGCGGCTCTGGCCCAGCCCCTGGCTATTGCCTTGCATGCCCTGCGGCGCAGCCGCGCTCAGCGTGGTCAGACGATTGCCCTGATCGGCGTGGGAGGCATCGGGGCCTTTCTCCTGGCGGCGGCTCGCGCCCTGGAACCAGCCCTGCTGATCGCTGTCGATGTTGATGCCCGACGACTGGAGCGGGCGGCTGTACTTGGGGCCAGCCATCTGGTCCAGGCCAGTTCTGAGGATGTGCTGCAGGCGCTGAGACAGTTGACCGACGGCGAAGGCCCGGAGCTGGTGATCGAAGCCTCGGGAGCTGCCTCGGCCCCAGCGCTGGCCCTGGCTGCAGCCCAGCGCGGTGGGCGCGTCTTGCTCGTGGGCCTTCAGGCCGAGCCACGGGCCCTGGATCTGCATGCAGCGGTCGTGCGCGAGATAGAGCTGCTCACGACCAACGCCCATGTCTGCCCCGTCGATCTGCCCGAAGCCCTGGTCCTTCTAAGTCGGGGGGAGCTGGCAAAGCAGGTCATCGATCGTGTGATTCCGCTGGAGCGCCTTGTTCCTGATGGCTTGTTGGCTCTGGCGGAAGGGCAGGCCCACGGCAAGATTTTGCTCGATCCCCAGAGCTGAGTGGCAGGCCCGCCGCTTCTGCTTCCCAGCATAAGATCCAGGCCCAGGCCAGACGGGGCTGAGACTTGCCAGACGCGACCTTGCTCTGCTATCCTCAAACAAAGAGGCAAAACAGGCGGGACCGCCCAGCAGGCAGGCTCTGAAGAGATCTTGTGCAGCATAGCACGAAATTGGTGGCGCTGCTACCTCTGCAGAGGGCGGTCTCATCATCTGAGCGAAATGCTGTCATTGCAGCGAAGAGGAGAGCAAAGTCATGGCTTCCCCTGATGAGCATGACGTGGCCGGACAAGAGGCCGGCGCAGGCTCAACCTATCATATTGATACCGAGCAGGCCGCCGAGCTGGCGCGCCTCATGCAGCAGAATCGTCTGGCGATCGAGGCAATGGGGGGCATCTTCCCCGAGGAGCTGGCTCTCCCGCAGGGGGGGCGTGTCCTTGACCTGGCCTGTGGACCTGGGGGCTGGGTCCTGGAGGGGGCCTTTCTCTATCCCCAGGCTGATTTCATCGGCGTCGATATCAGCGCGAGCATGATCGAATACGCGCGCGCCCAGGCTCAATCGCGGCGTCTGGAGAACGCCAGCTTCCTGGTTATGGATGTCATGAAGCCGATGTCTTTCCCCGACGCCTCCTTTGATGTCATCAACGGTCGCCTGCTAAGCAGCTTCATGCTGCCAGCTGCCTGGCCTGAGCTGCTCAAAGAGTGCTGGCGCCTGCTCAAGCCTGGCGGCGTTCTCTGTCTCACAGACACTGAGGGGCCGCTGACCAACAGCGAGGCGACCGAGCGCTTTTTCGCGCTAGGCTTTCAGGCCCTCAAACGTGCCGGCCAGAGCTTTTCCCCGGACGGGCGCCATATTGGCATCACCCCACAACTGGCGCCTTTCCTGCGCCAGGCTGGCTTCGAGCAGGTGCGTCTGCGGGCCAGTGCCCTGGACTGGTCCAGCGAATCGCCGGCTCACTACAGCTTCTTCAAGGACGTCATGATTTTGCTCGAGGTCTCGCGCCCCTTCCTGGTTCAGATGGGCCTGGCTACCGCAGAAGAGCTAGAGCGTCTGGCCCAGCAGGCCCTGGCCGAGATGCAGGCCGACGATTTCCGCGGCCTGGTGGTGGCCGTGGTGGCCTGGGGGCGCAAGCCGGCCTGACCAGACCGGGCCAGTCACGGCCCCACGGGTGTACCCGTCTCACGCCCGCGCGCCAGCAGCTCCAGATAGCGTGCATAGAGCGCAGCACAGCGGGCCTGTTGCTCGCCTGGTGTCGTGACCACACTGCGGGCCGGCGCCAGCCGGGCCAGTTCCTGGCCCTCGCTCCAGACGCCGGCGGCCAGGCCACCCAGGAGAGCCGCCCCCCGAGCGGTAGTCTCTGCCGCCTCTAGCGAGAGCAGAGGGCGACCCAGAAGATCGGCGAGCAGCTGGCGCCAGGCTGGGTGCAGGCTGCCGCCACCAGCAACCAGGAGGCTGCCGACCTCGCCGGCTCCGGGGAGACGCTCCAGGGCCAGACGGATACCGCAGGCTACGCCCTCCAGAGCGGCGCGCAGCAGGTGAGCCCGACTGTGCTCCAGGCGTAGCCCCACAAAGGCCCCTGTCTGCGGCCCGTTGTAGTGGGGGCGCTCGGGGGTCAGCGTGGGCAGAAAGGTCAGGCCCTCGGCCCCTGGTGGAACCTGCTCCAGGCTGGCATAGACCTCCGACCACTCGGCGTGCAGTTGACGCCGTAGCCAGTCGAGGACCAGCCCGGCATTCTGGACTGCCGCCATCCGGTACCAGTGACGTCCGTCGGCAGCGCGATAGAGGTGGGTACGCAGGGTAGGATCGGGCTGCGGCTCCTCGCAGAGCAGCACTAGCTGCGCTCCCGTTCCCAGGCTGAGCAAGAGCGTGCCCGGCGCCAGGACTCCCGCACCCAGCAGCGCGGCGGCCACATCGGCGGCTCCGGTGGCGACCGGGAGGCCGCTGGGCAGCTCCAAAGCCGCTGCCGCCTCTGAAGAGAGGGTACCGGCCTGGGCCGCCGAAGAAAGCAGCGGGGGCAACAGGTCGAAGCGCAAGCCCAGAGCGGCAATGACCTCCTCGGCCCAGCGATCAGCTGGCAGGTCGTAGAGCAGCGTCGCTGAGGCATCGCTGGCCTCCGTTACTAGGCTGCTTGTCACCTCTGTCGTCGAGCGGCGCGCCGTCAGACGCAGGCGCAGCCAGTCTTTAGGTAAGAGCGCCCGCGCAGAACGGGCGTAGCAGGCTGGCTCATGCTCAGCAAGCCAGCAGAGTAGAGGGCCGGCCATGCCCGGCACGAGCGGGTTGGCCAGGCGCTGCCGCAGGGCGCCGGGCAGGGCGCGAAACCGGGCGAGGACCTTCTCGGCGCGACGGTCGGGCCAGAGCATGGCGGCACGCGTTGGCTGCCCATCGGCTGCTACCATGACAACGCCGTGCATCTGGCCGGCCAGGCCCACACCTGCGATCTGGCACTGCGGCGCTCGCTCGCGCGCCTCGCGCACGGCCAGCCGGGTCGCGCGCCACCAGTCGGCGGGGATGCTCTCGGCCCAGCCTGGCCGCCGCGTCAACAGGGCGTACTCAGCCCGACCCTCGCCCAGCAGGCGCCCCTCCAGGTCGAGAATGACCGCTTTGACGGCACTCGTGCCCAGGTCGATCCCAAGTAATGCGGTCGTTGCTCCCATCGTGGCATCCTTTCCTGTCGCTTACTCTTCCGTTCCTACTTTCCAAGCTGGCCCCAGCCTGGCACCTGGTCGCCAGACCCTCTGGACCGACCTCAGCTCAGCTGCTTCGAAGCGAAGCCCCCGAACCCGGGCGCAGCACGGTGCCCATAATCGAGCCAGAGGGAGGCAGCAGACGCCGAAAAGCCTCATCGACCTGGTACTGCCAGGCGCGACGCGGCCCGGCCATGACGTTGAGATAGTACAGGTCACAGCCCGGCACCGCTGCCACTGTATGGTAGCCGCGCGGCACCAGCACCAGCTCGCCATCGTGTACCGTCATGGTCTCGTCCAGCCCGTCGTAGGTGTAGACACGCTGAATGGCGAAGCCGTCCGCCGGCTGGATATGGTGATAGTAGGTCTCCTCAAGATAGGACTCGTGCGGCGGATTCTCGCTATCGTGCTTGTGGGGTGGAAACGATGACCAGTTGCCGCCCGGGGTAATCACCTCGACGGCGATCAGCCGCTCAGCCTCCTGGTCGGTGTCCAGGATATGACGAATGCGGCGCTCGGTCTGACCGGAGCCGCGAATCTCCAGGCTGATATCGGCAGGCCCGATCAGCCGTGCCGGCAGATGCTGCTCGGTTGCAGGCGCCGCGGCAACGGCGATCTCCATCTCCTCGGAGCGACAGATGATCTCGTAATGCCCATCGACAGAGAGATACAGGGCGTAAGGAGAGCGGTCGTCAAAGACGCTCAGGCGCTCGCCTACTTCCCCCAGCGCCTGGCCGTTCAGCCAGGCTTCGCCTACGCCCGTCAGAATCATCACCAGGGTCTCCTGACCCTCTGCTGTCCCACTGAGGCGCTGGCCCGCACGCAGGTGGTAAACCGTAAACGATACATACTGCCAGCCAGCCGAGGCAGGGGTAACGGCTAACCGGGCCTGCGGCTCCTCTGCCTGGGCCAGCCTTGATGTTGGACGAATAAGCAAACCCATACCAGACTCCCTCGTAACTGTTGCCCTGACAGACCTGCAATGCTGCAATGCTGAGAGCGCTTCCCGATCGGCCAGTCTGCCTTTACCGGCCTGCCGGTCGCCGCTCTCTACTGCCCATCCTCCTAACATGATAATCGAGGGCCGTGGCTCTTGAGTAGGGGCAAGATGAGTAGGCAGGAAGCGCTCTCGCCCCGGCTTGGGCTGGAGCTGATACTGCCGACGTGCAAGCAGAGGGGGAGTCAGACGACAACTCCTTGCGCTTGCGCTTCTCTGTACGGCAGCTGTCTGTGCTGCGCCGCAAGCGCTGCAGTTGGTTGGTACACTTGACTATCTTAAAGGGGCGGTGTATCATTACTCCTGTGGGAGTAAGATAGTCAAATGTACCAATTAACTTGGGAAGCGCTAGCCGGGGAAAAAGCGGCCTCAGCGACAAACCTGGCTGGCGGGGTGCCCTTCCCGCAGACAACCGCTGCCATGTCGTCAGGGCCAGCTGGGGGAGCGTGGCCCGGAGACAGCCTTTCACCACCGTTGACCAGGTTCGAAGCATTGCCTGAGCAATTGCTGCTCCGTTGTTGTAGCAGCGTGCGGCTCACGATGCCCGCTCTGTGCTGTTGGGTCATAGCGCTGTAAGCCTGCTTGCTCACAAGGGCAGCGCAGCGCAGCCAGTCAGCCGAAGCCTTGTCTTCTGGTCGGCGGTCTGTCGCAGAATGACATGGCTGCCGCTCGATGAAAGAGATGAGGAGAACGCCACGATGAGGTACGTCACGAGCGAGAGATTCTGGCTCTTTCCTATCGTCATCTTGACCATACTACTCATCGTCCCGTTGACCGGTTTAGCGAGGCCAGCGCTGGCAGCGCAGCGGCTGGCGGCCCCAACGCAGGCGACAGACCTGGCAAGCCTGGTTGATCCCTTCACGGGGACCGGTATCCAGCAAGGGGCGCCTTTCGGCGGCGGTGACACCTTTCCCGGGGCTGATCTCCCCTTCGGCATGGTGCAGTGGAGTCCCGACACCGTCAGCTACGTCCCGGGCGGCTATTGGTACAACGACAACCGCTTGCGCGGCTTCAGCCTGACTCATCTCAGCGGGGCTGGCTGTAGCGCCTATGGCGATATTCCGTTCATGCCCTACCTTGGCACGGTCAGCGACTCGCCAGCGGCTGACCCCATGCGTTACATCGCTACCTTCTCCCACAGCAACGAGCAAGCCAGCGCTGGCTACTATGTCGTCACCCTCGACAGCGGCGTCAATGTAGAGCTGAGCGTTACCCAACGCAGCGGCATTGGCCGCTTCACCTATCCGCGCGGGCAGACAGCGACCATGCTGGTCAACGTCTCCGGCTCGGCCAACGGGGCCTTGGATGCCGAGGCTACCATCGATCCAGTGAGCCGCACCATCTCAGGCTGGGTCAGCAGCGGTCACTTCTGTGGCGCCAGCGACGTCTACCGCCTCTACTTCTGGGCCAACTTCAGCCAGCCCTTCGCCAGCATTGGAACCTGGCATAACAATGCCGTCAGCACAGGTAGCCGCAGCGTGCGCGGTGGCAGTCAGGTGTCTTCCCAGGTTAGCAAGGTTCAAGCAGCTCAAGCCCAGCTGGCGCGTGGGGCCCGACCCACACCCGCCCTTGTCCAGGCGGCTCATCAACACCCGGACGTCACCGTCTCCGGCCCCGGCTCCGGCGCCTTTGTCACCTTTGACACGGCACGCGACAACGTGGTCACTGTGCGTGTCGGCCTCTCCTTCGTCAGCAGTGACAATGCTCGCCTCAATGTCGACAGCGAGGACCCCGATGGCAACTTCGACCAGGTGCGCCAGCAGGCTCAGGCAACCTGGAATCGCTGGCTAGGCGAGGTTCAGGTCAGCGGCGGTACCTCTACCCAGCTCACCACCTTCTACACTGCTCTCTACCATGTCCTGCTGCAGCCCAACGTCTTTTCGGATATCAACGGGCAGTACATCGGCTTCGACGGCCAGGTTCACACGCTGCCGCGCGGTCATGCTTTCTATGCGAACTACTCAGGCTGGGACATCTACCGTTCGGAGATCCAGCTGCTGGCCTTGCTGGCCCCCCAGGAGACCAGCGACATCATTCAGTCGATGGTGCTGGCTTATCAGCAAAGCGGCCAGTTGCCCAAGTGGAGCCTGGCCAATGGCGAGACCTATGTGATGGTTGGTGATCCCGCCGATCCGATCATCGCAGGCGCCTACGCCTTCGGGGCTCACGACTTCGACACGCAGGCCGCCCTGGAGGCCATGATGCAGGAGGCGACGCAGCCGAACGATATTCGGCCTGGCCTGCGCTACCTGGAGGAGCTGGGCTACTTGCCCGAGGACGGCGGCTACGGTTGCTGCAACTTCTACGGGCCGGCGGCCACGCAGCTCGAATATGACAGTGCCGATTTCGCCATTGGGGCTTTTGCCCAGGCCCTGGGCGATCAGACTGATGGGCAGAAGTTCATAGCCCGTGCCCAGGACTGGGAGAACCTGCTCAATCCTGCCGATGGCTACCTGGAGCCGCGCAACGCCGATGGCTCCTTCCCCACAGCCTACAATCCGGCCAGCCAGACGGGCTGGGTCGAAGGCAACGGGGCGCAGTATAACTGGATGGTACCTTTCAACCTGCGTGGTCTCTTCGACGCCCTTGGCGGCAACGCCAAAGTGCTGCCACGGCTAGACACCTTTTTCACCCAGCTCAACGCTGGACCGGACCAGCCCTACGCCTTCCTGGGCAATGAGCCGACGCTTGAAACGCCTTGGGAGTATGACTACGCCGGCGCGCCCTACAAGACGCAGCAGGTGGTGCGCCAGGTGGTCAACACGCTCTACGCGCCCGGACCGGGCGGCCTGGCCGGCAATGACGATCTTGGAGAAATGTCCTCCTGGTACGTCTTTGCGGCTCTGGGTTTCTTCCCCATCGTCCCCGGGACCGCTGATCTGGTGCTGGCCAGCCCCCTCTTCCCCGGCATCAAAGTGACGCGCCCCAGTGGCCAGGTGATTCAGATCAATGCCCCGCAAGCTGCTGCGGACGCCCCCTACGTCCAGAGTTTGCGTGTCAACGGTCAGACCACGACACGGCCCTGGCTGCCGCCCTCCTTCATAGCCCAGGGGGGCACCCTCGACTTTGTGCTGGATACAGCGCCCAATGCCGCCTGGGGCAGCGATCCTGCCGATGCCCCGCCTTCCTATGCCGCCGGTCAGATGGAGGCCCGCATCAGCCTCTCGCCTGCACGGGCCAGCCTCGCTCCCGGGGCCAGCACGCAAGTCAGCCTGGTCGCTCGTGACCTGCTCGGGAAAACGCAGAGCGTCAGCTGGAGCGCCCACCCCTCAGCCGGTCTGAGCGTCTCGCCAACCACAGGCAGTTTCAACGTACCGACCTATGGCTCTGCCAGCCAGACGCTCACCATCAGTGCGGCCTCCGGGCAGCCGGAGGGCTATGCCACCATCACGTTCAGCGTGCAGACCGCCGGCGGCTCGACGCTCCCCACCGTCACCTTGCCGGTGCTGGTCGCTCCTGCGGGCAGCCTGTTGCCACTTGTCAATAACATTGGCATCTCGAACGATAATACGCCAACTATTGCCGACTTCGATGGCTCGCACTTCAGCTACTCGGCTCAGCTCCTGGCCAGTCTGGGCTACAAGCCCGGCGCCACGGTCACCATCGACGGCGTCAGTTACACCTGGCCCAACGTCCCGGTTGAAACGCAGGATAATGTCCAGTGCTCCGGCCAGACTATCCAGGTCGCGCCCAAACCCGGTGCAACCCAGCTGACCTTCCTGGGCAGCGCTACCAATGGTCCATCGGTCGGCACGGTGACCATCACCTATACCGATGGGAGCACACAGACAGCCCAGCTTGGCTTCAGCGATTGGACACTCAATGCCGGCGTCAGCTCGCCCGCCTATGGCAATGTGGTGGCCGCCCAGATGCCCTATCGCAATAGCGGCTCGGGAACGCCGCAAGAAGTCGAGACCTACCTCTTCGCCAGCGCTCCGATTGCTCTGGAGGCTGGTAAGACCGTGGCCAGCATTACTCTGCCTGCGACGGTCAGCCAGGGCCACTTGCATCTCTTTGCCTATGCGCTGAGCTAAGGCGCCCTCTCTGTCGGCTCAGCTTGTGGGGAGACCCTGGCCCACAGGTGCCAGGATCTCCCTGCCTCTCCTGTGCTCCGGTCTGGCTTAGTTGCGACGCTTGACAAACTAAGATGGTGGGTGCTACAATCCTCACCATCATAGCATGGAAGATTCCCTGCTTGCCTGTGGCTGCCACTAGTGGCAGTGGGCGAGTGGGGGAGGGGAGCAAGGGCCAGGAAGGCGCCGACAAGAAGGACGTATCTGTGGAGCGAGCTATTCATTCACTGTTGGCAGACATGCGCGCCCGCGAGGGTCGCCTGGAAGAGGGAGCTGGTACGCCGGCGCTGCGCGGAGCTGATCTGCATCGCATTCGTCAATTCAATCGCCTGCTGGTGCTCAACTATATTCGTGAGCATGGGCCGCTGGCGCGCGTCATGTTGGCGCAGCGTCTTGGGCTGTCGCGCACGACCGTGAGCAGCATTGTCGATGCTCTGCTGCGGGAGGGACTGGTGCGCGAGGGGCATCTGCTCGACGCTACGCCGCGCGGAGGCCGGCGTGCCATTCTGGTGCATTTTAATACGGACGCGGGCCGCATTCTTGGTCTTGACGTGGGCCGTACTCATGTGAAGATGATCCTGACCAACCTGGCCCCCGAGGTGCTGGCCCAGCGCTCGCTGCCTTTCGATACCGAGCGTGGGCCAGAGGAGTGCCTGGCGCTTCTGGTGGCCGAGGTGCGGCGTTTTCTCGAAGAGCAGGGGGTTGGCTGGCAGTCGCTGCTTGGCATTGGACTGGGCATTCCGGGGCCGCTCTCGCCGGACCTGCGTCGCCTCAGCTCGCCGCCCCATATGCCTGGCTGGGATAATCTCGATCTCTGGCAGCGGCTGCAGGCTGAGTTTCCCTGTCCCCTGTATATCGATAATGATGCGAACATGGGGGCGCTCGGCGAGAGCCGCTGCGGGGCCGGGCGCAGCGTTGGCCAGATGGCCTACATCAAGGTTGGCACAGGCATTGGCGGTGGTCTGATCATCGATGGGCGCATCTATCGCGGTCATACGGGTAGTGCTGGAGAGCTAGGCCATCTGAGTATTGATGAGAACGGCCCGCCCTGCGTGTGCGGCAATCGCGGCTGCCTGGAGACATTGGCGGGGGCGCGCGCCATCGTCGCTGATGCCTGTCGTGGGGAGTCGCTGCGGCGCAAGCTGGCGATGGAAGGTCAGGAGATGGCTCTGCCCGAGCCAGCGCTGGCGGCCCGCGCGGCAACTGGGGCCGTCGATATTGCCGATGTGATCGAGGCGGCCCGCCAGGGGGACGCCGCCAGCATCGCCGCCATTGAGCGGGCGGGCGAGCGTCTCGGTTTGGCCCTGGCCGGCCTCGTGAACCTGCTCAATCCCGCAGTCATTGTGCTGGATGGTGGAGTGGCGCGTGCCGGTGAGCTGTTGCTGACGCCGCTGCGTCGGGTGGCCGCGACGGTCAGTCTGCCTGCCGCCTGGAAAGGCACGCAGATTCTGCCGAGCGCGCTCGAGGGCAATGCCATTGCTCTCGGCGCCGTTCTTACTGTGCTGGATGCCGCTTTCTCTCTGCCTGCCTCGGCCTTCTTTGCCTCGCCTGCTGTCGCGCTGCCGGGGCCAGGAGGAAGGGCTGGGGGAGAGGAGGCGCTTCCGTCCTATCCGGCCCAGCCGTCAGACGCAAGCCGGGGATAAGATCTTGCGGTGCCCTCCGCTGAGGGAGCGGGGCGGGCCGGGCTGGGAACTCTGCAAATCGGGCTCGTTCGTTGGACTGTCATCTCCCCTCGCAGTCTTTGAGGGGATAAGGCAACGGAAGCATGCTGACAGTCAGGCCAGCAAAGGAGCGAAACGCTATGCGTATGCGCGACTTCACGGCAGAGCAGTATCGTCTGAGCCGGCGAGCATTCTTGAGCGCTAGCCTGGCCGCGGCTGGCGGGCTGATGCTGGCGGCCTGTGGCGGTAGCGCTGCGACCAGCGGAGGTGCTGGGGGCAGCAGTTATACGCTGGCCCTCATTGTGGGCGTCAAAGGTGACCCCTTCTACATCACCATGCAGAAAGGGGCCGAGGCCAAAGCCAGGGAGCTAGGTGTGACCCTGCTCGTTGATGGCCCTTCGCAATGGAGCGCTACCCTCCAGACTCCTATCGTCAACGCCTACGTGGCGCGCAAAGTTGATGCCATCATTATTGCCCCTTGTGATAAGCAGGCCATGATTGCCCCGCTGCAGCAGGCCAGCAATGCAGGCATCAAGGTCATCACCGTCGACACCTATATCGGTGATGGCGATTATGTGCATGGGCCGGTGACCTTCCCGCTCTCGTACATTGGCTCCGATAACGTCCAGGGTGGCAAGATCGCCGGCGAAGCGCTCATCAAAGCCATCGGCGGCCACGGCAAAGTCTACATCCAGAATACGGTTCCCGGGACAAGCACCACCGACCAGCGTGAGCAGGGCTGCAAGGAGGCCATTGATGCCACCCACGGCGCCGTCACCCTGGTCGGCGTCGATTTCAACGGCGACAGCGCGGCCAAGGCCGCCGAGCAGACAACGGCTATACTGCAGCGCGTGCCCGATCTGGCTGGCATCTTCGGTACCAATATTTATGGCTCGGAGGGCGCAGCCCAGGCGGTCAAAAATGCCCATAAGCAGGGCCAGGTCAAAATCGCCAATTTCGATGCGCCCGAGCAGGCCATCGTCGATCTGAAAAACAACGTTGTCGACATCGTCATTGCCCAAAAGCCTGCCGACATGGGCAGCATCGGCGTCCAGTACGCCGTTGATGCCCTCAAAGGGAACATGGGTGCCATTCAGAAACGTGTCCCCACCGGCTATGTGATCATTACCCGCGATAACGTCGATACGCCCGAGGCCCAGGCAGCTATCTATAAGAGTAGCTAGGCAGCTGAGGGAAAGGCGCGAGGTAGGCGCCGGCCAGGCCTGCAGGTCGACCTGCCAGACCGACCTGCAGGCCCGGGCCAAGCCCTCTCTCGGCGGGCCGGACCTGTCTGGCTTGTGGAGGGAGGCTGAGGCTGAGGCTGAGACCCCTCTGCCCGCTTGCTCAGCCGCACAGTACCGAAAGGAGGGGAACCCTCATGGCGAAGATGGTCCAGCAGCTGGCTCTGCCTGCCGCCAGGGTCAAGAGCCGTCCGTTGGAGATTATCAGCCGCTTCTGGTCCTGGCTGTTTCTGCTGCTGCTCCTCCTCTTTTTCTCGCTGACCGGTCCTGGCTTCTTTAGCTTTCTCAATCTGCAGTCCATTGTCAACGATATGGCGCTGGCGCTGCTGATGTCGCTGGGGCAGACCTTTGTCATCATTGCGGCGGGGATCGATCTCTCGACCGGCTTTACGATGGGCTTTGCGGCAGTCATTGAGGCGGTAGTGCTCAACGCGCTTGTAGGCCGGTTGCCACTGGGTCTGGCGCTGGCGCTGCCACTGAGCATCCTGATCGCTCTCGGCGTTGGGACCCTGCCCGGGCTGGTCAATGGCATTCTGATCGGGCGCCTGCGCGTGCCGCCTTTTATCGCCACCCTGGGCATGTATGGCATCGCGCGTGGCCTGGGCTTCATCTTCTCAGGCGGCGGGCAGCCAGTGAGCGTGCAGATCCCCGGCGTGGGCGATATTGGCAATGGCTACCTGCTCTACTATCATCCGGCGGTGGGCTTCTCCTGGCTCCATACGCCGGTGCTGCCGCCGGGAGCCAGGCCGCGTGATCTCGTCTCTATCCTGCCTTTTCCCTTGATCGTGGCCATTGTGGCCTTTCTTCTCTGCCACTGGCTGCTGAGCCGCACGCGCTTTGGTCGCCATACCTATGCTCTGGGAGGCGCACCGGAGGCCGCGCGCCGCGCTGGTATCCCAGTGGCCCGGCAGACGCTCAAGCTCTATATGCTCTCGGCTTTCCTGGCCTCGGTGGCTGGGGTGCTCTACGTGCTGCGCTTCACCAACGGTGATGCCAACGCCGGCGATCCTCTCCTGCTCGATTCGATCGCGGCGGTCGTTATCGGCGGCGCCTCGCTCTTTGGGGGCGAGGGCACAATGGTAGGGACGCTGATCGGCACGCTGATCATCTATGTGATTCAGAACGGGCTGGTGATCATTGGCATCGATCCCTACTGGCAATTCGTGGCCATTGGCGCCGTCATCATCCTGGCGGTCCTCATGGATCAGGCCAAGGCGCGCGTTCTCAGTCGCTAGGCTGGCCCGGGGCGTCTCGTTTCTGTCTACCCAGGCGATGCTGTTCCGCCTGGCTCTCCCTGTGTTGGTTGCTTCAGAGCGTGAGGAGTGAGTGCCATGCTTGAAGAGAAAGCGCAGCGTCCCAAGGCTGAAAGCGGGCAAGCTGGACTGGGGAGTGCTGCCGACGCGCGGCCCGTGCTGGAGGTACGCGATCTGGTCAAGCGCTTTGGGGGCCTGGTGGCTGTCGATCATGTCAGCCTGGCAGTCTGGCCCGGCGAGGTCGTGGGCCTGCTCGGCGACAATGGCGCGGGAAAGTCAACGCTGATCAAGGTCATTTCCGGCGTCTATCGTCCAGATGGCGGCCAGTTGCTCTTTGAGGGGCAAGAGGTCAGCTTTGCCTCGCCAATGGAGGCGCGTCGACGTGGGATTGAGACCATCTATCAGGATCTGGCTCTCTGTGAGAATCTCGATGCGCCAGCCAATATCTTCCTGGGGCGCGAGCCAGCGCGGCGCCGCTGGGGTTTGCTGAAGGAGCTAGATGAGCGCTATATGCTACAGGAAACGCAGCACGTGCTGGAACAGCTCGACATTCATATTCCCGATCTGCGTCAGCCCATTCGCCAGCTCTCGGGTGGCCAGCGGCAGTCGGTGGCCATTGCGCGGGCCATCTATTGGAATGCGCGCCTGATGATCATGGACGAGCCGACTGCGGCCCTGGGGGTAGCGGAGCAGCAGAAGGTACTGGAGCTGGTGCGCACGCTGCGAGCCCGCGGGGTACCGGTCATCTTGATTAGTCACAACCTGCAGGATGTCTTTGCCGTGGCCGATCGGGTGGTGGTCATGCGCCGCGGCCAGAAGGTGGGTGAGCGCCGTGTGGCCGAGACCACGACCAACGAGCTGGTTGGTCTGATGGTGGGGGCCGAGCGTGTCTGAAATCGGGCGCCAGGGGCTGGCTGATCTTGCGGCTGATCTGGACGGCAAGCAGATAGAGAACGATCGACAGATACGCTGATCTCTCGAAGAAGATGCATCGTCTTAAAAAAGTATAAGTTGTCTGAGACTGGCTCAGTAGATGTGACGGGCAAATCCTCTGGACAACTGGAGCCGGGTATGGTATCCTCATTCTCGTGAAGAGAGGAAAACAAGGGGAGAAGCAGGGCATATCCTGGTTTTAAAGCTATCAGTGGGAGGGGAAGACAGGGCCACGCTCCTGTTTCACGAGATGTGGCCAAGGAGAAGTAAGCGCCCTTCGCAGCTGGTCATCAGTGTCTTGTCTGTCTGACTGTCAGGAAAGACAGCGCCCTGAAACGGAACCCTATCTGCAGGCTGTACCTCCCCTGCTGTTCCTTCACCTCCGGCCAGTTGCTGCACGAGAACTGATCTTTGCACGGCTGTAGGACGGCGAGGGGGGAGCTTTGCGGCTATGGTTCGGGGTGGTCGAGTCAGTTGATCTCTTCTTGCCCGCCATTCGTTGGAGAGTGTACCCTTTGTGGACAGACTGGCGAGCGAGGAGAAACGGCGGGGTCGATGGAAGACCAGCTAGCGGGTGGGTGCAGGGACCTGTCAGACAGCCGACGCCGACAGAGTAGCGGCGGAGCTTCTCTGTGGTTGCGCTATACTCCTGCAGCACGAGGAGGTCGGTGAGTGATGAACATCTATGATCGGCGTGCACGAAAGGAGTTAGACCAGCTCGTCGAGGAGTACCTGACCACCAGCAACATCAATCGGCGCCAGTTTCTGCAGCGGGCGACAGCAGCGGGGCTGAGCCTGAGCGCGGCGACGGCGCTTCTGGCGGCCTGTGGCGGCACGAACACGGGCACTTTGAACACGAGCAGTGGCAGTGTGCCCAAGGTCAGCTCGATCGATGTGCTCACCCAGCTCAGTGGCGCAGAGCTGGCGGCCTTCAATGCCATCAACACGGCCTTCACCCAAAAGACGGGCATCAAGGTCAATGTGGAGCCGACCAGCGATCTGCGGGCCGTGCTCAGCACGCGCGTGCGTGGCAACAATCCCCCCGATGTAGCTGGTATGTCGAGCGTGCCCGAGTTCCAGCAGTACGCCGCTCAGGGCAAGCTGCTCCAGCTTGACAGATTTTTCAACATGAGCCAGATAGAGCAGCAATACGCGCGCATCTGGATCGATACGGCCTCGTACAATGGGCACCTCTACGCAGTCATTCCACGTGTCAACACCAAGAGCACGGTCTGGTACAGTCCCAAGCAATTCAAGGCCAATGGCTACACGCCGCCTAAGACCTGGGATGAAATGATCGCCCTCTCGAACAAGATCGCCAGCAGCGGCAAGTATCCCTGGTCGTTAGGGGTTGAAGGTGGCTCCTCCACTGGCTGGCCGGCGGCGGACTGGGTAGACCAGATCTATCTGAGCCTCAACGGTCCCGAGCTATCGCAGCAGTGGGTCAATCATAAGATCCCCTGGACTCATCCGAGTGTCAAGCAAGCGTTCCAGCTCTTTGGCGAGATCGTCAATGGCAAGCACTATATCAGTGGGGCGCCGCAATCAGTGCTGGCTACCAATTTCCAGGATGCCGCCTATCTGCCCTTTGAAAATCCGCCGAAGGCCTATATGTACTTTCTTGGCGACTTCACGGCGAGCTTCCTCAAGACGCAGTTCCCCGGCATCCAGCCGGGCGTTGACTTCGACTTTTTCCCGTTCCCGACAATTACTCCGCAGTATGCGAACGCAGTGACCGGAATTGTCAATATCTTGTCTGCTTTCCGCGACAACGACGGGACGCGCCAGTATATGGAGTTTCTGGCCTCGCCCGAGGGCCAGAGCATCTGGCCGAAGCAGGGTGGTGCTGTCTCTGTGAACAATCAGGTGCCACTCAGTGTCTACCCTGATCCGGTCTCGCGTCGCACCGCTGAGCTGCTGCTCAACGCGAAGTACTTCAGCGTGGGCCAGGATGACCTGCTGCCCTCGTCGATGGAACAGGAGTATTGGAAGGGGCTGCTAGCCTATATTCAGAATCCCTCGCAGCTCGATAGCATCCTTCGCTCGCTAGAGGATGCTGCAACGCGCCTCTATCCCTCCTGATCGAGTAAGGGGAGGAGGGTGGGGTGTGGTGTGGGGGGCCAGGTGAAGAATGCCGGACGTGGCTGGTTGACTGGCCCTCGTCTTCAGGTAGGGCAGGCAGAGGCCGCTGGAAGGAAAGCGTGCGGCGCTGAAGTCGAGGCAGCAGAGAAGGAGAGGGATCGCTCCCTATGCCGCCACTGCAGGGGATCGGTCCCTCTCGCCGTTGCTGACTGCCTCGTTCGTCTTGCCTGGCGGCTTTGCTCGCGCTGACTCGCTCCGACCCGCTCGGGCGTCACCTTCTCTGAGAGGGAGCAAGAGGGCTGATTGCGCGGGGAAGCCGGGCCCACGCCCCACCTGCCTGGGTTGAGTGACTGTGCTGGGTTGGTTCTCTTGTCGTCTGGTTTTGTTAGCAGCATGGGACGAAGGGAGTGAGCGACTGCTATGGATCTCTCCATTGAGAAAGCTGTTCCGCTGACAATGCGCCCGCGCCGGCGCCGGCTGCGACTGCCGCTGGAGGCGTGGGCCTGGATTGCCCCGGCAGTCTTGCTGTTGCTACTTTTTTTCATCTACCCCTTCATCAACACCGTACAGCTCAGCTTCGAGAACGCCGATTCGACCCGCTTCGTTGGCCTCAAAAACTATCAGGCTATCTTTACCGATCCCGATATGTTGAGTGTGCTCAAGAACAACCTGCTCTGGTTGCTTTTTGGCACCCTCCTGACGGTGGGGCTGGGCCTGGTCATTGCGGTCCTGGTGGATCGGGTCAAGGTCGAGGGGCTGGTCAAATCGGCGCTCTTTATTCCGATGGCCATCTCGATGGTGAGCGCCAGTATCATCTGGCGCCTGGTCTACCTCTATCGTCCCCCCGATCAGACGCAAATTGGCCTGCTGAACGCCATTCTGGTGCTCTTCAAGCTGCCCCCGCAGCCGTGGCTGGTCAATACCAGCGTCAACACCTTTGCCTTGATCGCTGTCTATGTGTGGATGTGGACCGGCTTCTGCGTGGTGGTCTTTTCGGCGGCGCTCAAGGGGCTGCCTGATGAGATCATCGAGGCGGCGCTTATCGATGGGGCCAATCGCTGGGTCCTCTTCTGGCGGGTGATTGTACCGATGATTAGTCCAACCATCGGCGTGGTGACGACCACCATGATCATCAACATTTTAAAGACGTTCGATATTGTCTACGTGATGACGGGTGGCAATTACAACACCGATGTGGTGGCGGTCGAGTTCTATCGCCAGCTCTTTACCTTTGGCGACTATGGGCTGGCCAGTGCCCTGGCGGTTTTGCTGACGCTGGCAATTCTGCCAGTGATGTACCTCAATATTCGCCGTATCCGGCTGGAGGAAGGAGGCCAGGCGTGATCGGAGAGCAGGTACAGCAGCCGTTGATCCCAGCTCTGGCGACAGCCCGGCGTCGCCCGCTGTCCAGGCGCCGGGGCTGGCTGCGCCGCCTGAGCGAGCAGGTCATTACGGTAATCGCCCTGCTGATCGCTGTCGTTTGGTCGCTGCCAACTCTGGGCTTGCTGATTAGCTCGTTCCGCCCTCCCAGCTTGATCTCGACGACGGGCTGGTGGACGGCGCTTCTGCCGCCGTGGCAATTTACACTGCAGAACTATGTCCAGGTGATCACAGCCCAGGGCCTGGGCCGCGCCTTTATCAACAGCGTGATTATCGCGGTGCCGAGTACTATCCTGCCGGCGCTGATTGGCTCCTTGGCCGCCTTCGCTTTCGCCTGGATGCGTTTTCCGGCGCGCAATACCATCTTTTTCTTGATCATCAGTTTGCAGATTATTCCTCTGCAGATTGCTCTGGTGCCGCTGTTACAGATCTTTACCAATATTGGGCTGACGGGGCAATATGCAGCGGTCTGGCTGGCTCATACGGCCTTTGGGCTGCCTTTTGCCATTTTCTTGCTGCGCAATTTCTTCGCTGCTTTGCCGCGGGATCTGTTGGAGGCGGCCTATGTCGACGGAGCCTCGAATTTCCGCCTCTTCTGGACCATTGTCTTACCGCTCTCGCTGCCGGCGCTGGCCTCGCTGGTGATCTTTCAATTCCTGTGGGTCTGGAACGACCTGTTGGTGGCCTTGATTTTCCTGGGAGGCAATCCGCAGAATGCGCCGATGACCCTGACCATAGCCAGCCTGGTTGGCTCCTATGGCGAGAACGACCAGGTGCTAACGGCGGCGGCTTTCCTGTCGATGGCGCTGCCACTGGTGATCTTCTTCGCGCTGCAGCGCTACTTTATCCGTGGCATTCTGGCCGGCTCGGTCAAGGGCTAGTCTGGCCGCCCTGTCTTCCGAAGATCCGAGGAGAGGAAGGGAGCAGGCGAGAGCAGTGGCGGTGGCAGCTCTTGGCCTGCTCCCCTCTCCTGGGTTCTTTCTGGCTGGATGGCTATGCCCGGGTGCATGCTCGCTCTGGCTGGAGGATAGGGCTTTGTCGCCGGGAGCTCCTCTGCTGACGTTGCGGGAAACGCTGGAGAATCCGCCAACAAATGGCCACGATTGGCCTGGCACCTGTGGCCTGGACGGGTGTATAGTGAGAGGCCGGCGGCGGCCAGGATGGCTTGCTTGAGTACAGTGGTGGCTTTCTTGGCCGGTGAGGCGAGGCTGCCTGCGCTGCATCGTGGACTGTTCTCTTGCTAAAGAGAGTAGCTCTGAGGAGGTTTTTTATGTACGTTGGACTGCAGATTCCTTCGTTCAAGTGTCCTGGTGGGACGGCTGCGATCCGACCTCTGTTGAAGGAGGTGGTGACGAGGGCGGAGGAGGCGGGTTTCTATAGCTTCTGGGTCATGGATCATTTCTACCAGATTCAGGGTTTGTTCGGTGAAACGTATACCGATCCCATGATGGAGTGCTATACCACGCTCGGTTATTTAGCCGGGCTGACCGAGCGGGCCTATCTTGGGGTGTTGGTCACGGGGGTAATTTATCGCTATCCCTCGATTTTGCTCAAGACGGTTAATACGCTTGATATTCTCTCTGGTGGACGGGCCTATTTCGGCATCGGGGCGGCCTGGTACGAGCAGGAGGCCCGCGGCTTTGGTGTGCCCTTCCCCGCGCTGGCGGAGCGTTTTGAGTTGCTGGAGGAGACGCTGAAGCTGGCGAAGGCGCTGTGGGCGAGCGATCAGACCGCCTTTGAGGGGAAGCATGTTGTGGCGCCCGCCGTTACAAATAATCCTCGCCCGCTTTCTCAGCCGCATCCGCGCGTGATGGTCGGCGGTTCGGGTCCCAAGAAGACGATGCGTCTGGTGGCTCAGTATGCCGATGCCTGTAATATTAGTGAGCGCTTCGGTCGGGAGAGGATGCAGCAGACTCTCGATGCGCTTAAGGGGCATTGCGAGAGCGTGGGCCGCGACTATGCTACGGTCGAGAAGACGTCTCTGTCGACCGTCCATCTTTCGGGCGGCGATACGGCGGCGAGCGTGCGCGCGCGTTTGAAGGATCTGGCTGCGATGGGGTTCACTCATGCCATTGTCAATCTGCCGGATCTGTACGAGTTGAGGCCGCTGGAAGTCTTTGCGAAGGAGATTATTCCGGCAGTGGCTGAGTTCTAGGCAGGAAGCTGGTGCAGGAGGGCTGGTTCAAGGTCAGGGGGAAGGCAGGGGAGAAGGAGGCCGCCGCGGCTCATTCATGGTATGCCTGCTGGGGACTCCTTCCCCTTCTGTTCGCGGTGCTGTTCCTGGCTGGGGCTGGGTCTGGCTGGGCCCTGACCCGCGCTCTGGCCCGGCTAGTTGTGAACAGCGCTGGCAGCATGCTTAAGCGCTAGCGTTAGGCTTCTGCCCCCAGACGGTGAGCCAGGTCCAGACGGCGCAGAAGTCGTCGGCCTGGGCCTCGGCGATGGCTTGCTGATAGAGCTGGTCAAGCTCCTCGCGGCTGATGACGCCGGTCTTGAGGAGGAACGGCTTGATCAGTTCGAAGCCGACAAACATATCTTTGAAGGAAGCATAGTGCAGTGGGGCATCGCTGGACCAGTCGACGGCGTTGCCGCGCAGGCGTACGTCGCTGAAGCCGGCGCGGCGCAGCAGGCGCGGCAAGACGGGGGTGATGCCGATGTGGCGCCCGTCGGGCGAGAAGCTCTGACCGGCCCGTTTGAGAGCGGCGGCCATCAGGGAGAAATAGCGCTCAACGGCCGGGCTGGTGGTTAATCCCCACTCGCTTTCAGTGAGGCGGATGACGCCCCCGGGCTTGAGGAGGCGGCGGCACTCGGCCAGCAGGCGGGGCCAGGCGTCGGGCGACATGAAGCTGAAGAGCAGTCGCGCGTTGATCAGGTCGAAGGAGGCGTCGGGGAAGGCCAGCGGTTGGCGGACGTCCATGACCAGGAACTGGACGTTGGAGAGGCCGCGGGAGCGAGCAGAGGTGGTAGCGTACTCGACAATGCTGGGGTTGATGTCGACGCCGATGACTTCGACGTGAGGGAACTGGAAGGCGACTTCGCAGGTCCAACCGCCGGGGCCGCAGGCCAGATCGAGCAGGCGCCCGCCCTCGGGAAGGGTCTGGCCTTCGGGGAAGAGGCCGCCCATCGCCTCGGTGAGCAGGCGGTCTTGCTGCACGAGACGAGCCAACTCCTCGACTTGCTCGGGATCAACGGGGTAGGTGCTGGCCTGGGGCTGAGGCTCTGCTTCAGAGTGGGTCATGCGCTGGTGCTCCTTTCTAGACTGATGTGATGGGACGTCTTCGCTACCAGGGGGACTCGGGACAGCCGTGGCTGGCTACCGGACAAGCTGCCAGCATGCTTAAGCGCTAGCGTTAGGCTTCTGCCCCCAGACGGTGAGCCAGGTCCAGACGGCGCAGAAATCGTCGGCTTGCATCTCGGCGATGGCCTGCTGATAGAGCTGGTCTACTTCCTCGGCACTGGCGACTCCTGTTCTGATGGCGAAGGGTTTGCCTAGTTGGAAAGCCACGAGCATGTCTTTGAAGAAGACGTAGTGCATGGGGGCGTCGCTGGACCACTCGGCAGCACTGGCCCGCAGGCGGACGTCCTGGAAACCGGCCTGGCGCAGCAGGCGGGGCAGGACGGGGGTGATGCCGATGTGGCGCCCGTCGGGCGAGAAGCTCAGGCCGGCTCGTTTGAAGGCGGCTGCGGCCAGGGCAAAGCAGCGCTCTGCCGCGGCGCTCGTTGTCAGGCCGCATTCGGTTTCGGTGAGGCGGAGGACGCCGCCGGGCTTGAGGAGGCGGCGGCATTCGGCCAGCAGGCGGGGCCAGGCGTCGGGCGGCATGAAGCTGGAGAGGAAGCGCCCATTGATGAGATCGAAGGAGGCGTCGGGGAAGGCCAGCGGTTGTCGGATGTCCATGACCAGGAACTGGACGTTGGGGAGGCCGCGAGAGCGGGCAGAGGTGTTGGCGTATTCGACGATGCTGGGGCTGATGTCGACGCCGATGACTTCGGCAGAAGGATGCTGGAAGGCGACTTCGCAGGTCCAACCGCCGGGGCCGCAGGCCAGGTCAAGCAGATGCCCGCCCTCGGGAAGGGTCTGGCCTTCGGGGAAGAGACCGCCCATCGCCTCGGTGACCAGGCGATCTTGTTGGACGAGGCGAGCCAATTCCTCGACTTGCTCGGAGTCAAGGGGGTAGGTGCTGCCCTGTGGAAACTGGGAGGACTGGGCTTGAGGCTCCGGCTCGGAATGAGTCATAGCTGGTTCTCCTTTCTTCTCTCCAACTGAGCTGTAGATCTGCAGTACTGGGCTAACTGTCCGCTTTATGTCCCCAGACGGTGAGCCAGGTCCAGATGGCGCAGAAGTCATCAGCCTGGGCCTCGGCGATGGCCTGCTGATAGAGCGGCTCCAGCTCCTCGCGACTGATGACGCCGGTCTTGAGCAGGAAGGGCTGGATCAGTTGGAAGAGGACGAAGAGATCTTTAAAAAAGGCGTAGTGCATGGGGGCCTCACTGGACCACTCGACGGCGCCGGCGCGCAGGTGGACGTCCTGGAAACCGGCCTGGCGCAGCAGACGCGGCAGGACGGGGGTGATGCCGACGTGGCGCCCGTCGGGCGAGAAGCTCTGACCGGCCCGTTTGAGGGCGGCGGCGATCAGGGCGAAATAGCGCTCGGTGGCCGGACTGCTGGTCAGGCCGAATTCGGTTTCGGTGAGGCGGATGATGCCACCGGGTTTGAGGAGACGACGACATTCGGCTAGCAGGTGCCGCCAGTCCTGGGGCCGCATGAAGCTGAAGAGCGAGCGTCCGTTGATGAGGTCGAAGAAGGCGTCTGGAAAGGCCAGGGGCTGGGTGATATCCATGATCTCAAAGGAGATGTTCGGGAGGCCACGGGCCTGGGCCTGGGTGCTGGCGTATTCGACGGTGCTGGGGTTGATGTCGACGCCGATGACTTCGATGTGAGGGTACTGAAAGGCGACTGAGCAGGCCCAGCCGCCGGGTCCACAGGCCAGATCAAGCAGGCGCCCGCCTTCGGGGAGGGTCTGGCCTTCGGGGAAGAGGCCGCCCATCGCTTCGGTGATGAGGCGGTCCTGTTGCAAGAGGCGGGCCAGCTCTTCGGCCTGGCCTGCGTCGATGGGGTAAGCGCTGGCCTGGGGCTGGGGGTGAGGCTCTGGCTCAAACGCTGTCATGGGCCTGGTGCTCCTTTCCTTTCTCCTGACTTGCTGGCTGAGCTTCTTTAAGCGCTGGCGTGGGGCTGCTGGCCCCAGACGGTGAGACCGGTGGCAATGGCGTAGAAGTCGTCAGCTTGCATCTCGGCGATGGTCTGTTGATAGAGCGGCTCCAGCTCCTCGCGACTGATGACGCCGGTCTTGAGCAGGAAGGGCTGGATCAGTTGGAAGAGGACGAAGAGATCTTTAAAAAAGGCGTAGTGCATGGGGGTATGGCTGGACCACTCGACGGCGCCGGCGCGCAGGCGGACATCCTGGAAGCCGGCCTGGCGCAGCAGACGCGGCAGGACGGGGGTGATGCCAACGTGACGCCCGTCGGGTGAGAAGCTCTGACCGGCCCGTTTGAGGGCGGCGGCCATCAGGGCGAAATAGCGCTCGGTGGCCGGGCTGCTCGTTAGAGGGAACTCGCTTTCGGTGAGGCGGATGATGCCACCGGGTTTGAGGAGACGGCGACATTCAGCCAGCAGGTGCCGCCAGTCCTGGGGCTGCATGAAGCTGAAGAGCGCGCGCCCGTTGATGAGGTCGAAGGAGGCGTCGGGGAAGGCCAGCGGCTCCATGACGTTCATCACCTGGAATTGGACGTTGGAGAGGCCGCGCGAGCGGGCGTAAGTGTTGGCGTACTCGACGGTGCTGGGGCTGATGTCGACGCCGATCACTTCGACGGAAGGATGCTGAAAGGCGACTTCGCAGGCCCAGCCGCCAGGACCGCAGGCCAGGTCAAGCAGGCGCCCGCCCTCGGGCAGGGTCTGGCCTTCGGGGAAGAGGCCGCCCATCGCTTCGTTCACAAGACGGTCTTGCTGGATCAGGCGAGCTAATTCGTCAACCTGCTCGGTATCAATAGGATAGGTGAGATCGGTCTGAGACGCTCCGGCTTGCGCAAGCCCCTCGTTTTCTCGTGTGTCGGTCATGGTTTGGTTTCTCCCTCTATTCCTTTCCGCTCTTGTCTTGCTGTCAGACAGGCAAGAAGAAGCACCTGTTGATTGGGGCTGATGACAGGCGCTCGGCCTGATTCTTCATGGCTGACGTCCCCAGGCGGTCACCCAAAACCAGACCGCAAAGAAGTTGTCGGCCTGCATTTCTGCCACCGCCTGCTGATAGAGCGTGTCCACTTCCTGGGCCTGAGCCACGCCCGTCTTCACGAGGAACGGCTTCAGTAGATCGAACATGACAAATATATTTTTGAAGGTGCTGTAGTGGTAGGGGGTCCCGCTGGACCACTCCAGCACGCCGCCACGCAGGCGCACGTCGTGGAAGCCGGCCTGGCGCAGCAGGGGGGCCAGGACGGGGGTGATTCCCAAGAGGTGCCCGTCGGGGGAGAAGCTTTGTCCGGCCCGCTTAAGGGCCGCGGAGCAGAGCGCATAGTAGCGTTGGGTGGCCGGGCTGGTGGTCAGGCCCCACTCGCTTTCGGTGAGGCGGAGGAGGCCGCCGGGCCTGAGGAGGCGACGGCACTCGGTCAGCAGGCGTGGCCAGTCCTGGGGTCGCATGAAGCCAGCCAGGAAGCGGGCGTTGATCAGGTCGAAGGAGGCGTCAGAGAAAGCGAGGGGCTGGGTGATGTTCATCACAGCGAAGTGGGCGTTACTGAGGCCGCGCGAGCGGGCCTGCGCATTGGCGTATTCGACGACGCTCGGGCTGAGATCGACGCCGATGATCTCGGCCTCGGGATAGTGAAAGGCCAGCTCCAAGGCCCAGCCGCCGGGGCCGCAGGCCAGGTCAAGCACCTGGGCGCTGGCTGGTAGCGTCTCCACTTCGGGCAGGAGGCCCCCCATTGCTTCGGTGACCAGGCGATCCTGTTGCATCAGGCGGGCTAGCTCTGCCGCCTCTTCGGCATCGATGAAATAGGTCCCCCCCTCGCTGGCGGGCTGGCTGGGGGTCGCAGGTTCTTCAGCAGCAGACATATGCTAGCAGATCTCCTCTTCTTCTGTTCAACTCATGTGGTGGTGCTTGGGAGAGAAGAGAGCAAGCCAGGGCATGCTCATCCTTCCGTGCCTGCGGCGTCCGCTGCAGTCGTCATCGGCCCGCGGGGGAAGGTGTTGCCTAACTTGCCCTTTCCTGCAAAAAGCATACCAGCCTGTGTCACACTTGGCAAGCGTGTTTCTTTCTTTCTTCGTTTAGGGTTGCTCCTCCTGATCACTCCTGGCCAGCAGCATATTGATGATATTGAGTTCGTGGGACATGAACAGGTAGTGATCCAGGAAGATCTTGCGCCGCGCCTCGGGCAGGTTGTAGCTGCGGAAGATCACAAAGGGAAAATGCTCGTAATGGCGGCCTAGGGGAAGAGTGCTATCGATGGGATAGAGGGCGCGCAGGTAGCTTTCGAGCAGCCGACGAAAGCTGGCTGTCGGCTTGCTTTCCTCCTCGGCCCCGCTCTGAAAGTGGCTGTGAAAGACTTCGCTGACCAGCAGCGTGTGTAATGGAACGGCATAGTGCTGGTCGGCGTGCTGCGTTTCCTGGCTGAAGTGAGGAATGATGGTGTTCTCGCGAGCGATGTGGCGCAGCTCCTTGATCAGAGCGATACCGTCCTTGAGCAGCAGGCGAATCTCGTCGTTGCAGTGCGGATGACGCCGGAGCGCCTCCATACGCTTGAGTAGTTCCTCCCCGTGCCGGTCGGTTTCCAGGAGCTTGAGCAGGCTGATCCAGTATTCTTCCCGCAGGCGCCGCTCACCTAACGGTACAATCAGCAAGCTACCTGCGATGTAGGCCCGCTCCAGGGGAGGCAGCGTCAGCAGATGGTCGAAGCCCTGCATGACGGCCTGCTCAAACTCCTGCGCCAACTGATCCAGGACAGTCAGATAGGGGCGTGGCTGGCCCTTGCTCTTAGCTCGCGAGGAGGCTCCTCTCTGCGGCGCGCGGTGGCGCAGACTCGTTCGGGGGGGCGTCAGCTCGATGTGGACTTGGCTGAGGACGTTGATCAGGTAGGTAGCCACTTCGCGAAAGGCCGGATTCTCTGGATGCTGATAGCGTAGATCATCGAGTTGGTCGACCAGGCGTCCCAGGCGTGAGGTCAGGCTCTCGCCGGCGGAGAGCACGGCCTTGCCGCCTATGGGAATCATCAGGAAGCGCTGATAACCAATCTGGCCCTCGCCCTTGATGCGCGTGAGGAGAGCCGTTTTGAGGATCAGCAGGATATTGAACAGGGCCAGCAGGCTTTCGCGCAGGGCCGAGGCCCGCTCTTCGCTCCGCTCGTAGAAGAAGCGGTCAGAGAGATAGAAGGTAATGCTTTTCTCGGTGTGATCGAAATCGCCGCCGCGCCCGCGGTAGATGACCTGGAGAATCTCCATCAGGTTCTGCTCAATGGCGAAGCGCGGCACGTCAACCAGGATCTCGCGAGCGCGCTCAAAGGAGAGGCCGCGACTGGCTGAGGCGGTCATGAAGATGGCACGCACCCGGTTCTGATAGTCTTTGACTTTCTGTTTCTCTTCCTCGGAGGTGTTGGCGTGGATGGCCAGGTAGTCTTCGTAGAGCTGGAAGCGCCCCAGGCGGCGCTGAAGCTCAGCGATCAGCTCGGCCAGGCGCTGCTTGTCCTGGATGTAGATCAGGACCTGCGGAGCCTCGGGCTGCTGGAGGATAGTGAGCAGGTCCTCTAGCAGGCGCTGCTGCAGGCTGCTTTTCAACTGCTGGCTGCTGGCTCGCAGGGCGGTCTTGTCTTCGTAGGGCTGGATCTCCAGGCCAACGCGGTAGCGCAGGCGCAGGGCGCTGGCCGGGTAGCCGTTGGCGTTGATGCCGACGGCCCGCTGCCGCTTGAAGGAGAATTCGCTGCGGCTGAGGGGTTGCGGTGGCTGTGTGGCGCGCCGGAAATAGATTTTGTCCGGCTCGTAGGCGCTGTCTTCCAGGTGGCGCTGAATGAGCTGGGGGTCGACGATCGAGGCGTCGGCCACAATGACCTTGCAGTGGATGGTCGTCTGGTGGAAGAGCTGGTACTGACTGAGCAGGCTGTGTACGCCCTCAACGAAGGCCGCGCCGCTTTCGTCGCCTGTGACTTCGTCAATCATGAAGAAGATGTATTTGATCCGCTGGCTGAGGTGCTCCAGGGCGGCTTGTTGCAGGCTCCCCTGCTTGAGCAGGCTCTGAAACATGCGCTTGAGGTGCTTCAGGGTGGTCGCCTGCTCGTGGCTGGTGCGCCGGAGCGATTGGACGGCCACGGTGGCGACGATGGTCGGGGAGAGTTGTTCTGTCAGGGCGACGTCGATGGCTGAGCAGAGGCTGTCAAGGACGCCGCTGATGCTCTGGCCGCGGTCGATGAGTAGGCCCTCTTCGACTTCCTCTAGTCGGCGCTCGCGCGGGCGCTGCTGCTGGGCTTCGGGGCCTTCGGCGGGCAGGAAGTCGACGCCGCCCACTGAGAAACGCTCGTGGCGCTGGAACGAGTAGTAGTGCACGGTATGTTTGCCGCCGTTGGCCTGAATGTAGGCGGAGTTGGTCGTCAGGGCCAGCAGCGTTTCGCAACGCGGGTGCTCTGGGTGGTCCTGCTGGAACTTGTGGATGATGTCGATGTTGACCTGCTTGCGGGGGCTGACGTAGATGAAGAGGAAGCCTTCGCCCTGCCTGGCGCGCGCTTTGAGAAAGTTGACGATGGCGGTGGTTTTGCCGATGCCGGGCGTGCCGGTCAGGAAGAGGTAAGGGGTCGGTTGGGCCAGTTCGCGCAGGACAAGGTCGGCGTGGAGGTCGCGCAGGTTGCGCCCGACGCAGGGCGTGTCGGGGAAGAGGGCCTGTAATTCGGGAGTCACCTGCTCGGCGCTGAGGGGGGCATTCATGGCCACGAAGTCGGTGAGCCATTCCTCATGACAGATCCAGTGCAGGCCGTCGTCCCGCCTGGGCTGCTCCAGGAGCTGCCGAATGAAGCGCCCGCCGTCCTGGAAGGCGCGCCGGACGTAGTTGCTGATGACGGTCAGCAGTTGCTCGCGGCTGGCCTCGATCTCCTGGCGCTTGTCGTGCTCGCGGTAGATCTCGGCGCAGGCTGCCAGGACGGCGAGCTGATCGCGGCGCAGGGTCATGCTGTTGCTGCCGCGGTCGGTGTAGCCGATGATGTGAAAGGTGAGGCTTTCCTCGGGGGGGAGAATCTGGTAGGAAGACAGGAACTCATAGAAGCTATGGGCATAGCTGGCCGCCTGGATGAGTTTGTAGCTCTCTTTGTCGCGGCGGCTGAAGGCCTGGAAGTAGTGTTTGAGGCCGCTGGCTAGCAGTCCCTGGCCGCTGAGCAGGGTGGCATCGGTGTCGATGCTCAGGTTAGAGAAAACGCTGCGGGTGCGCATGTAGCCCAGCTCGCGTAGCAGCAATTCGCCGATCTCGTCGGCTGAGGTGAGGCTGCGGGCGTCGCCAAGACTGCGGACGGTGAAGACCGACAGGTCGATGCTGAGCAGGCGCCAGTGTCGGCCCTGTCGCAGGAGGAGCAGGAGGTCGGCCTGGGGAAAGTGGCCGCGCCCACAGTAGCCTTTGTAGATCTGCTCGCTGGGGGGGAGTGTGTAGCCACGCCGGCGCAGCTGTTCTAGCAGTTCGGCGAAGGCCAGGCTTTCTTTTTTATCGTAGGTGCCCAGGCTGTTGGGACCGTGAAAGCGGCATTGCAGGTAGAGGATGTCTGGCGGTGCGCTGCGGAGGGCCGCCAGGGCTTCCAGGAATTCCTGGCAGAAGGTCAGTCCGCCCAGGTAGCCGCGCAGCAGGATGAAGAGCGCCCAGTAGCGGAGCTGCTCGCGGTCCCAGGTGCTGACGACGTGGCTACGCTTGCTGAGCCGGCTGTAGAGCGGCTCAAAGTGAAGCTGGGCCAGCTCCTGGCGGTAGTATTCGTAGGTCGGTTGCTGGAGGCAGCCCTGTTGGCTGAGGGCGGCGAGCAGGCCGCTGGCGAAGCCGATTTCGAAGAGCCGGCCCATGTCTTCGGCGAAGTGCTGGTCGCTGCTCGCTGGCTCAAGGCCCTCAGCGCCCTGGGTAGCGGCTTGTTCTGAGACTGACATGCTGCTTGTGCTCCTCCTTTCTGCCTTTCTGCTTTGCCCGGCTCGGCGTCCTTGTCGCGATGGCTCCTCAATGGGCAGGCGGGTTCTGGTCGGCTGCTGGCTGTTGGCGCTTGGTGTGGCGGGCCTGTTCCAGCTCGCGCGAGCGCAGGACTGAGCGGACGTGCGTCAGAAAGGCCAGCATGTTAAAGCGGCACTGGCCTTTCATGTGGGGAATGATGGCCTGGGCGCCGATGCTGCGGTCGCCGATGATGCGCTTGTAGGGGTCGAGCTTCATCATCGGGTTGGACGGCCTTTCGAAGCGCATGAAGTGCAAGAGGGTAATGGCTTCGATCAGGCTGTGCTTGGTAGTGCCTGGCTGGTCGGGGGCCAGCAGGTCGGACCAGATGTACTGCTCGTAGGTGGGGTCCTGGTCGTAGACGTGGGTGACCGTGGAGTAGGCCATGACGCCGTTGTAGACTCGCTCCTGCGCCTCGGGGGCGCCGGCGGGAATGGAGTAGCCGGTGTAGAGGTTGAGGAACATGACGGTGCGCTTGCTGGGATCGTTGACGACGTCGGCCAGCTCGCGCAGTTCGTCGATGTAGAGCGACTCTTGATCTTGCTTGGCTGAGCTGCGCTCAAGGTCGAGGACGTAGTAGAGGTCGCAGAAGATGGGGTAGACGCGAAAGTCGGCGCCGACTTCGCGCATGGCCTGGATGATGTCCTGGCTCATGAAGAACAGCTCACGGGCGCCGCCTTTGGTGAGGCCCAGGGTACGGCTGTAGGGGGCGTGGGCCACGTAGAGCAGGTGACGGTAGCCCTGTTGGGCGCAGTAGCGGGCCTGTTCGATGATGATGTCGGGCCGCGTGTGCATGCTCTCGGAGGGGTGATTGTCGGCAAAGGTCCTGAGCCGGCGCAGTACGAGGTCGTTTCCCTGCCGCTCCAGGCCCAGCACTTCGCCGTAGATGGTGGCCAGGTAGTCATCGCGCGCCTGCGTGTTGTAGTCACATTTGCGGCTGGAGACGACCAGGATGGCCACTTTGTCCAGGCGCCCCTGTTGGGCCGGGTCGGCGTTGGAGGCGGTGGTCGCGCTCGCCGCTTGCGGCTTGAAGCGGTGCGGCAGGGCCGCGTAGAGCGAACACAGGGCGCTTCTGAGCATGTGGTAGCTGGTCTGGTCGCTGGCCTCCAGGGTCTTCCTATGCAGGCCTTGCGAGCTGGTCAGGTAGTCGGCCCCTAGCAGGTGCTCCAGGACCTTGGTGATGCCGTGCAGGACGCTTTCGTCGTTGTAGTGCTCCTGGCCGGCCTCTTCTTTCTCGACGTGGATGCAGATCAGGGGGATGAAGCGCTGGTCTGGCTCAATGGCAGTGGCGCTGTCGACGACCAGTTTGATGAAGAGGTAGGCGAGCAGGAGGTAGGTGAAGCGGTAGACGAAGGCCGCCTCTGAGTGCACGGCTTGCCCTTTGTAGTGGTAGCCGTAGCCAAGCGCGATATGGCGCAGGTCGCCAAAGCGTCGCCGGATGAGTCCCCTCATGAGGACTGTTTCCTGCTTATCCGCCACGGCGGGGACCAGGATGACGGGGAGAGCCTGCAGTTGGCCAAGGTCGTGGCTCATCTGGTAGCTGCCGATGGTCTCCTCGCTGGCCTCCTCCCCTTTGAGGAAGTAGAGCGGTTCGATCTGCAGGCTGACATCGAGTTTGCAGAGCACATTGCTGCTGAGGCTGGCCCCTTCGATAGTGATGTACTTGAGTAGCTCGCGTCGCCGCTCTTCCTGGAAGGAGAGTTCTGGGCTGAAAAAGTGATGGTGGCAAAAGATCTTTTCGGGATCTCTGGCCAGCACGCCGGTGCTCAGGGAGACGACCAGGTCGGTCCGGTAGGTGCGGGCCTGGTGGGAGGGCTTGGTGAGGGAGGCGATCAGGACGGTGCGCAGTTGCTGCAGGAGGGCCAAGGTGCTCTTGTTGGACCCCTGGTCCTGGGCCTCCGGCGGCTCCAGTTCGGCGGCCAGCCGCTGCAGGGCGGCCTCTTTCTCTTCCTGGCTGCCGGCCCGCAGGATGGGTAATAGCTCTTGTTCAAAGTCGTGCTCGGGCTGGTAGGTCGGGTCTTCCCAGCGCTTGAAGGCGAAGAAGTAGAGGACGGCTACGCGGATGATGCGCGTGTAGAAGGCTTCAAGGGTGCCGTTGCTTTCGGCTTCCTGGCGGCGCCTTGCAAAGGCGGGGTTGCCTGGTTGCAGAAGGGCCAGGTGGAAGGAAAAGGATGGCTCTCCCTCACCGCCGTGGACGTGTACTTTGCCGTTGAGTTTGAGGCGCAAGCCGTGGATGAAGCGTTTGAGGCCCTGCTGCTCGTAGATGATTTCGCCGAGCTGACCGGCGACTTCGCCGAAGATGGGCAGGGGATCGAAGGCGTCGGCCCGTGAGAAGAGGTCGCGCAGGTTAAGGCGCTGCTGGGTTGGTAATGCTCCGTAGGAGACGAGGTAGTGGCTGTCGGGGTGGCGCTGGAGGTAGCTTTCAAGCTGGCGCAGGCGCTCGATCAGGGTCTGGAGCAGACGCGCGGCCTGGAGTTCTTCCTGGCTGGCCTTGGGGTCGCTGATGAGGCTCTCTCTGATGTAGGCCAGGTAGTGAAGGCGCGCGGTGCGCTGGATGCGGGCCAGGACCTCATTGGTGATGGTCTCGCACAGGGTGTTAATCTGGTCGGCGACCGGTCCCTCGGTCTGGCGAAGGATGGCCGCGGCCTCTTTCAGTTCATCTTCTTCGGCTTGCTTGTTCTCGCGGTAGGTTTCAAGGTGGGCCTGGATGCCCGCGATGATGTTCTCTCTGAGGGCGTCGATCCGCTGTACATCGATGGTCAGTTTGTGCCCTTTCAGCCTGGTCCGCTCCTTGGTGCCGGGCTGCTTCTGAAAGTGCAGGCGACGCCGCCGTACCAGGGACGGCTGCCCCAGGGGATAGCGAAGGTTGTTGATGGTCTCCAGCGGTTTCCGCGGATCGAACTTCTCGAAGCGCTTGATGCTAAAGCGGCTGAGGGCTTGAAAGAGGCTGCTGGCGCACTGCTCGGGGGTCTGCCTGTGCAGGCGGCAGAGGTCGTTAAAGGCCTGGCGCAGTGGCTGCAGGATGTATTGCTCCAGATCGCTGCTGAACTTGCTGCGGGCCTTGTCTTCGGCAAAGTAGACGCTGGCGTAGCTGGTGCCGTAGCTGTTCTCGAAGGGATGGGCCAGCTCTTTCACCTGGCTGGCTACTGCCTGGGCGATGTGGTCAATGTTGAAGCTGAGCCGATGCTTTCCAAGCTGCAGGATCGCGCCCTCAGTGCCAACCAGGCGCTTTTCTTGCTGTAGCCGCTGTAACTGCTTGCCGATGGTCGCGAGGAGCTGGCTGTAGTTGACAGAGGCTAGCTGGTGCTGTCGTTCTCTGAGTGTGCTCATGGGTGGTGGTCATCCTCCACTGTGCGGCTCCTGGTTGTCTGTACGGGTCAGAGGGCAATGGCGCCGGGCGCCTTGGGCGGCACAGCGCTGCGCTGGGGTCTGCCCTTTTTCTAGTGAAACGCTGGCTGTATCTCTTTTTTGTAGGGCAGAATGCCGGACAGGTGAATCACTGCGGTGGAAGGTGCCCACCGTGCCGGCTCGGATGCTGCCCCAGGATTCTTCTTTGAGGTGACAGAAGAAGCGGTTACTGCGAGGGAGGTGTCTGCATATGGAGAGGCAGGCCCTGGCGCGCGGGTAGATGAGGCGGTGAGGGCGAGAGGGCCGCGACGCACAACGGGCGGGGTGGGCGCGACATCGCCCGCCCCTCTGTGCGCGTCTATCATCTCTGGCTAGAGGTGGCCCTGGTCCCCGGCCTCGGGAGGCTGTAGCCCGGGCGGACATTGCTCCCAGGGAATACGTCGCAGCAGCTCGGCGCGTGTGTTGGCCCCAAGTCGATCGCGCAGCCGGTAGATGTGACCGCGCACGGTGCTGGCGGTGATCCCCAGGCGTCTGGCGATCTCTTCGTCTTCCAGTCCCTGGCGTAGCAGGAGCAGGACCTCCCATTCGCGGGGCCGCGGCGGCCCTGGCTCGCGCGGCCCCCATTGGCGATGATAGCCTCGGCGCTGGCCCATGTTCTGGCTATGTCCTCCTCTTCTTCTTTCTGGCCTCTGCACTAATGCGACCTGACGGGTCGCGTTCGGCTTGAGGCTTCTCTGCCCGCTAGCTGTATGGCCGGTGACCGCCGTCGGGCATGGGCACAGGGGTGGGTAGGGTCTGACTGCCAACGGTGAAAGGAGCGTGCAGGAGAGGCGAAACCAGCGGCGCTGGTGAGGGCATGGGGGGCGCTGCGGAGCCGCCCGGCGGGGCGCTGGCGGTGGTGAGGCGGCGCACGAGGGCGACCAGGTGCCCAACGTCGAAGGGCTTGGCCAGGAAGGCGCTGGCTCCCACTAGCCGCGCACGCAGGCGCTCGCGCAGGCCGTGGCGCGCGCTCATGAGGACGATGGGGATGGTCGAGAGCCGCGGCTGCTTGCGGATGAGAAGGGTCAGTTCGTAGCCGTCAAGCTTGGGAAGCATGAGGTCGATGAGGAGGAGGGCCGGCGGCTCTTCGGCGCGCGCGATGGCTTGAATGGCGGCCAGGCTGTCGCTGTGGCAGCGTACTTGAAAGCCAGCTCGCCGCAGGGCCAGGGCAATGATGAGACGACAGACGGCTGAGTCATCAATAATGTCTACTGTTCCTGACATGGCAATGCTCCTTTCCAGGCTGTTTCTCTGCTAGCGGGTCCCCTGTCGCGCTGATCGCGTGACCGCCCGATTGCCCGCTTGACCGGCAGCCCGCTCGCTATGGGGCGCGGCCTACCCCCTGGGGTCCGGGTCAGTCAGGCGCTCGGTCGTTCGGTCTGTCAGGTACGGATGGCGCCCGCCAGGCAGCTAATCACCCGGGGAGAGGCGAGGAGCCTGCGGGCCTCCTGCGGGCGAGCGCCTGACCGCTGCTTATTGCTATAGCAGGACGAGCTTGCAGCAAAAGTAGAGGTGGCACTCCTGACGTCGATAGCAGACGATGATGTTCCTTCTTGTCCGACTAAAGCCGCCCGCTCGCTTCTCTTTTGCTCTTGTGTAATTTAGACGACTGATGACGGAAACTACTTTTCGATGTGCAGATGTATCTGCTATAATCAAAGCGCACGGTGTTGAACCTGGCACGTTATGGACTCTACGGCGAAGGTGTCGCGCGATGTGGCGCGTGATGCTTGCCGCGATCTGGCCCTGGGGCGCGCTGGGTTGCCTGCCGCTAACCGTGGGCTGGGGCGTCGGCTGGGACTGAGAAGGCGGTGAGATGACTATGGCCGGAAAAGAGCTGCTTGTGAAGATGGGTGACTCCTTGCCGCTGGTGCGAGTGTGGATGTTGGGGCCGTTTGTGGTGGAGCTGAGGGGGGCCGATGGGGCGTGGCGGGCGCTGCCGGGGAGTGTGTGGCGAACGTATTTTTATGCACGCCCGCTGTTGCAGCGCTTGCTGTGCGCGCATGGGCGAAGGGTGGAGCGGCAGCAGTTGCTGGCGGATTTGTGGCCAAGGGAGGAGCCGAGTGAGGCGATGGAGCGCTATCCGTTGACGGGGGCCGGGCAGGTGCGGAAGCTGTTGGGGCGAAGGGAGTTGTTGCAGACGTGTGGCCAGGGGTATCAGTTGGCCGATCAGGGCTGGATCTGGACGGATGTGGATGAGGCTCTGAGGCTGGTGAGGGAGGCGAGGGGGAGGGGACTGGAGAGCCTGGAGGCCTTGCCGTGCTTGCAGGAGGCGGAGAGGCTGTTTCGGCGGGGTCGGCTGTTGGAGGGGCAGGGGGCGCTGTGGGCGGTGGCGTATCGGGAGTGGGTGGCGGGTGAGCGCTGGAGAGCAGGGCTGGCCCTGGGCAGGCTCTATGAGAGGGTGGGGATGGAGAGCGAGGCGGGGGAGCAGTATCGGCAGTTGTATGAGGAGGAGCCGTATAAGGAGGAGGCGCTGTTAGAGGTGTATGGCTGGTGGATGAGACAGGGAGAGAGGGAGAGGGCGGAGAGAGTATTAGAGGCGGGGCTGAAGAGATTGGAGCAGGAGGGGGTGCCGCTGACGGCAGAGGGGAAGGAGCAGGTGAGAAGGCTGAGGGAGCAGGGCGAGGGAAGGACCTTGGTGGTGGTGCAGGGGGAGGCTGTGGTATACTGGGAGGGAAGTAAGGGAGCGAGCGCGGAGGAGCGGCGAGAGGAGAGATGCAGGAAGGAGGTTCCGCAGGGGGAGCCTGAGCTGCAGGGGAGGCTGCTGCCGTTGGGTAGGGGGCAGGAGGAGGGGGAGTGTGGGGTGAGAGTGCTGGTCTGGCCGCTGGTGTGGGGGAGGGAGCGGCGAGGGAGCCTGCAGGAACTGGAGAGAGAGATCCAGGAGGAGCTGAAGATGAGCGAGCGCAGGGAGCACGAGGCAGAGACGAGGGCTGCGCAGGGGCAGCGGCTGCCGAGGAGGCAAGCGCTGTTGCTGCTGGCGGGGATGCCGCAGGTGCTGTTGGGACTGGGGAGCGTAGGAGGAGGCTGGGGCTGGGAGTGGGAGGGGATGAAGGAGGGGAGGCTGAGAGAGGAGGTGCTGCCGGTAGTGGCGGGGAGCATCACAGCCTGCTGGCATCTGCTCAATGAGGGGGAGTTAGAGGCGGTCGAGCGGACGGTGGGGAGCTATCTGCCGCTGCTGAGGAGGTGGGCGTATGAGCCATCGGGGGTGCAGCAGGAAGCGGCGAACCTGGCGGCGCAGGGGCATTTACTCCTTGGTTTTATTGCCTATCATCGTCTCCAGTTTCAGCAAGACCTGAGCTATGACCAGGAAGGAGTAGCACTTAGCAGAGTGTCTGGTGTGCCGGCCTTACTGGTCAAGGCCCTGACCTGCCTGGGTCTGGATTACTATCATCTGGGAGCGCCGTTGCAGATGCAGCGGGTGCTAGAAGAAGCTAACAGGCTGCTTGGCCATGTTCCCCCGGTACTACATTGGGCTGTATATACAGGTCTGGCGTTAGCCTATGCCAAGCAGGGAAGGGCTGAGGAAGCTGTGGGGTACTTGAGCCAGGCTAGAGAGTGGGGGGATATTTCTAGGCTGGGTGGGGACCAGCTTCCAGTTTACCTGCAAGCAGATGAAGGGCCGTGGAAGCTGATTGTAAGAGAGAGTTTGGTACATATCGAGCTGAGCCGGCACGGGGAGGAGAGGGAGCATGCGCTGGAGGCGGAGCGAGCGCTGGCGCAGATCGAGGGCTGGCGGGGGCGGATAGCGGTGCCGGAGCGGATTCGGTTAGAGATCGTGAACAGGAGGGGGGAAGCGGCGATAGGGAGGGGGGAGCTAGAGGAGTACGTGAGCTACACGGTAGAGGGAGCGGAAGGGGCGAGGAGGCTGGAGAGCGGCAAGAGGAGGCAGGAGCTGGTGAGCAACTGGAGGAGGGCGCTAGAGCGCTGGCCGGGGGAGAAGCGAGTGAGGGAGCTGGGGGAGCTGGTGCTGGAGATGTAGAGGCCGAGGAGAGAGGAGGAGAGGAACGATGAAGGAGGGAGAGCGGGGAGGCAGTCGTGACGCCTCAGCCTCCCCCTTCCTCGCGACTGGCCGCCGAGCGCCCGCCAATGCCCCAATTTCGCTTAGGCACCTCGTAGATAATCACACGCACCTCTTCCACCGGATACCCCAATTCGCGTCCTGCTGCTTCCGATAGCAGACGAATCAAGCGCTCCTTCTGCTCCTCACTACGGCCTTCCATGATGGTCACTTTGAGAACAAGCATTGCCTACTCCTTTCTGCGCTTCACCCATACACGCAGAGGTATAGCATCCAGCTCCCTTCCTTCTCGTCACTTTCGTCGACGCCCATCTTCTCTTAGCCTACCACAGAGCCGGCTCCCTGATCCACAGTCGGCCAGACGTCGTAGCCGGGCTGGCTCCCTCCTTAGTGTCTCTGGCCATCCCTGGCTTGCCAGAGCCATGAGCGGCGGCATACAATAGAGCTACCACCTGGTCGCTGACCTACCCCAGCAGCCAGTGCGCCAGACCAGACAGAAAGGAGCCAGGACACCGATGCCCATGCTCGAAGTACTGCGTGCCGCCGACAGGCCGCTCACCGCAGCCCAGAAGCGCGCCTTTGCCCGCGAAGCCACTCGCATCTTTCACGAGGTCCTTGGCACCCCGCCCGGGCGCCTGCGCCTCTTCTTCCTCGACACCTCGCCCGAGGGCCTGGAGGGCCTGCATGAGCTGCCGCCCCTCGGCGAGAGCGACGAACACAATGCTGGAAGCACCGCCTGATAGTCAGGCGCTTCCCGTCCCTCCCTTCCCTGGCTGAGGTCCGTCCTGACCAGCCAGACCTGTCTCACTCCACTAGCCTGGCAGACCCTCCAGCCGCAACTCACGCCGGAACTCCTCAAGATAGCGCCGCATAAAAGCCAGGCGCTCCTGAGCCAGCGCTCGCCCCGTGGCCGTCCCCATCATCTCCCCTATCCGCAGCAGCTTCGTATAGAAATGATCCAGCAGATAACGCCGGTCGTCGGGCACGTGCTGCTCAGCAAACGGATCAGTCGGATGATATGGGCGTGTCTCTGCCACTGCCCGCAGCGCCCCCGTGATCGCCCAACGCATCACCCCAATCGCTCCCAGACCATCCAGGCGATCCGCATCGCGCACCACCCGCGCCTCCAGCGTCTGCGGCTCAATTCCGCGACTGAAGCTATGGGCCAGCACCGCATGCAGAATCGCCTCCCGCTCCTCAGCAGGCACCCCGTGAGCGGCCAGCACTTCAGCAGCCAGATCGTGCGACAAATCGGCGTGGTGCCGCTCCTGAGCTGTAGACAGCCTTTCCTCTCCCTCGTCCTCCGTAGCTACCCGCCCCAGATCGTGCAGCAGCGCTGCCATGCCCACCACAAACTGATCAGCTCCCTCGCGCTGCGCGATCGCCAGCGCCAGCCGATAAACCCGCTCTATATGGTCCCAGCCGTGGGCCAGGTCTGCCCTTCCCACACTCGCGAAACGCCCCTCTACCTCGCGGTAGACCTGGGCTAGCACGGCATCTCTATCGAAAGTAAAAGCCATCTTCTCGCTGCATCATCCTTTCTCTGTTGTCTGCCAGGCTCGCTACGCAGGCCGCCTGGCCATCTCTCAGGCGCGCCCCAGCAAGACGGTCCGCTCACCTCTCGTCCACCCTGGCCCGGCTCAGCTCGCCCCCTCATGTCCCCTGTGGCGCAAGCAGATCCATTCTACACCATCGCTGGCCCCTCCTGCCTCGCCCTCCTCCCGGGGCCGTGGCATAGCGCTTCTCAAGAGGCTCCGCCGCGCTTCCCCTGAAAAATTTCACAGGGGCCTTGACAAAGACCCCAACCCCCGACTATATTCTATTTGAAAACGCTTACGTAAGCGTTTTCGGTACCGATTTCACCACAAGCAGGAATGCAAGGAAGCTTCCGCTCCCTCCCCCAGCCTGCAGAACCTGCTAGTCGGGTTCTGCAGGACGAGGAGCGGCAGCAGCGAGACTCGTGCAAGGAAAGGAAGCACGACAGAGCATGACACCGCACACCATTCGACGACAGAGCTTGTGGGGACGCAAGCAACTGCTGGCGATCCTGGCGCTGCCCGTCCTGCTGCTGACGGGCTTCTTTGGCGGTCAGGCGCGGGTGCAGGCCGCCAGCTACTGCCAGGTCAGCTACAGCGTCGTCAGCCAGTGGCCAGGGGGCTTCAGCGTCAACCTGGTCCTGCAGAACACCGGCAGCAGCAGCTGGAATGGCTGGACCCTCACCTTCACCTTCCCAGCCAGCGGTCAGGCCGTCACTCAGGGCTGGAACGGCACCTTCAGCCAGTCGGGGCAGAACGTGACCGTCACCAACGCCAGCTGGAATGGCACCGTGGCGGTCAACAGCTCGGTCAGCCTGGGCTTCAACGGCACCTGGACGAGCAGCAACCCGACGCCGACGAACTTCGCCGTCAACGGCAACGCCTGCGGTAGCAGCAGCGGCAGTGGCACGCCGACGCCGACGCCGACCCCCTCGCCCACTCCAGGCAGCACACCGACGGCGACCCCGACCGCGACTCCCTCCCCCACGCCCACCCCGGGCAGCACGCCGACCCCAACAGCCACCGCCACGCCGACGAGCACGCCCACCCCAGGGGTGCACGTGCAGAATCCCTATGAGGGGGCGCAGGGTTTCATCAACCCCTACTGGGCGGCAGAGGTCAAGGCGGGCGCGGCCAGTGTTGGGGGGACGCTGGGGCAGAAGGAAGCCGAGGTGGCCAACTACTCGACCGCCGTCTGGCTGGATAGCATTGCGGCGGTGACCGGCGGGACCGGCTACCCGACCAACCTGTCGGGCTATCTGGATGCCGCCGAGCAGCAGGCCGCTGCCAGCAGCCAGCCGATCGTGATCACCTTCGTGATCTACGATCTGCCGGATCGCGATTGTGCGGCCCTGGCCTCCAACGGAGAGCTGAGCGTCTCCAACAACGGGCTGGCCATCTACGAG
>NZ_BKZV01000001.1:1210213-1760250 GCF_008974285.1 Thermogemmatispora aurantia | reverse complement strand
GCCGGGGGACCATGTGAACATGACGGTGGAGCTGATCTATCCGGTGGCGATGGAGGCGGGTGTGCGCTTTGCCATTCGCGAGGGTGGCCGCACCGTCGGCGCGGGCGTCTGCACCGAGGTGCTGGAGTAAGCTGCCCGGCCTCTGTCGGTCAGTATCTGCTACCTCGTCAGCCTTCGCCTCGCTGGCTGGCTGGCGCTTGCCAGCGGTGATCATCCCTACCGCCCTGGCTGGGAGCAATGCAATGAGCGAAAAAGGCCAGTAGCTGCCCACGGTCAGGTAGAGGGTGAGCGCTCACGGCGTAGTGCTCCAGCGCGCAGCGGTACAGCGCGGACAACAGCAGATGACCTTATGGTCAGGAAGGGAAGCCCAGTGCGGCTCAGCGAGCTGCCATACTGGCCAGTGCAGCAGCGCGCGAGAGGTGCCCGGCTGTTGTTCCCTTCCTGACCTTCGTGCATACGTGAGTGACTTGACGGTCAGCAACTCTCCTACTGCCGTCAGAGGAGGGTGGCATCCCTGAACGGAGAGAACTATGGCTAGCAAAAGCAAAGAGAATCGTATCATTGTTGCTCTTGCCTGCTCAAATTGCCGGCATCGCAACTACCATACCTCAAAGAACAGGCGCACTCATCAGGATCGCCTTGAGCTGAGGAAGTTCTGTCCCAATTGTCGCACACATACGATCCATCGCGAGACCAGATGATAGCCGGGCAACGATCACTCCTGATCGAGAAAGGGTCAACGTGGCAAACAAAATGGCCGAGAAGAAAAAGGCTACTTCCGCCTCAAGCGAGGTTCTGCAGGCCAAGCCCCGCGGCGAGAAGGAGGCTTCTGCCCCCAAGGAGTCGAAGCGGATGACGCAGCGACGTGAGGGCCGTCAGGAGGTACGCCGCGAACAGAGGCCGTCCGCTTTTGCTCGCTTGCTTCAGCTGAGGCTGTTCCGCTTCCCTTACGAGGCCTATTACGAGCTGCGCTATAAGGTCACCTGGCCAACGTTCGAGGAGGCGCGCAATATGACGATCGCTGTCATTGCGCTCTCCGTCGCCCTCGGTATCGTCCTCGGGCTGGTCGATATTGGTCTCTTCCAGCTGTTCCGCCTGATCACGGGTACCAGGTAGGCCCCTTCAGGTGGGTAAAGCGTGCGAGCTGCTGCCTGCGCTGGTTGCGCGCCTGCCCTTTGCTGTCAAAGACGGCGTGGCGCTGCGGTGCCCTTGTCGTGAGGGCTGAGGCTGAGGCGCTGGACGGGGCGATCTGGCAGGGTCTACGCTGGCAGATCGGATGTGCTGAGAGTAGAGCCAGCTGCTCTTAGAGCGTGGTGGTGGGCAAGAGCTGAGCGAGAGAGAGGCGCGGCCTGAAGGCTGGGAATGGAATGGGAATTAACGCCATGCCAGGCGAGGGCGTTGGGGAGAGACCTTTCAGGAGGTAGGCGCCGGTTGGCCCGGCTGATCAGTGTAGAAGCGCTGGCCTGATCTTCGTGGGGCCTGTCGGGGCCGAAGCAATAGATCCCTCCTTGGGTAGGGAAGAGCGATCGCCTGCAGGTCTTATCTAGCGAAGAGGGGGAGCAATAGATTCCCGCGCCTCTGTGTTGTAATTTCTGTGGATATGGAATGGACGAATTGGAAGGACGCCCTCCCAGTGGCCGGCCAAGACGCCGCTGAGGTTGGGGTGCCAGGTTTAGCGGGCAATAAGCAAGAGGGAAATACCATGGTTGCTGATGACCCAAATCCAAAAGAACGGGCTGGCTCGGAAACGCGGTTCAGCACCGCGCTGTCGAAGTCAGGTAGCCCTGGTGCTGGAGAGCGTGCCTGGTACGCGATCCACACCTACTCCGGCTACGAAAATAAAGTCAAGAGCCATCTCGAAGCGCGCATTGCCTCGATGAACATGCGCGATAAGATCTTTCGGGTCGTCGTGCCAATGGAAGAAGAGGTGGAGATTAAGCAGGGGCAGAGGCGGACGGTACAGCGCAAAGTCTTCCCTGGCTATGTGCTGGTCGAGATGATCTTGACCGAGGAGTCGTGGTATGTGGTGCGCAACACGCCGGGGGTCACCAGCTTCGTCGGGTCGGGAACGCGCCCGGTGCCTCTCCAGGAACATGAGGTCAGGGCAATCCTGAAACAGGTTTCTGAGGAAGCCGAGAAGCCGAAGACGAAAATCAGCTTCACCAAAGGTCAGAGTGTGCGTGTCATCGACGGCCCCTTCACCGATTTCATCGGGACCGTCAGTGACATCAATATGGATCGTAACAAAGTCACGGTTCTCGTCTCCTTCTTCGGGAGAGAGACGCCAGTGGTCCTGGATTTTCTCCAGGTCGAGAAGATTTAACAATCAACAATGGAGGCGGGAGGTTAAGCTAAACCTCCCACTTTTTCATACATACCTGCATGCTGGAAAGGCGACGCTCAGCGGGCTGTCCTGCCAGGCCAGCCAGGCGCTCCGGCCTCTGCCGGAATCGCCTCGGCGGCGCCTGCCGCCAGGCCCTGGCGTCGCCGCTCACTGCCAGCCCCTGCCGTTTGAAGAAGGGCCTGACTCTTCTGGCTCTAGCTTGGACTGGCATGAGCACGAGCACGCACTCATTTTGCATTGTCGCTTGTTGAGGGAGCTGGAGTTACAATGGCAAAACGTGTCAAGGCTGTGATCAGGCTGGAGCTGCCCGCCGGTGAGGCTAAGCCCGCGCCCCCGGTCGGTACGGTGCTTGGCTCACAGGGCATCAATATTGTGGCTTTCTGTAAGGAGTATAATGCTCGCACAGAAAGCCAGCGGGGCATGATTATCCCCGCCGAGGTCACCATCTACGAGGACCGCTCTTTTACTTTTGTGACGCGCACACCCCCAACGACGTTCTTGCTGAAGCAAGCGGCGGGGATCGAGAAGGGGTCTGGGACCCCTGGCAGAACGAAGGTCGGTACGATCGACCGCGCCAAGCTGCGTGAGATCGCTCAGCTCAAGATGAAGGATCTCAATGTCCACGATATCGAGGCCGCTGAGCGCATCGTCGAGGGGACGGCCCGCAGTATGGGAATTACCGTTGTCTGAACCGCAGGCGCGACCTCGCTCGCCAGAGGCCAGGCACCCAACTCAGGTCGGGTCTATTTCACAACCTGCTCGGCGTGGACGGTCCTCCGTGCAAGGGGGCCTTGTGGCTCATTCCAGCCTACGCCAGGTTGGGTCTGGCCAGTAGAAATGATCCTCGCTGCCGACCTGATGAGCGCCAGGACAGGACAAGGTCGCGACCAGCTTTTCTAAGCAGCTGCCCGTCAGTCACTGCGGTAGATCACCACAAGGAGGGCTTACTGTTATGCCAAAGAAACACGGAAAGAAATATCTTGAAGCCTTGAAGTTACTTGAGCCGGGAAAGCTCTATCAGCCTCAAGAGGCCGTTTCTCTGCTCAAGAAGATGAATTACGTCAAGTTTGATCCAACCCTTGAAATACACATGCGCCTGGGGGTTGACCCGCGGCACGCTGATCAGATGGTGCGCGGCGTGGCCTTGCTGCCAGCGGGTACCGGCAAAGAGGTCAAGGTCCTGGTCTTTGCTCAAGGCGAGAAGGCTCGCGAAGCCGAGGCCGCCGGCGCCGACTTTGTCGGCCTCGATGATTTGATCAAGCAAATTGAAAATGACTGGCTGGGCTTCGATGTGGCGATCGCGACGCCGGATGTCATGCCGAAGATAGGCCGGCTCGGTAGGAAACTTGGCCCTCGGGGCTTAATGCCCAATCCCAAAACAGGCACAGTCACGATGGATGTGGCCCGCGCCGTACGGGAGGCGAAGGCCGGGCGTGTGGAGTTCCGCGTTGATCGCACGGGGCTGCTACATGTGCCGGCGGGCAAGCTCTCTTTTAGCGATGAGGCCCTGCTCTCAAATCTGGCGGCCATTATCGATGCGGTGATGCGCGCCAAGCCGGCCAGCTCCAAAGGTGCCTACATTCGCAACGTCGTCCTGGCTTCAACAATGTCGCCCGGGGTGCCGCTGGATCTTCAGTCGGCTCTCTCGTTGCGCGCCTAGCCTGGCAGAAACTCAGAGACGAGGCCGCCGTGAGCAATGCGTTTCTCTCTCCACTTCACTGGCAGGAATGGCCTTGTGAGTGCCGTAGAAAGGAGGGGCCTGCGCCCGCCTTCTCTCACGGCTGTAGCTTGACGGTGTGCCCCTCTCTTGCCTATAATCTGAACAGCCTGTAACCTTTAACCTTTGCGACCGAAGACAGCAAGTATGCCCGGGGCATGTAAATGATACCGTACGGTATCAGCTTGCCGAGGAGCCTGCTCTGCTTCTGGCTGCTATATGGCCGGCAAAGCCTTCGCAAGGCAGGGCAGAGCAAAGGGGGAAGGATTGCAAGACAGCGTGTGTCCTATGCCGTGTTGGCTGCCTAGCACTGAGCGGGCCGCCTCCGCGCTCTCTATGCACTACGCACATCTGCGATCCATCCACCGCTACTGCTACCAACGTAAGCTTGCCTCCGGGCCTTCGGTGTCGCACTGAAGGCCCTTTTTCTTGCGCTCCCGGAAGAGTCATGTCGGCTTGTTGTTGTTAACTGGTCAGCAGCTGAGGTACGTGCTGATCCCCATAGCGCGTGGATAGCCTGCCGACTGAGGCCCGCTTCCTCCGCTGACAGGCCAGGCCACGGACGGGGCTGGCTCGGGGCCAGTTGGAGAGGGGAGCCTTCTCCTGCTGACCTGCTCTCGGTGCGTACTTGCCTGTCATCGACAGCGTACTGTCCGGGCCTGCTCTGCTCAGGGCGCTAAGTGCCTCTCCTTACCTGCAGGGAGGGAAGAGCGGAGCGGCAAGCGGCTTTCTTCTCTCAAGCGAGAGGAAAAGACGACAAACTAAAAAGAAAGGAGGGGAGCGTGGAATGCCTACACCGGCAAAGGCGGCAAAGATCGAAGAACTGGCTGAGAAGCTGGCGCGCTCGCGCATCGCTATCCTGATTCAGACGCAGGGACTTTCGGTCAAGGAGATGAACGAGCTGCGCAGCAAGGTGCGCCCGATGAATGTCGAGGTGCAGGTGGCCAAAAACACCCTGCTGCGTCTCGCCGCCCAGCGCAATCAGCTGGCGGACGTTGATCCGAACATCTTTCACGGCCAGACAACCGTGGCCTTTGGCTACGATGATGAAGTGGCAGCCGCCAAGGCAATCGTCGATTCCTTGCAGAACTCGAACATGGTGGTGCTCAAGGCGGCAATTCTGGGAGGGCGCTCGCTGACGCCGGAGCGCGTCGAGGCCCTGGCCAAGATCAGCGGCGGCAAGCCTTCGGCTCAGGCCCAGCTGGTTGGTGGTCTGCAAGGACCACTGTCTACAACCTATAGCCTCTTGACTGCTCCCTTACGCGACCTCTGCTACGTTCTGCAGGCGCGTGCTGAGCAGTTACAGCAGCAACAGCAGGCGCAGTCTGAGTAATGCCACGTATGTTGAGTTTTGCTTAGTCTGTCTATCACAAGACCATACGCATCCGAGGAGGTTGCTCCATGTCCGTTGAGAGCATCATTGCAGAAATTGAAAAGCTGAACGTTCTGGAACTCGTTGAGCTGACCAAGCAGCTTCAGGAGAAGTGGGGGGTCAGCGCGGCCCCGGTCGCCGTAGCTGCGGCCCCCGCGGCGGCGGCTCCTGCTGAGGCGGCCCCCGCGGCCCAGCAGGAAGAGAAGACCGAGTTCGATGTCATCCTGAGCGAGGTTGGCGCCGAGAAGATCAAGGTCATCAAGGTGGTGCGCGAGCTGACCAACCTCGGCCTCAAGGAGGCCAAGGAGCTGGTCGAGAGCGCCCCCAAGCCGGTCAAGGAGGGCGTCTCCAAGGAGGAGGCCCAACAGATCGCGGCCAAGCTGCAGGAAGTGGGTGCCAAGGTCACCATCAAGTAAGACTCGCTGGCTCCACGCCTCGTCAGGTCAGGAGAGGACGCCCCGCCAGGCAACCCGCGTCATGCGGCCTGCCGCTGTGGTGAGCGCCCCTCTCCTGGCTGCTCTAATGGCTGCTGCTGCTGCACTGTTGTCTTGGGCAGAATATGACAGTAAATAACAGTAACCTGGCCCGGCTCCCCGCTCGCGGCCCGCGAGCGGAGCCGCTGAGCGGCTCTTGTCCTCTCAGCAATCTCGGAACACCGCTCTAGGCTGGCGGAAGAGCCTGACAGCCAGGCGAACCTCTCACGGCAGCAAGCGTCAGAGCCATCTAGACGCTGACAAACTAGCGTGATATAATGCATGGGTGTATCATCCAGGACTACTCAGGCTGAGAGGCGCTCGTCAGAGCATCCTCTCAAACCCGCTAAAAGTTTGGTCATCTCACCTGAGCCTGATGAGGAGGTGAAACAGAGGGTGGCATTGACTCGCGAGGATAAAACTGACATTATCGCTTCGTCTCGTATCCACGAGGCCGATACCGGCTCGCCTGAGGTGCAGGTCTCGCTGCTGACGGCACGTATCAATCAGCTGACCGAGCATCTGAAGATTCATAAGCATGATTTTCATTCCCGTCGCGGCCTGATGATGCTGGTGGGTCAGCGGCGTCGTTTGCTTGCTTACCTGAGCCGCAAAAGCCCGGAGCGCTATCGGGCGCTGATTGCCAAGCTCGGTCTGCGCCACTAAGGCACGAAAGCAGGACCCGGCTATCTGGCAAGCGATCGGTCGGCATGGTTCCTGGCTCCTCCTCCGCTAACTCGCCTCGCGGACGCCCCTCTGTGGTCTAAGGGTGAGAGTGGAAGCAAAAGCAAGCAGGAAGGAAGAGAGGAGGAGTGCTATCTCATGTAACGCTTGCCGACCGCTCGCTGGGTGGCCACGGGCACGAGGTCCTGCGTTACGAGTCCAGTGGCGCGCCTCCTGGCTGGAGAGCCAGCCTGAGCAGAGCCGCTGGAGGAGTGAGATGGCCAGCAAGCGCCTCGCCCGCCAGGATGAGAGTCCAGGCGCCCGGATGGCCTGCTCACCTGGGCATAGGCCGGACAAGCGTAAGAGTGGCTCGTTTCTCACACTTGCGCGTGATGGGCTATACGTAGTACTGAAGACTACGTTATGTATGTTGTTTGCCCGAGATCATGGGCGATCGTTCCTGAGTCTTGCCCAATCCAGGGGGCGAGACTGCAGCCTGTGCACAGCCAGCCAGGCGGAGAATCAGTCGGCGTGAGTAAGTGAGTTAAGTGAGTGAGGAAGCAAGGTAACAGAAGATCCGTTTTGTCCCGTCTCGCCTGGCCGAAGAGAGAATAAAGAACGCAAGAAGGCGGCAGAACCTCCTTTCCACCAGGCACAGCGCCCTCCGCTTGCTATGGACCTGGTCAGGAGTAGAACGTCGGCAGCCTGTCAGTCAGCCAGAGGAGCGCTGGCAGGCCAGAGTGGCACAGCTACTGACAGAGAGAAGGCACAGTGAATCGCTAATCTGCGCATCTTGAGTGAATGACCAGCGATCGGACGGTTGATGATCGCGCGGTCGTATTCGTATGAGGGTTTTCCAGTAAGGGGCTGAAAGCAGCGCGGTTTCATTCCTTCTTCTTACTCGCTCGCTTGTTGTAGCGGTTCGGAAGGAAGTCAGTCAGACAGCCAGTCAAGAAAGAGCAGAGGCAGGGGATCTTATTCAGGTTATCGTTGCGAGCAAGAGTAGAAGTAGTAGTAGTAGTCGGTCAGTTGTCTGTTCACAAGCACCCCGTTACGTCCCCGTGAAGCAAGGAGAGTTTCCAGGTCTACGGTCCAGCCAAGGGGTGTATAGTAGTCGGAGGAACTATGATCCATCGTCAAGAAGCTGTCATTGGCGGTCGCGTCATGAGCATTGAAACGGGACGAGTAGCTGAGCAGGCCAATGGCGCAGTCCTGTTGCGCTATGGCGATACTGTGATCCTGGCGACCGCCGTAGCCAGTGAAGAGCCTCGTGAAGGCATTGATTTTTTTCCATTGACCGTTGACGTTGAAGAGCGTATGTATGCCGCCGGTAAGATCCCCGGCGGGTTTATTAAGCGCGAGGGGCGGGCTTCCGAGCACGCCATTCTTGCCTGCCGCCTCGCTGACCGCCCTCTTCGCCCCCTCTTCCCGAAAGGATACCGCAACGATGTGCAGATTATTATCACTGTACTCTCTGTAGATCAGGAGAATGATCCCGATGTGTTGGGGATCATCGGTGCCTCGGCTGCCCTCTGTATCTCCGACATCCCGTTCGCTGGCCCAGTTGGTGCGGTGCGCGTGGGCTACATCGACAACGAGCTGGTGATCAATCCGCTGGAGTCCCAGATGGATCGCAGTCGCCTCGATCTGGTGGTAGCTGGCACGGCGGATGCAGTGATGATGGTCGAGGCTGGGGCTAAGGAGTTGCCCGAAGATATCATGCTGGAGGCGGTGATCCGGGGCCAGGAGGCGCTGCAGGATATTATTAAGATGCAAGAGAAGCTCATGCAGGCGGTGAATGTGGCCAAGCGGCCCTTTGAGACACCTCCTGTCGATGAGGAACTGCAGCGCCAGGTGGCCGAGTTCGTGCAGCCGCGTCTGGAGCAGGCGGTGAACCACCCCGATAAGACAGCCCGTTCGGCGGCGTTGACCGTGGTCCAGAACGAACTGGTGCAGACGCTTGGAGCACAGTATCCCGATCGTTTGAAGGAGATTATGGCCTTCTACGAGAAGGAGCTGAAGACCTATGTGCGCAACCAGATTCTGGACTATGGGATCAGGCCCGATGGTCGCGATCTGAAGACGATCCGCCCAATTACCTGCGAGGTTGGTCTGCTGCCGCGCACGCATGGCTCGGCCCTCTTTACGCGTGGTCAGACCCAGGTGCTGAGTGTGGTGACGCTTGGCTCGCCAGGTGAGGAGCAGATCCTTGACGGTCTGACCCCCAGCGAAAGCAAGCGCTTTATGCATCACTACAATTTCCCACCCTTCTCGACCGGTGAAACCAGACCGCTGCGCGGCCCAGGCCGCCGCGAAATTGGTCACGGAGCCTTAGCGGAGCGCGCTCTGCTGGCGGTGATCCCCTCGCAGGAGGAGTTCCCCTACACGATCCGCGCCGTCTCTGATGTGCTCTCGTCCAATGGCTCAACCTCGATGGGGTCAGTCTGCGGAACGACGCTGGCTTTGATGGATGCCGGTGTTCCCATCCATGCACCGGTGGCCGGGGTGGCGATGGGACTGGTAACGGGCGAGGGCGAGCGCGCCGGCAAGTGGGCTGTGCTGAGCGATATTCAGGGGATCGAGGATGCCCTGGGAGATATGGACTTCAAGGTCGCCGGCACCGCCGATGGCGTGACGGCCCTCCAGATGGATATCAAGGTCAAGGGCATCAGCTACGATATCATGGCCAAGGCCCTGGAGCAGGCACGCGAGGGCCGCATGTATATCATGGAGAAGATGCTCGATGCCCTCGATGCTCCGCGTCCGGAGCTGTCGGTCTTCGCTCCACGCATCCAGACCATGAAGATCAATCCTGATAAGATTGGTGCGGTGATCGGCCCCGGCGGTAAAACGGTGCGCAAGATCCAGGATGAGACCGGCGCCAAGATCGATATTGAGGACGACGGGACGGTCAATATCGCGGCCACTTCCAGCGAGGCGATGCAGCAGGCGATGGATGCCATCCGCGCTCTGACCGAGGAGGTGGAGGTCGGTCGCATCTATACGGGGACGGTGCGCCGCCTGGTCGACTTCGGAGCCTTTGTCGAGATTCTGCCCGGCAAGGAAGGCCTGGTCCGTACCTCGCAGCTCGCCGATTATCAGGTGTCGCGTCCCGAGGATGTGGTTTCGGTGGGCGATGAGATCACAGTGATGGTCATTGAGGTCGATTCGCAGGGGCGCATCAATCTCTCGCGCCGTGCGGCTCTCAGCGGTGAACTGCCTTCGCAGGCCGAGCTGGATAGCGATCGCGCTGCTAGCCGTGGCGGGCGCGACCGTGGTGGCTCAGGTCGTGGCGGTGGCTATGGAGGTGGGCGCGACCGCGATCTGGCAGCCCCTGGACGCAATGTCGGCTATGGTGGCGGTGGGCGCGACCGTGGTGGCTACTCGGAGCGCGGCGGTGGCGGGCGTTCACCTGGCTACAATAGTGGTAACTTCAGTGGCGGGCAGCGCCGTCCGATGGGCCCGGGTGGCTCTGGTGGCTCTGGCCGCGGCTCTGGTGGCCCGCGGCGTGACAGCGGCTTTGGCCCTCGCCCCAACGAGCGCCGATGGTAGCGCTCACTGCCTGTGAGGAAGCCAGGGCCTGGCATCAGTCGGTGTCGGTGTCGGTGTGACGTCGGTCGTGGCGCAGGCACCGCTTGAGTAGACTTGAGCGGATAGGATAGCTGCTAGACAGACGCTGCAAGTGCCTGATGCAGGAGGGGGCCGCGCTGGAGGCAAATTCCGCCGGCAGGCTGCCCTCCTCTTTGCTTTTGGCTCGCTGCACTGACTCCGTTCAGAGCAACTGGCTCGTGGCTTGCCAGGATGAGCAGGAACGATCGCTGTAAGCGGACGAGCCACAGCCAGGACATGCGGTCTGACGCCTCCTTGCTGTACGTACCTCGATCGAATGCTGGCTAGCGTCAGGCTCTGGCGTCCTCCTTTTGGCCCTGTTACATCACAGCTAGTCATGCGCGAGGCCATTCAATGCTGGTCTTCGCCGGGAGTACCTGCAGGTCCTATGCCTCTTGCGGCGAGGGCTGAAACATCCCATAATGGTTGCCAATCCAGAAAATGACCTGCGCCGATAGAACAGAGCAACTTACTAGAGAGGTATCTATGTCGCCAGAGGAGATTCTACGGGAGATAGCTGCGGAGGTCTCTGTCTGCACTAAGTGCGACCTCTGTAAAGGGCGCACGAAGGCCGTCCCAGGCGAAGGTCCTCCGAACGCTCGCATTCTCTTCATCGGTGAAGGACCAGGTTACCATGAGGATAAGCAGGGGAGGCCTTTTGTGGGGCCTGCCGGTCAGTTCCTCGATGAGCTGCTGCAGAGTATTAATCTCAAGCGCTCGGATGTCTTTATTACCAATGTGGTGAAGTGCCGTCCTCCCAATAATCGTGATCCCCTCCCCGAGGAGATCAGCGCCTGCAACGATTATCTGGATCGCCAGATTGCTGCCATCAAGCCGCTGCTAATTGTCACACTGGGACGCTACTCGATGGCCAAGTTCTTTGGCTCAGCCAAGATTAGCGCGATTCACGGCAAGGCTCAAAAGAAGGACGGCTATATTTGTATGGCGATGTATCATCCGGCTGCTGGCCTCCATCAGGCAAGCTTGAAAGAGACGATTCGCCAGGACTTTAAGAAGATCCCGGTGGTATTGGCCGAGGCCGAACGCCTGGCTGCCGAGGGGAAGCTCGGCTCCGCCAGCTCGCCGGCTGCCAATCCCCCAGAGGAGCCACCTCAGCAGCTTTCGCTCTTTTAGCTGGTGGGTTGGCTTGGCTTGGCGGACGCAGGCTGCTCTATCTACCCGCTCTCTGTGGCTGCGAATCGCCTGCAAGAGGCGGTGACTGGAGAAGAAAGAGAGCACGGCTGCACATACGATACGCTCGCGACCTGGCAAGACCTCTTTTTCTGCTTCGTTGATGATGGTTGGTTGGACCAGCCTGCCAGGGACGCCCGCACTGGGCGTCCTTCTTTGTTGCCAGTTCTTCTCTCCCCGCTGAGGCGTGTCTCTCTCAAAGATACCCGAGTTTCTTACTTGCTGCGCTCATTTGCCCTTGGCCAAAAGGTACCGGCTACATAATACTTTGATACATGATGATCTACTAACTCTTGCTTGCTAGCTTTTCTTCACGTATACTGAGAGCAGCAAGCACAGCTGCTCTTTAAATATGGAGGATACGATGCGAGCAATTTCCCGGAAGCATATTGCTCTTATCATGTTGCTCGCCTTCCTCGTAGCACTGACCTTCTCATTTGCTCCCCTCCCCGGCACCAGTGCGACCGCCCAGGCCGCAACCTCCTGGAAGGGCATCACTATTAACTGGTCGAATGTGCGTCGAGGCCCGAGCACTCAATATGCAGTTGTAAGCGTTTATGCACCAAATACGAGCGTAACAGTCTATGCAAGCGTTGCCGGACAAAATGTCTGGGGCAGTCCCTACTGGTATCGGATCAGCCCTCTCAATAGTGCCCCACTCTACATCTATAGCGGTCTAGTTGTCCAGGCGCAGAGCAGCAGCCAGGCCAGCCCTTATGGCAGCGGTAAGGTAATTGTGGTTGTCTTATCGAAGCAGTGGCTCTATGCCTATGACAATGGCAAGCAGGTTTTCAATACGGCGATTACATCGGGGCGGCCCTCTCTACCCACGCCTACGGGCACCTTCCATGTGCTCCGCAAGCTGCACCCGACAACTTTCTATTCGCCCTGGCCTCCTGGCTCGCCCTACTATTATCCGCCAACGTTCATTAACTATGCGCTAGAATTCGACTGGGGTGGCTACTTCCTCCACGATGCCTGGTGGCATGGAATCTTCGGTCCCGGCACAAATGGCTGGCACTATGATCCTGTAGCCGGCTGGACCTGGGGTTCGCATGGCTGTGTGGAGATGTCGGTGAAGGCGGCGGCCTGGCTCTATAACTGGGCGCCGGTAGGGACGACGGTCATCGTCAAGTCGAATTAGTTGCCTGGTTCTTTCTTTAACGGTCCAGGCGCCACCGAGATGCCTGTGCTTGCAGCCTCTGATCTGATGACCGGCGGGCGGACAATCAGAGAGGATCACAATCACGCCTCCGCGCCTTCGCGCGGAGGCGCCGCTCGTCGTCCATCTTCCGGTCTTGTCCTTGCCTCCTCCCCTCACTCCCGAGTCGTGCACATTCTGCTCCCCATTCTCAACCCCCAGGCTCTCCTCGTCCCTGTGTCTTATCAATGGTGGTCGCCCGCCTTCATTGCTCATCGCAGCTGCCTCGGCAATGCAAGCCGGGCGAGCAGCTAGCGATCGTAAAAGAGGATGCGTCCACAGTTGCTACAGGTTTGAATCTCGGTGCCCAAGCGCACGCGCTGCATCTCACTGGAGGTCAGTAGAACGCGGCACCACTGGCAGGAGTTCTGCTCCACGCGCGAGATAGCGCGGCCCTGGCGTGTGCGTCTCAGGGTCTCGTAGCGATTGAGCAGGTCGGCGGCAAGCGAGCTAGCCAGGGCTGCGCGTTGCTCTTCAAGGGCGTGCCGGCGCTGCTCCAGCTGGTCGAGGCGGGCGCGCTGAGCGGCACTCTGCTGCTCCCAATCCTCTTCGGCCCGGCGTAGCTCTTCTTCTCGCTGAGCAACCTGACGCTGCAGCGTCTCAATGAGGTCCATCACTTCCAGTGTTTGCTCCTCCTGACGGCTTTGTTGCGCTCTCAGGTGTTGTACCTCCTGCTGCAGGCTGGTCAGCTCTTTGGGACTGGTCACGATACCGCTGTAGAGGCGCTGTTCTAGAGTCTGCAGGCGGCGGCTGATCTCCTCTAGTGTCCACTCTGCTTCTTGCTGGGTCTGCTGCCCGGCTTGCAGTTGCTGCCGGGCGCTGACCAGCTCCTGACGCAGCTTCGCCAGGGCACGGTTGTCGCGCAGGGCCTGGATGATCCCCTGCCGCTCCGCAGCGAGGCGTTCAAGCTCAAGATCTAACTGTTGAAGTTGAAAGAGTGGAGCAGCAACATGAGTCGTGCTCATGATCGATGCGTCTCCTTTCCGGGCTGCTGCCCTGACCGGTCAACCAGACCGGCCCCCCATGTGCGCAAGAAGGAACTAGCCTGTATTGTATCTCTTCTGACGCTCCTTGAGCAAGGATCGTGCTGCGCTCAAAGGATGGGTCTCTTGCTTCTTATAGAACAGAATATTCAATTCGGGTAGAAAAAGAGGCGGAGCGCTGGCTAACAGGGCGAAGGGCTGTGGGCGCGGGCGCGGGAGGCTCGTCCAAAATGGCCGCCTGAGCGGGCAAGCGTTGTCAAGAACAGATGGATCAGTAATAATAAAGTTTGTCCTGGGAGACAGACGGCTGGTCATGAGCAGGCTGCCTGCCGGACAGCGCCCGAGTAATCGCATTGGGAGGATCTGATGACAGCAAAGCCTATTCCCGACGTGTCAACCATTGAGGAGCTGAGCAGGGGCTGGCAGGAGCGAGGCATTCGCCATGTGGTCTTCGAGTTGCCCGATATGCATGGTATGGCCCGCTCGAAAATTGTGCCTCTGAGCCGCTGGGAGCAGTTTGCCCGCGATGGATTGCGCATGATCGGTGTCATGACAACGGTGGATTCGGGTACCAATCTGGTGCCTGGCACCTACCAAAGTGAAGAGCGCAACTATGGCGATGCGGTCCTGCGCCCCGATCTGACCACCGCGGCAGTCGTGCCCTGGCTGGATGCGAGCGCCCGCGTGATCTGTGATGCCTTTTGGCCCGACGGCTCTCCTGTAGAGTCAGCCCCGCGCTATGTACTGCGCCGCGTCCTGGAGCGCCTGGCAGCCCTGGGCTATCGCGCCCATACGGCGATCGAGTACGAGTTTTATTTGTTTCAGGATCTGCTGAGCAAGGAACCTGTTTTCGATCGCCTGCATATTTTCCACACCCAGCGCAATGTCGCCTGCCCGGTGCCCTTGCAGATCATGGACCTCTTACCCGAGCTGGGCTTGCAAATGCTGACCTGCAATTGTGAATATGGCCCAGGCCAGTATGAAATCACCTACGATGCAGAGGATGCCCTCACTGCGGGAGACTACGGCTATACCTTCAAGAATGGCGTCAAAATGATTGCGCGCCGGCTTGGCTATCACGCCACCTTTATGACTCGCCCCTTTCTTGACCAGTCCTCTTCGGGGGCCCATGTTCATCTCAGCCTGCGCGATGCCAACGGTCGCAATGCCTTTCTTGACACGAATGATCGTCATGGCCTCTCGTCCCTGGCCTATCATTTCATCGGGGGCCTGATCCAGCATATGCCAGGGGCCTTGGCGCTGCTCGCCCCGACTCCGAACTGCTACCGCCGCTATTTGCATCATTCCTTTGCGCCGGTCAATCTCAGCTGGGGCCTCGACGATCGCACAGCCCTGATACGCGTCAAGAATACGGGCGATGCTGGCACCCACGTCGAGAACCGTGCTCCATCGAGCATGAGCAATCCCTACCTGGCGCTGGCTGCCACTGTCGCCGCGGGCCTGCTTGGTCTCGAAGAGGAGGCCGTGCCACCCGCCCTGGCCGAAGGCCCGGCGGAAGAGCACGAGGCTTTTGCGCCACTACCAGCCACATTGGAGGAAGCTCTGCAGCATCTGGAGGCCGATACGGCTCTCCGCGACCTGCTGGGCATGCAGTTTACCGAGATCTTCATTAAGACCAAGCGCCAGGAGCTGGAGCGCCGCGGTGACTATGTGCGCCAGCGTCTGCAGGCTGCCGAGCTGGAGTGGGAAGAGCAGGAGTATCTGGCCGACTTCTAAAGCCAAAGCGGACTGCAATGAGCCTGGCCCCCAGCCTTTAGGACCGCTCTCCTGACCTCCTCCTTACGGTCTGCACTGGACGGTCTACGCTGGCCGCAGGCGCAACAATAAGCAGAGGGACCGAGGTCGGCGCTTCAGCCTGGTCTACTTGATCAGCGGGCACCGACTTCGATCCCTCTTCCTGCTTACCGGCAAGGTGACGCGCTTTGAGCACCACCTGTAAGGGGAAGGCTACTCTCTGGGCTATGACTCAGCGCGCAGGATACGGCCCAAGAATTCGTAGCGCTCGGGATGGCGCCGTGCCAGATAGAAGGAATAGAGCAGCCCGATGATCACCCAGCCGATGACGAAGAGCGGCAGGATGTTCAAGGGGAAGGGCGTTGGGAAGAAGCCCAGGCCGGTGAAGAAGTCACCAATCACCGGCAACGGCGGCATGATAAACGAAACCAGAGGAATCAGCAAGAAGAGGCAGCTGACGATCGGCGCGATCAGGTGGAGCAGTGGATTAAAGTTCTGGCGATCGAAGCGCAGCGCGAAAGCCGGTGTCGAGAGGTTCACCAGGATATAGACCACCAGGAAGCTGATTGTGCCGATCGTCGCCAGCCAGGCGTAGCTGGTAATGCCGCTGGTCTGCGTGTAAACTTTGCCATCGGCGATGCCCAGGGCGTAGCTCACGCTGCCATCAGGATTGTTCTTCTGGATAATGAAGGCCAGGAAGATGATGACCAGAATCGTAAACAAGCTCTGGGCCATGATAGCGTAGTGGGGACTCTTCCAGCGCGGGTGCGTGCGCCCGAAAACGCGCGGCAGGATGCCCTCGCGACCCATCGCGTAGAAGTAGCGCACCATCCCGTTATGGAAGGCCAGACAGGCTGCGAAGCTGCTCGTTGTCACGGCGATGATCATCAGGACTTTCAGCCACCCACCAACGAAGTGGTCGGCCAGGTTATAGTAGGGGGTTGGGGCAATAGCGATATTGCCCAGCGTATCGCCGGCGTGCTGCCAGCCGAGGCCAATGACAGCGCTATAGGTGGTCCAGATGTAGAGCACAGCCATGATCAGGATCACCGAGAAGATGGCCGTAGGCACAGCACGGCGCGGGTTACGCGACTCCTCGCCGTAGACGGCGCCGGCCTCGAAGCCGATCCAGGACCAGATACCGAGTGCCATAGCCACACCGATACCCAACACTCCACCCGGGGCAACCCCTTTGAGATCGGAGCCTGCGGGCGTAAAGGTATGGAGCAGGTCATGGCCGGCGACCCCTCCATGAATGGTGATCATCAGGTCGAGCAGCACCAGACTCCCGATCTCTAGTACAAGGAAGGGAGCGAGCCACCAGGTAGACCACTTGATGTCGAAGAAGGAGAGCAAAAAGACGAGGACGCAGCCGATGAGGGCGTAGGTAACCCAGCCCAGCGGCATGTGGAAGCCAAGATAGGTGGAAATATTAATGTCGGCCAGGCCGCCAAAGGCCGCTTGAGAGGAGGCTTCGAAAATAGCGTAGCCGAAGAGCATCAGCCAGCCCGCCTGGAAGGCCGTGCCCGCTCCCAGGCCATGCCGTACCCAGGTATAGAAGCCGCCCGCCGAAGTCAGGCGGCGCGAGAAATAAACGATCGAGATTCCAAAGAGCAGCAACCCGATCGCCGAGAGCAGGAAGACCAGCGGCACGCTGGCGCCGGCCTGCGCTGCCATGTTGGGCACGTTAAAGAACATGGCCGCAATCGGCGCCGCCCCAGCGAAGCAGTAGTACATGACGCTGGGCATGCCGATGGCATTGATGTGCAGCTTGTCGAGGTCCTGGCGCTCTTCCAGGGCGATGTCGCCCTCGGGAAGGGCCGCGCCGGGCGTCGTCTGCCCCACCAATTCTTCCTGAGATGCCATAAATCACCTCCAGTTCAGGTCTTGCTATGAAGACCAGATCATCTGTAGAGCGCTTGATTGCTGAATAGCGGTAAGTCTGGTGCTACCCTGGGTTAAGGCAACGCTGCTGGCGTGGCGCACTGCTACTCTGCTCGCCCGCTCACCCACTGACTGGCTGGCCCCCTCGCTGCTGGTCAGCAAGCACGATCGCCGCTCCGCAACTGGCGGGAGTAGCGTACCGGCTCGCTGGCGACCAGCAACACTAACAGGATAGACTGGCTGGCTCTGCTACCAACAATAACAGCAGAGCCAGGCCCTGTCAACGCGCTTGCCGGCTAAGCCCCACGCTCGATCTCTTGCCAGGCCGCCTCACCGGTTGCGAACATGCTGATGATGGCACCGATCATCAGCGTCGCCGCCGTCAAACCTGCGACAATCAGGCTCCACTGCTGATTGGTCAGCAGGGGTACCCACGAGTTGAGGGCCGTGTCAACAATGGCGATGATGCCGGTGATCAGACCGACAACCGAGCTTAGCAGTAGCACGGGCATCGGCACGAGACGATTCAACAGCAGTGCCCGGCGATCGCGTATATACAGCGCCAGAATCAGAATAAACAGGAAAATGGTTGAGAAGGCCCATAAGATGGTTCCTGCTCCAATACCGACGAAATAGACCTCGAGGGAGAGGTCTGCCGGATTGCTGCCGAACAGGTAAGGAATAACCATAAAGAAGAGGATCGTGATAAAGATGGCCGCGGCAGTCTGGATGGCGATGGCGCGGGCTGGTTGGCGATTGTTGTTGAGCAGGCCAAGGCCCACCGGAATGCGGCGGTCGAAGCCAGCCACCATCAGGAAGCGGGCATAGATGTGGTTATAGACCATCGTCACCAGGCAGAAGACGCCCAGCATACAGACAGCGACCACGTTGCCGGCCAGCTTCCCCAGAGCTGTATCGACAGTAGTCACGAGGGCAAAGAGCACATAGGCAGACTTTGGCCCTTCGACGACCAGGATGGCGAAGGTCACGAGGACATAGCCAACCACCACAATCAGTGTCCCCCACAGCAGATGACGCAGGATCAACTGGCGGCGTGTCTCTGCGCTGGGAGCAATCGCCTCCGCCTGCATAGTGATCGGCAAATAGACCCCCAGATAGCCCAGAGTAATCACCCCAAAGAGGCCGAAGTTACCTCCGGTCTTTGGGTCCCAGGTGATCAGCCAATCTGAAAGCCGCGAGAAGCTCGTCGCCGGCGCGTGTCCAGTCGCAAGCCAGACGATGCCCGCTAAAATGACGAGACCGCTGGCAATCAGTAAGAGGACGAAAGCGGCGTTGGTAATGTTCTGTACCGTGCGGTGCGGTTGCACAGCCATGAAGCCCGAGATCAGGATGACCACACTCAGAGCCAGACCTTGCTGCCAGGGAGCAGTCAGCCAGCCACTGTTGAGGCCCGGGATATAGCTGATCGCCAGGTCGCTGGTGGCCATCAAGAGCAGTGGGGCAGGCAGCCAAACACAGAAGCCCACAAAGAAGCTCATGTAGCTGCCAAAGATGCGGTAGGCCCAGTTGTACAGCGAGCCTTCGTGAGGGAAGATGACACTTAGTTGGGCAGTGGCAATGGCGCAGGGCACAAAGAAGAGGATCGCTCCTACTAGCCAGAAGGTAATGCCCGCCGCGCCACCTGCAATGGCATTAGAGACGTTGGTCGGAAAGAAAATCAGCAAGACATAGAGGGTCATCAGGTCCCAGCTGGTCAGTATCGCTGGCATGACCTTACCTGGATACTCTTCAGAAGTCAGTACATGCGGCGGTCTATCCCCCTGTGACCGGCTACTGGTGATCATGGAACCTCCTTCGATGATTGCAGTTCCCACATGCCCTCACCATAGCAGATACTTTTACGCATGTCAATGCATTTGTTTCACAAATGTAATAAATGTAAGTTGCTATAGCGTCTGACTGAAAGGACTGGAGGGCAGGCAGACAGTCTGCAATGGGAGGAATGGCTATGGAGAAGATGAAGTGTTCAGCAGGGCGATCACTGGAGCGAGAGCCTCCATATATTCTTCCCAGACGACCCAATAGGAGATGTAATATTGTTGACGATAGTGTAGTAATTGAGTGCAAATCTCATCTGAGCTGCCAATGAGGAAATAAGGTGTTGTAGCAACCTCTTGCTCGCTGAGACCGTAGCGGGCGGCGACCTCGGTCAGGGCCTGCTGGCGCTTGCCGGTCAAGATGACTTCGAGAACGATCAGGTTCAATTCGAGCGAAGCAAAGCGCGGGCCGGCGGCCTGACGTACCCAGGTCAGCTTCTCGGCCAGAGCGGGGGCCAGGGCATCCTGTATATCCAGGCTCTGATTCATATGGCCAGCCACGCTGATAGTCTGTGTCCGTGGGGAGAAGCCGACAATAGTCGCCTCCCGTGCCGCCAGCGAGAGCAAGCGTTTGCCGCTACCACCCACCAGAATTGGCGGATAGGGGCGCTGCTGCGGCTGCAGTGCCAGGGCCAGCCCCTCAATCGTGTAATGCCGACCACTGAAGCTAAGTCGCTCACCGGCCAGCAGGGCCTTGATGATCTGCAAAGATTCGGCGAGTCGCTCTATGCGCACACCGGGCGAGGCAAAGGGAATGCCGCATTGCTGGTACTCACTCGCCATCCAACCGGCTCCCAGGCCCAGCTCGAAGCGTCCGCCTGTGAAAACATCGAGGGTGGCCACCTCACGCGCCAACATGACAGGGTGGCGGAAGTCGTTGGCGAAGACGTAGCTTCCCACGCGCAAGTGCGTGGTGGCCGCGGCGATCCGTGCCAGAGCCAGCGTTGTAGCAAACTGATCGCCGATGTGGTCGGGCAGCAGAAAGGTCGAGTAGCCCAGCTGCTCGGCGCGCTGGGCCTGTGCTAGCAGGGTAGCAAGATCCGGTGTGGTGTTATGTGAGAGGACGCCAAAGCGCAGAGGACGACGATTATCAGCTATCTCACTCATACGGTACGACGCTCCTTGTTTCGGGCTGCTGGCCTCCAGGCAACAGAGCACTCATGGCAGGGAGGAGATGACAAGAGGGACCTGGCGGTTTGCTGACCATGCTGCAAGCCTCTACTCCCGACCAGGTCCCTGGAACAGCAGAGATGCGCTCTCGATCGCGCTCTTCACGATTGTCTGCTCGTGGAGAGTAGAAGGAGGGTTAACAGACTTCCACGGACTGTTCAAGCGATTCTGGCTAGACCGGCTCAACGCGCAGGAGCACCTCGTCCTTCTGAACGACTGCCCCGTTCTCTACCAGGATCTTAGTCACGCGCCCGGCGACCGGGGAAGGTACCTCGTTAAAGGATTTCATGGCCTCGATCAGGGCCACTGTTTGGCCGACCTGGATGACATCGCCGATCGAGACGAAAGGTGGCTCATCCGGCGAAGGGGCTGCGTAGTAGACTCCGGAGAGCGGTGCTACGACCGGCAGCGTGCGCTCCTCCTCGCGGCTCTTCGCCGAGGCGGCTTTGCTGGCGCCTGCAGGCCGTTTCGCCGCGCCCCGGCTACGCACCATTGTTACAGGATTGGTCGCCACCTCGCTAACGGATGGGGCAGTCACCAGCACCATTCCTGGCTGGCGGCGAATGATAATCTCCAGATCGTGCTCATTTAGCTCCAACTCGGCCACCGAGCTGCCTTCGAGCACGTGCACCAGTTCCTCCAGGCGCTCGATCCAGGCCGTCTTCCGATCTTCTTCCTTGTTGCTCATCATCACACTCGCTCGCAGATTAAAGGCATACAGCAAACCGGAGCAGGCCGTACCTGAGCACTCTAGCAGTGCGCCAGCTAGGCTTATCCACCCCGGTTCACTCAGATCTAGAGAGGCGAGCAGACAACAGCGTAGTACAGCTATTGACTACTCGCTCTCCTCGTAGCGCTTGAAGATCAGGCAGGCGTTATGTCCGCCGAAGCCCATTGAATTGGACATGGCCACCCTGACCTGGGCCTGGCGTGCCTGGTTGGGCACGTAATCCAGATCGCAGTCGGGGTCGGGATGGTGCAGGTTGATGGTCGGTGGAATAATCCCGGTGAGCAGCGTCATGATGCTGATGACAGCCTCGACGGCTCCCGCGGCCCCAAGGGTGTGGCCGGTCATCGACTTCGTGGAGCTGATCGCCAGGCGATAGGCGTGCTCGCCGAAGCAGGTCTTGATGGCCTGGGTTTCGGTGCGATCATTGTAGGGCGTCGAGGTGCCGTGCGCATTGATATAATCAATATCTTCGGGACGCAGACCAGACTTACGCAGGGCCATCTGCATCGCGCGCACTAAACCGGCGCCGCCGGGAGCCGGCTCAGTCACATGGTAGGCATCGCCTGTTGCGCCATAGCCGACCATCTCGGCCAGGATCGTTGCCCCACGGGCCTTCGCAAACTCCAGCTCCTCCAGAATAAGGACCGCGGCTCCTTCGCCCATCACAAAACCGTCGCGGGTGGCGTCGAAAGGACGGCTGGCTCCCTGTGGATCATCGTTGCGCCGCGAGAGGGCGTGCATGTTATCGAAGGCGGCAATAGCGATCGGTGTGATGCCGCGCTCGGAGCCGCCGGCGATCATCGCCTTCGCGTCGCCGCGCCGAATGGTTTCCCAGGCCTCGCCGATCGTATGGGCGCTGGTCGCGCAGGCCGAAACAGCGGCCCAGTTGGGACCGCGTGCACCCGTCATGATCGAGACAATGCCCGGGGCGCCATCGACAATCATCATGTTGATAAAGAAGGGACTGATGCGGTCTGGGCCCCGCTCGAAGAGGATGCGGAATTGCTCGTGGAGCGTCATCAGACCGCCGATGCCGCTGCCGATATAGACCCCCACATCATCGGCAATTTCCTCGCTGATCTCCAGGCGAGACTGAGCCAGCGCTTGCTTGGTGGCAGCAATAGCGATATGTTGGTAGGGGTCAGTGCGGCGAATCTCCTTACGGTCCATATAGGCCGAAGGGTCGAAGTCTTTGATCTGGCCCCCGAATTTCACGCGGAAGGGGCTGGTATCGAAGCCGACGATTTCGGCGATGCCGGATTTCCCTTGGCAGAGGGCTTCCCAGGAAGACGCCACATCGTTCCCCAGGGGAGTAATCAGCCCTAAACCGGTTACAACGACACGTCTCATTACGTCACCTCCTCTATAGTCGGGTTCTCTCAGCCGCTCTCGCGCCAGCAGGTAAGGTGCTGTGATGGCACGTGATCCGCTGTCAATCAAGCAAGCCCTGGTCCTGATTGAGAGCACCTACCTGTTAACCAGGCAGTCGCGCGAGCCGCAGAGGCTGGCTGACTGGCCTGACCGACCAGCCAGGCTGACCGGCCAGAGAACGAACACAGAGCGGCAAGAAGAGGCCCGCTGAGAACCCAGCGAGACCCGGCACGAACCCAGTGCGAACCCGGTCAGATGCCAAGTGAGGCAGCCTCCTCCTGGAGGAACCGGGTATAGGCTTCTCCACGGATAAAGACCTGATGTCTGAGAAGACGCTGGTGGAAAGGAATCGTCGTGGGCAGGCCCTCGATGACGAACTCATCCAGCGCGCGCTGCATACGCGCAATGGCGGCGTCGCGATCCTCGGCCCACACGATCAGCTTGGCCAGCAGCGAGTCGTAGTGTGGAGGAACCGAGTAGCCGGCGTAGAGATGGCTATCGACGCGCACGCCAGGACCGCCGGGCGGCAGATATTTCTCCACCACACCGGTCTGCGGGCGGAAATCGGCCTCGGCATCCTCTGCCGTGATCCGGCACTCGATGGCGTGGCCGCGGAACTGAATGTTCTCCTGCTTCAGCTGCAGCGGCTCGCCGGCAGCAATGCGGATCTGCTCCTTGACGAGGTCGACACTGGTCACCATTTCTGTGACCGGGTGCTCCACCTGTAGGCGCGTGTTCATCTCCATGAAATAGTAGCGGTTCTCATCGTCGAGAAGGAACTCCAGCGTCCCGGCGTTGGTATAGCCAATCTGCTGCACGGCGCGAATGGCCTTCATGCCGATCTCTTGTCGTAGCTCGGGAGGCAGCAGCGGGCTGGGCGACTCCTCAAGAACCTTCTGATTGCGGCGCTGGCAGGAGCAGTTACGCTCGCCCAGGTGAACGCCGTTGCCGTGGTGATCGACAAGGACCTGGATCTCGATATGGCGCGCGCGCGGCAGGTAGCGCTCCAGATAGAGGCCATCATCGCGGAAGGCTTCGCGCACCTCGTTCTGGGCCAGGGTGAAGACGCGTTCAAACTCCTCTGGGCTGTTGACCAGGCGGATGCCGCGCCCTCCTCCGCCAGCGGCAGCCTTCAACATCAAGGGAAAACCGATCTCGCGCGCGGCCTCTCGCGCCTCCGCCAGCGTGCGTAACACGCGTGTGCCCGGTAGCATCGGCAGCCCAGCGGCGGCCATCGCCTCGCGGGCCGAGACCTTATCGCCCATGATCGCCATCGCTGTGGCGGAAGGGCCAATAAAGGTCAGGTTCACATCTGCACAGATCTGGGCAAAGCTGGGATTCTCTGAGAGGAAACCGTAACCGGGATGGATAGCTTCGGCCCCGGAGATAAGAGCAGCGCTGATGATATTAGGAATATTAAGATAACTTTTGCCGCTTGGCCCCGGTCCTATACAGATGTGCTCGTCCGCCATGCGTACCGGCAGCGAATCGCGATCAGCCTCGGAATGCGCGATGATCGTGCGGATACCCATCTCGCGACAGGCGCGGATGACCCGTAGAGCGATTTCGCCACGGTTAGCAATAAGGATCTTTCGAAACATGGCTTTTGATCGGACAGGACAGACGCAGGGGACCTGCGCAGTCCATGCTTGCTCTCATCGTGATTTTCCCCGGCCTGAGATGGCTGGGGCAATTTACGGGTTATTATACCATGCCCGCTCGAAAGCGACCAGTGGGGCAACGGCGTATGTCCCACTGGTCAAGCTGGCTTGCTCTCTTGGCTGGTTAGAAGGGAGGAGGAGGGAGAATTTCCGGTCTCGTGAGCAGCCAGTGCCACGCGTTAAGATGTGATTAAAGAAGAAAAGAAGAGCAGAAAAGAAAGAGGGAGGAGAAGAGGCAAGCTGGCTGGGAAAATGAGGCCCGCGGTCTGGTGGCCCCGCCGCGCCACGCGCCAGGGGGCACCTGCACTTCAAGCTTAGCTGTGCCAGGAAAGCGTCCGCGGGCCTGTGGTGGCCTAGCCACGCAAGCGAGCGGCTTCGGCCTCGGCCTGGCGTGCCTCGCGCTTCCGTCGCAGCTTTTTGAGGACCTCGGCTTTCCGTTCCCAGTGATCAGGATCATGGGGGGCGATTTGGATGGCGCGCTCGGCGGCCTCCAGTGCCTCATCATAGCGTCCCAGCTCCTGGCAAAGGAGCGCTTTATTATGCCAGGCTGAGGCAAGCTGAGGATCACGTCGCAGGGCCTCATTGTAGGCTTCGAGTGCCTGGCGATAGTATCCCAAACGATAGAGCGTATTCCCTTTCCCGTTCCAGCAGAGGGCCAGGTCCCGATTCAGCATCAGAGCCTGGTCGTAGGCGCGCAGCGCTTCGGGAAAGCGTTCCAGCGCATACAAGGCGGCGGCTTTGCCTTGCCAGGCCAGGGCATGATTCGGGTCGAGAGCCAGGGCACGGTTGTAGCTTTCCAGGGCAGCGGCGTGGCGGCCTTGCTCGCTCAGAATGGCGCCGCGCCGAATCCAGGCTTTGACATAGCCTGGATCGTACTTGAGGGCCTCGTCCAGCATATCCAGTGCCTGGCGCAGGCGATGCTGGCCGTAGTAGATCTGAGCAATGCCATACCAGGCGGGGGCATAGTGAGGATCGAGGGTGCGCGCTCGCTCAAAGGCGCTCAGGGCCTCTGGCCAGCGCTGGAGGTCGTAGAGGGCCGCGCCCTTACCGGCCCAGGCGGGAACAAGGTCGGTCTGCAGTCGAGTTGCCTCCTCAAAGGAGTCGAGCGCCTGGCGCACCTGACCCAGCTCGTGGAGCACCTGCCCCCTGCCGCACCAGGCCAGAGCCTGCTGATTATCGTAGCGCAAAGCTCGCTCGAAGGCGTCGAGAGCCTCGCGCTGGCGTCCCCGGCGGCTGAGCAGTAGTCCCTTGTTGTACCAGGCGCGGGCCATGCCGGGGTCGTAGCGCAGGGCGGTCTCAAAGGCGGCCAGGGCCTCCGCCTCACGATGCAGACCGGAGAGCGCCGCCCCTTTCCCATTCCAGGCGGTGGCGTTACGTCCCTCAAGCTGGAGTGCGCGCTCAAAGGCCTGAAGCGCTTCCTGATAGCGATGGAGGGCGTTGAGCGCCGTGCCTTTGCCAATCCAGGAGGTGACCAGCGTGGGGTCCAGATTGAGTGCCTTGTTAAAGGACTCCAGGGCCTCGCGGTGCTGGGAGCGTGCACCGTAGGTGAGACCACGTCCCTGCCAGGCCAGAGCCTGCGAGGGGTCGCGAGCAAGGACGCGCTCATAGAGTTCGAGCGCCTCTGTCAGGCGGCCCTGCGACCGTAGCTGGCGAGCCTGTTCGATCAGACGACTCGTGTCGCTCTGCGCATGCGTTTGTGGAGAAGAGCTGCCTGGCTCACGGCACTCGCGCAGGACCTCCAGCACATCCTGAGCGCTGGCGGGGCGCTTCTCCGGGTCCATTTCCAGCATGCGCTGAAGAAGGGCTTCCAGAGCAGGGGGAACAGCCGGGTTCAGCTCGGAAGCAGGCCGGAAAAAGAAAGGCTGGTCCGAGGGATCAACGCCGGTGAGTAGATGGTGCAACAAAGCTCCCAGGCTGTAGATATCGGAGCGGGGGGTCGATTGCGCCTTGCCATACTGCTCCGGTGCCGCATAGCCTGGGGAACCGAGGGCCGTGGTGTCACGCGATTGGCCCGGCTTAAAGAGGCGCGCGATGCCGAAATCGATCAGATAGAGGCGCCCGCTGTTATCGATCATCACATTAGAAGGCTTCAGATCGCGGAAGACAATCGGCGGCTGATGGCTATGCAGGTAGCCGAGCACATCGCAGAGCTGCTCGGCCCAGGTCAGCACCTGGTCAACTGGCAAAGGACCACCGCCCTGGCGCGCCAGATATTCCTCCAACGACTCGCCCTCGATGAAATCCATAACCAGATATGAGCGATCGTTTTCGGTAAAGTGATCATAGATGCGCGGCAGATTGGGGTGGCGTAGCTCGGCCAGCAAGTTGGCCTCGCGCTCAAAAGCCTGCTCGGCCTCCTGGACACGCGCCGGGGTCAGGCCGACTTTGCTCATCTCTTTGACTGCCACTGGACGATTATTCAAGCGCGTATCAGCGGCTTTGTAGACGGCTCCCATCCCTCCCTGACCGATCAGGCTCAGCAGCTGATAGCGTCCTGCCAGCAGCGTCTCCTCTGCCAGGGTTCCTGTCGTATGCTGGAACGGCAGGGCGGCGGCGCAGTGCTGACAGAAACGCGCCGTTGGAGGATTGGCCATGCCGCAGCGATCACAAAAGACTTCCTGCTCCTGCGTTGTCATAAAAAAACCCGTCACTCAGGCTCGAACTGCAGCGGTTCTCACTGGCGGGCAGGGGCGTCGCATCGCACTCTTCACCCATCCTATATCATAGCACAGCTAGCCAGGTCGCGGTCGGTCTGCGGGCACCCACTCTGCCGTGCCTCACGATTGCCACTGATCTCACTTCCCCGCCCTGCCTCTCGCTCCGCTTCCGTAGCAGAGAGCCGATCTATGTGCATGCATCGCTGTAAGCAACGCCATCCGCAGCTACTCTCTAAGTCTCATTCGGTCCCCTCGGCCCGGAGCCTGGAAGCATGGACGCCGACCACTCCTCCTGGCTGCCGGGCGCGTTGGAGGGCAGGGTACGCCACAGCTGCAGCCATTCATCGAGGCTCAAGGTTTCGGCGCGGCGCTCTGGCGCGATCCCGGCCTGACGTAGCCAGCGCTGCACTGTCTCGGCTGGCAAGCCCAGTCCACGCGCGAGGGCGTTGTGCAGCTGCTTGCGTCGCTCTCCAAAGCCAGCCTGGACCAGGCGGAAGAAGAGGGTGCGCTCCGCAGGGGTCAGCGCCGCCCGCGGCTGAACCTCGACGCGCACAATGGCGGAGTCGACGCGTGGCGGTGGGTAGAAGGCCCGTGCCGGTACGCGGGCGATAAGCTGCGGACGTCCGAAGAGCTGGACGCTCACGCCCAGCAGACTCAGGTCGCCGGGCGCGGCCACGATGCGCTGCGCAACCTCGTACTGAATCATTACAACGATCAGCTGGGGGGGATGCTCGCTCTCCAGAAAATGGCGAAAGGTGGGTGCTGTGATATAGTAGGGCAAATTGGCCACTAGCTTGTAGGGCTGCTTCTCAAAGAGGGCGCGTGGATCAACAGTCAACAAGTTCTGAGCCACCACCTCGACATTGCCAAAGGGAGCGGTGGTTTCAGCGAGCAGACGCAGCATAGAGCGCTCCAGCTCTACAGCAACCACCCGTCCTGCACGGTGGGCCAGCTCGCGCGTTAAAACGCCGGTGCCTGCCCCTACCTCAAGCACTGTATCAGTTGGGGCCAGCTCTGCCGCGTCCACAATGCGCGCCAGCACGCCGCGGTCGACCAGGAAATGTTGCCCGAACGACTTCAAAGGCCGCATGCCGTGCTGCTGGAGTAAGGCGCGTAAGGTACGCGGGCTGGTCAGATCAAGCTCTTCGGCCATCGTTGAGCGTACTCACCTCATGTCTATCATGGCTAGTATTAGAGTTTCCCCGCGCCAGGACGACGCTGTGAGCCTTGTTGATGCGTGTGGACCAGCAGCCAGACGACCACCCCCCCGATGGCGAGGGGGAGCGCACATAGGAGACAGACCACCAGAAGCGCGATGATGAGACCGAGGACGGCCCCAAGCAGGCCAACAATCAGGCCAATGAAGCCCCCAACCAGCCCCACGATGAGACCCACTCCACCTAGCAGCAAGCCGAAGATAAGCGCGCCGATCCAGGGGAGCAGCTTGAGGAGCAGCGCCAGCAGGATCAGGCAGAGCACGATCCAGATAAGGTGATGGCCCCGCTGTGGCTGAGGCCGTGCCCACCAGGGAGGCGGTGACCATCCAGGGCGAACACTGGCCCTCCAGGGCTGGGACTGACGGACGTCGGGTGGCTGGCCTGGCCCCACTCCCGGGTTGGCTCTCAGCTCAGCCTGAGCTGAGACTGCCGCTGACCAACTCTCGCCAGCTTCGCCCCGAGAGGCAGCAGGCCCGGCTGATTCGGAGGCCGCCGGAGCCAGACCTTCCTCCTCGCGATGCGGATAGTCTTGGGCCGGATAGCCCCGCCGATAACTATAGTCATGCAACGGCTCCGCATATTGCCCGGGCGGCTCCTGGTGCGGTTGTCGACTCTGACCTCGCCCACGCTTGCGACTCAGAAAGCTCCAGGATGAAGAGCGCTGGCTGGCCGCTTCGCCCTGGGAACCAGTGACATGCTGCTCGCTCGCCTTCCCTGATTCATGCTGCGGCGCTTGCCAGCCCTGCTCTTGCTGCTGCATAGGTCTCGCTCCTTGTTGCCCTCACTTGCTGCTGGTACTGGCCCCTTTTTCCCTAACGCTGACCACGCTGATACAAAGCCCCTCCAGGGAACGATCTATTACCATAGGATACGCAAAGGGGCTACTGAGGTTGCAGAGTGGTCTCGAATTACCTATGATGATACGCGAAAACACATCGATCGTTTTATAAATGGAAGAGGGCCTTGGTGCATTCGCCACCATCCGATCTGCTTGCAAGCCGAGGAGAGAAAGGGAGCAATGGATTACCACGAGAGTCAAGCCGCGGGGGGACCCGAGCGCGGTGGATCACTCAGCCCCAGGGTCCCGGGGCTGCATCTGCCGGCTCGCCACCTTTCTGGAGCCAGCGGACAGCCACCTATCCTGGCTCCGTTACCCACTACGGACGGGGGGAATGGAATGCCGCCGCTACGTCGCTGGCGCGCCAATCGCATTCTTCTGCGCAAGCGCTGGCGCAGGCGTTTCTATCCGCACCGCACGCCACGCTGGGCAGTCATGCTCCTGGCGGCCACGCTGCTTGGTCTCGCCCTCTTTTCGAGTAGCGCTGGAGCCGTTTACGCCTATTACGAGTCGCAGTTGCCCTTGCTGCGCAATATTGCCAATAATAATGCGCTTTTCCAGACAACGCGCATCTACGATCGCAATGGCAACCTGCTCTATGAGCTGTTTGATCATAGCGCCGATCATGGTCGCCGCACTTATGTCAGTTATACCGATATCTCTCCGCTCTTGATCAATGCCACGGTGGCTGCAGAGGACCATACCTTCTGGGAGAACTCGGGCGTCGATCTGCAGGGTATTCTGCGCGCCGTCTTCTCGAATCTCCAGAGCCAGAGCGTCGTTCAGGGCGGCAGCACGATTACGCAGCAGCTCATTAAGAACGAGCTGTTCAGCAATCAGCCGCGAACACTGGCCGTGAAAGCCGAAGAGGCCGTGTTGGCCTATGGTCTGACACAGCAGTATCCGAAGTGGAAGATCATGGAGATGTATCTCAACACGGTCTACTACGGCGACCTGAACTATGGCGCCGAGGCTGCGGCTGAGAACTACTTCAATCTGCAGCCGAAGTGTACGGCCACGCGCTGCAAGCCAGCGGTGGCCCAGCTCGATCTGGCTCAGGCCTCGCTGCTGGCCGGTCTGCCGCAAAGTCCTTCCTATTATGATCCGACCGTCAATAAGCCAGCGGCCCTGGCGCGCCAGCAGGTAGTCCTGCAGTCAATGGTCGAGCTAGGCATGATTACCCCTCAGCAGGCCGCTGCCGCCGAGGCCGAGAGCCAGAAGTTTGTCTTTAAACCCTACAGCGAGACCCACCATATTCAGGCCCCCCACTTTGTCCAGTACGTCATCGATCAGCTGACTTCTCTGCTTGGTAGTCAGAATTTGCTCGACGGAGGGTATAATGTCTATACTACCCTCGATCTGACGCTGGAGAAAAAGGTCGAGCAGATCGTTCACGATCGCCTCTACACCGTGCAGTACGACTCCTACCTGGGGCAGTATCAGGGACCGCTATATAAGACGAACAATGTGAATAATGCAGCTGTAGTAGTGATGAGTCCAACGACAGGCGAGATTCTGGCGATGGATGGCAGCGCCGATTTCAATAATCAGAATCCCAAAGTGCAGGGTCAGTATAATTCGGCGCTCGCCCTGCGCCAGCCCGGCTCGGCCTTTAAGCCCATCGTCTATGCTGCGGCCTTCGAGATGGGTTGGTATCCGGCGATGATTGTCCCGGACCATCTCACTATTTATCCGACGAAAGATGCAAATTCACCTTCTGGCTACTATACGCCGAATAACTACGATCAGAAGTTCCATACGACCTTTCCGATGACGATTCGCAACGCCATTGCGAACTCGTTTAACATTCCGGCAGTGACGACGGTCGAGTACGTCGGCTTCAACAATGTCCTCAATATGGCCAAGCGTCTGGGGATTACTTCCATCGATACCGCCGACCTGCAGGCCTGTCGCAAGAACTACAATGCGCCGAAGGCGACACCAGAACAGTGCTTCTTCCCCTCAATCGCCCTGGGCACGGCGGAGGTCTCTCTGCTGGAACTGACTGGTGCCTATGCCACCTTTGCCAATCAAGGGGTGAGAGTCCCGCCGGTCTCCATCCTGGAGATTACCGATAGCCTGGGTCACCCGCTGTATCGCTATGATGCTGCCCACCCGCATGGGGTGCGTGCTCTGGGGGCTGATGTCTCCTTCCTGATTAGCAGCATTCTCTCGGATAAGGCTTCGCGCTATCACGAATTTGGTCCGGGCAACCCGCTGGAGCTGGCCGATCGCCCGGCTGCCGCCAAAACTGGTACAACCCAGACCTTCCGCGATAACTGGACCGTTGGCTATACCCCCTATCTGGCGGTTGGGGTTTGGGCAGGCAATAGCGATAATAGTGCCATGGATAATGTAATTGGCATCACGGGCGCCGGTCCCATCTGGCATGATGTGATGGAGTATGCTTCGCAGCGCTATCATTATCCGGCTGAGGACTTTATCCGCCCGGACGATGTCCATCTGGGTACGGTCTCCGCTCTCACTGGTCTCTTGCCTCGTCCAGGCGAGCCAACGGTGAGTGATTGGTTTATCGATGGCACGCTGCCCACGACCTCCTGAGCGCGAGCGGGCGCGGGCGCGACCTCCATCGCTGATGAAGGTATCTCCTGTCCTCGTCTCTGAAATGCGCAGCCAGGCGGCGCCGCTCTCCTCATGAATTAAGGAGCCGGCGCCGTTCTCTGCCTTCTTCCCCCTGGCTCCCCTTTGGCCAGCAGCCTTTCCCCGCGTATCGTGATATCATAAAAAGAGCAGAGTAAGGTACTGGATGTTGCAACATGGCTTATTGTGGAGGTTTCTGTCTCTATGAGTAGCGAATCCGGGCAGGAAGCGAGCAAGAAGGGTCCGCAACAGCCACAGCCAGCAGCCGCTCACACGAACAATGCCAATGCTTCTCCCACCTCCTCATCGTCCGCCGATGGCGAGCGGGAACTCAACGAGGCGCTGGAGAGCGGTTTCCGCCCCCTGACGCGCATGGAGCGTCGTCAGCTCTGGTTGAGGGAGTACGGCGAGCAGGATGTGGCGTTGCAGATGTGGATTCAGCTGGTGGAGCAGCATGATCTGGAGATCGAGATGATGCTGCAGATGCATGGGCTGCTCATTTTCGGGGTGATGGTGAGCACCGCCCACTATGCCCAGTTCTACATTGATCTCAATGAGGAGACGCACCGCGAGCACGACCCCGATACTGCCGATGCCCTGCGCAAGTACTATACGGCGCTGGTGCCGCCGCCTGATCAGCCGGAGTATGGGCCAGAGGGCCTGCCGATTGTCTACCACTATATCCATATGCGCGATGTGACAATCCTGAGCGGCGGACACAAGTTCAAGGTACCCTACTGGCGGGGCAAAGCCTCGCGCGTCGATGCCTTTGTGGTTGGGGCTACCGTTGGGGATTAACTCGCCTCGCGCTCACTGTGCCGCAAGTCTGCTGCGAGTCTCCCTCTCCTGCCTTCAAACCAGCCATTGATTGGGCTTCCGCTGGTCCAGCCCTCGCCCTTGTCAGACTGACGGGGAGCTGATCCGGCCCGCCCTTAGTTGATCTCCCAGACGTAGATGCTTCCATCCTGGCCGCCGCAGGCAAGGTAGCGTCCATCAGGGGACCAGGCGAGGGAGTAAATAAAGCCTTGCTGGCTGTTGTAGGTGAAGCGCTGCCGCCCATCTATTGCCTGCCAGCAATGGACGTGGCCATCGCGTCCGCCGGAGGCCAGCAGGGAACCTCGGGGGTGCCAGCTGAGGGCGTAGACTGCCCCCTTATGCCGGCGATAGGTGACCTGTTGCCTGCCATGCTGGCTCTCCCAAATCTCGACGCTGCCGCCGGTCTTCCCTGCGGCGACGTAGCGCCCGTCGCGCGACCAGGCGATGGCGTTGATGCGCTGCTGCTGGCCGTAGCAGTGGATCTCTTTTCGTGAGAGGAGCCAGGAGGTCAGAAAGCTGCGCCCCCGGTGAGTAGGACGTGGCCAGATGTGCAGGAGGCCATCGCCGCCACCCGAGGAGAGGCGCTGGCCATCGGGCGCCCAGGCTACCGCTTTGACGCTGCGCCGATGACCGCGATAGCTGCTGCTCTCCCAGGGGCTGGCCGCGGCCCAGACATGGACCGTTGCGTCATCGCTGGCCGAGGCCAGAAACTGGCCGTCGGGCGCCCAGGCCACACTGTAGACGTAGGAGGTGTGGCCCTGGTAGCTTGTGAGTTCATCGCCTGTGCTCGGGTTCCAGAGGCGCACCGTGCCATCACGTCCCGCTGAGGCGAGGCGCTGGCCGTCGGGGGACCAGGCCAGGCCGTAGACTGGTCCTCGATGCCAATCGCAGCGCTGCAGCAAGTGCCCGCTGAGCGCTTCCCAGATCTGGACACTGCCATCGGCCCCACTGGAGGCCAGAAGGCGCCCGTCGGGGGACCAGGCAAGGGCGTAGATGCTGGTGTTCCGATGGTGACCTGTGTAGAGACAGCGCGTGATCAGGGGGGCCGTGGGGAGCGCGACGGCGGGAGCCGTCGTACTCGCTGAGGTCGGCGCGGGCCGGTACTGGCTGGCGCTCGGGCGTGCTGGGGCAGTCAGACGCCGGGTGAGCAGGCTTTCGAGTTCGGCTTTGACCTCCTGAATGCTGCTCGGGCGACGGCTGGCCTCTGTCTGGACCATGCGCATCACCAGCGCCTCTAGCCGACGATGTGCGGCGTCCTGCTGCGGGAAAGGGGCGAATGTGAAGGGAGAAAGCGAGGGGTCCTGACCGGTGATCAGCTGATGGAGCGTGGCCCCAAGGGCGTAGATGTCGGTTTGTGGCGTCGACTGCGCACGACCGTACTGCTCTGGAGCGGCATAGCCGGCGGAACCGAGGGCCGTTGTATCTTTGCTCTGGCCGGGCTTGAAGAGACGCGCGATGCCGAAATCGATCAAATATAGATGCCCATCGCCCGTCAGCATGATGTTCGCCGGCTTGAGATCGCGGAAGATGATGGGCGGCTGGCGGCTATGCAGGTAGCCGAGCACATCGCAGAGCTGCAGGCCAAGACGCAGAACCGCGTCAAGAGGTAGTCGCCCGTCGGGGGTGCGGCTCAGGCGCTCTTCCAGCGTTTCCCCTTCGATAAAGTCCATCACCAGGTACCAGCGCCCGTTTTCGCAGAAGTGATCGTAGATGCGTGGCAGATTTGGATGAATCAAACCTGCCAGCAAGAGGGCTTCTTGCTGAAAGGCTGCGGTGGCCTCCTGCAGCTCCCTGGAACTCAAGTACTGCTGACTCATCTCCTTAATGGCCAACGTGCGATTGGCCAGCAGCAGATCTGTTGCGCGGTAGACGGCGCCGAAGCCACCTTTCCCGACCTGAGCGATGATCCGGTAGCGTCCTCGCAGCAAAGCGTTGGCTGGCAAGAGACCGGTGGTAGTCGGCGAGGCTGGGGCCGAGATTGTCTGGCTCGCTGTCTGGGCCTGGTCGGCCACTAACGAGGGAGGCGCGCTATTCTGTAGCGGACGGCCACAGGCGAAGCAGAAACGGGCCTGGGGACGATTAGCCGCTCCACAGATGTCACAATAAAGAAGAAAGGAACCCTGCATTGCTTGCTGGTCCTGTATGCTAACGATGATCTGCCTGCATGGTAGCATCTAGAACGTTCGTCTGTCAAGAAGAGGGATAACAAACGATGAGCTATCTCATGCTACTTGGTACGGGTACCTGTCAAATCGAGCTAGAGCGTCGCGCCTCCAGCGTTCTCCTGCATCTGGCGGGGCTGCCTATCCTCTTCGACTGCGGGCGCGGCATCAGCCAGCGTCTCGCCGAAATTGGCCTCAATCCCAATGCCCTGGAGCATATCGTCATCTCGCACTTTCACCCCGATCACGTCTCCGATCTCATTCCCCTGCTGCATGCGGGCGCTTGGTCGCGGCGGCAGCCGCGTAAACATGACCTCCACCTCTACGGGCCACCCGGACTGCAGCGCCTGGTCGATGGACTGATGCGCCTCTTCAGTCCACACAGCTTCCGCCAGCCCCATTATCAGATTCTGGTCCACGAAATTACAGAAGATGCGTTTCAGATCGGTCCTTACCTCTTTGATTTCATCGAACTGCCGCCTGCGGGTAACCACGGCCTGCGTTTCAGCTGGCAGGGGCAGCGCTACGCCATTACCGGCGACTCCTCCTTTCATGAGCAAGAGCGCCTCTTTCTGCAGGGCGTGGACCTGGCCATCATCGACTCTGGCCATCTCAGCGATGACGAGATCGTCCAGCTGGCCGCTGCTACCCAGGTCAGGACGCTCGTCTGCTCGCATCTCTACCGCGAGCTTGACGCGGCCCGCCTGCAGGAGCGGGCACGCGCCGAAGGCTATCGCGGCCTGATCATCGTTGGGCGTGATCTCATGACCTTTGCCTTGCCTGACGAGTGAGCCAGCGAACAGACGAGCACTGAGACCTTAGTCGTTTGGGCAGAGACGATGAGCAGTTAAGAGTTCCGGTGGAATCGGGCGATCTGGCAGCGGAGGACGCCCGCGGTGATGGTAGAGGTGCATACCGCTGCGAGAATCGATCAGCACCAGCGTGAACTGGCGCAGCAGGGGGCTGCCCGGCGGCAGCGCTCGCGCCACGCGATCGCCCGGAAGCCGTGGATTGAGCACGATCCAGTCAATGCTGGCTGCGGGATTGCGCAGGGCCTGCTGCCAGAGCCGGCCCGAGCCATCGTAGATCACATTGCGGAAGTTGATGCCGGCCTCCGACACGTCGAAATTGGTGGGAGAGACGTCCTCTAAGATCAGGCCGCCGTTGTAGTGTCTGGCCAGGTAGATGCTGACCGGGTGGGTGCCGGTGCAAGAGTTCCCGTAGAGGCCGTCCTGCAGGGTCACAATACCGGTCGCGGCGATGAAGCAAGCCTGACCACAGATCGCTCCGGCGCAGGCCAGGCGCCCCAGGAGATGGAGCCTCCCCCGCAACAGGCGCAACCCACTGCTCATCAAAGTGGCCAACAGCAGGGCCGCCGGCACCACGACCGCCGCGCCGTGCCGATCGTTGTAGAGGCGCCCGGGATCATGGCCCGGCCCGATCTCCGGTAGCAGGATCAGCGCCTGCCCACTGTAGATCGAAAGCACATAGAAGCCGAGCGGGGCCATGAAGGCAATCAGGGCCAGGGTCTCCGGCCTCAGCCGGTGACTGAGCAGAAAGAAGATGAAGGACAGCAACGATAGAAAGAGTAAGAATGGCCCAAAGGTTTTCACTGAGAGCAGCATGTAGGTCAGTAACGAGAGACTGACATTGTGATAGGTATAGAAGCGACCAGCTCGGGCAAAGCTGGAGAGCAACATCTCAGAGGAAAAAGGGCCGTGCAAGAAAAAGAAAGTGTCGCCGAAGATGATGCGGTTCCAGGCCAGCCAGAGTGCGATGCCGAGGCCTCCCAGGAGGGCAAAAACGAGGGTGTTAGCGCAGATCTCGGCGAAGGAGCGTCGCTTGAGCAGGCTGGTCAGGCTGACCAGGAGAAGCAAGCAAACAAAGAAAGACCAGCCTTCGTAGCGGGAGAGCGTTGCCAGGAAGGTGCTGGCAGCCGCCAGTACCAGGTAGCGCGGGCGATTCTCCTGGGCCCAGCTCAAGAAGTAGTAGCCGGCCACTGTCATCATGCAAATCAGGGTCAGCTCGGTGAGCGGTGTCGACTGAAGGTAGAGGATATTGGGGTTGAGCATGAAGACCAGGGAACAGAGGAAGGCGGCCCAGCGGTCGCGTGTCAGGCGCAGACCACCGCGGTAGAGGTAGAGGGCAGCGATGATATAGCAGATCATTGAGACGAAGCTGCCGGCTAGCCCAGAGTGCCAGAGGAAGTCATTCCAGACGAAAGGCAGCATCAGCACGTGAGGCAGTGGCAGCCAGACGCCGCCGAGCTGGGCCAGGCCAGGTGTAGCGCTATCAAAGACGCTGCGAGCGATGCGCAGGTGGGCGTAGGCATCGCCGTAGAGCAGAATCTCCTGATGCAGAAAGAAGTAGAGGCAGGCGGTGATGCTGCTCAGGCAAGCGCAGAGGAAGGTCACCAGTGCTCCCAGGTCATGGGGGCGCGAGCGGCGAATGCGTGGCAAGGGGCGGATGGTCGTCTCTGGTGTTAAAACCAGGCGCAGTGGCCTGAAGGGGGTATGGGCGCCCAGGCGGATAGGGGTCAGACCAACCTCGATCTCGCTCGGCCCGCGCTGAGGAGTCGCGGGGATCACCGTGGAGCTGAACTGATTGATAGGTTGTGGCTGCTTGAGCAGGTGGAAGCCGTGGAGTGTCTTCTGCCAGTAGTGAGGTCGGATCAGTAGCTCGACGAGGGCCAGATAAGCGGCCAGGCTGTCCAGTAACCAGCAGCAGGGCATCAGCAAGGCCCAGGGCACCAGCGCATAATAGCGGCGATGCAGCAGCGCCAGCAGGTTGAGGTAGAGGTGGAAAAAGTTGCCGAAGATCAGACAGAAGGCGCCTGCGTAGAGGATGGGACCGGGGAAGAGCAGGTGATAAAAAGCCTGGTAGCGGCCACTGGTGCAGACGTAGAAGATCGAGAGCGCCCAGACGAGGGGGTTCAGTAGGAGGCTGGCGGCGCTGGCGCCGATCACCAGTTGCACGCTGCAGAGTTCGCGCAGGCGCCGCTCGCGCCAGTAGACCAGGGGGTGGCGCATATAGACCAGGTAGGTCTGCATATAGCCCTTAATCCAGCGCGAGCGTTGGCGCAGCCAGTTGCTAAGGCGAGAATTCGCCTCCTCATAGGTCGTTGAATCGAGAATCACTGTCTTGAAGCCATGCTGAAAGAGGCGCAGGCCGAGATCGCAGTCCTCGGTAACATTGAAGGCGTCCCAGCCGCCGACGGCGCGCAGCACCGAGACGCGGAAGTGGTTTGAGGTGCCACCGAGCGGCAGCGGCAGACCGAGCCGTTGCAAGCCCGGCAGCACCAGATCAAACCAGAGGGAATACTCAGCAGTAAAGAGGCGAGTCAGGAGATTTTGCGAAGGATTATAGCAATTCAGACGTGCCTGCACACAGGCCAGCGAGTGGTCGTGCTGAGCGAAGGTCAGCACAGCTTTTTTCAGCTGCAAAGGATCGGGGATATCCTCGGCATCGTAGATGACCAGGTAGTCGCCCCGGGCGTGTAGTAGTCCGTAGTTACAGGCGCGGGCCTTGGTGCGGGGATAGCCGCGCGGCACGACAAGCACCCGGAAGTGGGCGGGGAGGGCCAGCTGCTTGAGGGCGGCGCGCGTCTCCACGTCATCTTCCTCTGTCAGCAGGAGGATCTCCAGGCGATCGCGAGGGTAGTCCAGGGCGCGCAGAGCGTTCACCATCTGGCCGACCACGGCAGCCTCACGGTAGAGCGGGCACAGGATAGTGTAGCGGGGCCAGTCGACATTATTGAGGGCGCTGATCAGATGCTCGTCGATCCCCTCATCGCCGCTGGCCTCGGCTGGGGCCAGCAGGTGGGTACCCAGAATGGCGAACTGCAGCAGCAAGTGGGCAACATAGAGCAGCGTGATCAGGGTCGAGGCCACAACGAGCAGCGTTGGCCCTTTCCAGGCCAGAGCGCCGCCCCAAAGCAGCAAGAGGCTGCCCAGTATCGCGAGCTGGGCCCGGCTGAAGGTGTGTAGGGCGGCGCGCTCAGGGTGGAATGGTGCAAAGACGGTCACCTCCTTGCCATGAATCAGGATCGGACGGCAGGCCACACGCTGGTATTCTGCAAGCTCGCGACTGTTGCTGCGCGTCGCGCTGGGGCTGACGTTGCCCTCTAGCCAGCGCCGATAACGCGCCACACGGTTGCGAAATTGTAGCTCGCTGAATTTAGGGGATTCTTTTGTCAGAAGACCGGACGCCATTGAATCCTCTCCTCCACACTCCTCCAGTGATACTGCTCAAATACATCCATGCTCTTCCTGATAGCAGCGACCGCTATAATTGCTCAGCTCGCAGAGGGCTTCCCAGTAGAGGGCGAGCTTGCGCCGCAGTGACGGCCTGACGGGCTCGCTCGCTTTCTCTGGGCCAATCGCGATCTCGGTGTAGACGTAGCCAGCGCGCACAAATTTATGGATTATTTCGGCATTAATGAGGTGCCCCTGCATCTCCAGGGCTTGCTGGCGGAAAAACTCGGCGCGGTAGAGCTTAAAGGGACAGGAGAGATCGCGCACACGCAGGCCCAGGGTGAAGCGCAGTAGCCAGCTCCAGAGCAGCGCGGTCAACTGCTGCCAGCCCTGGCGCTGGCGAAAGCCAAGCACTGCGTCGTAGTCGCTCAGCAGGGCAAAGCTGCGCTTGAGGAGGTCCACATTCAAGCCAGGCTGAGCCTCCGTGAGGAGGACGAACTCTTTGCTGGCTTGACTCAAGGCGCTGACCAGGGCCTGGCCATAGCTGCAACTCGCGGGCTGGTGCAGGACGATCAGACGCGGTTCCTCCGCGGCAAGGCGTTCGAGCAGTATGCCGGTGCGATCGTGGCTCCCGCGATCGACAGCGAGAATCTCCAGGTCATCGGCCCAATCTGCCAGGTTGCTCAGCAGCGAGCGCACTACCGGTTCGATGCTCGCTTCGTCGTTCTGCGTCAAGAGCACGATCGAGAGGCTGCGTGGAACAGCGGCGGCTCCACTATTGGACAGGGCTTGCGCCCTGCCCGACGCCTCCGTATCCTTGGTATCGCTGTGTGCCAGGGACGATATGCTCATTGTGCTAGATATCCTTTCTCTAGATATGTGGCTACAGGTGCTTATTACCGTCTTTCTTCACACCGTAGAAGAAAGCTTTCCTTGCCTTTCTTAAGCTATTATGTGGGTGAAGAACGTAATATATATTTGCATGCAAAAGAGTCACGATCGAAACGGGACGGAGGGCGTACTTTGCCTCCCGATGGCACGCTTGCAAAATGATTTTGCATGAAGTACAATCGGAATAATGGAGTATTACCGCTGCTCTCAGTGGTGGAGGTGCGATGTAGGACTCCTTCCCTGTGGGTGTAGCTGGGCGGTCGGCTTTTCGTTGTAGTAGCTGAAAAGGCGATAAAGTGAGAGGAAGCTACCGACCCATGACTATGCTCTATCGTCAGCGGTTGCTCTTAGCGCTGGCCGAGCTGGCGGGGGGAGAGCTGGATGAGGCGAAAGCGCGGCTGCTGGTAATGCTCTTGTCTGTCGATGCTCAGCGCGAGCGAAGACAGGCTCCTTATGAATTCGTTGTTTGGGGGAAGCACTGGCGCAGCTTCGTCCTGGAGCATGATCTGCAGACGCTGCGTCTGCGGCGTTATCTGACGCCACCACCGCGGGTGGCGCTGGCTGCTGCGGCAACGGGAACCTCCTTCCTGTCCCGACTCCGTCCGGATGATCGCCGCTTGCTGGAGCAGGTGTGGGAAGAAAGCCAGGGCTTCGCTGCTGATCAGCGCAGCGCCTTGCGGCTGCTCGGGCGAGAGCTTGCCGCCTCGTCGCTGCCGAAGGAGGTCTCTCGCGGAGCGGAAGAAGCTGTCTGCCTCTTCACGCTTGGCTATGAAGGCTTAAGCCTGGACGCCTATCTGTCCCTCTTGCTCTCACATGGGGTACGTCTCCTGGTCGACGTGCGGCGCAATCCATTTTCGCACAAGTTCGGCTTTGCCAGGAGGCGCCTGGCTCAGGCCCTCTACGAGGTAGGGATCGCCTACCTCCATTTGCCAGCTCTGGGAGTACCCTCTGAGCTACGGCGGGAGCTGGCGACCGAGGAGTCCTATCGTGCGCTCTTTGTCCATTATGCCACTGACCTGCTCCCGCAGGCGAGGGCGAGCATCGAGAGGCTGGCGGCGCTCATTGCTGAACAGCGACGGGTGGCGCTGACTTGTTTTGAAGCTGATCCCGGCCACTGTCATCGTGCTGTGCTGGCTGCTTATTTGCAGCAGCAGGGGTACATTGAGGCCCCTATCGTGCATTTAATGTGTAACGCTGTCTCTCATCCAGCGCGGCAGAATCTCAGTAGTCACGACCAGCGCCAGCAGATACTGCCCGCGCTAGATGACAGCTCGCCGTGCTCAAGCCTCGGGAGATCATCGACTTCAGGATCGAGCCAACGAGCCGCTGCTGGAAGCAGAAATGGAACGATTATTTTTTACAAAGCAATCTATTGGATATAGATAGTACTGGAGAGGTAAAGAGGAGAGTTCCAATTAGAAAGCTTCCTTACAAGTACTCCTATGTCTTTATGAGTAAGGGAGATACAAATCCACGCAAGCTCTTTATAGAAGATTGGGAACTTGGCGCGCTGTACTGGAACTGCTTGACGGAGGCGCAAGGCGATGAAGCCGAAGCCAATCGTCTCGTGCGCCAGAAGTACCTCGATGAGTTCTGCTCGACGAGAGATATCTATCTGTTTCTGGGTACAACCTGGCAGTACCATCGGATAAGTCCTAACCCTTTTATTATTATTGGTGTTTTCTATCCGCCAAAGCAGTCCCAAAGGCAAAAAACCGCCCCTATTCAGCTCAGCCTTTTCTAAAGGGGAAAAGTAGCAGCAACAGTTCAGACCAGCGTTAAACGCTCCTTGCGCCACTCCAGCTTGCTATATTTCTCGGCCACGAGCTGCTCCGCCAGCTCCAGCTCGGAGCGGCTCAGTTCGCCCGGCAAAAACTCTTGAGCCAGCGCCTGACTGAAGCCCTGGCGAAAAGCCTCTGCTACCTGCTCCCAGCTCACGTCTGGCACAAAGGCGTGCAGCGGCTGTGTCTTCTGGCGATAAAAGGCCAGAGCCTCGGCCCGGGCTGCCTCATTGGGGAAGCGTAAGAGTTCATAGAACTCCTCGGCCCGATCGTCCAGAGGCAGAGACCCTTGCTGCAGCAGGGCATCCTCGCGCCAGACCTGGGCGCTGCCCACGAGCTTGTAGCCGCCGCTTGTCAAATCAGCCTGAGTTGACGAAGCGAAGCAGGCCGCCGAGGGATGCTTCTGGACACGACCGTCGCTGATCTCCGCCTGTACCCCCAGCAAGGCCAGTGCCTCCAATAGGCCGCGGGCCAGATAGGTATAAGCCGCCACCACCCCGGACGGTACCCCATAGCGCCGACCGATCACCACACTGTAGGTGAACTCATCGCGGTGATAGACAGCGCGGCCCCCTGTTGGACGGCGCACCAGAGCCACGCCGCGCTCGCGGCAGAGATCGCTGAGAATCTCGCGCTCCACGTTCTGAAAGCGGCCCAGTGAGATCGACGGCTGTGACCAGCGGAAAACACGCAAGGTTGGCGGCGCCTCGCCGCGCAAATGGTGAATGAGAATGGCCTCATCGATGGCCATATTCAGGGCCGCATCGTGTACACCGCTATCGAGAAAGCGAAACATCTCGGCCATAGGCTGCTATCCTTCTTCTCTCCAAACCGGGCTTAGGACGACGTTGCGCGGGAAGCCACTCGGGCCAGCCACTTCGCTCGCTGTTCCTCGCGTGCCCTCTCTGAAGCTGGCACATAGCTGGCCAGGAAGGCATCGCGGAAAGCTGGAAAGGTTCCGGCCAGAATCGCCGCGCGCGCCTCCGCGGCCAGACGCAGCATGAAGCGCAGGTTGTGAATGCTCCCCAGGCGATAGTAGAGCTGCTCCTCTGCCCGTGCTAAGTGGTGCAGGTAGGCAGCGCTATAATTGCGACAGGTATAACAATCGCAGCCCTCCTCGACAGGACCATGCTCTGTGCGAAAGCGGGAGCGCTTAATATTAACCCGTCCGTAGCGCGTAAAGAGGCCGCCGTGGCGCGCCACCCGCGTTGGCAGCACGCAGTCGAAGAGATCCATCCCCAGGTCGATCCCCATAATCAGGTCCTCTGGTGAACCGACTCCCAGCAGATGGCGCGGCTTCTCGCGCGGCAGTGCGGGCGTTGTCGCGCGCAGCAGCTCCCACATCAGTGCTTTCGGCTCGCCGACCGACAGGCCCCCAATTGAGAGACCGAAGAAGGGCAAGGAGCCGATGAAGCGGGCGCTCTCCTGGCGCAACTCAGGCTCGAAAGCCCCCTGGACGATCCCAAAGAGGGCCTGGGGACGCTCCGGGCGATGCGGGTGCTGCGTGAAGGCCTCCAGGGCGCGCAGGGCCCAGCGGTGAGTGCGCTCCATAGCCTGGCGGGCCTCCTGGGGCGTACAGGGATAACCGCTACAGATATCCAGAGGCAGGACAAAATCGGCGCCCAGCTCGGCCTCGATCTGCAAGCCACGCTCGGGAGTCAGCAAGTGCAGCGAGCCGTCCAGATGCGACTTAAAAGTCACACCTTCCTCGGTGAGCGTGCGCAGGTGGCCCAGACTAAAGACCTGGAAGCCGCCGCTATCGGTCAACAGCGGACCGGGCCAGCGCATAAAAGCGTGCAAGCCGCCGAAGCTATCGATCAGCTGCGAACCGGGGCGCAGCATCAGATGGTAAGTATTGGCGAGGATAATCTGCGCGCCTGCGGCCTGCACCTCCTCGGGGGTCAGACACTTTACCGTGGCCTGCGTGCCAACGGGCATAAACATCGGCGTCTGAATCAACCCGTGGGGGGTCTGGAGCGTACAGGCGCGCGCCCAGGTTGGGGCCGACGGCACTGGAGGATTCTCAACGTCGATCGTAAAAGCAAACGAGCTGGAACGAGCCGCGAGTGCGTCCACTGGCCACTCCCTTTGCAACAACAAGCTTGCCTGATGAGAGGGGGCCGGCCCAGTCAAGTCAGCGCCGCCGGGTGGGGATGCCGGGCCGCGTTTGACGAAGCCCTGAGTCACCAGGCAGCAGCTCAGATCAGCTCAGGAGAGCGAGAGGGCGCGAAACCTGAGCCAGGCAACCTCACTCACACCTATCTGCCGGGCGCGACTCCTCTGTTGAGAGAGTATAGCCAATTGGCAGGGTTTACGCAACGTCTTGCCCGACGCAAGCTCTATCTGGCTGCGGCGCTGGCTCTTTTTGACAAAGCGAGAAACATCGTGAAACCAATGTAAGGCCGTCCACTTCACATGAAAAGCGCGTAAAAATATCAAAACGCTGACTGATTGGGACTAGAATCACTTGAAAAACAGCAAAAGTTGGTGTATGCTTTCAAGCGGTAATCCGAGACTGGTCTTGCGCACAGTGCCATCAGGCATGGGTCCCACGCTGCTCAGGGCGACAAACAGACTGGTGACAGAGGCCAGAAATGGACCTGAAAGGATACCGACCATACCACTAAGGAGGTCCTTGGTTGAGTTTCGTCGACAAAACTCTCAAGTGCCGTGATTGCGGAAACGAATTCGTCTTCACAGCAGGGGAACAGGAGTTTTTCCAGCAGAAGGGCCTGCTGAACCAGCCTGCGCGTTGCCCGGCCTGTCGGGCCTTGCGGCGTCAGGCAGCGGGAGGAGGCAGCCGGAGTGAGCGCGCGCCGCGTGAGATGCACACGGTGATCTGCGCCGAGTGCGGGCAGGAGGCCAAAGTGCCCTTCCTCCCTCGCAACGACCGGCCTGTCTACTGCAGCAGCTGCTATGATAAGGCGCGCGTGGCGCGACGCTAGCTGGAGACGTCCGCTGCAGATCAGTCCCTGATCGGACGAGCTGGACAGGTCAGGTTCATTGCCTGCATCCGGGCTGTGAGGTGGCCAGGAGCGCAGGAGAGACGGGGACAGATAGCGTACCCCTTGTTCGCCTCCCTCCACTGCGCGGCTCTGCTTGTGGCTCGCGCTCTTGTGAGGGACGGTGATCCTGGAACGTAGGAATCATTGTAGCAATTTATCTGCTTCACGGACAAGACCAAGGTCTGCTCTTGGCCTTGTCTCTTTCTTTTCTTCGTTCATCGGCGCTCGGGTGCTCGCCGCTCGCCGTCGACTGCTTGACAGTAATGCCTCGCACCTTATAATTACAAGGTAATACACAGGCAGGTGTCTAACATTTCTCAACGGCCAGCTAAATTCGTTGAACAGTATACGCACAGGCAGAGGATCGGGTACCCAGATATGGATTCACGTGAACAACATGGAAGCCGGCATGAGGCGGGTACCCTGATGGGGCCAGAGGGAACTGATGGCCGACTCGTGGCCTCGATGGTTTCCCCAGATATGAGCGTGGACACCGATGCACTCATCACTGCAGCCCCGGATGCCGCCAGTCAGGATCAGGATCGGCAAGGGCGGCGACAGCGAACCTGGACGGTGATCTATCCATATCAGCCCTCTGATGGGCGTCTGGAGGGCGATGCCCTTGAGCAATTGCTGGCGGAGACACGGGCTTATCTCTCGCCACAGGATCTGGCGAAGATCGAGCGGGCTTACGAGCTGGCGAATCGGGCCCATATGGGGGTACGGCGTCGCTCGGGCGAGCCATATATTCAGCATCCGCTGGCGGTGGCGCTTATTCTGACTCAGATGCGCATTGACGCCGATGGCATTGTGGCCGCCTTACTCCATGATGTGGTTGAGGACAGCGATTATACCTTGGAGGAGGTACGGGCCCAGTTTGGTCCGGCGGTGGCGACCATTGTGGACGGGGTGACAAAGTTTGATGCTCTGGCCGGCAAGCCCGGGTCCGGCTCCCCGTCCGGGAGCGAAGCGTGTGCGCCTGCCCCCGAGTCCGAACGCGCAGAGGAGACTGTACGCGATCTCAAGAGCCGCCTGCGCTCCGAGACGGTGCGCAAGATGCTCCTGGCGATGGCGGAAGATCCGCGCGTGGTCGTCATTAAGCTGGCCGACCGCCTGCATAATATGCGTACGCTCAGCGCCATGCCACCAGCCAAGCAGCAGATTATTGCCCGCGAGACAAGCGAGATCTATGCGCCACTGGCGCGACGCTTGGGCATGGGCCTGGTGCAGGCCGAGCTGGAGGATCTGGCTTTTTATTATCTGGAGCCGGAACGCTACGAGCGTCTGGCGCGTGAGGTCGAGGAAGAGCGGCGCAAACGTCAGCCGTATGTCGATGCCGTCTGCAGCGCCATTGATGAGGAGATGCGCCGCGCCGAGATTCATGCCGAGGTGCTGGCCTGGCAGAAGCATCTGGCCAGTATCAACCGCAAGTTGCTGCAGAGCGGCGGCGAGGTTAGTCAGCTGCATGACCTGGTCTCGTTCCGTATCCTCGTTGATAGTGACCACGACTGTTATCTGGCCCTTGGCCATATCCATGCTCTCTGGCGGCCAAAAGATGGGCGCATCAAGGACTATATCGCTACCCCCAAGGTCAATGGCTACCAGTCCCTCCATACGACGGTCTTCTGCCTCGATGATCGCCTCGCTGAGATCCAGATCCGCACCCATGAGATGCAGCGCACAGCGGACTATGGGATCGCCAGCTATTGGTACCTGCGTGAGCGCGGTGGCTCTCGCCTCTCCTATCGGGAGATGATCGCCTGGATCGAGCAACTGCGCGAGTGGCAGCGTGAGCTGCCGCAGAGCGCCGATGATTTCATAGAGGCCGTCAAGGGCGATATCTTCCAGGAGCAGATTTTTGTTTTTACCCCTAAGGGGGAAATTAAGGATCTTCCCCGAGGATCGACCCCGGTCGATATGGCCTATCGTATCCACACGGATATCGGCGATCACTGCGCGGGGGCGCGAATCATCACCAGCCTGGGCGATAGCGAGCGCCTGGTGACGCGTCTGGTCCCGCTGGATTATGAGCTGAAGAGTGGCGAGATTGTCGATATTGTGACCAACCAGGCGATTCATCCGACACGCGACTGGCTGACCTTTGTGCGGACGGCCAATGCGCGAACCAAGATTAAGCGCTACCTGAAGAATCACGAGCGTGAGATCAATCTGCAGCTTGGACGCGAGCGGCTGGATCTGGCGCTGAAGGCGGCGGGAGCGGTGGGCCTTGAGGCTCTGCGCGATGAGGAGCTGCTGCCCTTAGCGAGCGCGCGCAAGTATCAGTCGGTGGAGGCCCTCTATGTGGCGCTTGGACGAGGTGATCTGCCGATAGAGGACCTGGTCGAGCAGCTGCTACCGGTCTTGCGCGAGCGTGGGGCGCTGCGGCAGGCCGAAGCTATCGCTGGATCATCTGACTCCGGGGGGCTGCCGGTGGTCGCCGGTCCGGCACTCAATGGGCACCGTTTGCCTGCACCAGGTGCGGAGGCACAGACCAGCGAACGGCCTCTGGCCCCTGGCGTGGCCACACGCCTCGCTCATTGCTGTTGTCCCCTTCCGGGGGACACCATTGCTGGCTTTCTAAGCCCGAATAAGGGATTGATCGTTCACCGCCAGGATTGCCGTACGCTCCAGCGCTTCCGCGAGCGTGTCAAAGGTCGGATCTTTGCTCTGGACTGGTCGCAGGTCAAGACGCAGTCCTATCTAGCCCCTATCACTATTGTGGCCCGTGATCGGGCTGGCCTCCTGCGTGATGTAGCGGCGGTAGTCAGTGATGCTGGCATCAACATGACGGCGGTCTCCTCAACGACGAATCCGGCCTTACAGAAGGCCGTGATTACGGCAACAATGGAGATCCAATCGGTGGACCAGATCGAGCGCGTTTTCAAACGCTTGCTCCAGGTCAAAAGCGTGGTTAGCGTGCGGCGCAACCTGGGGCATCGGGCTGGCCAAAGTGGTAGAGTCAATAGCCGCATAGGCGAGGAGAGCACTCTTTCTGAGCCACTCAGCTAACCCGGCAAGGCAGGCGCAGAGCGTTTTTGAACAGCAAGCGAGCGGAACGCTGCTCTGTGGCCGCGCTCTGGCTGGTGCTCTCCCTCGTTGCCAGGCGACGTGCTCCCTACCTTTGACTGAGTAGGCAGGCATGGACGGCTGAGCTTGCCGCTGTTGCCTCTGTGGCGGGCTGGCTGCGAGCCATTTCTCTCCTCTCTGGTGGAATGGTACTCTTTACCCTGGGGTTGTCCAGGAGATATCATCTGTATTCGCCGAACTGATTGCGCGTTGGTTCCGCGCTAGCAGGGGTTTCCCTGGAGTCTGTGCCTGCTGAGCGCAGCTAGACAAGGCTATCTGCAAGGTCTATAATCTGAAAGGATGTACTGCTAGAACCTGTGGAACTCTAGGCCCGGGATGCTGCCAGGAACGAGTGAAGGGGCACATTGGTCAAAAAGAACGGTGGCAGGGCCTCTGGCGATTCTTGTAAAGCTACCCTGGAAGAACGATAAGTGAATCTGCACGAGACCATATCCTGCAGTTTTCTGCATGAAATATAGAAATGTGCACATGGTAGAGATGACGATCGAGCCTGAGTCAGGCCGGCAGTTGGGAGAGCGCTTATCCGTGTCTGCGGCGGGGGCGCCGGGGGAAGTGGGAACCGGCGGAGGTCTGACGATTGCTGTTGGAGAGAAGCCCCCCGACGAGCGTGCGGCAGAAGCCTTGCTAGCTCGCGTCCGCGAATATATGTCTCCCGCTGAAATTGAGCAGGTGCAGCATGCTTTGCGCCTGGCACAGGAGCGCTGTCGCGGCGTCAGGGGAAAGCGTGCCCTTCCTCCCCTGGAACATGCGCTGGGGGTGGCCTTAATCCTGGCCGAAATGCGCATCGATGCCATCGGCGTCGCCGCGGGCCTGATTTTCGAGGCGGTTGATGCCGAGCTGCTCTCGTTGGAGCATGTGGCTGAGGAGCTGGGGCAGCCGGTGGCGCGAGTAGTGAGCAGTATGCTGCGCCTCAACATTCTGGAGCGCAAGAAGCAGGTTGGCGCTCAGCTCTTGCCAGCGGGCCGTAGCGAGGTGGAGAGCAGCCGCGAGAGCCGCAAGCGGCGCAACCGCGATGCGCTGCAGCATCAACAGGCGGAAACGGTGCGCAAGATGTTCCTGGCCATGTCCGATGATCCGCGGGTCGTGCTGCTGAAGCTGGCCTATCGCCTGCATGCGATGCGTATGTTGCGCGATCCAGTTTTCCAGTATGACCCGCAGGAGCGGCTGACAATGGCGCGCGAGACACGCGAGATTTATGCACCGCTGGCGGGCCGCCTCGGGATGTCGCGCGTGGAGTGCGAGCTGGAGGATCTGGCTTTCGAGATCTTGCAACCTGTGCAATATGCCTGGGTCCGCGATCAGATGGAGGCCGAGAAAAAGCAGTGGGGGGCCTATGTGGAGAAGGTCTGTGAGATTCTGCGCCGCGAGATGGCGGCCATCGGCCTGAAACATGTGGAGGTCTCTGGGCGCATTAAGCACCTCTACAGCTTCTATAAGAAGATTCTGCGCGCCGCTGGCCTGCCAACCCAGCCGAGCCTGCTTGGCACGGAGAGCCTGGAGGACTTGAAGCGCGGCCTGGATCTGAATCAGATCCATGATGTGATCGCCTTCCGCATCCTGGTGGAGACCACCCAGGATTGTTATCTGGCCTTGGGCCATGTCCATAGCCTCTGGAAGCCTAAAGAGGGCCGTATTAAGGACTATATTGCAAATCCCAAGCCGAATGGCTATCAGGCCCTCCATACGACGGTCTTCTGCGTCGACGAGCAGTTGGTGGAGATTCAGATCCGCACCTTTGAGATGCATCAAATCGCCGAGTATGGGGTGGCCATGCACTGGCACTATAAGGATGTGGGGGATCACGCTTCTCCTTCGGCCAAGGAGCTGTTGACCTGGCTACGCCAGCTGGCTGAGTGGCAGCGCGAGCTGCGGGCTTCGCAGAGCGGAGAGCCTGAACCGCCGGAGGCTTCGCGCAGCGATCCGTTCTCTGAGCAGATCTTTGTCTTTACGCCCAAAGGTGAGGTCAAGGATCTGCCGGTTGGCTCGACACCGATCGATTTCGCTTATCGCATCCATAGCGAGATCGGCAACCACTGCGCTGGCGCACGTATCATTACGGAGATGGGCGCTGGCGAGAGTGAGCGGCTGGTAGCGCGCATGGTTCCCCTCGACTACGAGCTGAAGAATGGGGAGATCGTCGATATTACAACAAGCCGCACGGCTCATCCGAGCCGCGACTGGCTCAATTTTGCGCGCACAGCCACGGCTCGCAGCCATATTCGCCGTTATCTGAAGGCCCACGAGCGCGATATCAATATCCAGATTGGGCGGGAGCGCCTGGATCGCGAGCTGAAGGCCCTCGGCGTCCGCGGACTGGAGGTGCTGACAGAGGATCTGCAGGATCGCTTGCTGGAGGAGTACAACGCTCAGCGCGAGCAGCGGGAGCCGCGCCTGGCTTCCTTTGAGGATCTGCTGGCGGCTATTGGCAGCGATAAGATCCGCCAGCACTGGGTAGCGGTGCGCCTGGGCGAGTATCTGCAGATCCGCGACCGCGATGGACGTGAGCGTGAGAACGGCGCTCACCAGGAGGAGGAGCCGCTGCTGCCAACGAGCGCTACGAAGGAGGCTCCGGCGGTCAATCTCTGTGTCGATGGCGTCACTGGCCTGCTGACACGTCTGGCGAACTGCTGCTGCCCTCTGCCCGGCGATCCTATCGTGGGCTTTATTAGCCGTGGCCGCGGCGTGATCGTGCATCGGGCCGATTGCCCCAATATCGCCCGCTACCGCGAGCATAGCAGCGAACGCTTGATTACGGTGAGCTGGGCTGGCGTGGAGCAGTCGCACTATCTGGCCCCGATCGTAGTGACGGCCCGCGATCGCCCGGGCCTGATGCGCGATATTGCTGGAGCCATCGCCGAGCTGGGCATCAATATGGCTGCTTTGTCTACTCATACCAACGGCTCACGTGAGCTGGCGGTGGTCAATGCAACGCTGGAGATCGAGAACCTGGAGCAGCTCCAGCGTGTCATTGCCCGCCTTGAACGAGTAAAGGATGTCTTGCAGGTAGGACGCGATTTGAAGCGTACCCGCAGGCGCCAGGGTTGAGGCCGCTCTGCTCTCGCTGACGCTCGCGACGTTGAGCTTCGGCTGGCTGCGGCGCCATTGTCGGTGATTATCGGTGAATGCGAGTCAATTGCTCGCTGTGGTTGCTCCTCCTCTGCCATCTCCCTGGTAACTTTTCCCCGGGGCGAGAAGACTCCGTCTACTCCAACCAATGGAGACGCAGGGCGCTGACTATCGCCTGAGTCCGATTGCGGGCTTTGAGCTTGCGCTTGATGGCCTCAATCTCTGCTTTGACGGTCTCAACGCTGAGCGCAAGCTGCTGAGCGATGGCCTGGTTGCTGGCTCCAGTGCTGAGCAGCTGCAGTATCTGGCGCTCGCGCAGTGTGAGTGGCGAGTCGGCGCTCCCCTGGGGAAAGCGAGCTTCAAGGCGTGTGCCCTGCCGGGGGGCGCTCTGGATCGTCAGGCTGCCACCGGCCCGCTGGACGCGCTCGCGCATCAAGTAGAGCCCCAGCTGGTGCTGTAGGCCACTCTCGCGTTGCTCTGGCGTAAAGCCCTTCCCGTTATCTTCGATCCTCACAACGAGTGTGCCATCCTGATGCTGCATCCTGATACTGACATGGCTGGCCTGCGCATGCTTGCGTACGTTATTGAGTGCCTCTTGCACGAGGTGGAAGATCGTTGGTTCGAGATGGTGAGGGATGGCAAGCGGCTGCTCTATCCTTTCTTCCAGGATGATGGACGGCTCGGCTCGCTGGAAGTCTTCCAGCAGCGAGTGCAGGGCCAGCTCAAAGCTGACCTCACCGAGCGGCGCGGGAGCAAGGGTCGCGATGGTTTCGCGTAGGCGCTCCAGGCTCTGGCGCAGTTGCTGCTGGGCTTCAGTCAGGGCGTGTCTGGCTTCCTCTGGCTGGCTCACCAGCTGGCGGCTTGCGGCCTCTAGCTGGTGAAGGATATGCGCTAATTCCTGAGCCAGACCGTCGTGGAGAGTGTGGGCAAGGCGCGCTCGTTCTTCTTCGATAGCCGCTTCTGACGGTGGTAAGGGGTTGGGCGCAGCGGCTACCGCTGCGGAGCTGCTGCGCCTTCTATGGGGACGGCTCTCGGTCGCCTGCTCATAAGCGACTGCCACTGTTGGCGACGAAACGGAGGGGAGGTAGTGGGCGAGCAGCGACAGGCAGAGCTGGAAGAGGTTGCTCTTGAGTAGGGTCGCAGGATCACTTTGAGTGGCTAATTGGCTGCCCTGGCGGCGACTGAAGCAGAGGACCAGGAGACCGCTGGCAGGCTGGCCAGTCTGCCCAAGAGGACAGAGGAGCAGGCTCCCGACGGAGCCGCTCCAGTAGCGCTCGCTGGGCAGGGCCTGCGGCTCTTGCTGGATAGAGGAGATGAAGCGCGGGGCCTGTGTGCGCATGACGCTGCCGAAGATGCCGCTCAGTGGGATGAGATCGATGGTACCAGCCTGACGCTGGCTGTGACTGTGAGCAGGAGGGCGCGAAGGCGGGCGACCACTGCTCGCCAGCAGGCGCAGATGCTGGGTGTCTTCTTCACTGAGGAAGAGCAGGCTGCGCCGGGCAGCGCTACCCTGGCGCAGAAAGTCGAGAAGCAAACGTCGTCCCTCTCCCTCGGGCAGGCGTTGGAGGCGCTCGATGATCTCTAGAAGCCGCTCCGCTCTGAGCATGGGAGGTCTCTCTCGATCAGGGCTGTGGTGAAGAGCAGGCACGCTCGCTGGTGAGGTTGGTACGACGGCATGGCCTCTGTTCTGGTTTGCGATGCTCTTGCTCTTACCATACCCAGGAGATACAAGCCATGTCTTCCTATGTAATAAGAGGAAGCTTCTATGACGAGCAGTGGGTAGCCATCAGGGGGAGAAGATTCGCTGTTGGCCTCCGCTCTCCTGGGAAGCGATCAGAGGCCAGGGCGGATGACTAGGTGCGGCCTTTTTTGGGCTTGGCCGAGGGTGGTGCTGTGCTGGGAGAAGCTGTCTGGCTCCTCGGAGAGCGAAGAGCTGCGATTTCGGCCTCAGTCAGCGGGCGCCAGGCGCCGGGCGCTAAGTCACCCAGGGTCAGGGGGCCAATCGCGACCCGTTGCAGCTCCAGGACGGGATGGCCGACGCTGGCCAACATGCGTCGTATCTGCCGTTTTCGTCCCTCGTGCAGGCATAGCTCTAACCAGGTGCCGGTCGCGGTTCGGCGTAGCTGCCGTACGCCAACGGGAGCGGTGCGGTAGAGGTGGCCATCGTCTTCCTTGATCATCACTCCCTGGCGGAGCTGTTCCAGAGTGTTGGGGGAGGGATGGCCCCGCACGAGTACGCGATAGCGTTTCTCTGGAGAAAAGCGTGGATGCGTCATCTGCAGCGCAAACTCGCCATCGTTGGTCAGCAGCAGCAAGCCGGTGGTCTCCAGGTCGAGCCGCCCCACGGGATAAAGGCGCAGGTGGCGCAGCTGCTTGGGCAGCAGGTCGAGCACTGTGGGCCGTCCCTGGGGGTCACTCACGGTGCTGACGTAGCCCGCTGGCTTATGAAGCATGAGATAGAGATGGTGCTTCGGCGCCTGGATGGGCCGACCGTCGACGGTAATCCTGTCTCGCTCGGGATCGATGCGTGTCGCCGGCGTGGTCACGGTCTCTCCATTGACCTGTACTCGCCCGCTGCGGATGAGGGCTTCAGCGTGGCGACGCGAGGCGACTCCGGCATGGGCCAGAAAGCGAGCGAGGCGCTCTGTGCCTGTCGATGCGCTCATAGTGACTTCTTTCCTGCCATGCAGATGCCGCAACGTTTGGCGCGGCAGGTTTCTTGATAGATGTGGTGTAGGCCCTGTTGCTGACAGGCGAGCCGCGGCTCGACGGGGAGCAGAAGCTGCCGAGACATGGCTCGTGTAACCTGATTGGAGGGCAGGGCTGGATACGAGTGATAGAGCTGCCGGGCCTGGTGAGCAAGAAGCTCGCTCCCCTCGATGAGGGCGACAGCGTAGGCAAGAGGCAAGACAACGTTACAAATGAGAATATCACTACGCGCACTGCTGAGAGGGGCCAGGGCGGCCCGCAGCTCGGCGATTGCCTGTTGGGGCTTCTCGATGCTCAGGGCGGGCTGCAGCCTCGCCCAGGCACCCGTCGTAGACCAGCGGGCTACCAGCAGACCCAGGGTCTGGAGGCGCGCCGCATCCAGTGGAGGCGGTTTCGACGCTCGTCCTTCTGGCTCGGGCAGCGCCGTCGTGAAACCAAGCAGACGCTGACCACAGGCGCGGAAAAAGCGACGATTACGCCCATAGCCCAGGCCCTCGGCCAGCGCTGTGATCAGGCAGACATCGTAGGCAGAGAAGGGATCTCGGCCTTCGGCCTGACGCAGGGCGGCTACAAAGCTGGCGGCTTTCTCTTCAAAGCGCAGAGTGCCGGCCAGGGTCAGGAGACGTGCACGACCCTCTGCTGTCATCTCGGGCCAGAGACGCTGACAGGGCCAGCGCACTGGAGAGCCATCGGCGGCCAGTGGGAACAGTCGTAGATCAGCCGGAGTGATCACTGCGTCGTAGAGAGAGCAGACGGGGACGGGGCTGCCGTCCTGACGCCGTGGGGGCATGGTTTGATCGCAGATCAGCACGACATGGAGAATGACCTCATTGTAGCGTGTGTCGCGATGGTGACCATGCGTCTGCCAATCGCTGGAGCGCACGTGCAGCTCGACATCGCCGACCAGCTCCTCCTCTCCATTGTGGAGGACAGCGTCGCGAACATCCGGCCCACAGCGGCCACCGGGTCGCCCCGGAAAGAGCAAGAGCAGCGAACCGCCCTGACTCAACGGGAGCAAAGCCCCGGGCTGGAGTGCCCACCAGCGACGCGCCACCTCATCCTCGCTCAAGTTGCTACCTGGATCTGGGGCCTGGCTCTCGGCCACCACTGGCGCGCCGCTTCTCCCTCTCTCCGGTCCCATGAACTCCTTGCTTCGCTGCCTCTCACCCTTGTGCATCACAATCACAATCCTGCCTCTCCTCTACTTGTTCTCTTCTCCTCTGGAGGTAGCTTGGGTAGCTTGCGCGGGCAGCGTCGTCACCTTGCCAGTGACCTCAGCTGCTCTCACTCTGCTCCGCCTCGATGGTTGTCTGGGCCAGCTCAGCGCTAAGCGTTTCGAGCTGGGCCTCCTCCTGTCCGGCAGCCGGCAGTGGGGTCTCAGGAACGAGGCTCTCCTCTTGCTCTCCCTTTTCGTGGTGGGTCGTGGTCACTGGCTCCGCAGCCTCCTCATGGTCCTCGTGAGCCTCGCTCTCTGGTGGAGCGTTCGTCTGGGCGGCCTCTTCCGCTGTGCTCTCTTCCGCCTCGACGGGGACCGACGAAGGCTCTGGAATGGCAGTGGCTATCTCGCTGGGAGCAGCTGCCGCTGAAGAAGTTACTGTCTCGGCTTCGGCAGAGGCTCCCTCTTCAGCGCTCGCTGGCTCCTCACTTTCCTGGGTGCTCAGTGTTGCCTCCCCGGCTTCCATAGCGGCTGCAGCCTGCTCCTGGGGCAGAGTCACAGGCAGGGCTGCTTGCGCTACCGAGACTGTCTCCGCTGGCTCTAGCTGCTCTTCCTCTTGAGACGATGCTGGCTCAAGGTCAGCTTTGCTCTGCCTCGGAAAGCGAGATGGCCTCTGCCGGTTCCATCTCCTGGCTGAGTGCAGTCATCTCCGAACCGGGCTGCACCGCCGCTGACGTTTCTGCCGATGCTGCTTCCCCTGCACAAAGAGTCGCTTCTATTTGGCTATCGAAATGGTTTTGCTCCTCTTGCTTCTCAGGCTCGACTGATTGGCTAACTACCGTGTTCTGGGCAGGGGCTGGTGCGTCAAGGTCATCCACTGCCGGGGCAATGGCCTGGGCCCACTGCTCGACCTCGCGCGCCGTTGTCTGGGCCACCTTGGCGGCGTGGTTTGCCTGAGCTACCGCTTGCTCAACCTCTGTCAGCTCCTGCGCGAGATGACGGCCTGACGGCAGCAGTTCAAGGCGAGCCACCGCCAGAGTTGCGCGCTCGATTGCCAGCCTGGCAGCCTCCTCTGCGGCCTCTGCAGCGGCCCGCGCCTCGCGCACCAATTCGGCGGGCGAAGCTGGTAGCAATGACGAGGCAAGCACTGCCGGCGTCACGGGAGAGAAATCAGCCTCTTCATCGTCGCTCTCGGTCTCGGGTAGCTCAGGAGGCTCATCGAAGCCATAGAGGGCTGCCTGGCGCAGACGCTCAGACGGGGGTGGCGCTGGGGAAGCTTGCTGGCTGGTCTGCTGCGGCGCGGCAGGTGCCGAAGAGGCATCTTCCTCAGCCGCATGGGCAAGAGGCTTGCTCAGCGACTCCTCCTGCATCGAGACAGCGCTATTCTCGTCAGCCGCCAACTGACTCACCCAATCTGGTTCAGGTGGTCGTTGCTCTCCAGAAGCTGCCTCCTGATCCTGGTCAGGCGCGTGCCAGGCAGTGCTTGCTGGTGCAAACGCAGCTGGAGTCTGGTCGGCGCTGCTCTCGGTGATCCCTTCCGCCGTAGCTGCTGGCGAGGGAGAAGACAGGCCAGACCGCCCCCAGCTGGCCCGCAGCTGCTCCTCGCGCCGCCCTTCCTCCAGGAGCAGGTGTGTCAAAGCCTGCAGCTCCTTAAGCGCCGGATTGCCACTAGCGGTCTCGCCGATCTCAGCTGAGATTCCGGGGGCAGCCGCTTCCCTCTCCGCCGAAGGAGGTATCGGAGAGGCACCTCCCGAGGGAACCGCCGTTTGCTCTCGATCCTCATCATCCTCTCCTGCGGAGAGCGCCGTCCCTGGCAGTCCGCTGGTGGTTTCGAACTGGGGCTGGGGCGCTGAAGCTGGTGCTCCCTCAGTCAGCGCCTTCAGGGTCTGTAGTTGCTGACGAACCAGCGAGAGCCGTTCTTCAAGACGTTGTAGGCGGGCTGTCCGCTTCTCCAGGCGAGCCTGCGCCCGATTCAAGCGCTCGACCGCTTTCGCCCGGGCGGTCTGGGCTTTCTGCAGGCGTTGAAGCAGGCGGCGCTCGCGCTTGCGCAGCTTCTTTGTCAGGTCGACTAGAGCCTCTTGTGGCTCTGCCTCATGGTCAGATGGCACCTGCGTCATGGCGCTCTTCTCTCCTCTTGTCTTCTCTTCTCTGAGACTGGTTGATGACTGCCGCTGGATAAAAACAGGCGAATGAGCGAACGCCCCTGTGCCCTCAGCCTTGCCTGGCTGCACTGAGGTCGGTCGGACAACCCGCCGCTCTTTCCGGGGTCAACTCATCCAGCTATCCAGCTCTTGATCCACCAGACCACGCGATCAATCAAGCTACCTGCCTCGTTGCCATCTGCCTACCTCAGTTTGCTGCGCTCACGGCGCGACTGCGGCGGCTGGTGAAGGGAAGGGGGTCGCTTCACTGGCCGGATCGTGTCCGGCCACAGTCTAAGTCGGGCCAGGGTCTACTTGCGGTGATGAACGAACGAATCGTCAATGAGTACGAGTGTGTGCCCCACCCTCCTTTCGGAGAGGATAGCGCATCGTCTCCGAGATTGCAATAGACGCCTGCTGGAAGCCAGTGGGCTGGTAAATCTGGGGGAGAGCCAGAGACAGACAAGACAGACAGACGCCCTTGCCAGGCAGGGCAGAGAGGAAGAAGCGAGTGTGTTGTGGGATCTCTTGACGAGCACAGGCTTCCTTCCACTGTCCAGTCAGCTCTGCCCCTGCTGGCGGCTAGTGAAGACCACGGGTCCGTCCGCTCCGATACCAGGCGAATGGCCAGCGCCAGACCATCAGGAGCACCAGGACAGTGAAGAAGACCACCAGCGAGAATGTCAGGAAAGCATCGAGGGGGACAGGATGCTGGCGCTCGACGAAGAGCCAGCGCATTCCCATTGCCACCGGCCAGGAGATGATCCAGGCGCGCAGCGTATAGAACGTCATGAGGCGCGTGCTCGTCTCCAACTTGCGACGATAGACTCCCAGCCAGGGGGCGACCAGGAACCAGCCCAGCATGAAAGGCAGAGCCACCGTCACGATTTGAGCAAGAAGGACCCCGCCGTTCAACTCATGATGGCTCGTCAAGCCGACGAAAGCAAACAGTAGAAAGACGAGTACATCCCCAACTACCAGGTTGGCCACGTAGCCAGGCGTCGTCTTCAGGGGGGCAGGGGACGACGCCGGCGGCTGCTGACCAGGCTCTTCGAGGTTTCTCTCCATTGCTGCCATTATTCTGTTTCTCCTGAACAATCTATGCCAAAGATCATATCACAAAGGAAAGGCAAGAGGGACCTGGCCCCTTAACTCAGGCAGGTCATGCCTCTCTCCACGTCTGATAGCGTGGCGGCTACTCCTGTCGCGCTTCGTGCTCACGCACCAGCTCCTCAACCGCTGCCAGCTCGGTGCGCACCGCGCGAATGCGCAGCGCGATGAAGGCCAGATAGGCGAACAGCCCGGCCCATACCAGGGCGTAGGCGATGACCATATACACCATGTTGTCAGTACCTCCTCTTCCTCGACGCTGGCTCCGTGCCGGACAGGCAGCGGGCCGCAGCGTGGGCCGACATCATCGACGCTTTGCACCTTCCTCTGGTTATTATCAATCGACTACCTGCAGACGGGCGCGCAGCCGCGACGTCAGATGTTGGAGACGCACCAGCTGATAGAGTTGGATCAGCAGCACGCAGTAAAAGAGCGTGAAGCTGATCAGGGAGAGCATCAGGACCAGCACGACCGCGGGGGGGAGGGCACCAGGGGTACCGATCTCCGCGGCTGGGTGAAGGGTACGCCACCAGTTTACCGATTCATAGATGATAGGGACATCGATCACGCCCAGGATTGCCAGCACCGCGCCGGCGCGCGCACTCGTGGACGTTTTGCCAAGGTAGCTGCGCAGCATCAGATAAGCGATATAGAGGAACCAGAGAATCAGGCTCGTCGTCAGGCGAGCGTCCCAGGTCCACCAGGTGCCCCAGGTCGCGCGGCCCCAGAGTGAGCCAGTCACCAGCGTCAGCGTCGTAAAGATTGCGCCGGCCTCTGCTGCAGCCAGTGCCAGCCAGTCCCAGCGCTCGTCTTCACGCCACAGATAGATAGCCCCTCCCAGGGCCACAATCACGAATGAGAGCATGGCCAGCCAGGCCACCGGCACATGAAAGTAGAAAATACGCTGTGAGAGGCCCTCGATAGCATCTGTGGGGGCATAGAGAAAGATCGCCCAGATAGAGATCATCATGCCCGCAAATGCCAGAGCACCTAGCAGCAGCGAGGCAAGGGGCAAGGAGGGCCTTCTCACCGGTGCCGCGGCCTCCTGAAGGGGCGCGCCTGTCTTATTGATCACAGCCATACGTGCCGTTTTCCTCCTGGCGGGCTGCCGGCCCGCCATCCCTCGTCAGCAACAACGACAACAACAGCTTACTCACGCTTCGTTTACTCCTCAATCACATAGGAGAAGGTCAGGAGTGCCAGGCTTAAAAAGATCACGTCGAAGGCGGCCAGCAGTCCCAGCCAGGGAGGCTCGTCAGGAGCCGTGATCATCAGCGCCCCTGTGGCCCGCACTGCAGCGATCACGACTGGCACAATCAGCGGAAAGACTAACAGCGGCAGCAGCAACTCGCGCGCGCGCGTGGCGGCAGTCATTGCCGAAAAGAGAGTGCCGATGATGGCCACGCCGAGGGTGCCGAGCAGGACGATCGGGAACAGCTCGCCACTGAAGAGAGGAACCGAGAAGAGAGCGGCGAAGATTGGCAGGGCAACCAGTTCAACGATGCCGATGAAGAGCAGGTTGCCGAGCAACTTCGCCAGGTAGATAGCGCGGCGATCTACTGGACAGAGCAGCAAGCGATCCAGAGAGCCACCCTCGCGCTCAGCGGCAATAGTGCGTCCCAGGCCGAGCAGGCTTGCGAAGACGAAGGCCACCCAGAGGGCACCGGGAGCCACAGCCGCCCGATTCTCAACGCGCAGATCAAAGGCGAAATTAAAGATCACAAAGACCAGCAGGGCGAAGAGGCCCATGCCCAGCCAGGTTTGCTTGCTGCGCAACTCGTAGCGGATATCTTTGCCAAGAATCGCCAGCACCTGGCTGCAAAAAAGACGCAGAGTGCTCAACGTACTCATCAGCCAACCACCTCCTGATAGGCCCGGCGCACCTGTGCCAGCTCCAGGCCCGCCACGGCCTCGTGATAGACGATCCGCCCACCTTTGAGCATCACCAGGCGATCTGCCTGCTGCAGAGCAAACTCGGGCCGATGGGTTGTCAGAATCAGCGTTCCGCCTTCAGCCATATGCTCGGCCAGCAACGTAGACAGGAGGGCCGTGCCAGCTTCATCCAGCCCTGTTTCAGCCTCATCCAGCAGGAGCAGGCGCGGCCCATGCAGCAAAGCGCGAGCCAGGGCCAGGCGTTGCAGCTGGCCGCGCGAGAGCGAGCCAACGCGGTCACGGGCACGCCGCGCCAGACCGACCCGCTCTAGCAGCAAGAGTGCGCGCTCGCGTCCTCTTGCTACCCCATACATGCGCGCGAAGAAGAGCAGGTTTTCCAGCGCTGTCAGCTCCTCATAAAGATAGGGTTGATGCGCCACGAAGCCCACCAGCCGCCGTACCTCCTGGGCCTCGTGCACACAGTCCAGGCCCGCCACCAGGGCTTGACCTGCTGTAGGACGCGTCAGACAGGCCAGGATACGCAGGAGCGTCGTTTTGCCAGCTCCGTTGGCGCCTAGCAAAGCAAGCCGCTCGCCGGCCCGCAGGCTCAGATCGATCCCGCGGAGCACGGGGCGAAAGGCGAAACTCTTCCTCAGCCCCTGGATCTCCACAAAAGGCCGCTCCGCCTCTGGCCGGGGAGACGTCTCCTGCCTTCTGGCTGCTTGAGCCAGCGAAGACCCCTCTGTACAGGTCGGATCAGGCCGTCGCTTGCTTGCTCGCTCATCGCTACCTATGTATGTCATCCCACTCCGCTTCTCTTCTTAATCGTAAGCCTCTAGCGCCTGCTCTCTGCAGCAGCCTGGCCAGTCAGCGCCAGTGTCTGGTCTCGCGTGGTGGCCGCGCTTCAGCTTTTCCCTGACCGACGTTTGGCATTGGAAGGCGAGCGCGAACTCCCCGCGGTCTGGCGCTCCTTCGCTCCACGGCGGTGCTCTTTTTCCTGCTCAAGACTCAGCAGAACGCGCAGACGCTCCTTAATCCTGGCGCGTTCCTCGGTATACTCCGTCTTCTTGAGCCGTCCCTCCTCGAAAGCCTTATCCAGCTCCAGCAACTGGTGCAAGAGGCGATCCTGCTCGCTGCTCCCGGCGTCGGCCTTGCCACGGGTGTGTATTGCCTCTGGCTCAGCCTGCGTATGAGCAGGGCGCTTCTGGGCATGCTGGCGCCCCCGAGGCTTGCTCTCGCGCCAGCGCTGGAAGAGATGATAGAGCAGCGAGGATAGCACAATGATCGCCAGCATCACCAGCACGCCCCCGACCAGCCAGACCCAGGTTGGAACCAGGAACAACCCCTGGTGTTGGCTCTGACTGCTGCCCAGTGGCAGACCCTGCAGCCTGACATGAACCTGGTCGCCGCTGCGGAAATTCTGGTTCTGCAACAGCAGGTAGGGGTGGCTATTCGCTGTCATCAACCCCTTGGAGGACAAGGCTCCCGAGCTGGCCTGCAGGGCAGGTGGCGTCAAGACCGAGAGCTGAACCGTTGGATAGAAGAACGTATAGGCAAAATCATAGCTGGTGCTCTGATAGGGCACCTCGAATGAGAAAGAAAATTGTGTCTCGCCTGGAGGCACCGCCGCATCGCTGGCGAAGCCACCTGCGACCTGAATGGCCTCGACGCTGTTAAAACCCTGGTCCAGGGCCACGTTGCGTGCTCCCTGGGGCAGCGAGAAGAGCAGAGCATTAGGGCGTCCCTGGCTGGCGTTCAGCGACCCCACATAGGTCGTCTTCCCCACGTTCTGGAAAAAGTAGATCTCCGAAACCGTGAACGTCCCCTTGCTGGCATCCGGCTCATGAATCAGAATCGTAGCCTGGACCACAGCCAGATCCGCGCTACTGCTGGTAGCATCGTAGACTGTTAGCTCGATCTGCTGTACCGCCTGTTTACTGAGGTCGACCAGGTCAGAGACGTACTGAGCCCCCTGGTAGCGGGTATAGACCGCATACTTGACCGTGCTGGCAGTGGCCAGGCCGGTGAAGAGAAAAGCCCCCTGGCTATCAGTCTTGAGCGTAGTCAGATCGCGGGCCGAGCCGTCCTGCGCCATCTGCAGCGTCACACTTTGTCCCGCTACCGGCGCATTGTTATGGGTTCCATTGACCAGATGACCGCGGATCGTGCCCGTGCCGGCGCCGCTCGCTGCCTGCGTTGGAGCTACTGATATCAGGAGCCAGAGCAGCGCAAGGAGCGATAACAGAAATATCGTCAAAGTCAAAATAAGGCGACCAACGGCAGGCCCACCACTAGACACCGTTGCTTCTTCCGACATCTTCCTCCCTCAACAGGCGCAATCGCTCTTCAATCAGGGCATCGAGTTCCTTTTCGCGTGTATGGCGCTCCTTGATAGCGAGCAGCGCGCGCCGCAGATAGCGCTCCCGCAAGGAGCGGTAATCACTTTCCGTCAAATTGCCAAGTTGATATTCCAGCTCCACCTCATGGAGGGCAGCACGCGCTGCTGTCTCCTCTTCAGACGGAGCCAGCGGCAGTGGGGCAGCCCCGGCCAACTCTCTCCCTGCTTCAGCGGAGACGCCTGCTTGGCGGCCTGCCGGTCTTACCAGCGGGTAGAGCACCAGGGCCAGGGCCAGCAGCCCGAGCGGGACAGCTAGCAGCAGAGCCAGCGGCGAACCAGGGAAGATCATCAGTACCCCCTCTGCGCATGCGACGGTTGGAAGAGCGGATCATCGGCGGCCAGCTCGGCCTCCAACTCAGCGCGATAGCGTTCCAGCTCCTCATCCGGCTCGGCCTCCGAGGGCTGTATCTCCGCGGCAGCCGAAGCGGTGAGAGAATCAGCCGCCCGGCGTTGACGCCACTCCCGCACGACAAAGAAGATGAGCACGGCGCCACCCAGAAGCATGGCCGGCGGGATCAGCCAGACAAGGAGACTGAAGCCCTGGCGAGGCGGATTCCAGAGGATCGTCTCCCCGTAGCGATCCACAAAGTACTGGATCACTTCCTGCTCCGAGTGGCCCTCTTGGAGCTGTTGGCGAATGACCGCGCGCATCTGCTGCGCCAGCTCTGAAGGCGAATCCTGGACTGACTCGCCCTGGCAGATGGGGCAGCGCAGCTGAGAAGCCACCTCGGCTACCCGCTGATCCAGAGTCGTTGTCTTTGGATGGGAGAGGTAAACAAACCACCAAACGAGCGCGATGCTCACAACGAGCAGCAGCCCTACTGCTGGGACCAGCGCTCGGATCAGCAGTCGTCTCATTGGCTCACCTCCTCTCCAGGCTCCCTTGAACGAGAGTCCGAAGGGCCAGGCGTGGGTGACGTTGCGGCGCGCTCAACGGCCTGGGCTGAGGCGACGACAGCTTTCTCCTGCGCACTGGCTTCCCCGGTGACGGGGTCTGTAAGGGCCTGCGAGGCCTGAACAGGTGGCCTGTCAGAGGCCGTGGTCGCCTCGGCGACGGCGATGGTGAGCGAGCGCGCCAGACGGCCTGAGCGCAAGGGCGCGGGTGGCTCCGGCCACCAGCAGACCACGCCGCCCAGTATCAAGACCAGTCCGCCGAACCAAACCAGGACCGTCAACGGATTCACATAAATATGGATCGTTGCCTGGGCAGCCCCCTGCCAGTCTTCGAGGAAGACGTAAAGATCCGTCAGCCCGTAGGTTGTAATCGAGATCATACTGGCCGGCTGGTCGCTGAAATTATGGTAGATCTGGCGCCCGGGGTAGATATAGCGGAGGAGCTGACCATGTTGCCAGATCTGGAACTGAGCTACCACCACATCTTTCTCGGGATAGAAGTCCTCGATGTTGCCCAGATAGACGAGCTGATAGCCGGCGATGCTCACCTGCTGGCCAGGCTTCAAGGTCGCGTCGCTCTGTTGCTGGAAAAAGTGGGAACCAATGACGCCGACGGCCAGAATCAGCAGGCCGAGATGAACCAGGTAGCCTCCGTAGCGGCGGCGATAGCGTGCAAAGAGCATCAACAGCGCGCGCACGTACGACTCGCCGTGGCGGTGGCGTACCCGTACCCCGCGCCATAACTCATACAGGATCGCGCTGCCGGTGAAGCTACAGACTGCAAAAGCCACATTTGCCCACAACGACGGGACCCCGAGCAGAGGCAGAATGGCGGCGCAGAGAGCCGCCAGCAAGGCGGGGAGACCCAAATTGCGGCGCAATGCCTGGAATGACGTACGGCGCCAGGCCAGGAGCGGGCCAATTCCCATTGCCAGCAGGAGTAGCAAGAAGAGAGGGCCAGTCACCTGATTATAGAAAGGCGCTCCGACGCTCATCTCCTCATGACGCACAGCGGCTGAAATCAGCGGGAAGAGCGTCCCCCAGAGCGTGGCGAAGGCGATCCCGACCAGCAGCAAATTATTCACCAGAAAGATGCCCTCGCGCGAGACCACCGAATCGAACTCCTGCTCCGCGCGCAGGCGGGGCAGGCGGAACAGGAAAAGGCCCAGGCTGAAGACGATCACCAGCGCCAGGAAGGCCAGGAAATAGGAGCCGATGGTCGAGTAGGCGAAAGAATGGACCGAGCTAATGACACCACTGCGCACCTCGAAGGTGCCGAAGATAGACAGGGCGAAAGAAGCGATGACCAGCGCCAGATTCCAGACCTTCAGCATGCCGCGGCGCTCCTGTACCATTGTTGAGTGCAGGAAAGCCGTCGCCGTCAGCCAGGGCAAGAGCGCCGCATTCTCCACCGGGTCCCAGCCCCAGTAGCCGCCCCAGCCGAGGACATGGTAGGCCCACCAGGCGCCCATGAGCAGCCCGGCGCTCTGGATCGTCCAGGCTGCCAGCATCCAACGTCGGAGCGCCCGCAGCCATTCACTATCGAGCCGGCCTGTAATCATCGCTGCCACTGCAAAGGCAAAGGGCAGCGAGAAGCTCATATAACCCATCAGCAGCAGCGGAGGATGCAGCAGCATGCCGGGGTCCATCAGCAGTGGATTCAGCCCCACACCGTCGGCGGGAGGATGGGCAAGGCGTACAAAAGGACTGGAGACTGTCGCCAGTACCACCAGGAAAAAGGCCTCGATGGCCATCAGTGTCGCCAGGACATAGGGAACCAGGGCCGCGGGTGCGCGGCGCGAGGTCATCACGAAGATGGCTGAGAACAATGCCAGCGTCAATGCCCAGTAGAGCAGCGAACCCTCCTGACCGCCGTAGAAAGCCGCTGTCACGTAGTACCAGGGCATGCTCAGGCTGGAGTGCTGCGCCACATAGCTGACGCCAAAATCGTGCAACAGAAACGAGGCCACCAAGGCCCCCGAAGCCAGCAGCAGGAAAGCCGCCACCGCCAATGTCGCCCGTCGGGCGCTCGCCACCAGCGCCTCACTCTGCCGCAAAGCTCCGGCCACCGCCGCCACCGGTGTGTAGATCGCGAAAAGCAGCGCCAACAGAATAGCGCTCGCGCCCAGATCAGAAACGTACACAGCTCTCTTCTCCCTCGAAAACACTCCCACAGTTGGGCAGTCTCTCAAGCGGGCTGCCGCTGTGGCGGGCAGAGAAGGCAGAGATCAGTCAAAGACAGAAACATAGCAGAGCCATTACCAGGCCCAGCCTCAACTGCTGCTAGGCGTTGGTGTCGCGGCCTGGAACTTCGAAGGGCACTTGGCCAGCAGCGTCTGAGCCTCGAAAGTGCCCTGACCATGATAGTAGCCCTCGACCACCACCTGGATACCCGCCTGGAAAATATCAGGAACGACGCCGCTGTACACCACTGGCAACGACTGCCGATTATCCGTAATCACAAAGCTCAGCGTCTGATCGTGGCGCTCGATCGAGCCAGGCTGTACCACACCCATCACCCGTACTGCCTGACTACTGCAGGTCGTACAGTGCTTCAACTCGGCGATCGTCATATAGTAGACAGCGCTGGAGCGCGTATTCGCCACGATCAAATAGACGACAGCAGCGGCAATTGCCAGGCCAGCGACCAGCAGACCAGCCGGCAAGCGCCGGCGCCGGCGCACTGGAGCCTGGACGGTGTCCTTCTCAGTCTGAGTAGAAACCACAGCCGACTGCACGAAGGGAACCTCCATACAACTAGAAGGCGAGCCTGAGTTACAGGCGCACAAGCCCGCGCTTCTCTCTCATGCTTACTTCCATGCGCTCGCTCTTGCTCGCGTCGCCCGCCCCTCTGGCTGTCGAAGCATGACACCCTGACCATGACCACCGTCAGCAGAGCGACGTGGGCAGTCAGCCAGAAACGCGCCACCTGAATCGGCTAACGATTGGTGAGGCTAGCCTCGAACAGGATATTGAGCAGGGCGCCGAGGGCGAAGACTACCACACCCAGGGCCAGCATCAAGCGAGGGGCAACCTGAGCAAAGCGAGATGAGCGACGAGCCAACCGGCGGATCGCACTTTGTCCCAGATAAAAAGCCAAAGCGAACAAAGCCAGCGCCAGCGCGATTTTCACACTCAACGTCAGCAGATAAGGCCAGCCGAGGCTCGTCTCCGTCAGGCGGTCCACCGTTAAGAAGGCTCCGCTCACCAGGAGCAGGCCGACGCAGCCATTGACCAGGCGTCTAAAGCGCGCTGCGATTTTGGCGGCCAGCTCAGGCGCGGGAGCCAGGCGCAAGGCCGGCTGAACCACCAGCAAATACATGGCACTGCCACCGACCCAGGTAGCAGCAGCCAGCGTATGGATCACTCGCATAATCAACAGCAGCCCCTGCGGCAGCAGCGCCGGCAGCCAGTCCATAGCCAGCCCCTTTTATCCTCGTAGGTCGACTTCTCGTTTTCTTCCTTGCCTGCCTGGGTAAGGTATCTTCCTCTCCTAGCTTCCAAACGTCTTTCTCACCAACAGGGGCCTGCTGTCCCCTTATCTCAGTGGTTCAGCAGTTGCAGGCCCTGCTCCAGTAGCTGCACCGTCAGCTCTCCCTCGTGCCAGCCCACGATCGTGCCTGCGCGATCGATAAAGATCGTCGTTGGCAGATTGGCCACGCCGTAGCTGATGGCCGTCGCGCCACTACTATCGCTCACATTCGTATACGTAATCCCATGCGCCTGCAAGAAGCTCAGCGCATCGTTGCGATTATCCTGAAAATCGAGGCCCAGAAAGACGATGCCCTGTCCCTGGACGCGCTGCCAGGTTGCCTGGAGGACTGGAGCCTCATGCTGGCACGGCTCACAGGAGGATTGCCAGACGTTGAGGACAATCGCCTGTCCCTTAAAATCGGAGAGAGCGACCGAGCTATTAGATCCGGTGCCCGCGGCCAGCAGAGGCAGGCGGAAATCCGGCGCCTTCTTTCCTACCATTGGGCCACTGAAGCCCGCTGAGGCCGAGCTGCTGCTTGCATTCTGCCCCGGGGCGGGAGTCAGCAACTGCGACCAGAGCACGGCCAGGAGCGCCACATTCAGCAGGCTGACAATCACAAAAATTGCAATGCTGCGCTTCCGTTTGCGCCGTGCCAGGGCCAGCTCGCTGGCCGTCGCGGGGCTATCGTTAGCCGGTAGCGTTTCACTGCTCATCGGTGCCCTGTTCGTTCTGCGTCAAGATGATGCCAGGCTAGATTATGAGGGTGCTGCCTGATAGCGGGCTTGCAATCGTTGACCCATACCTTACAATAGCCTGAATATCAATTGCTGTCAAATGACAGTGGCCGGGGACGCGAATGGCCTGCTCCCGTAGCGCTCGCTGGCTTGTGACCATACATCAGCATATAACCAAGCCAAAAAGGCGCCCGCCAGAGCGCGCTCTTGCTCTTCGGACGCCTCCCTTGTAGCTTGACGCAGAGTCAGATTCCCGATTGTCGTTGGGTGGTTCGAGTTAGCCGCGGGCGCTCACGCGGCTCTGTGCGAACAGCTCGATCATCGCCCGGTTGAAGGCGGGAAGGTCGCGAGGGCTACGGCTACTCACCCAATTGCGATCGCGCACGACCTCCTGATCGACCCAGTTGCCTCCGGCGTTGCGGATGTCATCCTGGATCGTGTGGTAGCTCGTTAAGGTACGCCCGCGTACCAGTCCTGCGGAGACCAACAGCCAGGGGCCATGACAAATGACGGCAATAGGCTTGCCGGCGGTGTCAATGCGCCGTACAAATTCCTGGGCCTCACGCTGCACACGCAGGGCATCAGCGTTCAAGGCCCCGCCTGGCAGAAGGACGGCATCAAACTCGTCGGGATTGGCCTGCTGCAGTGTCAAGTCGACTGGAAAGCTGTCACCCTTCTCGACGTGGTTGACGCCCTGGATCTGACCCGCCTTTGGGGCCACAATGGCCGTGCGCGCTCCCGCCTCCTCCAGGGCCTTCTTTGGCTCGCTCAGCTCAACCTGCTCAAAGTAATCCGTTGCCAGAATAGCCACACGCATGCCTTGCAGATTCGTCCCTTGCATCGATCGCAACCTCCTTTGCAAAGGTCAACAGGCAAAGACAACCATAACCATTGTCAGGGAAACATGTGCTATGCGCACGCTGCTCCCTCCACCCACAGGTACACGCATGGCCCCCCATGCAAGGAGACTCTGCCATTGATGCTGGCCGTCGGCGTGCTTGTGCTATAAAGTCGGGATCACCCAGGTCTGGGTGGTTAAAGCAGACAAGAGGGCAAGCGAAAGCGAAAACGATCCCCAACCTTTGGAGCAGGCTGGGCAGGCCCGCTGGCCTAGCCCAGGCGCGGCAGCTCCACCTTTGACCGCGCGCGGAAGATTAAGCGAATCCCTGTTCCGGCGAAGCCGAAAGCCTCGCGTAGACGGTTTTCCAGATAGCGCTCGTAGCTGAAATGAAGGTAATCCGGGTTGTTCACGAAGAAGACGAAGGTTGGCGGATTAACCTGAACCTGAGTGGCATAGAAGATCTTGAGCTGGTGCCCGTGAACCGTGGCCGGGTGATGGCGACGGATGGCCTCCTGCACAACCTCGTTCAGACGCGCTGTGGGAATGCGCACGAAGCGCGTGTCGGCAATTTCGATGGCCTTACGCAGCAGCGACTGAACGTGATAGCCGGTTTTGGCCGAGGCGAAGACCACCGGGGCATAAGGAATGAACTTGAGGCCCGTGCTCAGAATCTTCCGATACTCTTCGGCCTCGGCGATTTCCCTCGCCAGGCTGATAGGCTCTCCCCGGCGGGTAGCACGGCGCTGCTCCTGAACAATATCCCACTTATTGACCACAACGATGATGCCTTTGGCCTGCTCGTGCACATAACCCGCGATATGTGTATCTTGAGCTGCCAATCCCTCAACAGCGTCGATCAGCAGGAGGGCCACATCACAGCGGTCAATAGCGCGCATCGAGCGTATCACACTGTATTTCTCAATACCTGGCACGATGCGTCCACGTCGCCGGATGCCGGCGGTATCGATAAGCACGAGCTTGCGATCCTCAAAGAGCAGCTCGGTATCGATCATATCGCGCGTCGTTCCGGGCACATCGCTCACAATAGCGCGCTCGTAGCCCAGGATGCGGTTGAGCAGCGACGACTTGCCGACATTCGGACGCCCGACGATGGCGATGCGCACTTGCTCTGTCTCGTCCTCTTCGGTATGCTCCTCGGGCGTCTCCGGTGGCAGAGACTCGACGATCTTGTCCAGCAAGTCGCCGGTTCCCAGGCCATGCAGGGCTGAGATATCGATTGGTTCGCCCAGGCCGAGGGCATAAAACTCGGGGGCATACTGGCGCTGGCTATCGTTATCGGCCTTATTGGCGGCCAGGATCACAGGCTTATTGGTACGACGTAGGAGAGCCGCCACCTCCTCGTCGGCGGTAGTGATGCCTGTGCGCACATCCACCATAAAGACAATAACATCGGCCTCCTCGATGGCCAGCTGCACCTGAGAGCGCACATGCTCCATCAGGTCGCCGCTCAGGCCGCTCAAACCAACCTGACCTGGCGGTGCCCCCTCGCCGAGGGCCAGGCCACCGGTATCGATCAGTGTAAACGTTCGTCCATTCCAGTCTGTATCTCCGTAAAGGCGGTCGCGCGTTGTCCCAGGCAGATCCTCGACAATAGCGCGCCGCTCACCGATCATGCGATTGAAAAACGTGGATTTGCCGACATTCGGTCGGCCTACAATGGCGACAAGTGGCTTCATAGCCCCTACCACCCCTTTCTTGCGATCCCGCAGAGTAGTAAGTGAGAGAAAAAACAGCCTGAACTTGATTATAACACAAACTCAGACTGGCTTTGAGTCCCTATTGCCCGCCTCTGGGCAACAGTGCAATCTTTATTGCGATATGCTATAATGCCAAGGTTGGTACCCTACCTGGCCTAGCGCAGCCAACTGAGAAAAAGGAGGGCGAAAGCTGGAGAGCGGGGTGCGGCTCTTAGTGCCAGGGCAGGCTAAGCCAGCGATGCAAAAGCAGTGAGTAGTTTATTCGGGCTGAGAGCAGGAGAGAGATCATCTGTGGCACGATCTTCTGCTACTTGGCGGAAAAGGCAGGAGAAGCATGGTCCAGAGTCGTTTTCACTACTTTACCGACAGCGCTAAGCTTGCCCTCAAAGAAGCGCAGCAGTCCGCAGAGCGGTATCAGCAAACGTATATTGCTCCAGAGCATTTGCTGCTGGGAATAACCGCCGGTGGAACAACAACCGTTTCAAAGCTGCTAGAGAGACTGGAGGTTGATCCGTCTCTGCTTCATAGGGCCACGGAGCGGGCCATTGTAGACTGGCTGGCGGCTCATCCTGGCGGTGAGACGAGCTGGCAGGGTCTGACCACAGAAACCAGGCAGGCTATTGAATTAGCAGTCGGTGAGGCCAGCCGGGAGCAGCAGGGCTTTATTGGCAGCGAGCATCTACTCCTGGCTCTTTTGAGCCAGAGTGGAACCCTGGCCAGTGAGGTTCTTGAGCGAGCCGGTCTCGACCTGGAAAGGGCGCGGGTGAAGCTTCACCGTCTGCGGCAGGAGGGGCATGCCTCTGAGCCTTGAGCGACGCAGCTAGTGAGATCTGCAAACCAGGGGGGAGCAGTCGGGGCTGTAGGTCTGCCGACTGCTCCCTTGCTATGTTAAGGCTACTTGAGAGCGATGGCAAAGACGTGTAAATGACCGCCCAGGACCGTGGTGGGCAGCGTAATGCTCTTAACTGTCTTCTCCGGGTCGAGTGGTAGCTCGGCGTAGAAGACGTAGGCTCGTTGGAGCTGCGGGCCGCTGGGGCGGTTATAATAAGCGGTCACGATGGCGATGCTATTGCCGCAGCTGGGAGCAAAGGAGCCGTCCCCGAGGGTCCAGTCACTCAGGCAGAGCGGCAGCGGCTGAGCCGAGCCATCGCTGTAGCGGACCAGCACCTGGCCGTGGGCGCCCGAGGCATCGCTGTGGTCTGCGGCGCCCAGCAGGGCTAGCGCGGTCTTATGAGCGGTTCCACTCAGAAGAAGCGTCTGGCCGCTGGCCAGGTAATTATTGTTGGCCCCTGAAGCGACGTTTGGCCAGCTAAAGGTCACGCCATTGTAGGTGAACGGCTGCCAGGGAAAGATCCCGACCGCAGCCAGGGCCTGAGCGGAATAGCTGGCTCCTGTGCCGTCAAAGTTAGCGCTTTGGGGGTTGCTATCGTCGCTTGTGCCGGCATTATTGTAGGGAGAATCCTCCGCCGTCTTGGTAGCCACGGCAAAGACGTGCAGCAAGCCCTGGTTGACTGTGGCTGGGAGTGTCACGCTTTTGACCGTCTTGCCGCTCTGCAGGGCCACCTCGGCATAGAAGATGTAGGTCTTGACAAACTCCTGTCCCGTTGGCTGATTGCGGTAGGGCAGGGTAACAAAGATTCCATTCCCGAACGATGGCTCGCGTGCCTTGCCCTCATTGAGGGTCCAGTCGCTGAAGCCAAGGGTAAACGGTTGGCGGCTGCCATCGCTGTAGTTGACGTAGGCGGTGCCATACGAGGGACCGCCCGAGGCCGCTCCCAGGAAGGCCAGCAGACTGGCATTCTTCTGAGGGGCCACTGGCAGCGTCTGGCCGGCGGCGATATAGTTGTTGAGCTGGCTGGCGGCGGCGTTGGGCCATTGAAAGACCACACCGGACACGCCACGGTAGAAAGCATTGTCGCCGGGATTGATCCCCGCCTGCTGCAGGGCTTGCAGCGAATAGCTGTGGCCAGCGTTGTCGAAATTGGCCTGGGCGGGCAGGTGGTCGTCGCTCACCCCAATGTTGTTGTAACTGCCGTAGAGTCCTTTGGTGGCAATAGCGAAAATGTGCAGGCGGCTGGGGCCGGCAGGTTCTGGGGGCAACGTCACACTCTTAATCGTTTTGCTTGGATCGACCGTCACGTCGGTGTAGAACAGGTAGACTGTCACCGGTTGCTGACCACCGGGTCCATTGCGGTAGCTCATCGTCGCCACCAGCTTATTGTTAAAAGCAGGTGGGCTAGTAGTCCAGTCGGTCAGGCCGAGTGTAAACGACTGCGTCGAGCCATCGCTATAGTTAATACGTGCGGTGCCGCTGGTCGACCCCTGGGTAGCCGAGCCGAGGAAGGCCACCACTGTCACGCCTGGTCCACTACTCAGAGGAATCGTCTGGCCATTGGCCTGGTAATTATCCTTGACCCCGGCGGGCAGATCTGGCCAGATGAAAGCCAGGCCGTTACAGAGGACACTTGCCCCTGGGGTAATGCCGGCCTGGGCCAGAGCTGTTGCAGAGTAACTATAGCCCAGGCCATCGTAGTTAGCTGCCTGCACGTTCTGGGTAAAATCATCGCTGATGCCGACGTTATTGTAGGTCACTGGAGGTGGGGGGGCGCTGCTCTTATTAAGCAGCCCGTAGATGGTCAGCGTTGTCTTGGTTGGCACGAAGACCCGGCCATCGGCGATGGTTGGCGTACTGAACTTCACGTAGCTATCGAGCGTATCGTAGTCCGGGTCCTGGGCGCTGCTATATAGCTCATGGCTCAGGTTCGTCGCATCGTAGGCGCGCAAAGCGCCGCTTGGATCGATCAACCAGAGGATCCCGTTACTCGTCCCATTGCTAGAGAGCGAGGGATTGCCGCCGGAGAAGAGGAAGCTTCTCTCTGGGGTCTGGGAGCTTGGTGTTGGTGAAAGCAGGACCTGCCCTTTACTGTTGCGCTGCAAGCGGTAGGCCAGGGTAGGGTGTCCGACGCTGGAGACGTAGACGTACTCTGCATTAGCGCTGCGCCAGTAGGCGGGGGTTCCATACAAGCCGCCGACGGTGCTGGGGGGTGTTTCCTGCAGCACCTGATCCAGATCGGTGCGGCTCCGGTTAGCCTCCGTGCAAGGTTGGCTGACCGTCGTGAACTGGCCCAGCTTATTGGTATCCAGCACATAGATGCGGCCCTCCTTGCCGCCGCCGATCAGCTCTGAGTAGGAGGGGAGCAGCAGTGGCCCGCCCGAGCCGAGGTCGGCGTCGGCCTCTCCCAGGCACTCCTGGTTGAAGGGGGCGAAGTAGTCCAGCAAGCGCAAATCGGGGCTTAGCTTGACAAAGCTATCGCCGAGCGATGGACGGGGAGCGGAAGGCTCAAAGTCGCCGTTACCGCTGATGAAGTAGATATTGCCCTCGCTATCGGCGGCCAGGCCGCCACCGCCGTGCCAGACGCCAGCGCCGGCTCCATCGGGGGTCACGTTGAAGGCATGGGTTTGACGGAAGCTGCTGCCATCGTAGGCATAGCTGATGATCCAGCCGTGGTATGGCATATTATCGCAGAACGATCCCCAGGCGATGTAGATCTGGCCATTGGCCAGCAGCAGGGCGGCGCGCTGGCGCTCGTAGCGGGGGTCGAAGCTCACGCTGCCGTTCTGGCTGCCGGCCCCCTGGCCAGGGACACTGGCCCGGACCACCACCGGACTGCCGGGGCGCTCGCGGCCCGTGCTGATGTCAATGGCGTGGAGCCGATCGAAGAACTGCCCGCTGCTATTTTCCGAGAAGGTCACAAAGAACATTGTCCGGGTGGCAAGATCGATGACTGGTGTACCGGTAATCCCGACCTCCGGCACCGTATCGCCGCAGGCCACGTCCTCCCAGGCAACTGTCGTCTCCCCGGGGGGCAGATAGTTGACGTGCCAGAGCGGAGGAGGAGCGCCATTGATGGCCTGTGCGTCGGCGTCAAAAGCGTAGATGCTATCGTGCTCAGTTGCCACAAAGACCACATTGTGGAGTGTGCCGTTGACGTTGAGATTGGGCACATAGAGTGGCTGGGTATAGATCTGGCCATCGACGGGGTAGGCCACGCGCTTGCCGAAGGTTTGGGCGTTGACATTACCTGGGGTCAAGAGTGTTTCCGTTGTATTCTGACCGCTACGCCAATTATCGTTTTTGTAGGTCAACACGGCGGTATGGCCGCTACTGCGTGGGGCTTTGGCCTGGCTCTGGCGAGTGGTGATCGCCAAATGGGCGCCGGACCACTGGGGATGTAGCCAGGCGCCCACGAAGGGACCAGGCAAGAGTGTTGTGGCAAGTGCCAGCAGTGTCAGCAGCCCAAGCAGTGGGTGCTGCTGACGAGAGAAGCGAGCCTGGTTCATCAAATCCTCCTCCTCCTCTTCTACTGTACCAGAATATTGCTGCTTCCGTGCAGCTGTAAGCGTAGTATTTTCTGAATGATAGTCTGCATTCGACAGGATTCAAAACAAGAATAGAGGAGCAAGTCTGCTGAAGTATGAAGCTGCTCTAATTGTAGTGTAGAATGAAGAAAAAGAGAGGAGGGAGGCAGGAGGGGGAGAAGGAGCTTTCTCAGCGTCGAGAGGGAGCTGCTTCCTCCTCCAGGATCTGGCGAACCAGGCGCTCGGCCAGAGCGATGGAATAGTTCTGGCCGCGATCGTGGGGATAGACCTGGAACATATTAGCCAGCCAGAGGCCGGGCAGGGGGGTCTTCAGGGGTGGAATATGCTCGCGGTAGTCTGGGGTCACGATCGGTTGAGCGAAGGGAGCGCGGAACATCCAACTCTCGCGCACCCAGGAGGGATCGAAATCGGGACGGATGCGGCGCAGATGGGGTAAGAACTGGGTCAGGACCTCGGCTTTCTCCATCTGGAAGAGTGGGTCATCCATTGGGCGGTAATTGCCCAGGTAGAGCAGATGGCGACCGCCGTACTCCTCGGGAGGGCGCAGATTGGTATGTTCGACGATGCTCAGGAAAGGATAGCCCGGATCGCAGATATTGAGCCAGTAGGTAGCCGTCAGGCGGCGATCGAGAGCCAGAATCAGGCAGTGGGCGCCGTAAGCCTGGCCCCACTCGTAACGAGCGCGGTAGTCTGAGGGCAGAGCTGGAATCAGGCGCAGGGTCAGGCGGGTAGCCAGGGTAGAGATTACCCGATCGACCGTCCAGGTGCCGCGGGTTGTGCGTACCTGCCAGCCGCCGTCGGCCAGCGGCTCGGCGCCTTCGATGCGGGTGCCGAGCAGAACCTTGCCGCCGAGGGAAATGATGCGTTCCGCCAGGCGGTCGTAGAGCTGTTGGAAGCCGCCTTTGAGGTAGCCCAGGCTGGTGGTGCGGTCGTGGAAGCGGGCCCAGAACCAGGGCAGAGCGATCTGCTCATGGAGAGCGCCAAACTTGCTTACAAAGAGCGGTTCGAAGACCAGCTCATAGGCACGTTTCCCCATCCAGCGTCGCAGCCAGGGGGCGGCAGTACGGCCCTCCAGGGGCCAGGATGGAGAGAGTTTCAGGAAGGCGGCCACTGCTCCGACGCGCAGGCGCTCGTAGAAGCGCAGGGGGCGGAAGGCCAGCAGCGAGGTAGGCGAATCGAGACGATAAATCTGGCCTTCGATCAGAGACTCTGTGCGTGGGGTGGACCAGACCAGTTGTGGGCCGAGGCCCAGCTCGTTGATCAGGCGAATAGCGGCGCGATCGGTACGGAAGAGGTGGTGATAGAACTTCTCCAACCAGATGCCTGGCGCGACCTGGAAACCGGCGGCCAGGCCACCGGGGACCTCCTCCTGCTCGAAGACCATGACCGACTGACCGGCCTGAGCCAGGCGATAGGCGGCCACCAGACCGAGTGCGCCGCCTCCGAAGATAGCGTATTGCATAGCGAATATTGCTCCTCTCCCTGGTGCTTGCGATAGCCCTTGTTGGAGTTCTGGTAGCCTGGTATAGCCACAGCGCGGCCTTAGCGCCGGGGCAGAGCTTTGCGGTTACGGCTTGCGTTTTTTACTCTCTCCAGTTGCCCGAGTTGGAGTGATCTATGGCGTGTGCCTGCGGGCCACGGCCATGAGGGGTGGAGGAGTGAGCGTATGCAAGCCGGCAAAGCCAGCCAGCCGGCTTGGCTGATCTGTGCTGGCTGGCGGGAGGGCCTCGCCTGCGTCCTTGCTCTCGTGCTGATTGGCATCTATTGTACCATAGCCGCGCGAGGCCTGCCAGCCCCCTCCCTTAACAGCGCAGATGGCCAGATGTCCGCTGTAAACCATTCAGCTTTGTCTTCCCCGCCCTCCTTGGCTTCATCAATGACGAGCATGACCAGGTTCATTAGCGGATTCCTTTCCTGGACTGTAAGTCGAGAAAAAAGCAAGCTAGAATGAGTAACTGGCAAGCAGTATTATAGATCCCTCTCGCTCAGGGACTCCTTGCTTTTCTCGTTGCCGGAGCGAAGAGAGGGACTGAAAGACGCCTGGAGCAGAGGAGGAGCAACTCATGGCCAACGTGAGCGTATGCCTGGTTCATCAGCCCCTGGAGAAGCTGGAAGAAGTAGCTCAGCGTTATAGGGGTATGGATCTAGAGCTAGCAGTAGCCTATATCTCACCTGGTGGAGTACTCAATCTCAGTCAGCTCATCAAAGCCGCCAGATGCACGCGGATCACCGTAGGCATCGCTCCCATCAATCGCGTAGTGGCCTTCAGACAGCTGCAGGAGCTGGGAGCAGAGGTTTTTGTCTACCTCGCCGAGCCTGGCAGCATCTTTCATCCCAAGGTCTATTATGGCGTTAACAAGGGGTTAGCCTGGGCTATGATCGGCTCGTCGAATCTGACCAGTAGCGGTCTTGGCCTCAACATCGAACTCAATCTACTTATTGAAGGGCAACGATTCACTGAGCCATTTACCAGGCTAGAGGCATTGCTAGAAGGCTACCGGCTCCAGGCTCATCCCCTTACAGAGGAGCTATACAGAAGTTTGGAAGCTGCTGAACAGCGATTGGAACGTCATATACGAGAGCGGGAGTACACCGATTATTTGCGCAGAGAAGGGATACCATCGGCGGCGCGTCCTGCACTCGTCGTACCGGAACCGCTACAGCGCCAGGCCCTGGAAGAGCTGGAGCACTATCTCCAAGGGACGCGCTTGGTCTACGCTTATCAAATGCTCCTTTGTCTTGTCATGCTTGCTCATACCGATAATCGCGGCTTCTTTTCGCAACATCAGGCTGCCACCTGCTTTCGTCGCTTCTACCAGTTGCGGGATCAGAGGGGGTTACCGCGTGAGAAACAGCGAGGTAAGAGGCGAGCAGCGATTGATGACCCAGAGCTTGAAGAAAGCGCGTTCATTGAAATCATACGTATTGATCCCTTTCCACGTTTTGAACGTCGAGGGCTACTGGAAGCCAGTCCCGAAGGGGACTACTACATTGTCAATCCGGCATTGATGCGAGCGCTCACTCCTGAAGTGCGTGCTCGGCTAAGGGATCTGGCGATTCAGCGTCTAGCGCAGCATTTTGGTGAGGATCGGGCCACTATCGAAAGGTTAGTAGAGGAAGCCATTGGTTGATAGCAGCGTAGTCAGTCTTAGAGCCGGAAGAGAGCGGCCTTGACGGGCATGCGCAATTCCCATACAATCTATTTACAGGGGAGAGACGTGCTGTCAGCTTGTGAAGCTCGGGAACCATTACGCATACAAGATACTCCAGACCTTTGTTAAGCCGTTTGCCGTTCATCTGTCGGCACCACACCGGCCCTGGTTCTGAAGGGAGGTCGGGCCATGACGTCTGCTTCTACACCACGGCCAGAGGAGGAGTGGCTGAGTCTGCGCGAGGCTGCAGAATTACTGGGAATGCATCCAGCGACGGTGCGCCTGTGGGCCGACCGCAATGCCTTGCCCTCACGACGTACCAGCGGAGGCCATCGCCGCTTTCGCCGCTCCGACATCGAGGCCCACCTACGTCAGGAAAGCGAGCGCAAGCCGCGCCCTGCTGCGCGCCTTCTCGTGCAAAGCGTGCTGGGGCGCGTGCGCGAGGCTTGGGCCGAAGGCGTGCTGGATCGCTTGCCCTGGCACCGCCATTTCGATGAGGCTGCCCGCGAAGCCTATCGCCGCCTCGGACGACGCCTGCTGGAGCTGCTGCTGCACGCTCTGACAGATGCTGGCGCCTATCCCGAGCTGCTGCATGAGGCCGCCCGTCTCGGCTACGAATATGGCTCGATTACCCGCTCTTCCCATGTGCCAGTGGCCGACGCTGTACGCGCCTTCCTCTATTTCCGTAGCCTCGTCGACGAGACTCTGATCCAGCTGGCCGAAGTCCAGGGAACTCGCGATCATCAAGAGATACCCTGGGCCGAAAGTCTCTACCAAATCCAACGCCTGACCAACGAAATCTTGCCTGCCCTGATCGAGGCCGCCCTCGGCGAGAACGAAAGTCGGCCACCTGCTCCTGCCCAAACAACGGGCAATCCGAGCGGAAACAGCCTGGCTCAAGAAGAATCCCTGTGCCAGCCCTCCGACGACATACTCTCAGCCAGAGAAGAAAGAGCGCACTCAGGCCGGTCGGATTGACTCCCCAATGGCCAGCTCCTCTACTATCTCCCCTCGTCTGGTCCCTGACTGACTCCTCCCTTACCACCCCGCCCCTGACTTCGTCGGCCCGCTCTAGCCGTCTGCTTACCTTTCTCTCCTAGGGAGCCAGCCCACCCGATACGAAACAGGAAGAATCGACGTATTATCACCTGTAAGCAATACAGGTTCGCCACGCTCCGGGGGATGGGCCGGCGATAGATCTCAGCAGTAATCTAGAAAGTATTCCGTAACTCCCGATCTGCAATTGAATTAAAGATACATTCTGTGTTACAATATCAATATAACTCGGGAAACGGCGCGGAGGAGGGGCTGGTGACTGGCAGTGCCGCTCATTCGTTCGTGAATAAGGGTACGACCAGAAGCAAGCACAGCAGTAGTAAAGCCATGCTCTTGTGGCGACTCCAGCCCGGAGGGCGGAGCGGCAAGAGCAGACATAATTCTGCATTTCCTGTGAAATCCACTCCATTGAGATAAACTGTCAGTTTCTGTTATCTGCTATCCTGGATATAAGGACCCGCTTGACTCTCAAGCGACTCCCCGTCTTGGAGAGGGCGGGTCGGCGCGAGAACTGTCTCCGAGGAGCAAGATCAGCGGCGAGCAGTGCAGGCAGGGAAAGCCTCAGCGCAGACCCTGCCGTGCAGTCAGCAAGCAAGCAGGAGAGAGAAGAAGGGGTAGACTATGTCCGACGAGAGGCAGATAGAGGTTCTCGAAGAAGAGTCGGCAGGAGAGAAAACGGAGGTGCTCCACCTTCCTGCTCGTCTGCCGGCCAATAGCCGGGCAGCTGCCGCACAACGGCTAGAGGAACGCCCTGAGAAACCGCCGGTGGGTGTCTACTATGAGGCTCCCCATCTGGTGACCCACCCGCGCGGCTGGCGTCTCAGGCGTCACTATAAGCGCAAGAACCTCCATCGCAGTAATTTGCGTTACGCGCTCGCTGAGAAGATTGGCACCCAGTGGACGCTGATGCCGCTAGCCGTCATCTCCCTGGCGGTGATCGTCGTCCTCACCAGCGTGCTGGTTGGAGTAGCGGGCCTGGTCAGCGCTACCCAGGAGCGCTTCGGACAACAGGTTGTCACTTTGGCTGATATTCTTCCCAAGGATAACCTGAAGATGTATGATGCCAATGGCGATCTGATCTATCAGATGACAAGCGAAGGGTTGCAGACGACGGTCCCGCTCTCGCAAATCTCTATCCATCTACAGCATGCTGAAATCGCTATCGAAGACCAGAATTTCTGGAATAACCCAGGCTACGATATCACCGGTATTGTGCGCGCTGCCCTCGACGATCTGACCCACGGTCGCATCGTCTCTGGTGGTAGCACCATCACTCAGCAGCTCATTAAAAATGCCATTGTTGGTAATAAAGATACCATTATTAGAAAACTTCAAGAAATCATTCTCGCTCCGCAGGTGACACGGTACTATACCAAGGAGCAGATTCTCTCCATGTACCTGAACACCGTCTACTACGGTGAGCAGGCCTATGGAGCCGAAGCAGCAGCTTTCACCTACTTCGGCCTCAAGGATACTCCGACAAAGAAGGCTGCGGCTCAGCTCGACATTGCTCAGTCGGCCATGCTGGCTGGCATCCCTAGCTCTCCGATCGCGCGCGATCCTTTCATCAATTGGCCAGCTGCCTTCCAGCGCGCCAAGGATGTGCTCCATCAGATGCGCGTTCAGGGCTACATCACTGCCCAGCAGGAGCGGGCTGCTATTGTGGAGATGCAGCAGCCGAATTTCCTGCACCGCGGCGTGGTACAGAACAGCCCCGATGCCCCACACTTCATCAATTACGCGCTCAACGAGCTGGCCCAGGTCTTGCATGTGAAGGTCTCCCAGCTCGCACGCAGTGGGTTGATCGTTCACACAACGCTTGATCTCAATCTGCAGAAGCAGGTCTTCAAGATCGCGCAGCAGCAGATTCAGAAGATGGCTGCCCACCATATGAGCGATGCTGCGGTGGTCGTGATGGACCCCCATACGGGGGCCATCCGCACCCTGGTCGGCAACATTCATCCGAATGATCCCAACACAGGCCAATTCGATGTGGCAACCCAGGGCTATCGCCAGCCCGGTTCGGCTTTTAAGCCGTTCATCTATGCCACGGCCTTTGCTCAAGGAATCAGTCCGGGCATGCCAGTCTACGATGGCCCATTGACCATTCAGATGTGCTGCGGCCTGCCGCCCTATACGCCTCATAACTATGATATGAGCTATCACGGCCTGATCACGTACCGATTCGCTTTGCAGAACTCGTTTAATATCCCAGCGGTCAAACTGCTGATGCAGGTCGGTGTTGATAAGGCCCTCAAGACGGCGGAGGCCATGGGCATTACAAGCTATGTTGGTACCCCCAACTACACGATGGTGCTGGGTACGCTCGGCGTCCATCTGCTGGACATGACCGCCGCCTACGCCGTTTTTGATAACGGTGGCATTCGCGTCCCACCACATGCTATCGACACGGTGACCGACTCACAGGGGCGTCTGATCTATCGCTTCGTGCCCCAGGGCAAACGGGTCATCAGTCGCCAGGTGGCCTTTGTGGTCACTAATGTGCTCAGCGATAATAACAACCGCACCTATGAGTTTGGTAAGTGCAGCGCCCTCTACCTCTATAGCAACACTCAGCAGCAGTGCTATGCTGGCAATCCCGGCGTGGTCCGTCCCGCGGCAGCTAAGACGGGTACATCGGAGAACTTCATGGATAACTGGACGGTAGGCTATACGCCCGACGCGGTGGTGGGGGTTTGGGTTGGCAACGATGATAACTCGCCGATGATCAACGTCATTGGTGTCGATGGTGCTGGCCCCATCTGGCACGATACGATGCTGCTGGTGGAACAGGGCAAGCCTGTCGAACAGTTCCCTGGTCCGCCGCCGGGCGTTGTGAAGAAGACGGTCTCCTATCCGGGACTGACCTCAACCGATTGGTATATTGTCCACAATGGCGAGTAGGATAGAGGCAGCCGCCTCTATCCTACCTGGACGCCGAGACGCTCCAGCAGGCGCTGGCTAATCTCGGCGCGGTACTTGATAGGCATGCGCCCGGCATGCCCATGTGAATCCGAGCCGGTGCTCAGTAGCAGGTCGTGCTCGTTGACGTAGGCGAGATAGCTCTCGATTGTCTCGGGACTGTGGTAGGGATGGTAGACCTCAAGACCGTCTAGCGGCACCTCGGCCCGTACCTCCTCCAGGAGGGCGGTGTCGTAGAAGGTAAAGCCCCGCTCCCGCCGCCCTGGATGGGCGATCAGGGCCACTCCCCCGCTGCGGTGAACGGCCTCGACAGTCGCTGCCATCTCAGCATGAATGCTGTGTTGACCAGCCTCGCGCAGAATCTCCATTGCACGCGGCCAGTCTGGAGCGTAACCGTGTTCGATGAGGAGAAGGACGTTGTCGCGCAGTTGCTGCGGCTCGCCTCCGCTGGCGGCGAGCAACTCGGCGGCGCGCGGAAAGCTATAGCCCCGCCTCTTGAGGGTCTCATAAACTTCGCGTGTATGTTCATGCTGCCGGCGCTTGACGTCTGCAATGACCTCGCGCAACAGGGTGGTTTCGGGATCAAAGCCGTAGCAGAGAACGTGCGTGGGATGGTTGCGCCAGGTGGTGCTCATTTCGACACCAGCGAGCACTGGCAGCCCTCTGCTTGCTGCTAGCTGACGCACTGTGTTGATGGTGTCAACACGATCATGATCAGTGACGGCAACCAGCGCGAAGCCTTCTTGTACCAGATAGGCGATCAGTTGCTCTGCTGTCCAGCGCCCATCACTGTAGGTCGTGTGCATGTGCAAGTCAATGGGCGCTTCTGGAGAAAGCTTGAGTGGTGCTGTAGTCAACAGGTCCAATAGTGAACTCCTTCTGCTGATGAATTTGGGTTGCTTGGGTTGGCGCGCTCCCCGCCCGCCCTTCTGCTTGCGGAATGCCTGCCCTGGAGCCGGAGAAGCAGCGTCTTCTTGGGGGGAAGGGGGGACCGCTCTGCTCGGTTGATTCCCGCCAAAGCAGGTGGAAGTGTGGGCGGACTGTTGGCTCGGCCCACGCTCTTTCTCATTCCCTCTCACTCGCTCGCGCTCGCTGCTGCCTCGCCCCGCCTTGCCTCCTCAACTCCTAGCGACGGAAACAGTAGCCGACGCCACGCACAGTCTGAATGAGCTTGGGATTGGCGGGATCTTCTTCGATCTTCTCTCGCAGCCAGCGCACGTGTACGTCCACGGTGCGTGTGTCGCCGACATAGTCGTAGCCCCAGACGTTATGGAGGAGCTGGTCGCGGGTGAGAACTGTGCCACGGTTACGCACCATATAGACAAGCAGATCGAACTGCTTGGGTTGCAGCTCAATTTCTTGATCGCGACAGAAGATGCGTCGACCGTCGAGATCGATGCGCAGGGGGCCAGCTACAAGCTCGCGCCTGGGCCGCGTGGGCGCTTCGATACTACCTCGAAGACTCTCTTCCTCAAAGGCGCTACCGTATTCAACGCGACGCAGCAAGGCCCGAATACGCGCCAGCAGCTCCCGACGCCCGAAGGGCTTGGTCACGTAGTCGTCCGCTCCCACTTCAAGGCCGACGACTTTGTCGATCTCGTCTCCTTTGGCGGTGAGCATGATGATGGGGATGGTAGCGGTCTCTGCCTCACGCCGCAGCTGCCGGCAGACTTCCAATCCATCGAGGCCTGGCAGCATGATGTCGAGCAGAATGACGTCGGGGCGCTCGCTCCGAGCCGCTTCCAGGGCGCTGTAACCATCTGCCGCTGTGATCACCTGGTAACCGGCCTGCTCCAGGTTGTAGGCGATGGTTTCAACCAGAACCTCCTCATCGTCTACGACGAGAATCTTGCGCGCCACGGTTCTTCTCCATCCTCGTCTCTCTGGCTGGCTAAGGTAGGAAGGCATCACTCTGAATCACTTCATTTCATTATACTATACCGTTCATCTCTGACTGCCAGCCAACGCTTGCTACCCCCAGTGTTGTGCGACTGCTTTGAGAGATGGTAGCATGAGAGAAGGAAAGGAGCGGACAGGACTGACTGCCTAAGCCTGCCTGGCACGGCCAACGAACGATCAGACTGATCAGTTGTCAGCCTGATCCATTCATGGTCAGTTGCTCGCTTAGCCCCAGCATCCTTCTGCTTGTGGCTCAGCGTCGACTCCTGAGCCTGTTTCCTGGAGAAAAGAGCAAAGGAGACCCTGCTTATGACTCATCTCTATCTGATCCGGCACGCCGAGGCTCTCAACGCTGTTCAGCACCGCTTCGGTGACCTGGACCTCACTCCTCGGGGCATCAGGCAGGCCGAACGTCTGCGTGATCGCCTGGCTACGGGTGAGATCGCCGCCGATGTGCTGATCTCCAGTACCTTGCGCCGCGCCTATCAGACCGCTGAGATTATTGCACCAGCTCTGGGCCTCCCTATTATCCCGGATGACGAGGTGCAGGAGCTGCGCGAGGGAGAGGCCGCCGGCTTGAGCGAGGAGGAGTTTGTCGCGCGTTTCGGCCTCCCCAATTTTGAAGAGAATCCTTTCCGGCCAGTCGCCCCAGAGGGCGAAAGCTGGCCAGAGTTCATGCTCCGCGTCGGGCGCGCCCTTCAGCGCATTACCCATGAGTATGCAGGGAAAACGATCGTGGTGGTCTGTCACGGCGGCGTCATCGATGGCTCGTTTATCTATTTCTTTGGCCTCAGCTCTTTTTCCTTACCATCGGTCCGCTTCTATACCGAAAATACCTCTATTACCCATTGGCACCACGGTACTTCGTTCCCACAAGAACGCGCCTGCTGGCATCTGCGTTCTTACAACGATACCTGCCATCTCCGCGGTATGGAATAAGGCTTGTTCGGGTGGCTGTCTTCACCCCGCCCAGTAGGAGTAGATGTGTGCATTGTCTACCTGGCTGGCTGGCTGGCCCGGTTGATCCTCGCCTACTATGGGGCTGGAGCTGGGACCGTTGCTAGCCCAGAAGCGGGCATGATGGGGCGGTTGGGCCGTGTTCTAATGTAATAGAAGAAAGGGAAAAAGGATGCAGCAAACCAAAGCAGGCAGATAGGCGTCTTGCGCCTGCGAGCGGGCCGGTCGAAGCGGTGCTATGGCTCCCCGGCGCTCTCCCCCAGCGGATTTGATGGAGCAGGCACGGGGAGCAGGCGTAGCGCGTGGCCTCGTTTGTTAACCAGCCTTAAAGCTGACTTAACAAAGCCATAACATTGACGCGCTACGATTCTGCTAGGACTGGTTTGAGTCGCGAACATGTCCCTGAAGCAAGGAGACACAACACATATGGTTGATGGCGGAGAGCCATCCCGGATTGTAGCCGTGGATAGTGCTATTGAAGCGCGTAAATCTGTCTTACATGCCCTTGACAACAGTAGCCTGTCGGGCTTCCACTGGAAAGCGATGATCACCTCAGGCATGGGCTTCTTCACAGATGCCTATGACCTGTTTATTATTGGTGTTGTCCTCGCGATCCTGACGCCCCTCTGGCACCTCGGCAATTTTGAGATTTCTCTCGTTGGCAGCACCTCGCTGATCGCCGCGGCCCTCGGCTCAATGATCTTCGGGCGTCTTGCTGACTTCGTGGGACGGCGCTCGATCTACGGTTTCACCCTGCTAGTGCTGGCGGCGGGGGCCCTGGCTTCAGCACTGGCGCCCAACGTGGTCTGGCTGATCATCTTTCGCTTTATCCTGGGCCTGGGGATCGGTGGCGATTATCCCCTCAGCGCAACGCTCATGAGCGAGTATGCCAACCGGCGCGATCGTGGTAAGCTGGTGACGATGGTCTTTGCAATGCAGGGGGTCGGTCTGATCCTGGGTCCCCTGGTGGCTATTGCACTGCTGCTGGCCGGACTGGACCACGACCTGAGTTGGCGCATTATGCTGGCTCTAGGCGCTGTGCCCGCGCTGGCTACCTTCTATCTGCGCCGCCAGATCGCTGAGACGCCCCGCTTTGCGTTGATGATGCAGGGCGATCTGGAGGCCGCTGCGGCAACGATCGATCAGGTGACGGGCCAGAATGGCCATACCCACAACGGCGCTCGCTCCTCGTCCTGGACTCAGCCGCAGGCTCGGACCACTCAGCCTGAGCCGGCCAAGAGCACGAAGCGCTCCTGGCTTCCCCTGCTCTGGCGCGCCCCTTACCTGCGCTGGCTGATCGGTACCGCCGGCGCCTGGCTGTTGCTCGATATCGCCTACTATGGCACGACCATCTCCAGCCCGCTGGTCTTGAAGGCCCTCAATGCCCACTCAAGCCTGCTGCTCAACATGGTCTATACGCTGCTAGTCTTCCTGGTGGCCGCTTTCCCCGGCTATATTGTGGCGGCGCTGACCATTGATCGCCTGGGTCGCAGGTGGATTCAGTGTGTTGGCTTTGCGATGATGGCCCTGGCCTATGGGCTGCTGGCAGTTTTCCCGGCCTTGACCCAGTTCACGGTGCCGTTCCTGCTCGTCTACGGTGTGAGCTACTTCTTCACCGAGTTCGGCCCCAATGTGACCACCTTCGTCTATCCCGCTGAGATCTTCCCGGTGATGGTCCGCTCCACCGCGCATGGCATTGCGGCTGCCTTGGGTAAGGTGGGCGCCTTTATCGGTGCCTTGATTTTCCCCTTCCTGCTCAGTAGCTTCCATCTGCCGGGCGTGATGACCTTCACGGCCATTATCTCGGTGGCTGGCCTGGTCCTGACCCTGCTCACGCTTCCCGAACCCAGCGGTCGCTCGCTGGAAGAGATCTCTGGAGAGTATAAGCTGGTCGAGAACGAGACGCTTGCCGCCTCCTCCTCTTCTCCCTTGCTGACCGAGAAGGTGGCTGTCGGTGAGCTGCTTTCGCGCTAGGCTTGCCGCTCCAACAATGCACATGGCCAACCAGACGGGCAGCAAGAAAGAGCAGCGCAACCGCGTGATCAGGCCATCTGGCTCGCTGCCACGGGACGGCTTCCCGCAGCAGCGAGAGATGTTAGCCAGCAACATGGTAGAGTGTAACGACGGCGTGTACAATAGCTTCTGAAAGCGCGCCGTCTTTTCTTTGCTCGCTGTGGACCTGTCCAGGAAGGCGAGCACAAGGCCAGAAAGCTAGCCGGCGCTGAGGTTGGCTTGACTCGACCTGGGGTCTTCGGCAGCCAGCAGCCCAGCCCGCGATGCAGCGGAGAACCAGGCCGGGTGAGGACAGAAAGGGGAAACCTCTTGCCATGAATATTATCGATTTCTTCCGACGAGAGCAGCGTCGCTTGCACGAATGGATGCGCGCGAGTGTGAGCGATCTCAGCGTAGAGGAGTGGCACTATCAGGGGCCAGGGCGAGTCAATACGATTGCATTTCTGATCTGGCACTGTGTGCGCACGGAAGATAATATTTTGCGCTTTATTTTGCAGGGCCGGCAACCGCTCTGGAACGAGGAAGAGTGGCATGCGCGTCTGGGCTTGCCGCCGCGTGTTCAGGGTACTGGCATGAGTACTGAGGAAGCGCGGCAGTTTCGGATCGCTGACCCGGCTTTGTTTCTGCAATACGCGGACCGTGTTTGGCAGGAGTTTGAAGACTATCTGGCGGCTGTCGAGGACGGCGGAGCTGAGCTATCTGCGCGCATCGTCAAGGTCAAACCCCTGGGCGAAATGCCGGCCATCCAGGCGATTGGCCAGATCTGCCTGACACATTGCTTTACCCATCTCGGCGAGATCGCCCACATTCGTGGCGAACTGGGCAAGCAAGGGATGCCCATCTGAGTTGAGAGAGCAGCCGGCGCGGCCTGGTGGCGAGCGCGGCGCTCGTCTCGCCTGCTATTCGACGCCGAGGTCCCACGCCTGTTGCAGATCGGCCCGCGAGTAGCATTGAAAGGCCATCAGGGTGTGGGTGCGGCTAATCGTAGGAATGGCGGTCATCTTCCCCGTCACCACTTCGGCCAAATCCTCATAGCGAGGCAGGCGCAGCAGCGCCACCAGGTCGTAATCGCCGGTAACTGAGTAGACCTCGGCTACGCCAGAAATCTCCAGCAAGCGCTGCGCTGTCTCGTTGATTTGTCCTCGTTCGACGTTCATCAACACCAGGGCCGTGATCATCTCTTTCCCTCCTTCTCCTGGCGATGAGCCTGCTTACTCATCATTAGTAGCATACTCCGCGGATGCGAGCGACCCAGACCGTTCAGTGGCGCAAGGCACAGTGAACTGACCCGCAGGTCGACCGCCACCGCCTGCGCAGGCTGAAAGCCAGAAAAGCGCGTGGGGCGGACGAGGCAGACTATGGGCGTTGCCCTGCCTCAGTCCTGTTGCTCACTTGCTAGCTTGATCAGCCTGCGCAAGGCGCTGCCCCACCTCTGACTTAGATTAAGATTGGAGGTGGGGGATCAATTGGGCCTTCTCTTGCTGCTTCCCTATGCCTGAAAGACGGGCGGCGGTGGCACGCTGGGTAGCTCCATGCTCAGCCCAATGCCCTTGAGCTTCTTACGGAGCGACTCAATAGCGTAGCGCGGGGTCTGCCAGGGATCGACGCGGGCCGCCAGGTACTGCGGAATCTCCCGCTCTGGGGGAGTGAGACCGGCCAGAGCGGTTGGCAAATACTTCTGAACGGCAGCGTAGACAATCTGAGCGCGCTCGTGGTCCTGCTGGATCATGTCGCGCAGAAATTTGACACCGAAGAGCACATGGCGCGACTCGTCGCGGGCCACCGCCGTAAAGCCGGCGCGGAAAGCGGGGAAGAGATTGAATTGCCGGTAGGTCTCCAGAATAGAGCGCTGGCCAGCCAGGGCCATGGTGCCCTCGACGATGATGTGGTAGAGCGTCACCCCTTCGATCAGATGGGCAAGCTGGCCCGGCTCCTGGCGGATACGCTCGGCGATCTCCGCCAGCGCCTCGATCAGAATGGTGCGCAGATGCTCATTCATATATCCGACGGCCACCTGCAAAGCGCCGTCGAGGCTCTCCTGCTCCACACCCAGCACCTCGCGGAAGAAGCGATCAAAGAAGACCGTATGACGGGCCTCGTCGACGAGCTGGGTAGTCAAGAAGAGCCGCATCTCCTCGTCGGGCATGGCCACCACATAGGGGGCTAGAGTGTTGGTAACGCACTCTTCCCCTTTGAAGAAGGCCGAGAGGCCATACATGCGTGCCTGCCGCTCCTCGGGGGGCATAGACTGCCACTGCTGCTGGTCATAGCTGAAATCCAGCTCCTGTGCCTGCCACTGCTGGCGCTCCCAGCGATAATACAGCTCGCGGTAGCTGGGCAAGTGCACCAGTCCCTGGTCGATGATGCTGAGCACCGCATCGATCGGCGTCCCCTGCAGCTGGGCGAGGGGGGCAGTCTCTAAGGGGTTGCTATTGTTATGAGGGCTGTTGGACATAACGCCTCCTCAGCTCCTTCTTATCGATCTTGCCCACCAGGTTACGCGGCAGCGAGTCCACAAACTCGATCTCGCTCGGGGTCTTATAATTGGCCAGGTATTCGCGGCAAAAAGCTTTGAGGGCCTCGGCGTCAACCGGCTCACGCGTGACCACAAAAGCCTTAACCTCCTCGCCCATACGCTCAGAAGGAATGCCGACCACAGCGGACTCGATGACCGCGGGATGGCGGTTGAGAACCTCCTCGACATCACGAGGATAGATGTTAAAGCCGCCGCGGATGATCAGATCCTTCTTGCGCTCCACCACGTAGATGTAGCCGTCCTCGTCCATGCGCCCCATGTCGCCGGTATGGAGCCAGCCATTGCGCATGGCCGTTGCGGTCTCCTCGGGCAGATTATAGTACTGTTGCATGACATTAGGGCCACGGGCGATAATCTCGCCTACCTCGCCCACTGGCACATCCCGGTCGTTCTCATCGACAATGCGGATCTCGACACCCGGCAGTGGCTTGCCGACCGAGCCTGGCTTGCGCGGCATCTCGCGATTGTGGCCTGTGAGAGCGGCGGTGGCTTCCGAGAGGCCGTAGCCTTCGAGGATGCGACAGCCGAATTTCTGTTCGAAGGCTTCCAGCACGGCCACCGGCAAAGGAGCCGAGCCGCTGACACAGTACTGCAGGCTACTGGTGTCGTACCTGTCGGCGTCGGGGCTGTGGAGCAGGGCCACAAACATGGCGGGAACGCCGGCGAAGCCGGAGACGCGGTAGCGTTCAATGGCTGAGAAGACGGCGGTGGTGTCGAAGCGTGGCAGCATGACGATGCGCGCGCCATTCAGGTAGGCCACATTGGAAGCCACCAGACCAAAAGCATGGGCCAGAGGTAGGATGGCCAGATGCGTTTCACCCTGGCTCTCGGCGACGCTTGGGTCCTCATCCCCTCCAACGCCACGTCCGCTGACGGCATTGGCGACAAGGTTGCGGTGGGAGAGCATAACGCCCTTGGGGCGGCCCGTGGTGCCGGAGGTATAGAGGATGACGGCGGTGTCATCGGGGGTCAGGTTGATACCGGGCAGGTCGCTCAGGTAGTAGTCGGCATACTCTGCGCCGCGGGCGAGGACATCCTGGTAAGTGTGGACTTGCGGCCTCCCCTCTGAGAGAGATCCCAGCGGCCCGGCGGCTGCCAGATCACCGACGCAGACGATCTGTTCCAGCGTAGGTACCTGGGCCAGGGTGGTCCCGTGGAGCGGGAGCAGGAGCGGGCTGGTGATCAGCAGGCGGGCTCCCGAGTTCTGGGCAATGTACTGCACCTCGGGTGGCTTGAGGAGAGGGAGAACAGGGATGACGATGGCGCCGGCGCGCGCAATGGCCTGGTAGGAGATAATGACCTCCGGGCAGTTCGGGATCATCACCATCACACGGTCGCCAGTCTCTATGCCGAGCGCGCGCAGGCCGGCGGCCAGTTGCACGGCCTCGCGGGCGATTTCCACGTTGGTATAGCGGCGGGGCTCAGCCAGCTGGGGGTCCTCATAGACCAGGGCCTCATAGGTGCCAAAGCGCTGGCAGTTGTAGATCGCCAGGTCGTACTGAAGCCGCAGGTCGGCGATGTCCCTGATGTTCCTGGCTTCGACCATGCGCAAACCTCCTTGTTAGTCGACCGATGCACACTCACTCGCTCAGGCGGATGGCAGAGAGACGATGGCTTCGCCGCTCGTCACTCGCTCACCGCGCTGGTTCTCGGCCCAACACTCGATGGTGATCCGCTCATGCCCATCAGGCTCGCGGCTGCGCGCTGTGACTCGACCGCGACAGGTCAAGACATCGCCTGGACGCACCATGCTGGCGAAGCGAACCTTCAGATGGGCGAGCAGGGCCTCGGGATAGGCGGCGATCTGCTGCTCGATAAATTGGCCGAGGAAGGCCATGCTGAGCATCCCATGAGCGATAACCCCATCAAGCCCAACACGGCGGGCGGCCTCGTCGTCCAGGTGAATCGGGTTGTAATCGCCGGAAGCCTCAGCATAGCGGTGGAGCTGTTCACGAGTAACCGGCGGCTTCACCAGTGGGGGAAGTTCTGTGCCGATAGCTGCCTCGACAATGCTACTAGTCATAGCCTGCCTTTCGTTACTGTGGGGAGCGTGGACTCTCTCCGTCCCACCAGGGTGATCCGCTACGATCGCCCCGGTACTGACTGGGGAGTACTCACTCGCGTACTAATGCGCTTGCGCAAGGATGCACTCTCACGCTCGCAGTTTGACATCACTGAAATGCGGCAGCGGCAGCAACCGCTCTCGATAAAAACTGTAACATGATCAGGCCGCTTAGACAAGGGGCTGAGACGGCACGCCAGTGAACCTGTCTTTCATAACACCGGAGCGAGCGGCGCAGACAGAGGAAGGCGGGCGTTTGTTGCCAGACTGACTGGTTGGCCGAAAGCTGGCCAGGAGCACGGCAGGTTTAGTCTGACTCACCAGGGGACGAGCTGGTTGCGCCACTCGCTCGGCGGCTCCTCGATGACCGCCGGCTGCCAGCCTGGCTCGCCGTAGAGAATGTCTTCCTTCCAGTTGGGATTTTTTCGACAGAAATGGTAGCGGATGCGCCAGCGCTGATTGATCCGTTGCTTCTCGTGGTAGGCTGTCTCTACTCCTAGATGAAAGCTGAGTAGGCGGGCATAGTAGGGCTGCAGGCGATACTCCAGATCGTCGGTGTCGAGGTCATGCTCGGTGAAAGTCAGCTCCAGCGTGAAAACATAAGGATAATTGAGGACTTCGGGTGCCCGATCTTCTTCTTCAAGATAATGAAGTATGACCAGCATGCCTAACATTTCAAATTGGTAATAGAGCGCGTCGCGGGTCCGCTGCCGCTTGAAAGGAGGCAAGGAAAGATGCGTGCCTATCTCACTGGCCAGTTGATGCAGGGATTTCTCTGTTTTGATGAAGACCTGGAAAGACATACAGATACTCCTTACAGGGGCGGAGATCCGAGGACAGTCGCGCCATCTAGGTGACAACAGGTCTGATAGTGCTGTATGCCTCATCTTACTGCTCATGAGAGGGCCTGTCAATGTTTATCAAGCCACTTCTATCTTTGCCTTGACAGCTGCGTGAGGCATCGAGTAGAGTTGAAGCAGGCTAACGAGCAAGCAAAGCTGAGCCAGACGATCGAGTTGCAGCCAGGGCAGGGAAGGCAAGAGAAGAAGAGGCAACTCAGCCTTGGATGGTCTTTCCTGCGTCCGGCTGGTCCTGCCAGGCGATCTATCCTCATCTCGGGCCTTCTTCTTCCGTAGCCGAGCGCGGCTCGGTGACTTTCTTGTAGCGCCTTGCTTCCAGCCAGAAGGAGGTGACCATGATTAAGCCTGAACCCAGCCCGCAGGACCTGCAGTATCTTGTTGCCCAGGCCGGGCTGGATGCGGACCAGTTGCGCCGGGCCTATCGGCAGCTCTGCCTGATCCGCTCCTTCGAAAACCTCATCGCCGACCGCTACTATATCGGCAAAACGCCCGAGTTCAACATGGCGGCGGGGCCGATCCGGGGCGAGATGCACCTGGCTGTTGGCCAGGAGGCGGTAGCTGTTGGGGTCTGCTCCCTCCTCGGGGACGGCGACGCTGTTGTCAGTACCCATCGGCCTCACCATCACGCTCTGGCCAAAGGGGTCGAGCCAAAGAAGCTGGCGGCTGAGATCTTCGGTAAAGCCAGCGGCCTCTGCCACGGCAAGGGTGGTCATATGCATCTCTTCGACGCGGGCAGGCACTTCGCCTGCAGTGGCATCGTGGGTGCCTCCTTCCCCCAGGCAGCGGGAGCCGCCTTTGCCTTTCGCAAGCTTGGTCAGCGCCATGTAGCTGTCGCTTTCGCCGGTGAGGGGGCGGCCAATCATGGGACGTTTGCCGAAACGTTGAACGTTGCCGGCCTCTTCCAATTGCCCCTGGTAGTAGTCATCGAGGACAATCTCTACGCGGACTCGACGCCAAAATGGGCCGCTCTCTCCACGGTTCATCACTTTCAGCGAGCCCAGAGCTTCAATATTCCCTCCTATGTCGTCGATGGCATGGACTTCATCGACGTCTACCGCGTGGCGAAGCTGGTCATCGAGCGAGCGCGCAATGGCATGGGGCCAGCCCTCATCGAGGCAGTCTGCTATCGCTACCGCGGTCACTTTGAGGGGGATGCCGAGGAGTACCGGACGCGCGAGGAGGTCGAGCGCTGGCAGGCCCTCGATCCCATTCCTCGTCTGGGGGAGCGCCTCAAGACGCTCGGCTGGGCCGATGAGGCGATGCTGAATCGCCTGCGAGATGAGGCTCAGCAGGAGGCGGAAGCAGCCATCCAGTTTGCAGAGAGCAGTCCATTGCCGGAGCCGCAAGAGGCTCTGATGGGGGTCTTCCAATGAGAAAGCTCAAAGGGTTGGCTTTTGCTATTGCTGAGGCCATTGATCAAGAGATGGCTCACAACGAACGCCTTGTGGTGCTGGGGGAAGATGTCACCTACTGGGGGGCCGTCTTCGGCTTTACTATGGGCCTCTTCCCGAAGTATGGTCGTGAGCGGGTTGTGGACACGCCAATCACCGAGCAGACCTTTATGGGAATGGCCGTCGGAGCTGCCTCGGTTGGCCTCCACCCGGTAGTCTCTCTGATGTTCGTCGATTTCTGTGGGGCTGGCTTCGACCAGATGTTTAACCACATGGCCAAAAACTACTACATGTCTGGGGGGCAGTTGCCGATGCCCGTGACGGTCATCACCGCCATCGGCGGTGGTTATGGCGATGCCGCCCAGCATTCACAGGTCCTCTATGGTCTCTTTGCACATCTGCCGGGCTTCAAGATCGTGGTGCCTGCCACGGCTTACGATGCCAAGGGGCTGACGATGCGCGCACTGGCGGACCCAAACCCGGTGATCATCTTCGGGCACAAGCTGCTAACGGGTCTGCCCTTCTTGCCTTTCGAGGGCGAGGAAGAGGAGGTTCCCGAGGAGCGCTACACTGTCGAGTTGGGACAGGCTGCCGTTCGTCGGCAGGGGCAGGACCTGACCATTGTGGCTGCAGGCCTGATGGTTCCTCGCAGTCTAAAAGCTGCCGAACGGCTGGCCCAAGAGGGGATCTCAGCGGAAGTCATCGACCTGCGGACCCTGGTACCTCTAGACGAGGCCACGCTGGTCGCTTCGGCCCGTAAGACTGGCCGGGTGCTGATTGTGGATGAGGATTACATGAGCTACGGGCTGAGCGGTGAAGTGGCCTTCCGCATTCAAGCTGGCGCCCTCCGCTCGCTGAAGGCTCCAATCCAGCGGCTGGCAGTGCCCGATGTGCCAATCCCCTTCTCCGAGCCGTTGGAGCGCGCCGTTATTCCCAGTGTCGAGCGCATCTACGAGGCTGCCCGCAGCCTTGTCGGGGCGCAGGCGCTGGCGTGACAGTCTGGTACATTGCGCCTCTGATTCTCGCTCAGAGAGAGGATACAGGCGGGGCTGCTGACTGACTGGCCGACTGGCTCAGCCCTGCCTGTTGGCGAGGGGAGGGAAACTTGCACCTCTCGGCTCCCCCTGCTATACTGGGCAACAGCCGACGGGCAGGTCCCTCCAGGCAGGAGAACAGCGCCGATCCAGCCTAAGGCAGGATCTGGTGCTGCCCTGCCGGACTCTGCTCCCGGCGTCGGTCGCTCGCTTCCCCGACGGGCGACGGTGGGTCGCCTGCTCGGCTGATGAGGAGTACACTACAGCAAGTAAAGAGCAACGGAACCGTATGGCTGCGAGACACAAACCCGGCCTGCCGGCCCTTCCACCTGTGCAGGCCGGTCCTATTCTACATGCCACACCGCTGGTAGAGCGCTGGTTTTGGCACTACTGGCAGCGCTTAGGGCTGCCCGAGAGCGAGTTAGTACTGTTGGCGCTGACCCAGGATCGTCGTGAGTATCAGCGCTGGACAGGCAAGCGGCTCAACTTCATGGTGCTCGGTTGCTATTGCTACGTGCAGCTTGGCGGGAAGGCCAGTTCTTCAGTAGCCGATCGAGCCAGTCGCAAGCCGGGCCAGCTGGAGAGTGGACGGACCAGCCCCATGCTGCCGCTGCCGGGTTTTGGAGAAAGGGCGTTGTCTCGCTCGGCCTTCGCTGCGGGCGAGGTGCCGCGCCACCGGCACTGCATTTTCATCGAGCCAGATATGCAGCCGCGCTCTATTGAGGTCACGGTCGCTCATGAGCTGATCCATCTTGCTGACCGGGTGCGCGGGACCCCACGGCGCCATCGCCATCATGGCTATGATTCCATTGCCGCTGATGAAGCCGCCATTACCGGCTATGATCTGGAAGAGCTACGGCAGCTACTCTATGAAGAGAGCGCCCGTCGCGAACAGCTGCGACGGGCGCGAGCGCCTCTACGTTATATCTACGTCTGTCCTAACTGTGGCAAGGAATACCCACGGGCACGTCGTTATAGCCGTCCTGTTTCCTGCAGCCTCTGCGACAAAACCTATAACCCGCGCTATAGGCTCTTGCTAGCACGTGAGCTGCTCTAAGCCCTCTGTGGAGCTGAGTTGAGTAAGTCGGACTAGAGAGCCGACGGCTCTCTACTTTGCGTAGCTATGCAAGCTCGGCACCAGGAAACTCACGCCGTAGTAAGTGAAGAGCGTGGCGGCAAAGCCAATGACCAGCAGCCAGCCGATGCGCTTGCCGCGCCAGCCGCGGATGCCGCGGGCGTGCAAATAAACGGCGTAGATCAGCCATGTGATCAGCGCTGATGTTTCCTTGGGGTCCCAGCTCCAGAAATGGCCCCAGGCGTAGTTTGCCCAGTAGGCCCCCAGAATCAGATTGAGCGCCAGCAAGGGGAAGCCAATGATCACCGCCTTGTACCCTAGCTCATCGGCAGCCTCCGCTGAAGGCAGCCAGGCGATACGCTGGCCGCTCCCGCCCTGGAGCAAGATGATCAGGCCGGTCCCGAAGGCCACGCTGAACAGGGCGTAGGCAAAGATGGCCATCGAAACATGCAGCGTCAGAATGGGCTGGTCCTGTAGAGCTGGAATCAGCTGAGCTGAACCAGTAATCAGGTTGTAGGTGGTGCCCACATAGATAGCGATGACCAGTGTCACCACCGAGAGCAGGCAGACATAGAGACCCCAGGCCCGCACACGCTCGTGAAAACGCGCCTCGAAAATCAGATAGCTGAGCAGCAGGGCCGCAGTAAAGCTGACACTGAACTCGAAGAGATTGCTCCAGGGAGCGTGCCTCGTGACAATCGTGCGCAGCACCTGCGAAAGGATCAGGGTCAGGGTCGCAAACCAGCCTACTGTTGTGCCAATGCGTCCGACGGCAACGAGGCTGCGGTTGAGCGGAATCGGCTTCTCCCCGTCGGGCTGTTCATTAAGAATGACCTCGCTGCGCACCAGGGTGGCAACTCCCCCTTCACCGCCTGCGGAGACAGCAGCGGCCTGTCTCGTTCCTTGCGCTAACTTGCCTTTGCTCCGTTGACGCTGCTCCTGGCTGGCGACCTGCCTGGCCAGGCGCGCGGTGCCGATGGTATACCAGAGGTAGGCCACCGTCATGACGCCGATCATACAGAGGCCAGTAGTAAACAGATACTTGGACAAGGTCGCCAGTCCCTGCAGGGCCGCCGTGTCGCTACTGGCCGTCACCATGAAAAGCTGCATCACTAACCTCATTGATCATGTCATATCAGGACTGCCAGGCTGATTCTATTCGTCTCGCTTTCCACTCCTTTCGCGCATCAGAGGCGCGGAAGAAGGAGAGATCAACGGAAGGTTTGGATCTGGTTATTAGAGATAGTAGCATAGCCAGGAAGGGGCGTCAAATGAAAGAAGATGGGGCTGAGCGAGGGAACCGTGTCCCGCTAGGCGTAGCCGGGGAAGAAAGACTGATGATGACCGGTCTGGACGCTGGAGAGGGAGCAGCTTCCTATGAAGACGTGCCCACGAGACGGTAGTCATGTTGTAGCTCTTGCAGCCAGGCAATGAGCGCGCGCGTCTGGTGAATACGGCTGCGCAGGACCACCCGATCGAAGAAGGCCAGGTCCTGAACGGGCGCGAGCTGCTCCTGACCCCCCTGCAATCCTTCGAGGTGATGCAAGAATTCCTGGCAGGCAGAGATCTGGCGCTCAATCAGGGCCGGCATCTCTGCGGGCAGGACATGCCGGATAAAGTAGAGTTTCAGTAAGAACAGGATGCGAATATCACGCGGGCGCTCGACCGGCTCCTTCAACCAATGTCGAAAGTAGTCTCTGCCGGCGGGAGTCAAGTGAAAGACCTTCCGTGGTGGACGCGAGCCTTGCGGCTCCAGCTGCGCTACAATGTAATTGAGCCGCTCCAGCTTCTTGAGGAACGCATACATCTGACTCATTTCCAGGTGGACAATCTGACCCAGGGTACCGCCCTGGAAATGCTGGAACATCTCGTAGCCATGCATGGGGCGCGCCTCCAGCAGCCCCAGAATGGCGTATTCGGCAGGCTCGCTGACGTGCATACACCGCTCCTCTCGTACAACAACCCGGCTCCTCGCAGGCGCGGTCTGTGCTCTCATTATAGTCTACTCATGGAGACGCAGCAAGCTATCTCCGTCGCGAAGAATGGCAGCTCACCCAACGGGATGAGCGATTGGAAGACAGGGCGGGACTGTTAAGCAGAGGGGAGCGCAGCCAGCCCCCGAGGAAGGACGACGTGAGGAAGAGCGCGCCCCTCTTCCGGACCTCATTCATATGAGGGAGTCTGAGCGAGGGTCTTCGCTGGGAGCAAGGGAACTCTGACCCTGGCTGCGGTGGGAGGCTTTCTTCCGAGGAAAGGAGCGCGGACCTGAGCGCCTGCCTCGGCCTCGCCAGCGGTGGCGGCCCAGGTGCCAGACTATCCACCCGATCGCGATTCCGGCCAGCAGCCAGCCGAGGACCCAGCCACTTCTCTGGAGTAGCCGACTCAGAAGAGCGTATTCGCTCGCCAACCAGTAGCCGAGGCCGCAATAGAGCAGACTCCACAGGCCGGCAGCCAGCAGCTCCCAGAGCAAGAAGCGCCAATAGCGCATGGCTAACAAGCCCGCGCTCAGGGCGGCCAGCGAGCGCATGTGGCCGACCAGATGGGAGAGGAGAATAGCCTTCCCACCATGATGCTGAAGCCAGCGCCGGGCCAGTCGCAGACGGGCGGCCAGTCGCCAGCGTCGATCAAGCCATGCGGGCAGATGGTGGAGCAGGGTTCTGGCGAGTAGCAGGCGTCCGATCAGATAATCGCAGTGGTAGCCGAGCACTGTGCCCAGCCAGACGCAGAGGAAAACACTCACGATATTGAGCTGACCGTCTCGTGCCAGGAAGGCCGCTAGCAGAGCCAGGGAGCCACCCGGCAGCAGCAAGCCCAGGAGGGCCGTATTCTCAGCGAAGGCGCCCAGCAGCGCCGCGATATAGCCATACTGCTCGTAGAGCTGCTCTAGTCGGACCAGTGCCTTATCGCTGAGAGCGTTCATCGGGCTTACTCCGCGGCAGGGCCTCATCCCGAGTTGGGCCGCTGGCCGACGGCTGGGCTTCTACGGGGGCCCTCGATGGCGAGGGGGAAGAGGAGGGGGAAAGTGAACGTTGCCGACGGGCGCGCAGGCGTAGCGCGATATCGACAGCCAGTACCAGGCCCAGACAGCAAGCATAGACCGCGTACTCGCTCCACCAGGCCTGCTTCAGGAATGGCCCCAGACGGAGATCTCCCAGGATCATATGGCCTGCCGTCCAGCCGAGCACCAGAGCAGCCACATCAAGGAGCCAGGGCAGGCGTCCGATCAGCTCAGCGACCAGAGCGCTCCCGAAAAGCAGAATAAGCAGGCTAAGCAGAATGCCTGCCACCAGCAAGAGCAGGTTGCCGTGAGCCAAAGCCCCAACGGCAATGACATTGTCCAGGCTCATCGTGGCATCGGCGATGATGATCGTCAGCAGTGCCTGCCACAGCGAGTGTCTGCCTTCCCGCGATATTGCCCTGGCCTGGGTGGAACTGTCAGAGCCAGCTGTCTGGGTACTCTCCGGGTGATGGAGGCGGTCCATCAGCAGGTGTATTGCGATGTAGAGCAGCAGCGCTCCTCCTAGCGCCTGCAGGAGCGGAAAGATCAGCAGCAGCGTCGCGACAATCGCAAAGAGGATGCGCAAGACTACTGCCCCGCCGCCTCCGATCAGAATAGCCAGCCAGCGCTCTCGACGCGGTAGCCGGGCCGCGGCAGCGCCGATGACCAAAGCGTTATCACCGCTGAGCACCAGATCGACCAGAACAATGCCACCGATAGCCCCAAGTAATTCCAGCACCGTCTCTCTATCCTCTTCTCCTGGCTAAAATTGTTCCTCGCAGGCTTGCCTCCCCTGGGCTGTTGTAGAGAAGCTAAGACCGACGCTGACTCAGCCAGAGTGGTCTCCGTCGCGAGATTCCTAGTGGAAGTACGAGGGACGCGCGCCATGAGTTGTCAGCAATCCTACTGACAGCGATGCTGAGGCATATGTTACCTGAAAGTAGTGACTCTCTTCCCTTGTAATTGAGGGTCTCAACTGGCATTTTTAGCAGGTCTATGGTATGCTCTCTAGTGCTAAGACAAGTGCAGGTAGATGTCAACCTATCGCTGCAGCAGAGCATGCAGTCACTCCTTGCATCCGAGCAAAATGCTGTGTTACAATAGGCACATCTTTGCATCGCAAGATGCGAACAAAAGTTCTAAGGGGCCTGTGCATGGCTAACGGGAGCAGCTACGGACGCAACAGCCGATCAGAAGATCAACCGGTCTTATTCGTTCCCCCGCGACGCCGGGCGACCCGCATCCTGCCCGCGGAGGGAGGAGGAGTGACGGAGCCGCCGCGTGTGCGGGGGAGAGCCTCGTCGATACCGGTGACCACCATTGAATTGCCGGAGAGTCGACCCTCGCCGGTGGGGCTATTTGGAGCACACGGGCACTGGCTGGGGCCATTTTTGCTGTGCCTGGGAGCCGTTGTCCTCGGCCTCCTGGTCATGTTGAGCGCCGCCATTTATGAACGGGGTGCGCATCTCGACCTGGTAACCGTGCCTGGCCAGGTCTATCCGGTGCAGATTGGTGGCTCGTTCGACGCCTTCAACACCTGGGAAACCAGCACTGGCCCGTTGCCGCCCAAGCAAAGCATCCCCTCTCATCCAGGACCCTACTCGGTCCTGGGGAAGCCCACAATCACTGCCGACTTTATTAATAAGGTCCTCGCCGCTTATCACTCGCCGGCGGCTGGCAAAGGGCAGGCGCTCTACGACTATGGCGTGCAGTATGGCATCGATCCGGTCTACGCGCTCGCCTTCTTTATGCATGAAAGTACCTTCGGCACCCAGGGAGTAGCGCGTGAAACGAAGTCGCTCGGCAACATTCGCTGCATTCCCACTCGCCCCTGTACCAGTCCCGACGGGCATGGCTTCGCCGTTATGTACAGCTGGGAAGATGGCTTCCTCCAGTGGTACAAGCTGATCCGCAATCTCTATGTGGCCCAGTGGGGACTGGTGACCATTGAGCAGATCATTCCGAAATATGCCCCCGCAGCCGATCACAACGACGAGCAAGCTTACATTCAGGCAGTTGAGCATGCCGTCGACACCTGGCGCGCTGGCAGCATCTATGTAACCTGAATGGAAGCCCGGCTCTGGGGTGACCAACTCGCTGACCCGGCTACGCTACTTCTCTCTGAGACCTGCCCTGTGCTGCGGATATGTATGGGTGCGGGCTGAGAAGTCTGCTCGGCCTGTTTCTTTTCCCTGTCCAGGGTAAGCGCCAGGGCTGAGCGCAGCTTATTTCCTCCCCAGCTTGGCCATCACAGCCCGAGTGAGCAGATGGATCTCCTCAACCCGCAGCACGAGAATGCAGGCGAAATAGACCGCGGCGGCCACCCCTCCGGCCACCACCACTGTCAGGAGGGCGCCCAGGGTCGTCGCCGGGGAAAAGAAGGGCAGATGTCTCAGGCTCATTTGCAGTACCCAGGCAATGGCGCCCATAACGGCAGCGGCCAGCAGGATCTTGCCCAAAGCTGGCAGGGTCTTGCGCAGGCGTAAAGAGCCGTGTTGTACTCGCCAGATCAAAAGCAAGATCAGGGCGTGCGAGGAATTTTGTACGGTATTGGCAAGGGCCAGGGCGGGCATGCCGATCGTACTGTAGCCTGGCAGCGCCACTGCCAGATAGCCCAGAATAGTGATGAAGCCCACGGCCACCGGCACGATGGTATTTTTGCGGGCGAAGAAAGCGGCCATCAGGAGCTGGTCGACAGCCACAAAGGGCAGCTGGTAGGCGTAGTTTTGCAGGGCTGTCGCCGCCAGGATAGTATCGTGCTGCGTATAACGCCCGTGGCGATAGATCAGGTCGCAGATCGGCTGACGCAGAATGATCAGCCCCAGGGCTGCCGGAATCATCACCAGCAGTCCCAGGCGGATACCGGCCATCAGCGTCTCTTTAAACTGCTCCTCCTCGCCAGCGTTGGCCTGGACCGAGAGCAGGGGCAGAATCGAGAAAGCCAGAGCCGAGGCCACCAGCCCAATAGGGAACTGCAGCAAACGGGTGGCATTCTGCAGAGCGGTAACATTGGCCGCGCCGTCGCCGGGCGTCAGCGAAGCCAGGTGCAGATCAAAGTTGGCCAGCAACACGTTGAGGACAAAGTAGCTGACAGCCACCGGGGCATAGAGCTTAAGAATGCGCGGAATGCCTGGATGGCGTAGTTGAAAGGTGAAGAGATAGCCCAGCTTCTGCCGCCGTATCCCTGGTAAAAGCAGGAGAATTTCGCCGACGGCCCCCACTAACACGCCGCAGGCGATACCGTACTGGCCAAAGTGTTGCTCGCCTACCAGCGCTCCAACAATGACGCCAATAATGATGCCGATGTGAAAAGCGGCGGTTGCAAAAGCTGGCCAGCCAAATTCACGGAGGGTATACAGGGCAGCTAGAAGGACCGAGAATGGCCCGAGGCCAACCAGGGAGAAAAAGATGATCTGCGAGTAATGCAGCGTCAAAGTTTTCTCTGCCCCTGTATAACCCTGCGCGATGAAATTAACAAAGAAGGGCGCGAGTAAGGCGTAGCCAGTGGCTATCAAGAGCATGAGAAGGGTGACAACATTCACCAGGGTAAAGACCAGCTGACGGAATTCCTGGCGTTTCTCGGGCGCGACATAGTCGCTAAAGGTTGGGATGAGGGCCTTATCGACCGAGCCGTTAATGACGAAATCATAGAAGGTTTGCATAGAGACGCTGGCGGCTAGAAACGGCCCGGCGACGCTCTTGCCCAGGGCCGCAATGACGATCTGGCGCACCATGCCCATGATGCTGCTGCCCAGGTTACCGAGCATGACCAGTGAGGCCCCGCGCGCAACCTGGCCGTGGGGGCTGGATGAGCCTGCCGGGGCAGAGGCGGATTCCGCCCTCGTCTCGCTCTTCTCCTCTATCTCGACTGGCAGCGGTAGCTCTCCTTCCACTGCTGTGGTCCCAACGGTGATCAGCGGCAGCGGACCAGAAGCGTGCTCCTGTGTTGATAATTCCTCCGCTGCCCCTTCTGCCTGAGCTGGATGATGTGCTTCGTAGTCTGCCATAGGTTGGATCGGTCCTATCTCCGTGCGATATGGGGCCTGCCTGGCTATCTGGTGGGCCACCATGCTCGCTACAACAAGACGATCGGCGTGGCTGGCGAGCGTCAGTGTGAACTGAGCGTTCCCCTGGCCCGCGCGCTTCCGTCCGGGAGAAGCCCATCTGTAGCAGGAGCAGACGAGCTGACCATCCAGCCAGGCGGCAAAAGAAAAGTCAGACCAACAGGCTGCGCAGAGATCATGGCAGGCGCTTGATAGCCATGATCAACTCTGTCGTCGAATGATGTGCCAGGTATGGGATCAGGCGGACGCTGCCGCCGTAGTTCTGGACTACCCGGGCCTCCGGCAGGCGGGTGAGATCGGGCGCGCTGTCCCTGGCCGAGGCCGAGAGCGGAGAGGCGGCGTAGTCGCCTCCTTTGACATAGACGGCCGGGCGGAGCAGGGCCACCAGATCGCAGGCCGTTGGCTCGCCGAAGATAGTCACATAGTCGACGCAGGCCAGGGCCGCCAGAATCTCGGCCCGCTCCTCCTGGGGGACCAGAGGGCGCCCCGGGCCTTTGAGGACCCGTGTGCTCTCATCGCTATTGAGCCCAACGATCAGAAAGTCGCCCAGGGCACGGGCCTCCTGAAGATAGCGCACATGGCCCAGGTGGAGCAGGTCGAAGCAACCATTAGTGAAAACCGCCCGTTCACCAGTCTCCTGTCGTTGGCGCACCAGGGCAGCCAGCTGCTCGCGCTCCATTATCTTGGCGCGTGTTGCCAGAGGTGAGCCGGAGCAGCCCGTTAACGGAGCCGGTCCGGCGGGGCGGACATTGCCGCCCTGAGTTGTCTGCCTGGATTCTCCTCCATTACTCATGCAGCGCATCCATCAATTCTTCGGGCGTATTGCTGGCGCAGCCGAGGCGGCGTACTACCAGCGCAGCAGCTACATTCGACAGGAAAGCTGCCTCGGCCATCGTCGCGCCGGCGGTCAGGGCCAGTGTGAAAGTTGCGGCCACTGTATCGCCAGCTCCATTGGTGTCGACCACCTCGCTGCTATGGCGGTTCAGGCGGTAGATCGGCAGATGCAGCGGCTCCCTGCCGATCTCGAAGAGGCTCATTCCCTCGCTCCCGCGTGTGATCAGCACGCCGCGGGCCTGGCTGCCCTCCAGCAGGCGCCGCCCGGCCTCGTTCAGCTCCTCCTCGTTATGGATCGTCATCCCCAGCGTCGCCTCTGCCTCTGGCTGATTAGGAGTCAGCGCTGTGACGCCCTGGAAGCGGAAGAGTGAGCCATGCGAATCCACGACGATGATTTTGCCCAGCTCACGTGCCAGTGGCAGGCAGGCAGCAATGATATCGGGGCTGATGACGCCGTTCTCGTAATCGGCGACCATGACCGCGTCCATCAAAGGGAGCATGCGCTGAATATAGGCGATAATCTGGCTCTTGCAGGGTTCAGCGACCTCCGATGTGTCGACGCGATCCAGGCGCACGATATGCTGGCGCACTACCTGCGGGCTGCCGGCCAGGATGCGGGTCTTCGTCGAAGTCGGGCGGCGCGGGTCGGTAAAGAGGCCCTCCTGGTGAATGCCCCAATCGCGAATGGCCTGGCGCAGGCGGGCACCGGGGGCATCATCGCCAACCACGCCGGCCAGAAAGACCTCTGCGCCCAGCGCGCGTGCGTTAACGGCCACATTGGTAGCGCCACCTGGAATCGTGCGTTCTTCGCTCAGCTCAAGGATCAGGACCGGAGCCTCGCGTGCAATGCGCGTCGGACGCCCGATCAAATACTCATCGGCGACCATATCGCCGATGACCAGCACGCGCTTGCCGGCGAAGGCTGAAATAAGAGTGTGCAGGCGTTCAAGCCTGCTGGCGCCAAGCTCTTCCTGCATCATGCCTCTGAGTGCCTTCCTCGTCCCTTGAAGATTACCACCAGTGCAAAGCGGGGCAATGCCAGCATCCGGCGCCAGCGCCACGGCTCGTGATAGAGGCGATAGAGCCATTCCAGGCCCAGGCGCTGCCAGGAGCGGGGAGCCCGCTTCTTGCGGCCTGAAAGGAAATCGAAGGCGCCGCCAACTCCCATTGCCACGGCCACCGGCAGGCGTGACAGGTTGCGCCAGATCCACAGCTCCTGAGCTGGCGCGCCGTAGGCCACACAGAGCAGGTCGGCCTGGGCGGCGACCAGACGCTGCAGGATTGCCTCCTCTTCGGCGGGATCGGGCGAACCGGCGTAGGTGCCGGCGATCTGCAAGCTGGGGAAGCGCGCGCAGAGGCGAGCGGCAGTGGCCTCGGCCACACCGGGTGCAGCGCCAAGTAAATAAAGGCGATAGCCGTGAGCGGCGCAGCGCTCCGCCAGGGCCGGAATCAGATCGGTGCCTGTGATGCGTTCAGGGGCGGGCTGGCCCAGATAGCGCGTCGCCCAGACCACGCCGATGCCGTCGGGCACATTCAGCGCCGCCTCATTGATAGCCTGGCGAAAGGCCGGGTTGCGGCGCGCCTCCATAACAAACTCAGGGTTGACTGTCACAACCTGACAGCAGGGCAGACGATTACCACTGGCGCGTCGGCGGCGAATCTGCTCCTCGATAAAGGTGAGCGCTTCCTCCTGCGTAACGCGATCGATGCGCACGCCGAGCACAGAGACAGAACGAGGGCTTCCCCGACTCTGGCTGGGCGTGCTCTCCACTTGCTCTACTGACATAGTGCCTATCGTAACTACTCAGTCCGGTCAGGCGAGCCTGGCAGGGGTGGGCATCACCATCACCAGCTCATAATCTCGGTCCTGGCGTCGGTCACGATCACATCGGGGCGTGTCTCTTCAATGAAGCGCCAGACATGATCAAGGACCTCTTCGGCGTGCTGGCTGCTGGTGCTCACGTAAGACAGCCCCAGGTAGGCGATCTGCCAGCGGTCATGCCCATCTACCTCGGCAATCGCTACCTCGAACTGGTTGCGCACGCGCGCCATAATCGATTTCAGAACCTGCCGTTTCGCTTTCAGCGAGTGGCACGACGGCAGATGCAATGTGATTTGACAGACTCCCACGACCATGAGGCTAGTATAGCACAGTTGGTCGGCTCTCGTGACCTGCTTGTCTGCACTTCACGTACTTCCAGGTCCCGGACCAGCCTGGCCAGTTCCCCGGCAAGCTCTCTGACCGCTGGGACCAGTTTACTCGCTTGCCGCTCGATTACTTGCCACGGCTTCCTCGTTCATCCATTTGTTGGCCTGCGCCAACGGATGGCCTGGAGGCCATTCCTGCGGCGGGGCGTAACGAGCGCACAGAGTAGCGCTGGCTAGGTGGCGCAGGGGCTGGCTCCGCCGTGCCAGCTGCCAGCCAGTCGCTGAGGAGCTTGCTGGCAGCTGGCGGGCGGGATGGGACACTCTCGACGCCCTTCATTATGTCTGATAGTCTATTGTAGCATATTGGCTTGTGGAGCGGGCTGGTTTGGTATTGAGGGATGATTGTGAAGACTATTGTGGTTGGGAGACTACTGTTTGGTACGATTTGGTACCTTGAGGTGGGTCTTGACATTTTTGGGGTTGTTATGGTACCCTTCCTTGTGGAAATTGTTGTTGGTCGTTATGTGGTGAGGTGAGGAAGGAGCTTAGGAGGTGTTTCTGTGGAGGTCCAGAGGTATCAGGATCTTTTGGGTTGGACTGATGCCGATCTTATAAGGAGGGCTGAGGTGACCTATGATACCTTGAGAAAGGTGAAAAGCGGTTTGCCGGTTCGTCGTTTTGTTGCAGTTAAGGTGTGGAGGGCAATTAATCGGGCCTTGCAGGAGCAGGGTTATGATCCTGTTTCTCTAGAGGGTCTGAGGATTGCTATCTCTGGCAGGTGAGTGTGGTGGAGCGCCCAAGTTGGGGCCTTGAGCGCTCCGGTTACTCGCTGATTGCTCGTTGTGTACTGACAAGTATGTGACTTGGCCGGTCAGAGCTTGTCAGCACGCGTGAAGTTGACAGCGAGGTTCATGGGTAATTATGCCATTTGGGCCTGGGGCTGTCAAGCGCAGCGATCAGCGAGCTGTGAGTGATGTCTGTTGATCGTTGGTTGGCAGCCCTGGGCCTTGTTGTCTTTTGGTGGTCTGGGTCTGGGGCTGTGGTCATGCAAAGGAGGTATGTGATGGAGATGCCTGTTGAGCTGCATCGGGATTGGTCGGGAACGGTCTATGTGCTTGGGGTGGCTGAGCAGTGTCAGCGGTTGGTCCTGGTCCGCTTTGGAGAGGGGTGGTGTGAGCTGGTCGAGGCGGTGCCTGGGACTGATCGCTATCCGCCGGGGCGTTGTACGCGGATAGAGCTGTCGGAGGAGCAGCTTGAGCGGTTGTGGCAGTGCTGGCAGCGTTGGCGTGAGGAGCGGGAGCATGGTGGGCAGGTAGGGCAAGAGGGTGAGTTTGATGATGATCAGCCCTTCTGAGGGGGAGTGATGATGTCGTCTGAGAAGCGGCGTGGGTTGTGGCCTGGGGTAGCTGCGGTTGTGGGGGATGCGGCGTTGTGGTGCTTGCCTTGTGCTGATGAGCGCTATGGGGGTGAGGTGGTGGAGGCTCTGGTGAGGGGAGAGGAGTGTGAGGGGCTGGTGGATGACGAGGGGAACCCGTTAGGGGTGGTGTTGGTGGGTTCTGAGGATTTGCATGGGCAGTACTGTGATTGTTGTTGGGAGCCGTTGTGTGATGAGGAGTGTGTGTGTTATCGGAAAGGTGATGCCGATGGAGATGTGTCCTGAGCAGCAGCAGGTGTATCGGCGAGTGGCACGGGTGTTGACCTGGGGACGGTTTCAGCGGTGGGTGAGACAGCAGTCTCTGGAGGGAAAGCGGGTGGTTGCTTGGTCGTGTTCGGGGTGGGCGTGTCCGCTGTCGCGGTTTTTGGCGGAGGAGGTAGGAAGACCGGTCTATGTGGGGCGGACACGTGTGTTTCTGTCGGAGCCAGTGGAGGAGGTTGAGGAGGAGCTGGAAAGGGTGGAGGAAGAGGGGCAGGAAGAGGAAGGGGTGGAGCTGCCTGAATGGGCGAGGAAGGTCGTGGCCTGGGCGGATCGGTTGGGGCAGGGGCGAGAGCTGCGTTTAGCGGATGTGCAGATGATCGTAGGAGAGGTCAAGCGAGAGTTAGCGGCTCGGAGGTGGTAGCGATGTCGACCGCAGGGTTTGTCTGGGGAATAGTGCTCATTTTTGTAGGAATGGTGGTGGCGATGCTGGTGGCACCGGTGACGGTGGTATTGATGGGAGCAGTGGCAGTGGCAGGGGTCTGGTTTGTGGTGGGGCTGGTGATGCTTCGTCGTGGGATGAGGTCAGGGGAGTGCTTCGTGTGTCCATCGTCCTCGGAAGAGGAGGCTGTGGGTGAGCGAGCTGGGGATCGAATGTTCCTGTCGTGAGGGTGAGGGGTGTGTAGAGGGGGTAGCATTGTGGGAGCAGGTGGAGGCGTCTTATCGTGCGCTGCACGCGGTGTTGCTGGTGGGGGAGTATGCGGAGCGGGAACGGGCCTGGCGTGCGTATCAGGCGGCGTTGTGTGCATATGAGCAGCATTTGCGGGAGGGAAACGATGGAGCTGACTCAGTTTGAGGGAGTGCTTCAGCAGTGCGCGGCTGAGGAATGGTGGCCGGAGGAGATGGGTGCGGAAGTCATGATGTTGGCCATCTGGGGCTTGCAGGAGGTGATGGTGATGACAGGGGATTTGGTCGAAGGGATGTGGGTGGTTGATTGGATTGGGTTCGCGGCGCGGGCAGAGCGGTTGGCGCAGTTGTGTCAGCGTTGTGGGCGAGGACGGTGGGCAGAGCGGTTGCAGCGGTTGTCTCGGGAGGCGCTGGAGCAGTATGGCAAGTTGCTGGAGGAGTTTGGGCAGATGGAGCGGCGTGCTCGGCAGCGGTCTCGGGGGGAGTCCAATTGAGTGATGAGCCGGTTGGCAGAGGGGAAGTGTTCCTCTCTGCTGACCTGGCTGAAAGGCGTGGTGAGAGGGATGTTTCTCTCAAAAGAGCATGCGGCGCGGTTCTGGGAGGTATGGCAGCGGTTGGAGAGGCGTTCGGAGCAGGAGGATGGTTGTCTGCTGTATGTGCTGACGGCCTTCTTGGATGTGTGGCGGGAGGCGCAAGCGGTGGGGGTTGATCAGGGGCAGGTGTTGGATTGGAGGCCGGTAGTGCAGATGATTTCGGGGGCTTCGCATGGGCGGCGTGTGTTGCTCAACTGGGCGCTGGGGTTGGCAGCGGTGGCTGAGGACGAGATGGACCCGGTGGTGTTGATGATCCTGGATGAGGAACATTTTTGTGTCGCTGTAGAGGCTCTGTTGATCCGTCGATACGGGCTACGGGTGTTGATGCCTAGAGAGGGAGGTGTGCGATGAGTGAGCAGGAGAAGCGATTGGAAAGGCTCTTTGAGCAGATGCTTGATCGGTTGGTTGCTACGGGGCGTTGGGAGCTGCTGGCCAGGATGGCTGTGGCGCTTCCGTTTCTTGTTCCGGCCTGGTCGTGGATTGATTTGCCTGTGATGCGGGGCGGGTCGAGGCGAGTTCCTGTGGAGAATTTGGCGGGGAGTGCAGCTTGTATGCATGAGTTGCTGATGATTTTCGAGGAGCTGGGAGAGCAAGAGTTGTATCGGGATTACGAGCGTTGGGTGTTGGCGATGCAGCGAGAGGAGGCGAAGCAGGTGGAGTGTCTGGTGGCAGTGATGGAGGGGAAGAAAGAGGCTGAGGCCCTGTTACAGGAGCGCTATCGGGCGATGGTATTGGGAAGCGAATAGCTTGAAAGGAGGATGTGATGCGGGAATGGCTTCCAGTGCAGGGGCTGGTTCATGAGGGGAAGTGGATTGGTCAGGGGGATGAGCGGCGCTGGCGTTGTGAGCGGTGTGGGTATGAGTGGCAGTGGCGTCCACCGGCCTGGCGGCAGTGTCCAGGGGTTCCTCGCTATCGGGATGGGGAGTTTCCGCCTGGGCTGGTGACGGTCTCACAGTTGCGGCGGAAGGGATTGGAGCCGCGGGATCGGCTCCGACCTGTGGGGTGTTATTGGTGTGGTCGTGGGACCCGGTATGTGCCTTTGTATGACGAGCGGGATGCGGTGCGTCTGTCGCGTGTTCGTCGGAAGGAGGGAAGGTCATGATTTTGACTGGGCGAGTGGAGTCGGCGCAGGTAGGGATGTTTGGCGATAGCATCGATCTGGTGGTGGTGGATCGGGAGGTATTGACGCCTCGGGGAGAGCGGCCTCAGTATCATGTCAAGCTGATTGGGGGCTGGCCTGGGTTGGAGGAGCTGCGAGCGTTGCAGCGGGAGGTGAAGGCGGGTCGGAAGTCGCAGGAGGAGCTGTTGCAGATGGCGCAGCGGTTGCAGGTGCCGGAACAGGACCAGCTGATGAGTCTGGTGGTGGTGGATAAGCGGGCCAAGGGGTTCTTGCAGTTGGTGGCGATGGTGACGCGATGAGAGAGGAGGGGACAGATGCGGTGGTTTGATCGGTTGGTGGGTGAGTTGCTGCATGGGTTGTTGCGGCTGGTGGCGTTGGTCTTCTCGGCGGCCTCGGCGGCCTCGATTTACTGGTTGTTTTCCGGTCTGGCGGATGGCTGGGTAGCGATGCTGGAGGCCGGGGCGGTCACCGCGGCTTTTGCGCTGACGGGGTTCTTGGTGATGCGGGCGATTGCCCTGCGGGTGCTTTCTAAGCGGCGGCTTGGGATGTTGCTCGGGATTGCCCTGGTCTATGAGTGGGTGGAGGTGGTGGCCAATGTGTTGCATGCCCTGGTCTCGTTGCCGCGGTTCGGTTGGCTGGGTGGGCTGGTAGGTCGCTGGCCGTTGATCTGGTTGATCGTGGTGGTGACGTTGTCGATTTTGCCGGTGACGACGTTGGTGCTGGCGGCGTTGGATGCCGATCTGATGCGAGAACGTGGGGAGGGACGGACGGTTGTGGGAATGGGGCCGGTGCCGTTGTCGCCGTCGTCTCCGGTGCGACCGGTGTCTCCATCGCCGGGGCCTGTCTCGTCGGTGGGAGCTGGAGGGAATGCTGGTGGAGGGTTGCCGGTCCCGTTGAATGGGTTGCAACGGTATTGGGAGAGTCGGCGAGCAGGTGGCGCGGGGAACTAGGAAGGGAATGGGCTGCCCTGGGCGGGTGGAGTCGGCTGCCCGGGGTGGCCCCGCGCCCTTTTTTCCGCGCCCGCTCCATCTCCACAAGGAAGAGCCAGCCAGGCGCCGGGGTCAAGGCTGCGCGTGGCGCACTTGTCTTGGCCTTGACGCCGGCGGGGGAGGAGAGCGGGAGTGGTGGGGCCTGGCTGGCGGACGCTGGACCGTTGAGCGGGCGCGGAACAGGGGCGGTCTGGGTGGTGGTGGCGTCTTCCAAGAGGGGCCGCTGCGCGCGTGTGGCTGCCTGGCAGACAGCGGGCCGACCCGTCGGGCGCAGACGACCCGGGGGCCTGCGCGTGCGCGGGTTGGCGTGCGCAGTGGCCCTGCCGCTTGGTGTGGGGGAGGGTTGGCGGCGAGCAGCCGCGCGTCAGCGCGGCGTGCGCGCGCGTAGCGCGCGACTCGCTCTCTTTCACTTGATCTCTAGAGGCGTAAGTCACACAAGTGGGTTCGGTGAGGGAGAGCGCGATGGGTGTCTGTGAGGAGGGAGTGTTGACCTGGGTGCGGCACGTGCTGCCGAGAAGGGAGGAGGACCGATGACACCGGGTGAGTTGGTGCAATGGTTGGAGCAAGCTGGTCTTGGGGCATATAAGCAGGTGATGGGTCGGTGCTGTGAGCAGTGGGCAGAGCTGGGGGGAGAGGTGACGCAGTTGCTGCATCGGGCGGTCTATGGGAGGTTGCGCTATGGGGCGATGCTGTTGGTGGATCTGCTGATTTTGTTGGGAGGGCCTGCGGCGTATCGGGTGGCGGTAGGAGGGCGAGAGGTGGTGCTCTATGATTGGGGAGGGTTTCGTCTGGCGATGCAGAGTTTGCGGCTGGAGGCGACGGTACAGCGTAAGAGAGTGGTTGAGGGGGTCTGTGTGATGTTAGAGGCGTGGGCGGAGAGCCGAATGGAGATGCAAGAGGATCTGCTTCGGGGGTTGTGATAGAGAGGAGGAAGCTTGATGGTGTTGGTGCTTGATCCGATCTGGGTGGAAGTTCTGCGTTGGGGAGCGGTGGTGTTGGTGGCAGGTGGGTTGATGTGGAGTTACAGCGGGGTGCGTGCTCAGGGGTGCCGGTATGCGCTTGTAGGGGTGCTCTTGGGAATGCTGATTGGGTGGTTGCTGTTGTGGGCGGCTGGTTTGGTGTGAGAGAAGGAGTGTGAGCGCGATGGCACAGCGGTATGTGGTGGGTCTCCGGTTACGGCCTGGCTGGGGAGAGATGGAGGTATGGAGAGAGGAGGAGGCAGAGACGCCGGAGGAGGCAGTGAGACAGGTGTTGCGTCGAGTGGGAGTGGCTCGGTGTTGTGAGGCAGTGGTGTATTGGGGAGGTGGATGGATGCGCTGGTTTGTTGAGGGGTTGGCAGTGGAGTCGGGTGATGCGGAGAGGTGAGCGGTATTCGAGCTGGCGGCGGCCCTTCCGCTTGCAGCTGTCGGCGGTGGCAGCGCAGGGTTTTTGTGGGCCAGCGGATCGGGGTCGGTGTCAGTGTGAGGGGTGTGGACGCTTTGAGTGGTGTAATGGGGCGCGGTTCTGCCGAGAGCACTGGTTAGAGGTGTATGGGCAGGAGCAGTTGCCGGATCGGTTAGGGATGTGGAGGAGACAGGAGTGAAGCAATGGGGAGAGTGAGTGGAAGGAGCCTGGGGGGAGAGCAGTCAGAGGCTGTTCTCCCCCCATTGGAGGAAAGCGTGGAGGAGCGGTTAGCGGATGGAACGGCGGGTTGGTTTGTCTGTTCGTCGCGTTGGGCGCTGCGGCATCAGTGGATCGATCGGGAAACGGGGGAGGTCAGGCCGGTGCGCTGCGGGCGCTGGGATTGCCGGCATTGTGGGCCGCGGAAGGTGGTGACCTGGGGACGCTTGATCGAGGCAGTGCAGCCTGAGCTGTTTGTGACACTGACGAAGGCGGGCCGGACGCTGCTGGAGGCATCGCGGGCACTGACGACGTTTCTGCAGGCGTTGCGTCGGGGATCGAAGCGGGCAGGGAGGCCAGCGTATGCGGTGGAGTACCTGGCGGTGCCAGAGTGGCATAAGAATGGGTGGCTGCATTGGCATGTGTTGGTGAAGGGAGTGGACTTCTTGCCGCATGAGGTGCTCTCGGAGCTGTGGCGCTCGGCGACGCGGGGGAAGCGGCAGGGAGCAGAAGCAGAGGAGAGAGAAGCATATGTGGTCTATGTGGAGCGGGTGCGATCGACGCGGGTGGTTTCGTATGTGACCAAGTACCTGCTGAAGGTGGCAGGTTGCTGGCAGCGGCGGGTGAGGCGGGTGCGCTACTCGCGGCGGTTCTTTGGGGAAGCAGGTCGGCAGGTGCTGTTGCGCTGGTTGATGGGGCAGGAGGCAGAGCAGGAGCAGGGGCAGGAAGGTGGGCAGGAGGTGGTGAAGGAACAAGAGGAGGATGGTGGGCAGGAGGGCCAGCGGTCTGGGGGAAGTCGATGGCTGTTGTGGGAGCAGGTGCCTGGGAGAGCGCTGGTCAGGTCGACGAGCTATGGGCTGCTGCTGCGAGAGCGGTTGCGCAGGCAGGTGGAGCGGTTCCGGCGAGGGGAGCTGCGGCTATCCAGGCGAGTGCTGTCGATCTGGGAGCGCTGGCGGGTTGAGGAAGAGGGGTCATGAGCTGGGGAAGGTGGTGCACTGATGCGATTTTCTGATGCAGTTGAGCAGTTTCTGTTAGATCTGGAGGCCCTGGGGCGGTCGGAGAGTTTGTTGGGGCAGTGTCGCTTGGTGTTGGGGCAGTTGGAGCGCTGGCTGTATGGGCAGGGGATAGAGGAGCTTGAGGAGGTAGACTTATTGCATTTGAGGAAGTTTGTACAGTTTTTGCGAGGGGCCTCAGCGGAGGAGCGTGGGGTTGAGAAGCGCGGTACTGGGCGGTTGGTGGTTTCGTCGGTGGCGTTGTATGTTCGGCTGGTGAAGCGGTTTTTTCGGTGGTGTTATCAGGAGGAGTTGTTGGAGGAGGACCCTGCTGGTCGGTTGCGTCAACCGCGAGTGGAGAAGAAGGTGAAGCCAACGTTGAGGCCAGAGCAGGTAGAGGCGTTGTTAGGAGTGTGTGATGTGTCGACTCGGGATGGGTTGCGAGATTATGCGATCGTGGCGGTGTTGTTGGATACGGGGATCAGGGTATCGGAGCTGGTGGGCTTGAGGTTGGTGGACCTGGATCTGAAGCATCGGTGTCTGAAGGTGAGGAAGGCGAAGGGGAAGAAAGAGCGGGTAGTTGGGTTGTATCCGTTGGTGGCAAAGGTGTTGTGGCGGTATCTCCATATGTCGAGGCCAAAGTATGGGGTGGCTAGAGTTGATGAGCATGTGTTTCTTGGTGCTCGTGGGCCGTTGAAGGCGCAGGGGGTTCGGGCGATACTGTGGCAGTTGGTAAGGAGGGCTGGTTTGGAGGAGAGTGTCAAGCGCGGGGAGTGTCCTCGGGTGACGCCGCATGTGTTTCGTCATACCTTCTCGAAGCGGTACTTGTTGCGAGGTGGAGATCTCTTCAAGCTGTCGAGGATGTTGGGTCATAGCTCGGTGCAGGTGACGTCTGAGGTGTACCTTTCTGATTTTCAGTCTGAGGATGCGCTTGGGGATCATGATGAGTATTCTCCATCTGGGGAGATACGGTTTCCCTGGGGAGGTCGGAGGAAGAAGCCTCGTTCTTGAGGGGCAGTAGTGATGCTGGGAGTGTTAGGAGTTGTGATGATTATTGTGTGGGGAGAAAGGTAGTGTGTTGAGTTGGTGGAGAAGAGTGGGTGTGCTGAGCTGGCTTTTTTGGCTGGATGGTTTTGGCTTTTTTGGTGAGCTGGGCTGGATTGACTCTATTATGTCTGATAGAATGCATAAAGGCAACCATACAGGCCACTTTTCTTCCGCCACAAGCATGAAGGAGAAGGCAAGATGACAGAAGTTGGTACGCGGAGCGAAGAACAGCCCGTGCTCCCAATGCGGGGAGTGCCACAACCTCGTCGAGAAGAGGTCCTCAATCTACCACGTGTGCATATATCTCGTCACCCTGTAGTGGCGCATAAGATGACAGCCTTGCGCGACAGGCGCACGCCGCCGACCGAATTCTATCGCCTGGTGAAGGAGATCGGGGCCTTGCTGGCCTATGAGGCCACGGCCCACCTCTCGCTAGAGTCGGTCGAGGTGGAGACGCCGCTGCAGAAAACCGTTGGCCAGCGTCTGGCCGGCGGCATCGGCATTACGCCGATTCTCCGCGCTGGCCTGGGGCTGGCGGAGGGGTTTCGCGAGGTCATCCCAGATGCCCAGGTCTGGCATCTGGGTCTGCGGCGCGATGAGCGGACGCTCCAGGCCCAGGAGTACTATAATCGGCTTCCCAGTACTGTCAACCTGCAAGTCTGCTACGCCGTCGATCCAATGCTGGCGACTGGAGGCTCCGCGATCGATGCCATTTCGATCCTGAAGCAGCGGCATATTCCACGCATCTGCTATGTGGGCATTATTGCCGCCCCCTATGGATTGCTGCGGCTCTCGCGGATGCATCCAGATATCGACATCTACATTGCTGCTCTTGATGAGAGCCTGAACGATTACGGCTTTATTCTGCCGGGCCTGGGCGATGCCGGCGACCGGCAGTTTGGAACCTTCTGAGGAGGACAACGAAGGGTGCGATGTCGGATGTAAACCATGACCCGGAACAGCTCCATTCGGAGGCAGCTCAGGAGTCAGACGGGCATGACCAGACAGACGGGGAGGCCGCTGTCTCTGAAGCGGCTCCCCAGGCCAGTGCCGGGGAGACAGTGGCCAGCCAGCCCGCGCCAGTAGAGGCAGCCATGCCAGAGTGGGAAACAAACGGTGGTCCACTGGGCTGCTGTCTGGGTGTGACTGTCGGCCTCTTACTGAGCCTCTGCCTGCCTGTGGCCGTGCGCCTCGCTGGCTCGCCGCTCTCCGATTTCTTCAACGGTGCTCTCCTGCGGGTGATGATGGCTCTGGCCGCAGTGGTAGCTGCCATCATCTGCGGCTACTTTGGCTGGAAGATCGGGCGCCGCCTCTATCGCGAGTATGAGCTGAGTCCCCGCCAGCGGCGCCGTCTGGAAGAGCTGGAGCGCAAATACGCGCAACGTCAGCGACGACACCCCTGAGCGAGCGGCAGCAGTGGCAAGGCTGGGTGAATCTGATCCGTTCTCCAGTTTCCAGAGCAGCGAAGATCGCGAAACTGTAGGAAAATAGGGGCTTTGATTTTTTGCCTTTTGGTCTCCTGATACGTCATATAAGATAGAGAGGGCCAAGATGCTACTGACAGACATCTATAAGCGATTCTACAGTGCTTGAGGGAGAGCTTCCCCTATGCGGATCGTTATCTTTTGCGATATGGAAGGGGTAGCCTGCATTGAGAACTGGGAGCAGGTTACGGCAGGTCGCCCGCTCTATGAAGAGGCGCGCAAGCTCTATACTGACGAGATGAATGCGGCGGTGCGCGGAGCGCGCGCTGCCGGAGCCACAGAAATCATAGTGGTAGACTGTCACGGGGCCGGCGGAGCTTATAACTTCAAAAGTTTTCTCCCGGAGCGTCTGGAGTCTGGTGCTCAATATGTTCTGGGCCACCCCTGGGCACGCTACGTCGAAGCCTTCGAACGCGGCTGTGACGCCGTTCTCTTCGTCGGCGCTCATGCGATGGCCGGCACGCCCGATGGCGTGCTCTGCCATACCGTTTCTTCCGAGGCCTGGTACAATGCCTGGATCAATGAAGTGCGCGTTGGCGAGAGCGGCATCCTTGCTGCCATCGCTGGCTGCTGGGATGTACCTGCTGTCTTTGTCTCCGGTGACGCGGCTACCTGTCGCGAGGTGACGGCCCTTCTCGGCCCACAGGTGGTCACTGCTGAGGTCAAGCGTGGACTGAGCTGCTTCTCCGCCGTTCATATGGCGCCACGCGATGCCTGTTCACTGATCGAGATGGGCGTGGCTCGAGCGCTGAGCACGCGCAACTGGCCCAAGCCCTACAAACCGACCAGCAGGCCGGTCACTTTCAAGGTCGAGTTGGCCGAGCCGGGACGGGCGGGTGACTTCAAGGGCCGCCAGGGAGTGGAAATTGTTGGGCCACGGACGGTCGTTTCAACAGCCGCAACCTTCTGGCAGGCCTGGGACCAGTTTTGGTATCACCACGCTTAACTGAGGAGCGCGCCGGTCCGGTTCGACTTGCTCGAAGCGGCCCCGCTCCGGCTCTCCCAGAGCAGCCTGGGGTGGGAGCTCAGGCTCTGTCGCATAGGGATTCTGCCTGTCTCCAGGCCACATGGCTCCATCCACCTCGGCCTCCGAGCCGGATGCGCGCAGAGTACAACAGGCTGGCAGAGCGCGTAGCCTGCGTTCTACAAGCCTGGCCTGGCGAGCCTCTTCCCCATCTGGAGAGCGACGCACTGTGACGCGACCGCCGCCGAAACAGGCAGTCTGACGCCTTCACAGCTCTTCTTGCACCTTGAACGGTGCCAGGCGTCGGCGCAGGCTCTCGGTTAGACTGACCATGGCATCAACGGCCTGTTTGCTGTGCTGCAGATGCTCGTTGAGTTCCGCGCTCATTCGCGACATTTCCCCTATGGAAGCGACAGCCAGCTGCGAGCTTTTGCTCTGGCGTTCCGTATCGACATGGATCACATCGGCCAGATCGGCGATCTGCTCAGCCACTGTCAGAATGGCATCCAGTTCAATGCCGGTCTGGGTGACCAGATCGGTCTGAGTGATCACCTGCTGCGTATTGCGCTCCACGCTCTGGGAAATGGCCGTTGTCTCGTGCTGCACCGTACGGATGTGGGTAGCAACCTTGCGCGCCGCTTCGGCACTGCGCACCGCCAGGGTTCGAATCTCCTGGGCGATCACCGCGAAGCCCTGACCGTACTCGCTGGCACGCACGGCCTCGATAGCCGCGTTGAGCGCCAGCAGATTCATGCTGGCCGTCAGATCAGTAATGGCCGTCACCGTTTCGTTAATCTCCTGACCGCTCTCGCTCAGTCGTTTCATGAGGCGGGCAGACTGCATGGTCGCCTCGCGCACCTGCCGGATACCTTCCACGGCACGATCCACCGTCTCCTGTCCTTTGGCCGTCACGTCCAGGGCCTCCGAGGTCATCTGCGTTAGCCTGGCGGCGTGTTCACCCAGCTGGCGGATCAGGGTCGTCAGCTGATCGACCTCGTGGGAGAGATGATAGACCTGGCGCTCCTGTTGATCGGCGTCGCGCACCAGCAGCTCGGCGCTTCGCTGCAGGCCGTGAGTGTAGTCATCGAGTGTGCGTGTGCTTTTCTGGAGGTCGGAGACAATAGCATGGAGCTGCTCGATCAACGTATTGAGTACCACCACCACCGGCTCCAGGGAAGCATGGCGAGCTTGTAGTCGGACCCGCAGATCGCCGCGACTGAGCGGCTCCAGATCGGCGCGCAGAGCGGCAATAGCCTCCTGCAAGGAGCGATGTTCGGCCTCTTGCTGAGCGAAGACCTGAGCGTTGTCGATCGCAATGGCCGCCTGGTTGGCAAAGAGTTCGAGGATCTCGATGCGCTCCAGCGTCGGGATCTGGCCATCCTCCGGCTCGTCGAGAGAGATAAAGCCAACCAGCTGCCTCTTGCGCGGACTGTAGAGCGGCACAATCAGCATATCGAGCGGGTGCCAGCCACCGGGCTGATAGTCGCTGAGTGGCATATTGCCGACCAGGGTGACATCAGCAAACTCATGGATATGCTCATGTGAAATAAAGTAGCTCTGGCTGATGCGGAACTCTGGTCTCATCTGGCGCAGCATCTGCTCCACCCGCATTGGATGCTCGATAAGGCGACGCTGGTCCTCGGCGGAGATGCCGGCGAAGGCTACAGCTTTCAGGTACTCGCTATTCTCCTGCAGCAGCTTAATCACGGCGCTGCGGAAGCCAGTGCAGGCGGTGATCGAAGCGGCAATCTGCTGGAGCACCTCCTCCAGGCCCAGCTCAGCGCGCAGCATGTTGCCCAGGCGGATCAGCTCCTTGACCTGGCGCGTATAAAGCGCCTGCTCCTGGGTTGTCGCAGGACTGGCCGTACCGGTCGCGCTGGCGGGGCTGGTGGCGGGCACTGCTGCAGGTACGGCGGACTGAGGTCGTGAGGCGAAGCGTTCGCGCTCCGCTGAGGTATTGAGCGAGGGGAAGGTAGTCATAGCAGCCCTACTCCGTGCATGGTTAGTCTCGTGATGAACGCTCCGTTCCTGGCGTGTCGGCTCGTTGCCGCTGCGCAGGCGTACACGCAGGGGAATAAACCAATTCTGCTGTTTTCTCTCTGCCATGCCAGCATCGTATTCCTTTCCAGTGCGGCCCGCGCGGTCTGGCCTGGCGGCAAAAAGCGAGGCAGCCGGTCTTGCCTCCTGTGCTTCCGGTGGGCGAAAAGGACTCCCATGCCGCGCTAAAAAGTCGCCTCCAGTCTTAGGGTGAGGATAGCATATTCTCATGCAAGAGTACAAGGTGGGTGGGAAGATGGTTTGAAGAAGATCTCGTTTTGAGGAATCCGGGCCTGCCGGCGGCCAACCGGGCCACCTCAGAGCGGCGCTTGCTCAGCTCTTCTCTTGCTCTCAAGATTCGGCGGATGCCAGGGCGTCGAGTGGGAGCAGGCCCTCCTCTATAGCTCGACTGAGGGCCTCGGTGCGTCCCGAGACCTGCAGCTTCTGATAGATATTGGCCAGATGGAAACTCACTGTGCGCTCGCTGACCTGCAGGCGACGCGCGATTTCTTTGTTGCGCAGGCCGCGAGCCAGCAGCAGCAGAACCTGACGTTCGCGAGCTGTCAGTGAGCTGGAGATAGGGCTTACCTCTCCCTGGCTGAGGCGCGTCAGCAGGCGCGCCGCCAGTTGAGGCTGAACCACGGTCTCTCCCCGGGCCACCGTACGGATGGCCTGGACCAGCTCGTCAGGGGCTACTTCCCTGAGCAGATAGCCGTCGGCTCCGGCCCGCAGCGCTGCTGAAAGGTGCTCGGGGCGACTGGAGGCAGAGAGCACAAGAATATGGGTATCGGGACTCAGCTGCTTCATTTGACGCAAGATTTCTACTTCTTGCTCGTCGGGCAAAGGAAGATCGAGCAGTACCACCTGTGGACCCAGTTCCAGGGCTTCGCCGCTAGCCTGGATGCCACTGGCGGCCTCGCCGATGACCTGCAGATCGGGGTAGCTCTCTAGCAGACGACGTAGACCGGCGCGCATCACGGGTTGTGCAGCGACCACCAGCAGGCGCAGGCTCTGAGGGGATGTTTCCGCTCCTCCGGCGGGCAAGAGCGGGCCAGGGCTAGAGCCAGGCGGACGCCTGTAGGGCAGACTGAAACTGATCCGGTGATCCTGGCCTGGCTCGTTGCTGATCGTCAGGCTGCCGCCCAGAGCATGCAGCTGCTGGCTCAGGGCCTCCTGATCAGGGATAGCCGGCGCAAATGGAGGTGCTGCCACAACCGTGCCGGCCTCGTCAAGGGTGCCGTCATCGCTCAGGGTCAACTCCAGCCTCTCGCGGCCATAGTGCAAGGTCAAGCGCAGATGGCGGACGGCGCGATGATAGGCCACCATAGCGAGGGCCGCGCGCGTCAGGCGGTAAAGCAGGACTGCTGCCGAGGGGTCCAGCTGCCGCATCTCGCCGGTCACCTGGACCCGGCTGGCGGCCCCAAGGGCTTCGGCGCGCTCCTCCACCAATCGCTCCAGCGCTTCCGCCAGCCTCTCCGTCTGTTGCGCCGGCTCCCCGTCGCTCGGGGTCTCGCTGGCGAGGCGCAGCTCGGTCAGCAAGATTGTAACCTCTTCCTCTACTAGTGCCAGGCCCTGAGCCAGGCTGGAAAGCTGCTCAGGGGCAAGAGGCTCGGTCACCAGCGTGCGCAAAGCTCGCAGCTGCAAAACGATCGTACTGAGCGCCTCAAGCAAACCTTCGTTGCGCCCGACGGCGTGGGTGCTATCTACTGGTAGCATCGGTCAGCACTCTCCTGAAAATAAGGGAAGCCAGCCGGCCTCTGAGGCTGGTGCTGGCACGTCGGTCCGGCTGGCCTCAAGCAAGCAATACAGGCGGACAAGCAAGCCTTGCTAGTGGTCTGGATTGCCTCAGGCCTGGGCCTGGGCCGCCGCCCGCACTGGCTCGATCACAATCTGGCCATCGCGGGCGTCGATCCGTACCGTATCGCCCTCGCGAATCGTCCCATCCAGCAGCGCACGGGCCAGGCGATTTTCGACCTCGCGCTGAATCACCCGCTTGAGCGGGCGGGCACCGAAATGAGGATCGTATCCCTCGCTTGCCAGCAGCTCACGGGCCGCCTCGCTCAGCTGCAAGCTGATATGGCGCTCGGCCAGGCGCGGACGCAGGCGATTGATCTGGATATCCACGATCTCCTTAATCCGCTCAGGCGTCAGCGGATGGAAGATCACAATCTCGTCGATCCGGTTGATGAACTCTGGGCGGAAGCCCTCCTCGCGCAGGCGCTGGCGGACCTGCCGCTGGGCCTCCTCCTCATCGAGACCCTCGAGCTCGGGCAGCCAGGTGGTGCCCACGTTGCTCGTCATAATGATGACCGTGTTCTTGAAGTCCACGGTGCGGCCCTGGCCGTCGGTCAGACGACCATCGTCGAGCAGCTGTAGCAAGACATTGAAAACATCAGGCGCTGCCTTCTCGATCTCATCGAAGAGCACCACACTGTAAGGATGGCGGCGCACGGCCTCCGTCAACTGGCCGCCCTCCTCATAGCCGACATAGCCCGGCGGAGCACCGATCAGACGCGAGACACTATGCTTCTCCATGTACTCCGACATGTCGATGCGCACCAGCGCCTGCTCATTATCGAAGAGGAACTCCGCCAGAGCGCGGGCCAGCTCCGTCTTGCCGACGCCAGTCGGACCCAGAAAGAGGAAGCTGGCCAGCGGACGGTTGGGGTCCTGCAGGCCGGCACGCGCCCGGCGAATGGCGTCCGAGACCGCGCGCAGCGCATGGTCCTGGCCAACCACGCGCTCCCGCAGGCGCTCCTCCATCTTCAGCAGCTTCTGGACCTCGCCCTCCATCAATCGGGCAACCGGGATATGTGTCCACTTCGAGACAATCTCGGCGATATCTTCGGCGTCGACCTCCTCCTTCAGCATCCGCGCTCCCTGAATTTCACTCAGCTTCCCCTCCATCTCGTGGATGCGGCGCTCCAGCTCTGGAATGACTCCATAGCGCAAGCGGGCCTGCTCCTCCAGGTTATACTCGCGCTCGGCCCGCTCCAGAGCCACCTGAGCCTCTTCTAGCTCCGTCTTCAGACGGCGCAGCGTCTCCACCGGCTCCCGCTCGCGCTCCAGCGAGAGGCGCAGACTATGTAGCTGCTCATTCAGATTGGCGATCTCCTGCTCCACACGCTCGCGTCGCTCACGGCTGGCCGGGTCGGTCTCCTTTTTCAGGGCCTCATGCTCCACCTGGAGCTGACGGATGCGGCGCTCTAGCGCGTCGATCTCGCTCGGCGTGCTATCCAGCTCCACGCGGCGCCGGCTGGCTGCCTCATCGATCAGATCGATGGCCTTATCCGGCAAGAAGCGGTCGCTGATATAGCGCTTCGACAGCACTGCCGCCGCCACCAGAGCACTATCCTGGATGCGGACGCCGTGATGGACCTCATAGCGCTGCTTCAAGCCGCGCAGGATACTGATCGTATCCTCGACCGACGGCTCCTCGACCATGATTGGCTGGAAGCGGCGCTCAAGGGCAGCGTCTTTCTCAATATATTTACGATACTCATCGAGCGTCGTTGCGCCGATGCAGTGCAGCTCACCGCGGGCCAGCAGAGGCTTGAGCATATTCGAGGCGTCCATCGCCCCCTCAGCGGCGCCAGCCCCAACCAGCGTATGTAGCTCGTCGATAAAGAGAATGATGCGTCCCTCGGAATTCTGGATCTCGCGCAGGACCGCCTTCAGGCGCTCCTCGAACTCGCCGCGGTACTTGGCGCCTGCGATCAGCGCGCCCAAATCGAGAGCGATAATCTGTTTATCTTTGAGCGTCTTGGGCACATCGCCGCGCACAATGCGCTGAGCCAGGCCCTCGACAATGGCTGTCTTACCCACGCCGGGATCGCCGATCAGCACCGGATTATTCTTCGTGCGTCGGCTGAGTACCTGGATCACGCGGCGGATCTCCTCATCGCGCCCAATCACCGGATCAAGCTTACCCTGAGCTGCCAGGGCCGTCAGATTGCGCCCGTATTTCTCCAGGGCCTGATACTTCCCTTCGGGATTCTCATCCGTTACACGCTGCGCACCACGAATCGCGCTCAACGCGCGCAGCGTCGTATCGCGCGTCACCCCAGCAGCGCGGAAGGCGCGCTGAATAGTCTCACCACCGACCTCAAACAGCGCCAGCAGCAAATGCTCGACACTTAGATACTCGTCCTTGAAACTGCTCATCTGGCGCCAGGCCTCTTCCAGGACCCGCCGCAGCTGCGGCGAAATACCTGGCTCGCTGCCACCATAGACGCGCGGCATACGCTCCAGCTCGTTGCGTACTACCCGCCGCGCTGCTGCCAGGTCACCCCCGGCCTTCTGAATAACCTCGCTCGTAATGCCCCCTTGCTGCTCTAGCAGGGCATAGAGCAGATGCTCTGGCTCAATCTGGCTATGGTTGTAGCTCCGCGCTAATTCTGAGGCATCCGTAATGGCCTCACGGGCCTTCTCGGTTAAGCGCTCTAACTTCATGGCTCTTGTGGTCTCCCCCTGTTTGCAAACGTCTTACCTTGTTTGTTACTATACCACATTGAGTGACTCATTGCAAGAAGATTTGAGTGGATCATTATCAAAGTTGGGTCGGGAGGGCCGAAATTGCCGGCTATGCTGGGAGGAAGGGCTATGGTATAATGGCCGCGCCGTCTCTCTCTTCTCAGCGGGGGGAGGCGAGCGCGGCGCTCAGGTCAGTCAAGTCAATCAACTAGTCAGCAATCACTCACCCACTATGCGGAGGCAGGACGAGGTGAGCGCGGAGGCGCCGAACGGCACGACAGAAGTGGCGGCACTGCCACAGGCGTTGCAGGGAGATGAGGCGCGCGTTGCCTCGGCGATCGAAAGCCTGCTCTTTGTAGCGGGGCGACCGCTGGAGCAGAACGAGCTGCGCAAGGTCTTGGCTGTCAGCGAGGAGGAGCTGCAGGCGGGTTTGCGGGCGCTGGCACATATCTTGGAAGAGCAACGACGTGGGCTGCGCTTGCAGCGTCTGGGCACTCAGGTGCAGCTGGTAACGGCACCTGAGAATGCGCGCTATGTGGCGGCACTGTTGGGCCTGCCCTTAACTGCTAAACTGACGCCGGCAGCTCTGGAAACACTGGCAGTGATCTGCTATCGCCAGCCGATTACACGCGCGCAGATCGAGGCCATTCGCGGAGTGAATAGCGATCGAGCTTTGGCCAGTCTGATCCAACATGGGCTAGTTGCTGAAGTGGGCCGGGCCCCGACGGTAGGACATCCGGCTCTTTTTGCGACGACGCCGGAATTTCTGCAGCAGTTTGGGCTGACGAGCCTGGAGGAGTTGCCTCATATCGATGGGCTACCTGATGTCCAACGCGCCGTTCAGGCTCTGCAAGAACGGCTGCCCTTGAGCGAAGGCTCTGCCTCACTGGCTGGTCAGGGCGGGCAGACGCCCGGGGCGGCAGAGGGCCATCCTGCACCGGAAGCGACTCCCTGAGCTTCCTCCTGGCCCTGACGAGCAGGAGGAGCCACGTGCCAGCCGGCCCAGGTCGTGCAATCATGCGGACGTGGAGTAGAGAGCACCATGAGAATAGGGCGACATATGCCGCTCAACGGTAGACCGCTGCGGGCGCTGGAGATAGCCTCTTTCCTGGGCTGTGAGACCATTCAGCTCTTTGCCAGCAACCCCACGGGCTGGAAGCCGCCGACTGGCGGAGAAGAGGCAGCACTGGAGTTTGCTCAGGCCGCGCGAGCGCGAGGTCTGGCGCCGCTCGTTATCCATGCACCCTATCTGATTAATCTTGCCTCGCCGCGTGAGGAGGTCTGGCTGCCCTCGATCAGGCTCCTCTCCTGGACGCTGCAGCGGGCGGCTCTGCTCGGAGCCTCCGATGTAGTAGTGCACATTGGCAGCCACCGGGGAGCTGGCATCGAGCTGGGCATTGCCCGCCTGAAGGAAGCCTTGGGCCGGGTCCTGGCCGAGGCTCCCTCGGAGGTGCGCCTCTTGCTCGAAAACGACGTCGGAGCCGGCCATACACTGGGGCAGCGCTTCGAGGAGCTGGCCACCGTGCTGGCGCTCCTACCAGAGGAGCAGGAGCGGCTGGGAATCTGCCTGGATACGGCCCATCTGTGGGGCGCTGGCTACGATATCGGCTCACCCGCCGGTGTGGAGGCGGTCCTGCAGCGCTTCAGCGAGCTGGTCGGTCTCTCGCGGCTCAAAGTGCTGCATTTCAACGACAGTCGGCAGCCATTGGGCAGTCATCGCGATGTCCATGCGCGAGTAGGCGAGGGGCAGATTCCTGTGGAGGGACTGCAGGCCCTGCTCAACGATACCCGCCTGTCCGGCTTGACGGTGGTGCTGGAAACGCCCATCAAGCGCGATGAGCAGGACCGCGAGGACTGGGAACATGATCGAGCGCATCTACAGTATGTGAAGAGCCTGCGTGCTCTTGGCAGCAGCCAGGCTTCTCCGCGGCTGGGGCGGGAGCGGGCGAGCGAAGGAGTAGGAGCGTCTCAGTCAGCGGAGTAAAGAGGACAGGAGCGAGGTTCGTACAAGCGACTCCCTGCAGGGTAGACGCGTGCGGAATCCCGCTCCTGTCCTCCACTGAAGGCTTGGAAATCGGAAAGCCACAGGCGTCACAGCTTGTGGCCGACGCCCGGCTCAGAAGGAGATGTGATCGGCGGCGGTAGTCGGGCGGAAGGTATTGCCATCGTTTAGCAATACAAGGCGCTGCTCGCCGATATGGACGATCAGGTCTGGCCGACCGTCTCCGTTCACATCGCGGACCTCGGCGGTAATCGGGACCAGGTCCTGATTGGGGCCGAAGAGCACCGGGCCATTGTAGACGCGCGCGTTGTTGCCATCCCCACCAGGAAATTCAATGATCTCAACATGTCGATTGAGATTGATAAAGACAAAGTGGGTGGGATGACTTGGGCTATCGTTGTGCCCAACTACAGCGTCCATCTGCCAGGTGCGTGGGCGCCCAAACTGGACATCTTCCTGGTGAAGCTGCCACCAGGAGCCGAGATAAGCCAGGCCCAGGCCGAGCAGGGCGATGAACAGGAGGCCCAGAAGAAAGCTGCGCAGGACCCAGGAGCGACCCGTGCGCCGGGCCTTGATGCGCGTCGGGGCTACTGTGCGCAGCCCCTCGGGCACCACGGCCTTGGAGGTCGTGCCATATTCCGGCCTCATCTGGCTACTGGCACGCCTCCGCTGGATGAAAATCGCCGGCTGCGGACCAGTAATGCCACTCAGCGGACCAGCCACGTCCGCGTTGGCGGGTGGCAGGGGCTGATAGCGGCGTGTGCTGCTCGGCAGCCGCGGCGTAAGGTAGATGGCATCATCCTCCTCCTCCCCGGTGATGACCTGCCTCCTTCTGGTCACCCCGGGCGGCTGACGAAGCTGTATCGTCATGGAGTATTTTCCCCTTTTTCGCCGGCCCATATGGGCCTAGAATGCATGTTCTATATACTAAGGCTATCACCGTTCGTTTGTCAAGTCCCCCGGTAGGAAAATCTTAGATGTTGCCTGGCGTGAAACAACGTATAACAATGTGAGACAGGTGCAGCTGCGTTGCAGCGCCAATGTCTGCTTTGCAGGGATTCAGACTTGACTCTCTTGATTTGTCTATGCTATAGTTGATTGTGTCTCGGGTTGCTTACCAGACGTGAACCTCAACAATTCTTCTGAAGAAGCCAAAGTCCATCCCTGAGCGGAAGTGTCTATCGCGAGCCTTATTAGAACAAGGAAGCATTCAGTGCTCTCAGGGAAGAGCTGGTCCCTGCACGTCGTATCGTTAGCGCGTCTTGTGCTCATGAGGTGGGACGACGGACCGGCTGAGGGCTTTCCGGCTGTGCTGTTTACATCGGAACCCCTTATCCGCTCCTTTGTTGGTGCTTTAACTACTTCGTCGCTGTAGTGTGCGCCCTTCATGCTATCTGTAAGCTGGGCCCAATGAGTTCGGGCTGAGCTTTCTCCTACTAGGCCTTGCCGCTTGTCTTGTTGCCCTGGTGACCAGCGCTGCCCTTCGCTCTCCTTGCCTGGCAGCCTGCTGGGAAGGTAGGAAGAGAGTGCGCTGTCAGTCCTGGCCTGACTGGAGAGAGGTTTCCTCCTCTGTGCTGTTGGCACTCTGGTGGTGGCGCAAAAAGAGGGGCTGTATCTTGTGCTTTGTGCTCAAAGTGCTCAGATGGGACAGGGGCAGCAGACGCTGGTCTGGTCCAGGCTCAAGCCAGGTCGATGCTCGTGAGGGTGCGCTGCACGGATATTTGTCTGCCGTGCCTGCCAGGAATGGTACGTCAAGTTTTCTCCCTCTCTCTCCCTGGCGATGCCGTGCGCTTGCCCTGGTATCCAGACGGGGAGGCTCGCGATTTGGGGTAGCTCGCTATTCTCAATATAGGGGTGCTGGAGGAGAGGAGAGGAGTAACTAAAAGAGTTAGTTTGTTAGGTTGAGCACGGAAGCCCGGGATGCGCTGCATCTAGCGGCAGCGAAGGCATCGTGTGCGTGTGTCTATGTTGTTTGTCTGCGTGCCGGTTAGTTCATCAGGCAGTGAGTGACTGTCCTGACTGAGGGCAAGCACTGGCGCGCTCTTGTTGAAGGAGGCACCGCTATGACCAGGACGCGCGTGGAGGCGGTCCACATCGTCTGGATCACCGCGGGCCTGGGCTGTGATGGCGACTCGGTCTCGATTACGGCGGCCAGCCAGCCAAGCCTGGAAGATGTGATCCTGGGAGCGATTCCGGGACTTCCCCGCGTCTATTTGCACAATCCTGTCCTCGCCTATGAGCTGGGCGGCGACAGCTTTATGACCTGGTGGTACCAGGCTGAACGCGGCGAGCTTGATCCTTTTGTGCTGGTGGTCGAAGGCTCGGTCCCCAATGAGCGCATTAAGCGCGAGGGCTACTGGGCTGCCCTCGGTACCGATCCGGCGACCGGGCAGCCGATCACGACCTGCGAGTGGATCGATCGGCTGGCGCCGAAGGCCTGGGCGGTGGTGGCCATCGGGACCTGCGCCACCTACGGCGGCATCCATGCGATGCAGGGCAACCCCACCGGGGCGATGGGCCTGGCCGACTATCTGGGCCAGGGCTGGAAGTCGTGGGCTGGCATCCCCATTGTCAATGTCCCTGGCTGCCCTGTGCAACCGGACAATTTCATGGAGACGCTTCTCTATCTGCTCTATCAGGCGGCAGGCCTGGCACCGATGATCCCCCTTGATGACCTCGGACGCCCCACCTGGCTCTTCTGCAGAACTGTACATGAGGGCTGCGATCGCGGTAGCTACTATGAACAAGGCGATTTTGCTACGGAGTATGGCGCTCCCCAATGCCTGGTAAAGCTCGGCTGCTGGGGTCCGGTAGTGCAGTGTAACGTGCCGAAGCGGGGGTGGATGGCCGGCATTGGTGGTTGTCCCAATGTGGGCGGGATCTGTATCGGTTGTACGATGCCCGGCTTCCCCGATAAGTTTATGCCCTTCATGGATGAGCCACCTGGCGCCAAGCTGTCTACGGGGATCGCCGGCGCCTATGGTGGTGCGATTCGGGCGCTGCGCAGTATTACGAAGTCAACACTCAATAAAGAGCCTTCGTGGCGCCGTAAGGGCCGCGAGCTGGCGACCGGCTATCAGCCGCGCTGGTAGAGAGGGAACGAGCGCCCAACGCCTCTGACGGGCGACAGCGCCCGAGCTTTGTTTCGCTCAGGTTGCTGTGTGCAGGTGTGTGCTGCTCCCTTCGTCTTGTTTGCTTGTCTGGACGATTGCTTACGGCGGCAGGAGATCAGCAGCTGTTCCCGCTCTCTTGCTGGCTGGTGCCTGTTCGGCAAAGGAGAGAGCACGATGACCACTGAGGTGCGACGTCAGGCTGCCCCGGCTGAACCTGGCCAGATCATTGAAATGGCCTGGGACCCGATTACGCGTATTGTCGGCAGCCTGGGGATCTATACCAAGATCGATTTTAAGAAGCGGCAGGTGGTGGAGTGCTACAGCACGTCGTCGATCTTCCGCGGCTATAGCATTTTCCTGAAGGGCAAGGACCCGCGCGATGCCCATTTTATCACCAGCCGCATCTGTGGGATCTGCGGGGATAATCACGCCACCTGCTCGGTGTATGCCCAGAATATGGCCTACGGCGTGAAGCCGCCGGCCCTCGGGGAGTGGATTCTCAACCTGGGTGAGGCGGCGGAGTACATGTTTGACCACAACATCTTCCAGGAGAACCTGGTCGGGGTCGATTTCTGCGAGCAGATGGTGCGGGAGACCAATCCGGGCGTTTGGGAGCTGGCTCAGAAGACCGAGGCCCCGCATGCCAAGGACCACGGCTATCGCACGATCGCCGATATTATGCGGGCGCTCAATCCCTTCACGGGCGAGTTCTATCGCGAGGCGCTGCAGATGAGTCGCCTGACGCGCGAGAAGTTCTGCTTGATGGAGGGGCGCCATGTGCATCCGTCGACGCTCTATCCTGGCGGCGTAGGGACGGTGGCGACGGTCCAGCTCTTCACCGATTATCTGGTGCGCCTGATGAAGTATGTGGAGTTTATGAAGAAGGTCGTGCCGCTGCATGACGACCTCTTCGATTTCTTCTATCAGGCCCTGCCGGGCTACGAGAAGGTGGGCCAGCGGCGCGTGTTGCTGGGCTGTTGGGGATCGTTCCAGGACCCCGAGGTCTGCGACTACGACTATCGCACGATGGAGAAGTGGGGACGGGCGATGTTCGTGACGCCGGGCGTGGTAGTCGATGGCGAGCTGGTGACGACGAGCCTGGTCGATATCAATCTGGGCATTCGCATTCTGCTGGGCAGCTCCTACTACGAGGACTGGGAGAACGAGCGGACCTTTGTGGATCGTGATCCGCTGGGCAACCCGGTCGATCAGCGCCATCCCTGGAACCAGACGACGATTCCGAAGCCGCAGAAGCGCGACTTCAAGGGGAAATATAGCTGGGTGATGTCGCCGCGCTGGTACGATAAGCGCACGGGGCAGTACCTGGCGCTGGATACCGGTGGGGGGCCGCTGGCGCGCCTGTGGGTGACGGCGCTGGCGGGCCTGGTCGATCTGGGCGGCTACATCAAGGCGACTGGGCACAGTGTGAAGATCCGCTTGCCGAAGACGGCCCTCAAGCCCGAAGTCGAGTTTGAGTGGAAGATCCCCAAGTGGAGCAATGCCCTGGAGCGTGATCGGGCCCGCTCGTACTTCCAGGCGTATGCGGCGGCGGTGGCGCTCTATTGTGTGGAGAAGGCACTGGCGGAGATCCGCGCGGGCCGCACGAAGACGTGGAGCGATTTTACGGTGCCCAAGGAGGCGATCGGCTGCGGCTTCCATGAGGCGGTGCGCGGGGTGCTCTCGCATCATCTGGTGATCGAGGACGGCAAGATTGCCAACTATCATCCCTATCCGCCGACGCCCTGGAATGCCAGCGTGCGCGATATCTACGGAACACCAGGCCCCTACGAGGATGCGGTGCAGAATACGCCGATCTTCGAGGAGAACGGTCCCGACAAGTTTAAGGGCATCGATATCATGCGGGCGGTGCGCAGCTTCGACCCGTGTCTGCCCTGTGGGGTACATATGTATCTCGGCGACGGCAAGGAGCTGCAGGTGGTGCATTCGCCGACCTTTGGACGGGTGCCGTAACGTCAACGTAGAGGGGCTGAGAGGCCCGTGCCGACGCGGGCGGCGTTCATTCAGGAGGAGGAGAAGGCCATGAGCGGCGACATGCAGGCGCGTCAAGAGCTGCAACCGCCTCACGAGATCGAGCGCTTGCTGGCAGAGATCGAGCAGCTGCCCGATCCCCAGATGCGCGCCTTCGCGGAGGAGCTGGTCCGGGCGCTGGTGGCGCTCTATGGCGAGGGCCTACGACGAATCGTGGAGCTGCTAACGGCGGCGGAGAGCACGCGCACGTTGTCCCCTGCTACCGGGCCACGCTTGCTCGAGCTGCTGGCGAGCGATGAGCTGGTCGCTGGTCTTTTGCTCTTACATGATCTGCATCCTGTCCCGCTCAAGGAGCGGGTGGAGCGGGCGCTGGAGGCGCTGCGGCCTGTGGTGCGCGGACATGGGGGTGAGCTGGCGCTCCTGCGTGTGGCCGATGGCGTGGCCTCGCTGCGCCTGAGCGGGAGCTGTGGCGGCTGTCCCGCCTCGCTTCAGTATCTGCGGCAGAGGATCGAAGAGGCGGTCTATCGTGCGGCTCCCGATCTATGCGGGTTGGAGATTGAGGGGATCGGGGAGGCGGAGGGTGGAACGGTGGAGCCGATGCCGTCGCGGGCTGGAACACCGCTCCCGGTGGTCTTTGTCCCGCGGCGGCGCGGTGGATCTCTAGCAGCGGTGGCGACGCCCCAGACCGGAACCGGCCTGAGAGGAGAGTGAGCGGTGATGGTCAGGAGGAGCGTGGGTAGCTGGCGTCCCGAGTCGGCACCTGGGCTGCTCAGCTGGCGCGAGGAGGCGGGCCGCCCGGGCGAGCAGCAGCCAGGTCAGGCCCCTGTGGCGCTCCCGTTGGGCGCGCTGCGGCGCTTCGTGTCGCGCGAAGGCCAGCCGCAGCGCCGCCCCCTGGAGCGCTGCGAGCTGTGCAGCGCCCTCCTGTTGCCAACCCATCGCCATCTGTTGGCCCCCGAGCGGCGTCAGGTGCTCTGTGTCTGTGATCCATGTGCGCTGCTCTTCCGTGCCGGGAGCCAGGCGGGCCAGGGGCAGTATCGACTGATCCCCGAGCGCTATCGCTGGCTGCGCGATCTGGAGCTGACTGACGCCGAGTGGGAGGCGCTGGGCTTGCCGGTGAACCTGGTCTACCTCTTCTACAGCAGCCCAGCCGGGCGGATGCTGGCCTTCTATCCCGGGCCGGCGGGTGCAACGGAGTCCTTGCTGGATCTCGATGGCTGGCAGGGGCTGGTGGCCCGCTACCCGCTGCTGGGGGAGCTGCTGCCCGATGTCGAGGCTCTGCTGGTCAATCGCGTCCGCGGGGCGCGCGAGACGTATCTGGTACCGATCGATGTCTGCTATCGCTTGACGGGCCTGATCCGCGCCTGCTGGCGCGGTCTGAGCGGCGGCCTGGAGGTGGAGCAGGTGCTGCGGACCTTTTTCGCCGAGCTGCAGGAGCAGGCCGAGATCGTGACGACGGCGGCTGGACGAGCGGCGCCGGACCTGGGGGAAGGGGAACATGATACCGGATCTTGAGTTTGCCATTCTGGGCGCAGAGGTGCCAGCCTATGCCGCCGCTCCCATGCTGCTCTTCCGGCTGCAGGTGAGCAATCGGGTGCCCACGCAGCCGGTGCAGAGCGTGGTCGTACGGGTCCAGATCCAGATCGAGGCCACGCGCCGCCGCTACAGCCCGACGGCTCAGGCGCGCTTGCTGGAGGTCTTTGGCGAGCCGGAGCGCTGGGGTGAAACCGTGCACCCACTCCTCTGGACCCATGCCGGAACAGTGGTGCCGGCCTTTGGTGAGCGTACCGAGGTCGAGCTGGCGGTGCCCTGCACCTACGATTTCGAGGTGGTCAGCACCAAGTATTTTGCCGCCCTGGAAGGCGAGGAGGGAGTGATCCCGCTGCGCTTCCTCTTCAGCGGTACAGTCTTCTACGAGAGCGAAGAGGGGCGCCTGCAGGTCGCTCCGATCTCCTGGTCGAAGGAGGCCGCCTTTGGGCTGCCGCTGCAGTGCTGGCGTGAGCTGATCGCCCGCTTCTACCCCGGGAGCGCCTGGCTTCGTCTGCAGCGCCAGGTCTTCGACCGGCTCTCTGCCTACAAGCTGGCCCAGGGCCTGCCGACCTGGGAGGAGACCGTGCTGCGCCTGCTAGAGGCGGCAGAACAGGAGGAAAGGGAGTCATGAAGCTGGAGGAGATCCAGGCCATTGCCGAGGCGGTGCTCTATGAGGGCTATCTGCTCTACCCATACCGTCACTCCGCCCTCAAGAACCGGCAGCGCTGGACCTATGGGGTGCTCTATCCGCGCGCTTACAGCGAAGCGGGTGGCGAGGTGGAACCCTGGCGCATGCAGACGGAGTGCCTGCTTGAGGCCGAGCCGGGTCGGGGGGGCAAGGCGCAGCTCTCGGTCTCGGTGCGCTTTCTCCAGCTGATGCGCTGCAGGCGCGAGGATGAGCAAAGCCCAGGAGGGCAGACGATCGAACGACCCCCGGAAGGAGCGCCCATCTGGGCAGAAGCTCCCTTTGAAGGCGTCTGGGAGGAAGGCGTCGAGCGCACGGTTGGGGCGGCAGCGCTCTCGCTGAGGGAGCTGCTTCAGGCTGAGCGGAGCCTGCCCTTCGCCTTTCCGGCACGGTGCCTGGTGGAGGAGGAGCCGGCCAGTAAGGCAACAAGTGGATCAAGGAGGGTGGTGCGCGAGGGGCGCGCGCTAAGCGGGGGGGTCAGCATCGCAGCTGAGGCCATGCCCGAGCACGCGGATCTCTTCAAGCTGCGCGTCACCATTACGAATACGACCCCTGTGGAGCAGCCGGCAGAGCTACGGGCGCAGGAGGCCCTGCTCGCGGCCTGCGTCTCGACGCATACCATCCTTCAGGTAGAAGGAGGCGCCTTTGTCTCCCTGATAGAGCCGCCAGAGGAGCTGCGCCAGGTGGCTGCTTCCTGTCAGAACCGTGGCACCTGGCCGGTGCTGGTTGGCGAGCCAGGTGAGCGTGACAGCCTGCTCTCCTCGCCGATCATCCTCTACGACTATCCGCAGATCGCCCCGGAAAGTCCAGCTCCGCTCTTCGACGGCACCGAGATCGATGAGTTGCTGGCCCTGCGTATCTTGACCCTGACCGACGAGGAGAAAGAGCAGATTCGCCGTGGCGATGCCCGCGGACGGGCGGTGCTGGAGCAGATCGAGCACCTGACGCCGGAGCAGTGGCTGCAGCTCCACGGCACCATTCGCGGGCTGCGCTCCCTGGGGGAGGCTGAGCCATGAGCCTCACAGACGACAGCCGTGGCTGGACCTTTCCCGGTGAGGATTATCCTCCCCCGGAGATGATCATCATCGCGGGACGTCAGGTGAGGGCGGGCACGCGTGTGCGTCTCTGTCCGGGGCGAGCGCGTCAGGGGCACCTGGCCGATGCCTTTGATCTGCTGCTAGAGGGACGGATCGGGCGCGTCGAAGTCATCCAGCAAGACTTCGAGAACCGCCTCTATCTGGTGGTCACCCTCGATGATGATCCCGGCAGAGAGCAATGGGACGAGCGCGTCTTACCAGGTCATCGCTTCTTCTTCTTCCCGGAGGAAGTGGAGCCGCTCGGGGAGGGGGAATGAGGTGGGCATGGAGAGAGATGAGCACCAGCAGGGACTACTGCAGGCTCTCGAAGCCGCTTTCGAGCAGGCAGCCCGCGGCGGGCTGCGTCGCCTGCTGGTAGCTGGCATTGGCAATATCTTTCTGGGCGACGACGGTTTCGGCTGCGCGGTGGCTCAGCGGGCACGCGGGCGCTATCCACCGGGAGTTGAGGTCATTGACTTTGGCATTCGTGGTTTGGAGCTGGCCTATGCGCTTCTTGACGGCTACGAGGCGCTGATCCTCATCGATGCGGTGCCGCGTGGTGGCAGCCCGGGAACGCTCTATCTGCTCAAGCCGCTGCTTCCTCCGGAGGATCAGGCAGCCGATCTGGCTGCTGGCAAGCTGGGCCTGGAGGCGCACAGCCTCGACCCGGTGCGCGTGCTGACCTATGCCCGTGCGCTCGGGGCGCCTGCTGTGCCGACCCTACTCATCGGCTGCGAGCCAACCCCTTGGGAAACAGATACCATCGAGGAGGAGCTGCAGATGGGGCTCAGTCCCCCCGTGCAGGCGGCGGTCGAACGCGCCCTGCACATCCTCGATACGGTGGTCAGGCAGCTCTATCAAGGCTCAGATTCGACTGAGACTGCATAGTCCTCGTTTCGCGGACGAGCTTGGCTCTCACTGACTGAAAGGAGGCGTGTACTAATGGTCAAGTGGATCACAGGCGCCATTGTGTCGGTGCTGTTGCTCTTGGTGCTCAGACAGCAACTCCCTGATATTCAGCGTTATTTGCGTATTCGCTCGATGTAGAGAGAGGAAGGAGGCTGTGCGTGGCGCCGGGCGTGAACAGGCGCTGAGAAGAGGGCGGAGCCAGCATAGGCCCCGTTCGGTCGAGGGCGAAAGGTGGGGGTAGCGATGCATGAGCTAGCGCTTGCTGAGAGCATTATCGAGGTGGTAGAGGCCAGGGCGGAGGAGTGCGGTGTACAGCGGGTGCGGACGGTGCATCTGCGCGTGGGCGAAGCCAGCGGGGTCCTGGTGGAGGCCCTGCAAGCGGCCTTTGCCATGCTGGCTTCGCTCTCGCCCGTCCTGGCCGAGGCGCGGCTGGCGATCGAGATCAGCCCGCATCGGGCCTGGTGCGAGCCATGTGCCAGTTCTTTTGCCGTCGAGGACTTCATCGCGCGCTGTCCCGCCTGTGGCACCTGGTCCACGCGCATTCTCTCGGGCACCGAGTTGCAGATCCTCGACATGGAGGTTGGGGCTGACACCCAGCAGGGAGGCCACGAGCAGGCGCATAACGGATGAGGAGCGGTAGCTATGCCCAGAGTGACCATTGCCAGACATATCCTGGCGGCCAATGAGGAGGTTGCGGCAGAGGTGCGCCAACGGCTGGCGGCGGCTGGCGTGCGCTGCATCAACCTGATGAGCGGTCCAGGGGCAGGGAAGACCACCCTGCTCGAACGCAGCGTGGCCCGGCTGCGTGGGCGGCTGGCCATAGGGGTGATCGAGGGAGATATCGAGACCAGCCTGGACGCTGAGCGCATGGAGGCCGCCGGGGCCCAGGTGGTACAGATCAATACGCGCGGGGCCTGCCATCTGGAGGCGCAGATGGTGCGCGATGCGCTGGAGGCGCTTGATCTGCAGCGGCTCGACCTGCTCTTCATCGAGAACATCGGCAACCTGGTCTGTCCGGCGGCCTGGGACCTGGGCGAGGACCTGCGGGTTGTGGTGGTCTGCACAACCGAGGGGGATGAGAAGCCAGCCAAGTATCCGCAGATCTTTGCCGCTGCCCAGGTGCTGGTGCTCAACAAGCTGGATCTCTTGCCCTACGTGGACTATGATCCCGAACGCGTGCGTGCTCAGGCGCTGGCCGTCAACCCAGGGCTGCAAATCTTCGCGCTGAGCTGCCGCAGCGGCGAGGGACTGGACACCTGGTGTGACTGGCTGCTGGCCTTCGCTGGCAAGTCCTCAGGGGCCGCCGTCAGCGAAGCGCCCCACGCCATGGGAGGCGCAGTATCATGAGCGAGCGTGTGTCAGGAGGAGCGCCTGCCACCATGCCAGCACGACTGCGGCAGCGTCTCACCGTGAAAGGCATTGTGCAGGGGGTGGGCTTTCGCCCCTTCGTCTATGCACTGGCCCAGCGTCTCCACCTGGCTGGCTTCGTGCGCAACGATAGTCGCGGTGTCACCATCGAGATCGAAGGGCCGGCGGAGGCACTCGCCCAATTCCGCGAGCGACTGCAAATGGAAGCACCGCCGCTGGCGCGTATCGAGAGCGTGACCGTTGAACCGCTTCCGCTGCGGCAGGAGACGACCTTTGTGATCGCAGAGAGCCGGGAGAGCAGCGAGCGTGCTGCGCTGATCTCCCCCGATATGGCCACCTGCTCTGATTGCCTGCGCGAGTTATTTGATCCCGCTGATCGTCGCTATCGCTATCCTTTCATTAATTGCACCAACTGCGGGCCGCGCTTCACCATCATCCAGGATGTTCCCTACGATCGTGAGCAGACGACCATGCGCGTCTTCGCCATGTGTCCTGCCTGCCGCGCTGAGTATGAGAACCCGGCCAATCGGCGCTTTCATGCTCAACCTAATGCCTGCCCGCAGTGTGGGCCGCAGGTTCGTCTGGAGCTGTGGGCTGAGGGGGAGCTGGTGCTCTCGGCCAGCGGCGCGGAGGTCGAGGAGGCGACCCCTATCGAGCAGGTGGCTCAGCAGCTGGTCCGGGGGGCGATTCTGGCCATCAAGGGTCTGGGCGGCTATCATCTGGCTTGTGACGCCCTCAACGCCGTGGCTGTCCAGCGGCTACGGCGGCGCAAGCATCGCGAAGCCAAGCCGTTCGCCCTCATGGTGCCCGATCTGGAGACAGCGCGGCGCCTCTGCTTCGTCAGCGAGGGCGAGGCCGCCCTGCTGCAATCGCCGCGCCGGCCCATTGTCCTGCTCGAGCAGCGTCCCGCCTGCCCAGTGGCGCCCGAAGTGGCCCCAGGCTACCGGACCCTGGGTCTGATGCTTCCCTACACGCCGCTCCATCATCTCCTGCTGCACGCCTTTGCCCGGCTCATTCCCGCTGATCGCCCGCCGGTGCTGGTGATGACCAGCGGCAACCACAGCGAGGAGCCGATTGCCTACCGCGACGACGAGGCCCGTCAGCGTCTGGCCGGCATCGCGGATGGCATGCTCAGCCACAACCGCGTCATCCACATGCGCTGCGACGACTCGGTCACGCGCCTGGTGGCTGGAGGCGAGCAGCTCTTCCGCCGCTCGCGGGGGTATGTGCCCGAGCCGATCACGCTGGCCTTTGATCTGCCGCGTCCGCTGTTGGCCTGCGGGGGCCATCTCAAAAACACCTTCTGTCTGGGTAAAGGGCGCCAGGCGTTTGTCGGGCACCACATCGGCGATCTAGAGAACCTGGAGACCCTGGCCTCCTTCCGCGAGGGCATCCGCCATTTCCAGCGCCTCTTTGACATTGTACCCGAGGTCGTGGCCTATGATCTGCATCCCGACTATCTGGCGACCAGGTACGCGCTGGACAGTGACATCGAGCAACGCATCGGTGTCCAACACCATCATGCCCACATTGCCAGCGTGTTGGCTGAGCATGGCCTGAGCGGGCCAGTCATTGGCATTGCCGCCGACGGCACGGGCTACGGTACCGACGGGGCCATTTGGGGCTGTGAGATCCTGCTGGCCGATCTCTGCGGCTTCGAGCGTCTGGCCCATCTGGCCTATGTGCCGCTTCCGGGGGGAGAGCAGGCCGTTCGCCAGCCGTGGCGCATGGCGGCGGTCTATCTGGCGCGGGCGTACGGCGAGCGCTTCTTGACCCTGGACATTCCTCTCACGCGGCGTCTCGATCGCAGCACCTGGCGCATTCTCACGCAGATGATCGAGCGCGGCCTCAACTCGCCACTGACCTCCAGCCTGGGGCGCCTCTTCGATGCCGTCGCCGCCATCCTCGGCCTGCGCGACGAGGTGCTCTATGAAGGCCAGGCGGCCATCGAGCTGGAGATGCTGGCCAGCAGTGTGCCGCCCGACGAGCAGCCGCCCTATCCCTACGCCCTGCTCCGCTCGGGTCAGGGGCCGCTCCAGATCGATGTCTCCCCGTTGCTCTCAGCCCTGGTCGAGGACCTCCAGCATGGCTACGAAAGAGCACGTCTTGCGCGCCGCTTCCACCGCTCGCTGGTGGCCATATTCGTCGACCTCTGTCAGCGCATCAGGGAGGTCTGCGGCCTCTCCCAGGTTGCCCTCAGCGGCGGCGTCTTTCAGAACCGCCTGCTGCTGGAAACCCTCGTCGCTGAGCTAGAAGCCAGCGGCTTCGCGGTCTATCTCAATCGCCGTGTGCCCCCGAACGACGGCGGTCTCAGTCTGGGACAGCTGGCAGTGGCCGCGGCCCGCCTGGCGGCAGCAGGCCGGAAGGGAGAGCCTGATCTTATCTCGTGAGAATGTGGACCAGAACCAGGCCCTGGTTGTTCAGTAAAGGAGCTGCCGCGCATCTTGCCGGACATAGTGTGCTTCGCAGCAGAAGGAGACTAGAGAAAAGAGAGGAGCCAGTGCGATGTGTCTGGGAATTCCCGGTCAAGTGCTTGAAATCGTCGATGATGCCAACTCGATCGCGCGCGTCGATGTCTCGGGCGTCAAGCGCAACGTCAGCGTCGCCCTGGTGCGCTCCGAAGGGATTGCCCCCGGCGACTGGGTGCTCATCCACGTCGGCTTTGCCATGAGCAAAATCGATGAGGCGGAGGCGCACGAGACGCTCAAAGCGCTCCAGCAGATGGGCGATGTCTACACCGATGAGCTGAAGCTGCTGCACTCCAGCCAGATCGAGTAGTGAGAGAAAGGAAGGGGAGGAGGTGGTTATCTCATGCCTCAAGCGATGCCCGAAGCGCTGGAGGCCGTGCTAGAGCGGCGCTTTGCGCTCAGCACCAGTCTGCCGGCGACCTTCTTTGAGCACGAGGCGCCGCGCATTGCCGAAGCCTGCTGGGCGATGGCCCGCCGCTTCCATCAGGGGGGGCGCCTGCTGGCCTTTGGCAATGGGGCCTGGGCCACCGATGCGCAACACGTCTCCGTCGAATTCGTCCATCCGGTCATCGTGGGCAAGCGCGCCTTACCAGCTCTGGCCCTGACCAACGATAGTGCCACCCTCAGCGGTCTGATGGCGGGCGGACGACCTGAGATGCCCTTTAGCGAACAGCTGCGTGTCCTGGCACGGCCCCAGGATATTGCCCTGGGCTTCTCGCCAGACGGGCGCTGCCCCAACGTCCTGGCCGCTCTCAGAGAGGCGCGGCAAATGGGACTGCTCACGCTGGCCATGCTGGGCGGCGATGGGGGCTTGCTCAGCCAGGAGGCGGTCGACTATCGCTTTGTCGTGCCCGCTGATGACCCCTTCATTGTGCAGGAGGTCCATGAAACGCTCTATCACGTCTTGTGGGAGCTGGTGCACGTCTTTTTCGAACACGAGGGGTTACTGCAATGAACCAGGAATCTGAGCGCATCGTTCTGTCGCCATCCGTGTCACTACGACCGTTCTGTCAGCCCGATCCCGAAGGACACTGTCCCACCTGCGCAGACGAGGCCGTGGTGGCGACGGTGCTCAGTGTCGACCAGGCCACCGGCATGGCCTGCGTCCGTCTAGGACTGGGCGAGGCTTTGATCGACATCACCCTGCTTGGCGAGGTGCAGCCGGGCGACCGTCTGCTCGTGCACGGAGGCGTCGCCTTGGAGCGGCTTGACGAGTCGGTAACGTCTGCCAGGGAGTGAGTAGAAAAGTCCCTTTGCCTGAGCTATGTGGCCAGGTCGGGGGCACGAGGAAAGGGAGCGAGCCATGAGCGCTGACCTTGAGACCAACGATCAAGCCCAGGGATCGGAATACGATCGCCTGTTTTATCCTTACCTCTTTGCGGGCGGAAAGGTCAGCCTTGAGGAGGTCCTCAGTCAGGTCCAGCACTCCACCCTGGAGAAGTGCCGCGACGTCATCGCCCTGCGCCGCGCGACTCTGGCCACCGCGCGCGAGGCGCTGCTGGCGGCGGCCCAGGCCATGGCGCGGGCCTTCGCAGCGGGGGCAACGCTGCTGGCCTTTGGCAATGGGGGCAGCACGACCGACGCCCAGGACCTGGTGACCGATCTGCTCCATCCGCCGGTAGCTCACTGGCGTCCCTTGCCGGCCATTGCCCTCACCAACGACATCGCTGTCGTCACGGCGGTGGGCAACGACGTCGGGTTTGAGAATATCTTTACGCGCCAGATCATCGCCTTCGGGCGACCCGGCGATATTGCCGTGGGCATCTCCACCAGCGGCAACTCGCTCAACGTCCTGCAGGCCTTCGAGCAGGCCAAGAAGCAGGGCCTGCTCACTGTGGGCCTGGCTGGTTACGATGGCGGCAAAACGCGGCGCTCGCCGGCGGTCGACTTCTGCATCGTCTCCCCCGGCGATCACATTCCGCGCATCCAGGAGGCGCAGGCCACCGTCTACCATGCGCTCATTGAACTCGTGCAAACCTGCTTAGCGGCAGAGAAAGGGAGGGCTGACAGCGATGAAGTTCGTCGATGAATATCGTGATCCCGAGCTGGCCAAACGGATCGCCGCCGAGATCGCCCGTCTCAGCGACGGGCGCCCGCTCAAATTCATGGAGGTCTGTGGCGGCCACACCCATACGATCTACAAGCATGGCATCGAGGATGTCCTGCCGCGCAGCATCGACCTGGTGCATGGCCCAGGCTGCCCGGTCTGTGTGCTGCCGATGGGGCGCATCGATGATGCTATCGCCATTGCCCGCACGGAGGGCGTCATCTTCACCACTTTCGGCGACATGATGCGCGTCCCTGGCTCGAAAGGTAGCCTGCTCGATGCCAAGGCCGAAGGGGCCGATGTGCGCTTCGTCTACTCGCCGCTGGACGCCCTCAAGCTGGCGCGCCAGCATCCCGATCGCCAGGTGGTCTTCTTCGCCATTGGCTTCGAGACCACCGCGCCCTCGACGGCAGTGACCCTGCTGCGGGCCAGGGCCGAGCGAGTCAAGAATTTCTCTGTTTTCTGCAATCATGTAACGATTATCCCGGCCATCAAAGCCATTCTCGACTCGCCTGATCTGCGTCTGGATGGCTTCATTGGTCCAGGGCACGTCAGCATGGTCATCGGCATGCGTCCTTACACCTTCATCGCCCGCGACCATCACAAGCCGGTGGTCATCGCGGGGTTTGAGCCGCTGGACATCATCCAGGCCGTCTACCTGCTGGTCAAGCAGATCAGCGAGGGACGAGCGGAGGTCGAGAACCAGTACACGCGCGTGGTGCGGCCCGAGGGCAACGTACGCGCTCTGGAGGCGATGGCCCGCACAATGGAGCTGCGGCCCTTCTTTGAATGGCGCGGCCTCGGCTTTATCACCCACAGTGCTCTCAAGCTGCGGCCCGAGTTCGCCGACTGGGATGCCGAGCTGCGCTACGAAGTGCCGGGCCTGCGCGTGGCCGATCCCAAAGCCTGCCAGTGTGGCGAGGTGCTCAAGGGGGTCATCAAGCCCTGGGAGTGCAAGGTCTTTGGCACGGCCTGCACCCCTGAGACGCCTATCGGGACCTGTATGGTCTCGCCCGAAGGGGCCTGTGCGGCCTACTACAATTATGGCCGCTTCTCGATGGCCGCCGAACGCGACCACTTGCGCAGCCTCTCGCAGACCCCATAAGTAGAGGCGAGGGCCAGACAGGACAGGTGGACAAGGGAAACGGAGAGGACAAGCAACTCAGGCGAGCAAGACAAGAAAGGAAGGGAGAGAGAAATGGAAGGAAGGCCCAACCCAGAGCAAGAGGCGACAGCGGCGCGGCTCGACGCGGTCCTGCAAAAGATGGAGCGCGTCCGGCAGGCGCGCCGACACAAGTTCTATTTGCGCGATGAGCGCATCACGCTCAGTCACGGCAGCGGCGGCAAGGCCACCCATAATCTGATTGAAGGCGTGTTTGCCCCGGCTTTCTCGAATCCTCTCCTCGATGCGATGGACGATGCGGCGGTCTTCTCGCTCGATGGGGGCGAGCTGCAGCTGGCCTTTACGACCGATACCTATGTGGTCAGTCCCCTCTTCTTCGCTGGCGGCGACATTGGCAAGCTGGCCGTGCACGGTACCATCAACGATCTGGCGATGGCCGGGGCCCAACCGCTCTACCTGTCGGCGAGCTTCATCCTGGAAGAGGGTTTCCCCATTGCGGAACTACGACGCATCGTGGCCTCCATGCAGGAGGCGGCCAGCGCTGCCGGGGTGGCCATCGTCACCGGCGACACGAAGGTCGTGCAACGTGGCAAAGGGGATGGCGTCTTCATCAATACGGCAGGCGTCGGGCTACGACGTGCGCACTGGCCACTCGGACAGACCTGCCTGCAGCCTGGGGACGTCGTGCTCCTCAGCGGTAGTGCTGGCGACCACGGGATTGCCATCATGCTGGCGCGCGAGGCTCTGGAGATCGAGACCGAGATCCAGAGCGATACGGCGCCGCTGCACACGCTGGTGGCGGCCTTGTTAGAGACCATCGGTGAGCGCCTGCATTGTCTCAAAGATCCCACGCGCGGCGGCGTGGCCACGGCCCTCAACGAAATGGCCCTGGCCTCGGAGGTGGCCATCGGCCTCGACGAGCAGGCGATCCCGGTGCATGCCGGGGTGCGCGGCGCCTGTGAGATCCTGGGACTTGACCCGCTCACCATTGCCAACGAGGGCAAGCTGCTGGCCGTGGTGGCTCCCGAGGCGGCAGAGCAAGCCCTGGCCCTCATGCGTGAGCATCCCCTGGGACGGGAGGCGGCCATCATTGGCAGCGTGCAGGCGGACCCGCCGGGCCTGGTCTTTCTGCGCACCGAGATCGGAGGCATGCGTGTCCTCGATATGCTCGTCGGTGATCCGCTCCCTCGCATCTGTTAGGTTTCTGCACCGTCTGCCCTCCTCGCACACTCCAAGCGCTCGCCTGAAGCTAGAAGGTGAGCGCTATGCTCATTCCCGGAAGCCCTTCTCCACCTGTGAACAGTTTCCCACATCATCAGAAGGCACAGATATTGACCAATATAAATGGAGGAGGTCTAGCGTTTATATTACGCAAAAAGCTCGCTGTCGTAATATGCTTGCAAGAGAACAACGCGCTAGAATCATCGTTTCTATTGCCTGGCAGGCGCCAGACCAATACTTCCCAGCAGCTGCTCGCTGGAGGAGAGCCTGACCGGGGCCTCATCGTCTGAAGCATGGTCAGGTAGCGCCAATCAAGGCTTGGATTGGGCACTGGTGGCCTGGCTTGGCTGTTTCGGGATCTCTGTTGTCGTCATTTTCTTCTTGGCCGTTGGGGCTGCTGCCAATGCGGATGCCGCTCAGCGGCGTAGGGGTTATCGGGTAGGTGAATCCAGCACTGGTTTTTGAGGAAGCAGCTATGGAGGGAGCTTCAGTGACAGCGGTGGGAAGCGGATGGCGGCTTTTAGCTACCGCGCTTCACTATGGTATGGGGCCGGCCCTGCTATCAGCTTTCTCTGTCAACCCAGCCATCGGCCCATCCGTATAAATAGCGTGGCATGGAGCAACAGAGTGCGGCATGATAGGGCAAAAAGAGGAGGGGAACACGTTCATGAGTCTCATACGAGCGCGTTCTGCCAGACGGAAGACTCAGGAGAGTCCTGAACCTTCTGCTCGGCATGCTCATATTATAAGATCAAAGCTATTGAAGCCAGCTCTAGCTCTTTTGCTTAGTGGTTTGCTGCTAATGCTGACTAGTGTAGCTGCGCTGGCCGATAGCGTGACCATCAGTGACGGGGCCGGTGTCCTTGATAAAGGCCGCGTCCAAAGCGAAGCGGCAAAACTGCCTTACCCCATTGCTATCTATACGACCAACTCTTTCACTGGCAGCCAGGCCGACTTTGAGGCGCGCACACAAAGCCATGTCACCAACTCGCGTCTCATTGTCATTGCTGTCGATACCGTCCATCATTGGATGTACATCAAGTCTGGATCGCAAGTGCCGCTTTCCAGTAGTGCTGCTGAAGACGCCTACAATGCCTTCAAAGACAACTACAACAATGGAGACTATACCGGGGCCACCCTGGCGGCCATTCGCTCGCTGGAGGATTCGCTGGCGGCTGCCAGAGGAGGCGAAGGTAGCTCGCCGGCCAATTCTGGAACTAGCGGCCTCCTGTCAAGCGGTCTTGGCACACTTTGCTGCATTGGTCTGCTAGTACTGATCATTGGTGGAATCCTCTTCGCAGTTGTGCGTCGGCGCTCTGGCCAAGGCTGGGGTTGGGGCTGGGGTCGTAGCAATGTACCCTATGAACCAACTCCGCCGGGGGGTGGCTATCCCTACCAAGGTCCATATCAAGGAGGCTATCCTCCTAACTATTATCCACCCAATCAGGGTGGAGGCATGAATCCCTGGGCTGCTGGCGGCCTTGGTGCCCTGGGTGGCGGCCTGATTGGTTACGAGCTTGGCAAGATGGCTGGTGAAGAAGAGGCCCATCATCAAGAGGCTGGCTTCGCCGGTGATCCTGGCATGGGGGGAGGGGGTGACTTTGGCGGAGGAGCTGGTGGTGACTTTGGCGGCGGTGGTGACTTTGGTGGAGGAGCTGGTGGTGACTTTGGTGGCGGTGGTGACTTCGGTGGTGGCGATGGCGGCAGCTTCTAAACCCTCTCATTGCGGCCCCATCGCATAAGGTCGCACTGATCAGCGATCAGCGAACAAGCCAAGGTTAACAGAACAGAACAAAGGAGAACGCCAGCTAATGGCGTTCTCCTTTTACTTCTTACTTAAAGAGCCTATGAGCAACTTCCGCTGGCCCCATCCATACCTTGAAGGCCAGGGTTTCTCAGCGGAAGAGGGCTACTCTTCCTCCGTACTCTGGCGAATACGCCGAGTATGGCGGCGACGCGCTAGCTCTGCCACGCGCAGGCGGCTCACCGCCTGCTCCAAGGCCGCCTGTAGCTCGGCGCGCTCCACATCCGTCTGCGCCTGCTCCAGACGCTCCAGGGCCTGGCGGCGGGCCTCCTGAGCACGGGCCTCATCGATCTCCTCGGCGTGCTCAGCGGCATCGGCCAGGACCGTGACCTGATCCTCGAAGACCTCCAGGAAGCCACCGGAGACAAAGATCGGCTCCTCAGCGTCTCCCAGGCGGATCAGCAGCTCGCCCGGTGCTAGCACGGCCAACAGCGGCGCATGGCGCGGCAGAATGCCCAGGCGACCCTCCGTCCCCGGAGCGTTCACCTGGTCCGCCTCGCCGCTGTAGAGCGCCCGCTCGGCGGTCACTACCTCGACATGCAGTTTCCCAGCCATCTTAGAGTGACCTCTGCTCGCGCTCGTGACGCTCGATCACCTCATCGATCGTACCCGCCATGTAGAAATGCTCCTCGCGGATATGATCGTACTTCCCCTCGAGGATGCCCTTGAAGCCGCGCACCGTCTCCTTGAGCGGCACATACTTCCCGGGGCGGCCCGTGAAGACCTCGGCCACAAACATCGGCTGCGAGCAGAAGCGCTGAATCTTGCGTGCGCGCGAGACGATCAGCTTATCCTCCTCGGACAGCTCGTCGACGCCCATGATAGCGATGATATCCTGCAGATCCTTATAGCGCTGTAGCACGCGCTGCACACCGCGAGCCGTATCGTAGTGCTCCTGACCCACGAATTGCGGATCAAGCACGCGGCTGGTCGAGGCTAGAGGATCAACCGCCGGGAAGATGGCCTGTTCGAAGATCGCGCGATCAAGCACGATCGTCGAATCCAGGTGAGCGAAGGTCGTCGCCGGAGCCGGATCGGTGTAGTCGTCCGCCGGCACGTAGACCGCCTGCATCGACGTAATCGAGCCGCGCGTCGTCGAAGTGATGCGTTCCTGCAGCTCGCCCATCTCCTCCGCCAGGTTCGGCTGATAGCCCACCGCCGAGGGCATACGCCCGAGCAGAGCGGACACCTCAGAACCGGCCTGCGTGAAGCGGAAGATATTATCGATGAAGAGCAGCACGTCCTTACCTTCCTCGTCGCGGAAATACTCCGCGATCGTCAGGCCGGTCAAGGCCACGCGCAGGCGCGCCCCAGGTGGCTCATTCATCTGGCCGAAGACCATCGCCAGGCGATCGATCACGCCGGCCTCCTGCATCTCATGGTAGAGATCGTTTCCCTCGCGCGTGCGCTCGCCGACGCCAGCGAAGACGCTATAACCGCCGTGGGCCTTGGCCACGTTATTGATCAGCTCCTGGATGATCACCGTCTTACCCACACCCGCACCGCCGAAGGCGCCAACCTTACCGCCGCGCATGAAAGGACAGATCAGATCGATCACCTTCAGGCCGGTCTCGAAGACCTGCACCTCCTTGGCCTGCTCCTCCAGGCTTGGAGGGGGACGATGGATCGGCAGACGCGGCACATCGACCACTGGTGGCTTATTATCAATCGGCTGACCGAGCACATTGAAGATGCGTCCCAACGTCTTGGGGCCGACCGGGACCGAGATGGGCTGGCCACGATCGATGACCTCCAGGCCGCGCTGCAGACCATCGGTCGGTCCCATTGCCACGCAGCGCACCCAGTTATTGCCCAGGTGCTGCTCCACCTCCAGAGACAGCTCCTGATCGGAGCCCTCGGGGCGGACTACCAGCTCATTATAGATAGGAGGCAGCTGCTCGGGGGGAAACTCCACATCGACCACGGCCCCGAGCACCTGGACCACCCTCCCCTTGGCAAGTGTCTTTGTCGTCATGTATCTCTTCGCCTCCTGCGGAAGCTTCGACAGAGCAGCCGCTCACGGCCTGCAAGGCCAGCGTGCCAGCCTGCATCCATCTCGCTTCCGTTCAGCGTTCGTTTCGTTACAGACTGTTAGGTGGGACTGACAGGAACGCGTAATGAACTGTCGCCCACGGCAATGAACTCGCACCGGCTGGTGACGGCGGCGGCTATAGCTCGCCGGCGCCGGCCACCACCTCAAGAATCTGAGTCGTAATGCTAGCCTGACGGGCCTTGTTATAGGCCAGCGTCAGATCATCGACCAGCTCGTTCGCATTATCGGTAGCGTTCTTCATCGCCACCATACGCGCCGACTCCTCGCTGGCCCGGGCCTCAAGCAGCGCCAGGTAGACCTGGACATCCACATAGCGCGGCAGCAAAGCCTCGAAGATGGCCCGCGGGTCCGGTTCATAGATATAGTCAATGCGCTGACGCTCGCTGCTGCCTGCGCTCTGCGGCGGCTGCACCGGCAGCAACTGAATCGCCACCGGCTGCTGGGAGGTGGTGCTCACAAAGCGAGCGTAGACCAGATAGACTACATCCACCTCGCCGCTCAGGAAAGCATCTATGGCCACCTGAGCCACTGCCGATGCGTCGTTCATCGAAGGATTGTCGCTAAGCTGCGTAAACTCGGCCAGCAGGTGCTGCTGCGTCCGCACAATGAAATCGCGTCCCTTGCGACCAATGGCCACAAACGAGACTGCGGGACGCTGCCCCTCGGCTCGCTGCACCTCTTCCTGGATCTCCAGCGCCGTTGAAGCTGCCTTACGGTTAATATTGCTCGGCAGCGCGCCGCAGAAACCGCGATTAGGCGAGATCACAATGAGGCCGACGCGCTTCACCGGACGGCTGCGCAGCAATGCCACCTCATTGCCCAGATCCTCGCCGGCCACCGTTGCCAGGCGTGACACCAGCTCCCGAATCTGCTCCGCATAAGGGCGCGCCCGCTGCACCCGCTCCTGAGCGCGCCGCATGCGGCTGCTGGCGATCATCTGGAAGGTGCGCGTGATCTGCGCAATATTCTTCACCGTCCTGATGCGCCGCCGAATCTCGCGGGTTGATGGCATAGCTCTCTCCGCCTCCTAGCTAGCTAGCTGCTGCTTGAGCCTTCTGCGGCTGCGGTGCGGCGGTCTTCTTGAACTCCTCAATGGCGGCTCGCAGACGTGCCAGCAGATCGTCGGACATATTGTTACGCTGCTTCACCGACTTCTCGATAATCTCCTGACCGATCTCGGGATGGTTTGCCTCCATGTAGCGATGGAAAGCCGCCTCCCACTCCTGGATCAGCTCCAGCGGTACATCGTCCAGGTAGCCCTGTGTTGCAGCGTAGATAATCATGACCTGCTTCTCCACCTCAAGCGGCTGGTACTGCTTCTGCTTGAGGATCTCTGTCAGGCGCTGACCGCGTTCGATGCGGGCCCGCGTCGCCTTATCGAGGTCGGAAGCAAACTGCGCGAATGCTGCCAGCTCGCGGAACTGAGCCAGATCCAGGCGCAGCGAGCCAGCCACCTGGCGCATAGCGCGCGTCTGAGCGCTGCTTCCCACGCGAGAGACCGAGATACCGACGTTAATCGCCGGGCGAATACCGGCGTTGAACAGGTCCGTCTCCAGGAAGATCTGGCCGTCGGTGATCGAAATGACGTTGGTCGGAATGTAGGCCGAGATATCGTTGGCCTTCGTCTCGATGATCGGCAGAGCTGTCAGCGAGCCACCGCCGTAGTCCTCGTTCAGGCGAGCCGCGCGCTCCAGCAGGCGCGAATGCAGGTAGAAGACATCACCAGGATAAGCCTCGCGGCCCGGCGGGCGACGGATAATCAGAGAAATGTTGCGGTAGGCCTCGGCGTGCTTGGTCAGGTCATCGTAGACGATCAGCGCATCGCGGCCCGACTCCATAAACTCCTCGCCGATCGCGCAGCCAGCGTAAGGCGCGATATACTTCATCGGAGCCGGATCAGCCGCGCCGGCCACCACCACGATCGTATGCTCCATCGCCCCATACTTCTCCAGGGTCGCGATGGTGCGCGCCACCGAAGAATTCTTCTGGCCGATGGCCACATAGATGCAGATCAGATCTTTGCCCTTCTGGTTAATAATCGTATCGATAGCGATGGCCGTCTTACCGGTCTGGCGGTCGCCAATGATCAGCTCGCGCTGGCCGCGTCCGATGGGGATCATCGCGTCGATCGCCTTGATACCGGTCTGTACCGGTGTATTCACCGAGCGGCGCGTAATCACGCCGGGGGCCACACGCTCGATCGGGCGCCGCTTATTGGTAATGATCGGCCCCTTATTATCGATTGGCTCACCGAGCGCATTGACCACGCGTCCGATCAGCGCATCGCCGACCGGGACCGAAATCACCTGACCGGTCGTGCGCACCTCATCATCCTCGCGCAGCTCGGTATAGTCGCCGAGAATGATGATACCGACCGTCTCCTCCTCCAGGTTGAAGGCCATGCCTTTCAGCCCGGTGCGGGGGAAATCCACCAACTCCAGATATTTCACATCCTGCAAGCCATAGACGCGGGCGATGCCGTCCTGGACGGCGATCACGGTCCCGACGCTGGCCGTGGCAGGCTGGCTTTGATCGAAGCCAACAATATTGCGTTCGATGATGGCACTGATTTCATCTGCCCACGATGCCATCGTCTTTCCTCCTCAGGTAGTCTCTCCTCGCCATAGAGGCCAGCCGGAACAAGAAGCCACTTCCACCCCACCACCACAGCACACACGCAGGGGCCAAACCCAAACCAAGCCGCAGATTGAAGCTGCGTGCAAAACCAGCCCGACACAAGCCTGCTGTGCCGGCCTCAAACCCGGCGGACGGCAGGCAATCACAAGGCAGACCAGTAGACAGGGCAGCCGGCCCATTACGGACGAGAGCGAGCGATGGGCAAAACGCTAAAGTACAGATTAACTAACTGGCGAACGAGAAGCAAACAAATGAGCAAGCAAACACAAGAGCAATGGCCAGCAACCAGAGAGTTGGAGAGCCAGCACGTAAGCCACCGGGCCTCGCGACCTGCAGTCCAGTCAGCCGGGCAAGAGCAGACAGACAAGCAAGCAAGTAGTCCTGGCCCTTACTGAGTGCGTGTCGGCTCAGGGCGATCCCTGGCTGGTGGATCATTGACCGTCGCCAAAGCGGCGGGCAGTTCCAGCGATGCCAGCAGTTCAGAGCTATGGGCGGCGGTCTCCTGCAGCAAGCGCTGCTGAAGCGTAGCCAGCCGATGCTGGACGCTGGCATCGATGACCTCGTCGCCGACGCGAGCGATGATCCCTCCCAGAATCTCCGGCTCGACCTTTGTCTGCAAGATAATCTGTTTTCCTGTTCTTCGCTCTAACGCCTGCTTCACACGCTGAAGCGCGGCCTCATCGAGAGGCGCCGCCGTGATCACCTCGGCGATTGCCTGGTTTTTGTAGCGGAGCACGAGCTGTTCGAGTTCGCGCGCGATATTCGGCATCAACTCGACCAGATTACGCTGGACCACCAGCAATGCGAGATTGAGCGACGTCGGCAGAACCCGCGACGCAAGCGCCTGGCGCAACGCCTGCTCTTTGCGCGCCAGTGGAATTTTCGGCTCGCTCAGCAGATAGGCCATCTTGCGCTGGGCAAACAGCTCGGCAATGGAGCGCACCTCGTCGAGGGTGCGATCTAGCGTCTGCTGCTGCCGCGCGATGTTGAAGATAGCTTCAGCGTAGCGGCGTGCGATCGCTCCCTTAAGCATTACTGTCCCTTCGTAGCCTGGCTGGCGTTGACGAACTCTTCAACCAGGCGGCGGTTATCACTGCTATCGACGGACTTACTGATCACCTTACTGGCAGCAGCAATAGAGAGATTTACCACCAGGCGGCCCAGGTCGGCGCGCGCGCGGGCGGCCTCCTGGCGGATATGCTCGATTTGCTGCTGCTCGATCTGGCGGGCGCGCGCCAGGGCCTCCTCCTCGATGCGGCGGGCCTCGCGCTCAGCGGCGCGCTGCGCGTTAGCGATGACCTCCTGGGCCTCGCGACGTGCCTCGGCCAGCAGCTGCTCTGCGCGGGCAGTGGCATTCTTCAGCTCCTCCCGCGCGCGCTCGGCGTTCTCAATGCCCTCGCGGATAATGGCGGCGCGTCTATCAAGCATGCGCTGAACAGTGGGCAAAGCCCACTTGCGCAGAAGAATCAGCACGATAATGAAGCTAACGAGCTGCGAGAGGAAAGCAAAGGTATTGATACCCAGGCCCTCCAGCGGACTCGCTGCGAGAATCAAAGTCACGCCGACCCCCTCCTTCTTTCTTCAAGGCGTTTGGTTCGCGCCCTCAATGCGGGTAAGCCAGCGGAGGGACTGATCAGCAAGATCCTCTCGAAGATCTCATCCCTCGGCTCGGAGAGAACTGAGGCCACGGCCTTGATAGGCGTGTGATGCATTGGACATACCCGCATCATCAGGCTCACTGGGTGCACTCCGGCAGGCGGGACGAGCGGCCCGCCTAGCACCGCGAACGGCGCCGGGGCCAGCGATGTACAAGGAGACTTGGTCACGACAGCTTCTCACTGGCTGGCCGAAGCACAGGCCCGGCGCTGAGCAGGGGTGTGCGTGCTCGGCTCGTCCTCACCTGTCCCTGCTGCCTTACTTCACGAACTGGAGCAGGATGGCGATAACCAGAGCGTAAATGGCGATGGCCTCGGCGAAGACCAGACCCAGGATCATATTGATACGGATCTGCGGCTCCGCCTCGGGATTGCGTCCGATAGCTGAGGCCGCCTGACCGGCAGCGATACCAATACCCAGACCTGGGCCAATGGCCCCCAGACCGATAGCCAATGCGACAGCTAACTGCTGCATAGCTGAATATCCTCCTTTAAGGACAAAGCTTCGTCGGTTCGTTCCTGTTTGTTTGTTGATGTCAAGCGGGCAGGTAAAGTACGGATGAATTGAACGGTAGCAAGCAATTCAAGAGCGCCTGCCTTGTGGCCACACTCGGCCAGACAAGCGGCGCCTCCTCGCTCTGCCTGCTCTGCACCCGCGCCAGAGTGAACCCGCGGCACTCAGAGTAATCGGGCGGGCGCGTTCACAAGAGAACCTCCCCGGCCAGGCCAGGCGGCTGAGGAGGCTCGCAGACGGCGAGGTGCAGGCACTACGCGGCGGCCTTCTCCCCTTGTAGTACCTTCTGCTCCTCTTCGACAAGATGCTCTTCATGAGCCTCGTGGCTGGTGGTGCCAATCTCCATGAAGACTAGCGTCAGCAAGGCGAAAATCAGGGCCTGCATCACCGCGACGAAGATCTCAAAGGGAATAAAGATGATCGCGGCGACGAATGGCAGGATGAAGGCAAACGCTGCCAGCACAAGGCTACCGGCGAAGATATTGCCAAAGAGACGGAAGGAGAAGGAAATGATACGCGCAGCTTCGGAGATAATCTCCAGCAGCCCGACGACAACATCGATGAGGCCCATCGGGCCTTTGCGTAGTGCTCGGAAATTGAAGTACTTTGACAGGTGCTCTTTGGCACCCAGATGGTAGAAGCCGAAGAACTGAGTTGCCCCCACTGAAAGCAGAGCCATCGCCACCGTCAGGTTAAGATCAGTGGTCGGCGGGCGGAACCAGGGGATGATCAGGTTCGAAATGTTGCCAAAGAGGAAGTGAATCGGTCCCAGCGAGAGCGGCTGACACGAAGGCAGGAAACCCAAGACCGGCGCACAGTTCCCTCCAACATGGGCGATCTCCTCTCCTTTGAGGCTGCCAATGGTGTCGATGCCCGGCAACACGTCCATCAGGTTGGCGCAAAGAATGAAGATAAAGAAGGAAGCGACCCACGGGAAGAAGCGCGCCGCTTTGTCCTTCCGCGAGCCAACCACACCGTTGACCAGATTCACCAGGAACTCGACGATCCACTCAACGAAATTTTGAAAACCCGAGGGGATCAGCGAAGCGTTGCGTGTGCCAAAGTAGAAAAAAGCAACCAGAGCAAGAATGGTGATCCAGGTGCATAAGAGTGTATTGGTTATTGGAAAGATACCGCCTGGATTCCATATGACCTCTGGTGCCAGCGATACCTCAGGAAATTTCCAGAGCACTCAATATCCTCCATCTGAATCGTGCTCTGCGTGGCCCGGTCTGTCAACGTCGACGCCGTCTATCTTATGCTTGAGAAGAAGATTTTAAATAAACGGTACGCGCCGTATATTCCCGTAATCAGGCCAAGCAGCAGCCCGAGAAGTATACACAACGGTGCGGTACGCAACACGCCATCCAGGTAGTGACCGAGAATGGCTCCTGCGGCAATGGGGACTGCAATTGTGAACCCCAATCCTCCCACTGGCCCCACGATTTCCCACAGGGTGGGGGGAGGCTTCTTACTCATCCTTATGTTGTCCCGCTTGTCTCACGATTATATCATACCGTGAGGATTATAGCATAAGGCTGACTGTCTGTGCAACGCAATCACAGCATCCCTCAAGCGCCTTCGCTCCCGGCTCGCTTCCTGTCCCAAGCCGCTTTCTCGCCTTCAGAGTGCAGGCACCCGGCGAGCGTTGCCCTCTCCCGATTGCGTATTTCTACGGATAGCCTCACTCAAGTGCCAGCTGCCCGGTTTCCGAAGGCCAACGCCGCTCTTGCCTGCTTGATTCCTCTCCCCAGAGATCGTATCTATTATTTGTGCACCCTGGCTGTGAGGCACTCCCTTGTCTGCCCCCGCCCGCTCATAGCCTGCTTGCTTGCTAACCAGATCCGCTCAAATCAGCTTGCGCTCGCGGGCCTTGCTCGCGGCCTGCGTGCGGTTAGTCACCTGCAACTTGCTCAAGATGTTGGAGACATGATTTTTGACAGTACCCTCGGCCAGGCACAGTTGCTGGGCGATCTCGCGATTGCTGGCTCCCTGGGCCAGCAATCGCAGTACATCTAGCTCGCGGGCGCTCAGCTCCTCCCCCCCGCTCTCGGCGCTCTGTGGCTGGTTCCGGTCTCCTTTCGCGCGCCGGCCAAACTCGATGAGCAGCTTGCTCGCGATGCTCGGCTGAATGAACGGTTCCCCCTGAGCGACATGGCGAATGGTGGCCGCTAGCTCTTCGGCGGGCAGGTCCTTGAGCACATAGCCCGCCGCTCCGGCTTTGATAGACTCGAAGACGTAGTCATCATAGTCGAAGGTGGTCAGCATAATGACCCTGGCATCCGGGTAGGCGCTCAAAATAGCGGCAGTCGCTTCAACTCCACTCATAAGGGGCATCTGGATATCCATCAAGACAATGTCTGGCCCCAGCCCGGCCTGTCGCAGCTCGCCGTAGCGCCTGACCGCTTCCTCACCATTAGCGGCCTCGCCGACGACCTCCATACCAGGCTCTAGATCGAGAATGGTGCGCAGTCCCTGACGCATCAGGGTCTGGTCCTCGCAGAGGAGAAGCCGGATAACTGGTGATGACAATGCTGACCTCCCTCCTCTTCATAGCTGCCAGCCTCGCTGGTTAGCGGGACGCCTTCGTGGTTGCACAGCTCGCTGCTGGGTGCCGCGCAGCCCTTTCGCCCTCTCTCTCCCTCCCTCCTTCTGCCACGGCTTTCTCCCTCTATGGATATTCTATCTCCTCTGCTGACAGGTGAACAGTGATATCTCAGCTGCGCGCACAAATTTTGTCCAGGCTTAACGGGATCTTTGAGGGAATTTTACACAGCTATAACGCTGCTGACTGAAGATTCTCCTTGAAGGGTGCCGCTGTGAGGATCTGAAGGCAGGCGAAAGGTTGGTTGTTGGTGAGCAGGCAGCGAGTGAGGCGTGAAAGCAGTGAGATGCAGTGCGGGGCAGAGCAGGCGACAAAGGAGGATTGCGATGCGGGTCGCGATTATTACGGAGAATTTCTTGCCCAAGCTGGATGGGGTGACGCGTACGCTGGCGCGGCTCCTCTCCCATCTAGAGGCTGCCGGCCACCGGGCGCTCTTGTTAGGCCCGCGCTGTGGGATGCACGAGTATGCTGGGGCGGAGATCGTGACGACGCCCGGTCTCCCACTTCCTTTCTACCCAGAACTCAAGTTTAACTTTTTCCGCCCCCTCTTTGTGAAGAAGCTCCAGGAGTTCCAGCCTGATATTATTCATGTTGTCGATCCCGTTGTGCTGGGGGCTGTAGGGGTAGCCGTGGCCAGGCTGCTGCGCCGTCCCCTGGTCTCTTCCTACCATACCAATCTCGCGGCCTACTGCCGTCATTTTGGCTTTCCCTGGCTGACCAGCCCCATGTGGCGCTACAATCGCTTTCTGCACAATCATTGCTCTCTGACCTTCTGTCCGTCTCCTTCAACAGCCAGAACTTTGCGCTATCAAGGCTTCCAGCGTGTGCGTCTCTGGCCCCGCGGAGTGGACAGTGCTCTCTTTCGACCAGAGCGTCGTCGCCCGGCGTTGCGCGCTGCCTGGCTGGGTACTGAAGCGAAGACGGACGAACGCTGTGTCCTGCTCTATGTAGGGCGCATCTCGCGGGAGAAGAATCTCTTGTTGTTGGCCAATGCTTATCGCCAGCTGGATCATCGCCGTTGCCATCTGGTTGTGGTTGGTGGAGGGCCGGCTCTGGCTGAATTGCGCCAGGCTCTGGCCGGGCTGCCGGTGACGTTTACCGGCTATCTGAGCGGCGAGGCCCTGGCTGAGGCCTACGCGTCTGCCGATGTCTTTGCCTTTCCGTCGACCACCGAGACCTTCGGACAGGTGGTGCTTGAAGCAATGGCTTCCGGCTTGCCGATCGTCGCTCTGCAGGCCGAAGGGGTCTGTGATCTGGTGACCCCGGAAGAACAGGGTCTGCTGCTGGACCCCACTGGCCTTAGCCCGACGGCGCAGGTCGCTGCCTATCGGCACTTACTAGAGCGCCTGATCTGTGAGCAGGCGACGCGAGAACGCATGCGCGCCGCAGCGCTCGCTCAGGCCGCCAGATATAGCTGGTATGAGGCGATGGAGTCGCTGCTGCGTGGCTATGAGGAAGTGATTCGACAGAGAGAGCAGGCGCTGCTGGCAGCTTGATGGGTCCACCTACCGGGTGGTGGGCCATCCTGAACCTGGACCGCTGCCGGCCTGCGTAGGATGCGGCCATGAAGTTACCGGAAGAAAGAGGCCCGATGTCCAAATTGTTACCTGAAACTGCCCTCGATAGGGCTGACGGGCGCCTGGCTCTGGCGACAGAAGAAGATGCCCAGACCTTCGCCCATCCTCAACTGCTGACTGGTGGATCTTCGACGCTCGTTTGGCGCCTCGCTCGTGGCATTTCTTTGGTGTTTTCACCTGCTACGATCTCGGTGCCTTTTGTTCTGCTTGTGTCCCTCTATCGCTCCTCATCGCTCTGGCCTTCGCTCGGCTTCGCCCTGCTGACGCTCGGCTTCGTCTGCGCGGCTCCTCTGCTCTATGTAGTCCTGGCCGTGCGTCTGGGGCTGGTGAGCGACCTGGATCTCACGCGTCGCCATGAGCGCTGGCACCCCTTCCTCGTCAGCCTGTTCTCCTATAGCCTGGGACTGCTCTTGTTACTCCTACTGCATGCTCCGCAGAGCCTGGAGCTGGCGCTCTGCCTGACCTTGCTCGTGGGTCTGCTCCTCCTGCTGATTACCCTCTGGTGGAAGATCAGCATCCATGCGGCGGCGCTAGCCGGGGTGGCCACGGTGTTGACTGCCCTCTATGGTCTGATTTTTCTGCCATCGTTCCTTCTGCTGGTACTTGTCTGCTGGTCGCGGGTAGTTTTAGGACGTCATACTCCTGCGCAGGTTATCGGCGGAGCGCTCCTCAGCATGGGCCTGGCTCTGAGCGTGCTGCTGCTGGTCGGCCTCTAAGACCGCGCCGCCTTCCTCCTCCTCCTGCCCCTGTTCGCCTGGGCTTGATCGGGCCAGAAGCTGGTGCTGAGAAGGGAGACCGTCCCCTTTCTCTTGACTTTCCATGCTCTTGCTTTCTATACTGCTCCAGAACAATTTCTAGAGCCTGAACAGCTAATGTGTCCGTGTTTCTCACTGGCCATGAGTGAAGGCTATTTATGGTCCGAACCCTTTCTCGCTGCTAGAGCTGATCAAGCAGGCTTTTCTCTATCCGCTTCTGGTGCCCACTGGTGGGTGGGACCGCTGGCGTTGAAGGCTTGGCCAAATGCAGAGCAGCCCAGACGACGGCTTGCCAGAAAGCTGCCAATTCGGATAGACTGAGGAAAGAGACGCGGTGACGCTCAGCGAGCCTGTTTTCACTGTAGCATTGTGCTGTCTCAGCAAATGCTCGTCTGATCTGATAAGGAGAGTCTGGCTGTGAGTCAACATCAGGGTCTGAAAGTGCTCTGTACCTTCCCCTTCGATGAAGAAGCGCTGAAGAAGATTCGCGAAGCAGCCCAGGGCGAAGTCGTGATTGCCACACGGGACGAGGAGCTAGCGGCGCACGCGGAGGATGTTGAAGTCATCTGCGGCTTCTGGCTACCCAAGAACATCCGCCAGCTCGCCCGGCGTTTGCGCTGGCTACAATTTGCTGGGGCGGGCGTTGATGGCCTGCGCGACACGGGCCTGCTTGATCCTGCCAGCGGGGTAATTGTGACCACTGCTTCTGGCATCCATGCCTCAACCATTGGGGAGTATGTCTTTGGCAGCATGATCATGTTCAATCGTTCCTGGCCCGAGCTAGTGCGCCTGCAGGATCGCCATATCTGGGGCAATACCGCCTGGTATCATCTGCGCACGCTGGAACTCTGCGGGCAGACGCTGGGGATCATTGGGGTGGGCCACATTGGGCGCTACGTTGCGCGCTTGGGACGGGCTTTCGGCATGCGTGTCCTCGGGGTGAGGCGCTCGGCCAGGGGAGGCGAGCAGGATCAAGAGGTCGAGCGCTATTATGCTTTCAGCCAGCTGCGGGAGATGCTGCCGCTATGCGACTACGTTGTGATCGCGACGCCGCTGACGCCTGAGACAGAGCGCCTGATCGGCGAGCCGGAGCTACGTGCCATGCGCCGCACCGCTTATCTGGTCAATGTGGCCCGCGGGCGCGTCATTGATGAGCAGGCCCTGATTCGCGCCCTGCGCGAGGGCTGGATTGCCGGGGCGGGCCTCGATGTGACCGAGATGGAGCCGCTGCCTCAGGACAGTCCGCTCTACTCGCTGCCCAACGTCATTCTGACGCCCCATATTTCGGGTGAAAGCGTTCACTATGGCGCCCGACTGGCCTCCCTCTTTGCTGAGAACCTCCAGCGTTATCGCCGTGGCGAGCCGCTGCGCAATCGCTATGATCCACAGCGCGGCTACTGACACCGCCTACTAGGCTACGCCAGGAGGGCGTCGGCCCAAGTTGAAAAGGCGAGGCGGTGAGCGAACAATGGCAGGCTGGTAGATAGCTAGATAGAAGAGCGGGAGTCACTCGGCAGGGGCGCAGGTCAGCGAGCGCAGGAGCAAGCTGCGTCTTGTGGCTGATGGCTGGCGAAAGCCTGCTCTGGCTCTCACCAGACGTCCAGGTCCGTGATCTGAGATATCGCTCTCTCTCCGGCCCTGTTCTCTCTGGCAGGCAGCATTTACAATTGCTGAAAGAGGGCAGGGTTACCCTGTCCCTCCGTTGCCTGTCTGACGTCGGGTAGCTCGGGTAGCCAGGCGCAGGCCAGGGGAGAGAAGACGGAGGCACGCAGCAGCCGCAGCGCGCAAGCGGCTGCAAAGACAGGCGTATCGATCATCAGAAGGAACCAAGACACTCTTCACGTAGGGGCAAAGAGGAGGTCCGATGAGCAGAGATTTAGGTCTGGTGGAACTACTGGGCGCGGATGCTGTTGGCCCACCGGGACAGCGCCGCTTTCGCCTGTTTGCTCGCAGCGAAAGTGGCTCTGCCATTATGTGGATGGAAAAGATGCAGCTCAACGAGCTGGGGCTGGCTATTGATCGCCTGCTGACCCAAGTGACGCAAGGCAAGATCCTGCGCGTTGAGGCGCGGGCTCGGCAGGAAGGCGAGGAAGAAGAGGAGATACCACTGGGCATGCCTGCCGATTTCCCGCTGATCCCCGACGAGGAGTTTCAAGTAGCCCAATTGAAGCTGAGCTACGACTTCCGGCGAGAGCTGATCATTCTCATGGCGGTTCCCCTGGAGATTATCATGGAGACGGGCCAGGAGCTGCGCGGACGTGTCCGTGAGGATCGAGCAGTTACTTTGTCCTTCACACAGGCCCAGGCTCAGGCTCTGACCAGCATGATCACACGGGTCGTCGCCGCGGGGCGCCCTGTCTGTCCTTTCTGCCATATGCCGCTGGAAGAGGGGCCGCATATGTGCGAGAAGCAGAATGGCCATCGTCAGATTATCCAGCTGCTGGAAGAAGACGACGATGACGACGACGAGAGGGAAGAAGAGGGCGACTAGCAGGTGGTGATTCGGCTGGGCTGGCGGCTGGGAGAGAGGCTCACGCTGGCATGGCGCAAAGATGGTGCGTGTGCGAGCAGGCGGTCATCCTGGGAAGTCGGCCTGCGGTAGTAGCTGGCGACCCAGAAAGGTGCGAAGGAGAACAGCGAACAGGTGAGAGGAGCAGGGGAGCGGGCCGTATGACGATGGAACAAGCGGCCTGGCTCGCTGGCGGAGGGCAGATCTCTGTGGTGTGGGGAGGGCCTGCTGGTCAGGATGCGGCGGGCAGAGAGCAAAAGCAGGCCAGGAACCCGTCAGCCCTGTTCCTCACCCCTGCTAAGGGAGGGAGAAGCTCCGCCGGGCCCAGGCCCGCATGCGAGCAATCACGCTGTGGCTGCTACGAAGGGCTGGTGGGCGGACGAATCAGCCCGCGCCATCGGTTCATCGAGCGATCGATCAATCGGTACAGAGATACTTATTGGCTTTTTGCAAATATAGCTCCTCGTTCCCCTCAATCATCAGTTTATGGAGCACTACAATGTCGGCGTCCGGCAGATTTTCCACTGGCTGAAGGCAGAGGCGCATCGTCGCGCGGCCATTTTCGATGACCTGGACGAAGCCTTTACCGCGGGGCACGCGATAGATGCGCTGGGGGGCAGTAGGGCTAGGCACCTCCAGATAGCCGTGCCAGAGGAGCTGGCGGAACTGCTCGGGCGTCAGAATATCGCGCAACAGATCGGAGGCGCGTCGTTCGGCCCGCGACCAGCCCCGTAAATATGGCTGAGTGATCAGCCAGACAACGGCTCCCATCGCAGTGGCGATGATCACCCAGTCCAGGATGGTCAGGATTTCAGAGATCAAGCTCATCCACCGACAACGCGCGGAACCATAATGATCTGCTCGGCGGTCGCGTCAAACTGGTCAATGCGCTGAGCAGGCTTCCCGGGCTCGACACGAAAAGCAGTGGCTCCCCTGGCGCGCTCCTGGGCGAAAATGCGCTCAGCTTCTCGCACGGCGGCCAGTGCTTCGGGGTCACCTGCTAACACCTTCTGCTCATCCCAGGTGACACGATCATCACCGCGCCGTGACATCACCCGTAGCATTCCCACGGTTGTTCCTCCTTCGTCGCTTGCACCATCTGCGATGGTGGCTGACTAACGAACCTTCCAGTGAGTGAACGCATGATCTTCTGGCTACAAGCTCCCGCTCAGGTTCCCCACCTACCCTGTGTGCGTTGGCCTCGCCCTGTCTATTGCTGTCAAGCCTGCCAGCGTGTACGTTGTGCGGCTCGACGGGCGATCAGAGGTACGCACATAGAGCAAGCCCTGCAGTGCCTGCAGCACAGCCCTTTCTGGCGTGGGTAAGCGCTCTACTACCTACTATTGTACCGACGAAGATGCAAGTCGTCAATGGTTATCTCATAATGTATCAGCTTTATTGCATCAGATAACCTCATGCCGTCCAACCGCGCCGCCGGGCGGGCCGATCGACCTGCCTGCCCGGCGGGCCTCAGACGAGAGGGCAACTCGTCTAATGTGCCGTAATAAAGATAATACCCACCGTACCGGGTCCCGTATGGGTACCGAGCACGGCGCCCAGCTTATAGCGTGGAATCGGCTGAGGGTGGACCGCCTGCATCGCGGCGGCAAGCTGCTCCCCCAATTCGTCGCTCGACTCCACAATGACCACCTCTTCCACTGGGCTGGCCTCCTGGAAGAGCTGCGCCACCCGCTCGTAAGCTTTGGCGCGTGTGCGCGGGCGCTCAATCGGCACCACCTCGCCAGCCTGAATACCGATAATCGGCTTGAAGCTCAACATCGTGCCCAGGAAGGCGCTGGCGCGTCCGATGCGTCCTCCACGGCGCAGATGCTCTAGACTATCCAGCACGCCCAGGATGCGTGTGCGGCGCAAACGATCGACCAGCCGTGCTTTGATGGTGGCCAGGTCGTCGCCGCGCTGGGCTTCTTCGGCGGCGTGCATAACCGACATACCGATTCCGAGGCTGATGCTCTCCGAGTCCACAATCTCGATGGGAATGTGTTGCAGTTCCGCTGGCAGCGCTGCCCGAGCGGCGCAGGCCGACTGGTAGGTTCCGCTGAATTTTGCTGACAGATGGACCGAGAGAATGGCCTCGGCACCTTCTTCGATCAGGCGCTGGTAGGTGGCGAGAAAATCGGCGGGTGTTGGCTGCGAGGTACGGGGGAAATCCTTGCTCTCCGCCAGCTTTTTAAAAAAGCCCTCTGTATCCAGATTGACTCCGTCCAGATATTCTTCACTGCCAAAAATAACCTTGAGGGGAACAACGCTGATTCCCAGGGCCGCGGCCCGTTCTTTAGGGAGATCCGCTGTACTATCGGTGACGATGCGGACGGCCATGAGGCACCTCCTGAACGCGAGAGAATTGTCTGCACTATGTGCGTCAGCGCACCTGGCTGGTTGTGAGAAGCGTGGGTACGTTTCGCTAGAGTAGCGGGAAGAGCGCTGGGACGAGACGACCAGCCATCTCGATCTAAATCCTGATTGTCTCCGGGTTTCCGCGCGGGCCGGTCTGGCCTGACTTACGGCTGTTGTGCACCGGGCGTGCGCTCTGACCGGCTGCTGCTGTCTATTGCCTCTTCATTCAACCGAGAAAATATAGGTGTAGTAGGGTTGGCCGCCATCCACTACCTCTACCTCCAGGTGGGAATAGGTCTGCTTGATGCGGGCCGCGGTTTCCTGAGCGTGGGTCTCGCTGGTTCCCTCGCCGTAGTAGATAGTGAGCAGCTCGTAGCGCTCGACGTGCATACGCTGGAGCAGGTCGTTAATGACGCCGTCCAGACTGCTGCCGGCCACGGCCAGATTGCCGTTGATCAGGCCGATGATATCCCCCTCTCGCACACGCAGGCCATCGATCTGCACGGCGCGCACTGCCGTGGTGATCTCGGCAGTCTGGATGCGTCGGGCGGCGGCGCTCATGCTTTGAACGTTGGTGGCCAGATCGGCGCTGTAGTTGAAACTCATCAGGGCGGCGATTCCCTGGGGCAGGGTCTCGGTTGGGATGACCTCCACCTGTTTGCTGGTGAGGCGTGGAATCTGCTGCGCGCTGAGGATCACATTGCTGTTGTTGGGCAAGATAATGACCTGCTCGGCCTCAACGGAGTTGACCGCCGCCAGCAGTTCTTCGATGCTGGGATTCATGGTCTGTCCGCCGGGTACAATGGCGCTCACGCCCAGGCCGCGATAGACCTTCTCGAAGCCAGAGCCGGAGACGACGGCGACTGTGGCGATGGGAACGCTGGGAGCCGCGACCTTGCTGCCTGCGGCTGCATCCTGGCCCCAGCCTTCGACCTGCTCATGCTCGGCGCGACTCTCTGCCGCGTAGGCCAGGCTCTGCTCCTGGAGATTCTCAATATTGATATCCAGGAGACTACCCAGGCTCACGCCATAGTCCAGGATTTTGCCAGGCCATTGAGTATGCGTATGCACTTTGAGCAGCTTTTCATCTCCGGCCACGACCGTGGAAACGCCGCCCATGTCGATGATCGTCTGGCGGATGCGCTCTACGTCGAGGTTCTCGCCGCGTAGCAGGAAGACCACCTCATAGCCGTATTGCTCCTCCTCGACATTGACTCTTCCTCGCCGCGGGGTGGCTTCGGTCGTTGCTGATGAGAAGGGGCGTGCCTCTCGTCCCTCGCCACGCAGAGCGTGCCAGATTCCTTCGAGAATCACACACAGCCCCTGGCCGCCGGCATCGACTACTCCCGCCTGCTTGAGGATGGGCAGCAGCTCGGGCGTGCGGGCTACCGACTGCCGCGCAGCGGTCACTACCTCGTGCATCAGGGTCACCAGGTCGTCGCCGCGCTGCGCACTGGCCAGCGCCGCCTCGGCGCAGTCACGTACCACGGTCAGAATAGTGCCCTCGACCGGCTTGATGACGGCTCGTGAGGCCAGCCGCGAGGCTTCCATCAAAGCATTGGCCAGGTCAAGTGAGGTGAAGGTCTGCTTCTTCTCTAGTCCCTGGGCCAGGCCACGGAGCACTTGCGACAGAATCACCCCCGAGTTGCCCCGCGCGCCCAAGAGGGCATCGTGGGCGAGGCGGGATGCAATCACCCCCGCTGCTCTCTCCTGGCTATCGATGATCCCCCGAATGGCGGCCTGCATGGTGGCGGACATGTTCGAGCCAGTATCTCCATCCGGGACGGGGAAGACATTAAGGGCGTTAATGCTCTCCCGCCGCTCCTCCAGCCAGGCGGCCCCCGCAATCATTGCCTTCTTCAGGTCCTGGCCATCCAGGACACTGATCCGCCGCGGGCGGCTAATCCGCTGCATCTGTTGCTGGCTTTGCGCATCTTGCGCGTGTAGAGCACCTGATGCCTGTTCCTGCATAGATCACTTACCTTATGTGGTGGTGGTGAGGTAGGTGGTGCCCACACCTTGTCGTTAGTGCTCGCGCCTTGTGGTAGGGCTGTGTTCCAGCCCCTGGATATTGACGTTCACCTGCTGCACGGGTACCCCGAGCATCTTTTCAACCGAGAACTTGACGCTGCTCATGATATTGTGGGCGATCTCAGACATGCGCAGCCCGTATTCCAGCACGACGTAGACCTCAATGATTAGGCGCCCGTTCGCGATGCGCACCTGGATGCCCTCGCCGCTTCGTTCGGGGGGAAGGAGGATGGCCTCGCCATTGCGCAGGCGAGGCGCGGCGATACCTACGACGCCGTAGCTTTCGCTAACGGCGCGGGCCGCGATGGTGTGTATCGCATGGGGAAGGACCTCGATCCTGCCTAGAGGACGCGTTCCGTGCTGCGGTTGAATCGTCGATGGCTTCGGCATACCCATGTCTTCTCTATTCTTTCTTTGCTCTGCTGGTCTTCTGGCCTACGCACTTGCCAAAGCGAGGGCAATCTGCTATACTCGCAGAGCGTACTCAACGCTTACTAACGCTTTGCTCTCTACTTACTGGAGTGCAAGGTCTGCGTTCTGTTGCAGTATATCAAAGGCCCCCGTCAGAATCAAGGGCGCAGACATCTGCCCTGTAGCTCTCGTGGGTTCGCTTCGCCGTCTCGTCTGCTTGGTTGGGAGTGGGCTTCAGCCCCAGCAAGGCGCTCTCTCTTTACATGAGAAGAGCGACGTCTGGTCTGGTGGCCGGGCGGGAAGGGAAGCCGTCAGACCAAGGGGAGTGGCTCGTGTTGAAACCTGTCGCCTGGTTGGTTGAGAGATCCTGGCGGGAGTGATGGCATCTGGTATCTCTTATTCTGGTCAAGCGGCCTCTGGGCAGCCCCTGGCTCGGCTCGGCAGAACAGCGGAAGCCGTGGTCAGTGCCTGCATTGCTAAGGCGGGTGGGTGAGTGTGGAACCTGCGGTTCTCTGCCGCCTCGCGCGCGAAGCAGGAGCGGGACCTATCCAGGTGCCAGGGTGAGCACCCAGACGGCTAAGAAAGAACAGAGAGGAAGGGAGATTGCTATGGCTGGTCGTTGTGACCTCTGTCAGCGTAAACCGATGTATGGCAATAAGGTGTCGCACTCACAGCGTCATACACGGCGGCGTTTCGTGGTGAACGTGCAGCGGCGCCATCTGGAGATTAATGGGGTGCGGCGCACGGTGCATGTCTGCACGCGCTGCCTGCGCACGATGCTCAAGGTCCCCAAGGCATAGCGCTGGCCGGAGGCAGGTAAGAGCGCCGCTCATGCGGCGTTCCCGCCCCGGCCTGCCCGGCTGCTACCTGCCGCGCGTTCAAGCAGGCTCTTATTCCTGCGCTTCCTCCTTACCTCTTTTCTTTTTTTTTGGGCACTGTGAGGTCACTGATGGCGGGCCGGCTCAGGCTCAGGCCGGGAACTGAGTGCCAGGGCGATGCGCTGCTGGGCTACGAAGCGGGTGCGCAGCTGCCCACAAGCTGCTGCAATGTCATCTCCGCGTTCGGCGCGCACGCTGTTGCTGACGCCGTGCTCGAAGAGGATGTCGCGGAAGCGACGGATGACCTCCGGGCCAGGTGGACGGTAGTCCGCCGCGGTCTTGTTAACTGGAATGCAATTGACATGCGCATACTGCTTAAGCGGAGATAACAGCTCGCCGAGCTGGTGAGCACAGGCGGGACTATCGTTGACTCCGGCCAGCAGAACGTACTCGAAGGTGATCTGTCGTCGAGTGGCGGCGATATAGTCCTGACAGGCTGCCAACACCTCGGCCAGCGGATATTTGCGATTGACAGGCATGGTCTGCGCGCGTAGCTCGTCGTTGGGCGCGTGCAGCGAGATGGCCAGATTGACCTGCAGCCCCTCCTGGCTGAGCCGCCGGATGCCATGCGGCAACCCTACGGTGGAGATGGTCATATGCCGCGCGCCCAGGTTGAAGCCCTCGGCACTGTTCAGGATGCGCAAGGCATGGATCACGTTATCGTAGTTGTGCAGCGGCTCGCCCATGCCCATAAAGACCAGGTTGGTGATGTGGTCGATGGGCTGGCTACCGGGCAGGCCGCGGGCACGCCAGGGAGCTGCTCGCAACTCACGCGCAAAGTGCAGCACCTGGGCAACGATTTCTCCAGCGCTCAGGTGCCTTTCAAATCCCATCTGGCCGGTGGCGCAGAAGGTGCAGCCAAAAGCGCAACCCGCCTGACTGGAGACACAGACGGTGGCGCGCGCGCTGCTCCCCCCTAGCGGTGGATAGAGCATCAGCACCGATTCGATGAGTCGGCCATCGGCCAGCTCCAGCAGGATCTTGCGCGTGCGGTCATCCTTGGAGCGCTGCTCGCTGCGAACGATGACCTGACCAATGGTGGCTTCGCGCGCCAGGCGCTCCCGCAGGCTGAGAGGCAGGTTGCTCATGGCGGCGAAATCCGTGACCAGGTGCTTATAGATCCAGTTGTAGACTTGCCTGGCACGATATGCTGGCTCTCCCAGCTCCTTGAACCACGCTTCAAGCTGCGTAAAGCTCAGCCCGAGCAGGTCCCGCTGAGGAGCACTGGTCTCTGTTGTTTTCCCTCTGATGCTCATGCCTTCATTATAGCATGTCGGTTCGCCGCGGGCCAATCCGATGACGTCGCCTCCCCTTTCTTACCCTCAACCTCTCACCCCAGGAGCGTCTGGCATGCTGACTGTGACAGTGAGCCTGGAGCCTCGTTTGATTATATATCAGGAGGTTCGACTTTCTATTTCATTACTTCTCATTCATGATATTGGGAGGAAGAAGTAAATGTCTCTTTCGTTTAACTGGATCGATCTTGCCTTTCTGGCTACAGCCATTGTACTGGTCATCAATGGTTTCCATAATGGCCTTATTGCTAGCTTGATTAATCTGGTTGCACTCCCGCTGGCGTTGGCTGTGGCCCTACTCTTCGGTCCCTCGTTCACCACCTTACTCGCTGGGAATGGAGCCGTGGCTGCGCCTCTGCTGGCCTATATCTTGCTCTTTTTCGCTACCGTCCTCATCGTTCATATTGTCACCACGCTGATTCGGGCCTTTGTCCATAGCATTCCGATGCTGGGGATCGTCGACGAGCTGCTTGGGATGGTGCTGGGTTTTGTTGAAGCCTGGCTCCTGTGGCTGATTCTGTTGCTGGCCCTACATAACGTCCTCAGCGCCGTCCAAAGCATTCCGGTGCATGATCCAGGTCAGTTCAGTGCCTGGCAGCGGGCTTACAATGAAGCCATTGCCCAGAGTCTCTTTGTGCATCTCAATCAGTGGCTGCTGGGTCATCTGCCTTTAAAGTAGGGTCTGTGATGGTTGCGCCGGGCTGTCCGTTTACTTGCTGGCCTGGGCTGGGCTGGCCTTCCTACCAGGCAGGGCAGGAGGCGCTGCCTCTGGGCTTGCGCTCTGCGGTCAAGGCGCATACAATGTATAGTCAAGGGGTATTCTACGTATTCTAGAGCTGAGTAGATTTTGCTTGAACAAAGGAGGCATTTTACGGCAAGAAACGATGCTGTGCTGATCAAGCAGAGAAGCACGGAGGGGCCGGAGCGGGCCTTTCTCGTCGCGGTGGCCAGTGAGCGGCAGGAAACGCTCTGGAGCGCTGAGGATTCGCTCAACGAGCTGGAGGCCCTGGCCAGAACTGCCGGGGCCGAGGTGGTCGGCAAGATGCTGCAGCACCTGCGTCATCCTGATCCTGCTACCTATCTTGGTAAGGGAAAGGTCCAGGAGCTGGCTGCTCTGGAGCAGGAGCTGGGCTTTGAGCTGGTGATTTTCGATGACGAGCTGTCACCCTCTCAGCAGCGCAATCTTGAAAAGGCTCTCAATGCGCGTGTGATCGATCGGACAACACTGATTCTCGATATCTTTGCCCAGCACGCGCGGACGCGCGAGGGGCGCCTGCAGGTTGAGCTGGCGCAGCTGGAGTATCGCCTGCCTCGTCTGAGCGGGCGCGGTATCGAGCTGTCGCAGCAGGCTGGTGGCTCGCTTGGAGCGGCTGGCGTGGGCGGTGCTATTGGAGTCCGCGGCCCTGGTGAGACGCGGCTGGAGATCGATCGTCGCCGCATTCGCAATCGCCTGGCGGAGTTGCGTCGCGAGTTGGAGGAGGTGCGTGAGCAGCGCACGCTCCATCGTCGTCAGCGGGCGGCTTTGACAATGCCGGTGGTGGCTGTGGTGGGCTACACCAACGCTGGTAAGTCGACGCTCTTTAATGCTTTGAGTCAGGCCGATGTTCTGGTCGAAAACAAGCTGTTTGCGACGCTTGATCCGACGACGCGCCGCGTGGTACTGCCGGGCAACCAGGAGGTCTTGCTGACGGATACGGTGGGTTTCATTCAGCGCCTGCCGACGCGCCTGGTGGCTGCTTTCCGGGCAACGCTGGAGGAGGTGGTTGATGCCGATGTGTTGCTGGAGGTGGTGGATGTCAGCCATGAGAATGCCATCGAGCAGAGCGAGACGGTCAACGAGGTCTTGCGCGAGCTGGAGGCCCATGAGAAGCCGCGGGTGACGGCCCTCAATAAGATCGATCTGCTGCCTGATCCCGACCGTGTTGATCCTTCGCTCTATCCCAATGCTGTGGTAGTCTCGGCGCTGCGTGGCTGGGGCCTGGAGGCACTGCGCGAGAAGCTGGCTCAGGTGGTGGCTGAGCAGATGGTGCCTTTGCAGGTGCTTGTGCCTTACGCGCGCGGCGACCTGGTGGAACTCTTCCATCGTCGCGGGCGCGTCGAGCTAGAAGAGCATCGCGCCGAGGGGACACTCCTGGTTGGACGCCTGCCCTCGCCCCTGGCTGGTTACTATGCGCCGTATCGCCTTCAGCAACGCAGAGGCTTGCTCAGGGCCCCTAGCGCCCGCCCCTAGCCGATGCCCTAATGGGCGGGGCGGTGAATGGGAAAGCAAGAAGAGACTGTTCCTGGAAACGTGCCTGCCACTGCCCTGAGCTGGTGAGCTGGGCGGGGGAGATAGGCTTGCGCTCGCTCAGCTCAGGTCTGCTTGCTTTTCAACTCCTGGATGACCCGATACAGCTCATCGGCGATCTCCTTCATGGCTGCGTCACGGTCCCTGCTTTCCGTGATAGGTTGCCCGGAGCGCGGCAGGGCCTGCAGCTTGCCGAAGGGAGAGCTGGCCAGCTCCACAGTTGGCCGCAACTTGATCGGGATGATGCGCGCCGTGCCGGCCTCGTGGCGCTGCATGGCCCGCTGCATTTCTTCGTTGTAGCATTGGTCGGAGCTCATGTAGTCAGGGCTGATAAGTAATAGAATGATGTCCGCCTGCTCTAGCAGGCGCTGGCTCTCGCTCCGTTCACGCCCCGCGCTTAGCTGCTCGCTGTGGTAGCTTTCGATCAGTTGATTCCGTCTAAAGGAAGCCAACTGCTTCTCAAGTTCCTCTCTCAGTTTGCGATCCCGCTGGCTGCCGGAGTAGGATATAAAGACTTTGAGGGCTTTGGTGTTCTGCTGGAGCAGCGGCTGATACTGGGGACAGCACTGCCCGAGGCGCTGACGTTGCTCGACTGAGAGAAGCTCCAGCCAGCGGCGGTTTTGCCGGTGTGCGGCCAGTTGATGATTGACAAGATCAGGAAGCTGAGCAAGGATGACGCGCGCCTGCAGACCCTGGCCCCCGCGCTCGCTATGGAGGCCCAGCGAGAACTGGATCATGCCGCAGACGCAGCCGCTTTCCCGGTCGAGCAGCGGGGCGCCGCTCATGCCGGGGTCGACCGGGCCGCGTTGGAAGGTGACCCACTGGTTCCGCTCGCCGGCTGGCCCGGCGGCGTCGAAAATGAAAGAGGTGCCTCCAGGCACTGAGCCTGGGTAACCATAGGTGTACAGACGGCTGTAGGGCTGAGCCTCACCGCAAAGTAAGACACAGGGATGATCCTCAAGAGGGACCGTTAACAGCGCCAGATCCAGATCCCGATCTGGGGACGAGTCATCAGTAGACACTGTAGTGATGGCCGCCTCGTAATATCTCTCCTGCCAGTAGATCTGGAGGCTGGAAGTTGCCTTGTGAACAGATGGGATGACGTGGGCGCAGGTCAGAATCAGGCCCGGCCCCACAAAGAAGCCTGTACCCCTGGGATTATGGTCGGCGTCGATGCGAACAGTGGCCCGCTGGAGGAGCGCCGCTAAGCCGTCGATCATGTCCATTTGTTCCTCTTAGCGCAGATTATAGCCAATGGCAGGCGAGCTGCTTCTATTCTAAAGCAGAATCCTGCTCTTCGTAAAGGTCGCTTTTGTTGCTGTCGGACGAAAGCTGAGGTGCTCCCTGGGGAGGCCAGGCCGCAGGATTGCTGGCTGTCAGCAGAAGAGACATGGACGCCCATGAGGAAAGCGTGCTAGACTAGGACCCAAAGCACCAGGATAAGAAGAGAAGAAGAAAGAAGGAGGCGCAAAGCGTGTATCCCTGGTCGCACGACTTCAAAGGGCGCTTTGACGAAGTGACCTTTGAGAGCCAGGTGCTCAAGAACAATCCTCTAGGTGACCCCTATCAGCGCCCGCTCTGGATCTATCTGCCGCCCGGCTACGACGAACAGCCAGAGCGGCGCTATCCCAGCATCTATTTGATTCAGGGGCTGACGGGCCAGCTTGACATGTGGCGCAATCGCTCGGCCTTCCGGCGCAACTTCCCGGAGCTGGCCGACGAGCTGTTTGCCAAAGGGGAAGCTCCGCCGTGCATCCTCGTCTGGGTCGACTGCTGGACCTCCCTGGGAGGAAGCCAGTTCCTGGATTCACCCGCTGTCGGATACTACCACACCTATCTCTGCGATGAAATCGTCCCTTGGGTCGATGCCCACTATCGGACGCTGGCAGCGCGCGAACATCGGGGAATCGCCGGCAAGTCCAGCGGTGGCTACGGCGCGATGGTCACTCCCATGCTACGACCAGATCTGTGGGGAGGCCTGGCAACTCACGCGGGCGATGCTCTCTTTGAAGTCTGTTATCAGCGCGACTTTGCCAGGGTGGCCCGGGCCTTGCGTGATCACTACGGCGGTTCGTACGAACGCTTCTGGCAGGACTTCCGCAGCCGTCCGGCCTTCTCCAAAGAGAGCGATGCTGACCTGCTCAACGTCTGGTGTATGGCCGCCTGCTACTCGGCGGATATGGACGGTACGGTGCATCTGCCTTTCGATATCGCCACCGGTCAGCTGGTTCCCGATGTCTGGGAGCGCTGGCTGGCCTGGGACCCGGTGCGGATGGTTCCTCTGCACGCCGAGGCCCTGCGCTCACTGCGAGCCATCTATATCGATGCTGGCAAGCGCGATGAGTACTATCTCGACCTGGGAGCGGAGGCTTTCCGCCGCGCCCTGGCTGAGATTGGAGTCACTGATGTCTTCTTTGAGCTGTTCGACGGACGGCACGGCGGAATCGAATATCGCTATCCGCTCAGCCTGAAATACCTGGCCGAACGGCTCTCCCCATGACCAGCGCCAGCGAAGGGAGGTGGTCCCTTCGCCACGCGGGCCAGCCATGAAGTGAAGTAAGGAAGGCCAGGCAGAGTCCGGTGCAGAGTCCAGTCTGGCACTGCACTCGCTAGTGTAGGCGCGCAGACTGGCCGGCGGCTGAGACGCCGAGCGGCTTGCGCAGGTGTCGCCGGGCAGTACTCAAGGCAGAGCGATAGCGCTTCAGCTCAGCCTGACTCTGCGGCGGCGGCACCTGCTCGGGGTCCAGGCCCGCCTTGCGCAGCGCCGCGATCACGGGCCGTAGTTCGAGGCCGCACTCACGAATGCGCCAGAGCACAGCTGCCTGTTCACGGGCAGACAAGCTGCGAATGGCCTGGATGTAGAGCGCAAGGCGCTCTTCTGGAAAATCCTGCAGCTCACACTCATAGGCTGGATCACGCGCTCCTTCGTTGGTGGCGGCACACTGCTCGCTGAGAGCAAGAACCTCGGGCTGCTCTGTCTCTAGGGGAAGAAGCAGAGGACGACGGCGAAGTCGTCGACAGGTATCGCGTGCGCGATTCTGGACAATGACGCGGATCAGCAAGGCAGGTTTGTGCAGTGGCCCTTTCCGACTCACTTTCCAGAGGGCGAAGCGCACCTCCTGGCATTCGTCTTGACAGAGTGCTTCCAGATCTTCCCACTTGCCAGAGCGGATGCGTGAGAAGTAGCGACGTACCTGAGTCACAACCCGAGCGTCGCAGGCGTGTAGCAAGGCTTCATCTTCAGAGTCGCTGTCGTCAACGGAAACTCCGAGCGAAGTTAGTGAGTTCACAAGACTCCTCCTTCACGAAGAAACAAAGAAGCAAACCTATAAGATGCCGTACTCTGTCCAGTTCTGGAGCCGGCAAGCCTGACGTTGCCTCACCTGGGTCAAGTCGTGTCGGTCTATTCGCTTTATCAGCCATCGCGATGACCAGCGAGCAATGAGTTCGGAAGGAGAACAACCAGCGCTGCTCAGGCCGGCCTGTGGCAAGGTAGCTGGAGGAGTTGAGCTTATCGCTCGCCAGTTCTGTAGCAGAACCTGAGAGGATAGTGAACATTCAGTTGTTCTCTATAGAACAGTATACAGTGTTCACTCGTGTTTTTCAAGAGGGTTGAGAAGATGAAACGATGAACGATTGTTCATAAATGTGCAATTGAGCAGAAAGAGAACGGCACTCCTCTTTACAGGCGTGCACTTCTGTTCTATACTACCCAGTAGAACAATCAACGTAACCCGCCGTGGTGGGCAGCGAGGAGACTGTAATGGCTGAAAACAGACACGCTCCTGCAACCGCTATTGGGACCCGTATGCGTCACCTGCGCCAGCAGATGGGTAAGAGCCTGAGCGAGGTAGCGCGCGCGGTGGGCTATTCAAAGAGCTATCTTTCTGCCGTTGAAAACAATTTGACTCTGCCATCGCTCCAGCTTGTGCAAGAGTACGAGCGTGCGCTGCAGCTACGCAGCGGCGAACTGGTTGAGGTATTAGTGGGTGGGCAATTGGAGCAGCTGCCGCGCGGGCGCCGGCGTACTATGTCCTCCCCTCTGGTGCTGCCTGCTACTGCGGTGGCCCTGGATTCCCTGGCTGCCCGTCCACGCTCTGATCTAGAGGAAGCGCCCCACGTCTCTCGTCTCTATGGCCGTGATGAGGAGCAAGAGCTGCTCTGGCGTTGGGTGACGCAGGATCGTTGCCGCCTGATCGCCATTGTGGGCATAGGCGGAGTGGGTAAGACCGCCCTGGCGGCGGCTCTGGTTCAGCGTCTGCGCAGCTCCTCCGATTTTCAAGGCTTGCTCTGGCTTTCGCTCCATACCCCTTTGTCCCGTGGGCGTCTTCTCGATCGCTGCCTGCGCTTCCTCAACGGGGAGGAGGAGCACCAGCCGACCCCCCTTCCCGAGAGTGAGGAGGATCGCCTGAAGCTGCTGATTCAGCGGCTGGAGCGCGAGCGGTTTCTGTTGGTCCTTGATGACTTCGACTCGCTGCTGCAGAGTGGTGCTCTGGCGGGCCACTACCAGGGGGATTACAAGGGCTATGAGGAGCTGCTCTATCTATTGGGGAGCCATGCCCTGCAAAGCTGCGTCCTGCTAACCAGCCGCGAGAAGCCCGATGGCATTCCTCTCCAGGAGGGAAAATATGCCCCGGTGCGCACCATGACCCTGTCAGGCGTCTCGCCCGAGGCTGGGCGTTTGTTGCTGGCAGGTGAGGGGTTGGAGGGCGATGATGAGCACTGGGCCGAGTTCATTCGCCGCTATGCTGGCAATCCCCTGGCTCTGAAACTGGTCTCTCCTACCATTCGCGAGGTCTTTGATCGTCAGATCGCTCGCTTCCTCGATCAGGAGGTGCTGGTTCTTCAGGGTATTAAAGATTTGCTTGATAAGCAGTTCGAGCGCTTAACCCCTGATGAACGGGATGTCTTGTACTGGTTAGCGATTGGGCGCGAGGTAGTGACGCTCTCTGAGTTGCTGGAAGATCGCCTGGCGCATACTCCCAAAGGAGCGCTGCTTGAAGTGCTAAAGTCGCTGCGCCATCGCTCACTCGTCGAGGTGCGTGGGGCCGCGGGCTATACGCTGCAGCCGGTGATCTGCGAATATGTGACGGATCGTCTGGTGCAGCAAGTGGCTGCTGAGATTCTCGAAGAGCAGCCTCTCTCTCTGTTGCAAAGTCATGCCCTTCTCAAGGCCCAGGCCCGGGACTATATTCGCGAGGACCAGGTCCGCTCGATTCTTGAGCCACTGGCTCACATCTTGCGCACTGCCAGGGGAGGAAACGGTTGCGAGCAACTGCTGCGCTCATTGCTGGCCCGGCTGGAACGCGGCAGGCCGGGCTATGCGGCTGGTAATATTCTCAATCTGCTCCTCCACTTGCAGTGCGATCTCCGTGGCTGGGATTTCTCGGGTCTGGCGGTCTGGCAGGCTAATTTGCGAGGCAAAGCCTTACCGAACGTCAATTTCGCCTGGGCCGATCTGACTGGCTCGGCCTTCACCGAGATCTTCGGAAGCATTCTCTCGGTGGCTCTTAACCACGATGGCTCGCTCATAGCGCTCGGTACGACTACCTGTGAGGTGCGTATCTTCCGCGTCCGCGACTATGCGCCGCTGGTAACCTGCCAGGGCCATGCCGATTGGGTGCGCTCGGTCCTCTTCAGCCCTGATGGACGTATGGTGATCAGCGGTAGTGAGGATGGAACAATTCGTCTCTGGGATGTGGAGACTGGCCAGTGCCTGCAGACCCTGCGAGGCCATCAAGAACGCATCTATTCGCTGGCCGTGAGCGCCGATGGTCACCTGCTCGCCAGTGGTAGCGGCGATCAGACCGTGCGTCTCTGGCGCCTTGATATGGCTTCCGGTCTCGCTGAGTGCCAGCGCGAGCTGACTGACCAGGGTCAGAGCGGCAGAGTCTATGCTGTGGCCCTCACTCCCGACGGCAAGACGCTGATCAGCGGCGGAGAGGATGCAATTCTGCGCCTCTGGGATGTAGAGAGCGGCGCCTGCCGGGCCCGTCTCCCCGGTGCCAACGACAGCATCTGGTCGCTGGCGCTCAGTTACGATGGTCGCTTGCTCGCCTGCGGCTGCGAGGAGCGCATCATGCTCTGGGACTTGACTTCCCTGGCACTGCTGGCTTCCTGGGATGCCCATCGTGAGCAGGTCTATGCGCTCTCTTTCAGCAGCGATAGCCGCTTCCTCGCCAGTGCTGGCGGTGATCGCCTCTTGCGCCTCTGGAATATACGCGACCTCTCTTGTATCAAGACGCTGGAGGGGCATAGCCGGCGTGTCTATTCGCTGGCCGTCAGTGCTGATGATCGCTTATTGGTGAGTGGAAGCGACGATCAGACGGTGCGTTTCTGGGATCTTGAGCGTGGGCGCTGTGTCCGTATGTTGCAGGGCTATAGCAGCCAGGTGCGCACGGTGGCGACCAGCCCCGATGGTCAGCTCTTTGCCAGTAGCGGCGATGATGGCCAGGTGCGGCTCTGGGACCTGGGTGAGCTACGCTGCTTGCGCACGATGGAGGGGCACACGGCCAGTGTCTGGACGGTGACCTTCGATGGACAGGGTCGCCTCCTTGCCAGTAGCAGCGAGGATGGCACGGTGCGCCTCTGGCAGGTGGAGACGGGCCAGAACTTCCGCATTCTCAAGGGCCATGCGGCTCGTGTCTACATGGTGGCTTTTTCTCCCGATGGTTCGCTCTTGGCCAGCGGCGGAGCCGATCGTACATTGCGTATTTGGGAGGTGGCAACCGGTCAGTGCTTGCATATTCTTCGCGAACATCGGGGGCGTGTCTACGCTGTCGCCTATAGTCCCGATGGCCGGCTCCTGGTGAGTGGCGCTGAAGATCAAACCATCTGCCTCTGGGATACTCGCGATTACAGCTGCTGGCGAAAGCTCTCTGGCCATAACGGGGCGATCTATACGCTGGCCATCAGTCCTGACGGTCGCTGGTTGGCCACGGCAGGAGCTGATCAGCAGGTGCGTCTCTGGGATCTGACCCATCTGGAGCAAGGTCTTCCGCGGGCGATTCTGAAGGGGCATCGAGAGCGGATCTGGACGCTCTCCATCAGTCCCGATAGCCGCCTGCTGGCCAGCGCTGGAGATGATCAACTCGTCTGCCTGTGGGATCTGGAGACCGGCGAGCTGCTGAAAATCGTCAGTCACTTTGATTATCGCATCCGCGAGATCGCTTTCAGTCGCGGTGTGCAGCCCGTGCTCTTGGTGAGCGGCAGCCACACAGGGACGATTGAGGTCTGGGATGTGGAGCGTGCTCAGTGCCTCCGCGTGCTGCGCAGCGACCGACCTTATGAGGGCATGAATATCTATGCAGCAACTGGCCTCTCGCTCTCGCAGCGCTCTATACTACGCTCCCTGGGCGCTGTGGAGAATCCAGTGCTTCAACCGAGGCTGGCAGGGCAGGAAGACCGGAGCTGACAGCGGGTAGGTAGGCGCGAGACGGTCCGCCTCCGCAGCCTGCTAGGCCGGCTGATAAACGGTTGGCCCTTGCTGCCCGAAGTATTTTCCGCGGTATTCGCGCAGGCAGAGACTGCTCAACTGATGAATGAAGAGCTGGCAGATGAAGAGGCCGGGATAGAGGACGACCGGGATACTATTGAGGTTAGTGATTTCGAGCGTCAGCACATGGTCGCTCCCCGGATCAACATGGCCATCGCCATTGTGCACCTGCAGTCCAGCCCGCGCAACGTCCCCTTTGGTTTCGATAAAGCCCTGGTAACCGTTGGGAATGCGGACCCGCTCCAGCGTGCAACCCAGGATGAACTCGCCCGGGCGCAGCTCATAGCCGTGATGAGGATCGATCATAATCTCCTCACTGGCAGGTGGGGCCTTGCCCAGCTCAAGACGCTCTCCGCGATACTTGACGAGACGCGCGCCGAGGCGCAGATCAATGCTGGTTGGCCCAAGCTGCCGTTCCTCCCACGGCTCGACTACCAGCAGACCGGCGGCCAGCAGGGCTTTGAGATCTCTATCGCTCAGGATCATGGTGCTCTTCCCGCGGCATGGTGTCGGTCGGCAGAGGAACCAGGGGACCAAGTAGCTGCTCCGCCGCCATAATATGGCTACAGGTCCCGCGCTCTCGATAAAAGTCGCAGGTGCAGTGCCAGTCTCCTTCCGCATAGCTGATCAGGCGCACACCATGTGTCGAGCGCATCTGCAGCTTGATCTCTAGCAAGGTGAAACGCTCCGGCTGCTGAGCGTAGTTCGCAGCCTTCATTTGCTTGCGCTGTAGCTGCTCATCTTGCATCAGAAACGACTCCTGTCATGGCTGGCAGAGACTGCCTGCTCTCCTGCTCCTGCTCCTGCCTGTTGACCGCAGCAGGTTGGCCGGGTAACATGGACATCTCTCTCTTCATGATACCTGAACTGTAGTTTGTTAGACAAGTGCACTACCCACCGTTATGCTGGGGCCCGAAGCCATTCTTCGATCTCCCTCTCCAGGCCAATGCCCAGCAAGCGGCAGAGTGCCAGCGCTTCCTGAGCCTGAGAAAGGGCTTCCTGCCGCTGGCCCTGGTACCAGAGGAGGCGGGCCGAGCGAAACTGATTGTGAACGATCCAGAAGCGGTCGTTTAGCTCACGGGCGAGCTGCATCGACTCTGCATAGTAGGCGTTGGCTTGCGACAGATTACCGCGATCGAAGGCCAGCAGACCCAACTGATGGAGCGTTGCCTGTTCGCCTACGCGGTCACCTATCTGCCGGCGCAGGCTCAGGCTGAGTAGATAGAGGGATTCGGCTTCATCTAGTTTGGCTGGTTCCTGGCTGCGCAGAGCCAGCTCGTGCTGAAGGCGCCCCTGCTCGTGCAACGTGCGGGCCAGGCCCTCCTGATCGCCCAGCTGTTCGCGCAGTCGTCGAGCCTCGGCGAGCAACTGCACAGCACGCTCGAACTGGTGCCGGCGGTAGGCCAACCGCCCTAGCTCATGCCATGCGGCTGCTTCCTGCCAGAGATCTCTTCTGGCCGCCGCCTGCGCACGCACGGCCTCAAAGTGCTCTTCTGCCTCGTCATAGCGCGTCAGCCGATAGCAGACGCGCCCAAGCTCCAGCTCCGCCGCACTGATCAGCACTGCGTCAGTGGACTGCCGGGCTAGCTGCAGGCTGGCGACCACATCCAGGTAAGCTGGCTGGTACTCCGCCAGGCGATAACGACAGATACCACGCTGAAGCAGAAAGCGCGCTTCCTGCAGAGACTGCTTGAGCTGCTGTGCGGCCTCCAATGCTACCTCCAGGATCTGCAACGCCTGTTTCAGCTGGTAGCGCTTCAGCAGTGGTGTCCCTCTCTCTCCTACCAGTGCTTCTGCCAGGGTAAGCAGGTCCTGCCACAGACCCAGATGGCGCGCCCTCTCAACCGCCAGGGCAATGTTGTCCCAGTCAAAGAGCAGCTCAGCCTCTACCCCTTCTTTTGATTGATATACTTCTATATAAAAGAGAAGATGACGGCGCTGGTATTCGGCGCGTTTTGCCTGAGAAAGGGCCTGCCAGCAATGAAGACGCAGGTAATCGCTGACGAGGGGATGCATGCGACACTGCAGGCCGCTAGGGCCTTCTGCCCGTTCCAGGATAGCGGCGCGCTGGATCGCTTCCAGGGCCTCATTTTGCTGTTGCCAGAGGCTCTCGCCTGGTTGGGGGAGCCTGCCGGCCTGGATAAAGCGCCAGGCGGATTCTGAGGAGGCTTCAGAGAAGACCGGCCAGCATTCGAGGAACTGGCTAGCCAGCGGCGACTCTCTGGTCACGCGGGCAATTGTCAAATGTAAGAGTTGCTCCATTTGCTGGAGAGGTTTACCGGAGAGCTGTCGGAGCTGAGTGGCCAGCTCCTGCCAGGGAATGCCCAGCTGGAGAGCCGAGGTAGCCAGGGTCATGAGCTTGGGGTGGTAGTAGCAGAGGCGTGGCAGCTCTTGCAAGCGGCGGCCCAGCTGCACGCGAGCGATCTCCTTGCCGCCCAGGCGCTCTTCGACGAACTCGTAGGCTGCCTGTGCGGGGAGCTGGCCCACGGTGAGCCAATTGGTCTGCAGCAGTTGATCGAATTCGGGGCGGCGATGGCGCATGAGCAGGAGCGCCCGGCCTCCCAGCGAAGTGTCCCAGGCGCTCAGCAGGTCGCAGAGGTCCTCGACCTCCGCCGGCGTCGCCTCTTCCAGGTCATCCAGGACAAGCAGGAGGGGACCGCGTCCCATTTCGTAGAGGGCGAGGCCGCGCTGGCGGCTGCCGCTAGCTTCTTCTAAACCCCAATCGAGATGGGCCAGCAATCCGACCAAGTCGAACGGGCGCATCCGGCGCAGCGAGGCGTAGGCAATCCCGCGTGTGAAGCGCCAGCTATAGCGATGGGCCAGTTCAATCGCCAGGGTTGACTTACCGCTGCCGGCCAGGCCGATCAGGCCGATGAAGGGGGAGGGGCCACTGCTCTGTAGCGCGGCCAGACGTTGCAGTTCGTGGACGCGGTCGCAGAAGCTGCGCGCCCGCGCAGCGGGCAGGTTATGAGGTGGCTCACAGGGGAAATACTCAGGGTCGCCCACCGGTAGGGCTGGGCGTAATGGCTCCTCGGCGCCGGGGCCGAGCAGCGTCACTACCTCATCCTGGGCCGCTGGCAAGCGAGGCTCCCGCTGTAGTGTTCTCCGGATGAACTCCAACGCCTCTTTCAGGCTGGTGCCACGGGCCAGCGCTGCATAAAGCGAGCTGGCCAGCACGCTAGCAGTTTCGCTATGCAGCTGGCGGGTTGTCGCCATTACTGCTGGCACACCCTGCCTGACCAGCTCATCGCCCAGGCGCTCGCTGCTGCAGCTATTAAGCACCACCAGCCCCACCCGTGTATCCTGAAAGAGGGCCGCTAACTCAGCGGCTGCTACCCAATCGCTGCTTCCATCTTCCTGCTCAAGCTGCAGTTTGCTGCTGCGGGCGTGGCCAATGATATGGACGATGTCGAAAGGGCGGGCGTGCAGTGTGGCCTGCAAGAAGCGCCAGGTTGGCGGATGCAAGCGAATGAGAGCCGCTGGCACGCGTGACCACAGAAGCTGGCGATAGATCTCCTGGATCTCAAGCTCGGCATTGATCCGTACCGGCTCATCAATGGGTGAACTAACCACCAGCAAGATGCGCAAGCGCTCGCCCGCCCGTTCCCAGGCTTCAATAGGGCTACTGGCCGGTCGATAGCTGCCTGTCGCTGTCTGATGGGCCGTCTCCATACCCCTCTCCCTCTGCGGCAGAGCGAAAGCTCTGGATTCCTCGCTGACTGTCTTCTCCTCCTTCTCTTCCTGCTTGCTCCTCCCCTCTCTTTAGCATACCTTGCTCTCTCAGTTTTTGCAGCAAGAAGGTGACCAACTCCTCTGTCAGCCGGTCGCGATTGGTAGTAGTCAGTTCCAGCAGATGGGTAGCGGGTCGTCGCTTCAGCTCATCGGCCCAGGGATAAGGCCGCAGAACAATGGTGCCCACGAGTATCCTGGAACTCTCCAGAACGGCGCTGACGGCTTGGCGAAAGGCCGGAGAGAGCAGTTCCATAGGCCCGATCTCATCGATGATGACAACGGGACGTGTCTGGAGAGCATTCTGGATGGCGGCCAGGCCCAGCGACTCCAGTGCCGTCAGATCGACGCCATAGCGGCCCACACGGGGCGGGCCGCTATGGCTCGCGCTGGCGAGCAGGCCGCGCTGCCCGTCGAGGGTGACAATTTCAAAGCCGGTGCGCTGGCCACAGACACGCACCTCCTCGGTATAGAAGCCGCCGCAGTGCTCGGGGCCGAGTGCCGCAACCACCTTCTTGATAGCTGTCGTCTTGCCACTGCCTGGTTCTCCTGTGAGCAGGTAGACCTCTCCCATCTTGTTATTCCCTTCTCCTTCCTTACCAGACTAGCGCTCTGGTGGTCTCAAGAGCGGCAGACGGGCCAGGCTCAGGCGCCCATTCAGGACCGGGTGCTGGCGACCTCTGGTAAAGGCGACAACTGCCATCGCTACACGATCGTAGAGCGTGCTCAAGCTGATCGTGCGCTCCTCTGGCTCGCCGGGGCCGGAACGGGAAGCGGAGGCTTCTGGGCCGCTCAGGGCCTGTAACAGGAAATAGGTAAAGATACCCTGGCGTAGCCCCTCGTCTTCTCCTGCGACCTCATCGTCGTCGCAGGCAGCCAGAATAATCCGCCCTTCTCCAAGCGGGAGATCCTGCAGCCCCGCTACGAGCGCTGCCGGACCGCGCAGCTCTGTGCGATGAGTGCGCAAGAGCGGTCCCTCAAAGGTACGCCCCCCAGCCCGCCCACTGAAGCAGGTATCGAGGATGGCCACTACTAGCCGCGCTGGAAGCCGCTCTAGCAGCCGAATCAGGTCGTGTTCCAGGTCCAGACCTGTCGCGAAGATCGCATCATACTCGGTATCGTGAGCGATCAGGTAGCGCGAAAAGCGGTCTGGGGCTTCGCTGGTCTCCGGGGACCCATGACCAGCGAAGTAGAGCAAGACCACGTCTTCACGCCCTACCTGTCGCGGTAAATGCTCGCCAATGGCGGTAACGATGGCCTTGCGCGTGGCCTGCTCGTCAATCAGAAGTCGTAAACTGAGATCCTCTGCTGCCAGACTGCCGGCAAGCTGACCGTAGAAACGCTCGGCATCACTGGCTGCATACTGCAGTGCACTGATGCGGGCGTCCTGATAGCGGTTGATGCCAACGAGAACGGCGTGTAGTTTCATGAAGCTGCCCTGGCTACTCCGATCGCTGTCGGTGCCTATTGCTGCCGCGATAGGATAATACATCTTGTAAACAAATTGTATTAATTTATATGCTTTTTCGTAAATATAGAAAGAGCAGAATAGATCGCAGGAAGGCTAGTATTTGGTGATTTGCGATGTATAAAATGATGAGAAGATATCTATTTAATTTAGACAAACTTGTCAGTCCTAATTTGAAGTAGGGACTGATACAGATAAAGGAGAGAGAAAAGAGCACTGGAGTCAGGTATGGAGAAGGGCTTCATAGGTATGAATTTGGACTTGGGACCAGTCCAGGAGGTCGGCCAGCTCTTCCTGAAAGGCGGCCAGGTCGCGCTGGCGCGTGGCCTCGTCGGGCATCTCCGTATCTTTCCAGACCAGGAGGATGCGCAGCATCTGGAAAGTCTGTTCGTGTTCATCTTTCAGAACGTAGCGCGCCACCGTACCGGGGAAGAGATGGCGGTCCTCCTGCTGGATAGTTCGCAGCTTTTCGAGCAGGCGGACCTGGCAGCCGGGGCGCACCGCGACAGCGATATCGGTCACCAGCAGGGTACCGCGGCTACGATAGACGCGCCAGGAGGGGGAGCGTGTCCGGGCGCGTCCGGAGGGCTGCGGCCTGAATCTCCGCACCTCTTCGACAGGTAGAATAAGCATATGGCCGATACGTCTGGCCGGGAGGCGCCCCGCCATCACGTACTGGTAGACGCGCTTATCGGAGACCCCCAGCATCTCGGCGGCCTCTTTGACGGAAACGTAGCCTGGTAGACCAGGTATGGTGACTCCATCTGACATGCACCTAGTATAGTAATAGCTATACTTGATTGTAAAACTACCTATTGAGATATTCATAGCGTTACTTCCTAAATATCTATACTTTTTGAAAAATATAGAAATATGGTGCTGGCGGGGGAGAAGGAAGGCTGGAGCCGGGTTGGGAGTCAGAGGGTGAGGAGATATCAACAGCCTGGAACTTCTGATATAATGGGTACCCACTCTGGAGCATCGAATCGTTCGGTAGACTGATAAGAGATCTATCATGGAAATGTGGGATGCCTGGCTCTGGCTGGCTGGGCGTCCAGGAGGCAGCACATGGCGGAGCAGCAGGATCAGGCATTGGTGAGACAGGTGATGGAGACCATTGAAAAGGAGCATGTGCGCTTCGTCAACCTGGAGTTCACCGACGTTGTTGGTATGGCGAAATGTGTCACGATTCCAGTGGAGCAGTTCCCCGATTGCCTGGAGCGCGGCAAATGGTTTGATGGCTCCTCAATAGAGGCCTTCGCGCGCGTTGCTGAGAGTGATATGTATCTCTTCCCCGATCTACGTACTTTTACCGTCCTCCCAGTACATGTACGGCCCCAGGCCCTTAATCGCGAGATTGCTGACCAGCTAGATGCTAGCGACGTCGTGGCCAGGGTAATCTGCAACGTCATGACACCTGATGGGGAGCCGTTTGAGGGTGATCCGCGGGCGACGCTCTTGCGTTCACTGGAGCTGGCCGAATCGATGGGCTATCGCTTTCAGGTAGCGCCCGAGCTGGAGTTTTTCCTCTTACGTTTCGAAGATGGCGGGCCGACTCCGCTGCCCCATGATCGTGGTGGCTACTTTGACCTCTCAACCGATCTGGCTGCTACGGTGAGGCGCCAGATGGTGCAGGCCCTCCAGCAGATGGGTATTGTCATTGAGGCCAGCCACCATGAGGTCGCGGCGGGCCAGCACGAGCTGGATTTCCAGGCTGGCGATGCGCTCTATATTGCTGATAGCCTGATGACCGCCAAGTATGTGCTCAAAGCGATCGCCGCCCAGCACGGCCTCTACGCCACCTTCTTGCCCAAACCCTTCTACAATGTCAGCGGCTCGGGCTTACATACCCATCAGCAGCTGATCGATGCCCGCACAGGAAAAAACGCCTTCTTTGACGAGCACGGCGAATATGGCCTATCTGAAGTGGGCTGCCATTTTCTGGCTGGCCAGCTCGCACATGCCCGCGGCATGTGTGCCATCGTGGCCCCACTGGTCAACTCTTATAAGCGGCTTGTACCAGGCTATGAGGCTCCTGTCTATGTCAACTGGGGCCGTGTTAATCGTGAGGCGTTGATCCGTGTTCCCCGCCCTGGCCGGGACCCCCAGCACTCGGCGCGTATCGAGTTGCGCAGCTGTGACCCCAGCTGCAACCCCTATCTGGCCCTGGCAGTCATGCTGCGCGCTGGACTGGATGGCATCCAACACCGCATGCCGCTGCCGCCTGCAATGGATGAAAGCCTCTTCCTGCGCGATGAGGGGGAGCCGATCAGTCGGCTCTCGCGCCTGCCTGCTACCCTGGGCGAGGCTCTCGACGATCTACGTCAAGACGCCCTCATCCGCGATACCCTGGGTGACCTGATCTACGAGGGTTTTCTGGAGGCCAAGTCAATCGAGTGGAACGAGTATCGCAAGCATGTCCATCCTTGGGAGCTTGAACGCTATTTGCCGATCTTTTAAGGCAAGCATGAGCGAGGCGCAGCTCTGCAATCGTGGTGTGAGCGAGGGCGAGGCGGCTGGGCCGTAGGGCCTGGCTGCCAAGCGGCCCGGAGCCGGGCCGCTCCGGGTCGCTCATTCATCATTGCGGCCAGGCCCGCCCTATTTCCCTACGAAGGCCACCAGGCGGCAGAAGGCCGCCTCGCCTCCATTAAATTTCCAGGGAAAGCAGCCAATCCAGACACGCTGGTCCAAGACCTCGTCAATCATGCCGCCAGCGTTCTCGACATGAAAAACCCCGTGGGGGAAGAGATCGTAGTGCATGAGCTGCAGATCCTCCTCCGGCCAGATCTCTTCCAGAGGGCGCCCTAATTTCTCAGCGCACTTGGCCGCCAGGTCCGGGCGAACCTTGCGAATGACGGTATTCATCGGGTGGTCCATTGAGCCGGCATCGATAGCAAACCAGGAAATCTTCCGATCGAGGACCCACTGCACGAACTCTCGCGTTGGGCCGGGATGTTTAATAAAATAGCGCGTCTCGTCCGGCTGGGTCTCGCCGTACCAGTTGCTGGGATAATACTTGTGGTAGCCGGTATGTACAACCACAATATCGCCAGGCTCGATGCGCAGGCCCGTCTTGCGCTCCCACTCCTCGAAGTGGGCCGAGGTGTAAATATCGTAGTCACCGATCCCCATCGCCTCCAGATCGACCACGACCCCGGGGCCGACCAGCTTCTCCAGCGGGATGCTGCCGATATCCTGACCGTTGGTAATAAAATGTAGCGGTGCATCAAGATGGGTTCCGACGTGCAGAGTCGACGAAATATGTTGACCCCCGACTTTATCAAAAGCTACGCGCTTGATCCACTTGACCGTTGGTCCCTCATAGGTCGCAAAGCCCGGCGTATGGATATCCCAGTTCTGAGAAAGGTCAAGCACGCGCACATTGCTCAGATCAATTGGACTAAAAGGCATCCGCTTTCCTCCAGCATAACAGATTTAAAGCTGTAGTATGCTCTATCAGCAACAGCGGCGCCGAACCAGACCTTGCGCAGTGGGCGCTGGTGAGCAGTCACTCGTCGCCGCTGCGGATAGCATCAAGGATCATCTGATCGATGAGCTGCTCGATCGGTGAGCGGTCATCGGTAAAGAAGACATGGCGACTCTTTTCCTCGCGTATATTGCCAAAGGCGAGGCTCTCCTGAGCGACGCTGGTCAACAGCGGGTTCGTCAGCATGGCCGTATTGCGGGCAAAATCGCTGAGAGAGGTCGCTGCGTTCGTGCCGACGATGATGCTATTGGTGAAGCGCGCTGTGTCTATAATATAGACATTCGGAAAGACCGCGTGCATCGTCTGGGCAAGCGTCTCCACAAGGCGGAAGTCATGGGTCGTACGCCCGGCGTTGATCACGGCCACGCCGGTCGGCGTCAGATGGGCGCGCACCTCGCTGAAGAACTCCTCGGTCGCGAGCTGGAAGGGGACGTATGGCTGCTGGTAGGCGTCGATCCCAATAATATCATACTTCTGCGCTGTTGTGCGCAGAAAATAGCGCCCATCCTGGATGATCACATGCAGGTTCGGCTCGTTCATAGCGAAGTAGCGGCGGCCCAGTTCGACGATCGTCGGATCGATCTCGACGCCATCAATGGGAATGGGACCGTAAGCCGCCGTGATTTCGCGGGGAATGGTTCCGGCGCCCAGGCCAATGATGGCGACGCGGTGAACCATCGCCGGGGTAAACGGCGGCCTGTTAAAATAGGGTGCAATCATAAAATAGTCCCAGGGGCCGCCGGTAAGGATCGAGGTAGGATCATAGACCGAGTGTACAGCCTCACCCTCGTTGAGAATAAGCTGCATCTCGCTGCCGACGCGCACCACCTGAATATAGTTATAATCAGATTCTCGCTCGGCAATGAGGACTCCGCCGCCATCGGTGCCCGAGGCCGGCTTAATAGGGCCGCCCAGAGCCAGAAACTCCAGGCCCAAAGGGATGAACAGCAGCAGGGAGAGCAGACTCTTCTTATCGAAATGTCTGGCCTGTTTCCCTTCCCGCGGGTGCCAGCCGCTACCGCCTGGACCAGCACTGCTGGCCACCAGGCCGATGATTGAGACCAGCAGCAGCGTAATGGCTATCACCAGGAATGTGAAGCGTGTACCATAGTTGGGAATCAGCCAGAGTACGGGTAGAAAGGTGCCCACAATGCTGCCCGCGGTCGAAATGGCGTAGAGCTGGCCTGCCAGTCTGCCGGAGCGGCCTACTTGTTGCAAGAGCAAGCGAATAGCAAAAGGTGAGACGCAGCCAAGCAGAATGACAGGGATGGCGAAGAGCAGGATCACTGCGGCGAGAGAGCCGATGAAGACGCTGGCCGAGTAGGTGGCGAAGGCCTTGAGCGACCAGAGCAAGATTGGACGCGAGATATAGGGGATCAGGCCGATAGTGAAGGCAGCGATAGTAGTGATCAGATAGAAGACAACAGGCCGGGGAAAACGATCGGCCAGGCGTCCGCCCAGATAGTAACCCGAGGTCAAATAGAGCAAGATGAGGCCGATCAGGGCCGCCCAGACAAACTGCGAGGAGCCAAAATAAGGGGCAAGCAGACGGGAAGCGGCCATCTCGACCCCCAGCGAAGCAGCCCCAGCCACAAAGACAACTAACACCAGCAGCCACTTTTGCAGAGGATGCGCTGCCGCTGGTGCAATGCTCTCTTCCTGGTGTGGCTTTTGCTCATCTGAGGTGACCGTTGTCATGACAGCAACTCTCTCTTTCGACAATTTGGCAATCTGACACAAAGCCTTTCTTCTCGATCGGCGTGCTGAGAGCGAGGGCCGAGGGCCGGCGCTGCCGGATCGGCGCGGTGAGTCGGCCTGTGAGGATAGTATAGTAGTGAAAATCAGGCAGGCAGATAGACAGACAACCGTGATATTCAGCTGCAAGCACGGATGTGCACGTGGCCCCCAGCTCGGCCTCTGGCTTGACTGGGGCACGGCTGGAGTTGGGCTTGAGCCGCTGGCACTCCGTGCTGTGCTCGACTGTCATTTCTGCTCCGCTGCGACCCTCGCCAGTGGGGGGGCCGCTGGTTGATGTGCATAGCTGGCTAGCGCCTTGCTCTCCTTCGCTGCTACCTATGATATCATGCTGGCTCAGACTTTGCCCACCAGCCCGCTGCTCACTGCACTGGCAAAACAGTAACAGGCTGCAGCGCACACGCTACAGCCTGTCTGAAGTGCTCATCCTCCATCGCTGCCAGTGCCTCGCTGCTCCAGCCCGGCTGCACTGCGATGAGTGCGGGAAGGGCCAGAGTCGCCGGAAAGACATGGGGGCGATACTAACGCTGCTCTGCTTGCCGGCGTGCCTGTAAGAACGAGAGGATGAGTGACCCAATCAAGATGCCTAACAGAATAATTTCCATTGTACTGAAAGTACGGCGTCCCCTCATGAGGTGGCTCCTTTCTACTTGTCTCTGCTCGCCTGCACTCCTTGCTGTCTTTAGCTGGACGTGATCTTGTCGGGCCTTCTTCAGCGCACCCATAGCTCTTGGGGATGGCCCGTGCTATCCTTTCCATAAGTACGTACCAGGTGGAAATGCTGTGCCACCCAACTATGATAACCCTCTACCTCTGGTAGATGAAAGCGGGAACTGAAGAAAAGCACGGCTCGCACCTGGGGCGCCTGACTGGCGGTGATCAGATCCTGGAGGGTCAGATAGCCGGTATGAATGCGGACCGAGGAGGTGTCGACAAGCCAGGGAGGAGTATCTCGTCCAGCAAGCGCCACCGCCAGTGGTTCATCGCTGATCACCATATCTCCCGGCTTCGTGAAGTGCTCCAGGTCGGTGGCCACGCGCTGAAGCGGCCCCACTGGCGTCACAGGGTGGGGCGGCTGACGAAGATAGAGAATATCCTGGCCGAATGCATAGGTACAGCTGAGTGCCAGAACGATCACCATGATCGAGCTGACAAGCGCAAGGTTGCGCTGACTCTCGCTGCTGCCTGCCTGGAGTCGGCGGCTGAGCGCGGCGAGATCGGGGGAACCCAGAGCGCTCAGACCCACAAGCGGTGGCACCAGTGCGATCAGGTGGTGGGCAAAGAGGGGTCGTTGCTCTAGCAGGACTGCCAGCGTTCCCCCCAGCCAGAGCAGAAGCGGCATAACACGCCAATCACGACGCAAACAAGCTATGATTGTTCCTGCCAACCCTGCCAGTGTCAGAGGAGTCAGCAGACCCTGTGCTAACAGCGGTAGTGTAAGTGTACGGAAGGTATAGCGGAAGCTTTCACTCGATTGAGTATGGAAAGAGAAGATACTCTGGAACATCACAGGGAAGGAACCGAGGAATGGCAAGAAGAGCAGGAGCGTGACCAGCAAGAAAGCCAGGATACCGGCCACTGGTGCCCAGAGGGCGAGGCGCTGATGCGAAACCGGGGAAGCCTCTCCTTGCGGGGAGCGTCTCAGTTGCCAGTAGCGAGCCAGTACCAGGCTAGCGACGGGGAGGAGAGCGGGCACTACCAGGAATTTGGTGAAGATGCTGAGCGCCAGGGCTGTCCCACTCAGGATCGCCAGCAGCAGCCCGCGCCAACCAGCAGGCTTTTGCCACCAGTGAAAAGCTAGGCCGACAGCTAGCAGTGAGAGCGCGACTGATGGGCCATCTGCCTGGAGAACACGCGATTCGTTGAGAAACGAGACGCTGGTCAAGGTTAAAAGCAATGCGATGAAAGCGCCCGTATAGCCCTGGAGCGCCTTGCCGAGCAGCCAGGCTCCGATCAGGCCGCAGAGCGAAAGCAAAGCGATAGCCAGGCGTCCCGCCCACAGCGTTTGACCGGCAAGGGCGTAGATGGGAAAGACCGATTCCAAAAAGAACGGCGGCTGTGAATAGAAGGTCTGGCTATAGAGAGCAAAGCCGTGGCTCATAGCGCGCAACGACTGCAAGTAGACCCCTTCATCGAAGTCGCGCTCTAGGGGCTGTCCCAGCTGATAGAGACGCATACCCAGGCCGATGGCGAGCAAGAGGCAAAGTCCTGCTCTACTCAGCCAGCGGCTGCGCGCCCTCTGGGGTCCAGGAGTCGTGGATACGGGGGCCAGCCTATCCACGATGACCTCGTTGGTCATAGTCTTGTAACCCTCAAGCAGTTCTGGACTGTCTCATCGAGAGAGACGCATTTCACTATACGTTACAATAGCACAAAGGTCACGGTTTTGAGAGAAATGGTCTGGTCTGCTTCGAGGGCATGTAAGAAGGACATACTGCTGAGGTAACGGCCTGAGCACCAGATAGCAGTGGGAGAGGAAGAAAAGCACAGCAGTGGCAGACTTTCCTTCCTCTCCGCTGCTTGCGTCAGAGCGGGCTCATGATTGCGTGGCCTCGGGAGGTGCGGTCTCAGCCGAAGCGTGCCCGTTGCTGGCTGGCAACATAGCGAGCGTGGCTAGATGGCCATTGCCATCCGTCTGCTCCTGGCTCAGGCCAAGTACCGGTGCCAGCTCGGGCAGCAGCTGGACGGTGACGCGATGGGCGTCGGCCTGATTGATCAGCTCCTCGATCTCCTCGGGAGTCAGCTCGTCGCGCTCAATCAGCGACTCTGCCACAGCGATCACAGCCTCGCGGTGCTCTTGCAACAGGCGCTTCACAGCCTTAAGCTGGGATTGAAGCACGGCCTCAACGCGCTCCTTGAGTTCAGGCAGCTGTGCTGTCGCGGTGGGAGCGCCTGGTTCTGAAGGCTGATGGGCAAAAGCGCCATAGGAGGCCAGTGTGCCGTCCATGCCATAGAGGCCGATGTAAGAGGCGGCCAGCTCGGTGGCATGCTGCAGATCGCCGACGACCCCACTCAGCTGAGTATTGAGAAACAACTCCTCAGCGGCGCGAGAAGCGAGGTCCACCTGGATGTGAGCGAGCACCTCCTCCTTGCTCATGGTGACGATCGTCTCCTTGGGCCGGGGAAGGGCAAAGGCTGCCGCCCCCTCCAGGCCGCTACGCTGGTGGATCGTCACAAATGGCGGCAGAAAACGCTCTAGCAGGTAATAAGAGGCTACAGCGTGACCCGCCTCGTGGTAGGCAAGGCGCCGTCGCTCCAGGAGCGAGAGGTTGCTCTCTCGGCGATAGCCCAGCTCGTGGATATCCTGGGCCTCGATAATATCCTGATAGTGCACCTCATCGCGCCCAGAGAAGTAGGCGATGATCACGGCCTCGTTGATGACATGCTTGATCTCCACTGGCGTGTAGCCTGCCATGCGGTAGACCAGCGCGCTGATCGAGATGGTGGGATCATGCTTGACTTTTTGCAGGTAGTACTCAATGACCTCACCGCGGTACTTGTCCGTTGGTGGTGCCACATGGATGCGCCGATCGAAGCGTCCCGGGCGCAGCAGTGCCGGATCAAGCGCCTCGGGCAGATTGGTAGCTCCGATAGTCAAGACCGGCTCGCGCTGGGCCCGCCCGTGATAGAGGCCGAGGACGCGCAGCATCTTCTTAAACCAGCCAGTTTCGACCGGTGGCGGGTCCAGCTCCATCAGCAGCTGGTTGAGAGAGCCACCGGTGCCCATAAAGCCAAAGAGACCGCCCCCCATGCCGGGGACTGGTGTGCGGCCCTGATTGGTGCGCGAAGCTCCCAGGGCATCGATCTCGTCCAGGAAGAGGATACAGGCCCCATACTCTCGCGCCAGTTTGCGCGCCCGTCGGTAGAGACGCATGATGATCAGGACATCGATGCCCCAGAACATATTGCGAAAGCTCGCGGCGCTGGCGTAGCCAAAGGGAACCTGGGCCTCGCTGCTGATACACTGGGCCAGATAGCTTTTACCGGTGCCGGGTGGGCCGGAGAGCAGCAGCCCGCGGATCGGTTGGCCGCCCATCTCGCGAAACTCTTTGATTCCCTGGAGAATAGCCACAATTCGCCTGGCCTGCTCCAGTACCTCGGGGTTGCCCTTATAGTCCTGAAAGCCAACGCCCGTCTCGCCAGGCATCAGCCAGTAGAGGCGGGGGCGCCCCAAAAACCAGAAGAGGGCAATGAACTGGATAAGGATATAGAAGATGGCAAAGGCAATCTGCAGCAGGTAGGCGAAGAGTGCTCCCGGGGAAGGGGCGCTCAACTGGGGGAAGATAGCATTAAAAAAGTACCAGAGGATAAGGGCCCCGAGCAGGAGCCAGAACCAGTTGTGACGCACAAAGCGTCCAAACTGATCGAGACCCCGGTCGATTGACTTATCCAGCTCGGTCTGCTTCTCAAATTGTTTCTCTGTCGCCATGACAGTCCCCTTTTCTTTCACTAACTGGGGTCGGCGAGCGACCGCTGGCTGTAGCCGACATAATTAACTCTGACCGTCTCGCCTGTACTCAGGGAGTTGCAGATGCGAGGCGCAGCCTTGTCATAGACGAACTGAACTGACCTGACTAGCTAAGGGCATTCCGGAAACTCACAAGGTCGATAGAGAGCAGCAACCCGCCGTTCTGGGCTACAGTGGTGAAGTGCCAGAGCATATAGCCGCTGGTGCCTCCGCCCGGTCCGCGGGCCCCGAGGCTCACGCTCACCAGACTGTCAATGGTCGTGTCTGACTGCTGGTAGACTCCCACGACGTGGATGTCGCGCCAGATCAGGTTTGTTTGCTTCTCACTGTACTGGCTGACCAGCTCTGCGGGATCGGGGGGCTGAGGCATAATCAGCGTCGATTGCAGCATGCGCATTGTGGCCACGTCGCCATCGCGCAGCGCATAGAGCCAGTCTTTGACTTTATCGCCGCCGCCATTGCCGCCATTGATATGGAAATTGAACTGATCCTGGGCAATTCCCAGCGGCCACTCCCCCGTCAGGACGTAATTGGTAAGGGTAGCGGCAGCCAGAAAGATCACCACCACTCCCAGGCTGAGCAGCTTATGGCTGCGAATCTGGCTGATCAGGTAGTAGATGGCTTTGATCGGTGGCCGCAAGAAAGCTTTGATCTTGCGCGCCAGTGGTCTCTGTCCCAGACGTGGGCGCAGAGGTGTGGCTCTGGGCTGCTTTGGCTCGCTCTGCTTCGTTTCTGGTAAGCGCGGGTATGTGGGTGAAGGGTGAAGCATAGGACGTGCTCCTGCAGATAAAGTCGGGGCGGCTGAAAGGCCCACTTCAGTAATCCGCTCGCCGTGACGTTCCCCCGGCCTGCTGTCGCTGCCGTAACTTGTTCCCCGGCTCCTGATCCTGACGACCCGTTCGCTGTGACCCCCTTCCCTGGACGGGAGGGCGCCTCATTTTTACTGTATTGTACGGTCTGCTAGTCTGCCTGACAAGTGATTCCTGAGTGCAATTCGCCCACTGCTTTCAAAGTGACGGTCACCTGACAAGCGACTGGCGTTTCTCCCCTGACTCGTGCGATAATAGCCCCCGGCAACAAGCTGACCACCGTCTTTGGCTGTAGGATAGATGGAGCATGATGCGCAATGAGAGCTATCGTAGGAGGAGCCGGAGGAGTAGCCAGGGCAGGAAGAAAGGGAGCCGTCGCCGCTATCGGGGTGATGGCGGACGAAAATCACAGCTGCCGGGTCATTGGCTGGTATTGGCACTGGCCGCTCTGGCCGTAGCTGCCCTGCTTTGGCTCTTCTTTGACCCCGTGGCCCTGGAAGAGGAGGGTCGCTATGCAGTTGTGGGCCAGCCCTCAGTGTCGGCAGACTTCATTGATCAGGTGCTGACGGCTTATAACTCGCCGGCGGCGGGCGAGGGGCAGGCCCTCTATGCCGATGGGATCACTTACCATATCGATCCTGTCTATGCCCTGGCCTTCTTCCTGGAGGAGAGCCGCTTTGGTACCGCCGGGGTAGCGCGTTTCACCCATTCGCTGGGCAATATTCGCGCCTTGCCGGGCCAGGCGAGCTATGCTGGCTATCGTCGCTATGCCAGCTGGGAAGAGGGCTTTAGCGACTGGTATCGGCTGATTGCCAATGAGTACGTTGCTCGGGGGCTGGTCACAGTTGATCAGATTGTGCCCGTTTATGCTCCTGCCGCTGACGGTAACGATGTGGCCGCCTATGTGCGCACGATAAAACTGGCCGTTGATACCTGGCGCACTGGCAGGCTTCTCGTTTAGCGAATCGCGGTTGAGCACTGCTGGCTACCGGGCAGAACCTTCTCATTTTGGTATAATGGGAGAACAAAAAGTACCACGCTACCCGCTACCAGCGCCGTGGGCTGACCTCCTTCCTGTGGCTGCTGGTTACATCGACGGCTGCGTGCCAGAGAGGCAGGTGTTGCTATGGATGAGGCTGTAGAGAAGGAGAGAACCTCCACCGATGGGGCCTATATCTGGTTCCACTATAAAACCCAGTTTGCGGCTCAGGGGCGTCTCCATGTCATCCAGATGGAGGTGCCGGTTCCTGTAAACGCCAGCGTCGAGGAGCGGGAGCGTCTCCTCCAGGAAGCGCTGGCCGGCCTTGATCAGTTCAGCGCTCGCCTTGAGCAGCGCCTCAATCAGACATCTACGCCGCGTAAGGCACCTGGTGAAGAGGGAGGACGCAACGGACCGTCACGTCCCACAGGCCCGCGTGAGCCGCCGGCAGAGATGCGCCCCTCAACCTCAGCGCGACCGGCCTCAGCTCCTGTTGCTCCAGTCGAAAACCGGATGCCGCCCTCTGCCTCGCAGCTCCGGCGCCGGATGGCGCCCGCCTTGCCCTCAACCCCAGGCGTCTTCGGCAACCTCAATAGCGATCTCACCCTCCCGCAGTTTTTGCAAATTTTGCGTGATAACTTCAATATCGATTCAAAGCATGCTATGAGGCTGCTGGGTGTCAGGAGCCTCAGTAACATCAATCTGCGTGAAGCTCTAGATCAACTTCGCTACCTGCTCGCCCAGCACAGTTCGGCGGCGGGCCGCACGGCGAGCGCCAGCACCTCCGCCCCGAGCAGTTCGGCCTCCGCGTCGGTTTCGCTCTCGGAGCAAGCCTATCCCGCGGTTTTCTCGCAGCGCGAATTGAGTCAGGGGCGAGTTCGGGAGGAGCTGATAGTCGAGGGCGAGAGTGAAGAAGAAGAGCAGGCATCAAAAGAGGCAAACGAGCCTTCTCTTCCATCACAGGAGCAGCAATTTGAAGACGAAGATAGTCAGCGAGAAGGGCAGGAATATGTTTTTGATGAGGAAGAAGATGAACCTGACCAGTGGGACCAGGAGAGTGGAGGCGGATATGAGCGTGAGGATGGTGGAGAGGGAGAGGAGTTGAACCTGGAGGGCACCGGTAGGAGGCAGCTTTCGCTCCAGGAGCGTATTCATGCACGCACACTCTTAAACAAGATGCGCGAGGCTCGTGGCGGCACACCAGCCAGCCAGGCGCGTCTGACTGTCCTCTGGAACGTCATTGGTGAACAGATCAGCGAGGATGAGCTGCGCGAGCTGATAGGCCGTATCTGGGGAGTCACAGCTCTCAAGCAGCTCAGCATTGACCAGGTCGAAGCTCTGATTTCCTGGGCGAAGCAAGACAACTTTGACCGTGACGTTGCTGCCATCCTGGCTCTCCATTGAGCGACCTTGATAGGAGAGAGATGACCATGCGCGTTGTTGCCGGAGAGGCCAAAGGGCGGCGCCTCAAATCCCCTCGCACGCCTGGCACCCGCCCCATTATCGACCGCGTGAAGACGGCGCTCTTCGATATTCTGGCTACGCGCGTCGAAGGCGCCCGCTTTCTGGATCTGTTTGCCGGTACCGGCGGCGTGGGTATTGAGGCGCTCAGCCGCGGCGCAGCCTTTGCTACCTTTATCGAGATTGATCCGCGCGTCCTCAGAGTACTGCACGAGAATCTCCGGCTGACTGGGATGCACGAGCGAGCTGAGACGCTGCGCGCCGATGCCTTCAAGTGGTTACTGGCTCAGCAAGAGGCTGGGCCAGCCAGCGGCAGTGCAGGGGTGGGAGTGCACCCGTCGCGGCGAGCAGCGTATGATATCATCTATGTAGCCCCGCCGCAGTATCATCACCTGGCCGCTCGGGCCCTGGCCCTTCTCGATCGCTCGCCACTGCTGAGCGGGGAGGGCCTCGTCATTGTCCAGATCCATCCACGCGAGCGAGATGAGCTGCTAGCGGTGCCGCTAACACACCTGATCCTCGAAGACGAGCGGCGCTACGGAAGTACGCTCTTGCTGTTCTATGGCGCCAAAGCTGAGAAGGGGTATTCTGACTATGACAATCAAGCTGGAGAAGCCTGATTATATTGTAGTGTATGTAAGCGATATGGAGCGCTCGACGGCCTTCTATCGCGATATCCTGGGCTTGCCTCTACGCTTCAGCTCGCCAGGCTGGACAGAATTTGAGACTGGCTCAGTGCGCCTGGCCCTTCATCGCGCCGGCGGCCAGGGGCAGGCTCAGTTCTATCCAGGTCGACCGCCGGCGGGCGTTGCTCACCTGGCCTTCGTGGTCCCCGATATCCAGGCCGCCTACGAAGAACTGAAGGCGCGCGGTGCAACCTTCTCTCAACCGCCGGAGAAGCAGGTCACCGGCAATTTGATCGCTGTCCTGCATGATCCCGATGGTCTGGGCATTACCCTGCAGCAGCGCCTGACAGGCTAACAAGAAGACGGGGAGAGCAAGACGGCAAGGGAAAGAGGCCTTCGCTATCGAAGCGGAAGCAAAAGGAGTGCAGACTATGACCACCGGTGGAACGGCCAGAGGCCGCTTTGCCTTTCTGGATGCTGGCGAAGCGGCCCGCCGCCTGGGTGTCGATCGACGCACCCTCGATCAATGGGTCCAACAGGGCCGGATTCGAGCCTATAAGGGGGTAGGGCGCGACTACTTTTTCAAAACCGCCGACGTCGAGGCGCTCTACAAGGAGCTGCATCCAGAGCCTGAGCTGGCGCAGGCCATCGCCGCCGATGAGCAGGAAAGCGCAGTTGCTACCGGCGGCGCGCAACCGCTCCAATTCGTACCGCGGCGCAAGCAGCAGGACCCGGCTATGCGCGTCTATCTGCGCCTGCAGGCCGACACCAAGTGGTATGATGTCTCTGAAGAAGACATCCGCACCTGGTTTTTGCAGCTGGCTCCAGAAGGCTACGAGCGCAATCGGCGCAACGCCCTGCAGGCCATTCAGAAACTGCAGTACCTGGTCAGCCTCATCGAAGAAGCTCAGAAGCGCACACCCTGAATACGGCGGCTGACTGCTGGAGAAGAGAAAGAAGCGAGACAGCGAGCAGCGGGCCGTATTCGGACGAGGAGCGCGGCGCAGCCCCTGTGGCAGCCAGACGGCTCCCTTCCTGGCGAGTCCTGCCGATGGAATGGGGCCGCTGGCTGGCATTCGAGAAGCTTCCGCTTAGTGAGCAGGCAGGACGGTGAGCAGCTCGGCCACCTCGCGGATAATCAGATCGGCGCCGCGCTCGCGATAAAGAGCGATCTCATCGGGGAAGACGCGCATCACGGCCAGGAAATCAGGCTCGTCTGGCGTCTGAGTACGGCGATAGTTCAAAACCAGATCCAGATCGTCAGCCGTATCACCCACGTAGAGGCCGCCACTGGCCCCCACAGCGGCGATGGCCAGGCGCAGTGCCTGGGGATCAGGCTTCAGGCAATCGTCGCCGCTGATTACCACATCCCACCATGCGCCCCCGCTGTGAGCGGCCAAGCGCTCCAGAGCACTATCGACCTCGGGGCCGATGCGGCCAGTAATCAAGCCCAGCTTCCGCAGACCGGCGTCGTGCAAACGCATTGGCAGATCAGGAGGCAGTAGCAGCGTCTCGCGATGCACGAAGCCGGGCCAATCGGGCAGATAGCGTGGTTCGCGCCCGAAGCGCCGGCGGTACTCAGCCGCCCCCCAGTAGTATTCGTGACACAGCTCGCCCACCAGCTCATAGTCCGGGAGAGCACTGGCCGGAATCACCGAGCGCACCCACTTCAGACCGCCGTGTCCTTCCAGCATCGCCGCCCGTGCCAGCTCCATCCACTCGCGAGTACTGCGCTCCGCCAGCGGAGTCCCCTGCCACTCGCGCAGCTTCGCCGTATAAAGGCCGGCCAGCAGATAGCACATGTGCCAATCGTCGTTGAAGCCGCCAGCCTGCTTGAAGAACTTCACATCATCGAGCGTCAGCAGAGGGCGGCCCTCAGCACGGCCCCAATCCAGGCCGTGGAGGGTTCCAACAATATACTCAGCCACTGCAATATCGGTAGCGCGGAACGATTCGCTTGTTTTGATCAGAACGCCATCGACATCGAAGAAGAGCGTATCGCAAGGAACGGGAAAGCGCAACCCATTGCGTCTCCACGGAAGAGCAGATTCCATAGAATAAAGATAATCCTTTCTCTCAAAGTTTTCTCGCTCGATTGAGAAAAGCAGGACCAGGAGAAGGCGGAGCTTGGCCTGACGAGATGAGGCTAACACCAGTCAGGGATCGATCTCGATCGTCGCCTCCATGTCGTCCTCATTGAGCACATAGACGCGGTCCCACTGCTCGGCAGGAATCTCCTGCAGCGCCTTTTGCAGGAGGCGGATATGGTATTCAATCACCTGCGAACCGACCTGGCGCTCGCGCAGGCGATCACGCTCAAGGCAGGTAGCTAGCGAGACGTTGAAAACCACCAGGCATTTCAGGTAGCCGAAATGAAAAGCCAGCTCCCAGAGCTTGCGCCGCGCCTCCGCGTGGAGAGCTGTGCTATCGGCCACCGTGAAGCGCCCGTTGAACAGGCGCTTCCTGATTATATAGTGGAAAACGTCGAAAGTGTCGCGGTTGACCTGCTGATTGGTCGGATCATCACAGATCATGGCCCGGCAGTAATCCGAAGAGACCACCATCGTGGGTATCGCGCTGAAGTAGCGCGCGGCGAAGGTACTCTTGCCGGAGCCGGCAGGCCCGCAGAGGACCAGCAGCGTACGACGGGGAAGCTTCATCGAAACAGGCATGCACCTCGCTCCTTTCCACAGGCATTGCGATAGGTCCCTGGCTTTGATATAATGCCCGTGCACAAATGGCTCTAGTATGACCTATGCCCGATCTGGCGGGACGCGGCATCGTGCTGGGGAGGACGCTGGTTCTATTATCCACACCGGATCTCATCTACTTATAGCGATCTGGACTAATGAAGTGGTGCGCTTGAGCGCTCGCTCTACCAACCAAGACCAAGGCGCTGAGTCTATCAAGCAAATTTGTTTTGGATTGGTAACTTCCAAGCCGTCCCGCTCAGGTGCCGCGGGTGAGCCCAGCCCGATTGTACTAGTGAGGAGGCAGCTGTGTCTGTAAAAGTGCAGCCTACCACTGCAGAAATTCGCCAACGCTTCCTGGACTTCTTTGTCCAGAAAGGTCACTATCTGATGCCCAGCTCGTCGCTCATCCCGCGCGACGATCCGACGGTGCTCCTGACCACCGCCGGTATGCAGCAGATGATTCCTTTCTTTCTGGGGCGCGAGACGCCTCCCGCCACGCGGCTCACCTCGGTGCAGAAGTGTTTCCGCACGACGGATATTGATAAAGTGGGCAATGAGCGCACGCTGACCTTCTTCGAGATGCTGGGCAATTTCTCGGTGGGAGACTACTTCAAGCGAGAGGCCATCGCCTATGCCTGGGAATTTCTGACCCAGGTTGTAAAGATCCCTCCCGAGCGTCTCCATCCAACGGTCCATCCCGAGGATGACGAGGCCCCCCGCTACTGGACGGAGATCACCGGCATTCCTGATGAGGCCATTGTGCGCCTGGAAGATAACTGGTGGGGACCGCCGGGAGCCGCTGGCCCCTGTGGACCGGATTCGGAGATCTATTACGATCGCGGCGTCGAGCATGGCTGCGGTAGACCAGACTGCAAGCCCGGCTGCGAATGCGAACGCTTCCTGGAGATCTGGAACCTGGTCTTTATGCAGTTCTATCAGGATCTCGATGGTAAGCGTACGCCGCTGCCGCGCAAGAATATCGATACAGGCATGGGCCTGGAGCGCCTGACGATGGTCCTCCAGGGCAAGCAATCGGTCTTTGAGACGGACGTCTTCCGGGCAATTATCGACCGCTTCGCCACTCTGGCCGGCACGGCCTATGGCCGCGATGCCCGTACCGATACCTCGCTGCGCGTCATCGCCGACCACGGGCGCGCTCTGGTCTTTCTAGCCGCCGATGGCGTGCTGCCCAGCAACGAGGGCCGCGGCTATATCTTTCGCCGCATCCTGCGTCGCGCCGTCCGTCACGGTCGCTTGCTTGGACTGGAGAAGCCCTTCCTGGCCGAGGCAGCCGATACCGTGATCGAGCTGATGGGCGGCCACTATAGCGAGCTTCGCCAGCACCGCGATCGCATTGTGGCTCTGCTCAGTATGGAGGAGAAGAAATTTAATCAAACGCTCTCTACCGGTTTGCAGCTGCTGACCGAGCTGCTGGCTGAGCTAAAGGAGCGCGGCGCGACGGTTATCCCCGGGGTCGAGGCTTTCAAGCTGTACGATACCCACGGCTTCCCTCTGGAATTGACTCAGGAGATTGCAGCGGAGCAGGGCTTCACCGTTGACGTAGAGGACTTCCAGGAGGCCATGCGTCAGCAGCAGGAGCGCAGCCGCGCGGCCAGCCCCTTTGCCCAGGCCCGTAACGACCAGCAGCTCGCCGAGGTTGCAGCTCGCGTCACCCCAACCACTTTCCTCGGCTATGAAACCACCAGCGCTAGCGGCACTGTTGTGGCGCTGCTGGTCAATGGTGAAGAAGTCGAGAGCGTCAGTGCACCGCAAGAGGCGCTGGTGATTCTGGATCGCACCCCATTCTATGCCGAGAGCGGCGGCCAGGTTGGCGATCGGGGCCTGCTTAAAGGAATGGTAGGAACCTTTGTCGTCGAAGATACTCAACGCCCCCTCAAAAGCCTGATCGTCCACTATGGCCGGGTCACGGAGGGCTACCTGCGGGTTGGCGAGACGGTCCAGGCAGAGGTCGATGCCCAGCGTCGCGAAGACACTATGCGCAACCACAGCGCCACTCATCTGCTGCATAAGGCCCTGCGAGACCTGCTTGGTCCCCAGGTTGAGCAGCGCGGCTCGCTGGTTGAGCCGGAGCGCCTGCGCTTCGACTTTGCCTCTCCCCGTGCTCTCACCAGCGAAGACCTGGTCCGTCTGGATGAGCTGGTGAATAGCTGGATTCGCGCCGACTATCCGGTGATCACCGAGATTATGCCGCTGCAGGAGGCGCTCAAGACGGGCGCGATGGCCCTCTTCGGAGAGAAATATGACGAGCAGGTGCGCGTTGTCTCGATGGGGAGCAGCAAAGAGCTGTGCGGAGGTACGCACTGCCGCGCCACCGGGCAGATTGGCATCTACGTCACAACCCAGGAGACAAGCATTGCCGCCGGTATTCGCCGTATCGAGGCTCTCACCGGACGTGGCGCCGAGCAGTATCTGCGCGGGCGTAAGCTGCTCGTCGAAACCCTGGCGAGCCGCTTGCAGACCCAGCCAGACCATCTGATCGAGCGCGTTGATCAGCTACGCGACGAGCTGGCGGCACTGCGTCGCCAGCTGGGGCAGTATCAGCGAGAAGAGGCCAGACGCCAGGCGGCCTCTCTGGCGGAGCAGGCGCGCGAGGTCAACGGTGTGCCGGTGGTGACAGCCAGCCTTTCGGCTCCCGACGATCGCGTGCTGCGTGAGATTGCTGAGATGACGCGCAATAAGTTGGGGCGCCCAGGCGTAGTAGCGCTCGCTGCTGCCTACGATGAACGAGTAAGTGTGCAGGTCCTGGTCGCTCCCGAGCTGGTCCAGCGTGGTTTGCACGCTGGCAAGATCGCTGCCGCCGTGGGCCAGCGACTCGGCGGAAAAGGCGGCGGTCGGCCAGAATATGCTCAGGGTGGCGGACGCGAGAAAGAGGCCCTCAGCGCAGCGCTGGCCCTGGTGCCTTCGCTCGTTGAGCAGGCCCTGAGTTGAGCGCCGGCGCAGGCCCCTGCTCGGGCCTGCCCGGCCTCGCCCAGGACAACATCAGCAAGCTCCTACTCGGGAGAGAGCTGGCTCCATAGTGAAGAGAAAGCCAGCAGATAGACTCGCTCGCTGGCCCAGCCAGGACCAACCAACCGACCAATCAATCTGGCTGGAATGAGCCAGGCGTAGAGCAAGGACGCTGCCACACTGATGCCAGACCCGGGTGCTGCCTACCGCAGGAAGACCGGCAGCAGCCTCGCAGTCAGGAAGACGAGGGAGACAGACTCATCATCGCAGGGCAGGCGGTGCACACTGGCTGAGTGAGGAGGCCCACAGAAGGTGCGAAGCTGGTGCCCCTTGTTGTCCAGCAGGCATTGTGTTATAACGTACGTGTAGTGCTCGTGTTCACCTATTAAAGCCTGGACCGAAAGGCGGCATGTTCTCTGTGGCATGCATCAACAGGGGATGTTGTGAGTTCTGATGGTAAAGCTCTTTGACCGCTTGCGCTCTCTCTTCCGGGGACAGATCAGAGAAGGCAGCTACGAATATGTCCCCGAGGACGGCTACGAGGAGCAGTATGGTGACGGGAGTGGGCGCCAGTTCTATACTGCCCTTGATATTGGCACGGAGTACGCGAAGGCGATCGTCTTCGAGGTTGTAGATGACCAGGGCATCGTGCTCGGCGTGGGTCGGCATCGCCAGAGCTACTCACATATGTCCGATGGCATCGTCACGGATATCGAGGGAGTCATTCAGGGCTGCAATGAGGCTCTGATCCAGGCTGAGCGAGCTGCCGGCGATATCGTGGCGCCGGATGCAGTCATTGGCATTGCTGGCGAGCTGGTCAAAGGCAGCTCGATCACGGTGACCAAGACCCGTCAGCAACCGAACAAGTTCATTACGCCCGATGAGCTGGAAAGCCTGATCGGCATGGCTCAGCAGAAACTGCTGAAAAATGCCCGCGATCGTATTGCAGCTGAGACGGGATATCAGAATATTGAGGTGCGTCTCACCAACGCTGCGGTGATCTCGGTGCGCGTTGATGGGCAGGTGGTCACGAACCCCATTGGTTTCCGCGGGCGCCACCTCTCTCTGACCCTCTTCAGCGCCTTTGCTCCCCTCATGCAGTTAGGGGCGCTGGAGACCGTAGCCCAGGGTCTTGATCTGCGCCTGGTGGCTATCGTGGCGGAGCCGTATGCCCTGGCGCGCTGTCTCAGCACCAACGCGAGTGCTGATAGTGGGGCGATCTTCATTGACGTGGGGGGGGGAACAACCGATATCGCCCTGGTGCGCCAGGGTGGCATCGAAGAGACACGCATGTTTGCCCTGGGAGGGCGAACCTTTACGCGGCGCCTGGCGACGGGCAAGGGTCTCTCGTTGAAGGAAGCGGAGAAGCTCAAGGTGCTTTACAGCAATGGGATGGTCAAGGGTCACGAGCGCGATGAGATCAGAGCCATTCTGGCTCCCGAGTGCCAGACCTGGATGGACAGTGTGGAGCTGCTCATCGAGGAATTGGCGAAGAACGAGCTTCTACCGCCAGCGATCTATATGGTTGGTGGTGGCTCAGCTCTACCAGATCTGCAGGAAAAACTACGGAGCTTTCCCTGGACAGAACGCCTACCTTTCGCCCGTCCGCCGCTGATTGAGACGGTCCAGCCGGATATGGTCACCAGCATCCTTGACCCGCGTCAGCTGCTACGCGATGCACAGGATATCACGCCGATGGCCCTGGCCTACCAGGCTATCGAGCTTCAGAACGAGAACAGTACTCTGGAGCAAGCGCTCTACAAAGTGATCCAGAATATGCATCTCTGAGGCGTGAGCGCGCGGCAAGTGGTCAGGTGGGAGAGGAGAGCCGTCGCGCATTGCCACTGGTGTTTCGCCCTGGCTGGCAACCAGCCGAAAAGCACAGACAGGCATGAGACAACGACAGAAGACAGGGCCCACGTAGAAGCAGTCGCGTGCTGGCCTGCATGCAGGGAGTAGGGCACATGTCTGACGAGCAGCAGATCATTTATCTTGGCCCCGAAGAGGAACTGACCGACGTGCGCCAGCGCCTGGAGAAGGTTCCGGCGCGGCGTCTCATTCTGGTGGTGCCCCCGCAGACCAAATTGCGCAGCCACGTGGGTTGGCGGCTGCTGCATGCACGCACGCGCGAGCTGGGCAAGGATGTGCTCGTCGTCAGCTCGGATCGTCAGGTCCGAGTGGTGGTCAAGGCTGCAGGCTTCAAGGTGGCCGAGTCTCTGACCTCTCCTCCCAGCAGTCGAGCGCGCCCGGGCAGCCGGCCCGCACGTACCCTGCAACATAGCTCTAGCTCACGGTCATCGACACGCGGCCTTGCGGCGCGTACTCGCGCTGAGCAGCAGCGCGCTCTCTCTAGCGGAGCTGAGGAGAGGGAGGAGAAACCGTTATTGCCGCGCGCGCCGGCGCCCGGCCCGAGATCGCTGAAAGGGGTGGAGGAGCCTGGCTCATTGTCAAGCTCTTTCGAGCGCCCACGCGAAAGCCGGGAACCACTCATCGAAGACCTGGCCAGTCCTCAGCGCCCCGCTGAGGCAGGCGGCTCCGTCCGCCGATACTCTCAGCCATCGACCGAGCACTCTTATGACTTTCATATCGAACCAATCGATGCCGCCGCGGAGATCTCTCCACTCCTCCCGTCTGGGCAGGAGGAGGATGAAGCTGAGGATACGCTGCTGGAGGATTTCCGCACCGCCCAGCACATTCGCCAGGCCGCGCAGCCGGGTCCCGCACACGCTGCGCCTGCCGGCATGGATCGGCAGTCCTATACTACTGCCCCCCTTGAAGCAGGAGAGCGCCAGGAGGAAGAGGAAGCAGCCGATCCCTTCAGTCGTATCGAGGAGATCTCCCCCAGCTCTCTTCCCGAACAACGTGGTGCCTTCGCTCCCATCGATGAGGTCGAGGACGATATTCCGGCGATCTCGGGTCGGCGCGGAACGCTGCTGGAAGCCGAAGTCGAGGATCTGGGTGATCAGGGGGATATCGCCCTGCCAGCGACACACCTTTCTGTCGAGCGCTGGAGTACCCCTGGTGGCGAGGAGCCAGCGGAGGAGGAGGAAGACTTCCCGTCCTCCGTGTCCGGGTTGGGGCCGCGGAGCTATAGCAGATCATCCCCTTCGCGAGTGAGTGGCTTTGACGGAGAGACGGCTATCCCTGACGCTGAAGAGGAGGAGAGCGAGCTGGGTCTGCCCGATATTGAGGCGTTGCCCACGCGTGCGTTGCCTCCCCGTTCTGTTCCTGAGCCTCCACGTGTGATCAGCGGTTCACTGGTAAGGGGACCAGCTGGCTCGGCTGCCCCCAGAACAGCTTTGCCGGGAACAGCGCCCCGTGGGCCGGGCGAGTTGGTTTCGGGCCGGCCTCAGAGCAAAACGGCATCCACCACCGGCGCCGGTGCACGGGTCACCGCAGCCCGTTCCCCCCGTCGACCAGCCAGCACACGCAGCGCCAGCGCTCGTGGCCCGTTGCTCTTCGTGGGTCTGCTTGTGCTCTTGCTAGCTCTTATTGCTGCTCTTGCCTATTATGTTCCCTCCGCTGAGGTGAGTTTCACGCTCCCTGCGCGGGCCTTTAGCCAGAATCTCCAGTTCACCGCTAGCTCTACCACGCGTTTGGATGTGGCGGCTCATACCTTGCCAGCCCAGGTGCTGCTCTTTAGCCGCAATGTCCAGGCTCAGGGACGGGCGAGCGGGCTGGCGCGGGTTGGCGTGGTTAAGGCCCACGGGACAGTTGAGTTTACCAATGAAGGCAACCACTCGCTCGTCATCCCGACAGGCACCATCGTGGCAACCCCCTCGGGTATCCAGTTCAAAACGACCGCCGAGCCGCTGATTACGCCCGGAACTACCTATCCGGTCCAGGTTGAGGCGGTCAATCCCGGCACCAGCGGCAATGTGCCGGCCAATAGCATCACGGTCATCCCCCCCGAGAGTCTGCAGCAGATCGGGGCCTCTGCCAACGAACTGACGGTCACCAATCCTCAGCCTACCTCGGGCGGTGGCCTGGGCAGCGTGCCTCAAGTGACCAATACCGATGTTGATACCATCAAGAGTCAATTGGATACTCGATTGCAGCAAGAAATGCGTGACTGGCTCAAGCAGCAACTGCATAACGGCGATATGGCTGGTCAGCCAGTGGTGCAGGAGCAGGTCAATGCGACGCCTGCCGTTGGTCAGGTGACCCCTGGTGGGAGCTTCACAGCGACCCTTACCTTCCAGGCAGCGGTCCTGGTGGTCCGCGCTGCCGATATTCAGGAGGCGGCCCGCGCTGCTCTCAATGCTGCTATCCAGAAACTGCAACAAGGGTATGAACTGCTCAGCGAGAAACCTGTCTCTATTACAAGCTTGAAAGGGACGTCCCATAACAGCGGCAGCTCCTTGACGCTGACTTTGACGGCCACAGGGCTGGTTGGACCGGCGATCAGTGACGAAGAGCTGCAAAGCCAGCTCAGCGGGAAGGCCAAGGATCAGGCGCTCAACGATCTCAACAGCCTGCTGGCCACTCGCCTTGGAAAGCAGGCCGTGGATATCCAAACGGCCATCTCCGTCAATCCGAGCTTCTATCCCTGGATGCCCTTGCTACGCGATCATATCCATATCCATCGGAACATCGTGACAGTCTCCTGATCTCGTAGGAGAAGCTGTAGACGGAGGCAAGAGGAGCGCCGACGGCAGATGGGCCCGTACTGGCTGGCCACGCTGTCTGTCGGCGTTTTTCTTGAGCCAGGCCAGTGGCGAGCGCCGCGGGAGGCTTGTTGACTGACCAGCGAGCTGCTCGGCGGAATGGCGCTGAGAAGAGGGGAAGGCTGCGTAGACCAACCCTTGCTATTCTTTCCCTTGCGACGTAGACAGTGAAGGCTTCCTTCGTTAGAATGCTATGGATACTGCTCTCTTCTATAGTAAGAAGTAGTAGCAAATAAAAGATAGCAGGCTGGTCTGACTTTTTATGATGGCTCGCATACTGGCTTTAGACGTGGGAGAGGCTCGCATCGGAGTGGCCGTCAGTGATGCCTCGCAGATTCTGGCCTCGCCCTATACGACGCTGGAGGTAGGCGGCAACGAGGCCCGGCTGTGGGAGGCGCTGCGGCGCATCATTGAGGAGAACGAGGTTGAGGCGCTCGTGGTGGGGCTACCGATCAGCCTTGATGGGCAGATCCATCAGCAGGGAGAGCGTGTGCTAGCCTTTGTCGAGCGCTTGAAGCGCCATATCAAGATCCCAGTCGATCTGTGGGATGAGCGCCTCTCGACCGTGGAGGCGCAGCGTTTGCTCGCAGAGCGGGAGCAGGAGGAAGGAGGGAGGCGTTCCAGGCGTGGTGGTCATCGAGGTGGTCAGGGAAAAGGAGGAAGGAACCGGCAGGGAGTCGATGCTCTGGCAGCGGCGCTTATTCTGCAGCAGTACCTGAATCACCGGCACCAAGCTCCAGAGGAAGCGTCACAATGAAAGTACGAGGTCCTCACCCTCCTCGCTCACGGGGGGCCATTCTCAGCGTCTTTCTGGTCTTTGCCCTGGTTCTGGGCCTCACCTATGTCTCGTGGAACCTGGTCACGGCGGTCTTAGAGCCTGTCAGCCCGCCCGGCCAGGGGCATACGGTAACGATCATTGTCCAGGAGAATGAGACGGTACAGCAGCTGGCGAATGATCTGCAGGCCAAGGGACTGATCCGCAACACGCTGGCCTTTCGTTTCTGGGCCAAGATCAAGGGTCTGGACCAGCATTTGCAAGCTGGCGTCTATCGCAACCTGAACAGCAGCATGAACATGAGCGACATCATCGATGCGCTCATGACAGGGCAGCCCGATGAGATTGCCATACGTGTCCCCGAGGGCTGGCGTCTGGAACAGATTGCTGACAAGATTGAGGCAGCGGGCTTGCCACGTTTCAGCAAGCAGGACTTTCTGACCTACACCAAGAATCCGGCCAAGTTCCCCGATCGCAACAAATTTCCTTTTCTCAAGCAGCTCCCCTCGGGGGCGACGATGGAGGGGCTTCTCTTCCCCGATACCTACTTTTTCACGCTTGGGGCGACGACCACTGATGTGATCGATCGCCTGCTGGAGGAGTTCCAGGCCAAGGTGCAGCAGTACCACCTGGACACGCAGGCGGCAGCGAACCATATGAGTCTCTACCAGATGGTCATTCTGGCCTCAATTGTTGAACGTGAGGCGGCCTTTGACAGCGACCGCCCGTTGATCGCCAGTGTCTACTGGAACCGTGTCTATCGTCCCAATGCCGAAACAGCAGGCTTTCTCGATGCAGATCCCACTGTCCAGTACGCACGCGATTCGCAGCCCGGCACAAAGAGCTACTGGGCGCCCCTGGCCGCTTCGGGTAGTCAGGTGCTACCCGATAGTCCCTGGAACACGTATACACATAAGGGTTGGCCACCGACGCCGATCTGTAGCCCGAGTCTGGCCAGCCTGCAGGCAGCGGCGTCGCCGGCCAAAACCGACTACTACTTTTTCCTGAACCGGCCTGATAACGGACGGGCCGTCTTTGCCAAGACTCAGGCCGAGTTTGATCAGGAGGTTCAGCAGTATCTGAAGTAAGGAAGCAACGGCGAGAGTAGAGCTAATGAATCTGAATCTCGGACAGGTCATTTTTCTAGCTCTGTTGCAGGGTATCACCGAGCTGTTCCCCATCAGCAGCCTGGGGCACACAGTAGTCATCCCTGGGCTGCTGGGTTGGGGAGATCTTGTGGGCAACGAACGTTTTCTGCCTTTGATTACAGCGCTCCACCTGGGAACAGCCCTGGCGCTCGTGATCTATTTCTGGCGCGATTGGCTCCAGGTGCTGCGCACCTTGTGGAAGAGCGTCAAAGAAGGCCAGGTACAACGAGGCACCGAGGAATGGGTGAGCTGGTTGATCATTATCGGCTCGATCCCGACGGGGATTCTGGGGGTCTTTCTGGAGAAGCCGCTGAAGCAGCTCTTCGCGTCTCCTGTTGTCGCCGCCACCTTCCTGGTGGTCAATGGTTCCCTGCTCTTCTTTGGGGAGGCCTTGCGCCGCTATCGAACGGCACAAGAGGAGCGTCGTCAGGCTAGTAAGGACGCGAAGAGTCTGCTGCGTCCTCTGGCCTCGCTCTCCTGGAAAGAGGCGGTGCTGGTGGGCCTGGGCCAGTCCCTGGCCTTGATCCCGGGTATCTCGCGCTCTGGCGCTTCGATGGTGGCCGCTCTCGGTGTGCGCCTCAGCCATGAGGACGCGGCGCGCTATTCTTTTCTGCTAGGAACGCCCATCATCTTTGCGGCGGCTGTTCTTGAAATCCCTCAGCTCTTTGGCCTTTCAGGCTCCGTCTTGCTGCTGGTCTTTACAGGCATGGTACTCTCGGGGCTAGCAGCTTACCTCAGTACTAAATTCTTACTGAAGTATTTTGAGACGGGTAACCTCTATCCTTTTGCCGTCTATTGCTGGATCGCTGGCCTGGTTGGGCTTGTTTTGCTCTTCTTCGTATTGCACACCGCTGCCTGATTAGGTAGAATTGCTTAGAGGCTGTGGGGGAAGGAAGCTGCTCTCGACAGGGATGGCCCTGTCGGTGGTGGCTCCCCCCAGCCTGGCAATGGTCCCCGTTCTGAAGGAGGAAGTCCTGTCGTCAGCCCCGACAGGGCTTGACCCCGCGAACCGAGGTCCCTATTTTGAACTTTTGAGGAAAAGGTAGGAACACCGCGTATGAAGAACCAGTATCTCTTTTATGCCGCCCTTGCTGTAGGTATTATTCTGCTCATCCTCGGCGTCGTGTTCGAGGTAACTCATCATCCTGCACGCGGCCTGGTCGGCCTGATTGTCGGTGCGATCCTGCTGATCGTTGGGATCGTCGGTATGGTGATGGGGCGGCCCAAGACGGCCTAGTTGGGCCGAGTCCTGTGCCGGTCTGTATTGGGCTGGCCTGGCTTGTTGTCCGTGTGCTTGCTGCCGCCTCTCTCTGGCTGGATGGACGGGGCAGGCGCGCCTTGAAACGATAGGCAGGCAGGGGGACAGGAGTAGCCCCGGAAAGTAGAGGGCTGGTGATCCGGCTAAGGCTCCCTGTTACCCCTGGCCTCTTTTCCTGGCCAGGTAGGACTGCGGCCTAGCTAGTAGGCCCAACCAGGGCCAGATCTTTCTTACCAACAAAACAAATAACCTATTTCTTTCTCTCAGGAAAGGGTGGAACGATGAAGAACTCTTCCAGTCCTACGGTCTTTATCCTGGCGATCGTGGTAGCGATCGTGGCGTTGATTGCCGGCATCTATTATCTAATCCCAGGCATTCCCCATCTGCTCGCTTCGCCACCGACCGCCGTCCACGTAAAACATGCGGTGCTCTTTTTTGCGATCGCCATTATCTGCGTCATTGGTGCCCTGGTGACTCGCCCCCGGGCTGCCTGAGCACTGGCTCGCGGAGCGGGACAGAGAAGAAAGGGTTCCCTCAGTCGGCGTCCATGCCAGAGGAAGGCAGAGAGAAGCGATTGACAGCTCTCTCTGCCGGTTTTGCTAGGTGTTTCCCCGTTTCTTTCAGTCCTGTCTGCCTCCCAATGGAATCCTGGCCTGAAGCAGTTTAGCTGGAAGACCCAAGCACGCTGCCGACGATCTGAGGGTAACCGCGAAGGAACTCAGCGGCACTGATCGCTTTGCGCCCTTCCAGCTGCAGGTGGCTCACCAGGAGCCAGCCTTCCCCACAAGCGATTGCCAGCAGCTCCTCGCCGGCAAGCGTGTGCCGATGTACTGTGCCGGGAGGCAGGTTCCTTGGAAGGGGACTCTGCTCCTCGCTCAGGGCTGTGGCCTTCAGAATCTTGAGCAGCTTGCCACGCCAGAACGTGTAGCTGCCCGGCCAGGGGGTATAAGCGCGCACCATACGTGCCAGCCAGATTGCGGGCCGCTGCCAGTTGATCTGGCCGTCCTCCTTGCGCAGCATGCGGGTATAGCTCGCCTGGCTCTCGTCTTGGGGCTGAGGCGTGATCTCGCCGGCGATCCAGCGTGGTAGTGTCTCCAGCAGGGCCGTTGCCCCCAGCTCTGCCAGTTTCGCGCTTAGCGTCTCCGTAGTATCGTCAGGGTCAATCGGCAGGCGGCGCTGATGGAGAATAGGGCCGGTATCGATGCCAGCATCGAGCAGCATGATGGTCACGCCGGTCTCACTCTCTCCCTGCAGGATGGCCTCGCTGATCGGCGAGACGCCGCGGTATTTCGGCAGCAATGAGGCATGGATATTCAAAGTGCCGTAGCGCGGCTGATCGAGCACGGCTTGGGGCAGAATCTGGCCGAAAGCCGTGACGATGTAGAGGTCGGCATGATAGGCTGCCAGGGCCTCGATCGTTTCAGGGCGCTTGAGCGAGCCAGGCTGCCAGACGTGTAAGCCATGAGCAAGCGCAACCTGTTTCACTGGCGAAAAAGCCAGGTGGTGACCACGGCCAACCGGCTTGTCGGTACGCGTGATCACCGCTACAATCTCGTAACCCTCTGCTAAGACGGCCCCAGGTCTGGCGCCGCGGATCAAGGCTTCCAGGGGAGGCACGGCAAACTGGGGAGTGCCCATGTAAATCACTCGGAGCATAGGTCGACTCATCCTTCTCCCTTCTACGCGAATTACGTCCCTATAGTAGCATTTTCAGGCTATCCGCCCCTTGAGGCGTGCCAATATGGTATACTGCACTCACCACAAGTGAAACATCGAGGTACAACGTTGTATGCAAGGGTGGGAATACAACAACCTGGTCTCTGGGGGCGGGCAGGCAGGCGGAGGAACGCCGCCCTTATCCGCTGCGCTTCAGCCAACACCTCAGCGTCGGCAGCAGTTCACATTCGGGATCTATTCGACAACACCTCCAGCGACAGAACCTGAGTGCATTCTGCAGCGCGCTGATGAGGTGAATGCAGTGAGGCGCATGCTGAGCAACCCCAATACCAGCGCTGTCTTTCTCACTGGTGAGCCGGGGGTCGGTAAATCGACGCTGGCCGCGCTCGTCTATAAGAGTATCCAGGCCATGGCCCAGGTGGCAAAGGAGCCTCCGCTGCAGCCACGTTACTTTGTCTGGCTGAGCATTAGCTCGTTCGCCAATCTACCCGATGTCATCGCCGCTATCCTGCGCAGCATCAACGTTGACACCTCTACCTTCTTTCTGCTCAAGCCCGAGCAGCAGATTGCGACCCTGGTGCGTGCCTTGCGCCGTCCACATGAGAGCGCCTTCATTGTCCTTGATCAGTTTGAGCAGTTGCTGGACCCGGAGACGGCCCAGGGACTGGTCGGACGCGGAGCGTTGGCGGCCTTCTTTGAGATGCTTCAGATGGATTTGGGCACCAGCCGCCTCTTGCTGACGAGCTATCTATCGCCCTATGGACCCCTCAACGACGATGAGAAGCGCGTGCGCTCGTATCTGGTCTCGCGGGTCAGTATCCCCGAGGGGGTTTCCTTGCTGCTGCAACGCGGTCTGCAGGGCAGCTATGAGGATCTCTCTCTGGTCTGGCAGCGCTGCGGCGGCCATGTCTTTGCCCTGTTGCTGGTCTGCGCCCTTGTACAGCTCTCAGGAATTTCTCTGTCCTATCTCTTGCACGCCGCCGAGTATCAGCCGCTCTGGAGTGGCGATGTAACCCTCCAGACTATCGCGGCGCTCTATCGCCATCTCTCTCCCCTGCAGACCTTGCTCTTGCGCGCCCTGGCGCTCTTCTCCGAACCGGTCCCACTGACGGGAATTGTGACTACGGTTACGGGCCAGTACGCCTCAGCACATGCTCTGCGCTTTGAGCAGGAGCTGCTGCAGCTGGCGCAGCTTTCGCTGGTGCAGTGCTCCCTGAATGAGGCAGGGATCACCTGCTACGACCTGCATAGCCTGCTGCGCCAGTATGTACTCGCTGCCTACCTGGAGGGGAACGATCTCCACCATAGCGAGGCGCTGGAGAGCATGCTGGGCCTGCGTAGCCCTTTACTGGAGGCCCTGGCCGGCCTGAAACCAGATGAGCCGGAGGCCCGCGAGATCGCTCTGGCGAACAGCCATTTACAAGTTGCGGCCTACTACCGTCGCCTGGCTCTGGAGCAGTGCCCGCCTCGCGAACAGCGCACGGGCCTGCAGGACGTTGTGCCGCTGTTGCATGCTATTCGCCATCTCTGCCTGGGCTGGCGCTGGCAGGAAGCCTGCGATCTGCTTTTCGACGAGAGCTTGCATGAAAGCCTCATGCGCTGGGGAACGTGGAATACATTGATGAGCATGTATACAGGGATGCTACCGCCCAGCGGCTTGCTGACCCGCCACGATGAGGGCCTGGTCAATAGTCATCTGGGCTTGCTCTATGCCCGCCTGGGTGAGTATGAGCAGAGCCAGCTCTGCTATGAACGCGCGTTCAGCATTCAGCAAGCCCTGGGCGACCAGCACGATGCGGCGGTAACGCTGGTCAACATGGGCGAGCTGTATCGCAGCATGGGGGCACTCCAGCAGGCCCAGGCCTATTTCGAGCAGGCGCTGCTGCTCAATCGCCAACTCGCAGAGCCTGACCCTGAGATCGAGTGCGTGGCACTGCATAATCTAGGTCTGCTCTGCCAGACGCAAAAGCAGTATCAGCAAGCTCTGAGTTATTATCAACAGTCACTGAAGCTAGCACTGCGCACCCAGGAGCGCTACGATATTGGCATGATTGTCACCAACATGGGCATGCTGCTCTATGAGCAGGGAAGGCAGGTCGAAGGACTGGCCTTGCTCTTCTTTGCGGTGCAGTGGCGCCAGGCTCTGCAGGACCCAACGGTGAGCACGGTTGAGCTGTTTCTCAACACCCTGGAGCAGCGCCTGGGGGTGGAGACCTTTGCAGGTCTGCGCCAGGCCGCCCTGTTGCAGCAGGAACAGTTGCTTGGCCAGCTCTTTGCCTGAGCTGAGCCTGCCTTCTGGGCTGGCGATCGCGATCGCTAGCTGGTGCAGGAGCTGCCGCTCATAGCCCAACGAGGCTCTGGAGGGGTCTGGCCGGTTGCCCCTGGCCAAAAAGGTTCTGTTTGCAAACTTGCTGGAACAGTATGCGTTATAGTAAGTGACTACGAATCAGCGACGCTTTCCTATCCGGGACCAGGGTAGCGTCCATTAGCGCTGCCGGGTTGTTCCGCTGGCGGGGCTATGCGCTGGCGAGCGAGAGGCTATTCCCCGGGTGGGCGCTGGGTGACCGTCCCGCATGATAGGGTTCGCTGGCGTCTGCTCTGCTCGTTTTGGCATGCATGCTTGCTGGCTCGGGCAGGTTGCAGCCGAGACGATACCTCGCTTTCTGGCCAGCCATTGGTCAGGAGCAGCTTCTTTCACGGATGGGTCTATTCTGCCGATGTAGGGTCCAGTCAGCAGGAGGGTAGGTCAGGCTAGAACGCCTGCTTTGGCTGACCAGTCTGCTTGTTTACCGTGAGCTGTAACGCTTGCCTTCTCCTTACGCGGTTGCTTTTGCTATCCTGCGGGATAGCCATATTTTACGATGGCCACGGGAAACGACTTGCCAAAGCGTTGTACTTAACAGTACGCAAAGAAGAGGTACGGCCCTGTCACAGAAGGAGGGCTACGACTTACTGAGGAAGCAGATAAACGAGCCAGCGAGACTAGAAACTGCTGCTAGGAAATTGAGAGAATGATGTGGGCGGTAGCAGGGCGGAGAAGCACAAGGCACCTGTACTGGAGTGAAGTGACCTGGAGCAGTATCAGTGCTGTGCGCGTGTGAGAATTTAGCGCGCATGCCAACAAGGCTCTCTGCTAGGAAGTTGTCAGGAAGTGAGTTTGAATGACTGCGAAACGCCAGTTTATCAAGAATCCGGCTCAGATTCTCAATGAGCCTGTTGAGCAGGAGCCTCAGTCGGGTCTGTGGTCGCCGAACGGCGGGCAAAGGGGGGGAGAAGCCGCGGCGCAGGATCAGCAGGCGGGACCGACTGCCACACGGTCAACAGGTTCGGGTCTCTGGCAGAAGAATCCTGTGGGCGGACCGCCGAGGCTCTCTCTGCCTGGTATTGCCGGGCCTGCGGCCTCTTCGCCTCTTGCGACGCCTGCTGGCCAGTCACCAAACGGAACCGGCGACCTGCCTCTGCCACTTTCTCAACAGGGTCTTCCGCCCTTCTCTCTGAATCAGGTTTCGTCGCACCAAACGGACGCCAATGTTCCTCTGAATCGCCTGCCCGATCTGTTGCAGCAGGGGCTGGCTCAGTCGCAGCCCTCGTCTGCCCTCGGAGGGCCACTCAGTTCGCCGGGCCTGGGTCCCTCGGGCCTGGGTCCCTGGCCAGCCGCACCAGGCCTCAGTGGGCCTGGTTCCATGCCTGGTGGAATGCCGGGTTATCCTGGTCAGGGGGCTGGTCTGGCTTCGGGCCCAGGAACGGGACCGCTGGCTATGGGAGGGGCGATGACAGCTCCTCCAACGACACCATCAGCTACTTACCCTGTGTCGCTGCCGGGCCTGGGTAATGGTCTGCCAGCGGTGGGTGCTACGCCGGGCGTTGACTGGCCGTCCTCGGGTGGTTGGGGAGCGCCACCTCAACCGGTACCTCTACACTCAGCTCAGCCGGCCAGTCCCTCGCTGCCTCGCCCTGTCAGGAAGGGACAGACACGGAGACGCCGCTTCCCTCTCTGGGTGCGCATCGTGGCCGTGGCCTGCCTGGTGATCTTCCTTCTCACAGGCGCGGCGGTGGCTTACTATTACTATGCCTTCGCCGGAACCGTCAATAATATTGTTGGTCAGCAGGTCCCGCGCCTGCGCGGAGATAGCGGTTCCGACACATCGCAGAGCCAGAGCGGTGGCTCGATCCTCAGCGGGGGGCGCTTTAACATTCTCTTGCTCGGCAGTGATACCGATGAAAAATTCGCTGGTCACTATATTGCCCAGACGGATATCGTGGTGACTGTTGATCCGGCCACCCATAGCGTCGGCATGCTCTCGATCCCGCGTGATTTCTGGCTGCCAATCCCCGGGGTCGGCATGGGCAAACTGGATGAAGCCTACGGTTACGGAGGCGTGGCCCTTTCGCGCGCTACGATCCATGCCGATTTTGGTATCCCGATTGATTACTATGCCTGGGTCGGTCTCGATGGCTTTGTCAAGGTGATCGATACGGTCGGCGGGGTCGATGTTGATGTTATGCACCCCATTACAGACGATACCTATCCCGATGATGTCGGCAATACGACCGGTGATATCCATGCCTACAAGCGCCTCTATATTGTGCCAGGACCGCAGCATTTGTCAGGTATCCAGGCCCTGGAATATGTCCGCTCGCGCCATGCCGACCTGGTGGGCGACTTTGGCCGTTCGGCCCGTCAACAGCAGGTGCTGACGCAGCTGAAAACCAAACTTGATAACCCCCAGATTTTTGGGAAATTGCAGGAGATCGCCCAGGACCTGAATGGATACGTGAAGACCGACCTCTCTTTGACTCAGGTGCTGGAGCTGATGAATTTCGCTCGTACGATCAATGCGGCGAGCGTGCAGCGTGTGACCCTGGGCCCGCCTTACTCACATGCCGCTACAGTGACACGCGCGGGTCAAGCAGTCGATGTCGAGATCCCCAACTGCGATGCTCTGCTGCCGGTGATTGCCAAGATGTTCGCTCTGGGCGACAAGGCTCAGTGCAATATTGGGACAGCCAGCAATCCCTCGTCGTCAACAGTGGCTCAGGCGACGAGCAAGACCAGCAACAGCGCACTCTCGACGCTTCAATCTACCTCGGCTGTGGCTGACAGCGCGCAAGCTGGCAATCCGCTCTCCACTGCTGCTCAGATGGCTAATCTCGGCCTGATGAGCCTGCAGGGCGGCAGCAGCGATAACCTCTTAGGTATACGCAGCCTGCTTGACTTGATGCTGGCGGTAGTCTGTGAGTCGCTGGATGCGGCGAAGGTCTAGTCTGGTCAGCCAGTGGACCACGCCGGAGACGAGGTCGCTGCCTGACCTGGGATCTGATACCTGCCTCGAAACTCGCCTTCATCGGGCAGGAAGGTATTTATTGCCTGACAGATCGGCGAGACGAGGCAGGCCTCTATGACGATTTATACATAAGAATGGATGACGATGCCCGGGCGGTGGAGCAGAGAGAGGAAAGGACAGGTCTGTGGGTACTGATGGTCCAGGGCCACAGACTTGCTTGCCTCACCTTGCTACCCCGGAGGACGCTCGGAGAGCGCAGCCAGCGCCGAGCCTGGGGCTGGTGCGCCAGCGTCCGCTCGCGCCTGCCGAGTGGGGAGATAGTGAGAGCCTCGCGATCTGGCAGCATTGTTGCAGGGCTGTAGACATTGGTTGCAGACCCGCGAGCGAGAAAGGAACAAAGTGAGGTCGCTACAGCTCTGCCTTCCGTCGATCCACCCCGGGCATTATCCTGACGTACGAGCAAGTGAGCGAGCGGTTCAGAGAAGAGAAGAAGAGCGATGAAGAAGCAGAGCATCTCGTGGCGCCTGGGCATCTTGCTATCATGCCTGGTGGTTCTGCTGCAGGGCTGTCTCTGGTTTGGAGGTGGCAACAGCGAGTTCAAGCAGACCACAGTCGGGAACCGCCAGGTAGGAGTCAATCAGAACCCAAATCTCTTCAAAGGGAAGATTTACTTCACCATCGATCATAACCTGTGGGTCCTGGATGGCCTGACCAATAGCTTAAAGCAGCTCACCAAAGGTCAGACTGTGAGCGATCCGGCGGTCTCACCTGATGGTAAATGGATCGCCTTCACAGTGCGCTTCAAGGACTATTCCGACATCGAGTATATGTCGGTCAACGGTGGCCCGTGGCATATGTTGCTCGATGGCAATGGCCATTACTACTTTGTGCCTGGCCTGGATGTCCCCAAGGATGATTTCAAATGGAATGTCCAGCCACGCTGGGCCCCCGACAGCAAGCACCTGCTCTTCCTGAGCGATTTCCAGAAGGAAGACTGGTATCAGTACACGCACTACGATGCGCCAGTACTCGACCTGCAGATCTATGAGATGTCGATCGATGAGCCTAACAACTACAATGCGGTCCAGGATGTGGCTTACGCCTATGTTGGCGATGGAGGTGACAGTGATCCCAGCTTCCGGCCCGGGCACCCTGACCAGATTATATATACCCACTATGCCTACGATAACACACACACACAGCAGGTGATTCAGCTCTTCATGGAAGATCCCAATGAAATTGCGCGTAAGCCTCACGGTACCTACTATCCTGGATTGCCGGGCTTCGATCCGGGGATTGCGATCACTCCGCCCAACGTGCAGTGTTTAGAGCCGGCTTTCTCCCCCGATGGCAACACCATTGCCTACATCCGGCGTGAGTCGGACGGCCAGATGGGCCTCTACATCATGCCCACTCCGGAAGGCGTTACCACGAACCCGAACGATCCGACGGTGGAAAAGCAGGCCCTCTTGCCTTACCAGCAGTCCAAGCTGCTCGTCAAAGGGGAGTTTGTCAGCCAGCCCGTCTGGTCCCCCGATGGGAAAGCCATCGCCTACTTTTTCTACTCCAATGAGGAGTTTAATCTCTGGCTTCTCAAGCTCAATTACAATCCGAAGACCAAGACCTACAGTCCCGCTGGCAGCCCAATCCAGCTCACAAGCGGTGGTGTCGATGGCGATTCTCACCCATTCTGGACGGCGTGAGTGTTTTGATGATATACTTACCCTACGCACTATACTGGGAACAAATAACGATCCTTTGATATCACCTTGCTGGGGGATCTGAGGTAGAGCCTTGAGTCAGCTGGAAGGCACGCTCATCGCGGGACGCTACGAGATTCGTGAGCATATTGCTACCGGCGGCATGGCTAGCGTCTTTAAGACCTGGGACCACCGCGTGGAGCGTATTGTTGCCATTAAGGTGCTGCGTTCGCTCGATAAGAATGATCTGCGCGCCGTAGAGCGCTTTCGCCGGGAGGCGCGCGCGGCAGCAGCTCTGGCCCACCCCAATGCGGTTACCATCTACGATTTTGTTGAGGAGGGTGGGCAGTATTTCCTGGTGATGGAGTACATTCAAGGCCCCACGTTGAAGCAGCTGATCACTCAGCGCCGCCGCCTGCAGGTGCGCGAAGCCTTTGAAATCGCCTGCCAGGTCTGCTCAGTGCTGCAGGTGGCCCACGCGCGCGGCTTTATCCACCGCGATATTAAACCTCAGAATATTATGTTGACCTGGAACGGGATCACGCCGCTGTCCCAGGATTTGAGCAGTGGCCTCTGGGTCAAGCTGACAGATTTTGGGATTGTGCGTGTGGCCGAAGATGCTGGACTGACGAACAGTGGTATCGTGCTCGGGACGGCAGATTATCTCTCTCCGGAGCAGGCGCGCGGCGAGACGTTGACGGCCTCCTCCGATCTGTATTCGCTCGGCGTGGTGCTTTTTGAAATGCTGGCCGGGCGCCCGCCGTTTGTGGGGCCGACCGCAGTCTCGATCGCGATGCAGCACGCCTCTACCAATCCCCCGCTGCTGCGCCAGTTTAACCCCTCGTTGCCAATCAGTGTGGAGCGGGTGGTGATGCGCGCGCTGGAAAAAGAGCCGGAGGACCGCTTCCATTCGGCCATCGAACTGCAACAGGCTTTGCGGGCCTGCTTGCGTGAGCTGGTGCAGCAAGGACATCCCGCTGTGGCCTCTCCCTGGCAGGGCCTGGCCTCTCCCGCTGGCGGTGGTGGTGGCCCGCTCTTCCCACCGCAGCGCCAGTATCCGTGAAGAAGGATTGGTCCCGTCGGTATCATACTCTTAGAAGAGAACCTGGATGAGAAGGAGGGCGCTCACTCAAGCGCCCACGGTTAGAATTGCTGTATGGAACGAACGAAGGTTAGTACCACCAGTGCACCTGCCGCCATCGGACCGTATAGCCAGGCGATCCGCTGCGGCCAGTTTATCTATGCCTCTGGACAGATTGCGCTCGATCCCGCCAGCGGCGAGCTGGTGGGCGACGATGTGGCAACCCAGACCCATCGCGTGTTGCAGAATCTGCAGGCTGTGCTGCAGGCTGCCGGCAGCTCTCTCTCGCGCGTAGTCAAGACAACCGTCTTTCTGGCCCGCATGAGCGACTTTCAGGCGATGAATGCGGTCTACGCTACCTATTTCTCCGAGCCGGCGCCGGCCCGCTCAACGGTAGCCGTGGCCGAGCTTCCGCGCCAGGCTCTGGTCGAGATCGAGTGTGTGGCGCTCGCTGAGGACCAGGCGGGAGAGTGATCCGCGTGAATCCAGCCACGCTCTGGCACAGGGCGCTCCAGCGCCTGGAGCTGTTGCCTATCGATGTTGTGGCCAGGGTCTGGCTGCGCACTGCCCGCCTCATGCCCGTTGCTCCCGCTCGCGAGTCGCCCGCCACGACAGGGGAGACAGAAGCTCTCTCTTTCTGGCTCCTGGTTCCCGATGCTCTGGCCTGTGCTCTGATTCAGCAGCAGTGCCAGCCTGCTATCGAGCAGGCCCTCGCCGAGTTAGTTCAGCAGCCGGTGACACTGAGGGTGGTGGCGGCGAATGATGCTCCCCGGGAGGCTCACGCTGATGAGGAGATGGAGATGGCCGCTATGGAGGACCGCCAGAGAATAACGGAGACGTTTGTCGCTCGACACAGCAGAAATGACTCTACTCCTCCTTCTCCCTACTATGATTACGATCTGCCTAGCAAGCCACCTGTGCACGCGCCGCATGACTCCACGCTGCCGGGGTCGCTGGCTGGCGGAACGCTTTCCTGGGAGCAGGAGAGCGCAGGGGCGATGCCCAACCGGCTGAACCCGCGCTATACCTTTGACGCCTTCATTGTGGGCAATAGTAACCGTCTGGCCCATGCCGCATCCTACGCGGTGGCGGAGGCCCCCGGCGAGGCCTATAATCCGCTGTTCCTGTATGGAGGGGTCGGCCTGGGCAAGACCCATTTGCTGCACGCCATTGGTCATAAGGGTGCTCAGGCCGGTCTAACGGTGCTCTACGTCTCGTCTGAGCAGTTTACGAACGAGATTATCAATGCGATTCGCTATCGCACCACCGAGGAGTTTCGCGCGAAGTATCGCTCCGTCGATATTCTGCTGGTCGATGACATCCAGTTTATCGCTGGCAAAGAGTCGACGGAGGAGGAGTTTTTCCATACCTTTAACAGCCTCTACGAGATGAGCAAGCAGATCGTCATCTGCAGCGATCGCCCCCCCAAGGCTATTGTGAGCCTGGAGGAGCGACTGCGCTCACGCTTTGAGTGGGGACTGATCGCCGATATTCAGCCACCTGATCTGGAGACGCGCATGGCGATTCTACGTGTCAAGGCCGATATGCTGCATTATCCGGTACCCGATGAGGTCATCGCCTATATCGCCAGTCGCGTCCAGACCAATATTCGTGAGCTGGAGGGCTGCCTTAATCGTCTGATGGCCTACCAGCAGCTGCACCGCACCGAGCTGACGCTTGATGTGGCGCGGGCGGCGATGTCATCGCTGGGCAATGGGGCGCGCGAAGTGCAGCTGAGTGGCAGGCAGATTGCCCAGGCGGTGGCCGATTACTTCCATATCCCGCTGGAGGCCATGTGTGGCAAGCAGCGCGATAAGCAGATTGTGATTCCGCGCCAGATTGCCATGTATCTGATTCGCCAGGAGACCCAGCTCTCGCTGCTGGAAATCGGCCAGCTCTTCGGTGGGCGCGACCATAGCACGGTGCTGCATGCCTGCGAGAAGATCGAGCGGGCTATGCAGCTTGATCCTGGCCTGCGCCGCGATGTGGTCGCCATCCGCGAGCTATTGCTGCCGCGCTGAGCCGACTCGCTAGCTGACTGTGGGTGGGTTCGGCCTGAAATCTTGCCTGTGCTTTGCCGAACGTTACGGAAAGAAGGTCTATGCTGCCTTATACGACCTACCTGATCGATCTGGACGGCGTCGTTTACCGTGGGAACGAGCTGCTGCCAGGCGCGCGCGAGTTCGTGCAGTGGCTGGAGGCCAACGGTAAAAAGTATATCTTTTTGACGAATAACTCGTTCGCTACGGGTTCGCAGATTCTGGCCAAGCTAGAGCGCCTGGGCATCCCAGCCACGCCTGAGCACTTGATGAGCGCGGGCCAGGCGGCGATGCAGAATATCGCCCGCCGACTGCCTGGGGCACGGGTCTACATTGTGGGCGAGCAGCCGCTGGTGGAATTAGCGCAGGAGTATGGCCTGACGGTGGTGGAGGTCGATGCAGAGGAGGCCGATGTGGTGCTGGTCGGCCTCGATCGCTTTTTCGATTATAGCAAGCTAACCTGCGCAGTGCGCATCGTGCTGGCCGGCGCGCTCTTTATTACCATCAATCGCGATCCGTTGTTGCCGATCGCCGGCGGCGGCTTCCTACCGGGCTGTGGAACTCTGGCGGCAGCTATCGAAGCCGGTACCGGCGTGACGCCGGAGGTGGTGGGCAAGCCGGAGCCAATGCTCTTGTTGGAGGCAATGGAGCGCTTGGGCAGTAAGCCGGAGGAGACGGTAATGATTGGCGATGGCCTGGACGTAGATATTCTGGCTGGCCAGGCCGCCGGAACCCATACGATTCTGGTGCTCTCGGGCCGCAATAACCGCGCCGATATCGAGGTCTCTCCAATCAAGCCCGAGCATGTCTATGAGGACCTGGCTGATCTGCTGCGCCAGTTGCAGCAAGTCAAATCATGACGGTTCACGCTCTTCTTCTGTTGACGATGGTCTGTGTGCAGGATTCTCTACGAACGAAGTGGAGATCCTGCTCTTCTTTTGGAAGGGAATAGCTTCAGCTCACACACTGTGCTATAATGGTGGCATTCCGACAATTCTGCCCTGCTGAGAAAGGTCATGCCTGTCCCCAATTTTCAAGAGTTTCTCTGGCCTTTGCTGGAGCTGGCTGGCGATGGCCAGGAGCATACCCTGACCGAAGCGGCTGAGCTTGTGGCCCGGCGCTTCGCTCTCAGTGAGACCGAACGCAATGAGCCGCTTCCCAGCGGGAAACAGGCCAAGTTCTGGAACCGTCTGTCGTGGGCCCGTACGTATCTGCAAAAAGCGCAGTTGCTCGCGAGCGCAGGCCGCGGGCGCTTCCGCATTACCGAGCGTGGTAGGAGGGTGTTGATAGCGCGACCACCGACGCTGGATGTGGCCTACCTGAAGCGCTTCCCCGAGTTCCTGCAGTTCCTGGCTTCCTCGTCCCATAATGGGCAGTCGCCAGTTGCCGCCCAGGAGGCGCTCGATCGCTCCGGCCAGACTCCCCAGGAGCTGTTAGAGACGACCTATCAGACGCTCAAGCGCGAACTCGCTCAGGAGCTGCTCGAGCGCGTCAGGAAGAGTACCCCAGGCTTCTTCGAACGGTTGGTTTTGGATTTATTGCTGGCAATGGGCTATGGTGGCTCGCGCAAAGAGGCGGCCCAGGCGCTGGGTGGTACCGGCGATGGCGGAGTCGATGGCGTGATTTATGAGGACCGCCTGGGACTGGATCGCATTTATGTTCAGGCTAAGCGCTGGCAGGGTACCGTTGGCGGACCCGATGTCCAGGCCTTTGCAGGGGCCTTAATGGGTAAGAAGGCCCGCAAAGGGATCTTTATGACGACTGGCACTTTCTCCACCAGCGCCCAAAACTATGCTCGTAGCGTTGATAATCTGAGCATTGTCTTAATCGATGGCGAGCAGATGGCCCAATTAATGATCGATCACGGAGTGGGTGTAACTGAAGAAACGCGCTACATCTTGAAAAAGATCGATAGCGACTATTTCGAAGAGTAGCTTGTTGAGATACCGTGCTCGACCCAGAGAGTGGCAGCGCTGAGACGCAATCACCATCTCAGCTTTCAGGGGAACCGGCCAGAGACGCGCTATGGCTGGCTCAAGCTCACTCCTGCTCACTCGGTGACGCTGATCAAGGAGCTGCTGGCCGGGCTCCCGCCAGGCGATTCGCTGGTGCTCGATCCATTCTGCGGCACCGGCACGACAGCCCTGGCCATCAGTCCCTCTCTTTTCGACCGGCTCCAACAAGCTACTATGCTGCCTCCCTCTTGGAAGACACCCTGTGCAGAGGTGCTTGCAACCTGGCAGCATAGAGATCGTGCCGCTGCGCAAGCGCTCCTCGAAAAAGGAGCTCTTCGAGTACGTCATCTCCGCCCGCAAGCCGTAAACCGGGAGCAGGAGAGGGGGAAGAATGGAGAGGCACGATGGCCCTACCTTTGGCAAGCAGGGCCATCATGCGCTTCTCATGTGGATGGTCTGGCCGCGGCCCTTGCTCAAGAGCCTTTCAGTCCCAGGTGCCGAGATGGACGTAGCCCTTCAGCAGTGCACGGGCGATAATATAGTGTTGAATCTCGTCCGTACCCTCATAGATGCGCGTCACGCGCACGTCGCGATACCAGCGCTCAATAGGTAACTCCTTGGTGTAGCCCATGCCGCCATGAATCTGGAGCGCGCGATCGACCACGCGATTGACCATGTTGGAGCCGTAGAGCTTGGCGAGGCTGGCCTCGTAGCGGTTGTCCTGTTTCTGATCGGCCTTCCAGGCCGCGTGCAATGTCAGCCACTTCGTGGCCTGGATCTCCACCGCCGAATCGGCCAGCATCCACTGAATAGCCTGGCGCTCGGCGATGGGCTTGCCGAAGGTGACACGCTGGCGGGCGTAATCGATGGCCATCTGCAGCAGGCGCTCAGCGGTTCCGACGGCGCGCGCGGCGATCAGCCAGCGCCCCTGACCGATCCATTGCATGCCCAACGAGAAGCCCTGGCCGACCTCGCCCAGCACGTGATCCTCGGGCACGCGCACGTTATCGAAGAACAGCTCAGCGGGCGACCAGCCGCCCATTGTGGGAATGGGGCGTGAGGTCCAGCCCATCGCGCGATCCACCAGAAAGCAGGTCACGCCGCCCCTCTGAGGGGGCTTCTCGCGATCGGTGACGGCGAAGACCATCGCGAAATCGGCCTCATTGCCGTGAGTAATGAAGACCTTCTGGCCGTTGATCACCCAGTGGTTGCCGTCTTTGACGGCGGTCGTACGGATCGCCGAGGGATCGGAGCCGGCTCCCGGCTCGGTGAGGGCGAAACAAGAGATGCGTTTTCCCTCGATCACCGGGATCACGTATTCTTGCTTCTGCTTCTCGTTGCTATAGTGCAAAAGAATATTGTCGACGCTGCCGCCGAAGCTGAAAGGCACAATGGTGCGTCCCAGCTCCATCTGGATAAGAGCGGTCATCACCGATCCCAGGTTAGCACCGCCATACTCCTCCGGCGTGTTGATACCCCAGAAACCCAGCTCCTTAGCCTTGAGCTGCAAAGCCCGGTAACGCTCCGGCTCGATTCCTGTCGGATAGCGCCCTTCATTGCGCAGGACCTCATGCTCCAGCGGCATTAGTTCACGCTCAACAAACTGGCGCACGGTCTGCTGAATCAGCTTCTGCTCCTCTGTCAGAGAGAAATCCACGCTGGCCTCCTTGTCGCGCACTAAGGGGACACTTCATCTCAGGTCGCCCTGGCAAAGATTATAGCACGCGGCTCGGGGGCAGAAGAGCTGCGTCCCCCAGTCTGTTCGAAGGCATGGCGCTCTGGCTGCTACTACCAGCGATGGTAGCAAGGGATTGCGGGGGAACCTACCTGAATAGCAAGCGTGGGGCGTCCAGGCTCATGAAGGCAAGAAAGGAGTGGCTTATGCGTGCGATTCGTGATTGCGCTGATCTCCCCTTGCACTGGCGCGAGGGAACTCTCCGCAGCTATCGGCTGCTGGCGGGAGAGGAGACGCTGGCGCTCATCAGCTTCCAGCGGCTCGCAGGCACCACAGCCCTGGCTGAGGTGGCCGAGGGACGTTTCTGCTTTGAGCGCCGCGGCCTCTGGCTGCCTCAAGTGGCGATTCGTCAGGACGATGAGCGCGGTGAAGAACTGGCCATCTTCGAACCCCAGCTGTGGAGTCGCGACGGAGTCCTCATCGGCCTGCATGGTCCCCTCTATCGCTGGAGTCGTGTTCATGAACGGCGTGCTGAGGAAGGCGAAGGCACCGTACCTGGCCCCTGCTGGGAATGGCAAGATCTTACCGAGCGCCCCCTGCTGCACTTCAACCAGCTCATTTGTCTGCCGCACATGCGCATGAGCGGGGTGCTGACCATTGAGCCGGCAGCCGCTGGGCTGAGCCTGCTGCCACTGCTGGCAACACTTGGCTGGTACCTGCTGGTGCTCTACGAGCATGGTGCCACCAGACCGCTGCCCGAGGTTCATTCTCCCCTCCCCCATTAAGGATCGAATGGCCGCTGAAAGAAGGTGACAGGGCAGGACCGACCCAGCGTGCACGCCCCGGCAAGGGAACTGAAGGGCCTGTTCTGCCCTCTTGCTTTGATCCACGACCCTCCGGGCCGGTCCTCTCCTCTGGGGCACATGGAGATCGAGGCAAAGACTGCCTGGCATCAGCTCGATGAGGGGCAGGCAGGGCCAGCGCCAGGAGCGTCGAGCAACGGTGCAGGCCCGTTATGATATACTGGCTGTAGTGTAAGCAATCATCGCAGATGAATCACTGGCTCCCCTAAAGCTAGCCTGGGAAATCGGAAAGGAAAGTCGCTTCTCTATGGATAGTCAACAGGGTCTGCAGTTGCCACCGGACTTTTTCTATCATCGCCTGCCCAACGGCTTGGAGATGATCGGGCAGTATATGCCTAGCTTGCGGTCGGTGACGTTTGGCTTTCAGCTCGATGCCGCGGTGATCCACGAGCCAGAGGATAAGAGCGGACTGGCTCACCTGTTCGAATATATGCTATTTCAGGGGACGAAGGAGAAGGATGCTCGCACGCTGAATGAGGCCTTCGAATCGCTAGGCGCACGCAAAGGAACAAGCACGTCGCTGGAGACAACGCAGGTCTGGGCTCAGATTGTCAATACCAGGCTCGATGCCACGCTGGATCTCTTCCATGAAGTCCTGCTGATGCCAACCTTCCCCCGTGACGAGTTAGAGCAGATGCGCAATATTATCCTGCAAGAGATTCGGCGACGCGACGACGAGCCAATGAGTCGCATCTTTGATCTGGCCCGTCTGCACTTCTACGCCGGCAGTGCCCTCGGACGCCCGATCTATGGAACTGCGGAGGATGTGCGCGCGCTCCAGCAAGAGGACCTGCTAGCCTTCTGGCAGGAACGCTATCGCCCCAATAATGCCCTGCTCTCGATCGCCGGCAATTTCGACTGGGAGCGTGTTGTGGCCAAGATCGAGCGGCTCTTTAGCGACTGGCAGGGGGCCGCCAGCCCTTCGCCGGAACAGCATCCGCGCCCCTCTAACACCATTGTCCTTGAACATCAGGAGGGAAAGCAGGAGCACCTGGGGCTGATGGTGCCTTTCCCGAATTACACCCACCCTGACTATTATGCAGCGCAAATCATCGGCGAGGCCCTCGGTGGCAATATGGCCTCGCGGCTCTTTGTCGAGGTACGCGAAAAGCGCGGTCTGGTCTACAGCGTGTCGGCGGGCCTGAGCAGCAATAAGGCCATAGGGTCCTTGCGTATCTATGCTGGCACTACCCCGGAGCAGGGACACGAATGCCTGGCGGTCATTCTAAACGAGCTGCGGCGCCTGCGCGAGGAAGGTCTAACCGAGGATGAGCTAGAGCGCGCCCGCGTGCAGCTCAAGAGCGAGCACATTATGCGCAGCGAAGGCTCTGGCGCACGCATGAGCGCTAATGCTCGCTCGTGGTGGTATGAGCGCCGCCTGCGTACACCTCACGAAGTCAAGGAGGCCATCGACTCCGTGACCGCCGAGCAGGTCATGCGCGTACTACAGGAGTTCTCGCCATTGCAGCCACTGACGGTGGCCGCCATCGGCCCGCTGAGCCGCGAAGAGCTGATAGGTGATCTGCTGCCACTTTCCTGAGCTGCGGTAAGTGATTTGTCACTGCCAGCGCCATCTTGACTTTCGTTGACCCTCAGCGTACAATTTGATATGTCCATATGGATATATGGCTGGAAGTAAACCCTGGCTACCCTTGGGGAAGAGCCAGCGGCGACCTTGCCACTCGCTGGCCGGGCCGATTACCCAGGCAGCCAGTGAGCTGAGCGGGCAAGCGGGTTCTGGAGGTGAGGGGCGTGGGTTAGCGGGCAGAAGGCGAGGCGCAACGAGGGGGCCGGGAATGGTTTCGTTCCAAGAGCAAGGAGCAACAGCTATGGTCGCACCAGCCTTGCAGAGCGAAGAAGCTCTTTTGAATCGTATCCGCAGGCAGCAGCTCGTCGAATCGCTGGAGCACATGAGTCCGCTCTATCTGGAAGGGATCAAGCGCATCCTGACGGTCTCTGCCGATACCGAGCTGATCAGTGCCCCGGCCTATTATCATGCTGCCGTGCATGCCCCCACCTTGAACGCCTTTGGCTCTGCTGTGGCCATTATTCAGGATGAGCTAGGGCACGCGCACATTGCCTATCGCCTGCTGCGCGACCTCGGCGTTGACACCGAGCAGCTCATTTTTGAGCGTGATCCGCGCCAGTTCAAGTACCCCTATGCCTTTGATGTGCCGCTGGATAACTGGGTAGAGCTGATTGTCGCCAATGCCTTCTACGACCGGGCTGGCTATGTATTGCTCAGCGACATCTATCACAGCACCACCTTCGGGCCGTGGAAGCGGGCGCTGGTGAAAGTAGACAAAGAGGAGACCTTTCATCTGCGTCACGGCGAGCAGTGGATGCGGCGTCTCAATGCCACGCCAGAAGGTCACGAGCAGCTGCAGAAGGCCGTCGACTGGATGTTTCTGCTAACCGTTGAATGGTTTGGCCTGCCCGACGATCTGAAGAAGCACAGCGAGCAGCTGGAGTACGGTTTCAAAGGGCACACCAACGACGAGTTGCGCCAGATCTGGATGTCGACGGCGGTGCCGCTCTGTGAAGAGCTACAGCTGAGGGTGCCTGCGCACTACGATCCAGAGCAGCAGAAGTATGTCCTGGACTGCCCCTTCCCGGCCCATTTCGATGCCAAAGCCAAGCGCTGGCTGTTAGAGGAAGGCCCCTGCAGCTGGGACGACGTGCTCAAGCGCTGGAAGGCGCGCGGCCCGGCTAACGAGGAGTTTGTCGGTCTGATCCAGCGCGGCAAGCGCGAGATGCTACGTCTTTTGGAGCAGGAGTAAGAGCCATGACGGCGGTCTATCCATCGCTGCGTACGCATCCTGCCGACGATCCCAGTTGTCCGGCCCTCTGGGATGCCCTGCGCGAGGTGACCGATCCCGAGATCCCCATCAGCGTCGTCGACATGGGGCTGATCGTCGACCTGAAACAGCGCGACGGCGTCGTCAACGTGAAGCTGACCTTCACGGCTCTGGGCTGTCCCGCTATGGATTTCATTATGGATGATATTCAGGAGCGCCTCTTGCGTGAGCCGGGGGTGCGCGCAGTACGCATTGAGGTGGTCTGGGACCCCGTGTGGAGCAAAGAGCGGCTGAGCGAGGAAGGCATCGAGCTGATGCGTAGCTGGGGGATCTCGGCATGAAGAGCATGAATAGTGATCCGCAAGCCCCAGCTGGTGCTGGGGCGCAAGCCGGCCTCGGCACGGACCGGCCCCGACGTGAGGCCCTCAATGAGCGGCGCGTCTGGCATGTCTATGCACGGCGCAGGTACGATGAGCCGCTGCACGAGATCGGCAATGTGGTGGCCGACGATGTGGAGCTGGCTCGGGTCTATGCGCGCAGCATCTACGACGAGTTTACCTGGATCGAAATGGTGCTGGTGCCGCGCGATTGCATTGTGACCGTGATTGCTCCCTGAGCCGCTCAGGCTGCCTGGCTCGCTAAAGGGACCCCTCGGCCCGGAGCGAGAGGCTGGCGTCGCTTCGGCGAGGTCTGGGGTAAATCTGAAAAGGGCTAGAGGACTGGATGGCCGCGCCGCGCTATCGGTGGCGGTTGTGGCTTCCTCCTCGGCTGCAAGGTAAAGTGAGCTTGATGCTATGACTGGTACTGCTGCTGCACGCATCGATAACGCGGCGCTCTTCGCGGTGCTGGCCTCGCTGGCGGACAATAAGCAGGCGATAGGACGGCGCTATGCCTACTGGGCCAATGGAGCGCCCGCTCTGGAGGCGGCAGTGGCCGCCGCCGCGATGACTCAGGATGAGATCGGCCACGCGCGCACGCTCTATCCGCTGCTGGAAGATTTCGCTCAGGCCGCTGCTGACCCTCGTCAGGTGGCTCCCGAAACGCGGACGTTGCGCTATCATCTGACCTTTCTCGATCGCGAATTTGCCAGCTGGTCCGATTTTGTGGCTACGAATTTCCTGCTAGATGGAGCGCTGACGACCTTTTTTGAGGCCGCGCAGCACTCGGCCTACGAGCCGTTGCGGCAACGTGCCCGCAAAATTGTGCAGGAGGAACAGGTGCACCGCACGCATGCTGAGGGCTGGGTGCGGCGTCTGGCGAAGGCCGGAGGCGCGGTACGCCAGGCCCTGGTCTCCTCGCTGCAACGCCTGTGGGAGGAAACGCTCTGCTGGTTCGGTCCCGATGATGACCCGGTGATGAGCCAGCTCTATCGTGAAGGTTTCATCGATGCCCCACCTGCGGAGCTGCGCAGCCGCTACCTCCAGCGAGTGATGCCTTTGCTAGAAAGCCTGGCTATTGAGATGCCCGCCCGTTTCGATCCCGAGAGCAAGCGCTGGCTGCCGGGGGAGGCACTTCCCTGGGAACGCTGGGAGGCCGAGAGCCGCCGCCTGCGTCCCGCCGGCCAGGAGGCGGCGGGGGAGGATCAGCCATGAGCGAGGAGATTGATTCCAGGTGGGCACATGTTGAGGAACCCTTACCCCGTGGCGAGCGACCGCGCTGCCCTTTCTGTGGCTCGACAGAGACAGAGTTGTTCTCTCTCTTCGGCCAGCAGCTGTTGACGGCGCAATATTATTGTAACAGGTGCCATACACCCTTTGAGTACATCAAAGGCGATGATGTCCTTGAAGATGCGAAGGCGAAGCTGACTTCGTCTGAGGAGTAGAAAGGAAGAGCTGCGATGACAACGACGACAGAGCGCGAGCGGACGCTAGTCAACTATAGTGTGAGCGATGGGGTGGCCATCATCGAGCTGACCAATCCGCCGGCCAATACCTACAGCTATGAGATGATGCGCCAGCTGGATGAGGCGATCCTGCAGGCGCGCTTTGATGAGAGCGTCCATGTGCTGGTCTTGCGCGGTGCAGGCGAGCGCTTCTTCTGCGCCGGGGCAGATATCAGCATGCTCAACTCGGTCTCGCCGACCTACAAATACTATTTCTGCCTCCATGCCAATGAAACCCTGCTGCGGCTGGAGCAGACGCCCAAGCTCGTGATTGCGGCCCTCAACGGTCACACCGTCGGCGGTGGTCTGGAGATTGCTCTGGCCTGCGATATCCGCATTGCGCGGCGCAATGCCGGCAAGATTGGCCTGCCGGAGGTCTCACTCGGCGTCTTGCCTGGCACCGGTGGAACGCAGCGCCTGGCGCGGGCTTTGCCGAAGAACAAGGCCATCGAGTTAATGACCGAGGGCAAGCTGATCAGCTTTGAGGAAGCCCAGGAGCTTGGTCTGGTCAATTATATCTATGAGTCTGAGAACTACTGGGAGCAGGTCATAGCCTACGCCAAGCGTTTCTGTCCACCTAATAGCGCCTCGCGCACGGTCGGTCGCATCAAGCGGGCTGTGCAGTCGGGTGCGGAGGTCGCGTTGGCTGAGGGCCTGGCTCTGGAGCGGGAGCTGCAGCAGCTCTGTTTCCAGAGCGAGGATGCAAAGGAAGGGCTGGCTGCTTACATTGAGAAGCGCCAGGAGAAGCATTTTACAGGACGCTGAGCACCAGATCTCTATTGCCACGCCAGATAACCAGCCTCTATCAACGACCTAGCTCAGCGATGTAATCGGATCTGCCCGCTGTGGGGAGAGCACGACGCGCGCCGGTGGCAGTGCGGCTTGGCCTAAGGTCCTTGCCAGCTCTGCGGTGGCGGTCGTGCTCTTCCCGACTCTGTCGCTTTACGCTGGCGGTTCTGAGGTGCTACAATATTCCTCAGCTTCGGCCCGGCGTCTTTTTTTCGGCAGATGCAAGTAAGCAAGGAAAGACTATGGCGGAGATTCATTTGCGGGAGCGCGACGGCGTGCTCTGGCTTATTCTCGATCGCCCTCCGCTCAATATCTTGACGATTGCCACGCTGGATGAGATCACGCATGCTTTGCGAGCTGCTGCGCAGAAGTCGCCGCGCCTGCTTGTCATCACGAGCGCGGGCGAGCGGGCATTTAGTGCGGGAGTGGACATACGTGATCACCTCGATGGGCGTGAACGAGAGATGCTGCGCGCGGTCTACGATAATTGCGCGGCTTTTGAAGAGCTGCGGGGCCGGGGAATCCCGACGGTAGCCCTGGTCAAAGGCTATGCCCTCGGCGGCGGCTGCGAGTTAGCTGCCCTCTGCGATACGGTCATTGCGCGCGAGGACGCTGTCTTTGGCTTACCCGAAGTGACCCTGGGAGTTTTCCCGCCGGTAGCTGCCGCTTACTTCCCCTCTCTGATCGGCTATCAGGCCACCATGCGTCTCATCTTGACAGGCGAGACGCTTAAGGCAAGCGAGGCCTTCCGCCTTGGTCTGGTACATCAGGTATTGCCGGCGCGGCGCTTCCTAAGCGAGGCCGAGGAGTTACTGGTGATGCTGGCCACGCTAGGCCGCTGCCAGTCACGGTCGTGAGAGCCTTCACAGCGCAAAACCTCCCTCTGACCTTCTCCGCCACTGGCTCCCTTAATGGCCAATGGACTGGCCAGCCCCAGAGACGCGAATCTCTGACCCTGCTCTGGCCAGAGGAACTTTCTGACGGCTTTCAACGTCCTTCCCATGAAGGCAGCAGCCTCCGCGGAACTGCCCTGGTGAGCTGAGCAATGAAGGAATTGTTGGGCGTAAGGAGATCGTGTATGCGTCGCAGCAAGGTTTATGGTATTCGTTGCAGATCATGGTGGTTTGTCATTGTTCCAGCCTTAGTGGCACTGCTGATGGGACTGAGTGCCTGTGGCACTAAGGCCTCAACGACCGGTGCGGCCAGTCAAGCGACTGCCTCGCCGACGAAAAGTGTGTCCACACCAACGGCTACGATTGTCAAAGGCTATGGCACCAGTCATGGCTGTCCCAGCGATGCGGTTGTCAATACGCCATTGCCAGCGCAGGCGGTGCTGGTGAAGAGCACACAGAATGGACAGACAATCAGGGTGCGCCAGGGCACGCTGGTAGTCTTTGAGCTGCCCTTTGGCCAGCGCTGGGAGACGCCGGCCGGCTCTCAGGGAGTGCTGGAGCTGCAGCAGCCAGCGGGTTATGCCTCTCAAGAGGCTCGCGCCTGCGTCTGGCGCTATGTGGCCCAGGGCAGTGGCCAGAGCGAAGTCGTCTTTACTGCCCGCGCGCTCTGTCAACCAGATCAATTCTGCCCGCAGTATATTCTGCGTCTCTCCTTTACCATTGCTGTCCAGTAAGCCTGTGGTGCAATGGAATGCTGAAAGATAGCAGCGAGTCTGGCGTCTGGTGCAGCGCTCTACCTTGTCTGCCTGCTTTGTTAGAGAGCGCAGCTTGACGCCGGAGCGACCTGGCCCTTTCTGAGCTGTGCTCGTCGCTTGGAAACGAGGGGCCAGGAAAAGGAGTTCAGAGATCTTCTGCGGCCTGCTCAGTGCCCGACCTGTCAGGGGCTGCAGGCGGCCGCTGTTCTGCATCAATATCAGGGTCGGTGTGGGCCTGGTGATCACGCAAAGAGGGGAGCCCGAGCAGGAGCCAGCGCATACTGAGTCCCTGGACGAGCAGCGTGAAGAGCACAACCGCACCAGTAGAGGCCAGGATGAGAGGACGCTGCGGCAGCGTCAATGGCAGTGCCAGGGCCAGAGCGAGCGAGAGCGCGCCGCGCAGTCCCCCCCAGAAGATTACCAGTTGCCAGGCGAAAGGAAGCATGCCCTTGCGTCCGGCAATGGTCAGCCAGGAGCGCGCAGCTAGCAGCAGAACGAGCAGCAGGCGTGCCAGCAGCACTACGCCGATAGCAAAAGCTGCGTTCAGCAGGCTAGCCAGAGTGCCCCCTGGCAGCGGCGGCAGTGCCAGCGGATTCAGCTGGACACCGATCAGCAGGAAGAGCAGGGCGTTGGCGATGAATGCCACGACGCTCCAAAAAGTGTCGACCGCGGTGCGTGTGGTAACGGACATGCCGATACGTCGGCCATAATTGCCGAGGAGCAGACCGGCCACGATCACCGTAATGATGGCTGAGAGGTGGAGGCGGTCCGCCAGCAGGTAGAGGCCGTAGGCGGCGAGGATCGTGAGGCCGATCTCGCTCAGGGCGTCGTCGATGTGACGGAGCAGTTGGCAGAGCAACCAGCCGCCGACGAGGCCCAGGACGATGGCGCCCCCGCCCTCTAACAGGAAGAGCAGCAATCCCATCAGGGGCAGCGGCAGGCCCGCAGCAGGCAGGCTTGACTCCCCTGAAGAGGCCAGCAGGACGGCGGCCAGGAAAACCTGGTAGAGCGCGCCCGCCACGCCGTCGTTGAAAAGGCTTTCGCCCTCGATAATCACCGAAAGACGCTCGTCGAGGTGGAGCTGGCGGAAGAGGCTCAACACGGCCACCGGATCGGTAGGTGATAGAATGGCTGCCAGCAGGAAAGCGGCTCCCCAGTCAACTCCTTCCAGCCAGTGGAGCAGGGCTGCGATCAGACAGAGTGAGAGAAGCAGACCCGGACCAGCGAGAAAGAAGATACTGCGCCACTCGTTCTTGAGCAGCTGCCAGTTCAGTGACCAGGCTCCCTCAAAGAGCAAGGCTGGCAGGAAGACGAAGAGCACTAGCTCAGGGTCAAGCTGCAAGGGCGGAAGCAGATGGAGCGCGCTTAAGAGCAGCCCGACGATGACCAGACCCAGGGTATAGGGAACGGCGATCCAGCGTGTGATCAGGATAGTCGCAAGGGCAATCAGCAAGAAAAGGATAAGGTAGCTCTCCACCAGCGGAATCGGCATCTAAAACGGCCCCCTTTCTTCAGGCGAAGGGCGAGCGTGCCCGTCTCGATCCGCGCCTGGCTCGCTCGGCTCTGCTCCGATCCGGCCCGGCCTATCTGTGCTGAACTGGGCCTGATCCGCCTGCCTCAGCCAGCGCAGGCGTTGCATGGGTATGGAGGCAGCGGCAGGAGGCAGAGCAGGGGATGCTGGTCCTGCATCGAGCGGAACGGCAAGGCAGCGCACAAAGAAAAGAGGAGTGCCAGGGCCGACCAGACTTCCCGGCACTCCTCAGTTTATAAGCGAGAACGCAATGTGTGCTTCCAACACTTATCCATTCTAGTATAGGAGAGGATAGCTGGTGCTGGCAAGGGGGCACTGCACGCAATGGGGTGCTGCAGATGGGGTTGAGCATGTGACCAGCCCTTGCCTACCGGGCCAGGCCATAAAAGCAGGTGGGAAGAGGAGGCGGGAATTTTCAGGAAGATCCCCGATCCGCTTGTCAGTGACGACCTCCTCTTCTATAATGAGGGCGGCAATTATTGATCTTTAAGGAATTATCCTATGGACGTTGAGGGAGCATACACACTCCAGGCAACTCCTGAAGAAGTATGGAAATGCCTGATGGATCAACAGATTCTCCGCCAGGCTCTGCCAGGAGTGGAGCACCTGGAGGCCCTGGGCGAGAATCGCTATGCCATCAGGCTCGCTGTCAGGCATGCCCCGCTGCGAGGCAGTTATGAAGGAATGGTCACCATCTCTGATCAAGACTATCCTCACTGCTATCGCATCGCCGTCGAAGGTGAGAGCCGCCACGGCCCGGTGCGAGGAGAGGGTTGGGTGCGTCTGCTGCGGCGCGAGCACAATACCGTTGTCTCCTACCAGGGAGTCTTACAGGTAGGGAGGGCTGGTCTCTTGCCCGCGCCCGTGCTGCGCGGCACAACCAAAATGCTCATCCAGCAGTTTTTCCTGGGCCTGGCGGATCAGCTGCGCGCCATGCGCCCGCCTGAGATCGAGGAAGCCACCAAGTTAGCGGTCCAGCCGGACCGGCTGAGTCCTCAGCATCAGGAGCGGGCGTGGCCGCCGGAGGCCGTCAGTGCCGCGGGGTCAGGCCTACAAGCCAGGGAGAGAACGCCGCTCCATAGCCTGGTGCGCCGTCTTCACCTCGGCGGCGGTGACCCGCGAGCGGAAGAGCGCTGGGTGCAGGCGATCCGCCGTACGGCTATGCTGGCGGTCTTACTCTTGCTCGTCTGGGTAGGAACCAGGCTACCACGGCGGTAATTGTGCCGGCTTGATGCCCCGCCAGGTTCTCTGTTCCGGTTCGCAGGTCAGCCAGGTATGAGCAGAGAGAAAGGCAGCTCTCCTTGCCTCTCGTCGCGCTTCCGGGTCGGGCGGTGCCTGGTCCCTCTCCTCTCTATCCGCTGGTCGAGCGTAGTCGGAGCGGAGAGCCTGCTGGCAGCGTGTGACAAAGACCACACCCGGCAAAGGCGAGGGTGTCCATCGCTTGCTCTCTCGCCATACTATTAATCTGCCTATTTGCTTGTTATCTGCTGCTCTACCTGTTCCTGTCCTGCCAGATACTGCCAGAGATCATCTGTTCTTTTTCCTCTATTGAGGGATATCTTTTTCTCATTACCTGATTTCTCTTGAGCTGCTCTAGCTGCAGCCAGTCTGCCTGATGGGCTTGGCTTTGTTCCTGTCTTCGCTCTGGCGGCCTACTGGTGATGGCTGAGGTAGGTGCGCACGCATAGCGTGAAGAGCAGGTAGCCCAGATAGAAAGCGACCAGGTACTGAAGGAGATCAAAGACGCCCGCTAAGGGGCTGTCCCACACAATGTAGCCGCTTGCCGTCACCGCGCGGGCGTAATCGAAGAGCGCGCGCACCAGAGGTGTGGCTACCAGGAGAGCGATCGCCACCCAGTGCCAGGAACGGCGATGCCAGAGCAGCCAGATGGCCAGATAGCCAATGCCACCGTAGATAAAGATATCAGGAATATAGAAAGGCAGCGGCAGATGGAAAACCAGGCCAGGAAGCGTATAATGCCACAAATGGACATAATAGGCCAGGAGATCGGCCAGCATATTGATTACTGCCATCCCGAGGCCGCCTAGCAGTGCCGCCAGCGTCGGCACGCGTCCGGGCCGGGTGAAGAGCAGCACGGCCAGGTAGACCACCAGGATAAAGGGCACGTCCAGCACAAGATAGGCTACCAGATCCATCAAGGGGAAAGAACCTCCCAACGCTGAGTCAGTTGTAATATTATGGTAAAAATTTTGCCACTCTGCCAGCCGCCGGCGTTATCTGCGGGCGCAGTGGCGATCGCAGTCGCAGCGCTGGCAAGGAAGGGAGCCTTCCCATGCATATCGTACCCCTGCGTATTGCGCTAGCGCAGATCAATGTCACGGTCGGCGACCTCGACGGTAACGCCGAGAAAATCTGGACGGCTATGCGTGAGGCGCATCGGGCAGGTGCGCACATTGTCTGCACACCGGAGCTAGCGCTTACTGGCTATCCGCCAGAGGACCTGCTTCTCAAGCCGGGCTTCGTTTCTGCGAACCTGCGCCGCCTGCAGCGGCTCATTGAGCGTAGCCAGGAGCTGCCCGGCCTGACAGCAGTCATCGGCTATGTCGATCGTGACGAGGACATCTACAATGCGGCAGCAGTCATAGGCGATGGGCGCCTTTACGGCATCTACCATAAACACTATCTACCGAACTACGGTGTCTTCGACGAGTACCGCTACTTCCAGGCCGGACGGGCGGCGCCGCTCTTCCTGATCAATGGCGTCCATGTTGGCATTACGATCTGCGAGGACATCTGGTATCCGACTGGCCCTTTGACCCTGCAGGCTCATGCTGGTGCCGAGGTGATTATCAATATCAATGGTTCGCCCTATCATGCCGGCAAGCGCCATTTCCGTGAGCAGATGCTGGCAACGCGGGCCGCCGACAACGGCCTTATCGTAGCCTACCTGAACCTCGTCGGTGGGCAGGACGAGCTTGTTTTTGATGGCGGCAGCATGGTGTTCAATGAACAGGGCCGACTAATCGCCCGCGCCAAACAATTTGAAGAGGATCTCCTGGTGGTAGATCTCGACGTCGCCTCAGTCTTCCGCTCGCGGCTGCACGATCCCCGCCGGCGCCAGGAACGATTGGAGCTGCGCCCCGAAGAAGTACCCGTGATTGTCGTCTCGTCTGAGAGCATGTCTCCACCGGCCCTGGATGGGCGCCCGCTGCTCGGCGCCGGCCAGCGTATCGAGCTGGCCCTGGAGCGACTGGCGGAGATCTATGCGGCACTCGTCTTGGGAACGCGCGACTATGTACGCAAGACCGGTTTCAGCAAAGCGATCGTCGGACTTTCGGGGGGCATTGACTCCTCCCTGACGGCAGTCATTGCTGCCGATGCTTTGGGACCCGAGAACGTCCTCGGGGTCTCTATGCCTTCAGCCTACTCCTCTGAGGGGAGCAAGACCGATGCCCGGCAACTGGCGGAAAATCTTGGCATCCAACTGATCACCATCCCCATTGAAGAGATCTTCCGCACCTCGTTGCGCGTCATGGCGCCGGCCCTGGGCGAAGGTGACCACGGCCTGGCCGCCGAGAATCTGCAGGCGCGTATTCGCGGCAACATCCTGATGACCATCTCCAACAAACTGGGGCCGATTGTGCTAACCACAGGCAACAAGTCGGAAATGGCCACTGGTTACAGCACTCTCTACGGAGATATGGCTGGAGGCTTCGCCGTTCTCAAGGATGTGCCCAAGACCCTGGTATACGAGCTGAGCCGCTATCGTAACTCCTTGGGCGAGCGCCCGGTCATTCCGCAGGCGGTTCTGGAGAAAGCGCCCTCAGCCGAGCTGCGCCCGGGCCAGAAGGATACCGATAGCCTGCCGCCCTATGAGCTGCTTGATCCTATTCTCCAGGCTTATGCTGAGGAAGATCGCAGCTTCGAGGAGATGGTGGCGATGGGCTTCGACCCGGCCCTGGTCGAGCGCGTCATGCAGCTTGTCGATCGGAGCGAGTACAAGCGCCGTCAGGCTCCGCCGGGGGTGAAGATAACACCACGCGCTTTTGGGCGCGATCGTCGCCTACCGATTACCAACCGCTACCGCGATCGCCCCGGAGCATAGGGTCGGTCGGTTGGTGCTGCCGCTTCCCGGGGCGACTGGTGCCCTGTGCTCCTGACCGATGGATCGAGAGCGACCGGTTAAAAAAGCTGTCTGGCTCGTTTCTCCTATAGAGGTTATCCGATCTGGTATACTTAAAACTACCAACCGGTGCTTTGATCGTCCCAGTGAGTAGCGCAAGGGCCGGGCTGCAGGAGGGGCCACGGCTGACGAGGTGGGGGCTGTTCGGACAATCAGCGGGGAGCCCCCAGGGGAGATCACTTCCCTGTGAAGGGAGCGCACAAAACTGGCTGGTAACGGCCAGGACAAAACGCTCTCAGTGATATAGCTGAAACAGGGCTATTCCGGGCGGAAGAAAGCATCGTCCAGGCACCGGGGACGGACTTTCGGCGACAGCCTGGAGCAAACCTGTTCTCTCTATACCACATCACAGACGGAAAGGATACCCTGCCTCATGTGCGGGATCATTGGCTACGTCGGTGCCGCTGGCACCGATGTTACTTCCATTTTGCTTGACGGGCTACGTCGACTTGAATACCGGGGCTATGACTCTACCGGCATCGCTGTTCTGACTGCCAGTGGCGAAGTGCAGGTCTGTCGCCGCGCAGGCAAGCTGGCTAATCTGGCGGCAGCGGTCGAGAATGGGGCCCGTCCGGCCCCCGGTTCACTGGGGATCGGCCATACCCGCTGGGCCACCCACGGGCGCCCCAGCGATACGAACGCCCACCCGCATGCCGACTGCGATGGGCTAATCACCGTGGTGCATAACGGCATTATCGAGAACTATGCCGAATTGCGCCAGCGTCTGGAACAGGAAGGCCACAGCTTCCGCTCCGAGACCGACACTGAGGTGCTGGCTCATCTCGTCGAGCGCGCCTATCGAGGCGAAGCGCAGGGTGATCTGCTGGAGGCCGTGCGTCTGGCGCTGCAGCACGTGCGCGGCTCCTACGCCATTGCCGTCCTCTGTCGCGAGCAGCCCCAGCTCCTGGTTGGGGCGCGCTACAACGGCCCCTTCCTGGTAGTGGGCCTGGGCGAGCGCGAGCACTTCCTGGCCTCCGATATTGCCGCCTTCCTCAAGTATACGCGGCGCGTCGTCATCATTGACGAAGGGGAACTAGTGGCGCTGCGGCCCGAGGGCCTCACCATCCAACGTCTGGATGGCACCTTTGTCGAGCGTGCTCCCACGACCGTCGAATGGGATGCCGAAGCCGCCGAGAAAGGTGGCTATCCCCACTTCATGCTCAAAGAGATTTATGAGCAACCAGAGGCATTCCAGCGCTCGCTGCTGGGGCGCGTGCGGGCTGGTCAGCTCTACCTGTCCGAGTTGGAGGCTCTCCAGCGCTCCGGGGCCTTGGAGAAGGTCAGGCGCATGATTATTGTCGCCTGCGGCACCTCCTATCATGCTGGCCTGGTGGGCAAATACGTCATCGAGCGCTGGGCCCGTCTCCCCGTCGAAGTTATTACGGCGGGTGAGTTCCGCTACGCTGATCCTCTGGTTGGGCCGGACACCCTGTGCGTCGCCGTTACCCAGTCGGGAGAGACTGCCGATGTGCTCGTCAGCACACGTCAGGCACGGGAGCAGGGGGCGCCGGTCGTCGCCATTACCAACGTCGTGGCCAGTGCTGTGACGCGGCTGGCCGACGCTGTGCTCTATATCCAGGCAGGACCAGAGATTTGCGTCGTGGCCACCAAGACTTTCATCGCCACGCTGGCTCAGCTCTACCTGCTTGGCCTCTTCCTTGGCCTCCAGCGAGGCACCCTGCATCCCGAGCGAGCCGCCGAGATCTTGCAGGCCCTGGAGCAGCTGCCCGCGCAAATTCAGCGAATTCTCGACCGGGCTGCGGCAGCGGACGATCCCATTGCGCCACTGGCCCGTGAGCTGGCTCCGCTCCACAGCGTCATGTTCATCGGGCGTGGCGTGGGCTATCCGACTGCTCTGGAGGGTGCTCTCAAGCTCAAGGAGGTTTCCTATATCCACGCTGAGGGCTTCCCGGCTGGGGAACTCAAACACGGCTCCATTGCCCTGCTTGATCCCCAGACGCCGCTGGTAGCCATCGCCACAGCCTCGCACGTCTACGAAAAGGTGGTCAGCAATATGCAACAGGTTCGTGCGCGGGACGCACGTGTAATCGCGGTGGCCACCGAGGGCGACGAAGCTATTCGTGAGCATGCCGATGTGGTGCTCTACGTACCGCCGACACTGGAAGAGCTAAGCCCGGTGCTGGCGGCGATTCCCCTCCAGCTCCTGGCCTATCACGCGGCGGTTGCCCGTGGCTGCAACGTTGATCAACCGCGCAACCTGGCGAAGTCGGTCACGGTAGAGTAGCCTGGAAGCGCCTGGCCTGGTGCTGTGAGCGCAGCTTGCTATCCATATCCAGTCTGGTAGTCTTGCCATCTGGCATCCAGGCGGGCAGTCGGGCGGTAGTGAAGAACAAGGGTCCGCTTCCCCTTAGCGGGAAGCGGACCCTGTTCGTTGCGAGGTGGTTGCAGTCGGAGGATTGTGAAGGAAGAAGTGTCGCAGAGTTAGAGCGCAAAGAAAGTCTGTTCGGCACAACCGTGGGCATTGCCGGCTGCTCGGAGCGGGCCTATGCCTGGTCTGTGTTCATAGCCGGATCAGATGCCCATAATGCGGTAGACATAGTTCTGGGTCTCTGCTGGCATGCAGCTCAGCCAGGCGCCGCCACAGGCGTTCAGGGCGTTTTGCAGGTTGCCGGAGCCAGCGTTGTAGGCGGCCAGGGCTTTGGCGTAGTCGCCGCCGTAGCTGCGGGCATAACTGGCCATCAGGCGAGCGGCTCCACGCAGGGCCTCAACTGGATTCCAGGGATCAATGCCCAGGCCCGCGGCAGTACTGGGCAGAAACTGAGCGATGCCCACAGCGCCCGCGGGCGAGACCGCGTATGGGTTGAAGCCGCTCTCAACATTGATCTGGCGCACGAAGTAGACAGGCGAGATGCCGGCGTCGAGGGCGGCTTGCTGGGCGACGAGGACGTAGGGGCTGTTAGGAATGGTCATGAAAGGCAGATTGGCCGGGTTAAAATTGAAGAGCGGCGTGCCTCCTCCGTTGTTGGCATCCACGGGTTGCTGGTGAGCGGCAATCTGCCAGGCAGTTTGCTGATTCTGAATCCACTCTCTGATCCCGCCGAGGAGAGGGACGGCGTTTCCGCCGGCCAGCGGTGAGAGGGTGAGCATCGTCACCAGGATCGCCATGACCAGCACCGTAAGAATAATGCCCTGGCGCTGGCGGATGCTCAGGCGGCGTGGATTCACCGGCTCCTGCACTGGCTGCCGGGGATGCTCGGCGGGAATAACCACCATACGTCGTGGCTGCTCTAGCGTCGCTTGCAGAGCGGCGAGCAGATCAGCTAGACTGCCAGTGGTCTGGGGCTGACCTGGCAACTCAGCGAGCTGGTCGGTTGTCCCTGGGCCTTCTACCAGGACCGACGTTGATAGCGGTTGAGAGGCCACGGCAGGCGGTGGGGCTGGCAAAGTTGTCGACTCAGGCCCCGCGCCTGGCGAGATGGCCAGGTATTGATCGGTCGTCGGCGTCAGCTGCCGCCGCAGCGGCTCCGTGGTGAAAGGAGCAGTGGCACCGGAGGCACCGAACTGGCCTTGAGAGAGCGGGCGGCTGGATGTTGTGGAGAGCGGCCCGGTCGCCGGCAAGGAAAGCAGCCCAAAGGGGGCAAACTGACGAGGGGCCTGCTCGCCGGGCGTGGCTGTGGTCTGCGTTGGGAATGGCACCTGTACTCCTGAAGCCGAACCTGCTAAGTGCACTCCTTGTGCCTGCTCGCCCGCCGACTCAGGCTCTCCAACATCCTGGAACGGCGGGAACGGGCGAAACTGCGGCATATGTGATCAACCTCGCTGCTCTGCTGACGTTTTACCTGGTTGTGAGTCTACCTGCATAGACCAATGTGTGTCAATTTAGCCACGCGCAGGAGCAGCGCAAATTAGTACCAAACTCCCAAACACCGGCCCCAGTCTTAACCCGGACACTCGACCTGATCCAGATAAAGCTCATGCCGCTAATGTAAGATACAGAGCAGGGCTGAGATCCGCTCAGCTTCAGCTGGCTGAAAGCCGGGTGCCTGTCTCGCTGGTACTGTCCCCTAGCAGCTCGCTGGCCTGCCAGGCGCTAAGGCTGAGGCGCAGCGCCGCGAGAATAGCCTGCTGGGTTGGCGTCGTCGCCTGGAGCGAGCTACCTGGCGGCTGACTGGAGAAGCCCACATAGAGCAGCGTGCGGGCCAGGCTGAGTGCCTCATAGTAGTTGGCGGTGGCCAGAGCCTCTAAGAGCACGGGCAGGGAAAATTGCAGACGCCGGCGCGGCAGCAGGCGCAGCAGATCGCTGCTGTCAGCGACGACACTGTTGCGCGCCCAGGGCAGGGCGTCGTAGTCGCTGGCAATGGCCTGGGGACAGGCGATTGCCCTGACGAGCAGATGCACGGCGCGCTGAGGAGCCTCAGCGCGCAGCAGGCGTGTCAGCGCGCTGGCGGCCCCCAGGCGAACGATAGGGGCCTCGTGAGCCTTGAGCAGGGCTGGCAGGCGGGCGCGCACGGACGGCTGGTCGCCGGCAAGCTGGGCCAGGGCAAAAGCCAGCGCGGCCCGGGCGCGGGCCTCCTCTTCCTCTTCCAGGCGGCGCAGGAGGAGGGGCAGCAGCTGCTTGCGCCCCTCGGGGAGCCAGGAACTCAGATAGAGGCTATGCAGGCGCAGCTGAGGCTCGCTGGCTGTCACTAGCTCCAGATAGAGGGGCAGGCCCTGTAACAGGGCGCGGCGCAGGCTCTCTTGCGCGCTGGCCCTGCCCTCCGCACTCGACAGCGTTGGCCGCTCGTGGGCTAGCTCGGCCAGGAGCAGCACGAGCGCAGCCCGATCCGGCAGCTCCGGCTGACGCAGCAAGTTCAACAGGGCCGTCGCCATGGTTGCTTTGTCTTCTTCCGACCAGTTGCCCTTAAAAAGCTGATAGAGGATAGCGCTACGGTGCGGCAGATCGTTCCAGGCTAGCTGCTGGACCAGAGAAAGTGGCGCTGCGAGCGCCCCGGCTTCGCTTGGTATGGTCTTCTTGCTCTTCATGGTGGACTAAAGCTTTCGCATGGTGGGCCGTCTTCGAAGCCGCCTGTCCAGCCCGTGGCTGGCAAAGCAGGCGCAATGTCTTGAACATATTTTCAAGGTCTCCCTTCTTATTCTCTCGCCGCCTGGCCAAAACGGAGAGGGTAAAAAGAGCTAGAAGGGTTTGGATCATCAACTAGAAAGGTTCGGATCATCAAGAGGAGCTAATCAAGTGAAGAGGTGCCGATAGTGATAATTGGTCAGGCAGGGTCGATGATGAAAGCAGAGGTCAGCGTCGGTTGCACGATTAGTTGACGGTAGATTTCTCCCATGTGCTCAGGAGAATAGGGCATATCATGCTCGATCCACCACTGGATGAGGGCAATAGAGGAGGCGACCAGATGGTGAGCGGCAATTTCTGCGGGCACCGGACTGTCCGGACGCGGCTTATTCTGGCGCAGGACGTTTTCACTACCACGCTGAATCACATGCTGAACAAGCGAGGCTGGTCCGCGGCTCCCCAACAAGACCCGCACTACTGCGCTGTGGTCCGCCACGTAGCGAAAGATGAGCTGACCGACCGCCGCCGGCTCCTGGCCTGGCTGTTGCCCAAAGAGGATCTCCAGCAACTCGTTAATGACTACATCTGCTACATCGCGCAGCAATTCATCCTTATCTCGATAATGACGGAAAAAAGTAGCATAGCCTATATCTGCGCGCTCGGTGATGTCACGAATGGTGATGGCATCGTAGCCTTTCTCGGCAATCAAAGCCAGCAGTGCCTGGGCCAGCAAGTTCTGCGTGCGCTTCACGCGCCGATCCCGGACGTGCATGCTCGGATGTGCGCCTCCCCCGGTAAAAAGAACTGCTCGCCGCGCCTTAACCAGCAAACGGCAGAGCTTGTCACCTGTACCGTGCTATTATAGCACGTCCGGCCAGAAGGCTCGCACCTGCTCTCACCGGCGGGCCAGCCTCTCGCCTCTCTTAGATTTGATATTATGAATATAATATGATATATTGTATATCATAAGGGACGAAGGTCAGCGATCAGTTTCATGAAGTAGAGGTCCAGAGATGAGAGGAGAGGTCGACAATGGAGAACAGTATCACCGCACCGGAACGAGAGCCAGCGTCAGCGGAGCAGGGTGCCCGGAGGCCCTGGGGAGGGGAGCAAAAGACGGCACGTTGTTTAGAGAGAGCCGAACCGGCGCTTGAGTGTGACCAGACGGGGGTCTGGCACGTACGTGCCTTCAACGAGGCCAGAGCCATTCTACGCAGTAATGCCGTACGTCAGGCTGGTTTTAAAGCCGAAGTATTGACGCGGCTACCTCGTCTGATGCGCCTGCCGTTGCTCTTCAGCGATGGTCAGGAGCACCAGCACCAGCGGCGGCAGACGGCCCGCTTTTTCGCGCCGCGCGTCGTCAGCGAGCAGTATCGGGACCTCATGGAGGCCCTAAGCGAGCAGCTAATTGAGAAGCTACGACGGCGGAGGAAGGTCGACCTGAGTCGGCTGACGCTGGAGATGGCTGTGCGCGTTGCGGCTGAGGTAGTCGGTTTAACCGACAGTCTACTCCCGGGCATGGCGCGCCGGCTGGAAGCCTTCTTTCGCTATCCCATTGAGCGTCTCAGTCCTGACCCGCGGACCTGGCTCAATTTTCTCGGCCTGCAGTGGGCGGTTCTCCGCTTCTACTGGCTGGACGTGCGCCCGGCGATTCGAGCGCGACGCCGGCAGCCGCGCCAGGACGTCATCTCTCACCTGTTGGCCCAGGGCTATAGTCCACGGGAGATTCTGACGGAATGTGTCACCTATGGTGCCGCTGGCATGATTACCACGCGCGAGTTTATTGGCGTGGCCGCCTGGCATCTGCTGGAGCAGCCAGCCCTGCGCCAGCGCTTTTTACTGGCTCCGGAGGAGGAGCGCCTCACCCTGCTAGAGGAGGTGCTCCGCCTGGAGCCTGTAGTGGGCCACCTCTATCGTCGAACCAGCCAGGAGCTGATACTCGCCGGCCCCGCTGGGGAGGAACAGGCCCGCATTCCGGCGGGGGCCTTGATTGACCTGCACATTTATGCCATCAACGCTGATGAGCGTCTCGTAGGAGCGCAACCACGGCGGCTCTGTCCGGGGCGGCCCTTGCATGGAGAGCGCGTCGTCCCCTCGCTTATGGGGTTTGGCGACGGCGCACACCGCTGTCCTGGGGCGCCCATTGCCCTGCAGGAGAGCGACATCTTCCTGCGGCGCCTGCTGGCCTTGCCGGGACTGCGCCTTGAGCGTCCGCCGCGGCTGCACTGGAACGAGCTGATCTGTGGCTACGAGCTGCGCGATTTCATAGTCTCACTAGACGAAGAAGGCGACTCCCGGTCTCGGGTGGAGATGGAGAGCGCGGCGACTGGTATGGCCACGGCGCCCCGAGAGCCTTAAGCCTTCTGCAGCACGTAGCCGGCCTCCAGCAAAGTGGACCCCTGGTCCTGACCTGGTGTGCCAGCGGGGCGTGTGCGTGCGCTGCGCGCGGTACTGGACTGTGCCAGACGGGCGCGCAGACGCTCCTGGCGCGCCACTGTCGTGGGCAAATATGGCTCCATCGCCCGGATGGCATTCAGATAGACCTGCTGCTGCTCCCGAATCACGCCATCCGGTCCCAGCTCCCACCACTCGCGAGGCGTAAAGTAGGCCGAGACCTCCGCCTCGGGGCCGCTGCGCCCAAACCACTGGATCAGATGCAGATTATCGGACTGGGCCAACCAGATAGCCAGATCGAGCAGCTCTGGATTCTCCGTCAGGCGCGCCATTCCGTAGACCTGGCCCATGAGCTGAAAAATCGTCTGCTGGGCGCTATTGCCCAGGAAAAACTCCATGCCGCCGCTGCCGGCCCAGGTTGTCGGATAGACCGGTAGGGGGAGATGATAGGCGCGCTGCTGGAAGCGGGCGATCAGCTCGCTGGGCGTGCGTGTTTGCACGCCGCGGCGGGCCAGCTCGGCGGGCAGGGCACGCATAAACTCGAAGATGCCGCTATCGACGCGATGGTGCTCGCCGAAGGTCTCATAGTCCCAGCCGAGGAGCAGGAAATCGCCCCAGGTATGGGCCAGCCAGTCGGCGTAGGTATCGGCATAGAGCGGGTAGCCCGACCACGAGCGATTAGAGAAGCGATAGCCCACATCGTCGCTCAGATCGAGATGCCGGGCCAGCAGATAGGGACCGCGCTCGCGATCGCCCACAACGGCATTGCGGCTGCGATGATTGCCGCTGCTACGCCGGCCTGGGGCCGTCGGCGGGCGGTAGGCTTGGGGAGGCAGTGCGTAGGGCTGCTCCTCGGTGTAGTGGTAGAGATGGGTGCTCTCGCGCCAACCCAGAACCCAGGGGCGGCCATCCATCAAGGCCCCGCGGAAGCCGGCCAGGTCCAGCGCATGATAAATCGTCACCGACATGCACATCTCGGTCGTGTCGGTGACCTGCGGACGCTTCCCAAAGATGCGCTCGATCTCGTCGGCCATCCATTGCATGCGGGCGATGAAAGCCGGCAGATCAAGCAAGAACAAGAAGCTGTGGTACGGCTCCACGCCGATAATCTCCACATTCTCATGCGCTACCAGTTCGCGGAAAAGATCCAGCAGGGCGGGGTCCCAGGCTTCGGCCTGGCGCAGAAACGAGAGCGAGAAGCCGATCGAGAAATGGAGGCCCTGGCGCACCAGATCTAGAAACATGCGTGTGGCCGGGTAGTAGCAGTAGGTGGCCACCTTACGAAAGTAGCGCTCGTTCATGCGCTCATCGAAGAGGCAGCGCACGATATCCTCGATCGAGGCACCCCGTGGAATTGGCTGCGCGGGCAGCTTGAGACGGCGCGGCTGATGCACCACGGTGTAGATGGCAAGCTCAGCAACCATAACCCGAACCCCTACTTCAGCACGATGTTCTGTTTCCGTGCCAGAAACTCCAGCTTACTAATGAGATTTTCAATGACCTGGTCCCAGAGGAATTGCTCTGCCGTGCGGAAGCCCGCGCAGCGGATGCGCTCCTGCTCCTCGGGATGGCGTCCCAGATGGAGCAGATAGCCGACGATCTCGTCGGGATCATCGGTCTCGGTCACAATGGCGTTCTCAAAGGAGATGGCATAGTCCTCACCGGTGCAGCCGGTGACGGCGATGCCGCGGGCGGCCATCACCTCCAGGGCTACCAGGCCGAATGGCTCGTGACCGCTGTTGGCGAGGGTGGCATCGGCGGCGTGGTAGATGCTGCGCACGAACTCCTCGGGCAGGAAGAAGCGGAGATTATAGATGTCGGCAGGGCCGGCGTTGGCAACCGCCTCGATGCACTGCTCCAGAGTGGGACGCTGGGCGATAACGTCGCGGATCACCAGGCCACGATGATAGGCATGGCTGAGCACCTCGGCCCCATGCGGCTCGATGCCGCCACGGACAAAGAGAGTCACAGGGTGGCCACTGTGCTTGAGACGGGCGACCGCTTCGATGGCCATCATCCAGCGCTTATCGGGATCGAAGCGCCCAATCTTGAAGAGGAAGAGACGCCGCGAGTCCCCCTGGCGGGCAATCTCACGCAGACGAGTGGCGATAGCCGGATCGACCGGGGCCAGGTGGCGGGCCGGGATGCCGTTGGGGATCACCAGCGGGTTGACGCCTAGCTCCCACATCTTGTGCTTCATGTACTTGCTGACCGTACAGAGCGTGGTCACATAGCTCAGGCGACCCCAGTTGATACGGTGCAGCGACATCAGACTGTTGAGGTTCCAGAGCATCAAGACACGCTGACGGATGCCAAACCAGTGAAGCAAATCAGAAATGCGACACATCACCTCGGCGGTATGCCAGTCTTCGCCCATGATCACCACCAGCTTCCCCTGTTCGACCGCCGGGCGGGCGATGTCCTCGTAGATATGCTGGGGAACGCTCTCGTTATAGTCGTAGAGCTTTTGCTCCTCACCATCATAGACGCCGTTGGGATAGTATTTGCTAACCCACTGCGACCAGCGCTTGAGGATCAAACGACCATCGACACGGTGCTCCACCGGGGGCTTGTAGGGATCGCCGATGAAGATGAGGTGAGTGGTATAGCCCTGGGTGGCCAGGGCCTCGCTCAGCTCGGTGACCCGTGTACCCAGGCCGCCGGCGGTCGAGTAGACGTCTGGCCCCTCAAAGCATAACAGCACAAAGAGTGTGTTCTCTGGCGAGATAGCTCCCTCTAGTTCAATCATAGCTGGTCTGTCCTTGTTATGTTCTGTTCTAGCTAGTAAGAAGAAGGACTGGACTAAATTTGAGCCTTTTGGCTTGCTCTCGCTTCCCGTCACCTTGCTAAGAGGACAGCAGGCCAGGCCGAAACCAAAGCGGTCGGTCAGTCTGCTGACAACTGATGCAACGGACCTTGCTGGCGCTATAGATGTGCGCTCAGTTCCTCTCTCCTGATCTGCCAGCTCTGTCGACCAGCCGACCTGTGGGCGATGAGCAGAACGACGACCGCCGTTGCGTTGCTGCTCGCCTGGCCCGCAGGGCAAGGAGACGAGCACGAGAAGCCTTCGGTTGGTCTTCCATTGCGATCCCGTGCGTGGTCGGGCGCGATGAGCGGCTTTGCATCGCTATGCCTGGCGCGCGTGCACGACATGAATGGGTGGGCGCGTGCGCCTGCGTGCATGTATGAATCGTCGATGAGTGGGATGACTGCGGCTGTGTGTCGTCGACACTCCTTCCTTGGGCTGTCGTCGCTGGTCCGTCGGAGGGAGAGGCGAGGCTCTCCTCGGGTTGCACCAATGTCTACCCTGGCTGCGGGCCGATGGAAAGAGACGGCGTCTTTGCTCAAGCTTGCCTTGCGTCTGGCCTAGAAGCGGGCAGTGCTGGAAACATCGCCTCTGCTCATGTCTAGTATACCATCTCCTCTGCAACAGCAATCGGCCAATCCTCTCATGGTCTTAGCCCTCTCCCCTTGACGATGGCGACGGCTCAGCTGGGAAAAGCTTTGGCTCTGGCCTGGCACTGACGTCCTTTTAATAGTGAAGACACTGCTCAATCAGCTCTGAATTGTGCTTCACTTATGGTGAATGGCCATTTATGCTTTTCGTGTAGGAAGCTTCTACAGAAGCACAGTTATCGAGTGGTGTACCTTTCTGAAGGGCGATGAATGAGGTGCCGTCACAGCTCAGGAGAGCAAAGGAATGATGCGTGTGAAAGAAAGCGCTGACGAGAGTGAACTTGAGCCTGGGACACGGCTTGGCAACTATTCTCTGATCCGTCAGCTGGGGGAAGGAGGGATGGCGCGCGTTTACCTGGCGCGCCAGATCTACATTGAACGTCTGGTTGCCATCAAAGTGCTGCGTCTGCGGGCCTCGGGCCAGGAGGCTGAAGAGCTACGGCGTGAGGCCCGCCTCCTGGCCGGATTGCCGGCTCATCCTCACATTGTGCAGATCTACGAGTTTGGCTTTGCTGGTCCTGTGCCCTATCTGGTGATGGAATATGCTCCCTACGGCAGCATGCGCAGCTACTGTGGAGGTGGGGTCTGTCTCTTACCGCGCGAGGCCTGTCGTTATCTGCTGCAAGCGGCGGCGGCCCTGCAGACCGTGCACAATTATGGGCTAGTGCATCAGGATGTCAAACCTGACAACCTGTTGCTGGCCAGACCGAACCATCTCCTGCTGAGTGACTTTGGCATTGCGGCCTCGTTGCGTCTGGCGCGTCTGAGAGCGAGCCGCACACTGGTCGGCACTGCGGCCTACATGGCTCCTGAGCAGTTCGAGGGGCGGCCCAGCATAGCCAGTGATCAGTACGCCCTGGCGGTAGTCCTGTACGAGTGGCTCTGCGGGAAGCCGCCGCTGGTTGGCTCATTTATTGAGCTACAGCAGTTCCATCAGCGTAGAATACCGCTCCCCTCGCCGCGGGAGCATGTGCCTGCTCTGCCGCCGGCCATTGAGCCGGTGCTGGAGCGGGCGCTGGCACGCGAACCGCGACAACGCTACCCCAGCATCTGGGCTTTTGCCCGGGCCTGTGAGCGGGCCTTGCTGGGAAAGAGGTCAGGGTGACGACCGCGATATGCGCTAGCCGGCGCGGAGCCGTGGCCAGCCTGGCTCTGGCTAGCTGTTGCCAGGCTGCGCTGCGGGAGTCCCGTCGGTTCCGGCCAGGCCAGGCCAGGCTAGTCCAGGAAGGGAAAAGAAGGCGCAGGCGCCGGGCCGGGACTGATTGTTAGCTCTGGATGTGGGCAAAGAGATCATTTTCGCCCGGCAGGTCGGGGCCGACGCGTGTGGCGGCAAGCTGGTAGCACTCATACCCCCGCCAGCGGCGTTGGATCTCCTGGGGGATGCGGGCCATGATCCCCACGGTCCCGAGCTGTGTCCGATGGCAGGCCCAGGCGCGGTCTTTGAGGTCTAGCACCGAAGACACATCGAGAGCGACGCTGATCTGCTCATCAGGAATACCGAGCTGATCGAGGTCGCTGCCGCGCAGAGCGGTCCCTTCCAAAGAAAGATCTTGCTCTTTGAGCCATGCGGCCAGGGCCTGGATGCCGCTCCGTGGGAAGCCGGTATAATAGAGCTTTGAGACGGCGTGCGCTGGACCTAGCTCGGGATATTGGGCCTCGTCAGCGGCGGCGTAGAAGGCGCCGGTGGCGTAGCGGTAGATGGCGATATGGTCGGGATGGCCGTAGCCGCCAGTTTCGTCGAAGGTCACCATGACCTGGGGGCGAAAGGCGCGGATAATGGCGACCAGCTTGCCAATAACATCGGCAGGAGGAGCCTGGATGAAGGCGCGCGGATCATTGTTGTCTGGCGTGCCCGCCATGCCTGAGTCGCGGTAGTCGAGAAACCAGAGGTGCCGAATGCCAAGGACGTCGGCGGCGGCGCGCAGCTCTTGTTCGCGCACCTGGCCGAGGTTCTCCGGCGTGGCGAGGACAGGGTCTGCGATTTCCCCTACTTCTCCCCGCGTGGCACAGACCAGCCCGGTCTCAACGCCTGCCTGACCGTAAAGGATGAAGGCGCCGCTCATGCTGCCTTCATCGTCGGGGTGGGCGAAGACGCCCAGCAGTCGCCGTGTTGCCATGTTCTCTCTATCCTCTTTGTACGAGCTAGCTGCGTGGAACCTGCTCTACTCTAGCACCGCTGCCGCCTGCTGTCAATTGGAGGCGCCGATCCGCTGTCTGGCCGGCTGCAATGCTTTTCGCCTATCCCTAAAGGTTAGAGGAGGAGATTGCAATAATACTCTATCTTTTCAGAGAAAAATGTGGTACACTGGACGGGGTGAGGGCTTGCGGCCATCGCAGCCTACCCTTATGCTGGCAGATGGCCGGTCGGGTCCGGCGGCAGCAGGGAAGCGCGGATCGCAAGGCGGCAGGTCTGGGCCAGCTCGCTCGCCCGCCTGCTGGTGGCTGGCTGACTGACTGGCTGGCCTGGTAGGCTCATTCATTCTGGTTGCTTGCTGCCTACTTCGTTACCTGCCTGCCTTTTTAGGCGAGCTGACTTTGTGCAAGGAGAGAGATTGATGACGCGAACGTTGCTAGATAAAGAGCTACAGGAGTTGGATCAGCAAATCAATCAGCTTGGCGCGATGGTTGATGAGGCGCTCAAGAACGCGCTCGATGCCTTGCGGACAGGAGACCAGGCGCGCTCGGGCATGGTCATAGAGGCGGATGCGCGTGTCGATAGCTTGCGTGCCGCTATCGAGGAGCATACGATCCGGCTACTGACCCTCCAGCAGCCGCTGGCAGGGATGGACCTGCGTTATCTGACGGCGGCTCTCTCGATCGCCGGTGATCTGGAGCGCATTGGCGATGGGGCGGCGGGCATTGCCACGATCATTCTGCGCATGATGCCGCTGCGGGCAGAGGCCGCCTCGCAGGTGGAGGTGGATAGCCGTCTGGCTGATGGTGACTCTGGCAATGGTCCTGGGCCGGCTCAGGTGGCAGGGCGGCAGGAGCACCATCGCGGCGTCAGCGAGGCCTCGATTATGCAGGGCATTCTTGACCTGGGCCAGGAGGCGCGACGGGTGCTGCAGGGCACGATGCAGGCTTTTGCGCAGCGCGATGCGGCGGCGGCCCGCCATCTCTGGCAAGAGGATGACGTGGTCGATGTGCGCTATCATCTGGTGCGCCATGATCTGATGGCCATGCTGGCGGGGGCGCAGGCGATTCCTGCGCTGCAGAGCGACCCGCGCATCCTGCAGCGCGCGACGTACTTGCTCTGGATCGCCCACAAGCTGGAGCGCGTTGCTGATCACTGCACCAATATCTGTGAGCGCATCGTCTTCATCGTTGAAGGCGAGGCGGCAATTGCCGAGCGCGAACAGGAGTGAGCTGGCTGACAAACCGACTCTGGCGGGAAGAGTGGACCGGGCAGGCTCCAGCGGGGCCTGCTCGTTGCACGTCTCGGACGACTGTGCTACACTGAGACTCATCCATCCATCCATTCATTCATTTGCTCACTTACTGACCTGCCTGCCTGGCCTTGCGAGAGAGGGGTGCACCGTGTGGGCGGCGCTGGCGTTTGTGGAGGTAGCGGCCTGCAGAGCAGAAATATCGGCGAGAGAGGCATAGTATGCTGGATGAGGTTCTGGAGCATAATCAGCGCTTTGTGGCCGCGCATCAGTTGTCGCCGCTGAGCCATCTGCCTCGGCGGCGGACGGCGGTGGTGACCTGTATGGACTGCCGTTTGGTGGGCCTGCTGGAGCAGGCGCTGGGGCTGGAGCGCGGCGATGTGGTTGAGCTGCGCACGGCGGGGGCAACGGTGGCCGTGCCTGGACGTGAGGGTGAAGGAGTCAATAGTGATCTGGTCCGCTCGTTGGCGGGGGCTATCTATTTGCTTGGCGTGCGTGAGGTGCTGGTGATCGGCCATACAAACTGTGGTCTGGCCCATGTCGATCCGGCGGCGCTGACTGGTTCGATGCAGGCGCTGGGGGTGGAGCCGCAAGGCCTGATTGAGCGCTATGGCCTGGGTGACCAGGCCGGTCTGGTGCGCTGGCTGGGTGCCTTCTCCCAGCTGGAGGAGAATGTGCGCGAGGTCGTGCAATTTCTTCGTAACAGTCCCTTCCTGCCCAAGTTGCCAGTGCACGGCCTGGTGATCGACGTGGTCAGCGGCAAGCTGGAGCTGGTCGATCGCGACACGCGCCCGGGGCTTGCCAGCTAGCGCTGGTGCAGCTCTCTACTGAGGGATGAAGGAGCGCTGGCGTGGCTGGCTGCTTTATCTGGCCACGCCGCTCCAGGTCTCCGCGCGGCTGCGCGACTGACGTGTGAGGCATAGTGGATCAGGGGGGGCTTGGGTGAAGAAAGGGAGCGGAGCGGGGCGGTTGGCAACTGTGGTCTGTACGTCAGCTCGAAAATCTGCTATAGTGGGAGACACCTCCAGGTTGATAGTCAGGTAGCGTTTCTAGCTTTTGTGACCAGGATGGCAGAAGCGTTGAAAGACAGAGATGCTTCGCCGGAACCAGGCGCTCAAGAGAAAGTTCAGCCGGGTTATCTTGGCCCGACGCCTCCGCCCGGTCGCCCGCCGGCCAAGGGGCAGCGTATCTATGTAGAGCGACCGGAGCAATTGCTCGACGCTGTCGAGATCTTACGCACGGCCCGCATCATTGGAGTCGATGCCGAGTTTGTCCAGGGTCGCTCGCGGCTCCTGGGCGAGAATGGTCCTTCTCATCGCCTGGCTCTGCTGCAGTTGGCGATCGATGGCCAGTGCTTTGTGATCGATGCCTGGCGCCTCGCTGATCTCTCCCCTCTGGCGGTGGTGACCGAGAATGCGGAGATCAGTATTCTGCTGCATGGGGCGGGGGCTGATCTGCATGTGATGGCCGAGCGCGGTCTGAATGTGGCGCACTATTTTGATCTGGAGGCCGCAAGCCGCTCGATCTTCGGCCAGAACGAGTCGTCGCTAGCGGCAATGTTGCAGCGGGCCTTTGGCATCCATCTTGATAAGAGCCTGCAGCGCACCGATTGGGCACGGCGTCCGCTGCCGCCGGCGATGGTGGCCTATGCGGCGCGGGACGCTGAGATGACGCTGGCTCTCTACTACTGGCTCGATGAGCACTATCACGATATCCTGGTGCTTCATGAGTACGTTGGCGAGCTGGAACCAGTCGCCGACTGGATTGAGCCGTTTCTGCGCGGGTCGTCGTCACTGCCTGCCGAGCTGGCGGTGGCCGAGGCGCGCGCGAAGGGGCTATTGAGCGAGGAGCAGATCTACGCCGATTGCCGCGCTGCCCTGCTGAGCCTGCGCCATCCCATGCGCCGCAGCCGGCTCCTGCGCCTGATCGCCGATCTCTCGCTGACCGGCCTGGCGCCCGAGCTGCAAGCCTTGCTCAAGGCGCCGACCTCCGATGAACGTGCCGCCGCCGCGCGAGCTTTGGGCCGCTTGGGGCACCAGAGCAGCCGCGAGGCGATCCGCTCCCTGTTGCAGGACCCTGTCTACGATGTGCGCAAGGCTGCGCAATCTGCCCTGCGTACCCTCAATTCTTCTCCTCGTCCGCTGACCGCGCAGCCGACCCGCCTCACCGATGGCGCCCGCAGTTGGACGATTGGCGAGAGCGACGATGCGGCCAGCGACAGCGATTGGAAGGCCCGCCTCCGCTCACTTATGGATGAGTGAGTGGGTGGCGCTCGCCTCGATAGCTGGCGCTGTTGTTATCGGTCTCGATGAGCCTGACCTCGTAGAGCAGGCCCGGCGGAAGGGCCGCCTCCAGCCGCTCCCAGAACTTGATGACCAGGTTCTCAGTGGTGGGAATGCTCTCGCGCAGCCAGGGCACGTCGTAGTTGAGATGGCGATGGTCGACCTGGTCAACAATTTCGCGGTGCATGATCTCGCGCAACTCGGCCAGGTTCATCAGCATGCCCGTGTGTGGGTCTGGTTCGCCACGCAGGGTCACCTCCAGGGTGTAGTTATGCCCGTGCCCGTTGGGATTGGCGCATTTGCCGTAAAGCTCCCAGTTTTCACGCTCGCTGAGGGCTTCGCTCCAGAGCCGATGCGAGGCGCTGAAGCTGGCGCGACGTGTTAAGTAGACCGTTGCCATAGTCCCGTCTTGTTCTCCCGTCTTGTCCACTCACTGGTCGACTGCTGGTAGATGATGGACGGCCATCTACCTGTCGGCTCGTCTCTTGTGACTGGTTCGCCTGACTCTGCTAGCTCTCCTGGCCCTCCTGGCCTCCCCCGGCTGACTGATCCTCTCAGCTCGCTCGCTAGGCGTTGCTGTAGATCTCCAGGTTGGTGCCGCTGAGCATGCGCCCGCTGTCGTCGGCCAGGAAAAGCAGGATCTCGGCCATGTCCTCTGCTCTCATGCCGGGCTTGAGATGGGGCGCGGCCTGGCGCAGCATGTCGGTGTCAACTGCCCCTGGACTGACGGCGCAGACGCGGATGTTGTGGGCTTTTCCTTCCAGGGCCAGGATCTCGGTCAGGCTGGCGACACCTGCTTTGGAGACGTTGTAAGCGCTCAAGCCGGGGAATTTTTCGACGCCCTTGACCCCCGAGAGCGATGAGATGTTGATGATGACGCCCTGGCCCTGCTCGGCCATCAGGCGGAAGGCTGCCCGACAGCACAGAAAGGTACCGCGCAGGTTGACGGCCAGAACACGATCCCAGGTGGCCGTGTCCATTTCGCGAAAGGAGCGCACGGCCACGATGCCAGCGCTGTTGATGAGAATGTCAACGCGCCCGTAGTGAGCGCGGGCCTGTTGAAAGAGGTGCTCGACATCTTCTTCGCGGGCCACGTCACCTGCGATGGCAAGGACCCGGCCTCCCTGGCGCTCGATGAGGGCGCGCGTCTCGTCGAGATGCTCTGGTGTGCGGCTGAACAGGACAAGCAAGGCCCCCTCGCGCGCGAAACGCTCGGCGGTGGCGCGCCCAATGCCCCGGCCTGCTCCAGTGATGACGGCGACACGATCTTTGATGCTCATGTTCGGAATTATAACAAACGTGGGCAGGCTTTTTCATGCTCTCCCGTTGTGACGCTGCCGGTTCGGAGAGAGCTGGGGGCCGCGCCGCCAGAAAGGGGGATTTGACAGCGACCAGGCTTGTGGCGCACAATGCTCCTGATGAGGGCGAGCGCGCGGGGAGGGACGGCTGAGGCTGGGCGTGACAGGGTGGGCGGCCTTGTGAGCTGAGGTGGTGAGGTGAGACTTGCTCTCGTTCTGGAGGAGGCTAAGGTAGCGAAGACGATGCGACTGGCACTGATTGCTCCCTGGGTGGTGGCGCCGCCGATCATCGGTGGGCTACAGATCCGCTTTTATCAGCTTCAGTCTCTGCTGGCGCGCCTGGCAGGTGCGCAGGGACTGGCCGTCTGGGACCTGCGTGAGGGCGGCCCGGTCTCGTTGGAGGAGCCGCCGCTCTCTGATCCGCGGCGTCCCGAGCTGGCGGCTTTTGTGCCACCGCATGGTGTTCGGGCACTGGGACTGCGCCTGTGCCATCTGTGGCCGGGCTATGTGGCTCCCTCGCTGGCTGACCAGCGTCGGCGCTTGCTGGACTGGCTGGCGCAGCAGCAGGTGACGCATGTCGTGCTGGTCCATCCCTATGCCAGCGAGCTGGCGCCAGTGCTGAAACGACGTGGGCTGCACGTCTTTATCGATTGCCATAATGTTGAAAGCGAGCTGGCGCTGCAGCTGGCGGAGCTGGCCGGCTCAGCGCGCGAGGCAGAGGAGGCGCGCCTGCGCCATCTGGTCTTTCGTCGGCGTGAGCGCCGCTGCTTCCCGGCTGCCGATGAGGTCTGGCTGCCGTCGGAGGAAGATGTCTGCCGCCAGCAGCAGGTGTGTGGGGCTGGCGCAGAGCTGCGGCTGCGCGTCGTGCCGAACGCTCTCGATTTGCGTCAGTATGAGCCGCCGCGGGCGCTGGAGGCTGCCAGGGCTGGAGCTGAAGCCGAAAGCGAAGCGGAGGAGACGCTGGATATCGTCTATCCGGCAGAGTTCGGCTATGGTCCCAATGTGGAGGCGGCGGTCTTGCTGAGCGAGCGCATTCTGCCCGCCGTGCGTCGTCGCTGTCCACGGGCGCGTCTCGTGCTGGTTGGGCGCGATCGCTATGGGCTGGTGGCCTGTCTGCGCCGTGAGCCGGAGGTCGTTGTCACTGATACCGTTCCTGATGTGCGCCCGTATCTGGCGCGGGCGGCGGTTGTGCCGGTGCCGCTGCGACATGGTTCGGGCACTCGCTACAAGATCCTGGAGGCGCTGGCGCTGGAGCGCGCTGTGGTCACGACGCCGCGCGGAGCCGAGGGCCTGGCCCTGCGCGATGGTGAGCATGTGCTTGTACGCGAGCCAGGGGACTTCGATGAGGCCATTGTGACCCTGCTGCGCGATCGGCAACTGGCGCGTCAGCTTGGGCGCAACGGGCGGCGCCTGGTAGAGGCGCGCTATTCCTGGGAGGCGCTTGAACCACTGCTGCGCGCGGCACTGGAGGAAAGCGGGCGAACGTCAAGGCAGGGCGGTGCTTGTTGAAATGACTTGGCATCTGTTATAATGCATCAAGTGTACTCTCCGCAGCATCGAGCGGAGAGCGGGGCGCCGAGGCACTGGCTGGCTAGCTGACAGGCAAACGGACGGGCCTGGCCGCGTGTGACGAATAGGACAGGTGGCGAGGAGGCAAGTCCCATTCGAGGGAGAACTATGACGACGAATACCAGACTCTTGCAGGGGTCGCTGAGAGATTTCGGGCTGGTTGAAATTCTGCAGATGATGGAGCTGGGGTCGGCGACGGGTGCCTTGCACTTGAAGCACGAGCAGGGGCGGGTCGGTATTCTCTATTTCAGCGATGGTAAGATTGCCAACTGCTCTGAGCTTGATTCTTGCGCGCTGACCCTGGGCGATGTGCTCCAGCAATTGGGGATGGCCACCTATCAGGAGGTGGAGTTAGCCTTTAACCAGCAGCTGCAGGACGCTTTCGGGCGCCGCATCGGCGAGCGCCTGATTGCCATGCGCGTCATTAATGAGCAGCAGCTCTACGAGGCCCTGCGTACGAAGGCCCTCTGGACGGCGCGCGAGCTGGCCCTCTGGCGTGAAGGCACCTATGAGTTCATTACCAGTCCCAAAAAGCAGGCTTTTCTGCCCTATGGAGAGCAGTCGCTTGACCTGGAGATCGTGCGCGTGACGATGGAGATGGTGCGCTATGCGGATGAGTGGGAGCAGCTCAAGCTCTATCTGCCCAATGGCATGCGCACCGTGCTCCAGCTGGTGCCGGCGATCCCCTACCCGCTCAGCTTCAACGGGCGGGTGATCGAGGTGCTGCAGCGGGTGACGATCCATCGCTGGGTGCGCAAGGTCGCCACCGGCCTGCGCCGGCCCGAGTTGGAGGTGGCGCGCGACCTGGCGGCGCTCGTGCAGCAGCGGCTGATCGTTCCTTTGGCCGAGGAGCCGCATCCACCCTCACGCGGCGCGCGGACGGTCCGCCTGCCTGGCCCCGCCGAACGGATGCGCATGGAGAGCTTCGAGCTGCTGAATCTGATCAGCCGCATGGAGCAGGATTGGTATAAGCGCAAGAGTCCGGTCGAGCAGTTGCCGGCCCTGGTGCACTATATCAACTGGACGATGGAGGCCCTGGCCGAGACCTGCCGTGCCAATGGGACCGATCTGGACCCCAATACGCTGGAGGCTCTGCTAACGCGCGAGCATCTGCGCTATATGGGGAACTATAAGTTCATTATCCAGAATAATCGCATCGATGTGGAGAATTTCACGGCCCTCTGCCATGAGGTGCTCCACGGTGATCTGCAGCGCTCCAAGGAGTTCTACGAGGAAGCGCTCTCGGTGCTCTCGCGCATCTTGCGCGTGATCTTTGAGACGATTAACTCACGCGTGGCCTCGCTCTACGAACGGCTGGAGAATCAAGAGGTCTGGGAAGCTTTCTTCTCGCTCTTTGAGCCGCCTCAGAACTGAGCCTGAACCGCACTGGCCCCGAGAAGAGAGCGGCAGAGGAGGGCAGCGGCGCGGCGGGTCAGGTGCTGCTGGTCGTCCTGGACCGGCCTGATCCGGTTCGGTCCCTGGAGCCGCCAGGCCGCTGCCTGTGATTGGCCTTGTCTGCCGTAGGGGAGGGAAGGCTATTCGTAGACGACGGCGACAGTCTTGACCTCGCTGTAGTCGGCGACGGCGTTAGGCCCAAGCTCGCGGTGACCGTTGCCGCTGGCCTTCATTCCCCCAAAGGGCATGTGGATCTCCGAGCGGGTGGTGGGGGCGTTGACGTAGATCAACCCCGACTGGATGTCGCGCATGGCGCGGAAGGTGTAGTGTGTGCTGCGTGTGAAGATGGCCGTCGAGAGGCCGTAGATCGTGCTGTTGGCGACGGCGACGGCCTCTTCGTAGGAGGCCACTGGGATGATGGAGACGAAGGGACCGAAGATCTCTTCACGGGCGATACGCATCTCGGGCTGGACCTCACCGAAGATGGTCGGCTGATAGAAGGCCCCATCGCTGTATTCTCCCTCACGTAGTGGATTGCCCCCATACAGAAGTCTGGCTCCTTCACGCTTGCCCAGCTCCGTGTACTCGTGCACGGCCTGCACGCGCCCTCGGTTGACGAGCGGCCCCATGTCGATATCTTCGCGCAGGCCATCACCGATGCGCAGGCTGGCGGCGGCTTCAATAAGGCGCTCGCTGAATTCGGAGACGACTGCGCGGTGGACGATGACGCGGCTGGTCGCTGTGCAGCGCTGGCCAGTGGTGCCGAAGGCTCCCAGAGCGACGCTGGCGACGGCACGCGGCAGGTCGGCGTCCTCCAGCACGATGACGGCGTTCTTGCCGCCCAACTCCAGCGCGCAGCGGCGCAGGTCGCGACCGCACAGCTCGGCGACGCGTCGTCCGACTTCGGTCGAGCCGGTCAGGGAGATCATGTTAACGTCGGGATGGCTGGCCAGGGCTTCGCCCAGGGTGCCACCAGGCCCGGTGACAACGTTGAAAAGGCCGTCAGGAAGACCGGCTTCCTGCAGGACCTGGGCCAGCTTGAGAGCCAGCAAGGGGGTGTCGCTGGCGGGCTTCAAGACAACGGCATTGCCTGCCTGCAGGGCAGGAAAGGTTTTCCAGGCGGGAATGGCCAGAGGGAAGTTCCAGGGGGTGATAAGACCAACGACGCCTAGCGGCTGGCGCACGGTCAGATAGAGCTTGCCGCGCTGAACCGAGGGGACGGTCTCGCCTTCGGCACGCCAGCCGTCGCTGGCGATGTAACGGGCAACATCGATGGCCGTCTGGACTTCGCCCCGCGCCTCGTTGAGGATCTTGCCCATCTCGCGCGTCATGAGGACCGCCAGCTCTTCCTGGCGCGTCTCCAGGATCTGAGCCGCCCGCTGCAGGATTGCGGCGCGCTGGGGGGCAGGTGTGGCCGCCCAGGCCGGTTGCGCCTGGCGCGCGGCGCGCACGGCCTCATCAAGGTCTGCGACGCTCGATTGCTGGTAGTAGCCGATGATTTCGGAGAAATGGGCCGGGTTGGTGCTGACAAAGGTGGCCCCAGTCGCCGAGGGGCGCCATTGGCCACCGATGAAGTTATAGAAGACCGGCGGCTCGCTGCGCGCCGGAAGGTCTGTCTGGACGTGTGGCTGTGTCATAGAAAAGGTCACTCCTCGCTGAGAATCGTCACATTCACGTCATCCCTGTGGGAACAGCGCGGGATCGGCTCTGATCAGCGGCTGCTGGCTGCTGGCCGGCCTGGCCGCTGGCAGCCGATCCTCATTATAGCATACCAGTACCTGTGCTTCTGATCTGCTGAGTCAGGTTGATCTGCTCACACCTTGACCCAGGCTGCTCGTCTGACCTACATTCTCTACGTGTGACTCGTCTGCATAGTCAGGTGCCAACCTGGAAGTTTTCCTAGCTTTCTTCCCCGGCCTTCTGACGGTGCGCTCCGTCCGACGCCAGACTATACTGTTTCGTGGGTGACAAGACCCGTGGGAGCGTACCATGCCCCCTGCCCGGAGCCTGTTGCATTGTGGAACCCGGCAGGCCCCGGTGTCTGGCGGGCAGGCCATACTCTCTGACAGAAGCGTGCGAGGCGTCAGACTGGCCTGCCCGGCGCCAGGGAAGTCATCGGACGTGGCTTCAAGGGTTCCGGCACGGTCCGACTGCCACGGGTCGCACACCTGCCCCTGTCCTTTGTTGAACAGAGGTGCCAGACAGAGGGCAAGGCCCCATTGACCCCGCGCCCGTTGCGCCTGGCCTGGTCTCTTCTCAGCCTGTCCGGGCTGCGGTCCAGCGAGCGAGCTGAAAGGAGTAAGTAAGCGTTATGTCACAGCAGTGGGCCTATAAGGTCGCTTATATTGATACCCGTGGACGCATCTCCTGCGAAGGCCTGGAGACGCTGATCGGCAACGAGCGACGCAGTGCCTTCGTGCGCCGCTATCTGAGCAGCCTGGGCCGCGAAGGCTGGGAGCTGGTAGGTATTCAGCCCCTGACCTCAACCTCGGCCTACTATGTCTTCAAGCGTCCAGCTCAGGAAGGTGACTACAGCGAGTCGGCGCCAGCCGCGGAGCAGCCGCGCGCCGAGCCAAGCAGCGGCGGCCCAGCTATCGAGACGGCCTAAGCTCTCCTGCCGTCCTTACCGCCCTCGATGTGGGTGCACGCACAGGACAAAGCGCGACCCGGCTTCCTCTCCCGACCGCTTGCTCTGGTCTGCCAGAGCGGTGGCGGCAAGAGAAAGCTGGGCCGCGCTCTCTTTGGTCTGTTCCTGCGACTGGTATGCCAGTAATCAGAATCCGGCTCCGGCTGTCGCTGGCCAGCCTGCAAGGCTGAGGCCGCCAGCGCTCGACTCAGGTCTGCTCTCAGACCTGCCCGGCAGAAGCCTGCGAGGCACCGGCTCCCTCCTCATCTTGCAAGGTCCGCACGATGCTCAGGGCTTCCTCAACATGCTTCTCAGGGTTGAACTGCGATGAGAAGATGTGGCGCACCACACCACGCTTGTCGATAATATAGGTCACGCGCCCCGGCAGCAGGCCGAGCGTTGTCGGTACCCCATAACGCTTGCGCACAGCAGCCCCCCGGTCGCTCAGCAGGATGAAAGGGAGTCGATGCTGATTGGCAAACTGCTCATGCGACTCGGTCGAGTCCGAGCTAATGCCGATGACTTCAGCCCCCGCCTGCTTGAAGACCACATAGTTATCGCGGAAGCAAACCGCCTCTGTGGTACAGCCAGGCGTATTGTCCTTGGGATAGAAGTAGAGGACGACCACAGACTTACCGATGAAGTCGTGAAGGCTGGCCGGACGACCTGTCTGATCGGGCAGCGTGAAGTCTGGGGCCAGGTCACCGACCTGCACTTTGCCTCGCTGCTCCGCGGTGTTAGATCCGCTCATGCGTGTATTTCCTTTCATTCCCTTTTGCAGAAGAGCGACCGTCTGCCGAGGCGCGGAAGGGTCAATCTGGCCTCGACCCGCTCACCCGGTCGGTCCCTCCTCCGAACTATGTAATGGTACGCTCCCACGGGTCTCGCCGCCCACAAAACAGTATAGTCTGGCGTCGGACGGAGCGCACCGTCAGAAGGCCGAGGAAGAAGGTTGGGAAAACTCCCAGGTTGGCACCTGTTCAAATCACCAGGGAGGGGCGTGAAAGGGCAAGGCCAGAGGAGGGTGAAGCGATGGCAGGATCAGGAGGGCAGAGGGAGATCGAACGAGAAAGTAGTGCCCTGGTCCTCGGCACCGGGACGCTCCAAACGCAGCGTGCCGCCGTGGGCCTCGACGATGCTCTTCGTAATGTAGAGGCCCAGACCCGACCCCTGGCGGCTGCGCGCTGCCTGCAGACGCACGTAGGGGCGGAAAATGCTGTTGATCTCCGCCGCTGGAATGACGCGCCCCACGTTGTGAACGCTCACGCGCACCAGATGCTCCTCTGGCTGACTGACACGGACGGTAATGGTCGTATGCTCATCAGAGTACTTGATGGCGTTATCCAGCAAGTTGCCGACGGCCTGCTGCAGGCGCTCGCCATCCCAGCGACCGATGAGCGGCGTCTCGGGGGCCTCGACTTCGAGGCGGTGGTAAGGGGCCAACGGGCGGAACTGCTCAACCAGCTCACGGATCAGGGCGACGATATCACACTCGGCTAGCAGGAGTTTGAACTGGCCAGTGGAGAGATAAGAGGCGTCGAGCAGGTCATTGACCAGGCGTTTGAGACGCTGGGCCTGGCTGATAATGATAGCCGTGCCCCGCTCGACCGTCTCGCGGCGGCAGTTGGGGCGGGCGATCATCTGGGCATAGTTGATGATGGGAGCGAGCGGGCCACGCAACTCATGGGCGATCATCGCCGTAAACTGCTCTTTACGCGCTAATTCCTCCTGAAGGAGCATATTGGTACGTGTCAGCTCATCTACTTGTTGCTGCAGCGCCCTGACAACCTCTTCCTGCGACTGCTTGCGGTGAGCTCGCATGCGTGTGGCCTCCCTACTCGCTCGGTGGCTAATACATCGTTAAGTATACACTTAATCCATGTGGCCGGCGGTTGAGGCGGAAGCCACTGGGAATTTTGGGGGAGAGAGAGGTGAAGAAGACGGGCTTCCGCTCGTGGGAAGAAGGCGCGCCGCTGTCAAGAGGGGCAGGCAAGCATAGGCGCTTGCTGCCTCTCGACAGCTGCAACGCGTGTCAATTCCTTTCTTGCTGCATTCCTTCCTTCATTCTGCCGGAATCAGGCCCAGGTCGCGCAGCTCTTCCCTGGCTCCCTCGCTCAATTGGGCAAGGTCGAGGCTGGGATCGGCATGGGCGATCAGGTGGCGCAGCCGCTCGATAATCTCCTGGCGTGTGTAGAAATCGCTCGCCAGCCACAGCTCGCCAATGGTGATTTCGATCTGTCGGCGCTGCAGAGCGGCCAATGCCGATTCGGCCATGCGTTGTCTGCTCCCTTCGTAATGTTGCGACTCTTCCTGGCGTCCTGAGCCGTGTTGAGCCGGTTCCTGCCGCGCGGCTTCAGGTCAGTCAAGGAAGTGCGACCTCTGTTGTGATGGCCGGCTGGCTCAGGAGCCGCTGCTACTGCTACTGGAGGCTACTGGTGCCTTACTGCTCCCGCTCCCCTCGCTCGTCGAGGAGGAGCTGCTGCTCTCGCTCTCGCTGGACTTGCTGCTCGTGCTATGTGACGAGCCAGCGCCGTTTGAACTGGAGCTGGTGTAGTCCGTTTTATAGAAGCCGTGCCCTTTGAAGACAATCCCTGTAGGGAAGAGCACGCGATGGATCTCGCCGCCACACTGTGGGCAGACCGTTAAAGGATCGTCCGTGATTTTCTGCCAAATCTCGAAACGATGCTCGCATGCCCGGCACGCATATTCATACGTGGGCATAGGATGCTGTCACCTCCGCGCCAGAACATGGCTTAACACTGGAGAACGAAACGAAGAAAGGAGGTCTTGTGATGACTTCCTTTCTCTACATAAGAAACAGGAGGGAAGGCGTTACCGCTTTCCTCCTTAGCTGACAAGAGAGCGTCTACTCAATGTAAGAGATGCTCTACATTAAATAGTAATCGCCAATCGCTGCGTTGTCAATCGAAGGCGTGGAGTGCTAGCGCTCGCCGGGCACTGTCCGCAGCGCGTCCGTCGAGGTCGAGGGCCGCAAGCCCGTCCTCAGCGGTTGGCCTGCGGCTCTCCTCTCTCTGTCTGTCTGTCTGCCTGTCTGGTCAGGACCTGCCGATATACTCCTTGACCTTCTCGGCGGCGGCGCGAGTCATGCCCTCGACGGCGGCCAGCTCCTCGACGCTGGCCTCGCGGATGGCCTGCACAGAGCCAAAGTGCTTGAGCAGGGCCTGCTTGCGCCGGGGGCCGATGCCTGGGATTTCGTCGAGCTGCGAGCGAAAGGTGCGCTGGCTGCGCAGCTTGCGATGGTAGGTGATGCCGAAGCGATGGGCCTCGTCGCGGATGCGCTGCAGCAGATAGAGGCCCTGCGAGGTGCGTGGCAGGAGCAGCGGCTCGGCAGTTCTGGGGAGATAGATCGCTTCGGCGGTTGGCAGGCGGCTGTGGGAGCCTTCTTCTTTGGCCAGGCCGATGATGGGCACTTCGACGTGCAGCTCCTGCAGGACCTGCAAGGCGGCGTTGAGCTGGGCTTTGCCGCCGTCGATGACGATGAGGTCCGGCAGGGGCCAGTCGTGGCTGAAGGCGGCTGCCTGCCCTTCGGCGTTCTCGACGCCGGCGCGCCCGTCGTCCACGTTAGAGTTGAGTGCGCTGGCATCAGCGACGTCCCGGGTCGGGACTGGCTCACGGCGGAAGCGGCGGCGCAGGATCTCCTGATGGCTGGCAGGGTCGTTGGCGCCTTCGATGCTCTTGATGCGGAAGCGTCGGTACTCCGCCGGCTTGGGACGCCCGGCTTCAAAGACGACCATTGCTCCGACGGCACTGCTGCCCTGGATATTGGAGATGTCATAGCATTCGATGCGGTAGGGCGGCGCCGCCAGGTTGAGGGCCGTCTGCAGTTCCTCAAGGGCAAGCTGCGTCTTCTGGCTGTCGCTGAGCCATTTGATGCGCTGCTGCTCCAGAACCTCCTGCGCATTCTGTTTGACCAGCTCGATCAGGCTACGCTTCTCGCCACGCCGCGGGACGCTCAGGGTAATGGCCTTGCCGCGCCGGCTCCTGAGCCAGGCCTGCAGCATATCGCGGTCGTCCGGCTCGACTTCGAGGACAATTTCGGCGGGGATGTGGGGCGCGCTTTCGTAAAATTGCTGCAGGAAGGAACTCATGATTTCGCCCGGGCTGCTGTCGCGGGTGCCCTGCAGGATGAAGTATTCGCGCCCGATGAGCTTGCCGCCGCGGAAAAAGAAGACCTGGGCGCAGGTCTCGTCTTCGGCGCTGGCCAGGGCGATGACGTCCTGGTCTTCTTGCCCTTCGGTGTTGATGATGCGCTGCTTCTCAAGAATATGCTCGACGGCGCGGATACGGTCGCGCAGACGGGCGGCCTCCTCGAAGTTGAGGGCCTCGGCGGCCTCATGCATGCGGGCCTCTAGCTGCTTGAGGACTTCCTCGTGTTTGCCTTCGAGGAAGAGGATGACCTGCTCGATGATGGCGTCGTAGTCTTCGCGCGTGACGTAGCCAACACAGGGGGCCAGGCAGCGATGAATGTAGTACTGGGTACAGGGCCGGTTGAGATATTTGGGCTTCCAGCCCGCCGGCGCCTGGCCGTCGCGTGGTGGGGCCCAGGCGCTGCCGTCGTAGCGGCAGGTGCGAAAGGGAAAGAGTTTGTTGAGCAGGTCAAGGGTGGCGTCGACGGCGGCTGAGCTGGTGTATGGCCCAAAGTAGCGGTTGCCGTCGCGCTGGTAGTTGCGCACGCGATAGACGCGCGGGAAGTCTTCGCTGAGGGCCACTTTGATGTAGGGATAGTTTTTGTCGTCGCGCAGCAGGACATTATATTTCGGGCGATATTGTTTGATGTAGTTGCTTTCGAGGACGAGGGCCTCGATTTCGTTTTCGACGACGACGTATTCGATGTCGTCGACGCGGGCGACCATGCTGCGATTTTTGGGACTGAGGTCGGCGGATTCCTGGAAGTAGGAGCGAACGCGCTGATGGAGCGAGACGGCTTTGCCGACGTAGATGATTTGCCCCTGGGCATCCTTCATGAGATAGATGCCGGGTTTGGAGGGCAGGCTGTTGAGAACGCTGCGAATTTTGTCGTTCATGTTGGCTTGTTCGCTTCGCTGTGATGATGCTGGCCCGGGGCTGGTCTGGTATGGCTGGCTGGCTAAACGCTGGGCTGGCTAAACGCTGGCTGTGGGTGCTATGTTTATGCCGCCCTGCCTGCCTGGCTGGCTGGCTTAGGCCAGGCTGCCGTTATCCTCCCTGGAGACTGCTGCTTCATTATACTATAGCGATGCCAGGATGCGCAGGCTCTGCCGTGGCGGCCTCCGCTGGGCCGGGCCTTCCATGAAAAAAGTGGTGCCCGCGACGTTCCTGTAACGTATTCTGTGAGAGCGAAGGAGCGTCAATTATGAGCGAGGCCTATCGATCCGATCCGCCGCCGGCTCTCTTTCTGGCCGCCGGCGCCGCCGCCGCTGGCGAGGTGCATCAGTTAGGGATCAGCACGCTGACCTTTAAGGTGACGACGCCCAACGCCGCCAATCTCTTTGTGCTGGAGAATCACTTTCGCACAGGTGGGGGGCCGCCGCGTCATCTGCACTACGATCAGGAGGAGTGGTTTTATGTGCTGGCCGGGACTTTCCTCTTCGAGGTGGGCTTGCAGCGCTACGTATTGGAGGCGGGGGCCTGTCTGCTGGCTCCGCGCGGCGTTCCCCATGTCTGGGCCTGCACCGGCGAGGGCCGTATTCTGATTGCCTTCCTGCCAGCGGGCAAGATGGAAGCCTTCTTTCGGGCGGTGACTGCCCGTGGCGAGGCGCCGGCCATGCCGCCCCAGGAGGCGGCTCTCTGGCGCGCTCACGGTATGGAGCTGCTTGGGCCACCGTTGCCGCTGGCTTGATTGGACTGGGTGAGGTCTCTCTGGACGTGCGAACCGCCGGAGGAAGAGGGAAGAGCCACGGTCTTATCGTCTGGGGCCTGTTGCTGCTATAATGAGGCCAATCAGGAGGCGCTGGCCCGTGGCGCTGGGCTGGCGACCGATAAGGTAAGGGCGGGAGGCTTGCAATGATCGATGCGGCAGGCAGGGAGCGGCGAAGGCTGCCGGCGGCTCTGCAGTTGGCGCTGCCTCTGGTTGCGCGGGCGCCGCAGGAGGGGGTAGGCCGGTCGGAGCCGGGGCCGGTGACAGGAGAGACGCCGCTGACGACGACAGGCGCGGTGGCGACACGTGCGGCAGTGGTAGAGCTGATGTTAGATTTGGCTGGCTATCGCGAGGCTGAGACGCTGACTGATCGGCTGGCACTTGAGCCGGCGGCGGGCGAAGGGGCTTTTCTGTTGGCTCTGGCACGCCGTCTGCTCGCAAGCTGGCAGCGCCAGGGGCGGCCCGCGTGCGATCTGGTGCCGGCCCTGCTGGCTTACGAGCTGGATGAGGGACGGGCCAGCCAGGCCCGCCAGGCGCTCTGCCAGCTCTTAGCTGATTATGGCTTCGGCGCTCAGGAGGCGCAGCGTCTGGCTGCTTCCTGGCTGCGCACGGGCGATTTCCTGGTCGACGCTCCGAGTCTGCCGGCTGCCGATCTGGTGGTGGGCAATCCGCCCTACGTGCGCCCCGAAGCGCTGCCCCGTGAGCGCCTCAGCCTCTATCGCTCGCTCTATCGGACGATGCGCGGGCGGGCTGATCTCTATGTGGCCTTTCTGGAGGCAGCTCTCTGGCGCCTGAAGCCGGGGGCGCTCTGTGCCTTCATCTGCCCCGATCGCTGGCTCTTTAACCAGTATGGGGCCGGGCTGCGCCGCCTGGTGGCCGAGGCTTTCAGCCTGGAGCTGGTGCTTGAGATGCACCGTGCCGCTCCTTTCGCTCAGGCTGTGACGGCCTATCCGGCCATTACCTTGATCCGGCGCGCCCGTCAGGGCCATCTTGTCCTGGCGCAATTCTCAGAGGAGGAGCCGGCAGCTTCGGAGGAGGAGGCTGCCAGCCGGCTACGCGGACTGGCCGGTGCGCTGGAGGCTGTGCGTCAGGGTCAGGGGGTGGCGAGCGCTCTTCCGGCGGGCCTGCGGGCGACACGGGTGGAGATGGCGGGCCCGCTATCGGCTGAGCTTGGGGTCGACTGGTCTGGGCCGGTCTTGGCGCCCGAGCGACTGGCCCTCTTGCGTCGGCTGGAGGAGCGCTTTCCGCCGCTAGAGTCGGAGGAGACGGGAACCACGGTCGGCATCGGCCTGGCGACGGGCCTGGACGAGGTCTTTATTACGAGCGATTCAAGGCTGGTAGAGCCGTCGCGCCTCTTGCCGCTGGCGCTCCGCGGCGATACGGCGGACGGCGTGCTGCGCTGGTCCGGCCATTATCTGGTCAATCCCTGGCTGCCCGAGGGCCTGGTCCCTCTGGAGGACTTCCCGCGCTTGCGGGCCTATTTCTCGCGCCATGCGGAGGCGCTCAAGCGCCGCTATGTGGCCCGCCGCTCTCCTCAACAGTGGTACCGCACGATTGACCGCGTGCAGTTTGGGCTGATTGGACGCCACAAGCTCTATGTGCCGGATATCGCGCGCCGTTTGGAGCCTGTGCTTGATGAAGGTCAGACCTATCCTCATCATAATTTGTATGTGATTTGTTCTGGGTCGTGGGACCTGGAAGCTCTGGGTGGGCTGCTGCTCTCGGATGTGGCGCTCTTCTTTGTGGCCTGCTATGGGGTGCGCATGCGCGGCGGCTACTACCGCTTTCAGGCCCAGTATCTGCGGCGGATTCGCCTGCCGCGTCCGGCTGAGGTGACGCCGCGGCAGCGTCAGGGACTGGTGACGGCCTTCCGCCAGCGCGATCGCCGCCTGGCGACGCGCATCGCGCTGGAGCTGTATGGGATCGAGGCCTTTCCTATGGAGGAGCTGACTGGTGACAACCAGTGATCTAACTACAAGATTTTGTCATGCTATCCAAGTTTTTTGGGATACAAGACGTGAGCAACAAAGGAAGCAGGCGATTACTGGTAGAGTGGATGCAGGGATGCGTGGGGCCGTTACCGGTGGAGCGCAGATGGCTGCTTTGGAGTTGCTTGTTGTCGAGATCCTGCGTCAGGTTGGCCTTAGAGAGCTAGATATTCGTACCAAGCGAGAGCTTGAGCTGCCTGGTTACTATCGTCCAGAAAAGAAATGGGATTTACTTGTTATTGCTCAAGGAACGCTTGTATGTGCTATCGAGTTTAAATCTCAGGTAGGTCCTTCCTTTGGCAATAATTTTAATAATCGCGTCGAGGAAGCTATTGGTAGCGCTCTGGATCTTTGGACTGCGTACCGAGAGGGCCTTTTAGGTATGCATCCACGCCCCTTTCTCGGATATTTCTTCTTATTAGAAGATTGCGACAAGGTTCATCGACCTGTCCGTAACGAAGAGCCATATTTTCAGGTAGATCCAGCTTTTAAAAATGCATCTTATGCAAAGAGATATGAAGCTTTCTGTAGAAGATTATTGAGAGAAAGGCTGTATGATGCTGTTTGCCTCACCTTAGCAACAAATGAACTCAACACTCGTGTGTCCCATCCTGCTGCAGATTTGACGTTCGAACGCTTCATCTTAGAGCTGCAAGCTAGCGTCATGCGCTTTTTAGCCGGTCACTGATTCCAGCGACGCTGTTAGGAGACGGCGCCGCTCAGAAAGCGCTCTACCTGAACAAAAGCCTCTCCCAAAGCCGACCCCAGCTCGGGGGAGCGTCCAATCAAATTGCCCACCAACGGAAAGAGCCGCAGCGCCTGCACGCGCGTGCTCACTCGCGACCACTCCTGCTGCACCAGTCGCAGCAACTCCTCAGACTCGCCCGCCTCCGCCAGGGCCTGCCCCAGGGTCAGCAGGGCCTGCGCCTGCCCCTCCTCGCTGATGATGTCCGCAATCAACTGCCGTCCCTCGGCCCAGGTCTGGCGGGCCCGCTCCCGCTGCCCGGCCTGCGCTAAGGCCCGCCCCAGAACTGCTAAGGCTCGTGCCCGCTCCTGATCGAAGCTGATGGCCTTGCTGATCCGCTGGGCCTCCTCCCAATGCCCGGCCTCCGCCAGCGAAGCCACCAGCCTGGCCAGCAGCTCGCTCGTCCGCTGGCTATACGGGTAGTGCTGCAGCAGGCGCTCCGCCTCGTCCCACTCCCGGGCGGCAATGAGGGTCTCGGCCAGAACAGCCAGCGCCTCAGCCTTCCCCCCCTCACCCTCGAGCGTCGCGATCTGCTGCTCACTCTGCCGCCAATACTGGCGGGCCCGCTCCCGCTCACCGGCGGCGGCAAGCGCTTCTCCCAGGGCGGCCAGTAGCTCGACCTGCTGCTCAACCCACATGCCCGCAATGAGCTGCTCACTCTCGCGCCAGCACTCCTCGGCACGCGCCCGTCGCTCTGGCTCCGCCGCCTGCGCGTGCCCCTTCCCCAGGATCAGCAGCGCCTGAACTCGCTGGAGCGGCAGCGCGATGGCCCGACAGCAGCGCTCGGCCTCGTCCAGCCGCCCGGCCCGGACCAGCTCATTGACAAGCAGGACCTGAGCATCGGCCCGCTCCCACCCCTCGGGTACGCGCTCGACAATGCGGGCCGCCTCTTCCCATTCGCCAGCCTGGGCCAGCTCGCGCGCCAGTGCCTGATAGCCGTCCGACTGCTCCCAACTGCTGGCCTCTCCGGCAATCAGGGCCTCGGCTTCCTGCCAGAGCCGCCGCGCTCGCTCTCTGGCCCCTGCCAGCGCCTGCAGTCGCCCAAGGTAGGCCAGGACCTCACCCCGTTCCTGACCTTGCACCAGGCTGCGAACCCAGCGCTCGGCCTCGTCCCAGGCCGCGGGGGAAGCGAAGGCGCTCACAAGCGTGAGAGCCGCCTGAATCTGCTCGCGGCTAGCGGACTGCTTGCGCGCCAGGCCGACGATCTGCCGCCAGCGCTGCTCGGCTTCGGCCCGCCGCCCCGACTGGCTCAGATTCCGACCTCGGGCAATGAGTACCTCGGCCTGCTGTGGCCAGTCGCCGAGCGTAGTGGCAAGACGCTCCGCCTCCTGCCAGCGCCCAAGCTGAATCAGGCGGTCGATGAGCAGGGCCAGCGCCTCGCTCCGCTCTTCTCCCTCTGGCAGGACGCGAATGATGGCCTCGGCCTGCCGCCAGTAGCGCTCTGCCTCCTCATGGAGACCCGCCCGCGCCAACGCCTGACCAAGCTGCACACAGGCGAGGCGCTGCTCGTCAGCGCTCTCTAGTCGCTCAAGCTCCGCCTCGGCCTGCTGCCAGAGCCGCTGCGCCTCGCTGAGCTGACCACGCTCGGCCCGGGCCTGTCCGAGTCGCGCGAGGGCCTGCAGGCGTTGGCGTGGAAGCGGGATGCGGAGGCTGTGCGCCTCGGCCTCCTGCCAGTGCCCGGCAGCGGCCAGCGCCTCGGCCAGACTCTGCCGGGCCTCCGCCTGCTGCCTCTCGTCCTCCAGACGCTCACTGCTGGCTTCGGCTTCCCGCCAGCGCCCGCTAGCTGCGCAGGCGCGAACCAGCTCTAGCCAGGCCTCTCCTCGCCGCCACGGGTCGGGCACAAGCTCGCAGATCCGCTCGGCTTCGCTCCATTGCTGGGCGCGGGCCAAAGCTCGCACCAGCGCGACCAGGGTTCTGGCTTGCAGCCTGTCGCCGGAGATGGTGAGCGTCAGCCGCTCAGCCTGCTGCCAGAGCCGCTGCGCTCTCTCCTGCTCACCGGCCTGAGCCAGCTCGCGCCCCAGCACGGCCAGGGCTTCAGCGCGCTGCTGCGCGGCGCTTTCGCTGATAGTCTCCAGGATCTCGCTGGCCTCATCCCAGCGCCGGGCGCGGGCCAGTGCCTCGACCAGGGTCAGTCGTGCCTCATCCTGCAGGGTGTTGGTGGGCATGGCCTCGATGATCTCCTCGATCTCGGTGCTCTGACCAGCCTCGGCCAGCCCCTCGGCGATCTGCTGCAGGGCCTCGGCACAGAGATCAGCCGGGACTGCGCGCCGCGCTACGCTGATGGCGGCTCGCCAGAGCTGCAGGGCCGGCTCAGACCAGCCAGCCCGGTAGAGGTCCTTCGCCAGCTCACTCAGCAAGGGCGCCAGGCGGTCCGGCTCGCTGCTCTGCCGCGCCACGTCGCAGGCTCGCCAGTAGAGCGGCCCGTAGTCGCTCTCAGGTGCTCCCTGCTCCTGAAGCTGGCGCGCGATGGCTACCAGCGCCTCGATCTGCCGCCCGGGATCACTGATGAGATCGGCCAGCCCAAGGGCCTCTTGCTGCCGCCCAAGCTGGACGAGCAGGGCGAAGGCTTCCGGCGGATAGCGCTCGGCCTGACTGCTCAGGCTGCAGCGCAGCAGAGTGTAGTGCCACAACCGTGGCAGTTGGGCCAGCCCCTCGCTGAAGCCCCAGCCCTCCCAGGCGGCGGCCTGCCGCCCAAAGTCGAGGTCGCTGGCATAGGCGCGGGTACTCGGATCAAGCTGGCGGATCTTGCTCTGCCCATAGTGACCAGCGTCAAGCAGGGCAAAGAGCCGCTCCCAGGCCCGCCCATAGAAGAGATGGGCCGCCAGATGCTGGCGAGCATAACGCCGACGCGCGGCCTCGTCGGGATCGTGACGTGCCTCTTGCCAGATTAGCTCACTGCCGCCGCGCTCGCACCAGTCGGCCAGCACCCGATGCCAGTGGGCCTCTTCGCCAACCGTGAACAGATAGGGCCTGGCCGGCTGCTCGGGGTCCTGGCGTAGATAGTCGCGCAGCTTGGGATGGAAGAGGCTGCGGCGCCCGACACCGTCGGCGACGAGCAGGCCGCCAAGCTGCTGCAGGGCGTCGCGCACCTGGTAGGTGGGAAGCGGCGCCAGGATCTGGCTGAGCTGCTCCGGTCCCAGCGCTTCGCGTGCGACCAGCAGCAGGCCAAGCAGGGGATAGATGACGCGCTCCCATAGGGGATGCAGCTTGAGACGGTCGATGCTCAGACTGAAAATATTGGCGGGGTCGCTGGAGAGGCGCTCTCTGAGGGCGTCCGCGGTAAGGGCCGGATCGCGCTCCAGCTCGCGCGCTGCCAGGTCAAGGTAGAGGGTGTTCTGCTCCATGAAGGCGTAGAGCCGGTCGCCTTCGGCGCGTGTGAGCTGCAGGCCGCGCTCGCGCAGGAGCTGGTCGAAGTCAGCGCGACTGAGCGGCGGCAGGCGGTACTCACGCACCGGCCCGCGCTGGCGCAGGGCCGGCAGGAGATCGTCGGGCCGGCTGCCCAGCACAAGAACACAGCCCGCCGGCGGTTGCGTCGGGAGAAAGCTCAGGTCGCGTCTGCCGCTGGGGTCACGCGGGAGCTGATCCAGACCATCGATGCAGATCAGGACGCGCTCGCCACGGCTGCCCAGCTCGTTCAGGAGATTCCAGAAAGCGGTCGTCAGGGCGGCGCGACTGGTGCCGGCCACCAGCAGGGGCGTCGGGTCAAGAGCCTGGGCAAAGATGAGACGCGCCAGCAGGTCGCGCAGGAGGGCGACGACGTGATCGATGGGCGGGTCAAGCGGCAGGAAGTGATGCGGGACACGCTCCGGCCCTTCTTCCTGCACGAGACGGGCGATGAGGCTGCTTTTGCCCTGGCCAGCCTGAGCGCTGATGATCAGATAACCGCCGCCCGGCTGCAGTTCGGCGATCTGCTGGCGAAGGGCGGCCAGCTCGACGCTGCGCCCGACGAAGCCCTCCAGTCGGCTGGCGATGAAGGGCTGATGATCGATGAGCATGGCGCGCAGAGCCTGCTCGTGCTGGGGCAGGAGCTGGCTGGCGCCGGCAGCTTTCTGGCGGCGCCACCGTAGCTCGCTGATGAGCCGGCGTAGCCCTTCCTCAACAAGATACAGTCCTTCATCGCGCGAGCGGCTGAGCGGATGGCCCGGGGGCAGAGCTTCCAACCGGCCAAGCTCGGTATACTTCCAGCCCACGGGACGCACGATGATGGGGACGACGACAACGCCGTCGTCGCGCCGTGCCAGGGCCACCTCCTGGTCGTCAAGACAGTCGGGACTCTCGAAGAAGTCAGGACTGACCAGCAGCAGGATCAGGTCAGCGCTCTCCAGGGCGGCACGCCTGGCTCGCTGGGTATCGCTGCCGGCCAGGATCTGCCCCGGCCCCGCGATGAGGGGCGGCTCTAGACCCGCCCCGCGCGCGGCCATGCGCACTCGTTGGGCAATGCGCTCGCTCCACGATCGTTCGGCGCTGGCATAGCTGAGATAGACGCGTAAGCTCCCGCTGGCACCAGCTCCCGGCTGCATGCTGCTCCTCCGGCCTGCCTCAGCTCACGTGAATGGCAATCGGCTCCGCTTGCTTTTCGCCGGCTGAGCCGCAACCCGCAGGCTCGCCCCGCAGGCTCTCCAGGAGAAGGATCAGTGGGTCCCTGAGCCTGGCCCCCGGCCTTGCCGGCGTTTGCTCTTGTCTCGCAAAATTGCCTGCTTCTTCGCCCAGTATACCATAGGTTCGGCCCCGGCGCCATGCAGAGAGTTGGGTCCTCTTGTGCACAGTAGAGAGAAGATAAGCATCAAGACCTCCTTCTGACCCAGTCAAAAATTCTTAAGAAGTTCTTCCATAAATGGCATCAATGAGCTATACTAATAGCACTATCTTCGCTTATGAGGGAAGAATCGTGCTTCGGCTGCGTATCAAAGAGATCGCACGTGAGAAGGGTATATCCATGAACCAGTTATCCCAGCGGGCAGAGGTCAGCTATAACATCATCAAGGCCATCTATCGCAATCCCTATCGGCCTACCAACACGGACACCGTGAACCGCATTGCGCACGCTTTGGGAGTGCCGGCAACCGTCCTGCTGGAAGATGTCTCGGAGGAGGAGATGGTCCGCGAACAGCGCGCCCTGGCGGCGGAGCTGGCAGTGCTGCCCCGCCGGCCAGGGCGTCAACCTCGCCGCCAGGCGCCGTAGCCGCTGTGGGCGAGGGGGGCCTGGCGAGTCAATGCCGGACCGATGCGCAATTGAGAAGAGAGAAGGAAAAGATGGCACGCGTGGTCCCGACGCGCCGGGCCAGAACTCGACGCTCCCACCCGCGCCATCTCGCTAAAGATTAGCCGTCGCTGCGTTCGTTCGGGAAAGCGATTGTGCCAGAAGGGGTCTTCGCGCTCTTACGTGGGCGCTGATAGCAGACGAGATGGAGGTTTAGAGAGTAGGGGTAGAGGAAGAGCGAAGACCCTCTTCAGTGGCAGGATGTCTCAGGAAAGGCTCCCACCTCCTTTCAGGGTTGGGTGGATGGACGGCAGGACCAGGCTCAGGTAGTCGTGGAGCTGCTCGCAGTTGGCCAGCACCTCATCACGCTCCTTGGAGGCGGCAATCTTGCGGCGCACCAGCTCGGTGAAGGTGGCAATGGCCTCGGTGATCAGCCCCAGCTCGTCCCACCTCAGAAGGATAACCTGCCCGCTGATAATCTGCTCAACCTTGAGCAGGACAAGCTGTATACGGTTGATGCTGCGATGGCTCACCGGCTGACCAGCCTGGCCCGACTGTAGGTAACGCCCATAAAACAGGAGAATGTACTTGATGGCCTTGAGGTCGTCTGCTCCGACCCCCATCATCACCTGCTTTCCCCCCCGTTCCCCTGTCGTCATCATTCACTTCCTTTCTCTACCAACAACGTGACGCTTCCATCAGGCTCCTTCCTGTCGTTTGCCATCCTATCCCTAGCCTACCATGATTGAGCCGATTAGTCAATAGATATAGCATTAAAAATAAGCGTATAGCAAAAAGGCCATATCTATATGATTATAAAAGTATAGAATACCCGAGATTACGATACTCTGGTAAGCTTAAAAAAAACACTGAGGAGAGCGTGTGTTACGCCTGCGTGTGAAAGAGGTAGCGCAAGAGAAAGGCATTTCAATGCACCAGCTCTCTCTGCGGGCACAAGTCAGCTATTACATTGTCAGATGGATATTTCATGATCCCTATCGAACGGTCAATACAGATACTCTAAATCGTATAGCTGAGGCGCTCGGCGTGCCCGTTACAGCTATTATTGAAGATGTGCCGAAGTGGCAGGCCGAAGAGGAGCGGAAGCGGCTCAAAAGCCAGCCGGAAGACAGCTAGCGTCGCCTCACTTGAACGCTTGACCGCAGGGTTATAACACCAGACATCCGCTCAACACTCCGCTCGTACTCGCGCGCTGGCAGAGAGCGCAAGGCTGGCGGACGGGGAAGGTGCCAGCGCAAACAAGAGAAAGTACGTGCATTCAACCTCACAGATGGTGTATACTCTTCATAGTCGCAGAAAAGAAGCGTCTGCTTGCTGGACTGCGACGCGCCCCGATCGATGTGCACGTTGGTTGGCGCCCTGTGAGCAAGCAAGAGGCTGGCACTGGCGGTCATTCGCCGTCAGTAAGATAGGCAAACAAGCAAGGATGGCGGAGTCTGTTATTCCCCTTGTTTCATGTTATGTAGCAATGGAGAGTTGAGGAAAGCACGTGTTACGCCTGCGGGTGAGAGAGGTAGCTCAAGAGAAAAATATGTCGATGCATCGTCTTTCGATGAAGTCAGAGGTTAGCTATCACGTCATTCGAGAGATTTTTATTAATCCATACAAGGCAGTTTCTACATATACACTTGATAAGATTGCTGAGGCGCTCGAAGTGCCCGTCACCGATATTATTGAAGACGTGCCGAAGTGGCAGGCCGAAGAGGAGCGGAAGCGGCTCAAAGGTCGTCTGGAGGGCAGCTAGCCCTCATGTGAGTGCGTGATGGTGAAGGTGGCAGCAGCACCAGGCATTTGCTCAGCAGTCCACCTTAGCCTGGAGCCTCTCAAAGAGAGCGGGCCTGTCGCGCTGGAAAGCCATCAGCGAAAGCGAGGGACAGCGCTCTGCTCAAGAGGCACCGTCTGCACAGGGCCGTACAAATAGTGTATACTCTTCATGGTAGCAGAAAAGAAGCGCCTGCTTGCTGAACTGTAGCCTGCGCGGCGCGGCCTGAAGCTTCGGGCCATTCCTGACCTGAGCGGACCGCAAGCGGGAGCCGGCGGCGGTTGAAACAGTCGGCGAGCGGACAAGCGAGCCAGCGCCCGGGCAGAGCAGCCGAAGGAGAGCGCCTCGTCCCTCTCTCGGATCATTGGGAGAGCGGACTGTCTGCCGGTCGGCCTCCTGTGAGGCGCTGGAGAGAGGAGCAGCTCACATGACCGCCGAAGGCGAAGAGCTGGCGCAGGCACTTGCCCAGCTTCAGAGCGAACTGCAGCACTACCGCGCCAGAGGAGACCAGCGGAACGAGGCGATCACCCTGCACAGGCTGGGCACCCTCTTGCAAGATCACGGGCGGCCCGAGCAGGCGCGTGCCTGTTACGAGCAAGCCCTCCCAATCTTTCAGCGGTTGGACGACCTCCAATCGCAGGTTGCCACCCTGCACAACCTGGGCACGCTCCTGGCCAGAGAGCAGCCCGAGCAGGCGCGCCTCTATTACGAGCAAGCCCTGCTCATCCTGCGTCAGACCGGGGATCGGCGAGGAGAGGCCTTCACCCTGCACAACCTGGGTCAGCTCTACGAGAACCTGGAGCAAAGCGAGCAAGCCCTGGCCTGTTATCAACAGGCCCTCACAATCCTGCGCACCCTGGGTGAGCCTGGCAACGAAGCCGTCACCGTCATCAACCTGGGGCGCCTGGCCGAGCGACGCGAGCGCTACGACGAAGCCCTCCAGCACTATCAGCAGGCTCGCCGGCTCCTGCAGCAAGCAGGCGACCACGAGCATGAACTACTCGCCCTCAAAAACCTGGGGCGTCTGGCCCACCGTCAAGAGCGCCACGAAGAAGCCCAAAGCCTCTACGAAGAAGCCCGCGCCCTCTGCCAGCGCCTCGGCGACCCATACCAGGAAGCCGTAGTACTCATCGGCCTGGCCGAGGTCTATGAGGAGCGTGGGCTCCTGCTCCAGGCCCTGTGCCTCCTGGGCTCCCTCCCTGGCCGCATCCAGGATGGCCAGGCCCGCTGGCGAGCCAGCCAGGCTGCGGGCGATCCGTCGAAATAAGCATTGCGGACTAGATTCCCATTTCTTCCAAATCTCTTTTACAAATTTGCACTTGGATGGGTATATTCATCCACAAAGAATTGGTGTATACTAAGAAGGAAATAGCTTCCAGGCAAGCGGCTATGTATCAGTTGTTGCTCAAGCAACCAATCGCTCACATTACAGCGTAGATTGCTGGAAGCCAAGAAAGGGGAGAGCGTGGTATGTCTGCAACCGGGTGAAGTGCCTGTCTGCCTGTCTGTCTGCTGGTGGAGAGGCGTGGCGGTAGCCATTCCGATAGCGAGAGCAGTGCTGGAGTGAATCGGCTGGAGAGAAGGCGAAGGAGGTCGGGTCTGAAGACCTTCGCTCCTTAATCAAAAGAGAGGCTAGAAAATGATTCTAGACAATGAGAAAGAAGAGCAGGGGCAGATGACCCTCAGTGAAGAGATTGCCTATTATCAGAAGCAACTAGAGAAGCAGCGTATCGAAGGGGATCGGGATGGTGAGATGCTTAGCCTCTTCCGACTCGGCCTCCTGTTCCAACGCCAGGATTGCCTTGACCAGGCGTGCGACTACTACCAGCAAGCGCTTGTCCGCAGCCGCGAGTATGGCATGCGTCTCAAAGAAGCCAGTGCCCTCTCTAGCCTGGGCACTCTCCACCAGCGGCGGGGCGAGCGAGAGCAGGCGCTTATGGTCTACCGTCAGGCGTTGAACATTCAGCGCGAAGTCGGCTTCCTGCCGGGCGAAGGCACCACCCTGGGGCGCCTTGCGACCCTCTATCAGGAGATGCATCGTGATCAGGAGGCGCTCATCTGCTATCGGGAGGCCCTGGCCATCCATCGTGAAGTCGACAATCGCAGCGGCCAGGGTACCACGCTCAATAACCTGGGCACCTTCTATCAAGAGCATGGCCAGATTCAGCGTGCCCTGCGCTGTTTTCAGGAGGCGCTCCTCATCCAGCACGAGATCGGTGATCAGCGCGGCAGAGGGGCCACCCTGAGTAAACTGGCCTCGCTCTATTTCTCGCTCGGGCAGATTCAGCATGCCCATGTTCTCTACCAGGAGGCCCTGCTGCTCCTGCGTCGTGAAAACGACAACTCCCTCTTAGCCCTCACGCTGGGGGGGCTGGGCCAGCTCTACCAGACCTGCCTGCAGGCCAAAGAAGCCCTGCGTTGCTATCGAGAGGCTCTCGAGCTGGCGCGCCTCAGCCAGGACCGCGAACGAGAGGCCGTCGTCCTGAGCAACCTGGGGATTTTCTTCGCCTTTTTCCATCAAACGCGCGTGGCCCTCGCCTGCTTCCTGCGCATGCTCGACCTCCTCAGCAGCTGTCAGGTATCGGCTGACCAGCGTCGAGAAGTAGAGGGGGCAATTGGGCTGCTCTGTGAGCATCTGGCTGAAGAAGGCATTCTCATAGAGCCAGAGGAGCTGGCGCCGCGCGCCGCCGAAGTGATCGCCGCGGCCCTGGAGAGACCGCCGACGCAGGCTATGCGCGCCATGAGCAGGGGTGCTCTGGCGCTAGAGATGCTGGCCTTTCTCAGCGAAGCGGTAGTCGATGTCTGCACAATCCACCCCGAGGCGAACCAGGAAGTGCGCCTCATGCTCCAGCGCGCGCACAACATCCTGCGTTCCCGGCTGGCCAATGGTCTGGCCGGAGCGGGCACGGGCCATCAAGAGCTAGAGTTTTTCGAAGCTCTGCAGGGCCTGCTCGACGGTCAGTCAGCCCATCTGCCGCCGCGGCATCGCTATCAGCCGCTGCTAGAGACCCTCAAGCGCGGAATCAGCCTCTACTTTAGCGACCCCGACCGCCGGCAAGAAAAACATGCACCTGGTCGAGGATAGGATAGCGATGCAGGCGGCGGACCATGACGGGCACGAGTGCTGTTGGCGCCGCTGAATAGCGGGCTGGTCAGTCCCGCTGCCGTGCTGCTTGTCAGGCTGCCTTTGCGCCGCTGGCTTCTCAGCTCAGTAAAAGACCTCGACGCTCAATCGATCAAAAGGAGATCACCAATGGAGCCAGCCCATGAATGAGCAGGGACGGCCACAGCCGCCGGAGCGGCGAAGTGGGCATTGCAGCGGCATCCTGCGCCTCCGCTCCGCCTGCCGTAAGAACACCTCTCGGGACGGGTCAACCCACAGCACGCCGAGAAAACACTTGCTCCAGCGTTGCCAGTTCATTCAACCAAGGGGGAAATCCGTGCAAGAGCCACAGCAAGAACCAGGGCAAGCGCAGCCTGGCCAGCCAGACCTGGCGAGCAGTAGGCAGAGACCACCAGCAGGAGCGGGGCCAGTGGGGCAGCCCTTCCTGCCCGGCGGCTTCGCTGCCAGCCCACTGGGGGCCAATACGCGTCGAAGCAGCCAGGAGATCTGGAGCACGAGCCTCGTCATGGCTGCCATCTTCTTCTTCATCCTGATCATCTTCAATGCCTGTTCCCTGACGGCGGTGGGTGATGCCGTCGGTCAGGTAGCTATCCAGATGACCAGGGGCCTGGAGCAACCTTCTCTGCTCCAGGTCGTCGTGAGCGGCTTGCTTTTTACCCTGGTCTTTAGCCTGCCCCAGGACCTGCTGGCCGCCTGCGTCTATTTTGGCGCCGGGCGATTCATGAGTCGTCGCCTCCACGAGATGCGCGTAATCATGATCACCGCCTGTCTGGCCACTCTCTGGTTTATGGTGCTTGATATCCTGCTCTCGTTCCTCTTTAGTCTCATCAGTATCGGTATTCATGGTGGGTTCACGGCTGGTTTGGACGCAAGCTACTTTATCTCCCCCTATTTTCTCATCCCCTACTTTGACGCTCTTGCTCTGGATCTTTGCCTGATTCTCATCTTCGGACTGAGCGGCTGCGCCCTTGGTGCTCTGACTGGGCGCCCGAGTCAAGCGCGACCGATGCCCTATCCAATGCCAGCGCCCTGGCCAGCCGGCTGGCCGCCGCCGGCACCAACAGCAGGGCCGGCTCCCTATCCGCTGCAGGGGTCCTATCCGCTGTACCCGATGCAAGCGCCTCTGCCGCAGGGCTGGCCGCCGACGCCAGCATCAGAGGCAAAGCCGGCATCAGAGCCGGAAGCGGCCCAGGAGCCACCGACCTCAACATCTCCGCCCTCCTGAACTCAGCTGCCACGGGACAAAGCCAGGCTCAGCAAAGATTCTTACAATAGATAGACAGAGATTCGTCAAAACAACATCGCGGGCAGCGCCGTCCCAGGCTCTGCAGACTCGCCCTGGGGCGCGGCGAAATGGTCCCGAGAATACCAGCGCTGGCGGGGCCGGAGGCGCGGGCGTCCGAGTGGACCGACCATCCTTCAAAGCAAAGCGGTCTCTGGGCGGGAGCCGATTCCACCCTCAGCAGCGTCCTCCTGCTCCTCATCGTCGTCTGGTCCGGCATCCTGCTGCTCCCTTTCACCCAATAAATCATTTTGGGTCCTGGCAGTCCGCTCGCCAAGGCCCTCATGGAGCGCTTCCAGCCAGGCGACATCCTGGCCTTCATGATCGCCGATGCCCTTGGGGCCTGGGCAATTACCGCCGCCCCACGGCCTTGGCCCGGCCCTTACCAGCCCTGCTCGCGATAAATCTTCAACGTCTGCTGATCGCCCGGCACATAGCTCACCATCGAGTAGCTGCTCATGCCCGTAAAGACCGTAGTGGCCGTGCGCAAAGTCAGGCGGCCCAGCTCACTATGCTGCACCTGAAAGACGAAGGACGGGGCCGGCTTCCCGCTGGGGTAGGCTGCTGAGGCGATGCGTTTAAACTCTGGCAGCTCGCGCAGGCGGCGCCACAGAGCCTTATATTCAGGCAGATGCGTCATCGTATGCGTATTATACAGAAAATCGCTCACCAGGCGGTGGGCCAGATCTTCCCAGCCGTGGAAGCGGCGGCGCATTTGAGGATCGAAGACGAACTCCAGCAGATGCAACTTTGGATGCTGCTCAGCCAGGCGGGGGTCGATCTCGAAGAGGCGAAGGGAAGCGGCATTCCACGAATGGAGGAACCAGAGGCGATCGAGCGAATGCGCCGGATAGGAAGTACTCTGCACCAATAAACTGGCCAGCTCGCCCAGCTCCAGCAGAGCGCTACTCAAGCGATCCGGCTCCACATGCTGGCCTGTCAAGCGAGTATAGGCATCATAGAAGCGCTGGCACTCCGCGCCCTGCAGTTCCAGAGCGCGAGCGATATTGCGCACCACATGGGGGGACGGATTCGTGCGCATGCCCACCTCCAGGTGGTAGATATACGTCCGTGACAGGCGGCTGGCCTGAGCGAGCTGGCCCTGAGAGAGGCCATGCTGCTGGCGCAGCTCGGTCAAGAGGCGAGCGAACTCAGAACGCTCAACGGCCTCAGTGCTCCGACTCATCGCTGAACCATCCTTGTGCGCTTTTATCTGTTAGCTACATCCACATTATGGCGCAAAATTTGTTAGCTGGCAACGTACCCATCATCGGAAGAGCAACATATAATACTAGTAACAAGTGGGGACTGTATGCTCGGAAGGGTGGCCATCGTGGGCTGCCCGGTTGGCGTATCCTGGTGGATACCAGACAATGAGGAGCGAGACCATGTCTGATTCTGCGGTCAGCAAGAATACACAGCCGAACGAACAACCCTCGATGAGCGCAACGGTGCAGGCCGAGGCGGAGCTGTTGGCGAAGCGGCCCTGGATCAAGCATTACGAAGAGGGCGTCCCCGTTCACCTGGAGATCCCCGACCAGCCCCTGACCTGGCTGCTCGACGAGACAGTCCGTCGTCATCCTGACAAGACCGCCTTCATCTATTACGGAACGCGCATCTCCTACGCGCAATTTGCCGCCCTGGCCAACCGTTTTGCTGCGGCCCTGCAGCGGCTCGGCATCAAGAAGGGCGACCGGGTAGCCATTGCCCTGCCCAACATCCCGCAATATCCGATCGCCTTCTACGGTACCCTGCGGCTTGGCGCCATAGCCGTTCCGACTAACCCGCTCTACACCGAGCGCGAGATGCAGCACCAGATGGCCGACTCCGGTGCCCGCATCCTTGTCATGCTTGACATGTTCTATCCGGTCGTACGTGCCATTCGTGACAAGACCGCGCTGGAGCACATCATCATCACCAGTCCCGCTGACTTCCTGCCGCCCCTGCTGCGCACGCTCTACCCCTTGAGCCAGCGCCGTGAGCGGCACAAGCAGCCGCAGCCCCCCTTGACCAAAGACGAACTGCGTTCCGACCCCAAACTGCTGCTCATGAGCGACCTGCTCAAGCCCAGCAGCGCCGCGGGGGTTGAAGTCTTCACCGTACCCGACCCGCCGCGCAGCACGGACCTGGCCGTTCTGCAATACACAGGAGGGACCACAGGTCTCTCCAAGGGGGCCATGCTCACCCATCGCAACCTGCTGGCCAACGCCTATCAGACGCGCTACTGGACACCGCGCGCCCATGATGCCAGCGAGACCGGCCTCTGTGTTGCCCCCTTTTTCCACTCCTACGGGTTGACCGTGGGTCTCAACCTCGGCATCCTGGCGGCGGCCAGCATGGTGTTGCTCCCGCAATTCAAGCCCAGGGAAGTCGTGAATGCCATCAAGCGCTACCGCCCGACCATGTTCCCGGGCATTCCGACCATGTACATTGCCATCATGCGCGAAGCTGGCAAAGACAGCCGTGCCTTCCAATCGATCCGCTACTGCATCAGTGGGGCGGCGCCGCTGCCGGCCAAAGTGCGTCACGACTTCGAGAGTCTCTCGGGAGGGCGCCTTGTAGAGGGTTATGGCCTCAGTGAAGCCTCGCCCGTCACCCACTGCAACCCGCTCAACGGCGACGTGCGCGAAGGCAGTATTGGTCTTCCCCTGCCCGAGGTCGAGGCTGCCATCATGGACCCCGAGAGCGGCAAACTCCTGCCGCCGGGCGAGATCGGCGAACTGGTTGTCCGCGGGCCTAACATCATGCAGGGCTACTGGAACCGCAAAGAAGAGACCGCGGCCATCTTCCGCGATGGTTGGATGCGCACCGGCGACCTTGGCAAGATGGACGAAGAAGGCTATTTTTACCTGGTCGAGCGCGCCAAAGACATGATCCTCGCCAGCGGCTTCAACGTCTACCCGCGCGAGGTCGAAGAAGTACTTTTCCGGCATCCGGCCATACAAGAAGCGGCAGTAGTTGGCGTGCCCGACGAATACCGCGGTGAGACCGTCGCCGCCTTCATTGTCCTCAAACCGGGCGTCGCCGCCAACGACGCCACCCGGCAAGAGATCGTGGCGTTCTGTCGCAAAGAGCTGACAGCATACAAGGTCCCCAAGATCATCGAATTTCGCGAGAGCCTGCCCAAGTCTCTCATTGGCAAAGTTTTGCGTCGCGAGCTGCGCGAGCAATGGCTCAAGCAGCGGAGCGTCAGTCAAAAGAGCAACTAACCTGCTGCCAGGCCGGGCCTGGCCGGGCCGGGCCGGCGGAGCGGATGGAGAGCGGCCCTCGCTGTTGGGCTGTCGTTGGTCCGTTTGCCGGTCCGGCTGGCGGCCCTGGCCTGGCCCTGGCGCTGTGCCAGTGACAATTGATCCTGAAAGCGATTCGATTCATTCACAGCAACACGCAAATGGCTGGAACCCTTGCCTGACCTGGGCGGCACGGGCGGGCGCTAGAGCAGCGTGCCGTCCGCGAGGCCAGTGCCGGCCTGGTGCCAGCCACTGGAGGTACAACCAAGCATGTCTATGACGATGAAGCCCACAGAGAGCGGAACGGCCTTCCTGCTGACTCCGGTCAGCGAGAGCGCCGACAAAATATTCACTCTGGAGCAGAGTGACGACGAACAGCGCTGGATTGCCGAATCGGCGGCCACCTTTGTCATGCGCGAGGTTCTGCCCAAGCTAGAGGCCGTTGAGCACCAGGAGCCGGGCGTCATGCCCTCACTGGTCAAGAAAGCTGGCGAGCAGGGCCTGCTCATGATCGACATCCCCGAGCAGTATGGCGGGGCTGAACTGGGTCTGCTCACCAGCGCGATCGTCGCCTCCTCTATCCACGAAGCCTCGTTCAGCGTAGCCTTCGGCGCCCATACCACCATCGGCACCCTGCCGATCGTCTTCTATGGCACGGAAGAGCAGAAGCGCAAATACCTGCCGAAGCTGGCCACCGGTGAATGGATCGCGGCCTACGCCCTGACCGAGCCAGGCGTTGGCTCCGATGCCATGAACCTCAGCACGACGGCGCGTCTCTCCGAGGACGGCAAATACTACCTGCTCAACGGCACCAAGCAGTGGATCTCCAACGCCGGCTTTGCCGACCTCATGGTTGTCTTCGCGCGCGTCGATGGCCAGCGGCCCTCGGCCTTCATCGTCGAGACAAGCTGGCCGGGTATCTCCACCGGCGCCGAAGAGCGCAAGATGGGCATCAAAGGCTCCTCGACGCGCCAGGTCTACTTTGAGAACACGCCGGTGCCTGTCGAAAACCTGCTGGGCGAGCTGCACAAAGGCTACAAGATCGCCTTCAATATCCTCAACATCGGGCGTCTCAAGCTCGGGGCCGGCGCCGTCGGTGGCGCGCGCACAGCCCTTGACCTGGCTGCCGCCTACACCACCGAGCGCAAAGCCTTCGGCAAATACCTGCACGAATTCGGCATGATTCAAAAGAAGCTGGCGCGCATGGCCGCCGAGACCTACGCAGCCGAAAGCGAGGTCTTCCGCACTGCCGCCAACATCGAGAACGCCCGTCGAGGAGCCGGAGAGAACACCGAGCAGGTCTTCAAGGCCATCGAAGAATTTGCCATCGAGGACTCCATTGCCAAAGTGCACGGCAGCGAAGTCCTGGCCTATGTCGTCGACGAGGGCGTTCAGATCTTCGGCGGCTACGGTTACATGCAGGAGTACCCGATCGAGAAAGCCTATCGCGACGCCCGCATCCAGCGCATCTTTGAGGGCACCAACGAGATCAACCGCCTGGTGGCTGCTGGCACCCTCTTCCGCCGCGTCCTGGGCGGCAAGATCGACCTGATGAACCGCTACCCGGCCATCGAGGCCCGCATCAAGTCGGGCGAGGCCCTGCCGGCCCCGGGCGACGAGGTGCCAGCCGAGCTGCGGACTGCCGTCCACGCTGTCGAGCGTGCCAAGGATGTGGCTATCTACGCCGGCATGCGCGTTGCCATGCGCTACATGCAGGCCCTCGAGAACGAAGAGGAGTTCATCGAGTACCTGGCCAACCTGCTGATCGACATCTACGCCAGTGATAGCGCCCTGGCGCGCGCCATCCAGGCCATCCGCCGCGGCGACGAGAACAGTGCTCTGCACAGCAAGCTGGCGCAACTGGCGACCTGGCTGGCCCATTCGCGCATCCGCCTCAATCTGGATCAGATGATCATGACCTACTTTGAGCCGGAGACGGTCAGCGAGGAACTGGCGCGTGTGCGCGCCTACGTCGGCGACTACCTGATCAACGGCGTAGCCCTGCAGCGCGACATCGCCGCCGAGGTTGTAGCCAAGAAAGGCTACCCGCTGCCGCACTTCTAGTCCGGCTCAAGGCTGGTCAAAGCCAGCGAGGGGCAAGGAAGCAAGAAGACAGACAGACAGACAGACAGATTCTCTCTCCTGCCCCCATAGCTATCCTGTGTGGATAGCATGACCGAGTGCCAAAGGCCGACGGCGGCTGGTGGACTGCGAGCGAGGGCGCAACGCCAGCCAGCTCCTCTTTCCGCCGCCGTCGCCGGCTGGTCACCGCCTCTCCGCTGAGGGATGGGATGGCCTGCTCTGGCAGCGCGCTGGCCAGCCTTCCTGCCCTGAGCGACAGGAGAGAAGGGAGTGCCAGCAGCCAGGAGCAAGGAGTCTATGGAGAACAAGAGTCAGCGACCCTTACAGGTTGGCGATGTCCTGAGCCACGAGCGCACCTTTAGCGCGGAGGACATCCGCCTCTTTGCCGAACTTTCGGGCGACAAGGGCCACCATCACATGCAGCCTGACGCTCAGGGCCGGCTGATGGTTCAGGGCCTGCTCACCGCCAGCATCCCCACGAAGCTGGGCGGCGACCTCAACTTTATCGCGCGCAGCATGCAGATGGAATTTCTGCGCCCAGTCTTCGCCGGCGACCGTATTCGCTGCGAGATGACTGTCAGCCGTCTGGAACCCGGAGACGGCTACCTCTCTCTAGAACTGGTCTCAGTCTGCCGCAACCAGCACGGCAAGGAGGTTCTGCGTGGGAGCGCCCAGGGCATCATTCGCCAGGCGCCGGAGCCTGCCAGCCCAGACACAGATCGCAGCTGAACAGGGCGGACAGCCGGCCCCCTGACTAAAACACTGTCTGACTACCAGCGGACGAGGCCGGGCCGCCTCGCTCTGTCGCAGACTGTCCGCGGCCCGTGTTCAATGTCTGTCTCTTCAGTACATGTCAGCGACGTATCAAGTACATCTCAGACAATCTTGTTCTGCCAGCGGGCGGTCCAACGAATGCCGCCCAGGCTGGTGCACAGTTGTCACAACAAGCCGAGACGAGGAGCAGATCCCCCATGATAGATGCTGTCATTGTCAGTGCCGTACGCACACCGATCGGGCGCGCCAACAAAGGCGCCCTCAAGGACGTTCGCCCCGACGACCTGGCCGCCTTTGCCATTCGTGGCGCCCTTGATCGTGTACCGCAGCTCGACCCTGCGCTGATCGAAGATGTCATCCTGGGCTGTGCCTTCCCCGAAGGCGAGCAGGGCATGAACATGGCCCGCATCGTGGCCCCGCTGGCGGGCCTGCCCGAGACCTGTGGAGGCGTCACCGTCAACCGCTTCTGTGCCTCCAGCCTGCAGGCTGTCAACATGGCTGCCCAGAGCATCATGCTGGGCCAGGGCGAGGCCATTGTGGCTGCCGGCGTCGAGAGCATGTCGCGCGTCCCAATGGGCGGCTTCAACCCCAGCTTCAACCCGCGCCTCATCAAGCCTGCCGAAGGCGAGAAATACGACTGGCCCTATCCGCCCACCGAGCAAGAATACGGCTTCTACAGCTACATCCCGATGGGCATGACTGCTGAGAACCTGGCGCGCAAATACAACATCAGTCGCCAGGCCCAGGATGCCTTCGCCCTGCGCAGCCATCAGCGGGCCGTGGCCGCCATTGACAGCGGCTTCTTCAAGCGCGAAATCGTCCCGGTCAAGCTGCCCGATGGGCGCATCATGGAGACCGACGAAGGGCCGCGGCGCGACACCTCGATGGAGAAGCTCGCCGCCCTGGAACCGGCCTTCATCAAGGACGGCACCGTCACCGCCGGCAACTCCAGCCCCCTCAACGATGGAGCCGCTGCCGTCGTCCTCATGTCTGCCGACAAGGCCCGCGAACTCGGCATCCAGCCACTGGCGCGCGTCGTCGCGATGGCCGTCGCCGGTGTGCGGCCCGACATCATGGGCATTGGACCGGTTCCGGCGGTCAAGAAAGTGCTGCAGCGCGCGCGCATGCAGCTCAGCGACATCGACATCATCGAACTCAACGAAGCCTTTGCCGTCCAGAATCTGGCCGTCATCCAGGAACTGGGCATCGACGAAGAGAAGCTCAACCCGCATGGAGGCGCCATTGCCCTGGGCCATCCCTTGGGCTGTAGCGGCGCCCGTATCGTCGCCACGCTCATCAACGACCTGCAGACCGCCGACAAGACCCTGGGTCTGGCCACCCTCTGTGTTGGTGGCGGCCAGGGCGTAGCGACCATCATCGAGAGGTTGTCGTAGTCATGGGGTACCAGATTCGCAAAGCAGCGGTCATCGGGGCCGGCGTCATGGGGGCTGCCATCGCCGCCCATCTTGCCAACGTCGGCATTCCCAGCCTCCTGCTGGACATCGTGCCGCCTGATGCGGGAGCGGACCGCAACCGCGTCGCGCGCGCCGGCCTGGAGCGTGCCCTCAAAGCCCGTCCCGCTGCCTTCTACAGCAAAGAGCAAGCCAGACTCATCACCGTTGGCAATATCGAAGACAACCTGCAAGAAGCTGCGCTGGCCGACTGGGTCGTCGAAGCTGTCTTTGAGCGTCTCGACGTCAAGCAGCAGCTCTACGACAGACTGGAGCCGCTGCTGGGCGACAACACTATCGTCAGCTCGAATACCTCCGGCCTGCCGGCTCACCTGCTGACTGCCGGGCGCAGCGAGCGCTTCCGTCGCCACTTCCTCATCACCCACTTCTTCAACCCGGTGCGCTACATGCGCCTGCTGGAGATCGTTCCCGACCAGCAGACCGATCCGGCCCTGGTCAGCTTCATGCAGGACTTCGCCACCGAGGTGCTGGGCAAGGGGGTCGTCCTGGCCAAAGACACGCCCAACTTCATTGCCAACCGCATCGGCGTCTACGGCTTCCTGTCGACCATCCGGCGTGCCCTCGAAGAGGGCTACACCGTCAGCGAGGTCGATGCCATTCTTGGCCCCAGCATGGGGCGACCCAAATCGGCGGTCTTCCGCACTGCCGACCTCTCCGGCCTCGACACCCTGGTCCATGTCGCCGACAACATCTACGAGAATGCCCCCGACGACCCCGAGCGCGAAATCTTCCGCGTTCCCGAGGTTGTGCGCGAGCTGGTACGGCGCGGCTGGCTGGGTGAGAAGAGTGGCCAGGGTTTCTACAAGCGCATCAAGAATCCCGGCGGCGAATCCACTATTCTCGAACTCAACCTGCAGACCCTGGAGTATCAGCCGCAACAGAAGCCGCGCTTTGAATCCATAGGGGCTGCCCGCAACCTCGACGATCCCAGCCAGCGCATGCTGACCGTCCTCAATGGCAACGATCGCGCTGCCCAACTGGCGCGCGAGACCCTGGCCGACTCGCTGATCTACGCCGCGCGACTGGCGCCGGAGATCGCTGACAGCATCGTCGCCGTTGACCAGGCCATGCGCTGGGGCTTCAACTTCGACCTGGGCAGCTTTGAAGGCTGGGATATTCTCCTGGAGCATCCCGAAACGCTCTATCGCGTCCTGCGCTCCCATCCTTCCTTTAAAGATGTCAGCGAAGAGCAGGCGCCGGCCACGCTCAGCGCTCTCGCTGAAAAGCACGGTGCTCGTCTACCCGAGCTAGTGCGCCGGGTCATCACCCAGGGAGAAGGGCGCTTCTATAGCGGCCCCATTGGGCAGCGGCGCTACTTCGACTTCCACAGCGGCAGCTACCAGCCTGTCCCACAGTTGCGCGGCAGCCTCTCCCTCAGCGTAGCCAAGGCTCAGAACAAGGTCATCCGTGAGAACGGTTCGGCCTCGCTGATCGACCTGGGCGATGGCGTTGTCTGCGTCGAATTCCACACCAAGATGAACGCCATCGACCAGGACATCATCGAGATGCTGCACTATGCCGTCGAAGAGGGGCAGAAGCAATTCCGGGCCATCGTCATCGCCAACGACGCCCCGGACTTCTCGGCGGGCGCCAACCTCTTCCTGATGCTCGTCGGCGCGCGTAACGGCCAGTGGGAGATGCTGGAGCAGGCCGTCAACTCCTTCCAGCAGGTCAACATGCTTCTCAAGTACAGCCCCATCCCAGTCGTCGTAGCCCCTACCGGGCGCACCCTGGGAGGTGGCTGTGAAATCGTCATGCATAGCAGCCACGTCCGCGCGCATGCCGAGACCTACATTGGCCTCGTCGAAGTCGGGGCCGGTCTCGTGCCGGGCGGTGGCGGCGTCAAGGAACTCCTCCTGCGCCACGGGGCCCGTCTCGAAGACCAGCAATCGCGTAGTGCCGGAGGACCATTTGCCGCCCCGCGGCGCGTCTTTGAGCTGGTGGCGATGGCCACTGTCGCCACCAGCGCTGTCGAGGCGCAGGAATACCGCTTCCTGCGCAAGAGCGACAGCATCACCACCAATCGCGATCTCCTGCTGCGCGACGCCAAAGCCGACGCCTTGCGCCTGGCCGAAGCGCGCGAAGCAGGGCGCTGGCAGCCGCCGCAGCCGGCCATGCTCCTGCTGCCTGGACCGGGCGGGCGCCTCGTCCTGGAGCAGCAGATCGAGAACATGCTGCTCGCGGGCAAAATCACCGAGCACGATGCGGTCATCGGGCGTCATCTGGCGCGCATCGTCACCGGCGGCAACACCTCGCCGCTGACACCGTTGACCGAGCAGCAAGTGCTTGATCTGGAGCGCGAGGCATTCTTAAGCCTCTGCGGCATGGAGAAGACGCAGGAGCGCATGCAGGCCATCCTTATGACCGGCAAGCCCCTGCGCAACTAAGCTTGCTCCATAGCGAGCAGTCAACACTATCGCTATCGCATCGATCGGGCCAGGCTCATGCCAACCGAAGCCAGGGCCAGACCGCGGGCGATGCCGCCCACGGCGGCTCTGGCCCACCGCAGCGGCCGAAACCTCGCGGGCCAGAGCCTCTGCTCGCCCGCAGCGTGGCCGGTCCCGCCCGGGGCGACAGCAGCGGGTGTCGGTAGGCTGGTAGCCGAGGTAGCGCCGACCGGCACCCGTTCCTCCGGCTGCCTGCTGCCGGGTGGAGTCGTGCAGTACTGCCAGACAGCGCACCAGGACAGCGGAATGCAGGATCGCCTCCGCGCAGAAGCGGGGGCCTAGCCGCAAGGAAAGGAAAGGAGCCGAGTCCATCATGGCGATCGACGTCAGCAAGGCCTCACTGCGAGAGCTTGGTCAACTGGGAGGAGACGCCATCATCGTTGGTGAGATTGACGATAAACTCGTCAACCTGCCGACCTATCGCGAGCTGTACCAGCGCTGGGAGAAGCAGCAATGGAGCACCCAGGACATCGACTTCAGCGCTGACCGCCAGCAATGGAGCCAGATCGAAGAGGCAGCCCGTCCGGTGCACATCAGCGGCTTCGTCGTCTTCTTCCAGGGTGAAGTCAGCGTCACCCACACCCTCATCCCCTACTGTGCTGCAGCCCCCAAAGAAGAACAGCGCATCTTTCTCACCACCCAGCTCGTTGACGAAGCGCGTCACTCCGTCTTCTTTGACCGGTTCTTCCGCGAAGCGTTAGGCTTTGAAGGCGAAGACATCGAGGCCCTGCTTGTCCAGATTCGTCCCTTACTGCGTGAAAGCGAGCGGCAGATCCTGATGGAGGGCCTGGTCGAGATCGGCCAGCGCATTCAAGCCCAGCCCGAGAAGCTGGAGCACCTCGTCGAAGGCGTCACCCTCTACCACATCATTACCGAGGGCACCCTGGCCCTGGCCGGGCAGCGCAGCATGCTCAACCGCAATAAGCGCATGGGCTGGTATCCAGGTTTCCAGCAGGGCTTCAACGCCATTGCCCGCGACGAGTCGCGCCACGTCCTTTTCGGTGTGCGCTTCCTGCGGGACATGGTGCAGGAAGATGCCCGTTATGCCGAGGTCATCCGCGACACCATCCAGAAATGGATGCCGCAGATCCATGACATCCTCTATCTCTCGGACTTCCAGCGAGCCTTGTTGAGCAGCTTTGGCGAGGACCCCGACGAGCTGCTCAGGTTCGGCATGAACTCACTGCGCAAGAAGCTCAAGGTCATCGGCGTCCCCTCTGACTTCCTGCCAGCGGTCGCCTAGGCTGGCGTGAGGCGAGCGAGCCAGTGATGGAGCGAGGGCGCGGGTCTTTCTGGGGGTGTGGGGGCCCGCGCCCTCCTTTGAAAGTCAAAGCCGAGGAGAATCTGTCTGCCTGGTCTGCCAGTCGTGAAGATGCCAGGTTGCCAGATTCTCTTTGGTTATTCAGCGATGCTGCTTGCTGATATAACCTGCTGAAAAGCCGCTCCTCTCTATCATGTATTGTCAGATAGTTGCACAAGATTAATAGTAGTAGAAGGAGATAGACAGAGATGCAACAATCATCTATAATCCTCACCGAATAGAAATGATACCGGCAATAGCCGGCGGAGAGCGAGAGGCTTCTGGTGACCAGCAGACCGTATTTCTTATGTGTTGAAAACTATGATCGAGGGGAACATCACTATCGCGTCTACGAGCCGGTGGGCGGTGACCACGAAGATACCTGGCGGGAGGGGGGAGAAGGGTCCTCATGAAGGCGCTGCGTGACCTTACCCACGAGCTAGCGATTGATCAGGCGATTCGGACAATTAACAGTCGCACCACGCTGCGGATTGCTCTGTCCCACGACGATGGCCAATATGATCGAGAACAGCTCAAGACCATGCTGCAGTATGGCTACCTGCATGAGGTGGAGGGCATAAAGCTGTATCGCAGCGTCCTCAACGGACATGACGAAGATCGTGAGGGGGCCATTGACGCTTTTCGCACCGCGTATGCCTGCTGGCGGGCGCTTGCCTTTCTGCCTCGGGGAGAGGGAGCCGCAGATCCTGCTCATCCTGGGTTTCAGCTCATCGAGCAAGAGCTGGCCGAAGAAGGTCTGTCTCCGGTCCTCAACCTGGCCTTTCACCTGGGGATGGCTGGCCTCCTGGGAGAGCGCAACGCCGAAGTGCGGCTTGATCTGAGCCATTTCCGGCTTGATCCGAGCAGCGACCTTCGGCTCCGACTGGACCGTCACCATAGCGCAAGCCTCTATCACTTCCTCAGCTAGCTCAGACGATGAACGCCTGGGTCAACGGCCAGCCCCTGCACGTACTGGCCCGGCTCGCTGAGCAACCCGCATCTGAGCGAGCTTCTGGCGAGCTGGATACCGATTTCTTCAACCAGCTCAGTCTCATTTCCTGGGGAATGGGGGCTTTACAGACTATCTATCTCAGTGACCAGGAAGCGCCCGACCGCGGCGAGGCCCCCTATGTTCCGGCGATGCTCTACTTCGGCGTGCGTCGCAAAGAAGCGGTCTGGTTGCGCATGAGCGGTGTACCACGCCCCGTGGCCGAGAGCCTGGCCCAGCTCTGGAAGAAGGAAGAACGCGGCGAGCCTGCGAACTTCTCCCAGATTCGTCGTTGGGTGAACAGTCTCAGCGAAGCTCAATGGCAAGAAGCCCTTGCTAGAACTGCTCCCACCCGCCTGACAGCGCGTGACCTGCGCGTGATCTGGGGCAGCCTGACTGGAGAGGGTAGGGCAAGATAGGAGCGGTGTCAGGGGTAAAGTAAGGGGATGTCGGCTTTGCTCTGGCTGGCAATTGTCCTGCTGCTTGCGGACAGGAAACTTTCTCTCTCCTGCTAACGCAAAAAAAGGCCAGGCTGGTAACAGCAGGAGACAGAACCAGCCTGGCCTGAGTGATCAACCCTCTTACCCGCCTGACAAGGGGAAATGGAGGCAGGCCGTCAATCCAGACGGATCAGTGCCCGAGTGCTAGAAGTAAGCCTTCTCCGTCTCTGCATCGAAGAGATGGATCTGATCGGCGTCAACGTGCAGCCTCAGCGGCTCGCCGACCACCGGATGCGAGCGCGGATCGAGGCGGGCCACCACAGTCGTGCCATTGGCCGACATATGGACCTGGACCTCGCTCCCCAAATGCTCTACGACATCGACCGGAGCCATAATCATTGAAGCCGTATCAGCGCCCGCCGGCAGCAGGGTAGCATCGCGCAAATGCTCGGGGCGAATGCCAAAGATCACCTGGCGCCCCTTGGCCGCTCGGGCCTTCTCCACATAGCAGGCCGGCACTTGCACCCGTCCGAAACCATCCAGCACAATGCTCACGCCGTCCCCATCCTCTACCACCTGGGCACCGGGGAAGAAATTCATTGCTGGAGACCCGATAAAGCCAGCCACAAACATATTGGCAGGGTGGTCATACAGCTCCTGTGGAGGCCCCATCTGCTGAATCTCTCCCTGATGCAAGACCACGATGCGATCCCCCATCGTCATCGCCTCCACCTGGTCGTGAGTCACATAGACAAAAGTCGTCTGCACCCGTCGGTGCAGCTTAATGATCTCTGCCCGCATCTGCACACGTAACTTCGCGTCCAGGTTTGACAGAGGCTCATCCATCAGGAAGACCTGCGCATCACGCACAATGGCGCGCCCGAGCGCCACACGCTGTCGCTGGCCACCGGAGAGTTCCTTGGGCTTGCGATTGAGGAGATGAGCGATTTCGAGGATCTCAGCAGCCTCCTGTACGCGCTTCTTAATCTCCTGGCGGGGGACACCACGGAGCTTGAGGCTGAAGGCCATGTTATCAAAGACATTCATGTGAGGGTAGAGGGCATAGTTCTGGAAAACCATCGCCACATTGCGCTCTTTCGGCTCCACCCCATTCACCAGCATGTCGCCGATGTAGATCTCTCCAGCGGTTGGCTCCTCTAGCCCAGCGATCATGCGCAGGCAGGTACTTTTGCCGCACCCCGATGGGCCGACGAGAACCAGGAACTCCTGGTCCTTCACCTCAAGGTTGATATCGCGTACCACATCAACCTTGTCAAACCGCTTGTAAACGTGTACAAAGCTTACACGGGCCATACTAACTCCTTTTCGCTCTTGCTGACAGATCCGTTCCTGAATCTGTCAGGGCCTTTGGTAAAGAGCTGTCGCTTGGTGCCACGTTGCAACTGACTGCGAGGTCAGAAGGGAGTCAACGGGGCTTCTTCGCGCACCAATTGCCCAAAGTACCAGGCTGAGATTCTCCTCACCTTCACCTGGGCAAGCGCTATGTAGAGTATATACACAACGTCCATCGATTGCAATGCGCACTGCTTGCGCGAATGGAGAAAGGCGAGACAGCCTCTCGACAGCCTTGCTCAGGGGAAACTCAGAGGAAAGCTCTGGGGGCTAGCCAGAGTCTGATAGGCGAGACCCGCTCTGGGGACGAGAGAGCGCCGTTGTGCTGGGAGGCGAGCGCTTGTATTTGACTGGCAGCCTGCTTATTCGTCTATGATATGATACACAAGAAAGGACCGACCTTCTCCGGGGTCGACGACCAGCCCAAAGGTCCTAACTAGCGGGCGGTGATTGAGCGGAAGCGAGGGCGCGAGCCTGTGTAATCATGCTGTCAGCTTGCTAGCTTACAAAAGCAGATGGAGAGCCATAACGTTGCGTACATCGCCATCATAACATTGATTGAAATATGTAGTCTCTCTGTCAAATTTCAAAAAAGGAGAGGTTGCCTCTAGACAAGAGGAGATGTTTTCATGCATACTATGAGTGTGCGTTACCGAGTATGTTGCTAACAAGTAGCGTACATTGTTATCACAATCGCTGAGTGGCTATTGACATCGCTCAACCGCAGGGGATCACCCCCTGAGACCTTATTGATCGACTGATCCAGACCAGAGAAGGGGAGGAAACCATGCTGACGACCAAGGAACAGGGTAGCGAAGTCGCGCGCTTACTCAAGCAGATCAGTGATGAATACGAGGCGGCGCAGCGCGGCCTGAGCGGGCTGGCCTGTGGTGTCTCGCGCCATGACTTTATCACTGCGAGGATGGAGCATCTGGGCCAGCTCCACAACCAGCTCCAGGCCATTGTAGGCGACGCGGCCATCGCGATGATCGCGGAGCGGCTCAATACCCTGCACTAGGGAGCCGGCGAGGCTCTTCCGCGCAAAACGGCCCAAAGGGCCGTTTTTTTTTCTGGCCGAGGGAAGCGAGTTGAAGCCAAGGTTGAGGCTGCGAGCCGCGGGCATGGGGTCGTCGGAGAAGAAGAAGAGTACTGAGGAAAAGGAGGGCAGGGATGGAAAGGAGCCATCCCTGCCTGCTATGTGAGAGCAACGCGGATCGGAAACGGTGCATCGCCCCGAGGGGCGGACAGAGAAAGTGATTGCTGGTCCTTCTCCCCCAACGTTGTCGGCTCATCTATTCCCCTCGATAGAGCGATCGTTGCCTGGCCTGTCAGAAGCTTCCTTTCTGGATTCTTCCCTTTCTCCTACTCTGCCTGCGGGCCAGCCTCCGGCAAGCGGGACGCTGGTGGCCAAAGGTGAGCGAGCGAGGGAGTCGGCGAGGTCACTTTTTCTTATGAGAAGAAGATGATGAAGGATGAGATCGGAAAATCCTTCATCAAGGCAGCGCTCTAACAGGCTTGCTCACCCATGCATATACTCATTCATTCATTCGTTCGTTCATTCATTTGCCGCATTGCCCAGGCACAGAGCTGACCAGGCTGGGCGGACCAGCTGGCGAGCCAACCAACCGGTGGAGTTGAATTAAGACCGCACCTCCTCCAGAGAAAGCAGGCGCCGCTCTGACTCATTGAGTACGGCGACCTGGGTCTCTGCTTCGTGAGAGGCATACCGACCGGGCCAGACACCGCTTACCACATACTCGGTTTCCTCATAGAGGAACGTTTCCTGATCGAAGACATTGTATTCTTCATCAAAGAAGCATTGGAGCCAGGAGGTCAGATCTTCCGAACTGAGGCCCGGAGCACCTTCGCAGACGAACCATTCAGCGATGCCCTGCAAGTAGGTGCGATAGTCCGGTGGGAGGGGGTAGCGCCGCTGGATCAGATAGGTTTTCTCTTCGATCTCCTCGTAGCCAGCCTCGCGGAGGTAGCCGGCCAATTTTGAGCCGACCCAACTGTCTTCGAAGGGATAGCCATGTTCGACGCGGATGCGTTCCCAGCGCTCACGGGCCTGGAAGACACGGGCCTGGAGGCCGGGATCAATCGTATGGAAGCGCAGGGTCCCGAAGTCGATGTCCTTCACGATCAGGCGGCCTCCGGGCGCGAGGTACTGACCGAGCGTCTTGAATGTCTTGACAGGCTCGGGCAAATACTGGCTAACATTGGCGCTGAAGATGGCGTCAACGGTACCATGCGCGAGAGGCAGCTGCTCTAACGGAGCCAGCTTATACTCGACCTGGGGGGCGTACCAGGTGCCCGCGCTGCGTCGCCGGGCGGTTACCAGGGCTTCGACCGAGATATCCACGCCGATAATGCGTCCTTGGGGGCCGATGGCCTGGGCGAGTAAAGGAACCCAGAGGCCGGGGCCACAGCCGGCGTCAACCACCAGGCTTCCCGCCTTCAGCTGGAGGTCGCGCACCATCTGTTCGCGCTCTGCTGCCTTGCAGCGGTGGTGCATTTCCAGCCAGGCGACCGCATTCAGAGGAAGCCCGCACTCGTTACCAAAGACCGGATTATTCGCTGCCATAGTACAATCCTCGCCTTCGCGCACGTGGCGCAAACAAAGGTTTCTTCAATGGTGAGGAGAGTATAACATGCAGGCCACTGAGAAGACAATAGTGTGTGTACATTTGTAGGAATTTTGTAATACTTTGTTCATGATCCAGCCAGCCTTCGAAAGCTTCATCGCTGCCCATCATGCAATCTGGCAAATGAGCACGATGCACAAACACTGCACGCTATACGCTGCGAAGCTCCTTCAGACCGCTTCCCATCTGGGTCGAGCCTGCCTGTCTCGACATTAAAATGTTGTAATAAATGGAAGGGAACATGAAAATGCGTTCATGTAAGAAAACGCTCTGGTAATCCACTCCATCGACGTGATATAATCGGCTCAGGCAAATCCTTTCCCAGCAACCATATCAGGCAAGAAGAGAGCATCTACTGGCACGTTTTCGACGCTGGCACGTTTTCGACGCCGCCTCTCAACGCACACACGCACGCATGCACGTTGGCACCGTTCGCCCGTAGCCGCAACTGGCGCCCCTGCTGGTCTAGCGGCTAGCTAGCGCACCCGTCTGGTAAGGAAGGAGCACTGACTGACATGAAGCAAGGACACGACCCTTCGCGCCCGCCGCGTCGTAGGCAGCGGGCAGCCGGGCCAGAAGCGCGTCCGCCGGCGCGTACCCGCAGTCGTCACGCTAATGCTGGTGTAGCCAAACGCAGTCGGGGCCGGAGCGGGGCCCGCTCTGCCGAATCTGCCGCTCTGGCTGCTACAAGTCTGACTCCCTTCAGCCTGACCCTGCAGCGTATTCTCAAGCGTGATCGCGCGCGCATCGCGCAGTTCGCCAGCTCTCTTGGCGTCTCCGAAAACACCGTCTATCGCTGGATGAATGGTCAATCTGAGCCGCGGCCCTCCTCGCTGAGGCAGATTCTGGAGGTGATGCCAGAGCATCGTCGCGAGCTGCAGGAGGCCATCGAGCAAAGTTTCCCAAATGTGCTCGATCTGCCGCCGGCGGGAGAGATCCCCCCGGTTTCCCGTGAGCTGTATCGTCAGGTATTGGAGCTGCGCGCGACGATTGTCCAGGACGACAGTCGGCGTTGGCAGATGATCCAGCTTATTTTCGAGGCAGCGATCAAGCATCTTGACCCCGAGCAGCGTGGCCTGGCCTTGACCTATGCTGAACTCATGCCGCCGCGTCCTGATGGCATCCACTCCCTCTATGAGGCCGAGGTCCGGGCGAGCAGCCCCTGGTCGGAGACACAAGAGAGCCGGGCCTTTCTCGGGAGCACAACCCTGGCCGGGACTGCGGCCATGCTCCAGCGGCTCCAGACCTGGAGCGAGCTGGACCACGAGCAGCGCCATCAGTTTGTGGCCGAGGAGTTCGAACGCAGTGCCTGTGCCTGTCCGGTCCTCTTTGCGGGCCGCTGTGCCGGCGTACTGATTGTCTCCAGTACCCAGGCTGATTTCTGCTCGCCCCCAGTTTGCCAGGCTGTCAATGAATATGCTCTGTTGGTGGCTCTGGCTCTCCCTGAGTCGGCTTTCTATGACCCCTCGCTGATCCACCTGCGTCCGATGCCCGACATTCGCTGGCAGCGTGAGGAGATTAGCCGCACCTTTGTCAATCGCGTCATCGCCTGTGCGCGCCGCTTCCAGCTCTCCCGTCCAGAGGCCGAGAAGCGCGTACGTATGGAGATAGAAGAGGAATTTGAACAGGTGGCGCCCGCGCATTTTGCGCTCTCGAGGGAGCGACCCTGAGTCGACGAGAAGAGCACGCGCCGCGCTGGCGGTCCTCTCCTCCAGCCGCCCAACCTCGCCCTTGTTCTCGCTCTGGCATCTGATCTGGTGCTGCGGGCGGAACAAGAGCCTGGAGGAGAGCAGAGCCAGCGGGGCTACTGGAGGGCCAGACAGCGGTGCGAAAGCTGGCTGTTCGAGAGCCGCTTGTTCCCGGCCCATGCTTAGCATTTTCCTTGACAGGGGGGGCATGATCTGCTAGCTTTTTAGTACAAGTGAGGAGGTTTATTCTCACGATTGACTCTCTTTGAGGAGCAAGCTCATGCAGTCTCCAGAGCCGGCAGGTACCTCGCAGGGCAGCGGCCAGAGCAAGCGCGAGCCAGAGGAGCCGATCGTCGCTGATCCCCCTTCTGCCAATGCGTCCGTGGGGCCTGCGCGTCAGACGCAGGAGCAGGCAATAGAACAGCCATCGTCTGCTGCAACCGCCGAGCCGGTGAGCGATTTCGTCTATCCGCCACCGCCAGCGTTTTATGAGCGTCTCGCCCCCGAGGTAGAAAAGCGCAGCGCTCAAGTGCAGCCTGGCGCTACCGCTCCGCGTGGAGAGCAGGCCAGACCTACTGCTGTCGGCGATCGGGATCGGCCAGCGGTTCCCACCTCGCCCTCGTCCTTGCCGCCGCTCACTGCTGGGGAGGCCCCTCATCGCAGGCAGGCGGCTCCTCCTGTCTCGCCTGTCTCCTCTCCCTCGCCCTATCCAGGCTGGCCCCAGAGCGCGGCTCCCGTCGCCGCCGCCCGAAGACGCTCGCGGCGCGTCATCTGGATCTCGCTCGGGATTCTGGCCCTGGCCTTTTTCGCCTGCATCGGTGTCGCCATCTGGACCTTCGCCGGTCCTTTCAAGCAACTCCAGCAGCAGTATGATGGCCTGACAGCGCTCGTGAACGACTACTATGATGATATCCAGCTCCGGGACTACGTTCGTGCTTTTCGGGACCTGCAGCCTGAAGGCTTCCACTCTCAACTCACCCAGCAGGAGTTTGTCCAGGAAGCACATGACTTTGATACTCGCTACGGGCCGGTCCTGAGCTATCGCATCCGTTCGTTACCGAACCTGGGCCTGGAGGATGGGCCAAACTATACCGTGGAGGTCGATGTGACGCGCACGCACTTGTCCTATACGGTCCTACTCACCGTGCGTCAGGTCGGCAACGGCTGGAAAATCATCGACTTTGATCGCCTCTGACCAGATCTTCCCTGACCGAGCCGGGCAGTTTCTCCTCCCTGGCGCTTGCTTGCGACAACGGCTGCGGGCGGTCGTCTTCGCTGGTCGGAGTAGAGCGAGTGACAAGAGGGGATCATAGCGATACAAAAAGCGAACCGGACATTCAGGACTGCCTGCGTCCGGTTCGCTGTGGAGGGCGCAAACCAGTAAGTAAAGCTACAACTCCTCGCCCTGGCTCTCTAGCAGACTAACTGTTATGCGCCGTAGTAGCATTCTGATTCTGATTATTCTGCGCAGAGAGGCGCGACTGCAACTTGGCCTGCAGCTTGGCCACCGGCGTCGGCGTCTCGCGTCCCACGCAGGCGCGCAGATCACCGCGGTAGAAGCGCCAGGTGCTGCCAACTTTGTGCCCTGTGAGCTGGCCAGACCACATCAGGCGGTAGAGCGTCGAGCGGCTGACGCGCAGATAATTCATGGCTTCTTTGAAGGTCAACAGCACATCGTCATCTTGCATAACTGGCATTGCCATCGATTCTCTCCTTACGACCGATTGATGAGTTCACCGCTCATAAAGAGCATTTCTCGGATACTGAGAGCTATATGTAGATATATTGCCTCAACGCTGGTTATCCTAACCTACCTTGATACACTTTTTTATGGAGATCCGGTTAACATCGGGTTAAGTTTTGGCCTCGATTGTTCTGCATTCATAACCATCGATACAAAAGAGAGGCGCGTTAGCGAGGCTGGCGGGGCGCTGGAGAGGAAGAGAGAAGGGAAGAGAGGCGACCCGCGTGGTAGAGCGCCATGCTGCTGAGGCGTCACTGCCCTCCTGGGAGCAAGCCAGGTGGGTGAGGGTCTGAGCGAGCGGAGCCTGGGTTGCTGCTAGCCGGGCGAGCGGGCGAGTGAACGAACGGTTGAGAAGAGAGCTAAACGACCCAGCGAGGCCGTACGGCAGGGCAGCGAGGCTGAACCACGGGCGGGCCGGGCCATTGGGTGGCGCTGCTTCTAGCAAGTGAAGCTTCCTCCCTTCGAGGCCGTCAAGACTCGACGGGTGTTGGGGCGGTGAAGGTATAGCCGACGCCGGGCACAGTCGTAATATAGCGTGGCTGGTTGGCATTCGGCTCGATCTTCTGGCGCAAGTGGCGGATATGCGTCTTCACCAGGCCCGAATCGCCGGCCTCATCGTAGCCCCAAACGCGTTCGATGATCATGTCGGTGGTCAGGACCTGACCGGTATGGGTCATCAGCAGATGCAGCAGGCGGCTCTCCGTGGGAGTCAGGCGGATCTTCACGCCATCGCGTACCACCTCATGGCGCATGGCATCCAGCGAGAAAGGTCCCACGGTGATTGTTGACGAGCTGGCGGAGCCACGCACATTGGAGGCCCGGCGGAGAATCGCCTTAATTCGCGCCAGCAACTGACGCGGGCTAAAGGGTTTACGCAGATAGTCGTCGGCTCCCAACTCCAGCCCGCGGATTTCATCCTCCTCCTGGTCGTGGGCTGTCAGAATCAGCACCATCGAATTGGTCTCATTGCGCATCTGGCGGCAGACCTCGAAACCGTCGATCTTGGGCATCTCAACATCCAGGATCACCAGGTCGGGCAGTGTCTCGCGCCAGCGCTTGATCGCCTGCTCGCCGTCGAAGGCGCGCACCACCTCGTAGCCATGCCCTTTGAGCCAGTAGCTCAGGATGTCCACCATATCGCGGTCGTCATCCGCTACCAGGATCTTCACGTGTCTTTCCTCCTGATTTGCAAGCCTGTAGCTGCTCTTCTCCCTCTAGTGGGGACGGATCGGCGTGTGTTCGTGGCTGTAGCCAGCCGGTCGAGCTTTCACTGCTAGTAACGGGTCGTGCTCAGGTGAGTAACAGCATGATACAATCTGGGCTACGACCAGTCACCTAATTGGCTACCTCGTCGTGTCAATCCTGGACACCTGGCCCCGGCGCTCCGCGCTACGCCGGCCAGGCAGGCTGGTATCGGGAAGAGGCAAGGCGAGGTGAGATGAGGCGCGGTCGCTGAATGTCCCTCTTCCCTACTGAGGAAGAGCCACTATCAGATTGCAAGACGAAGGAGCATAAGCAGCATGACGAGTGCTCAGTCCGCGGTGCCAGAGCGCGAGGAGTTGCTGACGCTGGCGCGAGCGGCGGCTCTGCAGGCCCACGCGCCCTATTCCCATTTCCGTGTTGGGGCGGTGGTGGTCGCTGATGGTCAGCTCTATCGTGGGGTCAATGTTGAGATCTCCAGCTATGGTCTGACGCTATGCGCGGAGCGGGCAGCCCTTGCTGCCGCTGTGAGCGCCGGGGCGCGCCGGATTACCCATGTGGCTGTAGCCTGTATCGATGCGCCGCCTACTGCTCCCGCCTCGGCGCGTACCCCGTGCGGAGCCTGCCGCCAATGGCTGGCCGATCTGGCTCCCCAAGCTGTCGTCTATATCGACGGTCTGGAGGAAAGCTTGACGGTCAAGGACCTGTTGCCTTACGCTTTCGCTCTTTAGCCGTCTGGGGGCGGGTGATGAGATCGGGCTGGACCGGCTCCGGCCCGATCGAGGTCTGCCCTGCCTGGCTGCCGAAGGCAAAATGTTGGCTGACCCTCTTCTTTTTTCTTCTGCACCTGCTTTTATCTTCACCGATACGATATCTGGTGAAAATGATCGATTTCTGGTACAATATAAGCAGCGTGTTCCAGCATGGCTGATTGCTGGCCATGCCGGCCCCAGTTAGGAAGTGTACCTTGCCAGCCGGTTGCTTGTTCCTTCAGCGCTGAGGAGGACATATGTTCCGAACATTCCAGCTGCCTACTCCTTCCATCGGAATTGAAGAAGAATTCCAGCTTGTCGATCCACAGACAGGCCGTCTTGTGCCCGGCGTCCACACCATTCTTGAGAAAGGAGCCTCTCAATTCGGCGAGCAGATCAAGCCCGAGATGTTGCAGTCTACGATTGAGCTGATCAGCCCTGTCTATCCCAACATCACCGCGGCGCGTCTGGAGACGCAGCAGCTGCGTGCCCGATTGGCGCGGCTGGTGACCCAGGAGGGCCTGGCGTTGGTAAGCGCTGGCACGCATCCGGGCGGCTTGTGGCAGGAGCAGCAGCGGTCTAACCATCCTCGCTATGTCGAGCTTGAAGAGGAATTTCAGGACGTAGGTCGCTCGATCCTCATTTTTGGCCTGCATGTCCATATCGGCGTCGAGAACAACGATATTGCCATTGCCCTGATGAACCAGATCCGCACCTGGCTTCCTCATCTGCTGGCGCTGTCGGCCAATTCGCCTTTCTGGGGCAACCGCTTCACCGGCTTGAAGTCGTATCGGGCTGTCGTCTGGAAGCGTTTCCCACGTAGTGGCATGCCGGAGGTCTTCCCAAGCTGGGGCGATTTTGATCACTATGTGCAGGCGCTCATTGCAAACGGCTGCATCGATAATGCCAAAAAGATTTGGTGGGATCTACGCCCCCATCCGTTCTTTAAGACGCTGGAGTTTCGCATTTTCGATATGCCAGCGACCATCGAAGATACGCTGGCGCTGGCGGCGCTCTGTCAAGCCCTCGTGGCGAAGCTGACCTGGCTCTACAAGCACGGGATGGGAATTCATGTGATGCCGCGCGATTACCTGGAAGAGAACAAGTGGCGTGCCATGCGCTATGGTCTCGATGCTCAGATCATCGATTTCGTGAACCATCGCACGCTGCCCATGCGCGATGCCATCCATGAGTTGCTCGACTTCGTCGATGATGTCCTCGATGATCTAGGCACGCGCCGCGAGATCAACTACTTGCGCTTCCTGCTCGATGATCCTCGTGGTACTGGGGCCGATCGCCAGATCGCTATCTGGAACGAGACCCACAGTTTCCTGGCTGTCGTCCACTACCTGATCAAGACGACGCTTGAAGGGATTCCTCTCGACTCTATGTCCGATCGACAGTCCCTGACAACCCGATCTGAGTGAGGTCCTGCCACTGGCCTGCCCTGGCTACCTGGTGCTTCGCCTGTACTTACTACCGGTTCAGATGCTCCCTATGGCTTTTCCTGTTGATAACGACGCTCTTAGGCGGAGGGGGGGATCAGCGTCTCTCGCCTGTGGGGGATGTCTTGTCTCAGCGGTGGCGGTGCTGTTATCCTGCTCGCTCCCTCGACCGCCTCCGAGCGCTCTCCCCCTGGCCTGCCGGGTGAGCGCCTTTCTGCGCCGTGCGGCTTGCGCTTCCCCGCGAGAAGGTGTATACTTCTCGGGAACAGACCACTAGCCAACACTGCGGGGAAGGTAAGGCGCTCGCTCACTGTCCTACAGGCAGGGGAGAGCGCTGCTCTTCTCCCTGTTCCAGGAGTTTCAGTAAGAGCGATGAAAGTCATTCTCCTTCAGGATGTAGCGGGGCTGGGCAAAGCCGGCGATGTGAAAGAGGTCGCCAATGGCTATGCGCGTAACTATTTGCTGCCGCGCAAGCTGGCTGCCGGTGCCACGCCGGCCTTGCTGGCCAATCGCGAGCAGCGTGTGGCTGCGGAGCGGCGCCAGCTGGAGAAGCAAGAGCAGCTCAATCGTCAGCTTGCCGAGCGTCTGAGCCAGGTCACGCTGACCTTCAAGGCGCGTGTGGGACGCAACGGGCGACTCTATGGCTCGGTGACAAGTCAGGATATCGCCGACGGCCTGCGCCAGGCCGAGGGCCTGACCATTGATCGCCGCCTCATTGATCTGCCCAGCCCGATTCGGTCGACTGGCACCTTCGAGGTTCCAGTGAGAGTGGCCCGCAATCTCGTCCCGCGCCTTACCGTGCGGGTGATCGACCAGGAGGCTACTGAAGCCGAGGGGGCTGCAGTAGCCGGACAGGCAGAGGCTGCGCAGGAAGAGTAAAGGGCGCCCAGCCCGGCCTGCTCTGGGCGCCCTCCTCACTGTTCCTTTCTTCTCTAAATCGTATCCTCCCTTACCACTTAGCTTTCCCTGCTCCGGCGGTCCCTTGCCCTTGTGAACGCTGCGGTGAAGCCAGGAAGCCGGCTTAGAGACGCTCGATGATGGTGGCGATCCCCTGGCCCACACCGATGCACATGGTGGCCAGGCCGTAGCGTCCGCCTCGCCGTTCTAACTCGTGCAGCAGTGTGACCATGATGCGCGCGCCGCTGCAGCCCAGGGGATGACCCAGGGCAATGGCGCCACCATTGACATTGAGCTTCTCTTCATCGATTTCTAGCTCGCGTACGCACTGCAGCACCTGGGCGGCGAAGGCCTCGTTCAGCTCAATCAGGTCGAGGTCGTTGATGCTCAATCCGGCGCGCTGCAGAGCCTTACGTGTCGCTGGAATTGGTCCCAGGCCCATATAGGCCGGATCAACGCCGGCGACCGCGGTGGCGACGATGCGTGCTCGTGGGCGCAGTCCCAGGGCGCGCGCCCGGCTCTCACTCATCATGACCAGTGCTGCTGCCCCGTCGTTAAGGCCTGCCGAATTGCCAGCGGTGACGGTACCTCCCTCACGGAAAGCCGGTTTAAGCGCAGCCAGCTTTTCCAGCGACGTATCGGGACGTGGATGCTCGTCTTTGCTCACCAGCCCCGGCTCGCCTTTTTTCTGGGGGATCGGTACCGGGACGATCTCCTCGGCGAAACGCCCATCCTGCTGGGCGGCGACGGCGCGCTGATGGCTGCGCAGGGCGTAGCGATCCTGTTCCTCGCGGCTGATGCCGTAGCGCTCGGCGACATTCTCCGCCGTCTCGCCCATGCTATAGGGGTAGTGCATCGCGGCGAGCCTGGGATTGATGAAGCGCCAGCCCAGGGTTGTGTCGTAGAGCGTAGCGCTGCGGCTAAAGGCGCTCTCAGCCTTGCCCAGGACGAAGGGAGCGCGGGTCATGCTCTCAACTCCGCCGGCGACAAAGGTGTCTCCGGCGCCGACCTGGATTGCCTGAGCAGCGCTGTTGATGGCCTGCAGGCCGGAGCCGCAGAGCCGATTGACGGTCTGGCCGGCCACATGAATTGGCAGGCCAGCCAGGAGCAGGGCCATGCGGGCCACGTTGCGATTGTCTTCACCCGCCTGGTTCGCACAGCCCAGAATAACGTCTTCGACGCTGCCAGGTTCAATACCGGCGCGGCGGACGGCTTCGGTGATCACCAGGGCCGCCAGATCATCGGGACGCACATCTTTGAGCGCTCCGGCGTAGCGCCCGATAGGGGTGCGCACTGCTGAGACGATTACCGCTTCTTCCATAGTTGCGGCCTCCTCTCGGGTTGCTGCTAACTCTCCGTTGATGGTGGAGACGGCTCGGTCTCTCAGGTAGGCTTCTGATGAAGTCTGGTCTGGGGATGGACCGCCGCCTCGTCTGTCTGCCTGCCAGACCAGACCGCTTTGGCCCGCTCAGCGTCCCTGGAATTGAGCGCGGCGCTTTTCGAGGAAAGCGCGCATCCCTTCGCGCTTGTCTTCGCTGGCGAAGAGCAGGAAGAAGTTTTTCCGCTCCGCCTCTAGACCCTCTTCCAGTGAGGTTTCGAAGGCGGCCAGCACGGCTTCCTTGGCCAGGCGGACGGCAATGGGTGGGCGTTCGGCCAGCTCTTTGGCGATCTTGAGGGCCTCTTTGAGATGCTCACCCTGGGGCACTACACGGTTGACCAGGCCCAGCTCGGCCAGCTCGCGTGCGCTGATCTGGTTACCCAGGAGCACCATTTCCATCGTGCGATATTTGCCAAGGGTGCGTGCCAGGCGCTGGGTACCGCCGGCGCCTGGAATGATGCCCAGAAGAATCTCTGGCTGACCAAACCGGGCGTTCTCAGAGGCCACAATGATGTCGCAGTGCAGAGCCAGCTCGCAGCCTCCGCCGAGGGCATAGCCATTGACGGCGGCGATCAGCGGTTTTTTGATACGCCGGATGCGCTCCCAGGCCTCGAAGCCCCCCAGAAGCATGTCGATCGGCGACTTATCTGCCATCTCTTCGATGTCGGCCCCTGCGGCGAAGGCGCGCTCGCCGGCGCCAGTGATGACGATACAACGAATGGCCTCATCGCCATCGAAGTCTTCCAGCGCTGTGCTCAGCTCGGCGACGAGCTGTGTATTGAGGGCGTTCAGCTTGGTGGGCCGATTGAGTGTGACGATGCCCACCCGCTCATCACGTTCAACCAGGATGTATTGATATTCTGCCATGTTTCTCCTCGTTGCCTTTGTCTGGGCTGCTGTGGTTTGAGCTACATCATCGGGCGAGTCAATGCCTCGCTGCACTCACTGTCTGGCGACGGTGAGAGGCCCCTACCTGCATCGGTCGGTGGCAGCGAGCTGGAGAATCAGCTGGTCCAGACGCCGTGCGGATCACACTCGCGGATCACGCGCAGCTCTTCTGGCGTTGGTGGAACTGTTTCGGCGCAGTCAGGAGCCAGGCGCAGCGGCCAGCCCGTCTCTTCCTGGACCTGCTCGATGCTGCTGCCGGGATGGTAGGACTGCAGCAGGGCCTCGCCAGTGGCTGGGTCAAAAGTAAAGACGGCCAGAGTGGTAATCAGCACCGCTGGCCCGCCGCGCGGCAGGCCCACACGCTGGCGCCAGGCCACGCCGGCAGGGCCCTGCTCATCGGGGTAGCCGTAGCCCGGGCTGGTCACGAAATCGACGCGCTCGCGCAGGCGGTGCCGTTCGTGAGGCATGATGATCGCCAGACGCTGAGCCAGTGAGGCGATATCTGCGCCGCCGCCGCTGCCTGGCAGCCGAACGCGTGGCTGCTGCCAGTCGCCGATGAGCGACGTGTTGAGATTCCCGTAACGATCAATTTCTGCGCCGCCGATAAAACCAAGCTCGATTTCGCCCGCGGCCATCAGGCCGATAACGTTAATGGTGCTGGTGGCCCAGAGCGCTCCGCAGATATTAGGTGCATCGCCCATAGTGTAGAGCAGCTCGCGGGCTGGCGTATCGCGAATCAGACCCGTTTCGAAAATACCAACACAGTTGGGGGCGTGAGTGCGCTTGGCCAGGGCAAAGGCCAGCAGTGGCAGGCGCATGCCAACGAAAACGCGCTCGCCATCGCGGATCTGGCGTGCAGCGCAAACGACCATCAGCTCACGAGGGGTATACTCCATGTCCCTATTCCTCCTTGCCTGGTAGTGCTCTCGCTCCTGGTGAAGGCTGGCTGACGGCACGGGGCTGCCGTGCCCTGGACCAGTCTGCTGCCGCGAGAGCAGAAGGGCCTCTCGATCAGTAGCCATAGTCGACGGGAGCGGCGTAGCGGTGCTCCTTGACACTCAGTGCGCCCCGGCGCGCTGGAGCCAGCTTCGCCATGTATTCCTGACGCGTCTTGAGGCCAAGCACCCACTCGTCCAGCCACTGCTGGAAACCCTCCGCTGTGCGGGTGCGAGTATGGTACTCATGGTAGAACTGATGGTCGCGATCGTAGTAGCCCTGCACTGCTGAGGGATGGGCGCCCCACGGCTCATGGACGACGGCACAGACTTTGTAAGAGGGTCCGATGACGCGGTTGGGATCGCTCGTGATGACTTCGCGTGATACGATCTCCTCAGCGACGATGATGACTTGACGCGCAGCAAGCATAGCCTCCTGGCAGATGCCAAGGCTGCCCCAGAGATGGGCGTTGCCGTCTTCGTCGCTGCGCTGGACGTGCAGGATAGTTACGTCGGGTTGCAGGGCCGGCACGAGCAGTAGGGGGCTGCCATCGAAAGGTGAGGAGGCCTGGAGAAAAGTTGAGTTTTTACGCGCGAGGTCGCTCCCCAGCAGCGAGCGCGTAGGGATATAGGGAGCGCCCAGGCTGGCGGCGCGCAGAGCCAGACCGATCGTGAAATTGCTATGGTCCTCGGTGACGATAGGGCGAGGCTGGGCCTGCTCCGTTGCGCGACGGTAGCAGTGGCCGAGGCCCTCGCTGACGTTGCCTACCCAGGCCGCTTGAATCTTCGCTACGCAGCCGGCCCCGATCAGTTGATCGAACAGGATGTCCGAGATTGGCCCGATCAAGGTCAGGTCGCGGCGTCCCTGGCGAATGATCTCGTGGCCCGCTGCGAAGGGAATACAAGGCTCCAGGGCCAGACCCAGTGCTACCGCAGCCCCGTCGGGGACATAGCGTCTGATCGCCTCGGTCATAGAGAGCAGCTTACTCATGTCGGTGTAAACTCCACGATCATGTTTGCGTAATCATCGGCCACGTAGATGTGGTCATGCTGGTCGGTGACCAGCCCCTGTGGTTCGATAAAGCCCTGGCTAGCCAGCGTGAAACGCTGGCCGGTGGCTAGCTGCATGCGGATCAGCGCATGCACGGCTGGTGCCAGGTCTATGACCAGCAGATTGCCGTGCCCATCCCAGGCTACGTCGTCCGGCATGCCGAAGCCGCCGAAGCGGGTCTTGTGCCCGTTGGGGCTGATGCGCCAGACCGCCTGCCCGCATTCATCTGCCACATAGACGTTACCTGCCCCGTCAACGGCGGCCCCTACTGGACGCACCATGCCGCTCGCCAGCGGCTGCAGGGTGCGTCCATCCAGGCTCATGCGATAGACCTCGCCGGTGGGGCTGTCCGGTACAATCAGGGTCTGGGTTGTACGGTCAAAGGCAATACCATCGATCCCTGCTTTGCATGGCTGACTGCCCGGTGTACCTGGAAGGGTGCGCAAGACCAGTGGCATCTGGGCGCCTGGCATCAGCAGCAGCAAACGGTTGGTGCGCTGTTCCGCTATGATGATTGTACCATTCTGGAGCACGACCAGCCCTTCTGGCGCCGCCAGGCCACGCGCGAGCACGCTCACTGTGCCATCGCGATTGAGACGGTTGATTGTACCGTTATGAGCGTCGCTGAAAAAGAGGTTGCCTTGCGCATCAAGGGCAAGGTCATCGGGTCTGCCGTAGCCGCGCAGGAGGAGGTGGCTGCGGTAGTGGCGTGCTACCACCTCTGTGCTGCTGGCTGTGGGGGGGATGCTGGCCGTGCTTGTTGGCGAGGGCGTGTGGGCGGGGCTAGCTGAAGATGAGGGAATGGCGGAGCCGGCGCTGCCACAGGCGCTCAAGATGAGCAGACAGAGGAGCAACGCCGAGAGAATCCTCGAATGCTCGCTTCGCAGCATAGCGTGTCCTTCCCGAAAAACCCCGAAAATGTGATCTGCCGCTTGGGAGTCAGCAACTGTCCGTGGCCGGACCTGGGCAGGTAGGCCCCTGACAAGAGGCTGGCCGTGGCTGACAGACAGGCCGGCCAGGCGCTGACTCTATTGCCATCGTATCACAAGCGGGCGTCTTGAGGGAAATCGGGACCAGAAGGCGAGTGGCCTGTCCTCTCCTGGTAACGAGCAGGTTGTGCTCGCTGGCTAGCGCTCCGCCACTGCCGTACTTGCTCAATCAGGCGCTTACGGGCGCGACTTCCTCGATCAGGTGGTGCAGCGTTTTGAGAGGAGCCCCGGTGCCTTTGGTGCCTGTGCGCCTGGTCATCACCAGCTCAGCGGCGATGCTAAGCGCGATCTCTTGGGGAGTGACGGCCCCAATATCGAGGCCGATAGGCGTGTGCACCTGCTCAAGGCGCTCGCGAGGGATGCCTGCCTTGAGCAAATTGCGAAAGATGTTGCGGATTTTGCCGGCACTGCCGATCATACCGACATAGGCGGCCTCGCTTTCCACTGCGGCGCGTAGGGCCTCCTCGTCAAGCCGGTGCCCGCGTGTGACAATGACTACCCAGGTTGAGGCATCCGGTCGCAGCTCTCGAATGGTCTGAGCGATGTCTCCGAAGACGAGCTGGACGCGCTCGCCAAAGGTACGAGGGTCTGCCAGATCACGACGGTCGTCTATTACCACAATGCGAAAGTCGAGGTCGGCGGCGAAGCGCGCTAGCGCCTGAGCCACATGGCCAGCCCCGGCAATGATCAGTCGTGGCTCCGGCGAGATGGCCTCGACAAAGACCTCCAGGGTCGCGCCACAGCTGCCGACGGCTTCGTCGGGGTCGATGTGAATATGAGTGAGGAACGAGCGCCCTTCCTGAAGAGCCTGCTGCATGGCTTTGATGGCCTGCTCGTCGGCGCGCCCTCCGCCGAAGCTGCCGCTAGCGCTGCCATCGGCATGGAGCAGCATGCGGACCCCGATATCGCAGGGTGCGGCTCCGATGGTCTTGACCACAGTGGCAATGCCAACGCGCTCGCCTCGTCGCAGCGCTGCTTGAATGGCCTCGTAGACGGCTGTGGGGCTGATGGCACTCATAGTTCTTCCCGTCCTCTAGCTGTTGCTCTCTGCGTGCTTCCCCTACTCAATGATTGAGCAGGACACTCTTCATTATAACACAGGAAAATTGCCGTCTCTTTGCTTGACAGGCCGGTTCTGTTCACGTATAGTGAGTAGAACAAGAGTCACAGTGTGACAGAGGTGTAGAGGCGCGTGTTAAGAGGGGTAACCTGGGAGCCTGGCCTAGGTGGCAGGTCTGCTTGCTGTGGCCATGACCTGCTGGCTGTTCTCTCTCTTGCCCTCCACAAGGTCTTGGGGACCCATAGTAGTGGTGAGCTTCGTCCCGAGATGCTTCAGAAGAGCCTACGCTTGGCCTATGAATATCGCTATTTCATGAAAACGCAGCTCTACCAACGTCTGCGGCTCTGGGAGCAGCACCATCCCGGCTTCACGCTCTTCCCGCCAGCCGACGAATAATTCTCCTTGGCTCGAAAAAGATCATCTTTTGTTATCTCATGATCAAAATGCCCTTCCGCTTTGACCCTCTCCTCTTGGAACGATTCTTTGGAGCACCTGACTTGGCCGCTGAGCATCCCTCTCTCGCTAAGCAAGCAGTTAGCTTGACAGATGCTCTTCTGCCGGGTACAATGCTAGAACATAAGTTCTAAATCTCCTGAGCAGTCGAGCTACGGGTATTCGTGCAGCGCCTGGGCGACTCGATCTCACAGCAACGACTCGCACAGCCTCCGGCGAGGTCGTTCAAAGAGGTTAGTCAGTCAGGCGCGGGGTGAGGAACAGTCAGAAAGGGAGACATTGTCTATGACATCTCTTGGTGAGCACTCTCATTCTCAGGGCCGTGAAGAACAGCGTCCACGCTTCAACCCGAGCGAGCACCTGCTACAGATCAGAAGCGGCAATCGTGGCGAGCTGCGCGACTACCTGCCTGTCCAGTGGCGGCTCGTCTGGTTCCGTGAACTCTGTCCCCAGGGGACCATTGAAACCGAGATGGTACACCTGGATCTGGAGCGTGAGACCGAGGAGGAGTATTACGGCTACAACAGCGAGACCCGACGCAACGAAAAGATGGTTCGTCGGGCCAAGGGTTTCGTCATCTTCCGCGCCGTCGTCAGGGACGGCAAGGGAGGCGTTGCTACAGGCACCAAGTCAGAGAAGGCTGCCAGCTTCCCCGATTTCATCGAGAAGGCCGAGACGGGTGCGATTGGGCGCGCCCTCGCTGCCCTGGGCTTCGGTACGCAGTTTGCCCCGGAGCTGGACGAGGAGCATCGCATCGTCGATAGTCCCGTTGAGCGGGCGGCCAACGCTACCAGTGAACAGACTCCAGAAGCGGCCTCTGAGTCGGAAGCTGCTTCCTCAACCGCCCGTGGGGCTACTCCCCCGCCATCCCGTCAGCGTGTCTCACGACCGGCCAGCGGGAGCGACCATGAGCAGGGCCTGATCACCGACCAGCAGCTTGCCAGTATCCGCAAGCTCTGCGATACCCTGGGCAAACCGGAGCCGAACGACCTCGCCTCCTGGAACTATGGGGCGGCGCGCGAGCTTATTCTGCAACTGAGCCGCGAGTACCGTCAGCGCAACGAGAGTCGCAAGGCTTCCTAGTGTGCACAAGCGAGGATAGCGCATGTCCTTTAAACAACTACAGTATGCCGAAAAGCGCATGCACAAGCTCTGGCGCGACATGGTCGTAGCCGGCGAGCGCGGCGCCTCACCCATCGAGCTAGAGCGCCTCTATGATGCCTACTTGCAAGCTCTTCAGAGCTACCTGCGCTATTACGAAACCTACCGCCAGGAGTCAGGTGGGATCGACATTCATCGCTGTGCCTGAAGAAAGAGAGTGCCCAGGCCCCCGGTTAGCATTGTCGCCTCTCCTCCTATCCTGGTCAGGAGCAGAGAGAAGAGGCGACACCGCGGAACGGGAGACGACCCGGGTCCCCTTGGACCTGGTCCCTCTCTCAGACCCGGTAGCCTGGGGTCTGGGCTAAGGGCGTGCTGACAGAGAGGACACGAAGCCTCGGATGGCCCGCGCCACTGCCTCTGGGGCATCGAAGAGCACCAGATGGCCGGCCTGGGGAATAATGCTCAACTGCGAACCCGGGATCTCCCGATGGAGACGCTGAGCATACTTCAGCGGAATCTGTTGATCTTCCTCTCCCCAGATGATCAGCACGGGCTTTCCCACGCGCGACAGATCGCTCGACACTGAATTCACGTAGTAGGGAATCAGGTTGCGGATGTGCTGATAAAGGACTTCCTTGTGCAGCTCGCTATTCCAATGGTTCACGAAGTCGTCGAGCATCTGCTGCTTGAACTGTTCAGGCCGTGCTGAAGCGGCGGGCAGCGTAGCCCGCAGATCGCGCAGCACCTCCTCGACACTCGCGCGCTTAGGAGCATCGTACTCCTGCCGCTCCTTCATCTGCGGCAGTGGCCAGTCCTCAGCAAAGGCGTGCAAATAGCAGACCGTATCGATCAACACCAGGGCCGCCACGCGTTCCCGACTCAGGCGCGTTGCCAGAATCTGGGCCACGCCACCGCCGAGACCGTGACCCACCAGCACCACATTGGTCAGCTGCAGAGCCTCCAGGAACATTGCCAGATAATCAGCGTGGCCCCAGACCGAGGTATCAGCCGGCCAGGGATGATCAGAGAGGCCGTGGCCCAGCAGGTCCAGCACATAGATAGCCCGCCCGCTGCTGGTCAGCGAGGGAATAACCTCGCGCCAGGAGAAGGCCCCTGCCAGCACATCGTGGAGCAGCACCAGCGCCCCATCGGTTCCATGCTCGGCCCCGTAGACATAATAGGTCACATTATAATGGATCAGGCGGATCGTGCGCCGTTCACCGGCGCCTGCCACCCGTGGTAGCTGTGCTGTACTCTGTGTCATTGCTTCTTCCTCACTCTTCCGTGCGCTGCGAACGAGCGTCTCTGCATCGCCCCTCTACATTCGCGCGTAGAGTCCTGGAACATTATAGAAAGCCCCAAAGCCTGCATAATGAGCTGTGCGCTCGCCCAGTTCTTCCTCAATCACCAGCAAGCGGTTATACTTTGCCACGCGCTCACTGCGAGCAGGGGCACCTGTTTTAATCTGGCCCGCATTGGTAGCCACCACCAGATCGGCGATCGTTGTATCTTCTGTCTCGCCTGAGCGATGAGAGACCACCGCTGTAAACGAAGCGCGCTTTGCCATCTCGATGGCCGCCAGCGTCTCCGTCAGGGTCCCAATCTGATTGAGCTTAATCAGGATGGAGTTGGCGGCCCGCTCCTCGATCCCGCGCTTCAGGCGGGTTGTATTCGTCACGAAGAGATCATCGCCGACCAACTGCACCCGTCCGCCCAGACGCTGACAGAGCAGGGACCAGCCTTCCCAGTCATCTTCTGCCAGGCCGTCCTCGATAGAGATCAACGGATACTCGTTGACCCACTGCTCATAGAGATCGACCATCTCGGTGGACGAGAGCGTGCGGCCTTCGCGGGCCAGCACGTATTTCCCATCCTGATACAGCTCGCTCGCAGCGGGGTCCATACCGAGACAGATATCGACGCCGGGGCGGTAGCCAGCCGCTTCGATTGCTGTCAGTAGCAGCTCCAGCGGCTCCCGATTCGAACTCAGCGAAGGAGCGAAGCCACCCTCATCGCCGACATTCGTATTATACTTCTTGCTATGCAAGACCTTTTTCAGGCTCTGATAGACCTCGGCCCCCATGCGCAGCGCCTCCCGGAAGGAGCGAGCCCCCACCGGCAGAATCATGTACTCCTGCATATCGGCGGAGTTATCAGCGTGCTTGCCGCCATTGAGGATATTCATCATTGGAACGGGCAGTACACTGGCCGAAACTCCACCCAAATAACGATAGAGCGGCTGGCCAAGAGCATTGGCCGCCGCGTGGGCCAGGGCGAGAGAGACGCCGAGAATGGCATTAGCGCCGAGCTTCCCCTTATTAGGGGTGCCATCGATCTGGACCATCAGGCCATCGAGTGCCACCTGATCTGTGGCATTCTGGCCGATCAGTGCTTCCCGCAGAGTCGTATTGACATGCTGGACCGCCGTCAGCACTCCTTTGCCGCCGTAGCGCTGACGGTCACCGTCGCGCAGCTCAACCGCCTCGTGGGCGCCTGTTGAGGCCCCCGAGGGGACCGCTGCCACACCGCGAGCGCCGCCTTTCAACCAGACCTCCACCTGGACCGTCGGGTTGCCACGCGAATCGAGGATCTCACGAGCTACCAGGTTCGCAATGACCGTACTTTCTCTGCTCACACCAGGCATAAAACGATACCTACCTCTCTCTACTCTGCTCAGATCTTATCGTGTTGCTAGTAGATGTGCACAATCGATGATAGCGCGGCGTTGCCCATCATTGCCGGCTGTATTGTAACGCGCGCCGATACTCGTGGGCAAGCATTTTCTTGGCAGCCGGCCTGACGAGCCGGTGCATCAGCCGACTTCTGGCGACTGGAAGAAAGAGCGTGGAGCTGGCGGAACGATGACTAAGGCCAGGAGCACAGGAACACGTTCAAGACCAAAGCAGCCGAGCACGATATAAATAGCAGCTGCCGGCCTGTCAGACCCACCTGACCCTCATTCCGCCTACGTCCTGGCGTGACGTCGGTCAAGGCAGGTAATTCAGGCCGGCTTGCCCACAGTTGAGCGGTCAGAGGATAACTTAGCCAGCGCTGTTAGTGCTGCGATTCGCTCTGCCAGGACGCACCTCAGCCAGGGCGCGCGCCAGCAGATCGGTATGCTCAGGTAAGCCCACAGTTACCCGCAGAACATTCTGCAGATACGGATGCTGGAAATAGCGCAAGAGAATGCCGTACGACTCTACGCTGGCGCGAATGTCCTCCACCGTAATTTCCTCATCGCAGACGCGCGCCATAATAAAGTTCCCTTGGGAAGGGACAGGCGCCAGATACGGCTGAGCGGCCAGCACCTGGAAGAGACGTTCGCGTTCCTGGATCAGGCGTTGCACGCGCTCCCAGACGCAGTCGAGGTGGGCCAGCGTCTCTATAGCGGCGATGTGGCCGGCCACATTCACCTCGAATGGACACTGAGCGCGTCGCAAGTAGCCAGCGATCCACTCAGGGAAGAGGCCGTAGCCGATGCGCAGCCCGGCCAGGCCAGCCCACTTACTAAAAGAGCGCAGCACCACCAGATTAGGATACTCGGGTACCAGGTGAGCCACGCCCCGCGGCTGCTGCGAGAACTCCACGTAGGCCTCGTCGACGACCACAATGCGCCCCGTCTCCAACAAGCGCAGGATATCCTCCTGGGCTACCAGATTACCGGTTGGATTATTCGGCGAACAGAGGACGATCAGCTTTGTCTCGGGGGTCAATGCTGACAGGATAGCCTCGACATCGAGATCGTAGGACTCTGTACGTGGGACCTCGATCACGTAGGCGCCGCAGAGCGTCGTCACTGTCGTATAGAGCGTGAAGGTGGGAGGGCAACAGATAATATTGTCCCCGACCGACAGGAAGACGTGCCAGAGCAGATTGATCAGCTCGTTGCTGCCGTGGCTGAGGACAATATAGCGCTCAGCCAGGCCCGTGAACTCGGCCAAGGCCCGCCGTAGAGCGGTGGAGTCTGTATCGGGATAATTGTTATAGGAGACGTACCGCCCCAGCGCAGCGAGCACTTGAGGGATCGGGCCATAGGGATTCTCATTGCTATTGAGCTTAATCAAGCGATCAATCGGGATACCTGTTCTTTGAGAGAAAGCCTCTAGCGATTCTCCTGGTACATAGGGAGCAATACGTTCGATCTCTGGACGGACCTGAACAACACGCGAGGCATATGGTTGCATGGGCTTATATATCCATCCTACTTTTCAGTATCAGCGTCCACGAAGATCTGGGCGGGACGGCGGATTAAGGAATTGCGTACAGGGGAACCAGAGCCGGTATTGCCGCGCAGAGGACCGCTGGTGCCGAAAGAGCGGAGGGACGTATGAGGAACGACGGGCTGCATTGCCGAAGTTTCCGGCAGCTGGCCGCCGGTAGCCTGCAGCATCTCCATGCCGCGACGCAAGGTCATCATATCCCGCAGGAAGCAAGCAACAGCGGAAGCGGCAGAACCCTTTTCGCGCGCGCTTTCGAAGCGGCGAGCGTTAGCCTCGCCGGCGTCCTGGGCCGCCTGAGCCAGCGGATCAGACGTGTGAGCGGCGAAGGTATCCTGGAAAATGTCGTCCCAGCTTGACCAGCGCCCACGCAGCGGTTTCCAGCCAAGCTGGCTATCGCTGACCGTGCGCCACTTTTCCTCGGTAAACTGAACCCAATCCTCGATCAAGCGGATACAAGACTCCAATTGCTGGCGCAGGCGTTCCTCCTCGGCGCTGTGGGACTGCGAGCCGCTCTGTGGGAAGCCCTCAGCGGAGGGAGCGGCCTGGCCATAGAAGCCGCTCTGGAAATAGGCGGGAGCCTGCTGCACGCCGGGGAAGAAGCCAGAGTTGCCGGGCAAGCCTGAGAAGTCCGCGGTCCCCTGACCGATCTGAGTCATGGGGCCTGTCTGGCCTGTTTGGCCTGCGGGCAGGCCCAGAACAGGGCCTTGTGGGGAAGCCAGCTCGCCCGTCACTGTCACCCCTCCGAAGGCGGGGTTGAGGCTCAAGATCGAGGAACCATCGGGCATCAGCATGCCCTCGGGAATGGTAGGCAGACCACCGATCACGATCTCCTCATGCCCGATTGCATCGAGAATGCGCCAGGCCAGTCGCGGGTGCTTAATAGCCCACCACAGGCGGCGCGCCAGAAAGGTACAGGCAAAGGTAAAGTTGACCAGCAGCCAGACCAGCCCGCGCACCGCCAGCCAGTTCACCAGACCGGCTATCACCATCCAGTACCAGGGATCATGTTGCCCTGCCTCCTCAATAATGGTCAGGACAACTGCCACGGTGAGGCTGGGATCGCGCAGAGGATTAATCACATCGATGATACGCCAGAACCATGAACGCTCTGTCTTCTTCAAGATACGCTCCTCTGACATCACACTACGATGCCGCTGTCTCTTATCCTTCGCTCGGCTCACAGCCCGCTGTCAGATCATACGAGCTGTCCAGATCGCCAGGCCCCGACGGCTTGCAGGCCAGCCCTTGCCTTTCTGCCTCAGCTTTCTTCGTGCGTTAGCGAGCGGGGCTGGCCCTGCCTGCTTCACTACTGTACCGTTCCGCCTTCCGTCGTCGCCCTCTGCCCTTCAGCTATCAGGTGGGCCTTGTCGGGGAGGGATTAGCCTTAGCTCTACGGCTCAGCTACTCTAGCTGACGAGCGAGCTACTCCTCATCGTCTGGCTCGCCTGCCGACTGTTCTGTTGCCGTCCTGCACCTAGCTGTACATAATAGCTGCGGGGCCATCTCTCGCTCGCCCCCGTTCCTGCTGCTCTGTGCCGTCGTTTTCTTCCTTCCGGTGTGACTTTCGGCGAACCTCATGCAGACGAGCGGCCTTCTGCAGCTAGCTCTCTCATTCGGCCATTCGCGGGACGATTCTAACATGAGCCCCTGCAGCCTGCAAGCTTTGCCGGCAGGACAGGGGCATATTGGGCTATCCTGACACACCACATCACTGCCATTTTTATTGTACCAGAGCCACGAGCAAGGCAAGGAAGCAGGCTCCCTTGTGGAGACGGCGGAGCGGTACTTTAGTACCTCTAGCAGATCCTTCAAGCGGCAAGGAGCGGGCGAACGAGCGGACAAGAGCTGGTCCCCAGGGAAAAGTCCGTGGGAGTCAGGCTAGCGCAAATACGGCTGTTGGAAGGCCAGCAGCTGGCTGATCCCCTCTTGCGCCAGAGAGAGCAATTCATCCAGGCGGGTGCGACTAAAGACGCCGCCCTCGCCGGTGCCTTGAACCTCGACGAAGTCGCCATGTGCCGTCATGACCACATTGAAATCAACCTCGGCCCGGGCATCCTCCTCATAGCACAGGTCGAGAAGTGGCTCGCCCTCGACGACACCCACGCTAACAGCGGCCACCGCGGTGCGCACCGGGTGAGCGGGCAGGAGACCGCGCTCTACCAGGCGGCTGCATGCCCGGTAAAGAGCCACAAAGGCGCCGGTAATGGCGGCAGTGCGCGTTCCGCCGTCGGCTTGCAGTACGTCGCAGTCAAGAATCAGGGTGCGCGTTCCCAGGGCCTCCAGATCCACGGCAGCCCGTAGCGAACGACCGATCAGCCGCTGAATCTCCTGAGTGCGACCGCTGATGCGTCCTTCGCGCTCCCGTGGTGTGCGGATAAGCGTGGCCCGGGGCAACATGCTATACTCGGCGGTGACCCAGCCGCGTCCGCTGCCCTCTAGAAAAGGGGGTACCTTCTCCTCGACAGTGGCGGCGCATAGCACCCGTGTTCGTCCGGTCTCGATGATCACCGAGCCCTCGGCATAGTCTAGATAGTCAACTGTCAGGCGTAGGGGGCGTAATTGAGTCTGAGAACGCCCGTCTGTGCGTATCATAAGCGAAGCCCTCTTGACAATTTCAACCTATTCAAAGCCTGGTTCCGGCTCATGAAAAATACGGAGGAAGGGGTTCCCTCTTGTTGCCAGTGGCGGCTTTCAGGCAGGGAAGGCCCCATTTCCTCTGCGAATTATGGTACTATACATAAGGGTGTCTCCAACAGAGGTATCTGACCGTGCGTCACCTAAAGAGGGCAGAGAAAGGTCTGCGTTCCCTCTCGTCGCCTCTGTCTTCTCGTACCTTTGCGGGAAGGTAGGCGGCGAAAAACGCACACCGACCAGGCCCGAACAAGGAGGGAGCGGACAAACAAGTGAGACAGCGAGAGAGATGAAGAGCAGCAGAAAGTCGCAGCCGAAGCGCGAAGAACCTGTTAGAAAGGACCAACCTATGTCTGCGCATAAAACGCTGCATCCTGCGCAAGCGGAGCCACTCCATGCGCATCGCCTCATTATTGCGACCAACCGCGGTCCCGTTGAATTTTATCTTACACAAGATAAAGTGTTAAAATCTCGACGAGGAGCGGGAGGAGTCGTCACAGCTCTCATCGAGGCGGCCAGTCGCATGGAAGTCACTTGGGTGGCAATGGCGATGACAGAAGGGGACCGTCTGGCGGCGCGCAGCGCTGAAGCTGAGTGTGGACGTATTCCCTCGCCGCTGCCGAATCTCAAGATGCAGCTCCGCTACGTCGTCATTCCCAAGACGGCTTACCGCAAGCACTATGACATCATCAGCAACCGCGTCCTCTGGTTCCTGCAGCACTATCTCTATGATCCCAGCAGTAACTCCTTCAATTATCAGCGGTTGCAGGATGCCTGGAGGAACGGCTATCGGGTGGCTAACCAGGCCATTGCCGAGGCGGTGAATGCCGAGATCGAGCGTGCTGAGACCACACCGGTGGTTATGCTGCACGACTATCACCTCTATCTGGTGGCCGCTATGATTCGTGAGCGGCACCCTAGCATCATCACCCAGCAATTTATTCACATTCCCTGGCCAGACAGCCGTTGCTGGCACTTCCTGCCCAGCAACATTACGCAGGAGATTTATCGTGGCCTGGTGGGCAACGATATCGTTGGCTTCCAGACCGAGCGCGATGCGCGCAATTTCCTGGAAGGGGCGCGGACCATTCTCGAAGGGGCCGAAGTCGACTTTGAAGAAGGGACCGTTGTCTGGCAGGGACACCGCACGCTGGCGCGAGCGTATCCGATCTCGATCTCGGTGACTGAGGAGCGGCGCATTGTCCAGAGCCTGGCTGGGCGGAGAGCTGCCGAAAAAATCCTGCCCCTACTAGGCGAACAGACGATCATGCGTGTCGACCGTATCGAGCCGACGAAGAACATTCCTCGAGGCTTCCAGGCCTATGCCCAGATGCTGGAGGAGCATCCCGAACTGCGGGGGAAGGTAAAATTCCTGGCCTTCCTTGTTCCTTCGCGTCAATCACTGCCCGAATACAAGCGGCTCAACAGTGAGGTGCTCAAGCTCGTCGAAGAGATCAACGCCCGCTATGGAGATGCCAGCTGGAAGCCCATCGAGGTCTTCTGCGACAACGACCGTACACGGGCATTGGCCGCCATGCAGTTTTACGACGTGCTGCTCGTCAACCCCATTATTGACGGTATGAATCTGGTAGCCAAGGAAGGAGCGGTGGTCAACAAGCGCAACGGCTTGCTTGTGCTCTCGCGCACTGCTGGCGCCTTCCAGCAGCTTGGCAAAGCAGCCATTCCGACTTCGCCTCTGGATGTGGCAGAGACCGCCGAGGCGCTCTACACTGCCCTGACGCTTCCGCCCGAGGAGCGTGAGCGGCGGGCCAGGCTGGCCCGTCAGATCGTGGAGCAGAACAATCTGCAGACCTGGCTCACCCGTCAGATTGAAGATATTAACGAGCTACTTGACCTGGCTCGTTTGGCCGCTGAGAACGAGGAGCGGCAGCGTGAACAGAGTGAGCCAGAGAGTGAACCCGAGCTTGCGCCCAGCCCGTTGTCTCTTTCTGCAGGATGACCCTGCTGCTAGATGCCGCTGTCTTCGGGCTGGCAAGAAAAGCGCGTGGAGGTAATCCACTACGCACGCTTTTCCTGCCAGCCTGGCGAGGACGCCCCAGCCTCACCCTCCAGGAAGATCACCATTTCCTCTAGCAAGGCCGCCATGCCGGCCACTCCCTCGACGACGAGATCCGCCCGCTCCAGGAGTCGAGGGGGGGTATCGGCGTGGCGCACGGCGATCGTCACCGCTGCCGGACAGCTCCCCTCTTGGCGCAGGCGAATCAGGGTCTCTACTCCATCCAGGTCAGTGGTGTCATCCCCCGCGAAGAGCGCACTGCGCAGCTGATGCTGCTCGATGAAGCGCTGCAGAGCCTGGCCTTTGTTCAGGCCAGGTACGCGTAGTTCGACGGCCATCTTCCCTTCCGTGAGCAGGAGGCCGCTCTCCTGCGCTGGCTCCCTCAGCAGCTCCAGGATCTGCTGTCGGGCCTGGACAGGATCGGGGCAACGGCGGTAATGGATGGTCCCGCCGATACTTTTGTATTCAATCTGCGCGCAGGGGAGCGCTAGCGTCAGGTGCTGCTCCGCCAGCGCCAGCAGCCGCTGCGCTGGAAGGCGGTAGGCTTCGGCCTCTGGAAGCAGCCTGATCGGGTGGTGCTCAGGGAGACCCTCCGCCCACTCCAGGCCGTGATTGCCGATGTAAGTGATCTCGTCGACCCCTACCAGCGCCGCGGCACTGGTGATTCCTCTACCTGTGACCACCGCCACCCTGGCATAGGGCCGCAGACGTTCCAACAGAGATGCCACGCCTGGAAAGAGCCTGGCTGCTTCAGGGGTTGGAGCAATGGGGCTGAGTGTGCCGTCGATGTCGAACGTCAATCCACAAGGGCGGGTCAGTAAGACATTGCGTAGTACGGCAGTCAGCATAGCGGCGTGGTACTCCTTTGCCTAAATCTCGTTGTCGTGGCGCGCGCACGGCTGGCCTCGGGCATAAGGCCGTGCGCATTGCATTCTATCATGCGGTGTTGCTGCACTGCATTACACGTGGTACTATGTAAAGAAAAGCAAGGCGTTTCAGATGCGCTTCCTTACCGCAGGGCTAGCCTTATAGCCCAGGCGAGGCAGCCAGGCTGCTTGCCACCCACAGGCATGGCCCCCAAGCGAGCAGTAAAGACAACGGAGACTCTGAGCGACGTGATCCCCATTACCGTCGCTCTCTTTGGTGCTGTGTGGCTCCGCTCTCTTCTGACCTGGCTTGCCGCTGGCTCTGGCTCTGGGCAGGACAGCGATGAACTTCTCTATCTTCATGAAGGGGGTTGGAGATGCCGCAGACCTGGCTGCAGTTTCTCAGCACTGTCGGCGGTATTATTCTAGTCGATCTCGCTTTGAGTGGTGATAATGCCCTGGTCATTGGGGCGGCCACTGTAGGTATTCCACGACAACGGCGCTGGGCGGCCCTCTCTCTCGGCGGTGGCCTGGCTATTTTCCTCCGTCTGACGTTCGCTGCTCTGGCTACCTGGCTCTTGCAGATTCCCTATCTCCAGGCCATAGGCGGTCTTGTGGTTCTCTCAATTGCGGCCCGTCTCTTCTTCAGCCATGCTTCTGAAAAGGCAGAGCAGCAGCCCGCGAGCGTGGCCAGATCGATCCCGATCAGCGAGGCGTCGCGCATCACTCAGCCGCTGAACAGAGGGCCGGCTACTGTTCTGAATAAGGCTTCCCACCTGCGTCTCCTGCTGGAGCGTCACCTCTCGCCAGAAAATACCAGCTTTGTGCTGGCCATGCTCACTATCGTGCTGGCTGACGTCACCATGAGCCTGGATAACGTGATCGCCATCGGTGCTATTGCCCAGGGACAGCTCCCGGTCCTCATTATCGGCCTTCTGACCAGCATTCTGCTCCTGCTCTTAGGCAGTGCGCTAATCGCTGAAGTGCTCAGCCGGTTACCCGGCCTCACACTAGTGGCCAGCTTTATCCTGGCCTGGGTTGCGGCCCACCTGATCATTAATGATCCAGCCATCAGCTTTCTCCAAGATCATGAGCTGGCCGTCTATGGTGGCTCATTCCTCTTCGTAGGGGTGATGGCGCTTGTGGCCTATCTCCAGCAACGCCATCAGCGTTACCTGCATTCCTCCTCTCCCCCCTCTTCCCGCTAAGCTGGTGGGTTGGCCTGACTCGCTGTCGGCGCTGTTTAACTACGATAACTATCGCTCCCTCTGGAGGAGTTTCGCTCAGCCCCCCGTTGTCCAGTCACTGCCCCCTCAGAGAACGAGCAATGCAGCCAGGTAATGCTTGAGTGAAAGAAGAAGAGCGAGAAGGGGGATAATGCGATTGCTATTCCATGCTAGTAGCGGGGAGCAAAGTGAAAAGGGGACCCCCCATCTGGGGGGTCCCCTGTCGTCGTTGTCCTGATTGTCCTTCTTGCATTGCTGAGCGATAGAGCGTAGTGTCCTCTCAGTGCCATCCGAGTGGCTCAGCCAGTGCCCTATCTCCCTCTAGGGTAAGAGAGGAGGGGGAGTCGCCGAAGGCTGAGGATGGGCCGTCGGCGAGGGCGTTGGTGAGGGCGTTGGTGAGGGCGACGGCGTCGGCGTCGGAGATGGCGATGGAGTAGGGGTCGGCGAGGGCTTCTCTGTCGCCGTCGGCGATGGGACGGTAGTAGGCGAGCCGGTGCTTAAGTTCACCACGTAGAGAATCACGCTCTGACCGTTGGGCAGCTCCTCACCGCTCTTGGGCGAAGTGCGATCAACATAGTTGGCCGGCTTTGTCGGATCAACGCCGTCGGACTGCACCGTAAAGGGAATGCCCTGACTGCGCAGAATACGTTCTGCTCCAGCCAGTGTATTACCTACCAATCCATCGGGGACAATTACCTTTGTCGGTCGCTCTTGCAGATCGACCAGGATCGTCGAGCCGCGTGGGGCCAGGGCCGGAGGCTGCGGCGACTGCCGAACCACGTATCCCGAGGTCAGACCATTATGCACCTGCAGTACAAAGCCTGCATTGGTCGCGCGAGTCAGTGCCTGCTGGTAGGTGAGACCGATCAATGAAGGAACAGGCACCTCTGGCGGGACTGGCGTCGCCTGGGTAGAAAGGTGCAGAAAAGGCAAAAATCCCAGGATGGAAGCCAGATAGATGCTGAAGCCGAGGAGCAGGACAGTGGCGATAAGGATAAGAGCAGTAATAATACCAGCTAAGCGTGAACCTCGCTCACCGGCGATCGCATCACGCTGGAAAGGACGAGTTGTGCCTGACTGAACAAAGCCCCCATAGGGTCCAGGCCCGGGAGCAGGGACAGCCTCGGGTGAAACGTAGGGAGAAGCCGCCAGGGCGCCAGCGGCGAGGGGACGCTGATCGTAGCCTGCAGCGGCAGCTGCGCCAGGGATCTCATTGACCAGGCCGTGCCCGACACCGGAAGGCGAAGGGCGGTAAGGCGAAGTGACCACTGTTGGCGCTGCTGCCACATCGGCGGCAGGCTCTGCAAGCTCAGTTTCGCCGAGGGCCTCCAGAGCGCGGGCCAGGGCGCTGCCATCGCGATAGCGCATCTCTGGGATCTTTTCCAGGCAGCGCAGAATAATCTCTTCGAGGGCGGGAGGAATAGCTGGATTATAATGGCTGGGAGGTACCGGTGGGTCCTGGATGTGTTGCATGGCCACAGCCACCGGCGTATCGCCCTCGAAAGGAGTGCGCCCAGTCAGCATCTCATACATAACGATTCCGAGCGCGTAGACATCGGCGGCTGGGCTAACGATCTCGCCCTGGGCCTGTTCTGGTGCATAATATTGCACCGTACCGAGCGTCATTCCCGTTGTTGTGAGACGCTCGGCATTGATATCCTTATAGACGCTGGCGATACCGAAATCGGTCAGCTTAATCGAGCCATCGCGCCCGACGAGAATATTCTGGGGCTTGACATCGCGGTGAACGATCCCGCGGCGATGGGCGGCGCCGAGGCCGAGAGCGACGTCGTGGGCGATAATCACTGCGCGCTCCACATCCAGCACACCCCGTGAGCGCAAATAGCGGCGCAGGTCTGTGCCCTCGACCAGCTCCATAACGATATAGTAATTGCCCTCGCTCTGCCCATAATCGTACACCTGCACGATATTGGGGTGCTGCAGGGCAGAGGCGGCCTTTGCCTCGCGCTGGAAGCGCGTGACAAACTTCGGGTCGGTACTGTAGACCTCGCGTAGCACCTTAATCGCCACAGGGCGATCCATGCGCAGGTCCCGCCCGCGGTAGATGGTTGCCATGCCCCCCCGACCGATGGGGTCCAATAGCTGGTATCGCTCGCCCAGAACTTCTGTTTGCATAGCTCTCCGCTTTGACCGTACAGCTTATCAGGAGGGGCCACATGGGCCTTGGGGCCTGGTCGGGCCGGCCTCCCGCCTCTCTCTCGCCTGCTTTGGCCTTGGCTACTCCTCGCTCTTCCTACCAGCCAGCCTGTTTGCCTGTCTGCCCCGCTTCACCCGTGACCGCTTCTCACTCACGCTCTAGCCTGGTTGGCGTGCTTAAGCTGGCCTGGTCTTCCGTGCCTGGCGGCCGATGCTCGTGCCAGACTGCTGCCTCTCCAGCCTGGTCCAACCAACCTGGCTCGACTCGACCAACGAGCCTGGCCCGCTGCTTCCACGCTCCAGCAAGCGTGCCCTCCGGATGGGACGAGGTATTCTTTACACAAACGCCCTGCTATGGACGATAAACGCAGGATACCCGGTAAACTACAGTTCGCTCCTTATTGTAGCGCATCCTATCCCCGTTGGGAACAGCTTTCTCCGAGGCTACTGCGTAACACAGACCAGCTTTCTCTTTGGCAATCACCTCTGTTGCGGTCTTGCTCCCGAGGCTAGCCCGAGTTCAGCCACTCGCCTCGTCACCTTTCGTGCTTACAGCTAGGAGCCGCCGGCCTCAAGTGCCTGCTGGCTGGGGTAAGCGAACGCGAAGATCACCTACTCGTCGCGTGATGCGCTGTTCATCCATGTGCTCCAGGAGAGGTAAGACGTACTTGCGCGTCGTTCCCAGCAGGTCGCGTGCCTGAGCTACAGTAATGGTACCATGCTCTTGCAAATAGGATGTGATGAGCGCTACCGCTCTCTCGTACGCCTCACGCAGAAAAAGGATAGTACCATCTCCCATCTTCACTAGCTCGCCTCGCTCAAGCAGCGCGTTCACTAGTTCCCCCCCTATCAGAGCTTCGGCCTCCCCTCGTGTTGGCGGCATAAAAGGATTCTCACGAAAGACTTGAATTAAACGCTCTACCTGTCGCTGCTGCTCAGCGCTAAAGGTTGGTAGAAACTCGGGGAGGCGGAGCAGGCCAGCGCTGCCGGCTTCGGTGAGCAAGCCCTCGCTGCGCAGGGTTTCGAAAACCTCCATTGCCAGGCGTGGTGGCAGATGAAGGCGGGAGCGCCATTCCTCTTTAGACAGTCCGCTACGCAATGGAAACTGCAGATGGTAGTCGCGGACCAGGCGGAGGGCCTCCTCGCTGAGGGCCTGCCAGACATTCAGCGCGAACCAGTATGTCCCCACACGTCGCACTCGTCTCTGAGTTAACAACGTCTCCAGGGCCTGCTGCGTCACAGGCTGGGTGAGATTACTCAGGCGGGCTAGCTCGGCGACCTCATAGGCTGGCCACTGGAGGCGCGTCGTGCCTGTCATGCGGCGTACTGGCTGTTCGAGATGGGTCAGGATGATAGCTTCAGGGCTGCCCAGAGCCAGCGTCTCCAGATGGTGGAGCACCTCACTGCGGCGTCGACGGTGATAGCGCGGGTGAGCGTCGAGGACTTCGCCGCCGCCGATCGTGAGGCTGGGCGAGGGAATACGCACGATGAAGCGGTCGTGGCGCTCAACCACGGTTGGCTGGTGCAGACGTAGTTGCGCCCAGGTGCTTTTACCGGGAAGCAGTTCGTCATCTTCCAGCAGGCGCACGGTGGCTGGTACTACCTGAGCGCCGCAGTAGAAATCAACCAGGGCGTTGTGACTCAGTGGGCGCGGAGCATCCGCCAGCAGGCGCAAGCGGACATCGATCAGCGTGGTTGGCTGCAGCAGGCCTGGCAGGGTCACCACGTCGCCCCGCTCTACTTCCTGATGGGCAATGCCAGCCAGGTTCAAGGCGGTGCGTTCTCCAGGCTGAGCGACGCTAATCGCCTGCCGATGGCGCTGGAGGGCACGGATGCGGGCCTTGAGACCTCGTGGTAGGATCTCGACCTCTTGCCCTGGGCGGAAGCAGCCATCGATAAGCGTTCCTGTCACAATTGTTCCGAAGCCAGCAAGGGTAAAAACACGGTCGACTGGGAGACGGGGACGTCCCCGGTCGGGGCGCTCGGGGGCCCTCGCAGTAGCTTCTTGCAGGTGAGCGAGCAGGGCAGCTATCCCCTGGCCGCTGATGGCCGAGACGGGAACGATGGGAGCGCCTGCCAGACTGGTAGGCTGGAGCAGCGTGGCGATCTCCTCGCTGACGAGGGCCAGCCATTCTTCATCTACCAGGTCGGCCTTCGTTAAGGCCACAACGCCGCTACGGACTTGCAGCAGGTCGAGAATGGCCAGATGCTCGCGGGTCTGGGGCATTGCTCCCTCGTCGGCGGCCACGACCAGCAAGGCGACGTCGATGCCCCCCACTCCGGCCAGCATGTTCTTGATGAAACCCTCATGGCCCGGTACATCGATGAGGCTGACCTCGCGGCCATCCGGCAAGGTCAGCCAGGCAAAGCCCAGATCGATCGTCATGCCGCGGACTTTCTCTTCGGTCAGACGATCTGGATCGATGCCTGTCAGGGCCTTGACGAGGGTTGATTTGCCATGATCAATGTGCCCGGCTGTTCCTATGCATGTCATAAGCGTCGTCTGTGATGAAGACAAGCGATGCCCGACTGAGACGCTCGCGTTCTTCTCTTCCTTCTGCAGTCTGATCGCTTGCTCTCTGCTCATGCCGTGGCAGGGAAGAGAGCCTCTCTACAGTATACATCGTTGTCTGGTGACTGGCTATGGAGTCCAGTCACCAGGGATAGGGCGGCCTGGCAAGTGCTGAGGTAGTGAGCGTCTGGCTTGAGCACGGTTGAGGTGACGGCCAGTTGTGCCCAGAGGAACTTGATTTTTGGTAGAGCATTGGCTACGCTAGCAATGAAGGGGCGGGCGTGGTCCGGCCCGTCCTGCCCGGTAGCGCCCTGTTGTCTCGTTCAGCTTCAGAGGAGAAAGAAAGCACCATGACTCAACCATCCGCATCTGAAGGAGCCACGACGTCTGTGGCCCGGCAATGGAGCTATGCCAGCGGTCCCAGCGATGTTCCGCTGCTAGGTCTGACTATCGGCGATCTCTTTGATCAGACAGTTGAGCGCTTCCCCGACCATCCTGCTCTGGTTGCGCGCCATCAGGGTATCCGTCTCACCTATCGTCAGCTGCAGGCCGAGGTCAATCGTTGTGCCAGGGCTCTGATGCAGCTTGGCATTCAAAAGGGAGAGCGGGTCGGCATCTGGGCCCCCAACTGCGCCGAATGGTGCATTACGCAGTTTGCCACGGCCAAGATTGGGGCCATCCTGGTCAATATCAACCCTGCGTACCGTTTGCATGAGGTCGAGTATGCCCTCACGCAGTCGGGCTGCAAGGCCCTCATTACCGCTGCTGCCTTTAAGTCCTCCAACTATATCGAGATGCTGACTTCACTGGCCCCCGAGCTGGCGGGCTGTGCGCCAGGTGAGCTGCGCGCTTCGCGTCTGCCCGAGCTGCGCCTGATTGTCCAGCTGGGCGAACAGTCGGTACCGGGCATGCTGCGTTGGAGCGAGCTGCTGGCCCAGGCCGAGGCCGTCAGTGCTGAGGCTCTAGCTGCGAGACAGAGAGAGCAGGAGTTTGACGATCCTATTAATATTCAGTACACAAGCGGTACGACTGGGTATCCGAAAGGGGCCACTCTCAGCCACCACAATATTCTCAATAATGGCTATTTCGTGGCTCGGCTGCAGGGCTTCACCCATGAGGATCGGCTATGTATCCCGGTACCGCTCTACCACTGTTTCGGCATGGTGATGGGCAACCTGGGCTGCGTGACGCATGGGGCGACGATGATCTACCCGGCGGAGAGTTTTGAGCCGCGGGCCGTGCTGGAGACAGTGCAGGAGGAGCGCTGTACGGCACTCTATGGGGTGCCGACCATGTTCATTGCTGAGCTGGAGCATCCCGACTTTGAGCAGTTTGATCTGCGCAGCCTGCGCACGGGCGTGATGGCAGGCTCGCCCTGCCCGGTGGAAGTGATGCGCAAGGTCATCGAGAAGATGCACATGAAGCAGGTAGAGATCTGCTATGGGATGACGGAGACATCGCCGGTGTCGACGCAGACCAGGCTGGATGATCCGCTGGAGAAGCGCGTGAGTACGGTGGGGCTGGTACATCCGCACCTGGAGATCAAGATCGTCGATCCGGCGAGCGGCAAGGTGGTGCCTGTGGGCCAGCCGGGCGAGCTGTGTACACGCGGCTATAGCGTGATGCTGGGGTATTGGAATAATCGCGAGGCGACGGCCCAGGCCATTGATCGGGCGCGCTGGATGCACACCGGCGATCTGGCGGTCATGGATGCCGACGGTTACGTCAACATTGTGGGGCGCATCAAGGATATGATTATCCGGGGTGGTGAGAATGTCTATCCGCGTGAGATTGAGGAGTTCCTTTATGCGCATCCCAAGATCAGCGATGTCCAGGTGATCGGGGTGCCTGACGCCCGGTATGGCGAGGAGATTATGGCCTGGATCAAGCTGAAGCCAGGCGAGGAGGCCACGGCGGAGGAGATTCGGGCGTTCTGTCAGGGCAAGATCGCCCATTATAAGATTCCGCGCTATATCAAGTTCGTCGAGAGTTTCCCAATGACGGTCACGGGCAAGATCCAGAAGTTTGTCATGCGCGAGCAGGCCATTCAAGAACTGGGCTTGCAGGACGTGGCTCGTGTCCAGACAGCCTAGAATTGTCTGTTCCCTTGTTTTGGGGAAGGAGGCGCTGATCTGGCTCCCAGCAGTTGTACCTGGGGTATTGCGGCTATAAGCCTTATGGCCTATAGCTCATTCGAGCACTGGCAGGGCGCCGGCAAAGAAGAGACTCTTCTTACCGGCACCTGCAGGTTCGAGCGGGGAGCTTAAGAAATCCCCTTTTTCTTATTCGCTTTAGCGATGTTCCCCAGACAGCTCCTGCTAGCAATCCTCCAACTTTTGCTGATAGTGGCGTGGTCCGGTCCCTGGTTCTCTGCAGTACTATCCTAGAAAAATGTTTAGTAACAGATAAAGTTGTGTTCATTCGATATGCAGCCAGAGCCGCTATTGTTGGTGATCTGAGTCTCGGCTGGCACCCTGGCGATGAAGATCTGTCTCCTCCGCTGGTAGCACTCACAAGTCATGAACTAAGCGACGAAAAAGCGAAGCGAGAAGCTGCCAGTCCCTCTCGTCCCACCCGAGAGAATGGGTTGCAGGAATAGACGTTGTGCTGGGCTATCTCTGGGGTTCGAGCGCCGAGCGCCTGTTAATGGCTGCCGCTCTGGCTGGCAGAGAAGGGAGGTCCTTGCGCTTCGTGTAGATTGGCTCTATCAGTGCAGAGAGGATCTCTTTGCCAGCAGCTGTTCTGCGATCCGTGCCTATTCTGCTGCGAGGATCGGGCCTTGGCAGTGTCTCACCAGCGCGCCTGCTCAAGGCAGTCGCTGAGCTGTTTGATGCCTGTACAACCTTCACTCCGCCGCTTGCCACTGTCACTGTACCTCTCTCGACGGTGACCACCGCCTGGCTATCTCAGGAGAAGGGCAAACGAACGGTCTTCCTAATCAGCCCCGGTGGATTGTGATTCTCCGCCAGGTAACTCTATTGCCTTAAAAAGTATAGAATCTATCTGTATATCATTATGAACAAGATATAATATTTTCTGTAGGTTTATTATATTAGTGTATTATATTTTCTCAAAGATGTTCAGACTGTTTGCGATCTAGTGAACAAGTGATTCGCCTTCACTGCATGATCGTCGGTGCTCCGCTGAAGTAGAGCACTGGCCACTAGAACTCAGAATGTTGCTTTTCTAATGCGAGAAGAGGCAATGGGAAGGAATGTGTCTTGCGAGGTCATCGAGATCCGTGCGGAATAAACTGGCAGGCGCTGCTGGAGCTTGCTGAGCAGGGGTCATCCCGATGGGCAGATGCGCAGCAGTGAGCTAAGCGACAATTAAGCGTTGGGCTGGCCCGCCAGCGCTCCTATCGAGCGCCTCGTCTTCCCCTCCAGGCCAGCTAAAACCATTGACCCAGCCACGGTTTCTCTTGTAGCGTTTTCTGCACCTCCTGAATATAGTGGATAGCTCCGCTATCGTACCACTGGCCGCTGTACCAGGACCCGAGGCAGCCCCAGATATCGCCGGCGTGATAGCGTGGGTAGCCGGCGCTGGGCGTCGATGCCTGCAGCTGAGTAGCCAGGCCCTCATAGCACATGCGCATCATCCCGTAGACGTAATCGGCATTGAAGGCCGTGTCATCGCGCATCATCGGCCACTCGTGGCTGAAATAGCGATAGGTGATTTGCAGCAGGCCATAAAAGGAAGGGCAAGACGCGCCATTCCAGGTAGCTGGTGGACAGTAGCGGCTCTCGGTGGTCTTGCCTGCCGCCGTGCTCTGGTGCCACCAGGACTCGACCGCTGCCTGTGCTCGTACCAGATCGGCATTGACCCCCCATTTGCAGGCCACCCACTGGATGATCTCATCGGTGGTACCAGTGAAATTGCCGCTAATGCGGGCGCTATAGCCATTGGCCTGGGGATTCTGGGTATAGGTAGGATAGAACTGGTCAATAGCAGCCAGCTGCTGAGCTGTTGGCACACGGTGATTAGCGGCGGTGTTGTCTGGACGTGGCTCCCACGAGCTGTAGTGGATGCTAGCCGCGCACTGCTGATCAGAGGGAAGGACGGCCCCCACGGCACTGATCAGACCCTGGACGGGGAACGTTGTGGCCGCCGGCGCGGCGGTGGCCGTCTTGGGGAGCGGCGAGGGTGTCGGCAGGGCTGCCGGCTCAAAGGTCATGGCGCCAACAGTAGGAGTCAGTGGCCGTACGCCCGAGCTGGTCGATGGGCTGACAGGCTCAGTTTCAGTTGTTCCCATACAGGCGCTGAGCAGCAAGGCGCTCATGAGCAACGCAACCCTGCTCGCCCGCCGTGACCGCCCCCAGATTCGCCGCAGCACCCTGGGAGCTGGCAGCCGTAACGGGTGGCCCGGAGCACAGAGCATCCTCATAGTCAGATCTCGGTCCTACCTGTATCGCTATATGTTATTTAATCTATCTATAGAACGAATCAAGACCGTGATCTTCACTGAGGCATACCTGGGCCGTCTCTCTTGTCTGCCGCTGCCCTTGAGGGGCCGATCTCTGATATGCCAGCTGGTTTCGCCTGGTGGGTTATTCCCCTGGTAGGGAGGTGGTCTGGCTCTCAGTCGACTCGCGGCACGCGCGCCAGAATCTCCGACACCACCTCATAATTAATCGTTCCCAGGCGCTCGGCCACCTGTTCCGCCGTCAGCATGGCCTCACCTTGCCGTCCGATCAGCACCACCTCGTCGCCCACGCGCACCCCGGGAATATCCGTCACATCGATCATGCACTGATCCATGCAGACCCGGCCCACGATCGGAGCCTCCTTGCCGTGGATCAGGACCGAACCCCATGTACGCGGCGCGCGACGGAAGCCATCGGCGTAGCCGACCGGTAGCACTGCGATGCGTGTTGGGCGCGTTGTCACATAGGTACAGCCATAGCCGATACATTCACCCTCTGGAACCAGCTTCACCTGAGCCACCTGCGTCTTGAAGGAGAGTGCCGGGCGAAAACCGGCTGGCAGCCGGACCTCAGGTGAAGGATCAAGGCCGTAGAGGGCGATTCCGGGCCGCACCATATCGAAATGCGCCTCCGGCACCGTCAGCGTCGCTGCACTATTAGCAGCATGAGCCAGAGGCGGGCGTAGTCCCTCGGCCTCTAAAGCCTGCAGCACCTGCTGAAAACGCGCTAGCTGCTTACGGGTGTAAGACTTATCCTGCGCATCGGCCATAGCAAAATGGGTAAAGATCCCTTCCAGCTCCAGGCCTGGCAAGCGTGTGATCTCCTGTGCCAGTCGGACGATGGCCTCAATCTCCTCAGCGCGGATGCCCAGACGTCCCATGCCTGTGTCCACCTTCAGATGGACCTTCACCGTGCGTTGCAGAGCCTGAGCGGCACGAGAAAGCGCCTGTGCTGCCTCACTCGAATAGAGCGTGATTGTCAAACCCAGGCGCACCGCCTCACGCATCTGCCAGTGTGGCACATAGCCAAAGACCAGGATCGGGGCCATAATACCTGCTTCGCGCAAGGGAGTGGCTTCGCTGACCGTTGCCACGCCCAGCATGCTAGCGCCATTCAGCAACACAGTACGAGCGACCTTCAGCGCCCCATGTCCATAGGCATCGGCCTTCAAGCTAGCCAGGACCTGAACCCGCGGCCCAACCAGCTCTTTGATGCGTCGTGTATTATTGGCGATCGCGCTCAGATCGATCTCCAACCAGGTCGGTCGCTCCGGGCGCATGCGTACAATCTGCTTCCAGCCTGGGGTCTGGCGTACCAAGCGTTCAGGAGCTAATGCCGGCTCCGCCAGCAAGCGCTCCGTCACGCGCTCCATGCGGGCCTCCTCGGAGCCTTTAATGAGCACCAGGTCTCGAGGCTCCCTTTCCGCTGGCTGATCAGCCTTCTCCAACAGAGCAAGCACAGCCCGTGCTGCATCCTCGTGGGTAGAGGTTTGGATGATGCGCTCTGCGGGCAGGCCGGCCTCATGTGCTGCCTCAGCAATCAGCGCTGCCCGTTCGCCGCGGGTTACCAGATAGTCCACCTGGCCCGCCGCCGCCTGACCAACGAGAGCGTGGCCCTCCTCCTCAAAGGTTCCCAAATTGAACATGTCGCCCAGCACAGCAATGCGTCTTCTGGCTGGCAGCCGTGCCAGTGTCTCCAGAGCGGCCAGCATCGAAGCCGGAGCCGCATTGTGCGTATCATCCAACAGCCAGGTTCGCTGCAGGCCAGGCAAAGGATTCAGACGCCCAGGCAGCGGAGCAAATTCTGCCAGCGCCTGGGCAATCTGCTCATCGGACAGCCCACACAAGCGGCCCACGGTCGAGGCGGCCAGCATGGTCGTCACAAAATGTGCGCCGAGTAAGCGTGTTCTCAGCGCCTGTCCACTGCCTGACCAATAGGCTTCTGTTCCCTCCCAGGAGACGTGGACCTTCTCCAGGGCCGTGGCAGTAAAGGCCTGCAAGTGGCGGTCGTCGCTCCACCGGAGCAAGCGGCGGAGCAGCTCATCATCTCCATTAACCACCAGAGTGCCCTCAGCGGGCAGATAATTAGCCAGACTTACCAGCTCCGTCGCCAGGTGTTCCAGGCTGCCGAAATACAGCAGCTGGGTCGGGCTGATATTGGTCAGTACCCCGATACGGGGCTGAGCAATGCGGCAGAGATCACCGATCTCACCCGGGTGGTCGCAACCCAACTCGACTACTGCATACTCGTGGTGCTCCTCCAGGCGGCCCAGAGAGAGGGGCAAGCCCAGCAGATCATTGTAATTCTGCCAGCTCTTGAAGGTTGCAAAATGGCGCTCAAGCACATGGGCAATCGCTTCCTTAGTCGTCGTTTTCCCCGTGCTTCCCGTGACCGCGATCACGGTAGGCCGCCAGCGAGCGAGAATCGCCCGGGCGTAGGCTTGCAGCGCCTGGCGCGTATCCGCGACGACCACCACCGCCGCGCCGCTCTCTTGCAGAGCAGCGCGCTGCTCCTCAGAGAGCGCACTGAAATAGCGACCCTCGATCAACAGGCCGCCAGCCCCGCGCCGCAGAGCATCCTGCCAGTAGTCATGTCCATCGCTGCGCTCACCGCGTACGGCCACAAAAAGCTCGCCGGGCAGCAATTGACGTGTATCATGATTGAAAGCGGGAAACTGCTGTTGACGTCCAGGAAAAACTAAACTTCCTCCAGTCGCCTCCAGAAGATGATCCAGCAAGATCATAGAGCCGACCTGACCTCTCTTCTCAGGCTGACGCTGCGCGCCATAAACTTAGCGGGCCAGCACATAGTACATCGCGCCCACCTGTTTTATCATACCCTTTAGTTCCAGCGTCAGCAACGTCGCCGCCACCCGTGAGGAGGGCAATCCTGATGCGCGAGTCAGCTCATCGATATGGCGCGGCTCATGGTTCAGCAAGGCCAGCAGTTGGCGTTCGACTGGATCTTCCAGCAGAGCCTGCTGCAGCTCCAGGCACTGTGAAACCGTGAACAGATTGAGCGCGTCCAGGATATCCTGGACACTGGTAATCAAATGGGCGCCATCCCGGATTAAGCGATTGACCCCCTCGCTCCCGCGGGAGAACATATTGCCAGGGACAGCGAAGACATCGCGTCCAGCCTCCAGTGCATGGCGAGCTGTGATCAGCGCGCCGCTCTTCTGAGGAGCCTCGGTCACCACTACTCCCAGTGCCAGGCCGGCGATAATCCGGTTGCGTGCAGGGAAATTGCCGCTGTCGGGATAGGTCCCAGGAGGATACTCGCTTAACAGGGCCCCCTGGCCCGAGCTGACGATGCGGCGCGCCAGATTGACATTTGACCCTGGGTAGAGGACATCCAGACCGCAGGCGAGGACCGCGATTGTACGTCCCCCGGTTGCCAGAGCTGCCGTATGGGCCGCTGTATCGATACCGACCGCCAGGCCACTGACGATCGTCACGCCGTGGCGGGCCAGCTCTGCCGCCAGATGCTCGGTCACCAGCTTGCCGTAGGCGCTCATACGGCGGGTTCCGACGATGGCCAGGGCACATTGATCATTGGGGCTGAGCTGACCGCGCAGGTAGAGCACGGGAGGAGCGTCGTTCAGGCGCCGCAAGGCCGGCGGGTAGAGCTGGTCCCTGGGTGTCAACGCCTCGATATCCAGGCGTTGCAAACGGGCCAGCTCCTCCTCTGGAGCAATAAGCGTGCGCTGTCGGAGCAAGCTCTCAACAAGACGAGTGTGAAGGCCGGCAGAGAGTAGCTCTGTTCGTCCTGCTTTCCAGGCGGCGGATAGCTCACCGTGGAAAAAGGTCAAAAGCTTCTTGAAGCTGGCTGGCCCAATGCCGCGGATGCGACTGAAGGCCACCCAATAGGAGCGCTCTTCTTCAGAGAGAGGAGTGCGGGAGAAACCGCCGGGGGAGGCGGGAGTGCTCGTTTGCAGCGGTACGCGAGCTGAGTCAGAAGTTGTATCATCCGTTGTATCACTCATCACACACGTCCTTTCCACATCACACACTAATCATCTCATAAAAATGATATTTTTGCGCTATCATTCGAATTAACTGTTTTGCTCTTATCTCTTGCTGGCGATAAAGCGATTGGCGATCGCAGGCTGGCCTGCAATGCTGGCTGGAAGCGAGCCGGATCTGTCAGAGCAATGCTAGAGAGCAATGGGCAACAGGCCTGGCCCCTCTAGCCTGTTGCCCGGCTGTATCAAACTTCCGGGCGAGGCGGCCACGGCCCGTGATCCTCAGCTCCTGGTTCCTGAGGTGGTGGAGAGAGCGGGTCTTCTTCCCTTCCTGGCAAGCCGAAAGGCCGATCGCTATCGAAGTACGAAAATCCATCGGAGATCCTGGGAGAGGGCTGTCCAGGCCAGCCTCCCTGGTGTCCAGGCGATAGAGGGCCACCACTGGGGGGCGGACCCTGTCGATCTCCGCGGCTGGCCGACAGAATCTGCTCTGCTGCCTGAACAGCGGCCAGCGCCTGAAGACGCTGATTGCGGGCCGACAACAGGAGCAGCGCGGTGCCCAACAGTGCCGTGAGCATCAGCATGGCTCCAAGAGCTGCCAGAGTGGTATCCCGGCTATCGCTTGTGGCTGGCGCCGGCAATTGGAGCTGGGCCGTTGTGGCTGGCTGTGCGACTGGCGTCTGCATCTCCGCAGGTGAGAGCGTTGGTGGCTGATGGAGAGCCAGATGCCACTGATTCTCCAGATGCGCCTGATCCTCACCGATAGCTGCCTGGAGGGCCTCATCGAAAGTCTGCCTGTTGCTACTGAGGAGCTGGAACAGATGCTCCAGCGCTGTTTTGCCAAAGGTGCGATACATATAGTCGACCAGATTCCAGCTCTCCGCATAGGCCAGGTAGGCGGCATCGCTGTTGCTTGGGAAGCGTTCCGTGATCTGGGCCAAGGGGAGCAGCGAATGACTGCGCAAAGCCTCATTGAGACGGTCGGTCATTTCCGGCTCGTGGTAGAGCTGGCAATAGACGGCCAAACCTTCGTCGAACCAGAGAGGGATGTCTGTGTCGGTAGAAACCGTCTGATGCAGCAGCAGATGGGTCATCTCGTGAGGCATATCGCGCGCCAAAGTTTCGTCTGTGAGACTGCTCACCATAAAGAAGGCCTCATTGAGGGGCGGGAAGGCTTCGCCTCCTACCCATTCGAATGTATCGGGAGGGAGGGCACTGCGGAAAGCGTCCTCACTGCTATAGACCCAGAGATTAAAGGCCTGGTGATAATGCAGACCCGTCACCTCTAGCAGGTGGTTCTCGTCGATAACAGCGCGCGTGAGCAGAGCCTGGCCGAAACCGGGCGTCTCATTATACCAATGGAGGTGCATGTATCCCTGAGTTGTGCTTTGCCAGGTAAAGCGCGTATCGGTTACAATAAAACTGACATATTTAGTTAAATGAACATTATCTAGAGAATCGCTAAGTTCCCAGTAATAAGTGACTGTTGCTCCTGGCATAATGTAATTATTCCCGCTGGTATCCATGCGCCAGTGTAAAGTAATCGTTTTTGCGGCATTGGCTGTGACTCGCTCGGTATCGTCGACATCGAACAGAGGAATGGAGACATGGATATAGGCGACGACAATTGGCGCCAGGCTATCGGTAGCGCTCAATTGGAAATCGATATAATTGGGGAAATGGACGCTCTGCGATTGGGCCATTACCGAGATTGGGTCTGCGGCCCGCTCGGCCAGGGCGGGGGAAGCCAGTTCTCCCCCTATAAGCAGCCAGGCAGCAGCAAGAGAAGAAAGAACTCTGACAAGCAACGGCAAGCGAGCATAGTGCACAAACATGTGGATATTGCTCCTTTGCAAGAGAACGGCCCAGGCTTCTATTGTCCCATGTATTGTACATGATTTATCTGAAGATGTGAAGCTATGAATTGGTACAGCTTCTAGCGTGCATCATGGTCTATGGGTCGGGATCTGTGCGAGAGGATAGTGGGCATGAGGGGGCAGGGATTGGAGGGCATGGCCTGAAAGGGGGATAGTGGTAGGCAATTATCTTACCGTGTGCTATTGTGTCTACGTCCGATAGATTGCTGAGCAAAGCAAGCAAAGATCATGTCTAGCATTTATGAGCAGAGGAAGGAGAGCGGAGCTGCAGGCTTGCCGTGCTGGTTGGAGCCTGTGGAGGGGGTGGGCCTCTCTCCCTGGACCGGCGTTCTGGCTTATTGACAGCCGGGCGGTGGTGTACAAGGAGTCTCATTGAGGGGATTGTGAACCGATGAGCAACAGTCAGTGGAAGCAGCCGTTCAACCGTCCTGAAGGAGCAAACTATAACGGTCACCAGCAAGAGCGAGCGCCGGGGAGCCTCTTACGCCGCTACGGTGAGCAGCCTACCAGCGGGCCATCCGCCGTGTCGCCGCAGCCGTCAGGGCTGGAGCTGAACGCTACCCCAGCGTCGCAGGCAGGCCATCCGGCCATGCCGCAAGGAGGTGGGGGAGCGCCGGCGCCCTTGCCACTGCAGGCCAGTCCCAGCAACCAGGAAGGTCAACCGCGGCGTACCGGCCTGCTTTCGGGGCGCTATAATAATTGGGTCTCTAACGTCTCAAACGTCGTACGTCGTTGGTCTGGCAAAGTTGTCGCTGTAGCTGGTAACATGGGCTTGGGCTCCCATTCCCAGGCAGCGCGTCCCCTGGTTCCCTCGCAGACGCTGCGTTCCTCGACCCTGCCCGCTGGCTCTAGGGCTGGTGTAGGCCCGGGCCTTCTAGAAAGGCCGGTCCCCCCTGTCCAGCGCGGCGGCATCGATAAAACTCGGCCCTGGCGTCGCTCACGCACTCTGCGCATTTCCATGCTCCGGAGGCGGCGACAGCGTCTCAAGAGTCGTCAGTTTGGCCCGCGGCGTGTGGTAACCGTGGTGGCCTCAGTGGTGGCCGTGCTCATCCTGATCTTTCTCTCGACGGGCGGAGCCTCGGCCTACGCTTACTATCAAGAGCAGTACCCGCGGGTACAGCAGTTAGCGAGCCAGCATGTCAGCCAGACCTCGCGCATCTATGATCGCAACATGAACCTGCTGTATCAGGCCTATGACACGGAGAGTCAGTACGCCGGGCGGCGTACTCCAGTGGCGTATAAGGATATTCCGATGGTCATGCAGCAGGCAATGATTGCCGCCGAGGACCCCACCTTCTGGGAGAACGCAGGTTTTGATCCCCAGGGTATCCTGCGCGCTTTCATTGAGCATAACGGTGGCGGCAGTGGCTTGACGCAGCAGCTGATTAAGAACCTTACTCACGATGATCAATATTCCTATTCACGCAAGATTACCGAGGCGGCCCTGGCTATCGCCCTGACCCAGCAGTATCCCAAGTGGAAAATCCTGGAGATGTACTTTAATGTAGCGCCCTTTGGTGCTCAGGAGCTGGGAATCGAAGCGGCAGTCGAAGACTATTTTGATCTCAAGCCGCATTGCGATGTCCACTTCAACTGTATCCCGGGTATTCGCTATCTCGACGTAGACCTGAAAACGGGCAAGCATGATCCCCTGCTAGGGCTAGCGCGTGCCTCCTTCCTGGCAGGTCTGCCACAGAATCCCGACTACTATGACCCTTCCCTGGAGAAAGTTATCCCGGGTAACACCGAGCGGGCACTGAACCGTCAGAAATATGTGCTCAACCAGATGATCAAGCTTGGTATGGTTGTAGATGGCGTGGGACTGGTTACACCCGAGGTAGCGGCGAAGGTTGAGGCCATCTCTGCCCAGTTCAAGTTCCATCCCTATGTCAACACCATTCGGGCTCCACACTTCGTCTTCTGGGTCATCTCTCAGATTGAGGAGGCTCTCGGCCACGGAGATATGCAGGCCGGTGAGGTGGCTTTCCTCACTGGCGGCTTCAATATTCGGACCACGATCGACGTCAATCTGGAAACCTTCGTTGAGAAGGCCATCGATCGTCACCTCAACCAGGTCGAGTGCCGCTACTTTTCCTACTATACTGGCTGTGGCCCCTTAAATACTGTGAACAATGTCAATGATGCCGCAGTGGTCGTCATGGATGCCAAAACGGGCGAGGTTCTGGCCATGGCTGGCAGCTCCGACTGGAATTCGAATAAGCCCCAGATCAAAGGGCAGGTCAACGCTGCGCTCTCACCGCGCCAGCCAGGCTCTTCTTTCAAGCCTATTGTCTATGCGACCGCCTTCCAGATGGGTTGGTATCCTGGCATTGTATTGCCGGATGTCAAGACCTACTTCCCATATAACAATCAGAACCCCGAGACTGATCCGGAAAACAATGCCTATCATCCAACCGATTACGGCAATACCTACCATAACTGGAATTCGACCATACGCGAGGCCCTGCAGAACTCCCTCAACGTGCCCGCTGTCAAGGCAATGGAGTTCACCGGTGTCCAGAACGTGATCACGATGGCGGAGCGCATGGGTATTACGGCCATCCGTGACTATGATCTACCAGCCTGTCGGCAGAGCAAAAACAATCCGAATCTCACCTATCAGGATTGTTTCTTCCCGAGCCTGGCGCTGGGCACTGCCGAGGTGCCGCTCTTGCAGATGACGGGAGCTTATCAGGTCTTCGCCGATGGAGGGATGCATGTCCCGCCCCAGGGGGTGCTCGATATCTGGGACAACTACGGCCACCATCTCTATCACTATGATACCAGCCATCCCCCAGCCACGCGCGTGCTGAGTCCTCAGATCGCTTATATGATTACCAACGTGCTTTCGGATGAGGCTGCCCGTGCCCAGGAGTTCGGCGGCGACCATACGCTGTCGATGTGGGACTGGCACCTGCCCAATGGGCAAGTGCCCGATGTGGCTGCCAAGACCGGCACGACCGATAATTTCAAGGATAACTGGACCATCGGCTATACACCTGACGTAGTGGTGGGGGTATGGGCCGGCAATGCTGATAACGAGCCGTTCCGTGGCAACGTGATCGGTATTACGGGCGCCGCCCCAATCTGGCATAGCGTCATTGAGCGGGCCATGGGCGCTTGCAATATGGATGGTGCCAATATTCCTTGCGGCTCTTATAAGTCGCCGTATCATGACTACTTCTTTACTACCCCACCGGGCGTGAAAAAGATGTGCGTCAATACGGTGAATGGGCTGCAAGGCAGCGGCTACTGCGACGTCATGCTGGATGATGAGTATCCGCAGCAGAGCGGTCTGCCGGCGACCACCACGTCTTCGCCCGGGACAAATGGAGAGACAGGGATGAATCCGGCCAACGGTAACGGCAGCGACAACACCGCTACGCCAACGGCGACGGTCGGTAATGGGGCCACGCCAACAGCCCAACCGTGAAGCTGTGTCTGGCCTGTTGAAGACCAGGCAGCTGTCAGGGTAGAGGAACAAGGGAGGCTGGAGTGGCTCCTGTAGAGGAGGAAGATCCAGCGGGTCCGCCCCTGCTAAGGGATGCCAGTCAAAGAGGCACCTTGCGGGAGGTGGACCCGCTATTTGCCCGGCTGCAGCCAGACCATTAGCGCGGTCGACGCCTGCTCGTTCCGCGCTGGGCTTGCTTGCCCTGTCCAGACCAGCGCCGGGATCAGCCAGGATTCGCCAGCCAGCTTGCTCTCCTCTACTGGTTGACGCAAACCTGACGCGAGAGAGAACCCCAGATAGCCAGGCTTGCGCAAGCCTGCGTCAAAACAGTGCCGTCGACCATGTTGGTCCAGGCGGGGAAGGCGCTGCCCGTATAGTAGCTGGTGCAGTTTTCAGGATAGCACTGGCGTTCGGAGCCGCCAACTGTCGAGATGCGGATCGAGATGGCGTAAGGGGCATTGAGCCAGACGACTGCCCAGTTGGCCTGGCAGAGGGTCGAGTAATAATTATAGAGCTGGCCGATCCATGTACCTCCTCCCTGGGGGCCACCGGTCCAGATGTCGACCGTCGTGAGCGTGACTCCATTATTGGCGCTAGATTTGCCACAGGTTGTCGTGTATGGATCAGCTCCATAGCACTCTGCTCCCTGGCAGGGGGGTGGATAGTAATGAGGCTGAACGCTCTGATCGCTGCGAATGTGGGCTTGAGCATGCGCGGTAGGCGAAGCAAGCAGTGCGGGGAAAAGTATTGATAGGATGACTAGCAGGAAAGAGAGGGGGATAATCAGGTTACGCTGGAGAAATGGCATTGGTGAGAACCTCCCCAATCTTGCTTCATGTGGGATTCAGTTGAAGAGATCACTTGAAAAGTGATCTCTCTGATACTTTAGTATATACATGTTGATTTGTCAATCTCAGCTTTGAGAGGCTCATCGCTATCTTCCAGTATGTGGGGCAAAGGAAGAGAGAGGCGCCCGAGGCTGACGGTCACCTCCCCTTGACAATCCTTTCTGCCGAGTGCTATGCTGTACTTGCAGTCTCACAAAGAGACTGCTAGCACTTATTTTGGCCTCATTGATGCCTGAGCAACCCGGCGAAGAGTGGAGGGCCGGGGGGCGGGGTAGAGCCAGAGATAGGGGCCTGTGAGCCGATGTCCATCCCGCTGAGTCCACGCAAACAAGAGATCCTGAGAGCGCTGGTCGAGGAATACATCCACACAGGCATGCCAGTGGCCTCTGAGACGCTCGTACGCAAGTATGGCCTCAGATATAGCTCGGCCACGGTGCGGCACGAGCTGGCCGGCTTAGAGGAGGCAAAGCTGATCTATCAGCCGCATACCTCAGCAGGGCGAGTGCCGACCAACCAGGGCTATCGCTATTTCGTCGAGCATCTTATGGAGGAGTCGGCCCTCTCTTTAGAGGAGCAGCGACTGATCCGCCACCAGTTCTATCAGGTGCAGGATCAGCTCGACCAGTGGGTGCGTCTGACGGCCTCAGTTATGGCGCGGATGCTGCACAGCGCCGCCGTGATGACGCCGCCGCGGGCCAGCGTAGGGCAGCTCAAGCACTTTGAAGTTCTCTCGGTCTCCGATTATTCGGCTCATCTGGTCCTCGTAATGAGCGATGGCACAGTGAGGCAGCGGCGCCTGTTGCTGGAGACGCCTTACAAGCAAGAGGATCTGAGCGCCATCTCGACGCGTCTCAACAAGCTCTTCCAGGGAAAGAATGCTGCCGAAGTCATGGCGATCTTGGAGAAGCGAGGCTTCTCCCCGGTGGAGCAGCTGATCGGCACGGCCATCGCCCAATTGCTTGAGCAACACAGCCGTCTCGTCAGTGATCTCTTCTATCGTGAGGGTGTCCTCAACATTTTAGAGCCGCCTGATGGGCGAAGCCGGGCCGGTGATGAAGAGCGCCGTGAGCGTAGTCACCGCGCGCTGGAAGAGGAGCGGCGCGAGCGTGTCAACAAAGTGATCAAGGTGCTGGAAGAGAAGAGCTTTTTACCAGCCCTGGCCTCACACGTGCGCGAGTCCGATGGGGTACAGGTGATCATCGGTGGAGAGGATGAGTGGGATGAGATGAAGGATGTCAGTTTGGTTGTTGCTCGCTATGGGCGTGAGGATAAGCTCAGCGGCCTCTTGGGTGTAATTGGCCCCACACCCATGCAGTACGGGCGGGCGGTGGCGGTTGTCCGCTATATGGTTGAGCTGATGAACGATCTGCTGGAGCAGGGCTATGGCCTGTGAGCGGACGGCTGTAGCGTGCTATGGGGGGCCGCCACAATGGGCGGGTGACGAGTATACAGACAGGCGTGGGGTGCTGAAGCGGTGGGGATGGTTAGGTAGTTGGTTGATAGGGGTGGGCTGACAAGGTGGGGGAAGAGGGTTGCCAGCAGTCATCTTCACTGATTCCCTTTCACTGCCTGTGCTCGTTCGCAGCCCCGGCCCTGGCAGGTAGGAGCTGGGCCACCATCAGACTGTCGGTGTAGGCGAGTAGACCGAGTGATCGAGCTAGAACGGACAGGCGGCTCCTTGTGATCATCCTGCTGTTCTCTCCCCCGGCCAGCGCAGAAAATCTTGCGAGATTGTAGGAGGCAACTGTGCCACGAGTTATTGGCATTGATCTTGGGACGACGAACTCTTGTGTTGCTGTTATGGAAGGCGGCGAGCCGGTGGTGATCCCCAACGCCGAGGGCTCGCGCACGACGCCCTCTGTCTTTGCGGTGACGAAGAACGGCGAGCGGCTTGTCGGCGAGATGGCGAAACGGCAGGCCATTACAAACCCCGAGAATACCATTTATTCCATCAAGCGCTTCATGGGGCGCAAATACGATGACCCCGAGGTTGTGCGCGATCGCAGCCTCGTTCCCTATAAGGTGATCCGTGCCAGCAACGGCGACGCCTGGGTTGAGGTCCAGGGACGGCAGTACAGCCCGCCGGAGATCTCGGCCATGATCCTGCAGAAGCTCAAGACCGATGCGGAAGCCTATCTCGGTGAGCGCGTGACACAGGCGGTCATCACAGTGCCAGCCTACTTCAACGATGCCCAGCGTCAGGCGACGCGCGACGCGGGACGCATCGCCGGCCTGGAGGTTCTGCGCATTATCAATGAGCCGACGGCGGCCTCGCTGGCCTACGGCCTGGATAAGAAGAAGGATGAGCGTATCGCCGTCTACGATCTGGGTGGGGGAACCTTCGATATCTCACTGCTGGAGCTTGGCGATGGCGTCTTCGAGGTCAAAAGCACCAATGGTGATACCCATCTGGGAGGTGATGACTTCGATCAGCGCATCATCAACTGGATGGCCGAGGAGTTCCAGAAGGAGCATGGCATCGATCTGCGCCAGGACCGTATGGCCCTGCAGCGCTTGAAGGAGGCTGCCGAGCGCGCCAAGAAGGAGCTGTCCAGCTCGCTGCAGACGGAGATCAATCTGCCCTTCATTACTGCCGATGCCAGTGGCCCCAAGCATCTGATGGTGACCTTGACACGCGCCAAGCTGGAGCAGCTGGTGGAGGACCTGATTGAGCGCTCGCGCGGGCCGGTAATGCAGGCCCTGGCCGATGCCGGCGTGCGCCCCAGCGATATCCAGGAAGTGGTCCTGGTCGGTGGCCAGACGCGTATGCCTGCAGTTCAGGCACTGGTGCGCCGGATCTTCGATCGTGAACCGCATCGTGGAGTCAATCCCGATGAGGTGGTGGCTGTGGGGGCCGCCATCCAGGCTGCCGTTTTGACCGGCGATATTAAGGATGTGTTGCTGCTCGATGTCACACCGCTCTCGCTGGGTATCGAGACTATGGGCGGCATTTTTACCCGCTTGATCGAGCGCAATACGACTATCCCAACGCGCAAGAGCCAGATCTTCTCTACCGCCAGCGACAATCAGCCGAGCGTCGAAATTAATGTGCTGCAGGGCGAGCGTGAGTTTGCCAAGGATAACCGCTCCCTGGGGAGCTTCATCCTCGATGGGATTCCGCCTGCTCCTCGTGGCGTGCCACAGATCGAGGTGACTTTCGATATCGATGCCAACGGTATTGTCAATGTCTCGGCTCGCGATAAAGGCACCGGGCGCCAGCAGAAGATTACGATTATGCCCTCCAGTGGCCTCTCTCAGGAGCAGATCGAGCGTATGATTCGCGAGGCCGAGGAGCACGCGGCGGAGGATCGCCGGCGCAAGGAGGAGGTCGAGGAGCGTAACCAGGCCGATAGCGCCGCCTATCGCGCTGAGAAGAGCCTGGCCGACCTGGGCGAAAAGCTCTCTCCTGAACAGCGCAGCGAGCTGGAGACCAAAATTGCTGAGGTACGCGCTGCTTTGGAGGGTGATGATATCGCGCGCGTCAAGGCTGCGCGCGAGGCGCTCGAGCAGAGCTTCTATCGTGTCAGTGAAGCCCTCTATCGTCAGGCGGAGAGCACCGATGGCTCTTCCTCTACTACCACAAGCGATGGGGATGGCCAGTCGCAGGGAACAACGCAGGACGATACCATCGAGGGCGAGTACAAGGAAATGTAGTTCTCTGACGTTAAAAGGACCTGTCGATGCCTGCTGGTAAACGAGATTACTACGAAGTTCTGGGTGTATCGCGCCACGCAAGCGAGGAGGAAATTAAGAAAGCGTTCCGCCGCCTTGCCAAGCAGTATCACCCGGACGCCAACAAGGAGCCAGGCGCTGAAGCACGCTTCATTGAGATCAATGAGGCGTACGAGGTTCTGAGCGATCCGCAGAAACGCGCGGCCTACGATCGCTATGGCCATGCCGGGGTCGGCAATGGCAGCGGAGCTGGTTTTGGCGGGTTCGGCGGTTTCAGCGACTTCGGCTCATTTACGACGCTCAACGACATCTTCGAGACCTTCTTCGCTGGAACGGCAGGTTCGCAGCGCCGAACGGGACCGCAGCGGGGCGCTGATATTCGCTATGAGCTGACGATTACCTTCGAAGAGGCCGTTTTCGGTTGTCAGAAGGAGATCGAGCTGCCTCGCTGGGAGACCTGCCCTCATTGCCACGGGAGCGGCGCTCAGCCAGGCACTTCGACAGCTCGCTGCTCCTCCTGCGGCGGTACTGGCGAGATTCGACGCGTGCAACAGTCGATCTTTGGCCAGTTTGTCAATGTGACCGTCTGTGAGCGTTGCCGTGGTGAGGGGCGGGTGATCACAACGCCTTGCGAGAAGTGTCGTGGCCAGGGGCGCGTGCGCAATAATCGCCGCGTGGTGGTCAATATCCCTGCCGGCGTGGACGATGGGATCAATGTGCGCGTGACTGGTGAGGGTGAGGTCAGCGCTCGTGGCGGTACGCCAGGCAACCTCTATGTGATTCTGACCGTTAAGCCTCATCCCTTCTTTAAGCGCCAGGGCAACGATATTATCTACGAGCTGCCGATCAGCTTTACGCAGGCGGCTCTCGGAGACGAGGTCGAGGTGCCAACGATCGACGGCAAGACGGCCACGCTCAAGATCCCGCCTGGCACGCAGAGCGGTCGCTCTTTCCGCCTGAAAGGCCTGGGCGTCCCGGTGGTTCACAGTAGTGCGCGTGGCGATCAGCATGTGATCGTGAAGGTCGTTACTCCTACGAACCTGACGCCCGAGATGCGTCGCCTCCTCGAAGAGTTCGCTCGCCTGGAGCGTGAGCAGAGCGAGCAGAACGATAAGAACATCTTTCGCAATCTCTTCGAGAAGACGAAGGACGTCTTTCAGTGATCCTTGATGCGGCGCTTGCGCTCGAAGGTCGTCGTCGGCAGGCCAGGGAGGAGAGGGTGGGGTAGATCCTCCTCTCTGCCCTCCCTTCCAATGGGCCTCTGAGGCCGGCCTGGCTCGGTTCACAGCGAAGAGAGTGCGGCGAAAGCCTGGGGTGTGCTGGCCTCTCTCGTCGGGGCTGGTGTGGGGCAAGGAGCAAACTCGGCCAGCACGGGCAAGTGATCACTGGCCTGGGACCCTTTGATGCCATTGCCTTCCTGCACGACCTGGCAGGCGCGTAGCCGCGGGGCTAGCTCGGGGCTGGCAAAGATGAAGTCGATCCTGCCCGCGGGCATGAGCGCTGGACAGGTGAAGCCCGGCTCGTGGGGGTGCAGGTGGCGGAAGCAGTCGAGGTAGCCTGCACGCCGTAGCAAAGAGATGCTCTTGCGCGGCACATAAAGACCGGCCAGGGCATCGATGAACCAGAGTGCTGGCCGATTGCGCGAGAGATGCGCGAGAAGGGGTTGCAGAGGACGCAGGCGATCGGGCAGCACATAGGCAAGATGGGGATGGCCATCGCGCTCATGGCCCTCTCCGCTGGGCAGGGTCTGATCCAGGTAAAGCACATAGCGCAGGAGCGCGCTGGCTCGCAGCGCCTCACCAGGCGCCAGGGCATTGAAGTCTCCCATGAGCAGATGAGGCTGACCATGTGCGGCGGCCATGATAGCCAGGATAGCCTCAACCTCACGCTGCCGCAGATGCTCTGCGGCCCGCCCTTTGTGAAAGCTGGCAATCAGGTGGGCTACAAAGACGGTCAGCTCGTTCCCATCCTCCTCGCGCACATGCACCTCTAGCACTGGACGAGTCAGCACTCCTGGCCGTACATGAACCCGGCTGGCAAGGACTGGTAGCCTGGTGAGGCAGGCCACCTGAAACTCATCGCCCGCCGTCGGATGGTCTCCCCGAATCAAGGTCATCTCCAGACGCTCCGCCAGTTCCTCGACGACAGCTTTCTCGGTCTCCCTGCGTGGATTCAGTCCCTCGGGCAGCCCAACAATATCAGGCTGAACGGCGCTGATCAGGCGGGCCAGTGGCTCTGTGCGCCGATCCTCTCCAGGACAGGGAGTCATACCACCGGCCAGAATATTATAAGAGAGTACGCGTGTCATCTTCGTCGGTTTCAGTGTTTTTTGCGCTTTGCGGAACCTGCAAAGCAATCATGAAATGGTTCGCTCGTCGTCGTCCTGTGCTCCCCGCCGGCGAACGGCAGCGGAGCGCACAGCGGGTGATCATGCTCTGCTCTCAGCCGCACGATCACTCGCAATTTAAAACGGTTTGACCGGGACGAAAAGCACGGTCTGCTGCTAACTGTCTCCTGTATGCTTCCCTCTTCTGAGCGGCGAGCGAACGGACTTGCGGCAGCGGCTGGCAAGGAGACGATTGAAAGGGAGGGGAGACGGGACGCGTCGACTTACGGAGGACAGCGCACCGCCGATGCAGCAAAGAAGAGAGGATGTAAAACGCCAAAGGGGAGCAAGCAACCGTCATCCCGCTGTTGCGGCTGCTTGCTCCCCTTGTAGCGAGTGCTGGCTGGTAGGGGGTGCTTTTCAGTGCCAGGTTACGCGCTCCAGCAAGTAGGCTGGCAGCTCCTCGATGGCCACACGCACCTGAGTCATCGTATCGCGGTCACGCACCGTTACCGTCTTATCCTCCAGGGACTGGAAATCGACGGTGACGCAGTAAGGCGTGCCGATCTCATCCTGGCGTCGATAGAGGCGCCCGATGCTGCCTGTATCGTCATATTGAGCCACCATCAGCCGGCGCAGGCGCTCGTAGATCCCACGGGCCAGCTTCACCAGCTCCTCGTTGTTGCGCTTCAGTGGGAAGACGGCCACCTTCACCGGAGCGAGCATTGGGTGCAGATGAAGCACGGTGCGCGTTTCGCCGCTCTTGCCCTGGGGATCGGGCTGTTCCTCATAGGCATCCAGCAGCAGGTAGAGGAAGGTGCGATCGACGCCACCGGAGGTCTCCACGATCCAGGGGATGTAGCGCTCCTTGGTCACCTCATCGACATAGCTCAGGTCCTCGCCGCTATACTGGCTGTGGCGCGAGAGATCCCAATCCTGACGCCAGTGGATGCCCTCCCACTCCTGCCAGCCGAGGATCGTCTGATACTCGATGTCGAAAGCCTGGCGGGCATAGTGGGCCAGCTCGTCGGGGCCATGTTCGCGCAGGCGTAGACGATCCTTGTGGTTGATCAAGCCGCGGTACCACTCGAAGCGGCGCTGTTTCCAATAGTCGAACCACTGCTGCATCTCGCTCGGGTGGACGAAGAACTGCAGGTCCCACTGCTCAAACTCGCGCTGGCGGAAGAGAAAGTTACCGGGAGTTACCTCGTTGCGGAAAGCCTTCCCGATCTGGCAGATCCCAAAGGGAATCTTCATGCGTGAAGACTTGACGACGTTCATGAAATCCAGATAGATATTCTGGCAAGCCTCGCCGCGCAGGTAAGTCTTCACGCGGTCGTCTTCGACCACGCCGAGGTAGGTTTCCATCAACAGGTTAAAGGTCCGTGGCTCCATCAGCTCGCCGCCATCGTTGGGGCACTTGCGCTGCTCCAGGTTCTCGGGTGGGAGGTGATCGACGCGGAAACGCTTCTTACAGGTCTTGCACTCGACCAAGCGATCAACAAAGTTCTCGACATGGCCGCTGGCCTCCCAGACGCGAGGATGGGTGAGAATAGCACCCTCGATCCCCACGACATTATCCTGCGTCTGAACCATCGACCACCACCAGTAGCGGCGGATGTTATTGCGCAATTCGACGCCCAGAGGACCGAAGTCGTAGACGCCCGAGATGCCACCGTAGATTTCCGAGTTAGGGTACACGAAGCCGCGCCGCTTACAGAGCGAGACAATCTTGTCAAGAGGAACAAAGGCTGTGTCGCTAGTCTGTTGCTGTTCAAGCTGGGTCATAGGCGAGTGGTCTCCTTCTCTGCAATAAAAATCGCCCCAGGCGTTCACAAACGCCAGGGACGAATATCGCCAATGTAAGCCGCCCGGGGCTGACCTCTCTCTGGCGATATGCGCGGTTCCACCCTGCTTCTTCGCGCTCCTCGTCCCTACCTGCCATCAGAAGGCAAAGAAGGACCGCAGCGCGAAGCCACTCATTGTTGACATACCGGCTCCGAAGCGCCCTTCACCGGTTCTGGATTGCCGGCCTTCCACCAACCGCCGGCTCGCTGTTACCCTCGACCGGTTACTCCTCTTCATCATCGCCGGTCTCGTTGTTCAGTTGGTCTACCTGTCCAGTCGCTTAATCGAATTGCTCTGTTATCCTCAGAGCTTCTGTGTGTCTGTAGTATAGCAGGGTGCGTCTGGCGGTGCAAGAGGGCAGAACCGAACGGACCAGACGCTACCTGTCAAGGCCCCTGCCTGCCCGGTGCTAGCTAGCTGACAGACAGACGGGCTGGCTGCCTGGCATTCACCCCTCTGGCTCTGGCTGCTCGGGGCCGATTTCCTTCCCCTCAGATAACTGGCCCTGCTTGCCCCCTTCCTTCTTTCGTGCTACAATGAAACCATGAAACAAAATGGCTGTGCAGAGTCTCCTGGGCAGAAGAAAGTCCTTCATGTTGAGCAGCACCGTAGTCTGTTTTCTGGTAGCGCGTTAGAGAAAGGTTGAAATGGGCAAGAGAAACGTGGAGGTTGATCCTGAGATTCAAGAAGAGATAGAGGCATTTGCAAGTCGGTATCCATTTCCTCTTGACACCTTTCAGAAAGAAGCCATAGTACACCTCGCGCGGGGACGATCGGTGCTGGTGGCGGCTCCGACGGGAACAGGGAAAACGCTGGTGGCCGAGTATGCCATCTGGAAAGCCTGGCAGCGAGGTGCGCGCGTCATCTACACCACCCCCTTGAAGGCGCTCTCTAATCAGAAGTTCCGTGATTTACGAGCCACCTATGGGCCGGAGGCGGTCGGTCTCGTCACTGGGGACATTGTGGAGCGGAGTCGGGCGGCGATTGTTATTATGACGACCGAAGTCTATCGCAACATGCTCCTGGAAGAGGGGGCTGAGGACGGCCCTTCCTCGCTGACCGATGTGGCCTATGTTGTCTTTGATGAGCTGCATTATCTCAGCGATCCTGAGCGTGGTCCCGTCTGGGAGGAGGCCATCATCTGCTCACCTCCTCATGTACAGCTTGTCGGTCTCTCGGCGACGGTCAGCAATGCCCAGGAACTGGCCGATTGGATCAGTCGCGTACACCGCCCTGTGGCCCTGGTTATGCACGAAGAGCGAGCTGTGCCTCTGGAGCATTACTACTTTCTCGATGGCAAGTTGCATCTTGTCCAGGACGCGGCAGGACGGCGTGTAGAGCGCTTTCCCAAGATTGGGGGTGAGGCGCGTCTGGCGCGGCGCTCTACTTTCATGCGGGATTGGGAGGGAGCTGAGGAGGAGGAGCAGGAGGAGAGAGCAGCTTCCGGGACCGCTGCCGGCGAGGGGCAAGAAGCTACCTCCGTGGCCACAGCGACGGAAGCTGCGATCTATGACCATGATCAGGAAAAAGCTCGCTCTAAGCACAAGCGGGCGCGTCCGCCGTTCCGACGGGCGCCCGAGCCGGGCGAGGTGTTAACAGCCCTCCGCGATGCTGATCTCCTGCCGTGTCTCTACTTTCTCCCGGGGCGGCGAGCCGTTGAGGAGGCAGCGATGAGCGCAGCGCGCCATCTCTTCACCACGCCGCAGGAGCAGGAACGCATCCACGAGGAGATTAGCGTCTGGCTAGGGCAGCTGCCGCCCGAGGACCGTAATTTGCAGCAGGTGCATGCGCTGGTCAACCTCTTGCCCCGTGGTTTAGCTTTTCACCATGCCGGTCTACTGCCGGGCCTGAAGGTGCTGGTGGAGACCCTCTTTGCTCAGGGCCATCTGCGGGCGGTCTTTGCCACCGATACGCTGGCTCTGGGTATCAACATGCCTGCTCGCTCCGTGGTAGTGGGAAGCCTGAGCAAGTTTGACGGCGTAGAGATGCGCCTCCTGACCCCGAACGAGTACCGCCAGCTGACCGGGCGAGCGGGTAGACGTGGCATGGATGTGCGCGGAGCAGCGGTCATACCGTACTCTCCCTGGGAGCCGTTTGAGGAGGCCTTTGCCCGTATCACGGATGAGCTTCATCCGGTCTACAGCTCTTTCGTGATTCGTTACAACTCGATTCTCAACCTCTGGCGCGAAGGGGATATCGGGCATCTGCGGCGCATCTGCGCCTCTAGCCTGCGCGAATATCAGCGCTATCGGGCCTGGGAGGAACAGGGGCTCCGCCTCGTTCAGCAAGTAGAGCGCCAGCTCCGTAAGGGGCGCAAGGTCAGCCCCAAAAAGCTCAAGGCTGCAGAAGAGACAGCGCGCGCCCTGGAGCGGAGTCAGCGGCGACGTGGCCAGCTCCAGCTGAGTCGTGAGGGGAAGGAAGAGCTGGAGGGCACGGTCTTTGTACTGCGCGCCTTGGGTTATATTGGGCACGACGACCGGCTGACCCTGCGCGGGCGCCTGCTGCGCAGTATCTTCCATCCGGCGGGCATCCTCATTGTCGAGCTGATCATGGATGGCATCCTGGATGAACTGACGCCCGCCGAACTGGCGGAAGTCTGTAGCTGGTTCACCTTTGACAACGACCGGCGCCTCTACAATCGCCATGTCCTCAACTCGCGGCTGAAGGAAGTGCGGCGCGAACTCAAGCAGGTCGAGAAGCGAGTCTGTGAGATGGAGGAGATAGCCGGGCTATCCCTGACGCCGCGCATCGTTCCCGAGTTTCACGGCGTGGCCCTCTCCTGGGCACGTGGAATGTCTCTCAACGGACTCTTGCGGCGCATCGATCTGGCCGAGGGCGATATTCTGATGTTACTCAATCAGACCATCGACCTGTTGCAGCAGGTGCAGGGAGCGATTGGCCAGCTGCTGGATGCACGCGACCTCTGGTCTGCAGTGCTGAGCTGGCCTGACGACGGCGCTGGTCTCAGCCGCAATACCCTCAAGCAGGTGCGGCGTCAGCTCGCCGAGCTGCAAGAGCAACACGAGCGTCTCTCGCGTCTGCGTCCCTTATTCGCCCAGGCCAGTGCCTTGCTAATGCGGGGCATCATCCTGCAAAGTCGCACGGTGCCCTCGATGGTAGCACGCATCAATGGGGAAGAGCTGCCGCTGGATGCCGAAGAAGATAGCGATCCTCACGAGGCTCTTCAGGATCTGATCGAAGAGGCTTAGGCAAGGGCCAACGGGGGATAGGCACAGCCGGGCGCAGCCCGTTATGAGCGCTCTTGCCGCAGGCAGGTGGGAGGTGGGTGGCAGAATGGATAGAGAGCCAGGATGAGCCACGCGGCCAGGCGTCTCGCAGCTCTGTCCGGGGCTATACACCGGCTCTCTTCTGAAGAAGGCGCGGGCCCGTGTAGTCGCTACAGCGGTCGGGCGCGCTCGCCAATTCTTTCTCGTAGGTACCTGTTGGCTATTGACTTTTAGCAAAGTAAAGTGTATAAATATATGACGATTTGAAATGGGTTTGCTCGGCAAGTTTGTGGATAAAGGGTCTGGCTCCATCATGTCTTTGATCGACTTGCAGTTATTAATTACTCTCCCCTTATGGAGGGTAGACTGTTCATTCTACAGGTGGGGTGGACCTGGTGTCTTGCCCGAGGAAGAAGATTTTTTCCTCACCCCTGGAAACAGGGGTGGGGAATTTTTTTATAGCCTCAGCCGGGGCAGACCTCATCTCGTGAGCAAACAAGGAGGAAGCTCTCGCTCGCTCCGTTTCATCGTTCCCAGCTGAAAGGAATGGAGCACTGACAAACGTATGACCAGTCAACAGGTTGTGCTGAAAGGCTAGCTGGAGGACAGCATGAATCAGGTAATTACGCATCCACCTGGCTCACTTGAGCTGATCAGCGGAGATTTCAAGGGGAAAGATATTCTTTCTCTTGATCAATTTTCAGCTGCCGATCTCTATAGAGTCTTCGCGTTAGCGCGCGAGATGAAAGAGTTGGTTCTTGCGAGTCAGCCTTCTCAACTGCTTGCTGGTCAACTCGTAGCCCTGTTGTTCTATGAACCCTCCAGCCGGACCTTCGGCTCTTTTGCGGCTGCGGTCAAGCGGCTTGGCGGGCAGACGCTTGATATCCAGAATCCCGAGGTGGTCAGCTCAGTCTGGAAAGGGGAGTCGTTTGAGGACACGATTAGCGTCTTCGGGGCCTATACGCAGGCGATTGTCCTGCGCCATCCGCTGCCGGGCGCGGCCCAACGGGCGGCGGAAGTGGCCAATGTGCCAGTGATTAATGCCGGTGATGGCAACAATGAGCACCCCACCCAGACGCTACTCGACCTCTTTACGATCTATGAGCAATTTGGGCGTCTTGATCATCTGAAGGGCCTGCTGGCCGGTGATCCGCTCAACAGCCGTACCCTGCACTCGCTCATCCGTGGCCTGGCCCTCTTTGAGGGCAATACTGTCTATCTCCTATCGCCCGAGGCGCTGCGTCTTACGCGCGACGATCTGCTCGCGCTGAGGTCCCGCGGCATCGAAATCGTGGAGATCCACAGTGAGCGAGAAATTCCTACTGACTGTCATTTCTGGTATTGGACGCGTATTCAGAAAGAACGTCTCTCATCTCTCGACGAATATCAACAATTGGCTGCTGCTTCGTTCCAGGTGACACCGGCGTTACTGGCTGAGCGTGCCAATCGCGAGATGATTCTGATGGACCCCTTGCCGCGTGTTGGGACGATCGATCCTGCCGTCGATAGCGATGAGCGCGCGGTCTATCTGCGTTCCCAGATCAGAAACGGTTTGTACACCCGCATGGCCTTGCTGGCGTTGATTCTGGGGAAAGCGTAGTGTCGTTGAAAGGACTTCCTGGATGCAGCAGAACATGGTAGATCGAACATTTCTGGTTGCGGAGAACCTCGCTGATCTCTCCCGTTTTGCACTTGATACCGGTGCCCGCCGCGGGAAGCTGGTGCTGGAGGATGGCACGATCTTTGAGGGCACGTCCTTTGGCTATGAGGCTTCCATTGCCGGTGAAGTCGTGTTTTGCACGGGGATGGTTGGCTATCCAGAGGCGATGACCGATGCCTCCTACGGGGGCCAGATTCTGGCCATGACCTATCCCCTGATTGGCAACTACGGGGTGCCGCAGTCGGAGCACTGGGAAGGTGAGCGCATTCATATCGCCGGACTGATCGTATCCGACTATATAGACACACCCTCTCACGCCCAGAGCGTCATGAGCCTGCGCTCCTGGCTGCAACAGCAGCAGGTGCCGGCCCTGGAAATCAAAGATACCCGTCTACTGACGCGGCATATCCGTACGCATGGGACGATGCTGGGCAAGATCGTTCTCGACGATGAGGATCTGCCCTTCTATGATCCGAACCTTGACAACCTGGTAGCGAGTGTCTCATGCCGGCAGGTTGAGCGTCTGGGTGAGGGCGATCTAACTATTGCCTTGATCGATTGTGGCACCAAGCACAATATTGTGCGCTCGCTGCTGAGACGCAATGTGCGCCTCGTCCGCGTCCCCTGGGACTATAACCTCTTTGACCAGGCCAGTACCTTTGAGTTCGACGGCATCGTGATCTCCAATGGGCCTGGCGATCCGAAGACAGTTCAAAAGACGATCCAGACGATTCAGATCGCGCTGGAGCGGGCGGTCCCGATGCTGGGCATCTGCCTGGGCCATCAGCTCTTAGCCCTGGCCGCTGGCGGCGATACCTATAAGATGAAGTTCGGGCATCGGAGCCAGAATCAGCCATGTCTGCTGAATGATAGCAAGCGCTGCTTTATCACAACTCAGAATCACGGTTTTGCGGTTGGGACCTTGCCACCAGGATTTGCTCCCTGGTTTATTAATGGGAACGATGGTACCAACGAGGGTATGATCCATCACGAGCTTCCCTTCTTCTCTGTGCAGTTCCATCCAGAGGCAAGGCCCGGTCCAATGGATACCGATTGGATCTTTGATCACTTCCTTGCTCGCGTTCGCATCGAAAAGGAGGCTCGCGGCTGACAATGAAAAAATTGCGCAAGGTGCTGGTCCTGGGCGCCGGGGCCCTCAAAATTGGGCAGGCCGGAGAGTTCGACTACTCCGGCTCCCAGGCCCTCAAAGCGCTGCGAGAAGAGGGGATCTCGACTATTCTGGTCAACCCCAACATCGCGACTATTCAGACCTCCAAGGAGCTGGCCGACCAGATCTACTTTCTGCCAGTCACTCCCTTCTTTGTGGAGCGCATCATCGAGAAGGAGCGCCCCGACGGTATCCTCCTCTCTTTCGGAGGGCAGACGGCGCTTAACTGCGGTGTCGAACTCTTCAAGAGCGGTGTTTTGGAGAAGTATCAGGTCGAGATTCTGGGCACGCCCGTCACGGCTATTATTCTGACAGAAGATCGCCAGGAATTCGCCGAACACCTGCATAAGATCAATATCCCGACGCCGATTAGTAAAAGTGCAGAATCACTGGAAGAAGCGCAAGAAATTGCTCAAACCATTGGCTTCCCGGTCATGCTGCGGGCTGGCTTCGCGCTGGGTGGCCAGGGGTCAGGTATTGCTCACAATATGGAAGAGTTGCGGCGCATCGTGACCAGTGCCCTGGCCTTCTCTCCGCAGGTGCTGGTCGAGCAATATCTGCACCACTATAAAGAGGTCGAGTATGAAGTTGTCCGTGATGCCTATGATAATTGCATCACGGTCTGCAACATGGAGAACATGGACCCGCTGGGCATCCACACCGGCGAGTCGGTAGTGCTCGCCCCTAGCCAGACGCTCACCAATAGCGAGTACCATACCCTGCGTTCGGCGGCAATTGCCATTGTCAGGAGCCTGGGCATCGTTGGGGAATGCAATGTCCAGTTTGCCCTCAATCCGCGCACGTCCGAGTACTACGTCATTGAGGTCAACGCGCGTCTCTCGCGCAGCTCGGCTCTGGCCAGCAAAGCAACTGGCTATCCGCTGGCCTATGTCGCTGCCAAGCTGGCTCTAGGCTATGCGCTCCCCGAGCTGACCAATAAGGTTACGGGTGTGACGCAAGCCTGCTTCGAGCCCAGCCTGGACTATGTGGTGGTCAAGATCCCTCGCTGGGACCTCGATAAGTTTAAGGGCGCCGACCAGACCATCGGTACCAGCATGAAGTCCGTTGGCGAGGTGATGGGGATTGGGCGCACCTTTGAGGAGGCCTATCAGAAGGCCATCCGCATGCTGGACCTCGGACTTGAGGGGGCGACCTCAAAGCGGGTCTTTCTGGAGGAGGGGAGCGAGGCCGCGATTATCGATAAGTATCTCTATACCCCTACTCCCAAGCGCATTTTCGCTCTGCCGGTGGCGATGCGCAACGGCTTCTCGATCGAGAAGATTAGCGATATTACGGGCATCGATCCCTGGTTCCTGTACCGCATTCGACACATTGTAAAGCTAGAAGAAGAACTGGAGCGCGATCGCGAGCTGACCGCTGCTCGTCTGTTGCTCTTAAAGCAGGCGGGCCTGTCTGATAAGCGCATTGGCGAACTAACTGGCAAGACAGAGCTGGAGATCCGGGCGCTGCGCCAACGCTACGGGGTCCTGCCCTCGGTTTTTCAAATTGATACCCTGGCGGGCGAGTTCCCGTCGGACACCAACTATCTGTATATGACCTATAATGGGCAGCATCACGACGTCGAGCCGCTGGGGCAGGAAGGCCTGGTAGTGCTTGGCTCCGGCCCCTATCGCATTGGCTCCTCCGTAGAATTTGACTGGAGCAGCGTCAACACGGTGCAGGCCCTCAAGAAGTACGATAAGCGCTCCATCGTCATCAACTGCAACCCGGAGACGGTCTCTACCGATTATGACATGTCGGATCGTCTCTACTTTGAGGAGCTAACCTTTGAGCGCATCGCCGACATCTGCGACTTTGAGAACCCTGCTGGGGTCATCGTCTCGGTCGGTGGACAGACTCCCAATAACCGGGTCAAGGCGCTGCATGACTACGGTATTCCCATCCTGGGCACCTCTGCCGAGCACATCGACCAGGCTGAGAATCGCTCGAAATTCTCGCAATTGCTGGATGAGCTGGGCATTCGTCAGCCAGCCTGGGATACCTTCGAAACCATCGAAGATATCCTCAGCTTCGCCGAGCGCGTTGGCTATCCGGTCCTGGTGCGCCCTTCGTACGTGCTCTCTGGCAGTGCCATGAATGTCTGCTACACTCCTGAACAACTGGAGCGCTACACCAGGTATGCGGCTGCCGTCTCACCCGACCATCCGGTAACCGTCACCAAGTTCTTCCAGAAAGTCAAGGAGGTCGAGCTGGATGCCGTCGCCCAGCGTGGCGAGATCAAGGCCTTTGTGATCTCCGAGCATGTGGAAAACGCCGGTGTGCACTCTGGAGACGCGACGATCGTCCTGCCTCCCCAGACCATTAATGCTGAGACCCTCCAACGCATCGAGGAGGCGGGACGGGCCATCGCGCGCGCCCTGGAGATCACCGGTCCCTTCAATGTCCAGTTCCTGGCCAAAGATAACCAGGTCTATGTGATCGAAGCCAACCTACGCGCCTCGCGTACCTTCCCCTTCATCTCGAAGGTCACAGGCATCAATCTGATCGAGTTGTTTGTCGATGCGCTCTTCCAGCAGGAGATCGCGCCCGTCACTATGCCCTCCCTCACCTTTACGGCGGTGAAGGCCCCTCAGTTCTCCTTCTCGCGTCTCACGGGCGCTGATCCCTTGCTGCGCGTTGAGATGGCCTCGACGGGTGAGGTGGCCTGCTTCGGCGAGGATCTGGAAGAGGCCTATCTCAAAGCGGTGATTGCTACCGGTGGGCATATTCCTCAGAAGGGCATCTTCATCAGCATCGGTAGCGAGGAGAAGAAGCAGAAGTTCCTGGAGACGGCCAGGTTGCTGGCTTCTCTGGGACTGCCGCTCTATGCCACCGAGAAAACCTGCGCTTTCCTGCATCAGCATGGAATCGAGGCGGAGATGCTCTTCAAGATTCACGAGCAAAGAGAGCCTAATGTTCTCTCTTACTTTCGAGAGCGCAAGATTGATCTCGCCATCAATGTGGTTGACAACTATGTGATGAAGGAGGTCGATGACAACTATACAATACGCCGTGCGGCAGTCGATTATAATATTCCGCTGCTGACCAAAGTCAAGCAGGTGCGTCTGTTCGCGCGGGCCATCGTCAACAAGGATCTGCGGGCGATCCCCATTAAGGCCTGGAACGAGTATTGAGGAGCGGTGCTATGCCAACAATCCTCAAGGGCGCGCTCGTGCTGCCCGATCGCATTCTCAATGGAACGATCACTGTAGTCGACGGTAGAATCGCCCGCATAGAAGAGGGTTTCTCTGACCGGGACGGAGGAGAGACCTTTGATTTCCGGGGAAAGTACCTGCTGCCCGGCTTGATCGAAGTGCATGGTCACATGCGTGAGCCGGGTCTAGAGTACAAGGAAGATATTGCTCATGGGACGCGAGCGGGTCTGGCCGGGGGCTATACCACGATCCTGGATATGCCCAACACCAGGCCGCCGACGACGACCGCAGCCCGGGTTGACGAGCAGATCCAGCGCTATGCAGCGCGCTCCTACTGTGACTTTGCCATCAATATGGGGGTCTCGCGCGAGGAGATCGATGAACTAAGGGCGGTCGATCCCACGAAGATCACCGGTGTCAAGATTTTCGCTGCCGGTCACCAAAGCGCGCCGACGACCATTCCGCGCCTGAGCGACCTGGCTCGCATCTTTGCCATTCTGGGCGAGCGGGGCCTGATGGCCATCGTCCATGCCGAAAATCAGGAGCTGATCGATTACTTTCTCTATCAGTATCGTGACATCGCAGGTCGGCACGATCCCGCGGCCTGGGGAGAGGTGCGTAACCTCGCCGTGGTGCTGACCTCAGTCCTAGAGATGATCTCGCTGGCCAGGTACTTCGGCGTGAAGCTCTACCTGCTGCACCTCTCGACACCCGAGGAGCTGGCAGCGGTCGACTTTGGTCGCCGCATTGGAGTGGAGGTCTATGGTGAGGTCACGACGGCCCATCTGGCCTTAAGCAGCGCCGATTATGCCCACTATGGCAATCTGATCAACATTGCGCCGGCCCTGCGCTCGCCGGAGGCGCAGGATCAGCTCTGGCAGCTGCTGCGCGCAGGGAGGATTGACACGGTGGTGACCGATCATGCACCTCATACACTGGCCGAGAAGCAGAAGGCCAGCGTATGGGAGGTGGCCTCGGGGATGCCTGGGCTGCAGGAGGCGGTCCCTGTCCTGGTAAGCAACTGGGTCAAGCGTTTTGGGAGAGAGACGCTGGAAGAGGGGCTGATCCGTATCGCTCAGGTCACCTCGGGTAATATCGCGCGCATCTTTGGCTTTGGGCAGAAAGGGACCCTGGCCATCGGTAAGGACGCTGATATTGTGGTGATTGATACTGAGCAACCCTGGAAAGTGAGGAAGGAAGACCTCTATACCAAAAATCAATGGTCGGTCTACGAGGGCCTGGAACTGATCGGACGCCCGGTAGCGACCTTTTTGCGTGGTCAGCTCGTTTACCGCGATGGCCAGATTATTGGTGAGCCCCAGGGCCAGCTGCTGAGGCGCACCGCTCTCTGATGAGATTCTGGCAAAGTGCCAGCGCAGACCCGTTGAGCAGGCTCTCCTTCCCCAAAAGGAGGAGGGCCTGCTCTCTTTCTATGAGGGCATGCTGCTGGCGAGGACCCCCTGAGCTGTAGTAGTGAAGTAGAGCCTTCCCGGTCTTGGGGAAGTCGTTGAGGGCGCAAGGCAGCCTAAGAGAAGGCGGTGGATTGCGGCTAGGGGAGGGGGCTTCATCATCGTTGCTGGTGGCAAAGAACCATTACCCACAACCATTACTTTGGTCATGCCTGCCAGGCGGATTCATTGTCAGAGCTGTGTAAATTAACTAAGATGTACAAGCGAAAAAATATTTCACGATACACTGTGGTGTACCCCCCCCGACGTGCCTGCGCGCTGAAGACTGGGTTGCACGTCGTTGCCGAAGAACAATCGCGGCTGGGCGATTGAAACAAAAGAGGATGTTGCATGAATCCTGAAGCTTTGATTGGAATGAAGCTGGGGACCTGCACGCTCCAGCGCTTGATCGGGCAGGGTGGTATGGGCGCGGTATTCCTGGCGCAGCAGTCGCGACCGCGCCGTCAGGTGGCTGTGAAGGTGCTCTTCCCGATGGCCTCGCTGACACCTCATCAGCTGGCAGCCTTTCTGGAGCGCTTCCGGCGCGAGACGGATGCCGCCGCCTCTCTGGAGCATCCCAATATTATGCCAGTCTATGAGTATGGGGAGCAGCAAGGCCTGGCCTACCTGGTCATGCCCTATATCAGCGGGGGGACACTGCGCGACGAGATGGAGCGTGAGGGGGCAATGGCCCTGCCCAAGGTGCTCAACTATCTTGAGCAGCTGGCCGCTGCCCTTGATTTTGCCCATGAGCGGGGCGTCATTCACCGTGATGTCAAACCGGCCAATATCTTGAAGACACCCGATGGCCGCTTGCTGCTGACCGATTTCGGTCTGGTGAAAATTATCTCTGAGGAGCGGGCGAGTCAGGTGCGTTTGACGGGGCCTGGGGCGCCGGTGGGCACGCCCGATTATATGTCTCCCGAGCAGGTGCTGGGGCAGCCAGTCGATGGGCGAGCCGATCTCTACTCGCTTGGAGTTATTCTCTATCAGATGGTGACCGGCGTGGCGCCCTTCCGGGGTGAGGCCCCGATGCAGATCGCTGCTCAGCATCTGCAGACTCCGCCCACGTCACCGCGTGTTTTTCGCCCTGATCTTCCTGTGGCTGCGGAGCAGGTGATCCTGCGCGCGCTCGCAAAGAATCCGGCAGATCGCTACTTCAGTGGCCAGGAAATGGCCCTGGCCTTTCGTCTGGCCCTGACTTCCGCCGGCATCAATGTCGATACGGGTCAAAATCCTGCCATTGCGGCGTTTGGCCTCTCGGGTAAGTTCGCTGTGCCTGGCAGTGCTGGTGGACTGCTTGACCCGCGCTGGCGAACGGCCAGTGCGCCCCAGCCTGCCGTCAATATAGCTTCCGTGCCGCAAGCGCAGGCTGCACAGGCGGCTTCTCCAATGCATGGCGCACCCGCTGGCGATCTGCCGGCGACGGCGACGGCCTTCCCTGCTCCTTCGCTGAAGCTGCCCGCGGCTGAGCCTCCTCGGCCCACGGCAAAGCTCCCTGCAGCCAGCAGCGCCAGTCACCGCGGTGGCCTACTCTCGCGCACTGGGATGTTCCCTCGCGTGGGCGCCGGCGTGATGCCGGAAAGCGCAACTGGTCAGGTCGGTCCGGTCACCAATGAACAGCCTGCTGTGCTCTGGTCGACTGAAGAGCAGCAGCCCAATTTCACCGATCCTTTGCCTTCTGTGGCCGCGCCTGCGGGTGATCAGGGAATCCAGCAGCTTTCGCCCGCCTTGTCGACAACGACGGGAGCGCTCGCTCCGGTGGCCCAGCAAACAGCCCCCTCGCCTCTGGTGAAATTGACCGGTCCTGTCAAGGTGGTCAAGGTTCCCGTGGCTGGCCAGCCAGGTCGCTATGTCACCGGCCTGTTGCCCCTGACTGCTCCCGGTAGAGGGCAGACGAATGGCGCCTCCAGAGGTGAACGTCGCCGGGCGCGCATGGTGGTGACCTTGATTGTAGCTGCGCTCATCCTGGTGGTCGGCTCCGGCCTCCTGCTGTGGGGCCATGTCCATAGCGGCCAGAGGATGGGACCCCAGGGAACGGCGACCCCAGCACTGCAATCAACAGCCTCACCGATGGCAACCGCGGCCAACGCCAGCGATGTGCTCTTCTCTGATCCACTGTCGCAGAATGTGCATGATTGGCCGACGACTCCGGCGGACACCTACGCCTTTAAGGATGGCGCGTATCACATCACGAACCATAGCCAGAAAGGGATCGCCGTTGTCCTTCAGTCGGCGCCTTTTACGGGACCGATGGGGTACAGCCTGACCATGCAGGAGGTTAAGGGCGACGACACTAATGTCAACAATTCCTTCGGCCTGATTCTGCGCTTCAGTCAGCAGACACGCGGTGGCGAAACGGTGACAACCTTCTATAGCTTCGAGGTCCAGAACATCAAAGGCGGTGAGTACCGCTTCTATAAGTATGACGATAGTCGCGGCCCCAATAACGCCTGGGGTACACCGATCTGGCGCAAGAAGTTTGGCAGTGAGTTCCACCAGGGGCAGGGACCCAGGAACGTCAATACCTTGAAGGTCTTCGCTAATGGCTCTAGCTTTACCTTCATTGTCAACGGCACAATAGTGGGCCAAACTAAGGATAACTCGCTCCCTTCGGGTACCGTGGGCATGCTGGTCAATCTGAACGGGACGGAGGTCGCTTTTAAGGATCTGCTGATTACGCGCAATTGATAGAGAATGCGATGGGCGCTGAAGCACTGCGTGGGATGGTCCTGGAAACGAGCACCCTGCGAGCAGGCTTTGTCAGAGAGGGGGAGAGGCCGTTGGTGGGGCGGCGCAGAGCTGCTGGACGTGGCAGGTAGGTAGATTGTGATGGTGGTGCTCTTTCTTCCTCTGACCTTTCTTGCTCCCGCGCTGCTTCCAGCGTTCCTGGACGGCTTGTAGCAGGATAAATAGCCAAAACGCGAGGGGGCGCTCGCTGCCTTTCATTACAAACTGCCCTGATCCTGGATCTGCTGGCGGCGCTGGCTTGCCCTGGAACTAGTAGCCGCCTCGCGCCAGGCGTTGGTGTAGCTAGCAGGCACTTTGTCACGAGAGGGAGGACAGCAGGGGATGCATCCATCTCAGAGTCCAGATCAATCACGCCCACGACGGAGTCTCTTTGATCCTATCTGGCAGTTGCAAAGCGCGCAGAATGCCGCGGACCCCTCAGCGGCTAATGCCGCCACGAATGCTGCTCCCCAGCACGGACGTGGGGAGGAGGCGGCTGCAGGTAACGCTCTGCCTGGGGGAGGGGAGACTGCCGCTGGCTCGGGGACACTCAGCTCCCGTCCGGTGCGCAAGCTTGGTTTGCTGAGCGCTGCTCGCCTCCAGGCCGAGACTAACATACTGACTGGCCCTACGGCAGGTGAGATGCAGGTAAACCAGATGCCTTTCCCTGGCGAAGGGCAACTGTTGCAAACACAAATGCCGGCGGCCAATGTAGGGTCTCCATCTCCCTTCGCTCCTGCTACCTTCTCCTCAGCCGCCGCTGGCGCGGGGACTATGGCGGATGCGAGTGCTGAGGCGTCAACGCTGGCCCTGAATCAAAGCGCTCTCTTCCAGAATCGGCAGATAACCGATGCTTCCGCCTTTGGCGAGGGTTCACAGGCGCCGCTCGCTCAGCAGGGAGTCTCGCAGATGACCTCGGCGGCTGGTACGGATGCGACCGAGATCCAGCTGCCTTTTCCCACGCCGGCCCCAACCTCTCTTACGGGCTTCTCTCCTAATGTCACACGCGTCCTGGCCCCGTTCACTGGCCCACTTCCTGGAGCCACAAGCACCCTTCCCAGAACAACTGGTGCCCTAGGCCCCTCTCCTTTTATCGAGGCTGGAGGTAGTAAGAATACGGCTGCGCTGACCGGAGCGCTGCGCCTGGTGCAGATTCCTGTTGCTGGCCAGCCGGGACGCTACGTGACCAGTATGTTGCCTGTCTTGACCGAGCCAATGCAGCCGCCTCCTGCACAGGGTGACTCGGCCCAGAGGGGTTTCTCGCCAGCGTCGCTCTGGAGAGAGAAGCGGAATCTGCTCATCTTGTTCTGCGTCTTACTCGTAGTGCTCACCGGGTCCGGCTTGCTTATGCTCGCCCGTCTGCATGCCAACCCGGCCCCACAGGCGAGGATGGGATCTGTCACTGCGGCGGTGGCAACGGGGACCGCGGCGGTCAACGGAACGCCGACGCCCACCGTTATCATGGAGGACCCGCTGGAGCAGAATATCCACAACTGGCCCGTTGTCACCACCGGCTCACGCCTCTTTGTCTTCAAGGATGGGGCCTATCACATCATTAACAATGACGACAATAATATGGCCGTGGCTATCTTGCCCGACGCTCCTGGGCCATTGCTGAGCAGCTCGCTGGCCTATACCCTGACAATGCAGGAGATTAAAGGTGATGATGGCTCGATCAATAACCAGTTTGGCATGATTATTCGTTACAGCCAGCAGTCCAAGGGGGGCAAGGTAACAACTCAGTTTTACGCCTTCGAGGTGCGCAACACCAGCGATGGCGAATATCAGTTCTGGAAGTTTAATAGCTCCGCCCCCGAAGATAGTCGCTGGACAAAGATCTGGTCGAAGAGCTTTGGCAAGGAGTACCACCAGGGGCATGGCTCAAAGGCCACCAATACTATCAAAATCGTGGCGAGCGGCAAGAATTTTACTTTCTATGTGAACGGCAAAAAGGTGGGAACAGCTCAAGATGGCTCGATTCCTTCTGGCTCTCTGGGGCTGCTTGTGAACCTGAAGGGAACGGAGGTGGCTTTCTCCAACTTGCTCGTGACAACTCCTTGAGCTGATCGTTTTCAGTAACGGGGAACGGTAGTCGTTTTTCCTCATCGAAATTTGCCCACTTGTGGGCCTGTGGCTGGAGGCAGTATTTTGAGAGCGATCTTTGTCTGGCTGACACTGATTATCACGGCGTTTCTGTTCCTACTCAATCTTGGGCTTGTGATTGTCTTTAGGAAGCGCAAGAAGACAGAGGTGCTATCCTATATCGGCGCTGGTTTGATTGAGCTGGCGGTCTTCTGCGTAGTGCTCCTCTTCCACCTGGGCGTGCTGACCTCTATCCCCTTTCATCTGCCGCCTGGCCTGAGCTTCAATCGTGCGGAGATCGCTGCAGCGCTGGCCCTGGGAATCGGCCTTTTCCCTGCAGCCTATTGGCACCGGGTATCTATGGCCCAGCTGCGCGCTCGCATGGAGCAAGATGCCCGATTGATGAAGATGCGCAGTGACGGGGGTGTGCGGATCAAGACCCCCGAGGAGTGGATGACCTGAGCAGGGCGGTGGCTTCCATGCCACCTTTTGCTCTGCCAACCTTGCTCGTCTGAACGCCCGCCGTCGCTGAGGCGCTGAGCGATCTGCTCTGTTGCTCGCCGATCGCCTGTAACTCAGACCCCCTCCTTGCTGCCAACTACTACCCTCTCGCCGAGGTCTTCCCCCACACCGCAGGCTGTCAGCCTCTCTGCCCGGTCTTACTCAAGACTGATCTGCAGCAAGCCTGCCTTTATATCTCTGCGCTCTTCTTTCCTCCATGCTTCCTCTATCGCTTTGGATGTGGCTGCTCTACCTGCGTTTTTCTATAGCAAATAGCTCGGTTCATCGGCCAATTGTAGCTGTCCTTGACAAAGGGGTCCCTTGCGTGTTATACAATATAGCAATTAGTTATAATTGTGGGAGGTAAACGGATGCATTCCGATCCTCGGCAGTTTGCCGTAGCCAATCCATTTAGGCAAGAGGTGGAGGAATGGCAACGGGAAGCAGCAATTGTCACTCGTGATCTGGTGCGTGTCTTTGGCCAGAAGGTAGCGGTCAATCACCTCAACCTGGTGGTGAAGCGTGGCGAATTCTTCGGGTTTTTGGGTCCCAATGGGGCCGGTAAATCCACTACCATCAAAATGATGGTTGGTTTGCTGCGTCCGACGACGGGCCGGGTCTGGGTGGCTGGCGTTGATGTCTGGCGAGAGCCGCTGCAAGCCCGTCGCCTGATGGGCGTGCTACCAGAGCAGCTCAATCTCTACGAGCGCTTAACCGGACGTGAGTTCTTGACCTTCACCGGCCATATGTATGAGTTACCGAAAGGGGAGATCGAACGGCGCTCGTCCGAGCTGCTGCGCTTACTGGCGCTGGAGGAGGACGCCGATAAGCTCATCATTGACTATTCGGTAGGGATGCGCAAGAAAATTGCCCTGGCGGCGGCCCTGATCCATAATCCTCAGGTGCTTTTCCTGGACGAGCCATTTGAGGGAATCGATCCAGTAAGCTCGCGAGTGATTCGCGATATTCTGCAAGACCTGACAAGGCGCGGGACAACGATCTTCTTCTCCTCCCATATTATGGAGCTGGTCGAGCGTCTCTGCTCGCGTGTGGGGATTATCAACCAGGGGGTGCTTGTAGCAGAAGGGACCCTTCAGGAGCTGCGAGCGCGGGCTAGCGGCACCGGCGATATGCCGCGCGATGCCACTCTGGAAGACATTTTCTTGAATGTGATCGGGGTGCGCAACGAGGAACACAACTTGAGCTGGCTTGAATAAAGAGGAGATCTGTATGCCATCGAGTTTCCCGTCTGGTGACCTTAGTAGCTTCAGGCTCGATCCTCACAAGCTCCGCTGGCTACTCTGGCTGCGTTGGCGTCTCTTTGTGCGCGGCTTGACGCGTAGTCCGCAAAATATCGTTTCATTTGCTGTTGGCGCCCTTTTCCTGGTTGCCTGTTGTGGCAGCACGGCCTTTGCTCTGACTATAGCCTATCGTATGATAGCTCCTCCAGGGAATGTAGAGCTGCTCTATGTAGTTTTAACTGCTATCACATTACTCTGGATTATCTTGCCGGTTTTCCAGTATGGTCAGAATGAGGGCCTGGACATCTCAAAGCTGCTCCAATTCCCCCTAACGCGTGGGGAAATGATGGTTGGCCTCCTCATTGCTCAATTAATCGATTTGTTGAGCTTTGGGTTGATGCTGTGGCTGATCACAATTATCCTGGGCTTCACACTCTCTCCTGGATTGCTGCTTTTAAATATCGTAGCCACGCTCATCTTTTTAGGATTTGTCGTGAGCTGCAGTCAGCTGGTGATGGCTCTCCTCTCAGGTCTCCTGCAGAACCGGCGATTCCGTGATCTGAGCTATATAGTGATTATCCTTGGATTCACTCTCTTTTACATTGCACAGCAGCTTTTGCTGCGCGGCGTTTTTCTCGAGAACTTCACCAAAGGATTGATGCAGCGTCAGTATTCCCACTATCTTGCCTGGCTCCCACCCGGCTGGATTGCGCAGGCGATCGAGGCCGGCCTAAATGGCAACTGGTTGGCCAGTCTGGGCTGGCTGCTGCTGGCGCTGCTACTGACACTGATCTTGCTCTACCTCTGGTTGCGGGTGCTAGAGCGGGTGGTCACGCAGCCGGAAGTCGGGGGACGGAGCCAGGCCGGACGCGTGTCGCAGCGAGCGGGGCCCGTTGTCTCTGGCACGATGCCGTCTGCTGCATCTGCTGCCGAAGTGGCTGCTACTCCAGTCCTTACCCAGGGCCAGGTCAGGACCTCCTGGTTCGCCCGTTTCCTCTCTTCTCAGACGCTGGCCATTGCTGCCAAGGATCTGCGCTACTTTCGGCGTGATCCTCAACTGCTCGGACAATTGATCATGCCCCTGGTCGTGGCCTGTGTGGCTTTGGTGGCCCCCTTCCTTGGCAGGAACGCAGGGCGCGTAACAGAAGATAGCTGGTTCTTTCTCTTCTATCCCCCCTTCATTGTCTTCCTCTACCTCTCCATGCTCTCGATCAACGCCCTGGGGCTGGAGCGCAAGCCGCTGACGGTCCTGTTCCTCTATCCGATCAAGCCCGAGCGCCTCTTCTTTGGCAAGAATCTGGCGGTGCTTGTGCCTGGCCTGGTGCTTTTGCTGGCCATGCTCGCGTTTGAAAGTCTCTTTCTGGGTCTCTGGCACCTCGTGCTGCCGTTCCTGGTTGCCGGGCTGGCGAGCATAGGTATTGTACTGGGTTGGGGAAACCTTACCTCTGTCTTCTTCCCTCAGCCTGTGATCCAGAGGCGTGGCATGCTCCTTGCTGGCTCCGCCAGCTACAGCGGCGCTGGTTGTACGCGAGGCTTGTTCCAGCTCCTGATCCTGGCTATCTCGCTGGTCTCGCTGGCGCCAGTCATTCTGGCCATGATCCTGCCAATGTGGTTGAACATGACCTGGCTCTGGATTGTCAGTGTTCCTGTCTCTCTGGCCTATGGTCTCGCATTTTACCTTCTTCTCACGCGCTTTGTCGCCGCGCCGGCTCTGCTGCGCCGGGGACCGGAGATCCTGGAGGCCGTGGTTCGAGATTAAGGACAAGGGGTCGCTGACGAACGGCAAGTCAGGCAGGAGAGTTCCTGCTCAAGCGGGCGGGCCGTCTCTCCTCCCACCAGGAGAGGAGAGGACGGCCCCTGCTTTCCATCTCTTGTCTCAGCCTTTGCTATGTTGGGACTCAGCCTTTGGCGGTTGGCGCCGTCCCAGGCGCTGACGCAGCCAGAAGAAGAGTACGGGTACAATGATTACCAGACCAATCAGGGTGTAGAGAGCTACGGTGATGAAACGGTCGCTTGATGCTGTTGTCGCGGAAGTTGTCCCCAGAGCGGGAGGATAGAGGCCGGTGATGATGAAATGTGGTGAGCCACCTACATGGAAAACCTTGATGATCTGACGCGCTGGCACATCGAGCATGGCTACATCCCCGTTGGCCAGGGCTGCAAAGCCAAACTCGCCATCGCTGGTAATGGCCACCGCCTGGGGGGCGGCGCTAAGAGTGAAACTGTGGTCTGGCTCCGCCGGCGGGGGGCTACCGGGGACGATAGGGGCCAACACATAGAGCTGCCGGCTCGCCTTGTCTGGCACGTAGATATCGCCTGTGATGGCGTCGTAATCCATGGAGCCGAAGTCTCCACCGCGAAAGAGCGTTGGATAGATTTCGCGCGTTCCCAGGTTGACCGCAATGATGCTATGCTGGCGCGTGCTGACGTAGGCGATGGAGCCAAGAGGAATGGTGATCGAGAGCGGTCCCTGGGGAACAGGGACAGTGGCCAGACGCTGGCCAGAGGAATTATAGACTGCCAGGGCCTGGCTCTCTGAGACCCAGAGCTGGTTGCCTTTGCCTCCCGAGATACCGCTTCCGACCACGGCTACAGCCAGGCCAGCGACGTTGCTCGCCGCGCGTATCGTTCTCTGCAGCGCACAGTTTGTGGGGTCGAGCACGCTGATGAGGGGGGCTTCGGGGCCAGCGGCATAGAGTAAATTGGCTCCAGGATCAAAAGCTACAAAGGAGGGAGCACCGGGTACGTGAGCTGAACAAAGCACCTGTCCCGTGCGAGCCGCAACCATACTAACGGTACCGAGGGTGGGCTGGGCCACATAGAGAAAGCGTCCGTCCAGGCTGAGGTAGGCCATGTGGGGATCGCCTGCCAGTCGAATGGAGGGCTGGACCTGTTGCTTGACAATATCGATCACGCCGATGCCGTCGCCTCCGCCTACTACATAGGCCAGGTTGGGTGCTCCCCCGTCAGCTCGGGCTGGCAGCGGATCACCCAAGCCTGGAAGAGCAAGGAGACTCAGGGCCGTCAGCAGCGACAACAACAGAGGCGTCCAGAAAGCCAGGCCTCGTCCGACAAATGACATCCGCATAATGCCTATCCTTGCTTGCTTGTTTGCTTTGGCTTGATATAGCAGCGATGGCCGGTGGAAGTTGAGCCATTTCTTGCTCATTGGTTGTCAGGCTCATCATGTGCTGGCTGGGGTCAGTGACTGCCAGTGCGCTCCGTTTCCTTGACCGCTGAGCACATAGACCTCTGTTGGGTAAGAGAGCGACAGATAGAGCTGGAAAGGGTTGAGAGGATCGACCGCCAGCTCGCTCAAGTTGCCACTGATCATGGGCAGGCTGACCCAGCTCTGGCCACCGTCAGTGCTGCGGTAGATGCTGGTAGCCGTTTTGCCGTAGAGAATGTGTGGGTTGCTAGGTGCAGCGGCCAGGGAAGTCAAGAGAAAAAAGGAGCGTGCGCTCGTGCTGCGCGTGCTGGGCACGAAGGTGCGGCCACCGTCGTGTGAGATGTACATGCCGGCGTCGCCACTGGCGTAGATTGGCTGGTTGGGACCGGCTGTGGTGGCATCGAAGATGCCGCCATGAATGCCAGCAATCAGCTGCCAGTGGAGGCCACCATCACTACTCAGCGCCATTCCGGCGCTGCTATAGACCAGCAGATGGCCTGGTGCTCCCGGTAGCGGTAGCAGGCCGCTGATCACTGAGAAGGGCAGCTTCCCGGTCTCGCGGAAATGGCTTCCTCCATCGTGGCTGACAAGCAAGCCGTACTCCTGACGCTCCGAGAGATAGATATAGACCTCGTTGGGACTATCGTTGCCAGCGACGGCCAGGAAAATAGTGGTTCGCGTCAAACTGGCGCTGCTTGCCATCAGCTGCCAGGTCCTTCCCTGGTCCTTGCTCATATAGAGGCCCGGTATGCCACGGGCGTTGCTCACGCTGGGGTAGGTCAGCACGTAGAGGCGCTGAGAATCAAGCGGGCTAACTGTGAGCGAGTAGGTCATAAGGTCTTCCATGAGTTGCCCTTGACCGCCGGCGACCTCCTGCCAATGCTGGCCACCATCCCCCGAGCGGAAAAGGCCATAATGCGTGGCCAGGAGTAGGACATGAGGAGGGAGGGCAAGCAAGGAATGCACATGGTTAGCGGCGCTTCCAAAACCGTTGTCCTCTGTGACTGCCGTGGGGGTCGACAGCGCCGAACCCTGGCCGCTGCCTGGCAGGCTACAAGCCAGCATGCCCGCTGGAAGGAGCACGAATAGTACAATGAGCGGCGCCATTGGTCCAATGTTCCCCCACAGGGGCCGCCTACAGCGGCCCCCGCCGCCTTGCCGCTGTCTCAGGGAGCAGCCTCGATACCATCTAGCTAATACAGCAGCCATGCTATGTTGTTTCCTCACTAGAAAGGAGTGAAAAACTTGACTTGCATCTCATGAAGCTTATTGTCTAGAGTTCTTATTTGCACGCGAGCCGACCAATTGCCACTCATGGTCAAGTCGCCCTGGGCACTGAAGCTTCCGTCGGCGGCTGGCTGCAGGTTTAGTACCTCCGTGCCCATATCCATATCGAGCATATTCAGGTACAGCGTCACGCCGGCCTGGGTCACTGGGCGCTGCGTTTGGCGATTGCTAACCTTGACGGTAAAGGTATTGGTGCCGAAACGGTTCGGCGAGATTGTCAGCGTGACCGTAAAGAGACCGTCGCTGGTGGTGGCACTGGTCGTCAATGGTTTCGGAGTAGCGGTCGAGCTAGCGGTGGGAGCTGTTTGATTCAGGGCTGTAGTGGGGGCCAAAGTCCCGGCGAAGATATTCATCAGGCCGACGCAGATCAGTACTCCCACGCCGAGCAGCGGCTCCCAGCGCAGCACGGTCGTCAGACGAGTAGTCAGCCTAGTCAGGCGCTTCTCTCGCAGCTTCAGCTGACGTGCCCAACGTCCCTGCTGAATTCCCGTTTCAGGCTCCACTGACGCCTTCTCTGTCCGTTGCGCTGTTGGGTTTGTCTGGCTTTGTTCCAGGTGTTCAAGGCAGTAGACATATTTGCCATACTCCTTTTTCAAACGCGGGCGCAGAAGCAGTACATGGAAAGCGCTGGTTGCGAGCAGAGCGGCCACCAGCACAATTTTGATCAGCAGTGCACGCCCATAGGCCGTCGTAATCAGCTCCGCGGGGCTGGTCAAATGGAACGAAGCGCTGAAAGGGCCGGTGATGGTCAGCAAGAGCACGCCGGCGATTGCCCAGGGAGAATAGTAGGGCAGGACTGTTGTTAAGGATTGCGCACGCAGTGGAGGGGCATGCTGCTCTAACAGAGGCAGATAGCATGTAACAATATAGAACATGCCACCAATCCAGAAAGCCGAGCCAAGTAAGTGTAGCCAGTCAATCAGGACTGAAAAGAGAAAGAGATTGCTACTCACCGCGGCGGCATGGCTGGAAAGTGTCATGGTGCCAAAGAGGGCCAGGCCAAGGAGCAGATTCAGCCAGGCGCAGGCACGCTCGAAAGGAGCAGGGTGCCGACGGGCCAGGAGCTGGTAGAATGCCACTGCCAGGGCCAGCAAGATTATCGCTTCCCGTCCTAGCCAGAAGGTTCCAAAGCGACTACTGGTGACCATACTCAGCAAGAGGGAGGGAGCCAGGGCACCGCTCCACTGGCCATTGCTCAGAAAGAGGGCCTGACCGACAAGCACGCCCAGATTAGCCACCAGCAGCACCAGCAAGGTGGGGACAGCAAAGCGGTGAATGAAGCGTGAAGGCATGGCCTGCACGATGGCCTCCGTATCGGCGTGACCGCTGCCCTCACCGCTAGGGACAGCTTCCAGGACGAAAAAGCGCCACAGTTGGGCTCCCACCCAGAAAATGGCCCCCAGCTCGCTCAGGGTCACTGCCACCAGGTTGAAAAGGCCAACGGCATCGATTTGCCCTGTGTAAAGGCTGCTCGTATTGCCACCGCCGAGCAGGTCCTGGCCGGGCGGGGGTGCGCTGGCGTTCAGGTGGGGTACCGTGCCATTCGGCTCGACAATTGTGAACAGGAACGAGCCACGAAGGACGTGCCCATCGACGTTGGAGACACTGCGCCAGACGACCACATACACGTCGGGAGGCAGGTTCGCTTTTAAGCCGAGATCAAGCTCAGTGGGGTCGCTGGACGAGACGTGAGCATTCCCTGTATCGACGCGCTGATTATGGCTATTGACCACAACGGCACTGCTCAGTGCCGGATTCAGATCCTCGCTGAACCAGAGGCGAACCTCTGTCGGGGCGGTCCGCAAGAGGGCATCCTGAGAGGGATCGGAGCGTAAGAGCACCGCATGAGCTTCTGCCGTTCCGGGAAAGAGCAGGAACAGGGCCAGAGCCACGAGTGCCGCTCCGATCGTCAGCTGCCAGCGGGCCGAGCGACGTAAATCCTTGTGCATCAGCATTGTCCTGTCCTCGGCTGCATAGGCATGATCATGGCCTTGCTTGGCCTCTTCTTACTTATCTACTGTATGGATACGCAGACATAGCGGGAAAGATCTTGGTAAGAAGCAGACAACAGATTTTTCACTACCCCTGGTCAGTTCCCATTGTCCGACGATTACCACAGGGTGTCAAGAGACGGGGGGCGTCGCTGCGGCGTCAGGTGCGCCCTAGGGACCCAGAGCTGATGAGAGAGACTCGACGCCTGCGGCTCAGGTAGGCTATAATAATACTGTATGACGGAGAGCACCAGCGATCTTGCAGAACTGGAAGCCCGATTACAGATTACCTTTCACGATCGACGATTGCTGGAGCGCGCGCTGACGCATCATTCCTGCTGTCCTGAAACGGCCATCCGTGACTCGTACGACACGTTAGAATTTCTCGGTGATGCGATCATCAGCGCTCACGTCGTGGAGTATATTTATCGCAACTTCCCGGAGGCCTCCGAAGGAGAAATGACCTCGCTCAAGTCGGAGGTAGTCAGCCGGCGGGTGCTCTCGCGCATCGGGCGCCAGCTTGGCCTCTTTGATTTCGTACGTGTGGATACCGCCAGTTTGCGCACCTTCAATGAGCGCTCGCGAGATTCTCTCTGCACCGATGTTCTAGAGGCTCTGGTCGGAGCCATTCACATTGATCAGGGGCCAGAAGTCGCCCGTGAGTTCGTGGCACGGTGGATTTTTCCGGTTGTCAACGAGGTGCACAGGCAACTCTTCAATAGCAATCCCAAAGGGCGCCTGCAGAACATCCTACTTCATCGCTCCGGTTGCCTTCCCCGCTATCGTGTCCTGGAGGAAGGTGGCAGCCGCAGTGACCGCACCTTCACCGTTGGGGTCTTCGAACATGACCTGCTGCTCGGCGTTGGCACGGCTTCCAGCATTAAGGAAGCAGGGCGCCTGGCTGCCCTCGACGCTCTCCGCTCACTCCAGCCGGAAGGGTCTCCCGAGATCTCATCCTGAGGCGAACCTTGCTCTTGCCCTTGTGACTCGCGCTTATCCCTGGCTCGCATAGTTGGCCGGCTGTCTGACTGCCTTCCTCTTTCCTTCTCTCAGTCTGGTGGGCGGAGGCGAAGCGGCGGCTTGCAGGAACTGATTGGTCGATGTAGAATGGTAGTGCTCAGTTGGAGATGCGTGAATAGCCTACCTGGAGCCTGCTCCTGGGCGGCCTCTGCGGCGGTGCGGGGGCTTCTTCCTCGGGCTACGCTGCTGCAAACTGAGCGCGGGCAACCTGGTCTGCTGCCTCTGGTCTTTGCTTAGCAGCCCAGCAGTGTAAATGAGAGGCGGAGGGGGAGGCTGCCTTGCGCGGAGCAGAGCCGAGCGGAGCGGCAGGCTGGCGCGACGCATAGAGAAACTGGCTGGCTAAGGAGCTGGCCTGACGTTCAGCCTGGCCATGTCAGGCGCAGGTTTCAGCGAGGTTGGACAAAGGAGTCACCTTATGGCTGCAACTCGTCCCATTCGCGTGTTGGTTGCCAAACCAGGACTGGATGGGCATGACCGTGGCGCGAAAGTCATCGCCCGTGCCCTGCGTGATGCAGGCATGGAGGTTATCTATACGGGCATTCGTCAAACACCAGAGATGATTGTGGAAGCCGCCATTCAGGAAGATGTTGATGCCATCCTCCTGAGCATCCTCTCCGGCGCGCACATGGCTCTCTTCCCTCGCATTATGGAGCTGCTGAAGCAGAACGGTGTCACCGATGTCCTCGTAGCCGCTGGGGGTATCTTGCCCGATGAGGACATTCCCGCTATCAAAGCGATGGGCATTAAAGGTTGCTTTGGCCCGGGAACTCCCGTTGAGCAGATCATTCAGTTCGTGCGTGAGAATATTCACCCTGAGCGTCTCCAGGTAGAGGTGTAGGTGCGGCTTGCAAAACCAGAATCAGAATCTGATCGAGCGTCTTCTGAGCGGCGACCGGCGCGCGCTGGCTCGTATGGTGACCCTTATCGAAAATGGGGTACCTGGTATCCGCGATTGCCTGGCTGAGTTGCATCGACACGCTGGGCGCGCTCACATCATTGGCATCACAGGATCTCCAGGCGTAGGCAAGAGCACTCTGGTGACCCAGCTCACGCGTGAATTTCGCCAGCGTCAGCGACGTGTAGCGGTGATCGCCGTTGATCCCACCAGTCCTTTCTCGGGCGGGGCGTTGCTTGGCGACCGTATTCGCATGATGGAGCTGGCTGGTGATCCGGGTGTCTTCATTCGGAGCATGGCCAGCCGCGGAAGCCTGGGTGGCCTCTCCGCCGCTACGCGCGATGTTGTGCGTGCTATGGATGCTGCCGGTTACGACCCGATTCTCATTGAGACCGTCGGCACCGGGCAGGCCGAGGTCGAGATCATGCGCGCCGCGCATAGCGTAATGGTGGTTTGTGCTCCCGGCCTCGGCGATGAGGTTCAGGCCCTCAAGGCTGGTATTCTGGAGATCGCAGACCTCTTTGTTGTCAGCAAGAAAGATAAGCCGGGAGCCAACCAGACTGCTGCCGAGCTGGCTATGCTCTTGAGTCTGGCCCCCGACCGACGTACAGCGGCCTGGCGCATTCCGATCGTCCTGACCAGTGCCCTCAAAGGCGAGGGAATTGATCAGCTTGTGGAGGCTCTGGAGCGTCATCGTCGCTTTCTGGAAGACAGCGGCCTGCTCCAGCAGCGAGCTCAGCGTCAGATCCGTAGTGAAATCGAAGCGCTGATCGTACAAAAGGTGCTTCAGCACCTTGAAGAGGAGGTCAGTCCCGGCGAATGGCAGCGCCTGCTGAGCGAGATCAGCGAGCGAGCACGTGATCCCTATAGTGTCGCACGTGAGCTGGAAGAGCGCCTTGGCCTGCCTCGCTGAACGCCATCCCATCCCGCTCTGCTCCGGTCAAGCGATCGGGAAGCTGCAGCCGGGGGAGGTGAGGCGTCAGGTTGGACAAAGCCGCGGGGGATGAGTGAGGAGAGCAGGCATGATTGTGATCGATCTACGCGGACGTGATCTTGTGTTATTGCCGCCTGCTGAGTGGGGCGCCTTGCCGACGGAGGAGCTGCTGCGGCGCCTCTTTGGGCCGCACCTGCCGAAGCGGGTGGCGGTCCAACTTGGGCGCGATCGTCGTCATGGCTTCTTGCGCACGCTGCCCATCCATCTCGCCGCCGTCAAACAGGCCTTGAGTCAGCAGGGAACCCCTTTTCAGGTGGCCTTTGACGAGCGCCCGGCCCTGCCCTTCGTTCCAGTGCCCGCTGTGGAAGCACGTCCGTACCAGCAGGAGGCTCTGGAGCGCTGGCTGGCTGCGGAAGGAGCGGGGGTCATCGTCCTGCCGACTGGAGCGGGCAAGACGGTGGTGGCGGCCCTGGCTATCCACTCCCTGCAGCTCTGGACAGTGGTGGTGGTTCCCACCATTGACCTGCTGCAGCAGTGGCGACTGGCCCTGGCCTCCATGCTGCAACTGGCGCCAGAGCAGATCGGCCTCTTTGGGGGTGGCGACAAGAACCTGCAGCCGATCACCATCATCACCTATGATTCTGCAGCTCTCTATCCGCTAGAGCTGCGACGCTTTGGCTTGCTCATCTTTGACGAATGTCACCATCTCCCGGCTCCAACCTATCGTCAGATTGCGCTCAGTGCTTTTACACCCTACCGTCTTGGCCTCAGCGCCACTCCTGAGCGCAGCGATATGGCTCATCTGGAGCTGGAAGAACTCATTGGTCCCGAGGTCTACCGGCGCGGCCCAGAGGAGCTAACCGAAGATCGCTATCTGGCCCAGTATCGGGAAATCCGTATTGAGGTCACGCTTCCTCCCGAAGACCAGCAGCACTATGCCGAGCAGCGGGCCCTCTATCGTTCCTTCCTCCGTCGTCGCCGGATCGCTATTCGCTCGCCAGAAGATTTCCAGCAGAAGCTGATCTTTCTCAGTGCGCGTGACAAAGAAGCCCGAGCAGCCATGCGTGCCTGGAGAGAAGCGCGTCGCATTGCTCTCAACGCAGCTGCCAAATATGAGCAGATCGAGCAATTGCTTAAACGCCACGCCTGTGACCAGGTTATCCTCTTCTCCGAATATAACCAGGTTGTTGAAGAGATCAGCCGGCGCTTCTGTCTGCCAAGCGTCACCTACAAGACTGCTGCAGAGGAGCGTCAGCTTATTCTAGAGCGCTTCCGCCGAGGGCAGTACAGCAAGCTCGTTACTGGACGTGTCCTGAACGAGGGAGTTGACCTTCCCGACTGTCGCGTGGCTATCATTGTCAGCGGGAACAGCACCAGACGCGAATATATTCAGCGTCTGGGACGGGTTCTGCGACCCAAAGAGGGACAAGCCACCCTCTACGAGCTAGTCACCAGCGGCACGACCGAAGAGGAGATCGCTCGTCGGCGGCGCCAGTCATCTTGAGTGCCACAAGCCAGGCTTTTATGCCTCTGGGCCTCTCTTCCTTACTAACTAAGCTAAGGTGGACGTGAGAGGGAGGGGCTTCCTGCCTGCAGAGAACGGCTTGTCTCGAACCTGGACGAAGCAACCTGCTGTTCTAGCTTCCGCTCATTGCGGCTCAGACTTTTTGCAGGGGTACCGCGGCCAGATACTGACACTCGACATAGGCTTGATACATCCCTGCCGAACCCTGGTCCATCGTGGGCTGGTCGTTGGGTGGAATCACGCGTCCGGTATAGGAGTCTGCTGCAGCCTTCTTCAACTGCAGTGCCAGATCGAGTGCGTTCTGACTTCCCATCTGATCCAAAGGAGTCTGAGCCAGTTTAGCACTGTAGGTGCGCATATTGGCCACCCACTGTCGTAGATCGCTCAGGGCATTATTAATATGCTGGATATGCTGCAGCATTGTGCTATTCTGACCAGCGACCTCTTGCAAGTGGCTGATCTCGCTGGCCATCATGTCCAGATACCCTGGAGTAGATGGCGAAGAAATGAGGCCGATCGGGATCTGTAGGAGCGCAGGCTGATTCGCGGGAAGGTCGCCGCTGCTGTGAGCGTAGTTGGTACTGTCGATCATGGTAATAATGCGGTTCGCCTGGCGCCAGGCCAGACCGTAGTCGTGGGGACCTTGCAAATCATCGACGATACTGCTGGCCTTATCATTGATGGACTTAATTGTCTCGAACATCTCCACAGCGATACCAACCTTCTCGGGCAGGCCCGGGGCGAGGTAGAGCAAATGCTGCAGGTAGGGAAGCGCGGCCCCATTCAGATTACCAGCATAGACCTTGGGTCCTGCAGGAGCTTGCGGCTGCTGCTGGCCATCTTCCAGGGTCACGAAGAAACCGGTAGCGACTGAGAGCAGATTTGTATGCTGGACATCGCCCGGATAGACGAGGCTTGCCTTGCCGTTGGAGATCAGTAACTTCCCGAGGGGGATAATGCGAGAGCCGCTGACCTGCATCCAGGCATAATAGGCCTGGTTCGCTGCCGGAGCAGGCAAGTCGGAGATCTCGATACGGAGCACATCGGCGTGACCCAGAGCGTCATCCTGGAAAAAGACGTAGCCGGGAATGCTGGGCGTCGCCGGCTGACTAGTCGGCTGACTTTGGTGGGGCCAGAGGCTGGCGAAACTGGCACCCAGAATGATGATACAGAGAACGACCCCGCTGATGATAGCGTAGCTGAGAGGAAACTCCTTTCCACGTCCTCGGGCAGGAACGGCAGGCAGCACTGCTGTAGTCGCTGGAGGCAGAGCAGGCGCAGGGGGAGCGGGCGGGAGAGGCTGGGGAACACGAGCGGAAACGGGAGCCGGCAAAGGCGTACTTGGCGCCGCTCCGCTCTCCGGGGTGACCACCGGGATGCGTCGTGTCGTCTGAGCGGTGGCAGCGGGCAGCGGGCCGGAGAGAGCGCTGGACTCCTCTGCGGAACCGTGGCCATCGCGGAGGAACTCGTCACCCAGCGAAAGCTGGCCCGTAGGTAGCGCCGCACAGGCTTCTGCTACCGCGTCGGCCAGGGCAGAAGCGCTGCGGAAGCGTGTCGCCGGGTCCTTAGCGATTGCGCGGAGAATCACCTCTGAAAGGCCTGGTGGGATGCTCGAATTAATCAAGATCGGAGGGGTCGGCAGCACGTTAATATGCTGCATCATCAGCGCGACAGCGCTCTCACTGCGGAAAGGCTGGACTCCGGTACACAGCTCATACAGAATGACGCCGAGCGAGTAAATATCGCTCCGCTCAGTAGGGGGCTGGCCACGGGCTTGCTCAGGTGAGATATAGAGGGCACTCTGCAAGCTGCTCGTCCCTTTGAAAAGCGTGGCCAGGCCAAAATCAGCGATGCGCGGCTCGCCAATCTTGCTGTGCAAAGCATGGCGCTGGTCCAGCAGGATATTGGAAGGCTTCAAACCGCCATGAATAATACCCTGCTGGTGAGCGTAGTCCAGGGCAGCTCCAAGGGCCTTAAAAAGATAGACGAGGGCGGAAATAGGAGGAAAAAGGCCCTTGCGCAGCGTATGCTGAATATAATGGGCCAGCGTCTCCCCCTCCACGTACTCCATCGCCATACAAGCCATCGTGCTGTTGGTCTCCGGTACGCGGAGCACCTCAAAGCCGAGCAACGACACAATATTGGGGTGATGCAGGGCGCTCAGCATCTGGCCAGCTTGGTGGAAGCGTGCCAGGAAGTTGGGGTCGGCCTGCAAATCGCTGTGGAACAGCTTGAGCGCTACCACCTGGTTGCGCTCAAGGTCGTAGGCCATCCAGACCTCGCCCAGGCTGCCACTGCCCAGTTGCTGCTGTAATCCATATCTGCCAATGCGGCGCGGGATGGTGCTCATAGCAACCCCCCTCTGTTCAGGATGGTGGTTGTCCTACAGTGTGTATGCTCTCTCCCTGAAATAGAACACGGTCGCAAGCGCCCATTTTTGTGAGGATAGCGCTGCGCTGCTTCCCTGCCCAAGCGGCGCGCCCAAGGGCGAGAGTGGCCGTTAACCAGCCCAATGCCCATCCATTGCCTTCCCGTGAGTACTATACCAGATACGGGACAACCATGCAATGAGATCATACCAATGTCTCTGGGTCAGCTTCTTTACAACCTTCACGACAAAATTCTTTTGGAGAGGAATGATTTTATCGATCATAATAATATTTTTGTTGCCTTTACGCCGGAGAACCCCCTATGTACGTCATACCCTCATGGGATGGGAGAAAGGTCCCACCGCTGGCCCGTCCGCTGGCCTGCTTGTGGCAGAGAGGTCACTGCTAGGCAGTGCCGCTTGTTTGCGATATAATGCCTCTGTCCGTTAGAGAACGACGGGGGCGAGAAGTCAGGGAGATCGTGTGTGCGTCTCAGTCTACAAGATGTCAAAAAGCAGGTCTACCGTCGCGGTGGCGAGCGCTATCTAACGCTGCGCTGGCTGCAGCCGGGAGAGCTAAGTGCCGAGATCGCGCAGCTCCTCGCCTACTATGAAGGGCTGCTCGGGCGACCGCGACGGGCCTTTTCTCTAGATGAAGCGCGTGCCTGTATTGGTGACTATCGTCTTGCCGATGGTCTGATTGCCGTTCTTGGAACCTGGTACACCTGGCAGCAGCCAGCCTGGACCGACGAGCTCAAACACCTCGCCGCTGGTGAGCAAGCGCTGATGGCTCTCCAACAAGCGGGCATTTCCTCCTCCGTTCAGCTCCGTCTTGCGCTCTTCGACTATGTCAACAGCAGCTACGACGGCTTTCTGGCCGGCAGCGAACGCACGGCGGCCCTCACAGCCTTTGCTGCACGTTTCTCTCTCTCGCTCCCCGAGCTAGAGCGGCTGCTCATCCTCGACAGTGAGGACGAGGCCTGTCTGGTGCGAGTGTGCGAAAGTCTTCCTCAGCCGGCGCTGATCGTCGCCCATTACAACCAGGCTATCTTTGAGGCAGCCTTGAGCAGCGCAGCTCGGGTGACCTTTCTCCTTGACTCTCAGGTGTTACGCGCTGTCGAGCCGGTCGGCCTGGGTGCAGTGATCAAACGCTTCTGCTACCTGGCGCGCCGCCTGGGCATCTATTATGATCTGGATTACGCCGCTGAGCTGGAGGGTGATCCTCTGCCGCTCTCCGAGAGAGATCAGCCCACTCGTCTGCGCCTGACCTGTTATGGTCCCCAGGAGATGACAGGCCTCCCTCAGCAGTATGGGCAGCGGCTGGCCCGTCTCTGTCGCTTGCTCCTGGAGTACGCGCCCTTGCCCGCAACGGACACAAGCGCCCGTCGGCGCCGGCGCAGCGGTGAACGACTGCGCAAAGCCATTGTGGCTGCCGAGGCCCTGGTTTATCTAGGCGAACGAGCCTATCATCTCCCCCTGGACCCTGCTCTGCTCTCCCTGCTGACCTTGCCAGAAGAGGACCAGGCGGGACGGCCAGCCGAGGCAGACGAAGCTCTCTTTGACAGCGAGCTGGAAAGTACCTTCGCCGCTGCCTTCCAGGCGCTCGAACGTGGCCCAGGTCAAGGACTGGAGGGCTGGTACCTGGAGCGTGAGCCTGAGCCACTGCTGCTGCGAGAAGGTATCTTTATTCCTGATTTTGCTCTTTCACGAGGACAGCAGCGCCTTTATGTCGAAATCCTTGGTTTCTGGACACCTGCTTATCGAGAACGTAAAATACAGAAATTGCGGCAGCTGCAAGGACGTGGCGATATTATTCTTCTCGTACCTCGCGATGCGCGGGCAGCCTTCGCCTCTCTGGAAGGAGCCTTTCCCATCGTGAGCTACGATGGCCAGGTGGCCCTCAGCGATCTCCTGCACCTGCTCCGCAGCCGTTACGATGACTTCGCCAGGCGCCTGGCCCTCCTCGATCGAGAGGCGATACGGCAGCAGATTCGTCGGGAGAACTTCATTGCTGAGCGTGACTGCTATACCTTGCTGTGCTGCTACCGGCGGACTGAGCTGGAACAGGCAGCAGCAACCATCAGTGATCAGCATATTCGCTTTCTTCCTGGCGTTGGTCTCTATACGCGTGAGTGGTTTGAACGCTTTGCCGCCTCATTCGTAAAGTGGGTAGAAGAACGTGGCACAACGGCCTGGAGCGCTGTAGCGGCTGAGCTACGTCTGCGATGGCCATGCCTGGCGAACTGTGATGATGCAGCCCTGGAGGCCCTACTTGAACAGCTTGAAGGCGTGGGCGTCGAGCACAGCTCCATCTTTGAGACACAGATTACCTATAGAGGCGTGGAGAGCACTACCACCACTGAGGTCACTAGCGCTAACGACGAGCCACCGTCGGTCGTCATCCTACCGGCAGGGCGGCCTGCGCGTGAGCGCAAAGCGCGTTCTGGCGCGGGAAGCGCAGGCGAAAAAGAGCGTCGCCCGCGCGCCTCTCAGGATCTGGCGCAACCTGATCTCTGGGCCTGAGCAGGGCATAACAGTGCCACCATCTCTGTTCTCTGCTTGCTGGGTAGTCAGAATAACAAGGGAATTGCTTCTTAAGGATAGAGAATGGACGTCAATGAGCTTCTAGGCGTGACGCTTGGCACATGTACACTAGAGCGGATCATTGGACGTGGCGGTATGGGAGCTGTTTTTCTGGCACAGCAATCGCGGCCTGTGCGCACAGTCGCCGTCAAGGTGCTGATTCCGTCCCTCAGCTACGACCCTGAAGAGCAACGGAATTTCTTAGAGCGCTTTCGGCGCGAAGCTGATACTGTTGCTCGTCTAGAGCATAAAAATATTCTTCCTATCTATGAATATGATGAAGCGCTCGTTGGTAACGAACGACTGGCCTACCTGGTTATGCCCTACATGCGCGGGGGAACGCTGCGCGACCGCATCGATGAAATGAAACGCGAGGGGCGGCACTTCGATCTGCGCATCATCGTCAGCTACATGAGCCAGCTGGCTGATGCCCTTAACTACGCTCACAACTTTGGCATCGTCCACCGCGATGTCAAACCGGCGAACCTGCTCTTCCATCTGGATGGGCGCTTGCTTTTGAGCGACTTTGGCATTGTGCGCCTGGAGACCTTACCGGCCTTGACTGCCATTGGTGACTTCCTGGGGACCGTTGAGTACGCCTCACCGGAGCAGGTCAGTACCAGCGAGGTTGATCATCGCTCCGACATCTATTCGATGGGGGTCGTGCTCTACGAACTCTTGACTGGTGAAGTGCCCTTCACCGGTACCACACCCTTTATCGTCATGAACAAGCATCTGAGCGAGCCTGTACCTTTGCCGAGCCAGAAGCGTCCCGACCTGCCACCAGCGGTTGAAGAGGTCGTTCTCAAGGCCCTGGCCAAGCGTCCCGAAGATCGCTATCAGAGTGCCTTAGAGCTAGCTGCCGCCCTGCGCAGCGCTGTACTCGGGGCCTTCCCCACGCCAGCTTCAGGCGTATTGCGTATCAGCGGCAATGCTGACAACAGCGATCTGACCGTTGCCGAGCCGGTGAGAGAGGCCGTGAGCGAGGCCGTAGGAGCGAGGCAGAAAGGCTGGGAGGGAGGCGCCTCCCCAGCAGGGCGCGCTCCCTGGCAGCAAGGGCCGCGACCCTGGGAATGGCCTTCACAACACCAAGCGCAGGAGCAGCTCACACCGCCTGTTTCGCCGGATGAAGAGACCGAGCCAGCTCCGATCTTCCACGAGGGGCGGCGTCTCTTTTACTATAGTCTGATCCTCATCGCCCTGGTGGCCCAATTCCCGATTCTGGCCCTGCTCTACGCTCTCAGCAGTGGCAAGGGTGTGCTGCTGGCTGATCTCGGGGTCTTGCTGGCCACGGGTATCAATCTGCTGGCCCTCGCCGCCCTTGGATTCTGCGGCGTTACGCGCTCCTCTCTGCGCAACGTCAGAGGAGCCATCTACCGCACCTGTGCGGCCTCGCTAGTTGCCCTGGCGGGCGCCACGCTCCTGGTCGGCCTGGCTGATGCTGCCGCTCCCTGGCTGCCGCTGCTGGCCTATATCCTGCTTTTAGGCAGCAACATCTATGCCGTGCGTCAGCTGGGGCAGGTCGATGTGGCCCATGATCAGGTCGAGGTTGCTCCTGTCCATTGGCGCGCCGCTGCTGAGGCGGCTCTCACCGGACTCTTGCCTCTTACTATCATCTTGATCCTGACCTTAGCCACCTCGGCTCAGCACCTCTTTGTCCCCCATTTGCTCAACATGCTCGGTTTATTGCTCATTGCCCTTGTGGCTGCTCCAACGCCAGGCGCGGTAGTCTCTATCGAGATGCGCAGGCTCTCCACGGCCTCCTTCATACGCACCAGCGCCTGCGCAGGCCTCTTCATGTTTCTAGCGGCCTTCCTGTTCGCCTCTGCCTGGGGCTTACTCGTCGCCAGACAGAGCTGGTTCTTTGCCCAGTTTAATCCCCCCTGGATAGCCCTGCTCCTCTGGGCAGGTCTGCTGGCCCTGATCGGCTCCCTACGCGGCTTGCTCGATGCCTATCTCTACCTGCGCCTGACCCCGCACAGCCACTAAGACTGACTGGGCTGGTGGGGATAGCCCGGCCTCTGCTGAGTGCCAGAGACCAGGCTCTCAACATTGACAAGCCTGGCTTGACGGAGACGGCCCTATAGGGTATACTGTCCCTCAAAACTAGAACAAATTTTCTAAGTCGTCCCCAAAGCCTAAGCGCAAGACAAGAAAGGAAGCAGGTGACAGTTTGAACCCGAGCCATCTTCGGCGAGCTGCGGAGTCCCTCCCTCTGCGTCAGCTCCCGCACAGCGATGACGAACGAGTGAGCACAGTTCACGAAGAAGATGAAGCTTCCTGGAAGGAGGTGCGTCCCACCAGCGTCGTGCGTCGCTATCAGGTGTTAGCCGATGTGAAGACTGAGGTCGGGCGGGTTCGTGCCGATGCTCTACCGGAGAGTAGTCTGGTCAGTACACGGCCTAGCGCTGCTCAACGTCAGAGTGAAATGAGAACACCCGCGCCAGCGCGCCGCCGGGCCAGCGAGCGACAGCCTGCAGTGAACCCAGCAGTCGCTGCTCCAGAGCGGGCGCGGGAGCGGCGCACCGAGGAGCCATTACGGTCAGCACCATTATCCCAGCAAGCCGGGAGGCGCTATCACTGGCTGCTGTGGCTGGGCCTCTTTTGGCTGGCGATGGTTGTCGGCTGGGTCGTCCTGACCGCTCTGACCGGCTGGTGGCAGACCACGCTCGATGACTGGCGTTATGGGCGCCCGCGCACCTTCCAGATCGATGCCGTGGTGGGCCATAACGATTCCCCCACGAACCCGAGCCACTTTATTGCCTTGAATCTCAACCGCCACGTCGAGATTATCGAATTTCCTGGCGGCGATGCTACCAAAGCCCGTATCTATGTAGGGCCAGTACTGGTTGGGCCTGGGCAAGACCTGGCACCAGTGACTCTCAGCTTCCAGGATGTCAACGGAGATGGCAAGCCCGATATGGTTGTGACCATCGAAGGAAGCCACTTCTTCTTCATCAACGAGAACGGTTCCTTCCGCCCCGCTCGACCTGGCGAGCCACTCAGATTCACCTCTTCCTGATGTGGACAGCGCTGTCTCGGCCCCGGGGCGGGGTTCAGCGCCTCTCGCCGGGAGAGAGCTGGTCAAGATCAGCACTCTCTCCCCCGGCCCGGGAGGCAACAAACCGCTTGATGCTGCAGTGCATCTCTTGCTTCCTCTATCGCAGGGCGAGCAAGCCCGACTAGACTCAGCTATCGCGCTCCGATGGAGCGGCTACTCCCACAGCCTGCAGCACTTGTGGCTGCCGATGCTGGTGACCTGGGAGCTGGAATTCGGGCACAACACTGACTTCTGCGGCAGCTGGGACGTGATAGACACGTCCTTCAGCGCTTTCCTTGTTGGACGGTTCTGGACGTAATGCGAGAATAGCGAAAATGATTATCCATGAAATGAGTAGTATCAGAAGTGTCCAATATATAATAGTTTGGCTTAGCAGAATAGCGAGACCGCTCATGGGCACATCCCTTAGAGATTTGGATACGCTGACATTGTCGTAGACGATAACCAGACAACAGCTTAACGATGGCCAGACCAAGGTACCGCCGTAGTCGTTGGCTGCGGGTAGGTGCCGAGGGTTTCAAAAGGACAGAGGCGAGCTGGCCTCGCTCTGTCGAGCGTTGTGCCTTCTTCTCCCTCCTGTGCTGATAGACTTTAGAGAAGCAGCCGACCGTACAGACTCCCCAAGGTTTACAAACGTATCCTGCTCTCAAAAGTTACGTAGGAGGAGAGGATTTTTCTCCCCTCGATGGGCGGCGAGACCAGCGCGTGCAAAAGTCAGACCGCTGCTCCTGATGGCGAGGAATAGGTCTGCCTACGCCTGGCCTGTGGAGAAAGTCTTGGCCCTGCTTGCATCAGCATCCGCTGTCTGCCAAGCAGGCATGATCTCTCTAGTAAGATAGACCTGGAGAAAAGCACTGCTTTGACAGGCAGCGCCAGCGCTCAATCAAGCTTAATTGAGCACCCCTTCCCTGCTTGTCTTCCCATCGGGAGAGGAGCATAATAGAAGCGAATGATTCCGGTGAAGGGGTGCTGAGCCTGGTAAGGAGGGAGTGCATGGAGCGTGTTAACTGGCAGCGTGTTCGAGATATTCTCATTAGCATTGTCTGCATCTGCATTCTAGGCTGGTTAGGATGGAGCATTTCCGGCCTCTTTCTCCATGCCCTGGTGCTGCTCCTGCTGGCCATGGCCATAGCTTTTCTTGTCTCGCCACTGGTCGACAAGCTCCAGCGCTTTGGTCTACCGCGCTCGCTGGCCACACTGCTCGTCTACGTTGTAGTATTAGTAGTGGTCGGAAGTCTCTTCTACGCCTTGCTGTTTGCCCTCATTCGTCAGGCGCAGACCTTCTCGGTGACCATCCAGAATTATGCCTATCAGCTACCTGAGTTGTCGGCGAAGCTGCAGAAATTTCTTGTTGACCAGGGCATTCCGCAAGAAAAGATCGACAGCGTCTTAACGCAGATCGAGATGCAAGCGACCGACTTTGCGCGTTCGCTTGTCAACAACATTGTGGGCTTTCTCTTCACCCTGACTGATCTCATTGTCAATGTCGTCCTGGTGACGGTCCTCAGCTTTTACCTGACCCTGGATGGCAAACGTATCCGCGACAGTCTTTTCAAGGTGGTGCCGCGGCGTTCATTGCCTCACTTTCTCCTCTTCGAAGATGCCCTCAATCGCGTCGTAGGCAACTATATCCGCGGTCAGTTGACGCTGGCGGTCATCATTGGGGTGCTGGCGGGGCTGGGCTGCGCCAGCCCCTGGTTGGGACTCAAAGACTATGCCTTGATTGTGGGGGCCCTGGCCTTCCTCTTTGAGACCATTCCGATGGTCGGTCCGGCTCTGGCCTCTCTGCCGGCGGTGGCCATCTCCCTTCTCTTGCCCGAGCCATTCCCTCGCACCTTCGTGGTCATCGGCTACTTCGTGATCATCCAAATCGTCGAAAGTAATGTCCTGGGTCCGCGCATCGTGGGCCATGCTGTAGGGCTGCATCCGGTGGCCTCGATCCTGGCCTTAATCATCGGCGCCCAGCTCTTTGGAGCCTTCGGCGCCCTGATTGCGACTCCCATTGTGGCCGCCGCCTGGGTGGTGGTTACCAGCATCTACCGCTCCCTGGTGAAGGGAGAGAGCGCTGAGCAGATCTTGACCCCGCGCCGTCAGCCCTGGGTCTTGCGTCGACGCCGCACTCAGCAGCAGCCGGGCCTGACCGGCGCGGCCAAGGTGGCTCATGGTCTGCGTACTACAAGTGAGGTGATCCTTGATCAAGGGATAAACCGTGTCAGCGCCGCTCCGGCTATCAAGAAGGGAATCGACCTGGAGGAGAAGATCGAACAGCTCGACCTTCTGCGCTCCTTCCCTGAGCCGCAGGAACAGCGCCACACGGTTGTTCAGGGTGAGCAACAGGAACAGGATGAACCTGTCGAACGCTAACAGGGGCAAGCGGACCGCTTTAGCCAAGCGCCCCAAAAGCTTTGCGAATGGCGTCCTCGCCTTCTGGACTCACCAGCGCGAAGATCTCGTCATCTTCCTGGATCACAGTGTCGGCGTTGGGGATAATAGGCTGGTTATTCCGCACGATCAAAGCCAGGTTACTATTGCGCGGCAGGTTGATCTCGCGTAAGGTCTTGCCGATCGTGGGCGACTCCGCAGGTATGCGCAGTTCGACAAAGTCAAGGCCCGCCCTGCGTAGCTTCATGAGCGGTACAAAGCGTGTGGTAGGTATCTCCGCCTCGATGAGCGAGAGAATGGCTTTAGTTGGACTGACGGTGATATCGATGCCAAGCTTCTGAAAGATCTTTTCGTGCTTCGGATTGTTGAGCCGGGCTATAGTGCGGTTGACGTTAAAACGTCGCTTGGCCATCTGGCAGATGACCAGGTTGTCATCGTCTTCGCCGGTGACGGCGATGACCACATCCGCACGCTTGGCACCGGCATCTTCCATGACGCGCGCTTCGCAGGCATCGCCACGCACGACGGCCTCCCCCAGCTCTTCACTCAGTGCCTGGTAGCGCGCGGCGTCCTTCTCAAGGAGCAGAACCTCATGTCCCTGGTTCAGGAGCGTTTTGGTGAGGTAGTAGCCGATGTCGCCACCGCCTCCGATGATGATATACATAGAGCTATCCTCTATTGTTTCTCGTCTTGTCGCGCTGCTTTTGCCGCTGTAGGCTCGCTGAGGAGGACCTCAGCTAGCATCTGCGCCCCTATCGTTGTGGGACAGAAGGTCTCCAATCCCAGCTCATGATAGGTGCGCTCCCGAATCGGGTCGTAAATACGGCAGACGACTTTTTTAACGTGGAAGATCTCCTTGGCGATCTGGCTCGCCATGATGTTGCGATTATCGCCATTCGTGACCGCCGCGAAGGCGTCGGCTTCCTTGATACCGGCGCGGATCAGGATGTCCTCATCGACCCCGTTGCCCAGGATGGTCTCGCCCTTGAAGTCGGGATCAAGACGCTGAAAGGCTTCGCTACTATAGTCGATGACCGAGACCTGGTGACCCGCGCGATCCATCATATTGGCCAGCGTTGCGCCAACGCGGCCACAACCGAGGATCACTATTTTCACCTGTTGCCTCCTGATTGGCAGTGAGGGTTGACGTCCCTCCCGCCAGTACTATCAGCCTTGGCTCGCTGACTGACCAATGCCGCACCTCTCCGCTCGTGGACAGGTGTGCATAGCGGGGAAACCCACCAGACGATATTATATCATTGCTGTGCCAGCCTGTACGCTCTCCCTGACCGGGCCTCCTGTTGCCAGCCAGGCTCCTCCCGGGACGAACTGCTCTCTTGTCGAGAGCGCTGAGCATGATACAATAAGGCTCATGAAGCAAGGTTATCTCTTGAAGAGGATTGACGAGCGCCGGGTCTGGGATAGCTTTCTGGAGGAACACGACGGCCACCTGTTGCAAAGCTGGGGCTGGGGTGAGCTAAAGGCCGAGGCTGGCTGGCAACCTCTGCGTCTGGCGCTCTGCGAGCGGTCGACGGGACGCATAGTGGCTGCTGCTCAGGTGCTCTGCCGCGGCGCTCCTCAGATGCCGTACTGGTGTGGGCATCTGGCCTACATTCCTCGCGGCCCTGTGCTCGACTGGTCTCATGAGGAAAGCTGCAGCGCTTTCTGGACAGCTCTCCATCGTCTGCTGCGCCGACGTGGGGCCTTAGCTCTGCGCCTGGAGCCACCCCTGCTGGCGGGCACTGAGCTGGGAGAACGAGTGGCACACCGCCTGCTGTCCTCCGGCTTCCGCCCTGTGCGCACTATTCAGCCGCTGCGCACAATCATAGTTGATCTAGACGCTGACGAGGAGACACTCCTGGCTCGTATGAAGGAGAAGTGGCGCTATAATCTGCGTCTGGCTGCCCGACGAGGTGTCAGGGTGCGCGAGGCTCAGACCCTTGAGGATGTGCGCGCCTGGTATGAGCTATTGAAGATCACGGCAGCGCGCGATGGCTTTGGTATCCATCACTACGAGTACTATGAGCACGCCTGGCTGATTCTCGCTCCCCGCAATCAGCTTGATTTGCTGCTTGCCGAGTATGAGGGACAGCTCTTAGCTGGGATCTTTGTGGGACGCATGGGGCGTGAGGCGCTCTATCTCTATGGGGCCTCCAGCAACGAGCTGCGCCAGCTTATGCCCAATTATTTGCTCCAGTGGGAGGCAATGCGTCGGGCCCGCGCCGCTGGGGCTGTCCGTTACGACCTGTGGGGTATTCCTGAAACCGAAGACGAGCACGAGCCGCTAGCGGGTGTCTACCGCTTCAAGCGCGGCTGGGGTGGCGAGGTAGTGCGCTTCCTCGGCGGCTATGAGTACGTGTATCGCCCGCTCAGCATGAATCTGACACGGCGCCTCCTTGGCAAGCGCCTTGCCCTCTAGGCAGACACCTGCTCTTTCTCACGCTCTCCCCTGTGTTGCCCTCCCCCTCGGCTCCATTGCCGCTTCTTCTGGCCTCGCCTCTCTCCGACCTGTCACCTTCTGGCTGGCTGATCCGTGTCTTTGGAGGAGAGAACCAGGCGAAGAGAACATGCTCTTGGAGAGTGGGCTGCTGGTGAGGCGTATCAGGCCCATTTTCCCCCCCTGGACTTCTTTCTCAAAGAGGTGCAGATCATTCAGAAGTGGTGCGGAGGGCAGGAGCAGGTTAATCGCTAGCGGGACCTGCTCTGCCCTGTTGGCCTGCATAAGCGGTTTTACCTAAGGAGGCGATATGTCCGGTGAGCGTGGATGTTTATTCAATTCACTGCTCTTTCTCATAATCGTCTTTGTGCCAATTGTTGGGCACATTATCGAGACATTCATGATTTTAGAGGATGGCCATTCGACCGCTGGCAAGCTCCTCTGGCTGGCGGTCATCTGGTTCATCCCGTTCCTTGGGCCGTTTCTCTACCTGCTCTTTGGTCAGCGGCGTCATCATGTTGCCTTTGGCCAGCCGAGCTATGGGACGCGCTAAGACTGAGAAGGGGAGGAGGGCATGGTGGATGGAGCCTCGCGCAGCATGGCCCACAGGCGCAGGCCCTGGCCGTGGGGAATCGGCGTCTCGCTGACCACGCGGAAGCCATGCCTCTCGTAAAAGCCGACGTTGCGCGGATTCTGGGTTTCCAGGTAGCAAGGGAGGTGGCGGGCGTCGGCCTGCTGGAAGACAACCTTCAGCAAAGCGCTGCCGATTCCCTGGCCCTGGTAAGGAGGATCAACACCCAAGGCCCAGAGATACCAGTGTGGCCCATGTGTGTGCAGCGCATGCTGACGGGCGGCATAGCGCTCGGCCAGGCCGATCCGCCAAAGACCGCCCAGGCCGACGCGCAAGGGAGAAAAGCGCAGGCCGATGCTCAAGAGGCGCTCCAGTGTAGGGGTTGTCTCGCCGGGTGGTAGCCAGCAGGCGATCCCTTCCAGGCCCGGTGAGGCATAGACCTGACCGTAGCGCAGGCAATAGTGGACCGTCATGGAAAAAAGGCCGGGCAGCACAACGGCGCGGCGCCTCTCCTCAGGAAGCACAAAAACCATCAGCGGATCATGTTGGAAAGCTCGTGCCAGAACCTGGCAAGCCTCGGCTGCCTTTTCTGCAGATAACAACATTGGTTCAGATCTCGATTGATTCATAGCCTTCCTTTCGTCCTTCTCTCTTCTCTTGGTGTCCATACCAACCTGGCCCGCTCATCTCCGCCCAGCTGACAAGCAGCCTGGCGTGGTCGAGAAGCGGCCAGGCCGCAGAACAACCAGTGCCATGCTGACCCTTGACAGCTCCAGCCATCTCCGCTATACTAACTAACAACTATAATGTACCCGAACAATTGAACCGACGCGGTTAGCGCTCTCATCAAGACGGGTGGAGGGAGACGGCCCTGTGAAGCCCGGCAACCCGCCAGCAGAGCTGCTGGTAAGGTGCCAATTCCGGCGGAACACTGTTCCGCAAGATGAGGGGAACCTGGCAATGATGCTAAAGACCCCTTTTCACAAAAAGGGGTTTTTTCTTGCCCCGCGTACCGGGCGGGTACGAGTGTGCTCACCAGTCGTCTAGCGGTCAATCGAATCGAGAATAACGTTGACGAGGACGAGTAGACGTCGTATGCGGCTACAGAGAGTCGGCGGCGCTGAGATGCCGGCGCTGCGGCGGCGTTGAAAATGCCCTCCGAGTTGCAGGTTGAAGGCCCGCCTTGGGCGGGCGAGTAGACTGTGCCGGGTGGCTCCGTTACAAGCTGCAGTGTTGCGAGCGAGCTGCATCCTGGGCAAGATGCGGCCTTGGATGGTTCGGTCAGCCCGACAGCTGAGATCTGAGCCGGGCCAAGAGTAGCCAGAGGAAGGAAACCGCCTGAGTTGGGCTGCGCTCTGATGCAAGGTCATGGTTGAGCCTGGGGACCTGCGGCTTGGCAACACTCCAAGGTCAGCGTCGTGAGGCGCTGGCAAAACAGGGTGGTACCGCGAAGAGACTGTCCCTCGCCCCTGGGTAGGGTGAGGGTTTTTTTGTTCCCTTTTTGTTGCAAGGAGTGTGCACATGGTGGCTCGCGTCGAGCACAGTGTGGTGACAGGTACACAGCCTGCTCCTGTGAATCACTTGCAAAGCTATACCTTTGACTCGTTGCCGCTTCAGTACGGTGGCCGTTTTGGCCCCGTGACGCTGGCGTACGAAACCTGGGGGCGCCTCAACGCGGCAGGCGACAATGCCATCCTGATTGCCCATGCCCTGACGGGCAGTTCGCATGCCCATGATCCTGAGCACCCGGACGACCCGAAGGCCGCCTGGTGGAACCCGCTGATCGGCCCGGGCCGGCCCTTCGATACGTCGCGCTACTTTGTCGTCTGCTCAAACGTGCTCGGCGGCTGCTATGGCAGTACTGGTCCTTCGTCGATCGATCCGAGCACGGGGCGACCCTACGGCATGCGTTTCCCGCTGGTCACGATCCGTGATATGGTCCATGCCCAGCGCCGCCTGATAGAGCACCTGGGCATTCGGCGCTTGATTGTGGCCGGCGGCTCGATCGGTGGACAGCAGGCGCTGGAGTGGGCAGTTTGCTACCCGGAGCTGGTGGAGAAGGTCATCGTGGTGGCAGCGACGGCGGCGTTGACAGCTCAGGCTATTGCCTTCAGCGAGGTGGGGCGCCAGGCCATTATGCTGGACCCGCGCTGGCAGGGCGGTGATTACCCACCCGGTCAGGGACCCGATGCCGGCCTGGCCATCGCACGTATGCTTGGCATGATCACTTACCAGAGTGAAGAGGCAATGGAGCTGCGCTTCTCCCGTCGCCCGGCTCGCGCTGGTGAAGTGCCTTCACCGACCCGCACTCCAAGTCTGGGAAAGCGCTTCGATGTAGAGAATTATCTGTATTATCAGGGTAATTCCCTGGTGCGGCGCTTCGACGCCAATACATATCTATATCTGAGCCGCGCGATGGATCTCTACGATGTCAGTGAGGGCTATCCTTCTCTCGATACGGCTCTTACTCGTATTCGCAGCCGCGCGCTCTTTATCGGCATCCGCTCTGATTTTCTCTTTCCGGCGGCCCGGGTCCGCTGGCTGGCCGAGCGTGTTCGAGCGCTTGGAGGAGAGGCGACCTATGTCGAGTTGGATTCTCCTCATGGCCATGATGCTTTCTTGAAAGAGTGGGAGCAGATGAACGCTGCTCTGCGCTGGCTGGAAACCTGATCAAGCCGCGCATTGCCGGGCGCCCGTTCCCTTGTCCGAAGTGTCCGAAGCGTCGTCGGTTCTTCTGTCCGTCCCTGCGGTGGCGGCCTGTCGTTAGATCTGGTTTTTCTCAGGAGTAGATTCTCTCATGGCACTGAACAGCAATCGTAGTTATGGTTTTGAGACGTTGGCGTTGCATGCAGGTCAGGAAACGGCTGATAGCGCCACAGGTGCCCGGGCCGTTCCTATCTATCAAACAAGCTCGTTCGTGTTTGACAGCCCGGAGCACGCCGCTGATCTTTTTGCGCTGCGCAAGTTCGGCAATATCTATACGCGCATTATGAATCCTACCCAGGACGCCTTCGAGCGCCGGATCGCAGCGCTGGAGGGTGGTGTGGGGGCGCTGGCAACCGCTTCCGGCCAGGCGGCAGAGACGCTGGCTATTCTGACCATTGCTGAGGCAGGCGATGAGGTGGTCTCCTCCACCAGCCTCTACGGCGGCACCTATAATCTCTTCCGCTACACGTTGCCGAAGCTTGGCATCACGGTGCGCTTCGTCGATAGTCGTCACCCGGAGCAGTTCCGTGCTGCGATCACCGAGCGCACCAAGGCGATCTACGCTGAGGCCCTGGGCAATCCCCGGCTGGACATGCTCGATATCGAAGCTGTAGCTGCCATTGCTCATGAGCATGGTGTTCCCTTAATTGTTGATAATACCTTGCCCACGCCCTATTTGTTGCAGCCGCTCAAGCATGGGGCCGATATTGTGGTCCATTCGGCAACCAAGTTCATTGGCGGACATGGCACCTCCATCGGCGGGGTGATTGTCGATGGCGGCAAGTTTGACTGGAGCAATGGGCGCTTTCCGGCCTTTACTGAGCCTGACCCTTCTTATCATGGCCTGCGTTATGTCGAGGCCTTCGGGCCGCTAGCCTACATTATCAAGGCCCGTGTGCAGCTGATGCGCGATATTGGCGCCGCCGTCAGTCCTTTCAATGCCTGGCTTTTCCTGCAAGGTCTGGAGACCCTGCCCCTGCGTATGGAGCGTCACAGCCAGAATGCCCTGCGTATCGCTGAGTTTTTAGAAGGCCACCCGGCGGTGAGCTGGGTCAGCTACCCTGGTTTGCCCAGTCATCCTCAGCATGAGCTGGCGGTGCGCTATCTAACACATGGTTATGGGGCTATTCTGGGCTTTGGCATCAAGGGAGGGCTGGAAGCTGGTAAGATGCTGATTCGCCATGTAGAGCTGTTCTCTCATTTGGCGAATGTGGGCGATGCCAAATCGCTGATCATCCATCCGGCCAGCACCACTCACTCGCAGCTGACGCCCGATGAGCAGCTGGAAACGGGCGTGACCCCCGATTTTATCCGCCTTTCGATTGGGCTGGAAACTGTTGAGGATCTGATTGAAGATCTAGATCAGGCGTTGCGAGCGGTCTCGGCTAAGCTCGGCGAGCCGCTTGGTGTCGCGTAGGAAGAAGCGAGGCAAGCAAGAGGTGTCTCGCCTGGGAGATAAAGGGTGATTGTCAATGGATGTTGAGTGTTCGCTCTGTGTGCTAAAGTTCGGTGGTACCTCTGTTGGTAGTGGCGATCGTATTCGCCGTGTTGCCCAGATTGTAGCTCAGGCAGCCACTAAAGCTCTCGACGAGGCTGCGCCTTTTCCCGTCGTTGTAGTCTCAGCGATGTCAGGCATTACGGATCAGCTGCTGCGCATTGCCCATCATGCCCGTCGTAGTGAGAGCCATGAATGGCGTCGCGAGTTGGCGGCTCTACGTGAGCGGCACCTTCAGGCCGCTGAGAAGGCTGTCCATGATGGAAAGCGTCTGGCGGAGCTCAACGCTGCTCTAGAGCAGGCGCTGGCCGGACTGGAGCGTGAGGCCGCTAGCTGCGAGGACTATGTTGACGCAGTGGCTGCCTGGGGGGAGCGCCTGTCTGTGCTCTTGCTGGCTGCCGCCATCAATGACCTTGGCCTGCCGGGAGTAACAGCGAACCCGGTGCGTGAAGAAGTTATTGTAACGGGAGAGCCGCAGGGCAGCGCGCCGAGCGAGCCGGGCGCTGTCATTGGCGCAGAGCCTCTAGAAGAGGAAACGCGTGCTCGTGCGCAGCTGTTGCTCCAGCCACTGCTTCAGGAACGGACAGTACCGGTGGTGCCGGGCTTCATCGGTCGCACGCGTGCTGGGCTAGTCACAACCCTGGGGCGCAACGGCTCCGACTACTCTGCCACTGTCATCGGGGCCGCCATTGACTGCGGCGAGGTGGCTATCTACACCGATGTGGACGGGGTTATGTCTGCCGACCCGCGCATCGTCGCCAATGCGCGTCTGCTGCCGGCCTTGACCTATGCGGAGGCGGCGCGCCTCTCCTGGTTTGGCGCCAAAGTCTTGCATCCGCGCACTCTGATCCCGGTAGCCCAGCGCAATATCCCCGTGCGCGTGCGTAACACCTTCCGTCCTCAGATGCAGGGCACGCTCATTGGACCAGAGGGCAAGTATCACAGTGGCGCGACGGCCATCACTGTTCGGCGGCGCCTGGCTCTGGTGACTGTCGAGAGTACCAACATGTTTGGGGCGCCCGAGAACGCTGGTCAGGTCTTTGCCCTGGCGGCTCGTGTCGGGGCTGCCCCCGTGGCCATCTGCTCCTCTTCCGGCCACCATCTCTCGTTCATGGTCGAAGAGCAGGCCGCGGCCTCAGTCGTCTCCTTGCTTCAGCACGACCTGGGGCACTGGCGTGTCAGCTGTCGTCCAGGCCTGGCTGCCTGTGCCTGCCTCGGCTCCGGCTTCACGAGCGATCCGATGAGTCCAGCCCGCGCTATTAGCGCGCTAGCGCGCGAGCGCATTCCGATTATCTCCCAGGGAGCTTCCGAGCAGGGCATTATTCTCATCATTGAGGATGGCGACAGCGAGCGTGCTCTGCGCTGCCTCCATCGCGATTTGATCGCGCCGGTGATCCCTCTAGTGCGCCCTCCAGCTCATGGAAAGCGTCTGGAAGCGCTGAAAGCCCGCTAGGCTGGGATAGAGAGGATGCGCGAGTAGAAGGCATGGGCAAAGGAGGATGCCTTGACAATGCAACAGATACAACAACGTCTTCCGGTGGCGGTACTCGGGGCGACTGGTATGGTAGGGCAGCGCTTTATCGAGCTGTTACAAGGCCATCCCTGGTTTGAACTGGTAGCCCTGGCGGCCTCTGACGTACACAGGAGCCGCCCCTATGGCGAGGTAGCGCGCTGGCGTCTTGGAAGCAGCATGCCCGAGCAGGTGGCCCGACTGCCGGTCTTGCCCTGCCGCCCGGAGGCTCTGCCCGAGGTCAAGATTGCCTTCTCGGCTCTGCCGGCTGAGGTCGCCGGCGAGGTCGAGGCTGCTTTTGCACAGGCTGGTGTGGCCGTCTTTAGCAATGCCAAGACCTATCGCATGGAACCCGATGTGCCGCTATTGGTGCCCGAGGTCAATGCTGAGCATGCCCTGGCCATCCAAGAGCAGCGCAAGCGCCGAGGCTGGAGCGGCTGCATTGTGACCAATCCCAATTGTTCGGCCACCCCGTTGGTGATGGCGCTCAAGCCCTTGCAGCAAACCTTTGGCATACGCAAAGTTCTGGTGACGACGCTGCAGGCGATCTCGGGGGCTGGCTATCCGGGTCTACCCTCCTACGATATTCTCGACAATGCCATCCCCTTCATCTCCGGTGAAGAGCCGAAGGTTGAGAGCGAGACACTCAAGATGCTGGGCGAGTGGCACGAAGCGAGTGGTTTCAGCATGGCGCCATTGGTCGTGAGCGCGCATTGCAATCGTATCGCCACGCGCGAGGGCCATCTGGAATGCGTGAGTGTCGAGCTGGAGCGTCCAGCCTCGCCTGAAGAGGTGATCGCGGCCTGGGAGCATTTCCTGCCTGAACCTCAACGTCTGCGGCTGCCGAGCGCTCCCGTGCCGCCGCTGATCTATCGTCGCGAGGAAGATCGTCCACAGACACTCCATGATCGCGATGCGGGTCGAGGAATGGCGGTCACGCTAGGGCGCCTGCGTCCCTGTCCCGTCTTGAGCTATAAATTTGTCGCGCTGGGCCATAATACCATCCGCGGTGCGGCGGGTGGCTCCCTTTTAAATGCGGAGCTATGTGTCAGCAAGGGCCTACTTTGAGAGCGCCTGGCTTTGACTGAGCAGAGAGCGAACCTGGAACTAAGTGTTTCCGGGTTCGCCGGCCTTGCGTTCAGCCCGCCTCTGCCTCTGGCCAGCGGCAGGCCGGGGATTTTATTGACCTGCCGCTGCCAGTGTGGCCTGGGTGCGAATCAGATCAGGAATCAGGTATTGAGCATTGGGGCTGCCTAGCCCGGTCACAGCATCCCAACCTGTTCCAGCAAGGTAGCCAGGGACATTCACCCCCTGGTGAACACTGTTATCCCCCACAGTAATATCGTGGAAATCGCGCTGGTAGTTCGCGGTAGTTGCCAGCGTATACAGGGCTGGGTTCAGAAAACCGAGTGGGTGACCGGCCATCTGATTGGCAATCGCCGCTAGCGCAGCCCACATTGGAGCGGAGGCGCTGGTCCCACCGACTGTCTCCCAGACGCCGTTGAAGTAAAAAGCCAGATTAGTGCTCGGATCGGCAGCAGCGGCCACGTCGGGAACCCCACGCCGGCCCTGGAACGCTGCCTGCGTGGAGGAGGGCAGCAACTTCTGATAGGATGGCTCCGGGAAGAAGGCACTGAAGCCGCCGCCGCTCTGGCTCCAGCCAATCTCGTGGATCTGGGTCCCCTGGCGCAGCAACGTTGTCCCTCCAACACTGGTCACCCAGGGCACATCGGCGGCGAAACTGGTCGTGGCCTTGGGCGAAAGCCGCGACATATTTAAATCGGCGTAGTCAGTGGCGCCTTGATCTCCCGATGAGCTAAAGAAAGTCATATGCTCCTCTAACGTCGCCTTCTGGAGCAGGGTGTTCCACTGTTGCACCTCCTGCCGACCTGCAGCATTCTCCAGGGTTACCTCGGAAGCCCCCCAGCTTTGGGAGACAATCGTGCCCAGGTGGTGGTCGATGGCATACTGGATCAGCTGGCGGAACTCGGGCAGTCCAACTGTGCCTTCCGTTTCGGCAACCGGGCTGACCAAGACCACAATATTAGCCTCGGGGGCCAGGGCATGGATGATCTCTACATCGAGTTCGGTTTCACCAGCCCAGCCGCTCTTGTCGTGGTGGGGATCGTACTCTGGCTTCTGGATTGGCTGGATCACTTGAACCTTGGTGAGCGGCAGCTGAAAGCGACGGCTGAAGACATCAAGATCCTGTTGCAGGGTGGGACTGCCGAACGAGACGATATCGATAATGGTCTGGCCCTTGCCGGTATAGCCGCGCTGGATTAACGGCTCGATGCCATAATATTGGCGAAGCTGGAGGGGAGTATAACAGGTTACTTCGGAGCTGAAAAGGATAGGAGGACAGCTCTCGACTGCTGCGTTGGGAGTGGGCGTGCGCGGCGTAGCGGTCGTCGTGGAGCTTCTCTGTGGGCCGCCATTGATCCCAGGTAGACCCGTGCAACCACTGAAGGCAAGCACGAGGGTGAAGGATATCAGTATCACCAGCTTGAGGAAAGGCTTTTGTTGGCCGTGGCCTTGCATCCAGCTCTCCTTCTGAAAAATATCCCTGTCTGCTGTGCCGTGCCATGAGTGGGCGCAAACAGTGCAGCATCCCATAGCGGTTCACTGCCGCCCAATGCGAAAGCAGTATATCCCGATGAGCCAAAAAGGTCAATTCTTCTTCATAGTAGTTCCTCCTCTCTCATCTCAAGAGATACCGTCCACCTGATAGGAAGAAGCGGCTGATCGGACAGCCTGGTAGCGGTGGGAAGCTGACGAGAAGCAGGCGGTTAAGAAGAGAACTACCGTGCGGTACTATGGTCCTAACAGTAGCAAGGCGCGCTTGACCGCTATCCTCTTTTCAGAGTACATTCAGGCATGATGACATAGAAAGATATCAATAAGAAGGCGCGCAACAACGCGGCTCATATTTTCAACGATAGGAAAGCAGCATGCTATCATTTAAGGACCGTCAAGACAGAGTCGCAGAAACGCAAGAACGAGCTGAGGAGCCGATTCGTATTCCTGGGCTAGTCACCCAGTTGTCGCCGGTTGAGCAACTCGCCTTTCCGGCTCAGTCGGTCTCCCTACCCGGTGCGACTGACCTGAGCGATGGCCGGCAGACGCCTCTCCCGGAGGTAGCGGGCGAGGAGGAAGAAAAGCAAACGGCCTTACTGCCAGTAGCCAGGGCTGGGGAAGGGGCGGAGTACGCTGCGCCCGAGACAGGGCAATTGCCAGAACTGCAGACGGCCCTGCTGCCGTTGGTCAGCTCCGCCAGCGCGAGCACGGCGCGTCCCCCGCTCATCATTCGTGGCGATGGCAAAAAAGCGCTCAGGCGTCAGGATGGGGCGCAGCTGCTTCCACGCAAGCGCTGGCATGTCCATGCGGCGGTCCTGGTCCTGGTTGCGCTGATTCTCACTGGTACCCTGCTCACGGTGCTGCCTGAGAGTCCTGTAGGAGCGCGGAGTGGGGGCGGGCTATTCCAGTCCATTATGAGTATGATCCCAAGCAACAGCGGCAGTTCCAGCACGCTGGATCTGGCCGCGATGCGCGCCGCCACGGCGACAGCTATTGTGCGCAGTGGGGTTGGTTACGATCCCGGTCCGAGCAACCCGACCGGCACACAATCGGGGCCGGTTGTTGGCAGCAGCTCGGGTGACCCTTTCCCATACGGCCAGTGCACCTATTGGGCCGATTACCGTTATCACCAGCTGACGGGAGTGTGGGTGCCCTGGGGTGGCAATGCCGATGAGTGGGTGGCAGGAGCCAGGGCCAATGGCTGGATTGTTTCAACTCAGCCGCATATCCCCTCCATTGTTGTCTTGATGCCTGGCGTCCAGGGCGCGAATATCTACTATGGCCATGTGGCCGTCGCCGAGAGCCTGACTTCCGACGGCGGTGTCTACACCAGTAATATGAACTGGTACGCCAATGGCGGCGGCTGGGGAATTGTCTCCTACTATACGTTCTACCCCGGCAGCGGCGTCTACTTTGTCTGGATCTAGGCGCCAGGCTTGCTACAGGTAGTCTGGATGGATAGATGGATGGACCGCACCAGCTGAAGCCAGCCCGCGCTCTGGCTGACTGAGCGGGCCCGCCGCCTGGATCTAGCTCACACGATAGCAGGAGGAGAGGCTGGTCTATCTTGCCTGACCAGCCTCTCCCTTTGTGCTCTCCTGACTCGCTGCAGTTTTCAACGCCTCTTGCTCCATGTACATTGGTTATTGGTTCGTAAAGGTGTACCGCCGGAACTCCTGGATTCCTCCAGAGGAGGAAGGCGGCCCCTCTTGCTCTCTCGCGGGGATGGACAGTACCCCTCCTGCCTGGGATCCCTTTTCTGGGAGGCTTCAAGGCACTGACCTGTGACTCAGCAACGGCTTCGCCTCCATCTCGTCCAGGGGAAGAGGGAGAGCAAACGGGTCAATCCCGCTTTACTCTCCTACGGGGCAGTGGGCTGCCGTCAACTAGCCCCGAAGCCCGGGCCGCTGCGGCTGCGGGCAAGCCCCTGGCTTGAGCCAGGGGTCGTTGACAAGTCGCTTGTTCTTCCTAGGACTCTCCTTCCCTGCGCCTTTCTTCCCTCGCCAGACCTCGCTGAGCATCTTCTCTCTCTCTGACCATGCCGTCCCACTCTCTCCTCGCGCTTGCCGACCCTGCTGACTACCTGACGACGCTGGCGCTCGCTGGAATTCTCCTCAAAGGCTGAGGAAAGAGTTAATTACTCTCTGCTTGCTATCTAAGATGTTTTTAGTACAATATTCCTACTTAGCAGCGAAAGTGGCTTGACCGTCAGCGGCCTACTGAGTAGAGTCAGACACATACCGAAGGCAACAGGTTTTACTCTAGCCAGATCGGGGAGCGTGTATGTCATGGTTGAAGGGTAGTCGAGACAGGACCGGCGGAGCGGAAATAGAGGAGCAACAGGCTGGAGAGCGGATCGGAGTGAGTGGAGGTCCAGCGATGCTTGCCGAACGACAGTCTTCCCTGTCGGCCTCTGCAGCGGCTGATGGTTGCCTGCCGCTGACCCAGACGGTAGAAAAAGCGCCGCTGAAGCCGTCGACGGAAGGAGAGAGACCGTCAGCAGTTTTGCCGGTGGTGCACAGTCCGGGACGTCCCCCGCTGGTCATTCACGGCTCGCCAGCGGGAGGAACTGGAGGAGGGCCTCCGGCACCGCGCCGACGTTGGTGGTTCCATCTTGTCACCCTGAGTCTGGTCATATTGATGCTTCTGATAACGCTAATAGATGTTTTGCCGGTAGGACCGGGAGACAGCGGCAAAGGTTTCAACCCGCTGCGCTCGGTTATCAGCTTCATTCGCAATGGCCAGGACAACACCTATCAGATTGGGTCCCAGGCGGCCACGGCTACAGCTGTCACGCAAGATGGCTACGACAGCGGGCCACTGCACTATCCCGGGCTGCCCTTGCAGCCGACGGAGGGGGATTTGAACCGTTTTGCCTATGGACAGTGCACCTACTGGGCCAACCTCCGCTATCACGAGTTGACCGGCTACTGGGTGCCCTGGCAAGGAGATGCCTACCAGTGGGTAGCGGGAGCTGAGCAATACGGTTGGGTGGTCTCTTCACAGCCGCATGTTCCCTCGATTATCGTCTTGCAGCCAGGTGTCCAGGGGGCAAGCGCCTATGGGCATGTAGCTGTAGTAGAGCGGATCAATCCCGATGGCAGCGTCTATACCAGTAACTACAACTGGTATGCCAATGGTGGCTGGAATCGTCTTTCCTATGCTACCTTCTATCCTGGCCCTGGCGTAGCCTTCGTCTGGCATCCATGATGCTCAGGGAGCCAGCTGGGCTGCTCAGAGGCTAACTCTACCTCTCTCTGCTCGGCTCTGCCAGCCACTGCCAGCCGGGCGAAGCGCGCGGGGCGGCCAGGAGTGGACCGCGCTCGTCAGCGTCCCCTGTTTGCCAGCCGGGAACATTGCGTACCCTTGCGAGAGAGACATACAATATGGCTGGGTCCGCTGTTATCAGGCGGGCGCAGACAGAGGGTCAGGCGAGCGAGCCAGCTGGCAATGCCGCCTGCCTGGCGATGCTGCCTACAGTCGGCGGCATCCTGAACTCGCAAAAAAACTGATCTGGAGAGGAAAGCCCGATGCGCACCAAGATAACCATTGTTGGCGCCGGTTTTGTTGGAAGCACGCTTGCTCAGCGTCTGGCAGAGCGCGACTATGCCGACGTAGTGATGTATGATATTGTGCCCAATATGCCGCAGGGTAAAGCACTGGACATGCTCCAAGCCGGCCCCGTTCTCGGCTATGATAGCCTCATCGTTGGCACCAACGATTATGCCGACACCGCCAACTCCGACCTGGTCGTAATCACCTCCGGCTTCCCGCGCAAGCCTGGCATGTCGCGCGATGATCTGCTGCGCAAGAATCAGGAGATCGTCACCCAGGTTGTGCAGGAAATCATCAAGTACTCGCCCAACTGCATGCTCATCGTCGTCACCAACCCGCTGGATGCCATGGCCCAACTGGCCTACCATGTCAGCGGCTTCCCCCGCAATCGCGTCGTAGGCATGGCGGGAGTCCTCGACACCGCGCGTTTCCGCACCTTCATAGCCCAGGAGCTAAACGTTTCCGTACGCGATGTCCAGGCTTACGTCCTCGGGGGCCACGGTGACACAATGGTCCCACTGGCTCGCATGTGTACGGTTGCGGGTGTGCCCATCTCGCAGCTGCTGCCTGCCGAGCGAATCGAGCAGATTATTCAGCGCACACGTGACGGCGGAGCGGAGATTGTCAACTTGCTCGGGACCGGCAGCGCCTATTTTGCTCCGTCGGCAGCAGTGCTGCAGATGATCGACTCGATCGTCCTGGACAAGAAGATGATCATGCCCTGCTCGGCCTACCTCCAGGGCGAATATGGTATTCAGAACCTCTTTGTCGGCGTCCCTGTGAAGCTCGGTGCTAACGGCGTGGAGCAGATCATCGAGCTAGAGCTGACAGAAGACGAGCGGGCCCTCCTGCAGAAGTCAGCGGCGGCTGTGCAGGAACTCGTTAAGGTGATGGGCATTTAGCTACCCTCCAGACAAGAGGGATGACCTGCCAGAGGGCGGCAGGGCCGTCTGTGTCTCCATCAGCGCAGAGACGGGCGGCCCTGCCTTATCGGTAAGGCAGACCTGAACCAGTGTGCAAGCGCTAATCCTCTTCCGCTTCGCTGTCTGGTTCATCCACCTCTGCCGAAGGAGGCTCCGCCCAGGTGGCACCCTCCTGATGGATCGCTTCTTGCTCGCCTGAGGCACCAGCAACCACTAGAACGTACTCGCCTCGCGGCTTCTCCTGAGCGATGGCCTCTAGCAGAGAAGAGAGCGTCCCACGATAGACCTTTTCGAACATTTTGGTTAACTCATTGGCGAGAGCTGCCGGACGATCACCGAAGACCTCCAGTGCATCGCGGAGAAGGTCAGTCAGCCGATAGGGGCTTTCATAGTAGATAAGCGTGTAAGGCGAGTGCCGATCTGCCTCCAGAAAGCGTCGTCGCCGACCCGCCTTGCGGGGAGGGAAGCCTCGGAAAGTAAAGCTGTGAACCGGGAGGCCGGAGAGAACAAGGGCCATAACAAAAGCGGCTGGACCGGGGATCATTGTCACCGGAATGCCGGCCTGGATGGCCCGCTGGACCAGAGTGTAGCCCGGGTCGGAGATGCCAGGCGTGCCAGCACTGGTCACCAGAGCCACTGACTTCCCCTGCTTGAGAAGAGCCTCAATCTGCCGTCCTGCCCGCTCCTCGTTGTGCTCATAAAAAGCGAGCAGCGGCTTGTGAATATCGTAATGCCTCAGAAGGATAGATGTCTTACGGGTATCTTCAGCGGCAATCAGATCAACACTGCGCAGAACCTCTAAGGCCCGCAAGGTAATATCGCCGAGATTGCCGATCGGAGTCGCGACGAGATAGAGTGTACTCATGCAACATGTCCACCTGTTATAAAACTGGCAGTGAGTTGGAGGCTGCAGCCAGGCTAGCACCAGTGTACCAGAGCCGCGGCTGCCCGGGCCAGACCGGGCCAGGAGCAATCAGATGCACTGGCGGCAAAACCCCATTAGTAATATTGGGAGGGTCAGACAGGAGCTGACCAACCTGAAGCGTTGTAGTAAATGACAGTCTTGTGGCCATGCCAAAGGGCTGGGGCGGCGGAAATATGGTCGGCTGTTTACTTGCCGTGGGGGATACGGCAGGACGCTAATGGTCACTGCCAGCACTGGCGCAGTGACTGGGTGCAACGGTGGAAAGGTGGAGGGAGAGATCCAATCTCGCTCTGATTGCAAGGGAAAAATAAAACGAGCATTGCTCATAACTCTGACTCGGAACCGATTCTTAACTGCTCAAAAGTGTGCTCAAATGCTGGCCGGCCAGAGAGATTATAATCGAGAGAGAGACTGTTTCGCTAGCACTGTAATCGTTGGACTTATTCCAGGTCTGAATGTGGGAAGGCTACCCCCTCTGAAGATCAAGGCGCTGGCACTCGCAAAGCATTTAGCTATTGTTGTATAATGATAGAGGAGCTAAGCTTTGCTGGCAGCGTAGTTGCATCTCAAATATGTGAATTTTGTATTCAAATCAAAAGGGAACAGGCCGTATTTTTGCTGCTCCTGAATCAGGCTAAAAAATTAACCTCCTAGGGACAATCAGGCTAGAGAAAAGTACCCATACAGAGAGAACCTATCTGGCTACTCCTTAAACTAATAATGCACGATATATTGACCTCGTGCCCTAAGTATGATAGAGTAGACTTGATGTTTTGCTTAGACTGCTCATCCCTGGATGTTGATACATCCCTTGCTTACTAATTCGCTGCAGCTTGTACAAACCTGTTGAAAACCTGCTGCTCAGCCAACCAACTAACTAACTAACTAACTAACCAGCCAGGGATGGCGGTGCGGCGACATCCAACGGATCTGGTGCATGGCCCGGGGCGGCCATCGGCAGGCAAGGTGGTGCTGCCCTGCATGTGCCGGCCAGACAAGCAAGCATACTTTCGAGAGAGCAAGCGGAATCTCGGAAAGGAAAGTCCTTATGCCGTCGACAGAAACTGCGAACGTGGGTAAAGCGGTTGCTGCCCGAGTGGGCACCAATATCCGTGAGGTGCGCACGCGGTTGGGCCTCACCCAGGCGCAACTGGCGTCGCCCGAGTTCTCAATTTCATATATCTCTGCTATCGAGCGGGGCAAGATCCGCCCTTCGCTCAAGGCTCTGTCTATTCTCGCCCGGCGGCTCGATGTCCCGCTTACCTTCCTGTTGGAGGGTTCGCCTGCGGGAGCGGCTGAGGCGCGAGCTGTTGGCTACTCGCCGGCGGACTCCGGTCCTGACCAGCGGGTTGAGGTCGATCTCTTGCATGCTGGCGTCCTCATCCAGCAGCAAGCCTACGAGCAGGCGACGCAGTTGTTGGCGCCCCTCCAGCCCGAGCGCCTCACTACCGATCAGGCTTTCCGTCTCTATCTGTTGCGGGGCCTGATCCATCTTGGAGCTGGGGAATATCAGGAGGCCGTCGTGGATCTACGGGCCGCAGTTAACCAGGGCGAGGGCATGAATGAAATCGAGTACAGCGAGCGTGCGCGCAACTACCTCGGCAAAGCTTACTTTCTCCTCTATAACTACACGCTTGCCTTGGAGAATCATCAGCGTTGCCTGGAGGTCATCGAGGCTGGCCAAATCAAGGACCCGATCTTTGCTCTGGAAGTCTTTAGCAATCTAGCAAATGACTACTTCCGCCTTGGCGAGCTGGAGAAGGCGGTGGCCTTCTATCATCGTGCCTTGGAGACCCTTGATGAAGTCTATCGCGACAGTCGGGCCTTCGCTCGTCGCTATATGGAGATCAGTCAGCAGTATCGTAGTGCTGGCAAACTGGCGATGGCTCGCGACTATGCGATGCGCAGCCTGGCCATCTACGAGATGCGCGATGAGCAGCGTCTGATAGGCCTGACCCATCAGCAGCTTGGCAAGGCCCTGGAGAAGCAAAACGATCTGGCTGGGGCCGAGCAGGAATATCGTCGCGCTATTGAGATCGAGCGCGGATTGAGTGATGAGGTGGCTGCCTCGCTCTGTCATACCAGTTTGGCGGAGCTGCTGCTGAAGGAAGGAAAACGGGCCGAGGCCGAGCGTGAAGCCCAGGAGGCTCTCACCCTGGCTCGTGCCAGTCAGGACCCGCGCACGCAGGGACAGGCCCTCATTGCTCTGGCTCAGATCCGTCATCAGGAGAGTGATTTCTCTGGTGCTGATGAGCTGTTCCATCAGGCCCTGGACCTCCTTGATCAGGCCAATGCCCATGAGCTGGCTGCCAGTGCCTACTTCCGCTATGCGAATCTTTTGGAGCAGCGAGGTGAGGTGCAGCGTAGTCTCAATGCCATTAAGAAGGCGTATGAGCACCAGCGCCAGGGGAAATTAGGTGATCTAGAGTAGCCTGCCCGGCCCGCTACCGCCCGCGCGAGGCGGGCAGTAGGACCGGGGCTACTCTTCTGCCGCCTTGGCGGATCTTATAGCCCTGGTGGAGACCCTGGCTGCTGGCCCGGCTGACCTGCCCAACGTTGCCGTCGGCTGGCAGCGCTGCCAGTCGCCTGAAAAGCTGGTCAGTTGCTGCCTATTGGGACCCTGGCCTTCTCGCTCAAGGCGCCCCCACCGCGGCGCTGCTCCTGCGCGCCACGGTGGTCCTCTCTCCTCTTTCTTTTATCGTTGCCCCTGGTGCACTCTTCGCCTGACATGAGAGAAGATAAGCGGCATCATCCTCCATAGCTTTGTGAAACACTCCCCTGTGCTCTGTCTCCTTGCTTGATGGCGCAAAAGCAGATATACTGCTGTGAGATCCTGCCCACGCTCACGCTGCCTTCGGGAGAGAGGCTCCGCCTGATCTTAAAGTCTTTAAAGGGGAATCTTGAGCATGTCATTCACGGCCCGTGACCTAAGATATGAGCCGGAAAAAAGCTTTCCAGCGCTGGAAGCTTTCCTCCGGCAGCGGGCTCAGCGCTACCTGGGGCCGCTGCAGTACGATGCTGAGGAGGTCGACCTGGTGGTCAACCACGTGGTTGAGCGTCTGGTAGCCTTGGGCCTGCTGGGGGGAGGAGACCGGCAGCCTGAGACGGTGCTGGACCGCCTGAGCGAAGCCCAATTCTATGCTTTCCTCAATAACTGTGTGCATCATAAGGCGATCGATCGCTTGCGCCGTCAACATCGGCAGATGCTCCCCTTTTCGGTCCTGCAAGAGAGTGAAGACTCCCAGGGCGAGGCTGATCCTTTGGGCGAGATCACTACATCGCTGTGGGGCGTGCCTCCCTTTGCTCATCCTGAAGAAGCAGCCCTGGCTGCTGTGACTCAGCAGGAGCTGCGCATCTTGTTGAAGCACTGTATTAAAGCGCTCGCCAGTGCGCCACGCCAGCTGCGGGCAGTGTTGCAGGAACTGGAAACGTTAGGGGCTGTGGAACTGGCTCGCGAGGTAGTAGAGGAACTCCAGGCGATCTCTATCACCCCTCTTCCTGCTGAGACCCCCCTGGCTCACCTGAGTCAGCATCGCGATCACGCTTATAAGAAGCTCCGCACCTGCCTGCAGTCACAGAGTTCCAATTTGGCGGTTATGGTTGCTCTGCGTCTAACAGAGTATGAGGCTTTGCTCTCGTCTCATAGCAATGAGGCTACTGGCGAGCTAGCGGTACCGATACAGGATCTGGTGCGCCAGGGGCTGACGCTGGCCGAGGTCAAGCGAGGACTGAGACAATTGACTTTCGAGGGCTTGCTGAACTGGCACGAGGGGGATGAGGTCGTGCATCTTGATGCTGCTCGCCTCCGCCGGTTGGCCCGTTACTATCGGGTCGAATAGCAGCAAATCGTGGTTTCCCCCCCAATCAAGAGGAAGGAAGGAGGTTGTGAATGAGCAACCACAGCAACTATGAGAGCGAAATGAACCAGCCACATCCGGGTTCTTCTGGGGGACTGGCACGTTGGTTGCAGGAGTTGATGCTACCCCCCAATGCGCCGGCTCCTTCCCCCTCATCTCCAGGCGAGCAGCTCACTTTGCTCCAGAGCCACGACGATCATCTGCTCCTTTATCAAAAAATACCTGATTTTTGTGAATCACTGCTTAAACATGATGATCAGGTTTACCTTCGTTATGCTGGACTCATCTATCATCTGATTGGTTGTTCGCTGTGCCGAAGCGCCTACGTGGAAACCTACGCTGCGCTGGGGAAAACCCTGGGAGATCAGCCTCGCTCGCCTGAGCAGGAGGCCCTTTTGCGCCCTCCGGCGACCGTTCCGCCGGCGCCAGCGCGATCTCTGGTGCATCTCTGTCAGGCCCTCATTCGCCAGGCAGAATTGCTGTTGCGTCAGGCAGAGCGCGAGCCGGAGCGCGAAGATGCACTCGTCGCGGCCCGGCAGCTGTTGCAGCGGGCGATCCGCCTGAGCGCTGGCCTGACTCAGCAGCGCGAGCAAGCCTTACACGATTTGGTACGCGTGGCAAGTCTGGTAACCACGAGCGAGGGACCACCCCGTGAACCGCCGCTTTATGCCTACGAGCTACGCCAGCCCGGTCCTGTAACGCGCTCTGTACGCAGGGGCGCCCTCCCTTTGGCGAGTGCCAGCTTGTCTGGCCAGCAGGCGACGCCGGCGGTGATCCTCTTGCAAGCTGGCCCTTATGAAGGCAGAATAGTGCAGGAGGGTGATCTCCTTGTGCTCTTCCTTCAGGGATTACCTCCGGAGCTGCATGGCCAATACCTGGAAGCGGCTCTTCCTCTAGGTACCCTGGTTGAGGCTGTGGAGTGGTTCGGCGGCAACCCGCAAGCGATTCGTTCTCCAGAGACGGTGGATTCCCAGGGCCGACTGCGCTTCCCATTAGGACGCACGTCACTTCAGCTGAGCAGGCCAGAGGAGCGCAACATGCTTGAAGTCGCTTTCATGCGCCTTGAATTGCGCCCCTGCCAGTCCTAGTGAGGGGCCAACACTGACCCTGAGCATGAGCAAAGACGGAGGAGAGGAGAAAGCGGCTCTCCGCTCAGGGACGAGTGCGGTGCTGGGCGATCTCGTAAGCACGGCGGAAGTAGAGAAAAGCTTCGCGTGCGTCCCCTCGTCCCTCAAGCAGGTGAGCATAAGTGCTGTAGTATTCAGCGAGCTGATCGCGGTCAATATGGAGGCGCTCCAAAAGAAGAAGCGCCTCGCGACAGAGTTGATCGCCGCGCTCGTATTGGCGCTCCTCGTAAGCAAGCTGGCCGAGAAGAAAAAGGGCCTCGGCCTGAATGAGATTCTCACCAAAGGTGCGCGCCAGGGCCAGGGCCTGCTCGCTGTAACGTCTGGCTTCTGCCAGCTGGTGCTCATGATGAAAATGCCAGTGTGCCAGGTGAAAGGCAATGCTGGCAGCTTGCAGAGGTTCTCTTGCTCGTTGCTGCAGATCTTCTAAGGTAGCGAGTGCTTGGCGTCGGCTGGCCTCATCGCTGCTCTGCAAGCGGATGTGGTAAAGCAGATGGGTTATCTCTCCTTGTAAACGACTGAGACGTCGCTGCTCCTGCACCGCCAGGGCTTTGTGGGCGCTGAGCAGAGCCAGTAAATGGTTGCCCTGGCGAGCATAGCCTGCGCTTAGCTCGGCGTAGGCCTGTTCGGGACGTTGAGCGGGGACCGCTGCCTCCCTCTCGCTCAGCGCTGCTGCCTGTTTCAAGGCGGTGATCGCGCGTTCGCTGTCGCCCCGCTCGAGGTAATGCTGTCCAAGGCCAAGATAGCATCGAATTAAAAGAAAATAATCTTTCGGCATGATTTTGTCGGAAATATTGATGCTTTCATTATAGAAAAATTCTGCTAAATAATAATTTTGCATAGAGAAATGTACAAGGCCAGAAAGGTAGAAGATACGAGCTTTTAAAGGAGAAGGCTCATAATCTGCGAGAAGCTGGCGACATTCTTCGAGGGAGCGCTCAGCCTCGGAAAGGCGCCCGACGGAGAAGGAGGCAAGGGCGAGAAGATAATAGACCCGCGCCTTATCCTGGCGCGGGAGCATGGCACTGATCAAATCATGCAAGATGGCGATGGCCCGGTCTAGCTCGCCCTCATGAATCCAGATCTCGCTCTCCAGCAGCCGCAGGTGCACTTCATTCTCACCTGCGAGGGCGTGCCGTCCATCGCGGGCAGCTACAGCTGGCTGACTCAGGGGTCCTCCTCCGGTCTCGGCCAGAAGCTGGGCGGGGGAAACGTTCAGCCGGCTCGCCAGGATCTCTAGCGCCCGAATGGAAGGCTGAATCTGCCCGCGCTCAATGGCTGAGATGTAACTGACGGAGAAATCGTGACCGGCCAGCTGGCTCTGAGTCAGTTTCCTGGCTTGTCTGATTGCTCGCACTCTTGCCCCTACTGAAGACCCGAGGTGGTTGGGCGTCTTTGGTGACATAGAACCCTCCTACGTACAGCACACTCGTGAATATGAATGGGGAGTCAATAAATAGATAACTTCCTCATAAAAGAGATTGTAAATTCTTTTTATTGTTGTGTCAATAGCAAGAAAAAATCAGCACGCAAAAAAGTCCCTTTCTTGTGTTACAACTAAAGCTGTCTCAAGCTCATGGTCTCCTGAATGGACAGCGTATTGCAGCAGTCATCGCAATGCTATGCACAGTTCAATCGAAATTCAAGCAGGGACTTCCCTCCGCTTTAGAGGCGCTGTCTGATAGCCGATCTGCCCGAACTGTTCATCAATCTCTCTCTATGGAAAGAGAGCGCAGAAGCTCTCCGCCGCTGGTACTATCTTCCCGTGCTTTTCTAGCCTGGCCTGGCTGCCTGCTCTCAAGGAATGAAAACCGGAGGAGAGGCATCTCCTACTGACGGCCTGCCCCCTTTCCCTGTATAATCAAGGCAATCTGGACTTCTGGGAGGGTGAGTCTGTCATGTTTCGCTTTCTCACCGCGGGTGAATCGCATGGTCCCTGCCTGACCATCATCGTCGAAGGGCTACCAGCCGGACTGGAGATCGACCGTGAAGCTATTGATCGTGATCTCCGTCGTCGCCAGGGAGGGTATGGGCGTGGGGGACGCATGAAGATCGAGAGAGACAGTGTACGTTTTCTCTCTGGTATCCGGCATGGGAGGACCCTTGGCTCACCGGTGACCATGCAGATTGAAAACCGCGACTGGGTCAACTGGCAGCAGGCGATGAGTCCTGAACCGCTAGAGGAGCTGCCCGAACCGGTGACGCGCGTGCGCCCCGGTCACGCCGATTTTACAGGAGCCATGAAGTATGGTCATCGCGATGTGCGCAATGTGATTGAGCGGGCCAGCTCGCGCGAAACCGCAGCGCGTGTGGCTGTAGGGTCCCTCTGCCGCCAGCTGCTACAGCCTTTTGGGATCTCCATTCACAGCCATGTCCTGGCCATTGCCGACGTAGGCTATGAGGAGCCGCGTCCCCTGACGCGCGACGCCTATCCCCCGAGCCTGTGGGAACAGGTAGAAGCCTCACCGATGCGCTGCGCTGATCCCGCCTTGACCGAGCGCATGATTGCTCGTATTCTAGAAGCAAAGCGGGCTGGCGATACCTGCGGCGGCGTCTTCGAGGTCGTCGCGCTTGGGGTCCCGATCGGGCTAGGGAGCTATAGTCAGTGGGATCGACGTTTGAGCGCGCGCCTCGGTCTGGCTATGCTCAGCATTCCCTCGGCCAAGGCTGTCGAGATTGGCGCGGGGCTGGAGGCAGCGCGGCGCACTGGCTCTCAAGTGCATGACGTGCTGCGACATGGGGCTGACGGAAGCTGGTACCATGTGACCAACAATGCCGGCGGCATCGAAGGAGGGATCACTAACGGCGAGCCGCTGGTGGTACGTGTAGCGCTCAAACCCATCCCTTCTCTGGCTCATCCGCTACCCGCCGTCGATCTGGCCAGTGGCGAGAATATCGATCAGACCCGCTATGAGCGCAGCGATGTCTGTGTAGTGCCCGCCGGCGGCGTAGTCGGTGAGGCGATGATGGCCATCGTCTTGACCGAAGCCCTGCTAGAAAAGTACGGTGGCGATAGTCTGGAGGAGATGCTGCGTCATTTCCAGGCCAGCCAGTCGGCTTAGAGCAGGGCCAGACCAGGCTGGGCTGGATGAAGAGGAAGCGCCGCCAGTGCTCGCCGCCAGTCTGAGCGAGGGTGCGGACCGGAAGGTAGCCTCGACGCTCGGCGCCCATGACGATGCTGCCGGTTGGCCCCAAGCTAGCAGGTGACGTTGCGTTCAGCTCTCGTCTGGGGTGCTGGTGCTCTTCATCCCTGCGGTCGACTCGCCTGCTGAAGGGAAGGACTGCCTTTTCTGCCAGCAGGCCTGACAGTAACCGCTGGCCACCAGATCCAGTGTCAGGCCGTGAAAGCCGTACTGCTGCTGCAGGTCTTCATGCAGATTGCCAAGCAGATTCTCGTCGAGATGGATAATGACGTGGCAGCCACGGCAGATCAAATGGTGATGGGCCTTGCCCGGCGCACGCTCGTAGCGTGGTGGCTCCCCCGGCAGACGGTTCTCTCGCACTAGCCCTAGCTCCTTGAGGAGTTCGAGCGTGCGGTAGATGGTCGAGAGACTGACCGCGGGATTCTGCTGCTGAACGCGCTCGCTGATCTGTTCAATGCTTAGATGGGCGTCTGCTTCGTGAATAACGTTCAAGATCATCGAGCGCTGCGGCGTGAGACGGTAGCCACGCTTGCGCAGCAGTTCGCTCGACGACTTGACATAGTGATGCATTGCTCAAACCTCGATGTGGGATCGACCTGAGCTGAGCTGTCCTCTGCTCACCGGGACAGCCTGACAGCTCTCTTCGCTGAGTGAGAAATACCTTGACGGATCGGGTGCGCGACCTTGCCTGAATCCTAGCATGGCCAGATGCGAGGCGTCAATGAGGACTGGTGGAGGCCGATGGCGAGCCAGCTCATCTGGCGAGTGCCTGGTGAGGGCGCGGTACAATGAAGGAGAACGGCACCATGACTGCTACCCATTTTTGGCGCTCTATCGTTGATCCGCTGCGTGTCATGAGTGCGCGCGTGCTGCACTGGGAGGAAGGACGTTCTCAGCCGCGCGAAGAGGCGCTGGCCGTCGAAGAGCCGCTGGAGGTCCGGCTTAACCAGCGCAGTCTCGCGATCATTATGCGCACCCCTGGTCACGATCGCGAGCTGGCCCTGGGCTTCCTTTTCAATGAGGGTCTCATTCGCTCGGCGCAGGAGGTGCTACGTGTTGAGGAGGCCGTCGATGCCGATGGCCTGCCGCTGCCCAACGTCATAGAGGTCACCCTGCGCGGCAGTGAAGCCCGGACGGAGCAGGCCAGTAGTGGAGCTGCCTGCCAGGCTACCTTTGAGCGTCATTTCGCGGTCTCCTCTAGCTGTGGATTGTGTGGCAAGAACAGTATTGCGGACCTGCTCAGCTCGCTTACTCCGCTAGAACCAGATAAGCTGCGTTTGCGAGCTGAGACGCTCTACATGCTACCTGAACAGCTACGGGCGGCCCAGGCTGTTTTCTCCCATACCGGTGGCCTGCATGCGGCGGCTCTCTTCTCTCTCCAGGGGGACTTGCTGCTCCTGCGCGAAGACGTCGGGCGGCACAATGCGGTGGACAAGCTCGTGGGCTGTGGCCTGCTCCAGGGCACCTTCCCCTACCGCGAGCACATTCTCATGGTCAGCGGGCGGACCTCGTTCGAAATTATACAGAAGGCTCTCTCTGCCCGTATCCCTTGTGTGGCCGCTATCTCGGCGCCATCGAGTCTGGCTGTGGAGCTGGCAGAGCAAGCGGGCATCACGCTTGTTGGCTTCCTGCGGGGACGTTCAATGAACGTCTACACGCATCCTGAGCGTCTGCTAGCCGCTGGCTAAAGTCCTCTTGCACGTCAGAGAGGACGGGACTATAATGCGGACTATGCGAGGAGCCATGCAAAGTGACACCATAGCAGCGATCGCTACCCCTCCTGGTGTGGGTGGCATTGGCATTGTGCGCGTGAGTGGGGAGGCAGCTTTCTCCATTGTGCTCCCGCTCTTTCGCCGTCCCGGTGGGGAGCAGACGCTCCCACCCTCGCATCAGCTCACCTATGGGCGGATTGTTAACCCGCGGAGTGGTGAGGTGCTCGATGAGGTGCTGGTGGCTTTCATGCGTCGGCCCCACACCTATACACGCGAAGATGTGGTTGAGATTCAGGGACATGGCGGGCCGCTCGTCTTGCAGCGTATTCTGCGCCTCGTACTGGAGCATGGGGCACGGCTTGCGCAGCCGGGCGAGTTTACCCTGCGGGCCTTTCTCAACGGACGTCTCGATCTGACGCAGGCCGAGGCTGTCATGGATGTCATCAGTGCCCGCACCGAGGCGGGGTTGCAGCTGGCCATGCAGCAGCTGCAGGGGCGCGTGTCAGCCCGTTTGCGTGAGGCCCGGCAGACTGTTCTAGGCGTCTTAGCGCGCATCGAGGCGAGCATTGATTTCCCCGAAGACGATATTCCGACTCCTCACGCCGACGAGTTGCGCCCCCACATGCTGACGGCCCAGCGCATGATAGATGAATTGTTGGCCGGAGCAGAGCAGGGACGCCTCTATCGTCATGGCCTGCGCACCGTCATCATCGGTCGCCCCAATGTCGGCAAGTCAAGCCTCCTGAATGCCCTGCTGCGCAGCGAGCGCGCTATCGTTACACCGATCGCCGGTACAACTCGCGATACGGTTGAGGAAGTGGCCAATCTCCGAGGCATCCCTCTGCACCTGATCGATACCGCTGGTATCACTCCTACGGACGACCCAGTCGAACAGATTGGCATTCAGCGCAGCCGTGCCGCCGCCGAGAGTGCTGACCTGGTGCTGCTCGTCTTCGACTGCGCTGAAGACTTCACTGCTCAAGACCGTCAGGTCTGTGAGGAACTCCTGCGTCTGGGTTTTGGTCGGCAGGACAAGGTGACGGCCAATGGCCGTGCAGGACGCCCGGTGATTCTGGTACTGAATAAGATCGATCGCCCGCGCTCACTGCCGCTTGAGCAGGTGCGCCGCTTCTGGCCGGAGGCGCCGCTGGTCATGACTTCAACATTGACGGGTGAGGGATTGAGCCAGCTGGAGGAGACAATCGCCAACCTGGTCCTGGCCGGCAGAGCCTTGCAAGACGATAGCGTGCTGGTGACGAACCTGCGCCACCAGGAAGCCCTGCGCCTGGCCTCTCAGCATCTGCAGGCTGCCCTGGCTACGCTGGAGCAGGGCCTGCCCCTCGATTTTGTCTCGATCGATCTACAGGCTGCCTGCCACGCCCTCGGCGAGATCACTGGCGAGACGGCCAGTGCCGATCTGCTAGAGCGCATCTTCAGTGAATTCTGCATCGGCAAGTAAAAAAATACTCTTTTGTTCTTTATATATTGATTTATTTGTAATATCCTCTAAAGGGGGACAATGATATTCAGGAGGAGTATGAAGCGATCGACGCTGCTTATCGCTGTGGCCATTGTCCTGAGCAGTGTCGTCTTGACCGCCCTGGCTTACCGGGTGGCGCTCGCGGGTATTGTAGGCGGTGAGGCCACACCGACGCCGGTGCCGCTTGCTCAGCGGCCGACGCCGACTCCTTCGCCAACGCCGACCTTTACGCCGACGCCGACCCCTTCACCGACCCCCTCGCCGACTCGTGATCCGGCCACCATCCTCGGCGTTGAGGGACGTACCGCTGCCGCTGCTGGTGGCATTGCCTGGGTTCGTCTGGGGGACCATAGTTGTGGCGCTGCTGGTTTACAGGGCAGCGCTCTCAAAAATGCCATTGCCAGCATGCATGCGGCTGGTTTCCATGTCTTACTGACGCTCTGTCAGCCAAGTGCAGGACCACCACGTCTCTACGATCCCAACATTATCCAGGATGCTGCTTCGGCAGGGGCGGATGCCGTGCAATGCGGCAACGAGCAGATGAAGCTTGACGCCTGGACGACCTATGTCACCCCTGAGCGCTTTGCGCGCTTCTATGATCTCTGTGCTCAGGCCGTGCAGACCTATGACCCTGGTGCCAAGGTCATTCTTGGCTCGATCGATCCGCTGGTCGTGCCAGACGACTACAGCAAGCTCATGGTCCGTGTCGCCTATCTGAACGAGATGCAGACCGCCATGAATACCCTCGTCCATCCGGGAGGCCACTGGAGCTGGCGCACGCAGATCCTGGGTCTCATCGATAGCTGGCACAATGGTTATCCAGGCGATTACGTCAATAACCTCTACGGATTGCTGGCCTTCTGGGCGCAACAGTTCGGCATTGATCTCAATAGCGGCAAGTTGGGAGAGCACATCTGGATCGTCGAAGGCACTGGCTGTTTTCAGGGCTGTGGCCTCAACGTCTACAATCCGGCGGAGATCGCCATCGCCCATATTCTGTCACTGATTAGCGATGTGCGTACGGCGATGAGCTATCGTGTGCCCTTCTTCTACTTTAGTGGGCAGGACTTTATCATCGATGGGCAGCTCTGGCCGATCGGCGTGGTGGATGTTGGGGGCCATCCCAAGCCCTTAAGGCAAGATCTGGGAATGGGGGCGCGCACGCTGACGCTCAGCTGTCCGCAGGGGGCAGTTCAGGTCCAGACACAGCCAGCCTTGCTCGGGGCGCTCTATCGCGGTTGCCAGCTACCGGCGGACTATCGGAGCGTGCTAGCCAGCTAAAGGCAGCGCCTGGAGCCAGTTGCTGAATCGATTCTGCCTCGCCCAGCCAGAATGGCTCTTCCTGACGTGGATCTGGGTAAGCAACAACACTCAGAGCAATTCTCGCTAAGAACCGACAAGGAGACTCCTCACCGTCAGGAAGGGAGTAGCAACAGTGAGCGGGGAGAGAAGGCCGCTCGTAAGAAATGCTGTGGCGCTCTTCTGCTCCCCGCTTGTCTCAGATCTGGAGATAGCGCAGGATCTCTGCGCGAGGAACGGCTATCTGACGTGCCTCCTCCTCAGCGCCCTCGGCGCGCAGAGAGCGGACAGTCACCAGTCCGTTGGCCAGCTCCTCCTCTCCTATGATCAGGGCGTAGACAGCGCCCGAGGTGTTGGCCTGCTTCATCTGAGCTTTAGGACTGCGATCGCCGTAGCTCATCTCAGCTTTGATGCCGGCATGTCGTAGCTCAGCCATCAAGCGAATTGCCGCCTCTTTAAGGGCCGGCTCCTTGCCCATGTAGACCACAAAAGCCCGTGGCCTCTCGGGAGGGGGTGGGGTGATTCCCTGGCGCTTCAGTTCTAGAATAACGCGCTCGATACCCATGCCAAAACCGATGCCGGGCGTAGGAGGGCCGCCCAAGATCTCGGCCAGCCCGTCATAACGTCCCCCCCCGTTGAGGGCCGTGTTGTCCATCTCTGAAGTGAACTCGAAGACCGTGCGCGTATAATAATCCAGACCACGCACAAGCAGCGGATTCAGCTCGAAAGGCACCTCGTAGAGCTGCAAGAAGCGCTGCACACGCTCGAAATGCTCGCGGCACGCCTCACAGAGGTAATCAACACTATGAGGGGCAGCGGCGATCTTGGCCTGATCTTCTGGCTCTTTGCAATCCAAGAGACGAAGCGGGTTCTTCTGGAAGCGAGACTGGCAGTTATAGCAGCACTGGTCCAGTAAAGGGCGATAGTAAGCGCGCAGAGCCTCCACGTAGCGCGGGCGGCAAGTTGAATCACCAATGCTATTGAGCTGAACGCGGATGCCTCGCAGCCCGAGCTGGCTGTAGACCTGATAGAGCAAGGCGATCAGCTCGGCATCGATCGCAGGATCACTCTCGCCGAGGGCCTCGCAGCCGAACTGGTGGTGCTGGCGATAGCGCCCGGCCTGGGGACGTTCATGGCGAAACATTGGCTCGCTGAGGTAGTAGAGCTTGACGGGCTGAGGCAGCTTGAACATCCCATGCTCCAGGTATGCCCGCACCACGCCCGCCGTCCCCTCGGGGCGCAGGGTCAGACTCTGGCCGCGGCCCTCCTTTCCTGGGCGATCCTCGAACGTATACATCTGGTGCTCAACCACGTCTGAAGTTTCGCCAGAGGTCTTGAGAAAGACCCCTGTCTCTTCCAGAATGGGCGTCTCGATACGGCGGTAACCATACAACTCGGCCACAGCCGCGGCGGTCTGCTCCACGAAGCGCCAATAGGGCTGCTCCTCGGGCAAAATATCGCGGAAGCCCTGCAGGGCTCGGTACTGCTGTGCTGACATAGTCCGGTTCTTTCGCGCCTCCAGATCGGAAATGCACAGCCTATTATAGCAGATGATGTCCAGAGGAGGGGGCCGGAGGAGTGAGCCAAAGGACTGGGAAGAGAGGGGTATCATCCACTTCTGCATTTAAGCCGTAAGCGGCGGGCTGTTACTCTTGAGCTAAAGCAGGCGTTACACTCATAGTTAGTTGAGGGGAGGACCAGCTGGCCTGCCAGGTGCTCACAGGAGGTGAGCGATGGGGGGCCTGAATGAGCTACGTCTAAGATCCTCGGCATGGCAGGGAGAGGTGCGGCCTTATCTATGGTCGAGGAGCCTGGCCTCTGGACATTCTGGCGGGGAAATGGTATTACACAACTGAGGAACTGGCTCGTTCTGTAGTTGCCATCAGGCTTGCTGGAATGCCATAGGGCCTGTCCGCACGCGATCGGATGGTAGGTCCTGCACGCGCCTCCGCCGGCAGTCGGCATCAGGCATCCGGCTATGCATGGGCCAGAATGGTCAAGGTCTGCACGTGAGCAAGGATGCGACTGACATCTCCGTTGGGCCGTGCGAGCCAGAAGAAATGCCCGGTTCTTCTTCTTCATCTCAACCGCCGTACGGCAAGTAACAGGGAGCTATGAGCGAATTACAATCAGAAACCATTGAGACAGGAGTCAAGACGAAGTACAGCCTTTCGGTCATTCTGCCTGCCCATAACGAAGAGGCGGCCATTGCCGGTACACTCCAAAATGTGCTGGAGACCCTGACCCCCTGGGTGCAGGACTTTGAGGTCGTAGTAGTCAACGACGGCAGCAAAGACAACACCAAAGCCATCGTGGAGAGCCTGGCTGCCGCTGATCCACGCATTCGGCTGATCAACCATCCGGTCAATCGCGGCTATGGGGCGGCCCTGGTCAGTGGCTTTGAGGCAGCGAGTAAAGACCTTGCCTTTTTCATGGACTCTGATGGCCAGTTTGATATCCGCGACATCGAGCAGTTTTTCCCGCTCATTGAGCGCTTCGATGCGGTCCTGGGCTATCGGATCAAGCGGCAGGACACCTGGATGCGCAAGCTCAATGCCTGGGGCTGGAAATGGCTCGTGCGTCTGGTCTTTGGCCTACGCGTGCGCGACATTGACTGCGCCTTTAAGCTATACCGGTCGCAATTTTTCCGCGAGCACAAACTAGAGACGCGCGGCGCCATGATCAACACGGAGATTCTCTACAAGTTCACGCGTGCGGGCTATACCTATACTGAGGTTGGCGTTCATCACCTGCCCCGCAGAGGGGGGCGAGCCACAGGTGCCAGACCGGAGGTCATTGCGCGGGCCTTCCGTGAGCTGATCTACTATGCCTGGAAGTGGCGAACAGAGGAGCGCCATCAGAGGAGAGCCTATCGGGCTATGCTACACGAATGAGGTAGAGAAGGAATGAGCGCGACCTTTGCCGAGCTATATGCTCCTGCCCTGAAAGAGGTCTTCACTGTCCAGGCCCGGCAACGCTTAGCGGAGGGAGTGGATGGCCTGGAGTATGCGCGCTCCTATGCCGAGCGGGGCAAACCTGATTTTGTCCTTGCTTTCCTGCTCCTGGTGGAAGCCGGGGATGATCTCAAGCGGGAGCTGTTGGCCTATGCCTATGAGCGGCGGGCTGTGCTCTCCGAACAGAAAGCTGCCAGCTTCGCGCGGCAGTTCCGCCGTCCCTTTCCACTCGTACGCCAGAGCGCCCGTCAAGATCGGCTGGCAGCTCAGCGCATCCGCTCCGGCCAACCGCTGCCGTCGCCTCACGAGCTGGCCCGGATCTTCAACGAGCAGGCGGAGCTATAGAAGAGCAGAGCAGGGTCAAGGCGACCTCAAAAGAGCGGGGCCGGTCAGATTTGGCCGGCCCTCTCCTCTCATGTACTAAGGCTGTCTATCCCTGTTCCTGCTCAGGCTCCGAGCTTTCATCAGAAGAAGCCAGCTCTCCGTTGGTTTGCAGCTCTTCTCTCTCGGCGCCCGGTGTCTGATCATCCTGCGGCGTGAGGCCCTCCTCGCGCTCACCGTTGCGTTTCCCATTCGTCGTCGCCACTGCCACCACGCTATCGCCTTCTGCAATGGTCATCAGGCGCGTGCCCTGAGTCGCGCGGCCCAGGCGTGAGACATTGCTGATCTCCGTACGGATTACCACTCCGCCGGCGGTAATAATCATCAAATCATTATCGAGATCAGTAATGATACGAGCCGTCGCCACTGGCCCGGTCTTCTCTGTCACCTTGGCTGTCAGGACCCCGCTGCCGCCGCGGCTCTGCACTGGATACTCCTCGATGGGAGTGCGCTTGCCGTAGCCGCGCTCCGTCACCACCAACAGCTCGCTGTCACGTGGAGTCAGGTTAAGCGAGACCACGCTGTCGCCCTCTTCCAGCCGAATACCACGCACCCCGCCGCTCATGCGCGAGGCCGCGCGCAGCTCCTCCACGGTGAAGCGGATAGCTTTCCCGTGGGCAGTAATCAAGAGCACGTGGTCATCGGCGCGCGCCAGCTTGGCTCCGATCAAGCGATCGTCCTCCTCGAGATTCATAGCGATCAGGCCCTGGCGGCGCACACTCTCAAACTCGCTCATGACCGTCTTCTTCACCTCGCCCTTGCGGGTTGCCACGATCATGTAGTCGCGACTAACCCCCTTGGGTACGGCCACGATGGCCGTCACGCGTTCCTGCTGATCGAGGGCAATCAGATTAATCAGGTGCTCACCTCGGGCCGTGCGACTGACATCGGGCAGCTCATAGACGCGGAGCTGATAGACGCGGCCCCGGTCAGTAAAGAAGAGCAGATGATCATGGGCGTGAGCCACCAGCAAATGGCGAACGGCATCATCTTCGCGCGTGACCATGCCGGTAACGCCCTTGCCGCCGCGGCGCTGGGCGCGGTATGTGCTGGAGGGAAGACGCTTGATATAACCCTTCTCTGTCAGCGTCACCACCACTTCCTCATTCGGAATGAGGTCCTCTTCCGTGAAGTCGCCGGCCTCTCCTTCGCTGATATCGGTGCGGCGCGGATCGCCGTACTTCTCTTTCAGCTCCTCCAGATCGGCTTTAATCAGCTTGCGCACTTCATTAATATCGCTCAGCACCAGGTTATAGTAATCGATATGCTGCTGAACGGTGCGCAGCTCTTCCTCGACCTGCTGGCGTTCGAGGGCGGCCAGACGAGCGAGACGCATATCGAGGATGGCGCTGGCCTGAGCCTCCGAGAAACCGAACTGCGCCTGCAGCGTGCGATTCAGCTCGGCCTCCGTGCCCTGCGACTGGCGAATGGTCTGGAGAATGGCATCGAGGTGCTCGAAAGCCTTGCGGAAGCCTTCGAGGATATGCTTGCGGGCCTCCGCGCGCGCCAGCTCATAGCGGGTTCGCCGCGTGATCACCTGTTCACGATGGTTGATATAGTGCTGCAGGAAGCCTTTGAGCGTCAGAATACGCGGCTGGCGATCGACCAGCGCCAGCATGTTGGCATTAAAGGCGCTCTGCATGGCTGTGTACTTGTAGAGCGAATTGAGGACGCTGGTCGGATTAGCATCGCGCTTAAGCTCGATGACCATGCGCATGCCGCGACGATCGGATTCGTCACGCACCTCAGCGATTCCTTCGATCTTCTTGTCGCGAGCCAGCTCGGCGATCTTTTTAACAAGCTCGGCCTTGTTGACCTGATAGGGCAGTTCGGTCACCACAATACTGGCGCGCCCGCGCTCGTTTTCCTCGATATGAGTACGAGCACGGACAACAATGCGCCCGCGCCCATTGGCATACATATTGCGAATGCCTTCACGGCCCTGGATAATGCCACCTGTGGGGAAATCGGGGCCAAGAATGATACGTGAGAGGTCTTCAGTGGTGGCCTCGGGATGATCGATCAGATAGATGATGCCGTTACAGACCTCAACGAGGTTGTGAGGGGGGATGTTCGTGGCCATACCAACGGCAATACCGGCGGAGCCATTGACCAGAAGATTGGGTAGGCGCGCGGGCAGAACGGTTGGCTCTTTCGCCTGATTGTCGTAGTTGGGCACGAAATCGACCGTGTCCTTGTCGATGTCGCGTAGCATCTCGTCGGCGATGGGCGCCATTTTGGCCTCTGTGTAGCGCATCGCCGCCGGTGGATCATCGTCCTGAGAACCAAAGTTGCCTTGCCCTAAGATCAGCGGATAGCGCATTGACCAGGGCTGGGCCATGCGCACGAGGGTATCGTAAACGGCAACGTCGCCGTGCGGGTGGTAGAGTTTGAGCACCTCGCCGACGGTACCGGCACATTTGCGGAAGGGTTTATTGGCTTGCAAGCCCATCTGCTCCATAGCGTAGAGGATGCGGCGATGCACCGGCTTGAGGCCATCGCGCACATCTGGCAGCGCGCGGCTGACGATGACGCTCATGGAGTAGTTCAGATAGGCCACAGTCATTTGGTCAACTATATCGACAGTTTTGACATTACCTACTTCTTCCATCATGCAAAAATCCTCAAGTAAAAAGAAAGGTCAGTGCCAATGCTCAAGCGCTGCTGGCTGCATCGGATGGGGACGAGACGAGATGGACAGAGATGATGCCTCAACCCTGCCAGACCGGGCCGGGCCGGGCTGGGCCTCCTTCTCAAGCTCGCATTTTCTTATAGTATAGCACATTTGAGAGAAAATTGCGAATGGGGGCCAGAACTTCCCTATTGGGAGCTGAAAACCCGCAGCTTTTCACCCATCCAGTGCTATATTTCATAGCTGACATGTGGTATGATAGATGCTAGAGCGGGATTAAAAGAGGCTTGTATAGCGCTGTAAGGTAGGCGCCCTGGACTCTGCTCAGGGGAACTGCAGTGCTGCTAGCGACCGTGCTACGGCTGATGCCATTAGAGGGAGAAGGGTAAGCAAAACAATGGAATGGCATCTCACTCTTCAGACGGCCTTGTTCATCCTGCTGGTGCCGATCTTTCTCTGGCTCGGCTACCGTCGGGGATGGCGTCGTGAACTGTTCCTGTTGCCATTTGTGCTGGGAGCAGTGCTCTTTCTCATTCTGAATGTGGGGCGGGGGCTGACGCAGTTTCTGACGCAGCTCTTTGTTGATCAGCCTGGCATCAACCCCTCACCGCGGGCGGTGACTATTGTCACCGTGCTCTGTCTGGCGGGCATTATTGCGGCGGGCTATCTCCTGGGCAATCGCCTCTTTCCCAAGCCGAGCGCGCCCCAGGATCGCGTCCTTGGCCTTGGCCCAGCCCTGATCACCGGCTGCGTTGCTGTCTTCTATTTGACGACCCTCGTTTTCCCTCAGACCCAGGCGGTGATGCTAGGCCAGGGCTTCATTCTGCTGGATCAGTACCATCTAGGCTATTATGCGTTAGCGCTCTTTATTATCATCGCTGTTGTCGTCGTCATCCGACTGGTCTCGGCCAGTGCTGGCAAGAAGAAGTAGCGGCGGATATTAGGGGCGTGAGCCGGGTGAAGATAAGTGAAAAAGGCCAGCGAAGAAGGGACGACTGAGAGCGGCCAGGTGGAAGAGACCCAGTGAGGATGGCCTGACGAGTCGTCTGCCACGCAGCCGAGGTGTGTGCGATGAGCAAGAAAGACGCCAAAACCATTGCTGCCGAGGAACAGGAGAAAGACGATCCCTGGCGCTCGGGGCGAGCGCGCTGGAACATTCGTCAATTCCGAAGGGGACGTGACAGACGTTGGCACTTCCCCGGTCAGCAGCCTGATGAGGTTGTTCGGCTGGTTGTCCGCAAACACAAGATCTTTCTTTTGAGGCCGGCTATGCCTACTATTGGGCTAGCTCTGGCCTTGTTGCTGGTAATTTGGGCCAGTACCCGTCAACCGGCTCTTGGAGGAGTGTGGTTGGCCCTGGAGGTGATCATTTCGCTGCTGATGCTGGCTGCCTTGGGCTGGTTTCTGTGGAAAGACTTCCTTGCCTGGTGGTTGGAGACCTACATCATTACTAACAAGCGCATCATCAGTTCGCGGGGAGTGTTCCAGCCAGTGCGCCAGCAGATCGAGATCAGCAAGGTGAACCAGGTTGGCATTGACCAGGATAGCCTGATCAGCCTTTTGTTCTCCTACGGCAACGTGCATCTCTACCTCACCGGCGGCGATTTCATTATGAAGGATGTGCCTGCGCCGCGGAAGGTCAAGGATGCCATCGAGGGACTGAGCGCTGAGGTCAAAGGTAGTAAGAAGCCGGAGGAGAAACCTCTTGCTCCCCGCGATCAGGATCTAACCCGTGTGCTGGAGCAACTGGCCAAAGGCAAGGAGGTCCCTAAACTCCAAGATGCTGATGAGCGCTATCCGCTGCGCCATCCCGATCGCGTGCGTGGTCCCAGACGTACTTTTGGTGGCCCACTGCATATCCCCTGCGATGTGCATTATGCCTCGGGCGAGTTCACCGTTGAATACATCCAGCGCTCGCGCTACGTACTCTACCGCAACCTGGCTCTACCGCTCTTCTTCTTCATCTGCATTCCGCTACTAGCGATTCGCGTCTCGCAGCTTATCCCGGCAACCTGGTATCTGGTGGCCCTGATCGAGGTTGTGCTCCTGCTGGTCATGGGCCTGATCTACGTCAACTACGTCGATGACGTCTACATTCTGACGAACCGCCGCATCATCGACATCCAGCGCCGCCTGATTTTCCTCTACGAGGCACGGGTGGAGACCGAGTACAAGAACATCCGTGATATCAAAGTGACGGTCTCCAGCGTCATAGAGCGGCTGCTCGATATAGGCAATGTCTACATCGAGACCCCTGGTTCCAGCGCTGACATCGTCCTTTCTACTGTCGATCATCCTTTTCTGATCCAGGACAAGATCTACTCGATTAAGGGGTACAAGGATCGGGTAGACGCAATCTCTAAAGAGAACGCCAGCAAGAAGGAGCTGCAGACCTGGTTTGCGACAGTCCTGGCAACCTTGGAAGGGAAATGGCTCAACTATGGGACGCCCAATCTGCAGCGTCTCGATTATTGGTCGGCAGTCGAGCGTGCTAGTGAGTTTGGCCTGCGCGTCGTGGCTATGGGCGAGGATGCTTCCTATCCCGATCTGCCGCCGGGGCTGGTTGTGCGCCAGAATCCTCCGCCTGGCACCGTCATCAGCCAGGGGGGCGAGATTCAGGTCTATCTGAGCAAGCGACTCTAAGTAACGGCTGGAAGCCTCTGGTGTTCGGATGGCCACAGGCAGTGCCTGTCTGTCTGCCTGGGCAGAACGCCTGCCAGAAACGGAAAGCGCCATGCCGGCGCAACGGCTTTCTCCCCGCGCGGGAGAGGAAACCGCTGCTGGCACGGCGCTCTTGTATAACTTGTATAACAAGAGCAGAGAGCAAGGCTCAAAGCTTATTCGCTCACTCAGGAAGAAATGTCCTGTGGCTTAGGCGAGCGACTCGAACTCAGCGCATGTTCCCACGTACGAGCAGAGCCACGCACTCGATATGGTAAGTTTGGGGGAACATATCAATAGGTTGGGCGGCAATCAAGCGATAGCGATCGCCGGCGCAGAGCGTAGCGATATCGCGCGCCAGTGTACTTGGATCGCACGACACATAGCAAATAGCTCGTGGAGCCAGAGCCAGCAAGCCCTGCAGCGCCTTTGGGTGGCAACCGGCGCGTGGTGGATCGATCACAGCCAGATCAATGCGCTCGCGGCGATAGTGAAGCTGTCCAAGCAAGCGTTCGAGAGTGCCTTCGATTGTTGTAATATTGCTCTGATTATTGAGCAAAGCGTTGGCCCGCGCATCGGTGACGGCGCTGGGCTGTGACTCGATAGCGATTACACGGGCGGAGTGATTAGCCAGGAAAGCCGAGAAGAGGCCGACGCCGCTATAGCCGTCCAGAACTACGTCGCTACGGCGCGGCTCCAGCATCGCGAGTGTGCGCTCGATCAAAGTCGCGGCCTGAGTAATATTCACCTGGAAGAACGAATCGGCGGAGACGCGGAAGCGCTTACCGAGGACCATATCGGTGAGGAACTCCTGTCCCACCACCACGCGACCGAAGCGTCCGCCGACACGCTCGATAATGACCCCGACGATGCCGGGAGCGATCGTGATCAGCTCGTGGGCCAGCTGTTGAGGTGCCTCGATGATCGAGCCGGGGCGGGCCTGAATTGTCAGCAGCGTAGGCACAGCCCTGGCTGTCTCGCCGGAGCCGCCAGCGGGGCTGACAGTCCCGACGGCGCCGCGGATGGTGAACTTCTGGATCATCTGGCCGAGGGCATCCCCGAAGTACTTCAGCAGCTTTGCGCGTACGCGCTGATAGACCATATCCAGGGCGGGGTGCAACAGCGGGCAGTCCTCCAGATCCTGGACATCGTGGCTATCGGTCAGTTGGAAACCGATCTCACAGTTGGGACCGGTTGAGAACTGAGCGATATTGCGATAGTGCCAGGGCGAAACGCCGGCGGGCATGCCGATAGTTGGGTGGACCACCGCATCGGGCTGCTTGCCGATGCGCACCAGCAGCTGGCGGACGATGTGGGCCTTCCAGGTCAGCTGTGCCGGGTAAGCAATATGCTGCCACTGGCAGCCGCAGTCAGTCAGCTGAGGATAGCGCGGCTCTACTCGCTCTGGCGCCGGGCGTAAGACTTCCAACAGCGCCGCTCGCGCATGTCCGCGGCGTTCTTCAACGATTTCCACACGAACACGTTCGCCGGGAATGCCACCGGGTACAAAAAGGACCCGTCCCTCGTATCTTCCGACGGCGTCGCCTCCATAGGCAAGGTCTGTCAATTCAACGTCGATGCTCATAATCACCTCGGCGGCCACCTGCACTCTAGAGGCTTGCGTCCCTGCAAACGTCCTGATCGGTTGCGCGCATGACTGCGGGGGCAGGCCCTACGAGCGCATCGATTGTGCCGTCCCATCTTTCCAACATTGTAACAAACCTACACTGTTGTGCAACAGCAGGGGTGAAGAAGGAGGGGCCGTACGTACCCCCTCTTCTGAGCTTGGGAAGGGGGGGCCCGCAAGCGACGGGCCCAATCAGTAATACGCCCCTATTATACAGGATGTCGCACAGTCAGGCGATGGTTAGTTGTAACCAGCCCAGAACTCTCCCTGCTGCGAGCGGCGGCCTGGCGGGTAAATAGCTGGCTAACCGCGAAGGAGCCAGGCCAGGTTTTTTAAAGCATGAGCGGGTACCTGGGCAGGCCGTAGAGCCGCGTGCCAAAACGGCTCAGAAGAGCGGCGCCCAGGCCCAGTAGGCCTGCGCCCAGGCTCACCAGCCAGCCGAGAAGAGGGAGAGAGCTAGCCAGAGTCAGGATGATGAGTCCCACCGCCACCTGGAAACAGCGGGCGTGCCGCTGTGGAGCGGACGTCTGTAAGAGTCGTTCACCGATCAGCAGGCCGAGGGCGACCATGCCCAGCGCCCACCCCGCAATCAATCCTACAGCCACTATAATAGCCAGCGGAATAGTAATGATCAGCGTACTCAGCAGTAGGATGAGGACCGGGGCCAGAATTGAGCTGAGCAGACCTACGAGCAGACTGCGCCCGGCAGAGGTCTGGATGGTGGTACGTACCAGCATCACGTGCTCAGGAAACAGCCAGGTAAGCAGCAGTCCAAGCCCAACCCAGATCAACAAGGAAAGAGCAGGGAAACTGAAAGTCAGGGAGTTAGGGAAGGGCCAGATCAAACGCTGCGAGCGGTCAATGAGGGTGCCATCGAGCTGGGCGTTGCGCTCGCGGGCCCAGCGGGCATTATAGAGGTGGATATTGCCGTGAACGTGGGAGCCGCTCTGCAGGCTGACTACGCCGCCGTAGAGGTTCACATCCCCATTCACTGTACCCTCGATAATAACGTTGCCGCCGAACGCCACTACATTGCCATTCACCGTGCCATTAATGGCGACCGTGCCACCAAAAGAGATAAGATCACTACAGAGCACCTGATTGCTGGCAACCACGAGATTACCGCCGATGAACGGCCCATGTCTGGTGCACTGATCACCCCCTCCTGGGAACTCTTGCTGGGGAGTCACAGGGGAAGCGGCGAAAGTCTCCCTCGGGAACAGCGCTCCTGTGGGAAGGAGCAATAGGAGGCAGAACATCACCAACCCCATGCAGCTGGCTCCCGCGCGCAAGAGCCACAGCTGTCGTTTCCGCGTAGGCTTAAGCATCGGCTCCCGATCCCCTCGCTCTCGATATGGGCAACCGGTCAGGCTCAGGGGCTGGCTGTATCCCGCTCATGCTCCAGCCAACCGGTGAACCAGCCAGGCCTGCGGCAGCAAGTCTGGCCGGCGCTGTCCGCTTTGCCCCAGGGCCTTTTCTATCTTTTCTTTTCTTCCTTCTGTCACTGGTAGTTGGTCAGGCCTCTTGCGGAGCGCGCATGAGACGCAGCCATACCGCAGCGAGCAGCAGAAGGAGGAAGGCCAGAGCGGCCAATAACAGATTGTCTTGCGAGACAAAACTCAGGCCAAGGCGCAGATAGGTGAGCGCCACCAGGAAGGCGTCAACAGCATCGCTCAGCAGCAGCAGCGTTCTGACCAGTAGCTCTGGCTGATTGAAAAAGAGCAGGAATAACAATACAGGAATACTAGCGGTCAGAATAAACAGGGAGACCATAAACAAAGAGCTTAAGGTCTGGAGGCGTGCCAGGCGAGTGCGTTGCTGTTGATGCAGCTCCTCAAGCTGGCGAGTTGTACGCTGGCGCAGGTAGACCGCCTGCATGATCTGTTCGGTAGAGATGCGGCAAGAAACGGGCGAGAAATTCCCGTACAGAAGCCGTTTCAGACGCTGCTGCTGCTGCTCATAGTGCCGACAGGCAGGGCAGTGAGCCAGATGAGCAAGCACCTCGGAGCGCTGGCGGGCTGTCTCGACCTCGCTGTCGCTGTGCTCCTCAGCCAGCCATGCTCTAGCGTCGCGGCAGCGCATCGACCTCTCCCTCCTTTGCATCTTCCTGCTGCATATAGCGTGCGAGCAGCTCACGTGCTCGGTGCAGGCGCGCTTTCACCAGGGCGGGTGTCAGCTTGAGCGCGCTGGCAATCTCCTCGTAAGACAGATCGTACCAGTAGCGCAGGACAATCACTGCGCGGTACTTGGCGGGGAGACGCTGCAGGTAGCGCTGAATTTCGTCGTGCTGCTCGCCCTCAAGAGCAGACTGCTCGGGGCTGCTGCCGTGGTCGATGATCCATTCAAGAAAAGGCACTTCCTCCAGCGACCTGGCCAGGAAGCGCCGCCGCCTGAACTGGTCGATGGCCAGATGCGAGGCGATCGAGAGGAGCCAGGTGCTGAATTTATGGGCAGGCTTGTAGCTGGCCAGTTGCATATAGGCGCGGACAAAGGCTTCCTGCGTGACATCCTCTGCCTCAGTTACATTGCCTAACATGCGATAGGCCAGGTTGTAGACTGCATCTTTGTAGCGCTCGACGAGCACGCTGTAGGCATCTTGCTCGCCTGCCAGCACAAGCTCGACCAGAGCTGTATCGCTGATCGCCTCCACAGCTGCCCCTTGCATCTGCCCGCGCAGGAGCTGCTCTCCCGTGATAGTCCCTTGTCCACTCTGGCTACGACTCCGGCTGGAAATAGCCTCTGCGCTTTCCTCGAGCCGGCTACCTCGCTTGCGACGTATATGGCGCGCTGGTTGGGCCACTGGCCCCAGACCAAGCGTTCCTGATGCGCGTAGTGTCGAATCCATCTTTGACTATCCGCTCGTTTCCTTTTCGACCGCTTTATCTATATATAGAAATGGATTGGAAGACCCTTCTATAGCGAGATACGAGCGGTGACTAAAAAAGTTGTAATCTTTTGGCAAGTGTAGCACGAGGGGGGAAGCTCTGGCAAGGGGCGGCTCTGCTCTGGGAGATTTGGCTTGCAGGACAAGCTTCAAGGGAGCTGCAAGGGCTGCGCCAGCGCTGGAAAAACCATCTGGAGGACGAGAGAATGTCCGTCAAAAAGTGATCAAGGGCGGCTGCATGCTCTTCAAGAGGAGGGTAAGGCGGACGTCCTGTAGAAAGGACAAGAAGGCTACAGGACGTCCTGACTTTCCCTTGATAGGTGTCACCTGGGCAGGTGAAGCAAGAGGAGGGGTGAGTGAGAGCGCTAGATGGTGATATCCCAGATGGTTTGACCGCTCTCCAAGAGGTCGCTGACGAAGGCTAGGGTGTAGTGATGCTCTGAGAGGGGTACCTCGTAGGCTAACGTTCCGCGGATCTGTCCCCCGGCCTCAACCTTGCCATCAGGTGTCTTGGGAGCCGAGGTGACGATGGTGAAATCCATCTGCTGGCCGCTGCTGTCCCTCAGAGTGAAGTTCATGACAGAGGAGACACTCTGCTCGCTGCTGCTGAGGTTCTTCAGCGAGACGTCGATGAGCAGGAAAGTATCACCAGCTTTGGGCTGGTTGAATTCATCTCCGCTGCTGGTTTTGACGCCCAGCACAGTCACCTGCCAGGTGTTACCTACCTTGACCACCTGGCCAACTTTGAAATGCTGCGTTGCTGGAGCTGTGGCCCCGTTCGACTTGCTGGTGCTGGTCGAGGCAGCTGGAGTAACCGCGGTGCCCGTGTTGCTGCTCGTGCTTTCACCGCAGGCCAGCAGGGCCATAATGATGATAGCCGCTCCTATCACTAGGCTCAACACACGCTTCATCTTTCAATCATCCTCCATTCTTCTAGGTGGGCTAGTAGATCCTGGGAACCTTCTTCCCAATCGCTCAACGTTGGCAGCCATGATTTTTATCGCTCAGATTTCCTGAGCAAAATGGCTTAGTGTGCGGCTGGAAGCCTCATTAAACATGAAAATGCGTGTCTATTACGACAGAAAAAGCGAATTTTTCTACTTGATTCGCTGGCTTTTTTTAAGCCAAGGTGCCGGGCCTGGAGAGACAAAGCAGCGAAGGAGCAACCGCCGCTCGCGACTGGTCTGGCGTGAGGCAGGGCTGGACCTTCCCTGCCTTGCTCAGGCTCGGAGGCAGCATGGGAAGTATTCTCCTGTGGAGCGGATACGTAAGTTTTGGCCCTTGCTTCGTCGGTCGAGAGAGGGAGGTGGAAGTTGAAGGGGTGATGAGATTGTTAGCCGACCTAGGGGATATTGTAGCTGGCGGGGAAAAGAGGCTAAGGGGGGGCTGCTGGAGCGACAAGAGGAAACAGGTGGGGCGAGTGGGACTCGAACCCACACGGGGGTCTCACCCCAGGGGATTTTAAGTCCCCTGCGTCTACCATTTCGCCATCGCCCCGTTGTCTTCTGGTTTACCAGGTTGCACCTGTGCTCCTGGTGATGCTCTCCGCTTCGGCCTGCCGTCGCGCCCTACCAGCGGACCAAACCGTTCCTCCCCCTCGTCAGGGTTAACTCTGCAATGGTACAGATCCCAGTGCAATTCTAGCAGATCTGAGAGAGGAGGACAAGTCAACTCCTACCCACTTAGGCCTGCGATTTCCCCGCCCCACCGTTGCTGCGCCTAAGCTTGGGGCTAGTGGCCCTAACCGTCCACATCACCCACATGTCGCCTGTCTGGCATTTCTTCAGCGCCTCCTCGGCTTGGGTCGGGCCAGGCCAGCCCTCAATCATGGTGCTGGTACGGTCCAGTCGATGGGCAGGGAGGGGGGCATGTTTCCCAGGACCAGTCCTCTAGAGTGTGGAGGCTGTGCTGATGCGCTTCTAGCGAGCAGCTTGAGAAGCAATTTGTCAAAGGCGGCGGTGGCTGTATTGACGTGCCTTTTTATCTGCGGCATAATACCAGAGTGATCGTTATACATGTACATGACATGTAAGTGGGCGGAACGCAACAAATGACAAACGAAGCAGGCACTCATAGTCTTTCTGGCGAAGGGCAGCAGCGAGACACCTATGAAGTGATCGTGGTTGGGGCAGGCCACGCTGGCTGCGAGGCCGCGCTGGCCAGCGCGCGCATGGGCCGTAAGACGCTCCTACTGACCATGAACCTGGACAGTATAGCGCTCATGCCCTGCAACCCCTCGATGGGTGGACCAGCAAAAGGGCACCTGATCAAGGAAATCGATGCCCTGGGCGGCGAAGTCGGGCGCAATACTGATCGCACCTTCATTCAAATTCGTTTGCTCAACACTGGCAAGGGTCCAGCGGTCCAGGCCCTGCGTGCTCAGTGTGACAAGCAGGCCTATCGCCTGGCGATGAAATTTGCCCTGGAGGCTCAGCCTCATCTTGATCTGAAGCAGGCGACGATCACGCACTTTCTCTACGAGCAGGGTCAGGATGGGCGCCCGGCTATTCGTGGAGTCGTGACTAGTACTGGCTGGCAGTATGAGGCGAAGGCGGTGGTACTGACAACGGGTACCTTCCTCAACGGGCGCCTCGTGGTAGGCGAGAAGACGCAGCCGGGCGGGCGTGCTGGTGAAGGCCCCTCGCTGGGTGTCGCCGACTCGCTACGCGCCTTTGGCCTGGAGGTGCGCCGCTTCAAAACCGGAACACCGCCACGCATCGATGCCCGCACCATCGATTTCAGTAAGACAGAGCCGCAGCCGGGCAGCCGTGTACCCCTCTATTTCTCCTGGGATGAAACGGCGCGGGCCGACGTGCAGCTGCCAGGTGGGCGTCCCAATCCGGTCTACCCAGTTAGCGATGAGGATCTGCACGGCTGGCGCCCGCAGTTGCCCTGCTACCTGGTGCGTACCAATGAGCGCACCCATGAGGTGATTCGCTCCAATCTCCATCGCTCTCCTCTCTTCAATGGCCTCATCGAAGGCATCGGCCCCCGCTATTGCCCCTCGATCGAGGATAAGGTGGTACGTTTCGCTGAGAAGGCCTCCCATCAGGTCTTTTTAGAGCCAGAAGGCTGGCGCACGGGCGAGGTCTATGTACAAGGAATGAACACCAGTCTCCCCGAAGATGTGCAGCTGGCAATGCTGCGCTCTATCCCAGCTCTGGAGCATGTGGAGATTGTCCGCTTTGGGTATGCTGTCGAATATGACTATGTCCCCCCCTATCAACTCATGCCGACCCTGCAAACACGGGCCGTTGCCGGCCTCTTTCTGGCCGGTCAGATTAACGGCACCTCTGGCTATGAGGAGGCGGCAGCTCAAGGGATGATGGCCGGCATCAATGCCGCCCTCTACGCCCGCGGCGAGCCAGGCTTTGTGCTGGGCCGGCACGAAGCCTATATCGGCGTGCTGATCGACGACCTGGTTACTCGCCCCCTCAGCGAGCCTTATCGCCTGCATACTTCTCAGGCCGAGTATCGCCTCCTCCTGCGCGCCGATAGCGCCGATTTGCGTCTGAGCGACTACGCCTATCGCTTCGGCCTCATTGACGAGCAGCGTTATGCGCGGGTGCTGCGCAAGCGCGAACAGATTGAGCAAACCCTGGGGCGCTTGAGCAAGCTGATCTTTACCTCCTCTCGCAGTGTGGAGTCTGCCGCGCGCGAGGTTGGAATAGCTCCGCTGGGTCAGATGACCTCGGCTCGCGATTTGTTGCGTCGTCCCGAGACGCACTATACGCAGGTTGCAGAACTGGCCCGCCGCGTCTACCAGCATGAGGAAAGTGCGGACGCTGAGCCGCCGTTACCCGCACTCTCCCCGGAGGTCGCGCAGGAGGTTGAATTACAGGTTAAGTATGAATATTATGTTCAAAAACAGCAACAATTGGTTCGGCAGGCTCAGCGTCTTGAGGGACTCCTGATTCCGGAGAGCCTTGATTATCAGAGCATTCCCCACTTACGGACGGAAGCGCGGCAGAAGCTGGCCCGCTTGCGCCCACGTACGGTTGGACAGGCCTCACGCATTGAGGGAGTCACGCCGGCGGATATCGCTATTCTGATGGTCTATGTGGAGAAACTACGCGCGGCGGCGAAGGCCGTCTCGTAGTATTTTGCCCCCGGTCAGCCAAGCAGGGGGCAGAGGCACAGCACAGAGGGAGGAGAACGGTGATCAACCTCTGGCGCGTTGTTGATGGGCCGTGGTAAGTAGAGACGACCGTCGGTTGTCCTGGCCTGGAGAGGGATGCAAGGAGGCATGGCATGCGGCTAACGCTTAGGCTACTACGCTCCTTTGCTTCTATAGCGATGTGTCCGAACAGCATGCTCATCCTGCCGGGCCGTGAGGCAGAACGCAGCCCAAAGCTGGATGGACTGCGGACCTTCCCCATTCCCGGCGGCTGAGCACTACGTGCTGAAGAGGGGAAGAACTGTGTATATCCTTGTGGTTGATGATAGCCAGTTTACAACTGCGCTGGTGCAGTTTGCCTTGAAACAGGAAGGCTACGAAGTTGAAGTCACGGATAACCCTCGCGGGGCCATGCAGATGATCCAGAAGCGCGAGCCTGACCTGTTGATTCTCGACATTGCCATGCCCTATCAAAGCGGTTTCGAGTTTACAGCCAGGTTGCGAGCTGAGGGCTACGATATCCCTCTGATCTTCATGACCGCCCAGGATAGCATGGAGTCTAAGCTCAAAGGCTTTCATATTGGGGCTGACGACTATATTTGTAAGCCTTTCGATCACCAGGAGCTGGTCGCGCGCGTCCAGGCTGTGCTCCGCCGCATCAAGCGCAGCAAGCGCAGTGAGAGTCAAAGTATCCGCGTTGGCTCGATCGAGCTATTCCCGGCTGAGCTGCAGGTCGTCATCAATGAGCGCATCAAGGTACCCTTGACCCGCACCGAGATGCAGGTTCTGCGCATCCTGATGAGTTGCCCCGATCAAGTGGTCAGCCGCGATCAGCTTCTCTCTTCAGTCTGGAACGATAATGAGAATAATAGTAATATTGTTGATGTTTACATTGGCCGTCTGCGCAAAAAATTGGAGCCAGATGCTGCCCATCCACGGCATATTATTTCTGTGCGTCGTATCGGATATAAGTTCGTCAGTAAGTAAAAGGGGGGAATGTGGTGAAATCGGTCTCTCGCCGCTCTCGGGTGAAGGAGCGTGCTCCTGTCGTGGCTGAGGCTCTGCAGCTGAACGGTGCCGACAGCGTTGATCAGTCCTCATCTGAGGATCGAGGGCGCACGCAGGGAAGAGCGGAAGGCAGAAAGAAGGTAGTGCGTGAGCGGCATCCACCGGAGCGGGACGTCCGGGCCAATATGGAGCTGCTGGCAGATTGTGCCGGGAAGGCGCTGGCTGCCACTACTGATGTGGCCTTCCTGCTAGACAGCTGCTTTCGCCTCCGAGCCTTTAATCCCGCAGCGGCGGCTATCTTAAAGTGGGAGGCGGCTACTACCATTGGTCAGGGCTGTGCCCAGGTACTCAGGTGTCGCAACCTGGACCATATGCAGCTCTGTGGGACCTCCAGCTGTCCACTGGTGCGCGTTTTGCAGGGAGGGCAGGCATTGGCCAACGAGGAAATCATACTCGGTCCCGAGGCTATCCAGGGTTGGGAAGCCTCAGTTAGTGTCACCCCTGTCGATGCTGCCGAAGAACCCTATGTCTTCTTCCTTGCGCGTGATGTCTCTGCCCTCAAAATGGCCAATCGCATGCGAGAACACTTTGTATCGATGGTCTCGCATGAGCTACGCACGCCGCTCAACTCTGTACATGGCTTTATTGAGCTACTCTTGCGCGGTCAGATGGGGCCTTTGAACGATACCCAGCGTGAGTACCTGGGCTATGCCAGCGAGGCTTTGCAACAACTGCTCTCGCTCGCAGAGGATGTCCTCTTCATGGCGCGCTCCGATGCCGGACACTTTGAGATCCGGCTCCAGCAGGTGAACGTGGAAGTCCTGGCGCAGCAGGTGCTCGAGAGCTTGTTACCGCTGGCGCGCAAGGCTGAGATCGTCATGAGCAAGGAGATTGAGCTGCCCGCTCCGCTGCTGCACGCTGATCCGCAGCGGATTAAGCAGGTGCTTGCCAACCTAGTGGGGAGCGCCATTAAGTTTACCCCACCAGGTGGGACCGTAATCTTACGGGCCTGTCCCGATCCTGATGATCCTCAGATGGCGTTACTCTCCGTGAAAGACACCGGCTTTGGTATTGCGCCCGAGGATCAGCCTCATGTTTTTGAGCGCTTCTATCAGGCCACCCATAGCATGCAGTCGCGCATGGGGGGCTATGGACTGGGGCTGACCATTGCCCGTCTCATCATTGAACAGCATGGAGGTCGCATTTGGTTTGAGACGGTCCCTAATCGGGGCACAACCTTCTATTTCACCCTTCCTCTCTATCGCGAACCAGCGCTAGGAGAAGAGAGAGGCGAAGGCGGCTAGCCGGGCCTGGAGACCCACCGTACTGCTCGCTTCTCTAGATGAGGCGGGGAGAGGTGCAGGTGGCTGGCCAGAGCACGCTTACTGCCAGAGCGAATCCTGAACGGCTCCGTTCGCTGTATCCTGTCCCTCCTTGGGTCTGTTGGCTGGCTCTCGATAGGCGTTATTCTTTGAGAGCCGATCGGCCAGGCGCGTCGGCTCGGGCAGGCGATAACCGCGACAGCAGGAGAGAGCGTAGCGGATACTTGTCTCCAGGCTGATCCGGTGGCCGATGGATATGATCATTGGCTTGACGTGCTCGCGCGTACGCACGGCGGCCCCGATGATCTCTCCATGATCGAGCAGAGGAACCCAAGAACCGACTGTTTCGCCTAGCTCCTGCTCGTTGTAGTGGCCGCGCAGGACCGATTTGGCGCATCCAATTGTGGGGAGATCCAGCCAGAGGCCCAGGTGTGAAGCGATGCCCAGCCGACGCGGGTGAGCAATCCCCTGGCCGTCGACCATGATCAGGTCCGGCTCCTGCCGCAGCAGATTGAGCGCTCCCAGCACGCAAGGCAGCTCGCGAAATGAGAGCAGGCCCGGGATATACTCCATGCGTACTGGCTCTTCGTAGACATGTTGCTCCTCCAGCTGCAGGGAGGGATAGGAAAGAAGAACAGCGGCAGCGCGTGCCAGGCCATTATTTTCATTAATCGCCAGATCGACGCCAGCAATGTGCTGAACCTGGGGCGGCAGGCGATCCTCGCGAATCACTCGGCGGGCCAGCTCTTTCTGCAGAGCGACGGCCTGCTCGGGCTGCAGATTCCACTCATGCAGGGGGCGTACTGCTCTCATGGACTTATCGTGCCTCCGCAATGAAGATCATGCGCGGGCTTTGCAGCTCGTAGGGGGCCATCTCATAATTGCCGTAGACGTCCTTGACGACAAAACCCGCCTGCTCCAGCATCAATTCCAGCTCACTGCGCTCAAAGAGATAAAAAGTGGTGCGCGTCACCGTGCGTCGCACCGTTTCTCCCTGGCAGTACTGATCATAGAAGTGGACAAGCTCCAGTACGTGGCGGGTGTTCGAAGCGGCAGGAGAAACAAAATGGGTCAAAAGGCTGCCGTCGTCGCACGTCCAGGTCCCCTGGTGCAGAAGCTGCCCGCTCAGATTTTCCATCGCGCGAGCATCGGCGTTGCTGAGATCGAGGATGAGCGTGGCGCCGGTCACCAGGTGAGCACGTAACAGGGCCAGTGCTTGCTGCTGGTCTTTACGCGTGGTCAAATGGGCGAAGGAGCCGAGCGCGATAAATGCCAGCCGAAAGCGCTGCTCCAGATGTAAAGCCCGCATATCCTGCTGTACCAGCGTCACTCGTGACAGAAGGCCCTCCTGAGTCAGCCGCTGGCGTGCGCGTTCCAGCATATTCGCCGAGATATCGACCCCGGTCAGCTCATAGCCTTCGCGGGCCAGTGGTAGCAGAAGACGACCACTGCCACAGGCCACCTCCAGCAAAGGACCGTAAGGGCCGCATAGCTCGGCGAAGTCCCGATAGAGGTCCAGGTCTTCCAGGAAGTGTGCGTGTTCGATGTCGTAAAAGGCTGCTATGGTATCGTAATCGTTTACTCTCTCTCGTTGCATAGAAAGATCCGCTCCGCGTGGCTCGGCGATGGGCGCTTTCCTATGGAATACTCTCCCGATGATAGCACGGTGGCAAAAGAGCCGCAAGAGGGGAAAAAGAGGAGGGGAAACAAGCTCCGGCAGGGGCGAGCTGGCTGAAGCAGCCTGAAGAAGTCATGACCTCCTCCCTCGCTTACTGGTAAGACCAGCCGACTGCTGAGGTAGAGAGGCTAAATCCCATCCACCGAACTGATACCATCGGAGGTAAGCAAGGTCTGCGTGGCGAAGGTCAGGTTGACCTCGTAGATCGCCTGATCGCGCCAGACTGTGACAGTGAAGTGGTAAGGGTCCTGCTCTATGATGGAGAAGTCAGAGACCTTGCCGAAGCGCTGATCTTGCGTGTGCGCGAGCCGAAGATAGCCATTCAGGTCCAGATGTTGGCCTTTCACGGTAGCATCGCTTGCCAGATCGGCATAGGCTAGCTGATACTCCTGCTGCTGGATAGCGGTGTAGTAATTCTGCACCAGTGTGCGGTGGGCCGTTTCAAGCGTGGCTGGAGAGACGCTCTGGCTGAGGCCCTGACTGAGGCTCTGGCTGGCCTGCTGGAAAGCCAGAAAGGCAGTAAGGCCGCAACTGGCCAGACTGGCTACTATGAAGAAGGTGATGGCCAGCGGCAGCCACCACGGTTGCTGAAGTGTCGGGTGCGGCGCGGGAGAAGCTGGTAGCGGAGCAGGACCGCTGTAAGGTGGAAACGGCCCCATACCCATGCCAGAAGGAAAAGCCGTTGATGGTGGCGCAGGGAACCATGTTGGAGGTACCATGTTCGGTGCAGCGGGCCAAGGCTGCAGGCCTGGTGCTGCAGGAGGCCACGGTGAAACAAGTGGCGGCTGCTCAGGTTGATTCTGTTGCTGAGGATCTGATTGCATCAAGCCTTATCCTTCTGCTCCAGATGAGCCAGCGAGCTGGTAGCAAAACTTCGATCAAACTCCTCCTTGTAGAGCAAGATAAGTATAATAAACCAGAGCACGTTTGGCAAGGCTGTAACAGCCCATGTGTGAGCCACGAGAGCTGGCCCTGGCCTACAAGAGCACCTGCTTCATCTTGAGGGAAAGGTCAGCTTTCCCAGCAGCCAGCGCCGCCCTGGCAGATCAAGAAAAGCGGGCAAATCCTCCTACTACCCTGTTACTGGGGGAGGATTTGCCCGCAGTCTGAAGCTTCGCGCGCTCAAAAGCAGCCAGCGGGCCAGCGTAACAGTGCTCATTGACTGACCCGCGTCTGCTGTATTTACTTATCCTTCTCGGACTTGCTCAAAGCGGCCTGGGCGGCGGCCAGGCGAGCCACTGGTACGCGGAAAGGCGAGCAGCTCACGTAATCGAGCCCAACCTCGTGGAAGAACTCGATGCTGCTCGGATCGCCTCCGTGCTCGCCGCAGATCCCCAGCTCGATCTGTGGATTCGCAGCGCGTCCCTTCTCAGCCGCCATGCGTACCAGCTGACCCACGCCGTCGCGGTCGATCGTCTGGAAGGGGTTCACTGGCAGAATCTTCACCTTTTCGGGCAGGCCCGGGGCATCCAGACCGTCGACGTACTTCATCAGGAACTTGCCTTCAGCATCGTCGCGGCTGAAGCCAAAGGTTGTCTGCGTCAGATCGTTGGTACCGAAGCTGAAGAAGTCGGCCACTGTTGCAATCTGATCAGCGGTCAGTGCAGCGCGTGGCAGCTCGATCATCGTGCCAAACTTATACTCGACCGCAGAACCGGCCTCTGCCGTGATCTCCTTGGCCACAGCCTCAAGCTGGCGGCGTACCTCGCGCAGCTCGTTCACGTGTCCGACCAGCGGGATCATGATCTTCACCTGTGGCTTCTTCCCTGTCTTTTGCGCCACCTCCAGCGCGGCCTCCAGGATCGCCCGTGTCTGCATAATGGTAATCTCCGGGAAGAGCAAGCCCAGGCGGCAGCCACGCAGGCCGAGCATCGGGTTCATCTCGCGCATCGCGGCCACAGCATCGAGTAGGGCCTTCTTCTCCTTGAGCGCCTCTGGATCGGTGCCAGTGGCCTCCAGGCGAGTCACCTCGACCAGCAGCTCCTCGTAGTTCGGCAGGAACTCATGGAGCGGTGGATCGATCAGGCGGATCACCACCGGATAACACTCCCCGGTGCGCGGATTGACCATTGTCTCAAAGATCCCGATGAAGTCGCTGCGCTGGAAAGGCAGCAGTTGGTCGAGAGCGGCCTGGCGCTCCTCGGCGGTCTTCGCCAGGATCATCTTCTGCACGATGGGCAGACGCTCCTGCTCCATGAACATATGCTCGGTGCGGCAGAGGCCGATGCCCTCGGCGCCGAACGTGACTGCGCGCTGAGCATCGCGCGGGTAGTCTGCGTTGGCCCATACACCCAGCTTGCGGATGCGATCTGCCCAACTCAGCAGCTTCTGCAGCTCTGTCTCCTTCTCGAAGTCTGGTTCCACCGTTGGGATCACGCCTGCAAAGACCTCGCCGGTGTCCCCATCGATAGAGATCTCGTCACCCTCGCGGATCACCACATCGCTGCCGACCACGCGGAAAAGCTTCTCTTCCTCGTAGACGCGAATGCCCTCGCAGCCGGCCACGCACGGGAGGCCAAGGCCGCGGGCCACCACCGCGGCGTGGCTGGTAGCGCCGCCGCGGGCCGTCAAGATACCCTTAGAAACGAGCATCCCGTGGACATCATCGGGGCTGGTTTCTGGGCGGACCAGGACCACGGGCACGCCGGCCTTCCCCAGCTCCTCAGCGCGATCCGCATCGAAGACCGCCTTACCCGCGGCGGCACCGGGCGAAGCATTCAAGCCGCGGGCCAGGAAACGCCCCTCCTTATGAGCGCGCGCCTTCGCCTCCTCATCAAAGCGTGGCAGCAACAGCTGATAGATCTGTGTTGGATCGGAGCGGCGGATGGCCTCCTCCTCGCTGATCAGCCCCTCCTCGACCATGTCGACAGCGATCTTGACGGCGGCCCTGGCCGAGCGCTTGCCCGAGCGCGTCTGCAGCATATAGAGCCGGCCACGCTCCACCGTAAACTCCATATCCTGCATATCGCGATAGTGTCGCTCCAGACGGCGGGCGATCTCCTGGAACTGCTCGTAGACCTGGGGCAGCTCCTCCTTCAGGCGGCTGATCTTCGAGGGAGTGCGGATGCCAGCCACCACATCCTCACCCTGTGCGTTGAGCAGATACTCACCGTACAGCTCCTTCTCGCCGGTGCTGGGGTTGCGCGTAAAGGCCACGCCAGTCCCGCTGTCATTGCCCATATTGCCAAAGACCATGCTCTGCACGTTGACAGCGGTACCCAGATTGTGAGGGATCTTGTTAAAGTTGCGGTAGTCGATGGCGCGCTTGTTATTCCAGGAGGCGAAGACCGCCTCGATAGCGCGTTTGAGCTGCTCGTAGACGTCGGTAGGGAAGGGTTGACCGGACTGGCGCTCAGCGATCTGCTTAAACTCGGCTACCAGCTCCTTGAGAGCCGAAGCCGGTAGCTCAGCGTCGCTGCTGGCTCCGGTACGCTCCTTGTACTCATCAAGCTTCTGCTCAAACTCGCGGGGATCAGCGTCGAGCACAATCTTACTGAACATCTGGATGAAGCGCCGATAGGCATCGTAGGCGAAGCGCTCATCGCCGGTCTGCTCTACCAGCCCCTGGACCGTCTCATCGTTGAGGCCCAGGTTCAGCACCGTGTCCATCATGCCCGGCATGGAGAACTTCGCGCCCGAGCGCACAGAGACGAGCAAGGGATTGTGGCGATCGCCAAAAGTCTTCCCGGTCTGCTGCTCGACGATGCGCAGAGCGGCCAGAGCCTGCTCCCACATACCCGGCGGGAACTGCTTGCCTGCCTCGTAGTAGGCATTACAGGCTTCAGTCGTGATGGTAAAGCCTGGAGGAACCGGCAAGCCAGCCTTCGTCATCTCGGCGACGCCTGCCCCCTTGCCGCCGAGCAAATCGCGCATGCTGGCGCTGCCTTCGGTGAACAAATAGACCCACTTGCGCGGCGATTGCTTGACCACCTCTTCAAAGGGCGTTCCCTGGGGCTGCCCTCCTGTGATTGCTTGCGTCACGAAATACTCCTCCCAGTTGATAGAATACTCAGGATCTATAGAAGCCGATTCACGACGCCAGGGGAATCCTCCTCATAGAGGATGGGTAGGACGTAGCGCTGCAAGCAACCGGGTCGGCGCTGACCCGCGCCGCTGGATTGCGCTGGAGAAGGTGCGTGCTCAGTCGGTCGATCAATCAGACGCTGGTAAAGATCCTTCCCCTGGCCCAGCGCAAGACACGGCGGGCACGCTGTACATGGTCGTTGGCCTCGGAGGCGCTAATGACCTCATCGGCCTCCTCGGGGGGCGTATCAGCGTAAAAGATTTCGGGATGGAAAGGAGTGAGAGCCTCCATATCGTGCAAGATCTCAGCCGGTGCGCCGACACGCTCGCCCAAGGCTCGCAGATCATGGTTATAGGGGGAACGACGTCCGAAAAGGAGCAGGCTCACCGCCTGGGCGGCCTTCTCGGCCACCTGATTACAGTAATCGACGCAGGCGAAATGCCGACCGAGGTTCAGCTCCAAGCCTGCCGTGGCCATGTCCTGGGCGGCCTCGGCAAACAGGGCCAGCGCCCCCTGCAAGTCACCTTCTCCAGGCTGAGTGGTCTCTGTCTCCTCCTCGTCCTCTGCCTCCGCTCCATCTCTTTCGCTCGTACGCCCCGTTTCTCCGCCAGCTGGCGTTGAGCTGCCCTCTTCCCTGGGGGAGGAGGGAGGAGCCTGCTCCGGCTGCTGCGAGCTGACGCCTTCCAGCAGCAGCCGCTCCAGATCCTCCTCGGACTCATGTGGTTGAGGGGCGTCACCCGCTGTGTGGCGCTCTGACATCTGAGTAAGCTCTCCCCAGTGCCCGCCCAAGGGCCAGCTACAGCTACAGCCAGCTAGCTAGTGCCCTGGGCGGCTATTCTCTTGGCTCAAACGACCTGTCCCCTGCCCGTAACGTACCAGGCTTTCCGCTTATTGATACCTCTGTGTGTTTCTCCTCTATATTAGTCCTGTCAGCGCGTGGTGTCAATGCAGGTTCTCCGATCATTGACAGAGGGCAGCGAGGGTGACCTCTGCTGACCTCTGCAGGGCCACCACCGCTGGATGGATGGGTAGATCTGAGGAAACTGCCTGAAAAAGCTGACCTGTTGGCTCGTGAGAGGGAGAGGGAGGGAGCAAGGCAGTGGCCTCCTGGAGAGCGCTGAGGCAAGGGTATTGGCCTTGTGAGCGGAGAGCATCTCCTCAGTACCCACTGGCATGTTCTATTCACCGGGCGTTCCTGCTATACTAGGTATGCATATGCATGCTTTTAGCAAGGTCGGTGAAGATGGCGAGGGTGCAGGTAACTGCTGGCTGGTAACGCCAGTAACGCTGGTGCCGCCGCTGTCGCAGAGGCCCGGAGAGAAAGAGTACATGTCAGCATGACAGAGAGAACGCCTGCGCATTCGCAGAGAGCCGGCTCTGAATCTTTTGCTGATTCCGAGAGTGCCCTGGCCTTAAGCAGGCTCTATGAGCGGTTCAGTCGGCCAATTCACTCCTATATTTATCATCTGCTGGGGAACCGTGAGGACGCCGATGATATGACGCAGGAGGTCTTTATCCGTGCCTGCCTGGCCTGGGATCATCTGCGTGACCGAGAGAATCTCGGCGCCTGGCTCTATCGTATTGCAACCAATCTCTGCGTAGATCTCTTGCGCAGGCGGAAGCGTATTGCCTGGTGGCCTCTCTCCCTGAGTAGTCATCAGGGCGAACACGATGAAGGCTCGATCTCTGAGGAGTTTGCTCTGTTGCTGGCTGATAGCGGAGGCATTCCCGAAATCGTGGAGCGTGAACATATCCGTGCCGCGCTGGCGGCGATGCCCCTGGATTACGCTATCGTGCTCCTGCTAAGCGCCGTTCAGGGCCTGCCCTATCAGGAGATTGCTACCATCATCGGAATCTCCCCCAACGCTGCCGCAACACGCATATCTCGGGCGAAGAAGATGTTTATCGAACGTTATATACGAATCGAGCGAGAACATCTGAAGGGGGAGGAGCGCCGGCGATGAGTGAGGCGATGCATGAACCTGGTTTGCCGCCACTGCCATCGGCTCGTGAGCGCGGGCTGCAGGTCTGCGAAACCATCCAGCTCTACCTGGCCATTCTCGATGACTTGAGCTTTGAGCAGGCGCAGACGGTGCTGGAGCATGTCTACGATTGTCCTTCCTGTCTGCGGACCTATCGTCTCTTGAGCCAGGTTACTCAGCTGCTGCATAAGCTCGAGCAGACAGGTCCCTCGGCACGTGTGGACCGGGCTGTCTATCAGGCCATCGCGGCCCGCTGGGGGCCACCGGTCACTACCACTCGGGAGGTGAAGGCAGGAGAGTTCCGCGAGCAGGCCGACGTGTCTCGCTCCCAGCCGCGCTTGACGGCTCTACCTTCTCCAGTCCGCCGCTCTGGCGTTCGCCGTCGCTTCTTTCTCTTGCCAGCGGTGGCGGCCCTGGTTCTGCTTGTCCTCGGGGCCTCCGTAGGGCTGAGCACTGTCTGGCATCCCTCGCAGGCGTTCGCCTTGCCAGCTGGACTCTCCTGGAGTGGCTATGTGCTCTACCATCGTCAGACCAGGATAAGTGATGAAGGGCTGCCTTATCGCGTCGAAACCTATCACAACCTGGGAACCGGCGAGCTGCATGTGGAGGCCACTATGCCAGGTCACCTGGATGTGGTGCTGATCAGCGATGGGAAAACAGTGCTTGGACTGGACATGATGCATCACGTGATGCAGTGGAATCCTGCCCAGTGGAATGTCCAGGACACAGCCTTTGATCTTGGGCTGTTGCGTCGCGATCTTCAGCAGGGTAGTGCCCACTATCTTGGGCGAAGCCGCTTTCAAGGGCAAACAGTCTACCGGATCTGGTTGCCCAGCAACTACATTTTACTGCTGGATCAGCGCTACCGTCCGGTTAATCTCCTGTATGCTGATGGTGCTCAACAGGGTCAGCCGGTGTACGACAGTCTGCGTCTGCTGGCGGAAGACCAGGTCTCTGAACGCCTCTGGGACATGCGCCCACCCGCGGACTTTCTGCCGGGCCGGCTTCCCGCCGAGCCGTAGCAGCGCGCTGATTCGCGCTTGCTTGCATTGGTTTGGAAGTGGAGGCTACAATGGGAGGACGAAGGAGCAGCAGGGCCTGGCGAAGGGCAGCTGTTCCGGCAATGAAGCAATCTGAGAGGCTGCACTGGCAGCAGGAGCACCCATCATGACAACAGAACCAGTGCCTGTGATTGTTGGCGCGGCGCGCACCCCGACGGGGAAATTCTTAGGGACGCTTGCGAGCTTTACGGCCCCGCAGCTGGGGGCTATTGCGATCAAGGAGGCGGTGCGCCGTTCTGGCATTGCCATCGAAACCATCGATGAAGTGATTATGGGTAATGTAGTCTCGGCGGGCCTGGGGCAGGCTCCAGCGCGTCAGGCGGCGATCGGGGCAGGCTTGCCCGTCGAGATTCCTGCCTTCACCGTCAACAAAGTTTGTGGGTCGGGCCTCAAGGCGGTGATGCTAGCAGCTCAGGCCATTCGGGCGGGCGACGGGCATGCCTTTGTCGCCGGCGGCATGGAGAGCATGTCGAATGCCCCTTATCTCTTACCGAAGGCGCGCACTGGCTACCGCATGGGCCACGCTGAGCTGGTGGACGGAGTGATTCATGATGGCCTCTGGTGTGCCTTCGAGCATGTGCATATGGGGAACGAGGCAGAAATTATTGCCGAAGCCTTTGGGATCTCTCGCGAGGAGCAGGATCGGTTCTCTCTCGCCAGCCACCAGAAGGCCGCAGCGGCGACAGCCGCTGGCCGCTTTAAGGAAGAGATCGTCCCGATCGAGGTCAAGCAGAAGGGGGCCAGTGTCTTCGTTGAAAGTGATGAACCGATTCGCCCTGATACTTCGCTGGAGGCCCTGGCCAAGCTCAAGCCGGCTTTCCAGGAGCAGGGAACGGTCACGGCAGGTAATGCTCCTGGACTCAGTGATGGGGCCTCGGCGACGGTGGTCGTGGAGCAAACACTTGCTCGTGAGCAGGGGTTGCCGGTGCTCGCCCGTATTATCGGCTATGCCTCGGCTGCCATTACACCCCGCTATATCTTCGCGGCCCCAACACGTGCTGTCAAGCGGCTGCTGGAGCTGACTGGCTTGCAGCTGAGCGACTTCGATTTGATCGAGGTGAACGAGGCTTTTGCCGCTCAGACGCTGGCTAACGGGAAAGAGCTGGGTTGGGACTGGAGCCGGGTCAATGTGAACGGAGGCGCGATTGCCCTCGGCCATCCTATTGGCTCCAGCGGTTCGCGTATCTTGATTACCCTCATCTATGAGCTACGACGCCGTGGTGGCGGGCGGGGCTTAGCGACGCTCTGTTTGGGCGGCGGCGGTGCCGTGGCCCTGGCCGTTGAGGTCTCGTGAACAGCAAGAGCCTGCATTGACTTGCTCTCCGCTCCTCGTCTGTCCTGTCCGCTGCTGAGACCAGGACCGGTGAGGAGCGGGAGTAGCCGGCATCCTTAATTCTGCTTCCGCTCTTCGCTGGATGCGGCAGTCTCTGCCGATCTGTGAGGACTCCCCTTTTTGCTCTCCCCTTTTCATCACCATAATGCTTAATTTCTTATTACACTTTTCCCTTCCCTTTGGAATTTCATTTTCTGATAATTGCGTTGGCTATTCATTTAAAATGATCAATTTAAATAAATCTCAGAGAAGGAGTTACCTCTGTCAAAATGAATCGTTGAAACATATGCACGGGGAAATCAAAAAAGCTGGAAGGTTGTATGATATAAACATGGTTAAACAAGCTACCTCTTTATCAGTGGTTATTCCTGTCTACAATGAGCTAGGTAACCTGTCGCTTTTACATCAAAGATTAAGCGATGTCATGTCCAGTATGAATGTTGAGTATGAGGTCGTTTATGTTGATGATGGTAGTACTGACGGTAGTTTCCCCTTGCTAGAGCAATTGGCGGCGACGGATCTCCATGTGAAGGTGGTGGGGTTAAGCCGCAATTTTGGGCAGACGGCTGCTCTGGCAGCTGGAGTGGCTCACAGCAGTGGCGAGGTGCTGATCCTGCTCGATGCCGATCTGCAGAACGATCCGGCGGATATTCCGCGGTTGCTAGCCAGGCTAGAGGAGGGATATGATCTGGTCAGTGGCTGGCGGAGAAGGCGGTGGGGAGACGGCTGGCTACGTTGTCTGCTCTCGCGTCTGGCTAATCTCCTCGTCTCCAGAATCGCTGGTATTGCCATCCATGATCTCGGTTGCACGCTGAAGGTCTATCGACGTGCGGTCTTTGCCCATGTCCCCCTTTATGGAGAGATGCATCGCTTGCTAGCGGCCTATGCAGCGCTGGCTGGTGCGCGCATTGCTGAGGTCGAGGTGACTCACCATCCGCGTTATGCTGGGCGCTCGCACTATGGCCTGAGTCGGACACTGAAAGTACTTCTCGATCTCTTGATCTTGAAGTTCTATAGGAGCTTTGCTACTCGTCCTCAGCAGCTATTGGGCCTGCCTGGGCTGCTGGCGCTCGCTCTTGGCGTGGCCTTTCTGCCGTTTGCCCTGGTTCTTTCCTTGCTGGCTCGCAGGCCGCGAGTAGGCTCCTGGTCTGGACCCGTGCTCTTGGGTGGGGCTGGCTGTTGCTGCTTCAGTCTCCTCTCGCTCCAGCTCAGTGTGTTGGCGGAGATGCTGATGCGCACCTACCACGAGTCTCAAAACAAACGACCTTATATTGTGCGCTGTTTCGTCTCGGGCGCAGAACGCTGTGAGTGTTGGTAGAATCTAGAATGTCTTGATCACTGAGAATCTCCTCCATCTAATGCTTGTGGAAACGTTGCTTGAGGGAAGAAGTAGGTAGCACGAGATGAAAATATTGGTAATTGCTCCTCAACCCTTTTTTGCCCCCCGTGGAGTGCCGTTCAGTGTTTATGCCCAGCTACGCGCTCTGAGTGAGTTGGGCTATCAAACGGACCTGGTGACCTATCCCCTTGGAGAGCCAGTAGCATTGGCTGGGGTGCGCATCTGGCGCATTCCTGGCCTGCCCTTCATCCGCGAGGTGCCTGTTGGCCCCTCTCCCGCCAAACTACTCTTTGATCTACTGCTCTTTCTTTGGGCCTGCTGGCGGCTGTGTTGTCAGCGCTATGACTGCCTCTGTACGCATGAAGAGGCCGGGGCCTTTGGCGTCGTGCTCGCGGCCCTCTTCCGCTGTCAGCATGTCTATTATATGCATTCTCATCTTGCTCAGCAGGCGGCTTGTCTGGGCCATGAGCATCAGCGCTGGTTGCTCTGGGGGTTGCATCGCCTGCAAGTCTGGATACTCCGCCATGCCAAGGCGGTGGTGGCGATTTGCCCGGCTCTAGAGCGGGAGGCCTGGCAGATGGGTGCTCGCAAGACCTATGTCATAGAGAGCGTGGCCTTGCCAGAGGGGCTGCTGCCAGCCTCCGAAGATGGCGGGGAAGGAGTTGGCCAGCAGCCGGTTGCTGCAGCTGCAACAGCGACTGAGTCGAGTGATCCGGCTGCTCTCACTCTGGTGCAGAGGAGGGCCAGGATTGCCATAGATCGACCTGACCTCGGGTCTGCCTCTCAGGGGGTGGGACCCGTACTACTCTACACTGGCACCCTGGAGCGCTACCAGGGGCTCGAGCTGCTGCTAGAGAGCGCTGTCATGGTACGACAACGCTGCCCTGCCGTCCGTTACCAGATCATTGGTGGACGACCGGATCAGATCGCCGCTTTGCGGGCGCTCTGTTGTCGCCTTGGGGTCGAGGAGTGCGTGGAGTTCCTTGGTCAGCGTCCGCCCTCTGAGATGGCCGCATATATGAAGCAAGCTACCATCCTGGTCAGCCCACGTTGTGCAGGGACAAATATGCCGCTGAAGCTGGCGAGCTACTTGCACTCTGGCAAACCCGTGCTGGCAACCTCGATTGCAGCCCACACTCAAGTCCTTAATCCCGAGGTGGCCCTGCTGGTACCGCCAACGTCACAGGGCCTGGCCGCCGGCACGCTCCTCCTCCTGGAGAATTCGACATATGCACATGCTCTGGCCTGCGCTGCTAAGCGTTTCGCGGCCCGACGCTGGAGCTGGTCCGCCTTTGTAAGGCAGCAACAGCGCCTCTATGCTGACGTAGTCGCTGCAGAGATGAGGAGGTTCCCCAGATGAAGCGCTATTTGCGCGATCTTTTCGCGGAGGCGGCGAAGGAGGAGTTACGGCTACCTCGTTGGTTGCTGCATCTCTACCTGACTCTACTGGAGCCGCCGCTGGGGAAAACGATCCGCCTCGATCTGCTGCGCTCGGTGCTGCGTGGCTATAGCGTGCGAGGAGAGCGCTGGCTGGATGTCGGTTGTGGCATCGGCGATCTGACGCTGCGCTTGGCTGCCTGCGGCGCCAAGGTGGTGGGAATCGAGCGTGATGTAAGGCGCGTAGAACGCGCTGCAGCCGTGGCGACTCGTGCTGGTTTGCATCAGGCGCGCTTTCTGGCGGCTGATGTCTGCCGGCTGACGGAGCTAGAGCTTGGCTCATTCGATGGAGTCTGTTGCCTGGCAGTGCTGGAGCATATTGTTGATGACCTCGCTTTGCTCCGGCAGATCGCCGCTGTGCTGCGCCCTGGGGGCCTCCTAGTGTTACAGGTCCCTTCTGCACGTCGAAGGGTGCTTCCGGCTGCTGAACAGGAGGATGGTCATGTCCGGCCTGGCTATGCTCTCTCTGAAATCTATGCGCTCCTCGAAGCCAGTGGCTTCCGTGTAGTGAGGAACGACTCGCGCGATCCCCTCAATCTGATGTACTGCTGGTCTCTCTGCGCCTGGCTGCTAGCAGGGTTATGCGCCAGCTGTCGGTTGCGCGGTCCCTGCTTCGCTCTGTTAGGCCCGCTCTTTCTTCCCTTGATTCGTCTCTCTTCTCGCTGCAGTCGGCGGATTGGAAGCGAGTTGGCTTTCCTGGCGGTGAGATGCTGACAGTGAGGCGATAAAACATTAAACGATTAATACATGTTCAGTGTGATTGCAAGTAATTTGTCAACTAGATTAAATGTTGTTTTGTCAATTGTTTGCTGCTCATTCTCTAGAGCAAAACTATGTGGTGGAGGTGAACCGATGCGCTGCCTTATAACAGGTGCGGCTGGCTTTATTGGGTCCCATCTAGCTGAACGCCTGCTGGCTGAAGGACATGAGGTCTGTGGTATCGATGCTTTTACCGATTGCTATCCGCGTCAAATCAAGGAGCGGAATATCGAAGGGATCTCAGCCTCCAATCGTTTTGACTTTATCGAGGGCGACCTGCTCCGGCTGCCCCTGGTCGCGCTCCTTGATGGTGTGGACTGGGTGTTTCATCTCGCTGCTCAGGCTGGTGTGCGCCAGGGGTGGGGTAATGAATTTGTACGTTATATTGACGCCAATGTGCTGGCTACCCAGCGCTTGCTGGAGGCTGCCGTCCGCGCAGGGAATGTGCGACGTTTCATCTGTGCATCTTCTTCATCGGTCTACGGCGAGGCAGCCTGCTTGCCAGTGAACGAAGCAGCGCCGTTGCGACCCGTCTCGCCTTATGGGGTGACCAAGGTTGCCACCGAGCAGTTGTGTATGCTCTATCACCGTAACTGTGGCCTGCCGGTGGTCATTCTCCGCTACTTTACTGTCTATGGTCCTCGCCAGCGGCCCGACATGGCCTTCTACCGCTTCTGCTCTGCGCTGATCAACCAGCAGCCAGCTCTTGTTTACGGCGATGGTCTACAGACACGAGATGTGACCTATGTGGATGATGTGGTAGAGGCAAATGTGCTGGCGGCGACTGTCCCGGCGGCGGTGGGCTTGGCCTTTAATATTGCGGGGGGCGCTCAGGTCAGCATTCGTGAGGCCCTTGGTCTACTGGAAGAAATGAGCGGGATGCCGCTGCCAGTGAAGTTCCTCGATGAGCAGCGGGGCGAGGCTCGTAATACCCTCGCTGACATTTCACAAGCCAACCATGTCTTGGGCTTCTCTCCACGAGTAGGGCTACGTGAGGGATTGCAGCGTGAGCTAGACTATGTGATCTCTTACGCTCGCAGCTTGACTTCTCGCCCTTACCTTGGTTGGCCTTATGGCTCGATAAGCCAACTGCTTGGGGAGAGAGGCGATGATAGATAAACCATCTCCTGCCCTAGCCTCGCGTAAAGAGGTGGGGGCTGTGGCGCCTATGTCGCCACCGTCCTCACCTGTGAGGAGGTTGGTGCCTATCAGGCTATGCCCCCTGGAGAAGGGGTCTCTCCTGTCTTCTCCCGCTGAGCACGCTGGCGCTGCCGATTATTCCTCAGCCGCCGCTCCGTCTGCAGGACAGCTCTCCCAGGGCGAGATGGCTGGAAAGAGCGCTTGCTTTGCTGGGGCTGCCCTATGGAGGGGATCTGTTTGGCGGATATTGGGAGTGCAGGTCTTGGGCGTTCTCTCTCTGGCTTCTGCCTGTTTGCTAGCTTGGAGAACTTTCGCAGCCCCTATGGGGTGGGTGGGCCTGGCACGCGGTCAGGTGAGCTGTGCCTGTCTACTTCTGGGAGGGTCGAGTGGGCTGCTCTGCGTGGTCGTCAGCGCGTACCAGTGGCGTGCCTTATTACTTGCTCAGGGTAGGCGCCTCGATCTGGCGGAGCTGATCCGGCTCTATTTGATAGGTCTCGCTTTCAGTCACTGCCTACCGCTGGGGATAGGGAGCGATGCTATCAAGACGCTCTACTCAGGTCGAGTGCTTGGCTCCTATCCACTGGCAGCAGCCACTCTGGCCCTGGCCCGTTTGCTGGGTTTGCTGGCTTTGAGTCTGCTGCTGGGAGGAGTGCTCTGTGTCTGGAGGCAGCTCCTACCTGCCCCTTTGGGGACTGTGGCTGCTACCGCCAGCCTGATGGTCACGCTCGCTCTGGCTTGTCTGTTGGTAATCACCAGGCTGACCAGCAGGCGGCAATGGCCTGCCTGGCTCGCTAAAACGGGCGGTTTGTCTTGCTCTCCATATGGTAAGGGAGTGGCTGCTATGCAAGCTGCTCTGGCAACGCTGGCGGCCAGGCCGTCCTCCTTCTTGTCTTCGCTGGGCTTCAGCCTCTGTTTCTGGATCGTGGCCGCGCTGAACTACTATAGCTACGGTCTGGCTCTCGATATCCATCTGCCGTTGCCTTGTTATCTTGTCGCCATTCCGCTGGTGGCGCTTGCTGCAGCGCTTCCATTGTCTTTATTCAATGGTCTTGGGATACGTGAAGGAACTCTGGTAGCTATCCTGGCTCTTTATCACGTACCCGTGAGCAAAGCTCTGTTCCTGGCGGCCTGCGTAGATGCTCAAGGGGTGCTTCTGGCCTTGGGCGGCTGGCTGGCCTATGTCTTGCAAAGAAGGGAGGGAAAATGAGCAATGGCTCAGCAGCCTGCCAAGCGGCGCCAGTTTAAGCCCGGCGTTGGAGTGCCTTCGTCTCAGGTGCGTTTTTGCTTCGACGATGAGGATGCTACTCTTGTTCTGCCTCTCCTTCCGAGATCAACAGCGGAGGCAGCAAATGACGAGCATGCTAGAGCTGAGCTGAACGCAGCTCTGGCACCACGGCGGGCTTTCGTTCCGCAATCTTTACCGACCTTGGATGCTAGTGAGTCGTCGAAGACACCGCTCTGGCTAGTCCCGACCCTACGCTTGCGGGTTCTTCCAGGCGCCTGGCGGCGTCGAGCTGGTCGCCGCTTGCGATTGGTTCTCATAAGCGTCAGCCTGCTTGTCTTACTCTTGCTGGGCCTGTTGTTCTCCCTACGCTCGTCTGTACCAGCAGTGGTGCTTTATCAGGCTCAGAGTCAGGATTACGATCAGAGCCTGGGAGGGGAGGGACTGGTCTATCCCCAAAGGCAGCTTGTGCTCTCTCTGCCCTTTGCGGGCAAAGTTGATACTGTACTGGTCAAAGTGGGCGACGCTGTCCGCGCTGGTCAGGCCGTGTTGCGCCTTGATCCGCTTGAGCTGTCTCTGCAGCTGAAGCTGGCCTGGGACGAGCTGACAGCAGCAGAGAGTTACTTGCAAGCAGTGATGACCAGCGGCAATTCGACTGCCGTGGCTCAAGCGCGTCAGCGCTATGCGCTGGCCAGAAGCAAATATGAAACCCTGCAGGCTCGTTCCTCTTCCTTCCTCTCAGGGAATTGTCTTTTGGCTCCGCTGAGTGGCGTGGTGGCAGCGGTCAATATCGTGGCTGGCCAGTCCTTCTCGGCCAATGCCTCCCTGCTCACGATCAGTGATCAATCCAGAGTAGTAGTTCATGCCAAACTGCCATTGAAGGCTCTTGGACTGATCCATACAGGACAGCCCGCGGAGGTCTTTGCCCTGGCAGGGCCAGCCCCGATCCTCAGAGGCGTGGTGCTAACCATTGTGCCGCGTGCTGATCCGCAGACAGATACCTTCGAGGTATGGGTGGTGCTGGATAACCGGAGTGGAGCTCTTTTGCCAGGCATGAGTGTCTTTGTACGCATTGCTGTAAAGGGGAGCATGCTGGGATTGCCACGCCTGGCGGTGCTCGATCTAGATCTGGTTCCCGCCGTCTTTGTTGTGCAGCGGCAGCGAGCTTATCTGCGCTCAGTGCATGTGATTGCTCGCTCATCTGCCAGGGTCTTTATTGACGTTGGCCTGCACAGCGGAGAGCTGGTCGTTCTGGTGGGTCTCGCTGATCTCGACAATGGACAAGAGGTACGCGTAGTGAGAATTGAGAAAGATTGATGACTCAATGTATATTTAGTGTGATAATGGATGAATACGGTAAAATGATACAAAAGATCGCTGCTTTGCTGAAGCTGTTGAGGCAATGGCTCTGGCGGGAGTGGGAGGATACTCGTGGTAGATTGCTGCTGGCCTGTGTTTTGATGCTAGGAGCGAGTGGCTTGCCGTGGTTGGCGGACCCTTTGCGAGGTGGCTGTTCTCCCTGGCAAACGCCGCTGGCGCCGGCCTGGTCGTTGGCGGCTCCCGGCACAGTTGGGGCTGCGCTGACAAGTGTTGGGGCAGGCTCTTGCATGGCGGCTTTGCTCTGTCTCGGCTGCACCTTGAGACCGTTCGTCGATCGGTGCCTATGGCGCTATCGTCTGGCTGGTGCCAGCTGTTTACTGCCACTCTGCCTATTCTTGCTGCACTTTACTGCGGTCGATACTCAGCAGAGCGATCTGCTGGCTTATCATAAGCTGGAAGCCCAGCTTATCCTGCGTCACTTGGGCTACAATCTCCCCCGAGACTGGCTCCCTGTGACAGCTCCTTTTGCTTTGGATATGACAGCACTCCATTGGCGCGTCGTCTTGCTGGTAGACCAGCTTCGTCCTGGGGCTGCCCTGCCTTTGATTGGCCTGAGCCTGTGGTTCCGACAACCAGGTCGCAGCCAACCGAACGCCAGGATAAGACCCTGGTCGCTTGTGCCGGCGCTCTCCTGGCGTCCGCTCTCTTTGTCGGTGCTGCTAGGAGCAAGCCTGCTGCCTGCTCTTATCGCTCCGCTCTGGTCTCTGCTGGCTACATGGCAAACAGACCTGGCTATCGCTGCCGGCGAGTATCAGCAGGCTCTCGGATGGCTGGAGACTACCCCCTGGCTGGTCCCTGCCGTTGTCGGCTCTGCGACCTACGAGGAGCAGCTCGGCCAGACTCTCTTTGGGCTAGAGGCTCACTCACAAGCGGAGGTGGTGAGCTTTGCGGCGGCTCACTCTTTGCTACAGCAACGGGCCTACCTGCGTGCCTATCAACTGCTTTTCCCGCACTGGTTGGCGCATACGCAGCAGAAAGACCTTCCTGAGCCGTGGCTGACCACAGCTCTCAGCGAGGCGCTGGAAGGGCTGGTAGAGGCTGCCTGGCCCTCCAGCACGCTCTCAGGGGATGCCCTAGAGCGGAACCACAGGTTGATCATGGCTCAGGCCTGGCTGAGGCGACTCGCGCAGGTCAATCCGGATAGTCTCTATGCTCACTACCTGCTTGGGAGAGCCGATTACGAGCTGCGTAACTATCAGGGCTGCCTGGCTGAGATGGGGATAGGGCTGAGGCTCTCCTCCGATAATGACCTTCGCTCCTCCGCCTATACCTATCTGGGCCTGGCTGAGATTGCTTTAGGACGCTCCGCTGAGGGGAGAGAGGCTTTGCAGATAGCGCTCGCGCTTGATCCTGAATATCACAATAACACGGCTCGTGAGGCCCTCTCTGGTTTGCACTAGAGGGTATTGAGTGGTGAGAAAGTATAAATGAGTATTATCGTGCATTAGTAAATGAGCAAATCAAAAGGAAGGGATGGTCGTAGGGTTTTATGTTCGATCGTTGCTACTTGGGGCGTGTACTGGTCAGACGGATAGCGTCATCGCCTACTGAGCCGCTGGCCAGACCAAGACCTCTCCGTTTCTCTGGTTGGTCTCGTCGCCAGCTCCTTCCCAGCCTTGATACTCTCTGCTTACTACTGCTGACCATGTTAGGGGCAGTTTGGTTTACCTGGCAAGTTGCTCTGGTCCCCCAGCCCGGAGACTTTGATCCTGGTTGGGGAGATGCCCGGTGGATTGCAGCGGCTGATAGTAGCGCCCCGGTTGCCTACTTTCGTTACACTCTACAGCTCAATAGCTGGCCAGAAGGAGCGATTCTGACGATAGCGGCGCGGCAAACTTTTGCTCTGGCTGTCAATGGCGTGCCACTGGGCAACACTAACGGCCAGTTCGCCTCGCGCGCCTTGCTCTATGATATACGCCGCGCCCTGCGCATCGGCGTGAATACCATCGCGGTGCGCGTGGTCAATGCTGACCTGCAGCTGCCGGCTCTGAAAGCTTTGCTGGAGATCAGGAATGGGATAAGGACCTACCGCTATAGTTCGGGAGAGGGCTGGCGTGCCACCGCTCAGAGCAGTCTGGCCCATCGCCGGAATGCAGTTACGGTCAATGCCTGGAGCCTACCCGACTTCGACGCGACCGACTGGCAGCAGGCAAGAGTTCTGCCAGAAGAAGCTGGCTCTTCGCTTTCTCTCGCATTTGATCCCCGTCCCTATCAGCAGCCCCTGCCTCACCTCTGGCTTAGAGCTGATAGCTCGGACGTATGCTTTACCAGGCTTCTCGATATACCAGAGGAAGCGACCAGAACCTGGTTACGTCTAGGAAGCCCTGTCCAGACGAGTATCTATCTCAATGGAAGGCTGCTGACAACCCTCGCTGGGGGGGTTCAGTCTCTGCCTTTCAAACAGTTCCCTCATTCAGGGGGCTATCAGGCCGGGCTTGCGGTCACGCTGTATGACATCTCGTCATGGCTGCATACCGGGCGCAATACGCTCTCTATCCATGCAGTTCTTCAAGTACCGCCAGCCGAAGGGCAGATGGAGCAGCTCTTCAGGAAGGTGGCAGTGCTGACCGATGTCGTCATTGAGAAAAGCGGGGGTCAGCTACTGTGGCTGAAGCCATCAGAGGCCTGGCGTCTGGCCAATCATCAGGCTTGTGAACGGCTGGACGTCGGACAGGCGCCGCATCGCTGGCCCTCAGCCTCTCTCGAAATTCCTTCAGCTCCCTCGTTCCTCCCATACCTGACCACCATCGCTGTCGTCTCGCCTTCTCTACTCTCGGTGCCTGCCAAAGGCTGGATGGTCCTCTGTGGGGCGGTAGCCAGCATTTGGCTGCCCTGGGTTGGGCTAGGGCTGTGGCTCGCGGTCGGGTGCTCTGCCGCTCCTCAAGTGCTCTGGCGGCGATTAAGCCTGGCCGTACTCCCACCGCTGACGCTGGCGGGGCTATTGACGGCGCTGACCTACACTCCAGCGCTTCCCCACCCCTGGCCGTATACCTGGCCCTGGCTCTGGTTTCTGGGCACACTCCTCCTCCTGGACTACGCTGTGCTTGCCTGGGTAATCTGGTGGGACAGCCGTAGATCTCAGACTCGCCTCCAGACAGGTGCCTGGCAGACGAGAGAGAGCAGTGTCAGTGAGTCCAGCGAGGAGGTGAGTATTGATGTAGGTTCAGAAAGGAAGAGCCGCCCGCGAAGATGGGGTCAACGCTTGTCGCTGTGTTGGCGGTCGATCTCTCGCTCCTCCTGGCGATCCTGGCGCTTCTGGGTAACCATCCTCCCACTCATGGTCATGGCTGTGCCCCTATCAAGCTACCAGCTCTCTTACGAGCCTTACTGGCAGGATGAGCTTTCTAGCTACTATGCCGCACATGGTATCTTGGCCACCGGCTGGCCACTCTTCCCTTCGAGTTTTCTCTACACCAAAGCTGAACTCTATTCTTATCTGCTGGCCGCCTGGAGTCTGCTCTTCGGCGATCACCCAGAGATAACGCGCGCAATCAGCGTTGGCGAGTATCTTCTCTGCCTGCCCTTGCTCTATCTGGCAGGCTCTTACTTCTTCTCCCGCCGCGTGGCCTGGCTCGCCACGGCCATGCTGGTCTGCTCACCGCTGGCCTGGGTCTGGTCACGTCAGATGCGTATGTACCAGCAAGCGCAACTCCTTACTCTTTTAACCTTGTTACTTTTTCATATCTGTCTACAGCGCCAGGCTCGCTCACGCCTCATCTACGGAGCGGCACTCAGCCTGTTGGCAACCTATCTGAGCCATGAGGAAACCTTCATCACACTACCAGCGCTGCTGCTTTGCACTCTCTGCTGCAGAGACCGGACCCAGCTCAGCCTGGCAGCCCTTTGTCGCTCGCCTTCCTGGCAGCGAGCAGGTCTGCTCTGTGGAGTCGGTATCGGCTTCCAGCTCCTGCTCGCTCATTGTAGCCATCCGCCTGTTCTTGGAACAGATGCTTCGCAGCGTCCCCTCGTCCATTTCACGTTGGACAACGTCATCTTCTATGCAGAAATACTGTTTTCGCCTGTCACCAGTGGGCGGACGCCCTGGCTCCTCCTCAGTTCCGTGAGCATGGTGCTAGGCTGCCTGCAGGCCGTTCGTAGAAAAGAACCACGTGCTTGCTACTGCCTCTTGTTCTTGCTGGCCTCCTGGCTCATGTTGATCTATGGCTTCACGCTTCAGGCTGATCGCTACCTCTATCCATTGCTGCCTTGCTATTACCTGCTGAGCGCCTACGGAGCAAGCGAGCTAATGCTGGCTCTTGGAAGGCTAACAATGACCTTGGTAAAGACAAGCGCTGGGCCGTCTGACCGGAGCTGGAAGCGCGCCACAGAAGTGCAGCGCCTGTTCCTGCTAGGAAGCTCGGGCCTGCTATGTGCCCTCCTCTTGATTGCGCCGTTGATAGCCATGAACACAAACAATCTGTTCCTGAGCCGGCTGCTGGGCCTGCCCTATCACCGCCACTATGCCGACTACGATATCGCAGGGGCTTATCTAAGGCAGCACCTACGCCGAGGGGACGTGGTAATTGCGGTAGCTCCTGCCAACTGTGTACGCTACTATGTAGGGCAGGTTGATTACTTTTTCTCCATTGATCGTGCCCTCTATCTCATGGAACAGCGGGGGCATATTATCGAAACCGCCTCTGCGGCGGAGGCGCTTCTCAACCAGGAGGATTTCACAGCGGTGCTGGCTGAGCACCCGCGGGTCTGGATTGTCTCAGATGGCGGGCCATATGAGTCTGCTGTCAGAAAGCGCTTTATCTTTCCGCCCGATGTACACCTGGTCTTTGAGGGGTATGCATCGGCTCTTTATCTGCGCGGCGGTTAGCTATTTCGGAGGGTCTCATTCTATGCGAAAGAAGCTGTACAGGTTATTGCGAACTATTGTATGGATTGTGATTGTGCTCTGGGTAATCATGACCGCGGCTGGCTATATTGTGAGCTGCGCCCCGCTCTGGGAGCAATTCCCCCATCCACCCCTGCTCTTAGGAGCCAGCCCCACCCCCAGCCCGGGTCGGGGTCTCGTCACAGCTGCGACCTCCCTAGCTTTGCTGCCTGGATGGCGCGAGCAGGCTAGGGCAGTGATCGAACAGGTGCTGGAAAGTATGCATGAACATGCCTGGAATCCGCTGGCCAAGACGCATGGCCGGCGCACTGGTGGCCTTTTCATCAACTGGCAGATGATCGATCCAGAGCGTGTCAATGCCATTCGCCCCGGTCCGCAAGGGGAGACGCTGGAAAAGCATGATCCCCAGGTCGATCTGCTCTATCTGAATGCTTTGAGCGCCTATCAGCATCTCAACCCTGGCAGAGCGAGCTATCAGGCCGACCTGCAGCGAATACTGGCCGTGGTCAGACTCGATTTTCAGGATTATAATCTGCCCAAGGGCTGGATCTACTTCTCTCTCCTCTCAGTGGCACGCTCCTTGTCTGATGCCTCTCTGTTGGATGAAGCGCGGGCCTTGGTCGAGCGTTTCTATCGCTTCTGGTTTGATCCGCTCATCGGGACCATCTATGATCGGCGCCATCAACCGTTTGGCTATAACACTGTCCATGCGCTAGAGTGCGGCGCCGCTCTCGTTGATGCAGGAAAACGCTGGCAAGTGCCAGCCTGGAGAGAAGCCGGTGAGCGGACGCTGGAACACGTCATCAGCGTGGCCTTTGATCCCCAGAGGCACTTGCTCTATGAGAACATGGTGGTCGGCCCCGCAGGCTCTGATCGACCCCAAGGTGATGAAGTCAGAGCAGCTTCCACTGGAGAGGCAGTCTCAGCGCTGGCCCTGGCCTATCAGCTCACCGGTCAACACCGGTACCTTTCTCTCGCAAGCACATTGCTCCAGAGCCTCTTCGTCACCAGCGGTCTCTGGGACCGACAGCACGGCGGCTTGTACTTCGCTCTCCACCTGGGAGACGGGAGCGTGATCCGCGATTATAAAGAAACACGTGCTCAGTGTCTAACACTGAGCGGCCTTCAACTCTATAATGCCCAGGTCACGCTCCCATTCCTCAGCGAGGAACATGCTCTTATTGCCTTGCTGCTAGGGCCGTTTTACGAGCACACCTATCATGGCTACTTCTATCGTCTGACAGCTGATTTTCAGGTCTACGTGAGCAAACCCGGGGCCGGCATTGGCAAAGAAGACTATTTCACCTCGGAGGCGATGGGATGTGCGCTGAATGCTCTGCTGGCGGTAATCCAATCTACATAACGACTCTGCGCTTCCCCTAACAGGGAGCCTCCCAGCTCCGCTTTGGATACAAAGGAAGGCGAGCAGCAGCACTGTTCAGCGCTCGCTTGTTGTTGGCTGCTGACGGATCAAAGTCAGCAGGCTCCCGGCCAGGAGGTAGGAGATTGCCATCACGATAAAGGCAAGCTGGAAGCCAAACTGATCAATGAGCCAGCCGATGATGCCTCCCCAAGCAGAGCCAACGCCAAAGGCGAGGGCAAAATACAGGCTGAAGGCATTGTCGCGTAGATCGCGGCTGGCCGAATCGGCCAGGTATGCCTGGAGCAGAGGAGCCTCGGCATAGACAGCCAGGCCCATCAGCAACAAAGCCGGTGGGATGAGCCAGAAAGGCATATCTGGGCGAGCAAGCTCAATAAAGAGGAATGTCGTGACAGCTGAGGCACCGTAGAATAGATAGAGCATAGGACGGCGCCCCAGGCGATCCGAGAGCCGTCCACCTAACAGTGGCCCGATCACACTGCCGAGGAGCAGCAAGGTCAAGAGAACGCCTTGAAGACGACTGTCGATATGGCGAACATTCTGCAAATAAAGGGGGACATAGGTTGTAACATTGCCCAGGCCACGACCGCCAGCGGCGATAATAGAAACAGCCATGATGATGAGCAACGTACGATCACGCAGCGGAAGCAGCAGGCTTTTGCCCGTCTGGATCAGAGCGCGCCCGCGCAGGGCAAGGCGGCGAGCTGGCTGCTGCCGGAGACGACTACGCCGGTCGAGTGGTCCGCCCTCTTCAAGTAGAATCAGGATGGCGACGCCAATCAGGATGCCCGGCAAAGCGGCCACATAGAGCAAAGGGCGCCAACCCCAAAGTCCCAAGAGAGGACCGGCGATAAAGGGGACAGCCAGCGTGCCTATATTACCGCCGGCAATATGCCAGGCCAAAGCATAGCCATGCCGGCGCTGGCCATAGCGATCGGTCAGATAGGAGCTACCGACGGGATGTTGAGGAGCAGTAGCCAGACGAAAAGCTGTGCTCCAGGCCATCAAAGGCCAGAAACCATTGATTGTGCCCGTCAGAAAGGTGCTCAAGCCACCAAGGATAGCGCCGACTCCAAGCAGTACCTTGCGCAGGATGTAGCGACTCACCACGCCGAAGACCACCTGGAGAAGGCCTCCAAGGGCATTGGGAAGAGCGACTACCAGGCCAATTTGGGTATAGCTGAGATGATACTCCTCCTGGATAAGGGGATAAATAAGAGGCATCAATACTGTAATGGCGTGAATAAAAGCGTGAGCTGTGCTGACTAGGAAGAGATCACGGCCTGCTGCAGGCAAAGCAGCAATCTGCTCTTCCGGTAACATGGCTGCCTGGCTTGGACCAGCGGTCGATTTCTGCTCTGCTTGTTTCATAAGATCCCTCCAAACTAAGTGTAGCACGGGAGGAAGAGAGAGAGATAGGGAGGAGAAGGGCGCTGGCCGGGGAGAAAAGGGGCGTTGAGAGACCGCGCCTATGGTACAATACAACTGTGAAAATCGTCCCAGGGGACGGCGATGTCAATGGCTCAGGCCGTCTCGCAGGGTTCTCGACGAAGAGGAGTGAGCGGCATGCTAGACCAGGAATCTGTGGATATTGGTAAGGAACCCCGTCTAGTGCAGGGGACTCTCTTTGATAAGGCTGAGCTGGACCGGCTGGCAGCCGAGCAACGGCGCTGGGAAGAGACCACGCTCAAACAGTCGCTTGAGCGCATGCCCGAGCGAGAGCACCTTATGACCACCTCCAGCGTGCCTGTCAAACGCGTCTACACCCCGCTGGATATTTCTCACCTGGATTACATGCGTGATATCGGCCTGCCGGGCGAGTATCCTTTTACTCGTGGCGTCCAGCCGACGATGTATCGCGCCAAGCCCTGGACCATGCGCATGTTTGCCGGCTTCGGCACGGCTGAAGATACAAACGCGCGCTTCAAATATCTCCTGCAGCAAGGGCAGACAGGCCTATCGACAGCCTTTGACATGCCCACGCTCTACGGCTACGATACCGATCATCCGATGGCTGCCGGAGAGTTCGGCAAATGTGGCGTAGCGGTCTCCTCGCTGGCCGACATGGAAATCCTCTTTAAGGATCTGCCGCTTGATCGCATCACCACCTCCATGACCATCAACAGCCCGGCGGCGGTCATCTGGGCCATGTATATCGTCAACGCCGAGAAGCAGGGCTACCCGCGTGAGAAGCTGGGAGGCACCCTGCAGAACGATATCCTCAAAGAATACATAGCTCAGAAAGAGTTTCTCTTTCCGCCCGAGCCTTCCCTCCGCCTCGTTGTCGACACCATCGAGTTTGGAGCGCGCCACATGCCGCGCTGGAACACGGTCAGCATCAGTGGCTACCATATCCGCGAAGCAGGTGCAACTGCTGTCCAGGAGCTGGCTTTCACCATTGCCAACGGCATGACCTATGTAGAAGCAGCGCTCCAGCGCGGCCTCAAGATCGATGAATTCGCGCCACGACTCTCGTTCTTCTTCGATGTCCATAATGACTTCTTCGAGGAGATCGCTAAATTCCGCGCGGCACGTCGCATCTGGGCAAAACTCATGCGCGAGCGCTACGGGGCCAAAAATCCGCGTTCCTGGCTGTTGCGCTGTCACGCTCAGACGGCGGGCGTTTCCCTCACAGCCCAGCAGCCTGAGAATAATATCGTACGTACCACCATCCAGGCGTTAGCCGCAGTCCTTGGCGGCACACAATCGCTCCACACCAATGCCCTCGATGAGGCGCTGGCGCTTCCTACTGAAAAGGCTGCCCTGATCGCCCTGCGCACTCAACAGATTATTGCCTACGAGAGCGGAGTCGCCAACACTGTTGATCCGCTGGGAGGCTCCTACTTCGTAGAGAAGCTGACCGATGAGACTGAGCAGGCGGCGTGGGACTATATCAGGCGGATCGAAGAGCTAGGGGGAGTGCTGGCATGTATCCAGAATGGCTTCTTCCAGCGAGAGATTGCTGAATCGGCCTACCGCTACCAGCAAGAGATCGAGCAACGCAAACGTATCATTGTGGGCGTGAATGAATACGTAATGGAAGAAGACATGAAGGTGCCCACGCTTTACATCGATCGTGAGGGGGAGCGTGTGCACCTGGAGCGCCTGAACCGTGTGCGCCGAGAGCGAGATCAGGCAGCAGTAAGGAAAGCCCTCGACAATCTGAGTCGCGTGGCCGAGGGGACGGAGAATACGATGCCCGCCATTATTGAAGCTGTAAAAGCCTATGCTACCCTGGGCGAGATCATGGATGTCTTCCGGGCGGTCTTTGGTGAGTATACAGAGCCGGCGGTCTTTTAGCCAGGAGAGCGCGTTGGCAACGCGCCCGGCGCTGCCTGCTGGCTGATGCTCTCAGCTAGCAGGGGCAAGGGAGAGGGAGGCTCTCTGTAGGCCGGCTGATCCCTTGGAGGCCAGGCCCCAGGGATAGGTGGTCAGGCCGGGCTGCAACGGCCCTCACAGACCTCCTGATCTGCCCCGGCTGGGGAAGCGCGTTGCGTGCGCGCTCTCCTGATGGCATAATAGAATATCGCGCGACCCTTGGGATAAGAGTGAAAGGGCATTACCTGATTTAAGGTGAGGATCGAGATGCGATGCAGTGGATAGAATTAACGGTGCAGGCGCACCCCGAGGCGGTTGAATCCGTCAGTGAACTCCTCATGCGCTATACGCATGGTGGTGTGGCCATCGAAGAGCCGATCGAATTGCTCGATGACGGACAGGAGTATCGCATTCTCCCTGGCCATCCTGTCAAGATTCATGCCTATCTGGCGGTCGATGGCAAAGAGGAGGAGGCCCAACAGCGCATTGCTGAGGGACTGTGGCATCTTGCCAGTATCGGAGCTGGCCTTGTTGGAGAGCTAGAGACGCGCCTGATCCGTGAAGAGGACTGGGCCTCGGCCTGGAAGGAATCCTATCATGTGACGCACATTGGCCGCCGTCTGGTCATCTGTCCTTCGTGGCGCGAGTACACGCCAGCCGAGGGCGAAGTTGTGATGACGCTCGATCCGGGCATGGCCTTTGGCACGGGTCTGCATCCGACCACGAGAATGTGTCTGGAGGAGCTGGAGAGGCGCGTCCAGCCTGGTATGCGCGTCCTCGACCTGGGGACTGGCTCGGGTATCCTGGCCCTGGCCGCCGCCCTCTTGGGGGCAGACGAGGTCGATGCCTACGATATTAGCGATGTTGCTGTGGCTAGTGCCCGCGAAAATGCAGAGCGCAATCATCTCAGCGAGCGTATTCGAGTGATTCACGGAACCCTCGATGAAGAGCGCAGCCTGGCTCTGACCGGTCGCTATCATTTGCTCGTAGTGAACATCCTGGCTGGCGTGATTTGCTCTCTGGCCCCCTTTATGGCTACCGTCCTGGCTCCTGGCGGACTGCTGCTTGCCAGCGGTGTGCTGCAGGAACATCGAGATAAGGTCGAGCAGGCTCTCAAAGCAGCCGGGCTTTGTCCAATGGCTACTGTGCAAACCGATGACTGGCTGCTCTTCGTCATGCGCAAACCAGCCTAGCCTGATGAGCGACCATGCACCGCTTCTTTATCTCGCCTGAGTTATTAGCCCAGACCAGTCGGCCCTCGTTGCACAGGGTGATGCTGCCCGCAGCAGTAGCGCATCAGGTTCGTGATGTCTTGCGACTCACCCCCGGTGAGCATGTGGTCTTGCTTGATAACAGCGGCGACGAAATCGAAGCGAGGATTGTTCAGACTGGGCGCTCCGGCGTCGAAGTGGAAATCGTCGAGCGGCGTAAGGGCCGCAGCGAGGGCTGCCTCCGGTTGGTGCTCTATCAGGGACTGCTGAAGTCAGCCCGCTTCGAGTGGATTCTGGAGAAAGGGACAGAGCTGGGTATCAGCGCTTTTGTACCATTGCGCTGCCAGCGATCGCAGATTGGGCTGGAGGAGCTAGGAGCGACGAAGGTCCAGCGCTGGCAACGTATTCTACAGGAGGCGGCAGAACAATGTGGCAGGACCCGTCTCCCCGCATTGCTCCCCGTGCGCAGTCTCTCCCAGGCTTTGGCCGAGCTGCCTGCTGACGCTTTGATTGTAATGCCATGGGAGCAGGAGAGAAGGCTCAGTCTGCGCGCTGCCCTGCGCGCTTGTCGGCGACAGGTGCACGAGGCTCTAGCAATGGGTGGGCCGTTAACTGTGGCCCTCTTTATCGGACCCGAAGGCGGACTGGCCCCCGAGGAAGTAGCGCTGGCTCGTGAGTGTGGCGCCCTCATTGTCTCACTTGGCCCCCGCATTCTCCGCGCAGAAACAGCGGCTCTGGTGGCTGCTGCCAGTATACTGTACGAGTACGAGGATGAAGAGGAACAGACCGGCGAGACTGGCTAAAACTAGCTCACGCCGGTGGACAGGCCTATTCCTCTCTTCTTCTCAACCCCTCGCCAGAGCTTATACGCTAGCGTCGCTCGATCTCTACTGACCCGCGCGTTGCAGCCGCCTCGCGCACGGCTCTGGCTTGGCTCCAGAGATAAATTAGCCTCCCTCTCCGGCGACGGCTGAGAAATTTCTGGAATCTGGGCCAAAACCCGTTGACAAATCGCCAGAGATGTGCTATCTTAATGGCACAAGGTTAGAGAACTTCCTCTAACCCGAGATGCGGGAGTGGCTCAGTGGTAGAGCGCTTCCTTGCCAAGGAAGATGTCGCGGGTTCGAATCCCGTCTCCCGCTCCAGGTGCGGCGACGTGGCCAAGTGGTAAGGCAGGGCTCTGCAAAAGCCCGATCAGCGGTTCGAATCCGCTCGTCGCCTCCTCCTCTTCTCTCATGGAAAGGCGTGATGCTAGATGATCACGTCTTTTTTATTGCTAAGGACTCCAGCGCATGCGGCAGCAGCGTAGCTACTCCACAAGAGCGATTGTCCTCAAGCGGATCAACCTCGGTGAGGCAGACCGCATTGTGACTCTCCTTACTCCAACTCATGGTAAAATCCAGGTAGTGGCCAAGGGAGTGCGTCGCCCGACTAGTAAGCTTGCTGGCCATCTAGAACTCCTCTGCCATAGTCAGTTGCAACTAGCTCTCGGGCGTGATCTGGATATTGTGACTCAGGCAGAGGGCCGCGAAAGCTTCCTCGATCTGCGCATGAGCCAGTGGCACATGACCTGCGGTTTCTACCTGGCTGAGCTTGTAGATCGTTTTCTTGAAGAGCAGACGCAGCATAGTGGGGTCTACTTTCTCATGCTAGAGATGCTGCGTGCGCTCGACGCCGATGCGGCTCGCTCTCCACAGGAGGAGTCGATTGACCAGGCGAATGATCCTTTGCATACGCTTTCGCAGTTGCTGTTGCGCTATTTCGAGATCCATCTCTTAAGCCAGGTGGGCTACGAACCTGCCTTTCGCGCCTGCGCCCATTGCGCTGCTGAGTTGCGTCCCGAGCCAAATGGCTTCTCTCCTTCGCTGGGTGGCGCCCTTTGTCCTCGCTGTTCACGTTTCTGGAGTCGTCCCCTCTCCGTTAAAGCGCTGCACGTGCTGCGCGTCTTGCAGCGCAGCGAGTGGCAGGCCGTTCCTCATTGGCGTCTCAGTGCTTCGCTGCTGTTGGAGATCGAGCGGGTGATGCATGATCTCCTCCGCTTTCATCTGGAGCGCGACTTGAAAACCTGGAGTTTTCTTGAGATGCTGCGCCTGGAGCGAAATCTTGATAGTCCCGCCCTTCCCTCCGCCCAGAATCTGTGATAGAGTGGTGCTCAGGTCAGCCCCTTTGCGGTTATCGTTCGGCTTCTCTGCCTATCTCCCTGCGAGGAGGTTTTCCATGAAACCATTTGCTCCCTCAGTCAGTGCCGACCTGGGAGCCTCCAGACGGCGTACCTCGGGCTATGCGGCCTATGCCTTCGCGATCATGTTCTCCATTAATTTTCTCAATTATATGGATCGTTATGTCTTCACAGGAGCCTCCCCTATCATTGGCCAGGAGTTGGGACTAGGCCTTGACCAGCTTGGCTACATTGCCTCGGCCTTTCTTATCGTCTACTCACTAGGGACACTGCCTTTCGGTATCTGGGCTGATCGCACGCGGCGTAAGAATGTGGTGGCGCTCTGCGTGGCTATTTGGAGCCTGGCCACGGCCTTTACTGCTCTGGCCAGTAACTTTATCGCCCTCTTCCTGTCTCGCATGGTCCTGGGCGTCGGTGAGGCCGGCTACTATCCAGCGGGCACAGCTTTGCTGAGCGACTACTATAGTCGTAAGAAGCGAGCACGGATCATGAGTCGCTGGGGGGCGGGCACGCTGATTGGGCTGATGGTAGGTTTCATCCTCGGTGGCTTCATTGCCGGATTGGGGAAAGGGAGCTGGCGGTTGGCTTTTCTTATTTCGGGGGTTCCAGGCCTCGTGCTGGCCTTGCTGGCCTGGCGCCTGCGCGAGCCGCGCCGCAACGAGGCTGATGAGCAGGAAGAGATGGAGGAGGAGCAAGTCGGCGAGCAACAAGAGCTGAAGGAAGGAAGAGCAAGCTCTGATCCTGTGCGGGCGCATCTGAAGTCGGTGATCAGCGTGCTGGTCTATCTGTTGGGAGGCTTCATCGTAGGGGGAACAGTCTGCAGCCTGGTACTGAAGAACTGGGAGGTGATCCTGGTCTTTAGCGCCATCGGGCTTGTGCTGGTGGGGGCGATTGCCTTGCTGGCCATTGGCGGTCTCTTGCTGGTAAGGCGCTGGCAGGCCAGGATTATCCAAGCCCAGGAGACCGACGCTGAAGTCGGAGAGCCAGAAATCAAGCCTCTTGCAGGGGCGGCGCTCACTACTTCCTCATCTCCTGCTGATGACGGGCAGCGACCATCTTTTTCCTGGCGGCGGCTCGGGCAGGACTTCTCTTCCCTGCTGCGTATTCGCAGTCTGGTCGTGCTGACGCTTGTCCAGACCTTTGCTTTCTACGCCCAGGGAGCAAGCGTCACCTTTTTGCCGGTCTATCTGCATCAGAAGGATGCCCTGGGGCTAACAGTAGGGCAGGCGGCGACGCTCTCGGGCGTAGTGGTGGTCATCGCCGGAATTGCGGGGATGATCATCGGTGGCTATCTGGCAGATATTCTGAATACCTTCCATCCGGGGGCGCGTATTCTTGTCTGCGGGATTGGCTTTTTGCTCTGTGCTCCGAGCTTCGCCCTGGCAGTGACGGTTCATAGTACTACCGCCTTTATGATCTTTTTCTTTATCACGGCTATGCTCATCTTGCTTTATAATGGACCCTGCACGGCGGCCATTCAGGACACGGTGCCCTCGGCGCTGCGCGCTTCAGCGGTTGCCCTGGCGTTGCTTCTGGCTCACTTGCTAGGCGACGCCTTTGCACCCTCGCTGATTGGAGTTCTGGCTCAGCATTTCGACCCGACACATGGCGGCCATTTTGCCCACGATCTGGCCGGTCAGGACCTGCGCCTGGCGTTGTTGGTGACTTGTGTGCCAATGTTGGTGCTGGCTGGGCTGGTTGGGATCGTCGGCGCCCGCTGGATGAAGAGCGATGTTGCTGCCGCGCAGCGCGCCGACGCTCTTGCTCAGGTGCAAAGGTCGGGGGCTGCAATGGCTTGAACCGACGAGAGCTTTGCAAGGGACGAATGTCGTGAGGAGATCGACAGCGAACAGAAAACAGAATCTTTTCGTTGGAGTCTGGTAGGTAATGGTGCATTTTTATGAGCTGGCGACAATGGATGCAGCCCAGCGCCGGCGTCTACTGCGCCGTGCCGAGCTGCGCATAGAAGAAGTGACGGAACGCGTGCGCCCTATCGTAGAGGACGTGCGTACGCGTGGCGATGCCGCTCTCCTGGAGTATACAGCGCGCTTTGACGGTGTCGAGCTGAGCGCGGAGCGCCTGCGTGTAAGCGCCGAGGAGATTGAGCGTGCTCATCATCAACTCGATAGCCGTATGCGCGCGGCACTTGAACAGGCCATTCGCAATGTCAAGGCCTTTCATCAGCGGCAATTGCCCCATGAGCAATGGTATACCCAGGTGATGCCGGGGGTCATGGCCGGGGAGCTGGTGACGCCGATCAGCAGCGTGGGCCTCTATGTGCCGCGCGGCAAAGGGGCTTTCCCCTCCGTTATGTACATGCTGGCCGCCCCTGCCAGCATTGCCGGTGTCGCGCGGATCGTTGTCTGTACGCCGCCTGGCCCGAGTGGTGAGATTGATGCTGCCTCTCTGGTGGCCGCCGATCTCTGCGGTGTGCACGAGATTTATCGCGTTGGTGGAGCCCAGGCCATTGCAGCACTGGCTTATGGTACCGAGACCATCCCGCGGGTGCATAAGATTACAGGGCCTGGCAGCGGCTATGTCGCAGCCGCTAAGCGGCTGCTCTACGGTGTCGTTGACGTTGGGCTACCTGCTGGACCAAGTGAAGCCATTCTCCTGGCTGACGACAGCGCCGATCCAGAGCTGGTCGCCCGCGACCTTTTGATCGAGGCTGAGCATGGCCCCGATTCCTCCAGCCTGCTGGTCACACCCGCTCGGCCCCTGGCAGAGGCAGTCAGGCAGCTCCTGCCGGCCAAAATCGCTGCTCTGCCTGAGTGGCGGCGGGCCTTTTGCCGCGCTGTCCTGGAGGAAGAGAAAGGAACAGGGGGGATCATCCTGACGCGCGATATGGAAGAGGCTGTGGCCTTTGTCAACGAGTATGCTCCCGAGCATCTGGAGGTTCAGGTACGTGAGCCATTCGCCCTGCTAACACAGCTGCGTAATGCCGGCGAGATTCTCTTAGGACCTGCTACTCCTATCTGTCTTGGCAACTATTGCATAGGAACCAACGCCATTCTGCCAACCGGCGGTTTCGCTCACACCTTCTCGGCGACCTCGGTTCACGATTTTCTAAAGCGCACCGGCGTGGCCTATGTGACAGCAACGGGGTATCGCGCGTTAGAAGAGACAACACGGATGCTGGCGGAGTTTGAGGGATTTCCTGCTCATGCGGCTGCTGTCAGCGAGCGCCCGCTGGCGACGTGGCCAGAAGCGAGGGAGTAAGGTGCAGTCTCAAGAGCTGCGGATAGCTCAGCCTGCCTCGTGCGGGGTGGGCCTGGGTGGGCCTGCCGTGCCACGGGGAGGCTGAGTTAGGCTGGGTTCACTTCGAGATAGTACGATAGCTCACTTCCTGTTCAATGAAAATGTGCTATAATGCGCCCAGCACCATGAGCAACGAGCGAGCGTTTTTCCTGGAAAACCAGGAAGCCAGAGCTGGCAGGCTAAGGAGGGAGAAGCGGGTCCAGGGAGGGGGCAAGCCCGGAAGATGAGATGGCGAGCATCACAAAGGTGGGAGAACAGTGCGGTAAGTGGAAGAGCGGGTATGAGGACGTCGCTGTAAAAGAGACAGGGCCAGGGACGAGCCTCTTAGGAGAATTCAGGGCTGCATCAAGAAGCGGTGTAAGGAAAGATGGCTAGCAATCACTCCGATCCCAGAGAAGTCGTGTCTGCCGGGAATGCCGCAACACCTTCAAGTTGGCAAGGCGAGAGCGGACCCCGGTTGCCTCCGCCGCCGGAAGCTCCAGCGGCGGTTGGCGCGGGTAGTGTGACGCCGGCGAGTGTTGGATCACAGGCAGCGGGGGCTGGGGTCATACGCCTCAGCCCTGGGGTCTTGCTGTCGAATGGACGCTATAAAATTGAGCACCTGGTGGCGGCGGGCGGTATGGGAGCTGTGTATCGCGCGATCGATCTGCGCTTTGAGCGTCCCTGTGCGGTCAAAGAAATGCTGGACGATTTTCAGAGCGAGGTGGAGCGGAACCAGGCAGTCGAGTGGTTCAAACGAGAGGCAACCCTGTTGCTTGATTTGAATCATCCCTGTATCCCGCGCGTACGCGACTTCTTTGTGGAAGAGGGGCGCCATTATCTGGTGATGGACTTCATTAAAGGGCGCACGTTGGCCAAAGTGCTGGAGGAGGAGGGGAATGTCGTGGGAGTCAACGGGGCGCGGGGGGTACCCGAGGCGCGTGCCAGGAGCTGGGCGCAGCAGATCTGCAATGTTTTGAGCTACCTGCATCGCCAAAATCCGCCGATTATCTTCCGTGATCTGAAGCCTTCGAACGTCATGGTCACGGACCGCGATGAGATCAAGCTGATAGACTTTGGAATTGCGCGTACCTTCCAGTCGCAGCGCCAGGCCACGATCATCATGACCATTGGCTATGCGCCGCCGGAGCAGCTGCATGGGATGCCGGAACCACGCAGCGACATTTATGCGTTGGGGGCAACGTTGCATCGTCTCCTGACGCATCACGATGCGGCCAACAATAGGCCGACGATCTTCTCGTTCCCACCGCTAAGAAGCTTGCGCCCTGATGTCTCGCCCGAGTTCGAGCAAGTCATCATGAAGGCGCTTTCGCCTAATGTAGAGCAGCGCTGGTCGAGTGCTGCGGAGATGGAACGGGCGATTTTGAGCCTGCCGCCGATCAAGGTTGTGCCTCCGTTGACGAGCAGCGTGCCGCCAACAGTAGCAGCCTCGCCTGCAACGCCGCGGCAGGTAGCCCTGCCAGTCGGTGGTACCACTGGCCCAGCTGGGCAATTCATTCTCACGGCGCAAGCCCAGCTGCAGGCCGGGCGCATCGAGGCAGCTTATGCTGCTGTCCAGCAGGCTTATGCTCTGGAGCCAAACAATGCCCTGGTCCATAAGATCTTTGGGCAGGTTTTCGCGCGTCGCCAGCCGCCTGATCCCCAGCGGGCGATTCAAGCCTACAACCGTTCAGTCCAGCTCAATCCCAATGATGCTGAGACGCATAAGCTGGTTGGCGATGTCTACCATTTTATTCTCATGCGCCCTGGCGATGCCATTACGGCCTACACTCAGTCTCTGCGTCTGAATCCCAACGATTTCGAAGCCCATCAGCGCCTTGCGCAGTGCTACGAGCGGCTGAATCAGCTGGAGCCCGCCCTACGAGAGTTCCAAGAGGCTCTGCGACTGACTCCCAAAGTTCCGACTCTGCTCGCCGCTTTGCACTATGAGATTGGCCAACTAGCCTGGCGACTCAATCAGCTGTCGCTAGCGGAGCGGAGCTTTGTGCAGGTCCTGATTATTAATCCCGCTGATCATCAGACGCGCTTTCTCCTGAGCCAGGTCTATGAGCGGGAGAACAAGCTCGGTGATGCCCTGCGTGAGTGCCGCTATGTTGTTGGGGCTATGCCCACCAATCAGGCGGCTCAGGCCATGTTACAGCGCCTGCAAGCCAGGTTAGGACGATGAGAAACTATTTGCTCCTTCGGCGCATTTCGTCAGCTTTGGATGTAAGGGAGAAAGTGCCGATGAGTACGTATCAGCTCTGTTCCGCGGAAAGGAAAAACATCGGCCTGCTGTCAACCGTGCTTGGCCCCTTGCTTGGCGCGCTTCTCATCGCCTTACAGCTCCTGTGGCCTGTTGCTGCAGTCGCTGCTCCTGGAGGCGGGGGTGTCGACGTCGGGAAAAGTCAGGTGCTGGACCTTGTAGGGGCAGCAGTGGTACGTTTGCTAGTGACCTATAGTCCCGGCCACGCGAGCAGCGGTCAGCTGCCCCTCATGTCTACCTCGGAGGGAAGTGTGTCCGATGAGCCGGTGCCGCTGAGTCTACCGGGCACTCAGTGTACAGGCTTAGGAGTACTTGTCAGAAGCTGGCAGCCGCGGGGAGCAGATGACCTGAACGCGTGGGTCTTAACCGACGGAGACCTGGTGAGCAGGCAGCGCCTCTGTGGCAATAGCGGCAGCACCGGCAACCTCCCAGATCAATTGACCTCGATTGATATCTATAGTAGCTCGACCGGTCTGGGGACCCTGTTAACCCACATTACCTGCGCTGGCTCTCCGCTGAGCTGTTCGAATCGTGGCCAGTTGCTCCCAAACGGTGGCAGTAGCTGCCCGATAGCACTGAGCAATTGCGCCCATGCTCTAGTGCTTGTTCCTTTCCATAGCGCCTATGTGCTACCTTATGCAGACCTGGCATCGCTATCCTCGGTGGGGCAGGCGACGACCTTTGGACTGGAGCTGACTGATGCCAGCGGTGCCCCGCCGACTCAAGCCAGCCAAGCGCCGAACTTTCTCATCCCCGAGCTGGTTGGGGGGCAGGAGCGACCTGTAAACACTGCCACCTCGACTCCTGGTGAGCTACAGGAGGCGGGTATGCCAATCGTCAACCAGGCTGGTCAGGTAGTCGGCTTGCAACTTCTCAGCGGCGAGGCCAGTGACGCCAGTCAAGTCGATGTTCTGCTACGTGGCTTCAACCTGCTAGCGGCGCCGACTAATCTGCTCCTCCCTCACTGGCGGAGCGGCGTTGAGGACTATTATCGTAGCCAGTATCAGCAGGCCAAAGCAGAGTTTCAGCAAGCCCTCACCCTCAGCCAGAACCAGCTCCGTGGAGCCCAGCAATTCCTGCAGCTGATTAATCAGCGTCTGCAGACTCAGGCCACTGGTCAGGCGCAGCCCCAAGAAGCAGGCAGCGAGGGCAGCTTCGCAGGTCTCCCGCTCCTTGTCTGGGGGGGCTTAGTTGGTTTACTGCTTCTGGTACTGATTCTGCTCTTCATCACCCTCACCGTGGGGCGCGTCAGGAGGCGCAAGGAGCTGGAGCGCTTCCGCAAAGAAGAGGAGGAAGCCAAGCGCCAGGCGGATCTAGAAGCGGAGCGTCAGCGTCAACGAGTCAGGACCCTCCAGGCGCAGCCGCCAGTGGCGGCCCCTGCTGCGAGGCTACAGCAGAGCCCGGTGGAGAGGGATGAAAGAGCGGCGGCAGCGATGACAACAGCTGGACCGGGGACTGTGCTGCACTGTCCGCGCTGTAAGCAACAGGTCAGTCGAGGAGTTGAGTATTGTCCCTCATGTGGGGTTTTGCTGTCACCTTCGACCTCGGGCCTGCGTCTTCGCGCGCTTGTGCCGCCGGAGGCAGCAGCTCCTCAGTCGGCGCCACCGATGCCAGGACCAGATATGCCTGCGGCGAACGAGATGCAAGCGGCAGCTTTCTCTGCGCCTCCAGCGTCTGCTCAATCCGCCCCATCGCCCTCGCTCAGTGATCAGCCCACATTTGTCTTGCCGCCGCTCAGCGAGCAACCGACGCAAGCGATCATTGCCCCCGCCGCAGACAGATCGGAGGGCAAAACCCAGGTCATAAGAGGGAGACAGCGGATGAAGAGCCTTCAGCTGGTGGTTGGTCATCGCACTGATCCAGGTATCAAGCGACGTCATAAGCCGAATGAGGACAATTTGCTTGCCATTCTAGGAGGGAGGCAACTCGGGGGACAGCTGCTGCCCTGGGGTCTCTTTGTCGTGGCCGATGGTATGGGAGGCCATGCCAATGGGCAGGATGCCAGCCGCCTGGCCATTCAAACCATTGTCGACTATGTGTTGCCTTCGCTGCTACGCGAGCACGAGCTGGGCAACAACGATTACCAGCGTCTCCTGGTAGAGGGAGTGCAGTCGGCTAATCAGACTCTCCATGAGCAGAACCTGCGTGAGCATGCTGATATGGGAACCACTATGACCACAGCTTTGATTGTCGGCTCCGTGGCCTATGTTGCCAATGTGGGTGATAGTCGCACCTATCTCTATCGCGAGGGCAGGGGCCTCAAGAAGGTGACGCAGGATCATTCGGTCGTTGCCAGCCTGGTAGAAGCGGGCATTATCAAGCCCGAGGATATCTATACCCATCCGAAGCGTAACCAGATCTATCGGAGCCTGGGAGAGAAGCCAATCGTCGAGGTTGACCCTTTCCGGGAAGAATTGCAGCCCGGCGATAAACTCTTGCTCTGCTCCGATGGTCTCTGGGATATGACTCGTGATCCTCACATCGAGGCCGTGCTGCGCAAACCTGCTGATCCTCAGCAGCTCGTTGATGATCTGGTGCAGCTCGCGCTCGATGGAGGTGGCGAGGATAACATTTCCGTCATCGTGGTACAGCTCGTCGAAGGGACGCGGGCAAAGAGCGTGTCCAGCCTGCAGGTTCTTGCTCAACCTGATCAGTTTGCTCTCCCTACCTTGCCACAGAGCTGACAGCATAGTAGCAGAGGCGATCGATTGCAGCAGAGGCGCGCCAGGAGAGAGAAGCATGCTCCTGGCGCTTACTTTCTGCTGTTGGCCCTCCTGGGTCAGAGAGGGTGAAGTCAGTCAGCCTGTTTGTCGCCTGTTCAACCCTGTGCTATAATCTTTGCAGCATCTTCTGACCCTCTTTTCCTTCGTAAAGAAGGGTCCGACAGCTGGAGGAAGGCGTGTGTCACTAACTACCAGTACTGGGTATCTTTATGCTGCGATTCTGCTGGCCGCTGGTTTCACTTTTGTCTTGATCACGATGACGGTCGCGAATCTGCTGGCTCCCAGACGCAGGACCCCTGAGAAGCTGCAGACCTATGAGTCAGGCGAGGTGCCGATCGGTTCGGCCTGGGTCCAGTATCCGCTGGGATTCTATATCTTTGCCTTGCTCTTCGTTGCCTTCGATGTCGATATTGTCTTTATTATCACCTGGGCTGTTCTTTTCAAAAGCCTGAGTATCTTTGGCTTTTTTGAGATACTCTTCTTTATTATTGTGCTCGCGCTCGGTCTGGTCTATGCCTGGCGCAAGGGAGTGATCCGATGGATATAGTACCGCGAGTTTCGCCGATTCCGAGCGCCGCCGACTACAGTGACGAGCTAGCCGAGCTTACGCGTGACCTGGCGCCGCTGGCGCAGATCACCGGCCAGCCGGTGGTGCCGCGGGTGATGAAAGGCAATTATCTGGGCATCGAGGTTGATCGTGCCCATCTGGTTGCCGTCTGTCGCTTTCTCCGCGATCAGCTAGGCTTTGACCTGCTCAGCTGCATCTCCGGGGTCGACATGCTTGACCACCTGGAAACGGTCTATCATGTGCGTTCGACCACACGCGGCTCGCTCTTGCAAGTCAAAGTGCGCCTGGATGCCGAGAACCCGGAGGTGGAAAGCGTCGTTTCGGTCTGGCCAACGGCCAACTGGCTGGAGCGAGAGACCTATGATCTGTTCGGTATCCGTTTTACGGGACATCCCGATCTGCGACGCATGCTGCTCGATGACGACTTTGAGGGGTACCCACTGCGCAAGAGCTTCCATCAGGTGCCTCTGACAGTCAAGCCGCCGGCGACAACCCAGGTTGATCCCAATATGGCGGTCGCTGGCCAGTATCAGCAGCGTGGGGTCGAGCATGTGGTGCAGAAGAAGTTTGGTCAGGGCAAGCTAGAGCGGCTCCATCCAGGGACGCCGACCTTTGGCCATGCTTCCCATGCTCACGAGCACGAAGAGGAAGAAGGAGAGGCGCGTTCAGGTTCGATGGAGGGCCAGGCTCGCTGATGGCCAGCAACAGGGGGAGCAGCAAAGGAACCAGAACCAGAGCCTCAGCGAAGGCCGGCAGGCGCACTGAGCACGCCGAGCTACCACAAGGGCGGGGGCCAGAACAAAAGGTGCGACCACTTGCTGCCCGCTCAGCATTCGAGTTACGTAGCTTGCTCTGGTCTCTCTTTCTGGCGCTGGCCTTCTGGTGCCTGGCAATCATCTTTTATGTGAGCTTGCAGCGAGATCCGAACCGCATACTCTACGCTGCAATGGCGGCGTTTCTGGCGCTGCTCTGGACTGTCAACTTCAGTTTCCGTCTCTCCGGGAAGCGACGGCGCTGAGATGCTTGCCCAGTGGCTGCCTGTACCAGGATTCGCCTCGCCTGCCATTCTGGTCAGGTTGCTGCCCTACCTGTCAATCGGTCAGCCAGCTAGCCAGCTAGCAGCGAGAAGACAAGACTGAAGTTTACCCTGCCTCAGCGGCTGGAGAGCCGTGCCGAGGTATAGGTGCAGCACAGTCAGTGGTGCGTCACGCATGCTTGCCCGCTGCGGACACTGAACACTGACTACCTCTACTACCTGCTGAGCGAGACCAAAGAGCTGCGAGGAAGCTATGGCGACCAATCAAGGTGTAAATAGACCTCCCCTCGAAGGGGTAGCGCCCGGTGAGCTGCGCTCCGAGGAGATGATCCTCAACATGGGGCCGCAGCATCCAAGTACTCACGGGGTTCTCCGCCTCGTTCTCACCCTGGAGGGTGAGACAGTGGTGGATTGTACGCCGGTTATTGGCTACCTTCATCGTGGCATTGAAAAGATTCTGGAGAATCGCACGGTGATGGCCGGCATTCGCTATATGGACAATGCCGACTATCTCTCACCGATGCTCAACGAGACCGCCTATGTGGGGGCAGTCGAGCAGTTAATGGGCATTGAGCCGCCGCGTCGTGCCCAGTATATTCGCCTGATCACCAATGAGCTGCAGCGCATCGCCAGCCATCTGGTGGCCATCGGCACCTATCTGCTCGACCTGGGCGCCTTTACTCCAATTCTATGGACCTTCCGCGATCGCGAGGGAATTCTCTCGCTCTTTGAAGCCCTGGGAGGGAGCCGCTTTAATGTCAACTATATGCGCGTGGGCGGCGTCCTGCATGATTTTCCCAAGGGCTGGCTCCAGCAATGTGAAGCCTGGTGCAATCAGTTCGAGAAGAATCTGCAAGAGCTAGAGACCCTGATCACGGGAAACGAGATTTTCGAAGCGCGCACGCAGGGCGTCGGTTATGTTGATCCCCAGCAAGCCATTGCCTATGGACTGACCGGTCCGATGCTGCGCGCCAGTGGCGTGAATTGGGACCTGCGAGTCAATCGTCCCTATATGGCCTATCGGGAAATCAAGGTCAATCCCCAGGTGCGCCAAGAGGGCGACTGCTATGCGCGCTATCGGGTGCGGATGCAGGAGATGGCTGAGAGCCTGCGCCTGGTGCGGGTGGCAATGGATCAGCTTCCGGGTGGCCCGATCTCAACGCGGACGCCGATTGCGCTCCGTCCGCCGCGCGGAGAGACCTACTTTGCCATTGAGAGCAGTAAGGGCGAGTTGGGCATCTACTTTATCAGCGATGGCAGTGAATACCCGTGGCGGGCCAAGATCCGAGGGCCTTCCTTTGTGAACCTGCAGATCCTGCCCGAATTGCTGCGTGGCCATAAGATGAGCGATGTCGTGGCCATTCTGGGAAGCCTGGATATTGTGCTGGGAGAGGTCGATCGTTAACGCTCTCAGGCAAGGCAACAAGCTGCGCCTCCCGCCAGAAGAGGGCCGCTAGCTCTGTGAATAGTTGCAGGCCAGGCTCTGGGCCGGGCAGCCGCTCCTTTCTATTAGCGGTGACCGCGGCTGGCAGCCTGCTCTGAAGGAGCAAAAGAGTAGACAGAGATGTCGAGCAGAGAGGCGGGCGCGCATGACTTGCCCGTGGGCGCTCTGATGCAAGGTAAGAGAGTGGAGTGTATCCTATGTCCGGTGGAGTTGTATTAGCCGAAGTCTGGTGGGAGCAGCTCCTCCACGGCATCCTTTCCTGGGAGTTTCTCGAGTTCGTGGTGGTGTTTGTTTCCATCTTTGGCTTCGTGATGACAAGTGCCGTGATTCTGATCCTGGCCGAGCGCAAAGTCATGGCCTGGATGCAGGATCGCTATGGCCCGCTGCACACGGGGCCGTGGGGCCTGTTGCAAACGGTGGCTGACGTGGGCAAATTGCTGCTCAAAGAAGATATTCATGCTGGTAAAATCGATAAGGCTGTTTTTATCCTGGCCCCTTCGGTTTTCCTCGCCCCGGTGATTGCCTCGTTTGCCGTGCTGCCGTTCTCGCCCTATATCAGCCTGCCAGGGGCGCCGTTGGCGACAGGCATTGTCTACTTGATCGCTATGAGTTCGCTGGATGTAGTGGGCGTGATCATGGCGGGCTGGGGCTCCAACAATAAGTATGCCCTCATCGGGGGCCTGCGCTCCGCGGCTCAGATGATCTCTTACGAGTTGCCGCTCGTTCTCTCGTTGGTCAGCATTGTGATGCTGACCAGCATCCTGCGCGACAACGGCCTCGGCACCATTGCTATCAAGGATATTATGAATTTCCAGATGGCGCAGAGCTGGCCGGGCAAGGGCAACCCAGTCTGGGACTTCATCTTCGAGGGCTTCACTCCCTGGGCCTGGTTTATTCTGGTGCAGCCGTTGCTCGTTTTGATCTACTATACCTGTGGACTTGCCGAGACGAACCGCTCACCTTTTGATCTGCCAGAGGCTGAGTCAGAGCTGGTGGCCGGCTACCTCACTGAGTACAGTGGCATGCGCTGGGCGCTCTTCTTCCTGGGTGAGTATGGCAATATGACGATCGTCTCGGCGATCACAGCTATGCTCTTCCTCGGTGGCTGGTCAGGTCCGGGGGTGGCCTTCCTGACGGCGCCTGGTATGGCCATTGGCTGGCAAGTCCTGGGCAACCTGCTGGCGCTCTTCTACTTTATCCTCAAGATCTACCTGCTTTGCGGAGTGTTCATTTGGGTGCGGACCACCCTGCCGCGCCTGCGTGCCGATCAGCTAATGCAGTTTGCCTGGCTGATCCTGATCCCCACGACCCTGGTAAACATTGTCCTTACAGGAGCGCTCTATCTGCTCCTGAATGCCCTCGGGGTCTCGAACGTGGTCTTCCTGGTGGTCCTGGGGGTCGTCAACTGGCTGATGCTCTTTGGCTTCTTCTGGGTGGTCAGCCGGGCGACGACAGCCTCGACGCGACGTGCGGTGGCCCCGGCTATTCGGACCCGCCAGCGCTTGGCGGCCCTGGCGCCGTCTCCCGCTGCCCCACGTCTACCTGAGCCAGAGCGAGCTGGTGTAACTGGTGCCGGCGCCAGCAGCGGCAGGTAAAGGCGACAGGGAGTGGGATACCGGCTAGATGGAGGAGGCGGGAGCCAGCGGGTAGAGCGATGGCTAATCAATGGTGGCCATCGCTCTGCTCTATCGCTGTCGCCGCTGTAGGCTGGTTATCTCCTTCCAGGCGAGCATACTGGTCAAGAGGGGGCAGGAAGCTGTCAGAGCCAGCAGCGGCTGGACAGATTTCCTGCCTCGCTCATTGCAGTCCCTGTCCTTGCTGATCTCTTCCGTTCCTGTAGCTTCTTTCCCTCCCGCTCCATGCTTCTGAAGAAAGAGCCGCTCAGCACGGGCCGAGCGGCTGCCTGCGAGCGGCTGGTGTCTAGAGTCCCCGCAGCTTGAGAATGACAGTGGTTAGCAGAATACTTAGGAGAGCTCCGAACGTTACCTGGGCCACCGTATGCCGGCGCAGGACTACTCTTGACCAGCTTACCAGGATGAGGAGCAGGAAGAGCGGCAGCATCACTGAGCCATACATGGCGGTCAGCAGAGTTGCGGCACTGGCCATTGAAGAGGCGTGGACGCTGATTTTCCACCAGAGCGTGATGAAGAGCATTACGATACCGCTGGCGATCGTGATGATCAGCAGCGTCATCAAATTATAAGGTCCGTGGAGGGTCTGCAAGACAAAGAGACCGACGGTGGCCGAAGAGATAGAGAACAGATAAGGACCCATGCGCTCAGAGCGGCGCGTGATTTCCAGATCGGAGAGCCGACCGGTGTGGACGCCGATGGCGATATAGAGCAGGGGACCCAGACTCAAGAAAAAGAGAGTGATAAAGGCGCAGGCCAGAGCATAGCGCGGATCTGCGCTATGGTAAAGCGCTACCAGTGTTACCAGCGGCAAAGAGATTGAAAAAGGAGCAAGAACGTTGGAAACGTGTCTTGCAATCCGTAGGCGTAAAGACTCACTATCAGTCATAGCAAATTCACCAAGTTGAAGGCCGGCGGCATCTTCTTTGGGCATCTGAGTCAGACGGCGGCTGTTCATCGCGATCACTCTTTCTCTTCCTCGTGGGCGGCGCTAGTAGTTGGCTGGGCGAGCTGGCTGGCCTGGTGTACCACGACAGGATAGCCCAGAATTCTAGAAGCGATCTGGCGGAAGGAGGCGGGTTCACCGCTGCACCATACTTCCAGTCTGCCGCTGGGGTCCTGGCCTCCTTGATTGCTCGAAGGCTTCAGCAGCGCGGCGGCTTCCAGCACGGAGCGTGTCCGGCGAGCAATAGCCGCTCCGCTGTCGATGACCTGGACGTTGCTGCCGGCCACGCGCTCGATCACCGGGCGTAAAGCCGGGAAATGGGTGCATCCCAGCACCAGCACATCGATATCCTTGCTGAGTACGGGTCTCAGAGCCTGGCGCACGACCTCCTCCGCCGTCGGCGTATCCAGCTCGCCGCGCTCGACGAGGGTCACCAGCTCAGAGCAGCCGTGGCTATAGGTCTCAATCTCGCGAGCAAAGTCGGCAATTAATTGTTGCAGGTAGGGCGAGCGTGCTGCTTGATTCGTAGCGATGATACCAATGCGCCCCTTGCGTGTCAGGCGTGCTGCTGGCTTCACGGCAGGCACTACCCCGACGAACGGTACGGGAAAGGTGGCGCGCAAGGTGGCAAGGGCCGCTTGTGAGGCGGCGTTGCAGGCGACAACGATCAGTTTCACCCCACGTTCTACCAGGAAGCGACTGATCTCCAGCACCAGCTGGGTGATCTCCGCCTCACTGCGCAGGCCATAAGGGCAGTGAGCGGTATCGCCGACGTAAATGTAGTCCTCGCCGGGTAGCTCTTGCCGCAGGGCACTGAGAATGGTCAAGCCACCAGCTCCCGAGTCAAAGACCCCAATGGGGGCACTGGCCTGGCCAGCTCCAGGGGCCTGCAGGGTCGGCAGGGTCGGTAGCTGTGATAGCTGGGACTCGACCGCCTGCTGGAGATGGGCGCTTTGGAGCATGCTACTCGATGAAGTATCATATAATTGTTTCGAATCACTATTATGCATAACACTACTGCAGAACCATCAGCATAGTGATAATAATATAGAAAAGCACGTGCCCTGATGACGATCGCCTGGCATAATCCTGGAGGCGAGCGGAGTGCTTGCTGACGAGCAGGCGCTGGCAGGCAGGGTGCTGACCAGAAGAGCCAAGCTCCTCAACCGTAATAAGGTCAGGCGAGCGGCCCAGATAGAGGCGGGCAAAGAGGCACCAGGGCCTTTTCGTTAGAATACTCCACTGTCCCAGGAGATGCAACCCATCCATCGGCATTGCTGCCGCGCAGCTTCGGAGCGGCTGAACGCTGCCCTCGCCTACTCCTTGCCTTGCTCTCACTCAGCCAGGCTCAGACCGTTCTGGCGAGCCGCATTGACTCAGCCAGGCTGGCCTAGCCAACGATCCGAGTATCTCTGACGGGGATGAGCCTAAAAGCCAGGAGTAGCTTGTCCATCTTTCTGATTGCCCATTCCCTGTCCTTCGCTCTTCTCCAAGAGTCAGCTAGGCTCACCAAAAGACGACCTTCGCTTCTGCAGAGTAGGCCTGCGTAATGGCGTCAGCGCCCAAGCGGAGGTGCCTTGCTCGCGATGAGCGGAGCGCAGGGTTGCCACTGCCGCCGGCAGGATGCACGTTGCATCCTGCCACCAGCCCGGTCGGTACGGTACTGGTCTCAGGCGATCCCAGCAGAGGCTGCAGATCCCGTCGTATCAGTCAGGTACTCTATATAGAACGATCCAGCCAAGAGATCAACCACACTGGCCCCACCTGTCCCACTCCTGAAAAAAGTCTGATGGCTAAAGGCTCAGCGACAGCAGGGGAAGAGAAGGCGGGCCCAAGCATGCCCGGGGATGCTTGCCAGGCAGGCCGGATTCTAACGCTTCTCTAACACTCTTCCTACGCTTCTCTAATGCTTTTCCTACACAGCTCTAATGAGGGGTGTGGCATACTCAAAGCAGGCTCAGGTGTTGCTTGGACAGCAAGGAGAGGCGAGGACCCATGTACGCAGCGAGCAATCGGTCACAAGGGAACGCTGGTCAGAGTGCTCAGCGGGCGCCGCAACCGCAGCCGCTGCGCTGTGCGAACTGCGACATCGAGATTCGCTGGTCTCCAACGATCGTGCAGGGCAAAGCTTATTGCTGTAGCGGGTGTGCCGCGGGGGGCCCTTGCAACTGTGACTACTCACAGTATCGCTCAGTCAATATCTCTGGCGTAATCCACTACATGCCTGAGCACGAGGAGGATTCTGCCCAGCCGCACGGGATGGAAACAAGCCCGTCCTGAGCTGCTAGAAGGGTGCTCGTGAGAGGCTCGTCGACTCTGGTGGCCCCCGGTTCTGCTGTCTCCCCATCATGCAGCTGCCGATCGAACGCGCAGATAGTGGGACTGGAGTATTCATCACGCCAGGCCCAATCTGAGGTCATGGGCAGCGATGAGTGGAAAGCGGCCTGGCCTGTGACGAGGCGAGGTGGCAGGCGAGGAGAAGCGAGGCTCTCCTATTAGAGTGAAAGCCCGCCTGATAGCCCCTTTGTTCGCTTGTGTACGTGCGCGAGATACGCGAGGGTCCTGCATAGAGAGAAGCGGTAAAAAAACTAGCGGAAGAAAGGGAGAAGACGTTCGTGGCGAAGATCCGTCCTGTTGGCGACCGCGTGGTGGTGAAGCCCGCGGCCAAAGAAGAAGTCACTAAGAGTGGTATCGTTATTCCTGATACAGCCAAGGAGAAGCCCCAGGAAGGGACCGTCGTCGCCGTAGGGAGCGGTCGGCTGCTGGATAATGGTGAGCGGGCGGCGTTGGAGGTGCGCGAGGGCGATCGTGTGCTCTTTGCCAAGTACAGTGGCACCGAGTTCAAGCTCGATGGAGAGGAGTACCTGGTCCTGAAAGAGAGCGATATTCTCGCCGTTCTGAGCTGATCCCCGCCGTGAGGCCTCCCATATGTTGGGAGCTCCCATCTCTCGATGAGAGGAGAGCGTGGTAATCGACCAACCGATCGCTTAGCCAAGATAGAGAGGAAGGAACAATCGATACATGGCGAAACAGCTAGTATTTGACAGTGAGGCGCGTCGTTCTCTGAAGCGAGGGATCGACATTCTCGCGGCTGCGGTCAAGGTGACCCTCGGTCCCAAAGGGAGGAACGTCGCCCTCGATAAGAAGTTCGGCGCTCCTTCCATTACGCACGACGGCGTCACGGTGGCCAAGGAGATCGAACTGGAAGACCCCTTTGAGAATATGGGGGCCCAGCTCCTGAAAGAAGCGGCCACCAAGACCAACGACGTCGCCGGTGATGGCACGACGACTGCCACCGTCCTGGCGCAGGCCATCGTCACGGAAGGCTTGAAGAATCTGGCCGCTGGTGCCAATCCAATGCAGCTCAAATATGGTATCGATCGCGCCACCGAGGCTGTCGTCGACTACATTCGTTCGGTTGCTGTCCCGGTGCAGACGCGTGAGGACATCGCTCATATTGCGACGAACTCCGCGGCAGATGAGACGATTGGCAGGCTGATCGCCGATGTGATGGACAAGGTCGGCAAGGATGGCGTGATCACCGTTGAGGCCTCGCGCGGTACCAGCTTCGAGACGGAGTTTGTCGAGGGTATGCAGCTTGATAAGGGCTTCGTCTCGGCTTACTTCGTGACCAATAGCGAGAAGCAGGAAGCCGCCATTGAGAATCCCTATCTCCTGATTACCGATCGCAAAATCAGCGCCGTGGCCGACATTCTACCGGTGCTGGAGAAGATCACACAGCAGGGTCGACGCGAGCTGGTGATCATCGCCGAGGATGTTGATGGGGATGCCCTGGCGACGCTGGTGGTGAATAAGGTGCGTGGGGTGCTGAATGTGCTGGCCGTGAAGGCCCCAGGCTTCGGCGATCGTCGTAAGGAGATGCTGCGCGATATCGCAGCGCTGACTGGCGGCCAGGTGATCAGTGAGGAGATGGGCCGCCGCCTCGATTCGGTGACGCTGGCCGATCTAGGCCAGGCCCGCCGTGTGGTGGCGACCAGAGATACGACGACCATCGTCGAGGGCCGTGGCAATCCCGCTGATATCCAGGCCCGCATCCGTCAGATCAAGGCCCAGATCGAGGAGACGACCAGCGACTACGATCGTGAGAAGCTGCAGGAGCGCCTGGCGAAGCTGGCCGGCGGCGTGGCCCTGATCAAGGTTGGGGCCGGCTCAGAGGTGGAGCAGAAGTATCGCCAGACGCGCGTGGAGGACGCCCTGTCGGCGGCCCGGGCCGCCGTTGAGGAAGGTATCGTTCCCGGCGGTGGTGTGGCCCTGCTCAATGCGATCGAGGCTTTGGACAAGCTGGAACTGACTGGTGACGCCGCGACCGGGGTGAAGATCCTGCGCCGCGCCCTGGAGGAGCCGGTGCGCCAGCTCGCCATCAACGGTGGCAAGGATGGCTCGGTCGTGGTCGAGGGCATTCTGCGTGCCCAGCGCGAGCATAACAATCGCAACTATGGCTACAATGTCCTGCTCGATCGCTATGAGGACATGATTGCCGCCGGCATTACTGATCCGGCCAAGGTGACCCGCTCAGCCCTGCAGAATGCGGCCAGCATCGCCGCCATGATCCTGACGACAGAGGCCCTCATCACCGACGTGCCTGAGAAAGAGAAAGCGGCTGCTGCTCCTTCTATGCCTGAGTACTAGCGCTCGGCGAACCGCTTCACCCTGGTTCTCTGGGACGGGAACAGGGTGTTAGACTGTACGAGGCCCTCTTCCCCCCTGTCTTTGGGAAAGGATGAGGGCCTCGTTGGCTGTTAGTGAGCTGGCTGCCTCTCCCGCCCGGCCCTTGCTCAGGCGGTAAAGTGCAGCGAGTCGAGCATCGGGTTATAGTACTTTTGCATCGCCTCGTCAAAGACGTCATTGCTGGCATAAAACTGAAGGCTGTAGTAATGTTGCTTGTACATGACGCTCAAGGTGACGAGGTGCAAGCTTTGGTTGTTGTTCAGAGGGAAGCTCACGTCATCCTCGCTCCAGTCCTGGCCCCCGACGGTGCGTGTCTGTGGGGTATTGGTCAGGGCTTGCGGGTTGCTCAGGCTGGTGGCCTGAGCGAAGTTCTGAATCAGAAACTGGTCAAGATCGTGCGCGCTGGGAAACGCCTGGTTGGCATCGCTAGGAAATTGGACAATCAGCAGGCTCAAAGGAACTGAGAGACTCTGAGGGGGATCGAGCGTGAGCGTTTTCACTCCGCTAGTGGACGTATTGAGCTGGCCCTCGACCCAGTCCTGGGGCAGGCTCAAGGTCAGGCCCAGAGACTGACTACTGGCATTGCTCAAAGGCTTGAAGGAGGATGGCGTGGGCAGAACGTTCGTGGTCGAGTTCTGGGTGCCTGCTGTGGCGGTGGCGGTCGCCGCCGGCGCCTGGCTGGGAATCCGAACGCTGCGCACGGGAGCCTTGGGGGCAAAATAGCCGTGGACCCAGAGTAGTCCCACCGTAAAACCGGCGCCGAGCAGACAGCTCAGGAGTAGGACGGCGATCGCTGTGAGCCAGCGGTTGGGACGCGCCCCTGGTCGAGCCTGGGCGGGTAAAGCAGCGGCTGCAGTCTGCACAGCAGCGTTGTTGACCAGCAGCGAGGGACCTGAGGCTTCGCGCGGGTCGCGCGGCCAGGCAGGTGTATCGGCGGGAAGATACGAGTAATATGTTGATGTCCCTGATGAGACCGCTGCGCCGCACTGAGGACAGACCACGGCATAGACTGGTAGTTCTAACTTGCATTGCGTGCAGGTCATGGCTGCACCTCTCTCATGTTCGTTCCGACAACAGCTGCTGTCGTCGGAGAATGCAGTCTGTGCAAGAGATGGATGGATAGAATGGCTGCAACCGGGACGAGGTCTGACATCCTGCTGTGCTCCGGCGCCTCTCCCTCACGCTCGACCGGTTGCTGATTGACTAGCCAGCGAGAGCTATCTCGGCTTGTAAACCGGCTCCTTCCCCGGTGGATAGTGCATCCTTGCCTGATCCGTGCGGCTCGGCTCACTCCAAACGGGTTGGTTAGGGCTGCTGACCAGTGGGGTGTCACTCACCCGGCTGCCCAGGGCCATGAGCTGAGCTATCGGACCCAACGGCAGTCAAAGCGGACCTGTCCACTGCGACGATCGGTGATAGCCCTGATGACCTCCAGGGTGATCAACTCGCCAATGGCTACTGGCAGATCCTGCTCATCAAGCACGCGGCAATCGAAATGACGTTTCGGGTCGTTGAGGTCGGCAATGACACAACGCACATAAGGATGCTCCTCACCGCCAATAGAGGCCCGTAGGCCGGATTCCTTAGCGAGCAATCTTCCCGTGCGCTTCACCGTCCGCTGGTCCCCCTCTCTGGGAATCCTCTCACTCACTTTCCTCCTGTCCAGATAGGATGACAGACCGCTAAAGACATAGTAGAAGAGTCTGCAGCAAAAGTCAACTGTGCTGCGGCAAATGAGATTCCCTTTTCATCTACCCCGCCGCCGCTTCTGTAGGCAGAAGCGGGAGCCGGGTAGCTTGAGCCTCCTTCCCCTCCTGGTTGTCCTGGGTGCTGGCCGATCAGGTCTACTTGAGGCTTAGCTTAGCCCAGTACCTCGGGGTTAACCAGGTTCGGGGGCCGACGTCCCTCGTGGTAGGCGACGATGTTATTACTGGCCATCAGCGCCATCTGGTTACGCGTCGCGTAGGAGGCACTGGCAATATGTGGCAGCAATACCACATTGTCCATTGTCAGAAGCTCTGGTTCGATGGCTGGCTCGTGCTCATAGACATCCAGGCCGGCGCCGGCGATCTGCTTCGCCTGCAAGGCGCGCACCAGGGCCTTCTCATCGACGACAGGCCCGCGAGAAGTATTAATCAGGTAGGCCGTGGGCTTCATCAATGACAGCTCTCGTTCGCCGATCAGGTGATGGGTCGAAGGCAGGTAGGGTGTATGAATACTGACGAAGTCGGACTCACGCAGCAGCTCGTCCAGCGGGGCATAAGTGAGATGATAGGTGGCCTCCTCCTCGGGTGGCAAGCGGTAGACATCATAGTAGAGGACGCGCATTTCGAAGCCGCTGGCGCGCTTGGCGACGATTTTCCCGATGCGTCCGGCGCCGATCAGGCCCAGAGTTGCGTGATGAACATCGACGCCACAGAAGAGCAGGGGACCCCAGCCTTTGAACTTACCGGCGCGCACAAAGCGCTCAGCCTCGGGGATACGACGAGCCACGGCGATCAGCAGGCCGAAGGCCAGGTCGGCGGTAGTATCGGAGAGGACGCCCGGGGTGTTGCTGACGGCTATACCGAGGCGGGTGGCTGCTTCGACATCGATATTGTTGTAACCAACGGCCATGTTGGCCACCATCTTCAGGCGTGGTGTGGCCGAGGCGCAAGCCTCCAGAAAGCGGGCGTCGATCTGGTCGGTGAGCAGACAAAAAATATAGTCATGACCGGGGCCGCGGCGGAGCAGCTCTTCGTAGGGCCAGATCAGGCCCTCCTCCATGTTGGCTTCTACCTCGCCGATGGCCTCCAGAGGCGGATAGGCAACATCAGGTACACGCTGGGTCACAAGGATTTTGGGACGTTCTGCCATAGCACTCTCCTGCCGATCTTACTTGCTTTGTTGCTGCTGCTGCTGACTTGCTGGGGCAGTGGTCTGCCTGAACGAGTTGAAGCTGGGAGGCCTTGCCTATGTATGGGGCGCCCCACTTTACAGATGAGCTGATGCAGTCTGATTGTGACCGCTAGCCATGCCGGATAGAACTTTCTTTTTATTGTATAACCTCTGACAAGCCTCTCGTCTGATCCGTCTGATCGTCCGTGCTAGCGGTCTGCTGACAGGTCAGGGCAGCCGGGAGGTGGAACGGTTTCGCCAGACGGCGGCGCAGGAGCATAAGGAGGGCGGGCCATCCGTCTCGCCAGGGAGAGAGTTTTTTGGCCTGGCGAGGAGTATAGCGAATGGGGACCTCCAGGATGGTAAGGCCGGCCTGCACCAGGTAGATGGTGATCTCTGGCTCAATCTCGAAACGGCGTCCCTGGAGAGGGAGGGCCTGCACCACAGCGCGTGGCATGAGCTTGTAGCAAGTTTCCATGTCGGAGAGGCGGCAGCCGTAGAGCAGATTAGTGATCACAGTCAAAAAGCGATTGCCCCAGCGTGTCAGCCAGGGCTGTTGAGAGAGATTACGGCAGCCGTAAACGGCTGCGAGCGGCTGACCCGCCGTGGTCCAGCGCTCCACGAGCCGAGGGATATCCTGTGGATCATACTCCAGATCGGCATCCTGGATAAGGACCAGGTCGCCCGTGACATAGCTGAAGCCTGTGCGCAGGGCTGTGCCTTTCCCCTGATTGGTGCTGTGGCGTACGTAGCGGTAGCGATCAAAGGGTGGCTGCTGGCGCAGTGTCTGCAAGATGTCCCAGGTATGGTCGAAGGAGGCATCGTCAACTATGATCACTTCCAGATCGAGGGGAAGTCTGGCCAGGGCCTCCAGAAGTCTGGCCACTGTGGCTTCCTCGTTGTAGACAGGCACAACCACCGAAACGCGCATGCTTGCAGTAACCTCACTTCCCGACGCTGCAGAGTGGAGAGTATGGGAGGCGCATGCTGCCGTTCATGCTCCTCTCCTTATCCAGGATGACCATCCGCTGGATAGTAGTGCGCAAGGAGTAGAGCTTTTTCTCCTGACCCGGCCTCAGACCTGATGAATAGTGGGCCTGGTCTCTCTGCTCATTCCCACAGCTGAATCGTGCTATCGGTCAAAGCAACGAGCAGACGACGACCGGCAAAATGCAGGGCGCTGATCTGCCACGGATGGTAGAGCTTCTGGACGAGCTGCCCGGTTGTCAGCGACCAAAGCTCTACCACGCCCTCGTTGATCTCACTATCCTCACGGGCCACAGCCAGCCAGCTGGCGTCGTCGGAAAGCGCCAGACGTGAGGTGCCTCCCAGAGGGCCGACGGCGAGATCGTAGTAGGTGGCGGCCCGCAGGTCCTGTACTCGCACGCGATTACGCTCCTGTCGCGCTGCGAAAACCACTGTCTGTAGATCAGGCGTGACGGCATAGGGTGGGGCACAATCGCTACACGCTCCGGCCAGCACAGAGGTGACAATGCGCGGACGTGGGCGGTTCCCGAAGCGTGTGCGGGCCATAAGGTCCCAGCGCCGGACGACGATTACCTCCTCCTGACTGCCCGGGCTATGCCCACAGGAGAGCGTCAGTAAGGAGCGCGTATCGCGCGAGAGGGCGCGCAGGCGAATTGCCCAAAACTGCCGCTTCTCGATTTCCTCTTCGATGCAGACCAGGTTCTCCTGGGGGGTGGTGCTCTGCCCGGGCTGGTAAAGCAGGACATCGGTAGCGCGCACTCCCACTTTACGCGGGGTGCGCGGGTCCTCAGCCTGATAGGGAAGGGCGAGGCGCAGGCTCAGATAGGAAGAATCCGTTGTCGATTCCGCCGGCGGCTTAGGAGCGCTTCCTTCCTCCACGAAAGCCAGATCGAGCGTGTAATGGTCGAAGACAGTGCGCTGCTGCAAGGGATAGCTCCAGACCAGCGAGCCGCTCTGTGTATTCCAGACGTGCAGGCCAAGGCGCCCCCAGCCGGCCAGCAACTCTCCGTGCGGCGAAAAGCGCAGTTCACGCAGCGATTCGACTGTCAGAGCGGGATCAGTGCGAAACTGAGAGAGCTGAGTGCCGTGGGCCAGGCTCCAAATGGCTCCCTGGCCATCCAGAGTGCCGGCGGCTATGTAGAGATCGTTATCCCTCGTTTGGACGCTGCCCAAGGCCGAGATCACTCCCAGGGACGTCTGCAGGCGGGCACCAGCGCGCAAGGGGCCGCGCGTGCTGAAGATGCTCAGGCTGGCAAACTCCAGCTCCTCCTGTGGATCGACGCGCTGTGGGCGCCGGCGAGGTCGCAGCTGGCCGTTGCGCACATCCAGCATTCCCCCCAAGGCTACATCGTATTGCTGCCGCTTCTGCGGGTCGCTCAAGACTGCATAGGCCCGGTTGATACGCTTCATCTGGGTTGCCCCCTCGGGGCCGGCCAGATCAGGATGGTAGCGCCGTGCCAGTTGTCGATAGGCGCGCTTGATCGTCTCCTGATCAGCATCCGCTGGTACGCCCAGAATGGCGTAGTAGTTTTCCAGTTCGTCCCTTTCCATGACCGACTCTGTTGCCTGCTGAAAGTAAGCGGGTGGTACTAGAGCGATACAATACGTGTTTTGGCGCGGTTGCTTTGCATCGACAGGCGCCGTGTGCGCCAAATATACCAGGTTGCGACGGTGCGATAGGGCCGCCAGCGCTCGCCAAAGGCCAGCAATTCCTTGCGCGTTGGGCGCCGTTCCAGCGCGTAGAGGAGGCGGAGACCCTCAGCCAGACCCAGATCGTCAACGGGCCAGACATCAAGGCGCCCCAAGGAAAAGATCAAGATCATTTCTGCTGTCCAGCGTCCGATGCCCCTGACAGCGGTCAGCGCACGGATAACGGCCTCATCGTCAAGCGCCGGGATCTGCTGCAGATCAAGCTCACCGCTCAGGACACGTGCACAGAGATCGCGTATGTAGCTGATCTTCTGCGAAGAGAGGCCTGCGGCCTGCAGCTGCCGCTCAGCGAGGGCCACCAGAGGTTGGGCCTGAAGGGGGCCGGGAGGAAGCAGAGCACGCAAGCGTGCCATGATCGCGTCGGCGGCCTGGATAGAAATCTGCTGTGAAATGATGGCATCGACCAGCGCCTCGAAAAGGTTGGGGTCCGGTACCAGGGTGCATGGCCCCACGCGCTCAATCGCGCTGGCCAGGACAGGATCACCAGCTTTCAGCGCCAGGGTAGCTGCAGCGACAACATCAGTCCAAGTTTGCTGGATAGTCATTCGTCCGTCTTTCTGCTCGCTCAACGCTCTAGTTTCGGTCGCTTGCTTCATGCCTGCCCAAAGGCTGACCGCTGAGGCGAACGGCACAGCCGATAGAGGCGAAGCGCCGGATGGAGAGCGCATCGAGGTGTCTCAGCTCGGCTCTCCGCAGATATTGTAGCACATGCCGGCTTTCTGCCGCTGGCGCCTCCCGTCTGGCGTAGGGCGAGAGAGGAGGGCTGCGTCAGGAGTAGAGGCGCGCGGTTCAGGTAGCGGACGAGAGGCGGAGGAGAACTCTGCTTCTCCTCCGCCGGTGTGGGGGAGCCAGCCGTCTCACTCAGGCCCTGGCCACGAGGCTGCTCTGCCGGAAGTGGAGGAAGGCGGCCAGCCCCACAACCAGGGTCAGGCCGAGAATGGTCAGCGTAGGTCCCCAGCGCCAGCCTTCGGTAATTGGGCTACCGTAGAGATGGAAAATCGAGAGATTGATCAGCCACTCGGGCAGCTTCAGCATCGGCTGCAGGAACTCCATCAGGAAGGAGAGAGCCAGGAACACGCTGATGAGGCCCGTGGTCAGGCCCGAGGGGAGGCGCGTCGCCAGGAGGTAGACCAGGGCGGCGGTCAGCCACTCCAGCGGCAGCATACTGAAGCAGGCGGCAGCCGTGTCGCTGACATCGATGCGCAGATTAATGATGTTGGCCGTTACCAGGAGACTGAGCCACATCAACAGTGGAGGAATCAGTGAGGCCAGGATGACAGCCGAAGTGTGCTCTGCGAGCAAGCGGAGACGCGACTGCGGCATGCTCAGGATGATCTCCAGGCGGTTGTTGTCAAGGTCGCGGCTCCAGCTGGAGGCCAGCGTCAAGGCGAAGATGGTCAGGGCCACAGGGACAAACGCGAAGACGGTCGCTCCCAGAAAGCCCTGGTTAGTAGCGACGTTGTAGCCGCTAAAGAGCTGGCTCATCACGGCATTGCCTGCAACTGCCTTCCTGAAGACGTCCAACAGGCTGGGAATGAGAGCGGTCAAAAATTCGACGAAGAAGAGCGTGATCACCGTCCACCAGAAGAGGGCGGTGAACTGCGCGCGCAGGGTGCGCAGACCCAGCGAGCGCAAGAAGGGATCGCCAGCGGCGCGCGCCAGCGCACGGGCGCGCTCGACCGTCGCCGGTTGCCGTTGTCCATTGAGGGCGAGCTGAAACGCCACGCCGCCCAGATCGCGCCGGGCAAAGAGCAAGGCACTGGCGACGATCAAGACCGCTGCCAGCAGGACAAGCAGCGTCAAGGCTCCCCAGTTGGTGGCCACCGAGGGAATCAGAGGCTTATTAGCATTGTAGTAGTAGAAGATCGATAAGCGGCGCAACCAGTCGAAATCGTGCTGAACTCGCCCGACACTATCAAACACGAACATGATCACCAGGACCGCTGCCGTCCAGCCGGCAGCGGCACCGCGCCAGCGCACGAACTGCGAAATCAGCAGGGCGATGGAGGCAAAGATCAGTTCAAACAGGCCGACGTTGAGAGCCGTCAGCAAGGCACGCGGGTAGTCAGCTGCTTGCTTGGCGCTGAGCTGGCCGAGCAGAATAAAGAGGCTAATGATAAGCATCATCACAAGGATGGCTAGCATGAGCGCAAGCAGCTTTTCCAGCAAGAGGCGTATCCGAGCCAGCGGCTGCGAGAGCAGGACATCGAGCGTGCCGCGCTCCTCGTCCCCGCGTACCAGGCGGGCGCCGGCCAGGATGGCCCAGATGGCCAGAAAGGCTGGCAAGGTCGTGCCAAAGACGCGAAAGGTGACATAGCCGGGAATAGTGTTGAGCGCCACCTGATCGCCATAGAAGCTAAAGGACTGATAAATCTGCGTGACACCAGCGCTGAGAGCATCCTGAGCGGTGGCATACATAGCATAGATCAGCAATCCCAGGCCGAGGCCCCAGCAGAGGACTGCGATCCAGTACTCGCGCAACGTTTTCAGCCAGATTGTACGCAGCATAGCTGTTCCCTCCCGTCCTGGCCGCCAGAAAGCGGACAATGACATTTAGCGGCCAGCGGCAACCGGCTGGTCGACCTGATAGAAGCGCAGAAAGATCTCTTCGAGGCTTGGCTCCTGGGTTGAGAGGCTGAGAGCATCGTGGGCGGCGGCTGCCTTGATAACTGCCTGCAGCTCGCCCTGGACGTCAAGATGCAGCTCGCGACCGTCGCGATTGAGGCGGACGGCGGCCACGCCCGGCAGCCCCTGGAACCACTCCGGTGAGGCAGGCCCAGGAAAGCTAATGACGACTGTCTGCTGCCGCATGTGCTTGAGCCGGCTCACCTCGTTCACCTCGACGAGGCGCCCATCGCGGATGATGCCAACGCGGCTGCAGGTCTGCTCAACCTCGGGCAGGATGTGCGAGGAGAGGAAGACCGTGTGTCCCTCGCTCTGTACTTCCCGCAGCATGCGGTAAAACTCCTGCTGGTTGAGGGGATCGAGGCCACTGCTCGGCTCATCCAGGATAAGCAAGCGTGGACGATGCATGAAGGCCTGGATCAGGCCCAGCTTCTGGCGGTTGCCACGCGAATACTCGCGGAAGCGCTTGCCAGGATCGAAGTCCAGTCGCTCGCAGAGCTGCTGCACGTAGGAGCGGTCAACGCCGCCGCGCAGGTGGCCGAGGTAGGTCAGGATTTGGGCCCCTGTCAGCCCGGGATCAAAGGCGAACTCCGAGGGCAGGTAGCCCACGAGCCGCTTGACGGCAGGCGCCTGCGACCAGCAATCCAGGCCGGCGATGGTGGCGCGGCCCGCCGAGGGACGCAGGAAGCCCATCAGCGTGCGGATGGTGGTGGTTTTGCCGGCGCCGTTGGGGCCGAGAAAACCGAAGATTTCACCCTCCTCGATCTCAAAGGTCAGATCAAGAATGCCGCGGCTGCGACCGTAGTACTTCGTCAGGCCGCTGGCTTGAATCAGTGCCGTCATGATAAGTTTCTCCTTCCATATATTGGCTGAGATAAGCGCGAATGGCTATCACGAAGCTTTCGATATGCTCATTGACTGTGTAGGCCAGCCGGCGGCGCTTCTCTGGGGGCGGTAGCTGCTGGTTTTCCAAGGCTCGGCGAATGGCCTCGCCCAGATCCTGAGCCTGTTGCTCAAGCGGAAGGCGTTCTTCTTCCGGCCAGAGCGGGTCGAGCGTCATATAGCCCATAAAGAGGGCTGTCAGCATGTATTCTAGGCGCTTGAGGCTCAGGTCTGAACGCAGCAAACCCTCCTCCTGCATCTGCGCCAGAATGGCATGAGCAAAAAGCACTTTGCGGCGAGCGATCGAGTTCCCCTGCAGATAGTCATGCTGCGCCATCGAGCCGAGCAGACTGACATCGTTGGTCAGCAGCGCCTTCACCAGCGGACGCTCCTGGTAGCGCAGAAAGGCATAGGGAAAAAGCGTATGGAAGGCAAAGCTATCAGCATTCTCAACGATATACTGCTGCAGTGATTCGATCACGGCCAGGGCCTCGCGCATAATCACCGACATAAAGAGGTCCTCGCGTGTCTTCCAGTGGAGATAGATGGTCCCTTTGGCAACCCCGGCCTCGTGCGCGATGTCATCGATGGTCGTCTTATCGTAGCCCCAGCGCTCGATGAGCTTGACAGCAGCGTTAAGGATGCGCTCGGCCCGCGCTCGGCGTTTCTGGGGAGAGGTAGGCGCCCTGCCACGCCGCCGCGGAGGCTGATCTGACTGGCCTGCCACTGTTCCTGGCCTCCCTTGTTTTTATTGACTAAATGACTGAATAAATAAGAACAGTCAAAAAATTCTGATTAGAGAATAATCCATTGTGGCAAGAAAGTCAAGGGGAGGGCGAGAGACAGAAAGGCAGGGGCTGCGCCAGTGCTAGCGGAGGGAGCGGCTGCTATCTTGAGCGAAGCCGGTGATCGCTGTCGAGGAGAGAGGCCCTCTGCTCCCGCCCGGGGGCAGAGGGCCTGAAGGCAGCGCCGATCAAAGCCAAAGCTATTTTAATTGCAGTTCGCCAGGTGCTGTTGCAGGGAGCTGAGACTGAGAGCGACCTGGACCGCTGGCTGTGGCTGACCTGGTCCAGGCTCAGCGGGGGCGCCGGGTTGCTGGAGGGTCACGATCCCGTGGGCGTCGACGGGGAAGGCGTCATAGACCTCCAGCCAGCTTTCCTGGCGGCCTCGCGGCGGTTGAAGACCGGGGGCGAAAACAAGCACATAGTGGCCATTCGGTTGAAGCTGTGGAAACCCAATGATCCAGAACTGATCTGATCCCACCTGGCCACCGACCGTAACAAAGGCCTGCGTCGCTTGCCGCCGCCGATCGTGGAGGATTCTCATCGTGCCGAAATGAACAGGGGTGTAGATGCGATAGCCCTCTGCCACGAGCGTCTCGGCGAGCGAGCTATGGGAAGCTGGCGCCATGTGTGGTCGCAAGCCGTCGGGGGTGTTCCAGCGGCTTTTTCCGTAGCTCACGGTTTGAACCTCGGCGGTCAGGATGCTGGTGCACATGCTCGCCGGCGAATTGAACTCATAGCGATCGACTATCAGGTGGATATTGAGAGACGCCTCAGCCTCTGGACTGCTTGAGGAGTGCTGTGCGGCGGGGGTCTGGCAGGAAGAGAGCATGACGACCAGTAGCGAGGCCACCAGGGCGGCAAATATAGCAGAAAAATATGAAGCGAGCTTTTCTTTCATATTATGGACTACCTCTGAGATAACGTTTACGTTTCTATTCTCCATGAAACGGGCCTGGCAGATAGCTACAACTGGAGAAGCGTCACGGGAAAGGAACGATCTGCTGCTTAGACGTGCAGGGGAACCGCTTGGTCCCCAGGCAGCTTGCTGTCGGTATCCAGGGAGAAAAGTGCAAGGTACACTCCGGCCTAGCGAAGGGGCTGTGCGGTCTCCTGTCCCGTCTCTTGATGTCGTACAATGAAGATCTAAAGGGGCAAGCTGACTATTCTTGAAACGTAAAGCGAGCAGATGCTCGGGAGGCAACATGACAGAAGCGAGCGACGCGCCGCAAGGCGCTCAGCATACCAATCGTCTCATTCATGAGACGAGTCCCTATCTGCTGCAGCACGCACACAACCCGGTGGACTGGTATCCCTGGGGGGAGGAAGCCCTCAACAAAGCCAGACAGGAAGACAAGCCCATTTTTCTCAGCATCGGCTACTCCGCCTGCCATTGGTGTCACGTCATGGAGCGTGAGTCATTTGAAAACGCAGAGATTGCGGCCCTCATCAACCGTCACTTTGTGCCTATCAAAGTTGACCGTGAGGAGCGGCCCGATCTCGACGCCATTTACATGCAGGCCGTCCAGGCGCTGACCGGTCAGGGAGGCTGGCCTCTCAACGTCTTTCTAACGCCCGATGGCAGGCCCTTCTTTGGAGGAACCTACTTCCCGCCCGAGGACCGGCGCTATGGCGGGCAAGTGATGGCCGGGTTCCCGCGAGTGCTCTTGACTCTCGCCGACGCCTATCAGAATCGGCGCCAGGAAGTTGAGGAGCAGGCCGAGCGCCTGGCCGAATACCTGCGCGAGCGCAGCAGCGCGCCCCTCTTGCGTCGCAGTCAAGGGCAGGTCTTGCCGCAGCTTGAACTCCTGGCCAATGCTGCGAGCGAACTGGCCGCCGAATTTGACCCCGTCAATGGCGGCTTTGGCGGTGCTCCCAAGTTTCCCAACAGCATGGCTCTGGAATTTCTCCTGCGCGTGCACCTGCATCGCGCCGCCGGCGAGCTGCCAGCGGCGAAGGAAGGGGAGCGCTCGGAGCTGGAGATCGTTGAGCAGACGCTGCGCCGCATGGCCTGCGGCGGCATCTACGACCAGCTTGGCGGTGGTTTTCATCGCTACTCCGTTGATGCCCGCTGGCTGGTGCCTCATTTCGAAAAGATGCTCTACGACAACGCCCTGCTCAGCCGCCTCTACCTGCATGCCTACCTGGTCACGGGCAACCCCTTCTACCGACGCATTGCCGAAGAGACCCTTGACTACGTCATGCGGGAAATGACGGCGCCAGAAGGGGGCTTCTACTCAACCCAGGACGCAGACAGCGAAGGGGAAGAAGGCAAGTTCTATCTCTGGCAGGCCGAGGAGATTGCCCGCCTACTGCCTGGCGAGGAAGGGGAGCTGTTCATGGCCTGGTATGGCGTGACCCCGCGCGGCAACTTTGAAGGCAAGAACATTCTCCACGTGCCCGAGCCTGATGCCCAGCGGGTGGCTGAGCGTCTCGGGGTCAGTCGAGAGCGTCTGGAGCAGGCTCTGGAGAAGGGCCGCGCGCTTCTCTTGGCGGCACGGGAGCAGCGCGTCAAGCCGGGACGCGATGAAAAGGTCCTGACGGCCTGGAATGGGCTGATGCTGCGCAGCTTCGCCGAGGCCGCGCGCTATCTCGGGCGTAGCGATTACCGGCACGTAGCCGAGCGCAATGCTGACTTTCTGCTGACGGCGCTGCGCAGGGATGGGCGCCTGCAACGTACCTGGAAGGATGGACGGGCCCATCTGGCTGGCTATCTGGAGGACTATGCCTTTCTGGCGGATGGTCTGCTGGCCCTCTACGAAGCCAGCTTCGAGCTGCGCTGGTTCAGTGAAGCGCGCAGCCTGATGGAGGAAGCCCTGCGCCTCTTTGCTGATAGCGAGAATGGTGGCTTCTTCGACACCGGCAGCGACCAGGAGGCGCTGATCAGCCGTCCCAAGGAGATTATGGATAACGCTACACCGGCGGGCAACAGCGTCGCCGCCGAGGTCCTGCTGCGCCTCGCCGCTTTCACTGGAGAGGCGCGCTATCGCCAGGTGGCCGAGAGCTATCTGCAAGCCCTGGCTGATATCATGACGCAGCATCCACAGGCCTTTGGTCATCTGCTGGGAGCGCTTGACTTTGCCCTCTCGCCCGAGCGTGAGATCGCCATCATTGGCGACCCGCAGGCTGAAGAAACAGCCGCTCTGCTGGCTGTGGTCAACCGCCGCTATCGACCCAACAGTGTCCTCGCCTGTGTGGCACCTGGTACCACGCAGGAGCGTGCCGCCGCTCTCATCCCGCTCCTGGCAGAGCGACCCCAGCAGAATGGACGGGCGACAGCTTACGTCTGCCAACATTTTGCCTGTCAGGCGCCGGTGACAACACCAGAGGCTTTGCAGGCCCAGCTCGACGAGTTGAATCGCTAATGTCCTTCTGCCAAGGCTGAGTGAGGAAAGACAGGGCACTGTGGACCGGCTCCCGCTTCGTTGATCCACAGTGCCCGGAACACGTGCTGATGCACATAGTAGAGTCGCAGAAAGCTGAGCAGGCCCGACATAGGTCGAGGCCAGTACCTAAAAGAGGCAGATAGCGGGCTGCCAGGCTTAGTCATTGACATAGCGCAGTTGGCCTTCCACCTCGTGACGGCAGAGCCTGCCACTATTGACGAGATGTTCAAGCGCGAGCGTAGCCGCGGCAACCTCCTTTCTACCAGCCTTCTTCTTGCTGGCTGGCAGAAACATCGTGGCGACCTGCTGGGGAGTGAAAACAGCCAGAGCGCCGGTCTGCTCCTCCAGGTAAGCGGTCAGGGCCTTGCGATACCAGGCCACTAGGTCGCCTGGCTGGGCGATCGGCGGCGCCATCACGATCATCACCGGGCAGGGGGCAAGCGCTAAGACACGGCGGGAGATGCTGCCGACGAGCAAGCGTCGCAGTTTGTGACGAAAACCCTCGCCGCGGCTTCCGACGACGATCAGATCGACGCCCAGCTCACGCGCAGCCCTGACGATCTCTCCCGCCGGCTCACCGACGCGAATCATCATCTCGATACGTTCAGAGGAGATGGTGTATTTTTGGAATTCTAGTCGGGCGCGCTTGAGCACCTCCTCGGCTTCGCGGCGCTGTTCGGTGGTGATCGGTAGGGGCTGAATCTGGCCAACATACATGCCAAGCGAGGGAGAAGCGGTATAGGGGATAGGAATGACCGTCAGGAGAATCACGTGAAAGGCCGGAGCCTGCTCAACCAGCTCTCTGACTTTCGTGATCGCCTGCCTGGTGGCCGGAGAGATCGCGGGATCGATACCAAGCAAGATATGCCTGTTCATGGCTACTGTACTCCCGAAGGTCACCCGAAGATGGCCACCCCATCTTCTGGGTTCGGTTTCTCACTCAGCGGGGATCAGTGGCCCGGACATCCAGCGTTGGGCTGGGCTAATACTGTGGTACTGTTACTGCGTATCTCACCAGAGAAATTCTCTATCCGAGCGGGGACAAGGGGCGGAAAGCGCCTGACACCGCGGCTGGCTCATCAGCTTGTTACTGACTGATTCGCCTGCCTGCTGTTCTGCTGCCTGCCTCGTGTGATACCACATACCCTCATCCTCTCTTCTTCGCGCGGCGCTCGCTTCGCCACCACCTTAGCCGGTAGTACCTCTTCTTTTCCTGGCTTCCTTCCTGACTCCTCCTGGCGACCAGCTTCCTGACCGGGTTCGTCGCTTTTGTCGCTAGCTGCTTGTGTGGCAGGAGACCACTATAGAAAAGATCAACGCTTATGGAACGCCGTCGTTGTCTGGTCACTCATTGCTCAGCCATGTCCTTGCGCGCCGTACCTGGCCTGCGTGGAAGGTGGCAGACAGCCAGCCAGTCGACTGAGAAGACAGCGCCTGCTGCGGTTCCTTCCTCGTCGGCGCTACTCGCATGTTTCTGCTCTCACCCCGCCGTTGAATGTGTGGAGTAGTTCACACTGAGCTGGTTAGCTGCGACATAGCCTGTCCTGAGAAGGGACCGTACACTCTCTATACGATAGTATAGCTGTTTTTTAAAGAAGCCACAAGAGCTTCAAGCCGCTTCTATAGCAGAGTTCAGGCCCTTCAGGCAGCTGAATCCTGTCGAGGAGTGGTCTCCGCCATGAGCAATGTCAATGGACTGGGTCCAGGGGGAAGCCCGGTCGCCCAGCGCATCGTTCCAGTGCTATTCTTGGTGCCTGCCAAGCCAGGTGGGCGGCGGGAGATCTGTCGTTATAAACACATAATCTGGACTCATACGAATGAAAAATTGGAGATCAGCCTGTCACTAGCGTCTACCTGAATATGGATGTCTTAGGGTCCTGCCAACAAGCGGACGAACAAGACTATCTCCGTGTAAGCGAAGGCATTGAAGGAAGAAAGCAGGTTGAGAGCGATGGGCATGCAGACTGAACAATTCTCAAGTGTCCTGGAGCTGGCCCTGCCGACCGAGGTTGAAGCCGGGGGAGCCGAAGCGATGGACGAGAGAGCAGCCGAGCAAAGGCACGAGGAAGAGTGCTATGGACTGGAGATCTTCCAGCGCGCCATTCTGGAAGGTGATCAACAGGCCTGGGCGCTGCTTCAAGACCAGTTCTCTGATCTTGTCCGCTGTTGGATGCGCCGACATCCTAAGCGAGAGATTGCCATGCGTCTGGATAGCGAAGAGAACTATATTGCCCAGGCTTTTGAGCGGTTCTGGCAGGCGACAGCCTTCAAGCAAGACCTTCAGTTTACTTCCCTGGCGGCGGCCCTGAGCTATCTGCGGGCGAGCCTCAACGGGGCTATCATGGACACTTTGCGTATGTACGCCCGACCGCGCGAGGCTTCTCTCTCTGTGCCGGGCTACGAAGGAGCACCAGTGAGCGAGGACAGAGATGATGGTGGCGAGCTTTGGGAGATACTCAAGAGTCTGCTGCCTCAACGGCGAGAGCGGTATCTCGCCTATCTGCTCTTCCATTGCGGCCTGAAGCCACGTGAGGTTGTCCGCTACTGCTCACAGGAATTCCACAGTGTCCAGGAGGTTTACCGCTTAAGGCGTAATATTGTGGAGCGCCTCATTCGTCATGCTGATCAGCTACGTTGGCGGCTCAGCGTGCATTAGCCGTCCTTCTGGGCAGTGGCCTGACCTGGCGTAGCATAGCAGGATGGGGTTTATTACTCCGAGGACTAAGTGGTGCGACAGGAGAGGAGGAAGCTGGAGAGAAGCAGAAGAACGCCGTGTGTAAAAAGCCGCACCTGAAACGTTGATTTAGCGAAAGGAGTATCCTCAGAAGGAGGAAGAACCAGCCTGCGTTTAGGCATCGTTGCATGCCATGCTGCCAGGTGAAGGAAACAAACGATGGATTGCAAAGATCAGTTTGCCCCTGGGACTGAGGAGCTGGCCATACTGGCCTTCGGCGACGAGGGCCTGGCCCCCGAAGTGGTGCGACACTTACGCGCATGCATGATTTGCCAACGGCGCCTTATGCAGTTTCAGGCGCTCTATCGTCACTTGCTGGCGCAACTCTATCGTAGTCAATGCCCTGATGGCCTGCGCCTCAGCTTCTACTGTGCTGGCCTCCTCAGTGTGGAGGACCAGCGTCAGATTGCGGCTCACGTGCAAGAGTGCCCGCTCTGTGCCGAAGAAGTGGCTATTACCAGGCGCTTCATGGCTGATCCGCTGGTACCCGCGACGTCAGCTCCTTCTTTCTCTCGCCTGGCAGCGCCTCACACCAGGCGTCAGGCTCGGCTGGTGTTGTGTGATAGGTGCCCATCAGCAACATGGCCGCGGTACTACCACGGTGAAGAGTTTGAGCTGGCACTACATATCTTGTCTTCCACTCCAGGGCGTTACGTGCTGTACGGTCTGCTCAGCTGCGCCAATGCTGCGCTGGATGTGTCAGCTTTCGCCGGTCGGCAAGCAGAGCTACAGCCGCTAAAGACGCCGCCAGGGAAACAAGCCAGGCGATCCGTGACCAACGCTGATCTGCCTCGGCTGTCAGCCGAGATCGACAGTCGGGGAACGCTGACCTTCCCCGCCGTGTCTCCGGGATGCTATACACTGCTCTTGCGCCTGTGCGAGCGGGACCTGGTGATTGAGGAGTTACAAATCGATGGCTACGGAATGAGCTGAAGCTAAAGCTCGCTGGGCCGGCGAGAGGTGACGAACGCAAAGCAAGGGCGCCGGACCTGGGACGGACTAAGGACCACCGGATCGCCTGGTAAGCGTGAGGGACCACTGGCCCTGGGAGAGGCCGAGCCAGCGTCAGGTCGGCGGCCTCTCCCCTGGTTCCAACCGGCGCCGTCGAGTATGTAATATATGCTTTTAGGATAAAAAGAGTAATATCTTGTTTATGGCTTTTCTTGAGAAAGCGCAGTGATTCCAGGGTGCTCTCTTTGCGGCTGGCCTTCCCGTTGGGGCTGAATCACGCTCCTACTCCAGATCGCCCAGCCAGTGTGTCTTGTTCCGATAATCGGTTGGAATCCGCGCAGGTGGCGAAAGAGCCGGGTAGCCGACATAGAGAAAGGCCACAATCTCATCTTCGGGAGCCAGGCCGAGCCAGGCTTTGACCTGTGGATCATAGGCCGCTTCGCCAGTGCGCCACATCGTGGCCAGGCCCTGCTCCTCGGCGGTCAGCAGCATGTTCTGAACGGCGGCGGCCACCGCCTCGATGTTTTCAATGGCACGTACCTCGGGACGCTGAGGAGCCTCGGCAGCTACCACAATGACCACTGGGGCGCGCAAGGGCTTCTGACGCTCCTTCTCGATCAAGGCCCGGACCTTTTCATCCTGGCTCCGGCTCAGGCGTAGAGCCAGGGCCTGAGCCATTGCCTCGCCCAACTCCTGGCGGGCAGCGCCGCTAAAGATGATGAATTTCCAGGGTTCGACTCTATGGTGATTGGGGGCGTGTGTGGCCGCCTCCAGCATGCGCTCAATCTGGGCCCGTGTCGGACGGCGCTCACTCATCTTGCTGATGCTGCGCCGTCGGCGGATTGTTTCAAACACCAGCATTGTCGATGTTCACCCTTATGAAGTGCCATGATGATGTTCCGTATACTATACCCTATGCGGCCCTGTTACTCAAGGAGGACTTTCGCTCTCAGGCGGCTTCACGGGCTGTGGCGGCTCTCTTTCTCTGATTGCCTCTCTGTCTGTCCGCCTGATCCTCTGCCTGTCTGATAGTCTGATAGTCGGCCTGGGAGATACGCTATAGCTGTCGCCAGGGCTGCCTTGTCATGGTTCTGCTCGAGGGATACAATGGAGGCAAACGGTAAAGGTAAAGGCGAAAGCGAGCCATGATGACAACAGTACACTTTGGCTGGGTTCTCAATGCCGGACCGACGCGCGGCATGGAGCCAAGCCGTTTTCTGGAAATCACGCGAGAGCAGATTGCGCTGGTGGGCGAACAGATCGACTCTCTGTGGTTCACCGATCATCTGCAGTTTGGACAGTCGCCTGTGCTAGAGGGTTGGACAGCGCTGACCTATATTGCCGCACTTTACCCACAGTATCGCATTGGTCACATGGTCCTCTGCCAATCTTTTCGCAATCCGGCTCTGCTGGCCAAGATGGGTGCTACCTTGCAGTATCTCAGTGGGGGGCGTTTCCTGCTCGGTATCGGCGCAGGCTGGCATGAGGAAGAGTATCGAGCCTACAACTATCCTTTCCCCGAGCCACGAATCCGCCTTGAGCAGCTTGAAGAGACCCTTCAGATTGTCAAAGCGCTCTGGAGCGAGGAACAAGCGACCGTTGAGGGGCGCCATTATCGGGTCCACAGCGCCTATTGTGAGCCAAAACCGGAACCGGTGCCGCCTGTCATTGTCGGTGGTCTTGGTCCGCGCCTGCTCCACATTGTGGCCCGCTATGCTGATGGCTGGAATGCTGCCTGGGTCAAGCCAGAAGCCTATCGCGAACGGCTCACGACCTTCGAGCGTGCCTGTCAGCAGCTCGGGCGAGATCCTAGCCAGATCGAGCGGAGCTGGTTCGGGCGCTGCATCTGTGTCCCATCTCCGCAAGAGGCGGCCAGACTGCAAGGTCGGGGGCTGCTGGGTACTCCGGACCAAATTGCGGAGCAGATCCAGGCCTACGTCGACCTGGGCATCACCACCTTTATGCTGGGAAGCTGGGAGCTAGAGGATCTGCAAACCGTCGAACTGCTCGCGCGTCAGGTGTTACCACGCTTCCGTCCAGGTGCCGGAGCCGCCTGAGCGTCACCGCCGACAACGGCCCTGTGATAGGACTCTGATGATGCTCGTTGGTTGAGCGATCGGCGAACGAGCAAGCAAACAAGTGAATGAATGAGTGTGTGAGGAGCGAGGTTTATGGAAACGCCCAAGAGCGAGCGTCCCCCTATCCTCTTTGGGGCAAATGTTGATCCTACCGCGGACGATCCTCGCAGGCCCGTGGAACTCGCGCGCGCCGTGGAAGAAGCCGGCTTTGACCTCATCGGTGTTCAGGATCATCCGTACAATGCGGGCTTCCTTGACACCTGGACGCTCATTGCCGTGCTAGCGCAGGCCACACAGCGCGTGCGCTTCTTCCCCAACGTCGCCAATCTGCCGCTGCGTCCCCCGCTGATGCTGGCTAAAGCGGTGGCCACCCTTGACGTCCTCAGCGGCGGCCGTCTTGAGCTGGGACTGGGAGCTGGCGCTTTCGCCGAAGGCATCGTCGCTATGGGGGGACCACGGCGCAGCGCTGGCGAAGCGGTTGCGGCCCTGGAGGAAGCAATGCAGCTCATACGCCGCTTCTGGAGCGGAGAGCGCAGCCTTCACTTTCAAGGACGCTACTACAGTGCCCAGGGAGCGCGCCCCGGTCCGCGTCCGGCCCATTCGATCGGCATCTGGCTGGGGGCCTATCGTCCGCGCATGCTACGCCTGACTGGACGTCTGGCCGATGGCTGGATTCCCAGCAGCACCTACGCGGCCCCCGAGCAGCTGCCTGCCATGCAGCGTCAGATCGACGAAGCTGCTCAGCAGGCAGGGCGCCCGCCGCGAGCTATTCGGCGTATCTACAATATCGTCGGCCAGATCACCGATAGCGGCCCTGGCTGGGAGCGCGGCACCTTCCGCGGCGGCGTCCAGGACTGGATTACAGAGCTGACGCGCCTGGTGCGCGAAGTGGGGATGGATACCTTTATCTACTGGCCTCTGGAGGACCGTCTACCTCAGATCCAGCGCTTCGCTGCCGAGGTGATCCCTGGCGTTCGCGCGGCCCTCAGTACTCCCTAGCGTGCTCCTCTCGTAGAAAGGTTGTGGCAGCCGGGGCAAGGAGCCAGCAGCCAGCGCTAGAAAGAACCAGGGCAGGCGGCCAGCAATAGCTAAAGGGCATTGCTGGCCGCGCCGGGCCGGCTGGCTCTCTGCGTAAACTCAGCCCTGTCCTTCTGAGGAAGAAGGAGCAGGTCCTTTCTCCAGCAGGTTGCCCTCCACTCCTTTCAGCAGGTTCCCCTCGATCCCAAGCGAGGGAAGAAGCTGGGCCTGGGCCTGTGTCTGCAGTGGGAGGCCCCACAGCTTAATAAAGCCCACAGCGGCGTTATGATCGAACTGATCGCCCGTATCGTAGGTCGCCAGGCTGTGGCTATAGAGCGAATGCTCGGACTGGCGTCCGACCACTGCAAACTGGCCCGGTGCCAACTTCACGCGCACCTTGCCGCTCACAAAGCGCTGCGTGCTCTGCACGTAGGCCGCCAGGTCCTGATGCAGGGCGCTGTACCACTGCCCGTTGTAGATCAGGCGCGCATATTCGGCAGCAACCAACTCCTTGAAGCGCAGCTGGTCGCGGCTGAGCGTCAGGCTCTCTAGAGCCTTATGTGCGGCATGCAGAACCACCGCGGCGGGAGCCTCGTAGATCTCGCGCGACTTAATGCCCACCAGGCGATTCTCGACATGGTCGATGCGCCCGATCCCGTACTTGCCGGCCAAAGGATTGAGTGTCTCGATCAAGGTCACCCCATCGACCTCCTCGCCGTTGAGGGCCACCGGGATGCCACGCTCAAAGGTCACCTCGATATAGGTTGGCTCGGGGATGGGCGGACCGCCCGGACGTCCGAAGAGCCAGGGGCTGGTTGTCCAGGCATAGACATCCTCTGGCGGCTCCTGCCAGGGATCTTCCAGGGCCCCGCACTCGATGCTGCGGCCCCAGAGATTCTGATCGATCGAGTAGGGGCTGGCGTTCGTCACCGGAATGGGAATATTGTGCTCGGCGGCGTAGGCGATCTCGCTGTCGCGCGTCATGCTCCACTCCCGTACGGGGGCGATGATCTTCAGATCGGGAGCCAGCGTCGCGATCGAGACATCGAAACGCACCTGGTCGTTGCCCTTACCAGTACAGCCATGAGCCACGGCAACTGCACCCTCGGCGCGGGCTACCTCTACCAGCAGGCGAGCAATTAATGGACGGGCCAGAGCAGTTGCCAGCGGATACTGGCCCTCATAAATTGCGCCGGCCTGCAGGGCAGGCCAGACAAAGTAGCGCACAAAGTCGGCCCGCGCGTCCACCACAATCGCCTTCACGGCCCCAATCTGTTCCGCGCGGCGGGCAATACTTTGCAGATCGCGATCGTTGCCGACGTCGATTGTCAGCGCGATCACATCCAGATCATATTTCTCCTTAATCCAGCGGATTGCCACAGAGGTATCCAGACCGCCGGAATAGGCGAGAACCGCAGTAGCCATCAGCTTAAGCCCTCCCATGCTCAGACTGAATCCCATCCGGCGCCGACGTGGGGCTGCTCTGACCGCCCTGGTCATTCTGTCCTGGGTCTATCAGGCGCCGGATCGCTCTTTCAAAAGTGGCAGTGCGTTCCTGCCAGGCCGCCCGGGCGGTGGCCAGCCGCTGGACCACTTGTTCCAGACCGAGATTACCGGCTCCGCCCAGGTGATTGCGCTTCTTGAGGCGCTCGACCAGCTGCTCGCGGCTCTCCGTTGGCAGAGGCTCATGACGGTCGAGCTGAGCTGTTACCTCAGCTCCCACAATCCGATAAGCATCGCGAAATGGCAGGTTGGCGGTGCGCGTCAGCTCGTAGGCGCGATCGGTAGCGAAGAGTTCGAAGGTGCAGGCGGCGACCAGGCGGTCGACATTCACCTCCAGCGACCCCACCACTAGCGTGCAGATCTCCAGACACTCACGTACCACATCCAGCGCTTCCATAAAGGGGCGCTTAGTCTCCTGATAGTCCATATTGTAGCCAGAAGGAAGACCGGTGACAATGCCGAGAATCTGCTGCTGAAGAGCCAGCACCGTCTGCGTGCGAGCGCGTACCAGCTCCATCACGCCCAGATTGCGCTTTTGTGGCATAATGCTGCTGCCCGTACATAGTTCCTGGGGTACGCGGAAGAAATTATACTCTGCCGTTGTGAACAGCAAGATGTCCTGAGCCAGCTTACTCAGGTCCAGCATGACCTGAGCCAGGGCCTGGACAATGGCCGCCTCTACTTTGCCGCGGCTATTCTGAACATAGATCACATTATGCTGCACACGGGCGAAGCCCAGCAGCTCAGCGGTATACTGGCGATCGATGGCAATCGGTACACCATAGCCGGCGGCGGAACCGAGCGGCGACTGGTCGTTCAGGCTGTAGGCGGCGCTCAGCAGCTGCTCATCGTCAAGCAGGGCCTCGGCGAAAGCACCAGCCCACAGGGCCACTGAGGAGAGCATGGCCCGCTGCATATGGGTATAGCCGGGCATCGGCACATCGGCATGGGCGCCGGCGAAGCGCCAGAGCGTTTCCACCAGCGTCAGCAGGGAATTGGCGATTCCATGCAGCTGCTCCTTGGCATAGAGGCGCAGGTCAACCAGCACCTGATCATTGCGCGAGCGCGCCATGTGGATCTTCTTGCCAGCGGCGCCAGCCACCTCTGCCAGGTAGTTCTCGACACGCGTATGCACGTCCTCATCGCTGGGCGTGATCGTAAACTGTCCCGTTTCGGCCAGGTGGAGGATGTCGCCCAGGGCCTCTTTCAAGGCCCTGTGTTCGTCCTCCGTCAGCACGCCAATCTTGGTGAGCATGGCCGCATGTGCCAGTGATCCCCAGACATCGTAGCGCACCAGGCGGCTATCGAGAGCGCTATTCTGCGCCGCCTCGAAACGCTCGACCTGCTCATTCACACGATAGGTTTTCTGCCAGAGTTTCGGCATGAATCAGATCCCTCCCACGGGACTGAACCCCAGATTCTTGTTGCGGCGCGAGATCAGCTCATAAGGCAGGCCGCGAATATGGGCCACAGCGGCGCACTCCTTCTGATTGAAGCTGGCGCTCTTGATAGAGCGCACATCGGGGAAGAAGAGACCGCCCTCCGCCTTGCGTGCCACAATATCAACGTTCCCCTTATAGAGCTGGAGCGTGTACTCGCCGTTCACCACCTTCTGAGTCTCAGCAATAAAGGCGTCGATGGCCTGCTTCAGAGGATGGAACCACTCGCCGTGATAGACCAGGCGTGCCCAATAAGCATCGAGAGGACGCTTCAGCTGAATCTCCTCCTTCGTCAGACAGAACTGCTCTAGATCGCGATGGACCTTCAGCAGAATAGTTGCCGCGGGAGCCTCATAGATCTCGCGGGACTTAAGGCCCATGATGCCATCCTCGAAGATGTCGATCTTGCCGATCCCATTGGCCCCCCCGATCACATTCAACTGCTCGATCATCTCATCGAGTGGCATCTCATGGCCATCCAGGGCGACCGGCAAGCCGTTGCGCCAGGTCAGCTTGATCATCGTCGGCTTATCTGGGGCCTTCTGAGGGGGAGTCAGCCACATCCAGATCGAATCGGGCAGCTCGGTATCCAAATCGATACCGCCGCTGGCGATCGAACGGCACCACATCGTCTTGTCATCGCCGCCGACAATGATCTCCTCGATCGGAACGCCGTAGTGCTCCATCAGCAGCCCCTCCTCGCTGCGCGTCAGGTCGAAATCACGCACCGGCACAAAGATCGCCAGGCCGGGAGCGAAGAGGCTAAAAACGTTATGCATGCGGTACTGGTCGTTACCTTTGCCGCTGGAACCCTCCATCAGGGCATCGCAGCCCAGTTCCAGGGCCTTCTGTGCCACCCTGGCGGCGATCAACTGGCGCGTCATCGAGGTCGAGACGGGATAGCCGTTGTAGTCCGAGTTGGCCTGGATGGCTTTTGTCAGCCACTGCTCGGTGAATTCCTTCCTGGCATCGATCGTAATCGGCTGAATACCCAGCTGAACCGCGCGCCGCACCGCCATATCGATCTCCTCTTGCCCCTGACCAACATCAACGTTGATGGCATACAAGGCTCGCGCCTTGTACTTGAGCTGAGAGAGCTTGACGCAGAGCGACGAATCGAGGCCACCGGAGTAAGCCAGGGCGATGCTCTTCCCCTGGGGGACCTCCACCGCCTCGATCTTCTGCAGGGCAACCGCGAGAGCACTCTGCTTGCTAGTTTGCTGTTCCTGATTGCTGGTTGTCATCGTGCAACACTCCTTCAAGGTCAAGGAAAACGTGTCGAGAAGGAGCGAGCAGGCATCAAAAAACCCTCGCCCCTTCCTGTCCTGGAAACCTGAAGGGACGAGAGTAGGCAAAGGCGAGATGAGATTGAGGACTCGCTTGCACCTACACCCGTGGTGCCACCCTTATTGTCACCAGCCGCTGCCTAGCGCCGGAGAGAGAAGACCAGCTCTCTCCTGTTGGATGCCGCTCACACCAGTGTGAGGAGCATGCACGGTGACCGCTCTTTACGGTTATTGTGCTGCGTGGGAACCACCCACCTGATCCTACTTGCCCGTGATGTGCTCCCTTCCACTTCCCTCCCTGCCCCAGATCAGGATGCTTCTGACTTCAGGCGCATCACGGACTTTCTTCGGCCAGCCGCTCACGAAGGCGTTCCAGAGGGCGTGTCCTTCCGAACTCTCACCAATCATCGGATCGCTGTTGGCCGCTTCCTCTGTACTACGTTCGCTCGACGCGGGACAGCTATCAGCAAGCCCGTATTCGATTGTCGCTTGTGCGGCGTGAACACCTGCCCTGGTGGAATGATGGCCTCTCGCGGCTTCTTGCCCGACTGCCTGGCGCATCTCATCTGCCAGGGGTAGCGCCGCGGTGTCTTCCTGCTGATGAAAAAGAGAGATGCCTGCGAGCAATGGCCTGCCCGGCAGGCATACCTTTTTTCAGCATTGATGTTGTAGTGTAGATCACGGCAAGTGGAGCGAACTGCTGTCAGATCGGCTCTGGAAGCCAGGAACGAGAATTTCGCAGGAGACAGCGCGCAGAGGAAGGTTGCTTATGCGAGCTGCGGACTCCTGGCGGCTTTCGGGAGCGCAATGCTGGAACGAATGATACTCATCCAGATCGCAGCTTGCGGCTCTGTCAGCAAGGCCCACACCCAGACGGCCCACCCACCTTCCAGCGAGGCGCTTCGCTGTCATCATCCTCCGCTACCTCTTGCCGAGGCTTCTCCTGCCTGCTCTCGTTTTCGCTCTTGATGCCAGCCTCTATTCCCAGAAGCTAAACACTCTGCCAGAACTATTATACAGGCACGGTCGGGATTGCGCAAGTTTCTGCCTGGCGGACACATGACTTCTGCGCTAGCAGGAGCATACGAAGAAAAAGATGGGAGAAAGCATGAAGAAAAATCCTTCGCCTTTTCCCCTTGTGATTGCTGGAAGCTGGCTTTATGCTTTTTATCAGATGTATTTAATCTTAGTCCTAGTTCTAGAATCAGGAGGTAAAGACCTTGAGTGAGGAAAAGAATGAAATAGAGCAAAAGATGGCAGAAAGTCAGCTGAATCGTCGTAAGCTGCTCAGAACTGTCGGAAAGATTAGTGCCGCTGCTATCATCGGAACTGGTGGATTGAGTGCTACTAATGAAGTAGCACAAGCTGACTATTCTGATGATAATAATATTATATTGCCGCTCAAACTAGATAATGCTCGAAGTTTCAAAACTTTTATGAGCGCTTTGGAGGATTCAAAGCTGCGAGCCGGTCTTAGAAGCCACTCCGCATCGCTTCCGGCTGGTGCGCGCGAGCTGGTCGCCATGCTTGACGACCAGGAGTTCTTGAAGATGGGGGTCGTATGTGTGGAAAAGTTCGATCTGATGATCCACGGCAAAACAACTGTTGAGGAGGTCCAACGAGTTGGTCAAGATTTGTACAGGTACATCAACACTAAGTATCCAGAAGGCTTCAAGACGCTTTGTCAGTATGGTCAGGAGATATTCCCTGAATATCGCCGCCAGGCTACGGTATTGCAGCAGGCTGTAGAGAAAGCCAGCAAAGGGGAAGCTGCCTCCCTCAATTTCCCCTGGCTTGGTGCTAATATCGCTATTGCTGCTAACGCAGGGGGAATTGTCAATGCAGGAGCAGTTGTCAATGCGGTCGTGTATGCAAATGCTGCTGTTGCTACTCTGGCAGTTGTAGTGTTGGCTGTAGTTCCCCCTGCCGTATCCTGATAATGCTGTAGGAGGGAAAATGTCTGGTGCGTCAGGTGTTTATTTGTTCATACCCTCACTACAGTCCTTGCTAACAGCAGTGACTTCATAAAAACCAGGGCAATTGGGTGAGCAAATAAACACCTGAGCGCCTCGGAGAAAGAGGCAAAGCTGGCTGAAAAGGAGGATCCGGACATGTTTATTCGTCCACATTCATTGGCTATTATCACAACCCATCAATGCACAGCGGCGTGCGACCATTGCTGTTTTACGTGTTCTCCCTATGTAACCAAGTCTCTCCGTTATGAGCGCATGGAGCAGCTGATCGACGAGGCTGCACAAATTCCTAGCCTGTGTGTAATTTCATTTACTGGTGGAGAGTGCTTTCTTTTGGGCGATAAGCTCGACGCGCTAATCTCTCGCGCCTCCGGTTACGGTCTCGTTACTCGCTGCGTCACTAACGGCTACTGGGCTGTTACGCCCAAAGCAGCAGAACAGCGGGTTGCGAAACTTGTCAAAGCTGGCCTCAAGGAGATCAATTTCAGTACTGGCACCTTCCATTCGCGGTATATTCCCGTGCAGCGTGTGATCAATGCCGCGTGTGCCTGCGTGCAGGCTGGCTTGACGACGCTCATCAATATCGAGATTTGCAATGAGTCTGATTTCAAACCCGAACTCATTACAGAGCATCCTGTTTTGGCCGAGTATATCGCCAACAGAAGCCTGACCGTCCAGCGCAGTGTCTGGATCGAAGCCGAGGGCATCTCGCCAGTCACTCATCCTGAAGAGCACAGTCGCTTCAACCCTGATCGCAAGAGCGGCTGCCAGACCATTCTCAACGTCCTGGCAGTAACACCAGACGAGCACCTAGTTGCCTGCTGTGGTCTGCATCTCGAACGCATTCCTGATCTTCACTTGGGATCTGTATCACAAAAAAGTATTCGCCAGGTGTTGGATGAAGCACCTGATGATTTCCTCAAAATCTGGATACACGTCGAGGGACCAGAGCGCATCTTGGAATTTGTCAAGCGATATGTGCCGGACTACGAGCTACCTGTTCACTCTGCCCATCCGTGTGAGACCTGCTTGCGATTACACAAGGACAAGGTCGCTAGAACCGTCATTCGGGAGCATTACCGCGAAGTCGAGGATGAGGTTGTTTCTTTATATCTTGCCGGGATGGCCAGCAACGCTTTGAATACAGCCGTGCTTCGTCAATATCAAGGACAGCAAACGTTAGCCACTGACGAAGCATAGTGCTTGTAAGGTAAAATTGAAGTGTCATGGTTATCGATCCGAAATCCACGTTGACTAGCGCCATAATCGAGCAATTACATAGGCTAGGTCATAGGATCGCACAATCTGGCCTGTTGGACTTACTGGCAGCCTATGGATGTGAAGAAGAGCGGCAGGACACCTTACGTTTTGATATAGCTTTTTTGCCAAGAAAATTGGCTTCTGCCGTTAATTTGCTTGTTTTAGGTGATGCGATCAAATTGACCGAAGCCGAGGAGATACTTGGAGCAGATGGTATCGAGACCTTGCTCGCACTCGAGTTAGCGAAGCATGAGTTCGATTCCTTGCACTTACCAAATCTACGTCTCATACGCCACTTTGGCGTAATGCTGTTCTGCCAGCAGCCGGCAATCACTGCCCGCTTTTACTACGGTAATGACTCGTTAGCTTTGGGGCGGCTGCTGTTGCCTGTCAGAGGAGACGTCCTGGATCTCTGTGCCGGTGTTGGTACGCAGGGATTACTGTGCGCTCTGACGGCCCAACGAGTTGTTTCCGTAGAGGTGCAAGCTGAGGTTGCGAAACTCTACGCGATCAATAGCGCCTTGAATGGCCTAGAGGAGAAAATGGAGTTACGTATTGGTAACTTGCTTGAGGCAGTGTATGACGAGCGCTTTGATCGTGTCTGCTGCAATCCCCCATTGTTGCCTGTGCCTCATAGCTTACCTTATCCTCCGGTCGGGGATGGTGGGGAAGATGGCCTGACAATCATTCGTCGGGTCGTATCTCACCTGTCAACCTTGCTCACTCCTACCGGCAGTTGTCAGATCATCGGGACGGTGGTAGGCAATGAAGCGGAGGCCGCATTCCAGGAACTGGAAGATCTTGCAGAGGACCAGGAACTCTCTATCCAATTGATTGTGCCTTGGCGTGAACAGCTCGAAGCGCAAAGCCCCTTAGTCAGATCCCTGGCCTTGACAATCAGCCAGTATGGGAATCTCCCTTATGAAGTGGCGCTCCATGAGTTATTAGCATCCTACCAGGCCATGCAAGTCCGCTATCTCTATTCCTTTCTCTTGCTGGCCCATCGGGCGAGTGCGAGAGGCGAAGCCGGACTTGTCCTGACCCATCACTACCTGCGTGGCAGCTCCTTCTGGAGTGTGTAATGAATGAGTAGTCGTTACAAAATGTTGTCAGTTGCAGCAGCGACGTGAGGAGGTTGTTTCCCGTGAATTCACTGAATCTCTTAGCCAGCGCCATCGATGTCGTGGCGGGCGTTTCCCTGATTGTTTTGAGCCTGCCATTGTTGCGCGGCAATACTCAACGCAACTCCTTCTACGGTTTTCGCTTCGGACGGGCCATGACCTCAGCCGAGCAGTGGCGCGAAATCAACCGCTACGGAGCGAGATGGACGATCCTCTGGTCTAGTCTGCTGGTGGTTATTGGGATCGTTGCTTTCTTTATTCCCTTTGGTGACAATACTACTCTGGCTTTCCTCTGGATCGTTATCCCTGTGCTCTTCCTTTCGACTATACCTATCATCCAGACGGCCAGCTATGCGAGGCGCATAGCTGGATAAGATAGTGCGTCCCTTGATAGGAAGGGAATGCTTCCTCGTGTGCTCCTCCAATCTTTCCCCGGCGTCTGGACTCCTTTCCTGGCGTCGGGGACCCAGGCTTTAGCCGTGGGGTAGTTGACTCTTATGCCGTTGTTGGCTATCTAGCGGGCACGTCTGGCTGCTACGATATACACCGCCGTTGAAAGCAGCATGCAGAGCATCAGACCGATGAAAACCAGCGCGCCGGGACCCGTCGCTTGTTTAGTCGCCATCTCTATCGTAAGCCATTCGCCATAGACCAGCATCCAGATCAGCAAGAGTTTGAGCCAGTTGATCAGCCCTCGCGCTAAGCGATACTGCCGAGCTGCGTTCTCTTCGGTGATGGCCCAGGGATAATTGAAAAACTGCGTGATGCGTGACAAGAGAGTCAGGAAAATATAGGCAATAGATGAGAAAATGGGGTAGTAGAGAAGATCAGATTTGTTAGTATAGGCATCAGGTTGACCTGCGAGATTGAAATGACCAGGGATACGTGCCGGCAATGTAGCCCAGGCCTGCACCGTCAGGTAAATGCTCAAGGCAATACTGACCAGAGCGACGACCTCTATCCCTATTTCGAGGGGAGAAAGTGGTGGACGGACTGCAGGACGCTGTTTTCTCTCGTGCATAGAGTGCTCCGACTTTTTGAAACGCTCAGTCTCAGCAGAATATGCTGTTTTTTTACATTCCTTCCGCTGCTCTCTCAGGGTCTTCTTCAGCTACGACGAGTGCATAGCCGAAACGATAGATTCTACGTAGAGAGAGGCCTGTCGGACGCAATTTGGATTTGATATTATCTATGTGTCGCTCAAGCGTTTTACGTGTACAGCGGTCTTTAGACGGTTTGGAGAAAATGGCCATGAGCAGGCGGGAATCTTCCACATTCTCATGTGTCAGCAGAATACAAAGTAAACGATACTCTGTTGGCGTAAAAGTGATGAGCTCCTCATTGATAAGGAGTGCTCTGTGAGCATCGCTGCGACTGATCTGATATGCTCCGATGGAGCGGCATGGCGTAAAGTGACGTAGTCGCATAAATCCTCCTCAGTAGTATTATTGACATTGAGACTATTCAAAGTAAAAGGCAACCCTGTCTTACCAGCAACTGCCTGATGGGGAATAGTTCTTTGCCCAGAGACGGGCCAGCCATAGGATGCTGACCTGGTGAACCTTCACAGATCGCGACGGCTTTGTCACCAGCTCTACCAGGGCTGCCAGCTGGGAACGAAGCTCTCTTTGCCCTGGTTGAGCCGCTGAATAGCGCTATCGTTGCCTGCTCGTTGCCGGCGTTGTCTGCGGCAACGCTCTTGCGGTGCCCATGGACCAGTGTCTACGAGACAGTGGACGAAGGCGACAGTGAAGTGCCTCGCTGGAAGGTCGTCAGAGCCAGAGCCTTGCTGGTGCCGCTGCACGGTCCGCTCTAGATTCGTGTCGCTCGCTCTTGCAAGGTGCTCTCGAAAGTAGCCAGGAATCCGCAGCCCGGCATGAGGTACCGCTGTATACCGCCCCTGCGCAATTGATCGGTGCTATCGCTCAGAGCCGATCTGGTAACTGTTCTATTCACTCGTCGTAATTCGCACATCAATTCTAAAAATACCATATGCCTGGCAGCGAGGTCAACCCCGGCGAGCGGAGATACTGATGATGCAGCGTTGGCGCTTGTGCCCCTGCGGAGCGGTGTGTCATACTGGTAGCAGACAGGGCGGGGTACTTGTGTCTGTGTGGGGGCAAGCAACCCCTGCCGCAAGAGAGACAGCCCACGCCAGCTCAGTCCAGAGAGGGAGAAGCATTGCACAATGGTTGCTATTTCCATTCAGATTGAGGGACAGACGGGTCTGACCTGGCCCCGCTGGAAGCGTCTGGTTGAGGCCATCGAAGGTCTGGGCTATGCTGGCCTCTTCCGCTCCGATCACTTCACCGATCCCGTGCCGCCCGACCGCGAGGCCCTGGAAACCATTGTCTCGCTGGCCTATGCCGCCGACCATACCCGACGCGTCCATTTTGGCCCCCTTGTCTCGCCGGTCTCCTTTCACCATCCCGTCATGTTAACGCGCCAGGCGATTGCTCTCGACGACCTGAGCGGGGGACGTTTCATCTTCGGTGTAGGGGCTGGCTGGCAGGAGCGCGAGCATGCCATGTTTGGACTCAATCTGGGTGATATGCGCACGCGCATGGCCCGTTTTGCTGAGGCCCTCGAGGTCATCACCCTCCTGTTGCGCTCCGAGCAGCCAGTCACCTTCAGCGGCAGCTTCTACCAGCTCCGCGAGGCGCAGCTCCTGCCCCGTCCGCAGCGGCCTGGTGGGCCGCCCATCATGATCGGCGGCGGCGGACGTAAACGCACGCTGCCGCTGGCGGCACGTTACGCGGACATCTGGAACGCCGGCTTTCTCTCACCCGAGCAGTTTCGCGAGCTTTCGGCCTTTCTCGATCAACTACTGCAAGAGGTTGGACGCCCGCCTGCGAGCGTTCAGCGCACCATGATGACCTCGCTCTTCTTCGGGCGCACACGCGAGGATCTCTATCAGCGCCTTGACTGGTGGCGTCACTATGATCCCAGCTACGCCCCCCTCTCCTCGCGGGAGATCCTGGAGCGAGTGCAGGCCCAGAATCGCACCATCGTCGGCACGCCCGACATGGCTATTGCCCAGATCAAGCGCTACGGCCAGGCCGGCGTTCAAGAGCTGATGCTGCAGTGGTTCTACCTCGACGACATCGACGGTCTGCGCGACTTCGCCGAGACAGTCCTGCCTTTTGTCTAGTTGACAGACCTCGGACCCCCGGCCAAGCAGACGGACAGAGCAGCACAAAAAAGGATGGGACCGATAAGGCGGGTCCCATCCTTCCCCTCGTCTTGTCTCGCCTCGCCTCGCTTTACAGATCTGCCTCTGCTGGCGAGGGAGGTGAACCACTAGCCGGTATTGCGCAGGCCAGCAGCAATGCCATTGATGGTCAACAGCACAGCGTAGGTCAGGCGTGCCCGCTCGCGCTCCTGCTCGCCGGCCTCCTGTTGCTCGGCCTTGCTCAGATCCAGCGGTCCACCCAGGGCGCGCAGACGGCGAAGCAAAACCACCTGGAAGTAGCTCAGCGGGTCCACATAGGGATTGCGCAGACGGATCGAGCGCTGCAGAACCGGCGAGTTATCTAGCAGGGCCTTGCCTCCCACAATGCGCAGGAGCCAGTGACACGTGCGCTCATACTCTGCCTCAATCTCGGCAGAGATCCGCTGACGCAGCTGCTCGTCAGCCACCAGCGTCGCATAGTGGCGAGCAATATGCATATCCGCCTTGGAGAGCGTCATCTGTAAATTATCGAGGAAAGCGCGCATGAAGGGCCAGGAGCGGTACATCTCCTGTAGCTCGTGCAGGCCCTGTGGCTCGGCCTGCACGAACTCCTCGATAGCCCCGCCGATCCCGTACCAGCTTGGCAGCACGTAGCGGCTCTGCATCCAGGAGAAGACCCAGGGGATGGCGCGCAGCTCCTCAATGTTGCGCCCGCTGGTGCGGCGCGCTGGGCGCGAGCCGATATTGAGCCAGCCGAGTTCGAGAATCGGCGTGGCCTGCTCAAAGAAGGTCAGAAACTCGCGATCCTCATAGATCAGGCGGCGGTAGCGCTGATAGGCACTCAGCGAGAGCCGATCCATGATCTCGACCCAACGTGGCGGTTCCTCGCGGCGCGGGTCCTGGGGGAGGCTCGACTCAATGACGCCAGTGACCACCAGCTCCATATTGCGCAAGGCAATCTCGTGAAGCCCGTATTTAAAGGAGAGCATCTCGCCCTGTTCGGTAATGCGAATGCGCCCGTTGACGGTGCCTGGTGGCTGGCCCAGAACAGCCTCGTAGATAGGGCCGCCGCCACGCCCGATGGCCCCGCCGCGTCCGTGGAAGATCATGATGCCGATCCCATAGCGTTCTCCCAGTGCGGCCAGGCGCTGCTGCGCCTGATAGAGCTCCCAGCCCGAGGTCAGCATTCCGCCGTCCTTACTGCTATCCGAGTAACCGAGCATAATCTGCTGCTCATTGCCATGACTGGCCACCCACTGGCGGTAGAGCGGGAAGCGGAAGGCTGTTTCCATGATCGTCGCGCAGCCGCGCAGATCGGCGATTGTCTCGAAGAGCGGCACGATCGGCAGGCCGCTGATGCCGGCCTCCTTGCAGAAAAACTGTACCTCCAGCAAGTCGCTGAGCGTACGCGCCATACTAATGATATAGCAGGTCACCGCCCGTGGACCGAACTCCTCGCGCGCCTGGCGAATGGCCTCGAATGTTCCCAGGACCGTGGCTGTTTCCCTGCTCAGCTGAAGGCCGCGTCGCGGCAAGACGCGCGGGTCACGGAGCAAGCGTTCCAGCAGCTGGACCCGTTCCTCCTCGTTCAGTTCCAGATAGTCTCGGGCGAGCGCTCCATCGGAGCCAGCGGTCAGTGTCTCTGCCAGGCCGGTCACGCGCAGCAGCTCTGAAAGCGCCTGGGCATGGCGCTCGCTGTGCTGGCGCACATCAAGCGCGGCGAAATGAAAGCCAAACAGCTCCACCTGGCGGATCAGACGAGCCAGCGCCCCATTGGCCACCTCATGCTCACCGTCGGCCAGCAGGCTCTCATAGACCAGGCGTAGATCAGCCAGTAGCTCCTCCGCCTCGCGATAGGCCACCGTGCGCTGTAGGGCCGAGGCCAACTCAGCCGCTTCCTCCTCCTGGGCTGGGGCCATCGCAGCCAACGTCGCTCCCAGACGCTTCCACATGAACGACAGCTTGCGCCGATATGGCTCCAGGCGCGTCTGTTCACCCAGCTCGCGGTCGTAGTCTGGCAGACGAGCGGCATCCTCCTCGATCGAGCGACGCAGCTCCTCAGTCACCGTGCTGTAGGTAATCGACTGTGAATACTCCCGTGCCAGTGCCTCAATCGAGCGACGGTAGTGTGTCAGTAAGCTAGCGCGTTGCAGGCGCAGAGCCTGCAGCAACGTCTCCGGTCCGACATTTGGATTGCCATCCTGGTCGCCGCCGATCCAGGAGCCGATCCGCAAGAAAGGTGGAACGCGCAGATCCAGGTTGGGATACTGCCGTTCAAGCAACTGCTCGAACTCCTCGTAGAGTTCGGGCAGTGCCTCGTAGATAATCTCATCGAGGTAATAGATGCCCATCTTCACCTCATCCACCGGCTGCGGGCGCACGTGGCGGACAGCATCGGTGCGCCAGAGCAAAGCAATGGTACTCTCCAGCTCGCGCTGGCGTGACCAGGGGCGTTGAGATCGACCGAGCATGTGGCCGTACTCGCGGTCGTAGGCATCCAGCAGATCAGCCACCTGACGCGACTTGATGATCAGCGTACGGCGCGTCGCCTCGGTCGGGTGGGCAGTAAAGACTAGCTCGATCGAGAGGCGCTGCAGGAGGGCTTGCAGGGTCTCTCGATCGACTCCGTGCTGCTGGAAGAACTGCATGAGGGCAGCCAGCGAGCCGCGCTGTGGCGTCGGTTCCGGGCCACTCTCGTGTTCGCGGCGGCGGCGAATGCGATGGTACTGTTCCGCCGTATTGACCAGGTGAAAGTAGATCGTGAAGGCGCGGATCACATCGATGGCCATGCGCAGATCGCAGCTCTCCACGACCCGCATAATGTCGGCATCCAATGCCTCAATCTCACGCTGCAATTGTTCTGCTTCCACTCCCTCAGCCTGCGCCAGCTGCTCGGCATAATCGCGCAGACGCTTGCAGCTACGGCGGAGGTGTTCCACTGTCTCGAACACCTCACTGCCCCCATGCTGCTGAATAGCACGTCCCAGCGCATCACCGAGCATGCGGATATCACGACGCAAGGGAGCATCTTTCTCCTGACGGCGTTCTTGCTCAGACATAGAGATGCATCCTTTTCCAAGCGCTCAGATGCAAAGCCCTGCTCTGCCAGAGTAGCAACTGATTCTCTCCCGGCTGGCTCCTCCTTCCCAACACCAGGCAGCCTGGCCAGCCTTCTGCTGCGCGCCTACTGAGACGACGACACTGGCAGAGCTGTCAGCCAGACGGCGATCCCTCATCCATTCCGGGATGGAAGTTGCGGAAACCTAGGTGATCAAGCGATCAGCGTTGCTGGATCCCTCGTCAGCGGTGCGGTCAACGGTCCTTGTGGGAGGCTCATCATTGTGCCGTCAGTAGCAATTGTAGCACATTGCCGTGCGAATAGTCGCGCTTCTCCCTGCATCGTCGGACTCGCCGAATGCTAAAGGGACCTTGAACTGACCTGGCCGCTTTGACCAGTGAGCATCTTTCTTCCCATAAAACGACCTGCAGCCAGGGGCAAGTTCCTGCTGCAGGTCGAGAAAGAGCCGCGCTTCCCTGGGGGGTAGGGGCCGGAAGGGACCGTCAAGACAGGGATAGCTAGACTGCCGAAGCTGCGCGATGACTGTCAAGCCGGTCGTCGTCGGCTGCCTGCCCCGTGCAAGCCGGGTCTGTCAGCGTGAGCTAATGCAACGACACATCATCGACATAGACCGGACCCTGAGCGTACCAGCCGTGGACATAGATCGTCACGCTGGTTGTTGAGGAACCGGTCGTGAACGTCACTGACAGCAATGTATAGCTTGTGCTGCTTGTCCAATTGCTAGCTCCGCCGCTGATGCCGAGATAAGCATACGGGCCGTTCACATAGGCGCTCAGCGTATACGTATGATTCGGCTGCACACTGATTGTCTGCGTGCACTGGCCAGTTGTCGAATTGCTCGGCGTCAGCTGCAAAGCATACGAACCGCTGTGGACGGGAGACGTCACCACACGGTCGCCGGCGTCGCAGCTCCAGGGCGAGAGCGAGCCACTTTCAAAGCCGGGATTGGCCACCAGGTTCCCCCCGGTTGGAGTTGGCGAGGGCGTTGGGGTCGGGGTGAGGCCAGGGGTGGGAGTAGGCGTCGCCGGCTGAGGCGTTGGCGTGGGCGTGGGATTCGTGGTGCTGCCGCTAGTGAACTGGTTAAAGAGCTTCGAGAAATCAAAGGGCTGCTGCTGAATACCGCTGCACGTCGGTGAGACATAGGCCCCATTGTTGGGGCAGGGCTGATCGCGGCCCGCCGACCACATCGACAGCTCCCCCAGACCATTCTGCTGGGCGAAACTCAGCAGCTGCTGGGCATCCTGGAGTGTAAAGACCTCGGGCGACACATCGTTTAAGCCGATCATCGGCGTCACCCCAATCATTGCCCACAGCTGGGCGCTCGACTTGTTGGGGTAAAGGCTCTTGAGCTGATTGAAGGTACTCTGAGCGGCGCTAATGGCATTTTGTCCCATCTGATTGGGAGGGACCGAGCTGCCGTAATCCATCGCCATAATATTGACCATACCCACGTTAACGCCGTTAGCGATGGCATTCTGCAGAAGATTGATGCCATCCTGTGTCAATCCCGAAGGCATCACCGGCAGCGTATACGAAACGAACAACCCGGGGTTGGCCGCCTGCAGAGCGGCCAGGGCCTTATTGCGCCGGTCGACCGAAGCCGAGTCGGCAATGGCCGCCCCCTCGATGTCAAAATCCACGTGCGTCAACTGATAGTTGGTCACCACGGCCTGGTACTGGGCCTGCAAGCTACTGACGCTGCTGCAAGCCTGGGCCAGCTCGGTGCCATTGGCGCCGCCGAAGGAGACAATCACATCGCCGCCCAGGGCACGCAGATTGCTGATATCGCTCTGCAAGAAGCCCTGATTGACGGGGGTGGTTCCATTCCACTCGGCCTGACAGCTTCCGCCGCCGTTAATAATGAAGGCCAGTGTATAGAACTTCACCCCAATCTGCTGGGCCGTCTGCGTCAACTGGAACGTGGGATATAGACTTGTATCAACATAGGGAGCGAAGTAGTGGGCTGGGAAGCCGGCGGCCTGCGCTGGCCGACTCTGATGCAGCTGCCAGCCGACTAAGAGGGAGGCTGCCAGAGAGAGCGACAGGGCGACGAAAACGATAGGACGCGGTAATCTTTGCTGCATCGTTGCTCCTTTGTTGCATCATGCATCGTTGGTAACTAACACAGGCAAGAGAGAGAAGAAGGCCGCAGCCATGCGAAACAAAGAGCAGCAGGGAAGCGCGCAGCGCAGCCTTGCGTATGACCATCCGACCCTGGATCAGCAGCGAGGATGAGAAGAAGATAAGGCATCGCTTACCTCCTGATTGAGGGCTTCATCATAGAGCTGGCACAGCGTTTGCAATGCCGCTTTCTCGCCGACATAGTGCGCTAACTGGGCACAGAGCCGGTCGGCTCGGCGCAGATGGAAGGCAATGACCTGGTGGCGGGCCCGTCCCAGTGCCAGCCCGTAGAGACCGCGCTGCATTGCAATGTACTCGGCCTCGATCTGGCAACGGAGGCGTGCCACCTCACTCTTGCCCTCAGCCAGGGACTGCTTACTGCCAGGCATAGGCTCACCTGAGAGTGACTTTCTGCTCGCGCACAGCGAGCCTGCAGAAGCGAACAAATCCTTTTCAAGGAGATCCTAACCAAAACTGGACTGAATGTCAAGATGTATAGTCCACTTTATCTAACCCAGGTGGCTGGCAGTCGCCTGGGCTTAAAGTGGTCAAAGGCAGGGCTTGGATGGAAGCCGGAACCGATAAGAGGGAGAGAAAGGTAAGGTGAGCGAGCCTGGGGGCTGATCAGAGCGAGCTAGGTACGGAAGTGGTGGCCGGCCCGTTCCAAGACCTGTCTGGCGCGTTCCAGATCTTCGGCCTTCACCAGGATATGGTCGGTCTCATAAGTGGCGATAGCCAGCACACTGATATTAGCTTCCGCGAGTGGGATAGCCAGCGAGACATGCACACCAGCCACAGAAAAATCGAAAGGGCCATCGACGCGCAGGCATTTCCAGCCGCGTTCGACCTGATAGCCCTCTTGAGGGACGTTATCCTCGCAGCAAACGACAGACAGCTCATAGGGTGTGCGGGTGAGGGAGATAAATTCATCGCCGATCAGGGCCCAGTGAGGGATTGGGCCATTGGGATCGAGGCGGCAGACAGCGTACTGGCCGGGCAAGATTGAAAGCGTCAATTTCTGCATAGAGCAACAGACTCCCTTCTCCGACAGCGACAGCGTAGCAAGCAAATAGAGCAGCGTGTGTAGGAATCGCCAGCGGCGTTGAGGCCGCTGGCGGCTGCTATCCTGAAGTCTGTGTTTTTTGCACAATGCTCTGGCTAACGTTTCCACCAGCGACCCAAAGCGCGGGGGTAAAAAATCCCCACAGTGTTAAGTATAGCCGTTAACGTGGCCCGCGTGATTGTGCACAATGCATGAATCCCGTCTCTGACTTTTTGATGGATTGTCTCTACTTTTCGGCGAGGGAGCGGCGCTACACTACTAGCGTGGGGAAGAGCAGGAGACGAACGAGCGGTGATTGCCCGAAAGCTCTTTCCGCAGCCCGGCGCCATGAAGGCGAATCCTGTGGTAATGAGGCCAGCCATCATCACATTCTTCCTGGGATTGTGCTGCTAGAAAAGGAGGTTCCTCATGGCTACAGAAACCGGTGGTGAGGTGCGCATGCAGCCCACCCTGGGGCTGACGGGTGTCACCATCAACGCGATGGCGCTCATTGCGCCTGGTGCTTTTCTCTGGACCACCTATCAGATCCAGGCGGTGCCGTCCTCGGCAATGAACATGTGGTTTTCGGTCTTCATTGCCACTGCCATCGCCATGCTCACCGCCATCGCCTATGCGACCCTGGCCAGGCGTTATCCAGAGGCAGGCCCCGGCAGCTCCTACTATTTTGCCGAGGCGGCGGTCTTGCAGCAAGAGGAACACCGGCACTTCAAATTTGCTCGTTTGAGTAAATTCATTGTAGGCTGGGCCTCGCACCTCTATTACTGGGTCTACCCGGGCGTGATGGTCGCCTTCATGGGGCTAGTGATCACCTACATCATCCAGACCTTCGTTCCCAGCTTTGGCGCGCCCTGGCAGGAGGTGCTTGTCTGTATTGTCTTTGCCATCATTGTTGGGGCCATCGCTTACATTGGCGTCACGGGGGCCACTCTGGCCAACATCATTATCAACGCCATCCAGATCATTGCCCTGGTCAGTTTCTCGATCCTGGCCGTTGTCTACCGTATCCAGCATCCCGAGCTGCACTACATGCATCCCAACCCGCTAAGCGTAGTGCTGCCCCATGACCTGGGCGGGTTGATCTTCCAGTCAACGATCGCCATTCTGTTGGTGGTAGGCTTTGAATCGGCCACGGCCCTGGCGGCGGAGGCCAAGAATCCGGCGCGGGATATCCCGCGGGGCGTCATTCTCTCGCTGGTTATTCAGGCGGTTATCTTCTACTTCCTGGAGTACTTTGCGGCCAATTTCGTGATCAATGATGCTTACAAGAACGCTGGCGGGAGTGGCTTTGCAGCGGCCAATAGCTCGGTGGCTCCCATCGGTGATCTGGCGCGCATCATCGGCGATAGCCTGCTCGGTGGCAATGGCCTGGCCTACGCCATGATGCTGGCGGCCAGCGTGGTAGTGGCTCTGGTAGGCACCTCTCTCTCTTGTTTGAACACGGGTGTGCGCGTGACCTACGCGATGGGCAAAGATACCGAGCTGCCGGTGGTCTTCGGTTTCCTCCACGGGCGCTTTCGTACCCCTCACGTCGGAGTAATTGTCCTGACGATCATTTCAGCGCTTGTCGGGTCATACGGTGTGCTGAACGTGAACAACCTGACCCAGGTGACCCTGATCTCGAACATCGGCACCTTCCTGCTTTACGGTATGACCTGTTTGATCTGTCTGATTGCTTTCCGCGGCGTGCCGGGGCGCAGCTTCTTCTCGACGATCCTGGCCCCAGCTCTGGGAGCGCTCATGAATATCCTGATGCTGGTCGGCGTGCTCTACTACGCCATCACAGCGGGCGGTGCCTCGCAGCTCAACACGATCATCGCTGCGCTCTTCGCGGTGGCCTGGCTGGTCATCGGCTTCGGCTACCTCTACATCCGCAAGTTGGTCACGGGCACGCCTATCCTCTACCCCGAGGACCACAAGGAGAAGCTGGGGCTCAAGATCGGCTCTGGCTCGGGGGTCCTCTCAGGCGAAAGCAGCTAGGCTAGAGGTCTCTGCTCAACAGCGATGAGCGGATGGTGGGCTGGCACTAGCGCCAGCCTGGCCGCAGTCAGTCGGCAATGGCCTGAACCCAAACTGTTCCTCTCAGTGTGTTTGCCTGTTCCTGTCATGAGCCGGTCGGGCAGGAAGCCGGGGAGTACGAGCTGCCTGTGGTGCAGCAACGAGGCGGTCGCAGCGCAGCAGAGATCTCTCTGGCTGATCCTGCCGGCCTGGCCCACTGGCAGTGGACCAGAACAGAAATACGAGACAGACGGAGACGGCGGGTATGGAGGTCGGCAGGCCAGCAATGGCCAGCGAGTCTCTGCGCGCAAGAAGGAAAGAGGGTGAGAGGTAAGCTTGTCACTGCCATAAACCCACCAGGGCGAAGGGAGGAGAAGAGGGAGTGAGGTAAGGTAACTGGCAGACTCCTTGGGAGAAGCTATGATGAGCGTTGCTTGTTCGGGGGGCGAAGACTGGCGGGGCTCTCCCTTTTATGCTACACTGGGGGAGAGAGACAGACTGGCACTGGCAACTATCTCGCGGAAAGGCGTACGGAGCCGATGCAAGGGGTCTATTCACCGGGGACGCGCATCGACCACTATGAGATCGTGCGCATGCTGGGCCACGGCGGCATGAACCGTGTCTACCTGGCCCGCGATTTGCATAACCAGGAGCTGGTCGTGCTCAAGTTTCCCAACAGCGAGCTGATTGGTGACATTGCCGTCTTCGAGCGCTACAAGCGTGAGGCCGAGGTTGGTCATCGGATCAATCATCCCTACGTGCAGCGCCTGCTCAATGTGGACGAGCCGCGCTCCGAAGACTACCTGGTGATGGAGTACATCAAGGGTCGCTCGCTACGCCAGATCCTGGAGGAGCATGCTCCCGAACCCCTGCCGGTTGCTGAGGCTCTGCGCATTGCCATTCAGATCTGCGAGGCTCTGGCCTATTGCCATGAGCATGGGGTTTTCCATCGCGACATTAAGCCCGAGAACATCCTGATTCAGGAGAACGGCGATGTCAAGATCATTGACTTTGGCATTGCCCTGCTGGAAGGGGCGCGGCGCGTAACCTGGCGTGGCCTCTCCAGTACGGTAGGAACTCCTGACTACATGTCGCCAGAGCAGCTGAAAGGCGAGCGTGGCACCGCCCGCTCCGATATCTATGCGGTCGGCATCATTCTGTACGAGATGCTCTGTGGTCGAACTCCCTTCGAAGGCGAGAACGTCTTTGCCATCATGAATCAGCATGTCTCGCAGGACCCGCCTTCGATTCTGAAGTACAATCCGCAGCTCTCGCCGGAACTGGCAACGGTGGTCATGCGGGCCATTCGCCGTGATCCGCAGAAGCGCTATCAGAGTATGCAAGAGCTGCTCCACGACCTGCGCAATCTCGGAGAGGTCAAGCCAGTACCCTATACGCCCGATCCGGTCCAGCTCGGCCAAACCGGACGTCTGGTGCTCATTGCCTCCCTCGTTATCATTGCCCTCTCCCTCGCCATTATTGCCTTTGGCTTCTTAGTACAGTTTCTGCATCACGCAGCGCACTGAGGTGAGCAGGTAGCTGTCTGCCTCTCTCCCTGCCGCACTAACCTGCCTGTCTACTTGCCTGCCTGCTTGCAAAGGCGATCGCTGTTTACTGTTCTGTTGTGTTCTCGATGCGTGGTTCCTTGGACGGAAGGGGGGCGATGCTATGTCTGAGTCCGTCGCGACGCCAATCTATCTGGTTGGCGATGTACATGGCCATCTCAAAAAGCTACTTGTGCTCCTGCAACGTGCTCAACTGATCGATAGTCAGCAGCGCTGGAGTGGGGGCCAGGCCAGGCTCTGGTTCCTAGGCGACTTTGTTGATCGTGGGCCGCAGGGTATTGCCGTAGTTGAGTTTGTCATGCGTTTGCAGCAGGAGGCGGCGGCAGTCGGTGGACGCGTCGAGGCGCTGCTGGGAAATCATGAGTTACTCTTGCTGGCGGCGTATCGCTTTGGCCGGCGCTCTACGGGCCTGGGTAGCAGTTTTCTCACTCGCTGGCGCAGGAATGGGGGCCAACGGGCAGACCTGGCTGCCCTGCGTCAACATCATCTGGATTGGCTGCAACAGCTGCCGGCAATGGCCCTGGTGGCTGACCATTTGCTCATCCATGCCGATGCTCCGCTCTATCTGCGCTGTGGCCGGACGCTGGAGGAGGTCAATACTTCCTTCTCTCACCTGTTGCGGCACAGCGATGCTCTGGTCTGGGAAGAAACGTTGGAGGATTTTGGGGCGCGCGGTCTCTTCGCCAATCCTTTTGTGGGGACGCAGATGGTGCAGCGCTTCCTGCACACCTTTGGAGGCCGCTACCTGGTGCATGGTCATACGCCCATTAGCTTCTTGACCGGCCAGGCCGCTGGCCGAATCCTTGATCCCTGGATCTATGCCGGGGGGCAGTGTATTAATATCGATGGTGGCCTGCACCTGGGTGGGGCCGGTCTGGTCTATCAGCTTCACTCTTCGCGCCACAGCCCTGTCACTGACAGTCATGACAGGCCCGTGCCTGGGCAGCCGGCGCTCAGGGCTGCTGCGAGCTAGTCAGACAGGCAAGCTGATGACGGATGAGAAAACCGCAGGCCATCGTGCCCCACGCCTGATCCGTCATCTCTGCTCGGTTGCTTATCTCTCAAGGAGAATAGCATACTCTTCCTCCTTGTAGCCCTCCTGAACTCCTGAGACAGGCCGCGTGTGGGAACAGGGCGGTTCTCATGCGATCAGCTCGCTGGACAGAGCTTGGAGGCCGTGAGCACCTGTTACAGTGTTCACGGCCTCCGGCCCGTGCCTGCTTCACGGGTTTCCCCTTGCCAAAAGCCGTGTTCGTATGTTACACTTTTTGAACAGCGAACGCTGGTTGTTCGGCTGTATGGACCGTGACCAGGTGTCCGCGAGCCCCGCCGCTCTTCCCCGACCAATGCCGCTCATGTGTGCGCATCTGTGCGCCCTGCAATCCTGTCTATCCCGATGACCTCGGCGAGCGCTGTTCTGGTCGCCGACACAGTGTGGCTCCAACGCTGGTGCCTCCTGGTCTTCTATGCTGTCTGTTTTACAGGAGGGCAATCTATGCAGCACCACGCTTCTGCTGATCCCGCATATCCGCTCTACGATGCCCGGTGGGAACATGATGCCTGTGGTACAGGCTTTATTGTACAGATTTCCGGAGAGCGCAGTCATGCGCTGGTAGAGATGGCCCTGGAGGCGCTGGCTCGCCTGACGCACAGGGGGGCCCAAGACGCCGATGCCGAGACCGGCGATGGTGCTGGCGTGCTGACCCAGCTGCCGACGGAACTCTTCCGCTCGGAGCTGGAGGCCCAGGGGATCACGCCGCCCAAGGCTCACGCCCTGGCTGTGGGCATGCTCTTCCTTCCCCCCCTCGCGCGCGTTCCCGAAGAGCTTGAGACAAGCCGCCAGATCGTCGAGCAGACGCTGGCCGAGTTGGAGATCCCGCTGTTGCTCTGGCGCCAGCCGCCGCTCGATGAGAGCGTGCTTGGCTCCCAGGCGCGCGCGACGCTGCCAACGATTTCCCAGATTTTGCTTGCATGTCCAGACAAGCTTACCCCTGAAGCGTTCGATGCCTCCCTCTACTATGCCCGTCGCCTGATCGAGCGTCGCTGGCTGGAGGCCGGCCTGACCAATGCCTATGTGGCCTCGCTCTCCCGCCATACCCTGGTCTACAAGGGCCTGATGGCGCCCGATACGCTGGCGCGCTTCTACCGCGACCTGGCCAATCCTCTCTATACCAGCGCTTTTGCTATCTTTCACCAGCGTTACAGCACCAACACTTTCCCGTCCTGGCCGTTGGCCCAGCCGTTCCGCATGCTGGCCCACAACGGCGAAATCAATACTTTGCTTGGTAACCGTAACTGGATGCGGGCGCGCGAAAAAGCCCTGACTGCCGCTCGCTGGGGGGAGAAGCTGGCCGATCTACTGCCTGTGATTCAAGAAGGGGGCAGCGATTCGGCCCAGCTCGATAACGTGCTAGAGTTCTTAACCTGTTCTGGCCGGGACCTGCTGCATAGCATGCAGATGTTAGTTCCACCGGCATGGGAGCAAATGCCTGAGTTGGATCATGCGTGGCGGGCCTGGTGCGAGTATCATGCAGGCCAGATCGAACCCTGGGATGGCCCAGCGGCCTTAGTCTTCAGCGATGGGCGCTTTGTGGGTGCGGCTCTCGATCGCAACGGCCTGCGCCCGGCGCGGTATACGCTCACCTCGAACGGCCTGCTGATTCTGGCCTCCGAGGTTGGGGTGATTTCCTGTGAGCCGCATGAGGTGGTCGAGAAAGGGCGTCTAGGACCGGGGCAGATGATCGCCGTGGACCTGGAGCGTCATGCTGTGCTGCGCGACGAGGACATCAAAGCGATGTTAGCACAGCGCCAGCCGTACGGGCAGTGGCTTGATGACAATTTAGTGCGCCTGACACGACAGCCCCAGGTGGTGTCTTCGGAGCTGTGTAGCGATGGAGGGGATCAGCAGGAACTAGATGCCGAAGCCCTTTTCCAGCGTCAGCTGCTCTTTGGTGTGACGAATGAGGATGTTGAGTTGATTCTGCGCGCTATGGTCCAGAATGCCAAAGAGCCAATCTGGAGCATGGGCGACGATACCCCGCTTGCCTCCCTCTCGTTGCGCTCCCGTTCCCTGGCCGACTACTTCCATCAGCGCTTTGCTCAGGTTACTAATCCGCCTATCGATCCTTTGCGCGAGCAGGTGGTCATGTCACTGGACTGCTATTTGGGACGGCGGGAAAGCCTGCTCAGCGAATCGCCGCGCCATGCCCACCTTATTCACCTGGAGACGCCCCTGCTGACTGAGGCGCAGTTGAAGACGCTCCGTCATCTGGAGGGACAGGGATTTCGGGCTCGCACGCTGGAGGCCACCTTCGCGTTGGCTGAAGGGCCGGCAGGGCTGGAGGCCGCTCTGGCGCGTTTGGAGCGCGAGGCGGTAGCGGCTGTTCATGAGGGGATAGACCTTTTGATTCTGAGCGATCTGGGGACCGATCTGGAGCATGCTCCTGTCCCGATGCTGCTCGCCGTCGGAGCGGTCCATCAGGAGCTGATCCGCCGGGGGCTGCGTACCTCCGTGTCGTTGATTTGTGAGACTGGCGCGGCCTGGGATATTCATCAGATTGCCTTGCTGCTCGGCTATGGCGCGGAGGCGATTGTGCCAGCCGTGGCGCTGGCGACGGTGCGCGCTCTGGCCGGTGAGCGTCATCTGGAGTCGATCACGCCCGAGGAGGCGGTTGAGCGCTACTTCCACGGAGTTGAGGAGGGCCTGCGCAAGGTCATGGCGCGCATGGGCATCTCGACTGTGCGTAACATCATCGGTGGCGGCCAGTTCGAGATCGTAGCCCTGGAGCCTGCTCTGGTCGAGCGCTGCTTTGCTGGCTCGCCGGCTCATCCTGGCAGGATCGGGCTGGAGCAGATTGCGCGCCAGTTGATCGAACACCACCAGAAGCTGATCCAGCCAGCGGAGCAACCTGTGGCGACTTCGCGGACGGCAGCCACTGCCGGTGCGGCTCATCAGCGGCGCAAGCTCCCCGAGGCCGGCTACTACCGCTATCGTCGTGATGCTGAGTATCACGCCTTCAACCCGCTGGTAGTGCGCGCCCTGCAGAAAGTGGCCCAGAGCGGCGATCCCGAAGACTATCGTCGCTTTACTGAGTTGGTCTATGGGCGTCCACCCACGAACATTCGTGATCTCCTTAGCTTTGTGCCGCGTGAACCCATTCCCATCGAAGAAGTTGAGCCGGTCGAAGCAATTCGCGCGCGCTTCGTGGTCTCGGCGATGTCGCTGGGGGCCTTGAGTCCCGAGGCCCATCGTACCATTGCCGCCGCTATGAACAGCATTGGCGGACGTAACAATACGGGCGAAGGTGGCGAAGATCCTGATTGGTACTACGAGCTGCTGGAGGGCCATCCGGTCAGTAGCAAGATCAAGCAAGTGGCTTCCGCGCGCTTTGGTGTAACCACCGAGTATTTGGTGCGAGCTGAGGAGCTGGAGATCAAAATGGCCCAGGGTTCGAAGCCGGGCGAGGGCGGCCAGCTTCCACCCAACAAGGTTACACCCTTTATTGCTCGCCTGCGTCACACGGCGCCGGGCGTACCCTTGATCTCGCCGCCGCCCCATCACGATATCTATAGTATCGAGGATCTGGCCCAGCTGATCTATGATCTGCGCCAGGTCAATCCGCGGGCGCGCGTTGGGGTCAAGCTCGTATCGAGTAAGGGCGTAGGAACCATTGCGGCAGGCGTAGCCAAGGCCCATGCTAACTACATCCATATTGCGGGCCACGATGGCGGCACGGGCGCCTCACCGTTCCAGTCGATCAAGCATGCGGGTATCCCCTGGGAGCTGGGTCTGGCGGAGACCCAGCAGACGCTGGTGCGCAACGGCCTGCGCAGCCGTGTGCGGGTGCGCGTTGACGGCGGCCTCAAGACGGGGCGTGACGTAGTCATCGCGGCGATGCTGGGGGCCGATGAGTTCGGTTTCGGCACCGCTATCATGGTCTCGCTCGGCTGTGACATGGCGCGTCAATGTCATCTAAATACTTGTCCAGCGGGCATAGCTACCCAACGTGAGGATCTGCGTGCGAAGTACACAGGCCGGCCAGAGATGGTCGTCAATTATCTGACATTGCTGGCCCAGGAGGTGCGTGAGATCCTGGCCCGGCTGGGGGTGCGGCGTCTTGACGAGATCATCGGGCGGGCTGATTTGCTACAGTGTCCCGAAGATGTGAGCATCGAACTGGCGCCTGTCCTGGCGACACCGGCGGGTGGCTTTGTGGCGCCAGCGCCACCGCCGCCGGGTTCGCAAGTGGCGGCCCAAATCCTCAGCGAGGCCGAGCAGGCTCTAAATGGAGAGCGCAGCGTCTTTACGCAGCATAGCATCCAGAACGCCGATCGCACGGTCGGGGCCAGTCTGGCGGGAGAGATCGCGCGGCGCTATGGCAATCAGGGGCTGCCAGGTGTGAGCGTCACCTGCACCTTCCACGGCTCGGCGGGACAGAGCTTCGGCGCCTTCTGCGTGCCTGGCATGCGCTTGATCCTCAACGGCGAGGCCAACGACTATGTGGGCAAGGGCATGACAGGCGGCCAGATTATCATCATGCCGCCGCCAGCGGCGCGCTATCCTGCGCATAAGAATATCATTATGGGCAATGCGGTTCTCTATGGAGCCACTGGTGGCCAGCTCTTCGCCGCTGGCTGTGCGGGCGAGCGCTTTGCCGTGCGCAACAGCGGTGCCCTGGCTGTGGTGGAGGGTGTGGGAGCCCATGCCTGTGAGTACATGACTGGCGGCATGGTGGTGGTGCTTGGCAGCACGGGCATCAACTTTGGCGCCGGTATGTCCGCCGGTGTGGCCTATGTCCTCGATACCGAGGGCGTCTTCCCGCCGCGCTGTAATACCGAACTGGTCGAGCTGCAGCGCATCAACGACCCTGATGAGGCGGAGGCGCTGCGCAAACTGATCGTGCTCCACCGCAAGAAGACCCATAGCTGGCGCGCGGCCCAGATCCTGGCTGAGTGGGACCATATGCAGCGCTTCTTCTGGCGTGTGGCGCCGCGCGAGCGTGTGCAGACGGCGCGCGATTTCCTGGGAGCCTATCCCGAGGAGAAACGCGACGCCGTAGGAAGCTAGCAGCGTGAAGGGCCACCGAGAGCGGTGGCCCTTTTACTGCTGATGCTCGACACTGGCCAGCTGACCGCAACCGAGCTGCCACGGCGACTAGGGCCCGCTACCGGACGAGCCAACTTGTCGGACTAGTCTGCTGCCTGTGGGATGTGCCTGCTGCGGCTATGCTGGCGACTCAGCACCTGCTCTTTCAGGCAGCATGAGGCGAGCAGAGTCAAGAGGCTGATGAGGGCACTGGCGACGAAAGCCTGATGCAGGCTCTGCGCCAGCCCACTTTTCACGGCATTGAGCAGGGCTGCGTAGGCACGCAGGCCCTGTGGCCCGTAGGCGGCGAAGGCAGCGCGAATCCGTAGCAGGGTGTTACCGGGCGCGAGCAAGACCAGCGGATCATCGAAGATGCTGATGAGGCGTTCAGGCAGGGCTGTGCGCAGCGCCGCCGGCAGAGCGGCGTGAAAAGCCGGGACGTAGCTGGAGGTGACGATGCCTCCCAGAACAGCCAGACTGATGGTCCCTCCGAGCTGGCGGAAGAAAGCCAGTGCCGCTGTCGCCTGGCCAAGCTTATCCGGCAGTGCATTCTGCACAGCCGTCGTATAGACGGCCTGACCTGCTCCCATACCAATCCCCAGCACCAGCATAGCCATCAAGGCATCCACCCACTGTGAGCGCATGTTCAAGCGTAGCAGCAGCAGTGCGCCCAGCAGGGCGATCGCGGCCCCGGCGACCGCCTGCCATTTGTAGCGGCCCGTCAGGGAGAGCGATAGCCCGGTGGTCACCGCGCCGACGATAGCGGCTAGCGCCAGCGGGATAACCACCAGGCCGCTGTTAGTCGCCGAGCTGCCAATGACACCCTGGATGAAGAGCGGGATGTAGTAAGCGCTGCCCATCAGGGCAATATTGAGGCTGATCGTTACCAGAGAGGCGATGCCGAAAACGCGCGGGCTGCGGCGAAAAAGGCCTGGCTCAAAGATCGGTTCCTGCCCGCGGCGCTCCAGAGCAGCGGCGTGGAGCACAAGGACGGTCAGGAAAACGGCAGCTCCTGCCAACAGGGCGAGGATCTGCGGCGAGAGCCAGGCGTACTGATTGCCGGCCCAGGAGAAGGCGAGCAGCAGTGGCGCCGTGCCCAGCCCTACGAGCAGAGCACCGCCATAGTCGATAAAGACCCGCTCTACCCGTGGTCGCAGCGGAGGCATCAGCCAGAGTAGCGTGATCAGGGCCAGGCAGCCGATGGGTAGATTGACATAGAAGATCCAGCGCCAGGAAAGGTGGTCGGTCAGCCAGCCGCCGGCCAGTGGCCCCACGATGGCGGCCAGCGCGTAGACGCTGCCTGTCAGGCCCATCCATTTCCCGCGCTCGCGTGGCGGAAAGAGGTCGCCGATAACCGCGGAGGCAATGGGCTGAAGACCGCCGGCGCCGATGCCTTGAAGGGCACGGAAGACAATCAGCTGCGCCATTGACCGCGCCAGCCCGCTAAAGGCCGAACCGATCAGAAACACTACGATGCTGAAGAGAAAGATGAGCTTACGCCCCAATAGATCGGAAAGCTTCCCGTAGATGGGAATGGTGACCGTTGACGTCAGCAGGTAGGCGATACCAACCCAGGCGAGATCGGTGAAACCTTGAAGATCAGCGGCAATGTGCGGCAGCGCGGTGGCTACAATAGTTTGATCCAGCGTGGCCAGGAAGAGAATCAGCAGAATACCGCCGATGGTGGCGAGCGTTTGACGGCGGCTGTAGACTACAAGATCCTCCTGCTGCGCTGGGGATGGCGGTAGCGGTTGCTCCAGTTCAGGCTGCATAGTGGTAAGCCTTTCTCTGCTTACATCAGGACATCAGGACATACGATTTTAAGTATAGCGAACGCACCGGCTAGGTCTGCCGGCCTGACAACGATGCTCAGGGCTTCAGGATACGCAGCATCCGCTCGATGGAAGGCTGCACCTCGCTGTATTCATCCATGAACCAGGCGCCCGTAGCCAGACCCTGAAGCAGCGACCCGTAGAGCAGCGTCAGCTCTTCGGGGTCAGCCAGGACCACCTGGCCGGCCTGCTGGCCCTCAACGATCAGCTCGCGAAAGAAAGTGTACGACTCACGGATGTAGCGTCGTGCCAGCGCTCTGATCTCTTCAGGTACAGCCTCACTGATCAGCGTGTGCAGCACGACATGGACATAGGCCGGTCGACGACGCATGCCTTCCCACATGTAGGCTGTCAGACGATAGAGCTTCTCCCAGGGCGTGCCTGGCTGCTCGCGTAGCTCCTGCAGGCCAGTCAAGACCTGATCCAGAGCATTGGCGATCACGGCTTTCAAAAGCTCTTCCTTACTGGCAAAGTAGCGATAGATCAGACCCTGGCTGATCCCGCTGGCTGTGGCGATATCGCTGATGCGGGTCTCCGCCAGCCCTTTGCGCGCGAAGATCTCCGCGGCCACATTGAGGATCTGGCGACGGCGTTCATCGCGTATCTGTTGATTGGCTTGCTCGCTGCGTGGCATTAGCTGATCCTGCCAGAGAATATGCTGTGTAATATGCTGTGCCCGTGCACTGTGCTCGTGGTGGCCCTGATCTCAACTCGGCCCAGCACGAACTCGCGGCTGGATTATCGAATGAATAATCATTCATCCAACACATTGGAAAGTATAGCCTCCTTGCTGACCTCTGTCAAGAGGGCAGGGAGAGGAAGAGGCGAGGGCCTGGCAGGGTGGTGGCCGGGGCCACGGCAAGGAGGCAAGAGCGAAAGAGAGAGTCAGATAGGGACAGGCGGAAGCTAAGCGAGAGCGTCCAGCGAGTCATCCTCTGCTGAGGGGTGGATCACCTCCAGTTGGGCTCCGAGGGCGCGCAGCTTCTCATCCAGACGCTCATAGCCACGCTCGATATGCTCTACGCCATGCACCTCGGAAGTTCCCTCGGCGCAGAGGGCGGCCAGAATATAAGAGCAGCCAGCGCGGATATCGGGGATATCCAGGCGGGCGGCGCTCAGAGGTGTGGGGCCGCGGACCACGCAACTGTGCAAATACTGCTTTTCGCGGAAGCGGCAAGGCACTTCTCCCAGGCACTTGGTATAGAGACCGATATGGGCTCCCATTGTTTTAAGGGCGTGAGTGTAGCCGAAGCGGTCCTCATAGATCGTCTCATGCACCACTGAAATCCCGTCGGCCTGGGTCAGCAGGATGGTAAAGGGCTGTTGCCAGTCTGTCATGAAGCCCGGATGGACATCCGTTTCCAGGGCGATTGGCGGCGGAGGGCGATCATCCCCGATAAAGCGAATGCCTTCATCCTCCACCTCGAAGTGCAGGCCCATCTTGGACAACGTATTCAAGAAAGTCAGCAGTGTATCCTGCTGGGCGCCGCGCAGATAGATATCGCCTTTAGTCAAGTAGGCTGCGATGGCCAGCGAGACCGCCTCATTGCGATCGCTCAAGAGCGTATGGCGAGCCCCGCGCAGGCGTTGGACTCCTTCGATGACGATCCGGCGGTCCACCTTCTGCTCGATAATCGCGCCCATTTTCTGCAAGAACTTGATCAGGTCGATGATCTCTGGTTCGAGGGCGGCGTTCTCAATGATCGTCACGCCTCGGGCCAGCGAAGCCGTGATCAGAAAGTTCTCAGTGGCCATCACGCTAGGAAAAGGCAAGCGAATAGTGGCCCCGTGGAGGCCGCGGGGAGCGCTCATATAGTAGCGTCCGCCCAGCTCCACGATCGTTGCGCCCATCTGTTGCAGGCCGTTGAGATGGAAATCGATCGGGCGGGCCCCGATCCGGTCACCGCCGGGGAGAGGGATATCGGCCTCGCCGCAACGATGCAGCAGAGGGCCGACCGTCAGGATCGCCATACGATTCAGGCCGCCGATGGTCGCGGAGACTGAAGTTGAGTGGATCGCCGGGGTTCTGATCGAGAGCAGATGCTCCTGCTCATCGAGTGTCACCTCGGAACCCATCTCCTGGCAGAGACTGAGGGTCAGGTAGAGATCGCCGATAAGCGGCACATTGCGCAGCGTGCAGGGTTCCTCGGTCAACAGCGAAGCGATTGTCATCTTGGTGACAGCGTTCTTGGCCCCGCTGACCGTGACCTCGCCGTGGAGGGGAGTCCCGCCGCGGATCAGATAATAGGGAGCAGCCTTTGCGATGTCCGTCATGGATAGAGGGGTCTCCTTACCTGCTTACGAGCATTGCCCGGGGCCGTCCATAACCAGCGCAGGGCATTGAGGCGGGAAGGGGGGTGTACCACATGACCCGAGCGTGCTCGTTTCCATCCTCGTCCAAATGGTAACCAGCCTGGCCAGCGCTGGCGTTCGCTGTCCGCGGCTGTCGTGGCTGGCAAGTGAGGGCTGCCCAGAGGACCAGCGGCCTCGCCGTGCTCGATAGCATCGAGGAGGTCGAGCACGTAATTGACGCTCTGTGCTACTCCCTCGACCATCAGATAGCCGCTGGGCTTGACGGCATCGCCCACCAGGAAGAGGCCCTGTAAAGGTGTGACCGGCGAGAGATCTCTCCCCTGGGCCAGGCGATTCACCGGCCACTCGCCTCGATAGACGCTCATCGTCAGAATACGGCAGTGTCGTTCAAAGGTTTCCCCGAAGAGTCTGCGCAGATCGGCGATAGCCAACGCTTTCTCTTCTTCAATATTCTCGCTCTGGAGCACCTGGTGCGTAATGAGCAAATGCTTGCCAGGAGGAGCCAGGCGAGGATCGCAGTTCGTTGGCTGGACAATGCCGGCGATGCGCTGTGTGTCCAGGCAATACATGATCCCGCGATGTGGGATCAAAGAAACATCGCTGAGCACGTGGACTTTCAGCCCCACCGCTTCGCGGTAAGCGGGTGGTGCCTCGCTGGCTGCCGCTATGGCCTGGGCTGCCTCGCGCTGCTGCTTGAGCAGCTCGGCCTGGCGTACCTGGCGATTTTCGACCAGAGCGGTTGTTGCGCGAGGACCGATGTCGCTAACTACCAGGGGGGCAGAGAGCAGCAGCTCATCACCGGTTGCCTTGTTGCGGGCGCGCACGCCTGTCACGCGCCCATCGGCATGCAGAATCTGCAGCACCTCATGGCTCAGCAACACAGCGGCTCCCCGCTCGCGCAAACGGCGCTCTAGCTCGGCTACCAGCGCCCCACAGCCGCCCTCGACGATGCCGGGCGCGCCGTAGCGGAACATGTTCTTGGTCGTGGCAATGACCTCAGCCGTTGAGACCTGGTGCAGCTCCAGGCTGAGAGCGAAACGGGCAATGCGCTCGAAGAAGGCCACCAGCTCGCGGTTTTGCTCGACATTGATATGGCGTGCCAGCCAGGCGCTAAAAGGTAAATCGCTCTCGCTGGCGGGCAGCGGGCGGAAAAACATCAGATAGCCCAGGCGGAGAAACCAGAAGAACTGGCGCGGGCCTAGAAAGCGATAGACACCGAGGAGGCCGCGAGCGCGCACCTGACGACCATGCACGTGAAAGGAGCCGAAGACATCGGCGTCCAAGAGGCGATGAGGAATGTGCAAGCGCCGCAGGGTGCGGGCCAGCACCCCGCTGCTGCCAAAGGGCACCATGTGCACAGCTCCGGTGCTGACCTGCACTCCTTTAAAGGTCTTGGCCGTAAAGCGTCCACCGCAGTGATCAAGCCGCTCCAGCAGAGCTACACTCTTGCCGCGCTGCAGCAGTTGAGCGGCGCTAAGCAACCCCCCCAGGCCAGCGCCGATGACGATGGCGTCGTAGTGAGCTTCCTGCATTTTTCTGAGAAAAGGCTCAATTCACTATGATTTGATGCTATTATCGCTCTTCCCCAATGAGAGCGCGCAATAGAGTATTGCACTCAGCAAGCGTATTGAGTACGCTCTGATGGATCTGGAAGACTTTGTTCAGCTCGCGGGCTTTGCGGGCAAGGCGTGTAACATACTCGATATCGCGCGGATTATTGGTGACGTCTTCCATCAGCTGGATCAGCTCGGACCAGGCCAGTGCCTCACGGCTGCGGGCCACATCGGCGATCGTTTGATCCATGCGTTCGGCCACGCGGCGGACGCCGGCGCGCAGCTGATTAGCCGTCTGAGCGATTTCGGCCTCGTGGTTGCGCAGGGCCTCCTGGGTCGCGTTCAGCTGCTCTTGGAGGGCTGAGACCTGACCATCGAGGGTTGCCAGGGCTGCCATCAGGGAAGACATATCCGGCAGAGCGGGTAGAGGCAGGCTAGTCAGGCGATTGAAGGTGACGCCATCGGCGGAGCTAGAAGCAGGAGGCTGGACGACATCTGCGGCGGCAGAAGCGGGAGCCACTGGCTCTGACTCGCGCGCGGAGCTGGCTGCGACAGGCTCTGCCACGGTCGCGCTGCTGGAGCCACTCTCGCTGCTGGGGGTCACAGGTGGGATGGACGAGATTGAGCCGCTGCCGGCCACCACTGCAGGAGACAATTCACCCTCCGTGCGTGTCACAAACTGGTCCATCGAGCTGGCCGTCAGACTGCTATCCTCGCGCGTCCGATAGGTCATCTCCCCCGGTTGAATGCTGATGGTAGGCAGTTCATCGACGCTGACGGCAGGAGCCTGGAAGATCAGCTCATGCTCGCCGATACCAATGTGGTCGCCATCCTTCAAGGTGTAAGGAACCAGCTCCTCAAGCTGTTGTCCGTTGACGAAGGTCCCGTTAGCGCTCCGCTCGTCGCGCAGGATATACTGTCCATTTTCGTAGCGGACAGTTGCGTGGCGACGCGAGGTAAGCTTATCCTTGGAGAGGAGAATATCGCTGGTTGGAGCGCGTCCGATCGTAATTTCCTCTTTATCAAGGGTATATTCCTGGATTACCTCGCCGCTTTCTGACTTCAGGATAAAGCGGGCAGGGTTGTTAATTTTTGGCGTCGCCGTGGCCACTGCCGCTTCAGGGCTCGCGGCAGGCTGAGCTGGAGAGGGTGACAGCTCTGTTGGTGCAGATGGAGAAGCAGGAATAGTAGCATTGGGCCAGCCTCCGCCGGACAAAGACGGCGGCTGTGGACCAGGAGCCGCAGCTCCCCACTCATCTTGAGCTGGCATAGTTGCATCGCCCCCGGAGAGCGGGGTCTGGGCCGGCTCATAGGCGGGAGCGGAGGAAAGCAGCGGCTGACCACAACTCAAGCAGAAGCGATCCCCGGGCCGCGTTTCTGCACCACAACGGGGGCACTTGTCCATAATAGATCTCCTCCCTTTGCTAGCACGTAGGCTTTGCTTTTGTGCTCCTCGTATACCTCACAGGAGTATTTAGCGCACTCGCAAAACTGCTGCCATTATACCAGAAGTGGTCACCGCGCGTCGAGCGGGTACACAAGCGAGAGCAGGAGAGAAACTGCTCGCCCGTAGATCCGCTAGCTCGCTAGGACAGCTGTTGCTACCAGAACAGGCGCCTGAACACCTCATGAATAAGGTGACGCACAAAGAGGTAGATCAGGAAGAGCGTGACGACAATCAGGCCGACGAAGCAGAAGAAGAGGCCGCGCAGTCCGGGAATGAACCAGGCCAGCAGGCCCAAGGCCACCAGAGCGGCTAAAGTGCCGCCAGCAATGAAGAGCAGGATCAGCCCCGCTTGCTTGAGGGACTGCTGACCTGGCAAAACGCTTGCCAGCTGGAGCGCTGAATCCGGCATAGGCTGTACTGGCTGAACTGCTGACGGATCTCCCCAGCCCGTGGCCCTGTTTCCCTGTGCGCTGGCTAGTGCGGCTGGAGGGGAGAGCGAGGCGCCGCAGTTGGTACAAAAGCGCGCCTGCGGGTCTCCGGGCTGGCCGCAGTAGGAACAAGTACCTGGAATCTGCATATTCCTGACTCCTTTCCTAGCGAGAGGACGTGCTCGAAACGGGGCCACCTCGGGACCTGCTTTCCCCCAATGGGGTCGAAGATTTCCTTGATGGTTGTTTCTGCGCTCGTACTCTGGTCTTAACTTAGCGAGCACGCTGTCTGCAAGGCCCTGGCTTGCCTCTTCCTTCTTCCCTCTCGCTCTACCTTGCAGCAGCAGCGAAGGCTCTTCAAGAGAGAGGCACCCAGGCCACATCGGGTTGCAGCGTATCAAAAAACTGTTTCAGCGCCTTCTCATCGCCGGGCGCCGAAAAAACGATGCTGGTCTCGCCACGTACCCCGGAACAAATCTGGTTCGGCGTCCGCGTCGGTGTTGGACTCGCCTGGGCTGTGGGGCTGGCCTTTGTCTGAGGGCGAGCCGTGGCCGTGGGAGTCACGGGAGAGGCTGTGCACTGGAATAGCGACTTCTGGTTACGGTGCGGCGCCTCTGAGAGGCTGATAGCGCTTCCATCCGGCAACAGATACGAGATCGAGAAGTTACCTCCAAAAATAGGGTCGTGGACTGTGCCAAGGGCGCTTACCAAGCAAGTGCGAGCAGGCAGGCGTGGAGGAAGGTAGACAGTGAAGCCGAGCAAAGGCTGAACCTGCTCCCAACCCGTAAGTGTGCGTGGGCCGCTGCTGGCAGCCGTGGCCTGAGCAGTGGCGGTGGCGGTCGTCGTCGCTGTAGCGGTGGAGGCTGATGGTGAGACAGTTGCCCCCTCATCACGGAACAGCATCGAAGGCTTACCGCACCAATGGAGTTGATTCAACGCGACAGTTGCTGCAGTGGGAGTGTTGGTTGCAGATTGAGGTGTATTGCCGCCCAACAGACCAGAACAGGCAGCTGTCAGTGATCCCGTCAGGATCACCAGGGCCAGGAGTAGGAGCCAGCCATGTCGATGCTGCGGCGAATGAGCAATCTGTGCCGAGCGCAATAATGCTTTCATGAGCATCATCGAGCAGCCGGCTCCTCTCCCTGATGGCCTGCGGACCAGGGGGTCAGGAGCAGAGCGGCTGCCTCTCCTTTCTATCCTCTCCTCAAGGGATTGCAGCGTGGCAGCGACTAGAGCCTGAACAAGGACGTCGCGCTCTCCCTTACTCACTCTTCCTCCCTGAAAGGCGCACTGTGAAGAGGGAAAGCCAAGAGCACGCGCCTTCGTTGCACTGCTCTATCGTGCGAGCCTGTTATGCTATCCAGGCCAGGTATCAGAAACGGGGCAGGGTGAGCAGCCAGATAAGAGCAGGGGCATCTGAGCGGCGTATGAGTGGGGGAGGAGGGCTGTCATCCCCCAGCTCTGGTGACAGCTGGGTGAGCGAGGTGGAGCGGGAAGGGCGTTGCCTGAGTGCATGAGGCACGCCTCGCCTCTAGGCCCTCGCTTCCCAACGACAACAGGACTTTTTTCCTTGCTCACAAGAGCACCCTGCGCGCTTTGAACCCAGTATATATTACTGGTAAAGGAATTCCTATGGTCTGCTTCTCATCTGGTACCAAAAGAGGGCTTTACAGCCTTTTGGTTTAGTGCTACCATTACCCTCTGCTATTCAGGAATACGTTCATCCGGGTGTTTTTTGTCCTACTCATCCGACCCTTGTACTACCAGCGTAGGGCTGGGCACCCCTCTAGCTGCCGAATTGTTTCTGATGATCCAGGCCTGTGACCTGGCATTTCTATGCCCGAACGAAGCAAATCAGGGCGAACTGACGCAGCCTGAAGGCAGAGACGAACTGCGTATGAGGTGAGAGCCGGTGAATGCAAGACAGATCTGGAAAGCGACACTGGAGCAGATACAGACCCGGGTCCAGCCGTCCGTCTACGATACCTGGTTCAGCGGTACGGTGGGTCTCTCGTTCGACGAGAACGTCTTTATGGTAGGGGTGCCCTCGGCCTTTGCCAAGGCTCAAATGGAAGTCCGCTTTATCGAGATGATCCGCTCCCTCCTCTCGGAGGCGACTGGCTGTCAGCCCGAGGTGCGCTTTGTGGTTACTAAGGGTTCGACGGTCAATGAGGAGTTACAGGCATTGGAGCAGGAGGCCGCTCTGGGTGAGGGACCTACCCAGCGTTTGAAACGCGCGTATCGCGCACCCAGACATCGCCCGGCCTTACGGGCGAAGCTCGATTCGTCTTCACCGGCGATTGTGATGACGTCTCATGCCCCCTCTAGCGCTCGCCCGGTTCCCCATCGCGCCGAAGCCCATGAGGAGGAGCAGGAACAGGCTGCCATCTTTCTTGGATATGAGCGCTCTGCCGAGGAGAAGACTGGCGGCGGCGAACAGGAGCATCTCTTTACTCCCATTGAAGGCGGTAGTATGCTGAATCCTCGCTATACCTTCGATACCTTCATTGTCGGCAAGTCGAACCGCCTGGCTCATGCCGCCTCAAAGGCAGTCGCCGAGCGCCCCGGCTATGTCTACAATCCACTCTTCCTCTATGGGGGGGTAGGGCTGGGTAAGACCCATCTGCTTCATGCCATTGGACATCATGGTGAGGCTGCGGGCCTGAGCGTTCTTTACACGACCTCTGAAAAGTTCACGAATGAAATTATCAACGCTATTCGCTTTCAGAAAACGGAGGAGTTCCGCGCGAAGTATCGCCAGATCGATATTCTGCTGGTCGACGATATTCAGTTCATCGCTGGCAAGGAATCGACAGAAGAGGAGTTCTTTCATACCTTTAACGCGCTCTACGATTCTAATAAGCAGATCGTAGTGACCAGTGATCGCCCCCCCAAGGCGATTGTGAGCCTGCAGGATCGCCTGCGCTCGCGCTTTGAATGGGGGTTGTTGGCCGATATTCAGCCGCCTGATTATGAGCATCGCCAGGCGATCTTGCGCTCCAAGGCTGAGTCGATGCGTTTCCAGGTCCCTCCGGCGGTCATCGATTATATCGCTCGTCCCGAATGTCGCAGCGTTCGTGAGCTGGAAGGGGCCTTGAAGCGTGTGATCGCCTATGCCACCTTGCATCAGGAGCCTCTCACGGTCAGTCTGGCCGCCAAAGCTCTGGAGCATATCTATAACAGCAAGCCGCCGGCAACCTTAACGGTGCGCGAGGTCCTGGAGGGTGTCTGTCGCTACTATAATGTCGATCCCGAGCAGTTGCGAGGCAAGGCTCGCGATCGAGAGATCGTCTGGCCGCGTCAGGTGGCGATGTATGTGATGCGCGAGCAGACCGATGCTTCGCTGCTCCAGATTGGCGCCGAGCTAGGTGGACGTGACCATACGACGATTATGCATGGCTGGGAGAAGGTGCAGGCGGAGATGGCTACCAATGACCGCGTGCGTCGGGAGATCGCGGCGGTCATCGAGACAATCGAACAGTCTAGAATAGATCTGCGGCGCCTCTGATCTCCCTCCAAGCTCGCCTGCTGATTGGCCCGGTGCTGTCTGATCGGTGAGCGAAGCAAGCTGATGCCCAGGTACTGCATCAGAGCCGTGACGGAAAGTGGCAGCCAGATCGGCGATATCGTGTGCTGACCTCTTCTTTCTGACCACACGATGCCGCCGGTCTGGCCCTATTTTTGGATCTTGGCGACTGTATCAGCGATCTCCAAGAGGAGGCGACCTGAACTACAAGCCATTGTGATGTTCCTCGCTCTGACAGTGACAGATCTGCCCACAAGGACAGTGAGTGATCTGTCCACTTGCCCGGTGCGTGCTCCCCGTGACGCGCCTATGATCGGTCTCGCGTGTGAGTGCTTCAACAAGCAAGGAGGTTCGTGATCTATGATGTCTTCTTCTCTGAGCGCTGACCGTATCGGGCTGATCACTGGGGCCTCGCGCGGCTTGGGGCTAGCTCTGGCCCGTGAGCTGGCGCGTGCGGGCTGGCGACTCATTATCGATGCGCGCACTGCCGGAGAGCTGGAGCAAGCGCGGGCCGAGCTGGCCCGCTGGAGCGAGGTTGTGGCTACTACTGGCGATGTCAGCGATCCTGAGCACCAGCAGGCTCTGACCAGCGCTGTGGCGCGCTGGGGGAAGCTTGACCTGCTGGTCAATAACGCCAGTATTCTTGGTCCCAGTCCCCAGCCATTTCTGCTGGAATATCCTCTAGAGATTCTAGAGCAAGTCTATCGTGTCAATACTCTTTCGCCTCTTTCTCTCATCCAGAGAGTGCGGCGCTATCTCTCATCCAAAGCCTGTATCATCAATATTACGAGCGATGCGGCGCGTGAGCCATATCCAGGCTGGGGTGGCTATGGCTCAAGCAAAGCGGCGCTGGAGCAGCTGACTATTATCCTGGCTGTGGAGCAGCCGCAGTGGCGGGTTTACCTGGTTGACCCTGGAGACATGAGGACGCGGCTGCATCAGGAGGCTTTCCCGGGAGAGGATATCAGTGATCGGCCACCTCCAGAGGTGAGTGTGCCAGGCTTGCTGGCCTTGATTAAAGGAGACTATCCCTCTGGGCGCTATCTGGCGCGTGAGGTGAAAGCGTGATTCCGGCGATGGTTGCAGGCTGACTATGCAGAAGGACGATAGGTGTCTATGAGCGGATTAGAAGAGAGCTGGCGTGGACAGCGTCCAGAGAGTGGGGGGCGTGTGAGGGAAGCTGCTCCTCAAGCTGGTTCTAAATGGTCATGGCAGACGGTTGAGCGGGATCTGACTGCTTTGTCGTTTGAGCTACCGTCTCAGCTGGAAGCCGGAGAGCCGCCCGAGGCGCGTGGCCTGGCGCGCGACGAGGTGCGTTTGCTGGTCTCCTATCGCAGCGACAATCGCCTGGTGCATGCGCGCTTTCGCGAGCTGCCGGCTTTTCTCAGGCGAGGCGACGTGCTGGTGATTAATACCAGTGGCATGATGAAAGCCGCCCTGCCGGCTGAGCGAGCCGGCGGAGATCCGTTAGAGCTGCATCTCTCGACCTGTCTGCCGGCAGGTCTCTGGGTAGTTGAGGTCCGGCGGCCTCTCTCTCAAGGCTCGCAGCCCTTTTCCGGCCTCGAACCTGGTGAGGTGCTGATGCTGCCGCAAGGGGGGCGGGCGGTGCTGCATACCCCCTACGGGCGTAACTCGCGCGCTAAAGCTGCCGCTCAGCTGCGTCTCTGGGTGGCCACGTTGGAGTTGCCGGCGCCGCTTGAGATCTATCTGGAACACTATGGCTTTCCGATTCGCTATGGCTATGTACGGCAGGAGTGGCCAATCGACTATTATCGGTCGGTGTTTGTCACAGAGGTGGGCAGCGCGGAGATGCCCTCGGCCAGCCGTCCTTTTACGCCTGAACTGGTCACGCGGCTGGTAGCGGAGGGGGTTCAGTTCGCTCCCCTGCTGCTTCATACGGGGGTAGCCAGCCTGGAGGCGCATGAGCCGCCCTACGAGGAGTACTATCGGGTGCCCGCTGAGAGTGCTGAGTTGGTCAATGCGGCTCTCCGGCAGGGACGGCGAGTCATCGCCATAGGGACAACGCCGATGCGGGCCCTCGAGACGGTAGCCGATCAGTATGGGGTCGTGCATCCAGGTGAGGGCTGGACGGATCTGGTGATTACTCCACAGCGGGGGGTGCGTGTGGTCGGTGGGCTGCTGACAGGCTTCCATGAGCCGCGTGCCTCGCATCTGGCGCTCTTAGAGGCGCTGGCTGGACGCGAGCATCTGGAGCGGGCCTATGCTGCGGCACTGCAGGAGGGCTATCTCTGGCATGAGTTTGGCGACGTGCATCTGATCCTGCCTTGAGCAGGGGACGGCTGAGACCTGCGGTGCCTGCTGTACTTGACGAGAGGCTGGTGCAGGCAGCCAGAGCCCGACAAGCGCGGCGACCAGGGAGAGCTTCGGCTCAGCCAACGGCGCAACGGCAGCAGACTATGCTGCTGCTCTCTTGCTTAAGCGGACCGCACGCGCTTGTCGGGCCTCTGTTTTGAACGCCTGGCTTACTCCTGCTGAGGCGCCTGGCTCTGGCGAACTGCAGTCACTAACCAGTGATAAAGTCTTTCCATGTCAGGCGTGAGCTGATCACGCGCAATGAAGGGATAGACAGGACGGTTGTACTCGTAGCCTTTGCGAGCGCTGGAGGTAACGGTGGCCTGCCAGCCTAGGGACGCCAGGAGAGCGACGGGGTCATCGATGGTACCGATCCAGGGCACACCGAGCCGGGCGACGCGCTCGATGCGCTGCTGTGTGAGCGGAGAGGTAGTCATAGCGCTATGAATGGCATCAAATGCTAGCCAACTGTGGGGAGCGCTGAGGCTGCTCATCAGCTCAAGGAGCTGAAGGATGGCCTTGTGAGGTAAGTAGAAGAGCAGTCCCTCGATGAGCCAGAGCGAAGGGCGAGAAGGATCATAGCCGGCCTCAAGTAAGCATGTGGGCCAGGAGTCCTCGATCAGATCGACGGCGACTAGGCGGCGTTGGCAGCCTGGCTGGGCGCGTTGAGCCTGTAGGATGCCCTCTTTGTAGCGCAGCAGGTCGGGCTGGTCCAGTTCGAACAGGACGGTGTCCGCTGGCCAGGATAAGCGGAAAGCGCGGGTATCGAGGCCACAGGCGGGCATAACAATCTGACGGATGCTCCATTGATTGACGGTGCGCTGCAGGAACTCATCGAAAAAGCGGGTACGGACGATGATGCTGCCGCCGGCGTCTTCGAGCTGGTGAAAACGCCGTTCTCCCTCGGCTCCGGCCAACTTGGCGGCCCAGGGATCATGGAAGAGGCAATCTGGTCGCTGACTCTCATGAGCGCGCGCAGCGGCTGTCATATAGGCTGTGTGTCCTATCGATGCTTTCTGGGTCGGGGTGAGGCTGTGCTCTACCATAGCTAGGATTGATCCTTTCCAGAACAAGGCTCTTTGCCGGTAGCGTGATTGAGCGTTAGGTTGTGGCCAGGCTTCTGGCGGTTCGGTTATGGTTTCGCGATAACGACCAGTAGCCGCCAGGAGCGACTGAGTATTGCTCAGAATGAGCCTGAACTAGATCGGTGGAGTAAAGCCCTGCAGAGCCTGGGCAGCAGTTTGGGTATCGACCAGCGTGGAGAAAGGAGGAATCTTCTTGACCGCGCCGGTTTGCAACGCGAAGTTGGCGGTGACGTTATAACCCTGCTCATTGACGATTGGCGTGCTAGCATAGGATGCACGCAGATGCTGAGCAGCGGCGGTGGCAGTCTTATCGTCGATGTGGGTGTACTTCTGTAAGATCCTGATAGCCTGGTCGGGGTATTTCTGAATGAAGGCCAGGGCCATCGCCATAGCGCGTACAAGGGCCTTGAAGGTGTTGGGCTTGGCGCGGATGAGGCTGGCTTTGGCGTAGAAGACGGAGTTGAGTTGTCCCTGCATTTGAGGAACATCGCCGCGCAAAGGACTGATGAAGATACGCCCCAGGCCCTGGGTTTCGATGGCCTCGCCGACGGGCTTATAGAAGCTGAGAGCGTCGACGCGGCCTGTCTTCAAGGCTGCCACTGCCGCCGAGACGTTGTTGCCAACGGCTACAAGGGTAGCGGCCTTATTGACATCCAGGCCAAAGAGGTGGAAGAGGTAGCTGACGAAGGCGCCGGTCTGGCCGGTAGAAGAGATGACGCCGATCTTCTTGCCGACGAGGGCTTTGACTTTGGCCTCCAGGGAACTGCTCTCGGAGAGGCCGGTCTGCTGCAGGAACTTGTTGCTAACGGTGATATCGTTGGGAAAAGCCACTTGCAGCTGACCAAGCACTTTGACATCCGGGTCGACCTGAGAGACGAGGAAGGCTTCGGTCAGCAGGCCGCCGACGGCCACGTCGATGGCGCCGGAGTGGATGGCCTCGGCCATTTGGGGACTGGTCGGTTCAAGCTGGAAGGGAGTGGGGTAGACAGTGAGGCCCTGGACCTGGAAGTAGCCTTTGTCAAGTGCCACCAGATCAGGCAAGAAAGGAGCGGACAGGCTGTCTACTGCGACTTTTAATCTCATGTTATCCTGACTGTGGCCGCTGGGTGACGGGGGGGAGCTGGTGCCGCCACAGGCACTGGTAGCGAACAGAATCAAGACCAGGATCAGCGTAGGCAGCGAGAAGCTGCAACGTGTAAGTAGCCGCTGCTGTTGCCAGTACATGGGTAAGTCCTCCCTGTGAGTGGCTTGCCAGGCAAGCGGTGCTGTGGACTGCGTACGGACATGCTCCAGAGATTGCCGGCAGACTAGGCTTGCTGTAGGCTGCTCCAATGGAGCTGAGAGCAGCCTGGGACCGGCAACGGCACAGAGCGCTGCTGATGATCACCGAGTTATCCATAAGCAACAACACGTATGCATGCTCATCGGCGAGGGAGAAGGACGAGGCTATGGGGCTGATCATTGTCGCCTGCAGAGAGCAGTCCGCTCGATCAAACCCAGAGCGAATTTCTCTCGCGCTTGGCCAGCAATCGCCGGTGTCGCTTCTCAAAAGCAGGCCGTGCCCATCGCAGCTATCAACGTAACTGGGTGGGTGCGGCCTGCAAGCTTCAATGTGATGGTAGCTAGGAGCTAAGAGCCATTAAACGTTCGGAGTAAAGCCCTGCATCGCTTGAGCGGCAATCTGGGTGTCAACCAAAGAAGAGAAAGGAGGGATCTTCTTGGCGATACCGGTGTCCTGGGCGAAAGAGGCAGTCACGTTATACGCCTGTTGATCAACGATAGGAGAAGATGGGTAGGAGCTGCGAAGATCCTGCATGACAGCGGTAGCGGCCTGATCGCTGATATGGGTATACTTTTGCAAGATCTTGGCAGC
>NZ_BKZV01000001.1:171318-1210116 GCF_008974285.1 Thermogemmatispora aurantia | reverse complement strand
GGCAGTCACGTTATACGCCTGTTGATCAACGATAGGAGAAGATGGGTAGGAGCTGCGAAGATCCTGCATGACAGCGGTAGCGGCCTGATCGCTGATATGGGTATACTTTTGCAAGATCTTGGCAGCCTGGTCGGGATACTTCTGAATAAAGGCCAGGGCCATCGCGATGGCCCGCACGAGGGCCTTGAAGGTATTGGGCTTAGCGCGGATGAGGCTGGCCTTGGCGTAGAAGACGGAATTGAGATGGCCGGTCAGCTGAGGGACATCGCCGCGCAAGGGGCTGATCAGCATGCGCCCCACCTGCTGGAGCTGGACGGCCTCGCCCGTGGGCTTGAAGAAGCTGAGAGCATCGACGCGGCCCGACTTGAGAGCGGCGATGGCGGAGGAGACATTATTGCCGACAGGGACGAGGGTAGCATCCTTGCTGGCGTTGAGGCCGAAGAGATAGAAGAGGTAGCTGACGAAGGCGCCAGTCTGGCCGGTGGTAGAGACGACGCCGATTTTCTTGCCGACGAGGGCCTTGACCTTGGCCTCCAGGGGGCTGCTCTCGGAGAGGCCGGTCTGCTGCAGGAACTTATTGCTGACGATGATATCGTTGGGGAAAGCCACCTGCAGCTGACCAATGACCTTGACATCGGAGTCGATCTGCGAAACGAGGAAGGCTTCGGTAGCCAGGCCGCCGATGGCGACGTCGATGGCGCCGGAGTGGATAGCCTCGGCCATCTGAGGGCTGGTTGGCTCAGTCTGGAAAGGAGTGGGATAGACGGTGAGGCCCTGAGCCTGGAAATAGCCTTTGTCGAGAGCGACGAAGTCGGGCAGGAAGGAGCTGGAGAAGGCGTCGATGGCCACCTTCAGCTTCATATCGTCCTGGCTGTTTGTAGCAGAACTGGTGCCAGAGCTGGAGCCACATGCTGTAACGCTGAGCAAAAGCAGCGTAAGAAACAGCATGAGCAGAGAATTCCTCAGCAGCTTCTGCGATCTGGGTTGCATGACTTTCCTCCCAAATCTCATTGAGAGAAATAGAAAATTGTCAATCCACTAAGGAGTGCTGCCGCTACAAAGATAGCGCGTAGTTAGGGCCAGAATATTCTTGGAGCGGCAGCCTCCAGAAAGATCTTCTCTACCACCTCACTGCCATTGGCCCGTATAAATAGCCCTCACTCATTAGCCCAAGCCTGGCCAATGAGGCTAGACGACAGGCGTGAAGCCCTGCATCGCTTGAGCAGCTGTATCTGTATCAACGATCGCATTGAAGGGTGGAACAGCTGATAGCAGACCTGCCTTAATGTCAAAGGCTGCAGTCACGTTATACGCCTGTTGATCAACGATAGGAGAAGATGGGTAGGAGCTGCGAAGATCCTGCATGACAGCGGTAGCGGCCTGATCGCTGATATGGGTATACTTTTGCAAGATCTTGGCAGCCTGGTCGGGATATTTCTGAATAAAGGCCAGAGCCATCGCGATGGCCCGCACGAGGGCCTTGAAGGTATTGGGCTTAGCGCGGATGAGGCTGGCCTTGGCGTAGAAGACGGAATTGAGATGGCCGGTCAGCTGAGGGACATCGCCGCGCAAGGGGCTGATCAGCATACGGCCTACTTTCTGGAGCTGGACGGCCTCGCCCGTGGGCTTGAAGAAGCTGAGAGCATCGACGCGGCCCGACTTGAGAGCGGCGATGGCGGAGGAGACATTATTGCCGACAGGGACGAGGGTAGCATCCTTGCTGGCGTTGAGGCCGAAGAGATAGAAGAGGTAGCTGACGAAGGCGCCAGTCTGGCCGGTGGTAGAGACGACGCCGATTTTCTTGCCGACGAGGGCCTTGACCTTGGCCTCCAGGGGGCTGCTCTCGGAGAGGCCGGTCTGCTGCAGGAACTTATTGCTGACGATGATATCGTTGGGGAAAGCCACCTGCAGCTGACCAATGACCTTGAGGTCGGCATCGATGCGTGAAACGAGGAAGGCTTCGGTAACCAGGCCGCCGATGGCGACGTCGATGGCGCCGGAGTGGATAGCCTCGGCCATCTGAGGGCTGGTTGGCTCAGTCTGGAAGGGAACAGGATAGACGGTGAGGCCCTGAGCCTGGAAATAGCCTTTGTCGAGAGCGACGAAGTCGGGCAGGAAGGAGCTGGAGAAGGCGTCGATGGCCACCTTCAGCTTCATATCGTCGCTGGCGCTACTAGCTCCCAAATTCAGGTTGCAGCCACTGAGCATGACGCTTATCAAAATGAGCAGGCTCAAGACGGACCAGAAAAATCTGGTTCCAAGGGATTGCATAACTCTCTTTATCCTCCGGTATCAGGATTCCCGAGTTTGACCTCGGCTATGGGTTAATGAAGTGAGCAAAGTCTAGCCCAAGCCTATCTTGACCTGCCGGTCTAAGAAACCGACTTGTCCAGACCTTGCTCCCAGCCCTGGACTGTATGCTCACGGCCAGGTAACAGGCTGTTTCAGCTGCCTGCTCCAACTGGAAGACTCGCTCCGCTCGTCAAGCGGGCTGGCTGCCTGATTTGGAGCTAGTCTCCAGGTCTGCCTTACTCTCCGGTGCGAGTACCTTCTTTCCTCGCAGTAACAAATAGATGATAAAGGTTCAGCAGCTCGGGTGTCAGTTCTTCTTTGGGAATAAAAGGAAAGACAGGTCGATCGTACTCGAGCGCTTTGTAGACGCTATAGACGACGGTCGCCTGCCAGCCATAAGAGCCAAGCAGAGATACAGGGTCGTCGATAGCGCCGAGCCAGGGAGAGCCTAGGCTGGCGACCAGCTTCGTGCGTACCTCCAGCAAAGGAGACTTGAGCATAGCGCTGTGTACGGAATCGAAGCCAAGCCAGCTGCCGGGGGCTGCCAGATTGCTAACCTGGCTAAGGAAGTTCCTGATTTGTTCTTCTGAGAGGTAGAACAGTAACCCTTCTACCAGCCAAATCGCGGGGAGGCTGGGATCATAGCCGGCCTGCAGGAGAGCGTCCGGCCATTCTGAAGCTGCCAGATCAACGGCCAGGCTACGTCGATCGCACAGGGGGCGGGCACCGTGCCTCTGTAAGACCTCCTCTTTGTACTCAAGGACCATTGGCTGATCCAGCTCGAAGAAGCGTGTCCCCTCTGGCCATTCCATACGGAAGGCACGGGTATCCAGCCCTGCGGCAGGGAGGACGATCTGCTTGATGTCTTCTTCATGTACCAGCTGATCTAAGCAGTCGTCGAAGAAGCGTGTGCGGACAATAATGGGGGCCCCGTGATCCTTAATCAGGAGCCGACGTCTTTCCCCTTCCTCGGTAGCCAAGGCGGCAGCCCAGGGGTCATTGAAGAGGCGATCCGGTCGTCGGCTCTCGAAAGCGCGGACGGCGGCGGTCATAAAAGCGCTTGGACCAATAAGCTCCTTGGGCGTTGACGAATAAGCTGTCTCGGACATCAATGAGTCTCCTTTTCTCCTCAAGAAAAATTCAGGCGCTCGAACGCCGGCAGAGGACGATTGCCTACCATCCGATCAACCACTCAGCCGGACATAAGCAGCTCGCAAATAGATCCTCAACCCTTCATCTGCAGCCTTTGGTCATGGTGTCCTGCTCTGGCAGAAGAGCAACTTCTGGATGAGTGTTTCGCGCAAGACAGGCTGAAAGATGAAACTGAGTCACTTCAGATCGAACAGCAGAACCGTAGCGATGAGCGGTCAAGACCTGCTCCTCACGCTGGATCTGAAACCTTGCAGTGCCTGGACAGCAGTCTGAGTATCTACCAGCTGCTGATAAGGCGGAGCGCTAGTAATCAGACCTGCTTTGATATCGAAAGCTACCGCTACGTCATAGGCATGTTCATCTGCAACTGGCGTAGCTGGATAAGCATGTTGCAGAACCTCCTTGGCCGCTGCTATTGTCTTAGCATCAACCTGGGTATACTTTTGCAAAATCCGCATCGCCTGATCCGGGTACTTTTGCATAAAGGCCAGAGCCATTGCGATCGAGCGCACAAGCGCTCTGATAATCTTGGGCTTGGCGCGAATGAGACTGGTCTTAGCATAGAAGACAGGCTTCAGCTGGCCGGCCAGGCCAGCTCAGGAACTGCCCCTTTCAGCGGACTGATCCAGATATGTCCCGGGGCCTGAGACCCGATGGTTTCGCCAACAGGCTCGAAGAAACTCAGTGCATCGACGTCTCCAGCCTGCAGCGCGGTGACCGACCGCACTGGCCACCGTTGGGTCGAGTGTAACCAGCGTTGCCTCCTTTTTGAAATCGAGACCAAACTGGTGGAGAAGGTAGGCGACAAATGCCCCGGTGAGTCCCGTAGTGGAGACGACACCGATTTTCTTGCCGACGAGAGCTTTCGCCTTAGCCGCCAGCGGGCTACTTTCGGTTAAGCCTGTCTCCTGCTGCAGCTTGTTACTGCCAGTAATCGCGCCGGCCAAACCGACCTGGAGCTGACCGATCACCCTAATATCAGGATCAACCTGAGAGGCCAGAATGGCCGCGGTGAGTAGACGGCCGAGCCACCTCACCTCGATGGCCCCAGAACACACAGCCTCCGAGATCGCTTCATTGCCTCTCTCCGATCGGCAGGGAGGCGTGCTCAGCAGCTCCCGGGAGAAAAGCAACGTCTTCCTCCACGCTGTTTCTCAGGATTGATCAGCGCTGCTGAGCTTGAGGCCAGCCTTCCAATGGGAAGTCTTTCGATCGATAAGGTTCACGATCGCATTCAGCAATCCTGCAATGAGTGTCAGGACCAGCAGCGCGGCAAAGATGCCGGCGGCATTAAAGGATTCACCAGACGACTGGATCAGATAGCCGATGCCGTGGTTGGCCCCGATCTGCTCCGCCACAATAGCCCCGATCAAGGCATAGGGGATGGCCACATGCAGACCGGTCAGCACCGAACCAGTAGCCGAAGGAAGGATCACCTTGAAGATCACATCACGCTGCCGTCCTCCCATCAGGCGCACCGCATCGACCAGGTGCTGATCGACATTGCGCACGCCGTTGAGCGTATTCAGGAAAATCAGGAAAAAGACTGTCACAGCTGCCAGCACGACCTTCATCGGAATCTCGATCCCCAGCCAGAGAATAAAGAGCGGTGCCAGGGCAATCTTCGGGATGCTGTTCAAAGCAATGATGAACGGGTTAAAGATCCGCTCCAGTGTCGGCTGTAGACCGAAAAGAAATCCCAAGAGCAAACCACTCGCGACGCCGAAGAACAAGCCGAGCAGCGTTTCCTCCAGAGTCACCGCGGTATTAATGATGAGCGTACTCTCATACCAGGGGTCCCCGTCGCTGAGCCAGGTGATGGTCTGGCGGAGAATGGCTAACGGGTTGCTTAGAAAGGAAGAATCAAGAATCGTCCCCGAGGCGAATTGCCAGAAGAGCAGCACACCTACCACTAGCAGCAGGCGGGACCCGTAGATCAACCATTGCTGACGCTGCTTGCGCTGCTGGGCCTGTCTGACCAAAGCGGAGGGCCCAACAAGAACAGGCCTCGACGGCTCTGACCTGAACTGGTTCACCAGGCTCATAGCCTTACCTCCTGCCTCTGCACTTGCAGACGGGACTCCATGAGGGCATCCCAGAGACGCCGGTGCAGGTTGGTAAACTCCGGACGAAAGCGGATATGGAAGGCATCCCGTGGGCGCGGCAAGGCAATCGGCTCGTCTGCGATGATGTGGCCTCCTGTGCCGAGGACCACCACACGATCACCCAAGATAATGGCCTCCTCCAGATCATGCGTCACAAAAAGCACGCTGGAGCGCTGCCTGGACCAGAGCGAGAGCAGCTCATTCTGCAGCTCTAGACGCAACTGAGCATCGAGCGCGCCGAAAGGCTCATCCATCAGAAGCGTTTCAGGCAGGGTCACCAGCATCCGAGCCAGACTGGCCCGGCGCAACATGCCGCCCGAAAGCTCGTGAGGATAGAGCTTCTCGAAACCCTCCAGTCCGACCAGGCGAATGAACTCGGCAGCGCGCCGGCGTCGCTCCGAAGCAGCGATTCCCCTGATCTCCAGAGGCATCTCGACATTACGCTCGACCGTTCTCCAGGGCATCAGGGTGTCTTTCTGAGTCAAGTAACCGACTTCCAGTCGGGGCCCACTGATGGGAACCCCCTTGTAGTAGACCGTTCCGGAGTCGGGGGGCAGCAGGCCAGCGACGATATTGAGGAGCGTCGTCTTGCCGCAGCCGCTTGGGCCAGCGAGCACGACAAAGCTCCCGCTCTCGATTTCAAGGTTCACATTGTGCAAAACTACTATCTCTCGATCATTCCGAATGAATGACTTACTAATCTGTTCTATATGTATGACAGTGCTCATTGAGCTACTCCTTTAGAACCTGGAAGAGTGGCAAGTATTGTCAGCGTTCACTCTCCAGGCCAGGCACCCTTGTGCCCTTGCATGACCCTTGGCCACAACGGTCGACATCTAGGGCCAGCATCCTGATAAGTCGCTAAGCCTGCGACAGAGCAGACCGGTGGCTGTCGATCTCATCCTGTCTATCTGGTCTGGACTGATGGCATGGCACCCCTTGGCCAATGACAGGGCAAGCAGTAACGCGAGCTTTTCCTCATGAAGTGCAGTTCCAGTCTTCTGCTGGACCGTGTCCTCTGGCCACTCGTAGAGGCTAAGCAGAGGTTGGCGAGCGAGCTTACTACTCCTTCCTTGCGTATCCTTTCTTTATAGTCTTGGTGGCTCCTCTAAAGGCAAGCGTTTGGCGGTAACGAGCATGTGATACAGCTTCTCGGTCTCAGCGTTGAGGACCGCGGGGGCAATGAAAGGAAAGATCGCTCGTCCATACTCGTACCCTGTGCGTGCGTTGGGCACAAAGCTGGCCTGCCAGCCCAAGGAGGCCAGGAGTGCGACCGGGTCATCGATGGCGCCGATCCAGGGAGCCCCATTCTTCTTTGTGAGCTGGATGCGAGAGCTGGTCAGAGGAGAAGGGAGCATCGCGCTCTGGATCGCATCGAAGCCGAGCCAGCTCCCTGGGGCTGCCAGGCGGCTCAGGCGGGCGAGCAGCTGGCGAGTCTGCTCCAGGGGAAGGTAGAAGAAGAGTCCTTCCACGAGCCAGACCGAAGGAAGCGCCGGCTGGAAGCCAGCCTGCTGCAGCTGGTTTTCCCAATTGGAGGAGGTCAGGTCGACGGCCAGAATCGTGCGTTGGCAGCGTGGCTGAGCCTGATGGACCTGAAGCCGGGCCTCCTTATAAAGGACCACTGCGGGTAAGTCAAGCTCGAAGAAACGGGTAGCTGGGGGCCAGCTGAGGCGAAAAGCTCGCCTATCGAGTTCGGCGGCGGGGAGCACGATCTGGCGCAGACCCTCCTCGTGGGTCAAGCGTTGTAGCCACTCATCGAAATAGTGTGTACGTACAACGATCGAAGCGCCCCGATCTTCCCCTTTTTCGAGAATGCTGAATCCCTCACGGCTGGCCAACAAAGCGGCCCAAGGATCGTCGAAGAGACGATCTGGTCGCTGGCTCTCGACGGCGCGTGCTGCCGCTTTCAAGAAGGCGGTCACGCTGATGCGCTGGTGTGTCGAATCAAGCATATCTATCACAGGGTTCTCCCAGTGTGTCGTTTCTGTCACAATCTAGAGCTAATCGCCTCTATTGTCAGAAACAAGGAAAATTATATAGTGAGAAAGGCTTAATAAGCGCTGTCACATATTTAGCCGTTAGCATCACCGGGAGGCCCTCAATGGAAGAGCTTATTATGACTGAAGAGCTTGACTTATATCTTTCACTGGATCTATGATATAAAGCCCTGTCAATACCTCACTGGGTAGAAGGCCCTAAAGAACCGGGCATCTCTATCTATGAAAGGATAGTACCTTCTAAGGATTTATGCAATATTTGCCCGGCATTTTTATATAATCTTAATATTTGAGGATGCCATCATCTGTTAAAATAACTAAGCGAGGAGTCGGCTCTGTGGGAAGAACCCTATAAGCAGCACCAGGAAGCGGTTACCGTCTTTCCCCGAATTGTGGAGCTCTGTGAATCGAAGAAGGTCAGGAGCCTGATTGTGCCAGGCTCCTGGCTCCTTGTTTGCAACAGGAAGAGCCTTGATCGATGTATCGCCTGGACTTTGAGACGATGAAACAGGTCATGCGCGAACATCGCAAAACCGGACTCCTCTATGCCGATCTCCCCTCGGGAGTCCCGGGGATGCCGGAGCCATGCCGTGTTGAGATCATTCTACGTGCAGGGCAGATTGTTTCCTGCTTCTTCGTTGGCAAGAGTGGGCGGCGTCTGAAAGAGGAGGACGCTTCGCCAAAGCTCGCACGCCTGGGGAAGCTCGACTGGACTTTTATCCCTCAAGAGGAAGTTCCGATTGAGTCGCATGCTGTGCCCGGGCAGGTGAGAAACACGCCCACAGGGCCCTCAGCTTTCCCGCAGCGCCTGCTGCATCTGGAACAGTGGCAGATGGTTGGCTGGTCGCGCATGCATCGCATGGTCTTTGCTCTAGCTGACGGAACCCGTTCTGTCGAGAAAATCGCTGAGATTCTCTCGACCTCTCCCGAGGCGGTGCGTGCTGTTCTGCGTGATCTCCAGGCGATCGGCGTGATCCGTCTGTAGCGCCGTGAGAGGGAGATCTCGCGATCAGCTGAGCTGGCACTGCCAGGACAAAGACGCAGCTTCCTAAGCAGAGATGGCTTTCTGGGAGAAAGGTGTCTGATGCGCTTTTCTTTCCCAATGCATATTTCCTTGCTGGTTGCCCAGCTATTCAGTTCTACCTGTCTTGCGAAAACAAGGAAGGAAAGGCTTCCCTATGAAAAGGATCACCGTTGCTGATCTCGATACCCAGAGTACTGATGCGGAAGTGCCCAGTTATCTGGCCTCCGACCACCGTGAGAACCGCTGGCTGCGTTGGTGGTATCGGCTGGCCTCTCCTGCGACGCCGCCGGCCTCGGCCTCCTTCCAGCGTCGCGAACTCTTTCGGCGCGGGCGGACTGGCAGTCAGATCCTGCCTGCCCTCTACCTCCTGCTTATTGTAGCTCTTCCTGCCGGCTTTCTCGGCACCAATTTCTACCTGGTGCCCATTGTCATCGCCTGTTTCTTTATGCTGGTTATTGCGACGGTTCTGAACCGTCTCGGCTTTGTCAATGCTGCCGGCTTCATTGTGGTTTTGACCTTTATGTTCTTCCCCATCGCCGATATTGTGACCACCCCTGGCGGCATCAATATGATGGATCTGCCGGTTTTTGGCATGCTGATCCTGCCATTGGTCTGTGCCGTCTCCTTCCTGGCCCCCTGGTGGGTGTTCGTAGTCGCTCTGATCAACTGTCTCTTTACCTTCTTGGCCCTGACTCAGCTCCCCCAAACACCCGAGCTGATGGGTATGCTTGAAATCAACTTCACCGGCATCATTAGCCCTATCCTCATCAGCCAGATAATCATCTCGGTCGTGGCCTATGTCTGGGTTAGCAGCACAGTACACGCTCTAGCACGTGCCGACCGCGCGGAAGAGATCGCTCGTCTGGAGCATGATCTGGCTCTGCAGGCTGAGGCTGCTGCCCGGCAGAAGGAGCAGCTGGAAAACAGCATTCAGAAAATCGTGGAGACCCATACCCGGGTGGCCAACGGTGACTACAGCGCTCGCGTTCCGCTCACAGGCGACAATGTACTCTGGCAGATCTCTGGCTCACTCAATAACTTGCTGGCTCGCATGCAACGCTTGCATCAAGACTCTGCTGAACTACAGAAGATGAAGCAGGGCTTCTATCAGCTGCGCGAGGAAAACAGACGTTTGCGGGAGACCGTGCTGGCCCTTCAGCAGCTGCGCGAGGATGAGGGTCGCTCGCGGGGAACCTCGTCCCCTCTCTCGCAGTTTTCGCCTGACGATCCCAGAAAGCTGATGTGGAACACCGGCGAAGAGCGCTTCTGAAGACTGCCTTGCACCTGACCAGGACTGGATTCTCCTCCAGTTGCTTACCTGTTGTCTCTTGCGGCCCCTGGTCCAGTGCCACCTGAAGCGGCATGACGACCGGCTTGATAGCGCCTGCGCGGCTGATGCTCGTTGGACGCCACTGTGCTCAGATCCTCTCTGGGCCAGGTCGGTCTCCTGGAACTGAAACAAAGGCATGGCTCATGCGTATCTTCTCTGTGGTATCATACGTACCGTTAGAAAAAAACCGGGCGGCATGCTCCACGAGCTGGATGCTGAGATGGGCACCCGATGAGTTCTTTTGTCGACTACTATGCTGTGTTGGGGGTAGAGGCCGGCGCCTCTCCTGCTGAGATCAAGGCTGCTTTCAAAAAGTTGGCGCTTCGCTATCACCCTGATGTCTATAAGGGCGAGGATGCTGAGGAGCGCATGCGTCTGATTCTGGAGGCCTATCAGACGCTCAGCGATGCTGAACTAAGACGAGCCTACGATGAGCGTCGCCGGCAGCAGCTTGGCTTGGCAAGAGCCGATCACTCTCCGCATGCGGAGGGTAAAGGCTCCACCTCTACCAAAGCGACTAAAGCTGAGGTTTCTCCGCAGGCCCGTCGCGATCGCCAACGCCATTATGATTTCCCCGCGCTGGATGGCCCGGCGACCATCTATCTAGGCCAGATCATCTATAGTCTGGACGCTAAGCAGGCGGCCACCTTGAGAGAGCAGGGGCTGCTGCGCGGCAGCGTCAGCGGTGGCCAGGCTCGCAAAGATGGGGCGCTCCACTTGCGGCTCTCGACGGCTGTAGGGACACCAGAGGGTGATGTTTGCTATTGCCATCGCTGCCACCATCGCTGGTCTGCGCCCGCGGGAACAGTATTGGCTCCCACGCAGAGAGTGGCCTGCCCACGTTGTCAAGCCTATGACTGGACGGAATATCTGCTGTTGCGCTGTGTTCACTGTCGGGCTGTCTTCGAGAGTGAGCAGATTCGCTATGAGATCGGCGGCTATCGCTATGGTGGGGGCAGACTCTGTCAACCCTACGAGCTTTTTCCGCTCTGTCCTTATTGCGCCCGTCCTCAATGGTGCCCTGCTGAGGATGCGCGTCTTGAGCGGGAGCGCGCAGCGGCAGCGCGGCGGCGTGGTCTCTCTTTTCTCCTGGCGCTGGTCTTCCTTCTCGCGGTGGTTGCGGCACTGAGCTTCATGGCGCTGACCACTCTCATCCACTAAGGGAGGGAGGCCGACCTGGCTCTGGTGGCTGCACGCTCCGGGCCTCTTCCTCGCCGCCTCGCCGCCCAAGGGATTCGGCCAGTAGTGTATGTATGGCCTAGCAGAGGGAAAGAAGAGACATGTCTGCCTTGCATTTACAGGGGATTTATCCGCCGGTTCCGACGTTCTTCACTCCCGACGAAGAGCTTGACCTGGCGACGCTGGAGGACCACCTCCGCTGGCTGGCCGAGAGCGATATCGCCGGTTATGTGGTTCTTGGCTCGAATGGCGAAGCGCCCCATTTGACCAGCGAGGAGCGCGAACAGGTCATTCGCACGGCACGTCAAGTCATTGACCAGCTGGACCACCCAAAAGAGAAAGCACGTTTCCGACTTCAGTTGCTCGCCGGCTGTGGTGAGCAGTCGACGCGGGCTACTATCGCTGGCTGCGAGCGAGCGGCTCGCGCGGGGGCCGATGCTGTACTAGTGCTACCCCCCTTCTATTTCCGTGGGCGGATGACTGGGGCAGCGCTGCTGGCACATTATCGGGCAGTCGCTAACTATTCTCCTCTGCCCGTTGTGATTTACAATATGCCAGCCAATACGGCAGGTCTGGACATGGAGGCGTCGCTGATTTGCCGCCTGGCCGAGGAGCACCCCAATATCATCGGCCTCAAAGATAGCGCTGGCAACATTGCCAAGCTGGCCCAGATCGTGGGCCAGCTGGACGCCAGCCGTCCCGATTTCGCTGTGCTAGCTGGCAGTGCTGGCTTTCTGCTACCGGCGCTGGCGGTCGGAGCGCGGGGAGGAGTACCTGCCTTGGCCAACGTTCTGCCACAGCAGGTTTGTCGCGTCCAGACTCTTTTTGCCTCCGGCTGTCTCGAAGAGGCCCGCCGCCTACAAGCTCGCCTGGTAGCACTCAATACTCTACTGACCACGACCTACAGTGTAGCCGGGCTCAAGGCCGCCCTGCAGCTGCTCCGAGGCTATGGAGGGCCGCCGCGCTCGCCGGTCTTGCCCTTGGACGGACAGGAACTCGCCCAGCTGAGGGCCGCCCTGGCTCCTTTTGTCAGCGAAGGCCTATCCAACGACTAGCCCTCCTCCTCTCCGGGCTCAGGTTGAGGAGAGGAGCCACAAGCATACACTCCTCCACTGCTGCTGATTGGCTGAACAGAGCTGCCAGGCTCACGGGCGTGAGGTGCGCTACTCGCTCGGCAGATCGAGCGCTGTAGTGGCCCACGCCCGTCTGAGCCCGGGTTAGCTGCTCTCCTCGACAGTGAAGGTGGCCACCTGGGCTAGTTGAGCGTCGCTGCAGTCAGAGGTAGTGCACCAGTAGATCTCGACCGCTCCCTGACCAGCCAGGTTGTAATAGCCGGCGAAGTAACCTGCGTCGTAGCCTGGTTTCACCTGCAATACTTTGTTATCAAATGCATGTACATTGTTAAGATACCATTTGGCTACCATATATCCACTGTTGCCACTCTTTATCTCAAAAGTGGCATAAATGGTTTGGTGCGTTTTAAAGGTTGAGGTTAGATGGGTTGGCGTCACATCGTTCACCTGATCGGCCATCTGTACCTTAGTGACGATGGCACTTGCCGAAGTAGCAATGGGCGAACCGGATGGTGAGGGGCCTTGCTGGTTAGAGGGGGCCGAGGTGGTAGGAGCCACGGTGGTCGTTGGGGTCAGCAGGCTACTGGCTGTGCCCTCCTCTGCCGAAGCTGTCGCGGCAATAGCGGTGGCAGTCGCATTAATGCTGCTAACTACATTATTAGAGGCATTGCGTGCTATAATGAAGAAACCGCCACAGCAGGCTGCGACGATAACCAGCAGCACTGCGCCGACGATGAGCAGCACCTTGCCGAGGTTGCTCTTGCGTGGTGGGGTAGGGGGTGGGCCGTAGGGGCCTGGGCCGCCAGGTACATAGGGTCCTACGGGGGAGGGGCTATAGGGATCGGTAGGCATGCTTGGCGGGCCATAGGGAGAACTCCCCTGGGGGCCGTAGTTAGTAGCCGGCGGCGGAGGGGGAGTCCCCTGGGATGGAATAGCGGCCACAGTAGGGTCATAGGGGGTCTGGCTAGCAAGGTTATAGGGTGTAGGATTGCCGCAGACCGGGCACGAGGCGGCTCCTGTAGGGAGCGCTGCCCCGCAACGATTGCATTGCATGGGAAAACCTCCTCACTCAAGTAGACCAGCAGCCGGTGGGCGTTCGTCAGAACCAAAGCTGTGCCGTGGTCCAGAACCTTCTGAGACGCTGGAGACGCCCGCCTGGGGCATTCCTTCTACCGACTTAGCTTGACCCTAGCCTGCTTCTCTGCTAACCCCCCTGCCACTTTCCCTTTTCAGCTCACCCCCGGCCTGGCTTGCTGCTCTCTCAATATAGCACGCGTCATCGCGGCTGCCAGGTGGCTGCTTCTAGCCACCTTTAGAGAAAACGCTGGCAAGGGGATCATTTTGCGACAGATTTACTCCTTGCCGAATCAGAAGCGGGTGAGAGACCGGCCACCACACCAGGTTACCGGGGCAAGGCTTCCGAGCAAAGCAACCAGTCATCCAGCCACAACCGTAAAGGTAACGTGCTGGGCCAGGACGCGGTCCGTACATTGCGTTGTGCTTGCCCAGTAGAGATCGACGCTTCCTGTCCCGGGCTGACCATAAATGGCATAGGAGTAGCCAGTTTGGCTGTAGGGCCTGACAGGGAAAGCAAAGTTAGTCACACTATTGCCGTTGAGATACCAGTAAACGCAGACAGCACCTGCCTGCCCATGTGGATGGAGAGCAAAAGTGACGTAGATGGCTTGATTGGTCTTAAAAGTTGTTGTCACCTGGCTAGGCTGGCCTGTCTGTGTATTGACGGCGCTGGCCAGCTGGGGCTGATCAATATAAGCCTGGCCGGGCAGCGCTGTCGTGGAAGGGGAGGCGGTAGCGCTAGCCAGCGGTGTAGCCGGGCCGTTATGGCTTGCCGTGGCGGTCACTGCGTTCTGCAAGCTGGCGCTGCCCCCGGTGGGGTTTACCACCATATTGGTGGCCATGAACCAGACAAAGAGCAGGATAATGGCAGCCGTCACCAGGCAAGCGGCTGAAGTGAAGAAGCCCAGGCGCACATGGCTGGGACGATAAGAAGGAGCAGTGAAGGCTGTGCCCGCAGTGGCTGGAGTAGCAGGCGAGAACTCCTGCGGGGACGCACCTGGCTGAGGTGGAGACCCGGGGAGCCAGAGCGGCGTTTGTGGTTGGGGCGGTTGTTGTACCAGCTGGGGCTGGAAGACAGTGGTTGGGCTGGCGGGATCGACGTCGTTCCAGTCTCCACCTCCTAGCGGCAGCGGAGTTGGCTGAGGAGCCGGCCCGGACTGAGGCCAGCTCGGGAAAGGCATTTGTTGAACAGAAGTTGGGACTGACCCTGCGCTGCCAGGCTGGGCCTGGGGCATAGGGGTCGGGACGGCTCCCCATTGGTATTCAAAAGGCGCTGCCCAATCAGGGGCCAGGGACGGTGATGATGGGGGGACCTGGCCCAGGACAGAGCCACAGCGGGGGCAGCGGCTATCTGTCCAGGTTGGCGAGAGCGACAGGCCGCAGTGCGAGCACCTTCTCATCGGTTGTTTCTCCCATACATGCTCACGAGTGATCTCAGCGTTATTTCCCGTTACTTTTTTAGTAACGGTCGAAGGATGAACCAGCGGGCGGCTCTTCCCCTGAAAAGGCTATCAAAGACAGGCCGTGGGAAGGCCCGCTGGAGGGAAAAGCCTGGAGAAGACCAGACAGCTATATACTGGCCGCTATCTATGATATAATGTGGTTCAAGTTCGTAGCGGTCGCTGCTGAAGTACCACGGGCAGAGGATAGCACATCTCTCTGAAGCAGAAAGGTCGGATAAGACATCTGGCCTGGTTGACCTGAGAATATCTGGTCCTCGCCCTCAGAGGAAAAGGCGCATCTTCCATCCGTGGCTTGCAAGAGAGGCAGTAACCAGAACAGGGTGACAGGACGTGTCGCAACAGTGTGAAGTGGAGCAGGTGCTTGGCCAACACCTCTCACGGTTACAGATATGCTTACAACGGGCCTCCGGCGCAAGCTCTGGTCCCGAAGAAGGGAGCGATGCCTGGCTGTTCTTGCAGGCGCTAGTAGGAGAAGATGAGGCCGGGCTGCAGAGTCGCTTTGAGCGCTCGGGGCGCTGGCTGGCGGAGCAGGGGGGGAGATTAGACGCCCGCCTGGAAGCCATGCAGGTCTATATCGATGCCCTCAGCGAGGAGTTGCAGGCTATTTTTACTGACCAGCCCCAGTGGCTGGCCGCAGCGCTTGCTCGCCTCTACCGGCTCCAGTCGGCCTGCTCGCTGGCGCTGACTCACGGCTATCAGGAGGCGGTGAGCCGGATCGCTGATGAACAGCGGCGCGCGTTGGAACGCAACAGCCGGCGTCTCCTGGCTCTGCAGCGCATCAACGGCATTAACAACTCCAGCATGGACCTTGATCAGACGCTGGAAGTGACGGCGCGCATTGTGGCGGAGGAGCTGCAGGTCTCGCTGTGCGCGATCTTCTTTTACGACGAGTTGCAGCGCTTGCTAACGCTGCGGGCGACCAATGGCCCGCGCCCGCTTGGGGGCATGCATTTCACCTTACGTCTGGGTGAGGGATACAGTGGCTGGGTGGCTGATAAAGGCCATCCCCTGTTGGTTCGCGACGTCATGGGCGACCCGAACTTTGCAGCTGAGGCCACCACCTACGATACAGAGTATCACGGCTTGATGGCGCTCCCGATCATCTTCTTTGGCTCAGTCGAGCGCCTGATTGGGGTCATCAGCGTGCAGTCGGAGGAGCCGCGCGACTTCACGCCCGACGAGATCAACTTTCTAGAGGTGGTAGCGGGGATCATTGCCATCAATGTCGAAAACGGGCGCCTCTACGAGCAAACCGATGAGCAGCTGCGGCGCAAGGTTCACGAGCTGGCGACTATTCACCGTGTCACCACTGTCATTGCGCGCACCTTGAATCTCGACGAAGTGTTGCAAATGATCACCACTCAGGCGGTGCATCTCAGCGGCGCCGAGCGCTCATGTATCTTTGAGCTGGATGCCGAGACGCAGACGCTGCACATCCTGGCCCACTATGGCTTTGGCGGCAGCCAGATCCAGCAGGCACGTGTCAAAGTAGGCGAGTGCTGCGCAGGGCGCGCCGTCCAGACGGGGCGCCCGATTATGCTCGTCGACTGTTTCCAGCAGGATGAGAAATGTTTTCTGCGCGCTGATCCCTTCATTTCATCTGAGATCCACTCGGTTCTTTGTGTGCCGCTGGAAGTAAAAAGAAAAGTTTTGGGATGTATCTGTATCTATAGTAGCCACAGGCATCTGCTAAGTCCTGAGCAGATGCAGCTGGTGGTGACCTTTGCGAATGAGGCCGCCATTGCTATTGAGAATGCGCGCCTCTATGAGGAGACGCGGCGCGGTCTGGAGCTGAAGTCGATGCTCTTGCGCGAGCTGCACCACCGGGTCAAGAACAACCTGGCCACAGTGGCCGGCATTCTCTCACTACAGCGCCGGCGGACACGCTCGCCCGAGGTTGGCAATACCCTGGCCGAGAGCGTCAATCGGGTTCAGGGGCTAGCGGCCACCCACGATCTGCTGGCGCATGAGGATCTTAGTGAGGCGCGAGTTGATGATATTGCACGCAAGATAGTCGGTGTGGCCAGCGCGAATCTCAGTCCACCGGATGCTCATATTACCTTTAAGGTTGAGCCATGTCCGATCGTGATTCCCTCTCGGGCGGTCACGATTCTGGCCCTGGTGCTCAATGAGATGGTCTCGAATGCCATTAAGCATGGTATGGCTGATTTGACCGAGGGAACGGTGTTGGTGAGGGGACGTGAGGAGGAAGGCATGGTTGTGGTCGAGGTCATTGATACGGGGAGAGGGCCGAAGAAGCCCCTGGAGGAAGAAGAAAGCGGTGAGGGGCTGGGCCTCTCGCTGATTCGCAATTTGCTTGCTGATCTGCGTGGGCGTTTCAGTCTACGGCGTGTGACCGAGCTGGAACCACCGGCTAACACGCCTGGCCTCAAGCCGATCTGTGGAGGCTATACGGTGGCGGAGGTGCGCTTCCCCTTGACACGCACGCATGCTCTCGCCTCGTAAGTCGCGTAAGCCGCGCAGGTAAGCTGGCTTATTGTCTTGTCTTGTGCCAGGCTGGTCTTTCCATCAGAGGATGCTGGCCGTGGCTCCTCGTGGGCCTTTTCTGGCTGCCCCGCGGTTGGGAGAAGGTGATGACATGTCTGTTCAAGAGCGAAAGCCAAAAATTCTCATTGTTGAGGATGACGAAGCTATTCTTCATGTCCTCAGTCTTTTTCTGTCCTATGCTCACTTTGAGGTACGTGGGGCGCGCAGTGGGAAGGAGGCAATGGAGCTGGTGCCCAGCTTTGGTCCTCAGCTCATCGTTCTCGATCTGAACATGCGGCCTATCTCTGGCTGGGAGGTACTGCATTGGCTGCGAGCCAACAAGTTTAGTCCCCCCATTCGTGTCCTGGTATTGACCGCCTCGACTCGCCTGAGCGAGCAGGTGCGCGGCTTGGAGGAGGGGGCGGTCGACTATTTGACCAAGCCGACACAGCCAAGTGTTCTGGTTGAGCGCATTCGCAGTATTCTGGCTATGAGCGATGAAGCGCTGCTTTCGCTGCTCCAGAAGCGTCTGCTGCAGCAGCGGCGTATTCTGGAGCAGCTTGTTCAGCCTGGCAAAGATGAAAAGATGAATGTTTCTATCAAAGTGCATTAAACAGGGACAGGAGAAAGAGCGTGTCCACAGGCGGTACAGAAGCGGGTACTGGCCAGGTGGATACGCCCGCAGCCGGGGCACTGGTTGATCGGGCAGCCGCAGCGAGTACAGTAGCGCATGTGGGGTTTATTGAGATGCTGGCAATTTGGGCAGAGATAGCCAGTTGTACGTGGTTGGGCAGTTCCGGGTGCGACAGACAGGCCCGGTGAAGCGGCTGGGGCTGCCTGAGCAAGCTGAGGAGCCGCTGAGGCGAAGCGCTCCCTTGGATAGGCTGGTTGATAAGCTGGCAACCGACCAGTGGCGTGGAGAGCCAGGTCGAGAGCATCGGCCAGCTCGCTGGCTCGTTGGTAGCGCTGAGCAGGGTCCTTCATCAGGGCCGTCAAGATCACTCGTTCCACCGGAGGGGGAAGAGTGGGATTAAAGCGACTTGGTGGAGATGGTGGTTCGTAGAGGTGGCTGTGGGCCAGAGCTGGATAGTTATCGCCGATGAAGGGCGTGCGTCCGGTCAGGGCCTCATAGAGCATCACGCCCAGCGCATAGATATCGGCTCGTCCGTCGATCTGCCCGCCCATACATTGTTCTGGGGACATGTATTCAGGGGTGCCGACGCCGGCGCCCGGGCGTGTCAGCTGCTCATGGCTGCTTGCCAGGACCTTGGCGATGCCGAAGTCTGAGAGGATAGGGCGGCCTGAGCGGTCCATCAGCACATTGACAGGTTTGACATCGCGATGAATAATGCCCTGGTCGTGGGCATAGCTGAGGGCATCGGCGAGCTGGCGAAAGATGTGCGCTGCCTCAGCCAAGTCCATCGTCTTCCCCTGGGCGCGGAGCTGGTCGAGCCGCTGCTTCAACGTTCCCCCGTCGACCAATTGCATGACGATGTAGAGCAGCCCGTTATACTCGCTGGCGTCGTGGACTGTCACGATATTGGGATGAGAGAGGCGAGCGACCAGACGGGCTTCGAGGTTAAAACGCTCGACGAAGCTGCGATCTGCAGCGTACCAGGGCGGGAGCACCTTGATGGCGACCTCGCGGTCCAGATTTTCCTGTCGGGCGCGGTAGACGCGGGCCATGCCGCCCTGGCCCAGTGGGGCCAGAATTCGATAGTTTCCGAGTGTTGCTCCGATCAGCTCATCGTGTTGTGGCTGCACAACTCACCCCATTGAAGAGGGCACCCTGGCTGAGGCTGCCGGGCCGAGAGGCCAGCAACCAGCCGCGGCATCCGAAGTGATGCGGCGCGGCGGGTGCCCGACCGATGTGACACACGTTCCGGGCCTGCCTGACCTAGCGAGAGGGAGGCAAACCCGGGGCCGAAGAACCGAACCAACAAGCCAAACCCAAGAATACCGAGCCAGACCGAACGAAGCCAGCCAGGCCAGGTGACAGTACGCTGAGCCACAGATCTGTCATCAACGTTTGGCGAAGACAAGCACGGTTTGCCCAAGCTGGATCTTATCCCCTTCCTGGAGAGGATAGGGCTGGTACTTGGTGATCATCTGGCCGTTCAGCCGGGTCCCGTTGGCACTCCCCTCATCCTTAAGGGCATAATTGCCATTGCCCATATTGATGATCGAGGCATGCAAGCGAGAGACGGCCAGATCCTCCAGAAAGATATCACTTTCGCGACTGCGCCCGATGCTGAGCGAGTCCTTACGGATCTCGTAGACGCGACCGGCCTCTTTCCCTTCTTCAACGCGCAAGATGCCGATCCGAGCCTGCGGTCCCGTCGTGCGCAGCATCGTCTTATCGGCTTCGGAGAAGGCGGCGGGAGCGACCTCCGGGGGTTGGCCGAACTGGCCGGGCTGGCCAGTGGGGCCGGAAGGAGCAAAGCCGGGCAGAGAGACGGGCTGTTGAGCCTGCTGGGGTTGCTGCCAGGGGTTGCTGGCGGGCGAGGCTGGGGCTGGTGTGGCAGGGACCTGCCCCATCATGCCAGCGCCCTGCGGAGGCTGTAGCCCCTGGCCCCAGGGCTGAGCGGGAGACGCGCTTTGGGCCTGCGCCTGGGCCCAGGGATCGGCAGCAGCGGGTTGTCCTGTTGGCCCGCTCTGACCCCAGGCCGGCATCGCTGTTGGGCCAGAAGGCGGCTGTGGCTGCTGTGACAGACCCCAAGGTGCGGTGTTACCGCTCTGAGGAGCGGTCTGACCCCATGGGTTTTGTGCCCCTGCTGGCTGCTGGCTCTCCCAAGGCGGGACTGGGCCACCGGGTGGGACATTATCCCAGCTGGCACCCGAAGAAGAAGGTGTGCCCTGGGGCTGAGCCTGCCCGGGGGGCATTCCCCAGGGAGCGCTTTGCGCTTGCGCTTGCGCTTGGGCGCCCCAGGGAGACATCGGCTGAGCTGGTTGCTGGGCCTGGGGCTGTGCGGACCAGGGCGCTGCCTGGGGCTGCGCTCCAGCGGCTCCTGCGCCACCCCATCCGCCTGGCTGCTGAGCCGGGCCCTGGGCGCCCCAGGGCGAGAACGGAGACTGCTGCTGAGGCTGGGCCATGCCCGGGCCAGGGCTTCCCCATCCGCCCGGCTGCTGTGACTGGGCTGGCTGGCCCCAGAGCTGATCGGGAGCGTTCCCCATCGCTTGCTGGCCCCATCCTCCTGGGGCGGCCTGGCGCTGCCACTCTGGCGCCTGAGCCTGGGCGGCGCTCGTCTCCTCATCGCGCTTCTTGCCGCTGCTGCGTATCAGCAAGATGGCCCCCACGATCAGGATGATAACGACGACCGCTGCAATGACGAGGATGAGCGGACTCGATAGTAGATTATGCATACTGGTTCACCCCTCCGAGTTGTAGGAGCTGCCTGGCCGATCCACATGTCCTGGCGGAGAAAGCGACCGCGTGGGCCGTCCCTACAACTGCAAAATAGCGTAATAGCTCAGCGCAGTTCAAAGCGAACCTCAACGCTGCCGAAGCGAAGAATATCTCCATCCTTGAGTACATGCTCCTCATGCGGTGCAAGAACCACTCCATTTAAGCGGGTTTTATTCAGAGCGTTCAAGTCTTCAACGGTAAAAGTACCATGCTGATTGCGGATATAGGCATGCCGTCTGCCAACTGTCTTATCCATGAGATTAATTTCGGGGTAAATCCCCAGAATTGGATCGTGGCGACCGACGACCATTTGCTCACCGGTAAGAGGAAAGACCTGGCCCGTGGCGATGACGACCAGGCGAGCCTGTTTTTGAGGAGGTATGCGAGGAGGAGCGGCGCGCTCTCCCTCGGGAGGCTCGGCACGCTCATCAGCGCCTACCTCATGAACGCGCTGCTGTAGCTGCTCTAAGGCGGCCAGGAACTCCTGAGGAGTCTGATAACGTTCTGCGGGCGCCTTGGCCATCGCCTTCTGGAAAAACTGATCCATCTCCGGCGGCAGCTCTGGCCGCTGCCGGCAAATCGAGGGCACTTTCTCATTCATGTGCTTGATGACGATGTCGACTGCTGTCTCACCCTCAAACGGCGGATGGCCGGTTAGCATTTCAAACAGGACGGTGGCGACCGAATAGAGATCCGAGCGGGTGTCTGCCGAGCGACCGCTCTCGGCTTGCTCGGGCGCAATATAGTAAGGAGTGCCCATGAACATGTTGGAGCGGGTCAGGGTGACCGTCTCGCTGCTGCGTGCTAGCCCGAAGTCCGTGATTTTGACGACATCCTTCGTGTTAATGAGGATGTTCTGCGGCTTGATATCACGATGGACTACACCATGTCGGTAGGCGACGTCCAGGCCCTCGACAATCTGATGCGCGTAGTTGAGCGCTCGCGAGGGCTTCAGCGGCCCATAGGTGATCGTATGGTACTTGAGATTCTGCCCATCGATGTAGTCCATCACGATAAAGTGCATGTTGTGGTCTTCCCCATAGTCGATGATACGCACAATATGGGGATCACTCAGGTGCAACAGGATGCGGGCCTCACGCTGAAAGCGGGCCAGCAACTCGCTGTCTCCCGCCAGCTCGACATGCAGCACCTTGATGGCATAAATATGGTTGTTTTCGAGGTCACGAGCAACATAGACGGTGGCGAAGTTGCCCCGCCCTCTTTCGTCAATCAGTTTGTAGCGACCCTTGATGACACGCCCGATCATGTCACCGTCCATGGCGCAATCTCCTACTTAAAGGCTATTCCTCGCGGCTATTATAGCATCATTCCCTGTCTCGTGTCATTGGTACGTGGCTTTTTTCATTGCTCCCATCTCGGGGAACCTCTGCTGACAGGCCGGGCAAGATACGATAACAGGTTACTCTTCGAGTAAACGCGCCAGCACTTCTTGCTTCGCAGGCCAGAAACGCATATAGTGATAACGAATGCTCTCCGGCGTTGCAGAGCCTCATGCTCGGGCGATCTGTGGCGAAGGGGCCATTTTCGAGGAAGAGAGTGTCGGCACTCTCTACTGTCAAGAACGTCTGTTTTCTGATCAGTAGGGAGACTTCTTCAGTAGGGAGACTTCTATAGTGTCTGGCTTTATTTGATCAATCCTGATGAGAAGGAGACGCCTGATGAGAACTGTCCGCGGTGTGCTGCTGGATATCGATGGTGTGCTACATGTGAGTATGCGGCCAGTTGAAGGCGCTGCCGAGGCGCTGCGCTGGCTGGAGCAGCATGGTTATCGCTATGCCTTTGTAACCAATACGACGACAATGGCTCGCTCAACGCTGGCCCAGCGTCTCCAGGAGATCGGACTACCGGTCTCCGCTGAGCAGCTGATCACGGCTCCGATGGCCACCGCCGCCTATTTGCGCCGCGTCTATCCTGGCAAACGCTGCTGGCTGCTCAGCAAAGGCGATACTGCAGCTGATTTCGCTGGCATTGAACTAGTTGATCCACTCAGGCCGGACGACGTGGAGAGGGAGGATATCGCTGCGGTGGTAATCGGTGGAGCTGAGGAGTTGCTTTCCTACGAGAATATGAATCGTGCCTTTCGTCTACTGATGGCCGGCGCCGATCTGGTAGCCATGCACAAAAATCTCTACTGGCGCGTGAGCGATGGGCTGCGCCTCGATAGCGGGCCGTTCGTCTTCGCCCTGGAGCTGGCCTCTGGCAAACAGGCTGTGGTCATTGGGAAGCCAGAGCGGGCCTTCTTTGAGGAGGCCGTGCGCTTGCTGGGAACGGCGCCGGAGGAGACGCTGATGGTAGGCGACGATCTGGTCAACGATGTCCAGGGGGCCAGGCGAGCTGGCCTGCGGGCACTGTTGGTCTGCACTGGCAAGCACGGGCCAGATACACCTCTGCTCAAGGAAGGCCGGCCTGAAGAGCGTCCCGAGGTGCTGCTGCCCTCGGTGGCGGCCTTGCCTGACTATCTTGCTGGCCAGGGCTGAAGCAGACAGGGCAGGACAGGTGAGCGAATGGGCCGATGAGCGAGCTAGCTCGCTGCCTCCTCTCCCTCCTTGTCCTCTGTTGGAGCCTGGTGGCCATTGACCAGCTCGAAGCGCATCTCAATATTGCCGAAACGCAGGATGTCGCCGTGGTTGAGTGCTCGCTCTTCACCAGGTGGCAGAAAGCGGCCATTGAGACGAGTGCGGTTGCGTGAGTGAAGGTCCTCAACGGTAAAGGTGCCCTGACGATTGCGGATGCAGGCGTGGCGCCTTCCCACCATCTTGTCAGCCAGGCTGATATCGGGATAGAGATTGCGCACGGGATCACGTCGCCCGATAATCATCTCCTGGCTGGCCAGTGGGAAGGCTTCCCCCGTGGCCAGGTGGACGAGCCGGGCGGCGGCTCGGGGCGCTGCGGCCTCGATCACTGTGCTTTGCTCGGGGAGGGTCAGCGGACCAGCTGAGAAGGTGGGCAGGCTGGCCGGCTGGGAATGGCTGGCCATGACGCGGCGCAGGTTCTGCAGTGCCTCGATAAATTCCTGGGGCGTTTGATAGCGCTGCTCGGGTCGCTTGGCCAGGCCTTTTTGGAAAAACTGATCAACGATAGGCGGAAGATCGGGACGCAGCGGTCGTAGCGCTGGAATAGGCTCGTTTTTATGCTTGATAATGAGCTCCATCACGTTGTTGCCCCGATAGGGCGGTTTCCCCGCCAGCATCTCGAAAAGAATGGCCGCCAGCGAGTAAAGGTCAGAGCGAATGTCTGCCGCGTGGCCACTGTCGATCTGCTCAGGAGAAATGTAGTAGGCCGTGCCCATGAATTCATCGGTCTCAGTGATCGTTGGGGTGTCCTTGGCGCGAGCCAGACCAAAATCAGTAATTTTTACTTCGCCCCGGTTATTCACCAGGATATTCTGTGGTTTGAGATCACGGTGCACAATACCACGACAGTTAGCCGCCTCTAGTCCAAGAGCAACCTGCTCAGCGTAGGCCAGGGCTGTTTCCAGGGGGAATGGACCGCGGCGCTGCATAATGGCGCGCAGGTTGTGACCATCGACATAATCCATAACAATAAAATGGACCTGCCCATCCCAGCCATAGTCGATGACATGGACGATATGGGGATCATCGATACCTAGCGGCAGCGAGGCTTCACGCTGGAAACGCTGTAAGATCTCCGTATTACGCAGGAATTTCTCATGAAGCAGTTTCACCGCGTACAGATAGTTAGTTTCTAAATCACGAGCAATGTAGACTGAGCCAAAAGCTCCCTCTGCGATCTGGTCAATCAGCTTGTATCTTCCTTTGACTAAATAGCCGAGAAATGCGTCATCCATAGAAACAACTCCTCCGCCTGACTGGCCTAACCACTCGATCGAAGCGACCATCGCTGCGTCTGTTTCACTATATCATAACGCCCGGTGGAGACCGAAGCCAAACTGACCAAGGGTGGCCGCGAGCACAAAGGCATTGCGCAGCAGAATAATCGCGAAGAAACCGGGCAGCGTCAGCGCGATCTGGGGCGCGCTAGACGGGTCGGCCAGGTGAGGATAGTAGAGAACATAGATTGAGCTTGTCAGCAGGCAGATGGCAATCCAGATCAGCTGCCAGGAGCGAGCGCGGGCTGGGGTGGTGCGACTCAGGGTAGAGCTGACTACCAGGGGAATGACCCAGAGGAGATATTGTGGGCTAAAGACCTTCCCGGTGGTGATGAGCAGCAGCAAGAGAGCGAGCATACTCTCCCAGAGGTCGAAGGCACCTTTGTATTGCAACCAGAGCGTAAGCAAAAGGCCAATACAGAGCAGGCCCGTCAGGAGGAGACTCACGGCGGGCGCCAGGGGACTGGCAACGTTGAGGGAGCCGTAGCTGAAGAGGAGCTGCAGCGGTTGGCCGACGCCAACCAGGTTGCTCAGCCAGAGCAGACTCGCGACTAGCGATTCGATCTGGGGAGGGCGCTGACTGAAGTAACGCAGCGGCTCCAGTAGCGCCCCCTCGGGATTGAGCAAGGCGAAGAAAGTGCTGACCATTACCACGGTTGCCGCGAAGAGCAGCAGATGGCGCCAGCGCCAGGAGGCAATCTTCTTCAGTGGCTGCTGACCAGCGTTGAGATGCTGCTGCTCGGCCAGAAAGAGCGCTGGCAGGCCCAGCAGGGGATAGAGCTTGAGGAGCGTGCCGCTTGCCAGGGCGAGATAGGCCAGTGTCCACCGCTCGCGCTGGGCTGCCAGCAGACAGACCAGAACGCAGAGGGAAGGCAGTAGATCATAGCGTACCTGGAGGAGCGGCCCTCCTCCCAGGAGGAGAAGCAATGCCCCGCCCAGGGCTGCCTCCCGTGAGACGAAGCGATACAGCAGCCATAGCAAGATGGCGGAGATAGCGAGCATCAGCAGGGCAAAAGTCAGGGTATAGTACGGCGGTGGGACAAGCAATGGAAGAGAGAAAGGAATAATTGTCAGAGGAGGATATTCTTGGGGTAAAATATGAAAGGGGGGCTGGACTCCATGGAGCGAGAGAAAGGTGCACTGCTGCGCCGGAAGCCAATGCAGGGCTGTGCTGCCGAACCAGAACAGCAGGGCGTAGCACTGGTAACGTAGCAGGTCGGTTGGTGCCAGGAAGACCTGCCAGGCACTCTCGACGAAGAGCGCAGTGCCAAGCAAGAAGAGCAGCCAGGGAGCTGGCCGCCGGCGCAGGACACGTGTCCAGAGGAGAGCGGAGCGTCGCATAGCCATCGAGCCACTCAAGAGGCAGAGGTCGGCGTTGAGGTGGCGGCGTCGCGTTCGGCCAGCATCTCCAGAAAAACCTCGTACGTCTTGCGGGCGATTGCCTCCTGCGTATAATTTTGCAAGATATGCTGGCGGGCCTGGCGCGCCAGACGCTGATAGAGGTCCTGATCTTCAAGCAGGCGTCGCACGCACTCAGCCATGGCGCGAGCATCGCCCTCGGGGAAGATCAGGCCGCCGTCGCCTACTGTCACAGGGATCTCGCCCGAACTGGAGCCTACCACGGGGACCTCACAGCACATAGCCTCGGCCATCGAACGTCCGAACTGCTCCATCCAATTAGGGCGTGTCAGTGAAGGCTGCAGCAGCACATGCATCTTGCGCATTTCGTCGGGCACCTTATAGCTTGGCAAGCTACCCAGGAAGGTCACGCGTTCGGCCACGCCCAGGCGCTGGGCCATGCGCTCCAACTCATCGCGCAAGGGTCCGTAGCCAATGAAGACCACGCGGCAGCACTCTGGCAGCATTGCCAGGGCCTCGATAATCAGTGGTACTCCCTTTTCCTCCTTCAGGCGGCCCACGTAGCCCAGGATAAACGGCTCTCCCGGCTGGTAGGGCCGGCGTTGAGGATCGGGATAGTGCAGGCTTGGCTCCGCTCCGAACTGGGCGATCAAATGAATCTTGCCCTTATAGCCCTTGCGGCGCAGCACCTCGCCTGCTGCCTTGTTACAGGCCTGAGCGTGTTGGGCTTGGTGGTAGCAATACAGCTCAAATTGCCGGAACGGAGGAGGATAGCGGCGATAAAGGTTTTGGAACGTCGAGAAAATGGGCAGCGCCCCATAGCGTCGAGCCAGGCGGATTGCCTGGTAGGTCGCGAAATTATACGGCTCCTCATCGATATGCACAATATCGGGGCGCACGCGGCGCATAATACTGCTGAGCTGAGGATAATAGTGAATATGGAAATGGCCATTGAGCGCCATTGGCGTCACGATCAGCTCATAGCCCTCCAGGTAGACCCGTTCCAGCTCCTGCTTGCTGCCATCATCAGCCAGCCAATAGGGAGGGGTCACAGCGATCAGCTCGACGCCGGGGCACTTAGCCAGCTCCTCCAGCTTACGGTGAGAAGTGCCGGCGACATAGGCCTTAGAGATCGTCAGAACGCGCATTGCACTAAGCTCTCTCCAGCGATAAAGCTGCTTCATAGGCGGCCAGCGTCTCGCTTGCAGTCCGCTGCCAGCTAAACTGCGTAGCGCGGCGCAGCGAACGAGCGCGCAGGTCTGCCTCAAGTCTCATATCACTGAGAACAGCATACATTGCATCCACGAGGGAGTCCAGATCGGTAGGATCAACGCATAGAGCTGCGTCGCCCACTACCTCGGGCAGCGAAGTCCGATTCGAGCAGACCACGGGGGCGCCGCAGGCCATTGCCTCCAGGGGATCGAGGCCGAAGCCCTCATAGAGCGAGGGGAACACGAACAGGCCGGCGCCACTATAGAGAGCGGCCTTATCCTCATCGTGCACAAAACGTACAATCACCTTATCGGCGATGCCCAGCTCGGCGGCCACCGGACGGGGATCGGGGAAGCGTGGGCCACGCTGGCGGTCGGGATCGCCCGAAATCAAGAGGCGCAAATCTGGCTCGCCCAGGCGCTCGTAGACGTGGGCAAAGGCGCGCACCAGCTGCGGAACATTCTTACGGACATCCAATCCCCCGAGGTAGAAGACGTAGCGTTGATGCTCGGCCAGGCCGTAACGTGCGCGCGCTCTGGCCAGTTGCTCGGGGTCATGCACGGGGCGATACTCCTCGCCGGCGGCCTCGTAGATCACGCGGATGCGCTCAGGAGGCAGCTTCAGTGTTTCGACAATATCGCGCTTTGCATGCTCGGAGACCGTAATAATCAGGGTAGCGCGCCGCACTGTGTAGGAGATGAGCCGCATATAGGCCTCGATCTTGGCCCCAGCACGGTAAATGGACATATGCCAGGGAATCACATCGTGCACCGTGACGATGACTGGCATGGAGGCCCGCAGCGGCGGCGCGAAGTAGGGAATATGGAGCAGATCAACACCCTGGCGCCGGGCTGCGCGTGGTGAGGTCATCTGTTCCCAGAGCAGTTTTTCAATATTCTCGCTCCGGGCCAATAGAGAAGGGACAGGAGCCGTGACGTAGCGCATGTGGGAAGGAGGAGTGAACGGCAAAGGCCCGGGACGGGGTCCCAGAAGGACATACTCATGGCGCTGATCAAGCGTGGCCAGGGCCTTGAGCAGGTGCAGCAGATATTGGCCACTCCCGCTGGCGGGATGGCGAAAGAAGAGCGCATTAATGCCGATCCGCATAGGAAGCCTCCAGCGTAGTGAAGTCCGTGAGGCCCTCGTGGAGCTTCTGATAGACCAGGAGCATTTTACGTGCCGAGGCTTCCCAGGTATAGCGTTTCGCCTGCTCAAAGCCCTTCTGCCGCAGCTCCTCACAGAGCTGCTGGTCTGCGAGCAAGCGCGTGATCGCGGAAGCCAGGGCCTCGACGTCATAAGGATCGACCTTGAGGGCGGCCTCGCCAACCACCTCGGGCAGCGAAGAGGTGTTCGAGGTAACCACGGGGGCGCCGCAGGCCAAAGCCTCCAGGGCGGGCATACCGAAGCCTTCATAGAAGGAAGGATAGGCAAAGACATCGGCCATGCTATAGAGCATCACCAGGTCGAGTGTGCTCACATGCCCCAGAAAACGCACCTTCTCCGTCAGACCCAGGCGGACCACTTCCTGCTCGGTCTCCTCATAAAGCCAGCCCGGGCCGCCGACAATGACCAACATTTTCGGGCGCGGCTTGTGTTTCAGGGCCTGATGGAAAGCGCGGATCAGACCCAGGTGGTTCTTGCGCGGCTCCTTGGTTCCCACCGTCAAGACGAAAGGGTGTTTCAGGCCATACTTATAGCGTGTGGCCTCCAGCAGCACAGGGTCGGTCACGCGCCGGAAGGCCCGACCTACCCCAGGAGAGATAATGGCCATCTTTTCGGGAGGGGTTCCCAGATACTTCGTGAGCGTATGAGCCGAAGCCTGAGAGACCGTGGCGACCACATCGGCGGTGCGTGCCGCGCGAGGGACCACCTCGCGCAGGTAGGCGGCCAGTGAAGGAACAGCGTACTGGGGATACTCCAGGAACGCCAGGTCATGGATAGTCACCACAGTTCTTGGACGGCGGCCAAAGCGGCTAAAAGGCGGCAGGACAAAGTCCGGGCCGTGGTAGAGATCGACAGGGCCGGTGAACCAATTCGCGTAGGGAGGGAGCTGCCAGCGATACCAGATAATGTTGAGGTAGCGCTCAGGAATAGGAATACGCCGAATCGTCACATGCTCAGCTTGAGGGAAAGTACGTCCCTCCTGGGGGGGCTGGCTGCTCAACAGGACATAATGGTTCACCTGATCCTGAGCGAGCAGGGCCTCAACCAGGCAGCGGATATAGGTCCCGATGCCTGCCCCCTGCCTGATAGCCGTCGTGTAGTCAATAGCAATGCGCATAAAGACATCCCTGGCCTTTGTAGAAATCTTACCGATGGATTCAGCGCTGCTCGGCCCGTGTGCCAGCCTTCGCTCAGACCCGGCAGTTGCTTAGGCGCTTGCCTGCTCCTTTTACTCAGCTTGGCTCATCTGGGCGATTCATTCACGGCTTTTCTTGCCTCTCTATTGGCTGATGAAAGAGGAGCTAGAGACAAGGCACGCGAGAGGAGGCCAGAGAGCGAGACCGGCTTGCCAAAGGCCGGCGATCCTACCGCGGGGCCGTAGAGACCCAACCCGAAGCAACCCACCTGTTTCCACCAGCTCGCGGAACAGTAACGACTCGGATTGGCTCAGTCAAACCATGCCGAAATGACGAGAGGGGCGAGAGGCCGCGGTGATGCGGAGCCAGGCCGGGAAGCGCTGGCGATTCTCGCCCCAGGGTAAGCCGGACCAGGCCGGCGCGCAGGGCTAGCCGGGCGGCCAGCCGAACGGGCGCCCGCCCAAGAGATGGAAGTGCAGATGAAAGACCGATTGTCCGGCGTCGGGTCCGACGTTGGTCACAAAGCGGAACCCGCGCTCGGAGAGGCCGAAATCCTGAGCGAGCTTGTTGGCGACGACAAAGAGGTGGGCGAGTAAGGCCCCATCCTGCTCCGTCACCTCCTTCATCGAAGCCAGGTGGCGCCGCGGAATCAGCAGCACGTGATGGGGTGCCTGTGGATTGATGTCCGCAAATGCGACGACCTCAGCATCCTGGTAAAGGATCTTGCTCGGGATCTCGCCGTTGGCGATCTTGCAGAACAGACAGTCTTGCATAGTTGCCTTCCTCAAGCCAAGAGCGGGCCGGGGCTGTCTGGCTCAACCGTGCAGGCAGAAGAGCAAGCCAGGAGCCAGCCCGGCTCTAGCCGATTACTCCTCCGAGGTTGGCTGGCTCTCGGTGGCGTGCGGTATAGATTCGCCGCTTCCCGAGCCAGCGCTCTCCCGAGGGAGAGAGACGGCCTCGGGAGTGGGCGAGGTGACCATCATAGTACCTGCCGGCAAGGCTGGCACTGCTTGCTTATTGTCCCCGGCCTGTAGGCCCGTTGTCAATTCCTGAGTATGCAGGCTAGGATCATTGTACTGCGGCAGCTTCAGCTCCTGGCGGATGAGGCGGATCGCCTGGTAAACCAGAGCGGGTTTGAGCGAAAGCTGCTGCGCGATGGTACGATGGACGCCGATTGGAGGTACAGGGAGAAACGGCTCATACAGGGACCGGATCTTCGCCAGTTCTTCGCTGTTCCCTCGATAGGGCTGGACCTCCCACCAGCTTGGCAGCCCCTCGCGCTCGCGCAGGGCCTTAACGATCTTCTTCACTGCCGATTTAGGGATATTCAGCTCGTGGGCAATCCGCGTTCGGATGCCGTCAAACTCAACGGGCTGGGCCAGCTCCTTGTAGCGTGCTTCGACCAGCGCTACCTGCTCTGGAGTAGGCACGAACGGGGCCGGCGGAGGAGTTTTTTCGCGCTTGGGCTTGACCGACTGTGGGAGAGGCTTCGCTGCTTTTGCGGGCTCCTTTGCCTGTCGATGATGATGATGGTGGGCGGCCTGGCTCGACCCTGGTCGAGCGCTCCCTTTCCCGCTGGGGCCGAAGCTGGCGCCAGAGCCAGCGCCGACGGGTTTGGAGAAAGGACCGGTCTGACGGGGGCCGCGTGCCGGAACGCTTTCCACAGGAGAACGTGGACGCTGACCCAACGAAGAGTAACCGCCGCGGAAGAGAGGACCCCGGCGCTCCGCTTCCCAGTACTGGGCGGGCCCACGTGGCCCTGTCCACTCCCGTTCTCGCTCTCGCTCCCGCTCCCGCTCTGCGCGTAGAGGGCGCTCCGCAGGTCGTGGCCGTGAACCTTCTCGTCCCGGGTGACGCGCGTCGGCAGGAAGGCGGGAGGCTGGCCCCTGTGGTGATCTGGAACGCGCAGGTGGCTCTGGCTCACTGACCTTAATATCCTGCAGATGATCAAGCCAGTGGTTCGTCCCTCCCGGAGAGCTGGGGGGCCGCGGGGGTGGGGGCACTGGGCGAGGCGCGCTCACCGGTCGCTGCGGTCCTGTTTTAGTGACCTGCTTCTCCCTCCGCGATTTCTGATTACACTCAGGGCAAAGGGCTTCTTTAGCATTAACCGACTGGAATCGCTTGCCGCAGTTGATGCAGCGCATCTTGACTTTGCTCATGCAGTTCTCCCTGTACCGCTGGATACAAGAACTTCTCTCACTCGCGTCGGAATGCACTTCCTAGTATAGCAGCTTTACCCGGAGCGTCAATTGTCTTAGAAAAAGATCCTGTTTCCCCATTGATATTGCCGAGTGCGCAATAATGCCTAGTACCGGAACATCTGTCAATTGTCCGCTCCCAAGGAAGGCTGACGTCCATTCTGGAAAAAACGGTAAACCTCTTCCAGCCGATCGGTGCGGCGAGCGGGAGGTAGGGCGTTCAAAATCTGCCGGCCATAGCTCTTGGTGTAGATACGGCTATCGAGAATGGCCATCACGCCGCGGTCCTCGCGTGTGCGCAACAAACGGCCCAGACCCTGTTTGAGGCGCAGTACGGCCTGGGGGAGAACATAGGAACCAAACCAGTTCTCGCCGGCCTCTTTCATGAGCGCAACGCGGGCGGCGTGGACCGGGTCGTCAGGCGGGTCGAATGGCAGCTTGTCGATGACCACGAGCGAGAGGGTTTCGCCGGGGATATCGACCCCTTCCCAGAAACTCTTGAGACCGAAAAGAACCGCAGGCTCCGCTTTAAACTGGCGCAGCAACTCGTTGCGTGGCCAATCGCCCTGGCGTAGCAAGCGGAAAGGCAGGGCGCTCGTCTGCAGCAGCTCGTAGACTGCATCCAGCATGCGCTGACTGGAGAAGAGCAAGAAGGCGCGGCCCTGAGAGGCGTTGACCAGGTGCAGCATTTCGCCGGCGATAGCCTCGGTATAGCGTCGCACGGCTTCGCCCCCACCGTAAGCTGGTTCGGGCAAATGGCGCGGCAGGTAAAGCAGAGCATTCCGCTCGTAGTCAAAGGTCAGGGGAAGAATCCGTTCCTCTACCTCCGGCATATCCTCGTAGCTGAGGCCGATGCGCTGTCGGAAATAAGCAAAGTGGGGTCCCTTCTCCTCGGGCCGCAGCGGGTGTGGTCCTGTAGTAGCCAGTGTGGCCGAAGTGAAGATGAGGACCGGCGTCTTGAGCAGCTTCTCGCGCAGCCAGGAGGTCACGTCGAGCGGAGCCGCCGAAACCTCAATATGGTTGCCACGCTGTCCTGGTTGTGACACACGTTCCAGGTAATAGACATAGCGCTCGGGTTGATTGACGGAGAACACGGTGCGGATGTGCTCGGCCAGATTCTGCGTGCGCTTGAGCAGCCGATCGTAGAGCGTGCTCTCCTTTTCCGGCAGATCGCGGGGGCGCTCCTGTCGCAAAGAATCGGCGAGCTGGGCGATGACGGTCGCCAGCTGCAAGCCCTCCTCCAGTGGTTCCTGCAAGTTCAGGCGTGAGCCGGATCCACAGGAACGAGCCAGCTGCTCCAGGCGGTGCCAGGTTGTGAGCCAGGCGCGCTCGGCCTCATCCTGGAGGCTCAAGCGGCTATGCTCCTTCAGCATGCGCTGGGCGAGCAGCGTGCGAATCTGGTTGGGACTGATGGTGATCGTGAAGGCGCGTGTGGCCTCCTCTTCAAGGTGGTGGGCTTCGTCCAGCACGATGACATCCCGCTCGGGGAGCAGGTGGCCCTCCAGGGCCGCATCGAGCAGCAGCAGCGTATGGTTGACCACAATAATCTGAGCTTGCTCGGCGCGCAGACGCATCTGTCGAACATAGCAGTCGAAGAAGAAAGGGCATTTGCTCCAGGCGCACTGATCACGCTCGGCCACGATACGGCTGCGCAGGTCGGCAGAGAGAGGGAAATCAAGGCTCTCGATATCGCCGTTGAAATCGGCATCGGGGTCTTGGGTCAGCTCGTAGAGGCGGCGGAACTCGCGATTCTTGGTGTAAAGCTGCAGGCCAAGGCGCTCGTTCTCGAGGCGATCCAGACAAATGTAGTTCCCCATGCCTTTGACCAGAGCCGCCTCGAAAGGCTTGATGTGCTGCTGGACGAAAGGAATATCCTTGTAAAAGAGCTGCTCTTGCAGCGCTTTGTTGGCGGTGCTGATGATGGCTACGCGGCCAGAGCGGACAATGGGAACGAGGTAAGCCAGCGATTTACCGGTCCCGGTTGACGCTTCGAGAATGGCATGGCGTTCTTGTTCCAGGACGCGGGCCACAACCTCGGCCATAGCGATTTGGGCGGGCCGCTCCTCGTAGCCGGGCAGGCTGCGCGAGAGAATACCGCCCTGGCGCAGATCGGCTCGTACGATGGCCAGGAGACCTTCCGCTTCTTCCCCCTCTACAGGCCTCTCTCCCTTCGGCAGGACTGTACCAGCAGGCGCAGTCTCCTGGGCCGGTGTCCTGGAGGGGGCAGCTGGGGCTGAGTGAGCGGGAACAGCGCTGGTCGGTAACGGTAGCGCTGAGGCCGCCCGCTGCATGGCAACGGGGCTGATCTCGCTGGGCGATGCCATCAGCGCCGGGGAGGGAGATTGAATGATTGGACGCTCGGCCGGGCTCTCGCGCTCTTGCACCGGGTAGAGGTGAGGCAGGCCCTTGATGGCGGCCAGACAGGCATCGGCGAAAGCGCGCACATGAGGGAAACGCTCGGCGGGATCAAGAGCCAGTGCCTGCAGGAGAACCGCCTCTAGCTCTGCTGAAATGCTCGGGTTCAGGTCGCGCGGTCTGATCAGCAGCTGGCGTTCCTGTTGAGATAGCAGTTCTGAGGCCGTCCCTCCCTCGTAGGGAGGGCGTCCGCAGAGCCAGTGATAGACCAGGGCCGCCAGGGCGTACTGATCGCTGGCCAGCGACGGAGTGCCGCGCAAATGCTCCGGGGCTTTATATGGCAAGGCCGCGGGCTCGTCGTCATAGGTCAGGCTCCCATCGCGGCAGGCCAGGGCAAAGTCGGTCAGCACAGCATTAGCAGGCTCGCCAAGGATGCAGCCGGCGTAGAGATTACCGTGCAGCACCTTGCGCTGGTGAGCCACATGGAGAGCATCGCCAATAGACAGCAGTGCCGGCAAAATTTGATCAGGGGACAGGCAGCGCTGTTCTTGGAAATAGTGTTCGATACTCTTGCTGGGCAGGTCGTGCAACACGAGATAACCGTAGAGCCGATCGCTAGCGGGCTGACTAAAGAAGCCGTAGTCTCTCACCGAAGCGATGGTGCGGTTGCCAGAGAGCCTCTTGAGCTGGCGCGCCCGTTCCTGAAAAAGCTGCTGGTCGGCCTCGGTAAGCAAGGGGAGAGCACTGACCTTGATAAAGATCTCAGCACGAGAGCGTTTCGTCGACTGACAGCGGTAAAGGGTGCCACTGGCGTTCTCCTTGATTTTCTCGGCGATGGTGTAGGAATCAATCTGGTGCAAGTCTAGACCTGCCATCAATGGCTCTCCCCCACAACTGAACAGATGTTTGTACTGCCTGTGCCAGTATATCACAGCCGTCGTCAGGGGACAATGGCAGCCCGACCGGCGGCGATGGGGCCTGGGGCTTTCCTCTCGAACTGGGAGAGCCAGCCACTCTAAGCGTTCCCACTTGACAGAAGTGCCAGAGTCAGCTATTTTAGCGTAAACGAGACACGCATTGTGAGGAGCGTGGCACAACACGCAATGGATGAGCGAGCGGGCACCGGGGAAAGGTGCACGCTTCTCGCAGCGGCTACCTGACCCAAAGACCGACGCATCTTGCTCTCGCACCGCCATCCTGAGTGTGGCCTCTTTTCACCACTGAGCTGTCTCCTGGCTTTCTTACCTTATTCCTGACAACAACTATGGGTGAGCAGAACGAGCAGATGAGCAGTGGGCAAAGCCAGAAACCGAGTGCAGAGGCTCAGGCCCATCATTATGACCCCTCGAAGTATGAGCGGCCATCGGTGACCGTTGATGTGGTGATGATGAGCATTCGCCAGTCAGATCTGCAAGTGCTGCTGGTCAAACGGCGCTCCTGGCCTTATGAGGGCATGTGGGCTATCCCAGGGGGCTTCGTGCGCATCGATGAGTCGCTGGAGGATGCGGCCAAGCGTGAGCTGCATGAGGAGACTGGTGTCCAGGACGTCTATCTAGAGCAGCTCTATACCTTTGGTGACCCTGGCCGTGATCCGCGCATGCGCGTGATTACAGTGGTCTATTATGCCCTTCTGGACTCGGAGCGCTTGCAGGTGCGGGCGGCGGATGATGCCAGTGATGTTGGCTGGTTTTCAATGTACAATCTGCCGGAACTAGCTTTTGATCACGCCAAGATCCTGGCCTATACGCTCCAGCGTATTCGAGGCAAGCTGGAGTATACGACCATCGCCTTTAACTTGCTGCCAGAGCAGTTCACGCTGCGTGAGCTGCAGCGCGTCTACGAAATCATCCTTCACCGCAAGTTGGATAAGCGTAATTTCCGCAAGAAGATTCTCTCCACCGGTATTCTAGAGGATACCGGAGCCAAGAAAATGGAAGGAACCCACCGACCCGCCCGTCTCTACCGTTTTAACCCGGCGGCTGTTGCACGCCAGTAGGGCGGGACGGCGGGAACTAGCTGAGGAGGCGCTTGCATTTTGCCTTGTCGTTGCAGCGCTTCCTTCCCCGCTCTGGAGAAAAAGTGAGATCTACCCCTGCCGGCAGGGCCTGTCTGGCTGTTGCTGTGCTCCGTCCTGGTCCTTCGTCGCGGTGTGTAAAGCAAGCGGGGCCTCTTCATCGCCCTGGCCTGGCTGAGAGTAGCCTGGCAGCTCAAGCAGGGTCAGCAGCTCTGTCAGCGAGTGAACGAGGAGACAGTCGACATCCTGGTTGCGCAGGCGGTGGGAACGATCCAGCAGCACGGGTGTAATGCCGGCTGAGCGCGCGCCGAGCACATCATGGATGTAGGAGTCACCGATGTGCAGCGTGTAGTCAGCAATAGCATTAGCGCGCTGGAGGGCCGTTTCATAGAGAAGTGTCGATGGCTTGGCGTAGCGCGCGATTGCCGAGACAATCACGCAGTCGAAGAAGCGTGTCAGGCGGTGACGGTGCAGGATGGAGTTGAGGCTGATACCCCAGTCTGAGATCACGCCCAGGGTATAGTGATGTTGTTGCAGCACTTCCAGTGTGGGCACGACGTCAGGAAAGACCTCCCAGCGCGTATGTGTCGCGAACTCCTCTGTGATGGCTCGGGCCAACTCGTAGAGGCGCTGCTCGCTGCGCTCATCGACGGCTTGACGCAGCATACTGACGTAGTAACCCAGCCATAGCTCATTGATAGCCTGCTCGCTGGCCCAGATATGGCGGTTCAGGCGAACCTGGCGATAGAAGAAATCTTCCGCCTCGATCAGGCCCTGCTTGAGGCGTGTCAGGTCGACGCCCAGGCCAGCGCGTTGGCAGACCTGCTGACAGATCTCAACAACCGAAGGGTAGGGCTGCAAGAGAGTCTGACCAGCATCAAAGAAAATAGTGCGAATTGCCTGGGGTTGCTCAAGGCGCATAGTTACCTCTTTTCCAGTCTGCTCGCGAGCAAGTTGGCGTTATCATGCTGACTGCCGGCAAGCCCAGGCAAGAGCCTGCCCACTCACCGCACGCTGTGACTGCGAAATCGACCATCTTCGCCGCCGGATTGGCTCCTTCCTGTCAGTCTCCTTGTTCCCCAATCTGTGGGAGGCTACTACTGGTGGAACTGGACGGCGAAGATTGATGCACTGCTGTGCCATAAGCGGCTCACAAGCGATCTGACCCCAGTCTTCGGCCAGGGACTGCAGGGTGATGCAGTAGAGCAGGCTCTCTCTCCTCTAGCTTGCTCACTGGCATGCTGATCAGTCTATCCGATCAGCTTCCCACTCTCAAGCCTGCTCGGAAGCCTGGTCTGCTTGGCTGTAGACTGTGGCCGCGGCGCTCAGGGCTGCCCCAGCCTGAACTGGCCATCCATGCGAGGGCAGGAGCTGCTCAAGGGCTGCCAGAACTGTCTCGACGTTCTTCCGGCAGGCATTGTAGCCCATTAGTCCGATGCGGAGCAGATGGCCTTTCAGAGATCCGAGGCCGCCGCCGACCTCGATGCCGTAAGCCGTCAGCAGTTGCTGGCGCAGTTGATTCTCGGAAACCGAAGGGGGGAGGTTGACAGCAGTCAGCACGGGCAGCTCGTAGCCGGGGCGCGGCAGCAGGGTCAGGCCCAGAGCTTGCAGACCGGCACGTAGCGCCTGCCCGTGAAGACGGTGACGCTGCCAGCGGGTCTCCAGCCCCTCTTCCAATACAATACGCAGGGCCTCGTGCATGGCAAAGAGCAGGTTGCTGCAAGCCGTATGATGATAGGCGTGATCGCCGTTCCAGTAGCGTTGGAGAGCCAGTAGATCAAGATAATAGCTCTGCACCGGCCTGCGACGTCGCTTGATCACCTCAACGGCGTGCGCATTGAGGGTCACGGGCGCCAGGCCAGGAAAGGCTCCAAGGCACTTCTGGCTGCCTGCATAGCAGGCATCGATCTTCATCTGCTCAATATTGATGGGAATGCCGCCCAGACCAGAAACCGCGTCAACAACGAAGAGTGCCTCGTGTGCGTGGGTGATCTGCTCCAGTTCTTCCAGCGGCTGTAGCAGACCCGTCGAGGTCTCCGCGATGGCCGTGGCGAAAAGCTTCGCTTCGGGATGCCTGGCAAAGGCTGCAGCCACCTGCTGCGGATCGAGTGGCTGCCCCGGCTCGCTCTCTACCAGAATGACATGAGCCCCGATCCGCTGGGCAATTTCAGCAATCTTCCCGCTGAAGAAGCCCAGGCTCCCGGCAATGAGCGTATCGCCCTCCTCTAGGAGATTGCAGAGCACGGCCTCAGCTCCCGCGAAGCCTGAACCGGAGACGCAGAGCGTCAGCTCATCCTGCGTCTGAAAAACCTGGCGCAGCTGGTCAGCGATCGCACCGAGCGTGTCAAGCAGAAAAGGATCAAGATGCCCGAGCTGCGGAGCGGAGGCTGCGCGCAAGACTCGCGGATCAACGTTGCAGGGTCCTGGACCGAGTAGCAAGCGATAGGGAGGATTAAGTTCAGAGAAAGTTCCCTGGGCTAGAGAAGTTTGACCCGACAGTGGTGGAGTCATCGAAGAAAAAGCCTACCTTTCACTCAGAGAAGTAGCATGACCATACCCTTACCATCCTCGTCGCCCTTCGCTCTTCACGGAAGTAGGATAGCACATCGTGGCCATCCTTGCTGGAGGGCTGGAATGATGCCCAAGCCCGAAGAGAGGGCTGAAGCAGGCAGAGTAGCAGGGGCAGAGAGGCGTGCGTGCCTGAGACAATCAGCCCCCTACTTCCGCGGTTTACTGGACGGTGGCAGGCTCTTCAGCAAAGAGGCGCTGCAGGCGATCGGCCTGGTCGGCGGCGATCAAGTTATCGATGAACTCGTCCAGCTCGCCGTCGAGCACGCCCTGCAGATTATAGCGAGTCAGACCGATGCGGTGGTCGGTCACGCGATCCTGGGGGAAGTTATAGGTACGAATCTTCTCGCTGCGATCGCCCATCTGTACCTGTGAGCGGCGCGCTTTCCCCAGTTCCTCCTGGCGACGAGCCTCCTCCAGGTCCCAAAGGCGCGCTTTCAAGACCGAGAGCGCTCGCTCCTTATTCTTCAGCTGCGACTTCTCATCCTGGCAGGTTACCACCAGGCCGGTAGGCAGATGGGTAATGCGCACCGCCGAATCGGTCGTATTCACGCTCTGGCCGCCGTGGCCCGTCGAGCGGAAGACATCGATACGGATATCGCTCTCCTTGATCTCGATATTAATTTCCTCGTCGGCCTCGGGGAGCACGATCACCTTAGCGGTAGAGGTATGGATGCGCCCGTTGGCCTCGGTCACGGGGACGCGCTGGACGCGATGGGTGCCTCCCTCGTATTTCAAGCGGCGATAGGCCCCTTTGCCCCGGACCAGGAAAGTGATATCTTTGATCCCTCCCTGATCGGTCTCGTTCAAATCGAGAACCTCGATCTTCCAGCGGCGCTGCTCGGCATAGCGGCTATACATGCGGAAGAGGTCGGCGGCAAAGAGGGCGGCCTCCTCACCACCGGCGCCACCCTGGATCGTCACGATGGCGTTCTTCTCATCCATCGCATCCTTGGGCAACAAGGCCAGCTTGACATCCTCGGTCAGCTGCTCGCGGCGCTCTTTCAGGCGTGCAATCTCCTCGCGCGCCAGCTCGCGCAGTGCGGGGTCGTCGCTTTCGCGCTCCAGCTCCTCGGCCTCCTCCAGCTCTTTGAGCGTTGTGCGCAGCTGGTAGTATTTCTCAACGACTTCTTCTAACTCGGCCTGCTCACGCCCGTAGCGTTGGAGCAGAGGGACATTGCTCAGAACCTCGGGCTGGGCCATGAGCGTATTCAGTTCCTCGTAGCGATTGGCCAAACTTTCAAGCTTCTGCATTAAATCCATAGGTGATCCCTCGCTGACTGGCTGGTACTAATCTCGCGGCAGGGCTGCCCTGGCGGGCCAGGTGTTGGCCTGGCAGCTTTGCCGCTCCGCGTCTCTGGGCCTCTTGCCCCTGCAGAGTGACCAGCCTGACCGGTGATCATGCCTGGCAGGTAGCCATGCTTGCTATCATGCCGCTATGCATGCGCGCCCGGCATCGCGTTGCTAGGACCAACCTGGCGCGCTATGCAGAGGATCTCGGCAGGAGAGCAGTTCAAGTCAAGCAGCTTGTCACGCTGACACATGCAGAGCAGGCATGGCCCTGTTCTGTTCTGAGCAGAGAAGGAAGTTGCTACCCGGCAGCGAGCAGGTAGCTCTCAGCGCCAGTAAGACTGGCGCGATGGGCAACGGATGATAGACGCGGAAGATCGCGCATGATGACAGACAGGAACAAGCCCTTTTCATTGTATTATAACACAGCGGCGCCGACCTTTCTGACAGCCCTTGAGTGGTTGCTGCTATTGGCAAGCATCTCTATACTCAAAAGTGTAAAGCCTGGGTCGGACCGGGGTCAGGCGAGGGGGAACAAGATTCCTGGTCGAGCTGGGCCTGGCCTAGTGAGCGGAACCAGAGGAGGTGAGAGCAGCTCTCTGCTTGGCTGAGAGCGATATCGGATATCGTGGCCAACGAGAGTGTGGCCTCAGCTAAGTAAGGGAGGAGAGAAGCTGAAACGCTGGCGAGACGGCTCTCCCCCTAGACAGGCATCTTTTGCCCGAAGGGGATGAAACTTGCCGTCCTATCGGATCGTGCCAGGAGCAGGTTCTCTACTCGTGCCAGTGGGCGCGCCGAACGAGGTGGGCGCATGAGGGGCGCGTGAGATGAGCGGGGACAGTGAGCAGCATGGCCGGCCTGCCCGCTCATTTGCGGCGCAGGCAGCGCGGCCTTCAGTGAGGGACCACTTGCTTCCTGCCGACGACAGAGTAGGCATAAACAGCGCGAAAGAAAGAAAAGAAGGGCCTGTCTACAGCGAAAGGATGTGATGAATAGCGATGGCGAAAGGTAATGGCTTTGCGCCAGTAACAGAAACTCTCAAAGAGGTCCGTGCGCGTACAGCGGACATGGCGCGCACCGGTCTCTCAACTGTCCAGGACAACGTGCAGACCGTGCTAGAGCCGCGCCGTCGGCGCCTTCTCCTAAAGCGCCTGCGCGGGGGGCTGCGTAGCAGCTCGGGGCGTGTTGAAGATCGGCTTCAGCAAAGGCGTCAGGCCCTGCAGCGTGTCTGGCGCGGCAGCCGCAAACCGGTTAAACGTTCGCTAGAAGAAGCCCAGCGAGAGAGTGGTCGTCTCAAGAACCTGCTCAGCGAGCAGCTCAGCCTGCTGCTGGGAGCGCTGGCGGCAGGGCTTGGTCTTCTCCAGGTGGCCGTCGAGCGCAGTATGCGCGGTGCTCGTGGCAGGCTAGAGCGCGCGCGAGGCAATCTGGCAGAAGCGCGCATCGTCTGGCAGCAAGAGCGCGAACGACGAGCCCGCCGCCGCCGCCGTGCTCGCCTGCTCTTCCGCATCGGCTTGCTGGTCGGCATCGTCCTCGCTCTCCTCTTTGCGCCGCGTCCTGGCCAAGAAACGCGGCGCCGTCTAGGTGGCTATCTCCGCAATGTAATTGCCTTTTTCCAGTCGCGGCCATTTGTGCGCTCCGAGTCGGAGACCGCCGAGCACGTGCCGCTCAACGTCCGTTAAGGCTCTTCAGTGGAAGTTCCTGCGCGAACGGAATGGAACGAAACTGCCAGCGTGGCGAACAGAAGGGGCCAGCATCTGCCAGGCGGACCTTCTTTCTGTCCGCCACGTCTGCCTGCTACTCGTCAGCGCTTCCTTCCTATCTAGTGAGTGGCTCAGCGCCGCTGCAGGTGGCAGATATCGTTCAACGCAAAGAGCACGCGTTGGGTGCCAGCCACACGGACCACTGTGATCGAAGTATTGGCTGCCGGGAAGAAGAAGTCGCGCTCCAGGCCTAAGACCTCGGCTACATAGGCATTGATTACTCCGCCATGCGCAAAGGCGATCACCCGTCTTCCAAGATGGGCGTTAGCGATCGCATCCAGCGCCTGAACCACACGCGCCCGGAAGACCTTGGACGGCTCGCTGCCCTTGATGGCATCCCAGCTGCCAGCGGCTCCAGCCAGGCGGATGATATCCCTCTGGCGCTCTTGTAGCGTGCGGGCCACCAGCTCTAGATTATCTTCCTCAGCGGGTAGCGGACGCACCATACCGAGCCGGATCTCTTGCAGGTCGGGGACCACGATGGGTGTTAAACCCAGACGCTCGGCCAGAGGAGCTGCGGTCTCGCGGCAGCGGCGCAGGGGGCTACTATAAATAGCCGCGAACTCCAGACCGGCCAGGCGCGCGGCCAGAGCCAGGGCCTGCTCCTGGCCTTTACGAGACAGAGGAAGATCATCGTAGAGGCCGCCCGGGATCAGCTCGTCTGCGGGAGGGAGCGCATCGCCATGTCGAACCAGGAACAACTCGGCGGCGTGAGAGCGCCGCAAGAGGAAAGGATCATCTAGCAACAAGGGAATCTCCTCACCAGCATTCACTGTCAGCGTCCTCCGCTGCTGCTGCGGTGACAGACCTCCAGCGCCCGTCGAGCCAGGGCTGGAATACCCGCCTCCAGCTGCTCAAAGAAGGGGTCGTCGGTTGTGCCGGCCCGATAGCGGGCGTAGCTGCCTTCCAGCAGAATGGCCAGCTTCCAGATTGCCAGCGCCTCATAGAAGTCCATCTCGCGCACAGAGCGCCCGCTGCGCTCAGCGTAGTACTCCTTCAGCTCGGCACGCGTCATAAAACCTGGTTGCTCCATAACGCGCCAGGTCTCGGTATCGAGGGCCGGCGGTGGGTCGCCAGGCTCGCGCCAGAAAGAGAGCAAGTAGCCGAGATCGGCCAGCGGATCACCGATCGTAGCCATCTCCCAATCGAAGATCGCCACCACCCGCGGCTCATGCTCCGCATACATCACGTTATCGAGGCGATAGTCGCCGTGGACAATGGTCGACGGTCCAGAGACGGGCAGATGGGCCTTGAGCCACTCCGTCACCATATCCAGCTCGGGCAGTGGGCGTTGGCGTGAGCGCTCTAGTTGGCCGATCCAGCGGCGCAGCTGGCGCTCCAGATAGCCAGTAGGCCGGCCAAAGTCCCCCAAGCCCACAGCTTGCCAGTCGACCGCGTGTAGCTCGACCAGCGCCTCGATTAAGGCCCGACTGATTGCCTGGCGGCCCGCCTCATCGGCGCCATAGGGAGGGAGCGTATCGCGGATAATGTAGCCGTGGACCCGCTCCATAAGGTAGAAAGGGGCTCCGATCACGCTCGTATCCTCACAGGCCAGAAGCACGCGCGGCGTTGGCACCGGGCTGTTGTTGAGCGCCTTCAGGACGCGGTACTCGCGCAGCACATCATGGGCAGTTGGCAACAGTGGACCGCGCGGGGGCCGGCGCAGCACCCATTGCTGGTCTCCGCGTGTGATGTAGAACGTCTCGTTGGAGTGTCCTCCGCGGATACGCTCGATCTGCAAGGGCAGGTCCTCGCCCGGCAGCTGCTCGGCCAGGTAACGGCGGAGTTTTTCCTCGTCTATGAGAGGGGGGAGTGTGGTCATACTTCCTCCTTTGTCTACGAGCCTGGGATTCCCTGCAGGGAGCTGCATACAGGAACATCGCTATATATGATAGCGCGCACGCTCGCGTTTTGGCCAGGCAAGCGTGCGCAGGCACGGAGCAAGCCGGGTAGCGGTGGGAATATTTGAAGCTGAAACCTCCGTTCTAGATGGTGACGAGAACGAGACAAGAGGATTGCCAGGCTGTCTAGTCTCGTTCCGCTCGTGGAGAGATGCGAGAGGGGAGGAAGTTGGGAATAAAAGGGCTGGGCCTGGTGTTATTCTGGGTAGTTAGCAGTCAAGAGTGGCGAGTGCTAGACAGCAGTGGAAAACCTGTGCTATAATGCTGGCAATCACCCGCGCAGATTGCTAAAATTCCCGGGGATGAGAGAGAGCGGAGCGCCAGAGACCGGAGCTGCCGCTCCCCCGGTTGAGTGAGGAGCCTGGAATGAAGTGTGAGCGATGTCATAAAAATAACGCCAGCATCAGCGTCGATCTGCTCGTGGAAGGACGCCATGAGCGGCATTATCTCTGCCAGCAGTGTGTCGATGAGCTGATGCGCTCATCGATGAACCAGGCGGGTAACTTCTTCGGGCAGGGCTTCCCGGCGGCGGCCTTTGGCTTCTTCAACGGCCATGAGGCGGCTAACGGGCGCGGGACCAGGACTGCTGAGCGTCAGGCCAACAGCAACAGCAAGACGCCGACGCTGGACCAGTATGGGCGCGACATCACGGCGGAGGCGGCGCAGGGGAAGCTTGATCCAGCGGTTGGGCGTGAGCGCGAGCTGCGTCGCTTGATCACCGTCCTGGGTCGCCGGCAGAAGAACAACCCGGTGCTGATTGGCGAGCCAGGTGTGGGTAAGACCGCCATTGTCGAGGATCTGGCGCGGCGTATCCACGCGGGTAACGTGCCTGCCCCATTGCGCAACAAGCGCATTGTGGCGCTCAACATCGGCGGCATGATTGCCGGCGCGATGTTCCGCGGGCAGTTTGAGCAGCGCATGAAGGCGATCCTTGATGAGCTGCGGCAGGCGCCGGATGTCATCCTCTTTATCGATGAGCTACATACCGTTGTCGGAGCGGGTGCGGCGGAGGGCGCGGTTGGTGCGTCGGATATGCTGAAGCCGGCACTGGCGCGCGGTGAGATCCGTTGTATCGGTGCGACGACACTTGATGAATATCGCAAGTACATCGAGAAGGATGCGGCTCTGGAGCGCCGCTTCCAGCCGATCATGGTCGATGAGCCGACGGTGGAGGAGGCTATCGCGATGCTGCGCGCCGTGCGGCCCAACTACGAGGCCCATCACGGCGTGACGATCCCGGATGAGGCGATCGAGGCGGCTGTCAAGCTCGCTGATCGCTACATCAATGATCGCTTCCTGCCCGATAAGGCCATCGACGTCATGGATGAGGCGGCTTCGGCTCTGCGCCTGGAGGCCCTGGAGAAGGGCATCGTGAGCCCGGCGATGATTACGGAGCTGGAGCAGCAGCTGGCCGATATCCAGGCCAAGAAGGAGGCGGCGGCTAACGCCGAGGACTATGAGCGCGCGGCTCTCTTGCGCCAGCAGGAGCTGCTGACGCTGCAGAAGTTGGAGAAGGCCCGCTCTGAGGCGGATGCCTCGTTCCAGTTGATCGTGACGCCGGAACTGATCGCTCAGGTGGTCGAGAACTGGACGGGCGTACCAGTGACGCAGATGATGGAGAGTGAGCGCCAGAATCTGCGCGATCTGGAGGAGCGCCTGCGCAGGCATGTCATTGGCCAGGACGAGGCCATTAACGCGGTGGCGCGCGCCATCCGCCGCTCACGGGCGGGATTGAAAGATCCGAAGAGGCCAATTGGTTCCTTCCTCTTCCTTGGCCCGACGGGCGTTGGTAAGACCGAGCTGGCCCGTGCTCTGGCGCGCGAGCTGTTCGGTGGCGAGGAGAATATGATCCGCCTCGACATGTCGGAGTACATGGAGCCGCATACGGTCTCGCGTCTCTTCGGGAGCCCGCCCGGCTATGTGGGCTATGAGGAAGGGGGCCAGTTGACCGAGCAAGTGCGGCGTCGCCCCTACAGTGTGATCCTGCTGGACGAGGTGGAGAAGGCCCATCCCGAGGTCTTCAATGCCTTGCTCCAGATCCTGGACGATGGTCGCCTGACCGACGGTCAGGGTCGCACCGTGGACTTCAAGAATACGGTGCTGATCATGACCAGCAACGCTGGCACCAATGAGCTGAGGAAGGCGGCGCGTATCGGCTTCATGCCGATCACTGGCGGCAGCGAGCGCGCGGAGCAGTATGAGACGATGCGCGAGAAGGCTCTTGAGGGCCTGAAGCAGATGTTCCGGCCCGAGTTCCTCAACCGTATCGACCAGATCGTTGTCTTCCATTCGCTGGGCAAGGACGAGTTGTACCGCATCGTCGATCTGCTGCTGGGTCAGGTGCGCGAGCGCCTGCGCGAGCAGAAGATCGAGCTGGTGATCAGCGATGAGGTGCGCGAGTTCTTGTTGCGCGAAGGCTACGACGAGGAATACGGTGCGCGTCCTCTGCGCCGCGCTATTCAGACGCACATCGATGATACGCTGGCCGATGCCCTGCTGAACGGTGAGATCGCCTCGGGCCAGACGGTGCGCCTGGTGCTGCGCGATGGCCGCGTGGTGGCCGAGACGGTAGTTCCTGAGCCTGAGCCAGCTGCCTGAGAAAAGGCTTGGCATCTCTGCTCAAGGCGTCCATCGATCCCCTCAGGGGATCGATGGACGTTTTTTTATGCTTGTGCCTGAGCCGTTGGCTGATCGTTTGGGGGACGTTGCAGCAAGAAATGCTGATAGCCGTCGCCGATCCTTTCCTCCAGGAGGATCAGGTCAGCAGCTTCAAGCCAGATCCGCACTTGCTCCAGTGTGGGGTAGTAGTGATAGCCGCCGTGATGGGCGTATTCACCAGAGACGACGGGCAGGCCCTGCTCTCGACCCAGAAGAAAGGCCCGCTCGCGCTCATCGCTCTCAATCAGCTCGACGGTCAAATAGAGCAAGCCGCCGGGCTTGGCAGCTCGGCGCAGATTGGCAAGCACCAGCGGCCAGTCCTCCGGTGGGACCATCTCCATAGCGTCGATACAGAGCACGGCCTCAAAGGCCTCGCTCTCGTTCAGCTCCTGGAGTCCTTGCTGTCGGGTTGGTACGGCTGGGAATTTCTCATACGCGCGCCGCAGCATGCCCGTCGACTGGTCGATGCCGACGAGAGCGTAGCCACGCTCCAGTATTAGCCCCCAGTATTTGCCAGTGCCGCAGGCCGCGTCGAGCAGGCAGCTCCCCTGGGGGAGTCGTGCCAGCAGCAGGAGCAGCATTGTAGTGTGTGTCTCGTCGAGGGTGCCCCAATCGCGATCATAATCGGGCGCCAGTTGATCGTAGCGCTCGGCGGTCAGGCGTCGCCGTTCCTGCAGCCAGACGGTGCGCTCTCGGGTCATTGCTCTGCCTCCCTCTCGCTGCTCTGATAGACTGCTACAGCAGGTTGGACCACGAAAAGTGCCTGAGCTGATCGAGGTGGCGAAGGTGTCTGATGAGAGCCTCGCGCCTGGCATCTTCCTCGATGACGGCGGCGGCCAGCTCATGGAAGCGGTCGGCCAGTTGATCCTCGCTTAAGGGATTTTCAGGATCGCCAAGCGGATAGCGCACGCTGGCGCGGAAAACCTGGCCATCGTCCATCTCCACACTGGCCGTGGCGCGCCACTCGGTAGGGTAATAGCGGTCTAGCTCGGGATCGCTCTCGCAATCGACACGCTGCATCAGGGCGCGGATCTCAGGGTGCTGCAACCAGGTTTCGCTGAAGGCACTCAGGCCGGCCTGACCGGTGATCAGGGCTACGGCGGCCCCGAAAGGCATGCTGAACTGGGCGTCGACGACGTTGCCAGGCCGCCGCTTAGCCTCGATGGGGTCGGCGACCAGGCCACGCCCGGCGCTCAGCACACCGCAGCGTACGCGGCGGATATGGTGCGGATCGGGGGCGTGCTGGCGGCGGATGGCCAGCAGACAATCGATGGGGCCATGCATATAGCGACAGCAGGCGTAGGGCTTGAGCGAGACGCGCAGAATAGCGAAGTCCTCTGTGCCGACGGGTGGCTGCAGCTCCTCTGGCAAGCCGGCGTCAGAGTAGGCATGCAGGAAGCCATAGCGTCCACTGAAAATCTCCTGCGGCCCGCGAAAGCCAGCCGCGGCCAGGCGCGCGGCGGTGATGCCGGCGTGGGCGCTCCAGCCGGGGTGCAGGCGTTTGGTCCAGGCACCGTCATCGAGGTAGGCTAACGAACCAGCCGCCATGCTACCGGCAATGCCCAGGGCCTCTGCCGTCTGTTCTGCTGAGAGGCCCAGCAGGCGGGCGCTGGCGGCGGTGGCGCCGAAGGTGCCGCAGAGAGCAGTTGGATGGAAGCCGCGGGCGTAGGCTGAGGCGGGATTGAGGGCGGCGCCAATACGTAGGGTCAGCTCATAGCCGGCCACGACGGCGGCATAGAAATCGTCGATGGGAGCGGCCAGTTGTTCAGCCAGGGCCAGGGCTGCCGGCAAGACCGCCACGCCCGGATGCAGCGACGAGCGGTTCTCAACGTCGTCCATCTCCAGGCCGTGGGCGGCCACACCGTTGACCAGGGAGGCCCAGGCGGCTTCGGCGCGCTCACCGCGTCCTAGTAGTGTGGCCCCAGGTCTGTCAGACGATCGACCGGTCCGCGGGGACTGCACGACTCCCATCGTCACCAGCAGTTGATAGGCTGCCTCACTGGATGGGAGTCGTGCGCCGCCCAGGGCGACAGCCACATGGTCAAGCAAAAGATCGCGAACTTTGATGCGCACTCGCTCAGGTAGGGCCGTCCCTTCCAGCGAAGCGCAGAAGCGTGCCAGCGCTTGCGTTGCGCTCATAGAGCACCTCGTCTCTTTCTGTGGGAGGTCCCTCGTGTAATAGAAGAGGTGACTTCCACTCCCTCACCTGCTATGCAGATCAACACTCGATTCTGATAATATCCCATCTGAAGTAGAGGTGTATAGATGTGTGCTCGTAGATCGGAGGGATCGTCGTCTGAGGAACCGCTGGAGGAACTGCCAGAAGACGTCGAAGCCTTCATTGACTACTTTCTTGGCACGATGTGCGACCCCAGCCGTCGCCAGATTCTGGCCTTGCTGGCCGCGCCGGCTGTGGAGCGCGAGAGGCCGGTCGAGATGCGCTCGGGAGAGCTTGCCAAAGCGCTGGGGTTAGCCCATGCCACGGTCTCTGGCCATCTCCGTCAGCTTGCGCGCACGGGACTGCTCGGCTCGCGGCGCAGTGGTAACGAGGTCTATTACAGCGTGCGCAATCACTTGCTAGTGCGTGCCTTTCACGATCTTGTCGAAGCTCTCTATAAAGAGCATCAGGAACGCTTCAAAGGAAAACAGAAGACTTCTGAAGACGATAGAAGTGCTTGAAAAAGATCTGATGAAAGACTTCCAGGCTGGCTTGTAGAACAAACGGACGAATGAAAGGATCAGGCGCTCGCCTTCTCTTTGAGGGGGCGGGCGTATCTGCTTTGCCCAGACTATCGGGGAATGCTATACTGCACAATGAATGACAATGAACCTGGGCAGGAGAGACCGACGGCCATGCAAGCCACACGTGTCAAGGAAGGTCGCAGACCACTGATTCTCATGCGTCTTCGCCAGAGCGCGGAAGTGCGCAAACTATATGCCGCGCGGGTGCCCTGGTGGCGGCGCGCCCCGATTGGTTACCTCCTTTGTATTCCTATTGTGGCCTGTGGATTAGGAATCGTCTATCTGGAGCATCTCTTGGCGCTCCACATCTATGTGCCAGACCTGCCGCTGGTCCTGCCGGTGCTTCTTGTAGCCTTACTATGGGGAGTGGGGCCGGCCCTTTGTGCTGCTCTGCTCTGCACCCTGGCGCTCATCTATATTTATGTTCCCCCGCAAGGGGCCTTGATGGTGTTGCCGCGCGTCCAGTGGGCGGCGGACAACATCGACAAACTTGCCGAGATCATGCCTTTCTTTCTGATCGAGGTAGGTATCGCCATTATCGCCGGCCAGCGCGAGTCGGCGCGGCGTCGTGCTCTGCTGGCCGAGCTAGAGGCCCAGACCCGGGCCCAGGATCTAGAGCAGCTCAACGAAGAATTGAAGCGAGCCGATTTACTCAAGGACCATTTTATCTCGGTGGCCTCACATGAGCTGAAAACCCCCATCACCACCATTCGTGGTCAGGCGCAGATTGCCCTGCGGCGTCTCACACGTGTGGCCGAGCTACCACCCGAACTGGAGAATGTACGCCTGGCCTTGCAGAAGATCGACGAGCAGACCTATCGTCTCAGTGCGCTTATCGATGACATGCTGGCCCTCAGCAGCATTCAGACTGGCAAGCTCAAGCTGCGTCCTCGTCGCTGTGACCTGGTAGAGATCTGCCGCGAAGCCGTCGAGGATCAGCGTCTCGTCTCAGGTCGTACGATTACCCTCTCAACTCCTGTAGAGAGCCTCATAGTCGAGGTTGACTCCGATCGCCTCCATCAAGTGCTGACCAACCTCCTCAGCAATGCCATCAAATACTCGCCCGAACAAACCCCTGTGGAGGTCAGTCTGGTCTGTCGAGATGGTCAGGTAGAGATCCGCGTTCGTGATCATGGTCGCGGCATCCCTGAAGATCAGCGGGAGCAGATCTTTCAAGCCTTCTACCGGACGCCCGAGGCTCAGGCCTCGCCCAAAGATGGCTGGGGCTTGGGTCTGGCCATCTGTAAGGATATTGTGGAGAGGCATGGCGGGCGCATCTGGTGCGAGCCGGCTCCTGACGAAGGTACGGTCTTCGTCGTGGTTTTGCCCCTGAGTCAGGGCTGACCCTGCTCGTCTGGTGTCTGTCTGCTACCTGCGGTCAGCCCAATGGTCCAGGGGGGGCTGGAGGACAGGGCTGGCCTCCGCTGAACAGGAGCGAGGCCTATATCGCTGCGCTGTGCTCGCCGGCGATGCGCTGAGGTGCCTGCTCCTGTCCGCTCGATCTCAGGGTGGCGAGGTAACGAATGGCTAGCGGGCGGCGACGCCGGCACTGGCCCGGCGGTAGCGCGCGGTGCCCATCTCGCCAATGCCGATGGCCAACAGGGCGACCAGTAGGTGCACGACCTGGATAATCCAGTGTGAAGAGTTCAGTAGCCAGGAATTCTGCATCAGCCCAATGATTGGCAAGAGCAGGCCGACAATAACAGCCAGCACTGCGATCACCGGACTGCCACCACGCACCACAGCTTGCCCGATACCGACCACCCACAGCGCGAGCACGACCACAAAGCCAAGCAACATGTGCAGCGGAACCAGCTGGGCAGCGTTACCTGTCCAGAAGAGCACCCCAAGAATGAGGGCTAGCAGTCCGGCAATGCGCAGAACGAAGGAAGCAATCTTAATAGCCATGCAATTCTCCTGCAAACGGCGAAAGTAGTAGCAGAGGCTTCCCTGTTACGCTGAGTGGGCGCAGCTGATGTGGGCATCAGTCCAGTCGCCCACTCAGCGGACCGTGGGGAAGGCACTCTCACTGTGTGGCAGGGGTAGCCGGGCCGGATGCGTCCATTGAGGAGGGGCAAAGGCGGCTTGCTCCTCGCCACAACTAGAATCATAGCATTTCCCAGAACGGGAAGAGCAATGCATCAGGGGCAGACAGCCGCCGTCGGGGAGCTTCAGGCCGGCAGCAGCGGGCCCGGAGCCGTCCAGGCAAGGCAAAGGGAGGCACTCACTAGTGCGGAATGAAGGCTTGCCAGAAGCGACTCAAGTGTTCCCGCAGCGGCGCGTGCTCTGGACGCCGCAGGTAGGGATCACTGGCCCAGAGACGCGCCGCCAGGGTGCGTGTCTCCTCGATCAGGCGTGTATCGTTGAAATCGGCGATACGCAGTTCGGGCATCCCGCTCTGGCGTACTCCAATGAAATCGCCCGGACCACGCAGGCGCAGATCGTGCTCGGCCAGCTTGAAGCCATCATCGGTCTCCTGGAAGATTGCCAGGCGCTCGCGGGCCTGTGGTCCTGCATCGGCGCTCAACACATAGCAATAGGATTGATAGGCGCCGCGTCCGACACGACCACGGAACTGGTGGAGCTGCGAGAGGCCGAAGCGATCGGCATCTTCGATCACCATGACGGTTGCATTAGGCACATCGATGCCCACTTCCACCACTGAAGTGGCCACCAGAATATCCAGCTCATGATCGCGGAAGCGTCGCATGACGGCATCCTTCTCCGCGGGCTTCATTCCGCCGTGCAGCAGGCCCAGCCGGCGATGGGGGAATACCTCGCGGCTCAGCCGTTCATATTCGGCAGTGACTGCTCTAGCGCTCAGGCTCTCGGACTCGTCGACCAGCGGGCAGATAATGAAGGCTTGGCGGCCCTCAGCGAGCTGTTGCTCGATCAGCCGATAGGCCTCCTCGCGGCGGGCGCCGGTGCGCCAGCGCGTAATCACCTTCTGGCGGCCCGGCGGAAGCTGATCGATAACCGAGAGGTCCAGGTCTCCATAGAGCGTCAGTGCCAGTGTTCGGGGGATCGGGGTGGCCGTCATCACCAGCATATGGGGGTGGTAGCCTTTCTGGCGCAGGGCCTCGCGCTGCTCCACGCCAAAGCGATGCTGCTCATCGATAATCACCAGGCCCAGGCGCTGGAAGGTTACATCTTCCTGGATCAGGGCATGGGTACCGATAGCCACTGTTGCCTCGCCGCTCTCGATCGCCGCTCGTCCAAGGGCGCGCTCGCGGGGACGCAGCCCGCCGGTCAGCAGCACGGTACGGATGCCGAAGGGGGCGAGCATCGCGCCAATGCTGCGCGCATGTTGCTCGGCCAGAATCTCGGTCGGGGCCATAATCGCGCCTTGATAGCCGTTGAGAGCGGCCACAAAGAGGGCCGCCGCGGCTACCGCCGTTTTGCCAGAGCCGACGTCGCCTTGCAGCAGACGACACATCGGCTGACTGCGACTGAGGTCGCCCAGGATCTCGCAGAGCACGCGGCGCTGGGCTGCTGTGAAGCGGAAGGGTAGTGTGGCCTCGAAAGGGCGCTGGTCCGCCAATGGGGCCCACAGGGTTGTGCCTGACTGAGGATTCTGAGAATCCTGGAGTACCTGGGAATCAGCGTTGTGGGCGGCGGCAGTAGCCTGGGCCTGGAGCGCCTCGCGCTCAGCGGCTGTTGGCTCGACGAAGACGCGCTCCAGGTCGACCTTGAACGCCTGGCCGTTGGGTAGCTCGCGCTGCCAGCGCGTTCGACGCTCCTGCATGCCGAGCTGGATCAGGAACAGCTCATCGAAAGCCAGACGGCGCCGGGCGGCGGCGAGCAGCTCCTCATTGGTTGGGTAGTGCATCTGGGCGACGGCCTCCGACAAAGGCAGCAGGCCCGCGGCCTGACGAATCATGGCAGGCAGGTGGTCTGGAAGCAGGGCCGCATAGCGATCAACAACCCAACGCGTCAGGCGGCGCATGGTACGAGCTGTCAGGCCCTCAGTGAGCGAATAGATGGGGACAAGAATGCCCGTATTGAGCAGCTCGCCTTTCTCGGGCAGCTCATGGCTGCGCACCGTGAAGGTAACCTTGTTGCCGAAACGCTGCTTGATTCCGGTGACGACCAGCCACTCGCCGCGCGCCTCGGAAAGCTGCTTTTGCAGGTAGGGCTGGTTAAACCAGACTGCGCTGAGCCGCCCGGTGCCATCGCTGAGAGTGGCCACCGTGCGTGTACGCCCGCTACCCGTGCGGCTCGTCTTGACCTCCCAGATCAGGCCACGAGTGGTGACCAGCTCGTCGAAGGGTAGCTCGGCAATACTGAGCAGCTTGCTATAGTCGCGGTGCTCGCGTGGGAAATAGAAGAGCAGGTCACCAACTGTGCGGATACCCAGGCTACGCAAGCGGGCGGCGACCGTGGGGCCAACGCCATGAATGGCAGAAACGTCTGTCGTCAGCAGCGTCAAGGCAGCGTGGCCCGGCGAGCTGCTGCTGTCCAGGGCGATGCGGTCCAGTTCGCCTTCCTGGCGCTCGCGTCCTCCGCGACTCCCTCCCGATGGCTTGCTAGAGCGTACTGCCGCTGTGGAGGTTGTTGCTGTCGCTAAACGCACCGACTCTCCGAGCGCCTCGCTGGGGCGCGCTGGCGCTACAGGCTCTGAAGAAGGTGGCCGGCTGGGGGCGGTGATCTGCTCTCTCTCCAGCTCGTTCAGGAGGGCTAAAGCGGCCCGCAAATTGGCTGCACGTTGTATCGGGTCCTGCTGACGATAGCCCTCTAAACAGGAGGCCAGGCGGTAGAAAGGGCGCAAGTCGCGTCCTGACGCATGGCAGACAGGCCCGATCTCATCCAGCCAGCGTTTCACAAAGGCTTCCAGCCCACCGGGCTTGACCGCCTGGTCTTGATGATTGGTATGCTGTTCGTGCTGAAGCACTTTGCGGGCGCGCTCGATATATGGCTTGAGTGCGATGCTGGCTCCTGTTGTCATACGTTGACGCTACTGCTTGTTTCTTGAGAATACTGCTGCTCACCTACTATAGTCGCCGCTGCCCTGGAGTGTCAAGGCCTCCGGTCTAAGGCGATCTCGTATGGCTCAGTCGGTCCTGGCCTGATGAGGAGGCAGGCGTCGGTGAGCATTGTGTGTCGAGTAAAGTGATGCTGACCCTCTGACTCTGGCGGGTCTATCTACTAAAGGTGTTGCATAAATAGTACCTATTGATCCTCGGGGCCGAATGGGCATAATATAGGAGCTATGAGCCTGCAAGATGCTTCTGGAGGGAAAGAAAGAGAGATGGCACTGATCGGACCTGCTGCTGTGGTGGGTATTTTCGAAGAGCGGAGTCAGGCGGAGCAGGCAGTCGGAGAGCTGAAAGCCGCTGGTTTCCGAGACGACCAGATTACCAGGCTATCGCGTGAGCCACTCAAGCTGCAGGAAGCCGGTCCGGCGGAGCGGCTACTGGAGCGAGTGAGGGCCAGATATAACCTGCCGGTGCTTGGGGCTATTGTGGGAGCCATTGGAGGAGGGCTATTCAGTTTCATCGCGTCCTTTGCCCTTCCCCTGGCTGGCGTACAGATCAGCGGGGGGCCGGTGATCGCCTTGCTCGAAGGTCTTGCCCTTGGAGCCTTGGGAGGGGGTTTTCTTGGGACCGTCGTCGGTCCCTCTTTAGTGGGAGTGGAGCCGGGGCCGCGTTACGCGGAAGCTGAGGCGCTGCCGGGGCGCACCATCATCATGGTCAGAACCCTGGAACGTCAGGCCGAAGCGGCCTCCATTCTGTGCAAGTATGGAGCGCGCAATGCTCTGGTGCCACGGGCCACTGAGACCGCCGCTATGGCAGCTCTGCGCCTTGCCGGCCCTGGCGGCGAGGCGGAAGGTACGGCCAATCCTGGCAGCGAGGGGGAGAGGACCGGACTGAAAGGAGAGGGCATAACAGGCCGTGGGACGGAAGTGGAAGCGCAACGAGGCGAGTAAGAACCTGCCCTCTCGCTGCAGTCTATTAGCTCAGCGAGAGTGATTCTGGCAGAGTCCGGGGCAGGACAGGGGCAGCTGTGAGGCGGCGAACTGCAGGCGGCCACTGCCAGAGTCGCTGCTCCTGGCCTGGCTCCTGGCGCTCGGTTGGCCTTCTTCTGTCCTGCCCGGGCGGTTCGGCTCAAGTGTACAAAGCGGGAGGTCAGGCTGTGCTCTATGAAGGTCCTCGTCTTGCCTTGCAGCCTGGCGGGCGCCTCTCACTGCTGAGCTGGAACCACATCCTCGTAGATATCGTGTACTGGCTGCCAGCCGAGCACACTGCGGGCGGCCTCATTGCTACAGCGAAACGACGGGGGACAGGGCATTGAAAGATCACGTGGAGGCGGGGGCACCCGCAGCAGAGCGGCGATGTGGTCTACATACTCCCCATAGCGGACCGGCGTCGACACGATATTAAAGATGCGTCCCACTGCCGCCGGCTGTAAGGCAGCGATGATAGCCGTAGCCATATCGGCCACGTGAATCGGCGAAATAAAATTGCTCCCGTCGCAGATCACCACGAGCTGCCCCTCGCGCAAACGAGCGACCAGCGTATCCTGGGCGGTTCCACGACCGACGAAGCTGCCACCGCGCAAGATACACCATCCCAGCTCGGCGGGATCGACGGCCTGCACCATCTCCTCCATTGTGATCACTGGTTTGCAGACCGTAGCGCGCTGCGGCGAGCGATCGAGCGGCGTTGTCTCGTCAAGCCAGCGCTCGCCGCCATCGGGGTAGGCGATTGCGATGCTCTGCTGGATATAGTAGCGGGCCTCCGCCGCGCGTGCTGCTTCCAGCAGCAGCCGGGTGCCCTCGGTGCGCAGCCGGGTGGTAGGCTCCCAGGCTGAGGCTTCGGTGGGATTGCGTGGGATCGCCGTAGCGATATGCACAACGGCGTTACAACCGCGGACCAGGGTGGGGAGCTGCTGCGCTGTGGCCTCGGTCAGGAGGTCGCCGCTGACTAACTCAACTCCGGGGGCCCGGATCTGCTGCCCCCGCTCGGGCGAACGCACAAGCGCGCGCACTGTATGTCCCTGCTGGAGTAAGCGAGGGATAAGCGCGCGCCCCAGAACTCCTGTTGCACCGGCAACAAAGACCTGCATTGTCCTTTCACCTTTCTCTGGTGGCTTGGCTTCAAGCCTTGCTGCTCTAGCCAGCCGTTAGCGCCGGGTAGGTACGAGTAGATTGTTCGCAATGAGCAACGCTTGTGTCGCTGGTAGGTCGGAGTGGAAGGCAGCCCGCTGCCGAAGAGCAAGCGGGCGCGCATAAGTGACCAAAGCAGGGGCCAGCCGACCCGCTGTAACCTTGACCTGGCAGGCCGGGCTTGGCCTGAGCGGGCGAGAGAACGAACGAAGATGATGACTCCACTCAGGCCGATTTCTCGTGCTCCGACTCCGGCTGGCTGACGGGCGGTGCAAAGTGGATCTCCAGGGCCTTATCGACAAAGCGTGCCACCGTTGCCTCCTGGCTAGCCAGAACAGCGGGCAGGGGGATATCGCGCTTGAAATTGCCGATCTCGATGATCATCTCATCTCCTTTTTTCGTCATCAGCACCTTCTCCAGCTCGACGTGAGGAAGAGGAAGGCGCAGGACGTAATGGCCATCCTGTTCAATAACCTCCTGAACAGGCCCGCGATAAAAGACCTGCGTCGGGTCCTGTTCACCGAAGATAGCCTGGGCCAGCTCGGCCAGACGCTCGATACCGAGGGGTTCCTGGGCGTAGTAAGGGGCCTCCCAGACAGGTAAGGGGGCGAAGGTCTGCTGGATGTGGCGGCGAAGCTTCTCCTGACTCTGATACATCTGCTGCATAAACTGATCCTGGTAGGGACCGGGTGGTAAGACGCGATTACAGACCACGCCGTCGATGGGATAGCCGAAGAGAGCGAGATAGGTTTCTGCGCGCAGCGCCTCCTTGATCACCATACGTTCTGGGTTCACGACTGGGCGATAAGAGCTAACAGAGGGATCGCTCAGCACATTGCGGAGGGCGTTGACGCGCTCGCTGAGCAACTGGATGGCATCCAAGACCTCTGCCGATGGAAGGAAAGCTTTAATCAAGGGGCGGGCCAGATTAAGCGTAGTGCTTTGCAGGCCGGCGATGCGCCCGGCATACCACTGGAAGGTATCGGGCATGCTCAGCAGGCGTACCGTCTCGCCAGTGGGGGCGGCATCGATCACCACCACCTCAAAAGCGCCGTCGCGGGCATTGCGGTAGATATTAAGCAAGCTAACAATTTCATCCATGCCGGGGATCAGAGCCAGCTCCTCGGCCATGATACTGTTCAGGCCCTGAGCGCGCAGGAGAGTGCTCAGCGTGCTCTGCAGTTTCCCCCAACTGCGTCGCATCTCGTCGAGCACATTCACCTCCTGGGCCCACAATTGGGGAGCTAGCTCGCTCGGTTCCGAGGTCAGAGGCTGTTTCAGGCAATCGGCGAGGCTATGGGCCAGGTCGGTACTCACCACTAGCGTCCGTTTGCCGAGCTGGGCTGAGCGTACAGCGGTAGCGGCAGCCACCGTCGTTTTCCCCACGCCACCTTTGCCGAGATAGAGAATCATTCGCATAGGAGAAAACCTTATCTTCCCTCGTCGGATGTGCTGTCCTTATTATATGCTCTCAAAGGCACAGTCTGGCGGCGCGAGGTATCTATTCTAGAAGGCGGCGCCTGGTCAGACGGCCTTTTTTCTGTTTCAGCAATTACTACGTTAGGCGGCGGGGCCAAGTTAGAAGGAGATACGGGAGAAGGAAGTAAGACGGCGAGCAGGCAGCCGCAAAAACAAACAGGCAGCCAACTCGCCGGAAAAAAGGCCTCTATCGTCACGCGCCTGCCCTTCCCTCTGACGCGGTCACCGCATCGCTACCCTCGTACCCTCGGGCCTGCCTGCCGGGAGGGGAAGGTGGCAGCGAGGCGCGTCTGAGCGCGTCTCGGGTGGACAGGCGGACGAAATAAGCTACTACAACTCGATTTTGCCCTGGAGGAACAGCATTCTGATAAACTCCAGGCGACGGACGATCTCCATACGATCGCTTCCCCCGCTCTGATACCACTGGCGCAGCCAGAGCAGGGACGTGACCTCATCCTCAGTAAAGCCCTGGCGCATCAGCACTTCGCCCTCGTCGGTCAGCTGGCTGAGCGTCGTGTCGCACGGTGTTTCAGGTTGCCGTTCCTCATCGATCCGTGGATTCATCATGCTCTCTCTGTCCTCACGTTCAATCGCTCGCTCGCTCACTCACTCACTTGCCGGGCCTCTATCCCACTTTGCCCATGTTGTGCAGGTGCGGTGACTGCTGTTACTCATCAATTATAGCGAGAGAAGAGCAGCAGACAGTCAACGTTCAAATAAGGCGAGACCTGGGCCTCTGCACAAGTCCTCTCATTTTATAGTAACGCTTTCCATCCCTCACTTTGGCATTTCCTCCGCAGCAAGGGAGAGCGGAGATAGCAGGCGCGGCTCTCTGTCCCTTGGCCCGGGAGCGCCCAAGCGGCGCGCCGGGTGACCTCTGGCGGTTCTCGCTCTTATTACGATTGAGGCCCCGCACAGGTTCCATCTCTGGCGGCGCTCTGTGCAGCGAATGGGTCCAGCAGGGGCACTTCTCCCGCCTGGCTGCTGGGTGATAAGCGAGCAGGGCGATGAGGCAGGCAGGACCGTGGTAGGAAGTGCAGAATAGCAGAGGCAGAGGGGCATGAATATGCTATAATAGTTGCCGGGACTGGAACAGCTTGGGAGCGAGGAGTGGCTTCAAGCCGCACTTCACTTCTTTTTATCAGATCCTCTCCTCTATACTTTTTATCTCACAATATCTTAGGAAGTTGAGGGGTGAATTATGCATTTGATGAAGCAGATGCAGGCACAGAACTGGCTCATAGATTTCCGCGGGGGCACGCGTGCCAACATGTACCGCGTGCTCAAGACGGTTGTTGCCACCAAGTCGCCGTATCAGGAGATTCTGATCCTGGACACTATTGGCTTTGGGCGAGCACTCTTTCTGGACGGCATTCCGCAATCCTCGGCTCTCGACGAGCATATCTATCACGAAGCGCTCATTCATCCAGTTCTGGTAGCGCACCGGCAGCCCAAGAAAGTCTTCATTGTCGGAGGGGGAGAGGGAGCCACGTTGCGGGAGGTGCTGAGGCATAACACCGTCGAGCGTGTTGTGATGGTAGATATTGACGACACGCTGGTAGCCCTGGCCAGGGAGCATCTTGGTGACTGGCATCAGGGGGCCTTTGATGATCCACGAGTGGAGCTGGTGCATGCTGACGCGCGGGGTTATCTAGAGAAGACCAGCGAGACCTTTGACAGCGTCATTGTGGATGCCACTGACCCGTTGGAGGGCGGACCAGCGGCTCTGCTCTTCACTAGCGAATTCTTCAAGCTGGCCAAGTCTCGTCTCAATCCGGGGGGGACTTTTGGCATGCAGGCCGAGGCGACCGACATTGGAGTTTGTGAGGCGCATGCCTCCATCATCAAGACCCTGAAGCAGTGCTTCAAATCGGTGTTTTCCTATCAGGCGATGGTTACCTTCTTCGGTCTGCCCTGGGGCTTTGCGGTGGCCAGTGACGAAGATATCGCGGCGCGCTTTACGCCGGAGGTCATCGCGGCCACCCTGCGAGAGCGGGGGTGCACCAATCTCAAATTTTATGATGTTGAGTCGCACCAACACATGTTTGCCCTGCCCAAGTACGTGCGGGAGGCTATTGAGGACCCGAACGTTGGCATGATCATTCGTGACGACCGCGTTCTGGTGGTGGAATAGAAAAAACGCCCACCTGAGCCATGCCCCGCTCAGCTTCGGCGCGGGGCATGGCCGTGAGCGTTTTCTGCGCCGAGGAGCCGACCCCACCCACAGGGATGTTCTCCATCCTCCTCTCGTTCCCTTTCCTTCCTCCTCCCTTCCTCTCTCTCACCTTCGCGACGACCCGTCCCTGCGGACAGGCAGGTGGATAGCGGGCAGGCGGACAGGTTTGGTGGATGAGCGGAGGGCGGAATTAGCGGGCGAGCCGGCGAGTTTCGACTTTACCTGGCTCGAAGAACGAGACGAGCGCGGCGTGGATGCGTTCAGCGGCGTCGGAGTTATCCCGCTGGTAGTTGCAGATGTAGACTTCCAGCGTCGCGTAGCCTAGTTCTGGCCAGGTATGGATAGCAATATGAGACTCAGCCAGGGCGATCAGGCAGGTGATACCGCCCCCATCGAACTGATGACAAAAAGCTCCCAATTGCGTGAGATTGTGCTCTTTCGTCATCCTAGAGACGGCTGCACGCAGCTTCTCGCTATCCAGCTGAGCCATCAGGTTCTTGTCGCACGAATACAGCTCCGACAAGATGTGCTTTCCAACCGGAGGGGGTGCCATCGATTCAGAAACGCTTCCTTTCCTGAATTAATGTACCACTTTATTAGCCCTGGTCGGTGCAACCAAACTCTATGTATCGCCAATGCGATATTGTTGAGGTGCGTTGGTGAAAGCAGATATATCAGCCCAGATGGCTCCAGGGCGTTTTGTCACAGCGGCCATACTAGTTTAGCACATTTCTTTCCCCATGACAATGGCTGGGCTTTCGGCCTCTGGTTGAGGTTGTGTAGTGTCTCTGTAGGCCTCTCAAGTGCTCTGAAGCTCTCTACCGTCTGTCAGATCATAGGTCAGAGGAATAGGGAAAGTTGGGGAAACGGTCAAAAAGAGGCTCCCAGGAAAAGATGGCCGTGATGCCGGTTTGGACATCACGGCCATCGGTAGGCTGATTGGTTGCCCGGTGCTTGCCTTTGCCGCTGTGAAAGAAGATCAAGGCACCAGCCTCCAGCCTTCTTCCATCGTTGGCTCTGCTGGCTGGGCCTGAGTGCGCGCTGCGGCTTAGGCGACCGTGGCAGAGGCCTCAAAGGCTATCAATATCAATAGTTATGGCGCTCGCTCGACTACGAGCAGCACGCTGCCTGAGCCGGGGTCTAAGCGTGGCGCGTGACCACGTTTGCTATGCGGCCAGGCACGTAGATGAACTTCTCCACGGAGGCCTCGCCGATGTAGGCGGCCACGCGCGGGTTGCTCAGCACCAGCTGACGGATCTCCTCCTCGGGCGTCTCGACTGGTATCTCCAGCCGTTCGCGCACGCGTCCGTTGACCTGTACCACCAGTGTGAAGGTCTCATCGTGTGTCAGAGCCTCATCGTATTGAGGCCAGTCGGTCAGGTGAATGCTGCCCTGGTGGCCGGTCATTTCCCACAGCTCCTCGGTGATGTGAGGAGCCATTGGAGCCAGCAGGTGCATCATAGTCTCCAGGGCCTGGCGATAGGCCGCGGTGCGGGCGACCGGCTCGTGCTGCTGCTTGATCAGGGCATTGTTCATCTCCATCAGCGCGGCCAGGGCTGTATTGAAGCGGAAGTGATGCAGGTCCTCGGTGACGCGCTTGATCGTCTTATGGCGCAGGCGCTCGATGGCGCGGGTGGCCTCGTTCTCCTCCTCGCTGACGGTGCCGCTGACCCAGCTCTCCGTCACCAGGTTCCAGACGCGATTCAGGAAGCGCCAGACACCTTCCAGGTTCTCGGCCTTGAAGCTCCCACCCTGATCGAAGGGGCCGATGAACATCATGTAGCAGCGCACCGTATCGGCGCCGTACTTCTCGACATACTTATCGGGGGCCTCGACGTTACCGCGCGACTTCGACATCTTCTGGCCATCGGCTCCCAGCACCATGCCCTGGTGGTACAGGCGCAGGAACGGCTCGTCGAAATGCAGGTAGCCCATATCGCGCAGGGCCTTGACGAAGAAGCGCGCGTACAGCAGGTGCATAGTGGCGTGCTCAGCGCCACCTACATACTGGTCGACCGGCAGCCAGCGACGGATGGCCTCCTGGCTCCAGGCTTCCTTATCGTTATGCGGGTCGGCGTAGCGCAGGAAGTACCAGGACGAACAAATGAAGGTATCCATCGTATCGACCTCGCGCGTTGCCGGGCCGCCGCACTTGGGACAGGTCGTATTCAGGAATGCTGGTTCGTAGCGCAGAGGAGACTCGCCCGTCGGTTTGAACTGAACATGCTCAGGCAGGTAAACGGGCAGCTGATCCTCGGGAACGGGAACCGTGCCATCCTTGGGACAATAGATGATTGGGATCGGGGCGCCCCAATAGCGCTGGCGACTGATCAGCCAATCGCGCAGGCGGTAGGTCACCTTCGACTGGCCAATGCCCTGCTCCTCCAGGTAGCTAATCACGCGGCGGATGGCCTGATCGGCGGGCGTGCCCGTAAAGGGGCCGGAATTGATCATCGTGCCATAGGCTGTTTTCGCCTCGCTCCAGGTTGCCGGATCGCTCTCCTCCTCGCCTGGGGGCAGGATCACCTGACGGATCGGCAGGCCAAACTTACGAGCAAACTCGAAATCGCGCTGATCATGGGCGGGCACACCCATCACGGCGCCCGAGCCGTAGCTCAGCAGCACATAATCGGCGATCCAGACCGGCACGCGATCGCCGCTGACAGGATTGATCACGTAGCCACCGGTGAAGACGCCTGTCTTTTCCTTCTCCGTGCTCAGGCGCTCGATCTCTGTCATGCGACGTGTACGCTCGACATAAGCCTCGACCGCGGCGCGCTGCTCGGGAGTGGTCAGGCGCTCGACCAGCGGATGCTCCGGAGCCAGTACAAAGAAGGTGACGCCATAGACGGTATCAGGGCGCGTAGTAAAGACGGGGATCTCGACGCGCTCGCCGTCGATCTCGGTGAAGAAACGGATCTCCGCACCCTCGCTGCGTCCGATCCAGTTGCGCTGCATCGTGACCGTCTTCTCTGGCCAGTCAATGCCATCGAAACGCAGCAGCTCCTCGGCGTATTTGGTGATGCGCAGCAGCCACTGCTCGATCTCCTTGCGGATCACCGTACTGCCGCAGCGTTCGCACGTGCCGTTAGGCAGCACCTGCTCATTAGCCAGGGTCGTGTTGCAGCCGGGGCACCAGTTGGCGGGGGCGCGAGTGCGATAGGCCAGGCCGTGCTTATAGAACTGCAGAAAGAGCCACTGAGTCCATTTATAGTACTCGGGCTGGCAGGTTACGACCTCGCGCTGCCAGTCCCACTGAGCGCCCATCATGCGCAGCTGCTTGCGCATGCGTTCGATGTTGGCCATTGTCCAATCGCGGGCCTGGATGCCGCGCTTGATGGCGGCATTTTCGGCGGGCAGGCCGAAGGCATCGAAGCCGATGGGCTGCATAACATTGTAGCCCAGGCGGCGCATGAAGCGGCCATAGGCATCGAACGGAGAATAGTTGTACCAGTGGCCCATATGCAGATCGCCGGAGGGGTAGGGGAACATCACCAGATGATAGAATTTTGGCTTAGGCGAATCGTCCGGCGCGTGATAGATCTGCTCCTCCTCCCAGCGAGTCTGCCATTTTGGTTCAATTACCTTTGGATCATATTTTGTGCGCGTGATCATTGCAGGTGTCCCTCCCCTGATAATCGGTCGGACCTGATCAGGCACTGCGGCCAACAGCAGGAAAGCAGAGGCAATGCGAGCCGACATCGTCATCGGTTCCCGAAGCCAGCCCGAGGCGCACGCATGAGAGCGGAGGCGCTTATTCTGCTGCTTCACCTGGTTTTCTCTATCTCCCTGGCTGTCGGGCGCTGTCTGGCTTGTAGTGAGTAGCCCTGCGCCTACGGCGGTGGCCCAGGCGGGAGCGGCAGCCGAAGGCGGAGCAGGCTGCAGCAGCATAGACGCAGGACAAAAGGCGACAGCGACAGGCCAGGAAATAAGCGATGCAGTAGGGAGTGAGCGTAGCAATAAAAAAACCTTTCATCCGCTCGGGACGAAAGGTTTTTCCGTGGTACCACCCTGTTTCCAATCACCATCGGTAGCTTACTGCGGAGCTGAAGAGAAGTGGACCTGAGGGGACTCGAACCCCTGACCTCCTCCATGCCATAGAGGCGCGCTACCAACTGTGCTACAGGCCCATCTGCAATAGACGCTTATGAGCGTCTCATCAAGAATTCTTCACTCCGCAGTGCCAGGTGACTGGCACTCGTTCATTGCTGTAACGGGCATACCGACAGGTGCTACTGACTCCCGAGGTGTTCGCACCTGTTGCTCACAGGCGAGTTCGGTCGTTATCCCGTATAGCCTTGCACCAGCCGGCTACTCTCTGGACGGGTCTGGCGACCTACTACTCCTGCTCATCGCCAGGTTTATTCTCTTTCCGCTGCCCTTTTACTATAGCACAAAGCTTTGCGGTTTGCAAGGGGGGGAAGGCCCTCCTGCCCTTGCTGCCCGTTGAGCTGAGCTGTACTGTGCTGGCAGCGGGTGGAGATGAGGGGACTCGAACCCCTGACCTCGACAGTGCGATTGTCGCGCTCTACCGGCTGAGCTACATCCCCATACCTTCGTGTTGGCGACTAGAATGATAGCACATCTGAGGGTGAATTGTAAAGACCCTTTTCTAGGGGATCTCCCAATTCACCCATTCGTTCTATCTATGAAGACGCTGGTAGGCTAGCGATAAATTCCGCCAGGTTTTCACGTCCGTCGACGCGGATGCGCAGCAGGGCGAAGGGCCGGGTGCTTTGCTGGAGCCAGCCGGTAAGGCCGGGATCGGTGGTGGCACCAACGTAGCCATCGGCGGCCAGCATGGTGGTGATGCGGGCCTGTTCAAGGGAGGTACCGTGGCGGAAAGGCTCGCCGCTGGGGTAACAGAACTGCTGAATGGGGATGCCGAGGTGCTGCTGCAGGGTAGCCTGTGACAGCTGCAGCTCCTGCTGAGTAAGCTGAGGATCGCCGACGACGATCCAGCCCAGGCTGATATGATGCACAGTATGTGAGCCAACCTGCATGCCCTCAGCGAGCAGGTTGCGGATCTCTCCCCAGCTCATATAGCCCGCGTTTCCCACGACACCGGTGATGATGTAGAACGTGCCAGTGAAGCCGTGGGCCTGCAGCAGGGGCACCGCGTAGCGATAGACATCCTCGTAGCCATCGTCAAAGGTGAGAATAATGGGATGCGGAGGCAGCGGTGCGTCAAAATAGAGGGCGTTGAAGAGCTGGTTGAAGGTAATGGTATGGTAGCCGTGGCTTTTAAGATAGTCGAGCTGGGCGGCAAAGTTGCGCGGTGTGACGGTCAGGCTGTAATCGAGCAGATTGTGGGTGGGTGCAGGTGAGACATGGTGATACATCAGGATGGGCACTGCAACGCTGCGGGCGGCTGGCTGAGGCGGTGGTAGAATGGGCGCTTCAGGATCAGCCGGTCCTCCGGCGAGTACATACCAGTGCGGCTGCTCATTGCCCTGGTCGGGGCTGGCCTGGACAATGAAAGGCAGGTTGCGGTAGATGCTCGCCGGGTGAAGGTCCTCGGGCGGTAGATTGGTTTCTTTGCTCAAAGTGGCATCGGGAACGAGCTGCAGGGAGACTGGGACAGTGAGGACATCGCTGTAGCTCGTCATGGTCTCTGGATCGACCCAGCGACTGAGTCGGCTGGGGAGCCCCAGGCTGAAGCCCTGCAGAGTGTAATGGGCAAAGCGCGCCTGCCAGAAGTGAGCAAAGGCTTGTTCATTGGGCCAGAGGGCGCGCCGGGCCGGTGCCAGGAGCGACCACATAGTGGTGTAGTCATGATGCAGGAAAGCGGTCAGATAGCGCTGGGCCAGGACGAGCACTTGTTGCTCGTTGGCCGCCTCCTGCGGGCGCTCGGCGATAAAAGTAGCGGGGTTGCGCTGGGCCTGCTTGCCACTCTGACTGTTGCCGCTCAGCAGCGCATAGAGACCCCAGGCAAGGACGGCGGTGGCGATCAGCAGCAGGGTGAGGAGTCCAGCCAGCAACATGGCCCGGGGTGAGGCCGGACGATGGCGCTGCCTCCTGGAAAGTGGCTGGCTCGCTGGTTGGGCCGTTTCTAGCCCTGATAGCGCTGCTCCCGATTCCCTCCGGGAGGCGTAGCCTTGTGACTCGTGATTGCTAGTGTATCTCATGGCTAAGGACCTGTGCGTGTTGTGTGTTCCTGCCTATAGCTGTACATGACCGCCCCCTCATTATACCAGAATCTAGGTAAAAATACCTATTCAGGAGCGGCAACTAGAGCACAGCCGTAATGAAATACGCCGGTCAATGATGAGGTTAAAAGAGCGGTTCGTATCCTCTTGGAGGACATGAGGGCTTTAGGGAGGCTTATCACCCTGAGATAGAGGCAGGGAGAAGAAGAAAGGGCAGGAAGGCTGGCTCCGCGAGGCAGCGGGCCAGCCTATCCCGGAGCCGCGGGCGAATGTGGCAGCGACTGCCCGGCGGGCGGCGTCCCCGGCGCGCATCTCGCGAGATAGGCGGGTGTGGCTGCGCGAGAGGAGTCAGGTCTGGTGGAGGCGGTGCCTACCGGGGCTAGCCTTGCTTCTCATGGTGGCCGCCGAACTCAAAGCGCATGGCTGAGAGCAGTTTGTCGGCAAAATCCGCCTCGCCGCGGGAGGCAAAGCGCTCATAGAGAGCGGTGCTGAGCACGCCAGCGGGCACGGCCTCATCGATCGCAGCTTTGATGGTCCAGCGTCCCTCACCTGAGTCGGAGACGCGTCCCGCAAACTGGCTGAGATCGGGGTCTGTGAGCAAGGCGTGGGCGGTCAGGTCGAGCAGCCAGGAAGCGATGACGCTGCCGCGGCGCCAGAGTTCGGCGATATCGGCCAGGTTGAAGTCGTACTGGTAGTATTCGGGATTGCGCAAAGGCGTCGTCTCGGCGTCGATCTCTTCGGGGTGCTTGCCGATGTTGGCGTGGCGCAAGATGTTGAAGCCCTCGGCGTAGGCGGCCATAATCCCGTACTCGATGCCATTGTGCACCATCTTGACAAAGTGACCGGCGCCGTGTGGGCCGCAATGCAGATAGCCGTGCTCGGCAGTACCGCCAACCTGCTCGCGTCCAGGAGTACGGGGAGCGGCCTGGAGACCGGGAGCGAGGGCTTCAAAGAGCGGTTCGAGCCGCTGAACGATCTCGGCCTCGCCGCCGATCATCAGGCAGTAGCCGCGCTCAAGGCCCCAGACGCCGCCGCTGGTGCCGACGTCCAGGTAGTGGATGCCATGCTCTTTCAGGGTGGCGGCGCGGCGAATGTCGTCCTGATAGAAGGAGTTGCCGCCATCGACGACGACATCGTCGGGAGAGAGCAATGGAATGAGCTGTTCCAGGGTGGCATCAACGGAGGCGGCGGGAATCATCAACCAGACAGTGCGGGGTGGCTTCAGCTGCCCAACGAGTTCTGACAGGGAAGTAGCTCCCGCGGAGATAGCCCCCTCTTTCAAACGCTTCTCCACGGTCTCGGCGTGGCGTGCGTAGCCAATGCATTTATGGCCAGCCCTTTGGAGCCGCAGGGCCATATTGGCTCCCATGCGTCCAAGCCCGATAAGACCAAGTTCCATATAGCGATCCTTTCTTTTTCTGTCTTTCTTCTCTAGCTAGCGAAATTGGTGCTCTCCGGGGTACGGATGGAGAGGCGGGCGCGGCGTGCTCTGGCCTGCCTGATGGGAGTTCCCTTCTGAACGGCAGGCGGCTGGAGGCCGGGCTAAAGGAAGAGCAACACAGCGCTGCCTGTCCATCGCTAAGTGTACCATACTAGCGCTGGGAAGTGAAAAGAGGAGGGCTGGTCGCGACGCTGGGAGAGGGAGGGCCAGCCTGGCCGTTCCCTGGGGCCGAAGGCTGGCGAGGGGAGGATCAGGGAAGAGGTGCTCCCTGGCAATTTGCCAGGGAGCAAAGGGCAAGGTAAGTCGCTGCTGTAGAGCTGTCGCAGGGCTGCGCGTGCCTGATCCGCTCTACCACAGAGCAGTGATCCTTGTTGAGCACCGCTCGGGACCAGCTGGCTGGGTGACTGGTTCTCTCTGGCAGACTGGAGGCAAGACAGCCGGTGCTGCCAGGGCCAGCGTCAGAGAGGGTCGGCGCCGGGGGCTGTCCCTGACGCTGTTAGCCGCTGGGGCGCTGGCGCGTTCGGCGCATCAGAACATAGCCCGTTTCCAGGATTGAGAAGATATCGATACCGAAGGCGTACAACTTCATACGCGTGCGCGAGAGGACGTTGCGTACGGGGCGCATCTCCTGGTCCCAGACGCCTTCAGCCTGGGCCAGGCTCAGGCGTCTTCGGCAACGCTCAACCTCGGCTTCTGTGATCTGGCCGTTGGTAAAGCTAGCGAGGAGGACTTCGTAGGGACAGTAGTGGGGGTAGGCTTCCAGTAGGGGGAGCAGCACACAGATTTCGCTGTTTGTGAATTGCTGCTCGGCGATGAGGCGGGGCAAACCCTCCTCGCAGGCGAGCTGGGCCAGGGTGCCGAGAGTCAGATTGAGAGCGAGATGATGCTCAGGAGGGAGCAAATCGGGCAAGGCGAAATGGCGTATCTCGGTAGGTGCTTCTTGTGAGGGACGCGGAAATGCTTTAGTCATACGCAGAGAGGTCTTCTGCATGGCACGCTCCTTCTGGCTGGATAAGATAGCTGCTGACAGATGGACCAATTGGCCGAACTAAGCCCACGCCGCGCCGGGAGCCTGTGGTGGCTTTGTGTCACCTGGTTGCTACTGAAGCGCCCGCGACGTTCTCCCCTCTTCCCGCGTGAAGGCCAGCGCAGTTCGTCGCCGGGCCGCGAACCCCTCTTCCGCTGGCGCTCGCTTGCTTGCTGGCTGGCGAAACGGCTGCCCCTCTTCAGAGGAGCAACAGGCCCTGCACTGCGAGAGCACTATGGTTTCTGCACGAAAATAACGCTCCTTTCCTCGTGCTGCTTCCTCACAAGCACTTCTCGCTCCTTAGATGCTGCTCTCTACAGAGGACGAACGAGCGGCGCAATGATCAAATTCAGTCTCGGGGGCGCGCTCGCTGCCGCTGAACCAGCGCTGCGGTGAGCTGGCCGTTGCCATGAGAAGCATGGACTGCTTCGATAGGTGCTGTACAAAGAAACGCAATGATATTCAATGTCTGATATATTTCGTTCCTTCCATATTTTACAGTACCAGATAATCGCCCAAAAATCAATACCTGAATTGGCTTTTTTTGCTTCTCTTGCCGTAATGATGGCTGCCTTTCCTGCGGCGGAGGGGGGTGGGCGCTTGGTATAGGATATTCTGGCTATTTGTCCGTGCTGCACCCGCAAATTGGGCAATTTTGTTCCATACTGCTTTCGGTATCAGCTTTTCAAAGTCAGCATGCAGCTGACCGTTCAAAGGTCAGCCTCTCTCAGTATCCCTTCCCTCTCCTTCCTGTTCTTCCATCCTGGCTATATCGGTTGATGTCGATTCCATAGCTTCATGCTGGAAGAGCTGCCTCGTTGTCAGGGTATGGGGTATGAGAGACGATTGCTGCTAAATGGATGATACAGACTTAATTCAATAGGAAAGGTGCGCTTCAACCATGCGGAAGACCGCCCTGCCGGCCTGGTTCGGCGATTCGCGGATACAAGCCAGCGCGGACATCGTGATTGTGGGGAATGGGATCGCCGGCCTGACTGCTGCAATCGAGGCTCGCCGTTTTGCGCCTGATGCCACGATTCTGGTCCTGACAGAGCAGTGCTATCCGACGATTCACACGCCGGCGCTGCGCCAGGTTCTCTCTGGCAAGGTGGGTCGGAGCCAGTTGCTGGCCTATCCGGAGGGGACGGAGCAAGCGCGGGGGATCAAAGTGGGAGTGGCGCGGGTCGAAGTGATCGATGCGGTCGAGCAGAGGCTGCTGGTAGCACGTGGGGGGGTAGTCCACTATGGGGTACTCCTCTTGGCGACGGGTAGTGTTGCCCGTGGGTTGCCGAAGGATCTGCCCGGCGCTGCGCTAGATGGCGTTCTGACGTTGCATCGCCTGCCCGACTATCTTGATGTCAGGCGCCGGCTACGGGAGGTCCGTGATGTGGCGGTGATCGGTGGTGGTGTGCATGGAGCCGAAACTGTCATGAGCCTCTTGCACCTAGGCAAGCGTGTTCACTGGTTCATTCGCGGTTCCTACTGCTTGCCGCGCCTGCTCAATCGAGCGGCAGCTGAGCTTGTTCTGCGGCACGTGGAGCAGGCGGGGGCGCTGGTTCATCTGGAAAGCGAGGTGATAGGCTTTCTGGGCAGTGTGGGGGAGTTAGCGGGGGTTGCCACTGCTGACGGGCGTGTTGTTCCGGCGCAGCTGGCGCTGATTTGTACGGGAACGCGTCCCGCGCTCGATCTGGCTGCTCGCTCCACGCTGCCTCTTGTCTATGATGAGAAGCAGGGCATCCTTGTCGATGAGCGGCTCTGCACCAGTGTCCCGGCAATTCTGGCGGCGGGCGATGTGGCCGCCTGGCGACATCCCCTGAGTGGTTCCTATCGCTCGCAACCATCCTGGCATGCGGCTGTCCTTCAGGGACGAGTGGCAGCGGCGACCATGACGGGACAGATGATGGCCCCTGTCAGTGGAGTGATCGGTGCTCCCTGGCAGGCCACGCGGCTGGGTTCGCTCTCGATCCTGGCTGTCGGCGATCCCTTAGCGGAGGAGGCGGAGGTAAAGGTACTGACGCGGCATGGGAAGCAGAGTTACCATCGCCTGGCGCTGGCTGGTGATCGTCTGATTGGCTATCTCGCGCTGGGAAGAGCGCAGCCCGATGCCCTGGCGATCAAGCGCCTCATCGATGAGGCCTTACCGGTGGCGGCGATCCAGGATGCTCTGCTCCGAGGCGACTTTGATGCGCGTGCCTACTTTGTGCGGCTTCGCTCGTCTAAGCTCTACACTCTAACGGCGCCCGGGCGGCTAGCGGAGCGTACATTGGCGACCTCCCGGTGTGCGCCCTCTCTGTCTCCTCCGCTGGGCACGACGGCTGCGGTGGCGGGATGGCAGGAGCCGCCCCAGGGCGGTAAACCCTTCCTGCAGGGAAGCGTGTCAAGAAGGAGGCCCCAAACTGAGCCACTACGGAGATTGATCCCTGCGCAGCATGGTACCAACGCGACCAATGCTGCGGGTTCTGGTTCACTTGCTGATCCTGATTCTTGGGCTGGGAGGCCGGAGCATGAGCTGTGGCCGCGGCGGCTTGCGCTGCCGGCCTCCTTGTCCCAGCCAAACCCGCGTTCGCTGCGATGTTGTCAGTAGCCAGGCGCCAACGCCTGGTGCGAACGTGTTACTCTCTGAGGTGATGCAATCTTCCTTTCTGACTGGGAGGTGCCCGGGTGGTTGGTCTGGTCGGCTGCTTGATTGCTCAATGGGTGACAGCTGCTAGTAGGCGCCGGCTCTGTGCTGACCATCCTGGCGTTATCCTGGTGATCCACCGCGCGCTGACCGGTAAGCAGGGATGCCGGTCATTCACACTTCCATACATCAGGGGAGGATGATCTTATGCTGTGTCCACGTTGTCACGCTCAGTGGGATGGAGAGAGACGAGCCTGTCTGCGCTGTGGCTTCGTGTTACCTGTGGCCGGTGGGGACGCGGTGGCTCGTCAGGGAGAGCAGGAGCAGCCGCGTTGGTCAGCTGGGGCTGAGGCAAAAACGCCGCACTGGCATGTTCCGCGAGTGACCCCTGTTGCGGGAAGACATGCTGGTAGGCAACAGCCTCCCGTTCCACCAGTATTGGTGAGTGAGGCCCCGCGCTATCAGACGCCAGCTGAGCAGCTACGTCAGCATCGGCCCTGGCAGGCTGCTGGCGGTGATGGGCGCCGGGAACCGACGACGCTTCATGACCAGCGCCGCACGGAGGAACAGCAGTCGGAGCGAGAGCGCCGCGGGATGGGCCGCTCTTCTGCGACGCCGCCGTCGACGGCTGAGGGGCTGCGGCCCCTGCAGGCTGGCGAGCTGCTCCAGGGTGGGCGCTATCGCCTGGCTGAGCGTCAGGGGCGTCATGAGTGGTTGGCGGAGTCTTACGAGGCGTTCTGGTTGGCTCATGATGCCCGTCGAGGCGGGGCGCCGGTCCGCATCTGTGAGTTTGTCCTGCCGCGTGAGGATAGTCGCTTGCGGGGAGCGCTTGTCCGTTCCGCTGCTTCTGCTCTCCACACGGCGGGACGTCATACGCAGATCCCTACGCTGCTCGATGTTTTCTCGGAGGCGGAGCGTGATTTCTTCGTCTTCGAGCATGTTGAAGGGGAGTCCTTGTTGCTCCGTTTGCGTCGACGCGGACGGCCACTCAGTGAGCAGGAGGTGGTCGAGTGCTGCCTGCAAATGGTAGATGTCCTGGAGTTTCTCGCCAGCCAGACTCCCCCGATTGTCCACGGTTTGATCCGACCAGACTACATTATTGCTGGTCGTACCCGTTCTCACTATGTGCTTACGGGCTTCTCGGTGATGCTGGCCTCGGGGGCGACGCAGTTTGTGACTGGTATGGCGCGCTCGCAGCTCTCGCCCTATACCGCTCCTGAGCTGACTCATGGGGTGATCGATAGCCGTATTGATCTGTATGCTTTGTTGGCTACGGCCTACCATCTGGCCACGGGCTGCCCACCGGCAAGGAGTCAGGGCCGGATTCCTCCAGCTCGTCAATTGAATCCAGCTCTCAGTCCAGGTTTCGAGGCCATCTTAGCAAAAGGCCTCTATTCGGGGCAGGGGCTGCGGCCAGATCTCTCGCAGCGCTATCAGCACCCTGCCCAGTTGCGGCAGGCTCTCACCGAGAGGGCAACGCAGTCGGAGACGCCGGCCCCGGTGGCTGAGTCTATCGCGGCGTCTTCGCAGCCTCTAGTCTCTGAGCCACGTCCACCCGCGACCGAGCCACTAGCTGATGCTTCTGAGGACTCTCTTCAAGGGCATCCGCTCTTGCAATCGCTGGCTCCGTCGGATCTGCTCCAGCATGAGGAGTCGCTGCTCCCTGCGCCTGAAGAGCTGCCTCCTCTGCCAGATAGCAATGATTATCAGCGACTGTTGCTCTGGGGGATAACACTTTTTCTCTCGCTTGCCTTGACTATTGCGCTCGCACGTGGCTGGTTCTGATCAGCTCAGCCTGCGGGTGACAGGCGGTTGGAAATGTGGGGCGTTGGGCGAGGCATCTGTCTGGGCTGAGGCGCGCGATCTCCTTACTTGGATGGCGCGAAGGGGGGGTGCCTCTCGGTTGGCTGGTGCTCAAGTGCAAGTCCTGCCAGGCGCAGGTAGCTGGCGAGGGAAAAAGAATAGAAGGAGAAGGCCCGGCTCACAGTTCGGGAGCCGGGCCTTTGCCTTTGTTCTGCTGAGTGGACTTGCTCGTCTGGCCGATGGCTCTGCTCAGAAACGTGGTTCTCCTGATTGGAGTTGAAGGAGGTCAAGAGTGGCTCCGCACTCGCTGAGGATGCCCGTGGCCTCGCGGCGATAGTTGAGGGCCTCGATCTGACGTGTGGGGCTGTGGTGCAGAAGCATCTGGGCATAGGTGGCCAGGGTGCGGGCATAATGCAGTCTCATACCGCGCTCTTGGAAGATGCGCAGGGCCTTCTCAAAGTGTTCTTCGGCGCGGGTGCGGTCCTCAGTGGTTCCCGACTGAGCGGAGATGCGGGCGAGTAAGGCCAGGGCCTCCCCTTGGATGATGGTCATGCTGGTGGTGCGCGCCTGTTCAAGGATGGCCTGAGCCTGGGACTGCGCTCGGCTGACTTCACCTAGCAGGAGGTTGATCTCGGCCAGTGCCAATTTCCCCTGGGCTTCGACATCGGCGGTGATTCCTGATTGGGCTAAGGCGAGCCGTAGTGCTGCTCGCGCTCGTCTCAGCAACTGTTGCCGAAGTTGCTGACCTTTCGCGCGCTGCTCTGATCCTGCCGCGGCCTCTCGGGCGAGGCTGATTTGCAGCAGGCGCGCCTGTCCAAGGCGCAGACGGGCCAGACCGACCAGGGCTGAGCTGATGCAGGGGCTGCTTTTGATGGCCCGCCCGATGGTCAGGGCCTGGTAGAGGACCTGGCCGGCCTCACTTAGCTGCCCTCGGGCTTGCAGGACGCCTGCCAGGTAGCCATTCCAGTAGCTCAAGTAGACCTGATCTTTCCCTTGCTCGCCCTGGGCAATGGCCCGCCTAAGATAGCGCTCAGCATCGTTGAGGTCGCCCGTGCGTTCTGCAAGGATGCCCAGGTTGCTGAAAACGACGGCCATCAGGGGCAGGTCGCCTACTTTGTCGGCCAGCTCCAGCGAGCGACGGCAGTAGGCCAGCGCTTCTTCGTGATCGGCGCGGTGGAGTAGAACATGGCCGATGTTGCAGCAGATGTGGGCGATTTCTCGCTTGTGACCGAGTTCTTCGGCCAGCTGCAGGGCGACGTGTAGGTGATGTAGGGCCTGCTCATGGCGACCGGTGTTGATCTCCAGTGTGCTTAAAAAACGATGTGTACGGGCCAGGCCGATAGGGTCACCGCTGATGAGAGGAGTGGCGGGCCGGGTTTCCGACGCTGCCTGCGATTCTCTGTCTCCACCTGTACGGGCGAGTGGGGCCGTCAGACGGCTGTCACGCTCCTGGGAGCTGCGAGCGGAGAGGGCTTCGAAAAGGCGCAGGGCCTCTTGCCCTTCCTGGCGAGCTTCGGCGTAGCGGCCTTCGTCGTTGTAGATATAGCCTCGTAGATAGCGGAGAGTTGCCCAGGCCATCCCCTCTTCGATGCCCGCTGCGCGTAGCCTGGCTGCGGCCCGATCACAGTAGTCGTGTGCTCGGGCGAAATCGCTCATATAAAACCAGGTTCGGCCAATCTCGGTGAGCAGGCGGGCCTCTAGTTGGGTCTGATAGAGTGGGTCGCTTGCTTTAGGTATTCGGCCTTCCTGTGCAACATCAAAGGCACGCTGATAGAGCTGACAGGCTTCGGCGTAGTGCCCCTGAATGCGGATACATTCGGCCAGTCTCCCCAGGAGATAAGCGCGGCGGTCGTAGGGGAGAGCCTGAGAGCTGCCTGTGGGCGAGTTGGGGCTGCCGAGCTGAGGGAAGTGCTCGACGGCGATCCGGTAGAGGCGGGCCGCTTCAGTGTAGGCGGAGAGCGCGTAGGCCGCTTCTGCTGCCAGCGAGGCATAGTGGATGATCTGCTCGGGCGGGCCGCCGCCAGCAACAAGGTGATAGGTGATCATGGCGGCGCCTTTCTCTTCGTGGCCGGCATAGAGCTGGCGCAGCGTCTCTGCGGCCCGTCGGTGGAGCAGAACGCGCTTCATGCCCGACATGCTCTCGTACAGGTGGCTGGCTAATAAGGGGTGCCAGAAGTGATAGCTGATGTGGCTACCGCTACTGGTCTCGCTGAGAACGCCGGCCTGCAGGGCTTCGTCCAGGAGATCGAGGACGCGCTCCTCGTTGAACGGCTGTGGATCGGCGGCCTCCAGAGCGCACAGGGCGTCGAACTCGAAAGAGCCACCAAGGATGGCAGCATCGTTGAGGAGGCGTCGGCAGTGGCGGCTGAGCCGGTTGAGGCGCATGTCGAGCACTGCGGTGATGGTCTCGGGCAGGCGCTGGAGACCAGCCTGGATGCTGCTCTCCGTAGGAGAGAGCAGCTGCATCTCAATGCTGCGAGCCAGTTCCTCGGCGAAGAAGGGGTTGCCAGCAGCGTGCGACTGGATGAAGCGCTGGGCCGCTGGGGGCATGTGGCTGACGATCTGGGCGATCTGTTCGTCGGTCAGCGGTGGCAGATCGAGGGTGATGACGCCGTGCTCGCGCTGCAGGTGGGCGATAAGTGTCTGGAGCACCGTATTGGCGGCCAGGTCGCTATCGCGGCAGGTGCCGATGAAGAGCACGGGGTAGCCTGCCAGGCGCCGGACCAGATAGCCAAGTAGCTCGCAGCTGCTGGCGTCGGCCCAGTGGAGGTCATCCAGGACGAGCAGGAGGGGGACCTGCCGGCTGACGCGCATGAACAGTTCTTGCAGGGCTTCTTTGAGACGCTGCTGCTCCTGCTCTGGTGGCAGGGGGAATGGTGGCGGCAGTATCTCGTAGAGTTCTGGCAGAATGGCCCCCAGCGGTGCGTAGAGAGCGGGATGCTGTTGAATCTCCTGAGTCAGCCAGATGTCCTGCGCTGTGATGCTCCGCAGTGGCTCGATCCAGAGGCGGTAAGGGATAGCGCTTTCTTGTTCGTAGACGCGGCTCCAGATGACGGTCCAACGGCGTTGCAGGGCTTCGCGACTGAGTTCCTCGGCCAGGCGAGTTTTGCCGAGGCCAGGGGCGGCGACCAGGACAGCATACTGGGGTTGTCGTTGGGTGGCTGGAGGCAAGGTGGCGGCGCTGCCGTTGCGGGTGGAGCTAGGGCCAGTTGTCACAGAGGTCAGCTGCTCTAGTGCGGTGGTGGCAAGTTGCTCTGTGTCGGTCAGTAATTGGCGTAAGACGGCCAGTTCCTGATCGCGCCCGACCAGCGGACTGCGATGGGTGCGCCCGATTGGGGGCGTAGCGGGGGTGGTGGTGAGAGTCTTCTCCTGTGAGGCCGGTGGGAGCGCCGGGTGGCTTGGTTGGGTAGCAAGTGTTGGCCGTGGTCGAGGGAGAGGCTGGTTGGCACAGATAGCCTGGTAGAGGGCCTGGGCTGCGTCAGAGAGGATTGTTTCATGGGTCGAGAGGAATTGCTGGTATAGGCGGATAGCCTCGCTGCGGCGGCGCAGTCCTGCCAGACAGTACATGGTCAGGGCAAGGGCCTCCCCGTCACCGAAATCGCTTGCTAAGAGGCGTTCGAGCAGCGGCAATGCCCCAGTAAAGTTGTCGCGGCTGAGGCGCAGATCGATCAGGGTCAGCAGGGCTTGACGCCAGCGCCAGCGCAGAGCCTCGCGTCGTCTGGTCAACTGGGCGGGATAGGGTGGCGCTGTCCAGCCGGCGAGTAGATCCCCTTTGTAAAGGCGGAGAGCCTCGTCAAGAAGGCTCTCACGCAGTGGCTCGTCGCTGCAGCGCGAGGCGTGATCGAGCAGTTCCTCGAAGGCGTCGGCATCGATCCAGAGGGTTTGCTGTCCGGCAAGGCTGAGTGCCTCTTCGCTCTCCTGGAGAAGCGTAGGGGGCGGAGGAGCGCCAGGTGGGGTCGGCGCTGAGGGCGTGGCAGTGGCGAACCAGTAGCGTAGGTTGGCGGCTGTGCGTTCGAGGCGGCGATTGGCCTCGCCGGGGGGGAGATCAGGCCAGAGGACAGTCAGGACCTGGTGACGTGGAAGCTGACGCTCTGGGCTGGAGATGAGCAGAGCCAGGAGGGCGCGACCGGCAGGCTGGAGAGCAGGGCGTCCGCTTCGTCGGGCGATGCGCTGTTCCTCGGTGGAACGTTCCAGGCGGAAGTTGCCCAGGAGGTAGAGACGTCGCAGCGGAGGCTGGCCTGGCTGACCGGCTATGATCTCTTGTTGTTCGACCTGGGCCAGCGCCTCTGGGGGCAGGCTACGACCAATGTAGGTGCGTGTAGTCTGACCGCCCTCGCTGCGATAGGCGTACCAGTAAGGTCCATGCCCACGCCCCTGGCGACATTTTTTACACTGTGGTTTACCACAGAAACTGTATTGACGATAGTAGGTGACCTTACTGTTCATCGCGCGCACTCCTTGCCTCTACGCAAGCTTGCTATTGGGGAGATGAGTACAGAAGCGGCCAGCAGCCCCGGAGAGTCTGCCAGGAGAGGCCTGGCCTGCGAGCGTTGCACCGTTGCTGATGGCGCGTCTAGGGGCCACTGGGCAGTACGCAGACTCCTTCTCCTGGTGGGGACGAGACAGTGGCTGAGTGGCTGCGCAGGCTCCGGCTGGGCCTGGAGGCATGCTCTTACCCAGGAAGTCCCAGACGCTTTCGTGGGGGGACGGCGGTGGTTGGCAACATGGGGCGGCTGATGTGGCTGGCCGCTTGCTGGCAATGCAAGGCCATCCCCAGCCTGCTCTGCTCTGGCAGAGGAGCGCGTTCTCTTTCCGTGCTCCAGAGCTGGTCTGGCGAGCTGGGCAGGAGAGCGCCGGAGTGCTGCAGGCATCGCGCAACTGTGGCGCTGGTACCTGGTTGGGTCATCTGGCGCCGCCGTTACTACACGCATGCGCTCTGCTGCTCCCTTGTCAACTGGCCTGGCTTACTTGGCATCGGGCACCCTGTGGGGCCATCGCAGGTGTGAAGCGGAGCCGCTGTCTGACCACTGGCCAGGCCGGCCTGTTTCATCTGTCTAGCACACTAAGTCTGCTCGCGGATCTTTGGCTGGACTGCTGTAATCCCGGTGCTGCCGCGGGACAGAGGCTTTGGGAGAGGCTCGATAGGTAGGTCTCTCCCTCCCCTTCTGAATGAATCCCCAGAAGGCCGCACTTTGCAAGGTAGGGAGTAGCTAGTCACAGCTAAGATTACCCGATAAATATCGGTGCTTCAACCTGACCGCCAATTGAGACCGCTGGCAAGCGGCGCGGGAGGTCGATCTCTCTATGCGAGCAACCGGCGTTTCTTATTATAGCTCATGAGGCGCGATCTGTCAGGCAATGCTCACTCCTGGTAGCAAGGAGAGACTGCTCAGGATTGCGGCAGGCTATGGTTGAGATTCAGGGGGATGAAGACGGGTGGTAGTTGAGAGAAGGGGAAGAAGAGACAGAAGGTGGGTCGGTCAGCGCTGTGGCTTCGAGGGGTTCAGATCGGGGGAGGCTGACCGACCCTTTTATCGACAGGCGGGCCAGGCAGGTGCGGCTGGTGCATCAGCGGGCCAGAGCGATACTATGGGAGGTGGCCATAGTTCATGGCCCGCTGGCCGTGGCACCCTGCCGGGGGCCTGAGCTAGCTCGCCGTGTCTGCGATTGTCACGAAGGGTGCGCCGATTAGTCGAAGTGAGACATCAGACGCTTCCTTTCTCAGGGACGTTACTCCGAGAGGGATAAGGTGCGATGGGTTGTGATATCTCGACCGGGTCGCTTCCTCTCCCGCTCAGGCAAGGGTTGTAGTCTGCCCACGATGGGCGGCTGGGTTGACCGCTTGGGCTGGAGCTGCTGGAGCCATGTGCTGGTGGGTCACCATAGCTCGCAGTCGTCACCAGCTCCCCCAGCTCGCTGCCAACCCAGCCGCAGGACCAGCAAGCTACAGGCATAACAGTGTTCGCGTGAATGCTCGCTTGCGGCTGAGCAGCTGGTTCTCTAGCCCAAGAGAGCCAGCTGGCGATTAGGGGCTACCGCCCCACTGGAAGCTGGGAGCGCTCAAGATATGGACGATGGCCTGGTGCTCAATCAGCGCCACCGCGCTCACGGCGGCGGCCACAAGGAGCGCCAGCAGGACGATCAGCGTCACCAATTGCTTCTTGCTGAGAGCGATCTGCATTGTGTTCCTCCTCGGCGGCATGTCAGGTTGACAGGTAAAGAGTACGACTGGTCTTACTGTCTGGATAGGAAAGGCTGAAGCCGACTCCCTACTATGAGATTCTGTCTGATAGATGCTGATCTGGGCTGGCTCACCTCCGACTCCGAGCAGCTAGAGCTTGGGATAAGCTTGGTCACTGGTAAGAGCTATCTTACCTCTTACCGGGTCTGCTCAGTTTTGTCATCAGTATCGTACCCTATCTTGATGGGGTCATGCCTTGAGTTTTCACCTGAGTAGAGGGGCAAATAACATAGCGCCTGGAGGAGGGACCTATCAGAACTTCTGGATGTAACAGGTGCCTTCTATTGCTGTCCACTATTGCAGAGTAAGTATCAAGGAGCCATGGACCTAGTGCAAGGGGTCTGCTTACTTTGATGCTGACACACTAAATTCTACTCTCCAGCCTATCTGAGGTGTTTCAGCAGATAGTGGGATGCCTGATAAGAAAGCATGTCATGGCAATTCTTAAAAATGTTTAGAACATTGTTTAGATTGGGGAAAAATATAGAATTTAGCATATTGCTTTTGCTATATATATTGGATAGCACTGCTATAGTGTATATAGAATAAGCATATTCTAATATGAGCCTCTTCTCATAGAGATTATTTAAGGCTTTGTTGATCTGATTTTCTGCTTGAGTATCCCCCCCTTGTAGCAGAAGGATAGCTCCCTGTAAAAATTGGGCTTTGGCGAACTCGAGAATCACTTCTTGCTCGTTTAACTCCTCCAACAGCTCCTTGACTAGCTTACTGGCCTCCGGAAGCTTACCCAGCAGGAGAAGGACCTGAGTTAATACCAGTTTCCCCTCAATGAGAGTTTCTGATTCAAGTTCCATGACGAGTGCGCGCTCCAGGATCAGTCGTGCTCGCTCGAGGCAATACCTTGGTCTTTCGCCTCTGCTCTCACGGCTGAGAAGCTTATCAGCCTGCGCTGGTTTGTGAGCCAGCTCATACATTGCCTGAGTCAGCCGCATGCTGCCCAGAGCTACGAGTGCAAAGCCGAGACAAGGCGGAAGATTAAGGGAGGCGCCCACGGAGAGAGCCTTTCTAATGCTAAGGGCTGCCTCCTGGCTCTTCATCCGCCTCTGCAAGATCGTAGCTAGAAAGGCGTTCCAAAGGCAGAAATATGTCTTATCGCTGGCTTTATCGGACATCTTCAGGCTTCGCTTAAGCTCTCTCTCGGCTAAGTCCAGATCTCCCAGCCTGGCGGCCAACAGACCCAGGTTGCTGATAATTACGGCCTGCAGCAGGGTATCTCCCAGCCTTTCTGCGTGCATCAGGGCCCGGCGGAAGGCGGCCTGCGCCGCTTGGAATTGGGCTTTGCTCAGATACGTGTGACCGATATTGCAGCAAGCTGCAGCGATATCTCTGTAACGGTTATATTGTTCAAATATAGTAATAGCCATTTTTAGATGATAGAATGCTTCTCTTTTCTTTCCAACGCTATTTAGGATCGTTCCCAGAAGTCGATGAGTAAGAGCTATGTCAATTTGATTTCCCATCAGACTGGTATTGATGTTGGTTTGTCTAAGCGGCTTATCCAAAGGCAGACTGGAATCTGCCTGTTCCAGATTCTGCTCAAACAGCTGCAGGGACCGATTGGCCTCCCGCAGGGCCAGTTGGTAATCTCCCGCTCTCCATGCGATATAACTACGTTCCCGATGAATACTGGCCCAGGCGGGACTCTTCTCGATATGGGCCTGCTGAAGGATCTGCGCGCTGCGCTCACAACAGCTTATGGCCTGTGCACTATTATTCGCATCGTACCAGGTCCAGCCGATCTCGACCCAGATCATCGCCTGATACTGTGCCTCGTAGAGGGCCTCCTCCGGGCTGGCCGGCTGGCGCAGATAGTTGCGCACCTCCAGAAGGCGCTCGTAAAAGTGGCGGGCCTCTTCGGGTCTGCTTTGCATCCGCAGCGAATAGGCCAGCAGCTCGTACAGGTCCGCCAGATGCAGGCGCTCCTCCTGGCTCCAGGAGGCCAGCGGGCGCCCCTGCGCTGCCTGCAGCAGATACTGAATCGCCAGGCGATAATAGTACTCGGCCTCCCCATAGGACGACAGCGCATAGGCATGATCGCCCGCCAGCTCCGCATAACGCCTGATCACCGCCGCCTCGCCGCCGCCCTTCACCAGATGCTGCGTAATCGTCGCCGCCCCCTCTGCCTCGCGCTCCGCATATTTCTGCTGCAGCACCTGTGCCGCCCGTCGATGCAAGCTGGCTCGACGTGCCCCCGACAGCCGCTGATAAAGATGTAAACCGAGCAACGGATGCCAGAAATGGTAACTGATACGCGTCCCTGCCCCCTCCTCTACCAGGACACCCTCACGCAGCGCCTCCTCCAAGAGATCAAGTAATTTCCCTTCATCGATACCGCTGCCGCCCAACTGCTCTAGCTGCAACACCTCCCCAAACTCGAAGGCCCCCTCCAAGACCGAGGCATTGCTCAACAGACGCTGGCAGGCCAAACTCAGACGTTGCAAACGCAGATCAAGCACCGCCGCAATCGTCTCCGGTAGCGGCAGCGCCCGCCCTAGCTCCTGCTTATGATCGCCGCTTCCCTTATCGATCAGCAACTGCTCTACCAGCTCCGGGCCTGCGCCGGCCAGCGTTCGCGCCAGCTCCTCAGCAAAAAACGGATTGCCACCAGCCTGCTTCTGAATATAGTGGACTAGCGGCTCAGGCAAATGCGCTACCAGCGACGCGATCTGCTCCTCGCTCAACGGCTCGATTTCCAGACGCAGCGCCACCTGCTCGCGCTGCAGATGAGGCAGCAGCGTCCGCAGCGGATGCGCCTCCGGCAGCTCCGTATCGCGGTAAGTTGCAATGACCATAATAGCTCGCTGCTGCAAATGGCGCACCAGATAGGCCAGCAGCTCACAGCTACTAGAATCAGCCCAATGCATATCATCCAGCACGATCAACAGAGGCGTACGCTCGCTGATCATCGTCAGCAGATCAAGCGTAGCCTCCCAAAGACGGCGCTGCTCATCCTCGGGCGAAAGGGGATTGGCAAACTCAACATGGGGCAAAGCGTTCAACTCAGGGAGGAGAATACTCAGAGGCTGATAGAGCAGGGGGCGGTGACTGATCTCCTGGATCTGCCAGAAGCCGCGGCTTTGGGCATTGCGCAGTACCTCCGTCCAGGGCCGGTAGGGAACATTGCTTTCCTGCGCGTAGACCCGACTCCAGGCGATCGCCCAACCGTGTTGCTGCGCCTCGCGTCCCACCTCCTCCGCCAGGCGCGTCTTGCCGATTCCCGCTTCGCCAGCCAGCAAGACACACTGTGGTTGGCGAGGCTGATCGAAGGGCGAAATCAGAGCGCGCCGGCGATTGCCCAGACGAACACGGCGCTGCTGCTCACACGTCTGCATCACCGTACGCAGCGTCTCCAACTCCTCCTCGCGGCCCACCAGCGGACTCTGATGCTGGCGTCCGACCTGTACCTGCGAGCGCCCGTCGCGTCCCTCCTGGCTGCGGCCCTCCACATCCAGCAGCGATGTCAGAGGCACTGGTGGCAGCCCCCTGACACTGACTGAGCCACGGCGCACCTCCTCATAGAGCCGGCGCGTCTCAGCCAGCGGGGCTATGTCATGCGCGCGCCGTAGCGCCTCAACCAAGCGGTGGTAGACGCGCATTGCCTCAGCTCGTCGACCCAGCGCCGTCAAAGCGATGATCAAGCGCTGCACAGCGGCCTCATTCGTATCATCTGCCGCCAGCAGACGGTCCATTGGCTCGATCACCGCAGCGTAAGCCTCACGAGCCAGACGCAGATCGGCCAGCTCCAGCAAAGCCCCCATCCAATGGCGGCGCAACATATCGCGGCGCGTCACTACCCACGGCACATCTGCCATCTCCGGTAGCAAATCGTTAGCATAAAGAGCCACCGCCTCCTCAAGCAGATGCTCGCGCTCGGAAGCCGTGCGCTGCTCCTCATGAGCCTGTGTCAGCAAACGCTCGAAGGCATCGCTATCCACCCAGATCTCGTGCTGATCGGCTAGTACCAGTCCCTCATGTTCAGTACGCAGCAAATGAGAAGCCGAAGCCCGAGGAAGCGAAGGCTCCAAAATACGACGCAGCGCATGTACCGTCCGGTCAAGTCGGGCGGCAGCGGTCTCTGGGTCAAGACCTGGCCAGAGCGCTTCCATGATCTGTTCGCGGCCCAGCTTGCGCCCTGGGCTCAGGAGCAAGAGGGCGAAAAGCAGGCGCTGACGCTGGTGATTCCACGGGGCGGCTTCCACAGTCTGCCAGTTGCGTCCAACACGGCGCTCAAGCTCAAAGCGACCGAGCATCGAAACACGGAGCACAGAGGGATCATCGTCCTGGGCGGGCCGCCCGGCAATCCAGGTCTGGATCTGCTCAGGCTGAACATCGGGCGGTAGGGTCTTCCCAATATAGGTACGCGTCGTACGGCCATTCACCGTCTTGTAGGCATACCAGTAGGGGCCATGACCAATGCCCGTGTTGCATTTGTGGCAGCGCGGCTTGCCGCAGAAACTAATTTGTTGATGGTAAGTCACTTTTGTGCTCATATGATGATCCCCTGATGGCGGTTCCAACCTGTCTCAGGACTGTGCTTTGCTGGAGATAGGGATAGGCTGAGCTGCGCAAAAGGAGCTTACTGGGACGCTTCGATTAACTCCCTCATTATAACTTATACCCGATTGTTCGCAAGCTGGCAGCAGGAGCGGGTCAAAAGGATAGCGCCCCTTCCTCGCTCTCTTCACCTGACAACGCTAGCGCTCACGGTGCCTGCTGAGAACAGGCACTGGCGGCGCTGACGCTGCTCACGGCCCTTTTGAATTACATCACGTGCAGAGGAGCAGAGCCTGACACCTACCAACCGGAGACAAGACCACCGCTGAGGGGCGGCCAAGACACCTCAGAGACAAGACCCTGTCTGTATGTAGGACCGGACCCCCGAGACAGGCTTGAGCACAAAGAACCGGCCCCCGGCGACCAGCAGGCAAGGCACACACTCTACGCTTTACATAAGACTGGTATAAGACAAAGCAGGGCAATATCTTCTACTGAAGTCAGTTCCTGTGGCAGCTGCGACCCTCTACCCACCTGCTCGGCAGCAGAAGCCTGCGACACGAATCAAGCTACTCAAGGGTCTGGATTACTCCAGTGCGAGGTATCCATCTTGTGATTCTGGGACGTCTGCCGAGGGAAGTCGCAGCATGTACTCCTTCACTCAGGGACCTCAGCATTCGCCCATTGTGCTGCTCCCCCACAGTTGGCCCTGCTGGCAAAGGCTCAGGGCTGCCGAAGACTTCCTCTCAGGAAGATGGTGAGGAGGTAGGAAAAACTGTCGGTCGGTATACTGCCCAGTGTCAGTGAAATCCTCGTCTGTCCTTGTGTTCTTCTGCGCGCCTGGCGCAGTTAACGAGGGAGGAAGACAGCCCATGTGCGAGAGCGAGGTTGCACGGCTGCGATCGCAGATTGAAAGAGAACTGGAAGCTATGCAACGCGGTCTTTACGGCCTGGCTCTGGGGACCGCCCGCCATGAGTTTATTCGGAGGCGCATGGATTACCTTGGACGCTACCAGCAGCGACTCGCGGGCCAGGTAGGAGAGGAGCAGGCCATACAGCTGGTGTATACCCTCTACGTCCAGGTAGTGGGCTAGCAGGGGCCAAGGCGCACGTGAGGAGGCGGAGACGCTGACTATGAAAGAGCAGCAGCTGCAGTCGGAGTGCGAGACGCCCCTGTTGGCACATCTGCAGGCTCTCCCAGGGTTGGTGAAAAGACAGCTCTCGGGGCGCAGCAGATCCCCTTTGCGTCGCTGGCAGCGCGACCTGCCCCTGCGCCTCGACGTGGGTACAGCCTGGCACCAGGGCGAGGGGCGCAGCCTCGGCCCCAACGGCGATCGCTTGATTGCCCTGCAAGGAAGCTGTATTTGCAGTGAACGCTTGCTACCCTTCGGCCTTTTTGGGGTGGCCGATGGGCTGGGTCTTGGTGATCGCGCCTTCGATTTGGAAGCAAGTAGTCTGGCTATCCAGGCCCTCTTACATTTCGTCCTTCTGGGGCTGGCAGGCTCCCGTCAACTGAGCGAGGAGCTGCTGCCAAAGCTGCTCGTCGAAGGCGTCAGGCGCGCGAACCAGGCTGTCTATCTTCGTAGCATAGAAACATGTGCATACATGGTGACAGCGCTAACAGCTGCCCTCGTTGTCGAACTGACAGCCTATATCGTCAACGTAGGCAACAGTCGGGCCTATCGTTATCGAGAGCGTGAGGGGCTGGTGCAGATCACCCGCGACCATTCCCTGGCTGCGCGCATGGTTGAGACCGGCGTTCTCACCTCAGAAGAAGCCCAGCATCATCCCGAGCGCCGGCAGCTCTACCGCGGACTTGGTAGCAAAGCCACCGTCGACGTCGACTGTTTCAAGCTCGGCCTACAGGTCGATGATCGCTTGCTGCTCTGCTCTGATGGCCTATGGGAGGTTGTCCAGGATGCCCAGCTATTAGAGATCCTCTGCCGGCCCAGCCTCTCCTCAGCTGAAGTCTGCAATCTGTTGGTGACTACGGCGCTCGACAATGGCGGCCTTGACAACATCAGCGCGATTGTGGTGCACGTTGCACCCATAACTGCCTGATTGGAAGCCTAACGATAGTTGTTGATGAAAATCAACAGCATATTTCTTGAAACAGAGAAAAGAGAGGAGTATAGACATGGTCAGTGTTTTGCCTCGGACCACGGCCACCACCTGCGTTGTCATTGGCGCTGGCCCGGCTGATGACGAGGAGCTGCGCTTGCAGCCGCGGCTTATGGAGCGGGCCTTCCTCGATATTACGGATGACAAGACATCCTTGCAACAGGAGCAAGATATTCTCTGCCTGCGCGATTCCCGCCAGATGTACAAGCGCGAGATTGGGCGTACGCGGCAGCTCTCTGCTGAAGAAGTGACAGTCCTTGCGCGGCAGATGGAGCGTGCTCGCGAGGAGCGCAAGAAGGCCCATCCCGATCCCTACATTCTAGCCCAGGGAGAGGAAGCCAAGCGGCAGCTGATCGAATCCAACCTGCGCCTAGTAGTCAGCATTGCGCGTCGGTACGTGGGCCTGGGGATGGACCTGATGGATCTGGTACAAGAAGGCAACATTGGCCTCATCCACGCCATTGAAAAGTTCGACTATCGTCGGGGCTACAAATTTAGCACCTATGCCACCTGGTGGATCAAGCGCGCCATGTCCCATGCCCTGGCCAAGCAGGCCCACACCATTCGCGTGCCCCTCTACAAGCGTGAAGAACTGAAGCGTCTGACTCAGGTACGTCAGCGCTTGCAGCAGGACCTGGAGCGTGATCCCACCACCGAGGACCTGGCGGAGGAGCTGGATCTCTCAGAGAGGCAGGTCATAGCCCTGTTGCAGGCTAGCGAAGAGACTCTCAGCCTTGACTCCCCGGCCACCGGCTCGGAAGATGAGATCCCTTTCAGGGACACCATTGAAGACGACATTGCCTACTCGCCGGAGCAGGTAGTCATTCGCCAGATGCTGGAAACCCATATCAAGGAAGTGCTTCAAAGTCTCAGCCCCAACGAGCGCAGAATCATCTCCTTGCGCTATGGTCTCCAAGGAGCGCGTGAGCACTCCCTCAAGGAGGTGGGGCGCAAGCTGGGGGTCACGCACGAGGCCATCAGGCAGGCCGAGGCCAAAGCCCTGCGCAAACTGGCCGAGCCTTGCCGCAAGCGCATGCTTGAAGAATTCCTTGTTCCCTGACGGAGCAGAACATGATTGGTCGCTGGCGCCTGGGCCAGGAGAACAGACAAACCGCAAGAGCGCTGTCCCTCTCCTGGCCAGGCCGGCCCGGCCAGACCCGTCTCCATCCAATTTCTCCATCCAATTGCCCTGGCCTCTGAGAAAGCAGCCGCAGGACGCTTTCGGCAAGAAAGAAGAGACTGCCGGGGAGAAGAGAAGGAGCTTTGCGTCAGATCAAGATCAAGGTCCAGCCTGGAGTCAATTTACTCGTAGACAGGCCTACCAGCAAGAGGAGGCAGGTATTTCGGCGAAAGCACCCGTGCCCATGCGCAACGAAGGCAAACCATCCTATCGCCTACGGCGGAAAAACCAGAGGCCTTCATCGCCGCTGGCTGACTACCCTCCTAGTCAGATGAAAAAGCAGCAACCACCTGTCAGCATGATTGACTGATGAGGGCCAGATCGCTCAGCTCAAGGCCAGCCAGCGGTTGGACCTCGTTTCCAGGAAGGGGCAGGCCACGATGGGCAAGCTTGTCATGGTGATCGACGACTCATTGCCAGTGCGCAAGATCGTCGAGGTATGTTTGCGACGCCAGGGCATCGATTGTCTGACCTATGCTGATGGCGTCGAGGCCATCAGAACCCTCGCGAAGCAACGCGATCTCCTCCCCGATCTCGTGCTCCTGGACATTGCCTTGCCGCGCCTGAGTGGCTATCGTATTGCACAGATCCTCAAAGCCCGTCACCCTCGGCGCCCAGTCATCGTCATCCTCTCCGGCTACGATGGCGTACTAGACCGCCTCAAGGGGCGTCTGGCGGGAGCCAGCGCCTATCTCACCAAGCCCTTTCGGACCGAAGAGCTGCTGGCGCTCATCAAGACGCACCTGGGTGAGAGCGAAGCCGAGCCGCCTGTTCAGCAGGCCCATCCTGAATAGAATAAAAATCACTGGTGAGAAGGAAGGAGAGAGGTCAGCGCCGGTGGCGAGGAGGAAGAAGAGAGACGGCGGGAGAGGCAGAGCGAAGCTTTGCCACCGGCGCTGGACCCATCCTCTGATGAAGAGGCCTGGCAGGGGGCTGCTTATGGGCAGCGGCTCAACACTTCCTCGATGCGAGCAACTTCCTCCTCTTCAAGCTCGGGATAACAAGGGATGGCCACCAGCAGGCGAGCGGCCTCCCGTGCTCGCTCAGCGGCCACGATACGGCAGGGAAGCAAACCCTGGCGATAGAGTGGCTGGTCTGGCACCACACTGTAGGTATCGGCGACCTGGATACCCGCCGCGCGCAGGCGAGACTCCAGCAGGCGACGGGCTTCCAGCGTGGGCGCTTTGACCATGTAATTAAAGAAAGCATGGGTGCGACCAGGTGCAGTATAGGGGGGCGTGAAGGAGGTGCTGGCCAGAGCAGCGTTATAGCGTGCAGCAATCTGTTGACGACGGCTCACCCAGCTATCGAGATAGCGCAACTGGGCCAGGCACTCTGACGCTGAATACTCATCCATCCGTGCACGGATACCCCAGGTCTGGTGCTCATAGCGGTGCCGACCGAAGCGGCCTGTATTGCGCCAGGCGCGGGCCTCAGCGGTGAGGGCTGGCAGGCGAGAGCCGAGGCGTGTAGTCAGTGTCAGCAGGCCCGCATCATTACCCATCGAGCCAATGTTTTTGACATCGCTCAGCGAAAAGCAGCCGCAGTCGCCCATGCTCCCCGCCTGGTAAATATGGTTCGTCCGGGGATCGCGGTAGGTCGCGCCGTGGGCCTGCGCGGCATCCTCAATGACAAAAAGCTGGTGCTCATCGGCCAGATCGAGCAGGGGGCGCATGTCGGCCATTTGGCCCAGCATATGAACGGCGATGATAACGCGTGTACGCTCGCTCAAAGCTTCCCTGGCGCTGGCCGGATCGATGGTATAGGTTTGAGGATCGATATCGACAAAGACAGGGACCAGCCCGCCTTTGGCTAGCGCACCGCTCTGCGACTCGAAAGCAAAGGCATCGTTGACCGCATATGCGGTCATAATAAACGTATAGGACGGGACAATGACCTCGGTTCCAGGGGGCAGGCGTAGCAGTTCGCAAGCGGCTCGCAAAGCAGAGCTGCCGCTATTGACGGCGATCGCCTCAGCCACCTGAAGATAGGTCTTAAATGCCTCCTCCAGGGCCTGGACACGAGGCCCATTGGTGTGACTGCCGCTCTCAACTGCCTCCTCTACGACCTCGGCCACTTCCTGCTGAAGAGCGTTGAGTCGTTGCAGGAGACGGCGCCCGTTGCCCTGAGCGGGAATCAGTGGCCGGGCCTCGCTCGGGGCAACTGCTGCTGTAGCGTAAGAAGCTGACCGGCTCATAGCTATGCCTCCTTGCTGCGCGGTCTACAATTGAGGCCGCGGTGGACGCGATGATCACTGTGCTCAAGATGAGCACTTCTATCGTAACGATAGGCTACCATGATCAGCTGCCAAATGCTTGTAATTTCTACCGCACTGGTGGTGAAAGGATGTCGATCTTACTGGATGCAAGGTGCGCTTCCGGGGCACAAGTGTGTGTGCCGCTGCGGGCAGAGGAGACTGGTCTAGGGCAGGAAGCTATACACTTGGTAGCGGAAGGCCGTCCAGGCTGATAAGGGTGTCTGGCTCAAAGAGACGGGGACAAGACGCAGGTGGATGGCGCTTTTGCCCGCCGTCAACTGAGCTGGCAGCGGATAGTCTTCCTCGCGCCAGCAGTGGCGAGGCGAGCCGGGCGGGCCGTGGTTGGCCACACCGGCGCTGTACCAGATCCCGGCGAAGGCCCCATCCACGTAGACTGCGGCGCTCTGATTGGGGGTGCAGTAGTCAAAAAGACGGCGCAGAAAAGCCCCGACGTTATTGGCCGCCAGGCGGAGACTGAACGAGAGCGCCCCGCTCGCCGCGCTGACAGTGCCGCTGCGCGTGATATTCCCCTGTTGGTAAATAGCGGCGGCGCGCAGATCATAGAAGTGTTCATCTACGGCCTGGTAGCCGTGTTGGAAGCGGCTGCCTGCCTGGGCTGGCAGCAGTGTATCGCTAAGAGTCGCCGTCTGACGTACTGTCCCATACCAGAGCAAGAGAGCGCGATAGGGGTAAGGACTCTGATTGTGGCTACCATGTCCCAGCCGGAAGACCAGATGGCGGTTGAACGGGATACTGTCTGCGACCAGGAAGCGGTAGAGGGCTGCGCCATCACGCTCGCTCCCAGGTGGATTATCGGGACCGCTGGGGAAGCCGCCCAGAGGCAGGCTCGTCTGGTGACCGCCGTGCCAGTAGTCGCCGCCGAGACCCCACTCCTCGGTGCCTGTAACCTCGATTTGAGGAGTCAGGCTATCGTCGAGCGTGATCTCTGGATTGCCTTCCAGCGTCCCGTCGGGTCGCCAGAAATTAATCACCGTTCCCACAAGCTTGCCACTTCCGCGGACGTCCAGCAAAGTCAGGGCCTGGCCCTGTGGCGGATGGGGCACACTGGTATAGGTAGCATGAAAGGTCCCCCACCAGCTGGGAGGATCGGGAAAAGGCTCAAAAGCCACGCTCCAGTCTACGGTGGTCAGCCGTTGGGACGACTGCAGCATAAAGCGAGCGCTGCGCGAAAAAGGCATCGGCCAATAAAGATGGAAGGCCATCAGTCGCTGATTGCCACTACTCTCGCTCTGGATCGTCGCCAACCAGCTGGCTACCAGAGGACGGCCCACGGGTTGGTAGAGGCCAGCGCCATCGCCAGCGAGGAACTTCACCGGAGCGACCACCGAGGGTTGCCGCTCACCGTCCCAGGCGATCGACAGCCAGCTCCTTCCAAAAGCGACCGCCTCGCTCAGCGGCACACGAAAGGTCAATTCCCGCACCTGGGCAGGCCCCCGTAGAGTCAGAAAAGTCACACGCTTCCCTGGCGACACTGTGAGCTGACCGCTTTTCCGGTGTCTGGAGGCCACTGCTGGCAAAACTGGGGTGTGGGTACTGACCAATGTGGCCGTCTGCGCTATCGTGCTGGCGGGGCACTGTGGGGGAACGGTCCCCCAGGGAAGGCGCCGATAAAGCGCATAAAAATTACCGTTGGGGTGCGTTGTGCTCAGCGTCAGGCGTTGGGCGAAAGACAGCGGCAACGCGATAATACTGCTGCCCTCATCTTCGCCCGGGTTCAGGGAGAAAGGATACGGAAAGAGACTGGCCGTCTGTGAGGTGGGCCGTAGCTGGCCCAAATCGCTGGCTGAGAACTTGTGCAGCTCGCCATCGCGGTAGAGCAGCCAGGGTGCACCGATCTCCTCCTGCATACGGGCGAAGGTCAAGAGGCCGGGGCCGAGCGCATCGAAAAGCACACGCCCACCGCCAGGGAGCGCACGCAGGTAATGAGAAGAATCGGCATTGTTTCCGAAAAGATCGGCGGTGGACAAACCCAAGGCGCGATCGCCGATCTCCAGATAGGCCAGCTTATCCACAAAGCGATAGGCCACCAGGCCCAGATAGAGCGGCGGCGTGCGCCCTGGAGAGAGGGAGAACGCGGTGCAGCCGCTGGCGAGCGAGTCGAAGCCGTCCAAGGCCGATCTGCCAAGGAGCGCCACCAGCAGTGGTAGCAGCACCATGAGCAGCACCAGATGCACCAGCAGACGACCACGACTGGCTCTCTGATCCCAATACGCATCAGGCCACTGCGCTCTCATCGCAAAAGCCATCCTCTGTCTCTTCTCTCCAACGGGGGGGAGCAGGCTACTGCTCTCTCGCTCGCAAGTACCAGGTCAGCTCAGCCAAAACCTGGCTCCTCCTGCTCAGCCTGCCCTTTCCTCGCTGCCGAGGCCCCGAGGCCCGAAAGGGGCCTGAGCCGGCCAGGACAGGCCTCGCCTGGTCTCGTGCCTCAATCGATGGCAGCAACTCTGGCGGACCAGGCAGGCAGCGGAAGGAGATAGCTGCTGGAAGCAAGCGAGCCTTTTTCTCTTTCAGAAGCGTGTCTTCGTTTTAATCAGGGCTAGCTTGTTTGTAATCTTCTGCATCTATCCCTGCTTTGGAGGATAACGACTTCGGAGAAGGTTGTCAAGCAGCGAGCGGCGAAAGAAGGAGAGAGCCGAGGAGACGCCAACCGTCTCAGGTGGCGTCTCTCCTGCTCAACTGAGGGTGATCAACGGTGGTCATCGGATCGACTCAGGCCCGCAGCGAGCGCAAACGAGGGAGCGCGCGGGCAGCCTGATGGCGAGCCTCACGGAGCCGCGAGCGGGCTTCTTTCAACTTACTGGCGGGGACAACGCGCGCTGGCAGCTTCGAGCGTCGGCGGCGTTGCTGGAACAGGCGAATCAACAAAGGTAGGGCGATGAGCAACGCTAATAGCGGTAACAAGAGCACTGGGCTGCTTGGGCGGCGCCCCTCGGCAGGTCGACCTTCGACCACAGCCGCCAGCGAAGCCAGGGTCTGGTTATAGATCCGTCGCAAGCCCAAAGGAGCGAAGAGACGCTCAAAGAAACCGCCGAGGCCACTGCCTCCTTCCCACATTGTGGCAATGCGTACCTGCGTACGTTGCCCATCGTCGAGCGGCGTGACCGTCCAGGTTGTGATCAGTGAAGAATTGAGATCACTCTCTGTCAGGGTTTGGCCCCGTACTGGCTCGCTCACGCGCATGCGGTAGAGACGTTCCCGTCCGCCAGCGTGCAAACGAAAGCTCACCACTGTGCCCTCGCCCTGGGCGCCCTGCTCAACCCGATAGTCCTGGAAGTTAGCTGGCAGAATCTGCGGATGACGGCCCTTATAGTCAGCTAGAATCGCGTAGATATCTTCTGGCTTACCAGAGATAACCTTTTCGCTCTGAACAATAATGCGACTCACAGAAGTCCACTCCTTTCCTGATGTGCGTCTCCATTGCAACGAGCATATATGCTGATCTGTCACTTTCCTTTCTGCTCTCAGTATGGACACGCCCTATGACAGACAAATGTATATATAGATATCCACTTACGAAGGAGCAAGGGGGGCGATGTCCTATCTCCTGTAGTGGGGAATGGCTGACATGGTAGATAGACGAAGGCAAGGCTGCTAGCTGTGGTCCATCTGATCCTGTGAGGAGACAGTAGGGGTGATCGCAGCGGATGAGGCCGTGGGAAAGGGAGGGGGAGCCGCCGAAGGTGTGCTATTGCTGAGGGGCTGTGCTGGTTCAGGAGGAGTGGAAGGCTGAGCGAAGCGCTGGTCAGGGAAAGCTGTTGGCAGCGGCGATGCTTTCAAACCAACAACCGTGGCTACATGGATGCTAATCGCATCAGCGTTGTCTGGCAAGCGGGAGCCGCTGCCACTGAGGGCGAGCGAGACACTTTGGATGCCGGGCTGCTCTCGAAGCAGGGCCAGCGCCTGATCCTGGGTTTTTCCTTTGATCAGGTTCGCCAGTCGCTGACGCGCTTGAGCGTCGAATTGATAGGTCCAAATGCCTTCGGCCTGCACGCGAAGCGTGATAAGGCCCTGCTGCTGCTGAGCGAGGGTGGCAGACACGATAGTGGTGGCGATCTGACCTATCAGGCTATAGCCTGGCCCTGGGTTCCGCGCTGCATCGTTAGCCAACAGACTGGCGGCCAGCACGCGTGCCCCCACTTGATCGTAGACCTCGCCGCTGCAGACGACAGCAACCGTCACTGTCACCTCTGACACCCGGTCGCCTGCCTGATGGTCGGCGCTCGTCAAGGCCGGGCACTCTGCTCCGCCGACGAAGCGCTCATTAGCTGCCGCTCGTGCCTGGAGATCGCGCTGGGCTGCTGCAATGAGGCTCATCTGGAGCGCCGTGCTGGCCTGATCGATATCGCTCTGTTGAACATAGGTGTAGGGCTGTGGATCAGCTCCACCGCTGAAGGCCAGAGCATTTTGGACTGTGAGGCCATTACCGCAGCAGGAAACGGTATGGAAGGCGAAGGCTGGAAGATTGCCCTGACTACCTGGTTGCAAGGCATGAGCCGGAACGCTGGCGCTGGACTCCACGGGGGGCGTAGCTGCCGGCAATGAGGCTGTCTGATCGGTGATGACTCGAACGCCGCTTGGGGCACTTAAGATGGTCCCTTTCGGAATGCTTTGGGGCACGGGCAAGGCATTGTAGAAAGTCAAGATGCCCTCGGCTCGTGTTGCTGGTATCACGCCGTGCCCGCTGGCTGGTACCTGGCGGCTCTGGCGCAATTCGGATGAAGCCAGGAGGCGGGCGCTGACCTGGTGGCGGGCGGCGTTGGAAGAAACACCCGGCTCTCCGCTCAAGGTATAGATCTGCTTGAGGTCGCGCGTTTCGGGAACAATGGTGACACTGGCGGCGCTGGCAGCCCCACCGAAGATCTGAGTCAGCGGAATCAGCACGATACTGATGAGCAGCAGGAGCACGATAATGAGACCGAGGAATAGCCAGAAACGCCGGCTGGCAAGAACGCGGCGGGGAACACGAGGCCTGCGCGTCGGCAGAGGAGGGATGCGGCTACTCGCCACCGGCACCAGCGCAGGAAGCGCTCCGGTCGCCTGCTCGGAAGGGGCTTGGGGACCGACTGCCGTAGTGCCAGGCTTGTCCTCTCCAACCGCAGAGCCGGGTACTGCTGGAACTGGACCAGGCAGAGCAGCAGCAGGCCACTCGACAGCGGGGCCACGTTCAGTCTCGGTGACCGGTACTGGCTCCGTGGCTGCGGCTGCCCCCTCGACCGGCGAAGGCTGGGGCAGCTGGGCTGTGGCGGCATAGTCTTCCAGCGAGGAGAAGACAGGAAAGCGCTGTTGGCGGGCGTAGTGGGCCACCTTCGAATCAGGCTGGGCAATAACAATGAGCTGCGTCTGAAGCTCCCGCTGTAGCTCTCGCAACCCTTCAAAATCAACCTTGCGGTGGAAAGCCTTATTCTCGGCTGGCAGAAGCAACACTGTTTGTCTGCGCCCCAGTTTCTCTTGCGTCAAGATGGCCGTGAGCACACTCTGGCGCGTGTCAGTGGGTCGCACCTCGATGATAGTGATAGCCTGGCTACGCAATACCTCTGATGGGGGCAGCTCACCGCTGTGATGCTCTTTCATGTTCCGGGCCTCCTTGCTCTCTGCGAAGGCCGCCGCCAACTGGTGATAGACTCACTGCCTGGATTATGAGCTTGGACGCTTGCTTTGTCAAGTAGCGAAAAGAGAAGGCTCCTGATCGTTCCAGCGGAAATACGCTACATGCTCGATATGGCCCTCGACGGCCAGGGCAGCGGTATAGGCCGGTGCTGGCTCGATGGCCAGCAGCGACCAGTGCTGAGGAGCATCTGGCTCTTCGGTGCTGGCTAGCAGCCTGGCGGGAGATGCGGGAGTCAACGACACCTCAAAAGCATCCAAAGGCAGCGCAAGGCCCTGACCGCGCGCCTTGACATAGGCCTCTTTGCTGGTCCAGCAGCGGAAAAAGGCTGGCAGCTTCTCCTCGTCTGCCAGACTGAGGAGCGTCCGATATTCCGCGGGCGCAAAGTAGCGGGCGGCGAGCTGCTCTAGCTCGGCCTCTGGCAGAGGGCGCAAATACTCCAGGTCGATGCCGATCGCCCGTCCGCCTGTCACAGCATAGAGAGCGAGCGCTTCGGAGTGCGACAGATTGAATGTCAGCCTCGGCTGAAGGCTAGCTGGCTCAGGATCTAGCTCTGGCTTTCCCCAGGGATTGGTACGCAGGCGCAACTGCTGTGGAAGCAACCCAAGATAGCGGCTCAGGATGAGGCGCAGGATCGCCCGCGCTGCCATAAACTGCTGGCGGGCCTGCGCCGAGCGAAAGCGAGCGGCGTGTTCCTGTTCTGCGGGCGTCAGAACTGTGGCCAGCTCTGCCATCCTGGCGGCGGGCAGAGCCAGCGAGGCGCACCAGATATGGACCTCGCCCTGGGCGAGACTCAGCTGAGCTGGCGCACATGGCCAGTAGTACCAGGGGAGCATAGTGCTCATGCAGTGGCCTGGCCCTCCTTCTTTCATTGGCAACGGAGCCGGGTGCCTGGTCCTTCCCCTCAGCAGAGGAAGGAACTGGCGAGCACCCGCACCTCTGTCTCTCTCTTCATTACATAGGACGTGCCAGGTGGCATCTCCTGTTGCAACAACCCGGCTGGGCGCCAGGGACCAAAACCAAAACTGTGGCTCCAGGCCAATGCCTTCCCCGGGACTTGACAGCAGCGGCAAAAAATGGTATAAATCCCAAAAAAGCAACCCATTCTAAGAGCGAAAGGCGTTGCGGGATGAGTAGCGGCCAAGCCGCATTCAGAGAGCGAACGGTTGGTGCAAAGTTCGTATGCTGGCAGGTCGCGAAGAAGGTCCCGAAGCTGCGAGAAGAAATCGTCCCGTCCGCTGAGGCGGGCGAGAGTAGACCTCTGCCGGAGGCCCCCGTTAACGGGCAGGAGTGCAGTCTCGCTCCTAGAGAAGCTCGCCCAGGGATTGAAACCAGGGATTGAAAGAAAGAAGATCAGGGGATTGCACTCGCCGAGGTCGCTGCCGTGAGGTAGCGGCGAATGAAGGTGGTACCGCGAGAGCCGCCATCTCTGTTGCGCTCTTCGTCCTTTCGAGGATGAAGAGTTTTTTTGTTGCTGCAGTCCATGACCTATGACGCCATCCGCTTACCACAGACCCGCGGAGAAAACGGACAGCAGCAGTAGCAGTAGCAGAAAAGAAGCAGGCGACTCAGAGTGAGAGCCTGGTGAGAGCCGGCCAGTGGGGACCGGGCCACACGTGCCGGTTACTGGTTCTCTAAGGAGAGCCTGATAGGTAAACAAGCAAGCAAACAAACAGATACGGTCACAGTCAGAGAAGGCGCTGAAGGGGACAGGTAGCGGTTCCTCCGATAGCCAGAGAGCGAGCGGTTGGTGGAAAGCTCGTCTATCGTGAGCCGTGAGAAAGACCCTGGAGCCGCGAGAAGAAATCGTCCCGTCCGCTGAGACGGGCGAGAGTAGACCTCTGCCGGAGGCCCCCGTTAACGGGCAAGAGCACGCTGGCGTGCTCGCTGAGGCCGGTGCGCAGGAGTGCCGGCGAATGAAGGTGGTACCGCGAGAGCTGTCGATTGCGATTGCTGACGCTCTTCGTCCTTCGCGAGAAGGGGCGAAGAGCGTTTTTGTTTGGCTGTAGCTGGTGAAAGACCCTGGCCTGCAATCAGGCTGCTAATCAGGAGGAACCGTCATGAGCAAACTGGTGGCCCTCTGTCCAGAGTGTGAGGCCGAAATTGATCTGCAGAATAGACTTGTCGGCGAAATCGTCTATTGTCCCGATTGTAATGCTGAGCTGGAGGTAACCAACCTGGAGCAGCCAGCGGTGGCGCTGGCCCCGCGTGTTGAAGAGGATTGGGGTGAATAGAGCATGAGGCTGGCAATTCTGACCTCGCGCATCCGCGTTGAGGAGAAGCTGCTCATCGAGGCTATGCGCCAGCGCAACATCGCCTTTGACCTGCTCAACGATGGCGAGCTGCTTCTCGATCTGGCGCGTCCCGATGAGCGCTGGCGCTCCTACGATGCCGTGCTGTGTCGCAGCGTGAGCCAGTCCCACGGCCTGGCTGTGGCTCAGGTTCTGGAGAGCTGGGGAGTGCACGTCTTCAATCGTCCAGCAACAACAGCTATGTGTAACGATAAGCTGCAAACCACCCTGGCCTTGCTGCGCGCCGGCATTCCTACGCCGCGCACGCTCCTGGCCTGTAGTGCCGAGAGCGCTCTGCGCGGCATCGAGGCCCTGGGCTATCCCGCGGTCATCAAGCCAACCACCGGTTCCTGGGGGCGGCTGCTCGCGCGCGTCAATGACCGCGACGCTGCTGAGGCCGTGCTGGAGCACCGTGAGACGCTAGGCTCCTATCAGCATCACCTGCACTATATCCAGGAATATATACAGAAGCAGCAGCGCGATATTCGGGCTTTTGTTGTAGGAGAGCATACAATATGCGCGATCTATCGCACAAGCGAGCACTGGATCACGAACACGGCCCGCGGGGCGCAGGCCAGCAATTGCCCAGTTACTCCCGAGCTTGATGCCCTCTGTGTCCGTGCGGCGCAGGCGGTTGGCGGTGGCATCCTGGCCATTGATCTCCTGGAAGACGAAGAGCGTGGTCTGCTGGTTAACGAAATCAATGCCACAATGGAATTCCGCAATAGCATCGCTCCCACCGGGGTCGACATTCCTGGCGCGATGCTGGACTACATCGAGCAATGCGTGCTGCAAGGAGCGGAGCGATGAGTCAGGTGCGCGTAGCGATCGTGGGCGGCTCGGGCTACACAGCGGGCGAGCTGCTGCGTCTACTGCTTTTCCATCCCCAGGTGGAGATTGCCCAGGTGGCTTCCAGCAGTCACGCTGGCCAGTATGTGCATAGCCTGCATCCCAATCTGCGCAAACTCTGCGGCCTTCGTCTCTGCCATTATGATGACCTGTCGACTTGTGACGTGATCTTTCTCTGCATGCCGCATGGAACGGCGATGCAGGCTATCGAGCGTTACCGCAATCTGGCGCCAGTAGTCATTGATCTCTCGGCAGATTTTCGCCTGCGCTCGCCGGACCTCTATCTGCGCTGGTATGGAAAGGAGCATCCGCAGCCGGAGCTGCTGGCCCAGGCTGTCTATGGGCTGCCCGAGCTGCATCGGCAGGAACTACGCGAGGCGGCCCTCATCAGCGGAACGGGCTGCATGGCCACGGCGGCCATCCTCGGTCTGGCTCCGCTCTATCGGGCTGGCCTTGTTGACCAGGGGCTGCCCCTGGTAGTCGATGCGAAAGTTGGCTCCTCGGCGGCGGGCGCTACGCCGGGGCCGGGAAGCCATCATCCCGACCGCAGCGGGGCGGTCCGCTCGTTCCAGCCGACCGGTCACCGCCATAGTGCCGAGCTGATCCAGGAGCTAGGCGCTCTGGCTGGCGTGGGTGGCTCCTGGCGGCAGACGCTGGCCTTTTCGGCGACCGCGGTGGAGCTGGTGCGTGGCGTGCTGGTCACTGCCCAGGTCTTCTTGAACACTGACCTCGATGAGAAGGTGATCTGGCGCCTCTATCGCGAGGCCTATCGTGAGGAGCCGTTTATTCGCCTGGTCAAAGAGCGAAGCGGTGTCTACCGCTATCCAGAGCCGAAGATTCTGGCTGGCAGCAACTACTGTGACATAGGCTTTGAACTCGACACGGACCAGCGCCGCCTGGTGGTCATGGCCGCGCTGGACAACCTGGTGAAAGGGGCCGCCGGCAACGCCGTGCAGGCGCTCAACTGTCGCTTTGGCTGGGATGAAACCCTGGGGCTGACCTTCCCAGGGCTGCATCCGATCTGATCTGAGTGCTGTTCTGTTCGGTTCGGTTCGGTCAGGAGAGCAAGAGAAGAGGAGGCACGGGCCATGACTCTCGTTGTCAAGATTGGCGGTGGGGCCGGGATTGATGCGACGCCGGTTGTTGAGGAGATTGCGCGCCTGGTGAGGGAGGGCGAGCGGGTAGTGGTGGTACATGGCGGCTCCCAGCTCACGAATGAGCTGAGCGAGCGCCTGGGCCACCCCATGCAGGTTCTCACGGCTCCCAATGGAATGACCAGTCGCTATACCGATGCCCAGACCTTGCGTATTTATGCGATGGCAGTAGCTGGTCAGATCAACACGGAACTGGTGGCGCTCTTGCAGCGCTGCGGTGTCAATGCTGTGGGGCTGGCTGGCGTTGATGGTCAGCTACTGCGAGCGCGGCGCAAGACGGCCCTGCGGGCGGTGATGCCGGATGGCCGCGTGCGTGTGGTGCGCGATGACTACAGTGGGCAGATCGAGCAAGTCAATGCCCCGTTGCTGCGCCTGCTCCTGGAGGCGGGCTATACACCGGTAGTAGCGCCGCTGGCCCTGGGTCTGGAGGGAGAGCGCTTGAATGTTGACGGGGACCGGGTGGCGGCGGCGGTCGCGGCAGCCTTGGGGGCGGAGACGCTGGCTATTCTCACTAACGTGCCGGGGTTGCTGCGCGATCTGGCCGATCCGCGCAGTGTGGTGCCCACGATCGTGGCCCACGAGCTGGAGCGCTATCTCTCCTACGCTCAGGGGCGCATGCGTAAGAAGTTGCTCGGCGCTCAGGAGGCCCTGGCTGGTGGAGTGCGCCGCGTCTGCATTGGCTCTGGCTCGCTGGCGGCGGTTCTGGCGGGTGCTGGGACAGTCATTGCCGCTTCCAGCTCCTGTGAGGCTGAGGCGTCCCCAGTTTATCAGCAGCCGGCGCTCTCGGGGGAGGTGCGGCGATGAGCATACTCAGCGAGCCAGCGGCGGCCTTCGAGACGCTGATGGATCTGGAGCGCCTTCACACCAGCGGCGTCTACAACAAGCGGCCAGTGGAGATCGTGCGCGGCGAGGGGGTGCTGCTCTGGGATGCGCAGGGACGCTGCTACATTGACTGCGCCGCCGGGCATGGAGTGGCAAACATCGGACATGGGCGGGCGGAGATTGCCGCAGCGCTGGCGGCCCAGGCGCAGCGCCTGATTACCTGCCCCGAGAGTGTCTACAACGATGTGCGGGCGCGTCTGCTAGAGCGTCTGGCGCAGCTCATGCCGTCCGGGTTGCAGCGTTTCTTTCTCTGCAACAGTGGGGCTGAAGCGGTCGAGGGAGCGATCAAGTTTGCTCGTCTGGCGACCGGACGACCGGGCATCATTGCCACTCTGCGTGGCTTTCACGGACGCACGTTCGGCGCGCTCTCGGCCACCTGGGAACGCAGCTATCGCGAGCCATTTGCTCCTCTGGTACCAGAGATCAGGCATGTGCGCTACAACGACCTGGCGGCTCTGGAGCGAGCGATCGACGATCAGACAGCAGCGGTTCTCATTGAGCTGGTCCAGGGAGAAGGCGGGGTCCATGTGGCCGATGCGACCTACGTGCGTGAGCTGGCCAGGCTCTGCCAGGAGCGTGGAATCTTGCTGATCGTCGACGAGGTGCAAACGGGCTGTGGACGCACGGGGCGCTTCCTGGCCTGCGAGCATTATGGGCTGCAGCCCGACCTGCTCTGTCTGGCTAAAGGAATCGCCGGAGGGTTGCCGATGGGAGTAGTGGCACTTGGTGAGCGTGTAATTGCCAGCGGGCGGCTGACGCCGGGCACGCATGGCAGCACCTTTGGCGGCAATCCGTTGGTCTGTGCTGCGGCCCTGGAGACGCTGGACATCATCGAGCGCGAGGAACTGGCTGAGAGAGCCGCGCGCCTCGGTCAGCATGCTCTGGAGCGTCTGAGGGCACTGCAGTCGCCGCTGATTCGCGAGGTGCGTGGCCTGGGCCTGCTGCTCGGCGTCGAACTGCGCACGCGCGTGCAACCCTATCTCGAAGCGCTGCTAGAGCGCGGCGTGCTGGCCCTGCCCGCAGGTCCCAACGTCATCCGCTTGCTGCCGCCGCTAGTCATCAGCGAGGAGCAGCTTGACCAGGCGCTCGACTGCCTGGCAGAGGTATTGCAAGCCGGCCAGCCGGCAGCGACGGCAGAGCCTCGTCCTGCGCACGCGCAGACGGCCTCGGCAGGGGAAGGGGCAGCCGCTGAACAGGCTGCTGAGATTGAGCTGCTCTATCGTATGGTCAGCATTCCCAGTCTCTCGGGTCAGGAGCGTGTCCTTGCGACCTGGCTGGCCGAATATCTGCCACGCCTCGGACTACAAACTGCCATTGACGAGGTCGGCAACCTGATCGCCACGGTACCTGTGGCCGCGGAAGCCGCCCGACGAGCGCCGCTGGTGCTGCTGGGGCATATGGATACCGTGCCCGGGGCGATCCCGGTGGCTTTCCGCGAGGGCAGGCTTTACGGACGTGGGGCCGTGGATGCCAAGGGGCCGCTGGCGGCTTTCCTGGCGGCGGCGGCGCGCCTGGTGGGACGTCGCCATCTGCAGCGTCCTATTGTGGTCATTGGGGCTGTCGAAGAGGAGGCGGCCACCTCGCGTGGAGCGCGTGCCGTCGTAGAGCGCTATCGTCCCTATGCGTGCATGATCGGTGAACCAAGCGGCAGCCGGGCGGTGACGCTCGGCTACAAAGGGCGACTGCTTGTTGACGGGCGAGTGGTACGTCCCTGTAGTCACAGCGCTGGGCCACGCCAGACGGCGGCGGAGGCAGCCGCGGCCTTCTGGGAGCGGGTCAGGCAGCATGCAGAGGAGTGGAACCGTCTGCATGGTGGCAGCTCACCTTTTGCGTCGCTGCAGCCGGTGCTGCGCAGCATCGAGAGTGACCAGGATGGTCTCCATGAGTGGGCGACGCTGCGCATCGGTTATCGTCTGCCGCTGGCCTGCTCAGCGCAGGCGCTGCGTGAGGAACTGCAGCACTGGGCAGAAGAGTCAGATCTAGCATTAGAATTCAGCGGCGAAGAAGCTGCGTTCCAGGCACCGCGCACGACCAGGCTGGTGCGCGCCTTTGTGCAGGCCATGAGGGCAATGGGAATCCAGCCTGCCTTTAAAGTCAAGACCGGCACTTCGGATATGAACGTCGTGGGGCCGGCCTGGGGACCTGAGATTGTGGCCTATGGTCCGGGCGACGCGCGCCTGGATCATACACCCGAGGAACACCTTGCTGTGGAGGAATATATGGAGGCCATTGCCATCCTGGAGCGCGTGCTGACAAGCCTGGCTCAGGAGGTGGCAGGCGGAGAGGAGGACGAGGAGCGATGAGACGAGCGCTGCACATTCTCGATACGACGCTCAGAGAAGGCGAGCAGTTCGCCGGCGCTTTCTTCAATCTGGAGCAGCAGATTGCTATTGCTCGTATGCTGGATGCCTTCGGCGTCGACTTCATTGAGGTGCCCTCGCCGATCTCGGCGCCGCGCATCCGCGAAGCCATCGAGCATCTCTGCGCCCTGGGGCTGCGGGCGCGCATCGTAACCCATGTGCGCTGTGTTGAGGCGGATGTCGAGGCGGCTCTGGCGACCCCGGTGGCCGGCGTCAACCTCTTCTATGGTACCTCACCCGAGTTGCGCTCTTATAGTCATGGTAAGCGCATCGAACGAATTATCGCCGACGCTGTGCCGCTGATTCAGCGCATTCGCGCTGCCGGGCGCTATGTACGCTTCTCGGCTGAGGATGCCTTCCGCAGTGATCTGGTCGACCTGTTGACCGTCTTTGATGCCGTGGTGGAGGCTGGGGTGGAGCGCATCGGCCTGCCCGATTCGGTGGGCATTGCCACGCCGCGCCAGGTCGAGCGCATCATTCGCCTCTGTGCCGAGCGCTATCCCCAGGTTGGGATCGAGTTTCATGGGCACAACGATAGCGGCTGCGCCATTGCCAATACCGTTGCCGCCTATGAAGCCGGAGCGGATTGTCTGGATGTGACTGTACTGGGCATCGGCGAGCGCAATGGCATTGCTTCACTGAGTGGCCTGGTGGCGCAGCTCTACCTGCATTATCCTGAGACGCTGCAGCAGCGCGATTTAAGGCAGTTAGCGCCTCTCGATGATTACGTAGCTCAATGTCTTCATCTCCCTATTCCTTTCAATAATCCGATTACAGCGCCGTACGCCTTCACCCATCGCGCCGGCGTGCACACGCGGGCCATTCTCAACAATCCGCGGGCCTATGAGATCCTGAATCCGGCGGACTTTGGCCTGGAGCGCCGCGTAGACCTTGGCTCGCGCTTTACGGGAAGCCATGCTGTAGCTCATCGGGCCGCGGAGCTGGGGCTGCAGCTGAACGACGAACAGGTGCGTGAGCTGACCTGGTCGCTGAAGATGCGTGCTGAGGAGGGGCCACTTTCTCCAGAGGCAGTCGATGCCTTTATTCGATCCTGGTATGAAGAACAGAGGAGTACCGCATGGGAACGCTAGCTGAAGAGATCTTTAGCTATAAACTGGGCCGGCCAGTGAACGCTGGTGAGATCGTTATCGTTGACGTTGATCACGTCATGAGCCATGACACGACCTCGCCGCTGGCCATTCAAGCCTTTCGCAAGCTGACGGGCGAGCGTGGCGGGCGCGTCTTTGATCCCGCACGCGCGCACATCGTGTTTGATCACATTGTCCCGGCGGCCACCGTGGCGGCGGCTACCCTGCAGCGAGATATCCGCGGCTTTGCCCGTGAGCAGGGCATCCAGATCCTGCAGGAAGGCATTTGTCATCAGGTAATGCCGGAGCGTGGCTTTGTGGCGCCGGGCGAGATTATCGTTGGGGCTGACAGCCACACCTGCACCTATGGCGCCCTCGGAGCCTTCGCCACCGGCATGGGGTCGACCGATATTGGCGTAGCCTATGCTACAGGGCGCAGTTGGTTCCGCGTTCCCGAGACCATCAATGTGCGCCTGACGGGGCAGTTGCAACCCGGCGTCTATGTCAAAGATGTGACGCTGGAGCTGGTGCGGCGTATTGGTGTGGACGGGGCCAACTACCGCGCCCTGGAGTATAGCGGCCCGCTTGTCGAAGCTCTTTCGGTCAGCGAGCGCTTCACGCTCTGCAACATGGCCATCGAGATGGGAGCCAAGACCGGTCTGGTCGCGCCCGATGCCACCACCGAGGCCTGGCTGCGTGGGCGTGTCAATCGTAGCTATCCGATGCTGCAGCCGCAGAATCCGCGCTACGAGCGTGTGGTCGAAGTCGATGTCTCAGAGTTGTCACCGCTGGTGGCCTGCCCGCCGGATGTCAACAACGTGGTCCCGGTTGAGCAGGTCGAGCACATTCAGATCGATCAGGTTTTCCTGGGCACCTGTACCAATGGCCGGCTGGACGATCTGGCGATCGCGGCCTCGATCTTGCGCGGGCGCACCATTCATCCTACTACGCGCATGGTCGTTATTCCGGCCTCGCGGGAGGTCTATCTGGAGGCGCTGCGCCTGGGCTACATCGAAACCTTTATCCAGGCTGGGGCCTCGGTCGGGACGCCGGGCTGTGGCCCCTGCATTGGTAGACACTTCGGTGTGCTTGGTCCCGGCGAGCGTGCCCTGACGACGATGAATCGCAATTTCACCGGGCGCATGGGCGATCCCACTGCCGAGATCTATCTAGGCAGTCCGGCCACGGTGGCGGCAACGGCCATCACCGGGCATATCACCGATCCGCGCCAGTTCCTTGCTTGAGTGTGTGAGCAGGTGCTGGTGAGCAAAAGGAGACGAGAGGGCAGATGCTCTGTCCAGTAGAGCAACAACTGTAGATTGAGATTGAGAGTGAGAGAAGGAGCGATCAAGAGCATGGGACGTATCTGGAAGCTCGGTGATAATATCAATACCGATGTCATCATTCCGGGGCGTTACAATGTCACGACCGACCGTGCGCAGCTGGCGAAGTACTGTCTATGTGAGATTCTGCCGGAGTTTGCCCAGCAGGTGCGCCCGGGCGACATCATTGTGGCCGGCCACAATTTTGGCTGTGGCTCCTCGCGCGAGCATGCTCCGGCGGCCATTCAAGCCAGCGGCGTCAAGGCGGTGATTGCCCGTAGCTTTGCTCGCATTTTCTACCGCAATGCCATTAACATCGGGCTGCCTGTCCTGATCTGCGAGGAGGCTGTGCTCAATAGTGAGGATGGGCAAGAGGCCGAAGTCGAGCTGGAGCAGGGTCTGATTACCAACCTGACCACCGGCCAGCGCTTTCAGGCGCAGCCGCTACCGCCCTTTATTGCGCGCATTGTGGAGGCTGGGGGCATCATCGAATACATCCGGCGTGAGGGCACGCTGCGATGAGCGCGGCCATCTTTCGGCGGGAACTGGTTCAGGACGAGCCGGCGCTGATCTGCGTCGTTGCCGGCGATGACGCCGCGCCCGAAGTAGTCTGGCCCACCGTGGAGGTCTTGCGGCGCCTGGTGCCGGAGTTGCGCTTTGTCAGAGGGAGCAGTGGGCGTGAGGCCGAGGAGCGCTACGGAGCGGCCTTTCCGCAGGAGACGCAGGAGCTGATCGACAGGGCGGTGTGCACGCTCTTTGGGGCCAGTGGCGGACCAAGCCGGCCTGTGCTCTGGTATCTGCGCTGGGGCAAAGATACGCGCGTCAACATTCGTCCGGTGCGCTGGCAGCCGGGCTATCGCAGTCCGATGCGCGAGCCGGAGCATTTCGATTTTGTCATTGTGCGCGACAATCTGGAGGGGATGTATCCACCGCGCGAAGGAGACCTGGCCGAACTGGCGGCCCTGGCGAGCAGCCGCACTTGGTGGCAGCCGCCGCCGGTGGACCGTCAGGGGGCCTATGCGGTGCGCATCTGCACCGATGAGCAAATGGCCTATGTGGCGCAGGCTGCCTGTGAGCTGGCCCTGGAGCGCAAGGCTCAGGGCTATCCGGGACGGGTGACGCTCGGCGCCAAGTATTCGATTCAGCCGCGCACCGATGGGCGCTTTCGCGAGATAGTGCGCGAGACGGTGCGTCGCTATGGAGAGCTGGAGTATCAGGAGTTCCTGATTGATGATCTGGCGCGGCGCATGGTAGCGGTGCCTGAGAGCCTCGATGTGGTTGTGCTCTCGAATGAGCACGGCGACATTCTGGCCGATATGGCCGCTGGCTGCATTGGAGGGCTTGGTCTGGCACCAAGTGGCTGCTATGGTCCCGCCTATGCCTATTTTGAGCCGGTGCACGGTTCCGCACCGGATCTGGCTGGCAAGGGGGTGATTAACCCGACGGCCATGCTGCTCTCTGGGGCCATGTTGCTGGACTATCTTGGCTATGGAGAGCAGGCGCGGCGCTTGAGGAAGGCCGTTGCTGAGGTCTATCGGCGCGGGCAGGTGCTGCCTCCTGATCAGGGGGGCAGGGCGACCACCGAGGAATTCGTGGCAGCGGTGGGGCAGCTTCTCTAGAGACTGATCAGCAGACGGTGGAGAGCAGGGGCGCGCCCCGGCTGAGTCTGGCAGATGATGCAGGCTGCCAGTGACTCAGGGGGCGCGCTCTCTTTTTGCTCGCTGGCGGGAAGACTGTGGCGGGTGGGGGAGTCATGTCAAGAAGCGCAGTGGGGTCAGAAGCCACTCGCTGAGGCGCACATACCAGGGCCGCTGCTCCCAGTCTTCGAGGCGCAGCTCGAAGGCATTGGTCTTGTCGTACTTGAAAAGGACCTCCATCTGACGGGCCAGGTCGCCGTTGTAGATCTCCACGTTGATCTCGTAGTTGCCGATCGAGCTGAGGCGGTCGAGGTTGGCGGTGCCGATGGTTGCCCATTCGCCATCGATGGTGCAGGTTTTGGCGTGGAGCATGTGGCGATAGCCGAAGATGCGGATGCCGGCCTTGAGGCATTCGCTGAAGTGGCTGCGCGAGAGCCAGTCGGCGATGATGTGGTTGGACATCCAGGGGACGAGAATCTCGACGTCGACGCCACGCCGGGCGGCAGCCTTGAGGGCGTCGAGCAGAATGGAATCGGGAACAAAGTAGGCGTTAGTGAGGTAAATAAACTGCTGGGCGCGGTCGATGGCCTCGATGTACATGTCGCGGATGGGGAACATGAGGCGCATGGCGCTGGTGCCGCGCACGTTGATGAGCGGGTTGAAGCAGCGCGGGTGGCGCCTGGTGATGCGTTCATAGGCGGGTACGTGCTGGTTCCAGAAGTCGACGAAGGACTGGGCCAGGTCGGCGGCGGCTGGCCCGCGGATGCGCAGGTGGGTGTCGCGCCAGCTGGTGGCGTAGGTTTCGCCGATGTTGTAGCCACCGATGAAGCCGATTTTGCCGTCGACGACGAGTAGTTTGCGATGGTCGAGAGCATAGCGTCGCGGATCGAAAAGATGCCAGGGGTAGCGGAACGCCTGGTACTGGAGCACATGAATGGTGGGAGGGAAGATTTTGAATTTGCGCGGGACGACCAGGTTGGCGAACCAGTCAAAGATGACGTAGACGGCAACGCCTTCTTCGGCTTTGCGAATGAGGTGCTCTTTAAAGGCACGGCCAACGCTGTCGTCTTTCCAGATATATGATTCCAGATAAATGGTTTCTTGAGCGGAGTCGATGGCGGCGAGCATATCGTCGTAGAGGTCGCGCCCGTAGTCGTAGAGCTGCAGGTGGTCCTGTCCGATGGTGACCTCGGCAAAGCGCGTGTGTGGGAAGCCGCCCTGGGGAAGGTAGCGCTTGCGCTGACGCGAGATGACTTGCAGGATGATCAGGGTGATGGCCTGGGCGCTGAGGATGGCCCCCACGGTGCGTAGGAGCAGGCGCTTAAGGGAGAAGTGGCGTGCGAGGGAGATGAGCAAGGCCATCGCTATGCTTGTTGGGCTGCTGCGCTCTCGATGCTCTCTATGCCTCATGTGGTTTTCTCCGTTCGTACTGTCTGTGAGGATGGCTGTTGTGTGTTCTCTCTGGCTGGTTCATAGGCTCTCGGTCCGGCCCGGCCCGGCTGGTCCTGCTAGTGCCGATGGCGGCTGGCTGAGGTACCCCCGTTGTCCTCTGCTGTTCCCGGCTGCCTTGATATGATAGCGTACTTTGCCCCCTCGGGGAAGGTGAGAGTAGGCTGAGACTGGAAATCCGGAGTGTTGGATCGTTCTGTTTCTACCGGATAGTACTCTTTTCAGCAGGCAGCGGGGAGAATTGCCATCTGTGTCTTCCTGGCCCAACTTGATTCTATGGAACCGCTTTCCGCTATTGACAGCTGAAGCCGAGAGTGCTAGATTGGTGACAATAAATATGGAGTCAGATATGAAGGATTTTTCACTTCAAAATCTGACTCCTGAAAGGAGTAAAATATGAAAAATAAGAAAAGAAAGAAAACGAGCAGTGTTACGACGGGAAGATCAAATCAGGCAAATTTAGCGCATTTCTCTAAGGAATTTCATCGTAAGCCTATGCGTGCTTCGGTTCCAAGGCGAAATGCGCCAGATTTGCCACCCGATGCTTCTGGACGAAGACCAGAAAGGCTTCATCCTCTGGTAAAGGCCGTTCTATTAAACATTGTAAAATCGATGCTTCAAGCGCTGGGGAATTGCTTTTGGCAGCTGGTCAAGCCACATGTATGTGAAACTATAAAAATTATCATTTGTATTATTGATAATATAATAAGGCATCGGCGCCTCTAGAGCTAGGCAGCTCTCGAAGTGGGGGCTGTCTTCTTCAGAAGAGAGGAAGGAAGAAATCTCCTCTCTTCTGAAGCTAAGGAAAGAAGAGGCCAGCTTCTCAAAGGAAAGTAGGCTTCGCTGGGGTACCAAACCTGTGCACTTCTCCAGGTGATGTGCTATACTCCAAGGAGGTAGACCAAGTTGGTTTTGAAACGAGCTAATTTGACTACTTTGATCCTCTCGACGTATTGTTCTCCCGTCTGGGCTTGCGAGAGGAGTAGCATAGCATCCACCTGCGCTGCACACAGCGTATGTGGATGCTTTTTTCTTGATGCCAGCTCTCCTTAGAGTTATTGAAAGAAATTAGTAGAAGTTCTCATATGCAATTCAGCTGAACTATGCTATACTCCTATTGCTTGCCGGGTAGGGCAGCTAGAGAGCGCTGTAGACATCAGAAGGAGGTAGTGCAGCTGTGGCCTATGCGCTGGTAGCGCTCGACACCGATCGTATCAAAAACTACGTCTTCAGCACCGATCGTCTGAGAGAGATCCGGGGTGCCAGCTCTATCCTCGACCGACTCAACCGTGAGATCATGGGAGCCATCGCCAGGGATCTCGATCCCAACGCGCGGGTGGTCTATGCCAATGGCGGCTCGGGCCTCTTCTTGCTGGCTGAGGACAAAGCAGAGGAATTCGTGAGACGAGTCCAGGCCAGATACCGCGAAGAAACCCAGGGTGGGGCTACTGTCACGGGCGCTGTGCAGCGGCTGCCAGCGGAGTTGGCTGAGCCTGATCTCTGGCAGGCTAACCTGCTCCAGCAGCTTGACCTGCTGCGCTACAAGCTGCGCCGCGCCAAGGATTGCCCACCGGCCATCGTGGCCTTGCCGTCTCATCCGCTGCTCCAGCTCTGCGACTCCTGCGGCCTTGCATATGCTGCCGGGCAAAGCCCCTGGAGAGAGCCTCGGGGGGAAGAGCAGCGTTACTGCCCTGTCTGCCTTCAGAAGAGAAGAGAGGATGCTCAGATCAAGAAAAGTATTGAGAGAATGGCAGCCAGGCCCCAGGAGGTGAGCCCCGACTCTGACGAGGAGGCGAAGCGAGCAGTACTCTGGGCCAACCTGATCTATCGGCTAAATAGAATAGCGCCTGATTACTTCCTGGAAGATGGTAAGCCAATCGTACCCAAGCGCCCACGTGATATCGATACCTTGCGCGCCGTTGCCAGCAGTGGTCGAGGTAGTGGTAGTGTCAGAGACTATCTCGGCCTGATCTACGCCGATGGCAACGGTATGGGCAGCAGGATTGAAAAGCTCTCGACCCTCAAACGAATCGAAGAATTCGCCAGCGATATCGACGATGCCATCTACGAGGCCCTGGCGAGCGCAGTCGCCGAACACCTCAAGCCGGTCCCCGTGAAGGGCCTGTTGGATGAGGAGGACAACGAGGAGGAGAATGGTCAGGCAAGACAAGAAGCTCAGCCAAAGGGCGACTATTTCTTTCCCTTCGATGTGCTCTTGCTTGGCGGCGACGACCTGATGCTGCTGACCAGCGGTGATCGTGCCCTTAACGTGGCGCTGGAGGTGGCCCGTGTCTTCCGTGAAAAGGCAGGTAAGCAGCAGGGCACACTCTCAGTGGGGGTAGTTTTTGCCCCATTGAAGTATCCTTTCGGCCTGATGCACGATCTGGCAGAGAATGCGCTCAGGTTCGCTAAGAAGCAGGCCCGGGTGGACCAGTGGCGTGACGCCGGAGATGGCGACGACACGCGCATCAATTTCCTGGTCGTAGCTGGCGCCGGTACCCATGAATTTGACTATCTCTACAAGACCGTCTACTGCAAGCGTGAGGCCAACACTGAATTCCGTGCCACGCTACGCCCCTATCGGCTCCCCGCGCTGGAGGATCTGCTACAAGCCATTCGCGAAGCGAAGCGCCTGGGTTTTCCGCGCTCCAAGTTGCATCAGCTACGCGAGGCCGTGCTCAAAATGAACCGGACCAGCACCGTTCTCGAGGCCCTGGCGGCCCTACAGGGCTGCCGCGACAGAGAGCGCGAGTTTCTGCTGAAACGGCTCTATGACTTCAGTCAGCGCTATCTCCTGCGCGGGGACCAGTCGATAGAAAACGCTAGTCTCTTCCAGGGTTTCCCGCGTGTCATTTTCCCCTGGTCGCGGCTTCAAGACCAGGGTCAGTCGGGGCGAGAGATCTACCTGACGCCGCTGCTCGACCTGGTCGAACTCTACGATTTTGTGGCAGCAGAGGAGGGCGAGCGTGAAAGCGAGGACTGACCGTCTGTCGATCGATTACAGACTAACCTTCCTTACCCCTTTCCACTTCGGGACCGGCTTCCGTCAGGGGTTGGTAGATCGCACGATCGCGCGCGATCGACAGGGCTGGCTCTACGTGCCCGGCGCCACCTTCAAAGGGGTCGTCCGTGAGTGCTGCGAACAGCTGGCCCGCACCTATGAGGAGCTGGCAGAAATGAGTGAACTTATGGCTACTCCTCACGACGACGATGTGGCCTTGCGTGGCCTGGGGGCACGTGTGAGTATGATCACGCGCATCTTCGGCTCGCAGATGTTGCCCGGTACGCTCTTCTTCGACAATGCTCGCCTCTTGACGACCGCGGAGACGGCTCCGACTGCAGGGACAGCATCCACGGCGGAAGGACTGCAAGAGTCTCCCGAAGCCCTGGTAACCCCCTATACGCAGGTGCGCCTGCGGCGCCTTACGCGCACGGCGGTCCCTGGTGCCCTCTACACCAGCGAGTTTGGTCGGCGCCATCTAACTTTCTCCGGCACCATTCGCGGCTGGCTGACCTGCCTGCCTCTTGATGAGGAGCCGCGTAGCCCGACTTACTCGCTGCTGCTCTTGCTCGCGGGCCTGCATCTGGTCGAGCAGCTCGGAGCCAACAAGTCAACGGGAAAGGGGCGTTGTCGCTGCGACGTGCTGCATCTGGAAATCAATGGTGAGGAGTATCCTCCCGAAGAATGGCGCGGCTGGCTGGCGCGTCTCGACGAGCTGATGTACTATTCGACGGCGCAGGAGGATGAAGAATGAAAGCTTTCGCCCTGCTGCTGCAAGCCCGCGCACCGCTGGCCATTCGCGCTGATCATGCCCCCTCTGGCTTTGGTTGCCTGGACTACCTGCCTGGCACTAGCCTGACTGGTAGCCTGGCTGGTCTGCACCGTCTGCTCTATCCGACCCAGCGTGACGAATTCAGTCGCCTCTTTCTCAGCGGGCGCGTACAATTTCCCGACCTGTTGCTCGCTCCTCTGGCCTCGGATGGAGAGAAGAAAAATAAGTCCCGGCAAGAGATAGCACTCAGCCCTGTCTATCCGCTGCCGCGCACGGCCCAAAGCTGCAAACGGCACCCAGGCTTTAAAAGCGATAGCGGTCAGGAAGCGGACGAGAACGGGCACGGCGTGAGCGATACACTGTTTGCCTGGGCTGTCTTTGCTCTGCAGCCCGGCAATGAATCGCAAGCGATCAAGGCGCTTAAAAAGCTGCACTCCTGTCCTAGTAAGGACTGCAGTGCCTCGATGCAGAGCATTACCGGTTGTTATGCGCGACACAACGGGGCCTTTCATCTGGCCGATTATCGCGGGCGGCGGCACCTACAGACTCATACTGGCATCGACCGCTTGCGAGGAACTGTACAGGAAGAGATCCTTTACAATCGTGAGGTTCTGGACGAGGGAACCTGCTTCTGGGGACTGGTGAAAGCCTCCGACGAAGAGGCCCCTTTGCTCCAGCGCTTTATCGAGGAGGCAGGCCATTCGGGTCTGGTGCGCATTGGAACGGGCCGCACACGCGGCCTCGGCGCAGTTGAGCTGACGCTGACTCCTCTGCAAGATGCAGCGACCTCTTTGGCTCGTTTCCGTGAGCGCCTGCTGACCTTCGATCGCAAGCTGAAGGACTACCTGGCCAGTCATGAGCTATGCAACGACCAGAAGCCTTTCTACTTTGCCCTTACGCTCTATTCGCCGACCATCCTCTGCGATCAGTTCCTGCGCTATCGCGGGCGCATCGATGAGACCGCTCTGGCGGAGCTGCTCGGCCCGCCTTTCACCAGCGATGATCTGCGCTGTCTTCACACGGCGGCAGCGCTGCGTCGAGTAACGGGTTGGAACAATCTCTGGGGGCTGCCACGCGCCGCTGAGTATGCCATTGAGCGTGGCTCCGTCTTCCTCTTCGCTTACTGGGAGCGCAGCGGCGCCGGCCTTGATCGGCTGATTGAAGCCCTCTTCCGCCTGGAAGAGGAGGGCATCGGTCGCCGTCGCAACGAGGGTTTCGGTCGGGTGTGCGTGTCTGATCCTTTCCATTTTGAGGTGTTGTGGTCATGAGCACAAAGCCCAGGGCGATCCCTGAGATTCAGATTGTGATTGCCGTGAGTAAGGAAGCGGATAGACCGGACTTCTATGAGCTGGCCGAGCGCCTTGGATACCATGCGGCGGTCGTTCTGAAAAAGGATCACCGCTCGCAGATGACCGGGCTGGAGGCTATCGTCAATGGAACGCTCAAGCGCAGCGATGTCCTGGACTATGTCAAGAAGCAAATCGCCCGTTTTGACTATTGGCGCTTGCCTCTCAAGGACGATAAGGCAGATCCTCAAACAGGTTTCGGCGAGCGTTTGCTGCGCGTCCTGGAGCAGGATCTGGCCGTGCGTGCTGACAGAGTCTGCCAGGAGCTGGGCATCGGCGAGAAAACTGAGGAAGACCGCCAACTCCGTCGACGTGTCCATCTCTCCTTGATGCGCCAGTTTATCCGCTCGATGGTAGCCCACTATGAGGTGCGCTCTACGATGGAGGGCCGCAAGGAGCTAGAGGCCTTTACGGAGCGAAGGAGGTAGTGGCCCGTGCTCTCAGAGGAACAGATTAACAGGATTGCCCTACTGAGCGACGAGGTGCTCTATCCAGAAGCTGTGAGCCTCATACGCCAGTTGCTGGACGAGGAAGACTGCGAGCCTCTGCCCAATAGCCAGATCAATGGCCTGCACGCCATCTCGCTGGCCCTCAACTACCAGGCGCTGCGTGACTTCGTCACCCATCAGACCGAGCGTAACTGGCCCGCCAGTAAAAGAAATATAGAAATTTTTTACCAGAATCTGAAGAAATACATGGAATCTATGCAGAAGAAGCGCCTGAAAACTGAGTTCCATCTGCTCGATGACCAGGGAGGGGTACAGGCCATGCGTGCTCAGACTGAGGAGCTGATGGCGCAGTTGATGGCCGAATTCATTCAGCATTTGGTGGCAGAAAATAGCCGCTTACAGGCGTATTACAAGCGACAAAAGGAGCAGACTAACAAGAGCCTTGTCGGGGGAGAGCAATAATGGCCATTCATCACCAGCTCTATACAGATGATCCCGTACGCCGACTGCGCCTGCGCAACCGCTATCTCTTCAAAGGGCGGCTTGTCATGGAGACGGCGCTCCACATCGGCGGTGGCAAGCTCACCCTGAACAGCAGCCGAAGCCCGATTGTCCTGACGCCCGAGAACATCCCTTTCATTCCGGGTTCGAGCTTTAAAGGGGCCTTGCGCAGCACGGTTGAAAAACTGGTGGCTGCCCTGGCTGAGCTGCCGCAGCCGCGCCTGCGCACCTGCGGCCTCATCGAGCGGGAGCAGGAGGAGCTAGAACAAATCCAGCATGAGGAAGGAAGCCTTGATAACATCTGTCCGACTGCGCGCCAGCGCACCATAGCTGAGGAGAGGCGTCAGCGGGGCGAGCTGGATCTGCTCCCTATTCTAGAGCAGCTTTGTCACACCTGTCGACTCTTTGGCTCACCGTTCTCGGCTTCGCGAGTCAATGTCAACGACCTCTACATTCCCGAGGAGGAATGGAACGGTATCATTCAGCTGCGCGACGGCGTCGCCATCGAGCGCGACAGCGAGCGTGCCAAGGAGCGCCTCAAGTACGACTACGAGGTCGTGCCGGCCAGCACTGCCTTTGACCTGGAGATCACTCTAGAGAACGCCACCAGAGAGGACCTCTGGCTGCTCAGCCTGGGACTCAGCGAGTTCGTCAACGGTTTCGGATCGATCGGCGGCAAGCGTTCGCGCGGCCTGGGGGCCTGCCGTCTGCGCGACCTGCGCGTCTACATCCTGGAACTGGAAGGCGAAGAGGACGCCGACGGTAAGAACGGTAGGCTAAGCCCCGAGGAGCGCGCCCGGCGTTTGCAGCGTTATCTGCTTGGGCGCAGTCCCGAAGAGAAATTTCACCGCGTCGAAGACGGTGAGGACTTCCTGGCGAAGCAGATTGAGCAGCTGTTTAGCGCCAACTAGCCAAAGAGATGGGAGGAATTGTTACCAATGCTCAAACAACTCCTCAATGAGGCCCGCTTGCGCCTGCGCATCACCACCACCGGCCCGCTGCTCGTCAAATCTGGCCTGCCTACGGTCAGCGGGCCGGACATGACGCCAGTGCTGACCTTTCGCAACGGGCGTCAGGAGCCGTTCCTGCCTGGCAGTTCGCTCAAAGGGGTCTTTCGCAGCCACGTAGAGAAGATTGTCGCCAGCCTGAAACCGTGCGTGGTTTGCTATCCCTTCGCCGGCAGCGAGGATCAGGAGGCTGATCTTGAGGAGCGTCGCCGCACCTATCGTGATTCCTGCGGCGAAAGCTTCAACCGCGAGGTCAGGAACAATGATCTGCGGCGCCGCTATCTTGAAGCCCATACTGATGAGGTCTATGCACGCTCCTGCCCGGTCTGTCGCCTCTTCGGTTCAACCTGGTTTATTGGGCGCCTGGCCATCGGCGATGCCTATCTCGTTTCGGCTCCTATCCGCGAGCAGCGCGACGGTGTGGGGATCGATCGCCTGACCGGAGGCGCCTCCCACGGGGCCAAATTTGAGCTGGAGGTCATCAGCGAAGGGGTCACCTTTGAATGCGCGATTCACCTGCGGAACTTCGAGATCTGGCAGCTTGGTATGCTCTTCGTGGTTCTGCAAGACCTGGAGGATGGGCTGATTCGCCTTGGCTCAGGGCGCTCGCGTGGCCTGGGTTGGGTCAAAGGAGCGATCAGCGAGGAGGAGCAAGAGGGCTGGCCTGGCGGCTTTGTCACGGCCACCATCCGCGGCAGCGACGCGCGCGAGCCGGTCAGCGAGCTGTGGGGACTGGGGCGCTGGCTGAATGAGCAGCCAGCCATCGGTGAACTCGGCTGGGGGCGCTACGGCACCTGGCATGACGACCTGGTGGAACTTCCTGCTGGCATTGAACGACGCCCGCGCGGTATTCGTCACCTGCGCGTCTTCACCGATCAAGCCCTGGCCCAGCTCCGCGAGGAGGCCATTCAGCACTTTATTCGCCGCATCCAGGAATGGCCAGATGAGTCGGCGATGCGCGCGGCATTAGCAGCAGGAGGACGTGCATGAGCGAGACGCCATCTCCTGAGCGTGGCCTCCGGAATCGTAGCGAGGTGGTCGCCAGCACATCCGTGGCGCACGCTGATCTCAAACAGCTTGTCAAGCCCTTTCCTGCAAACGCCTTCTTTCTTGGCGAGCATCTGCCCGACAGGGTTGTGGATGATAATCGACAAATGCGGCGTCTGTTGGTGCGCTTCGCCCGGCTGAGCGAGGTGCTGCAAGTGGAGAGGGACCCGCTTCCGTGGGCTGCCTATACCTGGGGACGGGTCTTCTGCGAAGAGGGAGAATTGCGCTGGGATGGCAGCGAGGGGGAGCTGCGCGTGGTCTACCTGGGACAGGCGCACTTGCTGGCCGAACATCTGCAGGCAAGCTCGCGCCCGGTGGAAGGTCTCAAGCGTCGCTCGACGCAATACTATCTTTTCGGGGAGCGTCCCCGTCGCCTGCATCCGCAAGAGGTAGGGGTAGCACCTGAAGAGGAGCCGCGCCTCTTTCTCACCACGCGCATTCCGCGGCCCTTGTTCTATCCTGCCGAGCTGCTCCCGACGGCAAAACGGGTAACGCTGAAAGTCTACTCCTACTACGACCCTGCAGATGGGGCGACGGCCTACTTTCGCTTTGCCGGTCTAGAAGCAGAGCCATTGCCCACAGAGATCAGGGGAGGTCGCTCATGAACCCGTATGATTTCGCGCGCATTGACTGGAGCCGTCCCCCGGAGCGGCGTAAGCCCGTCTGGCATCACCGCCTCTTTGGCGCTGGCCTGCCACGGCTCTACAGCGGCAGGCTGGAGCTGCGCCTGACGGCACGTACTCCCATTTTTATCGCGGCCTACTCGCTGGCTGCGGCTGGCAAAGCGATCAAAGATCCCAAGAAGCCAGTACCTTTCATCCAGGATAGGACTGGCCACTACATCATTCCCGGCACCTCGCTCAAGGGCCTGCTGCGCAGCCTGGTCGAAACCCTGGGCAACGGCTGCCTGACGCTCTTCGATGGCAACTATGAGCAGGAGAAAACAGGCGAGCGGGGTCGCTATAAGGCGGTGTATAAGGATAAAGTCAGGCCTGAATTCTTGCACTGCCAGGACGATACCCATCTCTGCATCGCCTGCCGGATCTTTGGCTCGCTCAAAGAGCACAAGCGGGAAAGCATCTTCATGGGCAAAGTGAATATCGGCGATGCTCAGGCCGACCCGGAAACGGTGGCTCTCTACAAGCCAATGTATACCCAGCCCCTGGTTGAGCCAAAGCCGCATCATCGTGCCTTCTACCTCGATGAGCAAGAGCGCTACATCGCCGGGCGCAAGTTCTACTTCCACCATGATCCTGACAGGGAACCTTTGCAGGCGAGCGGCTATGTCTACTTCACGCGCGCGGAACCGGCCAACCGCTACATTCACCCGCTGGACTACGACACCGTCTTTTACGCTCGCCTCGACTTTACCAATCTGGAGCGCGACGAGCTGGGCGCGCTGCTGCTGGCCATTGTGCTCGAAGAGGGCATGTGTCACAAGATCGGCTACGCCAAGCCGCTGGGCCTTGGCTCGATTGCTCTGGAGCCGCTGCGTCTGGAGTTGATCGACTATGCACGGCGCTACAGTTTCAGTGCGCGTGGTCAGGACGGCAGAGAGCAACTGCAGGGCGAGGCCCTGGCGCAGTTTATCGACGAGCTGGTAGAAGAGTTCAAACGCGAGCACTTGCAGCGGCTGGCAATGGAGGATCTGCGCCGTATCTGGCGCTGGCCGCCTGATCCCGACGTCGAATACTACTATCCTGACAAAGCCGGGTGGTTCGACCTGCCCGAGAACGCCCGCAAGCGCATTGCTGAGACGCGCGATTCTGCCTAGTAGAAGGGAGATCTTCTTATGGGAGCGAGTCAGTCGATTGCTGGTGAAATTCTTTGCTTGTATGCCAGTGAGGATAAGCGTGGTTTTGAGGAACTAAGCAAACACTTATATAATCTTAATAGGATAAGAGATATTCAAGATACCCTACCAGGAAAACCGCCGAAGCAGGAGCAGAGCAAGCTGATCAATCAGGCGAAGCTGATCATCATGCTTATCAGCCCTGATTTCTTGTTTTCGATGGGAGAAGTGGCCAGCATGGCCTTGAAACGAGCAACGAGTGGCGAGGCTGAACTTATTCCAATCTTATACAAGACCGTGGATCTCGGAGGCACTGACCTGGCCGAGCTGCAACTCTTGCCGCGCAATGGGGAGGCCCTCGCCCAGCGAGAGGGAGATAATCGCAATAAAGCATGGAAAGAAATAGCTGAGGAGATTCGGAAAATCTGGGAAGCCCTCGACGCAGGCTCTGGAACAGAGGAGAAAGAGAGGACGACGATGGATGCTGGCCAATCCGAGGCTCATCGATCCCAGCAGGAACAGGACCCGACCAGACCGGCCACCGTTTTCATCAGCTCTGCTGGCGATGCCGGAAAAAACCGCGAACAGCTAGAACTCATGCTGCGCCTGCGCGGCCTCAAGCTCTGGCACCGCGACAGCGAGGACCTGCCCTTTCTCGGCCTCCGTGAAAAAGCCGCAGAGCGGGCCGTGAGCGAGTTAGCCGATGCCTACCTGCTCTATCTCACACCCGAAGCCCTCAAGAAGCCGCAGCTCTGGCTACCCGAGGCACACGCTGCCCTCACGCGCCACGAAAGCGAGCTGGGGTTTCCTATAGTTGTGATCCTGCAGGGGGTCAGCCGGAAAAGAGTGCAGAACGCCCTGGCAAAGGTCAGTCTCGGGAAGCTGACGAATTTTATTGCGGACGAGCCTGAGCCGGAGGTGAGCCAGCAGGAGGTAGTGAGCGGCAAGCTACGCTCGCTTGCGCGCAAGATCCTGCGCGAGGCCTTTCGCCAGCGTCGCGTGAGAGCTGGGGAGAACCATGAAATCTGGATTGGGCTACGCACCTTTGTTTTTGGAGAGGGCAGCCCTCGGCTCGATCTGTCGGTTGATGCCAGGAGGCTTTTCCTTGAAGACGAGAATAGGGATGTGCGACGTGTCCCTACGGTCGCTGAATGGCAGGATCTTATTGTTCCCGCTCTGCAGGATATCGAAGGACTGCTCACGGCTATTGGTCCAGGCTCTGGAGAAAGTCTAAAAGTTCCGATTAAAGCAGTCTATTCGCTGACCTACCTGTTCGGCTTCATTTTCCAGGGAATGAGGCTGCAAGTACGTGATGAAGCAAGACAGCAGTATTGGGATAACGAAGGGCCGCAGAGCGATTCTTCCCCTCTTACCTGTGATGAGAGCATTCAGGAGGGAGATCCCCAGACAGCGGTAGTGGCTATTTCCATATCGAATAATATTGAAAATGATGTAAAGGTATACATGCAACAGGCAGGGAATAAGATTGACTATAGCTGCTTCATCCATTATTCGATGCCGGAGGGAGTAGACCACACCCGAGGGGTAAGGGATGGCAATCATGCCCTGGCCATTGCCCGTCAGATTGGACGTGACCTGCGCCGCCTGCGCAGCCAAGGCATTGCCCATATCCATCTCTTCTCATCACTTCCTGCTGGGCTTGCGGTCCTGATCGGCCAGCAGCTGAATGCTAGCGTTTTCGGCCCAGTTTCCTTATACGAGTTCTCTGCAGCCTATCGCTATGCCTACACACTCAATCAAAAAGAGTAGGAGTGAGATCCTGCAGATAGGCATCTGTTAGATGAGCACTCGCTTGAAGGGGGAGCCTTCAGCAAGACTGTGCCTCTAGCTTGCATCTGCGACAAGCAGTAGAAGAGCGAGCGCTTGTTAAGGACAGCTCTTCTACTGCTGCTATTGCTGAGTCTTCTATGGATGACCAGTCAGGCACTCTTGACCGTGTATGGAGCTAGCGGCGTGTGCGTGTATGGCGGCGGCGGCGGCGGCGGGCCACAGCAGCCTTACGCTTGCGGCGATCGCTGCGGCTCTCGTAATGTTTGCGGCGGCGCACCTCGGCCAGAATACCAGCGTTCAAAACCTTGCGATTAAAGCGCTTAAGGGCGACCTCAAAGGACTCGTCAGGGTTCAGGCGAACTTCGCTCATCTCGGCCCGCCTTACCAGCGCGCGCGGCGGCCCTGGCCGCGCCCGTACGACTCCTGGGGACGATAGCAATCGCTGCAATAGACGGGGCGATCATCGCGGGGCAAGAACGGCACCCGGGCCTCGTTACCGCAGCTAGCGCAGGTCACCGTATACATCTGGCGCTCCTCACGCCCGTAGCCACGGCCACGACGCCCACCGCTCGCCTTCCGCGCTGCCCGACAGCTGGGGCAGCGGCTGGGTGTATTGGTCAAGCCACGGCTGGCAAAAAACTCTTGCTCTCCAACGGTAAAGGTGAATTCCTGGCCGCACTCGCGGCAGACCAGGATTTGGTCCTGTCCAGGGTTAATCATGTAGATAGTCTCCTTACGCGCATTTCTCTGTGGTGGGAAATGCATTGGGACTCGTCTGACAGCGCTCTTATCTGCAAGCTACCAGACGGCAAAAGGCTATAGGCGCGGGAGCGTGCGACCTGAGCCTAGCAGAGTAGGGGCAGCGTCGGCGCGGAGCCGCTGAATGACAAAGAACGGCGTGCCAAAAAAAGCCGCTGCCCGTAACCATGGGCAGCGGCTTTGACAGTTCGCTTCCATGTGTCCTTTGCAGCATACCACACTCTCCGTCTCTCGTCAAGCCTGCCATCTCAAGCGCCAAAAGCTCGTCTGTTGCTTCTCAACGGCCTTTCTCGCTGCACTGCGCTCGAGAACTGGTCAGCACGCAACCGCTAGCGAGTGTCCGTCCGCCGGAGCGGGTATCAGAGACCTGCCCATGCGCCATGTCAGACCACACAAAGCCAAACAGCCCCCTTGACCAGGTTGGTGCGCGCTCCTCCTCCACCCCTGGCTTGCAGTCGTCCACATTTCTGCTGTATTCTGAAACCAGCTTGTCTGAGCTGGCAACAACGGGCGAGCAGAGCAGCGGCGAAGATGCAACCCAGTCCGGTCCAGTCGAGGAGAGAAGGCATCCAGTCGATCAAACCAGGAGAAAAGCCATCGTGCTACTTTTGCGCCAAAGGAGCACTACTCATGAGCGAACAGGTGACGCTGCCCCCGGTCGACACGATCGACGTCACGATTCTCGTAGATAACAGTGTCGATGTCCTGCTGCCCGGCAATGAGATGGTTCAGCGGGCCCCCCTGGCCATAAACTGGACCGAGCGCGAGCAGCTCATTGCCGAGCACGGCTATGCCCTGCTGCTCACAGTGGTGCGCAATGGGTGGCGGGCCTCTCTACTCTACGATGCCGGGCTTGGGCGCAGCACCCTCCTGCACAACATGGATGTGTTGGAGGTGCGTCCGGCTGATCTACGGGCTATCGTGCTCTCACATGGTCACGCCGACCATCACGGTGGGTTAGAGGGCGTCGTACGCCGTCTGGGGAAGCGCGGTCTGCCCTTGCTGCTCCATCCCGATGCCTGGCGCTACCGACGCATCGTCTTCCCAACCGGTACCGAAATCCATATGCCCCCACCGAGCCAGGCCGATCTCGATCGCGAAGGTGTTACCATCATCGAAGAACGAGGTCCCTCGCTGCTGCTCGATGGAACCGTGCTGGTGACCGGTCAAGTTGAGCGCGTCACCGATTTTGAAAAAGGCTTCCCCTTGCAACAAGCGCGTACCGACCACGGCTGGGAGCCCGATATCTGGGTCTGGGATGATCAGGCTATTGTCTGCCATCTCAAAAACCGCGGCCTGGTGGTCCTCTCTAGCTGCAGCCACGCCGGGGTCATCAACATTCTTCAGCATGCCCGGCGGCTTACCGGCATCGAGACCGTCTACGCCTTTGTCGGCGGCCTGCATCTCAGCGGTGCCGTCTTCGAGCCGATTATCCCGCGTACCATCGCCGAACTGCAGGCGATTGGACCCAGTGTCATTGTGCCTGGGCACTGTACCGGCTGGCGCGCGACTCACGAACTGGCTCGCGCTTTGCCCGCGGCCTATATCCAGACCAGCGTTGGCACCACGCTGCACTTTGCCTGATCCCCCTTTTCTCTGGCCTGGTGCACCAGGCCAGGGGCGGGAAACTATTACCATCGTCATGATTGACATTCTCAAAGAATGTAACCGTGCTCTGCGCTTCCTGCTGGAAGTGGCCATGATCCTGACGTTGAGCTACTGGGGAGCCAGCTCCACCAGTCTGGCGCTCCCACTCAGCTTCCTCCTGGGGCTGGCCCTGCCCCTGTTCGCAATGCTTGTCTGGGGCCTACTCGTAGCTCCCAAGGCTCGCTGCCTCCTGGTTGATCCCTTGGCGGCTGCTGGTCGAGCTGGCTCTCTTCGGCCTGGCTGCTCTGCCTCTGTGGCATCGACAATGCTACCTGCTCGCTAGCATGCTGATGGCGCTCTTCCTGCTTAACCGCCTGGCTCTCTCGCTCTGGGGACAGAACACGGTCTAGCGCATGGACCGCAGCGACACCTTTTGCGTGGCCCAGTCGTACCTGTGACAGAACGGAGATAACTGTTACTATTGTGCCTCTGCTTCTTGTGTGGCCCTGTGCCGTTCTTGTGAGAAGGAGCAGGATTGCTGTGAGTGCGCTGTGAGAGGCTCTTGCTATGCTCAGAAAGAAAGCGGGCGCAGCTCACTGGCTGTACCCCGAGGATGACCACGGCTGTGACCTCGAGCGACGATCGCTGCAAAAGCTGCCAGAATAACGAATGAATGTCAAGTGGGTATTCTTGCCTTGTTTGTCACTGAACAGAGGAGGGAAGCATGTCGACCGCTGCCGGGGCGCGTACACTCAGCCAGCAGCAGCTAGAACTGATGCATAAGTACTGGTGTGCCGCCAACTACCTGACTGTAGGGCAGATCTACCTCCAGGAAAATCCCTTGCTCAAGGAGCCACTGCGACCCGAGCACATCAAACCCCGGTTGTTGGGGCATTGGGGCACCTCGCCCGGCTTGAATCTCATCTACGTCCATCTCAATCGCCTGATCAAAGACTATGACGTCGATATGATCTTTCTGGCAGGACCCGGACATGGTGGTCCGGCGGTGATCGCCAACGTCTACCTTGAAGGGACCTATTCAGAGATCTACCCGGAAGTAAGCCAGGACGAGCAAGGGCTGCGTCGCCTCTTTCGCCAGTTCTCTACTCCTGGCGGCGTGCCCAGTCACGTCGGCGTTCCCATTCCTGGCTCCATCCACGAAGGGGGCGAGTTAGGCTATGTGCTGGCCCATGCCTTCGGCGCTGCCTTCGACAATCCCAATCTGATTGTAGCTGCCGTTGTCGGCGATGGCGAAGCCGAAACTGGTCCCCTCGAAGGGTCCTGGAAAAGCATCAAATTTCTCAATCCCGTCCGTGACGGAGCCGTGCTTCCTATTCTGCACCTCAACGAGTACAAGATCTCCGGTCCGACGGTTCTGGGTCGCACCAGCGACGAGCGGATCGAACAGCTCTTCTCGGGACACGGTTACCGCGTCTACTTTGTCGAAGGAGACGACCCGCTCACTGTGCATCGGGCCCTGGCCGAAACCCTTGATCACTGCTATCACGAGATCCGCAGCTACCAGCAGCAGGCCCGGACCCAGGGTTTCAGTGGCGTACCGCGTTGGCCGCTGATTGTCCTTCGTACGCCCAAAGGCTGGACCGGCCCCAAGGAAGTCGATGGTATCCCCGTTGAAGGGACCTTCCGCGCGCATCAGGTTCCCCTGGAGGAGGTCAGGACGAAACCGGCTCACCTCAAGCTGCTGGAGGACTGGTTACGCAGCTATCACCCCGAAGAGCTGTTTGACGAAGGCGGACGCCTCCGCCCCGAATTAGCGGCTCTGGCCCCGCAGGGCGAGCGCCGTATGGGCGCCAATCCTCACGCTAATGGTGGCAAACTGCTCGTTGACCTGCGCTTGCCCGATTTCCGTTCCTACGCGCTCGAAGTCTCCAAACCGGCTACCAGCTACTATAGCAACACTCGTCCGCTTGGGGTCTTTCTCCGCGACATTTTCAAGGAGAACGCGGAGCAGGCCAACTTTCGCTACTTCTGCCCTGATGAGACCAACTCCAACCGTCTCGGCGACGTCTTTGCCGTCCAGAACCGGACCTTTTTGGAACGCATCCTGCCCATCGATGACCATCTCTCGCCGGATGGGCGCGTCATGGAAGTGCTCAGCGAGCATCTCTGCGAAGGCTGGTTAGAGGGGTACCTCCTGACCGGCAGGCATGGTCTGTTCGCCACCTATGAGGCTTTTGCGATGATCGCCGACTCTATGATCATCCAATACTCAAAGTGGCTCGAAGGCTCCCGAGCCCTCTCCTGGCGCGCACCGATTGCCTCGCTCAACCTGTTGCTCACCTCCACCTGCTGGCGCAACGATCATAACGGCTTCTCCCATCAGGGGCCGGGCCTCATCGATACCCTGCTCTCGCGCCGGGGGAGCATCGCCCGCATCTACCTGCCGCCTGACGCCAACTGCCTGCTCTCGGTGGCTGACCACTGCCTGCGCAGCCGTGACTACATCAACCTGATCGTGATCGACAAGCAGCCGCATCTGCAGTATCTCAGCATGGCCGAAGCCATTGAGCACTGCCGGCGCGGCCTCTCGATCTGGCCCTGGGCAGGCAACGAGGATGATAACGAACCGGATGTCGTGCTTGCCTGCGCCGGAGACGTCATGGCAATGGAGACCGTGGCCGCCGCCTGGTGGCTCCGCCGCCGGCTCCCGCAGCTCAAAGTACGTGTCGTCAATGTCGTCGATCTGATGACACTCTATCCTCCCGAGCTGCACCCGCACGGCCTCGACCATGCAACCTTCGTCGCCCACTTTACTGAGGAGAAGCCTGTCATCTTCGCCTTTCACGGCTATCAGCGCGCTGTCCATCAGCTCGTACACGGGCGCCCCAATCCGGCCCGCTTCCACGTCCGCGGCTACAACGAGCAGGGAACCACGACCACACCCTTTGATATGGTCGTCCTCAACGAAGTCAGCCGCTACCATCTCTGCCTGCTAGCGATGGAGCACACGCCACGCCTGCGCCATCTCACAGCGCCACTCGTGCGCGAATGCGAGGAGCGGCTGCGTGAACACCATCGCTATATCCGTGAGCACCTGGAGGATATGCCTGAGATACGCGACTGGACCTGGACAGATTGAACTCTAAACGGGAGCGACTCAAAGAAGCGATGTTATCTTGCTTCTCTTGAGCCGCTCCCATGGAGTTTCAAGCGCGGCAGGACGACAACAGGATCTGCCTCCAATTGGGACCGCAGCGGCTCAGATGTAACCCCTCAGCGGACCAGCTGCTCCGCCGCCTGTGGATGCGGGCTACCGTCCCGTTGCTGTCGACGCAGCACATGCTCAACAAGATTCATCGGACAGAATGGCCCACACATTGAGCAGGCCCGCGTCTTGGAAGCGCGCTCAGCGAAGATGCGCCGTGCCTCTTCGGGATAGAGCGCCAATTGAAATTGGGTATCCCAGTCGAGACGATAGCGAGCCTCCGACATCTGACGGTTGCGAGCCAGAGCCTGGGGGTGGCCACGAGCTACATCAGCGGCGTGGGCGGCGATTTTGAAAGCCACCACTCCCTCGTAGACCTGGCGCGGGTTAGGCAGACCCAGATGCTCAGCCGGCGTCAGATAGCAGAGCATATCGGCCCCGTGCATGCCTGCCAGCGCCCCACCGATCGCTCCGGCGATATGGTCGAAGCCGGCAGCGGTATCAACGGGCAACATGCCCAGAATGTAGAAAGGAGCACCACGACAGAGCTTCTTCTGCAGCTGGACATTGGTCTGCACTTCGCTGAGGGGCACATGGCCCGGACCTTCAACCATCACCTGTACGCCTGCGCGCCGCGCTCGTTCGACTAACTCCCCCAGGATAATCAACTCGCCCACCTGGGCGCCGTCAAGATCATCGGCAAGCGATCCAGGCCGAAGGCCATCGCCCAGGCTCAACGTCATATCATACTGGCGAGCGATCTCCAGCAGCCAATCGAAATGCTCGTAGAGCGGATTCTCGGCTCCGTTCTCCAGCATCCAGGCCGCCAGCAGGCCCCCGCCGCGCGAAACAATCCCTGTCACGCGCTCCGCCTGCCGGTAATGCTCCAGATTCTGACGCGTCACCCCACAGTGCACAGTAATAAAATCGACGCCTGCCTTGCCATGCTGTTCAATCGTCTCAAACAGCTCATCGGCGCTCATCTTGAGAAAAGAACCCTTCTCGCGCACCGCCCGAAACTCGGCTTCGTAGATCGGAACGGTGCCCAGGGGAACAATACAGGACCCCAACAGCGTCTGACGAATGGCGGGAATATCGCCACCGGTCGAGAGATCCATGACGGCATCGGCGCCAGCCTGCTGGGCCAGTGCGAGCTTTTGACGCTCCTCTGCTAGATTGACATAGTCGTAGGAGGTACCAAGGTTGGCGTTGACTTTTACCAGGAGGCCCTGGCCGATAGCGGTGAAGTGAGAGAGGGTGCGATGATTGGGGTTGGCTGGAATAACTGCCAGGCCGGCAGCGACCTTCTCGCGGATTGCTTCAACGGGGAGACCTTCGGCTTGGGCCACGTAGGCCATTGCCTCGGTAATCTGGCCCTGACGGGCCTGCTCAAGCTGAGTTGGCACTGTTCCACCTCCGGTCATTGTCTGAGACTGACCTGAAGGGGAACCGGCAGCGGGTTGGGCGGCCAGACGGACCCTTCCCTCCGCCGGTATTACCCGGGTCAGGTTCGAGGGGTCGGCCCCGCTGACAGGGGCCCTCTCAGCCCGGTTGCCCGAGCTCCCCCAGGTCCAATGAGAAGCGCTCAGTCTTCTACTGAAAGAATCATACCATATGCATCCTGTTGATGAGCCATGCTTGATGGCCGGCAGCGCCCTTCTCTGGCTGGCTGAAGGCGACAGATGAGCAAATACGATCAGTTTGGGGAAGAGGGTAAGCATCTATCTATCAACCGGTGCGGATAATGCCCTTCGCCTGACACTACCCAGAAGGGGAGAGAGCAAAGAAAGGAGCCGCCGGAGCTAGAGAGCTGCCGGGCTCCGACGGCTCTTCGGCGGAGGCATAGCTCAGGCCGCTAGCCAGCCCCCATCGACGGGCAGAATGGCCCCATTAATGTAGCTTGCCTCTTTGGAGGCCAGAAAAGCGATGGCCGCAGCGATCTCGTCGGGAGTAGCTACACGCGAAGGGGCACTGGCATGAATAAAAGCCCCAACGCGCTCCAGGCCAGACTGGCTTGGCGCCCCCTGTCCCAGGCCAATGGCTGTCGCCACCGCGCCCGGGCAAACAGCGTTGCAGCGGATACCACGCTCACCATAGTGGAAGGCGATGCTGCGGGTCAGGCCGATCAAGCCGTGCTTGGAGACGGTGTAAGGGGTACCGGCGGCGCCACCGCGCAGACCAGCCTCGGAGGCCGTGTTCACAATCGTGCCGCCGCCCTGCTCCAGAAAAAGCGGAATAGCCCGGCGACAGGCCAAGAAAGGACCATATAAGTTCACAGCCAGCACGCGCTCCCACAACTCTAAGGGGACCTCGGCGGCGGGTGTCATGAGATCCATGATCCCTGCATTATTGCACAGGATATCGAGCCGCCCGTAGGTCGAGGTAGCAGTGGTCAGCATGGCCTCAACGCCGCTCTCCGAAGCCACATCGGCGCGGCAGGCGCAGAGCTTTGCCCCCTGCCCTTGCAATTCCGCCACCAGTGCCTGCAACGGCTCCTCGACAATATCGACGGCGACCACCGCAGCCCCTTCGCTAGTCAGGCGCTGCACCAGTGCGCGACCGATGCCCGACGCGGCTCCTGTCACCACGGCGACCTGTTGCTCGAAGCGCATCATCTCTTGCTTACTCCTTCTCTGCTAAGCTGAGACATCAGAAAGTGGGAATTGGAAGAGAAACGCTGAGCCATCCTTGCTCGTTGCCAGATCCAGGCGGCGCTTGACGGCCAGAGCTGCGGCGTCAGTGCACGTGCGGGCTGGTTGTCAACGCCGCTTGTTCGCATTATAATGTCACTAACTGACAAAAGTCAATGAAAGACAAAAGGAAATGAGTGATACAGCCATTTCGCAACAGAATCAGCTTGGGCAGCCTGGCCTACGGGAGCGCAAGAAGCGCCTGCTTCAGGAAGCGATCGAGCAGGCTGCGCTCAAACTCTTTCTGCAGCGTGGCTACGAGCAGACCTCGATTCAAGACATTGCCGAAGCAGTCATGATCTCGCCACGCACCTTCTTCCGCTACTTTCCATCTAAGGAAGAAGTTTTACTGGGGCCAACGCGCACCGTCATGAGGGCCGGGCTAGAGTATCTGCGTACCCTGCCGAAGGTGCAGTCAGAGGATGAGGCTGCGCGCATGGCGCTAAGAGCTGCCGTGTTGCACATTGCTCAGCTCTACCAGCAACAGCGCCACAGTTTCCTGCTTCGCTATCAGATCGCCCGCCAGGTTCCATCGGTGGCTGCATTCTACCTCTATGCCCTTTTGGAGGCCGAAACGGCTTTCTGTGATCTCCTCCAGGAACGCGCGGGAGGGACGTATGAGTATGGCCAACTTCGCCTGTTGGTGGCGACTCATGTGGCTATCCTGCGCGTTGCGCTAGAGCAATGGCTTGATGGGGACGTGCAGGACGATCTCCAGACTCTTCTCCTCAACTACCTTGGGGCACTGCACTAAAAAGCCAGATTTTGGTCTTCCCGCTCAAAGTCGCTTGTGGTGGTCTTGGGCAGGGGAGAGAAAGCCAGAGAGAGGGATGGCCATTGCCTGCTGAGGGGTACCAAGCCCTGGGAGGGGGATGCCAGAGAGTGCCAGCCGCTGTCGGCGAAGGAGCAAAAAAAGCGACTGCCACATGCAAAGGAGCTTGCAGAGCCTGCTCACATGTGGCAGTCTAAAAGAGGTGCCGAAGGTGGGATTCGAACCCACACGCCCGTGGTAAGGCACAACGCCCTGAACGTTGCGTGTCTACCAGTTTCACCACTTCGGCTTGCGCTTGTGGTCCGCTGCCCATCTGCCTGAGCGGTAGGGCTTTCGGTTCCGTGACGCTATATTACTCCAACTTGAGCTTTCTGTCAAGGGGTTTCCCGAAGAATTTTTCAATTGGCTGCTTATCCCGGCCCTCTTCTCCGGCCCGCTGGCAAGCGTGCTATAATGAGACAAAAGCGGCCAATTGTCGGTTCGCCTGAGAGATGGCCTGGTTTCTGCCAGCGGCCAGCGCAGCGCGAGGGAGCTGGCCAATCGAGTGGTCTCAAGGAGACCGGGCTGTAAGAAAGAGCAGGTCCTGCAGAGAGAGCGAGACAAGCACCTATGGGAGCAGAGTCGCGGCCAATTCGAGCGGCCATTGACATCGGTAGCAACACCATTCACATCGTAGTTGCCCGTTGCTGGCCTGATCACCTGGACATTCTTGCCGATGAACTCGACCTTACGCGGCTCGGGGAGAGCGTCAACGCCAGCGGCGCCATCTCTGAGGAAAAGATAGAACAGGCCTTAGCGGTCATTGCGCACTACGTTGCCCTTGCTCGCCGCCTGGGAGCTGAAACCATCCTTCTGATTGCCACCGAGGCCATTCGCCGGGCCAGCAATCGAGAAAATTTCCTCGAACGAATTGAGCAGCAGGTAGCGCTCCCTGTTGCCCTCATCAGTGGCGAGGCAGAGGCCGTTTTGACCTTCTATGGGGCCACCTACGAACTCTATCGTACAGGCCGAGCTCCCATTGACCTCGGAGTCGTTGACCTGGGTGGCGGAAGCACCGAACTGGTCACTGCCCGCGACGGGCAGATTACCTGGCGTCGCTCCCTGCCCATTGGCTCCGGCTGGCTGCTTGATCGCTATCTGACTTCCGATCCTCCGACCCGTCAGGAACGTGCTCGCGCGCGAGCCTTTCTACAAGATTACCTGCAAACGCTCACCATCCCATACTACCCGCCCGTGCTGGTTGCCACTGGTGGCAGCGCCAATTCTCTTTGGCTGCTGGCTGAACGGGCCTTTGGCCTGCCGACTAACCAGCGCTCCCTGAGCGGCGATGACTTAGCTCAATGCGAGGGACTGCTGGCGGCCCTCTCGGCGAGCGAAATCGCCCAACGCTATGGCCAGCCTTATAAACGGGCCCGCATTCTCCCGGCTGGTGCTCTCATCTTGCGCTCCCTGCTGGCGCGTCTAGGGTTGGATCAGCTACTGATTAGTCCCCACGGCATTCGCGAGGGAGCTTTGCTAGCCTATGAGCGCTACGGGCCGGCTTGGCTGCACGAGGTTGAGAGGCAGGGAGCCGTCGGCGGTCAGGATCGGACCCAGGGCCAGCAGCAAGTTACCGAGGGGGCCAGCCCGGACAATTTTCTTGCCTATGGTCGGCGTCTCCTTACTGAGCGCCTGGAGAAAATGCTCTCCTGGCGTCGCCTCCTCTTAAAGGAAGCTGATGAGGAAGCGATCCATAAGATGCGTGTGGCTTCGCGGCGTCTGCGGGCGGCTCTTGACGCCTATCAAGGCTATCTAGAGCCTGTGGCCTTCAAGAAGCTCTATCGCCGCCTCAAAAAAACCGCAGCTCTCCTCGGCACTGTGCGCGACAGCGACGTCCTGTTGCTGAACCTGCAGGCACTGCTGACAGAAGCTGGGACTGACGATCGACCGGCGCTCCTGTGGCTGCTGGCCCTGCTGGAGGAGCAACGTGCTCAGCAAGTCGCCGCTCTAGAGGAGCATCTGCGCGAGCTAGATGGCGAGACATTGCGTGCACAACTGCTGGCCTGCTTTGCAGAAGAGGAGTGTTAAGGAATGGCCAAAGCCCAGCCTGTCAAAGGTCTTGATCCCTGTGCTCCCGCCGCACACAATGCGCGACTGATCGCCTTGCAGCGCTTAGAGGAACTCTATAGCTGGAGCCAGGCGGCGGATGATCCGCGCGACACGCTGCACCAGCACCATCTGCGTATTGCTGTCAAACGGCTTCGCTATACGCTGGAGCTATTCCAGGAGATGTTACCGCAGGAGTGTCATGCTGTTCTCGCAGAGCTGGAACAACTGCAAGAAGAGCTGGGAAGACTCCACGATCATGATGTGCTCATTGCCTTGCTCAAAGGAATACTGATCGGACAGGACGTTGCTGATGAGGTAGCGGAGACCGCAAGCCTTCTCCAGGCCCTGGGGGAGCCACCTCCTGCGGTCCAGGAGAGCCTCCGTCACTTGCTACCGCGTCTCCTCCAAGAGCGCGAAGTGCATTTCTTCACCTTCCGTCAACATTGGCGCGAGCTTGAAGCTCGTCACTTTCGTCAAGAGCTGCAAGCCCTCTTACGTAGCTAGCGGAACGGAGTGACCTTCTCAGGCCTTCGCAAGCTGGTTTTTTTCTCTGCACGGCAGTCTTCGTCAATCTGGTGTACAATAAGAACAGGTAAAGGGATAGTAAACGCCGGGTTAAAACTATGCTACAAAGCATGGTCTGTTGAAGAGCGTGGCGTATAAAGGTGGGTATACCGCATGCATTCCATAGAAGATCAATTAGAGTGGTGGCAACTTCCTCAGCCCACACCCGAAGAGTTGCAGCTCAGCGGGGGATTGCAAGTCGAAGACTGGCCCCATGCCCGTCATGTGGCGCGCCTCTCCTTGCAGCTCTTTGCGGCCACAGAACCGTTGCATAGACTTGATACCAAAGCCCTGCGCCTGCTCGAGCGCGCAGCCCTCTTACACAACACAGGCATGCTCGTTGAAGAGCGGCGTCACCACAAGCATTCCTTCCGTCTCATCAAAGAGACCCCGCTCCCTGACTTTTCCGACGAGGAGCGTCACGAAATTGCTTGCATTGCACGCTATCATCGGCGAGCCTTACCGAGTCTGGCTCACGAGGAATATGCGGTCATGAGCCGCCCAGCGCGTAAGCGCGTCTCCATGCTTGCGGCCCTCTTGCGCATTGCTGATGCCCTCGACTACAACCACGATGCTCGTGTCCTGCGTCTGGCCAGTGTGCCCGAGGAGTGCACCCGGGAGCGCTGGACCATTCAACTCTGGACACGCCCCCTGGCTGATCTTGATGAGGAGCTTGACCAGGCTCACGAAAAAGCCGATCTGTTCGAGAAAGTCTTCAAGCGAAAGCTGCGCTTTCAAATCGCAGCGGCGGAGTAGGAGGAGGCTGAAACAGGTAGCTCAGCCGGATCGCTACCGGCCCGGCTCTACGCCTCGTCTGCTCCGCCGCTGCTCACTTCTGCTCCAGTGCTCTGATCTACTTCTAAGTGCTGGCTTTCCTTTCTGATCACTCAGGAAAGTTCGTGTAGCACAATAGCAGCTCCGCACGTAAAGTCTGGATGAATCCAGAGGGCTGCTTGAGGCTGCTCCTGGAGCATATAAGTTACTCCGTGCTGGTCCAGATAGCGCCGGGCTGTTTGCAGATCGGCAACCTCCAGCGTCATCCGACAGAGATTCTCGCCCACCTGCTGGAGAAAGTGCATCAGACTGGCTGGCTCCGGCAAAAGCTGGTCCCGGCTCAGAGGCGGATCAACGAGCGAGTTCTCAGCGCTGGCCTGCGCTAGAGGAGCGGCCAGTTCAAAGCTCTGGAAGCCATTACCCAGAGGAAAAGCCGCCAGGAGTGCTTCCCAGTGGTCGGCCTCGCCTGTGTAGGGAGGAGAGGCCTCCAGCCCATAGATATGGCTGAAGCGCCGCCGGCCCTCGTCCAGATCGGCCACAGCGATCGTCACACTGGAGACGCGCACTGCCCCCAATGGGTGGTGAGGTGGCTGCTGCCAGCCAGCAAGACGAAAACGGCGCTCCTCTCCGCTGCTGTCGTGCTGGATCAGGAAAGGATAGCGCTGAGCCAGGTCGGGGCGCTCGATATCGGCGCGTAGCCAGGAGCGAGAGCGGCCATCGGTGGCTCGCAGCTCTCCACGTGTGGGACCTAGCACGGGCACCCCGCGTGCTCGCATTCGCTGGCAATCTGCCTCAATCGCATCGGACGCCAGAGCAAAGTTCCAATAGCCTTCTCCCTTGGCGAGGCGTTCCAGCATAGCAGGCTGAGCCTCATCCGGCGCTATCACCGTAATCAGTTCCAGATAGGTGTCGCCGATCACAATAATACGATTAGCCGTCCCGGCGGCGGGGTGGCGCCCGCCGCCAGAGACGGTCAAACCCAGCTGCTCGCTGAAGAGAGCACTCGCCCCCTCCAGATCCTTGACCCCAATGATCACATGGTCAATGCCGGTGAGCATAACCGTTCTCTACCTCTTACCCGTTCAGGAGAGACCTGAAGGGTAGCTAGTTGATGCTTTCTTACGTGTGCTTCCGCCTGCATCGCTTGCTCGCTCAAGTCAGGAAAGGCGAACCAGGCACATGCTTCGCAGGTGGGATCGGCAGGTTAGCCGCGGGTCGAAGTCAGCTCGCGCTCGCGAGCGCGGCGCCCACTCGGAGCAGTTGCACCTGCACCGCCGAAACGGGCTCGTAGCCAGCTCAGACCAAGCTCGCCTTTCTCCCAGATCACCAGCAGCATACTGGCGTTAAAGATAGACGAGTACGTGCCGCTGAAGATGCCGAGCAGCAGCGTTCCCGTGAAAGGTCGGATCGAGACGCCGCCAAAAAGCGTCAGTGCAGCCAGCGTGAAGAGCACCGTCAGCGAAGTGTTCAGCGAGCGCGCCATTGTTTGGATCAGACTGGCATTCACCACCTCCTCGAAAGTTTCAACGGTGCGTCGCTGCATGTTCTCACGGATGCGGTCAAAAACCACAATGGTGTCGTGGACCGAGAAGCCGATCACCGTGAGCAAAGCGGTGATAAAGAGCGAGTCAACCTGGAACCCAACCGCCCAGCCCAGAATCGAAGAGACCCCCAGCACCACCAGCACGTCGTGCACCAGCGCGAGCACGGCGCAGACACCATAGCGCCAGGGACGCGGCACCTTGCGGAAGGCGAACCAGATATACAGCAGGATCAAAATGGAGGCTGCGACAACTGCCAGAATAGCATTGCGCTGTGTATCTGCTGCCACCGACCCCTGAACAGTGGCCGTCTGGAGCAGCTGCACGTAGGTATTGCCCTGATTAATAAAGGCTCCTTCGATCGCGGCCTGCAGATTCGGATCCAGAGGGGTCACTGTCAGAATATTGATCGTCTGGGTCGTGGTCCCCTGACGGATGTCCATAACCTTGACCGGGATAGTGGCCGCGTTACTATTGGAGCTGCTCGCTGGCGTGGCGGTTGCCGTGGCCGTAACCGTAGCCGTAGCCGTGGCCGTAGGCGTCACCTGCTTGGCCGTAGCCGTAGCCGTAGCCTGAGCCGCAGCCGTAGCTGTCGCCTTGGTTGGGGCGCTGGCCGTTGGGGTCGGCGTGCGCGCTACCGAAGGCCCCGAGGTCGGCGTAGGAGTGGCTGATGAGACACTGCTAGAGGAGGTGGCCTGCGTCGTATCGGTTGTATTAGGCAGCTTGCTCAGAGCATTACGGATGTCTTCCACCTTGGGGGTGACCCCTGTGGGGAAGTTGGTCACCGTGACGATCGTGACCTTCTTTCCGCTGTAGACCAGGTCATCGAAGGTAATCCCCAGACTCGTGCTCTTATAGAGTGTCTGCAGATCCTTCTTGATCGCGTTCTGAACTGTACTGTCGATGGTCGTATTCAAACGTACCCAGACCGTACCCTTGCCGGCCAGCGTCTGATCGTTGCCGAGCTGGACCTGCACATCCTTAAGCGGGAAGGGTCTGAGCAGGTTACGCACGGTTGTGATAGTTAGCTGCTTTTCTGGTCGCAGGCTGAGAGAAGATCCGCCAGCGAAGTCGATGCCAACATTAAGCCCTTTGATGATCAGGGATAGGGTACCAGGTACGATCACCAGCAGCGAGAGCGCCAGGAAGAGATAGCGCTTTTCAACGAGCCTGAACACGGCAGCCTCCTCTTACAGCGAGCTACGCCGTCCTGCAGTCGCCGCCGCGATCGAGCCGGCGGGCAGACCGAAGAGGGCGGGATGGTTGATGACTCCTGTCGGCACCAGCACGTTCAAGAAGGTCCGTGTCACCACAATGGCCGTGAACATGCTGATCAGCACGCCCAGGATAAGCGTAGTAGCGAAACCGCTGATGATCGTGGCGCCGAAGGTGTTGCCGAAGAAGAAGAGCACCAGGCATGTGATGATAGTAGAGAAGTTGGAGTCACGGATCGAAGGCCAGGCACGCTTCCAGCCGGCATCGATCGCTGCTGCCAGTAAGCGACCGGCGCGTAGCTCTTCCTTGACTCGCTCAAAGATCAAGACATTGGCGTCCACCGCCATGCCGATCGAGAGGATGAAGCCGGCAATTCCGGCCAGCGTCAGAGTGACGCCGATAAGCTTGAAGACAGCAAAGGTGAGTCCGGCATAGAGCGCCAGGGCCAGATCGGCCAGCAGGCCGGGCAGGCGGTAGTAGAGAAGCATGAAGAGCACAACCATGCCCAGGCCGATGGCTCCGGCGATCAGGCTCTTCTGAATCGAGTCCGTGCCCAGGGTAGGGCCGACTGTCTGCAAGCTAGCGATCTTGAGTGCGATGGGCAAGGCTCCGTAGCGCAGAACTGTCGCGATCGATTGGGCCTCCTGGAGGGTAAAGCGACCGGTGATGACCCCTGGGCCGTTGATGGCACTCTGAATCACTGCTGACTGAATAACCTTGCGGTCGAGGGTGACGGTCAGGTAGTCGCCGATGTGCTGCTGAGTGAACTGGCCGAATTTGGAGACAGCGTCACCCTTCATGGCAAAGTTGATCTGCAGCTGACCGGACGAGTCCGTGCTCACGCCAATCTGGCTGGGATCGAGATCCTTGCCGGTAAACCAGGGCTTGCCGCCCGGGTTAGTGCTGGTATATTGGCTAGGGTCGAACGTGCTATTCTCGGCGAGCGGCGTCGAGCCAGTATCCCAGAATTCGAGATTGCCCGCCTGCAGCAGCGTCTGCAGGGCCTGCGTCTGGTTACCGGTGTTGAAGCCCGGCAGCTCCACTGAGATGCTATACTGGTTACCGTTCTGCTGCACGCGGATGCTCGGCTCCGATACGCCCAGACCGCCATTGACGCGCTGCTCAATCAGATTGCGGGCGGCCTGGATGGTCTCATCGGTCACCTGTTCATTGGGGTTAGATGGCACCAATAAGGCGCGTACGCCTCCCTGCAGATCCAGTCCCAGATTGACCTTGAAATCGTGGTTGATCCCCAAAATGTGGATACCCGGCGTATTGGGCCAGTCAATATAGGCCGCACAGGCTGCCAGGATGACGATCAGCAGGAGGAGTAGGGCTGTTCCTCTACGCATAGCGTCTACGTTCTCCTCGCTCTCTGCCTAGCTTCCCTCCCCGTTGCCCACTTACGAGCGCTGGCTCTCCTTGCCGTCCTGCCCGCACTGCTGAGATCCCGGGGAAGGAAACTCAGGAAAAGAGATGGTATTGGGTTTGACCAGCGCCTGCCAAAACGCGCCGAAGCCAGCAACATTGCTTATAGGCTGTGTGGACCGGGCCGCTGATGCGCGCAGGCGGTCGCTGTTGTTCGATTCTTGTCAGTTGCTCGCTGTTTCCTCTGTCAAGGCTGTACGATGAGTTCCTGTGCAGTATAGCATAGTTGATGATACTTGCCTATCCCGGACTCTTGGACCGACGCAGCCCGGCCTCTCCTTCTCTCTGGCTGCCCTGTCCCCCTGGCCTGGCACCAGACTTTGACCGATTTGCACCGAGAAAGCTCCACGTTGCCCTAATTAAGGCGCTATTGTCCCCTTGACAGATCAGATAACAGTATGTTATAAATTCGAAAGCTATAACAATAAGCTATAGCCAGTCGGAGGATCGGCAGATCGCTGCCGGGCAAGCAACCAGCTACCCTCTTCCCTCTGAGGGGTTATCATATGCCTTATGAGGGAAAGGTGAGGAGACAGAGCGAGCGACCACTTGTCAAATGTCACCGGGAAGGAAGGAGAGATCACTGTGATGGAAGAAAGAGCGCAAGGCGATCTGGGTGCGGGTCAGTCCAACCTCCAGCCTGCAACGGCAGCGGTCGGTGAGCAGGGATCTTCAGTGCTGGGGGGCACCATCTTGCAGGTTGAGGAAGTGACGCGCAGCCTGCCGCTCGGTCACGAGCGTATTGAGATTCTGCGCGGTATCAGTTTCAGCGTGCGGCAAGGGGAGTTCATTGCCATCGTGGGACCTTCGGGTTCGGGCAAGAGCACCTTACTGGGGATCATTGCCGGCCTGGACAACCCGACTAGTGGGCGGGTTATCATTGACGGTATCGACGTCACGCAGATGAGTGAGGGCAGGCTAGCCGCCGTGCGCAATCAGAAAATCGGCATGGTCTTTCAAGCTTTCAACCTGATCCCCACCCTCACGGCTCAAGAGAACGTTGAAATCCCTCTCTACGTCGGCAAGCACAAGGGGTCGCCAGCCGCTCGGGCGCGGGAACTCTTGGAGTTGGTTGGCCTCTCGCACCGGCTCAATCATCGCCCGACGCAGCTTTCTGGGGGCGAGCAGCAGCGTGTTGCCATTGCCCGCGCGCTTGCGACCGATCCTCCCCTGGTGATTGCTGATGAGCCTACTGGGAATCTGGATGCTGCTAACGGCGAGAAGCTGTTACAGCTGATCGCTTACTTGCGCCAGACCACCGGCAAAACCTTTATTATTGCCACGCATGATGCGACGGTGGCCAGCCACGCCGATCGTGCCATTCGCATTATTGACGGTCGCATTGCCTCTATCGAGGTGCTCAGGGAGGAGGCAATCCGCTCATGAAAGCCTCACTCTACTTCAAGTATGCCTGGCGTTCGCTTCTCAGGGGTGGTCAGCGCAGCGTGCTAGCGATTCTGTGTATTGCGGTCGGTGTGCTGGCCATCGTCTCGCTTGAACTGGTCGGGCAGATGATCAATCTGGCGTTTACCAGCAACGTGCGTGAGGCCAATGGGGGCGATGTTGCGGTCGCTGCCTATGTTCATCCTTTCAACAACACTGATCTGGCCTTCTTTGAGCGCCTCAAAGAGCAGGGAGAAATCAGCGCCTATACCCCGGTGATTACGGCACGCGCCTCGACGCGACTGTCGGCCAGTATTGGCGATGCCTTCTCTCTCATCGTGATTGACCCTCAGACCTTCCCTGTGGTTCCCTCACCTACCTTCCTCCAGCCTGCCGACGGCAGCTTTGCACGCCTGGTCCAGGGGCAGCAGGTGGTGGTAACCAAGAATTTTCTGGATCAATATCATTACAAGGTTGGGGATAGTCTAACTATCTATGTCAGCCCTGACAGCTCTACTGCTACGGGGAGCATCTTCCATGTCACCATTGCCGGCGTCATCGGCAATGAGGGCCTGGCCGCCACAGCGGGCAGTACGATGTACCTGTCGGCGGCGACCTATCAGGCAGCTGCCCCTGATCAGCCTTTGCTTTATGACAGCATTTATATATCGACTAATAACGATCAAGCTCGCGCTGATCAAGTTGCCAAGGCTGTTCAGAACCAGTTCTATTATGCCTCGACACAGACGGCGACGGACGCTTTGAAGGCCGATGAGCAGCAGGTTGACTATATCCGCAAGTTCCTGGAGATCGCTGGTTTGCTGGCGCTGCTCATTGGAGGAGTGGGTATTGTTCACACCATGCAGGTGCTGCTCTTGAGACGGCGCACTGAGATCGCCATGCTTAAGACCACTGGCTATCGGCGGCGCGATCTGTACCTGCTCTTTGGTCTGGAGGCCGGCCTGCTTGGACTCGTCGGGGGAGTGATTGGCTCTGCCATCGGCCTGGGTGTCAGTCTGCTGGCGCGCGGCCTGATCATGCAGCTCTTTATGCTCAATCTGCCAGTCAGCTTTGACCCGCTCATCCTCGGAGGTGGAGTGCTCATCGGTCTGGGAACCGCTCTCATCTTTGGTCTGATGCCAATCGTCCAGGCGGCCAATATTCGCCCGCTGAGCGTTATCCGCGATCTCCCGGAGGGCTTTCGCCCTGGCAGTTATGCCCTCACGGCTGGTCTTCTCTTGTTGCTCTCGCTGCTCTTTTGTGGCATGGCTATTGTAGTGCTTAACAACAACGTTGGGCTGGGAATCGGCGTTGTCTATGGGACCTTCATCTTCCTCGGGCTACTCAGCCTCTTCTTTGTCCTGGCTGTTATTGTCATTAGTCTGCTGCCAGTACCGGAGCGGCTCAATGTTGGTTTTCTCGCTTTGATTGTGGTAGCCCTGGTGATTGCCGGCCTGATCACCCTGGTGCTGCCCGTCTTCGGCTCGCTGCTCTTGCTGGCAGCCGTGGCCGGGCTAGTGGTGGTCTTCTTACCCGCCACCTGGAAGGCCAATATCAAAATGGCCTTGCGTAATATCGGACGGCAGCGGGCGCGTACCACTACAACGATGCTGGCCCTCTTCGTTGGCATCTTCACGATTGGTCTAATCCTGATTCTGGGGCAGGACCTGCGCGATGCCATTAATTCTTCGCTGGCGCGAATCGTCTCGTTTAATGTCATTGTGACCGCCAACGACCGCCAGGCTCAGCAGTTAGAGGCGCAATGGAGCAGCGTGCCTGGCATTCAGAATCGACAGCATCTGATTGTAACCTCCTGCTTGCCACTGACGATCGACGGTGTGCCGCTGCAGACGCTGTTGCGCCAGAATGCAACTGCATCTTCGAATCCGAACAACTTTGAAAATCAGGCTGCTCTCTTCTACCTGGGAAGTTTGCAAGGTTTCGATCTGGCGCATGGCCAGGTGCCGTCTCAAGACGTCACCATTGTCCAGGGGCGCAACCTCAGTGCAGCGGATGCCGGTAGCGATAATGTGCTCTTGCCCCAGGCTGCTCTCCAGCTTGCTCCTCTGAAAAACCACCTGCATCTCGGCAGTAAAATCACCCTGATCAGCCAGGATGGTAAACTGCTCCACACGGTGACGGTGGTGGGCATTTACCGCTCACAGGGGATTACCTCCTCCGGCGCGATGCTGGCGTCCCTGGATCTGGTGCATGCGCTCAGCCCTGGCGGCCAGGTCACCAACATCTACTACCTGAAGATCGATCCGGCCCAGTTGGGCAAGGCTCTCGATCGTATGCAAGCCATTGCCGGAGCCATCTCGGTGACCAATCTGGCGAACTTGGGCGATTATGTGAACCAGTTCCTGAGCTATATCATTCTGACGCTGAGCGCCATCGCCTCGCTCTCGCTCTTCGCGGGTATCGTCATTATTGCCAATGCTGTGGGCCTGGCCATGCTAGAGCGAAGGCGCGAGCTGGGTATTCTCAAAGCGGTAGGCTATACCAGCCGTTCGATCCTGGGCGAGGTCTTGCTTGAAAACGGCACCGTCGCTGGTGTAGGGGCTTTCCTCGCTATGCTGCTGGTTAGTCTGGCTCTCAGCCTGCTGGGTCACTTCGTCTTTAATTTCAATCTGGGCACCAGCGAGATCATCGTTCTGGCGCTTATCGTCGGGGCGGCGGTTCTCTCGATGGCGGTGGCGGCCCTTGTCGCCTGGGGAGCGGTGCGTGTGCGTCCACTGGAGGTGCTGCGCTACGAGTGAGGGCGGCCCAAACCTTTGCGCGCAGGAGCAGGGCAAGCCCGATGTGGGGGGAGCCACAAGGACAGGCTCCCCTTGCTCTGGCGCTCTCTATCGAGGACCGAGGCCCTTCCGATGCTGGCGGCTTTCAAAGAGGCAGGAGCAGCAAGGGAATCTGCATCTCCGCCGGGGTCAGGCCGCCGTGATGGCCTCGGAAACGCATCTCGAAGCGTCCTTTTTCAAACCACCAGACGCTTTCCCCCGCATAAGGTAAGATGACAACATTGCCCACACGCTTCAGAAAGACCTCGCTGGGGGCCTGACGGCCAAAGAAATGGGCGGTGATCAGCTCCTGCGTTCGGTAGATCTCTGCCCGTCCAGCCAGGGCCTGTCTTAGTAGAGCAAGAGCCTCGTCCAGGGCTTCGTCTCTCACATAGAGAAACATATCGCGTGCCGAGCCTGCGGCGACCAGCGGGCGGCCCTGGCGTGTGGTGCGGAGGAGGGGAACCAGTTCCGGTAGCTGCACGTTCAGATAAAAGGTTGTTTCCGGACGAACGGGGACCATGCCGTGGTCGGCGGTGAACATCAGAAGCGTCTCGGAGAGCTTATCGTGTAGTGGTCGGTAAAAATGGGTTTCCAAAAGGCTCCAGAACTGGGTGATCGCCTCCTCAAACTCCGGAGAATCGGGACCAAAACGGTGACCGGCGGTATCGATCCCGTCGAAGTAGAGCAGATAGTAGGCTGGCCTGGCCTCATCGGCATGGTCTGAGAGGAGCTGCTCGCGCAGCTCATCAAGAGCCTGGGCCAGGGTGTCGAAGGCGTAGACGCGCGCCCCTCGAAAGACCGCGGTAGAGAACGTCGATGGGGTATAGGAGCGGTGCTGGAAGATCGTACTGCGCACACCGTGGCTCCCCAGCTTTTCGTAAAGCGTCTGTTGTGGATAAAAGGCTGAGGGCGGTAGGCCGCACTGCATCAGTGTATCGCGCGTGAATTCGCCCGCATATGAGAAGAGCAGAGGAGCAATCACCTCATCGACCAGTGGCTCATAGTAGGTCCATTCATAGATCCCACTCTGGCCCACTTCCAGGCCGGTGTGGATCGTTGTAGTGTGGGCTGCCGTGGTCGAAGGAAACTGCGAGGTGAGAAGCGAGACCGTGCCCTCGTTAAGAGCCAGTCGAAGCAACGGATGGCGCTCGGCATAGCGTTGCAAGAAGTGCCAGCCAAAGCCGTCGATAAAGAAGAGAATCAGCCGTTGATAGCGCTGGGGCAATGCTCCAAAAACATCGATGGGCAGGGCACTCTCGCCCGCGCCAGTCAGCAAGGTCAGGATGGTACCTGGAATGTTGGCAAAGCAATAGGTGTCGTAGAGTGGCCTGACGAAAGCTTGCGAGAAGCGGGCCTTCTCAACGGCCTGCACAGAAGCTGTATTCAGCATACCTGGTTCGCTTTCCAGAGGGAGGATCGATGCTCGCCTGGTTCATCATATAATAGAGTATACGCGACTTGCCGCACAAAAGATAGAGCACACAAGCGCAGTCCGTTTCCGCTGAGAGAAAGGATAAAGCCAAAGATGGACTTCGAACTTCCTGAAGAGCACCGACTGGCCTACGAAAGCGCTCTGCAGTTTGCACTCCGTGAGATCAAGCCTCTGACACCGGAGCTTGAGCGCAGCGATGATTTCCCGCGCTGGCTCTGGCAAAAGCTGGCAGCCCAGGGTTATACCGGCATTGGTATCCCTGAGAGCTACGGTGGTAGTGGCGGCGACTTCTTGATGGCTGCCCTGGTAGCGCGCGCCATTGGGCGGGCCAACGGAGGCATCGCCATGTCATTTGGAGCGCATTTGAACCTCTGTGCTCATAATATTTTGCGCAATGGAACAGAAGAGCAGAAGCAGCGCTATCTCCCCAAACTTGCGTCAGCCGAGATGATCGGCGGGCTGGCCCTGACCGAGCCTGATGCCGGCTCCGATGCTATGGGTATTCGTACGACGGCGCGCGCTGTTGATGGGGGGTTCGTGCTCAACGGTACTAAGGTCTTTATCACCAATGGCCCGATCGCCGATTTGCTCATTGTCTACGCCAAAACCAAGCCAGAGGCCGGTAGTCGTGGCATTACCGCCTTCCTCTTCGAGACAAAGACGCCAGGCTATCATGTGGCGCGCAAGATTGAAAAGGTCGGCATGCATGGCTCGCCCACGGGGGAGTTAGTCTTTGAGGAGGCTTTTGTGCCAGCGGAAAACGTTCTGGGCCGGGTCAACGAGGGCTATCGGGTGGTCATGAGCGGGCTTGATCTGGAGCGGGCCTTCTTCGCGGTCAGCATTGTAGGCGGGATCGAAGCCGCGCTGGAGCTTTCGCTCAAGTATGCTCGTGAGCGTCAGCAATTCGGGCAACCCATCGCCAACTTTCAGCTCATTCAAGCCAAGTTGGCCGATATGTACACCGATCTGGAAGCAGCCAGGCTGCTAGCCCATCGAGCCTTGTGGCTGGCGCAGCAGGGGCAGCGCGTCAGTAAGGAGGCGGCGGCGGCCCTGCTCTTTACGGCTCGTGCTCAGTGGCGAGCGGCAAACGAGGCGCTGCAGATTCATGGTGGCTGGGGGTACACCACCGATTTCGAGGTCGAGCGCATGTGGCGCGATGCCCGCCTGGCGGAGATAGGGGCGGGGACGACCGAGATTCGCCAGCTGATTATTGCGCGCGAGTTGCTTGGCCTGCGCTAGTCCCCTGTGGCTGCGGTCGGCTGTCGGATTGACTCCTTGCGACCATCGAGATCGAGAGGCAGCAGCTAGCTCTGATTCTTCAGCAGGCCCGCCCGGTGGGCGCCAGCGCCGTAGCGTCTCCTGGTTGACAGGGGAGCTGAGGCTATGGCAATGTATAGAGCGACAGCAGAGAACCTTTGTGGCAGAGAGAGCAGAGCACTACGCTGGCCCTGTAAAGCCTCTCTCTGCTGCACCCGGTTTGGCTGGGTCGGGTAGAGAGAGGTAGAGAGGCTGAGGGCGAGCGTCTGTAGCCCCCCTGCGGAGAGGTACTGAGCCGACGTGAGCCGCGCCGCAGGGGGAATGTGCTCGAAGTAAGCAACTGACTAGATTGGACCAGCGAGACATGCAGAAACACGGTCTGGTGCGTAAACGTACGCTGGCGGTTGAGGAATTGCAGGAGATTGCCGCCCTGGCGGCCCTCTGCCAGGAACGTGAGGGGATTGCAGTGCGCCTGCTCTGGGAGATGTTGCGGTCGCGCTCGGGGCAGGTGACCAATGACTTTCTCTACTATGAGGATGGCCAGTTGCTCGGTTATCTGGCACTCTATAGCTTCAATCCGCGCGAGGCCGAGCTAACGGGTATGGTTCATCCTGACAGGCGTCGCCAGGGTATCTTTTCGCTGCTCTTCCGCCTGGCCAACCAGGAGCTGAGGTCTCGTGGTGTGCCGCGGATTCTGCTCTTTTTTGATCGCAACTCGCTGGGGGCCCAGGGCTTTGCGCAAGCGGTAAAGGCGCGCTATCACAACTCGGAGTATCGAATGGTGCGCGAGTTGGAGAGTGCTCCCCTCCGGGTGGAGCGACAGGATGGAGTGCGTATTCGCCCGGCCAGGGCAGATGAGGCACCTCTGCTGACGCACATTACGGCGCGGGCTTTTGAGATGACGGAGGATAGAGCGCTCTTAGCGGAGACGACACGGGATATTACCAGTCCGCGGCGCGTGACGCTAGTAACGGAGGTGGCTGGCGAGGTTGTTGGGCTGATCCGTTATATCGATGATGAAGACGAGGCCTTCATCTATGGCTTCTGTATGTTGCCCGAGCACCAGGGCAAAGGCTACGGACGCCAGACCTTGGCCTGGACGGTTGAGCATGTTCTCCGCCGGCGTCCGCGCCGGATTGCGCTAGAGGTGGATACCACCAACGAAGGTGCGCTGGCGCTCTACCGCTCCTGTGGCTTCGAGATCACCACCACCTTTGATTATTACGAGGTGCCAGTTGGCTGATCGGGCTGGTTCAGTAACAGCCATAAGTCGTGAAAGAGCAGGTCCTGAAAGGACTTGACTTGCCCCTGGAGTCTCTGGTCTGCGCCCAGTTCAGGCCGATAGTCTACATAGTAGACTCCTTCCAGACGTCTCAGGAGATAGCTGTAAACGAGGAAATGATTTATTTTAAAGGTTGATCGAACACAGAATTCATTATCGCCAATAGTGGCTCTTTGAACGTCATGGAGAAAGACAGCTACAACTGGCGTTTTTCTCTTGAGAAGTCTATCGAGCAAATACTTATCGAGAAAAATCTTGTCGAGCCGGTCCTTGCTAGTGGTTTTGATAGAGGCGATAATCTCACCTGAATGTAGATAGGACTCTGAAGAAGAAAGCTGTCTCTCTTCGGGGGAAAGGACAATATCAAGCTCATATGACATATGCTCGGCTGTGGTATCTGGCACAGGCAGCCTGATTGTTCGTGGACTGCTTTTTAAACCAACTTCGTGAAAGATCTGCTTAATGAGACCTTCAAATAACTGACCCGTTCGCTTTCGAGATTGATTAGAGCTTTCTAAAGAATCGCTAATGCTCCCGATGATCTGCTGAATTAGACTACGCGGTTAATTAGACTATCTGCCTGGGAAAACCGCGAAAGGGCAGCCCACTCCCCTCTTGCGAGACGCAGGTCTTCTAGCATGTCTTTGAAGACTTCAAAGTTATATTCAAACTCATCAATATCATTAATAAATAAATATCTATTTATTGGTCGTGTTATTCTTCTTATTCCTAGTAGATTCTGGTAATTTAGGAACATATATTGAGGATGTGAGGAAGAGACAACGCACTCGATTGGTGACACTTTCATAAATTTTATGAAATCAGTACAGTAATCTTTATATTCATCTAATTGCTGGAATGCAAGAGTGTCGAGCATCTTTTTCTGAAATCTCTGCAGAATGCGGTTATAATCATCTGATTGACTGTCTGCGCCTGGCGTTCTCCTGGTCATATAAAATCCACCTCTCTATCGGCCAGTCCTCGACAAGCTCGAGGCGTTCAACTGCCCAGTGACAGTACTCGACGGATATATCGCAGCCCTTCCAGCGACGCTTGAGCTGCTCGGCGACGACAGCGGTGGTGCCGGAGCCGATGAAGGGGTCAAGAATTAGATCACCTGGGTTGGACGAGGCGAGCACTATTTTGCGCAGCAGCTCTTCAGGCTTTTGTGTTGGATGAGGAGTTTTCTCGTGCATGCCGTTGCAGGTCGTGGGGATCTCCAAGACATCGCGTGGCTTGGCTCCGTGTGGATGTGGTTGCCAGAGATGCGGGTGGCCTCGTCCATACTGGCTACTTGCAGCTTGTGGATGCTCGGGGTACTTCAGGGTATGGTTGCCGTAGGGGATGCGTACCGCATCGATATTAAACGTGAATTGCCGCGTCTTGCGGAAATGGAGGATGCTTTCATGCGAGCGTCCCCAGTCTCTACCAAGATTCGCTTTGTTCTTGTAATGCCAGACAAGCCAGCGGCAGCCTTGGAAATAGCGGGAAGCGGGCAGGCGCAGGTCAGCCAGAATCTCGGAGTAACCGCAGATATAGAGGGTACCTGTTGGCTTCAGCACACGCGCAGCCTGCTCGATCCACTGTAAGGACCAGTCCACGTATGCCTGCTGTGATTCAAAGCTATCCCATTCAGCTTTTTTGATATTGTAAGGCGGGTCGGCAAAGATGAGATCGACGGACTCACTTTCCAGCGAGCGCAGCCAGGCAATAGCATCTCCGACCCAAATCTCCCCATGAGGATGACGGTAGAATAAGTAAGGTTCCTCCCTGTGAACTGCAGGTGGCTCGTACACAATGCCTCGTCTCACAGGTTCTCCAAAAAAGCTCGGTAGTTCTCGCTCCCCTTTCTGGGCTCGCGCTCTAAAAGCCACGGACAACCACCTCTCTCATCCCTCGGGCTGACGATGCTCTCCTGATGAGGGATCATGTATTTACTACAGCTATGATACCATGCACCGCCCTCTGGGAACTAGTATGGGGTGAGCCTTTCCCAGGGCTTCCTGATCAAATAGCCAGGGGCAAGGAGGGCTACGGGCGAATGGAGCGACCGGCAGAGCCACGCCATCGGAGATCGCGCGATTGGCCCGCATTGATTCCTGTGAAAAGCTGTAGATTGGCTGTGGTTACGCAACCATCTTTCCTCTATGGTTGTTTCTAGGAAAGGAAGAACAATGATGGCAACATGAGCGGGCGGGATGTGGCTAGACCAGGTCGTTCATCGAATCTCTCCCCGGTCAGCAAGGCAGCTGCTAGCTACCGCTGCGCACGGTCGCCGTCGATCCAAGTACGTTGGTTGGCACATGGCCTGTCCTCATTCAGGAGGTACCTGGTGACTGGCATACTTCTCCTCTTACTGCTGATCTTGCTGATCGCGTTGCTCGACATCGCGGCCCTCCTCTGGGGAGCGGATAGCCGCGATGGTCCTGACAGCCCCGAATGGCAGCGGCGCGGCTCCTGGTTCCTACCCATCGACCATGCGCGTCCCTCGGGCCGCAGCGCTCATGAGACCTATCTCTATCGACGCCCACCTTATGATGAGCGAACGTCGTAACAAGAAGCTGTCCTATTCTCACAGGTAGCTGGCTCTGAGAGGAAGCTGCCTGCGAAAGTCTAAGGCATCTCTGACATCGAACGGGGCGCGGCAATGACGCAGCGCCTCTTACCAGGCGACCTCTACTTACGGACGCGACGATACAGGCTCAGCGCTGTTGCCAGTGTCAGCCCGAGGAGCGGAGGCCAATAGACCAGCGCATAGTAGAGTGTCCAGTCGCGTTCATACATGAAAAAGTAAGCCAGCGGAGTCGTACAGGCAAAATACCAGGCCCAGAAAGCTATTGGCCTTCCCAATCCCTGCTTGCTCTCGCTGCAGGTCAGGAGCAGCGCGGCCAGCGGAATCAGCACGGTCGTATACCAGGGGAAAATATGGGCTGACACGGCAAACAAGGCGCTGATCAGGAACAGAGCAGCGGCCTCTCCTGAAAGGTGACGTCGCCGGCGCAGCCAGAGCACTGCCAGCGCCGAACCTCCCATGATTGCCCCGATCACGGCCTCCTCCAGCCAATGCAGCAAGACCGGATTCAGAGAGGTATGCAGGGCCAGCCAGTGGCTCAGTTGCTGAGGTAAGCCTGCGTTCGGGGTATAGCTGCCGGCATAGCTCTCAAAGGGACTGAGCAACTGGCCGTGCCCCAAAATCAGGTATGGCAGGTAACCAGTGACCAGGGTCACGGCCCAGGTTGTCAGCAGGAGCCAGTCGCGCTGGCGGGCGATGGCGAGCAGCAACAGGGCTGGATAAAGGCGTACTAGTGTTGCCATGCCCAGCAGAAAGCCGGTCGTGGCCCGTCCGCGGTGGCTGGTATATTCAGCTGCCAGCAGAGTTAAGATTGTCAAAAGCACCGCTGGCGCATCGACGTGGCCCTGAATGGCGAACTCCGCCACTGGCAGCGGACACCAGGCATAGAGTACACAGCGTCCTGCGTCCTTACCCCTCCGATACAGCAGCCAGGCCAGAGCTGCGCAGGTCAGCCAGTCGCAGCCCACGAAGATCGCCTTCAAAACCGTTAGATTGCTGGGCGCCAGTAGATAGCTGACCAGAAAGAAGAGCTGGGCACCGGGCGGATAGAGCGTTGGCACATTGCGATAGCGGCTGTTGGCAAAGACAAAATCGCGCAGGTGGATGAAATGTGGATCACCGGGAGCATAGACGTAGGGGCTGTAGCCCAACAGCGTCACGCGCGCGTCCCACAAGTAGCGCCAGGCATCTGGCGAAAGCACTGGGGGGATGGGCAGCAGCATCAGACGGAGCAGTAGGGCCCCGCCTAGGAGCAGTCCAAGCTCAAAGAGGCGCGCTCGATCTGAGAGTGGCCGGCTAGTCAGCACAACCAGGCAGGCCAACAGATACGGAAGAAAGGTCAGCAGCCAGTGCCAGACGAAAGCATTGATCAGAGGGGCTGGGCTATCGGTGGTGGGAGGATTGATCAGCAAAGGTATTTGTAGAAGCAACTCTAGAAGCAACAGTACAGCGAGCAGAGCAAGACGTCGGCTTGAAGGCAGCGGGAAAGCCGCTGGCTTGCGTATCTTTTGCTGCTCGACCTCTCTGGCCAACTGTGCCATCGCTCTCTCCCAGAACGACGATCGGGAAGCAGAAACAGGGCCGCCCTGGCTGCGGCCTCAGTCGCATTCATGATAGCACATGGCTCCCCTGTTTGCCTCTGCTCAACGGGTTCTACACCGCCTGGGGGAACAAGGAGAGAGAACAGGATAAGCCCGGTACGAGCGGGAGCTGGTGGCCAACCGCAGCCAGGCAAAGCAGGGCTGCTGCCCTGCCTTTGGCCATAGATAGGAGGCAGCAGCCCTGTCAGTCAAAGCCTGGATACGTGCCCGAGGCTGGCGCGCAGAGAGTTCCTAGAGCAGGCCAACGCTCTTCAGCCAGTTCGTTGCCACCTGCGTAATCGCCTGGGAGCGCGGCGTACCGCTATTGACGGCCTGAGTCACCTGACGCTGCAGGTCGATGCTAACCTGGGTGGTTAGCTTTGGAGCCAGGGGATTGAGGGCAGTAGCGATAGCTGGCGCCTTCTTCAGGGTATCCTCCCGCACAATGGGGGCCGGATTGTAAATCGGGAAAGCGTTCTTGTCGTCTTGCAGCAGTACAAAGCCATTCTGATCGATGAGCGCGCTCGTCGTATAGCAGACATTCAGCTGCGCCTGATTCTGCTTCACGGCGTTAAAGGTCAGCGCCTCATCCATCACGATCACCTTCTTGAAATGGATGCCATAGATCGACTCCATCGTCTGTAGCGGCTCCTGACCATCTGTTGGGGCCGCGACTGTCAGCTGTGAAGCCACAGCAGCTGGAAGCTGGGAGAGCTTCGTAATCTGCAAAGGGGCGGCGGCCATCTTAGGGGCGCAGATCCCATAGGTATCATTGAGCGGGGCCACATCCAGCCAGACAATCTTGTACTTGCTCTCAAAGCCCTGCTTCACCAGCTCGTAGTCCTTCTGCGGATCGTGCGTCGTCTGCAAGCCCAGACGTTGCAGGCCCGTGGCCGTAAATTCAGGATAGAGATCGATAGCGCCGCTCATAATGGCATTAAAGACCACATCGTTGGTGCCAAGAGCTGGCTTTTCAATCACCTTGAAGCCGGCGTGACGCAGCAGGAGGGTGTACATCTTTGTCAGAAGCTGGGCCTCGACATCGAGCTTCCCGCCGACCGTCAGCGTGATCTGGCTATTAGGAGAGGACCCGCCACCCGAGCTGGAAGAGCCACCACAGGCGGCCAGGGTCATCAGGCTGATCCCCACTACAGACAACAGGAGCAGCGCGCGCAGGCGCGCTAGCAAGGCAACAGAGCGCATAGACTCTCTCCTCATACAATCCAAATAAGACAGGCTGACTCCACTCTCAGTATAGCCATCGAGCAAGAATGAAGAGTTGAACAGTGAGCGAAAGGCAGAAACAACTGACCAGACTCTCACCCCAGCTTGATCCTTAAGCCCGCGCAGCTTCACTCAACGCTGTCTCCTGGACCCGCAGACCGGCGGGCGTCAGGGCGCGCTGGAGCCAGCCCATCAGCAGCTCAATCAGTAGTGCCAGCAGGGCTACCGGCAGGGCCCCTGCCAGAATCTGAACGGTCTGAAACTCATAAAGGCCATTGACAATGTACTCGCCATAGCCGCCAGCTCCAATAATAGCCGCTAATGTGGCTGTTGCCACGATCTGCACTGCCGAAGTGCGCACACCAGCGGCCACAATGGGCAGTACCAGCGGCACCTGGATGCGCAGCAGGATCTGCCGCGTGTTGAGGCCCATCCCGCGCGCAGCATCGATGATCGCCGGCTCGATGCCGCGAATGCCAGTATATGTATTGAGCAGGATTGGCGGAATCCCCAGTAGTGTCAAAGCGACGATCGTCGGCTTAAAACCCACTCCCAGATAGGGGAGAGCGGCAGCCAGGAAAGCAATAATGGGGATAGCGCGCATCAGACCACTGAGATTAACAGCCAGGAATGACAATAGAGGACTGCGGACCACGGCCACCCCGATGGCAATGCCGAGCACAGTCGCCAGGACCACAGAGACAGCGCAGACCTCCAGGTAAGCGACCGTATGGTCCCAAAAAGCATTGGCTGGATCAAGAATGAACTGCCACAATTGGACGAGCAACATGGGGATCTCTCTCTTTTCAAGGCTTCTTCAGCGGGCTGGCCTAAGATGCCAGGGCCAACTGACTGCGTCCCCGTTCCAGTGCGCGCTGTAACAAGAGCAGCAGGAGATCGGCCACGAGCGCAAAGAGCGCCAGAAGAATCGCCCCGCCCAGGATCGTATCGTAGTCCCCCAAGGGGATACTCTTGAAGATCAAGTCGCCCAGCCCTCCCTGGTCTACTAACGAAGCCAGCGAAGCAATGCCAATCGTCGTGACAGTGGCCACACGAATCCCTGCTATAATCACGGGCATGGCCAGCGGCAGTGTGACACGCCAGAGAATCTGGAGCCGGTTCATGCCCATTGCCCGCCCGACCTCGATCAGCAGCGGATCGATGCTGCTAATGGCCGTGGAGATGTTGCGTACCAGCACCAGCTGGGCATAGAGCACCAGGGGAATGACCACCGTGGCCAGCGATAGCCCGGTGACCGTGACCAGAATACCGATCAGGGCCAACCCGGGGATTGTGTAGAGCAAGCCCATCAAAGTAATGACGGGAAGACGCAGGCGGCGGTAGCGCACAATCAGGAGCGCAAGCGGAAAGGCAATAGCCAGAGCGATCAGCATGCTAATCGCTACAATCGTGAAGTGCTGTAGAAGAAGGTTAGGGATACTGCTTGGATCGGAAAGGTCATAACTTGAAGGACTTGTTAAGTAACGCATAAAGAACCCCGTCAAGGAAAAACGGTCCAGAGACCAAGAGGCAGCAAAACAACTACTGGCAGCAGATGGTCTTGCCATCCTCGCTGGAGCAGCTCAGCGCCCCGTGCCCAGCTCTGCCGGGCCTTTAGTGGGTTGGGCTGGCCGTCGCCTTTTCTGCCTCTGCATGCCGGGCGGTAGTGATCGCCTGATTAATAGCGCTCAGGGTAATCGTGCCGATGGGGGCCTGGCTCTGCTCATCGTAGACAATCAGAGAGTGAGCGCCAGAGGCGATCAGGCTCATCAGGGCCTCTAGCAGCGTTGCCTCTGAAGAGCAACGTGGCTGGTTCTCATACCCGCCGGCTGCCTCTGTCCCTGTCAGCATCGCGCTTCTCACGGGCAAGTACTGAAGCTGACGCTGAATATTGTCGGACCCGATAAGGCGGCTCACAAACTCGTTAGCAGGCTTCAGCAGCAGATCGACCGGGGTGCCGATCTGAACAAGGCGGCCCTCGGAAAGAATCGCGATCTGGTCCCCCAGGCGGAAGGCCTCCTCCACATCATGGGTGACGAACAGGATCGTCTTGCGCATCTCGCGCTGGATGCGCTGTAGCTCGTCCTGTAGATGGACGCGTGTAATGGCATCGAGCGCACCGAACGGCTCATCCATCAGGAGGATGGCCGGGTCTGCGGCCAGGGCGCGAGCCAGACCGACGCGTTGCTGCTGGCCGCCAGAGAGCTGACGGGGGTAGCGCCGGCGATATTCTGCGGGGTCCAGGCCCACCAGGGTCAGCAACTCATCGACACGCCTCTCCATGCGGGCCTTAGACCAACCAGCGATTTCGGCAGTCAGGCGCACATTCTCGGCAATGGTCATGTGGGGGAAGAGGCCGACCTGCTGAATGACATAGCCAATGCGCCGGCGCAGCTGAATAGGGTTTTCCTCCAGAATAGAGTGGCCATCGATGGTAATCGTACCGCTGCTTGGCTCGATCAGGCGATTAACCATGCGCAGCAGGGTTGTTTTCCCTGAGCCGGAGGTGCCCAGCAGCATGCAGATCGAGCTTTCGGCGACCTCGAAGCTGACATGATCGACGGCGGGCTTGCTGGCACCGCGGTAGTACTTGCTGACCTCATGAAACGCAATTCTGGCCATGCGACACTCCTTCGCTAGAGCAATGCTTGCTGCTCTCTCTGACTGATCCCTCTGCGCAGCTCTCTCTTCACCCACGGTCTGCGTTTGTGGACAGTGACAGAGCATGACACGCTGCCGCTGTGCCAGCTGTTGCCTTGTGAGCGGATGGCTTGCTGTTGCCTCCGCTGGTGTCGGGAGAACGGAGTTCCGTCCCTCTCCTTGCCTTTCTCTAGCGCTTGCTCGATCGGAAAAGAACCTCTTCATTATGGCATACAGCCGTCTCCCCCTGCAAGCTAGCCAGCTACAGCCTGACAGCACGCGGGCAAGTCTTCACCATACAGACACGATGCAAGCCCCATCGAGGTATAGCTAGAAATGAGAAAAAAGGAGAGGAACGACTTGCCGCAGGCCAATGCTTGCAGCCGCCCTTGGAGAAAGGTTGCACCGCGTCTCGCCGATCCGCACCGCCGCCTTCATTGCTGTCGAGACAAGTTTTGACGGAAGTGCTGAAGGTACGAGGTGCGACCAAACAAATGGGGAGGCGTGTGTGTTACAGGTGTGGCCTTCTCATGGTGGTGTGTGGGGAGTGGACTCCTCACGCGAGAATACTAAGCATGGAAAAATGCGCAGTTTCATCCTCTACAGCGTTTTATCACGCGCTACGGCTCTCCCTCAGTGCTTTGCCTGGCCCCTCACTTCGTGGCCTCTTCGAGGCAGAACCTGGCTTATGCTGAGCACTGCGTGTTTCCTTCTCAGCGCTTCACGTCATCTGGTTCATCCTCTGGGTCGGGGAGTTCTTCAAACAGTGCCTCCATTGGGACACGCAACGCCTTGGCAACCTGAGCCAGGGTCGTGTAGGACGGTCTGTAGCTGTCTGGCTCCTTGATCATCTTGCTGATCAATTGGTCTTGCACCCCGGACTTTCTCGCCAGCCAGGACTGCGTCCGGCCCTTTTCTTGCAGCACTTCCCTCACCCGTAGTCGATACACGTGTCGCTCCCTGTTTTCGTTGTCTCCCAGAATAGGGTAAGGGATGATGGCATTGAACGCTAGCCAATATTTCACCAATACACTTCACGGTATTGATTGCTATATATTTTAAGGTGTATACTATTGTATAGTATGATTGTATAGAGCAAGCAGAAGCGTTGTCACACAGTGCATTCGTCTGGTTCCGAGCTGTCGCCTCTGGCGCAGCCCCTGTGGCGTATGGAAGTGCTGTAAGCAAAGGAAGTAGAGGGAGAGTATGGTAGAGACGTATCTGATTATTTCTTGTGTATATGGTGTTTTTGTGACACTACTCTGTGCTATGCTGCTGTTCATGTCTATAAAGTATGAAGCTGGTTATATAGATGCCATGACATGTGCTGACAGTGTAAAGCCTGATTGAGTACGTTGCGAAGGAGGAAACAGATGAGTACGCCGCTGTTGCCATTTGTGCCGCCGCCAGAGGGCCTGCTCAGGCTCCCTCAAGCGCTGCTGGAGCACCTGGAACAACCGGAATGGGGTCAGGCACACCTGCGCCTGCACATTGGAGGCGGAAAGATCTACTGGGGCGTCTCCCAAAACGAGACGGACATCGTCTATGCAGTCACGGATCTGCCCGCCTGGCTGGCGTGCACAGAGTGCCCACAGACCCTAGAGGGGCGCGTCCTGGCCTACAAGGCGAAGACGAGCGGCAAAGAGAGAGCAGGGACAACGCTCCTCGCCGAGTGGAAAGACGGCCTCCTCTTGCTGCAAGGCCAGGCCCCGCTCCTGGTGGCTCCATCCCCGTTGCTTGCCGCCTTGCAGGAAGCAGCCGAATGCCGCGCCCGTGCAGAGACCATCGAGGCGGGCTATCTTCCCTGGCAGCTTTTTGAACCGCCACGGGAGTGGCTCTACTGGCCGGGGCATGGCCTTGCTGCTGTTGTGCCACCTCAGCCGAGCGAAGCGAGCACGAGCGAGATGCTGCTATTTGTCGCCTCTGGGACAGGGCGTGACGCCTCTGGCGCAGTTCCTGCCCAGGTGCCTCATGCTGGTGCTGGCGACAAGCCTCAAGCTCCCCCGCTGCTTGCGTTTGCCTATCCCCCTGAGCTGGCACCGTTCTTCATGGACATGATCGTTGTGCGATTGCAGGAAGAGGAGGAGCAGGAACAGGAGGTACGCATCCTGGTTGCTGGCAGAGACATCCGAGGCCGGGGCGAGGAAGCTCACAGTTACGTGCTCACGTCTGCTCGCCTGATCCCGACCCTGACCCAGATCCAGGACGCCCCCGCTGGGACGCTGCACGTTGAGGCTGCCATGCAAGACGTGCTGGCTCCTCCAATTGCTGAGGCGCAGATCAACACACCGGATTTCCTGGCCGCTGGCTTTGACGCGCTGGCCAGCCGCTTCGACTACGCCCCTGTCGACGTCTGTTTCTTCCGCCACACCGTGCGGTTCAGGACCATTACCACGGAGGAAACAGAGCGTCTGCGCCAGTTAGACGAGGAGGAAGCGCTCTGCATGGCAACCGCAGAGGAGGGCGATCTGAGCCTTATCCTGGAGGCGTCCGCGCCCTGTCTCGAAGGAAGCACACCGCGAGATGGTCAGGATCAGGAGCAGGATGAGCCACGCGGCGCCCCAATGGCGCAAGGCGTCCTCAAAGCCAGCCAGATTGCGGCGGTCCTTGCGCCATTTGCCGCGGCGCCCTCGCCGATCGTCATTGGCATGGGGCGCCGCACCTTTTTTGCGCGCTCAGACCAGCTCTTTTTCATCGTGCCACTATGCTCGTGCTCGCTCTCGTAAGAGCGCCAGCAGGCACAAAGCCGAAAGATGCCCGAGCAAGGGGGGCCCTCCTGAGCGCCCCTCTGTTCCTATTCGCCTGGTTGCTTCCCATCTCCCCTACAATTTTTTGATAGAAATCTGACAACTTCCCCATACTTTCTTGAAGTTCTCGGCGTATGATCTTGACGTAACGATAGAGGCCCTGCACAACGAAGCAGTTGCGATGCGGCTTCTCTAGCCGGCGGATTGGCACACAATTTGCACGCACATGATCTCTGTCATGAGAATCCAACCAGGGCGGGAGGTGAGAGCAGCGGCCTGAGCTGATCGACAGTTGTGTGTTCTGGCGTACCCATTCTGCTTGGACCATACCATCCGGAGGCACCCGGATCGCGCGAAGGATCGGCGATCCGGGTGTTTTTTCTTGCTTGCTTGGGAGGCCGCTCAGCACGAACGCTGCTCGGAACCCCTGCCAGGTAGTGAGACCTTGTGCTATAATAGGCGCCACGCCAGGATGGTAAAGGGGATGCGACGAACGGGGCACTAACAAGGAAGGAGGATCGTATCGTTGTTATGGCAAGCATCAGCTATGAAGACTTTGAAAAAGTCGATATTCGGGTGGGCAAAATCGTGGCCGTCGAAGATTTTCCTCAAGCGCGCAAGCCCGCCTATAAGCTGACCATCGACTTCGGTCCTGAGATCGGCCTCAAACGCTCCTCCGCTCAGATCACCAACTATGCGAAGGAAGAGCTATTAGGCATGCAAGTCGTAGCCGTGGTCAATTTCCCGCCCAAACAGATCGGCCCCTTTCGCTCTGAGGTCCTGACCCTGGGCGTACCCGACGCTGACGGCAAAGTCATCTTGCTGACCCCCACCAGAGAGGTACCTCTTGGGGGACGCATGTTTTGAGGAGGCGAGGCAGATCTTCTCTCGTCTCTTCCTCTTCCGCCTCACCTGCTTGACAGCCCACAGCAAAAGGTGTATCCTGAGCGCCAGAGCAAAGCGCAGCTGCGATTAACCCAAAGATAGCATAGTGGAGTGCGGTGATCAGGACTAGTAGGCGTGGCGACCGTTCGATAGCGAGCCGGGACGGTGCAAGCCGGTGAATGGGACCGCGCTGAACCCACCTGAGAGCGTCGGCGAAGAGTCGACCGGTGCCCTCCCCGTTAACGGAGGAGACGATTGGGATTTGCCTGCTAGGGCAAGGTGCTGGCTGGCTACTGGCCTGCTTGCAAGAGAGGAGGTTGTCGCTGGGGCCGGGGCTTGGGTGAGACGAGTTGCTGCTGGAAGGAAGATAGCTGGCTGCCTGGTCGTACGAGTGGGGCTGTCTCGCAAGAGGCCGCTCAAGTAAGGTGGTACCACGGGTCTCGGTGCTCGTCCTTCTCGAAGGGCGAGTTTTTTTATTGGGCTGTTTCTCTTCCTATCCGTCTGCTGTCTGCTCTCTGCGAGAGAAAGGGTGTTCTTCACTATGGCCGAAGGAGCAAAGGAGAAGTACGTCGAGGAACTTGTCGATCAGAGTGACGATTTTTCACGCTGGTATAACCAGGTCGTCCGTAAAGCTGAGCTGGCCGATTATGCGCCGGTGCGCGGCTGCATGATTATCCGCCCCTATGGCTATGCCATCTGGGAGCATATTCAGCGCCTGCTCGATGCCCGCTTTAAGGAAACAGGGGTGATGAATGCCTACTTTCCCCTGCTCATCCCGCGCAGCTTTCTGGAGCGGGAAGCGAAGCATGTGGAGGGCTTTGCCCCAGAAGTGGCCTGGGTGACGCGCGGAGGCGGCGAAGAGCTGGAGGAGCCCCTGGCTATTCGCCCCACCAGCGAGACGATCATTGGCTACAGCTTTGCCAGGTGGATTCAGAGCTATCGCGATCTGCCGCTCTTGATTAATCTCTGGAACAATGTGATGCGCTGGGAGAAGCGCACGGTGCTCTTCCTGCGCACCGCCGAGTTCCTCTGGCAGGAGGGTCATACCGCCCATCGAACGCTGGAGGAGGCTGAAGAGCGCACGCGCCTGATGCTGGAAGTCTACCGCTCGTTTGTGCAAGAGGATCTGGCGATCCCTGTGCTTCACGGGCGCAAGAGCGAGAATGAGAAGTTTGCCGGAGCCTTGCGCACCTATTCCCTGGAGGCGATGATGCGCGATGGCAAAGCGCTGCAGTCGGCCACCAGCCATAATCTAGGCCATAACTTTGCGCAGAGCTTCGATATCCAGTATCTGGATGCTGATGGCCAGCGCAAGTATTGCGCGACCACAAGCTGGGGCCTGAGCACGCGCATCATTGGCGCTATCATCATGGTTCACGGCGATGAGTCGGGTTTGATTCTGCCTCCGCATGTCGCTCCCTATCAGGCCGTGGTTGTGCCGATCTGGCGCAAGGATGCCGATCAGGGGGCGATCATGGAGGCCATCGGGCGTATCGAGCGCATGCTGAAAGGCAAGGTGCGGCTGAAGGTTGATTTGAGCGACAATACACCAGGCTGGAAATTTAACGAATGGGAGCTGCGTGGAGTGCCGGTGCGTATTGAGATTGGGCCGCGCGATGTGCAGAACAATAGTGTGGTCCTGGTGCGCCGCGATAACCGCGCGAAGGAGGCCGTGGCGATCGATGCCCTGGAGACGCGCCTGCCCGAGCTGCTAGCGGAGGTGCAACAGGCTCTCTTCCAGCGGGCCCTGGCCTTCCGCGAGGAGCATACCTACTACGCTGAGACGTACGACGAGTTTAAGGAAATTATGAGCGAGAAACGCGGCTTTGTGCGTGTGAAGTGGGCAGAAGATAGCGAGGCTGAGCTGGCGATCAAGGAGGAGACGAAAGCCACGCTGCGTGTGATCCCCTTTGATCAGCCCGAAGGTGGGGTTCAGGGACGTTGCTTCTACACGGGAAAGCCGGCAACCTGCGAGGCCGTCTTTGCGCGCTCATATTGAGCATGGGGATCTGGGTGAGACTGTTCTCACCCAGGCCATGAGGTGCTGTCTCGGGCAATCGATCCTGGCCAAGGGGCAGTCTCCGGAGCAGTCTCAGATAGCTCTGCTTGGGGCTGTCCCTCGCTGCCTTCGTCCAGGCAAGGACGCTGAAGCCGGGCGTCCGGTGCCGGTGGGTCCGACGGGAGCAGCCTGGCTCTCTCAGCTCTTTCTCTGAAGGCAGCCGACCAGGCCGGATGGAAGAAAGCTAGCAAGAAGACCTATCTGACTTGCCCGCCTGAGCCTCCTTTGTTATACTGCTCACGATGAACTATCCGCCTTGAGTGCTGGGAGGCTCTTTTCGTATGGCAGACTACTCGAAACATGGTGGCGGGGGAATCTCATGGCCGAGCCGTGCGCGCCTGGCCCTGGCGATCTCCGCTGGCAAGCTGGCGGGGGCCTCGGGCCGCCTCTTTCGTATCGGCGGCGGCACAAGCCTGCCGGGCATGATTGCACGGCGCATCGATCCCAACGTGCTCCGCTCTGTCATGGCGGCCACGACCGCCAGTAAAATCGTCATTACCGGCAGCAATGGCAAAACTACTACCGCGCGCATGACCGCCGCCATCGCCGATGCCAGCGGTCGGCGCGTTTCTCATAATCGCACCGGCTCGAACTTGCTGCAGGGCGTGACCTCTGTCGTCGTCAACTACGCGGACGTTTTCGGGCGGCTTGATAGCGATCTCTTGCTCTTTGAGATCGACGAGGGCACGATGCCGGTGGCCATGCCCGAGATTCAGCCTGATGTGGTTGTCGTTACCAATATCTTCCGCGACCAGCTAGACCGCTATGGCGAGCTATATTCAGTGGCCAAGGCGCTCGACAAGCTCCTGGAGCGTCTGCCAGAGACAGCCACGATTGTGCTGAACGGTAATGATCCCCAGGTGGCCAGCTTTGGCCAACAGGCGCGTGCCAAAAAGCTCTATTTTGGCCTGCGCACCACCGATATCGGTCGCCCTGTGCCCGAGCACGCCGCTGACGTCATTCGCTGCATTCGCTGCAATGAAGATCTGGTCTATGAGGTGGCCTATCTTTCCCATCTCGGACTCTATCGCTGTCCCAACTGCGGCTATGAGTTGCCGCCGCTGGATGTGGCTGCGACCTCGATCCAGTTGGACCCACGGGGCGATGGCCCCACTCAGGTGACGATGCAGACACCGCTCGGTCAGTTAGAGCTGACGCTGCCGCTGCCCGGCGTACACAACGTCTACAATGCTGCTGCTGCCATCGCCGCCTCGATCGCTGCAGGCTTTGGCATTGAGAAGGTCCCGGCAGCGCTCAGCAATATCCGTACCGCCTTCGGGCGCCTGGAGAAGATCCAGGCTGGTGATCAGACCATCTATCTGGCCTTCGTGAAAAATCCCACCTCCTTCAATCTGGTGCTGCGTCTCATCGCCCAGCATCCGGGCGAGAAACATCTGCTGCTGGTTGCCAGCAACACAGTCGTCGACGGCGAAGACTTTGCCTGGTTGTGGGACGTCGATCTGGAAGAGATCTCGCCTCAAGTGGCCGATGTCATCTGCAGTGGAACCAAGGCCGAGGAGCTGGCGATGCGCCTGAAATATGCTGAGGTGCCGCTCGATCGCGTACGTGTCATCCATGAACGTGAGGCAGCGCTCAATGCGGCCTTGCAGAACGCTGGTCCTGGCGGCACACTCTATATCATGGCCAGCTATACACCTACACAGGAGCTGCGTCGCATTATGCAGAAGCGTGGCTGGGTCAAGCCCTATTGGGAGGAGTAAGCAGGCATGACAAACGAGCAGGGAAAAGATACGCGCCTGGTTTTGCGCATTGGGCACCTCTATCCGCAGTTGATGAGTGTGGCCGCCGACCGCGGCAATCTCTTCGCGATTGTCAAACGCTGCAAGTGGCGCGGCATCAAGACCGCTATTGACCAGATTTTTGTCAAGCAAACGCCGGACTTCACACAGTATGATCTGATCCTCTTCCACGGAGGTGCCGATCGCGAGATGGAGGTGGCGGCGCGCGATCTGCAGGCCAAGGCGCCCTCGCTGCGTGAGGCTGCTGAGGCGAATACAGTCTTTCTGGCTGTCTGCGCTGGCTACCAGTTGCTTGGGCACTCCTACAAACCCTTCGAAGGCCCTGAGCTGAAAGGTGTGGGTATCCTTGATCTGCATACCGAAGGCGGCAGTACCCGCTTCATGACCCATATCGCCATCGAATGTGAGTTCCCTGAGTGCGGCAAGCAGGTGCTGGTCGGCTACGAAAATCATAGCGGGCGGACCTATCTGGGACCGGGGGCTCAGCCGTTGGGGCGGGTTTTGGCTGGCTGGGGCAATAATGGCAAGGATGGCTATGAAGGAGCGGTCTATAAAAATGTCTTTGGGACGTATTTGCATGGGCCTGTGCTGCCGAAGAATCCCTGGTTCACCGATCTGCTGATTACACGCGCGCTGGCACGCCGCTATGGACAGGTCGAGCTGCCGCCTCTAGATGACTCGACAGAGCAGGAGGCCCACGCAGCAGCTTTCAAGCTGGCGATGGCCTTCAAAGGGACGGTCTCGGCTATCGACGCCACCCCCTGGCGGGAACGCCTCTCGCCTGGCTCTGCCTCGCGCTCCCTCTAGCTCTCTGCGCGTCGGGGCTCGCAGGCCGACTGCCAGGCTTTTTGAGGGGCCGAGTCTGGAGCTGGCGTTACGATCGGCTGGCTGTCTTTCCTCGCCCTCCGATCCTGACGAGCGCTGCATCTGCTTGAACGCACGAGGGAAGAATCAGCTCTTAAGTTATAATTGTGGCAGGAAGGGACTGTTGTCATGCCCTGGATGAGAGGGAGAGAAAAAGGCAGAAAAGGATTCTCCTGGCTCTTATTCTGCTTGCTGCTTCTGAGCACGTGGCTCATGACAGCTTGTCAGGAGCCGATCAACATCAGCATTACCGGATCAGGCACGCCTTCCCCGACGGTGATTACTTCCACTGATGGCACCAGCCGCCCATTGGATCGCTGGCTGATGCTCGCTACGGGTGTGGAGCTACGTTATGAGCATTGGAAGGGGCCAAGTGGCAACGAGGACACCATCATGATCACCCGCTTCGATCCGCGGCGCATCGCTTTGCGGGTGCTCTACAGCCCCTCTACGCCGCACTTCATTAGTGACTGGCTCAAACAGGAGAAAGGGGCGCTGGCAGTAATCAATGGCGGCTACTTCAACGATCAGGGTGAGGCCACCGGTCTGGTCGTCTCCGACGGCCAGGTCTACGGCAGCTCCTACAGTGGTTTCGGCGGTATGCTCTACGTCGATAGCCAGGGGGCCATCCATCTGCGCTCTTTGAGCCAGTACCCATACAGTCCCGGAGAGCAACTCCAGCAGGCCACGCAATCTTCCCCCATGCTTGTCCTGCCCGGAGGCAAGCGCACCCAGTTTGACGCCGACGCTTCGAGCAACCGGCGTACGGTGGTGGCTTTTGATAAGGAGGGACGCCTTCTCTTCATCATCAGTCCTGATGCGGCCTTTTCGCTGGATGAGTTCGACGATTTACTGCTGGCCTCTGACCTGAATATTGATGTCGCTCTCAACCTTGACGGCGGCTCCTCGACGGGGATGTACCTGAATGCCGGTGGCCAGCGCTTCGGTGTGGATTCCCTAACGCCAGTGCCGATTGCCATCGTGCTGCAGCCCCGTTAGCACCCGCTCTGGACCCAGGTCTGGCAGCGGATGCCAGTGTTGCTCTCCTGGGCGCGTGGCATAGCGACCAAGCAAGCACAAAAGCAAGCTGGCCCCGGCCAGCAGCTGTGCTGGTCAGCCCCCACTTCCCTTTGGGAAGGCCGGGTCTCAGCCAGGGGCTTCGCCGATGGCGGGTGTGGCGACTGGCTGGGCTAGAGACGTTTACACTGCTTACCGGCCAGATCGCACTGGATGGTAGCTTTCTGGAAACGTTGACTTACCAGATTCCCTTGATTGTAGTTGGGCATGCTGGTTGGAAAGCCAAATTGATCCAGGCCGCCGTTCTTATCGAAAAAGTTTAAAATAGGAGGTGAGACGCTGTAGCCTGTATAGATGTAGTAGCGACCGTGATTAGCCGTTGGCAGCGTGTTGGTCTTTTTATCACGAACAAAGTAGCCCCAGTCATAGTCATAGGGAATGGGGTGCTGCAGATCGACATCGTAAGGTGAGATCCACTGGAAATTGTCAAAGCCCCAGTTCATCAAATCGCGCATATCCGTCCACCAGTCTTTCGTGTTCATCGTTACGCCAATCAGGTGGCGGTTATTGCGTGTGCAAGAAACCACCTGTACAAAGTCTGTGTTCCCGTCCCAGCCGGGCTTACCGCCGTCAGCGCCAGGGTACCACCAGAGAAACTGGTTCCCATTGACCAGGTAGTGCTCGGCATGCTGGGATGTCTTGGGAATATGGTAGATGCGTGTGTTCGCGATCTGGTGGAGGATTGGGTTGCTCATGGTGTAGCGACCGAGCACCGCCAGGTCGTGGGCGCTAGAGTAATGGCCGGTGGCGAGCAGGCCGCTGGGGTTCATATAGTGAGTGTCGTACATGCCCAGTTCGCGAGCGCGCTGATTCATCATGTCCACGAAGTGTTGATAGGAGCCACCCACCGCATCAGCGATCGCCACTGCGGCGTCGTTGCCGGAAGGCAGGAGAAGTCCATAGAGCAAGTCTCGCAGCGTATAGGTCTCGCCTTTCTTCAGCCCGAAGAGGCTGCTGTCCGGGGAGATATGCTGTTGAATATCACGATCGAGGGCGCTCGTGATCGTCACCTGCTGATTGAGATTCCCATGTTCCACGGCCAGCAGGGCTGTCATCAGCTTGGTTGTGCTGAGCATCGGCAGGTGCATGAAGGGGTTGTAGGCGTAGAGCGTCGCCCCGGTGTCCATGTCCATGAGATAAGCGGCTGTTGCTAGCACAGGTGGAGGTGGATGATCGGTATCGCTGGGAATGATCACCAGCTGGTGCGGATTAACGGGGGCCTGGTTAAGCGGTGTGGCTGCCGCTGTGGCTGTGTTCGGTTGCACACTGAGACCCATAGGTCTGGGCGTCCCTAACCAGCTTACGAGTAGCGGAATAAGGGAAACAAGTACTACCAGCAGAGCGGCACATAGCAAAAGCAGGGTCTTGTTATGGCTCAAATCGTGCAAACGGCGAAGCAAACCTGGAGGGGGAGGGGCAGCCGAACGAGCAGGCTGTGGGGGGGGAGAGACCGCGCGCATTCTGCCAGTACTGGCTATAGAAGATGGAGGACGGCGCTGCTGGCTGGAAGCTGTCGACACGTCGTCGTCGGAAGTTGGCCAGTCAGAGACGCTGCGGCGGCTTCGGCTTGTGCTCTGGGTCGGTTGCCATGCGGGGCGTGTCTCGGGGCCTTGTTGCCTCTCAAGGCTAGGACCTGAGCGGAAAGCGCTGCTTGGTCCCGGAGCGGCAGAGCCTGCCTGGCCGGAGCCCCGGCTGGCCCGCAGCGAGGCCCGGCGTTTCGGGATAGAGACACGTGTCCAGGGTGGGGTGCTGATCGTCGATGATGGCTCAGAGTCATCGAGAGGTGGCAGCCGACGCGATCTCTGGGCCCGTTGTCTGGCGTACTGGGGAGCCTGCTGCGGAGAAGAGGCAGGCGGATAAGCGCGCTGCTCGTCGTCGTTAAGCGGCGTGCGTTGCATCGAAATGTATCTCTCCGTTCTATCGTAGTTCAGCAACACCGGTTCTAGTCTAGCATACCTGTTCAAGAGGAAAAGAGGGGGACGTCATAGGAAAGCGAGGCAGCCGCCCGCTCTTTCGGCCCTTGACGGTCCAGGCCAGGCATGCTACTCTGCAACCAATGCCTCGATACCTCAGCCGTCTGTCTGGCTCCCTGAAGAGAGTCAACGAGGCGCCAGCCCTCAGTTGCTGAAGAAAGGACGGAGATCGAATGGAACTCGCTCAGATTGAGCAGCTTGTACGCGATGGCAAACTGGAGTACGTCAAAATCGGAACTCCCGATATGGAAGGGGTCTACCGCGGCAAGCGCGTCGATGCCACCTATTTCTTACATGCGCTCAACGATGGCTTTGCACAATGCGATGTGCTCTTTGGCTGGGATATTGCCGAAAATGTCCTGCCTAATCTCAGATTTAGCAACTGGGAGCGCGGCTTCGCCGACCTGGTCATGCGCCCTGATCTCTCGACTTTTGCGCTGGTCCCCTGGGAAGAGCATGTCGCTTCTTGTATCTGTGATCTCTGGACCGAGGCAGGTGAGCCGGTGAAGCTCTCGCCGCGCTACCTGCTCAACCAGCTCGTTGAGCGTGCGCGCTCGCTTGGCTACAACGTGGCAGCGGCTGCCGAGCTGGAGTTTCGCCTCTTCCGCGAGAGTCAGGTCTCCCTGCGCGAGAAGGATTTCGGGCCGAATCTAACGCCGCTCAACCCGGGCATGAACTGCTATGCTATCAGCCAGGCCAGTGCCGATGATCATTTGCTGGGTCGTATCGCCCGTATGATGCGCGATTACGGCATCGCCCTGGAGGGCTACAATCGCGAGCATGGCCCCGGCATGTACGAGATGAACCTGCGCTATCAACCCGCTTTGGTTGCTGCCGATTACACTATGCTCTTTAAAACGGGGATCAAGGAGATCTGCTATCAGATGGGCTATGCTGCGACCTTCATGGCGAAATGGCATGACCAGGAGGACGGCAGCAGCGGCCACTCGCATATGAGCCTCTGGGACCTGGATATGGAGCGCAATTTGTTCTGGGACGAAGAGGCGGAGGGTCATATGTCGGCGACCATGCGCCATTTCCTGGCCGGCGTGCTGGAGTCCATGCCGGGTCTGATGGCGCTCTATGCCCCGACGATCAATTCTTACAAGCGTTATGTCGTTGGCACCTGGACGCCGCTCAATACCACCTGGGGCTGGGATAATCGTACCTGTGCCGTGCGTGTCATCAACAATGGTCCGCGAGCCATTCGCATTGAGAACCGCGTGCCGGGCGCCGATGCCAATTTCTACCTGGTCTTTGCCGCTATGTTGGCCGGTGGTCTCTACGGTATTGAGCGTAAGCTGGAGCTGGGGCCGGCTCTACGAGGAAATGCCTACGATCCGGCGACGATCGCCCGCGCCGCGGAAAGCGCTCCTATCCACTCGCTGGCGCGCAATCTGACGACAGCGACCGACCTCTTTGAGCAGAGCGAGGTGGCACGCGAGTACTTCGGCAGCGAATTCGTGGAGCACTTTGCGGCGACACGACGCTGGGAGGTCAGCGAATTTGAACGTGCAGTAACCAACTGGGAGCGCCGTCGCTATTTCGAACTTATTTAACTGCTTCTGGCGGCCCAAGCGCGCAGCTGAGCGCGAGCGATAAGGACGAGCGAGAGCCACAGCACAGTCGATCAGCGCTGTGCTGGCGTGCTCTCCTCGGGGACCTCACCTTTCTCCTCTATGCCGTGGGTTCAGAGGGCTTTTCCTGCTCAATCCAGCCTTGGGCTTCATCGCAGGGAAGACCTTGCTCTCTGGCCTCTTCCGCTGTCAGATAGGGGAGGACATGCCCGACCAGCAGCTGGCCAGCACGGTAGCGTTCGAGATTAGCGCGCGCTTGCTCTGCCAGGAGAAGTAGCCCTTGCTCACTCTGGCCCAGACGACGCTCCAGCTCCGCGAAAAGATCGCGGGCCCGTGCCTGCCGGGCGGGACGCAAAGGCTGGCGCCCGAGATAGCGCAGGAGAGCCAGCATATCCTCGTCGGGAACCAGACCGAGGTGTTCGCCCCATAAGAGAAGGCGCAGGCCACGAGCCAGCTCACTATCTAGCGTGGCCACATTCATCTCTGTATCATCACGCATGCCCCGGTTGTTCAGGTTGGCTGACCCCACTGTTACCCAGAGATCGTCAACCAGAGCCACTTTGGCGTGGACATAGATGGGACGGTAGCGCACCTGCCCGTCGACCAGGTCGGAAGTAGCCAGTGTCAGGACAAGCAAACGACCATCCTTGACAGCCTCGGGGGCTTCCTCGCGCAGACGCTGCAGACCAGCATCGCTGAAAGCACGGCCCACGTTGGGGTGGTCTGGCAGGACCATGACGAGCTGTGCGCCGCGCCGCAGAGCCTCCCCGAGCAGCCGGATATTCTGCTCCATATCGGGGCTGTCTGGTCCGATAAAGGGAACGTTCAGTCCGAGAAAGGAGCGGAGCCAGAAATACTGATTCTCCAAATAGATCAGGCGCTGAGCGTTGCGAAAGGCCGCTCTGTAGAGCTGAGCGATGCCCTGGATTCCTCCCTCTGGGGTGAAGCTGTAGGTATGTTGAGGAATGGTGCGGGCAATCTGTACCACCGTGTGGCTCTGGAGCGGAGGCGGTAGCGGATGCTCCGGTACCAGGAGGGTAGCCTCAAGCTCTTTGCGCTGCACCACATCGTTCCAGCGCTGGCGGAAATTCAACTCGACGTCGGCGGCTGCCGGTCCTTCGATCAGAGCATGGGCGTCATGCCAGGGGTGGGGTGAAGCTGGTTTGGCCAACAGGCGGCGTAGAGGGGTAAAGAGAGGGTGCGGGTGCATATCCCAGCGATCAAACTCACCATCGTTCTCGATCAAGGGATCAATGCCGCCCACAAAGGCGTAGCGCCCGTCGATAACACTGGTCTTCTGATGCAACGCCTCCGCTGGATGATGGAGCAGACCGCGTGAACTATCATCGAGCAGGCAGAGCACGCCGACCGCGCTCAGCTCCTCGTAGGCTTGCTGAGGGTGATAGTGAGAGAAAATTTCCGGGCAGTCCCAGAGCAAGGCTCGTACTTCAACGCCGCGTTGAACAGCATAGCCGAGGACCGTCTGAAGGGTCAGCTCGTGGTTGCACCAGAAAGCGATGGCTTCCTCGCTCAGGCCAGCCAAGCGCAGCTCGGCGACCAGCTCCTGCTGAGCGGGGCTATCGTCAGGTCCGGCGCGCTGATCCCTGCCACGCACGAGAGGCATTGAGGGGGTAATACCCCAGTGAGCGAGATAAATATAGTCTCTGGCCTGGAAGCAGGCCAGGCAGAAGGCGAGGAGCGTCGCATGGCCATCAACCAGATAGGTCACGCGCGAATCGCGGCGAACCGGTGTGTCGCCTTCAGCCCACCATTGCCGCTCGTCAACGCTCGCAGCGCTCATTGCATCTCTACCTCCGTCGCTCAAATTGTGCACCGGACCACAAAGCTCTTCCTACCGGCAGGCTCCCTGATTGTAGCATTCTCGCGGTAGCAGATGCAAGCCTGGGATGAGCTACGAAAGCAGAGCGGCGAGAGTGCACCGACCACCCAAGGCTGACGTTGCACATCGTAGCGAGGAGTGGGTCGATCGAGACTTTGCTTGCCGACTGATGACCCACTTCCTCACCCTCGAAGAGGATAGTCTACTTACTGGCGAGCAGGTCCGATCCAGACCGTCTGGATATTGACAAACTCGCGAATGCCGAAAATCGATAGCTCGCGGCCATAGCCGCTGTGTTTAACACCCCCGAAGGGCAAACGTGGGTCACTGGCAGTCATCCCGTTGATAAAGACACCGCCAGTCTCGAAATGGCGAGCCATCTGGCGTGCGCGCTCGATGTTGCGCGTCCAGATATTGCCACCCAGGCCAAAGGGCGAGGCATTGGCCAGCTCTAGAGCGTGCTCTGCATCGCGAGCATAGATCACCGCGGCAGCCGGGCCAAAGGTCTCCTCGCGGAACATCGGCATCGCCGGCGTCACTCCGCTCACAATTGTCGGCTCGTAGAAGAAGCCGCGACCCGAGCCGGGCTTGCCGCCCAGGAGCAGGCGCCCGCCCATCTGCAGCGTCTCCTCGACCTGGCGGCGCAGAGTCTCGCGCAAATCGCCGCGGGCCAATGGGCCAATCTGTGTCTCCCGCTGCAGCGGATCGCCCATGCGCAGGCGCGAAGCGGCCTCGACAAAGCGGCGCTCAAAATCGGCGGCCACCGACTCCACTACGATGAAGCGCTTGGCAGCAATGCAGCTCTGGCCGGTATTCTGGAAACGTGAACGCGCAGCCCATTCGGCAGCGGCATCGAGATCAGCATCCTCCAGGACGATGAAGGCGTCGGAGCCGCCCAATTCCAGGACATGCTTCTTCAGCGCGCGCCCGCTGGCAGCGGCTACCTCCATACCCACTTCGGCGCTGCCAGTGAGGGTCACCGCGGCAATGCGCGGATCGCTAATCAGCTTCTCTGTCTCGGAGCCGCGGACCAGCACTGTGCGGAAAACTCCCTCGGGAAAGCCACACTGGCGGAAGACGCGCTCGATCTCCAGAGCGCAGCGTGAAACGTTGGAGGCATGCTTGAGCACCGTCGTATTGCCCGCCATCAGCGCTGGTGCCGCGAAACGGAACACCTGCCAGAAGGGGAAATTCCAGGGCATGAGCGCCAGGACGACACCCAGGGGCCGGAAGGCCACATAGCTCTCGCTGGCACTGCTCTCGGCAGGCTGATCGGCCAGGAACTGCTCAGCATGCTCTGCGTAGTAATCGCAGCCCCAGGCACACTTGACGACCTCCGCCTCGGCCTCAGCGATGGGCTTGCCCATCTCCAAGGTAATCAGGCGCCCCAGCTCTTCCTTATGCTCTCGCAGGTAGGCGGCAAGGCGCTGGAAGAGAGCGGCGCGCTCCGGGAAGCTGACGTCCCGCCACTGCAGGAAGGCGCTCCGTGCCTGATCGAGTGCTGCGTGGATCTGCTCATCCGTGAAGAGTTCGAAGGTTTCCAGTACCTCTTCGGTTGCCGGGTTGATTGACTGGATGGTCGGCCTGGTCGATTGGATGGTCATCGGCACAACTCCCAGGGAACGAAAATCAAGGTCTCCTCTCGACTGATATTATATCATCCCCGGGGCGCCTTCCCGATCGCTTGCTCTCTGGCCACCAGATAAAATATTGCTACCGACCTCTTCATCTTTTTTGTATATTTGACATATCGCCATGAATATGGTAAAATTCTCCAATCAATTGGTAAAATAAATTCATTGATAAGGATCTTTTTGCTACGCTGGGCGGAGAGCCTCAATGGCGCCCTGCTAGCAAGGGTGAGCTGGAAGGAGGACCGACCTATGCTGACTCAGCCTGGTAGCCGGAAGCCGGATTATGGGATCGATGCCCCCGGGGTGGTGCGTGCGCTCATGCTGGGGGGACTGCTCCTTGGGGGGGTGGCCTTGTGGCTGCTGATCGCTCTACATCTGATCTGGCTGGCCATCTGGTGTATTGTGTGGGCCTGCGTCTGTCTGGGGGAGGCTTTGGCCATGCTCTGGACTTCGCGTGTTGGGAAGCTCTGGGAAATTCGACGTATGCTTGATTGTCTCGTGCTCTGCGGCGATGAAGAGGTGCTTGACGTCGGCTGTGGGCGAGGAATGTTGCTCATCGAAGCGGCCCGTCGCCTGGGCAGTGGGCACGCCACTGGCATTGATGTCTGGAGCGCGCGCGATCAGAGCGGCAACAGTCCTTTGGCGACCCAGGAGAACGCACGTCTGGCCGGAGTGGCGGAGCGTATCAGCGTGATCACTGCGGACGCCCGGCAGCTGCCTTTTCCGTCAGAGCGCTTCGACGTCGTCGTCTCCTGTCTCGCCCTGCACAATATCCACGGACGGGAGGAGCGCCGTCGAGCCTTGCGCGAAATGCTGCGGGTACTCAAGCCGGGTGGAAAGATGGCTGTTCTCGATTTTGCCCATGTGAAGGAATATGCTCGCGATCTGCAGGCTCTGGATGCTGGTCAGCTCGTCCTTGGACGCCCCTCATGGCGCGTCTTTCCTCCACTGCGTATGCTGCTGGTTCGCAGGCTGCCAGCCTCGGGAGAGGGCGAGGCTGCTGCGACGGCATCTGAAGCGCAGGGAGATACGCTTGCTTGAGACTGGCTGAAGAAGATTGCGAGGAGTGAGGAGGAGCCATTGCCATGAAGGCCCTATTGCATGGTCTGAGACTGGCCTCCCCTGGTCTGGCGGACCGCCAAGAACTGCGACAGCTCTTCGCGGTCTGCGGCTATGGTCTCTGCGATCCTGACTATGGTGACTATGGAAGCGAGCTGCTGCTCACTGCGGAAGAGAGCTGGCTGGTCAAAACTTGTGGGGGAGAGCCGATTGCCTACGCTGATCTCCGCAGCCAGAGAGTCAATCAAGAGATTGCAGGCTCTGCCGGTCTGGCCTGTCTGCTGCGCCTTCTCGTCCATCCTGACTATCGCCGTCGGGGTCTGGGTACGCTCTTACTACGGCTGGTGGAGGAGCAGGCTAGCCGGCTGGCCCTTGCTCTCTTCCCTCAGTCGAGGGGCGTCACCTATGTCCCGCTCCTGCTCTGGACGCCGATACTGCTGGGACGGGACCAACAGGGGGCGCTGCTCTTCTTAGAGCGTGAGGGCTATGCTCCTCTGGCCTTTGGCTGCCGACACTGGCCGCAGACAGAGGCAGAAGCGGGTGCGGGTAATCCTGACTTGCTGGCTCTTCTGCCCCTGCCAATGCGGCCATGCCGGCCTGTGGTCATCTATGCCAAAGAGATCGCTCTATCGCTGCGAACGGTGCTCTCCGCCGCTGCTGCACGTGACCTGTAGTTAGTCTGCTGCTGCTCCTGTTGCTGGCAAGACCGACGCAAACGTCACTGGCAGGGCCTTGATACCGCGGAAGACCAGAGACGGCAGGTGCTCAATCTGCTCTGTCGCCAGGCACAACTGTGGCAGGCGTCGAAGTAAGGTCGTAAAGGCAACCTCCGCCTCCAGGCGAGCCAGCGGGGCCCCAAGGCAGAAGTGGGGACCGTGGCCAAAGGCCACATGGCGATTGTCAGTGCGACGGAGGTCGAGTCGGTCAGGGTCAGGGAACTGCTCGGGGTCGCGATTGGCCGCTCCCAACACAGTCAGCACTTCCTCGCCGGCTTTGAAACGTCTCCCTGCCCAGTCGACGTCAGCTGTGGGGCGACGTGAAGTCAGCTGCACCGGACTATCGTAGCGTAAGAGTTCCATCACTGCCGTCGGCGCCAGACTGGGATTCTCCCGCAGTAACTGAAGCTGCTCGGGATGCTGCAAGAGGGCATAGAGGCCATTGCCAAGCAGGTGAGTTGTAGTACCATGACCGGCGGCGAGCAGCAGGACACAGTTCCCGAGTAGCTCCTCCTCGTTAAGGCGATCGCCCTGCTCCTCTGCCAGGATCAGCGCCTGCAAAAGGTCATCGCGCGGAGCCGTGCGCCGCTGCGCGATCTGGCGCCTGAAGTAGGCTAGAAAATCTGCGATGCCGCTCAGGGTGGTCAGCAACTCCTCGAAGCTTAGATTGCCACCGTCCAGCAGCCGGCCAAAGTCCTGTGTCCAGACAATGAACTGGCTGCGGTCCTCGGGCGGCACACCGAGCATCTCGGCGATCACGATTGCTGGCAGCGGATAGGCAAAATCGGCGACGAATTCCATCTCGCCCTGGTCCTGTACCGCATCGAGCAGCTCGTCGACAAGACGCTGCACACGTGGGCGCAGGCTCTCGACCATGCGCGGCGTAAAGGCCCGCGCCACCAGGCCGCGGAGACGCGAATGATCGGGAGGATCGAGAAAGAGCATCTGGCGCGAGACGGCCCGCAGAGCAGGCTCTAGCTGAGGACGCAGGTCCTCTGGCATCCAGGCCGTCTCGACTGGACCCCAGGCCGATGAGAAGCGCGGATCACGCAGCACAGCTACGACATCAGTGTAGCGCGTCAGCACCCAGGCGTGCATCTCCTCGTCCCAATAGATGGGGTCGTGCTCGCGCAGACGGTGATAGAGAGGGTAGGGGTTGGCCAGATATTCTGGCCTCTGGACATCGCTCAGCGTAAGACGCTGGTGACCGCTCTGATGATCTTGCATGACCGTTGCTGCTCCTTGCTGCACAAGCTGCAACTCGTAGAGAAGCGAGAACGAGTAAGACACGGAGCGTTTGCCGTCAGACCCCGGTCTGTTCATCCTTGCTTTCCCTACACCCTATCACAGCGCCCGGACCGAGGACAATGCTATCTCTCCTCTTCCCTGCGATAGCTGTCTCTGTCAGTCCAAGGCCGCCTATGGAGAAACCTTTATCAGTTGTGCCTGGCATTAACCAGATCTTGACAAATCTTCGCTATCTAGCGGCAACACCTGCGGTATATAATACTAGGCAGTAATTTGAGGGGGATCATGCGGGTCTTGCTTCTTGGGGTGGATGGCCTGACGTTGCGCATTGTCAAACCGCTGATGGCGCAAGGATTGCTTCCCCATCTGCGGCAGATCTACGAGGGGGGAGTGCACGCCTTGTTACGGGCGCCGCTACCGCCAGCGGCAACCACGCGTTGGCAAGCCATCCTGACTGGTCTTCCACCGCAGCGGCAGGGCCTGACTCCTGGTGACGGAGAGTACGATCGCTGTCTCCTTGAGACAGTTACTGAGCCTCAGTCGGCTTCAGGGACCTTGCACGAGCTGGGGCAAGAAGACAAGGCGCTCTGGAGCCTCCTCAGCGCCTGGGGGAGGCGTGTCTTAGTCGCTAATGTCCCCGCGACCTATCCGCCTCGTCCCCTCAATGGTATCATGCTCAGCGGTCCGCCGGCGCCACCATTCTATGCCGGCCTTGCCTATCCGCCCGACTTCGCCTCCAGGCTGCTGGAAGTCATCCCGAACTATCAGCTCACCCCTACCTGGCGAGGACTGGCGGTCTGGCTCGAAGAACCTCTGACGGAGATCCGCCGCCTCTTGGAAAAGCGCTTGGCTCTGCTGGACTTGCTTCTGCGCGAAGATTGGGATTGCTGTCTTTTTGTGCTCCATGAGATTGATCTGCTACAACATCTCTACTGGGACCGCGTGCTCGATCTCCGCCGCGAAGTAATCGCTTGCTATCGCCTTCTGGATGAGCTACTTGGGCAAGCGCTGAGCGTCTTACGGTCTGCCGATCTCCTGATCCTCCTCTCGCCTTATAGCTTCCAGAGCATCAGACGCACCTTCTATCTTCAGGAATATCTGAGACGCTATACGCTGAATCTGCCTGTCCAAGATACACTAGTTCGGCAGAGAGTCGACTGGCCTGCTCGCCGCTGGAAACTAGGGTTGCTGCCTCACCTTCCTGCGCAGCGGCGTTGGCGAATCTGGCGACGAGCGGCATTTCCTACAGGAGGGGGCGCGCCGCCTCTGGCTGGTAGCTCTCTCCTATTGCTCCCGACCTCATCACCGCTGGGGGGCTATGCAGCTATTGCTCTTGCCGATCACCTCACGGAGAAGCAGATCGAGGAGTTCATGGCTGATCTGCAGGCCCAGGTCGATCCTGCGACGGCCTATCCAGCCATTGGAGACCTTTACCGTGACGAAACCTACCCGGGAAGTCACGTGCCAGCCGCGGAGCCGGAGCCGACGCTATCCGGAAAGCCAACACGACGTCTCATACTCCTGGCCCACGATGGGATCATGCTCTCGCTGGCCACAGGGCAGCGGCGGCTCTGGAGCGCGGGCGAGCCATGCTGTGGTATGCATCATCCAGACGGACTGCTCTGCCTCTATGGGGCGGGCCTCCAGCGGTCCGTACTCAGGCCCGTGTCTGCCTATGACATCGTCCCGACCATTCTGGAGGCGCTCAATATTCCTGTCCCTGCGCAGCTGGTAGGCCGCCCGCTTATTGGTGCTGGGGCGCCCCTTGCAAGCCCGTTCTCGATATAGTATCATAGCTAATGAGCTAATTTAGAAGTAAGCAGGATTGCAAGAGCAACCTCAAACTGCCCGATTTATTGCAGCGGCAGGCCAATGACACCAGACAGCTCGCCGCTGCCTCTATTTCTCTCTGGGGTGGGGCGGCTATGGCGGGGGTTCATCTACGAAAGAAAGCGTGCACCGACGCGCTCGCGTACGCCTGGCTAGTGCAAGGTGCTTTTTTCGCCTTTTGCATGGCTTAGGTATACCCGGCTGCGAGGGGAGCACCGGCTCACCTGAACAAACGAGGGGCCGATGAGCCTGCGGCCAGGGATGCGAGTCGCAGCGTTATAGTGAAGGTATGCTAGTTAGCTCAGCTGTCCCTCTGGGCAGACGTGATCTTGTCCCTCTGGGCCAATCAGCTAGCGAGTAGAAAGGTTGGCGGCCTCTGTGCTAGAGTTAAGCAAGATTCGTGTAGGCAAGCCTTCTTTGAAGCAGCTTTTGGTTGGCGGCCTGGGGAGCGTCATCGGAGTGGCAGGATTCATCGTCACAGTAGCAGTCTATGTTGTTGAAACCCTGATCCGTCCCAAGAAAATCGTCAGTTTTGCAGACCTCTACAAAATCTCCCCGTTTGAGCTTGAGCTGCCTGCCGAGGCGGTGACCTTCCCGGCGTCCAACAGCGACCACATGGTCAATGGCTGGTACATTCCCTATCCCGGGGCCACTACGACTATTCTAGTCTGTCCCGGCTACCGCTCGGGGATGGCCGACGTGCTTGGCATGTGTGCCCACCTCTGGAAAGCCGGCCATAATGTCCTCGTCTTTGAGTATTACGGGCATGGACAAGAGGTTGGCAAGCCAGTCACCCTCGGCTACCGTGAGATTAATGATTTCATGGGAGCGGTGGCCTATGCCAAGGAGCGTGCTCCTCATGCTCGCCTGGGGGTCATTGCCTATTCGATGGGGGCTGCTGTGGCCATCATGTGCAGCGCCCACTGTCAGGATGTAGAGGCAATTGTCGCTGACAGCTCGTTTGCCACTCACTGGAGCGTCATCGACTATAACGTTCACCGTGTGCTTCACTTGCCGGCTGCCCCTTTTACCTGGGTGGCCGATTACCTCCTCTGGTGGCGCGCGGGCTATCGTTTTGACCAGGTGGCGCCGCTGCGTGATATTGGCAAGATCGCGCCGCGTCCCATTCTCATCATCCACGGTGGCAAAGATTCGCTGGTTGACCCGCGCGATGCTCCACTCCTTTACGAGGCAGCCGGCGAACCGAAAGAGCTGTGGATCGTGCCCGAAGCCGACCACTGCGGTGCCTACTTTGCCGACCGGCGCGCCTACGTCAGCAGAGTGCTCTCCTTCTTCGAGGAGCATTTAAAGAAATCACGCCCTCGCCTGCAGCTCGTCGAGGGGGAAGGAACAGGAGCGATGCTGCCACGGCCTGCTGAGCGCGCGGAGGAAATCACTGGCCTCTCGGAGGCCAGCTAATTAGTCAGCAGGTTCAGCTGACTGCGAGCGCTCCTGTTGCTCGCCGGGGGCGGGCGGATAGCTCAAAGTCAGAATCTCTCCATCTCGGGCGGCCCGCGTCGCGCGAAAAATGCGCCGGGCCGCTTTTTCTGCGCTGGAGGGATCACTGATCTTAGGGCTGAAGTGAGTCAACAGCAGTGCATGGGCGCCGGCCTCCCTGGCCAGGCGTGCCGCCTCCTCCGCCAGCATATGCGCGTGAGCGCGGGCCAGGGGAAGATCCGCCGGATCGTCATACATGCTCTCACAGATCAGCAGGTCAACGTCGTGGGCGAAGGCGCTCAGCCTCGTCGTCGGGCGCGTATCAGTGATAAAAGCCAGGGAGATGCCGCGCCGTGGAGGACCAAGTACCTGATCCGGGGTGATGAGCCGTCCCTCGTACTCCACGCTCTCGCCGTGCTGTAAGCGAGACCAGTACTGGACAGGCAGGCCCAGAGCTTGAGCGCGCTCCACCTGAAACTGGGGACGGCGTGGCAGCTCCAGGCGATAAGCCAGACAAGGTATGCCATGCTGAGCGGGGGCGCAGGAGCCTTGCAGTCCTCCTGGCAGGATCAGCCTCTCACCGCCCTGCAGCTCCTGCACATGCAGCGGGAAAGGAAGGTCTCCCGCAATGCGCAGCAAGCCTTCTACTACATAGGCCGTACCCGGTGGCCCATAGAGCTGCAGCGGCTCCGTACGTCCAGCATGGGCCACCATAAAGAGTACTCCTGGCAGCCCTGCCACGTGGTCGGCGTGCATATGTGTCAGGCAGATGGCCCCGAGCTGACGAAAGCCCCAGCCCAGGCTCTTCCAGGGGATCTGCGTCCCTTCACCGCAGTCCAGCAGCGTGAGCGAAGCGCCGCAGCGCACCAAAACGCACGAAAGCCAGCGTCCCGGTAATGGCATCATGCCGCCTGTTCCCAGCATGCAGATGTCAATCATCGTCCGCTCGCATTTACAGATTTTTCTGGTAGGCCCAAGCCAGCCCGAGGATGAAAAGAGAGATCATCAGATCACTGCTGAGGCTGAGAGTCACCACAATGAAAGGGAAGCCAGAGATGATCATCACCGTGGCCAGCAAGAGCCAGAAGACGAGCAAGGCACCTGCCAAATAGGCGAGGGCAGGAATTCGCCGCATAGGTTGCATCCTTTCACGCCATTTCCCTCGTATGGTAGCACGCCCGGATGGCCTTTGCAACCGGCATGGCAGCAGTCCGCGCCGCAGCCGAGGCAAGAGGAGAGAAACTGAGGTCAGCAGGAGATTCTCTCTCCTTGTCTGGCGACCTCCTCTATCTTCTTTCTGGCTCTGGACCAATAGCTGTGATATCATCAATCAGCAGAAGCCTGGTCTCGGGCAGGATCAGGGGCCTGGCCAGCAAACAAAAAAATTGCAAAGAGCAGGCGGGCGCAGCCGTGAGAGTTATTGATCGCTTCCATCCTCAACGACGTTACGAGCTTCAAGCTGCTCTCGACGCAGGCCTGGCGCTCCTGCGAGGGGAGGCTTCTCTGCTGGAGCCACCGTTGCTCTACCCTCTGACCTTGCTAAGTTTTCTGCTCCTTCTCATCGGGTTGGTGGGCTTTGGCGCCCTGGCTATACTGGCGCTCGTCTGGCGGCCTCTCCACGGCTGGTCTGTAGGGAGTGCTGATCTTCTGCACCTGCTCATCTGGCTGGGGATCAGCGGCGTCGTTTACCTGCTCCTGTTGCCCTTCCATGAGCTGCTGCATGGGCTGGCCTTCCGTTTCTGGGGAGGACAACCCTATTATGGAGTGCGCTTCCCTGTGGCCCTCTATTGTGGAGCGCGTGACCAGCTCTTCCGGCGCAACCAGTATCTTGTTGTGGGGCTGGCCCCCTGTCTGGTCCTCTCCCTTCTCCTGGCTCTGCTGATGTTCTGCTGGCCGGCGGTAGCTCCTTACCTGGTCCTGGCTGGGGCTGGACATCTCTCCGGCTGTGCCGGCGACTTGCTGGCGGTCTGGTTGCTCTTGCGTTATCCGTCCCACCTTTGCGTTGAAGATACAGAAGCGGGCTTCCGAGTATGGGAAATTTTCCCTCTTCTGCCCGACCTCGACTCCATGATCCAGGCAGACTGAGGCATACTATCCTGCGGGAGCAAGGAGTGGCGGACACGAAGCCGGTGGCTGTCTGTCCCGCCCGAGCGACTTTGCTCCCGGCAACTTATGCACCAGACGAGTGAGTAGCAATCATGCCAGAACTACCTGAAGTTGAATATACGGCGCGTCAGGTTCGCGCTGTCCTTGTCGGAGCCAGCATCGCTGAAGCACAGGTTTTCTGGGGGCGGAGCATTGCGCGGCCCGATCCGGACACCTTCCGTCAGGAAGTCGCCGGACGACGCATTGAGGGTGTGCGTCGTCGCGGCAAACTGCTTCTGCTGGATCTCAGTGGCGACTATCTGTTGACTATCCACCGGCGTATGACTGGTAACCTGCTTGTCCTATCTCCCGGCTGGCGCCTCGACTGTCAGCTCCTGCAGCAGGACCGGGCGTCGTGGGACCGCTTGGGGCCAGCCTTTGTGAATGAGGGCTATCAGTGCCGTTGCCTGGAGAAGCAGCGAGGGGAGCAGGAGGAAACCCTCTGTCTGCTACATGATCAGCCGTTCTACTGTCGTGTCTGCTTCACCTTAGCCGATGGGAGGCTCCTCCTCTACAACGACCTGCGCAAATTTGGTAAGCTGGCTCTCTGGCCTCGTACCCAGGAGGCTGAGGCTCTGGCGGGCCTGGGCCTTGAACCGCTCGACCCGGACTTCACCAGCGAACGGCTGGCCATGCTGCTACAAGGAAAGAAACGACCTATCAAGCAGGTACTACTAGAACAAACCCTGATCGCTGGCCTGGGGAACATCTACGCCGATGAAGCCCTCTTTGCGGCGGCCATCCATCCGCTGCGCCGTGCCGACACGCTCAGTTTCGATGAAGTGGTCGCCCTACGCCAGGCTATCGTCGCGGTGCTCCAGCTCGGTATCGAACATGGAGGAACCTCCTTCAACGACTATCGTGGCCTCTGGGGAGAAGCCGGCAACAACTATGCCCATATGCAGGTCTACCAGCGTACCGGCCAGCCCTGTCGACGCTGTGGTACAGCGATCCAGCGCATGAGCATCGCCCAGCGTAGTACCCATTTCTGCCCGCACTGCCAGCCAATCAGCCAATCAGCTAGTTCTGAGTCCTGTAACCAGCCCAGCGTGGTCAGCAGGCGCATTACTGAGGTGTAAAGAAAGCCGGGCTGCAGCGCAAGCTAGCAGGCCCGCCCGGGATATTGGTAAAGGTCACATCGACCGTCGCTGGAACGTTGCGCGGCTGCCGTCCAGCCAGGGAGAGCGTGAAGCGGACGTAGCCGCCCTGATCGCTCGTAGGCTGTTGCGTCAAAGGCACGTCTCCACTGCTAAAATGGACTACTGCTGTTGCTGTAGCTCCTGACACGCCTTGTAGATTTTTCGTCAGGCGGGCATAGATAGTAATCACCGCGGTTGGTGACGGAGCGTTATTGGAGGCCCAAGCGCCGCAGCGATAGGGCGGCACTGTAGGCAAGGGCGAAGTGCTTGCCTGGAAAGCGGGATTAATGGTCACCGTCGCCGCCGGAGAAAGCTGGTTGGCCGTTGGGCCGCAAGCGCTCAGCAGGAGCAGCCAGAGCATAGCCCACCCCGAGAGCAAGGCGCCCATGCGCTTATATCCAGATCTGCTCATACAGGTTGTCACCCTGAACCTCTCTCACAAGGCATCGTGGTTGTCCCTCCGGCCCGGGCGGAATCCAGCAAAGCGGCGAAGCGCGGATCTGAGCGATCCTGCGCTGCTCGCTCAACGGTCCTGCGATGTTCACTTGATGCTGACAGGCAGGATACATCTGAAATGGGGATCTGGCAAGCCCATTGCTGAGGGGCTGACCCGACTCTCTCCCCCGGGCAGGCAGGAGACGCCCAGCGAGTGATAGATGGTGAATTGCTGATGTCCTACAAAAAATGAGAAGAAAGATACTTCGTGTAGAAGTATAAAGCATCCTCCGGCCCGGAGTAGCAGTTGCTGGCGCGACTCCATAGCACCTGTTAGAAATAGACCACATTTGGAGGTGCGAGTACATTATATCATAGACAGGTAGTATAGGAGAGCTTGCGCCCAGCCGGCTTGGCCGGCAGACGCTGAAGCGAGGGGACGCTTGATGGAAAGTGGAGGAGAGCAAGAGCAAGTTGATCCTCTTGATAGAGTCCGCCTGGCTACTGTCCATCTGGCGTTCTGAGCCACTGTCTCGTCTGGCGACTGGCCAGGTCTGTGGTGGTTGAGGGGCGAAGGTTCTCCTAGGAGACATGCTTGTCCAAAGGTCCTGGTGGCCCTGGCGGTTCTGGTGCTGGCATAATTGCCTTGTTCTTTCTATCGAGATGTGTTACACTACTGGGCGTTGGAGAATTCCTGGATAGGAAGACAATTATTTTGCTCAATCAGGAGTGTACATTTCCATGAGTCATCGGTCTGACGAACAGTGGGAGCTGTTCGCGGAGCTGGAGCAGCTGAGCGAGGGGCCGGAGGCGCGCACGCGAGAGGTATCGAAGCCAGGGCCGTCGAGTGCGCAGTCCGAGCCGGTCACGATCCGTCCTGATCCTGGTCGCGAGCGCAGGAAAGGAGCGCCGGAAGTCGTCTTTGGGGAGACCAAAGAGACGGCGCAGGTGATTGCCATGGCCCAGGCGTTGCTGGCTGGTTCAGGGCGAGCGATTATCAGCCGCATGCGCTCAGAGACGAAGGAGGCACTCCTCGACGTCTTTCGTGACTACACCATTCGTCTGCGCGAAGCCGCCAGAGCGATGGTCATCTCCAGGCCCGATTTTGTGCGTCCCGACACGGGGGGGCACGTTGGCATCATCACGGCAGGCACCTCCGATGTCCCAGTAGCGGAGGAGGCGGCCCTCGTTGCCGAGGAAATGGGCTGCCGCGTGACCTGTATCTATGACGTGGGGGTGGCAGGGCTGCACCGTCTGGTTGGCCCACTGCGTGACCTGCTCTCGAACGACGTAGATGCGATCGTGGTGGCCGCTGGCATGGATGGGGCGCTCCCTTCGGTCGTGGCAGGACTGGTTCCTGTCCCTGTCATTGGCTTGCCCACTTCGGTTGGCTATGGCCTGGGCGGCAAGGGCATGGCCGCCCTGCTGTCAATGCTGCAGACGTGTGCGCCGGGCCTCGCCGTCGTCAATATCGATAACGGCATCGGTGCGGGCGTCACCGCGGCCCTGATCGCCAACCGTGTGGCTCAGGCTCGCAAGCATCCCTTGCGCTAGCTAGAAGGCTGCGAGATTTCTGTCTCTCTCGCTGGGAGCAGAGACTGTCTCGCCGCGTTGTTGGGTAAACGTGGAGTTTGAGTGAAAGAGAGGCGGGACCTTCTATGGCGAACAATAAACGCGGACCGGAACCCGGATCGCAGAAGGCCAAGCATGGCGGTCAGGCTGTGCGCGAGAAGTATGGTACGGAATTCTACGCAAGAATTGGTAAGAAGGGAGGCGAAGCAGTCAAGCAGAAACGCGGCCCTCAATTCTATTCTGAGATCGGTAAGAAGGGCGGAGAGTCGACGAAGCGTCAGCAAGGCTCGGCTTTCTACTCGCGCATTGGCAAGAAGGGCGGTGAGCGGGGACGTGCTGCTAGCTCCGCCGCTGCTCCAGCTCAGACCCAGGACGAGAGCAGCGCCAACCCTTAGCCTTAGCTTGGCATGGCTGGTTTTGCCTGCCGGGCACCTCAGAGAGAAAGTGGCTTGTCCGCTCTCGCCGTGTCAGGCGGACGTGAGATGAAGAGTGTAGACGCTTGAGGCGTTCGGCAAGCCTGCCGACGGAGAGGCTGACGGATGGGAAGAGCTGGCCTGCGAGGGGGCTGGCCAGCTCCTCTGAACTCATCCCAATGGCCGCCTTGTGGTCGTTGAGAAGGATGCGTTCTGTTTGATGGACTTACTTCACTCAGCTGCGCTCTGCCTCTGCTGACTTTCATGAACAGACAAGGCTGTCCTGAACGGCTCCATCAAATGCCCGGATGAGAGAGAGGCCGCTCTCTCGCCGGTCTGGAGGCTTTCCTCGCCGTCCTAGCGACGGCGCAAAAAGGGGGGCGCGCTAATCTCTCTCTCCTGCTCCAGCCGCTCCTGGTAGCGGCGCGCCAGGCTTCGCAGGCCACGGAGATCTTCCAGGCTGCGCTGCGGGCGTGGCAGAGCCGGTGGACGCAGGGGTGTGGCCGAGGCGGCTGGCGTCCCCTGAGACAGGGAGGGACGAGGCGTCAAAGGTGGCATAGGAATCATCTGGTGAGACGCCCGAGCCGGCTCGGGCGTCCCTGCGCCGTTGCTGGCCTGGGCTGGTGCCTGCAGCTGAGCCGGACGCGGCGCCCCTGAAATCAGCGCTGGTGTCTGAGCTGTGAGTGGCTCTCCCATACCAGCAGCGATCAGTGTCACACGCAGGCTGTCCTGCAACGTTGGATCGATGACTGCTCCGAAGGTAATGTCTGCTGCCTCATCGACCACACTACGGATGCACTCCGCCACCTCATTGACCTCGAAGAGCGTCAGATCTTCGCCGCCACTGATATTGAACAGCACGCGGTGCGCCCCCTTGATCGTCACATTCAGAAAGCCGCCGGCAATAGCCTGCTGAGCAGCAATCTGAGCGCGATTGCGGCCCTTTCCCTCGCCGATACTCATGAGAGCACTGCCGGCATCGCGCAAGACATTCCGCACGTCGGCGAAATCAACGTTGACCAACCCAGGCACGTTAATGACCTCGGCGATTCCCTGCACTCCCTGGCGCAGCACATCATCGGCGACCTTGAAGGCTTCTGCCAGACTGCGATCGCGTGTGCTCGACATCAGCAGCCGATCGTTGGGAACGGTGATTAAAGCATCGACCTCTTTGCTCAGCTCGGCCAGACCCTCCTGAGCCACGCGGCGGCGGCGGGAGCCTTCAAAGCTGAACGGAAGCGTCACAATGCCGATTGTCAGGGCGCCCAGCTTGCGAGCAATCGAAGCCACCACCGGGGCCGCTCCCGTGCCGGTACCGCCTCCCAAACCGGCGGTGATAAAGACCAGGTCAGCATCCTTGAGCGCGGCGCGAATCTCCGCCGCGCTCTCCGTTGCGGCGCGCATGCCTACAGCCGCGTTACCGCCCGCTCCTAAACCCTTAGTATAATGGTGGCCCAGGCTAATCCGCAGTGGGGCCTGTGACAGCTCCAGCACCTGCGCATCCGTATTCATCGCGATGAAACGCACGCCCCTGACATTCATATCAATCATGCGATTCACCGCGTTGGTACCTCCGCCGCCTACACCGGCCACCACAATATCAACATGGCGCGGCTCATCGCAGCGCTCCTCGGCGTCGGCAGGCGCCTCAGTAGCAATCATCTCCTCTTCCGTATCCCGCTGCTCCCAGCCGGCCAGGGTGTGCTCCTCCCGCATATCCTCTCCCACCTCTACCTCATGTCGGAGTACGGCCCAGCGGTTCGCCTGCTCATCGTAGAAGTCTGACCCTTCGTTCGCCGCCTGCCCCTGGCGGTCCCAGGGCCTCCCTCTCTCGTATCGATCGCCATGAAATATCGACTGCATGCGGACCCCCGTTTCTCTTCTCTCTGTGAGCGAGCAGCCCTTATCTGGGTGCTGCGATGAGCAGGTAGTATGTTGCCGAAAGGCGTTCTAAGCGCATTGTAGCAAGTGTGTCAAGGGATGGCAAGACGTTCCTTCTTCTTCAAAATGCGAACCCTCCCTATCAGATATTACGGAGAGCACTGGCGGTACGTAAAACGGAGAGTGAAAAGACCCCTTTGTCCCGGCTACCCGCGAGCCAAATTCTGCAGGCTACTCAAACCAGACAAGGCAGGCGGATCGAGGTGAAAGCCCTGGACTCGATAAGAGAGGGACGAAAGAAAGGAAAAGCGAGCTGAGGGACAAAAGAAGGGCAGCTCCTACCTCTTCTGTCCCTCAGCTCGCTCTGCCTTGGGCCTCTTGGCTCGTCCCTACGTCCCTGTCCCTGCTATCCCTGTGCAAGGAGTGTGTCAGCCCTTATGAGGGTAACGAGAAACTGCCTGGCGCCTCTGCGGAGGGGGCAGGTCAATCAATATATGACCTGATTGCCACTGCAGCGCTACTCAGGGTTGGGCACGCACCAATTGCTGTCGTGATTGCTGCTGGGACGGTTGAGGCGACTGGAGTGGCTGAAATGGCTGCTGAGCACGGGCCAGCTGTTGCTCTTCGCTTGTAGCCAGGGCATGGGTGATCACACGGATCACGCGCCGGATGTCCATAGGCTTGCGCAGGGGATGGATACCGCGCTGCTGCAGCTCCTCATAGGGCAGGTCAGCACTCATCATGATGGCTGGGGTACCGCGCGTCTCCTCCATCTCCTGCAAGCGATCAAAGACCTCTAAGCCGTTGATGTCCGGGAGCTTATAGTCGAGGAGTAGAAGGCAGGGACGGAGGCGCTTGGCCTTCTCCAGGGCGCAGGAGCCATTATCGGCAAGAGCCGCCTGGTAGGGGGTTTCACTGTTAATAACCTCCTCCAGAAACTTGCCGAAGTCGGCATCGTCCTCGACAATCAAGATAATAGCACTGCGTGGGCGTTGGGCTGCCGGCGGAAAGACAAGCCCTGACATTGTGTACTCCTTCCCTTTGTCTCTGTCAGCTCAATGGAGAGAGAAAGAATCTCCGATAACTACATTGTAGTCTAACGGTTATTCCTATGGATAGGTGACATGATCGCGACATTTAACCGCGACACCCTTTCTCTCTGTAAAGCATACCATCATCATGCGGACCGGCACTCTGAGTCTGCGCACTCTTCTTGTGAAAGATGTCCTATCTCTCTTCCCATTCTACCTTTTGCCCTCTCATCTGGGGAGGAGAGGATCAGGTGCTGACCAGCGACAGCTCAGAAGTTCAAGCCACTCAGGATGGGAAGGGGGCAAGTGAGCGGGAGCCCACTTACTGACCCCTATGTCGGTGTACCTGCTTGTGACTAGCATAGAGCAGAAAACCCTTTCTGGGAAGGGGGTAGGGAACAACTGGCCTCTCTTTCTGCCCGGGTCATTTATCTGCGAGCGAGAGAAAGAGAGGGACTTGAACATTGGTGGGGGACTATGCTATCATGAAAGCGCTGCACCTGTAGCTCAATTGGATAGAGCGCTTGACTTCGGATCAAGTGGTTGCGGGTTCGAGTCCTGCCAGGTGCGCTCTCCCACACTGGCCACCGTCTCCAGCCGCTTCTCAAGCCTCACGGCGCCACACGGGGAAGCCGGGCTGTCGAGACGGCGGTCTTGGGACCGCCTTCTTCCCCTGCAACGACCACCTGCCTCGCTCAGCGGTGGCGGACACAAGTGTTCCCTTTCTCTGGCGGCTGGGACCGCCTGTCTGCCTCAACTGGCAACCACCTGTCTCCAGGGGAAGCACGCTCAGCTTCCCACCTGGTTCCCGCATTGTTCCCCGATGCTCCTGCCCGGATTCCTCCCCCGTTCTGGGGGCGGCCCCCCCTGCTCTGCTATGGTTGTCCCTGGCAGACTCCTGCCCACGAGCTTGGACGAGAGCACTGGTACGTAGTCCAGCGGCCCGTTGCCGATATTGACGTTCGAGGCCAATGGCTAGGCCACAGGCCAGCGCACTCGACAAGCGCACGAGAAACAAACCCATTCATATGATATCCCTCTTTTCCATAACAGTGAGCAGGGCTAGTCCCTTCGCATCTCTCCTCGCCATCACAGCAGGCAGACAGCAGATTGGATGACAGCGGCGATGAGGGGCCTCTCCCAGGCGCTGGCGTGTACGGCACGCTGAGCTGCCCGGCGAGCAGGAGCCTGGAGAGGCGATCATTTGTCTTGCGAAGGAGCTGCCTCCAGCCCTGTCTGCCATTTGTCGTAGTGGGGTAGCGGCGCTCTGCCATGCTGGAGGCATGAGCATAAAATGCATAACCGGGAGGCGAGAATGGCGATGGCTATCAGCACACCAGCAGCCCCCCCATCACAACAGCTGAGAAAGACGCTGTTGTTCCAGAGGAGATGTGAGAGGAAAAACAAGAGGCTCAAGATCATCACGGCCACGATCAGGTTCTTCCAGGTGAGCTGCGGGTCGGCCTTGTTCCGCACCTTCGACCAGATGCTGCCTGCTGCTGTCAGCAGGAGACCAGCAAGAAAGCCCCCCGTGTTGAGGAGCAGGCCGTTGTGAAGCGTGGGAGAGGCCTGGTTCGCGACAAAGGATCAGATGAGGAGGAGCGCCAGGGCTGCCGCGGCCAGGGCTTTCAGCTGGAGGAAGCGTGACAGGAGGCAACCGGAGCGCACGCGCCTCTGTTCCAGAGGGGTCTTGTCATCGTATTTGGGATACTCGCGCGCGTATCTGGTGTCAAAGTCAGGGAGTGGGTTCATGATGCACTCCTGTTGTGAGCTGGGGAGCCAGCAAGAATGGTTGCAAGTGGTGTCACCGCTACCAGACAGTGTATGCCAATGATGATGGATGTGCAATGAGGTCGCTCACAATTGGGGAAGGCACCAGAGTGCCACTGGACCGGGATCATCGTGGCCCGGGCAGCGAGGCTACCCGGCCCGGAAGGCAGGGAGCCTGTCGCCAGCCGGAAGCCAGCGACCGTGGCTGTCCGGGCCGTGAGAGCACACGTGCTTTTCCTGGATGTCGAGCCGACTACTGTGACGTTCGACCCCCCGGGGGCTCTCTGGAAATGGGGACTCTCATCGTTTCGGTGAGGCAGCGTTGCGCGGTGAGCGAAGACCCTCTTGACATTCGGGTCCAGTGTCAGGTATACTTCTCTGATAAGTTAGTTATCGCTAACTATTATTCGCTGAGAGCACATTCGATGGCAGGCACACCACAGGAACCACAGTACCAGCGCACCCCTCGCAAACGACTTTCGGGCGAGGAGCGACGAGCGTTGATCCTACGTCGGGCCAAACAGGTCTTTGCCCGCTCTCCCTATGCGGAGGCCAGCACCGGGGAACTGGCACGCGAGAGCGAGGTGACTGAGCCGGTGCTCTACAAGCATTTCGGGAGCAAGAAGGGCCTCTTTCTGGCGGTGCTCGGCGAGTTCGGCGCGCAGTTCCTCGAAACGCTGCAGGAACGTGTTTCGCGCAGAGCGGAGGAGGATATTCTTGACGCGCTCGCCCACTTCGTCGACGACTACCGTGCCGCGATCCAGGCCGATCCTGAAACCCAGCGCGTCCTCTTCCAGGCTGTTGCCGAATCCAGTGATCCCGAGATCGCGCAGTGCATCCGCGAGCACAATCGCAAGATCTATGCGTTCCTCCATCAGCTGATCGCACGCGCCCTGGAGCGTGGCGACCTCGATGCTGCGGTCAACCCGGATGCCGCCGCCTGGGGCTATATGAGCATGATACTCACCTTCCAGTATGGCTTGATGCTGGGCCTCTCTGGAGAGGTGGCCGAGGTCCAGCAGGAGATGAGCCGTCTCTGGCTGCGCGGCCTACGCGCTCCGGCTTCGTAATTTTTTTGTCCTCGTATGTTAGTGAACGCTAACTCTATAATAGGGTGTCAGCGACAAGGAGCCATGCATGCACGACCTGACGACCGCCGCGCCGCAGCCAGGAGGCGCGCGTTTCTCCTACAAATGGATGGTCACCCTGGTGGTGATCTTCGGAGCCTTTATGAGCATCCTGGATCAGACCATCGTCAACATCGCACTTCCACGCCTGCAACACGCCTTTGGCGCTGACCTGGATAGCGTCCAATGGGTGCTCACCGCCTATATTCTCACGCAGGGCGTCGTCACACCAACCACCGCCTTCTTCGCCGATCGTCTGGGCACCAAACGCTTCTACATGCTGGCGCTCGCCATCTTTACCGCCGGCTCGGCTCTCTGCGGCCTGGCCTGGAGCCTGCCCGTCCTCATCCTTTTTCGCGTTGCGCAGGGGATAGGAGGAGCTGCACTTTTTCCACTGGCGGTGACGCTCCTGTACCGCGAGTTCCCTCCCCACCAGAGAGGGCTGGCCAGTGGCCTGCTGGGCATTGCCGCATTGCTGGCACCCGCCGTCGGCCCGACGCTTGGTGGTTACTTTGTCACCTACGTGGACTGGCGCTTGATCTTCTTTGTCAACGTTCCCATCGGCATCATTGGGCTGCTGCTGGCCGCTTTACTCCTGCGCGAAGTGCGGCCAGAGACACGAACACCGTTTGACGTCCCGGGCTTCGTGCTGGCCTCCACCGGTCTGGCAGCTGTGCTCTACGCCCTCTCGGATGCCAGCATTGACGGCTGGGGATCAGGAAAAGTGCTCGGCTTCCTTCTTGGTGGACTCTTTTTGCTCGGCTGCTTTGTGCTCGTCGAGCTGGACCGTGCAAGGCGCAACAGGCAGTCGTTGCTGGACCTGCGCCTCTTCGCCAACGGGCCATTCCTGTCAAGTAATATCGTCAATATCCTGATCACGTTCGCCTTCTTCGGAGGACTCTTCCTCTTTCCGGTCTACCTGCAAAATCTGCGTGGGCTGAATGCCTTCAATGCCGGTCTGCTCCTGCTCCCGCAGGCCTTCGCCTCGCTCATAACAGCCTTGATCGCCGGGCGAGTCGTGGATCGCTTCGGTGTGCGCGTGGTGGTCGTGCCGGGACTGATCTGCCTGGCTTTCGCGACGTGGCAGCTGAGCTTCCTGACCCTCTCGACGTCCTACAGGTGGCTGCAGATGCTCTTCGTCATCCGCGGCCTTGGGCTGGGAGTGGTCATCCAGCCGCTCAGCGTTTCAGCGGTGTCGGATCTACACCCTCGCAAATTCGCACACGCCTCCACGCTCTACACCGTCATGCGCTTCGTCTCGACCTCGCTGGGCATCGCCGTACTGGCGACCCTGGTGCAAACGCAGGCCCAGATTCACGCTGGTGACCTGGCCGGGCAGGTGACCGCAGCCTCCCCTCTCGGCCAGCTGGCCGCTCGCCTCCAGGCGCTCCTGATGCGACATGGAGTCAGCACGGCCCATGCCAGAGCCGCCGCACTTCAGGAGATCGCCCGGCTGGTACAGCAGCAAGGCTACCTGCTGGCGATCCAGGACGCTTTCCGGCTGGTGCTCTTCGTGATGATCGCGTCGATCATCGCCGCCTGCTTCATACGCATGCGGAAACAGAGGCCACCGGCTCCCCAACAGGAGGGCCAGGGCGTCGGAAGCGCAAAGGAAACGCTTGAACCAATGCTCCCAGGCTGATCCTGCTAGGATTGCTGCTCCAGGAAGGCAGGCAGACAGGCAGCAATTCTGGCCTCACCTGGGGCACCTCTCTTATGAGAAAGGACCGTTGTTCTATGGCTGATTTCAGCGACCCATCAACAGTCATCCCGCTCTGGCCGGAGAAGGCTCCCCGGCCGGAAGCGGCTGCACTTCCTGAGCAGGAGACCGTGCTGCCCCTGCCATCCGAGGTTCCTCAGACCATGCTCCCCCTGCCGTTTGGTATCACGATCGCGCGCAATGTGATGCAGCCAGGCCTTCTGCCCTATCTGCCCGATCCTTCCGTCGCGACCGGAACGGCGGTCATCGTCTGCCCAGGCGGGACTTTCCAATTCCTCTCTATCGAGGACGAAGGGAAGGCTGTGGCTCGCTGGCTGTGTGCTCACGGGATTGCTGCCTTTGTGTTGAAGTATCGCGTGTCCCAGACCGCCGCGCGCGATGAGGACTTCATCACGCAGTTGCTGGCGCGTTTTGCTAACCTCATGAGGCTGGTGGAGCTGATGCTGCAGATCGAGCCGCTGGCGGTTGCAGACGGGCGACAGGCCATCAGAGTCGTCCGCCAGCGGGCCGCTGCATGGGGAGTTGCGCCGGAGCGCATCGGCATCCTGGGCTTTTCAACCGGCGGCGTTGTCGCCAGATGATACAATGACTGACAGCAAGTCAACAACAGGCAGGAATGCCTGTGGAGAGATGTCATGGCTCACTCACCAGTTCAGGTCGATTGGACCTTCGACGGACTCTGGCCCTATCAACCGCGCTACTTTGCCACGCCAGAGGGACGCTGTGCCTACATCGATGAGGGACCCAGGTCGACTCACGCGGTATTGCTGCTCCACGGTAACCCAACCTGGTCGTTTCTCTGGCGGCATGCCATTGCCGCCCTGATCAGCGCAGGGCAGCGGGTGATCGCCCCCGATCTGCTGGGATTCGGGCGCTCTGACAAGCCGAACAGGCTGGACGCCTATACACTTGAGCGCCATGTCGCTCGTCTACTGGCGCTCTGGCAGACGCTGGGCGCTCAGCAGGTGTCGCTGGTCGTCCATGACTGGGGAGGGCCGCTTGGTCTGTGGTGGCTCTCAGCTTCACATGTCCCGCTGCGACGACTGGTGGTCTGCAACACCTTTAGCCCGGTGCTCCCGGGCCGGCTGGGTCAGACCCCTGCGCTCAAGCTGGCGCGCTTTGTCAGTCGCTCCCGCTTCGTGGCCGACTACCTGTACCGGCGGCGCCATCTGATGCTGCGCGACTTCCTCTTTGGAGGCGGAACGGCTCATCATACGGCCCTGACGGCGCAGGTGCGCACCGCCTACCGGGCCCCTCATCTGCATGCCGAAGATCGGGCCGGCGTACTCGCCTTCCCGCTGCAAATACCACGCACGACCAGCGAGCCGATCGCTCAGCACAGTGCAGAGGTGGCCAGGGAACTGCGCGAGACACTGGACGCTGTCCCGTCCCTGCTGCTCTGGGGGATGAAGGATTACTTGTTTGATGCCACGACCCTGGACTCCTGGATCGAGTTCCTGCCGCGAGCCAGCGTGGTGCGGATCGCAAGCGCCAGCCACTATGTGCAAGAAGATGCCCCGCAAGAGGTCGCATCCGTCATTGCCGAGGGGATTCTCTAGCGCATCGGTCCAGCCACAGAGGGGAACGCGCCCGGCGTGCGGCTCCTGCAGATAAGGATCTTGATCAGATTTGCTGCAAGCACAGCCGCTCTGATTGCTCAAGGAGCATGTGCTGCACTCGTATTCCTGACAAATGGCTAACTCTCTCCTCCATGCCTTGCATGTTTTCCCCGCTCTGTGCTATACTGCTTCCATCATGTCGACACCACAGCCTGCGACTAGCTTCCTCACTCGAACAGTACGGCCTCTGTTGCTTGAAAGGAGTGCTGCCTGATGCTCCCGGATCTCTCCGGTCAGCCTCTCGATCGCTATCAGCTCGTCCATTTGCTCGGCGCTGGCGGCTTCGGCCAGGTCTACCTTGCCGAGGATCGGCGCCAGCCCTCTTCCGCCCCCGTGGCCCTCAAGCTCCTCACTTCCTGCCCGCTCACCCCGGCCGACTTGCAGACCTTCCTCAACGAGGCCCGCACCCTGCTGCGCCTGCGCCATGCTCATATCCTGCCCTTGCTCGATCTCGGTTTTGAGCGCAAGCGTTCGCTTCCTTTCCTGGTGATGGCCTACGCCCCCGGCGGCTCCCTGCGCCAGCACCTTCCCCGCGGCTCACGTCTGCTCTTGTCCACCGTCCTGAGCGCCGTCAGCCAGCTCGCCTCGGCGCTGCAGTACGCCCACCAGGCCGGGGTCATCCACGGCGATCTCAAGCCCGCCAATGTCCTGCTCGATGCGGCGGGCCGCCTCCTGCTCAGCGACTTCGGCATTGGGCTGCTGACCACCAGCTTCGCCACCTCTCTCACGCCCGACGCGGGAGCAGAAGGCAGCGCCGTCTACATGGCGCCAGAGCAGTTCGTGGGGCAGCCGCAGCGCGCCAGCGATCAGTATGCGCTGGCCGTCATGGTCTATGAATGGCTCTGTGGGACTCCTCCGTTCCGCGGAACCTACCCCGAGCTGGCTGTGCAACATCAGCACACGTCGCCGCCGCCCCTGCGCGAGCGCGCCCCGGAGCTGCCCCCGGCGGTGGAAGCGGTCATCTTGCGCGCTCTGGCCAAGCAGCCTGCGGAGCGCTTTCCCTCCGTCGAGGCCTTTGCTACCGCCCTCAAGCAGGCTGCCGCTCGCCAGCAAAGCGTTGACCTGCCGCAAGCCATCTCTGCCTCTGATGCCGTCGCCTATCGCCACCGTGGCGCTCTTTACGAGCAGCAGGGCGACGTCGAGCGCGCCCTCGCCGACTTCAACGAAGTCCTTCGTCTCAATCCCACTGATGCCATCGCTTACAACAATCGCGGCCTCCTCTACGCTGAGCAGGGCAACTTCGAACAGGCCCTCGCCGACTTCACCGAGGCCATCCGCCTTGATCCCACCGATGGCACCGCCTACTATAACCGTGGCCTCCTCTATAAACAGCGGGGGGACGTCGAGCGCGCCCTTGCCGACTATACTGAGGCCATCCGTCTCGATCCCTCCTCCGCCCTCGCTTACCGCAAGCGCGGCCTCCTCTACGCTGAGCAGGGCGATCTCGAGCGTGCCCTCGCCGACTTCACCGAGGCCATCCGCCTCGATCCCTCCTATGCCGTCGCCTATGTCAGCCGCGCCGATCTCGGCGTCAAGCAAGGTAGCTTCGAGCGCGCCCTTGCCGACTATACTGAGGCCATCCGCCTCGATCCCACTCTGGCCGTCGCTTATACCAACCGTGGTCTGGTTCATTACTACCTGGGTAAGTTTGAGCGCGCCCTTGCCGACTATAAGGAGGCCATCCGCCTCGATCCTACCTACGCCGCCGCTTATACCAACCGCGGCATCCTCTATGCCAGGCTGGGGGACGTCGAGCAGGCCTTCGCCGACTACAGCGAGGCTATCCGCCTCGATCCTTCCTCTGCCCACATCTACAACAACCGCGCCACTCTCTATGCCAGGCTGGGGGACGTTGAGCGCGCCCTCGCCGACTATAAGGAGGCCATCCGCCTTGATCCTGCCTATGCCGTCGCCTACTACAATCGCGGCACGCTCTATGAGCGGCAGGGCGACGTTGAGCGCGCTCTCGCCGACTACAGCGAGGCCATCCGGGTCAATCCCACCTCCGTCCTTGCCTACTACAACCGCGGCAACATCTACTACCGCCAGGGCGACAGTGAGCGCGCTCTCGCCGACTACAGCGAGGCTATCCGCCTCGATCCCACTTTCACCGCTGCCTATAACAACCGTGGGGCCCTCTACGAGAAGCAGGGCGACGTTGAGCGCGCCCTTGCCGACTACAGCGCCATCCTCCGCCTTGATCCCCTCCACCTCGATCCCACCTCCTTCGCCGCCTACTACAACCGCGGTCGCCTCCACCGGAAGCAGGGCAACCTCTCCCAGGCCCTCGCCGACTTCACCGCGGCCCTGCGCCTCGATCCTACCAATCCGGCGCTCCAACAGGCGCTGAACGAGGTCCAGCAGGCCATCAAAGGCGAAGGGCGGAGCTGATGCTGACAGCCCACCTGGCTGCTCTTCTTCCTCCACGAACTGGCTGGGTGGTCGTACGCTAGCTGCCAGGCTCGCCTCGCTCAGCAGGCCGAGGCGAGCCTCAGTGAGCGACTGATTCCCTCTCCCCAGCGAGGACCAGGCAAGACATCGCGCACTGCGACGAGAATGGAATCGTCTGCGGCTCAATCAGCGCAATGCCCTGCGCCAGCGCCCAGGCCTAGATCCCCTGCCAGGCCGCAACGACCAGCCGATAGTCGCGCAAGTCTCCTTGCATCACCAGCTCACAGAGAGGAGCGAAGCCCTGCGGTAGATCGGGCAGGCTTAGGGCTTCTGGCAGCACCAGCGAGCGCTTCGTGTAGCAATGGCGCTGTGCCAGGCCCACGACCAGCGCCAGATACCAGGCCAGATCGACCGCACACTTGGGGAGATAGCTCGTCACCTGGGCCGCACAGGCATTGCGCATCTTACCAATGAGTTCATAGATGTCTCCCACCAGCACCTCTTTGATCGCCGCATGAAAGCTTTCGGGCGATCCCGAGAAGACCAGCGGCTTCAACCTCGCCAGGAAGGCCTCGGGATCGTACACTGGTTGCTTCTGGAGATAGGCACTGTGCGTCAGCGCCCAGTTGCCTTTGACGGCGCGCGCCTTCTCCTGGACGGCCTCCACAGTGGTGAGTTCGACCTCGGCCTTCCAGGTTCCGCTCCACCATTCGTAGACCGATCGCTCAGGCTGGCAGGTGAGGACGCAGAGCAGCTCGATATCCGAGAACGGCCATCATCACCGCGTGCCAGGGAGCCGTAGAGGCCAATGGCCTTGACTTGCTCACCATAGCGAGCCAGCAGGCGATCGCGCAGCTGTGCTACGATCACTAGGCGCTGCTCATGTCATGGCTCAAGGGGTCTGATTCACCATCATGTGGTCGCTTCTTGATTGCATTCATAGTCTTTCTGAGTGCCGTTGCTCCCCTCAGCCTGCGTGCCGCGATCGCAGCGGCACATCGCGGGCGGCAGCAGGGCCAGTCAGAGGCCAGATGAGAGAAAGGCTCATGCAACTCCCTTTCACTCAATTAGAAGGAAGAGGAGACAGCGCCACAGATCTCGCTGCCCCATCCAGGCGTCCAAGTAGCAGAGGGAACGGCGCGCCTCTCTTGCCTTCTGCCTCGACTGTCAGCCAGAGGTGTCGAAGGGATCTCGTCGGGCGCCATCCGCTTGCTTTCTTTCTTTAAGAGACATCTCTTGACAGAAAAGTCAGGTGTAGCTATACTCATCATGCATGCCTGTTTTCTCTTAGATGATTCTACACGCAGGGACAGGCTGGCGGTCGACCAGCCCCTGTCCCGGCTCAGGCTCAGGTGTTCTCCTGATGCCAGGCGCTCGTCTGGCTGGAGCACAAGCAAATGATCGACTCACCTCTGTCACCTCTGATGAACGATTCCTCACGATTCCTCCTTTCCTTCCTGCTCCACTCCCTGGAGCCAGTGAGCGACCGGGATGATGACCTCTCCGTTTCCGAAACGCCTATCAGAGCGGCCACGCTGAGCCGCCTCAAGCACCCTACACCGATGTTCTGGATACAGGGAGGTAAGTATGCCACAGTATCTGAGGCACACGATTGCTTCGTCGAGCAAGGCGAGGAGCATCCCCTATTGCGGGCAGTGGCCGACCGGGTGGGCAGGGCGCGAACTGAACCAGAGGATGCTTCAGAAACGAGATCACCTATCCAGCTTCAGCCGGTACAGAGCGATCAGAGGTGCTCAGGCGCCTCTCGTTGCCATTTCCCCAGGAGGGGAAACGCTTCCACATTGGCTCCGGCGTAGCTAAAGACCAGTCCACCTTGCGGCGTCTCCAGGCCCGAGGCGGAAACGAGAGCAGCCGCTGTTTGCCTTGCTGCATGTGGAGGTCGCGCACCATGTCTCAAGATGCTTCCGCTCTGGTAACGCGCTACCAGCTGGGCCCCATCCTCCGCGAGTATAGGACTCGCTCGTTCCCCCAGCTGGTCGGACGCGCCTGGCTTGGCATCCTCAGCTGCCTAGTGCTAGGCGGACTCTCCCTCGGAGGAATGTTTGCGATCGTACAACTGGGTGTCTTCCTCGTGACCGGGGCCTGGGAGCGAGTCCGCGAGGAATGGCTGGAATGGCTCTCCATCGAGTTGATCCTGGGAGGAAGTGCCCTTCTCATTGCTTTCCTGTTGCTCCTCCTCCTGATCTTGATGGCTCTAATCATCAAGGGAAGGATTCATTCGTGGCGAATCTATGTCTGCACTGAGGGACTGCTCGTCAAGAAAGGCCGAGTCAACGCCTTCCGTTGGGAGCAGATCGATGCGCTCTGGCAGAAGCCTGCAGAGCACGACCTCTTACGGCATGGCATCCTCGTCCTCTGGCAGCGACCGGATACCTGTGACGTGCACATCCGGGGAGCCGGTGGAAGACAGGTGGTCTTGGAACCCCACCTGTGGAGCCATTTCGGGGAGCTCTTCGCGTTCCTGGATCGCCAGATCAGCGCCCGTCTCCTGCCTCGCGCGCTCAACGCGCTCAATGCGGGCGAAGCCCTGGATTTCGGCGACCTCCAGGTGAATCAGAACGGTGTGAGCCTCCTGAGGCCGGAGCTGGGCGGCAAGGCTTCAGCCACGGTGCCGTGGTCAGATATAGGCGATCTCAAGATCAAGATCAGGAGAAGCCGCCTTGGACTCTCTACTTTTGTGGATGAGCCGCTGGCTTCCAGACCGACCGACCACTATTGCGTCGTGATAGAAAAACGTGACCAGACGTGCATACGCTGGGATGTGCCTACTGTGACCAATGTCAGTGTACTGCTGGCAATCAAGGAGACCCAGCTGGGGAAGCCGCCCGGCCAAGCTGCTCCCTAGCCGCCAGCAGCATCAGTGCTCCTGCCAGCGAGGCGATGCGATAGCGCCTGGGCTTGGAGACCAGCAGGCAATCGGCGATCAAGCTCACGGTCACCTCCAACAAGAGCGAGATGAATGAGGCAGCACTAGAGCTGAGGGAGGCCTACCAGGCGTAGCTTGCGTAAAGAGCAGGACCTGGCCATCAGCGACTCTGCCACCTGAACAGAGGCCCAGGGGCAGGTCTCTCCTCCCCAGCTTAGTCCGAGCAAGAGGCAGATTGCCACCGCGGCGGCGATGAGGAAACCTGGCAGGCCGAGCAGACTGAGCAGGCATCGATGGAAGAAAGGGGTTTCAGGAGCGTTTATCCAAAAGAGTACCGCTCTTCACGGCGATAGGCCCAGACTGCCAGACTCAAGAAGATCACGCTGTAAAGGACAAGCAGCCATACAGTATTACCGATCGTGCCGATGTGCACACCGACCGCATTCCAGGCCAGGAGGGCCAGGAGATAGAATGGCGAGTAGGGGGCTATGTTTTGTAAGGCGGCGGGAAGCTGCGTTAGCGGGACAAACACCCCCGAGGCAAACGCCAGGATGAAAAATGATAGGTTGATAATGGGGGTCGCGCCCGCCGGGTTGACAAGATTGCCAATAGCAAAGCCGAGCAGGATAAAGGGCAGCACACCCAGCAGCAGAGAAGCGATCAATGTGACCCACGAGAGAGCACTGAGCTGCACACCGCCCACTATCAGAGCAAAGCCACAGAGGACAAGTAAGATGATCAGAGCAGAGAGCAGAGCTGTCACCACTTTGGCCAGCAGGTAGATCGAAGCAGGCAAAGGAGTAGCTCGCATTAGGACATTCAAGCGCTGCCCTCGCTCATTGGCAATGCTCACCCCAAAGGAATAGAGCATTACACTGATGATACTATAGGTGGCAACAGAGGCAAGAGCATAGGCATGCCGACTGATCCCGCCCTCCAGGCTGTTTGCTTTGCCCAATCCCCCCAGCAGGCTGTAGAGGACAAGCGGAAGCAGCAAGCCGGGTACCAGAAAACTGGGGGTGCGCCACAGGCGCAATACCTCCGCCTGCACCTGCGGCCAGAGCATTGCCCGCAAAGGCGCAACGAGTCTGCGGGTAGAGGACCCTGGCGTTACTCTGGCGGGCATACTTCAACCTCCTTTCGCTTCAGATTCAGCACGGGTGAGCTGGAGAAAGGCCTCCTCCAGGCTTGCCTCAGTGATCGTGAGATTCGTGATCTCAGCAGGCTGGGTGAATAGAGCTCGCAGCACCGTTTCCAGCTGCGGCGTCAGCAAACTCACACGATGCCCCTGTATTTCAAGTTGGGAGACCGGGAGCTGGTCAAAGAACCCGGCTGGCAGCGGCTCGCTCACCTCGAAAGCGATACGCCTGTTCGTAACCTGCGCTTTCAGGAGGGCTGGAGGGGCATCGGCACGCACCCGGCCATGATCAAGAAGAATGATACGGTCGGCCAGAGTATCTGCTTCTTCCAGGTAGTGAGTGGTCAGCACGATGGTCTTCCCCTGCTGACGAAAGGCGCGAAGCTGCTCCCAGAAATGGCGGCGGGCCTCTACATCCAGCCCAGTTGTGGGTTCATCTAGAAAAAGGACATCAGGATCACCGCAGATAGCCAGTGCGAAGTAGAGCCGCTGGCGCTGCCCACCGGATAATGATCCCACGTGAGTCATGGCCTTCTTCTGTAGACCAGCTATTTCAAGCACCTGAGCCAGAGGCAAAGGATGGGGATAATAGCTGCGAAAAAGCGAAATGATTTCGCGCACCGTGAGGTTGAGAGGCACGCCAGATTCTTGCAACATGCACCCGCAGCGACTCCGTGCCCGGCGGTCGCGGGGATCAAGGCCAAACAAGCGTACCTGACCGTGAGAGGGGCGACGCAGGCCAAGCATCAGGCCGATGGCAGTGGTCTTTCCTGCACCGTTAGGCCCAAGTAGTGCCACAGCCTGGCCTTGAGGAATGGCAAAGCTGACATGTCGCAACGCTTCCACCGTGCCGAAAGACCGTGAGACATCTTCCAGCTCAATAGCTAGCCTCTGGGAGACCTCTTCGACTGTTTGCGCTCTATGAGTGGCTGAAGTGAGCATAGTGAGTACCTCTCGGGCGCCTCTTTGTAAGCTCAGGTTAGTCATTGCTCTCGCTCTCATTTCTTCGACTCCTCATCCTGAAGAGAAGCCGCACGAAGATGAAAGCCAGAAGAGCGAGCAAGATGATCGTCAGTGGTTGAAGTGTGCCAGCATGCACAAGGCGATACACCAGGTAAGCCGCAAGGGCCACGGTTATGCCCATTGAGAGCAGTGGAGGTAAGCGTAGGAGACCTGTCATGCAGAGTGTACCTCTTAATTAGTTATTTAGCTAACTAATACTGTGCAAAAATATGCATCCGTCTGGACTGCCACAACCTTTCAGGTACTACTCTGGCCAGGTGTGTTTTGGCGAGGCAGCAGGCCATAGACGTAGAGCCCGACCAGCGCTTCGGCTAAGCTCTCCAGGCTGGACGACAGCGTATTACCGGGTCCGCGCATGCTGACTGTCGCGATCAGGGTGCGCGTCAGAATATACGATACGAGCGCAGGATTGATAGTATTCATCTGCCTCTGCGCTATTTGCCTCTCCAGGTATTCACGAAATCGCTGTGCCAGGTGTCTGGCCAGGCCACTAACGGCTCGCCGCTCCTCCTCATTGCTCAACTCTCCATCAGGGACGCGACTGCCGGCGACTTGATACATGACGCGGAGTAGATGGCTGGCAGGAGGGGTCGACAAAAGTCGCACAGTCTCTTTCAGTAGCTGAGTCAGGCCACTGGCCAAGTCGGCTTCATCTACCTGCGCAAAAATAGCATCAAGCTGAGCGATCACCTGGTCAGTATAATAGGCGGCAGTGGCAAAGTAGACATCGGCCTTACTGGCAAAGTAGAAGTAGATCAACCCCTGATTTACACCGGCGCGTTCGGCAATGGCCTTATTAGTCGCCGCCTCAAATCCTTGCTCGGCGAAAATCTCCAGGGCCGCCTCCAGGATCTTCTGACGCCGATCAATCCCCGGCATTGCTGGCTTGCGCGGCATGGCCCATCGCCTTCCTCACACTTTATTAGTTATCTGATTAAATAATAATTGCTGGCATGCGCTTTGTCAATGCCAGCTCAGCGAAAGATCACCTCTACGGGGTGAAGTTCCTTCCCAGACGGGTCCTCTACGCGAGGCTGTGCCTTTACGCACAGTCCGCCCTGTTCGAGGCAGCAGGGTCACACTTGTGGAAGAGGGGCAAGGCCTGATGGCTACTATGACGGTGGTCTTTGCCTACACTGGCGTATCCTTATTCCACTGTGCTCAACAGGAAGGGCGGCGAGCGTTTTCATACACCCCGCTCATCTTTAATGCGCGTATCACGCAGCGACGTGTCAATCAAGCCTCCAGACACTCTGGCTCACAGTAGTCCATCTTTGCATCAAGAGCACTGGCTGCTGAGGATGATGGTAATCCAGGATACACATCTTTTGCTGCTAATGCCGTTGACTTCGAGGCTCTCGGCTCCCGGGTTTTCACGCAGCGATCCTCGAATGGCTCTCCAGGAGCACAAAGCCCTCTCTTCGCGCTGCGATCGTGCCCAAACAGGGCCTTCAGCAGTCTTTTTTGGGAGATGCTCGGTAAGTGTTCAGGCTTGACCTCTTTGTAAACTAAAAGCTATGAACCAGCAGGAAGAAAGCGAGCGCCTCCGAGGAGAAAATCACGAACTGCGGGAAGCCCTTCACCTGGTGCAGGAAGAACTGAGCCGGGTGAAGGAAGCCTTACGTGTGGCGCTGGCTCGCATTGAGGAACTGGAAAAGCCGCGCGAGCCGCCCGAATTTGTGAAAGGGAACGTGAAGAAGCGCCCAGCAGAAGAGAAACTCCCCGCGAGAGAAACGGGAGGGCAAGCATAATCGAGGCCGCATGTGTGCGGTGCCAACGCCGATCGTGGAGCACCGCATCCTTTGCTGTCCCCAGTGTCATTTGCGGCTAGGAGGCATCAGCCTGGCACGGGTGCGATAAGTGACCGAACTGCCGGAACCTCAGCCGGTCGAGGTGATCCATCATCGCCTTTTCAAAGGCTGGTGCTCGCAGTGTCAGAAGTGGCACGAGGCCCCGCTGGATCTGCATGAGCAAGCCCTGGGGCAGGGACGGGTCCGGGGTGCGCTTGAGTAGCTTGATAGCCTGTTGCGCACGGTCATGCGCTTGCCGGTAGGGCAAATTCTGGCGCTGCTCCGAGTCCTGTATGGATGCCAGATCAGCACGGGCGAGATGGTGGAGGTGCTGCACCGCATGGTGAAGCATGCCAAGCCTGTCTTGGAAGCGATCAAAGGCTAGATTCGAGCTAGCCCGGCGGTGCAGGCCGATGAAAGGGGTTGGCGAGAATGGCTATATCCGGTCTCAAAGCAGCCAGCGATCAGCCCTCTGCCGAAGTAGGCTGCGGCAGCCACCGCTGGCGCTGTCCCTATCGCGCCGGTGCCGCCTCTACCGGCTTCTAGGGCAGCGGGCTGGGCCGCCGCGAGTCTACCTGCTCACTCGTTGCAGGCGGCCCAGCCCCTGTCGATCTGGAGCTGGTCGTGATGATTCGACGTGCGTATGCCGAAAGATTGACAGGGCAGAAGATGCAATATACAATGGAGGTAGTCTTATCTAGGTGGCTGGCGTGAAGCCACGCAAGAATGACGTGTCAGGACACTCTGAAAGCGGCACGGGGGGCCGGTCTGGGGCCTCTGGCGCTGCTCAGATAGCTCACTCAGATATTCCGCAGATCTTCGGGCCAGGGCTGCTCTCTCTGGGAAGCTGGAGCAGCTTGTAAGCGTTTTCTCCGAGCACCGCAGGTATGACATCATGAGTGAGGACGACTGGCAACCTCAACTCAATCGCTCTGCCAGGGGCGATCGGCCAGAGGGGCTTTCTCCATATGATCAGGCTGATGTGGCTCCATCCTCGCAAAGCCAGCAGATGAGCGAAAGATCATTATGGCTCCAGCGAAGGGCGCAGGTCAAGGAGAAGCAGGATCAATATGCCGCAGGCGTCTGCCTGGCTGATCTCATTGGACTTATTGTTCTCTTCGCCTTTTTTGTGGCCTTCAACGGTCATCTGATAGGTTCGGGAGCCTTTATGATCGCTATGGTGGTGGATGTGGCCCTGATGGCAACGGTTCACGTGATCGCCTATGCGATGGCTAGAAGAGCTGAAGATATCTATTAATTTAATAGTTCTATTGCAGAAAGTCTGGCCGCAGCCCGAAGGGGGGCCGCCTGCGGTTTGGCATAGGCTGCCACGCCCAACCGGGGACTTTGCTGGAGGTCTTATTGACGCGCTGGGCATCGATTGTTGTGGTAAGCTGCCTTAAGGCCCTTTTCTCCGATGCCGTTCGCAGAAGCTTTTATCCCATGACCGGCCCAGTCGGGCAGATATCATGAAGGGTATGCCAGCAGAGCCTGCCGTTTCGGGAATCCAGTGCATATACGCCACCCTGGACCAGACTCACGCACTGGAGGAGCCGCTGAGCAAGCGCGAGCTGGAGATTCTGAGCCTGATGGCTGATCGCTCGCACCGCGGGCCACGCAGTCGAAACGGGAGCCGGATAGCGGCGCATATGGGCAGTCGCCACCCGTCCGGGCGCTGCTTGCACAGAGGCTGCTCCAGCGCCAGCGGCGCCCCACAGCTGTGGCTTCTCCCTTCCCAGGAAGCCGCTAGCGACCGTCCTCTCAGATAGCAAGCCTCTCTTTATAGGCGTGAGAACCTTTCTGATCGCTATAGATGTGGCGACGGCTCTTCTGCTCCTGATCAAAGTGATCGCCTACTTCATGGCAAAAAGGCTGAAAGCGACTTCTGAGCCTTCAGATCTCTGTGTGGAACTCTCCCGAGAGCGGATGTGCGTCTGATCGTGCATCTGTAGGGACTATGCTCATGACGCTGCGCTCTTCCCTGACCACCAGCGCGGGCCTCTCTGATGAAAACGATCCGCAGACACATACCCTCTCTGCTTAGATCGCCACGCTAGCCAGTGGCACACTGACTATCAGAGGAGCCGCCGTGAATGGGGCACCTTCTACCCCGCTGCTAGATGGTGTACAAGGCAACTCCGGGCGGTTCTCCTACTGGCTATCCGCCCTCGGTCGTCGCCGGTCCGCCGGGCACGACACCAGCCCTGGTCTACTACAGCGAGAGTACCAACGAGCGGCGACTCATTGCAATATGTCATTGAAAGCGATGGGACGCGCCAGAACTACGAGTGGGGTCTGGATCGGGTCTCCCTGGGGAACGAAGGGTCTGGGACGGAAGGGCGCTGTATCAGCATTAGTTATTTTCAAGATAAAACCTCGCATGGGGTGCGCAGCGCGGCGCCGCGCCAGATCGTCTACGGCGATGCCTCCAGTGCTGCCGGCACGATCGACTTCTACTACCGTGCCCCTTTCAGCAGCGCGCCCTCTGTCATCAGCTACGGTACCAACTACAACTGCAGCCAGGCACCGCCGCTGAATACGACCTTGCGCTGCGACGATCCCCTCGATCACGCCAATGGTCTGGTGGCCCCGCTCGTGTGCCTAGCTAATTCACGCTGGACCGCCTGGGCATGCCAGTAGCGGTATGTCTCTTTGGGATTCTGCGCTTCCAGGGCTTTTAACCGTTCGATTTCCGCCAATACCTGGCGGCGTAATTCGTCACGCTGCTGTTCCATGCGGTCTGTTCAAAGTATAATATCGCGCCGACCCGCCAGCCCTGCTGGCGTAGCAGTAACACGAGCCAGTCGGTCGGGAGCAGCCGTGCCAGCCTGCGCTGCTGATGGGCCGTGAGCCTGGGGGCCGGTGCCGGCAGCGGGCTGGAGCTGGCAGAGCAGGTCATGGGGCACCTCCTGCGCCTGCCGGGTCCTCTCCGTCCCCAGCAGACATGTCACTGATACGACCTGCAACCCATAGGGGGCCAGCAGCAGCAGCACTTGATCCAGGGTCGTGAGGATGAGGCCGAAGATCGTCAAGAAGACCAGGGAGAGCGCAGCCAGTGGGATCGCTTGCAGGATCCAGAAGGCCACAGCAGGCACAGTGAGCAGTCTGCTTCCGATCAGCCAGAGATGTAAAGAGTATTTATTTATAGGTAGCATAACCCAGGGGAGGCTTTCCCTCGCCTATTCAGTAGCGCCGCACCACGAGCATCCCCTGCACCGGCGGCTGTTCCATCGTCCTCCCTGCCCTTCTTGATTGATTGCCGGGCGGCAAGGTGAGCCAGAGCGCTGATGCGCTCCGCGCACAGGCCGCAGGCTCCCGCGTTGGAGAGCGTGGCGATCGTCTGAGCTCGATAGCAGGAGAATCACCTGCTTCTGCCAGCGCAAGGCGAGCGGCACGCTGGCCGGATCATGGACGATCACGCGCCTCTCTCACCGCACCATGCTCAGCCGTCAGCAGATGGCGCGCGGGTTGTCAGTACTGTTGACGGGCCTGACCGACAACCAGGAGCACCAGGTGGGAAAAGAGCATGTCAGTTGGCTGGAGCGCTTCACCGGCGGGCGCTGAGGGACCAGGGGAAGCGCAATGGCGCTCTCCGGGTCCAGCCGGCGCCACACCTTTGCTAACCAGATGTGACCAGGCCTTCCTGCTCGACATCAACCGCCCTGCGACTGCGACGAAGCGCCAGGAGAATGATCGCGAGCAGGCCCACTGCCACCACCGCAATCACCGGAATCCCTGCCTCCGGCCCGATGATCCCGCCCGTCATCCAGACCGGGCCAACGGACACTAACTTGAACAGCGTGCCACCAGCAATACTGTGCCCGCTGACGAACGAAGCAAGGACGTTTCCCTCCGTCCAGTTCCAGGCAGCGTGCCAGCCCAGCACACCCCACAGACTCTGTTCGTAGAGGACATAGGCGGCCAGGAACAGGCAGACGGCAACGAGACTCATGAGCGGAAGGACATTCAACCCTCCAGCCAGGAGCACAGGCCCATGAAAAAAGGCGAACATCACAGTAGCGATCAGCACGCCGATCCACGGCCGATAGCGCGCACCCATCGCTGGCAAAAGCCAGCCACGTGTCACGAGTTCTTCGCTGGCTCCCTGTACCAGCCAGCCAGGAAGGACGATGACAGTGCCGAGGAGCGCCCCTACCCCTGCCTGCTGCGGCAGGCCAGGCGTGATGGAAACAGACCCTGTCAGGGCAAGGATACCAACGGCTAACCCATACATGGCCATGCCCAGCACGAAGCCGCGCAGATACTTGATGAGCGCCCCTTTGCGCTCCAGGCCGACCGTCCAGAAGGGGCGCTTCTCCAGCCACTTAATCCAGGCCAACAGCAGCAGGATTCTGGTGGCATAGGTGATCACCAGGGCCAGCAGCTGGCCCAGAGCCGATAGCCGTGGATCCGCACTTTTGGTGAGAGCGGAGATCGGGACCCAGTTCACCAGAGGCGGCACGGCAAAGAGAAACTGCAGAGCAAAGCCGGAACCAAGCGTAATGATCGTGGCTACCACGATGGCGAGATACCACGGTGGAAGCCACCTGGCCCGGCGCGCCAGCGCGAAGATGCGATTGTCCGGATTCAGAAGGATACCCTGCGGTGAACCCTTGTTGATGACAGACATACATCGCTCCTCTAGAGTACAGCTACGTCCAGCCCGAAGGCATGCAGCAGAATCCCGCAGCCTCAGGAGCTCCTGGCGAGGACCGGGTAGACCAGCAAGCCAGGTCACCTTTCGTCACAGTGACCCGACCGCTCTGCGCCCTCCTTGCGAGATGCAACAGGAGAAAAAGCCTGGAAGTGGCAGCGTGAAGATGGATTGATCGAGGATGAGGGAGAACCAGACACGAGCAGGGCCCACGTGCAAACATGCAGTCGATTCATGACTGGATGCAACGGGCAATCTTCTGCCGGAGGGGATGATCGCGTGCACGTAACAGAAGCAAGTGTTGCCAGCTATCAGACGTTGCCCGGTAAAGCAAAGAGCGCCCAACTTGCATGTGGCAGCGGATAGCAGTACAAGGGCCTGGTTTTCATCTGCCAGAGCCAGCATCTATGTCTCTCCGGTCATATCGCAATAATTACGCCTCCATAGAAACGTGAAATCATCAACGGAGAACTATCGCTACTGCCCGGTCTGATCATATCATGATCTAAAGCACGCCCTGTTGTCAAGACCACTACGAGCGTGCACACTGCTGCTGAGCATCTTCTTCGCCAGACGTCGCCGGCGGGCGCTGAGGGGGCACAACGGAGAAGCGGATCACGCTCAGCCTCCCGACTTCAGCCCGGCGGGCCAGGACCCAGTCGCCTTCTTCCCCCTCCAGGAACGTTCCTCGCTGCCAACAGCGTACCACTTCCTCCAGCAGCCGCTCAGCGGCGGCACCGTCGCCGCACCGCCGACACGCTTCCGCCTGCTGGAGCAGCTGGAGCGCTGCCTCAGCATCAACCCAGAGAACCGCTTGCCGGCAGCCGATACCCTTGGACCAGCCATCCCTTGCCTCCCTCCACAGACCTACGTCTTGTTCAGCCAATGCTCCTGCAAGCAGCCTGTCTGCTTGCTCGTTCTCCAATCCATCCCTCGTCTACTGCTGCACTCTAGCTTGTGCTTTCACCAGACCGTCATCAGGAAGTTTCTGGAAGGTACTGATGCCAGGCAAAGCTCTCCCTGCTTCATAAGATGCCCGGTCTGCTGTTGCCTCTGGGACCATCCGCCAGGAAAGCAGGAACGATCTTGCTCCCTCGACTGCTCACCAGGCCCCGACAATGGACCTCGCGCGAGCTCCTAGACCTGCTGCGTCAGACTGCTCGCCGCGTCATGGCGATCGACCAGAGGAAAGCCTGGTGGCTCGACCAGGCAGTTTGCACGTTGCTCAAGAGTGTTTCGTCTGATACCCATTCGGCATTGTGCCAGCGGCTCTAACGGCTTCGTTAGTGACAGAAATGTTTCTATAGGGAAGTATCTATTGACTAGCATTTGGCCTATTGAATATGGTATACTCCTCTCATGGAACACATATCTCAATCTGGGGAAGAAAAGCGCCTCTATCATTCACACGTACGCCACCGCTAGGCCGAGGAGACGCAGCGACGTATCCTGACGGCAGCACGCTCACTCTTCGAGAACCAAAGCTATGCAGCGGCGACGCTAGAGGCCATTGCCGAGACCGCTGAGGACTCGCCCAGAACAATTACCGCCATGTTTGGCTCCAAGCGCGCGCTACTGGAGGAAGTCATCAATCCCGAAGCGTTCAGCGCGCCCATTCAGCAGCTTATCGAAGAGTTGCATTGACCGAAGCCCCACCACGGCGACTCTGCTGGTGGCTCAGATCGCCCGCCGGGCCTATGAGCTGCTGGCAAGCTCACTCGAATGGCTGAGTGTTGCCGGGACTCTGGCTCCTGAACTGGCAGCAGATCGAAGCAAGACGGCGTCAAAACCAGGTCCGGTTGATAGCCTCTCTGCTCGAACGGGAAGTATTACGTGCTGGCCTGTCGTTTGAGGAAGCAACTGACGTGTCGTGGGCGCTGACCAGCTATGCTCTCTATCGCATGCTGGTGGTGGAGCAGGGTTGACAGCCCGAACGCTATGAAACCTGGCTGGCGCAGTTGCTGATTAAGCAGCTACTTGCTTCCCGCTAAGGGATGTCTTTCAGGCGAGATGGGTCGAAAGGAAGGAACTTTAAGATGGCTCTCGCTCAAACACGGCTCAATCAACAATCGGCAGGAGCCGAGCCTTTCTACCGCAAGCTCCACCGCGCGTTCTTTGCACTGTGCATTGTGCTGGCCCCATTGATCCTCTCTTTCTGGTTCAGCCTCTGTCCTCAATACGGCAATCCGGCCTGTCTCACCGTCGGGAACAATCTCCTCGGCGTTCTGGTCGCTTACAGAGCGGCAAATCCGCTCCTGATCCAGATCTTCTTAGTCATCAACGTTGTGATCCCCTATCTCTATCCTCTCAGTTACATTGGCCTGGGCCTCCTCTCCATGAAACGTGCTCCCTGGCTTTCAACCATCGGCATTGCCTGCGGATTTGTAGGAAGCATCCCCTGGGGCCTCGTGGCAGACCAGGTGTTTTCCATCAACACCATGGCGCATTTAGGCTACAACCCATTGTTTGCCCTGCTGGAGGCAGGATACTCCACCAGCTGGGAAACATTTGTCATCTTCGGCGGTTGGGTGATCGGCCATCAGCTTGCCTATGTGCTATTGGGGATCGCGCTGGCACGAGCGCGCATTGTTCCTCTCTGGGCTGCTGCACTCATCATTGTCAGCGCACCTGTCATGGGGCCGCTGGCTTACGGGACGGGTCTAGGAATCCTTCAAATTCTCGGTTACGTCATGGTATTTGCTGGCAGTATTCCTGCTGCCTTTGCCATGCTCAAAGTTCGAGAGTCATAAGGGTGGGCAGCCCATGCCGCCAACGTGGGATACAAAGGGACCGTTCTGCACACCCGAATGCATCCTTTTCCAAGGAGAAAGAGCAACATGCAGTCAGCCGGTAATCCACCTCACCTGGGATCAGACCTCCGAGTGCCTGTGTTTTTAAAGGTACAACGCATTTTCTTCGCCATTTGTATGGTGTTACCATTCCCGCTCCTGATCGTGGGTTTCGTGACGGCGGGGAATCTCAACCCTGCAAATGGGAACATTGCGATTGCCAATGTAGCAAGCATGTCTCTCCCACCTTTCCTTGACTTAGCTCTCGTGACCATCGGCCTCTTCCTGCTCCCGTTTGGATTCCTGGGCATGGTATCTCTGGCCATGTCGCGCTCGCCCTGGCTGGCGAGTATCGGCGGCGTCCTCTCGCTCATCGGGATGATGACGACCATTGCCTTCGCCGCCCAGAGCGACATGACCTACGACATGGCGCAGTTGGGGAGCAGCCCGCAGTTTATTGCTTTATGGAATCGCTTCAATAGTGATACGTTTATGACAGCCTGCTTAATCCTTTTCATTATCGGCTTTGTGGGTGGTCCCCTCTTGCTTGGCATCGCGCTTGGCCGGGCACGGGCGATTCCTCTCTGGGCGGCCGCAGCTATTGTTCTCAGCCGCCTGCTCCCGATCATCGCCTTTCCAGCTCATCTCAACTCGTCCATCACCGACCCCGTTTCGTATGGGCTGTTCTTGCTTGGCAGCATTCCGGCTGCCTTTGCCATGCTCAAGCTCAGGAAAGAAGAGGAATCGGCACCCAAGAACCGCTAGTACCCAGAGCAGAGGAATATATCATAGTGATTCATCCAGCGCTCATTTCATTTATCAAAGAGACTCAGCGTCACTGCGTTCCTGTTGGGCCGTGGTGTAGTTGTGGGCTGCCTGCCTTTTCCGGAGGCAAGAAAGTTGGGGATCTCCTCATGTGCTGCTCGTAAGGCAATCGGACTCAGGTAGCCGAGCGTGGCATGCCTGCGAACTCGATTGCAAAAACACGCGATGTACTCAAAGATGGCGCATTGCGCTATAAGGTGCTCCCGCTGCCAGCCGCCCAGGAGGAGGTCCGGGAGCAGGTGAAAGTCCTCTCCTGGAAAAAGGCTGAGCTGGAACGGGAGCCAGGACAAGAAAAAGAGCGGCTGCTGCAGAAGCGGGGACGGCTGGTCAAGCTTTATTCCGAGGGCTACCTGAGTGAGCGCGACTTTCAGGTGGAGATGGCGGCTGTCGAACTGGGGCTCTATCAGCTCGAGCAGCCTTTCCGGGCTAGGGTCAGCAGCTGGGAAACGATCCAGCAGGCCGCAGCACAGCTGCCTCGCAAGATCTGTCGGAAAGGAACCTCCCTGTGCCAGGTCGCAAGGCGCTATGGCGTCTCCTACGCAAGTGTACGGCGCGTGCACCAGGCCTGGCGCGAGCTGCATCCAGAGGGGCCCACCTCGCAGGAAGAGTGACCAGCGAGGGCCCTTCCTCTGCTCATCTAGCAAGCTTCCTCGGCCCGGGCCTATGCCCAGGACCGGGATGAAAGCGCAATGAACACTGTCCTTTTGCTGGCCCTCTGCTGCCTGGGGCTGGGAACCAGGCTGGCTGGAGTGCAGGGTGGCGCTCCAGCCAGCGTCCGAGGCCAGACGGGGCAGCCTGCTCCGGATTTCTCGCTACCCTGACTGAATGGGACGACATTTTCGCTGTCCCAGGCGCGTGGGCATCCCGTCGTGCTCTACTTTCTGGCCCCGACCTGTGCCACCTGTGCTCAGGGCAGCCAGCCACTGGCACGTGTGATCCAGGCGGCCAGGACGACTGGGGCCATCGCCCTGGCGATCGATGTGAATAGCTGGGACCGTCCAGCGGATCTGGAGGCGTTTGTCCGCGCTGTGGGCCAGCCAGCGGCCTCGACGCTGCGGTGGGGAATCGATCCCAGTGGCGGCATCGTGAGCGCCTACGGCATCCAGACGCTGGAATCGATGGTCGTGATCAGCGCCAGTGGCCAGGTCTTCACGGTCAGTGCCACGCCGCTCTCGCCGGCGCAGCTGACAGCGCTCCTGCAGCAGGCCAGCGCGGGGGCAAGTGCAAGAGACGCTCAGCCGTGAGCTTCTTCTTTCACACGGGAGGAACAATGAACAGCCGCGAAGGGATGACCCCTGGACAGAAGACTCGTGAACCAGTGCATGGTGAACATGGGCAAGACAGAGGAAAAGAGGAGCAGGCTCTGCTGGACTACTGCGCCGGCTGTGGGGGGCGGTTTCCCCTGGCGCCCGCGCCTGCCCGCTTCCCGCTGGAGGACAGCGATCAGCCAGCGCGCAGACGGCTGCTCGGACCGCTGCTCCTGGGGGGCCTGGTCCTGGGCATCCTGCTGAGTCTGGTAGTGGCCAGTCGGGGGCTGCTCCCCACTGCCACCAGCCCGGCCAGCCCGGCGCTCGCCCCTGCATCCGCCGCCACGACCAGCGCTGCTGCAGCCCGGCAACCCGCACCGTCTCGGGGAGGTTCCACCCCCGGTTCGGGGCCAGTCGCGCCGGACCTGGTGGTTCCCACGCTGGCAGGAACGACCTTTCACCTGGCGGCCCAGCGTGGACAGGTGGTCATTCTCTATTTCATGGCCACAGGCTGTGCTGGCTGTGAGCCGGGCAGTACAGACCTGGGGCGGGCGCTGGCGACTGCCCATCTGCGTGGCGTGACGGCGCTGGCCATCGATCTGAATGGCCTGGATCGTCCCCAGGACTTGCAAGCCTTCGTCGCCTCGCTGGGTCTGCCGGCAGACACCTCCGTGCAATGGGGCATTGAGACGACTGGGGCCATTGGCCAGGCCTACGGGGTCCAGGAGCTGGAAACGACGATCGTTATCGATCGTGCCGGCCAGATCGCGTTTCGCAGTCATGGCCCGGTGCCGGCGGCTCAGCTGCTGCAGGTGGTGAGGCAACTCGTATGAAGGCGGTCTTGCTCTGGCAAGCCCTGATACCCTTACCAGCGGGGGATTCTCTGGCCGTGGCGCTCTCGCTGGCTTTTGGGGCCGGGCTGCTCTCGCCGCTCAATCCCTGCGGGTTGGCGCTGCTGCCCGCCCTGGTGGCTGGGCTGGTCAGCCGCCAGGCGGTGCGGCCCAGCCAGCGCGACGCTGCAGGGTAGCCTGCTCGCGCTGCCGCTGACAGGAGACTATCTGGTGAGCTTCCTGCTCGCCGGCATAGGGCTGGCCCTGCTGGTGGGAGCTAGCTTCATCCTGGGAGGAGCCTGGTCGCTGTGGAGTGGGCGAGCGCTGGAGCTGCCGGGCCTGGGCCAGCTGACACCGCGCAGCGCGAGCGATCCGAGCGATCGGCAGCGTCGAGCGGAAGGACTGCGGACGGCCTGGCTCTTCGGCCTGGGGTATGGCCTGGCCTCGCTGGGCTGTGCCGTTCCAATCTTCTTGCTGATGGTAGGGACCGCCCTGACGCGCGGGAGCCTGGCCGAGGCGGCCCTGGTGCTGGTGAGCTATGCCGCTGGGATGGCCCTGCTGCTGATGGGGGTGGGACTCTGGATCATCTGGTACTGGGTGCGTGCCGGCCTGTGGTAGCCGGGCCAGGGCCGGTGGCGAGAGAGGCCCGAAGGCAGATCTCCGCCTTGCGACTGACGGGCGGAGATCTCCTCTCAGGTCGAACAGAGCAGAAGACGAGATGGAAAGGAGCAGGAAGAACAGTCGGAATCGGACGAGACAGCGACCATTCCCTACTCCTGAGAGCCGATGACAGCGCAGGCGAAGTATGGCCTGAAGCTCTTGCCAGCAAGCCGGGTAGGAGAGTGGGCAGCGGGCGATATGGGCCTGCTTCTGCTGAATCTCGGCAGGGCCGCCTATGGTTGTTCTCTCTCCGGGTGGTCGCCAGGGGAGGTCAGGGAGGTAATCGTATCCCAGCCATAGTCACTACCAATCAAGAGCATGTGTTGGGTCTCCCAGCTCGCAGCCGAAGAACAAGAGCGCCTCTTCGCTGTCCTTGGAGGAGCGCAGGCACCAGCAGCTGATCTTCCGTTGCCTGAGCCGGACCTTTCCACTGCTCCACCCTGGCTTCCCCAGAATCCGGGGGTACCACTTCTGCTGGACCAGCCAGCTGCTGGGGGTATTCATCTGACAGATCTCTCGACGTACCGCGCTCTTGAGGCAGCGCTGCCCTTGCTCAGGGCATCGCATCAGCGCTGCAGCGCGCACCTGCTCTTCCAGCAGCTGGTGGAGCGAGCGTTCCTTTGTCTCGACGAGACCCGCCGTCCTGCAGACATTGCTCCGCTCGAGGCTTCCGACAGCCAGCAGTGGTCAGCGCTGACCACTGGAGAACAGCTTGCCTCTTTCCTCTTCTTCTCAGCCTCGCCAGACAGCCCGCGGCAGTGTTTCGTCAGCACGGCCCGCCCTGCGCTCTCTACTTCCGTGCGATCTTCACAGGGACCGCTGATGAGCATCAGCGGTGGTCTCCAAGAGGCTTGCCAGCTACCTCTTGTACAGTGCAGCCGCCAGAGATGGTAGTAGAGGGTAATAGCGTAGAAGCGCTCTGGGGAGGTTTCAGTACGTGCACGTCCTGAAAAGCGCCCATATCTCAAATCATGCAGGGTTTTTATCCCCATAGTTGCTTGCCCCTTTTTCCCTGCGAGTTGCTCTGAAGAAGGATATCACCGCGCATGGCAGCACGTGCGCCGTGCTGATGGGCAAGCACAGCCAGGCTGGCTGGTGATCGCTGTGTCTTCGTGCTCCTGACCTCTTGTGCTACACCTGCTTGCCGACGTCCGCTCTCGACCCCACCTGGTTCATCACCAGGACCCCGTGCTGTGGCCTCTGCCTGATCCTTCCCGTCTGGCTCCCAGGGGATTCCCAGGGGCACTCCCGTTGTCCTGGGGGTCCAGTGCGCTAGACTGCTCCATGAGCGTGACTGGCCCTCCGATGCCCAGCCTCACCGATGAGATGGAGAGGGGGAAGGCTGCCACTGTGGGGAGGAAGCCACCTGCGGCAAGGAGTCTGCGCTGGTCCTTCTGACGGGCAGGCTGAAAAGCTGCTCCTCCACTGTCAAGTAAGCCAGCAAGAAAAGGAGAACTATCTGATGACAGGCGAGCCACCTGGCGCTTCTGCAGGGCCGTCCTCTGGCCCATTGCACCAGACCGATCAACATGGGGAGCGACCCCTGTCGCCGACCCCACTGCGAGCACACGCCCTGTCGACGCCATCGGATTTTAATCCCAGAGAGCGGGCGCCACAGGCATGCTGACCTCGTAGCCCGTGTCCTGCAGGTTGGGGAAGCCCGGTTTCGATCCCAAATCGGGCTGAAGGGGCCTTCTGACCTGGGCCGCGGCCCAGGCTGGGCAGCCGGAGCGGGCAGTTTCAATCCCAAATCGGGCTGAAGCGGCCTTCTGACCGTATTATGAATATTCAGAGCATATCATGCCATTTGGTTTCAATCCCAAATCGGGCTGAAGCGGCCTTCTGACGGAGGATGGGGAGGAAATGAGAAGAACTCAGCGGGTTTCAATCCCAAATCGGGCTGAAGCGGCCTTCTGACAGCCCCCTCTCTAGGGTAGCATCAGGAGCGGCCTCCGTCAAGTCGTTTCGAGCATCCCAAAAAAGCGGTCACTACAGACCGCATTTGTACGGCCATGATGCCATCCCCTGTGGCCCTGCGGTGGCTTGTGAGGCCCTTCGAGCATCGCTGCGTGGAACGCCGGGTGCCGAGATGCTCGAAGCGAACAGCAGGAGCGGCAACAGCGGCAGCAAGAGGGACCGCCTCGCCTCGGCAAGGGGTGACGGCGATGGCTCGGGATGAGAAGGCAGAGGTGACAGGGTTCGGGAAAACAGTCGTTGGTGGGGAGGTCACGATCACCACGAGTGATCAGCCAGTGAGAGAGCGGTCCACCAACGCAGAAAGGGGAACAGCATGGCTTCTTTCCCTTCTGAACAGCGAGCGGGGAGAGACGAGTCCCCCGTTCTCTTGTCGCTCTGTTTCGACCGCGTGGAAGCCGTCTGTGGGGAGCGGAGGGATGCCTTCCCTTCCTGACATCCCTGAACAGCAAGCGGACGAACGAGCAGGACAGCGACCTGGCGGGAGCGCAGCGGGGTTCAACCAGCGCAGGCAGGTCGCTGCTGTCTGGGTCAGAATGGGACGGCGCTCCAGAGGGTTGTCGTCCTTGCGGGCCAGGTCAGGTCAGGCACAGCGCCATGGGCGTCGCCTGTTCCTGCCCTCGGTGGGGGGTGCTCTTGGGATCAGGGGGAAGCACCGGCGGCAGCGCTTCGCTTTCCCGAGGCCGCAGCACGTTTACACTGCTCGCAAGCAGACCCGCTCGACCCGAGAGCCACTCGGGAACGAGAGGGGAACACCCTGGGAAGGGAACGGGAACGCAGAGGGAAGGGGTTCCATCCCCGAGCAGGGAAGCGCAGCGGTGGAGCGAATGGTCTGGCTGCCTTATCCATCCCATGCTCTTGCTCCCAGGAGCAGGGAAGCCTGAGTCAGCGATATACCTGTCTGCTTGCTGCTGGGTGTCAGCCCAGCCGGCTTTCCTCCTGGTTCCTATGCGTGCTCCAGTCTGGGCCAACGCATCTGCCTGCATGCTCCTCGTCCTCCCCTCTCAGATAGTCAGCGGAAGAAAGGAGGCCACTCGTTCCGATGTCACGTGTCATGTCTGGTGATCAGGATCGGCATCGAGTCATACAGCAGGGGGGGCCAACGCTCTCACCTGCGCGACGCAAGCGCCTGCTCAAGGCCTATGGGCCAGCCCCAGCAGGCTACACCATCGAGGACCTGGAGTGCTTTCTGGACCTCCTCTACGGTCTCTATAGCCATATCACCTCCCCGAAAGCCTTGCAGGAGATGATCGTCAGCGATCCCTTTGATCGCAGCGAGCGGCCACGGCAATTGCGTCTGGTGGACCTTGCTGCCTGGCTGGAGGCGCTGGTGAGCTAAGAGAAGCCGCCTGTCCTGCCTTTCCCTCTGCTGAGCAGTGGGGGGATAGGTGGCTTCTGCCTGCCGGGGAGAGGAACCAGGAATGAATGGGAGAGGGGGAGAAACGGGTCAACCTTCGAAAAGGGAAGAGTACCTGACCGGACCTGGTGGGACCTGGCGATTGGAGTGCTGAAGAAAAGAGCAGGCTGGATGCAGGAGATTGCTTCCTGCAGATGAACGGCCCAAGGGGGCGCGCTCTGGGGAGTGCCCAGCCTGAAGGTTCCTGCAGAAATGGTGCTCGCTGTGAAGAGCCATCAGGTGTCAGGAACACATAGATGAACACTTGACACTCTTGTCTTTGTTGAAAGGGGAGCGTATAGTTATCGTAGTGCAGCCTTCTGCCTGGAGAACACTTTTGTCTAAAATCAGGCGAAGGACAGGTTGTCCTTTTCTGGAGAAGGCAGAGAGTCAGAGAGTAAGGAGCCTGTGACAACTTTTGCCAAGCGTGCGGCACTAAAGAAGCGGTTCCCGCCAGGCCGCCTGGAGAGCGGCTTCCGAAGCCAGGTGGCCGTTCGAGGGAAAACCTGACTTCGGATCAAGTGTTGGTAGGTTCGAGACCTGCCAGGTATGCCCAGACGCTTGGGCCTATGCTCCGGCTGGCAGCCTGGGATAGCGGAAGAGGAGATCCGCTCAAGTTCAGGCCAGGGCAGCCAGCCGGTGGTGAAGCCCTCTGTAAGCAGAAAGAAGCAAGAGGGAGACGCGCCAGTGCGTCCCCCTTCTTTTTGCTTGGCGTTGGGCTGCGCAGGGCAGTACCAGCAAAAGGATCAGGAGAAAGAGACCTGCAGCCCGCCAGCCTGGAGAGAGGCGCTGCTGAGCGAGCGGTCGATATAGAGTACCACATTGGTCATCACAAGACGGGGTACCGTGCCCCCAGCAGCCAGGATCAGCAGATCAGCCTTATTGGCGAAACTGCTCAGGCCAGTAACAATATCCTGCAAGATTGAAGTCTTGATTGAAACACCAGTTGCCACCGCTGTGCCCGAGGCTGTGATAGTAATAGTCACACTGCCGAGGTCACGTGAGATCTGCAGCCCCGACATGGTGGTTGAACTGAAGGTCAGCACGGGATGCAGCGGGTCGGGCAGAAGACTCAGGTGAGCATTGGTACCAATAATCTCGCTTGCCCGCAACACAATCGAGTTGGGGGCCGTGAGAATCGTCGGCTTCGGCGTAGCCGTAGGGGTTGGGGGGGGAGTCACCGTCACTGTCGCCGTTGCCCCAGGCGTCACAGTGACCGATGGGACCGCGCTCGGCGCCGGGGTTGCCGTGGCTGTTTCGCCCGGCGTTGGTGTTGCCCGTAGCGGAGGCGTCGGCGAAGGTGTCGGTGACGGTGTCGGCGTTGGGGTTGGTGGATCGACAGTTGGTGTCGGGGTCGGCGTCCGATAATGACACGGAATCAGCGGCGGCAGACAGAACACCGGCCCGGCCTGCGGTGCCGTCGCTGGACCAGCGGCGAAGGCCACCTGGCCCCCCGCAACAAAGGCTGGAATCAAGAGCACCAGAAAAGAACAGAGTGCGCCGACTTTCCCCCAGAATGCCAGCACTGCTAGAGAACGCTTCTTCTTCATAGCTTGGCCTGACCTTTATTCATTTACTCGTCCGCTGAGCTTGAGAGGATAGGAAGAAAAATACCGTCAGATGGCAGTAGTACTACTGGAGTACCAGACGGGGAGAGAGCGCGAGTGCAGCCGACCCTGGGAGCACCGCTGCACCCGCGCGGTGACGATGGACGGGTCTTACAGGAGGCGACCTGTCTCTCGCCAGCTTTTATTAGCTATGGGTGATGCTCAGCGTCAGACCGGGCAGCGTGATGCTGTTTGCAGCCTGGTATGGGGAATTAATGGTCAGATTGGTCAGCGTCGCGCTGGTGGCCGTCTGATCAAAAGGATTGGGGCCAGTGCTGAGCACGAGGTTCTGGAACTGGCCCTCGTCGGCCTGCAACCCCGTGGCGTCGTTCGTCAGCCCCGTCACCGACACAGGTGTGTTCTGGCCGGCCTCCAGCTTGACGGTCACTGTACCCAGGGGTCCCAGGCTGATGCTCTTGCTGATCACCAGGTCAGTGATGGTCCCATCAAGCTGGTTGACTGCCACCGGCGTGCTATTATCGGCGGGCGAGATGCCCGGATAGAGATGGAAGTTTGTGGCCTGCAGGACCTTGGCCTGCACCGTGACTGGCACCGGCGCCGCTGCCGCCAGGGCTATGGCCCCGTTCTCAACCGCTCCGAGCATGCCAAAGAGCACCAGGGCCGCGAGCAGCATCACCGACCAGAAAACGGTCCGGTTAGTACGCCCCACCGGCGGTAGCTCCTCGTCCTCGTCGGCAACCGCTCGGGTCTCGATAGTCTCCACCCGGCTGACGTCAATGCTTTCCTCATCGAAAGGCGGCAGGTGAATGGGCAGGCTAGTTTCTTCGCGCTCTGGCTCCCGGGTCATTCCGGTGTCGTGCTCTTTTTCCATGAGACGCTCTCCTTTTTAGGTACTACATGACAGATATATATTTATGTATATGCAATCCCGACGAGCGGGATTACAGACGAATGGATAGGGGCGCACATGGGATAACGATCTCAGAAGATAGACTGATTGGCGATCCTTGCGAGCTAAGAACTCCAGACTAGAACTCTAGGGCAACGGATTCACGGACGGGTCGTTGCGCGAGTACGAAGAGACGGGCGTGGCACACGGCTCCGTTTGCCGGCGGCGACGGGGCGCCAGGCCACACCCAAGGCCCCGCCGATGATGCCAAGTAGCATACCAATGCCGAAGCCGCCGAAAGAGGAAGCGATCAGCGAAGTCAGGGCGAGCACCACGCCAATAGCCCCTGTGATGAGCGAGTAGGCAGGGACGAGCAGCTGGATGACGCCCATAATGACCAGCAAGGCGCCAACAAGTATGCCGGCCCAAATCGTGCTACCAGGGAGCATGGCCAACCTGATTAACATAGCTGGACCCCAGAGGACCAGCAGGCCGGAGAGGATCAGAAGAATGGAGCCGGCAAAGGGTCGGGAGCGGCGCCAGCGGCGGAAGCGGCCCCAGCGCTGCCACTGTTGGACCAGCCGTGCCTCTTTGTCAGCGGTGCGCAGGCGTCGGTAAGTACGCCAGGCACTGAAGCGTTGGCGCAGTCCTGCCAGCTTATTGCGGCTGGAGCGACTGGAGAGGTCGACAACGATCACTTGTTGGCTCTGGCTACTGCTGCTTTGCGCGGTACCTTCCGCCTGTGGTTCTTGAGACATCGCCATTGTAGAAACTCCTTTTCCACGCCTCTACGGTGAAGCGACCTGCCGGTAAACAGCCCCGGCCAAACCAGCGAAGCGAACATTGCTCAACGAGCTAAGCGAATAGGGAGCGTGGGCGCAGCTGGATCAAGAGCGCTTGAGGATTGCAGCATAGCCCTCTTAACCAGCTGCGTGGCCCTGCGCCACCCTGGCGTGCAGAAGCTGACGCTCCGTCTCCTAAACAGCGAGCAGGCGCGGCAGCTCCAGTGCCAGCCGCCAGTCACCGCTGATGCGGAGGCGGCGTGAGAGTACAGCCTGGCGCTGATTGAGACGACGGCTGGAGAGGCGGGCCCAATCACTGGCCGAGCAGCGCAGCGTCAGCCGCGGATTCTCCACACGCCCCACGCCGGTGACTGGTGGTGCGCCCGGCTCTAATTTCAGGTAGCGAGGCTGCATGTCATCAAAGAGCCACTGGATAGAGGCGCGGATGGGCTTGGAGCGCTGCTGCGACCAGGAGGCTACCAGGCGCATCGAAGTAAAGATAGTCTCCATTGTCTCCTCGGTCACATGGGGGGCGTCCCCAGTTCCCAGGACCCCGCCTTCGATGAACTTGATGATGCGCTCAGCCTGCACCTCGAAAGGATCATCAAGGCCCAGTTTGGCCAGCTCGCTTACCTCATGGGGATCGATGCCCGCACGGCGCAACTTCGTATGAAGCGAACGCAGACCAAAAGCGAACATCTCCTGGGGGGTAAAGCCGAGGCAGGTAATGTACGACCAGTCGTGATTGGGGGGAGCAAGCACGCCCGCTGTCCAAGCCAGGATACGATTGAGCATGGTAATCGCTGCCTCCTTGCAACGTCGATCCTTGCTCACCAGCTCGCGCAACAACTGGATGCCAAAGGCGATATGCCGCGACTCATCGCGGGAGACAAAGAAGATGCCGCGCCCCAGAGCTGGAAGAAGGCCAGTGCGGGTGGTGTATTCGCGGAGAAAATGCTGTCCTGTATGGGCCAACATGCCCTCAATCACGATGTGGTAGAGGACGACACCCTGGGCCAGCAGCGGCAAGCTGTGGGGATTGCGGCGCAGCCGCTCTGCGGCGCGATCTAGCTCTGTGAAGACCTGCACAAAGCCCCAGCTCAGATGAGGACGAACCGCGCTCAGCGTCGTACTGATGTCCTGGCCGAGCTGGCAGACTTCGCGGATAAAGCGGTCGAAGAAGACATGGTGACGGGCCTCGTCAGCGATCTGCGTTGCGAGAAAGATTTTATCCTCTGGCCGCGGAGCCGGCTCCACGAAGGGGGCCAGCGTCAGCGTTACAGATTCCTCGCCATCGAGGAACATCGAACAATTCCAGAGAATCGCCGCCCGCTCTCGCTCACCGTGCTTTTCTCTCCAATCCAGCGCATCCTGGCTAAAGTCCAGCGCCTTTGCTGACCAGTTCCCTTCCTCCCACAGGCGATAGAGTCGATCTTTCTCAACCGGTGGCGTCTGTTCAGAATCGACATCGATGAAGCCTTCCTGTTGGGCCGGTTCGGTGGTCATGGGTTATTTCCCCCTGTTCCTGGTACCTGCCTGCCTGTGAGGGAGGCGCCGCCCCGACAAAGCCGCGTCGGGACCGGCTGGCCCTCGCCAGATCCTGAACCATCGACTAAATTGACTGACAGTCAGTCAACCGTTGTTGTATATGACTATAGCCGGCAATCAGGTGATTGTCAAGGGGAACACGGTCGCCTGGTAAATTAGGGTAGTTTCTGCAACCGGACAGGATACCGGGAGCGAGAGCGAGCGACCGGCGCGAATCGGCGTTAAGCAATGCCGAGTGCGTGGCGAATGAAGCTAGAGCATTCGGCGATGAAGACCTCGGGGGAGACGGGCGAGTTATAGATATAGCATTCTTCGGCGGCGTAGTAGACTGTACCGACGATAAGGATCGCCGTCACCTCGGGGTTGATTGTTGGGCTAAGGGTGCCATGTTGCTGCTCCTGGCGGATGATCTCAGCGATCAGCCCGTAGTAAGGGGCGAAGATATGCTGGCGTTCGGCGGGGTGCTCGGTCCAGCAGGTATTGAAGTGCACGATTGCCAGGATATCGCGGTACTCCGACATGATCTGGAACGTTTCGGCCACGCTACGCTCGATCATCTCCTGCAGATTGTGGGCCTCATCGTAGGCGCGTCGGAGCGCGGTCTCGATGCGCTCTTGCATCTCGCGGGCGAGCGTTGTCAAGACCGAGGCCTTGGATGGGAAGTACCAGTAGAAGGTTCCCTGGGCCACGCCGGCGCGGGCCACGATCTCGGAGATGGTCGTTGCTTCGAATCCTTTCTCGGCGAAGACCTCGCGCGAGATCCTGAGCAATTCGGCCTTGCGTGCTTCGCGATTGCCTCGATTTGCTGCCATTCCCTTCACCTTTGTGCTATCAGTAAAGCAGATCCCTTGCTAGTCTTTTCTAATAGCATAGCATACAAACACGGCCATACGCCAGGTTAGGATGGAACGGAACCTGCTGCCTGGGGAAGGGGAGGAAGATAGCGGGCTGTTACCTGAGCCGTGGTAGTGCGGTGTGTTGCTTTTCTGCCCTTACCTTGCGCCTGAGAGTGGCTTTAGTGCAAGGGGAAAAAAGCCGGCTCACCGCTCTTATTACGCACCTCGGACCTTAGCGCTCGCTAAGTGAGAGCCGAGCGAGGCCTGGGCTGGCTGAAGGTGGGCCGGCCTGAGACTCTGTTCCACCACGTACCTATTCCACGATGTTTCGCTGGCTGAGTGAGCCTGGTGCGGGGTCGGCAGAGGGTGAAGTGCTCCACCTCGGCTCAGCATTCATACCTTTCTCCTCCTTGTCTGCTTGCCCTTCAGTCTGACCAGCAACCAGCTCCTGGCTGTGCCGTGCCGCGTCGCTCTCCCTGACCAGGCTGCGCTAGACCAGGCTCTCTGTAGCCTTCATCTAGACGCTGACCGCTGTGGTACCATGGATCAGGGCGTCGAGCGTACTCTTCTTGACCCGGTAGCCCTGCCGTTTGCCACGGTGGGGGAGCAGGATGGCCTCCAGGGCGCCCGACTTGATCCAGCGCCGCACGGTGGTGTCGTCGACGCGGAGCCGCTGGGCGACCTCGCTCACGGTGAGCAACTCGGTGGGAGGTTCCATCTCACGATCTGTTGTCTCCTCATGATGTGTGCGTGTTCGTGCCATATGTCTCTCCTTCCTCCTGAATTCCAAAAAAGCACCTGCGGTATTCCTAGAACGGAGCAGCCTCCGTCTTACAACTAGCATACTGTAGTACACAAAGAGGACGTCTGCAAGCTGACGCCATGCCGCGCAGTAGTCCGCCGGAGGAGCTGCTTCGCGAGTGCCCTGCCTGGCTGTCGCAGCCCTGTCTAGCCTTGCCTGCCTGGCGAGACAGGGCTATGCAGGACGATGCGGGGCCTGCTGTTGTCAGCTTCCCTACGCTCCTCCCTTATATAATGATGATGCTCGCTTGAAATAATGCGGGTAATATGTCCTGACCGAGAGCGAGAATCTGACTATGGGCGATCGTCACCAGAGAGGTGAGCAGTATGTCTAGCCGGTTGACTTTCGGAGCAGGCTCGGACTCCAATGGAGAAGAGAGGCAGGAGCGAAGGCAGGGGAGGCTAGCGATCCCCTGTTCCCGACAGGGCTTGCCGGCCTTCACTGAAGAGGATGTGCGCACCTATCTCGCTGAGCACCCTCCGCTCTCTACCATGTTCGGCAGTGTGCCTGTGGTTGGCAGTGTGTGCTTTCTTTCCGTTGCTGAGGCGGTCTCACGGCTGGCCAGGTGGCGGACGGAGCAGACCCTGGCCTCCCAGCTCGCTGGACGAGGGCAGATCTGCCTGGTCGAGCTGCAGGGACCGTTTCAAATCCATGATCCACTGCGCCCTCTGGGGCGGGTGGCACCCATCGCCTCGCGCCTCTACTTGCTCTTCGACGCGGGCGATGGGTCACTGCTTACCTGGGTGCCCGCTGATCAATAGGCCCGGGCTGGCGGCGGCTCAGGGCATCGCGCTCATGGAAGCGTGCCAGGCGGAAAGGGGTCAGCGATACCAGTGGTTCCTCGCCACAGACTAAGCTGCTGAGTAGCTCACCGAGCAAGGGGCCAAATTTGAAGCCGTGGCCCGAGAGGCCCGTCGCAAAGGCAACGCGCGGCTCATCGGGCAGGAGGTCGATAATGAAATCGCCGTCGGGGCTCATGTCGTAGATGCATTTGCCAACGTGGGCCAGATAGGCCCGTCGCAGAGCCGGGATCAGCTCCTCTAAATCGTGGATGGCCTGACGCACAAGCTCCTGGCTTCGTGCAGGATGCTCGGTCTCGTCGGGATCGATCACCGGGCCGGTGGCGTGAGAGGCGACTTTGAGCCAGGGCAGCCCCTCGCCATTAGCGCTGTAGGTGCTGTGAATGGGAAGCCCATAGAGATCGTTGGCCATAAAGGCCGGGAAATTATGGACGCCAAAGCTCGAGAGCGGCAGACCACCAAAATAGAGCAGATATTGGCGGGTTGTCTGAACGGGCAGATGCAGCTCGCCAAGCAGACGGTGAACCCAAGGCCCGGTGGCCAGGACAACACGATCGGCGCTGATGGTGGCTCCATCGGCTAGCCGCAGACGAAGAGGCCGCTGCCGGCTGCTGGCGTCGAGGGCGCAGACGCGCGTTCTCTCACAAATTGTTCCTCCCATCTCGCTCACGAGTGCTTTGAGAGCGCGTAGAGCGGTCGAGGCATGGAGAATACCAGCTTCCAGATTATAGGTTAGCAGATCAAAGGCATGGGTCTCAAATTGAGGAAAACGTCGGCGACATTGTTGCTCGGCTAGCCGCTCTGTCGGCAAGCCCAAAGCTCGCAGCGTACGATAGCTTTCCAGGGTGAACCCGTCGTCCTCACGCCCGAGCAAGAGCAACCCTGTGCGTAGATAGAGTGTTCGCTTTGTCAGCTGCTCCAATGCCGCCCAGCGACTTAGACTGAGTATAACCATTTGCGAGTAGAGGGCATTAGCTCCGTATTCAAAGCGTAATAGACGCGAGGCTCCGTGAGAGGTAGAGCGCGGATGGTCGACAACTTCCTGCTCCAGTACGGTGACGCGCTCTATGCCTCGGGCCAGCAGCGCATAGGCCGTCGCCAGTCCCACGATCCCCGCTCCCACGATGACAAAATGGTCTTGTTTCACGATCGTCTGGCGCCTCCTAGAAATTCTGCTATATGGAATCCTAGTATAGCAGAATATACATTTTTAGTCAATTGATAGCTATGACTTTTCCCTTGTTGAAAAGGTAAAATGATGCACTATAAAGTGTAGCGTGACTTGTATGTACAGTGTAATCCTTTTGTAAGGCGAGCAAGAGACATATGTTGCCCTGGCTACTGACCACAAGGTTGCATCGGCTGGCTTGCATGTCATTCATCTCTTTCTTTCGCCTCTTGAGAGAGAGCGCACCGGCGTGATACTATCTTGAAGACAAGCTCCGACCTGCTGGCGGGGCTGTTGCGCAAGATGAATATGGCTCTGCTGCGCACTACAAGGCGGCGTGCTGCTTCTTGACAAGGCAGCCGGATGTGATGTGAGATGTTCGAGCATGAGCCAGGCTAATGAGAGATGGAACAACGAGACGCGAGAACCACAGCGGCGGGCAAACCAGGACGCAATCTCTCGATTGCGCCGACAACGTTGCTGCGGGGGGAACCGTCGTTTCCCTCTTCCAAGTACTATACCTTGCGTTACCTGTTAGCGGCAACCCTGGCGGAGGGAGAGAGCCAGATTCTCTTCCCCGCTCTTAGTGAGGATAGCGAAGCGCTTTTTCGGGGCTGTCGTGCCTTAGGGGCGCAACTCGACTGGCTAGGAGAACCGGGCGAGCGCTTGCAGGTGAGAGGTGTCGGGCGGCCCCGGGCTGCGGGAGCGGTTCTGATCAACGTCGGCAATGCAGGAGCAGTACTGCGCCTCTTGCTCGGCGTCTCCGCCTGGCTGCCCCAAGTGACTTTTGTGACTGATCAGCCGCAGTCGCTGGGGCGCAGGCCAAATCGCGAGCTGCTGCAGGCGCTGGAGTCTCTGGGCGTGCGAGTCGAGGCTCAGGGACCGGAGGGCTATCTGCCGATTACGCTCTATGGAGGCCAGCCGCATGGCGGTCGGGTGGTGGTCTCGGGAGCGCGCAGTTCCCAATATGTGAGCGCTTTGCTCTTTCTGGCCCCTTTGCTTGCTGAACCGCTGACGATCGAGGTTGTTGACAGCTTAACCTCTCAGGTGATGGTGGAGTTGACGCTCAAAGTCCTGCGTCAGGCAGGGATTGTCATTGAACACGATGCTGCTCTCCGGCGCTTCCGGGTGCCGGCCCCGCAAGCCTACCGCGCGGGTGCCTATGTGGTGCCTGGTGATTATCCTTCGGCGGCAGCGCTGCTGGCGGCCTGTGCGGCGATGGCCGATCCTGCCAGCGAGCTACGGCTTGGACGCTTGCCGGCAGGTGAGGAGGATGGCGAGGCGTTGGTGGCGGCTCTGCTAGCGATGGGCTGTGACCTCCAGCGCGAAGGCGAGACCTTGTGTGTGCGTGGTGGGCGGCCCCTGCATGGGCTGGAGCTGGATGGTAGCAGGATCATCGACTGTATCCCGGTGCTGGTGGCTCTGGCCTGCTTTGCCGAGGGGCGCAGTGTCTTCTATAACGTGGAGAATCTCCACTATAAGGAGTCGGATCGCATTAACGATCTCTGCGCCGAGCTGCAGCGTGCTGGCTGTCGCGTGACTCCTTTGCCGGACGCCATTGTGGTCGAGGGGCAGCCGGAGGGCGTCGAGGGAGGGGTCTGGGTCGATGGCCATAGTGACCATCGCCTGCTGCAGGCTCTGACAATCGTGGGGATGCGCAGCCGTCGCGGGCTGTCACTGCGTGGGGTGGAGCATATTGCCAAGAGCTTCCCGCACTTCTTCTCTGAGCTACAGCGCCTGGGGGCAGTGGTCAGTCCTGCGCTTTCGTGGTAAACTCTTGTCCAGATGGGTGATAGAAAGCGTTGTGTACCTGAGTCTGCCTGACTGTTCTAGCAGGGAAAGGACAGAGGGGTGTATCGATACAAAGGCTTTGATAGTGCCCAGTGCGGCGATAGCATCTCCGCCCTTGAGGCGGCCATCAATGCCTGGATGGAGGCCGAGCGCCCCCGCATCCGTCATGTCTGCCAGAGCGTGCTGAACAATCATATTCTGCTAAGCTTTGTCTATGAGGAGATGTCGGAGTTGGAGCAGCGTTTGCCTGCCCAGGCTCAGACCCAGGCCGGTAGCACTCACTCCAGGTTCTTAGAAGACGAGTGTTCCGAAGGGCCTCCAACCAATCCGCAGCTGCCGGTCATACCGCCGGTCGTCCACTGAGCAACTCGGCTTCCCGCACAGGGGCGTTCATCCCCTCGCAGACAACGCACGCTCTCAGTCGCCGCTGCCGCCTTGCTGTGCCTGCGTTGCGGGCAAATCAAGTGCAGCAGGCAGGTGAGGTGTGCCTGTCTTCTGCTGGGTTGTTCTTTACCTTTTTCGCCTGCTTGCTGGCTGACTTCGTTCTCTTGTGGGCATCCTTGGGCAACGACTGCGGCAGGTGGAGAGCATCCAGGATCAGGCGCTCGTCTTGTTCTTGCTGATTGATGAGCGGAGCGCAAGAGGTGCTATGAAGGAACCGTATCTTGTTTATTCGACGGCGCGTGGGGAGGTTCGTGAAGAGCGAAGTCTGCGCGCACTGGCCTTTGATGGAAGTCCGCTCCGGGCTGAGGAGCTGATTCCTCTCCCCGATGGGGCGACGCTCTCGATGCTCCCTGGTCGCCTGCCTGTGGGACTGGACGCGGCTGGTCAGCGTCGCACGTTACAGCGCCGGGGAGCCTGGGCCCTGGCGGCGCTGCTGCCGATCGGCTATACACGCACTCATCTGCCAGCTTATAGCAAAGACCCTGAGAGTGGTCCGCTCCCCTTTTTTGGCTACTGTGCTGTGGCCGGCCTGAAGGGACGGCTCTTTGTGGCAGCACTGCGAACCGATGATCCGCACAAGTGGCATCCACGAGCCTTCCCGCGCCGTACGCTGGAGCGTCTTATCCAGGAGAAGCTGGCAGCCTATCCTCACAATCGCGTGCTGAAGCAGCATGCCCATTGTGCACTAGACTACTATTGTCCGACGGCCAGTAATCTGTTTTTTGGCCGCTGGGAGATGGCTATTGCGGTTTCTCCTGGCTGCAATGCTCGCTGTGTAGGCTGCATCTCGAAGCAAGAAGAGGAGCAGTTGATTTCACCCCAGGATCGCCTGACCTTTGTGCCAACGGTGGAGGAGATTGTGGAGGTGGCCGTCCCCCATCTGGAGCTGGCTGAGGAGGCGATTGTGAGCTTTGGTCAGGGGTGCGAGGGCGAGCCGTTGCTGCAGTGGCGCCGTATCGAGCAGGCCATCCGTGAGATCCGCCGGCGGACGGATCGCGGCGTCATTAATATCAATACCAATGCGAGTAATCCGCGCTGGCTACAGCGCCTCTATGATGCCGGCCTCGATATGCTGCGGGCCAGCACCATCTCTGGCCGCGAAGAAACCTATACAGCCTATTATCGTCCGATTGGGTATACGCTGGCTGATGTGAAAGAGTCGCTCAAGCGCGCTCGCGATGCTGGCGTCTATGCCTCTATCAATCTACTTTGCTTCCCTGGTCTGATCGATCGCGAGCGCGAGGTGGAGGCGCTCCTGGCCTTTGTGCGTGAGACGGGCCTGCGCCTGATCCAGCTCCGTAATCTGAACATCGATCCCGAGGTCCTCTTGCCGCGTCTCCCAGCTCTCGATTCGCTCGGTAAGGCCCTGGGCATGCGCGCCCTGATTGAGATTCTGCGTCAGGAGCTGCCCGAGGTTGAGATTGGCAATTTCTCGCGTCCCGTCAAGCGTTGTACCGGTCAGCCCGCTGGCAACCGGGCCGAGGCTGGCGCCAGGGTTTAGCGAGCGAGAGAGCGCGGCTGGCTCACCCCTGGCTGCACGCCACGCCTCAAAGCCGCGGCTCGTCTTCAGTGGTCCTCATTGGGCGTGCCCGCTTGGGAAGGCTGAGAGGTGTGAAGGGGCGAGGCGGGCCGATAGCCAGCCTGAAGTAAAAGGCTGCGCGCTGCGGTAGCGACCGGATCGACGCCAAGTTGGGCCAGGCAGTCGCGGGTGGCGCAGCCCTCGGGAGTGCCCAGCTCATGACCGCGATAGAAGCAGGGCATGCAAGGCAGGTCGAGGCGTACGACGACTGCCTGTCGTCCAGGCACGCCGCCGGTATAGGGACCCCAGGCGCGATGGTTGGAGAGACCAAAGATAGCGACGGTGGGGGTGCCGGCGGCAGCGGCCAGATGCATGACGCCCGCGTCATTGCCGATAAAGAGATCGACCTGTTCCAGGACGGCTGTTGTGACTTTGACGCTCCCTTTGCCAGCGAAGCTGCGCGCTGGCACACCCGAGCGCAGCAGGCTCAGGATATGTTGATGCAGCTCCCGCTCTTCTGGACCCCCGAGCAGTACCAGTTGTCCCCCCACCTCGCGGTAGAGGGTGTCTGCCAGGGCGGCAAAGCGCTCGGGAGCCCAGCGGCGGGCAGTGCTATAGCTGCCGCTGCCCGGATGCATGGCGATAATCGGGCGCATGAAGGGATCAGGGGCCTCATCCATATACAGCAGGTAGCGGGCCTGCTCCCGCTCCGCCTCGCTCAGGGGGACGATCAAACGACGGTCGCTGGTGTGAGCGCCGACGGCTGCGGCGATGGCCAGGTTGTAGTCTGCTTCGTGCATGGCTCCGAAGCCCTCATCTTTGACGCGTACATTCAGAAACCAACCGTGCCCGTTATCCAAGCCAACTCGCCAGCGTGCCCCTGTAGCACGCACCAGAAGCTGATGTTTCAAGCGACCGAAGGGCAAAGTCAGGTGGTGCAAGAGCAGCACAGCATCGTAATGGGCGCTGCGCAGGCGCTGCCAGAGTGGGAAAAGGCGTCTGAGCCGCAGCGGATCGGTCAAGACCTGCTTGGGCGAATCAAACAGGTATTTATCAAGAACAATGATTTCGTCGATGATCTCCCAGCCGGCCAACAAATCCGCGGAACCGGGCGTCACGAGCAGGTCGATGCGCGCCTGCGGATAGGTCTCGCGCAAAGCGTGCAGGGCTGGCGTAGCCAGCAAGAGGTCGCCGATTGAAGCCAGCTTGATCACGAGGAGACGCGCCTCCGCTGGCAAGCGGATTGACTGCTGCTGATCCGGCTCTGCTGAAGGTGTTCTCAAGGACGCGCGTTGCTGCTGCACTACTGTAACTGCCTCCTCTGCAAAGGTCATACATAGGACTAGTGACTCTGGCCCGGCTGTTCGGGGTTGGCGGGATTAGAGGGTGGCGGCATAGCGGGACGAGCCGCCGCGGATGGGGCTGGCTGCCGTTTCTGGAGGCGGCGCAGGGCCAGGGTCAGCACCTGCTCCGGCGAGACCTCCTTCATGCACTGGACGGTATGGAAGCGACAGTCGGCTGGACTACGGGCATCGTAACAAGGACTACACCAGATACCGCTACGTACGATTGTGGCCTGCGGGCTGACTGGTCCACTAAGGGCCGGATCGGTCGGACCGTGGATAGCGATCAGGGGAGTCCCGGTGGCCGCCGCTATATGCATTGGGCCGCTGTCTCCGCTAATCACCAGGTCAGCCATCTGCATCAGCGCTGCCAGCTGAGGCAGATTCGTCTGACCGGCCAGGTTGAGCACTGAAGTGGAGCCTTCCAGACGCTGGAGGATGGCCAGAATGAGAGGCAAGTCGCCCCTGGCACCGGTGAGAACCAGGTGGGCCTGAGCCTCCCGAGCCAGACCTGTCAGCAAACGTGCCCAGTAGGGAATAGGCCAGCGCTTGGCGTAGCCGTTATGTGAGGCCACGTGACAGACCACCAGTGGTCTCGCGCGTGACCCGGCAACGTGTTCCTGCTCGTCGTCCAGGTCGATCGCAGGATCAAGACGCTTGAGGAGCCTCTCAACCTCAAGGCGGGCCTCTGGATCGACATGGAGGCGCGGGAAGCGATCTTCTGGTTGGAGGCTAACGCCTGCTGCGCGCGCCAGCTCCAGACAATAATCAACCTCGTGACGGCGATCACCAGGCTGCCAATGGCGGCCTGGCACCGGATCGGTCATAAAGCCTGCATAACCCTCACCGGCGAAGCCTACCCGTCGTCGGGCGCCGCTCAACAGGGACAATAGCGCCGCCCAGGGGCCGAAGACGCTCACGGCCAGATCATAGTGCCTGGTCCGTAGCCGGCTGAGCAGCGCCGCGGCCTCGCGCCAATTCCGGCCCCGTACGAGCGCTTGAGGCCGACGCCAAATGTTCGGATCGTACGTGATGATCTGGGCCAGATCGGGATCGGCGCCGGCGATTGGCGCTGTCGAAGGCATCGCCAGCAGATCGATCTCCGCCTCGGGATAGGTCCGCTTGAGGGCGTGCACCAGCGTGAGCGAGAGGACCAGATCACCGATCAGGTCCAGGCGAATAACCAGGATGCGCCGCGGCCTGAAGCGCTGCGGATCGAGCGGCTCGTGGCGTCGTGCCAGGCGAGCGCAGCGCAAGAGCAAGCCGTAGCTGCTCAGCGCCAGGTAGATGGTCGTCAGCAGCGTGCGTTTACTGATCTGGATCAACAGCTTGCGCAGGCGGCGCCGAGCTGGCGGGCGAAGTGGGTAGCCGTATTCATCGAGTTCTTCTCTTTCTGCCATAGCTCTTGCGTGCCATCCTTATTCTACAACATGCGTGCTGGCAAGAGTTGCTCCACCGCTGCAAGGACACGCTCCTCTGGAATCAGGCGTACGCAGGGATGCAAAGGCACGGCCTGCGGAGGAATATCGAGACGCCCGCAGGGGAGTTTTGGACAGGCAGGACAGCGTTCGCTTGCCAGAATGACCACGTGGCGTCTGGGGTTGCCCCAGGGACCGAAGATGTGTGGATCGGCAGGCCCGTAGAGCGCCACGGTTGGAGTCCCCTGGGAGACAGCCACATGCAGCGGACCGCTATCGACACCGAGCACCAGCCGCGCGCGGCGTAGAACGGCGGCCAGCTCTCCAACACTCAAGGCGGAGAGCAAGACGGGCGGCGCCTCGTGGGCCCTGAGCTGCTGATGGACCAGAGTCGCAATCTCCTCAAGCAGGGCTTGCTCTTGCTGGGTACCTGTTAAAACGAGACGCAGGCCATAGCGGCGCAGCAAGGACACGGCGCAGGTAGCCCAGCCCTCTGGACGCCAGAGCTTGACGGCGGCCCCACTGCCAGGATGGATGACCGCGAAAGGCACCTCACCTGTCAGACTGGCCTCAGCGAGCAGGGCGGTGGCCCGTTCTTCTTCCTGGGCCGTTGGCCTGAAAAGGAGCGGGTAGCGTTCGGGCGTAAATGGCTCCGCGAGAGGGGCCTGACCCAGCAATTGGAGTGCAGCGCTGACCAGACGCAGGCTGGAGCAGGTGCTATGCTCTCCTTCGGAGAAAGGCAAGGCATGCGTCAGGAAACGCCTACCCGGGGCGAGCGCATAGCCGACGCGCTGCGGGATGCCTGCCAGGTAGAGCAAGGCTGCCCCCCACCAGAAATCGGGGCGCAGGTTGATCGCCAAATCGTAGCGTTCGCGCCGCAGTTGCCAGGCCAGGCGTAGCAGCAGCCAATAGGGTCCCAAGGCTCCCTGGGCCGCCCGCCGGAAGCCAGGGAAGGCGCAGGTCAAGACCCGTTCCGCTGCTGGATGGCCCATCACAATCGCCTGTGACCAGGGTCCCACAAAGAGTGTCACCTGGGCTGTCGGGCAGCGCTCCTTAAGCGCCGTCAGCGCCGGGGTAGTCAGGACCAGGTCCCCCAGGTGGTCCGGGCGTAGGAGCAGCAGGCGAGGGGCCTGGGCAGATGAGGGGGGACGTCGGGCGCGTCGCTGTGCCAGCCATGCCCCCGGCAGGCCACAGAGGTAGATCAGCAGCAGAAGTGCCCCACGTAGCCGTTCTCGCATCATCGAATTCCCCCCCGCTCAGGGCTGGGCAGCAGTTGCCGCACGGCCTGCCAGACCAGATCGACACTGAGCGCCTGCATACAGGTGCATTCCTGGCAGGCGCGCATGCGACCCAGGAAAAAGCAAGGCTCCCCGCGCGGATGCTGCCAGAGAGCCACGTGGTGCGGCTCGTCCAGGGGATAGGGACCATACTCCTGTGGACTGGTCGGACCGAAAAGGGCGATCACTGGAATGCCCACAGCGGTGGCCAGATGCATCGGACTACTATCGTTGCCGATGAAGAGAGCACACTGCTCAAAAATGGCCGCCAGCTCGCCAAAGCTAGTCTCGCCTGCCAGATTGAGCACGCGGCCTGGTGGGACGGCCAGACCGGCCAGCACCTCCTCGTTGACGGCGCGGTCCTCTGGACCTCCAACCAGCAACACGCGAGCCTCTAGCTCGCTTAGCAGGCGCTGCACCAGCTCGCGATAGCGTGCTACTGGCCAGCGCTTGGCCGTCAAAGTCATCCCTGGGTTAGAGCCGCCGCCGGGCAAGAGCGCGACCTGCAGGCGTGGCTCGCCATCCCGACCGGCGTCACGAGAGAGCAAGGTCCGGGCGCGCTGGCGCTCCTCACTGGTAGGCACAAAGCGCATGTCGGCCCATTTCAGCGGCAAGTCCAGGGCACGTGCCAGGTCCAGGTACAGCTCAGCCTGATGACGCAGGTCGGACAGAGTAGCAGGGGCAGGCACACGGTCAGTCAGCGCGAAGCCGCGTCCCAGGCTGTCCGGCCCCACGCGGCGGGGAATACCCGCCAGCCAGGGGAGCAGGGTCAGCATAGGAGATCGATCCAGAACAAAGGCCAGATCGAAACGCTGCCTGCGTAAAAAGCGAGCAAAGCGCAAATACTCTGACAAGCGGTAGCGCCCAGGGATACCGACCGTACCACAATCCAGGACTGCATCCACGGCGGGATGATGCTCCGGCACCACTTTCGACCAGCTGCTGGCCACATACGTAATCTGGGCCTGGGGATAAGCCGCCCGCACGACCGCGAGCAGCGGCGTTGTCATTAGCAGGTCGCCCAGGCAACAGGGCTTAATCAGCACAATCCGGCGCGGTTCGCGCCAGGCGCGTCGCCGGAGCCAGCGCTCGACAAAATTGAAACAGACGAAAGGAAGGCGCAGCATGTAGCAGAGCAAGCTCACCACATGCTGGCGCAAGACTGCCAGTGGCATCGTCTACTGCTCCCTCATCCTCAACAAAGCGCGCCTCAGCCAGCACAGTCGCACCTGCCGGCCCGGCTCCGACCAGGCCGGCAGAGTAGCAGGCAAAAAACATATAACAAGCTTTGGACGTATACCTGCTCTCTCCATGCTGCATGGCAGGGCGCAGGAATTTGACGCTGTTATAGCAAAAGGCACTTTGGCAGCGAATCTAGTGTACGAGCTAGCTCGCTGCGGCCCGAAGCAGTTTAGTGAGCGGCGACAGACGCAAGAGTCAGGGATTCTGCTGAGGGATAGACCACCTGGGTCAGGTAGACCTCGTAGCCCTGCTCCTGGAGGCGGAGCCAGAGGCGGTGAGCCTCCTCAAGATCGGCCAGAGCCGTAAAGAGCGTCGGACCGCTGCCTGAGAGACGGACGAAAGGTGCCCCGGCCTCCAGAAGCGCGGCCCGTCCGACGGCCACCTCGGCATAGCGCTCCAGGACCCCGCGCTCAAGACCATTGTGGAGATGAGACAGGGCAGGCATCCGCTGCGCCTGCAAAGCCGCGCAGACCGCCTGCGTGTGCGAACCATCGCTATAGTCGTGCGCCGTCAACGCCCCAAAGACCCCGGCGGTTGCCACACTGATCGCTGGCTTCAGCAGCACCAGCCAGCGCAGCTCGGCGGGCCAGCAGGGAGGCAAAGGGGTTACCAGCTCGCCCCGGCCCTCGCAGAGTGCCAATCCGCCATAGAGGAAGAAAGGCACATCCGAGCCGAGCGAGGCCGCCAGCTCCATTAATTCCGTTGCAGTCAGTCGCAGCTGCCACAGGCGTGTCAGAGCCAACAGAGCCGCCGCGGCGTCGCTACTTCCTCCACCCAGGCCGGCAGCGCTCGGGATGCGCTTCTGTAGTTCAATCAGCACGCCACGTCGCTCGCCAGTATGTGCTCTGAGCAGCATCGCCGCGCGTAGCGCCAGATTCGTCTCCGTACTCAGCTCGGGCTGCGTGCAAACCAGGTGCACTAGCCCATCCTCGCGCAGCGTCAATGAGAGTGTGTCGTAGAGATCGATCGTCTGCATCACCGTCGCCAGCGCATGATAGCCATCGCCGCGACGGCCAAGGACGTCAAGTGTCAGATTGATCTTGGCGTAGGCGCGTACCGTGCAGCTGCTACCCGGTTGTAACCATTGCCATTGCATAGCCATAGCCATTCCATTCGTCTGGATTGTGCCGCTTCGTGACCAGGCTGTCAAGAATGCGGCCCCAGAGAAGGAAGTTAGTCCTTTTTCGCTCGTGGGAGAACTATTCTGTCCCACCTGTGGTATACTACCAGCGAGCTATTTCCCAATATAGCCCAGCTGCTTGCTCAGTACGAGTGAAGAATCGGTCTCCGCACCACCTATCCTGGACCGCTTGCCTGGTGAGCGTCATGGACATTACCGTTGCCTATTTCCACTCGCTCTTTCATCCCGACCTCGTCAAACGGGACTTTGAGCAGATCCGCGCCGCGGGCGCCAGCAGCATCGTTTACAGCATTCTAGATGAAGAGCGCCACTACTGGCCTCGTGATCTGGAGCGTGGCCTGCTCCTCGCGCAAGACGTGGGTCTCAAAGTCTACCTGAGTCCGGGCCAGCATGGTAATCTTTTCGCCACCCCTTCGCCGGCCCCAAGCTGGTATACCTTCCATCACCCTGAGTCACGTGTATTGGACCGCCACGGTCGTTATCACGATCTGACCTGCTTCAACCATGAGCCGTTTCGTCGCTGGCTCTTTCAAGAGATCGCTTTTTATTTAAACACCTATCCCATTAATGGGATTCTGCTCGATGAACCAGACTACGGAGAAATTACCTGCTTCTGCTCGGTGTGTCGGGCGCTTTGTCCCGATGTGACCGACCTGGCGGGCTTTCGTCGCCGCTCCTGGGTGACCTTCTTGAGCGATCTCTGCGCCTATATTAAAGGTCTGGACAAGCATGTTCGGACCGTTATTGTACTCCCCTCCTACGATGCCAGCCTGATCGAGGACCTTGCCCTCTTACCGGACCTGGACATGTTGGGCCTCCACTTGCAGCGTCGACCCCGCCAGCAGCCTCAAGCTACTGAGGTTGTGACTGGCAGTTATGATCGTAGCGAGCGGGAGATTGTTGATCGGGCGCGCCAGCATCAGAAGCGTAGCCTGCTCTGGTTGCAGAACTTCGATCTGGACGAAGAAGGCCAGCAGGAGCTACCGCAGCTCTTCCAGCTGGCGCTGCATGCTGAACCTGACGAAGTTGCTTGCTATTACTACTGGCGCAACAATAGTGATCCAGAGGGAGTCTGGCAGCTCACCAGGCAATTGCTGCGGAGCATTCCCCGGCGCCAGCTGCACTGGCAGACCGGCAAGCACTTTGCTATTCCACGCCTGGGAGATGAGTGAGGAAACAATGGTAGAGAACAGCAACATCCTTCTTCCCCCTGGTGGTCAGCGTATCCTGGTCGTGATGGCTCATCCCGATGACGCCGAGTTTCTCTGCGGTGGAACCATTGCCCGCTTGACCGCTCAGGGCTGTGAAGTCAGCTATCTTCTGGCCACCCGCGGGCAGCGCGGCAGCGATGACCCGGCCATGACGCCGGAGCGCCTGGCGGTGATCCGTGAGGCCGAACAGCGGCGGGCAGCGGAAGTCCTTGGCGTACGCCAGGTGCTCTTCCTCGACTATGTCGATGGCGATGTTGAGCCGTCGCTGCAGATGCGGCGTGAGATCGCCCGCATGGTGCGTCTGCTCAAGCCGGACGTAGTCTTTACCTTTGATCCCTGGCAGCGCTATCAGGTGCACCCTGACCACCGCGCAGTAGGTCTCTGCACCCTGGACGCCCTGGCCGCCTCACGTAATCTCATGTATTATCCTGAGCAATTTGCCGAGACGGGTGGGCCGCATCGCGTACGCCAGATCTACTTCTTTGCCAGTGACCAGCCGAACCACTGGGTAGACATTAGCGCTGTGATCGACAGGAAAGTCGAGGCGCTCCTTTGCCATGCCAGCCAGATGCGCGGGCGCGATGCCCAGGCCATCCGCGAACTGGTGCTCCAGCGTGGTCGTCCGCTCGGCAGCGAGCACGGCTTTACCTGTGCCGAGGCATTTCATCATCTGGTGATGAACTGAGCCACGTGATCACGCACGCATGGCCCGACCGTAGGCCCGCCCCGCGCTCAACCTGGCGCGAAGGCCGAACCGACTATTCTAGGGTTCTTCTTCCTCCTCAAAGGAGGTTGAGAGCGACGGCTGAGGCACGGTCGGCGGAGGAAGCTCCTTTTCTTCCTGCCGATGGACCTTCTCCAACCACTCGCGCAGCTCCTGAATGCGCTGCGTCGTCGCGGCGGTGCTCTCGCTGGCCGGCACAATCACCGCCTGAACGCCCAGCGTCAGCAGGCCATAGGCGGCAGCCTCGCTATTGAGCGACGTCAGGCTCAGAAGGGCCGGCAGGCGCAGCGCCTCGCGGATGGCGCGGTAGCCAAGAGCCTCTTCGATGCTCAGGCGCTCTAATGGTAGCTCTCGGCCATCCAGATGCAGGGCCGAGAGGCCCTCGAAGGCGCCCAGGTTGCGTACCACCAGAGGATAGAGGGGGTCGTTCCCGCGCCAGGGTAGCGTTACTGCCAGATCGAAGTCCTTCAGGTGCGTGCTCAATAAGCGGGCTGGGGCCTGGAGCGGCACGATCAGGAAATGGACTCCGTGCTCTTTGAGAGAATCCAGCATCTTGCGCTCGATATTGGCCCCGTTGCCGAGAAGGCGCAGGCCGAGGGCGGCGTTCTCGTCCTGGCTCTGAATAGTCTCACTGAGCTGTTTCAGAGTTGCAAGGCTAGCACTTTCCAGGGGGGAGCCAGACCAATGGAAGAGCAGGCCGTTGGCACCGGCTTTGATGGCGGCCTCCGCCTCGCCGGCGTCCACGGCGGGAAACTCAATCAGCAGCGCGGCGGCACGGGGCTTAACCGCTGGTCGGCTTTTGCCACCGAAGAAGCCGATGGCGCCGCCGCTCTGGCCGCGCCGCGCCTGGCTCAACATATCAGAAAACTTGCTCATCTCTCTCTCCCGCTAGCTGATAGTGGATAGGATTGTATCATAGCAACAGGGGTGGGGTCATCGTCGCTCGCTCGTCCGCCCGCTTGTGACGAACGAAGGCGACAACTGGCGCCCCGACCTGCCACATCTCAGTCTCTGCGCATGCCGGGCGGATAGTCCTATTATAGCATTCCGTTCTGGGTTGGCGCAGTGGTACTCTTCTGTCGCCACTCTTGCCTCTGTCCAGCCTCTGGCATATAATGCCAGCACCAAGGCAAGCCACCCACTCCTCCCTCAGATACGGACGAGACGAGAAGATGGTGGTAGGTGCACTTCTTTCTCATTTCTGGGCAGGGGATATGTTGCAATGTTGCAAGAAGCTGTCGATGCCTATCTCGCCACTCTGGCTGAGAGGGGCGCCGGAATCAATCACCACACGGTGGCGGCCTATCGCAATGATCTCTCTCAGTTCTCCTCGTTTCTAGAGCAAAAGCGGCTACGCCGGCACTGGTCGGAGGTAGAGAGCGAGGATGTGCAGGCTTATCTAGAGGAGATGCGTCAGGTACGTGCCTATCAGCCTACGACGATCAGTCGCAAGTTGGCCGCGCTCAAGACCTTTTTGCGTCATCTCAAAAGCCAGGGGCTGTTGGAGAGGAATCTGCTGGAGACGGTGCAAGCTCCCCGTGCTCTCAGGACCACCTTTCCAGTGCTTTCTGCTGAGCAGCTTGCGTGCCTGCTGGAGCAGATTCCGCCGTTCACACCAACGGGCATGCGCGATCTGGCGATGGTGCAGGTGCTCTATGCGACGGGGATGCATCTCACCGAGCTGGTGGCTCTCGATGTGAGCTGTTTCAATCGCCTCTATGGCTCGCTGGTTTATCCGCGCAGCGATGGTCGTTTGCGCGAGTGCCCGCTGACATCGCAGGCCATTATGGCGCTGGAGCAGTATCTGTTGCGCTCGCGTCCTTATCTGGCCCGCCGTCATCCCGAGGAGCCTGGCCTGTTCGTGAACCATCATGGCCGCAGGCTCACTCGCCAGGGCTTCTGGTTAGTGGTCAGAAACTATGCCCTGCGCGCCGGTATTGCTGAGCTGACGCCCTGCCAGTTGCGTCAGTCGCTGATGCTTCTGGCTATCAAGCGTAGTAGTGAGCCGCAAGGTATCCAGGCGTTATTGGAATATGCTCACCTATCAAGGGGAGCGGGACAGTCGGAGCGCTGGGGAGCGTCTGAGGGTGATGATTCTCTATTGAAGCGAGGATAGTGTCATGTTGTACGACCAGGTCGAGGAGGCCGTGGCGGCGATCCGGCAGCTTTCTCCATTGGTGCCTCAGGTGGCCCTGATTCTAGGGTCGGGCCTGGGCGAGTTGGCCGAGACGGTAGAGGCCGCTGCTGCCATTCCTTATGCTCAGCTTCCGCATTGGCCCTCATCGACGGTAGCGGGCCATGCTGGTCGCTTGATATTGGGGCAGCTGGAGGGAGTGGCGCTGGTAGCCATGCAGGGCCGACAGCATCTCTATGAGGGGTATACGCCCCAGGAGGTCACGCTGCCTGTGCGAGTGATGGCGCGTCTGGGGGCTCAGGTGCTCGTGGTGACCAATGCGGCAGGCGCTTTGAATCCAGCCTATCAGCCGGGTGATTTCATGCTGATTCGCGATCACATCAATCTGCCCGGGTTGGCGGGCTGGCATCCACTGCGTGGTCCTAACGATGAGCGGTTTGGGGTACGCTTCCCGGCCATGACCGTGGCTTACGATCAGGAGCTGCGGGCCTTGGTGCAGAGGGTGGCCGGGGAGATTCCCAGCCTGCACCTGCACGAGGGAGTCTATGTGATGGTCAGTGGCCCATCCTACGAGACGCCGGCTGAGCTGCGCTTTCTGCGCCAGATTGGGGGCGATGCTGTGGGAATGTCTACCGTGCCCGAGGTGATCGTGGCCCGCCATATGGGGCAGCGTGTCCTTGGTCTGAGCCTGATTACGAATAGCGCCACCGGGACCGAGGGGCAGCCGGTGGATCATGGCGAGGTGCTGGCAGCGGCGGCAGCCGCCAGCTCGCGCTTTGTGCTACTGATCCGGGGGGTGCTGCGCGAGCTGGCGCAGATGCTGCAGGGACGAGTGGAGCAAGCGAGTGAGTGAGTGAGTAGTGAGTAAGGAAGTGGAGCGCTGTCGTCGGCCTACGAAGGTACAAGGGAAAAAGGCCGCTGGCAGCTTCGCGTTCCAACTGCTCCCTCCTCTCCTCCGGAGACCAGGCCAACAAGAAGTTCCTGACGCCGAGCTGCTTGCTGGTCAGTGAGACGCAACAGGGCGACTACTGCTGGCACGCTGTCAGCTCTGGCCTGGCCGGAGATCGCGACGAGAGGCAGCAGCCGGAAGGTGCTCAGTCGTTGCCTGGTCCCATTCCCTGTGCTTTGGTAATGACGATGTGGGCCCAGCTCCAGTTGTAATGGATGCCCTGCCAGTCGGTGAGCAGGACGAGATCATACTTGCCCGGCGGCACGCTGGGGGAGATGGTGTAGTTCCAGGTGGCCCGCCCCTGAGAATCGCAGGACTGGGTTTGTGGGGTGCCTGCCGAAAACTGTAATCCTGCTACCTCGTCGTAGGGCTTGTCTTTGACCTGGCCCGGAATGGGTTGCTGGATGCTGGCCAGATCCATACGCTTGCCGATGTCTGGCAGCTGTAAGAGAGCCCCGTCAGGGACGCGGTGCACCAGCCAGAGCTTGCAGGTCACTCCACTGCGGTTGATCGCCTGCCCTTGCTTATCGATGGCCTGCACGGTAACGGTGTAGCTGGTTTGGCCGTCAGCAACTTCGCTGAAGGTTGGTCCGGCGGCAAAACGAGGAATACCGAGCAAAATGGGCACCGGCGAGGGGGTAGGCGTCGGTGTAATGGTGTGTTGAGCGATAGTAGGCACCGTCGGCGAGGGAGTCGGCTGGCTGGCGCCGGATCGGTGGTGCACAGCGGCCCCGAAGGCGAAGCCGCTCATGATACCGGCCAGAGCAAAAAGAACCAGGGCACTGACGACGATCGTACGGAGATGGGTTCCACTCTGCGGAAAGCTCTCTCTGGGCTGCATGATCTCCTCACTCACTTACTCGCTTACTCGCTTGCCCGCGTGACAAAGGTCACGTCGCTGCTCTCCCTTTTATTTCTGCATTTCTATATTCGGCTTAGATGATAGCACAGGCCAGGGAATGGGCAGTAGTGATAAGCCTGTTTCTCCCCCGATCTGGCCATATGGGAGGGCACGAGGGTGAATAAGCTAGTAGTTTAGGAGAGAGTTGAGAAGGTGGGAGGGGGCCAGGGTGGCTGATTGTTCTGCCAAAAAAGAAGGAGACCGATTGCTGTAGCAGGAACCAAAAAACAGCAATCGGCAGGCTCGGAGTGGGGGTGTGTGGGGGAAAGCCCCGGGCCTGGATCTCCTGCGTTGACCGCGTTGGCCTCTGTTCTCACAGCCATAGCCCTGGTCTTCAGCTTTCTCGTCTTCTCATTCCTCGTGGTGGGTTGCGATTGCCCCCTCTTACGAGGCGAGGCTGAGAGGCGCGAAGATATGCTGAGAGATAGGATGAACTATGCTATGAGTGAGAGCCGGGCGGTCAACCTCGGCACTCTCTCCATTATAATAAACTCCTAACGATAACTTTTTCGTTCCTGAATTTTTCGCTCTCCTGTCCCGGTCAGTCGTAAAGAATCCGTGTGAGCCAGGCAGCCTGAGTCAGGAAAGGAAACAGGCGACGACGGAGGAAGCAGCGACGGAGGCGTCAGGAGGGTCGCTATAGAGGGCGATCACATGGCCCGGCTGGCTTCAACCTGGGAGAGGCAGCCGGCTCTTGCGGCAAGCAGGCTCTCCCAGACCAGCACCGGAGAGATCTCGTCAGAGCAACAACCATGTGGTATCATACTCTTATAGCGAAGAGTCGAGAGAGCACTCATCGCCACCCAAAAAGCTGGAGAGCGAACAGGAAAGGCGGCCCCTATGGGCTTTCATCCAGTTGACCTGCTAATTATTCTCCTCTTCGGGCTAGCGCTCTTTGGACCGCGGGCGCTCCAATCGGTAGCGCGCAACCTGGGTAGAGGAGTTGGCCAGGCCCGCGTAGTGAAAGACAAGATCAAAGAAGAGCTGCAGGTTGAAGAGCTATCGCAGATCTCTGAGAGTATCCCTCGTCTGCCGCTCAATACACGGGAAGCTGCCAGCCTCTTGTTGAAGGAGCAGAAGGAGAAGCGCCCGAGTGAGGGGACAGCTCAAAGTCGTGCGAGCGAAACGAACGAGCGGGTGGTGCGCGATAGCGCGGCCAGCGCCTGAGACGCTCAGCCCCGCGAGCAGGCGGGCATCGTTCCAGTCCTGGTGTTCCTGCCTTGAGTGACCTGGTTTAACCTGCTGACCTCTGTTGTCCTGATCTCCCCGCGGCGGCGCTGCCGTCGTGGCCCTCTCTTTTTTACTTTCCTTTCTGAACCCCGTTTTTTGACCTGGACACTCCCCCGCGCTGTATTCCGGCGGAGCAGCAGGCGAAAGCGAGTGCTTGCCTCTTGCCCGGACCGACAGCTGACTCTGGCCTCGTGAGGGGCGGCCTGGGGCGCAGAGAAGCCGTCCCTGTCTCGCGGACAACGCGATATATCGTACCGGTGGGAGGGACTTGACAGAGGGACGAAGTCGCGCTATTCTTTGATTGTATCAATGATTGTTACTACCAGTAATTGGTGGCGACAATCAACGCAACACAGCAAGGCAGGGAGAAAGGAAAGAAGCAGGGGTCATGGAAAGAGAGACCGATGGTGAAAGGCAGGTGCGCGACCTGGAGGAGCAAGCGGAGCGCTTTGCATCCCTCTTCAGTCAGGTTCAGAGGGCGATGGGAGCGAGTTTCAAGCGTGCCCATCAACATGGAACGATGGTGAGTACGACCCAGTTCATGGTTCTGGGCTTGCTGCAGAGGGCACTGCAAGAAGGGGGGGAGCCGTATACCATCGGTCTGCTGGCCAGCCGTCTTGACCTTGATCCTGCAACGGTGGTGCGGGCGGTTGACAGCCTGGAACGGCGGGGGCTGGTGATGAGGAGGCGGGATCATCAAGACCGTCGCCAGGTTTTTGTTGAATTCACCGATACTGGGCGAGAATTGCGCCAGCACATGGCACAGCAGATGAAAGAGCAGCTCAAGACGGTCTTTAGCCTCATGAGCGAAGAGGGACGGTTTTCCCTTCTTCGTGGGCTAGAAGAACTGGCCGCTGTGATAGCTGAGAGAGCTGAGAGAGAAGGAGAGATACATGGCAGACATGGCTGCTGAAGAGCAGACGCTGCAGGGAGAAGAGCTCAACGGACGGATTCAGTCGCCGGCGGATTTGCGGATGGCCGTGGCGAGCGAGGGAGTGCGGCCCACGGGCACGCCCATCATCGAAGTTGAGGGCTTGACCCGTCACTATGGCAAGCTAGAGGCGGTCAAAGGCATCTCATTCGAAGTCTATCCGGGGGAGATCTTCGGCTTCCTCGGTCCCAATGGAGCCGGCAAATCGACTACCATCAACATGCTCTGTACGCTGCTGCGTCCCACCGCTGGGCGGGCGCGCATTGCTGGCTACGACCTTGTGACACAGCGCAACAAAGTGCGCGAATCAATCGGTCTCATCTTCCAGGACCCGAGCCTTGACGATCGCCTGACTGCGGACGAAAACCTGCGCTTTCATGCCACTGTCTATGGCTTGCCGGCGGCGGTCAGCAAGCAGCGTCGCGAGGAGTTACTCAAGATGGTTGATCTCTACGACCGGCGTGACCAGCTGGTACGCACTTTCTCGGGGGGCATGAAGCGCCGTCTGGAGATCGCTCGCGGCCTTTTGCACTATCCGCGTGTTCTCTTCCTCGATGAGCCAACTATCGGCCTTGATCCTCAGACACGCTTGCATCTCTGGTCATATATTCTAAATCTGCGTCAGCAAAAGCAGATTACGATGTTTTTGACCACGCATTATATGGATGAAGCCGAATATTGTGATCGAATTGCCATTATAGATCATGGCAAGATCGTGGCTCTGGACACACCGAGTCGGCTCAAGGACATGGTAGGAGGCGATGTCATTCGTCTCAGGACCAGCGATAATGCCCTGGCGGCGCAGCAGATCAAGGAGCATTTTGGAGTGGAGCCGCGCGAGAATAAGGGGGAGCTGGTCTTTGAGATTGCAGGCGGTGAAGAGCTGGTCCCGCGTATCGTTGAAAAGGTGACGGCGCGCATCGCCTCGATCAGCGTGCGGCGCCCGACGCTGGACGATGTCTTCATCAAGCTCACCGGGCGTGAAATCCGTGATGAAGAGGCTGATGCCCGAGAGCTGATGCGCGGCTTCATGCGCTCGCGCCGCTGGGGAAGGAGGTAAAAGATTATGGCGACAACTGTAGTGACGCCGCAACCGGCGCGGATGGAGCAGACCCTGACGCCGATCAACGGGCCGTTTCGGCGCAACCTCAATACGATTGTGATCATCTGGTACCGCGAGGTCTTGCGCTTTGTGCGTGACTGGATACGGATCATCACCTCGCTGGCCCAGCCGTTGATGTTCCTCTTCATTTTTGGCTCCGGCCTCTCCAGCAGCCTGAATGTGGTTGGAAGCCAAGCCAATCTACCGCCGGGGACGCCGACCCTGGATTTCCGAACCTTTCTCTTCCCGGGCGTCTTGAGCATGACCGTGCTCTTTACCTCGATCTTCTCGGCGATTTCAATTGTCTGGGACCGCGAGTTCGGGTTTCTGCGTGAGATGCTGGTGGCGCCGATCTCACGCACCTCGCTGGTCTTGGGGAAGGCTTTGGGTGGCAGCACGATCGCCATGTTGCAGGGGACGATCATGCTGATCTTTGCGCCGCTGGTGGGGGTCAATCTGAGCGTTGGCCTGGTGGTCAAGCTGATGCTGGAGATGTTGCTGTTGGCCTTCTCCTTGACGTCGCTGGGCATTGTCATTGCCTCGCGTATGAAGTCGATGGAAGGCTTCCAGATGATCATGCAGTTCTTCCTGATGCCGATGTTCTTCCTGAGCGGGGCGCTCTTCCCACTGCGCAATCTGCCCGGCTGGCTGGCCTTCCTGACGAAGATTAACCCGGTGACCTATGGAGTGGACCCGCTGCGGCAGGCGGTACTGCGGGCTCTCAATCTGCCCCAGTTCGTACTGGATGCCTTAGGTCTGGGGGTCAAGGTTTTTGATACCACGCTCTCGACATCGGTGGAGCTGCTGATTGTGGCTGTCCTGGGGCTGATCTTTATCGTCTGGGGCGCGCTGGCTTTCAATAAGCAGGATTAGGGCCGAGGGCGGTATAGCTGCCTGCACCTGCAGGCGAGCAGGTTGCTGATGGCAGGTTTTGAGCCGGTATCTCTTGCTCTTTGAGGCGGGGATACCGGCTTGATTATTGGGGCCATAGTCCTGCCGCCTGACTCAGTTCCCCTCGTCGCCGCCGATCCCGTTGCTACTTACTGCTGCCAAGCGCAGTGCTAGGAATGCCTCCTTCAGTTCTTGCCTGACGGAGCTTTCTGGCTCTTCTAAGAGGAGCTGTTGATAGATATCAAGGAAATTGTTTCTTAGGTGGTGAAAGAGATGCAAGAAATGTCTGATAAATGAGATACAATCAAGTATTGCAAATTCTATGCCACCTGTTCGCTTATATAAGCTGATTGCATATTGATGAACCTGTGGGGTAATCTCTTCTGTGGTGATAAATATATATTTATCTATTCTATGGCCTAGGCTGGCTACCTTTTGCAGGGCTATCTCTAAGTCACTGGGAGTAACGCGCCGTGTTTTCATTTCGTAGACTGTGGTGATCCGGCTGTCGCCAAGCAAGCAAATTTGCAGGTCACCGAGCGCTCCTGTTCTCCTATCTGCCGCGTTGTGAGGGGTCAGAGGAAGGACATGTTCTTTGAGGTGTTCCTCGGCTGCCTTATAGGCAGCTGCAACTACGAGGACAGGAAGACGACTAGAGTTAGGACATTTCAAGTGCTGCTCGATGAGCGTCACGATAGTTTCAGCTGAAAGAGTGACTCCCTCACTGGTCCTGAGCTGGTTCGAGATACCTTCTGTCCGTAGCAGCTGCTCTTCTCGAAGAAGCAGGAGCTGTCTTGTGACCTCGGCAAGGACATCTTCAGCTGTGAGTTTGTCTGCCTGGATATCTGAGAGCACCTCTAAAGTCGCTTGATAGAGTCGTTCGGGACGCCCTACCATTACGAGACCCGGAGTCAAGGGAACATTTCTATTCCTGAACGCTGGTGTGAGAAAGGCGGTTGTCATGTTACATGGAAGGTTATGCTGAATGATAAAAGGAGTAATATAGCGCTCATCATATGTACGACCTGGGTAAGAATCTGGACTTCTGATTTCTGTATAAGGTTTTCTTATATCCCATGAAGGATTATAGGCTTTTGCGAGACAACAAGCTAACAGGAAACGAGCACAAGCACGATTTGATATAGAGCGACATATATAGCTAATTTTCTGAAGATTGAGTGGATCACTCAGCTGGGGTTGATGAAGCTGAGTGTGAGCGCGCTCGAAAGCTCGATCAAGGATGGCTGGCGGATCTCGTCGCTCTCCTGCTGCATCGTTTCTTTCCATGATGTTGCTTCCATGATGTCGTAATTCACCCACAATACTTCTTGCCTGGGAGTCTTCTTCGAATGGCAGAGCTTTACTGGTGCCTCTATGCATCTCCAATCTTGATAAAGATGATCAAGGAGATCGCAGTGGTAGCCAGAGAGGGCAACCTTCCCTTTAACACTGTGCAGTACCTCTGCCAGACGGCGATGATCATCGTCGCTCATTTCATGAGCATAGGCATTGGCATCCCCTCGAGCATCGTGTGGATAGGGAGGATCGCAGTAGAAAAGGGTCTCCTCGCTATCGTAGCGCTCAATGACGTCGATCGCAGGGGCATGTTCAATTTGCACGCGCAGCAAGCGTTGGGCAATTTCGGCCAGTCCCTCAACGCTGCCCAGCCAGCGCGAAACGGCCCCTGCCATCCCGGCGCGGCTGGTCAGGATGCAGTGTGCCCAGCGTCCGGCGCTGGCGGACTGCGCCAGCCCGGTACGAACTTGCCTGGCGCGAATGAAGAAACGCCGGGCCCGTTCCAGATCAGAGAGGCCTGCCGGCGCTTCGCTGCAGGCGCGCTCGAACTCCTCGCGCGAGAAGGGCGTCAGGCCGATGGCTTCGATCAGGGCCTCTTTCTGCTCGCGCAGCACGCGGAAGAAATTGACAACCTCGCTGTCGAGATCATTGTAGGTCTCCACTGGTGATGGCTCGCGGTTGAGCAAGACGGCAGCAGAGCCGCCAAAAGGTTCGCAGTAGTGTGTGGTCTTGGGCAGCAATGGTAAGAGCCAATTGAGATGATTAAATTTCCCCCCGTACCAGCCAAAGGCGATCAGTCTTCTTTTCCCATCGTGTTCCATGCCAGCAGCCTCAATGCACTTGAAGTAGAAGAGTACCTCTGATCCGCCGCTTTGGATTCCCGCGCGGCTAAAACCGTGGCGGCGAATACTGTCAATTAGGCAGTATAGACCAGTTGCCTGGGCTTTGCAAGAGTCTCTGCAGCGATAGGCTTGTCCCTGCGCAGCTTCTGGCGATCGATCCAACTGGTGCCGGGTGAGACGCTGGCTATCGTTGCCTCTGACCTAGTGCGTGGGACGGCCATAGGGCAGCTCCGCGGAGAACCGGCGCACGGAGAAGGAAGAGGACAGACAACAGCTGATTCCAGCTGTTGTCTGTCCTCCGCAGTGACGGTATCCCGGGCCTGATAAGCTGCCTTGTCTCCGCAGAGAGGAGGCTAGCGCGGCTGTAAGAGCAAGTGGCCCTCCATATTGGCCTCGATCGCCTGGCGCTCGAAGAGCATCGGATGATGTTCCGTGCGCAGCCAGGGGCGCACAAAATCACCGTAGTGGCGGCTGCCGGGATGGCCCGACTGCCCGGGCGCGTGGCCCGAAAGCGAGGCATTCAGATCAGCCAGGTTCACAATCTGGCGATACGAAGGCACAATCACCACCTGCTCCGGCTGATTAGGCACCACCGCACCCATAAAGACCGTATCGATATCGCCGCCCGCTGGATAGGGGCCGCGGTTGAATAGCTTATCGAGCGGTTTCACATTCCCCAGCGGATGCTGGTAAGTCAGACGGTGGATTGCCCCATACTGCCAGCGTGTCACATCCGGCCCCAGCTTCTCCAGCAGCTCAGCGATCGCCGCCGACCAAGCTGCTGAGATAGCCGCATGCCACGAGCGTGGCCCATTGGGGATGGCCGACTCTGCAAACCAGGTGTCGTCACGCTCCTTGAGCAGGCGAATCAGCAGCGGCTTGCTTCGACTGGCATAGCCATTAAGAATTGCCAGCAGCGTCGAACCGACGCCCAGGTACTGATAGAGCAGCTGCTCATCATCCCCGATGACGGCGCCGAAGACAATACGCTCTAGCTTCTGCAAGAATGTTTCATAGATCGCCGCTCCCGCGCTGTCAGGAGAGAGCACGTAGTCCCAGTCGCGCAGCGTTTGTAGAGCGGTCTCCTCCAGAGCATTTGCAGGACTAACTGTCTCCAGCACCTGGGGAACGATCTCGCGCGCCGGCAGCGCATACTGATCCGATTGGATGCGAGCCATGTCGGCCAGCGACAGGCGTTCCTTGCTCTGCAGCAGGTCGCGGATGCGCTGTGCCCGATAACCATTCAGCCACTCGTGAGTGATGTAGTAAGGATAGTCGTCCTTCACCACCCGGTTATTGGCAGTCACAATCAGATGCTCGGGCGGATTAAAGAGGCGTGGCAGCTCCTCAAAGGGAATAAAGCCCGTCCACTCATATTCACCCGTCCAACCCGGCGAAGGCAGCAGCGTCTGGCGATGGCTGCGCACCGGAATCAAGCCCGCCATAATGTAGCCAATATTGCCCTCGCGATCCGCATAGACCACATTCTGTGGCGGCACATCCCAATCGCTCATAGCCTCCAGAAACTCCTCCCAGCACGTCGCGCGGTTTAACTTCTCCACTGCCGCAATGATGCGACAAGACTCGAAGCCGGTCCAGCGCAGGGCCAACGGCAACTCTGAGGGAGTGGCGCCATCGCCTTCGCTTGCCCGCTCCTTGCTCGTGGGCAGCGTTGTCAGAATGGGGCCATGACGTGTCACCACCACCTCTTCGACAACCGGCTCCTTCCGCCCCTTCACATGGATCTCCTCACGGATCACCTGAGCTTCCTCCCACTGGCCCCGGAACTCATAGCGGTATGGATGCTGCGGATCAAACTTCTCAATGTAGAGATCCTGAACATCGGAAATGGCATTCGTCAGGCCCCAGGCAATATGGCGATTGTGGCCGATGACGATCCCGGGCGTGCCAGGGAACGAGGCTCCGATGACATCGATGTCGCCGGCTGCCAGGTGGCACTCGAACCAGATCGAAGGAGCGCCCTGGGCCAGGTGCGGATCGTTGCAGAGAATAGGCGCACCAGTTACCGTCTTACTACCATCCACCACCCAGTTATTGCTGGCTCCCAGCGGACCAAAGCCGCTCAGCAGCTTCACCTGCTCATACGGCTCCAGCAGACCCGGATTGGCGCCGCCATATTCGGCGCCGGGCGGGATAATCAGCGGATGCGAAGGGTCATAGCCAGCCTCCAGTTTTGCCGCTCGCTCTGCTCCAGCACGGGCTACGATGCGTGCCCGAATCAACTCGCTCTCCCAGTTGCCGCTCAGATTCCAGCCCATCATCTTTGCCCAGAGCAGACTATCGGCGGGCTGCCAGGGGTCGGGCCGATAGCGCAAGAGCGTGAACTCCACCGGGAGCGTATGATTCTCGATAAAGGCATTAACGCCAGCGGCGTAGGTTTCCAGAATGCGACGATGATGGGCCGAGAGACGGGCCACATCGCTGGCCGCAGCGCGATGCAGGCCCAGGCGCCGGCAGAAACGATCAAGTTCCAGCGTTACCTCCCCCACCACTTCCGAAAGCCGGCCTGAACCCAGACGGCGGTTGAAATCCATCTGCCAGAGGCGCTGCTGGGCATGGACGTAGCCCTGAGCGAAGAAGAGATCATCCTCGTTGCGGGCATAGATATGGGGCACGCCATAACGGTCGGTAATGACCTCGACTTCCTCATGCAAACCAGGCAGGCGCCGGACACCCTTGGGCGAGGGGACGGGGCGACGCAGAAAGAAATAGTAGGCGCCGCCAACTGCACCCGCCAGGCCGGCAGCGGCCATCAGCGTCTTTTGCCACCAGGATGCCATGATTCTCGCCTCCTTTGCGTGCGTGTGATACGACTGACTCGCTGAACCAGCGTCGACAAGCGCTGGTATGATTGATACTCCTGGTTTCTAGCTTGCGCAAGTGCCCGCTCGTCCGCCCCTCACGCCGCACTCAAGCCTCCCCACTTGCCCAAGCATCTGAGATAGGACAGAAGTCTGCGAGTCTCTCGATTCTGATGCTGAAAGCTGATCCGACTGACACTTCAACCATCGGCGCTTGCTCATAGCGAGCGGATGAGCAGGCGAGCGAGGGAAAGCAGAAGAACAGCGGGAAGAACACCAGGCTGATCCTGGCTCCCTCCCGCTCTTGCTAGCAGACAACCTGTATCGTCCAGGCAATATTATACGTTGTGCACAGCGCAGACTGCAGGCTCTCACAGTTAGCGCTGGCCGAAGAGCATAGTCGCCGCGCTACTGCTTCCTGCGATCTGGCGCCCCGCCCAGCTACCCCCGTCGTTCGGGCTTGACAGCGAAAGCAGCGGTCATTGCCGAGTACAAAGCACCTAACAGGCGACGAGCCTGTACCTGTGACCAGCGCCTGGCAGTAGCCCCGGGTCTGGTCGTGCTCATTCTCATCGTGGCAAGAAGAGTCAGGCAGATAGCCAGGCCCGCCGCCCGCCTTTCAGCAAGCCTGGCTAGATCAGCTCGGTGCCCCGAGGAGTATCGCGCACCTCGAAGCCGTGCGCTTTGATCTGCTCGCGTAAGGCATCTGAGCGCTGCCAATCGCGGGCGGCGCGAGCTGCCTCACGCTCGCGCACCAGAGCCAGCACCTCCTCGGGAATGGAGCGCGGCTGGCGCGGGGCCACCATCTCCAGGCGTAGACCAAGCACACGGTCGAAATCCAGCAGCAGACGGCGCCGCTCAGCCGGCGGAATGAGCTGATTGTGGAGAGCGCGGTGGGTCAGATTCAGGGCCGTGGGCAGCTCCAGATTATCGTTAATTGCCTCGTGGAAGGCATCCCGCAGGCGCTGCGCCTCCTCAGACCAGGGGCCGGTGGCGCCCACGCCGTCAGCCGGCAGAGAGGCCAGTGTCTCGCGCAGATTATTCAAGCCATTCTGCGCCGCCGTGATCGACTCATCGGTAAAGTTGATCTTTGAGCGATAGTGCGCGGTCAACAGCAGATAGCGCAGGGCCAGCGGCTCTATACCGCGTTCCTTCAGCGTCGAGAGCAGTACCACATTGCCCTTCGAGCGGGCCATCTTGGCGTTGCCGAAATCCAGAAACTCGCCGTGGACCCAATAGCGCACTGGCGGCTTCCCGCTGACGCCCTGGCTTTGAGCGATCTCATCCTCGTGGTGAGGGAAGATCAGATCAACCGCGCCCGTATGGATATCGAACTGCTCACCCAGGTACTTGACGGACATCGCCGAGCATTCGATATGCCAACCGGGGAAACCAAGGCCCCAAGGGCTATCCCAGTTCATCTGGCGCTTGGGACTACCGCGCTTCCAGAGGGCGAAATCCTCGGGAGACTCCTTGTCATCAGCCACCTCCATCTGTTCACGTCCGTGCCCACCGGCTCGCAGCTGCTCCAGGGTATTGCCGGAGAGCTTGCCGTACTCCGGGAAGCGGCTGACATCGTAGTAGACATTGCCCTCGCTTGTCACGTAGGCTAGCCCCTTCTCGATGAGCTTGGCGATCATCTCCTGCATCTCGGGAATGTGCTCGGTCGCCTTGGGCACGATATGGGGCGGCAGAATATTCAGCTCGGCAGCGTCCTCTTCGTACCGGCGTGTATAGTAGGCGGCAATCTCGTAGGCTGAGCGACCTGTGCGGCGCGCCTCATGCTCGATTTTATCCTCACCGCTCTCCTCAACGTCGTTCTGCAGATGACCAACATCCGTGATGTTGCGCACCAGCAGAACATCATAGCCGTTGTATTCGAGCATGCGACGCAGCCAGTCAGTCATCAAGAACGTGCGGAAGTTCCCGATGTGGATGTCACGATAGACGGTGGGGCCGCAGCTATAGATACCCACCTTTGGCGGATGAAGCGGCTCAAAACGCTGTTTCTCACGACCGAGTGTATTATAAAGCACAATCGGCCTGGCCGATATGCTGCTCATTGTGCTCTTCTCTCCTAATGTGCAGAAATGCTCACAGAACTGTACCCAAACGGAGCCGAGGATAAAGAAAGCAGACAGGCAAGCAGTTCGCTAGTTACACATGTTGCGGTCAGAAACAGCGTGGGTACAGAAGTGTGTTGCAGCTCGTGGTATAGCCGCCATTATGCCCATAGCACCTTCAGTCCTCTGATTTCTCTGCCCTGTATCTCTCGTCTTGTCGGGCCTCATCTCATCTGTGCTCGCGCCTGGGGCCAGGTCGCGATAGCGAGCGCTGGCGCGGAGGCCAGTCTAGGTTTCAGCCGGGAGGGAGCCACCGATGCGTGACGGTCAAGGTGGGTCCGTCTTCGCTAGTATAGCACACTCTCGGGCGCTGGTATAGCCCCGCACAGAAATTGCCGGGTTTTTTCTACTCGGTGACCATTGCCCATCATTTTTTCGGTTTGCACCCTCTGTGACGTCTACAGGATAGAAAGTCAAAGTCGCAGGGGCAGAACTGGCGATACCGGCCTCCTCTTACCGAAGCCGATCCCTGTCTTCCTGCGGGCTGCTTCCTCTGGGGCAGCGATCTCTTGCCGCACTTTCCTGTGTTTAGCCCCTGGCTAGCTACTGCCGCGCGTCAGCTCGGCGAGGAGGATCGATTTATAGTGCCTCTATCTTTAATAGCTGAATGCATTTAAGATTTCGAGATTATAAAAATCTCGAAATCGGAGGCCAGCTAGCCAGCATCAACCATGATAAGAAAGGAGAGAGTTTATGTTGTACGGACAAAAGCAGTCTGAGCAGCGCAGCTGGCGGATCTTTCCCTACGATGGGCCAGGCCCTTACGATGATGACAACGGCGGAGAGAGCCGCTGGAAGCCCGGAACCTCGCCCGAAGACCCTGATCCCGAGGAAGAGGAAGGAGAGGAATCGCAGGTCAGCGGTCAAGGAGCGGGGCAGTAGCTCGTCTCTCGCTGCCCTCCACTGCTGGTGAGCGTTCGCTGCCGACTCACAGGGGCCCTGACCAGCACCTGGGATAGCAGTCTTAGCTCTCCAGAGAGGCGTGTGGATGGCAGGAAGAGCGCACCAACCCTCTGCGAGCCCTGCCCCTCACATCCTATCACAGCGTACCTCAGCAGAGCAATCGCCGCGGCGAGGCCAACAGCGGAGCGTGCCCGCCAGCCCGAGGCTAGGGTCCTCTGGGGCTGGGCCTGAGCCGCGGCGGCGCATTCTCGGCGGTGCTCTGCAACTGAAATACTCACAGGCCGCTGGGGCCTGGGGATGGCTCTCGCACTGCGAAGTAAACAGCCTGGGGGTGATGAACTACGATGGCTGCCGTCGACTGCTCCGGTACCAGCTGATAGCCAGCAGTCAACTCGACCCCGATGCTGCTCTGGACTGGCAGCAGTGCGAATAAGACGCGGTGATCCTCCAGGTCTGGAATAGCGGGGTAGCCCCAACTATAGCGTCTGCCTCGCCCTTCGTGCTCTCTCAAGCCCAGCTCGCGCCGGATGTGTTGATTGGCATACTCGGCCAGCGCCTCTGTCATCTGGACCGATAACCCATGAAGAAAGTAGGCCTCCGCATAGCGCCCCTCCTGCTGAAGCTGGTGAACCAGCTCCGAAGGCCCGGGGCCTACGGTGACCACCTGCAGCGCTACGACGTCGATGAGGCCACTGGCCGTCGAGGCAAAATAGTCGGCCAGACAGAGCCGTTCGCGCTCGCGCTGGCGTGGGAAGCGGAAGCGAGCCAGCTCACGCAGGGCCTTGCCATCCTCCGTAAGCGACTGCGGATCATAGATGATCAGGCTATTGCCCTGCGACTGGCAGGGATAGTAGCCATAGATGACGCGCGGCTGCAGATAGCGCTGTTGCCTGGCCTCGCGTAGCATACGCTCCAGGCGCGGGCGAAACTCCTCTGTCGCCAGACGCGCAAAGTCATCGCCATGCGCCTTACCACCCCAATGCAGGCGGAAGAGCGTATTCTCATCCAGGCAGGCTGCGATGTCCTCCAGGCCGATGCGCTCCAGGACGCGCGGACCCCAGAAAGGTGGCTTAGGAATGGAGGGGGCGGGCTTGATGCTGGTCGACGGCTGCTCGTCCTCTGCCGCGGACCCGGGAGCAGGGGCGGCCTGCTGCTGCTTTTGCAGCTCGTGAAGGGCTTCCTGCTTGATACGCTCCACAAAGGCCTCGCGCTCGTGTGGGTCTCCGGTCAGGCGATCCATAATCTCCAGGCCCTCGAAGGCATCGCGGGCATAAAAGACTCCCGGCTCGTAAGGAACCAGGCGCCCTTTCTCGTGTGTGCTGCCGTCCGTCTCCTCGACAAAGAGGATGCGGCGGCCATAGGCGCGATTAATGGCGGCGCCGCCCACGATCACCGGATAGCGCAGGCCGCGCCGATGCAACTCCTGAACGCAGAGCGGCATCTGCTTCGAAGTGCTGACCAGCAGAGCCGAGAGACCGATGGCGTCGGCATTGACCTCGACGGCCTTGTCGAGGATAGTATTGAGCGGAACCTGCTTGCCCAGATCGTAGACCGTGTAGCCGTTATTACTCAGGATCGTATTGACCAGGTTTTTGCCGATGTCGTGCACGTCGCCGAAGACGGTGGCCAGCACGACCCGCCCCTTGGTGTAGCCCTCTTTGCGCTCAAGATAGCCTTCCAAGTGGGCCACGGCCCGCTTCATCACCTCGGCAGACTGCAGTACGAAAGGTAAGATCAGCTCACCGGCGCCGAAGCGATCGCCAACCTCTTTCATTGCCGGCAGGAGCACCCCGTTGAGTACCTGGACAGCGGCCTCGCTTGCTTTCATGTCCCCGGCAGCGCAGCGCTCCTGGATGGCCTGCGTGATCAGCTCCTCGATACCCTCCTTGCGCCGGTGAAGGATCTGCCAGTGGATGCGTTCATCGGTACTCAAACCTTCCGTTGGATCGCTGCGTGTCTCGGTCCCCGTCTCAGGCTGAGCGTACTCCTCAAAATAGGCGATATAGCGTGGCAGAGCCTCGGGTCGGTTGTAGATCAGGTCCTCGGCGAGGCGGCGCTGCTCCTCGGGGATCTCCGCATATGGCTTGATGTGGGACGGGTTGACAATGGCGGCATCCAGGCCCGCGCGCACCGCATGATAGAGAAAGACGCTATTGAGCACGGCGCGCGCTTGGGGCTTCAAGCCGAAGGAGACGTTGCTGACTCCCAGCAAGGTCAGGGCGCCGGGCAGCTCGGCCTTGATGCGACGCAGCGCCTCCAATGTCTCAATAGCCGCTGTGCGCAGGTCCTCCTGGCCTGTTGTAATGGGGAAGGTCAAAGGATCGAAGAGCAGCGCCTCGGGCGCCAGCCCATACTCTTCCACGCAGATCTCATAGATCCGGCGTGCGACCTCTAACTTACGCTCAGCGCTGCGGGCCATGCCCGCCTCATCGATGGTCAGGGCTACCACTGCTGCCCCGTGCTCCCGCGCCAGGGGTACCACACGCTCAATGCGCTCGCGCCCATTTTCCATGTTAATCGAATTGATGACGGCCCGACCTGGGTAGACCTCCAGCGCTGCCTGAATGACTGCCGGCTCTGTTGAATCGATAAAGAGCGGCACCTCAATACCCTGGGAGAGCTTCTTAATGGTCTGGGCCATCTGAAGAGCTTCATCGCTGCGCTCCGTGAGAGCCACGCAGACGTCCAGCGCGTGGGCCCCACCCTCAACCTGTTCGCGGGCAATGGCCAGCAGGGCGTCGTAGTCATCGCGCAGCAGCGCCTCCTTAGCCTTGCGACTTCCCTGGCTATTGACGCGCTCGCCGATCAACAGTGGTGGCGGGTCCTGTCGCAAGCTGGTTGCGCGCATGCCGCTGGCCACCAGAGAAAGCGAGACACTGGGGAAGCTATGCCGCTGGAGCACATCGTCGGCCTGCGGGCGTGGACGGCGCCGCGCCGTGCGGCAGGCTTGCACAATAGCCCGTAGATGAGCGTGGGAGCTACCACAGCAGCCCCCTACGATATTGACACCGAACTCGGTAATGAACTCGCGCAGGGCTGTGGCCATCGCCTCTGGCGCCAGCGGATAGACGGCTTTGCCCCCGACATTCAGTGGGATACCGGCGTTAGGGATTGTCGAAATCGGCAGCGGGCAGTGTTCGGCGAGGTAGCGCACCGGCTCGCGCATATGCTCGGGGCCGGTCGAGCAATTGAGGCCGATGATCTGGACCCGCAGCCCAACCAGGGTCGCCATCACAGCGGCGATATCGGTGCCGAGCAACATCCGTCCGCTGGTATCGAGCGAGACCTGGGCCTGAATCGGCACGCGTCGCCCCGTTTGCTCCATTGCACGGCGCAGGCCCGTCACCGCAGCACGCACCTCCAGCAAATCCTGGCTGGTCTCGATCAGAAGCACATCGACGCCTCCCTCCAGCAAAGCAGCGGCCTGCTCCTGGAAGACCGTCACCAGCTGCTGATACGTGATATTGCTCAAGACCGGATCATCTGAGGACGGCAGCATGCCGGTGGGACCGATCGAACCCGCCACAAAGCGCGGCCAGTCGGATGTACTGTAGCGATCCGCCAGCCGGCGGGCCAGGCGCGCGGCGGCCAGGTTAATCTCGCGTGTGCGCTCCCCCAGGCCATACTCATTGAGCTTCAAGCGACTGGCTGTGAACGAATTGGTCTCCAGTACATCGCAACCCGCTTCCAGAAAGCCCACATGGATCTCCTCGATCACCTCCGGTCGCGTCAGCACCAGATACTCATTACAACCCTCGGTGGCGGGCCCACCGTAGTCAGCTGCGCTCAGCTGATAGGTCTGAATCGTGCTGCCCATAGCACCATCGAAAATCAGGACGCGCTGTGCCAGGGCCTCCAGAAAGCGGCTCATAAGCAGACCGCTTACCTCCTCTACGCTCTTGCTTGTATTCCTACTCCGGGCGGGCCGGCGATGAAAGGTGCTCAGCGCTGGCTGGTTGTCTGTAGCCGGAGTCAGTTGTCGGGTCAGGTGACTCATCGCATCGCATCGCTCGGAGCGAGATAGCCCCGAAGCCGATGGCCTTGGGCGCTGTAGTCGGCAGCAAACAGGCTCTCTGGCATGTGAATGCAGGTAGAGAACCGCCGCTATCACAGGTTGCTGAAGCTAACCGGGTTGCTCTATTATAGCATGTTTCTCGATCCAGGCTGAGTTGAGATCTGCCCCCGGTTGAGGCGGAGGGATTGGCTAGCAGTCGCCGGGCCGGGCCTGTTAAGACCCCTATCGTAGTAGGGGAGCAGCGAAAGGAGCCAAGGCTGCCCAGGTGCAGAGAAGGAGGGGCACTGAACAAGGAGGAGTGGGAGGCGGTCTGATAGTGCCCTCCCTTACTTAGTTGTCCGTGGCAGCGGCCTTCTCGCTGAAAGGCTCCCAGATCTGCACAGTGCCATCCCACGAGCCGGAGGCGAGGGCGTCGCCGGTGGGTGACCAGGCCACGGTGCTCACCCAATCGCTGTGGCCGCGATAGCTCAGGAGCGGGGTGACGGGGGCAACCTCACCGTCGGCCCGCCAGACATGGACCTGTTCATCGACACTCCCGGAAGCGAGCAGGCGACCATCAGGGGACCAGGCCACGCAGGTCACGCCGCCGTCGTGGCCGTAGTAACAGAGGGGTTCGCGCCCGCTGTCGAGGCCGCGCGGGTCGCGAGCCTCCCATACCTGGACCGATTGATCATCGCTGGCAGAGGCGACAAAGCGTCCATCGGGCGACCAGGCTACAGCATTGACCTTATCATGGTGGCCGTAATAAATGCGGATGTTCCCCCCGGTGCTCGCTGTTGGCTCCCAGACATGGACCGTGCGATCCTCGCCGCCAGAGGCGAGCTGGCGGCTATCGGGCGACCAGGCCAGAGCGGCGATGCTGCCGTGGTGACCGCGGTAGGTGCAGACGACGCGACGCGTAGCCATTTCCCAGACCAGGACGACCTGCTCCTCGCCAGCGGCGGCCAGATACTTCCCATCGGGCGACCAGGCTAGTGCCAGGATACGCTCGTTGAGACCCTCATAACGTGCACCGGCGGGCGACTCCAGCCGGGCCGCTCGGGCGTCGTGGGGAAGAACGGCGAGCAGCTGAACCACCTCAGACAGCAGACCATCGGTCATAGCGAGATAGAGCCCATCGGGTGACCAGGCGATCACCGGTGCCTCCAGCGAGAGACCGTGCTGTACAAGCAGCGTCTCACCGCTGCGGCTGTCCCAAATCTGGACGCTCTCATCTTGACTACTGGAGGCCAGATAGCGCCCGTGGCTGGCCCAGGCCAGCGAGGCCACGCGAGCGCTGTGACCGCGATAAACCAGGCGGGGCGTGGTCACCACGGAAGAGGGAGACAACTCAGCGGCTGGTGCTGCCGCTGACTGAGCAGCAGCCGGGGCAAAGGGCAGCGGCGATTTAAACTGCGAGCGTGGCAGAGAAGAAAGCGGGAGGCGCTCCTGGCGACTGGCGCGCTCCAACTCACGGGCGAACTCCTCTACTGAGGGGAAGCGCTCATTCGGGTCCTTCGCCAGAGCGCGCAGCACCACCTGTTCCACTAATGGAGGAAGCGTCGGAGCGCGTTCGCGCAGCGGTGGCGGAGGTGCGATCTGATGCTGCAGAGCGATCTCCTGGGTCGTGCCAAGAAATGGCCACTCGCCCGTCAGCCACTCATAGACCACCACACCCAGAGCATACTGATCGCTGGCCAGCCGGGGACGTCCGCGCAGCTGCTCCGGCGCCGCGTAAGGAACCGTGCCTTCGAAAGCCTGCAGCTTCTCGCGGCGGTAGCCCGCGCTGCGCGCCACCGTTGCAATATCGAAATCGCTTAGCCAGACCTGGTTATCCGGCCCCAGCAGCATATTGTGCGGCTTGATATCGCGATGGATGAGCTTATAGCCGTGGATATACTGCAAGGCCGCAGCCACCTGGCGCACGTAGGAAACCACTGTTGGCAGAGGCAAAGGAATACCTCGCGGATGCCGCTCGCGCAGCGTCCCATGAGGGGCGTAGGCCATCACGATGAACGGCTGCCCATCCTCCGCCCCAAAATCGAAAACACGCACAATGTGCGGATGCTCCAGCCGTGTCAAAATTTGTGCGCGGATCAGCAGCTCGGCCAGTTCCTGGCTGGAGAGCTGTGCCTCGACCACCTTCAGCGCCGCCTGGGCCCCCGTGCGCAGGTGCTCTCCCAAATAGACACGTGTCATATGGCCCTGGCCCAGCAGGCGCACCAGCCGATAGCCTCCAAGCCGCTGATCGATTCGACTGACCATAGCGCTCTTCTCCCCCCGCAAGGTTCCTGCTTTGGCCGCCACCTTCTCCTTCTACCTTGCGAGTCCTCCTGTTGGAGGATTGTAGAGAATGGGCAATGATCATGTCAAGCGGATAGTCAAGATGGTATATGTTGATGCTTTTGCGTTCTCTTGTGCAATAGTGAGAACGGGAGACGGGAGGACAGCAAAAAAGATACCCTGTTGCAACAAAGCGAGGGAAGAATAGGGAAACTTAACTCAGCGAGCTAGTGGGGCCGGCAGCAAGCAAATGCTCCAGCGCCCGAGCGAAACGCTCGACCTCCTCCTCCGAATTGTAGTAATGTACCGAAGCGCGCACCAGCGTCTGAAGGCCGTGGGCCTGCATATCCAGCAGCGCGGCCTGCTGAGAGACCGCCGAGACATTGATGTGCTGGCGGCGCAGAGCCTGGCGGATCATCTCGGCCTCCCAGCCTTCCACCGTGAAGGTCACAATGCCGCCCTGAACCACTCCCCGATCATGGACAATGACCCCTGGCAGCGGAGTGAGACGTGTACGCAGCAGATAGGCGAGATCGCGAACACGGCGCCAGAGACGTTGCTGATCCCATTGCAGGAAATAATCGATAGCGGCCCCCAGGCCCAGGCGATTGGCAATACTTGCCTCCCAGCACTCGAAGCGACGCGCATCGGGACGCAAGGCATACTGGTCGGGCGCCGTCCAGCTGGCGGCATGTAGATCGATGAGCGGCGGCTCCAATTGCGCTAACACTTCCTGACGCACATACAAGAATCCTGTACCACGCGGACCACGCAAGAACTTACGCCCCGTGCCAGCCAGGATGTCGCAGCCGAGCGCGCGCACATCCAGTGGCATCTGGCCAACCGATTGCGTCGCATCCAGCAGATAGAGCACACCAGCCTCGCGGGCGATACGCCCCACCTCAGCCGCAGGATTCACCAGGCCATTGTTAGTCGGCACGTGCGTCAAAGCGATCACGCGTACGTGCTCATCGATGGCGTTGCGCAGGGCGCTCAGAGAGATTTGGCCATATTCATCGTCAGGAATCACCTCGACGCGGACACCAGTGCGGCGGGTCATCTGCAGAAAGGCCAGATAGTTACTGGCATATTCAGCCATGCCTGTCAGAATCCGGTCGCCGGGCGCAAACGGAATAGCGTAGAAAGCCATATCCCAGGCACGGGTGGCATTCTCCACCAGGGCCACCTCACTCGGCTGGCAGCCAAGCAGCATGGCCACCGCCTCATAGACGTGGGCGAGAGCCTCACGCGCCTCCTCGGCTGCTTCGTAGCCGCCATGACGTGCCTCGCGCTGGAGATGAGCGCTCACGGCTTCCACTACTGGCTGAGGCATCAAGGCGGCCCCGGCGTTATTGAAATGCAGCACTTCGGTGCAACCTGGCGTCTCCGCGCGTACCTGAGCCAGATCAAAAGCACGAGTCTGCCGTTCCATGCTTTACTGCTCCGTTCTCATTCTCATTGCTCGTGCGGCTACCTATGCCATTGTGAAATAGAGCGGGATCGGCGCTCTCTTCATCTTGCCCGATGTGGTGTGGACGGAGCTGACCTGCTCGTCAAAGCACAGCCAGCCTCAGCGTGGTCAGGTCGGGCCGAGAGGGCCAGGCGCTGCCCCACCAATCAGCAGCGAATGAGCCGTTTCGGATCAGGTCAGATCAGAAAAGAAGCTGCCGCTGGAGCTGGCAGCGCCAGTACATCAGGAGGGGGCTGTTACTGCCCTACGGGGATAACGACGCGGCCCTGGCCAGTAGGCGGCATATTGGGACCGCTACCGACCCAGCGCACCGCGGTACCGATAGCCGTCACCTCCATCCATTCTCCGTTATGCAGGTACTGAACCTGGATGTCGACGCCGATAACACCATCGGCCCCGAGCTGGTCAGCCTCAAACTGCATACGGCTCAAGGCCAGCTCGCGTGCCTGATACATTAGCTGGGTGTATTCTTTCAGCTCGCCCTGGAAGTGGGACTTGATCCCCGCCAGCCAGTTGCGAATGGCGCCCATTGAGTAAATGCAGTTGCCCATCACCAAACCCAGGGGCTGAAAACCCTTGTCGACAACCAGCCAAAATTCCTGTCCGGTGAGATCGGAGGTGAAGGCCCGGCCTCGGTAGCCCGGTCGGACATCCATCGCTGTTCGTGGTTCGCTCATGGGACCTCTCTTTCGCTGTGGTCTTGCCTGGCCGCTTCTTGTAGTCTTGCTTGCTGCCACCGGCTCGCCGACCCTGGCCTGGCGGCGAGCCGCCTTTCCAGGATAGGCAATTGCCTCTGGAATGTCAACCATTCGGCAAGGCGTCCTGCTCTTGCGGGAGCTGGTCTTGTTGCCTCTCTGGCGGCTCCTATCTGATCTACGTCTGGCTTACCTTGACTCATACGTCTAAAATATGACTGGAAAGTTCAATGTGGTTGAAGAGAGCGTGGAGCGGAGGGCCTGCCTTCCTGGTCTGAGGAAGGGAGCAGCATCAACCATAACAGAGGAGGAATGAGCCGATGGGGAGTGAGATGGGGCGGCAGCGCTTAAAAGAGCGGCTGCGCGAAGTACGCACAGAGCTGATTCTCAATGTGGCGGAGGAGGTCTTCGAGGAGCGAGGTTATCACGAAACGACGATGGATGAGATCGCGGCCCGCTGCGGCGTCGCCAAGGGGACGCTCTATCAACACTTTCCGGGTGGTAAGGACGAGCTGATCACCGCTCTCTTCGAGCGTCATCTGGAGCAGTTCGCTCGCGCTGTCGCTCAGGCCCAAAGCGCTGCCAGCACGGCTCGTGGCGGACTCAGGCGCATTCTAGAGTATGTCTATCTAGAGCGCAGTGGCCTGCATGCGCGCCTCTTACAGCTGCTCACCTATGGCGGAGACCTGCGTCAGGCCCTCAAAGAGCGTCTTGGTCCCCGCCTGGAACCGATCAGTGCCGCCATTCGCGCCATGATTGAACAAGGCCAGCGCAATGGCGAGTTCCGCGACACGCTCTCGACCGATCTGCTGCTACAGACATTTATGCACCTGCTACTCTTTAACAAGTACCAGTCTGTGCTTGAGCGCGAGCAGCTCTCTGCCGAGAGCCTCGTGGCGCAGGTGGCACAGATTTTCTTTGACGGTATTGCCAGCGAGACGTCTGGAGAGGAAAGGATATAGCAGCAATGCAATCACAACCCGGTTTGCGCGCAACGGCCCCCATGCTCTTCGGGCTGCAGCCCCTGGAAGATACCGAGCGCTCCTTTGCCTGGTTTGCGGCCATGCGCGAGGCGCACCCGGTCTTCTTTCACGAAGGTACTGGCATCTGGCAAGTGTTTCGCTACGATGATGTTTTAAATGTTCTCACGGACTATGCGCGCTTTTCTTCCAACGCCTTTGAGGACGTTGGAGCGTTTTTTGAAGGAACGTTGTTGGCTAAAGATCCGCCGGAGCATCGCAAGCTGCGCAACCTGGTCAACCAGGCTTTCACACCGCGAGCTGTGGCGCGTCTTGCGGATCGCATCACGCAGATCACGCAAGAGCTGCTGGATGCAGTGCTGGCCAAAGGAGAGCTAGACGTGGTGGCCGACATTGCCTTCCCCTTGCCGGCCAAAGTGATCGCCGAGCTTCTCGGTGTCCCTGATCAGGATTGGGACATCTTCCAGCGCTGGGCGCAGGCTGATCCTTCCGCTCCACCGGCGCGGCGCCTGGCCGGGCGGACGATGCGCCAAGAGATGGAGGAGTACTTCACGGATCTGATCGCCGAGCGCCGACGGGTGCCGCGGGAGGACCTGATCAGCGCGCTCTGTCAGGCCGAAGTCGATGGGCAGAAACTCAGTCAGAATGAGCTGTTGAGCTTCTGTGTCCTGTTGCTGGCCGCTGGTCAGGAGACCACCAAAAACCTGATCGCTAATGCTATCGTCTGCTTCACCGACTATCCCGACGTCATGGAGCGACTGCGTCGCCAGCCAGAGCTGATGCCGGCGGCCATCGAGGAAGTGCTGCGCTTCCTACCGCCGGTCTGGTTCCTGCTGCGGCGCACAACGATCGAGGTCGAGCTTGGAGGGCAGCGCATCCCGCCAGGGCAAAACGTTCTTGTCTGGACAGCCTCGGCCAACCGCGACCCGGCCCAGTTCCCCGAGCCGGATCGCTTCCTGATCGAGCGCAGCCCCAACCGTCATCTGGCTTTCGGTCATGGTGTCCATTACTGCGTCGGGGCGCCGCTAGCGCGTCTGGAGGCCAAGATTGCTCTGCCGTTAATGTTGCAACGCCTGGGCAGGCTAGAGCGTGTCTCGGGCGTTCCGATCATGGTCAATCGGGGTCTGGTCTTTGTGATCCGTTCCTTGCCGATCGCCTTCGAAGCGGCGACCGCTGGCAGCCAGCGCTAAAGAAACAACCGTAGACAGTAACCTGCCCCTGGCGGCTTCCGATCCTGCGCAAAAGGGATTGGAAGCCGCTTAGTTTCCTTCATCAGGCACCAGTTCGATCACTTCGCCAAACGGAAAGCCTTCCCGCTCAAGGTGATGTCCTGTTACGACCCAGAGCACGGGCAGCCCAGGCGGCTCCTCGGGAAAGGAGCCGAAGCCGTCGGTCAGGTAAACACAAACGGCGTTCTGCCACGGTTCGTGCTCAGTCTGGATACGCTCGAAGAACGGGGCGAAATTTGTTCCCCCGCCGCCCTGTGGTGGAGGTAACTCGGCGGAGACGCTGCTCACCTCGTAGGGACCGTGGCATTCCGTATCGACGTAGTAGAGCTGGCCGATCACATGGGGATAGGCGGCCAGGATACCGCGTAACTCGCTCAGGAAAAGGCTCAGGTCCTTGTTGCTGATCGAGCCGCTGGTATCGACTGCGATGTAGGCGTGAAGCTGCTCGTTCTCCTGGGCGTCCAGGTAGAGCCGCTGACCAATAAAGCGCCGGTCGAAGCCGGAGAAGTCGCTCGGGGTCTGCGTCAGAAAGCGCCAGAGATAACTACGCCAGTCCAGTCGGCTCGGGTCGATACGGGCCAGCTCGCGTTCCAGGCCGAGAGGAAAATGACCAGATTGCGCTCCTGTGCTGCTGGCCTGCTTAATGGCCCGCCACCAGTAGTCTCGCTGTCGGTTATACTCCTCGTGCGATAGCGGGTCCTCTTGCTGGCTCTGCTGTTTGAGGTCCAGAGGGACACGTAGCTGAGAGGCGCGCCTAGGGTTCTGCTGTAGTTGCTGATAGATCTCCTCGACGCTCAGTCTCTCCAGATCAGGCTCGCGTAGATGGCCCCTGGGTAACTCTAACCCTTCCAGATGGGCGATAATGCCGTTGACCACGATATCAGCAGCGATGTTCCAGAGGTGCGGGTCACGCTGGCCGCGCCGTGGCACATGCTGCAGAGCGGCGTGGAGCACCTCGTGGGTGAGCACCCCCAGGCGCTCGGCTGGCGTCAGCTGACGCCAGAAGGTAGGATTAAAGGTGATACTGCGCCCGTCGGTCATGGCCGTATCGACGGTATCGCTCACCTTGATCTGGGCAAAGAGACTCAGCGTGGCGAAAAACGGCTGCCGTAGACGCAGCTGCAGAATCGCGGCACTGATCTGCTTGTGTACATCGTGGTGCTCCTGCATGGCATCTCCTCCTTGGAGCAGGCTGGTTCAGGCGATGGCTGAGCACTGGCGTTCTCTGGCTATGTCAGCTGTTACCCCTCCTTCGTTCATTACTGTTGATTGAGCAGCTCCATGTACTCGGTAAACAGCTTCTGAAGCTGCTGATTGCGCTGCACCAGCGCAGCCAGCTTGCCTAGCTCGTTGCGTGCGCGCAGCAGGCGGAAGAGATCGGTGGCGAAGAGCTGTACCCATTCAGGTTGGGCTTTCTGGCTCATCCAGACGAAGGCCTGGTAGCATTGCTGCAGGCTCGTGGCGCGCGTCGCCAACGCCACTGTGATGGCGTAGCGCAGCGATGGCTCGCTGGGAAAAGCGATAGGTTCTCCTGCGCCTTCGAGAATGGCCTCGACATCGGGAAGGCGGTCGTAGAGGGCCATGAATGCCTCAAACTCAGCGGCAGCTCCCTGGCCGACTGCCGGGGCGATATCCAGTCCAGCCTTGTAGAGCGCATCGGCCATCATCCAGGTGCGCGGCGAGGGCCAGGCTGGCTGCTGCGGATCAAGCCTGTGCAGCAGCTCAGGGCGGAAGGCCAGAAAAGCTAATAAGTGTTCGTGCATGCCTTGCTCCAGGGCGTAGGCTTTGAAGCTATCGAAGTTCGGTTCTACAAATAGATGAATGAAGCGGTTGCTCAGCGGCGCGGGCATGTCGAAGACGGCGGCGCGGTCTTCTTTGCGATTGCCGGCGGCCCAGATAAACCAGCCTTCGGGGACGGTGTAGCTGCCGACGCGCCGATCGAGAATCAGCTGCTGAGCGATGCCCTGGATCGTCGGCGGAGCCAGGTTCAGCTCATCGAGGAAGAGGATGCCCCGGCCTGAGCGCGGCAGAAACTCGGGCGGGTACCAGCGGGCCGTGCCCTCTTCAGCCACGGGCAGACCGCGCAGATCGGTCGGGGCAAGCTGCGAGAGGCGGAGGTCAATCAGCTCCAGGCTGTGAGCACGTGCTGTCTGTGCGACGATACTCGATTTACCGACGCCGGGTGGTCCCCAGATCATGGTGCTCATCATCAGGCGCCGGCTCACCAGGCCGGACAGAAAGCGTGCCAGGGCATCAGGTCGCATGAGACTCTTTCACCCTCCTTGTTATCCTCGTCTTCAGCGAAAGATGATCTTCTAGCGTTCCAGCTATCAGATATCAGGTGGAAGCATGGCGCGTACAGAGCATGTGCTGAGGACTGCTCTCGGGTGCCACTGTCGAAAAAAAGGGGCTGGGTAGATAGCAACCACCATAGAACGTCGAGCGAGCAGTTGTCAAGGCTCCAGCCGCCAGGCAGTCTGGCTGCCGCTGTTCATTCAGGCCGACAAGAGTTCATGTTAATCTACGAGTGCAAGAGCCGCGGCAATCAGGCACAATACGACGCCATTGAAGAGGCGAGACGGGTGACGCAGTTTATCCGTAACAAGTGCCTGTGCCTGTGGATGAATCCTCGTGGAACCAGCAGAAATGGCCGGCAATGCTTCTACTCACAACTTGCCAATGGCTATGTCTTTGCTTTGCGCCTCGATTCCTAAGTGATGCCTCATGGAGCGCTTCCTCTCCTGGTTGCACGACTGTGAACAGGTGCATGACATTCCTGTCATCGCGGTTAATCCAGCATTCACGAGTCAGGAAGCCTCTCCGTCAGGACGCATGTCCCACGTTGGGGGCTGGTGCTTGACCGCGACCACAATGCCGCGAAGAACATCTTAGCAAAGGCTTTCAACTGTACCGCTGGGGAATCGGAAACGGGCCTCTCTCAGCAGAGGCGAAGCGCTTCTGAACAGACACCCGCTACTCATTCTGGCAGCGCCAAGACAGGCAAGGTGGCTGGATGAAGGAAACACCCCCTGGGCTTGCGCCGGGGGAGTGTCAGGCTATTAGTGTAGGAAAAAGCCTGATGCCTGTCAATCCCTCGACTGACTGGCTAGTCGGGCGCGGGCGGCGGCGCGCACAAAGCAGTTACCATCGTGGGCCAGGGTCTCCAGTAGTGTGGATGGAACTGCCGCATGCTGAGCCACAAGATAGCGCTCGACCCAGCGACCGGATTCGGCGAATAGCTCCAGTAAGGCTGGTGGCAGATCTCGACGTTGCAGCAACAGCGGACGCAGACGCGACGGCAGATCAGCTTTGATAATCTCTTCGCGTAGCGTCTCCAGCAGATAATCGAAGATCAGGCTCTGGCCCTGGGTGATGGTCCGCGGGTGAGTCGCGACCGCGATCGCCACCTCGCTATCGTTCAGGCGCAGCAGCTGCTCTAGCAGTGTCAGTGGAGAGGAAGGGTGAGCTGCCAGGGAGCGAAGGATCTCAATGGGCTGAGTGCCCTCATCTGTCGAGACGACAGCGCGCTGGCGGCGCCACTCGCTCAGATAGCGGGCGGCAAGACGCTCCAGCAGGGGTGCGGGCAGCTCTGGCTGCTGACTCAGGGCCAGATGGATCTCGCGATCGTCAAGTTCTGCAAGCCACGTCAGGACATCGGCGGGCGTGTTAGGATTGCGGGCCAGACCGGCGAGCAGGGAACGATCCTGCCTGTGGGAAGATGCCAGATGGCGCAAGGTCTCTGGCGCCAGCGCCGGGTGGGAAGCTATCCGCCAACGGACCATCGCCTGCGAGTGTGCGCAGAGCTGTTCGGCGAGCTTGGGGGGCAGACATGGGTTGCCTGCCAGCGAGAGCACAACCTCTAAAGCGGAATCCCTTGCCAGAGAGGCACTGAGCGCTGTGGGCAGGGCTGAGTGAGAAGCGACGGCAGCCCGCACCTGACTGGCCTCATCCTCCGCCAGACGCCGGAGGAAGGCACTCTCAGGCGGCAGGTGTGGTGCGACAGCGGCCCGTACTTCGACGCTGGCATCGGTGGCGAGCAGTTCACGCTCGATAGCTCCCAGCGCGGTATGGCCAGCCACAGCCCGCCGCACCTCCGGCTCACCACTCCTGGCCAGGTGAGCTAATCTCTCTGCGGGTAGCTGGGGATGCCGAGCCGCCGTGCTGCGTACCTGGCTGCTGGCATCCTCCGTCAAGGTCAACAAAAGTGTGGGAGGAGTGGCAGGGTTAGCCGCCACCGCGCTGCGGATCTCTACCTCTGGAGCACGTGCCAGTTCATAGAGTAGCTCAGGCGGAAGTGGTAGCAGCCTGACAGCCTCGGCGCGGACCGCTAGCGGCCCCTCGCTGACCAGTTTGAGCACTGTCTCCTGGTGCAGATAGGGATAGCAGGCTAGCAAGAGCCGACGCCAGCATTCGTCGTCAGGCGAGTAGATCCCCTCGACCAGCTCAGGATAGAGATCGGGTATGGCCAGGGTCAGAAGCACCAGCGTCGAGCTGAAGGAACGCGGATAAAGGCCAACCTGGCTGCTACGCCGCTCGTAGTCAGCCACTGCCTCGCTGACGAAGCGCTGCCGCTGTTCGTTAAACTCAGAGATCTCACCCGCGATGGCGACATGCCACTGTAAGGCCCACATGGTTTCATCGGAGAACCAACGAATGCGGCTGAGATTCACATCTTCATTGAGCCAGCGCAGCCAGAGCAGGGGGGTCTCTTCGCAGCGCAAGAGCTGCAGCCACGCCTGGGGCGAGGCTTGTTTAATAAAATCGGGCTGCGTCAGGTTCAGAAGAGGCAGGATGGGATTGGCTAGAAATTCATGGGGGAACTCGCGGGCCAGCTCCAGCAGCAGGTCAAGCGAGGTGTTCGGATTGCGTGCCACAGCCCGGCGTACAGTCAAATCGCGTTCCCTGCTGAGCTGCTCCAACACAACGGGCGGTGTTGCCGGATTGGCGGCGACCAGGGGACGTAAGGCTGGCTGATGACTTAGCTCGCTCAACCGCTCAGGAGGCGTGTCAAGATTTTGAGCCTCGGCGATCAGCTCGGGGGGCACGTTTTCAGTTGTCATAAGCTAAAAGATCCATCATAGCCTGATGCTTGATTGTCTGAAAACGGCTGCTTCACGTACTGGAGTAGTATGAAGGTGGGCGACGCGCGCGAAGCAACTGGCTGTCAGGTCAAGCAGGGAGAGCGACAGCATGGGCTGAGTACGGGTGACCCTGTACGGCTCTCCGAGCTACTTCCTGGGCAGGCACATAGGCGAGTGACTAGTAAAATACTATAGACGACAGGGCCAGTCTTTGTCAATCCAGTCCCAGGTCTGCCTGATCTCCCGACGGCTCTTTATGGGTCTGATCGGGCCTGCTACCCGAGGGATAGCACACAGTCAGGAAGCGGTGAAAACCTCTTGGTCAGGCTTACACCTGCTCTTTGCTAGCTGTCTGGTGAAAAATCGGGCCAGTCAGTGGTCTCGACCCTGGCAAAAGCTGCTGCGCTCTATCTGCCCCACCGCACTATATCATCTGTCCTCACTATTCTGGCCCCTGCAGCCGACGACTCCCTGTGCTGGTGGGTTCCTCTCCCGAGACCGTCTCATCAGAAGCTTTCTTGTATAACTTCTTTTAGCATAGGGTGCCATTTTTTTATAGGCTATTAATATCCATCTGGTTTAGATAGGTGCTATACTCTCTAGCTGTGTAGAAGAAACTGTTCAAGCGTTCTTCCTATCCTCTGACAGGAGCGCCCAAATGTTGGCGGATCGTAGTCTAGAGCTACAAACGGGGTATGAGGCGAGACAGGACCCGTGGCCGGAGGCTTCTCTCGACCTGGCGACCCTGCTACGCCGCACAGGCTTTGGCATCAAGCTGCGCTTTCTTATATCCATGATTATTGTTTCATTTATTCCTGTCAGTTTATTTGTTCTGCTCTTTTATGGGTCGATATATCGACTGGCTGGAAGAAACACCTGGCTGCTGCTCTGCGGCATTCTCCTCTTGACGGTCTTGACCGCAACATGGGTCTTTCTACCGATAGTGCGCCCCATTCGCCGGGCGACGCGCCGGATTACGGCGACTACGGACGAGGTAAGGCGTCTGACCGTCGACGCCCAGCGTATTGCCGAAGAGCAGCAGATTGGTACCTCCATTTTAGCGGCGGTCAGCCGGCACCTTGCCGTGCGCCACACGGCTATTGTGCGCGATATTGCCCTGATTACGCGAACGTGCCAGAGTCTGCAGCCTCGCCTGGTCTTTCTGCACCAGCGGGCCCAGGCCAACCGCGATAGCGAGACCCTGGAGGCGCTGATGGCTCTGCGTCATGGGTTGCAGCAAATCTCCTTTCTCTCGGCTCGAATAGCTGATGCCTATGAGCGCGATAGATTACCGGAGCAGCTGGATAAAGCTATGAAGAGTGCCCAGGAGATTGCGACCCAGTTCAGAGATACCAGTCAGCAACTCGCCAGGGATCTGGAGCAGCTTGAGCTAGCCACGGAGGCTCTTATTTAGGCTCGTCAAGGGTAGGTCATAGGTCCGAAAGGATTTCCTAACCTGGCCCACCCAGAGGGCAAGTGAGCTGGTCGATCTGCTGGAGGACGATGGGGACGGCGATGCCATGTACACCAAAGACTTCGCGAGCCTGCTGCACCTCCTCAGCCTGTCTCAGCAGAGCGGGACACTCATCGTGCTCCGCCAAGGAGAAGCCTGGCAGGCCAGCTTGCAGCTGCAGAAAGGTCGCCCTCTCTCGTGCATCATCATTAGCCTTGTCGATGGGCGACTCCTCATGAGCGGTGCTCAAGCGGTTGACTGGCTTGCCAGTCGAGGAGAATTACAGTGGTATCTGACGGCAGGAGAACAGACAGGTGCTGCTGGCCTGACGCCGACGACAACAGCGCCGACAGCGGGTCCTGGCCAGCGCAGCGCTCCGCCCTCTTCGCCTTCACAGGGGATGAGGCCGTCCTATCTTGTGCCTCGGCGTCTGCTCCAGTCGCCTCCTCTCTCGTCCTGGTCGCGTGAGGAACGGCTGCTTTTTGCCTTGATCGATGGGAGCCGAACGGTGTCCGAGATTGCCCACCTCCTCCGTCGCTCACCAGAACAGATTATGCCTCTGCTTCTCTCTCTAATCCAGAGAGGAGCTATCGCTCTTGAAGAGCTTCATCAATGAATTTAATAGATATAGTTATATATATAGCTAGAGAGGGAGAAACTCACGATGCCTTTTGTATCCCCGCTAGCTCCCGAGCAGCGTCCATCTGTTGGCAATGAAGTGGCTCCCGAGAGTCGTCCTGCGCTGCCCAGCGAGCGCTTTCCGCTTGATCGCCTGCCGCGTGTCCTCCGTCCGCGGGATCTGACCGTCCTCTGTTTGTTTGCAGTCCTGCTCATTAACAATGTCCAGACGGTAGGAGCGGCGGGGGGAGGCAGCTTGCTGTACTGGACCCTGGGCTTTCTCTGCTTTCTCATCCCCTCAGCGCTGGTCTGTGCCCAACTCTATCGTCTCTTTCCCGGTGAAGGGGCGGTCTATCTATGGGCGAACCGGGCCTTTGGCAATTTCTGGGACACCTTCCTCGGCTTTTTCTGCAACTGGTGGCCTGGGGCTATTGGGTTGACTGTGGAGGCTGAGGCTGCTGTCGCCAGTATCCAGGGTCTGAACAGTGATTGGTTGAGTCTTCCCTGGGAGCAGGGAGTGGTGGCGATCCTGGTCCTGCTGGTGGCGCAGTTGCTCTGTGCTCTCGGCCAGAGACAGCTTCAGCGGATCTTGAATGTGGTCTTCGCAGCCTATGCCCTCATGTTCGGACTTGTGGGGCTGGCCGGTCTGGGGTGGCTCCTGAGCGGTCAGTCGCTGCGCGGAGACTTCTCGGCCCAGTCCTGGCAGCTCGGCATCTCTAGCCTGCCCGTGCTTGCCGTTGTCACGGTTGCCTTATTGGGCATGGCAGTGCCGCTGAACATGGGAGGAGAGGTCGTAGACCAGCGGCGCAGTGGACGCTATCTCTTATGGGGCACACTGATCATCATCGCTGGCTACCTCTTCGCCACCTTTGGCGTTCTGGCTGTTCTTTCCCCCGCAGAGTTAAAAGAGACGGCTTTCATATCTATACTCTTCAGCCATGTTTTTGGTAGCGATCTCGGGCATATTATTTCTAGTTGCTACTATATTATAGTGTTTGTCTATTTTGTTTGCGCGACAGCAGCCTACAACGCTATGTTCGGGCGCTTGCTCTTCGTTGCTGGCCTGGATCGCCGCCTGCCTCGTGCTCTGGCGCACCTTAATTCCAATGGAGTGCCTTTCAATGCCATGCTCTTACAGACCTTGATCAACATCGCTTTTATCTTTGTTATCTGCTTTGTAGCTCCTGTTGCGCCTAATCAAGAGCTAGCGCTCACTGTGTTTCTGGTCGTCATTAACGGGGCCTCGGTCATCTGGGACATAGCTATGATCAGTCTCTTCCTGTGCGGTATTCTTCTCTGTAGCCGTTACAGTCGCCAGCTACGCCAGCACTGGGTTGTACCTCCTCTGCTCTTTTTTCTATCTGCTGTGCTCGGGATCGCCTTGACCGGTGTGGCCATCGGTTGCACCTTCTTCGCTGGTTCTCCAGTACCGGCGGTCTTGAACAACGAAGACTGGGGCTTCTGGGTCTTGCTTTTTGTGCTGGCCAGCCTGACAGTGGGTGCTATCTACAGCTTTCTAGTTCCCGAGGCAGAGGACCTGGCGGCGCTGTTACCGCCGGATAGCCAGGCGCCCCTATCGCCGATAGGGGCCAGTCCAGCTGTACAAAAGGTGTCTTCCGTTGCTGCTGCTCCCGGCGCTCTCGCTGGCTGGTCAGGGGAGGGGCGTCCTCTCCAGGAAGGCGCTCTAGGTCAGACCGAGCCAGCTGGGTGGCCGAGGCCCGGCTCTGTTCCCGGTCCTGGGGGATGGGAGCCATAGGGTGAGCACTCAGTGGCGGCGAACCTGGCTTCGCCGGGGCCAGACTGGCCTGACAGGTGAGGGGCCAGGGACGCTGAGCAAGTGCTTATGAGAGTTGAGATGAGAAGAGAAAGGAATGGTGCAAGATGAGTGAAAGCCAGATGCAGACCTCATCGGGGCTGTTGTCTCAGAGCGAGGCGCAGGTCTATGCCTTGCGCAAGGACAGCCTGGGTCTCTTCGACGCCGTTGCTCAGTCGGTGGCTCTGCTCTCGCTGGAGATGGGGATTGCGCTCTCCAGCTCCTTTGCCGCCGCTTCGGCGGGGGCTGCTGTGCCTCTGGCCTATGTCGTCGCTGGCCTCGCCAGTCTCTGTCTGGCCTACGTCATCATTCGCTTCACCAGGCGCATTGCCAGTGCTGGTGGCCTCTATACCTATATTGCGCACGGGCTGGGGCCGCAGGCTGGCTTTATTGGCGGCTGGATGTATGGCGGAGCTTTTGCTGCTGGGGCTTCCTTCACACTTGCTATTTCCAGTATCTTTCTTGATCAGTTGTTGGAACATCTGGGGCTGACGCTTCACTGGTTCGTCATTTTCTGTATCTTACTGGTGCTTCTCTTTGTCCTGGCCTTCTTTGATGTCCGGCTCTCGACGCGAACGCAGCTACTGCTCTCCTTTATCGGTCTGCTCTCGGTCCTCGCCCTGGCTGTGATTATCCTGGCCCGTGGTGGAGCGAGCGGCATTAGCTTCACCCCCTTGTCGCCGGCTGGACTGGCCGGCGGTTGGTCCTCGCTCTTCTTCGCCGCCATCTTTAGCTTCACCTCGTTTATTGGCTTCGAGGCGGCGGCGGTGCTCGGAGAAGAGACACAGCGTCCGCGTCAGGCTATTCCCTGGGCCATTCTGACAGCGGTGCTTGTGGCCATCATCTACTATGTTCTGGTCTCCTTCGCGATGGCCAACGGCTACGGCGTGGCCCACATCGGTCAGTGGGCCAATGACGAAGCGCCCCTGGACACGCTGGCCACACGCTACGCTGGGGCTTTCCTGGCGACTCTCATTGACCTCATGGTTGCCATTGGGGCCTTTAGCGCCACGCTTGCGGGGGTCATCCTGGCTTCGCGCATGATGTTCGCCGTCGGGCGTGATGGCGGTCTACCGGCGGCCTTCGCCGTGACCCATCCTCGCTACAAGACGCCCTGGGTTGCGATTCTGGTGGTGCTGGCTCTCACGCTGCTGCTGGGGGCTGCCCTGGGGATACAGCTGGGACCGTTCCTCTTCTTCGGCTTCATGGCGACGACAGCCTCGCTTGGCATTCTGCTGGCCTACATTCTGGTAGCCTTATCCGGGATTGTGGCCTCCATCCAGGCCCGGGTCCGCGGTGAGGGCACGCCACTGGCCCTGGTCTTCGACATCCTGCTGCCCTTGATTGCGATCGTGATCTGCGCCTTTACTATCTACAGCTCAATTGTGCCAGTGCCGCAGTTCCCGCTCAACCTGGCACCCTACATTGCTGCTGCCTGGTTAGTCATTGGTCTGGGGCTGTTGATTGCTCTTCAGCTGCGCAACCCGCAGCAGGTGCAGCGCTTCGGGAAGATCCTGGGAGAGCATGCCGGCGAGTAGCCAGAGTAGCCAGTGAGAGCGCGCTAGCGATGAAAGAGAGTCTAGCAGGAGGAAAAGCGATGACAGAGGCAATGGAGCAGTCGGGGACAGGACCCTCGCCCGAGCTGCTAGCAGCTATGGAAGCCAATCTATTTGAAGCCTATGCCCACCTTGGGCGGGCCTTGGGCGGTGAGTTTCACCAGCGTGATGGCCTGCTCTTCTTTTTCAGCGGACGACCGGTCTTCTTCGGCAACGGAGTGATACGCTGCCAGCTTGCTGAGCAGGAGGCGGATGAGCAGATCGCGGCCCTCTGTGCGGAGGCGCGACGCCGACAGGTGCCTCTGACCTGGCTACTGGCTCCCTCGTCGCGTCCCGGGGACCTCGAACAGCGTCTGCAGGCGCAGGGCTGTCGGCTGGATGAGGAGGTCCCGGGCATGGCGATCGATCTAGGGCAGCCGGTACCGGCAGCGGCGCCCCCGGTGCCCGAAGATCTGGTTGTCGAGGAGGTCGGCGAGGCGCGGGCGATGGAGACCTGGCTGCAGGTGCTCTGCGATGGCTTTGGTTTCCCTGAACCGATCAGAGCGGTCTTCTTCGATCTCTACCAGCGCTATGGCTTCCTGCCGGGCCAGCAGGTGCGCTATCTCCTGGGTTTCTGGCATGGGGAGCCAGTCGGGACGGCCCTGCTGACTTTCGGTGGGGGTCTGGCTGGTCTCTACGGCGTGGCCACCCTTCCCCAGGCGCGTCGTCGAGGAGTTGGTACAGCTATGACGCTGGCAGCCATGCGCACGGCTGAGCAGCTGGGTTACCGTCGCGCGACCTTGCAGGCCACACCAATGGGTCTGAATGTCTATCGGCGTCTGGGCTGGCAAGAGTATTGTCTGTTCAAGACCTATGTCCTGGCCTGAACAGCATAGCGTTGCCTAAGCACCAGCGCCTGGCACAAACAGCGAAAAAGCTTCTGCCATGCCAGGCATGGACGGACAGGGGAGGCGCCTCCAGCAACTGTCAAGAGGAGCGCCTCCCCTGCTGCTGTACTGCCGGTGCTTGCCACGAGCGCGTTGCCTTTTGTCTGCCCAGGTGCCGACCGCTCCGCATTCGGGCTACCGGGTTTTGACAATCGCACTGGAATACGCTATAGTACAGGCGTTCAGTCGAGATCTGCTATGGCTTGGCAGGAGGAGAAGAAAGCGGTGAAGGTTACCCCCGCACGGCGCCAGTATCTGCAGATCAAGAGCCAATATCCCGACGCAATTTTGCTCTATCAGGTTGGCGATTTTTACGAGACCTTCGATGAGGATGCGCGTATCACTGCCCGCGAGCTGCAGATCGTCCTGACGGCGCGCAACTATGGCGAGGAGCGGGTACCGCTGGCCGGCATCCCGCTGCATGCGCTCGAAAACTATGTGGGCAAGTTGATTCAGCGGGGCTATAAGGTGGCGATCTGTGATCAGGTCGGCGAGGTGGGTCATGGGGTAGTTGATCGCGCTGTGACGCGCATTCTGACGGCAGGCACTCTCTCCGAGCCAAATCTCTTGCCAGCGCGGCAGAATAATTATCTGGTGGCCATTGCTGCCTCGCGTCAGCAGACTGGGCTGGCGGCGGTCGATGTGAGCACGGGCGAGTTCAGCGTGACCTGGTTTGCACCCGCTGAGCTGCCGGCGGCCTTAGAGGCCGAGCTGCAGCGTCTGGCCCCCTCCGAATGCCTGCTTGTTGAAGGGGCAGGCCGGGATGCCTACCGCTTTCCTTCGCAGACTGTGACCATTACTCCTTGCCCACCCCATTTCTTCGATGTCGATGCGGCTCGCGCGCGGCTTTGCCGTCATTTCGGTGTGCAGTCGCTCGATGCCTATGGCTGTGCCGGCGCTCCCCAGGCCATTGCCGCTGCTGGGGCCATTATCGCCTATCTGGAGAAGATGAATACGGCCCTCCTTTCGCTCTTGACGGGCCTCCATTCCTACCAGACGACCAGCTATATGGTGCTGGATGCCCACACCCAGCGTAATCTCGATATTCTGCAAGGCTCACGCAGCGGTACTACCCAGGGGAGTCTATTGGGGGTACTCGATCGAACGCTGACGCCGATGGGCGCGCGCTATCTGCGTCGGATGGTGACGCAGCCGCTGCTCGATCTGACCTTACTGAACGCGCGCCTGGAAAGTGTCGAAGAGCTATACGAGAGCCCCGCCCTGCGCAGTCGCATCGCCGCCTGTCTACAGAGCCTGGGCGATCTGGAGCGCTGCGCCGGACGGGTACGGCAGGGGACGGCCACCCTGCGCGAGGTGCAGGGATTGCGCAATTATCTGGAGATCGTTCCCCGTCTGCGCGAGCTGTTGCAGGGCTGTCAGGCTCCACTGCTGCAAGAGATTGCCGCAGAGCTGGATGATTGTCCCCAGGTGCGCGATCTCGTTGCCCGGGCCCTGGTCTCCGAAGGGCAGGTGGATGACGGCGCCGAGCACGGACGACTGATCCGCGCTGGCTTTCATCCTGAGCTGGATGCCTTGATCGCTTCCATCCGCGACTCGCGCCTCTGGATGGCCCGTCTGGAGCCGCTCGAACGCGAACGCACCGGCATCAAGTCGCTCAAAGTTGGCTACAACAAAGTCTTTGGCTACTATATCGAGGTCAGTAAGGCCAATCGCCATCTGGTCCCTCCCGATTATGAGCGTCGCCAGACCCTGACAAACGCGGAGCGCTATATCACCCCCGAGCTGAAAGAGCATGAGGCGCGCATTCTCAATGCTGAGGAGCGCATTGAAGAACTTGAGCGCAGCATCTATGCCGACGTGCTGCGTCAGTTGAGCCTTTCCTACGGTCAAATCATGACCACAGCCTCGGCAGTGGCGCGCATCGATGCCCTGCTAAGCCTGGCCGAGGTGGCTGCTCACTATGGCTACGTAAGGCCGATCCTGGAGCAGGGACACGTGCTCGACATTGTTGGCGGACGACATCCCGTGGTTGAGCGTAGCCTGGATGGCGATGTCTTTATTCCCAACGATACCCACCTGGATGGCGATGAGGGCGAGCGCATCCTGTTACTGACCGGGCCGAATATGGCTGGCAAGTCAACCTATCTGCGGCAGGTCGCCCTTATTACCTTGCTGGCCCAGATTGGCAGCTTTGTTCCCGCCAGGAGCGCTCGCATCGGCCTGGTCGATCGCATCTTCACACGCGTAGGAGCTGAGGACGATATCGCTTCCGGCAAGAGCACCTTCATGCTGGAGATGGAAGAAACGGCGGCCATTCTGCACCATGCGACGCGTCACAGCCTGATTGTGCTCGATGAGATCGGGCGCGGTACCAGTACCTATGATGGCCTGGCCATCGCCCGCGCGGTGGTTGAGCATCTACATTCGGTGATTGGAGCGCGCACGCTCTTCGCGACCCACTATCACGAGCTGGCCGCAATGGCTAATGAGCTGCCTCATCTGCGCGTCTACACGATGGCGATCAGCGAGGATGAGGATGGCGAGATCGTTTTCCTACATCGCGTGACTCCCGGCTGCATCGGACGCAGCTATGGCGTCCATGTGGCGCGTCTGGCGGGCATGCCGCCGAGCATTATCCGCCGCGCCCAGGAAGTGCTGAAGGCGCTGGAGGTTGGTCAGCATGCCCCGGGCCAGGTGGCCGGCGTCGCTCTGGTGACCGGCGCGTTGCCCGTTGCCCCGGCTGCTGAGTCATCAGCCTCTGTCTCTGTCACCAATGGTCATCGGGCAGGGGCGGGGCGTAGTCAAGGAGAGCAGAGCGTCAGAGTCGCTGAGGAGAGTGGCGAACTGGTGCTTACCTATGCCTGGCAGAGCGAAGAGGGACGACGTTTGGCAGCTCTTCTTGAGCGTCAGGGGACGAATGAAGCCCTGCTTGATCACATCGATATCTGTGCTATCACCCCACTGGATGCTCTCAATCTACTCTTTCTGATCCAACGTCAGCGACAGAAACAGAGAAAGGCGCTATGAGTCGTCCGGACCCATTCATGCCAGATCCGACTCACCAGGCTCCATCTGTGCCTATATCGCTCCCGCCGCGCCTACCCATTCGCCAGTTGCCAGCGGAGGTAGCGGAACGTATTGCTGCTGGCGAGGTCATCGAGCGCCCCGCCTCAGTGGTCAAAGAGCTGGTGGAGAATGCCCTTGACGCCGGCGCCCGTGAGATCCGCGTTGAGATCCGTGACGGGGGCCTGCGTCTCATTCGTGTCAGCGACGACGGCCAGGGAATTCCTGAAGAAGACCTGGAGCGGGCCTGCGCGCGTCACTCTACCAGTAAGATCGTGCGTGTCGAGGACTTAGAGCATCTACAAACTCTGGGCTTCCGAGGGGAGGCGCTGGCCAGTATCGCAGCGGTCTCCGAGCTGACTTTGCTCAGTCGGCCCATCGAGAGCGAGGAACGTGGCCAGGAGGAGCCGGCGGCCTGGATTACCGTGCGCGGTGGGGAACTCGTCCAGCGCGGCCACCGAGCGCGTCCGCACGGCACAACCGTCACCGTACGCGAACTCTTCTATAATGTGCCGGCGCGTCTCAAGTTCATGCGTAGCGCCCGTAGCGAGGCCGGCCAGATCCTGCAGCTCCTCAATCACTACGCTGCCGGCTATCCTTCCGTGCGCTTTAACCTGAGCATCGAAGAGCAATCCCTACTACAAACCAGTGGCAGTGGTGACCTGGCTATCGCCCTGGCCGAACTCTACCGCCTGCCGCTCGCTGAGCTACTCATCCCCATCGAAGTGACAGATGAGGAGGGGATCAGGATCTTTGGCTACGTAGGCAACCGTGTTCTGGCCCAGCCCAATCGGCAGCATGTGATGCTCTTCATCAATGGGCGACCCGTACAGGTGCGCGCTCTGCAAGAGGCCCTGGAAGCCGGTTATCGCCCGCTCCTGGCCAAAGGACGCCATCCCCTGCTGGTGCTTCATCTGCAGTTGCCAGCCCAGGAGGTCGATGCTAATGTCCACCCGGCCAAAACAGAGGTCCGTCTGAGGCGTGAGCGCGAGCTGGCAACGCTGCTTACCCGAAGCGTTCGAGCGGTACTCGAACGCAGCCCAGCGCTGCCCGCCGAAAGCACCTGGCCAGGCCCGCCCAGCGTCTATCAGCCGCGCTTGCCGGGCCCGCGTCGGCGAGGTCTGCGCGTCCTGGAGGCAGGCGAGCACTATCGCGGCGAAGGCAGTCTTCCGACACCTGCCGAGGTGCTGGCGGCCCTGCGTCCTCTGGCCCAGTTGCAGCAAGCGGTCATTCTGGCCGAAGCCCCTGATGGGAGCCTCTATCTCATCGACCAGCACCGTGCTCATGAGCGTATCCTCTATGAGTATCTGCGTGGCCAGAGCGCTGGCGCTGGCAGCGAAGGAGCAGAGAACCTGGCGGCGCGCCTCCTGCTTGAACCGGTGGTGTTAGAGTTGAAGGGCTGGCAGGCGGAGCTGCTGGAGCAGCGCCTGCCGATCCTGGCCAGTCTGGGTCTAGACTGCGAGCACTTCGGAGGGCACAGCTTCCTTGTGCGTTCCGTTCCCGAAGGGATCGGCGATAGCGAGCAACTGGCGGCCCATCTGCGCGAGCTGGTGGAGATCGCTCTTGAAGATAGCGAAGACTGGAAAGATCACCTGCTGATTGGGCTGGCCTGCCGTTCGGCCCTGCGCCGGGGGCGCATCTTGAGCCAGGGTGAACAACAAGATCTCTTGCATCGCCTGGCCCAGACTGCAGCACCAGCCGTTTGCCCGCATGGTAGCCCGGTGCTGCTGCACTATAGCCGTGCCTTCCTCAGCGAAAAGTTTGAATGGTAACATTGGCCGCCGGTTGCCGAAGCGGAGTCAGTCCGGGGGAGAGAGGGAGGAGACTGGGACAGCCCCTTGTGGTACCGATCGCTCGCTCTTGGGGTGTGGGGCATCCGCGTCGAGCAAGAGGTGGGAAGGGATGGTCATAGCAGCCGGTTGAGGAGATCGGCCACAATAAAGATAGCCAGATCGAGGATCAGCAAGGCCAGCAAAGCAAAATCAATGTGGAGAGCCACCGAGGCCACTCCCTGCAAGAGAGCCTCATTGAAGACGAGCAGATGCATGTACCAGAGCGTTGCCAGGGCAATCCCGGCCAGAAGCAAGAGGCCCGTCAAGAGCCAGCGAGCGCCGCGCCAGTCCTGGGAGCTGGGCCAAAGCTCGGCAGTAATAGTCAAGATCAAGTAGGGGGCGAAGAGGAGTGTCCACCAGGGCCAACCTGGCCGGATCAGCTGCAGGCGTACCTCCCAGATATTGTAGCCGGTGGCCACCCAGTAGAGGAAGATGATCGCCCCAATCCCCCCGATTAGAGGAGCGATGGCGCTCAAGCCGTCGCCGATATGGCTGACCAGGCGCCCGGGAGGGCGCACATATTGCACCTCACCCAGCTGCAGAGCCTGGGGCATACCGCGCTGCAGCATACCGTACGGTCTTTCTTGCACCAGTGGTTTGATGCGGAAGAGCGTGATCTTGGTGATGCGGAAGCCGAAAGGACGGAAGAGCAGCACCACGCAGGCATGGCAGAGTTCATGCAAGATGACGCCGGGGGCATTCATCCAGAACCAGATCAGCAGGCCCCGCTCGCCGAACAAACGATAACCGATACGATCGACGCGATGGCGCAGAGCACGACAGGTCAGGCGGAGCAGGATAAAGAGCACAAAAACTCCGCTAATCAGCAGCCAGGGTTCATAGGGCCTGATCTGAGCAGTCAGGGCAGGGTCCATGAGCATAGCCTCAGCGACGGTCGACAGCGCGACGGCCACTCATCTTATCTCTATTGTAGAGAAGGATCTGGACGAGCGTCAATAGGGTCACGTTCTTCAGGAATCAGCGACTTATCTCATCGGCTTCCGTCTCAAACTCCTCGTGCCCATATTCTTCCTCTGGCTCCTCCTGCAAGCAAACGGCAGGAGGATGGCGGCGCTCATAGAAGAAGCCCCAGAGAGCGAAGAGCAGGATAGCCAGAGATAACAAATAGATTACGCGGTCGATACCGAGCAGATCAGCTGCCGCGCCTGTCAGCAGAATCACTGGAATTGTCCCGGCGTTATAGAGCATCAGCTGCAGTGCCAGCACACGGCCCTTAATCCACTCGGGGGTCTCCTCCTGGACGCGTGTCTGAGCGGGGATATTAATACAATCCAGGGCAATGCCGCCCAGGAACATAATCAGTGCGGCGCTGCCCAGGAAGAGCGGATGGGTATTCCAACCAACCGGCTGTAGACTACGGGCAATGACCGTCAAGAGTGGCAAGAGCAGAATGATCAAAGCGAAGCCCAGGCAGCCCAGAAGAATCGAGCGAGAAATGCCCAGGCGGCGCGTAATGCGTGGCATAAAGAGCGACCCCAGCACCAGGCCGATGCCGGCGGGAGCAAAGACAAAGGCCAGAGTATCGGCGGGCAGCAGGAAGAGCCGCGTCACCAGAGCCGTAGCCAGCTCAGCCACCAGAGCCAGCAAGATACCGGCGAATGACAGCTGCACCACCGCCAGCAGCAGCGGCTTATTCTGACGAATAAAGAGCCAGCCCTGGCGCATTTCGCTGCCGATATTGCCGAATAGGCTCAGCGACTGTGCTGCCAGGTCCTCGCCGGAAGCAACAGGGCGACGCGGAGCATGCTGCTCGAAAGCGCGGGGAGGGATCAACAAGATCAGGCCCGCGCAGGCCAGGTAGAGCAGCCCGATCAAGAAATAGAGTGTCTCCACTGGCTGCACTGTCAGTGAAAAGAGCTGGAAGGTGGGGAGCAGGCTCAGCACCAGCGGGGCGAAAATAATCATCCCCAGGGCCATCGATGTCATAAACGTAATATTGAAAAGTGCCAGGGCGGGCATCAGCTCATCCTCATCGACCAGCAGGGGGATCGTCGAACTCTCAGCTGGCGTAAAGAACTGACCGATACTCGAAATCAGGAAGGTCAGCAAGTAGGCAGGGATGAGCTGTCTGGCATCGATCAGCAGCGAGATCACGAAACCGAAACTTGCAATAGCGCGCAGGCAGTTACTGCCCCACAGAATCAGCCGTTTGTCCAAGCGATCGACAAAAACGCCAGCGGGGGCGCTGAAGAGCAGAGCGGGCAAGCTAAAGCTGATAATCGCCACGCCCACCAGCGTCGTCGACCCCGTGACCTCCTCAACAAGGACCATGATGGCGTAATTGGAGGCGTTGAGGATGGTCATCGAGATCAACTGAGCGAGCCAGAGGTAGACAAAGTTCTTCTTCCTGAGAAGTGTCTTGAAGCCTCCCCCTTGCTTGGACCTGGCAACATCCATAGCATCTCTCCCAAATGTGCTAGCTTCGAAGTGAACACAGAGCAGCGATCACGACCAGGCACAGAGCCATGACCACCTGGGGACCCGCTTGGCGGTGGCTCCAGCTTGGACAGCGGCCTGAGCTGGAGCCTTTCCCGCTCATCTGTCTCTTCCTGTTCGTGTGTGTACTGGCCCTCGCTCTGTCGGTCAGGGCTGGAACGTCGAAGGCGCCTGCGGGTCGTCATCCGGCGCCGGCGGAGTCACGGGTGGCAACCGTTCCTTGGTGCGCCGCTCCACCTCTGAGCGAGGCAGCAACACGCGCCGTCCACACGTCTCGCAGCGCAGGCCGATATCGGCGCCCAGGCGGACTACCTGCCAGGTCGACCCGCCGCACGGATGCGGCTTACGCAGGCGCAAGCGGTCCCCAAGCTCAAGATGCATGGGCATCCTGGACATAGCTGGACCTCCCCTCTGCTGGTTCACGTGGCATCGGCTCACGATAGAGCTGGTGCTGTGCAATATACGCCTCGACACTCTCCGGTGTTTGATACTTGATTGGGCGCCCCTCCGCCACGCGCCGACGCAGATCGCTTGCCGAGATGGAGAGATAGGGCGCGTTGACCACGCGGAGCCGCTCGCCTATGCCTGGCAGGCGCTCTTCCAGAGCGGTGACCAGCTCCTGGGGGGGGCGATAACCTGGGCGGCCTACCGCCACTAAGCAGTCAAGCTGCGCCAGAACGCCAGCAGCGTTGTACCAACTGGTGAACTCAGCCAGGCTATCGGCGCCCAGGATGAAGGCCAGATAGGCTTGTGATCCCCAGCGCTGGCGCAGCAAGCGCAGCGTATCCACCGTATAGGAGGGACCTGGTCGCTCGATCTCGATCTCGCAGAGAGAGAAAGCGGGATTCGACGCAATGGCCAGTTGCAGCATAGCGAGGCGATGCTGCGCCGGCGTTACCGGGCGGCCCGGCTTATGGGGTGGCTGGCCAGCAGGGATAAACACCACCTCGCTGAGTGCCAGCGTCGCCCGCACCTCCTCGGCAATCACCAGATGCCCGTAGTGGATCGGATCAAAGGTCCCTCCCAGCAGGCCGATGCGCCTCATAGCTTGCGTCTCTCCCATACCCATAGGCGAAAACAACTCCTCTCAGCAACAATTGTAGGCGGCGCGTCCACCCGGCTGAGCTGCTAAATGGCTCCGGCGGACTCCTGGACTGTCAGCTCGGCCTCGGCGAAGGCATTGCGCAGGGCGTGCAGGACGTCAGCGATCACGCCGCTCTGGCCGTGGACGATCCAGAAGCGCACCGTCAGAGTCACTGCCTCGCGCGTATAGCCACTAATGGTGGCCACTGGCTCCGGTTTGGGGATAATTTCATCAATTTCGCGCAGGATGCTTAGAATCCGCGCAGGCGTCTGCTCGCGATCATACTGCTCCTGGGGCAGCGTTATCGTCAGAGTCACACGGCGTTCGCCATAAAAAGTATTGTTGATAACCGTGGTACTAAAAATCCGTGTATTTGGAATCGTCACTTCCTCGCCACTGACCAGACGCACCTTCGTCGCGCGCAGCTGCACGTCCTCGACGCGCCCGGTCAGAATACCGGCGGCTCCCCCCTCGATGCTGATCTCATCTCCAATGTGGAAAGGGCGCTCGATCAGAATGTAGAAGCCCGCCACAAGATCCTTGAGAATATCCTGGATGGCAAAAGTAAAGGCCACCGTGATGGTGCCCAAAATCGCCAGAGGCGTCTCGATCGAGAGGTGCCAGAGGGCGAGAATCCAGAAGATGGCGATGCCCAGCACCACAAAACTCAGCATGCGCCCGATCAGCGTCCGCATGTTAATGTCGATGCGGTTCTCCGCCAGGTTGCGGATGATGATCTTGCTCACCGTGCGTCCGACGCCGATGCCGAGCACCAGAATGAAGGCGCTCAGAATGACGGTCCAGACATCGCCCATATAGTTGGCCAGCTTCTCGATGGCCAGATTGCCGGCGAAGCTATGCCACAGCTGCTGCAAATTGCTAATGCTCCAGATGCTGATAACCACCACTATCCCAAGGGCAAGCAGCAGCAAAATGACCATCACGCCCAGGGTCTCGACCAGCCAGTCATCAAGCACAGTCTGGCGCAGGCGCCCAACCAGCAAGCGACGTAAAAAAAAGCCCGCTGCTCCCGTAATGAGGAGAGTCAGGATCGAGTAAATAAGCTGTTGCACCTGGATTCCCATTGCAAACCCGCGTCCGGCTCTTTACCTTCCTTGAAAAGAGCGTGTGTTGTGTATTACTTCGTCGCAAATTATATCATACTCTTCCTTGCTGGCGGCAGGCAGTGCTCTGACCAGGGGCAGAAGCGGCCTGCCGAAGGCTGCACTGGCGCTGGCAGAGTGAAGCCGTTTGCCTCCAGGAGTGCGCTCAGAGTGCAGAGCGGGAAGCCCACCACGTTAAGGTAGCAGCCGGCGATGCGTTCGGGCAGCTGAAAATCGGGGTTCTGAATGCCATAGGCGCCAGCCTTATCGAGCGGGTCGCCGCTGGCAATATAAGCCTCGATCTCCTCATCGCTGTAGGCGCGCATCAAGACCGGCGTCACACACTGACTGCTCCTGATCAGGGCCGGCTTCTGGCCCTGGTAAGCACCTGACGCGCTGGCCTCGTCTCTCCTCGTGGGAAAGGCAACGGCCACCCCTGTAATGACCTGATGCCAGCGTCCGCGCAGCCGGCGCAAGATAGCTCGGGCGTGTGCAGCGTCGCGAGGCTTCCCCTGAGAGATTCCATCGAGGATGACTGTGGTATCGGCGGTCACTACGAGGCAGTCGGCAGCCTCGGGCAAGGCCAGCGCGGCTTCTGCCTTACGCTCAGCCAGCCAGCGCCCTAACTCCTCAGCAGGGCCATCGTAGCGCGCCTCAAGCCACTCTTCGTCGAGAGGAGAGACTGTTACCTTGAAAGGCAGGCCCAGCTGCGCTATCAGCTGGCGCCGGCGTGGCGAAGCCGAGGCCAGCAACAAGACTGGTAGCCGCTGGCTACCCCCATGCCCTTCACTGGTCCTCTGATTGTTCATGCCTGCCTCTCCAGGATTGCAATGCATTCGATATGGCTGGTCTGAGGAAACATATCCAGCGGCTGGACCGAGAGCAGCCGGTAGGTGGTCTGACGCCGACAGAGGACCTGCAAATCGCGGGCTAGCGTCGATGGATCACAGGAGACATAAACGATCCTCGTCACTGGGTGCTGTAGCAGCGCCTCCAGGACCACCTCCTGACAACCGGCGCGCGGTGGATCAAGCACCAGGCCATCGAGCTGACCGGCCAGCGTGGGCAGGAGGTGCTCTACCTTACCTTTCAGGATCTCAACATTGTTGACCTGACGCAGGTTCCACTGAGCATCTTCAATAGCGCTTGGCGACTCCTCGATGGCGTAGACTCTGGCGGCGTAGCGTGCCAAAAGCAGCGCGAAAGTACCCACGCCACAATAGGCGTCGGCCAGGACTGGTCGGCGCTCAGACGCGGCGGGCTCAGGCAACACCTGGCTCTGCCCGAGGGAAGAGGCGCCGACACTGACAACGGCCCTGTCCTGGAGCAGACCCTCAATGACCAGGTGTGCCATCTTCTCTGCCTGGGCCGTGTTGGTCTGGAAAAACGAGCTGGGACGAATGCGGAAGGTCTCGCCCGCCAGGCGCTCCTCAATGGCCTGAGTATGAACCTCAATACCGGCCTGGCTCAGCTCCTCAGCAACCTCCGGCGCTGGGGCTGGCTGCATGAGCACCTGGCCCGTGGCTGCACCACAGCGTACCAAAACCTGGGGGCGCGGATTAACGTGACGCGCCAATACTCCCAAAACAGTATTGATCCGCTCATGGGCGATGGGGCAGGAGCTGAGCGGCAGCACGCGATGGCTGCCGCGCGCAGTCAACCCGAGCTGACCCTCGCGATTGACCGAAAAGCGCATGTGATTGCGATAGTGCCAGGGTACAGCGCATGGCTCTGTCGCGCGCACAATTTCGCGCAGCTCCAGGGCGTCGAAGCCGCCAATCTCGTGCAGCAAAGACACGACCACCTCGCGCTTCCAGACCAGCTGAGCATCGTAGCGCATGTGTTGTAGCTGGCAGCCGCCACAGGTGCCGAAGACCGGACACGGAGCGGGCACCCGCAGAGGAGAGGCTTCGTGAATAGCGCTGATCCAGACGCGCGGGGGGGCCTGCCGGCGAGCACGCCGCCGACGGGCAGACAATACTGGTTCCTCGATAGCGATCGTCACACGCTCGCCCGGAAGACCGGCGGGTACCTCCACAACCCGGGGCCGACTGGTGGGCGCCTCGCCTACCTCGCTCGCTTGCTCGCCAGGAATCTCCGCCTGAGCCAGACCAGAGCGTGTCAGTGGCCCCAGGGTCACCGTATGGTAGGTCAGCGAACGCTCTCCCTCCATCATCGCTGTTTCCTGCGCTCGTTCAAAATCTCACGTGCAGCCTGCACACTGGGCAGGCGCTGATCGATCTGCTCAGCCTCTTCTAAAAAGCGCTGGGCCTGGCGCAGATCGCCTTGCTCGGCCAGAACCATCGCCAATAGCGCGCGCAGATGGGCCGACTGCGGGAGCTGCTTCAAGCCTTCCTCCAACACGGCGTGCGCCTCTCCAAACTGCCGTTCCTCGACAGCCAGGTCCACCAGCTCGCTATAGGCTTGCAGGTCGGCAGGATTATAGCGGAGAGCACGCCGCAGGCTCTCGCGAGCCTCTGCCTTTCGACCGAGGGCGCGCTGGGTATGGCTCAATGCCAGCCAGATACCGGGGTAGTCGGGGCTGAGCGCGGCGGCCCGCTCATAATGCTGTAAGGCTTGTGGCTGGTTGCCTCGTGCACTGGCGATCGTTCCCAGGGCCGCCTCGATAATGGTCTCCTCTGCGCGGTTAGGATTGAGCGCTCGAGCCTGCGCTAGCAGCTGCTCCGCCTCCTGCAGGGCCTCCGGCGGAGGCAGCGGGGCTGCTGTGTGCTGCAGCTTCATCTGCGCCAGGAGCGCATAGCCGAGGGCCGTCGGACGCAGAGCCAGCGACTCCTGCATGTGCTGCTCGGCCAGTTCATCGAAGCGGCGGCTCCGCTCCTTTAAGCCCTGCTGCTCGAAAAGGGTCGCCAGACTATCCTCGGTCATGGCCAGCTCGCGCAAGGCATCGGCGCGGCGACCTGGGAAGCGCTGGGCTAGACGCTCCAGGTAGACCATCCCGCGCTCGCCGTTGCGGAGAGCGGCGGCGTGGTTATAGGCGTTCTCAACAATCTGCTGGTCGAGCGGAAGGCGCACCATCAGCGCATCCTCATAGTGTAGGGCCTGCGTCAGGCGGCGTGTGATCTCTTCGAGCAGTACCTGCGGGTCGGGACGGTCCAACAGTGAAATGCTCTTCAGCAAAGCTTCGCGCTGTTGCATTGAAATCTCGCGGACGCGATCATCGTGCTCCTTAATGCGCTGTTGCAGCTCAGGAATCGGGAGACCCTGTGCGCGGGCGCCCTCATCGCTCATCGAATGAATGCGCCAGGCTTCATCCTGGCGTAGTAGCGTATAGCTCGTCCAGAACCAGTGTCGGCCTGTTTCCTTATTTACCGCTGTTCCCATGGCCATCTCTGGCAGGGTACCGCTCAGGGGCGTCTCGCTCAGCTCCAGTGACCAGCCGATCTCGACCAGCTTGCGTGGACCGCGGCTGGAGAGTGTGCTGCCGGGCAGCCAGAGGCCGCTTTGTGGCTGCTCGCTTTCGGTCACGAAACTGACCGTCAGGCGGGCAGGGTGTGCCTCGTTGGCCCAGGCGCGGCGGCGCTCAACCCATTCCTCGCGGCTCAACCCCTCGCGCAAAGGACTCTGCGGTGTCAGCAAATCGTAGGCCAGCCCGAAGTCACCTAGCGACCAGGCGCCGATAAAGGTGAGAACCAGCTCTTCCGGGTCCAGAGCTGGCTGAATGAAGGTCAGGCCGCGATCCTGGCCGGCCTCAGCTTCGGGGGCCTCCAGGACCAGCTGGCGGATCAGCGGCAGGTGATAGCGATAGCTTTCCGGCAGCTCCTGCCCGCGCCAGCGGCTCACCGTCAGCGCCTCTTCCAGCAGGCGGCGGCCCTCGGTCAGCGTACACTCGCTAAAGCGCACCTCCTCCTGGCGGCTCATCAGCTCGCTAAGGCGGGCCTCGATGCGGCGTTTGCTCGCGCGCTCGACGATGCAGTCGCGCACTCCTTGCTGCCAGAAATCCAGCCCGAGCGCGATCAGGCGCGCCTCATCATAGTCGTAGCCCTCTTCCCAGCAAAGGAAGAGCTGGACCTCACCCCGCTCGCGTGTCTCTGAGACCAGCCCTTTCCAGAAGCGTGGGGGACGGCTCTGGAAAGCTGCCGGCTGTTCGCGTGGCGGCTGCCATTGAGGATAAATGCGGGCTCCTTCCAGGCGTATCAGCGAACGCCTGGCCTCCTTGCGACACTCCTTCTCAGGGCTGTACTGATAAAGAGCCAGCAAGAGATCGGCGGCGTCCTGTGCGCTCCAGCGAGGCCCTCCTGCAGAGGAAAGTGTCTGTAGTGCTTGTGACTCCGGGGACTGCTCCCTTATCGCGGGTCCCGGCGATCCCTGCGCCAGCTCCCGCATGAAAGCAAGCTGGACGTTCATGGGAGCGGAAGTAATAGGCGCCAGAGCAGCCTCCGCCTCCTGCTGGCTCTGACTGCTGCGGAGCTGCTTGGCCAAATCAGGGACCTGTGCGAGCAGGCTCTGGAGACGAGACTGGTCCTCTGCAGAGACCGGGCTGGCAATTTCTTTCTTACGTGCCATATGAGTAGTATTCTGCTCCTCCCCTCGCGGCGACATACCTCTGTTTCTGTTGGGAGGATTGTATCACGTCCGGGCGTGAGGCGTCGAGACCTCATCTACTGGCAGCCAGGCAGGCCGACCCGGTGCTGCCCACAGAGAGCAACATCGCAACTGACCTAGCCTGACAATCGTGACTGTCGCTGCAGTGGCAGAGCGGGGAATGAATCAACCGCCGGCAGGCTTGACAACAGCCCTGCCCCCGCTGGCTGCAAGGCCGCCCGTCCGCTCAAAGCTGGTAGAGGTCGCTGCTCGACCAGCGCGGGGAACGGCTCGCCGGAGCCAGGACGCTGAGAGGGGTGCTGCTCGCGTCTGGGGGCCGTCGCCTTTTGTCGCTGGCGAGCCATCTGCAGCACAAAGAGCGGGAAGGCCGCACAGTAGAAGTAAGATGAGAGGCTGCGCCAGGCGAAGAAGAGCGGCACCACCGCCAAAAAGAAGGCTGCCTCTGGCCGTGTACGACAGATCTGCCAGTACCAGGCCAGCGAAGCCAGCATAGCCGCCAGCTCAAGAGCCAGGTAGACCTTTTCAGGGAGATAGGGGATCAGGTGCGTGGCGCTCAGATTAATGATCCCGACCCCGAGCGGGAACATTGGATCGTTGAGAGGGGCCAGCACGCCGGAGACGAAGGCTCCGGGGTTCCAGACAATAAACGGGAGGTTCACCACCAAGGCCGTCACGGCAGCAATCCCCAGGCGGCGCAGTGCCTCCCGGGGCTGATAAAGGCGCCAGGCCATAATCAGATAGAAAGGCGTCGAGAACCAGGCTGGTTGCTTTGTGGCGATGGCCAGTCCCAGTAAGAGGGCCGAGAGCCAGCCACGCTCGCGCAGCAGCCAGGCGAGCAGCAGCAACAGACAGCACAAAATATCAAGATTCGCCCCTGTTGTTGAGGCCCACATAGGGACATTGGCCAGGCTGAGAAGCAAAACCCAGGGGCGTAGCTCCTGGCGAGCCACACGCCAGCCAATTGCCACGATCAGCAGGTAGCTCAGCAAATACAGAGGGAGCACATTCACATCGCGTAAAGGGGAATGAAGTAGCACAAAGGGAACAAGAGTCAAGAAAGAGAGCGCGGGATAGCTCACCTTACCCTCGAACTCAGGGGCTTGGCCGGTTTTGAGGGCTGCGGCGAAAGCGGCGGCCAGCTCAGCATCCGAGGGATAGTCCAGACGGTTGGCAAAGCGGCCCTGACGCAGAGGGGTGGTCCACTCAGGCTGGATTGCGAAGGTGCGCGCGATACTCACAAAGTTCGAATCGCTATAGGGATTGCGCCCCGCGAGCAGGAGTGCAGCGGCGTTGGTGTCCAGGGTTGTGCCATCGTTGGAGAACTCGGGAGGGAGGAAGCACATCACCACGCCACGACCTAGCTCTATCACGCCTGCCACGCTTGTCAACAAGATGAGAATGAGAGCGATGCGCTGCCAGCGGCGTGGGAAAGGCTGGCTCAAAGTCCGCGGCTGTGGCCGACGCGGTAAGGGGCGCAGGGCCATCAGCATGGCGGCGAAGCTGCCCAGAATCAACCCCAGAGGAATGAGCGAGCCATAGGGGAGCAGGTAGGGCATATAGAGACGGTGATCGATCTCGTTAAGCGTTTGCAGGATCAGGGCAATGCCGATCCAGACAGCGCGCTCCTGCAGGGCGCGGACCATGTAGTTGTCGGGGCTTTGATCCTCACTAAAGAAGAACCGTAACCAGCTGCGTTTGGCTGTGGTGGTGGCCTGCGTGGCCTGCTGCTCGCACGCCTCCAGGGACGGGGGCAGTAGGGATGGCTGCACCATAGCGTTCCACTTCCCTCCTGATACTGATGTAAGGCAAGCCTGTTGTATACTCGTGCGTATGACAGGACCACTACCCAACCGGCACCGGGAACCTGTGGGAGACGGCCTGATCTGCTCTCGGGCCTGCTGCACCGGCCAGACAACCGAGCCAGTGCAACCAGGACGGCCAGAGAACGGGCGGGGCAGGGCTTTCTCAGATGTTTCCCCAGCCTGAGTCTTACAACGAAGAGGAAGAGCCGGGCGTCACAAATTGGCGTGAGGCTGGGGAGGCCGCTTCGTCTTGCAGAGATCTGGAGATTAGTAAGTAAGCAAGCGAGCAGGCAAAGAAAAGGAAGCGGGTGGTGGAGGGCCACCGCTGCGCTGAGTTAGAGAGAAAGGCGATAATATAGCTCGCGGTGCTGCAGCTGGAAGCCCAGCGACTCATAGAGGCGAATGGCTGGCCTGTTCTCCTCCCAAACGTGCAGGTCCAGTGCCTCCAGTTGCTCCTCTTGGCGGGCAAAGTCAATGATATACTGGAGCAGACGGCGGGCCAGGCCCCGCTGCCGATATTCCGGCAGCACCACCACCCGGCGAATATAGCCGGTGCGGCTCCCTTCGCTGCCATCGGCGGGCGGCAACATCAGCTCTGCCTTAGCCACGGCTCGCCCCTCCAGCTCCCCAAGAAAAATCAAACCGCGCTCGTGCGTGGAGGGATCAACCGAGCCAAAATACTTCTCCAGCTCACGATGAATATTGCGCGTGGGCGAGGTGCCGAAGCGATCCAGGTATTCGATGCTCTGGATATCCTCCGCACAGGCCAGGCGAATCACAAGGGGGGTGGCGCGCTCCTCTACCATAGGTGACCGATGAACGCTAGAGTTGCTCTCGCGGCTCGACTAGCGCTGGGCATGCCTGGCCTTTCTGCTCTGCCGTTCTCGCTCGTCTTCTGTCTTCTTGCGCGGCAGTAGCAAAATAGAAACCAGAGCATAGCCTGCGCACCCCAAGAGCATCAAGGCGTAAATGACATCTTCGGTGCTGGTGCGATTCGCCAATTGCCAAAGCCCCCACCACAGAAACGCCGCAAATACGAGAAACAGCAACACCGTGCTGAGAATGGTCTTGCTCATAGCCTTACGGTCCTTACGTACTGGTCAGCTGGCCGCTTGCCGCTGCCTGGCATTCTCCCTGTGCTACAGGAGCCGGCTGGAGCATGAAAAAAACGCATCTCACTCTGCTGTGGCTTTGGGCTGGTGCTCCTGATCTGAGCCGTCTCAGAGTGGGCGGGTCCGCCGCCAGCCAGCGGCAAATACTCGCTAGTATTGTAGCATATCCGTCCAGCGGACTGCCAGCCGCTCGCGCAGCCGGGTGGGTCTGAGCTGGGAGAGAGAAGGAGCTAACGATGGCTGGCCAAGAGGCGTAAAGCGCTCTCTTGGCCCTGCGCCAGCGCCAGATGCACTCGTCCGCCAGTGAAAGCATCGCCGCTGAAGAATAGCCCATAGGGGGCGCTCACCCTGTGCAGGGTCTCGGCATCCAGCAGTCTTTCCGGTTCAGGAAGGGCCAGGGGCCAGCGCTGGACGTCGTAGAAATGCGGTGCTGGCAGCGGCTGTCCGAGCAGAGCCGAGACCAGAGTCGTCGTTGCTGCAGCCAGGGCCTGATCATCCCATGACCAGTGTGCCCGGCTGTAGTCAGGCGCGAGCTGAACGATGAGCAGCGTCCAGGCGGGAGGGACCCGTTCGGGACTCTTTTCCTCCTCGCGGGCCAGCCAGGAGATAGGGTGAGTTTTATCGCTATTGACCAGGGCGTAGTAAGGGGTAGGTGGGAGTGCCTTCCGGGGCCAGGCCAGAGCGAGGGACAGCAGGGGACGGTAGCGAGCACGGCCCAGCTCGGCGAGCAGGGTCTGCTGCAGCCCAGGTGGTAGCTCGCTCGCGGCAATCAAGGCTGCTGCCTCTGGAGCAGGCAACGTCACCAGCACAGCAGGGACCTCGGCCACAACCTGACCGGTGGCAGAGAAGAGGCGCCAGCCTGGTCTCATATAGGCCAGACGGGCGATCTCACAGTGAGTATAGACTGTTAGCTCACGCGCCATCAGCTCTGCCAGCGTCAGCAGCCCGTGCCGATAGGTCCAGCGCGGTAGAGCGTTCTGGCGTGGGTCACCTTCGCGAATCCGATTCTGGCTATCGAAGGTCCAGACCGGCTTGGCAATGGACACCAGTTCGGAGGTAGCGAAGCGCTGTAACAGCAGGGCGTCGCTGACGGGGGCATTGCCGTGGATATACTGGGCGCCGGGATCAAAGCGGAAACCTGCGCGGGAGCGCGTCGTCGCCCGGCCTCCCACGCGCTCCTCACGCTCATAGAGCGCCACCTTCAGATCGTGGTCGCGCAGCACATGCGCCGCCGCCAGGCCGGAGACCCCGGCGCCGATCACGGCCACCTCTACGCTCTGCTCGCGCTCGCTCTCTCCCCTCGTCGCCGGCCAGCTCTCCATTGCTGGTACTTCACCCCTTCCCTCTAGCGAGCCTGGGCCTGAGAGGCGTCCCGGCCTGCTGTCTGGCTCTCAACCTGGCGCAGCCAATTCTCCTTCCAGAGCTGGGAGCGTGCCAGCAGCTCCTCGGCGCTCTTAAGAGAGAACTCGCTCACGTTCCCGCCCATGATATGAGCGATCTCGCGCACACGCTGTTCGGGACGCAGCTCATTGACGATCGTGATCGTCCGCTCTCCCAGCACCTGCTTATTCACATTGAAGTGCAAATCGGCAAAAGCTGCAATTTGTGGCAAATGCGTCACGCAGATCACCTGGTGGTTGCGCGTCAGCATCCACAGCTTCTCGGCCACTACCTGGCCGCTGCGTCCACTAATGCCTGAATCGATCTCGTCGAAAATCAGTGTTGGCGTGGCATCGGCCCGGGCCAGGATTGTCTTCAAAGCCAGCATCAGGCGTGAGGTCTCGCCGCCCGAAGCAATCTTTGTCAGAGGCTTGAAAGGCTCGCCTGGATTAGGAGCGATCAGGAACTGGATGCGATCGATGCCAGTCGCATCGCAGGCGTAGAACCGCTCGGGCTGGCCGTCGATCGTGGCCGGCACCCCCTCGGGATCAGGCTCCTGAAGGATCTCCACTGCGAAGCGAGCCCGCTTCATATTCAAGTCATCCAGCTGCTCTTCCATCGCGCTGGCCAGGCGAGCGGCGGCGGCGCGGCGGCGCTCCGACAGCTCCTGGGCGATGCGCCCGATCTCGCGGCGCAGCTGCTGATCCTGCTGCTCCAGCCTGCGGATATGCTCCTCGCGGTTGACGATGCGGTCCAGCTCCTGGCGGTCCTCCTCAGCGCGCCTGAGAATCTCCTCAATCGTGGCCCCGTACTTCCGTTTCAGACGGGCGATCAGATCGAGGCGCTCCTCAATTTCTGCCAGGCGAGCTGGATCATCTTCGATATCGGTCTCATAGCTACTAATAGCGGCGGCCACATCCTCCAGGCGATAGATGGCCTCGTCCAGGTTGGCCTCCTGTTCCGCAAGGCTCTTATCCAGGCGAGCCAGCTCGTTGAGGGCACGGGCGGCGCTGCGCAACAGATCGAGGGCCGACTGTGTCAGATCGCTGGCCAGCTCCGACCCCTTGATCGCCCCATAGATCAGGGCGCACAGCTCGCGCATGCGTTCGGCATTGCTCAGTACCTTCCGCTCGCGCTCCAGCTCCTCGATCTCGCCGGGCTGCAGCTCAGCCTTCTCAATCTCCTCGATCTCAAAGCGCAGGAACTCAGCGCGGCGGCTCTCATCGCGCTCAGTCTGCAAGAGCTGCTGCAAGCTCTTGCGCACCATGCGCCACTCACTGACGCGAGCCGCCAGCTGCTCGCGCAGCGGCAGCAGCTCAGCATAGCGATCAAGGAAATTAACGTGCTGCTCTGGGCGCAGCAGGCTCAGATGCTCGCTCTGACCGTGGATATCGATCAGCCAGCTGGCCACCTGCTGCAGCACATGCTGAGAGACAGCGCGCCCATTGATCCGCGAGACCGTGCGTCCCGAGCGGAAAATATCGCGCGAGAGGATCAGCGTTCCATCCTCGGGCTGGAGGCCGTACTCCTGGAGCAGGCTGGCGAGGACCACGCGCGCATCGGCGCTGGAAAGGTCGGCCTGCAGGCGTTCCAGGCGCCGGCCCTCCTGGCTTTCGACCTGCTCCAGGGCTTCATAGAGCGTATTGCCGACAGCAGCCGCTTCCTCCTCCCCCTCAGTCGGGCGGGCCAGGGACTGGAAGCCATTGCCGCCGGGTGGCAGCAGCGTCTCCAGTGAAAAGACGCCCTCGACACTGGCGCGCTCGCAGCCGGCGCGCACATACTCTGCACCGATCTTTCCTCCCAGCAGGGCACTGACGGCGTCGATGATGATAGACTTGCCGGCCCCTGTTTCGCCGGTAAAGACGTTGAAGAGTCGATGGAAAGTGAGATGCAGATTGTCGATGATAGCGAAATCTTTAATATTCAGTTCGAGCAACATGGCACTGCACAGGCAACTTTCTCAACGGATGAGCAAAGCGGGAGGCAACAGCGGGCCGGAGGATCGGACCGGCAGCCGGGTCGCCACCTGGCACCCGTTGCTGAAGGGAGTGCGGGTGAGCGCGCGCCTGGCATCGGGGATGAGCGAGTGCATGAGCGTACGAGCGATCCTACTCGTCATCTCTCAGCTTCGCATTGATAATCTGATAAAAGTAAGTTGGTGGTCGGCGTCGCAGGAAGCGGGTCTCGTATTGGCTTTTCTGGACAGTGACCATTGCGCCGTTGCGTATCTCGCGATTCAGTTGGCCGTCGGCGGAGAAGACGCCGCTTTGCGAGCCGGTCACGATTTGCAGGCGCACGCAGGCATCGGGGTGAAGAATGAGCGAACGATCAGAAGCCAGATGAGGAGCGATAGGTGTCAGGACCATGCTCTGCACCTGTGGGTGCAGCAGAGGTCCCCCAACAGCTAAATTATAGGCCGTTGAGCCAGTAGCCGTTGAGACGATAACCCCATCGGCGTAGGTTGTGCTATAAAAATGATCGTCGATCCAGATACCTACCTGCACTACGCGGGGCCAGGTGCCGCGTGCGATCACAATGTCATTGAGCGCCAGAAAGGTCTCGCTTTGTCCTTCCTGGTCCAGGGTGGCGGTGAGCATCGTGCGCGTATCCACCCAGACCGAATCATCCTTCTCCAGATAGTGTACAAGCTCGTAGGGAAGATCGCGGGGTTCCAGTTCCGTCAGAAAGCCGACGCGCCCGTACTTTACTCCTACAATTGGAATGCCATCGGCAGCACACAGGCGTGCGGCGTGCAAAATCGTTCCATCGCCGCCTAGCACGATGACCAGCTCACAGCCCTGCAAAAGCCCCTCGGGGGTTTCCTCCCCCTCCTCGCGGATATCAACACTACGGACCTCGTAGCCGCGGCGGCGTAGGAATGGTTCGATCTGGGCTGCAGCCTCAGCGGTGTGCTGTTTGCGGCCCTGATAGAATATGGCGATGACCTTCACAGATGGCTCCAGTCAGTCGGTCGGTCGGTCGAGCAGATCTGAGAAAGCGCGCCTGGCTGCTGTCTCCACGGTCCTGGTAACAGAGAAAGCCGCCGCCAGCCTCGGGGTCCAGTCCCAGCGGCGGTGAGGCAAGTTCCCTACCTCCTAGGCTTCAGCCTTGACTGCGAGTCAGCCAGACACTCTCTATCCTTTTCTTATTCTGGAACATCTCCCCACCGCGGGATAGGTGCGGTCAGAGGGAGCAGACGGGCAGCTGGGTGTATCCCTGCAGTTGAGGGATGGCCCGCTCTTCCCACGGATCTGCGGTTTTGCCGCACGCCTGTCTCGCTCATCAGGGAAGCCCTTGGCGAGAAACCGCCTCCCACTATGGTGCGTGCACAGCTTCCAGCAGAAGCCGCCCGACTTCTGCCCCAGCGGAATGTCACAAGGTAATGGTACGTCATCTAGATAGGCTTGTCAACCGTAGTGCAGCCAGGCTCGGAAGGGCAGAAGCCGCCTCCCGAGCCGCTTGAGAGCAAACAGACAGATTTTCTAGATGGACCGGCTGCCGCTACGCGGGCGGCTGCTACTGGTCGGTGGCAGGCCCTCGCTGAGCGAGGTCAGGTTGACTGCCACGGAGTCAGAGCGGGCCAGGGCTACCCGTGGGAGCTGCTTCTCAATTGTCTGAATAAACGAAGCCTTACAGACGCTGGCCGGTTGATCGTTGGTCGCCACGCAGATCCCTGCCGTCAGATAGTTAGCCACGCCCAGGATGCTCTTCGAAATGGACGTGCTTGAATTGGTCATCTGAATCGCGATATCCTTCTGCGAGAGACCACTGAGCAGCCCCGGGTCGACGGTCTGGCCTTGCGACATATAGATATTAGCGATGTCCAGGAAAGGGAAGCCGCCGCTGGGATTGAGGGCGTTCACCAGTTGTTGTTGATCCTGGTTGGGCGTCTGTAGCGGCTGCTGATTGCGGTCCTCCACCTCCAGCGGCACAAAATCAATATAGGAGCTGGTGTAGCTGCTGCCGTAGAAGGTGAACGTTGCCGTATCGGGATAGACATCGCTACTGGAAGAGGTCGTCTCTGGAAGAGCGCTGAAGTGGCCAAAGCGACTCAGAGCGACCACCAGCGACCAGCGTTCCGCGGCGCAATACGGGCAGAACTCGGCACCCCAGTAGAAGACCTCGGGCTTGCCGTGGGGACCTACCAGACGATCGCGGTTTGTGACGGCCTGCAATGGATTCTTCTGGCCACCAGTCCCGATTTGGGCCAGCAGATTGGCGTCGAGGCGAGTGACCGTATTCAGAACCTCGGGATCGGTGCCGCCACGTGCTCCAGGGCTGCTGTGCTGCTGCGAGAGGAAGATGAAGCCTCCAATGATTGCCAGCACGACAACCAAGGCCCCGGCGACGATGAGCCAGCGTGTCCGCCCACTGATGCGCTGGCGTGTGTAGCGGCGCTGTGGCTGACGAGCGCTGCTACTCGGGCGGCTAGTCGATTCCGTACGTGTGCTGCTGCGCGCAGTGGAAGTGCTGACGCTCCTGGTTGGGGCGCCCGTTGTTCCCGATGCGCTCGGGGAGGCATTGCCGCCCTGGACTCCCCCGGCGTTGGCTCCACTGGTGCTCTGCTGGCTGCGGCTCTGTAGCTGCGCTTGCGCCTGGATCTGGGCCCGTCGCTGGACTGCCGAGGAGCCGCTGCCGCTATTTTTCTTGCGCTTTTTGGCCATACTTGTCGTTTCCTATTTGGGAATTGTTGAACCAGGTGACTTGAGGAATTGTTTGGCTGCCGGGTATCGCCAGTTATTATAGCACGGGGTCTTTGAATGGAACAGAGCACGAGTGCGGAGCTATGATGTCGAGCTGGCTGCCGGGTAAGAACAGAGCCAAGAGCAGAGGACGGGCCTGGCTCAACGCAACGGCCTCGCCAGGTGAGCAGGCGGCCTGGCTTACCTGGGAAGCTGGTGAAGAGAGCGCTATCCTGACTGAGCCATTGGCCAACACTGGTCAGGTGTCTGAGTCAGGATCGAGTGCCTCGCGGCTGCCAGTTGCGTGGGCCTGCAGATACTCGCGGGCCAGCCAAAGGGCCTCCTCCTTCGAGTGGATACGCTCCTCGGCGCGCGCCTCAGCGATGACTTCGAGCAACTCGCCGATCAGGGGCCCAGGCTCCAGTCCCAGGCGGCGCATCAGCTCGTGCCCCGTCAGCAGGCGTGTTGGCAGAAAGCGCTCGCGCTCATAGAGGTAGCTGCGCAGCAGCAGCGCCACGCAGCTAAGATGCGCCTCCCAGGCTCCGGCGGGGCGCCCACCATAGCCGGGGCCGTAGGTGGCGACATGGTCGGCCAATGAGAAAAGAGCCACATGCAGGCCTTGCACGCCCAGATCGACAAAGTAGCGACGAATAGCGCGTGGCGTCACAATCTCCTGCTGCGCGAGCTGGCCCGGACGCATGTGGTGAAGCGTTATCAGACGCACCAGATGGCGGTCGTGACTGCTCGCACTCAGGCGTTTCATCACATCCTCTGCGAGCGGCGCGCCAGCCTGTTGGTGGCCATAGAAATGGCTCATCCCTTGCTCATCGTAGCTCAGAGTGGCCGGTTTGCCGATATCGTGCAGCAGGGCAGCCAGCTTCAAGGCTGGTTTCGTCAGCTCGGCGAGCTGCAGCAGGTTCTGCCGGCTAGCCTCCGCTACCAGAGCGCGCAGCTGGGCCATCTTCTCCGTCTGCTCAGGGGCCATCAGCAGCGGCAGGCACCACGGAGAGCAGGACAGTTCATCCAGCGGCAGCGGATCAGGATACAGCGTGCGGGCCACGGCTTCCAGGGCGCTCAGGGTTTCTAGCGAGTGCTCAAAAACGTCCCAGTAATGGGGCGGGGGCTGTGGCATGCCGCGAGCGGGTATCAGCTCTGGTACCAGCACAGTCAGCAGGCCGTAGCGATCGAGCAGATGGAGACTGCGGGTGGCATCCTCCTGTTCGAGTAGCCTGTATAGCTCGCCGTGGAGGCGCTCTGCCACCTCGGTCGCTAGCAGTTCAGCATCGCGGCGGATGAGGGCTTCTGTGGCTGGCTCGATCTGCAGAGAGTAGCGGCGGGCGAGGCGAATGGCTCGCAGCAGACGCACCGGACGGGAGCGAAAGACCTCCGTATTGACCGCCCGTAGCAGACGCGCGTGAGCATCAGCGAGGCCCCCACAGGGATCGATCCACGGCAGGGAGGCCAGGGAGGAGGAAGAGGGCAGGCTCAAGAGGACGTCCAGGGGCAGCGCCAGGGCATTCACTGTAAAATCGCGCTGGCGCAGATCTTCCTCAATGCTGGCCCCCGTCAATGGTGCCACATCGAGCGTCCACTCTCCCGCTGATGTGCGCACCACAACCCGGCTGGCCTTCTCATGCATATGGGCATAGTAGCCACCGAGAGTATCGGCCAGTTGACGCGCCAGCAGAGGCGCCTCGCCGACGACAACCAGGTCCCAATCAACGCTGAGCTGGCCGAGCAGCAGGTTGCGCAAGGCCCCACCTACCAGATAGACCTGGGTCTGGGACCGCTCTGCAAAGAAGCGCGCTACCTGCTGCAGTAACTCGTAGGTTCCTTGCTCTAAAAAAGGCACCGACATCTCTCTCTCTGCTCATTAGATCGATGTGGCAATGCCTGGGAGCGGAAAAGGAGCTTCTCCCCGTCCCGTCTGCAGCCACCTTTCCTACTCCTGCTGGACAAGAGGTTATACATATTTTATGCTAACATACAGTTGTGGCAGTTGCAACCATTAACTTGTGGTACAGCTATATATGAGAGTTCTCGGAAGGGGCGAGCATGGAAACCACAGCTCTAACATCACCGGGCAGCTTCAAAGCTGATCTTTATGCTCTGCATCTGCGATTGCGACCATTGCAGCCTGGAACCTTAATGCCGTTTTCGGGAGAACTGGTACATGGAGCCTGGCTCGAATGGCTGCGTGGTGCAGCCCCAGATGTCTCTGCACGCCTCCACGAAGGAAACAAGCGTCGCCTCTTCACCTGCTCCAGTCTGCAATTTCCGCTGCCGCCGGCCCAGGTCAGAGAGGCGGAGCGCAACAATCGGCACCTCCCGCTCAGCCCGGAGAAAACCTATACGATCCGCATCACCTTGCTGCTCGGCGAGCTCTTCCCACACTTCTACAAGGCCCTTATTCAATTCAACCACTTGAGCGGAAATTTGCGACGCTCGCCTTTCATGCAGATTGGGCGTCAGGTCTTTCTGCTCGAAGAAGTCATTGCCAGCCCGGACGACCCTGCGCGCTGGACCGGCTTCACCACCTTTCATGGTCTGGCTGAGCAGGCGGCCTTGTTGCAGCCAGCGCGCTGCGAGCGTATGACTCTAGAATTTGATTCGCTCACAACTTTCAACTGGATCAACACGCGCAACAAGGTTTATGGAAACTATTATGCTCTGTTGCCTTTGCCGCGCTACCTCTTCCCCGGGCTGGCCAAGCGCTGGCAAGAGCTGGTGGCCCAGGAACCGGAAACGCGCGAGCTGGCCGCGCTGGTCCAGCCCGAGCTGATCGAAGAGTATATTCTTGACGATGGTATTGTTATCGACGACTATGACCTGCGACCGCATCAGGTGCATTTCTCTACGCATGTTCAGCCGGGCTTTATCGGACGTTGCGTCTATCGCCTGCGCGGGCCTGACCCCCCGTCGGCCCCAGCGCCGTCGCCGGCGACGAGGCTTTCTCTAACAGTGCGGCAACAGCTCTGGCTGCTCGCCTATTTAGCCTTCTACTGTGGCGTAGGGTACAAAACGCCTATGGGTATGGGGCGAGTGCGTCCTCTCTAGGAAGAGGAGCCCTCTACTGAATGTAGGCCCTTACGCCGCTCACAGTCTGGCGTCTGCGCACGGCGGGAGTGCCACCTCTGCGGCCAGGTGGCTTACTCTCCCTGCGCTTTCTATGCTACCATTATATAGCAGCGACGCGGCCTGAGCCGGGTGTGCAGGGCATCCAAGGCGTAGTGCGTGGGGAACAGGTAGGGTATGTACTGACGATCAACACAGCTATCGCCGCAGGAACATATGAACAATGAGCCAGAGTTATGGTGTGCTACGGGTGGTGCGCATGCCCCACCTGCAACCCCAGACGACGCGGGGTTGGACCATACGTACGCCCTATCCTACCGCCTGGTTGCCCGATGAGCAGCTAGTGCATGTGCTGACACGACGTGAAACCAGTATTGGGCGGGCCCTCAGCAACGACGTCGTCTTGATGGATCTCTCGGTCTCGCGGGAGCATGCACGGGTGGTGCTTGATAGTGATGGCTGCTGGTACATTATCAATCTGACGCCCCACAACGTGATCCGGGTCAATGGGCAAGCCATTCCCTCGCATGTGCCTTTCCCACTGCGCTCGCAGGACCTCATCGTCTTAGGTAGCACGATGCTCCAATTCCTGGCTCCCCATGTGGCCGTTGTTGGAGGAAGCGAAGGGCCAAGAGAGCAGGCACGGGCTAGCTATGCTGAGCAAGTCACGCAGCTGCTGCCGAGCGCTCAGCCCCAGGCAGTGTTATCTGCGCCTGGCAACCCCCTTCCAGCCACCTTACCGCCGGGCGAAGGAGAGGCGGCAGTCTGTGAACCCTGGGACGAGAGGGAGAGTGAGGAGGAGAGCCTGCTTGGAGCAGGTGTGACCATGCAATTTGCTCTCTCGCCGCGACTGGGGAGGCGTATACGCTGGCTTATGGCCGGTGTCGGACTCAGCATCCTCGCCATCTGTGCCCTCATCACCCTCATTCTCAACAGTTTCATCGGCATCAATGCCCTCACTCAGAATGGGGCTTCCAGTCTGCTGGCGGCCCTCACTATTCCTCTTGTTCCTGCGCTCGGGACCTTGCTGCTCGTCAACTTCATTGATCGCTTCGAGCGCGAACCGTGGTATCTTCGTCTGGCTACCTTTCTCTGGGGCATGGTGATCGCCATCCCCACCGCCTTCTTTATTGAACGCCTGATCGATAGCGTGCTTCTCAACCTGCTGGCGCCGGGTACGAGTACGGTTTTACGCTCGGCCTTGCAGGGTCTCAATGCCGGTTTCACTGAAGAGACCGTCAAAGGGCTGGGCCTGCTCCTGCTCTTTCTGGTGCTGCGCGACCAGTTCGATAATATCACGGACGGTATTGTCTACTCAGCTATGATCGGGGCTGGCTTCGCCCTGGTGGAGAACTTCAGCTATTTCGCCACCGGTTATCGCAACTCGCTGGTCTTTCTGATTATCTATCGTGTTGTGCTAGGCTGGCTGGGGCATCCGACCTTTACCGCCTGCTTTGGCTCGATGCTGGGCTACACGCGCCACACGCGCTCGCGCTGGCAGCAGGTGATCACGCCCTTACTGGGCTATGTCATGGCCGTTATGCTGCACAGCTTTTTCGATTTTGTGGACATTCAGGCGGGCATAGAGGTTCAGGCTAATCCTGGCAATACGCATGTGGCCATACTAGCTCTGGTGACGATCATCTGTGACTATATTCCTCCTTTCCTGGTTCAGATGCTGCTGCTCTATCTGCTGATCCGCTCCCTGGCCCAGGAGGCGGCCATCATCCGCGAATTTCTGGCCTCCGAGGTGAGCAATGGGGTGGTCACAGTCGATGAGTACGCCTTACTACAGCATTCCTTTCAGCGCACGCGTCAGGAGCGCAAGGCCCTCTGGCAGTACGGTTTCAGGCAGTGGTTACGGGTCAAAGCTCTCTATCAGGCGGAGATCGGCCTGGCCTTTCGCAAGTGGCATGTGAGCATGGGCGATAGCCAAAAAACCGGCTACCTACGGCAGCCGGAAGATGCCTATCGGGAGCGTATTCGTCGTTTGCGTCAGGAAATTCGGGCATTTGAAGAGCAAGCGCGAGCAAGGAGACGGGGGACCTGAGTCGTCTATTCTCGCAACGGAGCGCGTTGTGGTACACTTATGGGGGCAGGCACGTCCATCGCCACGGCCAGGCAACCAGATGCACATCTTCCCTTATGCAGCGCACTGCTTGCTGCCGTTCGGGCCGGGCTGCCCTGCAAGGGCGATGGGGAGGAGGAGGGCGAGACCGCTCGCCGGTAGGGGCTGGATGCTGGTCGCTGGAGATGCCTGTTGTCGGCCACCCAGATAGACGCTCACTCCCTCGTCAGGCAGGGATCAGGCGATCACAATGCGGAGGAGTATCCCAGAAGATCATGAGCGAAGCGGAGCGGGCTGACCTGCTGTTGCAGATCTATTATTATATGCGCCTCACCCGCGCTATGGAGGATCGTACGCGCACCCTCTTTCTACAGGGGCGCATTGTCGGCGGGGTCTATACAGCGCAGGGTCATGAGGCGACGACCGTCGGGGCGGCGATGACGCTGCGCGATGGGGACTGCATTGTACCGCAGCACCGGGATCTGGGCATGCATCTGGTACGGGGAGTCTCGCCACGCGCTGTGATGTGCCAGTGGTTGGCACGCGGCAATGCTCCGACGCTGGGACGCGACGGCCAATTGCACATTGGCGATATGCATCATGGGGTCGTCCCTATGATCAGTATGCTGGGCGAGTCGCTGCCGGTGGCCTGCGGCGTCGCCCTGGTCATGAAGATGCGCCGCCGTTCAACGGTGGTGCTGGCTAGCTGTGGCGATGGGGCGACCAGTACCGGGGCCTTTCACGAGGCCCTCAATTTTGCCTCGGTGCAACGATTGCCCGTGGTCTTTGTGATCGAGAATAATGGCTATGCCTATTCGACGCCGACCGTCAAGCAGTTTGCCATCGAGCAGCTCGCCCAGCGAGCGCTGGCCTATGGCATGCCTGGCGAGAGTGTCGACGGTAATGACGTGCTGGCGGTGATGGAGGCAGTGGGGCGGGCAGTGGCTCATGCGCGCAGTGGCCAGGGGCCAGCGCTCGTCGAGTGTCGTACGTTCCGCGTCCGAGGTCATTCCGAGGCTGATAAGGCCGACTATGTGCCGCCAGCTCTGCGCCAGGAATGGCTCGCCAGGGATCCCATCAGACGCTTTGAGGAATATTTGACGGCTCAAGGACTGCTGAGCGCGGAGCGCCGCCGGGAGATTGAGGCCCGAGTGCGCAGCGTAGTCGATGACGCTGTGGCCTTTGCCGAGGCCAGTCCCCCGCCCGATCCGGCGACCGTGGCCGACTATGTCTTTGCTCCCGATGGCCCGATCGCTATTGTCGGCGAGCCGGATGCGACCGATCCACGCTATGTCAACGCCCTGGATACGCGCACCGGGAGGCCTTTCTGCACGATGAGTCAAGTAGAGGAGGCTGTTACTCAGCTATGACTGCGGTAACCTATCTGGAAGCGATCAGCCAGGCGATTCGCGAAGAGATGCGGCGCGACGAGTCGGTCTTCCTCCTTGGCGAGGATGTGGGCACCTACGGCGGGGCCTTCAAGGTGAGCGCCGGCTTTCTAGAGGAATTCGGCCCGGAGCGGGTGATCGATACGCCAATGTCTGAGACGGCGATCATTGGCTCGGCGGTGGGGGCGGCCCTGATGGGAATGCGCCCGATCGCTGAAATGCAGTATATCGATTTTATCACCTGCGGTTTCGATCAGATCGTGAACATGGCCTGTAAAATGTACTGGCGCTCCGGAATCCCCTTGCCGCTGGTGATTCGTGGTCCCGCAGGCGGCGGCACGCATGGTGGCCCTTTTCATTCGGCCAGTCCAGAAGCCTGGTTCTTCCATACGCCCGGAATTAAGGTGGTGATGCCAGCCACCGCCTACGATGCCAAGGGCCTGCTGAAGGCGGCGATCCGCGATAACAATCCTGTCCTGTATCTGGAGCATAAGCTGCTCTATCGCCTGCCGGAGCTGCGCGAAGAGCTACCCAGTGAGGACTACATTGTCCCACTGGGAAAGGCCATTATCCGTCGCCACGGTCGGCATATGACGATGCTGACCTATGGGGCAATGGTTCATCAGTGTCTCAAGGCTGCCGAGCAACTCGCCACTGAGGACGGTCTGGCGGTCGAGGTCGTCGATCTGCGCAGCCTGACTCCTCTCGATCGCGAGACAATCAAGGAATCGGTCAAGCGGACCAATAAGGTGCTGATTGTGCATGAGGATACACTGACCGGTGGCGTGGGGGCTGAGCTGGCGGCTCTGCTGGCCGAGGAGCTGTTTGACTATCTTGATGGCCCGATTATGCGAGTGGCCGCTCCCGACGCTCCCTATCCTTATGCCCCTCCTCTAGAGATGGCCTACTTGCCTGGCGTGGAGCGCATCGTGGCCGTCGCGCGCCAGCTCGCCGCTTACTAGTTTGGCGAGGCCCTTTCTTTAGTTATTGGGGGCGGCCACGCGCGTAAGTGAGTGGGTGAGTGAGTTCGTGAAGCCGGGAAAGCGTAAAAGGAGAAAGGGAGAGCAATTCGCTCCCCTCTGAAAGGAAACTGATGGAGTAATTGTTTGCGAGGAGTGGACTATGCCAACGCCGGTGAAATTCCCCCGTCTCGGCGAGTCAGTTGCAGAAGGAACCGTCGCTGCCTGGCTCAAGCGCGAAGGCGATTATGTGGAAAAGGATGAGGCTCTGGCCGAGGTAGTGACTGACAAGGTCAATGCTGAACTTCCTTCGCCCGTCGCTGGTCGGCTGGTGAAAATCCTGGTGCCAGCTGATCAGACAGTACCAGTCGGAACCGCCATCGCTCTCATTGAGGAGGAAGGGGCAGTGGCGGAAGTCGCAGAGGAAGCGAGTGCCAGCCAGAGTAGTCGTGCAGCCGCAGCTCTGGCGACGCCCGCGGTTGAGCAGGTAACTTCTGCAGCTGCTGTGCAGCGTGGCACCTCAGCCCTCTCCGTAGAGGCTGAGGCCGTGACGGCGGAGCCACACGATGGCCAGCAGCCTGGCGAACGTGAGCGTCAGCGTATTTCGCCCCTGGCGCGGCGCCTTGCCCGCGAGCATGGCATCGATCTGAACGAGATCAAGGGCACGGGTATCGGGGGACGGGTACGCAAAGAAGACATCCTGGCTTATCTGGACCAGCGTCAGCGCAGCGCGCAGACGGCGCAGGTGCCCGCTGCGGCTGTGGCCGCTCAGCCCAGGCCCTCCTCGGTGACTGTCGCAAGCTCAGCGGCGGTCGCTGCCAGGGGGCCGGAGCCGGTGGCTGCTGGCCCGGATGAGGAAGTCATCGTCCCGGATCGGATGCGCCTGGCCATTGCTGAGCACATGGTGCGTAGCAAGCGGACCGCTCCCCATGCTACCACCGTGGTAGAGGTCGATATGACCGCCATTGCGCGCTGGCTGGAGCGTAACAAAGAGGAGTTCAAGAGGCGCGAGGGCTACAGTATCAGCTACGTGCCCTTCGTCATGAAAGCGGTCTGTGAAGGTATTCGTAAGGTACCGCTGATCAACTCCAGCTGGACTGAGGATAACCGCATCATTGTTAAGAAGCGCATCCATCTCGGGGTGGCGGTTGCCACCGATAGCGGCCTGGTTGTGCCTACCATTCACGATGCCGATCAGTACACCATTGCTGGCCTGGCGCGGCGCCTCAACGAGGTGGCACAGCGGGCACGCAGCAATCGTCTGACGGTGCAAGATCTGCAGGGGAGCACCTTTGTGGTCAATAATCCGGGTACCTTTGGTACAATACTATCGGTACCGATTATCAATCAGCCCCATGCGGCTATTCTCAGCATGGATGCCGTGGTCAAGCGCCCGGTGGTGACAGAGGAAGACGCCATTGCCATTCGTTACATGATGTATCTCTGTCTCTCCTTTGACCATCGTATCCTCGATGGGGCTGGAGCCGCTACCTTCCTGCAGGCCGTGCGGGCCAAGCTGCAGAGCTACGGATCGGAGATCGATGTCTATTAAAGGTGCCGCTGGTGGAGCAAGGGTAGAGCAGAGAGGGAGAGTGGCGATGTGGTAATGCGGTAATGCTCGATCGAACCTGGTAGGCGAGGCTAAAGCTGGCAAGCAAGGGCCAGTTGGCCAGCCGACCAGGAAGCCAGCGAAGCGAAGCCGAAGCCAAGCCAAGAGAGGAAGTAGAGGAACGATCATGGCGACCATTATCCCTGAGCGCCGCCCCTCGTGGTTACGTGTGCGCCCGCCCGAGGGAGAGGGCTATGAAGAGATCAAGCGGCTCATGCGCAGCAAAGCGCTACACACAGTCTGCGAGGAGGCGCGCTGTCCCAACATCCGCGAATGCTGGGGACATGGCACGGCTACCTTTATGATCCTGGGGCGCATCTGCACCCGCAGCTGTGGCTTCTGTGCCGTTGAGACGGGGCGTCCCCTGGGAGTAGACTGGGAAGAGCCGAAGCGGGTAGCGGAGGCCGTGCGACAGATGGGACTGCGCTATGCCGTAGTGACCTCAGTGAATCGCGACGAGCTGAAAGATGGAGGGGCCTCCATCTTTGCCGCAACCATTCGCTGGATTCGGCGCCTCAATCCCGGCTGCAAGGTGGAGGTGCTCACGCCCGATTTCAAGGGAGACTACGATGCGCTCAAGGTGGTGATGGACGCCAAACCCGATGTCTTCAACCACAATGTGGAGACAGTCCCGCGCCTCTACCGTCGTGTGCGGCCCCAGGCGGTTTACCAGCGCTCGCTGCAGGTTCTCAAATGGGCGAAGGAGCTAAATCCAGCGGCTCCGACCAAGTCCGGCTTCATGCTTGGCCTTGGCGAAAGCTGGGACGAGGTGCTGGAGGTCATGCGCGATTTACGCGCTCATGACGTGGATATCCTCACCATTGGTCAGTACCTGCGTCCCTCTTTCCAGCATCTGCCGATCCAGCGCTATGTGCCGCTGGAAGAGTTTGCTGCGCTCAAAGAGGAAGGGAAGAAGATGGGCTTCCGTCATGTAGAGTCCGGCCCCTTTGTGCGCAGCTCGTATCACGCTCACGAGCAGGCCGAGGAGGCTCTCGGGTGAGCATGCCGGTGCGGGGCTGGCTCAGGCCCGGAGACAATGCTCATAGAGGCAGAGCGCGCTCTGGGGCGCGCGCTAGACTTCGACTGAGGAGGGAAAGCTGCTCATGAAAGCACGGCTCAACGGCGTCCAAATCGCCTATGACGATCATGGGGCAGGTCTGCCTGTGCTCTTTCTGCATGCTTTCCCACTGAATCGCCGCATGTGGCAGGGCGAGATGGAGGGACTCCTGCGGGAAGGCCGCTATCGCCTGGTCGCTCTTGATTGGCGCGGCTTCGGCGAGAGCGAGATCGATCGTGAGATCCTGACAATGGAGACGCTGGCTGACGATGTGGCGGCACTGATGGACTGGCTGGGTATGGAAGGGGCTGTCCTCTGTGGCCTGTCGATGGGGGGCTATGTGGCCTTTGCCTTTCTCCGCAAGTATCCGCAGCGTGTCCGCGGTCTGATTCTGGCCGATACGCGACCGGAGCCTGACAGTGAGGAGGGGAAGGCCAATCGCGAGCAGCTGGCGCGTCTGGCCGAAACCCAGGGAGTTGAAGCGGTGGCCGATCTCCAGATCCCGCGCCTCCTCTCTGAAGAGACGCTCCGTCAGCGGCCCGAGGTCGAGGCCCAGGTGCGCCGTTTGATTGCAGCGGCTACACCGCGGGGCATTGCCGCCGCCTCGCGCGGCATGGCTCAGCGGGCTGATGCGCGTGGGCTATTGCCTACCATTCGTTGCCCGGTGCTGGTTGTTGTGGGCGAACTGGATCAGCTTTCGCCGCCTTCGCTGGCCCAGGAATACGCGGCACGCATCCCACAGGCCCAGCTGCAGGTGATTCCGCGGGCCGCTCATCTCTCCAATCTAGAGCAGCCACAAGCATTCATTGATGCCATTGGCGCTTTCCTGCGCTCCTCAATCCCGGCTCTGTAAACAGGGCTGGACGGCTGCCCCTGTTCTATGGTGGAGGGAGGAGCTGAGACGTGGCTGGGCCAGCTCGGCGGGCTTGTGGTGTATGGAGACAGTCAAAAGGGTCTCCAGAGGTAGCCGCTGGCTGGCCCGCTCGCTAGTGATCTGTGGGGTACGCTAGCCAGCGCAGTGGTTGGCAGAGGTGGCTTGTTGCAGTGTTGTTGTGCTCTATGGTAAGGGGAATACGAGAGGCAATGGATGACGATTGTGATCGGGGTGAGGGACGTCACCCGATAGTGCTGGTTGTGGATGATAATCCGGCCATTCGTGACATGGTAGCATGGGCGCTGGAGCTGGATGGCTATGAGCCAGCAGAGGCCGCTGAAGGTCAGGAGGCGCTGGCCTGGGTCGATAACGCAGTGCGTGAGGGGCGCTATCCTTCCGTGATTCTGCTCGACCTGGCTATGCCGGGCATGGATGGCGAGACCTTCTTGCAGCGCCTGCGCTCCCAGTGGGAGCCGGCTTATCCCTTCCCTCAGATTGTGGTCATCACCGCTGGAGCTGGCTTGACCACTGCTGCCGCTTTAGATGTGCAACAGGTCATTGTCAAGCCTTTTCACGTGCGTGACCTGCTCGATATCATTCGTCGTCTGACTATCTGAGGGGGTAACAACGGCCAGCGGGCTGTCCCCTTGCGGCGGAAGGACGGCAAAGGTGTGAAAAGTCTGATGTCCTTGAGGTCCTTGAGGTCCTCCCCCGCCAGGTGGCAGGAGCCTGAGCCAGGCTCTTGCCACCACCGGTTAGGCTTCGTCTGAGCCAGATAACCAATAGGCACAATGTCCTCCTCTGGTGGTGAGCAGATTCCTATCCCAGCCTGCGAGCACTGTTCCCTTCTCACCGTCCTTTTTCTTTTTCATTCCATTGATGAGGGCGACAGCCTGTCCTCTCGCTGCTCGGAGGCGCCGGATTGGAGCAGGAGACGATAGGGCAGCGAGAGACGCTGGATGAGAAGAGCAACAGGAGGAGAATTTGAGCGTCCAGTTGTTGGTAGATCGAGGCCAAGGTTGCTGCGCCTGGCGAGGCGGTCAACCAGCCAGGTTAGTAAGAGGGGGAGGAGCCAGGCGCAAGGGCCGCGCAGATAAGCCAGCTTGAAGCCGGGCAGGAAGGGCACAAAGGCCCCGTGCAAAGCCCAGGCGTAGGAGCCATAGAGCATCAGCATCGTCAGGCTGAGCAGGCGAAAAGGCAGGGGCCGCCGCAGAGTAGCCACCCCACGCCAGCGCACGAGCGTCAATGGCCAGCGCCTACTCGCGTCGCTTGCTTCCAGCAGGGCATAGAGACCGAAGAATGTGACCAGGTACCAGGGCCAGAACCAGGGGGTACCGAGGGCGCAGTAGAGCAACCAGACCAACGCCAGCCACTGGATCAGGCCACCAGGGGTTCTGATGCGCCAGGAGTGGCGTAACGCCCGCCAGCAGAGCCAGAAATAGCAGAGAGCAAAGATGCCCATGCTCAGCGTATGCGTAAGGCGCTCGCCCGGCGAGCCGATGATCGGGATGGTCACCTCGAAATGTGATGCAATTGCAGCATTATATAGTTGACCAAGAAATTCGGCAACTGTGTTGATATTGCGTGAAGCTGAGGGGTTGACGCGTAAGACGTCTAGAACGGCACCGCCATCCCAGAAAGGGGCATAGAGCAGCACAATACAGCCAATGTAGAGTCCCAGGCAGAAGGCAATCTGGCGCAACGGTACTCCTCGACCCCAAAGTAGCAACAGCAGCCCTGGAAAGAGCAGGACCGTGTTGATCTTCAGGCAGGCTGCCAGGGCGAAGAGGATGGTAACTAAAGAGTAGAGGGGTAGGACGGGCTTCCCGCGCACAAGGAGCCAGAGGGCGAGTAAGATTAAGAAAAGCAGGGTGCTATCATTGTGGGCGTTAACAGCCGCCTCGAAGAGCAGGAGCGGATTCCAGGCGAAAGCCAGTGTCGCCAGAATACGCCGGCGCTGCCCAGGCTGATCTTCAGCGCGTGCCGGCTGCAAGTAGCCGCTGATAGACCAGATCAGGAGGGCCGAACCCAGGTGCGTGGCCAGGCCAAGCAGGCGCAGCAATAACAAGGGAAGAAGCAGATTGTTAGCGCCAGCTAGAGGCAGCGCCAGCCACTGCAAGAAGCAGGTGATGGCGGCCCAGGTTGGGCCATAGGCTGAAGGTTGATCGATCCAGTAGAGATAAGGATAAGTTGCGTCATATTGAATTTTAGTGGGAAGTGTGGTAAGAGGATTGAGATGATAAATAACTCCCATCCGTGCGTAGATCAGGTAGGAAAAAAGATCGGGGGAGGTAACTACGGGAATAAGCGCGTAGAGCAGGCCCAGTGCTACCGTTGAGAGCATGACATGACGACGGGAGATAAGGGCAGGTAGTCTGGCCAGGGCGTAGAGGTAAAGGAGGAAGAGGGCCGTCAGGACTGTCAGGAACAGGATGATCTCCAGCCAGGCCAACGGTGGCGAAGGGATCGCCGGGTCGGTGGGCACTGGCTGCAGCGGAATGATACTCCAGTTAGGGAAGAGGGCCTGGGTTGGCAAGAGCGACCAGGTGCCGGCCCGTGAGAGCAGCGCATCGTTGAACCAGAGGCCGCTCAGAGGGAGCACGGCATCCAGGAGCACGATGGCCAGGATCATCCCCCCAAAAACAGCCAGAAGAAGAAACCGCTGGCTCCTGTGCGGTCTCTCTGGCGACTGTGAAAGGGCTTCTTCCTTGAACTCCTGTTGAGCGATGACATCTGCTTCCGCCGTTTTTTGCTCAAGTGGCAATTCTACATTTCTCATCCCTATACTTGCTACCCATCTATCACAGCTGATGCTGATATAGCACTGGCAGATGGCAGCGTGCCTGCGCAAAGGAAGGCCCCGCGGGTAGGGCCTTCCTGGACAGCGAGAGGCACAGCTTCCAACTTTCTTGAACGATTGATAGTTTCGCGCGGTGACGGACCAGGCCAGATTCCTGTCGGGAGTCATCTTCAGCAAACATATAGCTCTTCTTGAGGACATCTTGAGTTTTCTCTGCTAGCATGACTGGTATACCCCGGAAAAACATCCTGCCTGTTTTTTGCAGAGTACGCACGGGAGCGACCTGGCTTATGGAAGAAGCAGCAAGTTATGAAGAACCGCGCTGGCCCCCTTCTGCCGAACAGAGCGAGCCACAGCCGGCGACATCTGCCTCAAACGCAGCACCAGCCTCGGCACGGCTGCCCCGGCGCCGTCTCCTTGGACTGGCGGGGATCGGCTTGGGTGCAGCGGGGTTAGTGGTTGGAGGCGTCGCCCTGGAACAGTTCTGGCAGCATAGCCACTCAACCAGCGCCCAGGCTGACCAGCAGCTCATCGGGCACTTGCTAAGGCGCGCAGGTTTTGGCGCTGGACCCGAGGAGCTAGCGCTCTATCGCAATCTTGGCTTCACCGCTGCGGTCGATCGTTTGCTGCACTATCAGCAAGTGCCCGATGATGAGATGGAGCAGCGTCTGGCGGCTCTCAAACTCAATCTCGATCGCCCGCAGGATCAGCAGCGCTGGTGGCTTCTGCGCATGGCCTGGACGCAGCGTCCGCTGCTGGAAAAAATGACCCTCTTCTGGCATGGGGTGCTTACCAGCAGCTTTCGCAAAGTCGGGGGCCCTCGCTTCTATCGGCGCATGATCATCCAGAACGAGTTTTTACGCGAGCACGCCTTCGATACCTTTGATAGCATTCTGCTGGGGATCACCAGTGATCCCGCTATGCTCTTCTATCTCGATCTCACCAAGAGCACGCGCAACTCCCCCAATGAGAACTATGCCCGCGAGCTGATGGAGCTGTTCACCATCGGGTTAGGTCACTACACTCAACAAGACGTCACCGAAGGAGCGGCGGCCCTTAGCGGCTGGCATGTTCGGGGCTTCTCCTCTTATTACAATCCTGCCACTCACAGCGACCGCATCAAGCATTTCCTGGGGCATAGCGGTAACCTGGATTATCGAGACGTCATCACGATCCTGGCCAACCATCCCGCCGCCCCCTGGTTTCTGGCGCGCAAGCTCTTTAGCTTCTTTGTCTACGAGAACCCGAGTGAGGAGGATCTCCAGCCGCTCGTCACGGCTTATCAGCAGAGCAACCATAATATTGGGGCGGTCATGCGGGCCCTCCTGCTTTCGCCGCAGTTCGCCTCGGCGAAGGCGTATCGCAGCCGACTCAAGTCGCCAGTTGAATTCGCCGTTGGCGCCTATCGAGCTTTGGGCCTCCAGGACGATGGTAGCTTCCTGCCGCAATTCACCACGCTCATGGGCCAGACCCTCTTTGATCCCCCCAACGTTGGTGGCTGGCCTGGCGACAAGGTCAGCGCTTTCTGGCTCAATAGTGGCACATGGATGACGCGTCTCAATTACGTTGATCTCCTCCTGCGACGTGGCCTGGGGCGTGGCGTTGTCCATCCACTCAATCTGCAATCTCTGATCGAGAAAAACCGTATCGCCTCGCCCGAAGCTTTTGTAGACTACTTTGCGGCTTTCCTGCTTGACGGGCAGCTAGCCGGCGATCGGCGGGACCAGGTTGTCAGCTATCTCACTACGCCAGCGACAGGGCGGCAGGAGAGCGTAACCTTTGCCAATGGTAAGTCCTACCCGCTCAGCCGTGTGCGGGGCGCGCTCTATCTGCTCCTGGCCTCGCCGGAGTATCAGCTGAACTAGATTGGAGGAAGCAGATGCCCAACAGGGCTGCGGTTATGGCCTGCTGGGGACCTGCTTGAAACGGGAGGAAAAACAATGGCCCTTTCTCGTCGTGCACTGATCAAAGATGGTATGCTCGTCGTGAGCGCCGGCATGGTCATGCCCTCTGTCTTCAGTCGTGCTCTGCTCTCGGCGCGCGCGCAGGCCCGCGAAGGGGTACGCTTGGCCCAGGCAGCTAGCGAGCGCACCCTGATCGTCGTTCAGCTGGCCGGCGGCAACGATGGTCTCAACACCGTCATTCCCTATACAGACGCTCACTATTACCAGATGCGTCCCACGCTGGCCATCAAGGAGGCTCAGGTACTCCCGCTTGATCAGCGACTGGGCCTACATCCTGAAATGGCGGGCTTCAAAAAGCTCTGGGACGCTGGCCACCTGGCCGTCGTCGAGGGGGTTGGCTATCCCAATCAAAGCCTCTCACACTTTCAGGCGATGGATATCTGGCAGACCCTCGATCTCAGCGGCAACGGACGCGAGGGCTGGCTGGGCAAGCTCGTGGCTGGGCTTGTCGACCAGGAAGGTCACCCTTTTAAAGCGCTAGAGATCGGCAGCCAGACCGCCCTCGCTCTCTCCTCACTCACCACTCAGGTTCCCACGCTCTCCAGCCTCAACTCCTATCGCCTCAGCGCTGACCCAGCTGATCACGATGGCGGAGCCTCGCGTCTGCAGGCCCTGCTCAAGCTCTACAATTCCTATCCGCGTACCGCCCCTTATGCCGCGCTTCTAGAGGCTACTGCCCTCGACGCCCAACAGAGTGCACAACGCCTGCATCAAGTGGCCAACAGCTACAAGCCTGCCGTGACCTACCCCCAGGGTCCATTTGCCGAGGGACTCAAGATTCTGGCGGAAGTCATCGTGAACGATCTGGGCCTGCGCGTTGGCTACATTACCCTGGGCGGCTTTGATACCCACGCCAACCAGGAGGAGACCCATGCCCAACTTGTCAAAACGCTTGCCGATGGCCTCTATGCCTTCTACACAGATCTCGCCTTGCACGGCAAGGCTGATCAGGTGGTGGTCATGACCTGGTCCGAGTTTGGGCGGCGTGTCGAGGAAAATGGCAGCCTGGGCACTGATCATGGAACAGCGGCACCGATGTTCATTGTCGGCAGCGCTGTCAATCGCGGCATTTTCGGAGAGCCACCGTCGCTGACGAATCTTGACGATAATGGGAATCTAAAATACACAGTTGACTTCCGCTCAGTCTATGCTACCGTCTTAGAGCGCTGGATGGGAGCCTCGGCGCGCGATGTGCTGGGAGGCTCTTTCGGCACCCAGAATTTCCTCGCGGCTTCCTGACTCATCAGGTGCTATTCTGTTTGCGGCTCGCTGCTTTTCCGATGGATGAGTGGCCAGCCGCTCCGCTCATAGAGGTCTCCTGCCACTCCTGGCATCCTGGCGGCTCGTCAGGTGACCAGGAGTGGGGGGATGGCACCATCTTGCCGCTCGCTAGCTGCATCGTGGCCGTCTGACCTGCCTGCCGGATCTTTGCTATAATATGAACCGGTTGATCTAACTCTCGCAGTCAGGAGTACCATCGTCAAGATGTCTGATGATTTCAAGGAAGAGGGGTATCCACAGCGGCGTGAGCTGTGGATCACACTGGGCATTGTGGTGCTTGTGATGCTGATCGTCCTGGTTGGTCTCATGGCCTACAGCCACTTACCGCGGGCTGGTGGCAATGGCAGCGATGCGTTAACGGCGCTAACCCCCACGCCGGCACAGAACAATCCAGTGGCTTCCATCGAATTGAATCGGTCCTTCTCCTTTAGCGGGGTGAACCTGACCGTGACCCGCGTTGGCGAGGCAGGCAGCTACTCTGATGACCAAAAGCACCAGAGCAACTATGTCATCCGGGTCTATCTGGACATTCAGAATCCCGGTGAATCGCCAGTAGGGATCGACTACCAGGCCCTGGCCCGCCTGGTGCTTCCCAATGGCACCCAGATAGCCCCCCAGCTAATTTCCGTTCCTCCTGTGATCCTGCCGGGTCAGAAGCAAACGGGCTACCTGGACTTCCCTGTCAATCAGCAACTCGATCTCTCCACGCTTTCACTGCATCTCGGCAAGAAAGCGCAGGTGCTCTTCTCCTGATGCATTTCTCTGACGAATACGAAGACCAGGAACAGGAGCAAGAGGAGCGAGGCAGCGACGAGCTACTCGCCTCAGATGAGCTACGTTTGCCAGAGGGAGCCAGCTTCCTTGTGCGACTGCACGCCGTCAGAGCCTGGCTGGTGCGTCGGCAAGAGGAAGCAAAACTGGCCGCGGGCGAGGCGGCTCTGCGCCTGCAAGAACTGGCTCTGGCCCGGGAAGGAGAGTCGCGTTTGCGCCGCCGCCAGCTAGAGCAGCAAGCGCATCTACAGCGCCAGGCCCATCAGGACCTGGCGGATGCCAACTCTCGGCTCCGGGCCTATGCTGAAGCAGCGGCCCTCTTAGAAGAAACAGTTGATCATGTTAGCGGCCAGCGTGTGCTGGTCGAGTACTATCTGGCCCTTAGCGAGCTACTAGAGTGCGAAGCGAGCCACGCCAGGTCCCTCCAGGAGGGGGAGAGCCTGATCGCTCGCTCGCCGCGGCTCCAGGCTTTGCAAGACGTGCTACAGCGTGTCGAGCAGGTCAGCGTGCCAACGGAAGACGACTGAAAAGGAAGGGACCTGGCCCGGGCCGGGTGGAGAGTCAGCGAAGGGGGAGGAGCCTGGGCATAGTGGCCCAATCTAAGGGGCTTTGATAGCAGACAGCCCTGACAAGGCAAAGAGAGACGGGCTTCCCTCACCCTCATGGGTGGTGGTGGGTGAAAGGATGCTCGTCTCTCTTCGTTGGTCCCAAAGCTTCAAGCGAGCCTGCGTCTTCTTCCTTCCGTTGGGCCTAAGCGGGGCCGGCGTTGTCAGCCTGCGTGTGCCGGGCGGGTAGCGGACGAAAGAGCAAGCCAGACCCCACCAACAGAAACAGAACAGGACTCAGGCCAGTTCCTCCATCAGCGGCTCTTTGGGCAGAGCGGCCAGCCCTTCTTCCTCGTAGTCGCTGGGCTGTGTATTGTCCTTCCCCGAAGGGACGCCCAGAGCGCGGAAGACCGGCGTCAAGATCAGCGTCAACACCAGATTGAGCAGCAGCGAATAGACGGCGATGTAGGCAGCGATCTTCACGTTGCCGAGAGAGATCGTAAAGACCGAGGAGGCGAAATTATTGGCTACCGCCATCCATGTGCCGGCTATCATCCCGCCGGCCCAGCCGATGATCATCGCCCAGCGGTGCATCCAGTTGGTATAGAGGCCCAGGAAGACCGGAGGCAGTGTCTGAATAATCCAGACGCCGCCCAGGAGCTGGAAGTTGATAATATTGGTAGCTGGCACCAGCAGGATAAAGAGCAGGGCACCGAACTTCACCACCAGCGAGACCACCTTCGCCACCGTCGACTCCTCGCGGTCCGAGCAATTCGGGCGGAAGTACTCCTTATAGATATTGCGCGTAAAGAGGTTGGCCGCGGCGATCGACATTACTGCGGCGGGGACCAAAGCTCCGATCGAGATAGCGGCGAAAGCGAAGCCCGCAAACCAATCGGGGAAAGCCCAGCTCATGAGCGAAGGCACGGCCCCATTGGCCTTATAGTTGTGGAAAGCAGGCTGGCTCGTGACTCCCGTGCCGGCGGCAATGGCCATATAACCAAGGAGAGCCAGCAAGCCCAGCATCAGCGAATAGAGGGGCAGCAGTGCCGCATTGCGCTTCACTACCTGGCGACTGCTACTGCTGAGCACGCCTGTCATCGCGTGCGGATAGAGGAAGAGAGCCAGAGCCGAACCGAGAGCCAGAGTCGCGTAAGCCAGCTGAGCCTGGGGTGTGGTCAGCAGATCGCGGAAGGTCGTGCCTTGAGCAATGGCGCTCAGATGCTTCGTATGGGCCGCGGCAAAGATATTGCCGAAGCCGCCCAGCTTGATCGGGATCACGATGATCGCCGCAATCATCACCGTAAAGATCATCAGATCTTTGACCAGAGCGATCATCGCAGGCGCGCGCAAGCCACTGGTATAGGTGTAGGCAGCCAGAATGAGGAAAGCGATAATCAAAGCGGCCTCAACCGGGACACCCATCTGAGCGATCGAGACCTCGATACCGAACATCTGGAGGGCAATGTAGGGCATCGTCGCCAGAATGCCGGTGAAGGCGACCACCAGAGCGAGGGTGCTGCTCCCGAAACGGTCGCGGACAAAGTCCGAAGCAGTGATGTAGCCGTGCTTCCTGGCAACGCTCCAGAAGCGTGGCATCAGCAAATAGACGAGGGGATAAGCTACAATCGTGTAGGGAACAGCAAAGAAGCCGGTTGCCCCGCTGTTGAACATCAGGCCCGGCACAGCAACGAAAGTGTAGGCTGTATAGAGGTCGCCGCCCAGCAGGAACCAGGTAATCACGGTGCCAAAGCGTCGACCCGCGAGCCCCCACTCATTCAGCAGGCTTAGATCACCGCGGCGCCAGCGAGCGGCGACGAAGCCCAGCACGGTGACAAGAATGAAAAATACGATGAAGACGCTTAAAGCAACGACATTGACCATTGCAGTCTTTCCTTTCTCGGCAGGCATTGCATCACGGTGCAATGCGGCAATCCGTTGCGCAGATGCTCGAACAACGCTGTTCTCAGGGCCGCTTGCTTTGCTGGCTCAGGCTTTCAACCAGTAAACGATGCCAGTGACCAGCGCGCCGAGAATGGTCCAGAGCAGCTGGTACCAGTAGAAAAATGGGATGCCGATGAGCTCCGGCTGATAGGAGTTGTAGAGAAAGGGCAGCAGGGTAGCAATAAAGGGGATGATGAGCAGGAGAAGAGGCCAGCGTCTCTTCTCGGTACGGGTAACCATAAGCTGTCACTCCTTTGAAACAGGTGGTACGATCCCCGCGGCGCGTTGGGAGACGGTTGGATGGAAAAACCTGGTATGGTCGGCCCGGCCCGGTATCGCACGATAGCAAGAGCCAGCGCACAGGCATGAGGCAATGGATGAAGGAACCTCCACCTCACCGGCTGGCTCGTTGGCTCACTCGCTGTTGGCCTTTGCCGAGACCATCCCCGCGTGCGCCCTTGCACGCAGCAGGCCCGATTAGGCTGAATTGGCGTGTCTCTCAGTCTGTACTGTTGCTGGACCCGGCAACCGACACGCGCAGTGCTGATTGGTATGCTATAATCGTACGCAATAAAGGTCGAAAAGTCAACCCGCCCTTGAAACTAGTCATTCGGACAACCGTGTCTTATGTCCTTCCCTCACTTCTCTCCCAAGCCAAAGCAGACTGGTATGATTGGAGCAACAGGGGCATTCCCCGCCAGTGCAGAAGTATAATAATATAAAGGTAGCACTACTAGATGGTATGCCAATCTGTTAAGCTCTTCCTAGATATACGTCATATGTAATAAAAAGGATATAAAAAGAAGAAAGGCAGATTGTCAGCTCATGAACGAAGCGCAGACGAAAGAGAGCGCGTGGGATGTGGAGGAACGGGAGCTGCGGGGGGCGGCCCTGCCGGAAGGCTCGATCATCCTCGGCGGGCGCTATCGTCTGATCCGCCTGCTGCATGAGCGTCCGCGTGTCCATCTCTACCTTGCCAGGCGTCTCTCGGGCAGGCGGGAGCGCATCCAGTACAGTGAGGAGCCGGAGCCACTGGTGGCGGTGCGCGAGCTGTTGCTTGGTGGACTGAGTGCTCGTGAGCGCATGCAGATCGAACGTGCGGCCTATGAAGAATTTGCCTCCTTCACGCTCCTGGCCTCACCGCGTCTGCCCGAGGCGGGGGATCGACTGCGGGTAGAAGGGGATCGGCACTATCTGGTCCAGCAGCTGATTGGTTTGCGGCAGGCACGTGAACTGGAGGTCATGACCCTGGCTGACCTGCTGCTTGCCGATGGGCGCTGGCCGGCCTGGCTTGATCTGGAAGTTGCGCTCTCCTGGAGTATTCAGCTCGCCCGGCTGGTGGCGCGCCTGCATCGCCTTGGCTGTGTCCTTGGGGACCTCGACCCCGCCACTGTGCTGATCGACGCTGAGGGGCGGGCCCCCTGGTCTCCGACGCTGCTCGTATCCTGGCCGCCGCCACCGGTCTTCTGGCAAGCGACTGTAGGCACACCGCAGCTAGCGGTCGAGCATTACCGCCAGCTCTTTCCGTCGCCTGCGCCCTCGGCGGCCAACCCATTCGTGGCCCCCGAGGTCTTTTCAGGCCAGTGTGACGAGCGCTCCGATGTTTATTCGCTGGGGGCGCTCCTCTACCTGCTTTGCACCCACTACGCTCCCATTACCGCGACTCATCGCCAGTTAGCTGAGATCCTCGATTGCGAAGAGATGGGGGCTGAGGTTCCTGATCCTCTGGAGCCATTGCCCGTGCCCGAGGGCCTGGCGCTGGTGCCCCCGCATTTGCTGAATGTTCATCTCCCGCTCGCCATAGAGGATATCCTCTTACGGGCTTTGGCTCTGGACCCTGAGCAGCGCTATCCCTCAGCCTTCGCCCTGGTAGAGGAGCTGGAGGCCCTGGATCTGCGTCGTCTAGGGATCTTGCGCTATCGGCCAGGCATCCTGGCCCGTTGCTTAAGCAAGCTCTCCGCCTTCCTGCGGCGCTGCATCGGAGCTGATGGTCTTGTCTAGTCAACATTCTACTGCCTGGCTCCTGATCTCCCATGTGACCGGCTCTGCTCAGGACCATCAGCGTACTGGCCAGGCAAGTGCTGGCAATGATGGCCACTGCCTTTCTTCGGAGCGGAGGGGCCTTGTCGCTCTTCTCGGCTCCCTCTAGCCTGGTCTGTTGCCTCTCCTTGCTCCCGGGATCTGCTTCTCACTGCCAGCCTCTCTCTCCTGCCAGGTCTGGTTGCCGCTCCTTCTCGCCATTCATCGGGCTGATCAGACTGGCCAGCAGCACAGCAGGACGTCTGCCGAAATGTCAGGCTCTGACCCAGGGTGATGGGAAAAGGATGGTATGATAGAGAGAGATTAGAAAGGCTCTGGTCTCGCCCTCGTGGCGCCGACTGCTTTCTCCACAGCAGATGAGCAAAGGAGAGGATACAGCGATCATGAGCATGGTGCGCCTGAGACGCAGCGAACTGTCGACGCCGGCCAGCAATGTGCGCATGCTGCAAAAGGCGGCAGCCAGTCAGGCCGATCTTGTCATGCTGGATCTAGAGGATTCCGTTTCCCCCGCCGAGAAAGAGAAAGCGCGGGGGCAGGCCATTGAAGCCCTGCGCTCTCTGGACTGGGGAAACAAGACCCGTGCGGTGCGTATCAACGATCTTGAAAGCGAGTATGCCTATCGTGACATTGTGGCGCTTGTCGAAGAGGCGGGGGAACACCTTGACATCCTGATCGTCCCTAAAGTCAAGCGAGCGCGTGATGTCTGGTGGGTTGATCGCTTGCTGACCCAGATCGAGAAGCGTTGCAAGCTGACGAAGTCCATTGGACTGGAGGTTTTGATTGAAGAGACCGAAGCCCTGATCAATGTTGAAAAGATCGCCCGGGCCAGTAAACGTCTAGAGGCCCTGATCTTTGGTCCTGCCGACTATGCGGCTTCCCAGGGCATCGATCTCAAGTATATCGGCAACGATCTGGATGCCTACCCTGGTGACCTCTGGCACTATGCGCGCAACAAAATTGTCGTGGCGGCACGGGCAGCGGGCATCGAGGCCATTGATGGCCCCTACATCGATATTCGCAATCTCGATGGCTACCGGCGCGAATGCCTGCGGGCAAGCGTATTGGGCTTCAGCGGCAAATGGGCTATTCATCCTGAGCAGATTCCCATTGCCAACGAGGTCTTCGCGCCCGCGCCTGAGCAAGTGACCCAGGCGCGTCGGCTGCTGGCTCTCTACGAAGAAGCTCAGCGTCATGGGCAGGGCGCTATCGAAGTCGAAGGCCGCATGATCGACGTGGCCGTTATTCGCAACGCGCGGCAGCTCATTGCCCGCGCCGATCTGCTGAGCATCTAATCCGCCCAATGGCAGGCGTCGGCCCACCAGGCTGCGCCTGCCTGTCTGCCTGTCTGTCTGTCTGCTTCTGCTACTCTGCTCTCCTGATCAGTCTGGTGATCAGTCTGGCCGCTGCCGCCTGCCAGAGGCTGGCGGATCGGCCTAGACACTGGTTCCGTCGCGCCCGTGCTCAATCCTGCTGCGGATCTGGCGCTGCAGCTCCTCATCCAGGGCGCGCGTAGGTACCAGCACGCGCCTCCGGTACGACAGAACCTTTTCCCCACGCTGATTGTAGGCCACTGTCTCGACGGTCACAATGCCGCGGTCTGGCTTACTGGTCGAGAGCCGCTTATCGAGTACGCGCGACTCGGCATAAATCGTATCGCCGTGAAAGGTCGGGGCCAGGTGCTTGACCTCCTCAAATTCAAGATTAGCGATTGCTTTCCCACTCACATCGGGCACCGACATGCCGAGCACAATGCTAAAGACCAGGGCCCCCACGACCAGGCGTTGCTTATGCTGCGTGTGCGCGGCATAATTAGCATCGATATGCAGGGGATTATGGTTCATCGTCAGCATGCAAAACAGCATATCGTCGTACTCGGTGATGGTGCGCCCTGGCCAATGCTTATAGACATCCCCAACCTCGAAATCTTCATAGCAGCGACCGAACGACATAGTGTTCTCTCCTTCTCCAAGCAAGCTAGCTAAGACGGTTGCTCGTCAAGCGCGTACCGCTGAAGGAGCTGGCGGGCGATGATCAGACGCTGGATCTCGCTCGTTCCCTCGCCGATCAGCATAAAAGGAGCATCGCGATAATAGCGCTCGACGTTGAACTCCTTGACGTAGCCAAAGCCGCCGTGGATGCGCAGCGCTTCCAACGTCACGCGCTGGCACATCTCGGTGGCGAAGAGCTTCGCCATCCCGGTTTCGAGATCGCAGCGCCCGCCGGCGTCCTTCTTGCGGGCTGCCTCATGGAGCAGCAGCCGGGCGGCCTCGATCTCCGTGTACATATCGGCGAGCTTAAGCTGGATGGCCTGATGTTCAGCGATCGGCTGACCGAAGGTGCGGCGTTGCTGAGCATAGCGAATAGCATCTTCAAAGGCGGCGCGAGCCAGGCCCACAGCGCGAGCGGCCACATTGAGCCGTCCGATCTCCAGACCACTCATTGCCTGCTTGAAGCCCTGGCCCTCGACGCCGCCAAGCAGATTAGCCGCTGGTACGCGCACCTCCTCAAAGACCAGCTCAGCCGTATCCACTCCCTTGTAGCCTAACTTCGCAAAGGTGCGGCCCACGTGGAGGCCCGGTGTCTCCTTCTCGACCAGAAAGAGGCTCATGCCGCGGTAGGATGGCTGAGCCTGGGGATCAGTGCGCGCCAGCACTGCCAGAATCCTGGCGTGAACTCCGTTGGTCACCCAGAGTTTGGCCCCGTTGAGTAAGTAAGATTCGCCGTCGCGCATCGCTGTCATACGAATAGCCTGCACATCGCTACCAGCCTCGGCCTCTGAGAGACAGAGAGCACCTCGACGTCTGCCCTCGGCCATCACTGGCAGAAAGCGCTGACGTTGCTCTTCTGTACCGTACTGAGTAATCAAAGCAGCGACCAGGATGTGCGTATTGACTATGCCGGCCAGACTCATCCAGCCGCGGGCCAGCTCCTCGATGAGCTGGACATAGGTTAGCAAGTCCAGTCCCAGACCGCCATAGCTCTCGGGGATAGTGGCGGCGAAAAGACCGAGGCGGCGCAGCTCTTCGACCAGCTCGCTCGGATAACGGTCCTCATGTTCCAACTGCTGAGCAGCTGGGAGCACTGCGCGCTCCACAAAGCGCCTGATCTCGGCGACCAGCAGACGCCGTTCCTCATCGGCGTGTGATGGCATCTCCATTGATGAGCCTCCTTTGCTTGCTGTACGACAGTCTCGCCCAATAGAGTGGCTCCGCCTGGCAGCCGAGCCAGAGCCCGTGCTCTCTGATGGACGGTAGCCGTAGCCGGCGTCGGCGCTAGGAGCGCGGGGGTTCTTGCTTGCGGAGCCGCTTATCAGCGTGCTGTAAGAGAAAGAGCTTAAAAGCTCGTGCTGTGGCAGAAAGATTTTTATCCTTCAGATGCACGATGCGCCACTGGCGAATGATCGGAAAACCCTCGACATCGAGAATAACCAGGCGCCCTGTCTCCAGCTCCATATCGATGGCTACCCGTGAGATTAGGGCGATCCCCAGGCCGGCGGCCACGCCCTGCTTAATAGCGCTGTTATTGCCCACCTGCATAGCCACCTTCAGTGGAACCCCGGCCTCCTGGAAAAGGCCCTCCAGCGCTGCGCGCGTGCCCGAGCCGACCTCGCGCAGCAGAAAGGTCTCGCGTGTCACCTCCTCGAAGGGGACCTTACTGTGCCCTGCAAGGCGATGCGTCGGTGCGGCCACCAGCACCAGCTCGTTAAAGGCAAAAGGCTCGATAACTACCGGAATATCATCGGGAACTCGTCCAACCACCGCAATATCGATACGGTTATTGGCCAGAGCGTCCACTACCGCGGCCCGATTGAGCACGTTCAAGGTAATCTCGACCTCGGGATACATCTGGTGAAACTTGCCGAGCAGGCGCGGGATGACATAGGAGCCGACGGTGGTATCGGCGGCCACGCTGAGTCGTCCATAGTGGGGGCTGCGCAGTGACTCGATGACCTCCAGGGCCTCCTCGATAACCGAGAAAATCTTCTGGCTGTAGAGATATAGCTCCTCGCCAGCCTGCGTTAGATGGGTCTTGCGCCCGATCTGGTCGAAGAGCTTAACGCCCAGACTCTCCTCAAGCTGGCGAATCTGTGCGGAGACAGCGGGCTGGCTAAAATGGAGTTCCTCAGCGGCACGGACAAAGCTACAGTGTTTGGCGACCACCTGGAACGTTGCAAGCTGATGCAGATTGAGCGTGCGCATGGGGTCTCCTGGCAAGGGAATGGGAATCGACAGTATAGGCGTCAGACGTAGAAAGCACAGTTGCCCAGATGCTTGCTCTTTGTCGTCTATTTATATTTCTTATCTTAGAAGAAACGGGCGAGCCTCGACAAGCCAGCAAAGAACGGCAGCGCGCTCTTGGAGAGAGCACCTGGCAGGCTGTCGCGGAGAAGGCCCCAGGGCGGGGCAGACCCGGACTTGATTGACCTTGCGTCTGGCACTGCCCTCAGTATACCATGAGGGAGAGGAGGGCTGCAGAGGAGCAGCGAGCAGTTCTGCTTGGGTATGGATCAGTGCCTGCTGACCGGCGAGCGGATACGCGGGAGCGATGGCCAACCAGTCAGTGGGAGTGGCCAGTAAGTCAAGGAGCCAGAGTATGAGCAGTGAGAACGAGGAGCAGGTTCGCGAGCGGGCTGTAGAGGAAGTGAGCGAGGAGCGCTCTGTCAGCCTCGAAAGGAGGGAGAGCCCGACGCGCCCGCTCGAGGGACACGGCTGGAGCGAGGAGCTGCCGACCGGGATTCCTCCCCAGGGAACAGTGGTGATCACCATCACCCGTCAGCTTGGCAGCGGCGGCAGCGAAGTAGGGCGCCTGGTGGCCCGTCGTACGGGGCTGCGCTATCTGGATCGCCAAATTATTACGGAGGTGGCCCGTCGTCTGGGCGTGGATGTCCGCGAAGCAAGGCGCCTCGATGAATATACCGCCGGTGTCGCTGCTCAGATCCTTGAGGCCGTGCGTGCCAGCCAGCCATTCACCCTCAACTATGCTGGCCTGCTTGGCCAGGCCAGTCGTCCCCTGCAGCAGTATGATGAGGTTGCCTATCTGCACCTGACCCAGAAAGTCATTTTGGAAATGGCCGCGCAAGGAAACGTCGTCATCGTTGGCCGTGGCTCCCAGTTTTTGCTGCAAGACACTCCACGCACGCTCCATGTTGCTGTGTTTGCCCCGCTGACCCAGCGCATCGCTCGCGTCATGAGTACGCTTCATATTGATCAGCGCCGAGCGCGGGAGCTAATCGAGCAACGTGACTATGAGTATGCTGCTTACCTGCGCCGCTACTATGGAAGCGACGGCCAGCAGCCAGGCCTCTACCACTTGCTGATCAATACTGGCCTCTTCTCCTTCGAGCAAGCCGCTGATCTTATCTGTCAAGCCCTCTCTGCTGTCAGCCGCGGACCGGAGGCCGACCTGTCCTCCCCTCAGCAGTGAGTGATTGGACAGCCGGCGCTGCCCTATGGTATACTGTAGCGAAAGCAGGCAGGTCAGAGGTCTTTTTCTTCTGTGCCGTGGAGCAATCAGCCAGCCTGCGAGCGGGGGTGGTATGGCGGAGCGAGCCTGACGGATGACAGGAAGGCGCTTCCGTCTGGGGAGGGGGCGTTGTGCGAACCGCAAGCTATGACTGCCTATAGAGCAAAATCTGTTCATCATCAGCTGAAAGGGGGTAGCGCTTATGCCACGTAAGGGTGAGCTGTCCAAGACAGCGCGCGCATCGCTAGCCAATCGTGAAGAGGTCAACCATCTGACCAGCCGCATTTGTGCGAAGTGCGGTGAGCCGATCATGCTGAAGGAGCTGCAGCCAGTAAAGGTGATCGGCAAGGGCATGGTATATTATCACAAGAGTCACTATAACATCCAGCAGTAGGAGCGTTATCGGCGGGGAGCGTACTCAGCGCGAGCAGGCCGGGAGTGCTCAAGGAAGTGCTCACAGGCAAGTAGGGCTTAAGCTACTTTGGCCCTGCTAGGCATGGCCCGCCAGCGCCCCCGCCCACCCAGCTCAGGCAAGCGGTTCTGACCTTCTTTTGCTCTGGGACGGTGGCGCGACGTAACGACGGCGCTGAGTGTGTGTCTTCGCCTGAGAAGGTGTTGAGCCAATGACATGGAAACGTGCACGTGTGTTATTCTTCCGGGCCTTGTTGCTGCGCTGTCCGGTTTGTGGCGAGGGTAAGCTCTACTGTGGGCTGTTCAAGACCTATGAGCGCTGTCCTGCCTGCAATTTCGAGTACGAGCGTGAGCCAGGCTACTATACCGGAGCGATGGCTGTTAACCTGGTGCTGAGTGAACTGCTCATTACCGCGATCACTCTCCCACTGGCGGTCAACACCAGTGTCCCCTTCATTCCCCTGCTCATCTGGGGCATGACGATGCCTATCATCTTCCCCCTCATCTTCTATCGACACACGAAAAGCTTCTGGATGGCCTTTGACCATCTCCTGCATCCAGTAACCAACGAGCGCATCTTTTTCCCCGAGTAGAGGAACGTCAGTGCGAGTGCCAACGGAAGGTAGGAAGGGGCGGTAGGAGGGAGCAGGTGCAGAGACCGCCTGGTGCCCTGGCCGAGGGTGGTTCTACCTTGCTCCATGCCGATGGGAGCTATCTGACCGCCTGGCCGGACGTCCTGGCCTCGCTTTATGCTGATCTGTCTTGGCCAGTGTCAATCGTCAATCTTTCCTCTTGACAGTGGAAGCAGGAGTTGGGACAATCGAGAGCAACTATACAGGTGAGGAGTAAGGTATCTTTGATGGTACAATCGCTAGAGCATGAGCAGGATCGTCCTCCATTGGAGGAGTCGGCTCCTCCCGCTGTGGGAACGGCCTCGGTCGCAGGAGAAGGGCAGGAGGGGCCAACCACGACTGACGTCAGGGAGAGCGGGGGTCTCACTATTCGTGTAGCTTTTCAGGGAGAGCGAGGTGCCTTTGGCGATGAAGCGGTGCGGGCCTACTTTGGCCCTGTCAGCGAGCCGCAGCCCTATCGCAGTTTTGCGGACGTCTTTCACGCCGTTGCCGCTGGCGCGGTCGACTATGGCCTGGTGCCGGTAGAAAATTCGCAGGCTGGCAGTATCAATGAGGTCTATGATCTGCTGCGTCAGTACGATCTCTTTGTCATTGGTGAGATCAGCCTGCCAGTGAACCACTGCCTGCTTTGTTTACCCGGGCAGCAGCTCAGCGATATCAAGCGTGTGATCTCCCATCCGCAGGCTCTGGCCCAGAGCGAGGCCTTTCTGCGCGAGCTAGGTGTGGAGGTTGTTGCCAGCTATGATACTGCTGGTAGCGCTAAAATGATTCGTGAGCAGAATCTGCGTGGAGTAGCTGCTGTGGCTGGGGCGGCGGCAGCAGAGCTATATGGCCTGCAGATTCTAGCCGAGGGCATCCAAACCATCAAGGATAACCACACGCGCTTCATCGCTCTGGGGCGTGATCCGGCGCCACGACGTGAAGGCCCGGCCAAGACGATGATTGTCATGGCGACGCCGCATCAGCCTGGGGCGCTCTATCGCTGTCTGGGCGTGCTGGCTGAACGGGGCATCAACCTGCTCAAGCTGGAGTCGCGTCCCTCGCGCCAGCGTGTCTGGGAGTATGTCTTCTATCTCGACTTCGAGGGGCACCGCGACGATCCAGCCGTGCGCAGTGCCCTGGCCGATCTGGCGCAGTATACTACCTTTTGCAAAGTCCTCGGCTCCTTTCCACGCCGCATTTAGTCAACTCGCGCTGGAGGCCTGGCGAGCAAGGAAGGCCATGCCAGAACCAGACCAGAGCCAGAAGAGAGCAAGATAGACGGCAGCGCCGAGAGCCTGGCGGGGCACAGCGTAGCGTATTCTTGCTGAGTTTTTCTCGCTTCAGTGTCCCGCTGTGCCCCACTCTGCTTCAGAGTGCTCCGGCCCCGTGCCTCTTCCTCTCACGTATTCCCCGGCTCTTGAGAACCAACGGCTTAGCGGAGGAGTCGTAGTGAGCGAGCAAGGGAGACATCGCTCGCCAACCGACCGCCTGAAGGCGACCGGCACGGCAGAAGAAGCAACGGCATAGGACTTAGCGCTTGATCTTCAGCGTATTCAGGAAGTTCTCCGCCAGCAGCTGGTAGGCCGACGATTCGTACTCTTCAACGCGTCCTGCATCGCAAAGAGCGGCGACCTGGGGATCAATCGGCAGTTGTGCAAGCAGCGGGGCTCCGGTGATAGCGACCAGCTCGGCGCCCTGGCTGGGGCCGAAGATCTCGTAGCGCTCGCCCGAGGGAGTTTCGAAGTAGGCCATATTTTCAACCACGCCGATGATGGTGCCCTTCAAGTGGCGCACCATATTAATGCACTTCTTGACCACCATCGTCGCCAGCAGCTGTGGTGAGGAGACGATGACCACGCCGTCGGGGACGACGGCCTGCATCACCGTCAGCGGCGCATCGGAGGTCCCGGGCGGCAAATCGACCAGCAAGAAATCGAGCAGATCCCATTCGACATCGCTGTAGAATTGCTGGATCGCCTTGGCCACCATTGGCCCGCGCCAGATCACCGGGTCGCTCTCCTCTCCCAGGAACATGTTCATCGAGATAACCTTAATGCCACCGCGACTCTCGACCGGACGAATGCGGTTATCGGGCAACATCGTCGGTTTAGCGCTCAGGCCGAACATGCGCGCCATACTTGGCCCGGTGATATCGGCATCGAGCACACCGACTCGATAGCCCTGACGCCGCAGAGAAACCGCCAGCAGCCCGGTGACGAGCGACTTGCCAACGCCCCCTTTGCCGCTCATCACGGCAATCACGTGCTTGATCTTGCGCCCGCTCCCAGAAGCCATTGTCAGCGGAATGCCCCGTCCAACGGGCGCCTTTTTGGGTGCGACCGAAACTGGCTCGCCCTTGATAGCGGCGTTAAGGTCTTTGAGCAATAAGTCCAGCTTCTCTGGAGGCAGACGGTGAGTGCGTGCTCCCCCAGCGATGCTCTCACGGGAACCGACCGCGCACGCCGTGCAGGGCAACCCGTGCCCGTGGAAGACCTTCACAGTCTCCGGGTGCTTGGTTACCACATCATGAATAACCATATCGGCAGTAATAAGCTCCGCCATATCAGCTGATACCCCGTCCTCTCGCCGACCCGTCGCTGTCAGCCGAGAGCGGACAGGTCGACGTTGGTGTTTCTCTTTTGTGCCTATGTCGGTTGAGCAAAGTGGCTCGCGCACTTAATTCCGACTTGTGCACTAAGTATTATAGCACAGGAAAGCTGGCTCTGGCTATGCTCTGCCCCCGGAGAGAGGGGTGTACCGGTCCGTCCGAGCCTGCCATACCCTGTACCCTGGCGGGATGGAGATGGAGTAAAAAAGCAAGCGAAGTCATGAGAAGAGAGCCATCTCGTGGCATTGCGCGCCCAAAGACTGTATGCTATCATGGCCGCGAAGGCTCCAGTCGAGCGTACGTTAGCTGCCTGGTTAGTGAACGGGTTGTCTGATCAAAGAAAGGACCGGGCGCTTTGTGCCGGTGCTTGCTGATAGAGCTGAGCTGTCTGGTGCCCTCGCTCACGACAACGCACGACTACTTGCTTACTCATTTGAGTACGACCGTTACCTGTCCCGCCACCTATGACCAGGAGAGGAATGACCTATGTCGACAGATGAGACACTGTATTTGAAGCAAGTATCGAGCTTTGCTGAACTTCCCGATGATGATCTCCGCGAGCTCATGGCGGTCGCCAAGAAGCGAATCTTTCGTCCCGGCGAAGTCATCTTCCATCGCGATGATCCGGGGCAGGTACTGTATATTATCAAGGAGGGCAAAGTCAAGATTGCGATCAACAGCCCGGACGGCCAGGAGATCTCCCTGGTCATCTTTGGGAAAGGCGAATATTTCGGGGAATTTGCCCTCCTGGACGGCTTGCCGCGCTCGGCGGATGCGGTGGCTCTGGAGCGCGTCGAGTGCTATACCCTGCAGCGCGACGACTTTCACCGCGCCATTCTCAAGAATCCGCGAATTGCCATTCATATGTTGGAGTCACTCTCGCGGCGCCTGCGCAACACCGATAGGATGATTGAAGACCTCATCTTCCTTGATGTGCCGGGGCGAGTGGCCAAGAAGCTGCTCGAACTTGCTGAGCTGCATGGGGTGCCCACCGAGAACGGAGTGCGTATTGACATTCGACTTACTCAGCAAGATCTGGCTGCAATGGTTGGGGCTTCGCGCGAGAGTGTCAATAAGGTGCTTGGTTATTTTTCCGCCAAGGGGTATATCTCGACTGGTCATCATCGGATTACGCTCCGGCGGCCAGCTGAACTGAAAGAGCGCATTTATTAGCGGACGAGTAGAGAGTACTGGTTGGCCGGAGCCTGTCTTAAAGTCCTTTAGATCTCGCCTTGTCTAATCTCCCTCCTTTCTGTTCTGTCCGTGTCTGGGCTGGCTTCTGGGGCCTGCTGATCGGCTGGGCAGTCAAGGAAGATTTTGTCTCCTTGCCGGCTGAAGATCAACAAAGGTGGGAGAAGAGGTTGAGCCAGGTGAGCCAAGGGGACAGGGCTGAGATAGAAGGCGGACTTCCTGCCAGGTCTGTTACTCCCTTTCCCCACTGCTCGTCTTCACACAAAGGTCAGGGTAGTTGCCCTGCAGGATTGTGCAGTTGAAAGGCAGCGAAGGGAGCGTTTGACCATTGAACGAAGCGTTGACCGATCAAAGAGAGCAATCGCAGCCGGTCGAGCAAAACGCGACATTGGTCAGCGGCGGGGGGGAGGAGGTGGCGGCCAAGAGGACGGTGGTATGCTGGGCTCGTCTTGGGGCTTTGCTGCAGGCTCTGCGTCCGCGCCAGTGGACCAAGAATCTGGCGATCTTTGTGGGCATTCTCTTTGCGAAGCGTCTTTTGGAAGTTACTCCGCTGATCCATGCTCTGCTCGCTTTTATAGCGTTCTGCCTTGTCTCAAGCTTTATTTATTTGCTGAATGATCTACTTGATTTAGAGAGCGACCGGCGTCATCCTCGCAAACGCAATCGTCCCCTGGCCTCGGGTCGTCTACCAATCTCCTGGGCCTGGGTGGCCATGGGGGGTCTCTTGGTGGGGGCGACGCTGCTCACGCTGGCTATTTTTGCCATTCCGCTAGGAGGCCAACATCTCCCTTATAGCTCCCTCGGTGGAGGTGATTTGCTCTTCGCCCTTGTGCTAACAACCTACGTAGTCCTCATGGTGCTCTACAGTGTGTGGCTCAAGCACGTCGTATTGCTAGATGTATTTATTATAGCGAGCGGTTTCTTGCTACGTATTCTGGCGGGAGCTGTAGTCATCTCAGTCGTCATCTCTCCCTGGCTTTATCTAGTAACTATTCTGCTCTCGCTGTTTCTGGCTCTCAACAAGCGGCGGCATGAGCTTGTATTGTTGCAGGGCGAGGCCAGCACTCATCGGCAGATCCTGAAGGAATACAGTCTGCCCCTGCTGGACCAGATGATCACCATTACTGCTGCTGGGACGGTCATGGCCTATAGCCTCTATACCTTCCAGGGTCCAACGGGAGATCATCATCTCATGGTCACGATCCCCCTGGTGCTCTATGGGCTTTTCCGCTATCTCTATCTGGTCTATATGCGCATGGAAGGGGGCAGCCCCGAGGAGGTGCTGCTGCGTGATCGCCCCACGCTGGCGGCAGTCGGGCTCTGTGCTGCAGTAATCGTTGTGGTGCTTTACGCGCTCCCGTCCTAGCAAGTGGAGGATCATCGGCCTATGTTGACTGCGAGCCGGCTTCGGACTGTGCGTACAGGCATAGTCTTTTCTCTGGTGCTGGCGTTTATCGTCCTGGTGGCGATAGGTCTCTATGCGGACTTCCCGCGCATGTTGAGCGCGCTAGCAAGCTTCCGCTGGTCCTTCCTGCCCTTGATTCTCTCTTTGACGCTCTTTAATTACTGTTTCCGCTTTGTCAAGTGGCAATATTATCTCCAGCGTTTACAGATTCGCCTGCCGCGCCTGACTAGCTTTCTGATTTTTCTATCGGGGCTGTCGATGGCCATCACGCCGGGCAAGGTGGGAGAGCTGCTGAAGTCCTATCTTCTCAAGCGTGCGGTGGGAGAACCAATCAGCCGGACGGCCCCGATCATCATGGCCGAGCGGCTTTCAGATGGGCTGGCGATGCTCCTCCTGGCTGCCACGGGTCTGATTTTCTATCGCTTTGGCTGGGAAGTGCTGCTGACTCTTCTTGTGGTGGGCTTAGGAAGCATCTTGCTGATCCAGCATCGTACTCTCTCTTTGAGGATACTCGCGACTGGCGAGCGGCTACCTCTGTTGGCGCGCCTGACGCAGCCACTGCGTGCTTTCTATGAGAGCGCCTATATATTGCTCCGCTGGCGGCCTCTGTTGTTGGCCATTGCTATTGGCTTTCTCTCTTGGTCGGGGGAGTGTCTTGCGCTCTATTTTGTCTTTCTCGGCCTAGGAGTGCCGGCCTCGCCTGACCTCTTGCTCAAGGCCACCTTTATTTTGGCGGTCTCCTCCCTGGTCGGTTCAGCCTCTGGCCTGCCGGGTGGTCTAGGCACCGCCGATGGTAGCTTACTTGGTCTGATCCGCCTGCTGGTTTCCTCCTCCTCTGTCATTGGTGGCACTGCAACTCTGCTGATTCGCTTCTGTACGCTGTGGTTTGGTCTGGCGCTCGGTGTTATCGCATTGCTTGTTTTGCGTCTTACTCAATACAAGAAACTTTTCGTGCCAGAGGCTTATGAGGAAGGAAAGCTGTATTTCTCGACAACTGCAGATTCTGACGCAATGTTGTCTGAAGCCGATGGAAGCTACAATCTATCCCGGGCATCGGTACCTCTAAGCAACGGAGAGTGAGCAATCGATGATGAAAACCTTGATTATCATTCCTACCTACAACGAGAAAGACAACCTGCGCCCCCTGATTGGGGAGATCTTTCGCTATGCTCCAGCGACGGATGTGCTGATTGTGGACGACCATTCACCTGATGGTACGGGAGAGCTGGCTGATGAGCTAGCCAAAGAGGATGCGCGGGTGCATGTACTGCATCGTCCAGGAAAGCTCGGACTGGGCACAGCCTATATCACAGGCTTCAAATATGCCCTGGAACATGGCTATGATGCCGCTTTTGAGATGGATGCGGACTTTTCGCATGATCCGCGCTATCTGCCCGACTTTCTGCGTTTGATTGAAGAGGCCGATCTGGTGATTGGTTCGCGCTATATCAATGGTGGGGCCACGCCCAATTGGCCTTTCCTACGACGCTTGATCAGTGGTGGTGGCAATATTTTTGCGCGTACCGTGCTGGGTCTGCCGGTGCGCGACTGTACAGCTGGCTATCGCTGTTACCGTCGTGAGGTCCTTGAAAGCATCGATCTCGACTCGATTCGCTCGCGTGGCTATGCCTTCCAGGTCGAGCTAGTCTATCGGGTCTGGCGCCAGGGTTTTCGCATTGTTGAGACGCCGATTGTCTTTGTTGATCGGCGGCTAGGCCAGTCCAAGATGTCGAAGGCCATCGTCTTGGAGGGCTTGCTCTTTGTCCTACGTACCCGCTTTGGCCGCAAGCCACCGCTGCCGTCACCGGTCCGGCGTGAGGCCGTTCTGGTGGGGGAAACCGTCGGAAAGGAGGGGCACGAGCGGGTGCCCGAGACCTCCCATTAATCTGGTGAGTCAGCTGTGAGGTGACTCGCTATGGCTCTCTGCAGGCGGCCCTGCGATGGCTTGGAAGGACGGAGAGCGGGCCCGCCGAGCGCTGCTGAAGCGGCTGAACAGTTTGCCAGGCTGGTGGCTGGTGTGAGGTCGCTTCAGTAGCGTCTTTTTTTGGGGGTGCCTCGGTGCTGGTGGCGCTGAGGTCGACGGTGCCTGGGAAAAGGGGGCTCATCTTCGTAGTCTTCCAGCTTGAAGGAAGGGTCAAGTCCATAGAGAGCACGCATGCGCATCTGGTGGGCGAAGCGCTGGGCCAGACGGCGTGGAGGAGCGTTCAGACGAGTGGCCAGGCCCTGAGTGGAATCGGCCAGACCGCCTTGACGGATGACGGCCTGACGTACTTCGCTATCGTCGCTAAAAAGCTGGACCTCGTGTCCGGCGGCTCTGGCCTCGCGGGCGAGGCGAGCGATGACCTGATCGGCGTTTTCGCCGTGTTGTGAGTAAATAATATGGATACGTCTCTCGTAGAGGTGTTGCTCGTGTTTGCCTGATCCATCGAAGACGACCGTGACCTGGTAGGGAGTATGGCGGTAGCGGTGGACGAGTTGGGTGATCAGCAGCTGACGGGCGCTTTCCAGACTGTGAGCCAGAGCGGCGCGGAACTGTGGATTGCGTCGGATCACGTTGTAGCCGTCGACAAGAATGTATTGTCCCATTGTTCACAATCCTCTCTCGTACATTCCACCAGGGAAAGCCTCCTCTATCCAGCGGGCTGCTTGGTCTGGCTCAAGGTGCTGGCCGCCCGAGCGGTATAGCAGGCGGACAAAGGTTCGGCTCTCCTCGCCTGGTGCCTTCAGGTGTATGTTCAGTGAAACCATTGTATCCATTGGAGGAAGAGGTTGATAGTCCCACGAATATCAATGTGGATGGCTCTGAGCAGCAGGGCATCAAAGGCGGATGAGAGTTCGGAGAGGAAGACCGCTGTCAGAGCAAGTGTGAGCAGGGCCAGCAGAGGTAGAGAGAGCCAGAGAGGAAATACGCTCCTTGTGGCATGGGGGAGGGCCTTGGGTGTGGCAATGGGGTCCGCCTGGTGGTAAGCGGCTTTGGAGGTTGCTTGGGAAGTGAGCAGTGGGGAGGAAGGTAGATTGTGGCTGGGGGTAGCCTGCTGCGAGGGTAAGGCGGTGGCCGCAGACGAGGCTAGCGGTGGGCGCAGGGGTGCTTGCTCCCTCGCAGGGAGATCGTGGGTGGAAGACGCGGTGGTGCTCTCAGGGGTAGCTGGACTGCTTGATGGGGCAGCGGCGGAGGGTGAGGGATAGGCTTCCGACGTGATTGGGCCTGGGCTGGTTGGGGGCAGGACTCCCTGCATTTCGACCGTCTCGATCGCTGCAATGAAGGTTGAGGGGGAGCTGGGAGTGCGGAAGCGACCAGCCTGAACACAGGTGAGCAGAGGGTCGGGTGTTGGGCCGCTGTTGTCGGCTTGACAGGTGTAGGGATCGGAAGAGGAAGGAGTAGTAGAAAGGGCTGGGGCTGCGGGAGGAAAAAGGGTACCTTCCAGCGGGGGGACCTCGTGGCGGAAGGGAAGGCCAAGCTCTGCGACGCAGGCGCCGCAGAGGCGGTGCACATGGTCCCAGCATTCGGGGCAGGAGGCACGGCGGCAGCGGAAGCAGAAATGGGACATGCTCATCAGGGCAGCCTCAAGCACAGAAGGGCTGGCCAGGTGTAGCTCTGAGTGCAGGTGTGAGGGGGCAAAGATGGCCCCGCAGGTGCTGCAGGCTACGGTCATAGTTTGTCTGGTCGCCGGAGGACGATAGATGCGCCGGACGCTGCCATGTGGCCCGTGTGACTGGGGAGGCTGGTCGTGTCCTAGAGTGTCTTCATGCATAGCTGCCTGCCCATCTTCTCCGTTGGGATCGAGTCGTCTCCAAGACAAGGCTAGTAAGTGGTCCGTCTCCTGCCTGCTTCGGCTGGCGCAGCAAGCAGTCGATGAAATAGGCCGAGAGGAGGTTAGACCCTCTGTAAAGAGTATACCCTACGGGCAGGAGAAGGTACGCCAGCCGAGCCTCGCACTTGTTGGAACAGTCCCCTCATCTTAATTATGCCCGTTGTCTACTGGAGGGTGCCAGACTCTTCCTGAGCTGTGCGGCGGTGGAGGCGGCCTGCATCCGATCACTAACGATCAGTGTGCTGATTAGCCAGGCGACGCATGCGTGCCTGATCCCGCAGCTCTTGCAGGTTGACTATTTCAGCTACTTCGTAGTCGGTAGCTCCGTGGTGGCGAGGGCGCAAACGGATGACTGAGGGAAAGTGACCCATGCGCCCATGAAGCTCGGCCAGCAAGGCTGTCGCTACAGGTGAGTAGCCGGGAGGGTTGATCAAGATGGGAAGCGTTTGCCACTCTTCGGCTGTGAGATTGGCTCGATTGGCGATGGCTACCACCTGGGGGGCCAGTTCTTTGGTTTCATCAATGCGGACGGGAATAGAGCGGACCTCTTCGATTCGCACGATAAGGCGCTCGTCGATCTGACGCAGCTGCTCTTCGGTCAATGGGTGAGCAAAATTTAAGATAATCACGGCCTTTCTCCTGTATTGGCGAAGTGTCGCTTGAGTGGGTCTTTCCCAAAGAGATGAGCAGAACTCGGAGGGGGTGGCAGCCCCCTCTCGCCTCAGCGTAGCACTTGAGCGATCTCGCTCAGGAATTTCTGGCGATCCTCTTCGGAGAGTTTCCCATCTCTATAGGATTCTAGTACAATCGTGTTGATACCTGTAAGCTCAATGAGTTCTTTATGGATCGACGGGAGAGGCACATTTAGAATATAGAAGCGTTGTACATAGGTGCCGAGCTGCCTTGTACTGGTAGCGAGCTGCTTGATGGCTTTTGTATCGATGTTTACTTGCTTTCCTGCTGGTGCTTTTTCTTTATGCTTTATCTCAATCACTCCATACCGCTGCCGAAAACGTAGCATGATATCTATCTCGATCTGGCTGTCCCCAATGTGCACTTGCTGACGAACTTCATAGCCATCGGCTCTCAAAAGATCGGCCAGGGTCTGCTCGAAACGGGAGCCTTCGTCATCTTTTCCTTTTGCATCTTCACTCCACTTACCTGGTCCGAGGTGTAAGTCCAGGATGTCTTCAAGGGTGAGCTGCTCGCAAGAAAGATCACTGAGCCTGACCTGCTGAGGTCTACCGTTCTGCCACTCATACTCTATAAGGTTACCCTGTTTCAGTTCGCTTTGGAAGTAGCACATGGGGGCTTGCCATTCCTGGGCGACCTGGTAGGCAGCAAATGACATGACCTTGGTCCCGCCCGTCGGGTTGAACAGGCAATCCTGCCCTGCTAGCTGCATTGGCTCCAAGTATTTCTTTAATGCATTTGCTGTTTTGTCTAGATCATATGGTTCTACGCAGAGACCGCTGACAGCGCAATTAAGGTCGCCATGCTTTTGGACAGTTTTCTGAAATCTGTCAAAAGCCTGGCGGGTAGTGCTTGTGTACAAACAAAGGACGTGAGCGGGTTTGTAATGGAGAAGTGGTAAGAAATTAGGTAGGGTTTGTTCGCCCATCAAAGCAATCATCGTTACCATGAGGACCAGCTCCTTCTCCTCTCTTTTTCAGAGGCAGACGTCTGAGCTGAGCGAGCTGCAAGCGGCAAAGGGACGGACGAGTTGCTCTCAACTCAGAAAGTACGATCCAGTTTGCGAAGAACTGTTAATCTCTTTATACTCGAGCAGGTCAGGGGAAGCTTCCTCAAAGGCGATGAAATTTCTCATAATGTCTTTGGAAGACCCGTATCATTATAGGATAGTATCGTTGTCTTGCTCCTGCTCTACTATCCGGGCGAATTTCTCACGCAGGAAGTGGTAGTCCAGCGAGTCTTGCTCAGGAAGCTCCCAGGCTTGACGACACAGGCTCAGCAGGACTGTCTTGTGAGAATGAACGGTCGTCTCGCTCAGGTGCAGCTCTTCTGCGACCTGCTTTGGGCGGAGGCCTCTGGCGAAGGCGCGAAGCACGCGCTGCTGCGCCGGAGTGGCCTGGCTAAACACTGTCCGACAGCGACGCCAGTCCTCAGCAGCGGCTTGCTGACGCTGCTGCTCGTAGATGGCGCGGAAAGAGAGGGAAGGGGAGTAGAGAAAAGGGCCTATCGTGGGCAGGGGCACCTTGATCAGCCGGTGGCCTGTGTCAGGAGGAATGTGCATCTGGCGTCCTTCATCAACCTGCTTTTGCACTTCCCAGGGGGTGTAGAGATGCCAGATATGATCATGGTGACCGAAATTGAAAATGGCGACTGAAATGGCCAGCAGTGTCATCAGGCGCTTACCACCGCTGACAGAGAGGTGGATCACATAATCGCGGCGTTTGTAGTCACCGAGCAAGCGCTGGAGAAAGTTGAGGGAGGCGTCGATCTGGAGATCGGTCTGAATATCCTCTATCGGCTGTCCATTCAGCTCAAGTGCTTGCGACGAGAAGGAGATAGTCTTCTGAGCTGCCCGGTAATAATGACCTGAGAATTCACTGGCCAGCAGTTTGCACGCCTTACTCAGGCGCAGATCTCCCCTGGTGGCAGGGTGGACAACCACTACTTCACTAATAGGGAACCCTTTGGCTAAGAGAAGATCGAGCGTAAAAGTCACAATCTGGGGTTGGCCCCCCAATGTAGCGATCAGTACGTGCTTTTTATCCATTATCTTGCTCCTTTTGTTGGTTAGAGACTTTCCTATGTTGTAAAAGGAGGTAGCAACAGATGGTTTCGCTCCCTGCAGTGCTTATCGCTGGGACACCGCACTCTGGAAAATCTGTGCTGGCGTACTATCTCTGCCAGGCACTCTGTGAGCGGAAAATTCCCCATTATCTGCTCAGGGCTTGCCCTGATGGGGAAGGCAACTGGTTCTATAGCGCTGATCCAGAGCGGGTCGGCTCGATTCGCCAGAAACATGAGGGTCCCTGGCCTGAGAGCTTTCGCGCTCGTATTCAGGCTGATTTGCATCATCGTCGTCTTCCTCTCCTTGTCGACATCGGGGGGAGGCCATGTGAGTCTGATCAAGTGCTGCTAGAAGAATGCACCCATGCTATTCTCCTGCGGCGTGCCGATCAGCCTGTCGAGGCTCAACAGTGGCTTGACTTCATCAATACGTGCCAATTGGAGCTGCTTGCTGATCTTTCCTCAACGCTCAAAGGCGAGTCGAGCCTGAGTAGCCGCGAGCTGGTGCTGGAAGGAACCATCAGTGGCCTGGAGCGCCAAAAGCCTGTGTCCCCCGGTCCTGTGCTTGACGAGCTGATCGCACGACTCTCCTCTCTTTTCAAGACGCCTGATCTGCAGAGAATTGAAAATGAATATCGCCACAATGCCCCTGTGAGGCCCGTCGTTGACTTAGACAAAGAGCTGTCGTGTCTCCGTCCAGAGGCGAAGCGTTGGGAGCCAGACTTGCTAAGCCAGCTCCTGCGGTCGCTCTCTCCGGGGACCCCCTTAGCTGTGTATGGCAGAGCGCCAAATTGGCTCTACGCTGCCCTGGCCGCTTTTGCTTATCCTGCCGAGTTCTATCTCTTTGATACGAAACTTCCCTTGGCCTGGGTGCAACCAGTGGAAGTCAAGCTGGCGGACAACGGTAGTCATCCTGATCTTCACGTGCGGGTGGAGGAATACGATGATTTCTGCTTGCTGGACTTCTCTCTCCCCAGCAAACGTCTGGAGTATTGGCAGCCTCAGCCGCTACCTCTGCCCTCAATTCCCCGCGGCAAAGGACTCGTGGTAGATGGTCCTCTCCCGTTCTGGCTGCTCACAGCGATTATACGCTTCTATCTCCGTCATATGCACCTGTTTGATCTGCCCTGGATTGCTCCCGTCTATGTTGCCAGTGGGGAAGGAAAAAAGCCCATTATTGTCTGGTCGCGCCTTCCTGACCATTCTCCAGGAGAGGCTTATCCCACGATGCCTGGAGATAAGCCGCCCATTGGCTAGGGCTCCGCTTTTTATGGAAGCTGGTCCTAAGCTCGTCTGCAATTAGAGACGCTCTCTGGCGTTTACCCATTGAGTGGACTGGATTGCTCTCCTATCAAGCGCGGCGGCGCTCGCGAGTACCGGCAAGGCCCACTTCACTTGTCATAATGAGGGTTAATGCTGACTTTAGCTTGAGCCTACAACAGCGACGAGAAAGGAGTACGGAATGTCCTCGGATTCTATCACTGCAGCTTTTACATCTACATTACTCTTTTCCTGTATAATTGGGTTGATTGTTGCTGTTTTCGGCGTACTGATCTTCTGGCAAATCTTTTCCAAAGCTGGCTACAGCGGCGCCTGGGCCCTGTTGATGCTGATTCCGGTGGCTAATATAGTAGCCCTCTGTATTCTGGCTTTCGGTCGCTGGCCTGTCCGAGAAGAACTTGAGCAGCTGCGCGCCTATGTCGGTCAGTGGCATGGCGGCGCCACGCCACCAGGCGCTGCACCCGGTTCCTTCTCTCGACCCGGCATCCCTCCACAGGGCTGATCCCGTCGACGAGCTGGAGCTGATTGGCCCGGCAAGCCAGCCTCTCTGAGGACAGAGCCGGGCCACGCCCCTTAACCTTGCTCTTTCCCGCTTTCCTGCCTCGCAACTCCATGTCCTCCCCTCTCCGGCGGAGGATACTCTCGCTGCTCGCTCTCAAACTACGCTATAATAAAAAAACTACTGTGCACTCTCAGATCCATCTCAGACGATTCTCAGGATTCATTCATTGGAAGCTGGCATACTGGGTCTGAGGAAGGAGGCAGAAGGGTGCGCTCGCTTGCAGCTTGTTGGGTTCCCCCTCTCTCCCTCTCTATGACTCAGTAGATCCTGGTAAGGCGTTTGCCTGGCTCGACGGTGACTGTAGCGTCACTGGCCACTGGCCAAGGCGACTCACCAGTAGCCCGGAGAGAGGCCTATGAAGGCGCATATCCTGGTTGTTGACGATGATCCACGCATCACCAATCTCCTGCGCAGAATTTTAGCCTACGAAGGATACAGTGTGGCCATCGCCGCTACGGGCGATGAGGCCCTGATGCGCAGCCTGGAGCATCCACCCGATCTAATGATCCTCGACATCATGCTGCCCGGGATCGACGGGCTGGAGGTTGTCCGCCGCCTGCGCGCCGCCGGCGATACGATGCCTGTCTTGATGCTCACCGCGCGCGACGCTATTCCCGATCGCGTGAAGGGCTTCGAAATGGGGGCCGACGATTATCTGGTCAAGCCCTTCGCTCCCGAAGAACTCCTGGCACGTGTCATGGCTCTCCTGCGTCGTAGCCAGACCGAGCGTAGCGAGGTATTGCGCTATGCCGATCTCACCCTGGACACCGGTACGCGCCTCGCCTACCGTGGGCAGCGCGAGATCGAACTCTCCCCGACCGAGTATGAGCTACTGGCGCTCTTTCTGCGCCGTCCGCGGCAGGTTCTGACTCGCGACCTGATTATGGAACGGGTCTGGGGTCTCGATTTTGAAGGCTCTTCCAATGTGCTGGAGGTCTATATTGGCTACCTGCGCTCGAAATTGGAGGCTGGCGGCGAGCCGCGGCTCATCCATACAGTACGCGGCATTGGCTATGTACTCAAAGAGTAAGTTCCTCCAGTGAGCGGCAGGCCGGACTTTGCCCCGGAGGCCACTCTTGCCGGCCAGGACTTGTTGCTGACCTGGACCCTCTTGCAACCGACAGCGCTGCGACCAGAGTCACGGCTGCGTTGCTTGAACTCAAGGAAAATGGAAGAAGTGTATGGGTGAGATTGGTGCTAGTCGGGCGGCTGCCCGCTTGCGGGCCATGCCACACACATTGCGTCTGCGCCTGGTCTTCTGGTATGGTCTACTGCTGACGATCACACTGGTAGCCTTCGGCTCCCTGATTTTCCTCCTGGCAAGCAGTGCTCTCAATCAGAGCGTGGTCACAAACACGCGCGTCGTCGGTCATGCTGCCCTGCTGGATGTCGAGCGACAGCTGCAACCGACTCCACCTTATATGCCTCTCAATCCTGACCTTCACGATATTGATCTCTATCGCACACCAATTGTGATTGCGCTCCTGACCCCCAATGGTCAGGTCCTGTATTCCTCGAACGGCAGCCAGCTCAATATGCTGCCGCGCAATAGCGCAGCCTGGAATGCGGCCCTGCGTCGCCAGGAGGCCTGGTATACGACCGAAGTCAACGGCGACCGACTGTACGTCGGCGTGCTTCCTGTCTGCCAGACCAAGACAGCGAACGCGCTGCCTTCTAATGTCAGTGCGACAGCAGCTCCCACCTGCCAGGGGCCGCTCGTGGGTCTCCTGCTGGTGGCCAAGTCCTTTAATGACGTCGATAATATCCTCCTGTTGCTCAAAACTTTGCTCGTGGTAGCCAGCGCTGTCATTCTGATCGGCGCCCTGGCGGGTGGCTGGTTCATTGTCAGTCATGTGCTCCGCCCTCTGGAAGGCGTCGTAGCGACAGCCCGCGCCATCAAGGAGGCCACGGCTCGCGGTACCCGTATCGGCGATCTGAGCTTGCGCGTCCCACGTCCGCGCCGCCACGACGAAATCGGTCTGGTCATCGATTCATTCAACGCAATGCTCAGTGATCTGGAGCACGCGGTCCGGGCCCAGCGCCGCTTTATTGCCGACGCTTCCCACGAGCTGCGTGCCCCTCTTACCACTATCCAGGGCAATCTTGCCTTCCTGCAGCGCCATATCGATGAGCTGCCGCCCGAAGAGCGGCGGACCATGCTCGGCGACGCCCATAGCGAAACGCTGCGCCTTGCGCGCCTGGTAGATGATCTCCTCCTCTTGGCCCGGGCCGATAGTAGCTTCGCCCATCAGAACCCCGAGGAGACGCTCGCTCCTGGCAGCAATGGCCGCCGTGCTCTCTCCCCAGTTGTTGAGCTAGACCGTATCGTTCTGCATCTCATTCGTCAGCTGCGTCTTCGTCTCCAGGCGGAGGATTCACCGCTCAAGCTAGAAATAGGTCATATTGAGCCGGTACGTGTAAGAGGTGAAGAGGAGCAGTTAAGGCGTCTGATACTTATCCTACTGGATAACGCGCTTAAATATACCCCCGCTGAGAATGAGCAGCAACCCGGGCGCGTAGTAGTCTCGCTGGAGCGCCTCGGCCATGAGGCCGTTTTGCGCGTCAGTGATACGGGGATTGGCATTGATCCCGCTGATCTCCCCCACATCTTCGAGCGCTTCTATCGTGCGGATCGGGCCCGCCAGCGCCCGGGCACCGGCCTCGGCCTGGCCATTGCCCGTACGCTCGTCGAGCAATTCGGCGGTCGCATCGGAGCCGAGAGCGTGCCCGGTGAAGGCAGTACCTTCAGCGTCTGGCTGCCCATTGCCTCACCGAGCAGCCAGGGCAGCTCAGCGGCGCTGGGAAGCTGAAATCATGCGCTACGACTGGGTCTCAGCACTCCTTGTAGAACTACTCTGGCCTCTCCTCCTGCCTATGAGACGGGGGCTGGTCGCTGGCTGGCTGCGCCAGATCCTCGGGATAGGTGAGGTCGAAGAAGGGCGATGGCTGCTCAGTACGAATATTAGGAGCATAGGGTCCACGCCGCTCGCGGCCTGCATGGGCATCGTAGGCGCCATGCCCTTGGAGAAGGGCCACCGCCTTGCGTGCGCTGGCCGGAGGCAGTCCGGCAACACGCACGGTCACCAGAGCATGCCCCTCGCTGAATTCTTGGGCATAGAAGCGGGCCTCTTCGTCGGGAATGCCAGCTTCTATGAGATACCTTAAGTCCAATTGGGGCCGATCCATCTCCTGGGGATTAGCCAGGCTCACATAGTCAGCCCCGAAGCCTTGCGCTCGCAGGCTGTCATAGGCTTGCCGGGCCTGGTCGACATCCTCGAAAACGCCGACAACAACGCTGCTCTCTGCCATGTCTGCTTTCGTCCTCTCCTCTCTTCGGATTATGTGCGGGCAAGACCGCAGGCCATCGCCCGCTCGCTTGCTTGTCCGCTGTCTGGCGGTGCAACCCGGAAGGGCAACCTCCTCGATATTGCCCGCTCGCTCAGTACCCGCCAGTCACTCTCACGAGGATTCCACGCAGCGGGCGTCCTCGCAGTGACTCTGCCATAGGGAAGGTGAAACCGAGGCAGGATCAGCCCCGGCTGGCTCTTATTGACCTGGAGCACGCTGCGGGCGGAGCCAGGGACCCAGATCCACCGTGTTCTTCAATGAGGAGTCTGGCCAGACCTCTCGATCGGTGAGTAGATGAGATATGAGGTGCGGGATCATTTGTTGTAATTTCTAATAGTCTCATAAAGAAGGAGAAGATGAGTATGCAACTCAATGAGAAAGTCGCCCTGATCACGGGAGGCGACAGCGGCATCGGACGCGCCATTGCGCTGCGCTTTGCTGGCGAAGGCGCGCGCGTTGCCATTAGCTATGCCCACGCTGCAGAGAAAGCCGCGGAAGTCAAACAGCTCATCGAACAAGCCGGGGGGCAGGTTCTGGTGGTGCAGGCTGACGTCGCGCAATATCGGCAGGCGCTGGCTCTGGTCGAGCAGACAGTCGAGCACTACGGACACCTTGATATTCTGGTTAACAATGCTGGCATGGAGATCCATCGTCCTTTTGTTGACGTCTCCGAAGAGGAGTTCGATCGGGTGCTGGGGATCGACCTGAAAGGAGCTTTTTTCTGTGCCCAGGCGGCGGCCCGTCAGATGATCAGGCAGGGCAGAGCGGGACGCATCATCAATATCTCTTCGGTTCATGAGGATCTGCCCATGCCGCTCAATGTGCCATACTGTTGCGCCAAGGGAGGCCTGCGCATGCTGACGCGCACGATCTGTCTGGAGCTGGCTCCTCATCAGATTACAGTTAACAATATTGCCCCTGGGGCCATTGATACCCCGATCGATGCTGATGTCAAAGCTGATCCTCAGAAGTACCAGGCGCTGCTGGCGGAGATTCCACTCCATCGGATGGGTCAGCCGGAGGAGGTAGCCGCTCTGGCCCTCTATCTGGCCTCGGACGCCGCGGCCTACGTCACTGGCGCCACCTTTGTCATTGATGGGGGCCTCATGCGCAATACAGGCTCACTGTAGCCGCGGCGTCTGGTTGCTGGCAAGTCGATAGGCCAGAGGATGGCTGGCCTGCCTGGGTCTGGCTTTATTGACCAGATTTGGCTGACGCGGGGCCGCCGCTGGTCAACGATGCGTTTGCTCCTCCTCGCTGCTTTCCCGATTGGGTGGGGGCAGATGCTCCTCGCGCAGGCGCAAGGCGCGTAGTCGTGTCCCGAAAGGGAAAAGCAGACGAATGCGCAGAACACGCTCGCGCCGTTGCTCCTCGATCAGCGTGCGCACCCGGGCCTGCAACAGATCGCTGATCGAGACCAAACCAACCAGCCGCCTACTCTCCCGCTCGACCACCGGCAAGCGTGTCAGACCTGTTGCGGCCATGCGATAGACTACCAGACGCAGCGGTTCATCAGGATGGCAGATTACCGGCTGACGTCGGATAGCCTGAGCCAGTAAGTGCCCATCCTGTTGCTCCGCCTGTCCCTCGTGAGCAAGCAGCTCTAAATCGCGCCGCGTGAGCACGCCAACGAGGCGCGCCTGCTCATCAATTACAGGGTAGAGGCGCTGGCCATGCTGGGAGGAGGTGTGTCTCAGCGATTGCAGCAGCTCTTTCTGAGGCAGCGAGGCGGGTAGGGCCACAATGCTCGTGCGCATCACTTCACGGATAAAGATGATTTCTAATGGATCGATGGAGTACTCGCGCGTCAGGTGGTAGCCACGGCGGCTGACCTTCTCCGTCAAGATCGAGCGTCGCATCACCAGGACCGTAAAAGCGTGGGCTATTGTCACCGCGATCAGCAGCGGGAGCAAGGCATTCACATCGTGAGTCAGCTCCAGCATGAAGACGATTCCGGTAAACGGTGAGCGCATGGTTCCGCCGAGAATAGCCCCCATGCTCACAAGGGGCCAGAAACCTGGCCCCTCGGCAGGCAGCAGGGGCGTTAGCAGTCCTCCGAGAGCGCCTCCCATCAACAGGAGGGGAGCCAGTACGCCGCCGGAAGTACCCGAGCCGAGTGAGATGGCCCAGATTGCCGATTTGACCAGCAGAACACCCAGAATGATAGTCAAAGGGACAGTGCCCTGAAGAAGGGCACTGATCGTGTCATAGCCTACGCCGAGAGCCTGGGGAAAGATCAGTCCGCCAAGCCCGATAGCTAGCCCCCCGATGGCCGGCCACCACATCCAGTGGATGGGCAACCGGCGAAAAGCGTCCTCTGAAGCGTAGACCGCCACCGTCAACAGGGCCGAGAGCGCCCCAGCTAGCAGCCCAACGACGAGGCAACAGAGTATGGCCTGGGGGCCGATGAAGGCTGGGTGTGGTGGCGTTGGAAAGAGCGGCCCCATGCCGATCAGGTAGCGCCGCAACACAGCGGCAGTGGCACTGGCCAGGGCCACCGGAATCATGCTGCGCGGCTTCCACTCGAAGAGGAGCAGCTCCACGGCGAGCAGGACCGCCGCCACAGGCGAGGCGAAGGTTGCTGACATCCCTGCCGCGGCACCGGCGACCAGCAGTGTCTTGCGCTCAGCGCTGCTCAGATGGAAGAGCTGAGCGATCATCGAGCCAAACGCACCTCCGGTCATAATAATGGGTCCCTCGGCACCAAAAGGGCCGCCGGAGCCGATTGAGATGGCCGAGGAGAGCGGCTTGAGAAAGGCGACACGCGGCTGCACGCGGCTCCCGTTAATGAGAATCGCCTCAATGGCTTCGGGAATGCCGTGACCGCGTATGCGCTCAGACCCATAGCGTGCCATGAGGCCAATGATCAGGGCCCCGATGACTGGAACCAGTACCTCGAAAGGGCCAAGGCGATTGCTCGCTGGGGAGATCAGGGAGGTATCGAAACGCTGATAGAAGAAGAGATTAGTAAATAAGCCGATGAGACGTAGCAAGATGAGAGCGACGACCGCTCCCAGGGCGCCGATGGCGATGGCCAGCAGCGCGATGAAGATGACGCGTGGCGTGGTGGTAAAGTCGCCCAGGGGTCTGCTGCTCTCTTCCTGGTTCTCGCCCCTTAATGCCTGGAGCAGGGTCTGCCAGGAACCCGCTCGCCGCCCTGATTGTTGGTGGCCCACGCCGGCGGCGGTCTGCCCTGTCGGATCTCCTGCAAGATCACGTTCAATCATTGCTATTTATCCTCTTGAACCACTTGATCCTCTTGATCCATGTTCTTGTGATGAGACTCACTCTCCTGCAGCGTGGTGGCTAGGGCACTGTCCGTGAGAATAGCCTTCAGTGCAGCGACCAATGCCGGCCCAATAATTTGCAGCTCGGCCCGATGATAGGCAGCCAGGGTCTGCAGCACCTCCTCGCCGCGTGGTGTGAGCGAGAGAATGACCTGGCGCTGATCGAGCATGTCACGCTGCTTGCTCACAAGGTCGCGCTCGACCAGACGGTTGATCAGCTCAACGGCGCTATGATGCTGGATCTGCAGTCGCTCGGCTAGCTCGGTGATGGTAGCTTTGCGCCCTTCGGGCAGCCCTTTGAGGGCTAGCAGGAGCTGATAGTGCTGCGGCTCCAGGCTGGCTTCACGTGCAACCTGCTCGCTGAAGCGCAGGAAGCGTCGGATCTGATAACGGAACTCAGCCAGGGCGCGGTAGTCGATGGGCGGGTCCTGCTTGGATGACATGAGCGCTCTCATTCTGGGACGCAATTCTATCGTATTACGATAGAATTGTACGGCGTGGGGTGCGCTCTTGTCAAGATGACAGCGGTTCCCTGTTCGTATAGTCTCGAATGGAGAGATCTATTTCATTTGTATTTATCTTTTTGATATCTTTCGTATTGTGTAGGCTATTATAATCTACTTATGAGTAAAGCACAATAATATCGTTATATAGTTGAAAAACATTTTTGTCGTGAAAGGAGGAAGCAACATGAACGCTCTCAAATCGAGAGCTACCGCCTGGGCTGGTGCCCTGGGGGGGCTGGCGCTGCTGTTCATGCTGGTGGCCTGTGGAGCTGCCACCCCTTCCAGCGGAGCGGCGCCGAACAGAACAGCGGTGGCGGCCACCTTTGCCAGTGTCGTCTTTAAGCACATGCCGACGGGGACAGCGCAGCTGATCTGGACACCGCAGGATCATAGCCTGACTGTCAAAGTCAGCATGCAGGGATTAGTGCCGGGCACCAGTCATCCGGCGCACATTCACAAAGGGAGCTGTCAGCATCCGGGACCAGTTGTCTATCCCCTGCCGATGCTACGTGCCGACGAGCACGGTCAGGCCAGCATTACCGCCGTTTTCAAAGGTGAGAGCGAGGGCATTCCCGCGACTGGCTGGTATATCAACGTCCACAATGGGCCGACTGCCGTGACTGCAGCTCAGATTCAATCGATCTCTTGTGGCGACATCAGCAATCCAGCGGGTTCCTCGCCCAAGAGTCGGCAGCAGGTCAATGTGGCCCTGGGCGAAGATATTGCCCCCAACCAGGCTATCAAGGGGCAGGCCCAGCTTCGCCTGGAGGAGCGCACCCTCACTATTCACGTCTCCGTCAGCGGGTTGGCTCCTGACTCAACCCACGATTTCCAGCTGCATGCTGGCAGCTGCAGCAGCATGGGGCAGCTGCTTTACAATCTCCAACCCCTGAAGGCCAATGCGCGTGGCGAGGCCGATGCCAGTCTGACGGTGAAAGGGATCAAAGCCATTCCTGCCAGTGGTTGGTATTTGGTCCTCTATCAAGCCAGCGGAGCCTCGGTGGAGGCCAATAGCGATATCATTGCCTGTGGGGATGTGGTTCCCGCTATTTAAGCACACTGCTTACTGCTCTGTGGGCGGAGAGGGCAAGCCGCGGACATAGCCAGCCAGGGTCAGGCAACTGCCACTGGCTGTGTCACTGGCTGGCTCTCTCTTGTTGTTTTCCAGCTACCAGACATGCCCTGGCTCCGGCAGTGGCCGCCTTCGTCTGCAGGCCCGCCTGGAGACGTCCGCTCAGCATAAGCCAGAAGGCCAGGCAGCCCAGCAGGAGGATGGAAAGTACGCCGTTGTCGGCAACCACGAAGAACTGCGAGTTGCCGGCGAAGAGCATCACGCTGAGGTTCCCTCCGATAGTGTTGGTGGCGGCATGGGCCAGGCTGCTGGCCCAGATGCTACCGCTGCTAAGGCGTAGCCAGCCGAAGATGATCGACAGCACGATTGTGAACAGGATGAATAGCATTGCCCCCCACCAGGGATTAGGGTAGCCCTCGTAGCCCATGAAGATCAGGGGCAGATGCCAGCACCCCCAGATCACTCCCGTGGCGATCGCTGCTAGCTGCGGGTGCCCCGCGAAGAGACGCAGTTGCAGATAGCTACGCCAGCCAAACTCTTCGCCCCAGAGTACCGGTGTGGCTACCACGGCTGAGATCAGCAATTGAAGCAGCAACACAGGCCAAAGCGCCAGGGGCAAAGGCCCAATGTGAACTGCGGGAGCATAGAGCTGGAAGAAGTGCTGTAAGGTGAAATCTGGCCTGGCTATGCCCAGAAGCAAGCTAGCGCTGACAATCAGAGTCATGTTAATGAGCGGTAGCAGAAGAGCGATCAGATAGTAACGCCACTTTCCTCCGCGCAGCGAGAGCCGCAAGCCGGCGTCGCTCAGCCCTTCGCGCGTCACCCACAGGCGCACGATCAAGGCCGCAATGGCTGGCATCAAGCCGCCAGGCAAGAGAAGCACTTGAAAGAACGGGCTGTTCACTGGTATCCTCGCGAGCATGTCCATACTCCAGCAAAGCCAGGCTCCTACAAAAGTGATCAGCAGGTAAACGACGATTCCTGTTCGCTGGCTTTTCTCCATGATGGCGCTCGTTCTCCTTTCCTCATCCCCTGGTCGACCTGGGGGATTGCCTCTTTGTGCCATTTGTTATATAATAGATATAACAAAAAGTCAAGGCGAGCTGGCGATGTTGATCTTCATCGAACCCGAAAGTGAGAAGCCGATCTACCAGCAGATTCGCGATCAGATCGTTGAAGGAATTGCCCGCGGCGAGCTGCTGCCGGGGACGGGGCTGCCGTCGATCCGGCAGTTAGCTGCCGATTTTGGCATTAATCTGCACACTGTCAACAAAGCCTACGAGCTGCTGGAGCGCGAGGGCTTTCTGCAGGTGAGGCGCAAGACGGGGGCAGTGGTCCAGCCGCGTGGTCGCCTGGCCGAGGATTGGGAGGCGCGCCTGCGCACGCTGCTGGCGGAGGCGCTCGCTCAGGGACTGCCCGCTGAAGAGATTCTGGTGCGCTGTCAGCGCGTGCTGGCTACACTGACTGAGCGTGAACAGCCCGATCGGTAGCTGGCTCAGCAGGAAGGAGAAAGAGGGAAAAGCATAGAAGCCATGAATGCTCTTTACACCTGTATCAATGTTCTCATGCTCATCTGGATCGTCATGATCTGCTGGCTCTGGCCAGATCTGGCCTTGCCAACCTTGCCTTTCGGGGTGCGCGTCCCGCCGACGCATGTGAACGAAGCGGTGATTGCGCAGTCCCGGCGACGCTATCACCTGGCGCTGTTGCTGACTGGATTGGCCGAGTTGCTGGTTCTCCTGCTGGTGGCCTTCTTCTTGCCTCTCTGGGGGCAGATCTGGGTCATGCTCGGTGTGCTGTTAGGGACAGTTGCCATCGCGGGGATCAGCTACGCGCTGCTCAATCTGAGGCTCCGGCGTATCAAAGAGCAGGAGGGCTGGTATGCGGGCCTCCGCCAGGCGGTCGCGATTGAGGTTGGAGTCTCCGAGCAGCGCGGCTGGCCCTCGCCCTTCTGGCTTGGGCTGGATCTCCTGCTGCTGGTAGCGCTCTGGGTCGTGACGGTCGTACGTTATCCGGTTCTGCCGGAGCGCATCCCTCTTCATTTTGGCCCCGACGGTCAGGTGAATCGCTGGGGCGGAAAACAGGAGCTACTCTTGTTCTCCTTGCTGGCCCTGGCGCTCAATATTCTGCTCCTTGGTTTAGCGCTCGCGCTGCCTTTGGGGGGCCGGCAGCTCGACCCTGCGGACCCAGAGCAGGCGCGTCGCGATCGGCAGCGCAGGCAGCAGGCGCTGCGCAATCTGCTGGCCTCCGTGCTGGGGATCGTGAATCTCTGCTTTTTGCTGATTCTCTTACTGCTCACGCAGGTCATTCCACCGACAAATCTCAATGTAATGCTCATGGTAGTCCTGCTGCTGATTCTACTTCTTGGGCTGGGGGGGCTGATGGTCTTCTATCTGATCCGTGCCAGGCCCTCCCAGGCCTACGCGCTGCGCACAAACTATGTGGCGCGCGATGACGATCGCTACTGGAAAGGAGGCCTGGTCTATATCAACCGCGATGATCCTGCGCTGTTTGTAGAAAGGCGCTTAGGAATGGGCTGGACTCTCAATCTAGGCCATCCACTTGGCGTGGCGTTGATGCTTGTCATCCTGCTCGTGGTGGTTGCTGCTCTGCTGCTTGGCCTGCTACTTGGGCAGCGCTGACGGAAGGTGAGGGAGGGCTGGGGGAGGTCATGTGCTACAATCAGGAGAGAAGGGCTGGGCTTGCCAACCTGCCCGTTTTCCAGTCTTTCCTGCGTCAGGAGCAGAAGCATGAGCGCGAGACGGCGCAAATTCTGGGGCTGGGGCTATGAGGGGGACATCCTCAGTAAGGAGGAACTGAGCTGGCTCGAAGAGACATGGGCGGCCTTCTTCGGTGTAGATCAGTTCGAGGTCACCCCGCCACCAACGGTGGAAGAGATTGATCTGCCTCCTCCGCGTCTGAGCATCCCCTCTCAGCTCGCGGCCATTTGTACTACGGAACCCTATGAACGACTGCGCCATACCTATGGTGCTTCTTTCCCCGACTCTGCCCGCGCCTTTGCACGCGACTTTTCTCATCCGCCCGATGTGGTGGCCTATCCGCGCAACGTTCAGGAGATCACAGCCCTGCTCGACTGGTGCTATGCTCAGGGTATTGTCACGATCCCCTTTGGCGGGGGCACGAGCGTCGTGGGCGGTGTTGAACCACCACCGGTGGCGGAGCGGGTGCTGACCATTGATCTGACACGCATGCAGCGTGTGCTGGAGATAGATGAAGCATCACAGGTGGCACTGATCGAGGCCGGAGCTGCCGGCCCGGTGCTGGAGGAGCAATTGCGGCCCGGCGGCTGGACGCTGCGCTTCTTCCCTCAGTCCTTCGAGTTTTCGACCCTTGGGGGCTGGATCGCTACGCGCGCTGGTGGCCACTTCGCGACCCTGGCGACCCACATCGACGATCTGGTCGAGAGTGTCGAGCTGGTCACACCGCGGGGGGTGATCGTCTCACCGCGCTTCCCTGCCTCGGGGGCTGGACCCGACCCGCTGCGGCTCTGGCTTGGTTCTGAGGGTATTCTTGGCCTGATCACGCGCGCCTGGGTGCGCATTGTGCGACGTCCGCGCTTCCGTGCCTCGGCCAGCGTGCGCTTTGAGGAGTTTGAAAAGGCCAGCGAGGCCGTGCGCGCCATTGCTCAGGCCGGCCTCTATCCTGCGAACTGTCGCCTGCTTGACCCCTGGGAGAGCCTGGGCAGTGGTCTGGGCAATGGGAGGCAGGCGTTCCTGGTGCTGACCTTTGAGTCGGCGGACCATGCGCTTGATCCCTGGCTGCAGCGTGCGCTGGAACTGTGCGCCGACTATGGGGGCGCCACGGAGTCGCAGGCGAGTGAGAGCGGACCGGGGGAGAGCCACCGCCAGGGGGCTGCTGGCCGCTGGCGCCAGCGTTTTTTGCGCATGCCCTGGTATCGGGAGGCTATGACGGCGCGCAGCATCATCACGGATACCTTTGAGACCGCTGTGACCTGGGAGCGCTTTCCTCGCCTGTATGAGCAGGTACGCCTCACTACTGCGCAGGCCATTCGCGAGGTGACCGGCAAAGCCGGTTGGGTCAGCTGTCGCCTAACGCATGTCTATCCCGACGGGGCGGCGGCCTATTTCACCTTCTGCGCCCTTGGGAAGAAGGAGGCTCTGGTACAGCAGTTCTGGGAGATCAAGCGCGCGGCCCTGAATGCTGTGACCGAGCATGGGGGGACGATTACCCACCATCATGCCGTCGGACGAGATCATCGCCCCTGGTACGATCGTGAGCGGCCCATGCTTTTTGCTGAGGCCCTGCGCGCGACCAAGCAAGCGCTCGATCCGCGCTGGTTGCTCAATCCCGGTGTACTGCTGGACCCGCCTGCTGGTTCTGGCGTGATATAGTAGTAGTTATAAAGGGGCAACGGATGCCAGGCCAGCGAAGAGGCGGAGCCGGCCCCTGGTGAGGGTCTTCAGCCTCGGCTCACCTCTCTGCCCGGCAGCTATCAAAACCTTGCAAGGTATAAGAGCATTAGAGCGTGAACAATGCATTGAGTGCATGGAGGGAGCAGGAGGGGAGCCGGTGAGGAGAGAGCGCGCTCACTGGCCTGACCTGGTGTCCACAGTCAGCGTATGAAAGCAATGACGAGGGAGTATCAACGTGGAACTCAGTGGCAAAAGCGTCATGGTGACGGGAGGCGCCTCCGGACTGGGGGCGGCCTGTGTGCGGCTCTTTAGCCAGAGCGGTGCGCGTGTGCTCATCGCCGATATTAACAGTGAAGGTGGCCAGAAGCTTGCCCAGGAGATCGGTGCTGCGGCGCGCTTTGTGCAAACCAACGTTGTCGACGAAGCTTCAGTTCAAGCTGCTCTTAAAGAGGCTCAAGAGGCTTTTGGCGCTCTGCACGTCCTTGTCAACTGTGCCGGTATTGGCCTTGCCGAGCGCACGCTCGGCAAGCACGGACCCCATAGTCTTGAAGCCTTCACCCGGGTCATCCAGGTCAATCTAATCGGTACGTTCAACGCTCTGCGGCTGGCAGCGCAGCTCATGAGCAATAACGAGCCGAACACTGAAGGTGAGCGTGGCGTCATCATCAATACAGCGTCGGTGGCTGCTTTCGATGGGCAGATTGGCCAGGCGGCCTATTCGGCCTCCAAGGGAGGGATTGTCGGTATGACGCTCCCTGTCGCCCGTGACCTGGCGCGCAATGGCATTCGCGTTGTCACTATTGCTCCTGGTATCTTTGACACGCCGCTGATGGCGGCGCTGCCTGAACCGGCCCGCGTCTCCCTTCTGCAACAGGCGCCGTTCCCGCCGCGTCTGGGCAAGCCAGAGGAATATGCTCTGCTGGCGCGCCACATTGTCGAGAATCCGATGCTTAACGGCGAAGTCATCCGCCTCGATGGCGCGATTCGCCTTCCCTATTTGATTCGTTAAGGCAAGAAGCTGAGAAGAAGGGGCCGCTTTGTCCCGGGAGGCTGACGTCGTATCCTCCTAAGCGGCTCCTTCCCTGCTCTCTGCCTGTTGCATAGATTCCCTGGCCTCCTCTGTAGGAACAACCAGTGGCAAGGTGAACCAGAAGGTCGAGCCAACTCCCTCGCAACTCTCAACGCCCACCTCGCCACCTTGCTGCTGAATGAGACGCCGACTGATGTACAGGCCCAGCCCGAGGCTGGCGCCGGCGTTCTGATAGGGACGAATGCCAGGCACCTGATAGAAGCGCTCCCAGATATGCTCGCGAGCCTCATCGGGTAGGCCCGGGCCAGCGTCGCGCACCCAACAGCGCGCAACGATAGCGCTGCGCTCTACCCCTACCTCAATCGGCTGCTCAGGCGGCGAATATTTCAGCGCGTTAGTGAGATAGTTATGGACCACCTGCTCGATACGATCGCGATCGATATAAACCAAGAGAGACTCCTTCTCAGGTAATTTGAGCGCAATTATGCGCTGCGGAAAAGCCAGCTGCAAATCCTGGACTGTCTCGCGCACAATCTCCACTAGGTCCCAGTGAGCCAGGCGCAGCTCCAGGCTCTCATCCTGGTTGCGCGACATCTCCAGCAAATCATTGATCAAGCGGTTCTGACGGCGTAGATGTTGCTCGCCGCGCTCTAGTAGACCCTGAGCCTGCTCAAAGAGCTGGAGGCGTGTTCCCTCATCCAGCTCTGTCGAGTGTGCTAGCCGTTGCAGCAAACGGCGCGCAAGCTGAATATTACCCAGCAAGGCCGTCAGCGGCGTCTTCAATTCGTGGGTGGCCAGGCTCAAAAAAGCATCGCGCTGGCGCTCAAGCGCTGTTTGCTTGCTGATATCGAGCATAGTGCCGATATAGCCGGCGAACTGGAGGCTGGCATCGTTGTAGGGGGTGGTTCGAACCAGCATATCGTGATACTCGCCATCGGCTCCCAAGAGGCGAAACTGGGTCTCGTAAGGCTGCTGGGTGGTCAAGGCCATATGCCAGTGCTCCAGCACTCGTCGACGATCGGACGGATGAATCGTCGTGGTCCATTGCCAGCCCTGACACTGAGCTGAAGGGCGCCCGGTAAAGTGCTGCCAGGTCGTATTGAAATAGACAGCAGATCCCGTCGTATCGGTTTGCCAGATAATAATCGGGGCATGTTCAGCCAGGCTGCGGAAGCGCTCCTCGCTGGCCTTGAGGGCCGCCTCGGCCTGTTTGCGCTCGGTGATATCGCGCGAAATGGCTAACAAGCAGGTGATGCGTCCTTCATGATCAAGAAAAGGCGTGATGGTCACCTGCCACCAGCGAGGGGTGCCCTTCATGGTCGGACAGAAGCCCTCGAAATGCCCCACTCGTCCGGCGCGGGCCTCTGCCAGTGCCTGCTCGGCCAGGCGACGCCCCTCACCCGACCAGAACGTCACCCACTCGCTATTGAGGCAGCTGGCAACATCCTCGATCTCCAAAGCGCGGATACCGCCCTGATTGAGCCAGAGCAAGTGACCCTCGTGATCTAGCAGCTTAATGCAATCGGGACTCTGATCGATAATTTCGCGGGTGTGGCGCTCTTGCAGCAGTTGCTCAATAGAAGGGCCTCTGGCGGGAGGCCCCTCCTCTGGAAACGTTCCAGCCATTGTGGCTACTCCTCTTTTGCTGGGCGATCTGAATCCAGGTCGTAACGCTCTTCATTATGCCACTATTTTCGCTCTTTGGGGATTCTTCTCGGGTTTCCCCATGCTTACTCCCTCACTGCTCGCTCTCATGAGCGGCATCCGACGCTGAGGGGGCCGTGCCGGAGGTAGGCGATGATCCTGGCTTTCCTGCCTGTGGGCCGGCAGCCTCAGCAGCTTCAGACGCTGAGCTGGCTGGCCCACCCAGAATAATCTGGCGTAGAAAGAGCGTATTCGGGATCGAGAGCAAGCGGGTCTGACCCGTTTCGTCGCTGATCTCCAGGGTGGTGTACATGCCCGACGTTGCTTGAAAACGCCCCTGGTACCTGCCGAAGTGCAGCTCTTGACGCGAAGAAAAGTGACGGCGGATATAGTAGCCAGCGATAATATTGCGTGCTGCTTCTTGTGAGCCGATGCCGAAGCTTAAAGCAATAGCCAGACCCAGAGCCGCCAGCAGAATGGTAAAGCTCGTCGTGAGCACCGTTGTATCGATGCCGAGCAGCGAAATGGCGATGATTACCAGAAAGGCCAGCAGGACATATTCCACTAATGAGGCCAGCAGGCGACTGTAGGCGATATTGACACTGCGGGCCAGGGCCGCCACCGTTGTGGCCAGAAAACGCGCGCCCAGACCACCCAGCAGCACGAGTAGGGCGGCACTGATGGCCCGCGGCACAAAATGCAGAATAGCCTCTAGAAAGTCAACCAGGCTAGCAAACTCCAGTAGATGTGCGGCAGAAGTAAGAAAGCTTAATAGCAGAAAAAAGAAAACAGCGTTTGATAGAAAGCGTGGCACCGAAGGTGGGAGGCCAAGCCGGCGTAAGAATGCGGCAAAGCCGAGGCGCTCCCCAAGCTGCTGCGCTCCCACATGCTCCAGAAGAAAGCGCAGCCCCCAGCGTACCAGCAGACTCAGCACATAGCCGATGGCCAGCAGCAGCAAGCTATTAATCAGACGAGGAAGGAACGAAGCGATCTCCAGGAGTGTCTTGCTCAGGCTATCAATGACCGGTTGGATGTTCATAGCCTCTCTTCTTCTTTCCAGGTTACATCAGACCAGGATAATCGCTCACAGAGGCCATCTGTACTGAAGTGATGTCATAGCCGCCCCTCTCTCTCCGCCCTGTCCTGTCTGGCCGGTCATAGAGCCGAAGCGGTCAATCCGGCTCCGACTCGGACCTGGAGGACCAGTCTGACAGACGGACAGGAAGCAAGTCGAGACAAGCAGCCAACCGAGGTCGAGAAACGCGGGGCGGCTGGCTTATCAAGGCCCTGGCTCGACCTGCACCGAGGCAGAACCCTCGTTCCTCTCCCAGTCTGGAACCAGGAAAGCGCCGAGCATGTGCAGTAACTCTCTGAGCCAGGTGGTCAGGGCCAGGGCTGAAAGGTCGAGTAGCTCCAGGCTGCAGCGTTCTTGATGGAGGCGGGCCAGCACACGGCGTTCCAGGTTGACGGACAGGGGCACCGTGCCTTCACGCTGTCGCAAGACCTGGAAAAAAGCATGGACCTGGCGCGCGACCTCGAATTCGCGCCGACACTCAGGACAAACGGCGAGTGCTGCCCGGGCCTCCGCCTGCTGAGCTGGGGACAAGCTGCCGTCAACCAACTCGGGAAGAAGGGAGCGCAGTTCATCACAATTCATGGCTGCTCCTGAGCTCTCTGCTGCTGCCGTGGAACCGGCTGAGCCTGCGGCGAGGGACGCTGTCCCGAACGCTCTGGCCGAGGACGGGAACGTACCACTCGCGCATAATGGCTACAGAGCTTGAGAAAGAGACGCTGGAAGGCCAGCCGGGCTCGATGCAGGCGCATTTTGATAGCGCCCAGGCTCACGTCGAGCATGCGTGCTATATCGTCATAGCTCTGCTCTTCCAACTCACGCATTACAAGAATCTGGGCCTGCTCTCGCTCCAAAGTGCAGAGAACAGTATTAATACAGTCTCTCAGCTCGTTTCGCAACAGTTGTTCCTCTGGATGGGCCAGGGCGATTGCTGCTGCTGGCAATGGCTGAGCCTGCTCTGGCGACTGCTCGATGGAGGCAGTCCAGGGGTGGCGCCGACGCCGCTCCAGCGAATCCAGGGCGGCATTGGTCGCCATGCGATACAGCCATGTTGAGAACTGGGCGGGCTGTTTAAGCTGGGGCAAGGAGTAGTAAGCTTTGAGCAAGACATCGTGAGTGATATCCTCCGCTTCTTCGCGGTTAGCGACGATCCGAAAGACCAGGGTATAGATGCGCTGGGTATAGCGCCGAACCAGCTCCTCAAAGCTGCGCGTAGTCTCAGGCAGTTCGTGCTGGCAGCGCATTACCAGAGCAGCATCACTAAGCATACTCTCGTCCAAGGACGTATTCCACCTGCTAATGAGCAGGCATGACCGCCTGCATCAGGAGACCGGCCTCTCTCATCCCTTGCCTGGGCCATCTCCTTCCCTGCCTGGCTCTGCTCGGCTGGTGGGCCAGGCAGAGACCCAGGCCAGGAGTGAAGGCAGAGGAAAGGAGAGAGCAAGCGCCGCGCAATCCTTGGCGGTCATGCCAGGGCAGAGTCGAGGACGGGGCGAGAGAGTGAACGAGCGATCAGCCGATCGGATCAATTGAAAGATGATCGGCCTGGCTCGGCTCAGATCAGATCGCGCCGGCGTCCCTGCAAATCTTCCCAAAGGGTCACCACATTGATCTGGCCCTCGGCAATGCCGCCAACCAGCCAGCCCAGAAAGGCGAGCACGGCAACCAGGAGCGCGGCCCCAAAGCCAAAGGCTACCCAAACGACCCCGAGAGCAAAGCCTATCACCAGGCCTAAGGTACGGGCCGTCATCTTCTCACTTCCTCCTTTCATTGCATCTCAGCGCGTGAGACAGTACCTTGTCCAAGGCTAACAAGCCGACTACGACAACGGCTAGCTGACCGTCGGCCTGCCTGATCTGATCAGGCAAGGAACTGCTCCGTCACCTTCCTTAGCGAACACGTCTCCCCCGTCCGGGAGAGGCAACCTGTGTAGCAATCTCTACCCTGGCTACTGGCAAGCCGAGGTGATGCTGAAGGGACTGCTGCAGCTTCTCTTGAAGCGTCTTGCCTACCTCTGGCGCTGCCGCATCGGGAGAGATGGCGGCCTGAACGCGCACGCGCAGGCCCTGCTGCTCCTGGCGCACTGCTCCACGAGTTTCCAGAATACCTGGCACTGTCCCGGCGACATAACGCACCAGCTCATTCACGCTGCTACGCGTCACAGCGACCATGCCGCGGTTATCGTGCTGAATAACGAATTGGGCAGGCGCCCGTCTGCCCGGCAGCAGCTCCACGATGAGCAAGATCAGACCGACCAGGGCCAGACCTATCCCTACGAGAGTCGCAGTAGTAGCGTCGGCCTGGTTAAGATGGCTCAGGAACTCCCATTGCCGCTGTAAGAAGCCCCCCGGGCTAACCTGAGCCGCAGTGACCAGTCCCGCTTCCAGCAAGATGAGCACGATACCTGCCACCAAAGCCACCAGGCTCAAGAGCACAATCAACAGACGATTGAATATATTTCTCATAGCACTTCCTCAAAAAGCAGGAGAAAACGGCGTTCCCACTCGCCAACCAGGACAAGAGAACAGAAAAGAGAGGAGCGTGGGAGCGCGCGTCACCCAGGCAGCCTCAACGCACGTCGTCAAAGAAGACATTAATCGTCCGTGCAGGCTGTTGCCCAGCCTGGACAAGCGCACGCTGAATCACGATACGGATCTGCTCGCTCAAATCCAGCAGTGAAAGCTGATGGCTGCTGGCACTGGGTGCCCGTGGGTGCTGCTGAGGCTGAGTGCTGGCACTGCCCCCAGAATGTGGGAAGCCACCACTGTTACTGTGATGACCATCGCGGCGGACCGCAGGGCCACCACGTAAAGCTTGCTCAGCCAATACCACACGGACATCGACCTCCAGCGAGTCGGGCGTGGGGCGTTGTAAGACAACCCCACGCACGAACTCGCCAGGGCCATAGGTACCTTCGCGGGCAAAGCGACCCGCGCTTAGCTCTAGCACCGCTGGAATTTGACAGACCGCCTCTGCTACCGCCCGTGCCAGCGAGAGATCGTCAAGGCTCGTCGGGGTCGCTTGCTGCTCAGTCATACCCCTGGCCATCCTCTCCACTATTGCACACGCGGCTGATTCTGGCGTGCCTGCTCTTCAGGGAAGTAGAGGTCGGTCACGGCAATGTTGACCTCTTTCACCGTCAGGCCAGTCATGGCCGCCACCCGATTAATGATGTTCTGGCGCACCGCCGCCGCCACCTGGGGAATGCTCACCCCGTAGTCGACCACCATGTTCAGGTCGATGGCCGCCTCCTGCTGGCCCACCTCGACGTTGACACCAAGCGAGCGCGTATCTCCTCCGGTGACGCGACTGGCTAGACCGGCGATGGCCGCCCCCGCTCCGGCGGGCACAAGCTCGTGTACGCCATCAATCTCACGGGCAGCGATACCGGCAATCTTAGCCACAACATTGTCGGCGATAGAAGTCTTTCCCTGCGGGGTTATCGCCTCCAACCCGCGCCCCGTCGTTGCCGGGGCCATGCCACGAATCGAGCTTTGCGGCGCTGCCGTGGCTGTTGCGGTCGTCTGATCATCAGGACGATCTGGCATTTTTATAACCTCCTTTGATCGTTTGTGCGAATAACCATCGTTTTGCTGTTTTTCTGGCGTTGCCTCTGCCGTGGTCTTTCAGACAGCTCAGGTCCTGGACAAAAGGAAGATGGCTACGGAAAAGAGCCTGTCAGGCTGCTCTCATCTTTATGATAGAGAGGATGCAAATGTCCACCACCGAAAGAGAGAGACGGCAGAACTTTCAAAAAGTCACGCCTCTCTTCTCGCTGGCACCGACCAGTAGACGCCATCTTCCTGCTGCAAGAGAGACTCCAAAAACAAACACGGCTTGTCCCGGTTCAGCGTTTCTGCGTAGGGCGAAACAGCCTGCGCGCCTGGAGACTGCTGGCAGCTGAGGTTAACAAAGCTCCCACAATTTTCCAATCAAATTCTCATAAAGAGCTGCTATCCTGAGAAGGGCAGATTCCGGGAGCCAGCCGTTGGTCTCTTCCTCTTTGCTTCCAGGCAGTCTCTCCTCCGGTGCCGCCTGGGAGAAACTGGCAGGAGGGGAGAGGCAGAGGAGGCATCAATCCAGTGGCAGTGGCGTGAACCACTGCTTTGCTGCGCTGGCAAACGCGAGCATTCGGGGGAAGAAGGCATGCATATTCTTGTCATTGAAGATGAGAAGCGTCTGGCCTATCTCTTGCGCCGTGTGCTGCAGGAAGAGCGACACACGGTAGATCTGGCTCATGATGGTCAGAGCGGTCTTGATCTGGCACTTTCCGACACCTACGACGTCGTCATTCTTGATCTGATGCTGCCGGGCATCGATGGGTTGGAGATCTGTCGACAGATGCGGGCCGAGCACGTCACCACGCCAGTGCTGATGCTCACGGCGCGCGGTGCCATTGAGGATCGAGTGACCGGCCTCAATGTGGGAGCTGACGACTATCTCACCAAACCTTTTGCCATGGCCGAGCTGCTGGCTCGTATCAATGCTCTGCTGCGGCGGCGCGACCGCCGCTTCGACGATAACCTGCAGCTAGCCGTTGGTGACCTGACCCTCGACCTGGTTCGTCACGAGGCGCGCCGCGCAGGACGGGTCATTGAGCTGACGGCCAAAGAGTTCGCCCTGTTGGAATACCTGATGCGCCATCCTGGTCAGGTGTTGAGCCGCACGCAGATTATCAATGCGGTCTGGCGTTATGACATCGATGCTCTCTCCAATGTCGTTGATATCTATATCCACTACTTGCGTGAGAAGATCGATCAAGGTTTTGATTATCCCCTGATTAAGACCGTGCGTGGTGTGGGCTATAAAATCGAGGCGCGCGAGAGCGGCAAATAAGCGAGGATAGGGCCATGTTCCAAGGCTATAGATGGATAGGCGGCCTCTTGAGACGATCAGGCCGGCGATTGCTGGTTGAAGAAGCGGGAGCGAGCCTCTTCCGCGGTCTACGCACGCGTCTGACACTCTGGTATTGCGGCGTCCTGGGAGCGGCGCTCATCCTCTTCGGGGTTGCGCTCTACTTTGGAGCCAATTATTTTCTCCTGCAGCCGCTAGAAGACTCGGCCCAGCAGCATGCTCGTATGCATGCCGAGCAATGGCTCGCGGGGCACCTTGACCGAGCCTGTGCTTCTTCCATGCCGGGCAATCCCTTTCCAGCGCCCGGCAAAGAAGGCCCAGTCATGGAATGGGTGCTGTGCTTTGATGCTCAGGGCCATCCGCTCATCGGCAGCGATGATCAGCTTCCGCCAGGTCTGATCAGTGGCAGTCTCGTGCAACAGGCTGTCCAGCAGGGTAACGCCAGCGACATCGTTGACGGCGGCCACTCCTTCGGCGCCATCTACCGCTATGCTGTTGCCGTACCCAGCAGCGACGGCTCTGCGGTCTCCGGGGTGGTGCTGGTGGGCGAATCAATCCAGGCCCAAGAAAATGCTCTCTCGTTGCTCCTGATCCTGCTCCTGTGTCTGGGGGCTTTAAGCCTGCTCGGAGCTGGTGTCGGCGGCCTCTTCCTGGCTAACCGGGCCCTCGCTCCAGCGCGGCTGGCCTGGGCTAATCAGCAACGCTTCATCGCTGACGCCTCGCATGAACTCCGTACGCCTCTCACACTCCTCCGGGCCGATGCTGAAGTACTGCTGCGCAGTCGTGAACGTTTGCAGGGGGAGGACGCTGCTCTCCTGGATGATATTGTCACGGAAACCAACCATCTGGCTGCCATTGCTAACAATCTGCTCACTCTAGCGCGTCTCGACAGCGGCCAGCTGCATCGCGAACATGAGGTTATTCACCTGGCAACCCTTGCCCATCATGGGGCGCGGCGCATTCGTGCGCTTGCCGTGCAGCGGGCCATTCGAGTAGAAGAAGAGCACCATGACCAGCCATATGTAATTGGTGATCCCCTTCTCCTCGAACAGGCCATTCTGGTCCTCCTGGACAATGCACTCAAGTACAATCGCCAGGGCGGCAGCGTCCTCATCCGTACGCTAGAGCGCGATGGGAGAGCCATTCTGGAGGTCTGTGATACTGGCATCGGCATTCCACCAGAACATCTGCCACACCTGGGGGAACGTTTCTATCGCGTCGACAAGGCACGTTCGCGCGAGGCGGGGGGCACCGGGCTGGGCCTCTCGATTGCCCGTAGCATTGCCAGGCTTCACCGTGGGCAACTGACGCTGACCAGCGTACCCGATCAAGGCACCGTTGCAACACTCAGCTTACCATTAGCTCGCAGCGCGGGCTTTGAGACCCTACAGCATCGGCCTGCACTCCGCAAGGCGGCAGCTCCTGACCAGCGATTAGGTGCGCGCGAAACGGGCCTCAGTCGCTAAGGAAGGCTTCCCCCGGAGGGAGTTTTTCCTCTGATCCTGTAAACAATGCAGCAATTCAACGTAAAGGAGAGAGGGCAGGTCAATTGCAGATGATGGGCTATTGCTTTCACAGGGAGGAACTATGAAGAGGAAGAGCATCATCGTTGCGGTTGTGCTCGTGGTGGTAGTTGTCGCCGTACTCGTCGGCGGCTTCTTGGTCTATGCCCAGCACTTTGCCAGTAGCGTCAATCAGCCGCATCAGGCGGCGGGGCCGATCAGCGTCACAGGGACGCCGACTACAATCCCGGGGCTGCGCACCTTCCAGATTGTGCCCGATCAGACCACGGCAAGCTATAGCGTCTATGAGAACCTTATCATCGAGAATAAGCCGCATAACAAGGTCATCGGCACTACGCATGCGGTCCAGGGCAGCTTTGGTGTACGTACCGATCCCTCGCCGCTCATTGGCAACATGAAGATCACTGTGGATCTTCGGACCTTGCAGACCGATTCGCCGCGACGCGACAGCTATGTGCAGCGTAATGCTCTCCAGACCGATCAATATCCCTACGCCACCTTTGTCTCTGTCCTGGCCCAGGGCTTGCCCGCTAACTATAGCGATGGACAGAACGTGCATTTCAAACTTATCGGCAATCTAACCATGCATGGCAAGACCAACCGCACCGAATTTGATGTCCAGGGCAAGCTCAGCGGCGACACGATTACTGGCACGGCGACGACAACGATCTATATGACTGACTTCGGCATTCAGCCGCCGAATCTCGCCAACATTGCTATTTCTGAGAACCAGGTGACGATTTCGATCACCTTCACTGCTCGTGCCGTTGGGAGCTGAGCGAGTGGGAGGAGCGAAAGGGAGCGCCCTGTGCCGCCTGCAGCGACGGGCAAGGTTAAATGCAGTAAGTAAGTAAGAACAGGGGTATGCTGAGCACTACTCTCAGAGGCGCAAGGCGGGCAGGCCGTACGCGACCTGGAGACCACTCTTTAGCTCGCGCACGGCCTGCCCGTTCAATGGAGGGAAGCAAGCCGTAGCCTGCGGGTGGCAGGGCATCAGATCAGGACAGGACTAGCAGATTAACGCGCTCTACCGTAGCTCTCGCCCGACAGAGCCTGACGACCAACTGGCAGAAAGCCGACGATGGCTGCGGCGGCCCCGACAATCAGATGCAGCAGATTATCGGCCAGGTTGATATGGACGAGACCGAGCAGCATTCCATCGGGAGCAAGGCCCGGGATAAACCCTAGAATGCCAACCAGGAGGTAGACAATTCCCAGAATCTGAGCGTAAAGGCGTGGCCATCCTGTAAAGGCTGCTGCGATGCCCAGAATACCTACCAGCAGATGGATGAGATTGTGCTCGATATTGACCGCGAAGATGCCGAGGAGCGCCCCCTCGGTCGGATTCAGAATGAAGCCAAGGATGCCAACCAGCAAGAAAACAATCCCGATAACCAGAGCGAAGCCACGAGCAAGGTCAAACTGTTTCATGAGGCAAAACCTCCTTTCTGCAAAGGGGCTACGTGATAGTGGGGTTGGCGGATTACTTCACTCCTTCGCACGCGCCTGGTGCTGTGGTTAGGGGCAGAGGTGAGCGAGAACGGCCCTCTGCCCCTGACTGCTAGCGAGCAAAGAGATCCAAAGGACCATCTTTTGCGTATCCATCGCAGAGAGAGCCTGTGATAGAGAGGCGGCGTAGCTTGTAACTTGCTGTCATGCCTATAATGGCCTCTGTAGTGGCCTCTGGATCTTTTGCTTGCGACGAGGACCGTGAAGTGCAATGAGTGCATCGGGGAAGAAGGAGGGGCAGGGGTCGAGTGGGAAGGCTTCTGGCTCTGAGCCCAGGGCGAGGCCCCCGCACATCCCTGTTGAAGAGTTGAGCGACGAGACGCTCGTGCGGGCGATTTCCCTCGGCGTAGTCTGGGCTTTGGAAATGCTCTATGAGCGTTACCATCGCCTGCTCTATTCTGTGACGTACCGCATGATCAAGGATCATCAGGTCGCCGAGGACTTGCTGCAGGAAGCTTTTCTGGCGGTCTGGCAGAACGCCAGTAGCTACTCATCACGCATGGGTTCGGTCCAGAACTGGTTGATCTCGATCATGCGCCATCGAGCGATCGATCACCTGCGTCGCCTGCGCACTCACGCTGAATTGCGCGGGATGCCCCTGGAAGATGCTGTCACCAGCGAAGAAATGGTCACTGCTGACGCCTGGGATGCGGTCTGGCGCTCCGTCCAGGGGGCGCAGCTACGGAGGGCGCTCGCGCTGCTCTCCAGCGAGCAGCGTCTGGTCATTGAGTTAGCCTATTTCGAGGGCTGGACCCACTCCGAAATTGCTCGTGCCTATGGCCTTCCCCTGGGAACGGTCAAGGCCCGCATGCGCTTGGGCCTGATGCGCCTGCGCAGCGTTCTCGAACGACTTGGTACTGTTGAAAGCTAGCGCCCTGCATTCAGGCAGGCAAGAGAGAAGCTCGCCAGGCCCCATCTATCCTGTGGCGTTGCCCACTGCACTGGTCCCACGTCAGGCGCTTGCCTTGCTTCTTGCTCGTGATAGGCCAGAGCGATCTCCCTCTCTCCAGTCTGGCACTGCCGCCAGGACCAGGAAAGGAGGAGGTAGCTGGCTGTTATACAGGCAATCTCATTGAAAGCAAGACCAGCACTGCAGACAGAGACCACGTCACCCAAGCTTGGCACGCTGACAGGGAGCGTTACAATACAGTGGAGCGGGTTGCCCCGGGAAGAGAGAGCAATGGAGACGGAGCCCCTTATGAACTGCCAGGAATTCGAAGAGCTTTCCGGCGCCTATGCCCTTGACGCGCTAACAGAAGAGGAACGACGTGCCGCCGATGAGCATCTGGCTCAATGTCCGAAGTGCTCTCGCGCGCTGCAGCAGTTGCGCAGCGTCGTGGAGCTCTTTCCCCTCACCGTTCCTCCGGTCGAGCCCTCACCACGTGTGAAGGAGCGCATTCTCGCGCGCATCGAAGAGCAAGCCCAACAGCAGCGTTTGAGCCAGATCCAGCCTGCCTGGCCTGCTCAAGCGGAGAGCCGCTTTCGGCAGAGAGCAGGTAAGCGCTGGCGCTGGGCCGCTCTGGCCGCAGTGGCTGTTCTGTTGCTGTCGCTCCTCGGCGGGAGCTTCGCCTGGAATATCTCGTTGCAGCAACAGCTCAGCCATCTACAGCAGCAGGTAGCGCTGCTAGGCAGCCCGGAAGCACCCGCGGTCTATTCGCTCCGTGGCACAGCTCGGGCCAGCTCAGCTCGTGGAGAAGTCATGTACTTTCCCCGCCAACAGGTCACCGTCGTCGTAGTCTATGGACTTCCCCCTTTACAGGGCACCCATGTCTATCAGGGCTGGCTCCTGCGCCATCAACGCCCAACCAGTATTGGTCTGCTGACGGTCGAAAACGGCGTGGCCACTCTCAACTTTCAAGGCCCGCTGGCCGGCTACGATAGCCTCGCCATCAGCCTTGAAAACGGTCCTCAGCCTAGTCTTGATGCGCCAAAAGGCCCAGTCGTTGCCCTCGGTACGCTAATCAATTCTCAGGCAAATTATCATGGGTAATGGATAATCTCTCTGCAGTAGTACCTACGGCCTTTAAGGCGGTAGAGTATCTGGAGGGGAGTAATCTAAGTGAGCCAAATTGGCGTATACGCAAGGCGAGGAGGAGAAGGATAGCAGGAGTTAGCTCTGTCCCGAGCCGCTCTGCTACCCTGGTCGGGAGCATCTGCTGTGGTTCGACCTACCTGCTCAGGTGATGGGTGCATGAGTAGTGCCCGTCTTTCCTCACAGTCTCCTCTCTCCGACTGGGGCGAGCAAGCAGGTTCAAGGGGCCTGGTCTGTGCTATGCGTGCTTCCTTCTTCTCCTCGCTCGATCGTCCGACCCACTGACAGCGCACAACAAAGTGAGAACGACGCAAGGAGCATGGAACAATGGATGAGATGAGAGATATACCAGCGCCAGAGCTGGTGCCTGTGCCTGAAATACAGCAGCCGGAAGCGGCCCGGCGCGCTCTTCTGAAAGGGGTGGCCCTGGGGGCGGTCACCGGAGCTGGCCTGGGGACTGCCCTTTCTGCGGCAGTCAGCAGCGCCTTCCTGGGCCAGGTGGCCCATGCTGCCCCTGCGGCGAGCAATAGCTGTGTGACTCCTATCAAGGATATTTTTACCATCGCTCGCACCGCCGAGCGCCTGGCCGTGACCTTTTATAGCAACGGGCTACAACGCGCCTATCGTCTCGGCCTCACCTGGCGTGAGATTGCCGCTCTGGAGGCGGCCCTGATTGAAGAGCAGATCCACGAAAACTTCTTTGCTCAGGCGGGGGGTGGTGTCCTCACCAGCGAGTTCAGCTTTCCTCACGGAGAAGAGACCTTCGAGAATCTGCGCCTCTTCATTGAGACGCAGCAGCAGCTAGAGGGAGTCTTTGACTCAGCCTTCCTTTCAGCGGTACGCGAGCTGGCCCAGCAGAATCGCCCAGATCTGGCGCAGATTGCCGCCCAGATCGCCACTGTCGAGGCGGAGCATCGTGCCCTGGGGCGCTTTATCGGGCGGCTCGATCCTGCTGACAACTGGGCCTTTTCACCTGTACTGGTTGCCAAAGTCGGCGATGCCCCGGCCCTAGTCCAGAAAGCCGGCTACCTCAATCCGCGTCCTGGCAACCGCTTCGTCTATCATCCAGTTGATACAACCGACCGCGGCGTGACCTATCGTACCCCCTACGCTGTGGCCTGCTCCTAGGGGTTATCGCTAGCTGCTTTAAGCGCTTGCCATTGCGGAGCGGCGGGAGCCAGCACCGCTATTCAGCGGACGCTCTTGCTGCTCCCTCCCTCGCTGCGGAGTTCCCTGTGCCTCGCCTCATGGTTGCCAGGCAATGCACAGAATGCCTGCAAAGATCAGCAGCGAGCCGACCAGTTTCTGCCGTCCAAAGGATTCATGCAGGATGGCCGTGCCCATCAAGGCTGCAAAGACAACCGAGAGTTCGCGCGCTGAAGCAATATAGCTGACCTGTGTTTGCCGGAGTGCGAAAAGGACCAGTAAATACGAGAGCAGGGCCAGGGCACCAGCCAGCACGATCCGCGGAGCGTGGGCTTGCCATTCAGCTTGCACTGCTGCACGGCGGGCCAGGAGCATATAAGGAAGCAGATAGAGAGCCGAGATCACAAAAACCAGGTAGATATATGTAAGAGGCGCAGCATAGCGCAGGCCCACCTTATCGACTGTCGAATAGCCGGCGATACTCAAGCCACAAAGCAGAGCCAGCAACGCTGCCGGTTCGCGCAGCCGGCGCAGTGGCGCAGTCAGCTCGTGCCAGGCGAAGGTGCGCAAGTGTATCACATAGATTCCGCTTACAATCAACAGGATACCGAGGCCCCCAATCAGCGATGGGCGCTCGCCCAGGGCCAGCAGGGCGATCACGGTCACGAATAACGGGGCGCTGCCACGCGCCAGTGGATAGACCACCGAGAGATCGCCGTAGCGGTAGGCTGCCCCCAGCAGCAAGTAGTAAGTGGCCTCCAGCGCTGCTGAAAAGGCGATCAGCGGCCAGACATGAGGCGACACTGCCTGATAGAGCAGCAGAAACGGCAGAAAGCAGAGCAGGGAAGCGGAGCAGATCGCTAACCAGATGAAAACCTGCCGATCCTTACCCTCTTTCGACAGGAGATTCCAGCTGCTGTGCATGAGGCCGGCACAGACTAAGAGCGCGAGGACCTGGATACTCATGGCTCAAGGTCGCTCCTGGTGGGGCTAAAAATGGTCCAGTTCTGCTTCAACTGGGCTGGAGCAAGTCAGCGAGACGAGCGTTGCCGCCCGCGCCAGCGCATCATGAGGAACGATTACGGGTCTGGCTGGACCCTGGCTGATCGTCTGCATGGTCTGCCTGCCGCGGGCCGATCAGCACGGTCAGGGTGCCGATCTGGCGCTCTCTTCCCAGGAGCAGAGCGGCATCACCAGTATAGCTCTCAGGCAGCGCCTCGTCCAGTCTACCGGTCATGCCAGCCGGCGGTGTGTCAGCGCGAGCGTGGCGCCACTTCTGGGCCATTGCCCTTCTGTGCTATGCTGTTAACATGCCCTGAAGAGCGATGCCACTCTCCTAACGAGCAGGGTGCCACATCGTCTATCATCGCATCTCATCTCTCTCGTTAGCAGCTGATTGCGATTCTGTGGATTTGAGGAGAAGATCGTATCTATGTCGTCGTTGCATTCACAGCAAGAACAAAAAGCGCTGATGCCGGAGTTCTCACGCTCGCATGAGGAGGTCAATGCTCTGCTAGGCTATCTGCAGGAGATCTCTGACCTGGCGGCGCTCGGGGCACTGGCGGACTGGGACCAGAATACAGCCTTGCCGGAGGAAGCGGGAGATGTACGTGGCGCCCAACTGGCGACCCTGCGGGGCGTGCTTCACGAGCGCTGGACCGCCCCCGAGCTGGGGCGTCTGATTGCCAGGCTGGAAAAGGTGGTCGAGCACGAGCCTTTCACTGATGCCGACCGCGCCCTGGTGCGCGAAGCGCGGCGCGAACATGAAAAAGCCACACGCCTTCCGCGCTCGCTTGTTGAAGAGATGGCGCGCGTCGAGGCGGCCAGCTTCGAAGCCTGGCGGAGAGCGCGCGAACAGAACGACTTTGCCAGCTTTGCTCCCTGGCTGAGCCGCACGGTAGCCCTGCAGCGCGAGGTTGCCGACCGCTATGGCTACCGTGAGACGCGTTACGATGCCCTGCTGGACCTCTTCGAACCCGACCTGACGGTGCGCAAACTCGATGCCCTCTTCGCCCCAGTGCGCGAGGTCAGTCTCTCCTTACTCAAGCGCATTCAGGAAAGTGGGCGCAACATCGATGCTTCCTGCCTCTACGGACACTTTCCTGTGGCCCAGCAGGATGCTCTCTGTAAGCGTTTGCTGGAGGCCCTGGGCTACAACTTCAAGCGCGGTGGTCTAGCTCACTCGCCGCACCCGTTTACCACTAGCTTTGGCAGCCCGGTTGATGTGCGCCTGACCATTCATCCCCAGGAGAATTTTATCGCCTCGGCAGTGATGGCCACTATTCATGAAGGCGGCCATGCCCTCTACGAACAGGGTTGCGCTTTCACGCTTCTGCGCACACCGCTGGCTGGTGGGGCCTCGATGGGCGTCCACGAGTCCCAGTCACGCCTCTGGGAAAACTACATTGGCAGCTCTGAGCCATTCTGGCAGGGCCATTTCCATCTGCTGCGCGCGGCCTTCCCCGAGCACTTTGCCACGATCGATGCGGCAACCTTCTCGCGCGCTCTTAACAAGGTTGAGCCGAGCTTGATCCGCATTGAGGCCGACGAGGTCACCTATAATCTGCACATTATCATCCGCTACGAATTAGAACGCGAACTCATCAACGGAGAGCTGGCCGTCGAGTCCCTGCCACGTCTATGGAACGCCCGTTATCGGCAGTACCTGGGGATCGAGCCAGAGAGCGATACCAATGGCGTCCTGCAAGATGTGCATTGGACGAGCGGCTTTGGCTACTTCCCCAGTTATACGCTCGGGAACCTTTATGCAGCTCAGATCTACTATACGCTGCGCCAGACCTTCGCGGACTTCGACGAGCGCCTGGCTGGAGGCGATACGTCTTTCATTCTGGACTGGCTGCGCCAGCACATGTATATCTATGGTATGATCTATCTGCCTGAGGACCTCATTCAGCGCGTCACCGGCGAAGTGCCTGATGCGCGCTACTTTGCTCGCTATCTCAACGAGAAATTTGGTCGTATCTATGAACTGACCAACTGAGCGAGCGCATTCTGGTCTCGCTGGCTGCTGGCACCTGGTAGCGCACCTGCCGGAAAAGAAGCCAGCCGGCCCCAGCGCCAGGCAAGACAAGAAGTAGGCAGGCAGGAGAGAAAGAAATTGAGGCTTCCCCCTTGCTCCTGCCCTGCCCTGCCTGCCTACTTGTCTGTCTCCGAGGGCGGTCTTCAGCCCTAATTGGTGAAATCTTCAGTCACCCAAACATAGCCCTGGCTATCGAGATAGATGCCGACGCCAATCTGGTGGAAGGCGCTGCTAAGCAAATTGCGACGGTGCCCGTCGTTAGGTGGCTGCTCGTTGAGCATGCTATTCTCGATCAGTTGCACGCCGCTCCAGGCATCGGGTGAGGCCGATGCGTAGCCCACGTTCTCGCCGCAGACGCTCCACGTAATTCCTTCTGCGCTAATGCGGTCGCAAGGGTCGGCTTCTCCAGGACAGGCGTGGCTCAGGCCGCAGTGTGCCATATTCCAGCTGTGCAGGCGAGCGCCGGCAGAGAGAGTACCATCCAGGGTATAGGCGGGTAGTCCCTGACTGGCGCGATCATGGTTGATGAGGACAAAGAGCTGCAGCCGTAGTTGGCTTTCCTGGCTGGTCTCCGCGGGCGGCGTCCCATAAGGACCACTACCGACGGGTGCCAGGGTCGGAATAGGAGTGGCAGCAGAGCCAGAGCGCCCCGAAGCAGGACCTGGCGAAGGTGTCGTGCGCCCGCGCACCGTAGGGCTCGGCGTCGCTGGGGCCTCGCCGTGACCCGTAATGCTAATTGGGGTGGCAGCTCCCATGCCACCGGAAACTGTCGCTGTTATCTGCGGTGTTCCCCGAAGGAACGGAGTACTGCTCCCTTGCGCCGTTGACCCCCTCCCTGATGAAGCCGGTCCCGTGGCCGGCTCACTTGTTGCCCCACTCGCACATCCGCTTAGCCAGGTCAGCAGCAAGAGCATCAGCAGCACCAGTGGCTTCTTGCTCAGCACGACATCCTCCCTTCTCCTGGCTCATCTCACCTACCCAGAAGCGAAGTCATGGCATGGAATTACCATGAACCAGTCTGGCAGCAATTGTAGCATAGGCGGCCCGCCACGTAGTAAGCAAGCGAGGAAAAACAGAGAATATCTAGTACTGAAGTCCTGGAGAGGGGGGAAGAAGGGCTTAACCTTTCGCGCCCGCTGAGAGCCGGCCATCACCTTCTGTCAGGCATGAGAGGACGCGTTGACAACGCCGCTGACCAGGCAGTACAATTCGGGCAGACATCTCTTCTTGTAGGATAAACGTGGCTTGTGGTAACAGATGGGAAGGAAACCGAGGCATGTCCGAAGATACCCAAGACCAAACAGATCATGCTTTTGAGCGTGCCATTACCACCCTGTGCAACTGTCGTAGCCTGATCCGTCATCATCCTGATCTAGCAGCCATCCAGCGCGAGCAGCTGCTCAGTGACATTGACCAGACTCTGGAGCTATTGCAGGGCTGTGCCGCCAGGGCAGCCCAGGAAGCCTTGTTCTCCGTTGGGCCGATGCCGCAGCGGCCCTCGCAGGAACAGTCGACCTTACGTGCTCTCTACCAGCTCTATCAAGAGCACATCAACTCGTCCCAGGCCAGCACACAGGTGCTCAGTGCGCGCTTCAACGAAACCCTGACGACCCTCAAAGAGATTCAGGACCTCATTCAGGAATGCGATGATCTCGATCTAGCAGGTGATCGCCAGCAACTCAGCATCGCTCTCCAACGCGTTGGAGCCTTCACCGCTGACCTCTACTGTCTCTTTATGGAGTTTCGTCGTTCGCTCGCGGCTATTCTTGACGAGCAGAGCAGCTACATTCACACTGAGGAACTCTCCAGCTTGCAGCGTCTGCATCCAGCGGCCAGCGAGCGGCAGCCAACCCCTACGCTGCGTCCGCCCCATGTGCGCGAAGACCATCGTCGGCTCGACGAGCAAAGGCAGGTCCTGACCAGCCGACTCACCGATGCCACGGCCTTTCTTGTCATGCTGGAGGAAGGCCTGCGCAGCGATCTCAAACGCCGCAACGAGATCATCAGCCACCTTCACAGTATCGGGCAGCTGCTACGAGACATGGCTGGCCTGCTCGCTGGTTACGAAGAAACGCTGAGAGCCATCCTCTAGCCAGGCCAGAGTAGCTGGCCCATCAGCGCTTCTCCCCCTGGGCCAACTCAACCAGGCTCAACCAGGGACCCTGTCATCCTGGCCCTACTGGGAGGCACAGGAGGCGGGGGCACAATACTGGTGACTCCACAAGAGCAAGCTCCCAAAGAAGAAGCGGTATGTACTATTGCTCCCAACGTTCGCGTTGGCTGGACGGGCGGCCATCTCCCTGCTATCTGATCTAGAGAGCTGCCAGCGCTGCCTGGGCCACTTCCATATCCTGGGTATAGTGGCCGCCGCTGACCCCGATTCCTCCGATAATCCCCTCGGCGGTTTTAATAGCGAAGCCGCCGCCGAAGACGATCAGGCGATCCGTCTTGATGATCCCGTGCAGCAAAGGCGGATCGTTCCTAATAAAATCAAACCACTCGTGGGTAGCCATGCCTCCAAAGCTGACCGCCGTATAAGCCTTATCCTGAGCGATCTGAACGCTCAAGAGAGGTGCTCCGTCCATGCGGCTGAAGGCTTTCAGCGTACCATCAGCGTCGCAGATAGCGATGCACATCGGCACACCCATTTCACGAGCTTTTGCCTCAGCTGCAGCGATGAGACGATGCGCTGCCTCGATCGTAATACTGGGCTTCTGAAAGCTATTCTCGGCCATCGTTGGCTCCTTTCTCTCAGCAAGATGATCGCAATAAACGCAGACAGCAAGGGGGACAGCGTGTGCCGCTCATACCTCTCGTAGAGCCAGCGCAAGGGAGGAAAGCGGCCAGTCAGCCGAGGCAGCAGGCTGGCCGAATTCCCCCATATCTCTCTAATCCTTACTCAGGTCTAGTTTTCAGCTCTGGTGGGGCTGTGGAGTGGCCTCCTGGCGTACACCGTAGCGAGCTTCCAGCTCCTGAATAAAGGGCAGGCCGACCAGCTCGGTAAACTGCTGGAAGCTCACCGACTGATCAGCGAAAGCCGTCGGCGTCTCGCCCTGCTTCAGTCCTTCCAGTAAGCGAAGCATGGCATGAGTGGCCGTAAAAAGCAAGGCAACGGGGAAAAGTACCAGCTTAAAGCCCAACTCCCGAATCTCATTCACAGAGAGCGGGGGCGTCTTACCGCTCTGGGCCCAATTAAAGAGCAGAGGCACATCAGGGAAGGCCTGCACAATGGCCCGCAGCTCCTCCATCGTGCGGGGGGCCTCAATAAAGATCACATCGGCTCCCGCCTCGCGATAGGCCCGTCCGCGGCGCAGCGCCTCCTCAAAACCGAGCACTGCCGCGGCATCGGTGCGCGCAATAATCACAAAATCGGGGTCCTGACGGGCCTCCACCGCTGCGCGCACCTTCTGGACCATCTCCTCCATTGGAATGACCTGCTTCCCCTCCATATGACCACACTTCTTCGGCCAAACCTGATCTTCAATATGCAGTCCTGCCACCCCGGCCCGCTCATACTCGCGCACCGTCCGGCGCACATTCAGCGGATTCCCATAGCCTGTATCGGCATCGGCGATCAATGGCACCTCGCCGGTCACCGCTGCCAAGGCTGCCGCGCGGCTCACCATCTCACTCATTGTCAGCAAGCCCACATCGGGCATCCCGAGCACGCTGGCTGACGTTCCGAAGCCTGTCATATAGACCGCGGAGAAACCGGCCTGGGCGATCAGCCGCGCGCTCAAAGCATCGTACGCCCCAGGGGCCACCACCAGCTCGGGGCCAGCCAGTAACTGGCGCAAGCGTGTTGTCACTCGCATGGGTTTTCTCTCCCTTTCCTTCTCGTCTCCTCCCTCGCGCGGGAGCTAGTCGCGGCTGGTGGGCACCTACCAGCCAAAGCGGAACCTGGCATTCCGCTACTGGCAAGTGTAGCCCATGAGCTGCCTCCCTGCAAGCGAGTGTCCTGGTAACGACTCCCCTGACTGAAGGTGGGGGCCGGCTAGCCGCTTCTTGGTAAGCAGAAAAGCAGGAGGCAGGCAAAGTCCCCGCCCGACTCAGTATTTGCCGCCGGGCGGGGGCAGGTGTTATCATAAAAAAGGTGACCTCTTAGTGTACTGATGACAATAAAAACTCAGGCATAGTGGCAAGCGCGATGCAAAGCCCTTGGCCAGGCGGGACAGAGCCCCCTTCCGGGTGGGAATAAAACTGGCCTGTAAGCTCTTTCCACTAAAGAGAGGGGTAGAAACACAGAACGGCATGAAGCCTTGACCAGAGGAGAAGAGCATGGCAAATCCCTTGTTACAACTGAAGGATTATGGACAGAGTGTCTGGTACGATAACATTGACCGGGCGCAGCTAGAATCCGGCGAATTCAAGCGTCTCCTGGAGGAAGATGGCATTACGGGGGTCACAGCCAACCCCACCATTTTCGACAAAGCCATCAGCAGTGGTCACGCCTACGATGCCCAGATCGAAGAGCTGATCCGGCAGGGGAAAGAGGTCGAAGAGATCTACGATGCCCTGGTCGTGCGTGACGTTCAGACTGTGGCCGACCTGCTGCGGCCCATCTACGAGCGCAGCGCCGGCGTTGACGGCTACGTTAGCCTGGAAGTCTCACCGGACCTGGCTCACGACACTGAGGGAACGCTGGCCGCGGTCCGCCGCTACTGGCAGCTCGTCAATCGACCGAACCTCATGATCAAGATCCCGGCCACCCCTGAAGGGCTGCCCGCCATTCAGCAGGCGCTGACCGAAGGCTACAATATCAACATCACCCTCATTTTCTCCATCGAGACCTATCGTGAGGTCGCTGAGGCCTACCTGGCAGCGCTGGAGAATCGCAACGCCGAAGGCCAGGACATCAGCGGCATCGCCTCGGTTGCCAGCTTCTTCGTCAGTCGTGTTGACACACTGGTCGACAAGCTGCTCGAAGAGAAGATCAAGGCCAGCAATGACCCTGCCGAGCAAGCCCGGCTCCGCTCCTTGCAAGGGAAGGCGGCTATCGCTAACGCGCGCCTGGTCTACCAGGAATTCAAGCGCATCTTTGGCTCGCCGCGCTTTGCTGCTCTGCGCCAGCTCGGGGCACACGTGCAGCGTCCATTGTGGGCCAGCACCAGCACCAAGAACCCGGCCTACCGAGACGTGCTCTACGCCGAGGAACTCATCGGCCCCGACACAGTTGACACCATGCCCTATGAAACCATCGAAAAGTTCCGCGATCATGGGCGAGTGCGCTACAGCATCGAAGACGATCTCGATGGCGCACGGGCGCTGTTCAAGGAACTGGAGCAGCTTGGCATCTCCTACGAGGCGGTGACTCAGCAGCTGCTTGATGAGGGTGTGCAGAAGTTTGCCGACTCCTACCACCAGTTGCTCAATAGCATTCGCGCCCGTCAGCAGGCGCTCAAAGAGAGGCAGGTTTCGCGGTGACAGCACAACAGGAACCAGAGCCACAATTTGAGGCCGAAAGTGCTCTTCAAGAGCTGGTAAGTACGGGACTGGAGCGACTCACTGCCGAGGGTGTCGCGCGACGCATCTGGGAACGTGATGCCAGCCTCTGGAAGACTGACCGTGCCGTCCAGCAGGAGATTCGCGAGCGACTCGGTTGGCTGACCGTTGCCAACACCATGCAGGAGCGCCTGCAGGAGATCGAGGGCCTCGTAGAAGCGGTGCGTCAAGACGGCTATCGATACGCCGTGCTGCTGGGCATGGGAGGCAGCAGCCTCTGTCCCGAGGTCCTGCGCCTGACCTTCGGCGTCGCACCCGGCTACCTGGACCTGTTCGTGCTCGACACCACCGATCCTGACACGATTCGCGCCGTCGAGGAGCGCATCGACCTTGGCAAAACGCTGTTCATAGTAGCTTCCAAGTCGGGCGAGACCATCGAGACGCTCTCTCATTTTCGCTACTTCTGGCAGCGGGTCAGCGAGCTGGGCGGCGAGGGTGGCGCACATTTTATCGCCATCACCGACCCTGGCACCTCACTAGAGCAGCTAGCCCATGACCATCGCTTCCGCCATGTCTTCGCCAATCCGCCCGACATAGGCGGGCGCTACTCAGCGCTCTCCTTCTTCGGCCTGGTGCCTGGTGCTCTGATTGGCGTCGACATCAAGCAGCTGCTGACTCGCGCTCAAGAAGCCATGAGCCGCTGCAGCGCCAGCCAGCCAGTCGCAGACAATCCCGGTCTGCGCCTGGGTGCCGTGCTAGGGGCCCTGGGCACACATGGGCGCGACAAGATCACCTTTGTGCTCTCGCCGGCTATTGCCAGCTACGGCTACTGGGTGGAGCAGCTCATCGCCGAGAGCACCGGTAAGGAGGGGCGAGGTCTCCTTCCTGTCGAAGGGGAAGCCCTGGGAGCGCCCTCCGTCTATGGCAACGACCGCCTCTTCGTCTACCTGCGGCTGGAGGGCGACGACAATGCCGCCCTCGATGAAGGTCTGGCGCGTCTACGCACGGCGGGCCAGCCGCTGGTACGCTTCCATCTGGCCGACCGTTACGACCTGGGCGCCCAGTTCTTCATCTGGGAGCTGGCCACAGCGGTCGCTGGCATCTTCCTGCAAATCAACGCCTTCGATCAACCGAACGTCCAAGAGAGCAAAGACAACACAGCGCGCCTCCTGGAGCGCTTCCGGCGGGAAGGAAAGCTTCCCGAGCTAGAGCCAGTCATCAGCGAAGGAGCGCTGCGCGTCTATGGCAGAAGGATGGGAGAAGGGAAGGAAGGACTGGATAGCTACCTGCAAGCCTTCCTCGACCAGGTACGTCCAGGCGACTACATTGCCCTCATGGCCTATGTGCGGCGTAGCGAAGTCAATGAAAGCGCCCTGCAGGCGCTGCGTTTGCGTCTGCGCGATCGCTACCGCGTTGCGACAACGCTTGGCTATGGTCCGCGTTTCCTGCACTCGACCGGCCAGTTACACAAAGGCGGGCCTAACAACGGCGTGTTTATCCAGATCACCGGTGATGTGAAGCAGGACGTCCCCATTCCGGGCGAGTCCTATACCTTTGGTATTCTCAAAGAAGCGCAGGCTTTGGGCGACCTCTTCGCCCTCTCGGCGCACGAGCGACGTAACATCCGCATTGCTATCGGAGGTGATCTGGCTGCCGGCCTGCAGGCCCTGGCGCAACGGCTGGTTCCCGTAGAGCAGCAAGGTGACGGACAGCCCTCGCACTGACTGAGGAGGCATCAACAGGCGCGCCTGTAAGCTGCACGGATGTGTGCCGACGGGAGAGCCGCATCAGCCGCATTGCACCATCTCGAACCGAGGCAGCGACCGGAGGAAGGGAGCAAGGCCATCTCTGTCTGCTCAGCAGGCCCGGCTCCCATCCTGGCGCGGCCTCTGGCCCGGATGAAGAGTGGCCTCCGGCTCTGTCGGCCTGTCAGCCTGCCTGGCCCGGGCACATGGGAAGATCTTCAGAAGATTTTAAATCTGCACAAGCATTGCACTACAATGAATATAGCCGATGACAGGCGATGAGAGGTCCTGGTTACAAACCCGGTAACGGAAGACCAACCTGGAACTCAGTCTAGAGCGTGTATTGTCTGTCAAGAACAAGTGATGACCAGGAGAATATCATCGATGCCTCAACGCAGCGCGGTCGAGGCGCCCAATCCCTTACGCGAAGGGTTGCGTATCAAGCATAGCCCGGAACCCTGCGCGATGGTGATTTTTGGGGCGACTGGCGATCTAACCCATCGGAAACTCTTGCCTGCTCTCTACAACCTGGCCTTGGAACACCCGCTGCCGGCGGGCTTTTCCGTCATAGGCTTTGCGCGCCGGCCCTATACCGATGAGCAATTCCGGGAGCAGGCTTTTGAAGCCATCAACGAATACTCGCGCCAGAAGCCCATCAATCAGCAGGTCTGGGAGAGCTTTGCGTCCGGCATCTTCTACCTGCAGTCTGACTTTCACAACCAGGCGGGCTATGAAAAGCTGAACGCCCTGCTCAACCGGCTGGATCGGGAGCGTGGCACTGGCGGTAACCGCATCTTCTACCTGTCGACGCCGCCGAGCCAGTATCCCGAGATCATCCAGCGCCTGGGTGCTGCTGGTCTCAACAAGAGCCGCAAAGGCTGGACGCGCATCATCATTGAGAAGCCCTTTGGTCATGACCTGGCCTCAGCTCGTGAGCTGAACCGTCAGGTGCTGCGGGTCTTCAAAGAGGAGCAGGTCTATCGTATTGACCATTACCTGGGCAAAGAGACGGTTCAGAACATACTGGTCTTCCGCCTGGCCAACGGCATCTTCGAGCCAGTCTGGAATCGCCGCTACGTGGACCATGTCCAGATCACCGTAGCGGAGAACATTGGCCTTGAGGGGCGAGCGGCCTACTATGAAGAAGCGGGGGCTATTCGCGACATGGTCCAGAACCATATGATGCAGTTGCTGACCCTGGTCGCGATGGAGCCGCCGATCGCCTTTGATGCCACGGCAGTGCGTGACGAAAAGGTCAAAGTGCTGCATGCGCTGCAGCCGCTGCAGGGGCAGAATGCTCTGCTCAACACCGTGCGTGGCCAATATACTGCTGGCTGGATGAATGGGCGACTGGTACCTGGCTATACCGAGGAGCCGGGGGTGCGGCCCGATTCCGGCACCGAGACCTACGTGGCCCTCAAGGTCTTTGTTGACAATTGGCGCTGGGCGGACGTCCCCTTCTACCTGCGCACTGGCAAGCGCCTGCCCAAGCGCGTCACAGAGATAGCCATTCAGTTCAAGCAGCCGCCTTCCATGTTCTGGCAGCGCAGCAACATTCAGGGTCAAATTGATCCGAACGTCATCGTGCTGCGCATCCAGCCAGACGAGGGCATCTCGTTACGCTTCGGTGCCAAAGTCCCGGGTACCGAGATGCAGATCCGCTCGGTCAACATGGACTTCTTCTACGGCTCGTCCTTTATGCGTCCGCAGCCGGAGGCCTACGAGCGACTGCTGCTTGATTGTATGCTAGGTGACTCCACGCTCTTCACGCGCCGCGACGAGGTAGAAGCGGCCTGGGAGTTCATTCAGGGCATTCTAGATGCCTGGGCTGAGGCGCCGCGCGAGACCATCCATCCATATGAGGCGGGCACCTGGGGTCCCCAGGCCGCTGATGAGTTCATCTGGCGTGATGGGCGCCGCTGGCGACGGCCCTAGCGCCTTCGCGCTCGCGTCCGTCCAGACTTGCGGGGCAACTCAGACCAACCCGTGTCACCGTGCCAGGCCGTGGCCAGCCAGTCCGGCCTGTCGCGTCAGCCAGCCTGTTAGGCAACCAATCAGACAATAAGTCGGTCGCCCAAAACTGGGGGACTGGCTGACGCACCCTCGCCTGTGTATCGGCTCTGCCGTCTCCTGTGGCGCGGCCTGATCTTGCCGTGACTGGCAGGGAGCGCCAGGGAGCGCCAGAAGCGGATGGACGCTTAACGGAACGGCGGGCAAGGCTGTGACCTGAGCCGAAGGCACTGACAACGCGGGGAGCCTGCTCACTCAGCGGTACTGGAGGGAGCTGTTTGCCTTTCGGTACCTCGCTACAGAACACGAGCCAAACAAGAAGCTGCAGTAGCTAGCGCACGCGATCCAGGCCGGACGGTCTCCGCCCGTCCGTCGGTCGCCTGGAACGATGCCGTTCTCTATCAGGGGAGATCTGGAATGACTGTGGACCTCGACCTATCCCCGGGGACACGCTCGCTGTGGGCCGGCAAGGCTATTCCCTGGGAGCATCTAGAGGAAGAAGTGGCTTTGCTCTGGAAAATGGCCGCTGATAACATGCGCATCGGCCAGAACATGAGCGTGCGCACTAGCGTGCTCAACCTGGTGATCTGTGCGCCATCGGTTGCGCGCGCACGCTACGCCAGCGACCTGCTGCGCGATCTGCTGAGTACGCACATCGCGCGTGTCATCATTCTCATTTTCGAAGACGATCCTGACGCACCGGCCTCAATCGCGACCTGGGTGACCCTGCGCAGCTTCCCAGTCATTTCAGACCTCACGCGCCACCACTTCGAGCAGATTACTGCGCTTCTGACCGGGCCAGTGGTTCAGCATAGCGCCGCCCTGCTGCAAAGGCTGGTCAGACCGGACCTGCCGATTTATCTCTGGTGGCTTGATGAGCCGCCGGCCAGCGGTGATCCCCTTGGCTCGCTGGCCGCCATCAGCCAGCGACTGATCGTCGATTCTGCCAGCTTCCAGACTCCAGGGCCGACACTGCGTCTGCTAGCTTCTCTGCTAGAGACATATCCAGCCTGCGCTATCAGTGACCTGAACTGGGGACGCCTTACGCCGCTGCGTCAGCTGGTCGCCCAATTCTTCGATGGCCTGGAGTATCGTCCTTACTTTGACGGTATCCAGAGCATTGAAATTGAGCATGCCGTGCTTGGTACGTCTGCCTCTGGTTCCTCGGCGGATCTGCCATCGACCGGGATCTCGGCTGCTGGTGTCTACCCTCAGCGCCTCCAGGAGCCGGCGCGGGCCTTGCTGATGGGCGGCTGGCTCAAAGAGCGCCTCACCTGGCGTCGTGTTGCCTGCTCTGCCTCCTGTCCGGGCAGCGGCGAGAGCCTGCCGCCGGGCGCCTATCACTGGTGCCTGGAGAACGAAGCCGGGCAGCCGACGCGCATCGATATCCGCCCGCGTCGCGAAGGCGAAGTTCCCCCGGGGACCATCTGCCTGCTGCGTCTCACCAGTCGACTGGCGGACCAGCAAGCGCTGTTCAGCATCAGCCGTCTTGCTGGTGACAGCGATCATGTGCTGACCTCCATCGAACTGGAGCAGGAGCAGCCGCGCCAGCGCACCCTCGCTCTTAACGAGCAGCACCAGGAGAGTCAGCTGCTCGTTGATGAGCTGGAGATCACCGGCCATGATGACCAATTCGAAAAAATCCTGCAGGAACTGGCGTCCTTATTGACTTGAGCGCATTGTTTGGGGGATGCCATCGCGGGGCCTCTCTCTTCTATGTTTAAGTAAGCCAGAGTGACAGCTCTACTCTGGCTGTCCAGCCTTACAGAGAGGATAGAATCGAAACAATGCAACAGCGGATTGCCATCTATCCTGATAGCGAGAGCCTCAGCCAGGAGGCGGCCCGTCTCGTCATCCGCCTCGCCCAGGAAGCCATCGTTACCCACGGGCGTTTCACGCTGGCGCTGGCTGGAGGCTCCACACCTCGCAAACTCTACAGCCTGTTGGCCAGCGATCCCTACCGTGGCCAGATAGACTGGACGCGCGTTGACATCTTCTGGTCCGACGAGCGCTGTGTCCCGCCTGACCATCCAGAAAGCAACTACCGCATGGCCTACGAGGTCATGCTGAGCAAGCTGCCCATTCCCGCGGCCAATATTCACCGCATGCCAGCGGAGCAAGCCGATCGCCAGGCTGCGGCAGAGAGCTATGCCGCAGAGCTTCGGCGTGTCTTTGGCACGGCGGGGGTCCCTGTCTTTGATCTCATTCAGCTTGGCATGGGGCCAGAAGGTCACACCGCCTCCCTTTTCCCGCATCAAGCGGCTCTGCACGAGCGCGAGCGTCTGGTCTTGGCCGTCAGCGTACCCAAGCCTCCACCCGAGCGGCTCACCTTCACCCCGCCCATTCTCCAGGCTGCGCGTCACATCCTCTTCCTCGTCACCGGTAGTGACAAAGCCGAAGCTGTGCGGGCCGTCCTCGAAGACCAAGGCTCGCCCGATGACTACCCTGCGCGTCTTGTACACGCTGCTGCCGGAGAGGTCGCCTGGCTGCTAGACACAGCCGCAGCCGCGGCTCTCCAGAGGAGGTCCACTGCATGACAGCCGAGCAACCGACAGCGAGGGCAGCTCAGGTGCCACAGTCGCCAGTAGCCATTGGCCTCGTGCCTTCTATTCTGAGTGCTGACTTCAGTCGCCTCGGAGAGCAGGTGCGCGAAGCCGAAGAGGCCGGCGTGCAGCGCATCCAAATCGATGTCATGGATGGGCACTTTGTCCCCAACATCACAATGGGACCCCTCATCGTCGAGGCCGTGCGGCGCAGCACCAGCCTGCCGCTAGAAGCGCATCTCATGATCACCAATCCCGAGCACTACATCGAAGCCTTCGCGCGGGCTGGGGCCGACGTCATCATTGTCCACCAGGAGACCTGTCCCCACCTGCACCGCATCGTGCAACAGATCAAAGAGGCTGGCAAGCAAGCAGGAGTGGCTCTCAATCCTTCCTCGCCCGTCTGGCTGCTGGAAGACATCCTCTCCTTGCTTGACCTAGTCCTCATCATGACTGTCAATCCTGGCTTCGGCGGTCAGGAATTCATTCCCGAGACGCTACCCAAAATCGCCCGTCTCAGGCAGCAGCTCACCGAGCGCCAGCTTCACTGTGACCTCGAGGTCGATGGCGGCATCAACGAGCACACCGCCCCGCTCGTCGTACGAGCTGGTGCCAACCTGCTCGTCGCCGGCAGCGCCGTCTACAACGGGCGTGAGAGCGTTGCCGCAGCCGTCGAACGACTCCGGCGCGCCCTGGCCTTCACCTGACCCCTGCGGTTGCCGCCAGCCAGGCTGCCAGAGAAACTGGCGGACAAACGCCGCCCGACAGCACCTTGATCCCTGACTGACGCTGCTTCGCCCGAGTTAGATCGGGGCGGGTGGGACCAGGCGCCGGAGCTGCCGGAGCAACAGCTGGGCCTGCCGGCGAGGCCCCCAATACCGCCGGAGATTCATCAGGAGGCAGCGACCATGCACGACGACATCACCGATGTTCCTGGCATCCGTGTCGGACACGACACCAACCTGGAGGCAGGGACCGGGTGCACAGTTCTGCTCTGCGACTTGCCGGCCGTAGGCGGGGTAGACGTACGTGGCGGAGCTCCAGCGACGCGCGAAACTGATCTTCTGCGTCCCCTCTACCTTGTCGAGCGCGTCAACGCCATTCTGCTTACCGGGGGAAGCGCCTTCGGATTGGAGGCCGCCGCGGGAGTCATGCGCTATCTGGAAGAGCGCGGCCAGGGCTTTGAGACTGGTGTGGCGCGCGTGCCGATCGTACCGGCAGCCGCCATCTTCGACCTCGGACTTGGCTCGTCGCAGATTCGGCCCGATGCCGCAGCCGGCTACCGTGCCTGTGAGCGGGCCAGCGGTGGACCCATTGAGCAAGGAAGCGTAGGTGCCGGAACCGGAGCCACCGTCGCCAAGTTTGCCGGGAGCCAGCACGCTATCAAAGGTGGGCTTGGCTCAGCCAGCACGCAGCTTCCCGACGGGACCATCGTCGGGGCCTTAGTTGTCGTCAATGCTGTTGGCAACATCATCGACCCACGGAGCGGAGCTATCATTGCTGGGGCGCCGGCGCCGGATGCTGGAACAACTCAAAGGCAAGGGCCACATCCCTTCAGCAACACCACCATTGCCGTCGTCGCCACCAGCGCTACCCTCAGCAAAGCGAGCGTCAACAAAATAGCGCAGATGGCCCACAATGGACTGGCGCAGGCCATTCAGCCGGCTCACACCATGTTCGACGGTGACACGGTCTTCGCCCTGTCCCTGGGTGCAGAGACAACAACACCCCCTGATCCTGCGACCACGGCAGCGCAGGTCAGCCTTATAGGAGCCGCGGCTGCCAGCACTCTGGCGCGAGCCATCGTCAAAGCCGTGCTCCAGGCCAAAGGACTCCACGGTGTTCCGGCGATCACCGACCAGGCTCAGCAGTCTGGGTGAGAGCCAGGCCCGTCGTGCCAACGCCGATCGAGGCCAGGATAACGCGCGGATCTGCTGGCTGGGGCAAGCGCTGATCGACCAGCATCCAGCTCCCAACCCGCGAGCCTCGTCTCGCAGCCGGTTAGCCGGCGAAGCGGCCAGGGAGGGGTACAGAGGTAATTCTGCCTGACCCGCAGCCGCAGCGGGGAGCGGGCATCAAGAGCATGCCCTGACCGGCTGGCGGACATGGCCAGTGGCGATCAGCCTCAGCCCAGTGCAACGGCGACCTGATGAAGTCCGGCATAGTGCCGGAGGTTATCGAAGCCAGCCGCTATCCGCAGTGGGAAAGGGCCAGGTGTCTCAAGGTTCAAGGATCAGTAGCAGCAGCAGCCCTCCACTCAGCAGCATAACCAGGACGCAACACAACACCAGCAGAGGAAAGAGAGGAATGTGGGCCGCTGGGGGAGGAGCGGGCGCGGCGGCAGGAGCCTGCCACTCAGCGCGCAGGGGCAAATCGCGCCGCGTAGCCAGCGTCTTCAAGCCCCCAGTGGTCAAATCCCCAGAAGGAAGGAGAGGGGAGCTGCTTCTTCCCAGACCGGACTGCAACGGCTCCGAAGTGAGGGGAGAAGGGGGGGGGGTTACAGGCAAAGCGAGGGGGGGGTATGCAGCGGAAGCGGGGGACGAGGCAGGCGACGAGTGGGGGAGCACCGCCCGGTCCGCCTGAGCGAGTCGGAGCTGCGCAGAGTGGGCATCGGAAGTTGGCAGTCTCACAGCAATCTCCACCAGGGGCAACTGAGAGCCAGACCCACAACTCACACAACGAACAACAGAACCTACAAGAGACGCGCTACAGAACAGCACTACCAACGCAGTAGCTATTGTTCATTGTAGCCGGGCGAGGGGAAGAATCAAGGAGACCATGACTATTGGGCTGTTGACTCTTCCAGTATAGAGAGCAATTGATGCAGAATTCGGGCAGTTGCGCCCCAGATGCGATAAGGGCCGTAGTCATAGAAATAGACGACGCGTCGCAGGCCAGAAGTATCCCAGACCTCGCTATGGAAGATGCGGGGATCGGCCAGAGCGGGGAGAGGAGCGCGGATGACCTCAGCGACCTCGGAGGCCTGGGGTGTAAGGGGGCCGGGGCCGGCGGGCAAGAAAGCCACCACGGGAGTGATCCAGAAATTCGTCACCAATGTAAAGGAAGGGGAGAGCAACCCGAGCACCTCAGAGCGCTCGGGGGGGAGGCCGAGCTCCTCCTGGGCCTCACGCAGGGCTGTCATGACTGGATCGCGGTCCTGGGGATCGACCGAGCCACCAGGAAAAGCGATCTCACCGCTGTGGGTGCGCAGTGTAGGAGCGCGGCGGATCAGCAGCAGGCAAGGCAGGCCCTCGGCCTCGAAAAGTGGTAAGAGCACAGCGGCGCGCCGTAGAGGGCGAGAAGCGATTTCGGGAGGTGGTGCTGTTGACAGAGCCTGGTCGGGAGGGGCCAGGCGGGAGCGCAGAGTGGTCACCACCTCGTTGATGCTGGACATATTCATGTGCCTATTCTACCACATTCACGCCGCAAAAAGGGGCTGGTTGAACTTGCGTGGGTATGATACAATGTGGTAAACAAAAAAACAGCGGGGAGGTCCGCCGAAAAGCTAGCTTTTGCCTTGCATTCACAGGCGGCTTTTGGTATAATTAGAGCATCGAGTGGGGGTATGCTTACACAAGGCTTTCATTGTGCCCATATATACCTTATGACCTGTCTGCGGGCATCGTTTCGTAGAACTACTCTCTAGCACGAACGGGTGTACTATGGAGAATCGTCGTCTCATAGTAGGAAGTACAGCGACAAGCAGCAGCCATCGCAGCCTGAGCAGCCTCCTCCGATAGCCAGTTGTCCGAGACGCATCCCCCCGATCTCAAGATGACGTTCCTGTCGTTACCCCTGGCAGAAGTGATAACGGACCAAGGAAGCGGGCGATCTACGTACGACATACGTTAGACAGGATCAGAGGGCGCTCGAGGGGCAAGGCAAAAAAACCGTGGATCGAAGGGGGTATTTTACCCATGCAAGCACAACAGCACGGCGACCTTTCGACACCGCCAGCGGAAAAAACTCAAAGCGGGCAGGTACAGACCATGTCTGAAGCAAGAGAGCCTGAAACCAGCAGAACCGGGAACCCGGAAGAATCAGAAGACCTGAACATGGAGGCCCTTCTGGCCTCAGCCAATAATCCCACCAGCCTCAAACGTGGCGATGTTGTCGAAGGGGAAATCGTGCGCATCGACCAGGATGAGATCCTGGTCGATATCGGCCTCAAATCAGAGGGCGTGCTCTCAACAAAGGAGCTGCCGGCCAGTGGCTATGGCTCGCTGAGCGAGTTGAAAGTGCACGACAAGGTCCTTGTCTATGTCGTGCAGCCGGAGACGCCGGACGGCCATGCTGTGCTCTCGCTGAGGAAGGCCAATGCCGAGCGCCAGTGGCGTCTGGTTGAGGAGCAGTATCGCAACAACGAGTTGATCAAGGCGCGCGTCATCGATTACAACAAGGGCGGCCTGATCGTCGATGTCAATGGCATCCGTGGCTTCGTGCCGATCTCGCAAATCCAGAGCCTGAAGCGCGAAGAGGTGGCTGCGGGTGGTGAGAGTCAGGAGACGGCGGCCAAGCTGGCCAGTATGAAGGACAAGGAGCTGCAGCTCAAGATTATCGAGATTAACCGCGCCCGCAATCGGCTGATCCTCTCTGAGCGCCAGGCGGTGCAGGAGTGGCGGCAGCGGCGACGTGAGGAGCTGCTGGATGAGCTGAAGCCAGGTGAGATTCGCAAGGGCGTGGTGAGCAACCTCGCGAACTTCGGAGCCTTTGTTGACCTCGGCGGGGCCGATGGCCTTGTCCATATCAGCCAGCTAGCCTGGAGCCGTGTCAATCATCCCAGCGAGGTGCTGCACGTTGGCCAGGAAGTCGAGGTCCAGGTCCTCAGTGTCGACAAAGAGAAGAAAAAGATCGCGCTCTCCATCAAGAAAGCCGAGGTCGATCCCTGGACAACCGTCGAGCAGCGCTACACGCCTGGCCAGCTCGTGACGGGCACGATCACCAAGATTGCACCTTTTGGGGCTTTTGCGCGTATCGAAGACGGTATCGAGGGCCTCATTCATCTTTCGGAGCTGCCCCCTGGTATGGACCCCAAGACCAGCCTGCATGAGGGCCAGCAGCTCCAGCTGCGTATCCTGCGCATCGATCCTGAGCGTCGTCGTCTCGGCCTGAGCCTGCGTCAGGTTGAAGAGCCAGATAGCGCCAAGACCCAGAGCCAGGGTCAAAGCCAGAGCCAGAGCCAGGCCGCCCCTGGCAGCGGTTCGCTTGAGGCTACCACCAAGGGGGCCACAGATGATAAAATGAAGCTGTCCCTTGAAGAGACGGCCAGACGTCAGGAAAGTGGGCAGCACCAGCATGAGGGACGTGGCGAACGCCGTGAACGTGGCGAGAAGGGTGAGCGAGAAGGGCGTGGCGAACGCCGCGAGCGCGCTGAGAAAAGCGAACCGTCCTTGTTGGACCATCTGCCGCTGGGCGACGATGGCGAGATCACTGCGATGGCTGAGGCTTTCCGGGCCGCTGCCCGCCAGCGCAATAAGAATCTGACAACCGAGGAAACGGAGGGTTCTGGCAGCTAGTAGGCACTGTTGCCTTGCGTAGCGCGGCAGAGCGCGGTGCAGGATCGCAGCCCGTACCACAGCCCCCGAGGGGTGGGAGGGAAACCGGCTGGTGACTGAGCCTGGGTGGGCTGTAGTCCTGGGCTGTAGTCCTTGTAGACCTGGCTCAGCCGGCGTGCTGCGCTCCCGACTATGAGGCAGAAGCGCGAAGGCACGAACGCGTACTGACACGCTTCTGGACAGGCCAGACAAAAAACCAGTCTTCAATGGCTGGCAGTCACTCGTTCTAGCTGAAGGGACCGCCTGTGCTACCAGCGGGTTGCGCGATGGCGCCCGCGCCGGACGCTAGAGCGTGCATGCGCACCTGAACAGCTGAGCTGATACGACCTCCTTGCTGCGACAGGCGAGAGTGGAGCAGTGAGGGGGTCGCTTGTTTCAGCGTGTAGAGGAGTGATCCATGGATGACGGCAATGCCCCAGGTCGTTCTTGCTTGACGCTGCAAAGAAGGGTGTTGTATGATGAATTACCAAGTTTACCTGAGCGACACAGAGGGCTCGGTTCCACCCTCTGCCACTGAAAGGGGGGTGACAAACAGGTGAACGACAGGGATAGAGATAGATTTGATAAATTCACCGAGCGAGCCAGGAAGGTCCTGAGCCTCGCCCAGGAGGAAGCCCAGCGCTTCCAGCATAATTACATCGGGACAGAGCACCTCCTTTTGGGCCTCGTACGCGAGGGCGAAGGTGTGGCCGCCAAGGTTCTGGCGAATCTGGGTGTCGAGCTGCACAAGGTGCGCAGCGCTGTTGAGTTCATCATCGGGCGCGGTGACCGCATTGTGCTTGGGGAGATTGGTCTGACCCCCCGGGCCAAGAAGGTTATCGAGCTGGCGGTGGACGAGGCGCGCCGCCTGAACCATCATTACATCGGCACCGAACACCTTCTGCTTGGCCTGGTGCGCGAGGGTGAGGGAATCGCCGCCGGTGTCCTGGAAAGCCTGGGTGTCAACCTGGAGAAGGTGCGCACGCAAACGATCCAGGTGCTCAGCCAATCCGGCTCGCCCCATGAGCGCGATGCCAAGCACTCCAAGACGCCGACTATCGACGCGATGGGCGTTGATCTGACCGCCGATGCCCGCGCCGGTAAGCTTGATCCTATTATTGGACGCCATCAGGAGATCGAGCGGGTCATTCAGATCCTGTCGCGTCGTACCAAGAATAATCCTGCGCTCATTGGTGAACCTGGTGTCGGTAAGTCGGCAATCGTTGAGGGCCTGGCGCAGCGCATCGTCGCCGGCGAGGTTCCCGAGACCATCGCGGGTAAACGTCTGCTCACGCTGGATGTCGGCTCCCTGGTGGCAGGCACCAAGTACCGTGGCGAGTTCGAAGAGCGCCTGAAGAAGATCATCGAGGAGATCCGTAATAGTCGCGACTGCATCATCTTCATCGATGAGGTCCACACGCTGGTCGGCGCCGGCGCCGCGGAGGGTGCGGTCGATGCGGCCAATATCCTGAAGCCGGCTCTGGCTCGCGGCGAGATCCAGTGTATCGGCGCGACAACGCTCGATGAGTACCGCAAGTATATCGAGCGCGACGCCGCCCTGCAGCGCCGCTTCCAGGAGGTCATCGTACGCGAGCCAACCATTGAGGAGACGATCGAGATCCTCAAGGGTATCCGCGAGCGCTACGAGGCCCATCACCGCTTGACCATCACAGATGAGGCGCTCAAGGCGGCAACGGAGATGGCCAGCCGCTATATCACGGATCGCTTCATGCCCGATAAGGCCATCGACCTGATCGATGAGGCCGCCAGCCGTGTCCGCATGCAGCATTCGCTGGCCCCGCTGAACCTGAAAGAGGCTAAGAAGGGCCTGGAGGCGGTGCTCCGCGAGAAGGAGGCCGCAATCCAGCAGCAGGATTACGAGCTGGCTGCCGAGCTGCGCGACCGCGAGGTGAAGCTGCGCGAGCGCATTGCTAAGCTGGAGGCCGGCTGGCAGAAAGAGCGAGGGAGCGATCGCCCCGTCGTTGGCGAGGAAGAGATCGCTCAGATTGTCTCGATGTGGACCGGCATCCCGGTCATGCGAATCGCTCAGGAGGAGTCTCAGCGCCTGCTCCATATGGAGGAGGCCCTTCATAAGCGCGTCATCGCTCAGGATGAGGCGATCGAGAAGATCGCGCGCGCCGTCCGCCGCGCTCGCGCCGGGCTGAAAGATCCTAAGCGGCCCATTGGCTCCTTCATCTTCCTCGGCCCAACTGGCGTCGGCAAGACCGAGCTGGCCCGCGCTCTTGCCGAGTTCATGTTTGGCAGCGAGGACGCCCTGATCAAAATCGACATGTCAGAGTTCATGGAGCGTCATGCTGCTGCTCGCCTGGTCGGCGCTCCACCGGGCTATGTCGGCTATGAGGAGGGCGGCCAGTTGACAGAGGCCGTGCGCCGCAAGTCCTACAGCGTGATCTTGCTCGATGAGATCGAGAAGGCCCATCCCGATGTCTTCAATATGCTCCTCCAGATCCTGGAGGATGGAAAGCTGACTGATGCCAAGGGCCGCACGGTGGACTTCCGCAATACGATCATTATCATGACGTCGAATGTGGGCGCCACCTTGCTGAACCGCGAGGCGTCGATCGGCTTCAAGCTGACGAAGGATAAGGAGCAGGCTTATAAGAGCGAATACGAGGAGATGAAGAATAAGGTGCTCGGCGAGCTGAAGAATACCTTCAAGCCCGAGTTCCTGAACCGTATCGATGAGGTCATCGTCTTCCACTCGCTCCGCCGCGAGGATATGTATCAGATCGTCGATCTGTTGCTCAATCGCGTGCGCAATCAGCTGACGGAGCAGCAGATCGAGCTGGTAGTCCCGCAGCCTGCCAAGGACTTCTTGATCAAGGAAGGCTTCGATCCGCAGTACGGCGCCCGCCCGCTGCGGCGCACGATCCAGCGCTTGGTTGAAGATCCGCTGGCCGAAGGTCTGCTCCAGGGTCGCTTCCATGCCGGTGATGTGGTCGAAGCGGTGGTGGTCGACAATGCTCTCGAACTGCAGGTGCGCAGTCGTCTGGAGCAATTGCCCGCTCCGGCTTCGCCGCAGGCGGCGCTCTCCGCCGGAAGCAGTGAGGGCAGCCCCGCCGGTGAAACCTTGCCAGGTTGATAGTGTGCAGAGGAGAGCCACTCTGGCGCGTCTCGCGCGCCGCAGGCTCTCCTCTTTTTTTGTCCTCGCTCGCTTGTTCCCTTACCTGGTACCCGCTGGTAACACTGGCAACTGTGGGCGCTCTCCTTGTGCCTGCCTGATCAGGCGCCGGTCAGACAAGCCGTCAGGACCTACGCTACCATATTACCTGTTCTGAAGCAAGTGTGCTGGTTGTAATTCTATGCCTAAATCTCGTACGCGCTTTGTATGCCAGCAGTGTGGTGGTGAGCAGACGAAGTGGCTGGGACGCTGCCCCGATTGCGGCGCCTGGAACACCCTGGAGGAGGTATCGCTTCCCGAAACGTCGGCTGCGGCTCCTGCCCCCCAGCGCCGCTATGCCTTGTTGACGGGGGCGGCTGCGACCGCTGGGGCCTCTGCCGCTCCAACGGTGCCACAACCCCTGAGCCAAGTGAAAGCCCTCTCTCATGAGCGCCTTTCGGTCGGCTATGCCGAGATGGATCGTGTTCTGGGTGGCGGCCTCGTGCCTGGCTCGCTCACGCTGGTCGGTGGCGAACCGGGCATCGGCAAGTCAACCTTGCTGCTGCAGGTCTCGGGCTCTATTGCCGAGCGTGTGGGGCCGGTCCTCTATGTCTCGGGCGAGGAGTCGAGTGAGCAGATCAAGATGCGCGCCGAGCGCCTGGAGATCAGCGGTGAGCGCCTCTATCTGTTAGCGACGGTCGAGCTGGAAGTGATCTGCGAGGCCATCGCTCGCCTCAAGCCGGCGCTGGTGGTGGTCGATTCCATTCAGACGGTCTTCGCGACTCATCTGACCTCGGCTCCAGGTAGTATCAGCCAGGTGCGCGAATGTACACTGCATCTGATGCAGGTGGCGAAGAGTAGCCACATCCCAATGTTCATCATCGGCCATGTCACGAAGGAGGGGACGGTGGCAGGCCCCAAAGCTCTGGAGCACATTGCCGATTGTGTGCTCTATCTGGAGGGGGAACGCTACCATACCTATCGCCTGCTGCGTGGTGTCAAGAATCGCTTTGGCGCGACCCATGAGGTGGGGGTCTTCGAGATGCATGGCGAGGGCCTGCAGGAGGTCCCCAATCCATCGGCTCTCTTCCTATCCGAGCACCCCGGGGCCGCCAGTGGCTCGGCGGTGGTGGTAAGCATGGAGGGAACGCGCCCGCTGCTAGTGGAGGTGCAGGCCCTGGTGACTCCCAGCAATTTCGGGATTGCTCGCTGTACAGCCAATGGCATTGAGCATAATCGCCTGTTGATGCTGCTGGCGGTCTTGACCAAGCGCGTTGGCCTGGCCCTGGGCAATCACGATGTCTATACCAACGTGGTGGGAGGCTTCACGCTGGAGGAGCCAGCTGTTGATTTGGGCGTGGCAGCGGCAATCGCCTCAAGCTACCGCGACCGGCGTATCCCGCCCGATCTGGCCTTGATTGGGGAGGTCGGCCTCTCAGGTGAACTGCGCCCGGTCAGTCGTCTGGGGCTGCGCGTGCGCGAGGCGGCGAAACTGGGCTTCAAACGCTGCCTGGTCCCTGCCAGCGGGCGCACGGAGCGGGTGCGCCGCGAGTTGGAAGGGGCGGGACTGGCTGAGGAGTGCCGGGTCATTCCCGCCAGTACTCTTGCAGTCGCCCTGGAAATCGCGCTACACTAACCAGCAAGGATGACTCTTGTCCCGTGACTAAAGCATCTGTTGAGTTTAAATAAAGGAGGTAAGCGTTTCGTGAATTATCGTGGCTCCCGCTCCCAGAGGTTGATCCTCACTCTTGATTCTGACTCGGGAAAACGGTATACTTTATAGCTGGCATGACGATTTTTGTGATTCGACGGGCGCGTTTCTGGCGGTTCAGCACAGCAGGCCAGGCCCTGTTATCCGGAATCATCATTCTTGTTTGTCTGATTATCATCTATTCTGCTCCTGCCCGCATGCTTTACCTCACGCTGGCCCGTCGTCGGTGCTTGAACCTCTCACCCTTCTGGAGGCTGATGGGATGTCTGTTAACACAATCGCTCGCTGCATTGGGGCGCTTCTGGCTGCCAGCGTCGGTTTCTCCATCTTCTTTTTCGAACATCCGCTTTCGACTCTCCTGCTTGAGAAGCTTGAATGGTCCGCCGCAATTGCGTTTGTCTGTGCACTCGTTGCTTTTGTGATTACACCCTATGTGACCATTGTTCCCTATCGCTGGGTGAGCCATCAGCTGCGGACGGTGGCGGTCAGTGATCTGATCGCTGGCACCATTGGACTCATTGTGGGCCTGCTCATCTCTGTGCTCTTTGGTATCCCCTTGGGTGCCTTGCCAGAGAACTGGGGCCATATTCTGCCCGTGGTAGCGGCCATCATCTGTGGGTATTTAGGGGCAATGGTGGCCGTACTGCGCAAGAGCGAGCTGGCGCATATGTTTCAGTCCCTCTTTCTGACACGCCGTCGAGAGCGGGAAGAGGAGCGAGAGCGTGAACGGGAGCGGGAGCGTGCTAAGGAGGCGGAGGCGCTGGCAAGTGCGGTAGGCCCCCAGATCTTGCTCGATACCAGCGCTATTATCGATGGTCGCATTGCCGATATCAGCCAGACAGGCTTCATCTTTGGTAAGCTGGTAGTCCCACGCTTTGTGCTCAACGAGCTGCAGCGGATTGCCGATTCTGCTGATACGCTCCGGCGGAATCGGGGCCGGCATGGTCTGGAGATGTTGAACCGCTTGCAGAAGGATGCGACGGTGCCTGTGGAGATTATGGATACCGATATGGAGAGCAGCTCTGAGGAGGTGGATAGCAAGCTGGTCAAGTTGGCGCGCGCGCTCCATTGTCCGATTATCACGAACGATTTCAATCTCAATCGCGTCGCCGAGTTGCAGGGAGTGAAGGTGCTCAATATTAATGAGTTAGCGAATGCGGTGAAGCCGGTGCTTCTGCCCGGTGAAGAGATTGCGATTAAGATTATGCAAGATGGCAAGGAGCTGGGTCAGGGCGTAGGTTACCTGGATGACGGGACGATGATTGTAGTGGAGGGGGGTCGCCAGTATATGAATATGACGATCGAGGTGACGGTGACGCGGGTCATTCAGACGGTCGCTGGGCGTCTGATCTTTGCTTATCCGAAGCAGAGTAGCGGTAATTCAATGTCCAGCAGTCAAGGGCAGTCGACCGGCAAACAGCGTCAGGGCTAGCGCTGAGCGAGCTTCACCGAGGGGGAAGAGAGACGACGGAATCGGGCCAGTGCCAGGGCAGGTTGATGGGACAGCGACAGTCTGGAGGGGGGTGGAAGGGAAGGGGGGAGACGAGAAAAAAGGGGGGATCTGGCTCTCTCTGGCTGCCAGGGAACGTCATAGTAGATGTCGGGTAGGCACCAGTCATACGGTGCCTCTCATTATAGGCGGAGGCGCTGGTGGATTATTGCTATGCAAGAACGAGCCGCTGTGGTAATTGTGGCCGCCGGTAGCAGCCGGCGTATGGCCGGTCGCGATAAGCTCTGGACCCCGCTGGCCGGGCGTTTGACGCTAGCCCGTACGGTGGATGCTTTTGAGGTTTGTCCGCTGATTAAGGCAATTGTCCTGGTGGTTCACCCCGCTCGCGAGGCCGATGCCTGTGAGCTGTTGGCCGAGGAAGGCTGGCGTAAGGTGATTGCCGTGGTAGCCGGTGGGCCACGACGCCAGGATTCGGTACGCCTGGGCCTGGAGGCCCTGGCTCGCCACTTGCCAGAGACCCAGTGGGTGCTGGTCCATGATGGAGCGCGTCCTTTCGTGTCTTCTGCCTTGATCGAGGCCGGTTTACATGCGGCCCGTTTGCATCAAGCAGCGGTGGCCGCCGTTCCTGTCAAAGATACGCTGAAAGTGGTCGAGGGGGGGTATGTCTGTGAGACGCCTGAACGTGCCCACCTGTGGGTGGTGCAGACACCCCAAGTGTTCTCCTTTCCCCTACTCTGGGAGGCTCACCGTGTTTGCTCTGCTCAGGCTGCGGAGGAGGAGGAAGTGAGCGATGATGCTGCACTGGTGGAACGCCTGGGCTACCGCGTAGCAATCTTCCCCGGCTCGTACACCAATATGAAGATTACGACGCAGGAGGATTTCCTGCTGGCGGAATATCTGGTGCATCAGGAGACGTGGCCGCGATGACTTTGCGAATCGGCTGTGGGTTCGACGCTCATGCCTTTGCCCCCGAGCGACCGCTGGTACTGGCGGGGGTAACTATTCCTTCCGAGATAGGGCTGGCTGGTCATTCGGATGCCGATGTGGTGATCCATGCGGTGGTGGATGCCTTGCTGGGAGCGGCGGCCCTTGGCGATATTGGGATGCATTTCCCTTCGCATGATCCTCGTTGGAAGGATCAGCCGAGCGCTCTTTTTTTGTCGTATGCGCGCGATCTGTTGGGCCAGCATAGCTGGCGCGTGGTGAACGTCGATGCGACGGTCATTGCACAGCGTCCTCGCCTGGCTCCTTATGTGATGGCAATGCGCGCGCGGCTGGCGGAGTTGCTTGAGCTCTCACTGGCGCAGGTCAGTGTGAAGGCGACGACGACCGACGGCCTGGGCTTTACCGGTCGTGGTGAGGGTATCGCTTGCTCGGCAGTAGCTCTGCTGGAGGAAGCGCGGTCGACAACAGTGAGCACGCTAGAGAGCTAGCTACGGCGGCTGGAAGCCATCTCTTTCCCTGCTCCTACTGGCTAGAGGATACAAGGTTGCGTAGCGGGCGATTCCCAGGCAGCTCCTCTTGCTAACGTGGGTCAGCTTCCCCCTCATATCTCTGGCTGAGAAGGGAAAATCCTGCCTCAGAGCAGGGACCCCTGGCGGCCCTCTTTTCTTTCTCAGTGGGAGCAGAGAAGAGGCCAAACAGGTTATTATGTTCCCGCTCTGAGGCAGGGCTAGGCGCGCGGAGGCAAACCCAGCAGCTGGCGTGTGAGCTGAATATGCCCTAAATGCAAGGCTGAGTGCTCCACGGCGTGCAGAAGGGCATCGCGCGCAATCAGAGGGCGATCTGCTGGGGCATAGCGATAGGTAGTTGGTCCGCTCACAGGCTCCTGAAGGCGGGCATCCGGGAGTGTATCCAGGACCTCATGCATCGCCTGCAACCAGCGTTCATAGCGCTCCTTTAAGGCTGCGAAGTCTCCGCGTGCCTGAAACTCGGCAGCGCGGTCGCGAGCGATCTGGCGCTGCCCAACGAGAACGAGCACCCAATACTCGGCGGCCCCAACCAGGTGTGTTGCCAGCGCAAAGAGGGTGTTGGTCTCGGGCAGCTCAAGGTGCCGATTCAGGTCAGCCTCTGGCACATCTTCCAGCTGGAAAAGGACATCGCGCGAGAGGCGCTCTAGAATATGGGCAAAGCAAGCTCCTTCGCTCACGCTCATCGGATTTCCTCCATCGGCAGGAATGAGTCTGGCAGAGGGAGGAGAGCAGCGATCATCAAGTCCCAGCTCGTCCTCTCTCTGCCTCGTGATCCTTCGTTATTGTTATCGTATCACCTGCTGATCATCAGAGAATAGGGAGGGGGAAAAGGGGTGTGAGAACGCGGATCAAAAGGGCTACAAGCGAGCTAGGGCGGGGGAAGCAAGAGGAAGCACAGACAGTATCTTCTTTTATTTTTATTGCTGGCGACAGATCAGGCCAAGGTCTTGTTCTGCGGCGAGGCGTACCGCTGTCAACAAATTGCTGCCATAGGCTGGGAGCACTTCATCGATCAGGCGCGTCTCCTGGCCTGAAGCCACTCCCTGGCGGAAGCGATCGTAGTCCCTGACGGCGACCTCGGTCTCTGGGGCTGTGGCTGTATGCAGGCAGTGAGCCAGCCTTTTGACCTCGGTGGGGGTCAGATAACCGATGTAGTGACCGAGTGAGACGCGAGTGAGCGCCCCCAGCAGACCGGGCGTTAAGCCATCTTCAAAGGGCAGAGCGCGCCGTCCGCAGGCTAGGTATTCAAAAAGCGCCAGCGCTGCAGGTGAGATAGAGGCCAACCAGCCGCGCAGGCGCAGCACGTTGGGATGCTGTCCGAGAAAGAAGCCTTCTGGCGGTTCCTCTTCTCTCAGGTCAGGACTGGTCACCTCAAAGTAGGCTTCACTCAGCTGGAGCGGGCTGCTCTTGACCCCCTCTGGCTGGCTCATCAGGCCCACGGCGGCCCGCGTGACTGTTGGCCGCTGCTCTGTCTCTACTGGGTCCCTGGTCAGGATCTCGCCATACGCACAGTAGTGCTCAACGATGGCGCTCCAGACTGCTGCCAACGCTTCTGAGCAGCGGTGGAGATGCGGGACATGGCGGTAGAGATAGCGATCGCTGAGCACCGTGAACTCGTCGGCGGAGCAGAGCAGGCGATATTCGTAGAGACTATGGGGGCCACGGGGCAGAGTGGCGACAAAGGCCACTGCCCGAGGCCAGGTGCGCGCCGACTGCATTGCTGCTGGTAGAAAAGCCTCCTCGTATGCCAGGCTCGTTGCAGCATAAAGCGCCTCGACCTCCCCGGCATCATTGGCTGTGAGCCAGCGTGCAAAGGCCGGCATCACCAGCTCTCGGTAGCTCCTCCAATCAAAACCGTAGATTAACATCGCTTTTGCTCTTCTTGCCATCTTCTGCTCTCTCGCCCGGCCTACTAATGTGGGTCCCGAGGCGAAGTGGCCAGGAACCAGATCGACACCATCTGGCAGAGCAGACGCTGGCCGGGCTAGTACCGGACCACCTGCTCTGTAACCCTACTCTACCTTTATCGTACTCGCATATGGGGATTTTCCCAAACTGTTAGCTCTATGGTACTCTGGGAAGAAACGGCTGGCTATCACTCTTGGCGCCATCGCCTCCGACTTGCTTTCCAGGGACGAGGGGTGCAGTTGCTCCTGTATCTTAGAAAAGAGGGTTGTTTTGTGCACGGATCGAACCAATCCTAATATACATTCTTTTTTACAGTTGAGGAGCTGATAGCCTTATGGCTGATCAAGAACATACTGAGAGTAGAGAGCAGATCATTCCTGATTTCTATGATCAGGAGACGCAAATCTTTGAAGAATTGAGCGCTCCTGAGCCGGCGCGTCCCTGGTGGCGGCAGCGGCGCTGGCAGGTGATCATCAGTCTTATTTTACTGCTCGCGCTGATTGGGGGAAGTATCTTGACAGTGGTGGCCCTCAGGCGTGGGCGAGTGACCTATCAATATCAGCGTGTCACGCGCGGAACCTTTACCCAGGTAGTCAGCGCTACTGGTACTTTGCAGGGGACCGTCTATAATGTCACCGCCCCCGCGAATGGCAAGATCAGCGCTCTCTATGTCAGTGTTGGCCAGCAGGTGCGCGCTGGCCAGGTGCTTGCAAAGCTTGACTCGACCTCGCTGCAGGATGCCGTTAATCAAGCGCAAGCCCAGGTAAACGCTGCCCAGACGGCCCTCACCGATGCCCAGAACAACCTCAACAAGGTTGAAGCTCAGGCCAACGCCAGCCTGGCCACGGCCTACGACCAGGAGCAAAATGCCCTTTATAACTGTGACCATCCAGCGCTGAATCAGTCGGTGCCTCCCAATTGCAAACAGCTGGCCGAGGATCAATATGCCCAGGCCCAGAGCCAGGCAGCGGCCCAGATCGCCTCTGCCCAAGCTCAGGTTGACAATGCCCAGGGCCAGCTGAAGACCGCCCAGGCCCAGCTCACGACGGCTCAACATAACCTAGACCTCACCACAATTACAGCTCCGCATGCTGGTGTTGTCGCCACCATCAACGGTAGCGTTGGCGGCTATCCTGGTAGCCCCAGCAGTGGCATCACCAGCGGTGCAGGTGGTACCGGGCAGAGCAGTGGAACGAATACGGGATCAGGCGGCACGGCGGGAAGCCCGGCCACTACGGCCTTTATTCAGCTTGTCGATCTCTCCAGCCTCCAGATTACGGCCAATGTCAATGAGGCCGATATCGGAGCCGTGAGCACAGGTCAGCCCGTCCAATTTACGGTCAGCGCCTATGGCAATCGTCAGTTCAGCGGCACCATTCGCGCCATCTCGCCGCTTGGCCAGAGTGTTTCCAATGTCGTGACCTACCCGGTCACTATCGATGTAGACCTCAGCAGCGCGCGCAACGCCCATCTACTTCCAGGGATGACTGCCAACCTGACCATTACGACTCTCAAGCACGAGGATGTTTTGCTCATCCCGGTTGATGCCGTGAATTTCGCGCGCAGCGCCGCCAACCTGACCCAGCGGAATGGAACGCCGGTCATTGATCCGGCCCAGATCAAAGCGGCCTCTGCCCAGGCGCGCCAGCTCCTGCAGGAGCTGCGCAATCTTCCCCCGGGCGATCAGCCGACGCCTGGCTATGTGCTGGAGCGCGTTGGAGAGCGTTGGCTAGTCAAACCGGTTGTCCTCGGGCTGACCGATGGCAATACCTACGAGGTGCTGGCTGGCCTGGAAGTCGGTGAGAGCGTCGTCACTGGAGCCCAGGGTGGCCCATTTACCTCTCTCAACCAGCTAGGCAGCTAGACGCCAATTGTGGTCTAATAGAGGCTGGGGAGCTTTCACTAGAGGTGGATCGCTCAGGACACTGTACTGCCAGCTCTGTATCAGAGCAGGACGGAGGGGCATGAGCATAAAGGAGAGCATCCTCTTCCTAATTGGGATTATTACCTGCCTCAAAAGTGAATATGACAAAGCAGCTCTCTGTCTAGGGAGCTGGTCCCCAACTCTAGAGAGAAGAGCAATATGAGCGACCGAGAAGTACAACTGGTACAGGGCAACGAACAATCTATTCCAGTAACTCAGCGACGCCCGCCGATTGTGCTTGTGCGCAACCTGACCAAGGTCTATCGTCTGGGAGAAACCAGCGTCCCGGCTCTGCGTGGAGTCTCGCTGACCGTTGGAGCCGGTGAGTTTGTCGCTATCATGGGACCCTCCGGCTCAGGGAAGACGACCTTTATGAATCTACTGGGCTGTTTGGATCGGCCCACGAGTGGCGACTACTGGCTTGTAGGGCGCAAGGTCAGCCAGATGACCCCGGACGAGCTGGCCGATGTCCGCAATCGGCGCATCGGCTTCGTCTTTCAGGGCTTTCATCTGCTGGCCCGTTCTACTGCCCTCCAGAATGTAGCTCTTCCTTTGATGTACGCCGGGCTATCGCGCGCTGAGCAAGAGCGACGTGCGCGTCGTGCCTTGGAGCTGGTTGGTCTCGGCAGTCGTCTGCACCATCGGCCCTCACAGTTGTCTGGAGGTCAGCAGCAGCGCGTCGCCATCGCGCGTGCCCTGGTCAATAATCCGGCCCTGCTGCTCGCTGACGAACCAACTGGCAATCTTGATAGTCGAACCAGCATTGAGATCATGGCTATTCTGCAAGCCTTGAATGCCCGGGGTCTGACAATTGTCCTCGTGACCCATGAGGCCGACATCGCTGCCTATGCCCACCGGCGCATTCTCTTCCGGGATGGACAAATTGTCTGCGATGAGCCGGTCACGGCGACGCGCTCAGCCCAGGAGGAGTTGCTCCAGTTCTATCAGGCCAGTCCGACCAGCAGCGATGGCTATCGAGCGCTTCCTGCGGAGAAAGAGCGATGAGTGGTCCCGTTGAACGTGAACGCCAGAGCCAGACGACAGCGAGCACGGAGTTGCTGGCCCAGCAGGCCCGTGGGCGGAGCAGCACCCAGGCGCCTCAATTTCAGACTTCGCCTGTGGAGCGCGGCAAGCAGCTACAAAGGCGCCGAGAAGTGCATCGCGGCAGCCTGCTCGTGGCCAACTTCGCCAGTGCCTTTGAATCCCTCTGGGCTAACCGTCTGCGGTCGCTGCTAACCACCATCGGGGTCGTCATCGGCGTAGCTGCTGTCATCGCCGCCATGACTCTGACCCAAGGAGCCAGCGTTCTAATCCAGGCTCGCCTGAGTGTCTTGGGCACCAATACCCTGCTGATCGTCCCCGGAGCGGCCACCAGCAGCGGAGCCTTCAGCTCGCTCGGCTCACAGCAGAGCCTGACCCAAGGCGATGCCGACGCTTTAGCTTCCATACCGCACGTAGTCCAGGTCTCGCCGGTGCTCTCACTCGGGGCCCAGGTGATCTATGGCAGCCAGAACTGGAATACGCGCATCCAGGGGGTCTATCCAGGCTATCAGCAGATTCAGGGCTGGGAGATCGCCAGTGGGCGCTGGCTGAACGCTCATGACGAGCTGGCGGGCTTGCCAGTGGCAGTTCTCGGCCAGGTGGTAGCCAACAGTCTCTTTGGCCCGTCCGGCACCAATCCCGTTGGCCAGACAATCCGCATCGGCACCCAGATGTTTCGTGTCGTGGGCGTCTTACAGCCGAAAGGCTCTTTTGGAGCCTTCACTCAGGATGACGTTGTGTTTGTGCCCTTCACTGCCGCCGTAATACGCCTCAAGAACACCGGCTATGTCGATCAGATTCAAGTCCTGGTCGATAAAGCTGAACATGTCGATGCTGTGCAGCGCGCAGCCGATGCCACCCTCTTGAAGCGCCACCGCATCAGCGCGGGCAGTCCCGCTGACTTTCAAATTCGCAATGCCAACCAATTACTGCAGACGGCCCAACAGGCAACTCAGACCTTAACCCTGCTTCTGGTGGGGATTGCTGGCATCTCCTTGACCGTGGGAGGGATTGGCATTATGAACATCATGCTGGTCTCGGTCACGGAGAGAACGCGTGAGATTGGCGTTCGAATGGCGGTCGGTGCGCGGCGAAGGGATATTCGCAATCAATTCCTCATCGAGGCCCTGACACTTAGCTCTCTGGGCGGTATTCTCGGGATTATTCTCGGTTTGCTGGTCGGCTGGCTTATGACTACGAACTTCGGAGTGCCGTTTGTTCCCCAACCGCTGTCGATTCTCCTGGCTTTTGGAGTTTCGGCCCTCGTGGGGATCACCTTTGGCTTCTACCCGGCGGTGCGTGCGGCGCGGCTCGATCCGATCATTGCTCTGCGTACCGAGTGAACAGTGGCGATAACGGAAGAAGGGCAGGAGAGCAGGGCTACTCTCGATCTCGACGCGAGAGCTAGCCGCTGCTCGGCTGCTCATCTTCTTTGTCTGGCGGTTTATCATCTCCTGGCTCAGGCGACCTGCGCTAAAGGGGGCGCACGCTGCTGAACTCAGATGCGCTATTACAATTGGCTCCCGTTGCTACTGTTGCTCTCGTCCCTATTCTCCGCTGTCGGGAAAGAGCCATCAGCAGTCAGGCTGGCCAGCCACGGTGGAAGGGCTGAAGCCCCTGGCTCTGTCTGACGCTCACCAGTTGCAGGCCCGGGGATGGATGGACCTGGCTGCCCGGGCTGCGGCGAGAGCTGGGGGGGCATATCGTGGAGGCCGCTGCCGGTCTCGGGCGAAAGCGACATCCCCTCGGCGGGGACCAGACTGGTGGTTGGGAAGAGGAAATTCCCATTGAAGGGGCTGGTTCCATGAGGCGGAAAGGCGAGGTTCGAGGCCACTGGTAACTCGCCTGTCGTGGGCATCAGGCTAGTGGTTGGGAAGAGAAAGTTGCGCTTGAGACGGCTGGAAGAGGGGCCGCCGGGTGTAGAACGAGGAGTAGCCGGGCGCCGCGCAGTATCTTCCAGGGCGCCAGATGGCAGAACGCTCTGCTTGTGCTGGGTTGAGGAGGGGCCACCTGGGGTCACAGTCAGCCCAGTTGGCACAAGCGGTAGGTCATGGGCGATTGTCGCAGGCGGAGGCGACAGCCTGGTCGAGCCTGGGGGGGGAGTCGTGGCGGATGAAGAAGCCGATGCTGGCATGGGAGTAGCTGGCTGCATTTGTGTTGGAGCGGCAGCAAAGGACTCGCTGGATGGCATTGCATTGCCCAGGCGAAGCGGTGACTGTTGAGCGGAAGCGGCAGCAGGCTGCCAGCTGCTGCTGAAGGTAACACTGGTTGGACTGCCCTCCAGGGGCAAGGGCAGAGGATTACCAGCCAAATCACGGTCGCCTGCCAGACTCTCCGGGCTGCGGGTGCGACGCCAGGGGCGCGCTCCAGAGGACAGGCGCGGGCGTGGTAACGGCTCTGGCGCAATGTAGTGGCGCAGGAGCAGCACGCCTACCAGAATCAGGGCCAGGAGCATCAAGACGACGCCTGTGACCACGGGGAGAAAGCCCAGATTGTTGTGCTGGGCGATGCGAGTCGCCGCAGCTGTGTTGTCATTACTTTGTTGACCATTATTGATATTGCCGCTTGTCATGGCTGGTGCCGCCGTGGGGGGCGTGGTCGCCTGGCTTGTGGCGGTTGCTTTGGCGGTCGCCGTGGGGTTCACGGTAGCTGCAGCCGTGGCAGTAGCAGTGGCAGCGGGCACAGCGGTTGGCGACGCGCTGCGCGTTGGGGCCGGGGCTGGCGTGCTGGTTTTCGTCGGTTGAGCCGTTGGGGCGGATGTGGGAGAAGGGGGCGGAGTCGTGGGCTGCGCCGTGGGCGTAGGCGTAGGCGTAGGCGGAGTCGTGGGCACCTCCGTGGGCGAAGCAATAACCGTCGGGCTGTCAAGCGGCTGCAGGAGCGGGATCTGCGGGCCTGACGCCGCATACATCGGCACCAGATTGGCCAGCACACCGATCACGGAAACCGCTAGCAAGCAAGCACAGATAGTGAGTGTGAGCGTTCGTAATAAAAATTTCCCCAGGTCGGGGTCGGTCTGTCTAAACATCGATCCCTACCTCTCTGCACCGGCGGTCATTGCCGGTCAGCGGTTGGTGTGCACGATGCGCCGCGTGCTCGATATGGAACGCGACCGGCAGGCACCGGGCGATGACTTCCTACGCTTTGGGCTGCGTGCTTTTTCTTTTCGTCTGCCATCGCCCTAGAGGGGAGTATAAAATATGCGTCTCAGTCGGTCAAGCAATCTGAAGAGGATATCCAAATGTACTAGTCGAAATGTGAATGTTTGGGACCCTTTGACCTTGAGAGAGCCTGCGCCAATCAGGTGGAGAACGTTCTCCAGGGCTTCTCTCTGTCAGTACGTTGATCGTCCTACTCATCTGGCGATTAGCACTTTACATTATCTCTGCTAAATATAAAAGCATTTGCATTCATGTATTGAAGAGTCCAGGCCGTAGGAATGTGGACTTCAGCCCCAGGAATAGCAGGCGCTCCTTATTGAGGCTTGGGATAGAATTAACATCACTAATTGCAATATATAACTCGATATTATATACTTTTCCCATGATGGTGACAGCCTGCATGTCCAACCGAGACATCTACTTCTCCTCTCAGTATTATGTAGTGTAGTGTGGTGCCCTAGATATTACCATCAGCCCATGAAACGCTGTCAGTAGAGTAGTTCGCGCATCGCATCGCGAAATATCCCAGGAACATGATGTAGAAGTGGTGAAGCTAGAAATCATCCCTGATCCTGATCATGTACCTCTTCTGCTGGAGTGCGACCTGACCCACAATGCGGGATGTATCGCCAGGAGCGACCCTTGCAGATGAGCACAGGATGTTCTTGCCCGCAGGGATGGTAGCCAGGAGCGAGTTGAAGGAGCGTGCTATGACTCTTGGCAATGAGATCAATGTGGTGACCGGCGCCTTTAGCTATAGTGGTCAGTATATTGCGCGGCGCCTGCTGGCCCGTGGCAAGGAAGTGCGCACTCTCACCGGTCATCCCCAGCGTGCCCATCCTTTGAGCAATCAGGTGCGGGCCTTTCCTCTAGCTTTTGATGATCTGCGCCTGTTGCGAGAGGCTCTTAGGGGGGCGCGTGTTCTCTACAACACCTACTGGATACGTTTCCCTTATGGCCTGCAAAGCTATGAGCGTGCCGTCGAAAATACACGTCGTCTCTTCACTGCGGCGCGAGAGGCCGGCGTTGAGCGCATTGTCCACGTGAGCATCAGCAATCCAAGTCTCTCCTCGCCATTCCCTTACTTCCGTGGCAAGGCCCTGTTGGAACAGGACTTGAGACAGAGTGGCCTCTCCTACGCGATTGTGCGCCCGACAGTAATCTTTGGCCGGGAGGATATTCTGATCAATAATATCGCCTGGCTGCTAAGGCGTTTCCCACTTTTTGCCCTCTTTGGCAAGGGAGACTATCAGCTGCAGCCGGTTTATGTGGAGGATATGGCCGACTTAGCAGTGCGGGTGGGGCACCAGCGAGAGGATGTCGTTGTGGACGCTGCCGGGCCAGATATCTTCTCCTATAGAGAGATGGTCGCTCTGATAGCGCGCATTCTGGGGCGGCGCGTATGGCTGGTGCCGGCGCCGCCGGCTCTGGTTTTAGCTCTGGGCCAGCTGCTTTCTCTGTTCGTCGGCGATGTTCTGATCACGCGCGATGAGATCGATGGCCTGATGGCTAACCTGCTGGTCTCGCACGAGGCCCCTACAGGCCAGACGCGTCTTGCTGACTGGTTACAGGCCCATGTGGCAGAGGTAGGACGGCGTTATGCCTCAGAGCTGGCGCGTCACTATCGCTGAAGGAGGACTGAACAAGGGCGGGAGAAGGAGCTAGTCCCTTCGCTGGTTCCCTGGCTCCTATGTCTCCCCTGTCGCCCATAGTCCCCACAGTCCTCCTTTCTCCAGCTTGTTCATCAGCCGCGGCCTATCCGCCTGGCTACTCTGGATTCGTGTTCTGGCTGCGGCCTGGCAAGACTGATAAGCCGCTTTGTACCTGGCGCATCAGAGCCTCCAGCGAAACCTCTGTGGGAGCGGTACCCGCCTGCTCTTCTTGTTGTGGCTCTGCAGTAAGCGAGTGCTCACCCTCTCCATGTTGCCGGGGCTGTTCGGGCTGTAAGCCGTTTGTGGCCAGCCTCACGCTTGACAGCGGAAGCGTTTCGCTCTCGTTGAGGGTGCTGAAGTGGCTACTGGCCAGCTTCTGGTGCCGCTGGCGGTACTGTACAAAGCCGCCGAGCAACCCGAAGAGGAGCAGGCCACCAACCGTAGTCCCCACTAGTCCCGGGAGCAGGTGACTGAAAGAAGATGACGGACTGGCCGGAGCTGTTGTCTGCGGCTGGCTTGCCGGGTTGGTACTGGCGGTGGCGATGGCCGGCATCCGATTGGTGTTGCTATCAGCAGCGGCCGTTGTCCGGGCAGGCGTTGGCGTTGGGGTATGCGTTGGCGTCGGAGTGGGCGTTGTCGCCGGAGTAGCCTGCGGCATCGAGGTCGACACTGGTATAGGCGCGGGGTTAATAGTCAAAGCAGCACTGGCGCTCAGGGTAGCTGGAGAGCCGCTACCGACGCTGGCCTTGATTTGAGCTGAACCAGAAAGCCCGTTGGGAATGCTGATACTGCGCGTGAAGTTCCCCTGTCCATCGCTCGTGACGCTCCCCAGGCTTATGGTGGTGCTACCGGCCTGTAAGACCAGCGTCACCTGTGTCCCTCCGGGCAGGAAGTTGCTACCTGTGACGGTAGCGGTTTGGCCAGCTGTAACCTGCGTTGGGCTGATGCTCAAAGTGGGGGAGGCGCTGGACAGCAAGGTATAGCTACCGGCCACGGTTGGTGTGGCTCCAATGAGGGCGCAGATTTTGTAGGTACCCGGGGCCAGGCTAGCTGGCAGGATCAGCCAACCGCTGAAACTACCGCTCTCTACTGTGCCTGGCTGGCTATTGCTCGCTGGTGTGTAGCCTAGCAGGCAGTCCTGCTGGCTGTAACCGAGCGAGACCTGGCTGCCGTCACTCAGCTGGGTCCAACCCGAACCGCTGACAGTAATCACCGCGCCTGCCGGTCCCGAACTGGGGCTGCTGCTAAGTGTTCCGCTGTCCCTGCTTGCGGCTCGCGCTGGGCCAGTGCTGCCCATAGCGAGCAACCAGGCTGCTAGTAGCCCGATCAGCAAGAGAGCCGTGCCTCTTGCTGGGCTGCAGAAAAGCCAAGCTCCAGACTGTCTCTGGAGCGATGGCCGCCATCTGCGTCTGGAGGCCTGGTTGGTAGCGCCGAAAGTTGCGACTATCTCTCTTGCGTCTGCCATTCTGCCGTTAAAATAGCTCCCGCTGGCGGGAGCCTGGCCGCTCTGATGTGCGGTGATTGCGTATAAATCCATCCTTATTCAGTGTAAGGATGCATTTCCCTATGTGTCAAGAAAGCGCGCATGGGCCTTGCCAGAAAGGCTATGCCTCGACCAGTTCAATGGTTACCTCATAGCTGAGGCCCCCTGGAGCGCCGCTAGAAAGGGGCACCTGCTGCGTATGCAGATCGCAGGCGCTTTCTGCATAATAGTCGAAGTGCACAGCGATAGGAGCTCCTCCTGTTGGCTCGCTAAAGAGGAGGGTGCGCCCGGTCGAGGAGAGGTAGCTGGTGCGCAGGGCGTCGCGGTAGGATTGGCCGCTCAGACCGGTGGGCTGGCCATCGTAACCGACGAGGTCGTTGAGGCAGAGGATCGTCATGCTCCAGGTCCGTCGGCCTGGGCCAAGATCAACGTAGCCCTCGCCTCCGTCGGCGCGCACGCTGGCCCGTCGAATGCGCGGCTGCGTCATGCGGTAGCTGCCTGGCTTGACGAAGTAGCCGACTCCATCCAGGATAATCTCGCAGTCCACGCCGATGGTAGGCATACAGGCTAGACCTCCTCATTGCGGGAGTGTGTGGGCATGATAGGGTTGTTCCCCGAACTGGCTGTCTGAGCTGGCGGTTCTTTCTCGATGATGCGGCTGGCCTGGGTGCAGTAGCCGCTCTGGTCGTGAATACTGACCAGCTCGCCGTCAATGGTGACGTGGAGACCGCGCTGCTGCAGAGCCAGACGGATGGTGCCGATAATCTGACTCAGGCGCAGGTTCTCCTTCTCTAGAGTTGTCAGGCGATCCTTGAGCGTATCAATCTCGTGCTGCATGGCGCTGATGACGCGCGCCTTGACCTCGTCGGCGGTGCGGGCAAAGCCGTGATGGTAGGCGGCAAAGGCGCCGGCAATCAGCGCCAGGGTGATGAGCAGGTTGGTCAGGCTAAGCAGGTCCTGCATGGGGGATGCTCCTTCTTCTTGTTGATTGGGCGATCAAGCGGCTGGACCAGTCCTAGAGACGAGCCCACCGGGCCGGGATATCGCCCCACTGAACACGGGCTGCGCTGGCGAAGTCGCGTTGGCTGCGAATCTCCTGGAGGCGGGCCTCGAACTGGGTGCGGCGGGTGGCAATGGCCTCTTGCCAGGCGCGGGGAATAGCGCTGTCGTCGAGGTGGTCATGCAGCTCGCCGTCCTGGAAGCTGAAGTTGTCGTTCGTGGGCACCTGGTACGCCTCCATAGCGTAGAGGCTGGCCCCCAGGACAATGAGGTCGCGGTGTATCTCGGGTATGGTCGAGCCGCTGCTATCGAGCTGGTGCCTGGTGGCATAGAAGACACGCATGACAAGCGTGTTGTCACGAGGCAGCTCTGAGCTGGAGAGTTTGAGGGTAAAGCTGGGGGTCTGCGCGGCAGGCTGACCCTGGCCGCTGCCAGCGCTGCCCTGGGGACCGAGATTCCCGCCCGCCGCCAGAGCTGTGCTGCTCTCGAAGAGATTGGAATATTCGGCGAAGTCGCGCTCCAGGGGTGGCCAGAGCATAACGCCGCTGGTGTTCACGGTGGGCGCTGGTGGCCTGCCTGCTAGGAGACTATCGGCTGTCGTGTCAAGGTAGCTGGTGCTGCTATTTTCTGTCAGAGTGGTGAGCAGCAGTAGGGTGCTGCCGCCGGCCTGAGTGCGGTAAAGGTTACGCCCGATGACGTTATGGGGGGAGCTGCTAGCAAAGGTGGGCTGTGTCGGCCCGAGAGGAATGTTACTCAGGTTGACGCTACCGTTGTTCGTCACCGAGACACTGATGATGGGGGAGGGGGTGGTCTCGCCACCTTCGCTCAGGAAGGTGACAGCGTATTGGTAGAGGCCGGAGCTTAGTCCACCGCCGCTGCCAGGGCTGGCACTCATGCTGTCTGGTGGTGGCTGGAAGTAGCTGCCGTAAGCCTGCAGTGGGTAGATGATGCGTTCGATCCACCAGACTGGATAGGCTGGGTTCCACGGTTGCGGATAAGGATAAGTCCGCTGGTAGGGGCGTGTGTTCATATCGCAGTAGCCGATATTGGGATAGTACTGACTGTAGCGGAGGACAGCTTTGTCGATCGCCCGCTCCAGGTCCGCGTTCGACCAGCGCTGATTTGGCCCGGCGGCGTCGAAGAGATCGAGACGCAAGGCATTTTCGATGTCCAGGAGATTCATTTTCTCTGTCAATCCTCCTTGCCGCTTGGCGCTTAGTAGGGCCTGCCCGCGCCGCAGGCGAGGAGGACCTCGTTCAGCAGAGCGGAAGCTGACTGAAGTCGCTCCCCGCGACGCGGTGGGGGCAAGACCTGGACCCCTAGCTGATATAGCCACAGGTGGTGAGTGTGACTGTGCAGGTCGCTCCTACGGCCCGGATGTCGATCTGCCCATTGCTGTCAAGCGGCAGGATAGCCTGGCCCTGCCAGCGCGCTGTTGTGGAGAGCAGGTCGCCGCAGGTGACCGTCTGAGCAAGATTGCCACCGTGGGGGGCAATGTCCAGGTGAGCTGGCTGGCTGCTGGCGCTAAAGGAGATCCTGGCCAGGGTGGCCAGGGCACCAGGGGGGATGCCGCTGCTGCCACCGACCAGTGTGAAGGTAGAGGTAGCTCCATTGCTGATGGCGACGTTATTGATCTGTTGCACGCCGTTGACCAGGGTCAGGCGACCTGGGGGTGGTGTAGGGAGACCGCTGAGGCCGTTGGCATAGGTGGCAATAACCACGGCATCCTGGGGATTGTGTTCGTCGAAGAAGAGCACAGCGCACAAGGCTCCGACCAGGCCGCTGCTCCCGTCGAGGCTATTGGCCACCGGCACGCCTTGAAGCATGTGGGAAGTGGCTTCAAAGAGCAACACCGAGGCCTGATACGTGCCTGGATTGAAGGCCTGAATGATGCCGCGCCTGATGGTTACTCCCATAGCGTTTCTTCTGCTCTCTTTCTGTGGCCAGATGCCTGTAGGTGATGCTCCTTTCAGCTGAGTGAAGGGCTAGGCATCATTGGCTCCCTGGCCGGGCTGTGGAGCTGCGTCGGAAGTGCCGCAGGCGTGGAAGCTGGCCGCCGTGTAGCTTGTACCGAGCAGGGTGTTGAGTGCCGTAGCGATGGTGGCAAAGGTCTGGCTGCCCGATGGGTCGACGCGGCAGAAAATGCCGTCCTGGGGGAGTACTGCATCGCTGGTCGTTTGGAAGATGCACATGGTGCGCGGGTTGAAGTAGCTGCCCGCCGGCACGGTGCTGCCGCCGTTGTAGCGTCCGTAGATGAATTCGAGGATATCCATCATAGTGTACGTTTGCTCCTTTATCCGCTGGGAGATTTGTCCCTATCAACTGCTGAGGCTGACAGTGGGTGCCGGTTAGATTTCGAGCCACTTCAGCATGGCCGCCCAGCTGTTGCTACTTGTTGCCACGTAGAGAGCCAGGCCGTTGCCTGGTGGTAGGATGATCAGGGTGCCGTTGCTAAGGAAATCAATGGTAGTGTTAGAGACCAGTAGCAGGGTATCGAGCTGGCTGCCCACTGGCGTAAGATTATTATTGCTCATGCTGGTGCTGGCCACGCTGGCGGGGCCACCGGCCTTGAGGTTGAGCGGTGTGAGAGTGGTGCCCAGAGCTGGGTCGCTGCTGGTCAAGTTGAGCTGGTGCCAGCTCGATGCGGCCTCGGCCACGCGGGCGGAGAAGACCAGTAGTGTTTTACCGGAGCTGCCCGGATTGAAAAGGCTAAGCCCGGTGGTGGCTGTGGCCGTGCTGGTTTGCTTGCCGGTAGTGACGCTATAGCCCTGGCCGTTACTCAACCACTCATTGAACTGCTGGCGTACGAAGACAGGGTTGCTGACGCTGGGTGCGGCGCCGTTCCACTGAGCGATATTGACCTGGGTACGTCCGGCGCTATCGAGCAGGATAGGAGTATCACCAGCGCTGCTACTCTTGCCGTAATTGGAGACGCGGAGTTCATTGCTGCTGTCCAGGCCCGGGGTGATGCCGCCGATCTGGGCGACGTTGATGGTCTGGTTGGGCACCAGTTGCAGGCGTCCGTTGCCATCGATAGCCAGTAGATTGCCGCCGTTGCCATCGGCCAGTCTAACCTGACCGATCAGATTGCTGCCAGAGGGTAGGGCTGGCAAACTATAGATGTTAACGATCTGGCGTCCGGCGCTATCGAGCAGGATAGGGGTATCGCCTGGAGCGCTATTTTTGCCGTAGAGGCTCACGCCAAGACGGTTGGCGCCAGTACCATCGGCCTGGGGAGCGACGCCGTTCAACTGGTTCAGATTGACGTTCTGCTCGGAGGCGGCGTTGAGGGTAGCAGTCGTTTTCAGATTCCCCTGGGCGTCGAGCTGCAGGGCCTGGCCTAGACCGGCGGGATTCACGCCCCCGATCAGCAACGAGCCGTCGCTGTTGAGGTAGCCTGACATCGGGTCCTGCCTCCTATCTGCCTAGATGCCACGATAGAGACCGCGATAGTCGACGACGGCGCCGCCGTATTCATGGCGGATCTTGTACGAGATGACGTCCTGGGTAAAGTTCAGGCCGTAGAGGGGCTGGTCCTGGATGAAGAGCACGGGATTAACCTGGCCGCCGACGAAGCCAATTTCAATGGTGTCGACCTCACGCGGATCGGCCACCAGGAACCACTGAGTTGGGCTGGTGAGCTGAGGCGAGACGATAGGGGTGACATAGCCCATCATGGGGTTAATGTCGTTGTTCGGCGAGCCAGGGATGCCTGCCGAGCGTGTAGCGATCATGGCGCTCCATTCCAGCTCGGGAGGGACAACCAGGTAGCGCGGGCGCAGTCCGATACGCTTGCCGGCGAAATTGCTCTGTTCGCGCATAGCGGTAACCCCGGTTTGCATAGCAGCAGTCGAGAGGGCGGCGTTGCCGAGGTTGTTGTGCGGGTTGCCCGTTGTAAAGAGCGGGGAGCCGTCGTAAATGGTGGGATTGCCCGAGAGGAAACCGTAGACGAATTCGGCCAGGGTATAGGCCGCGGCAACGGCCAGCTTGGTAGGGATTTGGCGGATGGCCATCAAGTCATCGTTGATGATGGTTTCGCGCGAGATGGTGACCAGGTTACCGCGCTTCATGGGGACGTAGGTGGCAGCAGTATCAGTCAGGCTGAGAGTAGTGTAGGCACTGTCTTCGGCCACGGTCGAGAGGCTGCCAAAGGCGCCCAGGCGCACGCGTGTCTGTTGCTTGAAGTCTCTGATGGGTACAATGGTGCAGAATTTTTGCCACTCTGCTGGCCAGGCCTGGTAGTCTTTGAGGAGGCGCTTGTTCATGGAGGTGCCCAGCAGGTAGCTGAAGGAGGCGGTGGTTGTGTCACCCTCGCTGATGCGCGTCAGGGGGGCGTGCTCTCCGATACGGATCTGACCAAGCAGGCTGCGTTCAGAGAATCCACTGACGCTCGGGTCGCCGGTGACGCGGGCGTAAGCTTCGCGGATGCTGGTGAAGCCGCGGATGTTGCCGAGGCGACTGGTGTCGATCTCCAGCTCGAACATGCGATCGAAGGCAGCCTGGATTTTTTCGGCCTCGGTGATTTGCTCGCCGATCTCGGGGCGGGCGTACCCGTGATCACGCACGAGGCCGATAGCGGCCAGCTCAGCTAGCACGCGGCGTTGTTCGGCGATGGCCTCGTCTAATTCGGTGACCTCGAAGATGCGTCCCTCGTAGCGGCGGCGAAGGTGCTGCTTGACAGCTTCGGGCAGGTGCACCTCCTGCAGGCGTCGCTCCAGGGCGAGGCGGGCACGCTCAAGACGTAACTCTTGCAGCAGGGCGTCCAACGAGGGAGTAGGGCGGGTGGTCTGCTCCTGCTCGCGGATGGAGCCGGGCAGCTCAGGCTGGTTTTGGGGGGTGCTGGTCTGTGCGGTAGCTGGGGAGTTGATTGGGGAGGCGGTGTCGCTCATGTGGTGACCTCTCTGGGGGATGGCCTCGTGAGAAGGACAATAGTCGTGGAGGATGCGGCGGATGCTGCCACCAGCGCTGGGACGGGTGACAATATCGCACGAGTTGAGGGCGCTGATGCTGACCACTTCGCGCAGTGGACGGGCGCCATCCTGGCTCTCGCGCAGCTGCCAGCTGCCGTAGATGTCGATGGAGAGGCCGATCAGACCCGGCTGACCCAGGGCACAGGCTTCACGGATCAGACGCCAGAGCCAATCGGCGGATTCGAGAATGTGCAGAGTGGCGTCGACGCGCCCGGGCTCGCCGGCAGTGGGTGGTACATAGTGCGGAGCACGGTAAAAGCCGGCAATGTCGCGCACGGAGCGGGCAACGCTCTCGCCGTCGCTACGGGCATGATCGACGTAGGCGTGAGCGTTGTCGAGCAGAGCGGCGAGGCGTTGGAGGACGGCCTCATTATAGTAGTAACCGTTAAGACTGGCTCCGCCGCGTATGACGGTGACCAAGACATCGCGGTGCTCATCTTGCGGAAAGGTCTGTCCTTCGCGAATGAATCCCTCGATGTGGATGCGCTCCGCGGGCTGAGCAGGGCTGGGGTAGGCGCTCGGCTCTAGGTCAGCCTGGCTCGGGCTGGTCATGTGGGGAAGCACGGGATGCTCAGCGGTCATGAGGAACCTCCTGGCCGGCCCAGGGAGGCAACCCCTGGCTGAGCGCTAGCAGCAGTGATGCCAGATGGCGCAAGCGGTGAGTCATGCCGTCCTGGGTGGTGCGCGTCTCATCGTAGTGCAGGGCGGGAGGAAGCAACCGGGCATCGGCGCTACGCTGAACCTGGGCGGCTATTTCGGGGCCGAGGGTAGCTGGTGCTTCACCCAGGGTTGGGGCTATCTCTGCCTGTCCCAGAGAGTGCTCGCTGGAGGGAAGGCGCAGGAGATTGGGGGGAAGCAACGGTTCGAGCAGCGTGGGCAAAGGTGGATCGGGCTGATCGGTAGAGGGCAGGTCGAGGGGAGCGGAAGCCGGCTGCGCGAAGAAGAGCACAGAGGGGGTGGCTTTCTCGGGATCGGGGAGCGTCAGCGCGGGCAAGCCGGGAGTATCTGGCGCCAGCGGAGGAAAACGAAAAGCGGGGAACTGATTATCGGTCATGGAGGGTCTCCTTCCTTCCTGGCCGTGGCGGGATAGACAAGTCCACTAGCGTAGGAAGTGAGTGGAATGGGGCGGGCTGCCCTGCCTGGGAGCAGAGAGCCGCCGGCGAGTGGTGACAGAGAAGAAATCAGCGATGCAGCCGCGAAGGTGGGGTGAGTGCTGCTTTGCTGGCACACTCGAGAAAGGACAGATCATGGGTGGGCGCGAGAGGGCACACTCACCATTGCCTTGCCGGAACGTGAAGGGGCACGCCGGAGGCCGTTTCGTGGTTGCATCGTGCGGCGGCAAGCCGGAAAAGCTTACCAAGTGACAAGTATAACTGAGGCTTAGGGAGAAGTCAAGCCTATTCCTGACTGGCTGTTTTGCAGCCCCGCCCTCTCTTCTTGACAGGTTGCTTGTCATACTCTATACTTGGCTTAGCTGGCAGTTTGCCACCTGCCACATCCTCGCCTACTGCGCACGGCTCGGGAGACCGCTGCCTTCGTGTCCCCTGGCCGTGCCGCATCTCACTTCTGGTCTCCGCATCAGACAAAACGCCCTGCTCTGTAGCACGGGCAGGTGTTTATTGTCTCCCATCATCGTCTCAAGAGGAGATCCCGCATGTCACCTCGCTTCTCTTTCCCCGGCTGGCTCCCCAATCGACACGCTTCCTCAACTCAGCGCTCCTGTGCCCTGGCTGTTTCCTCCACCGGTCAATCCCCGGTTCTCAACCGTGTCAGTGAGCAACTCAATCCTACCGCCTTTGCCTCCAGTCCCATGCAAGAAGACTGGTACTGGGGGCGGCTTGCCAGTGGGGCGGAAGAAGACTACTTCTGGCGCCGTCTCTCGGACAACTGGTATCAGAAGGACCCTATTCCCTCCACTTATCTCGAACTCCACAACCAATGCTATGAGGCCTACAATGCCAATCCTCTGGCTTTTGCCATCATCGAAATCACTACCAGCTTTGTCATGGGAAAAGGCGTCACCATAGCCGCGCGCGACCCGCTCGTCCAGCGCGTCCTGCTCGACTTCTGGCATGACCCCGAGAACCAGATGGAGACACGTGTTTATTCCCTTTGTACCGAGCTGGCCCTTTATGGAGAGCAGTTCATCCGTTTCTTTGTCAACCCTTACAATGGACGGGTCACCATTCGCCAGATTGATCCCTCGCTCATCGATGAGATTGAGACCGATCCCGATGACATCGAAAAGCCCTTGCGCTTCCATCGCAGGCCCGTCGGCCCCTCAGCCAGTTTGCCGAACGGCTCCGGCCAGAGCGCTGCACTCTCACCCGGCGCTAAGCCAGCGACGTCTGCCGCTTCTCTTGAGGGACAGTGGTTCAAGGCGGGCGAAGAGGTTGTCCAGTTCGCCATCAATAAGGTCTCCAGCGCTAAGCGCGGCAAGAGCGATCTGGCTACCCTCCTGCCCTGGCTGCGCCGTTACAAGGACTGGCTAACCGATCGCGTGCGCATCAACAAGTACAAGGGAGCGTTTTTGTGGGATGTGCGTTTGCAGGGAGCCGATCGCAAGACCATCGAGCGCAAAAAGATGGAATATAGCTATCCGCCGGAGCCGGGCAGCGTGATCATTCACAACGAGGCTGAGACCTGGTCGGCCATCAAGCCGGAGATCAATGCCAACGAGGCTGCCGAGGATGGACGGGCCATCAAGCTGATGATCGCCGTTGGCGCTCAGCTGCCGGAGCATTACCTGGCTGACGGCACCTACAGCAATCGGGCTACTGCTGCTGAGATGGGCCTGCCCACCCTCCTGAAATTTCAACGCCGGCAATTTGTCATGCGTGCCATGTTGCGCACCATTCTCGACCGCGTCCTGCACGAGGCGTCGCGGGCTGGCACACTGCCCCCGGCGGTCGACAGGCACTATGACATCATCTTCCCCGAAATCGAAGTGGCCGATCATGCTACCCTGGCCAGCGCCGTGCAGATGCTGGTCTCGGCTCTCAGCGCTGCGAAAAGCCAGGGCTGGATCAGCGACGAAACAGCCATGCGGCTCATCTTCCAGTTTGCCGGCGAGGAGATCGATGTTCACGAGGAAAAAGGGCGCATTAGCCATCAGCACGATCAGCTTGCAGAGAAGCCCGGGACCGTCAGCGATTCGGGAAAGAAGTCACAACCCCTGTGAGCCTTAGCTCTTGTCTTGCTGAGCAAAAAGGCTCTCACACTGTCTGCTTGCTGCTCTGCTTAGAGAGCATTGACGCACTTCAGAAAGGAGCCGCGGCCATGTCTCGTGCTAGCCCGCTGCGTCTGCCTCGGCCTGGCCATCGCCGCCTGAAGCAGGTGCCGCCTGCCGTTGTCAGCTCGTCAGCTCACAGCCTACCCTGGTCTGCTAGCCGTCGAAACCTGACCTGTGACGCTCGCCATTACGGCTATCCACTTGCTCGCTCTCACCAAGCTCTCGGCCTCGGCATGCCTGAACCTACTTCTCGGCCCTGGTGGATCGGAGTCGAGAGCGACGACCATGACTGGGAGTACCAGCTTCCCCTTTGAGGGTCGACTTTACCTGCAGGTTGCCTGGCTTCGCCCTGGCAGACAAGGCTAATGCAGCCTTGGAAGAAAGGAGGTCGAGAGATCCATGCCACTTGACGATCGAAAGGCGCAACATCTGCTCCGGCTCATCAACCGCAGCTATGCAGGGCGCCAGCGCAGCCTGGTCGCCGTTGTCCTCAACGCTGGTTGCTACAGCTACCGGCTCATACAAGGCATTATACGTCCCCTGCACTGCCTTGATCCCCAGGTCTATGATAGCAGCGGTCAGCCTCCGCGACCCGAAGCCGACCACTTGCTCATCGCGCCCCTTGGTACCGACTTCAGCGGCGTCGTTTACCTGGCCGATTGCACCGTAGCCAGCGCCGGCGCCGTGGCTGCAGCAACCAAATACGAACTGATCGAGGCTGTGCCTGTGGGCCTGCTGCCCGGGGGAACCCATTTGCGCGTCCCCCTGCGCCGCCTGCGCTGATCAGCCTCCTTACTCTGTGATAGCGGCTGGAGAGAACGGCAAAGAGGTTGTTCCAGGCCCTGCCTTATGGTATGCTCTCGTTAAGAGTAAAAGTGTGTTTCCGGCCTATCAATTCGTTCTCTTCTAAGAGGTACAGGGAGATTCGTATGAAACGTACCTTGTATCGAGCTGGATCAGAAGCAGATGAGGGGAGAGAGCCGATCATGGATGTGGCCTTAACTGTTTATGACTGGATCGGACGGATTCTGGTCATTCCCGCGGTGATCGCCCTGGCTCTCGGTATCTACCAGTGGGCACGGGGTGTATTACCTGCCCTCTACCGTCTGGGATCTGGTTTAGCGCTCAAAGAGATCGCTCTCCTGGCGAAAGGAGACAATGCCAAGAGCATTCGTAGCCTCTTGCTTGATTCGCGCCTCTTCCGCCCACAAAACCTGAAAGATATCACTGCTCCTAAGGATCTGGGAAGCGCTGAACGGGCCAGTGTGTTGCTTGTTTGCTGGGAGGATTGGAAGGACGATATTGATGAAGTTCTGCGTTTCAAGAAGGATCGCATGGCCCTTGTCATTTACGCTCCACCGCAGGCTATTGCTCGCGAGATGCTGGAGAAGCTTGACAGCGTGCGCCATACTATTGTAGCGAACTTCCGGGGACGTCTGCTAAACGACGTTGTGCTATGCCTCGTTACTGCTGGAGAGTAGCAAGAGCCGGCAGTAACGAACCCGCCGCTGTTCCTTCCTCCTGCTTGCTGTCTCTGCGCTGCACTTGCGCCAGAGCCTCCTCCTCATGAGTACCGCTCGCTCAGATCCTTATAGCGTATCAAAGGAGCCATCACTCTTTCTTCTTCAAGGCAGCAAGATGCATATTGGATTGCTCTCGTTCTTCTGGCATCTTCAGCCTGCCCTGTCTGGTTTGGGAGCATGGGAGTAACAAATCGTGCTATGCTAGGCTAGCACCATCCATCATGAACAACTACTAGATAAGTCAGAGTAGGAGGCAGACGATAGGCAGCTCCAGATCGTTTTGCCAAGCTACTTGTATCCAGGGGCAAAGGGCCTCAAGGTCAGATTCAGGAGCTGAGAGTCCCTGCTGGCTTTCTTGCCCAGAGAGGGGATTTTCTCCTTTGGAAGAAAGCCTGGCTCTCTCGTTCTATTACAGAAGGACCGAGGCGTTGTCTTGCCCAGTGCCTGGGAGAAAGACCAGGGGAAGGAGGTCAGAGCCATGCTTAGCAGCTCCACGAGCCGCTTTCGATCTGCGCTGCGCTTAGCGCCAACCGTGCTTGAACGGCGCCTGGAACGGATCACCCTGCTTCTGCTCCTGCTTATAGCCGTTCTCAGCGGCTGGGGTCTCCTCTTCCTTCCCAGAACCATTCCTATCCACTACAGCCTGAGCGGCTCTATTCATCCCGATCTCAATGGCAGCAAGTGGATTCTCGTCCTCTTCTTCCTGCTGGCCCTGGCTCTTTACGGGCTACTCAGCTTGCTCAGTCGTTGCTTGCATGCTTTCCACCATCCCCTGATAACCGTTCCCCAGCGGGTCGAGCGCCGCTATCGACTGGGGCGCTTGCTTCTAGCTGGGCTAAAGCTCTGTCTCAGCGCCCTTCTGGCTTATCTCTCCTGGATGTTTATCCAGGGAGCCATCAGTGGTCTCAATGGCTGGATCTTCCTGGGTTTTCTGCTCTTAGCTGCACTGCCTCCCTTGCTGGTTCTCCTCTATTTCATCCAGCTTCGGCGCCTGTCCTAAGCCTGCTCTGGCTGGTCTAGCACAGCATTGCCTTCCCCTTCTCCTCCTTCTGCCAGAAGCGGTCTGCTCAAGGCAGCAGCCCGCCCGGTGGCAGCGGTTTCAACCAGCGGTCTAAAAACAGATAGGCCGTCTCGCGGGCCTCTGGAGGAAAGACATGGCCGCCCTGGAACACCAGATAGCGAAAGCGCTCTGGTACTCCTAGCTGGATATAAATACTCTGCGCATAGTTCACCATAAAATAGAAACCATCGATCGGAAGCAATGGGTCCTGTTCACCGCCAACCATCATGAACGGTGTTGGAGCCAGCGACCCAAGCAGGTCATCCATATCGGCCACATCGAGCAAGCCTGGAATGCAGTTCACCAGAGGCTGGCTCAGACCATCGCGCAGCAGCGACTTCACCAACGTCAGCCCGCAGGATGCCACGCCGGCCATCACTCTGGCATCGTACCAGGTCAACCAGAGCGCCTCAAGTCCGCCCAGCGAATGCCCAATCACTCCCAGATTCTGCTTGTCTACTTCTGGGAGCGAGCTGAGAAGATCCAGACTGCAAGCCAGGTCATGCAAATACTTCGCCTGCAGCGATGAACCTTTCTGCAAGCGCTTCGTAAACTCAAAGCGCTCATAGTTTTCGCCCATCAGCGCCGTCCGCCGTCGACGGATCTCTTCCGAAGGGCGACGCTCCTCGTAGCAGAGAAGATCGGGGCACAGTACCACATAGCCACGCAGGCAGATCTCGCGCCCGTAATGATACATTGGGTCGCCAGAGATCCCGGCTACTTCTCCTTTCCCCAGCTCACAGCGCTCGCTATCGCGGTGAATGGCCAGAATCGCCGGCCAGCCCTTTTTTGGCTTCTCTCCTTGCGGGCGTAGCAACCAGGCTGGCATGATCTCGCCCGGCTCGACCATGTAGGTGACGCGCGTGCGTGTATACTCGCCCTCATCGACAGGCTCCTCAAAGACTGCCTCCAGAGGCACCTTCGAGGGAAATCTTCCCAGGCGTGCCAGAATCTTCTCTCGCAACAGGCGATTCTCCATCTTTTCTCCTCTCTTTCTACCTGCAAAACCGCACAGCCTGCAACCGGATCAGTGCAGCATTGAGCCATAGCCGGTGGACAGGCGAGGCAGCGGCGCGAGGCGTCTGCTCTCTGCGGACAGTTACCCGCTGTGCGCCCGCAGCGGTCTCTCTCTGGGACACTGTCCCTGACGAATCACAGACAGCTCGCCTGCTACAGGCACGTCCCCACGCAGCGTTTCTCTCACCCTTCCCAAGCCTCTCATTTCTTGTATAGCAGAAAAGATATGAATTGTATGATATGCATATTGTAATGCACTGCTTTAAGAATTGCAAGCCTGGGGTGGCAGTCTCACCGAACTCACCTTGTCAGAGAGCAGCGGCTGCGGTAGTGTATTATCAATGGGGCTGGCCATGAGAAGCAAGCGATGCCAGCCTCAGCTGACCACACCAAGGAGAGACTAGCCATGATGTCTGCTCATGCGCAGACAGCGGGACGGATGGTCGATCTTGCAGCCTTGCCCGAGGGAGCAGAGGCGGCCATCGTCGTAGATAGATTCTGCAAAAGCTATAACGGACGACGTGTCGTTGACGAACTAAGTTTCAGTGTGCGACGGGGAGAAGTCTTTGCCCTCCTGGGGCCTAATGGGGCCGGCAAAACCACTACTGTTGAAACTCTAGAGGGCTACCGTCGCCCCGATGGGGGGAGTGTACGCGTCCTTGGGCTGGACCCGATCCGGGATGCCGCTCGTCTCAAGCCGCTCATTGGCGTCATGCTCCAGCAGGATGGCCTTTATCCCATGCTACGCCCGCGGGAAGTGTTGCGCCTCTTTGCTGGCTACTATCGGCAGCCCCAGCCCATTGATCAGCTCCTAGAACGTGTTGGTATCGACCCTGGCACCAAAACCATCTGTCGCCGGCTTTCTGGCGGTCAGAAGCGTCGCCTGGCCCTCGCTCTGGCCCTCGTCGGCAATCCCCAACTGCTTTTTCTCGACGAGCCTACCGCAGGCATGGACCCCCAGGCTCGCCTAGCCACCTGGGAGATCATTCGCGATCTCAAGGCTCAGGGGGTCACCATCTTGTTGACTACCCACCTGATGGATGAAGCTGAGCGCCTGGCCGACCGCGTGGCCATTATCGATCATGGCCGGCTCATAGCTCTGGACACTCCTGATCGGCTGACTGGCGTTGACAGCGCTACTGTTGTACGCTTTGTCGCTCCTGCCGGCCTCGATAGCCGCGCTCTGGCGGCCTTACCTGGCGTCCAACGCGCCGAGGAAGTGCGCCCCGGCAGCTACCTGCTTGAAACGGCGCCTCAAAGCATGCCCGCGGTCCTGGCTGACCTCACCGCCTGGTTGCGCGATCGCGGCATCACCCTGACTGAATTGCGTGTCGGTCATGGCTCGCTCGAAGAGCTATTCCTGCGCCTGACCGGCTCCGAGATGCGTGAATGAGTAGAAAGGCAGGCCTCAAGCGTCCTTTGTGGAGGTGAACCTATGACAACCATTGCCAATACGGGCCAGAGTGGGCGGGCGCAGCCACAGCCGGCGCAAGCAGCTCCATTCCTCCGTCAGGTTGGGGCCCAGTTCAAAGCTGAGCTTCTGCTGACCTCGCGCCGTGGTGAAAACATTCTCGTCACCCTCATTCTCCCGGTGATTCTCCTGGTCTTTTTTGCCTCGCTCAAGATCATTCCTGTGAGCGCAGGCTCGGTCATCAACTTTCTTTTGCCTGGCATCCTGGCTTTAGCCATCATGGCCTCGGGCATGGTCCATTTGGGCATCTCGACCGCCTACGAGCGGTACTATGGCGTGCTCAAACGCTTAGGAGCGACGCCTCTCCCGCGGAGCGGCCTCATTGCCGCCAAAATTGTCGCGGTGCTGCTGCTAGAAGTGCTGCAGGTCGTCCTGCTAGTGGGCATTGCCTTGCTCTTCTATGGCTGGCGCCCCGTTGGCTCGCCCGGCCTGGCCATTCTGGTGCTGGCTCTGGGAACCATTACCTTTGCTGCTTTGGGGCTGGCAATGGCCGGAAGCTTGCGCGCTGAGACAACCCTGGCAGTGGCCAATGGTCTCTATCTGCTCTTTCTGCTCATTGGGGGCGGTATTCTGCCCCTTGACCACCTACCAGCTCCCCTGGCAGCTCTGGCTCAGTACCTGCCAGCTGCGGCCTTCACTCAGTCGCTGCAAGCTGCTCTGACTGCCGGCGCTCCTTTCCCCGGCGCAGCCCTGCTGACACTGCTGGTCTGGATGATTCTCATCTTGGCGGTGGCCATCAGGACTTTCCGTTGGGAGTAGCGTTATCTGTGGGAATAAATGAAATCATCTCATTGTTTTTGTAAGGTGGAAGCCCCAAAAAGAGGGCATGAGCAGGAGCTTCTCAATAGAGAGGTCAAACGGATCAGCGAAACGGCTGGCGGTCGTCTCTTGACGAGACGATCGTCACGATCCGGAGAAGGAGAAAGGAAAGACGGAGCCAGCCGTGAAGAGCGGCGGAGGCTCACAAGACCCGAAGCGCGGGGAAAATAAGCCTGGCAATCGTGCGAAAGGAGGTGGGCGGCTATGGTCGATATCATCCGCTACGATCCTTTCCGCGAGGTAATCAGCCTGCGGGATGCTATCGATCGGCTCTTTGAGGAGAGCTTTGTGGCGCCTGGCTGGCGCTGGGATGAGGCTTCGGCGACCATTCCCATCAATGTGCGAGAGAATGAGCATGGCTATCAGGTTCAGGCGCAGATCCCTGGCGTGAAGCCTGAGCAGCTGGAGGTGAACGTCACCGGCAACACGCTGACGCTTAAGGCGGAGGTGCCGCGCGAGGAGGTGGAGGAGCAGCGTGGTCAGTGGCATGTGCGGGAGATTCGCAGCGGTAGCTTCGCACGGACGATTACCTTCCCGAAGGACATTGATAGCGGGAAGATCGAGGCCAGGTACGAGAACGGTGTGTTGACCGTGAACGTTCCCTTCGGCGAGGCGAGCAAGCCGAAGAAGATCCGTGTCAAGGCCGCCTGAGCCTGAACGCTGGCTTGTGACGCCCAGACAGACTGAGATCGCAGGAGCTTAGCCGGTACAGGCCACACCCCTCACCGTTTTCTGGCGACGGTGAGGGGTTTTTTTATTTCAGCTCGGGAGCTGACAGGATACCGAACGGTTGCACGTGGTTAGGACCCGCTTTATCACGTCCTCCCCAAAAAAAGACCTGCACAGCCATGACTCCTGATTTGAGGCTGTGCAGGCTTCTGGTGGGAGATACCGACAAAAGGATATCGCTACCGGTGTCCCCGACAGGAATCGAACCTGCGCGCCCGGTTCCGGAGACCGGTGCTCTATCCACTGAGCTACGGGGACCTGCTCCACCGAGGATTATACCATATCTGTCAACGTGGGTCACCATTTCCGCAGGGATATGTCACCGCCACCGCCAGGCTCTGGTGCAGCTCCTTCCCTCGTAGCCTCCCCTCTCACTGGCCGTTCCCGATCAGACGCTTGCCTTTCCCGCCAGGGGCCGTTTCAGCCGGCTTTCCTGGCCAATCCCGCCCCTTGGCCAGCCGCTCTCTTATTTTACTGTTTGCTTCTTAGCTGATTATTTAATCTGTTCACTGCTTCATTAGATTGCCGCATTTAGCTATTGACAGATAAGTAAATGCCGTGTTATTATGCCCCCATATTTTCAGGGCACAGGGAATACGTAGAAAGGGTTGGGACTATGGAAAATAGCCACAAACACCTATCCTCCTCACCTACTCTACCCATTGGCCTTGACGGCCATGCGCGATTCTCCGAAGTTATGACCCCCGCTGCGGAAAACTACGGGCGATGCGAAGAAGAGCTGGTGCTGGCTGAGACACTGAAGCTGCCTGTCCCGGCTGCTCCGCCAACGGTCAGGCAGCGCGTGCTCCGGGCGGTGGCGCTGGTACTCTCTGTGGTGCTGGCGGTGACGCTCTATCTTCTCTGGCAGGAAGCAGCACCTGCCGAGGCGCCTGTGGTATCAGCTCCATCTGGCGGCACAGCGACTGCGCTGACACCGGCTTCAGTAGAGGGTCAGATGCCCCTGGTGACTGCCACAGCGACGGGTGCTCCGGCCACGGCACTGACGCCCACTGCCAGTACCACTGCCAGTATTGAGGTTTATATTGTCGGAGCTGTTCGCCATCCCGGGGTCTATACGCTGCCCGCGGGGGCCCGCGTCTATCAGTTACTGCAGGCTGCAGGCGGCCCCTTGCCCGAGGCCAATCTGGTGGCCCTCAATCTGGCCGCTGTACTCCGCGATGGCGAGGAAATCTATGTGACACGAGTTGGTGAGGCCCCTCCACCCATTGCTGTCAATGGCTCAGCGCAGGAAGGTGCCAGCTCTGTCTCCGGCAGTCCTGCTGCCTCTTCGTCAGCCCTGGTGAATATCAACACTGCCAGCGTCGATGAGCTGCGCCAGCAATTGCATGTCAGTGCAACAACTGCCCAGAATATTGTGAACTATCGTCTCCAGCATGGTTCCTATACGGCAGTCGATCAGCTTCTCCAGGTCGTAAGTCGCTCGATCTACGACCGCATTAAGAATCTGGTGACGATCTGAGCGATGTAGGGCAGAGCAGTGAGGAAAGAGGGGATTGTCATGTCGTTGCTGCTCCTGAGAGAAGCTCTGCTACGGTTGCGGAAGCTGCCACTGATAGTCGCCTGCTCGGGCTGGCTTGCAGGGATACTACTTGCCTATTGGCTGCAGCCTCCCTCGCTCTGGCTCCTGCTGCCACTCCTGGCAACGGTCCTGGCAACCGTTATTGGCTGGCGCCGCTGGGAGATGGCCGGAGAGCTTTTGCTCTTCCTATCAGCGTTGCTTGGTGGTGCCTGGCATATGGCGCTGGCCGACCCTCGTCATGATCCTCAAGCTGTGGTCAGTTTGCTCCATTCCCCTGCAAGGACCAGCGAGATGGTCGTTCGCGGTGAGGTGAGTGCCCCTCCTGCTCTGGAGGGGCATGCCCGTCGCCTCACGGTAAGTGTGGCCGAGGTGAGCAGCGATGGTGGCTTACACTGGCAGCCGCGGCATGGCGAGATCGCTGTCTTCACTTCCGGCACCTTGCTCGATGATCCCTATGGTCCAGCTTACGGCGATGAAGTCCTGCTGCGTGGGCACCTCGTGCCACCAGCCAGCAATGATGCTCCAGATCTGCAGGCGTTGATGGTCTTCCCTCGTCTCTCGGTCAGGCAGCGCGGCGGGAATCCTTTGCTGGCTTTGCTCTATACGCTCCGCTTCCGGCTGGCGGCTTTGATCGCAAGAGCTTTGCCTCAGCCCGAGGCTGCGCTGCTGGTGGCGATCCTGCTCGGCTTACGGACGCCTGCTCTGCAGCCGCTGACACCCCTATTCAATGTGACAGGCACTGCTCATTTGATTGTCCCCAGTGGCTTTAAGGTGACGCTACTCGCCGGACTGATCGCACTGCCACTGCAGCCCCTGGCTCGCCAGAAGCCTGACGATTGGCGCCTCCTGCCGGCTCAACGTCGGCGCTCTCAGCGCTGGCTGTGGCTGCTCTGTCTGCTCCAGCTGCTGACGATTGCGGCCTATACGGTGCTCAGTGGTGCAGGGCCAGCGGCCTTGCGAGCTGGTTTCATGGGGGCGCTCCTGGTTCTGGCCCCCCGCCTGGGGCGCAACTACCATGTATATACTGCTCTGGCGGCGACTGCTCTGGCGATGAGTTTTGTCGATCCGTTTATCCTCTGGGATAGCGGTTTCCAGCTCTCGTTTCTGGGAACATGGGGGATTGTACTCCTGGCTCCCCTCTTTACCCGACCTCTGCTGCGGCTGGCGCATTTCCCGGCTGGTGCGCTGCTGGTGGAGTCGCTGGCGGTCACGCTGGCAGCCCAGATAGCAACCTTGCCGGTCTTCGCTCTAACCTTTGCTCAGCTTTCGTTTGTGGCGCCGTTGGCTAATTTGTTGACGGTTCCTTTGCTGGAGCTGTTGCTCTTGCTGGGCGTGGCGATCTGTCTGCTGGGAGCGGTGGGCTTTCCTCTGGCCGTGGTTGTGGGCTGGCTCGCCTGGTTCCCTCTGCATTATGTAATTGGCGCTGTGGCTCTCTGCGCTCGACTCCCGTTGGCCTGGCTGAGTACGGCTGGCTGGCCGCTTTCGCTTCCGCTGGCCTGGGGCTACTATGCGGTTTTGGCTGGTGCATTGGGACTGGGCTGGCGCTCTTGTCCGTCGTTGTTTGTCTCATCCCCTGAAAATGGCCTCAAGCAGACAGGAACAAATCGATCACTACCGGGGAAGGAGCATGGCCGCTATCGGGGCTTGCTGCTTGGAGGACAGGTAGCCCTGGCGCTCTTGCTCCTGCTGGCGACGGGCCTACGTGCGCTGCTGAGCCAGGAGAGTGCTGGATTGGTGCTGACGCTCTTCTCGTTAGCGTCCCCCTCGGGAAACACTGGTCCTGCGATGCTGGTCCAGATGGCCCGTGGGGGCGTGCTCTTGATCGACGGCGGCCCTGATGCGACGGCCCTCGCTCAGGTACTGGATCACCGCCTGCCTTTGTGGCAACGCCGCATTGACTGGCTGGTGCTGTCTACTCCTTTGCTCTCTCATTTAACAGGCCTCCAGGATGCTGCATCGCGCTTTGAGATCGGCCAGGCCCTGGATGGGGGTGTGCTACACCCAGGGACGGCCTACGCCCTCTGGCGTCGTACCCTCCGGGAAGATGGCGTCCCCTACCAGACGCTCCGTCAAGGCCAAGTACTCTCTCCAGGGCCAAGTCTGCGTCTGGAGGTGCTCTGGCCTCCATCCCCCCTCCACCGTGGAGGCGATGAGGCGCGCAATAACGCTCTGGTCCTGCGCCTGGTTGCTCCGGGTTTGCACCTCTTGCTCCTGGGGGAGGCAGCGCAGAGCGCCTATGCGCTCAGTGGCTTACTAACCGCTGTCGGATCATCCTCTACAGGTCAGGACAATGTGGTGCTGGCCACGCTGACTGCCGGCCAGCAGCCACCCCCCGCTTTCTCTCGCCTGCTGGAGCTGCTGCATCCATCCTTACTGGTGGTGAATGTCACGACTCATCGCTCGCCAGCAGTGGCGCAAAAGCCCGTTGCGGTGAGGACTGGCGAGTGGTCCTTCATTGTCCCTTCTGGCTTGAAGCATAGGTTTTTGCTCAGAGCGCCAGCTGCCTTCACATTGCCGATCGGCCCGACTGGTTGGTCTTTTGGCCTGGCTGCCCCGTGATTGCCGCACTCGCTGAGTCGCGCCTCATTCGACGAGAAGAGATGTCCTGAGATCTACCGTCTCTCGGGCGTCACATTGTAGGAGAAAATGGATGAGGATGAGAAGAGATCGGCTGAAGATCTTTATTTCGGGCAGAATGAGCTGGCGATGAGAAAGGCCCGAACTCTCTGAAGAAGGCTGTTGGGAAACCGTCTTGGTGGGAGGCAAGGATGGCGCTATGTTTGCTACAACTACCGTGCTGAGCTTCTTGCTGTTAGAATCACTGAGGTAAAACAACGGCTTGGATCTCATCAGGCTCATTGGCTCTGCCAGTCCATCTCCTGCTGATATGCGGGGCGGACGGGACAGGCAATAAGCAGCAGCACTATTGCTATAGTGGTTGTCCATGCTATCATAGGGGGAGTCATTGGCAATTAGTCAGGATAGCAAAGGAAGGAGCATCTACGTCTTATGAGCCGCTGTGAACGCTGTGGCTATGATAGCCCCCACCATGTGGCGATCTGTCCCGTCTGCGGCTCGCTGACCACGGTCTCCGGCGACTATACTCCTCCGGCGGGAGGCCCTGAGACGCCAGGAAGCACGAGCGAGCCATTTTCGTACTATAGCCCCAGCGGCTGGCCAGGTTCTAGCCCCGGGTCCTATGCTGATCCTCAGTCTCAGCAGGCTCCCTTGTCCTATACACCCTACTCTTCACCTCAGCAGGTCAATGTGATGGTCGTTCAGCCTCAAAAGGAGGTGGCGCCTCTCATCGTCGAGCTTTTGTTATCTCTTCTTTTGAATATCTACGGCATTGGCTGGCTGATGGTCGGTGAGACCCTTCCTGGGGTGCTACTCCTCGTCGGCAGCATTGTGATTCTCTGGCCACTCCTACTGGTCTCCTTGATCGTCTGGCCGGTATGCTGCGGTTTCAAGCTCTTGCTGATTGTGGGACTGGTGATCAATAGCGTGCTGTTGAATAACTATCTGGATCGCCAGGCTGCTCGTCGCTTAATGCCGATGCCTCCTCCACTGCAGCGCCAGTGGTAGCACAACGAGGTTAGAAAGGAGTATCTCTATCCTCACTTGCATGTGCGGAAGACAAAGACGACAGTGGAGAGAGACAGTTGCACCAAGGCCCTCGACTCGCTACTCTGGGCAGCTGGCTCGGGGCGACCCTGCCCTGTGGCTCTCGATCTGTCTGGTAGAGACTGTCCCTGTAGGGCGGTGGCGACGTCGTAAGAGCAATCAGACGGGGAAGGCCAGGCGCCGATACTTCTCTCGCGATTCGAGCCAGGCTTCATCAGAGAGACCCAGCCGCTCACGCAGCGTCTCAAAAGAGACCCCAGCCCGCAACTGGCGGACGGCAAAGGTATCGCGCAACAGTTGTAGAGTCACCCGCTTCTTGATTCCGGCTGCCTTGACCGCGCGGGCCAAAATATAGTTGAGATTGCGATCGGTGCAGTTAAAGAGGGTCTCGCCAGGCTGGTGCTGGTATTTCCCTAAATATTCTCGCACAATGTCGGTAAACTCGGGCGGCAAGACCAGGCTGCGCTCGCGGTGCTGCTTGCCTGTTGAGGGAGGGAAATGAATACTCACTAACGGCTGCTGTGGATTGGAGAGGTCAATGTGCTCTGGCTTGAGAATCATGATTTCTTCTTTTTTGAGACCCGCGTGCAGCGTCAGATAGATCAGACAGAGACAGCGGACATCTTCGGCTGCCGCTCGGAGCAGTCGCTCGATCTCTTCCTCAAAGAGAAGCTCTGGCAGCGGCGGCAGCGGACGCTCCAGGATGAGGCTCGCCGATGGATCTTCGCGGATCACCCCTTCGCGTGCCAGCCAGGAAAAGAAGTTCTTGAGAAAGGTAACGCGACGCGCCATGGTCTTGGGGGCCGGTGTATGATCCTTGTTGCCAAATTTCAACTTCATGAGCCAGTCGACAAGATCCTCTTTGGTGATTCTGCCAACCGGTGTCTCTGGCCCCATGAATTCGGTGAACATCTTGAGGTCAGAAAGAAAGCAGGTAACGGTATAGTTCGATTTTCCCCGCAACTTCAGCTCCTGCTGATAGGGTAAAGCGCAGGCTGCCAAGCTGGACTGCTCTGTCAAAGGCTGAGTGCGCACCAGAGGGGGAAATGGAACCTCACGCGGGTCCGCCGGCTGCGTGACGACCTGCGTAGCTCCCGGGAAAAGACCAGCTTGTACTACAACAGGCTCTTCTTGCGCTACGCTCTCCGTTGGCCGCTTCTTCTGACTATCCTCGTGCATGAGCTGCTCTCCAGTGGTGGTTTCATGCTCTGAAGCTGTTCTTTTTGTATTTCATTATAGCAGGAGAAGCCAGCACTGTTCAACCTTCGTACTCGCTTCCTGTGACTCCTTTCCCCTGCTCATCGTTCCTCAAGCGAGGAGAGCTTGCGCTCCTCGCGCAATGCCCGGAGAGGATGGTTCTTTGACCTGAATGAGACAGCTGCGTGTGCTGTTCCTTGTGATAGTTGTGGCGAGCCTGGCCTTCGCGGTGCCTGCGATCTATAACCTGACGGTTGCGGTAGCCTACGTTCCCCATCTGCGATGCTCGTTTCTATGAAGTGATGGTACGATCGCACGGTCCTGTTGGGGGTCTATCACGATCTGAGTTTGACGGCTCCAGGTTACGTTAGTTCCCGGATCAATCCGCGGCCTGCTGCCCGGCGATTTGCCCAGCCCCTTGCGAGCTGAGGCGCGAGGAAGATTTCAAGCGTAGGGCCTGGCTCTAGGTGGAACGTCATGAGAGCAACCTTTCATTTCTGCTGTCTATGCGCTTTGGGAAGCTCTGGCAACCGGTGATCATTGAGGATGATCTGCCGGCCATTCGCTTCCCTGCAGCTCCCGAGGCGCTGGCGGTCGCCCTCACGGTGCGCTCCTTCCCGCTTCTGGTCTTCGCCCTGGTCCTGCTCAGGCTGGGGCCGCTGGTAGCTCTGGCTGCCGATTCTCCTGGCCATAGCCATGACCATCGGTCGGCGCCTCATCTTCTACGGCAGCTCTCGCATACGGGCTCCAATGGCGTCATTGCTAATCCTGCTGGAGAGTGCGGCCATTGCCCGATGGCCAAAGCGCTGGCGCCAAAGCCAGAACAGCCAAAGGAGGACCCTGGCAGTGATCCTGGCGGGGGAAACAGCTTCTCAGATAGAGAGTAAAGATGCAAGTGAAATCTGGTGGGACCTGTCCCCTGCAGGGACTTCACTAAAGGCGTACTGCAACTGCGGAGAAGAAACCAAGAGACCTCACCCGGATTGTCCTGGCATAGTGGAGGAACAATCGGCTGAGGTCTTCACCTGATAGGCGTTATCTTGCTGTAGTGCTAAAAAAGCGCCGGACGATCCTGGCTCTGGCGTAGAGTAAACTGACCAGCAACACCTGGCCACTCACTCACTCACTCACTCGGGCCAGGCGCTCAAACGGATGAGGCGTATCAGGCGGTCCAGGAGATTACTCTGATTTGCTCTCTTGGCTTCCCGACTCCCCTTCGGCTTCCCGGCTACCTGTCTCCTCCACCTCTTCCTCGCTGTCCAGAGAGTAAAGGGGTACCTCCAGATCCTCTGGCTCGAACTCCTCATCCACCTCCTCGCTCTCCTCAACGCTGGCCACACGCCCCCAGTCGCTATAGCGCGCCGGTCGGGACTCCTTCCAGACACGGATGGTGGGCCGCATCGTAGGGAAGGCGCGTAGTCCTTCTGGCGCAGCCGGACCTTCGAGCTGCGGCTCGTAAGCTGGCGCGCTCTCGCGCACAAGTACTTCCTCTCCCCAGGCCGTGGCTTCAAAGCCCAGGCGACGCAGGTCCATAACCATGCCGGGCCAGGTATCCTCTGGGGCAATGGCCCACCATTCGCGTCCCCACAGACGCACCGGGCGAACGCGTAGAGGCCGATTCAGATCCCCCAGAGTGGCTAGTAACGGCGAGCGCTTGCGTTCCGCTTTTTTCATAGCTTGTCAACCGTCCTTCCCAGGACTGAGACCACCTGTTCTGGCCTCTTCTCCTGGTACCGTGTCGCGATGGAGCAGCGTCGTGCCTCAATGCTGCTGCTAGGCAAGACCAGGAGAGTCGGATTCTGTATCCTTCCGCTATTTACGATACCACATAACCCGGGCTATTGCCAGTAGGGCGATATCTACCGCCCTCGCAGTCGCTCCGTGCTGCGCGCAAGAGAAAGCGGTTGACATCGCCCTCGTGTTATCAAAGCGCAGACTAACAGGTCTGCTTGCCTGGTCCTGAAGGCTAGGTTAGCTGGTGCTAGATCGCCTGCTCTGGCTACCTACTTTGTACTGGCAGCCCCAGATGGGCTACTATCTCACCGTCGTGCCATTCCGGTGGTCCCTCTAGCCAGCGTAGCATCTGATGATAACGCTGATCCTGCTCCTCGCTGCGAGCGTTGGCCAGATAGGCTTCTTTGTCGCTGAAAGCTACAGCGATATAGCACTCACGGCCATCGGCATCCATGCGGTAGACCAGCGTTGCAACGGTTCCAGGCACATGCGCCTGCTCAAACTCGCGTAACTCTGCCAGGAGCTGTGCCTCTGCTCCGGGTTTGATCCGGCAGTGGGCGACTGTTCCATACATGGAATATTTTCCTTTCTGTCTGACTACAATCAAGGACATTGCCGCATCGGATACCGGGCCGATGCTGTTGTTGTACCCCTTAACCCAGACCTTTAGCAAGCACAGCTGTGGGCACTATGACGCGACCAAAAAAGCAAGACCCCGCCAGCCAGCTTTCGCAAAAGCCAGCTTGGCAGGGTCTCTATCCTGGTCAGATGGTTTCAGATGGTTGCCTGGCCCGTTGCCGCTGGCCTGCCTTGTCCTGCCAGAGGGGAGGTCCGGAGGCATAACGCCAGCAGGCTGCTGTTGGCTCAGCTTAGCGCGTAGATAGCCAGGTTGCTATAGACCACGTTGGCATCGTTATCGCCCGCAGTGCCAAGAAAACCGATATTACCCTCTGTATAGCTGTTATCGCTAACTGTGGTCAAGTAAACGTTGTTAGCGTAGAACGAGAGGCTACTCCCGTTGGCGATGATCTGCAGCGTATTTGCGACACCGTTGCCAGACTGCAGAGCCGGGGAGGAGGCCCAGTCAGCAAACGGTTGTTCGATCCCCCCGTCGAATCTGGCGATCCGGTAACGACCCTGGCTGTCAACCTCGAAGAGATAGCCCGAGGAGAGGCTGAAGAGGTTAGGGTGGAGGCGAAAGAAAACGCCTCCCGAGGCGCCGCTGAGGATCTTCATCTGCACGCTGAGGGCGATATTGCCGTAACTATAGTTCGCTTCATGACAAATGCGCTGCGTTGTTGTCAGGCTGACAGCCTGAACAACGTGGTAGCCATCGCCTCCAAAGAGGCAATGACCGTTGCGGTCCCAGTTAGCTTGTCTGGTCGCCGGATTATCGGCGTTGGTCAGCGCATCGCTATAGACCAACCTGCCGGCGGTGGCGGTCTGCCAGACTGCCGCAGTCGCGGTAGCCTGGGCCTGCGCAGTAGCCGTAGCCCCGGCCACCGCTGTACGCGTGGCTTGCACCTGAGCCTCGACGGTCGCAGTGGCCTGGGCCTGTGCGGTAGCGGTCAGGTTAGGCGTGGCTGTGGGTGTCTGCTGCTGTCCGCTGGACTGGCCGCTGGGGACCGTGGGACCCCCGTTCGTTCCCGGGTGTGGCGAGGAGAAGAAGGCCAGAGCTAAGGGAATGGAGATGGCAAGGAGCAGGACGAGGGCCAGGCTGGCAATGAACAGACCTCGGCGAGTGGAGGCCGTGCCTGGCTGTGGCCCATATTGCTCATATTGTCTATAATACTGCTGCTGTCCATAGTCAGGATAGCCTGCACCCGATGGAGGCGGCACGGTTGCGGCTGCGTTGGTTTGCCCGGGAAGAGGGTAAGAGGTTGGTTGAGGCGGAGTAGGTGTACCGACGCTGCCCATACTGCGCAGCACCAGTGGCTGTGGCGCTCCTGTTCCTGGAGTGCCTGCGCTATAGGTGCTGGCCTGGGTCCAGTCCTGGTACTGCTGAGCTGTGGCTCCCCTGGCCAAAGCCCGGCTGCTGCTGGAGACCGCCTGGCAGAATGCCTCAGCCAGCTCGCTGGCGCTGCTGTAACGTAGCTCGGGACGCTTCTCCAATCCTTTGAGAATCACCTGCTCGACTGCGGGACTGATGTGGGCAGCATAGAGGTGCGGTGGCGGAGGTGGCTTGCTGATATGCATCGTGACGACCGCGATGGGATTCTCTGCGGTGAATGGCAGGCGCCCGGTGACCATCTCGAAGAGCAGGACCCCAAGCGAGTAGAGGTCACTGCGTACGTTGGCCCGGTTGTCCCCCTCGAACAACTCTGGCGCAACGTATTCGACGGTTCCAAGTACGTTACCGGTGCTGGTGAGCTGCGTGGCGTCGCTGGTAGTGCGCGCGATGCCAAAATCGGAGAGATAGCAGTGCCCGTCGGCGTCGAGCAGCACGTTAGAAGACTTGATATCACGGTGGATGATTCCCTGACGATGGATGTAGTCGAGAGCCGCGGCAATCTCGCGCAGGCTGCGGCAGACTTCGCTCAGCGGCAGAGGCCCCTGCCGGATGCGGGCCCGCAGCGTTCCTCCTTCCATGAAAGGCATCACAATGTAATACCAGGTCAGGCCATCAATCTCGCCCGAGCCAGTGTCATAAATCGGCACCAGATGCTCGTGCTTGAGCGAGGCCATCAGGCGCGCCTCGCGGATAAAGCGTCGCAGCAGCTCCTCGTCTTCTCGCTTGAACACCTTGATCGCCACGGTGCGCTCAACCGCCAGGTCGTAGCCCTCATAGACATCGGCCATGCCTCCCTTGCCAATGAGCCGACGTATCTCATAGCGTTCGAGGGTTTTTCCCTCCAGACCTGCCATGCATCTTCTCCCGATTGAAGTCTCACGGTCTTGGAGAATGCTATCTTGCCCGCCGCTAGTGGGCTTCTCCCTATAGATACAACGGTTGACCCTCCCTTTCGTTACTTGATCCAACCTCGCTTGATAAGAAAGAGCAAGAGCGGTGGCATGACTGTGCGGTAGATCAGGAATAATCCATAAGGAGTGATAATCAAAAAGCCGAGGCACATCATGGCAACAGCTATATTTAATAACTGAGAACTTCTCTCTATAATAGAGAGTTCTGCGATCTGCTTTACTAAGAAGAGGAGCAGCCTGCCAATGACGCAGATAAGGAGCACGGCTCCACAGCCAAATCCCCTTCTCAGGGATGGTGGCAAGCGCCGAAGAAAAGTGCGATAGCTGAGAATAGGCTGGTAGAGTGGATGAGCCGCCCGGATAGCCTGTAGCAAGCGCTGCTGCGTCGCTTTCTCTTGGGGGTCCAGGCGGATTGCCTCCTTGAGAATGGGCAGCGCCTCTTGAGGCCGGGCCTGGTAGTTGAGTAGGAAATCACCGTAGTCACTGAGAATCGCTGCGTTCTGTGGTTCGAGTGCTAGGGCGCGAAGGTAGGCTTGCTGTGCCAGGGCCAGATTGCCATCGATGCTGGCCTGGTATGCGAGCAGCGCTTGCAGGCGTGCCTCTTCGGGGTCAAGCTCCACGGCTTTGTAGACGTAGGGGCGAGCCTTGTCTGCTAAGGGCTGCGGCCTGAAGGAGAGATAGCTGGCTCCGAGAAAGTAATAGGGCCAGGGATTAAGGGGTTCAAGCTCTCTGGCCTTCTCCAACTCTGTCTGAGCCTGCAGCGGCTGCGATTTTGCCAGCAGGATAATTCCATAGAGCAGATGATGCCTGCTGGACTGAGGATCAAGCCGTAGAGCTTCTCGTATGGCGTTCTCGGCCTGGAGGTAGTCCTTGTTCCGCAAGGCCGCCGCTGCCATCAGGGCCAGGGCGTGGGTGCTCTCGGGCTGAACGCGCAAGACCTTGCTCATCAGCTCCAGCGCCAGCTGTGGCCGCTTGAGGTTCAGTGCAACAATGGCTTTCCTATAGTTTTCCCTGGCCGCCACCTCGTCCGGGGTTTCCCTTCTCTCTTCGCTCATGGTCATGGTTACCATTTGACCTTTTGCAGAAAACGGAGCACATCGTCGTAGAGTCCTCCCTCATTGCTGTAAGTGGCATAATTTTTTGCAGTGGCAAACCATTCGAGCGTGGAGGGACGGATCTGTTTGAGGGCTGCTAGCAGATCGCTGGTGCGCAGGGGACGCGGCTGCCCTGTTTTGATCGCTTCACTCAGCACAGCCTCTGTCGCCCGTTCACAGACAGCGCGAATATCGGCGCCTGAGAATTTTTCCATCTGCCGGGCGAGCTGTGGGTAATCGATGGCCTCAGTAGGTTTCTCCTCCAGGTAGATGCGTAGAATGGCGCAGCGCGCCTCCAGGTCCGGGGGCGGTACAAAGAGGATGCGGTCGAAGCGTCCAGGCCGGCGCAAGGAGCTGTCGACAAACCAGGGGCTATTAGTCGCTCCCAGCACGAGGATCTCGCTGTTATTAGCGGCGATGCTATCCAGCTCTAGTAGCAGCTGATTAGTTAAGATGCGGAGACCGTGGAAGCGCATTTGCTGCCGGCTCCCTCCGAGGGCATCCAGCTCGTCGATGAAGACGATTGCCGGGCGATTACGCCGTGCCAGCTCGAAGATCCCGTGAAGGTTCTTCTCGCTGTTCCCGATATACATATCTAGAATATCGTGGATAGCAATGTTAATGAAGCTACACTGGCTTTCCCCTGCTGCTGCTCTGGCAAGAAAGGTTTTCCCGCATCCAGGAGGTCCATAGAGCAGAATGCCGCCACCAATGCGCTTTCCAAAACGTTGGAAGAGAGCGGGTTGCTGGAGTGGATAGAGGATCTGCATGCGAATCTGCTCTTTGATTTCCTCCAGACCGCCGACATCCTTGAAGCTGATGGTAGGCTGCTCAATTAGCTCTTGGTCGGCCTCCATCTCCTCTACTTCGGCAAAGCGCAGCAGACGGAGCTTTCCTCTGATCACTATGCCTTGTCGGGCCAGCTCCTCTTCATAGCTGCTCTCGCGCAGGCTCTCGTCCGCCTTCAGGGCCTGGTCGTAGTAATGGCCTGCACGTTCGTACTCCTGGCGCGCGAAGGCATTTTTGGAAAGGAGCAGATAAAGCTCGGGAGTGGCCTGCTGCTCTAGGGCGGTCTGTAAAAGCTGCTCCGCGCGCTCGAAGTCGCCGCGCTGATAGTAGGCGCGCCCGAGGTTAACGCGGCTCGCGTGATCGTTGCTGCGCTCTAGTACCGCCTGGAACTGCTCAATCGCTTCCTCGATCCGGCCCAGTCGCAGCTGTAGCTCGGCCAGGTGCCTTCGTAGCGGAACGTTCTCAGGGCTGACTGCCAGCGCTTCTTTGAGGATCTCAATGGTCTGTTCGCCTTCCTGGTTGCTCATCGCTTTGCTCTGCCTCTCTGAGACTTGGTTTGAGGAGGATCAAGAAAGAGGGGTGTAAGCTGTCTGACAGACAGCTTACACCCGTACATAGATCTGCTGCTGCTCATCGTAGCGATAGACTTCATTCCCCTTGTGGAAGGTCAGGTTGCCATGCGCGTCCAGGCTGAGCCAGAGAAGGACGCGGGTCCCCTGGGGGAGATGCAACGGGAGCTTCCAATGATCGAGGCTGCTTGGTCCAACCACGCCGAGCAACCAGGCCCCTCCATCGTCATCGATGGTATTGGGCTGGAATTCGTCGCAGGAAGAGGAATGATCGTCGTAGGTGTCGTTGATCTGAATCTGACAGGCGTGCAGAGTAGCGCCGTTGAGCGAGGTCTGAGGGCTGGCATAGGGGTAGTTGCTCATCCCGGTAACATGTGCCAGCGGATAGGTAGCGAAGGCCCAGATCCAGGAACCGTTTTGCACGGGTACGTTGGTCGTGGCATCGACGTTGACCACGACGCCTGGAGCGATACGTACCTGCATGGTGCAGCCCTGCGAGCAATCGATCCCCTGATCTGGTGGAGTCGGCACGGGAATGAGCGGCGTTGGCAGAACCTGGGGCGGCGTGACGGGCCGCGCCTTCAGGATGATTCCGCCGAGTGCCATCAGAGGATACTGTGGCGAGAGCCGGATGACCATCCCTGGCTGGAGCTTGTGGCAGTCTTGACCGATGGCCGAACTCAAGGCCCGCACAGTCTCCGGTTTGGCATCACTGAAGATCTGGCTGGCGTCCGCCATGTGCATTTGAACAGTCAGGATCTCGTCGCAGTTGTCCCCTTCCTGTACGGTGTAGAGCACAGAGCCTGGCTCTGGCAAGGCCTGGGCAAAGGCTGGATAGGGTGTCGGCACTGGCGTCGCTGGTACCCCAAGCGCGTAAAAAAAACCGCTGATAGCCGGCATGAGGCGGTCCCCCAAGTGGAAGCTATAGCTGAAAACAGGGGTAACAATCGCCCCAAACAGGATCAAGAGGAGCAGCAGCTTCCAGGGTATAAGACGCAACAGCGAGCGAAGTGTGTCGCTTGCTCGCGGGCGTGAAGGCATGCGACTGGCCATAAGGTGCTCTTCCCCTCACTTCATGCCGTCTCTTGGCATAGTGCTATTATAGCAGGACTGCGCTTTGCTGGCTATCAAGGGGGGACTGGCAGGCTCCTCTTGCTGCGAAGAATAGCCCCTATTGTTATTCTACACTAGCGGCTATCCTTGCTTCTGCTAGGCAGTTAGGCTGAGGGTTTGCTGACCCAGGTCAACAAAGGCCAACTGATCGGAAGCTGGGCAGGAAGCCAGCTCTGCTGGGCAGGAAGCTAGCTTCTCTGCCTCGGTTTCTGGTTGAGCAGGCGGAGATACGGGTGGAGCAAGCAGCCCCCAGCGACCGTTCCAGAGAGGATAACCAAGAGTTGTCCTCTCCTCTCCGCCTAGGGCAGCACCCAGGTCCCAGTGCGCCCGGCCAAAGCGCGCCCAATCGCCTGGGGACAGGTGAGCAAAGCTGCGCCGCCACCCCGCTCCAGGTAGCGGATGACGGCGCGAATCTGTGACTGCTGGCGCGCGTTGGAGAAATGTCCATCGGCCTCATATTGGCGCAGCTCGGCCAGGGTGAGCATATCCAAAGGATAAGCTCCTCCTGTCTGTTGGTGAAAGAGGACCACCCTCTCGGCTGTCGTAGCGATCAGGAAAAGGTCGGCGTTCAGCTGTGTGGCCAGGAAGCTAGCGGCTAGATCGCTATGAAGTCTGGCCTCCACTGGGCGGAGGCCTCCCTCTCCATCGCGTACCATCGGGATACTGCCGCCAGCTGCGGCAATCACAATGAAGCCGGCCTGGAGCAAGGTTTTGATAGCCTCCTGTTCTACCAGCTCCCGTGGCTCCAGCCTGGTCCTGATCTCTACCTGATTGCTTGCTGGGCCGGTCGTGCATGCCTCTGTCTCCTCCGTTATCTGGGTCTCGGCTGGAGGCCATCTGACAGGCTGGGCGAGTGTTGGCTCATCGTCCTCTGGACTGACGATGAGCCGCGTGAGCAAGCAGGCACTACGGCGATTCAATCCCCGGTGCTGCAGCTCATGATCCAGGGCCTGCTGAATCAGATAGCCCAGTCTTCCCTGCAGTCCTGCCAGGAAGCTCGCAGGGGAGCACTGGGAAGAGAGCGGGGTCCCGTGAGGAAGAGGCTCGCCTGGCTGATCAAGCTGGGAGGTGTTGTCGTGTGCAATGACTACGTTCCAGCCGTTGACGACCAGGTCGACAACATACTTCGCTGACGCGCATATGGCCTCAAGCTGCCCAGGTCCATCCCTGTCTCCCTCGTCTTCGATGAGTGAGTTACCACCTATGGCAACGACAGCCAGCTTGCTCATTGAACGGGTATCCTCCTCGGATAGTTCTCTCCACTGGCCAGCGAGCGTCTGCCGCTGTGCGCTCAGGCGCTGACTTGCAGCTCTAGGGATTGCAGCCCTTCGCTGCCTCTGGCGAGCGTAACAAGCTCGTCCTCGCGCTGCTCAATTGTCTCGCCGCTGCGCTGACCGCTAGCCGTGGCTAACAGGACTACCATCTCGTGGCGCTTGATCTTGCCTTCCTCAAGTAACTGCAGCAGGGCCGCGTAGGAGGCTGCTCCCGCTGGTGCAACGAAGATACCGGTCAGGGCGGCCAACTCTTGGCGAGCCTTGAGCAGGGCCTCATCGCTGACGGTGATCCCAAAGCCGCCGCTCTGACGCACGTGTCGCAGGGCCATTGCTCCGTTGTGAGGATGACCGACGGCGAGGCTCTCCACCTGAGTTGTCGGAGAAACGATCTCTGGCTGGCGTAGGGCCTCGTTCCCAAGGGAGCGTACGAAAGCCGGCGCACCTTCTGTCTGCACGGCGATGAGGCGCGGAATCTGGCGAACGATGCCGAGCTGACGCAGATCTTCGAAGCCGCGGTAGATGCCGCTGATCAAGCCGCCATCGGCCACGGGCACCAGAATAGCGTCGGGAACGGTATGCCCCAATTGCTCGGCGATTTCCAGACCAACGGTCTTGAGTCCCTCGACAATGTAGGGGTTGTAACCGATATTGACGTTGTACCAGCCGAATTTTGCCGTAGCCTCGACGCTCAGGTCAAAGGCATCGTCGTAGCTGCCGTCGACAGCAAAGATCCTGGCCCCGTAAAGCTGCAGAACCCCGGCGAGCTTGCGGGCGCTGCGCGAGGGGAGAAAGAGCTGACAGCTCAGTCCCAGCGCCGCCGCTTGCTGACTCAGCGCCAGAGCGCTGTCGCCTGTCGAGGCACAGACCAGCTTACGCTCCTCTGGCAGGGCCAGACTGGTCGCGACAAATGCCCCGCGGTCGGTATATGAACCGCTGGGATTGCGCGTTTCATCCTTCAGCCAGAGGTTGCGCATATTTAAGTGCTTGCGTAGTCGCTCTGCCGGGTAGAGTGGCGTTCCTCCGACGATTAGTGGCGGCAAGCGATTGCCGTAAGGAATGGGTAGGAAGGGACGATAGCGTCGGATTGAGGGATCACGGCTCTCGGCATGGTAATTCCAACGAATCTGGTCGTAGTCATACTGAACTAAAAGAGTGCCCTGGGGACCGCAGTTCGGGCAGGTATAGGTAACGCTGCCCGGCGTATAGCTACTGCCGCAGAGAACACATTCTAGCTTCAGAATATGGCTCGCTAACAGCATAGAACCTGTCCTTTATTGATATGCAGTAAGTTGTTGAGATGAGTTGTTGTTTGTATGGCTGGAGAGCACGCAACTGCGGCGGCCAGCCAGCCCTGTTGGGTGTCAGCGGGAGAGAGGAGCTTGTTCTGTTGCTCCACTGATCCCACCGCTTGCTATTATGGCACATGGGGGAGCCTGACGAGGGAGCGATCGATGCTGGCCAGGTGAGGGCAGCCTGCCAGGGCCATCGCTTGCTCCAGCTCGTCACGCAGTATAGCCAGGACGTCGGCCACCCCCTGGGCCCCGTTAACGGCCAGGCCCCAAAGAGGGGGGCGCCCAACAAGAACTGCCCGTGCCCCCAGGGCCAGCGCCTTGAGGATATCGGTGCCGCGTCTGACCCCTCCATCCAGGTAGACCTCGCAGCGCCCTGCCACGGCATCGACGATCTCCGGTAGGACTTCGATGGTAGCGGCTACGCTGTCGAGCTGGCGCCCTCCGTGATTAGAGACGATGATGGCGTCGACGCCGTGCTCACAGGCCCGCTGGGCGTCCTCGCCTGTCAGAATACCTTTCAGAATCAGTGGCAGACGAGTGAGCGAGCGCAGCCAGGGAATGATCTCCCAGGTACAGGAGGGATCAGGCAGGTCGCCCTCGCTCTCATTCTCGAAGTTGGCCTTGCGAATGCTGCGGCTGAGTGGATAGCGCGCGGCGCGCTCTTTGTTCCCCCAGCGCGGCGTGTCAACCGTCAGCACCAGGCCCTGATAGCCAGCGGCCTCTGCTCGCTCGACCAGGCGCTGGGCGGTCGGGCGCGTCGTGATATAGAGCTGAAACCAGAGTGGTCCGCCGGCGGCTGCGGCTACCTCCTCCAGACTGCAGCTGGAGGAGGTACTCACTACCAGCAAAGTGCCGGCCAGGGCGGCGCCGCGGGCCATCTCGCACTCTCCTTCCGGATGAGCCAGACCTTGTAAAGCCGTTGGCGCGATGAAAATGGGCATTGGCAGGCTCATACCAAGCACTGTTGTTGTCAGGTCAATCTGACTGACGTCAACCAGGACCCGTGGTCTAAGTTTGATGCGCTCAAAGGCGCTGCGGTTGGCTCGTAGCGTCACTTCGTCGTCGGCTCCACAGGCGTAGTAAACCCAGGAGCTGGTGTCGATACGCTCACGGGCCAGGGCCTCGTAGTCGAAGACGTTAATCAGATCCATTGGGCTTTCTCCCTTTTGCTGCTCCGCTTGCTCATGGGCCACTTCGTCGGACCGCCTACCCCTATGGTAGTCTGATGCTGGCCAGTGGTCGATACTGCTCAGGCTGGCCTTGCTGCCTGCTGTCTGACTACGTAGAGGGCGTGCAAGATGCGCTCGGGAGTCAGTGGAAGCTGGCGCAGGCGCACGCCGAGCGCGTCAGCAACGGCGTTGGCCAGGGCCGGGGCCACTGCGGCGATGGCGATCTCGCCAATGTCGCGGATGTCGAACGGGTCGGAGCCATCGCCCTCCATAAGGACAATGCTCGTCTCGGGCATATCGCGAGCACTGAAGATACGGTAGTCATTCAGATCAGTGGTCAGCAAGTTCCCCTGCTGATCATACACCATTTCCTCGCACAGGCTGTAACTGAGACCTTGAGCAATGCCACCCTCAATCTGCCCCTCGGCAAGAACAGGATTGACAATGTGACCGCCGTCAATCGCTGAGACAACCTTGAGCACGCGCGTCGCACCTGTCGCGGTGTCGACTTCAACCTCGACCCCCTGGGCGGCAAAGGTAGGAGCATTGCAGGCAGCGTTCCAGGAGGAGGTGGCACTGATCGGCGTCGGTTGCTCGCCGTAGAGAGCCTGCAGCGCTACCTGAGAGAGGCTGAGACTCTTACCGCCTGGGGCGCTGATCTGATAGTCGGCCAGGGAGAGACTCTCTGCTGGCACCTTGAGCAGCCGAGCGGCAACGCTGAGTAGCTGCTGTCGAACCTGCTCTGCTGCCTGCCTGACAGCGTGAACACAGGCGTAGAGGGAGGAGGAGGGGTCGCTGCTGGTGTCAAAGGGTGTGCTGTCGGTATCAGGAAGATGAATGAGAATATCTTCAGGTCGTACTCCGAGAACCTCGGCGGCGATCTGGGCCAGGATGGTATGGCTGCCGTTGCCGTTCTCAGGGAGGCTGATGAGCAGATTGAAGGAGCCGTCCTCGTTGAGCTTGAGTGTGGCGCTGCTCAACAAGGATTGGGCAGAGGTGGGCAGGTGCATGGCCAGAGCGATGCCAACACCGCGTTGGATGCGCCCGCTCTGAGCGGGGCCACTCTGTCCCTGTCGGCGTTTCTCGCGCCAGTTGAGCTGCTCTTCGACAACCTGCAGACAGCGAGGCAGACCACAGTGGGCGAGTCGTACCTCTGCCGAGTAGGGGGAAGCCAGACCTGCCTGGGGGATAGGGGACTCATACCTGGCTTGGGCCTGGGAGAGGAAAGGGAGGGGTTCCCCCTCCTTGAGCCAGTTTTTGCGTCGCAAAGCCAGCGGGTCCATGCCCAGGCGACGCGCGATCTCGTCCATGTGGCTTTCAAGGGCAAAGAGGCCCGCCAAGGCGCCATTGCTGCGGAATGCGCCAGCCGGTGGCAGGTTGGTATAGACCGCCTGGGCGCTGTAGCGTAGATTCGGGCAAGGATAGAGAGGCAGACTGTTCAGCCCACTGCCTGCAGAGACGGAAGCAGCCTGGCCCCCGTAGGCGCCAGCGTTGACCAGGACCAGCATCTGGTTAGCGATGATGGTACCGTCACGCCGAAGGCCAGTCTTCAGACGGATGATCTGGCTCGGCACCACGCGGCTGCTGCGAAACTCGTCCACCCGGCTGTATTCAAGGCGCACGGGGCGATCGGTGGCCAGGGTGAGCAGAGCGCAGAGGTCTTCGACGATGAGATCGTGTTTGCCCCCAAAGCCTCCACCCACACGTGGGGCGATAACCCGTATCCGTCGCGGCGCCAGCCCGGTCAGTGCAGCCACAATGCGCCGCACGTGATAGGGTACCTCGCTGCTGGTGCGCACGACGAGCCGGTCATCCTCGTCCCAGTAGGTAATAGCGACGTGGTTTTCCAGGGCGGCATGCTGGCTCTGGGGAAGGACGTATTCGCCTTCCACGATTAGCTCGGCACTGGCAAAGGCCCGCTCAACGTCGCCCTGCTCGAAGTGCACGTGAGAGGCAATATTGCGATTGGCGTCGTAGATGCCATACGACTCCGGTTCGGGGTGCAGCCGTGGGGCCCCCGGCTCTAGTGCCTGGCGGGGATCAAAAACGGCGGGCAGTGGCTCGTAATCGACCTTGATCAGCTTCAGTGCCTGCTCAGCGATGTCTGCTGTCTCGGCGGCGACGACTGCCACGCGGTCCCCCACGTAGCGGACGGTATGGTCCAGACTGTACTGGTCGTGCGGCCCAGGCTCAGGCCAGGGTTGACCGGCACTGGTAGAGGGAATGCGGGGAATGTCTTTGTAGGTCAAGACAGCGTGCACCCCCGGCAAAGCTCGCGCCTCCGTGGTATCGATCTCCCGAATGATGGCATGGGCGTGGGGGCTTGTGAGCAGGCGAGCATGCAGAAGGCCGGGCAAGTCGCAGTCGTCAGCAAAGGCCGGCTTGCCTGTGACGAGCTTGATGGCATCGATCTGGCGCTCTGGTTGCCCCATCATAACCTGCACGCGCTGCACTCCTGTGCCCGTCTGCTCGTATGGCTCCAGTGAGGCGCGTCCAAGATCCCAGGAGCGCGTACGACCACCGCTATCGGGGATGCTAATCGGCTCGATATCCTCGCCACGTAGCAGGGCGGCGGCGCGCTGAACGGCCTGGACAAGACGGTTATAGCCGGTGCAACGGCAGAGATTCCCCGCCAGCGCTTCGCGGATCTCTTCCTCGCTAGGGTTGGGGTTACGTTGCAGGAGAGCGTAGGCTGAAAGCAGCATACCTGGGGTACAGAAGCCGCAGTGGACTGCGCCGGCGTCGATGAAGGTCTCCTGTAGGGGATGGAGGCGGTGCAGCGAGCCTAGCCCCTCAACCGTGGTCACCGTGGCTCCGGCTGCCTGCATGGCGAGCATGACGCAGCTGGGGCGGGGCAGACCATCGATGAGCACTGTACAGGCGCCGCAGTGCCCATGATCGCAGCCGTGCTTGACACTGTAGTAGCCTTCGCGCCGCAGGACGTTCAACAGCAACTCGTTGGGAGCGACGTCGAGGCTCTTGATCACTCCATTGATGCGTAGTTCTAGTTCCATAAGATTACGCTCTCCCTTCCGAGGACGTAATATCGCGCCAGCGGGCTATGTTCGCGGCTTCTTCAAGGGCGCGATAGGCCAGGTTAGCTCCGCAAACACGCCGATAGCCCGGGCTGGCCCGGAAGTCGGCGGGTGGACGGAAGTCGGCCAGGCCAGCCTGGACAGCTGTGGCCAGCAGGCGCAGGTCCTGGACAGGTTGACCTTCCAGGCGCCGCTCAAGGGTGGGCAGGCGCTGTGGCTCCATATTGACCCCGCCGAGGGCCAGACGCACATTGCGATAGCGACCATTTTCGACCTCCACCAGGGCGGCAGCAGTGAGCAAGGCTGTATCAACGGCGCTCCGCCCGACCCGTTCCAGGGCTGTGCCCCAGCCGCGGCCTGGGGGAGCGATCTGCACTTCGATAATCAGTTCCTGGGGGCGACGTTCCAGTGAGAGCCGGTGGTAGGGGACGCGCCGTTCCAGTTTCCCTTTGTAGGTGACGCCTGAAAGCGCGAGACCCGGACGCTCTGGCGTGCCGCCGCGCAAATCGACCTGGGTTTTCTGGCCGGAGCGCAGGACAACCTCGGCGTCGACGACAGCCAGGGCTGTGAGCAGATCAGCCTGGGAGCTGGCTCCGAGTGCTAGCGTGCCCCCCAGTGTGGCGGCGTTGCGAATGAGAGGTGAAGGAGCGGAGTACTGAGCTGCCTGAGCCAGCAGACCACCAAGAAAACTCTTGAGCAGTGGCGCCTCCGCCATGCTCTGCAAGGTGGTCATGCTTCCGATGCGAATCCCGCGCTGGTCTTCTGAAATATAGGCCAGGCCCAGGTCACGCAGATCAACTACGGCCTGGATGCTTTCGTCATTCTGGCCCAGCAGGTGGGTGCCCCCGGCCAGGGGAACCGTTTTGATGTCGGGACGCGAGAGCAGAATGAGGGCATCATCAACGTCCTCGACCCAGTGATATTCAAGTAGATTTGGCAGCATGCTAGAATCCTCGGACTTTCCTTGCCTCAAGGCCCGGCTGGGCAAGCCAGAAGCCACTGGCTCGACTTGCCTGCGTGCTGATCTGATTGACGGGTTGGCTAACTTTGCAGTGGCACCTGTGCAAAGCGCTCAACGTCGATCAGTCCTTGATCGGTGAGCTTCAAGGCTGGAATAACTGAGAGCGAAAGGAAGCTGAGGGTCATGCAGGGATGCTCCAGGGTGCAGCCGAGGGCGGCGGCGGCCTCGTCCAAGGCCCGCAGGCGGGCGACTAGCTCGGAGATCGGTGCGGCGGAGACCAGACCAGCCAGAGGCAGGGGAACGCTGGCCCTCAGCTCGCCGTCGACGACGAGAGCGAAGCCCCCTCCCATCGCTGCCAGGGCCTGGGCGGCCTTGAGGATGTCGTGATCGCTGACGCCGGCAATGACCAGGTTGTGGGCGTCGTGGGCGACGCTAGAGGCAAGGGCGCCACGCTTCAGCCCCAGACCTTGCACGAGTCCCAGGCCGATGCGCCCGCTGGCATGGTGACGCTCGATGACCACCAGTTTCAGCAGATCGCGCTCGGGGTCAGCCACGATCTCGCCGTCGCGCAAGGATGCCTCTAGTTGCAGGTGACGGGTGACAATCTGCCCTGGCTCGATGCCAATCACGGCCACTGGCCCGGGCCGACCCGCAATGCGCAGATCCTCCTCGCGCAAGGCGGCAATTCGGATAGTATTGCTGAGGTCTTGTAGCTGACCGGCTTCTGGCTCAATCAACAAACGCCCTCCCTGGGCAACCAGCTGGCCGCTTTTATAGACCGATTCCACCTGGAACGTTCTCAGATCGTCAAGCACCACCAGGTCGGCCAGGGCCCCTGGAACAATGGCCCCGCGGTCGCTGAGACGGAAATATTGGGCCGTGTTGTAACTCGCCAGGCGAATGGCCTCCACCGGGTCCAGACCCAGCTCGATCGCCCGTCGCACCATCGAATCGATGTGTCCGCGCTCCAACAGATCCAGCGGATCGCGGTCATCGGTGACAAAGAAGGCGCGCGGTGGATGCAATTCCTGTATGAGCGGAAGCAGGGCCTCCAGATTGCGGGCCGCCGAGCCTTCGCGGATCATGAGCCACATGCCCAGGCGCAGACGCTCGCGCGCTTCGGCGACGGTGGTGCATTCGTGATCAGACGAGATACCAGCAGCGGCGTAGGCGCAGAGATCCCTCCCTTGCAGCCCTGGGGCATGGCCATCGACGACCAGGCCGTGATTCAAGGTGGCAGCAATTTTGGCCAGTACCTCCTCGTCGCCGTTGAGAACACCTGGCATGTTCATCATCTCGGCCAGCCCAAGTACCCGCTCCTCACTGAGCAGGGGCAGCAAGTCGCTGGCCAGTAAGGGGCGATAGGGCGTCTCGTACTGCGAGGCGGGAACGCAAGAAGAGAGCAGCACGAAGGCATCCAGTGGCAGACCACGTGCTGTCTCTAGCACAAAACGGATGCCGGCGATACCGGAGACATTCGCGAACTCATGCGGATCAAGCATCACTGCCGTGACGCCGCGAGGGACAACTAAGCGGGCAAATTCTGAAAGGACCAGCATCGTGCTCTCAATGTGCATGTGCCCATCCATGAGTCCCGGGGCGAGCCAGCGCCCCTCGAGGTCGCGCTCTTGCTGGCCGCCGTAGGTACCTCTCGGTTCACTGATGCCGGCAATCCGCCCGCCGGCGATAGCGATGTCGGCGGGATAGCATTCGCCGCTGCAGACATTGACGAGTCTGGCGTTGCGCAGGACCAGATCGGCAGGCTCCTCTCCTCGGGCCACACGAATGCGCTGCCGGAGTCCTTCCACCGTGTACATTCAAGAACCTCCTGGCCGGAAAATAGGCTGCTTGAGGCTGTTTACGTGCCTCAGCTGTTGGGGATCAGTTGACACCTCTGGAGAGCGGGCGTGCTCCATGTCGTCTTTGCTGCTTATCTGCTTGATTGATCGCTGATCCATCCGCCACCGGCTGGGCATCCCTGCTGTCACGCCTGCTATTGCCGCACATGGTAGCAGAAATATGGCCTCTCGTCGAGGGGGAGAGGCCCCTTTCAGAGGGGGAGAGGCCCCCTTCGGATGGGCCTCCTTTCTGAGAGCGCTGTCATCTGGGCCACTGGTGGAAGCCAGTTGGAATACCGCCTGTAACGCGGAGCCAGGCTCAGCTGAATTTGTTCCTGAGTGGCGAAAAGGGCGCACGGGAGGAGTAACTGATTATCCTTGCTTCTCCCTTGTCCAGTGCCCCTGCCCTTCACTGATTATGGATAACTTACTACTCATTAGAAGCAAGGAATAGGGCAACATGTCGTGGAATGTACAGACTGCCGTGGCGCCCCGGACCGACTACACGGCGCCTGCTGATGGCCTGGCGTTACGTACGCGTGGCCTCACCAAGCGCTATGGCCAGCGCCTGGCGGTGGCTGATCTTAATCTGGAAGTCAGACGTGGCGAAATTTTTGGCTTTCTGGGACCGAATGGGGCTGGTAAGACGACTACTATCCGTATGCTTCTGGGCTTGATTACGCCCACGGCTGGCAGCATTGAGATCCTGGGGCAGGACCTGAGGCGGCAGCCGAAGCTGGTCCTGCCGCGTGTTGGCGCCTTGATTGAGACGCCGGCGCTCTATCTCTACCTGTCCGCCCAGGATAACCTGCGGGTAGTAGCCAGCTCTCTGGGAGGCGTCTCTGAGCGCCGCATTGATGAGATCCTGGAGCTGGTTGGCCTGAGCAGTCGCCGGAAGGATCGTGTCAGGACCTACTCGCTTGGCATGAAGCAGCGCCTGGGCCTGGCACTGGCCCTCTTACATGATCCTGAACTGCTGATCCTCGATGAGCCGGCCAATGGCCTCGATCCCGCCGGTATTGTTGAGATGCGCGATCTTCTGCATCAGCTCGCTGCTCAGGGCAAAACGATCTTCATCTCCAGCCATCTGCTCAGTGAAGTCCAGCAAATCTGTACGCGTGTGGCGATCATCAGACTGGGACGGCTGGTAACGGAGGCCAGTGTGGAAGAGCTGACTCGTGGTCGTGGCGAGTTTGTCGTACGCGTGGAGCACCCCCAGGAGGCGCTGCGGCTTGTGCGTGCCCAACCGTGGGGAGCGACGGCCCGTCTCACTGAGAGGGGTGAGCTGGTTACGCCTGCCCCCGACGGACGCGGGCGCGAGCTGAATCGCTACCTGGTCGAAGCTGGCCTGATCCCCGACTCACTGGCTCCTGCCACTCTGGATCTGGAGCAGGTCTTCCTGCAACTAACTGGTGACGATGTTGCTATGGAAGGAAAGGTTTCACGATGATGAAAGAAACCATGCTCTCTGCTGATGAGCGCAGCGCTCGGGAGCGAAGCGAGGTCACTGTAAGGATGCTGCAGCCGCGCTTCTGGGGACTGGTGCGCGCCGAAGTGCTCAGGCTCTCGCGCCAATGGACCACCTGGATTCTACTGGTGCTGGTGCTTTGTTTGGTCGCTGGCATCTACTTCATTGAGTTGACGCTCGGTTCTAGTTCTCTCAAAGATGAGCTTCAGCGTGATCCGCTGCGCTATCTTGAGATGCAGCTGCGCGGCCTGGATATATTGCGTGTCTTTGCCGGCGTCTTCCTCATCGTTGTGGCGGCTCGCTGCATTGGTCTGGAATATCAGCTTGGCACCATTCGCATTCTCCTGGCACGTGGAGTTGGGCGCCTCCAGCTCCTTGGGGCGAAGCTTCTGGCCCTATTACTGGTTGGTGTTCTCACGCTTGCGCTGGGAATCCTGGAGGTAGCCATCTGCTCTTGCCTTCTCATGCTTCTCCAGGCGGGCAACCTCAACGCTCTCTCAGCGGCCAATGCCACTTTCTGGCACGATGCTGGTCTCTACACGCTGGCTGTCGCCAGTAGTATGGGGATCTCGATGCTGATGGCTGTGGCGCTGGCGGTGGTCGGGCGCTCGCAAACCTTCGGCCTGAGCGCTGCCCTGGGCTACTTCCCAGCGGATAACTTTCTGGTCTATCTGCTCTACCTGGGCTTCAGGCTCACCAACAACCACTTCTGGCAGGATGTTTCCGCTTACCTGCTTGGTCCCAACCTTAACGTCATGGGCTTCGTCGTCACCAATGGACATCTTCCCTCAACGGGAGTACAGCCTTTGAACATGCACCTGGTCGACGCGCGCCACATCTGGCTGCTCCTCCTCGTCTATGCCCTGGCGTTTCTCACCATCTCACTGGTGCTGACGCGGAACCGCGATGTCAAGGAATAGGTGGCCTGGTCTCCTGTCCTGCCGTCAGCGTTCATCAAGCAGCCATCCGAGACGCGCTACGCCAGGCGTACCGCCATAGGGGCTTGCCTTGAGACGCTGGTAGAGAAGACTGAGGTGAGCCAAGGCTCGCCGGGCGTTAAGCGCTCGTGCTTCGCCGGCGGCCTGGATTGCCAGCGAGGTCGCAACTTCATAGTCCTTCAGCATCAGGTGGGCCAGGGCCCGATAGATCACAATGAAGAGTCGGCGCGTCGTGAATAGCGACTGTGTATGCTGACTGGCCTGGTCTAGCTCGCCAAGGGCCTGACGCGCCTGATCCAGAGCCAGCAGCGTTCTGGCACGGTTGAGATGATAGTAGCCGACATCGGCAGCCAGAAGGTAGGGATCGTCATCCTCGCTAGCTGGGCTTAGCAGTTGGCCCGCCTGGTCGAGCAGTACCAGCGCTTGCTTGCGCTCTGGTTCATCTCTGGCCAGGTGGGCCAGAATGTGTGCGGCTTCCTCCAGTACAAAGCGTTGAACGGAAGGACAAGTCTCGGCTAAGCGTTCGAGGGCCTCTTCTGCGTGGTGGCGAGCCGCCTCCGCTTCCCCCAGCTCGAAATGAGCAATCGCCTGCCCGATCAGAGCATTGGCCAGCAGATCGCGATAGATGCTCTCCCCCGGCGTCCTGCTCTGGCCTCTGGCCTGCTCCCAACTGCGGGCGATAGACAGGCAGTGTTGGACGAATGGCAGGGCACTCGCTACACCATAGAGGTCAGCCAGTCCGTCGGCTACCAGCTGGGCATAGTTAAATTCTAAACGTAAGATATTACCTAACAGCTCATTTTGAATAAGAGGTAACAGCCGCTTCAAATAGGTGAGACGGCGCCAGGCACGTGTCAGTAGCGCCGGCTGGCGGCTGGCCCGAAATTCGGCGTAGAGTTCTGCTTGCTGGCGCTGGTAGGTGACCAGCAGAGGCTCCTCGCTATTCTCGCTGAGGAGGAGGGAGATAGGTGAGGGAGGAAGGGGGAAACTAGGGACTGAAGGGCGTCGCGCATCTAGCCCCAGCAAATGGGGAGGGATACCCAGGATCACGGAGAGCATGCGCCGGCGCCGTGAGGAATCCAGATAGTCGCTGCGGTTCTCCATGCGGCGGATTGCCAGCTCTGACAGGCCGAGAGCCTCCGCCAGGTCAGCCTGGGTCCAGGAGCGCTCGCCGCTCTGTTGCCGTCTGACTTGCTGCAGACGGTAATACTTGATGACCGCTCCTGGCAGCGGATAGCCGTCGTCGCCAGCGGGAAAGGCCGGGTAGCCCTCCTGTACCCACCAGGGCGGTGAGCCGATGAGTCGCGGACGCTGGGGATCAAGCCCCAGCAGCTCCGGTGGAATGGCCAGCAGCTCAACCAGTTGGCGCCGCCGCTTGAGCGAATCAAGTCCCTGTTGCTGCTTCTCTAGATAGTAGATCATGCGCGCGTGAACGCCCAGCCGACGCGCCAGTTCAGCTTGAGACCACCCCTTTTGTCGGCGGTAATGCGCTACCACCTGTCCGGAATGTGGATAGTGACCCTGTTCGTCTTCGGGATCGAAGGCTCCGTAGCTCCGCCACCACTCAGCTGCCATGCTGGTACTGCCCGTCCTTTCTGCTTCTACTTCTGAAAATCTCTGTGCCCCCAGAGGCGTCTCTTCTTGATACACAAGAAGTAGACCGATAATTTGAATATTTCAATCTCAGCATATCATTGTAACTTTTCAGCCATAATTTTGCAAGCTGCCAGCATTCGACCTGTATACTGCCTTGAGATCTTCCACTGAGCCTACGCCAGGCGAATGGCCAGGGGCCTCCTTGAGCAACCCGCGCCGAGAGCCAGCGCCTTAGCGGAGGAGCGGCGGATGCCCTCTCTCCTGCGCGTGAGCCTTATCCCGCATCTGGATCACCTTCCCCTTGCAGCCACTGGAGCAGGCGAGGACCAAGACGGCTAGCCCGGGTCGTTGCTGGCAGCGCTGCCAGAGTCGCTGCACTCATACACAGCATAAGCAAGCTACCGACTAGGAGTGTCCAGTTAGAGTTGGAGAGCATAGGGGTCCAGGAGTGGGCCAGAATATCCAGCATAGCCAGGGTGCTGCCCGTTGCGCCCACCATTGTACCTGAGCGCAGCAGCCAGGAAGCTGTAGTTCTGCCTCCCAGGGCTAGGGATGGCTGCTGATAGGAGAGCAGCGTCATCATATAGAAACAGAAGAAAGCGACGAACAAGCGCAGCAGCGTCATGGTTGCCAGCAGCAGGGCCATAGCTACTGAGGAAAAAGCCGCCTCTGATGGCACCGGGGGCAGTGCCACTAACAAAACGGCGGCTAGAGCACCGGTGAGTACTGTTTGTGTCACGAAAGCGCGCCACGGAATTCGTTCCCGGTTAAGCAGGGCCAATCCGGTTGGTAAAAGGCCGTCGAGGCTGGCCACAAACAGCAGGCGTGCGCCAGCGGAAGTATGGACGAGGGCGGCGCAGAGGTAGAATGCCAGCAGACCGACCAGGGCCATACTGCCGGCGGTGTGTCCCAGGGCCATCTCAAGCGCAAGGGCCGGTCCTCCGTTGGGAGTGACCAGAGCGGAGAGCGCTACCAGCAGATAGCTGCTGCAGATGAGAGAAGCGCTCCCAAGCAAGGGGCGGCCCGGAGCGAGGCCAGGGCGCAGCTCTCCAGCCATGCTCAAAGGGGCGCTGTAGCCGAGATAGAGCAAAGCGACCAGACTGTCAGGTGAGCGTGAGGACCCGGCGATGGTCCAGTCTGGGCGCCAGAAGGGTGGGAGCCGCCACGCTCGCTGCTGCAGCAGTACCAGGCTACAGATTCCGCTGAGGATCACAATGGCCAGTGTCAGTGCGCTGAACGTGTTCACGATACGCTGCACCGTACGCTGCCGTTGCCGGCCCAGCAGTAGCAACAGCGCCAGCACGATCATGATCACCAGTCCCCGCTGCCACGGTTCAGCTAGCCAGCCCGCTTTCAGGCTCTGCAGCGTCGTCACCAAACTGGCCAGCGCGCTAACGGAGGCCAGCAGACCGGGCAGCCAGTCGCTGATGCCCACAACCGTGCCCCAGTACGGTCCGAGTAAGCGTGCAGTCCAGGCATAGAGCGCTCCCTCGGAGGGAGTCAGAGCCATCAACTGCGAGGTAGCCAGCGTCATGGGGAGCAAGAGGGTTACCGCGCCCAAGACGGCGGCCAGCAAGGTAGACGGTCCTTCCCTGGTCAGCTGCAGCAGCGGGCCAGGGGTGAACAAAGCTGTGAAGTATAGCAGACAGAGATCAAGCGATCCGATAGGCCGTGGCAAGGCCCGTCTCGTGTAGTAATGGGAGAGCGCTGGCGGGCAGATCGCCCGGGAAACGCGGCCCGGAGGACCGCCGATCCCGGTTTGAACAGTGGCATCCCTGCCGTTTGGTTGCTGCTCTATCATAACCCTTTCCTCCTTCCTCTTCTCCTTCCACCCTGCGCCTCCGTGTGCTGACAGATGAGGAGATAGGAACAGGCGAGCGGTCATGGCGAGTGAGAGGCCCGCGTCATGGCCAGGCTCGCATTTTACACAAGAAACACCTTTATTCATATTGTACCGGAGGAGGTATAAGTAGCAGAAATAAGTGGGAGCTGCTCCTCTCTGCCGTGCCTTGACAGAGGGGGAAAAGATATGTTCTTATAGAAGGAACAAACAGCTGAGAGCGTCGAGCTGACGCCCCACTTAGGTTGTCAGGGAAGAGGCTGGCTGATTGGCTGACTAGCCGATCGAGGAATGACTGACTGAGGAGGGAGCCAGTCCGACGAAGCAACCGAGGCGGCGGGCGGGCAGCGAGGGAACGAGTGTCAGTCAAAGAGTCATTGTCGCTCAAGAAGGACAGGCGTCCTGCCTGCCGTGCGGCTCGGAGGAGGCCAGCGTAATAGCAGGAGCAGGAGACCTGAGAAAAGCGCCCTCTGAAAGAGACGTGAGCGTTCCCACGCAAGCCAGAGGGAGAAGAGCCAGCGACCTCCCGGCTGCGAGAGCGCAATCCGGCGGCAGTCGCGCCGGACAAGCCAGGCGAAGAGAGAGCAAGCCCGGCAGGGAGGCGTCCCGTACGTATCCGGTGCTCGTCTACCCTGTGCAAGAGGAACGAGTGGCCCGGCACAACAACCGATGGAACTCCACAGTGTGGAGGACGCGGGACCACGTGCCGGGCGTTTGCGTATGTTGAAGGAGGAAAGGAAGAAGAGCTATGGCCGAGGCTCATACAGCAGAAACCATCGGCGACCTGCAAGCGCACCCTGCCATTGCACCAGTCGAGTTTGAGCTAGATGGGCGAGAGAAATTTGTCGGTGAAGGGTTGACCTTCGACGACGTCCTGATCATTCCGGCGGCCTCGCGGGTTCTGCCCCGCGACGTTTCGACCAAAGCCCGTCTCACACGTACCATCAGCGTCAACATCCCCATTGTCAGCGCCGCTATGGACACGGTCACCGAAGCGCGTATGGCCATTGCCCTCGCGCGCGAAGGCGGTATCGGTGTCATCCACCGCAACCTCTCGATTGAGGACCAGGCGCGCGAAGTTGATAAAGTCAAGCGCTCCGAGTCCGGCATGATCACCGACCCTGTCACCCTTGGGCCAGAGGCCTCGCTGCGCGAAGCGTTGCAGGCGATGGAGCACTTCCACATCTCTGGCATCCCAGTGGTCGAGAACGGCAGACTGGTTGGCATCCTCACCAATCGCGACATCCGCTTTGAGACCAACCTTGATCGGCCCGTCTCAGAGCTAATGACGCGCGAGAACCTGATCACCGTGCCGGTAGGCACCACTCTGGAACAAGCCCGCGATATCCTCCATCGCTACAAGATTGAGAAACTCCCCGTCGTCGACGAGCATGGCATGCTGCGCGGCCTCATTACCATCAAAGACATCCAGAAGAAAATTCTCTATCCCAACGCGGCCAAGGACGAGTACGGGCGCCTGCGGGTTGCCGCCGCTGTCGGTGTTGGACCCGACACCGACGCGCGGGCCGCGGCCCTGGTCGAAGAGGGGGCTGACGTCCTGGTCGTCGATACCTCGCATGGTCATTCCCAGATGGTACTGGATACTGTGGCCCGTCTCAAGCACCTCTTCGGCGACCGTGTCCAGATTATGGCTGGCAACGTTGTCACCGGCGAAGCCACAGAAGCCCTGATTCAGGCGGGGGCTGATGCCGTCAAGGTAGGTATTGGGGCTGGCTCTATCTGCACCACGCGTGTCATCGCCGGCGTTGGCATGCCGCAGGTCACCGCTATCTATGAGTGTGCGCGGGTGGCCCGCCGCTATGGCGTCCCGATCGTTGGCGACGGCGGCATCCAGTACTCGGGCGATATTGCCAAGGCCATCGCCGCTGGCGCCGACACCGTCATGCTAGGCAGCCTCCTGGCCGGTGTCGATGAAAGCCCTGGTGAGCTGATCATCTCCCACGGCGAGCGCTTCAAAGACTACCGCGGCATGGGTTCGATCGCGGCTATGAAGCAGCGCAGCTATAGCAAGGATCGCTACTTCCAGGGTGATATCGGTGATGAGTCGCAGCTGATCGCCGAAGGGATTGAGGCCCGCGTCCCCTACAAAGGCATGTTGGGGCCGCTCGTGCATCAGCTGGTTGGCGGATTGCGTCAGGCTATGGGCTATGCGGGCTGCGCCACTATTGAAGAGATGCAGACGCGTACGCGCTTTGTGCGCATTACCAGCGCTGGCCTGCGTGAGAGCCATCCACACGATGTGATGATTACCAAAGAGGCGCCCAACTACGGAACCAAGTTCCGCTAGGCTCAGTGGGCCATCGGAGTGGATTGCAGTGGCTTGTCGCAGCCCTGGTCGACAACCTCTGCAATCCACTCGTCGCTCCTCCTGGCCTGTCAGCAGCGCCAGGCGCAGAGACAAGACCTGAGCAAGGTGCGCGATCTGTTCTGCTCTGCTGCGCTAGCGCTTTGGGAGCTGGCTGCCTGGCGGCTTTTCCTGACCCTGGAGCCGGGCGAGCTCCAGCTCGGCGTTGATCAGCCGGCGCTGGAAGTCTGCCGCTACCTCGCGCAGCTCTTCCAGCTGCTGCCGCAGTGCTACACAGACAGAGTCTCTGTCGGCAACCGTACTGGCGTGATCGGGAGGCTGGGAGAGCATCCGAGGCGTGGGCCTGATCTCATCAGCGGCCTGAGACTGGCCGTTGCGAGCCAGGTAGGCAAAAAGTTCGTCCCAGGGGTAAGGCCCGGGGCAGTAGCTACGTCCCTGTGGATCGAGCGAGAAATGACCGGTAATGCCCCCTTGGGCATCGGCTCGCCGCCGCGGAATGCCATGCCGCTCACACAGATGGTCAATCAATAAAAAGCTGGCCTGCTTTTGGGCCTCGGTCAGCTCGTCGCTGTTATCGCGCCTCAGCTTATGATGCTCGATCGAAAGCGTCGCATAGTTGGGATTGCTGATTGTTCTCCACCAGCGGTCATGCCCCCGACTCACTGCGCCGTTGCCCCAGGCGGCATCGGCCTCACGTACAAGCTGGAAGATGCGCCCATCGCGTGCAATGAGATAATGCGTGCTCACCTCCGTCTCGGGACGCTGGAAAAAGGCAACCACCTCTTCGGCAGTGGCGAAACCGGCGGTCCCATGCACGATGATCCAGCGTGGTCGCTCCCCTCGCCGACCGGCGAAGTAATGAGGCGAAGGGCGCCACAGCGCCCCTGGTTCGTCCATAACTCCTCCTGGATTGGGTTGAATGCTCATTTACCCGACATGGAGCGTGCTGCCTGCGATCATCCCAATAACTGCTACCCTTCCTGGTACGGCCTGCCTATCCTGCTCCTGGCCAGGTCTGACCCAAGACCGGGATAGCCGATGTATTGCTCATCCATCTACATATAACCATTAGCCAAGAAGTCTCACCTGGTTGCGCTCTCAAGCCGTATCGTATACAATACCAGCAGTCCCCGTATGGCAGAGCATAGGCGGGAACAGGCTGAATAATTGGCACCGGTGTTCCCTTCATCCACCTGCCGCGAGGTGCAACCCGTTCAGATATTCTTGTGGCTTCTTTTGCTCGCTAGCTGATAGGCGAGGCAGGGCAATTCTATTCTATACGATCGACCGACCGACCGACTTACCAACCGACCCGTTGCGGTGGTGCGTTCCGTGAGAGACGGAGGAGAGCATGGTTGACCTGAAGCAGGCACTAGGCCGCTTCCTAACCATCCCAGGCGTGAGGATGGCCATCCTTGTCGGACGCGATGGCCTGCTGATCGAGGGGGTCCCCCGCGATAGCAAGGAGGACCTCGAAGCTGTGGGGGCCATTATGACTAGCGGCCTGAGCGCCGCAGAGGCTCTGGGACGGGAGGTCGCTCGCGGCGGGCTTGTTGGCGCTCTTGTCGAGTTTGAACATGGCCTGGTGAGCGCTGACCCCCTGGGCGACTTCGCGCTGATCGTGACGGTGTTCGACTCCGCTTCAGCGCTGGGGCGGGTCCGCCATCTAGTCAAAAGTAGCCGCGATGAGATCCTCGAAGCGCTCGATATCGCTTGATCAGGCGCCGTCGCTCACTCGCTCGCTCACTGGCTTGCTCGTTCGTTTCTCTTTTTCTATTGTTCGTTCGTTCTTTCTTTCTTACTTCGGTTTGTTCATGACGCCCGCTGCTCGCTGGCGCTCATGAGGCTGTGCCTGTGCTGTGCACGCTAAGCTTGTTGTACCGGACCGGAGGCGGCGCGTACATGGAGCAATTATCAAATCTGGTTATTTCGGATCATGAACTTGAGGCTATCCGGGCGACACTGAGCAAGTTGTTGCACGATACCAGCGCGTCCACTGTGATGTTGCTCGATAAGAGCGGCCAGGTGATCTCTAACTTCGGCAATGGGGTGCGCCGCAATGTGACTTCCCTGGGCGCCTTGCTGGCCGGCGCGTTCTCTTCCTCTCGCCAGGTGGCCGAACTCCTCGGCGAGAAGGATTTCCGTACGATCTTCCAGCAGGGCATGCACGAGAATATCTATACTACCCTGGTCGAAGAACAGTGGCTGCTGGTGATCGTCTTCGATAAACTAACCCATATCGGCCTGGTGAAGGTCTTGTCTAAAAAAGCGACCGATGAGCTGGTGCGCGTGCTCGCGCGCGTCAAAGCCGATACGTCTCGCCGAAAGACGTCGGTCATTAATGTGGAATTCCGTTCCTCTGTCGAGGATACGATCGATTTGCTTTTCCGCGATTAGGGCCTGCTTCCGAGGTAACTGGTTTCTATGGCTCTTATCAATATCGCTACTCACGAGATCCATTGCAAAATTGTCTACTACGGCATTGGATATTGTGGGAAGACTACCAATCTGCAGTACGTGTATAAGAGCATTAACCCCGCTATCCGCGGCGAGATGCTCTCTATCGCGACTGAGACTGAGCGCACGCTCTTTTTCGATTTCCTCCCCCTCGACCTCGGTACTGTGCATGGTTTCCGCACTCGCTTCCATTTGTATACGGTGCCCGGGCAGATTCTCTACGAGCGTACTCGCCTGGCTGTCCTCAATGGCGCCGATGGAATTGTCTTTGTCGTCGATTCTCAGGCGGAAAAATTTGAGGAGAACGTCCAGAGCATCGCCGAGCTGGAGATGTATATGCGCCGCCTCGGCAAGGATCTCAGCCATTTCCCCTTTGTGATGCAGTGGAATAAGCGTGATCTCCCTTCGGCTTTGCCTGTCCACGTGCTTGACCGCTACCTGAATCGTCGACGGGTGCCAGCTTTCGAGGCGGTGGCTTCCAGTGGCATCGGGGTCTTCGCGACCCTGCGCGCTATTAGTAAGAGTGTGATCGCGCAGCTCTAGCCTCGCTTGAGTAGGCGGTTGCCTGCTCTTTCTTTATCTGACTCCGGCCAGGCGCGGTTGAGGCCGTGACGGGATCGGGCGCGTAACTTCATCTTCTGCTGGCCTTGTGCTGTTATGGGTGCGACGGAAGATGCTGTGGTGGGGTGGACGGAATAGGATGAGGTGAGTGGCTCCAGGCAACGAGTGGTCTGCTTAGTGGCTGCTTTCTGTGCTCCTTCCTGTCTGATCAGACTTGTCCAAGATGCGCATTTATGGCTGTGACTTCACCAGTGCTCCCTGCCGTCGTAAGCCGATAGTGGTGGCTGTTGGCCAGTTAGAGGGCAGGCGTTTGACCATCCTGAGCCTAGAAGACTGCTCCGACTGGGCTGCCTTCGAAACCTATCTGCGTCTCCCTGGCCCCTGGCTAGCGGCTCTGGATCTCCCCTTTGGTCTACCTGCGACGGTCGTGAAGACGCTCGGCTGGCCGACACCCTGGGCAGACTATGTGTCGCTCGTAGCTCGGCTGGAGTTACCTACCTTCCTGGCGCTTCTCCAGCGCTATAGTGCTGGCCAACCGCCAGGTCTGAAGCTGCCACGCCGGCCTACCGACGTTCTGGCTCAGGCGCGCAGCCCCTTGATGCGTCAGCGCGTGCCTCTGGCTCGGATGTTCTGGCAGGGAGCGCCGCGTCTGCTGACCAGCGGCGCCTGCATTCTGCCCTGCCACCCGACGGAGGCTGAGCGTTTTATCCTGGAGGGCTATCCCGCTCTGGTAGCACGACGTTGGCTGGGGCGCCAGCCCTACAAAGGGGAGGGCCGAGAGCAGAACACCGCCGCCCGTCGTCAGGCACGGGTCCGCCTGCTAACGGCTCTGACCTCTTTCGAATTGACTCAGAGCTATGGCCTGACGCTCGTCCTCCCTGCAATCTGCCGATCCGCCTGCCTGGATGATGCGCGTGGCGACCGTCTTGATGCCCTGCTCTGCGCTATCCAGGCTGCCTGGGCAGCGCAGGCCAGCGGGGACGTGAGCGCTCTCACTCCTCAACAGCTCCGAGAGCGTCTGTGGACGCTTCTGCCTGTCGGCTGCAATCCCGATGAGGGCTGGATCTACGACCCGGCGCTTGTCGCCAGTGCTCGCGCCAGCGGATCACTTCTCTCGCAGACGAGCTGTCGTCCCGCTTCACAGCAGCACGCTGATAATCCCAGCCAGGGTCACAATGACGCCGATGATCGCTGTCAAGGACGGGATCTCATGCAGCCAGAGAATGCCGAGCAAAATGCCTCCAGTCACCTCCTGGGTAGCGATCAGATTGGCATAAGTGGCATGCAGCGTCCGTAGCGAGGCATTGTAAAGCGTATGCCCCAAGCCGAGGGGCAGGACTCCCAAAGCAATCACCGCCCCCAGGGCTGGCAGCGGATAAGTATGGCGAAAGGCGAAGTAGAGCATTACCGGCAGGAGCCAAAGCGCTGCCAGACCGTAGACGTAGAAGGTATAGCGGAAAAGCGGATGCCGATCCCGTTCGCCACGCCCGGCGATCGAATAGATGCCGTAGCAGATAGCCGAGAGCAGAGCCAGGCTATCTCCCAGGAGCATGCAATGTCCTTCTTGAGGCTGGCAAGCGGTGTAGTGCGGCTCAAAACCGGCCATGAAGGCTACCCCGATTACTGCCACCACAATGCCGATGTACTTGCGCATTGGCAGAGCCTCGCGCAATACCAGAGCGGAGAAGAGCGTCACGAAAATTGGCGAGGTGTAGACGATGGCCAGGGAATGAGCGATAGTCGTGAAGCTCAGAGAGGCGATGTAAAAAATAAAGTGCAGAGCTGTCACCAGCCCGTAGAGCAGGAAGCGCGGCAAATCTCGGGGACTCAGCAGCAGTGACTGGTGCGTCACCAGTCCCAATAGCAACACGAGCAGGGCGGCAATCGCCAGGCGCCAGAAAGCGATTTCGACAGAAGTAAAAGGGGTGGCAAGGCGAATAAAGACGGGGCTTGTTGAAAAAAAGAAAACCGCCAGACAGGCATAGAACAGACCCTGCCAGGAGCGGCGTTCTGTACCGAGGCCAGTGGAAACAGTGGCCTCGGCCTCGATCTCTTGGGGGGAATGAGACTGCATCATGCTCCTCCTAGCGTTGTCCACACCCGCTCAGTCAGACGGCGTGAAGCGGCACAGTATCTTCCACGGGGCTGAACGAGTGGGTGAGTGGGGACCAACAATCCAGCCAACTGCAGGCAACCCAGACCGCTTGCAGTCTGTTGACGGTTTGTTTACTGTCTGTTTGTCTAGCTGCCTGTCTGCTGCCAGGCAGACCGGCCTTTCTTCTAGGCTGGGCTGAGCGAGGCCTGGCAGCGGCTGGAACGGCTCGACCTTCTGCCAGCGCTCGCTCATACGCTGCCGGTACTCTGAACATGCCAGAGCCGCTGACTCGACTTCAACCGTGCCCTGAGAAGCTAGGGACGGAGGGTAGCAATCAGACGCTTTGGATAGAAGAGGAGGTCGATCCCATCGATGGGGTTGCGCACCAGCACATCGGCGGCTTGCAAAGCCTCACGTGCCACTCCTTCGGGTCCCAGGACTGCCACGCCGATGGCTGCCCGGCGTAGCATTCCGGCATCGTTGACACCATTACCGAAGGCGATCACATTAGCCGGACCTAGCTCCTCAACATAACGTGTCTTCTCCTCGCCTGTATCGATCACGTGCAGCGGCAGGCCCAGGCTGCGCTCCAGGGCAGCAACCTGGCCGTGTGTCGCCGCTGTCAGCAGGTGGATAGAGAGAAAACTGGCCAGACGCTTCAAGCGGCTCACGACCTCGGGCCAGGGCTTTCCATCGAAGGCCAAAGTACCGTTGATATCAAAGACAGCATGCTTCAGTTCAATAGTCTCTCTTTGCGGAATCTCGATCCTGATCATTTCTATCAACTAATAAGCATCATGCGCTCAGAGAATGATGAGCTGGCCACTGCCAGCTTTGTCCCCTAGCTAGCGAAGTAACAATGCCAGCCACAAGGTAGAACTGGCATGGCGGCCAAATGAACCAAGCTGAACAGGCGGGAGAGAGGTAGTCAGCCTGGTGTCCGCTTGTCCGCTGAGGCCACCGACGCCAGCTTCTCTGCCTGGCCGCCCGATGGATGGATGCGGCTGGCGGGCGACATCAGCCGGACAAGCCTACTCGGGCGTCCCTCTCTGCCTGCAAGGCAGACCATAATAAGAATAAGAAATTGCCGAGCAGAAGGACTGGCGGACCCTTCTTGCCCAGGCAGGCAGAGTGAAGGACAGGCGTGTTTACAGTTCACAGCTGTCCCGGCTTATGACCCTATCTCGGCAAATGGCCCCTCACGGTGGGCGACCATCTCTAGCAGTGCCTGTAAGCCCTCACGCGCACCGTGACGCTGGGTCGCACTCAAATTCGTAGCTGCCTGGAACTCATCTTCATCCAGCACCTGCACCCTCCCCTGACGGTCAACCCAGACGTCGAGAAACAGATCAACCTGCTCGATACGATCGTCCTGGATCACCGCTGGCTCGGCAATATTGCAATACCAACCCTTGCGCTGACCATCCTTCCCTGCAATGGCGAAGATGTTGAACCAGCGGTCAGTATAATAATACTCCGTAAAGCAGTCGCCCGTTTCGAAGCGCGCATAGCCAAGATCGCGATCGGGCCACGTCCAGAAGGCGCGGATGATGCAGGTGCGCGAGGTAGCAGCGAGCACTTCACCCTGATAGGAGAAGAGCGCCTCACCTTGCGGATTTTTCTTAATAACGGTGATCATCGTATGCGCTCCTCGCGGCAATCCCACACGGGTCGGACCACGGCCTGCATGACTCATCCGTCCTGGGAGAAGGGTAGCAGCAAGAGCCGGCCTTGTCAAGTGGCGAGAGCCAGATGAGAAAACCGCCGGAACGCAATAGAGAGCACTCAAATGGCAGAAGATCCTCTTCCCATAAGGAAGGTGAGCATGCTGATCAGATTGAGTAGCGGTAACCAGAGGAGCAAGGCGCTGGCGTTCTGGCCCGGCCCTGTCTCCCTGGTCAAGAAGCGCGCATTAAGCCAGCACCTGGACTGTCTTGCTCTACTCACTTGCTATGCTATACTAACAGCGTATGCTGAGTCTTGATTTACTGCGCCAGCATCCCGATCTAGTACGGAAAGGACTCCAGAAGCGCCAGGTCTCTGTTGCTCTAGAGGAGATCGTGCGCCTGGCCGAGCAGCGCGATGGCCTGGCCAGGCGCTGCGAGGGACTCTATGGATCGCTCAAGAATCTGCGAGAGCAATGCCGGGCAGCTCCAGTCAGCCAGCGCGCCAGGCTTGAACAGCAAATCACAAGCATCGGGGAAGAAATTCGAACGCTGGAATTGCAGATCGCTGATCTAGAGACACATCTGCGCCTGTCACTTTTACCATTGCCCAATTTGCCCCACTCTGATGTCCCCACCGGCTTCTTGCGTTCGGCCAATCGCGAGCTACGCCGCTGGGGCGTTCCCATGAGCTTCTATTTTCCCCCGCGCTCATATCGCGAGCTGGGTAGTGAGCTGGGCATACTCGATAGCGTTGCCGGCAGCCGCCTGAGTGGCAATCAGTTTATGGTCGTGAGAGGCCCGGGAGCCAGGCTGCTGCGGGCGCTGGTGACCTTTGCCCTCGACTTCTTCACGCATGAGTGGGACTACAGAGAGGTGCAGCTGCCTCTTCTGATGAAATACGGTGCCCTGCTGGCCGCCGGACAGTTCCCTCCCCTGGAGACCCAGAGCTATAGCTGTCAGGCCGATGAACTCTATCTGAACCCCGGAGGCGCGACATCCCTGGTGAATCTGTACAGCGACATGCTGCTTACTGCCGAGACTATGCCCGTGCGCTTGGTCACCTGGACCCCCGTCTTTCACCGCGATGGTGGCTCGGCCTCACTTCCTCCAAGTGCGGCTCGCCTGCCCTGGCACCAGCTCAGCGAGGTACAACTGCTATTGTTGGTTGCTCCGAACGAATCATACACAGTCTTGCAAACACTGTTGTTTCAAATTGAAACACTGTTGCAGCGTCTGGAGCTAGCCTATCGGGTCGTCATGCTCTGTAGCGGCCAGTTGCCCTTCGCTGCAGCGATGACCCTGACGATCGAAGCCTGGCTACCAGCCCAACGCCGCTTTCTCCCCCTGGCCTCCATGAGCAACCATGAGGGCTTCCTGACGCGCCGCGCCAACATCCGCTATCGGAGCCCCGCTGGCCAAATCGACTATCCCCACAGTCTGGGCGCCTGCGCCCTGAGCATTGAGCAGACGTTGGCCACCATTCTGGAGGTCTACCAGCAGGCAGATGGAAGTGTGGTAGTGCCCAAGGTGCTCCGTCCCATGATGGGCCTCTCCTTGCTCACTTCACACTGAACGCGATTCTAACAAATGTTTGTTCTCGCCATGACAAAGTGTCCACGATGTTGTCAATCCTTGTTATGCAATGCATAAGACAATGACCCAAATGGTATGCTCGCAACGGCCCTAATCTTCCAAATTGAAACCGGTTGTGGTAAACTATCTAGCGGAGGGGTGGCAGAGCGGTCGAATGCAGCCGTCTTGAAAACGGCCGGGCGATGAGCCCCGGGGGTTCGAATCCCCCCCCCTCCGCCCTGCGTTGATAGATAGCGGCTGGCCTGTGTCCATAGCCCGGGGGGTGCTGTGGGGACAGTGCGATTTTGTGTTTATGCGGCTGTGTCCGTAGATGGATAGGGTCATACTCACGCTATCGAACAAGGTCGTTTGATGCCAACGCTGCTCAACGTTGTTGAATTTGACTCGGGTCGTATTCTGTTTGTAGATATTGCTGATGTCTCTCACGCATGCCGTGCTTGCTGGAGGCGAGAATTATACTTAGATGTACACGCATGCACGTACACGCGCAGCAGGGGCATTGCGACAGGCGGTGAATTGCTGTGTCTACGGTGAGTTTTGCGACGACGTTAGATCGGGTCAATCTGGCTGATCTCTTGCGGCGCCTGGAGGCCCATGAGAAGAGCGGGATGCTGGTTGTAAAGCAAGGTGCTCTCTGGGTGGAGCTGTATTTTAGCCAGGGGCGTTTGCTCTGTATCGGCCCAGTGCGTGCTCAGCTGACGCTGGGCGACCGCTTGGTACAGGCTGGAGTGATCTCCCAGGCTGCTCTCTCCAACGCGATGACAGTCCTGCGAGAACGCGGCGAGGAGCCTGGTGAGACTCGCATCGCTCTGATCCTGATGGAACTGGGCTATGCAACGCGCGAGCAATTGCGTGCCTGGGCCGCGCGCGAAGCCTCTCGCGTGCTTGAGGTCCTTCTCTCATGGCGCTCAGGCGAGGTGTATTTCGAAGAGGGGCGCACGCCTCCTCCGTCTCGCTTGCTGGTCTCTCTCTCCCCCTCCACTCTCTTGCCTGTCCCGTCTGCTCACTCTGTCCCTGCGCCGTCGTCGCAGCTTATCCAAAACCAGGGGTCGCCTTCCGGCTCCGACCCGGTGTCCGCGCCTGCTGCTTACCCTGGTTCGCTGCCTCCCTCTCAGGTGCCCTATGAGCAGCCGTCGTTGTCGCAACCTCTCTCTCCTTCATCACAGCCCCAGCCGCCTCAACTAGCCACCCAGGGGCCGGGACAGGTCTCCCAGCAGCCTACCCCGACTCCTCAACCGCGTGTAACTCAGGCTCTGCCTGAGACGGGCGCTGCTCCTCAGCGCCAGGAGCGTGCTCGCATCGATCTCAGTTCGCTCTTTGACCCCGATGCCCTGGCTCGCCTCTCGGCGGTCGCTTCTGATGCTCCCTCTTCCACCGCAGCGGCCAATGCGGGAGAAGCGGCCTCTGCTCAACGACAGCCTGCTGGGAAACAGCAGGCCGCCCCAACCTCCGGGGCGTTGGCTAACCTGCCGGCTCCTCGCCCCATTATGACGCCCTATACGCCGCGGCGTGTTGATGTCTCTTTTATCCATCCCGAGGCCAGGCTGATCCCGCCTGATTTACAGGCCCTGCGCTCTGGCAGCGTGGAGATTCCTCTGACCCCCGATGAGTGGCGTGTCTTTGGCTGTATTACTGGAGAGTCAACGCCGCTGCAGATCGCTCAGCGTCTGGGGATGCCGCTAGAGCAGGTCTATGTTGTGATCGGAGAGTTGATGGCGCTGGGCCTGATCCAACATCCTTACAGTATGCAGCCGCAGTATCCTGTCCAGGAGTTTTCTCCGGCTGCTCTGCCTCCAATGGCTGATCCCTATGCGCCTCAGTCGCAAATGTCAAGCTCGCCGCCCTGGATACCAGCCCAGGCGCAGGCGTGGCCAGCTCCGCCTCAGACTCCCCAGACCACGGGTGCATTCGCTCCCACTGCCTCCGCGGTCCCTCAGTCACCGATCTATGTGGAGACCGAATCGCAGTGGGGCAACGGTGGCAATGGGGCCCGCTTCATCGTGGGTCGTGGTTGGGGGGTCCAGCCAACACGACCGCTCTCGCCCGCTAGTCCCGCCCAGCCTCCGTATCCGGCCTCGGTGCCTGTTGGTGGCTCCCAACCCGGCAGATAGTCAGGCTGCATGCAGGTGAGCATGGTGGCCGCTAGCAGAGGGGGCCTCACCGGTAGGGAGGCCGCCCCTGTTCGCTTGGTCATGGTAATTGCGTAGGCCGCTGGCTCCCCCCGGGCAAGCCGAAATGGCGGCCTCCTTGTGAACTGAACTGGAATGGAAGGGTGGGGACGATGTCGCAGGGTTCAGGACCGCGTTATGGCTCTCGGCCCGCTGCAAGCTCGCCTGAAGCGCATGAGGATGAGGCACTACTGATCGAGTTGGAGCGTTGCGGCCTGGTCATTGGACGTAGCCAGCCAATGCGTCAGATCGCGACGCTCATTCGCCAGGTGGCAGCTTTCCCAACCACGACAGTCCTGCTCCAGGGGGAGAGCGGTACTGGTAAGGAAGTTGTCGCTTACGCTATCCATGCTCTCAGCGGCGGTTCCGCTCGCCAGTTTGTGGCCATTAATTGTGCGGCCATTCCCGAAACCTTGTTAGAGACAGAACTGTTCGGCGTGGAAGCTGGTGCCTATACCGATGCTCGGGTGACGCGCGACGGCTACCTGGCGCGGGCCGATGGCGGCACGCTCTTTCTTGATGAGATCGCTTCGATGCCCCTCGTGCTCCAATCCAAGCTCTTACGCTTCTTGGAAACACGCTCCTTCCGCCGCGTTGGTGGCACCACTGAGATTCAGGTCCGCCTGCGCGTGATCTCTGCCTCGAACGTCGATCTCGCAGCGGCAGTTGCCCGGAAGGAGTTCCGCGAGGATCTCTTCTATCGCCTAAAGGTCTTCACCATTCATATTCCCCCTCTGCGCGAACATCCTGAGGATATCGCTCCGCTGGTCGAGTACTTTTTACGTCAGCAGCGGGGGGAAGAAGGCCGTCCGCGCCGTCTCAGTCCCGAGGCCCTGGCCCTCTTGGAGCGCTACAGCTGGCCCGGTAATGTGCGCGAGCTACGCAGCGTCGTCCAGCATGGCCAGATTATGTGTGAAGGCGATGAGATCCGCGTTGAGCATCTCCCTGCCTATTTGCAGTCTGCCTGCAGCAGTGCCCTACAGCGCTTGCTGGAACTCAAAGAGCAGCTCCATCTCCCCCCCGAAGGGATTAATTTAGAGGAGTTTCTCGCTGAAATCGAGCAGCGTTTTGTCTATGAGGCCCTGGAACGCTGTAACTATAACCAGGTGCGGGCGGCAGCCTTGCTGGGCCTCTCGCGCGACCAGTTACGCTATCGCCTGACACGAGTTGGCACTGGGAGAGGACGGCAGCATCGTTAGAGCACGGACGTCCCATGGACGGGCAGGTCCATGCTCCTCCGACTGCATAGCGTTCTCTCGCTCGCTGGCGACTACTGTCAACTCAGTTATTCCGCTATTCCTCCGGCCAATCGAGCATGATGGCTTGCGCCGTCTCTCCCGGCTTGAGAATCTTGCCCCCTTCTGGAACGATCACCAGGGCGTTGGCGTTTAGCAGAGAGGTGGTAATATGTGATCCCTGGTGACCGGTGGTGCGTGCTACAAAGCGGCCCTGCTCCCGGCGTACCTGAGCACGTACGTAATGACGGCGTGGCGTGCGCTCGCTGACGCCGTCCTCGACCGTGACCTCTACCTGGGGACGGTGCAGACGGCGGTGCCCCAGCAGCTTGCGGATCAGCGGGCGCCCGAATAGCTCGAAGGTCACAGCGGCTGAGACAGGATTGCCTGGTAGCCCTAGCAGCGGGACCTGTCCAATGCGCCCAAAGGCCAGCGGCTTGCCAGGACGCATGTTGATTTGCCAAAAGTCGATGACCCCCTGCTCATTCATAATGCGCTTGACCAGGTCGAACTCGCCAACAGAGACGCCGCCAGAGGTAATGATGAGGTCGTGTTGCATGGCCTGACTGAAGACCTGGCGCAAGCTCTCCTCGGTATCGCGTGCCACTCCCAGGCGCAGGGCTTCAGCTCCGGCGCGGCGCACTGCCGCCTCCAGCAGATAACCGTTGCTGTTGCGAATCTTGCCCGGTTGCAACGGCTCCCCCACGTCGATAATCTCGTCTCCCGTGCTGACAATCGCGACACGCGGGCGACGAATCACCTTCACGCGGGCCTGTCCCACAGTGGCCAGGACGCCGATCTCCCACGGGCCGATCTCACTTCCCTGGCTTAACACCCGCTGTCCGCGGCGGATGTCTTCACCAGCGGCGCGAATGTTATTCCCCGGCGCTACCTCCTGGAGGATCTCGACCCAGCTGCTATCGGTGGGATCGCTGCGCGTCAGCTCGATCTGGATCACAGCATCGGCCCCACGCGGTACCGGAGCACCGGTCATGATGCGCATGGCGGTGCCTGGCTCGATAGCCTGCTCTGTTACATAGCCCGCGGCGATCGTCCCGATGACGCGCAGACGGGCCGGACGCCCATGCTCCATGCGCGTGTCTGCGCTGCGCAGTGCGTAGCCGTCCATTGCCGAATTGGCGAAGGGCGGAAGATCTTCCTTGGCGATAACGTCCTCAGCGAGGACCAGCCCCGCGGCTTCCGCCAGAGCAACGGTTATAGCTGGCAGCGGTTGAATCGTGGCCAGCATACGTTCCTGCGCTTCCTCTACACTGATCATAGGCCCTCTTCCTTTGCTCTGTCTTGGCTCGCGCCTGCCAGGGTGGAAGAATATGGCAGGGCGAGCGGAAGGAACAACACGGCCAGCCAAAAGCAAAGAGCCTGGCAAACCAGAAACAGAGACAGGTCTGCCAGGCTCTTCCCACGATTGCGCTGGTACCTCGTACGGGATTCGAACCCGTGATCTCCGCCTTGAAAGAGCGGCGTCCTAGTCCGCTAGACGAACGAGGCCCAATGACTGCTGCGCGCCAGCGTCTGGTAAAGCGCTGAGATGCTATCGCGCCTGCGTCATCTGGATTGTACTGTATCTGACTCGTTTTGTCAAGCGGCTTTTGGCGACAAGCTCTTCCGAGCTGCTTAAGACTGGCGCGCGCCGACCGCTGACCAATGCCATTGCTGAGGACAGGTATAGTCGAGAACCGCGACGTTGCCAGGCTCTGCAATGGCCACCACAACAAACTGGGGAACGCTCGGTTCCTGCAGCTGATTCGCTCGATCGGGGAGCTGGACGCTAATGCCATCCAGCTCATGAATATGTGAGATGGTGGCCTCGACAGTGGCCAGCTGGCGCAGAATAACGGTAACACTGAAGCTGAGGCTGTGGTCATAAGCGTCGATGGCCACAAAATGCGGAATAATTGTGTCCTGCGCGTTGCGAAAAGGATCTTGGAAGGTAAAGTCTGTCTTGTAGGGATTGTCAGGGGTGGCGCGCAGATAGGCATAGGCTTCGGCGCAAAGATGGTACTTGTAGGCGCTGTTAGGACTGCGGACCAGTTGGACGCGCGGAGAAGGCGGGCGTCTAGACGCCAGGCTGGGACCTAGCTGGTGGATGAGGACCAGCACACCCACCAGTAGGAGCGCCGCCGCGAGTGGTACGAGCAGCAGCCCCAACTGCCAACGCTGCTTCATGGCTTCTCTCCCCTTCCAGGAACTGGATGGAAAACTGGCTTTGCCTGATGCCTCCATTCCTGGCAAGGAAGAGACTCATCCCCCGCCTGCTCCGTGACTCAGCGGCCTTTACCCACAGGAGAGACGCTTCTTTCCAGCAGGGGGCAACAACCCTCTCACGGCAGAGAAACTGGCGCTCACCTGGCCGGTCGGTCAGGAGCCGCCGCTTGGCCGGAGGCTGACTACTGTCTCCCCTTCTCCGCAGCTCCTGCGGTCAGATACAGAGATATGTATCTATCTAGCGACCAGCCCGAGAAGAGCGCGGGCGTGAGCGAGCAAAGGTTGTGGACGGAGCGGAGGAAGGGGGCTGGGGTGCTCCTGCCTCCATCTCTGACTCCGGTTCCAGCCACCTGGCCAGGCTAATCAGGAAAGCGATCAGGATCAAGACATGAAGAACGGTACACCAGAGACAAATGGCATGCAGGCGGACCAGCTCGACGTAGACCAGGTAGAGCACAGTGACCATACCGGCCAGCGACCAGAGGAACTGAGCGGGGCGAAGCCAGGCAGGCTCTGTAGGGCGCAGCAAGCTCACCAGCGCCAGCCCAGCCAGGATCAGGCACCAGCCCAGGCCAGGCAGCGAGATAGGAAGCGTTGTCCCGGGCACCACCGCGTAGCTGCTGCTGAGCACATGCGCGCAGTCAATGGCACCCGAGGCAGGACAGACCAGCGGCGCATCTTGATAATGCACGATAGTCAGGTAGATCGCATCTCCCATGCCTACCAGTGCGAGCAGAAGAACCAGGAGCTGCAAGCCTGAACGTCGTAGTAACAGTTCCATCAAGTCAGACTCTTCGATACAAAATCGGTGACAACAGCACTCTCTGTAGAGAGGATACTGCGCGGTTCCCTCTCTGTCAAGGGTCAATCGAGTGCTACAATAGAGACGGCCTCTTGCGGCCCGGGCTGTGAGGATGCTGCCCTGTGCTTGCTGCTTGATATGGAGGAGACTGAGAATGGGACAGCGCATTGTCCAGGTCGATGCTTTTACTGATCGTCCTTTTGCCGGTAATCCGGCGGCAGTTTGCTTGTTAGTGGAGCCGCGTGACGAGCGCTGGATGCAGCTTGTCGCGCGCGAGATGAATCTCTCGGAAACGGCTTTCCTGCTCCCAGAAGGGGATGGTTATCGCCTGCGCTGGTTCACGCCGACAGTGGAAGTCGATCTTTGTGGCCATGCTACCCTGGCCAGCGCGCACATCCTCTGGGAAGAGGGGTTGTTGCGGTCAGATGATCTGGCTCGTTTCTATACACGCAGCGGCCTGCTGACCGCTCGTCGTCTGGATGGCTGGATCGAGATGGATTTCCCGGCGACGCCGGCCACAGCTACGACCCCTCCGCCGGGCTTGAGCGAAGCCCTGGGCGTAACCCCGCGCCAGGTTGCCAGGAACCAGTTCGATTATCTGATTGAGCTGGAGAGCGAGGAAGCGGTGCGTGCTCTCCAGCCGGACCTGACTCGCCTGCTGACCATTCCCGCGCGGGGCTTCATTGTAACCAGCCGTGCCAGCGGCCAGGACTATGATTTCGTCTCACGCTTCTTTGGGCCTGCTGTTGGAGTTAACGAGGACCCGGTCACTGGTTCTGCTCACTGTACGCTGGCTCCTTTCTGGTGTAGCCGTCTCGGACGTCCGGCTTTGACGGGTTACCAGGCTTCTGCTCGCGGCGGTCTAGTGCGTGTACGTCTGGCGGGAGAGCGAGTCTTTCTCAGCGGCCAGGCGGTCACCGTGTTGCGCGCCGAGTGCTTTTTCTAAGGGAAGCTACCGGGGCCGTTCTCCCCTCTAGTCTGGATGAGGAAGGGGGAGAGCGCTGAGCGTCGACTGCCTGGGCTAGCGGAAGACGTAGCCCACGCCGCGCACGGTCTGAATCAGCTTGGGAGAAGCCGGGTCTTCTTCTAATTTCTCGCGCAACCAGCGGATGTGAACGTCGACGGTGCGGGTGTCGCCGGCGTAGTCGTAGCCCCAGACGTGGTGCAAGAGTTGATCGCGGGTCAGCACCGTTCCGCGATTGCGCACCAGATAGACCAGGAGATCGAATTGCTTCGGCTGCATTTCGATCTCCTGATCGCGACACCAGACCCGTCGTCCAGGCAAGTCGATGCGTACGGGTCCGGCAATCAGCTCCCGAGCACTGCGCCGCGACTGAGCAGTGGCCTCTGGCGTCATGCTGCCCCCTTCGGGAGGCGCCTGCGTAAGGGGATAGGCGGCACGGCGCAATAAAGCACGCACGCGCGCCAGGAGTTCGCGGCGCCCGAAGGGTTTGGTCACATAATCGTCGGCCCCCACTTCAAGGCCCACAACCCTATCGATCTCTTCCCCGCGCGCTGTCAGGAGCATAATCGGAGTGGTAGCTGTGGCCGGCTCCCGTCGGAGCTGCCGGCAAACCTCCAGGCCGTCAATCTCTGGCAGCATGATATCCAGAATGATCAGCTGCGGTCGCTCGCGCCGTGCCAGCTCCAGGGCGGCTCTGCCGTCAAGCGCCGTGAGCACCTGATAGCCCTCCTGTTCCAGACTGTAGGCAATGGCCTCAACAAGGACCTCTTCGTCATCGACCACCAGGATCTTCTCGCGTTGTCCTCTGATCATAGTGACGCTCTCATCCTTAACTGAAGCGCCCGCTGATGTAGTCCTCTGTCTCTCGCTGCCGCGGTCGCTTGAACAGCTCGGCGGTCGGCCCATATTCAATTAATCTGCCGTTAAGGAAGAAACCGGTATATTGTGAAATGCGTGCAGCTTGAGACATATTATGGGTCACAATGACAATGGTGTATTCCTTGCTGATCGAGAGCAGCAACTCCTCGATCTTGAGCGTTGCGATGGGATCGAGCGCCGAGCATGGTTCATCAAGCAGGAGCACCTCGGGATGCAGTGCCAGGGCGCGGGCGATGCAGAGCCGCTGCTGCTGTCCGCCCGAGAGACCGAGAGCGGAGGCTTTCAGGCGGTCCTTGACTTCGTCCCAGAGCGCCGCGGCTCGCAGGCTGCGCTCGACCTCCTCCTGAATTTGCCGACGTGGCTTTCTCTGGATGCGCAGGCCATAGGCGATGTTGTCAAAGATCGACTTTGGGAAAGGATTAGGACGCTGGAAAACCATGCCGATGCGCTGACGGAGGCGGATGACATCGATGGCCGGGTCGTAGATATTCTCGCCGTCAAAGATCGCTTCTCCCTCGATGCGCGTCTCGGGAATAAGATCGTTCATGCGATTGAGTGTACGTAGAAAGGTGGATTTGCCGCAGCCGGATGGCCCGATCAGGGCGGTGATCTGCCGCTGGCGAATCGGGAGCGAGATATCGAAAAGCACCTGGTGCGTCCCGTAGTAGAAATTGAGGTGCCTGACCTCAATCGCAACCCTGGCGTTCTGGTCCAGCGGCTGACCTGGCTCAACGGCCCCAAGGGCGTGGTGTAGCCGAAGATCGACAGGGGGCGTCTCGGATTGCTGACTGGCGAGACGCCCCTCCGTCGCTGGCAACCGCGAGTATGGCCCACTCATATTGCTCTCCATTGCCTTTCCTCGCAGCCGCATCAGCTAGAGAAGCTGATACTCCTTGTGAAGAGGAATAGCGGTATCTACGATCAAACGATTATTCGTCACGATGAGGCGAATGTAGCGCCCCGCGAGGGCTTTGCTGATAAAGTACGGGCGCCCTTCGTAGGAAATGTGACCGCTACGGGCCACTTTCCTTGAGAAGATGCTGACGCCCTCTGGGAAGGTACTACCCGCGGTGCTCACCGTGTTCTTGCTCTCTGCTGCGGTATCCTTCACGGTAATCCCCTCTCTTGTAGCTGAGTTATCTTGAGCAACTCGACTAGCCGAAACGTCCACTGATGTAGTCTTCAGTCTCTTTCTTGCGCGGGTGAGTGAAGAGCTGTTGAGTCTCTCCCTCTTCGATCAGGTGGCCGTGCAAGAAGAAGGCTGTGCGGTCCGCGATACGTGCGGCCTGCTGCATGTTATGGGTGACGACCACAATGGTGTACTGTCGCTTAAGATAGGTGATCAACTCCTCCACCTGGAGGGTGGAGATAGGGTCAAGGGCCGAGCATGGCTCGTCCATGAGCAGAACCTCTGGCTCCAGGGCCAGGGCGCGGGCAATGCACAGACGTTGTTGTTGCCCGCCTGAGAGGCTGGTGGCCGGGCTATGCAGGCGGTCTTTGACCTCCTCCCAGAGCGCGGCCTGCTGGAGACTGCGCTCGACCAGTTCCTTCAGCCTCGATCCATGCAGCCCCAGATTGAGCCGTGGTCCGATAGCCACGTTCTCGAAGATGCTGCGTGTCGGCAGTGGATTGGGCTGTTGGAAGACCATACCGATGTGGCGCCTGACGTTCATGGGGCGAATGCCGCGTCCATAGATATCGAGGCCATTGGCGATCACCCTGCCCTCAACGCGGGCGCCGGGGAGGGTCTCGTGGAGACGGTTGAGGCAGCGCACGAGTGTCGATTTGCCGCAGCCGGATGGCCCGATCAGGGCGGTGACACTCAGTGGGGGCACCGTCAGGTTGATATCAAAGAGGGCCTGCTTACGTCCGTACCAGGCATTGAGCTGCTCGATGCTGAGCGCCATCCCCGCCGGCCTTGACACGCTCCTGCTTGTCTGCTCTACGATTGCCTGATCCATAGGCGAGCTTCCTTCCTTCTTGTCCTCCTACCGGCCTGAACCTTGCTGCTCATCGTTGTTTGAAGCCGCCTGCAGCCAGGCGCACAGCCAGGGAGGCGAGAAGGATCAGGACGATGAGCACGAAGGCACCTGCGTAAGCTTGATTGACCTGTTGTTGATAAGGGCTGAGGGTGAACTGGAAGATGCGCAGTGGCAGAGCATCCATCGGCTGGGTGACATCGGTATTCCAGAAAGTCGTCCCGAAGGCAGTCATCAGCAGAGGCGCCGTCTCTCCAGCCACGCGCGCCATGGCCAGCACCACGCCTGTGATGATCCCGTTGCGCGCCGCGGGAAGCACTATCTGCAAGATGGTGCGCGCCTCCGTGGCTCCCAGTGCTAGCGAGGCCTCGCGTAGCTCGCGCGGTACCAGGCGCAGCACGTCCTCCGAGGTACGTGTCACAATGGGAATCATGATCATGCCGAGGGCGAAACCGCCGGCCAGACCCGAGAAGCTTTGCATAGGGATGACGATCAGAACCCAAGCCAGCAGGCCAAAGATGATGGTCGGGATGCCGTTGAGGACATCGACCAGAAAGCGCACTCCCTGGGCGAAAGGCCCGCGTCCAAATTCAGCCAGGTAGATGCCAGTGAAAAGTCCCAGCGGTACCCCCATCAGCGAGGCCAGAGCGATCAGGATCAGACTACCCTGAAAGGCTTCGCCCATGCCGCCACCCGGCTCGCCGTTCGGGGTCGGGAGTTGCGTGAAGAAGTCGAGGTTGATGTAGCGCAGGCCCTGGCTCAACACATAGCAGAGCAGGTAGATCAGTAGTCCGGCGGCGAAAAGAGCCGCCAGGGTGGTGAAAAGAACGACCAGGGCATTCACCAGGCGCCGCCGTAGGTTCAGGGAGGAGCGTGTAGCCAGAAATGGGTGAAGGCGGCTCTCCCCTGACTGCAGAGTCGAGGAAGAAGATGATGATGTTGGCATAGGCACGCTCATGGGCGCCCTCCTCTGCTTCCTTGGGCCTGGCGCTGGAGGCTGGCGATCAACCAGCGCGCCAGGATATTGGTGATCAAGGTGATGATGAAGAGGATGAGGCCGGCTTCGATAATGGCCGAGAGGAAGAGGCCGGGCGTCGCTTCGCCAAACTGGTTAGCAATGACGCTGGCCAGGGTATAGCCGGGCGTGAAGAGGCTGAGGCTTGGCTCGTTGGCCTGGTTACCGATGATCATGGTGACAGCCATCGTCTCGCCAAGGGCTCGCCCCAGGGCCAGAATGACACCGCCCAGAATGCCCACGCGCGCAAAAGGTAGCACGGCGTGGCGAATGACTTCCCAGCGAGTGGCTCCGAGCGCGAGCAGAGCCTCGCGTTGAGCGATGGGGGTCACCAGCATTACTTCGCGTGAGACTGAGATAATGAGGGGCAGGATCATCATTGTCAAGACGATGCCGGCCCCAAGGTAGCCGACGCCCTCCGGTTGCCCCGCGAATAGCGGCAGGAAGCCCAAGTGTTGCTGGAGCCAAGGCTCGCCGGCATTGTGTAGCCAGGGAGCGAGTACGAGAAAGCCCCAGAGGCCATAGATGACGCTCGGGATGGCGGCCAGCAGGTCAATCAGAAAGGCTAGAACGAACCGCAGCGGGCGTGGACAGAAGTCGACAAGGAAAATGGCAGCTCCCAGCCCCAGCGGTACGGCGAAGATGAGGGCAAAAGCTGAGGTCATCAGGGTCCCGAAGATGGCTGGCAAGACCCCGTAGACGTCGTGAACTGGATCAAAGGCTTTGTTAGTCAGGAAGCTAAAGCCGAAACGTCTGATGGTGGGCAGTGAATTGCTGATGAGAATCCAGGCTGTGCCCGCAACCAGCCCGAGAACGATCAGAACGAACAGCAGGGTAATGCCGCGGAAGAACAGGTCCCCGGGTCGCTGAATGCGCAATATCCGTTGCCAGCCTAACCACTGCTGACGTGCTTTGCTAAGGCTGACTCTCTCCTGGCTCATGCACCCTCCCCTGGCTCTCTACTCCCTAGGTGATGAGGCAGGGGCTGATCTTTGTAAGATACAGCTCCCTGCCTATGCTTGCTTGGCTGATCTTGCTCGTCAGCTCGCCGACGCGCTCTTCAGGAGCCGCTGTAGCAAGCGCTGCTGCCACAACGCATGGCCTTGATTTGGGCCTCATCCTTGCTGACGATTGTGTCTGGCAGTGGCACATAGTTGAGCGTCTGCGCATACTGCTGCCCGTCATGTACCATCCACCAGAGCAGGCGCGCCAGGGCCTGGCCCTTATCGCTGTTGCTCTGGTTCTGGTAGACTACGACCCATGAGAAGCCGGTGATTGGATAGGCATTGTCGCCGCTGCCGTTGACGATATAGAAGCGCAGGTCTGCCGGGATATTGCTGAAGCTCTCGGCGTCGGCTTTGGCGCTGTCAAGTGAGGGCGCAACAAACTTCCCAGCGGCGTTCTGGAGCAGGGCGTAGGGAATATTGTTGGCAAGAACGTAGGACAGCTCAACGTAGCCAATGGCGCCATCGGTGTTCTTGACCTGCCCGGCGACGCCGGAGCTTCCTTTGGCTCCGACACCCGTGGGCCAGTTAACGGTGGTACCAGCCCCGACCTTGCTCTGCCAGTCTGGACTGACCGCCGAGAGATAGTGCGTGAAGATACTGGTGGTGCCGCTGCCGTCAGAGCGGTGGACGACGGTGATGTTCTTATGGGGCAGGTTGAGGCCGCTATTAATGGCCTTGATCTGCGGGTCGTCCCAGGTGGTAATCTTGCCTTCGTAAATGGCGGCCAGAATCGGCCCTGTCAGCTTGAGCTGGCTGACTCCGCTGAGGTTATAGGAGATGGCCACCGCTCCGATGGTAATCGGGATGTGCAAGATCGGTCCACTGGTGCTCTTGTTGAGCTGATCGTTGGTCATAGGCGCATCAGTGGCACCGAAATCAACAATGTGCTGTAACAGGTTATTAATACCAGCTCCACTTCCTACTGCCTGGTAGTTTACGTTGATACCACATTTTACTTTGGGATATTCCTGGAACATTTTTGAGAATAAAGGATTGTCAAATGTCGATCCAGCGCCCGTAAGCTGCTTGGTCGAAGGGCAGGTACTGCCGCTGCCTGTAGTCGTGCCTCCGCTGGAGCTGTTGCTGTTGCCGCAGGCTGCCAGTAAGGCTAGCAAGCCCAGCAGCAGGAGGGCACCGAGATATCTCAGTCGCGGGCGCCCTCGGTGGCGGAGTGAAGGTGTGAATGGTGTCATAGCGCTGGTTTCCCCTCCTCAGTGACGCTGCCGTGGCGCGACAGCAGCGGAAAATAGATAAGCTGGTTAGCGGACAGGCCGCGCTGCCGGCCTTAGCCGGGCCGCTGTTCCGTTCGGGCGTGCCCTGGCTCTTTTCCGCACCACCCGAATTGTACAGTTATCGCTTTAATGGCCCTTTAAGCGGGGGTTAAGTGCCTTTAAGGGCGGGTTAAAGTTTGCCGAAAGGATAGGAAGGCTCTGTTAAGGAGGTAGGGGCGCCACTCTGCCGAGAGCACCTGGAGTGGCTCCGCAGGGAAGCTCTTGCCGCGAACGACGGGGATGAAGAGTGTAGAAGGGTGCCCGCCGTGGAGACTATAACGTTTGAGCGGGATGGAGCTGAGCCCTGGCTGCCAGTGCTCTCTTCCACGGCGGGCCTCTGGTAAGGAAGGTTATACTGTTTCTCTTTATTAGCTGATCAGGCTGCGCTGTGGCCAGATACCTCCGACCACGATAGGGCTACTGAGCCTGGGGAGCTGTCTGTTGAGGAAGGATGCGGCTCTATCGATGACGATTGCCCCTTGCCTCTGGCCTGGGACACCCGTTCCAGGCGCAGATAGCTGCTCTCGTCGTCGGGGACCAAGAGAAGGTGGTCACCCCTTCCGATCTCGCCTCGCAACAGCGCCTCACTGAGGCAGTCTTCCACCTCGTGGCGCACGAGCTGCCGCAGCGGACGAGCACCCGCGACGAGGAGCTGCCGCTGACCGCGACTGAGCAGGTAGTCGCGTGCGGCTGAGCTGATTTGCAGGTTGATGCCGAGTTGGGCCAGCCGCTGGCAGCTAGCGCCCAGCAATTGATCAACAATCTGGGCTAGATGCTCTCTCTTGAGGGGGTGAAAAGGGATAATGGCATCGAGTCGGTTAAGCAGCTCTGGCCGGAAGCTGTGCTGAAGCTGGGTGAGGAGCTGCTTCCACCGGCGTATTGGTGGCAGGCCGCTCCCGAAGCCGAGGATGGCGGCTTGTTCTGAGGAGGTGGGCAGATTAGTAGTGAGGATGATGATGGCCTCGCGGAAATCCACTAGTCGGCCCTGGCCATCGCTCAGGTGCCCATCTTCCAGGACCTGCAGGAGCAGGTCGAACAAAGCTGGATGGGCCTTTTCCAGGCCTTCGAAGAGAACAATACTGGCTGGCCGCTGGCGGAGGGCCTCGCTCAGGAGACCAGACTCCTTGTAGCCCTGATAGCCCGGTGGGCTGCCGAGCAAGCGCTGTACCTGCTGGCGCTCCGTGAAGGCGGCCATATCCAGTGCAATTAAGGCGCGTTCGTCTCCTGTCAGGACCTCGGCCAGGGCTGTTGCCAGATGGCTCTTTCCGACGCCGCTGGGGCCAACGAAGAGGAATGAGGCGGCGGGCCGTCGCGGATCACGTAGGTTGCTGCGCGCGCGGCGTACGGCCCGGGCGACGGTAGTGATGGCTTCTTCTTGGCCGGCGACTCGTTGCTGGAGCAGGTGCTCCAGGGAGAGCAAATACTGGGCCTCTGTGCCGCCTGGAAAGGTCACCTGCAGTCCTGTCCACTGCGCTACCACCGTGGCCACAGTCCCCTCGTCAACGCGCGGACGCGCGGCTGAGGTAGCTGAGTTCGAAGCTGCGGTACCTGGCAACTTCTGCATCAGCCACTCACTCTCGATGGTCAAAGCACGGCGCAGAAGCTGCTGCTCTTGTCGGCGTAGCTCTAGAGCCGTGGAGAAGTGCTGTTGACGTATGGCGGCCTCTCGTTTCGCTCGCAGGCTGGCTAACTCCTCGTGGAGCTGGCGCAGAGCTGGGGGCGGCAGGGCCTGGCGCAGGTGCAGCATGGCGGCCGCTTCGTCGATCAGGTCAATCGCCTTGTCTGGCTGGGCACGTCCGGCAAGGTAGCGTCCTGAAAGACGCACCGCCGCCTTCAATGCCTCGTCGCTGATGAGGACGCGGTGGAAGGCTTCGTAGCGTGGGCGTAGGGCCTGCAGGATCGCCAGCGTCTCGACGGCACCCGGTTCAGCGATGAAGACGGGCTGGAAGCGCCTGGCTAGGGCAGCGTCCTGCTCGAAATGGCGGGTGTACTCCTCAAAGGTAGTGGCCCCGATGCATTGCAGGTGTCCGCGGGCCAGCAGAGGCTTGAGCAGATTGGCCACGTTCGGGGCGCTGGCTGGGCCGCCGGCGCCGATGAGCATATGAATCTCATCGATAAACAGGAGAACGTCACCGGCACCCTTGATTTCCGCAAAGATACCCTGTACACGCTCCTCCAGGTCGCCGCGGTAGCGTGTACCGGCTAGCAGCAGGCCGATGTCGAGGGCGACAACTCGTTTGCCCCGCAGGCATTCTGGCACACTGCCGGTGGCAATGCGGGCGGCCAGTCCCTCGACAATGGCCGTCTTGCCGCAACCCGCTGGCCCGAGCAGCAGCGGGTTGTTTTTGGTATAGCGCAGCAGGATCTGAATTGTGCGCGTCAGTTCAGCTTCGCGTCCAATCAGGGGGTCCAGGCGCCCCTCTAGTGCCGCTAGCGTCAGATCGTGGCTAACACTGTTTAGTTCCGGGGTACGCTCATAGCGCTCACGGTAACTCGATTGGAGGTCACTGGCTGTGCTGGCTGGCGTGCCTGATGGAAGATCGGAGGCAGAGCTGCCTTGCGCTCCTGGCTCACCGGCCTGCGCAGGCGTGAAGGCGGCCTGGTCGGGCAATGAGCCAGGTGTGGCCAGGGCCTGCAAGCGAGCACGTACGCTGGCGCAGGTGATGCCAAAGCCTTCCAGCAGACCCAGCAGTAAAGCGACTTGGCGATCCTGGACGCTGAGGAGGCCCAGGAGCAGATGCTCTGGCGCAATGGAAGGTGCTCCTAGTCTCCTGGCGTAGAGAGCAGCGGCACGTAAGGCCGCCCGCGTCGCCGGGGAGAGCGTCTGACGGGACGCGTGGACACGCTTGCGCGGTCTGTCCAACGCCTCAATCATGTGGCGGAGCAGGGCAGGCCGCAGCATGAAGGAGGTCAGGAGTTGCCCAATGAGGGGATCGTTGAGGCGCAAGATGCCCAGCAGCAGTTGCTCATTGCCAATTAACCTGCGATGCCGTTTGCTGGCCTCTTCGCGTGCGTAGTGCAGGGCCAGGCGAGCAGCAGGTGTATAGGTTTCAGACACATGTTTCATTGATCTGGCCTTGTTAACCATGTCCTACAAAAATAAGCTCACCAGCTAGAAGAGACCACTACTTCCTCGCCCAGGCCGCGCTGACAGGGCACTGAGACGGAGGGAGGCAAGCAGGGGCCTGTGGACATAAATCAGCAATAATCGATAGGGATACATACCTCTACAATATCTCCTGTCGGCAGGAGGGGCGTCAGCCATAAGGGGAAAAGCAATCCCCTCCCTCCCTCCCTCCCTCCCTCCCTCCCTAGATACTGCTATGGCAGACGGACAATGCTGAGGTAGGAAAGGGGAAGAGCTAGACTGCTCGCTCTGAGACGAAGAAATAAAGGTCTCCTGCTCATAGTGGTGAGCTGTCTGATGTCCCTGGACTCCGTGTCGTGGATATGCTACGATTCTCTCGCGAACTTCATTCGAAGTTGCAGTTCAAGTAGCGTATTGCTTAGTAAAGCAGAGCAGGGGCAGCCTCGCCTGTCTCTGCTCTCTTCTTGCTCGCGACTGTGCCTCAAGCCAGCTCGCTCTGGCCTGCTGGCTTTCCTTGTTCTGATTGAAGAAGTGGAGGTCATTCTCCTATGAGTGAAGAGCAGCAACAGACGCGTGTGCCGGGACGCTACGGGTTGGATGAGATTGCCGCCAATCGCCTGGAAGCCTGGCCTAATCCGAACCCCGAGCGCGACTACGTCGTTCACCTGGAGATTCCCGAGTTTACCTGTCTCTGTCCGCGCTCGGGCTTCCCGGATTTCGCTACCATCGTCATCGATTATGTCCCTGACCGCTCGGTAGTTGAGCTGAAGAGCCTCAAGCTCTATATCAACGGCTATCGCGATCGGCAGATCAGCCATGAGGCCGCCACCAATACCATTTTGAACGATCTAGTGACACTGCTTGGGCCGCGCTGGATGCGTGTGGCTGGGGACTTCAATGTGCGAGGCAATATCAAGACGATTATCTTCGCTGAGTATGTCGCTCCCAACTATAGCGGTCCCCGTCCTGAATATCGGCGTCACATGACAGGGAGCAGCCTGTAATCAGCTCCGGCTCCGGAGCGAGAGAGGCACGACCAGTTGCCCACCTTCCCGGCGGCCGGTGGACCCCCGAGAGTGTCCGGCAGCCCGGGAAGGGAGGCAGAAGAGAGGGCCTCTCTCGCTGACCATAGCCCTGACCTAACCTGTCACTGTTGGCTCTGTCAGCGCGAGAGCAGAATTGGACTAAAATTGGTATTGTAATCGAATGTATCGATCTTTTCGTGCTTTTTGAGGAAATTGACGACTGCGTAGGTCAGTGGCGTCGCCACCACCTCGTAGCCAACCTTGAAAAGCCACTGCGTGAGCATCGCCGTCAGCAGCTCGGCAGCTGGGATCACGCCCCAGAAGGCGATCGTAATAAAAATCAGCGTATCCAGTCCCTCCCCTACGAGCGTCGAGCCGATGGTCCGCGTCCAGAGCCAGCGCCCCTTCGTCAGAATCTTGAGCTTAGCCAGGACGAAAGAATTGGCAAACTCGCCGCAGAGATAGGCCACGAAGGAGCCGAGCAGTAAGCGCGGCGTGAAGCCGAGAATGGCGTTGTAGGCGGCCTGCTGCTTCCAGAAGGAAGCGGCGGGGGCCAGCCCTCCCACAAAAATAGCGATCACCGCCAGTAGATTGCAGGCGAAGCCAAGCCAGATAACGCGCCGCGCAGCCGCATAGCCGTAGACTTCTGTCAAGACATCGCCGAACAGATAACTCAACGGAAAGACAATGATGCCCGCGGGCACGAGCAAGCCCGCCAGGGCGATGATCTTGACGGCAATAATATTAGCAGTAATCAAGCAGGTGACAAATAATGCCGCAATTGTTACGAACCAGAACGATACTCGCAACGGACTCATCCTTTCTTAGCGTTGACTCTGCGAACACCCGTCTGCCTGCCTTCAGATCTTCACAGGCTGTGCGCGTCTGCGTACAATATCAAGAGCAGTCGCCATCGCGCATCTATCCCGGTGACTCCTACTCTATCAGGCAGGTGGCAGCCGCTATCGTCTCTCGTTGGGGTGGTCACCCAACAGGCTCCGGCTGGAAGCACTCTGATCACACGATCACACGATCACACACACCTGACTCACCTGACCCGGCCAGCGTGAGGGTGAACAACTGGAAGGAGAAGCAAGCATGGCTCGTCCCAAAGCGATCGCTGTTGTCAGTGGGGGGCTTGATAGTGTTACTCTGGCCCATCTACTCCATGCCCAAGGGTATCAGCTCCATCTGCTCTCTTTTGACTATGGCCAGCGTCATCGCAAAGAGCTGTTCTTTGCCGAGCGCTGTGCCCAGCGTCTAGAGGCGGCTTTTTCTCTCCTCGATCTACGCCAACTTGGCCAGCACTTCAAAGGCTCGGCTCTAACCGATGAAAGCGTAGCTGTTCCTGATGGGCACTATGCTGCTGCGAACATGGCCATCACAGTCGTACCCAATCGGAATGCCATCATGCTTGCCATTGCTTATGGAATCGCCGTGGCCGAAGAGGCGGAAGTGGTAGCTTTTGCCGCTCACGCCGGCGACCACTTTATCTACCCTGACTGCCGCCCGGCCTTTATCGAGGCCTTTGGTGCAATGGAGCGCCTGGCGGTCGAGGGGCATGGGCACCCACGCCTGCATCTGGAAGCGCCCTTTGCCCACCTCAAAAAAGAGCAGATTGTCAGCCTCGGTGCGGCGCTGGGCGTTCCCTTCGTTGAAACCTGGAGCTGCTACAAGGGGGGCGAGAAACACTGCGGCACCTGCGGTACCTGTAACGAGCGCAAAGAAGCCTTCCAGCTGGCTGGTATCCCTGATCCCACTGACTATCTCCAGTAACCTGGCCCTGGGTGAGAAAGACAGAGGCTTCACCCAGGGCTGGCTTAGCAGGCGCAGCTCAGGTCGAGTGTGGAAACTGCCTCTTCGACGGTCTCCTCCTCAGCGCTATACCCTGAGAAGGCTTGCGGATTCTCCAGAGCCTGGTAGATGATAGCCTCCACCTCCGCCAGGCTATTGACGCGCACCAGGGCATTGCGGACATACTTAGCACCCGGGAAATGGCCCAGGTACCAGCCCATATGCTTGCGCAGCTCGACGAAATGATCCTCGCCCTTGAGCTGGGTATAGACTCGCGCGTGCTCCAGGGCCATCAGCAGGCGCTCCTCCCGGCTCGGGTTGGGGGGAGGCAGGTCGGCCTCCGTTGGCTCAATACCGGCATTGAGCAGGTTCTTCATGCGCTCGCGATCGCGGAAGATCCAGGGATTGCCCAGGGTAGCACGCCCAATCAGCACCCCATGCACGCCCGTCTCGCGGATGCGCTTGGCTGCCTCGTAGAGCGAGTGGATGTCACCATTGCCGAGAATCAGTGTATCCGTCTGGCGCACGATCTCTGCGGCGGTAGCGATGGCCTCCCAGTTGGCCTCACCCTTGTAATGTTGCACCAGCGTCCGCCCGTGCAGCGAGATGGCAAATGGCTCAGTCTCTAGCAGATGCTGTACCCAGTCCTTAATAACGATAGAAGCGTAGCCCAGACGCGTCTTCACTGAGACTGGGATCAACCGGCGCTCGCTGCGTGGCTGATCTCCCCAGAGGCGGATGCGCTCCTCATTCATCTGCCGGATGCGCTGGATGCGCTCCGGCTCCATTCCCAGATCCTCGAGCGTCTGGCCATTAGCCCAGTCGCGCACCCCGCGCTGGGTGGCACGGATGATCTCTTTCGCCAAGTCGGGCGTGCAGATCAGGGCCGCACCGCCACCACGGCTGGCCACGCTCTTGGCCGGGCAACCCATATTGATGTCGACGCCGTCGAAGCCTAGCTCACAGACCACGTGAGCGGCACGGTAGAAGGACTCCGGGTTATTGCCGAAGATCTGCGCGACCACGGGCCGCTCGGCGGGCGTGTAGAGAAAATCGCGAAAGATACGGTCGCTGCCTCGCCACAGGCCCTCGACGTTGGTAAACTCGGTAATCACAAGATCGGGCCGCCCATAGAGGCCATGCATAGTCCGGCATGGCGCGTCTGTTACTCCATCCATCGGAGCCAGCCCGACAATTGGTTGTGGTATCTTCTCCCAGAACGATGGGTACCTTGTCATATCTCCCTCTGGTGCCACCTTCCCCTAGTGGGTTGACTAGGTGCTGAATAGCGAGATGCCAGGCACTGAAGACTGGATACCAGGCGCATGGCAGCACCTGTCAAGCCCTTCTCTCTACCGACCTTATCATTGGAATTATAGCCTTGTCGTGCCCAATCTGGCAAGTCGGCCCTCTGTTTCTCTGGCTGTCTGGCATCCGGTGACGGCCTTGGGATATAATGGGCCGCAGGAGCAGTGGCGCTCGTTGTCGCTTCGGAACAGCGGAGTCCCTTGCTCTGCTCATCCTGTCTGGATCTCCGGCTGCAGTAAAGGAGTCTACGCGCGATGAATTTCTACTTGACTGAAGAGCAGCAATTAATTCGCGACACCGCTAGACGCATCGCCAGGGAAGTCGTTGCGCCTCGCGCTCCCGAGCTTGATGATACCGGGATCTACCCCGAGGATATTTTCCAGGTCTATAAGGAAACCGGCCTGCTGGGCCTGGGCTTCCCTGAAGAATTAGGAGGCAGTGGCGCCGGCATCTTTGGGCTAGCGCTGGCGATAGAGGAAATTGCCAAGGTCGACAATGCCTGTGCCCTCATCCTTCTCCTGACGCGCCTCTCCACCAGCGCCATTCTTAAAGCGGGCACTGAGGAACAGAAGAGGAAATACTGTGCTGGGACTGCGCGCGGCGAGCTGCGCGGAGCCTTCGGCCTAACCGAGCCAGGGGCCGGCTCCGACTCGGCCAATATTGCCACTCGCGCAGTAAGGAAAGGGGACGAATATATCCTTACCGGCACCAAATGCTACATCTCAGGTGCCAGCGTCGCCGATTTCTTCCTCGTTGCCGCCAAAACCGATCCCAGGGCTGGTTCTCGTGGCTTCAGCGTCTTCATCGTCGATCGTGACACACCCGGGTTCCGCGTTGGTAGAGAAGACCGTAAGATGGGCGTACATGGAGTTCCCACCTGTGAACTGATCTTTGAGGAGGCGCGTGTGCCTGCCCACAACCTGGTGGGCCGCGAGAACGAGGGCTTCAAGCTCATCATGTGGAATCTCAATTCGGTGCGTCCTTGCGTCGCGGCGCGCGGCGTTGGCACCGCCGAGGGCGCTATTCAATATGCTGTTGACTACGCGCGTCAACGTCAAACCTTCGGTCAACCGCTGATCGAGCACCAGGCCATTCAAATGATGATTGCCGAGGTGGCGATGCACATTGAAGCCTCGCGCCTCCTCACCTACCAGGCTGCACTGCTGGTCGATGAAGGAAAAGCCGATCGTGAGCACGCACACTTTCTCTCGATGGCCAAAGCCTTTGCCACAGAGACCGCGGTTGAAGCCTGCGATAAAGCTCTTCAGATCATGGGTGGCCTGGGCTACATGCATGAGTCGCTGACCGAGCGCTTCTATCGCGATGCGCGCCAGCTCACGATCGTCGAGGGAACAAGCCAGGTTCAGCGCCTGATTATCGCGCGCGCAGTGAAGGATAACCTGCTCAACTGGTACTAGGGGGAAGAAGCAGCCATTTTCCCTCACTCCGTATCATCTACCTCGATCTCAGCAAGCTGGTTGCTGGCCCGGTCGTGGCCCGCCTGAGAGACCGGGGCTGCCGGTATCCCTGCCTGGGTCAGGTCAGGCCCCGGTAATGGTAAGAGACAGGTCTTTGCGGCGGCAGCAGGCAAGAAGGAGCAACGCCGGCTCCTCACCCGGATAGGCAAGGCCGGTTCTCTCTTGCCTGCTGTTACCTCCTTGCCCGCTCAGGCTGCTCGCTCAAGCGGCTCGCGCCTGAGTGGCAAGCTGGCGCTGGATAAAAGCACCGATATGCTGGATAGCGTGGGTGGCCTCGGGCATCCAGGGAGCGCCGATTTGCCAGACATGCCACATGCCTTCCCAGATTTCCAGCTCTACGGTTACACCGGCCTGGCGCGCCCGCTCAGCAAAAGCGATCACATCGCTGAGGAGAATCTCATCGCTGCCTACCTGCAAGAACAGTGGCGGCAGGCCGTGCAAATCAGCGTAGAGCGGGGAAAGCAATGGCTCCGTCGGATCATGGTCCCCCACGTAGGCAGCGACCAGGGGGCCAACGGTCTCGACACGCAGAACCGGGTCGCGCTCGGCATGGGTGCGCAGCGACTCGCCCTTGCCATCGAGGGCTGTTGCGGGCGATAAGCAGACCGCCGCTGCTGGCAGAGCTTCGCCAGCGGCTCGCAGAGCTAGCAGGGCCGCCAGGACAAGATTGCCGCCGGCAGAATCACCGATCAGAACAGCCTCTGAAGCCTGGCAATGTTCCCTGAGCAACCAGCGGTAGGCGGTCAGCGTATCCTCAAGCGCTGCCGGAAAGGGATGTTCAGGAGCCAATCGATAGTCAATGGCAAGCGCCTCCAGCTGCGCCGCTGCCGCAATGCGAGCCACCAGGCCACGATGACTGCGTGGTGAACCCATAACAAATGCCCCTCCATGCACGAACAAGACCGTGCCACGGCGGCGCTTGCCAGGGGGCAAGACCCACTCCGCTGGAACTCCACCTGCCGAAACCGGCTCGGTCACTGTGCCACAGGGAACCGAGAGAGAGAGAAACCAGTTCCCTTTCTCCATGCTTGCTCGTAGCTGGGCAATGCTCACATCTGCTCGATTGCTGAGCGAGCCAAGGCGCACAAGGTGACGAAACAAGATGCTTCGCAGGCTGGGCATAACGCGCTCTTTTCCAGAAGCCTTTCGCTTGTGTCATAAGCCAGCCGGCCGCTTATTGGCAGGCCGGCTGAGAAGGAGCCAAAGCATTATCGGCTCCCTCGCTTTGATAGTCTACAATTCTCCACTGATGATTGCTATCCTCCTGCAGTGTGAGCGTCAGGCGATAGCTACGCTGGAGTTTGCTACGGGTGACCTCATAGGTAGAACTCCAGGTGTTGTCCTGGATAACGGTTGTGCCCTCGACCTGCTTATAGTCCACCACAGTGCCAAAGCAAGCATCGTAGTGTTGGGCTTGAGCAATAAAGGTGCTCTGGGCGCCTGGTTGGAGGGTCATGGGGGGACCAAGATAGCGATAGGCCTGAGCGTAATCCTGGGTTCCCAGGGCGGCAAGAAAGTTACTGGCGGTCACTGCTGCATCCTTGCTGAGACTCATGCCGATACCCAAATTGACGGCGGCGAAGGTTCCCATGAAGCCACAGATTCCGCAGATGACCAAGGCGGCGATAGCCAACCACCACCAGCGCCATTTACGTCTGCGAGGAGGCTCTGGCTCGACATCAACGTCATCAGGAGGAGGCCAGGCGGCAGGCGATCTCCACCCTGCCGACCGACGACGGGAGCGGTAGCGGTGACCATTGGCCCCGTTGGCCATCTCAAACTCAGCGAAATCCTCTTCGTAGCGCTCCTGAGACTCTTCATCCCGGTCCCTGCGTCCTGGCATGCGATCCTCCTGCCATGTGCTATTGCATCGCGATAGCTTGTCCACAGGTATCGCTCTTTGACTGCGCGCAGCAGAGCGCGCTGTACTGTCACAGGCGACACCTGTTCCCGAGCTTACTCGCTTTCACACTCGCTGCTCTTAATGACATTATGAATGGGGAACCGCCCGAGAGGCAAGCCAGGCTGACCTGCTTGCAAGAAGCGAAGCAGGGAAAAGCGCCACCAACTCATCCCTGCGTGAGAATGACCCCACTCAGGCGGGCGCGGGCGCGTTGGAGCTGCTCACTCGCCTTCTTTGTGGCCATCCGTGTACTGCGTCCCAGAACAACTACCAGGAAGGTCTGGTCAACGTAAGCACCCAGCAGCGAAGCATCGGCGCCTTCCAGAACGGGGGCTCCATGCACCACCAGCAAGCCTGATTGGCCCTGGCCCTCCTCTAGAAAGCGGCGCAGACTCCGGAGCAGCTCGGGTAAACGAGCTGCATAAGGAGCCAGCCCGTGCGGCATCCCTCCTATACCACTACTCAGCAGCCAGAGGTGAGGTACAAACGTTGGCGCCAGGTAGCGGCTCACCTGTTGTGGCGTCACAGCCTCTTCCTGCAAGAGCATATCCGAGAGACCCGGACCCTGACTCAGGCCGAAACGCTGGCTCAGTCCGGGGTGGCGCACGTGAGCCTCAATCAACACCGTCGGCAGACCGCTTTGAGCCGAAGCAATGGCCAAATTAGCTGCCACTGTTGCCTGCTCCTCTGGATGAGACGGACTGGTCAGCAGTAGTGCCAGAGAACGCTGCTGGCTCTCCCAGTTCAGGCGGATGGTAGCGAATAGCGAGAAGACCGCCTCAACGTAGGCTGAACCAGGATCATAATCCGATAACAAAGGCTGCATCTGTGTATGTGATTCACCCACGATACAATCTCCCGAGCTGCCAAAAGATCAGGCTGTCAGGCTGCTGGGCTTGTTGGCCTGCGAACCCCGAATGATCTGCCTGCCAGCCGTTCATTGTTGTCGCTCTCACCTTGCATCCTCCCCCCTTATCTGTCCTCTCCTCTCGGTCGTTAGAGCAATAGCAATTTGCCGAAGCATGGTTACTTGTACACTTACTGAGAGATCGCCTGCCTTCAGGAGCTAGCTGGAGTGGAGTGAGCAGCTCAGGGCACCGGGGCGGGAGGGACTTGCCGTCGCTCTCGCTGCTCCCCAGAGCGTGGTGCCCGGGGCAGCTCACCATATACCGGCAACTGTAGTAGCTCAACGACCTCCTCGGCGCTACGAAGGCGATCATCCAGGTAGTCTACCAGGAAAGCCAGCGCCAGACCAATAATCAGAGCCACGAGCATGATCGCGGCCAGAAGCGTCAAGCGGTTTCCCGCTGAACCGGCGCCAAGGGTGGGATCGGAGGCGGGACTGACCAGGCGCCCAATAGCTGCCGGCTGCAGCTGCTGCGCACCGGGACTGGCTCCTGGCGTTCCCTCAATGATATAGTCAAGATAGGTATTCAGATGGCTCGTCAGCACCTCGCCCACAGCATTGGCAATGGCCCAGGCGCCGGGGGCAGAAGGCCAACTGACGTCGATGGTCACCAGGTTATGCGACCGGCTGGCCGAAAGCGCTCCTCCAATCGCGCTCGGATTCTGCCAGTCGCCTAGGTCAGGGCTATTCCCGTAACGCGCCTGGATCGCCTGCATATCCTGACCGATCTGGTCCGAGACGGCCTGGTCGAAGCCAGGCATAGTAACCACGCTCGGCACGGCATCGGCCAGCGACTCGGCCACCTGCATATCTTCGATATAGCTAGGTATCATGCTGCGAGGCTCCGGTTGCAAGCCCACCTGAATCGTTACCGTCGAGTGGTAAGCTTTCAGCGCGCCGGGCGTCTTCCAGAGATGATAGCCCTGGTAAGTAACATAGAGAGCGGCAATAACAACCACTAGTATAACGAGCCAGAGACGGCGCCTAACGACACCCCAATAAGCTCGCAATTCCACGATTAACTATCCTTCCTCTCTTCTTCTTGGCTTGGCATACATAAGAGAAGCCAGCAGTAGCGGAGCGGACTGCTGAGCCGCCAGGCTATGGCGCTCCAGAGGCCCCTGCCTCACGCCGTGGTTTGCCCTTCACTGCGACCGAGGGGTGAGCAAGAGTCTGCTCGTGTGACTGGCGCTCTGCCAGTTTCGCCTCGATGAATTGCAGCATGCGGCGCTGGAAACGCGGCTTATCGAACTCCAGCGCATGCTCACGAATCCTATAAGGATCGAAGGCCCGCTCATCGAAGGTAGCCAGCACGGCGGCCAGGCTCTCCACCGTCTGCTCGCGGAAAAAGACGCCGGTCACGCCCCCAATCACGGAAGCCAGAGCGCCGCCGGCGCCATAGGCGATGACCGGACGGCCCGAGGCCTGGGCCTCCAGCGGCGTGATACCGAAATCCTCCTCGCCCGGAAAAATCAGGGCCCGGCAGTGCGCAAAATAGTCCAGCACCTCCGCATCGCTGAGTTGGCCAGCAAAGCGGATCGTTGGCCCAGCCAGCCGTTGCAAGCGAGGCAGATCACGCCCTTTTCCAATAATGACCAGAGGCAGACGTAAAGCATTGCAAGCCTCGATGGCCAGATCAATGCGCTTGTAAGGAACCAGGCGGCTCACAATCAGAAAATAGTCACCTCTAGCTTGCGGCTCAAACTTGAAACGGCTGGCATCAACCGGCGGAGGAATGACCACTGCCTCGCGACGGTAGTACTTGCGGATGCGCTCCGCCACCACGGGAGAATTGGCGATAAAGTGGTCAACGCGAGCCGCCGTCACCTGGTCCCAGAGGCGGAGCCTGCTGATCAAAAACGGCAAGAGGCTGCGAGCCAGGCGTCCCAGCTGCTCGCGCTCGACGTATTCCTCGTAGTTCCAGCACCAGCGCATTGGCGTATGGCAATAACAAATATGCAGCGTCTCCGGGCGCGTAATCACCCCTTTGGCGAAAGCGCTAGAACTGCTCAACACTAAATCGTAGCCGCGCAGATCCAGACTTTCCATTGCATAGGGGTAGAAGGGCAAATAGGGCTGGTGATGGCTCGTCACCAGAGGAAATTTCTGCATAAAAGAGGTGCGGATATCCATCCGCCGAAACGCGGGATCAACCCGTTTCGGATCGTAGATAGAAGTATAGAGGGGGGCGTCGGGAAACAGTTCGTGTAGCGCCAGAACAACGCGCTCCGCACCCCCCATCTGATTCAGATAGTCATGGACGAGCGCTACTCTCATCGTTTTTAGTATGCACCCCGCCTGAAAATGACCGCAGGAATCGTGCTCAACAGGATCTGAAAGTAGAGGCGCAGCGACCAGTTCTCAATGTAGTAGAGGTCGAGCAAAACGCCCTCATCGAAGCTTAAATCACTCCGCCCGCGCACCTGCCAGAGGCCGGAGATCCCCGGTTTAATAGCCAGTCTACCCTTCTGCCACTCCTCGTACTGAGCGACTTCGCGGGGCAGCGCCGGGCGGGGGCCGACCAGGCTCATCTCTCCTTTGAGCACATTGATGAACTGGGGAATCTCATCCAAACTCAGCTTACGCAGAAGACGCCCAACGCGCGTTATGCGTGGATCAGCGCGCATCTTGAAGAGTGGTCCCTGCGCCTCATTGCGGTCGAGCAGAGCCGCCAGCATCTGGTCAGCGTTCTGATACATCGAGCGAAACTTATACATCTGGAAAGGCTTACCGTTTAGCCCGATGCGCGTCGACTTGTAGATCACGCTGCCGGGCGAGTCCAGGCGGATAGCCAGGGCAATGCACAGCCAGAGCGGGGCGCCCAGAAGCAAGATCAGGCTGGAGACCACGATATCAACAGCGCGCGTGACGGCCCGCTGCCAGCGGTTGAGCGAAGACTGCTTGATGCCGATGAGGGGGATACCCTCGATCGACTCCATATCGATGCGCGAGAGACTCAGCTCATAGAGGTCGGGAATGAGTTTAAAAGAGGCACCTAGCCGCTCGCAGAGGCGCACAGTCCTGATCACCTGCTCATGCAAGTGAGAGGGCAGAGCGATGATCACCTCATCGACCTGCATCGAGCGGATGGCCATACCCAGGTCATCCAGCGTACCCAGCATCTTGAAGCGGCCAAAATCGCCGGGAGCGTTCTCCAGGTCGTGGAGAAAGCCCACAATGGAGTAGCCCAGGCTGGGGTTAGCCGCGACGTGCTGCATAATCATCTTGGCCAGGCGACCTGAGCCGACCACCAGGACGCGAGTCTCCCCCAGACCAAGCTGGTAGAGCGTGCCCATAATAGCCGAAGCGATCAGGCGCCCGAGGCAGAGCAGCACGATCGAGATGGCCCAGACGAAGGGTACCAGCAAGCGCGAATTGGCTGTCGGCTGAAAGACAAAGTAGTAGGTGATCAAGAAGGCCATGCCGATGGTGGCCGAGCTGGTAATCGTCCACATCTGGCGGAACCAGGTACCGGTCAGGCGCAGCCGATAGAGGCCGCGAACGGCGAAAATGGCGATAGCTCCGATCACGATGCCGGCCTGCATCTCGGTCAGCTTATCGAGAGGGATAAATGTGGCATGGCTAGGACTGGCATCGGTCAGGGCACGGCGCAGACGATCGAGCCAGGGACTTTCAAACAGCAGCTGGAAACGGATAAGGTAAGCAAGATAGAACGAAATCGCGACCAGGGTGGCATCTAGCAGCACCATCACGAGGCACTCAAGGATGCGCCACTGGCGGCGATGGGAGCGCCGCTGTGAGATAATACGAGTCAGTTGGCCGGTAGCTCCCGTCACTCCCATGACCCCCGTATTGCCGGCCATCATACTGGCACCTGTCGCTGAAGCGGTGGCCTCGGCTGGGGACTTCGGCGTTGCGCTCGCCGGACCCGCTGCTGGCGTTCTGGAGAGCTGTGCTTGTGAGAGTTCGCTACCTTTCACGGCCATATACCTGCTTTTTTGAACGTTTTATCACTCAAGAGAAGAAACATGTTGCTCCTTGCGTTGCGACCACGGCTCAGGCTGCTGTGGCTCTGGCGGCTTCTCGCTGAGGGCCTCCTCATAGACAGCTCGCATCTGGCGAGCCATTGTGCGCAGCGAGAAGCGTTCTGCCACCGTACTGGCCATTGCGCGGCAGTGCTGCCGGTAGGCCTCATCGCTGAGCGCCCGGTACAGGGCGTTCGCCAGGGCGTCCACATCGCGCGGCTCTACCGTCAGAGCCACGCCGGAACCTGCTTCGGGCAAGCTGGAGACAGTAGAGGTGACCACCGGCAGCCCGCAGGCCAACGCTTCTGCTACCGGCAGTCCGAACCCTTCATAGAGGGAGGGATAAGCAAAGGCCGTGGCTGCATGATACCATAAAACCTGCTCGCTGTCCGCGATGAAACCCGGGAATAGGACTTCTGACTCAAGCCCCAGGCGGCGAACGCGGGCAAAAATCGAATCATAGAGCCAGCCCTTGCTCCCCGCCAGCACGAGCTTCTCCCGAATGCCCTGCTGGCGCTTCAGACGAGCAAAAGCCTCAATCAGTGTATCGAGATTTTTGCGTGGTTCTAGCGTCCCAAAATAGAGAATAAACCCATTCTCAAGTCCATAACGGGCGCGTAGCGCCCGTACTGCCTGCTCATCCTGCTGGCTGGCAGTGAAGCGAGCGTCGATGCAGGGGTAGACGGTACGCAGACGCTCTGCCGGCAGAGAGAGCAGCTCGATGGCATCGCGTCGCGTGCTTTCTGAGACCGCGATGATCAGCGTTGCGCGGCGTAGACTATGTACCGTAAAGGTGCGCTGATAGAGCCGTTTTGGGCCTGTCAGAACCTCCGGGAAGCGGAGAAATGCCAGGTCATGGAGAGTCACCACGCCGTGGCAGTCCGCTGGCAACCGGAAAGGGAGTACGTTCACCGGCGAGTGCAGCAGCTGGATGCGCCGCTGGCGCAGCTCGCCCGGGAGCTTCAGCTGCTCCCAGGCCACGCGCCTCACAGGCTGCTCTTCTGGCCAGGGGGCACTGATATAGGTCAGCTGCGGATGGCGTGCCACCGCCGCTAGCTGCTCCTCCACCTCAGGACCATTGACAAAGATAGTATAGCAATGCTCGCCAGGTTCCTGGGCCAGCCCTTCCAGCAACCGGCGGATATAGCGGCTCACTCCACTATTACGATAGCTCTGGCTGTACGATAAGAGCTGGGCATTGATCCCAATATGCATAACAACTGCTGCCCCTCCCAGAAAGGCGTATTCCCTATTCTATGCTATAGCAGCTGCTATAACCTGCCAGAAGAACGGCTTGTAGGCTGACCTGGTAACAACTCTGGGCCTTTTCACCCGCCCTTTGTCTGCTCTTGCCTCCCGAGAACAATAGCTCAGCTTACCAGCACTAACTTGACTTGCCTTTGTACCACCTGCTTCCACTACCCTATTACGGATAAACGCATGGCTCTGTCCTTTAGACACAGGGAATCCTCGCCGTCTCTGACCAGCCCGCCCGGACGCATAGAAGGACCAGCTCCTGGCTCTGGCTCTGAGTGCCTGTGGCCTGGCCAGATTTTCTCTGCTCTCTCATTGGCCTGAGTCTGGTTTCACCCTGGCCCCCAGAACCACTCAGGCCAGCTTTCTTGACCACAGCCCCTTGCCTGTATACAATGCAAAAAAGGAGGCATTCCTCCTGGTCGGCTACCAAAAGCGAGCTGCCTGCTCACAGAGCGAGCCAGCCGGAGAGGGGGGAAGAGCAGCGGAGACGGCAGCTAGCCGGACAGGAGATTGTCGTGAGAGGGAAGGGCAGCGCCAGCAGCGCCTGAAGAAGGTACGCGCGGTCCTGTGATCAGCAAGGCTGTCTGCTTACGCATGCTGAGGAGGAGCCGACCAGGGCGGGTGGGGCTGGGCCTGGTGGCGCGGCTTCTACTCGGCCTTGCTATGCCTTTCCCATGCGTTGCGTTTTTCTCGGCGTCGGTGTAATATAGCCTAAAGTCTCGGAATTGCCTAGTGTGCACATCACTCAATCGCGAGCTATCAAGTACGGGAGAGAAGTGCTTTGGCCAAACAACTCCGTCTCGACGTTGCACAGCTAACAGACGTTGGCCGCAGGCGTGAGCACAATGAAGACAATATGGCCTATGTCATCCCTAAGGACCCCCAGGTGATGGCAACGAAAGGCTCACTGTTCATTGTGGCCGATGGCATGGGCGGTCATGCGGCGGGGGAGGTGGCAAGCGAGATTGCCGTAGACACTGTTAGCACGGCATACTATCAGGACGACAGCGATGAGGTTCCGGTCGCCCTGGTCCGCGCTATTAAGCGAGCCAATGCCGCCATTCATCAGCGCGCAGCCGAGAATATGCTGCGCAACGGCATGGGCACAACCTGCGTGGCAGCGGTGCTGCGTGGGAATATGGCCTATATTGCCAATGTAGGCGATAGCCGCGCTTATCTGATCCGCGGCAAGACGGTCAAGCAGATCTCTCAGGATCACTCCTGGGTCGCCGAGCAGGTACGCGCTGGCTTGTTGACTGAGGATCAGGCCCGTACTCACGCGCAGCGCAATGTGATCACTCGCTCGCTGGGCACACAACCCGATGTCGAGATCGATATTTTCACCGAGCCACTGCAGGAGGGGGACTCGCTCGTCCTCTGTACCGATGGCCTCTCCGGCTTGATCACTGAGGATGAACTGCAGGATATCGTCAATCGCTTCGTCCCCCAGGAGAGTGTCTATCACCTGGTGGAGCGCGCCAATGAAAACGGGGGTCCCGACAATATTACGGCGATTGTGATTCGTGTCAACGAGGTAGGGGTCGAACCGCCTCCTCGCCAACGGCGCCCTGTGGCGGTCGGTGGACCCGAGGAGGATACGGCGATTCTGGAGACTTCACTGGCCTCTTCGGCTGGCCAGGCAGGGACGCGCTATGGCAATGGCCACAGTGGTACATTCTCGTTCTCGGCTCGCGCCGTGCCGACGCTGGCGGATGCAGCGCCGCTAGCCGCTCCTGCCTTCCCTGTCTCCAAACGCCGGCGGCGGGGACGGATCTTCTTTCTCAATGTAGCCCTGCTGACGGTGGTCCTCCTGGCGCTGGTTGTCGGGGCTGTCTACTATCTGGTGCTCCGCCAAGGTCCTGATCCCGATCAAGTCCTGGCCCAGGCAACGACTCTGATCAACCGCGCTACAGGTGAGCTGAGCAGCGATCCTGTGCGCGCTCTGCAAGATCTGGCCAGCGCCCAGCAGTCTCTGCGCTCACTTCAGGGCGTGTCGCTCTCAGATGCTCAGCGGACGCAGCTTGCCAGTCTTCAGCGCTCGCTGACCAGCCATGCTGAGGCCGCTCTGACTGCCTACAATAAGCGCTTTGGCATTACTTCCCTCCCCTGTTCCAATACTGGCGTGAGTCCAATCAATACCGGCAGCATTGCCACGCGGGCCCGCAGCCTGGCAATCCTGCAGCAGAAGGGGAAGGCGCTTTTATACGCCTTGGGTGAGGATAGCCAGCTCTACCCACTGATGCAGGTTAATCGTCAATATAGCCTGCAGAATCATCTCAACCTTGATGGAAAGGTGCTCGGCGTGGCCAGTGCCAATGATGGCTCGCAGCTCTATCTGCTCCTGGCTCGCACCAGTCAGAGCCAGGGAGCAGCCTCTGTCAGCTATGAGCTGGCTGCCCTGCAGGCTGGCCAGACGAAGGCCAAAACAGTCCCTATCGATACTGCCTTGACCTCCAACGGTCAGGTCCCGTCGTTAATCGCGGCCTGGGATGGCGATGTTTATGTGGTCTTCTCTTCTAAACAGGCTCCCAACAGTGCCCAGATCGTCGACTTCGATCGTACCAAGCTGACTGCCAAGCAAGCGCCGCTGCCGATCTCGGCCAATGTGGTCAGTATTGCCGCTTTCCCCAACAATCAGCTCTTCCTCTTGCTGGGCGATGGCAGTGTGCAGAGTCTGCAGTACACCTCGGGCAAGGCCCAGGAGCCGGTACCGGTTCCTGTGCAGGTGCAGCGTCCCATTCCCAGCGCTCTCCCGGTCAGCGATCAGGGGTTCACTGCGGCTACTCCTGTTCCTACTGTCACGGTTCCGGCGCAGCAGGGTCCTGTGCCTCTGCTGGCCTCGAACAAGGCCACCCTCTCTGCCGGCCTGGTGAATCATATTCCCCATCTCTATGTGGCCGATAGCGCTGCCCATCGCTTGCTCGCTTTTACGCCGCTCGGCGGCGGCTCAGCTGGTGGCACTTCTGACTCGAATAGTATCTTAGTGCAGCTGACGGGACAATACACCTCCCCAGGCCTGTTTGCCTCCCTGCGCAGCGCTCAGCCTGATCCCTCCAGTGGCACCCTGCTCTATACACTTGCTCAGAATACCGCCTCCCTGCTCAATGTGGTTGCTGTCGACACCAGCTCGTCGGGGAGTTGTGCCTGACCACGAGATGGTGTACACTTGGTGAAAACCATTGCAGAGAGTGGCCAGCAGGGACCGCTGCCTGGGAGGCTTTCTTTCTTTTCCGGGTCGAATGGGCCGAATTGGGCTGTTTCTCGGGTGGCGGTTATCCTCTTGCGTGTGCGTGAATGGCAGTGAAGAAGGAGTCCTGAGCAATCGTGAGTTTCGCCGTACATTATCGTACCCATACCTGTGGAGAGTTGCGTCAAGAGCACTGTGGCCAGCAGGTGCGCCTGGCAGGCTGGGTCAATCGCCGGCGCGATCATGGCGGGCTGATTTTCCTCGACCTGCGCGATCGCTATGGGATCACGCAGGTCGTCTGTGATCCCTCACGCTCAGAGGAAGCGCATCGTGTTGCCAGCGAGCTGCGGGCGGAGTATGTGATCGAGGTCACGGGGACGGTGGCGCCGCGCCTGCCGGGCACGGAAAATCCCCATTTGGAGACGGGGGCTATTGAGGTCGTGGCGACAGCCATCCGCGTCCTGAATCCTTCGCGTGTGCCTCCTTTCTCGATTGCTGACGAGAGCCAGGTTGAGGAGACGCTGCGCTTGAAGTATCGCTATCTTGATCTGCGCCGGTCGAGGATGCGTAGGAATATGATCCTGCGCCATCGCTTGATCAAGGCTATGCGCGATTATCTCGATGAGCGCGGCTTTTTGGAGATTGAGACGCCCATTCTGATCAAGAGCACACCCGAGGGGGCGCGCGATTACCTGGTGCCGAGCCGGCTCTATCCCGGTCACTTCTATGCTTTGCCGCAGTCGCCCCAGCAGCTCAAGCAGCTGTTGATGGTCGCCGGTCTGGACCGCTATTTCCAGATCGCCCGCTGTTTCCGCGATGAGGACCAGCGCTCGGATCGGCAACCGGAGTTTACGCAGCTGGATATCGAGATGGCCTTTGTCGATGAGAACGATGTGATGAATCTCATCGAGGGACTGTTGATTTTTGTAGTCGAGCAGGTGACGCAGAAGCGCATCAAACAGAAGCCGTTCCCGCGCCTCTCCTATGAAGAGGCTCTGGAGCGCTACGGTACTGATCGCCCCGACCTACGCTTTGAGTTGCCGTTGGTGACGATCTCCGACTTGGCGGCTGGCAACTTTGCGGTCTTTCAGCAGGCGCTCACCTCTGGCGGCGCAGTCAAAGGACTTCGCGTCCCCGGAGCGGCAGGCTACAGCCGACGCGAAGTGGAGGAGCTGACAGAGTTTGCTCGCAGCCTGGGAGCTAAAGGCCTGGTCTCGTTGGCCATCAGCCCGACGGGCGAGCTGAAGTCTGCCCTGACTAAATTCTTGCCGGCGGAGCAGCTCCAGGCCATTGTCAGCCGCATGCAGGCCGGCCCGGGTGATCTCCTGCTCTTCGTGGCCGATCGCGTAGAGGTCTGCAATGAGGTGCTCTCTCGCCTGCGCCTGCGCCTGGCAGAGCGTCTAAGGCTGATCGATCCCCAGGAATTGGCCTTCTGTTGGGTCGTTGACTTCCCGCTGCTCAGCTATAACGAGGAGGAGAGACGCTACGAGGCCGAGCATAATCCGTTCTCGGGAATGCGTGAGGAGGATGTGCCTTTGCTGGAGACGGAACCGCTGAAAGTGCGTTCGCGCCAGTACGATATCATTTGTAATGGCTCCGAGATCGGCGGGGGCAGTGTCCGTATTAATGTGGCTTCACTGCTCCATAAGGTCTTCTCGTTGATGAATTATAGCGATGAGCAGATTCGCGACCGCTTCGGCCATATGCTGGAAGCCTTCGAATACGGCGCTCCTCCCCACGGTGGTATTGCCCTGGGCCTGGACCGCCTGGTGATGATTCTCGCCGGCGAGCAGACCATTCGCGAGGTGATCGCTTTCCCCAAGACGCAGAGCGCTCAGGATCTGCTGCTGAACGCTCCTTCACCCGTGGATGAGCAGCAGCTGCGAGAACTCCATCTACAGGTGCGCGCTGTGGAGGAGATCCCCCAGCCTCCTGTCCATAGCTGAAGTGTAGATCCTCTCGCAGTGCATACTGCACAGAGGAACCTGCGGGCAGCCAACCCCGCCCCAAAAAGCCTGGGGTTATCCCTGCCCGCAGGGGCTGCTTCGGCTGGCGTCCCCTATTCAGTCTACTGCTTTTTCTCTATAGACAATTAATTGAAGGTTAATATTTATATGCATCTGAATTTGCTAATATTGTTTAGTAAAATTTGTATCTTTTTCTTGCCCAAAAATTCGCTTGTGAGTTAACGATAGATTTCTCCTTAATACGATTTGGATAGGCAAGTATACTGGAAGTAGATCCCCCCAGATCTAGAGAAAGTTTCAAATCACCCGGATGGGAGGATGGAAGGAGAAGAAGACAATGGCCACAACGAATCAGGGAAACACAACTCGCAATACACAGTCAGGTTCAACGGGATCACTGAGCGTCTTGAGTCGGCAGTCAGGTTCAACCCATCATTCGTCGGTGGGAGTGGGGCCTAAGTTCGTGCCGGCTCTCAGCGAAGATGAGGCCATCGGCCAGGCTCGCTTGCTGAAGGCGCTGGCCGACCCCACGCGCCTGCGCATTCTGAGCCTGTTAAGTCGCTATGAAGGGGAGGTGTGTGTCTTTGAGATTGTGGAGAGCTTCACCTTGGAGCAACCGACTATCTCGCATCATCTCCGTATTTTGCGAGATGCGGGGCTGGTGGATTGCCGTAAAAAGGGCCTCTGGGCTTATTACTATGTGCGTCGCGAGGCCCTTAACCGCGCTCGGGATGTGATCAGCGGCATTGTCTCTTAGCCTGGCCTGGCCTGATCTGGCATGTCTCCTGGCCAGGTGGCTCTATTCTCTATCTGGCTGGGGCTGGTGCTTGGGCTGGAATATGTCTGGTATGCCTGAGGTGCTCTGGATCAGCTCTGGTTGCTTCCTGGTGGGAGGCTTCTTTCCGGCTAGTCAGAGGAGCTGGCGAGCCGTCGCACCTCTAGCGCATGGTCAACAGATAGTTCTCTGTCTGTGGGCCTCTCACCGGTCCTCAACGGTGTCAGGGGAGTGGTAGGAGAGGACCCCTGCTTCTCCCCTCCCTGGTTGACCGGCGCACGCGGTGGAGCGAGGCTCTAGCGCGGGAGGTGGCCCCCACTCTGCCAGGGGATAAGATTGACTGGGGTACGAATACGAAGCAGGCTCAGGCTACCGGTCTAACAGCGCTGCTGGCCTCACCTGGGGGCCTTCGTTGCAGAAGAGGTCGCTCAGCGTCTCCTGTGGAGCTGAGCTTCTTCCCTCTCTTCGCATGGAGCTGCCCCCAAATTCACCGAACTGGCCAATTTCCCCCTTGACAAGGCTCAAAATTTTTTGTATCCTACAAGGCGGAAACGATAAGTGGTAAGTGTGCCTGTAGCTCAGTGGATAGAGCGTTGGCCTGCGGAGCCAAAGGTCAGAGGTTCGAACCCTCTCAGGCACGCCGATCGATAAGCCCTGATCATCGCCAATGATCAGGGCCTTTTTCTTTATCTCTGGCCCGGTTCGGGGCCGGGGCTGACCTTGACGGGCAGTCTGACTGTGAGGTCTCTCTGCGCTGTGTCCTGCCTGGGCGAGTGGCCAGGCAGTCGCCAGGTTGCAGCCCTTTCTCCTCGCTGCTACAATGGAAACCACATGGCTGTGAGGCAGCCGCTACTGCTGAGGATCCCAGCCTCGTGAGGGCTTCGCTCGCGCGACCTTGGTTTCGAGCAGGCAGGGGACCAGCTCATCCGCTGGCCTGCCTCGCATGCCGATGGAGTATTGCCGTGACTCGCAGCTGGTTCTGTCGCTACCTATGCCTTGCTCGCCGGTGCCTTGTCTGGGAGCGTCTCACTGGTTGGCTCCAGGTGCTGGTGCTCTCTGTCTCTACGGACTACCGCCTCTTCAGGTGGCGACGCCAGCTCCTACGCTGGTGGCGGCAAGACCAATCTGTAGGGAGCACTGCTGCAAGCTCAATGGAGAACAAACAAACCTTGCTCTTTGTGCGTCATGGCCAGACTTCCTGGAACGTTGAGCATCGCCTGCCTGGACGCTTACCTGGCATTCCTCTGACCGATCAAGGGCGGCAGCAGGTAGCGCGCCTGGCTGATGCCTTGAGTGTGCTACCGATCAGTGCCATTATCAGCAGTCCGCTGGAGCGGGCGCGTGATACGGCAGAGATTCTGGCTCAGGCTTGGGGTCTGGAGGTCTGGCTGGAGCCTGATTTGATGGATACCGATGTGGGGCACTGGGCTGGTGAGCGTTACGATGAGCTGCTCAAGAAAGATCCCGCCTGGAAGGCGTTTGTGCAAGATCCAACGGTGGCTCCTTCTCCCGACGTTGAGACCTTCCCCCAGGTACAGCAGCGGGCCGTGGCCGCCGTGGAGCGCTGGCGTCAACGCCCCGAGGCAGGCGCCTGGCCGCTCTTTGTGGCTCACGCTGATGTGATCAAGCTGCTCCTGGCTCACTACAGTGGCTTGCCGCCTGTGCGGGCACCCCTGCTGGGGATCGATAATGCCTCGGTGAGTATCGTCGAGCTAGAGGGGGAGTTGCCTCCTCGCCTGGTTGCTGTTGGCTGGACTCCCCGCCCGGGCTGGTTGCGCCCGCCGGGGGCGCATGCTTCTGCCGCCTCTCCTGCTGCCGCGCCAGTGGCGGCTTCGCCAGGTGCTGGCAGCCAGCCTGGGGAAAAGGGTACAATAGAAGGGGAGGCTTAGCGCGCTGTCTAGCTGTTGTCTATGCTGAGAGAGTGCTGGAAGGAAAGAAGCAGCATGTTTGATCCGCGAGATCCTTACGAGCGTTACTGGTGGCATTACGAGTCACGCCGCCCGCTCTCGATTGCGCAGATCATCGCCCTGGGCTCAACGGATGCGGAGACGGTAGCCTTGATCTGGCTCATGCTGGAGCACGGTGCCTCGCTCACGGTGGCTGGACCGACTGATCCTCAGCCTGGCGTTGGCAAGACCACAACCCTTAATGCCCTGCTCCAGTTTCTTCCCGAAGGGACGGCGCTGGCCTATATGTCCGGCATGTATGAGGATTTCTCTTTCACTCGCTTGCCGGAGGTCGATCCCACTCGCACCTATGCTCTTTGCAATGAGGTCAGCGATCATTTGCCGATTTATATGTGGGGGCGGGTGGCCCGCCGCTATCTGAGGCTGCCCTCGCAGGGCTTCCATATCGCTACCAGTGTCCATGCCGATACAATTGATGATGTGATCCGCATGTACCGTCGCGATCTCCGCCTCGAGGTCGAAGATGTTCGTCGTCTGGGCCTGGTGATCAATATGGGCCTGGTAGGGCGCATCTACCCTCCGCGTCGTCGCTGGTTCACCACCCATTATCTGCATCCTGCGGCTCCGTCCGAGCGTCCCGATGAGATCGTCAAGCTGCCTCTTTCCGTCTGGAATCCAGAGAACGATAGCTTTGAGCATGCTGATGCCTGCGTGATCGATGAACTGGCCACGATCGCTGGCTTGCCCTCTCAAGAGTTCAGGGCCGCCTTTAAGCGCCGTGTCGCCTGCCTCCAAGAGATCTCTCAGGGACGCGGTATCGATATGCACGAAATGTTCAATGCTATCGAAAAAGTGCGAAAACAGGAGCGCCAGCTGCGCTCGTGAGCCGGCCTGACCAGAGTCAACAGCCCCAGCGGAAATATCCGAGCTTTGCCCGCGTGTTCTATGTAATGGCTACAGCATGGCGCTGTAGCCATCATGGTACATTGTTGTCTTCCGCCTGTTTTCAGGAGAGGAAAGGAGGGACGCCTGTGTCCGCGCATCTGCTCTCGATGGCAAGCGAAGGGCGCTGGCCCCGCATTTGCAACTCATAACGATTTCAGCCAATTCTTGTGAGGGGAAGGAGTTTGCGCTTTATGAGGCATGCCATTGCCATGCTCTGCGTCCATACGTCTCCGCTGGACATGCCGGGGCAGACGCCGGACGCGGGCGGCATGAATGTCTATATTCGTTCTCTGGCACGCGAGCTTGGTCAGCGCCAGGTTGCTGTTGATATCTTTACCCGTCGCACTGAGGACCATCTTCCTCCGATCGTTCCGCTTGGACCCCGCACGCGAGTCATTCAGGTTGAGGCCGGACCGGTCGCACGCTTGCCGAAGCACGATCTCTATCCCTATCTCCCCCAGTTTTGTGCCGCTGTCGAGGCTTTTCGTCAAGCTGAGGGCCTGAGCTATGATCTGATTCACAGTCACTACTGGCTCTCTGCCTGCGCCGGCCTGGAGCTGGCGAGTCGCTGGCATGTTGCGCATGTGACGATGTTTCACACCCTGGCCCAGGTGAAGCTGCTCAGTGATCCCACCAGTCAGGAGCCTCCCCTGCGCACTGAGATGGAAAAACAGGTCGTGGCCGAAGCCGATCGTATTATTGCCGCGACAGCTGAGGAGCGGCTCCAGCTGATGAATCTTTATGCAGCCTCGCCTGGCCGCATTAGTGTCATTCCCTGTGGCGTTGATCTGCGTCGCTTTGTCCCCCAGGATCGCTTCCAGGCTCGTCAGCGCTACCGCTTGCCGCTGGACCGTCCTTTGCTCCTCTTTGCGGGACGCCTGGACCCTTTCAAAGGGCCTGATCTAGTGCTGCGCGCTTTGGCGCTGATGGAAGAACAGGCTGAGGCCGTCATTGTTGGGGGCAAGCTGCGCGGTGATCGCGAGCTTCAGCAGTTGCGTCGGCTGGCGGCCTCGCTCGGGATGACGGCTCGGGTGCATTTTCTAGGAGCTTTGCCACCGTGCGAGATGCCCTTTGTCTACAGTGCCGCCGATGTAACAGTCGTGCCCTCTTGTAACGAAAGCTTTGGCCTGGCGGCGGTAGAGTCGCTGGCTTGTGGCACCCCGGTGGTAGCGACACGCGTCGGGGGGCTGGCAGCGATCGTGCGCCACGGCGAGACTGGCTATTTGGTGCCCCGTTGCGCGGGCTTCTTCGCTGAGCGCCTGGATTTCATGCTGCGTCATCCTCTCTTACTGGCTCAAATGCGCCGGGCCGCGCGTCCTTCGGTGATGCGCTTTAACTGGCAGCAGATCGCCTCGCAGGTGCTGGATGTCTATGCCGAGCTGCTCAGTGATGCACGCTACCTGCTAGCGCAGTAGGGTGGCCGGGCCGGGCGACTCTTCGCTGACTGGCGCTCTGCCAGGTCGAAGTGGGCGACCGCCAGCCCCCTCCCCCGGCTGTGGCAGATAGAATATGAAAAAAAGGATTGATCTCATGAGGAGGAGCAATGAGTGATGACACGCGCGCGCCTGCGTGACCTGGGAATCACTGTGGGGCATCTCCCGCCGGGTCGCTTCAATGCCATTACCGATGTACCTGGGGTCCTGGTGGGCCACTGTACGTTGATCTATGATGAGCCGCGGGTGGCGCGCACAGGGGTCACAGTGATTGTGCCGCGTGAGGGAAAGATCTGGACGGATCAGGCCTTCGCCGGCTATTTCAGTCTCAATGGTTGTGGCGAGATGACTGGCACGGCCTGGATAGAAGAGGCTGGCCTGCTGCATACACCTATAGCCATCACCAATACCAACGCTGTTGGGGTAGTGCGTGATGCCCTCTGCGCCTTTCCTATGGAGCAACAGGGTGAGGCTGGTCTGGCGGCGGTTTCTTCGTCATGGGCTGGGGCCTTGCCGGTGGTAGGTGAGACCTGGGACGGCTGGCTCAACGATATTGCTGCTTTCCATGTGCGCAAAGAGCATGTCTTTGAGGCGCTGAGGGCGGCCAAGGGGGGAAGCGTTCCCGAAGGGAATGTGGGAGGGGGTACAGGTATGATCTGTCACGAGCTGAAAGGAGGAATCGGGACTGCCTCGCGCCTGGTCAATTTGGACGATGCTCGCTATGTGTTGGGGGCCCTGGTCCAGGCTAACTATGGTGCACGCCATCTGCTCCGCGTCTCCGGTGTACCCGTGGGCCGTGAACTCAGCTATGAGAAGGTCCCTAGCCCCTGGTCTACTCCACCGCCTGCTGCTGGTCGAGAGGGGGCCGGCTCGATCATTGGTATTATTGCCACAGATGCGCCGCTGCTGCCCCTGCAGTGTAAGCGCCTGGCACGCCGCGCCGCTCTTGGTCTGGCACGTGTGGGCAGTATCGCCAGCAATGGCAGCGGAGACCTCTTCCTGGCTTTCGCCACCGGCAACCATCTGCCCGCGGGCCAACTGCGGCCCTACGCTCTGACGATGTTGCCCCATGATCGGCTTGACCTCCTCTTTGAGGCCGCGGTTGAGGCGGTCGAAGAAGCCATTCTTAACGCACTCACCGCGGCTGAAACGCTCAGTGGCTGGCAGGGTCGTACCGCCTATGCTTTGCCTCTGGATGAGCTGCAACGCATCATGGCGCGTTATCGCTAGCGGCCTGCGCTCCGGCACGGCGTCGGGTGTGCGCGAAGGGTCGCAGGTAGCTAGCGAGCCGCGGGTGCAGAGAGCGCAACAGCGCCAGGTCCTCCTGAGTCAGAGGCCGGATCAGGAGCAGGAGCAGGGCTGCCCCTATGAGATAGATAAAGCCTGCCAGAGTGAGCGTCGGGAAATTATGCGGACGCAGCAGCAGCGATGGTGTAGCGGCCAGGGCCAGGGCCAGGAGCAAGCGCAGGGTGTAGCCGAGGGGATAGCGCTCTGGCAGGAGTCGCCAGAGGAAGCCGAGCAGCAAGGCACCGCCGATGATCTGAGCCAGTCCATCGGCGATCAAGGCGCCCGCCGGCCCCCAGCCAGGGATCAGCACGACCCCAAGGATGATGAGCAAGAGCAGGCTGATCCACTGGCCAAGCACTACCTGCCAGGCTTTCCCCACCACATAGAGCGTTGACTGATGGATGCTGGTACCGAGGGTTCGGATGAGGATCTGGAAGATCAGGAAGAGGGCCAGAAGCGGCCCAACTGGCTCGTAGCCTTGATAGAGCAAGTGAGCAATCAGGGAGGCGTTGAAGAAGCTAAAGACCAATACCGGCGCCGCCAGCAGCGTTTCGATCTTGATGAGAGCCTGCCAGGAACGCGCGAGCCGGGCATAGTTCTGGCCAACGAAGGCCGCCGCCAAGGCCGAGCCGGCTACCCCACCGAAGCCGGTCACCATAAGGAGGCTGGCGGTGTGACCAAGCTGGTAGGAGAGGTTAAAATAGCCAATTTCTGCCAGTGGCACGGCGAAACTTCCCAGTAGGATGATTACTGTCTGCTTGAGTAAGGCGCCAGAAACAAGATTGGTGAGCCAGGCCGAAAGCCCAAGACGGATCACTGGCTTGAGCGGCTGATGATAACTCGCTCCGCGTTGAAGCAGGAGCGGCGCTTGCCAAATGAGGAAGGCAGCAGCGCTGGCGAGCGAGACCAGTGCCTGCATCCAGAGCAGACCATCGACACTACCGCCCAGCCGTAGCACCAGGTAGCTCAGAGGAAGTTGCACCAACTGGGACAGGCTGCCAATGACGAAGACGAGGCGCATGCGCATGAAGGAAGCACAGACGGCGGTTTGCAAACTGAAGATGCCGTTGCCGAGGACGTAGAAGGCGATAGGTGTGATATGACGTAGAAGCTGGGGATTGCGCAGCCCGTTGGCCAGATCGCTAGCCCAGGTCCACGAGCTGGGAAGGAGGCTAAAAGGCCAGGCCAGGGCGGGTAGGGCGAAGAGCATTACTCCCATGCACAGAACCAGGGTCAGGCTGCGTAAGAGGAGCAAACGCCGAATCAAGGCCGCTGCAGCCGGCTGCCCATGTTCAGCCAGGACTCTGGGCACATAGGTGGTTGTGGCATCCTCCAGCCCAAAAGCGACAATGTAGGCGATGGTATTAAAGGCCGACATTGCTACCGCGTAGACGCCATAGAGTTCATGACTATTGACAAACGCGCGGGTAATGATGAGCGTCAGAATGAATGAAGAGAGGAAAAACCACAGTCCGTATGCCTGATTGAGCAAATAGCTGATGGGGGTTCGGCGCAGCAAATGGCGCGCTTCGCCCTCAGCTCTACTGTGCTCTGAGCTGATCGCGGAGCTGCTATCGCTGACAGTATTGGCGCTACTTATGCTGGCACTGACCACCTCTGCGAGAGGAGGATGGCTCGGCGGCGGGTCGTCTCGCTGGTCGCCGTCCTGTCTGCCTGGTCCCACCTGCAGCGTTGCCAGTGGCACGGGCTGGTCTGCCGCACTTCGATCGAGTTGAGAAGCCTCGCTGGTGAGCTGACCAGTATAGAAGCGTTTCAATCGTAAAGGGTGAAACCTGGGTCGCTGCATAGCTCGTAGTATACACCTTTAACCAGATTGGTGCAGCTTGAAGATATGTCGCCCTAGCCAACCAATCCCACCCAGCAAGGCGAACAACTCCAGGATGCTGACGTTGGCTGTCACATGGTCCGGTGAGACCAGGTAGAAAGCTCCGATCTTGGAGGTGGCCGCCACTAGAAAGAGACCCAGGCTGAACCAGGCTGGCAGCGAAGCATAGAGCAACGCTCGCTGCCAGGCGCGGCAGAGGAAGCCGATCAGGGTGGGGAGCACATAGAGCAAAGCCGCCACAAGAGGTGCCAGGACTGGGGGGTAGGGGCCATCCAGGGCCGCTGCCGCTGACTGGGGGAGCAGGCGTGTCCAGAGTTGGGCTGGCGCCAGTGCCGTTAACAAGAGCAAGGTCTCAATAACGATCAGACAGATGGCGGTAATATGCCAGCGTTTCTCTTGCTCAGCTGTTGGTACACTTAACCGCAGCATTATGGTGTTCTCTCTTTACAATAGAAGGTCAGTCAAGGACAGAAAGAAGCATCAAAAGAAAGCGTCTCTGCTACTCTGAACGGTTAAGAGAGCTACTGTGGTAAATGCAGCAGCCCCAATTGGTATTTCAGCATCAGAATACGGCGTACAGACTCATCGATTCGTTGAACGCTCAATGTTCCCGTTTGCACTGCTGATTTCAGCGCTTCCAACATGGAGGCCGCTGTCTGCGCTGAGATCGGCCCCATAAGCAGATCGGCCCCGGCCTGGACCGCCATCACTGCCGCCTGGCTTTCGTTGTAGTATGCGCTGATCCCCTCCATCGTCAGGCTGTCGGTGATGACCACGCCCTGGAAGCCGAGCTGCTGGCGGAGAATACCGGTGATCACCTTAGGTGATAGTGAAGAGGGTGTACTGCTGTCGACTGCTTTCACGATCTCATGGGTTACCATGATCGCGTGGACCTGTCCTTTTTGAATTAACGTGCGATACGGTAACCAGTCGTTGGCCTCCAGCTGAGTCAGACTGCGCGTGAGAACAGGTAGCCCACTGTGGGGGTCAACGCTAACATCGCCCAGGCCCGGGAAATGTTTCAGGGTGCCAAAGACCTGGCCACTCTGCTGTAGTCCTTGCAGGTATGCCCCTGCCATGCGTGTCACGACGCTAGGATCGCTGCCGAACGTGCGCGTGTCCAGTTGAGGGTTATAGACGCTAGTCACGTCAACGACAGGGGCAAGATTCAGATTAATCCCGTAAGATGCCAGATCATGAGCGTCCTGTAGACCGGCGGCCCGCGCGCGCTCGGGGTCATTGGTGGCGCCGATCTCGGCGGCTGAGGGGCGAGGACCATCGAGGTTGCGCAGGCGATCGACTAGCCCTCCCTCCTGGTCAATAGCAATGAGGAGAGGAATACCGCTTCCTGCGGTGCGAGCCCCGTTCTGAATCTCTTGAGTCAGCTGCTTCAGTTGAGGAATGCTCATGATATTATTGTTTGCCGTGAAGAGGATCACTGCACCGACATTTTCTTGTGTGATCATCGTGCTGAGATCCAGCGAATAATAAGGGCCAGTGAATTGTACAAAGAGCATTTGCCCCAGCTTCTGGTCAAGAGTCATGGTGCGTAGAATCAGATTGATATAGGCTGCAGGTGTCAGCTGCTGTGAGCTTTGCTCCGTTGCGTGGGCTGACGGCGTAGCGGAGGGCAAAGCCGAACGAATCTGCTGTAAGACGTTGTTAGAGCCAGCTGTTGGACCCCAAAGCATAAAGGCCCAGCCTTGTGGTCCCAGCAGCTGAGCCAGGCTGCTAGTGCTGGCGTTGATTACCAGGATGAGCAGGAGCATGATCAGGCAAAAGGCTTGACCGCGGCTGAGTCGCCTGGCCCGCTCTTCTTCACGCCTGACAGCTGCTTTCAGGGCCGGCAATTGGCGCGTGGGTAGCAAGGCGAGAGCGGCGGCGGCTCGCTCTGCCACGCCGACCCATGTGGGGGGAGGGAAGGCAGGCACGGGAGCAGCAGCGGGTAGTTTGGCAGTTTCGATCTCGGCTAGATGAGACTCTGCCTCTGCCGGTGCCGGAGGCAGGGGTAGCTCGTGCGTTTCCTCCTGGGCGATCTGCTCAGCCCGTTCCTCTTCGCTTTGCTTCGGCTCGGCTCCAGCCGCTTCTGGGGAGGTGAACGGCGCCAGGAGAGGCGCTTGTAGCTTTCTGGCATCGCTCCCGCCGCCAGCTCTCGGGGAGGGGCGAATGGGCGAGGGCCTGCCGGGAATCCTGATCATGGCCAGCTTGACAGTATCCTCCTCATCTTCCTGGCTGATCTCTGGAATCTCTGCTGCTTTGCTCTGGCCGGGTGGTTGCTCTTTCTCCATGTTGGTGATACCTCATCATAGTGCCCTCTGACAGGGACGCACTTCTCTCTTCGCTCTAACAGAGGAGCTTGCTGCTTGCTTTGTTCTGCTGCTATTACCAATGACGTATAGCCTGCCTGCCGGTCCAGGGTCTTTTGTCCGTACTCTGGCCAGGCAGCAGGAAAGTGGAGGCGGAAGCATGGAGGTCTTTCAATAGACTTGTTGACTGGCTGAAAGCAGGCAAGCATCGCGGGCAGCCTCTACTCTGGGTCGATAGCACGTCGCGCGAGCTTGCCCTTCTCTCTGGCTTTGTGTGACACCAGGTTCATAAGTCGTCTCGGTAAGAAGATAGCCTTCCTGTATATCGGCTCTGCACGATTGCTGGTTACCTCCATGTTGACACTTGTTCAAGTCGCCGCTGCTACGCTATACTGTGACTGCTATCAACCGGCAAGTTCTGCGAAAGGTCGCTGGACGGAATGAGAGCGGAACGACATCCACAGGCCCTCGTAAGCGTACAAAAACTGGGAGGCAGGGCTGCAGCTCTGCGACTACTCGCCTGGCCGCTGCTAGCTGGGACTTTGGCCGCCACAGCTGGCTTTGCTGCTGAGCTGGCGCTGTACTGGCTGCAGAGAATGGCCGCTCACTGGCCGCCAGGACGGGGAGATGGCCGTCAGCCCGCCTTGTTACTGTCTTTTGCTTCCTGGCTTCCTTCGCTCTCCTTCGGTGGATGGTGGCCGCTGGCCATTCCTGTAGGGGTCGGCCTCCTTGTCTTTGTGATCACTGGTCTGCTGCGCCGCCCGCTGGCCCTCCGCGCCTATGCCCGAGCCGTGCGTTCCTCCCCGGCAGCTCCGCTGGCTATACTCCCGTTGTCAACTGCCTCTGATATCTATGAAACAGCGCTCGCTTATTATCAGGATATCACTGATCAGAGTGCTCTGCCATATAAACAGGACCTCTCTTTCTCCGCTTTGCTGCAGGAGCCATCTGCTCAGCTGCTACTGCTAGGAACTTCGGGGGCTGGGAAAACTTTTGCCCTCTCCATGCTGCTGAGATCTACTCTCGATGCTTTCCTCCGCAATAGAGGAAAAGATACGAGATTGCCCGTCTATCTCTCTCTAGAGCACTATAGCCTCTATCTTAATAGGCGATCGTCGATCGTATGCGCAGCTGATTCGGAGGTGGAGGAGGGAGGGCAGGGCAGGGGTGGGGTAGTGAAGGCGGATGAGGAGGGCCAAGAGGCAGCCTCTCACAAGCCAGCGCTGGTTGGCCTGCAGCCCGAGGCCACCCTTTTTGACTTCCTCCTGGAGAGCCAGGCCCCAGGTCTGCGCCATCTGCGGCCCTATCTGAGCCAGCTAGCGGAGCGTGGCCAGCTACTGCTCCTCTGCGATGATTTCCATCTGATCGAAGCGGCTTTCCGCGAGGCTATCATCTCTGAGCTGAGCTATCTCATGAGTCAGACGGGTAATCGCCTGGTGGTGAGTGCCTGCGATCTGGCTCATGACGCTCTGCCGCAGTTGGAGCGCTTGTTGACAGAAGGAGAGATGGCCTGTGCTGTCCTTACTCCACTCTCGCCCGTGCTAATCCGTCGCTTCGTTGAGCAGGCGCTGCGGGAGCAGCAGATTGTGACGCGTCGACAGTACACCGCTGGCCAGATTATGCGTGCGCTCGAAGATAGTCGCCTGCGCTATCTGTGTAGTGTGCCGCTCACCCTCTTTAGCTTTCTGGAGATTCTGGATACCCTCGATTTAGGAAATCCTGGGCAGTTCGATAGTCGTGGCCGCCTCCTCGCTCATTTAGTACACCTCTTGCTGATGCGGGAGTTGCGGCAAAAGCGCTGGCGCCGGGGCAAGCACAGTCTGACAGAAGAAGAAGTAGTGGCGCTGCTCCGCCGGCTGGCCTGGGTGCTCTACCTGAGTGGAGCGCGCAATCTCATCGTTCTGCCTGTGGCCCAAGGGCGCCGTCAGAAAACGGTGGCCCGTGTAGCAGCTCTGGCTTTGCCTCGTTGGCTCGAAGAGAATCGCTCGATCCTGTTGCGACAGGGGCTGGTGCTACCAGAGGATCTCCAGGCTCCGCTGGCTGAGCCATCGCTCCTCGAACACCAGCTTAGCTGTCTGGAGGCTGCTGGTCTGCTAGTGCTTGGCGGCGATTGCCTGCGCTTCCGTCATCTCTGGCTGGTAGAGTACCTGGTGGCCTCTGTCTTGCTAGAGGCTGATCAGGAGGCAGGCCAGGGAGTGGAGGGACGGCAGGCAGTCCTCGCACTCTGCTGTAGTGATGCTGCGCGCTGGGCGGGTCCAGTCGCGCTGTGGGCGGGCATTATCGATGAGCCTCTCGATCTGGCGGAGCGCTTTGCTGGCTTGGGAGAAGCGCATCCCTCCTCTGCCGTGGCTGCTGGAGCTTTGGCGCTTATCTGTGTCGGTGTCGCCTGGAGTCCCCCGCGTTCAATGGCCGACGAGCCGCTGAGCCTGCCACCTCGCCTCTTACGCTTGCTCAGTGGCATCCTGCGTGATCCAGCAGGTGTTGAGCAGCTCTCTCGTCTAATTGGGCGGTTCGCCGCGGAAGGCACTCTGGAGATCTATCAGGGATTGTTGCCGACCGTGATGGTACCTGGCATTGAAAACCTGCTGCGGCTCTGCGACCAGAAGTTGCTGTTGGATCGCTTCTTCGATTATCTCTACGAGGTCATCGACCTGCCTGCCTATGATGGCCAGGTCCGGCGTCTCATCCCCGTTTTAGGGCGCCTGGGTGAAGGAGTAATTCCCTATGCTGCTGAATTGCTGCAGCCAGCATCTGATCATTCGTTACGCTTGCGGGCGGCAGCGGTGCGTATCCTCGCTCGCTGTGATGCGCCGCAAGCCGTAGACCCTCTACTTGATTGCCTTGCCGATAGCGAGCAGGTGATCGTCGAGGGGGCGCTCAAAGCGCTGATTCGCCTCGGTCCCGCGCGAGCCTTGGAGCCACTGCTCGATGCCTTAGAGCAGTATCTGCCCAGTGGCACGGCAGCGCGTCAGGTGCAGCGGGCCATTCTAGTGGTACTTGACTATTTTCTCAGCGAGAGCGATGCGCAACGTGCGCTTTCTGAGGAACAGCGTAAGCGAGTTCTCGCTGCGGTCTGCCCTCTCCTGTCTGGGCAGCAGCCACCCGAGGTACAGCGTGCGGCGCGTGATCTGCTGACTCGTCAGTTGCAGAGGGAGCCGCAGCCCGAGAGTGTTCAGCTTCTCATCCAGGCTCTGGCCAGCGCAGACGAGCTGCTGGTGCGCAATGCTATTCGTGTCCTGCAGCAGGGAGATGCGCGCCTGACGCCTTTGCTCCTGAAGCAGTTAGAAAGCCAGAGCACTGATGTCGTACGGGCCCGCCTGGTCGAGGTACTCGGCGGCATCCGCGACCTGCAGGCTTTGCCCCTGCTGCTCAAGCTTCTGGCCGATACTTCGTCCCTGGTGCGCCAGCAAGTAGGGATCGCTTTGCAGCACGCCTACGTGCCCGAGAGTATTCCGGGCCTGATCGAGCTGGTGCTACATAGCAAAGAAGAGCAGGTAGCCAGTCTGGCGGCGCGTATCCTCAGCGGGATGGGCGAAGAGGTGTTGGAGCCGATTTTGCAAGCTTTACCGCAGATTGTCCCTGGTCGTACCCAGCTGCTGATCCAGGTACTGGAAGAGTTAGATGATCCGCGCGTGATCCCGGCGCTGATCGGCCTCCTGCAGGAGGCGCGAAGCGAGCCGCTGCTGACGGTAGCTATTATCCGGGCCTTGGCGCGCTTCGCCGATGGGCAGGTGGTGCCGCCGCTGATCAGTCTGCTGGACAGCAAGGAGACGCTCGTCTATGAGGAGGCTATTCTGGCGCTGAGCCGCCTGCGTGAGGTGGCTCTCTCTGATCTCCTGGATGCACTGGATGTCGAGCCGGAGTGTGAAACCGTAGTGGCGACGCGGGTGAGGCGGGCAATTCTTGGCATGGAGCCGTTTCCTGGTGAGCAGCTCATCGCTGTCCTGACCCACGGAAGCGAGGCCCAGGTCCAGCAGGTAGCGAAGATCTTCCAGGAGCGGGGGGCCGAGGCCGCGCTGCTGCTTGTCCAGCAGCTCTTCCACCCCGATGCACGCACTCGCAGCTATGTCCGCCAGATTCTCGATGGTATGGCCGGGCAGGTCCTGGTGCCTGCTCTCCTTGAAGTGCTGAATCGCCCGGCCTGGCGCCCGGTACTGGCAGAGTATCTGGTACGCTATCCTGCTGAGGCCGTGCCTCCGCTCATCAATCTGCTGGGTGATCCCGAGCGTGGTGATGCCGCGGTCTCGATCCTGCTGCTCTTTGGGTCAGAGATTCTCTCGGCCATCATTCCGGGTCTGGCTCAGGAGGATGAGCTGGCACGGCGGCGGGCGCAGCAATTAGTGATCTCGCTCGTGCGCCAACAGCCGGAAGCTGTCGAGCAGGTGGTTCAGCTCTTTGGTCCCTCGTTGCCGCCACGCGCCTATGAGAGCCTGGTGGCGATCCTGGCTGGCGATCTCGCCGATCTGGCTGTTCCCGCTCTCCTGGACGGCCTGGGCGATGCCTATCTCCTCGGAGGGGTCTCAGACGTGCTTGCCCGCCTGGCCCGACGCCGTCTCACACCTGCTGGACGCGAGGCGCTGGCGGGGCTGGTGGCGGCTCTCCGCTCGGAGGAGCGGCGGCATGGGGCCGAGATTACCCTGGTCGAGTTGGGTGATCTGGCGGTTGCTCCGGTAGGCGAGCTAATCACCGATCCTGACCCCCAGGTGGCGCGTGCCGCTCGGCGTATTCTGCGCGATATTGGTACGCCAGCCCTCCCCTTTATCTGGGCTGCCTGTAGCGATCTGGCTAATCGTCAGCGGCGTGAAGCGGCCCTTGAGATCTTCCGCAGTATGCCGACGCTTGTCATTAAGGATGAGCTTCTGGCTCACCTGGCCAGCCGGACAGTTCAGGAAAGCGCAATGGCGGCAACGCTCTTGCAGGAGCGTATCCATGATGAAGCGAACAGTGCTGATCCTTCTCGTCAAGAGATGGTTCCGGCCTTGCTGGAATATGTCCAGCATCCCCAGAGCGATGAACGGCTCTGCCGCCGCATTCTGGCTCTGCTGCTGCTCATGGGAGGGGAGTATATCGTCCAGCATCTGGTGCAGGCCCTCTATGCGCATTCGGAGCGTCAGGAACTCTTGATGCGTTGCTTTCTCTTCTTGGGCCGAGAGGGCGAGACAGCCCTGTGGGAGATGTATCATGATCCTGAGACCCCGCCGGATCTGGCCAATCTAGTGGTCAGTATGCTGGGCATGCTGCGGGCCTATCCTGAGATCAGCGAACTGGCTCTGAGTCTCAGTCAGTATGGCCTCACTCTCAATAAGGAACGCCTCCAGAGTCCCGATCAGCTGGAGATTTCTCTGCGGGCCCTTGGCGGCCTTCTGGCTGGAGGCCATTGGAATGTCGAGGCCCTGGAGGAGCTGCGCCAGCGTTTGAAGGAAGGCAGTGCAGAGCGCGATCTGGTGGAGGTGCTGCTGGGTTGGCGCTATGGGGCCTACATTACTCGCCTGGAAAACGATTTGCAGAGTGTTGAGCAGGCCCACAAGGAGAATATGCGCAATTTGACGATGCAGCTTCTGCAGGCTCGTAGCCAATTGAGCGATATGGAACATGAGCGCGAAAATCTCGAAGAATCGCTTAAGAAAGCACAGCAAGAGCTGGAGGTGACGCGGCAAGAGTTGACTCGTGTAACACAGGAATATCAGCGCCTGCAACAGGAGCAGGGGGCCAGGAGCGAGGAGCTAGAGCAGGCTCAGCAGACCGTTCAGCGTCTCCAGGAACGCTTGAATGTAGTCACACAGGAGAAGCGCCTGTTACAGGACCAGATCAATCAATTACATGCCCACAATGCTCAGCTTGTTGAGCAGATCAATCTGCTTCAAGGGGCGGAAAATCCCTGAGTACGCGCAGCAGACTGTCAGTCATTGCTGCTGATAGGTGGAACGAACAGGTAAAGCCTGGCTGGGGCGCCCCTGGAGCGGGCCGGGCCGGGCCGGACCAGCTCCATCCTGCTGCTGAGAGGCGCGAAGAGGGCTGAGGCGCTGTGGATAAGGCAGGTGGCGATGGCCGGCCTGGCCGAGAAGGCTGGCCTGGTTGGTTAGACCTCGTGCTCGGCTTCCAGGTGACGCCGGCAGTGTTGACTGTAGAGTGCATAGTCCCAGTCCAGGTACGCTTTAGGCAGCATATCCTCGGGCGACCATTCCTGCTGCTGCCCATATTTCCCCTGATATTCTTTGAGTGTCTCACCGACGTACTCGAAGGTGATCTGGCAGATGCGGAAGCCGACGGGAACGACAATGGTCGTCATGGTATGGTTGCTGATCTCCATTGTCCAGCGGCTGATATAGCCTACGTCGCCCACACCGGCGCAGCGGCAGACCGAGAGGCCCGAGCGAGCGACTGTGCTGCGTGCGTACATTTTCCCCAGATAGCCATTGCGACCACCGATGATCTCTTGCGTATGGGCGAGAATGGTTGTCCCTGGGCGAATGGCTATCTGGCCATTCTTGGCGCGACGTGGCTCGCCCCAGTAGCGTCGGATCTCCTCCGGGTTGTCTAGATGGAGGATCTCAACGTTCGCATCGCCCTGAAAGTACCACTCACCCAGACGGCAATCATAGGAGTTGGTTCCGAGCTGGCGCTCGTCGAAAGGTTCAATAACAATGTTGCCGCGTGCAAGCTCCTCTTTGATACGCTTATCTGATAGCAGCATAGATGATCATTTCCTCCGCGCTGGATGAACTGGCTCTACGGACCACCGCCATGATCTGTCTCCTGGCCTGGACTGGTCAGGAGCTGGCGGAAAGGGAGAGCGATGATGTAGCTGCTATGGTATCACATCTGAGCCATTTTGTCTGCGCGCCTGGCTGTCTGGCTCCGGCCTCTGTGGCTGGGTGCACGGGCCAGACTCTCGCTGCTGGGCACAGAGCGCTTGCCAGATGGCTTCAATCAGCTGCTCCCTGGCCTGCGCCTCCGCCAGGACCTGGGAGGTGAGAGGGAAGAAGGCGCGGTCCCGGCTATGGCGCTTGATCCAGCGACTGATGATCATAATCTGGTCGATCTCCGCCTGTCCCACTGTGGCGGGGGGGGCCGGCAGGGCCGCGGCCCTGGCGAGTAAATGGCCCAGCGTCTGGCGCATGGCGTGCTCCTCGTGAGGAACCCGTTGGAGTTCAAGCAGGCGACCATGACGGATCAGAAAGATCTCGTTGTAGCCCTCCCAGGCTGAGGGATAGGCGATAAGCAGATTATTGGCGGCAACGGCGCTGCTGATCAGGCGCTGACTGAGGAGGACTTCCTCAGCGCTCTGGAGCATGTCGCGCAGGCGGGCGGCCCGCTCGTAGTGCAGGGCCTGGGCGGCTTCCTCCATCTGGCGACGCACGTGGACCAGCAGCTCGGGACGCTTCCCCTCCAGGAAGGCGCAGACCTCCTCGATCATCTGTCGGTAGGAAACTGGATCGGCCTGACCGCTGCAGGGGGCCAGGCAGCGACCCAGATGGTAGCGAAGACATGGCGCGCTGGGCGCGCCTGCTGGTGGCAAGGGACGGGCACAGGTCGCCAATGGAAAAAGGCGCTCAAGCAGCTCCAACGTCAAAGCCAGACTGCGCTCGCTGCGAAAGGGTCCAAAATAGCAGGCCCCGTCGGCCCCTGGCTCGCGGGTAATGCCAAAGCGCGGGAAAGGCTGGTGTACGTCGACCTTGAGAAAAGGATAGCGCTCGTAATCGCGCAGCTGGATGTTATAAGGAGGCTGTAGCTCCTTGATCAGCTGGGACTCGACGAGCAGCGCCTCTAGCTCGGAGCCGAGAGGACGTGTCTCGATGGCCTGCACTTGTGGGAGCAGACCATCGATTCTCGGCCTGATGCCTGGTCGGTGACGATAGTAGGAGGCCAGGCGCGCCTTTAAACAGCGAGCCTTACCGACATAGAGCACGTGGCCCGCTCCGTCTTTCATCAAGTAAACACCAGGCTGCGCGGGAAAGGTACGTCGCCAGGCGGGATTGAGCCAAAGCGTGCCTGAGAGCGGTGACCAGACGGCGGGGTCAGGTCTCCGCCTAGCCGAGTGCCTTCCTGCCTGCTGCAACTCAGCGCGCTGTGCTGGCTGGTCAGGAACGCTGAGGGACCGGGTCAGCCCTGTGTTCAGCTCTTCCTGCCCATCTGAAACAGGCTGCAGATATTGCAGAAGCTGCCCGTAGGTCGTTAGACCCTTCTGACGGGCCAGCTGCAGCAGCTTGATAAAGACCATTGCAATTGCCTCGGCATCTGCCAGCGCCCGATGGGGAGTCGTCAGTGGAACCTGCAGTCGGCGAGCCAGGGCCGCCAGGCCGCAGCAGCGCTGATCAGGCAGGAGACGGCGAGCCAGAGTCAGCACATCGATCCCTGCCACGGGCAGCCGCGCATTGAGGGGAGCCGTCTCGTAGGCGAGGAAATGTAGATCGAAACCCAGGTTGTGCCCGACCAGGATGGCGCCAGTGCAGAAACGTAGCAGCTCAGGCAGGACCAGCTCGATCGTAGGCGCTGCCGCCAGACTTTGCTCATCGATACCAGTTAATCGTACAATAGCGGCGGGTACTGGCTGCTCAGGATTCACCAGGCTGTGGAACCGTCCACGCAGCAGCTCGCCTCGTAGGCGCCAGGCTCCAAGCTCAATGATGCGGTCGCGTCCCGGTCTCAGGCCGGTGGTCTCGATATCCAGGACGACAAAGTCAAGATGCTCTAGTTCTCGTTGCCAGAGTCTCCAGATGGCTGGTTGCCAACGTCCTGCAGGATCACGCGCAAAAAGATCCGAGCTTGCCAGCAGCCGAGCGAGCGACTGGCGTGAGGGAAGCTCTAAGGCCAACTGTCTCCTCTCCCGCAGCCCTTGAAGGAGCCTCTCCTCGTCCAGCGGCTCCCCTGCTGCCTGGAGCAGAGCGTAGATCTCTCGTAAAATGTGGCCAGAGCCGGCTACTGGCTCTGGCTCCTCAGCATAGTGCAATGATAGCCTCGACCTTGACATGGGGCGCTGCTGGTGACCGGCCTCTTTTCAGATAGCCTTGAGGGCAGCAGAGCGGATAATAGCGGGCGCTGCTCTCACATCCTGCCGATACCAAGAGGATAGCACGAGGTATCTGGCCTGACAAGAGCATGGGCCAGCAGGCGCCAGCACCTCTAGATAGCGCTCCTCTTCCGCTTGCGCATGGGTCTGTATCCTGTCTGGCCTGGTCTGGCCCGCCGCAGCCAGCCGGGACGAGACATAGGATGGCTCACTGTAGAGCCGAAGCGGATGGAGCTGGCTCGACGCTCTTACTAGAACGTAGCCCGGCAAGCCAGTCAGCGAGATGGTATACTGATCCTATACTGCTCACCCAGACGCACGCTCTACACGTCTGTTGGTGGCTGCCGGGAAATGCTCAGCTACACTCTATGCGATGCTCGGAATCCTTTGCAGCAGGCGGGGCGAGCTTTATTGCTTAACATAATCGCTGCTAGTGAGAAGTTGAAGATGATAGCAAAAGTGCAGATCCCTACCTTTCAAGATGTATTGCGGGCCAGACAGCAAATTGCGTCCTATTTGCCACGCACTCCCCTGTACAGCTACCCGGCACTCAACGAGTTGCTCGCGGCCCAGGTCTATGTCAAGCACGAGAACTATCAACCGGTAGGAGCCTTCAAAGTGCGCGGAGGCGTCAATCTGATTGCCCGTCTCACGCCCGAGGAGCGCGCTCGAGGAGTTATCGCGGCCTCCACCGGCAACCACGGCCAGTCGGTGGCCTATGCCGCCCGCCTCTTTGGAGTCAAAGCGCGCATCGTCGTTCCCGAAGGAGCGAATCCGGGTAAAGTAGCGGCCATGCGCGGGATGGGCGCAGAAGTCATCTTTCATGGTCCGACTTATGATGAAGCCAAGTCCTACTGTGAAGAGCTGGCCCGGCAGCATGGCTATCGCTACATCCATTCGGGGGATGAGCCACTGCTAATTGCCGGGGTGGCGACCCTGACCCTGGAGATTCTGGAGGACTGCCCGGACCTGGAGGTACTCATTGTCCCCATCGGGGGAGGCAGTGGTGCCGCCGGCGCCTGTCTTGTGGCCCATACGCTCAATCCTGGCCTGCGCGTCATCGGCGTGCAATCCGAGGCAGCCCCGGCCGCTTACGAATCCTGGCGCCAGCGGCGGCTGGTGACCGCTCCGAATCGCACCCTGGCTGAAGGACTAGCAACCGGCGTCTCTTTCGCCTTACCGCAGCAGATCCTGCAGGATCTGCTGCGCGAATTTGTATTGGTCTCCGACGAGGAAATCCTGCGCGCGATTGCCTGGATGGCTGAACTGGCCCATACGCTGGCCGAGGGAGCAGGCGCCGCGGCGCTGGCGGCAGCCTATCGCCTGCGGGACGAGCTGCAAGGCAAAAAAGTCGCTCTTGTCTGCTCGGGCGGCAACGTCTCCCTGGAGCAGTTACAGCGCGCCCTCGCTCTCCGCTTGCAGGAACGGAATCAGTAGGGCGCCTGTGAGCGATCGACGGATCAGCCAGAGCAGAGCCGGCAGCCACGAGAAGTGAGAGCATCGTCAATAGCGAGAAGGAAACAAGCGAATCGTGATGAGCACTGTTGTTCATATTCGAGAGATTACGCCAGACGATGCTGAGGCCTTTCTGTCGCTTTGTAAGCGACTCGACCAGGAGACACGCTTTATGCTACTGGAGCCTGACGAGCGCAACTTGACGCCAGACGAGCAGCGGCAAGCGCTTGAAAACCTGCTGGCTACGGGGCGCTCGACCATTTTTGTGGCAGAAGCCGGGCAGAGTGGCGAGCTGGCTGGCTACCTGGCCATCAAAGGAGGAACCTATCGGCGCGAACGCCAGCGGGCTACACTGGTCATCGGCATCCTCCAGGCCTTTACAGGCCAGGGGATTGGCAGCCGTCTCTTCCAGGTGATGGAGCGCTGGGCCCGGCAACGGGGTTTTCATCGTCTGGAATTAACCGTGATGGTCCATAACCAGCGCGCACTGGCCCTCTATCTCCGGCAGGGCTTTATGATTGAGGGTCTGCGCCATCAGTCTCTCGTCGTCGATGGGCAGTATGTCGATGAATACTATATGGCGAAACTCCTCGAATAAGCCGTCGGTCTCTACAGGGACGAGAGAGCAGCTCGGGCCAGTCTGCTGAACGGAACAGCTCTTTCGTCGGGGCTACAAACATGCTACAATAACAACCATGAGTGAGCTGACCTCGCGTATTGAACGCCTGCAATGGCGAGTCCACGAAACGATGGTGCGCCTTTGACCTGGCGCACAAACGAGAACAGATTGCGGCTCTAGAGGCGGAGACGCTCCAACCTGATTTTTGGTCCGACAATCGCCGGGCCCAGTCTCATATGCAGCACCTCACAGCATTGCGCGAAGAAGTCGAGACCTGGGAGAGACTAGAGAAGCAGCTTCAGGATCTGCAGGAGTTAGCGCAATTGCTAGGAGAGGAGCCGGATGCTGATCTGGAGGCTGAGGTCACGCGCTCGCTGAATGCTGTAGAGCAAGAGGTAGAGCAGCTTGAGCTGGCTCTGCTCTTCAGCGGCGAGCACGATGAACGCGACGCTATTCTCAGCATCCATGCGGGCAGCGGCGGCGTCGATGCTCAGGATTGGGCCGAGATGCTGCTGCGCATGTACTTGCGCTGGGCCGAGCGACATCGCTTCCGCACCCAGATCTATGATTACAGTGAAGGTGAGGAGGCAGGGATTAAGAGCGCCACGATTGAGATCTCGGGACGCTATGCCTATGGCCACCTGCGTTCCGAGATTGGAACCCATCGTCTCATTCGCCTCTCGCCTTTCGATGCCGCCCATCGCCGCCATACCTCCTTTGCCCGCGTCGAGGTCATCCCCGATATTGAGGACACCATCGAGGTAACCATTCGCCCCGAAGACCTCGATATCGACACCTATCGCTCGACCGGCGCCGGCGGCCAACACGTCAACAAGACCGATTCGGCGGTGCGCATCCGCCATATTCCAACGGGGATCGTAGTCACCTGTCAAAACGAGCGGTCGCAGATCCAGAATCGCGAGGTGGCGATGCGCATCCTGCGGGCGCGCCTCTACGAGTTGGAGCGTCGCAAGCGTGAGGAGGAAGTCGCGCGTCTCAAGGGCGAGTATGTCCAGGCCGACTTTGGGACCCAGATTCGCACAGTCACCTTGCATCCGTATACGATTGTCAAGGATCATCGCACCGGCTATGAGACCAGCGATACCCAGGGGTACCTGGCCGGCGATCTTGATCCCTTTATTCGCGCGTACCTCCAGATGCAGGCGCACCAGACGGTGAGCGCCCAGCGCTAACCTGACGCCTGGCAGGTTCCTGAATCCTCGTATCCTCGAAGCGAAGAGGTGGAAGAAGAGCTAGGCGGAGCCAGACCAGCGGTGGTGGCCTCTACCGCCGCTGGACGGCTCGCCGGTCTCCTTCTTTACCTTTCAGAGCGAAGCAAATTCGCGCAGACCGTAGTAGCGCTCGGGATAGCGCAGCTTGCGCAGTGCCTTCACCTCGATCTGGCGAATGCGCTCGCGTGTCAGTTTGAAGCGGGCGCTCACCTCGTCTAACGAGTGAGAACAACCATCCTGCAGGCCGTAGCGCATCTCAAGAATCGTCCGCTCGCGGGGATTGAGAATCTCCATTGCCTGCTGAAGATGGTCATGGAGTCGCTGACGTGCTTCGCTGTCCTCTGGGGCCATCATGCTGGGGTCCTCCAGCGTGTCGGCCAGGTGATACTGTTCGTCATCGGCAACCGGAGCATCGAGAGAGACTGGCTGCTCCGAGATATTGAGAAGCTCGACAATGCGCTCCTTGGGGAGGCCTACCTCGGCAGCTAGCTCCTCGGGCAGCGGCTCAACGCCTTGCTCCTGATAGATGCGTCGGGCCACACGCTTAATGCGGTAAATGAGTTCTACAACGTGCACTGGGATATGAATCGTGCGCGAATGCTCGGCGATCGCCCGGCTGATGGCCTGACGAATCCACCAGGTGGCATACGTGCTGAAGCGGAACCCGCGGCGATAGTCGAATTTCTGGGCCGCTCGCATGAGGCCGATGTTCCCTTCCTGAATCATGTCGAGGAGAGGTAGGCCCTGGTTGGTGTAGCGCTTGGCGATGCTAACAACTAGACGGAGATTTGACTCGATGAGGCGCTGGCGGGCACGAAGGTCGCCTTGGGCCACGCGCTCGGCCAGCATTAACTCCTGCTCTGCGGTCAGCAGCGGATAGGAGCCGATTTCTTTCAAGTAAAGCTTGACCGTGTCGTCGATAGCACTGCGTTCTGATGTCTCCTCTCCATCCTCATCCTCGTCCTCCTCTTCTCTCAGCTCAGCGAGAACGGCCTCTTCGCTTTCCAGGTCGAGATCAGAGGGGCCAGGCTCATCGAAAGCGGCGACTGCTTGACGGCTACGTTTGCCGGGGTGCCTGGGTTGTCCCGCTTTCTTCTTTGGACGCTGGGTCGCAAAAGTCATGTCATCCACCTCAAGCAGACCAAGATGCGTCTCTGCCTTGTTTCCTCGCACTCCCATTACTCAAGCTCCTTATGGCGCAGATGAGGTCGCGTTGATCACGCTGCTCATGCAACCGATGCCAGTGGATTGAAAGGGCCGCCCTGACTGAAGGACCAGGTGCGGCGCAGGGTTTGCGCTCCCACATTTCTCTGGATTCGCAAAAAGCATGCCAAAGGGTAAGAGAAGGTCGCAAAAAAAGGCGAGGAGGTCATGAGCCTGATGGCGAGAGGCAAGCCTGGCCTTGTCTCCGGGCGGAGAGATCAGAGAGCAGAGCGCCTGGCGAGCCGAAAGACAGTGGTGCGCCCTTCAGGAATCTACTGGAGGGCGAAGAGATTTCCACCTCTGGGGAATTTTCCTCACCCAGCTGGCTTAGCTAACCAGTCAGGCATCAGGCAGCTCTTCGCTGGCACTCGCTCGTGGGGAGCCACCAGGCCGTCAAAGCTGCGAGGGAGAGGTGCAGACACTGTCTGACAGTGTCAGACAGTGTCTCCCTGGACCGGGTCAGGGCTTGCTTCTCCCTGGTATGCTAATGTGTAGAGTGAGCAAACAGGCGGCGGAGTGAAGCAGGAGGCGCAGCGCAAGAGGAGGATGCTGGTGAGGGCAAGCTCAGGTGTGTTCACGTCAGCCCCCATCCTGACCTCAAACGATGCTGACGACCCTCAGCCACGCTTGCTTCTTGCTTGCCATTTCGGCAGAAACAATTGTGTGTGACGAATAGATATGTTATAATCGTGTGGTATCGAAGAGATACACGCGCGAGCGGTTGGGATTGGCCGTTCCCAGCAAAACCGACCCCTCATAGGGAAAGAGGGTGTCACACAAGAGACAATCTGTGGTATGATAGCGGCGGCATGGACTATGTATGACTGCTGTGGGGACGCGGATGCAGAGGCGGAGGCTCCCCCTCGGCTTACTTCTTCGCCCAGCCTCGCCTGGTCTCGTGGTTAGGCAGGCGAATACAATCCTCCAGAGAGAAGGAAGGAGGCGATTTCGTGGAATTCTCGTTTCCTCGGTGTCGCAAATGTAGTGAAGGTGATCTGGTTCCGCTTTCGGACTTCGGCAGCCAGGGAGCTTCTATCGAGTACAAGGCCTGGGTCTGTACCAATCCCTCTTGCCTGTACAACATCAAGATTAGGAATGGAGATATCATCATTAATGAACCCATTAGTGATGGCTCTCTCCATCAGTACCGTGGCAGCCGCTCGTGAACCGGCCTCCAATCGCTAAGATCCCATCCATAGAGCAATCAGCGCAGTACCTGGATGGCTACGGTGGTGGGCAACAGGGATACCCGCCGCTGCCCTGCCCCCGATCCGGTTCGGTCGCGTGCAACGGGTTTCTTTGTGTTTAGCTGCTGAAAAGACGCTGGCACGATGCTCTTGTTCTGCCTGATGCCTTTTCAGCTTCAGCGCGCACTTGTAAAGCGAGGGCGTTCTCACCTGCCGCACGGCTCCGTCCCAGGTGAGCAGGCCCTCACTTACAAGTTCGCCCCATTCGCTCTCTTCTTCCGCCGCTTCCTGCCCGGCTAATCCCCTTGCTCTTGGCTCTCTTCCGTGCCACGTAGGGCTTGCTTGCGACTGTGGCGAGGTTTGGCTGTTGAGACAGCGCATAGCAAGGCAAGTGCGAGCGTTGCTAGTATCCCTGCCTGTTGCTCTCTTCAATGACTTGTTGCCTTTCTCGCTGCCCGGTGAGCGCGCGTGAGCTAGACCTCCCTTTACTTCTCAGGTGAGAATCGTCTACAATGAAAGCTGATGGCTGGGACCGGCAGGGAGCGAGTGAGGTCTGTCAGTCTGCTGGCCTGGCCCCTTCTTGTCGTCTGCCTGTGTGCCGGACCGTGGGCAGCCAGCGCTTGCCTCCCCCTGTTCTTCCCGGATGGGGCAGGGCAGAGTGATCACGCTGGCAGTTCTGGGAGCAACTAGACGAGGGGCAGATGGAAGGAGAGCACAGTGCGCTGTTGGCGAACGATTGGGCTGAAGTCTCTGATCGCCTGAAGGAGTCGAAATCACGGTGCTGAATAGATTTTTTGGTCGTAAACCAAAAGAGGAAGAAGAAGCTGCCAGGCAAGAAGAGAGCGTTGCAGGGCAGGAGCGGAAGGGGGCGGACTCGGCGTTCGAACAGCGGCTGAGCTTTCTCAAGGCCAGCCTGAGTCGTACGCGCCGGCTCTTCGGGCGGGTGCAGGAGAGTTTCCGGCAAGACGAGCCGGTGACTGACACCTTCTGGGATGAGCTTGAGGAGTCCCTCATCGAAGCCGATGTTGGGGCTAGCACAACGACCTGGCTGCTTGAGCGCCTGCGCGAGCGGGCTGAGCAGGAGCGCTTGCGTACAACCTCGCAGGTGCGGCGTGCTCTGCGCGAAGAACTGCTGGCCCTGCTTGGCAAAGCGGCTCCATTGCGCTTTGCTACTCAGGCGCCGCTGACGGTCATGCTCATCATCGGTGTCAATGGCTCAGGTAAGACCACTACGGTGGCCAAACTCGCCTACCGTCTCAAGCAGGAGGGCCATCGCGTCATCCTGGCGGCTGCCGATACCTTCCGCGCTGGAGCGATCGAACAGCTAAAAGCCTGGGGTGAGCGCATCGATGTGCCAGTCATCAGCCAGAACCCCGGCTCCGATCCCGGGGCGGTGGTCTATGACGCCATTCAGGCTGGCCTCTCCCGTGGCCATGATGTCTTGCTGGTTGATACTGCCGGACGCTTACACACAAAGTTCAATCTGATGGAGGAGCTGAAGAAGATCGGGAAGGTGGTACAGAAGTTCCTGCCCGAGGGACCCCAGGAGCTGCTCATTGTGATCGATGCGACCACGGGCCAGAATGCGCTGTTGCAGGCGCGAAAGTTCGCTGAAGATGTTGGCCTGACTGGCGTCATCATTACCAAGATGGATAGTACGGCCAAGGGTGGCTTTGCCTTTGCTGTGGCCGACGACCTGGGTGTGCCTATCAAGTTCCTTGGTACCGGCGAGAAGGTCACCGATTTAACGCCATTTGATCCTGAGAGCTTTGTAGAAGCACTGCTGGCCCAGGATGAATAAGGAAATCAAACTGCAGCTACAGAGAAAGGCAATATAAACGACGCATCGCAACGTCACACACACGAGGGTACTGTTATGGCGAAGGAAGCGGCGGGCTCTTCCGGTGGGCCGCAGCCTGAGCAGCGCTCAGGGCCGGGGGTTGCTCCCGATAATTTGATGGTCAAATGCCCCAAATGTAAGGAGATCCTCTATAGCCGAGACTGGGAGAAGAATTTAAAGGTCTGCTCCCGCTGTAACTATCACTTCCGTTTGACGGCCCATGAGCGGGTCAACCTCCTGCTTGATCCCGGCAGTTTCGTGGAGCTAGATGCCGCGATGGTGTCGGTCGATCCTCTAAACTTCGTGAGCCGCTCGCAGTCCTATGCCGAGAAGCTGCAAGAAGAGCGGGCCAAGGTCGGCCTTAATGAGGGAGCGATCCGCGGCTACGGGACGATCGAGGGGCTGCCGCTCTCGTTGGCGGTGATGGATTTCCGCTTCATCGGCGGAAGCATGGGCTCGGTGGTGGGCGAAAAGGTGACGCGCGCTATCGAACTGGGCCTGGAGCGCCGCTGGCCGGTGCTGGTTGTTTCCACCTCGGGCGGGGCACGCATGCAAGAGGGTTTCTATTCGCTGCTGCAGATGGCCAAGACGGTCGCCGCTCTGGCGCGCCTGAGTGAGGCCCACATTCCCTATTTCAGCTTGATTACTGACCCGACCACGGGGGGCGTCACCGCCAGCTTTGCCATGCTCGGCGATGTGATCCTGGCCGAGCCGGGGGCCTTGATTGCCTTTGCCGGGCCGCGTGTCATCGAGCAATTTATGCATGTGAAGTTGCCCGAGGGAACAGTCAATTCCGAGTTTGTACTCCAGCATGGGATGATCGATGCTGTGGTCCATCGGCGCGAGTTGCGCGCCACGCTGGCCCGCCTGCTGCGCCTCTATAAGGTCCCAGAGGCTGCTCGGGCGCAGCAGCCGGCTTCCGCTACGGCGCAGTCCCAGGTCGAGGTGGCGACCCTGTTGCCCCGACAGTCCTCGCAGTCGCGGGCCGAGGTTGGAGGAGGTCAGGATGGTCTACGATCTTGAGTTTGAGAAGCCCCTGGCGGAGCTAGAGAAGCGCATTGCCTCCCTGCAGCGTAAGGGGGAGCGCCTCCGTCCGGAGGAGCATGTCCAGTTGCAGGAGTACGAGCGCGAGCTGCGTCGCCGCACAGAGGAGATCTATCGCAGTCTGACGGCCTGGCAGACGGTTCAGGTGGCGCGTCACAAGGATCGCCCCTATACCGCTGATTTCATCCACCTGATGTGCGAGGAGTTCTTCGAGCTGCATGGCGATCGCCGCGTGGGCGATGATCACGCCATCATCGGCGGCCCGGCCCTCTTCAACGGAGAAACAGTGATGATCATCGGCCACGAGAAGGGGCGCGGCATGCGCGAGAAGATGTATCATAACAACGGCATGCCTCACCCGGAGGGCTACCATAAGGCCATTCGCCTCATGGAGCAGGCCGAGAAATTCGGCTATCCGGTCATCTGCCTGGTCGATACTCAGGGGGCCTTCCCTGGCCTGGAGGATGAGGAGCGGGGTCAGGGCAGCGCTATTGCGGCCAGCCTCTATGCGATGGCTCGCCTGCGCGTACCCATCATTGCGGCGGTAATTGGTGAGGGAGGAAGCGGCGGTGCTCTAGCCATCAGTGTGGCTGACCGCCTGCTGATGCTGGAATATAGTATTTATACAGTGGCCGCTCCCGAGGCCGCCGCCTCGATTATCTGGCGCGATAAGGTCTATGCCCCTCAAGCGGCAGAGGCCATGCGCATCAGCGCGCGCGAGCTGTACGCTTTGGGACTGATCGATGAGCTGGTCCCTGAGCCCCTGGGCGGTGCTCACCATAACCATCGGCTGGCGGCGGAGAATCTTAAGACGGCCCTCATCCACCATTTACAGGAGCTGAGGCAGATTCCTGTCGATCGACTGGTGCAGATGCGCTACGAGAAATATCGCGCTGTCGGGCCGTTTGGTTTTGCCTCGTGAGCGTAAGAGGAGCCTGGAACGCACGGTTTTCTACTGGCTCATGCGGGGCTTGACGCCAGCGGCAGACTTTTGTATACTGAAAGCTGCCAGACCGCAGAACGGATATCCTTGCTGGTGGGCTGGCAGCTTTCCTGAGTCTGGACAGCTACCTCTGGTGTCGCTGCTGGCTCCAGAGCCGGTGTGGCGGAACGGTATACGCGCCTGTCTCAAAAACAGGTCCCGCAAGGGTTGTGAGTTCGAGTCTCACCACCGGCACCTCCATACCATAGAGGAAAAGAGCGGAGTGAGCCTCTACACTGGTAGAGCGTCATTCCGCTCTCTTCTTTGTTAAGACCCAGGCGAGCAAGCTGTTTTTGCTGGCTGAGCATGTGTGGCAGGAAAGGCGCGCGCCGCTCTTGAGGGAGGCATTATACTAGGGAAAGGGAAAGCGATGAGCCTGGTGCGTGATTCCTGACGAAGCAAAGGCCCTGCACAGCGTCTGCTGGGCCTTGTGGGGAGCAGTCACGCTGGCTGCTCCCCACAACGCTGCCAATACTGGGTGGTGCTGGTTGGACCTGCCGGTGCTCTGCAACGCGACTACTGCTTTCGCTACAGACCTATCAGTTGGCGAGGCTCCGCATCTCCTTTTCCTCAGCTCCTGGGCTAAACCTCTCGATGTGATCGCTACTTGCTCTTCCCCCTTCGCGTTGACTGGCATGGCAGCCACTATTTTTTCAAGTGAAAATAGTGAAACCACGGTTGTATAATAAAGCATATTTCCTCAAGCATCCTCCGATGGGAAGGAGTAGGCTGATGGTCACGTGCAAGCGCTGTGGAAGGACCATGCAAGGTGTCACTGCTTTGCTCCTCTTTAAGGGTGACCTTATGCTCTGTCGAGCTTGCGATCGGCAATTGCAAAAGATTGCGGAAAACTACCGTCGAATCTTCGTGGCGACCTTTAGCGATGGCGTTTTCAGCATGGAGCGGTGGTCGCAGTTGCGAGCGGGTGCTCTGGCGGCGGGGGTAGAGGAAGAGCGGCTGCTAGCATCCATTCGTTATGAGGCTGTCGGCGTGATTGAACGGGTCCTGAGTCGTGCTACCGCCAGTGCTCCCCTCACAGATGAGACGGAGGCGCTTGTGCGTCGGCTCATAGTTCTCTTTTGTATCCCTGCTGAGCAGGCCCACCGGCTACATCGACGTCTTCTCATTCTCAACATCTATCGGGGGCGTCTCCCGTCAGTGGCTCACCACGAACTGGAAAGGCAAGGGTTACGTCTGGAGTCGGACGAGATCTGTCACCTGCTTATGCCAGTCACCTATTATCGTCTCAGCACGACTACCCCCAGGCCGGTGGCGGGGCAGCTGCTTGCTTCCAACAAAAAACTTCGTTTTCTGTCTCCGACGGGGGGAACGACCATTCCCTGGAGCTCTGTCATGCGTATTCAGCTCGCCTGGATGGGCCAGCCACCGCAGCGAGGTCTTCAGCTCGAACTGAGCAAGAAAGCTGGCAGCGGCTTTTACCTCTTGCCTGATCCTGAAGTAGCCTGTGCCATCATCGACACGCTGGTACGGATGGCCAAGCGTCAACTGGTGCTCGTTGATGAAGCCGGCAGCCGCCACATTCCCCAAGAGGTACGGATCGCCGTTTGGCAGAGAGATGGGGGTCGCTGTGTCGAATGTGGTGCCACTGAATATCTCGAGTTTGATCACATCATTCCGCTCAGCAAAGGCGGAGCCACAAGCGTTGCCAATTTACAGTTACTCTGCCGTAAATGCAATGCTCGAAAGCGAGATCTTCTCTAGAACAGCACGTGCATCCTGCGCCGAGCGGTTGAGGGCAAGCCCTTTGGCTGAGGGGAGCAGTCACTACGGCTGCTCCCCTTGGTCCCGAACTGGGTCGAGCCTCTTGCCCGCTCCTATGGGCCTGTCTCCAACGCCGTAACATTGGTTTGGAGGGCGTCTAGACTGGGCGTGCTCCGCTCAGGCTGCTGGTGTTGAGTGTTCGGCGGGTGGAGAGAGCAGCAGCACTGAAGGAACGCGCTCCGGGGAGGCCAGACGCAGGAGCGCAAAGCCAGCTCCAGCCAGCCCTGTCATCAATCCGGGTGTTTCCACACCGAACGGCACGCCGCAGACCCAGCCCTGGTGCTCCATATTCTCCAGCAAGGCCGCGGCGATGCGTGGGATATGTTCAGCAAAGGTCTCGCCGGGCAACAGGCGTGCGGCGGTGATCAAGATATCCAGGTTGCCCAGGTCCCCATGACAAAGGGAGTGGTTCAGGCCAAAACCCTGGGTCAGGGTCGTACGCAGACCAGCCTTGATCTCTTCTGTCAGCCGCTCTTGGTCATCGAGCAGTGAGAGCAGGGCCAGGCGCGAGAGAGCCACCCCGGGTGCGCCATGACACCAGGCCACCATATATTTCTCCCCTACTGGCTGGCTGGCACCTGAAGAAGGTGGGCGCTGGCGCAGATCCAGCCAGTTCTGACGTGAGGGCGAGAAAAGCGTGCGCTCATAGGCTAGCGCTGCACGGGCCATCTCGGCAAAGCGTGTCTCCCCGCTGACCTGAGCCAGCTGCATGAGATACAAGGCGATCCCGGCGTTCCCGTGAGCGAAGCCAGCCAGCGCGACTGGCTGACGCGTCGTTGGCCAACCGCAGCCGCCCTGTGCTTGAGGTTGGGCATGGGAGAGCAGATGCTCGCCGCAGCGGACGGCAGCCGCCAGTGTTTCAGGCGAGGGAGACACACGCTGCAGGCAGAGCAGCGCTGCGATAGCTCCCGCGGCTCCGCCGATCACATCATAGACCTGGTCCTGCTCAACCTTTGCCAGGAGCGAGGGAACCAGCTCCTCTGCTTGGCGATAGAGAGCAGGTTCTCTCCAGAGGGCGCCCAGGTGGCAGAAGAGGTAGATCAAAGAGCCGAGACCATTGAAGGCACCGATTCCGTAAGCGCGGGGAAAGTACTTGCGGCGCATAATCTGCTGCTGGATCGTGCGCAGGGCCATCCGTGCCAGCTCAGTATGGCGCTGCTCGCCTGTCAGGTGGCCCAGGTAGGCCAGAAAGAGTGCGATGCCTGCCAGTCCATTGTAGAGATCACCATCGGCGGGCAGCAAGTGCCACTCGCGGTCATTCACTGGTGTCACGCCCAGCCAGCCCACGTACTCACCCTGGTAGAGAGCAAACTGGCGCAGGCGGTTACCGATTGCCGAGGCGGCGGCCAGCAGCCGCTCCAGAGTTGGAGAAGTGCGGGCGGGGTGTAGCTCCAGGCGTGTGTAGCTCTGGGGAGTGGTTGCATCGATCATGCTCGTGAAGGAGGCACGAATAATCCACAGCTGCTTCTCCAGGTCTAGTTCACTCAGCTCGGCCAGGCGTCGGCGCACCACGTCCAGGCCAGGTTCGCTGAAGAAAGCAGACAGGCGCTCGCCCTCTGACGTGAAGAGATCGGTTGACGCTGCCGTGGTCGTAAAAACCGGAACATCCCCACGCCACAAGTCGCGCCGCTCAGCGGGGATCAGTGGCACCAAATACGGGAGGCGCTCCGTCGTGGCCCATAGTCGGTCAAAGAGGCGATCGCGATCCAGGGCATCGCGCAGCACGTTGGGATGCAGGCTATCGACCAGCAGCTGCGTATAAATCCGTGTTGGACGGAGCACGCAGCGAACCTCAGCATCGGCAAAGCGTGGAAGATAGGTCTCGAGCAGCTCCGAGCGTTGGGCCATGAGGAGGCGGTAGGCGCGAGTAAAGCCCTCGATGATGCACTGGCTGTAATCCAGAACATTGATATCCTGGTCATTGAGGCGCGGGCGATTCTCCTTCACGGGCAGCTCGACGCGCTCATTGGTCAGGCGCATCTCATCGGTGCCTGTGCCTTTCCAGGTAGGGACAGGGCGCGGAGAGAGCTGGCCGGGCTGGCCGCCGAGGCCACTCATATCGATCCCCTCACCTTCCTGGTTTGACCAAAGGCGCTGTGGCAGCAAGCCCACGCGCAGCACCGAATGGCCGATGGCCTCCAGGCCGGGCGCCCCCTGGGCCTGCAACACCTCGGGGTTGATCTGGGGTAAAAAGAGCGTCTCCAGATCAATCAGCATCGGATACTCGCCAGCGGCGATAATGTTCTCGGCATGGAAATCCGAGGCCTCCAGAGCGTAGAGCAAGGCCAGGTAGGCGCCCTGGCGCAGATAGAAGCGCTCGATCTCCTCGCGAGAAGAGCAGTGGCGAGCCTGAACAAACTCGACCCAACCATAGTGTCCCCGGTCAAGGACTGTCAGCGTGCGCAGAGGTGGGCTGAAGCCTCGTTCATTCATCCAGGCGAGCAGCTCTTGAAAATGGCGATCGATAGCCAGCGAGCGCGGTTTATAAACCAGGCGGAAACCGGAGTCCCAGCGTAGCAAGATCACACTCTGCCCGTTGCGATGTAGGTCCCCGGCGCCCTGGTGAATCTCGCACAGCGACCCGGCCTCGCCGTTGGTGAGGAAAGTGGCGCAGATCAGTGGCCAGTCGTCGGTAAGGCGCTCCAGCAGCTCCAGCGAGCGGCAAACCCAGCGCTCAAGCGTCTCTGTTACCAGACGGGCCAGAACCACGTACTCTTGCAGAAAATCGAGGGTCGCCTCACGCTCGCTCAGCTGCTCCAGGAAATACTGAAAGCGCTCCTCCGAAGTGGCCCCTTGCAAGCGGCCCTGAACCCGCGCGACATGAAGCTCCAGGACGATAGCGCGCGAGATCGAAGGGAGCAATAGACCGGGGATATTGCGCGCCAGCAAATCAAGGACCCTCTCGGCATCGAACGAGAAAGAAAGGGAGCGCCGAGCCAGCTCCCGCAAGCCGGCGGCCAGCTTTCGTCTGGCGCGCCTGATCAGCGGCAGAAAGGGGTGGAGGAACGAGCGCGTGTGGCTCCCTTCCTCCAGGCCCGGCAGAGGAGAGGAGCAGACTGTCTCGGCCTCTTCTCCGTTGTCATGCGGGCCTGCAGTGGGGGAGAAAGCCTCGCTGAGAGCTAGCAGCCAGGTGGGGGGAGTGGGGCAGCGTGCGCGCAGGACTTCGGCGGGTTCACCCAACAGGAGCAGGAGCTCCTCCTCGTCCAGGCCATCCAGTGCAAGGCGGGCAGCAAAGCGGCCCTCTTCCTCGCTCAAGGCCGGTAGCTCTTTCCAACGCTGCAGGCGCTGCTGGGCCCGCGCCAGAGCCTCTGCCTCGAGGGCATCCAGCGTAGGCGGAAACGGGGTCGTGCGCAACAAGGCCAGGCGCTCATTCAACGTCAAGGCGCGGTACCAGTCGGCCTCTTGCCAACGACCCTGCAGATAGGAAACGGAAGCGGTGATAGTCTCGCTCGTTGTCTCGCTCATGGAATCACGCGCTGGGATGCAGCGCCAGGACAAGCGATCCCGCCGCCTTAGCCGGTGCCAGGAAGCCTGGTACTGCGCTGCATCTCCTTTCTTTCTTCTTCTTCATTACTCGGTAGTTACCAATGGATTGTGGCAGCAGTCGATGCCTGCCGCTCAGGTGGCTTGTCGACATGGAAGAACAGAGGTGAGCGGTGCGAAAAGACTGGCAACCGCTAGAAGGTAAAGGGCGTAGTGGTAGCGGATCTTAACTGAATTGCAACGTGCGAACCATGCTGCAGCGGACTTGATCATTGATCGTTCTCGGAGGTTTGACCCGGCTCGGAGCAAGCGCTGACAGGCAGAGGGCTGTGGATGGGATTCCCTGGGATAAGAGTTCAGCAGGCGCCTGCTCGTCTACTCTACTATTCTGGTCTGGCTAGATAAACGAGCGCCAGGTGGCTGGGAGTGTCTTGTCAGGGCAGCCTTAACTGGCGCGAACAGAGGGTCGGGACGGAGTCAGGCATCCCAACCCTCTGTATATCCTGATCAGGCCATACCGAGACCCCTGGTGTGGGGCGACGACTGCTAGAGACAGCCGCCGGCGGCGTTGGTATTGCAGAGGCCGAGGAGCACAGCCAGGGACTGCAGACAGAGCACGGCAACCGTGTTATTGCACTCGTCGGTGTTGCCGTGACCGCCCTGGACGGCCTCCAGATCTGCATCAGTCAGCTCGACCTCACCGATGGGGCTCTCAGGCAGCAGGCTGAGCTCCTCCTCGCTGAGGCTCTGGCGATAGGCTTCATCTTTCCATGCGCGAACGATGTCGAACTTCATGTGCGTGCGTTTCCTTTCTTGTACCTTTGGTGTTGTTGTGGTGTCGTGCGTTCGGGCACCCCGTCTACGCTTTGGGATAACGCTGCCCAGGCAGGTGGCTTCCTGACGCCCCCAAGGTGGCCCTTCGACGTCCGGCTGACCTGCCTGAACAAAATACGTTCAAAGCGTATTTGCTACCCGAACGCCTAAGTACATTGTACGGATAAAGCCAAATACATAAGTTTCAATATATCATTTGTAAGGGAGGAAGAAGGAAGAGAGATAGTGAAACAGAGAGGATGAAGCGAGCGGAGAGAAGAGCAGGGAGGATCAGTGATCAATGGGGGCCAGGCTCGGGGTCGCGCCTTAACGGGCGCCAGCGCGAGCCTGGCGTTCCTCCTGTTCAAGTTGCTGCCGCATAAGCTGAGCGTAGTAGCCATTCAGCTGGAGTAGCTGCTCGTGAGTCCCCTGCTCGATGATCATGCCATCGTGCATGACCAGGATCAGATCAGCATCGCGGATAGTACTCAGACGGTGGGCGATGATAATCTGCGTACAGGGATAGGCGCGCAGGTTCTCAGAGACGCGCTGTTCAGTAAGCACATCGAGATGGCTGGTGGCTTCATCGAGGAGCAAGATGGCTGGTTCATTGACCAGGGCGCGTGCGAGGCAGAGGCGCTGCCGTTGACCGCCCGAGAGGGCACTGCCGCCTTCGGCCACCGGAGTATCGTAGCCCAGTGGCATACGCATGATATCCTCGTGGATAGCCGCGGCGGTTGCTGCTTTCACGATGCGCTCATAGGGGACATTGGGATCATTGAGCGTGATATTCTGCAAGATGGAGCCACTGAAGATCTGGCTGTCCTGGAGAACGACGCCGAATTGGCGCCGCACCTCCTGGTAGTTGAGCTGGCTCAGCGGCAGTCCATCGTAGTAGATCTCGCCTTCGGTTGGCGTATAGAGAGCCAGCAAGAGCTTACCCAGCGTGCTCTTGCCCGAGCCAGTGCGCCCGACAATAGCGATTTTCTGACCCGGCTCAATACGGATATTGATCTGCTTCAGCACCCGTGGCGAATCTGGTCCATATTGGAAGCTCACATTCTGCACGTAGATGCGCCCGCTGAGTCGCGGAGGTAGCTGAGCCTTCTCGATGTCCTGCTCCGGTTCGGCTGTCGTGACGTCGGTCAGGCGCTCCAGGTGGGCGTAGAGGATCTGGAACTGTTGTCCGCTGCTGACGAGCGAGGCCACGGGAGTCAGGAAAGCGCTGGCTAGTGTATTGAGGGCGAGCATGGTACCGACGCTGAGATGGCCATTGAGAACCTGGTAGGCGCCGATCCACAGCAGGGCGATAGGCGAGAAGATCCGTAGAATCGTCATGGCCGTATTGATGCCGGCCTGGAGGTAGCTGAGGCGCAGAGTGATATTCAGGCGCTCGTAGAAGAGATTCGACCATCGTTCGAGAGCGCGCTGCTCGGCGCCGGCGGCCTTGAGCGTGGCCATTCCGGCCAGGGTCTCGGCCAGATAGCCCTGAGCTTTGCCTTGGGCCGCCAGATCGCGGCTGGCCAGGTCCAGCACAATGCGATGGGTCCCCAAAAGGACCAGCACCTGCAGCAGTCCCAGGCCAAGGGTCAGGAGCGCGAAGATCGGCGATTGCCAGAGCAGGATGAAGAGATAAGCGATGACCGTGCCGCTGTCAAGCAGGGTTGAGATAAGCTGGTTGCTCAGCGTGTCGCGGATGATGGTGTTGCTCCCCAGGCGCTGAAGCAGGTCGCCGCTCGAGCGCTGCTGGAAGAAGCTGAAGGGCAGGGTGAGGAGATGCTCGAAGAAACCGAGCACCAGCTGGATGTCGACGCGGGCCCGCAGATAGACCAGCAACCACTCGCGAAGGATCGTGGTGGTAGCCTGGGTGGCGAGGAGCAGCAGCAGGCCGAGGCCCAGAATACCCATGATATCGACCATATGAGCTGGCAGGATCTGATCGATGACGATCTTGGTGAGCAGCGGCAGGAGCAGGCCAAAGAGCTGCAGGAAGAGTGAGGCTCCAAGCACCTGAAGCAGGGCGCCGCGCGTTTGACGGGCGAACTGCTTGACCTGCATCCAGAGAGTAACGCGGTGAGCGCTGCCCTCGGTGCTGAAATGTACTCCTGGTTCAAAAAGGATCACGATGCCGGTGAAGCCAGCATCGAATTCTTCGGGGGTGAGTCGCTTGCGCCCCCAGGCGGGGTCGATGACTTCCACCCAGCGGGGAGTCCAGCGCTCAACGACAATGAAGTGCTTAAATTCCCAGTGGACCACTGCCGGAAGCGGAACGGCCTGGAAGTCCTCGGTGCGCTGCAATGAGATGGCGCGTGTGCGCAGACCATAGCTCCGGGCTGCTTTCACGATGCTCAGCGCTGAGAGGCCGTCGCGCCCCAGGCCATGCCGCATGCGTAGCTCGGAGACTGAGGTAGGGCGTCCGTAATAGTTGAGGATCATCGCCAGACAGGCATAGCCGCACTCGACGACGTTCATTTGGGTGAGGGGACGGACGCGTCGCCGTCGCCATCCTCGGCCAGACCAGGTTTGCTTTCTGGAGCGCTTACTCTGCGCGCCTGCCTCGACCGCTGGCCTGGCCTGACCTTGTTGCTGAGGGGGGCAGGCCTCCGCTGCGGCAGGCTGCTGTTGCTCGTCTGCCTGCTTGCCTTCGGCTGCAGCGGCGGGCGCTACTGGTGTTGCTGCTGACGCTGGCTTCTGCCTGACTGGCAGGCGCAGATGAGGACGAATGGCTGGATAGTCGCCCTCCTGCTGGAGGACGATCGGACGAATACGCCGTCGCTTGAGCGGTCGGCGTGCAGTGATATATTCTTGTGGATCGAAGATGTCTACATAGTCGCGATCCTGGGTTGCTTCCTGTCCATACTGTCCTTGCTGTCCGTAGTCGTGCATCATAACGCTCGCTGGCCTCCCAACAACATCCCGGCCCCTGGCAGCAAGTTGATAAGGCGGGTGAAACCGGTCTGTACCTGCGCTGTCAGACCCGTTCCAGCATAGACGCTAGCTGAGAGCTGCTGGCCTAATGGTACCAGTACAGCTACTGAGGGGTACGTGACCGGTGATGACGCCTGGTGCGAATTAGCCGTAGTATAGTAGGTGCAGGCGGTGGCAGGACTGGTGACACCTGGCAAAATGCGCGCTATGTGACTATTCAGCGTGAGATTGGTGGCTGGTAAGGTAATTTGCACAGGTTGCCCTGGTCGCAGCCTCTGGTGTGCTTCCCAAGGAAGGAAGATCAGCGCAAAGGCACCCTGTGACTGCAGCTGGAACCGCTCGCTGGAAGCTTCCGCGTCTAGTACCACGCCCGGGCCAACGGTGTAGGTCGGGATCTCCGTTGTCCAGGCGAGCGCTGCGGCAGCGAAAAGCAGCCCGAAGAGCAGCCAGAGCAGCACGGGTACGGGCAATGCCATGAAATGCGGGAGAATATCTTTTTCTCGTCCATAGAGATGATGGTGCAGTGCACGCTGACGAAAAATAGGACGTTGATGTACTTGCATCGATCTTATTCTGCCTTGCTACCAGAAGGAATAGAGAAAGAGCCTCTAAGTGCATTATATGAAGTGGACCAATTGGGCGAGGAGAGGATATGGAGAGAAAGGACAGAGAGGCAGCCAGGCTGCCTCTCTGGGAATAGGCCGATCTTGGGCAGCGAGCGTTATTGCAGGTAATGCTCAACGATACGAGGATCGCGAGGCTGAGCCTCATCGGGGTTGAGATGGGCATGGCGGCGCGCTCGCCGCTGGCGCAGCAGGTCCCAACACTGATCAAGGCGAGTCTCTAGCTCTTTCATGCGTATGCGCTCCTCGTCCGTGAGCCCCTCTTCTTCCGCCTTCTTGAGCAGTTTGTGTTCCTCATCCACCAGTTCGTCAATACGCTGCAGAATTTCCGCATCATCCATCGCTAGCGATTACCTCCTCTCTTGAACGATCGCACAGCGGTCTACCTGCAATGCTTTCATGCTGGTTGTCTCCAGCCACAGCATAGAAGTAAAACTCGGAGGTGCCCCAGCTTATTCCCCTGGGCAGGATTTGGGATTGGTGCGGAAGAGGATGGGTATCAGAGGCTGCCCGTCGGGGGCGAAAGGGCTGTGGAAGCTGGACGAGGAGCCTGACTGCTGCTCAACCTCGCTGAGGATGGCGAGCAGACGGGCACGGTGAGGGGAGAGACTACAGGCGGGGTCGGTATTGGCGGCATCGCCTGTCAGCAGGAAGGCCTGGCAGCGGCAACCGCCGAAGTCCTGCTCACGTAGCGGGCAGCTCCGGCAAGGTTCAGGCATCCAATGGCTGCCGCGGAAACGCTCAAAGGCCGCTGATCGCTGCCAGATCCAGGCCAGGGAATGCTGGCGCACATTGTCAAAATGCAGGTTGGGAATGATGCGGGCGGTCTGGCAGGGCAGGACCTCACCCTCGGGGGTAATGGTCAGATAACGGCGCCCCCAGCCATACAGGCAGGGCTTGGGACGTTCAGCATAGTAATCGGGCCAGACATAGATGACCTCCATACGTCCGCGCAGGCGCTCCTGAGCAGCGCGCACAATCGTTTCGGCCTGCTGCACCTGAGCCCTTGTGGGGAGCAGCGCGACTTTGTTGCAGAAGGCCCAGCCCAGGTATTGCGTGCTGGCCAGCTCCAGGCGCTGAGCGCCTAGCCGCTCGGCCAGTGCGATCAGTGCCGGCAGGCGCTCGATGTTGCCGCGGTGAAGCACCACATTGATCGTCAGGGGCAGGCCACAGGCGTTGACCAGGCGCGCGGCCTCTAGCTTGCGCTCATGAGCGCCCGGACAGCCGGCAATGCCATCGGCCAGGGCGGCTTCGTCGGCTTGGAAGCTGATCTGAACGCTATCAAGACCGGCTTCCCGCAATTCCTGTAGACGGCGCTGTGTCAAGCCAAGGGCGCTGGTGATCAGATTGGTATAAAGACCAACGGTGCGAGCGCTATCAACAAGGATGGGCAAATCACGCCGCAGGAGTGGCTCACCGCCTGAAAAGAGCAGATGCAAAACCCCGAGGGTGGCAGCCTCGCTGATCACGCGCTGCCACTCGCTAGTCGTCAGCTCAGGCTGTCGCTGATCTGAGAGAATCTGAGTCGGATTCGAGCAGTAAGGACAACGGAGCGGACAGCGATAGGTCAACTCGGCCAGCAAACCGAATGGCCGCAGCGTACTGCCCAGGGCAGTCTGAGAAAGAGCACCCTCTGGCTGATGTGTGCCTGGTGAAGGAGACGGCTTCATCTGCTGCTCGTTGAGCGTCATGTTCATTGTCCTCTCTGGCTATACAACCTGTCTGGCGATCGATCCTGTGCTGAAGCCGATAGCGGGCGAAGGAGAAAGCCGAGCTGATCTACTCTAGCCAGGCGACGAGATTCTGATCCCGCAGCGAACAAAGGTATTCGTAGACATCAGCCTGCAGCTGCTCGGGACTGGCCTCGTAACGGTTCGCCAGCTCTCGCAGGATATCGGCCAGCGTATACTCGCCGTTGCAGAGCTGCAAGATAGCAGCGGCAGTTTCATTGAGCATCATCACTCCTTCGGGATAGAGCAGAATAGGCTGCTGGCTGAGACGATCGATTTCCAGCCGTGCCCTGGGAAGCAGGCAGGGACGCAGCACCTTTGGTGGTGGAAAACTGTCTTCGCCAGGCGTGCTCATAGGCGACCTTCCTGTGGGGCGGGAGTGGGGGCGCTGGTGCTGGCCGCTGCCAGCGCCGGCTCGCCAGGCAAGGGGCCATAGGCGAACTGCAGAGCGTCGAGCATGCTCCAGAGCACATCACATTTAAAAGCGAGCGCCTGGACAGCGCCCTCCTGAAGCTGGCGCGTTGTGCAGTAGCGCACAGTCAACTCCAGTGCCTGTGCCGCGTCGCGTGGTGCCTGCTGCAAACGGGCCCGGAAATAGGCCAATCCCTCCGGGCTAATCCAGGTGTAATAGCGCTCAAAGGCGGCCAGGCGCTCGCTCATCAGATCGGGAGAGAACAGCTCAGTCAACGAGGAGGCTACCGCCAGAGGCCACGGCTGCTGGCGGGCGAAAGTCACATAGGCGTCGACGGCGAAGCGGACGCCAGGCAGCACGTGCTGTCCGCTCAGCACCTCCTCGCGTGAGAGGCCGCTTGCTTCGGCCAGCTTCAGCCAAGCTGCAATGCCGCCCTCATCCTCGTGCTCGCCATCGTGATCGCTGATGCGGTGAAGCCAGAGCCGGCGGACCTCTGGGAGAGGACAATTGGCAATGATTGCGGCATCTTTCATAGGAATATGCTGCTGGTAATAGAAGCGGTTCACGATCCAGGCGCGGATCTGCTCAGGAGAAAGGGCGCCCCTATTCATAGCTTGATGAAAAGGATGGAGATGATGATAGCGAGTCATGCCAACAGCTCGCAGTTGGGCGACGAAGGTCTCGTGATCCCAAGGCTCAAGAATCGTTGTGCTCATAGTAGCTCCTCTCTTCGCTCTTGCTAGCTAGCTTGCTTATCTACCCTGCGATCCTCTGGTCAGCGGCAGGTGAGATGAGGGCGTGCGCAATCATAGCTGCAATTCTAGGCCGTCCCAGCCGATGATGACCCCGGCAGCGTACACGGTGGCATGCTGGGGCGAGTCCTCGACCAGGATCGGATTGGTGTTGTTGATATGGGTATAGATGCGATAGGGAATAGGAAGCTGCGTTAACCAGGCCAGACTGCCCGCTGGCCCGCTGATTGGAAGATGACCCATGCTGCTTGCCGTTGCCTGGACGAGACCCTGCTCCTGCAGCTCATGCTCGCTCCAAAAGGTGCCGTCAAGGAGAATGGCGTCGCAGGCTCGCAGGTAGGGCTGCAGCTGCTCCTCTTGTCGGGCTAGCCCTGGTAGGAAAAGCAGACGTCCGCCAGTCCGCACATCCGTGAGATAATAGCCAACACGGAACGACGAGCCGGTTGCGAGCGTACTGGCCTCTGCGAGGTAGCGCGGAGGCTTGCCGGTCAGAGGGATAGCCTGGTAGAGAAGGCCGCTTGCATGGCCCGCCGCAGTGGGCAGAGGAGCCAGCTCTTCGGCGGGTTCACGCCACTCGACGCAGCAGTAATGAGCGAGCAACTGTGGTAGGGCCAGTCCCTGGCGCAGGGCTTGCTGAACTGCCGCAGGCGCATAGATAGTCAAAGCCGAACGCTCCCGAAGGAGCAGGAGGCCGAGAGTATGATCGAGGTCGGCGTCGGTCAGCAAAATGGCCTCGATAGGCGTGCCGCGCCTGCAAGAGGCAGGGGGCCACAGAGGTGGAAAACCTTCAAGCTGAGTGCGCAGATCGGGGGAGGCATTGAGTAGAAACCAGCGCTCGCCGTCGGCGCTCACCGCCACACAAGACTGTGTGCGTGCCTTCGCCATCAGCTCTCCCGCACGTAGACCCCGGCAGTTCGAGCAATTGCAGTTCCACTGCGGGAAGCCTCCTCCTGCTGCTGTACCGAGCAGACGCACTAACATTTTTCTTGTTTTTCTAATCCCTGAACGGGCTGCCTCTCCCTTCCATGTCAATCCTTGGAGGAGTTCACTCACTTTCCGCAGCCCAGGCCAACCAGGCAAAACCAGACAGGGCATTGACAGGAACCAGACGGGAAGCAGGGAGGAGGCAGGACCTGCTCAGTCGCCGCCTCCCCCCTCTACGGCTCACCCTTCCTCTATTAGCGCCCTCTGCCTGCTCTCTCCCTGCCTAGCGCGGTACTACTGTCTCTTTTGAGGTTCAAACAACAGGAGTACGCCTGCATAGGCAGTGCATTCAAGGCTCACCGCAATGACTTCGAAGGACGGCTTGACCCACCGGGGCTTTTCTTGCATGTTGCTCCTTTCCCTTTTCAGGCTGCACAGAGTTCCAGCGCAGTACGCTTCTCAAGCACGCCTCTGCGGAGGACATTCTGACCATGCTCATCCATAGTCCTCCGCTCCTCACCCCGTCTCCTCTCTTACCAGTCAGCTTGCCCTCCAGTCCATCCGTCGAGATAACCGCCGACGAACTGGTGGACGGCCCGTCGACCAGTGCCTCACTCTCTTCGGCCTTGCTTCGCTTGTGCGCTGGGCAAAGCTACACCTCCATTATAACCAACCCCAATAAATAATAAATGTATATCCATCTATGAAGCGAGATGAGGAGCGGCGGGGCTGGCGGAGCCTAGGGCGTACTGCCCGAGCGGGCCTGGAGTTGGCGGACGAAGTCAACGAAGAACTGGATCGCCTGAGGATTGCTCATCGCGTCGGGGCTGGCCGCCTTCTCCAAAGGCATACCCAGGAGCAACTTCTTGACTGGCACCTCCATTTTCTTGCCGCTCAGTGTGCGGGGCACCTCGGGAATGGCAATGATCTCGTCAGGCACATGATGCGGCGAGATCTCGCGGCGCAGGGCCTCCTTCAAACGGCGCTGAAGGTCTTCATCGAGGTGAACTCCCTCGCGCAGCACAACGAACAGGGGCAGGTAATAGCCGCCACCGGGGCGCTCTACTCCAACAACCAGGCTATCGAGCACCTCGGGAAAGCTCTCGACGACGCGGTAGATCTCGCTGCTTCCCATGCGAATCCCCTGGCGATTGATCGTCGAATCTGAGCGACCGTAGATGATGGCGCCCCCGCGTGGGGTGATCTTGATCCAGTCGCCGTGGCGCCAGACGCCCGGGTACATTTCGAAGTAACTTTCACGGTAGCGGCGATTATCTGGATCGTTCCAGAAGAAGAGTGGCATTGAGGGCATCGGCGCCGTGACCACCAGTTCGCCGACCTCATCGATTAAAGAGTGCCCCTCTTCGTCGAAGGCCTCGACGCGGGCGCCGAGCGCACGACACTGGATTTCGCCCGCATAGACGGGAAGCAGGACGCAGCCGCCGACGAAGGCCGAGCAGACATCGGTGCCGCCGCTGACCGAGGCCAGCCAGACATCGCGCTTGACGTGCTCATAGATCCAGCGGAAGCCTTCTGGTGGCAGAGGTGAGCCAGTAGAACCGATACAACGGAGCTGGCTGAGGTCGAACTGCTTTCCTGGCTCGATGCCAGCTTTCATGCAACTGGAAATGTAAGCGGCGCTTGTCCCGAACAGATTCATACTGCTGTCCTGAGCAAAGCGCCAGAGGGTGTTCATATCTGGATAGCCGGGAGCGCCATCGTAGAGCAAGATTGTGGCCCCGACCAGCAGGCCGCTCACCAGGAAATTCCACATCATCCAGCCTGTAGAAGTGAACCAGAAGAAGCGGTCGCCTGGTTTAAGATTGCTCTCCAGTGAGAGCACCTTGAGATGCTCCAGCAGGATGCCGCCTTGGCCCTGCACGATCGCTTTGGGCAGGCCGGTGGTGCCAGAGGAATAGAGTACCCAGAGTGGATGCTCGAAAGGGACCTGCTCGAAGGTGAGGGGGGCTGGTTGGGCGAGCAGGCTGCTCCAGGGAATGGTCTTGCTGAGGCCGGCGCTGGCCTCCTCGGGGGTAGCGTGCAGGTAAGGAATGATGATGGTATGTTCGAGTGTAGGCAGGGCTGTCTGAAGCTCGGCCAGCACTCCCCTGCGGTCGAAGGGGCGCCCATTGTATTGGTAGCCATCGACGGCGAAGAGCACCCGTGGCTCAATCTGCCGAAAACGGTCAACGACGCTGCTGGTGCCGAAGTCGGGCGAGCAGCTAGACCAGATAGCGCCAAGGCTGGCGCAGGCGAGGAAGGCGATCACTGTCTCCGGGATATTAGGTAAATAGGCCACGACCCGGTCGCCGCGCTTAATGCCGAGTTGTCGCAGGCCCTGGGCGATGGCTCCCACTGCCTGCTCTAGCTCCTTCCAAGAGAGGGCGCGCCAGGGTTCGCGTTCGGAGCGGAAGATGATGGCCGGATGCTCAGCGCTGGCCTGGCGGAAGACATGCTGAGCGTAGTTCAGCTCGGCGCCTGGGAACCATCTGGCTCCAGGCATGCTGCGGCTGGCCAGCACCTGAGTATATGGCTGGCTGGCCTGGATCTGAAAATAGTCCCAGAGCGAGGACCAGAAGCCTTCAAGGTCGGTGACCGACCACTCCCAAAGCTCATGGCGGCTGGCGAATTGCTTGCCGCGCTGCTCGGCAAGCCAGCGCATATAGTGCGTAATATTGGCTTGCTCTTTTAGTTCCTCTGAAGGCTCCCATAGGGGCTGTTCGGCGTTGAACGAGGTACTCATCGGCTCGTACTCCTTTCAAACAGATGGGCTTCGGGGCCCTTGACCTTCGAGGCAGGGAGACAGGTCGGCCCGCGCTGGTGGTTGTTCTTTTTCTGCTGTAAGTAAGTCTATGTCGCGCGTAGAGACAAGTCAATACAGACGGCGATAGCTGTCCAGTAGCGGCTGCAAGCCTGCGCGACCAGACAGGCGCCAGCGCTCATTCCAGTCCTTACCCTGTCCGTCCAGGGGCATCAGGCAACAGCTGACTGACCGCCCTTGCTCGCGGAGTTGCGCGCTGAGACGAGCGGCGGCCTCGCGTCCTCCCTCGTCGCCATCGAGGGCCAGCAGCACGCTGCGAACCTGAGCAGGGAGCCAGCTGAGGGGCAGTGCGGTGCCTGCCAGAGCGACCACTTCATTCGCTCGAAAGCCAGCCGCCAGCAAAGCTAGACGATCGAAGGTTCCTTCAACCACGATGAGCTGAGGGGCAAGCTGCTCTCGTGGCAGGCTAAAACAGCCAGCAGGATTGGTTTTGATCCAGCGCTGTGGGCGACCGAGACGCTCTAAGAGCTGCTTATGAGCGTTTTCATCCATTCCATGCTGCCACCCTGCGAGCGTGCGCCCGATGTAGCCTCTTGTGGTTTCTGCTTGAAGAGGGAAGATCAGCCGCCCGCTCCAGCGTTGCAGGAGGCGCCGCTGTTTGGAGCGCGTCAGGCGCGTGATGATCGTCGGCGTCAGGAGGCCAACGCCACCAGTAAGAGCGATCTCCAGAGGAATGGCCCGCTCGCGCAGGTAGGCGCGCCCCTGGCTGCTGGACTTCAGCGCTGCCTGCATGGTGGGTTCCAGGGCTTGCAATATACGCCGCTCCTCTTCTTGCCAGCGGCTCAGAACGCTGACGGTACTGGGCCGTTCTTCTGGCTGGCTCAGCCAGCGAAAGCGCGGGGAGGTCTGGCTTCCAGTCGGCCCTTCCTGATCGATTGCCTGTCCTCGACCACCGCTGGCGTTGGCGACCAGGAGCTGGTGGGCCGCACCTGGATTCCATTCGGCTATCAGGACTTTGGCTTGACAGGCGGCGTTAAAGCAATAGCCCCAGCCGCTGGCTGGGTCGATCGAGAGTGAGCGTTGATGATCACTGCCGTGAATCGGACAGAAGGCGCGCACCCGGCTGCCTGTTAGGCGCGGATAGCGTAGTTCGCTCTGTGAGAGAATCTCGATCCGTTTGCCTCGACGGGTGAAGACGGTGATCATACTGGCCATCCTCTGCTCCCTTTGGCGCTTTCCCCGTCCTTCCATCCTCGCAGCGCTGCTCTCTTTCTATTTCTACTGGAGATTATAGAATATTTGTTCTGGCCTGTCGAATGTCAGGCGAGCCGTGACGCCAGGCCAGAACTTTCTGCAATCGCCCCGGTTGCAGACGTGGCGGGAGAGAGAAACAGGCAGACTCTTGGAGTTATGCAACCTGCCAGCGTTCTCCTCTGTAAGTAAGAGAGAAGGGAGAAGAGGATGCTCCTCTTCCTTGACAGCGATAGCTATCTGTTATACTCTGTCTTTGAGAGAATGGCGCAATGAAGATCAGAAGCTGCAGGAAAAGGACGCACTTGCATAGAAGTTCCGCCTTTCGTGCGCTTGTTGAGAGATAGAGAGGATCGACAATGTACCGACGAAACCGTTTTGGGCGCCACCGGGGTTGGTTTTTCTGGTGGTTTATTCCTCTGTTTTTCCTGGGTCCGGCGCATTGGTGGTGGGGGTGGGGTAGCGCGATGTTCGGCATTATGCTGAGCATCTTCTTCATCGCCTTGCTTGCCTGGGCCCTTTCTGTACTCTTTGCCGAGCAGGGGCCGGGGGCGGGGCGCAGCTGGCCGATGAGCGGTGGCATGTGGCAATGGCAGCAGCAGCCGCCGCAGGCGCCGCCGGGACCAATGGATACCTACCAGACCTCTTACCCGGGCAGCCAGCCAGGAGAGCCTGAGCGACGCTATCACCAGGGCTATCGTGCCCAGACGGACCCACGCTCGAGCGTGGCTGCCGAGTCACAGCCACAGCAGGCTCAACCGGCGGTGAGGCGTCCTCAGCAGCAGTACGAAGAGCCGCAGGTTGAGTATCCACGAGAAGAGCCGCCGCTGGTCCAGTAGCCATCTTGACCTCTAACCGCCAGGCTCCCGCGCGTCTTAATCTGTGCCAGCATGCTTCATATGGTACTATTGTGGGATTGATTTGACGGAAGCCCTCAACTCCCGGGATACTTCTGGTAAATGATGTTGATGTGTTTATGGAGATGAAGAACCGGGAGGTTGCTCTGTGATCCCCGTTGTGGTGCTGGCGAGCGCGCTGCTTCTGCTCATGCTGGGGTTGAGTCTTTGGCGCCGTGGAAGCTGGCTTGAGCGCTGGTTGCGGCGTGAGGGGCTGGCGAGTGCTCTCCTCGTCTCCTCTTCAGGAGAGCAAGCGAGTTTGACCGCTCGTACTGCCCGCCTTCTGCAGCGGGCACAAGACGGCCAGGAGGGGAAGCCCTGGTTCGCTCAGGTGGTTCCAGCGCCCTGGTACCGGCGTTGGCGTGTGATCCTCTCGCTGGTGCTGCTGGTAATGGTTCTTCTGGCGCTCTCGATGACCAGTGCTCTGGCCGATGGGGGACAGCTGACGCTGAACGCGGCGCTCACCTTTTTCCGCAACAATCACGGCCAGACACTTGATCTCCAGACCCTACCTCATGGCTTCAACGCCTCGCGCAGTCTTGTACGTATCTCCCAGCTTGATCCTGCCCAGTATGCTTCTCAAGAAGAATATGACACCTGGGCCTATTCTGCATGTTCAGCAGCAGCCATGACGGAGGTCTTTAATGCCTATGGCCGGCACTATCGCATCAGCGACGTGCTGCACGTCGAGGCAGCTCTCGGGCAAATCACGCCGGAGCTGGGCCTGGTATCGCCAGATGGCATTGCTATCACTGCGGCCCACTTTGGCTTTCGCACCGAGTGGGGTGAGCACTGGTCCCTGGAGCAGCTGCTGGCCGTGGCCAACAGTGGAGCCCCTGTGATCGTAAGCTTCCCACCAGATCGCTATGCTGGCGGCCATTTGCTCGTCGTGCTCGGTGGCGATGCAACATCGGTCTATCTGGCCGACTCGTCGGCCTGGGATCGCCATGTCCTCAGCCGGGAGCAGTTCCTCCAGTGGTGGGGAGGCTATGCGGCTGTGGTAACGCCTCTTGAGTAAGCAAGGCCAGCGGAAGGCGTCCCTGCCCTGATGCTGGACCCCAAGGCTGGCACCGCTCTGGCGCTGGAACAGATCTTTCGAATGTCCATCCTCCTATCTCGGGCTGGATAGAGGGAGACCTCATAGCTGCCAGCAAACGTCTTGGCTTGACAGCTAGAGAGCCGGGGAGTACCCTCCCCGGCTGCTCCTGTTTCCAGGCAAGGGCAGTGATCACCTCTACTCCTCCTTTCGTCCCCATTGGGAGATCAATCCTCCTGATCAGGAACCGTGCTGGATCAACATCAATGGGCGCAGCGCTCAGACGGCCTCTGCCGCTTCTCCTCTGCTTTGCCGGGTTGATCATGTGCTTCTATGCTCCCTCAGCTCCCCGCTTCTCTCTTCTCTAGATACGGCTGTTCGCTGGCCGGGAAGATTATCCGGCTTCCCCGTTGTTATTACCAGTGGATTGGATAATAGATCGGAAATGTGCTATTATAAAATCGGAGAAGTGAAAAGTCTCAATTTCCCGGCCCCAAGCGAGGAAGCTGCTGAGGTTCTGTCTCTTCCTTTTCAGGCAAACTGAGCCGCTTCCCTGGCGGGACGGGCAGATCGGGAGTTCCAAATTCTCAGCGAAATTTCAGCTAATTCACAGTTCCTCTTAATAGAGGAGTGTTTTACTCATATTAGCTGGAAATGATAGAACGCTCCAGGCGAACTGCCTGGGACTGTAATCCGATCGAATTCAGTAGAGAGGAGAGGGAAACCTATGGCTCGTCGGGAAAGTGCAGTTGTGGATCGCGAGCGCGATTCTCGTGAAGAGTATACGACAGAGCTGCTCACTGTCAGCGAGGTAGCGAAGCGCCTGCGTGTTGATGACACCACGGTGCGCCGCTGGATCAAGACCGGTGCCCTGCAGGCCATTACCTTGCCGCACAAGGGCAAGCGTGAGGTCTATCGTGTCAAGAAGAATACGCTGGATGAGTTGCTCAACACGCCCGCAACTGCCGCGTCGTGAAGCGGGTCGGATCAGCGGCAGTTATGCGGTGATCTGACTACAGAAAAAAGCTGGACCCGAGGGGATCTCTCTCGGGTCCTTTTGTGTGGAAAGTGGCGCTGGGGACTATCCTGACATGACGAGCGCTACCAGGAGGCTCCTGTCTCTCTGATCAGTGCCCACCCAAACGGCGTAGTTCAACCTGGCCATTGCGAACGCGTACCGCATAGCGCGGAGCCGGCACGGTTGCTGGGCCAGTCAGCACTCGCCCATCGCGCACGCAGAAGCGTGAGCCATGCCAGGGACATTCCACCACATCCCCATCCAGCGTTCCTTCGTCCAGAGGTCCCCCGGCATGGGGGCAGGTTGCTGAAATTGCATAGTACTGCTCGCCGCGACGGAGCAGTACCACGGGCACACCGGCTACTGTCACGCGATAGAGGTGTCCCTCCTCAATATTGCTTGCCGGGAGGACTGGCTCGAAGTCCTCGCCTGCCGCCTCCCAGGCAGTATGGTTCACGTTGGTGCCCTTCACAAAGACCATGTCTCCGCCTAAATAGCCGGCCACCAGAATAGCCACGAAGCCGATGAAGCCGAGCACGGCGGCGGCGATGCTTTCGTTCAGAGGAGAGAGCAGGCGCAGGATCAATGAGACCAGATAGAGGAGAAAAGCCGCCGTGTTGAGCAAGCCATGATAGAAGCCGACCGTGCGCTCAGCTCCATAGGTATCGCTCCAGTCGGCCAGACCGGTAAACAGCGCTCCCAGAGCAGCAATCAACCCGACGATGGCTCCGACCAGCGCCCCGCGCGCGGCCCAGCTATTGCTAGCCGGTGCTGCCAGCCAGATAATGTCGAGAATGGCGGTCAGGGTCCAGGCGCCGATCGGAATATCGGTGATGGCCGGATGCAGAGGATGGCCTCCAAAGGTGCCGCTGAGTAAGCTTTTCAGGAAGCGTGGTGGCTTCTGTGTGCCTCCAGTCAGCGCGCGGGCCAGAGCCTGCAGACTGTCACCAAAGCGGTCGGCGAAAGACTGCCAAACGTTGGTCGTTGACGGGACCGGCTCATGCGTCGTGTCGCTCATGGTGCTCTCCTTCGTCTCTTCACAAGGGCTGACAACCTGCCCATGCTCCAACTCTGGCCTCAAGAGCGGCCTTCCCCCTCGTCCTTCCTGCCTGTTGCCAGGTTAAGCGCCTCTCGCCTCTGCGCACGGAAAGACAGAGGGCAATGGCTGGCAAGACCGTATACAGTGGGCCTTGACCACGTCAGCGCGTGCGCTGGCCAGGCCTCGACCGGCTGGCGTTGCTCGCCATTGCCCCTCCGTCTCTGGCTAGCCGCTCCTGCTGTGCAGGAAGCAAACAGGCGTCAGCAGATAGCAGGCAGTTGTGCTTTGGCTAAAAAAGCCTGCCCGATCCGTCCACTAGCGCATCGGGCAGCTTCCAGGACTCTCTCCCTCTTTTGGATATACCATACTCGCTCGGGAAAGTCAAGAAAGTCAAAGAATTTATTGACATAAGGCTGGCTCTCTGCTAAACTGAGGCAAAGCAAGCGCTAATTGTTTGTCCTCTCGATCAGGAAGTGCAAGACCGATGACTGGCAATCAGGCGCATCGGCGCTTTTTCAGGAGCACGCGCGGGCGCATTGTAGCTTTACTCTCTCGCCAGGGGGCCACCGTTGAAGAATTGGCCCGGGAGCTAGGGCTGAGCGATAATGCCGTGCGTGCTCACCTGGCGGCGCTGGAGCGTGATGGCTTTGTTGTCCAACGAGGAGAGCGGCGTGCTGCTCAAGGGAAGCCGGCTTACCTTTACGAGCTGGCTCCAGCTGCCGATCGTCTCTTTCCGCGTGCCTACCTCCCGACCCTCGATACGCTCCTTGAGTTACTGACCGAGCAGCTCCCTGCCGCGGAGCTAGAGCGACTACTGCGGACCATCGGCCACCGCCTGGCGCAGCGCTGGCGGGCCAGTGAGCAAAGTCGGTCGAGCGAGCCGCTGAGTCGCGTGCGTTGGGCGGTGGCGGTGCTCAACGAACTCGGGGCTTTAGCTGAGCTAGAGGTAGCGGTGGAGGGACGGAGCGATTGCCCTGGCGGCCAGGCTCGTCTACGTGCCATGAGCTGTCCACTGGCTGCGCTGATCCCCTCTCATCCCCGTCTCTGTCTGCTGGTCGAAGCGCTGTTGGCTGAGTTGACAGCTTTGCCTGTGCGGGCCTGTTGTTGCTGCGGAGAGCGACCGCAGTGCTGCTTTGAGATTGATCTTATCACTGAGCACTGAGCTTCAGCCCGGTCGAGGCGGGGCCAGGGAGGGCCCCTTTCAGTGCTCTCTCTCTTGTTTATCCTCTTTGCTGCTTTCAACAGCAGAGCCTGTCATGGTACAATGAAGAGGAAACGGCCTTGCAGCAATCCCCAGGGAAGGAAAGGACAGAGCCGCGATGTCAGAGACTCCCCACGAGGGCGGCCATGCCTCGCCGCCCTATGGCAGCGAACGCCAGTTTCAAATCTACATGGCAGGGCTACAGGGACAGCTGCCGACTTTACCTCTGGATGTGCATGAGCTGGAACGGCGTGCCAAAGAGCGCCTAAGTCCCGAGGCGTATGACTACGTGGCTGGGGGTGCTGGCGCTGAGGATACCATGCAGGCTAACCTTGCGGCCTTTCAACGCTGGTCCATCGTCCCGCGTATGCTGGGCAATATTGCCCAGCGTGATCTCAGCGTCGAGCTGTTAGGGCTACGCCTGCCAGCGCCTTTGTTGCTTGCCCCGATCGGTGTGCAGTCGATCATCCACCCCGAAGCCGAGCTGGCAGTGGCGCGGGCTGCGGCTTCGCTGGGCATTCCCTTTATTTTGAGCACGGTCTCCTCCTATACGCTGGAGGAGGTAGCTCAGGCAGCAGGCGATGGAGCGCGTTGGTTCCAGCTCTATTGGCCTGCCGATGCCGAGTTCTGTGCGAGCCTTGTTCAGCGAGCTGAGCGGGCCGGCTACGGCGCGATCGTGGTCACGCTCGATACACGTTTGATCGGCTGGCGTCCGCGTGATCTGCAGCGGGCCTATCTGCCATTCCTGCAGGCACAAGGATTGGCTAACTACTTGAGCGATCCTGTCTTCCGCCGAGATTTGCCCCAGCCTCCTGAAGAAAACCCCTTTCCTGCTATTCAGAAGTATGTCTCCAGCTTCGGTCATCTGACACTCCAGTGGGAAGACCTCGCTTTCCTTCGTCAACACACGCGACTACCCGTCTTGCTCAAAGGGATTCTCCATCCTGATGATGCGCGCCGGGCAGTAGCGTGTGGGGTCGACGGCGTGATTGTCTCCAATCATGGGGGACGCCAGGTAGCGGGCGCCATTGCGGCGCTGGAGGCGTTGCCGGGGGTCGTGGAGGCCGTCGCTGGACAGGTTCCTGTGCTATTCGATAGCGGTATTCGGCAGGGAGCCGATATTGTCAAGGCGCTGGCGCTGGGGGCGCGGGCCGTCTTGCTGGGGCGCCCCTATATCTGGGGGCTGGCTCTGGGTGGAGAGGCTGGTGTGCGCGAGGTGCTGCAGAACATGCTGGCCGATCTGGACCTCACCCTGGCCCTGAGTGGTTTCGTCTCCGTCAGCTCGCTAGATCGTTCAGCCCTCGCCAAAGCGGCAAGGGCGTGATAAGATAAAGAAGAACAGCGAGGAGCGCCGCCCCTATCTGTGGGCGAGGAAAGTAGCCGGACAGGCATCCCGCTGGCGAAGCAGCTGGTCAGGGCAAGCCTGTCCTGCAGGAAGCCTGGTCTAGCGGCAGCGACAGAACGATTGGATTGGTTTCTTCTTCCCCTCTCTGGCCACGGAAGGGGCAGTGTGTGCCAGAGAAGGGGGAGCGAGTTGTTAGCTGGCTAACTGAGGCTGCTGGCAGACGAGCCAGCCTGATGGGGCGGTGCGCCCACTTAAGATCGCTGGGAGGTTGCCAGGAAAGCGGCTTGTCGCGGCGCTGGCTCCTGCTTTTCAGGAAGGGGGCGCCTGCTAACAAGCCCTAAGAAGGAACAGAAGAGCATTCAGCAGAAGGTTCAGAGAAGAAGTGCATCGCCTGCGAGAGGATGAGTTGCCCTGTCTGCTGGTGGGGAAGAGAGTACTCCTGCAGACTAGAAGCTCAGAGGAGATGACAGGCGATGAGAAAAGTCAAAGATGTGATGACCACACGGGTAGTCACGGTCCATGAGGACCAGACACGACAGCAGGCTGCAGCTTTGATGGCGCGCCATCGAGTCAGTGGGTTGCCTGTGGTCAATGAAGAGGGGATGATCACAGGCCTTGTCACTGAGCACGATGTCCTGGCGCGTCAGGGCCGCTTTGTGCGGGAGATTATGACCCGTGGTCTGATCAGCGTCACTGAGGAGACCGACCTGGAGGATGTGGCTCAGCTGCTCGTCAATCGGCGTATTCGACGCTTGCCGGTGCTTCGTGAGGGGCGGCTGGTGGGCATCGTGAGCCGCGCTGACCTGGTCAGGGAGGTGGCGACACGCTGGACCTGTCCCGTCTGTGGTGAGGTGGCGCCTGGCGAGGAACCGCCAGAGTGCTGTCCTCGCTGTGCAGCGCCACAAATGGTGGCGCCAGCCGAACCGGCTCCTCCTGGTTTCTAGTCGCCTGCTTGCCTGGTAGAAACGACGCCCAGGCTGGCAGCGCGGTACTGGTTCTGCGCCCGCTCTTCCTTGTTCCGGCTCATTAGGACGACCGGATCAATAACGATCAAGCTCATCTTGTTGATGCAGTGTCGATTAGCCAGAAAGAAGAAGTAGTGTACCTATGGAGACCAGACAGCAACGGAAGGCAGCCGCGCAGGGGGCCGGACCGGGTGACCCCCGCTCCCCTGCTTCGCTGCTCGAAGGAACGGACCGCGAAACGCTGCTCAATTACTATTACCAGATGGTCCTTATTCGCTATTTTGAGGAGAAGGCCGGTGAGATGTACACCCGTGCGCGCATCGGCGGCTACTGTCACCTCAATCTTGGCGAAGAGGCCACTGTTGTCGGCTTCTGTGCCGGCCTGGAAGCCGACGATTACGTCTATACCAACTACCGTGAGCATGGCTATGCCATCTGCCGTGGCATCTCGCCTGCCGTCGTCATGGCCGAGCTGTTCGGCAAAAAGACCGGCTGCTCCAGGGGTCGTGGAGGGTCGATGCATCTCTTTGACCTGAAGCGCCGCTTCATGGGGGGCTATGGCATTGTCGGTGGGCAGTTGCCGTTGGCGGTAGGAGCGGCCTTTGCCCTGGCCTATCGGGGCGCGCGTGAGATTGTGGCCTGCCAGATGGGCGATGGTACCACTAATGGAGGCCCTTTCCACGAGTCGCTCAACCTGGCCAAGCTCTATCGGCTGCCGGTGGTCTTCCTCATTGTCAACAATCAGTACGGCATGGGCACGCGTGTCGACCAAGGCTCGGCGGTCCCCGACCTCTATCGCAAGGCCTGTGCCTATGACATGCGCAGCGAGCGCGTTGATGGGACCGATCTTCTGGCGGTTTTAGAGGCCGTACGCACGGCGGCTCGTATTGCGCGTGAGGAGCGTGAGCCAAGCCTGATCGAGGCGGTCAGCTATCGCTTCCGTGGCCACTCGGTGGTTGATCCTGATCGCTATCGTCCCGAAGATGAGGTACGGCGCTGGCGCGAGCGTGATCCCATCCTGCTCTACGCGACCCGGCTCAAGGAGGCGGGATTGATGGATGAGGCCACGCGCCAGGAGTTGGAGACGCGGGCTCAGCAGGAGGTCGAGGAGGCGGTGCGCTTTGCCGAGGAGAGCGAGTTTCCTTCGGTCGAGGAACTCTACGACTTTGTCTATGCCGGTGAGGGAGGGCGCTGAGTATGGCCGAGATGACCTATCGCCAGGCGCTGCACGATACGCTGCGCGAGGAGCTGCAGCGCGATGAGAATGTCTTTCTAATCGGCGAGGAGATTGGGCGCTTCGAAGGCTCCTATAAGATTACCGCCGGCCTCCTGCAGGAGTTTGGTCCAAAGCGTGTGGTTGATACGCCGATCTGTGAGAACGGTTTTGTGGGGCTGGCGATCGGGGCCGCTATGCTTGGATTGCGTCCCATTGTGGAAATCATGACGATCAACTTCATTGCGCTGGCGATGGATGAGATCGTCAACCATGCGGCCAAGATCTACTATATGTTCGGCGGTCAGTGCCCGGTTCCTCTGGTGATCCGTACTCCGGGCGGTGGTGGTCAGCAGCTCTCGGCGACCCATTCGCAGAACCTGGAGGTCTGGTTTGCTCATGTCCCTGGTCTCAAGGTGGTCGCGCCATCCACGCCGGCGGATGCCCGAGGTCTGTTGCGGACCGCTGTGCGTGACGACAACCCGGTGCTCTTCCTGGAGAATCTGGCACTCTACAATACACGTGGCGAGGTGCCTGAAGGGGATTATACGATCCCCATAGGTAAGGCTCAGGTCATGAAGGAGGGCCATGATCTGACCATCATCAGCTACTCGCGTATGGCGGTGGTGGCTCTCGATGTCGCTCGTCGGCTGGAGCAGGAGCGTCAGCTCAGCATCGAGGTGGTTGATGTGCGCTCCTTGCGTCCGCTTGACCATGAGACCGTTGTCAATTCGGTCAAGAAGACCAACCGGGCTATCATCTTTGAGGAGGATTGGCGCTCTTATGGGGTTGGGGCCGAGCTGGCGGCCACTCTTCAGGAGGAAGCGTTTGATTATCTAGATGCGCCCATTCAGCGCGTTGCTGGTGCGGAGGTGCCGCTCCCTTATTCGAAGCCGCTGGAGCAGGCGGCTTTGCCAAGTGCGCGGCAGCTGGTGGAGGCGGTCGATCGCCTGGCCATTCGCAAGAGGAGGGTCGTCTATGCCTGAGGTGACTATGCCCCGGCTCAGCGATACGATGCAGGAGGGGACGATTGCTCGCTGGTTAAAGAAACCAGGCGATCGCGTTGAGCGGGGGGACGTGCTCGCTGAGATCGAGACCGATAAGGCGACGATGGAGCTGCAGGCCTATGAGAGCGGGGTCCTGGAAAAAATCCTGATCCAGGAAGGAGAAAGTGCCCCGATCGGTCAGGTGATTGCACTGATTGGGAGTGGGGCGGCTGTTGCTGACCAGGAGGAGGCGAGGGCAATGCGCCCGGCTCCGCAAACGACGACCGCTTCCTCTGCGACTGGGGGTGGTGGCTCCGGCCTGGGGATGTCTCAGGAGGAAGCGCCGCGTCAGCGAGCTACGGCGCCAGTTGAGGTGCCACCGTCGACTGCGCCGGTTGGTCAAGAGAATGGTGATCGCTTGATCAAAGCCTCGCCGTTGGCTCGTCGCCTGGCGGAGGAGCATAATATTGACCTGCGTCAGATCCGTGGCTCTGGCCCTGGTGGGCGTATCGTGCGCGATGATATCGAGGCGTTCCTTGAAAGTCGTCGGACGGCAGCGGTGACTGCTCCAGCGCAGGCCGGGGTTGGGGCCACCCCAGCACCTCCAGCCGCCGCGCCTGCTGCCGCAGCTGAGGTCGGTGCGGCTCCTGCTGAAGAGCTGGTGCCGCTCTCGCGTATGCAGACGACTATCGCGCGGCGTCTGACCGAGTCGAAGCAGACGATCCCGCATTTCTATGTCAGCACTGAGATTGACATGACCGAGGCTTTGGCGCTGCGTCGGCAGCTCAACGAGAGTGTGGGTGAGGGGGGCGTCAAAGTCTCGATCAACGATCTTATTATCAAAGCCTGTGCCCTGGCCCTGGAGAAGTTCCCCGAGGTCAACAGCTCCTATCGCGATGGCCAGTTTGTGCGTCACCAGGCGATCAATGTCGGGATCGCCGTCGATATTCCTCATGGCCTGGTGGTGCCGGTGATCCGCGATGCCAATCTCAAAGGAGTACGCACCATTGCGCGTGAGGCCCGTGCTTTGATTGAGAAGGCCCACGCTGGGAAGTTGACGCCAGCTGATCTTTCGGGTGGTACCTTCTCAATTTCCAATATGGGCATGCTTGATGTCAGTGAGTTCATCGCTGTGATCAATCCGCCCGAGGCAGCCATTATGGCGGTGGCTTCCGTGCGGCGCACCTTTGTGCCTATCGATGATCAGCCGGTGCTGCGCGATATGATGCATGTCACGGTCTCTGCTGACCATCGTATCCTCTATGGGGCGACGGTGGCTCGCTTCCTGCAGGAAGTCAAGCGTTTGCTGCAGAATCCGTTTAGCCTGCTGGGCTAAGGCCGCGACAGACCTCAGCGATAGACGACACGAGTAGACGGCCCTCTCCTGGACTCAGTGAGGAGGCTCTTCTGAGACCGTCAGAAGAGCCTCCTTGTTTTGGCAACGGGAAGTGCACTGCCAAATTTTCTTCTTCAAGCTGCGTAATCCTCCCATTTTTATGGCAACTTTGTTCTGTCATTGACAGGAAATGAGGTCTAGTATATAAAATATTTGCATTTATCAACTCCAAAGAGGCAGATTTAATGGCAAATATTTCTGAACCCCCTCGGCAGTCTGCGGCTAAAGCTTCTCGCTTTGGTGGGTGGCTATGGCGCAGTGGTGAGTTTGCTCGGCAGCTGATGCGGCGTTTCACCTTTGCGCGGGCCTTGGCCAGTCGTTCTTTTCGCTTGCTCTGGTTGGGCCAGACGATTTCAAACCTGGGCAACAATGTCTTCTCGCTGGCGCTGGCCTGGCAGGTCTTGCTGATGACGCACTCGGCCACAGCGATGGGTCTGATCCTGATGGCCAGGCTGGTTCCCAACCTCGCCTTTGTGCTGATCGGGGGCGTTGCTGCTGACCGGCTGCCGCGGCGCTCGATCGTGCTCTGGTCGGATGGCTTACGGGGCCTTGTCCTGCTCTCTGTGACAGTGCTCGGCGTTGCCGGTCTCCTTCAGCTCTGGCTGCTTGTAGTAGAGAGCCTTATCTTTGGGATCGTTGAAGGCTTTTTCAATCCTGCGCTGATGTCTCTCCCGCCCGAGCTTGTAGCCAAGGAGGAGCTGCCATCTGCCAATGCTTTGACCGCCCTGAGCCTCAATCTGGCGGGACTGGTGGGGCCGGTGCTCGGGGCTTTACTCATTGCTCTGGCAGGACCGTTTTCAGCCTTTGCTCTGGATGCTGTGAGCTTTTTTATCTCGATGCTTCTGTTGCTCCCTGTTCCTATTGTTGAGCGCCACCGGCGCTCTCAGCAAGAGCAACTCGGATCGTCAGCTCTGGCGCTGCGTGAGGATGCTGAAGGCGAGGAGGAGAATCTCGTGAGAGGGCGGCTGTGGGGGCTGAGGTCTGGTTTGCAGAAGGTGCTGCAGGACCTGGGTGAGGGTCTCGTCTATGTGCGCTGCTCGCGCTGGATCTGGGTGACCTTGCTCAGTGCGACCGTTGGGAATGTCTGCTTTATTGCCACTTTGGCGGTTTCTATGCCAAAGCTGGTGCAGGTTGTCTATGGGCAAGGGGCTGGATTCCTTGGTCTTCTTGAAACAGCTGAGGCTATTGGCTCGCTGCTGAGCATCTTGCTTTTGGGGGTGGTCTTGCGTCTGGGACGACGCGGGTTGCTGGCCTATCTCTTTCTGATGCTGAGCGCGGCTGGCGTGCTTGCTTTTGGCTTGATCCCGGCGGCGTTGGCCCTCTGGTTAGCTCCGCTGGCGTCGATCCTGGTCGGCTTTGGCCTGACCTTTTTTAACACGGTCTATTTCACTATTTTGCAGGAGCAGGTACCTGGGGACAAGCTGGGGCGTGTCATCAGTCTGGATACCATCGGCTCCTTGGGTTTAGCGCCACTGGGGCAAGTGCTGGGTGGGATTTTGACCGATCGGGTCGGAGCTGCGACTGTCTTTCTGCTCTTTGGGGCCCTCGCGCTGGGCAATTGTTTGTATCCGCTGCTTGTGAGAGAGGTACGGGAGACGTTTTAGACGGAGATGGGGGTCTGAGGGCCAGAGTTAGAGCCATTGATCGCTTGCTGTAGAGAGGAAGCGCTGCTCATGGTAGGGGGCATTCGCTTGGCGCAGCAGGGCGGGGACCCCTGGCACGAGAGACCGGCCAGACATCCTGCCTCTCTCAGCCGTTTTCTTGGGGTGGTTGGTGGATGTCTATGGTCCCAATGGATACGACCAGAGTTGGACATTCGGCGGGGGCATCTTCTCAACTGCCTGGCTCTCTGGCAATATCTGGCCGTATGTGGACTCAGAAGGGCAGGGTAGTTGTGCTTGCCTCTCCAGGTCGACAGAGACTTATCGCAGGGCTAGGGGCTTTTGCCTTTCTGTAAAGAATGGGGGCAGCTGCTTTCTGCGAAACAGGGGGAATACTGTGAACGAGGAACTCCGCAGAATCGTTGAGCAAGTCGAGCAGTTGGACTCGGTTGTACAGAAGGCTATTGTCAAGGAGTTCCAGCGAGTCGTCAAAGTCATGGCCAACATGGCGCCGGGGGACTTGATGCCCTGGGATGAACAGTTTGAACGATTTACCATGCGGGCGCGTACTGTGCTGCATCTAGCGAAGGAGGAAACCCTGCCTCTCAACCATCCTGCGGTGGGGACAGAGCACCTGCTCCTGGGATTGATGCGTGATGGGGAGGGAGTCGCTGCCCGGGTACTCAAGCAGCTTGGAGCCGGTGATCTGGACCGGGCGCGCGAGAAAGTCGAGGCGATCACTGGGAGTGGTGATCATGCGGTTGAAGGCGAGCCGTTCTGGACAATGCGAGCCAGACAGGTCTTTGCGCTGGCCAAGGAAGAGGCTCGGAGACTTAAAGCAGGGCACATCGGCACTGACCATTTGCTGCTCGGGTTGCTTCGGGCAGAGGGCAGTCTTGGCGCAGGGGTGCCGACCATGTTGGGGATCGATCTCGCCGAGGCTCGTAGGCAGACGTTGCGTGCCATTGGCAAAGGAGAATAATGCTATGGGATGGCGATACGCACAGGTTCCTGCTGTGAGGTCTAGTCCAGGGACTCCGGTGTGAGCCTGCAGGCCCTGGATCGCATATCCTGGCTTGTTCGACCCTCTCGATGGTTACAGCCGCAAGCTGCATGTGTGCCAAACGAGGCTGGTTTCCTGCTCTCTCCTCGTTGCTCCTGCCTTGCTATCTTCTTTATCCCCCTTTCAGTATCCTCAAGCGGGTCGGGGTAGAGGCTCTCGACCTTTCTAGGGCTGCCACTGAGTTGACACCAGGCTGCGAGGCGCTCGCGCAGTCTTGGGCGTGAGAGATTGCCTGGAGACCGCAGGGGTCGTGATCGTGGGTCGAGCCAAGGGCGGGCGTGTCTCCAGATCGGCGAGGCGCTGCCCCATCGAGCTGCTCCATCTGCGTGCACTACTCTCTACTTTGGTGCCACTTTCACTACTGTCAACAGAAGCCAATATTACTGCTTGTACAACTAGTGCCGTTCGCTTCGAGCATCTCGGCTCCCGACTTTCCACGCAGCGATGCTCGAAAGGCTTTCCAGGCCGCTGGAAGGCCATAGTGGCTGGCATCATAGCCGCATAAAAGCGGTCACTAATGACCGATTTTTTGGGATGCTCGAAACGACTTGACGGAGGCCGCTCCAGATGCTACTCTAGAGAGGGTACTGTCAGACCACCGCAGAAGCCCGTTGAGGGATTGGAACTGACACATGAATAACAGAGTCATTCACGGATACAAACAGTCAGACCACCGCAGAAGCCCGTTGAGGGATTGGAACGCTCTCCCATTGCCAGCTATCGCTGTAGAGGATTTCAAGTCAGACCACCGCAGAAGCCCGTTGAGGGATTGGAACCCGTCGAGATAATGCACGTCGACGAATACGCTGCCGCTGGTCAGACCACCGCAGAAGCCCGTTGAGGGATTGGAACTGCTGTCGAGAACGTACAGCCGGCTTTCAGGAAAGAGCGTCAGACCACCGCAGAAGCCCGTTGAGGGATTGGAACCCTGAACCACCGGCTGAACCACCTGGGCACCTCCCTCGTCAGACCACCGCAGAAGCCCGTTGAGGGATTGGAACGTGTTTTTTCGTCAAATTGTGCGCCATATTCACGAGGTCAGACCACCGCAGAAGCCCGTTGAGGGATTGGAACTGGCCGTTGATTATGACGAATCGCTTTCCCTGCAGATCGAGTCAGACCACCGCAGAAGCCCGTTGAGGGATTGGAACACATCGCATGGCCAAGACACAAGTTTCCTTCCTCTACGTCAGACCACCGCAGAAGCCCGTTGAGGGATTGGAACACATCGCATGGCCAAGACACAAGTTTCCTTCCTCTACGTCAGACCACCGCAGAAGCCCGTTGAGGGATTGGAACTACGATCAGTGCTGCAGATAGTGGAGGATCTGGGTCTCGTCAGACCACCGCAGAAGCCCGTTGAGGGATTGGAACCAGATTCGTACCCTCCCCCTCCCAGGAGAGAAGAAATCCCAGGTCAGACCACCGCAGAAGCCCGTTGAGGGATTGGAACCTGCTCTCCATTGCCCAGGAAGGGCGCAAGTATGGGTCAGACCACCGCAGAAGCCCGTTGAGGGATTGGAACATCGGTCAAGCACAAAACGCCGCACAGCCGATGTCGCTGGTCAGACCACCGCAGAAGCCCGTTGAGGGATTGGAACCTTCGGGATAGAGCAGCTTGACGAAATCAGGCTGCGTCAGACCACCGCAGAAGCCCGTTGAGGGATTGGAACCTTTGTGCAGCCTCATCATGACCAGCGCCCGCATTATCGTCAGACCACCGCAGAAGCCCGTTGAGGGATTGGAACTGCCGCCGGGTACCATCATATTCGGCAACCCGAATATCGTCAGACCACCGCAGAAGCCCGTTGAGGGATTGGAACTTCGGCAAAAATTCAAGAACGCCTTGAGCACCCGAGCGTCAGACCACCGCAGAAGCCCGTTGAGGGATTGGAACCGAGTGGATTCTCCTGGGGGTGACTCCTTTGCTGCAAGGTCAGACCACCGCAGAAGCCCGTTGAGGGATTGGAACTTCCGAGGTCGCCAGCAATCTCATCGAAGATCTGGTGTCAGACCAGCGCAGAAGCCCGTTGAGGGATTGGAACGCGCGGATGGCACGCGCCACACGCGGCTCCAGTGGGTCAGACCAGCGCAGAAGCCCGTTGAGGGATTGGAACCACCTTAGCGAGCAGCGACTCACCAAACCGGCTCACGGTCAGACCAGCGCAGAAGCCCGTTGAGGGATTGGAACAATTTCGGCCTGCCCCTGCAGCCGAGCAGTGGACCAACGTCAGACCAGCGCAGAAGCCCGTTGAGGGATTGGAACATCGTCTGGAAGGAGAGGGGAGCATTTGTCTCCTCCCGGGTCAGACCAGCGCAGAAGCCCGTTGAGGGATTGGAACTACTACGTAGAAAGTCAGGTAGAGATTGCATTACGGTCAGACCAGCGCAGAAGCCCGTTGAGGGATTGGAACGCTGAGAGAGGCGATGAAGCGGTGGAGCGTGCTGGAAGAAGGGGAGAGAACTGTCGACTAAACTGTCACATGGGAGAGAAAAAAGAGCGAGGCCGCTTCTCAAGCGGCCTCGGAGTGGTGGAGATGGGGGAGAGTTGAACTCCCCGTCCAGGCAACCCTGTTAAAGGATATCCTACAGGCTTAGTCGGTGTATTGCTATGCGCAGAGGACTCCCACCGACAGGATTCCTCAGCGCTGGCCCTCTGGTCTTAGATGCCGGTTAGAGGGCGATCACCAGCACCGCAGCCCGTGTCGTCGGCGCCCACATCTGACCCCACAGGCGAAAGTCAGAGGGACGACGCTCGCCTAATTAAGCGGCGAGAGCGTAGGAGTAATTTGCCTTGTTGGCAGTTATTTTTTCGCCGGTTGTTTAACGAGAGAGCACACCGGCACCTCGGCCTGCAATCCTTTCAACAGCTTGTCTGTCGAAACCCGTCATCCCCATAGTATGGTCGATTGCGTAGGGTAGTGGCAACCCAACCAACCCTGATCGCCATCGCCAGACAGCTCTGGCCAGTGCAAGCAATCAAAGGCAGGATCGGATAAGCTGCCATCCTCTTGTGGCCTTCTTATCTTACCACACCATATAACATCCAGCAAGGGGAGAATTATTTCAGGCGCTCCAAAAAACGTTGGAGATGGACAATAAAACGCTCGTGGATGCCTTCCCCGATTTTCTTCTCCTCGTCATAAGCCTCGACCCTAAACACCAAGCGCCGACCATCCACCTCGACCAGCTCGGCAGTAGCATGCACCCGCTGGCCGATCGGTGTCGCCGCCAGATGCCGCACATCGACGCGCGTTCCCACCGAAACATACCCCTCCTCAAGAAAATCAGCCACCGCCTGCCAGGCTGCATTCTCCATCAAGGCGATCATCATCGGCGTTGCAAAGACCTCGACACCTCCTGCCCCAACAGCGGCAGCCGTGTTCTCATGAACAACCGTCGTGCTCGCCTCACCTTTCAGCCCTGGTTGTAAGCTCATAACTCTCCCATCCCTTTCTTGTAGTCTTTAATGAGAGGCACCAGTGCACACGACCCCCTCCCTGTGGCTGGTGCCTCTCATCGATGTTTGTCCGCTTGCTGCCTTTGCCTTATCCAGCAGGCCGCCCACAGTTCTTCTCGCACACTAGTTGGAAACGACTGCCCTCCCTGGAGCAGCTCCGGTCCCGGCCTGGCCTATTGACAGGCTCTGCGCCTGCCGGGCCTGGATCTCCCGCGCACGAGCACGCAGCTCAAGCGCTCGACTGACCTGGCGCGTCTGCTGCAGAAGCAAGGCATAGTTTTCCAGAAAACGTGCGTACGTTGGATGATTCTTTCCGAAGACCCGTTCGCCAATCTCCAACGCCCGCTTGAAGAGCGCCCGCGCCGGACCGTACTTGTGCAAAGCTGTATAGAGAGTTGCCAGATTATTGAGATTGATCGCTAAGGCTGGATGGTCAGCCCCCAGCATTCTCTCGCGAATCTGCAGCGCGCTCTGATAGAGTGGCTCCGCCCGCTCATACTCACCGCGATCATGGTAGAGCATCGCCAGATTTTCCAGGCAACTCGCGGTATAGGGATGCTCATCGCCGACCAGCTGCCGATAGATCACCAGTGCTCGCTGATAGAGCAGCTCGGCCTGCCCATAACGCCCAGTCTCGCGATAGAGCAAAGCTAGATTATTCAAAGTCGTCGCCAGATCTAACTGCTCGGCTAGCGGCAGACCTTCCTGAATCGTCAGCGCCTGAAGATAGCACTGCTCGGCCTGCTCGTGGTGCCTCTGGGCATGATAGAGACTGCCCAGAGCACTCAGCGTCTGCGCCACTGCTAGGTGCTCGCTCCCCAGCAGGTGCCGGCGCATCCGTAGCGCCTGTTGATAGAGCCACTCGGCCTGCTCATAGCGCTCCTGAACCCGGTAAAGTGTTGCCAACTCGTGGTAGAGGGTGGCGAGCAGAGGATGCTCAGGTGCCAGCTCTTGCCGCCAGCTCTCCAACACTTGGAGGAAAAGCGATTCGGCCCGCTCGAAATCACGCCGATCCCGGTAGAGCAGGGCCAGCCGATAGAGAGCACGAGTCAATCCCTGGTGGTCGTTCCCTGCCTGCCGCTCTTCAATAGCGACTACTCGCCAATACAGCGCTTCAGCCTCGGGAGATCGTCCCTGCTCCTCGTAGAAAAGCCCAAGGTTGTAGAGGCTGGCACTCAACTCAGGATGTTCTGGCCCAAGCTGCTGCTCACGGATGAGCAAGGCCCGACGTAAGAGCGGCTCTGCCTCGCGGTAGGCTACACAACGCTGCAGGTAATAGCCGGTCTGCTCTAGGAGACGCGCAGCGTCAGGACTGACCAGCTGCCACTCTTCAACCCAGCGAGCACAGGTAAGCAAGTGCGGCAGATAGGCCCGACAGAGAGCTGTAGGGGTAGCTGTCTCGCTCTGACAGGCGCTCTCTACTAGGCGAATAGTCTGCTCCGCCCACAGTAGACGCGATTCTCGACTCAGACGCTGACGGACAAAGGCGCTGACCAGGCGATGAAGAACCAGCGACCCTCGGCTGTAGTCGACCAGAGCAAAACGACGTAACTCATGGATCAGTCTGAGCAGATCGAAATGCTCCAGGAGCAACTGACCCAGACTCTCCCCTAATTCACTGCCGCCGCTCACCAACAGCTCAAGGGGAAGATGATCGGGCTGCAGGAAGGAGCAGAGACGCAATAACTCGGCGGCACTTGGACTGATGCGTTCGGCCCGTGAGAGACTGATATGCAACACGGTTGCCAGCGGCGCAAAGAGACTGTCGACCTGATGAGTGGCCGACCAGATGCTCCGCTGAAGCTCAACGCTGGCCTGCTTGTAGAGGTTCAGATAACTGCTGAGGCTACATTGCTCTGTCTCGATATAAGCTCCCGCCAGAGCAAGGGCCAGAGGATAGGCCCGGAGCACAGCAACCACCTCATCGGCCCGGCTAGCCTCTGCTGGAGGAGCCTGCTCCAGCGTTGCCTCCACCGGCAGCGAGCCAGCAGCACGCAACAAGAGAAGAGCAGCTTCCTCCGCTGTCAGCGCAGGGAGCGTCACTTGCATAGCCTTGGGCAGGGCTAGTGGCTGACGAGCCAGCAGAATCTGATGACCACGGGCTCCCACGGGCAACAAATCGCGGATCGTCTCACCATCCGCCACATTATCCAGAATGAGCAGCCAGCCTGGCCGCTTTTCTAGCCAACGACGCACCGCCAGGGCGACCAGATATTGATTAGGAAGCACTCGCTCCGGCAGCTCGAGCGCCTCAGCGATACGTGCCAACTCATGAATGAGTAGCTGGCGGCTGGCAGCATTGACCCAGAGCACAGCCTCATACTCGTGGCCGTACCGATAAGCATATTCAAGAGCCAACTGCGTCTTCCCGCTGCCGGCTGGTCCGCTCACCACTTGTGCTGGAGTAACCGCGCTGGCCTTGTTGCTAATAGGCATGTCGTGCAGATAGGCTAACAACGAGGAGCGACCAGTGAAGAGCGGGTTCCGTCGATAGGGTACCAGCCAGAGTGAGGGCGAAGACGAGGAAGAGGCCGCTGTCGCTGGCTCAACTGGCGGGGTCGGTGGTGGAGGTAGCGGAATAGCCGCAGTAGAGGTGGCGCTCGCGCTCGCAGCAGCAGCGAGCCAGGTCCCTAACTCCGCAATCACCTGCTGCCAGGCCGCTTCACGATCCTCCCAGGCGCTAATGGCCACGCCATTAGTCGGCAGAACCGCTAAATCGGCCAGTGGCGTGTCCTCTCGCTCAGTTGGCCGCACGAGCACGGGAATCACCCGTGCCAGGCCAGCGTTATGACGTTGGAGAGCCACTTTCAGCTCTGCACTGTAGCAGTAGGCAGAGTGCACAAAGTCGGGGCTTACTAACAGGAGAATGAGCTGCGCTCGTTCCAGGGCAGAACTGATCTCACCGCTTCCTTGCCAGGAAAGACCCTGGCCCGTAGCACGCTCCTCCCAATCAGCAATGAGACCTTGCCAGCGGAGTTGATAGAGATGATTGATAAGTTCGTTACGCGCGGCTTCGTCTTTGAAGGTGTAGGCCAGGAAGACCTTCACTGCCATGTTCTGGCTCCTTGCGTATGAGTGAGACAAGGGCAGTTCCTTGCCCTACCGCCGGGAAGCACAAGGTTCTTCGCTGTCTGGCGAACGGATCGAAAGGATGAACGCCCCCTCGAGCGAAACACGAAGGTAACGTGCATCTTGTACAGTGGCTACACATCTAGTATACACTCAGTGAGAGCGAGGTCGCAATAAATGAGGCGAGGAATCCGACATGTTCCATGCTCGCTATCGGCTTCAGGGCTGATACAGCCCATCTGCTTCGCAAGAGAAATTTATTTAAACAGAGTGTAACACTTTATATGGAGTGCTGTATGGTAAGTGCAGTTCAACGTATTGCACATCGTGGTGGGGCGCAGCTGGCGCCCGAGAACACCCTGGCGGCCTTCCGACAGGCCTTAGTCTTGCCTGTGGATGCCATTGAGTTGGATGTGCAGATGAGTCGTGATGGCCATCTTATCGTCTTCCATGATGCCACAGTCGAGCGGCTCACTGATGGTCGAGGAAACATTCTTGATCTAGACTTTGCCTATCTACGCAGTCTCAACGCTGCGGCCCACTTTCCTGGTGGCTGGCCGGAGCCGCAACCTATTCCCACCCTGCGCGAGGTCCTTGACCTTGTCAAAGGACAACGACGCGTCTGGATTGAAATCAAGCCGAGCCAGCGTGGAAGCGTCTATGGACGCTACCCGGGCATTGCCGAAGCGGTCGTCGAAGAGCTACGGCATGCGGACATGGTCGACCAGGCCGTAGTCATCTCCTTTGACTGGTATCTCTTGCCAGAAGTGAAGCGACGAGAGCCGAAGCTAGAGACGGGGGCAGTCCTCTCCGAAGACATCTGGGACCCCCAGGCCGGGCAGGCCCTCGATACCCTGGTAGAGCAGGTCCGTGAGTTAGGCTGTAGCTGGTTGGATGTGGATCAGACCCTTTTCCTATCGCAACTGCCTGTCCTGGTCCATGGTTGCGGCCTCAAACTTGGCGTCTGGACAGTGAACAGTCTCGAACGTCTGCGGGAGCTGGCGGCGAGCGGTGTTGATGCTTTGACCAGTGATCGGCCCACTCTCTTCTCTGCTTTATCGTAATCGTAGCCCCACGCCATGCATGAGTTGTCGGGCACGGCGCGCGGCTATGTGCCCTCCAGGGGGAGGCGTGTCCTTTCTTAACAGCCATTCGTTCTAGATCCCTAGAATGGGATGGTTTCCCCACACGTAAAGGTACCATCGGCTACTGTCAAGGAAGGACAGTATGCTATAATAGGCCGGCGCACGGAGAGCAGGCATCAGCCTAAACTCAGGGTTTTGTGGAGTCCCAAGAGTATGCAGCAGATGGAAATGTCATCGCTAGCTATTCCCCAACGAGCGGATACCGCCGTCACTGCCACTGCTGACAAGGAGAAGAGGCAGGACGTGGGGATCTCGGTCGTGATCCCGGTCATGAACGAGCAGGAGAATATTCGACCCCTCTTCGAGAGACTGATCGCCCAGCTTGAAGATCTCGGTCAGTCTTATGAGGTGATCTTTGTCGATGATGGCAGTACCGATAATACCTTTGCCGAGGTGAAGGCTCTGCACGATGAGCATCCCGGTATCGTGCGTGTCATTCGCTTCCGCAAGAATTTCGGCAAAACGCCAGCGCTGGTGGCGGGTTTTAGCCGCTGTCGGGGAAAGATTGTCTTTACGATGGATGGCGATCTCCAGGACGACCCTGCCGAGATCCCGCGCTTCCTGGAGAAGCTTGAGGAGGGCTATGATCTGGTCTCCGGTTGGAAGTACCCGCGCCTCGATCCTATTACTAAAACCTTCCCCTCGCGCGTCTTCAATGCCCTGGTCAGAACGCTGACTGGTGTCCCGCTGCACGATATCAATAATGGCTTTAAGGCCTATCGGCGCGAGGTTATCGATGATGCCTATCTCAAGCTCTATGGCGAGTTCCACCGCTTTGTCCCAGTCATGGCCCAGTGGCGCGGCTACCGCGTGACCGAGATCAAAGTTCGCCATCACCCCCGTCGCTTCGGAGTCTCGAAGTTTGGGGCCCGACGCTTCGCGCGCGGGTTGATCGATCTGCTCAATGTGCTCTTCCTGACCACCTTTCTGCGTACGCCTTTGCGCTTCTTTGGCCCCTTTGGTTTCTGGACATTCCTGCTCGGGCTGCTGATCGATGCCTGGGTGGTGATTCGGAGCCGCCTGATCGAGAATCAGCCTATTCATACGCAGCCAATGCTCTTTGTTGGCATTCTGCTCATGATCTTCGGGGTCCAGTTCGTTCTGGTGGGCCTGCAGAGCGAGATGATCCGCCATTATGCCTTCCAACCAGGGGAGGAGTATAGTATTAAGCAGGAAATCGATGTCCAATGAGCAGAGCGGTCCTTATACGCTGGGTCAAGGTCCTAGTGCGCTTCGCTCTGCCAGCGTTGGTGCTGGTCTTCTTCGCTATCCAGGTGAAGAATAACTGGAGCGCCCTGGCCTCCCATCGCTTTGAGTGGAATCCGGTCCTGCTGGGCCTGGCCTTTCTGGGCTTTGTGCTGCAGGAACTGTCTTTCGGGCTGATCTGGAAAAATGTCCTGGCTCGCCTCGGCTACCACTTGCCCCTGGGCGCCAGCCTGCGCATCTATCTGGGTTCCGAGTTTGTACGCTATATCCCCGGCAACGTCTGGCATGTGCTGACACGTATTCTCTGGGTCGGTAAGTATGGCGTGCCGCGTTCACTGGCCTTCACCAGCATGGTGGTTGAGCTGGTGACGAAGCTGGCTACCGCCGCTTTCATCTTCGCGCTCAGCCTACTTTTCTGGCGCGATGTCCATGCGCTAGGCTCAACCCAGGGCCTCTTCTTTCTAACCTTCAGCGCCGTCGCTATGCTGGCGGTGTTGATCGGACTGCATCCGCGTATTCTCGGGGGTCTGCTCAATCTGGCTCTACGTCTACTCAGACGAGAGCCGGTGACGCTGGCTCTGCGCTATCGTGATATTTTGTTGGTCTCCTTCTTCTGGTGCCTGAGCTGGTTGATCGCCGGCCTGGCTTTTTATGGGCTGGTACTGGCCTTGTGGCCGACGACCCCTCTGGGGGCCCTGCCGATCTGCATCGGCATATACGCGCTCGGTTGGGATATCGGCTTCATCTCGTTTATCACGCCTAGTGGCTTAGGCTTCCGCGAGGGGGCCATTGCTCTGCTTTTCGCTTTCTCGCTGCCCGCTTTGCCTGCAGCCCTCGGCTATGTAATAGCCCTGCTCTCGCGCCTGGTCTCAACGCTGGCCGAGCTACTCTGCGTCAGCGTGGCTTATCTCAGCGGCCTGCGCCAGATACGCCAGATTCGCGCTGAGCAGGCGGCAGAGCAGGCGGAGAGACAAGGGGCAAAACCATCTGACGAGCACCTGGCTGCCCCAAAGGATGAGACAATATCTCCGCCTTTGACAGCTACAATCGGTTATGAAGAGCAGAAAGAGCGAGAGGCTCAGATCCCACAGGCTGCAGTCTCTGAGGAGACGGTCGCTTCCCATGATGGGAGGAGGGGATATGAAAACTAGCTCTGCCCTGCGTAAGTGGCTGGCTGTCTGCTGGAATCGTCTCTATCTCTATCCTCCACCTGAGCCGCTGCCGCGTCGACGCTCCTTCTGGGTAGCGATGGCTTTGGTGGCTGGGGCGACTCTCCTCTTTTCTGCCTTCTTCATCTGGTATTTGACGACCCGTCAGGATGCTTTCCAGACCAACGCCGAAGATCTGGGGATTATGGATCAGGCGGTCTGGTCGATTTTGCATAGCGGGATTCCTCACCAAACGATTTGCAATATTGTCAGTGATACAAATTGCTATAGCAGCAACGGGATTAGTCGCTTCGCCATCCACTTTGAGCCAATCCTCTTTCCTGTAGCTCTGTTCTATCTGCTCTGGGCGACACCGAAGACGCTGCTCGTGCTGCAGACACTGGTGGTGGCGACCGGCGCCTTCCCCGCTTTTTGGCTGGCGCGTCTGCGCTTGCGCAACGAATGGATTGCTGTCGGTTTTGCTCTGCTCTATCTGTTGCACCCTCTCCAGAATCTGGCCTTGCTCAATGACTTCCATGCCGTCACCTTCACCTCTGCCCTGCTGCTGTTTGTGCTCTATTTTATGTATACACAGCAGACGGTATGGACCTTCGTTTTCGCCGTCCTGGCGATGGCCTGTAAGGAGGAGATTCCTGTCCTGGTGGCCCTCTTCGGCCTGTGGTCGCTCCCCTTCCAGCGGCGCTGGCGCTCTGGCCTTGGTCTGGTGCTGCTGGCCCTCGCCTGGATCGGGCTGGAGCTGGTGATTACGCGCCTCTCCGGGGGACCGTTGTTGGCCTCGCGCTACGCTCATCTCGGCAATGGGCCACTCGATATAGCGAAGAATATCTTGCTCCACCCGCTCACTATTCTGAAACAATATGTCTTCGAGCCACAGCATTTCTTCTATTTGCGTCAGGTGCTCAGCCCCACTGGCTATTTGCCGCTGCTGGCCCCCTGGGTATTGGTGCTGGCTGTGCCGACGCTAGCGCTCAATTTGCTCAGCTCGAAGCCCGATATGTATAGTGGTCTCTATCACTACAATGCCGAGATTGTCCCCGTGCTGATCTTCGCGAGCATCGAGGCGGTAGTGGTTATTGGCTGGGCAGCTCAGTGGCTGCTGCGCTGGGGGCGTGCCCTCTGGAAGGGAGCGACGGCTGCCTGGGAGAGCTGGCGCTCGCGGCTGCCCACGCGTGGAACGCTGGCAGGTCTGTCACGCTTGCCTGGTTCTCTCAGCTGGGGCCAGCTCATCGTGCTGACGTTGCTCATGATCTATTTGCTTGTCTCGGTGACGCGGGCCGACGATGCTCATGGGACGATGCCCTTCTCGCCAGGTTTCAAATGGCCGGTGATCGATGCCCACACCCAGCTCGCTGAGCGCTTCATTCAGATGATCCCGCCCTCGGCCTCCGTCTCGGCCCAGTCGGCTCTGGTCCCCCATATCAGCCATCGGCAGCGCATCTACCTCTTCCCCTATGCGGATCAGCAGGCCGATTATATCTTTCTTGATGTGACGAGCGATATGTATCCGCTCTTCCTGAACAGCTATAGTGCTGAGGTCAAAAAGGTTCTCTTCAGTGGGCAATACGGTATCGTGGCCGCTCAGGATGGCTATCTACTACTAAAACGCGGTCTCCCAGCTCCGGGCATCTCGCCCGTCTCCCCAGTGCAGAGCGGGCCAGAGGCTCTACCCGCTCTGCCCACTGCTTTCTGCTCCTTCCAGTGGGTTACGGAGCAGCAGGTAGAGCACCCGATCACGGCAACCTTCAGGAAGAGTGACAGCGCTCAGCCTTTGGTTGATGTGGTTGGCTACAGTACGCCGACACCAGCGACAATCGATGGCGGAACCTATCTGCAGTTCACATTCTACCTGCGAGCCAGAAGCACCTCGCTGCCCGCGCTCAATCCCCTGGTCTTGCTCAGAGATAGCGCTGGTCATGAGCACCTGTTGTCGCAGGATTTCCCTGGCTTCGCTTTTTGCCCGACAACGACCTGGCGGCCTGGCCAGATCTACATGCTGAAGACTCTGGCTTTCAGCCTGGGTTCTGTCCACGTCGCTCCCGGGCTAGCCCATATTTCTATTGCGCTTGTACCTGTGAGCCGTGCGGGCAGTACAATGATGGATGTGCAGGCCAGGCTGCCTGTGCAGCTGCAAAGTGCATCCGGGGCAGTGAGGGCGATACCGGATGCACGGGAGCTACAGTTGACGAGCGTGTTTGTTCGCTAACTTCAGAGGCGCCGCTGAGTGCGCGTAGAAAGGGTTTGTGGCATGGGAGTTTTGCTTGGTCAACTCCCGCTAGCAGAGCTGGGACGCTTAAAAGCTGAGCTGGCGGAGACCTTGATCGCTAACTTCTGCTACCCGCGATTTTACGATTATCGAACCGAGTCTTTGCGCATGCGCCCGGTCGATAGCGCGAAGCGCAAAGAGGTCTGGCTCTATTTGAGCGCGGTCGATTTCACGGCCTGGAACCGCGTGGACGTGATGTCGCCGGAGCTGCAGACCTATATTGAGCGCCTCTTTATCCATTTCGTCCAGCGCAATCGGGCGTTTTTTGGTAATCAGGGGCGGAAGCGCATGGCCGATGTGCGTATGCTAATTACGACCTCTGCTCAGGCAGTGGCCGAAGGGCTTCGCGCCCATCTGGCCAGTCCCCAGAAGAAACGGTCGACCTTTGGCAGCCCCCGGCCAGTCCCTTCTTGGGCCACGACCCACGCCACTCCTCTTCCCGAGTTGGGTTGGGAGCAGATTAGTCAATCAACGCTCTTATTGCAGCAACAGCTGCAGGAGCTGCGCGGAGAGGCGGGCAGCTATGAAGGCCGCCAGGTCGGCGCCAGCTTGCCCCCAGGCCCAGGGAGACCGGCTATACCTCTGCCGGCGACTCCCACTGCCTCGGGTGCATTGGCCCCTGGCCGCGCGCCAGCCCCAGCTGAGGAGCGCTCGTCCGCTGCTGCCGCCGCCGCGCCTGTTTCGGCACCACCGACGCGGCGTGTTCCTCCTATTCCCTCGCGCGCGCTGCCTGGCTCCCCTTCCGCTCCTGCGGCAGCAGGCCCCCAGGCCGCGCCCGTGCGTCGTCCTTCCGGAAAGCTTCCTCAACCTGGGCCTGCCCCTCAGCCGGCAGAGACCTCGTCAGCCCAGGCTGCTGCCTCGTCAACCGCTCCGGTGCCGGTCCAGCCTCGCTCACCCGCAGGCTCTCAGGCCGGCGGACGCGCCCCCGCTCCCACTCCAGCGGAAGGAACGCCGCTGCCGGCCAATGAGGATGTGACCATCTTTGAAGAGATGCGCCAGCAGCTGGTGCTCTGGCTGCGCCTGGAGGCAGTGCGCTTGGGTTTGGATATTTCTGGACAAAGTCCTTCTCAGTTGATCGAACTGCTGCGGCGCCAGGATGGCTTTGAACAGACGCGCCTGCAGGTTATTTCTAGCTTGCTGAATTTGATCACTCAAGTGCTTAAGAATGGCAAGGCCAGCCCGATGGATTATAAGCAGGGCCTGATGTTCTTCCTCATGCATACACGCCAATTGCGCCCCTGATATCTCTGCTGCCCGTGCATTGCCTCTGGAGTCCTGTCCCCTCTCTAGAGGCAATGCATCCTTTTGCTTGAAGCTCTATTTATGCTAGGGGGTACCTTTTTACTTGTTTTAAGGGAAAATGCCCCTTCTTCTGAAAACAGGGCCTCCATAAAAATTTCGTTAAGAATCTTCCCTACAGGAATATTTATGTTTTTTACACCTTCCCGCTCCCGTGAGGCTATGGTATAACACGTATAGTAATACGGGGATTTTTATGGCCTGGAGATACATCTTTTTGAGCGCGTACGCGCTCTGCTAACTGGCAAGAGGAACGAACGCTTCCTGAAATGGAGGCGGGTGGCTCTTGTTAGGAGGGACCCTGGAGGGAGTGTTATGCCTCATGGCTAAAGGTCGTGACAAGACTGCTGATAGCCTTCTACCTGTGTTGGAATTCTTCCGGACGAGGCAGCAGACTGGGCTGCTGAGTGTGGAGCGCCTGCGCAATGGACAGCTGGAGGAGGGGGAGATCTATTTGCGCGCTGGCCGTCCCGTCTATGCCGCTGCCGGTCAACTCGCCGGCCAGGATGCGCTCAATCTCCTGCTGACCTGGAGCCCTATCCGCTTCGCCTTCTTCCCGGATGCTCCTTATCCAATGCGCTCCGATAGCTCTTCTCTGCCCGCAGCGCGCCTCACTCCTTTGCTACCCGGGGTGGCGCGCAACGAGAGCGATCCTCAGCTCCCTCTGGCGCCGGAGAAGGTCAACGACGATGCGGCTGGCTATATTGGTATATCTACATACGGTAGCAGCTATAAGCCTGGCCTCGAATGGCTGGTGCCGCGGCGCCTGAGCAACGATCTGAGCGTCTTATCGCTGCTGAGTCGGCGACAGCGCTCGATCTATCTGCTTGTCGATGGGCGGCGCACGGTTGCTGATCTTGCCCGTTGTACCAAGAAGAGCGTGCAAGAGATTGAACGCATCCTTATCGAGCTTCAAGAGCAAGGTCTGGTGGCTATCTGAGCCAGCGGAGAGCGAGCGGGCCAGCTCATCTGAGACAAGGCTGGGCTGCAGCTGCCTTGTCTGGGCGCTGGCCAGCGACTGCCTGATCCGCCCGCCAGTTCACTGCTTGGCGAGGCGGTCAGGTCCGGTCAGGCTGCCGTGGTCATCATCGGTAGTAGTTCGCTCAGCTGTTGCAGCCAGTTGGAACCCAACAGGCGGCGTGGAATGCGGATAACCCCTTGCTGGACGCGAGCCTCGTTACGGAAGCGATGATAGAGGGCCACGCGGTTCGGAATCACCGAACGTCTGACGGTAACCACCAGCTCATTGTTTTTGAGCGAGATGGCCTCAATGCCCTGGTGGGCTGCCTCGATCTTGAGCCGGATGAGCGTGAGCAAGTTCTGTACCGGGGGCGGGGGTGCCCCAAAGCGGTCGGTCAACTCGGCAGCGATGGCCTCCACCTGCTCATGAGTGGTGAGATTGGCCAGGCGCTGGTAGAAATTGACCTTCAGGGTGCGGTCCCCAATATACTCATCTGGCAAATAGGCGTCCAGTGGCAGGTCAATGGTGACCCCGGGCATGCTCGTCTCCTCTTTCTGGCCCTGCAGCTCCTGCACCGCCTCGGCCAGCAACTTGCAATAGAGATCGAAGCCCACTGAGTTCATGAAGCCCGACTGTTCTGCCCCAAGCAGATTGCCTGCGCCGCGCAGCTCCAGGTCCTTCATGGCGATGCGAAAGCCGGCTCCCAGTTCCGTGGCTTCAAAGATGGCGCGTAGCCGCTTCTCCTGCAGCGGCGTCAGACGGGCCTCCTTATTGTAGAGGAAGTAGGCATAGGCCTGCTGAGCTGAGCGGCCTACGCGACCCCGCAGCTGATAGAGCTGTGCCAGCCCGAAGTGAGCGGCGTTGTTGACAATGATGGTGTTCGCATTGGGAATATCCAGCCCATTTTCGATGATGGTGGTGGAGACCAGCACGTCGTACTCGCCGTTGGCGAAGCCCAGCATGATCCGCTCCAGCTGCTCCTCGTTCATCTGCCCATGAGCTACGGCGATACGAGCTTCGGGTACAAGCTGCTGCAGCTTTTGCGCCAGCATTTGAATACCAGCGACGCGATTATGCACGAAGAAGACCTGGCCTCCGCGGTCAAGCTCGCGCAGGATGACCTCGCGGATCAGCCCTTCGTCATATTCCCGAATGGCTGTTCGAATCGGCAGGCGTTCCTGGGGTGGCGTCTCGATGACGCTCATATCGCGCAGGTTGACCAGGGCCATGTGCAGTGTGCGAGGAATCGGCGTGGCCGTCATGGTCAACACATCGACCTCGGTGCGTAGCTGCTTGAGCCGCTCCTTGTGCATGACCCCAAAGCGCTGCTCCTCGTCAATGATGAGCAGCCCGAGCTGGAAGAAGACAACGTCCTTCTGCAGCAAGCGGTGAGTGCCGATGATGATGTCGATCTTCCCCAGGGCGAGGTCTTCCAGAATCCGCTTCTGCTCCTTCTCGGAGCGGAAACGGCTTAGTAGCTCGACACGCACAGGATAGGGCTTGAGCCGCTCTTTGAAGGTATTGTAGTGCTGGAGGGCGAGAACGGTAGTGGGAACAAGAACCGCCACCTGGCGCTGATCCAGCACGGCCTTGAAGGCGGCGCGCAGAGCAACCTCGGTCTTACCATAACCTACATCGCCGCACACCAGGCGATCCATCGGCCTGGGGCGCTCCATATCGGCCTTAACTTCTTCAATAGCGCGCGCCTGGTCAAGCGTCTCCTCGTAAGGGAAGGCATCCTCCAGCTCTTTCAACCACGGCTGTTCGGAGTCGGGTGGGAAGGCATGGCCCTCGGTGGTCTCGCGCAGACTGTAGAGACGCAGCAGCTCGCGTGCAACGTCCTGGACGCTCTCTTTGACCCGCGCTTTGGCCCGCGTCCATTCGGTGCTGCCTAGCTTACTGAGAGCCGGCACGGCCTCTCCCATACCAATGTAGCGCGTCACACGGTCAAGCTGGTCCGTTGGGATGTAGAGCTTGTCGTTGCCGGCGTAGCGGATGAGCAGATACTCGCGCTCGACGCCGGTCAGGTTCATTCTGACCAGGCCTTCGAAGCGCCCGATGCCATGCTCCTGGTGGACGACGTAGTCGCCGGGATTCAGCTCGCTCAAGAAAGAGGCCGGCGTGACTGGTCGGCGTCGCTGGGCCGGGCGGCGCTTGGACCAGCCAAAGACCTCCGCGTCAGAGTAGACGTTGAGGCCCAAAGCACGCGACTGCCAACCCTCTGCCAGATGTCCCTGGATGAGGGTGAGGCTGCCCTCGGCGGGCGGCTCTTTGATGCTGCTGCCGGGGCTGACATGAATCGGCCCCTCTTCTTCGGTGCTGGCCTCGTCGGCAAAAACCTCAGCGAGGCGACGTGCCTGGGCTGTGACGATCACAACGCGCTCGCGCCTGGCCAGCGCTTTACGGCAGTCGTGGACGAAGGCCCGGATGCGTCCGCCGTAGGAGTTCGCGCTGCTGCAAGTCGGCAACAGCGACTCTTGACCGGGCGCAGATGCGCCATCGGGATCGTGCTCCCCTGTGGCGGCAAGGATGCCAGCGAAATGGAGCTGACGGCGCTGCTGCAGACGTGGACTCAGCTCCTCCCAGGAGAAGTGCGCCGGTCGCAGGTGGGCCGGGTTCTCGCGCTCCGCTTCCAGGCGCGCCTTCATCTCCTGTGCCTGAGCATCGAGGTCGCGAATACGATTCTGAATATGCTCAGGCTCGTTGAGGATGATAAGGGCATCCTTGGGAAGGTAATCGAGCAGCGTCACCGGCTCGTGTAAGTAGGGCAGATAGAAAGCGATGTCCTCGAAAGAACGGCTCTGGCGCAGCAGTTCCAGGTCACGGCGCCAGCGTTCCTCAGCGTCGCGATGGAGGATGCGCAGATCGAGCTTCTCTAGCTCACGGGCCGCCTGTGCTCCGCGCGTTGGCAGGGCCTCACGCGCTGGCCCAATCAGACAGCTCATGAGCGGATTGAGCGAGCGCTGGGTCTCCGGGTCGAAGGTTCGCAGCGACTCGACTTGATCGCCAAAGAACTCGACACGTACCGGTCGGCTCAGCGTGGGAGGAAAAAGGTCAACAATACCCCCTCGATGACTGAATTGACCCGGTTCCTCGACCTCGGCTACTGGCTCGTAGCCCAGATTGTAGAGGTGCTCCAGCAACAGCGAGAGGTCCAGTTCCTCGCCCTGCTGCAGCTCATAGAGCGTGCGATCCAGCTCATGAGGCGGCATCAGAGGCTGCGTCAAAGCCCTCGCCGCGCAGACGAGCAACAGTTGCGGCTCACGTCGCAGCAGGCCGATGAGGGCTTGCATGCGCTTCTGAAGCGTCTCGGCGTCGCTCAGTAGACGCTCGTATGGGAGGGCGGTGCGCCCCGGAAAATAGAGGACCTGGCTACCCTCCGGGGCGAACATGGCCAGGCTCTCTGCCATCTGCCGCGCCCCTTCTTCCTCGTCTGTGACGATAAGCAGCGGCTGCTCGTATGCTGTCGCCAGAGCAGCGATAACGAAAGGACGAGCCGGTTCTGTAATTGCGTCAAGAACCGGCAGCCCTTCTGCAGCGCGCAGCCTTCTGAGTAGTCGTTTGAAATCGGTTCTCTGGGTGAGCAGTGATAATAAACCTTGGAGTGTCAATCTTGCCTCACAACACCAGCTAAGATTTCTTGATGTGACTGGTTTCTTCTGCTATGCTGTTATACTATTGCTGTGCTCTATCAGATTTGTTTGTTTGCTGGCTGGCTGAGGGCTTAGCTCAGCGGGTGCGGCATACAGAGGTGTCCCGCTCCTCTGGCACTGACTGGCCCGACAAGGGGAGCAGGCCCATGCGGCGATCCTCAGTCTAGCACAGCAGGCCTGTCCTGTCGAGAGAGCAGGTCTTCCCATCAGAGTTAGCTGTGTGGGCAGAGAAGCATTGCTACCCCACTGAGCCTGTGCCTGTGATCCCTCGCGGCCTGACGGCTGCCAGTCAGCCGGCCTCTTCCATACAGTCCCAGCAGACACGGCATACCAACCCGGGCCGAGGTCTGGCTCTGCAATGAGGATTGATCGCTCTTGTCTTTCTTATAGTTTATCTTATCATAAGCAGGCTCAGCTTGGCAAAAAGGAGCGGAGGCGCTTACTAAGCCTTGGGTGCCTCTGGTTGGCGGCTACGCACGCGGGCATAGGCCCGTCCAATGGCGGCACGCAGGCGTTGGGCCGAAGCTTGCAGCGCCTCATCGCTATCGCGACCAAAGCCACCGGAGCGGGGGGTCCCTCCGATTTCCAGGATAGCAGGGCCAGCAAAGCCGCGTGCGAGCAGCTCTTCGCAGTAGCCCTCAATATCCAGAGTTCCCAGACCCAAAGGCAGATGATAATTCAACTGTGGTAATGGCGTATCCGAGACATGGATCAGGATCATCCGCGGAGTCAGAGCCAGGTAGTCGGGTAGGGCTTCAGGAAGGGTATGATTGATGTCCCAGACAAAGCCCAGCTCGGGCACTTGCTCCAGCAACCAGGCGCAACGATCCGGTCTGGCGAAGGGAGCAGCCGCAGGCTCGTTGTGCTCGATTCCCAGCAAGAAAGGTGGAGTCTGGGAGGTAGCCAGGGCCAGGGCCTCCTGGAGAGCGGGGGCCAGACGTTCTTCCAGAGCCTGGAGGGCATCGGGGCTGGAGGGCGAGGCCGTCAGATGAAAATGGACGCGACTACAGGGTAAACGGCGGATCGCTGGGAGATTGGCCGCCAGTACTGTGGCCAAGGTTGCCCCGCTTGGCGTGGTTCCTGCTGCAGTCAGCGGGAGAGTGATCTCCAAAACGCAGGCCAGGCCAGACCCCTGTAGGGCCGCCGCGACCGTCTCAAAGGAATCTCCCAGCGTCTGCTCGCTAAGTCCTGTTTCTGAACCACGGAGCTGCAGCCACTGGAAGCCACAGGAGCGAGCAAAGGCGATCTCCTCGCGCAGTGGACGCCAGTGGCTGGGGAAAAGGCGGGCTACCATGCCGATCTGCATCGGAGGACGGCGGGTTTGTTGGCGCTGACGTTGTTCCTCTGCGCGGCGCCGGGCCTCTGGATCACTGTTCACCATGCTCATGGCGGTCTCCAGGCCGCGCGTGAGCACCAGCTCGATAGCTGCCACGGCCTCGTCTTCCGCCCGTTCCAGCTGGCTGCGCTCTGCGGCAGGAGGAACCCCCAGCACATAATCGATCACACTCATCCGTGGGTGGGTCGGGCGTCCAATGCCAACGCGCAGGCGGGGGAACTGATCACTATGCAAATGGTGAACGATGCTCTCCAGGCCATTGTGACCACCAGTGCTGCCGCGAGCGCGCAGGCGCAAACGCCCGACAGGGAGATCGAGATCATCGCAGACGACCAGGATATCCTGGGGAGAAAGCCGATACCAGCGGGCGAGCGCACCCACGGCCTCGCCGCTGAGATTCATATAGGTCAGGGGCTTCACCAGCACGACCTTCTCTCCCCCAAACGAGCCGCTAGCCAACAAGGCCCGATTGCGCTCTTCGCTCCAGCGCCAACCCAGCTTCTGAGCCAGCTTCTCAACGACACGGAAGCCGACGTTGTGACGCGTCGGCGCATATTGAGGGCCAGGGTTGCCCAGTCCAACAATCAACTTCATTTATTGCTAATTCAGAGACCTGTTATCTATTTTTAGGAAGAAAGAGACGAAAAAAGATCTATAGCCGAGCTAACGACCGTAGGCCAGACGTATAGCCAGATACTGGGGCAGGCCGGCCTTAATGATTTTCTCCTGTGTCTTCTTAATATCGTAGGACACGCGGTAGAACTCAAAGCCGGCTTCTGTATCATAGATCATGAAAGCGGCGCGTGGATCACCATCGCGTGGCTGTCCCACTCCGCCGGGATTAATAATCGCCCGATAGCCGGCGGGCGGGTCCCAATGGCCTTCTGGCGGAGTCAGCATTTCGTTGGTGACCTTGATCATGCTCTGGCTGAGGCCAAGCAAAGCCAGCAATTCCTCGATCTCACTGTTGAGGCGATCCTCGGCGCTGAGAATCTCCTCCTCGGAAGTCCGTGCTTCGATCGCCTCAAGCGCTGCCACGATATCGGCGTACTCACCTTCCTGCTCTGGCTCGTTGGGCTCGGTCCTGGGCATCTGTTCGTCGGCAGAGGCCTGCTCGACATTGGCAGCTTCTCTGGTTGTCGCTGGGGCAACCGTCTTTGTCACTGCTCCTTGCAGCCCCTCAGCGGCCTCCTCCGTCGGTTCAGGGCGCTCGCCTTCGCCCAGACTGGCAGAAGCGGACTGCTCTGAGCCTGAATCATCTATGCTGCTCTCATCAGCCTCGGCGGCAGTCGCAGCAAAAGCCGTTTCCTGCACGCGTTCCCCAGAAGTGCCGGAGCTGCCGGCCTTGTTAACGCCCATCGGCTGCTGGAAGATCACTGGAATATGGGTATGGCCCACAAAGCAAAAGCGGCTGCTAAAATACTGGAAGCTGCGCTCAGCCAGCACCTCGGAGGTCAGGTACTCCCAGAGGGGACCGTACGGACTCCCGTGCACGAGTGTCACGTCGCCGATATCAAGGCGCTCGGGGAGGTTCGCCAAAAACTCACGGTGCTCTTCCGTCAGCTGCTGAGCAGTCCACTCGGCGGAGATGCGCGCAGCGGCGCTAAAGTCGTCAAGATCGATCTTGTTGACCGCCGCCCAGTCGTGGTTGCCCGCGATGATCACATCAGTACGCTCGCGCAGCAAAGAGATACAGGCATTGGGGTCGGGGCCATAGCCAACCAGGTCCCCCAGGAACCAGATCTGATCGATGGGTTTCTCTTTAGAGATCTCATCGATCTTGGCGAGCACTGCTTCCAGTGCTTCCAGGTTCGCGTGTATATCGCTGAAAACGGCGTAACGCATTGCTGTCCTTTGTGCCAAAGGTTAGTGCGAGCATGGTCAGGTCGTAAAGCTTATTCTATCATGTTTACGTCCACCTGACCAGTACGTCTTGCCGGCAAGATGGGCCAGAATCCGGCATCGTATAGCGGACCTAGCAGAAGCTACCAGATGCGAGCAAGATCTGCCGCGGCCAGCCTCGTCGTGCATCCTCTAAGCTAGATAGGGGGTGGTGCCGAGGGACCGGGAGGCGCGACGGGCAGCGAGAAACCCCAGTCGAGCAGACGGCGCGCGTCCTGAAAGCGAGCTTCAGGGCTAGGGGTATCGAGCACAACGCCGATCAAGTGATGGCCGTTGCGCGTAGCCGAAAAGACCAGGCAGTAGCCAGCCTCTCCCGTGAAACCCGTCTTGATGCCTGTCGCCCCTGAATAGGTGCTCAGCAACTCGTTCGTCGAGGTCCAGACATGGGCCGCATGAGTAGCGGTTGCTGGCACAGAATAGACGCGCGTTCCCACAATCTGGGCAAACAGTGGGATGCTCATAGCATAGCGAGCCAGGCGCACCAGGTCAAAGGCTGTGGTGTAGTGGTCTGGTGCTGGCAGCCCATCTGGGTTGGCGTAATGTGTCTGGAACAAGTGTAGTCGCAGAGCAAAAAGATTCATGAGAGCTACGAACTTCGCCGTCGAACCAGACAGGCCATCGGCAATCGCAATGGCTGCGTCATCGCCCGAAGGTAGAAGCAGCGCGTAGAGCAGGTCGCGCAGCGTCAACTGTTCTCCCACCTGTAAGCCTGCGTTGCTCCCATCATTATCGCGAGCCTCGTTTACTGCGTCGGCGCCGACCGTAATCTCCTGATCGAGGTTGCCGATCTGCAAAGCGATGACCGCCGTCATAATCTTCGTTGTGCTGGCCATTGGGCGCGGCACCTCACCGTTGATATCGGCCAGAATGCGATCGCTATCGGCGTCCAGCAGCATAGCCTCGGCGGCGGTCAGCGAGGGGGGTGAGCCGCGAGGAGTCAACACGGGGGCCAGGGTTGGCCGTGGTGTTGGCGAGAGCGAAGACGGCCCTACAGTTGGGGTCTCCGTCATGCTGGTACCGCCTGCCAGCCCGGTCCCCCAAGGGGTAAAAACCAGCAAAGAGGCCCCGATAGCGATGAAGGCGGCCAAGGCCAGAAGCAGCGCGGCCAGCATACGGCTGACCAGCGGTGGCAAGCTTGGGAAAACAGAGCGGGGACGATGCTGCTGTTGTGGCAAGGACAGACTCTCCTTCCTCGGCTCCGTCCAGAGCAGGTAGAGGGATAGCCAGATGAGAGGCAGGCAGATAGTCACTTGCCCGACTTGTTCAGGCGAAGCAAGCTCTCTGGGCTGCTCTCTCCCTCTACACTACAGGGCCGGGCGCTGGGTATGATAGTCCGTTACACGCTGGAAAGCATCAGCCACGCGCAGAATCGTCGCCTCGGCAAAGGCATTGCCGAGAATCTGCAGTCCTACGGGCAGGCCCTCGCTGAAGCCACTGGGAATCGAAATGCCGCAGATCCCAGCCAGATTCGCCGGGATAGTGAAGACGTCGTTCAGGTACATCTGGTAGGGATCCGATAGCTTCTCCCCCAGCTTAAAAGCCACCGTTGGTGAGGCGGGGCTGACCAGCACGTCGCACTGCTCGAAAGCACGCTCGAAGTCCTGGGCAATGAGCGCCCGCACCTTCTGAGCCTGTTTATAGTAGGCATCGTAGTAGCCGGCGGAGAGCACATATGTTCCCAGCATGATACGGCGCTTGACCTCTGGCCCAAAGCCATATTGACGTGTCTTATCCAGAGCCTCCCACATATCGCTGGTGTCGCGATAGGAGTAGCCGTACTTTACGCCATCGTAGCGAGCCAGATTGGCGCTTGCCTCGGCAGGGGCGATGATATAGTAGGCGGCGACCCCATAGCGGGTATGGGGCAGTGAGACCTCGCGGATCTCGGCCCCCAGCTCGCGCAAACGATTGACCGCCTCCTGACCAACGCGCGCCACGCCTGGGTCCATACCAGGGGCTTCCCAGTACTCGACAGGGACACCGATACGGAGGCCGCGGATCTCGCCCGTTAGCTCCGCCGTATAGTCCGGTACAGGAGTGGCTGAGCAGGTGGAATCACGTGGATCGGGGCCGGCGATGGCCTGCAGTAGCAGAGCGGCATCGCGAGCTGTACGTGCGAAGGGGCCGATCTGGTCCAGTGAGGAAGCGAAGGCAACCAGGCCAAAGCGGGAGACGCGACCGTACGTTGGCTTCAATCCTACGACGTTGCAGAGCGCTGCTGGCTGACGAATCGAGCCGCCAGTGTCGCTGCCCAGCGCTCCCGGAGCCATGCCCGCTGCCACAGCAGCTGCCGAGCCACCGCTGCTGCCGCCGGGTGTGCGTTCCAGGTCCCAGGGGTTATGCGTGGGGAAAAAAGCCGAGTGCTCGGTCGAAGATCCCATCGCGAACTCGTCCATGTTGGTTTTCCCAAGCATCACCGCCCCGGCGGCCTGGAGGCGCTCCATGACCGTTGCATTAAAGGGAGGGCGGAAATGCTCCAGCATGCGCGAGCTGCAGGTTGTTGGGATATCCTTGGTGCAGATCACGTCCTTAATGGCCAGCGGGATGCCTGTGAGAGGGGTCACCTGCTCGCCACGCTGCAGGCGCTGGTCGGCCTCCTGGGCCTGTTGGAGCGCCAGGTCTGCTGTCACCAGAGTAAAGGCGCGGATGCGTCCATCGAGGGCCTCAATCCGCTCCAAAAAAGCGCGTGTCAGCTCAACAGAAGAAATCTGGCGCTGGCGCAGCAGCGTCGCCGCATCGCTCAGCGTTAGCTCATGCAAAGCGCTCATCGGCTAGGACTCCTCCAACACAGCGTTCACCTTCAGACATTGCTCCTCCTGGTCGGGGGCGTTGGCCAGAAGCACTTCCGGGGGATAGGAGGGACCAGGCTCATCCTCGCGCATCACGTTCGTGAGACGTGAGGCATGGGCCAGGGGAGAGACCCCGCTCACATCTGCCTCGCGCAGAATAGCCATATGCTCCAGAATGCTGGAGAGCTGTTGGCGAAAAAGCTCAACCTCCTCGTCGCTCAGGCCGAGCCGTGCCAGCTGGGCAATGTGGAGTACCGTTTCTCGATCGATCAAAACCCCGAGCCTCCTTCACTCTGACTAACCTGTTGATCGCTTTCGCCTTATCTTTTTATACAGTGGAAGCTCAAATGAGCCAGGATAGAGACGCTTGACGAATCAGAAGCTGCGACAAGCATCAAAAAGCGCTCTCTACAAGACAGTGCAGGGTGAAACTGCGCTGCCCAACGGAACAGCAGAGTAGCAAACAAGTGAGCTACCAGCGGATATGGAAGCCACTCAGTGGCTCACTGGGCTGGCGCCAGTCGACGCGGACCTCATGGACCTCAGCGGCGGAAGGACCACGGTGCAGCAGAGTCAGCAACCGTTCCAGAGCGGCGCGTGGCCCTTGCGCCAGCACCTCCACGCTGCCATCGGCCAGGTTGCGCACGTAGCCGCGCAGACCCAGGGCTGTGGCGTGATGCATGACAAACTGGCGGAAGCCAACCCCCTGGACATATCCCAGGACGCGGGCGTAGAGTTCTTGCCTCTCGTTGTCCTGTTGCATGGCTCTCATGATACCATACTCACCCTTGTGAGGATAGCCCTTTCTTTTAGGAACAGGACGGATAGCTTAGCTCGGACTGGCTGGAGGGCAGCGGCGAGCAAATGGGGACCTCCTCTCCTGATGCTCTCGCCTGCCTCCCCTCTCCTTCGTCTGAGAAAGGAGAGGGGGCCATTCCTTCAGCCAAAATTCAGCAATCTTTGCTAGACTGGCAGCAGATTGCGATCGTTGCTCCACTGTCAACGTTATTATAGAAGAAAAACGGAGGCAGACGCTGTAGCGATCACCAGTACTCAGCCCGCGCCATAGGAGAAGGGTAGGAGAGGCTGGCGTCCGGGGCAAACTGGTATCATCCGGGCGGGCAGTGTGGTACACTAAAGCAGGTTGAGCTGTTCCTGGATTCGGGCCTCCGCGACCTGATCGGAGAGTAGAGCATGCAGTCAGTACAGGATCTCGCTGCTGCTGTTCAGCGAGTGATTCGCAACGTTGAGAGCGTCATTGTTGGTAAAGCCGAAGCTGTCACCTTCACCCTGATTGCCGTCATCTGTCGGGGCCATGTCTTGATTGAAGATGTGCCCGGCGTGGGCAAAACGGTCCTGACCAAGTCCATTGCGCGCTCGATCGGCTGTAGCTTTAAGCGCATCCAGTTTACCCCTGATCTTCTGCCAAGCGATATCACCGGTGTCTCAATCTACAACCAGAAGACGGGCAATTTCGAGTTTCGCCCTGGGCCGATTATGGCGCAGATTGTGCTGGCCGACGAGGTGAACCGCGCAACACCCAAGACCCAGTCGGCTTTGCTGGAAGCGATGGAGGAGTCGCAGATCACCGTCGATGGCCGGAGCTATCCCTTGCCTGAGCCATTCATGGTCATGGCTACCCAGAACCCCATCGAATACGAAGGAACTTTCCCCTTGCCCGAAGCCCAGCTCGATCGCTTTATGATGAATATCAGCCTGGGCTATCCTTCCCCTGCCGATGAGATCAATATCCTCAATAGCCAGCAACACCATCATCCTCTTGAGGATCTGCAGCAGATCATGACGGCGGAGGAACTGCTAGAGATACAGAAGCAGATTCGAGCTATTCATGTTGACCAGTCTATTCGTGAGTACATTGTGGCCATCACCAACGCCACGCGCCATCATGGCAACATTTATCTCGGAGCCAGCCCGCGCGGCTCGCTAGCGCTCTTCCGCGCTGCGCAAGCGCTGGCGGCCATTCGCGGGCGTAGCTATGTGATCCCAGACGATGTCAAGATGATGGTCAAACCAACGCTGGCGCATCGAATCATCGTCACCCCAGCGGCCCGCGTGCGCTCGGTCACCTCCTCGGCCATTCTGGACGAGATTCTGCAGACGGTGCCGGTCCCGGGCGCCTGGGTCGGAGGAGGAAAGGCGCGCTGAGCCATGCGGAGCTGGCAGACCGTTTTTCTGGTGCTCTTGATTGTGGTGACGGGCTTTCTGGCCATCAGTAGCGGCTGGAAGGCGCTCTATGTGGTCACCTATGTGTTGCTGGCCGTCTTTCTGCTCTCACTGCTGTGGGCCCATTACAGTCTGCGCGGATTGGTCTTTCATCGCGCGGCCCCTTTTGGGCGCGTCCAGGTGGGTGATACCTTCGACGAGCGCTTGATGTTAGATAATGTCAGCATCTTTCCCAAACTCTGGGTGCAGATCGTCGATGGCTCCACGCTGCCTGGCCATCGCGCCGGTTATGTCGCCAGCATGGGCGGGCGCAAGCGCGCGCTCTGGCGGGCCCGTACGGTCTGTCGGCGCCGGGGTCGCTACCAACTTGGTCCCGTGATTGCCAGCAGTGGCGACCCCTTCGGCCTCTTCCGGCGTCATCGTCTGCTCTCGCCGGCCTACGACATTCTCGTTCTGCCGCGTGTCATTCCTCTGGCAGGCTTTGCCTTTTTTACTGGTGGTCTGCCTGGTAAAGGGCGCAGTACCCGTCGCGCGCTCCATACGACAACGAATGCTACCACCATCCGAGAATACGTCAGCGGCGATTCGCTCAACCGCATTCACTGGCCCTCAACGGCACATTATAATAAACTGATGGTCAAGGAATTCGATCTTGATCCAGCAATGGATGCCTGGATCTTCCTCGATCTCCATCAGGCAGTGCAGGCGGGCGAGGGAGAAGAATCGACAGAAGAATATGGCATTACGATCGCGGCCTCGCTCGCCGTCTATCTGCTGCGTCAGGACCTGTCTCTGGGCCTGATTGTTAACGGCGAGCGTCGAGAGTTTCTGGCACTGGATCGCGGCGAGCGCCAGATCGAGCGTGTGCTGGAGCTGCTGGCGGTGGTCAGAGCAGGATCTGGACCGGACTTGAAGGAGGCGTTGGCGCTGGATGCCCTGCATTTTGGGCGCAATACAGCGGCCATTGTGATTACCCCTTCAACCTCGCGCGACTGGCACGAAGGGTTAAGGCACTTGCGCCGCCGTGGGGTCCAGGTGGCGGTCATCGGACTGGAGGCCGCTTCTTTTGATGGACGACCCGTCGATGAAGATACGTGGGCCTTGCTGGAAGGCGAGGGCGTTCCCGTGCTGCGCGTCAGACGGGGCGACTCGCTAGCAGAGGCGCTCGAACGCGGCCCGAGCGTGCGCTCTCTCCAATGGAGGTCTTGATATGGGCCAGGCCACTGCTGATCGTTTCTCTCGGCTGTTCTCGGAGCCTGAACTCCGCCCCAAGGGGGCAGGTTCACCAGCTCCAAACCCAGATAAGCCAGGGCTGAGCTGGTCCTCGCTCAAGGAGTTGTTCCATCTCGAAGAAGGCTACTTCTCGCTCGTGCTGGTGACCATCGTCGTCTATAGCACCATCTGGTCGGTGCAGGTGGCCGGTTGGGTAGCCCATCTGGAGGTACTCACCCTGACAACCGCACTTGGCCTGCTGCTCGGCTTGGTGGCCGGGCGCCAGCGTTGGCTCCCTCCCTGGCTCGTTCAGCCGCTGGCCCTGGTGCTCGGTTTGCTCATCGCCTACTGGCAGACCGCAACTGCCGACTTCAACGGCAGCTTCCCTCTCTTCTTCAGCGCCCTGCGGGCCTGGGTGGCGATCGCTCTGGCCGGGGGCACGAGTAGCGACGATTCGATCTTTCTCTTCCTGATCACTGCTCTCAGCTTCTGGCTGGCCTATGCCAGTGTCTGGCTAGTCTATCGCACTCGTGTGCCGCTGCTGATGATCCTGCTCAACGGCGCGGTGTTGCTCATTAATCTCAGCAATGTACCTGTTGGCTATCTGATCTTTCTCTTTATCTTTTTGTGCGCCTCACTGCTGCTCCTGCTCCGCTTTTCACTCTTTGAGTCGATGCGCCGCTGGAAGCGACTGGGTCTGCGCTGCGCTGACGATCTGGGCTGGGACTTCATGCAGGCCGGCCTGCTGGTTTCGCTGGCCGTGGTGATTCTCTCCTGGATTCTGCCGGGCAGCTATGTCAATGCCGATGCCGCGCAGATCTGGGATCTTGACAGCAATCCCTGGGTGCAGGTTGAGAATGCCTGGAACCGTCTTGTCGCTGTCGATGGGGGAGTAATTCCATCGAACCGCGGCAACTTCACCAATTCGCTGGTGCTAGGTGGCAATCCCCACCTGAACAACGACATCGTTTTCCGCATCACGAGCAGCGAGGGAGGGCAATATATTGCCTCGCTGGCCTATGACACCTACGATGGGCGTGGCTGGTCGACCAGTCCCACCTACAGTATCTCGCTGCCGAAGGGCCAGCAGATTCCGCCCGAGGGCACGCCTGTCCATGCCGTGACGCTCCAGATTACCGTCGTCAATCCCCCAGGTGAGCAGCAGCCCTACCTCTTCACGCCCTGGCAGGCGGGCCAGCTTGACCAGCCTGCGGTTGTGCTCGTGAGCAAAAACACTACCAGCATCGTGGCCGTGCTGCGCAAAGGGTCCAAGCTAGCGGCAGGTGATCATTACACGGTCCAGTCGTATGTCTCCTCGGCGGATGTCAAGACCCTGGAATCGGTTCCTTTCCCTTCCGCAGCTCCCAAGCTGCCACCCAACTATGAGGGCCCTCTACCCACCGATTATTATGATCCCGCCATTCTGCAGACCTATCTGCAGTTGCCTCCTCATCTTGATCCCAATATTCGCATCCTGGCCGAGCAACTGACCGCCAGCGCTCACACGATGTACGACAAGGCGGTGGCTTTAGAAAACTACTTCCGTGGCTATACCTACTCAGTCGATGTCCAGCTGCCCCCCGGCGATGAGCCGGTCTCCTGGCTGCTCTTCCGCAGCGGTCACCGGGCGTTCTGTAATTACTTTGCGACGGCGATGGCGGTAATGGCGCGCGAACTTGGGATGCCGGCGCGAGTGGTGACTGGCTATGCGCCGGGCACCTACGATCCTTCTACTCATCAATGGGTGGTACGTGGTACTCAGGCCCATGCCTGGACCCAGATCTACTTCGCTGGCTATGGCTGGATCAATTTCGAGCCTTCGCCGGGATTTCCGGCCTTCACGCGCCCGCTTCCCAATCAGTACAGCTCGTCAGATAGTGGCTCGACGATCACTCCTGGTCAGGGCATTTCGCCCAGCGCCACGACGCCACGGCGTCTCCCGCTGCCGAACGATGAAACCGGGGTAGCGGGAGGTAGTTCCCAGGGGAGCGGCCTGAGCTGGCAGCAGTCATTGAGCTACTTCACCCTGAGCGTAATCTTTGCTCTGGCCTGCTTGTTGATGCTCTTCGCCATCTGGTGGCGGCGGCTCTTCCGCCACTTGCGCCTGACAGCCCAAATCTACGGGCGCATCTGTCTATTGGCGAGCTGGGCCGGCCTCACTCCCCGTCGCGCCGAGACGCCTCACGAATATATCCAGCGTCTCAGTGATGTGGCTCCCGAGCAGGCGCCGCTCTTGCAGCGTCTGGGGGACCTCTACGTGCGCGACCTGTGGGCGCCCCCGGGTAGCCCTGAGCACCCAGCCAACTCGGGCGAAATGCGCGAAGCACCAGCCCTCTGGCGACAGATTGAGCCGCGTCTCTTCCTTTACCTCCTACGTCATCCCTATGTGCTGGCCAGGGCGCCTGTGCACTTTATCCGTTGGCTCTGGGAACACCTGCGCCGTCTCTGGCGCAGAGGTCGCTCGTTCGATTTGCCAGCGCCAACCGCCCTGGAAGATCTCTGACGCTGCGGTGCGAGGGGAGAGGGAAGGCCCAGCCGGAGCCAGGGAGCACTTGACCTGCTCTCCCTCTTCCGTTAAACTGTACTATGCCACCTTGGAGCTTTCCCAAGCCAGGGTGGCATGTGCCCTTTAAGCTGATCCTTATGGAGTGATGCGATGATTGATCGTGTTGTGCTGGAACAGGATCGGGAGATGCTGGCCAGCATCCGGGAACGGCCTCTGGAGATCCCCGATGCCTATCCGGTGAAGCTGCAGGTGCTCGACCTGGCTCGCCACGTGGTCGTCGCCCCGGATGGAAAGCGCTACGTGCTGGCGACCTTCGATGATCGCCGCCTGGGCCGCGGCTTTGTCACAGCTGTCTATCCTCAGCAGAACGGTTATCTCACCCTCTATCGGTTGGTGATCTACGAGCATAGTAGCAATACGCCGCAAGAGGCGATTGAGTGCCATAAACGGCTGGCAAAGATCATCCAGCAAGGGCAACTGATGCAGTTTGTGAAACAGGCGAAAGCCGAGGCTAAAACCGAGGTGCAGGCCGGGCTGGGTAGTCGTTAGCCCGGCCTTCGCTCCTCTTCCCCTGATTCTTCCCTCGCTCTATTGACCAGCGTTGATCTTCCCTTGACAAAGGAGTTTTTTTACCGTATACTCGTTCTAGACCTTTTCTAAAAAGTAATCATTTACTTGAAGTCCTGTGGCCCCGTGCCGCTGGTTCGGGGCCTTTGGTGTCCCCATCTGGGACAAAAAACATTCGCTGCGCTTAGCGCAAGCCCAGGGATAGGGAGGCGAGCTAATGGTAAGCAATCGTGTGCTCCTGGCCTCTTGGCCTCTGCAGCAGAAGAGGAGCAGGGGGATTGTTTTGCCGTTCGCTACCTCTGCCTTTTCCAGGGGCTTCGCTGGCCTTTCTTCGCTGTTACTCACTACTCCATGCCTGGTTGACTTGGGGATCAGTGGGCCCATTTGGGGGGAGTCGCCGCCTGTTTTACGCCTGGCGCCTGATGTGTGACAAAAGCGCCGGGCGCTGAAGAGCGATCTCTCGACCGTGGGCACTGAGACAGCAACCTTCAGTCCCACGGTTTTTTGTCGCCTTTTTCCTGGTCGGACGATGGCATCCATTCTGATCCCTGGGTTGCAGCAGCTGTGGAGTACTGAGACTGAGAAGCCTCGAAAAAACCGGGCCGAGTTCGCTTCCGTCGGCCAAGAGACTCCACTATTCACCTACTCGACATGCCTGTCCGCTCATCTGACCCGACGCTAGCTAACGGGCTGGCTGACCTGCTCGGTTTGAAGCCTATCGTGGCCTTGTCATACGACTCGCCCTGAGCTGTATGCTTCCAAGGCGGGTGGAGCTGTTCTTTAGGGCAGATGGAAGACCGGTCGAGTGATCGTGGTAAGAGGTCCCGGCTGGTAGTATCTTTCCGATCGACCGTTCTGGTTTCTCTCCACGCTGGAGAGCAGCGTGGACCGGACGGGGACAGCCAAGACGATGCTCACAAGCAAAGGAGGTTTACTGTATGGCGATACAGCGCCTGCTCCCACCATTATCTACACCGAGGTTGGCAGATCACCAAGAGGAGCAAGATGCTGTTCTTGTTGAGGAGGTCACGAAAGTCTTTATGAAGTCTCGTCCGTGGCTGCCCTGGCAGAAGGGAAAAGATGCACGCACGGTGCGGGCGGTGGATCGGGTGAGCTTGCGGGTTAAGCGTCGCGAAATCATCGGCATTCTCGGCTCGAATGGCTCGGGCAAATCTACACTGATTCGCATTCTCTCCACGCTGCTCATTCCTGATAGCGGGCGGGTCACGATCTTTGGCTACGATGTCGTGCGAGACGAGGCCATCGTGCGCCGCCTGATCAACCGCGTGAGTGTTGAGGCTTCCTTCTTCAAGAAGCTCTCGCCTATGGAGAACCTGATCTATGCAGCGCGTCTCTACAACCTGCCAGGGCGTCTGGCGCGCGAGCGAATTGTCTCTATCCTGGAGCGTCTGGGCATCGGAGCCGCACGCATTAAGCAGCCGCTGGAAGATATGTCGCGCGGCATGCAGCAGAAAGTCGCCATTGCCCGCGCTTTTCTGACGGCTCCCGTATTGCTGCTCCTGGATGAACCGACGACTGGCCTCGATCCTCGCTCAAAACTGGATGTGCAAACCTTTGTTCGCGAGCTTCGTGAGGTTCACGATGCAACAATCCTTCTGACGACCCATGATCTGGAGGAGGCTGAGGCTCTCTGCGATCGTGTCGCGATTATCGATCAGGGACGTATTGTGGCGCTTGGTTCGATCGATGAGCTGAAGCAGGAAGTGATGCACCAGCTGGGGCTGTCCGTACCCGCGAGCATGCATCAGGTGTTCATGCACTATACAGCCAGCCATCGCATCACGGAAGAGGATATTCTTCGCTACGGCAGTTGGGAAAAAGCCTTTGAGGCTTTGGAAGCTATGCGTGAAGAGGAGGAATAAAAGGACTGTATGATGTTTACTGCTTTAGTGCACCGAGGACGGGCAACCTACGCTTTCTTTGAGCGCAACTGGAACCTGACCAGACGCTACTGGGCCTGGGAAATTGTTTGGTTGCTCTACAACATCGTCAACGCTCTCAGCGTGACCTTCATCGGAGCCGCTGCTGAGCAGATTACCGGGGCAAAGGTCAAGTTCGACACCAACTCACTGCTGTTGGTACTCGTGATCGGCACCTCGGTCTGGTCCTATCTCAGTGTAACCTTCGACGGCGTGACTGACATTATCAATATGGAGCGCTGGGAGGGCACCATCGAATATACCTTTATGGCTCCCATCTCGCGCTTTACCCATATGGTCGGGAGCTGTCTTTACGCTGTTGCTCATGGACTGCTCTTTACGCTGATACAGCTGCTGGTCATTGCAGCTTTCTTCCATATCGATCTAAGCCATGCTAATTACCTGACGGCACTCTTTTTGCTGTTGCTGGGTAGTATCTCATTTATCGGCTTTGGCATCGGAGCGGCGATCCTCCCGCTGTTGTACACAGAGAAGGGCATGCAGATGTCGTTCATCGTCAAAGCCGTCCTGTTGCTGGTCTCGGGGGTCTACTATCCTATCTCAGTGCTGCCGGGCTGGATGCAGCCGCTGGCGCGTATTTCGCCAGCTACGTATGTGCTGGAGGGCCTGCGCGAGGCGATCATGCAGGGCCGGCCTCTCTGGTCTCCTGAGATCTGGAGCTGTACCTGGCCCCTGATTCTGACGGGTCTGATTAGTGTGCCAGCGAGTGTCTACGCTTTTAGCCTGGCGGAGCGCTATGCCAAGCGAACGGGGAAGCTGAAAAGGAATGGCTGAGGCCCAGGCCCCGGCCCTGGCTGCTCTGGTGAAGGCCTGTCGCGCAGCTGGCAGGCTGGAGAGCCAGCCTGCGAACGGGCTGGGGCTGGGCCGTTTATCGCCGTGGTTTCCCCTTCCAGAGGAGGACAACGGATGGCTGTTTACTTGCGCGATCTCTCAGCGCGCTCTCCGACAGCCGCGGACCTGCCGGCTGTCAAAGAACTCTTTGCCATCTGTGCACGGGTTGAAGGGGAGCAGGAGGGCCATGAGGAAGATGGAGATCTCAGTGCAAGCTGGCAGCGGATGGATTTCCAGCTGAGCAGCGATGCCTGGTTAATTCTGACGCGTCAGGGGCAGGTAGTGGGCTATGGTGCTGTTTGGTCTGTCGCCCTCGCTGGGGCTGAGGTGGCGCAAGGGAGCAATTGGGCTTTCTGCGTCCGCGTTCACCCGGCCTATCGAGGCCGAGGCATTGGCACACTCTTGCTGCGCCTGGCGGAACAGCGTGCGCGTGCCGCCCTGGAGGACATTGTAGTCAGCGAGCGCGGCTGCGCCCTGCTCACAACGACGGTGGCCTATAGCAACCGGTCCGCTCGAGCCTTGTTGGAACGTGAAGGCTACCAGTTAGAGCGGAGCTTTTGGTACATTGTCATTGAGAGTCAGACGCAAGCAGCCTGGTCTGAGCGAGGGCGCCTGACACTGGAACTGGAATTGGAAGAGGAGGAACGCTCAGCTCCCGCTTCCAGAGGCCCGGCGCGGCTGTTAGAACCTGTTGGGAGAACGCTGGTGCGCCACTACTGCTGCTATGAAAAACAGCTGTTGCCGGGGGCGCTCAATCTTCAGCAGGCAGAGCAGCGTAAAGCCTAATGCTGCTTCTAACTGATAACCAGGGTCAGCCTCTTTTACCTTGCTCGTCTGGGACTCCACCGCGCGTGGCGAGTGAGAACTGAGGCTGACCTGCTTGGTTTCTGGAGAGATAGAGGGAGGGGGGAGTGCGTTACTTTCTTTCTGCCTCTCCCGTCCTGATGATAGAGAGCTGTTCGGGGGAACTATTTCATCAGGGAGAGAGAGGATTGTCATTGATGCCACTACTGGCTCTTTCTCTGAGCAGTGCTTCTGATCATCAAGGATTGCGTATATTGTTGCTGGTGCTCCTTATTGTTGCAGTCGTCCTGCTGATTGTTGGAGGGATTATTGCCGTTTGGACCTTGCGCAGCTATCGCAAGACCACAGCAGCAGGCCACTATGGCCTCTCAGGCGAAGGTGAGGGTCAGGCCGCGCGCTTCTAGGCATGGAGGGGGCTGGACAGGTCAGGCTGGCTGTGAGCACTAACGGCGACCTCGCTGAAGAAGAGGAGACAAAGCAGGCGGTGAGGAAACTAACCTACGTGCGACGATCTGGAGAGATAGGCAGGTAGGTTGGCTGGAACTTGAGGGGGCGATATGGTGCGGCGATCGGCCATCCCGCTTATTGTGGGAACCTTTCTCTTGCGCGTCAATACAGGTGCTGGGGGGATCGTCCTGGGGCTATTCCTGGCCCGCCTGGCTATTCATGCAGGGCATCACATTACGGCCATTCAGGTGGGTCTGCTGGCTGTCGTCTATTATGCTACTGAGCTGACGCTCGCGCCGTTCATGGGAGCGTTGAGCGATCGCTGGGGACGGCGCCTTTTTATGGTCCTGGGCCCACTACTGGGCGTGCTAGGGATGCTGCTGATACCGCTGACGCCGATGGCCTCGCCGTTGCCCTTCTTACTGACCTTGCAGGTGCTTGCGGGCCTGGCGTCAGCGATGATCACCCCCTCTGTCCTGGGCTATCTGGCCGATTTGACCAGGCGGAATGAGCAGGGTCGCATGCGGGTCATGGGCTTCTATGAGCTGGCGACCAGTGGCGGGATAGCAGCCGGGGTCGTCGTAGGCGGCTTTGCCTGGGACCGCTTTGGTTCCTGGGCTTTTGCTCTGTTAGCCCTCTTCTATGCCTTGGTGACGCTCTGCATGTTCCTGGCTCCTCATGTTACCCAGGTGACTGAACCCACTGGCCCGGCGCTGCTGATGAGACGTTATCTGGCAATCTTGCACAAGCCGCGCCTCTTTATCTTTATTCCAGCCTGGATCTGTATTAGTGCCCTGCTGGGTATCTGGGTCAGCTCACAGCTGCCTTTCTTACTCTCCCGCCCTGGACGCATGGGTGATCAGCTCTTAATGGGCATCATGAGCGGACCTGGTGGCGGTGGTCGCCTGAGCCTGGTCCTGGGTAGCTATGTCCTCTTCTTCGGTCTCTCACTTCTCTTCTGGGCCTGTTTCCTTGCCCATCTGCCCCGCCTGATGATGATGCTCACTTCCGTAGCGGGTCTCTATGTGGGCGTAATGGCCCTCTGGGGCATGAATCACCGCCTCGGAGGTGATTTAGCTCCAGGGATCTGGATTCCTGTGCTCCTCCTAGGAATCTTTGCTGAAAGCAGCTTTGCCCCTTCTGCCCTGGCTTACCTGGCCGATCTCACTGAGGAGAGCGCGATGGATCGCGGTCTGCTCATGGGCCTCTATTCGGTCTTTCTTGGCCTGGGCCAGTTGCTAGGCAATGGCCTGGCTGGTCTCTTCGCCCATCGTCTTGGCTTTGATGGCCTGATTTGCCTGACAGCCATCCTTGGTCTGGTCGCACTGCTCTCACTCCTGACGCTCCTCCGTCTTGAACAACATTACGCTGCTAAGGCCAGAGAGACAGGCGAAGCCTCAGTTGCCGAGCGCTCACACATCGCTTCTTTTTAGTTTTAGTTAGTCCGAGAGGCGAGCTGGCAAACTAACCAGCGCGCTCGTTGTGAGCGCCCTTCTCCTCGCTTGGGAAGATATAGAAGGTGCTCAAGACCCGGGCCACTGCGCGCTGTTCCTGCCCCTCGTCGCTCTGGTGGTAGACCGTAGCCTCCAGCACCGCCGTGGTCCGGCCCTGATGGATAATGGCAGCCTCCGCCAGCAAGTGCCCATTGCGCACGGCGCGGAGATAGTTGATCTTGGCCTCGATCGTCCCGGTGTGCGTCCCCGGCGGATAGGAGGCCAGGAGCGCCATAGCCATAGCTGTATCGGCCAATGAAAAGATCACGCCGCCGTGCACCAATCCCTGGGGGTGCATCAGCCGCTCATCGACCGTCAGGCGAACTCGCCCACGCCCTGGCTCCGCTGCCTCCACGCGCATGCCCAGAAGCTGGCCGAAGCCTGGGCGCTGGTTGATCTGTTCTACAAAATGATGAATTTGCTCCACTTGCTTTTCCTGGTTCATTGGCGACTTATTCCTCTACTTGTGAAAAAAGCGAGATAAAGATCAGCTGGTGATTTCGCCGCTCGTGTGGGTTGACGGCGAGGTATCGGCTTCAGCGGCGACGCAGGGCGCGCTCCATCTCGCGGCGGGCATCGCGCTCGGCAATAGCCTCCCGCTTGTCATAGAGCTTGCGTCCGCGGCAAAGGCCCAGCTCAATCTTGGCGAGGCCGTCTTTGAGATAGAGCTTCAGAGGGATCAGTGTCATCCCTTTCTGGCTGACCTTGCCGAGAAGCTGGTTGATCTCGCGGCGGTGCAGCAGCAACTTACGAGGGCGCAGCGGGTCATGGTTGTGGATGTTCCCATGCTCGTAGGGAGAGATATGCATATTTTCCAACCACAGCTCGCCGTTTCTGCCGATGGCGTACGCGCCGCGGAGATTGACCTTGCCAGCGCGAATCGACTTAATCTCGGTGCCAGCCAGAGCGATCCCGGCCTCTACCGTACGCTCCACATCGTAGTCATGGTAAGCCTGTCGATTGACAGCGATGACCTGCATTGGCTTGCCATCGCCCTGGACCGGCTTTTTCGTTGTCGCCTGCTTTGCCAGCTGCTTCGTCATAGGACCTCCTCCGAGTGCCAGCTCCCCTTGACACACAGACAAAAGCTGTCTACTAGTATAACAGCAATGTCGTTCAGGGACATCTTCACAGCGACCCCGCACGGAGATGAACGCGGAGTGAGGGGCGAGCGGCTCGGCAGCCTTGACTGAGCCGTCAGAGCCAGCAGCACAGCCAGTCTGCCAGGCGCGGCCCCCAGGTGAGGAAGAGTATACATGCAGAAACCGAGAAGGTCAATTTTTTATGCGCTAGGCCAGGTGACCGTTCGGGCACGCTGGCTGATCCTCCTGCTCTGGTTACTCCTGGCGCTCGTGGCCTTACCCTTTGCCCCACGGGCTAGCCAGGTGCTTCAGCCGGGGGGATTGCTCAGTCCTGATGCTGAGTCACAACGAGCGCTCGATCTGCTCACCAGCAAGCTCCATCTCAATCCGACGGTTGTCCAGGTGATTTTCACTAGCCAGCGCTATCGTGTGGACAGCCCGCAATTCGTCCAGCAGATGCAGCAAGCACTCGCCCAGGTACGGAGCTGGTCTGAAGTGGCGGGCGTCGTCACCTACCTGGATAATCCGCGACAGATCTCGCTCGATCGTCATGGCGCCTATGCCAATGTCATGCTCAAGACTGATCCCGACAGCGCGCCGCGCCTCCTGCCCGAGCTGGAGCGCAGGCTGAAGGCGCAGCCGGATCTGGAGATTCACGTTGGCGGCAGCCCCGTCTTCTACGAAGATATTCAGTTTGTCAGCGAGCGTGATCTGCGACGAGCTGAGCTGCTGGCCTTTCCTTTTGCCCTCATTGCCCTGCTCCTGGTCTTCCGCTCTGTCATTGCCGCGCTCTTACCCACCATCATCGGTGGCGGAGCGGTGATCGTGGCGCTCGCCATTATCTTTGGGCTGGGTCACGTCATCCCGCTATCGATCTTTGTTTTGAACATTACCACGCTGTTCGGCCTCGGGCTGGGAGTTGACTATTCCCTCTTCATGGTCAGCCGCTTCCGCGAAGAGTTAGCACGCGGTCGGAAGCCAGGTGAGGCGGTGGCCGTTACCGTAGCCACCGCTGGGCGAGCTGTGACCTTCTCCGGTTTTACCGTCTCCATTGGCCTCTTCGGACTGACGTTCTTCCGCATTAACATGCTGCGCTCGGTTGGCCTGGGGGGGATGCTGGTGGTCATGCTCTGCGTTGTGGCGGCCCTGACCCTGCTTCCGGCCATGCTGGCCATTCTGGGGACGCGCGTCAACGCCCTGCCCGTGCGCCTCTCCTGGCTGTGGGGCTGGTGGCGTCAGCGGCGGGCTGCTCATGTAGATGCAGCGACAGAAGAAGTGGCTCTGGCTGGAGCACGCAGCGCCCTCATTCAGCCGCATCAGGGATTCTGGTATCGGCTATCGCATCTGGTCATGCGCTATCCGCTACGCTTCTTCTTCCCGGTCTTAGTGCTGCTGGTAGCCCTCGGATTACCCTTCCTGGCGGTCCGCTTTTCGGCGCCGGGGGCCTCGATCCTGCCCCAAGATGTCCCGTCGCGCGTCTCCTACGATCTCTTGGTCTCACGTTTCAACGCGCGCGAGACGACGCCCATTCTACTGGCCGTTCAGATGCAGGGCAACGTGCTGACACCCAGCAATATCGCCTTGCTCTATCGCTATGTCCAGCGGCTAGAAGCTGATCCGCGCGTGGCCCGCGTCGACAGCATCGTGAGCGCCGATCCTCGTCTGACTTTACAGGAATATGAGCTACTCTATACTCACCCGCAACTCATTGCTGATCCCTATTTATCCGGTCTGCTCAAATCCTCGGTCGCGGGCAACCTGGCAATGGTCACTGTCATCAGTAAGTATGACATGCTCTCGGAGCAGTCAGAGGAGCTTGTCCTGACCATTCGTAACACGCCTCCGGGGCCGGGCATGCATGTGCTTGTGGCCGGAGGGAGCGCCAGCAACATCGACTATGTCGAGGCCCTCTACGGGGATTTCCCGAAGGCGGCGCTGATTGTGGCGGGCATCACCTATGTCGTGCTCCTGCTGCTCTTCCGCTCGCTGCTACTGCCGCTCAAGGCCATTCTTATGAATACACTATCGATCCTGGCCAGCTATGGAGCGCTGGTCGTCATCTTCCAGGAAGGCTTCTTGCATCAGCTGCTGGGCTTTACACCCCTGGGCTTTGTCGAAGCTTCCAGTCCCATTCTCCTCTTCTGCTCGCTCTTCGGCCTCTCGATGGATTATGAGGTCTTTCTACTCTCCCGGGTACAAGAAGCCTACTGGGAGAGCGGCGACAATACCCAGGCGGTAGCCCTTGGCCTGCAGCGCAGTGGGGGAATCATCACCAGCGCGGCTGCTATTGTTGTGGTAGTCAGTGCCTGCTTTGCCACTGCCGACATGATCCTCGTGAAAGCTCTCGGGTTGGGCATGGCCCTGGCAGTCATCTGCGATGCCACGCTCGTGCGAGGTCTGCTTGTGCCAGCGACCATGCGGCTCTTGGGCAATCTCAATTGGTGGCTGCCATTTGTCGGGGTCCAGCGCCGGCCTACCCTCCTGGCTGAGGAGAAAGCAGGCCGCCGCGAGGTCAGCAGTGAGGGAGGGACGTTAGTGAGCGGTGAGGGAGAGCGGCCTGCTCATCCCCGGTCTCAGCAAGGAGGAAGGCTATGATGAGCACGCTGCATAAGGGACGCTGCCGTCTCGGGCAGCTGCTCTATCTTCTGCTGGCGCTGCTGTCCGGACTGAGCGGCTTGAGCGCCTGCGCCTTTCCGGGCATTCCGGCTACGTCAGCGCAGCTGCCGCTGGTGCCTGTCACCGCCCAGGCGACGCCTTTGCCTCCCATTCGTCTGCCCCAGGACGAGGCCCCGCATAAGGACCTCACCGAGTGGTGGTACTATACTGGCCACCTCCAGGCCCGAGGCAACGACGGGCGTCTCCTGCATTATGGCTTCGAGCTGGTCTTTTTTCAAGTATTGCGTAGCGACTTGCCGCCTGTCTATGCGGCTCATTTCGCCATCAGCGACATCACTCGTGGTCAGTTTCACTTTGCGCAGCAACGCGTGCTACAACTTGAACCTGCATCAGCGGGAGCGGGCAGCCAGGGAGGCTTTCAGCTCCAGGTCGGCCCCTGGCGCATGCAGGGGCGCAATGGGAAAGATCAACTGGCAGCTGTCATGCCAGACTATGCCCTGCAGTTGCAGCTACAGGCGCTCAAACCAGCTGTCTTGCATAATGGCAACGGACTGATCACCTATGGTCTGGCAGGCTTCTCCTACTATTACTCGCGCACTCGTCTAGCCGTCAGCGGCCTCCTGGTTGATCATGGCCAGACCCTGCCTGTCACGGGATTAGCCTGGATGGACCACCAGTGGGGAAACTTCCTCACTCTGGCCGGCGGTGGCTGGGACTGGTTCAGTTTGCAGCTCAATGATAACAGCGAGCTGATGCTCTATCTGATCCGTGATGCCAGCAAGCGGGTCATCTCTACCTATGTGAGCTTCATAGATCCCAGTGGTCAGGACCACCTCTTGCCGGCCAGCGCTCTGCACGTTCAAACCCTGGCAACCTGGCTGAGTCCGGTGACCCATGCCCGCTATCCTTCCGGCTGGCTGATCACCATCAGCGATGGGCGCTTCTCCGCCCAGCTCACTCTTCAGCCAGAGCTGAAAGATCAAGAGCTAGTCACCTACCAGTCGACTGGCAACGCCTATTGGGAGGGAGCCGTGAGCATCCAGGGTCAGAGCGCAGGTCATGCCGTCGACGGAGAAGGCTATGTTGAACTGACCGGCTATGCTGCTGCGTAATCCCTTGGAGAGGCGAGAGAGCGCCTGTCTAGACGGACGGTAGTCGATCGATTCGATTGACCGCGCCTGTTGGTGGTCTTGCCGCCCGTCTGATAATAGAGTAGACTCCTGCGAAGGACCGGAGCCGAGCTGCAATGCTCTATAAAAAGCCGTTCGGTCGGCTTGAGGACAGCTCTGGTAGTACCTTCGGGCCAGAGGGAGCCGCATCTCCAGCTCAACAGAAGCAGAGTAAGGCGATCAATGCGGATGAATTTGCCGACTACTTGTGTCATCCTTTTGTGTTATACTGCTGATGATTGTGTAGAGAAAAAACTCCAGGCTAACTGTTCAAGAGGTGGTAGCCCGGTTCATTGTTGGGGGGAACAATGAAAGCAGGGACGCGCGTCTCCACGCTAGATGAATCTGCTATCGTCGAGCGTGTGTTTCGCATTATTGCGAGCGTGCGCGGCTCGAAACCCGACTACACCAGGCTTGCGGCAGAGCTGACGCCGACCATCCCATTTGACATTTTTGGCGTAGTCCTTCTAAGGCATGACCGTCAAGCTGTGCGCGTGACAGTCTGCTGGCGAGGAGAGGGCGATGCCTGGCAAGCGCGCTATCATCAGCATCCGCTACCCGAATCGCGGGCGGAGCAGGTGCTGAGACACCCCATTATGCTCGTCGAGAACTATCCGCAGGGAGCGGATGGACCGCCGGCGAAGGTAGGGGATGCCCTCAGTGGTCACCCGCAGCTGCGCTCGGCAGCCATTGTGCCATTAGTAGTCGAAGATCGTGTGCTGGGCACTTTAGAGCTGGGAAGCTGTCAGCTGGGTACCTATGATGATCCCTCGCTGCGTCGTCTGCTGGAAGCGGTAGGGCGGGTCCTGGCGGCTGCGATCGAAGGGGTGCAGGTAGGCGGCAGTGCCCAGATTCAAGACCGGCAGCGGGAAGCGCTCAAAGCCGTCTCCAATGCACTGGCTTCGACGATGGATCTGGCCACCATCTTTCAGCGCATCGTCAACGGTATTGCCGAGGCGCTGCGCGTCTGGTCAGCGATTGTCACCATCGATCGCTCGGGCCAGAGGGGGGGCTTACGCCTCGAAGCTCAGGCGGGTCTGGAGGCCCATACCCTCGCGCGTATTATCGAGAATGGGCAGGCTCTCAGCGAGCAGTGCATCATTGGCTACAGCCTGCTTCATCGCCAGCCGCAATTCTCTAATGACATCGGCAATGACTCGCGCTTCCCGGCCAGCCAGCCTCTCTATAGCCAACTCAAGATTCGCTCTATCTTTGTCCATCCGCTGGTCACTGACTCCACCGTTTACGGAGCCTTACTGCTCTGCTCTGAAGAACCGGGTGGTTTTACACCACTCAAAGTAGACATCCTCTCGCTCTTTGCGAGTCAGGCCACTATCGCCATTCACAATGGCATGCTGCTCGAAGCGGTACGGCGGCAGCAGCGCTTTCGAGAGATCATTGCGCGACTCGAAGCGACTCAAAGACAATGGGGCGAAGAAGCGGAGAAGCAGCTACTGGGGCAGGTACGTAGTGAATTCGAGCAGACCTTTGGCATCAGCTTTATGAGCCTCCTGCGCTTCATTGCCGACTATCTGCTGACCTGTCCTGAGCAGAACCTGCAGACTCTGATGAGCGCCGTGCGTCAGCGCAGGCAGGCTGTTGGGACTCCCCAGGCGTTGCCTGATAGGCAGATTATAGACGTGGCAGATACGCAGGTCGCTGCTCCGGCGCAAGATCCCAGCGCCGCCCTACTCACACGCGGCGCCGAGGAAGCGCTTGAACGGGCCAGCATACTGAGCGAACTGAGCCGTCTGGTCCAGCTTCATGAGCACCTGCCGGGCCATCTGACCGATGCCTGGTTTGCTGTTGATCTCAGCGGACGCTGCATCTACATGAATCCAGCGGCGGAGAGCCTGTGTGGCGTTCGCCTGCAAGCCGGAGATAGTCGGCGACTCGCTGAAATTTTCTCAACCCTGCTCATCCTTGCGCGCAATCGTGAGCAGCTGGAGCAATACCTCGGCCAGTTTACCCAGGAACAGGCACGGACCTGGGAGCTACGCTGTGCCTTTGCCAGCGAACCACTCCATGAGAAGGCGACCACCAGAGCGGCAGACGGTGACGAGAACAGACGACACGAGCGGCGAGGGGGGGCCGGTCAGGATGACACGAGCCTCGATCGCCACTATCTCTTCACCCGTCATCCTGTCAAAGACCAGCATGGTCAGCTCAAAGCCTACGCGCTCCAGGCCCACGATATCACCGAGCAGGTACGCGACGAAAAGAACAAATTGGCCCTGCTCTCCTCGGTCTCGCACGACCTGCGCACGCCCCTCACGTCCATCAAGGCGGCCATCACCGGGCTACTGGAGCCAGGCATTGTCTGGGATGAAGAGACACGGCGTGAGATTCTACGCGAGGTCGATACCGAGACCGATCATCTGACCGTGCTCATCAACGCGTTGATCGAGATGTCGCGCATTGAGATGGGGGCTCTCACCCTTGAGAAAGAATGGTGCGACATGGGTGAGCTGCTCAACAGCTCCCTCCTGCGCTTAGAGCGCAGCTTGGGAAGAAAGCTCAACATTCGCCCGTATCTGCAGCCTCCATTACCGCTGCTTGTCCACGCTGATTACGCACAGATGGAGCGCGTCTTTTATAATCTCTTGGAGAACGCTCTGCGTCATAACCGATCGAACGAGGAGATTGCTGTCAAACTAGAGATCGTTGATGGCGTACTGCATGGTCGCCTCCTCGCTCATGGCTATCAGCTGCCGGAAGGAGAACGTGAGCGTATCTTCAAAACCTTTTATAGTGTTGACCCCCAGGGAAATGGCCTGAGTCTGGCCATCTGCCGAGGCATCATCGAGGCGCATGGAGGGCGGATCTGGATAGAGTCCTCCTCGGGAGGAGGAGCCGTCTTTGTCTTCGCCCTGCCAGTCTGCTCCTGTGGACCCGGTCCCGGCCCGGCCCACAGCCTGCCTTCGCCCGCTGCACGGTTGTCGGAGGAACAAGAATGAGATCCCGAGGCAAGCGCATCTTAGTTGTCGATGACGAACTCTCAATTCAGCGTATTTTGCGCAGAAACCTGCTCATGAGCGGCTATGAAGTGTTGGTGGCCGACAACGGAGAAGAAGCGCTCAAAGCTGTGCGCCAGCATGAACCTGACCTGATCCTACTCGATCTCTGCCTGCCGGGGAGCATCGACGGCCTGGAAGTCTGTGAGCAAGTTCGCCGCCAGAGTCAGGTGCCCATCATCGTCCTCTCAGCCAGGACCGAAGAGAAGCAGAAAGTCCGTGCCCTGGACCTGGGGGCGGATGATTATCTGACCAAGCCTTTTAGTAACGCCGAGCTGTTGGCGCGCGTGCGGGCTTGTCTGCGCCGCGCTGCCAGTGGTGGAGGGGGCAGGCAGCAAGAAGAAGCGCAGGTCTTGCGCAGCAGCGATGGCTATTTGGTTATGGACGTCGAGCGCCGTTATGTGCGGGCGGGTGATCGTGAAGTTCGCCTCACCCCGACAGAATTTGAGCTATTGCGGCAGCTGATGCTGCACGCTGGCAAGGTCCTGACCCATCGCACCTTGCTGCGAGCGGTATGGGGGCCTGAGTATGGAGAAGAGGCGGACTATCTGCGCGTCTATATTCGGCAACTGCGGCGCAAAGTCGAGCAAGAACCCTCGCGCCCGCGCTATATCCTCACCGAGCCTGGGGTTGGCTATGTTTTCCAGGCGGATGGGAGGCGTGATCAGCAGCCGACTGCTGCCTCTCGCGTGAGCAACGTTGCCCCGGCAGAGGAATAATTAATGGGATTTTAATGCTAACAAGGCCGTCCTATATGGCGAATTGAGCCGGCTTGCTGTACACTGTTATTCGGAAGAATGGGAGTTCTTTACTATATTACCGGTATTTCTTGACAGAGGCAAAGCGAGCAGGCATGCTATGGCTAGAGCGATGGTGCGGCCAAGGCCGCTCAGAGTCCTCATTGTGGGGCAGCAGGAAAGTCTGAACACCATCTTAGAAAGGCATCTGCGCCAGCGCGGCTATGAAGTCCGAGTCCTGCTGCGTGGGGGAGAGATAGACCTGGGGAGTTGGGTAGGAGACGTCCTGTTATACGACATGGATGGAGATAGGGAAGGAGCGAGGGAGGGAGAGGGGGAGAAGCTGCTGCAGCCTCCAAGAAGCTGGCCGGAAGCTCGCTTTACTGTGATCATGGGAAGCAGCTCCGTCTCGCGAGATCGGCTAGAGGAGCTAGGCGTTGTAGCCTTTTTGCTCAAGCCCTTTGACGTAGGACGGCTGTTACGCTACCTCGGTACCCTGCAGCGGCTGGTTCAGACGAGTGAAGAACGAGGCGACTATTTCATCAGCGATAGGCAAGGAGCTGAGGGCAACCGGGCACGGGTGCTGATTGTCGACGACGACGTTGACGTTGCTCAGACGATTCAGCAATCCCTCAAGGCCGTTGCTGACTACGAGCTAGCGGTGGCCCACGATGGATTAGAGGCGCTGGAGCGTTGTGTCGAGTGGCGACCGCACTGCGTAGTTGCTGACCTGATCATGCCCTGGATGAACGGCTATCAAATGATGCGCTGTCTGAAGCGCAGTGCGCTGCCCAGTCCGCCGGCCTTTGTGCTGATGAGTGCTCTGACGCCACGGCAACTGGAGCGCAGACCCTATCTACGAGAAGAGAAGTCGGTGGTCTACGTCGAGAAGCCCTTCTTTGTCGAGCACCTGCAGGCAGCGATTGAGCAGGCGCTGCAGAAACTGGCACCGGCAACGCGACCACTTGCATAGAGAAGAAAAGGAAGAAGAGAAGAATGGAGCAGCAAGATCGTATTATGGATGGTGACCTGCAGACGCTGGGTCTGCAGTCCATTCTCAAGATGCTTGCCCTCAGCGGTAAGACAGGCACGCTGTTTGTCCATTCCGGTCCTGAGACACTTTCGATCGCCCTGCGCAAGGGCCAGATTGTGGCTTTGCGTGAAGAGGGCGCTCCCCAGCTTGATCTGCTTACCATGCTCTGCCTGCTCAATCGGCTCGATCCACGCAGGGCGCAGATGGTTCGCGAGCTGGCGCGAGGTGATATGCAAGTGGCACTGGCGCTGCTGGTTGAACGAGGCTGGATGAGCGCCGAGGAGATGCAGCGCCGGCTGGAGTTTGCCGTGACCCAGTCGATCAGTCACGCCTTACGCTGGGCCGAGGGGCGTTTCTCCTTTCATCGGCGCCTGCTGGCGATCGAGAGCCGTATGCAGCCGCTCGACATCGACTCAGTCCTGCTAGAGGCCCTGCGCCAGGCTGATGAGTGGGAGGAGATGGGTGAGCTACATTTGACGCGTGCCAGCGTAGCGCGTTGGCTGCCAGAAGTCAAAAACAGCAATGACCTGCGTGGCCTGGGGCTGAGCCAGGAGTATATCGAGGTGCTCTCGCTCTGTAACGGCGAGATCCCCCTGCAGGCCATCTCCTTGGCGCTGATGATGCCGGAGGCGCGCGTTGCCCGTCTCATGGCTCGCCTGCTGGAGTTGGGATTGATCGAGTTAGTGGACACCGAGCTGGAGAAAGCCCTCCAGCATGACCTGCACGATCTCCTGATTCGCTGCCAGCACACGCTCTGGCAGCAGCGCAAGAATGTCAACCCTGAGCTGCACCTGCTGAATCTCATTCGTGTGCTGGTTGAATGCATCAATGGTCTACTAGTGCATCACGGACGTTTTGCCAGGAGCCTGCGCGGGAGGGGGCATGTGCCCACGGGTGAAATTATCCGCTATCTTGAGCGTACCTTCTCGCAGCCCTTGCAGCTCCTGGCCAAGCAGTATTACCCCATTCTAGAGACAGCCAGCTTTGTCGATGGGCAGCTTGACTGTGGTGATATCCTGACCCTGGACAAGCTGGTCAAAGGTGAGCAGCTAGAAGAATTTTATTGGGAGGCGGTCGTGGGGTTGTCGGCGTTCTTGCGAATGGTTTTTACCGCCGTCTTGCAAGATGAAGTCGGCAATTCGCACACGAGACAGCAGCTCAACGTTGCCTGGAAGGCCTTTCTGACCGAGATCGATGCCGAGATCCAGGAGTATCAGAAGGTCAGAGCCTATCGCAACGTCCAGCGAACCAGGGGGCGTGAGTTTCAGCCGCAACCGCCACGTCGAGGGGAGGAGGGACAATGGCAAGGGTTCCCGGAGAGCGGTAGCGCCTACGGGTGGCCTGAGACGCGAAGGAGGTCGATCTAAGCATGTCAGCAGTACCGACGGTACTGGTTGTAGATGATAGCCCTACCGTGCGCAAGATTGTGCAGATGACCCTGCAGCGTGAAAATATCCGTGTCATTGCCGCGGGCGATGGGCTGAGCGCCCTCACCTCGGTAGCGGACGAAATGCCGGCGCTGATTCTCCTGGATGTACAGCTGCCCCGCATGGACGGGTACCAAATTTGCCAGATCATACGAAAAAACTTGCAGTTTAGACAGATACCTATTATTATGCTCAGTGGGAAAGATGGTTTGTTCGACAAGATGCGCGGTCGCCTAGCCGGCTCTACCGAGTACATCACAAAGCCCTTCGATTCTGCCGAGCTGGTCCAAACGGTCAAGAAGCATCTGGTCAACTGGCAGGAGCGTGTTCCTCCGCGCTACGAAGGTATGCGCCCGCGGCTGCGTCGCCGCGGTTAGGGATGGAACGCTTCTCTCGGTGATCTGGGCCTGTCTAAGGGGGGTGCTGGGCCAGCTTCGACGGTAGAGCAGAGCAGGGTAGGGCAATGAGGTCAACCAGGGGAAGGAGAAGACGCTCTGATCGATGTCTCGGGTCAAGTCAAGTCGAGTCACGACGGGAGGAAAGTGGGGTCTGTTAAGGTGAGTGGTGAGAGAGGGAGAGGGGGCAGAGAAGGGAGGCCGGAGGGGGAGGGGAAGGACTGCCCGGCGGCGGTCCAGCCAGAACTTGACGAGACGAGGTGTGAGAGGACCGAGCGGTCAGCATGCATCATAGACTTGCCTCCCTATCCTGATCTGCCAGTTCGCTGGCCAGGCCCACAAACAGCATAGTGGTGCTCCGCTTGTTCCATAACGTAGCTCTGGCCCGCTGTCAGATCCAGGTCAGAACAGAGCCCAAGCCTGCTTAGAGATTGCGACGCACACGCGACTGGCCTTTCTTTCCTAAAAAGCTAATGTTTTGACTCTGGAGAAGTTACAACAAGAGGTATAGGGGAAATGCCAGGGCAGAAGGTGCTCGTTGTAGACGACAGCTGGACTGAACTTACAATGATCGCAACCCCACTGCGCAACAGTGGCTTCGAAGTGGTGACAGCGGTCGACGGTGACGAGGCTGTGGAGAAAGTCTTTAAGGAGCGTCCACAGTGCATCGTCCTGGATGTGGTCCTGCCTAAGCAGAGCGGGTTTCAGCTGTGCCGCAAGCTCAAATCATCGGAGCTGAGTCGGCATATCCCGATCATCTTGCTGACAAGCAAGAATACACCCCTCGATCGCTCTTGGGGCCTGCGGCAGGGCGCTGATCTGTACATGACCAAGCCCTTTAACGAGGAAGAACTGGTGGCCAATGTGCGCCGGCTCCTGTAGCCTAGCCAGCCTCAGCCAGCGACCCTAGACAGGCGAGGCAAGGGGGACACAGCCCGATGTGCGACCAGAAGCTGGGAGTAATCCTGTGGCAAGCGATGACCTGAACATGTTGCAACGCGCTCTCCTGGCTCAGCAGCAACGGGGAGCGCATCCTCCGGCATGGGGGGCCTCGGCGTTGCAGCCTGAGCAAGTGCGGACCAATACGGCAGCTGCTCCCGGTGTACCCACTGAGGTACCCGGCGAGCAGTACCTTGCTTTTACTCTGCTCGACCTGGAGTTCGCTTTCAAGGCGGAGTACATTCAAAGCGTGGAGCGCCTGCTCGACGTAACCCCGGTCCCGAATGTTGCTCCCTGGGTCCGAGGGGTGATCAATCTCCGCGGCTCCATCGCTTCCGTGGTGGATTTGCGCACCTTCCTGGAGAGGGAGCCGCTACCCTACAATCCACGCACTCGCCTGCTATCGGTGCAATATAATGAGATGGTGATTTGTCTGGTGGTGGATAGCGTCAGCGAGATGCTCCCCATTCCTGACAACGTTATCGCCAGTGTGAGCACACGCCAGACCAATATTCCACAGTGGGTTGCTCCCTATGCCGCCGGAACGGCAGTGCTCGGTAAACGTGTCATCATCTTGCTCGATGCCGCACGTTTGCTGTTCTCGGAAAAGATGCAACATTACGAAGCTCTGGATTAGGATAGGACGAACAGTGCAGCCATTGTTCTGTATTTTCTATAGAGGAGGTCTGGCGGATGAACCCGGATCGTAATCGAGGTGGGATGACGGTAAGCGGCCTGATGAATTTGGGGTTGGCCGTCTCCGCCATTATCCCGGCCTTCCTGCTCATCCTGGTGGGCATCTACGCCCGGCTGAGCATGCCCACCGCCGATACGTCGGTCCTGATCGTCGTGGTCATCATCTGCGCTATCGTTGCTCTTTTGGCGGTGGTCATCACCAATTACCTGGTCAATAGCCGTATCAAGGACCGCTTCCTGGCCCTGGCCGATGTCTGCCACGATTTCGCCGGGGGAGATCGCCGGGTGCGCGCCCAGGTGGATGGCGATGATGAGTTCGCTCGCTTGGTCGCTTCGGTGAATACTGTGCTCGATCAGCAGAGTGCGCAGGCGAACAGTGCCTCTGGCCTCGGCTCCGGCAGCGACGCCGCCGCTCTGCAAGCCCAGATCGAGAAGCTGCTCCAAGAGGTGAGCGCCGTCGGCGATGGTGACCTGCGCGTCCAGGCCGAGGTGACTCCCGATACGCTCGGCGTGCTCGCCGATTCGTTCAACTACATGATCGAAGAGCTGGCCAAGGTGGTCGGTCGAGTGCAGAGCACAGCCATGCAGGTGACCAATGCCACTCGCCGTATTCTGGATCGTGCCGCCGAGCTGGCCCAGGCCTCCGAGATGCAGGTGCAGCAAATTTCGCAGACTACTGAGGCGGTCGAGGCCCTGGCCATCTTCATCCAAAATGTGGCCCGCAATGCTCAGCTGAGCCATGAGGCTGCTCAGGAGGCTTTGCGCAATGCCCAAAGCGGCCAGGAAGCTGTGCGTCAAACGATCGAGGGCATGATGCTGATCCGCGAGAACGTCCAGGAGACGGCCAAGAAGATTAAGCGCCTGGGCGAGCGCTCGAACGAGATCGGCGAAATTGTACGTATCATTGAGGATATCGCTGATCAGACAAACCTGCTCGCACTCAACGCTGCTATTCAGTCGGCAATGGCTGGCGAGCATGGCCGCGGCTTCGCTGTGGTAGCCGATGAGATTCGCCTCCTGGCCGAGCGCTCGACGGAGTCGACAAAGCGGATCGCCACCCTGGTCAAGAGTATCCAGGGCGATACCTATGAGGCGGTGGTGGCAATGGAAGATAGCACGCAGGAGGTGGTCAAGGGGTCTCAGCTCGCTGATGAGGCTGGCCGCGCCCTGAACTCGATCTATAGTGCCGTGGAGCGCCAGGCCCAGATGATCGAGAGTATTGCCCGCGCTGCTAATGAGCAGACCAGCGTGTCGGAGGCGGTGGCGGTGGCTATGAGCCAGATCTCCGAAATCACTCGCCAGACCAACGCTGGTACGCAGGAAGCCGCTGCTAGCGTGAGCTACCTGGCCGAGCTGGCCGATCAGCTCCGCGCTTCGGTCTCGACTTTCCGCCTGCCCGACCATGTGCTGGAGTCGATCAATAGCAGTATGGCCACTGGCCCAGGGGCTGTGCCCGGCCTGCCCGCCGGTGGGGATCAGTTCTATGCCTCCGCAGGCGGCGACGGCTGGATGCAGCCGCAGCAGCAGAGCTACGGCGGTAATTTCCCGCCGCTCCCTGAACCGGAAAGCGCTGGCCTGGTGGCGATGTCTTCGCCCGTGGCGCAAAATCAGCATCAGGCTCAGTTCGGCTTCCCTGCTGCTTCGCAGGAGTTTGGCGCTGCCCCCGGCTTCTCCGACATGGGCTCCTTCGGTAGTACCGGTCAGCAGGATTTCGGAGCTGCTTTCGGCTCAAGTCCCGCTCCCTCCTTTAACCAGGAGTTCGGCGCCTCGGCTTTCTCTAACTCCCAACCTTTCGAGGCTCAGCGCGCCTTCGGCTCCTTTGATCCCTTTGCTAACCAGGGCTTCTCTGGCCCGCAGGGGCAGTCGGCTTTCTCGCAGCAGCCTTTCGCTAATCCCCCCGCGTCGGGGGCGGGTTTCGGCAGCTCAGGCCAGGGAGCAGTCCCCTACTCCGGTGGCGGTCAGTTCGCTTCAGTGCCTCCGCAGGCCTTCGGGACCCCACCTCAGTCGGGTCAGGGACAGGGGCCACAGCAGCGCCAGCCCTGGACCCCGCCAGGAGCTGCTCCTCAGCAGTCGCCGCATCAGTCGCCGTTCCCAAAACCAGAACAGACGCCTTTCCCGCGAGGCAATAACGGGCAGTTCGGCCAGTAGCCGTTGCACCATCAGCATCAGGCGAAGACGGAAGGGAGGGGCGCCCAAGGCTTCGACCAGGGGGCGAGGTCGAGCCAGCGCCCCCCACCGCGTTTCTACGTTTCGCGCCTCGGCATCCCGCGAAACCGAGTTCGATCGACTAGAATAAGTGGGTGCGTGCAGCATGTCAAATACATTTGATAAACTGTCAGTGCTCGATTCGTTTATCGAAGAGGTGAAGAGCTACCTGCCAGAGATCGAGGCGAACCTTGACCGCCTGGCTCAGTCTCCCGGCGACATGGATGCTCTCGAAGAGACCTATCGCCGTACGCATACAATCGGCGGCTCAGCCTCGATGATGGATTTCCCCGGCCTGGCCCATGTGGCTCACGGCATGGAGGATATTCTGGGGGATGTGCTCGATGGCCTGACTACCCTCGATGAGCCTACGCTGGCCCTGCTGCGTCGTTCTCTGCGACGCCTGCATGTGCTGATCGATGGAATTCGCGATAATTCCGTCAACCAGGATGCCATTATTGCTGAAGACGATGCCGACTATAGTCGCTATCGCGCCCTCCAGGAGGCCGCTGGGAAGGTTGTCCCGGGTTCGCCAGATCTGGCCTCTACTCCCTCCCAGCCATTGGATCATCAATCCCGGCAATCGGTCGCCCCAGAGCACTACGCACACGAGTACCAGGACTATCATACGGATAGACCTGGCTACCAGGGTCAGCCCCAGCAGGACTATCATGACTCTCCACGCTCCCACGCTCCCACGCCGCCTTCTCAGCGCTACGGTTTCCAGGAGGATGGTCTGGGCTTAGGCGAGTCCTATGCGTATCAGCAGCAGTCGGTATCTGCCTCTTCTCCTCAGTCGACGCCTTTACCTGAATCGCCCTATCCGCCTGCTACCGGACAGGAGGGATCACTCCCTTCCTTCGATGAGATGTTGGCTGCCTTCCGCACGCCCAGTACTCCGGTCGATGAGGAACCACTCTGGCCGGAAGATCCCGTTCCGCTCTCTCAGCAGTCACCCGCAACGCCAGCTTCTCCTGCCTCGCCTGCCGCTCCGGAGACCCCGAGCGCCTTGGATATGTTAGCCGCCAGCTTCCGCAGCTCCGAGGGAACTCCTTCGTCGACTGGCTCTCCTCCTGGTGAGGAACAGTCACGTTCGCCTCGCGCCCCCTCGCCGTTGGAAGAGCTGGTCAGTCGCTTTACTGCCCCTCAGCCCGAAGCTCAGGGCCAGGCTACTGCTGCTGATGCAGACCTGGGCGCTCTCCCGGATTGGTCGCAGCCGCAGCCGCAGCCGCTTGCTCCCCATACACAGTTTGTCCAGCCGCTACAACGGCTGCACTCACTGTCAGAGCAGCCGTTGCAAGCACCGTCGAGCTGGCCGCAGCCCGAATCACACCCGTCTGAGCAGCCTTCGGGCCTGGCCGAGGAAGGGCTTGTCTTGCCGACCTCTGCCTCGCGGCTCTATAGCGATCTGCGCCAGGAAACCCTCTCGCTTGAAGAGCAGGTCAATACGTTGCATACCCTGCTGACCCAACTGCAGCAGGCTGTGAGTATCATCGAGGAGCAGCGCAGCGAGTTCCGTGGCTTCCTTGATGGCTCGAAAGATGCTCTGGAGCGGATGGAAGACTGGGCAGGCCAGGCGATGGGACTCAATCTGCGCAAAAGCCCCGAGAAGGTACGCCGTTATCTGCCGCTCTCTGTGATGTGGGTGGTTAATACCAAGCTCAAGAAGGTACTAGAGCTGCTCTCGCGCATCACAAGCGGTGTTGAGGCGACCGATGAGCAGATCCAGACAACGCTGCATCAGCTCCGCAGCTCAGTCGAGGCGTGCGGCGACTTGTTGGAGCGCTTGCCTCAGGCACTGACCAATCAAGAGCCGGGTTGGACGCCCTGGCAGGTGCAGGTCGCTCGCGATGTGAGTGGAGTGCGCGAGCGCGTGACCTTTGAGCGCCAGGGGGATCTGGCAGCCTTGCGTGCTGAGCTAGAGGCAAAGATCCGTGAAGAGCTGCGTCGTGAGTATGAGCAGCGTCCTCTCTCTCTGGCTGCGCGCATGGAGCTGGAGCGCCAGATCCGTGAGGAGGTGCGCCAGGAATTTGAACGCCAGCGTCAGCTTCAGCATGAGATTGTTGGACCTGATGGGCAGGAGAGTTACGAGGAGCTGGTCAAGCGACTGCGTAATGAGATTGAGATTGAGGTGCGCCGTGAGTTTCTGGCTCAGCTGACAGGGAACGCCGATCTGGAGACGGCTGCCAACTTGCAGCAGCCACCGTCGGGTAGCGGGCCGCTGCCTGCGTTGGAGATCCCGCGGGCTCAGGTCAACCCTCCACCTGTGGTTGCACCGCCACCGCCCCCTTCACCTGTGCCTGCTCCTCCCGTGTCGTCAGTAAGCGGTGGCTCGGCTGTCAGTGAGGGCACTGACTTTGGCGAGGAGGCCGCTGAGATCTTCCGGTTGGAGGCGGAGGAGCATCTGCAGACGATCAGTATGAATGTGGCCGCTCTGGAGAAGTCGCCCGAGGATCGGGATATCCTCCAGAGTATCCGACGCGCGACCCATACCCTTAAAGGAGCGGCGGGCATGATGGGCTTCCGCCTCATCGCGGACCTCTGCCACGTCTCCGAGGATCTGCTCGACAGTATTATGGAAGGCCGGGTCGCCATCAACCCGCCTGTAATCGGCATCATTCTCGATACAGCGGAGACCCTCGATCGCCTCATCAATAACCGGGGCGAGGATCGCGCAACTCTGGAAGCGGCTGTGGCGGCTATGCGAGCACGCTACGCTGAACTGCTTGGTGAGCAGCAGCTCTCGCCACTGCCCGCCGAAGAGGAGCTGGAGAGCCTCCTCGATAGCGGCGAAGGCCCTGAGAGCTCGACTTTCTCAAGTACCGTCTCCGAGGCCGCTCCCGCCGCCGGCGAGTTGCTGATGCAGCGCTCTCCAGCCACTGAGCTGAGCGTGCGCGTGCGCCTGCAGAAGCTCGATGAGCTGGTGAACCTCTTTGGCGAGCTGCTGGTCAACCGCAGCGCACTTGAAGAGCATATCCAGCGCCTGATGCGCCTGGTGGCCGATGTGAGCATGAGTAGTGAGCGCCTGCGCGATGTGGGCCAGAAGCTGGAGAGCCGCTTTGAGGCGGCAACCTTGCCCAGTGGGCGCGTGGTCCAGGTTCCTCCCGGCACAGGCAATGGCGCCTCTCGCTTGCCTGCGCTTCAGGCCGGACGTCCTGTTCCCACCGGCAATGGCGAGCCGGCACACCTGGCCGAGTTCGATGAGCTGGAGCTGGACCGCTATACGGAATTTCATCAGCTCACTCGCGGTCTCAGCGAGGGCGTCTCGGACATGATTACCCTGAGCAGCGAGATGGAGGCGGTCATCCGCGAGTGCGAGAGCATTTTCGCCCGCGAAAGCCGTCTAAGTACCACCTTCCAGGACCGTCTGATGAAGACGCGCCTGGTGCCGCTTTCGTCGATGATCCCGCGCCTCTATCGTGCGGTCCGCTCCGTTGCGCTCAAGCAGCATAAGGAGATCAACTTTGTGACCGAAGGCGAGGATACTGAAGTTGATCGCACGGTCTATGAGGAGATCGCCGGTCCGCTGCTGCACCTGATGCGCAACGCTGTCAATCACGCCATCGAGGAGCCAGAGGTGCGTGTGCGCAAGGGCAAGCCTGCGGCAGGTCTCGTCAAGCTCTCGGCCTCCTACGAGGGCAATCAAGTAGTGATTACGGTGCGCGACGATGGGACGGGTATTGATCCCGAGAGGGTGCGTCAGGCGGCCATTGCCCGTGGGCTGATCCGGCCCGATCAGATTCTCTCACCCAGCGATGTCATCGATCTGATCTTCCGCCCCGGCTTCTCGACTGCTGAGGTGGTCAGTGAGGAAAGTGGGCGTGGCGTGGGCCTGGATGTGGTACGTGATAGCATTTCACGTCTGCGGGCCACGCTAGAGGTCGATTCGACACCGGGCCAGGGGACAGCCTTCACCATGAAGTTCCCGACCAGCCTGGCCATTCAAAGCGTGATGATGGTACGCGTCGGCGACCAGCAGTATGCTGTCCCAACAACGCTGGTCGAGGCCATTGGCCGGCTCGATACCTTTAAGCGCACAACTCACGGCGGGCGCCCGGCGGTCGTGGTGCAGAACGATGTCTATCCACTTAGCCAGCTTGCTCACTATCTCAAGCTGCCTGCCGGTGAAATCGATGAGCGCTCTCCGCTGCTCCTGGTGAATACGGGTCGTCATCGGGTAGCGCTGGTGGTGGACGAAGTCAGGACCCGCATGGATGTGGTGATGAAGAACCTGGGTCCTCATCTGCGCCATGTGCATGGAATCGCCGGAGGCACAGTGCTCGGCAACGGACGTGTGATTCTGATCCTAGAGCTGAACGAGCTGCTCTCAGTGCAGCGCCGCGGCACGGGGGCCATCGCGGGGACCCTGTCGCAACCGCAAGAGAGTCTGGCGGTTGCTGCGACCGCGCAAGCTCAGATGCCGGCCTCGGTGGCTGCGGCGGCGACAACAGTGACCGTCAATACCGGTGTGCTACCTGCGGTACGCCCGCCAGCAACGCCGCTCCCCTCGCAGCGGGTGGAGCGCGGCAGGCATGTGCTGGTGGTGGACGATAGCCCGAGTGTGCGCCGTGTGGTAAGTAATATGCTCAAGCAACACGGCTGGGAGGTTCAGACAGCTCGTGATGGCGTCGAAGCCCTGGAGCTGATCTCTAGTCAGCCACCGGCAGCAGTCCTGCTCGATATCGAGATGCCGCGTATGGATGGCTACGAGCTGATGGCCACTGTCCGCTCACAAGAGCAGTATCGCACCTTGCCGCTGGTGGTCCTGACCTCACGCGCAGCCTCGAAGCATAAGCAGCGCGCCATGCAGCTTGGGGCCAGCGCCTACATCGTCAAACCCTATCAGGATGAGGAGCTAATCTCGACGCTGAATCGCCTCGTCTATGGCGCTAGCGCCTAGATCCTAGATCAGCGGGCAGCAGGGCCGGGCCAGTCAGCGAGTGCCATGCGGGTGCTCAGCTGCTGCGCCGCTCGTAGTTGCGTTGCGGCTAATGACCTCGCTCCTGCGCATAGCGTAGCGGCGCATGGCCTGGCCTGATTGGCCTGTGGGAATGAAGCTAGGAATCATAAAGCGAGCAATGGGTGTAGAACGAGCGGTCACGCGCTGGTATGTGCAACGCCAGCGGCTGCTCACCGAGATTGCAAGTCTTGAGCAGGCACTTGTTGAGCAAGAGCAGGGGGAGCAGCCGCCAGAAGGAGCGGAACAGAGAGAGGAGCAGCGGCAGCGGCTTCTTGCCCGTCTAGAGGAGGCGCAAGCGCGTCTGCAACATCTGGGACCCTGCCCGAAACCAATGATGGGCTAGAGAGCAATAAGCCGCTGCAGAGGGCAGCCTATCCCAGCGGTGAGCTGCCTGAGAGTGCTCACCGCACCTGTACGCAGGTGCTCTGTTCCATCTGCTGTCTGTTTGTCTGCCTGTCTGTCTGTCTGCCTGTCTGCCTGCCTGCCCTCTCTTCCCTGCTTCTCTCGTTGGCCTGCCCGCCTACAAGTCTGGGCAGGCTAGTGTCTGGCCGCCTGTTCCTGTCGCTTGGGCTGACCGTGCCTGAGCAAGGTAAAAGCGGCCAGACGACCGAAAATGAGGAAGGTAGGATAGGATAACCTCGCTGTCGATCAGGATGAGGTCGCCGTGACAGCCTCGGCGATCAGACGCCCCATCTCCTCGGTCCCGACGATGGTTGTCCCCGCTTCCTGCAGGTCTTCGGTACGATAGCCGGCATCGATCACCTGCTCAACAGCGCGCTCGACCGCCTGAGCCTCAGCCTCCAGACTCAAGGAGTGCCGCAGCAGCATCGCCAGCGAGAGGATCGAGGCGATCGGATTGGCCTTATTCTGGCCGGCGATATCGGGGGCCGAGCCGTGAATCGGCTCGTAGAGACCGAAGGTGCCATGTGCTGTCTGCCGCGTCCCCAGGCTTGCCGACGGCAGCATGCCCATAGAGCCAGCCAGCATCGAGGCCTCATCAGTCAGAATATCACCGAACATATTTTCTGTCACAATCACATCAAAGCTGGCTGGACGACGGATCAGATGCATCGCGCAGGCGTCGACCAGCAAATGCTCAAAAGTGATGTCGGGATAGTCAGCGGCGACGCGCTCAGCCACACGACGCCAGAGGCGAGAAGAGCTGAGCACATTGGCCTTATCGACCGAGGTCACCTTCTTTTTAGTACGACCTCGGGCCAACTCGAAGGCCGTGCGTACGATGCGTTCAATCTCCCCCTCGCTGTAGAGCAGAGTATCGATAGCCTCCAGGCCATGAGGGGTCTGGCGGATCTCGCTAGGCTTGCCGAAATAGATGCCGCCCGTGAGTTCACGCACAACCAGCAGGTCGGTCCCCTCAAGGATCGAAGGCTTCAGCGTTGAGGCATTCAGCAGCGCCTTAAACGGGCGCACCGGGCGCAGATTCGCAAACAACTCCAGCTCTTTGCGCAGGCGGAAGAGGGCGCGCTCAGGCTGGACCTTGGAGTTAGGGCCTTCGTAGCGAGAGACGCCTCCCACAGCGCCGAACAGGATGGCATCACTCTCTTGACAGAGGGCCATCGTCGCATCGGAAATAGCATCGCCCTCGGCCTCGATGGCGGCGGCTCCGACGAGGGCTTGCGTTGTCTGGAAAGTGTGGCCAAAGCGGGCACCGACCCGTTCCAGCACACGCAGAGCCTGGGTGGTCACCTCGGGGCCGATGCCGTCGCCTGGCAGGACGGCGATCTTGTAGGTACCCAATGCAGGAATCCTCCCTGTACGATCTTAAGCCTTGACCTCCAACTTGAGGTGAACCTACGTAGGGATAGGTTCGCTATCCGCTGGATGGACAGTGCCATGATAGCCGATTCGAAACGGCAAGGCAAGGCAGGCAGGGCGAGGACCGCTTAGGGGGACAAGAGCTGGGTGGACGCTGGCGAGGAAGGGGCGCGCCAGGGTGAGAGGGCGGCTGCGGAGGCCGCTCCGCGGCGGCGCCCTTTTCTGGCGTCAATGGGTGAAACGTGCTATAATAAACTGCGGACCACAAGGCCAGGAGAAGCATCGCCCCTCCGAGCGAGGAATCCCTGTTCCAGTTCCGAGAGAGCAAGTCGCCTCATCTTTGGCGAGGGGCAATCAGTAGAGGAGCAATCATCTTATGAGCAATACGACGAGCCAGCAAGCGGGGGAGAGAGCCGCAGTGCCTGGAACGCGGCGCAAGCCCGTTCCCATTGCGATGGCGACTGGCCCCCACGAATATACGCCTGGTGATCAAGAGCTACCGGTGGCGATTACCAGTCTAGCCGATATGCTTCAATGGGCTCAGAACTGGGCGCGCTCGCGCTCGGTGTGGCCGCTGGGCTATGGTCTAGCCTGCTGCGCCATCGAAATGATGGCGAGCGCCCAGTCGCACTATGATCTGGCCCGTTTTGGCTCGGAAGTCTTCCGTTCCAGCCCACGTCAGGCTGATCTGATGATTGTCGCCGGCACGGTCTCGGTCAAAATGGCGCCGCGCTTGCGTCTGCTCTGGGAGCAGATGCCCGAACCGAAGTGGGTCATCAGCATGGGGCAGTGCGCCAACTCGGGCGGTGAGTTCTACGATAGTTACTACACCGTTCAGGGCGTTGATACCATTGTGCCGGTTGATGTCTACGTGCCCGGTTGTCCGCCGCGGCCAGAGGCGCTGATCGAAGGGCTGCTCAAGCTGCGCGAGAAGATTCTCAAGCAGGGCCTGAAGGTGCGCGGTGAGAAGGAAGGCGAGGTGTAACCCATGCGTGGCATCCTGCAGGGAATGGGGTTGACCTTCAGCCACCTCTTCCGGCCCAAAGTGACACGGCTCTATCCTTATGAGAAGCCTAAATTGCCGCCGCGAAGCCGCGGGCTGATCCAGTTGATTGCTGAAGAGGGACTGAAGACCGAGCTGAATCTGAAGTGCGAGGCCTGCTTGCTCTGCGAGAAGGCCTGTCCGCCGCGCGCCATCACGATCGAGTACGAGCCGCTGCACCGTTGGAAGGAACGGCCCTGGTTCCGTTCCTACATTCGTGAGGGCGCTGAGAAATTCACTTCGCGCAAGATTCCCGAAGCGACCGGCATCTCCAAGGCCGGTTTCTATACGCCGCGCATCTCAGAGTATGCCACAGCCTACCCCAATCGCCCGGTCGCGCCGTGTGTGGCGATGCCAGTGAAAGATCATCTGGAGCCGGAGATCGATCTGAGCAAGGTGGATGAGTTGCTGGAGCAGTGGCCGCATGAGGCGGCGGCCCTGCCGGCCCTGTTGGATGCCGTCATGGACCATTACGGCTATCTGCCGCTGCAGGCCGCAAAGCGCATCGTCCAGGCGCGCGGTGTCGATCTCAGCGATATCTTTGGGATCGCGACGCTCAGCCCGAAGTTCAAGCCGGCGCCGGCAGTCAAGGGGATCACGCGCGATGATCAGCCCGAGCGCGGGCTGGCACCTGATAAGCGTGGGGTGTGGGGAAATATTCATCATGTGAGGCAGCCAGATGCCTGAGTTCGATTCGGCCTATCGCGTTCTGCGACGGCGCGGCGAGCCTGATCTGCGCTCGCTCCAGAGCTACCGGCAGCAGGGAGGCTATAGCGCGCTCGAACGCGCTTTGCATGATCAGACGCCTGAGCAGGTGATCCAGTTGGTGAGCGAGGCTCGCCTGCGCGGGCGCGGTGGCGCTGGACGCCTGACGGGCGAGAAGTGGCGTATTGTGCGCCGTCAGCAGGAATCGCCCAAATACGTCATTTGCAATGCCTACGATGCCGATCCACGCTCGTGGGCAGCGCGCTCTTTGTTGGAGCGCAATCCACATCAGGTAATCGAAGGAATCCTCTTGGCCGCCTATGCCGTTGGGGCGACGGAGGCCTATTTGATGACGCGCAGCCTCTTCCGCGAGGGAATCGAGGCAGTGCAGCAGGCGCTCAATGAAGCGTTGGAGGCCGGGTTAGTAGGCCGCTCGATCCTCGGGACGACCTTCCACTGTACGATCAACGTCGTGGGGTTCGACATCGGCTTCATTGGCGGCGAAGAGACGGTCCAGATTGCTGTTATCAAGGGCCGGCGCGGGATGCCAGAGCAGCGTCCACCCTATCCAGCCGTCTATGGACTGTGGGACAAGCCGACGGCCATCAACTCGCTGGAGACGCTGGCCAATGTTCCTCTGATTGTGCGCGACGGCCCCGAGGCTTTCCGGCGTCTGGGCAGCGAAACGACGCCTGGCACGAAGGTGCTGACCATCTACGATGCGGTTCCCGATGCCGAGCCACGGGTCGTCGAGGTCCCGTTTGGAAGCAGCCTGCGCGAGATCCTGCGCCATGCTGGCCTGAACCATCCAGACAGCGAGTTGCGCGCTGTTGTCGTTGGCGGTGCTGAGGGTGGGGCTTTACCGGTCAGCCTGCTCGATCTGCCTTTTGACTTTGATCCCCTCGAGGAGGCCGGCGCCATTGTGGGGTCCGGCGTCATCGAGCTACTGCCTGCCCAGACCTGTATGGTGGCCTGGGCTATGGAGCGCACACGTTATCTGAGCAACGAGTCGTGTGGCAAGTGTGTGCCGTGTCGTATCGGGGTCAAGCGCATGACGGGCGTGCTCGAAGGCCTGATCAGCGATCTGGGCGTGCGCTCGGATCTCGACCTGCTGGACGAGCTGGCCGGCTATGTTCCCGATGGCTCTCTCTGCGGCTTCGGCATTCATGCCCCCAATGCGTATAAGACGGCCCGCCGCTATTGGCCAGAGCATTTCCAGATGCATATTGAAGAGCAGCAGTGTCCAACGGGGACCTGTGTGCCGGTGCGCTCCCATCGCTTTGTCACCAAGCACGTGCTGCCCTAGATCAGTAAGGAGCATGCACGGCTGTCACTACAGACGGCTCAACGGTCGGTCACACGGTCAGTCAAACAGTCGGTGTCTGGGACGCAAAGCGGCGTTCTGCCTCTGTTCTGCGCGCTGATCCAGCGTGCCAGGCACGTCGTGAGACTGCTCACTCGAAAAGAGGCATATTCGTCATGGCACTATCAATCAGAGATCGCTTCACGCCGCTTGCTCAGGATGGGCATGATGGGATGGTGCGCAACGAGGTGGGCCAGCCCAGCTTCACGCTGACCATCGACGGCAAGGTTGTGCGCGCGTACGAGAATCAGACGATCCTGAGCGTGGCGGAGGAGAATGGCATCGAGATCCCTAACCTGTGTAACGATGAGAAGCTGGAGCCGACCTCGGCCTGCCGCATGTGCCTGGTGCATATCGAGGGCTACGATCGGCCCCTGCCTTCCTGTAATACGCCTGCACAGCCCGGGATGGTGGTGCGCACTCAGTCGGATGAGCTGTTTCACATCCGGCGCACCAACCTGGAGATGATCCTCTCGGACCATAATGCCTACTGTCAGCCACCCTGCCAGGTCGATTGCCCGACCCACATCGATATCCCAGGCTATCTAGAGTTGATCGCGAAGGGATCGATGAAAGAGGCGGCGCGCCTGGTGAAGGAGGTTCTGCCCTTCCCCTATATCCTGGGCCTGACCTGCCCAGCACCCTGTCAGAAGGCCTGCCGGCGTGCCCTGGTCGATGAGGAGATCGCCATCTGTCGCATGCACGGCCATGCAGCAGAGACCTGCCTGCTTGATCCGCCGATACCCTTTGTCAAGGACCCGCCGACGGGAAAAAAGGTGGCGATCGTTGGCGCTGGCCCCGCTGGCCTGACCTGTGCCTACTATCTGGCTCTCAAGGGCCACTACTGCAAGATCTTCGATATGCAGCCGCAGCCCGGGGGGATGCTGCGCTACGGCATCCCTGAGTATCGCCTGCAGAAGGATATGATGGACCGTGAGCTGAACCATGTCTGGGAGCTGGGGGTCGATCTGCAGTGCAATGTCAAGCTGGGCCGCGACTTCACGATCGATGATCTCTTTGCCCAGGGCTTTGACGCCGTCTTCCTGGCCATCGGGGCCTGGACGAGCAACCCGCTGGGAACACCGGGCGAAGATGCCGAAGGCGTGGTCAATGCCATTGCCTTCCTCGGGGAGAAGGTCGAGGGCAAACCCGTGCCCGTCAAAGAAGGAGCTGAGGTGATCGTCCTCGGCGGTGGCTTCACCACCTTTGACTGCACGCGCACTTCGCTGCGCCTGGGCGCCAAGGTCCATACGGCCTATCGCCGCTCGATCAAAGAGATGACGGCCACAATGGAGGAGATCGAGGACGCCGAGGCCGAAGGGACGGAGCTGCTCTTCTATGAGCAGGCGACACGCGTCATTACCGATGAGCATAATCGCGTCAAGGGGTTGGAGTTCATTAAGAACCGCCTGGGCGAGCCTGATGCCAGTGGACGCCGCCGCCCGGTGCCCATTCCTGGCTCCGAGCATGTCATTCCTTGCGATACGATCATTCCGGCCTATGGCCAGAAGCCCGATCGCTCGGTGCTGGATGAGTCCTCGGGCGTCAAGTGGACCAGGTGGAGCACGATCCAGACCAATCCCTATAATCTGATGACCGATCGCCCTGGGGTCTTTGCCGGCGGCGATGCCCAGATGGGCGCGCGCACCATCATCGAGTGTGTCGCTCAGGGCAAGCTGGCGGCTCGCTCGATCCACGCCTATCTGAATGGCGAGGATATGAATGAGGTGGCGCGTCGCCTGGAGCTGGAGGAGCGCAAGCCTGACCTCTTCGATATCGTGCCCTACAAGCCCGTCGAGCCGAAGGTCAAGATGCCCATGCTCCCCTATGAGGAGCGCAAGCGCAACTTCCGCATCATTGAGATGGGCTATCTGGAGGAGCAGGCCAAGCGCGAGGCCGCTCGCTGTCTGCAGTGCGCCTGCCCGGCAGCCGGTCAGTGCGACCTGCAGCGCTATAGCATCGAGCATGGCCTGGTCGATAACCGCTTCCACGATGGCGAGCCGAGCGATTATCACGATTACGACGTCGACCTCTCGCACAGCTTCATCCTGCGCGATCCCAATAAGTGCATCAACTGCACGCAGTGCGTGCGCGTCTGCCATGACGTGATCGGTCCCGACTGCTACGGCATGTTCGGCAAGGGCTTCGATACAATCGTCTCGACGCCCTTCAACGTCAGTCTACACGATACCGACTGCGTCTCTTGCGGCGCCTGTGTGCAGGTCTGCCCGACTGGCTCGCTAATGATGGCTGAGCGCAAGCTAACACGCTATTCGTTCGCACTGGATCGCTGCATCTTCTGTGGCGACTGCGTGGAGGTCTGCCCGCATGGCGCGCTGGGTGAGACGCCGAACTTTGAGCTCTCCTTCTTCAACCGCTTCGGCCCCGATGTGACCCTGGAGAAGGAGGATCTGGCCCTCGCTCCGAACTACCTGGTGCGTCAGCGCCTGCCACGTGATAAGAAAGAGACGCCGATGATGAGTCCGCTGGTGCGTCCGCTGCCGCCGCGCAGCATCCGCGAGTAGCCGGCCCATACCCTCTGCAAGGCCAGGCGCGGGTCGACTGGGCGCTTTCTTTCCTCCCCTCGCCGATGCCGGCCTGGCCCGGTTGCTCCGGCCCGCAACAGACCTTACCTTTGCTGGTCCGTCCGCCAGTTTAGCTTGCCACTGGCGGACGGTCTTTTTTTTCTTTTTCTGGGGAAGGAGAGTTTGATACGCTGCACCATCGTTCGTCATATACAGTGATAAGCGTACAAATTGTGGATTTTTAAGTATAAAAATGGCTCTACTTTTTGTACGCTTCACTGTAGGGAGGCGACCATGTTCACCGGGAAGCAGCTCAGAGAATATCGGCGCCGACGGCACCTGACTCAGAAGCAGCTGGGGAAAGCCGTCTGTATGAGCCGCGATGCGATTGCCAAGATTGAACTCTATAACCGTGTCATCAGCGACATCCAGACCCTGAAGGCGCTGCAGAAAGTCCTGAATATTCCCTACGACGTGATCGGCTTTATTCCCATCGACTGAGTGGACACAGGCGTGGACCAGCTTCTTGCCCGGTTCACGCCTGTGGTCCGGTCCACACTGTCTGGATCTTCCCCTGATGCTGGCCCTTCCTTCTCTCTGTTAGCTCCTGTATCGCTGTGGTCTGGCAGGTAGCGAGAGGCGAGCTGATCAGGTCTGACCATGCTGGTCTATCTGGCCTGAGAAATAGAGCTGCTTCAGAAAAGCGGTGAATTCGTGCATCTCCTGGCGATACTCCTCCAGCTTCTGGCGCTGAAGCTCACGGGGGGCTTCAAGGTAGAGGTCAATGGCCCCCTGGCTCTGCAGACGCGTATAGAGACCCGGCGCCAGAATCAAATGGCGGTCAAAAGGAACCATTCTCCCTTCGTAAAACTGATTGAGGTACCTGACGAGCCTGGTGCGTAGAGGAATCTGCCAGATGAGCAGCTGCCGCTGGGCCTCACGCATGCGGCGAGCCAGTTCATAGACCTGGCTTTGGACCTCTGCCAGGAGACTCTCCTCGCAATGCTCCTGCTCGCGCAGCGCTGAGAGATGCTGATGAGCCAGGCTCACTTTGAGGACCAGCTCTTGCTCTTCCTGAACCAGCGCTTTAAATTCTGAATCCTGGGGACCGATGTCGACCCAAGGAAGCAGCAAGCCACGCCTCTCGTCAAGGTGGCCGCCGCAGGACATGATGGTCGGGAGTCCTACGGCATTGAGCGTCACAACCGTCTCGAAGATCTCCTCATCAATGCCTTTTCCCAGACGATCGGTGACTCCTGAAAAATGTGTCACCAGTGCTTCCCATTGCTCTAGCACCGTTCTCCTCCTTGAAAAGAGAATACAGTGACATTGATTCGATTCTAATCGACAAGTAAATAATCAATTGTTATTATTTTTATAATAATGGTATGTGCCATAAATTCCCATAAAATAGGAAGAAAGTAACTTATCCATTTAATGGAGACATTGTTACACTTTGTCCAGGAACATTGCCAGGAATGACCCGAAAGGAAAGTGAAAGGTATCCTGGTGGTGTCACAATCTTCACTGACTGCGGTGCTCTTAGCTAGATAGGACAGGACAGGAGGCAATATGTACGACCAGGATGACCGTCTGAGTTGTATGCGCAACGGCGAAGAAGATGTGTGCAACATGTGTGGGGGCTTCGGCTACCTGGACCCTCTCAAGCGGCAGGTTTGTCCTGATTGTCAGGGGACAGGCCGTGTCTCGATCTACCTTCCCAGTTAGCGGCTGATCCTCACCGCCGTCGGTCTCTCCAGGGGCGGGCAGATTGGAGCGCTGGCCGTATCTGCCCGCCTTAGCTGGCCGGCCTTGCTCTGGCTGGCGATGCGGGCTAGAATAGACACAGGTGCCGCGCTGCTGCGCTGCGCCTCCCGCACACAAGCTCGTACCCAAGGAGAGAGAATGGCGAGAGAACGCAAGCTGCAGTTCCCCGAGGGCTTCCTCTGGGGCACGGCCTCATCGGCTCATCAGTGTGAGGGTGGCAATGTCAACAACCAGTGGTATCGCTGGGAGCAGCAGGGGCGTACCCTGACAGGCGAGCGCAGTGCAGTAGCCGCCAACTGGTGGCAACAAGCTGAGCGCGATTTCGAGCTGGCCGAGCAGATGGAAAACAACGCTCTGCGCCTGAGCCTGGAGTGGAGCCGCATCGAACCGGAAGAAGGACGCTGGGACGAGAGCGCTCTGGAGCGCTATCGTGTTCTCCTGAGTGACCTGCGCCGGCGTCATATGACACCCCTGGTGACGCTGCACCACTTTACCGATCCGCTCTGGTTCGCCGATCGCGACGGCTTTGCCCGCGAGGAGAATATCCGCTATTTCGTGCGCTTTGTCCGTTTTGTCGTAGAGCATTTGCGCGACCTTTGCTCGTTCTGGTTGACGATCAACGAGCCGAACGTCTACGCCTTTCTGGGCTATCTCACTGGCGAGTTCCCGCCTGGTGAGCAGCGTGCGCTCCGCGCTTTGCATGTCTTGCGCAATCTAATGGCAGCCCATGTGCAGGCTTTCTATGCTATTCGCGAATTGCAGCCCGAGGGACAGATTGGCTATTGCCTTAATTATCGTCTCTTAGAGGCTGCTTGTTCCTATTCGCCTCTCGATCGAGTAGTAGCTGGTCTGCAAGAGACCTTCTTCAACTGGCTGGCGCTGAAACTGGCTGAGGGTGAGCGTTTGCCGCTCCCGCTAAGGTTCGCCCTGTCGGCAGTGCCGCGAGCGGCGGGTGCGCGCGACTATCACGGCATCAACTACTATACTCGCGATCTTGTCGCTTTTGACCCGCGGCGACCGGGTGAACTTTTTGGCCGGCGCTTTCCGCGTCCAGGAGCACCGATGCAGGACCCTGGGCGTGGTGGCTACTTCGGCGAAGTCTATCCCGAGGGTCTCTATCGCGTACTCCATTCGGTTTATCGCAGCACACGAGGCAATAAGCCGCTGTATGTTACCGAGCATGGCCTCAATGATGTCGAGGATCGTCTCCGTCCGCGGGCCATTTTGGAGCATCTGGCCATGCTCCATCGTGCTATTCGTGAAGGGCTGCCAGTGCGTGGCTATTTTCACTGGACGCTGGTTGATAACTTCGAATGGAATGAGGGCTGGGGTGCCCACTTTGGTCTGGTCGAGCTGAACCCACGAACCCAAGAGCGGCGTCCACGTCCCAGCGCCAGCATGTTCGGGGAGATCTGCCGGGCCAATGCCATCACTGAAAGCATCGTCGAGCGCTATGCCCCCGAGGCCGCAGCTACGATCTTTGGTCCAGTCACTGCCGCGGGCTCGGGAGCGCGGGTGCTGATCTGAGCGGGTCACTGCCCGGCTTGGGGAGCGGAGTCTTAGCTCTCGCTCAGCACTGCCCGGCGCAATAGCGGGTCGGGACAGAGGTGCGGGAATCGGCGGCTGTAGCAGACCATGCAGTAGTCGCCGACCAGCTCCTCATCCTCACCTGTGCCATAGTAGGTGATGGTATGGGGTGGACAGGCGTAGTGCCCACAGGGGCGGAGCTCCGCCTGGTCACGATGTGGCAGGCTGTGGGGAAACTGCTCGATATAGCACTCGTGTTGTGCGCTCATCACTCTCTTACCTCACTGGAATGAGCTTCTTACCCGAGGGCGCGGCTGGTAGCCTTCGGCTCTTTCATATTACCAGAAAGTCTGCCGTCGTCCAGGCGCCTTGCCTGGTTATGTCAGCTCATGCTACACTCTCTTGTGGCGAAGGCTGGCAGCTCGCCAGTTTCTTATGATGCATGCTGCCAGCGTTGGGAAGGTACGCGAGGAATGCGATGATGAAAAGCGAACTTATCTCTGAACTACTCAAATTTCGCTTCGGCAGCAAAGTCTTTTGCTCCGATGGAGAATATGGCGTACTTGATGAAGTTGTTGTTGAGCCAGCCCGGCGCAGCGTTACCCATGTAGGGGTCAGTCGAGGCCTCTTCGTCAAGAAGCGCTTCTATCTCTCCTTCGGTCGAGTCAGCGAGGCTTCTAGCGATGGCGTGAGGCTGACCAGCAGTCTGGCTACCCTGGAGCAAGAGGCAGTCGCTTCGCCGGGCGGGGTGCGTCTCTCGGGGCGCAGTCTTGTCGAGGCACCGACTGCTGGTCAACGTGGTTCCCTGCTCTTGCTGGCTGTCCAGCCCGGCAGTGGCGAGATTGCTTATGTGGTGGCCCATAATCTACCTGGCGGCCAGGATACCCTCTTCCGCGTTGACAGGATTGCTGAGCTGGCCAATGGAGTGGTGCGCCTCAATCTCTCTGCAGAGGCTCTTAAAGGGCTGCCGCCTTATCGGCCCGATCGCGACCTGCAGCGTGAGGTCGAGGCTGTCCTGTTTGACCTCTATCCGCTGCACGTTGACCTGCAAGGGATCTCGGCGCGCGTCCTGGACGGCGTCCTGTATCTGGATGGCAACATCTCCAGTACCCTGCGTGCCGACCTGGTCGAGCGCCAGGTCATGGGGGTGCCGGGCCTGCTGGAGATCAGGAACAATTTGATAGCCGACGATACGCTCGCCAGCGAAGTCGCGCTGGCTTTGGGGCGCGATCCGCGCACGCGGGGCCTCCCCATCGGGGTTTACCCGCGGCTGGGCGTCGTGCGGCTCAGTGGAGCTGTGCGCACGGAAGAGCAGAAGCGCGTCGCTGCCGAGATCGCGCGCGCCGTGCCGGGCGTCCGTCAGGTTGTCAACGACTTGACCGTCAATCCCAGGGCTGGGCGCCTGCCTGTCATGGCCTCTACTGGTGCCGAAGAGGAGGATCTGGTGCCGGGCGGACGCTACGTACGTCATACGAAGTAAGCTGCTGTTCACTTTAAACGGTGTCTGCATCATTGTGACCGTGGCCCGCTTGCACTTCGCTTTGCCCAGGTCAGGGTGGCGCTCTCCTCTCCTGATGTCCTGGCTAGCCAGCAGGAGTGATTGGAAAGCTCGCTTGGCCAAATCCTGCGGGCGGCTGGCAGAGGCTGCAGCGGGCCGGCCCTGCTTGATCCTTCCGCGTCGATTGCCGAAATCCTCCACTTCTTTCGGAACTTTCCCCTGTAAGGAGATCCGCGCTCAGTGAGCGATGTCCCACTAGAGGAACACTATACTTGCCCTTGACTGAGCTGAAAGAAGTGCACGCGTATGGCAGAGGATGCGATGAAAGAGCAAGAGTTATTGCACTCAGGGGAGTCTTTGTCAGGGTCGCAGGATCATCGACCGTCGGATGAGCCAGCCCTGAGCTGGCGCCGAGAGCTGAAAAGTAAGGAGATTGCTGTGCTGGGGCTAGAAAAGCTCTGGCATCAGCTACACCTGACCGGTCCAATTTTAATCTTTCATTCTCCTTTTGTATCTCTATCTTATCTTGATCATTATGAACATCACCCGCTGCTACTTGACCGTCTCGTGGCGGCTGGTCAAAGGCGCAAGCGTCCGCGCTTTGGTCAACTCAGCAGCTGGCGTCCGCTGCCGGCCCCTGACCTCGCCTGGGGTCTCACCGTCTCGGATAGGGCTGATTGCCTGTTCAAGTCCGACCTGACACGTCGCGCCGGGCTTGGCGACCGGGGAACGCAGCCAGCTTCTCTCTACGGCTGGAAGCTCTACCAGTTTGCCAGCGGCTGGACGGCCCTCTCTGTCTATTATGTGACAGAGTACAACGACAATATTGCTTTCGTTGCCTTGCCCCAGGGGCGTCAGGATGAGTGGCTGGCTTTTCTCGATCTTCTTGTGGAGACGTACAAGCAGCACCTCCATCAACATGGGCGTGGGAGCATTGAGATCGTGGGGGTAGCGACGAACCCGAGAGATCTCATCACGGTAATTCGGCAGGCCTCATGGAATGATGTGATCTTGCCGGAGGGGACCCGTGCACTCGTGGAAGCCCAGCGACGCATCTTTGATCCCACCATCCTGCGGCGCTATGCCGCCCTGCGAGTGCCCCGTCTCCGCAAAGTCCTGCTAGTCGGCCCCCCCGGGACGGGGAAAACCACGCTCCTCAAAGCCGAAGGGGCCTATCATGCTCGCCGCGGTGGACGTGTGCTTTATGTCATGCCTTCGGCCCACAATAGCGACGGGGGCAGCGCCTGGAACATGCTGTCGATCGCTTTACAGACCGCGGCTGACAGCCGCTTACCGACGCTGATACTGGTGGAAGACTTCGAATTGTTCGTCTCTGATCCTAAAGAGCAGCAAATCATACTCAATACGCTCGATGGGGTGGCAACGCCTGATAATCCTGCCGGTACCTTGCTGCTGGCGACAAGCAATAACCCGGAGCAAATTGATCCACGCATTCGTGATCGTCCCGGGCGCATCGATGCGCTCATCGAGCTGGGGCTAGTCCAGGATGAGAAGCTGGCTGTGCGCTTCCTTCAGCACCTGCTAAGAGCTGGCTACCGTGAGGAGGAACATGCGCCCGTAGCCTCGCAGCTCCTAGGACAGCCTGGCAGTCACCTGCGCGAAGTCTGTCTGACTGCCGCCCTGCATGCATTGGAGGACAATCGCACGGCAGTCCTGGCCAAAGATCTCCTCTGGGCCCATGAGGTCATTCTGAAAGGGAGGGCTGCTGCCGCCCAGAGCGAGCGCTTCACCCCCCCGCCACCGCAGCGGCGCGGCGGCTACTTTGGCAAGCGCTAGCTAAGGCAAGTGGAAGGAGACGGGGGCTACCCCACCCCAGCACGCGGTGCTCTCCCGGTCTCCTCCACACTCGCTGTGACTCTCAAGCTGTCGCCTGCTGCAGAGCCTGATCCAGATCGTGCATAATATCCTCGGCGTCTTCGATCCCCACTGAAAGGCGCACACAGCCCTCGGTGATGCCGGCCTGTTGTAATTCAGCACAAGAGAGATCACGATGGGAAGAGATAGGCGGATAACTCACCAGTGTGTGGACATCTCCGAGGGAGGTAGCCGGAGCACAAAGCTGCAGGCTGTCCATGAAGCGAAAAGCGGCGGCGCGGGTCTGTTGTTTCAGCTCGAACGAGAGCAAACCGCCGAAGCGTCCGGGAGCAAGCAAGCGTCGAGCCTGCTCGTGTTGCGGATGCTCGGGCAAGCCTGGGTAGTGGACGCGAGCCACTGCTGGATGATCGCGCAAGAAATGAGCGATGCGCAGCGCATTCTCACAGTGGCGTTCCATGCGCAGCGCCAGGGTCTTCACGCCGCGCAAGATCAAGTACGACTCAAAGGGACTCAGCATCGCGCCCAGCAAGGAAGCGTAGGAGCGCAGCGACTGCAGCAGGCTCTCGCGGGCGCTCACGACCAGGCCGCCGGTGCTATCGCCGTGTCCACCGAGATACTTCGTCGCGCTATGGATCACCAGATCAAAGCCGTGCTCGATCGGGCGGAGCAGGCAGGGGGTCGTAAAGGTGCTATCGACCAAAGTTACGGCTCCCACCTCGCGGGCGGCGGAGCTGATAGCATCGAGATCGGTGACCTTCACCAGAGGATTCGAAATCGTCTCGACAAAGACAATATCGGGCTGCTCGCTGCGGATGCGCTCCGCTGCAGAGGCACAGCACAGATCGCAGAGCACGATCTCCACACCCTGGGGAGCAAAGACCTGACGCAGGAGAGCGATCGTCTGGCCATAGAGATCCTGAGCGGCCAGGATCTTCGCACCTGGTGCCGCACCCGCGGCCAGCAGGGCTGCATGAATCGCCGCCATTCCCGAACCGAAAGCCACTGCCCCGACGCCTCCTTCAGCGCGTGTCAGCACTTCCTCCAGCTGCGTCGCATTCGGGTTTCCCTGACGTGCATAGACAAAAGAGCGCTTCTCTCCCGGGGCTGGACTCTTGAAAGCCTGGTCTAGACGCTCCATATTGCCGTGCAAATAGGTCGTGCTCGCATAGATGGGCTGCACGATTGATACATGAGCAGGCCCTTCGCTCCAGCGCTGCCTGCCGTCCTGTACCAGCTGCGTCTCCAATTTCCAGGCGGCTGAAGAATGGTGATCTGTCAAGGTCATCCCCCTCTCTGGAGTGAAATGAGAGCCCGTCCCAGGTCTCCCAGCGCGAGCGAGGCACAGGCGTAGAGCCAGGGGAGCCAGGCGGGCACGCCGAGTAGCTCGGCGTTCTGCGGAAAAGAGAAGATCCCAGCATTCACCAAGATCATCTCGATCAGCGTCCCCGTAATCGCCACCACGGCGGAGAAGATCAGGTTTTGCCAGCTTCGCCCGGCTAGCAGCCAGAAATCGAGGTAGAGCAGACCCAAGAGGCCACAGCGGGCGAGGGGAGCGAGTGGTATAGCTCCCAACAGGTGGGCTAGACACAGCCAGCCGAGAGCGGCGATGCTCGTTGAGAGACGGCGCACGGTCCTCGAATGAGCCAGGAGAGGATCTAGCAGGGGATGAGAAAGACCAATAGCGACGGCGGCACTGCCGGTGAGCAGCGGCACCCACCAGGGCAAACCGAAGAGCGTGAGGCCGGCGACCACAGCTGTGCTGTAGCGCTTTACCCCCTGGTGGACGTAGAAGGCATCAAGTGCACTTCCACCAGTGGCTCCCAGGAGGAAGAGCAGGACTGCAGCCCGGCCCCAAGCGCTCGTATACATTGCTGGCTCACTCAACCTTCCCGATCCGCCGCTGGCTAGGGACAGCACAGGCGGTTTAGATAGCGCAAGCACGACAGCAGCTCGCTGAGCGGCGGGAGCGCCTGCTCGTCTGCGCTGACCCACTGCTGATAGAGTTCGCCGTAACGATCAGCCAACAGCAGGCTGGGATTGAGCGTGCGCTGAGTGGCCTCCCACTGCGTCAGGCGGGCAATGACCTCCCCCGTGGGATCAGCGAGCAGTGGGAAGGGGAGCTGCAGACTGGCCTGGGCCTCTGCATTCCGCGCCAGATGGTCCGGGCTGATAGCCAGGAGGCTGCAATGCTCCTCGCGCAGTACTGGCTCTGCCTCTGCGAACTGCTTCAAGAAGAGACGTGTGCTCGGCAGCTCGACACTGCGTACGATCAGCAGCAAGAGGTGATCTCGCTGCTTGTAGTCATGGGGACCCCGCAGGACCCCAGCGGGGTCTGGAAGCGCGAAGCTCGGGAGCATCTCACGCGCCGTCAGCTTCGCCACGGCAGTCAGCGCTGGCTGCACGCATGAGGCGGAAGAGGACAATGGCTCATCCATGACGCTCTCCACTTTCTCTTGCTCTCTCTACTCTTTTGTTTGAGGAGTGCTAGCCAGCCTCCTGCCTCAATCGCTTGACAACTAGTGCCCCTCGGTTGACCAGACAAACCGAATTGGCAGATCGGACCCTCTCACTCCCTTCAGGGGCTGAAGAAGGGCCAGGCTGGCGGCCTCCATGCTCGTGGTTCACGGCTTCTGCCCGCAGCTGCCTTCCTTCCCTCAAAGGAAGCCCGGCGTAGCGGATGACAGCCTCCTCTCAGGAAATTATCGCACAGGTGCAGCATTCTGGCTAGAAAACGATCGTGCGATTCTTATACACGAGCACACGATCCTCGCTGTGCAAACGCACGGCCTCGGCCAGCACTCGTCGCTCTACATCACGCCCCTTGCGGATCAGGTCCTCGATACTATCGCGATGGTTGCAGTGGATCACATCCTGAGCGATAATTGGCCCCTCGTCCAGCTCCTCCGTCACATAGTGAGCGGTCGCCCCGATGATCTTTACCCCTCGCTCGAAAGCTCGCTCATAAGGCCGGGCTCCTGTGAATGCTGGCAGGAAACTGTGATGAATATTGATAATGCGCTGAGGATAGGCTTGCACGAAGAACGGCTCCAGGATCTGCATGTAGCGCGCCAGAATCAGAAAATCAACCTTGCCTTCCAGGAACTCTAGCATGCGCTGCTGATCAGCGGCACGACTCTCTGTCCGAATTGGAAAATGATGGTAGGGGAGCTGGTACATGCGTGCCAGTGGCTCCAGATCGGGATGATTGCTGATGATACAGGGGATATCAATCACCAGCTCTCCATTGCGCCATCGCCAGAGCAGATCGACCAGACAGTGATCCAGACGTGACACCAGAATAGCCGCCCGTTTGCGGTTGCGCGAATAATGGACGCTCCACTGCATGCCAAAGCGCGCAGCGATTGGCTGAAAAGCTTCGACCAGCTCTCGCTCGTTTAACTGGAAACCCTCTTCCGAAAAGCTGATACGCATAAAGAACGTACCGTTTTGGCGAGCCGTTGCGTATTGATCCGATTCGACGATGTTACCCTGGTGCTCAAAGATGAACTGCGAGACAGCTGCCACGATACCTGGCCGATCGAGGCAAGAGATCAAAAGCGTAATAACATGATCCTGTTGCATAGAACCCCTCTTCCCAAAAAAGCATCAGCAGGCAGGTCACAAGCCAGCGAGAGAGAGGGCGCAGAAGCCCTGGCGCGGCGCTGGCGTCGGTACCGCTTCCCCCTCACGGGCTATCTCTGCCGTAGTATAGCAGTAATGGCGGCAAAGCAAAATGTTCACGGGAAAGAAGCCTCCCTTGACAGCTCTGGGTTACCGGTGCTATCATACTTACATAAGTAAAGTACCATACTTTATCTTAGCAAGGATATTACGGAAGCACTGAAGGAGGAAAGTGAGAAGTGACCTGGCAGATTGATCCTGCCCATTCGCGTGTCGCTTTTGCTGTGCGGCACATGATGGTCAGCACAGTACGCGGATCATTCAAAGTTTTTAGCGGCGAGGTCGAATACGACGAGCAGAATCCTGCGAATTCGAAGATTACAGCTCAGGCAGAGGCTGCCAGCATCGACACCGGTCAGGCGGATCGTGACCAGCACCTGCGCAGCGCAGATTTCTTTGACGTCGAGAAGTATCCGACCATTACCTTTGTCAGCACCAGGATCGAGCCGCTGGGTGGCAACCAATACCGTGTCACAGGCGATCTAACCATGCACGGTGTCACCCGTCCCGTGACCTTCACTGGAGAATTCAACGGCCCGATCGTCGATGCCTTCGGGCTGCGTCGTGCCGGCATCCTGGCCTCGACCACCATCAGCCGTAAGGACTTTGGCCTGACCTGGAACCGGGCTATTGAGAGCGGTGGAGTGATTGTCGACGACCAGGTCAAGATCGAGATCGAGCTAGAGATTACGGAGAAAGTGCCCGCTACCTCTAATGCCTGAGCTTTCTCGATAGATTGGTCTATTCCCAAAATCACAGATCCTGCTGATAGTTCATATGCTGCTATCAGCAGGATCTGTGATTTTATAATCCGCTGTCGCTCCTTTTGTCGCTCTATCTGAGACAGGTCATTCGAGCGTTGGCAAGACCAGGCGTTCCAGAGCCTGCGCCACTCCATCGTGGGCGTTATCGCTGGTTACATAGTCAGCAACCGCCTGTACTTCGGGGGGAGCGTTGCCCATAGCGATGCTCAGACCGGCGAAGCGCAGCATCTCCACATCATTATAGTGATCGCCGATGGCCACAATTTCGGCTGGAGCTACTCCCAGCAAGTGAGCAACCTGGCGCAGCGCTTGCCCTTTACTGGCCTCGGGATGCAACAACTCTAGCAAATCGCGTGTCGACTGCGTCACATGTAACGCCTTGCCAAACTGCTCCTGGAGCTGCTGGCGCTTGGCTGGCAGTGTCTCTGGCGAGCCTACGGCGGCGATCTTGATACAGGGGCGGGGGTAGAGCGTGGTCACATCCTCGACCTCGATCGCCGGTGGCAGCGGAGGGCGATACCAATCGCGGGCCCGCGGCGTATGGCGATCGACGTAGACGCCTTCTGGTGTATGATAGGCACGATAGAGGCCCAGAGAGCGAGCAGCCTCTAGGACAGGTAAAATATACTCCTTGGGCAGAAAGCGTTCAGAAAGAACCGAACCGCTGACGATATCGATGATCAGCGCTCCATTTTCCAGAATCTGAGGGCCGCTCAGCGGCAGGCCGGCGCAGACATGGCGCAGCACGGCCAGCATCTGTCCGGTTGTAATCGTAATGGCCATACCGGCGGCGCGGGCGGCCTCCAGGGCTTGGCGCGCTCGCGCCGTCACCTGTTTCTCTGGGAAGGGAGTCAGCAGTGTCCCATCGAGATCGATAGCCAGGAGACGATAACGTTGCATCTTAGTTACCAGAGCAATTCCATCTCGCGCGTTGTTGGAACAAAGCCTTCGCTGGCGTAAAGCGGGCGACCGGCGGCAGTCGCGCGCAACCAGAGACGGCGCGCAGGGGTCTGCTGGCGGGTGTAGGCCACGATCTGGCGTAGAATAGCTCTTGCCAGGCCCTGGCCCCGCCAGGCTGGCAGCGTATACATATTAAGGACATAGCCCTCCAGGCCGGCCTCATTCTCGGGCGAGGGGGGGCGATGTAAAAAGACCAGGCCACCAGTAGCCGCGATTGTCCGCTGCTCGTCGACCTCAGCGACCCAGGCTAAAAATTCCTCCCGTGGCAGCGCCCGGCGAAGATAAGAGTCTGTCAGCTCGCGGAGCAGTCGCTCCTGCTGCTCGTCAACGACCTTGCCCGTCTCTCGTAGCAGGGCCAGGCGGAGCGCCGTCAAGGTGGCGATATCGGCACTGGTGGCACGGCGTATGAGGGGCATAGACTTCACGTTACTCCTTGCCAGGTTCAGCAGCGGCCAGAGGCTGTTTTTACCATAGCAGACTCCGGCCTACAGCTTAGCTTATCACCTGCGTCGGTGAGCTTGCAAACGATTGGTTCTGTGTGTCACACTTACAGAAGTACAGTACCAGTGACAAAGTGGGTCGGCAAACTGAGTTTCTGGAAGGAGAGAACTATGAAGATTGGCATTGGACTGCCGGCCTCGATCCCGGGGGTTGATCCTGGCCTCGTGCTAGAGTGGGCGCAACGTGCCGAGCAGGGACCGTTTGTCTCCCTGGGCCTGATTGACCGGCTGGTCTATCCCAATCTAGAGCCGATGATCACGCTGGGCGCCGTGGCGGCGGTCACTTCGCGCATTCGCCTGATGACGACTGTCCTTCTTGCGCCGCTGCGCAATACAGCTATGCTGGCCAAAGAAGCAGCGACCCTGGATGCCTTTTCGCGTGGGCGTCTGACGCTAGGGCTTGGCATCGGCGCCCGTGAAGACGATTTTCTCGCAGCAGGGGTACCGTTCCACCGTCGCGGCAAGATCTTCGATGAGCAACTTGCTCTCATGAAGCGCATCTGGTCCGGCGAGCCACTGAGCGCAGCGGTAGGCCCCATTGGCCCCAGGCCGTTCCGCCCCGGAGGACCCGAGGTCCTGCTCGGTGGCTATTCGCCGGCGGCGATCCGGCGCCTGGCCAGCTGGGGCGATGGCTTTATTGCCGGTGGCAGCGCGCCTGACCAAGCTGCCCAATTCTTCCAGCTGGCCAGACAGGTTTGGCAGGAGGCGGGTAGACCTGGCAGGCCACGCCTCGTCGGCTCGGTATACTACGGTTTGGGCGAGCGGGCGGTTGAAAAAGCTGACGCCTACCTCAGCCATTACTATGCCTTTGCTGGCCCTCGCGCCCATCAAATGGCGCAGATGATCCCTACCACGCCGGAGGCTATTCGCCAGACCGTGCAGACTTTCTCCGAGGCAGGTGCTGACGAGTTAATGCTATGGGCTACCATACCTGAACTGGAGCAGGTCGATCTCCTGGCCGAGGCAATCGCGGGGCTGCAGGTCTGACCAGATCGACAGGCAGATAGGCAGGCAGGCTGGCTGGTTTACTGCTGGCCAGTCAGCCTGCCTGCCGCTGCTTCTTTTCAGATCCTGGCGGCTGCTCTTCAATTTGTCCCTCTCTCCCCTGGCGGTAGCCTGTTTGCCTGCAGGCACGTCCCCAACTGGCGCCCTCCTCCTGAAAGTCCTGGTCAAAAGAAAAGGAGGTGCCGCCTCGCTCTCTGGTGTGGTATAGTTGTTGCAAGCGCCGTGTAGTTTGTGCAAAGGCTGAGAGCAAAGGAGGGCAGCCATGCCTATTTGCCCAATCTGCGATGATACCGGCCTGCAGAATTCGGATTCGGCTCACCCCCAGTTTTGCTACTGCTCGGCTGGTAAGCAGGCGCGCAAGGAGTGGGAGGCAGCTCAGGCAGGCCGGGGCCAGGGGGTGCAAGCGAGTCAAAGAGAGCAGGATCAGCGTCAGAAGCAACAGCAGAAAACCAGCTTTATTGATATTGAGCGGCTTGAAGAGGTCAACGCCAGCGTTGATGCCATGCGTGCTTCCTTGATTGGGTCGCTGGCAAGCGAGGCGGCCCAGTCGCTCAAGCTACCTGCGGTGCAGCTGCTCTATCAGGTGGCTCATCCTGGCCACGAGGTGACGGTCTATGAGGCCACCCAGCTCTATGAGCTGGCGAAGGCTCTGGAGAGCTTCTTCACTGCAGTGGCACCGATCGGGCGCAAGGCGCGCTGAGCGAAGCGTGCGGCCCGATAGCACAAACGGGTAGCGGCATTGACAGCCGTAAATCCCCTCCTCTATACTCTCGACAAGTGTACCCTGCACGAATTTTGTGTGGGGTCTAATGCAAAGAAAGTTTGCTTTTTATTTCATGTTATTTCGCGAAAGGTGTCCTTCCTCTGCGCGCGCTCTCTTGAGAAAGAGGGACTGCTAGGTGCAGTTGCGCGGTTGCCTGCCTGGCTTTCCAGCTCTCTTCTTCTCGGAGAGGGTGGGGTAGCAAGGGGCGCCGGTGTTAAGCGCGTTATTTCTGGTTGTGTCAGGGAAGAATTCTGCTGCACTGGCGCTCTCTTGAAGAGACTCCCGTTCAGGGATTAGGAGCGGAGATGAGAAGAGCAAGCGAGCAAGCAAGCTGGGCGCACCTCTCAAGCCCGTTCTGGGATTAGAAATGAGGAGGAAGAGTCCATGATATGTCCTCGTTGTGGCAACGAGTGGGATGCAAGCAAAGGCCCCTGCACCCGCTGTGGCCTGGTCATCCGCCTGCCGGGCCTATCTGGGGGGGCATCGGCGTCAGGGTGGTCGACATCTTCCCCTGTCCAACAGCAGAAGTCTTCTAGTGCTGCCGATCTCCAGCAGCAACGTTCAGGCCCGCTATCTGGCTTCCCTCCAGGGCCTTCGTCTATGCGGAGTGGGGCGCTCAACAGCCCGGGGGCCGGGGGTGGAATGCGTACGGGGTCGTCGACGACGGGTACAGGTGCGCGCTCACCTTTTGGAACTTCGGGCCCTCTCTCCAGCTCCTTCGGCGCTGGTATCGGTTCGAGCCTGGGAACTGGTTCCCTGGACTCGGCAACTCGCCGCACTGGACCTGGCCCTGCCGGCTCGCAGGTGAGCAGACCTCTCTCGCAGCCAGGAATAGCAGGCTCCGATGCGGCAGCAAACAGAAACCTGGCTTCTCCCAATCAGCAGCGTTCCCCGCTGGGATCTTCGCCGTCTCTGCGCAGGGAAGCTGCGGGCGACTCTTCCCTTCCTTCGCCTTCGCGCCCAGGCGTGCCCTCGCGGGCTCAGGTTCCCACTCGTCCCAGTCGCACGAGCGGCGCTCTGCCACAAGATCTCTCGCGCTCGCAGAGTCCGCTCCGGGTTAGTCGTCTAGTGACTGATCCTTTAGCGCGCGAAACACCGGTGCCTCCGACTTTTCCTTCGACGCCGACGCCGGCAGCGACCACCGCAACTCCTTTTCCGGCTTCGATGCCGTCTTCGGCCACTAATCCCAGTAGCAGTGGAATCTTAGGAGGCACGCTGCGGCCCTTGATGCCGGGGACGATGCTCAGGGGGGGGCGCTATCGTCTTCAGGAACTGCTGGAGCGTCAGGAATGGCTCAATGGCGTCTTCGAGGCTACGTGGAGTGGTCAGGATGCCCAGCGAGCCGGGGCGCAGGTGATTATTTGTGAGCTGGTCATTCCCGAAAGCTCCTCTGCTGCTGTGCAGTCGATGTTGCGTACGGCCACAATGACGCTCTCGTCCATTGGACGACATCCTCGGGTGCCAGCCCTGTTAGATGCCTTCAGTGATCAAGGGCGTAGCTTTTTTGTCTTCGAGATGGTCGAGGGCGAGAGCCTGTTAGCGCGTCTGCGCCGCAGCGGGCGTGCGTTGCCAGAGCAGGAAGTGGTTGAATGTTGCTTGCAGATTGTGGATGTTCTGGAGACGATGGCTCAGCAAACGCCCCCACTGGTGCATGGCCTGATCCGCCCTGAGCATATCGTTGTGGCGCGTTCTGGCTCTCAGTACCTGCTGACGAACTTTTCGATTGTGCTGGCCGGAGGCGCTACCCAGTTTATTTCCGGGCTGGATCGCTCTCGTCTCTCTCCTTATCTGCCTCCAGAATTCATGCGCGGGGCAGTGGATAGTCGCACCGATCTCTACTCGTTACTGGCAACGGCCTATCATTTGGTGACGGGTAGTCCTCCAACGGCGATGAGTGGTAGCATCGCGCCAGCTCAGCGGCTCAATCCTTTGGTCAGCTCAGAGTTCGAGGCTATTCTATCGAAAGGCTTGCGTCCTATTGCAAGTCAGCGCTATCAGAGTCCCGCCGAGCTCCGCCACGATCTATTAGCGCTGCGCTCGGCGATTGGAGAAGCTGGCTCTGTTGTCGAACAATGGCCCGAGCAATCGATTCCACTCTCACCACGCCCGGCTTCGACGCTTGCCTCGACCTCTACTCAAGCGCCTGCCTCTCCGTCGCCGGTGCCTGATAGTGTGGCTCAAGCCTTGCCGTTGATGCTGGGGGCGGTGCTGGAAGAAGAAGAGCAGCGTCTGCTCTTGCCGCGACCCGAGGACCTGCCTCCAATGCGTGAGAGCAACGACACACTCAATGCGGCCCTGTGGGTGGCTGGCATTCTGGTAGCGCTGATTGCCGTGGTCATCTTCGCGCGCGGGCTGTTCTAAGGAGGAGCTGATCACTCAGCTTCCTCTCGTGGGTAGAGGATGCATGTGGACTCATTGTTTCAGCCCGCTCGCGCTTCGCGCTCCAACAGCGACGATGGCAAGGAGTTGCTCTGGTTGGCTGGAAGGAGAGAGAAGGAGAAGAGAGAGTCAACAGGCCTTTCGTTGGCGATCTGCTCTTCTTCCGTAAAGTCCCCTACATCGCGGGCTGACGCGCTTCCCAAGGCTTTTCTCTAAGGGAGTTCTCTCAGGCTAGCTAGCAGAACAGGAGGACGTGTAAAGGAAGCTGACCGGACTGGCGTAGCCTGTTCTGTTCTGTTGCCTGGTTCCATGCCTGGAGGTGGCCAGGAGGTGCATGATGTGACAATCCGTCCTGGCGCACCGCCGAGGCCGATGGATGGCTCCAGCTCCGCTTTAGCTTGAGGATGCTAGCTCAAGCCCAGGTCGGTCAGCGTGGGAGCAAAGCAAACCTGGTCTGTCTTCCCTCTCTCAGGGTGCAGTCAGCCTCAGCGCTTGCGCAGGACAACGAAGTCAATCAGTTCATCGAGGACGTCGCGGTCCGATGAAGGAGGAAAGTGATACAGAGCTTTACGCGCCCGTGCCGCATAGCGATAGGCATCTTCGAACGAGCGTTCAATTCCGCTGCCACGGGCGACCCACTCGACGATTTCACGGATCTGCTCCTCGCTCCCTCCCTCGCCTGAAAGCAGAAGCTGGACCTGTTGATGATGACCATTGTGGGGCTGGCTCTGCAGAGCATAGATGAGCGGAAGCGTCACCAGACCCTGGCGCAGATCGTTCCCCGCGGGCTTGCCGATTGTGGTCTGATCTTCGGTGTAATCCAGCACGTCGTCAATAATCTGGAAAGCAATACCCAGATTAATTCCGTACTCGTGTAAATGCTGAATCTCTTCGTCCGAGGCCTCGCTGAGGATCGCGCCACCTTTGCAACAAGCCGCGATCAGACAGGCTGTTTTATGGCTGATCTTCTCGTAGTAGCCCTGGACGGTGAGATCCAGGCGACGAGCGCTGAGCATCTCCATGATGGTGCCTTCGCAGACAGTGGCGACTGTATCGGAAAAAAGATGATTAATACGATTATCTTCGATATCAGCGATCAAACCAGCAGTTTTGGCAAAATAGTAGTCGCCAAGTAAAATCGCGATGTGATCGCCCCAGAGAGCATTGACTGTCGGCTGACCACGTCGGGTGTGGGCTCCATCGACAATGTCATCATGAATAAGCGTCGCCAGGTGAACCATTTCGAAGGCGACGCTTAGGGGCAACAGCTTCTCGAAGCGATAGACCTTCAGTTTCCCCGAGAGCAGCGTGAGTGCCGTTCTCAAGCGTTTGCCTGGTGAGGAGAGAGCGTGCATAGAAGCCGAATTCAGAATCGGGAGACCAGATCTGGCACGCTCCTGGAATACTTTATCTACTTCGTCAAGATCAGCCTGGATACCCGCAAAAAGGCGGCTTAAGGTGGCTGTATCGTTCATATGATGTGCGGCGTGGAGGCCCCGGGCTGGCTGGCTTAGACCTGGCTGCGCTACGCACGGCTGTACTTTGCTGCGCACTTCAGCCGGGGGAAACGCCGTCCTCCTTTCTTCCTGGTCTTGGCGAGCGACAGCAAGATAGAACCCTTCCTGTGAAGGGAGGGGCTCATCACTTTCGACAGGCGAACGGAGACCCTGCATGGCCTCCGTTGCCGCATCTGACAAGCTAGGGCTAGCCCTGACGTTCAAGTGCGGGCCAAGCTGGCCCTGAGACCTGAGACAGTGCGAACAGAGTATTGCGCCGGGCGGGTCAGGATCAGGCGGCCTCTCGTCTTCCCCCGTTTCAGCCAGAGCAAGAGGCGGGCCAGGTCCCTGGCTGGAGGATGCAGGGTAAGAGAGGAGAGCCTGTATGCATGCGGTTCCTTCCTCCTGTGATGCTCCTCAGTTTAGCGAGAATACGCGAAAGAACAAGTTCCTGCCAGCTTGCCTACTGTCTTCCATCACAGGGATGTGACGAGTATCTCAACATACACACAGGGGCGGGAAGAAACCACGCCCCTGTGTGTACCTCCCTTCAGATTATAGCATGCCTTATCCACGATCCTGCTCGGGCGCGGGTGCCTTTGTCACTCATGGCCCTCGCTGCTGTCTCCCTCATGGCCGTCAAACCGTTCTCGCTCGCTTGTCGCGCTTGTCGCGCCTGTCGCGCCCGCTGCGACCAGATAACGGCGGCGCTCCGCTGTTGGGGCGTCTGTCTGGCAGCCATTGGCTGGCATCGGGAATTTGGACCCCCACGTCAGGTCAGGTCAGGGCCGCTTGTAAGCGGAGACGAAGCTCCTGCTGAGCCTGTAACATACAGACCGCCTGAGTGTGAGGCGACCAACCTGTCGAGTGCGAGCGAGCGCACCGATCTCTGGTGGTTGACGCAGGGCCGCTGCAGGCTAGGCTGGCGGTCCAACCTGCCGGCGGGCAGGTAGAGCAAGATGGACGGTGCCAGTGCCACGAGACTGGGCTGCGCTTTGAGCCTGGGCGAGATGCTCTCTGCTCATCAAAGGCCGGGACAGAAGAGTGAGCTACTCCTCTTGCTGTTGTGGCGCGCTGGTGCAGTCTGGCGTCTCTGGCCCTGTCGGATGATCATCGGTCTGAGAGGAGCCAGGAAGGTCGGGCGCTACTGATTGAGAGAAGGTGGAATACCCCTCAGCCGATGATGCTGGCTGATGGCCATTGAGCGAGAGATGCCCGAGCAGGTGATCGGTTTCTTGCGAAACCTCCTCCCAGAAGGCTTTATCGCGCGGTTTGCTATGGTTCTTCTTCTCTTTCTCTTTTTCGGCCTTCCCGCGCTCGCGAGCGGCGCGTGTGTTGCCAGATGAAGAACGAAAGCCGTTCACAGAAGCAGGCGGATGGCGGTGTCCAGGGCCTGAATAGGGGGCGTCGTATTCATAGACACCGTTGTGCTTGCCGCCACCTTTAAATGGCTCGATATCTGTTCCATAGGGCGAGCCATGCGGCCTGCGCTGGGGAGGAGGTGCGCCCCGCAGACGATATTGCTCCCGGTGGGGTTTGCCTGACTGCCAGCGGCTGTTGCCGTTAGAGAAGGAAGGCCCTCCCGGCTCTCGCTCGTACGAGCGTGGTCCCTGCTGACCACGAGGGCCGGGACCACCACGTCCCATATTCCCAGTCCCGGCCATGCGACCCTGGGATCGTCGATTCTGCTGGCCTTGAGGTGAGCGGTTCTGCGGCGGCGGCGTCCAGGAATTGCTGGACCGATAGGGCGGGGTGCTGGTCGACTGGAAGTAAGAAGGCCCATAAAGGTCCGCACGCGGCTGATAATCTGGATGGTGCAGGCGGGCACCCATCTGCCAGGCCCGGTCGACAATCTCACGGTTCAAACGAGGGCGCTTCGGGCGGGCAGACCGCTCCGGGTTATATCTGCCGTTGGCTGACGACTGGTTGCGAGCGGAAAAGCGAAAAGTATCTCTTCGCCTGTTTTCGAATTCTCTGGTCATATGTCCTTTCTGCTCGTCCCATTGAGGGGTAGAGTAATCACGAGGTAGACGGTGCAGCCAGGAAAGGAGGATTCCTACGTGCTCGTCTCTTTGAGCGTGGCTTGAAGCGTAGGCTGCCTGTCCTGGTGCAACCTTACATCGGCAAACGTACCTGCTTCATGGTTGGCGTGCGTTACACGCTACGTTAGTGGTGTTGTGGAGGGACCTTGCTCTCTGTGACTCAGTATACCACACTACGCCATGACCTGTCTGTCCTCCCTCGCTGATCGACTGCCTGTGGACGACATCGATGGCCGGCGACACGCGGGCTGACTTCCCTGACCGGACCTGGGCCGAGCGGGGTGGCCGCTCTGTGGCTATGCTGCTCTCTAGGCATGGGAGCCTGTGGAAGAGGCCGTGGCCGGAAGCGGTCCCTGCTGCAGCGGCACCCCACTGTAGGTCAGGTCCTGGCTACCATACATGGCCAGCACCCCCTGGTTCAGCTCATCCGGCAGGAGTGCGCGGAGCATTACTGTATAGTATAACCCTGTTGCTGGCTCGTAAAATTCCCCGCTCAGCTTTCCGTGTAGCAAATTGCCGATGGTGCGGCTCTGCTCGGGCGTGAGAAGCAAGGCTCGCTGGGGCGTCGTGAAGGTCAGACAGCCGGAGTCGGCGTTCGGTCCGGTGATGTCCTGGGGCACCGGACCGCATTCGAACTGGGCGAGCTGGTGCAGAGTAAAGTCGGGTACGTCCCAGGTGGGGATCGGCTGACGCAGATTGGGACTGAAGTCCTGGCGAACCAGCAGCGCTTTGCGCGTGGTGTCATAGGCTGTTGTCGATCCCTGGCTCACCGCTTCATTGATCGTCGTGAGTGCCTCGCCCAGGCGCTGGTACTCGTCGAGATCCTGCTGGCTCTCCTGACGCTGCCCAAAGATACTGTAGAGAAACTGGTAATGCTGGTTGTTCACGTTGAATTGGAGCAAGACCGCATCCTGATCGGGTATCTCGTAGAACTGCTGACGCTGGAAGCTTAGCAGCCCGTAGCTGTTAACCAACGTATGGAGCAGTTGGCTGAGTTGCTCCTGGCTAAGATGCCCCTCACGCATCTGCAGGCCGGGGCCGAGAATATAGCTACCATCGCCGTAGATGCTCAGCTGGGGACTGAGATCGAGTGTGCCCTGATGGCCCCCACCGCGGAAAGTTCGCAGCAAGACGGTCTCGGCACTACTATCGTAGATAATGGCGCCGTTATCAAGCTGGCGTAAGTGAGCCTGGCCTGCTACGGGCTGGCTCGTGTCGGATTCGCAGGCTGTTAGCAGGGCCAGTAACGCGAGCAGGAGCACAAAGACAAGCTTACTCCCCGGCCACGACCCTGTCTGCCTGCACCAGCAGCGGTACCCCTCTGAACGGTGCTTATCAAGATAGCACCTCTGCCCTGGGGAGGCACTGGCTGCTCTCCTCGCCTCTTCCCTGGTTGGGAGACCAAAACCCTGCTCACTGTTCTCGCTGTTCATCTCTCCTCCCATGCTCTTAGCCTTGCTGGTTCTTGTCTGTTAGTAGATGCTGCCTGGGGATCTACGCGGGTAGCTGAGCAGAAAACCGGTAGCCGATCATCTTATAGATCAGACGTGCGGCCAGAAAATCCGCGCGGATCTGGCCGGGGATGGGACAAAGCTCGACCACATCCTGGGCTACTACGGTGGTATGCCGGTAGATCTCGCGCAGCAGTTCCAGCGCCTGATACCAGCTCAGTCCGCCTGGCTCTGGGGTACCTACAGCGGGCATCTCAGCAGGATCGAGGGCATCCAGATCGAAGGTTACATAGGTGTGCTCGCTTAGTCGCTCCCAGGGGATGTGTGCCTGCCCACGAGCAAAGTCGCGCGCCCAGACAATGGCTGCATCGGCTCCACTACGGAGAAAGTCCATCTCTTCGGCGCTGATGCTGCGAATGCCGATTTCCAGTACCGGGATACCCAGCTCTAACACGCGTCTGGCGATGCAGGCATGTGAGAGGGGAGATCCCTCGTATTCAGCGCGGAGATCACCGTGGGCATCAATATGAATAACTGTCAGGTCGGGGAAAAACTCGCGTACCACGGCAATCGGTTCCAGAGAAAGCGAGTGCTCGCCGCCGATCAGCAGAGGGAACTGGCCCCGCTCTAGAACCTCACGCACTGCCTGGCCTGTCAGCTTCAGGGCGCTGGCATGGTCCAATCCCCGGTAGTCCAGGGCCGGGCGGGTGTAGATGCCCACCTCCTCAAGCGGGCTGCACTCTAGCTCCTCGTCATAGAGTTCCAGCTGGCTAGAGGCATTAAGGATGGCCTGGGGACCGTGACGTGTCCCTTGCATATATGAGACGGTGTATTCAAGCGGCGCCGGAATGATGGTCACCCGGGCCTTGTCGGGATGGCTGTACTGTGGCTCGTCCAGAAATTGCCTGATGATATGCTCTCTCATGAGAAGCAAGCAACCTCCTCTTGCATCTACGCACCGCCTTGTACTCTACCACAACCTGCCCTACCTGCCCAGCTCTCAGGACTCTTCTCTAGGCGTTTCGGGAGAGGTCCCAGGTCTCCACTCCAGGCTCGCCCACCTGCGTGTGGGGGGTCTCCTTGGGTGGAAGAGGGACTGCTCCCCGCGAGCTAGCCTTGCCCTTCTCTGCCTTGTCAGGGAACTGTGAGGCTGAAGCGCGTGATGGAAAAGCGTGCGTTGGGGCCGGTCAACAAGAGGCCGGCTTTCCCCCCGCTGTAGCCGCCACGGTCGCTCACGCTGTGCGTTGGGGCGTTGAAGTCCAGGGGAACAGCGTTGATGCGAGCTGTGAAGGTGTCTCCCCGGACGCTGACTTCTAAGGTGTCAGGGGCATGTGGGCGAGGGGGATAGGTGCCACTCACCAGGACTAAGGGAGTGCCGGGCTGGACTGCGTGGGCATCGAACTTCCAGAGAGCGTAGTGGCCAGCGCCGTCGATCACCAGGGCATAGCAGGAAACATAGTTTCCTTCGGGATGGAGGCGGAAAGCAATGCCGTACCAATTCTCCTCCTCGCCGGCCAGGCGCTGCATTTGAGCCTGTAATGTAAAACTGGCTGGCAGGCTTCCTACGGCCTGGGGGTAAGGGAAATAGTAGGTGGCTGGCGGCGTCCGGTCGATGGTAATCAGGTACTGGCCGTTGCCAATGGCTGTACTGAGCGCAGGAGCACTCTCGGTCCAGCGCTGTTGATTGTTCTGGAACGTATCCGTAAAAGGCCGGGCTACGGCCTCGGATGTGGGGCCAGATGTGTTCAGGAACCTCAGCCAGCTGCTCAGCGGGCCTTGCATGAGCGTAGTGGCGATGAGGAGGAGAAGAACCAGCCCGCCGAGGGCAAAGGAAAGCCAGCGGCGTTCCCAGATTTGTCTTCTAAGAGAAGCGGGCAGTGTCTGGGAGTGGGTGCCAGTGCCCGTACTGGCCCTAGTACTGGCCCTACCAGGTCTGAGCACTGAGGTGAGAGCAGAGGTCGCAGCAGGCGGTGTCTCTGTGTGGCTCGGGGCTGTGGTGATCAGGGCTGGAGCTGATGAGCTGTCCTCCTGAGCTGCTGCAAGCTCAAGGACACTGGCTCTGCTTGGCTGAGCAAGCATCCGGCCTGAGTCCTGGTCTCGCGGTGAGGGATAGATGGCCTCGCTCTCTCGCGACAGCAGAAGGTCCAGGGCCTGAGCCAGTTCTGCTGCTGACTGAAAACGTTCATCGGGAGTCTTGGCCAGGGCACGAGCGGTCATGCGCGCCAGCTGCTCCGAGACCGCCGGATTGATGGTACGGGCGTCGGGTGCTGCGCGATAGACATGCTGATAGAGCAGCCCGACGGCGCTGTCGGCCTCGAAAGGGGGATGCCCTGTCAGCATCTGAAAAAGGACCACTCCCAGAGCATAAATGTCCGTGCGCGCATCGACTGGGAGCCGCTTGATCTGTTCTGGGGCCATATAGGCCGCCGTGCCAATTAGCTCGCCAGCGCTGGTGAGTTGCAGATGCTCCAGCTCTGGCTGGGTCGGCTCGCCTTCTTCCTCGCTCTCATCGGGTAGTGGCGGCCTGTCTCTTTGGGCCGCCGGGCTAGCGTGCCGATCGAGCAATTTAGCGATTCCGAAGTCGGAGAGCAGAATCTCGCGCTGCGGACCGCTGCTCAAGAGCATGTTCTGGGGTTTCACGTCACGATGGACGATCCCGCGTTCGTGAGCCAGATGCAAAGCGCGGGCCAAGTCTCGGGCATAGCGTATAGCCAGCTTCTGGTCAAGCGGGCGACGATTGCGCAGGAGGTCGCGCAAGGTACCACCGCCAACGTATTGCATGACCAGGTAAGGGATGGTCCCAAGCCTGCCAAGGTCTGCTTCGCCGAAGTCGTAGACGGCCACAATGTGAGGGTGCTCCAGGCTTGCGATCAGTTGGGCCTCCCGCTCAAAGCGGGCGGCGAAGCCAGGGCGCGCCGCTACCTCTGGGCGAATGATCTTGATGGCCACATCGCGCCGCAGCCGTGAATGGTAGGCCTTATAGACCCGCGCCATTGCTCCTTCGCCGAGCTTGCGCTGAATCAGATAGGCACCGAGCCGCTGCCCGATCAATGCGTCACTATCCATCACTTTTTCTGCTTTTGCTAGAAAAATCACTCCTTACTGTCATACTCAACGGCCATCGTGACCCGTTTGTGGGCTGACCACGAGGCTGAGGGTCACCGTCTACGGCCCCTCCCTGCTCTGCTTGCCTGTATCAAGAAGCAATAGGGGAACAACTCCAGGTGACTTCGACGCTATTGGCTGGCCCCTCGAAGAGCAGCACTGCGGAAGAGGGACAGGCCTTGCCTGGAATCATCACCTGGATCGACACCGTCTGCCCGGGAGGCAGGGTACCTGCGGCAGGTGTGAACGTGATGCCGCTGACGCCGCTGCTGGAGCTGCTCCAGTTCAGTGCAGCAACGTTCTGGCTTGCCGCGCCAATAGTTACCGGGCACAGCCAGCTTGTCTCTAAGCTGGTGAACTGACAATCTTTATCTGCCTGGAGTATGCCTGACTGTGGCGTCTCCAAAATCAGTGTCGGCGGAGGCTGGACCGTCAGCGTCACCGGAATAGTCACCTGGCTCTGCCCGCTGCTCAGGAGAATCTTCCCTTGGTAGCTTCCTGCTGAGAGGTTGGTTTGCAGGCTGTTCACGGTGACCGTGATCGAGGTGGAGCGGTTCGCGCTGAGCGTGCCGCTATTGCTGCTGAGATGTAACCAGACTTGTTTTGTTTCCAGTTGCAGGGCTGCCGACCAGCTTTCCTGGCCGCTGCAGCTCTGGATGGTCAGGGTCTGAGGCGCCGGGTCGCTGGTGGAGGCCACAGCAGTGAAGCTGAGCGAGGTAGGGGAGGCGCTCAGACACGGGTTAACCACGATGAGTGTTACTTGGAGAAGCAGGGCTGGATGGCCGGCGTCGTCGCTGAAGCTAATCTCAGTACTGTAACGCCCTGCTGCCAGGGTACCGACGCTTGCGCTGAGGCTAATCTGCTCTTCGCCGGGCGCGGCCAGCAGACCCGAAGTTGTGCTCAAAGAGAGCCAGGGTGCTTGCTGGCTGTCCCAGCTGGCTGTCCAGCCGACTGCGCCACTGCCGGAAGCGCAGAGGGTGATGCTCTGCTCAATTGGCGTACCATAGCCGGCACTCAGCGGGCCGAATGTCACCGCTGAGGGATTAACACAGCTCAACCCTCCAGTAGGTGGGGTGGAGGTGGGCGTAGCGGTTGCCGTGGCTGTAGGCGTTGGCGAGCTGCTCGGGCTGACCTCCACCGTTGGAGTTGGGCTGGCGGTAGCTGAGGGCGTCGGCGGCGTGGCTCTCACGATCGTAAAGGTCAGGCTTGCGCTACGCGATGTCAAAGCCTCTTGGGCCTGGATCGAGTGCTGGCCCAGAGGCCAAGCTGGATCAATGGTCAGAGTGGCATCGAAGGTTCCGTCTCCCCGGGTCTGCAGACTATTCCCCTCCAGCGTTTGCCAGGCCAGCGTCACCGGATTGAACAGCTCAGCCGCGACTGCCCCCGGTTGTTGCTGCTGCGGGGCTATGCTGCCGCTGAAATGCAGGGGAAGATGGTGATCAAGTGTCAGGGTCACCGTACTGCCGGGCAAGAAATGGGAGCCGTGCAAGTGCAGTGAACCACCCGGGGTTACGGTCGAGCTGCCAGAGAGTACGGCGAGCGTAGGCGACCAGATAGTAAAGGCCGCAGCCACAGTGCTGCTCGTGATCAGTAATGCTGCGCAGAAAGCGACCAGTGCGAGTGTCAACCATGCTGGTGGCCCGCTGCTTGGACGAGTGAGTGGCTGCCAGGGACGACGAGAGGCTGATGTGCTGGCAACAGGGTAGGTCGGGGGCTGCTCAGCCAGCTCCCGGAAGCTGGTAACCTCCTCGCCGTGACCCGAAGCTTTGGGGCCGTGGGGAGGTCTACCGCGCACATAGGGTACAGGGGCCGGAGGATTGCCCTGGACATGGGGTGCCTGACTTGCCACTAGCTGCACCCCTCCAGGCAAAGGCAGAATCCAGGCTCGACGGCGCCGAGTCTCTTCCTCCTCCGCCGCCTGTGCAGCCCGGTTGTCCTGTTGAGCGACAGACGTGGCCTCTACAGAAGGAGAATGGTAAGGTCCTCCCGCCTCGTCCTCCGGGATAGTGGAAGGTGACTCTGGGATTGTCTGCCACCAGTCTGAGACCGTCTCATCTTCTGAAGGGCTGGGTGAGGATGCGAGATCCAACTCCTGCTCCGCTGGCAGTGGTAACGTTGCTTCGTCGGACTCCTCCTCACCTTCGCTGGCGGGGGTCCAAACTGAACCAGACGCGGCGCTAGACGGCTGCTGACTGAACATGCTGTCCCGGGCCGGGAGTAGTTGAGTTGGCTCCTCTATGGGCAGAGAATGCCCACAGTGTCCACAGGATCTGGCATCATCTGGCAGCTTCGTGCCACAATAGTTGCAGGCGCGCATAGCGATCCTCCTGCGCAGCGTAATCGCTCTCTTGCTTGGAGAAACTGTGTCTAGTCTACCATAGTCCGTCGTAAATAGGGAGTCTGCAAATTCTTCCTGAGAAATCTGCGGCAGTCGATGGGAAACACCACGAGAAGAACATCGCAGCGCCAGCTTGCTCTCTGGCCTTCAGAAGTGCTCTGGCAGTGCAGAAGTGTGCGTCTATTCAACTGAGTGCGTGTTACGAAATATTCACCGAACATGAGGAAAGGAGCCTAGAAAGGGGATGTGGACGAGAAATGTGCGATTGCAAGAGCAGGCGGAGCAACTCAGGAGCGGTCGCCAGGACCTGATGACCGCTATTGAGGAAGCCTGTGACTGGGTGGAGCGGGCCGAACCCGCGCTTGCCGCTCTCTTGCCCGAAGAGGGAAGGCGCGAGCGGCTGCGCAAAGAGGCGTTAAGCCTGCAGCGGCGTTATCCTGATCCGGCAGATCACCCGCCGCTCTATGGTGTCCTCTTCGCCGTCAAGGACCTCTTTCATGTGCACGGCTTTCCAACGCGGGCCGGTTCCCAGCTGCCGGCGGAGGTCCTGAGCGGGCCGCAAGCCAGCAGCGTGACCCTTCTCCGCGAGGCGGGGGCGCTCGTGCTGGGCAAGGCCGTCAGTGCTGAATTTGCCTATTTCGAGCCGGGACCAACGCGCAACCCGGTGAATCCTCTGCATACGCCAGGCGGTTCTAGCAGTGGTTCGGCGGCTGCGGTAGCCGCTGGCTACTGTCCGCTGGCTCTTGGAACCCAGACCATCGGCTCAGTCCTGCGTCCGGCGGCCTTTTGTGGCATTGTTGGCTTCAAGCCCACCTTCGGACGCATCTCTGCTGATGGCCTGATTCTCTGTGCCCCTTCTCTCGATACTGTGGGCCTATTTACCCAGGACATTGCGGGAATGATGCAAGTGGCCTCTCTGCTCTGTCGCGGCTGGCGTGGTTGCCCTTCGCTACCCCTGCCAGTGCTGGGCGTGCCCGAGGGTCCCTATCTTGACCAGACCTCGCCGGAAGGGCTGCGAGCCTTTGAGGAACAGCTCGCGCGACTCCAGCGGGCGGGCTATCGCCTCAAACGCGTACCTGCTTTGCCAGATATTGCCTCTATCAATCAGCGCCATCTGCGGCTGGTCCATGCTGAGATGGCGCGAGTGCATGCGCGCTGGTTCGAGCGTTTTGCGGCCCTCTACCGTCCGCTGACTGCGGCGGCCATTCGCGAAGGGGTGACGATCGGCATTCAGGAGATTGTAGAGGTGCGGGCTGGGCGTGAGATCTTGCGAACCCAGGTGCAGGCGCTGATGGAGCGTGAAGGCATCGATCTCTGGCTGACCCCGGCGGCTCCTGGCCCGGCTCCCCAGGGCCTGCAGACAACGGGCAGCGGCCTCATGAACTTACCCTGGACTCAGGCCGGCCTGCCGGCTCTGAGTTTGCCAGCAGGTCGGGCTAAGAACGGGCTACCACTCGGCCTGCAGTGTGTAGCCGGCTGGATGCGTGATGAGGAGTTGCTGGCCTGGGCCGCTGCGTTGGAGACTGCACTCGCTGAGCAAGCCTGAGTGTGTCTGCTCCTTTCTACTCAGGCCGCCAGCTGTCGGGCCTGCGGACCAGCACAGACAAGAGGTCTCGGGTAAAGCGGTTGGCTGGACTGGCAGGCCTCCCTTGGCTCACGGGCCGCTTAGGGCACAGCCACCGCTCTGGTTGTTCCATTCTTCCTGTACGAGATAGCTATGGCCGTTCCAGGTCACATTGCCCCCATCAGCGCCTGTCGGCCCAAACTCCCACGAGCACTTGTCTCCGATTTCACTCCCCTGGCTATCGTACCAGGCATTGAGCAGGGGATCGGTGGCCCCTTCCATCTGCTCATGGGAGGCTACATTGATGCTGCTGTCTGCGTCGCTATCGTGGTTAGGCGAGGAAGGGACGCCACAGGCCTCGGGGTCGCTCCCTGTATAGGGAATGACGGCGTAGATTATCTCCTTATCAAAGTAGCCGTGATAGGCACAGAAGCTAGAGAAACTACAGTAGCTGTTATAACAGATGTTTTCTCCACGAGCCGTAAAAACAAAGAACATGTGAGAAAGCGAAGCGCCCCAGCCTTGCATCTGCAGCGCGCGTCTGACCTCGTCCTGGATTTGGGCGTCGCTCAGTGTCGAGTCCGGGTATGGACGGCGGTCGATCCAGGAGCCGCCGAAGCTGGCGCCAGTTGGAGCCTGACCGCTGCTATCGCTGTATTGTACGTTGTTGTGGTAGAGCGCTGAAGTGCCTACATCCTGGAAGTAGTGTTCGATCAACTGATGATAGCTTGCGCTTACCTGAGAGCCTGTTGGTTCCCAGAAGATGGCGTAGGCGGTCATCGCGCGGCTCATCACTGGACCGTTATGGTAAAGTAGGTTCTGGCTGGCGGTTTGCGGCCTGGTGGCCCAGGCGGAGCGTATCTTCAAAGGATGCCAGCCACTGAGAGGGTGAGCGGCACTGAGGCCAGCATGGCCCCAAGGAGCGAGCGGCCACAAAAAGCCGGCACTCAAGCAGATTCCCAGCACGCCACAGGCCCCGAGCAGCCTGACCAGGTGGAGTCGCAGAGAACGCTGGATTGAGAGATATGGTATAGTGCTAGCGAACAACATTGTTCCTCCTCTTCCTGCTGCAACGGAGGTGGGATAGCTTCGCCGTTTAAGCGCTGACGAGTAACCTGGCACATGAGTGAGCGAGCGCTGCCTAGGGAGTGAGTATAGCCTGGGAAGCTGCGTGACTGCTTCGTCTGGCCTTCATGCTCTGGCAACGGAGCCTCTCGACTGGCGCCCATCTTCCCTACACATGGCACTCTTAGACAAGATCGACGTTGGGCGAGCACCTCTCATCAGGTGGGAAGGCCCAGCGGGGTGATCTGCAGAGGGGTGAAGGGGGTGGACGTCTCTTCTCAGTAGAAGCTTTGTTGTAGAAAGCCGTAATCAATCTCATCAGCGGTACAGGTAAGCAGATATGCTGAATCGTCTCCTGGGGCGAAGTCTGTGAGCTACTCTCTCACCGAAAGGCGAGCTGGAGCAGGTCAACAGGGCTGCTGATCGGTTGCCAGACGAGATTGGTTGTCCATCCACATTTCCCGCCAGTGAGGTTAGGCATGGTCATTGAGCTAGAGACCCGCATTACTGAGGTCACTGTCTATGGTGATCGGGCCCTTGTTAAGCGACAAGGAAACCTCCCCCTGGAGGCTGGTGAGCATGAGCTGCGCATCAACTATCTGCCACCCTTCCTCAAGGACTCCCTGCGCGCGAGTGGTAGGGGGCCGGTGGGAACGCGCCTGCTCGGCGTTGAGACGACTACAGCCTTTTTGCCGCGTCCTCCCGAGCAAGAGCTGCTGCGCTTACAGACGGCTTGCGATTTGTTGGGTCGCAAGGTGCAGCTCCTGCAGGCTCGTCAGCAAGCCCTGGAGCAGCGCCGACGCTGGGTTCAGGCCCTGGGTGAGCAGGCGCCGACGTTGATCCAGGGTCTGACCCAGGGACGCTTACAACCGGGCGATTTCCAGAGCTTTTTTGCTGCTCTCCTGGAGCAAATGTTGCAGGATGCCGAGGCTTCCCAGGATGTGGCTATCCAACTTCAACAACTGCAAGAGGAGTTGAAGGCTAAGAAACGTGAGCTGGAGCAGAAACGTCTTGGCAGCAATCCTGACCGTCTGGCCGTGCTCGTCAGCGTGGAGCTGCCACAAGCCGGTGAGCTGAGCCTGGAGCTGAGCTATCTGATCGAACGGGCCGCCTGGCATCCCAGCTACGATGCCCGTCTCTCCTTCACGGATCACAATGACAGCGCTGGCGGTCTGGAGAGCAGCGTTGATCTCACCTGTCTTGGCCTGGTGGAGCAGCACAGCGGTGAAGATTGGAACGAGGTAGCGCTGGCGCTCTCCACGGCGCGCCCAGCTCAGGCGACGGTTCTCCCCGAGCTGAAGCCCTGGTACGTAGATACTTCCCAACCGGTTTTCTCGCCGCTCGTAGGGGCGGTCCCTGCTCCGCCACCAATGCCATATGCCATGCCCAGCCCCAGCCCTAGCCCCAGCTCGCGGCAGCAGCGAGCCTTGCCTGCAGCAGCCCTCTCCAAAGAGAGCCAGATCCAGGTCAAAGAAGAAGCGCCAGCCAACGAGGAGGCCGTCGAGCCGGAGGCCGAGATTGAGCAGCGGGCCACTGCCCTGGTCTATCGCTGTGGAAGCTCCGTCAGCATTCCCGCCGACGGCTCGCCCCATCGAACGCTCATTGCCCAATATCGACTTCCCTGCCGGCTGGAAGTTGTTGCGATCCCTGCCTTGGAGGAGGCGGCTCACCTGCGTGCCACCGTAGAGAACAGCAGCGGTGGAGTCCTGCTCAAAGGCAAAGCCAACATCTTTGTCGATAACGAATACGTTGGCACCACAGAAATCGACCTGACTGCTCCTGGCCAAACCTTTCGCCTCTTCCTTGGCCTCGACGACACCGTGCGCATTCGACGTGAGTTGATCGAGCGCAAGGTTGAGCAGGGCGGTCGTCTGCAGGGGAACCTGCGACGCATCACCTACGCCTACCGCATTACAGTGGAGAGCTTTGCCCAGGGCGAGCGTCGCGTCGTGATCATGGATCGTCTGCCCGTCTCGCGCCACGAACGCATCAAAGTGCATATTGTTTCTCTGCAGCCGGAGCCACAGGAGCGCAGCAAGCTGGAGCAGCTTACCTGGCAGTTTACCTTGCCCGCTGGCGGGAAGCAGCAGATTGAAGAGCGTTTCGTCGTCGAGCATCCGCGCGATTTCCGCGTCAGCGGTCTGCCTTGAGGCTCGTCTTGGAGATTCCGGGCGGGAGTCGTTTTTGCGGGGAGGAGTGTGCACTTTACAGATACAGTGCTGCACTTGGGCAATATAGCACGCAAGGAAAAATGTTATAATAACACAGGGTTCCACTATCTGAAGAACCCGATCGGCTCCCCTGTCTGCCGGAGTGCTCACTGGGGGTTCTCCCTGGGTCACCCTGGAGATGATCATCGGGCCGAAAGGAGTCCACATGCGCGAACTGATTACCCTGCGTATCAATGGTGAACGCTATGAGGTGGCGGTGTTGCCTCATCGGACCTTGCTAGAGGTCCTGCGTGAGGATCTCGGGCTGACCGGTACCAAACATGGCTGTGAGCTAGGCGAGTGCGGCGCCTGCACCGTGCTCCTCGACGGCGTGCCGGTTCTCTCCTGCCTGACCCTGCCGCTGGAGGTTCAAGACTGTGAGATTACGACGATTGAAGGACTGGAGGAGCAGGGCAGGCTCCACCCGCTTCAAGAGACCTTCGCCGAGCTGGGAGCGGCTCAATGTGGCTACTGTACTCCCGGGATGCTACTCTCTGCTGTAGCCCTTCTCCGTCAGAATCCCCATCCAACGCGCGAAGAGATTAAACAGGCGCTGTCCGGCAACCTCTGCCGCTGCACCGGATACACGAAGATCTACGAGGCGGTTGAAGCAGCGGCGGAGCGTCTCTCTGCTGCCCGCCAGGGTGAGCGGCAGCCCAATGCTGCCCTCCAGCCTTGAAAAGGCCTCGTGGGCAGATAGATGACAGCGATCCTATCCGTGTCGTCCGCTCAGCTCAGCACCGGTACACAAGAGAGAGGAGAAGCTATGGACGAATGGCGGCGTCTGCAACCACGCAAAGCAGGTCCCTACAAAGTGGTAGGTAAGCCCTTGCCCAAAGTTGATGCCTATAGCACTGTGACCGGGCGGGCTATCTATGCCGATGACATCATACTCCCGCGGATGCTCTACGGCGGCCTCCTGCGCTCGCCTCATCCCCATGCGCGCATTATCTCCATCAATACGCGTAAAGCGCGGGAGCTGCCGGGCGTGCTCGCCGTTATTACGGGTGAAGATCTGCCGCGCAAATACGGTATTTTGCCTTCCAGCCAGGACGAAACGGCCTTAGCCGTCGACAAAGTGCGCTATGTTGGCGATCCAGTGGCGGCTGTGGCCGCCGTTGACCCGGACACGCTGGAGCAAGCTCTGCGCCTGATCGAAGTTGAATACGAAGTCTTGCCGGCTCTGATGAGCATCGAGGAGGCTCTGGCGCGCCCTGACATCAAGATCCACGAGGAGACGCGCAACGGTAACATCCACAAAGCCGTCTCTTATGAATTTGGCGATATCGAGGCTGGCTTTGCGGCCGCCGACTATGTGCGAGAAGACTGGTTCTACTACGAGGGCAACAATCACGTTCCGATCGAGACCCATGCTTGTCTGGCGCGCTGGGAGCCGGACCCCCATGATCCCATCGGGGGGAAGCTCACCCTCTGGTCCTCGACACAGACCCCTCACTATGTCCATCGCGAAGTCAGCAAGGTCCTGGGTATTCCGCCCTCCCATCTGCGCGTTATTGCTCCCCATGTGGGAGGTGGCTTCGGTGGTAAGAGCGATCCCTTCTCGCATGAGATTTGTGCCTGCGAGCTAGCGCGTCGCACTGGGCGACCTGTCAAAATCACCTGTACGCGCGAAGAAGTTTTTCTCATCCATCGGGGACGCCATCCGGTCAAGATGTGGATCAAGACTGGAGTCAAGCGTGACGGGACGATCACCGCCATGCATTTTCGCTCCTTCCTGGATGGCGGGGCCTATGGCTCGTACGGCGTGGCTACCACCTACTATACAGGCGCTCTCCAGCCGGTCACTTATGCTCTTCCCGCCTACAAATTCGAGGGCATGCGTGTTTTCACGAACAAACCGCCCTGTGGTCCTAAGCGTGGTCATGGCACGCCCCAGCCACGCTTTGCTGTCGAAGTTCATCTCGACAAAATCGCCGCTGATCTGGGAGTCGATCCGATCGAGCTGCGCAAGCGCAATCTGGTCCGGCCCTACAGTCGAACCATCAATGGTCTGCGTATTACGAGCTGTGCCCTAGAAGAATGTCTGGATCAGGTCGTCTCCCGCTCCGGTTGGCGCGAGTTCCATGCTGCGCGTCTGGCGCGCGAGGCTGAGGCTACACGCCAGTCCTCACCTGTCCGGCATGGCATGGGACTGGCTCTTTCCACCTACATCTGTGGGGCTGGCAAGCCGATCTACTGGAATGATATGCCCCATTCCGCTGTCCAGATCCGTCTTGATCGTGGCGGGGGCGTCACCGTCTACTGCGGTGCCACCGACATCGGCCAGGGCTCGACCTCGGTGCTCGCCTATATCGTGGCCGAGGAACTGGGAATTGAGCCGGAGCGCATCCACCTGGAGACCGCCGATACGACCTTAACCCCAGTTGATCTTGGCTCCTACTCCAGTCGTGTCACCTTCATGGCGGGTAACGCTGCTATTCAGGCGGCCCGGCGCCTAAAGGAGCTGCTACATAGCGTTGCGGCTGAGCGGCTGCGCCTGCCGCCCGACCGCCTGGAGAGCAGCGACGGCTTCATTTACTGTATTGACGATCCGCAGGTTGCCCTCTCCTTTGAGCAGGCAGTGCAGCTGGCCGAAGCTCGCTACGGGGCCCTGGTTGCAGCAGGCTCCTATGCGCCTCCAGAGGACATTCATGGTGACTTCAAAGGGGCCGGGGTTGGTCCTTCGCCGGCCTACTCGTACTCGGCCTGCGTCGCTCTGGTGGGGGTTGACATCGAAACGGGCGAGGTCAAGGTTGAAAAGCTCTGGCTGGCTCACGATGTGGGCCAGGCAATTAACCCCTTGCTCGTAGCTGGCCAGGTCGAGGGAAGCGCCTATATGGGCTATGGTGAGGCTCTCATGGAGCAGCAGATCTTTCGCAAAGGGCGGCATAAGATCCCGTCGATTCTGGACTACAAGATTCCCACCACTCTCGACACGCCGGAAATTGAAACCATCCTGGTTGGCCAGCCTGACGAAGAAGGCCCTTTTGGGGGGAAAGAGGCTGGACAGGGTCCGCTGCTGCCCGTCATCCCGGCTATTGCCAATGCCATCTACAACGCCGTTGGCATTCGTATTGATGAAGTGCCGATTACACCAGATAAGGTTTTGCGCGCCCTCAAAGCGGCTCGTAGCGAACCTGGAGAGCGTCCGCTACCTCCCCCACGTGTCACGCCTATCGTTCTGAATGAGCGCTGGCCCGCGCGGCTCATTCGCTGGTCTCCAGAGCAGCGGGAGCCACGGCCCGATCCAACGAACGGCCACCATCAGCATCCGAGGCAGGGAGAGAGTGCTCCTCATGGGGCGGCTTCCACCTCCTCCCGGCTTCCGCAGAAAGGAGGAACTGCCTGAATGCTACGCTTGCCTCCTTTTCGCTATCTGGCACCACGCACACTCAGCGAGGCAACGCGACTACTGGCTGAGGAAGGACCCCAGGCCATGCCCGTGGCCGGCGGAACTGACTTGCTGCCTAATATGAAGCGTCGCCAGTTTACGCCTGCGGTCCTTGTTGGACTGCGCCGCCTGCGCGAGCTGAAGGGGATCAGTGGCTCACCAGATGTGGGCGTGCGCATCGGTGCAGGTGAGACCCTGACAAGCATTAGTAACCATCCACTCATTCGTGCCCACTATCCTGCCCTGGCCTTGGCAGCCGCGGCGGTCTCTACACCTCAGTTGCGCAATGCTGGCACCATTGGCGGCAATATCTTGCTGGATACGCGCTGCAACTATTATAATCAAACCGAGTTCTGGCGCCATTCCATCGGCTATTGCATGAAGCGCGATGGCAGCATCTGCCTTGTCGCTCCGGGTAGTCCGCGCTGCTGGGCCATCTCCTCGGCGGATACGGCGCCCGTGCTTGTGGCCCTGCAAGCGCGGGTACGCCTGGTTAGTGTGCGTGGCGAGCGCGAGATACCGATTCAGGAGCTGTTCTACGACGATGGCATGCGGCCTTATACCCGCGAGGCCGATGAGATCTTACAGGAGATCTGGCTGCCACCCGCGCTTGGCTGGCGCAGTACCTATCTCAAGCTACGCCGACGTGGCTCCTTTGATTTCCCCATTCTAGGTGTAGCCGTGGCCCTGCGTCGTGAGCCGGATGGTCGCATAGGCGATGCTCGCATTACGCTGGGCGCTGTTGCCTCCCATCCCGTCGAGGCTGAAGAGGCAATGGCGCGTCTGCGAGGACAGCAGCCCACGCCTACCTTGCTGCAGGAAGTAGCGACCCTGGCGGCGAAGCGTGCCAGGCCACTGGACAACGCGGATTTGACAATCACCTATCGCAAACAGCTCACACCGATCTATGTTCGACGAGCTCTCGACCTGCTGGTAGAGGCAGAACAGGGCAGCGGAGCTGAGTAGGCTGAGACCGATCTTGAAGCGCTCCGCCGCTGCCCAGGCGTGTTACTGCATGAGAAGGCTCCGCCCGTCTGCCCGCCAGGACGGAAAGAGAGGGCTGTCCTTTGTCTGCCATCTGCGGGCGCCTGGCTCTCGCGATGTGCCGGGCTGTCCCTGCCCGGGCGCAGGCCAGGCTCCCCGTGAGAGAGAGCTGCTTGCTGCAACCACACGTACAGGACAGGCAAGGAAGAAAGGCAGAAGAACGAGAAAAAGCCGCAAGGAGAAGAGTAAGGGATATGGCGTGCTTTCCCGCCCGCCGGGCAGCTCGGGGCCGGGAGTGAAAGGACGTGATCCATGCCTCAATCAAATCATCCACGGCTGGAGACTGCTTCGCGTTCACTGATCGAAGCGCGGCAATTGGCCCGGCTCCAGCTAGGGCTTACGCGCATTTTACCGCGCAACAGTTTTTACGAACGAAAATTGTTAGCGAATGGCCAGTCGCTCTCGCTAACACGGCTGCGTGATCTATCGCTCTTGCCCTTTACGACCAAGCAGGAGCTGCTCGCTGATCAGGAGCGGCATCCGCTCTATGGCGAGAACATGACCTACGCGTTGAGCGAATACGTGCGCTATCATCAGACATCGGGCACAACTGGACGCCCTTTGCGCGTCCTCGATACGGCGGAAAGCTGGAAGTGGTGGGCCGACTGCTGGAAGACGGTCTATCAAGCGGCGGGCGTCACCCGCGATGATGTGATCTTTATCGCCTTTGGTTTCGGACCCTTCATCGGCTTCTGGGCGGCCTATGAAGGGGCCAAAAATCTGGGGGCCCTGGTGGTGCCCGGCGGCGGGATGGACTCGCTGCAGCGGCTACGAATGATGCAGGACGTCCAGGCTACCGTCCTGGTCTGCACGCCGAGCTATGCCCTGCGCCTGGCGGAGGTGGCCCGGCAGGAGGGCTTTGACCTGCAGAAGCTCAAGGTGCGCATTACAATCCATGCGGGTGAACCGGGGGCCTCGATTCCGGCCACGCGTCGGCGCATTGAAGAGGCTTGGGGCGCCAAAGCCTACGATCACGCCGGCATGTCCGAAATGGGTGCCTACGGCTTTACCTGCGAGCGGCAACACGGCCTGCATGTCAATGAAGGTGAATTCATCGCTGAAATTCTGGACCCTCGCTCAGGCCAGCCCGTGCCGGTGGGCGAAGTCGGTGAGTTGGTGCTGACCAACCTGGGACGTTGGGGTAACCCGGCCCTGCGCTATCGTACCGGTGACCTGGTGCGCAATGGCGGTTATAGCTGCCCCTGTGGCCGTGCCTTCCTGCTGCTCCCCGGCGGAATCTTGGGGCGTATCGATGATATGCTCATCGTGCGCGGCGTCAATATCTATCCGTCGGCCATCGCCGATGTCTTACACCGCTTCCCCGAGGTAGCCGAGTACCGCATTATCGTCACCAGCAATGGGCCGCTGGATGAGATCGCGCTCCAGGTCGAGTGCCCTCCCTCGTTGGTCGGCGAGATTCAAGAGACTCTGCGCGCCTCCTTCGGCTTGCGTATCCCTGTTGAGGCCGTCGCCGAGGGAAGCTTACCGCGCTTCGAGCTAAAGGCGAAGCGCGTGGAGGATCGTCGCAGGCGAATGCTCTAGCCCGGTCTCTCTCCTGGTGCGTCGTTTGCATCACTAGCCGGACAGAGTATATAATAGGACGATTTGTAAAGAATGCGCTTTGGCTCGCCATGCAAGGAGGAGATCCATGACCAGGAATGTTGTGTCCCTCGGGCAAATACTTCCACCAGAGGAAGTCTGGCGCCGCTTACGCTTCGCTGCCAACGGACTGGAGATCGTTCCCAACCCGCCACGTGTCGGCGAGACAGTCGCGATCCGTCTTCTCTTGTGTAACGAGGCAGGAGAGCCGCTCACGGTGCAGAAGGCCACGCCGCGGATCTACTCCTTCGGCATGGGCTCCCTCAAGCACGAGAGCCTGCCAGCATTGGGGCCTGTGACGTTACCAGCTGATCCCGCCCATATCGAGGTCCTCAGCTGGCAATGGCTCCCGAGCGCTGGCGGTCACCGTTGTCTGCGCGTCTCTCTTGAGATCGAGCAGTGGCCAGAACCCTGGGTCGTTGGCTGCAATTTGAATGTCATCAACGCTACTGCCGATACCTATCGCTGGGCGGTGCCGTTTCGACTGGGGAATCCCACAGAGAAAACTCAGCCCCTGCGCTTGCGTCTGAACCTCCACGGCGCCGGCCTGGGAGAGGAGGCCTTCCGAGCCTGGGTCGAGCTGCCACAGGACGGCAGTCGCCTGGTTCCCGGGCAACCCCTCTGGTTGCGGCCCCATGAGGAGCGCGAGGCTCTTCTCGTAATTCGCGCCCATCGCTTTGCGCCAGAGACCTTCGAGCTGGTCAGTGATGTTGAGGCCTGGCTTGGTGATGCATTTCTGGATGGCATTCGCGTCATCGTCCAGCGCAGTGCGCCAGTCGCTCCATTCGCTTCTCTCGCGGCACGGCAGCCAGAGGAGTCGCTCCTGGTCAGCGTGCCCGTGGGGCTGAGAGACAGCGAGGCTTAGCCCGGCAGTGCCCAGGGCGGCAGGCTCTCCGCTCCGCCCTGGCATTCGCTGCTTGACCGGTGGCACATCCAGCGCACCCAGGCTACTGGAGCCGTGGCCTGCCTGGAGTCACCGGTCCTATCTTTCTCCCCTGGCCCTGGCGCCTGGTCTAGCGATGTCCTGGTCTACCTTCTTACTTATAGAATGAGCAGACCGCCACAGCCATTTCTCGCAGGATCAGGGTCTGGAAGGGAAGGAAGGCGTGACGTCCTCTCGGGCCACTACGGACCGTCGGATGAATGGTGTGGGATTCACCTGCCCTCCTCCTCCGCCTATCTGTTCGTCGGCCCGCCTGCTCAGTCAGGACCAGAGACGAAACAGCGCTCTGCGCATTCTCTCAGGAAGAGAGGCCTATGCGAAGCGAGCTACACTCAGCGGAAGCGCCGGTGAAATGGGGGATACTCGGCGCTGCCAGCGTTGCCCTCAAGCGCGTCATTCCTGCTATTCAAGCGGCCCATAATGCCCAACTGGTGGCCATTGCCAGTCGCGAACCGGACCGTGTTCGCCTGCAGCTGTCTGCACCCCCAGCCGTACGCATCTATAGTGATTATGAGAGCCTGCTGGCAGACGAAGGAGTAGAGGCAGTCTATGTGCCCTTACCCAATAGCATGCATGCGGAGTGGAGCATGCGAGCCTTGAAGGCCGGCAAGCATGTCCTCTGCGAGAAGCCGTTGGCTCTCACCGTTGAGCAAGGGCTGAGCATGCTCCAGACGGCCCGTGCCCAGGGGCGACTGCTCATGGAAGCCTTCATGTATCGCTTCCATCCGCAGATGCTCTGGGTCATGGAGCAAATCAGCGAGGGCCTCATTGGGGCCGTCAAGCTTGTGCGTTCCTCCTTCTATTTCGACCTGCGCAGCCGTCCCCAGGACATTCGCCTGCAAACTACCCTTGGGGGCGGCTCGCTCGTTGATGTGGGCTGCTACTCGCTCAATCTCTGTCGTGCCATCTATGGTCGGGCCCCCCTGGCTGTCGGGGCCCGTGTCTATGCCCCGGCTCGCGGAGAAGTTGAGCGTGCCGTGGTGGCCTTCCTCGATTTCGGAGAAGGGCGCTTCGCTCTCATCGACAGCAGCTTTGAACTGCCTACCCGTCAGCTTGCTGAGATTATCGGAGAGAATGGGACCCTTCTGCTCAATGGCCCATTCACACCCGGGCAGGTAGAGACCACTGTGACCCTCACCATCGGCGACCAGATTATCGTGCGTCGCTTCCCGCCCAGCGATCCTTATCGTCTGGAGATCGAGCATTTTGGAAGCTGCCTGCGCACCGGGCGCCCGCCCTTGCTGCAGCTTGAGGAATCGCTAGAAAACCTTGCTACTGTCGAGGCCATCTATCGCTCCGCTGGCTATCAGTGGCCACCTGACTGAAGCTGGCGAGGAGTGCTGGTCTGGCCTCCTCGCGGCTCGGGCTTCGCCTTCCCGCAGTGGGGTGCTGACATGTGATATGATGCTTTCGACGAGAGCAAGCCTGCTCAGGTCTATTTTGATAGAAGGGACGAGCAAGCGTGAGTCGTGTTGAATTTGGTTTGATGCTTCAAATGATGCAGCGCCCCCCCTTGGGTCCAGATGAGCTATGGGACTATAATCAGCGACTGATTCTGGCAGCAGAAGGGTTCAGCACCATCTGGGTAGAGGATCACTTTGACTGGGGAGAAGCAGCCGTCATGGAATGCTTCTCGACCATGTGTTATGTAGCGGCAAGCTATCCCCACCTAAAAGTCGGCTCACTAGTCCTTGGCCAGGGGTACCGCAATCCGGCGCTACTAGCTAAAATGGCCGCCAATCTGCAACTCATGTCCGGTGGGCGGCTGATCCTCGGCCTTGGCGCTGGCTGGCAGGAACATGAATATCGCGCCTACGGCTATCACTTCCCCAGTGTCAAAGAGCGGATGGAGCAGCTGGAAGAGGCGCTTCAAATCATGCGGCTCTTGTGGCAGGGGGGGCCAGCCACCTTTAGCGGGAAGCACTATCGTATCGAAGCGGCGCACTGCCTGCCGGTCCCGCAGCCGTCGATCCCCCTCCTCATTGGGGGCGGGGGTGAGCAGCGCACCCTGGCCATTACCGCGCGCTATGCCGACCTCTGGAACTTCAATTCCTGCACGCTCGAAGAATACAGCCGCAAACTGAGCATATTACGTCAGCACTGCCAGCGACTCGGGCGCAATCCGGCTGAGATCACTCTGACCTATCTCAGCACCGCCAGCGTTGCCGATGATCCCGCCCTGGTCGTACGCGACCCCAAAAAGCACTTCATCGCTGGCAGTCCCGCCGAAGTCATTCGGGAACTGGAGCAATTCATTGAAGTCGGTGTCTCCCACTTTATCTTCCGCTTTCTGGACATTCCCTCGCTGGAGCGCTTCGTGCGTAGCGTCTTGCCCCATTTCCGCTAAGGCGAAGAGCGCGATCAGCGCAGCGCACTGCGCTGATCGGAACGATGAGGCCGGTCTCGGTTCCCTGCCCTGGGGCAACGCCACCCCCGTGTCCAAGTGCCAGCGGGGCGGGACCGGCCTCTCTCCGGGCCAAGCCTTCAGGGAAGGAAGGCCAAAGCCGCAGCCTAGCGCACCAGCTCAGCAGAAGAGGGCTTCAGTACCTCAGCCCGAGGCAAGGCCCGCGAAAGAACTACGCCCGTGTTCAGTCCAACAGTATGCAGGCCGCCGAAGAAACGAGCATGTTCCATCTTAATACACTTATTCTGCACGAAGATCAAGCCAGCCTCCTGAGCCAGGCGTCCGGCCTCATCGCTGCGAATACCGAGCTGAAGCCAGAGCACCTTCGCCCCGATGCGAATCGCCTCCTCAGCAATAGGCAGAACATCCTCGGGCTTGCGGAAGACATCCACTATCTCGATCGTTTCACCGGCCTCCTTGGCCTCCGTCAGCGAAGCATAGACCCGCTTGCCGAGGATCGTCTGCCCGGCGTAGCGCGGATTCACCAAAATGATATGATAGCCCTCGGCCTGCAGATAAATGGCCACGAAATGGCTCGGGCGATAGGGATCAGCCGAGATGCCGACAATGGCCACATGGCGATACGTCTGAAGGAGCTTCAGACGATCATACATATCAGGAGCATACTGCATCATAGAACGCTCGACCTCATCCTTCTTAAGACAATTGCGACTCAGGCCATCTTTGTCCACCTCGCCGCGGTGAAGCGCAGAGAGCCACGGGGCAAAGCGTAGGCAAGACCCCGTCCTTTATTGTACTGCAGAGCGAGGAGAGACTGCAGCCATCTCTCCATCCTCCATCTCCCCCAGCGCCTCCCCGCGTGAGGGCTGCCGAAGGCCGGAGCACATGTGATACGATACTACATAATAGTCAGCCAGCCGCCCGGCCCGGCAAGTGACCATCTCTGTGCTCCTGGCCGGCCTGCCTGACGATGGTGAGCGCACCACAGCACACCAGCCAAAAAGGAGCCTAGCCTACACGAGAGAAGAGGGGAATAGAGGATGCCAGAAATCGACGGCGATCATATCTTCGGCTTCAACACTCTATCGGTCCATGCTGGTCAGCGACCCGATCCAACCACTGGGGCCAGGGCAGTACCCATTTATCAAACGACCTCCTTCGTCTTTGATGACACTGATCATGCGGCCCATCTCTTTGCCTTGCAACGCTTCGGCAACATCTACACGCGCATCATGAATCCCACCACGGCGGCCTTTGAAGAGCGCATCGCCGCCCTGGAGGGAGGCACTGGGGCTGTCGCCACCGCCTCGGGTATGGCGGCCCAGATGGTCACCATGCTAACGCTTCTGCGACCTGGCGACGAGCTGGTTTCATCCAGCAGCCTTTACGGAGGCACACACACCCAGTTTGACATTACCCTGCGCACCTGGGGGATCAATACCATCTTTGTTGACAGCAGCGACCCTGAAAACTACCGGCGCGCTATCACTCCGCGCACACGCGCACTCTATGGGGAGACCATCGGCAACCCGCGGGGGGATGTCCTCGACATCAAGGCTGTTGCCGAGATTGCCCACGAAGCTGGCCTGCCGCTCATCGTCGATAATACCTTTGCTACACCCTATCTCTGCCGTCCCTTCGAGCACGGCACCGACATCGTAGTGCATTCAGCCACCAAATTCATCGGTGGTCATGGTAACTCAATCGCCGGCGTCCTTGTCGAATCCGGGAAATTCCCCTGGGATAACGGCAAATTTCCGCACATCGTTGATCCATCACCGGGCTATCATGGCGTACGCTTCTACGAGACCTTCGGCGACTTCGCCTTCGTCATGAAGGCTCGCTGTGAGACCCTACGCGACACCGGCCCCTGCTTGAGTCCCTTCAATGCCTTCCTGCTACTGCAGGGTCTGGAGACGCTCTCGTTGCGTATGGAACGGCACTGCCAGAACGCGCTTCAGGTCGCTCAGTTCCTCAAGGAACATCCGGCAGTCAGCTGGGTTAACTATCCAGGCTTGCCCGATAGTCCTTACTATGAACTGGCCAGGCGCTATTTGCCACGCGGTGCCGGTGCCATCTTTACCTTTGGCGTCAAAGGGGGCTACGAGGCCGGCAAGGCCGTTATCAACAATGTCCGCCTCTTCTCCCACCTGGCCAACGTCGGTGACACGCGCAGCCTGATCATTCACCCGGCCAGCACCACCCATCAGCAGCTCTCCGAAGAGGATCAGCTAGCGGGTGGAGTGACGCCGGATATGATCCGCGTCTCCATCGGCATCGAGGATATCGAAGATATCCTGTGGGATCTGGATCGCGCCCTGCATGCTGCCATGAAAGTGGCCTGATCTCGTCAAGAACTGACGTGGCGACGGTCTGGCAGCCGAGGCGTGCCTCTGGCCCCGGAAAACAACGCCAGTCTACGCGCTGTTTTCCGGGGCGCTGTTCTCTCTTCGAGAGAGCTGTCTCGCCTTTTCTCTCTCCCGCCCCTGGACCATCCAAGCTTCAACCAGAGCTGTCTCTCCTGTATCACCTCTAATTAATATCTATATATTTAGATCACTCAACATTACAATGTATTCATAAATTATCACAATGCAGATTCTTTATTGACATCGATGGGAAAGCGTGTTATATTTTTCCACGCTTCGATAGGAGAAGGTACTCGGTTGAGTGCCTTCAGGAGTATCGTGCAGCCCATTCCGCCTGGAGTGAGAGGAGGAAGGGACTGCGCAACATCTTACAGGTGTCAAGTGGAGGAAGGCATTGCGAAGAAAAGCTTCCTTGATTTTGGCGGCATGTGTACCGTTGGCGCTTGTGATAGCGTTGTTGAGTCTGGGTCTATCGCAGCTTGTTGGGGCGCGTGCCTGGCATACGAGCTGTAAGTCAACGGGTTTTAGCTGGCATGGAGTCACCCTGACGGCGGCACTGGTCAACCCCTCGACCACGGTCACAGGGGTCGTTAACGCGACGGGCTGTGACGTTGGAGTCTTTTTCAGCAGCGGTGTGACCGGTTCCATTGTCAATGCAGATATTTATGGTGCGCTGGACTTCGGTGTCCTGAATGTTGGTGCGAACGTGACGATCAAGCAGTCGCGCATTCATGACATTGGCGATGTCCATCTGAGCAACATTCACGTTGGGGTAGGCATCTATTTCGCCAATGATAGCCACGCTTGTGGCACCATCGAAGGCAACACCATCACGCACTATCTGCGCTCGGGTGTCATCATTGCCGGACCATCGGACAGCGCCGTCATTACCAACAATACCTTGATTGGCCTGGGTCCGATTTCCTTTGTGGCTCAGACAGGCATCCAGATCGTGGGCGGCGCCCATGTCTCCCTGAGTGGCAACCACATTACTGCCAATATTTATGTTGGCAGCCAGCCGGGGGTTGCGGCTGGCATCGCGGTAGTCGGTGGCTCCTGCTATGGCCTGCCGCTGACGCTGGGCCTGCAGCTAAAGTCGAACGTCCTGCAGGATAACGATATTGGCATCTGGATCTCCGAGCTGAGCATTGGTGCGCGCCAGGGTCTCTGCGTCTCGGCCCGCACAGCTACCCACATTGTCCTGCTCAGCAACACTATTAGCAATGCGCGCATTCTCAACGTTAGCGGCGCGGCGGGCCAGTCCTACCAGGCCGGTATTACCATTCAGGGCAGCGGCGTCAGCATCATCAGCAATACGATCTGTGGCGCCGGTTATCTGACCGCTGCCCACGCCACTGTTTCGGGCTACATTTACCCGATCGATCTGGTGCTGGCCACTGATCTCAAGCTGAGTAGCAATACAGCCTGCGGTGGCTCCGCCCTCAATCTCTCGCTTGGCCTGGGCACTACCACTGACATTCAGAGCCATTTGCTGGTGGCCGTGGTGCTCTGACCCCTGCTCGATAGAGGCAAAGGGTGCCAGGGATCTCCTGACGGTGGACTCAATCTCTGCGGCCTCCGTCAGGTCTCTTGCCCCTTTGCCTCGCTCTCCCGGCTCTTCTCAGGCTTGCCTGGGAGCCCGCGAGCAACACCACCAGACAGAGCAGGAATTCAACTGCACTCACGCTAGACGGGCAGCATCAAGAGGCATCCAAGGGAACCGGAGGAAGAGCAGCAGCCCCAGTCGAAGAAAGTGAAGAAGCATGGCCCGTCAAGCTCAGCGGCCCCGCTAGCTTCTCAAAGATCCTCCTGGTTCTCTGGTGGCCTTGTCGTCTCATTGCCTCCATCGGTGACAGGCGGCGCACTCCGTCCCAATAGCTTACTTCCCTCGTGCTATCCGGCCTAACGAGTGCGCCGCCTGCTCTCCTCCCGCCTTCACTTTACGCCTTGCCTCTGTGCCTGCTTACTCTCCTCCCGTCGCTCCCATGACAGACAGGCAGAGTTTGTGCTACACTGTGGGCGGACTGTTTTTTGGTAAGTAGCTGCTTTTTATCCAGGAGGCAGGGCGAAACCGGAGCTGATCTCTGTGGTTTTCTCTTCCTTGGCCTGCCTCTGAGCAGAGTGAGCGAGTGAGTGACCGATGACACAGACAGCTGACAGATCGGCTGAATACAGAGCCATAGGCAAGCCCTATCAGCGCCCAGACGCGCCCGCCAAAGTCACCGGGCAAGCGCGCTATGCTGGCGATATTCCAGTGCCGGGCAAGCTGCTCTATGCGCGACCCGTACTCAGTCCGTATGCTCATGCCCGCATTGTCAATATTAATACCAGCCAGGCGCTAGCTGTGCCTGGTGTACACGCTATCTATACGGGTGAGACGTTGCCACTAGAGGGTTACAATCCGGGTGAGCGTACCAAATCGCCCCTGGCGCGCCAGGAAGTGCTTTGGGCCGGTCAGCCCGTAGCTCTCGTCCTGGCGGAGAGCGAGGCCGCCGCCGCCGATGGAGCTGCAGCGATCGAGGTCGACTATGAGCCGCTACCGGTGGTTGTTGATCCGTTAGCGGCGATGGAGCCAGGCGCTCCCCTGACGCGCCTGTTAGAGAAGAAGCAGGCTGGAGAGATCGCTGGCGGAGAGGCCCATGCTGCTGTAGCCGGAGGAGAAGAGGAAGACGGGCAAGAGAGCCGGCCTCTTTCTGAGAACGTCAGTGACAGGAGCCACCTGCGGCAAGGTGATATCGAGGCCGGCTGGCGTGAGGCCGAGGTAGTAGTTGAGCGGCGCTATCGGACCAGCGTGGTGCATCAATCCTACCTGGAGCCGCAATCGATTACGGTCATGCCCTCCCCCGATGGGACGCAGTACACCGTCTGGGCCAGCGCCCAGGGCCTCTTTACCACTCGCACGGAGATTGCTGAGGCTCTCAATCTGCCCGAGCGCCAGATCCATGTTGAGTCAGTACCGATCGGGGGCGCCTTTGGAGGCAAATTTACCTTGCTGGAGCCGCTCGTAGTCGCTGCGGCCCGTGCCAGCCGACGACCGGTGCGCCTCGTTTTCACGCGTAGCGAGGACCTCTTAGCGGCCAATCCTGCGCCCCAGGCCATCATTGCTGTCAGACTCGGAGCCAGGCGGGATGGCACGCTCGTCGCCCTCCAGGGCGAGGTCATTTTCGATAGTGGGGCCTATGCCGGAGCTGCTGCTGGCCTGGCTGGTTTTATTCTGGCCAGCACCTACCGCTGTCCCAATATCGATATCCGCTGTTATGAGGTACTGACCAACAAGGTTGGCGTTGGGGCCTATCGAGCTCCCGGAGCGCCCCAGGCGACTTTTGCCCTGGAGTCGACTGTCGACGAGCTGTGCAGTGAGCTGGGCATGGACCCGCTGGAGTTTCGTCTCAAAAACGGTCTGCGCGAAGGAGACCCCGCGCTGGATCGTCGGCGTCCCCGTTGGCCACGTATTGGGCTGCTAGACTGTCTGGAGAAGGTGCGAGAGCATCCTCTCTGGGCGCGACGTCGGGAGCTGTTGACGCCGCCGCCCGAGCTAAGCGGCTGGAAGGTTGGTATTGGTCTGGCGGTCGGCGGCTGGCCGGGCGGTACCGAGCCTGCGGCGGCAGCCTGCCGACTCGACCGCGATGGACGCCTCACAGTGATCGTTGGCACCGTCGATCTGACCGGTACCGACTCGGCGCTGACCCTGATCGCCGCCGAAGGGCTGGGGGTCTCGCCCGAGCTGGTGCAGATCGAACATGGCAGCTCCGACAACGTACCTCACAGCGGCAGTACCGGCGGCAGCAAGATCACCTACACGATGGGGCCGGCTGTGCTGGCCGCTGTGCGTGACGCCCGTCAGCAAATCCTGGAGGTAGCTGCCGAGCTGCTGGAGGCCGCCGTTGAGGACCTGGAGATCGAGCGAGACCGCGTTGTGGTGCGAGGTGTGCCCGATCGCTCTGTTACTCTCCAGAAGATCGGTCAAGTCACCACAGCTTTTGGCAGCCGCTATCAGCCGATCTATGGCCGTGGGCGCTCGGCCCTCGGCTCCTCGCCCATGTATGCGGCCCATGTCGCGCGCGTCGCCGTTGACCCTGAAACGGGCGAAGTGCGTGTCCTCGACTATCTGGCGGCCCAGGATGTGGGTTTCGCCATCAACCCTGCTGAGATCGAAGGCCAGATTCACGGTGGGGTCACCCAGGGCATCGGCTGGGCCCTCTTTGAAGGATTCGTCTACGACGAGCATGGGCAACTTCTCACCGCCACGCTCATGGATTATGCTCTGCCCCATAGCACCGATGTTCCAACCATCACCCCTCTGCTCGTCGAGGTCCCATCCGAGCATGGTCCTTTCGGTGCCAAAGGAGTAGGCGAGCCTCCAGTGGTTCCTGTAGCCGGAGCCATCGCCAACGCCGTCAAGGCGGCTCTCGGGGTGCGCCTGACTCACCTGCCCATGACGCCCGAGCGCGTTCTGCGAGCGCTCCAGCAGCAGAGCTAAGCGCACTGAAGGAGTAAGGGTAAATAGCAAACGCGTTGCTTGCCGTGTGCCAGCAAACGCCGGTGGCTTTTCGCTCTACCAGGGAGAGTGAAGCTCCCTGGTAGAGCCAGGGCGGCGCTAGCCGACGGGAAGAGGAATAAATGGCCTAGCTCTGGCTGTTCTTAAAAATAAGGATGTCGTGAAAAGGCCGACCCCTCCTCACTGATTAGCTCTTCCTTGACAGATCAAAAGAGCGCGTGATAGTCTGTCTTTAGCACGACGCGACAAACTCGATGAACATAGTCAACAATCGAAAGGTGTAGAGCGATGGGCGAAGCGTCCAGGGAAATCATGCGGCGCGCCCGCGAGCTAGTGCCGGAGTGGACGCCCGACCAGGTTCATGAGGCTCTCAAACGCAAGGGGGAGGGAGCGCAGGACCTGGTTCTGGTTGACGTGCGTGAGAAACACGAGTGGAACGAGGGCTACATTCCCGGTGCGCTGCACGTGCCGCGTGGCTATCTAGAGCTACAGATTGAAGAGGCGGTACCTGATAAGACAAAGCCGGTGGTGCTCTACTGCGCTGGCGGTGTGCGCTCGCTCATGGCGGGAGCCACCCTCAAGCAGATGGGCTACCAAAACGTCATCTCAATGGCGGGCGGCTTTGGCCAATGGCGCGCCCGTGGCTATGAGGTGGCGCAGCCGCGCACGCTGGGGGAGGCGCAGCGCAAGCGCTACAGCCGCCACCTGCTCATCCCTGAGGTCGGTGAAGCGGGGCAGTTAAAGCTGCTCGACTCGCGCGTCCTCTTGCTGGGGGCGGGTGGTCTTGGCTCGCCAGCAGCCTATTATCTGGCAGCGGCGGGGGTTGGTACCATCGGCGTCATCGACTCGGACGTCGTCGATGAAAGCAATCTCCAGCGTCAGATCCTACATAACGTCAGTCGTATTGGCAAGTACAAGGCCGAGTCAGCGCGCGAGACCATAGAGGCGCTCAACCCTGATGTCAAGGTCATCACCTACGTTGACCGCCTCGATGAGACCAACGTGGCGCGCATCATCGCCGACTACGATGTCATCATCGATGGCACCGACAACTTCCCAACGCGCTACCTGCTCAACGATGCCTCGATCATTGCCAACAAGCCGGTAGTGCACGGAAGTGTCTTCCGCTTCGAAGGCCAGGTCACCGTCTTCAAGCCGCACGAGGGGCCGTGCTATCGCTGCCTCTATCCAGAGCCACCTCCGGCGGCCCTGGCTCCTAGCTGCGCCGAGGCTGGAGTGCTTGGCGTACTGCCCGGCGTGATCGGTCTGCTGCAGGCCGTCGAGACCATCAAGCTCCTGTTGGGTATTGGAGAGCCGCTGGTCGGGCGACTGCTGACCTACGATGCCCTCGCTGGGGAGTTCAGCGAGCTAAAGCTCTATCGTGATCCGCAGTGCCCAGCTTGTGGCGAGAATGCCCATCCTGAGAACTTGCCAACCTACGCTGACGTTTGCGCTCTCTCGGCCTGATGTCATGCCGGAGGGGAAGCGGCCAGCGTGTGAGGTTGCTCATTGGCGGCCGGTGGTCGGGACGGTGGATCGCGTCCTTACCGTGGCTATCTTGCAGCGATCCTGCCATGATAGGAACAGGCCGGTGCTGGCGCAGGCGAGTACAGTGCGAGGGAGATCGGCTCGCCCGCGCTGGCATCGCTAGGCAGGCGTGATTGCTCAGCTGACTGACTGAGCGAGCGGTGTGTGGTAGAAGTTGTAGCAGTATCTCAAGAGGAGTAGGAAGAGAACTATGGCGACAGTGCGTCTCGCCCCAGTGCTGCGCGCAGCAGCGGGGGGTGCCAAGCAAGTCAGCGCCCAAGGCAACACACTAGCGGAAGTACTGGCGGACCTCTATCGGCAGTATCCTGCCCTCAAAGAGCAGATTCAGCCCGAGGAAGAGTTAAGCCGCTTTGTCAACGTCTATGTCAACGATCAAGACGTGCGCTACCTCCAGGGCCTGCAGACAGCAGTAGGTCCCAACGACACGGTGATTCTGCTGCCCGCAATGGCTGGCGGAGGCCAGGAGTAGGGAATGCCATCATGCGCTATAGCAGCATACTGGAGACCATTGGCAATACGCCGCTGGTAGAGCTGAAAAGCTTCAGCCCACGGCCCGGGGTGCAGATCTTTGCCAAGCTGGAGGGGGTCAATCCTTCCGGCAGCATTAAGGACCGCATCGCCAAGCGCATGATCGAGGAGGCTGAGGCTAGCGGCAAGCTGGCGCCAGGCTCGATCCTGCTGGAGCCAACAAGTGGCAATACTGGCATTGCGCTGGCGATGATTGCGCGAGTCAAAGGGTACAAGTTCGTTGCGGTGATGCCCGATAATGTGACGCGCGAGCGTCGCCAGTTGCTGGAACTCTATGGCGCGGACATCATCTTCTCGGACGGGGCTCAAGGAAGCAATGGCGCCGTGCGCCTGGCACAGGAGCTGGCACGCAAAGATGAGCGCTACGTAATGCTCTATCAGTACGGCAACGCGGCCAATCCTGACGCCCACTACTACAGCACCGCCGTGGAGATCATCAATGATCTCCCCGACCTCGATGTCTTCGTGGCCGGCCTGGGTACCGGGGGAACCCTCACCGGCAACGCGCGTCGTCTCAAGGAGCACAACCCGAGCATCCGTGTCGTCGCTGCCGAGCCAATGCAAGGCGACAGTGTTCAAGGCCTGCGCAGCCTCGAAGACGGCTTTGTGCCGCCTGTGCTGGACCTGTCCCTCCTCGACGCGCGTATCCTGGTCTCGGGCATCGACGCCATCCGGCGTACGCGCCAGCTCAAGGATCAGGAGGGTATCTTCGCTGGCCCTTCCTGCGGCGCTGCCCTGCATGCAGCCCTGCGCGTCGCTTCCAGTATGGAGCGGGGGAAGATCGTCGTCATCCTCGCAGACGGTGGCTGGAAATATCTCAGTGAAGATCTGTGGACGCGCGACCTGAGCGCGCTGGAGGAAGAGCTGGAGAATAAACTCTTATGGTAGCAGAAGCCTTTGTTGTGCGTATCCCTCGTACAATGTACTCGGAGATGGTGGCGCATGTCACCGCCGGCTATCCTAATGAGGCCTGCGGTCTGCTGGCGAGCAAGGATGGTCGGGTGGTGAAAAACTACCCGACCCCCAATGCTGCTGAGCACCCAGATGATTTCTCCGAGATTGCTCCCCAGGACCTGCTGCGCATCGCTAACGACATCGACACCTACGATGGTGAGATGTTCGCCTACTACCATTCTCACCCGCGTAGCGAGGCCTATCCCTCAGCTCGTGATATCGAGTGGGCTAGGCGCAACGGCCTCTACTACATTATCTTTTCATTGCAATACTATCCTGAGCCACCTTACGCACGTGTCTTCTCCATCCGAACAGATGGGAGTGTCAGTGAGGGCAAACTGGAGCTAACCGATTGAAGTGAGGCCGACGAGCGGAGGGGGCTGGCTGATGGCCCTGTCCCGGTAGTTCCCTGCTCCACTCTCCCGCTGCCGTGCCCACTCGCCGCCCGAGGCCGACTAAAGCGGGAGACGCCCAACCTGGGCGAAGAAACGCTCTAGCTTGCGAGGATCAAGGCGGCCCTCGGTGCGTACCGAACTGCAGAGATCGAGGCCGAAAGGAGCAACCTCCTCAATAGCAGCGCGGGCGTTCTCGGCGCTGATGCCGCCCGCCAGAAAGACCGGAATAGGAACGGTCTCACGAATGCGCCGGCTGATCTTCCAGTCGTGCACCTGGCCGGTGCCGCCCAGGATTTTGACCGGCAGATCGGGTCGACCTGAATCGAGCAGCAAGGCATCCACAAAGGGAGCAATCTCCTGAGCTTCCTCCACCGATTCCGGGCCACGCACATGGATCACCTGGACCAGGGCGATACCGGGCAGTGCCGCGCGCAGGCGCTGATGGCTTCCCGGCGGCAGGCGGTCGACTAGCTGCAGCGTATTGGTGCGGCAGCGGCGCTGCTGGTCGATGATCGCCTCGACATCCTGCTGGCTGGTCAACAGGAAAGAGGCGATCGGCGGCGGGATGGTCTCGGCGATCTCCGCGATTAACTCCTCCGGAATGACCCCTGGCCCGCTTGGCATCTGCGAAACCAGGCCCAGGGCATCGGCGCCGTAGCGGATCGCCAGCTGCGCTTCCTCCTTGCTGCTGATACAACAGATCTTCACTCGTGGTCTTGAGACTGCTTCCATTGCTGGTACCCCTTATCTATCTGGGCGCTCTTCCCCTCAGAAAGGACAACACTGAGAGCATGGTACCCTACTCTCTTCTTTTCTTTCGTTTGGACCCGAACCCGGTCAGGCGTTACCGAAGAAAAGAGCTGCCAGGAAGACCAGGATCCCGCTACCGATGACCTGAACAATAGAGACTAGCCATTTTGTACCGAAGTAGCGGTGACGGATAGCGGCAATAGCCAGCAGCTCAGCGGCGACCACCAGGTAGGCGGTAGCCAAGGCGAGCTGCAGATGGGTGATCAAGAAGGGCAGCGTGTGGAGCGAGCCGCCTACAAACGTCATCAGACCTGTGATAGCTCCGCGGATGATAGGGCTACCTCGCCCAGTCAGCACGCCGTCATCCGAAAGCGCCTCTGAGAAGGCCATGCTGATTCCGGCACCGGTAGCTGCAGCCAGACCAACCAGGAATGCCGTAAAAGGGCGATGAGTAGCGAAGGCCGTAGCGAAGATGGGGGCCAGCGTAGAAACCGATCCATCCATCAGCCCGGCCAGACCAGGCTGGACCACGCGCAGCAAGAAGTGGCGCGAATCCGTATTATTGGAGGCGATCCCTCGTAGGATCTCAGCCAGCTCGATCTTCAGCCGCTCTAACTCCGATGAGGGGCGTTGCTGTAAAGCCCCTTCCATCTCTGCTGGTAGATCTTCCTGCGCGGTCGTCGCCGCGCCCGCTCGTCGTGTCTCGGTCTCCGGGTTTTGTGGCATAAAAAGACTCCCCTACCATGCCTGTAATCTGCTTGTCCGATTGCCTGTGAGCGAGGCAATCCTCTCAACCTTCCGCTGATTCTGCCTGCTGCAGTCGCTGACGGCAGGCAGTGCATAGGCCATAGAGCCTGACCTCATGCGAGTGCAGCTCTATACCTGCGGCCTGTGCTGCCGAGCGAAGCGCCTCCTCTGAGAGACGCACCTCGACAGGCAGATCGAGAAGAGCGCCGCAAGCCGTGCAGATTGCGTGGTCGTGGCGCTCGATGTGCCCATCGTACCGACAGGCCTCGTCACTGCGCCCCAACTCGCGAATCAGCCCTTGCTGCGCCAGGCTGTGCAGAATACGGTAGACACTCGCCACCCCGATGCGGGGGCGCACTTTGCGCACAGCCTCGTAAACCTCCAGAGCAGTCGGGTGGTTATGGCTGCTGCGCACAACCTCCAGCACTGCCTGGGCATTGGCGTTCAACGTCTCTTTCATTAGCGCCTGATGATTCTCTCGGACCCCGATATTAGGGTCACCTAATAATGATAATCATTATCAATCTACTATCAGAATTATATATCCGGCCTGGAGGCTTTGTCAAGGGAGGCAGGGGCTAACAGACCTGGGGGGGCAGATGAAGAGGGAATCAGAAGAGGAGGTTGGAGAGCTGAGCGACGGGAGGGGTGCCTGCTCCCGCCTAAGTCATCCACGACTGGCAGCGCGGCGGATTGGAGGGCAAGCCGCGCCAGGAGAAAGTATGTGGGAAGCAAGCACCCCTGGTCCAGCCAGCATCGGCCTCAACTTTCGATTAACAGATGCCCCTTTAGCGATGTGAAGGGCGTAAAGCGGCCACCAGCATCGCTGCCAGGCTCAGAACGAACGACACCAGAAACGCTGAGTGCAAGCCGTGCATAAAGGTGGCCAGGGCTGAGGGAAACTGACCCATACCGCCGCCATAGATAAAGACCTGCATGACTGCTCCCATTGGTACCCCCTTCAGGGCCAGCGGAAAGACAATAGCAATACTGAGCATCTGACCAGTATTATTGAGCATTCCCAGCAGCCCCGAAGCGGCGCCGCGCTGATGGGGTGGCACCGAACTCATAATCGCATTCGTATTGGGTGAGACGAAGAAACCCGAGCCTCCTCCCATCATAGCCATATAGAGCGAAAGCAGCCAGAACGGTGTTGTAGGCGTGATGGTCGTCAAGCCCAACAGGCCCAAAGCCGAGACGGCCAGACCGATGGGAGTTAGAATACGGGATCCAATGTGGTCCGAGAGACGGCCACTCAGCGGGCCGATAATCATAAAGGCTGCCCCGAAGGGAGCAAGCATCAGCCCGGCAGTCAGAGGATCTTTCCCATAGGGTCCCTGGAGAAAGAAGATCAACAGGAAGAGCACCGCGCCACGGGCAATTCCATTCAGCAAGCCACTTAGACTCGCCATCGCAAAGAGGCGCTCGCGAAAGAGCTGTAGCTGTACGATAGGTGCTTTGATGCGTGGCTCAATTGTGGCGAACAGGAGCAGGCTCAGCAAGCCCACTATCAGAATAGCCACAGTGGCCGACTCGCCCAGCAGAGGGAAAGCCACCATTGTCAGAGCCAGCAAGGTCCCAGAGAGGCCCAGAGCAAGCGTCAGGCCCCCAACCCAATCGATGGGGGTCTGGCGAGCTGGGCGTACTGGCTCGCGCAAGCGCCAGATTCCCCAGAGCGTGCCGAAGGTTGCCAGAGGCACATTAAAAAGGAATACCCAGCGCCAGGACCACTCGGTGAGAAGGCCGCCGATAATGGGTCCGATCAAGAAGCCTGCGGCCCCGGCGATCTGATTGATACCCAGGCCCAGGCCGACCTCTCCCTTGCGAAAGGCATCGGTGACAATCGCCGTACTATTGGTCATCAGCAAGGCTGCCCCCAGGCCCTGGATCAGACGTCCTGCCACCAGATCGGCGCCGTGAAAGGCTGGCTGGGCCAGGCCAGCTACCAGCGAACCCAGGGCGAAGAGCAGAAAACCGCTATTGTAGAGGCGTTTGCGGCCCCAAATATCGGCCAGGCGGCCAACGATGGGCGTCAGCACAGTCAGTATCAGCAGATACCCCATCAACGTCCACATAATCGTGAAGAACGAGGCCCGCAGCTCGACCAGAATCGCCGGCAGAGCGATCAGCAAGGCCGAGCCTTGAATAGAAGCCAGCAAGGCCCCTACTGTGGTTACTGAGAGTGCCGTCCAGCGATAGCCATCACCTCCGCCTGTCAGCTCTCTCTCATCAGCAGCTCCAGCTTGCTCGGAGGCATCAGAGATCTCTTGCCTCACCGGCGTCAAAGAAGACTCCGAAGAAGTCTGCATAGTAAAACCTTTCTACTCTCCTTTTACGTGATATATGTGGACAATAAAAGAGGGGAAACAGCGTGCAGAGAGCAAAGGCGATGGAAGCGAAGCGGTGCGGAGCGAATAGGCGCCTTCAGAGGCCACTCATCAGCCTTCGATGAGGTGACGTAAGGCGGGAAGCGCGGCGACAAGGTGCTCGCGCTCAGTCTCGCTCAGACGGGCCAGACGGCGCTCCAGCGAAGCCAGGCGGCCACGGTCATAGAGTTGGACCAGGTGTTGAGCACGTGCTGTTGGCTTCACCCAGACCGTACGCCAGTCGGCCTCATCGCGACTCCGTTCCAGATAGCCCTGAGCCTGCAAGCGTTTCACCATTGCCGTCACCGTTGAAGGCGTCACCCCGAGCTGGCGGGCCAGCTCCTGCATCATGCAGCACTTGCGCTCGATCAGGATGCGCAGCAAACTCAGCTGTCCGCTAGTGGTACGGATCTCGGAGAGATCCTCGCGGTCAGGCTCAGCCAGGATTTCGGAGTTGAGCGCATCGGTGTGCATCTGGCGCAGCACCTTGGGGACAATATCCAGCAGCTCCATTGCCAGCGCTGCGCTATCATCCAGCGAATCCGGTCGCATGGTCGCTCCTTACTCACTTTGACAATCTAATTATATGATAGGCAAACTAGCGAGGCAAGTAAAGGGAAGAAGGCCGCGCCTAGCGGCCTTACGGAAGAGTCCAGTAGCAATTTTGCCTGAACTATGCTAGAATCGCCCATAAGACAGAGACCAGGAAAACCATCGCAGGCAAGGAGAACGGCATTTGGCAACGCACGAGAAACGGTACGTTATTATTGGGAACGGGATCGCCGGCACCACAGCCGCCGAGACCTTACGCAAGCTTGATCCAAACTGCAGCATTCATCTGATTACCAACGAGCCTTACCCTCTCTACAACCGTGTTTCATTGCCGCGTTTCCTGCAAGGGGTGCTGCCCGAGCAAAAGGTCATGATGCGTGACTTTGCCTGGCATGAGCAGCGCCGCATCTCTCTGCTGACCGAGACCCTTGTGACCGAAGTCAACACGGACGAACGGATTGTAGTGACTGAACGCGGGCAACACTTCCCTTACGATGCGCTTCTCATTGCCAGCGGGGGCTGGGCCAAGCCGCTGCAGGTGCCGGGAGCAGCTGGCACGAAGCACATCTACAACTTTGTCACCCTGGATGACACGAAGACTATTATAGCGCGCATCCTCGAATCGCACACGGCCCTGGCCTACGGAGGCAGCTTCATCTCCTATGAGCTGTGTGACGGTTTCGCCATGCGCAAGCTAGAGACCACCTGGCTTATGCGTGGTCCGTACTGGCTGCGCAACTGTCTTGATCCCGAGGGGGGCGAGATCGTCGATGCCATTGCCCGACGTTTTGGCGTCAATGTCATCCACGGCGACGAAATCGCCGAGGTTGTTGCGCGCGACGGGGTACCGGCCTATGTCAAGACGAAGCAGGGACGTGAGATCCAGGCGGACATCATCGGCGTAGGGCTTGGGATTACACTCAACACCGCTTTCCTCAAAGACACCCCCATTGAGGTTCGCACTGGGGTTGTAGTGAACGAATACCTAGAGACGAATGTACCGCATGTCTATGCTGCCGGCGACGTTGCCGAGTTTTACGATCCGACGATTGGCCGTCACCATACGATGGGGACCTGGGATAATGCTTTGGCGCATGGGCGCATCGCTGCCATCAACATGGCCGGGGGCCATGAGCCATACGTTGATGTGCCCACGTATACAAGCCCGCTCTTTGATGTCAACATTGCCGTCATTGGCACGGCTGAGTCCAACAATCCAGAGCTGGAAAGCGTCTCGTTGCGCGAGCCTGGCGAAAAAGGCCATGAGAACTACCGCAAGCTATTCCTGCGCGAGAACAGGCTGGTTGGTGCGATCATGATTGGCAGCCCCAAAGGACGCAAAAAGCTTGTCGAACTGATCAAAAACCAGCAGGTGCTGGCCAGTCCCACCGAGCGGGAGGCCGTTCTGACCCTGAAATAGCACTCCTTTTGGGCTATCGCGCTTGACGAAACTGGGCTGGTAAGATACCGTAGCTACCATCAAGTACCATCAGACCCGCCAACTTGGGCAGGTCGTGATGCTGCGCCGGAGCGAGCATATGCAGGAGGGAGTTTGTGGCCGTTTTCTGTCCGCATTGTGGCAAAGCCTTGCCCAGGGAAAATGCACGCTTCTGCAATAACTGTGGCAGATTTCTACCCGCGACAAAGCAGGTGACTCCTTCCACTTCCGTCAGCGGGGAGCCGCCCTCTGCAGGGCATCTGGTAACTCAGGAGCCTGCCGGGAAGGCGCCTGCTCCTAACGATGTGCATCTGCCTCCTCCCTGGCTAGACCAGTTAGATCGGGAGGTAGCTAGCCGCCGCTGGCGGGCGCCGCGCCGCGACTCGTTCGAGCGCTTGCCCGACCTGCCTGGGGAAACGGAGAGTCCCTTTCAGAGTGCTGCTGCTGCTTCTTCTACTGCTGACTCTCCAGATCAGGGATCTGCTACTTCGTGGTCGGCCCAGCCTGCTGCACCTCGGCCTGCCTCTCCTTCTGGCGAGCAAGAGTCAAGCGCTGCCGAAGACATGGGAGAGCAGTCGGAGACCGCTGCGGTGGCAGAGGCCTGGCGCCGGGCCTGGTTGGCTGATGCTCCGACCTCGACAGTACCCGCCGCTCGCTCGGAAGAGACCCTGACAGAGGAAGCCGGCCAGTTGCTCCCTTCTTCTTCAGAGGGGGAGCTACGCTCAGGGCGCTCGCTCTCCCCGCGCGAGTTGCATGTGCGCATCTGGGAAGAGAATGAGACCTTGATCATGCCGCAGCCAGGGGAAGCAAGCGAGGCTGAGATTCGGCAATTCCCGGGGCAGACGCCGATTGAGGAAAGCTGGTCTCAGGCTCAGGTCGAGAGCGCTTCACTTCCTCTCTCCTATGAGGACATGCCCACGCAGGGGCATCTCTTAGGAATAGAGCTGCCGCGCTCGGAGCGTGTGCGCCCTGGTGAGCAACCTGATCAGCGTCACGAGGCTGTCGGCGATCTACCTACCATGCCACTCAAGGCCAGTCCCGGGCCTGGGCTGGTCATTGAACGAGCCTCGACGCCGCGTCCCAGCCGTTGGCAGGAGCACGAGCAGGGCAAGGAACGTGGCATGTCCTTTGCCGGGCAGGCCAGTTCTCTCCCGCGCTCGGGGGACATCGAGGAGCTGGATACCATGCGCCTGGCAGCGCAGCCTCCTGTTGGGCCTGGGGTGACCGCTGGCCCGTGGCGCTCTCAGCCTGTCACTCCGCTGCCGGCATCCGCGCTCGCGTCCTCTAGTGGGTCGCCTCCCTCGTTACCGGGAATAAGTGAGGCTCCCCTCTTTGGCGCTCCAGCCACGAGGACTGGTGCAGGAACGTCTTCCTCCCGACCTCCCGAGGTCGCCAGCTGGGGGGCTGACAAGGTTGAGCAGGCGTCACGTCTGGCTAATCCTTCTCTCCGCCAGTGGGAAGCCGAGGAAACAGCCGCCCTGCCCCAGGTCGAAAAGCCCAGCTTATCGCCAGCTGCCCGGTCAACTACCACTGAGAGTCGAACCTCCCGACGGCGTAAGCGCCCGCTGGCTGTTGTGGCATTAATCCTGGCTTTGCTCCTCATCGGTGGTGGCTTGACTGCTTGGGTGGTCGTTTATCAGCCGTTCAGTGTCCCGCTCATTACCCAGCCTCTGCAGGCGTTTAGCGATCAGCGTCTGGGAGTGGCGCTCTCATACCCGCAGGGGTGGAGCTATCAGCTGGATTACCAGCAGGGCAAGGTCACTTTTAGCGATAGCAGCCAGACCGGACAGATGATTCTCCTGGTGGCCCCCGCTGGTGATCAGGACCCGGCCCATTATCTCCAGAAAGAGGCAAGCCAGGTAGGCCTGACAGGTGCCAAAGCGGCAGACCCTCTGACTTTTGGCGGCGTGAGCTGGCAGCAGCTGCGAGGAACAGTCACCATCGCGGGTGCCAGCTACACAGAGGTCCTGCTTGTCACGAGCCGCTCCGGCCATCTCTACACCTTTATGCAGCTGGCATATCAAAAGATCTACACAGATGAGGAAAAGCAGGTCTTTGCGCCGGTTCGAGCCTCTTTCCGCTTCCTCAGCTGAAGCGCAAGCCGACGTGAGCGACGAAACTGGGAAGGCTGGCATTGCGTGGAAGAAGTGATCTGTGTATCCCCTATCGCGACGGAACTATGTTATAATGTGCGCGATATCCGGTGCAGGCCTGTCCCCCAGGGGAGAGGCGCCGGAGGGCGGGATAGCTTCCCATCCTTCACGATCGACGGACAGTGTGGCGTAGATCTGGTGATCAGAAAGGAGGGCGCGGCGGTCAAGCCCAGCTGCCGCGCAGACCTGGCAGGCTTATGGAAGACATTCGCTTCGAACGACACTTCCGCACACCCTACTCAGAAGGCTATTACATCATGCAGGGTAATAGCCTGCAGAACAGCACGCGCCTTGGTACCATTGACATTCACTTCACCACAACGGCAGTGCATGGTACCTTGATCCTTGAACGCGAGCTGGAGGAGGCTGAGCTGACCAAACTGATCGAGCAGATCGACGAAGACCTGGTCCTTTCCGCAGATATGCCGCGCGACGACTTTCTGGTGAGCGTCTACGTTGGCAGAGATGTCGGCTTCTACAGCGACGAGTATTTCGCTGGAGAGAGCGGGAGAGGGGCTGACCTCAGCGATGAGGATGAGGTGTGATGTGGTTGCACCCTCTCTCATCCTCGCCCCAGCCAACGCAGGAGGAGGCTCACTCCGCGGCCAAGCCGAGGGATCTCGCTGGCGGGCAGGCGGAGGTGGCGCACCGCCCGGCTAGTCTTCCAGCAAGCCGCGCCGCATTGCGTACTTGACCAGCTCGGCGCGGCTATGGAGATTCAATTTATCCATAATGTGTGTGCGGTGCGTGTCGACCGTCTTGGGGCTGATAACCAGGCGTTCGGCGATTTTTGTGTTAGTATAACCCTCAGCCACCAGTTTCAGAATCTCCCGCTCTCGCTCAGTGAGGCTCTCGTAGCTGTCCTTCTCCTCACCGGCGCGTACACGCTGGAGGTAGTCGCCCACCATGACCGACTGAGCCACCGGTGAGAGATAGACCTGACCATTCTGGATGACGTGCAGCGCTGAGATCAGATCGGTATCGGCGGCCTCCTTGAGCATGTAGCCAGAGGCGCCTGCCCGCAGTGCCTGAAAGATATATTCGTCGTTCTCGTGCATTGTCAGGATGAGCACCTTGGTCTCGGGGACCTGCTTCTTGATCTGCCGTGTGGCCTCGATCCCGCTCATGTCGGGCATGGTGATATCCATGAGCACGATATCGGGCTGGAGGCGAAGCGCTTCCTGGAGAGCCTGGCGGCCATCCTGCGCTTCGCCGACCACCTCCATATCGGGTTGAGCATTGAGCATCATCTTCAGGCCAGCGCGCAGGATCGTGTGGTCATCGGCCAGGAGAATACGAATCTTCTGCACGGCTTTGGTTGCCTCAGCTGTACTCGTCGTCGTCATACCTTCACCGGACCTCCGCGCGGTTGCTTCTCCGAAGGGGTCAGCTCAGCGTAGGGAACGGACTCGGTATCGCTCTGGCGCAGGGGCAAGCGTACCTCGATAGTGGTGCCAGCGCCAGGACGGGACTTGATGTCCAGCGACCCATCGAGGAGAACGGCCCGTTCCTGCATGCCAGCCAGGCCCAGGCCGCGCTCCTGGCCTGGTGTCTTCATCAAAGCCTCGACATCGAAGCCGCAGCCATTATCGCTGATCGTTGCATGGACCGCTCCTTCCTCCTCCCGCAGGGCGATAGAGACCTTCGTCGCATTGGCGTGACGGGCGGTGTTGGTCAGAGCCTCCTGCACAATGCGGTAAAGGACAGTCTCCATCTCGGCGGGAAGGCGTCCCTTAAAGCCTGTGGCGGAAAACTCTACCTCGATGGAGCACTTCTGTTGATATTCTTTAATATACCAGCGCAGCGCTGGCAGCAAGCCCAAGTCATCCAGGGCACTGGGACGCAGATCAATGCTCAAGTTACGGATAGCCCGTAGCGTTTGATGGGCCAGATTGCGTGTATCAGCGATACGCTCGCGGGCCTCGGGGCTGGTCACCGACTTCTCCAGGATCGCCAGGCTGATGAGCAGCGAGGTGAGCATCTGGCTGGTTTCGTCGTGCAACTCGCGGGCAATGCGTTTGCGCTCCTGCTCCTGAGCATTGATGATCTGCGTTGAACGCAGGCGTGAAGCCTCGTCAATGGCCTCTAGCATTACGTTGAAGGTCGCAGCAAGCTGGTCAGCTTGAGGATCAAGCCCGGTCAGAGGAGCGCGCAGCGAGCGCTCACCCTTCTGGACACGGCTCATAACCTTGCCCAGGTCCATCAGAGGCCGGAAAGCGATCTGCAGCAGCAGGAAATTCAAGGCCACGCTCACCAGCCAGCCCACCGTAATAAAAATGATCAGCGAGGTAGGCGTTGCCAGCCCCTGCCGGCTATCATTCAAATGGGAGGCCAGCCAGGTACCGCCGGTAGCGCCAACAAAGATAATCAAGCTATTGGCAATCAGAACTTTATAGAAGATAGGCAGGCTAAGTAGGGGTCTGAGCAAGCGTGGCCAGCTCTGCACCCCCGACCCGGCCAGTGTAGTCTTGCGCTCCATAGCTCTCGAACCTCTCTACGCTTAGCGAAGAGGAGCCTCCCTCCCCTTTAATTGTAGCGTTGGGGGGCTTGCCTGTCAAACGAGCGCACGCAAAATCGCACCTGCCATCTCCTGTTGCCTGTGTTGGCTATACTATTAGTAGTTTTTAATATGGTTTATAGATAGTGTATAGATAGAGAAAATAAAAATGGTAGAGCGACCTCCTCACCCAAGTCTCTTCTCTGTTCCTCCAGACTGCCACGGCCTGCAGCCATCCGGGGACCTGGTGGGGCGTGAGGAGAGGCGTGCGGGGAGTGCCGGGCAGAATCAGGTATTTACCTGATGCTCTCCTCGGGTCCCCGTGCTATAATCTCCCGGGTGGCTGAGAACCTCCATGCTGGCCTTTCTCCTCAGAAGAGGTGTATTACAAGGTAAAACGGGCGTTTGCCTTCCCTGGAGAACAGGCAGAGCTGGGGCTGCCTGGCTAAGGAGGCTGAGGCAACGAGGTGGACCGCGTGGCCTCCCAGGCGCGAGCGGAGGGGTGCTTGACCGAGAGGCCGGCTGACAAAATCAGGTAAACACCTGATGCTCTCTTCAGGAGATCTCTGTAATCTAACAATGAGGGGCAGAGAAAGAGCGGGCTGCTCCTTGGAGCGCGCCGAGGGCTAAGGGAGAGGAGCAAAGCCCACCAGCCTGGCCTTACCCGTCTGGCGCAGCTGTGGCCTCCCCTTAATAGTTAGAAGAGAATAGGCAGAGAAAGGGGAAGGGATGGGAGCGAGGCAGGACCCTGTTGAGAAGGGGTACTCAGGGAGAGAGCCGGTGTGGTATAATCTGCCACGCAGCTGAGCGCCCATCTCCCTTCTCGTTGCTGCTAACCAGCCGAGAAGGAATTGCTGGACAAAAGCAGGCAAGGAGCGAACCTATGAGCGGCAGCTCAGATGGTCGTCACGCTCGCTGAGGGATGAGAACAGGAGGAACTGTGTGTGAGTTCACTACCTGAAAAGAAGAGCTTGCTCGACATCATCACGCAGAAGATAGTGACGAGCCAGCTCTGGCGATCGATATTCCGCCACGGCTATCCGGACACCCCACTCAACCAGTCGCTGGTGATGATGGGGAACGTCTTCCTACATCTGCACCCGGTGAAGGTTAGCCGCCAGGCGATGAAGATCACCTATACCTGGTGTATGGGGGGGATCTCCTTCTTCCTCTTCCTGGTGCTGACCCTGACCGGGGTTTTTCTCATGTTTTATTATGTTCCTGAGACCCACACGGCCTATCAGAACATCAACCAGCTCAGCAGCGCGGTCTCCTTTGGCCATCTGGTGCGCAACATGCACCGCTGGGCGGCCCACCTGATGGTCGTCTCCGTGACCCTGCACATGATCCGCGTCTTCTATCATGGCGCTTACAAGCCGCCGCGCGAGTTCAACTGGGTTGTGGGCGTGGGCCTCTTCTTCTGTACTCTCTTCTTGAGTTTTACTGGCTATTTGCTTCCGTGGGACCAGATTGCTCTATGGGCTATTACGGTGGGAACCAACCTGGCCCCGTACACCCCCATTTTGGGACAGCCGGTCTACCAGGTGCTGGTAGGAGGTCCCGCGGTCGGTCAGGCAACCCTGATTCGCTTCTATGTGGGGCATGTAATCTTACTGCCGCTGGCCACGGCTATTCTGCTGGCGGTACACTTCTGGCGCATCCGTAAGGATGGAGGAGCGGCTGGGCCACCGCCGCCGCCGCGGCGCGAGCTGGAGGCTCGTCTGGCAGAGGCTGAGCAAGGGCTGGCGCCCACGGCTGCGCGTTAGTTAGCCCTTTATAGCCGCTAACCGGGCGAGGGAGTGGCCTGAGCGGGAGGGGCCGGGAGGCACTGAGGAAGATCTCCTTCGCAGGCGAGGCTCTTCCTTGCAGGATAGTCCACTCGCTCAGGGATGGGGAAGCGGGGATGAGAAAAAGAAGCCGTTGCTGTCTCTGGCTGCTCACCAGGCCAGCCAGGCTGGTCTGGCCTGGTCAGGAGAAGCTGGCTCAGGGATTAGAACGAAGATGAGAGGATAGACCAATGGCAATCGAACAGGAGCCAAAGGTACAGACGCAAGCAGCGGCGACCCAGCGACGCTATCGTACGCTGGCGGTAGTAAGGCAGGAGGCCATCACGCGCGTTGAGAAACCGCTGGAGGACTCGGTCTTTGTCTGGCCTCATTTGCTGGTGCGAGAGTTCTTTGCCTCCACCATCGTGATGGTCATGCTAACCCTGCTCTCGGTGGCAATCGACGCGCCGTTGCGGGAGCCAGCGAACCCCAACGTCACGCCGAACCCGGCCAAGGCTCCCTGGTACTTCCTGGGCTTGCAGGAGCTGCTGCACTACTTTCCACCAACGACTGCCGGTGTGCTCATCCCGGGGCTGGTGCTGGTCGGCCTGGCCTGCCTGCCCTACGTGGATCGCAATCCCAGCCGTGCTTACGCAGACCGTAAGATCGCCATTGTGACCTTCACAATGTTTGTGGTCTTCTGGGCCTGTGTGACCCTGGCCGGGAGTTTCTTCCGTGGCCCCGGCTGGGTGTGGTACTGGCCCTGGCAGGGTCTTTTCTTCGACCTGTAAGGGAACTCTGGGAAAACGGAAGGAAAGGATCTGTTCTTTATGAGTATGGATTTCCCGCCGCGGGATGTAGATAGGCCACCCTTGACACCGCAGCAGTACGAGGTGCTCCACGGCGGCGGCGCAGAGGCTGCCGAGATTGCCCGGCAACGCCTCTCGCGCCGGCGCTTTCTGCGCCGCGCCACGCTGGCTGTCTGGGGCCTCTCGGCGACTACTGCGGTGGCCGGGGCGCTGAATATGCTCTATCCGAATCTGGCTGGCCAGTTCGGCTCGGCCCTCAATGTGGGCAATAAGAGCGATTTTCCTGCCGCCAAGCCGTCCGAGGCGAAGCTGGATCAGGCCGCTGTCTTTTATCGCCAGGAGGCCAAGACCTATGTGGTCCATCTCGCCAAGGATACGCCTTTGTTGCTCTCTGGCCAGGCGCTAAGCGATCAGCTGGATTCCGAGTGGATTGTTAAGGATAGCGATGGCTCGTACTGGGTAGCGCTCTATCAGCGTTGCGTCCATCTGGGCTGCACGGTGCCATTCCGTGATGACTGTGTGAGCTTTAAGTGCCCGTGCCACGGCTCCCATTATAATGTCGATGGCGAGTTCCTCGATGGCCCGGCACCCCGCAGCCTGGATCGCTTCCGCATTCTCTTCCAGGGTGAGAGCGTGATCGTGGACACGTCTCAGCTGAACAATAAGGTTCAGCACCCCGATGCGTCCACCCGCCTGATCCCCGAGCCGACGATTGCCTGCGCCTGATGCTCGCATTCTCTTCTCCGGCGCCTGGACGGGTAGACGGGTGCGATGTCCAGAGAGAGCAGGCTACCAGAGATGCTCCGGCAGCAGCTCTAGTCAGTCCGGCTCTTTCCGGCACGATGCCTGTCCGGCCCCGCTCTCCGCTGGTTTCTGCCTATGTTCGGAGGCCATCTGCTTCCCGTGCAGGTTCCTGACCGGAGGCAAGAGAAGGAACATTAGGGAAAATCTTGGAAAGGTAGCGCGTATGATCAGTCCTGTCCAGGCAGCTATAGGCATTGTCGTGCTGCTGGTGACCGTTGGCGGCCTGCTCTATCTCTTTTACTCACGCACCAATGCGGTTGAGAAGAGCGGCTATGGGGCGCTGATCATGCTCTCCCTGATCACGCTGATGATCCCTGTCTTTTGGATCATGGAGAGCAATGGCGAGGCGATGGCTAAGGTCCAGCAGCATCAAACCGCTCTGGAGCGCGGAGCTGAGCTATATGCTCAGTACTGTTTCCAATGTCATGGTACCAAAGGCCAGGGCCGTGTTGGCCCCAGCCTGAACAATAATCCCCAGGTCAATAAGTTGAGCGATAATGACCTGCTGCGCATTATCAGCGCAGGTATCTATAATACAAGTACTAATCAGCTCAACGTGGCGATCATGCCGGCCTGGAGCGAGGATTATGGCGGCCCGCTGACCAACATCGATATCCAGTATCTCTTTGAGCTGATTCGCTCATCCGATCCAGATTATCTGAAGGCCAATGGTCTGCCAGCAGGCAATGGCTTCGACCAGGTGCCGGCGCTGATCCAGAAGAATAATCCTACGGCCTATCAGACAGCGGTCGCTCAGGAGAGTAGCGGTCAGTTCGGCAATCCGGTCGATCTGACTTCCAAGAAGAATGTCACGATCGATATCGTGACCGCCCCCAGTGGGGCAAGCTGCTCGCCGGCCTGCTTTGACCCGATCTATGTGAAGGTGAAGGTGGGAACCACCATTACCTGGGTGAATAAGGATACTCAGGCTCATACGGTCACGGCTCTCCAGACCGAGGATCTGAACAATAAGAAGATCGCCTCGAATATCTTCGACTCCGGCCTGTCAAAGCCGATCTTGACCAATGGTACCTTCACCTACACTGTGACGATGGCGGCCTATAATCTGAATAAGGACCATAAGGTCTACTACTATTGCCAGTACCATCCAAGCATGGTAGCGGTTCTGCTGATCGTGCCCTAATCAGAGGCCGCTTGCTAAAAGTGCGACCTGCTTGGTTTGGCTGCCGGCTTTGTACCTTGCCTGCGGACTCTTCTCGTGCTGCTCCTGCTGCATCGAGCTGGGCAGGAAAGAAGAGAGAGCCTGGGCAGGGTGCTGGCAACCATATGGATACTGGGGTCTATGTGGACGCCCTGCGTCAGTGCAGATAAGCGTCAAAGCGTCTTTCGCCGCGTTAAGGAACTGACTGACTGGCCAGGAGATCACCAGCCGGGAGGGCAGGCAGACAAAGAGTTAGCTACTCTCGGGGCGTTCTCCTGGCATGTGGATCGACAAGGATCTACAAAACCGTGCCTGGAGGTACCGGCCTGTCATAGACTGGTGAGAGGCCGGGCAAGATTTACTGCTACGGCGAAAGACGCGGTGATCAGAGCGGGGCTTCGTGCCCCATATCAAGCATGTCGCCGCAACTGTTTGTGGTACATGTCGTTGAAAGGGCTGGCAACTATGCAGAGAGTTCAACCACGGGAGCTGCCTGAGCGCATGTCGTGGGCACGTGCCCTGATCTTTGGTGTCGGCTTCTTCTTCATTACGGCCTTGCTGATCGGGCAGCTTCCGGGCTATATTTTCGATGAGCTGACGGCTTCCACGCTGCAGGGCATGGAGCAAGGCTCGCTCGCCCTCGGTCTGGTCTGCCTGCTCGGCTTCTTCGTCGTTGAGGTTATAGTCCTGCTCTTTGATCCCAAGCCGTTGCTGCCGCCCATGCTCTTCGTCGGCCTGGGTCTGGTGCTCTTTGTAGGGGGGCTGGCGCTGCTCCTCTGGGCGGTGCTCACCCCGGTGACGGCGGGGGGTGTCACGACTAACAGCCAGTACTTTCCATCAGCGAACTTCTTCTGGAACCCGCTCCTCGATGGAAATGTGCTCTGGTTGGAACCGGGGGCTGTTGATTTTGTGCTGATTGCCGTTGTGCTCCTCATCGCCGGAGCCGCTGCCATGTTCTACGGTGGTCTGGCGCTCAAGGAGCAGGGCAATCCGGATCGCAGTGATCCGGGGACCACACCGACCATTCGTGGTCTCACGGTGCTAGGTAGCGTGGTCCTCTTTGCCTACATGCTCTTCTCGATGCTGGTTGATCCCAATGCCCTGGCGGCCCGCATCAACCCGGCCTGCCCCACGGCGATCGACTTGGCAAAGGGCTGTGGGATGATCACCGGTCTTTTCGTGGTGAACGCCATCGAAGGCACGCTGCTGGCCATTGCTGTGGCTGCGACTTTGGGAGCTTTTGCCCTGCGCCTCCATTACCTGATGCGCCCGGTGCGCAAGCGTGTGATGGCGCCTTTTTATGCAGTGGGGGTCAATCTCCTGCCCTTCGGCGTGGCCTTCCTGCTGCTCTGGTTCTTCCTCTATCCTTTGCTCGACTGGATTCACAGCTGGTCGTTGGCGGGCCTCGGAGACTGGCTGACGGTATGTGCCCGTAAGTCGGTGGTGCCCGGTTCCTGCACCTTCTCCCAGCAGGCTGGTTACATTGTCGATGCCTTCTTGACGATGAACTTCTTTGTCCTGCTGATGGCCGCTATCCGCGTCTGGCGCACCAACCGTAACATGGTAATCATTGGAAGCTTCTGGGTAGCGGCGGTTCTGGGATTGGCGACCCTGGTGACCCACTTGCATCCTGAAGAGGCGCTGATCGCGCTGCTCCTCTGTGGCGGCACGCTGGTCATGGTCACGATCTGGACGAGTGTGGCACGGCGCGAGTTCGCCGTGGTGGGCGAGCGCAATCTCGGCTGTCTCGGTCAGTGGCTCGTGGTGGGGACCTGTCTCTTCGTCTATATTGCCGCTTTTGCCTTCTTCTCCATCCCGGGCTTCCGTGAAACAGAGCCGAATATTACCTTTACGCCGGGCCTGCTGATTCCCGGCAAGGGCGCGCCTGATGCCATCATTGTCTTCATCCTGATGGGCTTGCTCGCTGCTCTTCAGTTCTACTTCCTGGTGCGTAATCGCTATAAGGTGTAGTCTGGGCGAGAAAGGCAGCGAGAAGCTGCTGGGGCAGGAAAAAGAGCGGCTCAGCGCTCTCTGAAGCGTCGCAAGGCTCGCTGGTATCCGCAAGGTGAGTAGGCGGACCAGACCACGGCCTGCGGCGCTCTCTTTTTGGGCGCGGAATGATGTATAATGGGGGGACAGATTGTGAAAACGGGAAGACCAGGTAGGCAGTATGCAGTGTGAGAGTCCGCTCAAGATTTTAATTCTCGCCGCGGAAATCGTGCCCTTTGTCAAGGTTGGCGGCCTGGCGGATGTTGTAGGGGCCCTCCCCAAGGCCCTGCAGGCCCTGGGGCATGATGTACGCCTGGCCATGCCACGCTACCGCCAGGTTGATCCTGAGCGCTTTCAGCTCACGCCGGCGCTCGATAGCATCACAGTGGATATGAATAAGTTCCAGGCAAAGGTGAGCGTGCGCCGGGGCACGATCGGTAACGATATTCCTGTCTACATGATCGATGCTCCCCGCTTTTTTGAGCGCGAGAATGTCTATGGCTACACCGACGATGGCGAGCGCTTCATTTTGTTCTGTCGCGCTGCCCTCGAAGCCATGCGCGCGCTCGACTGGTCACCCGATATTATTCACTGCAACGACTGGCACACCGGCATTGTGCCGAATTGGATGCACACTATCTATCGCCACGACCCTTTTTATGGGGGGGCCGCCACCGTCTATACCATCCATAATCTGGCTTATCACGGCATCTTTGGCTATCGCATCCTCGAAGTGGCCGGGGTGGCGGCCAATGGCTTTCTCTATCCGCAGATTGCGGAGCTGGCGAACGTGGTCGATATCATGGGACGTGGTATCCTCTTCGCCGATGCCATTACCACAGTCAGTGAGCGTTACGCTCAAGAGATTCTGACTCCCGCCTTTGGTGAGAAGCTCGATCATTTACTTCGTTCGCGCAAGGATCGACTCTTCGGCATCCTAAATGGTATTGATTATGAAGAGTGGAATCCTGCAAATGATCGCTACATTGCTGCTACCTTCGATTCTAATACACTAGAACGGCGGGCGGAGAATAAGCGAGCGCTTCAGCAACAGGCGCACTTGCCCGTACGCCCCGACGTCCCCCTGCTGGCGATGATCTCGCGCCTAACCGATCAGAAGGGCTTCGATCTCCTGGCGCAAATCGCCCATCCACTGCTGGCCCAAGGGGTGCAGTTCGTGGTCCTGGGGATCGGTGATCCGCACTATCAGGAGCTGTTCCAAAGCCTGGAGCAGCAGTATCCAGAGCAGGTAGCCAGCTTCTTCACCTTCAATACAGAGTTAGCCCATCGCATCTATAGTGGCAGCGATATGTTCCTGATGCCCTCGCGTTTCGAACCGTGTGGCCTGGGACAGATGATCGCGATGCGCTATGGCAGCGTGCCCATTGTGCATAGCGTGGGAGGCCTGGCCGATACGGTGCATGAGTATGACCCGCGCAGCGGAGAGGGCAACGGCTTTACTTTTACGCGTTATGACCCCTGGGAGCTGTTTGCCGCTATTGTACGAGCGCTGGAGTTGTATCGCTTCCCGGACATCTGGCGCGATCTCCAGCGTCGCGGAATGGCTGCCGACTACTCCTGGCATGCTTCCGCTGTGCGCTATGTCGATGTCTATCGCAATGCGCTCGCCTTTCATCAGCAGGGCAAATAGGGAGGCGCTAGCGCAGGTGGGACTCCGACAGCCGGTGAGTGATGGGAGAGACCAGGATGAGGGGAGAGCCCGGGAAGGGTATGGGCGAGGCGTTGGCCGGCTGGGCAGACGGGGGAGGAGGATGGTTGCGCAGCGAGGGCTTCAGGACCTGGCTCTGAAAGACGGGCCGGACTTTGGGCGAGCGCAGGGCGAGATGAGTGGTCACCCGATGGTGCAATGCGGCTCAGATCTGGCGCAGGCTCAGCCAGACACAGGTTCCTTTACCGGGCTGGCCTGTGCTTTCCAGCCAAATCTCTCCCCCCATCTCTTCAAGCAATTGTTTGCTGAGATAGAGGCCAAGACCCTTCCCCTGGGGAGCCAGGTGCAGAGCGCTCTCCAGACGCTGAAACGGTTGAAAGAGTCGTTGCTGCTCCTCGGGCGGGATACCAACGCCCTCGTCCTGGATAGCGAGGTAGATGCGCCGCCCCCGCTGATCTTCGGCGTCGGAGAGTAGCGGGGCGCTGGCTGGTCTGGTGGTAGTGAGAGTAATCCGCAGGCGGCTACCGGGATTGGAGTAGGAAAGAGCATTATTGAATAGATTACGCAGCACCTGACGCAGTTGCAGGGGCTGTGCTATTACGTCGCAGTTGCTCATCTGCAACTCGAGCGTCCGCTGTTCGAATTGCAGACGGGGAGCAAAGGAAGCCAGCACAGAGAGTACTGCTTCTTTGAGATCAAGACGCTCGGCCCCGTTCTGCTCGCCAGCTCGCTGAGGCAAGATAATTGAATCCAGGATAAAGGTGGCTTCATCGCAGGAGTGATTGATTTGTTGAAGATATTGATCGCAAAGTTCTCCTGGGATTTGCTCGCGGTAACAGCGTAGCAGCTCGGCATAGCCCTTGATAGCAGCAAGTGGCGTTCTGACCTCGTGATTGAGGATGAGCAGTAGTTGTTCTCGGTTCTTTTGATCCGCGATAAGCTGCTCGTTTTGCTGGCGGAGTTGCCGACCTTCCTGGTCGATCTGGCGTACCTCGCTGCTGATCTTGAGGAAGGAGCAGCCGACAATGAAGATCTGAGCGGTTACCAGAACAAGACTGCTGTAGATCACGGCATTGGAAGAGCCCAAAAGGCGTGGTAGTATCATCAAGCTGGCGAGGTTGAGCAACCCAATGGTTACCAGGACCCCGCACAGGAGGCGCAGGCAAGTGCGGAGCATCGTCATGTAATTCTTCACCTTTAAGACCCCTTCGCTGAAAGCTCAGAACGAGTTACCTGTCTTGTTCTAGGAAAACGAAGATGGTCTCTTGCCAATTTCTTAATTATACCCTTGGGTCTGGCCAAAGTCGAAAAAAGCCTTGCTATCTGCCTCATCTCATGCCGGGGGAAGCGGGTGCTGGTCGCAAGCCAGCCGGGCTGTGCACTGTCGCTAGCGAGGCCGTTGGCAACAACAAGGAGGGTAAATGATAGCCTATCTGGATTGCTATTCGGGGATAAGCGGCAACATGTTCTTGGGGGCGATGCTTGATGCGGGGCTCTCGTGGAGTGACCTGCAAGAGATGTTGGCGCTGCTGCCGGTGGAAGGCTACCGGCTGCGCCGGGAGCCAATAGAGCAGGGAGGAATAAACGGTCAACGCTTCGAAGTGATCTTAGAGAACCCTGATCAGCCAGAGCGGCATTGGTCTGAGATCCGTCAGCTTTTGGAGGATGCTCCCTTGCCCAGTCGGGTTCGTGAGCGAGCCCTGGCAATCTTTCGCACGCTAGCGGAAGCGGAGGCCAGCGTACACGGTGTGGCGCCTGAAGAAGTGCATTTTCACGAAGTGGGAGCTGTTGATGCTATTATCGACATTGTTGGAGCGGCGATCGCCGTTGAAGCGCTCGGCATCAAGCAGCTCTACGCCTCGCCTCTACCGCTCACTAGTGGCATAGTTAAGACGGCGCATGGGCTGCTGCCTGTTCCGGCTCCGGCCACCTTAGAGATTCTGCGTCGCGTGGCGGCCCCGTGGCGTCCCTGTCCAGCAGAGGGAGAGCTGGTCACACCAACCGGGGCGGCGATCCTCGCTACGCTCGCGCGCTTTGAGCTGCCCGCCATCCGTATCGAACGGGTGGGCTATGGCTTTGGCCATCGTCAACTCCCCTGGCCGAATTGTCTGCGCCTTTGTCTCGGCATGGCTGAGCGCGTGGGGGGTACAGCGGGAGAAGAATTAGATCGTGATTGGGTGACCCTTATCGAGAGCAACCTGGATAATACAACGCCCGAGCTGTTAGGGGCCTTGATGGACGAGCTGCTAGCAGCGGGGGCGCTTGATGTGACTTTCTCGCCTCTGCAGATGAAGAAGAATCGTCCCGCTACCCTGCTGAGCGTCCTGGCACGTCCGGAGCAGAGCGAGGAGCTAACGAGGCTGATCCTGCGCTCCTCGGGCACACTCGGCGTACGCCTGCAGCAGATGCTGCGTCTCAAGGCTCAGCGCCAGCAGGAAGAGCTACTCACCCCGCTAGGACCGGTGACGATCAAGGTCAAACGTCTGGGTAAGCGCGTGGTAAGTGCCGCGCCAGAGTACGAGAGCTGTCGTCGTCTGGCTCAAGAACGCGGGCTGCCCCTGAGCACAGTCTATGAGCTTGTAGAGCAGTGTCTGAACGCGACCCTCCGCTCTCAAGAGCAAACTCTGGCGCAGGCAGACGAACTTGCTGCAACGACCGACTCCCCTGCACCAGGGAGAGAATGAACGCATCAGGTTAGAAGGAGAAGAAGAGGGAAAGCATGGATTTAGAGAAGCAGCGATCCTTCTATCAGCGGCAGCAGCGGCCAGAAGCAACGCAGAGCGATGGAGAGCGAATCCAGAGGGGCTACGATGAGCGGCGCTTTCGAGACTTTGTAGAGGACCAGATTCGCGAGGCTCAGGAGAGGGGAGTGTTTGATCATCTGCCGGGCATGGGCAAGCCATTGCAGCTAGATGAGAATCCCTATGCACGTGAGAAAGAGCTAGCCTATCACCTACTCAAGAGCAATGGGTTTGCCCCCCAGGAGATCGAGCTGGCCAAAGAGATTCGCAGCGAGCTGCAGCAGGTAGAGGCCAGATTGGCCAGACTGCGTGAGCGGCGCCAGCGACTGGCCAGGCGCCGTGTTCCACCTTTCCCCAGCGAGAAGCGAGCCTTCAACACCGCGCTGGCGCAGGCACTGCGCGACTATGAGGCGACTCTGCGTGAACTCAATCGCAAGATTCTGACTTTTAGCCTGATGGTTCCGCCAGCGATGCATATGAATATGGTTGACGTCGATAGCAAGGTCAGGGCATTTCGCGAAAGCTGCCCGCCATTCCCCCTCTGAAGCTCTACTGAGCCACGGAGCGATCTCACGATCATCCCTGGGCTTTAGAGACAGCGGCGAGCGCCTCTAGAACCTGGCTTGTAAGGCTTGGGTGTCCTGCCTGAAGCGCGAGCAACCGAGAGATGGCAGGAGAGTCGATTGCGGGGAAGATGCGGAAAGACCGAAAGCCGACTTCCGGGCAGGCCCTGAGCCTCTCCTTTCTCCCCTCCTCCGCTCGCAGTTTCTCACCACTGCTCACGGACTGGCCATCTGCCCGCTACAGGTAAGAGGGTAAGCAAATACTCCTAATCATAGGACCGGCATAGCAGTCCTGCTCAAGACTGGGTAGACTGCCTATCGGAGGGGTTAGGGATGGATTCCCTCGAGAGCCTGTAGGGGTTCCCTGGCTCCACTCTCAAGCGAGGGAACCTCCACTTTGAGACTTACTGATGCCTGGTTAGCTCACAGGTAGCAGGGAAAGATCTCTTCCCTCCTTATACTATCGAGCCGGCTCAGAGAAGAGAAGGGGCGTGTCGCGGACAGGTGGCCTGCCGGCGGCTCCCTATCCAGCGCGCCCCTGTGATTGCCAGCAACGCGATGCCTGGAGACGTTTTGCATGGAGGTGTGACATTGGCAACGCAAGATGAACTGGTACGGAAAGGGCTGCTTGAGGGAGATATAGATGTTGACCAAGCCAACGTTGACAAACTGCACAAGAACGTCATTGGCCTGCCAGGCGTGCTCTACTTCTGCATTGCCGGCTCGGCTCCCATCTCGGCCATGCTCTTCAACGTGCCCCCTATAGCCCAGCAGGCTGGGGCAGCTTCCCCGCTGGTCTTTCTGCTCTCAGGAATTGGGCTCCTGTTGCTGGGGGTCTCCATTGTTTATCTCTCGCGCCGGTTGACCTCGGCAGGAGGCTTTTACACCTGGGTCAGTCACAGCCTGGGGAAAGGTACCGCCTTCCAGGCGGGCTGGCTCATGATGGGCGGCTACGCCCTCTTTGAAGCGGCCTTAATGGGGGCCTTTGGCTCCTACACCAACAGCTCATTTGCCACCTATCTGCATCTCAATCTTCCGGGTGGATGGGTTAGCTGGGCGCTCATTGGCACGCTCCTCATTTTTCTCCTCTCCTACTTTGACGTTAAGTGGTCGGTCTTTGCTATGGCGCCTTTCCTGATCCTGGAGATCAGCGTGCTCGTGATCCTCGACCTGGTGATCTGCCTGCGAGGAGGAGCGAGCGGGCATGACCTGCTACATACCTTCAGCGCGGCGGGAGCGGATCTTAAAGGAGCGGCACCAGGTGGCGTGCTCGGCATTGGTATCGGCATGGCGCTGGGGGTCTGGTCCTGGGTGGGCTTCGAGGCTGGGGCCGTCTACGGGGAAGAAGCGCGCAACCCGCGCCTAGCGGTACCGGTGGCGATCTTCAGTGTGGTTGCTTTCCTGATCATCCTTTATGTCTGGACGTCCTATTCAGCTACCATCGGCTACGGCTGGCAGCACGCTGTTGATCAGTTTGCTGCCAATCCCAGCACTGCCTATTACACCCTGGCCACCGAGTACGTTGGCGGCTGGTTGCAGGCCCTCATGATCATTGCTATCAGCACCAGTGCCCTGGCCTGCGGTCTCGCCTTCCACAATGGCATGGTTCGCTATCTCTACGCTATGGGACGGGAAGGTATCCTGCCACCGCTCTTTGGTAAGACTCACCCTCGCTATCGCAGTCCCCATATGGCCATTGTGGCTCAGTCGCTCTTTACCTGTCTGCTGATTGCCTTTTTCGCCCTGGTGACGCAGAAGCCAGGGACGAATAGCTATGGCTTGGGCCTGCCGAGCAATGGCTATCAACAGGTAGACGGGCTGGCCCCTTATGCCTGGCTCGCGACAGCTGGGACAATTGCCTTCATTATTGTCTACATCATGGTCAACCTGGCGGCCCCTCTCTTCGCCTGGCGTTTTGACCGCTCCAGCTTTGGGATCATGCGCCACGTCGTAGCGCCGCTGCTCAGCTCAGTGGTCCTGCTGATCCCGCTGGCTTCCTTTATCATGCCTGCTATCCCAGGTCCCATCGGCTCCTTCTTCACAATGCTGGGTTTTGCTCCCACTCCCTTCCCGACCAATATCCTGCCCCTGTTCGTGCTGGCCTGGATCATCTGCGGCCTGCTTTATGCGAATTATCTGGCGCGCAGCGACCCGGAGCGCTATGAGAAGATGGGGCGAATCGTGCGCGGCGATGTCGTCTAACCCGCAGGTGGACCGGGGAGGCGTCCCTGCCTCCATCTACAAGCCTTAACCCTTCCTGCGCCGCCTCTTCAGGGCCAGGAGAGCCAGCGGACTGCGCCCAAGCAAGCAAACAGGCTCTCCTGGCCCGCCCTCTTACACTTCAATCTCGATAAATATAATATCTTCTATTTATAGCTAAATGTGGCCAATCTTGTGTTATTTTTCTTGCAAAAAGCAAATAAAGCAGTAAACTCAGCTTAGAGAAGAGCCGACCCATCACCAGCGAGTCGGGTGGGAGGAAGAAAAGCGGATCAGAGGCAGTGGAGTCGCTGCGGCGCAGGTGGGAAGGTTCAGGTCAGGGGGAGGAAACTGATGGCGCTCTACTCGGAGAGGAGCAAGTGGCACAGTGCTCAAGAGCCGCTGGCCTCAGAAGAATACGTGGTCAAGGCCATGCCGGCAGTGTTAGGCACCGTTGAAATGACCGCCTTTTTTATCGTCATTGTCTTCTTCATTACCAATGCCAACACGGCGAGTACAGCGGGGCCAGCGGCGCTCACCTATCTGGTGGTTGGAGCCATTGTCTTCTTTCTACCCAGCGTTATTGCCACTGCCCAGCTGGGTGTGATGTTCCCGTACGAGGGTTCGCTCTATAATTGGACCCACAAAGCTTTTGGGGGCTATTGGAGTTTCTTCGCGGCTTTTTGTGCCTGGTTCCCGGGCGTTCTGGTGATGGTCAGCGCGGCAGATAATGTCCTGGCCTTTATTCAGGGACTTAATCGCCAGTGGGTGATGCAGCCCTGGCAGCAAGGACTGGTCATCATCGGCACGCTGGCGCTGGCCGGCCTTCTAGCGCTCCAGCGCTTTCGGACGGTAGCGAATGTGATCCTGGTAGCGGCGAGTGCTATTGTAGGGGCACTGGTCATCCTGGGGGGAGCGGCGACCTGGTGGCTGCTCAGTGGGCATGCTCCTCTGAGCGACTTTGGGGAGGTAGAGGCCTGGCTGCCGACCCTCGCTCCGCATGGAGGGAACATTGCCACCTTTGGTCTAGTCATACTGGCCTATCTCGGGGCCGAGACACCGCTCAACATGGCTGGAGAACTAAAGCACCGGCGGGTGATAACGCGCCATCTCTGCTGGGGGCCGCTTGTCGTCCTGCTCGGCTATCTGATCGCTACGACTGCTCTGCTCATCGTCGAAGGGCCGACCAGTGGTGCCCTGCTGCCGGCATTAGTAGCCACTGTTGATCTCAGCCTTGGTAAGATCGCTGGCAATCTTATGGCTGTTTGCCTGATCATCTTTTTTTTCACGGCCATTGTGGCCTACAACTGCAGCTATGCTCGCCTACTGCTGGTTGCGGGGATTGATCAGCGGCTTCCTGCTGGAGTGGGACGCCTCAGCCGCAGCCGGATTCCGGCCAGAGCCATTCTCTTCCAGACAATCATGGCTATCATGCTCGCTGCCCTTATCTTCATTGTGGCCCCGCTGGTAGTGCACGTCGGCTCTCCTGCCGACCTGACCACTGAAGTCTACAATGTGATGCTGGCCTCCTCGACCCTGGTCTGGGCCACCTCTGCCTCATTTCTCTTTGCCAACCTGATCATGCTAGCCTTGCGCAATCGCGAGACATTCCACGCTCAGCTGATCTTACCGGCGCCGATCCTCTGGGGAAGCGTGGTGCTTGGCCTACTCTCATCGCTGTTTGCTGTTGTCGATTCTCTTATTTTCTCCTGGATTCCGGCGCTTATTCCCAATGGCAGCTGGTGGTACATTATTGGGGGGGTGACCTGCTTCTGCCTCATTATCGCGGCCATCGGCAGCATGTTCGCTGCCAGTGAGGCCGACTGGCAGGGCTTGAACGGTGAGTGATTGGCCGCGTGGGGAGAATAAAGGGCCAGTGGTGGAAGGGCAGAACAAAGGTTAATTATTGAAAGCAGCGCGAGGTGCGAGCCAAGAAGAAGGGCTTGAGCGTCTCTTTAAGTCAGCAAGTGTCTCCACTCACCGATCTGGCTAGCTATGACCTGCAGCGATCAGGGCAGGCAGGTTCCCGGCGAAGGGACAGAAGAGGGGCCATTACGCTGTCGAACGAGGGGTGGTAACAATAGAAGGAGAAACCAGAAAGGGCAAAAAAAGAGCCGGTGGTCGGACTCGAACCGACGGCCTGCGCATTACGAGGGCGCTGCTCTACCACTGAGCTACACCGGCTGGGATTGGGTTAACCAAACGACTGCAGTGCTCCCCCACTGGTTACTCCGTTGTGGGGGCTAGCCACCTGAGCTATTTACCGCGCTTAATTATACTCCTCGTCTAGAGCGGCTGTCAAGCATCAGTTTTGATACAGAGGCCAGGAGCGTCGTGGGCGCAGGAGAGTGGCTGGAAGTGGTGTGGAGATATATTCTGGCAGAACCGCTATCCGCATCGACCGGAGTGGGCGTCTTCATTTCCGGGATGCAAGGCGGCCCACTAGGTCAGAAGAGGCTAGGGGCAAAGAGGAACGATAAGGTTGGGGCCTGGGCATCTTGTGCGGGCCGTCTGGGCAGGGTAGGGATGAGCGAGAGCACAAATAGTACTCTCTGAAAGAGCCGTGCCTCTTAGGGAGCTGATGCGTCTCTATCGAAGGAAGCGAGTAGTGCTATTCTGTCGAGATGGTTGTCTCTGTTGCCAAGAGTAGTTGCAGGCTGACCTATGAAGGAAAGCAAGACGGTGCTCATTATAGATGATGATCGTGACGTCAGCGAGCTGTTGCAAATGGTCATTCTAGAACGCACGGACTATCGTCCATTATGGATAGGCGAAAGCGAGCTGACGCTGTATGCGGCCCCGCACGTCAGGCCGGCATTGATCCTGTTAGACTATCGGCTACCGCGTATGCATGGTCTGGAACTCTATGACCGTCTGCAAGAGATTGAGACCATGCGCAACGTGCCCACCGTGCTTATCACAGCCTGGAGTGACCTGCCGCTTGAAGAGCTACGCCGTCGCGGTATCTATCTGTTGCGTAAGCCTTTTGATCTAGAGGAGCTTCTCCAGCTAATGGCGATGTTGCTACCTGGTACAGTGCCTCCCGTGTCTTGAAAACCAGAGCAAAAAGCTCGACCAGGGCTGGATCAAACTGGGTGCCGGCATGGCGCCGAAGTTCCGTCAGGGCCTGGAGGGGAGTGCATGGCATCTGGTAGCTGCGTCCGCTGGTCATGACGGCAAAAGCATCGCTGATCGCGATCAGACGAGCCCCGAGAGGGATCGCCTCGCCGGCCAGCCCGGTCGGGTAGCCGTGACCATCCCAGCGCTCGTGATGGTGGTAGACAGCGCGCACCATGACCTGGGGGGCTTGCAGACGGCTCAGGAGTAACGCCCCTTTCAAACAGTGAGTGCGAATCTGGGCAAACTCCTCTGCGGTCAACGCTGTTGCCTTATGCAGGAGCTGTCTGGGCAGCGCCAGTTTGCCAAGGTCATGGAAGAGGGCTGCCAGCTCGATCAGGAGACTCTCATGTACCGACAGACGGAGAGCCTGCAGGAGCGGTGCGGTAAGCAAGTAGACATGTAGCGAGTGATGATAGAGCTGCCCGTCATATTCGCGCAGCGATCGAAGAAGATGAGCAAAGCCGCCAGCCGGGAGCGGTGGCTCCTGCTGAGTGGAATCTGTCAACACAGGTGTTGTCTCCACTGGCTCTGGTTTCGATTCTATCAGCAAGGTCTCTTGAACGGTTGCCAGGTTGGCCCGCCGCTGCTGCCAGCCAGAACGAACCGTTGCTGCCACTGACTGTCTCGCTTCTCCGCCAGCAGCGTTGCTGCCGTTTGAGTTGTACCTCATCATCTCTTATCCAGGTCAGTCTGGCAGGCTTTCCTTCGCTTGTCTAAGCGTTTGCCCCTCTAAGAGAGATACGTTTCAGCCAACGAAAAAGTTGAAGGCGGAGATGGATATAGCCGCAGCGGTCCCACGAGGTTGGTGGCAAGGCGCTCAACGGCCTTTTCGCCTCTCGACAAGGTAGCCACGGTATGGTAATATGGGATCAAATTTGAAACTATCCGCCTGGGACAAGGAGCGAACGGGCCTGGGAAGGTCTTGCCCGCGCAGGAAATCAGGGTGAAGGGAAGCAGTTCCCGTTAACGGCTTCTGACGAGACCAGTGCTCCTACCTGCGTCTGCTCCGTAATTATCTAAAGTCGATGAAGCAACGCGAGACGAGCGATCAACCCACTCAAGAGCCAAGGCGTTTGCTGCTAGCGACTACGAATCGCGATAAGCTGGAAGAACTGCGCACGCTCTTCAAGGGTCTGCCTTTTCATGTAGTCTCTCCAGTAGACATCGGTCTTACGCTGGAGGTGGAGGAGACCGGGCAAACGTTCTGTGAGAATGCCGAGCTAAAAGCGCGGGCCTACGCAAAGGCTTCAGGTCTGCTGGCGCTGGCTGACGACTCGGGCCTGGAGATCGATGCCCTGGGCGGTGCGCCCGGTATCTATTCCGCTCGTTTCATGGGGCAGGAGACACCTTACGAGGAGCGCTTCCGGTTTATCTTGCAGCGTCTGCAGGGGCTTCCGCCAGAGCAGCGCACAGCACGTTTCCGCTGCTGCATAGCCATTGCAGAGCCTTGGGGCTACTGTCGCACGGTCGAAGGGGTCGTAGAAGGCCAGATCGCCGAGGAGCCGCGCGGCAGCAACGGTTTTGGCTACGATCCAATTTTCCTCGTTCCTGAACTTGGTAAGACCACAGCCGAGCTGTCCCCGGAGGAGAAGCATCGCATCAGTCATCGGGGAAGGGCGGCGCAACTGGCACGGAGACTGCTCGCAAGCTGGCCTCCCTTCGCTACTTCTGCCGACCTGCTCGACGCTCTGCCTTAGCCTGGCCTTGCGGCGAGGGGGAGCAGCGATCGCTAAGTACGCAAGCAAGCAGGTGAGTGCAAGAGCGAATGAGCAAGCAGGAGAGAAAGATTTCCTATGGGGAAGAAGCCGCCTATCCGGGTCGCGCTTGATCTGGAAACAACCGGCCTGCATGTGGAGCAAGATGCTATCCTCGAAGTGGCTGCGGTCAAGTTCCAGGGCACGACGATCCTCGATCGACTTGAGACGCTGGTGGCGCCGGGGCGTTCCATCCCTTATCGGGTGCAGCGCCTGACAGGGATCACACCGCGGCAACTGATCGGGGTGCCTTCGTTTGAGGCGATCGCGCGCAAGCTGCAGCAGTTTGTCGGCAGCTTTCCGATTGTTGGGCATAGCATCCCTTTTGATGTCAGCTTCTTACGCCGGCAGGGGTTGGCTTATCATAACCAGCTGATCGATACCTTCGAGCTGGCCTCGGTGCTCCTCCCCTCGCTGCCGAGCTACAGCCTGGGCTATGTGGCGCGCTTTCTGGGGGTGCCCAGCTCCCCAGAGCGCCATCGGGCGATGGCCGATACATTGCTGGCCATGCATGTCTTTCTCGCCCTTTATGAGCGCCTGCAGGCGATTGACCTGGCGGCGCTTGAGGAGCTTGCCCATCTCGATGCTCCACCTGATTGGCCGCTGTTGACCTTCTTCCGCCAGGAATTGCGCGAGCGTCAGCGCGAGCAGGGGCTGCAGCGCGGCCCCATTTGGGGAAGCCTCGGCCAGCATTTCGCCACCCAGTTGGGCATGGACCCGCGGGTCCTCTCGTTTGCCGTGGCGCGTGCCGGCCCGCCGCTTCCCATATTGACCGCTGAGGCGGAGCGCTCATCAACGCCTCTCCCTGATGATCGTCCTCGTTTGCCAACCCAATCTCTTGCGTTCTCCTCATCGGAGGCGGCGCCTGACCTGCAAATCTTGCTTGAGGCCAGGCGCTCAGAGTGCGAGCGTCAGCGTCTCAGTAGCTATGCAGCCTTACAGCACCTGTTGCATGAGACGTTGGCCCGTTGCGAGACAGCCTTAGTCGAGACCACGCTTGGTGGCGATGACTATGTGCCGCTGCTACTTGCGGTTCTTGAATGGCTCAAAGACGCTGCCAGGCAGGCGGGAGCAGCCTCATTATCGTTACCTCGTCTGCTGATCAGCTGCGCTTCCACCCAGGCGGCCTATCGTATCAGAGATACCTTGCTACCACGTCTCCAGGAGCAGCTTGGAGCGCGTTTCGCCGTGGCCTATCTGGCTGAGCGCGATGGCTACCTGTGTCTGCATCGCTGGTTTGGTACCGCTCAAATGCGCGTGGGAGGTGGGCCGCGTTCAGAGGAGGCTCGGGCTTTTGCGAAGTTCACACTGTGGGCGCAGGAGACGCTGACCGGTGAGCGGGGCGAGTTGACGCTGTTGCCCCACGAGGTTGCGAGTTGGGAGCGCATCTGTTCGGGAGGCGAGCGCCTCGTGGCGAGCGATGAGCGTCTTGGCAGCATCTATGAGCGCTGTGCCTATCGTCGCAAAGGCTACTGCTTCTATCAACGGGCCGAGGAGCGGGTGCGAGCTGCACAGATTGTGGTGACGACCCATGCAGGACTGCTTGATGATCTCTCTTCTTCCCATTCCCTCTTATCTGAGATACCGTATCGCCTCATTCTCGATGCTGATCTCCTTGAAGAGGAGTGGGCGCGCCGCAGCGGCGTAGAACTGAGTCATGGACGGTTGCTAACGCTCCTCCAGACGCTCGGCATCGAACTACCCAATGGGCGTTACCAGGGCCTGCTGGCGCTAGCGGCTCCGGCCTTGCGCGAGGAGGTTGTCCCTTCCGCTGGCGCTCCCCTGAATCTGGCTTCCTCTTCCACGGTCACGCGGGCCGAGCTGGATACCCGCTTGCTCTCCTGGTTCCAGGCTCTGCGTCAGGCTTGTGGGGCGGCCAATCACTTTTTCCTGGCGCTGACACACTTGCTGGATGAGGCCTTGCATGCTCCTGTTGCCAGCCAGAGTTCTCGCCATGATCGTGGACGCTCCCAGGCAGCTCGCACGCAGGGTCAGAGTCCGCGTTTCGCCGAGCGTCTTGATCAAGCCCTGCGCCTCCAACGTTCCCTGCTAAACCTGGAGGGCTGGGATGAGGCTACTCATGCCTGGCGTCAGCTGTCGCAGCGCCTACAAACGGTGATCGAGCTGGCTCAGGAGGCTGAACGCTTGCTGCTGACGGGCAACCGCAATAGAACGCGCCAGGAGCGGCCAGGGCTGTTAAGCGACGCCCTGGCGGCAGAGTTTGCCATGAGCGCTCAGCGGCTGCGGGCTCTCAAAGAACAGGGGGATCAGGCTTTTGCTCTCACTGAAGGAGAGATGGTCTACTGGTTGCGTGTTCCACCAGCCCCTGTGCATCCACAGCCGCGCAGCTTAGACAGCGCTGCAGCGGCCCCGCTAGTGGAGCAGCCGCTGGAGCATGCCCCGGCCATCTACAGTCAGCCGATTCAGATTGCTCCTATGCTAAAGCGTTTGCTGTTTCATCCGCAGCGGGCGACCATTTTGGCAGGCGTGGCTTTAGCGGTCGCTGGCGATTTCTCCTTTGTGCGGGGCCGGCTGGCGCTGGAAATGGAGCAGTGCCCAGCCTATTCGCTGGAAGGCGATCGCTGTGCGCAGACGCTGCTCTATATCCCCAATGATGTTCCTGAGCCCAATATGCCCCAGTATCAGCGGCGACTCGATGAGGCCATTTTGCAGATGGCCGAAGCCTTAGAGGGCCAGATTCTGGTCTTATTCACCTCACACGCCGCACTACGCAGCTCCTACTCTGTCATCAAGGCCGCCCTGGAGGCGCGTGATATCCTTCTGCTCGGTCATGGGATCGACGGCTCGCCGCGTCAACTCTGGCAGATCTTCGCCGAGCAGCCTCGCGTTATGCTCTTTGGAGCGGGAGGCTTCTGGGAGGGTGTTGAAGAGCTACCGACACTGCCCTCCTGCCTGTTTATCACCCGGTTGCCGATGCCGGCCCTCAATGATCCTCCTCTGGCGGCCCGAGCCGAGCAGTATGCCGACCAGCTCCATCAAATGACCGTGCCCGTCGCCGCACTGCGCCTGCGTCGAACGCTCAATCGCCTGGCCTGGAGCGCTGGTAAACGCAATAGCGTCATTATCTTTGATCGGCGCCTGATCTCCAAAGAGTATGGGCAGCTTATCCTGCACTCACTACCGCGCTGCTCACAGCGGCAGGATAGCGTGACCCAGATGCCCGAAGCCGTTTTGGACTGGCTCACCTCGGATGGCCTCGGTGGTCAGTCAGCGCCTGGCTCCGGCGTCGAGCTACCTTGACCCGCATCTGCCCCCTATGGTATCGTACTGGCATTGAAGAATGACGGTGGCGAGCAGCAAGCACGTTGAGAGCGGCATAGTGATGATGAGTGTGGATAAGCGTGGAGCGCTGGCGCTCCCACATGGGGCAGTTTCGCTGCCAGCCTTTTTGCCCGACGCGACGCATGGAGTAGTGCGGGCGGTTGACAGCCTTGATCTGGAGCAGTGCGGAGTCCAGGCGCTCGTCATGAATACCTTCCATCTGATGCAACGCCCTGGGTCCTCTGCGGTGGAGGCCATCGGTGGGTTACATGCGCTCAGTGGCTGGCGGCGCCCGATTGTGACCGATTCGGGCGGCTTTCAAGCCTATTCACTGATTCGCCAGAATGCTCGCTATGGCCATTTGACAGAGAAGGGACTGGCCTTTCAGCCAGAAGGAGCAACACGGCGTTTCTTGCTCACGCCTGAGAAGAGTATCCAATTGCAGGTGAGCAGCTACGCCAGCGATGTCGTGATCTGCCTGGACGATTGTACGCATGCTGATGAGCCGCCCTCGCGGCAGCGCGAGTCGGTCGAGCGGACGATTGCCTGGGCACGACGCGGCAAGGCTGAGTTTGTGCGCCTGGTGGAACAGAAGAAGCTGCCGCCCGAGCGGCGTCCGCTGCTGTTTGCGGTCGTGCAGGGCGGTGGCGATTTCGCGCTGCGCCGCGCCTGTGCGGAGGCGTTGCTGGAGATTGGCTTTGATGGCTTTGGTTTCGGCGGCTGGCCGCTGGATAGCGAGGGCCAGCTGCTGAGCGAGATTGTGGCCTGGACGCGCGAGCTGATTCCGGCGCGCTTTCCACTGCATGGACTGGGAATCGGCCATCCCCTGAATGTGGTGGCCTGTGCACGCATGGGATATGATCTCTTCGACAGTGCGATGCCAACGCGTGACGCGCGCCATGCACGGCTGTACTGCTTTACAGAGGACCCTACCACGAGTAGCCTCGACTCCGATGGGACCTGGTTTAGCTATATGTACCTCAGCGATGAGCGCCTGCGCCGTGAGCGGCGACCGGTCTCTGCGTTCTGTGACTGTCTCTGCTGTTCACGCTACAGTCTGGCCTATCTGCATCATCTCTTTAAGGTCAACGATGCCCTCTTCCTGCGCCTGGCAACGATCCATAATCTGCGCTTTATGATGCAGTTGATGCAGCGCCTGGGAATGCTGTTGCATGGTGAGCGAGTGGCAGAGCAACAAGAGCAGCGAGCGGCTCAGCCAGCTGGTTGAGGCGGTGCGGGTGAGCCGCAAGTATCGCTCACTGTACACGGGAACAATCGCCGCTGTGGGCGCTCGTGAGCTAGCCCGGCATGTTGATCTGGAGGAGGCGATCAAGGCCACCAAGCGTCGGTTGCATCAGATTGCGGGCATGTATCTGGCAGGCCCAGCTCCATATGAGCGCTGGCTGGCGGAGCTTCGCCAGGCGCGCGCGCGCGGCGATGAGGAAGGACTGCGCACCATCTGCCGTCGCGCGATGGCCTGGCATGCCTCGACTCGCGAACGGCTCACTATGCTCACCACTTTTTACGATCGCTTGCTGGCCGATCTGCCCTCTGTGAGGCGTGTGCTGGATGTCGCCTGTGGTTTCCATCCATTGGCTTTGCCCTGGATGCCTTTCTTCCAAGCCAGCCGGAGTGCCTGCTTCTACTATGCCTGTGACATCTATGAGGATCTGGCAACCTTTCTGCAGGCTGTTTTAGAGATCCTGGGGGTTCCGGGTGAGGCCGCAGTCTGCGATATCGTGCAAGCCCCGCCGGATCTGACGGTCGATCTCGCCTTTGTCTTGAAAGTCTTGCCGTGCCTGGAGCATATTGAGCCGGAGGCTGGGAGGCACCTCCTGCAGGCCATCCGCGCGCGCTACTTGCTGGTCTCCTTCCCCGGGCAGAGCCTGGGTGGTGGAAAGCGAGGGATGGCGGCTTACTATGAGGCGCGCTTTCGCGCCCTGGTTGCTGATTGTGGCTGGCGGCTCGAACGTTTCTCTTTTCCAGGGGAGCTGGTTTTTCGCATCGAGAAAGAGTAAGCCGGCACTAGCCCTGTACGCCTTACCCGGCGAGCAAGGGAGGGGCAAGCCGGCGTTTTCTTCACTGGTAGAGGAGCTTGTTCCAGATGATCATATCTTCTTCTGATGAGGAAAAGCAGGCGACCTCAGCCGCTGTCCGTCTGGTCTACGGCGCCTGTCCTCATGACTGTCCTGATGGATGTGCTTTAGAGACCCTGGTCGACGAGCAAGGAAGGGTGCTGAGTCTCCGCGGGCGGGCCAATCACCCGATTACTCGTGGCTGGCTCTGTGCCAAAGTAAACCGCTATCTGGAGCGTGTCTATCACCCCGAGCGCCTGCTGTATCCCCAGCGTCGTAAGGGACCCAAGGGCAGCGGCTCCTTCGCGCGTATCAGCTGGGAGGAGGCTTTTGCTGAGATCAGCGAGCGCTGGCAACGTATTATCACTGAGCACGGTGCCCAGTGCATCTTGCCGTACAGCTACGCTGGTACGCTGGGATTGGTCAACGGGGCGGTGGCCGACTCGCGCTTCTGGAATCGCCTTGGGGCCTCACGGCTCAAGCGGGCCATCTGCGGTTATGCTGCCGAGGAGGCGGTGCGTCTCACTCTTGGCTGGCGTCTGGCTCCTTCTCCAGAGATGTTGCTGCAGAGCCGGCTGGTCCTCATTTGGGGCAGCAATCCGGCGAGTACTGCCCCGCACATCATGCCTTTCCTGCGTCAGGCGCAGCGCCAGGGGACACGGGTAATCGTCATTGATCCCGTGCGCACGCTGACGGCGCGTTCTGCCGATCTGCATCTCCAGCCGTATCCTGGTACCGATGCAGCTCTGGCTCTGGCCATGATGCACGTCATTGTGAGCCGTGGCCTGCATAATCAGACCTGGATCGAGACCCATACTGTCGGCTGGGAGCAGCTACGTGAGCGCATCATGCGTTATCCGCCTGAGCGAGCGGCGGCGATCACCGGTCTGTCGGTTGAGACCATCACCGAGCTAGCTGTGGCCTATGCTACTACCACGCCTGCCATGCTGCGTGTGACCGACGGCATCAATCGTCACACGAATGGGGGGCAGACGGTTCGCGCGCTGCTCTGTCTTCCCGCCCTGACCGGCCAGTATGGGCTGGCTGGCGGAGGAGTCATGTACAGTACCAGTGACTGGCTGCAGTGGGATGCTGAAGCAGTCAAACACGAGCACGATCCGGCCTGTCCGCCGGCCCCGCGTGTCCTCAACATGAATCGGCTGGGGGCCTTGCTCACCGGTGAGGCTGATCCACCCATCTATGCCCTCTATGTCTACAACGCCAACCCGGTGGCCTCCGCTCCCAACGCTGGTAAGATTGTCGAGGGCCTCCAGCGTGATGACCTCTTTGTCGTGGTTCACGACCTGTTTGAAACCGATACGGCGCGCTACGCCGACATCTTGTTGCCAGCGACCAGCCAGCTTGAGCAGACCGATCTCCACAAAGCCTATGGCCATCTCGCGCTTCAATACAATGCCCAGGCCATTGCGCCGCTGGGAGAGGCGCGGAGCAACTGGGATGTCATGCGTGGGCTGGCGCAGGCGATGGGCTTTACAGAATCCTGGCTGCAAGAAGACGCTGAAGCTGTCATTCGGGGAGTGCTGGAAGCCACGGCGGCGCGCTCTCCGCTACTGAAGGACATCATTCTGGAGCGCCTCCAGCGAGAAGGGTGGGTAGCGCTGGCCATCCCCGAAGAGCGGCGTATTCCCTTCGCCGATGGACGCTTTGGCACTCCTTCCGGCAAAGTCGAGTTTTACTCGCAGCAAGCGGCAGACCTGGGCTATGATCCCTTGCCCGATTGGGTGCCCGACGTCGAATCGCCGTTTACTGCTGACTCAAACGGCCAGCGTGAGCGCCTCGTGCTGGTCTCGCCGGGAGCACATCACTTCATCAGCTCCAGTTTCGGCAACGTGGCCACTTTACGACGTAAAGAAGGCCGCCCCAGCGTGCGTCTGCATCCTGACGAGGCCCGAGCGCGTGGCATTCGAGATGGGCAGCTTGTGCGCCTCTCGAACGAACGTGGGAGCTGCCTGGTCTTTGCCGAGGTAAGCGATGAGGTACGTCCTGGCGTACTGGCGGCCAGCTCCGTCTGGTGGCCGCGCTTCAGTCCCGATGGACGCAATATCAACTGGCTAACCTCCGATCGTCTGGCAGACTTCAATGGCGGCAGCACCTTCCACACTACGCTCGTTACTATCGAGCCGGTCGCCGAAGCGCCTCAGTCTTGCGGCGAGCCGGAGAAGGCCGTCAGGAGCTAACTGAAGTTGTGTGAGGAACGGCACTGATAGAAGACCTCATAGAGCACCAGGGCCGTGGCGACCGCCAGGTTGAGCGAATCGCTGCGGCCCGTCATGGCGATGCTGACCATGACGTCGCAGCTAGCCTGCTCAGAGGGAGAGAGACCTTCGCGCTCGCTACCCATTAGCAGGACCAGGGGCAGCGGATAGCGTAGGGAGCGATAGTCAGTTGCAGCCGCCCCGGAGGTACCGACCACTGTGCAGCCTGTTTGCTCCTTCCAACGCCAGAACTCTGCCAAACTGGCGCGAATAATACCCTGAGCAAAGAGGGCGCCCATGCTGGCGCGGACGGCATTCGGGTCGTGGGGGTCGGCGCAGTGATCGAGCAGCATCACCCCTCGGGCACCAGCTGCGTCAGCGGTGCGCAAGATTGTCCCGATGTTGCCTGGGTCCTGGGCGGCGTGCAGCGCTACCCAGTAGTCGCCAGGAGCTGGACGTAGCTCCTCCAGGCGCTGCCAGCGCTGACGGACGACAGCAGCCAGACCCTGGGGACCCTCCTTCTGCGAGAGGCTGCTGAAAACGGCCTCGCTCACCTCCAGTACGGGGATAGCTGCCGCCTGAGCCTGAGCCACCAGGGAACGGGCAAAGTCACTACGCAGTAGGGAGGGCGCCACTACCAGCGTCTCAACAGGAGCCTCCATCTGGAGCGCCTCCGCCACAAGGCGAATGCCTTCGATGAAGAAGCGGCCACTGCGCTCGCGCTCATGGCGCTGACGCAGGGCACGGATCGCTTTAATGCGTGGATTAGCGGGACTGGCAATCTGCATAAACGAGTCTCGGCCAAGAGAAAAAGAAAAAGCTCTCCTTCTTGGGTCTTGAAGCCTTCCTTCACGGCTGCCTGACGGCTGGTGTTATCATCCTGGTCCCTGCCTATCATACTGTCTCTCGGCCAGAAAGGCAAGCCCGTCCCGCCAAGCCTCTCTCGATCGGCCAGAGGAGCCGTTGCCGCCGGAGGCGGCGGTAGCAAACGGCCTCTGGAGCGAGCTGAGTCCTGTATTTGTAAGAAGCTGCTGAGACTGTGCTATAATGAGCTTGACTCGCGGGTCTCATCTCGTCTTCAGGCATGAAGAGGGGAATGCATCGTGTGAAACAGCGATCAACCAGGCAGCAGGAGAGCAGCTTAGAGCAACAGCAGCGGGAGCTGCTCCGTCATATTATTGATATTGGTGCCTCATTACGCCTGGGAATGGATACCGATACGCTGCTCCAGCGCGTATCGGAAGCTGCCTGTAAGGCGCTGCGTTTTCGCTATTCGGCGCTCTATCTCAACAACGGGGCCGGTTTTTTTGAAGCGAGAGCCTCGGCTGGCCTCTCGCCGGAGCAGCATCGCTACCTGATCGAGCACCCGTTGCCCGAAGAGGCGCTCAACAAGCTGATCTGCGAGCGCTATCGCATCGGTAACTCCTACTTTATTCCCAAAGGCGACCCCATTTGGCGCGACGCGACTCTCGCTAGCTTCTTCATCATTGTTGATGATCGCGTTGAGGCTGTGCCCCTGGATTCCACCCCGCTAAGCGAGCCGGATCTTGGCCCTGAGTGGCAGCTTGAGGACTTGCTGATTGTGCCTCTGCGCGGCGCCGATAACTCTCTTCTGGGCTTTCTTACTCCCGATTCCCCCCTCAACGGTCTGCGCCCGACACTGGAGATTCTGGAGCTATTCGAATTGTTTGCCAACCAGGCAGCGATTGTCATCGAAGGCACGAGGCTTTACGAAGAGCTGAAGCGGCACAGTGAAGAGCGGGCGGCTCTCGTGAAGATCGGGAGAGCGCTCTCGGCCCCAGAAGATCCCGGGGACTTGCAGAGCATCTACCAGACCATCTATGAGCAAGTAGCGCCCATGATGCCCGTCGATGCCTTTTATATTGCCCGCTATGTGCGCGATACCGAGGGCGAGAAGCTGGTGATGGAGTTCTTAATCGATGACGGGGTCAGGTATCCGGCGGTCGAGTTTGGTCTCATTCTGCCGCAGACGCATGATATCCTCTTTCACGAGCCAGTTGGCCGACTCATAACGACCAGTCATGAATTTCTCGAATTTGCCGGCCTCACAGCGAGTGGCGAGGGGGCGAATCTGCTTGGCAACAACCGACCGGCGGAATCGATACTGTTTGTACCGCTGCGCTATGGAGAAAAAGTCCTGGGGCTTCTCTCTGTGCAGTCCTATCGCCCTCATGCCTACACCCGCAGGCATCTGGAGCTGCTGAAAGAGATTGGCATTCAGGCGGCCATAGCCATGAACAACGCGCAGCTCTATACGGAATTGCGTGAAGCTCTCAAGCAAGCGCAGGAATCCGAGCGCCTCAAGAATCACTTCCTGATGACTGCCTCACACGAGCTGCGCACGCCGCTGACGGCCATCCAGGGTTATCTAGAACTCCTCGGAGACTTTGGGGAGTCCCTGGATGAAGAGGCCAAAGCGCGTTTCGTCAACAATGCGCGCCGGGCTTGTGAAGAGCTAGTCCTGCTGCTTGGCAATGTGATGGATGCCAGCCGCATTGACCAGGATCGTGTCATGCTCAAGATGGAGCCAGTGCAGGTTGTTCGTCCTGTCATGCTGATCCTGGAGATTCTGGAGCCGATCCTGGTGCGTGAGGAGCGGAGCATGTACATTGAAGTACCCGAGGATCTCCAGGTGTGGGCTGATGATCTGCGGCTGCGTCAAATCCTCCTCAACATCGTTGGTAATGCGCTCAAATATACGCCGGTGGGGTCGCCCGTTGCCATTCATGCGCGGCGTCTGAGCTGGGAAGAACTCTCTGGCCTCCTCTCTTTGGCAGGGCAGCGCTGTCCGGCCAGGCCGCCGTCGGACGCTTTTGCGTTGATTGCGGTGCGTGACTGGGGACCAGGGATCTCGCGAGCAGATCAGGCGCGTCTCTTTACCAGGTTTATGCGCCTACCCAACGCTCTCAACAGTATGCAGCGCGGTGCAGGGTTAGGGCTATATCTCTGTCGTCAGCTGACCGAAGCGATGGGAGGCTCGATCTGGATGGAGAGCGAGGGGATCGCGGGCGAAGGCTCGACCTTCTACATCGCGCTGCCGCTCTATTCTGAGGAAGAGTGTAACAAGGAGTGAGTTGTAGGTGACGAAGGAACTCTCTTTTGCGACAGCCTCTGATCATCAGACGAGCCCAGCCGGCACCATGACTTTAATGACTGCTGCTGGATATAGTCGTGCCGATATTCATATGCATACGAACCTTGGTGACGGTTGGGCCAGTCCGGCCCAGGTCATCAAGGAGGCGCGGCGTCGTGGTCTGCGTCTCATCGCCATTACCGATCACGATCATCTGGAGGGAGCCTGGCGCGTGGCCGAGTTACTTGCCAGGGAGCAGGCTCTCGGTTCAGACGGAGACGCCCAGGAGGCAGCGACGCCTCTGGAGCTGGTAATCGGGGTTGAGGTTACCACGCGTGACGGCCATCTTCTCGGCCTCTTTGTGGATAAGCCTCCTCGTGCCCAGCGACCAGCGGAGGAGGCCATTGATGAAATCAAGGCCCAGGGAGGGCTGGTCGTCGTGCCCCACCCTTTCGGGCGCCTGGTACCTAGCCTGAGTCGGGCCAGGATCGAAGAATTGCTCAGCAAAGGCTACTGTATCGATGCCCTGGAAATGTACAATCCCTCGCCAGCCAATGCCTCGCAACGCCATATGGTGCGCCTGGCTAACCAGGAGTGGCAGCTGGCCGAGGTGGGTGGCAGCGATGCCCATTTCTGGCAGCACATCGGCGTAGCCTATACCCTCTTTCCCGGGCAGAGCGCGGAGGAACTGCGTCAAGCTATTCTCCTACGGCGGGCTACGCCTGGCGGTCAGGAGGTACCGACGCCGCGCTTGCCACTGGGGGTCTATGTGGCTCAGTGTGCCTGGAGCTGGCTGGTTGATCCCCCACGGCGCGCCTGGCGGGCGCGTCGCAATCACCAGAATCATCGTGGTGTAGTGGTACGGTAAAGATAAGTAGCTGAGGAGTGATCGATGAATGGGCTGGTGAGCTGCTTCCAGATGGACCTCGCAGGCCTGCTTCCAGCCCACGCACTCGAGCGGCTCGCCGTCGCGCCGCTCAAGACGCTCAAGGAAGAGCGTTCAGCGCCCATCTTCTTCCTCCTTCCTCGCACCTCGTCTCTGCTCTTTTTGCGGGTGTGTCGCGTAACCCCCCGAGTGACCTGCTCTTGGGGCCTCAACTTGTCGCTGGCCCTCAGCGGGCGGCATCCCGTCCGGCTGGTAGACCAGGTGGTAGTAGGGAGGGAGAGGCGGCAGCCGCTCCTCTCTCCTCTGGGAAAGATGAATGACCCCTCAATCTGTTCAAGTAACATATAATAGAGGGTGATGAACGGCAAGCGGTAGCCGCTACCCTAGAAAGAGAGTAGGCATTCATGAACTTATACGAACAATTGCAGGTCATTCATGAGCGCCTGAACAACATCGGGGCCCATGAAGACAGCATTGCCCTGGTAGAAAAACTGCTCAAGCGAGCCGAACCCACCAGGTATGACCGGACCCAGATCTCGCAGATGCAGGTCTTAAGACACATGCTGCGCATGCCTGATGTCATCGATAATTACGATATCTATAACGATCTGCAGGAGCTAATGGGCGAGCACTCCGAAGTCGATCTGATGGCTCGTGAGGAAGCGGCGCCACCGGCGTATGAGGATACAACGCGCCGGCCCAAGCCACGCTCCTACTATAAGGCACGCAAGGCCAAGGAGAAGAAAAGCAGCTAAATCTAAGCAATAGTTGCCTCTTCCCTTGGCCGTTTCTCTTCTGGAATGAAGAGCGCGACGGCGGCCAGTCGGCAGTGCAATGAGGCCGGGCGGACCACAGCGAAGAGGAAACGAAGGCCAGGACCTCGGAAGTTGAGGAGGCAGGGCAGGTTCCCCCCAAAGCGCGAGGAGGGTCGGGTCCTGGTTACCTGCGCTGCGACCTACAGTGCTGAGCAGCAGGCTGGGACCTGCCGAGGACACTTACGTTTCCGCTGGAGGGAGATGGCCTTGCCCCTCCGAGGTTGGCCTGTCTAACAAGAGCCGCTGCTTAAGAAGCTGGAGTTGTTGCTCTATTTGCTCGTCCTGATCAAGGCGTGCCAGCTCACGATCGAGGGAATCGCCGCCAGCGGTTAGAAGCGGAGGAGAGAGGGGGCTGTCCAGCGTGCCCTGTTCGAGGAGAGAGTGCAAAGCGCTGGCGCGGGCCTCCGCGGTCAAGATCTTCTCCTGGGCGCGCTCCAGAGCGAGACGCATTTCCGTCATCTCCGTGCTCAGTCCTGCGAGGGCCTCCTCGATACGGGCCTGGGCCTGAGCGGCGCTATAGCGGGCCTTCAAGACCTCCTTCTGCGAGCGAAACGCCTCGACCCGCATTCTCAATTGCTGCTCCAGCTCAATTAACTGCTCCTTTTGCGCGCGCACCTGCCCAAGCTGTTGCTCGTAGCTATTGAGCTGATCAAGCAACAGCTCGCGACGCTGCAAGATCAAACGTGCCAGATCCTCACGATTAGTACGAAGTGCATAAAAAGCCTGCTGCTCATAGCGCTCGGTCTGGCGCTGCAGCTCTGCTTGTTGAAGCTCCAGGCGTCTCTCGCTGGTAGCCACGTCGGCGACGGCGCGGCGAAGCTGTTGAAGCTGCTCCACTTGTTTCTGATAGGAATAATCGAGCACCTGCACCGGGTCCTCCGCTCGCTCAAGGGCGGCCTTGCTGCGGATGCGCAGCAGTAAAGCCAGACGTGAAAGCAAGCCCATGACTGCCTCCTCTCGTGCTGCTTCCTGTAAGGAAGTCCCTGGTGACCGTGCGCTTACTAACCTCTCGTTCGCGCTATTACTGATGGCCTTGCGCCCTACGCGGTGTTACTTCTCTTGCCTGCCGGGCGGTGCTGCGCCGCTGGACGTCAAAGCTATTGCCATCGCCATGATATCACAAACGAAGCTGCTGCTTCCCGGCAACCTGGGGCGAAATGACAGTATATGCCCCCTTGCCCTCTTGACATTTGCGGGAGTGGGGGCTATAATAAATGCCGTCAAGAGTGAAAGGCGGGCTTGGTGTAGCGGTAACATGCAACTTTCCCAAAGTTGAGATCACGGGTTCAAATCCCGTAGCCCGCTCCAGGTTTCTGAGAACGCCCCGCATTGCGGGGCGTTCCTTTTTCTGCTTTCTGCCCCCTGCCCGTTCTCCTCAGTGACCGATTCCTGTTCCTTCTCCCCGCCACTCCCGGAGTGAGCGGTCCTTACCTGGTCTCCGCTCCCAGTGGGCGGCGCTCCTCCAGAGCGTGCTGCATCTGCTGCATATCGCGGGCTACCGTTCGCAGGCCCAGGAGGCAGATCAAGCCGGCCAGGAGCAGAGCGCTGGGGGCGGTACTGAGCAGAGCAAGGTGGAGAGAGCTGTGTTCCTTCAGCAAGCCGATCAGAGCAGGAGCTGAGGCATCTCCAAGCAGATGGGCGAGCAGCAGAGCGAGACCCAGAGCTGTGGCGCGTACTTCTGGTAGCACTACGTCCTGTATTACAGCATTCAATGGGCCAGTACAGAAGTTGAGAGCTACGCCGGCTACAAAGAGTATTGTCATAAAGAGGAGCAGCTGGTGAAAGAGGAGGGCTAACAGGGCTAGAGGAGCGCCGATCAAGAAGCCCAGCGTAGCCACCAGCAAACGGCCCTGCGCGAAGCGGCGCTGGGCGCGATCTGCCAGCAGGCCGCCGAGCACGGTACCAATCAGACCGCTCCCAACCAAGAGGGCACCCGCCAGCAGCCCGGCCTGGCTCAGAGTGAGGTGGAAATCCAGAAAGAGGTAAGTTGGCAGCCAGGCTGAAGTTCCCCCGATGGTAAAGAAGCTGCAGATGAGGGCGCCCAGGAGCACCCAATAGGTAGGAATACGCAAAATGGCTCGGGCCTGGCGCCAGAAATCGCCGCTCAGACTGGCATGGCCCTCAGTCACTAACGCGGACGAAGAAGCTTCAGATTGTCCCTGAGTCTCATCCTCCTCAAACGAGCCACGCGCAGGCTCATAAAGGCGCCAGGCCAGAAAAGCCACCACCAGCCCTGGCAGCCCAACTACATAGAAAGCCCAGCGCCAGCCGAGTGTGTCGGCGATCAAGCCGCCGATCACAAAGCCCAATGCCGAGCCGATCAGGGTTGCTGCCGCCCAGTAGGAAAGCACACGCCCACGCTGAGCACGTGGGAAATAGTCACCCAGCAGCGAGAGCGAAGCGGGCGCATAGCCAGCCTCACCGATACCGAGCACCGAGCGCGTGATGAAGAGCTGGACGAAATTTCGGGTCAATCCAGTAATAGCAGTGGCGAGGCTCCAGATGCCGACACAGAGACTGACGATGTTCTTGCGTAGCGTGCGGTCGGCCCAGATCCCCAACGGCAAGGTGGTCAGTCCGTAGACGAGCAAGAAGGCTGAATTCAGAAGGCCGGCCTCGAAATCGCTGATCTGCAGATCGTGCTGGACGCGGGGGAGAATCGCCGGTAGAATATAGCGATCGGCGTAGTTAAGCATATTAACCATTAACAAAACAGCCAGAGCAAAGCGTGCCTCGGCGCGTGTAGGCCGTCGTAGGCGTTGACCTCTAGAGGCCGGGGTGACGGCGGTCATGTATCAGTGAACTCCTTTCTTTCTCTTCAGAGCGGAATTGTCAAAGTATTGGATGCCTGGTCGATCGCAGTAATAGCTTAGCAAGACAGCGAGCAGTCAGGTCCGACAAAAAGACAAAAAAGAAAGAAAGAAAGAAGAACGAAGCAGGCAGGAGGACCTCACTACTGCGTGGTGTCCGGGCCGCTGGTGTTCAAACCGCTGGGTTCCCTGCTCTTCCCCTTGCCAAAGCTGCTCCAACGAGCGCAGATGGGCGAGGCGCAGGCAGAGGCACTGGCTTAGACTTGACGATGGAATCTCCCCACGAGACCTGCTACGCGCTCCCCTTGCGTCGAAGAAGGCCATTCGCTTAGATGATACGTTGCCAGACCAACTTTGTTGCAGAGCAAGATTGCTCACCGCTTCGGGCCAGCGCTTGCAACTCTATCGATGGCCCACTCGTCTTATGGGTGGAGTAAAAAGGGCACATGAAGATCTGGCTTGAGACATGGTTGGGACCATTTCACGATAGGTCAGTAATAGCTCCTTCTGTTGTATACTCTTCAGGAAGAAGAGAGAAAAACAGAGGGAAGCTTCCTGCCATTGGATACATGACTGGCTAGCTGGCTGGCATGGTTTGGTCTAAGCGGAAAGGAACAACATGCTAGAGACACTGATCCAGTTCCTGCTTGACAATATTCTTTTCAAAGCTCATCCAATAGTTATTTATAGTATTGTAGCCCTATTTCTCTTTTTAGAAAGCTGCGGAATTCCGGTCATCAACAGTACGCTTTTGCTACTCACTGGAGCGCTGGTGACGCTCGGCCATCTGGATTTCTGGCCATTGGCCGGGGCTGCACTGTTGGGGAGCTGTGTGGGGGCCTGCTTGGCCTATTGGATCGGCGAATGGGGAGGGCGTCCAGCGCTGGTGCGGCTAATGAAATTCCTGCGTATTGATGAGGGCAAAGCGAATGTGGCAGAGGGTTGGTTTCAGCGTGCGGGGGCCTGGATGATCTTCCTCTCGCGGATCACTCCTTATGTTCGTCCCTTTGCCTGCTTTCTGGCGGGCATATCGCGCCTGAGTTATCGGCGCTTCCTCCTGGCCATGTTTCTCGGCTCCCTGCTCTGGTGTGTGGTGATCATTCGCCTCGGCATGGTTCTTGGAAAGCATTGGCGTTGGGGGGTTGCTCTGGTCCAGCAGTATACGCTGCCGGCCTGTCTGATCTTAGTAGCCCTCATGGCGCTCTCGCTGGCCATAAGCCGCCTGCTGCAGCGTCAGCTCAAGCAGCGCTTTCTGCAAGAGCACTCGCGCCAGGGTGAGGGGACCGAGCACCAACTGCTCAAAGTCCAATGAGCTGAAGGGCATAGACCTGGAGAGGGAGAAAAGGAAGGCAGTCCCTTCCCGCATCTAAAGCTCTAGCCGAGGCGGGGAAGGACTGCCCTTTGGTGCCTGGGCTTGCGTATCCAGGCAAGCAAGCAAGCCCAATGTCCATCGCTAGGCGTTACTCCTCAGAGGTTGACCACCGTCAAGCCGAAGATATCGCCCGAGGCGCGGATCTCTTCGAGGGCCCAGTCGGGGATCGGATCATCGACTGAGATAATCATCAGAGCGATGTCGGGTTGGGCGCCGGGGTGACGCGGACGCGGAGCGCGCTCGATTGGTCCGACATCCATATGGCGGATATTGACGCCGGCCTTGCCCAGGATGGTGCCCACGCGTCCGATCATGCCAGGTTGATCGGGATTGCGGCAGAAGAGAATGTACCCCTCGGGCACAAACTCCGTCCAGTAGCGACCGACCCGCACAATACGCGGCTCCCCGTGCATGACTGTACCACTGAGCAACTCGACGTGCTCAGCCTCGCTCTCGCCCTGACCTGCGAAGGAGGCCCGGCCATTGACATCGAGCACACGCAGCGTCACCAGGTTAGCAAACTCGCTTGCCGTAGGCGACTTCTGCTCCGTGATCTCCAGGCCGCGTTGCTTCGCTAGCAGAGGAGCATTGATCATGTTGACATGGGCGTCTGAGATAGGTTCCAGCAGGCCCTTAATGAGAGCAGCCTGGAGCGGACGCAGATCGTAGGCGGTAATCTCGCCACTGTAAGACAGCTCGATGCGATGGAGCGGGCCTGGCTGGAGCTGGGTATAGAGGCGCCCCATTTTCTCCAACAGCGTCATATAGGGCTGGAGGACCTTCAGTGTCTCAGGCAGGATGAGCGGGGCGTTGACCGCGGCGCGAGGGAAGCCACCGCGTAGGACGGTCACAATCTGCTCAGCCACGTCGAGAGCCACGCCGACCTGAGCCTCCTCAGTCGAGGCCCCCAGGTGAGGAGTAGCCACTACCTGCTCATGACTGACCAGCTCCCGTAGCAGAGCGTGATCGCGAATCGGCTCCTGACTGAACACGTCGAGCGCGGCCCCGGCCAGGCGCTGCTCTTTGAGCGCCTGCAACAAGGCCTCCTCGTCGATGAGGCCGCCACGTGCGCAGTTAATCAAGCGAGCGCTGGGCTTCATCAGGCTCAGCTCACGAGCGCCGATCAGACCGCGCGTCCCGGAGGGGCCAGTGGTCAGCGAAGTATGGAGCGTGACGAAGTCGGAGCGACGCAGCAGATCCTCGAGGTTCGTCATCTGCACGCCCAGCTTACTGGCCTGCTCTGCCGAGACATAGGGATCGAAAGCGATCACCTCCATCTCCAGGCCGCGAGCGCGCTTTGCTACCTCGCTACCGACCTTTCCCAGGCCAATAATACCGAGCACTTTATTGCGGACCTCGCTGCCCAGAAAGCGGCTCTTCTCCCACTTACCGGACTTCATACTACGGTCGGCAGCGGGAATATGGCGCGCCAGGGCCAGTAACATCGCGATTGTATGCTCGGCAGCAGCGACCACGTTGCCCAGGGGGGAATTCACCACCATGATGCCGAGGCGTGTCGCTGTCTCTAAATCGATATTATCCACGCCCACCCCGGCGCGTGCGACAATCTTCAGGCGCTTGCCAGCGGCGAGCACCTCGCGCGTCACTTGCGTCTCGCTGCGCACGACGAGGGCGGCATAATCGCCAATGATCGAGCATAGCTCAGCGGGAGAGAGGCCCGTACGCACATCGATCGTGGCCTCTGGCAGATGGGTGCGTAGAAAATCGATGCCCTCCTGAGCCACGCGATCAGCAATCAAAATCTTTACGGTCTCTGTTGGCGCAGGCGGCGCAGGCTGTCTATCCTCAGCCATCACCATAGCCTTGCTCCCCCTTCCTGCAGCGGCGTTCAACGGCCCGTAAAGCCGAAAGAGCGCAGGCGCTGCTCCACCTTATCCATAGCCTCGGCCAGATCCTCCTCACGGAAGTAGCCCAGATGGCCGACGCGGAAAATCTTACCCTCCAGGTGCTCCTGGCCGCCCCCCAGAACGACGCCATCCTGCTCGCGCAGAGCCTTCATGAAAGCCTTGGTATTGAAGCCCTCTGGCAAGCGGACCGCTGTCACCGTATTCGAAGCGTAGCGTGGATTGGCGAACAATTCGAGGCCCATCTCGCGAGCGCGGCGGCGTACGTATTCACCGGCGCGGCGGTGGCGCTCAAAGATCGCCTCGCGTCCTTCTTCCAGCATCAGCTCCAGAGCGCGATCGAGGGCATAGAAGACCGAAACCGCCGGCGTCGTAGGGTGCTGACCGGCCTCCAGTCTCTTGCGCGAGCTGGCCCAATCAAAGTAAAAGCGCGGTAGTTTGGCGCTCTTATTGGCCTGCCAGGCGCGTTCGCTGGCGGCAATCATCATCACCCCTGGGGGAGACATCCAGCCCTTCTGCGAACCCGTAAAGACGACATCGAGGTCCCACAGATCCATTTCTAGCGGGATGCAGCCCAGAGAGCTAACAGCGTCCACAGCGATCAGGGCATCGGGATTGTGACGCCTGATCAGGGAGGCCAGCGTCTGAATATCGTTGGTCACCCCCGTTGACGTCTCATTATGGGTAACCAGCACTCCGCGGTAGGGGGGCAGCGTCTTCAGGCGGCTCTCTACCACATCTGGGTCGGCCCCCTCGCCCCAGGGGAACTCGATGCGGCTCACCTGCAGCCCGTAGGTCTCGGCGATACGTGCGAAGCGATTGCCGAAGGAGCCGATGGTAATCGCCACCACATGGTCGCCCGGGGAGAACAGATTAACAATAGCGCTTTCCTGCCCGCCTGTACCGGAGGCGGGATATGTCAAAACGGGAGAGCGCGTCTGGAAAAAGTATTGCAGCCGTGCGGTGACACGGCGCAGAATAGCGGCGAATTCCGGCCCGCGGTGGTTGATCATCGGGCGGGCCATCTCTGCCAGGATCTCATCCGGCACCACAGTGGGGCCGGGAATACGGAGATTCTGCTTAGGGATCGGAGCCCGTGGCTCAACCTGGGGAACGGGGATTGGGTTCTTTTCCTGCTGAACAGTCATGCACACCTCTTCTTCCTGAAACAGGACTCAAAAGCCGAGCCAGCCAGGCGGTACGTGCCATGCCATGTCTTGCCCCGTTGCAATAAGGCGCGGCGGGATAACATCGCTATTACCCGCCGCAGCCGATGGCGCTGGTCTGATGTTTTCCAGTATAGTCCTATTCAGCGAGGATGTCAAACGAGACGCGCCCTTGCCAGCCTGCCAATGCCCTCCGCTGCGGCATCGCGTTGGGGGGAGCGGAGGGCAGGGCGCTGAGGAAGAAGGGAAGTGTGGCTCTTGCTGGCCTGAGTTAGCCAGAGACGCGTCCCTCGCCGATGCGATGCAGTTTGACAAAATTGGTGCGTGCGCGACTGGCTACCGGCAGCCCGCCCATAATCACCACATGCTCACCGTCGCTGAGCAAATGGTCGCTCAGGAGGCGCTGCTCAACAGTGGCGATCAGCTCTTCGGTCGTCCCATGCATCTCGATCAGGCGTGGCCAGACGCCCCACCATAGGGCTAGCTGACGATAGACGCGCTCCGAGGGAGTATACGCCAGAATCGGACGGCGCGGTCGATCTTTAGAGATCAGGCGGGCCGAGTTGCCCGAGCGCGTGAAGACCACAATCGCCCGTACGCTGGCCTCCTCGGAGAGCGCGCGAGCGGCGTGGCTGACAGCGTGCTCCTGGGACAGGCGTCGGCAATGTGGTGGCTGAGCGGTCCGATCATCGGCCTCAGTCTCCTGAATAATGCGCACCATCATCGCCACTGCCTCCACGGGGTAGGAGCCGCTGGCCGTCTCGGCGCTCAACATCACGGCGTCGGTGCCATCAAGCAGAGCATTAGAGACATCAGCGACCTCTGCGCGCGTCGGTGTAGGATTGGTCACCATCGACTCCAGCATTTGCGTGGCCGTGATCACCGGCAGTCCTAGCTCGTTGCAGCGAGCGATGACGCGCTTCTGGATCAGCGGCACCTTCTCTAGCGACATTTCGACCCCGAGATCGCCGCGGGCGACCATCAACCCATCGGCCACCTCCAGAATCTCATCGAGGCGCGCCACGGCCTCTGGCTTCTCCAATTTAACAATGAGAGGAATGTCGCCCATAGCCTGCTGTCTGCCCTCATGGGCAGTGATCTCCGCCTGCAGCTCCTGAAGAAAGCGGCGGGCCTCCAGCACATCCTCTGGCCGGCGCACGAAGCTTAACGCCACATAGTCGACTCCGTATTGGACGCCGAAGCGCAGATCAGCGCGATCCTTCTCACTCAGCGCAGGGGCACTGACGGTCACGCCGGGTAAATTCATGCCTTTGTGCTCCTTGAGTAACCCCCCATGCACCACCTGACAGCGCACGGAAAGGCCATCGCTGGCGAGCACGCGTAGCTCCATCAGGCCGTCGTCGAGCAGGATACGATCGCCAGGCTTGACGTCTTGTGCGAGCAGCCCATACGTAGTGGGAATGACCGGTAGCTCGCCGCTCTGCTCTGGGAGAGGGACGCCTTCACCGTTGGTGGCCGACTCGCGCGTTGTGATAATCACCTGTCTGCCGGTCTCCAGGCGCAGCGGCTGCCCGCCGGGCAGACTGCCAACGCGGATCTTTGGCCCCTGCAAATCCTGAAGGATGGCCACGGGCCAGCCCAGCCGCGTCGAGATGCGTCGGATGCGCTCGATTACCGCGGCGTGCTCCTCGTGAGTGCCGTGAGAGAAATTGAGTCGGGCGACGTTCATTCCGGCCAGCATCAACTGCTCCAGGCGCTCCTCGCTGCTGCTAGCCGGTCCAATGGTACAGACAATCTTTGTACGACGCATGAACAAGCTATGCCCCCTCATACTCTGCATTCGCGCCTCATTATAGCAGAGAGCTAGCGAGCTGAGTGCTTCCTTTCCTGTCCTGCCGGACCCAAATCGGTGGACGTGCTCTGGCCCTGGCTGGCGTTCTGCATGATCCGGGCTTTGAGCAGGCGTGGAGGCCTGCCACGCCATCTGTTGACAAAATTTGTCGCCCGTGCTATCCTGATGACGCCATTGGGGCCATGCCCTATGCCTTGTCCTGCATCTACCAGGCTATGCCTCGCACGCAGCGGCGCAGTGTTTGCTCCAGCTTTCTCTTGCTTTGGCGTCGTCTGTGTATGAAGCGCTGTTTTCGGCGCGGCTGGCTGGCATGAGGAGGGGACAGCTTGACGGGCGTGGTTCCGCCGATGAGATCAATGAGGGTGCTAGCTCTACGCAGGCTGGACTGAGACGCGCAATGGCCAGCCCGGGCTAGCGAGAGAGAAAGTACTGTTGAGGACTTTCCCCGTTGGGGAGAGGAGAGAAGAGGGAAGCATGGCTGTTAAGATTCGTTTGATGCGCGTGGGCAAGAAGAAGGCGCCCAGCTATCGCATTGTGGTCGCGAACGCGCCTTCGCCGCGCGATGGGCGCATTATTGAGAATATCGGTTGGTATAATCCGTTGCGCGAGCCGGCGGCGGTGCAGATCGATGAGCAGAAGGCGCTGCGCTGGCTGCAGCATGGCGCGCAGCCCTCAGAGGCCGTGGTCGCGCTTTTCAAGAGCGCTGGAGTGCTGGAGCGCTTCGAGCAGGCGAAGGCAGGTTCTGCTTCCTCTGGTAAGGCAGAGTAGCTAGCTATGGCCGTGAGAAATTCTTCGATGCGCCGCTTGGTGGAATATATTGCGCAGTCGCTGGTGGATAACCCGGCGGCGGTGCAGGTGCGCGAGGTACGCAACGACCGTCAGGCAGTGGTCCTTGAGCTGCGAGTGGCGCCCGAGGACTACGGCAAGGTGATCGGGCGAGAAGGCCGCGTGGCCAAGGCCCTGCGTACGCTGATGCGCGCTATGGGGACGCGCGAAGGCCGCCATACCTCCTTGAAGGTTGTCTAGCCTGATTTCGCTAACCCTGTTTTTCTCTCGGAAACTCCAATGAGAGACACTGAGCGGGCGATGACTGCCAGTTCTATTCAAGGCACCATGGAATGGGCGACCGTGGGGCGGGTGATTGCCCCCTTCGGGTTGCGTGGCGAGATCAAGGTGTTGCCGATGAGCGACCTGCCTGACCGTTTTGCGCAGCTGGAGGCTATCTATTGTGGTTCCCCTCCCCGGCGCCATCGCATCGAGCATGTCCGTCCCTATAAGAGCGGCCTCGTTCTGCTGAAGCTGCAGGGCTTCGATTCGCTGACAGCTGCCGAGGCCCTGCGCAACTGCGAGCTGCAGATTCCACTGTCCGAGTTGCCTCCCCTGCCTCCCGATTCGTATTATCAGCATGATATCCTCAACCTGCGTGTCTTTACCCTCGATGGCCAGGAGGTAGGGTCGATCACTGAGATCTGGCTAACCGGTAGCAACGATGTCTACGCAATCCGCATGCCAGATGGCAGGCAAGCCTTAATCCCTGCCGTCAAAGAGGTGATCAAACAGATCGATCTGGTGCGCCGCACCATGTACATCGATCCCCTGCCAGGTATGCTGGATGAGCGAGAAGCTATTATTGATCGCGGTGAATTAGAAGACGTAGATGATGCAGGAGAGGGGTTTGACCTCTAAAAAGCCGCCTGTCTCTCGTTAGTCCCTCTTTCCCTGCTCGGCGCTGAACACCTTGCTCGCCTGTAGCTCTGCCGCGGAGACTGAGCGCTAGCAGATCGTTCTCCTGTAAACTTTCCTTCTTGCTCCTTCTCAACCCTTTATCAGCGTGAACTAGAGCGCGTCGGCGGGCCTAGTGAGACCGGCTGCCGTAGCGCGACAGCTTGGAGTCTCGGCCAGCGATTGCTCTTGCCTGGCCGAGCTGCTTGTTGGGCGCGTTGATTTTCTTATAAGGCTGAGTAACAAGCGCTAGCCTGGTTGACGGGGGCATGACTCACCGGGCCTGGGCGTGGGCTGGTCTAATGATCGCGACCACGCAGGCGGCGAGGATTCAGGCGAGGATGAGAAGGCGCTGCAGGACCAAGGTCATCGGGGGAGGGAGGTCCTGATGACTGGGGACGCTCGGTAACCAGCCAGCTGAGATCGTCGCTGGCAGGGGGAAGGCGATAGGTGCGGCTGGCGGAACGGCCCTCCCGCCGTCGGGCGGTGGCCAGCTCTTCTAGAACCAGCTCGCCTCCGCCTCTGCTGGCAAGTGCAGGAGCCTCCTGAGAGGGCAAGGCAGATGGCTCTCCCTCAGCTCGGTGGGCTGGCAGTGGGGCCAGGAACGGTACGGCGCTGCCGATGAGGGCTGCATCCCGTCCCAAATGCGCCGGGACAATGCTCAGGGCCTGGACGCGCTGACCCTCTTCCGCCGCTGGCTGTGCCCCAAATTGGGAGAGGAGCGAGTAGCGCAGATGACCGAGCAGCAGCTCATCAGCGTTGAGCAGACCGTTCCCCAGCACTACGACCTCGGGTGCGAAATGGCGCAGGTAATACGCCACTGCAATGCCGAGCCAGTGCCCCACCTCTTGATAAATGGAGAGCGCCAGGCTGTCTCCCCGGGCCGCCTCCTCGGCCAGCAACTGGGCGCTGAAATGCTCGCGATTGCTGAGACGCTGAAGCAGGCTGCTCGACTCACCCTTGCGAGCTGCACGCTGAATCAGGCGCTGGAGCGCCTCTAGCGAAACCAGGGTACTGATGCAGCCACGGCGCCCACAGCTACAGCGCGGACCAGTGTTGGCCACGGGTAGATGACAGACGTGACCAGTGCAGTCGCGGGCCGTCGGCTCCGGTTGCCCATCACTGATCAGCGCCGCACCCACAACCGCTTGAACGGTGAGTAGGAGAGCCTGATGCCTGTTCCTGGCGGCGCCAAAGGCATATTCACCCAGCGCTGCTGCCTCAACGTCGCTGTGCAGTCGTACGGGTAGGTGATAGCGCGTTTCGAGCAGATCGCATAGGGGAAAATGATTGAGGGAGGGAAGGAGAGGAATGAGAAAAGGACGGCGGTATGTCTGATCAAGTTTCCCCGGCAAGGCCACGCCAATACCGCGCAGAGCATAACCTGCTCCCTCGGCTCGCTGTATGGCGGCATCTATCGCCCGTAGATATGGCTCCAGCGTGGCTCGTGCTGGCCGCCCGCGCAGCGTTCTGGCCTCGAAGCGCTCCCGGACCTGACCGTTGGCAGAAATAATTGCGATCGTCGCCCGGCTGCTTCCAATCTCCACCCCGACCGCCGCGCTCAGCTCTCGCACCATAGCCCTGATCCTGCTAGCGGCTTCTGCCCGGGTGGCGGTACCTCATCAGAACAGATATTCTAGATGTGGTAGACCCGAGCAACATAGACAGAAACAATAACGACAGTTTGTGCAGTTCAAAGTATACTCACTGTTGAGAACATTTGTCAAGAGCATCTGTTCGTCTCCAGAGGTGCGCTGAGGTCGAAATCCAGCGAGAGGGAGAGGGCGCGCACCCTTCCCAGTCGGGGAGCAAGAAGGAAGAGAAGCCAGGCGCCGGCGAGATTGCCAGATCTAGGGGGAGCAATGAGGGGCAGCGAGGGGCCGCGAAGCCAGTAAGAGGGGAGCCATCTCGCCGGGCTAGCGAGGCGGCTCCCCGCTCCTGACCCCAAGCTGGCGGTCAGCAAAGGTAAGTGCGGGCCGACAGCAGGCAGAACGCGAGCAGGCTTAAGCAATAGCGGCCCAGCCGCGTGCGCGCTCCACCGCATTAAACCAGCGCCGATAGAGTGCCTCGATCGAACCATTGCCACGCGGGCGGTAGACCTTCGCCTCGCGCCAGAGGCGAGCCGTCTCCCTCTCATCGTGCCAGAGGCCTGCCCCGATTCCTGCCAGGAAAGCGGCGCCCAGGGCTGTCGTTTCCTGGACGGCGGCGATGTGTACCTCGACCCCAGTAATATCGGCTAGCGCCTGCATCAGGAAGCTATTGGCCGAGGCGCCGCCGTCGACTTTCAAGCTGCGGATTGGGCGCCCGGTATCTTGAACCATTGCCTGCAGCACGTCACGAGTGCTGAAAGCGATTCCCTCCAGGGTGGCCCGTACCAGATGGGCGCGTGTTGTGCCACGGGTCAGGCCGATAATCGTACCGCGGGCGTAACTATCCCAATAGGGAGCCGCCAGGCCGGCCAGAGCTGGCACAAAGAAGACGCCGCCGCTGTCAGGGACCGAGAGGGCCAGCTCCAGCGTCTCCTCGGGGCTGTGCACCAGGCCAATATCGCGCAGCCACTGGATCGCGGCCCCAGCCACATAGATGCCCCCATCGAGGGCGTAAACGATCTCCTCGCCGCGTGACCAGGCCACTGTCGGGAGCAAGCCGTGGCGCGAAGTCGGCAGCGTCTGGCCGGCGTTGAGCAAAATAAAGGCGCCGGTACCATACGTCACCTTGACATCGTTGGGAGCATAGCAGGCTTGACCGAAGAGGGCCGCCTGTTGGTCCACCAGGGAGGCAGTCAGCGGCAAAGGGTGCCCGAAGTGCTCCGCCGAGATCGTACCAAAGAGCGAGCAGGACGGCTGAATCTCTGGCAAGATCGAGCGAGGGATCTCCAGCAGCGCCAGGATCTCCTCATCCCAGTCGCGCAGACGAGGATTATAGAGCATCGTTCGCGAGGCCGTTGTCTCATCAGTGCGATGCTCGCCCAGCAGACACCACATCAACCAGGCGTCGGTAGTGCCCGCCAGTAGCTCACCACGAGCAGCTAGCTCACGAGCCCCGGGGACGTTATCCAGAATCCAGCGGATCTTCGTCGCCGAAAAGTAGGGATCAAGTGGCAATCCGGTGCGTTCGCGAATCAAGCGTTCGGCTCCCTCGCGGCGCAGCTGCTCGCACAGCAGATCGGTGCGGCGGTCTTGCCAGCTAATGGCATTATAGAGCGGTTGCCCGCTGCGCCGGTGCCAGACCACCACCGTCTCGCCCTGATTCGCCAGGCCGCAGGCCAACAGTGACACCTCGCCGGCTGTCTGCAGGGCCGCGCGGGCGTTCGCGATCACACTCTCCAGCAAGTCATAGGGATTCTGCTCCACCCAGCCCGGTTGTGGATAAGTCAGCGGCACCTCACTCGCAGCCTGAGCCAGACAACGAGCTTCGGCATCAAACACGAGCGCTTTTGTGCGGGTGGTTCCCTGATCGATAGCGAGTATTGCGGGAGCCATCATCCTTGCTCTCCTCCTGTACTGATGCCCTTCCCAACACAGCAGGGCCGGCGGCCCCTCATCGCCTCTGGCCCTGCTCGTGCGCTGCTGATCCCTCAATCACCCGTAGAGAGTAAGCCAGTGCACGAACAGGCCAGAGTAGCAAGCAGGTTGGGTTGGTCGGATAGAGTGCGCCGGCTCTGCTACGTTGTTGACGAGCCTGAGATCTCGGCGGAAGGTGAGGAGTTGCCCAAGGCCCGTACCGTCTCCTCGATCGGCACTGTCTTAAGGACCGCCGGTCGTGCAATCAGCAACCAGACGAAGTAGATCAGACCGAGTGCGAACATCCCCAGGGTATAGAGCCAGGGAACGGCGAACTGTCCATCGCGGAAGATCAGCAGTTCGAAGACGAGCCAGATGAGGGCCAGAATAATCACCGGCCATTCAAAGACCCCCAGATTGAGGCCGCCGGGAATGGAGGGTAAGCGGCGCCGGGCAGCCACATAATAGATCACCGTCAACAGGTAGATGATCGCGGGCAAGAGCGTGGCCGCCGAGAAGAGATTGCCGAGGGTTGTTGTCTGGTTCTGAGCCAGACCGATACCGGCGAAGAGGGCCAGGACCAGCTCGCACAGGACAAAGGAAAGTACCGTCGATGGAACCGGCGTGCCCGTGTTGGGATTAACCTGGCGCAGCCAGCGCGAGGCAGGAAAGCGCTCGTCGCGCGACATTGCCCAGATCAGGCGTGTCAATGTGATAAAGATCACCAGACCGCAGGCAAAGATCGAGAAAGTCACCAGCACCAGGAAAATATCGCCAACGATCGGCCCGAGGATATGGGTAATGATATCGGCCACTGGCGTCGCGGAGCTGGCCAGCGCCTGTAAATTGTCCGAGGCCAGATTAAGGGCGATCAGGAAGGCAAAGCCGACGACGCCGCTCAGCAGAACCGAAGACCACATGGCAAACGGCACCGTACGGTGCGCCTCCTGCGTCTCTTCGGCCAGGTTCGCTGCGGCCTCAAATCCGACGATCGTGAAGGCTCCCAGCAAGAAGGAGAGCATGAAAGGGCCACTGGAGAAGAGGCCGCCGAAGCTGAAGTAGTTAGCGGCGGGAACGCTGCCTGTGCTGAAGAGGTGATCGGGGTGGAGCAGGCCACGGACACCGCCGACGATCAGCAGCAGCAAGGTCAGGCCCACAATGCCAACCACCTCCGTGCCGACGGCGGTGTTGTTGATACGCGTCGCCCAGACAGTAGAAAAGAGCACGAGCAGCGTCTGGATGAGAATCACCACCGCGGTGGCGATCCAGGCATTGACCGGCGTCTCTGTATAGCCGAAGAGCATCGGCAGAACTGTCTGTGCCACCGCATAGTCGACTGCCACCACGTCGACGACTAGGAAGGTGAAGGAGATCCAGCCTGTGAGCCAGCCGATCTTTGGGTTAATCAGACGCGAGGCCCACTGATATGAATAGCCGGCCAGCGGAATGCGAGAGGCCAGAGCCCCAAAAACGAGCGCCACCAGGAGCTGACCGACAATGACCAGAGGCCAGGTCCAGATGCCGCGAGGCCCACCCCAGTTCAGCACTGAGCCGTAGGTGGTGAAGATACCCGTTGTGATCGAGATAAAGGAGAAACCTACAGCGAAGGAAGCGAAGCGCTTCAATTCGCGGCGGAATTCCTGCCGGTAGCCAAACTGTTCGACAAGCTGCTCTTCTGAGACCAGCTTTGGTTGCTCGCTGAGCGACATAGAAGGTGCTCCTTTCTTCGGCAGGGCGAACAGATGTGCATCCTTCATGGGGCGCTGGCTGAGGGGCAAGACCCGTACCAGCCCGGTGGGCGCCATACCCGCTCGCTCGCTAGTCGGGCTGGTAGCAATCCTCAGCTCAGGGCCTCATGGGCGCGCTCCCCTGCGCAGCAGACCGTGTGATAGCTTCATCCTGTTGAGGAATGAAGGAGTGGTAGACCTGGGCCAACCCGGCCTGGTGGCGGGCAGACCAGGCGAGCAAGAGCCGACTCTAGCGTTGACCAGGTTCCTGGGCCTGGGCTGAGAAGAGCTGAGCAACATTGGCGGCGAACTGTGACGCCAGCCGATTCGCCGTTGCCCGGATGATGGCCTCGCCCAGGCTTGCCAGACGTCCCAGCATCGAAAGCTCGATTGTGTAACGTACCTCCGTTCCTCCCGTCAGAGGGGTGGGGATCAGGTCAACCACCAAGTGGGCGCGGAAAGCCCCGGCCATTGCCAGCGGCTCGCCGACCATCTCGGCGACCAGATGGTCCGGCTCACGCGCCTCCAGCAAGGTACCGTGGGCGCGGGCGCGGATGGTCATGAATTGAATCTTGACCGCCAGCAGCGCCTCATAGTGAGTGTCATCCACACGTTGCGCCTGCTCGCAGCCTGGGACGACCCGACAGAGCTGGGTTGGGTCCATAAAGAGCTGCCAGACCTCTTCTCTGGGCGCGCTGACGTTGACCGCTCCGTTGAGCTTCATGATACACCTCCTGGCAGCAGGGCTGCCACCTCTTTCCCCATGCGCACGGAATCCTCATGGTCTAACCCCGGTCTGACCACCGTGCCGATGGCATAGATGCCCGCAATATTCGTGCGGTAGTGGGCATCGACGGCGATGGCTCCAGCAGCGGTCAATGCGACGCCGCTGCCCTTCAGCCAGTGTGTGCCGGCCAGCAGGCCAGTGGCGTAGATCAAGGTATCGACCTCGACCTCTACCGACTGCTGATCACAGAGCAAACGCACGGCGGTGAGGCGCGGAAAGCCGCAGATCTCCTCTAAGGTCCCGCAGAGCCTGACAGAGCGGCCATTGCCACTGGCGGGAGCAGCCGTGATTACCTCCAGGCCAGCCTCAGCCAGACGCCTGGCCGTGGCCAGAGCGTAGCGCGAATCGCCGTAGACCAGGGCGCGCCGCCCGGGCAGATAGCCCTGAGCCAGCAGCTGCAGAGCCAGTACGGGAGTCATGACTCCCGCCGGGCGCGTCCCTGGAATAGCATCATGCTCGCGGGGACGCTCCACTCCGCCGCAGGCGATTACCACCTGGCGAGCGCGCAGCTGCGTCGTGCCCTGGCGCTGACGGACGACCAGCGTATGGGTCGGCTCTGCATCGTTGGCAGGCAGCAGTCCCACTGCCGTCGTTTGCAGGAGCAACCTCACTCCTGCGGGAAGCTGGAAATCCCGCAGCAGCTCCCACTCTGTTCCAAAGCCGTCGGCTGGCAACAGATAGCGCAACAACCCGCCCACCTGCTCCTGATAATCGAGCACCACCGTGCGCCCGAGAGCCGTGCCCCCGCTATGCAGCAGGCTCAAGGCACTCAGGCCGGCTCCAACGATGGCCACATCATAATCTCCCTCATGCAGGTCTTCCATCAGAGGCATGTCCTCCAAGGTATATGCCGACATCTGCACCTTCCTCATCTGCTTCCTTTGCTTCTGCATTTACCAGCACTCCCAGCGATTGGTAGGCCAGAGAGTGCTGACCTACTGTCCTCGCTTGGACCGCTCACAGCGGTGAGCGGGGACGCTGCCAAGGTGCGTCAGGCGCTCGACTAGCAAGCGCGAGCCGGGGGCATGCTTCTCCAGAGACAAAGGATCGCGCCCCAGCTCCTGCTGGAACAGTGCGATCAGACGAGGGAGGCAGAGATTGCCCTGGCACTCGCCCAACATCGCGCCCGTCCGTCGCTTCAGGCCATCCAGAGTCTGCGGAGGGAGGGTTGAGCGCAGGGCGGCCAGAATCTCGCCGCGAGTAATCGAGCGGCAGAGGCAGACCACCTCGCCATCTTCATGGGCGGCTTCACTCAGTGGCTCCGGTAGCGCCTCACGGTAGCTGGTACGCAGACGCAGCCCCAACGTTTCCCCGACCAGCGTTCCAACGTAGTGCCCGATGGCCGGCGAAGCCGACAGACCAGTGGAGCGAATACCAGCCACATGAAGCAGACGCTCGCTGACGGTTGAAGGGCGAATGATGTAGTCGCCGGTACTGCTCACGGCGCGCAGGCCGGCGAACTGACGCACGGTGGAGACCGTGGTCATAGCTGGCACCAGCCTTCCCACACCCTCGCGGATGCGCTGCTGTCCCGCCGTGGTTGTCGCCAGGTCTCTCTTATCGCTGACGTCCTCTGCTGTCGGCCCAAGCAGGACGCCACCGAAAACGATCGGTGTCACCAAAATACCCTTGGAGACCTCGCTCGGTACCGGCAGAATGATCTGTGCAACGCCGTGGTCCTCCTCGGTGATCAGAAACTCACCTTTGCGTGGTGTGAGTTTGAAGGAATGATCACCTGCCAGGCGCGCAACCTCGTCGGCCCATAGTCCAGCAGCATTGACAACGAGGGCAGCCGAAAAGGTCCTGCCGTTTTCCGTGTGCACCCGAAGCCGCCGTGGCCCCACCTCAATGGCGTTCACGCGCTCGCCCAAAAAGAGCTGGGCCCCATTAAGGAGAGCATGCTCGCAATAGGCGCGTGTCGTCCAAAAAGGATCGATGACCCCTTCACCTTCGACCAAGACACCGCCAACGATGCGCTCGTTGACGTAAGGGGCCGCCTCCAGAATCTCCGCCCGGCTCAACGGCTGCAACGTGATCCCGTTGGCCGCTGCTTTGGGCACAATTTCCCTGGCAATGGTAGCCTGTTCCTGCTCATTGAGAGCTACCATCAGCGCCCCCGTCTGCAGATAGGGAATGTGAAGGCGCGCGATGACCTCCGGCCACAGTTGGCGTGCCTCGGCCAGCAAGCGCGCCTCCAGAGTGCCTGGCCTGGCATCGAAGCCAGTGTGCACAATAGCGCTATTGGCCTTGCTGGTACCTTCACAGACGTCAGGGTACTGCTCCAGCAAAGCAATGCTGGCATCGTAACGCGCAAGCTCGCGCAGGATCGCGCAGCCAACCACACCCCCACCAATCACAAGGATATCAACGTCAAGATCTATGCTGGTCATCTCCATATACCTGCCTGATTACCTTCCTCGCTGACGCAGTCCGCCCGGCCTCGCTGAGCACACGCCATCACAACGACAACCAGCGCAGGCCATAAGCCCTCCTTCTCCCCTTCCTCCCGGCTTTCATCCAGGTTAGTGTGATAGTTTATGATATAATTTTACGGATTAGGCGATAGTTTGTCAACATTTTCCCTCGTCATATTGACACGAAGCTGTCAGGCTGAGGACAAACAAGGCCAAAGTTGGGGAGCAGGGCACTGGAAGAAAGGTGAGGCTGAGAACGAGAGGTATTATAGATGAGACCGCTGGCTCAGGTCAGGCCAGGGAGCGATCGCGGCGACCGGGTTGAGAACATCCTCAAAGGAAGCCTGGCATGGGGCAGCGGCGCTGGCATACTAGCCACGCGGCTCTGCCGGCGCCGCCTAGAAAGGGCTGACAAAATTGAGTGCCACCAACAGCCCGCAGAGCAACAGACAGCAGGCCAGCGCCAGACTATCGGCGCCAGCCCACTGCAAAGCATGCAGTTTACTGCGACGCCAGCCGCGGTAGCCGGCGCGATAGCAACGAGCCTCCATAGCCGTGCTTAACATCTCCACGCGCTGCAGCCCGCTCATAAAGAGCGGCACAATGATCCCACTCAGCGCCCGAATACGCTGCCAGGGGTTGCCGCGTCCGAAGCGTACCCCGCGCGTCGCCTGGGCGATACTCAAGCGTTCCACCTCAGTAATGAGGAGGGGCACAAACTTCAGAGCAATCACAAAGACCATCACCAGCTCGTGAACCGGCAGTCCGAGGCGACGGAGGGGACGCAGCAAAGCCTCTGCTCCATCGGCCAGATCGACCAACGAGGTAGTCAGCATCAGGAGTGAAGTCAAATAGTACAGGAAAATCACTCGCAGATCGACCTGCGTACTGTGCATGAGGCCCTCCCAGGAGATCGTCAACACTCCCCAGTGCCAGATCACGCTCGTCGCCTGCGTGCTCGACGTATAGAACAGGACCTGAAAGGCATAGAGTATCACTAGAAAGCTGATGAACATGCGCATACCCTGCAGCACATAGCGCAGAGGCAGACGAGAGAGCCACTGAAGAAAAAGACAGAAAAATAAACAGAGAGCTAGCGCAGCGAACTGGCTAATATAGGTAAAAGCAGCGACAGCGAGAGCAAAACAGAGAATCTTGGCCCGCGGATCAAGGCGTGTTAGCCGTGAGCCATTATCGACGTATTGACCGAAGGAGATATGGCGGGAGATCTCGATCATGGTAACCACCTGCTGGCGAGTATCAAGGAGAGGAGAGCTGAGTTTCCTGGCTGGCGGCATGAGGAAGAAAGCGCACCAGCTCCTCTTCAAGCTCATCTAGGGTCAGCACATCGCAACGAAGAGCGGGCCAGAGCGAGCGCAAGCCCAGAGCGATTTGCGTAATCTCGGGCAAGGTAATATCGAGCGCGAGCAGCTCCTCGGCGTGAGCCAGGACCGTACGAGGGCTACCGCTCAAGACCACACGTCCCTCATGGAGGACAATCACCTGATCGGCCAGCATAGCCACATCGGCCAGGCTGCTCGATGTGAGCACAATCGTCAGCTGGTGCTCCGTCTTCAGGCGCTGGAGCAAGGCCAGTAACTCCTGCCGGCCCTGGGGATCGAGGCCCGCCGTTGGCTCATCGAAGAGGATGGCCTCGGGTTCCAGGGCCAGCACGCCGGCGATCGCCACACGACGCTTCTGTCCGCCGCTCAAGGAAGCAGTATAGCGCGTACGGAACTCCTCGTAGGGGAGTCCCACCGCCTCCAGCGATTCCTGGACCAGGTGCCGCGACTGTGCCGGTGCCAGCTTTTTCCGACGAGGCCCGAAGGAGACATCCTTGCCAACCGTCTCCTCAAAGAGCTGGGCCTCGGGCGACTGAAAGACAATACCGACGCGCAAGCGTAGAGCCTCAAGGTCGAAGGGGGCCTGGTGGATATCCTGACCGCGAAAGAGCACCGAGCCGCGGCTCGGTCGGAACAGGCCCAAGAGCGTCAGCAGCAGCGTCGACTTACCGGCCTGTGTTGGTCCCACAATAGCGGTGATCTTGCCCTCGGGGATCGTCAGGCTACAGCCCTTGAGGGCCTCGACCGCAAACGGTGTCCCGCGCATGCGGGTGTAGTAGACATCCTTTACTTCAAAGAGCATAAAGCCGCCTTTAGATCATCCAGAGTCAGAATCACCTCTGGGAGCTGCGACCATCCCCTGGCGCGCAAACGTTGGCCGAGCTGCGTAATCAGCGGCAGGCCCAGACCAGCGCGCTCCAGCTCCTCCCGGTGGCGCAGGACGCTGGCCGGCGTCCCGTCCAGCAGCACGCGTCCCCGGTTCATGACAATCACACGATCAAAATCGGCAAGCTCGTACATGTGATGCGTAATATGGAGCACACTGATGCCTCGCTCCCGTGCCAGGCGACGCACCGTCTCAAGCAGCTGCTCGGCGGTGTGTCCGGGAATCATCGTCGTTGGCTCGTCCAGGATCAGGTAGCGGGGGCGCATAGCCAGGACACCGGCCACCGCCAGACGTTGCTTTTGGCCCTGAGAGAGATCGCTCACTGCATGTCTGGCGTATGGTCGCAGATCAAGCAAATCCAGCATCTCTTCAACGCGCTCCTCAATTTCGAAGCGCGGCAGGCCCAGGTTTTCCGGTCCAAAGGCGATCTCATCGATCACCGTATTGGTGACCAGCTGGTCGTCGGGGTTCTGGAAAACCAGGCCCACGGACTGGCGGATCTGCCAGAGACTCTCGCCGCCGGCGTCCGTGCGCAGGCCATCGACGATCACGCTCCCCCGCTGTGGCAGCACGATAGCCGCCAGCAGGCGGGCCAGGGTACTTTTGCCCGAGCCATTGTGACCGATGAGGGCGATAGTTTCGCCCTCATCGATCCGCAGCGTAACCTCTTCCAGGGCTGGAGCTATGCCCTCTTCAGCCTCGCCACTATAGCGGAACGTAACGTTATTCACCTCGATCATAGCTCAGCGCGTCTGGCTCCTTAGTAAGGCAGGGTATCGCGTGGCTTGGTCTCGCGTGCGCGCGCCAGCCGGCCTCGCACCGCCTCGTAGGAGCGCACGATCAGAGTAATCACGATGGCGGCCGCGATCGCCTCCACCACGGCCTGGGGAATAATCAGCACGATGAAGCCCCAAGGCAAATAGCCGCGTAGGAAACCAAGGCCAAGCACAAAGACCGTATTGGTGGCAGAGCCGATGGCGCCCGCCAGGGCCGAGGCCGCAGTGCGATTCGTGCGCTGCAGGGCAGCAAAGGCCAACCACGATGTCAGGCCGATCAGAATGCGTGGCAGGAAAGCGATCAGCGGGTCCTTGAACAGAGGGCTGCCGGCTCGCAGGAAGCTGGTCAGGCCGAAAAAGAAACCCGTGATCATACCGACCAGCGGGCCTTCAAGGACAGAACCGACGATGACCGGCAGATGCTCCGTCGTGGCGGCTCCCGCCGGCGTTGGCAGAGGAATATAGCCAACGAAAGGAATGTAGGCCATTAAGATGGTCAGACCGGCCAGCACACCGGCAGTGGCGATGCGTCTCGTCGAGAGTGACCAGGGAGATTCCTTCGGAGGTGTGAATTTGCCCTGCGGGCTAAACGTATCATTGCTCAACGCTGGCACTCCTTTGGTCCAGAAGCACTAGCTAGCTCGTTGCGGCTGCACATTGCCTCATCTGCCAGCGCCGGCGGATAGGAGAGTACCCAGGGAAGAGAGGGCCGAAGCCAGCACTGGCCAGGACGCAGCAATGAATCCATCCGCGATGCAACAAGAAGAAATAGCCGGACTACAAAAAAACCTCCTCTCCTCTTGCGAGAAAGAAGTCGAAGGAGGTTTTTAAATATCTTAAAAAGATTATAATGACAAAGCAAGTGAGCTGTCAAGGAATAGCAGGGCCTGTCGTGCTGCTGCTATCGGCCTCGGAGCGGCGAGCCAGGTGGGTGATGCCTGCTGGACCGGCGATCAGGGCCTCGGTGGTCATATGCAGAAACAGACCCGTTTCGACCACGCCCACGATGCGTCGAAGCCGGTTCTCCAGCTCGCCCGGATCAGCGATACCATCAGGGAAGTAACAATCCAGTATAAGATTGCCATTGTCTGTATAGAAAGGCTGGCCATCGCGCTGACGCAAACGGGCCTCAGCTCCCAGGGCCTCAAGGCGACGTCTGACAGGAGTCAAAGCGAAGGGTACGGTTTCGATAGGCAGGGGGACATGGAGGCCGAGCAGAGGCACTTGCTTGGTGACATCGGCGATCACAACGAAGCGGCGCGAAGCTGAGGCTACCACCTTTTCGCGGAGCAAAGCTCCACCGCCGCCCTTAATGAGATGGAGGTGAGGATCGATTTCGTCGGTACCATCGATATCGAGGTCCAGCTCGGGGTAATGATCAAGGTCTGTGAGGGGAATGCCTACTGCGCGCGCCACGGCTTCGGTCCGTTCTGAGGTAGGAACTGCCCCGACGATCCGCAAGCCTTCCTGCTGGAGCCGGCGCCCCAGAGCGCGGATCATCCACTCGGCGGTAGAGCCGCTACCCAGGCCGATCACCATGCCTGGTTCGATCAGAGCAGCGGCAGCTTCGCCTACCGCCCGCTTCCAGGCTTCTTTTTCTTGCAGTTGTACGCTGTCGCTTTCCTTCATGCTCTTTTGTCCTCGCTGGTTGCTCACCTGAGTTGAGAGAGAGAAGCCGGAAGCAAGGAAATAGGAGCTTCTCTCTTCATCTATAGCATATCCCAAAGGGTGGACCTCCTGCACACCCGTATCGGGTACAGCCGTGCGTAGACCCTATCCCCTGATGCTCGCTTCTGGCAAGCGGAGCGAGCATCAGCCAGTCAAGCTGCCTGTGACCAGGTATGGCTAGAAAGGGGGAGAATGTCAACGGCTTCCTCTCTCTTCAAGGGAGTGCGAGAGTAACCTCTCTTGGGGAGAATCTTTTCAAAACTGGCCCCTTTCCAGTACTATGTACCTAAGAGCAGCAGCCGTAGCCATCTCTTTTCTGCCTGCTTTCCAGCCCAGCCTACTACCAATGAAGGGTAAGAGTCAACTTCTGCAGTGCTTGATTGAGGTGGAAAGGCTTGTCCGCTTGCCATCCCAGCACTAGCGTGGTATCATCGTGCCATAGCGAGAGAAGGGAACGAGCGCTGTGTGGTAGGGAGGATCAGCCGCATGAGGTGCCGAAAGCAGGCGCAGCACGAGGATACCGAAAGTGAGCTGTGCGCCTGCTTCTCAAGAATGTGATCAGAGATAGTCAACCCTCACGAGGATGCTGAAAATGTCGGAGCAGTCGCGCGTTCTGGTAGTCACTGATGATGCAGAAGAGGGTCGGGCCATGCTCACGGCCCTGCGCGCTGATGGGTATCTGGTTCAGGGAGTAAGCGGAACTGCCGAGGCTCTTCGCGTGCTCTGGCGCGAGATGCATCATCTGGTGATTGCTGAGCTGAAGCTGGCCAGCGCCGATGATTTTGAACTGGTGCGCTGGTTGCGCCTCTACTATCCACGCACTGCGGTGCTCTTATTGACTCCGCCCGAGGCAGGTGAGGAACGAACACAGGCCCTAGAGCGCGGCGTGGCCGCCCTCGTTGATAAGCCCCTCAATCTGGAGCGGCTGAGAATGGAGGTGCGGCGCCTGCTCACCCAGCCGGGTTTTTCTGCCAGCCTGGACTCGTTCGATCTGCTCGATGTCATTCAAATTGTAACGATGAGCCGCAAGAAGATCGCCCTCGTTGTCAGCACAGACCAGGGCGAGCGCGGCCTGTTACGCTTCCAGAATGGGGAGCTGGTGTGGGCTGAGTATGGAGTGCTGCGTGGTGAGGAGGCTTTTTTTGCGCTGGCTGCGCACCGCAATGGAACTGTCTCCTATCAGTCCTGGGAGGGCGAGATTGCTCCGAATGTGGCTCAACCGCTCTCGCGTCTGATTCTGCAGGCGCTGCAGTATCGAGCAAAGCAGAGCGGTGAGCTAAGTAGTGCTGCTCTGCCAGCATTTGGGTCACAGACGAATAGCGAGAAACAGGAGCAGAGGTCGCTATCGCTCGAAGAGATTAATGATACGCCCTTTGGCCTGCTGGGAGAGGAAGTGCAGGTCTCAGCAACTCGGGAGGAGATGGGGCCGAACCGCAGCGGTCCCACCTGGGAAGGGGAGGACGGAGGTCGCGAGTGGTGGATGGCGACAGGCTATATGCCCAGGCTGGGGAGCAGTGAGCAGCGACGAGAGGCAGACCTCCCTCAGAGCAGTGAAAGCAGAGCACTACCGGTGACCGGTCATCTGGCTGCTACCTCTGCCTCGGCCTCTGGCGCCAGCGTCGGGAGCACTGGGAAGATGCCCACACCCAACCGCTTGCAACGCCTGCCCGCCTCTGATTCCGTAGAACTGCCTTCATGGTTAACAGAGCAGCCGACGCATGCCGAACTACCGCCAGTCATACCTGCCTCCCGGGCCCCTTTGACCACCGGGCAGTTACCAGTCTTACCGACCCAAAGACAGGGGGTGGCCTTTGGCGAAGGGCGCTCTCCCGCGCCTGCTCCTCAAGGTCCTGCCAGTCCTGAGCAGCCCCTGCATCGCCCTCTCTCGACTGATACAGGCATTCGACTGCGGCGCATTGGGGGCAGTGATGGTCAGCCTTCACTAGCCCACTCCAATCCAGCGAGCGCCGTTCCCAGTAGCGGACCACTGCAGAGCCTCAAGTCGCTTGGGCGAGGGAGTGGTCCCCTTTCGCTCTCGCCTTCTTCCGCTCCTCGAGCGCATCAGGAGAGTCCCGCTTTGCCCGACACAGGTGCTCTGACTGGCCCGCGCCCGGCAGTGGGTCCTGCCGCATCAACCACAGGCAGTATACCGAGCGCTGGCTTCGGACCGCACAGTGGACCCTTGCCAGTCAGCTCGACTAGCCAGACTGGTCCGGCCAGCGGCCAGAGCGGTCCCTTGCCGCGAGCGGTCCGACGGAACATTGGTGCCATTGTGGCGGCATTGCAGACGCTGGGCTATGCGATTCCTGGTTTTGTGGCCACGGCAGTCCTGAGCATGGAAGGTCAGCCGATTGCTCAGGTTTCGGTCGATGATCTTGACCTCTCGCCGGTGGGTGGCCATCTCAAAGCAACCATCCAGGGCATTCTCCGCTCGCTGGAGCTAGGTGGCTGGGGTCCCTACGAAGATCTCGTGGTGACAAGCTCAAACCATCGTTTGCTCCTGCGGCTCATCGAAGGAGGCAGCGCCGCCTTTCATGTGCTGGTCACCACGCGCGAGGCCGATCTGAAAGAAAGCATGGAAGTGATGGCCAATGTTGAGGGAGCGATTGCCGCTGCGCTATAATCCAAAAGAGCGAAGCCGTGCGTGTCACGACCATGTCTACTGGTAAGAGTCCGACTGGAGAGAAGTACAGCGATGAGTGAAAGCCAGGGCAAATCTCAAAAAACTGAAGAGCAGCGCCGGAGAGATCAATACTCCTTCATCATTGGCATGATTATCGGCATGGTTATCCTCATAGCCTTTACTCTGCTCTTTAGTCACTAGTCATTCGTTGGGCTGCTCTGGGCCGATTCGGGCCGGGCAAGGCGGTGAAAGCAGCGCTCGCTCCACGCTGGGCAGATTGGGCGCTCTTGCGGACCCGAGTAGCCCCGCGTGGCCAGTGACGGAGGCTACCAGAGGCTGAGCATTTTCATTCGGACGGATCGTCCTGGTGGCGATGGCCTGACTGCAGCGTCTCCAGCAGGAGAGGAAGATCTGTGAGCCTTGTCCTATCCAGGGCCTCGGTTGTGCGCGTCGGAGCTTTGTCTGCGGCTTTGCGCGAACCCAGGCGTGTCCTCCCAGAGACAGAGGGGGCTTCCTTCTTTCCTTCCTCCTCATGTTCACTCGCAAGGTCGCCAGTATGATTACGAGCCTGTAGCTCACGAAGCTCCTTTTCGATGGCTGCCAGTCCACTATTCTCACGTAGCATCTGAGGCGGCTGTCGTGAGGAGAGGGAAGACGCAAGGGCCTCGGTGATCGGCGTCTGCTGCGGCTCCGGCGTTCCTTCTGGAGCGGGAGGATGAGAAGATGATGCAGTCTGCTCCCGCGGGGCTTTTGCTGGCCAACGCCGGGGCTGCTCACCGGGAACCTGCTGCTGGCGCTGTTCCCGACGGCGGTCGATCTCCCGCTGAAGTCGTTGTTGCTCCTCGAGGAGGCGCTGCTGGAGCTGCTCCCGCTGGTGATCGAGGTCTCGCTGGCGCCGTTGCTTTTCGTTGAGAACGTGCTGCTGGATACGCTCCTGACGCTGCTTCATTTCTAGTAGATCGCTGGCGGCCTCCAATTCGCGCAATCGCGATTCGAGCTGCTGGAGGGCATCGCGCATAGTGCGAGCAAGTTGCTCCTGAGTTTGACGCTGTTGCTCATAGCGGAGAGCGAGGCGATTGACCTCATTGTACTGCAAGAGGGCGGAGCGAGCCGCCTCTTCGTTCCCCTGCCGGAGAGCCTGCTCAGCCTTCTTGAGCCAGGCTGCGGCCTCCTCTTGTTTCTCGCGCGCCCGGCGCTGGAGCTGGTGTGCGGTGGCGATAGCTGTTGCCACCTGAGTTTTCACCTGTACCAGTTGATTGCGCATATCAAGCTGCAACTGGTGAAGAGACGACTGAGGATCAGGAGCTTTTTCAATGAAAGTATCGATATTGATACGCAGCAGCGTAAGGACACGTTCCAACAGGTTCATTGCACATCCCTTTCCAAAGAAGCGTAGCGGACCTACCGTCAGCGGTTGCAATAGCAGGCCAGGGAAAGCGTCACAGGAAGGGCCCGAGGCTTCTCTTCCCGACGCCTTCCCTCCAGCGAGGAGAGCGAGCACTGTTCTAGGAACGAGAACCAGAGAGCAACTCGCCAACCTCGCTTAGCCTGAAGGAACAGACGTTGCAGCACACGAACATGGGTGGTGATGCGTCGAAAGCTCTCACTTCACGCCTGATGATTACTGACTCCAGAGCGATCAACGCCGGCATCCGCCTCACTGGCTCGCTCATCGCTGCTGGCAACCTGTTGATCAGTCTGGCCTTTGAGCGTAGGAACGCGTGCCATCAGCTCATTGATGCGTACACCGCTCAGCAGCTCAAAGAGAGCCGGAATCTGAGCCGCCATATTCATGATATCACCTGTGAGGCGGCTGGCGCCCACACCGTTAGCACTGTTACCGGTTGAGACAATCGTCACCTTATCGACCTTGCTGAGCGGCTCAGCGATTGCGCGTACGATCTCCGGCATATTGGTCAGCAGCTTATCCAACACAGCGGCCTGGTTGTACTCGTGGTAAGCAGCGGCCTTTACCTTCATGGCCTCGGCCTCAGCTTCACCCTTAGCGCGGATGACCTCGGCTTCCGCCAGACCCTTGGCGCGGATGACCTCGGCCTCTGCCATCCCGCGGGCCCGTGCGGCTTCTGCCTCGCCCATCCCACGCATGCGCGCCGCGTCAGCCTGACCTTGGGCTTCGAGGATCAGGCGCTGCCGCTCGGCCTCTGCCACTGTCTCGATACGGCGCCGCTCGGCCTCTGCTGCCTTTTGAACGGTCGCCTGTAACTCCAACTCGCGGCGCTGGATTTCGGCCTCCTGCACACGGATCTGCGCGTGCTTCTCGACCTCGGTGACCTTGATAGCCTCCTCAACGACCTGCTGCTGCATGATGTTCGCCTGAATATCGTAAGCCTTATCGGCAGCCGCCTGCTGCTTCTTGACCTCGGCATCGAAGGCTGCCTTCTTGAGCAGCAGATCGCGCTGGTACTCTGCCTGCTTGGCCTGGGACTCGGCCTCGGCCTTCGCGCGCTCCTGATCGGCAAGCGAGCGAGCAATAGCCGCTTCACGCGCCGCCTGCGCCTGCTGGATCTGCGTATCGCGGGCGGCCAGGGCGGCGGCAATGTCAGCCTGCTTGCGGATCTCCGCGATCTGTGGGCGCCCCATATTGGCGATGTAGTCATTCTTGTCGCGCACGTCCTTGATGGTAAAGGAGATGACCTCCAGGCCCATCTTCTCCATGTCGGCGCTGACCGTCTTGAGCATCTTGGCGCTCACGCTCTCTGGGTCCTTAACCAGATCCTCGACCGTCAGCTGGCCCACAATGCCGCGTAGGTGTCCTTCCATCACCAGGCGGATTAGATTCTCGCGCTCCTGTTGGCTCTTGCTCAGGAACTGCTCCGCCGCCGTCTTAATGCTTTCCTTGTCGGAGCGTACCTTGATCTGGGTAACCGCCTCGACATTGACAGCCACGCCCTGGGACGTATATAGATCCTGAGCTGGTGCTACATCGAATGACATCAATTCAAGAGGAAACTCCTGAGCGCGGCTGATCAGCGGGAAGACGAACTTTGCGCCGCCGGTAACCACATCGGTGCCGCCGGCGCCGTAGATGATCAAAGCCCGGTTTGGCCCGACCTTGCGTAGCATGCTGGCCCAGAGGGCGATAGCGATGATGACCAGTACCACAAGTAGCAAGACGCCGCCGACAACCGGCCCGAGAACGCCTTCGAACATGACAGACACTCCTTTTACAAGGGTAGCTTTTCCTGCGTGTCAGAGGAGATCTTTGCCAGTAAGCAACTCGGAGCGATCATTTCCGTCCTGATCCTGAAGGAGCGTGCGCAACTGCTCCAACTCTGCCCCAGTTGGCGTACGCAGCGGCTGCTGTCCCGGCTCGCCTTCGAAGAACCGTTCCCAGGTTTCCACCTCGGCGATGCCGTGTTCGTAGTGGAGAATGATCACCTCCTGTCCGCGTTCGATAGGCTGACCATCGACGCTACGGGCTGGTACGCTCTTACGCAAGCCGCCGGGCGAGACATAGATGACCTCGCCAATGCTATTCTGGTGGATTGGCAAGCTGACCTTGCCGATCAGGCCTGTGCGGTCCGAGACATCCTGAATGGTCTCGGCCTCGCTATCTCCGAAGATGCGGAACAGCAGCGCCAGCACCAGCCCGGCCAGTAGCAAGCCTGTGATGAGGGCCAGAAGTAGCGAGAAGAGAACATCGAGATGGGTAGCGTTATGGAAAACATAGCCGAAGAAACCGAATCCGAGGAGGAAGAAAATCACGCTCCAGGGATTGACAAAAGTGAGCAGGTGGGAGAACCACAAAGCGGATGTTCCCTGCGAGGGCAGACCGCTCTGGCTGGCGTGCCCGGCGTGAGTAGAAGCGGGAGTCTGGCTACCGTGGCTCCCCTCGGACACCACATGGGCGTGAGGAGCTGCCGAGCCTGGATGGATGTGGGGCAGATGCACATGTTGGGCAAGGCCATGCGGACCGGTCGATGCGTGGGAAGCAAGGCCGCCAGCATGGTGGGCCAGGCCGTGCCCCAGACCCCCAAGCAGCGCCGAAATGACCAAGAAAAAGGTCCCAAACAGGAAACAACCAATAAAGACGAGCGAAAGCGGATCAGTGGCAATGACCATAACCCGGCTCCTTTGCTGCTGCTGGTGCGCCTCTGCTCCCGGCTCGCACGAGAGCATCGTCGCACGCTCTTCCTTCAGATCCACTGTGTATAGACGCTTCACCTTTGAAGGTGTACAACGCCATGACCCTTTTCCTGTAGTGCTGTTCCCCCAAAGAGGAAGGGGCGGGCCCAACCTTGCGAGGGAGCTGATCCTCTGGCCGGTCCAACTGCAACTACGAGGTCACTTCCCGCTCTGTGGAACCCGTGCCGGGCGCCGTCAGGGTGCGCACGAGCTGCTCTAGCTCAGCCAGGGGCAAGACCAGCAGCTCGCTGAGCAGCGCCAGATAGCGACGCGGGTCCGTTGTGCGCGCCAGGGCAGAGAAAAAACCGGCTACCTCTGGCTCTGTCTGCCACTCTTCTGCGCTGGCCTCCAGCCAGGTAGAGAGGCGATCGCTCTCTTCGGCCACGTCGGTCAACAGATCGGTGCTGAAGTCGGGTGGGTCGCTCACCAGATAGCCTGGATGCACCTTGAAGAAGCGCGCCAGCAGATCGCGGGTGAAGGCTGTCAGGTGGACCCGCTTCCCGCTCTCCAATTGCGAGAGGTAGGCCTGGCTGATGGTCTCACCGAGTTCCTTCTCCATAGCAGCGACGACTTCTGTCTGCGTCATAGGCCGATTGAGGCCGCGTAGCTCTCCTTCCACCTTCCGTAAATGCCTGAGCTTCTCAGCGAGATCCATAGTGCCTCACATAGCTATTTGCTAAGTCACCTTTTCTACTATAGCGATCTGCTATCAACATGTCAAGAAAGAAAGAAAAGAAAGCGCCCAAAACCAGCTTATCGTCTTGGGCCAGCCTGCCTCGCTCGGCCATCGTCGATGAGCGACGGCCAGGCTCTCTGACTGCCTGGTACCTGGTCCTAGAGCAAACTCCTCAAACCCTCAGCGAAGAGCCAGAGACCGAGCGCTATCAGCAGCAAGGCGCTCAAGAAAAGCACCGAGTGATAGAGTGGTCCCTGGAGCCAGTGCCGGCTCCGATTGACAGCAAAAGCGATAACGAGCTTGGTGCCAACCAGGAACGCGTAGAAGCCGAGCAACAGCAAGATGGGACCGCTGGTCCCCTGTTCCTCATAGTTACGGATCAGTAGCTGGGCCCCCACTGTGCCCCAGAAGAGATAGGGATGGGGGTTCAAGGCGTTGGTCACAACGGCGCGCCAGAGGACGGTGCTGCTGGCAGCGCTAGCGGGGATAGGGGACGAGAGGGTCTGTGAGGGAGCAGCGCCATGAGCGTAGCGGTAGGCAGTCAAAGCCGTCTCGCAGCCCAGGTAGAGCACAAAAAGGCCCCCGGCCACCGCCAGCCAGCCGAGGGAGCTGGCCGGCAACTGGCTGATCAGCAGGACGGCAAGCGCGATAATAGGCAGATCGGTGATGAGCGGAGCCAGCGCCACAAGGTTGCCTGCGCGCCAACCACGCTGCAGCGTCTGCGTGATCACCAGGCCAAGCATCGGACCCGGGCTGATACCGGCGGTGAAGCCGTAGGAGATGCCCAAGAAGAGAGCGGTGAACATCGGTGGCACACTAGCTCGCACCTCGTTCCCCGTCCGGGTGGCCTCCTGTCCGCTGGCCGGTTCGGGGAACAGCGGCCAGCCTGCTTACAGGCTGAGCTTCTCTTTGAGGAAACGCACGGCCAGCGGCCAGGCCTCGGCAGCGGCCTTCTCGTTGCCCATGCCATGCATTGGGTTCAGGAAGGCATGGCCAGCATCATAGACCTTGACTGTGATGTCCTTGCCTGCCTCCTTGTAGACCTGTTCAACCTTCTCGACCTGCTCCATTGGGATGCTGTCGTCGTAGCGGCCATAGATCGCCAGAATGGGTGCAGTCACATGAGCCACATTCTCGGGCTGGGGATCATAGCCGCCGGCGTAGAAGGGTACAGCCGCAGCCAGATCGCCGTAGCGTTCAGCCACCTTATAGGTCAGCAAGCCGCCGACGCAGAAGCCAATGAGGCCAAGCTTTTTCGGTTCCACCGAGGGCATGGCCTTCAGGGTCTCCAAAGCTCCGATGATCTCCTTGGTGGCGCGATCCATCTTCTCGTGGATCATTGTCATCATCATCTTGAGCGCATCATTTGGCTCTGTAGCAATTTTGCCGTGATAGAGATCGGGCACAGCCACAATAAAACCCTCGGTGGCCAGCTTCTGCGCCAGGTCTTGAATGTGGGGCTCAATGCCCCACCATTCCTGAATCATCACAACACCGGGGTGCTTCTGGTCATCGTCCGGCTGGGCCAGGAAGGCGTAGGCGCCGTTGCCATTGACTTTGAGATCTACCAGCGAGGTACGTATGACTGCCATTGCTCCGACTCCTTAAGTAAGAAAATAGTGCAGTGCGTTTCTGGCCTGCGGTCGCCTCTGCGGTATGCGTTGCATGCAGGGGTTACCCCTATAATTATATACTAGACTGACCGGCCTGGCGCTGGCAGTGCCTGACAAAGTGGACTGTCCTGGATAGTCTGAGGCGTCAGGAGAGGTCTGTCATTATGGAGAAGGCTGGCCGTTACAATCTTGACTGGAGAAAGCGGAAGCGCATACAATAGCGAAGAGTCTGGCTGACCGCTGGTGCCGCCGGCAGGAGGCCGTATGGCCCCAGTCGATCCGCGTTAGGACACTGAAGTGAAATATTGAAATCACGCGTGAGGATACTGCAAGAGAATGACAGACGTCTATCATGATCAGCCAGAGCCAGCAACGTCGGCGTCGGGGCAGGAGGCCCAAGCGACGCCAGTCTCGGATGAGGGGACGCTCAGTGTGGAGATGAAGCCACAGGCAGCGTCGGCGGCGCAGGAAGGGGGCCAGGCTCTTACAGCCGAGGAAGAAGTGGCGTCGTCGGCGGGGGGAGCAGAGGCCGCGGAGCAGCTTGGCAATAGTGGGTCGGCGGCGACAGTGACTGCTCTGGAAGGGAGAAGAAAGCCGCTGGAGTATGCTGCCACCCTGGAGCATCTGCTTGTGCGTCAGCCGCAGCCTCCTCTGGATGCCGAATCGCTGGCGGTCAGGGAGCGCTTGAGCCGACTCCGTACCGATGTCATGACCCTGCTCACCGATCTGCGCTGGGGGGCGCTCAGTGTAGAGGAGGCAGCCAGGCGCCTGGTGCCTCTGCTCGACTTCAGCCCGCTCCCCCAGTGGGCGCCGGTGGTCACTGCTCATCTATATGAAATAGACCGCGCCGGTAGCCTGATACCGGTCTGGCAGGCGCTGATCGCGCGTGGCGATCCCGGCGACCAAGAGCTGGAACAAAGGCCACTTCAAGCCAGTAGTCCGGCGGAGACGCCTCTGGGGAAGGCCCGCCGCCTGGCTGTGCTGATGCTCGGCAGCTATAAAGATGCGGAGCTGACAGCCCTCCTCGGACGTCTGGCTCTTGATCCGCATCTTTCGCTTTATGCCGCGCAGGCCCTGCTGCGACAGAATACTCTCTTGGCGCGTCAAACGCTCATGCGAGCGGTAAAGGAGGCCGAGGGCTGGGCGCGTATAGACCTCATCGAGGCCTGTCTGAAGTTAAAGCAGCCGGGCTTCTTTGACCTCTTGCTGGCCCTGGGTCTGGAGGGTATTCCGGGACTCGAAGCCTATGTGGCTCCCTCGCTCTATCGGGCCATTCCTTTAGAGGCCTATCTTGATCCGCCTCCAGAGGCGACGCTGTCTTCCAGGCTTATCCAGCACGCCGCTCTGGTCTGTTACTATGTCTGTCTTGAAAGCATTCGGAGCGCCAGTGTTCAGTCTGAGCAGCCGCCCCTGGTCTTTGAACGCGAGCTACAGCCGTTAGTGCAGGCTCTTTTTGCCAGCGCACGTCGCTATGGAGGCTGGCCGCAGGTCGTGGCGCTGCACCAGTTTGCTCTACTTCTTGGGCGCTACTGGAGTGGTATCGTGCGCGGCCTCATTCGCGAACCGCGGATTATCCAGCCCGTTACGAGCTGCCTTCCTCTGATGCCTGAGATCGAGCGTTGGATGAATGGACCGGCACGCGATATTTTGCTGGCGGCCCTCCACGACTGGAATGAGCAGGCCTGGTCGCCAGTTGTGAGGACGCTGCTAGATCTGCGCGAGCTACGATTGTGTGCGCCTCTGCTGGCTGCCTTGGAAAGAGCCAACCGTCTGGAGAGCGCTGAAGAGGCACAGCGCTTGGGCCTGGCCTGTGAAGCTCTGGCCGCTCTTGGAGAAAGGCGGGCACTAGATGTATTTCGTCGCCTCCTCACAGAAGTTGTTGTTCTCTCGGAGCGCACTGCCCTGGCCCAGCGCGCTGATCCCCTGCCGCCTGAAAATGAGCGTGTGCCAGGCAGTATCCTCGCCGTAGCCGTGCTGCGCTCTCTGGCTCTGCTTGAAGCTCGTGAGTGCCTCGATCTTGCAGTGCAGGCCTGCCGTGACTTCGATCCGGTTGTGCGCGAGGCCGCTTTCATGGCCCTTATGAGACTGGACAGCAGCGGTGAGCAGTGGAGCAGCCGCATGGCTATGCGTGAAGCTCTGAGCGATCCGGCTCCGGCGGTGGCGGCTTTAGCCTGCCGTTTGGCTGCTCAGTATCGTGATCGCGAGTCACTACCGGCCCTGCGCTACTTACTCCAGTCGCGTCCATCTGTGCGTGAGGCTGCCGCGGCAGCGCTTGCCCAGCTGGAGCAGGCTGTGGCCTAGCAAGTCTGGGTCCGGCCCAAGGCTGGTCTGGTGGGTAGGGGAGGGGGACGAAAGTGCCCTTTCCCTCGCTCTTCTGCTGTCTTGTTTCGTAGCCCCTCTGTATACTATACAATAGGAACCAGAAAACTCTCTTTGCCCGTCAGGGAGCATTACTGTACTTCTCTCGCGGCTCCTTCCTGGCGAGCTTTCTCTCTGTTATCCAGGTAGTGAGGGTCAAACGGAATGAATATGTTGGTGGGGAAGACGCTCGGTGGATATCGTCTCTTACGGCTCCTCGAAAGCGGTGGGATGGGGGATATCTATCTTGCCCAGCATGAACGGATCGGGCGCAAGGTTGCTATTAAGGTCATCTGTAGCGATCTCCGCTCTGCTCCTCTCTCTCCCGAGGGTATACAGGCTGCTCGTCGCTTTATCCGCGAAGCACGTGCTGTCGCTGAGCTGGAACATGAGCATATTTTACCCCTTTATCATTTTGGTGAAGAGACACTAGAGCCGGACTCAACGGTTATTACGTATCTGGTTATGCCTTATCTTTCTGAAGGCTCGCTCTGGAAATGGCTCCAGCGACGGACGCAGCAGTACGGCTTTAGCTGGCCTATTTCGGCGGAGGAGGCTGGCTACTATCTGCTTCAGGCGGCCTCGGCCCTCCAGTGTGCCCATGATCATGGCATTGTCCACCGTGATATCAAACCGACGAATTTTTTGATCCGCGTCGATCGCGGCCCGCTCAGTCCTACGGTGGATGCCGAGCGGGCAGCTCTGCTGAATCGCATTTTTCCGCATGGCCGGCCTCATCTCTTGCTGGCTGACTTTGGTCTAGCGACCTTTTATCGTCAGGGCCGTTCGTTTCATCGCTCTGTCGGGACGCCGCTCTATATGGCGCCAGAGCAGTTTGATGATCCCGCCCAGGCTGATGCGGTGGCTGTTGGTCCACCTGCCGACCAGTACGCGCTGGCGGTCATGATCTATCAACTTGTCACAGGACGGGCGGTTTTTGAGGGGACTGCCAGCCAGCTTCTGCATCATCACCATCATACTCCTCCGACGCCTCCCAGCGTCTATAATTCATCCTTGCCGAGAGAGCTGGATGAGATCTTTCTACGGGCATTAGCCAAGAAGCCCGAGCAGCGCTTTCCAACGATTCTGGCCTTTGCCCAGGCGTACGACGCTGTGATCCAGGCCAGGTTGCAGGAGGGCGCCCAGTTGCGTCAGCAGCGTAGCGAGGTGCGAGCGCTGGCGGTGGCGGCCAATCATGCCGCTTGTCTGGCCTTGCCCGGGCCGGTCGAAGAGCGGCTAGTGACGCCGAGGCGCACGCCACAGCCAGAGGAGGCGCCGCTCAAGGCAGCGGCCCAGCTCAGGAGGGCGCAGGAGGAGCGGGAAAGGCGCCAGCGACAGAGGCAGACCCCGGCTCCCGCCGCGGTGAAGCAGGCGGGGCAGGAGGTAGCTGCGGAAGAGAGCGAGCCAGCTCCTGCCCCGGGGCCGCTGAGCGAGAGCGAGCGCGGTCTGGAGGTCAGGGCCAAAGCTGTCACCCGTCCACCTCAGTCGGAGCCGTTCTTACTCACAAGCCGCTTGCTTGTGCTGACGTTAACGCTCCTGGCCATGGTGGTTCTGCTCGGCGGCCTCCTGCTTTTTTTGCTGCTGCTAGCCGGCCATCTCGGCATCTTCTCTCACACCATGCAGACTGGTGAGCGCCTCTGGTGCTGAGGGCCGTAGTGGCCTGGTTCTTGGCGGTCAGGCATGGCAGCCTGACATTAGCTCCTTGACCACAGCCACAGAAACGCTGCTGACGCGGGGTGGTCAGCCGCGCCAGGGCCAGCAAGCGCACGATCTGATCAGCGAATGTGCCGCGCACCGGCGGCCAGGGAGGCTTGACTGCCATCTGGCACAACTAGTGAGGCACAATCGGCAGAACAACATAGGAAGGGTGCTCGCGATTATGGAGAATCGTCTGCTGAGCGGGGATCATCTCGGCGCTAGCCCCCAGTGGCTGGCCGGTATTTGGGTTGCGGTCCCAGCGAGGGAAATTGCTGCTGGTGATATCCAGGCGGATACGGTGGCCTGCTTTAAAGAGATTGCTGGTCGACCACAAATCGATCACGTATTCATAGGCTTTGCCAGGCTCGATCAGCGAAGGGTCGCCACCTCGCGGCGCATGTCGGTAACGGGCCCGAATGATACCGTCGGTCAGGTTCTGGGCGTAGCCATCGGGATGGACGTCGACCAGGCGGGCCACAAAGTCGGTATCGGGAGCGCTGGAGACGGCCCACAAATGAACGCGGATAGGACCGGTGACCTCCAGGTCTGCCTGCAAGGGGGCGCTAGTATAAACCAAGACATCATGGCGGCTCTCTGTGGGTCGCTGATCAAAAGGGCCAGCGGGGTACTCGGGGGCCATCAGCAGAGCGCCTCCGCGTGTGAGCACCGGGTTGGCGGGGTCGTAGGTATACTGGTCGGCGCTCTCATCCTCTGGCGGCTTGGTCGAGAGGGTGCCGTCTCCGTGCAGGGTATTGGCGTGGCCCTGGCTATGCAGGTAGTAGCGCGTCTCGACGGCGCGGGCCAGCGGCCACTCCTGCTCGTCGCGCCAGATATTGGCTCCCATCACGAAGATCTTGATGGGGGCCTCCTGGAGGATGCCATTCTCGATGCCCTTGAGCCAATAGTCGAACCAGCGCAACTGATAGGTCATGAAATCCTGCTGCAGATTGATAAAAGCAGTGGTCGAGGCGAAACCAAAGGTCTGCTCACCAACCAGAGTCCCTTGCGAAGTATGGGCCCAGGGACCGATCAGCAGCTTGCTCTGACGGGCCTGGGGGGTAGCGCCATGCTGACGCATGGCGGTGAAATGCTCCAGCGTATCCTGCAAAAAGATGTCGTACCAGCCGCCGCCATTGAAGGCTGGCACGGTCACACGGTCGTGTTTCCCGCTGATATTCATGTATTCGGCGGCGGCGCGCTGCATCGGAAACTCCAGGGCCAGGAAGAACGCGGGTGCGATCTCCTGGGTTTTCAGCGGGCGGAACTCCTTGAGGGGCAACGACCAGTAGCCTTCCTTGCCCAAAGCATCCATCTCCTTTGCCCAGAGCGCGATGGCCCGTCCCAGGGCCTGGGGATCGTTGCGGTACCGGCGCATCAGCACGTCCATACCCATCTGCAGCTGCCAATGGGCCATTGTGCCCAGCTCCAGCGCACCGCCCCGGAAGACCACCCCATTAAAGGGGTCACTCCAGGTGAAGAGCGGAATCATCGTCTTCAGCGCTGGGGGCTGCTCGACCGCTGCCGACCACTGGGTGAAGCCGAAGTAGGAAGCGCCATACATTCCAACCTGCCCGTTGCTATAGGGCAGGCGCGACGCCCATTCAATCGTATCGAAGCCGTCGCGGGCTTCGTTGGCCATCGGCACCCAGTCGCCTTCAGAAGTAAAGCGTCCGCGTGTGTCCTGCACGATGACTACGTAGCCGCGTCTGGCGGCCTGGACAGGGTCCAGAATGGCGCTACCCAGTGGCAGATCCTTGCCGTAGGGCAGGCGTGTCAGCAGCACTGGCCACTGTCCTTCACCAGCCGGTCGGTAGATATTCGCGCGCAGCGTCGTCCCATCGCGCATGCGGGCGGGGACATCATAGTCCACGACGACTTGCTGACCCGGTTGCGTTGTCATAGATGCTGAAACTCCTTCTTGCAGATGCCTGGCCTGGCTACCTTGGTGGCCGCCTGGCCGGTCAGAGGTGACCAGGCCAGGCCAAACCGGACCTGACGAGGCCCAGCTGGGCCTGAATGATCATGGTGTATGATACAACGTCTCACGAGGAGAATGCCAGTCTTGACACTCCCTCAGCCGTCTGACTATACTGCCACTCATCAATTATGGGACACTCTATTCCGGCAGGCGAACCAGGCAGGCCGGTATAAGGGGGAGACGTATGCGGCATGGAGCGCCCCTGGATGGCGAAAAGACTGTCCAGATTGTCCATCGGATCGCCAGTGTGCTGCGCGCCTTTCATAGTCGCCGTTTGCTGGGGATTACTGACCTGGCCCAGGCGACGGGCCTGCCCAAGTCGACGACGCATCGTTTGGTGACAGCCCTGGTGAATGAGGGTTTACTGATTCAGGATGAAGATACGCATAAGTACGGTTTGAGCTTGCATGTTACCGCTCTGAGCGCGAGCGTCCTGAGTTCTCATGCAGTGCGTAAAGTGGCCCGCCCCATCCTGATGGAGTTGCGCGACCAGACGCGCGAATCGGTCCATCTGGCCGTGCTGGAAGGGATGGAAGTGGTCATTATCGATACAGAGGATTCTTATTTCTTTGTGCGCGTGGTGAACGTGCCGGGCCAGCATCTACCAGCCCATGCGGTCTCAACCGGTAAGGTTTTGCTGGCCTATCAGTGGGAGCATCGCCTCAGCGAGTTGATTGGCCGGATGAAGCTGGAGCGCTACACAGAACGAACGATCACTGATCCCCGGCGCTTCATCGAGGAGCTACGCCAGGTCCGCCTGCAGGGCTATGCCGTCTCGTGTGGTGAGCTGGAGGAAGGAGTCGATGCCGTGGCGGCGCCCATTTTTGATCATCTTGGAACAGCGGTAGCCGCTGTCTCGATCGGTGGGCCAAGTGAGCGCTTTCACCCGCGCCTCTCCGATTTTATTGGGGCGGCAGTGCACGCTGGCCAGCGCATCTCTCAAGCCCTGCGCTATGTAGGCTGGAATTAGCACAAGCGGCTAGCTGCCTGCTGCCACGAGTCACTGCCTGTCTTCGTCGCTTCTCCAGAGTAGAAACACGCGACGGGCGCTGTCTCCGGCTAGTGGATCGATCAGCCTGCGGTGTCCATAGTACTATAGTATGCTACAATCAATGCGGGAGGGAAGAGGAAAGCATACTCTACTCGCCCCAGTGCTTAGGCCGCCCCGCCGCTCACGCGGTCTCAGTCGCGGCCCAGGGCCAGGTCGCTGGTGGGACTGCCAGCTGGCCGCCCGTCTGGGAGGGCCTTGGCGAGACCAGGAGCGGCGCCTCTGCCCGCTTGCCTGTGAGTCTAACCTGCGAGAACGGGGCGAGAACAGAGAACTGGATGCTGGTCCATGCGGAATGTGTTTTGGTTGATGCGTACTCGGGAACACAGACGCCTCAGCGAGGAGTGCCGCCAGATGTTGCGAGAGTCTTCAGAGCAGCCAGGGGTCGCCTATTTGGTAATTCATCGCGAGCCGTTGCCAAACAAGCGTGTTGAGCTGTGGAATGAGTGTACAACTATAGGCCGCAGCCGTGACTGCGATATTTTCCTGGAGGATGTCAGCGTCCATCGCCGGCAGGCGAGCATTCTGTATACGCCTCAAGGTTACCTGCTGCGTGATGATCATGGAAGTGGCGATAGCTTTGTGAATGGGCGGCCCGTCAAGCAGGCTCTGCTGCGCGATGGGGACGAGCTACGCTTCGGCAATACTCGTCTAACTTTTTATGCCCATGAGGGCACGCGTCCTTTCCAGCTGGCCTCTTCGCGGGGGAAGGAGCTGCATCTGACCAGGCAGCCCGATCCCGCAACCAGTGTGATTGCTCGCCTGGAGCTGGGCAATGTCAGGGGAGTCCCGCGCACCTTCGAGCTATTGCCCGAGATGACCATTGGCCGTAGTCGCGATTGCGATCTCTTTCTGGAGGATCTGACGGTCAGTCGTCTGCATGCCACAATTCGTCAGTTGCCGGATGGACGCTACGAGCTGGAAGATCGTCGTTCTGCCACCGGCACTTTTGTCAATGGCCAGCGCGTCTCGCGCTGTATCCTCAGGGAAGGGGATGTGATCCAGATCGGCAATCACCGCATCATTTTTCGCCTGGTGCCCCCTTCCTGAGCACGGCTGCAACAGCTCGCAAGTGCTCCTCATAGGGGTCTGACGCGCCCGCGCCCGCGCCCGGGACTGCAGGCGCCTCGTAGGCGTGAGTCTCCTGGATAAAGCGCAGGACCTCTGGAGGCACATCGCGGGCATGGGCGGTCGGGTTCTGGCGCACGCGCGTCGAGGAGATGTCTCGATAGGCTGGATCGAAGGGCAGGGCCTGGACCGCCTCGGCAAACTGGCGATTCTCGGGCCGCGCCAGCAGCGCACGTAGCTCCTCTTCGCCATTGCTCCCACGCGGAGCTACCAGCAGATGCGCCAGGCGAAAAAGCTGACGCAACGCCACATCGCGATCGCTATAGTAGCGCGGATCAAAAATTTGCACAATCTTGTCAAAGCCAACCAGAAAGGTAAGACGGCTGACCTTGGGAAAACTGTGCTGTACTGCCTCCGCCTGCTCAACGTAGAGACCACGGTTAAACAGCAGCAAGCCCACGCCGGGAAGCTCGTGCTGCAGAATTTGCTGCAGTAATACCAGGCGATCAAGCAAGGTTGGGCGCTCGACATGTTCTTTGTCAACGATCTGCTTGCTCATAGCAGCATAGACCATAACATCACCTCCTCCCTGCTCTTGTGCCTTGTGCAGCAAAGAGAGATGCGCGGTGGTCGGAGGATTGAAGGATGAGGGAAAGACAATGATATGGCCCCGTGGCTCTGGCGAAGGGGGCACGACGATTGCTTTCGGCGGTTCGTGCGGATCGAGCTGATCTAGCAAGGCCTGGAGAGCGCGATACTGCTCCTGTAGCTCAACTGGTATCTGTTCCATGTGCTGCTCGCTCCTCGTCAACATCTGCTTGACGCTGCTGGGGTAGGGAGGCCGGCAGCCAGGCTATGGCTGCTTCTTCAAGCATAGCACATGCCGGAGAAGGCCGAGGAGAGGAAAACCTGCTGTCTGTCTGCCTGTCTGCCTGTCAAGGCCCCTAAGCTCAGCTGCTGGCCGCGGAGCAGAGACAACCTCGTCTTCGGCAGCCTGGCGAGGTCCGGTCCGGCCACCGTGCAGCAGAAGGGAACCTGGGTGAGCTGGTCACTTCTTCCTAGCGGAGGTGATCGCGGAAGGCAGCGATCTGCGCGCTATGTTCGCGCTTGTGACCGTAGTACATATAGACGATCAGGTCATCGAGCGAGTAGGGATCACCGTACCAGGGCAGGGTGCCTGCCTGGCGGCAGGTTTCCGCTGGAATGCGGGTGATCAGCTCCATCGTCCGCTCATGGGTTGCAACATACTCCTGGAGCACCTCAGCGAAACTGGAGGCCTTGCGCATTGCCACCTCGGCCTCATTGAACTGAGGCCCCAGCTCGGTAAAGCGCCCCAGGTAGGGAGTGGGATCATCTTCGAGGAAAGAGACCAGGACATCGACCAGGACCAGCTCATATGAGGCAAGGTGAGCAATGATATCTTTGACCGACCAGGCCCCGCACGCTCCACTTTGCTCACGCGCCGACTCGGGAAAGCCTTCAAGTGTTTTCATGACCGTCAAATGACCGTATTTTAGAACATCGCTTGCATTCATCGTTTCTTCCTCCTCTGCGCTCTGACCGGAGGTAACAGCGTGCCACCCCCACGAAGATGCCACCACCAGGCCGCTCCTTCCGGCGTCGCGACCGATCAGCGCTTGCTCTGGTAACGAGAGGCAGAGGAAGGCGCGGCCACAAACAAGGTCACAACCAAGACAGCGCCAGCTCAAGGTCATCTCTTACCCGCCGTATCGAAGCGACCGGGTTATACTAACCGACTGTGGCGCTGCTTGTAAACCGCAGAAGTACTGGCTGGAGAAGGAGAAGAACAGTCCACTAGGTCGACAGACACGTTCTCAACTACGGGAGCAGCCAAAGGCCTCGCCGAGCTGCACTCACAAGCGAAGCATCCCTGGCTGCTCTCCAAACCTGCAGGGCGGCGATCTTCCCTCAGAAGATGCCTTCGTGCCTCTCGAAGCGCGTTCTGCCTGGTCGGCAGGCCGATCTAATCCTGGATCAGGCGGCGCAGGACTGTTGGCAGAATGCCCCCATTCCTATAGTAGCTGACATCAACCTTGCTATCCAGACGCGCGATGGTCTGGAAAGTAAAGGTCGAGCCGTCCTCACGGGTCACGCGCACCGTGACCGCCTGGCGCGGTTGCAGATCGTGCTCGATGCCCAGGATATCATAGCGCTCATGCCCCGTCAGACCCAGGGACTCCTTGTTCTCGCCAGGGCGGAACTGCAGCGGCAGAATACCCATACCGACCAGGTTGCTGCGGTGGATACGCTCAAAGCTCTCAGCGATGACCGCGCGAATCCCCAGCAGGAGTGGCCCTTTAGCGGCCCAGTCGCGCGACGAGCCTGAGCCATATTCCTTGCCGGCAATGACCAGCAGCGGCACGCCTTCCTCCTGGTAGCGCATAGCCGCATCGTAGATGGTCATCTCCTGGCCATCGGGCAGGTGGAGCGTATAGTAACCCTCCTTACCGTCCACCAGGCGATTGCGCAGGCGGATATTGGCGAAGGTACCGCGCACCATCACCTCATGGTTCCCGCGACGCGCCCCGTACGTATTAAAATCGCGTCGCTCCACACCGCGGGCCAGCAGGTACTTGCCCGCGGGACTATCGGGCGAGAAGCTACCAGCGGGCGAGATATGGTCGGTCGTAATGGAGTCGTCCAGCATCACCAGCACCCTGGCCCCCTCGATGGCCTGCAGAGGAGGAGGCTCAAGAGCCATGTCCTTAAAGAAAGGCGGCTCCTGGATGTAGGTCGAATTCGGGTCCCAATTAAACAGAGGCCCTGTCGCATTGCTGAGCGAGCGCCAGTGTTCGTCGCCCTCGAAGACGTGGCTGTAGTTCTTCTTAAACAGCTCGGGCGAGATCGCGCGGCTCACCACCGCATTGATCTCCTCCTGGCTTGGCCAGATGTCTCGCAGATAGACTGGCTCACCGTTAGCATCGTAGCCGATAGGGTCCTTCGACAGATCGATATCGACTGTGCCGGCCAGGGCATAAGCCACGACCAGCGGTGGTGAAGCCAGGAAGCTTGCGCGCACCTGGGGATGGATACGGCCCTCGAAGTTGCGGTTGCCCGAAAGCACCGCTGCCACTACCAGGTCATTAGCCTGCACGGCCTCCGCCACCGGCTCTGGCAGAGGGCCACTGTTCCCGATACAGGTCGTACAGCCGAAGCCCACCAGATGGAAGCGCAGTGCCTCCAGATAGGGGAGCAGGTCAGCGCTCTCCAGGTAGTCGATAACGGCCCGCGAGCCAGGAGCGAGGCTGGTCTTCACGGTCGGCTTCACGCTCAGACCGCGCTCCACGGCATGCTTCGCCAGCAGACCGGCGGCGACCATCACCGAAGGATTGGAGGTATTCGTACAGCTCGTAATGGCCGCAATAGCGACCGCCCCATCGCTGAGCGTTGTCTGCGTATCGCCAATGCGCACAGTGGCGCTGCGTCGATGGCCGTTGCTGCCGATGCGGTCCGCGTAGGTCTCGCGGAAGACCTCTCCCACGCGCGCCAGCGGCACGCGGTCCTGGGGGCGGCGTGGACCAGCCAGGCTTGGCTCGATCGTTGCCAGATCCAGCTCCAGGAGATCGTCGAAAAGCGGCTCTGGGGCATCGTCGCTGCGGAAGAGACCCTGAGCGCGGGTATAGTCTTCGACAAGCTTGACCAGCTCAGGATCGCGTCCCGTATTACGGAGATAGCGCAGCGTCTCCTCATCGACAGGGAAGAGCGTCGCGGTGGCGCCGAACTCCGGCGACATATTGGCGATCGTCGCGCGATCGGCCAGGGAGAGATAGCGCAGGCCAGGCCCGGTGAACTCCACGAACTTGCCCACCACGCCGCGCTTGCGCAGCAGCTGGGTGACCGTCAGCACCAGGTCGGTAGCGGTGGACCCTTCTGGGAGTGCGCCAAAGATGCGTACTCCGATTACTTCGGGCGTCAGCAGATAAAGCGGTTGACCCAGCAGCACTGCCTCGGCCTCGATGCCACCGACGCCCCAGCCGAGTACACCCAGGCCGTTGACCATCGTCGTATGCGAATCGGTGCCCACCAGCGTATCGGGGAAGGCGAGGCGCTCACCCTGGGCCTCTTTCGTCATCACGACTGAAGCCAGGTACTCCAGGTTGACCTGATGCACGATCCCCGTGCCTGGAGGCACCACCCGGAAATTGCGGAATGCCTGCTGTGCCCAGCGCAGCAGCGCGTAGCGCTCACTGTTGCGCTCGTACTCGCGCTCGACGTTGCGCTGGAAGGCCAGCGTCGAGCCAAAGACATCGACCTGCACCGAGTGGTCAATGACTAGATCAGCGGGCACCAGGGGATTAATCTTTTGCGGGTCGCCGCCCATGCGCGCGACGGCGGAGCGCATCGCAGCCAGATCGGCGACGGCGGGAACGCCAGTGAAATCCTGCAGCAGCACGCGTGCTGGCATAAAAGGAAACTCCTCATCGCTGCTGGCGGCCTTGCCTGGCTGCCAGCGTGCCAAAGCCAGCACGGTCTCCTCTGTGATCAGCTCGCCATCGTAGTGACGCAGCAGATTCTCCAGCAAGATTTTCACCGTGAAGGGGAGGCGCTCCAATTGGACACCGTGTCTGGCCAGCGCCTCAAGACGGTAATACGTAACAGTGCCATAGTCCCCGCTCAGCCTTGAGCGGGCCTCAAAGGCGTCGCTGTAAGTAGCCATGCTCTTCTGTCCTCTATCCTCTCATAGGTTCGCGATCTTGGGGAAAGTACAGAGCTGGTATGGTCGCTAGGGGAGTAAAGCTGAGAGAGAAGCGTAATCGGTAGCAAGTGCGTAGAGTCCGCTCACTCAGGACTGAGGCCACCGCATCTAAGGACTCCCCTACGCCACTCGGGTTTCCTGTCCGCCAGCGTAGCGATGGGTGACGGCTACAACAGTATTCAGCTTCATTAATTATAATGGATGAGCAAGAGCCACGGCAAGCGTGCGTGAACTCCTAACCTGTATCGTACCATCTCACAGAAGCAGGTAAACGAGGGGGAGGTCATCGCTGCCGCGGAGAGTAGGAAGGGAGAGCTAGAAAGAAAGGGCGAGAGAGGAGAGAGGAAGCAAAGAGGTGGGGGTCCGGGAGGGCCAATGTGTCCGATAGAAGCTTACACAACGAAGAGTGAACACCGCACGGAGAGACAAAGATGCTACTCGTTTCAAAACCCGCAACGGGCACAAAGACCGTTCCGAGCACCGGCGATGAGTCGTCGATAATCTTGGCCCCCGTAGCCAGGTCCCGGTCCCTGGCTAGAGCTTACCGTCGACCCATCGAACCGAAGTAAGCTTCCATGAACACTGGCTGCCTCCCGGACCCCACCCAGTTATTACTATGCGTCATTGGCTGGCAAAAAGCATCAGCAGATGTACCTAATCGTCTTCGAGAAGAAATGTGAGAAGCGCTTCGCTTTGGGAGAGAGGAACTGATCGGTTTGATCTGGGGTTGAGGGCAGTGGCGGGCGCCTGCAAGTGAGGCGCTACTGCTGGTCAGTGCCCGGCTGATCAGGGGGCAGAGGGAGCGCCAGGCGGACAGTGCAGCCCTGACCGGGGGCTGACTCGATCGAGAGCGTTGCGCCGACCAAAGCCGCGCGCTCGCGCATTCCGAGCAGACCCAAACCTCCCTGAGAGCCGTGTTCGCGTCCCGGGCCGACCTGTTCAGGAGCGAAGCCCCGGCCATTATCGCTCACAGTCACCGTCAGGCAGGTGGGTAAATAGGCTACATGCAGCCAGGCCTGACTGGCCTGCGAGTGGCGCCAGACATTCGAGAGTGCCTCCTGAACAATGCGAAAGACGGCGATCTCCGCCTCTGGAGAGGTCGGGCGAGGTTCACCCGAGCAACTGAAGGTACAAGGGACGCCGCGCTCAGCGGAACTATCGCTGAGCCACTCCAGGGCCGCGTGCAGGCCCAGATCATCCAGCACCGACGGACGCAGATCGCGGCAGGCGCGGCGCACCCCCTCCAGCGTACGATCGGCCAGATTCTGCAGACTGGCGTGCCACTCCAGGTCTTTCTCCGGCAGCTGGAGCTGGCGCATGGCGCGCCCCAAACCGTCCAGGCCCAAAGAGAGCGCGATCAACGCCTGGGCTGTATCGTCATGCAGCTCACGGGCCAGACGACGGCGCTCTTCTTCCTGGACGCGTGTGATCAGAGAGGCGTAGTCGCGTAGCTCATCCTGGCGCCGGCGTGCGCTCCGCAAATCTTCGAGCGTGCGCTGCAGTTCATTGGTCTGAATACTCAAGCGTGTACTGACCAGGGCCAGGTAATAAATAGCGAAGAGCGGCACCAGAAAGAAGAGCCAGGCCAGCTCGGCGGCTGCATCGTCGAAAATATCGACCACGGGCAGCAGCGGGCCTACGCTCAGCACCAGGGCCTGAAAGCGCAGAAACGGGGAGGTCAGATAAGCGCGCCAGGCGGCCCCGGTGGGACGTCCAGACCAACGGAACATCACGGGCAAGGCGATCAGGGCGATGAGAATCATCATGACCACAGCGGCCAGCACGCTGCCGAGCAATTCGTTGGTTTCTGCCAGACGTCCACTGTGCTGAAGAGGCAGATGCGTGTTGCCGGCCACCCAGACATAGACCGAGCCGGCCAGAAAGACGATCAAGCCTGTGCTGGCCAGGCGATAGCAGGCCTCACTCCAGGAGATAAAGCCGCGTGCCAGCGTATAGCTCTGGAGCACCGCCTGGGTGATGATTGCCGTCAGCACTGCGGCGGGCACGCTAATCAGCACGCTGGCGGCCAGATAGAAGGGGGCGGTGATGTCGAAGAGAAAGAGCGGGCGCCAGGTGTCCAGGACCTGCTGCTGGGTATTTTTGGGATCGGCCAGCTCGGAGCGCAGCAGACGAAGCAAAGAGAAGCGCCCTAGTAGGGCCAGCAGCGACGTTAAGGCGACCAGGCTGTAGATAGCGCGTGGGCCGTAAAAGTTAGGGGCTGGTCGATAATTGTGGATAGACCAGAGCAGTAGAGGCAAAGCAATGGCCAGGGAGAGAGCAATTACCAGCAGCCGTAGCGGCGAGAACTGTGCCTGCTTGAGCATGGTTCTCATTGAGTATCGTACGTATCCTGGAGTGAGATCATCCCCCGGCGCAGGGCCTGGAGTACAGCCTCGGTGCGTGAGCCAACCTGCATCTTCTGGAAGATATTGGCCAGGTGGCTATGGACGGTGCGGATACTCAGGCCGAGGCGGCGTGCGATCTCCTTATTCGGCAGACCACGAGCGGCCAGGCGCAGCACATCGAACTCGCGTTCGCTGAGCAGATCTGAGGAGCGCTGAGCCGGGTGGCTGCGGTTTGTCAGGCGGCGCATCATTTTCTCCGTCAGCGACGGCTGCAGCACTGACTCACCTCGGGCCACGGAGCGAATCGCATTCACCAACTCCTGGCCATGCACATTCTTCAGGAGGAAGCCGGCGGCGCCCGCCTCCAGCAGCGCGATCAGGTACTGTTCATCGTCGTAAGCAGAGAGCACCAGGACAGCGGTTTTGGGGCAGTGGGCCTTGATCTGGCGGGTGGCCTCGATCCCCCCCATACCAGGCATAGCGATGTCCATGATCGCAATATCAGGATTCAGGCGCCGGGCGGCCTCTACCGCCTCCTCTCCGCTTGCCGCCTCGGCCACCACTGCGACATCGCTCTCTGCCTCAAGCAAGCGTCGTGTTCCTTCGCGCACCAGGGCGTGGTCATCGGCGAGCAGCACGCGGATCACTCGCTGCTCTTCGTGCTCGCCATTGACTGCACCGGGGGCGGTCTGTGTCGTCATTAGGCTATCGTCCTGCTCTCGTAGCTCGCTGAACACTGTCAAAACCCTCCTGCGGAGCAACTTCCTCGCAGCCAACCAGCATCAGCCAGTGTGAGACTGTTACAGCGTTTTGCTCTTACTATAGAGGATCTCTGCAGGAGAGGACTACAGCAAATCTGCTGAAATCCTTTTCATTATGGCACGGCCTGAGAGGGAAGGCAAGCCCCCCTGAGAGGGGGAGGGACAGGCGAAAATGGCCGCTGAGCAGCGCCCTGGCCGCACTTTGTGGTATCATGAGAAAAGCATGCTGGAACGTTCTCTTGACAGAGCAGGACCCTTTCGTTACAGTAGGTCGCGGGTCCCTATATGCTTGCATGCTGCTGTTCCACCGTTTCTGTGATGTCTACGTGTTTGTATGTATGAGGGAACGTTGTTAAAACGATGTGCTGAGCAGGGAGGAGGCCCATGGGGGGCTGTTTGGACGCCGAAGGTTGTGGTTATCAGAATCCTGATAAAGTGCGTTTTTGCGCCCGATGTGGAATTCCGACCAGAGGCTCATTCCTGCTGGGGCGCTATGAAATTATGGATCTGCTTTCTCGCGACCGTCAGACGGTTACGCTGCAGGCCCTGGATCACCATCGCGGGCTGCCAGTGACGGTGCGTGTGCTGCGCCCGCGCGAGGCAACGGAGCAGGAGCGAGAAGAGTTCCTGCAAGATGCGGAGCTGGCTATGTCGCTCTCTAGCCGGGTCAATGAACCGGGGAGCATTCGCGTGACCGATTATGGCCAGGATGGGCCGGTAGCCTTTCTGGTGAAGACGGAGTTTGACCCGGCGCGTCAGCCAGCTCGCCAGTTCCGTCCCCACATGACGGTGCGTGTGGGGAGCAACCTGTTGTGGTCGGAGGCTGAGGCAACGGTGCAGGCTGCGGCTGAGGTGAAGGAGGAGGAGGAGAAGGGAGTCGCGGAGGATGAGGTCAGTACTGAGCGCTATCCAGCGCTGCCCCGCAGGGCCGTCTCTCAGCGCCAGACGACTCCGACAGGCGTGCGCGACTGGCTGGCTGAGGCCAATGCGCTCTATGAGCAGCAGCGCTATGAGGAGGCGCTGGCCGCCTACGAGGTGGCCATTCGCTCTCAGGGGAACCCGGTAGAGGCCTGGGTCGGCAAGGGGGCCTCGCTCATGCTACTTGGCCGCCCGGAGGAGGCCCTGGCGGCCTATGATTACGCTCTGCGCTTGCGCCCGGATGATCCTGAGCTATGGAACTCACGCGCCAGTGTCTTGCATGAGCTGGGCCGCTACGATGAGGAGATGTATTGCTACGATCAGGCGCTGGCCCTCGATCCAAATTCGGCCTTTGCCTGGAGTGGCCGCGGCATGGCGCTGGCTGAGCAGAATCGCCCGGAGGAGGCCCTGCTGGCTTTTGACCGCGCCCTGGTGCTCGATCCCCACCAGAGCGTGATCTGGCAGGCTATGAGCGATACGCTCTATAGCTTGCAGCGCTACGAGGAGGCCCTCATTGCGATCGATCGTGCCCTGGAGTTGGAGAGCCAGCGCGCTTCGTTATGGGATATTAAGGGTAATATTTTGCGTCGCCTGAAGCAACCCGATCAGGCGCTACCGCTTCATGAGCGTGCACTGCAGCTGGAGCCGCGTAATGCCCTCTATTATTTTGATAAGGCAAACGACCTGCGCGATCTGCGGCGCTATGCGGAGGCGCTTGCTGCCTACGATGAAGCCCTAGAACTTGATCCTACTCTGGCCGGCGCATGGTATAATCGAGGAAACGTCTTGGCTGCGTTACGCATGTATGAGGATGCCCTTGAATCGTATACCCAGGCGCTGCGCTACGACGATGGCCTGATCTCCGCCTGGTATAACAAGGGGAGCCTCCTCCATGAGCTGGGACGCTATGAAGAAGCCCTGGAAGCTTTTGATCGTGCTTTGGCCCTCGATGCCCACTATATCGCTGCCTGGAACAATAAGGGCTTATCGCTCTTCGCCCTGGGCCGGCTAGAAGAAGCCCTGGCGGCCCTTGATCAGGCGACAGCCTTCGCTCCCGAGGAACCCGATGCCTGGCACAATAAGGCGGTCGTCCTCGAACGCCTGGGACGTAGCGAGGAGGCCCGCTCCTGTCAGGAGTGGGTACGCTCGCTGGAGCAACAGGCGGCGTTGCGCAAGACGTAGATGAGACGCTGGACACGCCGGGTGGCTGCGCCCTCTCTCTGAAGAGATGAGCTGCACCTGGTTGTCGATCGCGTTACGGAAAGACTCTGAGAGACTGGAGAGACTGAAAGAGGAGGAGGGCATGCGACGCTGCGCCGACCTGGATGATTGCGGGTACGAGAATCGCGAATCTGATCTGTTCTGCCGAGCCTGCGCTCTCCCTCTATTGGGAACTGCGCTCGCCGGTCGCTATGTGGTTGAGGCTTTGATCAGCAAAGGGGGGTATGCAGCGGTCTTCCGCGGGGTCGATCGCCATTTGTCGCGCTATGTGGCGATCAAGCTCCTCCTGCCAAGCAGGACAACAGCGGGGGAGCGCGAGCATTTTTTGCGCGAAGCGCGGATCGCGGCGGCTCTGGATCATCCCAATATTGCCCCGGTGCTGGACTATGGCCGCGATGGCCCGAGCGTCTTTTTGATTATGCCCCTCTATACTGCGGGTTCACTGCGCACGCGTCTGGCCAGCGCGGGTGGCCCTCTGCCATTCTGGGAGACGGTGCAACATTTTCATCAGTTAGTGTCGGCGCTGCATTATGCTCATACTCGCCCTCGCCCTGTGATTCATCGCGATATCAAGCCAGAAAATCTCTTGATCCATCAGGAAGATTATCGCCTGGTGATCACCGACTTCGGCATTGCCCGCGCTCTGGAGCCGGGGGCACGCGTGGGCATGACGGTCACGGTGCGCGGTACGGTTGGCTATATGGCTCCCGAGCAGGCTCATGGCATTGTTGATCCCCGCAGCGATCAATACGGTTGTGCGGTCGTCCTCTACGAAATGCTTACCGGTTATCATCCCCATGATCCGCTTAGTGGGGTGATGGTGCCTCCTTCTTCGCTGAACCGCGAGCTGACCCCGGAGCTGGATGAGGTGCTGCTGCGAGCCCTGGCGCCGCGCCCGGAGGAGCGCTACAGCGATATGCTGGAGTTTCAATATGACTTTGACCGGGCTTTGCAGCTCGGCACGGGGGCGCGGGCCCTGGTGGTGCGCTCGCGCGAGGCGGTGCGTCTACCGCCGGCCTCGGGCCCGCGGCGGGCGCTGCCTGCCCAGGTTCAGGCGGCGGCTGCCCTCCAGAGCGAGGCGGAGAGCAACGGGGTGGAGGTCCAGGCCAGCGCTCCGTTGCCAGTTCAGCATCAGCAGCAGACGCGTATTTCGTCACGTATCAGCAGCAGCGTGCGTGAGAAGTGTCAAGAGGGGGACCAGCTCTTGCGCCAGCAGCACTATGCGCAGGCGCTGCGAGCCTACGAGGAGGCGCTCCAACTCTCTCCTCGTAACTTCCATGCCTGGAATGGCAAGGGGACGGCGCTCTATAACCAGGGGAATTATCGCAAGGCATATGAAGCTTTCCAGCGGGCGACGGAGATTGATCCCGAGAGCGCGGTGGTCTGGGTCAGCGCCGGCCTGGCTCTCCATCGACTGCAGCGCTATCAGCAAGCTCTGGTCCATTTTGAGCGGGCCCTGGCTCTCGACCCTCATTATGTGGCGGCCTGGAATGGAAAGGCAGATGCCCAGTTGGATATGGGCCTGACGACCGAGGCGCTGGCCTCCTATGAGCAGGCTCTCGCCTGCGATTCCAATAGTTTTCATGCCTGGAATGGTTTGGGAAATGCTCGCTCGGCGCTCCACGATTTTGCTGGAGCGGTCGAGGCCTATACGCGGGCGCTCTTGATTAATCCGCGCAGTGCCGTGGCCTGGTGCAATAAGGCGGAGGCTCTTCTGCGCCTCGGCCACCATCGTGCCGCCCTCGATGCTTTGAATGAGGCAACCGAGCTTGATCGCAGTTATGCCCGCGCCTGGATGCTGAAGGCTGAAATCTATGAGCTGCTCGGCCAGTATCAGGAGGCCCAGAAAGCCCGCCGCCGGATGAGACCCTGGGGACCGCTGAGCTGACCTTGTGCTCTTCCACCTCGCTGCGCTGCTTCTATTTTTATATTCTTTGTTCATCTCTGCTCTCTCTTTACATCTCCGTTTTCTTTCTTCCTATCCATTTATATAGAGATCTTCAGCTTTTTTAGTGAATTATAATAGAAACTAAGGTGATCTGCTATTGCTATCACTCCCTTCCTGGTCGGTGAGGAGGAGACCCCGATGGGAACGCGTTTTCGTACCCCCAGGGTGCTGCGCAGAGGCGAGGAAGCGCTTGCCGCTCCTATGCTGATGGTCGGCGTCGATAGGGCCAGGCTCTCGAATGAGACCGAGGAGCTGCCCGGGACGGTTTGCTATGACCTGGCTGAAGAGTATCTAGCGAGGCTGGATGCTTGCTATCAGCGGCTGTGCAAAGAGCATGCCCGTCTGCGCCGGCGCCTGGCTTTGACGCAGCGCCTGGTTGTTGGGGGATTGCCAATGAGCGTGCTGTCTCTGGGTATGGCTCTGGCTGGTCTCTTGCTTGCCGTGCCGCTGGAATGGAGCATTGGGGCCGCCTCGCTGGCGGTTGTACTCGCGCTGCTGTTACTGCGCTTCCATCAGCGCTATCAGCACGAGCTGGAGGAGCACCTGCAGCGTCTGCAAGAGCTGTATGCGGCCTATCTGGAATGTTTTCGCGCCTATGAGGTGGTTGATGCTCAGCAGCGTGGAGAGGCGATTGCTTCTCTACTTGAATACTGGGTGGGGCCACCTCAGCCCCCTCTCTCGTGTGAGTAATCAATGCCTCAATTGCTTTTGTGTATAACAAAAAACAATATATGATATGAGTAGTAGGCGATCCTGTGCCGGGTTGGGGGGCTGGTATGCGTGATCACTCGGCAGAGCAGGGAGCGAGCGCGTCTGAGGAGGCGGAGGGCACATCGCGCCGGAGCAGGCGCCGCCAGACCCGGGCCAAGATGGTTGAACCTCCCTCTGAGCCGCTGGCATACTTTCCCGACCATCTGGCTGATTTCTATCAATTGCTGAAGTCAGACTATGAAGAGCTTCGTCGCGCCAATCGTATCATCTTCTATGAGACCCGAGTGATTGTCTGGCTCTGCGTGATTGTGGCGCTGGTGATTATGTTCCGGGCCTCCGTTGTGGGTGGCTCGATTCTCTCGGTGGCGACGCTGCTGGTTAGCCTGATAGGGAAGCTCATCAAAGTCAAGAGTAGTGAGCGGGAAGATCTGGGGAAACGCTTGGAAGCGCTGCGGCTGACAACGCTGGAGATTGAACGTATCTGCCTCAGTCTGCATCTGGCCCGGGCTATTAGCGATCAGCAGCGTCGTGATCGGGTGCTGGAGGAGCTGGCTGAGGAGCGAGGCCTTGCCGGGGAGGAGACGAGGCATGCCTCTTCTTCCGATGCGCTGCCCAGCGACCAGGAGCATGGGATGCACCAGCTTCCGCCTCAGGAAGGACGGGCCTAGCCGCGGCAAGGAGCAGAGCAGAGGGTGAACAGCCGCAGCATTCCCCGGATCTCCTTTAAGGACAGGCAGGAGGAGCGAAGGTCGAGTACTGATGGTGGGCCTTCGCTCCTTGCTTGTCCTGATTGAGATGAGGCGCCAGACGCTCACGGGCGACTCTCACTCAGGATGGTGGGGCGACGCGACGATGCTGTTGCGCAGGAGACCCAGCCCGGCGATTTCTAGCTCCACGACGTCTCCTACGCTCAGCCAGCGATGGCGTTCCTGTCCGAGTTCGAGCAGGCACCCGCCGCCGCAGGTGCCAGAGCCGAGGATGTCGCCCGGACGCAGGCGGACGTGCTGAGAGGCGCGCTCGATCATGTGAGGGAAGGTGTAATAGATCTCCTGGAAGTTGGCTTCGGTCAGGAGGACCCCGTTGACCCGGGCGCGCATGGGCAGATCAAAGCGCTCGTCGGCGCCGCTGCCGCGACGGTAGGGCTGCAACTCGTCGGGCGTGACCAGCCAGGGGCCAAAGGAGGTGGCGAAATCTTTGCCTTTGGCTGGCCCAAGCTGGACGGCCATTTCCTGGAGCTGGAGGTCGCGCGCGCTCCAGTCGTTCATTATCATATAGCCCGCGATGTAGTCCGCGGCCTGCTCGGCAGCGATGTCCTGCCCCTCGCGCCCGATGACGGCGGCCATCTCTAGCTCATAGTCCAATGCCTGGCTGTGGCGTGGATAGGGAATCGCTTCGTCGTGCCCGTAGAGGGCCGAGGTGTTCGAGAAATAGAAGACGGGAATCTGGTACCATTGCGGCGGCACTTCCAGTCCGCTGCGGGCGCGGGCGTTGCGCACGTGGGCCTCGAAGGCGAAGAAGTCGCGGATGGTGGGAGGGGTGGGAATGGGCGGGCGCAGGTGGACCTGCTCCAGCGGAAAGGCTAATCCCTCCTGACTTTGGAGGTGCGCCGGCTCTGTCTGACTGGCCAGGGCGAAGGCGATGCGCAGCCGCTCCCAGGCTGAAGCTCCCTCCTGGAGAAGAGCCAGCAGCGTGGAAGGAAGCGACGCTTCGCTCCCTGGGCTGAGGCGGGCAAAGGCGGCCTCGCGCGCTGCGGCCCAGCGACCGAGAGTGGCTAGGTCAAGAATGAGGTCGTTGAGCAGCACGCCGGCTCGCCCTCCTTCGCGTGGCGTGTTGGCATCGAGGACGTAGGTCACCAGTTTCATCGGTTCTTGCCTCCAGAGATCTCGGCTGGTGGGCCGAGTGGGAAGAACGGTCGCCTCGACGGTTTGGTAGGTCTCCAGACGACTGTTGCCTCTGTTCCTGCAGGGTGGCCTCTCTGTCTCCCTCACTGGCTTTTGGGACGGCTGGATCATCAGGCCAACGAGGAAGGAGAAGAGAGGCGCAGTCTTAGACTGGACGCTCAGGATCAAGAAGCCAGTGCAGCCATGCTGGCGAAGAGCAGGGGTTTCTCCGGCTGGCTCTGGTCGCCGCTGAATTCACGGTACATGGCCGCGACATTGGCCACGATGCGCTCGCCGTCGGTCCAGGTAGCATAGCGGTCGAGAGGGATATCGCGCGCGGCCTCCAGGGCCGACAGGCCGGCCTCGTAGCGCTTGCGGGCTTCGTCGTAGAGGTATTGCAGGTAGCCCTTGACCTCACTGACGCCGCGCTGGTCGGTGATGGGGCCATGCCCAGGAACGATGATCTCAGGGTCAAGTCGCAGGATCAGGTCGCAGGCGCGCAGCCAGTTGGCGGTGGGACCAGCCCACATGATGGGATGGCCACCGATGAAGAGGATGTCGCCGCTGAAGACTACGCGCTCATCGGGTACATAGACGATGATGTCGCCACGCGTGTGAGCCGGCCCAACTTCAATCAGGCGCACTTCTTTGCTGCCGACGTGCAGCGTCAGCTCGCCGCTGAAGGTGCGCGTCGGTGGGGTCAGGGTGATGTCGCTGAAGTCGAAGGCGCCAAAGGCCCGCTGCAGGAAGCGCTGTAGCTGGGGCAGGTTGGCTGTCTGGGTGAGTAAGGTGCGCAGGCGCTCTGGCGGGTCCTCTTGCATCTCGATGGCAGCTTGCTCGGAAGCGATGATCTGGGCGTTGGCGACAAGCTGATTGCCGTAACAGTGGTCGCCGTTGGCGTGGGTGTTGACCACGGTGCCGATCTCGGCGGCAGCAGGCACGGCCCGTTTCATGGTCTCCAGCATCTGTCCGGTAAGCTTGAGGTCGAAGAGTGTGTCGACAAGCAGGGTGGCCTGGCCGTCAACGATCAGCCCGGCGTTGCTCAGACCCCAGGTGCCGGGCGGTTGCAGGTAGGCGTAGAGGTCGTTGCCAAGGTCGTGTAATCCGCGAGTGTAGGCGAAGCTTGCCATAGTGTCTCTTTCCTCCCTTGTTGGTCTACTGGCAGGCTAGCGGGCTGACAATGTGAGTGAGTCAGTACCCTGGACACTGCTGGCCCAAAATGGGAAATGCGAACTCCCTGATGCTCTCCTTTCTGGTCCTGATACAGTATCGCACGTCTCTCCTGTCTTGACGAGGGCAGGCTCGGGCCTGTTCGCCCACTGCGCGCTGACCAGCCCGCCTCTGCCGGCCCCTTGCCTGACGCGGCCTCTATCCTTCGCTTCTGCAGAGAAGGTCATTATGACCTATATATACTGATAAAATTCAATATCAATGGGCAAAATTTGGGTATCTAACTATTGACTTTCTCTATAGCAAGGGATATAATAGGTCACTGTGAGATAATACCGCGGAGGAAATTACCCCCGCAGGCGTGAGGGACTTGTGAGGGAGAGCTGACTATCTTGACCGGACCGGGTGAGACAGTGCGCTATGAGCGTGACTGTGGGTGATAGCCAGCTCTCCTACTGGTGTATCCTTCCGTGCCAGAAGGCGGAAAGCGAGGTAAAGGGCATGGTACAAGCAACAAGGCCGGCAAGCGGTCTGGGGCGCGGGACGAATCCCTGGCTGGCGCTGCTGGCGATGATGTTCGGGCTGTTTATGGCCCTGTTGGATGTGTCGATTGTGACGATCGCTTTGCCGGCCATTGTGCAACAGTTGCAGACCGATCTGACGATGGCTGGCTGGGTGTTGGATGCCTATAGCCTGGTGTTCGCTGTGCTGCTGGTGACCGTGGGGCGCCTGGCCGATCTGTTCGGGCGCAAGTGGATCTTTATGGCTGGGATGGCGGTCTTTATGCTGGGATCGCTGCTCTGTGGACTGGCTCCTTCGATCGGCTGGTTGATTGGCTTCCGGGCCTTTCAGGCTGTGGGGGCGGCGGTGCTGAATCCCGTCAGTCTGGCCATTTTGATGGCCATCTTCCCCCGCGAGCAGCGGGGAGCGGCGGTCGGCCTCTGGGGAGCGGCGGCTGGTCTGGCTACGGCCCTTGGCCCGGTCCTGGGCGGGCTGATTGTCCAGACGCTGAGCTGGCGCTGGATTTTTTACGTCAATTTGCCGTTCTGCCTGGTTGGGCTGGTCCTGGTCTGGCTCTGGGTGCCGGAGACGCGCGAGGTGCGTCGGGATGGGCGTGCCGGGCGTTTGGATTGGTCCGGTTTGTTGTTGTTGAGTGTGGCCCTGTTCTCGCTGGTGCTGGCGGTGATGCAGGGCAATGATTGGGGGTGGGGCTCGCTGCCTACGCTGGCGCTCCTGGGCCTGGCCCTGGTCGGCCTGGCGGTCTTTGTAAGGGTCGAGCTGCGTGTGCAGGAGCCGATGGTCAACCTGCGCCTCTTTGGGATTCGTAGCTTCCTGCTCTCGGATGTGGCGATATTGCTCTTCGGGGTGGCGATGCAGGGGGCCTTTGTGATGGCTGTCTTCTACTTTACCGAGCTGCGTGGCTACGGGCAGCTGGAGGCAGCCTATGCTTTGCTGCCGCTACCGCTGGCCTCACTGGTCCTGTCGCTGCTGATGGGGGCTGTCGGGCGCCGCCTGCCGCCGCTCCTGGTGGGCCTGACGGGGCTGCTGCTGGTGGCGCTGGGGTTCACCCTGCTGGCGCTGGTGAGTGCCTCGGCGGGATCGCTCGACACGGCCTGGCGCCTGGCCTTGATTGGCGTGGGCATGGGAATGTGTTTCCAGAGCTTCCCCACCTTTGCTCTCAGCGAGGTGCCCCCGGCTCAGCTTGGGGTCGGCAGCGGGATTCTGAATACCTTCCGCCAGGTGGGCTTTGCGCTCGGGGTGGCTGTGCTGATTGCCCTCTTCACGGCCCAGCTTCAGCAGGATCTGCAGCAGGCCCAGCAGGAGAGCGTGCAGGTGGTGGCGAGCGATCAGCAGTTGCCGCCGGCGTTGCGCAGTCACCTGGTGACGGCCTTGCGGCAGGCACAGACGGGACAGACGGCAGCACAGGATCAGACGGGAGGAGCAACGATGACGGTCGATTTGAGGCCACTGGCGCAGACGGTGCCTCCTGGCCCACAGCGGGAGGCCCTGCGTAGCCATCTGCAGATGTTGGGTGGGCGTATTAGCGCGATCTTCAAAGATAAGGTGATGACGGCTTTTGCGGCGACGTGGTGGGCTTCTGCCGCCTTCGCTGCCCTGGGTCTGGGGTTGACGGCGCTGGCAGCTTTCTCGAGCAGGGGGAAGGGCCGCGCTCGTCAGGGCGCGCCCAGGGGCGGCGATGAGACGGTTGTGGCTGAGGCGGGCGCCGTTTCCTAGCTGAGGATGGTCTCGCTCCAGTCAGGCCCCACTGAAGTGGAGGGACTGGGGCCGGGCCTTCGGCTGGGCTGGTCCTGCGGCTGGTCCTGCGGCTCTGTCCCACAGGGGGGCGAACAAACCGGCCCTGGCGCGTGGAGAAGAGGAGGAGTCGCACACTGCCCCGGGCGGCTCCGCTGGCTGAAGCCGGGAGCCTGGACTGCGAGCTGCCGCGGCTCGCTGCTCGGCAGCGGCTGGGTGGTTAGTTGTCGGGCGCCACTTGCGGCTCTGGGTCGGCTGGGGCGGCTGCCTCTTCCTGGACCAGGTGCTGCAGGACGCCCTCGCGCAGCTGCTTGGCCCAGCACAGCTCAAGTTTCCATTGCTCGACCCAGTGGTACATGACGTTGAGGATGTGCTCAAGGCGCTCGGGGCTTCGGAGTGCTTCGTTGTCGTTGGCTTTCCGGAGGAGATCTTCAGCTTCGCGATAGATGTGTTGGATGTGCTCCTTACAGTAGCCGATGTAGTGCTCGATCAGCTGCAGGCGCTCGGCAAGGGTGAGGAATCCAAAGCCGGCCACTTTGTGGGCGAAGATCTCACGGTATTCGCCCAGGTTGGAAGTGGTGTCCATCATGAGCTGGTGGAAGCGCTGGCGCCCGGCTTCGGTGATGCGGTAGACGCGCGTTTGACGGTCGCCCTGCTGGACGCTCCCGTTCTGCTCAACTTGAATAAGTCCCTGCTGCTCCAGCCGGGCCAGCAGCGGGTAGAGTCGGCCATGACTGAAGGTGGCGTAGGGGCCGATCATGTCGTTGATGATCTTGGCAATCAGATAGCCGTGGGCCGGGCCTCGCATGAGGGTGAAGAGGATCAGTAGTTCATACAGCATAGGGTCCTCAGCGTCTGGAATGGGTCTGCTATTCTTCTGTCAGCGTGCGGGCAGGGCAACGCTTCCTCTCTTACAGTATAATAGCAAACAGTGCCCCCTTCTTAATAGGGTTGCTCATGTGCTTCGCGCGGCCAGTCTGACTGACTGGCCGCTGACTGGTTGATCAATCGATGGGATGCCGACCCAACCAGGGGGTCCGCTCTGCCGCCAAAACTGGGCTGTCCCACCCTCGCCGCGGCCAGAGCCTTGCTCAGAGCGAGGAAACGCTGTCATCATCACCAGAGGGCAGCGAGAAGGAAAGGAGTTTTCCTGTGAGCAACGAGGTCTCGCAGCAGGCAGGCCCGGCAGCGGCGCCGGCCTCCCGGCAACCTCAGTCTCGACGTCTGATCGGCCCGCGAGAGAGTGTGCATCTACGCGAGCTGGAGGAGTTCGATCTGACGCCCGATGGCCGCCGCGCGGCTTTTGTGATACGTGAGCCGGTGCCCGGACTGCCCCGCCTCTCACGACGAATCTGGTTGCAGGAGATCAGCACCAGCGCCGGGCCTGAGCCGCACCCGCTCGCCGCTGGTCTGGATGCGAGCGAGCAGTATTCTCCGCGCTGGTCACCCGACGGGCGCCTGCTGGCCTTCCTGGCGAAGGAGAAGGAGGAGCGAAGCGGCGATAGAGAGCGGTTGGCGCTCTTTGTAATGACAGCTGAGGGTGGGGTGGCCCGCCGCCTCTGTTCGCTGCCGGGCGGCCTCAGTGACCTCGCCTGGTCGCCGGATGGGACGCGCCTGGCCTTTCTCGGCTATGAACAGCCCGAGCCGCAAAGTGATCCGCGCGTCTTTGGCCATGAGGCCGAACGCTGTCAGCGCCTGTGGACCGTCTACCTCGATGAGGGCGTGCCGCGCCCGGTGACGCCCGAGGGGCTGGCGGTCTGGGAATACTGCTGGTCGCCGGATGGGCGCCGCTTCGCCGTCTATTTCTCCGCTGGCCCAGAATTGACCACCTGGTACCGCGGCCAGATCGGCGTCGTTGAGGCCGGGGGCGGCCCGGTGCGTCAACTGACATCCCTGGAGCATCAGGCCAGCGGCCTGGCCTGGTCGCCGGATGGGACGCGCCTGGCCTTCGTCTCGGGCGAGTGGAGCGATGTGATCCGCGGGGCCGGCGATCTCTATGTGGTGCCCGTGGAGGGCGGCCCGGTTCGTAATCTGACCCCTGGCGCCGAGGTCAGTGTGGCCTGGTGTCGCTGGTTCCCCGACGGGCGGCGCCTGCTCTATACAGCCTGGAGCGGCCTGAGCCAGCAGGTTGGTATCCTGGACGAGGCCAGCGGCAGACGCCAGGTGGTCGAGGCCGGAGTAGTGCTGCGCGAAGGCTGGCCCTGTCTCGCAACCACACCAGACCTGCGCTGCTTCCTGACAACGCGTAGCTCGCCTGAGCAGCCGCCTGATCTCTACTATGCCGAACTGGCGCAGGAGGACCAGTCAGACCCAGGCCAGGAAGCGCAGAGCGGCCTGACCTGGCGACGTCTGACGCGCCTGAATCCGCTGGCCGAGGAGACCTGGCTGCTGCCACAGAGCCGGCGCTTGAGCTACCGTAGCGTTGATGAGTGGGAGATTGAGGCCCTCTTTACGCCGCCCCTGGTGCGCCGTGGCCAGGGGGCCCCGCCCCTGGTGGTCTGGGTGCATGGTGGCCCGACAGGGGCGTTCCTGGAGGGCTTTGAGGATGGCTGGAGCCTGCTGCTGGCCTCCGCTGGCTATGCCGTGCTGCGTCCCAACGTGCGCGGCAGCCTGGGCCGGGGCAGAGCCTTCGCCGAGGCTGTAGTCGGCGATATGGGAGGCAAGGATCTGCAAGATGTGCTGCACGGTATCGATGCCCTGGTGGAGCGCGGGCTGGTCGACGGCCAGCGCCTGGCGATTGTCGGCTGGAGCTACGGCGGCTTCATGGCGGCCTGGGCCGTGACGCAGACGCAGCGCTTCCGAGCGGCGGTCATGGGGGCCGGCATCTGCGACTGGCACGGCTTCCACGCCCAGACCAATATCCCCGATTTCGATGTGCGCTTTCTGCAGGCCGATCCCCTGACTCAGCCAGAGGTCTACCGCGCCCGCTCGCCGCTTACCTATGCGGCCCAGGTCACAACGCCGACGCTGATCCTGCACGGGGCCGAGGATGATTGCGTGCCGGTCAGCCAGGCCCATGCCTTCTATCGAGCCTTGCGCGAGCGCGGCGTACCCACCGAGTTGGTGATCTATCCACGCGAGGGGCACGGCCTGCGTGAGCTGGCTCACCAGTGCGATCGCCATGAGCGTATCCTGGCCTGGCTCGATCGCTATCTCTGGGGATGAGCAGACCAGTCGTGGCTTTCCTGCTCGTGGGGATTCGCCAGAGAGGGGTGGCCTCCTCCCTGTTACCAGCCAGGCCGCCTCTCCCTGACCGCTGGAGAGCGCTGGCGGGCCAGGCTAGCATGCAGCGCTCTCCGCTCCAGCCCGGCGCTGCTGCCGTCGATAGTGAACCAGCCGCTGCCTGGGTATAACCGCGTGCCATACTTCTGCCGCCGAGGGCGTCCATCGCCTGATAGCGGCATTTCCTTTCCATAACGCTGGCTCGCTATTTGTCCCTGGCTCTCGCCCGAAAGTACCACTGCTCACCTGCTCTGCTGCTCGACTGCTGCTCACCGTGCTACACTGTTCCCTGTCAATCAGCAAAGCAGGCAAGTGCGAGAGAATCAACGTACGCGCCAGAGAAAGGAGCGGAGCGAGCGCTATGAGCTTGAGCCTGAGTCGTCATGGTCGCGCGAGCTTCATGCTGGTCCTCTCTCTCCTGGCCTTCTGTGTGGCCTGTGGGAATGCCAGCGGGTCGGGCGGGCAGTCACAGGGGACGGCGCCACAGACCCGAACGATGAGCGACGCTGTGGGCAGTCTGGAGCAGCATCCCCGGCCCACCAGCATTGTGATCCCCAGTCAGCGCAGCACGCCGACGCCAACGCCAAACCCGACCTCCACGTCGTCGAACGTCAGCAATGCCTCCCATGTCTGTGGGGCAACTGCTCCTGCCACGAGCGGTGCGGCTCCCGCCGCCGGCTCTATTGCCTCCACCGGCAAGGGCAGCGCTCCTTATGGTCAGCCGCCAGCCCTCACTTCCGAGGAGATCATGCTGACGCAGAAGCTCTTTCAGCAGATCAATCAGGATCGCGCCGCCTGCGGCCTGCCTCCCTTTGTCTGGAATACGACCCTCTCGGGTGGGGCGCGCCTGCATAGCTGGAATATGTATCACTGCGGCTTTAGCCATACCTGCCCGGATGGGCTGCCACAGTGCACGCGCATCGCCAACGAGGGCTTCACCTTCAGCGACTGCGGCGAGAATATCGGTCTGGCCGGCCCCTATCCGACGCCCTGGGGGGGCGTCTATAATATCCAGGCCAGCATGGCCAACGAGCCTGCTACGGGCTGGCATCACATCCATCTCTTTAGTACGACCCTGCATCAGATCGGGATCGGCGTCTACGTCGCCCCCAACGGCTGGATCTGGTTTACCGAGGATATGATCAGCTAGCAGCCAGGGTCCGGGAGTGAAACGGGAGCTGTCCGGCCTCTGGCTCGCTGCGGCCCTGGCCCTCCCTCTTGCCTGGCCCTGCTTTTTTGCTGGCGCTTGCCCGTTCCCTCTCCCCCTTCTTCGCTTCGCCCGGCCTGGCTGTCTCTGACCCTGCCGCCGCTCACTCGGCGGACCAAGGCTGCGCCTGATGCACTACGGGCGCCCCGCTTGTTGTGAGGGAACATATACTAAAAAGGAAACCCTGGGAGTCATGTGGTGAAGCGGGAGGGAAGGTAGCATGACAGCCGAGGGAGACTTACAGACGCTGGCCTGGCGGCTGACTCGCCAAGCGCGCGAGCTGGTCGACTGTCAGGCGGCGGGCCTGTTGCTCGGATGTCCCGATGAGACGGTTCGTCATCCTCTGCTCGATGTCTTTGTCCCTGCCTCTGCTGGCTATGTCGGCTGCTATGGGTGCAGTCAGGAGAGCCTGCAGACGCTGCTGCACTATGAGCAGGTGCGCGCGCTGCTCGATATCGCCGTCCAGAGCGGGCGCGTGCACTGCTGCGAGGCCGAGCCGGCCCTGCGCTGTGGGACGGCCATCGGCAGTCTGGCGGCAGTGCCCCTGGAGCGCCCGGCGGGGGTCCTGGGGACGCTGCTCCTCTTCGATGAACGACGCTCGGCCTTCGCCGCCGGCGAGAGCCAGCTACTGGCGGCAGTGCTCTCCCGGCTGGCGCGCGTGCTGGAGCAGCAGTTACGCCTGCTCTCACAGGCCGCCTGCGCTCCTGCTCCCGGGCAAGAGCAGCGCTGCGGGCCGATACGACGACGAACACTGGCACTCCGGGGGAACGGTGCCACCGTCGGCGATGGGGAGCGCCGTGCGCTTTACTGGCCGTCAGAGTTGGATCAGTTGAAGTATGAGTTTATCTCGATGGTCAGCCACGAGCTGCGCACACCCCTCACTGCCATTAAAGGCTATGCCAGCCTGCTACAGGCGTACGGCCCCTCCGCTCAGGGACGCAAGAGCAGCGACGGGCTGACTGAGGAACTGCAACGCCATTACCTCGATGTGATTATGGAGCAGGTCAATCATTTGGAGGCTCTGGCCGGCGACCTGCTCGATGTCTCGCGCATCCATGCCAATCATCTCGATCTGCGCTGCGCCCCGCTGGATATTGCCAGGCTCTGCCGCCGCGCTGTGGAGCTGATCCGCCAGCGCGTCGAGCGCGAAACGCCAGGCAAGTACGCTTTCCGCTGCCGCTTTGCTGAGCAGCTTCCCCCAGTCTGGGCCGACGCCGACCGCGTGCAGCAGGTGCTGACGAATCTGCTGGAAAATGCAGTGAAATACTCACCCGCCGGCGGAATGATCACTATCGAGGCCGGCCTCCAGGAGGAGCGGCGCGAGCGAGCCGTGGCCACGGGGAGCGCCATGATGCAGATCAGCGTCTGCGATCAGGGGATTGGCATCTCGCCAGAGCAGCAGTCACGCCTCTTCCGTCCTTTTAGCCGTCTGGAGCAGCCAGGCAATGAGTGCGTGCCGGGGGTGGGTCTGGGTCTCTATATTACGCGCCGGCTGGTTGAGGCGATGGGCGGACACATCCAGTTACGCAGTCGTGCCGGCGAGGGGACGCGCGTGACCTTTACGCTGCCCCTGGCAACAGCCCTGTCGGAGGCCACGGCTGGCCGCGCGCGCTAGCTTACCACGTCGCCGGCCCTCGCGCTCGGCCCCGGTGGAACCCGGTCAGGTTGGCAGCGGCCCGGCCCCTACTTGCGAAATATAGTCCAGTTTGCTATAGTGTGGCTGGAATGATAGTGAGACTCAACAAGGTAGGGACGAGGCCATGCATATCAGCCTGCTAGAAGATGACTCCGCTATTCAGGAGATGTTACAGCTTGTCCTGCAGGACGAGGGCTACAGTGTAACAATCTACCCTACTGCTGAGGAATGCCTGAATGCGCTCCAGGGTGCCACGCAGCATCAGGCCCCCTCGCCCGATCTCCTGATCGTTGATTGGCTCTTGCCCGGACTGGTCTCCGGGATTGAGGTGATTCAACAGGTTCGCCGTCTCCCACAGTATCGCTCGCTCCCCATTATTTTGACGACCGCGGCTACGCTGACCGAGCCGGAGGATGCGGAGTTGCAGGGGTTGCAGGTGACGCTTCTGGAGAAACCTTTTGCCATCGATGATATGGTCAGGCTGATTCGCGATCTGACGCAGCGCCATAGTCCTTCGGAACGCTAGGCCCGGCTCTCGTGAGAGGCTGCGTGCGGTGAGGCGCGCCGAGCGCCAGCCCGTGCGTGGCCCGCCTTGCTTTGCCAGGCCAGGCCCCGCCCCGGTGGCTCGCCTCTGTCACTGATTGCTGCTTGCTCAGGTCGATGGCCTCCGCGCGGCAGGCTGCAGATTGTTGCTGGCCTCCTCCCGCTAGCGGTCCCACCCCAGCCCAGCCCAGCCCGGCAGGGCCAGAGGGGAAGGGCCTGGCCGCTTGACTGTGCTCTCCGCTTCGCGGTCAGCTGATACGCTCTGGCTAACCTTAAAGAAAGCTGAAACTTTTTGGTAGAGGCGTATTGTTGACTTGTTCTTCTCCCCATGTGCCTGTTATCCTAACAGTAGGGAATGCACCCCGACTGCTGCAAGGCAGGAAGTAAGCAAGACAGCTGCAGCGGGTTCGCTGTGGTCTGCGTTTGCGTCACTTCAATAGCCACGTTTCACTCAATTGAAACGCAGAAGACGAAGAAGAAGAAGGAGAGCACAGCATGCAAAATCAGAAAGGTCGTGGTCGTGGTTTCGCATCCATGAGCCCGGAGAAGAAGCGTGAGATTGCCAGTAAGGGTGGCAAGGCGGCCCATGCGCTGGGCACAGCCCACAAGTGGACCAGCGAGGAGGCCCAGGCTGCCGGTCGCAAGGGTGGCTCGATCAGCCGACGGCGCCCGAAGAACGCTCAGACTCAGGCTCAGGCTTAGGCGCGGGCGTTTCTGCGCTCTTGCCTCGTGCGCCGCATGGCTGGCGCCGCACGGGGCTGCCTGTGATTTTACTTCAAGCTGTTCCTTGGTTGGTTGCTAACCCTGGTTGTTTTTACTCAGGTAACGCTACAGAGGCTGGCCGTTCTCTTACGGACAGCCTTTTTTCATGCCTGGCAGACGGCGGACGGGTGCGCTTGGGATGGCCGGACGGCGTGGCGGATGGGAGGCCGCGCGCCGCAGCGAATGGCCTGAGACTGGCCGGGAGTACTTTTTTGAGGGAGCGGTATCTGCCGGGGCACAGGACTGGTATAATCTCCTCTGTACGCTAGAGTTGAGGCGACGGGCATGCCACACAACAACTGTCGAGAAGGAGGCTCCTATTTCGCAAAGAGCACCACACCTGGTTGATCCGACGACCGGAATTGCGGTGAGCGAGACGCGAGTGGCGACGGAGGCCGCCCGGCTTGAGGCCCCTCTTGAGACCCCTGATGAGCTGGAGGAGCAGGAGACTGGCTCCGGCTGGTCGCTACTGGGGCTGCGCTTGCCGATCAGCCTGGCTCGCTTGCGCCCGGGCCGGGGAGCGACTTTACGCCGCTTCTCAGTGGTGGAGGCGGCGCTTTTGTTGATGCTGGGAATTCTGGCCTCCAAGGGGCTGGGAGTGGTGCGCCAGGCCCTCTTTAATGCCCTCTTTGGGACGGGCCCCGAGGCCAATGCCTATTATGCTGCTTACCGCCTGCCCGATACGCTCTTTAATCTGGTGGCCGGTGGGGCGCTGACGCAGGCCTTTATTCCGGTCTTTGTGGCCTACCAGCGCCGGGGCGATCAGCGCGAGGCCTGGTATCTGGCCAGCCTGGTCTTTAATGTGCTGCTGGTGGCCCTGACGATCTTGCTGCTGCTGGGGTGCCTTCTGACGCCGGCCTTCGTGGTCCATATTTTGGTGCCGGGCTACCCGCCGGCGGTCCAGGAGCTGACGATCCGCCTGACGCGCATTATGTTGATTCAGCCGCTGTTGTTGGGCCTGGGGACGATCGTGACGGCGATTTTGAGTAGTCGTGAGCAGTTTTTGCTGCCGGCGCTGGCGACGGCGATCTATAATGTGGGCTTGATTGCGGGCTTGCTGGTGGCGCTGGTGGTGCCAGGGGTGGGGATTTATGGGCCGACGCTGGGGGTCTTGCTGGCGGCGGCGCTGCAGATTGTGGTCCAGCTTCCGGCTCTCTGGCAGCAGGGGGTGCGCTATGTCTTCGCCTGGAATCTGCGCTATCCGGGCCTGCGCGAGGTGATGGCGCTCTTTATTCCGAGTATGCTGGCGGTGGCGGTGGCGTATGTGAGTTCGATTCTGGAGACGACGGTGACGTCGTTTCTGCCGGATCTGGCCAGCCTGGCGGCGCTGCATAATGCCTATATGTTGTTTTATTTGCCGGTGTCGTTGATCGCGCAGGCGATCGGTCAGGCGGCGCTGCCGCGCATGGCGCGCCTGGAATTGGAGGGCCGCTATGGGCGCTTGCGCCGCTTGTTCGGGCAGGTGATTGGGTCGTCGCTGGCGCTGAGTGTCTTGTCGGCGCTGGCTTTGGGCGGGCTGGGGCTGTTTGTGATCGATCTGTTGTTTCGCCACGGGGCCTTTGATGATCATTCGGCCTGGTTGACGAATCTGGCTTTGTTCGGCTATGTGGTGGGGTTGCCAGGGGTGTGCGTCGGCGATGTGGTGGCGCGCAGTTTTTATGCCCTGAAGGATGCGCGTACTCCTTTGTTGACGAATGTCTTTGCGCTACTGACGCGGGTGGCGCTGATGGTGGGGCTGTTCGTCTGGCTGTCGGGCGAGCAGCAGATTCTGGCGGTGTCGCTGAGTTTGTCCGGCTCGGCCTCGGCGGAGGCCCTGCTGTTGTGTCTGGTGCTGTGGTGGCGCCTGCGCCAGCGTCTGCGCCGGCAGGCCCAGGGAGTGGGATGCTGAGGCCGGCGCCAGTGGTGGGAGCCGTGCTTGTAGGGTGAGCGAGCTGGCTGATTTTGAGGTGGGACGGCTCCCTTTTTCTCGCTTGATGGTGCTTCTTTCCTCCTGACTATTCTCCTTTCTTTGGTGTTCCCCTCTCTCTGTTGGGCTTTGTTGGTGGTGATGGGCTGCTGCTACGATGCTGGCCGCTGCGGTGCTATGTGCTTTTCCCTGGCTGCTCTGCTGTGCAGCCACCGACCTGACCCTGCAGGGTTGTCTTCTGGTCGACAGGGAAGGACGGGAACAGGATTGAGCTGAGTCTGATCCCCCTCTGATGAGGCCCTTTTGAGAGCCTCTTTCGAAACTCTCCTCGGATCTGCCAGAAATGCAGTCAGATTCTGACCGCATTTGGCTGGTTGGCCGCATGTATTGCCTGTAAAATTGGATGATATATGCTGGTGCTTTCTCGAAACTCGCCCCTTGCGCGTTGCAAAAAACGAGTTTCGAGAAAGGTCGTAATCCGATAGATTTGTGGGCCGGGGGGCAGGGGAAAACGAGGCTCTCAGCGCCAAAAAATGGGGCCTCGATCGTTATAGTCTATGAAAGATGTATCCCGGGTCTGTTTCCGTTGGGCGCGGTTGCAGAGGGGACGATCCGCACGAGGATACTGAAAGGTCATAGGGATGACCAGGTACCCCACGGAAGCGCTCTGTTGCAGAGGGGACGATCCGCACGAGGATACTGAAAGGTGGTCGATCTTAATGGCAAGCGTCTGGTCATCGTCAGTTGCAGAGGGGACGATCCGCACGAGGATACTGAAAGGCTGACCGGCAAGAGCACCAGCCACAAGATCAATAGCGTTGCAGAGGGGACGATCCGCACGAGGATACTGAAAGGGGGGAAGAGGGGCCGAGGTGGAGAAGACGTGGAGTTTGTTGCAGAGGGGACGATCCGCACGAGGATACTGAAAGGTTGTTGTTCCATCCAGGCTGATGCCTCCTTTCTTGGTTGCAGGGGGGACGATCCGCACGAGGATACTGGAAGAAAGAAAAGGAGGATACTGAAAAGAGATAAAGAAAGTAAAAAGAGGCACAATATATAAAAAGAATAGCGTATTGCCCCGGGCATCGCCCCCCGACTAGCCCGGCGACAATACACTACATTCCTACAAAACGGCCCTTTCCTCCACTTTGGCGAATACTCACCCACCTCACTCCTTCACTCACACACCATCATCCCCCAAAAAAGAGAGCCGGAGCCGCGCCCCAGCTCGTCACCAGGCACGCGCTCCGACTCCCCAACGGACCAAGTACAGAGCGAAACTCGGATAGAGAGAGCTCGGGTACGTTAGGGAAATGGTATCTTGCTCAAACGCTGGCTCCTGACCCAACGCCCTAAGCGCGCCGCTCCCGCTGAGACTGAGGCTGATGAGGCCACCGCTCCCACGCTCAGAGGCCGCGTCTGCACCTGCTCCGCTCCTCGCTCGCCTTCCTCGCCTGCAGCGTCAGCCCCCAGTGCGCTCCCTCCTCTGATCATACCCTCCGCCTCCGCTTCCGCAATGCCTCTCCTCATGTCTCGACCAGTGTCAGGACCAGCCTGCCCCAGCACGGGACCCGCCTCTGCCTCGCCTCTACCAGTGCCTGTACTGGCGCCTGTACCAGCACCTCTACCGGCATCTGTAGCAGCATCGTGACCGGCATCCGACCCGGCGCCTGTACCAGCACCTCTACCAGTGCCTGTACCAGTGCCTGTACCGGCGCCCGCCTCCGCCAGAGGAGGCAGCGGCACCTGACTCCCATACACAAAGAGCCGAAAGTCGCTCTCGGTGAGCACCCGCCAGGCTTGCCGCTGCAACTCCTCACTGACGATAAATCCCCCGACGACCTCGATCTCCCCCAGACCACAACACGCGAGCCGCTCGCGCAAAACAGACAAGACCCGCCGCGCCTCCTCCCAACTGACCGCTCCCCCGATCTCCATCAAATAGACCGTCCGCAACGGTACACCCGCCCGCCGCGCCAGCTCGGGCGCCGTCAACCCACCACAGCGCCGCCGCAACTGGGCCACCGTCCAGAAGGCCCGCCGCTCAGTCGCCGCCGTCGCCTGGCTCGTCGTTCCCACTGCCACCGCCGTCATGACACAGATACCTCCTCACACAGCGATCGTGAATCTCTAATACCGCCGTCATCGCCTGCTCTGACCCGACATATAAGCTCAGCTTGTGCCCCAGCTCGCCAATGTGCTGCATGCGCGCGTTAATAAAGTCATGGCGCGCACAACAGGCTAAGCCTCTTAACCCACGTAGGGCCGCCTCGTATGCCGTCTCGATCTGCTTCAGTAAACGTGCGACTTCACTTTCGGCCATCTCCCGCCGTCCTCTCTTCTCTCATCACCAGAACCTGCTGCCTCTGACGCTGGTATGCCTCCGCCATCTCCTCTTGCGCTCTCACTAACCCTATGTGTTCGCTGAGCGCTTCCTCTAACTCGGCCAGCCTCCCCATACGCGCGTTGATGAAGTCGTGCCGCGCCCAGCAGGCCAGCCCCGTCAACCCCCAGAAGGCCGCCGCATACTCCTCCTCAATCTGCCTCCGCAGGCGCGCTACTTCACTCTCAGCCATCTCTCTCCTCCTTACCTGTTCACTGGACTCACTTCAGCCTTGTTCGCCCACTCACCCATCCCACAGCTCACTGCCTTAAGCTTACCATAGAAACTGCAGACTCGTCAATATACTATCTAGATTATAAACATCTCTCTATAAGAAGGTTATAATACACTGCTTACTATAAAGGGAAGATTATAGTAAGTACTACCACGTAGCTCTGACCCTCTCCCGATCACCCCCTGTACTCTGCAGCTGAAAATTTGCCATAGGAGTGCGGTTAGTCACTAAACTATAAAGACTTTTTAGAGAGTAAAATATTGATATTACTTTAGAGATCTAAGTTTATACTGTATACTATAAAGGATATACCTCGCTTTCGAATCTCTTGTTATAGTAGAAAAAAAAGCGGGGTACCTGATGCTTCGCCTCCGTGTAAGGGAAGTCGCGGAAGCGAAAGGTGTTTCAAGAACCAAGCTTTCTCAGAGATCTGAAATTAGCTACGACGTTATCAAGGAGATCTTTCGCAATCCCTATCGTGTTGTCACCACGGACACCTTGCAGCGGTTGGCCCGAGCGCTGCATGTGCCAGCGACCGACCTGATCGAGGAAGTCTCTGAAGAGCAATGGAAGCGCGAAACCGGCCAGATCAACCGGCACCCTCCTGATGAGCAGTGATATTCCTATAGTCATAAAGGTGGGGTGAGGGAAGAGCTGCAGTGAGGAGAGAAGTGCTCAACGGCCAGAGTGACTGCGTCAGGTTAGAAGCATTCGGTACCTTCGATAGTCAAAGATACGCTCTTGCGGGCACGCTAGTGCTGGAGAAGGGCAGAGAATCTGACTGGCAGGGGGATAAAAGAGATATGTTACGCCTGCGCGTGAGGGAAGTGGCTGAAGCGAAGGGTGTGTCAATGAACAAGCTATCGCAGCGCTCCGAGATTAGCTACAATATCATCAGAGCAATCTTTCACAATCCCTATCACGTCATCAGGACCGACACCCTGGATCGCCTGGCTAAAGTCCTGGATGTACCAGTGACTGAGCTGATCGAAGACGTCTCCGAAGAGCAACGCAAGCGCGAGCTGGGGCAGAGCGGCTGACCCTCTCGCGCCGGCCTGCCCGATCCGTGGCGGCGGCGATCTCGAGAGCCGCGCTCAGCCCCGCCTCTGGGCAATCCTCACTGCGAGCGCGTCAGCCCCGACGTCTCCAGCAAGCGGCGTGCCAGATGCAGCCACTCCTCCGGCGTCTCGTCCGGCACCGAGCAGCCATTAGCCAGAATCAAGCGCCGCGCATTCGTCTGGGAGATCGCCGACAACATCTCATTCTTCAGCTCCTCCTCGCTGCCGCGTGTCAGCGGTCCCCGCTCGTGCAACCCGCCCATCAGCGTCTTACTCGTCAACTGCAGCGCCTCGCTCAAACTAGGCCCCGTCAGCCGATCGCTCCAGCTCATCACCTGCACCGGATAATCCGTAAAGCTCTCGAAATAGACCTCATCCTCGGACTGATCGGGATCGGCATGCACATGCACTATATTCAGCCAGCCGTCCTGCGCCCCCTCAAGCGCCGCCAGATCGTAGGGTCGGCCCAGCGTGCGGTACTCCTCGCGCGTAAAATCCGCCGTCGTCGCCCCCATACATGAAAAGAAAATCCCGCTGGCCCCCGCCTTGATCGCCTCGCTCATCAACAGGCGCAGATTAGCGGCGATCGTCTCCATCGCCTGGCGCGCCGCCTCTGGATTCGCCCGGATCGCCGCCACCCCCTGGCGCTTGCCGATCGCCCGCAGCACATACGTCAACGGACTGAAGAGCGTCACAATCAGCGGATACTCCGTCCCCACGCGCTGGCGGATCGCCCGAATGCAGACCAGCTGCTCGCGGAAACTGGGCGTCGTCAGGTCCAGGCGCGGATGCGCGGCCAGCTCCTCCAGGCGCGCCGAGCCATCGGTCGGCAGCGGATAGGGCAGATCCGGCATCACCTTGATGATATCGAGAGCGAATTTCTCTACAAAGAACTCCAGCGTCAACTGAGCCAGGCGCTCGCCCGACCCCTCGGGCCGGAAATGATGCCAGAACACAAACGGCACGCGGTCCACCGCCTCCCCGGCCAGGGCCGCGCGCACCCGCTCATAGGGCGTCATCGTCTGAGCCATCGTCACACATCCTCTCTCAAACAAGCAAGCAAACAAGAGATCAATCGCCGTTGGGCCCTCTGCCTCCTGCCGTGGCCAGCCGGCCAGCGTAGGGCAGCGCAAGGCAAGCGATCACTGGATTATATCACGTCGCTCAGGCCAGGCGCTGAGCCGGGCAGTCCCTGGAAAGCGCCCCGTTTGCCAGTTGGCACCCGGAGCTAGCCGCAGGCAAAGGCGTTGCACTGGGCTGAGCCGCCGGCCCCAGCAGTAGCGCCAGCATTGCCGCCTGGCCCGTCTGCAGATCGCGTGCCAGCAGCGTATGACGGCCTGGGGGCCACTGTGGCAGCAAGCGCAGACTCACCGTAAAGCGCCCGGCCCCATCGGCCTCCACCAGCACGGGCCAGCCGCGCTCATCGACAAAAGCCAGGCGCCCATCGAGCCAGAAGCGCACCGGCGCAAAGGCACTAAAACCGCTGCCAGCCAGGCGCAGCCTCATCCCCACAGCGAGCGGCCCTGCATTCAGGAGCACCAGGTGCAGGCCCGGCGCCGACCTCAGCGAGGCCTCACCGCTGGCCGTGGCCGTCACCGTCGCCGTCCTGCCCTGCCAGGCCAGCGACAGCGGGGCACTCGACCGCAGCAGCGCGGCCCAGGCCAGCAGCGCCGTCAGTGTCAGCAGCCCGAGCGTCCCCCCGAGCCACAGCAGCAGCTCGCCCGCCGTCCCCCGTCGAGTCACCCCTGGCAGCGAGGGAGGAGTCTGCCCACGTCCGGCCTGCTCCGCCGGCATAGGCCCCGAGCGCCGTGCCGTCATCAGGCGCCGCAGCGGCAGCGTCGTCACCATCGCCAGCGCCGCCCGACGAGCCGCCACCCGCGCCGCGCGCCGCTCCAGGGTTGTCCCCTCAACACCCTCCTCGCCAGCAGCGGTAGGGGCCGTATCCATCCCCCTGCTCACCCCCATATTGGCCCCTATGAGAGACCCTGTACCCCGCCCTGAGAGCGACCCCCTGGCAGTGGCCGCGCCAGCCGGCAAGCCTGGACTGGGGCCGGTAGCCGCTGCTGGCGAAGATCCCATCAAAGGCCCCGAGCGCAGGACCGGCCCCGGGCGCGGCCCTCTTCCCTGGACCCGCAGAGGGCGCGTCGGCAGCTCGGCCAGCAGCCGACGCCGTTCGTCCCCCTGGCCCTGGCCGCCCACTCTCTTGCCAGCAGCGGTGGCCAGCGGCGGGCTAGTGCTGCCGTCCCCAGCCTGTCGTGGCTGCTGAGGCCGGGAGCGGAAGGCGGGACGGGAGCGAGCGCCGAAGCGCGGACGGCTCCCCGTATGACTGGCTGAGGACGAGACGGCCCGCGCTGCTCCCCTGCTGCGTGGAATTCCCCAGTCAGAGGAGAGCCGCGAGCCACAGAACGGACAGCGCCGGCTGCCGGCAGAGAGCGGGCGCGAGCAGCGCGGGCAGAGAGCGGAACGCCCCGCGCCAGAGCGATGCCTGAAGACATGCATAGTTGGATCATCCACTTTCTCAGCCCCAACCCCACAGCGGGGGGAAGAAGCCATCACCAGCGGCCCCGTCAGGCCCGACGCTGCCAGACCAGAGCAGCCGGGCCGCCACACGAACCAGGCAGTAACCAACTCTATCGACAAAGAACCGAAGTAAGCGCTTTTTTCGGGCAGTCTCTGGGCGTTGGGCCGGGCCAGGTGGGGAAAAATCCGCACCACCCTGAAAAAATTTACGGCAAGCCGGCACTATTTTGAGCACAAAAGCATGAAAGAATCGTCATATCCGTGCGTACTTGGATATTGGCACATTTCTTGCAATAGAGAAGGATGGGGGGAAAGAGACCGAAAAAATTTCGGGTTTTGCCCCGGCAACCAACACGTGGGAAGTGGTTATGAGAGGTAAAGGAGTCAGGAAAAAAACAATGGCAACCAATGCGCGGAGAATCACAAGGAGCACGCGCCGAGCGAAGCAAGGATGTCATGAAGAGGCCGTCCTGGCCTTCTACCAGGACGACGACGAACTCTTTCGAGACGACGACGAGCTAGTTGCGGGAGACGACGACGAGCTAGAAGAAGAGGAAGAAGACGAGACCCTGGACAATGCCATTCGCAAATATCTAGGAGAGATCGGGCGTTACCCACTGCTAAGCGCCGAAGAAGAAATGGAGCTGGCGCGACGAGTGGCCGAAGGAGACATCGAAGCCCAGCAGCGGCTAGTCGAATCCAACCTGCGACTGGTCGTCAGCATTGCCAAGCGCTACAACACCCAGGGTATTTCTCTGCTTGACCTGGTGCAGGAGGGGAACCTGGGGCTCATCCGTGCGGCCCAGAAATTCGACCCCTCGCGGGGCTTTCGCTTCAGCACATACGCCACCTGGTGGATTCGCCAGGCCATCAGTCGCGCCGTCGCCGAGCACACGCGAACCATCCACATCCCGGTGCATGTCGTCGAAATGATCTACAAAATCAAGCGCATCACGCGCCATCTCTACCAGGAGCTGGGGCGTGATCCCGAAGCTGAAGAGATCGCGCGGGTGGCCCGTCTCAGCAAAGAGCGCGTTGTCGAACTGCAGGGCATGGCCGAGAACCCCATTTCCCTGGACGCCCCCCTGACCGACGACGAACCCTATCATCTGGCCGACACCCTGGAAGACACGCGGGCCACCGCCCCGGCGGAGGCCGTCACCCATCGGGCCTTGCGCGACCAGATCGCCAGCGCCCTGGAACTACTCAACCAGCGCGAGCGGCAAGTCATCGAGATGCGCTACGGCCTGGCCGATGGCTACTGTCACACTCTGGAGGAGCTGAGCGCGCATTTCAAGCTGACGCGCGAGCGCATCCGGCAAATTGAAGTCAAGGCATTACGCACCCTACGTCAGCCGATCCAGGCCCATCTCTTGCGCGACCTTGCCTGATAGGACGCAGGCAACAACTTCATGGCGTTCTTCATAGAGCAAGCGGGGGCGGAACAGGCGCCGGTACTCTCCCCACCTGCACAGGATAGCAGCGGGAGTGCCGGGCGCTGTTCCGTCCCCCTTGTAGTCCTCCCCTGGCTAACTCCACTGCTTCCTGGCACTCGCCCCTTACGCTGAGGAGCGCGCCGGCCAGCCGAGCGGTCAGGGCTAGAGATCGCGGTGGGCGAAGCGCAGCATCCCCAGCAGTGGCAGCACCACGATATAGAGCGCCGTCCAGAGCGCCATCGCCGGCGTCAGAGCCTCGGCCCCAATGATCGGCAGATTCTGCACCTGGTGAAGACCGATCAAATCCTGAGCCACCGGCGGAAGCAAGGCCGCAGAAGCCGCGTGCCAGAGAGCATCGGAGGGCATCAGCAGCTCGAAGAGCGTCTTAATGCGCTCCACCGTCGTACTCTCGCCCGTAATCTGCGTCACCACCTGGGCGAAGCTCGCCAGCGGTGTTCCCAGAAAGAGCAAGGCGGCGATCGCCCCGTTCGCCAGCGTTGGCAGGCTGGCGCTGCCCAGGGTCAGCAAAGCCAGCAAGCAGAGCATCCCCAGCTCCAGCAGTCCAAGGGCCTGGGCCATCCCATCGGGCCAATAGCCGGTCTTCCAGTAGATCACCCCCAGGAAACCCAGCTCCAGCACCGCCGTATAGCCTGCCAGCACCAGAGCATAGGCCAGCCACTTCCCAAAGACGATCTCCACGCGATGCAAGGGCTTCGGCACAATCACCGCCAGCGTCCCCGCCTCGATCTCCCCCGAGAGCATGCCAGCCGTCAGCAGCAGTGTCATCAAACTCGACTGCAAATAGACCGACCAGCTCGCCAGCACCGCCATCAGCGCCCCGATCCCCAGCAGCAGCAGCTCCATATTCTCAGGCTGGGCCCGCTGCAGATTATCGACCAGCGCATTGAGCAAGAGCGTAAAAAGGCCCAGCAACAGTACCGTCAACACGACCACCGCCAGAAAGATGCGGCGGCGCACAATCTCCTTAAGCGTAAAGCGAGCGATAACCAACCAGCCCATAGCTCAGCAGCACCTCCTCAGCGGACCTATTGCAGACTGCGCGACAGCTCGATGGTCCGCAGAAAGACCTGTTCGAGCGAGCGCCGATGCGGAGCCAGGCGATAGAGGCGGGACCCGCAGGCATGGACCGCCGCCGCCACCTCGGCGGCCTGCTCCTCGCTGCGCAGGCGCAGCAGCACACGGCAAGGATCGTACTGATCGCGCTCCACCGCCAGCGCTAGCTGAGCCAGCCGTTGCAGCAGGGCCTCACTTAGCGGCTCCGCGCGCAGTTCCACCAGCAGCGGCTCATCAAACAGCTCCTCCGGGGCCCCGACCTTCAGAATGCGCCCCAGATTAATAATGGCCACCCGATCGCAGAGCGCCTCGACATCGGGAAGCTGATGCGAATTAATAAAGATGCTGGTCCCCGCCCGCTTCAGATCGAGCAACAAACTGCGCAGATCGTGCTGACCGACCGGATCGAGGCCCGTCGACAACTCATCGATAATCAGCAACTCTGGGCGATTCAGCAGGGCCTGAGCCAGGCCAATGCGCTGCAGCATCCCCTTCGAGAACGTCCCCAGGCGCTGGCGCTCGCGGCCCGCCAGCCCAACCAGGGCCAGCACCTCCTCCATGCGCGCCCGCAGCAGGGAGCCGCGCAGCCCATAGAGCGAACCGTGAAAGCGCAGAAACTCCTCCGCTGTCAGCCAGCGATGAAAGGTTGGCAGCTCCGGCAAGTAGCCGATGCGGCGCCGCACCTCGCGATCGCCCAGAGGCCGCCCCAAAATACGAACCGTTCCCTCGCTCGGCTGAACGAGGCCCGTCAAAATCTTGACCACCGTACTCTTGCCCGCGCCATTCGGCCCCAAAAAACCGAAAGCCTCGCCGCGATAGGTCACGAAGCTGATATGATCGACTGCCAGCAACCGATGGTAGAGCTTCGTCAGTCCCTCGACCTCGATCGCCGGCTCGTGTTCCTGTGGCTCACCACACATGAACGCTCCTCGCTCCTCTTCGTCGGATTGGATCAGATTCGGTCACGCAGACAGACTATGCAAAGCCCCTGCCGTTCGTCCCCGCTGCGCAGCCCCAAAGCTGGCGGAGGCTGGCCTGTCTCAGGCAGCGCGGTCGGACCGGACCGAAAGATAGACAGACAGACAGCAACGGATCGGCTCGAAGCCGTCAAACCTGGGGAGCAGTCCAGTCACCCAGACGACCTCTGCCGATCCGTTGCCTTGCCTGATGCGGGCCTGCGGGCGCCGCAGAGAGAAGCACCTGAGACGAAGAGCGCCCAATCCTGACAGAGCGAACGGGTCGGCCACGGCTGGCTGACCCGCTCGCTCCTCTGAGCCAGCAGGCCGCTGAACCTGCCTACTGCAGGCTATTCGCCACGCTCAACAGCTCGTTCTGATCATGACCGCTCTCGCCCAGCAGATAGACGCGTCCCTGGGCCTGCCAGAGCACGGCCTCCCCGACCGGCAGATTCGTCATCTTACTGGACGACTCAAGCTGATCGCTGGTCAGCAAAAGGCCCGATTGACCCTGGACCGTTACCGTCTGGGAAGACATGCCAGCCAGCACGGGGATCGGCACTGTACCGCTGCGCAGATCGATCTGGCGCAGCTGCTGCACCAGCGACGGGGGCAGCCCTGGCAGCGAGAGCAAGAAATTGCGCAGATCCTCCAGGGAAGCCTTACCAGTGGCCTCGATCGTCGGAGACGGTCCCTGCACAATCACCAGCAGCTTGCCGCCGCTGCTCACATAGTGAGTCTCGACAATGCGCGAGACATGGATCACAAAGGTCGCCCCGTCCAGCTGAGGGGGAATAGCTATATTCGCGTGGCCGATGCGTGTCAGATAGGCACGTGCGCTGGCCGCGCGGAACGTAAAGGTCGCCTGGCCACCCTCCAGCACATCAAAGGCCGGCTGGCGACCGCTGAAAGAGGCCGGCAGATTCGTCGGCAGCTTGAGTGTGAAGCCGGCCAATTGCTCGGCCTGGGCGCGCGTCAGATGGCGCTCCAGTCGCAGCAACGTCGGCGTGGTCTGCAGCTCGCCCAGATCGCGCAACTGCGGAAGCTGAGCCGCCTGGATCGTCTGCTGACTGACTGACACCGGCTGGAAACGCTGCACGCTAAAGAACGAGAGGAGTGTCGCCGCCAGCCCGGTGCTACTGCCGACCACGAACAAGACCACCAACAGCACCGCCGCGGCGATCAACATCCACGAACGGCGCAGCACCTGGCGAACCGGCACGCGGCGCCCTTGCGGCACCTGCACCGGGCGCACCCGCGGGCCAGTCTCGCCCAGGAGCGACCCAGCACGGGCCAGGCTGGCCTGGGCTGGCTGAGAGCGCCTCACGACCTGCTCAAGCCGGCGGTGCGCCTCTTCCCCCTCGGTAGCGGTCACCGTCAGCCCGTCCTCCGCCGCCAGGGCGGCATTGGTCTCTAGCAGCAGCTCCTCCAGACCGGCATCGGCCTCGGCCTCCTGCAGCAGCAGCGCCAGCCTCTGCTCGTCGCCGCTCTCCAGAGCCTCAAGGTAGCGCCGCAAGAAACGTGCGCGTCGCTCTCCCGCGGGCAGTGAGTGCTCTTGTGCATGCTCTTGTAATTCCATTGATCGATCCCTTCTCTGCTCTGTTCTTGAGTCGCTATCTGACTTCCCGTAATCGCTCAGATAATCGCTCAGAAAGTACCGCTCTAGACCGATAGGCTCCTTTCTGCTGACTTCCTCCCGGATCTGCTCGCATCTGGGGCTGGTGGCCAGGCGGCTAGCCGGGCCTGTCCAGGTTGGTGGCCACCTGCTGTTGCAAGGCCCGCCGCAGACGCTGGAGCGCGCGATGGAGCCGTACCCGCGCCGCTACCGGGCTAATCCCCAGGTGGCGCGCCAGCAGTTCGCGCTCACAACCCTCGATCACTGCCAGACGCAACAGCTCGCGATCCTCCTCGCCGACCAGAGCCAGCAGTGCTGCCGCCCCCTGCTCGGCCTCAACCTCCTCTTCTGGCCCGGCGCTCGTCGCCTGCAGGTGATCAAAGGCCTCTAGCTCACTGGGGGACTGATCCACCGCTAGCGCGCTTGCCAGACGGGCGGGAGAAAGCTCGCGCTGGTTCCGGCGCGCCCGCTCAGCCTTCTGGCGTCGGATCACGTTCAGCCCGATCCCAAGCAGCCAGGCCAGCGGCTGGCGCCCCGGCTCAAAGCGCGCGGCGTGGGCCAGCGCCTCAACGGCCACCTCCTGTAGGACCTCCAGCGCGATGGCATGAGCCTCCCTCTCGGGAGCTGCCCCCAGGCGCACAACGTAGAATTGCAGGTTCTGAAGCAGTAACTCGCTGTGCTCGATCAAAGCCCGCTCCAGCTCAGCCCTGGCTGTCTCCTCCGCTGAGGAAGCAGACGGCACAGGTGAGAACCTGCTCCGCTCTGGCTCACGCTTCATCCCTTCTGAGTATCCTTCCCTGTTGAAAACCTGTGCAGGAGGAGACCCTGGCGAGACTACCGGGTACCGGGTGCCCACTCCCGCTCACACACTTCTCTTCAAATGAGCCTGGCCCGACGTTACACTCCTGACCACAGCATTTCCTCCCCCTCGCTCATCGCGGGGAGAGGGAGCGGGCAGGTTCTTGTCAGCCCTCGCTCCATCATGCTATACTTGTTATAAGGACCGGTCACGAGCAGCGGACACGAGCCAGCTCGCTGGGCTGGCCGGTCCTTCCAGGCTCCTCCACTCTTGTTGAGCGGGCCAGGTGTTCTGCTTCTGGCCACGCGCCGGGAGATCGCCCTCCTCTTAACGCGGCGACAGCCTTCCCCCTACTCAGAGAAGCACCACGCCTGCATACCGCAAGCACAGCGGAGGAAGAGTGCCAGCCTGGCCCGCTCGCCTGTCTCTCTGCTTGCTTGTCTGTCCCCTTTGCCAGACCAGCCAGCGACCACTCAAGCATCTCCTCCAGCCATGCCTGATATATTCCCGTTTCAGTCAGTCTCGTCCCCAGAGAGCGACATTGACCACTTCGCCAGCACCGTCCTGGCGCGCCCGCTCTATCCCTACCAGCGCGAGATTGCCGTCGCCATCCTCGACTCCATCCACAGCGGGCGCGGCGACATCTTCAGCGTCATGCTCGCGCGCCAGATGGGCAAAAACCAGCTCTCTGCCGTCCTCGAAGCCTACCTGTTGGCCACCGTTCCCGAAGGCACCATTGTCAAAGCCGCTCCCACCTTCAAACCCCAGCTCCTCACCAGTCGCCTGCGCCTGCTCACTCTCTTGCAGACCTCGCCCCTGGCTGAGCGCCTCTGGCGCAGCGGCGACCACCTGCTTGGCCTGGCGCCCCAGGCCGATCCCCAGCTCGTCCGGCGCCACAGCGGCCCGCGCATCCTCTTTCTCTCCGCTGCCCCCGAGAGCAACGTCGTTGGCGCCACCGCCAGCCTCCTGCTTGAAATCGACGAAGCCCAGGACGTCAGCCTCGACAAATTCGATCGCGACTTTCGCCCGATGGCCGCCACCACCAACGCCACCACCGTTCTCTACGGCACCGCCTGGAGCGACGACACCCTGCTGGCCCGTCAGCGGGCCTTGAACCGGGAGCGCGAACAGCGCGAGGGGCGGAGGACCCACTTTGAATACGACTGGCAGGCCCTGGCGGCCATCAACCCCGCCTACCGGCGCTTCGTCGAAAGCGAAATCCAGCGCCTGGGGGCCAGCCATCCCGCCATCCAGACCCAGTATCTGCTCCAGCCCATCAGCGGTGCCGGCCACCTGCTCACTCCCCTGCAGCGCAGCCTCCTCCAGGGAGATCACCCCTGGCAAGAAGAGCCACAGGAAGAGGCGCACTACGTTGCTGCCATCGACATCGGTGGTGAAGAGCCCCGGCCAGAAGAGCAGCTTGCCCTTCTTAGCCAGCCTTCAGCCGTGCCTTCACGGCGTCGCCGCGACAGCACCGTCCTCACTATTGCCGCCCTCAGCCAGAACGAGCTAGGGCTGCCCGCCCTGCGCGTCGTCCACCAGCAATGGTGGACAGGCCGCCCCTATCTGGAGCAGTACAGCGCCGTTCTGGTCCTGGCCGAGCGCTGGCGCCTGCGCCGTCTCATCATCGACGCCACCGGCCTCGGCGCCGGCCTGGCCGCCCTCCTGCGCAGCCGCCTCGGCGACGAGCGCCTCCTGCCCTTCACCTTCACCCGTCCCCGCAAATCGCGCCTCACCTATCAGTTCCTGGCCACCATCAACAGCGGGCGCCTCAAGCTCTACGTCCCCGCCAGCGCCCCGACGGCCATCGCGGGTGAATGCTGGCAGCAACTCCGTCAGGCCCGCTACCGTCTGCTCGGTGAGAGCGGGATCGACATGTACGTCAACCCCGGCGAGGGCCACGACGACTTTCTCATCAGCCTGGCCCTTCTCTGCGAGGCCCTCAATGAACTCGACCAGCCGCCTGCCTCGGCCCTGATCCCGCCGCGCCGCCTCTATCGAGACGAGAGCCGTTTTTGAAAGCCGAAAATGGCCCAAAAGTGGCCCGTCGGTAGTGCTCCTGTCTCTCTCTAAGAAGGAGTCTGTGCTCATTTCTCTCCTGTGTGCTCCCAACCAGTCCATCTGCCCCCCTGCGCCTGGTCTGCTATCGACTTGTGCCCCACGGCGTGGTACAATCCACACGATAGCAAAGCAACCCACACGAAGACCGGCCATGAAAAAGAGGCGACGCGGCGCCGCTAACCAGACCACCCCTAGCCGCAGTCAGCGGTCCCGCCTGTGGGCGGACGCCAGAAGAGCCTCAGCGGACCAAGAGAACCAAGTGAAGAGCGAAGAGGAGAAGCGTCGTCCCATCCCCTCGACCGTAGTGGAGGACAGCGCAGAGAAAAGAGGGAGAGGCATGCCAAAGAAGCGAAAAGAATCGCCATCGCCGAGCATTGACGAAGTCCTCGACGCCGTGTGTCACCGCGACAGCATCGACCCCCTTCAGATGGATGCCTATCTGGAGCGGCTCGACGAAGAATGGACAGCGGGAGCACGCGACAAAGTACTGGACCTGCTGCGCCGCCGTGACCCGGCGGCCCACTCCACCGCGGTCTATATCCTCTCACACCTGGCCACCGAAGATGACCGCGAAGTACTTGAAGACTTTGTCACCGATCCCACCGTCAGCGACATCGCCAAGCTTACCCTGGCGCCCGTCCTCAGAGAACTCAACTCCGAGCTGGCAGAGGAGGGGCTGGTCGAATACCTCAACGATCCCGAGGCTGCCATGCTCCAGATGCAGAGCCGTCTTCTGGAGCTGGTTGGCAAGAGCGAGCTAGGAGTCGAGGCCGTCCTCGAAGACGTCCTCAGCATGCCGCTGGAGCGGCGCCTTGGCTTCGTTGACTGGCTCGGACGCAGCCACGACCCGCGTGCCGTCCATCTGCTCCTGCCCCTGCTCGAAAATCAGTCGACGCGGGTCGTCATGGCCACCATCGACGCCCTCGAACAGCTTGGCAGCCTGGCTGCCCCCCAGGCCATTCCCGCCCTCAACCACCTGCTCACCACCAGCTCGAACCGCCTGCTCAAGCAGCACGCCCGTGCCGCTCTCGGGCGCCTCACCATGCAGGCCGCTCCCGGCACCGAAGCCCAGGCCCTGGCTGAAGCTGCTCGTCCCGCCTACCCCCTCTACGAAGCGCGCGTCAGCTTCATCGATGGCAGCGGCTCCCAGATCATCATGCTCGCCTGGAAGCACTCTGAAGAGACCGTCAAGGGGATCAACCTGCTCTGTCAGGACCAGTGGGGCATCAAAGATTGTTATAGCACGGACGAAATGGCCGTCGACCGCTGGCAGCGCCTCGTCCGCGAAATGGGCGACCAGGGCTTCACCAACTTCGTCGTCCCGCCGGCCTACTGCCTGGCCCTCATCAGCGAGGCCGCCGCCCTCAACCGTCGCGGGCGCCATAAGCTGCCCATCGCTTACGCTATCTGGCGCCCCCTGCTCTCCGCCGAGATGCAGCAGCATCAGGGCCAGCCCGTGGCCACCGCCCTGGAGCCGCAGCCCTTCTCACCCGAGCTGTTGCCCCTCGTCCAAAAGGGCGATGAACTATTTCAAATGCCCGAATTTTCCTCCTGGATGTACGAGCCACTGGAGCGTATCCAGCCATTTATGGCCCGCTACTGGGGCACCATCGAGTTCCCCCGCGTGCCTCCCGCCAGTGCACGCGGACGAGGGCGCAGCCACAAGCAAAACCAGCAGCAGACCGCCACCGACCAGCGCCAGGCCCTCGAGACCGTCGTCGAGCAGGCCCTGGAGGAGCTGATCGATGACCACTGGCGCCTGCTCTACGAGACCCGTCTGCGCCGTCAGGGCCAGCTCTTCACCTTCGCCGGACGGAAGCAGGAAGTAGCCCTGATCCGCGCCGTTGCGGCGGCTCTGCACCCAGGCTCGGGCCTCCCCCTCAAAGAGCAGCCCTTTGTCCGCGCCCTCCTCAGTCTCTCGATCCGCCAGGGACCTTTCCGCATGCTGCTGGAGACGCTCGACAACAACGAACTACAGCCGCTGCCAGGCGACCTCTTCCCGCCGCGCTAACCCGGCCCAAGGACGGGCGGGCCGGCCCCGCGTACCCGGGCAAGAGCACCCACCTGGCAGCCAGCGCCGACAGCGAGCAGGCGGGCGAGAGGAAGGAAAGGAAGACTAGCTGTAGAGATCCGGGCGCCGATGTTGCAGCGATGGCACCTTCGCCCGTGCCTGCTCCAGGCGCTGGAGATCCAGCTCACCAAAGACCAGCTGCTCGCCCTCGCTCCCCTCGGCCAGTACCACCCCCAGGGGATCAACGTGCAGCGAGCGGCCCAGGAACTGATGCCCGGCCTGATCGCAGGTAAAGATGTAGGCCGTGTTCTCAATCGCGCGCGCCACCACCAGATGGCGCCAATGGACTTCCTTCAAATGCCCGTTCACCCAACCCGAGGGCACCACAAAGAAATCAACCCCGCGCGCCGCCTGATAGCGTGCTACCTCGGGGAAACGCAGCTCATAGCAGACAAACAGTCCCATGCGCCCGAACGGCGTCGCCAGCGGCTCAAAGAGCTGGTCGCCGCTCACAAACACGTCCGACTCGCGGTAGCCGTAGGCATCGAACATGTGCGTCTTATGATAGGCACGCAGCAGCTGCCCCTGCTCATCGAGCACCACTGTCGTATTGTAGGTCTTCTCCTCCGTCTCGCTAGCCGTCTCGATCATGCCCGCCACGACCCAGACCTGGGCAGCGCGTGCCGCCTCGCGCAGGCCCCTCACAAAGGGACCATCCAACGACTGCGCTACCCTGCGGGCATGGGGGGCTGTAAACTCCTCATGCGAGAGATAGGCCATGAAGATCTCGGGCAGAATCACCAGGCGCGCCCCCCGCTGGGCCGCCAGCGCGATGGCCGAACGCGCCTTAGCCAGATTTTCCTCCGCCGAAGGACTTGACTCAAGCTGTGCGGCAGCGATCAGCGTCGTTGTCATGCTTCTCGTCGCTCCTCTCCTGCGCGCATGTGCGCAACCAATCATCGGCCCGGGTCAGCCTCCGCTCTGATCCTTCCTGGCTATCGGCGATCGGTAGGCCAATCCAGGGCCAGACCAGGCAAAACAGACGGAACAAAGCCGACCGGGCAGTCCCTCGGCCAGCCACCCAGCCAGCTAGCCAGAGCAACACCCAGTCGGTCAGGAAGCCTACCAGAGTGGATGAATCACCAGCCCGCTGGCCAGCTTCGGATACAGATAAGTCGACTTCTGGGGCATGCGCTCATCGGCCCGGGCCACCTCGCAGATCTGACGCACGGGCGTCGGATTGAGCAGCAGCACCGCCTGGGCCTCGCCCCGTGGCAGCGCGGCCAGAGCCTCCTCCGTCTCATGCGTATAGCGCAAATAGCGTCCTGCCCGCACATCCTCCGCGCTCAGTCCCAGCAACTCTTCCAGCAGCAGCTGATGGGCAATCGCCACGTCGAGCGCGTTCCAGGCCGGCTCTCGCCCGCTCTTGGCCATCTGCGCCTGCCCGGCCTCCGTCAGCCGCAGCAGCCAGCTCCCTTCCGGTGTCAGCAGCGCAAAGGAAGGGGCTGTCTGGCCCGCCTCTGCCAGACGCGCCATCAGTGCCGCGCCCTGACCCGCCTCGCCTTCCAGGCGCTCAGTCTGGAAATAGCGCCCCAGGTGCTCCGGCGTCAAGCGCTGCAGCTGCTCAGCGGAGAGGCCCGCGAGCAGACGATGTGTGGGCAGCACCAGCAAGCCAGGATCATCCACATCGATCAGGACCATCATCACAAAATTCGCCCCGTCTTCCGGGTCCAGACCGCGATGCAGCTCGCGAATCTCCTCACGATAGCTCAGAGCCGTCTCATAGCGATGGTGCCCATCGGCAATGAAGAGCTGCCGCTGACTGAAAAAGTCCTGGATCAGCGCCACCTGCTGCGGGTCCGTAATCGGCTGCAGGCGATGCTCGTCGGCCAGCTCATCGTGGGCCTGGACCTCAGCGCCCTCAGCATAGGGCTGGAGCAGGCGGCGCAGGCGGGCCTGGGGGTCCTCGTACCAGGCCATGATCGGGCTGAAATTAGCGGCACAGGCCCGCATCAGCTGCAGCCGGTCATCCTTGGGCTTGCTCAGCGTCAGCTCATGGGGCAGCACTACCCGCGCGCTCCACGGCTCCAGCCGCACACGCGCCACCAGGCCCGTGCGCGTATAACTCTGGCCTCCATAGCTGAAACGCTGTTGATACAGATAATAGCTGGGGACCGTGTCCTGACGGAGTACGCCCTCCTTACGCCACTCGGCGAAGGTCCGCGCCGCGCGTGTATAGCGATTATTCAGGGTGGTATCGTCGGGAAGTTCGCGCCCCAGCTCCAGACGGATCATATTATAGGGATGGCGCGCATAATAGCGCTCCTGCGCCTCGGGCGAGATCACATCAAAGGGAGGACAGAGTACCTGCCCCAGGTCGCTCACCGCCGTTGGCGCGTAGCGTATGCCACGGAAAGGTCGTACATCTGCCATAGTCGAGGCACTTCGCTTTCTCTCCAGATTCAAGGCTCCCACAGGAAAACATGCTCAGTGACCCGCACTGCCTCGCCTGCCGAACCGAACCATCATCCCAGAGGCGGAGGCAGAGGGAGCGGCGTCTTCTCTGCCCATTGTACCATCTCTGTTCGCTCTGGCCCAGCCCAGTCCCTATCTCTGCAGGCCCTGCCTTGGGGAGGAACTGCCTCGCTCTCACTGACGAGTGAACCGAGCCAGAAAACTGTCAAAAAGCCGAATCCCCTCTTGACTTTTCACTCCTTCTATGGTATTCTGAAACTAGAACTTATGTTCAAGTTCTGTGACTGAAGTGACCTCCCCTTTTCCCCGTACGGGAGGCGGTCCCCCGCCGCCTCCCGGCTCGCACTCTCTCTTCGCTCTTCACGGGCGGTCGGGTTCCTGCGTGCTCCCCCCGATCGCCCGTCTCTTTGTGCGCTGGCGTAGGGGCTGATTCCCTATCGGGCCGGGTCGGCTGGTCAGTTAGGGGAAGGGCAGGTCGGGCCAGATCTCCAGACGTTCGCGGACGAGGTGGCCTGACCGCTCCTTGTCTGCCCGTGCCTCGCGGCCTGCCGGGCTTCGCGGCACGGGCTGGTGATGATTATCCTGCGGGAATAACCCACAAGTCCTACATGAGGCGCAACAGATTGACTCGCCCTGATATACTTTGTAAGCTCATTACGTCGGAGCCGTGAACACACGCCATCAAGGCACAGCGCTCAGGTCCCATGCGCCGCTATGGTGGACGCTGAGTCGGTCCGCGGGCCGCTCTGCGGCCAGGACCCTGGCGCAGCCCAGGCGGGCGAGCAGGGTCTGCGGTATGTGCCTTGAAGAGCTGCCTGTGGGGAGGAGCGAGCGGCCCCGTGTGCTGCTCTCTGCTGCGGGCGGGGCGCCAGCCCCTCGCGCGACAGGTACCGGACACTGTCTCTGACCCGTCCAGCGAGCGATGGGTACAGTTTCGGAGAACGGAGATGCTATGTACGAGACGCAGCAAGAAGATCTGCTGGTGGGGCAGATGGTGGGAGGGTACCGTGTTGAGCAACTGCTGAGCAAAGGTCGTGTCAGTGCCGTCTATCTGGCCCGGCACTCTGTGAGTGGCCTGCCGGTGGCCGTCACTGCCATCATTATCCCAGAAGACTTCTCAGTACGGGCGCGTAACCGTTTCATCAGGCGCTTTACCCAGATAGCGACGGCCCTGCTTGAACTTGATCACCCGCATATTCTGCCGATTTACGACTTTGGCGAGCAGCTCGGCTATCCATACTTGATTTCGCCCTATGTCACCGACGGCTCGCTGGCGCACGTCCTCAAACGCGACGGGCGCTGTGCCCCCTCCTATGCCCTGGAGGTGCTCCAGCAGGTGGCGGCGGGGCTGGACTATGCCCACGCCCGAGGCATCGTGCACCGGGCCTTGAAGCCGGCGAACATCGTGCTCCAGGGCGACGAGCATCATGTGACGGTGGCAGGCTTTGGCCTTGTCGATCTCTTGCAGCTACGGGGCGTGCGGCGCGTCGAGCATCCCTATCTCCATCTGCTCAATCTGGCCGGGACCTTCCTCGGATCGCCTGAATATCTGGCCCCAGAGGTCGTGCTCGGTCAGCAGCAGGTCGATGCCCGTGCCGATATCTATGCCCTGGGCATCATCTTATATGAGCTGCTCAGTGGCAAGCCACCCTTCACCGGCAACGATTCGCTGGAGATCGCCCTTCAGCATGTCAAGCAACCAGTGCCGGCCCTCCGCAATCTCTGTCCTTCCCTGCCGCCAGAGATCGATGAAGTGCTCTCGCAAGCTCTGGCGCGCGACCCGGCGCGCCGCTTCCCCTCAGCGGAGGCCTTTGTCACGGCCTACGCGCGCGCCTTGCGACGAGAGCGCAGCTTTGCCGCCGCTGCCGCTGCCCCCGTAGCTGCCAGCATCGCTCAGCTCCAGACCCAGCTGGCTGAGGAAGATGAGCTAACCAGCTCCGGCAGCCACTGGCAGCTGCGACCTCCCATCATCACAGGGCGCCTGCCGAGTGTCAAGCGCAGCGGAGAGCTACCGACCACTGGTCCTCTGGCTGGCGGGCTTGCCTGGCAGGACCAGCCCCTGCCCCTGGTGAAAGAGGCGCCCGCCATTGGAGCGGCGCCGACGAATGGAGCCAGGCGAGAGATGGTCTCGTTGCCCGGTACCCTGCCGCAGGCTGTGCCTCCCATGCCTCCAGCGCCGCCAATGCCTGTTCCCAGCGGCAACAGTGCCGACCTCGACAGCTTTGCCTGGTGGTCCGGGCGACCCGAAGACTATGCCCTCAAGCGCGCCGCGCCAGCCCAGACAGCTGCACCATCAGCCCCTGTCAGGCTGCCCCCCGCGGCTGGCAGCGCCGATCCCGCGCCCGTCGTCTTGCCTGCCCCACCAGAGCGGCGCTCAGAGCAGCGGGTCCACGCCCGCTTGCTGCCGCAAGAGGCGCCGCTTGCTGCCGAGATCCCCGTGAGCACACGGCGTGGCCGCAAGCGGCGCCGGCGTCAGGTAGTGGCTTTGCTCGCCGGCGGTGGCCTGGCCGCGGCTGGCCTGGGTCTGGCTATCAAAACCTCGGCGGCCCAATCGTTGCTGAGTGGCCTCTTCCATACCAACCAGAGTGGCAACATGGCCACCTCCTCTGGTTCCACCACTGGCCAGCAGCAGACCAGTGGCCAGCAGTCTACCACCGGTCAGACCACGAACGGCTCCAATACCAAGCAGAATGGCAAGGTCATCGGCACCACCTCCCTGGCGCTGAACTCAGCCCAGGCCTTTACCAATCCCGCCGATGGCAAGCAGGGGCTGCTCATTCACCTGCCGGGTGGCTCCTTTGCGGCTTACTCGCGAAGCTGTACGCATGAGGGAGTGGCCGTCAACTATGACCCGGCCACCCATTTGCTCGTCTGCCCGGCGCATGGTGCGATCTTTGATCCGGCCAAGAAGGGGAGTGTTGTCCAGGGTCCAGCCACGACCCCGCTCCCGCAGATCATGATTCGCGTCAACGCCGATGGTTCCATCACAACTGTCTGAGCGGAGTGGGCTGGCTCCAGGGTCTACCCCTGGCCGGCCTCCGCCGGGCGTTGCACTGCCGTATGTCCTCTCTCTCCCCTACCGCTGATCTGGGGATAGCCGGGATGGCTATCTCTGGCTTGACGTGCCGGGGCTACCCTGGGTAGACTACAACCAGTGACTCCTGGTGCCGCTACCCTCTCTGGTGGGGGAGAGCTGACGCTGGCAGCACAGTAATCACGTGGGAAGGAGGCGGCGCCTCTCTCTGTTTCCAGGAACAAGGTCTGTTCAGAGGAGGAGGTGCCGCAACAGATGGCCAAATGGACGAGACTGTTCTGGGCTATATCGGCTTTATTGTGGCTGCCCTCATTCTTGCCTGGGCCGCTTTGGAGATCGGTAAACGCCTCAATACTGTCCGCCGCACAGGCACAGGTACAGAGACGGCAGATCGTTTAATCAAGCTGGACCCCTCGCAGCTGAATCAGCTAGAGGAGATGGCGCCCGAGGTCCCCCTTGAAGACGATGAGGATGAGCCGCCCTATCCTCCCTTGCGTTCACGTCTCAACGGGCATTATTCGAATAAGAGTAAACAGACCTTCTAACTGAGCAGAAGGCTGCTGATCGAGTGAGCGGGGAGCAAACTCCTGCTGTAGTAGCCTGGCTTCCGCCGCAGTGGTGTCTGCGCAGCCGCCGGCCCAGTCTGCCAAAGAATGCTCAGTCGAGGTTGTCATCGCGCTCCTGGCCCTGGCCCTCCTGCAGCATACGCCTGATCTCCGCCAGCACCTCGGCGGCATCTAGCTCGGGAGCGGAAGGCGAGGCGTCAGTCTCTGTTTCGTCTTGGGTCTGCCCTTGCTCGCTGCCGGGCCTCTCCTGCCAGAAAAGGCGCTCGCCCTCGTAGCTCTCTAGAAAAGCCTGCTCGCAGGCAGTCAGCGCAGCCCGAGCCGTACAATGCCCGTAGATGATGCGCGGCAGCAGGCTGTGATAGATGACGATCGTCTGAATGACCCCTTCGAGATGCTGCCGGAAGGCTGGTAACGAGAGCCGCTCCTCGCCCAGATAGACACTGGCGCTGAAACGCACCTCCCCATCCTCCAGATCCAGGCCGAAGCGTCCGAGCGGCAGCGTATAGTTCAGGCTCATCAGCGCCTCCAGGCAGCTCCGGCGCCGCCGCTGCGGCAGAATACTGAGATGAGGCACAATAAAGAGCAGTCTTCTTCCCAGCGGTGGGCCGGCCTGCAAGATGATCAGCAGTTGCCACTGCCCCAACTCGTCGTGAAAAACTAGCTCAGCCACTCCCTGGCGCTCGTCCACGCTGGCGACGCGCAGTCCTAGCCGCGTGAGATAGCTCACCACATCGGTCATGCGAAAGTCTTCACTCACTGGTCTGCTCCTTCTCGTTCGCTGCCCACCTGTCGCCGCTCCTCTCCGCTTCACCTCAGAACAAGCAGGCTCTGTCTTTCTGTATGGAGTATAACAACGCCTTGCATCGGTAGTTCTCACCTTCTCGCTATACTGGAAACGGAGAGCACCTCCTCACCGTCGTTTCCCAGAGACGTTACTCTCGCTGGAGCGGCGGCGTCTCTCTTTCCAGAGCATCCCGCGCGCAGCCGCCAGACCGCCGCAGCGCGGCCTGTCCAGGGATGAGAGGAGGATGGAGATGGGTGAGAGAATCGGGGGACTTCTCAGCGTTCTCTCTAGAGAGCGTAGAGACAGCAAGAAGAGTGTCGTGAGATTAGTGAAGGAAGAAGGCAGGAACGCAGAATCATGAGTCAGCCAGCGATCACCAATATCCAGAGCGACTCTAATTTCGAGGCACGGGTACAGCGTGGAGCCGAGAATGCTCTTAATTGTATGGGGGTGGCGGCCACCGACCGACTCTTTATCTTGACCGACTATGAACGCGGGGCGATCGCCCGCCGGGTGGCAGCGGCGGCCCTTGATCGCCATGCCGCTGTCAGCGTGCACTTTCTGGAGCACTACGGCAAACGGCCCCTGACAAGCTTCCCCGAGAGCCTGCGCCAGGACCTGCAGCAGTTTCATCCCACTGTCACCTTCTACATTGCTACAACTCGCCCTGGCGAGATCGGTTTCCGCATTCCCTTGCTGCCCTTTTTGACCCAGGAGCTGCGTGTCCGGCACGGTCACATGCCGGGCATCGATGAGCGCCTGATGGCCGAAGGCATGTGTGCCGACTACGACCAGGTCTATGAGATCACCAACAAGGTCTATGAGATCGTGCGCCAGGCCGAGCGCATCCACGTGACCTCAGCCAAAGGCAGCGATCTGAGCGCGACCTTCCATAAGCACTGGAAGTGGATTCCCTGTCACGGACGCTATCACGAGCAAGGGCAATGGGGCAACCTGCCCGAAGGTGAGGTCTTTACTGCCCCTGCCGATGTCAACGGCGTGGTGGTCTGCGACGTCCTCGGTGACTTCTTCTCCGCCAGGTATGGCGTCCTCAAGCATCCTGTGCGCATCACCATCAAGAATGGCTATGCCACCGAGGTCACCAGCGAAGATACAGCAGTTGCCAAGGAGCTGCGCGATTATCTCTTCTCCGTTCCCAACGGCAACCGCGTGGGAGAGTTCGCCATCGGTACTCTCATCAGCCTCAAGCAGCCGGTTGGCAATCTGCTCCAGGATGAGAAGATCCCCGGCTTGCATATCGCCTTTGGCAATCCGTATCCAGAGTACACCGGGGCTGACTGGGATGCCCGCATTCACGTCGATGTCGTGCCGACAACCTGCACCATCGAGGTCGACGGACGCCTAATTATGCGCGATGGTGAGTTCTGCCTCTAGAGGAGGCGACTCACGTGCCCTGGTCTAGCTAGGGCCTGGGCCGGACTGCCTGAAGAATCTCAGCAGATCCGATCCAGGCCGCCCCCTGTCTGCCCGCTCTCACCTCGCCGCCTCGGCAGAGCTGCTAGTCTAGCGAGCGAGAAGCGACAAAGACAGGGAAAATCCCAAGCAAGCATGACTTGCCCGCCTCGCGCCGATGGCATGGCCGCCACCGGCGAGGCAGTGGCGAAGGAAAGAGGTGCTGCGAAGTGTTGCACAGCAGGGGTCAGGAGCTGCTCGGAAAGACCCTCGGGGGCTATGTGCTCGAAAAGCTGCTTGGCTACGGCGGAAGCAGCGCCGTGTATCTAGCCCGCTGCAATGACTCAACAACCCCTTCCACCCCTGTGGCCCTGAAGGTCTTTCTCCCCCGCACCCATCTAACGAGAACGGCCTACACCGAACTCCAACGCCGCTTCCTACAAGAAGCCCAGGCGGCCAGCCGCTTGCAGCACCCGCACATTGTGCCTATCTACGCCTGGGGCGAGGAGGCCGGCCTCGCCTATCTGGTCATGCCCTATATGGCTGGCGGCACCCTGGCCCACTACGTACGTCGCCACGGCCCTCTCCCCCTAGAGCAGGCCGCCACCTATGTGGAACAAATCGCTTCCGCCCTGGACTACGCTCATCAGCGCGGCTACATCCACTGCGACGTCAAGCCCGCAAACATTCTGCTCAATGAGCAAGGGCGCGTCTTCCTCTGCGACTTCGGCATTGCTCGCCTGCTACAGGACGCGTTCCCGAACGAGGGCCATGTTGAGGAAGCGCCAGCCAGCGAGCAGGCTGCCGCCATGTCTATCCCTCTAGGCACTCCTGATTACCTGGCCCCCGAGCAAGCCCTCAATGAGCCAGTTGATCACCGCGCTGACATCTATGCTCTTGGCGCTACCCTCTTCTATCTGCTGGCAGGACGTCCCCCTTTCCAGGCCGATTCCCCCATTGCGCTGGCCCTGCTGCACGTCCACGAGCCACCTCCTGCCCTCTGCGAGCTTGATCCACGTATCCCGCCCCAGGTCGACTATGTTCTGCGTAAGGCCCTGGCCAAGTTTCCCGAGGAGCGCTTTGCCTCCGCCCAGCTCTTGAGCGAGGCCTTCCAGCAGGCGATCGCTGGCCCAGAGACACCTGCCCGTCTCCGCCTGAGCGTACATGGCCTGCTCCTGCCGGCCTGGCTCCCTTTCCCACTCGTTCGGCGCCTGGAAGCGCTGCCCATTCCCTCCAGCGTGAGCGGTAGATGGAAGATCCTGCTGCTGACCCTGCTTTTGCTGCTCCTGCTCTGCTCCAGCTCGCTCGCCTACGCCTTGCATGCTGCCCGCACAAGACCAGGAAACGGCGCCAGCGCCAGCCTGTCAACCTCTGGCTTCTCTCCCCCTCAGCCCACGCTGGCCCTCACCGCTCCCGATCAACTGCTGACTGGAGCCAGCGATTGGCCTCATAGCACTAGCGCCTTCTTTGCCGATGGAGAGTATTATCTCCTCAATACCACACCGGGAACCAGCGCTCTTGCGCTCTACGCCCGCCATCACTTCGACGATTTTCACCTGGCCGTCAACGTGCGTCAGGTGCGTGGCTCCCACAACGACGCCGACTACTATGGCGTGGTCTTCCGGGCCAGTAGCGACCAGCAACGCTATTACGTTTTTGCCGTTGCCAGCTGGGGTGGTGGCTCGTATGCCGTCTGGCGCTACAGCGGACGCTGGACGACGCTGGCCGAAGGACCAGCTCCCAGCTTGCTGATCGGGCCGGGGGCCGTCAATACCCTCGAGGTCGATGCTCATGGTCCCCTCTTGCGCTTCTTTATTAACGGACAGGGACTCTCTTCTACACCGCTGCATGATTCTGCTCCTTCTGCCCCTGTCAACGGCAGCATTGGCCTCTACGTGGAAGAAGAGGGCAGCGAAATCGCCTGCTCACAACTCTATATTGGGCCTGCTCGATTCTAAACCCAGACTGGCCCCGACGCCGGTGGATGGCTCGGCTTGTATGCTTGGTTGCTGGTCTACCCGCTTCCCTGCCCGGGCCTGGCGTAGGCAGTGCTCGCCCTCCTCGCCTCGTCCCAGGGACAAGGTGCTGCTCGTCGCATCCCGGACAGAAAATAGAGTATAATTCGAAAGGATCGTCTTGAAGGCGTTGCGTGTCGATGGAGCCACCTCTGCCGGACCTGTCGCTTTGAAGAGCAAAGGATCACGTATGAAAGGTCGTTCAGCCCTTTATCGTCCCACTCTTGGCGTAGAGGAAGAATTTCAGCTTGTTGAGCGCTGTAGTGGTCAACTGTGCGGTGCCATCGAGCGCGTCCTGGAGCAAGGTCAAACCCTCTTTGGCGAGCAGATCAAGCCCGAAATGCATGCCTCAACGGTCGAGATTATCAGCCCGGTCTGTGCCGATATCGCCGCCGTCCGACAAGAGCTGTGCGAGTTGCGCCGGCGTCTCATCGAGGTTCTGGCCAAAGAAGACCTGGTACCTATCAGCGCGGGCACCCATCCCACGGCTCGCTGGCAGGACCAGCAGCGTACCGAACGCGAGCGCTACATAGAGCTGGAAGAAGAGGAGCAGGACGTAGGCCGCTCGCTGCTCATCTTTGGCCTGCACATCCATGTCGGGATTCCCGACCGTGAGGTGGCCATTGCCGTCATGAACCAGGCTCGCCTCTGGCTGCCCCATCTGCTGGCGCTCTCTGCCAACTCACCCTTCTGGGCAGGCAGGCTGACTGGCATCAAATCCTACCGCTCCGTCGTCTGGAAACGCTGCAACCGCAGCGGCCTGCCTGAAGTCCTGCCCAGCCTGGCCCACTTTGAACGCTATGTCGACGACCTCATCGAAGTCGGTGCCATCGACAATGGCAAGCGCATCTGGTGGGACATCCGCCTCCATCCCTTCTTTGACACCCTCGAATTCCGCATCTGTGATATGCCAGCCACCCTGGAAGATACCATTGCCTTGGCCGCTCTCTGCCAGGCCCTCGTGGCCAAGCTCTACCTCCTCTACCAGCAGGGAGTCACCACCGTCGTCTTGCCGCGCCTCTACATCGAAGAAAACAAATGGTTGGCCATGCGCGATGGGCTGGATGCCACCTACTTCGACTTCCCCAATCACCGCCGCCTGAGCATGCGCGAGGCCATTGGCGAACTCCTTGACTTCGTCGCCGACGTAGCCGAGGAGCTGGGTAGCCAGCGGGAAATGGCCTATCTGCGTGCCCTCTTAGCTGATCCCCGTGGAACCGGCGCCGATCGCCAGATCGCCATCTATCGCCAGACCGGCACCATCGACCAGGTCATCCGGCTCCTGATCGAACAAACCGCCCAGGGCGTGCTCGAAGTGGCCTGAACCCACCCAGGAGCAGACAGCTGGTGAACGAGCAGTCCAACCACTCGCTCGCTCACCAGCTGTCTGCCCTGGCCCTCTCCCTACCACAAGGCCCAGAAAATCCTATCCCAGCGGTGTGGCCCACGAAGGCCGCTTAGGAAAGAGCGTCTGCAGCAGCATTTCCGCCGTCGGCTTCACCTCAATATCGGGAAAGGCGTAGCTCAACTCATCCAGACTGCGATAACCAAACAGCAACGGCAGAAACGCCTGTGGCGGAAAAGCCGCATCAGCCTGCTCGTAGTCAAAGGCAGGCTTCAACTCTTGTACTCTCTCCAGCTGACCCGCCTGAAAATGCAGCAGCAGCTCGCGGCCATAGAAGTGTAGGCTCAATTTCCCACTATAGCCGGCCAGCGGCGAACGGGCCAGCCGATGCTCCAGTACTGGGGCCACCCGACGCAGGAAGACCGCCAGATCAGGCACACGGACATACCAGGCATAAGGGCGGCTACTCCGCACCGCCAGCGGCTCGCCATAGCGATTGGGCAGGCGCAGTAATGCCGCACGGATCGGGTGCTCAGTGGACAGATAAAAGCGCAAGTGATCAATCTCAGCTGGCTCTCTACGTACCGGCATCTGCCGGCCCCTGGCCAGAATGGCCCGCAGCACAGGGGGCAACAGCCAGAACAGATCGACCCCGGGTACTACCTCAAAGCAGTGCATCACCGGCACTGCCGAGCGCCAGCGCATGGTCGGCATCACCAGAAAGCCGAGAAAGTCCTCGCGCTCACTGTCCATCACCTGAACATGCCAGTGCTCACCCGTGCGGCAGTCCTGCCAGTGCGTCAATTGGTAGCGCCACCACTTCTCACTGATCGGCGTCGACACCGCTAGCTCACCCTGCTGCCGGCGAGCCTCGTAGAGCGCCATAATGGCTGGCAGATCTTCCAGGGTCGCATCGCGCAATCGCACCGGTTCCCGACCATCATCGGGAGCCGGTGGAATCAGAGCCACTGGCAAGGTCAGATAACCATCTAGCTCCAGCGCATACTCGTAACCGAACTGACGGTAAAAGTAGGGAATACCCGTAATCGCCTGCACCAGAGCGCCCTCAGCCTCGCTGCGCGCATGGAGCAGCCCAAAAAGCGCGCGAATCAAGCCGCGATGGCGATAGTCAGGATCAGATATCACCAGCTCAGGACGCCCCACCAGCAAGCGGACGTCCTCGTAATCCCAGAACTGGCGCCAAAGACAGGCGCAAGCCACCACGCGATTGCCACCGCCTCGCCTGTCCTCTACCAGCGCAAAATCGCCACTTCCCATCAGTGGGTGACTGTCACTGAGCAACTCGCGCACATGCCAGGCCAGGGGCTGATTAAGAGGCTCTGTCGGCCTATTCAAAAAGACCTCACACTCCAGCCGTGCCAGCTCCTCAGCATCCTCGGCGCGCGACCAGCGCAATCGCAGGCCATCGCCCAGATCGCGCACATACTGCGGATCGGCGGGGGATAACCCGCTGAAAGACATCATGGAAGCTCCTTTCTCCGTTGAAGTGTAGTAGATGATCATAAAAGACAAAAAAAGTCCTGCTCCTTGACGTTGGCCTTGGAGACCGGGCCGGGACAAGAGCAGGTCTTGCGTCTGCAGACCGCTAGCGAAAGCGGTTGCTATCCAGGAGAAAGAGAGAAAGAGAAGAGCAGACGCTGAAAGGGTTCAACGATGAGGTGGACAGCAGGCAGCAGAGAAAGCGAGCGGCTTTGGCTGCCTGAAGGGAGAGAGAGCCGGGCTGGCCACCGTGGGATGAATCGCCTGCGCCTGACCAGGCCGAAGGGTGCACTGTCTCTTCATCACCAGGGGCCTCCTTTCAAGGTCAAACAATGAGCGGGCCTACACCGGACCGGAAAAGCAACAAAAGTATAGCCAATGGAAGGCTCCCTGTCAAGCAAGAGGAGAAGACACAACGGAGAGCAACTTCTCCGCCATCCAGGCAAAGCATCACTTAGGGTCGCTGTGGGTCGTAGCTCCAGCGGGCGAAGATCGCTGTTGACAGCAAGCGTTGAGCGCTTTCCTCCACCAGGACCATCTCGCCAGTCGTAATCGTACCACCGTAGCCGCGCATCATCTCCTCCAGAGCATAGTATAAGCTGAGAGCCGAGGAGCGGATCGCATATGTGGTCAGCACCACGAAGAGCGGCTCCTCGCTCAGGAGCGAGCGGCAGGTCTGCAACAGTGTCGGAAGCGACTCCTGCAGCTTCCAGACCTCACCACGTGGGCCGCGACCGAACTTCGGCGGATCGATAATCACCCCATCGTAGCGCGAGCCGCGGCGCACCTCGCGCTGAGCGAACTTCAAAGCATCATCCACGATCCAGCGAATCGGACGAGAACTCAAGCCAGAGAGGGTCTGATTGGCGCGTGCCCACTCCAGAATCTTCTTCGAGGCGTCGACGTGGGTCACACTGGCTCCAGCGCTGGCAGCGGCCAGAGAAGCCAGACCCGTATAACCAAAAAGGTTCAGCACCCGTACTGGGCGCCGACGGACCGCAGCGCTCACCAGCTCTGCCAGCCAGTTCCAATGGCTGGCCTGCTCAGGAAAGACCCCCAGGTGACGGAAAGGCGTAGGAGCGGCCCAGAAGCTCAGATGTTTATAGCGGACCATCCAGCGCGGCTCAAGAGGATGACGGAACTGCCAGCGCCCATGCTGCTCTTGATCTTCCGACAGCGGGGAACCGCTCACGAAAATGGCGTCGGCCTTTTCCCAGAGCTTGCGTGGCAAAGCAGGCTGCCAGAGGGCCTGTGGCTCGGGACGCACAAAGCGGTAGGGGCCAAGGCGTTCCAGGCGGGCTCCTGCCCCGCTATCCAACAGCGCATAATCCTGCCACTCCCCTGGGGTGAGTAAGAGCAGCGAAGGCCGCTCCGCGGGCCTTGAATTCAGCTGATCTAGAAGCTGACCCATGCCAATACTCTAAAGGATCACAGCCGTTTTGGCAAGATGTGAGTTGCCCCCGCCAATCTCGACTGACCATAACCATCATTGTCTTCACCCGAAGCTCCGGGTTGGCGGTGCTCTGCTAGAGGGCTGCGGTAGCCCTGCCGTTGGTGAGCATCCTGGCTGCAGAGCGGGCAAACCCTCCTCAACGCACACTGTCCTGCATCCTGCAGAAAACGCACTGTGAGGCAGCTGTGAGAGAGAGCCAGACCGATGTTGCGAAGGGCGGCACAGGCGCGGAAAAGCAGTGATCTGGAATTGACATCGAGTTGCCAACCTTCTATACTGAACTAGGCTACAATCGGTGCCTGTCCATTGAGCATAGCAATCGTCAGCAAAACAACGGCAGCCCTATGGGCAGGCTCAAAGCAACAACCGGAAAGTCAGACTTGTGGCGGCGCCGACCCCATACCGGGCGGTTCCATTGCCAGAGAGAGTCAGCAAAGCAACGAGGCGCCCGCGCTCTCTGAATGGACTGAGAAGCTCAGGGGGGCGCTGACCGCGAGCTCGAGAAGACACGCGGGGCCTGATTGCTTGCTTGCTGACTGCCAAACCTTCTTGCTGCGAGGAAGACGCACAGGCCCCAGCTCGGATCAAGCTCATCTCAGAGGAAAAGGAGGCGGCGCTGTTCCCCCTTCCTGCTTACAGGCCGAGCGTGCTATGGCGTAGGCAGGGGTTGATGCGCCGGAATGTTGGATGCCCTACGTGATCACTCAGCCGTGCATTGGCGTGAAGGATGCTTCTTGTGTTGATGTCTGCCCGGTAGATTGCATTCATCCAACACCGAACGAAGAGGGGTTTGAGGAGAGCGAGCAGCTCTACATCAATCCCGATGAGTGCATCGACTGCGGCGCCTGTGAGCCGGCATGCCCGGTCAACGCCATCTTTGAAGAGTCGGCGGTGCCTGATGAGTGGAGGCATTTTATCAAAATCAATGCCGAATTCTTCAAGAGGTAGAGGGGCTGAGCCGAGGAGGCAAAAGGAAGGAAGCGGAGCGTGCTGGTCGCCTGGCAACGTCAGGGGCGGGCAGACCATCGATCTGCTTGAGGGACTGAAAGGGCTGTGATATAATGCAGGTGCATGTATCATCGAGGAGAAAAGAACTTTTATTGAGGGAGCTGCCCCTATGCCAGTAACGAGGCGCAGACGCGCGAATCCACCAGAGCAACCGGAGAACGACAACCATAACCATGTGGCGGAGCAAGGAGAGGAGGTTGCAGCCGAGCCACTGACAACGGAGCAGGCTCCCATTGTACCGCTGGATGGTGAGCAGGCATCGGCAGCGCCTCCCCGCCAGGGAGCACAGGCTCCCACGCAGTCGGGAGAGGCTATCTCGCTGCCGTTCCCGCCCAGTGAAGCACTCGCCACACCCGCCGGCCCAGGAACTCCACCGGTGGCCAATGGTGAACGTCCGCCAAGCGAGCGGCAAGGCCCCGACTATCTCCCTGCTGTGCCTGCGGAAGGGGGCCGTCGTACGGCTCGTGAGTACTTCCGTCGACCGGCAGCGGCGATTCCCACCAGTGCCCCTGGTCCAGTGGCAACCTTCCAACAACCGTCACCTCCGGCCCCATCCCATGAGATTACCTTGCCGCTGGGCAACCTCTTGCATCTGGCCTATAATCCCAGCTATACCGGAGCCGAAGAGGCGCGCAGCCAGCTGCTGCGCCGCCTGGAAAGCGAAAGTAAGGCTGGTGGACGCGCCCGCTGTTGGAACTGCGGTTCCCTGGCTGTCGTCTACGATCGCTGGGAGACACGCAGCAAGGCCTTCGGCGAGGTTGGTGTGGCCTATTGCGAGATCTGTGGCGTCTGGAGCGTCATGTAAGCCAGTGAGTCGCCGCAGGTGGTGAGGTGGGCGCTGGCTGTCCCTGCCCTGCCCACCTTATCTTGTCTTACCCTATGCCGCCGCGCCGGCTCGGGCCGCTACTCCCGGCTAACCCTCACTGAAGGGGCACAGATCGGGCAGGCAAGTGCCTGGCCTGTCTGGCTCATCGTCCACAGCTGGGCAAAGCCTGGCCTGACTCTGTACTGAGGTGCTAACCAGTCACTCGCATATGGAAGTCGGCAGCTGGCAAAGCTGGCTTCCTCGGCTGGTTAGTAGAGCCGAGTGCGAATAAGTAAGAATGGATAGCTGGCTGATCAAAAGCGTAGGCAGAGCGGAAGGAATCCCCCAGCTTGGTGAGAGATCACCTTGCCTGGAGCTTCGGCCTGGGGCAAGTCATGTCAGTGCCATAGCAGTGGTAGGTGAGCAAGAGGACAGGCAGGCGGAACCAGAAAGGAGAGGGGGAAGAGGAGGGAAGGAAGCCTAACGCACAATCCGTCGCCTGCCAGGCCGTACGCTGGTCCTGGGTGATCGCCCTGGCTTCACGGGGGTAGATGGGCGAGAGGAAGAAAGGATTGATGGATGGAACCGGTTCAGTTCAGCTGGCTTCCCCCGGCTGCTAGTCCGGCAGCGTATCTGTATACTTGCTTCCTCTCCCCTACAGTCAGGTGTTGTTCTCAGGCTCCTATTGCGCACTGATCTGAAGGAGTGAGGGATTTATGCCGACGAGTCAGGATCAGGAGAACGAGACACTGCGTCGCTGCCCCCGCTGTGGGGGTCTTCTCTACAAGCCTCTGGGGAGCAGTTTCTATTGGCATGCCGATAGTAACCATCCACCTTGCGATATCACCAATATCGCCGAATCCTCCTTCAAGCCGCGCAGTGCAGAGGCCGAGAACCCGGCAGAGGGGCGTGAATCCTCGAAATAAATCCGCCCTGCCGGGCGTTTCCTTTTCTAGAAAAGATCCGTGCTGAGCCTGAAGAAAAGGGAGAAGAAGGAGAAGGCAGAGAGCAAAGGAGGGAGGGAGTGTACAACTTCAGGCCCACGGCTGCGTAATATCTTGATGAAGGAGGAAGCAAGAAACGGCAGCGGCTCTGGCTATCGCCGCGCGGAAAGACTGTAAAGACTGTGTCCCAAGCGCATCGCAGCGGAGCCGAGTGGCAGCGGAAGCAGCTTGTTTCCCTGAGTGAGGTGAAGCATGTATAATCCACGCTATAATTCACCGTTTGGTATGGGAGGAGAGCGCAATAACTGGCTTGGCTCCTACCCTTACCAGACGATTCCTTACGTTAATGAGCGGGCGGGGAGCCTGGTTAGCAAGGTCATGTTGCTGCTGGCCATCTCCTTCCTGGTGGCCTGTATCGGTACCTTTGTCGGTATCTCCTTCTTTGCTCAGGTTGCCGGCTTGGGAGCCTACCTGCTGGTTGCCCTGGGTGGCCTGGTCGTCCTGTTTATCCTGCAGCTGGCGATCAATGTCCATGGGCTCAATCTCTTCCTGCTCTACCTGTTCACTTTCCTGGAAGGGATGTCATTGGCACCCCTGGTGATGGCCCTCACGGGGGCCGGTATGGGGAATATTCTCGGTGAGGCTTTCTTGATTACGGCGCTGTCCTCGTTGGGGCTGGCCGCCTATGCCTGGACCACGCGCCGTGACTTCTCTGGCCTGGGGAAGTACCTCTTCTTCGGCGTGATTCTCTTGCTGGTGGCGGGCATCATTGGTCTCTTCTTGCCCGGCCTCTTCGGCACGGGCCTGGGTGGCCTGCTGATTTCCATTGTCGGCATCGCGATCTTCGGCGGCTATGTGCTCTACTATGTACAGCGCGCCAAGTATCTGGCCGATACCCTGCCGAACGCCATCATGCTCACCGTCGCCATCTTTGTGACGGTGATGAACCTCTTCCTCTACATCCTGCGCTTCCTCATGATCCTGCAAGGAGGGAACCGCAGCAATCGCTAACAAAGACAGGAGGCGCAAAGACGGCCCTGGCAAGCGCTTGCCTGGATGATAGATGAGGGTCGGGCATAGCGAATCAGGCCGACTGACTGGTGAAGGTCGAGCAATGAGGCAAAACAAAGTCGATCCGATCCGGTTGACTGTGTCGGGGCGCTGGCCCTGTCTCGACCTTCTCGCCAGGCGAGCAGTGAAACTGGGAGGATGGAAGGAGAGGAGCAGAAAGGAGATGGCCCTGACTCAGCTCAGCAGCCATCAGCTCGGTCAGTGCGGCAACAGGACTCTTGTCACGATCAAGGCCCTGGCTATTGCGAGAGCCTCACGCCGCTGAGTATAATCAAACGGTGGCCTGGCTCTCTGGAATAAGGGCAGTGCTGCCATTGTTTTTCTAACTGAAAGCCTTTGAGGCTATCTTTGCTTCCCTCAAAAGGCAAGAAAGAAACCCATTTCCATTCCAGGGAAAGAGAGTCACGCGAATGGCTGAGCGTTCCAATCTGTTCCATATCAGCGATAGCGACTTCGAGGCGCGGGTGCTCAAGTCTCCGACGCCAGTGATCGTCGATTTCTGGGCAACCTGGTGTCCCCCCTGTCGTGCCCTCGCTCCTACTTATGAGAAGTTGAGCGACGAGTATCAGGGGAAGCTGGCCTTTGCTAAGATGGATATCGACGAGAACCAGATCACACCCATGCGTCTGCAAATCCAGGCCGTCCCAACGCTGATTGTCTTCAAAGATGGTCGAGAGGTAGCCCGCTTGGTGGGTCCCCATCCGCTGCGCCTGAAGAGCGAGATCGATCGCATCCTGGCTCAGGTCAGCGTCGCCTAATCCCCTTGCTAAGCGGGTAAAGGGAGAAAGTAAGAGGCAGTGTCGAAGGAGAAGTGCGACGATGAAGGCTGTTTCAAAAACCGCCCGTCTGACTCGCACTTCTCCATGTATGTCCCCCTCTCGACGCTTTTCGGCTTTTATGATATATTCTTCTCATCATCCTGACTGCCTAAGAGGTAGAATCCTGTTGTCTGGACATAGGGGGGACTGTATATTATGCCAATGTTGGAACGTTCGAACCCGCTGCCGCTCTATTACCAGCTCAAAGAGGTGCTCAAGCAGCAGATCCGCGCCGGGCATCTAGCCCCACATACTGCTATCCCGTCCGAGCCGGAGCTGGTGGCGCGCTACCGCGTCAGTCGCGCCACGGTGCGGCAGGCTCTGACCGAACTCGTCCATGAGGGCCTGTTGTATCGTCAACATGGCAAAGGGACCTTTGTCTGTGAGCCGCGCGTGCAGCAGACGCTCAGTGAGCTGACCAGCCTGAGCGAAGACATCCGCCGCCGGGGCAAGCGCCCGGGTGGGTTGCTGCTCGTTAGTGAGCTGGTTCGCGGCTCTGAAACGGTGCGCGAGCGCCTGCGCCTCCTCGATGAAGAGCAGGCGATTCGTCTGGTGCGTGTACGGACTGCCGATGAGGTGCCGATCGCTTACGAGGTCGATTATCTGCCATATCCGCGGGCTACGGGCATCTATCAGCGGGCCAAGGAACTGGGTGAAGGCTCACTCTATAGTATGATGGCCTCGGAGGGCCTGACCCCCTATATCGCCGAGCAGAATGTGAAAGCTGCCCTGCCTTCGGCGCGCGAGGCCGAACTCCTTCGCATTCCCCCGGACGAACCCGGTTTGCGCGTCACGTGCACCACTTTCGATCAAACCGGCTCACCTATCGCCTATAGTGAAGTATTCTATCCAGGATCTCGTTATGAATATATGGTAACATTGCGTGTCGCCAAGTCCTAAATGAGAGGTTGCCGGCTTTGGCGATCACCCGCCTGTGGAGGTGGTTGGTGAGCGAATTCTGCTGCAACTCTCGCATCTAGGGAGAGCAGAGCCAGCGCCCTGCTTTCCTCGCCTGCCTCGCTCGGTGCTGGCTAACGAGACAGCGCGCACCCGCTGTCAGCTCTCCTATGTTGACTGCCTGACTACCCTGAAAGACGATCTGCACACAGAGCGGGCCGGCCTTGTCTGGCTGAGGGTACTGCAGAGGAGTGTCCTGGCTCCGGTGCCAGCAAGACCGGCCTGCCTTGTTTAAGAGAGTCTGCTCCTTATTATCATATACACGTGTTGATCTGCTTTTGCTAAGATACTGCTGATCTTCCTGTCTGGACTTTCTTCTCTTCGCCTGGCCTCCAGGAACAGACTAGAAGAAGCCCTGGCAGCATGTTATACTAGGCCGGGACGTGCTTTTGCGTAGAACCTTACCTGTTGACCACTGTTAGTCAAGCACACTCTGATGAGCAATTAAGAAGGGTAGCTACTGATGGAAGACATACCAGAAAGAGAAGGGGCTGCTGTGTCGGGGGCTGCTGCTCAGAACGGCACGGCGGATGTTCGCCGTCGTGAGGAGCAGGAGTGGACCGATCGCGGCAACGAGGCGGCGCGCGCCGGTGACTATGAGCAGGCGGTGGCCGCTTTTGAGCGAGCGGTGGCTGCCAATCCCGACAGTGCCCGCTCGCGCTACAACCTTGCCTTAGCACAGCAATATCTCGGTGATCGAGAGCTGGCCATTGCCGGCTATCGACGCGCCATCGATCTTGATCCTGGTCTGATTGAGGCCTATGTTAACCTGGGCCATCTTTATAGCGAGCTGGGTCTCTATGAGGAGGCTATCGAGACCTTCCAGCAGGCTCTGGAGATCGATCCTGAGAACGATGAACTCTATGTCAGCCTGGGCGATACCTACCGCCTTCAAAACCTCTATCAGGATGCGGTACAGGCCTATCGGCAGGCGCTCATCCTCAATCCTGATCACCCTGTGGCCTCTGCAAACCTGCGCGACGTGCGTGGGCGCATCAATGACCAGCTACGTCGGCTCATGGCTCAGGAGGCGGAGATCGATGAGAACCCTGCTGATCCCGCCCACTACGGTGAGCTGGCCGCCATCTACCTCGACATGCGGCGCTACGATGAGGCCCTCTCGGTCGCTAACCAGATGCTGGCCCTGGCGCCCGACGATCGGGCAGCTTACGATGTGTTGGCCCAGGTCTATGAACAGATGGGCGAGCGTGATCAAGCTGCCCAAACGTATGAGCGTATTGTGAGCCTGGCCCCAGAAGATGCTACTGCCTGGGAACGGCTTGCATACTGGCGCTCACTGCAAGGGCAGACAGAGGCCGCGCTGCAGGCCTATCGTCGCGCCCTGGAACTTGATCCTCAGCTTCAAAGCGCCCGCTTCGGCCTGGCAGAGACCTGTATGGAAGCTGAGCGCTATGAAGAGGCTGCCAGCGCCTATCAGGAGCTGATCGCTGCCGCCGATGATCTGCAGGAGGAAGAGCTGGCAGCGGCCTATGCCGGCCTCGCCGATGCCTACAACGCTCTGGGCCGCTATGAAGAAGCCATCGCAGCGGCCAGTGAGCTTCTCCGGCGCTTCGAAGATGACGCAGAGGGATACTATCAGCTGGCTACCGCCTACGACGCCCTCGGACGCTATCAGGAGGCCATCGAGAACTACGAGAATGCCATCGAATCCGATCCCCTCAATGCTGACTACTACAATGACCTGGCTGATACCTATCGCGAGGTCAAACGCTACAATGAGGCGGTTGAGATGGCCCGACAGGCCATAGCTCTGGACCCCTCGCTGGTGCTGGCTTATGAGACCCTGGCTCAGATCTACCAGGAGATGGGGCGACCCGACGAGGCTCGCGAAATCCTTGCTCAGGCAAGCGAACTGCGTCAGGCCAGTGAGGCCCTCTAGCCCCTGGCTGGTCTCGTTCTTTCCTCGCTCAGCACCGTTCAGGCAGGCAGGAAGGGAGAGAAGCGGCGCGGTGCGGCACGGTGCAGCGCGGTGCAACGCGCCGCCCATTACGACGGACCCGTTCCCTTGGGAACGGGTTGCTCCGGTCTGCTCCGCCCGCGGTTCGCTGCGCCGCTACGGTTCCAGGCGACCTTTGATCGTCTCGGCGAAGCTCTCCAGGTCAGCCAGGCGCTGTCGGATGTGGTCATAGAGCAGATCGCGGTTCAGTGTGCTGGGATCGCGGATCAGGGCATCGCGCAGGTTTGTCAGAACCTCCAGGCGATAGGCGAGCGTCTTGGGAATCAGCTGCTGGGCTGCCACGATGCTCAGTAGTTCATGGTAGTCCTCGGGTCGGCGCAGGCCGAAAGAAGCGACCAGGATGCTGCAGATCTGCAGGCAGGCTTCAATGGCAAGCTGAAGGTAGCGCTCTGCCAGGCCATAGATACGGTAATCGCTGGTGAACTCCTCGCGCTGCGTCTCCCCCAGGCCGCGCAAAATGCCGATAGCCTCGCTCAGCTGCTGCAAATGACGCTGTACCAGGTCCTTATCTATCGGCAGCAGTTGCTGCTGCAGGCGGCGGCTCAGGGCCTGATTCTGAATTTCGTCAAAGCGCTTGAAGTCCAGATAGTCCATGACCGCCTTGGTCTCAAACATGATGCGACGCTTCTCATCGCGACTGTAGAGAACCTGGCCATACTTGATCACTTGCAGCTTGAGCAGCAACGAGGCCTGATTCAGGATCATGACATCAATATTCTCGGTCTCCAGGCGCCTGGCCAGCTCGCTGAAAAAGTAAAGCTGATAGTCGAGGAACTGATCCGAGCGCACCTGGTCCATCAGGAGAATGGCAATATCGATATCGCTCAGTTCCCCAAAGGTCGTGCGTCCCTTCAGTACGCCTGTCAGATACGCGGCATTGACGGGATTCTGGGCGAAGAATTGGTGAAGCTGTGCCTGCTTCTCAAAGAGATTCATCAGCAGCCTCCGATCAAACTCCTTGAGGACTGTCGGGAGACAGTAGCAGAAGGCTTCAAGGAGTATCCCCCATCCGTTGAGAGACCGGGGGTGCTTTTCTGCCAGTCCTTTGCCTGTATGCAACAGTCTGGTGAGAAGAGAGGCGCTTTCCTCTCTCTTCTATTGTTATGTAATATTCTACCATAGAAATGAGCCTGGGATGGCCTCCTGACCTCTGCGCTCCTGCTCAGCTGACAGAGAGACTAGCCTGCCCCACTCACTGATGGGCTGTTCCTGATCTCGCTCTCCTCAACAGGAAGGAATGAAGGCGAAGTCGGAGGAGATACTCAGCAGCGCGAAAGGATCAGGAGCATGTTTCCTGGTTAGCTGACTGGTCTAAAACTGGTCTTGGGGCTGGTTGTCCAGCCAGGCATGGCCTGGAGCAGGATCACGCCACACCAGCCTGGACAGCTCCCTCCGCTCTGGGCCTGTCGACATGCACCGCCGCTCAACTCAGCTTAGTTAGCCCTCTACCCAGGCTTCTCCGTCGAGGCTGACCTCTTTCTTCCAGATTGGAACGGTGGTCTTGAGCGTATCAATGATGTAGCGGCAGGCTTCAAAGGCTTCGGCGCGGTGTGGCGTTGCGACCACGATAATCACGCTGGCCTCGCCAATCTCCACGCGGCCAAGGCGGTGAGCGACTGCTACCCGCTCTGCCCCCCAGCGTTGGCGGGCCTCCTCCACAATGCGCCGAATCTGCTGCTCGGCCATCTCAGGGTAGGCATCGTACTCCAGATAGCGGATCTGTTTGCCGCGTGCGTGGTTGCGCACTACTCCCTCAAAAATGACAATGCCGCCAATCTCGGGCGCGGCCACTGCGGCCAGCAGCGCCTCGCGATTCAGCGGCTCGCGCGTAATCTGAATCACCGGCTCCATAGGCCCATCCTGCCAGGTAGAAACTCTCCCCTGTCCGGGGGTGGGTTGGCTGCTCGCTGGCAGCCTCAGGCTGCCCCACCCCCGAGCGGTGGAATAAAGACTAGCTCATCGTCTTCCTGCAGCACCCGGTCCGCGGGGACATATTCGCGATTCACTGCGCACAGCGAGCGCTCCAGGATTGGCTGCAAGCGGGAATGGCGAGCACTAAGCAAGGCCCGTGCTCCAGCGACGTCGGTCCCCTCGGGCACCGTCAGAGTCTCGGCATCCTGACCCACGATCTCGCGCAATCCCGCAAAGTAGCGTACACGGATCTTCATGCCAAGAGTATATCACGCTGTTCACGCGACTGTACAGCCAGGCACAGCTGTTCAGCTCAGCTTTGAGCAGCGGCACGCCGCATGATGAACTCGGCCAACGTTCGCACCGCGACCCCCGTGGCTCCCTTCTCTTGATAAGGCTTGGGGCTGTCCACAAAGCTCGTGCCGGCGATGTCCAGATGCGCCCAGGCTGCCGAACCGGCGAAGTGTTCCAGGACCTTGGCGGCAGTAATCGAGGAGGCGGGACGTCCCCCTGTCTGCTTGATATCTGCCACCTCACTCTTAATCTGCTCGCCGTACTCATCGTCCAGTGGTAGACGCCACAGCTTCTCTCCCACAGCCTCGCCCGCGGCAATAAGTTCTTCGCTCAAACGCGTATCATTGCTGAAGAGACCCGTGTAGACATGTCCTAGGGCCACCACGATGCCGCCGGTGAGCGTCGCGACATCGATGATTGGGGTCAGTCCCTCGCGCGCAGCGTAGGACATGGCATCGGCCAGGATAAGCCTTCCCTCTGCATCCGTATTGACGATTTCAATGGTCTTGCCGTTCATGATACGCAAGATATCGCCTGGTCGGTAAGAGTGCCCATCAGGCATATTCTCGCTGGTAGGAACGAAGGCCGTCACATTCAGGGCTGGTTTAAGGCGAGCGATTGCCTGGATCGCCCCCAACACGGCGGCGGCTCCGGCCATATCGCCCTTCATGGTCACCATACCATCGGCGCTTTTCAAAGAGAGGCCGCCGCTATCGAAAGTGATCCCTTTGCCGACCAGAGCCAGGCCACCCGCCTGCTCTGGCGCGCCGCGATAGCGCAGAATAGCCAGGTAGGGCGGTTCACTGCTCCCGCGCGAGACGGCCAGCAAGCCCCCCATGCCCAGCTCTTCCATCTGGGGACGTTCCAGCACCTCATAGGCCAGGCCCCATGTTTCGGCCATGCTGCGGGCGCGGCGCGCCAGCTCGCCGGGCGTCAGAATATTGGGGGGCTCGTTAACCAGATCGCGCGCGAAGTTGGTCGCCTCGGCCAAAATGCGACCCCGTTGAAGGGCAGCCTCAAGCGTGCTGCTATCGTAAGCTCTCTGCGCTAGCCCAACCTGCAACAGCAGCTCGCGGATCGCCGATTCGTACTCTCTCCCTCCATCGCTACGATAGCGACTGAAGCGGTAGAGTCCGAGAAGGAAGCCTTCTACCTGGGCTTGCAGGGCTGCCAGCGTTGTCAATGCCTGCGGCGAGCCTGGTGCGGGCTGAAGGCTGGTTACATCGATGGCCAGAACCACACGCCGCGCGCCTTTCTCCTGGAGCTGGCGGGCCAGGGTTGCGCAGGCCCGACGCAGGGTCCGCGTTGCATCGCGCTCCAGATCGCCAAGCCCGAGCACAATCACACGCCTGGCGGCTAACTTGCCCGGCGCATAGAAAGTCGTAATCTCCCCGCTGTAGCCTTTGATCTCGCCGCGGGTGCAGCTTTCCAGCAGCAGGCCCTCCAGACGGGCATCCACCAGTTGTCCAGGGGCACTCAGACGGGCCTGCTCGCTCCCACGGGGACGACCTGCGCTCACCACGAGCGCATCGCAGGCAATCTCTGTGACAGACTCATTAGTCAGCCGAAGATCGAGTTCTACAGTCTCCACAATCTCACTGGCTCCTTTGCACAAAAGTCAACATCTTATGAGGCCCAGGAATCTAGCAAGCGCTCAACCAGATCCAACAACTGACGCGGCTTAAAGGGCTTCAATAAGTACTCATCGTAGCCACTGGGACCAGAGCTGCGGGCCTCATCGGGAGGGTAGGCCGTGACAGCCACGATTGGCACTCTCTCCATGCCCGGGCGGGAGCGGATCAATTGAGCCGTGCGCTGCCCGTCGAGGACGGGCATCAGCAGGTCCGTGAGGATCAAATTGACCTGCACCCGCTCCAGCAGGTCCAGCGCTTCGCGGCCATGCGTCACTGAAAGGCAGCGGTAGCCGCGGGAAGAGAGGACCTTCTCTAGCAGAAGGCGGTCAGAAGGGTCATTCTCGATAATCAGAATTGTGGCTTCACGTCCTGTGGAAGATGCACCGGTATCCATCGTCATCGACCGTCACTGTCATCCTAGATGCTCGTCTTGGAGAAACTAGATGTGGCTGGCGTGGGCGGAGCAGACAGCATTGACCTGACTGCTCGTGCGGACTCATGAGCGGCTCTGGAGCTTCGGGCTGGCTGCCAGGGGAAGTACAAAAGAAAAAATCGAGCCGCGCCCCGGCATACTTTCCACGAAGACCTCACCACCCTGCAGCTCTACGAGCTTGCGGGCAATGGTCAGGCCCAGGCCAGTGCCTCCAAACTTGCGCGCTGTGCTACTATCGGCCTGGCGGAATGCTTCGAAGATGTATTCCAGCGCTGCCGGCGAGATACCGATCCCGCTATCATGCACAGCAATACGCAGCATATCATAGCGTTCCAGGAGACTGCAACGGATCGTAATGCCGCCGCGCTCGGTGAACTTAATGGCGTTCGAGACCATATTGACCAAGACCTGGCGCAGGCGATAACTATCGGCCAGAACCCGCGGCAGCTCCTCGGGCAGCTCCAGCTGCAAGGTCAAATCGCGGGCGAAAGCCAAGGGCCTCAGTTGATCCACCACCTCGCGCAAGCAGCCCTCAATAGCCAATGGCTCAAGGCGCACCTCCAGGCGGTCGGCCTCGATCTTCGAGAGATCAAGCATGTCATCAACCAGGTGCGAGAGATCCTCGGCCCGGCGGATCATGAAGCGGATATGCTCTTCCTGCTCCGGCGTCAGCGTTCCCTCGACAAAGCCATCTACCAGCAACGAGCCATAGCTGATAATACTGTGCAGGGGAGCGCGTAGCTCGTGGGTGACCGTGGCCAGGAACTGTGACTTCAACTGATTCGCGCGTTCCAGGGCGACATTCTTCTCCTTGACCTCGGCGAAGAGCAGGGCATCCTGAATGGCCATGGCGGCCTGGATGGCCGCCGTGCTCAACAGGAAGGTATCGCGCTGAGTCAGTTGGTAGGGACGCTCGGAGTAGAGCATAATCGCCCCGATCGTCTCGTCTTGCAGCAGCAGGGGTGTGGCGATCACCGCCCCATAGCCAGCCTCTAGCGCCAGCCGCGCCCAGCGCTCCTGGCGCTCCTGGTAGATAGCCTGCACGTCCTCTCCATAGGCGATTTTCTGTTTCTGCATAGCCATACGAGCAAGCAACAGATCCAGCTCGCGGAGCGCCTCATGAGGGATGCGGGGGTGAGGAGGCTCCACGCGAGCAACGGCGGCCTGCAGGCGTGGTGGACGGATCACTCGCCGCCGGGGGGCCGGGGGTGTCGGGCGTGGTAGCGCCGCCATTTTCGTAGTAGCTGCCAGCGTGATATCAGCGCGTGGGTCAGTATAGACGCGTACCTGACCCTGACGCGACGTCTCGCCAGTCAAAGGCTCGCTGCGCGGGGGATCGTTGCTCCACAAAGCCACCGCCCACGGGGCGGGCTGATCCCGCCCATAGAGCAAGAGCGAGACCTGGCGCACCTGCATAATGACCCCGAGGCGAGCAACGATCTCGGCTAGGAGATGCTCCAGATTGAGCGTTGAAATCAGGGCATCGCTCATGCTCAGCAGGTCGCTCAGCTGGCGTGTCAGTAAGCGACTTTCAGCATCCTGATGCGCCAGGGCCGAGGCGAGCTGCTGAAAAGCCTGAGAGAGCGCTCCTAACTCGTCGCCTGGAGACAAAGTCGAGGGGGACCCTGACGGCGTGGCGGAAGGCGTGCGAGGAGGCAGTGAGAGTGGCAGGTGTAGCCCCTGTTCTGCCCGGCTCAGTAGCTGAGAGAGAGGGCGACTGATGAGCTGGCGAACCACAATGCTGAGGAGTAGGAAGCCCGGGGCGCAGGTAAAGAGCAGCAAAGAAGCAAGTGCCAGCCAGACATGGGGCAAAGCCGTCTGATGAGCTGAGAAATAGGAGAGCAGAGGCCAGCTCAGGGCCAGGAACAGGCTCAGGCAAAGGAGGCAGATCAAGCCCGCCGCCAGAATCAGTTTAGCGCCCAAAGAATGCACCATCGCACGCATGCGAGCACAAGCCTCAGCAATAGATAAGGGGAGGGCGGGGTCCTCCCCTCCACGGACCGCGCCGGCAGAAGAGCTGGTGCTGGCCTGGCCAGCACCAGCGACATGAGCAGCACGACGAGGTGGCAGTCAGCTCCACTGAAGGGAGGCTGCAGCCCCTCATCAATCAGAAGGACGTCCAGGCCGGCAAGACCATGAGTGGTCCTGTTCTGCTTGTTTTGCTGACCGTCACTTGCAAGTGGACCTACCTGCCCACGCCCCGCCCTCCTTTCAGGCTCCTTTATTATAACGGATGAGAGGGAGCCTGTGTTAGCGGGGTGACCGGTGTGCCAGCTCTGGCTGGGGCGGTATCATCCTCGATATGCTCTACATAGCCGCTGCGGAGCAAGCGAGCCACAGTACAGGCCACATCTTGCTCATCGCGGTGGACGAGGCGAGCGATCTCGCTCAGGCTTCGTTTCCCATTCAGCAGCAGAAAGACCAGGCGTTCGCGGCGATCGAGCTGAGAAATAATTTCGGGCCTGGCCGCCTCGGGAAGCGCACGAAAATAGACATCGGAGTGCAGCTCACCTCGCATCGCCGTGTCCGCGGCAGCGGCGCGCTCCAGCCTCGAGGAAGAAGCAGCGGCAGGCGAGGTCAGCAAGATCGGTGCGGCGCGTGTCGCGGCATGCTTCAAATATTTACTGAGACCCCAAGCTCGTAGCATGACATCCCTCCTAACCTATTCAGTTCGCACTGCGAATCCGCCCCTGGTTCTTGAGAAGTGCCTGGGACCCACCACTACTACATTATACTCGTAACGCCTAGGTAGAAGGCTGGTTGGCGTAGGCTACAGTCGTCTATAGCAGGCTGCGGCGGAGGACGGTGAGAGGAAAGAGGCCAGCGGACAGCAAAAGAGGCGAGCGAGGGCTGCCGGTAATGCCGCAGGGCAGGATGACGCAGGGAGACAGGTGGACGAAGAGAGCATCCCGCCATGAATAGCGCCAACAGTGAGAGCAGCGGCAGGGCAAGGGATGCCAGCGATGGCCAAGGAGACAGAAGGGCAAGAACATCGTGTGGAGTGATGCGCCCTTCCCTGCCTGGCTGACAGTGCCGGATCATCACTTTCCTGCGGCGGAGTTACTTAGAGCCGGCCCCTCGCTCTAACGCCTTATAGTGTTCCCGGAACGACTGACGCGCGCGTGACAGATACATCTTCACGCCGCTCTCGGCGATGTTGAGGGCCTGAGCGATCTCACTGTAAGAGAACCCTTCCTGAGTATAGAGCAGCAAGGCAGCCCGATATTGCTGGGGCATACGTCGCAGGGCGGCGCGCACCAGCTCAGTCGTCGTATAGACCTCCTGTGGATCAGCGCTCTCTACATCGGCTGGCTCGTGATCGAGATCCTGCCAGGGAAGCCAGGCGATCAGCTTCTTACGGCGCAGAGCGTCGTAAGCCGTATTGGTCGCAATGCGATAGAGCCAGGCCGACACCTTGAGATTGCTGTCCATCTTCGGCAGAGCGCGGAACGCCTTCAGGAAGGTATCCTGAGTCAGGTCATCGGCCTGCTCGCGATCGCCTACCAGATGGTACACATAATTATAAATAGATGTTTTATACTCGTCGTAGATCTGATCGAAAGACCAGGTCCTCTCTTTCGTTTCCGCCCTAGCCATGCGCGACATCCCTTCGATGTTGACTATAGCTAGAATCTCGTTGTCCCTCGCTCATAGCCAGAGCCTGCCGGGGCAGGGTCAAGCATGGGGGAGGAACGGGAAACCTACACCTTAGTAGCATTGCGCTATTCACACTGCTGCTCTCGTATGCTGTTTATCATGTTAGCATATTGAGCGGGTTCGTTGAAAACGGTTCTGTTTATGTTAGTACTATTTGGGGGGCGGCCTCTTTTGCCAGCGAGGGGCAATTATGATACCATAACAGCAGCAGGAATCAGCCATTGGAAGAGAGTTCGATCTCCACAAAGCTAGCTAACGAAGGAAGGAAGAGAAGAGAGCATGTCCACGGTTGCAGGGGGGCTAGAGCATGGATCTGAGCCGGTGCAGCGTGTCCGTCCTCTCTGGTGGCAGGAAGACGAGCGGGGCTGTGCCCTGATGTTACTGGACCAGACGCTCTTGCCGCAGCAGGTAGTGTACAGTCGGCTAGAAGATGAGCGGCAGGTAGCAGAGGCAATTAAAACCTTGAAGGTGCGGGGTGCGCCTGCCATTGGCATGGCGGCGGCCTTTGGCCTGGTCTTAGCGCTCAGGCGTCTGCTGGCAGAGCGGGGGGACGAGGCTAGTCTCGCCGAGGTTCTGGCCAGACTGGAGGAGGCTGGAGTCTTGCTTGCTGCCACCCGCCCCACCGCGGTCAATCTCAGCTGGGCCATTCGTCGTTTGCTTGGATGTGCTCGGCAGCTGGCCGGGGCTGGGTGCCGTCCTGGGGATTTGGGGCGCCGGCTCTTGGAAGAGGCGCAGGCCATTGCAGCGGAAGATCGGGCGGCCTGTCTGTGCATGGGCCGCTATGGCGAGGCTCTAATTGCCGATGGAGATCAGCTGCTGACCCATTGTAACACGGGAATTCTGGCCACTGCGGGCTGGGGCACGGCTCTGGCGCCGATGTATCTGGCCCATCGGGCGGGCAAGCGCATTCATGTCTTTGTCGACGAAACGCGCCCGGTGCTCCAGGGGGCGCGCCTCACTGCCTGGGAGCTGCAGCAGGAGGGTGTGCCTTTCACACTGATCACCGACAATATGGCCGGCTATTTCATGCGTCGGGGCCAGATCGCCGCCGTCTTTGTGGGAGCTGACCGCATTGCAGCCAATGGCGATGTCGCCAACAAGATTGGAACCTATAGTCTGGCAGTACTGGCTCAAGCGCATGGTATTCCTTTCTACGTGGTCGCTCCTTGTTCTACGATCGATCTCGATTTGCCTTCCGGGGAGGAGATTCCTCTTGAGCAGCGTGACCCGCGTGAGGTCACGGCTATCCGTGGCGTCTCCATCGCTCCCGACGGTATCTCTGTAGCCAATCCGGCCTTTGATGTGACCCCTCATACATATATAAGTGCTATTATTACCGAGAGAGGGGTTGCGCGCGCTCCGTACAGCGTAGCCCTGCGCGGCCTCTGTGCAGATGACCATCATCCTATCGAGAAGCAGGCAGAGAGGTAATGGAGACAGACGTTGTGCAGGCTGTGGCCCAGCATGCTGAGGAGACGCTGGGCAAGGAAGGTTTTCGCTACGTCAGCGCCGTTGTGGCAAACTGTAAGATGCTTGCGCTGGATCTGGAGGCTCGGGGGGATGAGGAGGCCGCTCATTTGGATATGGAGGCGCTGACGATCGCCGCCTATCTGCATGATATCTCGACGGCCACCTATGGCTTTCAGGACCACCATATCAAGTCTGCTGAGCTGGCCGTCGATTTCTTGCGCGAGCTGGATGTCCCCGAGGAGCGCATTCGCAAGGTGGAACAGATCATTCTGGCCCATACAACGGTGGTGCCCGCCGAGCAGCGTCGCAAGGTTCCTCTGGAGACGCGCATCCTCTACGATGCCGATAAGCTGGGGCGCCTCAGTGGGCTGGCCGTGGTGACTTCGCTCATCGAGTTCGGCGCGCGCTATCCCAATCGAGCGGTGACCAGTGAGGTGCTGGCGGCGATCCTGCGCCACATTGAGGAGCGCTTTGTGGAGCTGTACCAGTCGCTCAATACGGCCCCTGCTCGCGAGCTGGCCCGTGATAAGTTCGGAAAGACCCTGGCCTTCCTGGATGGGGTCATTGAGCATCTGAGCGGGGCCACACCTGTCTGAGCGACGCTTGCCCACTCTTTCTAATTGGGGCTGACTGGTTGGTGGACGAGCACCACAGCAGGTTTCTCTCTCCACCGCTAGCTCGCCGGTGTACTGGTGCTCGTCAGCCAAAGACTGATTTCTTTCTCGCATGGAGGTTGTGAGGACGTGTCGTCGTCTATCCTCGTTGTCGGCTCGGTGGCCCTGGATACGGTTGAGACTCCCTTCGCCAAAGTCGAAGAAGTGCTCGGGGGGGCCGCTTCCTATTTCTCAACGGCGGCTTCCCTCTATAGCCCAGTCAATCTAGTGGCGGTAGTCGGTACTGATTTCCCCCAGGAATATCTGGAGTTTTTCCGCCGCCGGGCCATCAATCTCGCCGGCTTGCAGGTGCGCCAGGGTCGCACTTTCCGCTGGTTCGGTCGCTACCATCTCGATATGAACGTGCGCGACACGCTTGATACACAGCTTGGCGTGTACGCTGATTTCCATGCAGTCATTCCCCCTGAATACCGCGATAGCTCACTGCTCTTCCTGGCTAACATCCAGCCCGGCCTGCAGCAGGAGGTGCTGGATGCCATGCCGCGAGTCCGTCTCTCTGTCTTGGACTCGATGGATCTCTGGATCAATACGGCGCGTCCTCAGCTCACAGAAGTAATGAAACGCGTCGATATCATGTTGATGAGTGAGGAGGAGCTGCGCCTCTACACCGGTTGCTCAAGCGTGGTGGCCGGAGCCCGCCAGCTCTTCAACCTGGGCCTGAAGTACGTGATTGTGAAGCAGGGCAGCTATGGCGCCTTACTCTTCGGTCAGGATGGTAGCTATTTTAGTGCCCCCGCCTATCCTCTGGAGGAGGTGGTAGATCCAACCGGCGCCGGCGACGCCTTCGCCGGGGGCTTGTTGGGCTACCTGTCAACGGTGGAACCGGGGCCAGATGGCCACTATCGCTTTGAGGACCTGAAACGCGCGGTGGTGCACGGCAATATCCTCGGTTCCTTTGTCTGCGAGGATTTCAGTATCCGCCGCCTGCAGCAGTTGACGCTGGCAGATGTCGCCGCCCGCTATCAGACGCTGGTGGCCTGCTCGCACTTTGATCCCAATTGGTTACCTTCGCACTCGTCGGAGACCTCTACCGCGGGCTGAGTAGAAGGCTATGCCCCGCCTGCAGGTGAGCCGTGGCCTGAGCTGGCTAGAAGCTATCTGCAGCTCGCAGGCGGGCGCAGGAGCGAAGAAGCAACTTTCACAAGATCACTAACTACACTACAGGAGAAGAAGGGAAAGAGGGTCTATGACCACATCGACACAGGGAGATGTTAAGGACCGCTCGCTGGCCCCGCGCGGAAAGGAGCGCATCGAATGGGCCGCGAGGGATATGCCCGTGCTGCGCCTCATCCGCGAGCGCTTTAGCCGGGAGCAGCCGCTGAAAGGTATCCGCATGGCGGGCTGCCTGCATATCACAACAGAGACGGCCAATCTGGCCCTGACGCTGCAGGCTGGGGGCGCCGATCTGGTGCTCTGCGCCTCTAATCCGCTGTCGACACAGGATGACGTGGCCGCGGCCCTGGTCTGCGAATATGGGATTCCAACCTTTGCCATTAAGGGCGAGGATGAGGAGACCTACTATCGTCATATCCATGCGGCTCTTGATCATCGCCCGCAGTTGACGATGGACGATGGCTGCGACCTGGTCTCAACCCTCCATAGTAGCCGCAGCGAGCTGCTCGGGCAGGTGATTGGTGGGATGGAGGAGACGACGACCGGGGTGATCCGCCTGCGCAGTATGGAGAAGCAGGGGGTGCTCAAGTACCCGGTGCTGGCTGTCAACGAGTCGAACACGAAGCATCTCTTTGACAATCGCTACGGTACCGGGCAGAGCACACTCGATGGCATCATTCGGGCGACCAACCTGCTGCTGGCCGGACGGACGATTGTCGTCCTGGGTTACGGCTGGTGTGGGCGTGGTGTAGCCGCTCGTGCGCGGGGCCTGGGAGCCAACGTCGTGGTCACGGAGGTCGACCCAATTCGCGCGCTGGAGGCGGTAATGGATGGCTTCCGCGTGCTGCCCTCCCTGGAAGCGGCCACCATCGGCGATATCTTTATCACTGTGACGGGCAACCTCAATGTAATCGACCGTCCTCACCTCGAACGTCTCAAGGACGGGGCCGTGCTGGCCAATTCTGGTCATTTCAATGATGAGATCAATATTCCCGAGCTGGAGAAGCTGGCCGTGCGTAAGCGGCGTCTCCGCGATTTCGTCGATGAGTATACCTACGCCGACGGGCGCCAGGTCTATTTGCTTGGTGAAGGACGCCTGATCAATCTGGCCGCCGCTGAGGGCCACCCGGCCAGCGTCATGGATATGAGCTTTGCCAACCAGGCCCTGGGGGCCGAGTATATGCTCAAGCATGCCAGCGAGCTGCAGCCGCGGGTCTATACGCTGCCGTTGGAGATCGACCAGGATATCGCACGCCTCAAGCTGAAAGCTATGAACGTCGCCATCGATACGCTGACATCCGAGCAGCAATCGTATCTCAATTCCTGGGAGGCGGGTACCTGAGCCTGAGCCATTGGGGGGGGCCTCGGGCCTTCTGGCCCGCTCTCTTGACAGTCAGCAGCATTCTTCGATATACTGAGAAAAACCCGACCTGTTCTGGACAGAAGGCATCAGCATCTGTGGTGCCTTGTCCAGCGTCCGCTTACTAGACAGCACACCTACAATTGAATACGTTCGCGTGAGATCTGCTCTCATCCAGAGAGGTGGAGGGAAACGGCCCGATGAAGCCCGGCAACCCATCTGCCGCCGTGGCCACTGCCCGCGCAGCAGGAAGGGTGCCAATTCCGGCGGAACGTTCCGCAAGATGAGGGGGATAAGCAAGGTGACGTTGCTAGACCCCTGCTTGCCAGGGGTCTTTTTGTGCCTTACGCACCGCTGCAACCACTGCATCGATCCCCACATCGCTTGTCTCCTTAAGGTAGTGTGTGTGAATGACCTGCTCGATTAGCAGGCAGATAAAGAGAAAAGAAGCGGCAGAGAGTGCCAGTTTTCTCGTCAGGAGGAATGTGTTCGGTGAGCAATACCATGAGCAGCTTCATGAGCAGCCCAAAGTTGTTCTTTACCAGCGAATCGGTGACCGAGGGGCATCCCGACAAGCTGTGCGACCAGATTTCGGATGCCATCCTCGACGCCATTCTGGCCCAGGACCCTCTGGCACGAGTCGCCTGCGAGGCGGCGACTACCACCGGTCTGGTCCTGATCGCCGGTGAGATCACGACCTCTGCCTGGGTTGATATGCCCGCAGTGGTGCGCAAGACGATCGAGCAGGTTGGCTATGTTAATGCCGAATATGGTTTTGACTATCGCACCTGTGGTGTGGTGACCTCCATTGGCAAGCAGTCCCCTGATATCGATCTGGGGGTGAGTCGTTCGGCTGAAGTCAAGAGCGGCCTGGTGCTGACCGATGATGAGCTGGAGCAGATTGGCGCTGGCGACCAGGGTATGATGATCGGCTTTGCCTGTAATGAGACGCCCGAGCTGATGCCGTTGCCGATCAGTCTGGCCCACAAATTGACCCATCAGCTGGCGCAGGTGCGACGACGCTCGTGGGCTGGTGATGGGCCAATGCCCTATCTACGGCCCGATGGCAAGAGCCAGGTCACCGTCCAGTATGCGTATGGGCGTCCGGTTCGCGTTGATACGGTCGTGGTCTCAACTCAGCATGCTGAGTATGTCGATCAGGAACAGATTCGCCAGGATGTCCTGGAGTATGTGATCAAGCCGGTAATTCCATCTCATCTGCTCGATGAGCGGACGCGCATTCTGGTCAATCCTACAGGCCGTTTTGTCATTGGGGGACCGATGGGCGATGCTGGTCTGACGGGGCGCAAGATTATTGTCGATACATACGGCGGTATGGCGCGTCACGGTGGTGGAGCCTTCAGCGGTAAAGATCCCACCAAGGTTGATCGCTCTGCGGCCTACATGGCCCGCTATATTGCGAAAAATCTAGTAGCTGCCGGTCTAGCGGATCGTCTGGAGCTACAGATCTCCTACGCCATCGGGGTGGCGCGTCCTCTCTCGCTCTTTGTCGATACCTTTGGCACTGGGCGAGTCTCGAACGAGGAGCTGGTCCGGCTCATTAATGAGCATTTTGATCTTCGCCCGGCGGCTATTATTCAGAAGCTGAATCTGCGCCGTCCGATTTATCGCCCCACAGCGGCTTACGGACACTTCGGACGTACCGATATCGACGCTCCCTGGGAGGCGCTCGATATGGTGCCAGCTTTGCGCCGGAGCGTAGGTGCCAGCGTCGAAGACGGATCGCCAGCCTCGCAGCAGCCGCCACAGTCGCGCGCTGGCGAGGCTGCCGAGATTAACTGAAGGCAGCCTTGTCACGGCTGATCTGGGCCTGCAAGCTCACTTGTCTGGGGGGGCGGTGCAGTGGGGCCTGTGGGGAGCAAGCTCGCGTGGCTTCGTCTCTTCCTCTGGCTGTGGCGGCACAGGGGGAGGTCGCGAACGAGCGAGGGGAGGGACGCGAATGCTTACTTTTCCCCACAATCTGCCTCTGCTGTGATTGCCCCCTTGCTTCTCGCTTCCGCTGGTCTTCGTTCTCTTCCTCTCCTCTGGTCTGGCAGCTTGCTCCCCTGAGCTTGGGTGGCCTCACAAGCAGGTGCTTGCCAGCAGGCTATCGCCTCTTGTCCTGCTTTGTGCTATGATGTATGCCACATGGCTTCTGGCCTGACCCTTCGGCAAATCATAGTAACCCTGAAAGGAAAGTGAGTCGCTGCGATGGACTTTTCGCTCAACGAGGAGCAGCTTGCCATTCGCAATACCTGTCGTGAGTTCGCCGAGCAGGAGATCAAGCCGCGTGCGGAAGAGATGGATCGCACGGGGGAGTTCCCCTACGACCTGATCCGTAAGATGGGCGAGCTGGGGCTGTTGGGGCTGCCGTTTCCCGAGGAATATGGTGGAGCAGGAGCTGATTTCCTCTCGTATTGTATTGCGATCGAGGAGATCGCCCGTGGCGATGCCGCAGTGGCGATTACTATGGAGGCCCACACCTCGCTGGGGGCCATGCCTTTCTATCTCTTCGGGACGAAAGAGCAGAAGGAGCGCTACCTGCCGCCGTTAGCGAGCGGTCAGCAGCTGTGGGCCTTTGGGATGACTGAGCCAGAAGCCGGCTCCGATGCCGGCAATCCCCGTACGCGCGCTGTCCTGCGTGATGGCCACTGGCATATCAACGGCTCCAAGGCTTTCATTACCAACGCCGGCACTGACATTAGTGGCGGTGTGACCATTACGGCAGTTACCGGGACGCGGCCCGATGGTCGCAGTGAGATCACCAATCTCATTGTGCCACGTGGTACCCCCGGCTACATCATTGGCAATCCCTATCGTAAAATGGGCTGGCGAGCCTCCGATACGCGTCCCCTCACCTTTGAAGATTGTCAGGTGCCCGAGGAAAATGTGCTAGGCCAGCGCGGCGAGGGTTTCAAACAGTTCATGCAGATTCTCGATGGGGGTCGGGTGGCCATTGCGGCCCTCTCGGTCGGTCTGGCTCAAGCCTGCCTGGATGAGGCGCTTAGCTATGCCAAGCAGCGCCGGCAGTTTGGTCAGCCGATTAGCAAGTTTCAGGCCATCCAGATGAAGCTGGCCGATATGGCGATGGAGATTGAGCTGGCTCGGCTGATGTACTATAAGGCAGCCTGGTTACAGATGCAAGGGAAGCCCTATAGCGCTGAGGCCTCGATGGCCAAGCTCTTTGCCTCTGAGACCGCCAAGCGTGCGGCTGATCAGGCGGTGCAGATCCACGGTGGTTACGGCTTCATGGATGAGTACCCGGTTTCACGCTATTGGCGGAACGTCAAGGTTAATGAAATTGGTGAAGGAACCAGCGAGGTGCAACGCCTGATCATCGCCAAGCACCTCGGTTGCTGAGTCAAAGAGGGAGGCCCTGTCTCATTGGAGACAGACGGTACCTCCCTCACTTGCTGCGAGTCTCTGCAGGCTCTTTCCGCTCGTTATCAATGTCGATCTGGCTAGGCGGGCTGAGGGCTACTCGTGTGCTCAGGCTCTGACCGCCCGGTAGGCCGGCTTTGTCTTGAAGCTCCTCCTGCCCTGTCGTTCTGCTCAGATTCAGACTGGCTCACTCGTGGCCGCCGCCGCTGGCTGAGAGCGGCCAGTTGAACATGCGGATTGTGGCCAGTGGGCTTATAGGCGCCGATGTGCGGCTGGTTAATGGGTTAGGGGCATCGCTCCAGACAGCGCTGTTGCCATTGACGGCCACAAATGCGGCGCCGTTAAGCACCGACCCGACCTGGACAAATGAGTTTGACTCGACGTCGAACATGCCATAGGTATTGTTGTCGTCCTGCCAGAGGACGAAGGTGGCACCGCCCTGCAAGGCCGAGACATGGCTGATGGTGTTCAACTGACTAAAGGTGCCATCCGAGGTCGGCCCTAGGGAGAGCATATAGAGCGAGCCACTGATCAGGAAATCCAGCGAGGGCGGGTAGATGTTGGCGTTGGCCATCGGCGTGACGCTGGAGTTGAACGACAGCGTTGAGGTCGTCGATTGCGAGGCCGGCTGCGGGCTGGGACTGGCCGCTGGTGTCGGTGTGGCCAGGGCGGGGGTGCCGTCTAGCCCATCGTTTGTATTCAGCATGAAGAAGGTATGGCCTACTACCACGGGGCGGAACGAGCTGCCATCAGCCCGGAAGAGCCAGGTCTGTGGCTGCGTGTGCGGCAGCCAGCGACCCCGTGTGGGAGCACTTACTTCGATCTCTTGTCGTGTCCAGATATTGCTATGCAGGAGACCGGCGCTATCGAGCCACTCATCGGCCCAGAAGATGTCACTGCCATCAGCGGTGGCTGTCGGCGAGGTATAGATGTGTCCAGCTGGGGCGGAAGCCAGCTCGCTACGGCTGGCGACCTGACCGTTCTCCTGCAGGCTATAGAGCCAGAGGTGGGAAAGCCCGTGCTGGTCAAGGGAGGCCACCAGCAGGCCGTTCTCCAGAAACCAGATACCTGGTACCGGGGTGTGCACGATGCCCGCGGCCAGCGCAGGGTTAAAGACCCCGCTTAAGAGCTGCTGCGCGTGCAGCGACTCGGGGCCGGTCGCCGGGTCAACCACGGCGTAGAAGAGCTTCCAGGATCGCAGTCCTTCCGTCGCAGCATCGCGTGGCAAGCTGTTGTGCTGATTCTTCTTGGCCGAAGGCACGACCGGTGTGTCAGCGGCTGGCGGATCGTACTGGAGCCAGACGAGACGATTGTGGGAGCTGCCCAGGATGATCAGCGGACTGCTTTGGGTGCTGGGCAGCAACGGCTGACTGAGCTGAGTCTGGCGGTCCAGGCGCAAAAGCATCCATCCAGCGGGCGTGCTATCGTCGAAAGCGCTATAGTAGACGGCGTTGTCATCGGCGGCAGCGCTGACGATATTATGGTAGATGGTAGCGGTAGCGTAGCGCATCATCACCACATTCGTGGGATGATTGATGGCAGCCGGTGGGGGGATCGAGCCAGAAGAATGCTGAGCTAACAGCAGCACAGAGGTCAGACCGCCGGTGAGTAGAGCCAGTAAGAAGGTAGCGGCCACGGCCAGAGCAGCTAGCTGAGGCATGCGCGGGCGCCGCTGCACTCGCGGCGGTGTCTGGATAACCGGCAGTGGGCCAGTTTTGGCCGTTGAGAGCGTTGCCAACGGATCGCGTCCCGCCTCCTGCTCTAGTTGCTCCTGCATATAGGGTTTCAGGAAATCGGGAGGGGGCGGCGTACCAGGCAGGCCACGCCTCAGAAAACGTGCATGCTCAGCGGCCAAGGCCCGCATCAGCCGCTCGCGCATCTCAGGGGGCGGCTCGATGGCAGGCAGGCGCTGCAGACGGGCACCGACCAGCGTGAAGTCGGCCTGCGTCTGCCGGCAGTCTGGACAGGATTCCAGATGCTGCTCCAGCTCCTGTATGGTGGCCCGCGTCTCTTCATTTTGAAGCGCTGGCTGGGCCTCAGCTTCTTTCAAATCGCGATAGACCGCGAGAAGACCCCGCGCCTCTGTGCAATTCACTCTTCCCCCACCTCTTGTCGATACAGGCTAATAAAGCGCTCTCTTGCGCGCATCAGCCGCATTTTTACTGCTGAAGGACTGATATTGAGCATTTCTGCTATTTCTGCGCATGAGAAGCCATGATATTCATAGAGCCATAGGCAGACGGCGTACTTTGGAGGCAGTTGCCTCATCACGCGCTCGACCAGCTCGTGCTCAGCGACGCGGCTTTCGAAGCGACCGCCATCATAGCTTCCCCGCTCATAGAGCATAGTAGCGGCGCCTGGGCGTCCCTCGCTGCCGTCCTCGCTGCCGGAGAAACCATCACCCGTTGTACTGCCGGTCTCTGAGAGTACGCCGGCGCCGATGCCCCGGTCGTCGTTAAAGAGCGACAGAGGCAACCAGGAAATCAGGCGGCGGCGGCGGAGCGCATCGATGGCCGTATTTTCGGCGATATGATAGAGCCAGGAAGAGAGGGCGCCGGGGCGGACCACGGTGCCGGCCAGCAAGGCGCGGTAAGCTTTCACAAAGACGTCCTGGGCCAGATCGTAAGCCTGTTCCCGGTTCCCGATCATATGATAGATGAAATTCGTAATTGGCGTTTGATAGCGTTGAAAGATCGCCTCGAAGTCCGCCACATCCACGCTGCGGGCCTCGCCCTGGCTCGTCGTTGCTGCCTGGAGGGGGAGGGCCTGAGCGCTTGTCTCAGCCTCCTCGTCCGGCTCCGCCATATCCGTATCTTCCCCGGGTGAGTCGAGCTGAGCGGCCTGTTCCTCTTCAGGCAGGGCCATCTCTGGCTGATTCCCTCGAGTGGCATCCAGGATAGAGCGCCAGCCACCGTTCGTAGTGTAGAGACGGATAGAGGTATCCATTGGTTACATCAACCTTAGTGTTTCAGGAGATCGTGCTGGATGCGCACATGTATCATACTGCTCTCTTGCGAATTCGAATACAGCATAGCATATGGTTGTCATCGCTGCTATGAGGTAGGCGACAGTCACTGGACGAATTTTCTCACGGCCTTCCTCAGCTCAACAAACAACGGTACAGCATACAGTATAGCACACTCAGGCGAACTGAAGCAGGATGGGTCAAGGCAGCACTCGCAGAAGTGCGTGAAGGCTGTTCCGCCTTGCCTTGAGGCGCTCTTTCTGCTACGATAATAAAACCATGACTGTGACAGCTCTTGAGGCAGCCGCGCACGGTTGGGGGATCATTGGACATGAGCATGCCCTGGAGCGCCTGCGACGGGCCTTGGCCTCGCAGCAAGTGCGCCATGCCTATCTGTTTACTGGCCCTGATCAGATTGGGAAGACGCTCTTAGCACAGCGCTTCGCCCAAGCCTTGCTGTGCATGGGGGGCCCTGATCCGCGACAGGCCCCGGTCAATCCCTGTCAGCGTTGTCTGGCCTGCCGGAAGGTGCTGCATGGCAATCATCCCGATGTCCATGTAGTCGCTCGTCCTCCCGACAAGCAATTCATTCTCATTGATCAGATCCGGGCTCTGCAATCTGAGGCAGCCCGGCACGCTCTGGAGGGTCGCTATAAGATCTTCCTGATTTTGGGTGCACATGAGATGAATTCCCAGGCGGCCAACTGCCTGCTGAAGACATTGGAAGAGCCGGAGCCAGGGGTAGTCTTGTTGCTGACCGCTCCTGAGCGGGGCTTGCTCCTGCCGACTATCCTTTCGCGTGTGCAGCATATCCCGCTCCACCTGTTGAGCACTGCTCAGATCCGTCAGGCTCTGGAAAACTACTGGGAGGTCGAGCCGGCGGAGGCTGAGCTGATTGCTGCCCTGGCTTCAGGGCGTATGGGCTGGGCCGTACGGGCTGTGGAAGATGAGCAGCTGCTCGTGGAGCGGCGTGAGCAGCTGGAACTGCTGGCGCGCCTGCCCGGGCAGGGGCGGGCAGAGCGCTTTGCGGTCGCCCAGCGACTGAGTGGGGAGCCTGAGCGGCTGCGCCAGCTGTTGGAGTTGTGGCTGCTCTGGTGGCGCGATGTCTTGCTGATGGCCAGTGGGGGACAGGATCTGATTGTCAATGTTGATATGCGTGAGCTGCTCCAAAGGCAGACTGCTCTGCTCGGTGCTGCTGGCGCACGTCACATGATTTATGCAATCTTGCGGACTCTAGAGGCGCTCGACCAGAATGTAAATCCGCGGGCCGCGCTGGAGGTGCTTATGCTCGATCTCCCCTTGCTGAGTCGTGTCTGAGTGCCGCACCTACCTCAATTCGCGTGCTCTGCGAGCCTGTGCAAGCTGACTGATGACCGTAATCGGCAACGAGGCCTGTGCCCCTTGTTGAGGGAAGGAGCAAAGAAAGCCATGCAGAAGTCCTTTCAACATCTGCTTGTCGACCAGGCAGAGGGCGTGCTGACGGTTGCCTTCAATCGTCCTGAAGTACGCAACGCTGTCAATGATCGCATGCTCGAAGAACTGGCTGAGGTCCTGGAGGAGGCTGCCGCCGATGCCGCTGTGCGCTGTGTCGTACTGACTGGTGCGGGAGGAGCTTTTGGCTCCGGTCAGGACCTGCGTGCCTTTGAAGCGCGGGCCGCGGGTGAGCGCCGGGGCCGCGTGAGCGAGCATCTACAGAAGTATCATCGCGTGATCCGCTGCATCCGCGAGATGCAGAAGCCGGTGATTGCCGCTGTACGTGGTGTGGCGGCGGGGGCTTCTTGTAGTCTGGCGCTGGCTTGTGATCTGCGTATTGCCTCGGAAAATGCCCGCTTTCTGCAGGCCTTTGCGCGCATCGGCTTGATCCCTGATGCAGGGGGGGGCTTCTTCCTGACACGCCTGGTTGGGCTTGGCAAGGCGCTGGAGCTGGCGATGCTGGCCGACGAGGTCTCTGGGCCTGAAGCTGAGCGCCTCGGGCTGGTCAATCGCTGTGTGCCCGATGCTGAGTTCGAGGAGGCCACGCGGGCCCTGGCCCGCCGGCTGGCGCAGGGGCCAACTCGGGCCTATGGGCTAATCAAGCAGCTGCTCAATACGGCGGTGAATAGTGATCTGGAGACAGTGCTGCGCCTGGAGGGCGAGCTGCAGGAGGTTGCTATTGAGACCGCTGATCATCGTGAGGGCGTGGCGGCCTTCCGCGAGAAGCGCCCGCCGCGTTATAGCGGACAGTAGGCTCGCGGCCCGTACCGGGTGTGCTGTGGGGGTACATGTGAGGTCTTCTCGTTCGTTGGTCTGCTGTGCGTATCGATTCGCTACCTTACAATAATGCCCAAACACAGGGGCCGGCGCGCCGTCGCTGGCTGCAAGAGCATGCACCGCAGCATCTGGAGCAGTGTGCTACCCTGATGCTGGAAGCTCTGGGACGACGCTCGCCGGCTCTTTCGCAAGGCATTGCCGTACTGGGGGCAGGAGCCTGCACCGAGATCCCTCTGGAGAAGCTCGCGCGCGCGGCGGATGAGGTGGTCCTTGTCGACTTGGATCGAGCGGCTCTGCTGCAAGCGCGGGCTGAGCTGCCCGCTGCCTCCTTGCAAGCCCGGGTGCAGTTGCTGACCTGTGACCTGACTGGAGGCGTCAGCGCCCTGCTGCAGGAGCGGTTGCGCCTGCTCCCCTGGCGTCTCTTGGAGCAGGGGGAGGCCTCAGCGCTCTGGGACCGTCTGGCTGCCGTTTTGGATGACTGTCCTGTGCCCGACCCGCCCCAGATTGAGGGCCTCCCGCGCGCGGCGTTTGGTCTGGCTATCAGCTCGCTGGTGCTCTCCCAGCTCTTCAGTTATCCCTTACTTGATCTCCTCGACACCGTGCAGCAGCGGGCCGCGCGCCATCTGGGAATGCAGGAGCGTCATCGCCGCTATCAGGAGGCTGCCCAGCACTTCCGCCTGCGGGTCATGGCGGCCCATTTACATCTCTTGCGCGAGCTAGTCGAGCCGGGTGGGCTGATCGTCCTGCTCAGCGACGTGCGGGGCTTCCTCTTTAAAGAGGGTGAGGTGAGTCAAGGGGGGCCGCTACGGCGTGAGTTACCGCTGGTGCCCTATGCCTTCTTTGACCTGGTGCACCAGGCCTTTACGGTGCTGGCTGAACGGCGCTGGGAGTGGCTGAGTGATCTGCCGACCGCTGAGCGACCGGGCCGCGGCTACGAGGTGGTTGGCTATCTGGCCGCCGTCCCTGCAACTTGAGCGCTCCTGGTCTTCTCAGGAGAGTACAAACAGCCAACAGCCGCCGGCGCGCTTCATGCTGGTGTGCCGGTGAGGCTGCTGGCTGCGGGCAAAGTAGACGCGGTCAGGACAATCAGGACTGCGCGGCCACTCCGCGCTGAAGAGACACATCCTCGAGGGCGCGATCGAGGCGTTGGGCAGCCTCATCGATATCGGCTCGTGTTAAGATGAGTGGTGGCACCATACGCAGAGTGGCGTTCCCCAGGTTATTCAGCAGCAGACCATGCTTGAGAGCCTGATCGACGATCGCCGGCGCCAGATCATATTTGACCTCCACGGCGCGCATCAGGCCGATGCCGCGCGGATTCGCAATAAAATCGTACTTCTGGCAGAGGGCCTGTAGTTTCTCGTGCCAGTACTCGCCCATGCGCGCGGCATTCTCGACCAGGCGCTCCTCCTGGATGGTCTTTAGTGTGGCTAAAGCGGCAGCACAGGCCAGGGGATTCCCCCCGAACGTCGAGCCGTGGTCACCGGGCACGAACAAATCAGTACGGCGTCCGGTCAGCATGGCGCCAATCGGCACGCCACCGGCCAGGCCCTTAGCCAGCGTAATGATATCGGGCATCACGCCGTAGTGCTCGAAACCAAAGAACTTGCCCGTTCGTCCCATGCCTGCCTGGACCTCGTCGCAGATCATCACCAGATTCTGCTCGTCGCACCAGCGGCGCACACCCTGCAGAAACTCCCTGGTGGCTGGCCAGATCCCGCCCTCACCCTGGACCGACTCCAGCAAGATCCCGACCGTCTTCTCGCTGGTTGCTGCCTTGAGAGCATCGAGATCGTTGAACGGGACCTGCTTAAAGCCGTCTGGCAGGGGCTTCCAGGTCTCCTGATAATGGGCTTGGCCGGTGGCTGCCGTTGTGGCCAGCGTGCGCCCGTGAAAGCTGCGCTCCATGCTGATGATTTCATAGGCGCCGTTGCGATGCAGGCGGCCAAACTTCCGGGCCAGCTTGATAGCGCCCTCATTAGCCTCCGCGCCACTGTTGCTAAAGAACGAGCGCATCCCGCCGCTGAGCAGAGCCAGCTGCTCGGCCAACTCGATCTGACGCGTATTGTAGTACAGGTTAGAGACGTGGATCAGTTGCGCTGCCTGCTCCTGGACGGCCTGCACCACCGCAGGGTGGCAGTGCCCAAGGACATTCACCGCGATCCCAGCTACAAAGTCCAGATACTCGCGTCCCTCTGCATCCCAGACGCGAATGCCCTGGCCACGGATAAAGGTCACCGGCTGGCGTTTGAAAGTGGCCTGGTAGTATTTCTGCTCGAGTGCGATCCAGTCACGTTTCAACATAGGTGTCGTCATCGGTCAAGCTCCTTATTCTGCCGCGGTTATTCTGCCGCGGACCTGTTGCGGTTGGCGAGCGAGCGGATGCGCTGGCGAGTTAGCGCGTATAGAGTGTATTCTCATCAATATAGCCGTGGGTCAGATCGCAGCCCCAGGCTGTGGCCTCTGCCTCTCCCAGGTGCAGGTCAATCGTAATGGTTACCTCGCTGGCGGCCATCACGGAGCGGGCCGCCGCTTCATCGTAAGGGGCAGCGCCGCCCTGCTGCACCACCTGGACAGGACCGATAAAAATATCGAAACGATCGGGGTCAAGCGTACAGCCGCTGGCGCCGAGAGCGGCGACAATCCGCCCCCAGTTAGGGTCGCCCCCAGCCAGAGCGCACTGCCAGAGAGGAGAAAGCGTGATAGCGCGGGCTGCCTTAATCGCATCGGCTTGATCGCGCGCGCCGCGCACGTGGACCGTCATCAGCTTGGTCGCGCCCTCTCCGTCACGGGCGATCTCACGGGCCAGATAGGTGGTCACACGGTGCAACGCCTCGCGGAAGTGTCCAGCCTCGGGATGGGCCTCGTTGAGCGGCGTGTTACCCGCCAAGCCATTGGCAAGGAGCAGACAAGTATCATTCGTCGACATATCGCCGTCGACAGAGATCATATTGAACGAGTTCGCCACGGCGGCCCGCAGCTCTTCTTGTAACCAGGCTTGCTCGACAGCGACATCAGTTGTCAGATAGCAGAGCATGGTCGCCATATTTGGGTAGATCATCCCGGCTCCCTTGGTTGCTCCACCCAGGCGCACCGTGCGACCCTCGATCTCGAATTCCAGAGCGATGCGTTTGGGGCGTGTATCGGTCGTCAGAATGGCCTCGGCGAAATCGTTGCCGCTGTCGCTACTCAGCTCAATGGCCGTGATGCCCCGCTCAATCTTCTCCATAGGCAATTGCCGGCCAATGATACCCGTCGAAGAGCAGAGCACCAGCTCCTTCGGGATACCCAAGCGAGCGGCAGCCAGCTCGGACATGCGATACGCATTGCGCAGACCCTGCTCGCCGGTGGCGCAGTTTGCATTGCCGCTGTTGACCACCACCGCCTGGGCCTTGCCACCGCGCAGATACTCCCGGCAGAGCAGCACAGGGGCGGCGGGGGTGCGGCTCGTTGTAAAGGTACCGGCGGCGACACAAGGGACATCCGAGGCCAGGATCGCCAGGTCTTTGATCGCCGCATCAGATTTGATACCGCAGGCAACAGCTCCTGCGCGGAAGCCGCGCGGAGCAGTGACACAGAGGTCTACCTCACGGAATTGCTCAGTCAATGGTCGTCCCTCCTGATACAGCTAGAGCTGACGGCTCGGCAGCTTGCCTGTTACCAGAGTGAGCCGCCGCGCCTTTTCTCGGATAGGTGACGGGTCTGAGGGAGATGCGAAGGACCCTTTCCCTGCTGCTCTTCCCTCTAGCCAGACAACACTCCGCCTTCCCCCAGGGGGGAGACGTTCCAGCCCGGTTAATAGTGGTGAAAGAGGATCTTGGGCAAAAAAAGAAAACCGGCGGCAGCCAGACACCGGCTCTAGATAGAGGCCGCGCTCGTCGCGGATCACCGCGGAGGCCAACGTGCAGGCCAGCTTGCGCGAGGCCAGAGAAGGGCAATCGGCCCAGAGCTAGAGCTATCTATCTGGCTGGTGTCAGGCGGGCCAAGCTGTGAGGCGCGCGGTGCGTGTCGCACGACCTTTGCTGAATAGTATAGTGCGGTGGACAATGCTTGTAAAGCCTTGGTCCTGGTGCCGCTATCAGCGCAGTGGCTGGCTCTTACCAGTGAAGTGCTCGTGGCGGTATAATGAAGAACATAGGAGACTCTAGCTGGAAGGATAGCCTGACCGTGCAAAACCTGGAATTAAAAGTCCGCTGTCTCGGTGCCATGACGCTCCAGCAGGTAGAAGCACTGGCCTGCAGCGCTGGAGCGACCTATGTACGCACTGTGAAGCAGCGCGATACTTACTTCTTGGCAACCCATGCTCGCCTTAAGTTACGCGAGTGGTGGCGCGAAGACGAAGTTGTGACCACGGCCAGCATAGTCGACGTGGCCATGAACACAACTACGGGGGAGCAAGCGCGGGGTCAGGAAGCAGCCGAGGGAGGCCATGAAGACGGTAGAGAGGGAGCGCTCCTTATCTCCTCGCTCCGGCAGGAGCGGGCGGGGACACGTACCTGCGAGTATTTGGTCTATCCTGTGAGCGAGCCAATCATTCTCCGGGCCTTGCTTTCGTCGGCTCTGGGGGTTCTGGTAGTCGTTGAGAAGACGCGCCGCTTCTATCGCTATGGGCACACGCGCATCCATCTGGATGAAGTCAAAGATCTTGGTTCCTTTGTCAAACTAGAGACGGTCATTGACGAGAAGATCACACCCGGCGAGGCCAGCGCTGAGCATTCTGCGCTCATCTCGCTGCTAGAGCTGGATCGCCTACCAGTAGTACCCTACTCCTATAGCGATCTGCTCAGCGGGCACTGCGACTGATGGGCAAGTCTGCTACCTGCGGGTAGCGCAGAGCTACCAGATCCAGGTAGGGCAAAGAGATAAGGTAGCAAGCGCACTGGCCGGTCCGAGCCAGGCCGCAGTGGGGGGCGGGCGCACAGGCAAACTAGCCTGGCCCACCCACCGCTTGCCTACAGTGCCCAGCCGACAGCCTCGGCCCTGCCAGCAAGAGGGGAGCGGCCTAGGCTGTAGGGCTGGTTACGGCTCGCGGTTCCCCTCACCGTGAGATGAGGACTGGAAGCCCGAAGGCAGCGAAGGAAAGAGCGTATCAGGCAAGCGGCTTACGTCATCCCGCTTGCCGTTGAAGCGGGTATCGCGGACGTCTGGCATGCCAGCGAGAATTGAGGGAGACTCGTACTCATCCTCTTGGATTGGTTGATTGAAGAGCGCTTCGAAGGTCGGCCCCTCCAGAGTCTCTTCCTTAATCAGACGTTCGCTGATCATGATCAGGCGCTTCTTATTCTGAGACAGCACCTGATAGGCCTTGTTGAAAGCCTCCTGGACGATGCGGCGCACCTCCATATCAATCTCGCGCGCCGTTTCCTCACTGTAGTTGCGCTGCTCATTGAAATCGCGACCGAGGAAGACCAGCTCCTCTTTATGGCCGAGGGCCACAGGGCCGATCAGGCTGCTCATGCCGTACTCGGTGACCATCGAGCGGGCGATCTTGGTCACACGCTCGATGTCGTTAGAGGCGCCAGTCGTCACCTCGCCGAAGATAATCAGCTCAGCGACATGGCCACCGAGGGCGTAGGCCAGCATATCCTCGAACTGCGACTTGCTCCACAGATAGCGGTCCTCTGTTGGTAGCAGCATCGTGAAGCCGCCGGCCTGGCCACGAGCCACAATTGAGACCTTATGCACCGGGTCAGTGTTGGGCAGCATACGCGCCACCAGGGCATGCCCGACCTCGTGGTAGGCTGTAATCGCCTTCTCGCGCTCGCTAATAATGCGGCTCTTGCGCGCTGGCCCTGCTACCACCCGGTCGATGGCCTCCTCCAGCTCCTTCATGCTGATAGTCCGACGGTTGCGTCGAGCAGCCAGAATGGCGGCCTCATTGAGCAGGTTGGCCAGATCTGCCCCGGAGAAGCCTGGCGTCTGGCGAGCGATCGTCTCCAGAGAGACATCTTTCTCCAGCGGCTTGCCGCGAGCGTGGACCTGCAGAATAGCCATGCGACCGCGGATGTCGGGGCGATCGAGCACCACCTGGCGATCGAAGCGACCGGGGCGAAGCAAGGCTGGATCGAGCACGTCCGGTCTGTTGGTGGCTGCAATCACAATCACATTGGTGCTCGAATCGAAGCCATCCATCTCCACCAGAATCTGGTTGAGCGTCTGCTCGCGCTCATCGTGCGAGCCGCCCAGACCAGCGCCGCGCTGGCGCCCTACCGCATCGATCTCATCGACGAAGACAATGCAGGGACTGTTACGCTTCGCCTGCTCGAAGAGATCGCGCACCCGGCTCGCCCCCACACCGACGAACATCTCCACGAACTCCGAGCCGCTGATGCTGAAGAATGGCACGCCGGCCTCGCCGGCGACAGCCCGAGCGATCAGCGTTTTCCCCGTGCCGGGCGGTCCCACCAGAAGCAGGCCCTTGGGAATGCGGGCCCCGAGGGCGGCGAACTTATCGGGATACTTCAGGAACTCGACGATCTCTTGCAGCTCCTGCTTCGCCTCATCCACGCCGGCTACGTCGGCGAAGGTCACCGTAGGCTTATTGCCCAGGAACATGCGCGCGCGGCTCTTGCCAAACGAGAGCGCCTGGTTATTGGTGCCCTGAGCCTGACGTAGCAAGATAATGACGATGACAGCGATCAACACGAAGGGAATGAGGCCCCCGAGGAGATTCAACCACGCACCCAGCGAGCTTGGCGCCTCGTACTGCAGGGTCAGCAAGCGATTGTTGGTGTAATCGATGTCATTATCCCGCAGCACGCGGGTAATATCGAACGAATCGTTGATATTAGCGACCTCGCGCTGAGCCGAAGAAGTGGCACCCCGCGTCAAGGTGAGGGTATTCGTTCCGACGTTTAACGTATCCTGAACCCCATTGTGCAAATCCGCCTTCAGATCGCTCAGGAGGGTGGAAACCGTCACTGTTTTAGCGCCGCTCTGGGGGCGGAAGAAGACAACGAGGATCAGGACAATGGCGATTGCCAGTAGCAGCCATAGCAGGCTGTTTCTGAGCCATTTCCCAGTACTTGGCATCAAGGCTCCTCTCTCTATCCTCTCCTGGAAACGGGCAATCTCATATAGGAATGTAGGAGAGCTGTACTACGTATTACACTGTGTCAATGGAAGACTCATTCGAGGGGTATTATAACATAGTAGGCCCTGAATTCTCCACGGAATTCTGATGTAACGCTGAGTGCACCTAAAAACGTGCTGCGTCCTCTTAAAAAGCGCTGGCAGGCCATGTAAGAGGAATAAATCCCCCGGGATAAGCGGGAGCAGTGAACCCTCAGCAGGGCCGCCATTGTGATAGCTTTTGTTCAAAAAGGATCACTTCAGCCTCTGGGCCTGGAGCGAAGGAGAAAGCCCACGCGAGCGAAAAGAAGCTCCCCCGTTCACTGGTGGTGCTGTTCGTGTGGCAGCGCGGTCGGCGCCCTGCTCTTGCCCTCGGCCAAAGCTCGCAGCCAGGCCGGCAGTTCATGAGCCTGGCGTGTCGCGCGCTGGGTATAAACGTGTACACTCTCCCCGCGCGCCAGTGGCGTCAGGGAGCCATCGGCCTCCATGCGGGCAAAATCGTAACGCACTGTCAGACTCGTTCGTCCCAAACGCACCAGGGCTGTTGTCAGGCGCACGCGCTCATCAAGCGCCGCCGGCTCCCAGAAATCAAGCTGGCAATGGACCACCGGGAAGCCATAGCCCTCAGCGAACAGAGTGTGCAACGGATGACCTAGGGTTTTGAGCAGGTGCAGAAAGCCGCGATCCATCCAGATAGTGTAAGCAGTATAGTGGATGAAAAACGGGTCCATATCAACCAGAGAGACCTCGAATTCCTGTACGGCCTGCGCAAGCGGCCTGTCGTTGCGCTGATCCACGCTCTCTATACCTCCCTCGCAGCAGGTCAAAACATCCAAAGAGACCGGCTACCCCAGCGAATTGGCATCCTTTCACAGTGACCGGCCCACTAGCCGGCCAAGGCGGTAGCCGAAAGCCGATAACCCTGTCTGTGGTCCGCGGCCTTCTACCATGTATGGTAGCATAGCCGACCGGGGCCAGGCGAATCGCAGGGCCAGCCTGGGCCTTCTGTCTATGATAACGTTATCGGAAAAATGTCGTCAGAAGGGCTATATTTTTTTCAGCATTCAGCGCTTTCATAGCAAGGAGCCGAGGTAACCAGTTGAAGATCACCCTTGACAGAAGGCTGATTCCCAGGTATGATTCAAACAACCACTGTCGCGATAAGGTTACCGGTAATGAATACGAAGTCGAGGCAGAGTATGAATCGGCGACGCAGCACCATCGCCGAGATCGCGGCCCGCGCTGGGGTATCGATACCGACGGTCTCCCGTGTCCTGAACAACCGCCCTGATGTGGCTCCGGCTACTCGTGAGCGTGTCGAGCGGGTTATTCGCGAGGCTGGTTATGTGCGCAGCCGGGTAGCGAATGCCCTCAGGCGAGGGAGCAGCGGGATTATTGACCTCGTGGTGCCGGATCTGGATAGCCCCTACTATTTTGAGATCATTCGCGGTGTGGAGGAGGTGTTGGAGCGCACCGAGCTGCGCATGGCTCTCTCGACGACACACGACGAGTCGCGCCGTGAGCGGCAATGGCTGCGTCAGGTCATTGAGGGCGCGACCGATGGGGCCATTCTGGTGCTCGCGCAGGGCCAGTCAGAGCGCCTCGACGAGTTGCGCCGGCATCGCATCCCCTTTGTGGTGGTCGACCATCGCGGCGAGCTGGGACCCGATGTCCCATCAGTGGGCGCTACGAACTGGGCTGGCGGGCGAGCGGCAACCGAGTATCTGCTCTCGTTGGGACATCGCCGCATCGCTATTATCGCTGGCTGGCCTAATCTCCGTTGCAGTCAGGATCGCATTGCCGGCTATCGCGCGGCCCTGGAGGAGGCAGGCTTGCCGATCGACCCGGAGCTGATCCGTCCCGGTGAGTTTCGCCAGCAGACGGGTTACGATCAGACCTGCGCGCTGCTGGCTTTGCCCCAGCCGCCAACGGCGATCTTCGCCGGCAGCGATTTGCAGGCGATGGGAGTCTACGCCGCCCTGCGGGCTCATGGCCTGCGTGTGCCCGACGATGTCAGTGTGGTCGGCTTTGACGATGTGCCCATTGCAACGATGGTCTCTCCAGCGCTGACAACTATCCGCCAACCTCTGGCCGAAATGGGTCGCATGGCGACAACAATGTTGTTGCGCCTGATTGCGGGCGAACCGCTCGATAGCATGCGCATCGAGCTGGCGACCTCCTTGGTTGTGCGCGAGTCCTGCGCGCCCCCACCTTCGCCTGATCGCTAGCGCTCGCCAGGGCGCCGATCATCGCCGGGAGGCGTGTGCTCATAGATTACTGGTGAAAAACACATCAGTATGTATACATGTCTGGCTGTATACATGTAAGGATGGCAGGTCAGATCGGCCTACGTCTTACAAGGCAAGCCACCAGAGCAGGTGGCGAAGGCAGCCGCAACAGCAGAAGCTGCAGAAAGGAGGCTATTCTCAGCGACGAGCGCCTGATCTATTGCTCTCAAGGCAGCCCTCCGGCGGCCAGCCCCAGTGCCGGCTCGCTTCGGTCTCTCTGTTCTTGTCTGGCCCCCGTCCCGGGACGGCGACCGGGGCACGGCAAGCCAGAGGGCTGCCCTGTTCTACCGGCCAAGCAAGGATGTTTTCCGGGTCTGTCCATGTGCAGCACCATGCCACTGTCTGCGTGGGCCTCAATCATGACGGGCGAGCAAAGATGCCAGAGGAGATGGAACTATGCAGCAAAGAAGACTCTCTCGCCGCGACTTTCTCCAGACGACCGGCGCGATCTCGCTGGCCGCGTTGCTCTCGGGCTGCTTTGGCGTGGGTGGCCAGAGCGGCGGAGGGGGCAGCGCTCAGTCGATTGTGGTCTGGGATATCAGCACTGGCAACGATCAGAAGCTGATCCAGGATATCACGGCGAAGTTTAACCAGACACACCCCTCGATTCACGCCACCGTCCAGTTCTTCCAGAATGACCCCTACAAGCAGAAGCTGCAGGTGGCGATGGGAGCGCATCAACCCCCTGATATCTTCTTTGGTTGGGGCGGCGGCATCCTCAAATCCTATATCGATGCCGGCGATGTTTATGATCTTACTCCTGATCTCAACGCCGATCCGGCCTGGCGCGATCGCTTCCTGCCTTCCTCACTGGGCGCTGCTACCTTCAACGGCCACATCTATGGCATCCCCAATGACGGGGTGCAGCCAGTGGTCTTCCTCTATAATAAGGATATCTTCGCGAAGTATAAGCTCTCGATCCCCCAGACCTGGAGCGATCTGCTCAATCTGGTGAAGACAGTGAAGCAACAGGGGCTGCAACCAATTGCGTTGGGTGGAGCAAGCAAGTGGACCTATTTGATGTATGAGATGTACCTGGTCGACCGCCTTGGTGGTCCGCAGGTCTTTGATGCCATCATGGCCAACCAGCCCAATGCCTGGTCAAACCCGGTCATTATCAAGGCCAATACGATGATTCAGGACCTGGTGGCCGCCGGGGCCTTCGGCAGCGGTTTCGCCTCGGTGAGCTACGATACCGGCCAGGCCAGCGCCCTGCTCTATACCGGCAAGGCCGCCATGCACTTGATGGGTACCTGGGACTTCGGCACCATTCTGAACGATGATCCCTCCTTTATCCAGCAGGGCAAGCTCGGTTGGTTCCCATTCCCGGCGGTCGAAGGCGGCATTGGCGATCCCTCCAATCTGACGGGTGTTCCCTGCAATTACTACTCGGTCGCCAAGACGTCGAAGGCCACTCAAGCCTGCGTGACCTATCTCAAGGACGCTGTCCTTAATGATGAAGCGGTCGATCGCCGCATTGCTCTGGGTGAGATTCCTCCAGTCCAGGGCATCGAGAATAAGTTGAGCAGCGCTCCACATAGTGACTGGCTACTCTTCGTCTATCGCCTGGTGCAGAAAGCTGTCCACTTCCAATTGGCCTGGGATCAGGCTCTGCCGCCGCAGCCAGCCCAGGCGCTGCTGACCAATCTGGACCAGCTCTTCCTGCGCCAGATTTCGCCGCAGCAGTTCTCGGCTAATATGAATCAGACGATCGGTACCTGATGTAGCGCAAGCTAGCTACTGCAGCGGTAGTTGTATCGGGGCAGTGCGGTAGGTAGAGCAGGGTCTACGAGCGGGGAGGGTCCCCTGTTCTACCTACCCACTCACTCAGTCACGCACCTCTCTCGGAAGCTGCAATCCTGACAAGTGCAAGCAGGTTGTTTACTTGAGTACTAAGTGCTGGCCCGCTTCTCCAGGCCACCGCTCGCTTGCTGGTGAGGCTATGAGATGCTGCTAGCACCCGCTGTTCTCCGCTGAGCTGAGGCTAAAACGATGAGTATGAGTGTGACCGCGCGCGTCGCTCCTATCCGAAGACGGCCCGCCTCCTGGCCGGCGCTTCTATGGACTGCTCCGGCCCTCTGTTTCTACGCCTTATTCGCGCTCTTCCCCCTGTTAGTGGCCGTCTACCTGAGTTTTACGAACTGGAATGGCATCGCTCAGGCGGTCTGGATCGGCCCGGCGAACTGGCTGCATTTCTTCTCTGATCCGCTGACGCTGCACGCTATTGGGCTGACTGTGGAAATGATGATCCTGACCTGGGTGCTGCAGACTCCGCTGAGCTTGCTCCTGGGGGTCTTTATGGCAGGCCAGCAGCGTTATCGCGCTGTCCTGAGCGTCTTCTACTTTCTGCCCTTGCTCTTCTCGACGGTGGCTATCGGGATCACCTGGGTCTCGATCCTTGACCCCAATTTTGGCCTAATCAATGTCGCCTTGCGAGCGCTCGGCCTCTCTTCTTGGGCGCGTGGTTGGCTCGGCGATCCGGGCCTGGCTTTCTATGTAGTGGCTATCGTTATCGCCTGGCAGTTCATTCCCTTCCATTCTCTGCTTTATATGACTGGCGCACGTCAGATCCCCCGTGAGCTGTATGATGTAGCGGAAATCGATGGCGCCGGCAGGTTGCGCAAGTTCTTCTCGATCACGCTGCCGCAATTGAAGTACACCATCATCACTTCTTCGATCTTTATGCTGACCGGCTCGCTGACCTACTTCGACCTGATTTGGGTAATGACCGGCGGCGGACCCGGCTACGCGACGCGCATTCTGCCGCTGCATATGTATATTACGGCCTTTATGAACGAGCAAGTCGGCTATGGCAGTGTCATTGCTCTGGTGCTGGCCATAAGCGGCATTGCTCTCTCTCTCTTGCTGCTGCGGGTAACCGGCTTCTTGCGCATGTCAAGCCAGCTTGAGGGGCTGTGAGCAGCCTGGTGACGAGAGAAGGAAGGTAGAAGGAATGGAATGCCGAAGAGAAGGAGGAGAGGCGATGCGGCTGACCCGTGTCCTCTTGAGCGCGTTCTCTTTGGCTGGGGGGCGAAGCCTGCCAATGCAGGCCGAGGTTGCCCCGACAGCTCTCGGTGAGAAGGAACGGGCGGAGAAGCGCACGCCAGAAAAGCGGCTCTCGCGCCAGCGGCGGCCTTTCCGGGCCAGTCGGCTTGTCGAGCTGATTCCGGCTTGCTGTGGCTTGCTGTGGTTCGTGGTGGCTTTCTATCCGCTGCTCTACATGTTTATGAGCAGCCTGCGCTCACAGGCCGGCTTCTATCTCGATAATCCCTGGCTGCCGCCATCGCAGCCGACGCTGGAAAACTATATCAGCGTCTGGGAAAATGGCTTCAGCCTCTATCTACTGAACAGCCTCTTTGTGCTGGTGATCAGCGTGGCTCTGATCTTGCTGATCTCGGTCCCAGCGGCCTACGCGATCGCTCGCATGCGCAGCTGGCTGACACGGGCGATCTTTAACCTGTTCCTGCTGGGCCTGGCGATCCCCTTGCAGGCCGTGATCATTCCGATCTATGCCATCATCAGTAGCATGCACATCTATGATACGCTCTTTGCCCTGATTCTGCCCTATGTAGCCTTCGGGGTGCCGTTGTCGGTGCTGGTACTGGTGACCTTCATTCGTGATATCCCTGCCGAGCTGCATGAGGCGATGCGCCTGGATGGAGCCAGCCATCTGCAGATTCTCTGGCGGTTGGTCATTCCGCTCTCGCGCCCAGCCTTAATCACGGTGACCATTTACGAGTCAATCCAGGTCTGGAATGGATTCTTGTTCCCTCTGGTCTTGACTCAAAGCCCGGAGGTGCGTGTCTTACCTCTCGCCTTGTGGAGCTTCCAGGGACAGTATGCTGCCGACGTGCCAGCCATTATGGCGGCGGTCTTCCTCTCGGCAGTGCCCATGCTCTTGCTCTATATCTTCGGTCGACGGCAGCTGTTAACGGGCTTGTTGGCCGGTTTCAGCCGCTGAGAGGACCTGACAGACAAAGGAGCGGCGACCGCAAGGTTGCGTTGCCGCTCCGTGGAGCTGGTGTAATACTGGCTGCCATCTCGCTCGCCGGAGTCGCTGTGATCAGGGCGCGAGGCAAGGTGAGGCCACTGAGGTAGACAGGCAGCCGGTACAACCTAGCTCGTCACCACCATGAGAATAGAACGAGAAAGGATAGCATGACATCGGGTATGCTCACTACGCAGGGGTCACAGATTGTCAACGCTGAGGGCCAGCCCGTGATCTTGCGCGGCGTCGGCCTGGGTGGCTGGATGAACATGGAAAACTTCATTACCGGCTATCCGGCCAACGAGGAAGCGCAGCGTGAAGCCTTATACAAGGTGCTCGGCCCCGAGAAATATCGCTTCTTCTTCGATCGCTTCCTGGAGTACTTCTTTGGCCCTGATGACGCGCGCTTCCTCGCTTCGCTCGGGCTGAATCTCGTGCGCATTCCGATCAACTATCGTCACTTTGAGTCAGATATGGAACCCTTTGTCATCAAAGAAGAGGGCTTCCAGCATCTGGACCGCGTAGTCAATCTCTGTGCGGAGCAGGGGATTTATACCATTCTCGATCTGCACGCTCTGCCGGGTTACCAAAACCAAGACTGGCATAGTGACAATCCGACGCATAAGGCACTGTTCTGGAAGCATCGCCATTTCCAGGACCGGACAGTCCATCTCTGGCAGGCCCTTGCCGGCCACTATCGTGACCATCCCTGGGTGGCGGGCTACAATCCAATGAATGAGCCTGGTGATCCCACGGGCGAGCTGATTGAGCCATTCTATCGCCGTCTTTACGAGGCCATTCGGGCGGTCGATCCTCACCATATCATCTTTTTCGATGGAAACCGCTATTCGCAAGATTTTCACATGTTTCATCAGGTCTGGCCCAATACGGTTTTTACGGCGCATGACTACGCCGAGCCTGGCTTCATCCACGGCGGCCCTTATCCAGGCTATACCGATGGCCAATACTTTGATGCCAGCGTCGTCGAAGAGGTCTTTCTGAAGCGCACAGCTTTCATGCGCGAGAAGGGCAGCCCGATCTGGATCGGCGAGTTCGGTCCAGTCTATCGTGGTGAGCCGGAGGCTGATGCCATGCGCTATCAGTTGCTGCGCGATCAGCTGGAGATCTACCAGCGCTATGGAGCGAGCTGGTCCATCTGGACCTACAAGGACATCGGTCTCCAGGGCCTGGTCTATACTGCCCCCGATTCTCCCTGGAACGAGCTGCTGCGCCCCTTCCTAGAGAAGAAGGCTCGCCTCGGCGTCGATACCTGGGGAACGCTGGATACTCACATCCGACATATTATTCAACCTCTGGAGGAGATCTTTGCGCGTGAGTTCCCTGACTATGCTCCTTTCCCATTTGGGGCGGGCTGGTTGATTCGTCGGCTGGTGCGTCACATTCTGCTGGCGGAGCCGCTGCTGGAGGAGTTTGCCGCACTCTTTGCTGGTCTAAACGAGGCCGAGCTTGATCGCTTGCTGCAGTCGTTCCGCTTTGAACAGTGTATCCAGCGTGAACCACTCAATGATATCCTCAGGGAATATGCTTGTCGCTAAACAAGGAGACGAGAAAGGGAAGCGCCGGTGGCTGCTGCGAGCTAAGCAGATTTCTTCCCTTTGAGCACCGCGGTACCCGACCCTGGCTCCCTTTCCTGGAGAGCCGTGAGGCTCTCGCTCTTACCTCCCCGTCCCCGGGAGGAAGAACGGGCGGCTGTGACCTGTTGTGCGGGTCGCAGCCGCCCCTCTTACTCTCCTGATTACTAGCTGGCTGCCTGATCCTGGCAGTGACCAGTGAGTGATCGGCTGCAGGTGAGCTATGGCTAGTCAAGTCAGTGGCTGGCGCTGCTTGCAGCGGCCAGCGCCGGTGTCGCCAGTGGTACGATCTCGACAAGAGCGTTGTAGTCGGGCATGCCGGCGGCAGTATCACAGACGCGCCGGCGCAGCAGCACATTGCATTCTGGCCAGAAGGCTTGCACGTTGCGCGGCTTGATCTCCTCAATGAAGATACGGCACTCCATGCTCTGGCCGTTGTCGCTCCTGACCAGCACGCGGTCGCCGTGCCGCAGGCCCAGGGCGGCAGCGTCTTCGGCAGAGATAAAGAGGCTATCGCGCGAGGCCCCGCTCATGGTGTCCTTCTTGCCGTAGATCAGACTGTTGAACTGCTTGCCGCGACGGGTTGAGAGCATGAAGCGTCCCTCGGGCAGATTTAATTCTGGCGGGCGCAGTACAGAGAAATGGGCCTTGCCGTCGACAGTCTTGAACTGGCCATCGCGGTAGAGCACGCGCCCGCCATATTGCACCTGATCGCCAGGCTTGCACAGACGCTCGATTCCCGCGTAAAGCGGCATCACACGTGCAATCTCCTCACGGATCGCCTGGGCATTGGGGAAAGCAATGCGCTCGCGGCGTTCCGGATAGGCACGGGCGGCCACCTCCTGGAAGATTTCCCACTCGCAGCGCGCCTCACCGATGCGCGGCCCGGGAATCTCGGGGGTGAAGATAATGCGCCGCTCGGTGCTAGTCTCGGTGCCGCCTCCTGGCTGCTCATAACGCGTTTGGGCGGGTAAGAGCACAACCGTATCCGCGGGATCGACCAGCATCTGACTGGTCACAAAGATGTCCTGGTGCACACGTAGCGGGATGCGCTCCAGAGCCTGGCGCACATAGTCTGGGTCGGGCAACACCTCCAGGAAGTTGCCGCCGCTGCAGTAGAGCACATCGAGATCGCCGTCGTAGGCGGCGTCGATCATCTGCACGGCGCGCAGCCCGCTTCCCTCCGGTACCTCGAAGCCCCAGAGCTGGCTGAAGCGCTCGACATCAGCGGGATTGTTGACGGAGGCCCCGCCTGGCAGTAAGTCGGGCACAGCACCAACCTCAGCTCCGCCCTGGACGCCACTGTGACCGCGAATGGGCACCACGCCGCAATGCTCCTGGCCCACCCAGCCCTGCGAGAGAGCCAGATTGACCACGGCCTTGACGTTATCGACGCCGAAGGTGTGCTGGGTCAGACCCATGCTCCAGATAAGGATGCCGCTGCGCGCCTGGTGGATCAATGCGGCGAAGCGGCGCATCTCGTCACGCGGCAGGCCGCTGTAGCGCTCTAGCGTCTCCCAATCCTGTTGAGCCAGCTCGGCCTGCAGCTCTGGCCAGCCCACCGTATGGCGGGCGATGAAGTCGTGGTTGACCCAGTCTTGTTCGATCAGATACTTGAGGGTGCCGTTAAGGAAGGCGATATCGCCACCCGTCGAGACCTGAAAGAAGTCGTCCATCAGTCTGGTGCCCATCACGGCGCTCTCGGGGACCGAGGGCACCCAGTAGCGCGTCAGGCCCGGCTCCTTATAGGGGTTGATCACAACGATCCGCGTGCCAGCCTTTTTAGCGTAATAGAGATATTTGGTAGTCACAGGCTGGTTGTTGGCGATATCGCTGCCGAGCAGGATCAGCAGATCGGTGCCGATCCAGTCTTTGTAGGAGACCGAGGAGGCCCCAACCCCCAGCGTCTGCTTGAGAGCGACAGTGCTGGGAGAGTGACAGACGCGGGCGGCATTATCGATATTGTTGGTCCCCAGGAAGCGGGCCACCTTCTGGGCGACGTAGTAGACCTCGTTGGTGATGCCGCGCGAGGTCAGATAGAAGGCCAGGCGATCCGGACGGGTGAGGCGGATGCGTTCGGCGATTAGATCGAGCGCTTCGTCCCAGGAGATACGCCGAAAGCCGCTTTCACCACGACGTCGCACCATTGGATAGGGAAGACGACCAAGCTGGCGCAGTTGAGGGCTGGAGAGCTGCTTGAGGCTTGCTAGATCGTTGGTCAGCCGTTCCCAGGGCATTGCTTCCATTGTATTCAGCTGTAGCAGATTGAGGCGGATGGTGCACAGGTGAATGCCGTCCATCGTCCAGTCGTGCATGCCGTAGGTGCCGAGGGCACAGCCGTCGCAGCAGCCGCGTGTCAGAATGCGCCAGGCGTAGAGCGGATGGCGCCGATTCTGCCAGAAGGTGCGCGCGATCTCTGTGAAGTGATGGGGCTTGCGCTCGCCCAGACCGAAGGGCTTCCAACTGGCCCACAAGTGCGGTGCGATGAGCTTGTTTGCAGCCATAGCCTCGCCCTTTCTCTTGTGAAAGTATCGTGACACTCTCTTACTGCTGAGGATCGAAGTCTATGCAGAAGCAGGGGTGATGGAACGCTCATCTTTGCAGGGCAGGGCCCAGGCCAGTCCAGCGCGGTCAGGAGCCGAGGCTTCTGGCCTGGGCCCTGGCTGGCAGGCAGGTCAGCTTAGGCCGGCGCTGCCTCGCCCGCGGCCTCGATGCGCGGCGGGCGCGTGAAGAGAGGCAGCAGGAAGCTCAGGGCCATAATGATGGCCAGAGCCACAAGCGCTACGACGTAGCCACCGGTGCGATCCTTGACCTGGGCAATCAGAATCGGCCCGAGCACGCCGCCGGCGCTCCAGGCGGTCAGCATCAGACCGTAGATCGAGCCAGAATTTTTAGGGCCGAAGTAGTCCGCCGTGAAGGCTGGCATGGTACCGAAGCCGCCGCCATAGCAGAGGGCCACCAGCAGAGCCGGCAACAGAATAACGGCGAACGACTTGATGAAGGCGGCCATCAGCAGGAAGAGCACGATCTGCAGCGCAAACATGATCATGAAGACCTGACGGCGCCCGATCAGGTCGGAGAACCAGGCCCAGACAAAGCGTCCGCAGGCATTGAAGATAGAAATGAGGCTGACAAAGAGTGTAGCTAGGGCATCGGGAGCACCGCCGCCAAGGGCGATCTGTTTGGCCTGAGAGATCATGGCGATGCCGGCGGTCACGTTAAGCGCCAGGATGCCCCAGAGCGCGTACCACTGCCAGCGCGTCAACGCCTCGCCCGGAGTAAAGTCGCGGCTGGCCCGTTGAGAAATTACCTGGGCACTGGGGACCCAGCCAGCGGGACGGTAGCCTGCCGGCGGATTGGCGTAGAACTGGGAAGCGAGGCCGATGAGGATCAGGTAAATAATGCCGAGGGTCATGAAAGCCGGACCGATGCCGTGGGCCTGGACGCCTCCACCGTAGGCGCTCATGAGGATAGGTCCTATTTGGGAGACGATCACTGCCCCACCGCCGAAGCCGAAGACAGCCAGGCCGGTCACCATGCCACGTTTATCAGGAAACCACTTGACCAGGGTCGCTACGGGCACAATATAGCCGAGTCCCATGCCCAGGCCCCCAAGCACTCCATAGGCCAGGCAGAGGAGCACTAGCTGGTTGCCGGTAAAGCCGGCCAGGAAGACACCTAATCCGTAGCAGACAGCAGCGGTCGTGCCCACAATACGCGGACCGACACGGTCCATCCAGAAGCCTCCGATGGCCGCGGCAATGCCTAGAACAAGAATGGCGATCGTGAAGGGCAGCGTTGCCTGCGTGTTATCCCAGCCATAGAGTTTTTGCAATTGGGAGGAGAAGACGCTCCAGGCGTAGACGGAACCGAGCGCGAGCTGCATGACAATGGCAGCGATGACGATGATCCAGCGATTGCGTACCTGCGTCGTCGAGGTTGCGGTCGCCATAAGCTCATCCTTTCTGGCCGCTAGTCTCGCCTACTAGCAGCCTTGCTCTGCTCATCTGGCGGCGACGCCAGACCTGCTTGCCCACCGTGGCCGGTTGGCCGGTTGCTCATGACTATCAGTCAATACGGACCTGAAGGGGAATAGCGGCTTGCCAGCTGAGCTGACCGGGCAGAGAGTCGACGCCGCCCAGCGGTAGGTGCAGCGTGTGCCAGGCCGACATGTGGCTGCCCGGCAGAGCGCCAGGCGTTTCGACCTATGGTCGACGGCTTCGTCGGTCAGAAAGGTCCTCCTCATGTGGCCTGTGGTCAGCCAGACCGCTGTGGTGAAGGAAAGGAACGGGCCCCAGGCTGCTTGCCAGGCGTCAGAACCGGTCTGCCATGCGCGCAGATCGAAGCGCTTGCTGAACACCAGTGCCAGGCCAGGGTAGGTACCTTCTTTCTTCCCTCTTCTGCCGGCTCGCTCGCCTCATTCAGCTTATTGAGCAGAGACAGAAGTCTGCCCCTGATGATGCCACAAGCTTCAGAAGGATGGAAAGAAGTACCGATGCTTGGTCCAGGCTTGGCGCGTGTACGCTGCAGAGAAAGCCTCAGTGGCCCGTGCTAAGGCTCTCAGCGCCCGGTGCTTCGCTCTGGAAGCAGAGTACTGAGGATCTGTGATAGTATGTGATAAGTATACCAGACTTCGGTGAACCAATCAAGTCCATCTCTGCTTGATCTTCAAAGATCTGCTGTAGTATTTAAACTAGTATTCCTCTCTAGAAAGAATCAATTGCCTGGCTGTCGGCAAGGTAACAAGCGGCCTCTCAGAGGTGCAGGGCCAGAAATCAAATCAAGGAGGGAGGGGTGACCATCGACAAGAGCTGGGATAGAGAGAGAAGCGAGAGCGGAAGCTGGTCAAGTAGGAAAGCACGTCGTCTCCAGGCCGTCAGAGTGGGGAATCTGCGTGTCCTGGCTCTGGAGGGCGAGCATGAGCGGGAGCTACTCGCATATCAGCTGTGGCGTCAGGGCTGGAGCGTCCGACGAACGTTCCATTTTCTTCTCGCCTGGCGATCAAGGGAGTCAGAGAGGCCTGTTCCGGAGGAGCGGCTCCTTGCCCATTGGCTGAGCGAGCGGGAAAGCGACAATCGGCTCGTTGATTATCTTCAGCAGGAGCTGGTGAGTATTGGCTGGCTGCAGGACGAAGCCGACTTTAGTGCCGCCCTGAACGCTCTCGTCGTCTCCTTTGAGCCAGCAAGGCCCTTGCGGGCCTGGCGCCTTTTTGCTCTCAATACCTTCACCCGGCTCAGTGAACGGATTGCGCAGGTTCCCGCGAGTATAGCGACTGGCACTGAGAATACAGAGGACAGCGAGACCATCGCCTCCTTTGCGGCCATTTATCGTCGTCTGTTCTCTCTGCTGCAGGGGAATAGCTTGCTCGATGTTGGCTGTGCCTGTGCCTACTGGCCGTTGCTCGTGGCCAAAGGCGGTCACTGTCTGCCGGGGCCGATCGTCGCCGTCGATCGACGGGTTGAGGCCCTGCGCTTATCAGCGCTCCTGGCCGAGACTTTGGGGCTGGCCGCTCAGCTGCGCTTTGAGCAGCAAGACCTTTGCCAGCCGGCCTTTCTCCGTCTGGGACAGTTTGATACCGTCACCGCTATTCACCTCCTGGAACATCTGGAAGAAAGCCAGCTACCGCTAGCGCTAGACCAGCTGCTCCAGGTCACTCGTCGTCGCCTCCTGATTGTCGTTCCCTATGAGGAGCAGGCCCAGATCTGCTATGGGCACCGTCAAGTCTTCTCAACCGCAAAACTCCAGTTTTGGGGACAATGGTGTCTGGAGCAGCTTGAGGGGAGAGCCACCTACTGGTGCGAGGACCTCCTTGGAGGGCTTCTTGTGGTCGAGCGCCATCATCAGCCTTAGCGTACAGCGCTTGATGAGGGGCCAGCAGCTGGCTGGCCGGGGAGCGAGCTAATAGAGAACGGAGCAGACTCAGGTAAGAGCCTGCTCCGTTAGGAGAGCGGAGTCCGCGTGGCGGAGCCAGACCACGGCACGGCCAGGTTTCGGCCAAGCGGACTGGTCATTAAAGGAAATGGAGGTGCTAGACGATTGTACAGGCAGTTCCGTTCAGATAGAAAGCTGTTGGCGATGGATTGCTGCCGCTCCAGGTTCCATTGAAGCCCGGGTAGACCGACGAGCCTGGCGCAATCGAACCGTTGTAGCTGGCGTTCGTAATCGTCACCTGGCTCCCTTGCTGCGAGAAAACCCCATTCCAGCCCTGGGTCACCGTCTGGTTACCGGGGAAGGTAAAGGTCAATGTCCAGCCATTAATCGTTGTTGTCCCCGTGTTGGTCACCGTCAGGTTGGCCGTGAAGCCACCTGGCCACTGATTAACGGCGTAGTGGACGCTACAGTTCAACCCGGCTGAAGGCGTTGAGGTGGCGGTGGGGATTGGTGTTGGGGTAGGGGTAGCTGCCGCAGTAGGGGTCGGTGTTGGGGTAGGAGTAACTGCCGCAGTAGGGGTCGGTGTTGGGGTAACAGCAGCTGTTGGAGTAGGAGCAGCTGTCACCGTTGCTGTTGGGGTGGGCGTCGTCGCGGCCCCGGCGATATCGCCATAGACGATTCCGAAGCCATTCGTGCCCAGGTAGACGCGACCGTAGATACGCGGATCACCGGTAATCGTCGTAATGTTGCCGTATTGATGCTGACTATCGTTAATCAGCACCCAGGTATTGCCCCCATCGTCGGAGCGGAAGATGCCGCGTACGTTGCCGACGATCCCACTGATATAGATTGCCGGGTAGCTTTGGCCGGGGGCGGGCATGCCGAAACCGATCTTATCGGCACCGGCCAGGCTGGTCAGCTTTGTAAAGGTCTGGCCACCGTCAGTCGAATGCCAGAGGCCGTAGTCACTGGTCCAGGCGTTGCCGCCGGCTACCCAGACATCTCCCTCGTGACCTGGCACTGCCTTGACCACCACCGAGTCGCCGGCCTGGGGCAGGCCTGTCGCCGATGATGCGGTGAAGGTGGCGCCGCCATCCGTGCTGTACCAAAACTTCCCCTGGCCATAGGCGTAGAACTTTTGCGGATTGACGCGATCCGATGCCACGACGGCATTCTGGGGCACATTGGCTGAGGCCACCCAGCTATTGCCATTATCGGTCGAATAGGAGACCGGGGCATTGACCGGGGCCCAAAGCACACGGCTGGCATCAGCGGCGGCAGCTACCGTGCCACCGTTCTGCGAGACGCCAGGGATATCCTTATTGCCAGCGAACCAGGTAGCGCCACCATCGTAGCTGAAAGCCGTGCTCGTCACCGGCGGGCTGGCGCTTGGATTCCCGTAGCCAACGCGCACCATAAAGTTCGGGTTCTGCTCCGCGTAGTCAATGGCCGCATACGAACCGGCATAGGGGATGTAGTACATCTCCGAGGGTGACTGTGTGAGATCATCATGGCGGAAGCCGCTCACGTCGGCCATTGTACTGTAGAGATGAGCATTGGCCGGTGGACTCACCAAATCGGTGACATACTCCTCCTCGATGCCAAGAGCAGTGCTCTTAAAGTTGACGATACCGCCGTTCTGGTAGTTATCCCAGGCCGTTAGATTGTCGGTAGCGTAGAGCGTAGCGCCGGTGCCATACATCAGGCGATCCGAATTGAAAGGATCGATATTCATCCCCTCGATCATCCAGCCTAGCTTCACTGCTGGCACTGGCGGCACCGGGTTCTTGTTACCGAAGTCGAGCCAGGGGGCGTTAGAGACATCGATCGTATAGTAGAGATTGCGGTTCGGATAGCTGGCCCAGGTCCAGATGGGTTCCCAGGTTGCGCCGCCATTCGTTGTGCGGAAGAGCTGGGCGTCGGGCCACCACGAATTGACGCTGGCGACCACGATGGTGCCAGGATGCTGCCAGTCGACAGCCAGACCGCCGTAGCCAAAGTAATCGTTGGCGCTATCGGAGCCAGGCACGGGGCTGATCTTTGTCCAGGTACCGCTACTGGGTGTAAACTTCCAGACATCGCCGCGGCTCCCGTTATAGGGGCCTTCCCAGTCGCTGTAGGTTACATACAGCGTCCCCTGCGAATCGACCTTGCCCTGATGGGGGAGATAGCCAGTAGAAGCGTCGCTGGTTGTACTCCAGGTTGCGCCGCCAGTGCAGGTCACCGTGGTACCACTGACATTGCAGGTTGGCTCACCCGGGATTGGGGCCCAGGTAGCCCCAGCGTCGGTGCTGCGGTAGATATTGTAGGCCCCGCTGCGGTTATCGGCAACGCCGACATAGATTGTCTTGGTGGGGTTGCCCGGCGTGCCAGTCGAGGGATCGAAGGTCACCCAGACCACACCCACTGGATCGCTGAGATAGCCGCTCGGATCGTTGGGATTCTCCGCAAAGGGGCCGGTGTCGGGGAAGTTGGTCACCTTGCTCCAAGTCACGCCGTAGTCGGTACTGCGCCAGAGACCGTTGCCGCTACGGGCCCCGAAGTAGAGAATGGCGTCATCGTTGGGATCGACCGCCAGGCGCTCTCCCATGCCGCGCCCAGGCATGTTGCCGCCCATCTTAAAGGGCATCTGTGTGATCTGGAAGGTGTTACCATAGTCGGTTGAGCGGAGGATGACCCCGTTCTGGTTAGTCCAGTTATTGGTATACATGCCGGCGGCGATATAGAGGCGATTGGGCTGCACAGGGTCGGTGGCGATACTCTCAACGCCGGCCATATTCCAGTTGTCAGGGGTCACCCAGGCCATCAGTTGGGTCCAGGTGCCGGTTGAAGGGTTCCAGCGATAGGCTCCACCAATGTCTGTGCGCGCATAGATCAGGTCCTTCTGTTTGGGATTAAAAACGACGTCGACGACAAAGCCGCCACCACCGCCAGTCACCACATTCTGCCAGGTGTAGGGCTGGGTTGCTGCCGGCGCAGCGCTGGCAGCGCGTGAGGGTACACTGGCGAGAGCAATGGTGGGCAGAAGGATGGCGAAGAGGGCCAGCAGGGGCATGGCCTGCTGGGTCCATTTGGACCATCTCGTCCACCTGCGGGGGGGTGAAACGTGTTCTACCATAGCAAGCACTCCTTTGCAGCGGTAGTCATAAAGAAACAGGCTGAGCGCTCAGGCGACACACAGGTATGGGGAACCCTGCTGCTTCGGCTGCTATTCGTGATGGTATCGCTCCCGGGAGCGATACCACAAGAGCAAGGGCTGAGCAGGTAGTAGGCAGGTGGGCAGCAGAGCACCTCCTGCTCGTGAAGCGACAGAGGGGGAGGAATCGGAGTGATTGAAATGCATGAATATACAATTGAGGTTCATTGGCGCGACTAGAGGTTGCTACTGGCGGGCGGTAATGCTACAATAGCAATCGTAAACGGTTCCGTAATCGGTTACATAACGAATGAAACTGTTGCGATCTGCATTGTTAGGAAGCATCTCTCATTGTACAGCGGCAGGGCGCAGTGAGAGTGTACAATCGAAAGAGTGAGCAATGCAGAGAGCAACGGGATGCTGTGAGGTTGCGATCAGCAAGCAAAGGCCGTCACAGAACTGCAGAGCAGGATGCTCTCAGCAGAGAAGCCAATGCTGCGAGGTCTTTGGAGGAGACACGCATGCCGACCCCAAATCGTCGCCTTAGGCAGGCACGTGAACTACGAGGTTGGTCCCAGGCCAAAGTTGCGGAGCAGATTGGTACCGATGCCACCACGGTTAGCCGTTGGGAGAGAGGGTTGTTTTCCCCGACCCCCTACTTTCGTGAGAAGCTCTGTCAGCTCTTTGGCAAGAACGCCGAGGAGCTAGGGCTGCTAGACAGTGGCAAGGAGCAGCCTGGGGGGAGCGATGTCACGGCGATGGCGCCGGCGCTAGTGGGGAAGGAAGTAGGGGAGAACAGCCATGCGCTGCCCTGGGGAGCGATGCCGCCCCAAGCGCCGTCATGGCAGCAACGCACGGACACCTTTGCCTATATTTTGCAGAGTGCGGTTCATGACGTGCAGGCGCATCTCCTCTGGGAAGAGGCTTATGTACGAGTGCTCCAGGGTCAGCGGGCGCAGGCTCAGCGCTCTGGGGAAGCCAGTTTGACTGCCTTCGAGCAGGTTGGGCACATGAACGCTGCCGTGCTGCGCGAGTGGTTGCAACAGCATGGGCTGCTCACCTCGTCATCGTCCCCCTCCACTCCCTCTTCGGCTGGGGTGGTTGATCCGCCCGCGTCTCAGCAGCACCAGCAATCACCAACTGCCGTGTCGGCCCCAGGGTCTTCTGGGTCTGGAGCCTCTGAGAGACCGGTCGGAGCCATTCGTCGTTTTGGCTATGGCCGGAGCCTGGGTTTCCTCCTGGTACTCATGATAGTGGCCGCGGTTGTTCTTTGTGGACTTTCGCTTGGTCAGCTGCAGCCTACCGTTCTTTCCTCGCCTCGCCTTACTGGCTCAGGGCAGGATGCCCGCACTATTGACGCAGTCCCCGCTTCTTCAGCAACTACTGCGACCCTCACCACTCCGTCTGCGACGGTAGTTCCACCCGCAAAGACGTCTCAGCCCACGCAGCCCCCTTCTGTCTCTACGCCTCTGGTCCAGGCCTCGCCGACCGTCGCTGCGGCCTCCGCTGCTCTGATGATTACAGTCACTCCGGATAAACTCACACCGCGTGACTGCGTCCTTGAGGCTCTTGGCTATCGTTGCACTATAACGCTGTGGCCTTTCTCTGGCCAGGCCGACAAGCTCTCCTGGCAAGCGAGCAGCCGTGATCTCCCTGTCCGTTTCAATCCTCCAGGAGGCACCTGTACCCCGGGGCAGCCGTTTGAGGTCATCACCTACATTGTGAGCAACCCTGGTCAGCAGGGTCATCTCTCCTTTACCTTCATGATCCCATCTTCGGGCGCCACCTACACGCAGATTGTGCTCTGGCAGGACTAGCCGGCTGGGCCTGCTCGTTGGCATACCTGGTTTATGTCCCTGGACCTCGCGTGCTGGTTGGTGGCCGGCGCCAGCTCAGCTACTGCGCTTTCGTTCGGGTCAGTAAAGGGTGCAGGCACCTTGGTGAGCGCAGCGGAGTGCGAGGGGTTGTGGTCGCTCTCGCTCTCTGCTGCCCGTCAGGTGCCTAGTGACTGTCTAGCGGATGTTCTTGTGGGCATAGAGCTGGTGGGATACAGTATCTTTCCACCAGCTCTATGAGGGAAGCCGTGATCCGCTTCCTCGGTGGCTTGAGCGTAGGGAAGGGAGGGCTGCAGTTCCCGTCATGAAGGGGGTGGTCGGCGTCGCAGCGCAGCCGATGGCTCATTCGCTGCTTGCTCACTGCTCACTCGCCGCAGGCTTCACCCGGTTTGCTGGTGATGGGAACTGCGGTGACTGGTCCAGTTAGCGGGTCTGGTCGAGTGGAGTGGGACGAGGCGAGTGGGAAATAAAGGACATCTGCTATCGCTGCCTGCATCCTATGTCAAGGGGCTCCTGCTCATGTGTTTGTCTGTCTTTGGCTCTGTGGGCCACCTCAGAGTCTCTTCGTTCGGAGGGAGACATCGCTCTCGCTCTGTGGCAGCAGGAAGGAAGATCGCGAAAGGAATTGGAGACCTATGAGAACCTTCCACCTGGGGGTACTGGTCAGGAGCAGGCTCACGCTCTCAGCGATAGCTCTGATCGTTCTGGGGACCTTGCTTCTGCTGACAACCTGGCTGGTCGGCCCTTTCCCTCGCCCAACCTCGGTGCGCGCGGCGCCGGCCTTTAACTATGGCGAGGCGTTGCAGAAAGCCATTTACTTTTATGAGGAGCAATCATCTGGCCCAAAGCCTTCCTGGAACCGTGTGCCCTGGATCGGCGATTCGGCCACCAAAGATGGCTCCGATGTCGGCCTCGATCTGACCGGCGGCTGGTATGACGCCGGTGACCACGTCAAGTTCGGCCTGCCGATGGCCTACACAGTGACAATGCTCTCCTGGGGGGTCATTCAGTACCGCAATGCCTTCGTCCAGGATGGGCAGCTTCCCTACATCCTCAACAATATTCGCTGGGCCACGGACTACTTTATCAAGGCTCATCCTTCGCCTAATGTGCTCTATGGGCAGGTAGGCGATCCCAGTACCGACCATGCCTTCTGGGGGCCGGCTGAGGTCATGCAAATGGCCCGTCCCGCCTACAAGATTGATCCGAGCTGCCCTGGTTCCGATCTGGCCGGAGAAACCGCTGCTGCGATGGCTGCCGCTTCAATCGTCTTCCAACCAACCGATCCCTCCTATGCGAGCACGCTGTTGACCCACGCCAAGCAGCTCTACACCTTTGCCGATACCTACCGGGGCAAGTATGATGCCTGCATTACCGCCGCCAGCGGCTACTATACTTCCTTCAGTGGCTACAACGATGAGCTGGTCTGGGGGGCGATCTGGCTCTATCTGGCCACTAACGATAGCAGCTATCTCGCAAAAGCCGAGAATTACTACAATAACCTCAGCTACCAGTCGCAGACAAACGTCCACTCGTATCAGTGGACGATCAGCTGGGACGATGTCTCCTACGGCTGCTATATCCTGATGGCCGAGATCACAGGTCAGCAGCAGTACAAAGATGATGCTCAGCGCTTTTTGGATTGGTGGACAGTCGGTGTGAACGGCTCGCGGGTGACCTATTCCCCGGGTGGTGAGGCGTTCCTGGATAGCTGGGGCTCGCTGCGCTACGCGGCCAATACGGCCTTCCTGGCCCTCGTCTATGCCGACTATCTTGGCGCGAGCAATCCACTCTATGCCCGCTATCACGACTTTGCCGTCCAGCAGATTAACTACATTCTGGGGGCCAATCCGCGCAACTGCAGCTACATGGTAGGCTTCGGGTCCTGCTATCCCCAGACGCCACACCATCGCGAGGCGCACGATTCCTGGACAAACGATATTAACAACCCGACCTACGAGCGCCATATCCTCTACGGGGCGATGGTCGGCGGCCCCAGCTCGGCGGATGACCAGTTCAGCGATAATCGCCAGGACTATCAGACCAACGAGCCAGCTGACGATTATAACGCCGCGCTGGTAGGCGCCCTGGCCCGTCTTTACCAGGAGTACGGTGGCAGCCCTGTCTCTTCCCTGCCCGATAAGCCCAAGGATGATGATGAGATCTATGTGACAGCGGCGGTCAACGCTTCTGGCAGCAACTTTACCGAGATCAAGGCCATCTTCATTAACAAAACTGGCTGGCCGGCTCGCGTGACCAGTAATCTCTCGCTGCGCTACTACTTTACGCTAGAGCCAGGTGTGACGCCGAGCATGCTCACGCTGAACATGAACTACACTGAGTGCGGCAACCAGCTCTCTGGGCCAACTCAGTATTCGGGCAACATTTACTATGTGACGGTAAGCTGCGCCGGCGTGCTGATCTATCCAGGCGGGCAGAGCAATTATCAGAAGCAGGTCCAGTTCCGCATTACCAGCTCTGGGGCCTGGGACCCAACCAACGACTGGTCGTATCAGGGTGTGGCGACGCCCGCCGGGGCGACGCCGGTGAAGGTGACCAACATTGTGGTCTTTGATGGGAATACCCAGGTCTGGGGGACGCAGCCCAATGGCACCGCGCCGACGCCGACGCCCGCGCCAACGGCCACAGCGACAGTGACTCCTACTGTCACGCCGACCGCGATAGCGACCAGCACACCGAATCCTACGCCAACACCCAGCCCGACCTCGCAGCCTACAGTGGGGCCAAGCCCGACCGCGAGTCCGACGCCTACGGCGGGCCTGAGCTGTCGGGTGCAATACGTGATCACGGGCCAGTGGCCGGGCGGCTTTGGCGCGGTGATCAATATCACGAATACGGGGACGACGACGATCAACGGCTGGACGTTGCAGTTTAGTTTCCCGAATGGGCAGACGGTGACGCAGGGCTGGAACGGGAGCTTTAGCCAGTCGGGGAGCACGGTGACAGTGACGAACCTGTCCTACAATGGGACGATCCCGCCGGGGACGACGCTGAGCAATGCGCCGGGCTTCAACGGGACGTGGACAGGGACGAACTCGCCGCCGACCTCCTTTACGCTCAACGGCGTAATCTGTAGCACCTCCTGACTGGGTAGCCTGGTTGCTCTGCGAGTTTGGCCTGCTGAGAAGAGAGGCTCTGCTTGCCAGGTGGGCATCAAGCCGGTCAGAAGGTTCAGGGGACTGAGCGGGTGAGCGCACCCAGCGAGTGGTGATGATAAGTGCAGATAAACCTCCTCTCTTCTATCCCGTCGCCTCTAGCTGCAAGGAAGGGGAAGAGTAGCCATCAGGCTCTCTTCCCCTTCTCTTTATTTTGCTCGTTTGCAACAGCCTTTCACTCAGGCTGGTGCGGGTTTGAGCCTGCCTCTCTCGACTTCAGAGAGAGCAGAGTCGGAGCCAGGTGAGAATCGGAAGAAGGGCGTGGGCTGTGGGAAGCAGCTCCTATAGCTATAGCCTTTGAGCATGGTGGTCCTGGCATCCTCTGCCAGTGCCTCGCCCTTTCCTGGCCCTGTCCTGACGGTGCATCAGGGACAGAGCACGTGGATAAAGGCGTGGCCGCCGTTGCTGCGTGGAATACCAACGATCCAATACTGGCCATCGATCTGGGCAATCTGGTCAAGTTCGCCGGCGTTGTCCGCCGTATCCTGGAGCATCTGCCACTGATGCCCATCCCAATGAGCAATGAATGGCTGGAAGGCATTACTGCCCTCACGGACGCGCCCGACGACCCAGACGCTGCCAGAGCTGCTGACGGCCACGCTGGCCAGCCAGTTGCTGTTGTCAGGGGGTACAGCTGGAGTATCGACGATCTTCCAACTCTGGCCGTCCCAATGCTCGCTCAGCAGGCGCTGGCTGGCGCTGCCTACTGCCCACAGGTTGCTGCTGTTGCTCCCATCGATCGCATAAAGCATGCCACCACCGGAGGGAGTCAGATCGGGGCTCGCCACTGGATTCCAGGTCTGGCCGTTCCAATGCTCGATCACAGGCTGATTCACGCTCTTGCCCCCGCGGATCAGGCTGCCGTAACCTACCGCCCAGACATCGTTGCTCGCCAGGGCCTTGACGCTGGTGAACTGGAGACCGCTCACTGGCTCGGGATGCTTGACAATGGTCCAGCGCTTGCCGTCCCAGTGCTCAATCAGTGAGCTGAGCGGTCCTCGGGCAGGCACCTGGAAACCCACGGCCCAAATGTTATCACTGGCGGTTCCTGAGACAGCTACCAGGGTATTCTTGCCGTTGGGTGCGCCGTCAGGGGCAGTTACGACACTCCAGCTCTTGCCATCGTAATGGACTGTTATGGCATGGGAGGCGAGGCCGTTCGTCAATTGCTCGCCCACAGCCCAGATATTATCTGGGGCGATCTCGTCGATGCTGCGCAGATCGAGCTGGGCCGAGAGCGGACGGAAAGAGACGCTCCACTTTTTGCCATCCCAGTGCATGATGCCTGCGCCGATGCTCCAGACATCATGAGTAGAGAGGCCTGTAATGCCAAAGCCGGTGAAGTTGGTGGACAGTCCTTGTGGAGAGGCGCACCAGGGCCTGACTGGTGCCTGTGCAGCGTTCTGCCCGCCAGATACGGAACCGGAGCCGTGCCAGCTCTGTAGCAGGAAGAAGGCGCCGCCAGCGAGAAGGCAGACTACCAGAAACAAGACGGTGAGGAGCTTGACGCGGCCTCGCGGGTCGCGTCGTGGTGCTTGCTTTTCCTCTGTGGGCATCCTGTTATCTGGCGAAGGGGGAGGGGTATGAGGTGCATAGGACGGGTAAGGTGGTGTGTGTTGTTCTCCCATCATGCCTTGAACTCCTGCGTTTCGAATGAATTGTTGACTTTAAAAATGGATGAAGGCGGCGGAGCACTCCGCCGCCTTCACCTCACCGATCCTTGGCTTCAAGCAGGCTGATACAGCTGTAGCTCAACTGGTACTACAGGTTACGCCGTTGAGCGTAAAGGAGGTCGGCGGCGAGTTCGTCCCTGTCCACGTCCCGTTGAAGCCCGGCGCATTGCTCAGCGTCGTCCCCGGCGGGATCGTCCCATTGTAGGACAGGTTCGTCACTGTCACCGTGCTCCCCGACTGGCTAAAGCTCCCGTTCCAGCCCTGCGTCACCGTCTGCCCATTCGGGAAACTAAACTGCAACGTCCAGCCGTTGATCGTCGTCGTCCCCGTATTCGTGATATTGATCATCGCGCCAAAGCCGCCCGGCCACTGGCCCGTGATCACGTATTGCACCCGACAGCTCAGGCCCGCCGTAGGCGTCGGACTTGGAGTCGGACTTGGAGTCGGACTCGGGGTAGGCGTCACGGTAGGTCGTGGCGTCGGGGTAGGCGTCGGAGTGCTGGTGGCCGTCGCCGTTGGGGTCACGGTAGGCTGTGGGGTTGGAGTGGCCGTTGGTGTGCTGGTAGCCGTCGGCGTCGCTCCTGGTGTGCTAGTGGCCGTCGCGGTCGGCGTGGGCGTACCCGAAGAAGAGGGCGGGAAGAGGATGTCCACGTCGGCCATCGCCATTGCGATATCGGCCTGCGCCCAGAAGCGATGGTAGTTGAACGTAGGAGCGGGGCCACCGTTCAGGTAAGCCTGCACCTTGGGCCAGTTCGGGTCCTGTGTATACTTCGGGCGCTCGGTCAAGAAGGTCGTCGACGAGTTCAACGTCGCGCCCTGAGCATTCTTGCCGGTCCAACCAGCAGGAATGTACGCAGAAGCATTGAAGTTGCTATAGTCAGTGCGAGTCTCGGGATTGGAGATACCGATGCTATCCGAGTAGTCGTTCCACATATCGTCCAGCAGCGTCTGGGCCAGTGTGCGCGAAGAGGTATCACCCGACTTCGCGGCGTAGAAGAGCAGGGTCTTGGCCAGCGCTGCCGTCACGCCCACGTCGGTAGTCGTATCGACCACTGTCACGTGGAGGTTCGTGTTGGGCACCGGCGTTGAGTTTGCTGTCCAGTTCTGCGAGGGCTGACCGCTCCAGTTCAGGGTCGAGGGGATCGAGTAGGTGCCGTTCGAGTTGACCGTTGTCACCGACTTGGCCCAGGCGACCCACTTATCGAGGATCGACTTGGCCGTTGCGTCGCCGGTCACATAGTAGTACTCAGCCAGACGCTCCATCGACCAGGCCTGGTAGCCGAACCAGTTATTGCTGGGAGGATTATGATAGACCGGCTCCCAGTCGTAGGCCATGCCGTAGAATGTCGGATCACCGGCAGGTGGAGCGCTGTAATTGCCATTCCAGCTGTTCGTCGCACCGCCTGCAATAGCACCCTCAGCGGACTGGAGCCACTCGTAGAATTGCAGTTGTCGCTGCAGGCTAGTTGCCCAGTCGCTCGGGGCAGTCGGCGACTTTGGCTCAAGCGCAGGGACGTTGCTCAGTGCCCAGGCGGCCAGCGGGTTTTGATAGCCCTGGTGAGCCGAGCTGGAGCCGATACGCCAGGCCCAATTACCAGCCGAGGGCAGGGCACCGCCCCAGGCGTAGTACCATCCAAGCAGATAAGTAGCGCTGTTCTTGCCAGTGCCTGCTGGGCAGCTTGGGCTCTGGCAGCCCATCGTCTTAAAGTACTTGTCGAACAGGCTATAACGCAGATAGTCGCCCATCTTGGCAGCTTCTGCGATCTCTGGCGCGATTGTGCTCTCCTGGCCCTGCGCACTAGCCCAGGTGTAGGCCCAGTAAGCGGCCTGCACAGTACGTGCATCGGCGTCAGGCGCGTCGGTGTAGCGCCACTGTTGCTGATAGCTGCCGCCAGGGGCTGGCTTATTGAAAAGACTCAAGAAGCCGGTACCGTCGTTGCTGCCCCAGGTGAAGGTCTCACACTCGGGGTGAACGACCGTGTTCCAAACCGACTCCGACGAGCCGCGCTGATAGGAGTTGATAAAGGAAGGCTTGGTCGTGCCGTCGCCGCAGTGGCCGTAGCCGTACCAGTTATCAGTGTCGAGCAGCCATGGCATGCCGTAGATGTCAGGCGTGCCGTAGGTCTGCTGCAGCTCGTTGAAAAGTGGGTCCTGCCCAACTGGCACGCTCGGATCGAGCTGGGTCGGGTAATCAGTGATGTTAGGCGACTCCGGAGCATACTGAGCAGGGCTACTGGGGTTGTAGCCACTGTTGGTCGGCTGGTCCGAATGCGCCGGAATCATATACTTATCCATTGTCTGCCAGGCGTTGATGAAGGGCTGCCAGTTGCCCGTCACCTCGCCATAGGTCGCCTCCAGCCAGATCCAGAAGCTGAAGGTCTCAGAGGTCGTCTCGTGCCCGTAGTCAGGGGCCTCAACGATCAGAGTCTCTACTGAGTGATAGGGAATTCCCAGCGAGCTGAAGTAACCGTTCGCCGGGTTCTTGATCTCGTTATAGAGCGTCAGAAAGCGTTGCGTGTAGACCGATGTGGCTTGGGCAGCACTGGCGCTCTGGTTGGCCGCTCGCGTAACTGATAACTGCTGCAAGCCCAGTACTCCTCCAGCTAGGAGGGCGAGCATCACCAGCGCCAGCGACGCGGTGCGCAAAATCCTTTTACGATTCACACTAACCTCCTTGCTATCAGACTGCGTCGGCAATCTTCAATGGCAGGTCTCCTTGCTGCCCTCTTGCTCGCAAGATACGGTATGCAGCGCTGCCTTCTGCTCGTTCTCCGGGACGGGAGCAGGGCCGTTCCCTTCGGAACAGCTCCGAGCAGCATACCTGCTCGCTCTCACCTCCTTTCACCTTCTGACGAGGCCAGTGGGCCTCTCTTGACCTCTCTGCTCTTCCGTCTCGTTTGCCTGTTCCTGCTCGCCTTCTCGCAACCGCTTACGTGACCGGTTACGGAAACGTTGCTTAAAAAAGGCAAACAACTCGAAGGTCAACTGGTAGTACCCTTATTGTAGGGGGCAAGCCAGATTGGGACAACGGCAGCTACTAGGCAGCCTGTGAACAGATAGTAAGCGCGCCATCCGTGCGCAAGGCTGGGGTTGCCTGTGGGGGAAGAAAAAGGCATCGTCTGCGCTGCCCCGGTCTGTTTAGTAGCTGTCTAGTAACTGCTCTGGCAGGGGGTCCACCTCTCAGGTATAGTACTCTCTGTTCCAGGGCTGTTCATCGGTGAACGGAACGGCCTCCTCCTCCCGGAGCTATTTTCTCTCGCAGTGCGGATAGTGAATATAGCCAGTAAAATGTTTCAAAAAGTAGATGAGCGACAAATGACCGTTTGCCGGATATCTTGCTGGCGAACACTTAGGCTTGTAGTTGCCGGGCTGGCTCTGGGTCTCCTGCTCGTGACTGCGGCGTGTGCTAATTCTGCTGGCCAGCAGGGTACGACCGCTTCGCAGGAGGTTATAGCTACCGCAACCGTTGGGGCCGTCACCAGCACGGCGACTGCTGGTATTGAGGCTACAGCCCCGCCAGCGCCGGTCTGGGATGGGGCGGACCTGCATGTGCCTGGCAACTTTGTGCTGGTTCTTCCTCTACAGTTCACCCTTGCCCGGGGGGTCGTCATCAGCGACAGCGATGTCACTCCCCTTGATGATGGGACCATTCGCGCTGAAATCACCGAGGAGTTGCGCCATCTGCTCTTCGTAATCGACAGTAACAGCAACATGAAAGTCTACAGCCCTGGTGTCTCGCCTGTCAGTGCCCATCTTGAGCGAGCTGCCAATGGGGGAGTGCAGATCACCTATAGCCAGAATGTTGATTCACAGGCCGGTACTGTCTCCATTACCTTTGAAGGGACCTTGTTCAAAGAGCAGTTCACGGTCCACTACGAGCAGTACTACAACCCTTCGGCTTTCATCAACGCCAATGCCAGCGATGTCGTTGTAACTTTCAATGCGCGCATCCGATGGATTACAGCCTCAGAGATTCCAGCAGCCCCCAGAAACGGCAGCTATCATTTTGGGGCGGATGGGGCCATCGTTTTGACCTGGCAGACTGGTCAACATGCGGTGGCCTATGAAGTCTATCGGCAAATCTCTGATGTCGATCAGCAGTTTCAGTTGCTGGCCACGGTGAAAGGGACCTCTTACACTGACAGCTCCTCGCTCGCGCGCCAGAATCTCCATTCAATGAAGGGCATCACCTATGCGATTTTCTCTGTCGGACCAACGGGTGTCGAGAACCCGGGGGCCATTGTAGTGGCCATTCCTGGCCAGGCTAGTCAGGGGTAGCCAGGACGAGGGCCTGCACTCTGCCTGCCCCTCTCTGAAGAAGCGCTGTAGTACAGGCTTCCAGCGTTGCCCCTGTCGTGCAGACGTCATCAATCAGCAGGATGGTGCTGCCTGAAAGTGGGAGGGCGCTCCACTGGGGTTGGCACTGGAAGGCGCCAACCACGTTCTGCCGACGCTCGCTGCTGGAGAGGCCGGCCTGAGCGGCAGTGGCCCGCACCCGTTGTAGCAGCGGATGGGCACAAGGAAGCCCCAGCTCGTGCGCGCAGACGTCGGCCAGAAGGCGGGCATGGTTGTAGCCGCGCAGGCGCTCGCGCTCGGCGTGCAGCGGTACAGCGATTACGAGGTCGGCGCGCAGATGGTAGCGGCGATAGCAAGCGGCAAGCATATTTCCTAGAGGCTGGGCCAGGCGTGTGATCCCTCGATATTTCAGATGCTGGATACAGGTCCGCAGCGGCTCCTCGTAAAGAGCGACGGCCTGCAGGGTGTACAGGCTGGAACTGGAGAAACGGCAACGCCGGCAGGTAGCGCCGCGACATGGCAGGGCACAACGCGCGCAGCGCTGCTCCTGTAAGCGAGCGATCGCGCGCAGGCAGGCGGGACAGAGCAGGCTGCCTCTACTGGTGCAGCCGGCGCAGCATGGAGGAAAGAGTAGATCGAGCAGGTGCTCCGCCCAATGCGTAAAGCGCAGTCTTCTCTTCAGGGGAACCCCTCCTTTCTGGATACAATGAGACTGGTCTGGCTCATGGTTATCAAGGGCAGAGCCGGGCCCAGGCCCTGACTGAGCCTAAAGCCAGCGGCTGGACCTGTTGACGATGGGTTATTATTGGCTATTCCCTTGAGTGCTGGCTATGTGGCCCACGAGAGGGAGGATAATCTCTCGGGCTGGATTGCGCAAGAAACGGGCGGTGTAATGCGACGGTCTTGGGGCGGTGATATGGTATACTGAAACCAGCCATCATCACGCCTTATGGAAAGAGGGGTTTCTCGATGAGCGCACAGGAACAGCAGGCTGCCACCACAGGCGCTGGCACCCAGCCCACGGGAACGAGGGGGCAGCCAACGGAAGAGCGCCATGCCTTTGGCACGGCGAAGACGGAGAGCCTGCAGGATTCTGGCTGGTGGCGCATTGCCATTCCGGCCTTCGTTATTCTGGCTTCGGTGGCCCTTTTCTTGGTGCCTCTAGTGCTCTTAATCACTCTGCTGGTGACGACTTCCTTTAATACGGAATCCGCGGCGGCTCACCAGGGGATTCCTCTGGCCTGGCTATGGATCACGATGATTGTAATCGAGGTGGTGATCGCGGCCTTGATCGCCCGCGGGCTGCTAAAAATCTTTCTGACGGATAGCTGGAACTATCGCACCTGAGCCGCACTGAGACAGAAGGGCGGGAGCACGCTCCCTATCGCGCTGGCCGCGGAGGCCAGCGGAGCCTGGCGTGTTTCCCGCCTGGATGGTGCTGGACTGGACGCCTTCCTCTCCCCACCCACCGTCTTGGCCACTGGCTGAGGTAGACAGAGAGCGGCGGGCTGAACTGACAGGATGGAAAGGAAAGAACGGCGAAGAGGCTCTTGACTTTTAGTGGTCCTGTAGGTACACTCATTCTCAGACTTTTATGCTTATTTCTCAGTCCAGTGCAGGAACCATGCGCAGGAGTGACGCCTACGAGGAGGTCTACTCTACGGAAGACAACCCTCGTGAGGGTGCGACAATGATAAAGGTTCCCTCCTATCGACGACAGAGCCTGGCAGACCGAGGAAGTAGATGTCGGCTGCTGGCTTCCCCTGTGTTTTCTCCCGTCGTGTCTTCAGTTCTCCTCCAGGAAGGGAAGGATTCGCTGCTCTGATGATGTGAGGACGGTATGGGCCTGGCATTTACCATGCTGCACGATTCCTCTGCTCCGATCCTTACCAGGTTAGCTCTTTGTTCTGATCTGGAATGCACTCTGTACACAAGATGAAGCGGCCTGCGCTGACGGAGAGGTTTGTGCGTTGCAGGGATGTCACGCTGAGGCCTCTGTCCGGTGGTGCCTGGTTCAATGCTGTGCCAATCCCGTGTAGAGAGGAGGTGAGAGCGTGCGAGGAAAGCTGCGTGACAAGCGCGTCGACATGAAGCGCTCCCGCTTCAAATTCAAGCGGGAACGTGAGCGCGAACTTGAGGGGCGGCGTCGCCTCGTCAAGCGCGACTATCGCGACCTGGACGAGTGGCTTGACGAAGAAATGCTTGACCTGTCGGACGAAGAAGAGCAGTTCGACGAGGAAGAAGCCACGCGCTAAGGTCAACAAGGCGGCACATGTCGGAGGGCCTCGGCCCGGTCAGTGCGGGGAAACTGAGCGCTGGCCAGCTGACCCTGGACGAGGTGGGAGAGAAAGAAGGGACCCATGAGCACGAAGGGGGATGGTGGGCAATGCACTGGGGGAGAGCGCAGGAAGCTGCTCTCGCGGGTTCCCACCTTTCCAGACCAACCGCGGGCCAGGACGGGGGCCGGATCGCACAGCATCGAAGGCTTTCGACAGTGCCGTTTTTTTTGCCTACTGCTGGCCACTGGAGCCGCACGACGGCGAGAGGAGGCGGGCAAGGCCGCTAGCTGATCAGCCATTCAACAGCCCGAGGCCCGCCTTCCTCCCTTCCTTTCCCAGCTTACTAAGGAATATCGATGTTGGGGAAGAGGCGCCGGGCGATGACCAGGCGCTGAATCTGGGCAGTGCCCTCGAAGATATCGAAGACCTTAGCGTCGCGGAACCACTTCTGGATCAGCAATTTCCGCTCGCTCTCCTCGCCAGGAGCGGTGATGCGCACCGCGGTGGCCGTGGCTTTCATGACCAAAGCGCCGGCATAAGCCTTGCTCATGGAAGCCTCTTTTGAGTTAGGAATGCGGCGATCGGCCATCCAGGCGGCACGCCAGACCAGGAAACGGGCCATCTCGATCTCTTGGCCTAGCTCCTTTAGCTCCTCCTCCCAGGCGCGCCGCTTGTGTGGAGGATAGCCGGCGGGCAGCTCCTCGCGTAGCCACTCGCAAGCCGCCTCGTAAGCCGCGCGAGCGATGCCCACCGCCAGGGCACCCACCATTGGCCTGGTAGCGTCGAGTGTGCCCATTGCGGCTTTGAAGCCCGCTTTCCTCTCGCCGCGTCCCGCGAGCAAGTTCTCTTTGGGAATGCGGCAATTGTCAAAAATGAGTTCTGCCGTCTGGGAGGCGCGCAGACCCATCTTCTTCTCAATGCGACCCACGATCAGGCCCGGCGTGCCTTTGGGAACCACGAAAGGACGGATGCCCTCGCGCCCCAGGCTCTTATCAATCGTGGCGAAGGTCACGATCAGGTCGGCACGGGCGCCATTGGTGATATAGTGCTTATGGCCGTTAATGACCCACTCATCGCCGTCGAGCACGGCGGTGGTCGACATGCCAGCTACATCGGAGCCGATGCCTGGCTCGGTCAGGGCCAGGGCGCCCCAGTGAAGCTGGCCATCCATATAGATGCTCAGGAAGCGCGCCTGCTGCTCGGGGGTACCCTGCGATAGAATCGGCGGAGCCGCCAGACCTGGCCCGGGAATAGCCGTGGCCAGAGCCGCATCACCCCAGGCCATTTCTTCCTGTGAGATGACACTCAGCAGGTTCTCCTGTCTGACGCCTTCATCCTGGCCGTAGGCCCGTGCTTGAGCGGCAGCACCACCCCAGTAACGGCGCTGCATGTTCCAGAAAAACGACTCAGGGATCTCTTCGGTGCGGTCGCATTCCAGCGAGAGCGGACGCATCTCCTCCAGGGCCACCTGGTGGGCGTAGTCACGGGCCGCCTGTTGCGCTTTACTCAGAGTAAAATCGATCATGGGACATCACTCCATCGCAGCAGCATCACGCATCCACATTTCGGCGGGGTGGTCCTGCATAAAACCAGCTCCACCCATGACTTGAATCGCATCCGTTGTGGCCGCTTGAGCCATTTTGACAGCCTGCCGTTGGGCACACTCTGCCTCGTAGATTAGCGTCTCATCAGCTTCGCCGCGATCCCACGAGCAAGCGGCACGCCAGGTAAGGAGGCGAGCAGCATCGAGCTTCATGGCCATCTCGGCGATAATGAAGGCGATGCCCTGGTAAGAGACAATCGGGCGCCCGAAGGCGATGCGTTCGCGAGCGTAGGCCGAGCAATATTCGAAGGCGGCGCGCGCGGTGCCGCAGGCAATAGCGGCGCGCAAGATCTGATAGAGGGTCGCAGCGCGCACAACGCCGCTACTGCCTGCTTCCCCAAGCAGGGCCTCGGCTGGCAGCTGAACCTGGTTGAAGAGATAGGTGGCGCTGGGAGCAGCCTGCAACCCCAGCTTCTCCTCTTCGGCCTGAATGCTCAGTCCCTCCTGAGCGTCGGAAAGCACGAAGGCGCAGAGTTTGCCCTCGGCGCTCTCGCTCTCATGCTCGGCTAGGCGTGCCAGGACCACGCGCAGATCTGCGTGCTGACCATGCACAACGTCGCGCTTAGTGCCGTTAAGGAGATAGCCATCACTGGTACGACGCGCTTGCAAATGGATATCTGCCAGGGTATAGCCACCGGTGCGCTCGGCGAAAGCCAGGCTGCCACGCTGCAAGTAGCCGCTGGTAGAATTGCCAAAGGGGGGCAGGTAGCGCTCCTGTTGCTCGCGACTGCCGGCCAGCCAGACCGTGAGCGGCCCCATCAGGGAGCCGACGATATTGAGCGCCAGCCCCGGGTCGCCGTAGGCCAGCTCCTCGGCGATCAGGCTATAGGTCACAGCTTCCAGGGGGCCAGATCCCCCATATTCCTCGGGGAAGGGAGTCGTCAGGCCAGTTTGGGCCAGAGTCAGCCGCAGCTCATTAGGACTGTCACGTTCTGTCTCGGCCTTGCGGGCATGGGGCCGCAGATGATCAAGGGCGATGCTCTGAGCGAGCTTGCGAATCTCCTCCTGCTCTTCGGTGGGGGCGAAATCGAGCATAGGCTAGATCCTTTCAATGATCGTGGCTGTCGCCATGCCGTGACCGATACACATGGTCTGCAGACCGTAGCGTCCGCCGCGGCGCTGCAGCTCGTGGACGAGCGTTGTCATCAGACGAGCGCCGCTGGCGCCCAGGGGATGACCCAGGGCGATGGCTCCGCCGTTGACGTTGACGCGGCTCATATCGGGATCAAGCTCGCGAGCCCAGGCCAGCGGTACAGAAGCGAAGGCCTCGTTGATTTCTACGAGATCGATATCGGCCAGACGGAGCCCGGCCTTCTTGAGGACCTTCCGGGTGGCGGGGATGGGGCCGCTGAGCATCAGCACAGGATCGACGCCAGCTGTCGCCATCGCCACAATGCGCGCCAGGGGTTTGAGTCCCAGCTCCTGGGCCTTGCTGTCGGACATCAAGAGAACAGCAGCAGCGCCATCGCTGATCTGGCTGGAGTTACCCGCGGTAATGATCCCATCGGGCTTAAAGACGGTCTTAAGGGCAGCGAGTTGCTCTAGCGAAGTATTGGGGCGAATACCCTGGTCGCTGATCATGACTTCGCGGCTGCCGTCGGGCAGGGTCACCTCGATCGGCATAATCTCCGGCTTAAAGCGTCCTTCTGCCGTGGCAGCGGCTGCACGGCGGTGGCTCTCTAACGAGAAGGCGTCGGCCTCTTCGCGTGTGATGTGCCACTTCTCTGCTACCAGCTCGGCAGAAATGCCCTGGGGTACCAACGGGTAGCGCGCGATGAGCTTCTCGCTAAAGCTGGCGCCGGCCTTGTCCGAACCCATTGGAACGCGGCTCATGCTCTCAACGCCGGCGGCAATGGCGACGTCGATAGTGCCGGAGATAATGGCCTGGGCGGCAAAGTGAATAGCCTGCTCGCTGGAACCGCACATGCGATTCACACTGACACCGCAGGTCTCGACGGGAAAGTCGGCGATGAGGGGGGCGACTCGCCCTATATTGAGGCCTTGCTCACCGATCTGGGTCACGCAGCCCATGATCACGTCCTCGACAAGCCCTTTCTCGATGCCGGCCCGGCGCACAACTTCGGCCAGAGTCATAGCGGCCAGCTCGTCGGGGCGGATGCCGGTGAGCTTCCCTCTGTCAGGCTTGCCGATGCCAATGGGTGTGCGAACCGCTGCAACAATGACAGCTTCCTGGTGCTTCATGGTCCTTGCTCCTTTGCTTGCTGCCTCGTCTCTCGCCCGCTGCCCGCTCGCGGGGCAGTCGTCTCTGACGGCGGCAGTCGGGACAGACAATCACGCCTCCACTGGAGTTATTGTACGTGATTGGTGCGAATTTTTACTAGTAGCCAGCTAACAACAGACTGAACCCTGTCCGGGGTAGTTAGCTACCTGACAGAGCGTGGCAGGCGAGGAGCCGTACGCAAGTGTTGGCTCTCTCTTGCTGCAAAGGAAGGGGATAGCTAATTCAGCATGGCGTGGCTCTGCATCCTCCTCGGCGTTAAGGAGAAGGATACAGAGCCAGTTTTGTCCTCCAGGTAAACTTCTGCCAGCAGGCGGGTCAGCTGGGTCAGGAAGCCGCAAGTAAAGGCAGACTAGCTGAACTCAATCACGCCTCGAATGTTCCGCCCGGCGAGCAGATCGTCGTAGGCTTCATTGATCTGGTCCAGCTTGTAGGTTCGCGTCACCAGTTCATCGAGCTTGATCTTGCCGCTCTCGTACATGCGCAGCAGCATAGGAATGTCGTTGCGCGGCTGCGAATCGCCGAAGAGGGTACCCATGAGGGTCTTCTGGTAGAGGACTAGATTGAGCGGCGAGATAGGAATGGCTTGGGCCAGAAAAGGCGAGAGGCCAGCCACTACCACGGTCCCATTCTTGGCGGTAGCATTGAAGGCCTGGGCAATGGTCTCCGGTGTGGCGATCGCTTCGAAGGCATAGTCGACGCCGACGCCCCAGGTCAATTCCAGGGCCTTATTGACGGGGTCTTCCTGGCTGGAATTGATAGTGTGGGTGGCGCCGAACTCTTTGGCCTTCTCCAGCTTGAAATCGTGGATATCGACCGCGATGATCATGCGTGCCCCGGCGATGGCCGCTCCCTGCACGATGTTCATGCCGATGCCGCCGCAGCCGATGACCATAACGGTGCTGCCGGGGGTGACGCGGGCTCGATGGATGACGGAGCCGACGCCAGTGGGGACGCCGCAGCTCACAAGCACGGCCCGGCTCAGGGGATAGTAATCGGCGATCTTGACCACCGACATAACGGGCACAACGGTGTATTCGCTGAAACTGCCGATGTAGCAGAACTGGCCAATATCGCCTTTTTCGCCATGCATGCGAAAGGTGCCGTCCAGCAAAGGACCGCTCAGCGTGCCTGCCCCCTTGTCGCAGAGGTTGCTGTGCCCGGAAACACAGGAGGGACAGCTGCCGCAGGCGGGAATGAAGCTCATGAGAACGTGGTCGCCCGGCTTCAGGTCGCTGACGCCAGGACCGACCTGCTCGACGATGCCAGCCCCTTCATGTCCGAGAGCCATTGGTAAGTAGGCTGGCAGGTCCCCTTTGACCACGTGGTAATCGGAATGGCAGACGCCAGCGGCTACCATGCGTACGAGCACTTCCTGCTCTTTGGGCGGGTCAAGTTCGATCTCTTCAACGCGGATGGGGGTACCAGGTTCGTAGATGACGGCGGTTCTGGTTTTCATCGTTGAAGTCCTCTCTTCTCTTGCGAACGCTGAGAGCCCCGGGCCGACGCGGCGCCCGGACTGGCTGCCCAAGTCAGCGACAAATACGATCATCCATAAGTATACTGGAAAGGATGCTTGTTCTACAATGTCGCTCTGGTGCAATAAAATGGCCGCTCTTTGTCTACTCACAACAAACCCGGCGATAAACCCCGTGATAAACTCGGTCTGCTAGCCTTGCGCCCAGCCTTGCCATGTTGTATACTATCATGTTCCTCTCTTACTTTTTGTAAGTAAGGAGAGAAGAGAAGAGCGGCCATGAGGGAGAGCGTGGGGAAGGACCCTTTCTACATGCTGATGATGGCCCCTGTGTAACAGCGGGTGTAGTAGTGTAGTTGGTCAGCAAGGAAAGGAGGGCACGGCGCAGCAGCTTAGGGCCGTGCAGCAGCGATGAAAGAGCAGCAAGAGAACACCCCTATCAATGCAGCAGATATGCTGCCCGCCAGCACGCACATCGGCCTAGTTGCCCTGACGGTAGCCGATCTGGAGCGGGAACGGCGTTTCTACGAAGAGGTCCTTGGTTTTCAACTGATTGACCGAAGTGAGCAGCAGATCTGGCTAGGAGCGGCTGATATGGCGGGTCAGACAGAAGAGCCGACCATGAAGAAGCAGCCGCTGCTGCTCTTGATTGAGCAGGCTGAGGCCCCGCGACCGCCGTCCTGGAGCACTGGCCTCTACCACTTCGCTATTCTGGTCCCCTCGCGACCAGCCTTAGCGCGCTCGCTGGCTCAGCTAGCGGCCAGTCGTTACCCCCTGGGGGGCTATGCGGACCACCTTGTCAGTGAGGCGCTCTATCTCTCCGATCCTGAAGGCAACGGCATCGAAATCTATCGTGATCGTCCTCGCGAAACCTGGCGTTGGCAGAGCGGGCAGGTGGCGATGGCCACTGATCCCATTGATGTGAGGGCCATGCTTACTGAAGGGCGAGCAGAGTTAGAGAGGCAGCCCTGGAGAGGACTGCCGGCTGGCACCACCATTGGTCATGTGCATCTGCGAGTGGCTGACCTGCGCCAGGCGGAGCACTTTTATCATCAACTACTCGGCTTTGCGATTACCGCGCGCATGCCTGGGGCGCTCTTCGTCTCGGCTGGCGGCTATCATCATCACCTTGGCCTGAATACCTGGGAGAGTCATGGAGCGCCCCCACCGCCTGAAGGTAGCCTGGGCTTGCGTCTCTTCTCCATTGAACTGCCGGCCCAGCAGGACGTCGAACGTATCTCCGAGCGTCTAGAGCAGGCGCGCTGGCCCTTTGTATCTCACAAGGAGACGATCGCTGTCCGCGATCCCTGGAATCATCTTTTACTGCTCATGCCTGAAGGAAAGCGTCAGCCTGACGAGCTACCGGGCTGGCTTCCCTAAGCGCTCCTGGCCGGGTTGAGAGAGCTGGCGCGGCCCGCAGGGGTCCCCTGACCCACCCTCGCCAGCGGACTTCGGCCCAACACGTGGTAGTGCACGCTGTGCTGTTCGCGGTACCCTTGTGCGCAGTCCGGGCGTAACAGTACCCAAAAGCCTGCCTAGGGGCTAGCAGTGACGAGCTGCTTGCAACGCTTCAGGCCGTTGCCGCCTTCGTGTTCGCTGCCGAAGATTCGCTCGCTACCAGCTAAGAAAGCTATATATCCTGCGGGCCGTGCCCAAGGCTCTGCCTTTCCTGCTGGGTCTCTCTCTGCCAGTGAGAGAGGTACCCTGTTCCCTCCGCTCCGTCAGGAAACGGACCGACGGAGCGCTCTCGCTCATTCCAGCAGATCGACAGCCCAGTTTGTCGCCTGGATTGCCGTATCCAGCTCGCGGCGCTGGCGGGCGATGCGGTCAAGCTGGCGGTAAATGGCTGCGGTGTCTACCGTTGGCAGCCGACGGATCTCTGCCCGCCCATAGCGATCAAAGCGCTCGGAGGCTGTGGCTGCCAGATCGCTGAGGATGCTATGTTGCAGATCAAGCACATCCCGCTCGGCCATTGCCTCGGTCAAGGTCCGGCCATCCGGTAACCTGCTTTCCAGGTTGGTACGGTTGATGCGAACCATGAGCTGGCGGTACTGCTGAAGAATCTCCTCGACCTCGTGCAGCAGCGCCTCGGGCTTCTCGGGCGGTTGATCCCCTTCCTGAACGATTGCGCTCCTCTTGAGGCGATTACGCAGTTGGTTGAGCTGCTTTTTCATGTCGGCGCGCAACACGAGCGCCTCTGCGAGCTTCATAGAAATTCCTTTCCTGCCAGCATAACACCTGAAATGAGCCTGTTCCTACCATGCTGGAAAACGATCGGTTCTAGCATACTGAAATTATGACCGCCCAGCATAACACCTGAAATGAGCCTGTTCCTACCATGCTGGAAAACGATCGGTTCTAGCATACTGAAATTATGACCGCTGATTACGCTGCTATGATAGTATACAATTCTCTATCTGTCAATATGCTAAGCAAGCAGTATATTCGGTAAGGGGAGAGCCAGAGTGATTACACATCTCTCTGCCGGGCCGCTCTCTGAAAAGAGGCAAAGCGCTTTAGAGAGGGGCCAAAGGCAATAGTGGGGGAAGGACAAGAGAAGAAGAATGGTGGGCGCGCGGCTAGCGAGTCAGATAGCCGGCATCAACGGGCAGGGCGCAGCCCGTTAAGTGGCGTGCCTCATCGGAGGCTAACCAGAGTACAGCGGCGCTGACATCCTCGGGTGGCAGCAGATTACGATCGCTAAAGAGATTCATCTGGTTCATCTGGCTGACCATGTGCTCGTACGTAGCTTGAGGGCCGGGGCCGCCGGCGAAGAGGTCATAGAGTGCCTGGTTGAGGCACATGGAGGTAGCCACACTGGTGGGGCAGACGGCATTGACATTGATATTGTAGGGAGCCAGCTCGCGTGCCAGCGTCTTTACCAGCCCGATGACACCATGCTTGGCGGCCACATAGTGAGCCAGGTGATCCATTCCCTTAAAGCTGGCAGTTGAGCCGATACAGATAATTTTCCCCTGGCGCCGCTCCAGCATCTGAGGAATAGCCACCTTGCAGGTAATCCAGACCCCCTTGAGATCGACATTGACAGTCTCGTCCCACTGCTCTTCGGTCATCTGCCAGCTTAAAGCGAAGGAGTAGAGTCCGGCATTGGCTACCACCACATCGATCGGTCCCAGCTCGCGGCGCGCGCGTTCGGCCAGGGCCTCCATAGCCGGGAGGTTGGTCACATCCACCTGAGCGGCGATCACTGGGCGTCCCAGGGCCTCAATCTCCCTGGCCACAGCGGCCAGCTCCTCGGGGCTGGCCAGCGAATAAGGAACCGTGCGATATTGCCGGTCAGTATCGCAGATTACCAGGCGCGCTCCTTCACGAGCGAAAGCCAGGGCATGCGCGCGACCCTGGCCACGCGCTGCACCGGTGATCAGGACCACGCGATCAGCAAAGCGCGCTCTAGCTGCTAGATTAGTAGACTCCGCAGATGCCATCGATCGTGAAGTCCTCGATAATCAGCTCCTCTTCAAACTCCTCCTCGTCCTCGGCCAGCTCTGCCTCTCTCTCTGACGCAGCCCCTATAGCCTGCTCGCCTTCCAGCGAAAAGGCCGGCGCTGGCTCTGTCTGCCTGCAGGCAGACTGCTCTTCTGCGGAGAAGTATCGACGATCATGCTCAAAGAGGAACTCCATGCTTGCTGTTGCTCCTTCTAGGGCTAGCCTGATGAAGCGCCGCGGCCAGGGCAAGGGGAGCGAAAGCTCCAGACACCTGGTAGTGGCCTCTCTTTCTCTTCTCGACTGGCTCATGCCAGTCTTATTCAAGAATATCATCCTTGAGAGCGGCTGACAAGGCCAGGCAAGCAAACGCAGGAGGGATCTGCCCGAAGAGACCCCTCGGTCGATAAAGAAAGAGGCTCCACGCCTGGTCAGGAGCATCGGCATCCTACCAGGCGTGGAGCCTAAAGCCGACAAGATCTAAGCCATGACTAGGTCCACAGGCCGTGTTGTGCGCAGTACGGCACCGAGGGGTCGGCGGGAGCCGGTTGCTGCAGTTTCAGCACGCTGGTGTAAATGTCGTTATACATCGCTGCCACTGCTGGACCATTGACGTTGGCACCCTCGCCAGCATTCTCGCGCATGCTTACAATAGTCAAGCGCGGGTCCTGGTAAGGAGCCTGGGTCATCAGCCAGCCATGGGCGGCCTTGCCGCCACCCACCTGGCCGGTGCCGGTCTTCGCAATAATATTCCAGGGAGAGTTATAGAGTTCGGGAATCACCGATCCCGAGCCGCAGCGCACCACGCCGTACATTGCTTCACGGGCGGAGGCGGCTGTCTGCTCTGAAACCGGCGTACTCAGCGTCTGAGGAGACATCGACTTGATGATAGTGCCATCTGGTGCCTGAATACGTGAGACCAGCATCGGGCGCATCAGCACACCATTGTTGGCGATTGCGTCATCGATCAATGAAATGAGCATCGGCGTCACGAGATCCACGCCCTGACCAAAGGAGTTCTCTGCCAGCAAGTTTGGGGGCAGTTGCCCGTTAGGTGGAAGAACCGAACTCCGGGCAACAGGTAAGTCGAAGGGGATATCCTGGCCTACGTAGAAGCGTTTATTGTATTCCAGCCAGGTATCTGCCCCCAGCTTAGAGCCGATAACGGCGAACATCACGTTATCCGAGTGAGAGAAGCCCATATTCATGCTCACCGGGAACGTGCGTGCATAGCTGACGTGGTAGATATTGCTCAGCTGGGGAGCGAAGACCTCGCCACCGATCGTCACTGGTCCGACTGCATGCTGGTAGTCAAACGAAGGCGTATTCAACTGGTAGGTGCCGGTGTCCAGCGCCGCCAGCAAGGTCATCGCCTTGTAGACTGAACCGGGCACATACTGACCCTGGACGGGACGCTCTAGTAGCGGCGCATCTGGATTGCGCAAGAGCTGGTTATAATATGCCAGGTCGCCAGCGGCCACGCGGTTGCTATCGTATGTCGGACGCGTCACCATGGCCAGAATCTCCCCCGTATGAGGATCGGTGACGATCACCGCGCCGCGGTTGGTGGCAAAAACGTTATCGTTATCGATCTTAAGTTCTGGCACAGGTGGGTTGTAGCTTGGCGCATACTTGTCAAAATCGCGCTCGACAATCTTCTGAATGCGCGTATCGATCGTCAAGTAGATATTATCACCCACGGGAGGGCGGTGGAGGATCAGGTTAAGATTGTTGGTCAGTTCCGTTAAACCGGCCCGCCCGCTCAGGTAGTCGTCAAAGGCGTGCTCGATTCCTGTCGAGTTAAAGAGGGGGCTGATATAGAAGCCAATCAAGTTGGCGAGCGAGGGCATGCCATCCAGATAGTAATGGCGCTGGTAGCCGCAAAGCACCCCCTTAAAAGGGTTGTTGGGATCAATCGGCTTGGACTCGGCCAGCAGTACCCCGTTGCGGTCATAGATCTTGCCACGTACCGGGGCATGGTCTTTCATGCACTGGCGAATATTATGAATATTCGAAGTGACCTGTTGCGCGACTGCCACTTGCCAGTAGACAAGCCCAAGACTCAGCCCGAGGAAGAGCACGATGAAGATCTGGTTGAGACGGCGTATGGCCGAATTGATATTCATGACGTTCGATCCTTGCGTCTGTCTCGGAACAGTTTTTGTGCTCTCTTGCCTGTTGTGTCTCTTCTATCGATCTTGCTTGCTGTTAGGTAAGATCCAGGCAAGTGTAGCACGCGGTGTCATGTCTGCCAAGTGTTCTAGCTAACAAGGGGGAGCTGTGGACGGGGTCTCGCGCTCTCTCCCCTACAGTATCTAACGCTTCAGACTGGCGCCCTTGACTCTGGGATAGATCTCTGAGTATGCTTCCTCTGTATACCGTTCTCGCTGCGTCCGCTCGCGCGGTAAGCAAGCTGGCTTTGGAATTGGGACACTAGGGGTCACCTGGCCCCTGCCTTCGCAGTAGACAGGCTGCCTGTCTGCCTGACCACCAGGTAGAAAGAAGGACTGCTATGACCATGACAGCACATTCGGCGGGCTACCGCTATCGTCTGCTACCGGAGGTCAAGATTCGGCGCGAGGCCTTTGGCGGCATCCTCTATAAGTATGGCTGTGCTGATCGGGGAACGCTCTCATTCGTCAATTCTCCACGTCTGATTGATCTGCTCCTCTTAGCGCGAGAGCAGTTTGCTGGCGATCTCAGTGCGGCCATCGAACAGCAAGTCTCTTCCGCAGGAGCTAAGGCCCGCCTCTTGACGGCACTCGATGAGCTGCGGAAACGCGGCTATCTAGAGGCCGAGGTGGTAGCTGGGCCAGCTCCTGAGGAGACGGCGGCTGAGTAGAGTGAGCAATGCGCGATGGTTGTCTAGGACCCGGCCTCTCTACGGCGGGCCAGGACGGCCATGGGCCGCCAAGCGGAGCACTCGTAGAAGAAGGAGCAGAAAGGCATGATCCAATTCGTACAGTTTCATGGGCGTCGCCACCAGTGGATGGGGGACCAGAGGCGGGCGGAGGCGGAGTCTGGCGCTCTTCATCCTCTGGCCAGAGCTGCTTTTGCCGAGACTGGTGACCCGCTCTTGCCTGCGCAGACCAGCGGCTCGCAGCGTTTCCTGCGAGGGGGACTCTCGGCGCCAATCACGGTCACCTGGGAGATCACGGCTGCCTGCAATCTGACTTGCGTGCATTGCCTCTCCTCCTCGGGGAAACGCCGTCCGCGTGAGCTGACGACAGAGCAGGCACTGGCCGTGGTCGATGAGCTGGCCGAGATGCAGGTCTTCCAGATCCACTTTGGGGGCGGCGAGCCGTTCATGTATCCGGGCATCTGGCGCGTGCTGGAGCGCTGCCGCGAGCGTGACCTGGTGATGTGCGTCAGCACGAATGGCACGCTGATCACTCCTGAGCGCGCTCAACGCCTGGCTGCTCTGGAGCCGATTTATTTTCAGGTCAGCCTGGACGGTGCCACCCCTGAGACCAATGATCGCATTCGGGGGCAAGATGCGTTTCGGCGAGCCATGCGTGGCCTGGAGCGTCTGGCTGCCGAGGGCCTGAGTTTAACCGTCAATAGTGTCCTGACGCGTTATAGCTTCCCCGAATTGGATCGTCTCTATGCGATTGCCGGCGACTTTGGCGCCAAGCTGCGCGTAACGCGCCTGCGCCCTTCTGGTCGTGGGCGCGCCGTATGGGAAGAGCTACATCCCACGCGTGAGCAGTATCGCAGCTTCGTGGCCTGGTTGCGGGAGCATCCCGATGTGCTGACTGCCGATTCGTTTTTCCACTTGAATGCTTTCGGCGAGCGTCTGGCAGGGCTGGATATGTGTGGTGCAGCGACGGCGACCTGCTGTATCTGCCCCGAAGGCGAGGTCTATCCCTGTGCCTTTTTCCAGACGCCCGAGTTCGAGGCCGGCAATCTGCATGAACAGAGTTTTCGTGAGATCTGGCGGCACTCGCCGGTCTTTGCCTTCTACCGCCAAATGGGGGCTGGCTCCTGTGGCGGCTGTGTGCACTATGACCTCTGTCACGGTGGTTGCCCGGCCACCAAGTGGTTCGTCCAGCGCAGCCTGCAGGTGCGTGATCCCGAGTGTGTGCTCGCTGGTAGTCCTGTTGATCCATTGCACGCTTCGCCTGAAGCCCCGTGCTCGTCGGTGGCCATGCAGGAGGACGCTCTCCTGCGGCAAGAATAGATAAAAGGTAATAACAGCGCTATAGTAGTCGGAAGATCATGAGAAACGAGCATGAGGGACAGGACATTCAAGAAACGTTGCCAGGAGGCAGCGGCAGTCAGGTCAGGTCAGGTCGAGCACTGCTCTGGGGGGCGGTGCTCGACAGGCGTGCAGCATGCAGTGCGGGATGGGAGACATCTCGCTGTCTTGTTGTCGTATCGCTGCTGGCCCTGCCGCTGCCTGCCTAGCGACGCTCCAGACTGTGTAGAAATGTCAACACAGCTCGGTTGAAGGTCTCGGGGCGCTCGAGGTTCAGCATGTGCCGCGCGCCGCGAATAACCACCTTCTTGGCATCGATGATGCCGGCTTCCAGTAGCTCGGCCTGGGCCTGCATCTCCAGCGAGTCTGCGTCTCCGATCAGAATCAAGGTCGGCTGGCGGATCTCTGCCAGACGCTGCAGGGCGGGTGGCCTGAGCTGCTCGCTGGGCACTGGATTCAGGTAGTGCACAAAGCTGTAGTCGCGCAATAGCTCTCGGTAGCGCTGTGCTGCTTCTGGATATTCGTCCTCGTGCGGCATCGCCGGATCAGTGGCCCACAGCTCATAGAGCTGCTCCTTATCCTGCGCCCGGGCAGCGGCGGCGATGCGCTTCCCGCGCTCCAGCGTTTCCGGCATATAGTTATCGTAACCGCTGATGTTGGCGGCGGCCAGAATCAAGGCATCGACCATCTCGGGATAGGTCAGGGCGAAATCGATGGCTACCCTGCCGCCCCTTGACAGGCCCAGCAAGTAGGCACGGTCGATGGCCAGATCGTTGAGTACATCGTAAAGATCGCGGACATCCGAGTACTCGACGTTACCCATCGCCGAGCGACCGAAGCCGCGTAGATCGTAGCGCACAACCTCGTAGTAGCGAGCGAACTCCATGAACTGCGGGTCCCAGGCGCGATGATCGAGCAAGCCGCTGTGGAGCAGGACCAGCGGATGACCGCGTCCGGCGACTTCGTAGTAGAGTCGCGTACCGCGAGCTTCAATAAAACCCCATTCAGGTTCCAGCCTTCCTGCCATCGTCTGCCTGCGTCACCTCCTTTCAACGCTATCGTTGGTCAAGTGAAGGTGGAGAGGGTGAGCCTGACTCGGATGGTTGAGCAAGTTGGGTAACTGTGGCATTCTTCCATTCTATCACGGCTAGCAATGGCCGCCAGGTGCGCTGCCTCCAGCAGCCGAGCAGCAGGCCGAGAGCGTAAGCACAATCCTCTAGCAGAGAGTAGAGGGCGAATGCGGGCAGGCTCAGGCGCGGACGCAGGCGCGCGTAATCAACGCCTACCACCACGGCTTGAAGTAGGCCGACCAGCACCAAAAGCGGCGGAAAGAGCAGGCCCGCGGCTAGTAGCGCGAGTGTATAGTAGCGGGTCAGATGGCGGCAAAGGTGGTAGGTGTAGGCCAGGTAACTGCGCAGCGTGGCCTGCCAGATTTGCCAGGCTGTCAGCGGCAGGTGAGCAAGCCGGGCAGTCTGACGGCGACGCCAGGTACTGGCCCCAGGCAGCAGCAGAGCCAAAAGTGCCAGTAGGAGGGAGAGGCGCGCCTGCCCTGTCCTGCTCGGGCGCTGCCGACCCTGTGACCTGGTCCGCAAAAGGCTACCCAGGGGGCGAGTGGTGAAAAGCTGCCAGAGGCTGCCGAGTGTCAGGGCGGCAAAACTTGCTTCCCGAGGTGGGAGCAGCAGTATCCGGCGCTGCTGCGGGTGAAGCTGTTGGAGCACAGCCTCGGCAGAGGCATAGCGCACCCGTGTCCCCAGGAACGTCCCAAGGCGGGTGCGATAGTCATGGTAGACCACGCTCTCGGGAGCGGGCCAATAGCGGATGCGCCAGCCCTGAGCGAGCAGCCGGTAGCAGAAATCAACATCCTCGCCGCAGCTCAGAGGAGTAAAACCGCCCAGAGCCTGCCAGGCTTCGCGGCGCACGAGTAAGCAGGCTGTGGGAAGGTAGGTGAGCGGCCCACTCAAGCGCACCTCCTGCGGCTGCAGGCCCATGAAGAGCGAGGAACGGACATCCTCGTAGCGCCCCAGCACGCTGCCGGTTTCGTAGGCGCGGATTTGACCGCCGACGGCGGCCACGCCGGTCTCGCTGAAGAGTGGTACCAGGGTGGTGAGCCAGTCTGGCGTTACCACGCAGTCATCATCGACGAAGGCCAGGAGATCGTAGCGAGCGGCGGTGGCGCCACTGTTGCGGGCGCCTGCGGCTCCCTGACGCCGGGCGTGGCGCAGACAATGCAGTCTCACCCCACGACTGGCGAAGGCTGGAACGAAGCGAGTGAGCAAAGCCGGCGTCTGATCGCGAGAAGCATCATCGGCCACGATGATTTCCAGTGCCTGTGATGGATAGCGCAGCTCAAGGATGGCCTGCAGGCAGCGCTCAAGCTGGCGGACACGGTTGCAGGTGGGCACGATCACGGAGACTCCTGGCCACGACCTCGGTGGCAGTGGGGGGCCGGCCTCCAATAGCCCTTTGGCGCTGAGCTGCTGGCAGAGCATGGCCACCCGCTTGGGTGCAAGTCCACTCAGGCGAACTAACTCCTCGCTGCTGCGCTCTTGGCGACACAGGTTGAGCAACTGCCAGGCTTGCTGGCCAAGGCGCAAGACGCGCAGCGGGTAGGAAGCGATAACCAGTCCCCCTGGCCGGCCTGCTGCCCTTTCTAGCAGGCACAGACCAGGCGCCAGGCGGTAACAACCAGGCGATGGATAAGAGTAGCTCTGAGGACTCATCACGATTCTGCTCCCCCTGCCCCTTGTTGAGCAATGAGCTGCAGAAGCTGACCCGGGGCTACAGGATAAGCGATCTCACGCAGTTCCTGCAAAGCCTCCCAGAGGGCGCTGGGTGTCAGGCGCCAGGCCAGCACATAGAGTTGGAGGAAGAGCGGTCGCCGATGATGCGTGGCTTGCAGTCCTCTAACGAGGTGCACCAGCTGAGATCTGCTGCTGACAAGCCCCAGATTGTGATAGACGGGCACGTCCATGATTTTCTTATAGCTTAGAGTGAGGCCACCAGCACCTGTGAGCAGACCGCGCAGCCCAGCGGGCCGGAGTGCCTCGATAAAGGCGCGCTGCTCCTCAACATTAGACAGGCGCATGCTAGCCGGAAGCGGCAGGCCCAACCGCTGACGCCAGTCGCCATCGAGCACCTGCAGGAGAGAGAGGCCCATTCCTGAGAGCAGGCGCTGGCTATGCTCCAGGAAGGCTGGCCGCTGGGCAGCTGGCCAGCTCGATGGGAACATGTAGGCGGCGCCGCTGGGGCCGGCGATCAGCTCATCCTGGGGGCTGGCTGTCTCCAGGTAATAGGCTGCCAGGGCGGGAGCGGCCTCCAGGAGCGCTGGAGCGATCGTCCAGCCAAGTGGGAATCTGCCGCGGGCCGGATCACGCCACAGATGCAGCATACGATGCTGCGTGTATTGCAGGTTATCTCCGTCACTGATCGTCAAAGACAGGTAGACGCGTGGCTCCAGGGCTGGCAGAGGGCGCTCATCCTGCTGACGGCGATAGCGCTGAGCCAGGGTCTGGAGGCGTTCGATCAGCTCTAGGGGCTGCAGGGCAGTCCAGACCTCTAGATTGCTGCAATGGTCGCTTGCCAGAACCGCCACGGCCCGCTCTGAAGCCAGTGTTACCCCGCTTCCCTCGTCGGGGAACCAGCCCAGATGGATGCTGCCAGGGAGAAGCTCTGCGAGCAGTTCCTCCAGGAGCTGGCGCTGCTGGCCTGCGGAGGACTGCCAGGGGCGCGAATCGAGCCAGTGGACGAAGGTGCGCGTAGCTACCAGGAAGGAGCGCAAGCCGCTGGCGATCTCTGGCTTCATACCGGCCAGGGATCGTCGTGATCTCTGGGTCTGACTGATCTCTCTTGCCCAACGATAGGCCAGGCTCGCACTCTCCCAGCGCTGAAGGCGCAGGTCCCTCAGCACTGGCTTCCTTCCAGCTGCTTGTAGCAGCGGCAGCAGCTCGGGGGCTGCCACCACGCCCGCCTGGATACCGGCCAGCGTAGTCGCCACATTGATACTGGCCGGGCGCTGTGGGTCATAGACAATGAAGCCAGCAATGCGCGCCTGAAAGCGGGCGATCAGCTCGCTGAGCAAGGTCTCCCCTTGCGCTTCCAGTCTTTCCAGCTGCACAGGCCAGGGAGCGATGGCGCTTTGCAGCCAGAAAAGATCATCGTCGTAGGTTGCCAGGTAAAGCTGTGGCTGTGGCACGTTCACCAGGCCGGCCAGCGTGCTGGCTGCCAGCTTGACAGCGAAGGAGGCATCGCGTAGATCAGCCACTGCCAGGTTGTGAGGCGCTTGCAGCTGTGGGAAAAAGGCGTTCACTGGCCAATCAAGAGAGAACGAGGCCGCGCCTCGCTCGGCATCCATAGGGGGGAACAGGTCCTTTCTGGACGGAAGCCGGCGCCAGGTGCTGCCTGCGGCCTCACCGAGCACTGGCTGACATCGCTTTCTTTGAGAGGATTATAGGGTGTCAAGCTGCCCTCGTCAAGGGAAGGAAGCTTATCCTCACCTGCTGATAATTCGAAATGTATGAAACCCGAACGAATGCTGTATTGACCAGCTCGCATGTCTGGAGTATGCTACTATACAAGCCTGCGAAAGCAGCGAAGCTGAGCAGAACCTGGCTACCGCGTCGCTTCAATACCCGGTAGCTTTTTTCACCTGCTGTTACTGCTTGCAAGAGAATCTGCATTCTGCATTGCAGTTGAGACCCAGGGCCGGGTCGAGAAAGGATTGAAGCATGCCAGAAAAAATGTTTGCTCCCGAGTTGTTCAGACCTCCCGTCGAGTTCCCAGAAGTTCCCTATGATCACCTGCTGCGCAGAGCGGCGGAGCGTAACCCCGATGGGCGGGCTATCATTTACCATGACCTCAGCCTGACCTATCGAGAGGTTGTCTCGATGGTGAACTGCATTGCTAACGGACTGTACAATCTGGGACTGCGCAAGGGCGAGCGGCTCTGCATATTTACCCTCAATCGGCCAGAATATACCATCACCTTCATCGCAGCGGCCTCCATCGGTCTGGTTGTGTCCCCGATGAATCCCTCCTATAAAGAGCGCGAGATTGCCTATCAACTGGAGAACTCGGAGGCCAGTGCCATCCTGGTGCAACGCGAGTTACTGCCGCTGCTGCAGGCTGTGCTGGCGCAGAAGTCGCTGCCCAATCTGAAGCATGTCATCGTTACCGGGAGCCATGTACCCGAGGGCATGCCCCAGGCGATCCCTTTCGGGCGCCTGCTGCGCGAGTCCTCGCCGAAGGCGCCACCGACAGTACCGGTCGACCCTGATGACCTGCTGGCGCTCCCCTATTCCTCGGGCACGACTGGCCTGCCCAAGGGGACAATGCTCACCCATCGCAATCTGGTCTCCAATAATCTGCAATTTACCACGGCGCTCCAGACAACCTTCACCGATGTGGCTCTGCTCTTCCTGCCTTTCTACCACATCTATGGTGTCATGCTGACTGGTGGTTTCCTGGCCTGTGGAGCCACGCAGATCGTTATGGAACGCTTCGATATGCTCCAGTCCCTGGAGCTGTGTGAGAAATATAATGTAACCTACTACTTTGCGGTTCCTCCAATTATCCTGGCACTGGCTAATGCTCCCATTGATCTGAGCAAGCTCAAGAGCGTCAAATACATCTTCTCTGGAGCAGCCCCGCTGGCGCCGGAGCCGGCGCGCAAGGTGCAGGAAAAGACAGGCATTCAGGTTGTCCAGGGCTATGGCTTGACCGAAGCCTCGCCGCTCACCCATGCTCAGCCAAAGGACCCGGCTCTGGTGCGGCTGGAGAGCGTCGGCCTGCCCGTGCACAATACCGAGCAGAAGATTGTCGATATCGAGACCGGTACGCGTGAGCTGCCGGTGGGCGAGGATGGGGAGATCATCATTCGTGGTCCCCAGGTCATGAAAGGCTACTGGAAGGCGCCCGAGGAGACGGCTCAGACGCTGCGCGACGGCTGGCTCTATACCGGTGACATCGGCCATGTCGACGAAGACGGCTACACCTACATTGTTGATCGCAAGAAAGAGATGATCAAGTACAAGGGCTTCGGCATTGCCCCTGCCGAGATCGAGGCCCTGCTCCTGGAGCATCCCGCGGTCATGGATGCGGCGGTGATCCCCGTGCCTGATCCCGAGGCCGGCGAGGTGCCCAAAGGCTTTGTCGTCCTGCGTCCAGGTCAGAGTGTGACGCCCGATGATCTGATCGCCTTTGTCAATGGGCGCCTGGCCGGTTACAAGCGCCTGGGCTTTGTGGAATTCATCGATTCCATTCCCAAGGTAGCTTCTGGCAAGATTCTCCGTCGCGAGCTGAAGGAGCGCGAGCGTGCGCGACGCGCTGCCGAGCAGCAAGCTCTCTAGCCAGAGCGCCAGGCCGAAAAAAATAGGATAGGCCGCGAACTGTGGCCATCCGGCCTTCTTGTTTGCTTGCCTGCCCAGCGCCCTGTCAGCGGCCTGCTTCAAGCGAGCTGTGGATGGTGTTCGTCTCGGTTCGTCTCAGGGCAGGGAAAGAGGGTCAACGCCAGGTCTGTTGGAGACCTTGAGTGCAGAAACAGGGTGAGAGTTCTGGCATCTATCTGCCTGGATGCCACTCTCACCCTGTCTGGTGAGGCACCCGCGATCTGGTGACTTCCTTGCAGGCTTGTGCTCGATCTGGACGATTCGTGGCGCGACAGACCCCTCCAGCCGTGCCCTAGAGCGTGCTCAGGAACATGCCGCGGGCCAAAACCTCGCCTGCCAGCGTCATGACGACGATCAGATAGAGCATGCCCGTGGCCGATTGAAAAGAGCGTTCACGTGCCAGCTTCCAGGTGAGAGCGCCCAGGACGAGAGGGAAGGCGAAGCCAAGCAGAATGCGCAGCCAGCCAAGAACGCCCATACTCAAAGGACTGACTGTGGGAGCGCCGGCTGGCTTGACGGCTGCAGGAGCGCTTGAGACGGCGGGTGCAGGCGTCGGACTCGTGGCTATGGTTGTCGCTGTGGCCTGGGCTGAGTGTGTGGCGGCGGTTGAGGTCGCAGGACTGGCTACAGTAGAGCTGACCAGCGTCAGGAGAATCTGAAGCACAATGGCGATCAGGACCACCGCTGTGCTGAACAGGAGCGGGCGCTCGCTCAGAGCTGGCGTGACAAGATACCAGTGGCCGAGCCACATCGAGGTCATCACGCCGCCGACAGCCAGAGCCGCTATGAAGAAGCTCAGAACGGTGAGGGCTTCCCCGAGCGGCGAGGGCGCGAGCGGACGGTAAATCATGCCCAGTACAAAGAGCATGAGCAAACCAGCCACTGAAGCCAGGCCGCCGCTTACCAGCCGCAGAACCCGTATCACAGAAAATTGCCCTTCCCCGGCTTGCGCAGCTTTCTCTTTACCATCTACTCCGGCTCGCCGGTCCAGGATCAGGAAGAGCAAATAGGGCAGCAGTAGCAGGAGAAAGGCCAGCAGCACCGGGCTGGCATAGCCAGTCCACTGCTTGTCGAGTCGCTCAAAGCTATCCAGCAATGGCTGGGAGGCGAAGCTCTGCTGGAAAAGATAGGTGAGAGCGGTGAAGAGGAGATAGATGATGGTGAAAAAGAGTAGAAAGCTCCGCCGCACCTCACTACGCCAGTCCAGCACGTAGAGCAGCAGGAACGAGCCGATGGCCAGCTCGCTCATGACAATTGAAAGCACCAGTGGGAGCGTCTGTATCATGCCGGAAACATATCCTTTTAGCTCGCGTCTTCCTTTGGGGTGAGGCCGACAGCATAGCCAAACAGGGGGCAGCAGCGGCCCTCACCCTGACAGATTATACTCCTCCTCCGCCAGCCGGGACAATCTGGCTGTGAGCCGGGGCAGATGTTCTCTCATCGACCTCGACCTCCGCTTTGCTTGATTGCCTGTTCTTCTGCTCCGACTGGTCACTGTTCTGGGAAAATAGTCTACCGCTCTACTGACTGTGCAACTTTTCTCCCAGCCTCACGTATTCGCTACGGCAGTGGCAGGGATGAGGAACCCTGGAAGAGAGGGTCAGCAATCTGAAGTCGCTCTCCCTTGTGGGTTCTGTGGCGTCGGGAGACCTACTGCTAGGAGACAGCAGGGTAACCGCCTGCGGCTCAGGTACCGGGTGGGTAGTCGGGAGGGAAGAAGAGTAGGCTCTCTGGCCGTTGGTGGCCGGGGGTCAGGACGGATGAGGGGGAACTGCCTTCTCCCTGGCCTGGTCAAGTGCCTTGGCCCCTCGGCGAGCTGGAATCGACGGTCAGGGTGCTGAGACTGTTCCTGTCGGCGAAGAGAGGAAGTAAAAAGAGGAGAAGAAGACGGAAGCTAGGGGGAGAAACCAGCCATGAGCCAGCAGCAAATGATGTTCCCGCCGGCTGAGGGGCCAAAGCCGGAAGGTGAAGAGCAAAGGCAGGCCCAAGCTGAGGGGGAGCCGCGCTATCCTGCGCCTTCTTTTGTTGAGGCGGGCTATGAAGCCCACGAGGCTTTTGGGAAAGTGCAACCAGGCTCCTCGTCTCTTCCGGCTTGGCAGCTTGCCCTGATCATAGTTGTTTTGGTAATTATCGGCAGTCTCTTTGTTAGCTATCTCAACAATCTACTCGGCCTGGTGCTGGCCCTGGCTGCCCTCATTGTACTGGGGGGTGTCGTGGTCCTCTGGGGCTTTAGGCGGGTAGTCACCCTGCCCCCCAGTCGCTTCGAGGTCACGGGGCGTCCAACGCTCATTATTCGCAATCCGGCTGGCCCCATTTCTATTCACCGTGGGGGAAGCCACGCTAACACGCTTGAGATCCTGGCGACGAAGTACCTGAGTGGCCTCTGGGGCGGACGCGATGAGCTGACCGTCGATTGTCAGCAGCGGGAGAACGCGGTCAGTGTCACGGTTTCGAGCCTCTACCAGCATCCCTTTTCGCTGGCGAACCTGGGCTATGTTCGGCTGGATATCAGCGTACCTGCTGTCTGTGACCTGCAGATCGAGGGCAACGCTGGCTCTGTCCAGATCCTGGGCGGGCAGGGACGGTTGACGGTCAAAACGAATGCAGGTACGATTACTGTGTTACAGGCGACACTTGAAGATCGGTCGAGTCTGGAGACTGATGCTGGGACCATCACTGTGCAGCAGAGTCGGCTCTGTGGACAGGTTTACTGTCACACGAATGCCGGAGCCATCTCTTTTGGCGGTGCCTTGGAACCCGGAGGTCACTATCAGATGACGACCAACGCGGGTGCGATAGATGTCAGCTTGCCATCCGACACATCGATGCTGCTGGCTGCCTCTTCCAGCCTGGGCGGCGTTACCAATGAGTTCGGCCAAACGCTTGTCGGTGAGCCGCCTCGAGCCAATCTCCAGCTCCATACCAATCTTGGTACCGTGACCGTCCGCCGCACCGGTCTGTCTATGCACTGAAAAGCCGTAAGACCCTTATCCCGGCTGGTTTTTCTTCATCAAGAGAAAAATTACCTTTAATAAGTTAAAGGAGAAGTAAGAAAGTATATGGAACTCCTGGAGCGTCAGAGTGTTTCCTCCGGTTCGCCCTATGAGCCTGTGATCGGCTTTGCACGGGCAGTCCGTCTTGGCAATATGATCGCCATCTCGGGTACTGCGCCGCTTGGCCCGGACGGCAGGACAGTGGCCCCTGGCGATGCTGCTGCTCAGACTCGACGCTGTCTGGAGATCATTCAGGCGGCGCTGGAGCAGCTTGGAGCCGATCTCTCGGCGGTGATTCGCACCCGTATCTTTCTAACGCGCGCAGAAGACTGGGAGCAGGTAGGCCGTGTTCATGGTGAGTTCTTTGGCGCGGTGCGTCCGGCCTCTACAATGGTGCAGGTGGCACGCTTGCTTGATCCGCAGTGGCTGGTAGAGATTGAGGCCGATGCTCTGCTCGCGACGGGCGCTCCGTAGGAGGAGACCGTCGCAAGGCGCTGCCCGTGCCCGCATCGCAGCATGACCCCGAGCGCACAAGCTGAGCAAGCAATTGACAGCGAAACAATAACTCCTCTAGACTAGAGCGCGGGAAGCGAGCGAGATAGGCGATCTACTTGCCCTCGCGCTTGACCTGCATACCTGCAACAAGGGTCGTGACCGTTCGCCTGGTGCGCGCGGCCTGTGTTGGGAGGAACCTCTGATGCTTCGTTGTCCGAATCCGCGTTGTCAGGCCAGCTATCCTGACGGCACCTTCCAGTGCAGCAAGCCCTTCTGTCAGTGTTTACTCCCTGGGGCAGTCGTTGCCGGTCGCTACACGATTGAGCAGCTACTCGGTCTGGGAGGTATGGGAGCGGTCTATCGGGCCAGAGATGGCTTTGATGAGCAGGAGGTTGCGCTCAAAATCCTCTCCCTCCACATTGCGAATATGGATATTTCCACAGCAGTGGAGCGTTTCAAGCGTGAGGCTCGTTATGCCCATCAGCTGCGACATAAGAACATTGTGCCAGTGCTCAACTTCGGTCAGGACGGGCGCCTGCTCTACCTGGCCATGCCCCTTGTCACGGGGGGAACGCTCAAAGCCTTGCTCAAGGATGAGAAGCCGCTGTCGCTAGAGCTGGCTCTGCGCTATCTTGACGATCTCGCTGAAGCAGTAGATGCGGTGCATGCCCATCCGCAGCGCATCGTCCATCGTGATATCAAACCCTCAAATCTTCTCATTCACCAGGATGATGGGCGGCTGGTCCTGACAGACTTTGGTATTGCGCGCGCGATGGAGAAGGAGGTGCCGCTAACGCAGCGTGGTTGGGCCCTGGGTACCCAACACTATATCGCTCCCGAGCAAGAGAAGGGGCGTGCTGAGCCAGCAAGCGATATTTACTCAATGGGGGTAGTCGCCTATCAGATGTTCACGGGTCTGCTCCCCTTCCAGGCCATCGTGCGCAGCCACTCAGCTGAGCTACCACCGCCGAGCCAGCTCAACCCGGCTCTCAATCCTGGAGTCGATGCGGCTATTCTACGGGCCATGCATATTGATCCAGCGCAGCGCTGGTCGAGCGCCCGCGCCTTCGCCGACGCTGTGAAAGCAGCCCTTGCTGAAGCCCCCACCGTGATTGTGCCGCCTCCTGAGCGCAGCAGCCCTCTACGTAGCAGCGCTAATTTGTTGGTGCGTACCCTCATTCCAGGGAATCCTTGTGGGACCTGTGGACGAGAAAACCGTCCCGGCTCGCGCTACTGTCGTCACTGTGGCCGCGCTCTCAATGGAACCTCACCGCTCGTGATTGACGTCTGTCAGGTCGGCTATATAAGCGATGTGGGGCGGCGCTACGTAGCGCAAGACAACGAAGACATGCTCCTCATTGTCCAGGGTCTTGGTCTAGGTCTCGGGCTGCCACCACGTCCGTTTGGCCTGTTCGGGGTTGCCGATGGGCTGCGCGGCCCTGGAGGGCACTCGATCGGTGGACATGAAGCCAGTCATCTGGCTATTGCCACTGTAGCTGATGTTCTCATCCCGCGCCTGACTGCTTTGCCGTCTTGGTCGCAGAATGCAGGCGGCTCGCGAGCCGCGCAGCAAGCCGAATCGTTGCTGCGAGAGAGCGTCCTGCGTGCCAATCAGGTCATCTACCACTCTAATGCTGACTACAACACAGCGATGGCCAGTACGCTAACCGTGGCCCTTCTTCATTGCCACCACCTCTATGTGGCCAGCGTTGGCGATAGTCGAGCCTATCACTTCGTTCCCGGCAGAGGACTGGAGCGCATCACCCGCGATCATTCGCTGGCCGCCAACCTGGTCGAAGCAGAGCTACTGGCGCCCGACGATCTCTATAATAGTGCCCGACGCCATCGTCTATACCGTTATTTGGGCCAGGCGCCCCACCTGCAGATGGACTTTTTCAGCCGTCAAGTAGCGGTGGGTGACCTGATCCTGCTCTGTACCGATGGACTTTGGCATATGCTCCGTGACGAGCGTCTCAGCGAGCTGCTGGCACGCGGCGGTGATCTCCAACAGCTGGCTCGCTCGCTGGTTGATGAGGCTAATCGCGCCGGCGGCGAAGGAAACATCAGCGTTATTCTGGTGCGCGTGCAATAAAGTGCCTGGGGAGTCGGCCTTGCTTGCTCTCCGCTTGCGCTGCCCCCTGTCCTCCTCCAGCGGAGGGGGTAAGTGCTGGCCGAACAGGAAGTGGAGGGCAAAAAAAAACAGGCTGACAAACCTGGGTAACGTAAAGAGATCTATCCGCCAGGCTGGCGCTGTACTTTACAAGGTGCAGCTCTCACCGGAAGCGCACGCTCGATGCGTCGCGACTGACGGGTCAGCCGCCCACAGGACCGGCTCAGCTGCCAGCTAACCGGCGTCACTTTCCACGCGGTCCTCCTGCATGCCTTCACCTTCCCTGTGCCGCTTCCGGTGAGAGCGCAGAACACGGGCGGAGGAGTAGCCCGCTATCCAATCCGCCACGTGTAAACGGCCCTCACACCTCAGCGGGTGCTAGCGGCTACCAGCTCCTTCTGAGGCTCGGGCTGACCGGCTGTGATCGCGATGCGCTTTGGCCGGCTGGCCTCGCTCACCGGGATAGTGATCGTCAGCAGACCATGCTCGTAGTGCGTCTCGATCTGATCGGCCACAATCGGCTTAGCAAAGGTGATGCTGCGCACACACTCGCCGGAACCGATCTCGTGCAACAGCCAGTTCACCTGCTTCCCCTCATCCACCAGGGCCGGATAGCGCGCCTTGATCGTCAGGGTGTTCTCCTGGACCGTCAGATCGATGTCCTCCGGCTTGACGCCCGGCAACAGCGCCTGCACCTGATAGCCCTGATCCGTCTCATAGACGTTCATGGGCACGCTCAGGCTCAGGGGCGTGCCGAAGAACGGACGCACAAAGGTCTGCTCGAACAGCCGGTCCATCGCCTCGCGCAGGCTCATCATCTCACGCCAGGGATCGAAGCGAACCATCGTTGTCATGGTCCGTCACCTCCTTCGTGACATGATTACCTAGTCACGCAGCGATGTCAGGCCACAAGAGGATCGGTTCTCTTGGAGCGCGCCAGAGCGAGATTCTTCGCGCACTCCCCTGCCAGCCAGTCATACGCTACACCGGCTGGCCTCCTTCTGGCCTTTCCACCCTTTAGAAACAATGACCAGGGGAACTTTATTCCCGTCAGGGCAGTATGCATTCAGAGTCTCCCGACTATCTACTCATCTACTCAGTAACCAGCGTCCAACAGCGCAGCACCTCGGCCACGCTCCAGGCCTGGGCAAAGCAGCCAGCAGGTGTGAAAGGGGGCTCCGGCTCGGCCACCTCGCTAACTGTGCCCAGGCAGGCCTCCCAGAGGTGGCGCACCAGCGGCTCCAGCAAGGGCAAAATGGCCTGGTTGTCCTTGTAGACATGGAGGTAGGCATCGATATAGGCGCCGATGAGCCAGGGCCAGACTGTCCCCTGGTGATAGGCACTATCTCGCTGGCGTTGATCGCCATTGAAGCGAGAGCGATAGTGGGGATCGCGGGGGCTGAGTGTACGCAGCCCGAGCGGTGTCAGCAGCTCGGCTCTCACACGTTCGACAATGCTGCGTGCCTGCTCATCGCTCAGCAAACGACGTGGTAAAGCCACTGCAAAGAGCTGATTAGGACGCAGAGCGCTATCGTTCTCGCCCGTCTCTCCATCGACGTCCACCACATCGTAGAGATACCCTCCCTCGGGATACCAGAAGCGCTCGGCGAAATGTTTGCGCACCTGGATGCGTAACTGGCTGTAGCGTGTAGCGTCAACGGCCAGACGCACTGCCCAGCTCTCCATGCAGGCCAGGGCATTGTACCAGAGCGCATTGATCTCCACAGGCTTGCCGCGACGCGGCGTCACCGGGCAGCCATCAACGCGCGCATCCATCCAGGTCAGTTGCAGATCGCTTGTGCCCAGCCCTACAAACAGCAGGCCATCGCGCTGATCCATGCCAATACCGAAGCGTGTCCCGCGCATATACCATTGCAAGATCTCCTCAAGAGCGGGAAACAGCTCCTTAAGCAAAGTCCAGTCGCCGGTGGCGGCCAGATAGCGATCGAGCGCGCGGAAAAGCCAGAGCGAGGCATCGGCGGTATTATACTCCGGAGCCGCTGCGTTCTCGGGAAGGCGGTTCGGCAGTAAGCCCTGATTGGCGGAGGAGGCAAAAGCCTTGAGCAGCCCTCGGGCCTCGCTATAGCGACCGGTGCTCAAGAGCAGGCCAGGCAGGGCGATCATGGCGTCGCGCCCCCAGACCTCGAACCACGGATAGCCGGCGATGATCGTCTTATGATCGGGCGAGAGCTGCAAATAGCGCTTCCCCGTAGGAGTGAGCACGTACTGCGGACGAGCCACAATAAACTGATCAGCGGCCACTACCAGGCGGGCGCGAACAGGATCGCTCTGCGCCAGATCCTCGACGCTACGGTCTGCCACAGCAAGGAGCTGCTTGAGACGGCGACGATGATGGGCATAAGCCTGGGCGACCTGCTCCTCATGCTGCGGGCTGCCCAGGGCGGCAGGCGGTTCCTGCTCTGCACTCAATACAAGCGTCACCCGATCGCCAGGCATCAGCGGGAGATGGAAGACGCCAGGCAGATAGACATCCTCCTCACAGGGCAGGCCACGCTCGCGATCGTGACGGTGGAGGACCCGCCAATACCACAGTCCCCGTGGCTCAAAGCGAGCTGAGGGACCGACGATCAGCTGATAGACGGGAGTGTCAGCGCTGGCACGGATGCGGTAGCGGTTCCCTTCCTGCTCGACCTGAAAATGCCAGCCGGGATCTCCACGCAGTGTGCTGTGATGGCTGCGCGCGACACAGAAAGGCAGGAGCGTCAGCAGCGACGGCTCCCGCACCTGCTCACCGCTCTCGTCGTAGCTACCGTGCAGGGCATACTGGACATAGGTGGTATTCTGCCCGTATTCCATCCAGATGCGCTTCTCTAGGATGAGAGCGGTTCCCAGGCGATAACGAAAGCAGGGAATGTCGCCTTCGAGGCAGACGCTGTCGAGGTACGACATTCCCTGCGGGTCAAGCGTGCCATCGTGGTACTCGTTGACCCCCAGTCTCAGGACCGGGCCCTGGGGGAGGCGAAGCTCCTCGTCGACCTTCGTCACGAGTACCCAACGCTCAATCGGCGGGCGAAGGGCGGCGACTAGCAGGCCGTGGTAGCTGCGCGTGGTGGCTCCAAGAAGCGAGCCAGCGGCGTAGCCGCCGAGGCCGTTTGTGACCAGCCATTCGCGCTCCAGGCCCGCCTGAACGTCGCCGCAGATGGCGCGACCAAGCGAGAGATTCCATGCGTTCAGCGAAGTGCGCTTCATTGCGCTTGTCTCAGACTGTTGCATCATGGCCCTCGTTCCCCTGGCGCTAAAATGGAGGCGTGAGCGCCGCCGGAGTGCTCCCGAGCAAGCTCCGCTGCTGGCGCGTGCCTGCCTCCCCGATCCTGCTCTTGATCTCTCCATCCATCGCTATTGTTGCTGCACAAGCGTTGGCCACGCGAGGCCGCGTCTAAAGGTAGGCATCAACCTGCAGATGGTATGCCCGACCGCCTGCTCCAGGTGAGAATCTCAGGGGCGTGGTAGTTCGCGCAGAGCGGCCTTCATCCGTTGTAGCGCGGTCTCGATGCGCTCCTCGGGAGCTGTCATAGAGATGCGCAGATAGCCCTCTCCAGCAACGCCGAAGTTTGACCCGGGAGTCAGCAGCACCCCGGTCTGATCAAAGAGCCAGCTTGCGAAATCGCGGGCCTTGAAGCCCTTCGGCACCGCGGCCCAAACGTAGAGGCCAGCTTGTGTCTGGCGAGCGCGCAGCCCCAAGGAGTTGCAGCCTGCCACAAGCAGATCGCGGCGACGGCGGTAGACAGCGTTGCGCTCCTGGATCCAGGAATCGGGCAATTGCAGAGCCGCGATGGCCGCGTGCTGGATCGGACGGAACATGCCGCTATCGATATTGCTCTTGAGCCGTCCCACCGCGTCCACGACCTCGCGATTGCCAACGAGCCAGCCGACGCGGAACCCGGCCATATTATAGGTCTTACTGAGCGAGTGCAGCTCAACAGCTACCTCGCGCGCCCCCGGGATCTCCAGAATACTTGGTGGACGCTGTTCGAAATAGACCTCAGCGTAAGCCATGTCGTGCACGATGAGCAGGTCATGCCGGCGAGCGAAAGCGACTGCGCGTTCAAAAAAAGCCTGGTCGGCGCAGGCGGCAGTCGGATTGTTTGGATAGTTCAGCCAAAGGAGGCGGGCTTGTTGAAGCACCGAGGAAGGAATGCTTTCCAGATCGGGCAGATAATCATGGCTTTCGCGCAGCGGCAGCAAATAGGGATGAGCGCCGGTGCTGGTTGTACCTGTCACGTAGACGGTATAGTTAGGATCGGGCACAAGGGCCACGTCGCCCGGGTTGAGCACTGCCGCCGCCACGTAGGCTAAGCCCTCTTTTGATCCCAGGAGTGGCAAAGTCTCCTCCTCCGGTGTCAACGTCACTCGGAAACGCCGCTGGAACCAGGCCACAAAGGCCTCGTGGAGGGCACGCAAGCCGCGATACTCAGGATAGCGGTGGTTCTCTGGATCGTGGGCCGCCTGACAGAGGCGCTCAATAACGGCGGAGGGCGCGGGTAGATCGGGATCGCCCATCGACAGATTGATCACATCAACCCCTGCCGCCTGGCGGGCGGCCAGCTTCTTCTGTGTTTCGGCAAAGTGATATGGGGGTAGACTCTGAACAAGACGTGATAGCTGCACAGATGGCTCTCCTTTTGCGTTCGCAAGCGAGATCATACCGCCAGCATTCCTATGGCGGCAGCAACTCAACGGGGCGCCGGCGAGCTACTCAGCAGGAGCAGCCTCGTACCAGTTTCGCCCCACTTTAGTTTCCACCTTAAGCGGGACCTTCTCCGTGATCTCTGGAATGTCTTCCATGATGGTCCGTACCAGGCGGCGGGTTGTCTCCAACTCCTCCACTGGCACCTCAAAGACCAGCTCGTCATGCACCTGGAGGATCATGCGCGCCTTCAAGCCGCGCTCCTGCAGGGCATGGTGAATACGGATCATGGCGATCTTAATCACGTCCGCATTAGTGCCCTGGATGGGCATGTTGATCGCCTCACGCTCCAGAGCCTGGCGCTCCGGTCCGCTGAGAGTCCGCAAGTCTGGCAAGAAGCGCTTGCGCCCGAAGAGCGTATTCACATAGCCCTGCTTGTAGGCCTGGTTCAAGGTCGCATCCACGTAGTGCCGCACCTCGGGGAAGGTCTCGTGATAGCGCTTGATGAACTCGCTGGCCTCGGCGTTGCTCATGCCGGTCACCTGAGCCAATCCGAATGCTGACTGACCATAGAGAATGGCATAGACCACGGTTTTGGCCAGGCGGCGCTGCTCGGGCAAAACCTGGCTCACCGGCACGTGGAAGAGAGAGGCGGCAGTGATCGTATGAATGTCTTCGCCCCGCTGGAAAGCCTCCACCAGACGCTTCTCACCCGTAATGCGCGCCAGAATGCGTAGTTCGATCTGAGAATAGTCGGCAGTGAGCAGGAGGTAACTTGGGTCAGCAATGAAGGCGCGCCGAATCTGGCGCCCGATCTCCGTGCGCACAGGGATATTCTGCAGATTGGGATTGCTAGACGACAGCCGCCCGCTGGAGGTCACCGCCTGATTGAACGAGGTATGCACGCGCCCGGTCACGGGGTCCATTAGGGTCAGCAAGCCATCGACGTAAGTAGATTTCAGTTTAGTGAGCTGGCGGTATTCCAGCAAGGCATCAACCACCGGATGAAGGCCCTTGAGACTCTCGATGACCTCGGCGCTGACCGAATAGCCGGTGCGCGTTTTGCGCCCTGTGGGCAGCTTCAGCTCTCCAAAGAGGACCTCGGCCAACTGCCGCGTTGAATTGATGTTAAAATGATGTCCGACGGCGTCGTAGATCTTCTGCTCCAGAGTGCGAATTTGTTCGTTGAGGCGCTCGCCGAAATCGTGCAGGAAGTCGGCATCCAGGGCCACCCCGTGCAGCTCCATCTGAACCAGCACGTCCACAAGTGGCACCTCTATACGCTCGAAGAGCTTCCACAGGCCGTGCCGCTGCAGGTCGCGCTGCAAGGGGGCTACCAGACGCAGCGTCATGTCTGCATCGGCCCCGGCATACTCGGCGGCACGCCTTGCCGAAACCTGGGCCATGCTGATGGCCTTGCTACCGCTGCCGATGAGCTGGGAGATAGGGGTCATCACATAGCCCAGGCGCTGGAAAACTTGCTCTTTCAGTCCCAGGCCGCGTCGGCCAGGGTCCAGCAGATAGGCTGCCAGGAGCGTGTCGAAGGTTAATCCCTGGATGCGTACACCGTAGCGCGCCATCACCAGCAGATCGTACTTCGCATTATGCATATATTTAGCAATACGAGCATCTTCCAGTACCGGGCGCAACCGCTCCAGGACGAGTGGTAAAGGAAGCTGGGCCGGTGGCTCTTCGCCATCGAGCGTCTGCTGATGGCCAATAGGGACATAGTAAGCCTCTCCGGGGGCCATACTAAAAGCTAGCCCGACCAGTTCGGCCCGCCACTGGTCTTCAGAGGAAGTCTCGATGTCAAAGGCAAAGGCTCCTGCCTGGTGCAGACTGTGCACCAAAACCGTCAGCGCCTCCTCGCTGGTGACCAGCAGCGTGTTGGTTGTTTTCTCACTGGTCGGCTCAAGGAGTGGGAGACTATCCTCAAGAGCAGGCAGACGGAGATGGCGCACCTCTGCCTGGGCTGGCAACTCGAAGAGTGCCAGTTGCTCCACCTGGGCATGATCTCTATCTCTGGGCTGAGACGGCGACTGGCTGGCGGGCTCCTGGGAAGTCAGGGGGAGTTCCGCTGCTAGCGTTGGCTCACCGGTCTGAGTGAGCTGCGTTGGAGGAGGAGGAGGCTCCAGGATAGGCACGATACCCAGAGGAGCGGCCTGCTCTGCGCGGGCTTCCTCCTCGCTTGGGGCCTTCGTGGACTGCTCAGCAAAATCAGGCCCCGGCTGCCCTGCATCGGGAACAAAGATCTGCCCCTGGCCGCTCGCCTGGCCGCCGCCTCTCGTATCACCGAAGGTACCGTCGGGACCGGGCAGCCGATCAACCAGCGAATGAAACTCCAGCCTACGGAAGAGAGCCAGCGTCTTCTCGCGATTGAAGCGCCTGATATCGCAAGCGGCCAGATCAAGCTGTACGGGAGCGTCGCGTACAATTGTAGCCAGGTACTTGCTTTGAAGCGCCTGCTCGCGTGCCTCGCTGAGGGCTTTCTGCTCTTTAGGTTTCAGCTCGGCCAGGTGTTCCAGCAGTGCCTCAAGGCTGCCGTAGGTGGCGATCAGCCGACTGGCGGTCTTCTCTCCAATCCCAGGCACGCCGGGGATATTATCTGACGGGTCGCCGACCAGGCCCTTGAAGTCCGGCAGCTGTCCTGGTTCAATGCCATAGCGCGCTTGTACCGCGGCCCGATCGTAGACTGTCACTTCGCTAATGCCGCGTTTGGCCACCATGACGCGTACACAGTCATCGACCAGCTGCAGCGTGTCCATATCGCCGGTCAGAATAATGGTCTCCAGACCCTGCTCCGTTGCCTGACGCGCCAGTGTTCCGAGCAGGTCATCGGCTTCAAAGCCATCCAGCTCGTAGACAGGAAAATTGAAGGCCTGCACCAGCTCACGGATACGCTCAAACTGCGAGCGCATCACTGGTGGTAGCGAAGGACGCTGCGCCTTGTACGTTGGAAGGGCCTCATGACGGAAGGTAGGCACCGAGCGATCGAAGGTCACAGCCACATAGTCTGGCCGCACGTCGGCCAGCGCCTTCAGCAGCATGCTGGCGAAGCCAAAGACCGCGTTCACCGCCTCGCCGCTGCTCGTTGTCAACGTTACGGGCAGCGCATGGAAGGCGCGGTGGATCAAAGCATGTCCGTCGACCAGGAGCAGCTTTTTGCCACTCTCACCACACCGAGACTTCTCCGGTGCTCTGGAAATGTCACTCTCACTCATACCTTCTACTCAACCCTTCAGGCCCCAGCTTTCTCTCACGACTTGTATGCTTATTGCTGGCTTCCGTCATCATCTCATCCTACCCGCACTACCCTCAGAAGGCGGCTGTTATCAGGACCCGGTAAGCTGGCTGAGAGCGAACTTCCCAGGTGCAAAGGCTAGCCGTAGTCTGGACCCCGTCGTCACTGGCGCGGATCAGTGCGAATGTATACTGTGTCACCTCGCGCAACGGCGAAGTTGTCGGCGTAGGTGGCCAATCTGGGGAGCGCAGCCAGACTAACGTCGCTGGCGTGATCTCCCCCGGTGCAGGACGCGCCAGGCGCCGCGTCCATGTGCCCGTATTCAGATAGGACTGGCGGCTCTTGGCCAGCGACTCTACGAGCCACGAATGAGTATGGCCGGCCAGGGCATAGCGCAGGCGAGGCTCACGCTGCAGCAGGGCCTGCATACCAGCGCCGGTTGGGCCTGCCCGGCGCGCCGTTGGCCTTCCAAAGATGCGGGCCACTGCCTCCAGTAGCGTCCTCTCCGTCGCTGTTGGCTCGCTTGCCTGGGCCACCGCCTCCCGCAAAAGCCTGTATTCCTCCAGCATAGCTGCCGTAGCCCGCTGCTCATCCCAACCTGGCACCGGCTGCCAGTCGCTTTTCTGGCGCTCCATATCGCGCTGGAAGGCGGCCAGATCCTGCATCGCCTCTTCGAAGAGGCGCAGGGCCACGTGCTCCTCGCCTCGGCTCAAGCCAGCCAAAGGCTGGCGTGGACAGCTCATCAGCCCGACGAGGTTCGTCACCACTTCGCATAGCAGCTCGGGCGCAAAGAGACTCAGCAGCGCCATCTGGCGTGGATAGCTGAGTGATGGCTCCAGGTGGTCGAAATACGGAAAACGGCGATGGATCAACTCCCCTGCCTCTTGATAATACCACGAACCCGCGGAGAGAAGAATCTCCTCCGGGGGAGGCAGCGGCTCACCACTGGCAGTCCACAGCCCGGCACTGCGATGGTTCCAGAAATCATACAGATTGCCATGTTCTATAGCGATCGTCGACAGCGGCTCATAGCGCGCACGTGGCCAGAAGCGAAGCCGCTCCTCTGAAGCCGCGGGCCAACCCACCGCCTGGCGCAGGCGCTGCTGGACTGCTGGGAAGAGCAGCTCAATATCGTGGTTGCCGGGCACAAAGGTCACACGCCGTTGGGGCTGCCTCAAAAACTGGGCCAGCGCCTCAAAGAACGCGCCATGAGCAGCAATGATCTGCTCTAGCTTCTCCAAAGCCTGGGCTACCGTACGAGTGCGATCATGCCGCAGGGGAGCAGCCACCAAAAAATCAAAGCAGTCGCCATTGATCACCAGCTCAACCGTCTCATCTGCCCGCTCCTCGACAAGTATGCCTCCAGGAGAGGCCGCCTGCAGAAACTCCGTCCAGGCACGCTGTTGCTGCTCGGTAAAGCCCTCAAAAGGTTGTTGACCATGCGCAAGGTGGAGATCACTGACGACCAGAATGGTCACAGACATCAAAAAAAGCCCTTTCCAGTCCTTGGGACCGCTTGCAAGTCGATCACTCGCCTGTCTCCCTTACTCCTCAGGAACATTCTGCCTGACGCAATCCAATCTGGCAGCCGAAGCGACCGCTCGCTTCCAGCGGGAGAAGGTAGATGCCAACCTGACATCTGCTCCATTTTAGTACGTTTGTGCGTAGTTGTATAGTGTAGTTAACTGGCAGACAGCGTTCAACTGTTCTGGCCTCACGGGAGGATGCTACCCCCAGGGATATACTCTCGTATAGAGGGACCGAAAAAACGTCTGCTCGTGAATCGCCAGATGGCACCCCTTCCCGGCTTGAGCGGGAAGCGACGCAGCTCTCTCCGATCAACGAGGAGAATGCGGCGTGCCTGGGGTGTCAGAGGAACGCTGGTGATCGCGCCTGTTACGAGCTAATCCCAAAGAGTAGGAGAGACTGCTATGGCTGAGGATCTGGAAGAACTGCTCACGGTACGTGAAGTTGCGCGCCGTCTGCGCGTGGACGATACAACGGTGCGTCGTTGGATCAAGAGCGGGGCCTTGGAGGCGATCACCCTCCCCCACCGTGGCAAGCGTCAGGCTTACCGTATCAAGAAGTCCACGCTGGATGCGCTCATGAGAGGTACGACCCCTGCCTCATAGAGGACCAGCCGCCGCCGGTTAGCGAGACAAGCGCTGTGGCCTGGCGGCGGCTGGCACAGCGAGCGAAACCTGAGCTTCCCGACCTGCGCCGTACCCCCCGCCGGCGCAGCTCCTCTCACTTCGGCGGACCGGCGTCAGTCTAGATCACCGCCCATCTTCTCCGAGACGGCAATGCAAGCTCACCTCTGGTTTTTCTCTTACAGAAGCAGGTCGATCAGCTGTCCTCATCGTGACCAGCCATCGTCTCTCTTTGTCATGCTGATCATTGAAAAACTGCTATATACGATCATATCGCTTTTTCATATAGATACATATATATCTATATAATAGAGATCAGCGCTACACTAGAGATAGCGGAGAGCCACCGATCGAGACAGCGGCAAGCCAAGCAAGGACAGAAGGGAGAGACACACTTGGTCAAGATCGCCATCACTGGCGGAGCTGGGTTTATTGGGGCACACTTGACTCGTGCCTGTCTGGATGCTGGCCACCAGGTCATAGTCATTGACTCACTGGCCAGTGGCGCACGGGAGCGCCTTGATCCACGCGCGCGCTTCTACCAGCTAGACATTCGGGACCCGCGGCTGCACGCAGTGCTCCAGATGGAGCGTCCAGAGATTGTCAGCCATCATGCGGCCTGTCGTTCGGCGCTACTGCCTGGCCAGCGCCCGCTAACCGATGCTGACGTCAATTTGCATGGCCTGCTCAACCTGCTTGATGGCTGCATAGCGGCCAACGTTGGTCGCATTATCTTTGCCTCTGGCGGCAACGACCTCTATGCTGGAGAAGGCCAGACCCTTCTCCTCAGCGAGGAGGCCCCGCTCTGCCCACGGCGCCCTCTCGACATTAGCAAACTTGCCGGAGAATGGTATATTCGCTACTATAGCCGCTACTATCGGATAGAGCATGTTATTCTACGCTATGCTGATGTCTATGGAGAAACCGACAGACAAACCGCTCAACATCCCTTAACCGAATTCATCTACAGCCTGCTAGAGCAGAGGCGGGTAGTCATTCGTGCCCCGCAGGGGGAGAGGCGGGACCATATCTACATTGCCGATGTGGTTCAGGCTCATCTGTTGGCTCTCGAGCGTGGCGGCAACCAGACCATTCACATCAGCAGTGGCAGCGGCACCAGCCTCGAAGAATTCTATCAGCGGACCGCTGCCCTACTGGCCAGCGAAGTCCCACCGCTCTATCTAAGCGAGCGTGGACGGACTGGAACAGCTATCGCTCTCGATAACAGCCGTGCGCGGCAACTCCTTGGTTGGCAGCCGAGCGTCGATCTTGAAGAGGGGATACGGCGTACCGTCCAGAGCATCTGCGCCAGCCTGGGCCACAACCTGCCGCCGGTACCGCTCCAGCCTGTCCTGGCGCGGTCCATAGAAGCGGCGTCGGCCTCGCGTCTGGCTACCTCGGCCTCGGCCTAGCGCCTGAACCAGGCCAGGGCGCGACTGTTCGCCAGATGCAGGTACAGCCTGTCCCTCTGGCTAAGAGCGCGGCCAGAGAGTGGAAGGGCAGCTCAGAGAACGGGAAGACAGCAACCTCTCCCACGCTGGTGCAGCGACAGCGGCGGCATTGGACCGGACACCGAACTCATCAGCCCCGTTGCGGCCATTCCCTCCACCGCAACGGGGCTTTTGTTTCAGGCCAGGAGGAGCCGAAAAAGCGAAAATAGAAGACCAGAGCGCACCCCTTGTGCTGCATCCCTGGCCGGTTTGCAGATAGCCGGAGCTGCTGGACGGGGAGGGAGCTACTGCTGCAAGCCGCTGACCACGCGCGCATACTTCTCAGCCAGAGCCTGGGCCTGCTCGCTTGACTCCGATTCTGCCACCACGTGGAAGAGAGGCCGATCGGCATCTGGCAGCACCAGCACCCACTCCTTGCTTCCCAGATCGATCTTAATCCCATCGATCGGCTTGGCCCGTCGCTCGCGATACTGCTCGCTCAGGATACGCATGACCTTGCCCTTGTGCTCCCAGGGGCAGGCCACACGTGTACGGCTCAAGTAGTAGCTCGGCAGATCATCCACCACCTCAGAGAGCTTCGCCTCAAAGTAAGCCAGCAGCTCCAGCAGCTTTGCCACAGCCATCATACCATCGAAGGCGGGCAGGAACTCCGGGAAGATGAAGCCGCCCTCGCCGTCACCGACCAGCACCACTCCCTCGCGGCTTGCCGTTGCCATCAGGGCTTGAGGTAGAACGCGCGTATGCAGGATATGGCCGTCGTAGCGCTTAGCAATATGCTGGAGGGCACTGGGGGCCGTCACCGGGGCCGCCACCGTCGCCTGATGGAAGCGGCGCAACATCAGGCTCGTCATCACCGCCAGCATCTTCATCCCGTCCAGGATGCGCCCGCGGTCATCCACCACCGCGATCCGCTCACCAGCCGGATCGATGCGGATGCCCAGATCGGTATGGAGGGCTGCCGTAATCGTGGCCAGGCGCTGCAGATCGCGCTCCACCTCATCCTTCGTGCGCGTGACCAGCGACTCATCGGCGCTTGTATTCAAGATAATGACATCCACACCGAGGCGGTTAAAGATGCCGGGCAGCAGCTGAGTCGTACTTCCATGCGCATAGTCCATCACGATCTGGAACTTGCGCTGACGGATCAGCCCCTCATCGACCACCTTGTGGAAGCCCTCCAGATAGAGATTGAGCACACGCTCATTCTCCTGGACCTCGATCGACCCCAGGTCGTCGATGTAGACGCGGCGGAAGTCCTCGCGGAAGTAGAGATTCTCCACCTTGCGCTCGGTCGCCTTATTGATATCAAGGCCGTACTGGTCAAAGAACTTAATGTCGACAATGCGCGGATCGTGAGGAGAGAGGCGCACGTGGATACCACCGACGGACTCGGTATTGCGCACATAGTAGCGGGCCACCGGGATCGGGACCTGATTGATATCGTGGACATTGATGCCAGCCGAGGGGAGGCCAGCCACAATCGCCCGCTTAATCATTCTTGAGGTACGATGTGATGAATCGCGATTGACAGCAACGATGCTACCCTTGGGAAGAATGGCGCCGTAAGCTGCGCCAAGGCTGGCGGCGAACTCGGGAGTCAGATCGATATTCACCAGACCCGTTACCCCGTAACGCCCAAAGAGGCCGCGTCTGCCCTGTGAGCCCCAGATGATACTATTATTGACCACGGCGCCGGTCTCGATCTCCTTATCGGGCCAGATCTTCACGTTAGGTTGAATAATGGCGCCCTCCTGGACGATCGAATTATCGCCGATCACCGAGCCTTCGAACATCACCGCCTTGCTCTTGATGCTCGTCGAGGAGCCGACGAGAGCGCCGCGCAGCTCGGCCCGCTCACCGATATAAGAGTTATTCCAGATAATGCTCCGATCGACCTGGGCCCGCTCATCGACGATCGTATAGTGGCCAATGATGCTCGGCCCGTGGATAATAGCGCCCGACTTAATCTTGCAGTCGTGTCCCAGGTAGACCGGGCCATAGAGCTGAGCATCCTCAGCGATCTCCACACCCTCTTCGCACCAGATACTGTTGCCAATATGGCGGCCAGGAATCTCGATCTGGACCCGTCCCTGCAACGCATCGGCGTTGGCGCGCATATACTCGCTCAGGTTGCCCACATCGCACCAATAGCCGCTGGCGATATAGCCATAGATGGGGTCGCCCTTCTTAAGCAGCAAAGGAAAGAGATCCTGGCTGAAGTCAAAGGGCTTATTCTTCTCGAAGTAGGTCAACACGCGAGGGTCGAGGACATAAATACCGGTATTGATGGTATCGCTGAAGACCTCGCCCCAGCTCGGTTTCTCCAGGAATTGCGTGATATGGCCATCCTCGTTGGTGATAATGACCCCGTACTCTAGCGGATTATGGACATGAGCGAGCGTCAACGTTGCCAGCGCTTGCTTTTCCTGATGAAAGCGGATGATATCGCTCAGATTATAGTCGGTGAGCGCATCGCCGCTGATCACGAGGAACGGCTCGGTCAAGTGCTCCTCGGCGTTTTTCACGCTGCCGGCGGTGCCCAAGGGGACATCCTCGCGAGAGTAAGTGATGCGCATTCCGAACTGCGAGCCGTTGCCGAAGTAGTCCTCGATATTGCTCGCCAGGTACTGAACGGTGACGATGACCTCGGTGATGCCATGTCGCTTCAGGAGGTTCAGGATATGCTCCATGACGGGCTTGCCCACGATCGGCACCATTGGCTTGGGGCGCTTAATGGTCAGGGGACGTAGGCGAGATCCTTCCCCTCCGGCCATAACAACCGCTTTCATGACTTTTCTCTCCTTGGCGCGGGGTTGCTCATCTGGTCATGGAAACTGCAACGGCGCAGCAGGGGGCTGCGCCGTGGTCTACTGCCTGCCTCATTGCTATTGTACCTCACAGCAGAAGGCAGCTACAAGGATTTCGCCCCTTGCCTGCCTGGCTTGCATGCTAGAGATAATCGCTCAGGTGGCCGTATTCGATCAGCCAGTGCATAAAACGCTGATAGGGTATCTCCTCGCGGGCAAGCTGCTCTTCGTATGCCTCGCGCAGTTCGATCAGGCGATTGGCCTCCTCGACCGTGAATCCCTCATCCAGGAGGGCATCGATCAGCAGATCGCTGTATTGCTGCATCTATCAGGTCCTCCTTTCTTGCTTCTCTTCCAAGTCTTCCTCACAGGACTCGTGAGCGCGACTGAGCGGACGGGTACATTGAGGAGCTAAGGCGCTGCTCTGCCGCCGTCTGAGCGTGGACGGGTGCAGAACAAGCGAGAAGCCAAGGCCGCGCTGACTGGCTCGCTCTGGCTGATGAGGGCACAGCAGCCTCAGCTGCAAGGGAAGAGAGCTGTGCCGGCGAGTGTCGAAGCGTCGGCGTCAGCCTTCGAAACCAGGACAGGGACAGGTGTGCGGTCGTGTGATGAAGGGCAAGAACAGCCCTGCGGGAGTGGCGAAGAGGAGAAAAGAGCTACCCTACGCCACTCACCTTCAGCTCAACCAGGCTGATTGTCGCCAGCATACTACGTAACAGTATAACGCGTGAAGCAGCGGTGTGACTAGACCAGCCGCGATGAACATCCTGCCCCGGCTGTGGTCTCACTCACCGTTGCCTGGCACAAGCCTGGCAAGCACGCAATAGAGGGTGCCAGAGTCGGACAGGCACCAGCGTCGATCAATGGCAAGCGCAGGGAAACCGACAGACAGGGGGTCGTCCAGGGGGTCGTCTCTCAGTCGCCTTCCCAGGACTGATTGCGAATATAGTGCTCGATTTCCTCTTCGTTGTCGTAAAAATAGCTGATGGCATCGTAGACCTGAGCCAGGCTCAGACGATGGATGCGTGCGATCTCTTCGGGATCTTTCCCCGACTGGAAGAGCAGGATCACATGGCGCACGCCGGTGCGCGTGCCTTCGATGATGGGTTCGCCGCCGTAGATGGCGGAGTCACGAACAATATAGGGATGGGCGGTACGCTCAATGGCCATAGCAGAACTCCTCCTTTCCTGGACCAATCTTATTGTATATTATTTCCTGCCTTGAGAACCTGCGCATGGGCATGAAAGAACTCTTAAAATCCGCACGGTTGATCGTTCCTGTTGACATTGGCCTTCTGGTCGAAAAGCTCAAGGAAAAGGTGTTCAAGTAAATTTCAACGAAAAGCTTGACAGCACCTGAAATGCGATGTTACAATTAGCGCAATGAAAGGAGGTGGTGTGCACATGCCTGAACGACAGCGCCACACAGGTGGTGAGTTAACCAGCCACACCAATCGGGAAGAGAGGGGTGCCTCCTAAGTGTGGCCCTCAGCCGGAAGGTGGGAAACAACCAGGCCCGCTTGGAAAGTCGGTTAGCTCCCGCCTGTATGGTTTTACCGCAGGACCGGTGCCGGTCGGTAGTGTTCTCACATTCTTCGCTTCCGATGCATGCCAGCAAGAGCGTGTAGAAGTCGTTGGATTGTCGCTACCAGCCGGCCTGGTGCCCGCGGATGTCTTTTTACAGGGCGCCTGAGTCAGGCAGGCCGGGATGAGCTGGTTTATTCAGAACGGCAACGGCGGCACAAGGTGGAATGGGGGGAAGAAGTGAGCCAGAGTCGTTTCATAGCGTGTTGGAGGGGAGAGGGGGCTGCCGGGACGCCGGCGGGAGGTCCAGGTTCTCAGGTAAAGGAGAGGAGGGGTGTGGTAGCGAGGTGAGCAGGGGTGTACCAGGGCAGATGGCTAACAGCGAACGATTGCATCTCGATAGATTGAGGCAGATGTTAGGTACTCGCCTGATCGGTAGGGGGGAGGCACGACTGTTCTATGTCCCGGTGGTCGATTCAACGAATACGCTGGCGATGCTGCGTGCTGTCGAGGCTGAGCCAGGCGAGAGCCTAGAGGGCCTGGTGGTGCTTACAGAAAGTCAGACTGCTGGGCGCGGCAGGCAGGGCCGCCGTTGGGTTGACGTGGCCGGGCGCAATGTCCTCTTGTCGCTGGTGCTCTATCCCCGCTTCCCGCTTCCACTGGTAGCTATGTTCTCCGCACTGGCCGTGCTGGATGCCATCGCTGAAACCGCTGGCCTCGTCGCTGGTATCAAGTGGCCCAATGATGTCTTGATTGGCGAACGTAAAGTTGCCGGTATTTTAATCGAGACCAGCTCTGATCGAGCGGGTCGTTTAGTGGCCGTACTGGGCATCGGCGTCAATGTCAATGGACGCAGTGAAGATTTAGCGATCGAGCAGAGTGAGGGCGGATCAGTGCAGTCCTCCCCCAAGGCTCCTGCGGCTGCGTCAGCTCCGCTGGTTCAAGCGCCGACGCCGACAACGCTAGAGACCGAGTGCGGTCGCTCATTAAGCCGCGAGGCGTTTATTGCTCAGCTTTTGGAGCATGTGGAGGACTCCTATCTCGCCCTGCAGGAAGAGGTGGGGGCGCTCCCTGAACGATCCGCGCTCTTGACGCCCCCTGTCTCGGCGGCGTTCTTCTCGCTGCCGGTAGCCCGGCATATTCGCGAGCGCTGGCGCAGCCGCTTGCAGACGTTAGGGCGCATGGTGCGCATCCAACAAGGTGCTCGTCAGCTCGAAGGCTGGGCGGAAGAGGTCAATGAGAGCGGCGAGCTGCTGCTGCGCTGCCGCTCGGGCGAGCGGGTGACAGTCACCTGGGGAGATGTAGGGCATCTCTCTCCTGAATGAGCGGCTCTTGCCTCCGTGCCCACTGCTAGGCTTGAGGAGGCTGTCGTGACATACTTTGTCTGTCTCGCCTGCTCTGCTCCCAAGCGTTTACTCACGCAAAACCGGCCAGAATACTAGAGACCTGGACCGGCTCTCTGTTGAAGAAGCTGCTTACTGTCTGTTGGCGCTCTCCCCGTATTGTGGCGCGGCAGGTTGTAGGCAGGCTGAGACTCTGGTAGTAGATGAGAGATTTCCTGCAGACAATGGAGGGAAACATAGGATGGAGACACAGGGCGTCTATCTGACCGAGGATGGCCGGCAACGTCTTCTGAATCAACTGGAGTTCCTGCGTACTGTCAAGCGGGCTGAGGTTGCACGCTACCTGCACGATGCCAAGGAGGGGGGCGATGTCAACGACAATGCGGCCTATGAGGAGGCCAAGACGGAGTACGCCCGGCTTGAAGGGAAAATCTATGAGCTAGAGCAGATGCTCGCCACAGCTCGCACGATTCAGAAGGTCCAGAGCGACGAGGTAACGCTGGGATCAGTGGTGCGCGTGCGCAGCAGCGACGGGCGTGAGGCTTGCTATACGATTGTGGGCGCCTATGAGGCGAATCCGAGCGCTGGCCGCATCTCCAACGAGTCTCCGGTCGGGAAAGCCTTACTTGGCCATAAGGTGGGCGATCTGGTCATGGTTTCTACCCCTGGTGGCGTCAAAGAGTACACGGTCCTCGCCATTGAGTGAATGAGCTTCTCCCCCTGCGACGAGAGCATTTCTGTTTCTCCTCCCCGAGTGCTTTCGTCTTCTGATCCAGCCAGGATGGAGTATGCCGCTGTGTCTTTCGGGGCCGCCTTCTCTTGTGCGGCCCTCCTCTTTGCTCCCAATCAGGGGGAGGGCTGCCTCTAGGTCTTTCTCTCTCCCTGCTATCCACTGGCCCGGAATTTTGCTAAAATAGCGGCAAACCATTGTGAGGAGTTTCCAAGAGCGTTATGGCTGATGAAAGAAGTGTGCGGCTCCAGCGCCTGCAGGCTTTGCGTGAGCGCGGCATTAATCCCTATCCCAACCATGTAGAGCGCAGCCATACCATTGCCGAGGTGCTGCAGCACTTCGATGAGTGGCTGGGAGAGGAGCACTCTTTTTGTCTGGTCGGACGCATCCGCTTGCTCCGCGAGATGGGCAAGGTAGCCTTTGCCCATATTGAGGATGGCACTGGCCGTATTCAGGTCTACTTCCGCATTAACGATCTCGGTGAGGAAGCCTATCGCACAGTCCGGCTGCTGGATATCGGTGACTTTATTCAGGTACGAGGCTTTCTCTTCCACACGCGCACCGGTGAGCGTACGCTCCACGTTTTGGAGTTTGCTTTGATTGCCAAGGGCTTGCGCCCATTGCCCGAGAAATACCATGGGCTGGAAGATGTGGAGCTGCGCCAGCGGAAGCGCTATCTGGATCTGCTGGCTAACGGGGATGAAGTGAAGCCGATCTTTGTGACGCGCAGCCGCGTGATTCGCGCGATGCGCCGCTTCCTCGATGAACACGGCTTTCTGGAGGTGGAGACGCCGATCTTGCAGCCGATCTACGGCGGTGCTACGGCACGCCCCTTTGTGACCCATCATCATGCGCTAGACCGCGATATGTACCTGCGCATTGCGGTGGAGTTGTATTTGAAGCGCCTGATTGTGGGAGGTTTCGAGCGAGTCTATGAGATCGGGCGCAATTTCCGCAATGAGGGGATCGATCGCACGCATAATCCCGAGTTTACGATGATGGAGTGCTATCAGGCCTATGCCGATTATGAGGACATGATGCGCCTGGCGGAGGAGATGATCTATACGATTGCGCTGGAGGCCTGCGGGACGCCCCGCATTCGCTACCAGGGCTACGAGGTGGATCTAACGCCTCCCTGGCCGCGCCTGCCTTTGCTGGCGACGATCGAGGAGTTTACCGGGATTGATGTGAATCGCTATCCCGATCGAGAGAGCCTGGCCGCTGCGATGCAAGCTCGCGGCTATGAGGTCGATCCCGCCTTGGGCCGAGGCCGTTTGATCGATGAACTGAAGAGTGCGATGTTCCGCCAGGGAGCCGAGCCGCTGCGCCGCGCGCTCTTCCTGGTCGATTATCCCCTGGATGTCTCACCGCTGGCCAAACGCCATCGCTCGCAGCCTGATCTGGTGGAGCGCTTTCAGCCGTTCCTGGGCGGCCTGGAGATCGGCAACGCTTTTACTGAGCTGAATGATCCACTCGATCAGCGCCAGCGTTTTGAAGATCAGATGCGCCAGCGTGCTCACGGCGATGTGGAGGCGCAGGTGCTCGATGAGGACTTTCTGGAGGCGCTGGAGGTGGGCATGCCGCCCACAGGCGGGCTGGGCATCGGCGTGGATCGCCTGGTCATGTTCCTGACCGATCAGGAGTCCATTCGCGATGTAATTCTCTTCCCCACGATGCGCAAGGCCCCTAACGAGCTATGATTACTGCTAGCTGGCTCCATTCCTGCTTGCTCGCCTGCTGTCGCTCTCGCGCTTGACGCTGCCTACCTGCCTTCGCACTCCGAGCGGTGCACCAGACCGCTTGTCGTGCCTGCCGCGGCCCTGCTCCTCCTCTTCTGTCGGTCGGTAGATGTCGGGAAAGGCCGCGCCCCCGGCGTCTTTGGCTGGCTGATGAGGCCGCGTGCAAGTACGCTCCGGCGCTTGCTGCTGATATCCCCTCTCGCTACTTGACAAGCCCCGCTCGGAGTGTTATAGTAGCTATGCCAGAGCAGAGAACCGGGTGATAGCAAGAGGCCACAGTAAAGTCGGCAGTCACCACGGTTATGAGAAGTAAAGGGCGCTTAGCTCAGTGGGAGAGCGCTTCGTTCACACCGAAGAGGTCACTGGTTCGAGCCCAGTAGCGCCCACTTTTTTTATGCCTATTTGTGTTCTGTGAAAGGCATTGCAAGCCCGCTCCGCATCCTTCCGGGCTGACTGGTAGCCTGGATCACGTGCTTCTCCGCTCATTTAAGAAGAGGCAGCAGGTTGTTCCTTGCTCTCCTTGACGTCTGTTTCAACAGGCTTTAGACTCTAAATAGGTACCCTCGCGCGTCTTGACTCGAAGTGTGCAGCTTAATCTTCGAAGAAGGCTGAGGCTCTGTGAGCTGATCAGTAGCCGAGGGAGGATTATCTGTGCTGACTGCGCTCTTCCTCTGTACCTCTCCCTGCCTGGGACATGAGTCTCGTATGTCGTGCCTGATAGAGAAGGCCAAGCCTTTTTCCTCCTCACTCCGTCCTGAAATACTATGACTCGTGATCTTGAGACGCAGCGCCGTTATCTGCTAGAGAGCTTGCGTAGCGCTGGCATCCATGATGAGCGTGTGCTGGCAGCCATTGAGGCGACGCCGCGCGAACTATTCGTTGATCCCCACCATCGTCAGTGGGCCTATGCTGATCAGGCCCTTCCAATTGGCTGCGGTCAGACCATTTCTCAGCCCCTGATTGTGGCAACGATGACCCAGGCTCTGCAGCTGAGCGGTCAGGAGCGTGTCCTGGAGATTGGAACTGGTTCGGGCTATCAGGCGGCTATTCTGGCGCGTCTGGCGCGCTTTGTCGTAACGGTAGAACGCTACCAGCAACTAGCTTGCCAGGCGGCCAGGCGGCTGCTGCAGCTGGGTCTGAGCAACGTTGCCGTCTTTGTCGGAGATGGCTCGCTGGGCTGGCCGGATGCTGCTCCCTATGACCGGATCGTGGTTACCGCTGCGGCCCCGCAGATTCCTCAGCAGCTGGTTGCCCAGTTGGTTGAGGGGGGTATCCTGGTGCTCCCTGTTGGCAGCCATGACCATCAGGAGCTGCTGGTCATACGGCGCACGTGTAGCGGGCAAGAGGTGCATTCACTTGGTGGCTGTGTCTTCGTGCCGCTGGTTGGCAAAGGTGGGTGGGAAGAATAGCGAAGTCCTGTTGTCGGCAGGCCACCAATGGGCGTACAATACAAACAGAGGTTTCTGGTGTCGCTGTTTACGACGTTCGAGGAGGATGAGCATGCCGGGGATACTGGCCAGTATCCAGCTTCGTTCTCTACCGGGCTTGATTGCCTTTGTGCTGCTCTGGCTGCTGCTGGTTGAGGGATCTCATCTGCTGCTGGCGCTCTTGCGGCGCGATCAGCTGATCGGTTGGGCCATTGGTCCACTGGGGATCACCGCCCTGTTTGTGCGTGAGCCGTCGCGCTTTTATATTCTGCTAGAGGCGCTCCTGCCCGCGCTGGTCTCGGGCAGCATGGTGTATATTGGCTTCTTTACGGCGTTCGGCCCGGTTGCTCTTCCCCATCATCTGCTCTTGGTGGTTGGGGTGACGCTGGTCGGTGTGCTCATCACCAGCACCGGCGATATTGTGAATGCTCTCTGCGATTGGCTCTATCCGCTGTGGGGGGAGGCCCGCGTCTTGCGCCATATTCAGATTTTGCGAGCCAGCTGGGCCACCATCCATTTTACCCCGTTCGGTCGCTCTTACCTGCTGGACCGCTTCCAGGCAACGCCAACTGATCTGTTGAAAGCCTTCTAGGAGGGATGCGTGCCGGTTGGCACGGAGTGGCAGGGGAGGTATGGGGCACGCGTGAAGAAACGATCGCCGCGCTAGTCGAGAGGTTGCTGGTCAAGCGCTAAAGCTCTCTGTCATGCGTGGTGTGAGGAAGGAGTGGCCAAGGCCAGGCGCTGAGGCTGGCTCGACTCCCCATTCGCGGTCAATCAGCGGCGTTACCCTTTCTCGGCTGGGTTAGGGGTCCGCGGCAGGCTAAAGTAGAAGGTACTGCCCATCCCGCTCTGATTGCTGGCGTAGCCGATGCGGCCGCCGTGAGCTTCGACGATAGCACGGGCGACATAGAGACCCAGACCAATCCCCGAATACTGGCGACTGGCAGCGTTGCGGACGCGATAGAAGCGCTCAAAGATATGATCGAGGTATTCTGGACTGACTCCAATGCCTTCGTCGCTGATGCTGATCAGAAAATCTTCTCCTGCACTCTCCAGCCGCACTATGACATGTCCCCCTTGGGGCGAGTATTTAATGGCGTTGTCCAGAATATTGCCAACAACCTGGGCAATGCGCTGACGATCGGCGATCACCTTGCTGTCCTGTACCTGCAAATCGAGCTGAATGATGTGCTGCTCGGTATTGGCCTGGGCCAGGCGCACCTGCTCGGCTAAGAGGTCGGCCAGGTAGAAAGGAGTGTATTGTAAATCCAGACGTCCCCATTGTACACGCGATAGGTCGAGTAGATCACTGACCAGACGCTCCAGATGCTCGGCCTCGCTTTGTACAATGTAGAGACTGCGTAGATCGTAGCTTTCCGGTAGCTCAGATTGGTCGTGACCCTCACGCGCCTGCTGGCGCAGACGCCGCTCCAGGCGCCGGACCAGGTGCTGGGTGTAGCCTTTGATGGCGGTCAGCGGCGTCCGCAGCTCATGCGAAACCACCGAGACGAACTCGTCTTTAAGCTTCTCGATCTGCTTGCGATCGGTGATGTCGTTGAGGACCACGACGGCGCCGCCGGGCAACGGGTGATGGCTGTCCTGGCTCAGTGGGGCCGCGCTGATGCTCAAGGTGAGGGGGACGGTCTCGCCACTTTCACCAATGATCAGCTCCTGGTTCTTGATCGTCTGCCCGGTCAAAGCCTGGTCGACGACGTGGGCCAGTTCGCGTAGCCAGGGTACATTGCTGCGAGCGGCAAGCTGACGGAGAGGCACACCGGGTTCAAGGCGGGTATCAATCTCTGCCTGCTGGAAGAGCTGCTCGGCAAAGCGATTGAGGGAGACAATGGCGCCCTGGGCATTGGTAATCAGCAGGGCCTCGGCCATGCTGCTGATGATCAGCTCCAGGCGGCGCCGTTCGAACTCGGCTTCTCGCCAGAGAGCCTGCTCGCGCTCGCGCAGACGCATATTCTCCAGGGCGATGGCGGCGTAGTCGGCGATGATACGTGTTAGCTGCAGGAGCTGAGTATCAAAGACGCCCTCGCGCTCGTGGAAGAGACTGAGCAGGCCAATGATGCGGTCCTCGACGGCCAGCGGCAGGTGGAGGAAGTCACCGATCTCGCTGCTGCCGAGAGGGGGTTGTGGCTCCATCAAAGCCAGGTCGTCGGGGGCGTCGAAATAGGCGGCTACGGCCAGCTCCTCGGGCGTCACGTTGGGGAAATCGATGATGTTGGCGGCGCGGGCGATACGCTGGATCATCTCTTGGAGAAAGGAGGAACTGAGCGGATAACGGGGGATGATAGAGAGTTCAAAAGGGTCGCCATGCTGGCCCTTGAGCAGGATAGCACAGGCGGAGAAGCTGTATAACTCTTGTAACGTAGCCAGCAGGGCACGATGGACCTGGAAGCGATCGTTGGCGGCGACGAAGCGTTTCCCAATGGTATTGAGATACTCCATCTCATGGCGAAGAACCGCCAGCCGATCTTCCCCCGATCCTCTGGAAGAGCGGTACGCGCCATCTGGGAGTGTCGACTGAGACTGCACGCTGCTCTTCTCCATTGCTCGCTGCTAGGCCAGGCCGTTTTCTGTTTACTGGATGATCGACATATGCTGGAGCTGGCGGGTCACCTCATCGTGAAGCGGAGTAACAATCAGGTCGCCAGTGAGTTCCTTCAAGCCCGCAAAACACTCCTCTAGAAGAGCATTCAAGGCTGCCGTCAACTCCTGCGGAGACTGGCCACCAAGCTGCTCCTGGGCAATCGCTGGAGTAACTTCAGTATATGGGATACGCTCAAGAAAGTGAAGGAATGGGTACTTCTCCGCTACTCGCCGGGCCGCGCCCTGAACGAGGACGCGCGTGGTCACTTTGCCCAGGAGGGGCGCGACACGGTCGTCAAGCAGGCGAATGACCTCCAGATAGGCCGCGACGACCGGTTTCCGGGAGTCTGCAGAGCTGGTGTCTGATGAGTACAGCGACAATGTTGTCTCCCTTCGCTATGCTCACACTCTCCTTTATATTATATCACACGCTAACTATCCCAGTCAGCTAACTTTGATTGGAGTCGAAGTAGTTGTATTGACATGTCTTTGCCTTTGATCCAGGGGAGAAGCAGCCCAGCTTTATCAAGTGTTAATGCGTATGCCTGCTCAATGTATTGAGCAAACACTGCTCAAAAGAGGCGATTGTACTCCCAGCGGGCGTCTCTTCGGCGGCCTGCAAGCGTCCGGTCCTAGCAGCAAAGGGAGGCGGCGCCTTGATCATCGGGCCTGGTGCGCCTGATGCGTGCCCTTAGCTCCTGGATCGGGAAGAGGCCGGACGCCGGAGCAAACGAGGGGAGAGGAAAGAGTGCATCTGGCAGCTCCCGCGGGGATTCTCCCCTCGTGTCCGCTTTGGCTTTCGTGACGTATGCATTCTTGCCTGAGAGCGGCTGAATTTGCCCGCGTCTCCTTTCAGGCGGAGGGTGGTGGTGAGCCGGTCTGGGAGTGGCGCGGCAGCAGTCCGAGCAAGCGGGCCAGCCAGAGGCGCCAGCCGCGCAGTACTGGTGGCTGGAGGGCGGTCTGTGGAGCAACATTCCCGAGACCGCCATAGCTGGCGGCTAGGTCGAGCAGGCGCTGTCGAGCCTCGTCGCGACGAGTACGCTCGGCCTCCAGTCTGGCTTGGGACTGATAGCGCTCTTCCTGTTCAGTGATCGCGCGCAGAAAATGTTCGCGGCGGATAGAGAAGCGGCTCTCCTCTCCGCTTGCCTGAGCTGTCTGGGTAGCGGTGCTGACCGGGTTGGTGGCCTTCGACTCCTGCTGCTCCTCGCTGATCTGCACGCGGCCTACTTGTTGCAGACGCGGCTCGATCCAGTCGTGCAGGGCCAGCATAGAGGCGCGACGACAGATTGCTTCAATATCTGCGCCGCTCCGTCCTGGGGTCAGTTGGGCCAGCTCCTCCAGACTGACATCGGACGCCAACGGTTTCCCGCGCGTGTGCACGGAGAAGATCGCCTGGCGATCAGCTTCATCGGGATAGGTCAGCTCGACAATCAAATCGAAGCGGCCCGGACGCAGCAAAGCTGGATCAATCAATTCGGGCCGGTTGGTGGCAGCCAGCACAATCACGCCCGTGCGTCCCTCGATGCCGTCCAGCTCTGTCAGCAGCTGCGCGATCACGCGGTCTCCAACGTGGTTGTCCAGCTCGGCTCCACGGCGCGGTGCCAGAGCATCGATCTCGTCGAAGAAGATGATGCAAGGAGCCGCCTGCTTGGCACGCTTGAAGATCTCGCGCACACCCTTCTCAGATTCGCCTACCCACTTTGAGAGGAGCTCAGGGCCTTTGATGGAGATGAAGCTGGCGTTGCACTGATTGGCCAGGGCGCGCGCCAACAGCGTTTTCCCGGAGCCTGGGGGACCGGCCAGCAACACGCCGCGGGGTGGTTCGACTTTAGCTTTGCTGTAGATCTCGGGATAGCGCAGCGGCCACTCCACGCCCTCGGTCAGCAGCTGCTTGGCCTGAGCCTGCCCTCCGATGTCATCCCAGGTCGTTTCACTGACCTCAACATAGACCTCGCGGGTCGTCGATGGCTCAATCTCACGCAGGGCGGCCTGGAAATCGGCCATAGTGATGTTGAGATTCACCAGGGTCTCGAACGGAATATAGCCACTCTGATAGTCGATATAGGGCAGCACGCGGCGGAGCGCGATCATGGCTGCCTCCCGACAGAGCGCCTCCAGATCGGCCCCTACAAAGCCAGGTGTCAGTTGAGCCAGGCGAGCGAAATCGACGTCGTCCGCCAGGGCCGCATCGCGTGTATGGATGCGCAGGATCTCCATGCGTCCGTGGAGATCAGGTACGCGCAGGGCGATTTCGCGGTCGAAGCGGCCTGGGCGGCGCAGCGCCGGGTCGAGGGCGTTGGGCTGATTGGTGGCTCCAATGACGACAACCTGGCCGCGCGAGGCCATGCCGTCCATCAGGGCCAGCAGTTGACCGACAATACGACGCTCAACCTCGCCCCCCATTTCGGAGCGGCGTGGAGCCAGGGCGTCCAGCTCGTCGATAAAGATGATGCTGGGGGCGCGCCGCTGAGCCTCTTGAAAGACCTCCCGCAGGCGTGACTCACTTTCTCCATAAAACTTGTTGATGACCTCCGGCCCATTGATAACGAAGAAGGCGGCGTTCGTCTCCGAGGCGACGGCGCGGGCGATCAGCGTCTTGCCGGTGCCCGGCGGGCCATAGAGCAGTACCCCTTTGGGTGGCTCGACTCCCAGGCGATCAAAGACCGCCGGGTACTTGAGGGGCAGCTCGATCATTTCGCGAATGCGCTGCAGCTCCTTGCCCAGCCCTCCAATGTCTTCGTAGCTGACGCGTCCTAGTCCGCCGGGGCGACCGGCGCCGCGAGCCTGAGCGCGCACAACCGTCCCAGGCTGGACAATAACTGCTTCGACCACCGCCCGCTCATTCTGCTCGGCCAAGGGGGTGGCGGCAGTACCCTCTAGCTGCGAGCGGCGAGAGGGATAGCTGGGTGTGGCGGGCACCGTGCTAATAATCAAAAATTCGCGGCTCGCCGTGCCTGGCAGGTTGAGGCGGAGCAGATCGCCTGTGACCACGGGCAGGCCCACCAGGTAGCGCGCGATGTACTGCAAGTCGCTCTCTTGAATAGGGGCCCCGCGAGTCAGGGGGAGCAGCGTGATCTTCTCTGCCCTCTGTACCCGTGCCTTGCGCACCGTGACGCGCTCGCCCAGGCCGGCATCGCTATTCTGGCGTACCTGGCTGTCCATCTGGATAATGCGCTGTCCGCGTTGCTGTGGTACGCCGGGTAACAACCTGGCGGCGGTAGTCCGCGCGCCGCTGATCAAGACAATGTCGCCTGGCTGACAGCCCAAAGCCTCGATATCGCGTGGATCGAGACGGGCGACGCCGCGCCCGACCTGCATGCCCTCGACGACGACGAACTGCAGACCCTCATCCTGGCTCGCGACAGTCTTCGCTCCTTCCTGCTGCTCTGCCGTGCCCGGTCCTGCGCTGGTGCTCGCCGCTGAGGTTTCTCCCTCTGGGTCCAGGCGGCTGGTGATTCTTCCTGTTCCCACGTTGCCGGACCCGCTGCCACTGTGATGCTGAGGCTCCTCCATTGCTCGGTTCCTACTCTTTCGCTGAAAGATTGCGCTGATGCATGCCTCTGGGGAATGACAGGCTCACCGTCACTTACGTTTCCTCATTACATCTACGCTGTGGCTGGCTCAGGGTTGGAGATCGCTGGCCTGCCGGGCAAGATAGGACGTGGCCCGTGAGAGAGATCCTCCCTGCCTGGCCAGTTTCTCCCCTCGGCGTACCTGCCGGGTATGGAGAGGTCAACTGACCAGACAGGGAAAGATAAGGTCTAGTGGTTGGTTAACGAGCAGCGCGGGCGTGCCAGAGCGTGGTACGGGCGTCGCGGCTGGAGCTATGGCCGGCCTCAATGATCGTGCGGCGCAGAAAATAGCCGCCGATAAGGACAAGGAGCGAGAGCAACAAGCCGCTGAAGCGCACACGACTGCGCTCTGGCTGCTTGGTTGCTGCTCCCGTCGTGGCTGCCTCTCCATGAGCGCGGCGTGTCAGCAGCAGCCGTGTCTGGAGTAGCCAGGGCAGCAGCAGGCCACCGATGGCCACAAAGCGCCAGAAGCGAGGTCCGTACTCCGCAGGTCCGCTACCCACCAGGGCGCGGGCGGCACGTCCAGAACCGCGCAGGAAAGCAAAGAGCGCAAGCAGCTCGCTCAGGAGCGCACCCCACTCCAGGCGCTCCAGTTTGTGTAGAGCGGCAACAGGTGCAGCGCTGAGGCGTAACACGAGAGCAATCAGCGCCGAGCTGGTAGAGATGGCTGAGGAGATGAAGACCGCGCCGAGCATCTTGCTGCGCGACCAGAGCGGGATGCTAGTGGTAGCCAGGAGAACCCCCGTGTAGCCTCCCAGGAATAGCGCGAGAGCCATGCCTGGGAGAGCCAGCAGGCGCTGAGGCAGACGAGCCAGCCAGCGTGCTCCCCACCAGCGACCCAGCCACTGGTCTCGCGCGGCCTGAATCAGGGCACTCAGCCCGCTGAAGAAAGAGAAGCTCACCAGGCACCAGACGCCCATCGACATGGGCGAGCGCACCTTAAACATGCGTAGCATATTCAAAAAGCGCTCAGGACGTCCGAGATCCTTGATCAGCAGCAACGGGCACGGGAGCAGAGCCAGTGACGAGAGATAGTAGCCAGTGCGCCGCGTTGCTCGATCCTCGGCGTCGCCAAAGAGCGCCGCCAGGCTGGCAATGAAATAACAGCCGGCGGCCAGCCCCCCCAAGAAAAAGTACCAGACGATTTCCCAGCGCCAGACCGGCTCTTTGAGAGCAGGATAGTCGTAGTATGTTGGCTCTTGCTGCTCGCGTTCAGGGTCTGGATGATATCCTGTGCTGAGCACTGCCAGGCGCTCCATCCAGCCAGTGGCGCGCGAGATCTGCCGGAGCCGTTGCGCTAGTGCCTGGCCCGTGGCAAGCCAGGCGGAAAAGCTCTGCCTCTCTGGCTGCATCGCTCGTCATCGCCTCCTGAACGAGAAAATTCCGAGCAGACCCAGTGCCAACGCCACCAGCGCTGTCCAGAAGGAAGCGGGTAGAACATGTCTGCTGGGACGAGACGGGTCTTCGGGCAAATTATAGACAGCAGGCTCATCGAGCAGCAGGAAGAAGGCGTGAAGGCCGCCTTCCAAAATGGTATCGTCGGCACCATAGAGGCGGGCCTCACGCAAGCCGCGCTCATGCAGCTGAGCCAGGCGAGCCTGAGCCTGTTGGCGTAGCTGATCGACCGGGCCGAAGACGATCGAGTCCGTCGGGCAGACCTTGGCGCAGGCCGGCTCCAGACCATCCTTCAGACGATCGTAGCACAGCGTGCACTTGCGCGCGGTTCCCCCCAAGGCATCACGGGCAATCACTCCAAAAGGACAGGCGACCACGCAATAGCCGCATCCATTGCAGACGTCCTGCTGCACATAGACAGTATCGAATTCGGTGCGAATAATCGCCCCGGTCGGACAGGCTTCGAGGCAAGGGGCGTTGGCGCAATGCTTGCAAACGTCGCTCAGCATCAGCCAGCGATCGGGATTGAAGAAAGGCAACTCTGTGGGGGCTGCAGCCGTTTCCGCAGCGCTGCCTCCATCATGGTCGCCCGCCTCGTGACGCCCGATGCGTTCAATAAAGAGCACGTGACGCCAATTGATGGCGTTCAGCTCGCGCGTATTATCATAACTGGTACCTGCCCAGACCGGTTCACGTGCAGGAAGCTGGTTCCACTGCTTACAGGCAATTTCACAGGCTTTGCAGCCGATACACAGGCTGGTATCGGTGAAGAAGCCCACCGCTGTCTGTGGGGGCAGCGGCTCCTCCTTGCGCAGCGGCTCCAGCAGGGTGCGCAGCTGCTTAAGCACCCCAGGCAGGGGTCTCGCTGCTTCAACCGCCATGATCTTCTCTCCTTTGCTGCCAAGGTGCCAGAGCGGCGGCGGCATCTGGCGCAGAGGCAGACCAATGGCTTTGGAAAAGTTCGCCGTTGATCTGCTCACACTGGTCACTAAAGCCGGAGTGCCGTGCCGCTCTGAGAGCGCTTAGCTTCTGCCTCGCGCTGGACGCACATCGCACAGGAAGGCTTTCGCCTCCTCAATGCTGACGTTGGGCTCAAGCACCATGTGCGTCAGATCGTTCGTGATACTGCCAGTGGCCTTGCCCTGGAAGCCCCAATGGAAAGGCAACCCGATCTGATGGACGATGCGTCCATTGAGCCGCAGTGGACGCAGACGACGTGTCACCAGGGCGCGGGCCTGGATCTCGCCGCGGGGAGTACTGATAATCACCTGGTCGCCGTGGCGAATCTGGCGTTCTGCGGCCAGCTCTGGGCTGATCTCCACAAAGAGAGCCGGCTGGAGGGCATTCAGCCAGGGCAGCCAGCGCGTCATCGGCCCGCTCAGGTGATGCTCCGTCAAGCGATAAGTGGTGGCCACGATCGGATAGCGCTCATCGCCGACCGCCGCCAGTCGGTTGTCGGGTCGGTCGCGGTAGTAGCGAGCCGCAGGATTGCTCTGACGATGGTAGAGCGGGTTGGTGATCGGCGCCTCTGCCGCTTCATAGTGCGTCGGAAGCGGGCCATCCTTGAGGCCACTCGGCGCAAAAAGCCAGCCCTTGCCGTCGGGCTTCATGATGAAGGGGTCGCTGCCAGAGTGGGCATCGATCCCGGTAGCGCCCGGCGGCGGCGTGTAGTCTGGTGGCTTGCGCAGCGGGAAGTCGGGGACATCGTAGCCTGTCCACTGTCTGCGCTCCTCGTCCCACCAGATATACTTTTTGCGCTCCGACCAGGGGCGACCCTGGGGATCAGCCGAGGCCCGGTTGTAGAGGATACGACGGTTAGCCGGCCAGGCAAAGCCCCAGTTGGGGAAGGTATAGCCGGAAGGGTCGCGGGAAGCTGCGCGGTTTCGCCCCGGCTCTGGGTACACTCCGCTATAGATCCAGGAGCCACAGGCCGTGCTCCCATCGGCCTTCAGAACCGTGAAATCAGGCACATGGGGAGCCTCGCGCAGACTATACTCCTTCCCGTCGGGAGTACGCGCATAATAGCCGTTAATCTCCTTCAGCACCAGCAAGGCATCTGGCTCATCGAGAATACGTGAGCCAGGCTCGGGCGTCTCGCGCTCGTAGTCCCAGGTCAGGGCCTTGATAGGCAGATCGCGCTCGTGGGGGCTATCGGCGTAGAGCGCCTTCAGGCGTTTGCCAAGGTGGTAAACAAACCACAGGTCGGAGCGCGCATCGCCAGGGGGATCAACGGCCTTATCTCGCCACTGCAGCAGGCGCTGTGTATTCGTAAAAGAACCCTCTTTCTCTGTGGAGGCGGCGGCAGGCAACAGGAAAACCTCGGTCTTGATCTGCCTGGGATCAACCGCCTCGCCCTCTGGCCCACGGTACCAGAAAGCCGCCGACTCGACCTCGTAGAGATCGCGGACCACCAGCCAGTCAAGCTGAGCCAGCGCCTTGCGCTGCATGCGGGCGTTCGTGCTCCCGGCGGCGGGATTCTGACCGAAGAGGAAGTAGCCTCGCACCTTCCCATCCAGCATCTCATAGCTGGTAGCCAGATGAGAATGGTCACCGATAATCTTGGGCAGGAAGCGATAGCTGCGCTCCCCCTCTTCCTCATCGGCATAGGAGCCGTACCAGGCTTTCAACAGGCTGCGGATATAGGCTGGCAGATTGGCCCACCAACCTGTTTTCTGCCCGACCGCGGCGATATATTCGGCCAGCGTCTGCTGCGAAGGACCGACTGGCCTCATCTCCTCGCCGGCAACCGGTGCCTGGACCTCCTCGGCCCGTGGGCGCCTGGTTCCCGGTCCGGGAGCGAGCAACGCCGCAGGTTGCGGCATATAGCCGGAGAGCAGATCGTAGAGAGTCGGCACATCGGTTGACCCCTGGATCGAGGCATGGCCGCGCAGGGCCATTACCCCACCGCCAGGACGCCCGATATTGCCCAGCAGCAGCTGAAGCATGGCCGCCGTACGGATAATCTGCACGCCTTTCGATTGCTGGGTCCAGCCCACGGCGTAGCAGATGGCGCTCGTGCGCTCGCGCCCTGAATTGGCGATCAAGGTATCGACCACTTGCTGCCAGAGCGCGCGTGGCACTCCACAGACCTGCTCGACCAGCTCAGGAGTATAGCGCGCATAGTGGCGACGCATGATCTGGTAAACGCAGCGCGGATGCTCCAGCGTTGGATCGCTCAGTGGACGGCCAGCGGCATCGCGCTCGTAGTCCCAGCTGGTCGGGTCGTAAGTGCCGGTCTCAGGATCGTAACCAGAGAAGACCCCATCGAGGTCCTCGGTATCGCGAAAATCCTCACGGATCAGGGTCGCAATATTCGTGTAATGCAGTACATATTCCTGGAAGAAAGCCTTCTGCTCCAGCAGGTAGCGAATAATGGCCCCCAGGAAGACGATATCGCTCCCTGCGCGAATGGGCACATAAAGGTTGGCGAGCGCAGACGTACGTGAGAAATGCGGATCGATGTGGATGACCTTGGCGCCGCGCTCTTTCGCCTTGACAACATTAGCGAAGGCCACCGGATGGGCTTCCGCCATGTTGCTGCCCATGATCAAAATGCAGTCGCTATTGACAAGATCTTGTGGGAAGGTCGTGGCCCCGCCACGCCCCAATGTGGTGCCCAGACCGGGCACTGTGGAGCTGTGTCATATACGGGCCTGGTTCTCGATGGAGACGATGCCCAGAGCGCCCGTGAAGAGTTTCTTCATCAAATAGTTCTCTTCTACATCGAGCGTGGCACCGCCCAGCGAGGCTATGGCCAGCGTATGATTGACCTCTCGCCCATCGGGGAGCCGCTCAACAAAGGTCGCATCGCGCGTCTGCTTGACGCGCAGCGCGATCTGCTCCATCGCCCAATCAAGTGACTTCTCCTCCCAGTGATCGCTGTAGGGGGCACGATAGAGCACACGCGTCAGGCGGCTAGGATTCACGGTGTACTGGAAGGTAGCTGCCCCTTTGGGGCAGAGCGTCCCGTGGTTGATAGGGCTATCTGGGTTCCCTTCAATATCGAGCACCTGGCCATCTTTCACGTAGACATTGAGGCCGCAGCCCACAGCGCAATAGGGACAGACGCTGTGAACCACGCGCGCGTCGCGGATGCGAGGCCTCTTCTGGCGGCTCTCTGCGCTGAAGGGTTGGCGCTTGGAGCCGATCTCCAGAGCCTCATCGGCGACCTCTTGGAGCGTCTTCACCAGCAGTGGTAGCGCTGCAGTTGCTTCTTCTGCTTCTTCGCGCTTCCTGGATGACATAGGATCTTTCCTTTCCGTCCCATCTCCCGCGAGTCGTTCGTCGAGCTGCTCAGACACACTGAGTAGTGTGGCACGCTGCTGTCTTCGGCATCTTCAGCGTCGTTGGTGCCTCCGACCTGGGAACAGAATCATTATGACACGGGCCGGGAGCGATTTCCAGTCCTGTCAGGAGGAACCTCTCGCGCCCTTCCAGAGGCTGGGTGGCCGGGAAAATAGGCCTGGCCCGATCCGGCCAGATCCGTGGTTGCTGGTCTTCCCCTGGTACAATCAGCTACAGTCTTGCTAAACCGGGCTGTAGCAGGCTATAGTAATCACATATTTGAACCGATCTAAAACACTGAGAGCTACTTTGATATACTCTGGGGCAACACAACCTGCTCTGGAGGTAGATATTGTAATTAAGGATTTGAAGGATGCATGGATAGGTCTCCTGAGCACAAGCACGAATCATCGTCGAAAAACAAGCGGCGATTCTCTTTGAGGACCTTCTGGAAGAAGAACCCGTGGCTGCGTCTGGTTCTACCACTTATCTTAGTAGGAGCAGCGCTCTTTGTCTTGCTGAGCGTGCGCGTTGTGCGCAGTCCCTTCGGTGGGGCAACCACGCACGAAGTGCCGATCAGCGCTTTGCTCGACATGGCTGACCATCACACTCTCCGGAGTGCCCTGATCAGTGGTAGCGACGTCTATGCGCGCGATCGGAGCGGTCAGCAATACCACGCCTTTAAGGAAGAGGGGCAGACGCTAACCGACCTCTTGCGACGGGACGGGGTCACCGTGACTGTCGATAACGGGCAACATACGAGCTGGGAGCAAGGGCTGGCCTATCTCTTCTTTGTGGCTCTCGTTGTAGGAGGGGCCTTTTTCCTCCTGCGCCGTGTTGGTCCTGGGGCCTCGGCCCTGCCTTTCGCCCGCTCGCGTGCACGACGCTTTCACGAGAGCCGTCCCTCTATTCTCTTCAAAGATGTTGCTGGCGTTGAAGAGGCCAAAGTCGAGCTAGAAGAGATCGTCGAATTTCTCAAGCAACCCGAGCGCTTCCGGGTTATGGGCGCCCGCACGCCGCGTGGAGTCTTGCTTGTAGGCGCGCCTGGCACGGGCAAGACGCTGCTGGCGCGGGCTGTTGCTGGTGAGGCGGGCGTACCTTTCTATAGCGTCAGCGGCTCTGAGTTTGTCGAGATGTTCGTCGGCGTTGGAGCTGCGCGTGTGCGGGATCTCTTCCGTGAGGCCCGGGCCCATGCTCCTTGCATTATCTTCATTGATGAGATTGACGCCGTTGGTCGCCAGCGCCACGCCTCGGCGGCCAGCGGAAACGATGAACGGGAGCAGACGCTCAATCAGCTGCTCGTAGAAATGGACGGCTTCGAGAAAAACAGCAGCGTGGTGGTGATCGCTGCCACCAACCGGCCCGATGTCCTCGACCCTGCTCTCCTGCGTCCAGGCCGCTTCGATCGGCAGATAGTCCTGGATAAGCCGGATATCCGTGGGCGTCTGGCGATTCTGGAAGTGCATGCTCGTGGCAAGCCCCTGGCGGAGGACGTCGATCTGCAGCGCGTTGCGCGCCAGACGGCAGGGTTCTCAGGGGCCGACCTGGCCAATCTCCTCAATGAGGCCGCCCTGCTGGCGGCTCGTCGCCACCGTGAAACCATCGGCGATGCCGAGCTAGAGGAGGCGATTCTGCGGGTGATGGCAGGGCCGGAGCGTAAGAGCCGGGTGATTACGGAGGCCGAAAAAGCCATCATTGCCTATCACGAGGTAGGCCATGCCATTGTGATGCGCTCGCTGCCCGGCGCTGACCCAGTGCGCAAAGTAACAGCCATCGCTCGTGGTATGGCCCTGGGTATTACTCTCCAGGCCCCGCTGGAGGACCGCTATCTCTTGCGGCGCTCTGAACTGCTGGCGAAGATGGCCGGGGCTATGGGGGGGCGTGCCGCTGAAGAGCTGATCTTCGGCGATATCACGACAGGGGCCAGTCAGGATATCGAGTATGTGACAGAGCTGGCCCGGCGCATGGTCTGCGAGTTCGGCATGAGCGCCCTGGGAAATGTAGCCCTCAAGATGAGCGAAGATGGCACTGCTCTGATTAGCCCCGAGATGGCGGCGCGCATCGATGCCGAGGTCGCGCGCCTGGTGGAGGAGGCTCACCAGACGGCCCTTGAGATTCTCCGCCAGAAGCGCGAGAAGCTGGTAGCTATCGCCGAGCGCTTGATCGAGGTTGAAACGATTGATGGTGAGGAGCTGGATGCCATGCTCTTTGCCGCGTGAGGGGAACGATTTCCGGCAATGACACGCACCTTTCTTGCTCTCGATCTGAGTCCAGAGCTACAGAGGTTTCTAGAACGAGCTATCGCACGTGGCGCGCATCTTTTACCCGCGGCGCGCTGGGTTGAGCCAGCCTCGTTACATGTGACGCTGGCTTTTTTGGGGGAATTGAGCGATGAGCAACTGGCACAGGCGATTGAGGCCGGCGAGGCCGCGGCGCGTCAGGTGCCCCCTTTTAGCTATCGCCTAACAGGACTTGGTACTTTTGGGTCCGCGCGTGCCCCGCGCGTCGTCTGGATGGGTCTTGAGGATGCATCGGGACGGCTGCAAGCCTTGCAGCAAGTACTGATGCGTGAACTGCAGGCGCGAGGGTTCCCGCCAGAGGAGCGCCCTTTTTCGCCCCATTTAACGCTCGCGCGCCTCAAGAGGCCGCTCTCCCGTGAGGAGCAGCAGGCTTTGCAGCGCTTGCTCTACGAGATCCGCGTGCCGGCTTCGCTGCCAGAACACACTGTAGAAACCCTGGACGTGATGAAGAGCGAGCTGTCGCGAGCTGGGGCGCGCTATAGCTATCTGTATCGCGCCCGCCTCGCGACGCCAGAGGCGTAGCTGGCAGCAGGGGCTGGGTCGTTTTAGAACTGGCTGAGTGAAGTGGCGGACAAAGCCGTCTCCATCGCTGGCGGCTGGCTGATCTCTACGTTCGTTCCTATCCGGCCTAACCTGGCCCACCCTTGCGTCTGGTCATCTCTTCTGCTGGGGACCGCAGGAGAAGAGGAGGCTGATCTGTCACCTGGTGGCCTCTCTCTCGTCGCTGCCCATAAATAAAGGGAAAAAAGAGGTTCCAGGCCAGCCTCCAACCTCCTTTGAAGACGCTCTTGGCTTCTGCCAAGAGGGGCAGAAAGCGATTCAGGGGTTGACAAACTCCAGCGAGTGGTGTATCCTCTCAGACAGCAGGACCCGCTACGAAGATGTGGCTCCGAAAGGGTGGTTAGGAGAGAAGGGAAGAAGAGCAGGTACGGGGTTCGCACGACAGCCTGGCAACGACGCCCGCAGTCAATTACCTCCGAGACGCTGCACATGCTCTTGACGCTCTCTCTTTGTTGCAGACTGGCCTGGCAGCAAAATAAGAGCCGGCTGATGGTAGAGAAGGGCGAGCAGAGCAGGTTTGAGGCAACGGTTCGCCTCTAACCCTTAAACGTCTCTTGCAAGCAAGTAGTGATCTCTCTAGACACTGAAAAGGTTGTTTCTCGCGGAGGGTATCTTTCCCTCCTCTAAGCTGAGCAATCGCGCGGAGCGAAAGAAGTACGGATACTGTACGCAAAGGCAGCGAGATTCTCTGAGAGAAGGAGCCAGTGAGCATGTCAGCAGCGCGTCGCACCGGCAAGCAGCGGGCCGAAGCAATGTCCTGGGCTGAACAGTCTGCAATGGGCTGTCGCTCTGCGGCTAGCGCTATGCGCGGCGAGATGGGGCATGCTGCGACTATGACAGCTGCCGCCGCTATGGCCGCTGCTATGATGGCTGGTCTCCTCCTCATTCTGAAAATCGGCGTCTTGACGCCGATTTCTTTATTTGTCGCTCCTCTAGCTATTGCGATTGCCTCCACGCTCCTCCTTGTAGGGCTTGTGCTGCTTATTGGCCTTAGCCTTACCCTTAGCGGGTTGGTAAGCCTTACGGGCCTTAGCCTTAGCCTCGTAACGCTTACCACGGGCCTTACGCCTGGCACGCCGAGAGGAGAGTAGCGGGAGCAACGAAGCAACCCGATCCAGCGCAGGTAACCTAACGAGGGCCTCCCGGCAGGGCGGTTCCTCGTTTTTTATTGCTTGCAGGGCGTTTCGCAGCGATCTCACTTGCATTATCTGGTCTCAAGCGTCTATCACAAGTCGAACCGAGTCTAGCGAGCTATGCAGGGACGCCCCTAGGTTAAGGAGGAAGGTAGTATGACAACAACTGCGACGGTTACTCAGGAGTCAGGAGATGCCCGTAGGGCCAGTACACATGCCACTGATGAGGCGCGTGAGCTGGCAGGTAGTCACATTCTCTGCGAGGCCCTGGTGCGCGAGGGCGTAGAGCTGCTCTATGGCTATCCAGGAGGTGCGATCATGCCTTTCTATGACGCGCTTCCTGCCTATCCTCGGCTGCATCATGTGCTGGTGCGCCATGAGCAGGCCGCCGCCCATGCCGCCGATGGCTATGCGCGCGCCACCGGCAAGGTGGGCGTCTGCGTGGCTACCAGTGGCCCGGGCGCCACCAATCTGGTGACGGGTCTGGCCACCGCTTACATGGACTCTACGCCGGTGGTCGCCATTACGGGCCAGGTGGGTCGTCCCTTCATCGGACGCGATGCCTTCCAGGAAACCGATGTTCTTGGCCTGACCCTGCCCATCACCAAGCACAATTTCCTGGTCAGGCGTGTCGAAGAGCTGGCTGATGTGGTGCATGAGGCGTTCCAGCTCGCCCGCAGCGGGCGCCCCGGCCCTGTGCTGATCGACGTCCCCAAGGATGTCCAGTTCGCCAAGACTGTCTATCGTCCCGCTGCTTCTGTGCGCTCGATCGAACTATATCGCGCGACACGCGTGCCCCAACCAGCTCCCGAGGCCATTCAGCGGGCTGCGCGCCTTATCGCTCAGGCCCGCCGCCCAGTCATTATGTCTGGTCATGGCGTCATCCTTTCAAATGCCTATAGCGAGCTGCGCGCCCTGGCCGAGAAGACCAATATTCCGGTGATCACCACCCTGCTCGGTCTAAGCGCCTTCCCTGTCGATCATCCGCTCTTCCTGGGCATGCCAGGCATGCATGGGCCAGCCTTTGTGAACCGCGCGATTGGGGTCACCGACCTGATCATCGGCGTCGGCCTGCGCTTTGACGATCGTGTGACCGGCAAGGTGAGCGAGTTTGCTCCCCAGGCACAAATCATCCATATCGACATCGATCCGTCGGAGCTGAACAAGGTCAAGCCGGCTATTGTGCCCATTCTGGCCGATGCCAAGGCTGCCCTGGCGGCTCTGGCCGAAGCCGTTGAGCCGGGCGATCATCGCGAGTGGCTCAGCGAGCTGCGCCAGTGGGAGGCTGAGGAGCAGGAGCGGGCTCGCCGCCTGAGCCGCCCTGTGCCCTATCCCACACCGACCGATATCCTGGATGCCATCTACGAGGTCACCGATGGAGAGGCGATCGTGGTCAGCGATGTGGGCCAGCACCAGATGTGGACGGCGCGCTTCTATAAGTGGACCCATCCCAACAGCCATATTACCTCTGGCGGCCTCGGTACGATGGGCTTCGCCCTGCCGGCAGCGATGGGGGTCAAGATGGGGCGACCCGAGGCCACTGTCTGGGTGGTGGCCGGCGACGGCGGCTTCCAAATGAATATCCAGGAGCTGGCGACGCTCCGCGATGAGGGCGTCGAGATCAAGGTGGCCATCATGAATAACGGCTACCTCGGTATGGTGCGCCAGTGGCAGGAGTTTTTCCACCAGCGCAACTACTCTGAAACTCCCATTAGCAGCCCGGATTACGTCAAGCTGGCCGAAGCCTACGGCCTGACCGGTATGCGAGTGGAGCGCCGCGAGGATGTCCAGGCCGCTGTGCAAAAGGCCATGCAGACGCCTGGTACGGTCATCATCGACTTCGCGATCGAGGCCGAGGCCAACGTCTACCCGATGGTGCCACCTGGAGCTGCCATCACCGATATGATTATCGAGAGTGAATAACCGGCAGGTTGTGAGGATAGACGGAAGGATGGGATTGAACATGACAGAACAGGCTGTCATCTCAGCGCGTGCTGGGCAGGCGGATATTCCCCCAGGAAGCGCGCGCCTCTACACCCTGGTGCTGCTAGTCGACGATCGCCAAGGGGCTATTGATCGGGTGGTCAATGTGCTGCGCCGACGACGGGCCAACATGCGTACCCTCGTCGTCGGACCGAGCGAAGAGGCCGGCGTGGCTCGGGTCACCGTGGTCGTCGACGATGCCGAGGTCGGCGTCGAGCACCTCAGCGAGCAGTTGCGCAAGATTGTCGACGTTCGTCAGGTGCTCCTCTTCCCGGCGGGGCAGGCTATCGAACGTGAGCTAGCGCTGGTCAAGGTCAGCTGTACCGCGGCCAACCGCAGTGAGATCATCGAACTGGGCCAGCACTTTGGCGCGCAGGCGGTCGATCTTGCGCCCGAAACACTCACATTGCAGGTCACCGGCAAGGGTGAGCAGGTGGAGCAGCTCCTGGAGCGGCTCCAGCCCTATGGCATTCGCGAACTGGCGCGTAGCGGTTGTCTGGCAATTGCGCGCGATGAATAGGAGGAGATGCAATCAATGGCGAATATCTACTACGATGCTGATGCCAATCTTGAGCTGATCCAGGGCAAGCGTGTGGCAGTCATTGGCTATGGAAGCCAGGGCCACGCCCACGCTCTCAACATGCGCGACAACGGCTGTAATGTCGTAATTGGCTTGCCGGCAGGCAGCAAGAGCCGGGAGAAAGCCGAGGCCGATGGGCTGCAGGTCATGACGACCGCCGAGGCGGCGGCGCAGGCCGACATCATTATGCTGCTGATCCCCGATCAGTACCATCGCGAGGTCTTTGAGCGCGATATTCGTCCTGGCCTGGCCCCGGGCAAGATGCTGATGGTCGCCCACGGCTTCAGCATCCATTATTCGCAGATCGTACCGCCTGCCGATATTGACGTGGCAATGGTGGCCCCCAAAAGCCCCGGGCATATGATGCGCCGCCTCTTCACCGAAGGCGTGGGCGTACCGGCCCTGTGGGCCGTCCATCAGGATGCTACCGGCCAGGCCGAAGCTCTCACGCTGGCTTATGCCCGCGCCGTTGGCTGCACACGCGCCGGCGTGTTGCGCACGACCTTCGCCGAGGAGACGGAGACCGATCTCTTTGGCGAGCAGGCTGTGCTCTGTGGCGGCGTGACGGCTCTGATCCGCGCCGGCTTCGAGACGCTGGTGGAAGCCGGCTATCAGCCCGAGGTGGCCTATTTTGAGTGCCTCCACGAGATGAAGCTGATCGTTGACCTGATGTACCAGGGCGGCATGAGCTATATGCGCTACTCGATCAGCGATACTGCCGAGTACGGCGACTACGTCTCTGGTCCACGCATCATTAATGAGCAGGTGCGTAACGAGATGCGCAAGATCTTGCGCGAGATTCAGGATGGCACCTTTGCGACCCGCTGGATTCTGGAGAATCAGGCTGGGCGTCCGGCTTTCCAGGCCATGCGCCGCGCCAACGCGCAGCACCAGATCGAGCAGGTCGGCAGCGAGCTGCGCGCGATGATGCCCTGGCTCAAGCCTGTAGACAAGCGGCCTGAGATCGCAGGGCCAACGAAGAAGTGAGGAAAGGAGCAGCCTGAGCTGGCTCGCCGGTGATGAGCCAGCTGGCCTGGCCGCCGGCGCGCTCATCGGCTTGCCTGCGCTACGGGTGGCGAGACGCCGACAAATGGCCTCTCGTCGCCCGGTGAATGGTCACAAGGAGGAACAACAACAATGGGAGATCCTGCGGTAATTCGCGTCTTTGACACGACTCTGCGTGACGGTGAACAGTCGCCTGGCGCCACCATGACGACCGAGGAGAAGCTGCAAGTTGCTGAGCAGCTTGTGCGCCTGAACGTCGATATCATCGAGGCTGGCTTTCCGGCTGCTTCACCCGGCGACCTGGCTGCGGTGAAGGCCATCGCTCAGCGTGTGCGTGGCCACGATGTGGCCGTTGCCGGCCTGGCACGCGCCAATACCGAGGATATCGATGCGGCCTGGGAAGCCGTCCGCGAGGCAGACCAGCCGGTGATTCATGTCTTCCTGGCTACCTCTGATATCCACCTGAAGTATAAGCTGAGGATCACGCCCGAGGAGGCCCTGGAGCAGGTCAAGACAATGGTGACCTACGCGCGCAACCTCTGCCCACGGGTCGAGTTCTCGGCGGAAGATGCCACGCGCAGCGACTGGGACTATCTCTGCCGCGTCTTCGAGCTGGCCATTAAGGCGGGCGCCACGACGATCAATGTGCCCGATACGGTCGGTTACGTGATGCCGCATGAGTATGAGATGCTCTTCCGCTACTTGCGCGAGCGCGTGCCGGGTATGGAGGATGTGGTGCTCAGTGCGCACTGCCACGACGATCTTGGCCTGGCTACAGCTAATACCCTGGCGGCGATCCGCGGCGGTGCTCGACAGGTGGAGGTGACCATCAATGGCATCGGTGAGCGCGCCGGTAATACCGCGATGGAGGAAGTGGTGATGGCCCTGCGTACGCGCCCGGATGTCTTCCAGGCCGATACGCGTATCAATGCCCGTGAGTTTGTGGCGGCCAGCCAGCTGGTTAGTCGCCTGACGGGTATCCCGGTGCAGCCGAATAAGGCAATTGTGGGCCAGAATGCCTTTGCTCATGAGGCTGGCATCCATCAGGATGGCGTGCTGAAGAACCGCCTGACCTACGAGATCATGACGCCACAGTCGGTCGGCTGGGATGATACACGCCTGGTGCTCGGCAAGCACTCCGGGCGCCACGGTCTCGATGCTCGTCTGCGCCAGCTCGGCTACCGCCTGAATGCTGAGCAGCTGAAGAAGGCCTATGCGCGCTTCATCGCGCTGGCCGATGAGAAGAAGTATGTGACCGACGACGATCTGATCTATATCGTCGAAAGCAGCCTGGAGACGCCTTCGGCGATCTGAGGTCGCTGCTGCCCTGCCCTGTCCAGCGCAGGACCAGCAACCAGCAGGCCAGGCAGAACCGGTGGTCAAGAGAGAGCTTCTGGCCCGCAAGGGTGTGCCCGTCATAGGTCTCAACGGCGCACCCTTGCGCCTTCTTCCTTTTTTACTGTTCTATTCGCTTATTTATACGTGGGGCGGTTCCTCCTCCCCACCACTTGGTTGCTATCGATCGAAGGAGTGAGGTCGTGACGCAGACACAGAGTTCTCAGGAAGCCACGCCGCAGAAAGTTTCGATTCAGGACCCGCTGGAGGGCTACGCCTTCTTCGAGGGCCGCTTTGTGCCAATCGCTGAGGCCAAGGTTAGTATTGCTACTCATGCCCTTCAGTACGGCACTGCCTGCTTTGAAGGCATCCGCGCCTACTGGAATCCGACTCATGAGCAGCTCTACGTGCTGAAAATGCGCGAACACTACCAGCGAATGATGCATTCGTGGAATGTGATGCGCTTCAACCTTCCCTATTCAATAGATGATTTGGAGCGTATCACGATTGAGCTGCTGCGCAAACATAGCTACCGACAGGATGTCTATATTCGACCGATCGCCTACAAGGCTTCGTTAACGGTCAAGCCGCGCCTGACTGGTCTCAAAGATGAGTTTGCTGTCTATACCTTCGGCATGGGCAACTATGTGGACATCGAATCGGGCTTGCGGGTCTGTACATCGAGCTGGAGACGGGCCAACAGCAACGCCATGCCGGTGAGAGCCAAAGTGACAGGCGGCTATGTCAACAGTGCCCTGGCGACCGAAGATGCTCTGGCTAGCGGCTTTGACGAGGCCATTATGCTGACGCATGACGGCTATGTCTCCGAGGGCAGTTCCTGTAACCTCTTCATTTTGCGCAACGGCAAACTGGCTACTCCGGCACCCTCTGAAGATATTCTCGAAGGGATCACGCGCAACACTTTGATTCAGCTGGTGCGTGATGAATTCGGTATGACCGTTGAAGAGCGACGCATTGATCGCACGGAGCTGTATGCCAGCGAAGAGATGTTCCTCTGTGGGACAGGCGTCCAGGTTTCACCGGTCATCAGTGTTGATCACCGCCCGATTGGCAGCGGACGCCCTGGTCCCTTTACGATGAAGTTGCAAGCCCTCTATCTGGCGGCCTGTCGCGGTGAGAATGACAAGTATCGCCATTGGTTAACGCCAGTCTACGAGTAGGCAAGGAGACGCTGCGGAGGGAGCTGAGCAGGGTTGTTCTTCCTGTCCCCGCCTGCGATAGTCACGCTCGCCGGCCAGGGGGCGTATGGCTTCGTATGGCTTTAGGCGTGGTTGAGGCCTGAGCCGGAGCGGAAGTGTAGGGAAGAGGGAAGACGCCTCCTCTCGCTCCCAGGCGTGTTGTGCTGCATTGATATTGGGGCTACTGACGAGTAGCCCGAGAGCGTGATACAATAAAAGCCACTCTTGTCTGCTGACAGAGCAGACAGAAAGGAGATGCTGAGAGCAATGGAAGGTCTTGCAGCTGAAAGACAGGAGGCCCGTGGCGATGGCACCGGTATTTCCTGTCGCTTTTACTGTGCTCGTACCGGCCACCTCGGCTAACCTGGGGCCGGGATTCGATAGCCTTGGTTTGGCCTTGCAGCTCTACAATCGCTTTGAGGTTGTGGAGGGTGGCGATGATCCGCAGCATCCTGTCATCCAGATCGAGGGTAGTCTGGGAGCAGGGCTTCCCACTGGTCCTGAAAATCTGTTCTTCCGCGCTTTCTCCTCAGTTTTTGCTTCGAAAGGAATAGAGCCGCCGGCGGTACGCATTCGGATGTTCATTCAGATCCCTGCGGGGGCTGGACTAGGTAGCAGTGCCACTGCAGCCGTTGGCGGCGTTGTAGCGGCCAGCGAATTTCTGCGTCTGCGGGGTCTGATGCTTTCTGAGCAGGAGGTTTTGGAGTTAGCAGTGGCCAACGAGCAAGGGAATCATCCTGACAATGTGGCCCCGGCCCTCCTGGGCGGGCTGGTGGCGACCACGGTCAAGGATGGCAAGATCCATGCGGTCAAGACCCCCTTCCCGGATGCTCTGAAGGCGGTCATTTTCACTCCCTCGTTCTCAATGGATACGCTGGCCGGTCGTAAACTGCTCCCTCCCAGCTATCCCAAGGATGATGTGACCTTCAATACCGGGCGCGTGGCGCTGCTCCTCTCAGCTCTGCAAACGGGACGGTATGAGCTGATCGGAGAGGCAATGCAGGATCGTTTGCATCAGCCCTATCGGCAGGCGCTCTTTCCGGCCATGCCCGATATTATTAAGGCTGCGGTGGCTGCCGGGGCTTACGGCGCCTCTCTTTCCGGCGGCGGTTCTTCTCTGATTGCTCTTGCAAGTTCGCGCTTCCAGGAGATTCTGCGCGCGATGCAGGAGGCTGCGCGCGCCCGTGGCGTGGAAGGAACCGGCATGATTCTGCGGGCTGACAAGCATGGGGCGCGGGTGATCAATCCTCGCCATCATCGAGTGCGCCGTCCGCGCGCTCGCTACTATGAAGATCAATTTTGCTGGTCGCCCGCCCGACCGCTCAAGGAGGGATCGCTTGGACGCTAGAATCGATCATCAAGAGGAGATACAGCTCGCTGCCTCCGTCCGGCAGGCGCTGGAACAAGTACGCCTGCGCTGCGTGGGGTGCCAGGCACTCTATCCCGTGCTGGAGCCGGGGCGGGCGGCGCGCTATCGCTGTGATTGCGGAGAGGTACTCGATGTGGAGATCCCTCTCCTCTTGCCCAAGCCGCCATCTCCCCAGGCTGGAACGGCTCAACAGGCTGACGAGGAGGCTGCTGCCTGGCGCCGGCTTTTTGTTGAGCGTGCCATGCTGGTGCCGGGCACACCTGGGGCCGCTACTGTGCAGCGTAGTGGTGTCTGGCGCTACCGTGAGCTGATTCTACCAATCCCTGAAGAGGCCGTGATCTCGCGGGCGGAAGGCAATACGTCCTTATACGCGGTCGGCAGCGACCAGCAGCAGGAGACGCAGGCCAGCCCTGGCCTGCGCCGCATTGGTGAGTATGCTGGCCTCTCCCAGCTCTACCTTAAGCACGAGGGCGAGAATCCTACGGGGAGCTTCAAAGACCGCGGGATGGTGGTGGGCGTCACCATGGCACGCCTGATGGGTGCGCGAGCTGTTGCCTGCGCTTCAACTGGCAATACTTCGGCTTCGCTGGCTTCCTATGCCGCTCTGGCGGGCCTGCAGGCCCTGGTCTTTCTGCCTGCAGGCCAGGTTGCAGGCGGCAAGCTAGCGCAGACGCTGGCCTATGGGGCCCACATGGTGCAGATCAATGGCGACTTCGATGCTGCCATGCAGCTTGTTGAGCAGGTCTGTGACGAATCAGGTATCTATCTGCTCAATTCGCTCAATCCCTTCCGCGTCGAAGGCCAGAAGGCGATCGCTTTTGAATTGCTGCAGCAGCTCAACTGGCAGGCTCCCGACTGGCTGGTGCTGCCGGCGGGCAATCTGGGTAATACTTCAGCGCTGGGTAAGGCTTTCCGTCAGGCACGCGAGCTAGGGTTGATCAGCCATCTGCCGCGCCTGGCCGCTATCCAGGCCGCCGGAGCCAATCCCTTCTACTTGAGCTACCGAGAGGGCTTCGCCCGCCGGCACGCCGTCCAGGCTCAGACAGTGGCGAGCGCCATTAAGATCGGCAATCCTGTCAGTTACGCCCGCGCTCGCCTGGTGATCGAGGAGTGTGCGGGCCTCGTCGAGGAGGTCAGTGATCCAGAAATCCTAGAGGCGAAAGCCGTTATTGACCGCGCAGGTATTGGCTGCGAGCCTGCCTCCGCGGCAACCCTAGCCGGCATTCGCAAGCTTGTCAGGGCTGGTATAATCAAGCCAAATGAGCGCGTGGTTGCTATCCTCACCGGTAATTTGCTCAAGGATTATCAGACTGGTATCCCGCGCGCCGAGACGGTCTGCATTGACCCTGATCTCGCTAGTGTCAGGAGGACACTTGATGCGCTTGGCTCTCTTACCGGCCCATCATCAGGGGAGGGTGGTTCCGCAGCCACCAGGGCGCTCTGAGCGGCGGCGCTCCTGGTGGTCCTGGCTGCTGAATCCTGAAGTCTTGGTCCTGCTGCTACTCGCTGCGGCCTTGCGACTCTACGGCCTCAATCAGACTGAGTTTGATGATGATCAGGCCACGCTCTTTCGTATGGCCTACGATGCTGTTCATCAGGGCCTGCTGCCGGTGACGAGCAATACTGGCTCGATAGGCTCGCAGCATCCGCCCGGTGTGGTCTACCTGTTAATGCTGCCCGCGGCCTTGAGCGCTAACCCGCTCTGGGCCGCTGTGCTTGTGGCCCTGCTTAATGTCCTGGCTGTCCTGTTAACCTATTTCTTCTTGTACCGCTACTATGGCCGTCTGGCAGCGGTGACTGGCTCCTTTCTCTACGCTTCTGCTGTACTGCCGGTGAAGTATGCCCGTTTTATCTGGCAGCCAAATATAGCCGCTCCTTTTATCTTACTCTTTTTGCTGGCACTTTTCCGGGGTGCCGTAGAGCGACGGTCAGGTTGGTTGGGGTGGGCTGTGCTCTGGCTGGCCCTCCTCTACCAGGCCCATGAGGTCAATCTCTTGCTGGCGGCTCCGCTGCTGCTCTGCCTGGTGCTCGCTCCCAAGACTGTGCGTTGGCGCGATGCCCTTTTCGCTCTCCTTGTCCTGCTGCTCGTTTTTGCTCCATCGTTGCTCTGGCTGCTCGTCTCTGGCTTGCATGATCTACGCTCCACTCTCAGTTTCTCTAATCATCAGGCTGGGGGTCTCTCCCTTCAAGCTCTGCGTATCTATCGCCTTTTCATTATTCCATATGACCAGCTTCCCAATAGAAGTGATACGCTTCTACTGCCGCTCCATCGTTTGTTCTCTTGGCTCAAGCTGGCTATGCCTGGCCTGTTGATCCTGGCAGCCCTTTGGCTGCTGGCCGTAATTGGGCGCTGGCGAGTTGGCCCGGTTGAGCAGAGAAGGCAGCCTGTGGTAGCGGGGCTTGGCCGCTGGTGGCAGCGGCTGCGTGAAGGTTGGGAGGACTTACGCTCAGATGGCCAGCGTTGTGGAGCACTAATTTTGCTCGTCTGGCAGCTTATCCCCCTGCTAGTCTTTTTGCACTATGGAGGAGAACTTCATACCCAATACTTGTTGTTCTTGATGCCTGGTCCATTTCTCTTGATCGGTATCGTGGCGGCACGTAGCCTTAATTGGCTGAGCCGACAAGAGGGCTGGCTGCGGCGTCTACGTTTGGCCGGCTATCTCCTGGTGGGGATGCTCGTGGTGGCTCAGAGCCTGGCCGCGGCTGTGAGCGTTCTCGATACTCTTGAAGGCCACTTCGATGATCGTTCCTTTCCGCCCTATCCGTATCATAATGATCTTGCCTCGCTACAGCAAGCCCTGGCTGCTACCGATCAGCTTGCCCAACGGGAGCATCTGTCGCATGCCTACATCACGGTCGATGACGCCACGCGCACCGCTGTCTTCTTTCTCAGTCGCCAGATGCGGACACCAGTCACTCTCTTTGATGCCCACTGTCTGCTCCTGCCAACGGAACGTGCAGTCATGCTCGTAGGACCTTACGATCCCTGGGTGACGGCTCTGCTGGAGCGTTTTGGGCGTGCCACGCTGGTGAGCCAACTCTCACGCCCGGGAGGCCTGCCATTCTCCCTCTATGTGGTCGAGCCGGGACCGGAGGCGGCAGCCTCTCCCCTGGCCGCGCCCTGGAAACTCAATCAGCTCCAGGCACTCTCACAGCAGGCTTTGCCTCTCACGCTGGCCAATAGCTCTCAGACTCAGGCTACTGCCTGGCTTGTCTCGTCCTGGCAGATCAGACAGAGTGTCTCGCCTGTGCTCAATACTACCTATGCCTATCGCTTCGTGGCCACTGCCGGGGCCTCGTCTTCTTCTCAAAGTCTGCAGACGACCTGTACTTTTAACCGCTTGCAGGCTGGAGAGAGGCTCCTCGTGACCTTTGCTCTTGCTGATAAGGAAGCGATCCCTGTCAACCTGCTGCTGCGCATCTGGTCCTATCGCCTCGTCCTTTATACACCGTCCTACGGCCCCCTGCATCTAGAGACTTCTATATCGAAAGAGGTAGATGTGAATCTTTTGCAGACGGCGGCGGGGGCGAATCAAATTCTGCTCTCGGTGAACGATGGAACGGGAAGATGATCACCGAGGGCCCGAGCAGGTCTCACTCTGGAGACAAGTGTGCTGGAGGCGGAAGTGAGAGGAGCTAGGGCACTGGCGCTGTCGCCTTCTGGCTGTTACAATGATGTCAGCATCAGAGCGGCGTCCCTCTCCTCTTGCTCATTCTTGCTTGACATAGACAGAGCTGAGCTGCCCGTGCTGTTGCTGATCCGGAGGTCGGAGCAGCGCAGGGTCACATGAAGGAAGACAGAACGGACCAGCAGCGCACCTGGCATCGTGAACATGGAAAGAAAAAATCGTCGTTTACAATGGATACCGCCCTGGGAGATGCCGGCAGACCCCATCAAGGCGGTCTTCTGGTTCCTCTACTGGCTGCTCCGGGTAGTGGTCCGCTTCTACTGGCTCCCCCTACTCGCTGGTGTCATCTATGAGAGTCTGCTCAACGGCCTGATTGGGGGAGGCATCACCCTGCTTCTCGGATTAGTGCTCTGGGTGGCGCTCTTCGCTGCTCTCAGAGTTGTAGAGCTGCTCCGCGGGGTCGCGCACGTGCTGGCCACCGTCGAGCAGCTCCAGCGAGAATTCAGCCTTGTCGACAATGATCCTCTCCCCCGATCCAGTCAAGGCGGGCCAGGCGATGAACCGCGTGTCGTGGAAGGTACCATTGTCTACCTGGATGAGAAGCGGCGTGAGCGAGGAGGCCAGCCTGGGGCCAGCTAGGTGCCAGCCCGGCGCACAGGGACAGGCCAGACATGGTCAGCTCGGGCAAACCCGGCCTCGCTCCTCCTTCCTGCCTGGGGAAGGGCGGGATCCTCAGCAAGCGGTCTGTTTTGCCTCTCTAACTCAGGCCAGTTCTGGGTTAGCCTCTTTCCAGGCCAGCCAGGCCGGATCATTGGGAGCTGGCACGTAGGAGCGCAACAGCAGTCCGTGACCCTCAAGAGAGTAGGGACCAAGGGCGGCTGGTAGCACGACGCTCTGACCGCGTGTGAAGGTCAGGTGGAGCTGCTGAGAGGGACCATAGTGGATCGTCGCCTCAGCACGCAGCGCTGACAGAATCTGGCAGCTGCCTGTCGTCTGGTCGTGGACCTCTCCTTTGAGTGCTAACTCGCGCATCACGAAGTAACGGCAGGCGACCAAACAGCGCTCCTCGTAGCCTGGTCCGCCAGCGAGGGTCACCGGACGGACCTTAATGCGCGCTGAGGGGCCGTAATGGGCTACGGCCAGTGCGCGCTCAATATGCAGCTCGCGTGGCTTCCCCTCGGCGGTCAGGCGTCCGTAGTCATACATGCGATAAGTAATATCAGAGTACTCCTGAAGTTCATAGAGCAGGATGCCTGCGCCGATGGCATGCACCGTTCCAGCGGGGACGAAAATAATATCTCCTGCCTGAACTGGCTCTTCGTGGAGAAGCTGCTCCAGCTCTACCTTCTCGATAGCTGTGGCCACAGCGGAGCGATTGGTGGGGGCGGCAAAGCCGTGGACGATAGCCGCGCCTGGCTCTGCGGCCAAAATATACCAGCATTCTGTTTTGCCGAGCTTTCCGCCCTCGTGCTGAGCAGCGTAAGCATCATCGGGATGTACCTGCACAGACAGCTTCTGATGAGCGTCAATGAACTTGGCCAGCAGGGGGAAGCGCGGACCGAAGATTGCCTCAGTCTGTGGGCCAAGGAGAGAAGACCCAAGCTCTATCACCAGCTGACCCAGCGTTTTCCCGGTATAGGGAGGGTTCTGAGCCAGCGTATTCACCTCAGTCTCCCAAGCCTCGCCGATCAGCTTTGCTGGAGGCAGCTTTTTCCAGCCATCCTCCTCCAGGCGCCGCCCTCCCCAAATGGTCTCGTGGAGCGAAGCTTCCAGGAGGATTGGATGAACGCTCTCCACAGCGCAAACTCCTCCTTAGACTCATCATAAGGACAAGATGCGGATGCTCTTGGAGTGTCCCGGCAGCCGGGCCAGTGTTCAAACCTGCTGCTGGCCCATAGCCAGACAACCTGCAAGCAAGCGCAGTCGAGGTCAGCGACAAAGGGACCTGGCGGCAGAACCCTCACTGCTTCAGCTAAGAGAAGCAGTGGCTGACCCCCGGCTCCTGGCTTCGTTCAGGAACGAAGGCGCATCGTTGTCAAGGGTAGCACCCTCGCCAGTTGCTGTCAAGGTCAAGATGAGGCCTGGCAAGCCAGTCGGGCATGCCTGCGAGTTTGAGCCTGCGCCAGGGTTGAAGAGAGTAAGACCCAAGAGCGAGCGCAGCCAAACCTGCTGATCCCTTCAGGCCCTCCTGCCGGAGGCCGCCGCAGCGAGGGAGGGGAGGAGGGAGGCATTGCAAGAGAGATGCGCCTGTTAGCTCTGCACTCGATCTCAAATCAAATATCGGGCATCTCGGCCCAGCGCATCAGATAGCGCGTAATCGCCTCAATTGCTGGCTCCTCGTAGCCACGCATTAGATGGCGAGCGCCGGTGATTACCTTAATGCCCTTCGGTCCTTTCTGCTGCTCAACGAATGGCTCCAGCTTATAGAGCGGACAGACCTCGTCGAACTCGCCGGTCACAAAGAGCTTGGGGCGCTCAAACTGACGAGGTAAGCCGCCGATAGCCCGAAAGAGTGGCAGGCTGATCGCCACCACTGTGCGGATACGCGGATCGTAAGGAGCATACTGCAGCGCGATATAGGCGCCGAAGGCGTGACCAATGACGCAGAGCTTGGCTGGATTGACTCCGGGCTGGGCCAAAACAAAGTCGACGGCGCCAGCCAGATCCAGTGGCTCCAGGCGGCCATCGGTCTGTTGCCCCTGGCTACGGCCAACGCCGCGGAAGTTGAAACGCAGGGCGATCATACCTTGTTCGGCCAGGCGTCGTGCCAGGAGCAAAGTCAGCACATCCTGCATATCACTACTGGCCGGCTGAGGATGGCAGAGCACAGCGGCGGGGGCCTGACGAGCCTGGCCGGGATAATGGAGAATGCCCTCTAGCATGAAAGAAGGCTGTCCCTTGCTGGGGAAAACCACGCTGCGCTCGGTCGGTGCGGAGGATATGGCCATAGGCTCCCCTTCAAGACTGGCTAGATGTTTCTCGCGCCTGGATGGGCGCTTTTATCTTAGCGCAGGCCGAGCAGCACGTCAACTGCAAAACCTGGAAATCCTCTCTCTCCGTGGCAAGCCTTCTGGCTTGTTTGCCCCTGGCTCCGCTCGCCGTCTCTAGCCTGACCTGACTGGTCAGCAGGTCGTGGCCATCCGAAGCCGGAGAAGAACCTGCATAAGCAGGGGGCAAAAACGGCTGGGCTGGCGGCGCCAGTGCTCCAGCTGAGCTTAACGACCAGACAGGCTGCGTTACAAGGGCATCATGACACTGATGGGAAGAAGGGATAGTCTTACATCTCCTTCTGTATAACATGACAGGAGCATTTGTTAGAACTTTCTTTGCAGATCCATCTGGGGATATTACACTGGATCGTGCAGACAAATGTTGAACTTTCTCGTGCTCAGGTGGATGATGAAAAATTCATCTCTGATGTGTTGACACTGCTTGCTTTATGTGCTAGCGTTTAATATGATGGGGCAAGCAGGTATGGCGCTGTTGCCAGGACCCGTGAGGGGCAGCATGGGTCCAGCTCCGCGGGGCTCCAGCATGTTGACAGCCAGACCGAGGGGACGAGAAACCGCCGCGGCTGATGTGGGGGCTTCCGTCCGTGCTCAAAGTCAGTGCGTTGGCTGGCTGAATGGGCGGTGGAGGAGAAGACATTTGAACTCTACATTATTTGCTCTGTTTGCTCTATGCTCTTGCTCATGCGCGCTGCCTTATCGACGAGGGGAGCAGAGATAGTGGTGGCGGTGCATGAGTCGTAGTCCTCGCCCTGTGCCCGGGGAGCTGCTCGTTTGCCCTGTCGTCAGGGGTCGTCAGTGGCCAGGGTCTATGATCTGTGACAACTGATCCTGCCTGGAGAAAGAGAGGCGGTGAGCAAGCAGGCGTGCTCACAGGAGGCATGCATGCTCACCCCGGGCAGCGAACCTAGAGGTCTCTTACACAGATACCTCTGCACCTCTGTCACACCTCATCACATAGGGCTGTTTTTATTCCTGTGAGGATCAGGTGTGAAAGGTAAAATGTGCTTTCGTTGTGCTAGTGAAGCGTAGAGGCAGGAGCACTTATGGGCAATGTGTTAGTCGTTGAGGACAACAGTCTGATCTCTTGCATCCTTCAGAAACATCTGGAAAGTGATGGAGATCATACGGTCACTGTCCTTCACGGCGAGGATGCTATCCAGTTCGCGCTGCGCAAAATGCCTCAGCTAGTCATTCTCAATATGACAAGCTCCGGTAGTGATGGCGAGCAATTCATCCAGTGCCTGCGCGCGCATGCGCGGACCATGTATATCCCTATCATTGTCGTTGGTGCCGCCAGCGACCCCGGCGCTAAGGTGCGTGCATTCCGTATGGGGGTAGATGATTATATCGCCACTCCCTTTGACTCCGAAGAATTTCTGGAGCGTGTGCGCACACAGCTACGACATGTACAGCAAGTGATGTTATCAAGGCTGATTGATCTCCCTGGGGCATTCCAGGTTGAGATGACTATCAAGTGCAAGCTTACTGGCCAGGAGCCGTGGAGCCTCCTCTACCTCGACCTCGATAATTTCAAAGCCTTCAACGATACCTACGGTTTCCTTGCTGGCAATGAGTTGATCCGTCTGGTAGGGCGCATCTGCCGTCGCGTGGTCTATGAATATGGCAACCTGGAGGATTTCGTCGGCCATGTTGGAGGCGATGACTTTGTCGTGGTCACCACGCCCGACCGGGCTCGCCTGCTCAGTTGTCGCATCATTGCGGCCTACAAAGAGCTAAGTCAACCATTCTATCGGCCTGAAGACCTGAAGCGCGGCACGATCAGCGGCGTTGACCGCAAAGGACGCCCCTATCAGTTCCCGCTCGTCTCTCTCTCGATTGGCATCGTCAACAACCAGCCCTATCTTGCTCACAGTCTGCAGGAAATCAGCTATCTGGTCGCCGAAGCCAAGCGCAACGCTAAGCGTTCCAGCGATAATATTTACTACATCTCGTCGTCTCACGACGTTGCCAACTGCTTCGATCAGCCCCTTGTCTCCGCGCTCCCTCTCTCGGCCAGCACCACTATCCTGCCTTTCTCGGCTCTCAGCTGGGAGTGGGAGTTGAGCAAGCGCGAGCTGGTCCATGCCCTCAGCGGCGAGGAGGCGCGCAGCGACTACGAGCTGCATCTGCGACCCTAGAAGCGGAAGGAACAAGATCACTCTGACTGACTGGTTGACTCTGGGCCGCTTCTGGCCGCAGCCTCCCTCTTTGTGCTATGCTCTCTAGGGGAGAGCCTTGAGGGATGGCTCTGGTGAGTTACGATGAGCAGACAGATGATTGGAGATTCGGGGCAGCAGAGGCTGAGCCGCAGAAGGACGGAGATGCGTCTCACTCGAATCATCCGCTCCTCTCCGATGGAAGAAAGGACGGCTGGGTGCTTCTAGTATGAGTCAGTCGGAAGAGTTAGTTGACGCAGACGCTCAGCGTCAAGCGCGCCGTGAAAACGCGCGGCGCATTATGCGAGAGAGTGATCTTCCCTCGCTCTTGCGCCGGCTCGATCGCGAGTTGCTCAAGGGGCGAGGGCGCTTTGAAGAATACGACACGCTTGTGCTCCTCAAATGGGGTTCAGGTTATACGGGACGCCATATCTGGGTGGAAGTGGTCGAGGATACCATCCGCTTCCGCCTGACACCTCATCGGGTCTGTTCCACCCAGGTGCCCCTCTGTGATGGCGAGTACCACATCTTTACACCCGCCATGTGGCGGGATCGTGCCCTGCTCTGGTCTGAACTCCAGAAATACTATGCCAGGCCGGTGGCCGAAAGCTCCAGTGACTAGGGAGCTACCGCCGCAGAGACCAAGGCCAGGGGCCGCTGGCTGCTATCGGGCCAGGCCCGGGCGCGAGCTGGCGCCGACCCGACGGCCTTGCCTCTCACGGGGTCGTGGGGCCTGGCGCTCCAGGCGCTGCCCTGGCCCTCTCCTGCTGGATCGAGGGTAATCGCAAGGAGGAGAGCCAGGGACATCAGGGCTGTTCCAGGGCCAGCATCTGGATGAGTGCCGCCTGGTGCAGCTGCAGGCTGAAATTCTGGTAGCCTGGCTGAGTATAAAACTCCTCCTGCTCAATCTCGCTGGCCCAGGTGAGGAAATTGAGGAAGACTGTCCCCCACCGATAGGCCGGCTCCCGGCTTGCGTTTTCCTTGCCTCCGCTGGCTGGTGTCCCGTTCTCCTCCTCGCCACGTGCCAGAAATGCCGAGGTCATCAGCAATTCCGCCGCCTGACGATGGAGGCTTTCTAACCAGTGCTGTTCGATTGTCTCGGCCTGCTCTGGATGCACTCGTGCCAGCAGAGCCACGGCCAGAGTTGGACTGACCGCCGGGCGCACATAGCCCCAGATGTAGCGCATTGCCCACTGCTCTGGCGTGTCCATGAGCTGAACGCCTGCCATCTCCTGCAGCAGGCGAGCGGGACTGCAGCGGTCGCGTACTTTTTGCCAGACTTCCTCATTCTCCCAGGTGGTGAGCAGCAGGTGATAGCGCCTGTCGCGGCTGGTGTAGCTGCGCACGCCCAGCAAGCCGGGAGTCGGACGCAGGGTCTCTGTCACTTGCCGCACCTGCGTCTGAGCGTCAAGCTCGTAGGTGGGCCTGATATGGGCCAATGTTACAATTAATAGCTCCATTACTCAGTTCACCACTTGTCCTTAAACTCTCGCCTTGCCCCCCCAATCTCCCTCTTCTCCTTCATTCCTGCTCTTCATCGTCTCCGAGCTTATGGCATTCTTCTCATGTCACCAGGCTGGTCTGATAGCAGGGGATACTGGGGCAATAAGTGATCAGGGCCTGGTGAGCTGGCTGAGTGGGGCGGGGGCAAGAACGCGGCTGTCCTTTGACCAGGCAAAGTGGCAAATGAAACGGCCAGGACGGAAGAGAAGAAAGCAGAGAGGAGAGGGCGACGGCCCCAGCAAAGTGAGCTGAGGCTGACTTGTCGCCCCTATTCTCTCTTACCAGGCAGTACTGACTGTGGTGGGAAGGACAGAGGCCCTGCCTGGTCCCGCCTTGTTGCTTCCCGCTACTGGGCAATCTGAATGCTGCCATCCTGTTGCAGCACCAGGATCGCCGGTGCGGCGCGTGTGCTGGTTACCAGCACATTATCCCACAAGCGCAGTGCGATAGGGCCACTCACGCCGTTGAAGTTCTGGTTACTGATGCGCTGCACGAGCTGGGCAGGCGTAGGGAAGCTGGGAGAAGCCTGAGCCTGACCCTGGCTGCTCTGGGCCTGTTGCCCTGACTGCTGGTTCTGACCGAGGCTTAAGGCCACCATCTCTACCGCATCACCGAAGAGCAGTGCGCCCTGGTCCAGGGCTGCGGCCCCACTACAGAAGCTGCCTGGTGAGGCAAAGAGCGTGCAGAAAGCGGCGTAGAACTGCTTGGGCCAGGGGCTATCGCCGCTGGGAGGGCGAGCGGCGCTACTGACTGTCACATAGATGCGCGGCAGCGTGAGCTGGTTTTGACGCACCCAGGGCACCAGCTTCTGGATGGCCGTCGGCTGGACGAACTCGCCACCGATCAGCAGAATCGGCTGCTGATCGCGTGGAAGTTGGGCGATTGCCTCCGCCAGCGTCATGACATCGTTAGAGAGCAGCGGGGCAAAGATGAGGTCGGGACGGGGCTGGGCCTGCAGAGCATCCTTGAGGCCGGCCAGCAAATCATCGCGCGAGGCTTGGGGGCGCCCATTGGCATCAAGCAGGCCACTAGCTACAGCGGTCTCCTGGGCCACGATGCGTGTATGCCGATGAGCGGTGAAGTACTGGCTAAAATAGCGTGCTGAGCTACTGGAGGAAGGATTGCTCGGGTCATAGAAGATCGCCACATTGCGAGCCCCCAGCTCATTGTAGGCGTAATCGGCTCCTGCTCGACTCTGCGCCGAATCGTCTGCCGAGAAGCGAATAAAAGCGAAGCCGGGAGTGCAATGGCGATAGAGGGAGGTCTGAGAGAGCAAGTCAATGATGAAGAGACCCGAAGCGGTCGGGGCGAGCAGAGGAACACCGGCGCGGCAGAGTACCGGCAGCACCACCTCTGTCAAGCGGCTTGGCGCCAGCCCCAGCACGGCCAAGATGGGCGGACGTCCGGTGACCTGCAGCCCGAAGTTGCCAAAGTTCCCCTGCGCGTTTAGCGTCGCCACAGCATTGGCGATCTGCAGCGCACCCTCCTCCTCGCCTGTTGTGTTGGCAAGCACCAGGTACAGCAAAGGTGCGCCAGGAATCTTCATCTGCGCGCTATTGTACTGCTCCTGACTGATATAGGCTCCCACCAGCTCCTGGGTATAGGCGGCGTAGAGAATATGGCGATCGGTACCGCCCTGGGGATCGGCCACACCGGGACCGCTGTCGAAGCTCACCACAATGATGCCATAGGGGTGGCCTGAGAGGCGCACATGCAGGTCCTCTCGATAAATGGCCGCCTCGGCGCTGTTGCACCCCGTGGTATCGCTGATCGCTACCGCTGCCGAGAGCAGGGCGTCGGCCTTCTTGCTATTGCCCGCTTGCATCGCCTGGGCAGCCTGCCGCTTATCCTGGTAGCCTGCGGCGTTACAGGCATCGAAGACCTTCAGCCCGTCGCTCAGCCCGATACCGTCCGGTGTCGGCAACAGATGCGTATTGGGGGGATGGTAATAGCGAGCGTCATCCCAGCGGATCGCCAGGAATGCGGTCAGAGAGGTCAGCAATAAAATCAGGATCAAAGTCCCGAAGGCCAAAGCACGCGGGGAGATCGGGACCAATCCGCCGCGGAAAAAGCCGCTCATCTGCCACCACATCACGCGGAACGGATCGCGCACCGGGCGGCGCCGATACTTGCGATTGGCCTTTGCCTCCTGACGGAAGAGGTCTAGCAATACCAGACAGCCGGTGTCGCAGACAAGCAAATGGGCTTGAACCTCTGGATAGAGTAAAGCCACATTCTGCCCGCTATCCATCGCCTCGGCGTACTCAGGCAGCAGTTGACGACACTGCTGACAATCGATCAAGCCATCGCCAGCCGAGGGAGGTGCAATGCGGATTGTCTGCTCGGGTGCCTCGGGACCAGGCGAGGGAGAGGAGAAACCTGGCCCAGCCGGTGGCTGCGAGACGGGGGGAGCCACCTGGAAAGGCTCGGCACTGGCCAGGGCCGGCGCGGCTACTGCCGCCTCATTGCCTTCGGAGGCGGCCAGAGGCTCTACAGGAGAGAGGCGCCGCACCTTCTTTTTTTTGCGCTTGGGGCCGCTCGCTGCCGAGGCTTCCTTGCAACGTGGGCAAGAGGCCATATGCTGCCGGGCTGCCTCGACAGCCTCCTCGGGCACGGCCTCGGGGTCCTGCTCGTACTCAGCCAGGACAGAGACAGCGAAAGCACATGCTGGCGGCAGCAATTCGTCCGTTGCCATCAGCATCCTCCAGAAAATAGGCGTTTTCTGCGAATCCTACCTGCTACAACGACCGTCAGTCAGATCAGAGTTCGCGGGCGAGGGAGCGCAGGGCCAGGGTGATTTGTTCTTCCAGCGTCAGGTTCTGGTCCTGGGGCAGGCGAGCGATAGCCGCCTGGGCGGCAGCGGGACTGTAGCCCAAACCGACCAGGGCTTCCAGCACCTCGGAGCGCCGGATACCACCGGCGGAGGCTGTACCTGGGGCTACTGCCGGCACCTTGCCCTTCAGCTCCAGCACCAGACGACCGGCGAGCTTCTTGCCCACGCCGGGGGCGCGGGCCAACAGCTGCACGTCCTCTTGAGCGATGGCACGATAGAAGGTGGGTGCATCGAGCACCGAAAGCAGTGCCAGGGCTACCTTGGGGCCTACGCCGCTGACGCCGATCAACAGCTCGAACATATCGCGCTCGGCCTCCTCGGAGAAGCCATAGAGTGTCAGGCCGTCCTCGCGGACGTGCAGGTGAGTATAGAGCGAGACCTCACTGCCGGGAGTACTGAAACGATTGCGTGTCGAGGCTGGCACAAAGACACGCAGCCCGAAGCCTCCCACGCGGACGATCAGATGGTCCTCGCGCTGTGCCTCAAGAATGCCATGAATACTCGCAATCATCCCTGCCTGCCTATCTCTCCCTCTGCTGTCGTATAGGAAGTAACGCCACTGGCGTGATCTGAGTAACGGTTGCTGACTTTTTGGGGAATGATTACCATCCTCCTGATTCTGAGGAGTGGATCCCCTCTGAAAGGAGGCTGGCTTTGATCAGGTGGGAGCTATAGAGGTGACAGATGGCAACAGCTGCTGCATCTGCTGCATCGTCGGGGCGAGGAATGGAGCGCAGATTGAGCAAAATGCGCACCATCTCCCCGACCTGCGCCTTGTCTGCGCTGCCGTAGCCGGTGACTGCCTGTTTCACCTGGCGTGGCGTATACTCTGCAATCGACAATCCGTGGTTGGCCAGCGCCAACATAGCTACACCGCGCGCCTGGCCGACCATCATCGCCGTGCGGGCGTTTTTGGCGAAAAAAAGCTCCTCCATAGCCGCCTCCGCCGGCTGATGAATGGTGACAATTTCTCCCAGACGCTCATAGATCTGCTGGAGGCGCTGGGGTAAGGGCATGCCGGCGGGCGTGGTAATGACATCGCAGGCGAGCAAGCTAAGCCGGTCGCCCTGGGCCGCTACGACGGCATATCCTACAATGGCCGTCCCGGGATCGATGCCCAGGGCGACCCGCCGCGGCGGAGCCTTCTGAGTCATAGGGTTATGCCGCCTTCCTTGCTGTGCTTCCGGTGAGAGGACAGAGCGGCCACAAGGGTCGCTCTGATCCCTGGCTCGCTGCTGTCACAGGCCCTACTCATAGGAGGCCACCAGTTCGTCAGGAATATCAGCGTTGGAATAGACGTTCTGGACGTCGTCCAGGTCCTCCAGTTTCTCGACCAGCCGCATGAGCTGATGGGCAGTTCTGGCATCATGCAGTTCGACTCGTGTCTTGGGGACCATCGTGCTCTCAGCTTTCAGAATCTTGTAATTCTTCTCCTGGAGAGCCTGACGCACCTTCTCCAGATTGGCTGGGGTCGTGTAGATCGTCAAGATCTGGTCCTCCTCTGAGGACGTCTCCGCATCTTCGGCGCCCAGATCAATGGCCTCCAGTGAGACCTCATCGGGGTCGTGCCCGTCGAGAGCTAGCTCAATGATCCCGCGCGGCTCAAAGATCCAGGAGACGCTACCCGTCTCGCCCAGGCTTCCGCCGTTGCGGCTGAAGGCGTTACGAATCTCTGCGACCGTGCGATTGCGGTTTTCGGTCATCGCCTCGATGAGGATGGCCGTCCCGCCGGGGCCATAGCCCTCATAGGTCACTTCTTCAAGGTTGCTGCCCTCTGCGCCGCCAAGGGCCCGCTTGATGGTGCGCTCGATGTTCTCCATCGGCATGTTGGCATCGCGCGCGCGCTGGATGGCCATGCGCAGACGCGGGTTGGCGGCTGGGTCTCCGCTTCCTCCTTCGCGCACAGCAACTGCGATCTCACGCCCGAGGCGCGTGAACAGTTGTCCCCTGCGCGCATCGTTCACGCTTTTAGCTCGGCGAATCTGTGCCCATTTCGAATGGCCTGACATACCGTTGCCCCCTATCTATCGCAAATGCTCTGTATGAAGAAGGGCCGTTGCTGCCCTGCTTGCTCTATTATTCGTGAGGGAAACCACTGGCTGTATTGTAGCATGAACCAGGGGAAGGCGTCGAGGGGGCTGCTGCCAGCCAGGCAGCGATGACGCGAGCCAGCTCCTCCGGTCGCTCTTGCATCAAAGCATGACCGGCAGCAGGGATGATCTGCAGCGTTGAGCCTGCAATGTGGTTATGAAGATACTGGCTATACTTAACAGGAGTCATCTGGTCTTCTGCGCCTACGACGATCAGGGTTGGCAGCTGGATCTCTCCCAGGCGGGCCATGCAATCGAAGGTGTGGCAGGCCAGCAGGTCGCGGTAAAGCTGAGCAGCGCCGCTGGCTAGCTCCTGTTGAAAGCGAGTGCGCTGGCTCTCGCTGCTTGTCGAGACCAGGCTCCAGGTGGCCAGCGCTTGCAGCGCCTCGGGTGAGCCTGTCCGTGTGGCTTCCAGGAGATCGGCTCGTACGCGCAGGCGGGCGCCTGTGCCGATCAAGATCAGTCCGGCCAGCTCCTGGCCATGCTCCAGGGCCAGGGTCAGTGCAATGGCACCGCCCATCGAGTGCCCGGCGACAATCGGTCTCTGCAGCTGTAGTTCATGGCTCACAATCTGCCAGACGGCCTGAGCGTAGTCGCTCACGCTCACCTCTGCCGGTAGTGTGTCCGCGCGCTGGCCGTGGCCTGGCAGGTCAATGGCAATAGCGGGATACGAGCCGAGATACTCTAGCAGGGCGCTCCAGCTACGGGCGCTCCCACCTGCTCCATGGAGAAAGACAATCGGTTGCTGTACCATCTCTTGACTTACTCCTCTCCTGAGCGTTTCCCCGGGTCATCTTCGGGAACACTCCTTGTCTGCTTGCATCTGGCCGCTGTCTAGGCTATCCTTGCAGAGTCGGCAAGAGCGCTGCTAGCTCAGCGGTGCTCTCATAGGAAGCATACAACATTGAGAGTAGGGATGGCGTATTACTCTCATGAATTGTCCAGATCACGAGAAGTCTGGTGGACAGGGACCGAAGAGCCTGACCCGAGCCAGGGGCCAGCGCGCCCTTGGTCAAGCTGGCGAACGCCTGGCAGCTGCCATCCTGCGTCAGCAGGGCTATCATATTCACGAGCACAACTTTCGCTGCCGGGCTGGTGAGATCGACCTTGTGGCCAGCGATGGCGAGGAGCTGGTCTTTATTGAAGTGAAGACGCGCCGCAGCAGCAGCTGGGGCCCTCCCGAGGAGGCCCTGACATGCCAGAAGCGTCGCAAGCTCATTGAGGTGGCCTCTCACTACCTTGAGCTGCACGAGGCCTACGAGCGTCCCTGGCGCATTGATGTGGTGGCTATCCAGCTCAGCAGTGCGGGTCGACTGGAGGCTGTGCGTATCCATCGCGGGGCAGTGGAGAGCGAGGATTAGCTAGCAGCGCCTGGGCCAGGCCTCCAGGTAGCAATCTAGCGCGTCTACCCTGCTACCAGTCAGAACTGCCAGGGAGCAAACGGGGATGCATGAGCGGGCGAGAAATGGCTGCTCTCACTGCTCCGGCGGGAGAGGCAGAATTTCCCTCGTGTCGAGCAGGAGGCCCGACCTGCATTCCCAACTCACCAGATCAACCGACAAAGGGAAGGAGCACCGATCATGGCGGACTTTGTTGAGTCGGCGAAACATCTTGTCTCCGCAGCTGTCAGCCGCACCACCTGGGAGGCGCAGAAGCAGCTGCGTATTCGAAACAAGCAGGGGGAGATTGATCAGCTGCTCAAGCAGCGTCAGCTCCTGCTGGAGGAGCTGGCCACTGCGGCTATGACCCTCTATCAGCAGGGAGCGCTGTCCCAGCCACAGTTAGCGCGTATCTGTGCCAGTATTCAGGAGCTGGATGCCGATCTGCGTAATCGAGAGCAACAGCTTCAGGAGATTAAGAATGAGACCTATCAACCGGAGCAGTTTGCTCCGCAGCCACCGCGCGATTATACCCCGCCTCCGGTGGCGCCGGCGGCCCCAACGACACCACCGGCGCCGGCGGGAATGGGGGGCGTCCCAGGAACGGTAGGAGCGGCTGGGTCAGCGGCCAGCGGCGGCCCGCGTGTGGCAGATAAGGTGCCCTGCCCTCACTGTGGCCAGTTAGTCCGCGTGCGGGCGCTCTATTGCTCTAGCTGTGGGAAGAAAATCGGCTGAGGCGAAGCGGGGAGGACTGTGTTATAATAATTTGAGGTTCTCTGGAAAGGCTCAAGAGATACTTGAGCCACGGCTATAGCAGGGGAAAAGGAAGACGGTGTGACTGGTGCTTCTCAAGACGAGGTGAGCTGTACCCTTGATGTGATCAGCCATAGTGCGGCCCAAACCCAGCGGCTTGGTATGCGCTTAGGGGAGCTGCTGCGTGGTGGTGAGCTGATCCTGCTGGCCGGCCAACTAGGGACGGGGAAGACCACCTTTACGCAGGGTCTGGCTCAAGGTCTGGGCATTGCTGAGGTGGTCAGCAGCCCTACCTTTACACTCCTGAAGGAGTACCGTGGTCAGCCGCGCAGGCGCGGAGAAGAGCAGGCAACGCACTCCAGAGGTTTGGCGCTTTACCATTTCGATCTCTATCGCCTGGAGCATCCTGAAGAGATACTCGATCTGGGCTTCGAAGATTACTTTTCTAACCCGGCAGGTGTCTGTGTGGTGGAGTGGGCTGATAAGGCCGCCACGCTCTGGTCTGGCGAGTATCTCCGCATTCGTCTGAAGTTGCTCAGCGAGACGAAGCGTGCGCTCCTCTTCGAGGCCGTTGGATCGTATTATTGTGAGCTGCTACAACAATTCCAGAAAAATACCTATGCTGCTCTTGGCAATTGATTCCTCCACGCGCCAGGCAAGTCTGGCCCTTTGCTCCGAGGAGACGCTCTACGCAGAGGAGACCTGGCTTGTCGAGAACAATCATAGTGTTGAGTTGTTGCCAGCGATCCGTCGGTTACTGACCAGTCGAAACTGGCGTCCGGCGGACCTCTCTGCCCTGGCGGTGGCTTTAGGCCCAGGCTCCTTTAATGGTGTACGCGTGGCGGTGGCCACGGCCCGTAGCCTGGCGTTTGCCCTGGAGAAGCCACTGATTGGGGTGGGCACCCTGGACATCATCGCTGCCCAGCAGCGCCGCTGGTCGGGGCCGATTTGCGCTGTGCTGGAGGCAGGGCGCTCCGAACTGTATGCTGCCTGCTATCTCAGCACGGAAGGCCAGGATGAGCAGGGGCGGCTTAGGCAGGAGCTGCGGCGGCTTGGGAACTATGTCCTGCTGCCTCCTCAGCAGCTCGTGGCCTATCTCAAGGAACTGGCTGCCACATCTCTGGCTGTGCCGGGCCGGCGCGAGCTGCCTCCTTTTCTCTTCTGTGGGGAGCTGAAAGCGGCTACCTGCGCGACCCTGCGCTCCTCTCTGCCAGAGTGTGCCTTCGCTGAGCCATTGCTGGCCACCAGACGGGCCACCACGCTGGCCGCTCTCGCCTTACCGCGCCTCCTGCGGGGCGAGCATGATGACCCTTTGCGCCTGGAACCGCTTTACTTGCGCCCCCCTGCCATTACGGCCAGTGCACGTAAGCAACCGCTGCTGAACGCGGTGGGTCAGCCGCGCTCACTACCTCAAAGCGAGACAGAGAGGGAAGAACGTGCGTTACAGCATTGAACGCATGACGTTGTCAGACGTACCTCGGGTGATCGAGATTGAGCGTCTGGCCTATCCATCAACCTGGCCTCCTAGTGCCTATCGCAAGGAACTGCAAGACAACCGCTGGGCGCACTATATTGTCCTGCGGGATAAAAAGATTCTAGAGGAGCACGTGGAGCCTTCTGCCTCTGAAGCTGAGAAGCCAAGGCGCTTCTTCCCTCTGTCGCTGTTGCCGGGCCGCTCGTCGACGGCGACAACCTCTCCGCAGCTCGCCTCGATCATTGGCTTTGCCGGGCTGTGGCTCATGGTTGACGAAGCGCATATCACCACGATTGCCCTGCATCCTGACTATCGCCGTCAGGGACTCGGCGAGTTCTTGCTCATCAGCCTGATTGATATCGCCTATACCATCGGCGCCAGATGGGTCACGCTTGAGGTACGTGTCTCCAACTATGTTGCCCAAAATCTCTATCGTAAGTATGGCTTCCGTGAGGCCGGTCTGCGCCATCGCTACTACAGCGATAATCAAGAGGACGCTCTGATCATGTGGACTGACGAGATCCACAGCCCGGCCTATCGCCAGAAGTTTCAGGAGCAGAAAGCCGCGCTGCTACGGAAGCTGGAAGCTCGGGGCTAGGAGAGGCCATCCCGGCCGACCGCCTGATCTGCGCTGACAACCTCTGGCCCGCGACTCGGGTGACTGAGTCTGGATGGCCTGGCCAGCGGTTGTATGCTGGCTGCCGCCGTTCTGGCCGAGCAGAAGAGCGGGGCAAGGCCGGAGCCGGAGCCGGCCAGAGATATGTGCACCCCAGCTACGCCACTTTTCATTAGATGAGAAAGGGGGTGAGCTATGCTCGTTCTAGGGATCGAAAGCTCTTGTGATGAGACTGGGGCGGCCATTGTCAAAGATGGTCGCTACCTATTGGCTAATGTGGTCGCCTCGCAGACAGAGATTCATGAGCGCTACGGGGGAGTAGTGCCAGAGGTCGCCTCGCGCCAACAGCTGGCCGCTATTCTGCCTGTCATCGAGACGGCTCTGCAGCAGGCTCACTGCCGCTGGGAAGACATCGAGGCAGTGGCTGCTACCTATGGTCCTGGCCTTGCTGGCTCGCTGCTCGTTGGCTTGACAGTAGGCAAGACCCTGGCTCTCGCCCGCGATTTACCTTTTCTTGGGGTCAACCATCTGGAAGCCCATATCTACGCCAACTGGCTGCGCCAGGCGCCGGACACTGACCTCCAGACTGACGCGAGCGAGACAGAGAGCGCCTATCTGCCTGGTGATCCGCTCTTCCCCCTGATCTGTCTGGTCGTTTCCGGCGCTCATAGCGAGCTGGTTCTCATGCGCGACCATACCGACTATCTCCTGCTGGGGCGGACGCGCGATGATGCAGCGGGAGAAGCCTTTGATAAGGTGGCGCGCATCCTGGGACTTGGCTACCCCGGTGGTCCAGCCATTCAGCGGGCTGCACGCCTGGCAGAAGAGGAGCTACGCCAGCAGCGCCTGCCGGTGCGCAATCCTTATCGGCTGCCGCGGGCCTGGCTACGAGGAACCTATGACTTCAGCTTCAGCGGACTGAAAACCGCCATGCTTCACCTGGCCGAAGGACTGGTGGCGGATCAACAGCCTGGTCGTCCGCTGCCCAGTGGAGGGCGCCAGGTTAGTCGCTACACCACGATGGGAAGCGAAGCGGCCAGACGCGGTCAAGTCCATATCGGTCTGCTGGCGGCGGGTTTCCAGGAAGCCATTGTTGATGTCTTGGCGGTCAAGACGCGCATGGCCGCTCAAGAATATCACGTGCGGCAGGTCTTGCTGGCCGGTGGCGTTGCGGCCAACGTTGCCTTGCGGGCCCGCCTGGAGGAAGAGCTGACGCCGCTGGGTATCCGGTTGCAGTATCCGCCGATCGAATTCTGCACAGACAATGCGGCAATGGTAGCGGCGGCGGCCTTCTTCCATCGCCTGCATGGTGAGCAGCATGATCTTGATCTGGACGTGGAGCCGAATCTGAGCCTCCCCTTTCGGCAGGAGTAAGGGAGAGAAGAGGGACTGAAGCGTGCTCCCCTGGGGCAGATAGGCGTGCATGCTGCAGGAGCAGCGAGCGAGCATATTCTGCTCAGAGAGCCGTCCCATATCCACACTATCATGAGCAAGCGGTATGAAACAGGCTGTGCGGCCTGTTGCTACCGTTCTGTTTATCTTGAGGAGAGGACTATGGCCAAGAATCACGCGGGGCATCCAGCATCCTATGCTCTTGGCATCGACCTGGGAGGCACCAAGACGCTGGCGGCAGTTATCGATGTCTCCACTGGCGCAGTGATCGCCTCGGCGCGCAAGCGCACAAAAGCGGAACGGGGGCAGGACTTTGTCGCCCGCCGGGTCGTGGAAGTCGCTCGTGCCGCTCTAGAGGCCGCCGATCTGCGCAACGGGCGCGAGCTGCTCGCGGTAGGCATCGGTGCTGCCGGCCAGATTGATCGTCAGGCCGGCGTGATTCTAGAGGCGCCCAACCTCGGCGTGCGCGATATGCCGGTAGCGGCTCTGCTGAGTGCCGAATTTGAACGCCCAGTTGCGGTTGGCAATGATGTTGAGGTCGCGGCTCTGGGCGAGTACCTCCACGGGGCCGGGCGCACCTACAAAAATTTTGTCTGTGTCTTTATCGGCACCGGCATCGGGGCTGGTATCATTCAAAACGGGCGGCTCTACACAGGTCTCTCCGGTACCGCCGGCGAGATTGGCCATATTACGGTGGAAGCCAGCGGACGCATCTGTGGCTGTGGCGCGCGCGGCTGCCTGGAAGCCTACGCCTCACGCACGGCCATCACGCGGGCCATTCTGGCTGAGATCCATCATGGCCGCAAATCGGTGCTGGCCGACGAGGCCCTGCTCCAGCTCAAAGGTGGCGAGACCATCATTCGTTCGGGATTGCTGGCCAGTGCGATTCAGCAGAACGATGAGTTAGTCATAGAGGTAGTCAGCGAAGCCGCGGACTACCTGGGCTATGGCCTGGCTTCGATCATCAATTTTTACAATCCCGAGGCCATCATTCTGGGGGGAGGCGTTATCGAAGCCATCGATCTGCTCTTTGAGCGCGCCGTGCGGCGAGCGCGTACGGTGGCACTCTCCCTACCTGCACGCCAGACACCCATTGTGCGCACTCGCCTGGGCGATTTCTCGGGCGTGGTAGGGGCCGCCTGCCTTGCGGCCCAGGCGGCGGGCTATCGTCTCCGAGAGAGCGAAGAGCAGTCGATCGAAGAATAAGGATCAGCCAGGCGGAGCGCCTCCTCCGCCCGGCTGGCACTGGGGGAAGAGACTCTCCCCAGCGGTGTTGTGGCCCTCTTTTTCCTCTCCTGACTGGCTCGCTCTCTTGTCTGATCCTGTTGCAACTCTTGCCGGCAAGACGATCGGCACTAGGGCAGCGACTTACTCTCAGCGGAAGAGAGGTCAGCGGGCTCCTCCAGCTTGGCAAAGAGCGGCTGGGGTGGTGGCAGCCGTCTGCCGGCGGGCACCGTTTCAAGCTGCCAGCGAGAAGCACTGACATCGCCCTCGAAGCCCAGGTAAGTGTGCAGCTTCTGCGAAGAGAAAGGCAGGTAAGGATAGAGCAGCAAGCGCAGGCCGCTCAGCACCTGCAGCATCACGTAGAGCGTTGTCCCAGCGGCCTGACGATCCTCTTTGATGCGCTTCCAGGGGGCCTGCTCATCAAGATAGCGGTTGGCCACGTGAGCCACAGCCATCGCCGCCTGTAATCCGTCCTTGAAGCGGCAGCGACTGATCAACTCGCCGACTGTCAGAAAGCCCTTCTCCACCTCTGCCAGCATGGCCTCATCAGCGGTGCTCAGTGCCCCGGGCGTGGGAACTGTCCCGCCAAAGCGGCTCTGGACAAAGGTCAAGGTGCGATGGACAGCGTTGCCGTAGGTAGCAACTAGCTCATCGTTGTTGCGCCGTACCAGCTCCTCGAAAGTAAAATCGGTATCGCGTCCCTCGGGAGCAGAGGCTGACAGGTAGTAGCGCAGCGGATCTGCCCCGTAGAGGTCGAGCACATCCTTCGTCCAGACCACATTCCCCCGGCTGCTGGATGCTTTGCTGCCGCGCATGGTCATGAACTCGTTGGCTGGGACATCGTAGGGCAGATTGCGGTTGCCATAGCCCATCAACATGGCCGGCCAGATAATCGTGTGGAAAGGAATGTTGTCCTTGCCGATAAAGTAGTAGGCTTTTACCGGGGGATTGGTTGCGCCAGGAATCCACCATTGTTTCCAGGCCTCGGGATTGCCACTACGCTGCGCCCACTCCACGGTGGCTGAGAAGTAGCCAATCACCGCATCGAACCAGACATAGATACGCTTTTCATCGTAGCCTTCCAGCGGGATAGGCACGCCCCAATCGAGATCGCGCGTGATCGCGCGCGGGCGCAGGCCCTCCTTCAGCCAATTCATGGTAAAGGCATAAACGTTGGGACGCCAGTGCTCCTTACCCTGAGAGAGCCACTGCAGGATCGGCTCCTGAAGCTTGGGCAGGTCAAGAAAGAAATGCTCGGTATCGCGGATCTCCAGCGGCTGCTCCCGACTGCCGCAGAGGCGGCAGTGAGGCTGGATCAGATCGACGGGATCGAGTACTCGACCACAGTTGTCGCACTGGTCACCGCGCGCCTGGGGATAGCCACAGTGAGGACAGGTCCCCTCGACGTAACGATCGGGGAGAAAGCGGCGATCCGTTGGACAATAGGGTGACTGCATTCTATCCTTATAGACATAGCCTTTCTGATAGAGCGTCAGAAAGAAATCCTGTGTGATGCGATAGTGATTCTCCGTACCCGTTTCCGTATAGAGATCCCACGAGATCCCCAGGCGCTCCCAGATCTCGCAGATCTGGCGATGGTAGTAGGAGACAAATTCGCGCGGCGAAATGCCCTGACGCTCAGCTTCGACCAGAATGGGCGTGCCATGCTCATCGCTGCCAGAGATCATCAGCACATGGTTACCGGCCAGACGATGATAGCGCGCGAAAGTATCGGCGGGCAGATACGCACCGGCAATCTGCCCAACGTGGGTCGACGTTTTAGCGTAGGGCCAGGCCACGCAGACCAGAATATACTCAGCCATAGAACATGACTCCCTTGCTTGCTGATGGAGGTCAGTCGAGTCGTTCTATCTCCTTGATTATGAATTGCTTGCTTGCTGGCACTGTTGGTTGCGCTGTGTCTCTCAGAGAGACGCTAACGGATGATGAAGTGAAGAGACCACCAGGCGGATTGTGCCTCATTATAGCATAGAGTGGGAGAGGGACAAGACCCCGGCTGGGTGGCGGGGACTGGACCTGCCCGCTTCTGCTGGCAGACCTGGCACTTCTCCCCGGGCCGGGCTGGCGCGGAGATCGGTCACATGCCGATGTAGCGGGCGTAGAGTGAGCGCGCAACTTGCTCGTTATCGGTGCCCTTGATGATCGCGCGTCCGTCGGAGAAGACCGTCATCTCGTAGCCATCGATGGTAAAGCGCAGCAAGTAGGCATTGTGCTGGACGGGAGCGAGCGCTTCTAGACGCTGAGCCAGAGCCCCCAGATCGACGGGAGTCCCACGGCGGCTGCTGCGTACCTGAACAGCGTTGCGCCCACAGAGCGCGGTTGTCCTACTCTGGATGGAAGCGTTCAAGAAATCGAAGCGTCCAAGGGAGCAGGTCGGGCAATCGGGCTGACGAGGCAACTCCAGACGCTCAAACGTATTCTCCCAGAGATCGGCGGCCAGCAAGGCCCGGCTGATCAGAGGACTCTGAAGCAAGATTTTAAGGGCCTCAGTCGCTGCGATGCCGCTAATCATGCTCACGATTCCATTGAGCACGCCGGCAGTATCGCAGGTCGGTGTACTGCCGGGGGGAGGCATCTCGGGGAAGACACAGCGCAAACAAGCGGTCTCACCCGGGAGAATGTTCATCGTCACCCCGTGAGCGGCGATCACCCCGCTGTAGATCCAGGGTCGTCGGTGTTTCACGCAGGCATCATTGAGCAGATAGCGCGTTTCGAAGTTATCGGTGGCGTCCAGCACCAGATCTACGCGCTGGACCAACGACTCGACCTCCTCAGCATCGAGGTCGGCAACCAGGGCTTCGACCCGGACCTCGCTGTTGATACGCTCCAGTTTCCTGGCTGCAGCCACCGCTTTGGGCAAGTGGGCCTGAACGTCGTCTTCGTCAAAGAGGATCTGCCGTTGCAGGTTACTCAGCTCAACGTAATCGCGGTCGACAATGGTCACTTGCCCGATACCAGCGCGACAAAGGTGGTTAGCAAGCATAGTGCCAAGCGCACCGCAGCCGATAATGGCCACGGAGGAGGCAAGCAGGCGTTCCTGACCCTGGCGTCCAATAGGACCAAAGAGAGTCTGTCGCGAGTAGCGCTCAAAAGCTACCATCAGAAGAGGCCTCCCCAGAATGGGGCATCCTACAGCCGCCTGACAGCGCCACACCAGAGCAAAGGCTATCGGCAGCCCATTGTTGCTATCTGCTTCATTGTACCACAAGGGGACAAGCGGGGAAAAGATGACCAACTGGGATACCAGCGGCCTGGCCGTCCGCCTGGCTAGTACTCCCGAGGGCCTCAGTTGGCAAGGCCAGGCAGGTGTGTTACAATGCAAAGGGGTGGGTCGTCTTTGCTGTTGAGGAGAGATAAAGTGCAGTGCCTGAGCAAGACGGCTTTAAACGGCGGAAAAGACGATGAAGAAAGTGCTGGTCATCGACGATAATCCTACTATTGTAGAGCTTATCAAATATGCCGTGAATCTCCAGGGCTCGTACGAAGTCATCGTCGCTTATGACGGCGTCCAGGGCCTGGAACAGGTCTATGCCCATCACCCCGATTGCGTCATCATCGATGTGAAGATGCCTCGGATGGATGGCTACCAGCTAGTGCGCTGCCTGCGGGGCGATGCACGCACTGCCGATACTCCTATGATCATCCTAAGTGCGATGACGCGCGAGGAGGATCAGCTCACAGGCCTTCTCTCCGGGGTCGATGAGTATCTGACCAAGCCCTTTAAACCTAGCGCCCTCAATGCGGCTATCGAGCGCGTTCTGCGCCTGACTCCCGCTGACCGCCAGCGCCGCATGGATGAATTGATGCGCAGCCAGAGTGAACAGCAGCAACAGCAACAACGATAAGGACGATGAGTCGGCTGGGCACGATGGGGACCGTGCACGGACCACTCAGCTTCGCTAAAGGATGCTGCTGCAATGGCTCTTGACCAGATGCGCCACCAAGCAACAGGTCCAAGCCAAACTACTTTTGCTCAAGTGGGTGGCCAGGATCTTTTGTGTCAGGCTTGTCTTGCTGGCAGAGGGCTGTCCTCTCATCTTCATTGAGAAGCAAGGGGGCAGCCGCGGGAGAGGCCTCTTGCTTCCCGTCTCCCTCTGTCCATGTCGGTTTTATTTAGCTGCTTGAACACTTATTTCTTGTAAGTGCTGATCGACGATGCTATCTATCCGTCTCATGGCTCGTGAACCAAGGACAGCGCAATTGCCGCGGGTGCTCTTCGTTGATGACGATCCACATACCCAGGGGCGCATTAAACAAGCCCTGGAGCATATGTTTACTGTCCGCTGTGCCTCTTCTTTGGAAGAAGCTCGTCGCTGCTTGCTCGAAGAGCCCCCCGACCTGCTGATCTGTGAGATTGTGCTGGGCAACGAGAATGGCCTCGATCTCTGTCGCTTCGTGCGCGATCAGTCTTCATTGCGCCATCTCCCTGTAATGATTCTCAGCTCGCAGATGACGGTACAGGATAAAATCGCTGGATTCACCGCCGGCGCTGATGACTACGTTGTCAAGCCGGTCGATGCACGCCATCTCGCTGCCCGTCTGCGTCTTCTCTTGCGCATTAAGCAGCTGGAGCTGCGTAACCAGGACTAACGGTGAGAGCCTGCCGTTCACCTCTGGTAGATTCCTGGGGGGCGGCAGGATTCTCTCCGGCCTCGCTCCCGGGTAGACCTTCCCCTTCCACGGTTGCAAGCGAGCCTCTGCGTCTCTGGCGGCTGGCGGACGGACGAGCGAGCGAGGGCATGCCCGCTGGAAAATGGTGGACGTTCCTGCCTGCAGTTGTCCGGCATCGACTTTGCCTCCAGGTCCTGGCAAATAGGATGAACAGGGAGCAGCGCACCCTTTCTTTTCCACTTCTTCTGGCCAGGAGGGGAGTCGTTGGCAGAAGGATGGTTATCGAGAGCCGGCAGTTCTGTTGACAACAGAAACAGAAGCAGCGCCGCAGGCCAGCCTGCGGCGCTGCTTTCTATCTGAATTCCTTCCCTATGCTGCGCCCTCGATCGGGCCAGGGCTGGCAATCTGACTGATCTGGGAGCGGCGCGAAGCAAGAGGCAGCGTTTCTTAACCTGGGAAATGACAGGCCACGTAGTGATCTCGCTCCTTCTCTTCAAGAAGAGGCGTCACCTCACGGCAAATTTGTTGTGCTTTCCAGCAGCGTGGATGGAAGTTGCAGCCGGGTGGTGGATTGACCGGGCTGGGAACATCCCCTTCCAGAATGATACGCTTGCGACGAGCCTCAACCTCGGGGTCAGGGACGGGGATGGCCGAGAGCAGTGCCTGAGTATAGGGATGCAGCGGCAACTCGTAGAGCTTCTCGCTCGCCGCCAGCTCAACGATGCGTCCCAGATACATCACAGCGACGCGATCGCTGATATGTTTCACCACCGAGAGGTTGTGTGCTACGAACAGGTAAGTCAGGCCGAACTCGGCTTGCAGGTCCTGGAGCAGGTTGACTACCTGGGCCTGGATAGAGACATCAAGCGCTGAGACTGGCTCGTCAGCGACGATGAAGGAGGGACGCAGTGCCAGAGCGCGGGCAATGCCGATGCGTTGCCGCTGGCCGCCGCTGAACTCGTGGGGGAAGCGGTTCACATAATATGGGTTGAGCCCCACCACTTCTAGCAGGTGGGCCACCTGCTCACGGATCTCGCGCGCGTTCCCTCGTTTGAAGTTCTCCAGTGGCTCGGCGATAATCTGCCCCACCGTAAAGCGTGGGTCAAGCGAGCCAAAGGGGTCCTGGAAAATCATCTGCATCTCAGCGCGCTTCTTGCGCAGCTCTGCGGGTGGCAGCTTGGTCAGTTCAACCCCATTCAGCTTGACGCTGCCAGCTGTTGGTTTGATGAGCTGTAGAATAGCGCGCCCCGTTGTCGACTTGCCGCAGCCGCTCTCACCAACCAGTCCAAGTGTCTCGCCGCGGCGAATTGTCAAATCGACGCCGTCAACGGCCTTCACTTGGGCGATAGTGCGATTGAAGAGGCCGCCTTTAATTGGAAAATGGACCTTCAGGCCCTTGACCTCGACCAGTGTTGTTCCGGTTGCTGTCGAGGTTGCCATCTGCTGTTGTGCCATAGCGTCCTTCTCCCTCTCTCCCTGGCTAGCTTGGATAGAAGCAAGCGGCGAGCTGCTCACCGCGGCCTACCGGTTTCAACTCTGGCCGTTCTTGACGGCAGCGAGGCTGGACCCGCGGGCAGCGTGGGGCATAGGGGCAGCCAATGATCTCGCGTGAGAGGTCGGGGGGCTGCCCGGGGATAGGGGTCAGGCGCGTGCCACGCTTCTCGTCCAGGCGAGGAATCGATTGCAGGAGTCCGATGGTATAGGGATGAGCTGGTGTTTGGAAGATCTGCCGGACTGGGGCCGACTCTACAATATGGCCGGCGTACATCACAATCACATGCTCGCAGGTACCGGCCACCACGCCCAAGTCATGAGTGATCAGCATCAGGGCCGTGCCGAACTCCTTGGCCAGACCCTTCATCAGTTCAAGAATCTGGGCCTGAATGGTCACATCAAGAGCTGTGGTTGGCTCGTCGGCAATCAATAGTTGCGGATTGCAGGCCAGAGCGATAGCGATCATGACGCGCTGACGCATGCCGCCGCTGAACTCGTGAGGATAGTTCTTGGCTCGCCGGCGTGCATCGGGAATGCGCACCAGATCCAGCATCTCGACTGCCCGCTGCCAGGCCTGGTCGTTCGAGATACCCTTGCGATGGCGCTTGACCGTCTCGGCGATCTGATAGCCGATAGTGAAGACTGGATTGAGCGAGGTCATCGGGTCCTGAAAGACCATCGAGATCTTACTGCCACGCAGCTCCGTCATCTCGTCGTTATTCTTCTCCAGGATATTCTCGCCGTTGAAGAGAATCTCACCCCCAACGATCTTACCTGGCGGTGAAGCGACCAGACGGATAATTGAGAGCGCGGTCACGCTCTTGCCGCTGCCACTTTCGCCCACCACTCCCAGGGCCTCGCCAGGCCGCATGGTGAAGGAGACATCGTCTACGGCCTTGACAACGCCGCTGCGAGTAAAGAAGTAGGTTTTGAGATTATTCACTTCCAGCAGGTTTTCTGGCATGGGTGTATGCTCCGCTCTTGCATGGTTCGCTTGCTTAGTCTTTGGTGCGAGGATCGAAGGCATCGCGCAGGCCGTCGCCGAGGAAGGAGAAGGCCAGCACCAGGATAGCCAGCGTCAACGAAGGGACCAGCACCTCCCAGGGATGCGTATCCACCGCGTTACTGGCCTCAGAGATCATCAGGCCGAGGCTGGAACCCGGTTGCTGAACACCCAGACCCAGCAGGCTGATACTCGCCTCGCCGATGATGGTGTTGGAGATATCGAGAGTGGCGGCCACCACAACGATGCTGAACAGGTTGGGGATAATGTGGCGCCAGATAATCTTGAAGTTGCTGCTACCGGCAGTGCGGGCCGCTTCGATGAACTGCTGTTCCTTAATCTGAAGTGTTTGACCACGCACAAGGCGAGCCATCAGAGGCCAGGAGACGAGGGCCAGGGCCGCTGAAACCAGGAGCAGGCGGGCGTTTCCATTAGGACCAACGATGGGAACGTTGCTCAGGGTAGTATCGGCCCACGTGCCGAAGATTCCAGTGAGCAGGATGATAAAGAGCAACCCCGGGAAGGCGAAGATGATATCCGTCAGGCGAGCCAGAACTTGATCGATCCAGCCCCCGAAGTAGCCGGCCAGGACGCCAACCAGAATGCCCATCGTGATGTCGATGACCTCCACCAGGACCGCCACGCTGATAGAGACGAGCAGGCCCTGCATCAGGCGGGCCAGAATATCGCGCCCCAGATCGTCGGTGCCCAGCCAGTACTGAGCCGATGGCAGCTCATCCTGGCGGCTCAGCTCCTGATGATAGAAGGTGCGATAGACCGTCGCTGGAATCGGCCCATTGTCAGGACTGTCGTAAATACCTCCCAGGTGCTGGTAGACGAAAGGCCCGAACAGCGACAGCAGTACCATAAAGATGATCACGCCCAGGCTGACCATTGCGCGCGTATCGCGACGCAGGCGCCGCAGCGACTCCCGCAGCGGTGAGACTGGCTTGCGCTCTTTCGGCCCTTCGGTCTCCGGTATCACGCCTGGCGTCTCGACGAGAAGTTCCGGCTCTGCGGGCACCATCAGGTTCGTGTCCGGGGCAATCAGGGGGGAGGCTGGTTGAATCTCTCGATCGCGCATATCCATTATCTACGCCTCCTATTCGAGCTTAATGCGGGGGTCGACCAGTGTGTAGGCGATATCCGCCAGCAAGTTGCCCAGCACGACCCCGATGGCCAGCAGTACCGCAGTCGCCTGGATGACCGGGTAGTCGCGATCAAGCACAGATGAGACTGTGATGGTGCCGATACCGGGGATGTTAAAGATGTTCTCAATGAGAAAGGCCCCCGTAATAGTGAAGCCCAGCGTGACGCCTGTCACGGTGATCAACGGAATGAGCGCGTTGCGCAGCGCGTGTCGGTAGATCACAAGGCGCTCGGGCAGTCCTTTCGCACGGGCCGTACGGATGTAATCCTGGCGCATCACTTCCAGCATACTGGTGCGAGTGATACGTGCAAAGTAGGCAGCGCCGGCTAGCCCGAAGACCAGCACGGGCGCAAGCTTAAACTGGATGTCGGTCCAGGTGTAGTGCCAGGGTGTGCCCCAGTTTGCCACTGGCCAGTTCGCTCCCGTTTCCTGGTCGATGAAGACGATCAGCACCTGAACCAGGACGCAGAAGACAAAGATGGGCATCGCATAGAGCACCAGCATGATGCCCATGTTGAGGGTGTCCACCCAGGTATTGGCCTTGAGCGCGGAGATAATCCCCACGGGAACCCCAATGAGCAGATAGATGACCAGGGCCCAGAGGGCCAGCTCCATAGAAACAGGGACGCCGTCCTTGAGAATATCCCAAACCGGTCGCCCCTGCGTCTTGAACGAGTAGCCGAAATCGAAATGTGCCAGGTGGACGAGGAAGTTCCAGTACTGCTCATACCAGGGCAGGTCCAGTCCGTAGGCGTGCCTCAGCTGAGCGTAGAGCTGGGGAGAGAAATGCTCACCCAACATGGTGCGGATTGGATCGCCCGGGGCAAAGTAGCCCATGATGAAGGTGATGAAAGTAACTCCAATCACCACGAAGACTAAGCCTATGAGGCGCTTGATCAGAAACTGTATCATGCTAAGCCCCTTACTGTCCTGTCAGCGCTCACTTGACGAGAAGGAGGCTCATCTCAAGCCTCCCTATCTCCTCTGCTGTCCTCTGCCTCTTGCCTCCTTCGTGGACAAGTGTACCCATGTCACGTTCCGCTAGAGGTGGAAGATCTATGAAATGGCACCCTTTCATAGATGGATCTAGACTGTAGCGGACAACAGACGTTACATGACGGATCTTGTCCCATATTTTAAGGAGCGCTGTCAGGCTTGTCAAGCTAGAGGTTATGCTTCTGCCATCATATTATTACGCTCGCCTGCCTGCGTTGTTCACATGCGCGTAGAACAGCTTCCCACCGTCAACTCGCTCGCTGTCTGAGCTGGTAGCCTTCAATGGGCGCTGCGCTGGCCTGCTGCGACCGGTCTGACGGTGGTTCCTGGCTGCTGGCTGAATCAAGCAGGGAGGCAGGCTGGTGAAGAAGGAAGAACAGACAGACGAACAGACAGGGGCTATTATAAAGAGCAGTCAGAGGAAGGTCAAGGTGAGGGGGATAGCAGTGAGAGAAAAAGGTGAAGAGCCTGGGGAGAGGAGTCCTTTGGCTCCTGCTCCGCCAGGCTCTGGCGGTGAAGGATTCGTCTCTCGGCCAGCTCGATGGGCCAACGCAGCAGATGAGCCGTCTGGCTGACTGGCTGAGTAACCAATCCTCGCGAGCTACTTCCTGGTACCAGCGCTACCGGGACAAGCCTAAGCCGGTGATTAGTCCTGCTCAGGCGAAACTAGTGTTGCGTGATATAGATCTGGGACCAGTAGTCGGGTGGGATCAGCTGCTGAGGATTGTAGAAGAAGCCGTGGACATAGGTTTTGACCACGTAGGGAGCCTGTACCTGTTCCATCGGCAGCCAGGCCACATCATCGACGAGCTGCTGCTCGGCCTGGTTGTAGGCCTGGTAGCGAGCTGGGCCGTTGGGCATGGCGTCGGCCTGCTCCATCAGCTTCTGGGTGGCCTGCTGCTGAGCGGCGTCGGGACTATGGTTCTGGCCATAGTTCATGTTATTGTTCGGCACTCCGGCGTCGAATTGCAGCGTGAGCCAGTCCTGCGGATCGGGGTAGTCTGCGATCCAGGCGATGCCCCAGAATTGCAGACCATGCGGGTTGTTGGTGGCGGCGACAATATCGTCCAGCAGCTTGTTGAAGTCCTCGGCGTGGACTTTGACCGTGATCCCAAGGACCCTTTGCCACATCTGGGCCAGGGCTGCAGCCTCTCGATCAGCATCGGCGGAGCCGCTTGGGTAAGTCAAGGTGATCGGCGGAAGCTGAGAGACGCTGGTCAGCCCTTCATCTTTGAGGCCGGCCTGCAGATACTGCTTGGCCATTGTGGGATTCCCAGCGGTGCTGGTGGTGCCATCGGGTCCTTTGAGGTTCGGATCGTAGCCAGGCATGCCTTTCGGCACGATATGGTTTGTGGGAATATAGACGTCCTTCCAGACAGCGTGGACAATTTCGTCCTTGTTGATGGCCAGGGCGAAGGCCCGGCGCATGTTGATGCTGTCGAAGGGCTTGACCAGATAGTTCATGGTGTAGTAGTTGATCCACAGCTGAGGGGCCAGGTGGAAGTCGTTCCCTTTCCGCGCCTGATCGACGTACGAGCTAGGCACGTTCGCTATGTCAACCTGACCGGCGCGGTAGGCCTGATAGGCGGTATCAATCTTCTGATAGAAGGGGAAGATCACCTTCTGCAACTGTGGCTTGGGACCATAGTAGTAGGGATTGGGAACAAAGACGATCTGCTTGCTATGCTGATACGATTGCACCTTGAAGGGACCTGCGCCGCCGCCTTCGTCAAGATGGTCGGTCCAGTCCTTGCCGTATTTGTCGATCAGCTTCTTTTCCACCACGTAGGAGCAGGAGTAGGTGAGGGCATCCAGGAAGTAAGCGGCCTTCTTTTTAATGGTGATGACTACCGTATTGGGGTCGGGGGTCTGGATGCTGTCGCCGATGATGGTCTTAATCTTCCCTTTCTGCAGCAGGTCAGAGTCTTTGATCAGGGCCAGGTAGATAGGGGCTGTGGTCGAGTGCTCTGCCGGCTGCAAGGCCCGATCGATGCTGTAGGCTACGTCAGCTGATGTGAGAGGCGTACCATCGCTGAACTTCAGATTGGGTTTCAGGTGGAAGGTCCAGGTCAGGCCGTCTGCTGAGGTCTCCCAGGAAGCGGCCAGCTGCGGTTGAACTGTTAGATTGTTGTCGAGCTGCACCAGGCCGGTGAAGACCATGTCGATGGCCTGAATCGAGTAGAGATCGGTAGAGAGGCCGGGGTCGAAGGTGGCGATGTCGCTGACCCCTGCTTCTGGATAGACAAGGACTTGCTTGCTGGCTGGGGCTTTCTGCTGCGAGGTCGTTTGTGTGCCGCCGCCGCAGGCAGTCAGCAGGAGAGCAAATAGACAGAAAAGAGTGAGGGCTAAGCCCACGGAGTAGGTTCTCTTACGCGGTGCGGACATGGATCGTGCTCCTAACCATAAGGTGAACGCTAGCCACAGCAACAGCCTGCCAAGATGTGGGCCAGGCCTGCTGGTGGCAGCTCAGCCAACGTTCAAGTTCCCTCTACGCTCCTTTTCCGGGCAAAGGCTGCAGAGGGAGCGATAACCGATCCAAAAAACAGGATACGTGCGGTGTTGCTAGCGAAACACGGCACGCGAAGAGAACTGTCCTGAGTTCAGGGCCGGGCGGCAAAGCCGTCCTGTATTGGTTGCGCTGGCACCCTGGTCAGCTGAGTCACTGTAGAAGTTGTTGAGCTTCAACCCTGTTCAGGTTCAAGACATTATTATGTACGTTGTGTCTGGAGCGGATCTCTCAGCCTGGCTGGTCAGGATATCGGGCGGGAGCAGAAAATCTGCGGCGGGCGGCACACGGAAGGCTAGGACTTGGACTTAACAGAAGCGAGCACAGCCAGGGCGCTGCATCTGCTGGTCTCTGATCTGACCGGCGGGCTGCAGGCGCTTGCTGGCTATGCTGCTCTCTATGTGGGCCTTACCTTGGGCTAATCGTTCCTAAGCTATGGTGCGCCCTCCTTAGTGGACGCTGATATAGACCTGGGACCAGTCATCGGGAGGAACCTGCAGCTGGGCATTCATAACGAAACCCTGCACATAAGGCCTCAGCACGTAAGCGTTGCGCACCTGAGTGATGGGCAGCCAGGCTACGTCGTTGACGAGCTGCTGCTCAGCGTTTTGGTAAGCCTGCAGGCGCGCATTAGAGTCTGGCAGAGTATCGGCTACCTCCAGCAGTTTCTGGGTGGCCTGCTGCTGCAGATGATCGGAAGAATTGTTCTGGCCGTAGTTCACCTGATTATAGGGAGAACCGGCATCGAACTGAAGCGTCGTCCAGTCCTGTGGGTCGGGATAGTCGGCCACCCAACCGATGGCCCACATTTGCAGGCCGTGGGGGTTGCCGGCAGTGTTGGATAGCTCATCCAGCATTTTATTGAAATCGATGGCCTCGCCTCTGACTGTCACTCCCAGGACATTCTGCCACATCTGAATGGCTGCCGCTATCTCATTGGCCTGGTCCTGATTGCCGGAGGGATAAGTGATGGTAATTGGCGGAAGCTGGGAAGCGCTGGTGAGTCCTTCGTCCTGCAGGCCCTTCTGAAAGTATTGGCGCGCCAGTTGAGCATTTCCGCGAGTGCTGACGGTGTTATCAGGGCCGCGCAAGTTTGGATTGTAGCCTGGCATCCCCAAGGGAATAATATGGTTCGTCGGAATGGGGACATCTTTCCAGATGGCATGCGCCAGTTCGTCTTTGTTCAGGGCGAGGGCGAAGGCGCGCCGCATATTGATGCTGTCGAAAGGCTTGACCAGATAGTTCATCCCGTAGTATCTGATCCACAGCTGCGGGATCAGGTGGAACTCCGGCTGATTGCGCACACGGGCAACCTGCTGGCTGGGCACAATAGCAAAGTCGACCTGGCCTGCTTGGTAGGCTTTATAGGCGGTATCGGTGTCCCGATAGAAAGGAAAGATCACCTGCTGCAGCTGGGGCTTCGGACCGTAGTAGTTGGGATTGGGAACGAAGACGATGCGCTTATTATGCGTGTATTCCTTGACTTTGAACGGGCCAGCCCCACCACCTTCTTGGAGATGATCTGTCCACTTTGAGCCATACTTATCGATGAGCTTCTTCTCCACCACGTAGGAACAGGGGTAAGTCAGCGCATTGAGGAAATAGGTAGCCTTCTGGCGTGCCAGGATGACGACCGTCTCGGGGTCGGGTGTGAGCACGCTGTCGCCAATGATGGTGCGGATCTGTCCTTTAACAAGGCGATCGGCATCCTTGATGAGGCCCAAATAGGTTGGCGCTGTGGACGAGCGTTGAGCTGGCTGCAGAGCACGGTCCAGGCTGTAGGCAACATCCATTGAGGTCAGTGGTGTACCGTCGCTGAACTTCAGGTTCGGCTTCAAATGGAAGGTCCAGGTCAGGCCGTTGGGCGAGACCGTCCACGAGCTGGCCAGCTGAGGACGAACAACCAGGTTTTTGTCCAGTGACACCAGGCCCGTGAAGACCATCTGAATCGCCGTCTCCGAAGGGACATCGAAGGTCAAGGCGGGGTCAAAGGTTGACAGATCTTGAATCCCACGCTCCGGTTCGATGAAGACCTGCTGGCTAGGAGGAGCTTTACGAGCGGAGGCCGTATTGGAGTTGCCTCCTCCGCAGGCGCCCAACAGGATGACCAGAAGAGAAAGCAGCGCTACGAGGCCTGCTGTGCTCACACGTTGCTGGGTAGACATAGGGAGCTTCTCCATCGCTGCTTAAAGCAAGCTGCCATGTTGTTGGCTAGAGATCACTGCTTGATGTGGATAGCTATGCCAGCCAGCCGGACAGAAGACAGTCCCTGATATCGTCGGTCGCGCGATGCTCTTGGCGTACGTAGGCGACCTGGCCGCGGCTCTGTGTGGTGACGGTGTCAGGACCCGCTAAGAGCACCGCGCTGTCGGCGTATAGCTTGCTCTGGGCTGGCGGATCTGTGGGGTGGCAAGCGGCATCCGAAATCTGGCACCACCTCGCTGCTATCATACGGAACCCCGTTGCCGGGAGCAAGCAAAGAAGCAGTGAGTAGGAAAGGAGGACCATCTCTAGAGATGGCCTGATGAGCTGACCATCTGGCGGAGTCACGCTCGGCAAGCGCTGTGACCGCTGTGGCGTGACAGCTATTCAAATTCAACTCCTTCATGAGAAGGAAAGGAGCAACGGCAGAGAGAGGGCAAGCAGGGGTCAGTCCTCTTTTAGGAAAGGAGGCTTGGCTTCTCAGGCGGCCTGCTCTGCTCCGGCTCTCTGCCGTTCTCCTTCAGCTACAGAGAGAGGAACACAGTTCTGTCACGACTGACTTTCGACAACATAGATATTGGCCCAATCATCGGGTGGAACCAGATTCATGCCATTATCCTTGAAACCAACGATCAGTGGATTGCGCAGAAAAACCGTATCCACCTGCTCCAGCGGCAACCAGGCGACGTCGTTGACAAGCTGCTGTTCGGCCTGCTGGTAGAGACGCAAGCGAGTGGCCGTATCCAATGTGCTATCGGCCTCCTGCAGCTGCTTTTGGACGAGCTGTTGCATCGCAGCGTCGTTACTGACGTTCTGCCCATAGTTCATGTTATTGTTGGGGACCCCCTGGCCAAACTGGGCCGAGAGCCAGTCCTGCGGGTCTGGATATTCGGCGACCCAGGCCAGGCCCCACATCTGGAGGCCATTGGGGTTGTTCGTGGCTGCTGTCACGCGCGTCAGCAGCGTATTATAGTCGACTGGATCGGGCGTTACGATCGCGCCCAGGTTCTGGCGCCACATCTCAATCAGTGCCTTAGCCTCCTGATCCAGAGTGCTCAGCCCGGTGGCATAGGTGAGCTTGATCGGCGGCAGACTCGACAGATGCTCCTCTTGCAGCCCCTGGGCCAAGAGCTGGCGGGCCTTCGCTGGATTGCCTGTCAGGTTTTGTGTGCCGTCGGGGCCAGTCAATCCGGCGTTGTAGCCAGGCATGCCCTGGGGCACGATATGGTTCGTTGGCTGCACCGTACCTTTCCAGACCTGCTCAGCAATGGTAACCTTATTAATCGCCAGGGCGAAAGCCTGCCGGATATGGATGTTATCGAAGGGTTTCACCAGATAGTTCATTGTATAATAGTTGATCCATAGCTGAGGAACCTGGTGAAAGTCTGGGCGCTTCTTATCGCTGGCATAGCTGGCCAGAGGGACGCTGGTCAGATCAACCTGGCCGCTTTGGTAGGCATGATAGGCATCGCTTGCCTGGCGGTAGAAGGGAAAGACAATGCGGCTCAGTTGGGGTTTCGCTCCATAGTAGTAGGTATTAGGAACAAAGTCAATTTCCTGGCCGTGGACATAGCGAGCCACTTTGAAAGGACCGGCGCCGCCTCCTTCCGTCAGATGATCACTGAAATTCCCGTGATATTTTTCGACCAGGCTTCGCTCAACCACGAAAGAGCAGGGGTTAGTGAGCATGGCCAGGAAGTAAGGAGCTTTCTGGCGCGTAATCAGGACCACGGTCTGCTTGTCTCGTACTAGAATGCTATCGTTAATCAGCGTCGGAATGGTGCCAGCCAGGAGCTTATCAGCATCGCGCAATAGCGCCAGGTAGAGGGGAGCGGTCGTCGAGCGCGTCGACGGTTGCAGCGCGCGATCCAGGCTGTAAGCTACATCTTGGGCAGTCAACGGTGTGCCGTCGCTGAATCTCAGGTTGGGCTTCAGGTGGAAGGTCCAGCTCAAACCATCGCTAGAGACGGTCCATGAGCTGGCGAGCTGAGGACGGACCTGGAGCTGGTCGTCAAGCTGGACCAGTCCGGTAAAGACGAGCTCGACGGCGCGGATCGCTGAAGGGTCGGTGACTAGAGCGGGGTCAAGGGTCGTGTAGTCGGCAAGACCAATCTGTGGCTCGCGATATACCTGCTTGCTGGCTGGCGCTTTCACCAGATGTGGTTGCTGGTTGCCAATCTGGCAGGCGGCCAGCGTTAGCATGAGAGCCAGCAGAGAGACCACCGCAGCCAAACGCCGCTGAGGGTGCCTGGTCCTCTTCTTCTGTGGATCGATCTGACTCATCATCGTATTTATGCTCCTGCAAAATCCTTGCGCCGAAGGGTACCAGAGTGAAGAACGCAGAAGAGTGGAAAAAGCATCTGCTGGAAATTGCCTCGTCTGCCAGCATTGTCGCCGCTGTTTCTTCTTCCCAGGGGAGAGCCAGGAGTGTGCGAGCAGAGGCGAGAAGCCGGGACCCAGAGCAGTACTGCCCGGCTCACCCTTCTGTGCCCCCGTCTGTCTATTTCATCCGCCAGCCGTGCAGATACAGCTGTTGGGGTCCCGGCTTCTCGCTTCACAGTTACAATGGCTAACGATCTCGCACCTGTCTCCTACTGGAGCCTGTGCGATCCCATCTGCTCTATAGCTCTAGTCTCTCTCCTAGAGCGCTGAAGCCAGCGTATTGCGCGGAGCCAGGGCTGCGGCCCGCAGCGCAGCGCGCAGGAAAACACTCAGGTCAGTCTCCGTCAGATCGCGAGGCCAGCCCATGAACTCCTCACCTGCCGCCTGTACAATTTGCAACGTATGGCCCTGATCGGCGGCTGCATCCGCCTGGGCCGCGACCAGCCCAATCGTCGCGAAGAGCGGCTTTGGCTCGTAGCCGAGGTTCAGGTAACGGCGAGCGGCCAGATAGGCCCCTTCAAGATCGCGGGCCTCCAGCTCGCCCTGGAGCGTCTCCAGCAAAGCGGGAGCCAGCAGGCCGCCGCCGACGTGCAGGTGATGAGTGCTCTGGTGAAGCTGGCCGCTGGCCAGTCCCAGGCGCTTGCGCAGCTCATTGACGAAGACTGCCGAAGTGAAGAGCAGGGGAACCACCTCGATATCCTGGACCTGGGCAAAGACCAGGCGCACGGCGGCAGCGTAAAGAAGACCGTGGGCTGCCTCAACGAAAGCCGCCCGATCCTCATCGCCGATCTGATTCAGAATATCGGCGGCAGCAAGGGCGATAACCGAGCCAACTGCGCGTGGAGAAGCCTCGCCCTGGATCAGCGCCTCGTGGACAGCCTGACAAATCTGGGCTGGTCCGGCATCGCTCAGCAGCAGCGCGCGCAGAGGAAGAGCGTGCTCATTCTTGGGCGGGGAGATGCGCCGACGGATCACTTCGAAGTCCCCTGGATGCTGCGCAATGAAATCGCGCACTGCCCCGATCCAGGCCGGCTCCTCGCTACGGACAGGCAGGTGAGGAGCCAACCAATGGATAATATTGGGGGCCCGATCTCCCCACTCCACGGGATCGAGCAGCTGGTAGCCGCGTACCGCAAACATCAGCGGGTGGCCGGCCTGGTGGAAGGTCATGGCCAATCCCTCATAGGTGCGAGACTGTAGTGTGCGATAGTCGGCTCCGGTGGCGTAGAGACCGAAGAGGAGCCGCTCGGCCAGCTCGGCCTGGTTCTGGTAGATGGCCTCACGCATCAGAGCGCCAACGCTCTTTCCCTCTGGCAGCTCGCCGGGATAGTAAGGCCGCGGATAGGTCGGCTGCTTGCCGCGTCCCTCGCGCACCGCTGCGCTTGCTGCGCACAGAGCCTGGACCAACAGCGGCAGGGGACGCAGACGATTCTCCACGCTCTCGCCTACCAGGTGATCATAGGCGTGGAGCCAGCGGCTCAGGACGCTTGCGGCTGTGAGCGTCAAGATTACGTGCCCTTCGGGGTCGCCATGAGCGGCGATCATACCAACGCGCCCGATTAACACATCGATATCTGCCTTGCTGTGAACCAGCTCCCGGGTCAGACTGGCCAGACGCGACGCATCAGCCGCTGCCGCGGCCTCGACCAGCTCCGAGAGATCAACCCTCATGCCGACTGATGCCATAAAATATCTCCGTTACCTTTATGTATTGTCGTAATCTTGTAATCAAGCGAACAGGTACAGAAAAGAGGGAGGCAAAGCCACAGAGGGAGGAGACGGATCAGCTGCTGACCGTTGACTCTGCGGCGCTGGGGGCACTGGCTCGCAGGCTGGAAAAGCCCGGGGCGGAAGAGAGATAGGCGCACTTCAAGCAGATTGCTGCAGCTCGCGGATCGCCTGTTCGATGCGTGGGATGTCCGCGTATTCCTCATCGAGAAGCTTATAGGCCCGTTCCAGGTACAGCTCGGCGATGCGAGCGGAGTGCTTGCCCGCATCGCAGGCAGCCGTGATCAGAGCGTTTCCTTTGTACTTCTCGGGAAGGAGGCGGACGATGCGCTGCATCTTCTGCCGTGTCTCCTGCAGGAGATGCGTGTCGTTGCCTTCGAGAGCGTAGCGAGCGACCCCAACCAGTTTCCCCAGCTCCGCCAGGCGCTGGCGGTCAGTCATGGTCTGAAAGAGCAGCTCTTCGGGGTCCAGGTCATCGAGGGCCGGCAGTTCCTCCCTGCTAGAGGAGCTGCCGGCGGCTTGCTCGAAAGAAGCGCTGTAGTTCAGATAGAGCTGGCCGTACTCCTGGCAGGCCTGAGCTGCCAATTGCATCTTTGCCGCTTCATCGCGCGGATGAATAGCCCCCAGTTCACAGAGGTCATCATCACGGTAGCGGGCCAGGACCTGCAGATAATCGAGGCCTTTCTCCCCCTCCAACTCCTCCAGCATTGGAGGGATTGGCATCACCTGCACATTTGGCTCATCCATTGGCAAGTGAGCGGCCAGGATTGAGGGCAGGTATCTGGCCAGTGACAGCGGGAGAGGCGGCACCACGCAGTAGGTATAGAAGATGCGCCGCTCATCCTCGCTGCTGCGGGCGAAAAAGATGGCATGTCCTTTGGGTGCCTGGGGGTCACCACGCAAGAAGCGCAAATCCATAGTCTCCTCCCGTTGCTCGTGGCCTGTTCGACTCTTGTCTTGCTAGCTAGATAATACGGCGTTTGGGGCCTACTGGCAAGGTATCAAGCCTGGTCTCCCGCTCTATCCGTTTCCTATTTTTCCCAGCTTGTAGCCGGTTGAGCCTGATCCCGGCTTTGCTGCCGAGAGGTCGGCCTGCCGTGCCAGTGGTCGGACCAGACCCTTCCTATGAGGTCAGCCCCTTTCGTAGCTGGCGGAGGCGTTTCTGCAGATCCTTATTGGCGCTGATAGCCTCCTCGCTCAAATGCTCTCCCCCAGTAGGAATGCTCTCTTCATAGGCTTTAAGCTGCTCCAGTAGCTCGTGTGGACCAGCCAGGCGCACATAGGCCTCCAGCAGGGCACGGGCCTGCTGCTCCCGATTACGGCGCACCTCTGTAATGGCCGCCTGTGCGTAGAGAGCGGCATATTGGCGCATAAAGGGGGCCGTCCATTGCTCAGGAGCAGGGAGCGTCTGACGCACCTGTTCCACGAGAGCGATCGCCCGCTGCAGCTCGTCCGCAGCCTCATCGAGCCGTCCTTGAGCCAACAGCACGCCGGCGCGCTCGTAGCGAGCATCCGACTCGCCCAGGGGCTGACCCTGTTGCTGATAGAGCCGTAGAGCGGCCTCCAAGTTGGCCCAGGCCTCGTCAAGCTGCTCCATATTGCGGTGAGCCAGGCCGAGTGCCAGCAGCGTCTCAGCCTGGCCGGTGAGGTCCTCATTCTGCCCGAAGCGCGTCAGTGCGGTCTCGCCGCGCTCGATTGCCTCTGACCAGCGCTGCTGACCGATCATGACCTGGGCGCTTCCCAGGGTAGCGGCAGCCGTACCGACGGGATTTTCCAGCTGCTGGAACTGCCGTTCGGCCTCGGTATAGGTCAGCAATGCGGCCTCCAACTCGCTGCGAGCGAGGTAGGTGCGAGCCAGCGCCAGCAGGGCCTCGGCTGCCAGCAACGGCTCTTGAAGCATCTCGGCCCGCTGGCGCGCCTCGCTAAAGCGGCCCTCGGCGCGTGCCGACTCGCCCAGCGTCAGGTACCACTCTCCCTCAGCCAGAGCCAGCAGCGGGGCGAGTCGCGCATGGTGAGAAGAGCCTGACTCGACGTGAGGGCGAGCTGTATTGAGCTGCTCCCAGGCAACCTTGAGCGAGCCACTGGCAATCGCCAGTCGCGCCTGGCGCAGGCTAGCCTCTGCCAGACCATAGGAGCGGAACGGCTCAGTCAGCTGTGCTGCACGTGTGGCGGCCTCTTCATAGACTTCATGGGCGCGGGCTATCTGGCCGCGCTGGCGATAGATATCACCAAGGCCCAGCAGCGCCTGACTTGGCAACAGGGCATTCGCGGAAAGGTGGGCCTGCTCGTGGGCCGCGCTGAACGTTTCCACTGCTCGCTCCAGCAGGCCACGCCGTCGCAGAATCTCGGCCAGGCAGAGTTGAGCCTCTGCTGTACCGGGGCGGCGAGCAAGCGCCTGATATGTACGCAAGGCGCGCTGCACCTGCGAAGTAGCGTAAGCCAGCTGCCCACGGCGGAGATTAATCTCGCCCAGCAGACGTAGCGCCTGCGCGAGTCCCAGCGCATTGCGCTGGTCCTCATAGACCTGCTGAGCGCGCTGAGCGCTGGCCAGCGCCTGTTCAAGCTGATTATTGGCTAGGGCCACGGCGGCCAGGCCAAGGTTGCCATCGGCCTGTCCCAGCTCGTACTCTAACTCCAGTGAGCGTCGGATCACCTCGCCGAAGAGATCGGCAGCCTCAGCGAGTCGCCACTGTTCCAGGCAGATCTGGGCCAGGCCGCTCAAAGCATCGACAGCCCCATAGTAGTCCCGCTGGGCCTCATAGACTGCCAGAGCCTGCCTGTAGGCTTCCTCGGCAGGAGCAAACTGCTGCTCAAGACGACGAGTATCACCGTAGCTACGACGAGCATCAGCCTCTGTAATTGCTTCACCGGCCTCCTGAAAAGCAGCAATGGCTCGCTGGTAATAGGCAGCAGCCTCTGCAATATGGCCGCGCTGCAGCTCCAGATGTCCCAAAGCGAGCCAGACATTGCCTTGTCCTCTAACAGAGCGCTGCTGCTGGTAGAGCGCGCCAGCCTCTTCGTAAGCCTGTTGAGCCAGATCGAGATGAGCCCGCTGGCGTTCCAAATGTCCCAGGGCCATCGTGGCGCCGGCCTCGCTCAGCGGCTGCTCAGCCTGACGGTAATAATTGCGCGCGCGCGAGTAACTGATAATAGCACTATCAATCAGATTATTCTGTTGCTGAACCTCAGCGAGCAGCATGCGACTATCGCCAGCATGGCGATAGTCGCCGGCCAGACGGAAGCGCACCTCGGCGTCGCTGAAAGCCTCGGCGGCCTTATCGAGTTTCCCCTCATTGAGGGCGTCGACTCCCTCACGGAGCCGCTGATGGGCCACTGAGATATCTTGTGTTGTCATGGCTCTCTGATCTCTCTAGCGAGTGGCTCGGGCCTAAGTTTCTCTTGTCTGGGTAGTCGATCAGTCGTCTCACTTATTGTAGTGCGTCGCCGTCAGAAAGTCAAAAAGGAGACAGGGCTGAGCTACTGTGATACAATACTGGCGGGCCAGAATGATGGAAGCGTGGCAGGCGTCTGCTCGGGTAGCGAGCCGATTTTGCATAAGGAGCCATTTACAATGTATGAGGACATACTAAAGAAGGTGAGCTTATTTTCGGGCTTGAGCGACAGAGAGCTTAAAGAGATTGCCCGTAGCGCTCAGGAGCGGCACTACAGCGCCGGCACTGCACTGTTTCATCAAGGCGATACGGGAACTGGCCTGTACATCATCACGGCAGGACGGGTGCGTATTATCCAGGCCAACGATCCTGATCGGGCGGAGGAAGTGATTGGTACAGCCGGGCCGGGGGAAGTGCTGGGGGAAATGGCCCTGCTCGATGATCTTCCTCGCTCGGCCAGCGTTATCGCTGAAGAAGAGACTACGGCCATCCTTCTGCCGATCTGGGAGTTTCGCGCCGTCTTGCGACGGCAGCCGGAGATTCCCCTCAAGTTGCTAAGCGTGCTCAGCCGTCGCTTGAGAAAGGCAGAGGGACGGCTCGCGGAGCATTAGTTGAGCCAGGGGCAGGGGACCGGCGCGGGGGCGGAGGTAGGGTCGAGGCCGGGGGAAGGTGGAAGGAGATGCCCCAGCAGCCTACAACACCGGGGTCCTCCCGATCTACCAGCTCAGCAGGTGTAGCCAGCGCGGGGATGCAGGACACAAAGATAGCCAGACCTGGCACAAAGAGGAGATCATGGTGGTGGTTAGGAAGAGAGCACAAGTCTTCCTGCTGTAGCGGCCAGAGGACGGCTCTGCTCGGGTCGTGAGGGAGGCGGGATAAGCGTTACGACGGGCTTATTCTGCCTTCTCGCGATTGAGCAGCTGCTGGATCTCCTCGAACATTGTTTCCACATCTCCGAAGGAGCGGTAGACGCTCGCGAAGCGGATATAGGCGATCTTATCCATGCGGCGCAGGCGCTCCATCACCAGCTCGCCGATCACGCTGCTGGGTACCTCCTGCCGGCCCATGCGATAAAGCTCCTGTTCAATCTCGTCGATCGCGCTTTCGATCTCTCCGACGGGGAGGGGCCGCTTCTCACAGGCTTTGCGAATGCCGATGTAGAGCTTCTGGCGGTCGAAAGGCTCGCGACGCTGATCGCGCTTAATGACCATCAGGTGAGATGGCTCGACTCGCTCATAGGTACTGAAGCGCCCCTTGCAGCGTTCGCATTCACGTCTCCTGTGGATTGCGTCTCCGATGTCACGCGAGTCTTTGACGCGTGACTCGGTGCCGCCACAATATGGACATTTCATCCCGCAGCTCCCAACTCTGGGTAGAATACTGTCGAGATGATTCTATCACAGAAGCAGAAGTGGCGACAGTCATGTAACCCTGCCTTCAGGCAGGGAAGGAATGGCTACCACCATGTGAGAGCGGTGCGATGCTTCCCTGGCTGGAGCCAGTCGTGTGCTGTCATCGAGGAATCTGCCAGATCCTGATTGCAGGTCCATGTTGCAGGCCCGTGTGGCCAGCCAGAGCAACCCTGACTGGCCTCCTCGTACCCCACGGGAGACGTTGGCGGCGGCAGTGGCTGTTCCTGCTCCCTCAGCTGCTGAGCTGATCCTCCCTGAGCTGGTCCCGTCAGCTCAGGGCGGCTACTAGAGGCAAGCACGTATTTCCCCGGCGCGCCTGCCGCTCAGTGCGTCCCCCGCCCGAGCGTTGCTTCCTCTCTCGCCCTGGGAGCTTGTCACCCTCCGGTCGCTCCTTACCGACGTAGCCTGAGCGCAGCCGTGACCCCTCGCGCCAGTAGGCGTACCAGTAGGGGCCATGTCCCTGACCGTCGCGGCAGGTGCTGCAGGTCGGTTTCCCACACTTGCGGTACTGGAGCTGATAGGTAATGTGGTGATCGCTCGGAATCTGCGCCATGAATGCCACTCCCCTTCCTTCATTCCACTGTACAGATTTGCTGCAACGCTATCATTAGCTTAACAGCAATGGATGAACATTTTATGAATCCAGGACCTCCATAGATGAAAATTTGTTCATCTTTTGGGCGTGCATCTGTTGATGGAGCGTCGCTGTTCCATAACACCTTTTTCATGAAAGCCTGGGAGGCTGATGGTCCGAGCTGTTGCCTGCTCTGGAGACGGGGTGAAGCTGGTCGTGGCAGTCCGAGGGATGGTATAATGAGCAAGACCCAACTGCGCCCACGGTTAGGGTTCGCTCTCCTGCGTTCAGCCAGACGCCTGCAGGTCTGCCTGGACCGACCGGTGTTGTGGCCTTGGAAAGAGGGAGTCAGAAGCTATGCAGATCATCATCAAAGGCAAGCAGATGGAGGTCATGCCTCGTCTGCGGCAGCACATTGAGCGCAAGGCCCACAAGCTAACACGCCTCATCTCTCCTCGCAACAGTACTGCTCGTCTGCAGATTACTATCGCAGAGGAGCACACGCGCAGTGCTCAGGACCGCTACACGGTCCAGATCCTGCTGATGGGAACCTCGCCTACACTACGTAGTGAGGTGAGTGCTCCCAATGCCACCGTTGCCTTTGACCAGGCTCTTGGCAAGCTGCTGGCCCAGTTCTGCCGGCAGAAGGATCGACTGACCACCGCGCGTCGTCACCAACGCCTGCCCATCAGGGTTCTGGCGCTGGCGCGCTCGGGGCAGCTCTCGGTGCTTGCAGGGGAAGAGGCGTCGGTTATCACAGCGGCGAGGGAGGAGGCTGAGGAAGTGGAAGATCTGCCTGTTCCCACCAGTCTGAGCGAAGAGCAGAATGAAACCGTATGGGCCAGGATTAGGGAGATCCGCAGCCTTCCCACCAAGCCTATGAGCGACAAAGAAGCGATCCTACAAATGGAAGCCCTTGGTCTTCCCTTCTACCCCTTTGTGAACGAGGCCACCAACAGCGTGAATGTCATGTATCGCCTGGAGAAAGGTGGCTATGGCTTGTTGATCCCCGCTCTGGAGTAGTCCCCGTCTGTCTGCCCGGTTGGCCTGGTTGCTATGCCAGGGATGTTCTTTGGTCTACCCTCCGCCAGGGGGGAATAGTCACAATTGCCGGCGCAGGAGCTGCCAGGAGAGCCTTAAAACCCGGGAGGGCAAACGCTCCGCTCCGGGTCTATTAACCAACGTGGGGAAGTTGGTCGGTAAGGAGGGAGAAAGGATGAGCCAATCAGGCCGAGCCTGATTGGTTGACATGATGGCTGAGGTGCAGCGGGCGGCAGCAATGCCCTACATCCTCAGCCATCAGTTTCTCTGGGGTTATACTGCTCTTGCTCTGCGGGTCTGTCCCTCTCCCTGCTGTTTCTCCGCGGCGAGAGTGGCTAGAGTGTGATTTCGAACTGCCACGGACGTGGAGGAGGGTCCTCGAACTGGCCGAGCGGGTCGGCAGCGCGAATAGTCAACCGGTGGGCCTCTGGAGAGGGCAAAGGGCGGAAGCGGGCCCGACCCTGGTAGACGGCATGGTTCGGGTCACTGGCCAGCTCGGGCCGGGCCAGTAGCATTCCCCCCTGATCTCCGCTCCATTGCTGGCCCAGGTTATCCTTCAGGAAAAAGATCAGTCGTGGCACAAAGGCGAAGCCAGGTGTGAGTGGTGGCCTGATCCACAGGTAGTGTAGATCAAAGTAGTGAGCGTAGAACTGGATCTGATAGAGCATCAGCGTCATGTCTTGCTGCTTCTGCTCCAGCTCCAGGGTCAGCGTACGCAGGGCCTCGCGCGGAGCTGGCTGCTCTTCCTGGCTGCTGGCGGGGGGTTCTAGGGGAGCGGCGACGACCACGGGGGGACGTGAAGCCAGCTCCAGGGCCTTGGGAGAGAACGGCCTCGGATCTTGTAAGATCTCATTGCACGTCTGAAGGCAGGCTTCGCAGATATAGGCGGCGCCTGGCCCGGCTATCATCCGTCTGACTTCGGGTGGGCGCCGACCGCAGAAAGAGCAGCGAGCCAGTGTTCGATCAAAGCTCATAATGGCCCAATCCTCGATGCTAGAGCAAGCAAAGCAATCCTCTACGCTGCCTCGGCGCGCCGCAGAGCGGCAACGGCCTCCTCGTAAAGCCCCAGGCGTTCCAGGATGGCTGCATGAGCCTGCCACTCCAGGCGGTCATCCAGAGGCCGCAGCAGGGTGGTCGGATCATCCACAGGAGTGAGCTGGGCGGGCGTAGAGCCATTCAAGATCTCACCTGGCGGCATACTCAAGCTTGTCAGCCGCCGGAGGCCGTACTTGCGCTGCAGCGCCAGGCCGATCAGATAGTCAGCAAAGTGTGGATTCTTCGGCAGGAGCGAGCCATGCAGATAGGTCCCGTAGGCGTTACGATAGACCGCCCCTTCGGTGCCATCCTCAGCATTATTGCCGTGGCCTTTGAGGACCTTGCCCAGCGGGCGAGCGGTCCCCAGGTAAGTTCGTCCGCCGTGATTCTCGAAGCCGACTATTGTCATGCCATTCCAGCTAATGACCACGTCGCCGATGCAGCGCGGTGTCCGTGGCCCCTTATGGACTGTCCAGGCGTCGAAGACTCCCAGACCCTTCATATCGGGGCCTTCCGCCGGGCGATAATAGTGGGCCAGCAACTGATAGCCGCCGCAGACTGCCAGCACAGGCATATCGTCCTCAATAGCGGCCCACAGGCCGATACCCTTCGTCTCAAAGAGGTCCTGAGCCACGGGAGCCTGCTCCTTATCCTGACCACCGCCGATGAAGAGCAGATCGTACTCGTCGGGTGCCAGAGCATCGCCGATGCCCAGTCCTACAACGCGCAGTTCGATGCCACGCAGCTCGCAGCGACGCTTCAACGTCAGAATATTGCCGCGGTCCCCATATAGATTGAGCTGATCAGGATAGAGATGCCCAAGTGTGAGCGTCAGCCGGGCCTCATTCCTACCGTGCATCTAATCTCGTCCCTCCCAATAGTGAGGTGTCAGCCCGCGCCGTTCTAGCTCGCGATGAAGCTCCAGCAGCCCCGTATAGGTTGGCACAATAAACAACGTCTCTCCAACTGGGGTCTGCTCGATGGCCCGCTCCAGCGCTGTTGCCAGCCCGTAGCCTGGGAAGGGAGTAGCTCTCTCTTGCGGGCTGGCAGCTCCCTCTTCTGCAGCAGGCGAGACCTTGGTGCTTGTCTTCGCAGCAACAGCATCAGGCTGTTGCTGCTGGTGTCTTGCCCTGCCGCGTCCCCTCCCTTTCCGGCCTCTCGGCTGAGAACCGATCAGCTCTTCGAGGGCGCGCAGCGGTGTCGACGGGATGATCGTCATCTCCTCAGGAGCGAAGCCGGCATATTTGAGGCGCAGGGCCAGATCGAAAGCGCGCGTACCGGCTACCGTCAGACTAGCGGTCAGGCCCTGCGCCCGTTCGAAGTCGACGTCCCAGATCCACGAGACGTCTCGGCCATCGGCAATATTATCATTGAGCACAAAAAGCATATGGCGCGGCGTGCCCTCGCTGAAGAGGGTACGCAGCACCTCATTCAGGCCGGTAGGATTCTTCGCCAGCAGCAGGCGCAGGGTGCGGCCCGCTACCTGCACACGCTCACCCCGTCCAAAGGCGGGCTTAAATTGCTCGATCCCTGAGACGATTGGCTCCCAACTGATCCCCAGGGCCTGAGCGACGGCGATCGCAGCCAGAGCATTATAGACATTATACAGCCCGGGGAGAGGGATCACAATCTCTCCCAGCTGTGTCGGTGTTTCAACTGTCACGCGCAAACGATCAAAGGTATCCTGGCGCACCTGGAGCGCGCGTACGGTAGGAGCAGGGCGCTCCAGGCCGCAGTGAGGGCACTGATAGTGGCCCATGTGACTATAGAAGCGAGCACTGTAGCGATAGTCGCTGCCACAGCGTACGCAACTGCGACTGTCCACAGCCTGGTAGGTGCCTGCAGTGCCCTGGCCATCCTGGCCGCTCAAATCGAGTGTCAGATCCTCTAGACCAAAATAGAGGACGGGGCCGCGGGCCAGCTCACCCAGACTGGCCGTTGTTGGATCATCGGCGTTGAGAACCAGCGTGGTTGTCTCTGGCAGCCCTTTGACCATTTGCCGCCAGAGGGCGGCCACGCTTTCCACCTCTCCGTAGCGATCGAGCTGATCACGGAACAGATTTATGAAGACTGCGGCGCGTGGTTCTAGCAAGCGTACGGCCTGGGGCATAACTGCCTCATCGATCTCGAAGACCGAGATAGCCTGACCCGCGCGGCGCAGATTGCCGCTAGGGAGGGCGCGCACCACCAGGGCCCCGGCAACGCCGCGCAAGAGATTCGCCCCTTCGCGGTTGCGCCAGACGCGCAGGCCAGCATCGCGCAAAATCGCGGCCAGGAAGCCGCTTGTGGTCGTCTTACCGTTGGTGCCTGTGACCAGGACGCTGCCATGTTCCAGTTGGGCGGCCAGGTGGCGAATGATATCCGGGTAGAGGCGTTGAGCCACCAGGCCCACGATGCTGGTGCCGCCGCCGAGGCGGAGACGGCGACTTAAGGCCCCTGCGGCGCGCCCGCTGATCACCGCCAGGGCTGCTCTCAGCGAGAGGCGTCGCCTCCGTGAGCGCTGGCCGGCTCTTGCCGCTCCGGTAACTGATCCTGGCTTGGCTTCTGGGCGGCCTTTCTTCGGGCGAAGCCATCTGCTCCCTCTGGACTCACTTTGGTTAGGTCCCTGAGAGATCACGGGAGATGGCCGATGTTGCTGCATGCTTCTCCTCCGAACCAGCGCCTATGTCAATAGTTGTATCTATTTTTCTCATTGCCTAGTTGCAGCATAGCATGCGCGCGTGAAGCGGTCAAGACCGCAAGCCGGGGATAGATCTTCTGGTTGCCAGCTGCCTTGGCCCTCTCACTCCGGGGATCGCGGGTCTTGAGCGTCAGCCTTGGATCTCCGCTTGCCTGGCCTTACCTCAAGAGCCAGCGGGGCCTGTGTGGCTACCGCTGTACCAGCGATGTAGTACCTCGCTCGCCTTCTGGCCCCGGATCGAGAAACGCGCTACTCCATCCCAACCCCAGAAGAAGATGCCGGCGATGTGCTCATCGGTCATAACATTGGTGAGCGCGGCGTTGTAGGCGTCGGCCTGCTCCTGAGGGTCTGCTGGGGCCGTCGAAGTGGGTGACCAGACCTGGTAGAGGGCGTCAGCGCTATTGCGATAACCGATTTCAGTAATGACGATACGCCGGTTCAGTTGCTCGGCCAGCTGGTCGAGCCGTGTCTTGATTTGCTCACGCCACAGTTCGATCATGGTCTGGGCATCCAGGCGCACGGGGGCGTCGCTGAGGGAGATGTACTCAGAGACGCCGATGAAGGTGAGGCGCGGATCACGCAGCCAGGCCGGCGGCTGATCCATAGTGGACCAATTGATGTCGTAGGTCAGGTTACCTGTGTAAATGCTGCGCACGCGCTCGATGAGCTGGCGCCAGAGCGTGCTGGGGGCGTTGCTCTGCAGCCACTCCATTTCAGTGGCCAGGGCGATCTGCTCAACGCCATTAGCCTCGGCTGCCTCGACATAGGGACGCAAAGCCTGCCAGTAATGGTCAAACCAGCGCTGCTGGCTCTCAGGAGCCGGCATGACTAACGCGGCCCAGCCGCCTGGCTGGCGTACGGTCAGCAGCGGGGCGAGAAAGACTTTGAAGCCAACCTCATGAGCTTTGCGCACTCCTGCCACAAAGGAGGCTACGCTAGGCGCCGCCTGGTCGACACCGATGTCGACGGCGTCAGGGGTCGATTGGGAGAAAAGTACTGGCATCTCTAGCCACTCGGCAGCGGTGCTGCGCCTGATCTCTTGCAGGCTCTCCTGCCAGCGCCGGTCGCTAAGACCGTAGGCACTCCGACTCCAACCGGGGTAGACGATCCCCTTTTGAAAGCCATACTGCTCCACTGGCCGGGGAATCGGTGTCGGGGTCGGTGTCGGGCTAACGCTTGCTCGTTTGGGAGCACTACCTGTTTGCTCAAGAGCTGGTCCCGGGCCAGTTCTGCCGAACGGCTCGCAGGCGCTGCTAAGCAACAGGAGAGCGAGGGTGAGGCCCCAGAGTAAGAGCGACTGGAGCAGGTTCAGCAGCCGGTGAGACCAGGAACGTTGCGTCCTCCCATGAGCGCGGTCATGGCGCTGTTCACGGCGCGCAAAAGTACCAGACATCTATCAACCCTCCCATCCATCTTCTGCCCGCGCTCTCCTTCCGAGCTCTTACGCTCGTGAGGCAGATAGCCAGAGCGGCCCTTGTAGAGGAAGAGCTGCGAAAGGGCGGATTCTCCACTATTGTACTCCTGGCGGGAAAGATGGCCGGCGCGCGCAGGAAACTGAGGTCACTCGCTCTGACTGCTGGGGGAAGATCGGGGGGCTGTCTTGTGTTATCTCACTCAGAAAGGATACGTAATGAGAGGAGAGAGAAGTGGCAGGCTCTGGAAGCCGTTGACCGGTGGTCCGGTTTGTCACCCCTCTTGTCAACGTGTGCTATCCTATCCTGTGAGATTGAACGGCTCACCTGGCGTTCAACAGGATAACATCTGCAAATCAGGTACAGGTTGATTAATGGCAAAGAAGCTTGTCATTGTTGAGTCTCCGGCAAAAGCCAAGACCATTGAGAAGTTCCTCGGGCGCGATTTCGAGGTGCGCGCCTCTATGGGGCATATTATCGATCTGCCCAAGAAGGGCCTTGGCGTCAACACGCGCAAGGATTTTGCGCCACAGTATGAAATTATCGAGGAGCGAAAGGGCGTCATTGCCGAGCTGAAGGCGGCGTCGAAGAAGGCCGAGGAAGTCTATCTGGCCCCCGATCCTGATCGCGAAGGGGAGTTCATCGCCTGGTCCCTGATGCAGACCCTGGGACTCAAGAATCCGCGCCGCGCTGTCTTCAATGAGATTACGCGGAAAGCTGTACAAGAGGCGATCCAGAAGCCGCGGACTATCAATGAAGATCTATTCAATGCACAGCAGGCGCGTCGAGTGCTTGATCGTCTGGTGGGCTACAAGATTAGTCCCCTCCTATGGAGACGCGTGCAATCGGGCACCAGCGCTGGGCGGGTGCAGTCGGTCGCCTTGCGCCTGATCTGCGATCGTGAGCGGCAGATTCGGGACTTTGTCCCCCAGGAGTATTGGACGATTACCGCCCTGCTAAGCAAGCAAGGCGAGCAGGAACGCTTTGAGGCGATGCTGGTGGCGCGCCTCAATGAGCTGGCGGGTCACCAGCCAATGGAAGGGGAAGAAGAAGGGGCAGCTGAGAGCGAGGAGGGTGAAGGATCAGCGGAGGGGGAGAACGAACGTCGCTCTGAGGAGACACGGCGACGCTTACATATTGCCAACCAGCAAGAAGCCGAGGCCATTCTGGCCGAGCTACGTGGGGCGAGCTTCTCGGTTTGGCGCCTGATCCAGCGTGAGGTGCGTCGTCAGCCGCCGCTCCCCTATACGACCAGCACCATGCAGCAGGATGCCTCGTCGCGCCTCTACTTTAAGCCCAAGAAGACGATGAGTCTGGCTCAGCAGCTCTACGAAGGCATCGAGCTGGGACCACGTGGCTCACAGGGACTGATTACCTACATGCGCACCGACTCGACGCGTGTCTCCGATGAAGCGAAGGCGAGCGTGCGTCGCTTTATCGAGCAAACCTATGGCCAGCCCTTTGTCGGATCGGGGCGCGTTGGCAAACTCAAGGCCACGGCCCAGGATGCCCACGAGGCGATTCGTCCGACGGATGTGACGCTCACACCTGAGCAGGTGCGAGAATATCTGACGCCTGACCAGTACAAGCTTTATAGTCTGATTTGGCGCCGCTTTGTAGCCAGCTTTATGACACCGGCCCTCTTTGACACAGTGCGGGCCGATATTGTGGCAGGCCAGTACGTCTTTCGGGCCAGCGGCTCCCATCTTCGCTTCCCTGGTTTCTACGCCGTCTGGCCACGCGATGAGGAAGAGCGTCTACTGCCGCTGCTCGCCGTCGACGAAGTGCTGGCTCTTCATGAACTACAGCCGCAGCAACACTTTACGCAGCCGCCGCCGCGCTATACGGAAGCTAGCTTGATCAAAGAGCTGGAGGAACTGGGCATCGGGCGCCCCAGTACCTATGTGCCTATCATCTCAACCATTCAGGAGCGCGGGTACGTCACCCAGGAGCAGCGTCGTTTTGTGCCAACCTGGCTCGGCGAAACCGTCAACGAGCTGCTCAATAAGCACTTCCCCGAGATCGTTGATGTCGGCTTTACTGCCGATATGGAGCAGAAACTGGACAATGTCGAGGAGGGGCGCCAGTCCTGGACCGAGTTTCTGCGCGATTTCTATGAGACCTTCAAGGAGATGGTGGCCAGAGCCGAGGCTGAAATGAATCGCGTGCAGAAGCCGGTCGAGGAGCTGGACGAGTTGTGTCCCGAGTGTGGCCGGAAGCTGGTGATCCGCAGCGGGCGCTTCGGTCGTTTTATCTCCTGCTCGGGCTTCCCGGAGTGCCGCTATGGGCGCTCTTTTGTCAACAAGACCGGGGCCCTCTGTCCGCAGTGCGGTGGCGATCTAGTCGAGCGTAAGACGCGCCAGACCAAGCGCACGTTCTATGGTTGCAGCAACTACCCGACCTGTAATTTCGCCATCTGGGAGCGCCCGGTACCGGAGCCGTGCCCTCGCTGCGGTGGATTGATGGTGATCCCACGCAGCGGCCAGGAGCCGGTCTGCTACGAGGAGGTCGTACTGCCACAGCAAAATCCCGAGGAACAGCCCCAGCAGAATGGCCTGGCCTCCTCCCGGCGAGGCACCGGGTCTAGACGCAGAAAGGCCCAGAAGAGCACGGAGCCAGGTGCGGAGGCCAGTCCCTCTCTGAATGGAACGACGGAGACGGCAGAGGCGCCTTCGGCAGCCGGGGAGCTGCCCCTGTCCACAACTGTCAGGGCTAAGAATAGGCGGACCCGTTCAGCCTCTCATGCTACCTCCAATGGCAATGCCAGGAGCAGCGGGCAGAGACGAAGCACAACTAAAGCTGCTACTGGTAAGAGCGAGAGTAAGGAAACTGATAAGCAGCAGCAGAAGAAGAAAGAGTCTGCAAAGAATAGCAAAGGAAGCAGTCAACGGACGGCTAAGGCATCAGGGGCAGCAACTGCCAGGGCCACCAAGGCGGCGAGTGCATCGTTGGCTGCCACGCCTGCTGAGTCGGATCAGCGCTAAGGGCGTTCCCTCGCTCTACCCTACCTCCAGGGCGCCCGTTCCCGCTCAGTCCTGCCTGGTAGCACGGGTGGGCTTACGGCTGGCACTCGTGCTATAATCTCTACATGATTGCTCAACCTCTTTGCTACGAACAAACTCTGCAGTTCTGGAGGACTTCATGCCGCATGCGGTAACCCTCATCCCTGGAGATGGGACCGGACCGGAGATCACCACGGCGACCCGCCGCGTGCTGGAGGCGACGGGGGTAGAGTTCCGCTGGGAGGTCTGCCAGGCGGGCATGGAAACCCTGGAGAAACAGGGAACGATCCTGCCCGAAGACGTTATTGAATCAATCAAGCGCACCAAGGTAGCTCTCAAGGGACCGATTACCACGCCTGTTGGCAAAGGAGTGCGCAGCGCCAACGTCACACTACGCAAGAAGCTGGATTTGTATGCCAACGTCCGCCCCGCCAAAACCTACCCAGGGCTCCGCTCCCGCTATGAGCATGTTGACCTGATCATTGTGCGCGAGAATACTGAGGATCTCTATGCTGGCATTGAATTTCAGCGCGGCTCGTCCGAGCTGACAGAGCTGATTGAGCTGGTAGAGCGCACAACCGGGACGCGCCTGGACCCCGAATCGGCTATCAGCCTCAAGTATATTTCGGTGGCCGCCAGCCGCCGCATTGTTCGCTTCGCCTTTAACTATGCCCGTGAGCATGGTCGTCGCAAGGTCACGGCTATTCATAAAGCGAATATTATGAAGTTCTCCGATGGCCTCTTTCTCGCCACTGCCCAGGAGGTGGCCCGCGAGTATCCCGATATCCAGTTTGAAGACCGCATTGTTGACAATATTTGTATGCAGCTCGTACAGAAACCGGAGCAATACGATGTCCTGGTGCTTCCCAATCTCTACGGAGATATCGTCTCCGATCTGTCGGCGGGTCTGATTGGTGGGCTAGGCGTGGCGCCCGGGGCCAACATTGGCAACCACTACGCTGTCTTTGAGCCGGTGCACGGCAGTGCCCCAAAGTATGCCGGTCAGAATAAGGTCAATCCGATGGCTATGATGTTTTCCGGTGTACTGATGCTGCGTCATTTGGGTGAGAAGGAAGCGGCCAATCGACTGGAGAGGGCCATTGCTCAAGTGATCGCTGAAGGAAAAAACGTTACCTACGACCTGAAGCCGCGTCCCGATGATCCGACAGCGGTCGGTACTTCCCAGGTAGCTGATGCGGTGATCGAGAAGCTCCAGCGCCTCTGAGCGGCGAGGCCGGCCCGGCCTGTCGCTCCGTCCACTCGAGATCGAGAGACAGGCATTCGCAAGCGCTCGCCGCCCTCATGAGATGGACACTGCCAGGCGGCTGATGAGACTCGCTTCAGAACGCCGTTCTTCGCTTCGTCAGTGGCTGGCATCTCCTCCACTGCTGAGGTGGGAACTTGAAACGAGCCCCTGGCTTCCCTACTCGTGGCGCCTGTCTCCCCTTCTCGGTGGCTCGGCTTTCCTTGCCCGCTCGCGCGGCTCGTCAGGCGGTCACGATGATGGTGGCTGTCATGTAGGTATGAATGCTGCAGTGGTATTGATAGGTTCCCGCTGTGGTGAAGAGCAAAGTGAAGGTTGCACCCTCCTCAATGGTGCCAGAGGCGGAGAAGGCTCCATTGTTGCTCGTGACAGTATGCGGCGCATCCGATTTGTTGAGCCATGCGACCCGTGTACCTTTCTTGATGGTCAGCGTCTGGGGTGAGAACTGGTAGCGATCGTTCTGTTCAATAATCTGCACTTGCACGGTAGCAGCAGTGCCGGAAGCTGACTGAGTGGTTTGGGACGTCGTGGTCGGGGACGGGTTGGACGTGGGCTGACTGCTGCTGGATGTCGGAGTGATACCGCTACCAGTGGAGGGACTTCCGTTGCCACAAGCTGCCACGAGTAAGGTGACAAGGACGGCCATCCCGAGCAAGAGAAGCCAGGCTCCGGCTCGCTGGCGCTGCCTGCCTGAGCCGTGCCCATCGTCATGAAGTGCCAGTGTCTGGCGCAGGGGGTTGAAAGGCATATTGCGCTCCTTATCCCGCTGAATGAATGATATTGGTGAAGGGACACACCTCTTCTGTGTCTGTGAGCAGGCGAGGCGGCGCCGTCTCTTGGCCTGTCGCTCTAAGGGCAATACGCTGGGAGGTTACACACAGGCAAGGCCTGGAGGAGGCCAGGAGCTGCCTGTAGCGAGGGGGCAGCGCCCCCATTCCGCTCGCCTGCTTGTTGAGACGAAAGTTGACTGAAGGTCAGCTGTGGGCGGGAGAGGGCGAGAGCTGAAGGAATGGGGAGCGCTGCTTCGCAGCGCGTCAGGGGCGAGAGCGCTGGCTAGCGTGTTGTCTGAGCTTGAGAAGCGCCCAGGCCACGGCGCCACTTATGGCGCGCCTGGATATAGCGCACAGTGCCAGAGCGCGAGCGCATCATAATAGAGGAGGTGCGAGCGCCCCAGCCGAAGTACTGGACGCCATCGAGCAGCTCTCCGCTGGTAATGCCCGTGGCCGCGAATGAGACATCGTTACTGTGCACCAGATCATCGATGGTCAAGACCTGATCGAGGTCGATGCCTTCGGCTTTGAATTTCTCACGCTCCTCATCTGAGCGTGGCCAGACCTTGCACTGCATCGCGCCGCCCAGGCACTTAATAGCAGCTGCGGCCAGCACGGCCTCCGGAGCGCCGCCGATTCCCATTAAGACATCGACGCCGCGGTAGTCTTCCATAGCGGCCAGAATCGCCGCGGCCACGTCACCATCGCTGATCAGGCGGATGCGCGCCCCTGCCTGGCGGATCTGGCGGATGATCTCCTGGTGGCGCGGTCGATCCAGAATGATCACCGTCAAATCGTCGATCTGAGCGTCCTTAGCCCGGGCGATTCGCTCCAGGTTCACGGCAACTGGGGCGTTGATGTCGATGACATCCTTAGCTGCGGGACCGACGGCGATTTTCTCCATATAGAAGACTCCGGGCGGTGCAGAGTACATGGTGCCGCGCTCAGCGGTAGCAACGACCGCCAGCGCGCCTGGCAGGCCCAGGGAGAGCAGGCGTGTGCCATCGATCGGATCGACCGCGACATCCACTTGCGGTGGAGAGCCGTTTCCGACGCGCTCTCCGATATAGAGCATGGGCGCCTCGTCCTTCTCGCCTTCACCGATGACGACGACGCCATCCATGTCCACGCCATCAAGGGCCTGGCGCATGGCGTCCACGGCGGCCTGATCGGCCTTCTCCTTATCTCCCCGTCCCATCCAGCGGCCTGCACTCAGGGCTGCTGCCTCGGTAACACGTACCAGCTCCATTGCTAAGTTACGCTCTTTGGTACCGGATTGCTCAAAACGTATATTCGTCATACGGCCTCCTCTCAAACGTCTGAAGCTGCCTTAGAGTTCTACATAACGCGGTTGGACTCGGCAATGTTCAGCGATCATAATCGCCCGAACCTGCTCGACCGCCTGGGCAAGCTGGCCCTCGCGGTTAATGACCAGATAATCGTACCAGTGGTACTGGGCCAACTCGTTGGCCGCATCAGCGAGACGCCGGCGGAATTGCTCCGCGTCTTCGGTCTGTCGCCGGCTCAAGCGCTGAGCCAGCTCTTCCTGCGTCTCGGGGGCCAGAAAGATAAGGATGGCCTGGGGAATCTTGCGCCGGATGGTGGCGGCACCCTGCACATCAACCTTGAGCAGGACATCGCGACCTGCTGCCAGGTTTTCCTTAATCTGGCGTCGGGGCTGCCCGTACCAGTTGCCATGAACATTGGCATACTCGATCAGCTCGTCGTTGACCACGAGCTGCTGAAATTCCTCGTAGCTGATAAAATGATAAGGGTGGCCCTCGCTCTCCCCAGGCCGGGGAGCGCGAGTTGTCACCGAGGTCACCACATGGAAGTCCATACCTTGCCGTTTCAATGCCTCGATGACGCTATCCTTGCCCGTCCCCGAGGGGGCGGACAACACAAAGAGCAGTCCTTGCTTCTCCGCTGGCCGGAGTGTGGTACTCTCTCTCTCGGCTGTAGGCTCCATCTCAAGGTGCATGCTGCTTTTCCCGCTCTGCTGTGCTATGCTCCGCTATGCTGCTGTCCCAAGGTGTATCCCTGGCAGGCCGCCTGAGCTGATCCGCTTCTCCCACGCAGTGCAGAGAAGAGGCTCCTCCTTCCCTGGAGAGTGACCTGATTAGTGGGTTGTGATGGACGTCCCTGTCTGCTGGTGTATTGACGTTTGTGATTGCTCTTGGCCTGCTCAGGCGGGTGGCTGAGATCCCCTGCCTGACAACTGCCGCTCGGAGGGGGCTGACAAACCGAGCCCCTGGCCGCTCGGGTAACCGAGCCGACCAGATAAAGCGATCGCTCAGCTGGCTACGCGGGCATCGCGACGCGCAGATGAGGCTTCCCGGGAGCACAACGCTTGCGAAGAAGGCTGCGCGAAGGAGGGGCCGCTCTGCTCTCCCTGGCGCCTGCCCGGCGTAAGGGATGAACCAGGACTGCTATAATTGTACAATATCCCGAAACGCTATAGCCACCGGTGAGGTTTCTCGCATGTATGTCGACGCCATCACCCTTGCTGCTGTCGCTGACGAATTGCGCGTGCTCTTAACTGGTGCACGTGTTGAGACAATTATCCCGCCTACGGAACACTCCATTGCCATCGAGTGCTACTGTCCGCCGCGGATGGGCGAGGATGAGAAAGGGCAGAAGCGCTGGCTCTATCTGTCAGCCCATCCGCAGCTGGCGCGCTTGCATCTGACACTGCGCAAACCGCCGCGCGCAGTACCAGAGCCCCCGCCCTTTGTGATGCTGCTACGTAAATATCTAGAGGGGGCGCGCCTTGAGGCCGTCGAGCAGCCGCGCTGGGAGCGTGTGCTTCATCTGATCTTTCGGGCGCGGGTCTGGCGTGACAATGGAGATGAAGCGCCTGCCGTGGAGGCGGAGGAGCAGGCTGGGCGCGCCAGGCAGGGGCCAACTGCCAGCTATCAGCGACTGCGCCTGATTGCTGAGATCATGGGGCGTACCAGCAATATTGTGCTCTGCAATGAGGAGGGTCTGATTCTCGGCTGCCATAAACGCATTGGGGCAGACATTAACCGCTATCGTGTAATCATGCCGAACGTTCCCTATGTACCGCCGCCTCCTCAGCAGCGTGCCTTTGCCGGTCAACTCCTGCCGCGTCTGGAGCCGACGACTGTCACCGCGGCCCAACTGTCCATCATTCCCGGCAATGAGGGAGGGGAGTCAGCCCCTGTAGAAGGAGGAGAGAGCATCAAGGCTGCACCGGGGCGCAAGGAGGCGGCTCCGAAGCTCTGGCAGCTTCTCGTTCGTCACCTCCTTGGTTTCAGCCCCTTGCTGGCGCGGGAGGCGGTCTATCGCGCGCTGGGCGACAGCGAGGCCGGGCTGGAGCTTCGTCAGGAACAATGGGAAGAACTGGCCTGGAATATTCGTGAGCTGGCTGCCCTCTACGATACCCACCGCTGGCGCCCACAGCTCGTGGAGCGTCTAGAGCCAGCCTCTGTGCCGGTGGTAGAATCAGAAGCGCGAGGGACGCCACTGGCCTTTGCCCCCTATGTGCTGGAGCAGTATAGCGCGATGGAGGGGGTGCGCATTCGCGAATCGCCGTCGATCAACGTGCTGATCGACGACTTCTATGCCCGTAACGAGTGGCTCGCTGCTCTTGAGAGCAGACGAGCGCCGCTACGCAGGTTGCTCCAGACCCAGATAGAACGCTGCCGGCGGCGCGCTGCAACACTGGAGGAAGAGCAGCGCGCGCTTGCTGAAGCGGAGAACTATCGTCGGCAGGGTGAACTGTTGCTAACCTTTCAACGTGAGATAGAGCGGGGGCAGACGCAGGTCCGCCTGCCTGATCTCTTTGCCGCCGACGTGGCCCAGGACAATCTTCCCGAGGTCACTATCGAACTTGATCCGCGTCTCGATGCTGTGGGCAATGCCAACCGACTTTTTGCCAGATATCAGAAGATGCGCCGGGCGGCGGCGCTTCTGCCCGAGCAAATAGAGCGCAACCGAGCGGAGCTGGCCACGCTAGAGCAGCTGCTGACCGACTTGCAGCTGGCCGAGACGCCGGATGAGATCGAGCTGGTCAAAGCCGAGATCCAGGCCGCTGGCTATCTACATGAGAAGAAAGGTTCTGAGGCACAGACGAAGGCGGGGAAAAAGAAGGCGGGCCGTGGAAAAGCTCTACCTCCTGGAGGGGGTGTCCCGCTCTACATCCAGAGTCGCGATGGCTTCACTATTCTGGTGGGACGTAACAGCCGGCAGAATGAAGAGGTTACCTTCCACCAGGCGAGTGGCAACGATATCTGGCTGCACGCTCGCGGCGTGCCGGGCGCCCATGTCATTATCAAAGCGGCGGGCCGCCAGGTGCCACAGAGCACTCTTGAGCAGGCGGCCAGCCTGGCAGCCTATTACAGTCAGGCCCGTGACGACAGCAGCGTGCCCGTTGACTACACGCTCCAGCGTCACGTGCGCCATATGAAAGGAGGTGGCCCGGGCCTGGTCGTCTACGATCACGAGCGAACCATCCACGTGCGTCCCTCAGCGTTCACGTGAGGAGCCGATGCCCATCTCCTCCCGGTACTTGGTCACGGTACGGCGGGCCAAATGAATGCCGCGCTCGGCCAGCAAGCGGCGCAGCTCCTCATCGCTCAGGCGTCGCTGAGGTGCCTCCTGCTGAATAATCTCACGCAGAATATCCTTGACGCCAAGCGAGCTGTCAAAAAAGTCGGAGAAGGGGATCAGGCGTCCGTTGGGCAGCAGAGCGTACTTGTTCGCGGTGGCGCGACTCACTGTACCCTCGTCGAGGCCGAGGCGAGCCGCCACCTCGGCCCGAGTCAACGGGCGCAGGTAGCGAATCCCTTTCTCTAGAAAATCGCGCTGCTGTTCGACGACGACCTCCGCCACTCGTTTCAGGGTGCGCCAGCGGCGCTGAACACAGTCGATAAAAAAGCGTGCTCGGTCGCTCTGTTGGGAGAAATAGCGCTGCAGGGTGAGATTTGCGCTCTCGCCCTCTGCTGCGTGATAGCCGTGATTGACCGTGAAGTGATAGCGTTTCTCTTCGATGAGTTCGACCTCGAAGCCGTTATCGCCACGGCGGATAATGACGTCTGGGCGCACGTACATGGCGCTGCTCTCGCGTTGAGAGGCCTGGCTATCCAGGCGGTAGGTATGGGCGGGGAAGGGGTACAAACGGCTGCGGATGTAAGCACTTGCAGCGCGGACTTCCTGTTCAGGCACCTTCAGCTCGCGCGCAATCTCCTGGTACTGACTGCGCCCCAGGCGATCGAGATAGCGCTCGATCAGCGTACGGGCCAGCGGATGCGGGGTCTCCTGTTCGGTCAGTGCTTCCAGCTGGATCAGCAGGCACTCGCGTAGATCGCGGGCGCCGATGCCTACTGGTTCCAGGGTCTGGAGTTGCTTGAGGACGTACTCGACTCGCTCGAGCGGGACATCGAGGTAGCGACTGATCTCTGCCGTGCTGATTTCCAGATATCCCCGCTCGTTCAAGTTCCCAACCAGGTGTTCGGCAATGGGGGCCTCTTCGGGAGGAATAAGGGCTTCCAGCTGTTGAAGTAGGCGTTCAGCTAGAGATTCGGGCGTCGCGATTCGCGCCAGAGGATCATCCTCGGCCTCGGCATCGGCCTCGACGAAGCCATAATTGTCCATATCGTAGAAAGGCTGGAGGAAGCGTTCCCAGGCGACGCCGGCGCCATTTTCGACGGGGGGCGTAGCGCTGCCCTCTGAAGCCCCGGCTGTCGCATAGTGGCCGCACGAGGTGCAGGCACTGCCGCTACCGCGGAGCAAGGTCCCACAGAAGAGGCAGACGCGCTGCTCCTGAACCTCCAGGGCCGGATTCTCGGTCTGCTCTTGGGTAATGCAGCGCTCCAACTCATCGGAAGACAAATGCAGGATCGTACTCGCTGTGATCAGCCGCGCGCTGACTCGCAGGGTCTGCTCTGGACGCGGCGTTGGCTCCAGTCGCATGCGTTCTCCTCCTCCCTATCCTGCTGACCAACCAACCCTTTCTTTCCGAAAGAGTAAGCGTCGTGCTTTGCAACAAGTTTTTGAAGGCGCACGGAGCTGCCTGATTACAGCCAGCCGCGGCTATCCAGTGCCGCGTGGGCGGCTTCCTGCTCGGCTGCCTGTTTATTACGTCCCTGGCCACGACCGATAACCCGCTCGCCGAGGAGCACCTCGACTGTGAACTCACGGTTGTGAGAAGGGCCTTCCTGGCTGACCAGGCGATAAGAGGGAGTAATGCCCTCGCGAGCCTGAGCCAGTTCCTGGAGCAGAGATTTGCTATCCTTAAAGAGGCGCTTCTCAACAATAGTGCGGGCTAATGGCTCCACGCGGGGGATAATCACACCACGCACCGCCTCCAGCCCTTGATCAAGGTAGATCGCTCCCAGCAGAGCCTCGAAGGCCGAGGCAAGCACGCGCTGGCTGCCCCCGCTCTGCTGCTCGCCCTTTCCGAGGAGCAGGAACGAACGCAAATTCAAGTCACGTGCAAACTGGGCGAGGGTCTCCGTCTTCACCAAAGCGGCACGCAAATTGCTCAGCTCGCCCTCATTGAGCTGAGGAAACGTGCGGTAAAGGAAATCAGCGCAGACAAAAGCCAGGATCGAATCGCCGAGGAACTCCAAGCGTTCGTTCGACTCGCGCCCGGCGCCGGGTGTTTCATAGATATAGGAGCGATGGGTTAGGGCCAGTTGCAACAGTGCAGGGTCGCGAAAATCGATACCCAAGGCCTCTTCCAGTGCTCTATATCCTGCTGCCATTGTCGTTAATACACCTCCAGTGACACCTGTGCCTCCTCAGTATGTCTGGTTGTCACCTCGCCGATGAGCCAGAACGGGGTAGAGGACTCCAGAGCGGCCAGACGGGGCCACAGCTCTGGAGCGATCGCTGCCAACAGACCGCCCGAGGTCTGCGGGTCCCAGAGAATTGCCTCTGCCACAGCGTCCAGTTCCTGACTCAAACGGACATGAGGGCCAAAATAGGCCCGATTGCGGCTCGTCCCGCCGGGAGTGCAACCGCGCGCCGCGTATTCCGCAGCATGGGGCAACAGTGGCAGCGCAGAAAACGTCAGGCGCATGCTTGTCAGGCTCTGAGAGGCCATTTCCCAGGCATGGCCGAGCAGGCCGAAACCCGTCACATCGGTCACGGCGTGCACACCTCCACTGGTGGCAGCCAGCTCTGCCAGAGCGCGGCTGGCTTCGCGATTGAGGCGCGTCATCGAGGCTACGGCAGCCGCCAGATCCTCCTCAGTGACCTGATCACGCTTGTGGGCTGTGGTAATCAGACCCGTGCCGAGCGGTTTGCTCAGGACTAGCAAGTCGCCGGGTTGGGCGCCGCCTTTCGTAAAGATGCGTTGTGGGTGAACGCTGCCGGTGACGGCCAGCCCGTACTTTGGCTCGCGGTCGCTGACTGTATGCCCTCCAGCGATGACCGCCTGGGCACGGGCCACCGTCTCAGCTCCGCCGCGCAGAATCTCGCTCAACAGCTCCATTTCTAGATCATCGGGCCAGGCGACCAAATTGATGGCCATCAAGACCTCGCCGCCCATAGCGTAGACATCGCTCATGGCGTTGGCGGCAGCAATCGCGCCAAAAGCATAAGGATCATCTACCACGGGCGGGAAGAAGTCCGCCGTGCTAATGATCGCCTGCTGCTCGTTGATCTGGTAAACTGCCGCATCATCGGCAGCACTCAAACCGACGAGCAGGGAGGGCGGGACACTCTGGGCTTTCAGGGGACGCAGAACCTGCGCCAGGGCCTCCGGGCCCATTTTGGCCGCTCAACCGGCACAGCTGGCGAGCGAGGTTAAGCGAATATGCCGACTGGTGCTCATAGCTGGAATGTTCCGTGCTTGATAACCCGTTTGAATCAGGTGCAAGGTCATTGTAACGCCTTGGGATAAGGCTCGTCAACGTTGTGTAGACGGACCGTTCTCACTGTGCTACTCTATATTCAGCTGTGCGGGCCTGAGCAGGCCAGGCAATCGCGGGTCATGTCTGCCGAACGTTCCCAATCCTTTGGCCTTCCAGCCCTGCGTACAGGCGGGCCAGGAGAAGGGGCAGCCGGCTGCTGACTCGAGGAAAGTCCGAACTCCACAGAGCAGGATGCTGGCTAACGGCCAGTGGGGGTGACCCCAAGGAAAGTGCCACAGAAACGATACCGCCCGCCGGCTGAGAGGCCGTTGCGGGTAAGGGTGAAATGGTGGGGTAAGAGCCCACCGGCAGGCGGGTGACCGTCTGGCCGGGCAAACCCCATCCGGAGCAAGACCGAGCAGAGGGAGTAGCATCCCCGCTCGTGGGCTGCGCTGGAGGCTACGAGCGCAGGGATGCTCGCAGGTTGCTCGCCTGTTACCCCTCGGGTTGGTCGCTAGAGGCGGCGGGTAACCGTCGTCCCAGAGAGATGATTGCCGCCCGGGTCACCGCAAGGTGGCACGGGAACAGAATTCGGCTTACGGCCTGCTCAGACCCGTGCAGCAGGCTTTGCTTCTAACCGCACTTCTCCTGCTGTCCCTCTGGCCTGAACTTTGCTGCTTCTGGCTTTTCCTCTCTCTTTTTCACCCTGCTGGTTAACAGTCTTCCGCTATGAGAGCATCTGGAGTCCTCTTGGTCGAGAGATGAACAGCCTCCCCTCACTTCATCTGCAGTACTGCAGCGAATTTTTCGCCCCGGTATATATTGAAATGAGATGATCATTGATGATATTCTTTTATTAAACAGGAATGTTCTAGTGTAGCTAGCTATCTCCCTGGAAGCATCCCGGGCTGGCCATATCTGGCGAGGAGCACTTAGCTATGGGGCACATGCTCACAAAGATCAGTCGGGCCTATCGCTTTTTCTTACAGGCTGAGCAAGAGAACCGCATTATTCAGGATAGTGAGATTCAGGCCGCAACGGGCTATACTCAGGGAACGGCGCACGTCTATATCCAAAAAAAGTGGTGGTGGTTTCTCTCTCCCTGCCCAGGTGGTGGCTATCGTGTTCAGGGATTGTGCTTGTATTCCTTTGAAGAATTTCTTGATCTTCATCGACAAAAGAGAGCACCTCTTCGACAAGATCCCCTGTATTCTCCTTCCTCTCCTGAAAGGATGATTATCTCCTTCCCACCACATCTTGCTTCCTGGCTACGCTCCTGTGCCTTGCAGAAGCGTCGGAGCGTTCATGAGGTGGTGATTGAGCTGATTGAGCAAGCCTTCCAGAGCAGGGGACCGGGTTTGCTACCTCATTAGATCGTGGTCCTTGGGAGCGTAGTCGAGAATCTGGCCGCTGGCCGGCTCGGATGGAGGGGTACCAGAGGCAAGGCGCTTGCGTCAGGAAAAGCAGGCTTCTGTTGACACCCTTCCACCGAGATCGCCGACAGCTTGTTGTTTTGCTGCCTGGTCTCTGGAGGTGAATTTCTAAGCAAGGCCTGTGGTCAGCCTGTCCTGGGACCTCCTTGTTGCCAGGATGGCTCCGTGTCCGTGTGCACTAGCGGTCGTGGTGGCCTTTCTTGCTAGTCTCTTGCTGCTTGTAGAAGCAGATCGGCAGCGGGCCAGCAGGGTGGCGAAGAAGCAAAAAGCGGCAGGTCAAGGGCCTGCCGCTCTGCTCTGCTTTCTGGCTTAATCTATCTGCATTATCTGCTGATCCGATCGTGCTCGATCAGCCAGCGGATAAAGTTAAGTCGACGGCTTTCCTCTAAAATTTCGCGATATTCGACTTGCTCATCGACATGGTCTCGCAGATAGAGAAGCCGCTTGGCTTCGCTTTCTGTGAATCCCAGTGACAGCAGGCGTTCGAAGTCTGCGTTATCGGTCGCGTAGAGACGGTCCGGCATGATAACGGCGCTCCCTCTATTCTGGACTACCAACGGATTGAGCAAGCGTCTCCTATTATCGCTCTGCTTAATTATAGAGACGCTTGAAACCGTTCACAGGATACAACATCTTTTCGCCCTTCCAATATTTCTCAGCTGGAGAGTTGGAAGTGGCAATCAAGAGGTGGTGACCCTGTTTTCCCCGTATCCTGCCTGGTCGCTAGTGGAATTTTGCCAGTTGCCAGAGTGCCCGGGCGGGATGCTTGTCCACGGGCACGTAGGCAGGCAGACAGGTAGGGCGCGGCGGTTTCTTCACGTCTCCGACCTTAAGAGTAATTCCCTTTAGTATAGACGAATTATATCGCTCCAAAGTAAACCCTTCAAGGGGGGGGCAGGCGTTGGCCCAGCAAGAGCAAGCGTGCCGCTCGTTCGCTGGCATCGGCCAGCAGAGAAGCGGCCTGGGTCATGGCCTCGTTTAGCGAGAGGGGGGCGGGCAGCAGGGACATAACCGCCTCGACTCCCAGAGAATAGACCACCTGGTACTCCTCTCCCAGACTGCCAGCCAAGGCCAGGACGGGGACACCGCAGCGCTGGGCCAGGGAAGCCACGGCGCCTACACTCTTACCGTAGGCGGTCTGGCGATCGATCTGTCCCTCGGCTGTCACGAGCAGACTGGCTCCCTGCAGACGCTCTGCCAGGGCTACGGCTTCCAGCACGAGGCTGGCCCCTGGGCGGAGGGTGGCCTGAAGGAAGGCCAACAGACCGGCCCCCAGTCCGCCGGCGGCTCCGGCCCCGGGAATATCGCGCACGTCCCGGCCCAGGTCGCGTCGAATGATCCTGGCGTAGTGATCAAGGGCCGCGTCCAGCTGAGCAACCATCTCGCTAGTGGCCCCCTTCTGAGGGCCGTAGACCGCCGAGGCCCCCTGGGATCCACAGAGGGGATTGGTCACATCGCAGGCGACCTCGATCTGACTCTCTCGCAGGCGTGGGTCAAGTCCATCCGGCACGATGCGGGCCAGGCGCGCCAGAGCAGCCCCGCCATAGGGAAGATCCTGCCCTTCGGCATCGAGCAAACGAACCCCAAGAGCCTGGGCCATACCGGCCCCGCCGTCATTGGTCGCGCTGCCGCCGATACCGATGATCAAATGGCGGCACCCGTGGTCCAGCGCGGAGCGGATCAACTCACCTACGCCATAGGTCGTTGTCAGGCGAGGATCACGTCGCTCTGGAGGAACCAGTGGCAGGCCAGCGCAGGCGGCCATCTCAATCACCGCCGTTTGCCCGTCGCCGAGCAGCCCGAAGGTTGCTTCCACTGGCTCTCCCAGCGGCCCTGTAACCCGCTCATGTAAGAGCTGCCCGCCAGTAGCGCTGACCAGGGCTTCAACGGTGCCCTCGCCACCGTCAGCGATAGGGACGAGGTCAAACTCAGCAGTTGGCAGCACTCTCTCCAAGCCATGAGCAATGGCCCGGGCGGCCTCGGGAGCCGTCAGACTTCCCTTGAGGGCCTGGGGGGCAATCACAATACGCATGGCTGGCTTCCTTCCTCTCTGCTCTTCGCCTGTTCTTCTTCTACCAGGTGCAGGACAATTGAAGGGCGTGACGCAGGCGACGCTCGTATTCGCGCCGGGGAATCTCGCTAGCCCCCAGACTTGCCAGGTGGGGGGTCAGAAACTGGACGTCGTGGAGAATATAGCCGCGGCTTTTGAGGTGCTCGACGAGCGCCACCAGACAGACTTTCGAGGCATCGGGGGCGCGCGAGAACATGCTTTCGCCCATAAAGGCTCCTCCCAGAGCTACACCGTAGAGACCCCCCACAAGCTGACCGGCGTGCCAGGCCTCGACACTATGGGCTAGACCGAGATGGTGCAGCTCAGTGTAGGTCTGAATAAAGGTTTCGCTAATCCAGGTCTCCTCACGGGCTGCGCAGGCGCGCATCACTTCCGTGAAGGCGCTATCCATGCGGATCTCATAAAGACCTTTGCGAAGTGTAGCGCGTAGAGAACGAGAGACATGCAGCCGCTCGTGTTCGAGGATGGCGCGCGGGTCTGGAGCATACCAGTGGATCTGTCCCTCGGAGTCGGCCATAGGAAAGATGCCCCGCGTGTAGGCATAAAGGACAGTCGCGACATCAAGCTGGTCCGCCATCTGGTTGGCCCTCCGTGCTGGAGCGCGAGCATTGTGGCAGGCTTGAGCCTGACCTCTTGTTGAGGACCTTGCAATTTATTGTAACATAGCAGGCCCGCTAGCTTCTGGCAAGCCGCCCAGCCGCCGTCGTTTTGCGTCCCACAGCTGGAACGAGCTGACCAGCCTGCGCCAGCCCGTAGGGAGGCATATTGTTATAAATGCATTCGTAGGCCCCGGTCTCAACACAATAGGTTTCGTGCCAGATACCAACCACGCCGCTGCTCCCAACACGCCGATTGAATGCGACCCAGGCCGGCCAGTGCTGGGCATTGTGCTCTCCAGCGTAAGCAGCAAGCTGCTCGAAAGAACGCCAGTACTGGACGACCATGCTGTTGGGGAAGCCGATGTGAAGATGATAGCCAAGCAAGCCAAGCTCGGGCTGGCGCTGAAGCTCCTTGAGCATGCGTGGCATAGCCACAAGGACCGGAAGCCATTTGTGAAGCTGCCAGGGCCGATTGATGCGCATGCCGATTAAGAACACAACAAAGCTGCCCTCGATCTGAGCTGTCATGCGTTGCTTGATGATGGAATGCGCCATTGACTCTCTCCTTTGTCTGGTAACAACGGTCCTCTGTACCTTTTCCGTATAGCTCTCAAAAATCGAACATCGTTCGGTAGTGAAAGGAACAAAAAAATCAGGAGCACTGCAAACCGGTGATCAGGCCCCGGAGGACCCGCTCGTGCAGATCCTCAAGATCCTGACCTTCGCTGCTGAGCAGCGTAAGGCGTAGCATAGCCATCCCGTGGACCACGGCCCAGCAGTGATAGGTCATTTCTGCAAGGCTATAGTCGGGGCGTGGAAGGAAGACGCCCTGGTCGATGCCGTCGGCGATGATCTGGCGCAAGAGACTATATGCGCGGCTGGCTTCAACGAGGCGCAGAGGATCTTGCTCGCTCCTGCTGCTACTGAAGGTGAGCAGATACTGCTGAGGAAAGGTACGAGCAAAGCCTAGATAGGCCAGTCCTGCTCTGAGCAAGCGCTCGGCAGGTGGCAGCTGGGGCGGAATCTCGCTGAGCGTCTCGGCGAGTCCTATCAATGTCTTTTCACAGAGAGCAGTCACGATCTCTTCCTTGCTGCCAAAGTATTCGTAAAGCGCAGCTGGACTGTATTCGATGCGGCTGGCCAGCTCGCGCATTGATAAAGCCTCCGGCCCCTTCTCGCTGAGGATCTCTTCCGCGGCGCTCAAAATGCGCTGCCTGGTGCGGGCACGCCGCCGCTCGCGCGCCCTGCCTGGATGCTGCTTTTCCATAATTCTAACGCCATTTGAAAAGTGAACGCTGTATGGATACGATACACGAGTCCAGCACCTCTGTCAAGGGGGGAAGTAGAGGGGGAGAAAGGAGATCTTGCCGGTGTAGGAGCAAGGGCAGGGGCTTCTCTACGGCCCCTTGCCCTTGCCTTGCTGCTCTCAGGCCGACTGCAGGCGCTGGAGGAGGGCGAAGAAGTTGGGCGATCCCCAGCCGGTGACATAGTCCCAGCCGGGAGTTGCGCGATAGAAGCCGTTATCACCGCTCACAACATCATTGAACAGTTGGGAGCGACCGGGATGGTTGGCCAGCCAGTAGACGGTCGGTGTGCTGCCGAAGAGAGGTTTATGGAGCTGGCGCAGGCCCTGATCGACCAGAGTCAGGCCCGCGGCCCAGATGGGAGCGGCGGCGCTGGTGCCACCGGCTCTCACCCAGCGCCCATTCCAGAAGATAGCAATGTTATCGGCGGCGGCTGCCACATCGGGGACCTGGCGCAGGCCGTTGGGGGCCTGCACTGGCGCGAGATCTGGAGTCAGAATCAGATCAGCCGTCCCATCGTAGTGGCTATTCAGGCCAGGGCCGACCTGCCAGGAAGGGCGCTTAAAGAAAGAGGACTGGGTGACGCCTCCACCGCTCCCCCAATCGTTATGGCAGAACGATCCGGCGCCGGCCACACGTCCCCAGGCCGTTTCGGCAGTGCGCGCATTATGAGCATTCACCTGCAGGATGGTACCGCCCACAGCGATCACGTAGGGGATGGCGCTGGGCATTTCCACCAGGGCGATATTGGGAAGACGCTCTGAGAAGGCCCCACAGTCGCCGCTGCTCACAAGAACAGAGATTCCTTCTGTGGCCATAATGCGCAGCACTCGTGCCAGGCTGAGTTGTTCGTTGTCGCTGAAGGCATCCTCTGGGGCTCCATAGCTGACGCTAAGCGCTGCCACGCGATTCTCTGCGGCGACACGCTGAAAAATTGCCAGCATGTCCTGAGTCGAGGCCTCCTGTGCCTGGTAAATCACCAGATGGGCTTGCGGGGCCAAACTGCCTGCCAACTCGATGTCAAGAGCGGCCTCACCCTGACCGGGCCCGGGCGCTACCTTCCCCACGACGTTCTCAACCTCGATAGAAGGTGGCTGCACTCCCGCGCAAGCGAAGTACTGAGCAACATCGTGCGAGTCAAATGACTCGTTCAATTCGAGAATGCCGATGCTTGTACCCTGGCCCTGCAGGCCATGCCGGTAAAGCTGGTCAAACTGGTAGGCGGCGGCCAGCTGAGCGTGCGTCAGGGTCTGCCTGGCTCCATACTGACGGCAGTCTCCTGCCTTAGCCGCCGCTGCTGGACCCGACTGCTGGGAGCGCTGCTCTGGCTGGAAGATCCCGAAGGTACTGAGGCCGATGATCGACTGGACCAGGGAGGCGATGTGAGCCGGCAGACTGGGCTGACCCGTGGGCAGATAGAATTTCTGACTGAATTGTCCATTTTGCTGAATATACTGCTGAAGCTGCAGGTGTAGACTGTGTTCGATGGTGCCCACCGAAGCTTCTACCCGTAGCGAGGTGGCCAGGCTGTCGACTGCCAGGATGCGGTAACCCTGGCTGCTGAACCACTGGCGCACGTTTTGGATCTGGTCATCGCTGGGACCAAAGGCCTGACGGATCTGTTGCGGCCTCAGATAGTGCCCGTAGAGCGGTGAGCCGGGCGTATAGATCTGGGCGAGTGTGCGCTCCAGGGCCGTATCGTTATACAGCAGGTTAATGGTCAGAGGCAGGACGAGGTCTTGAGGCACAGCTTGACCGGGGGGGAGATTGCGGATCATGGGGCGATCGACAATGACGTGATTGCCAGGAAGGGGAGTCGGAGCCTGTCTGGTGACGACTGTCGCTGCTGGCGTGGCATGGCGATCAGCCTCTGGAGAACCAGGGCCGGGGAAGAGACAGGCGCTCAGTAGGAGCGCCAGAAGCAGACTAGCCAGGAAGGCACCTCTGCACCTGGGCAGAGAGACTCCAGCTCGAAAGGGGTCACTGCTGCTCATCGGCGATTCTCTCCTCCTAATCGGTCGAGACTAGCCAGTGGCTGTCTGCACGACGAGTGGACCTGGCTGGAATGGCCGCGGATCTGGCCGCTCGCCCGAATTCTTCTCACTCAACGTCGGTCATGCCTGGTGAACATAAGGCCACGAGCAAATGGCATCCACCCACACCCACCACGGAGGCAAGCGGGGCGGCGTTCCGAGCGGTGACGATAATAAGTGTAGTCGAGGAAAGAGAGAATGCAGTGAAGTAGCTAACACTGCCGGTGTGATCTAAGTGATCGGCGAGAACCGGCATAAGATCGAGATGTCTGGCGACTTCGGAGAGAGAAAGCCCATTGCCTGATCAGGCCAGGCGCAGCGCGGCCCTGGCGCCGGCGACCGCAAGCGAGTGGCCCGCAAACATCAGGACCAGCTCAGTCGAGCGGCTCTCGGCGGTGGCTGCTTGCTCTAGCTTCGCCAGCACTTAGCAGGCCCACAAGAGTGGCGAAGGAGCTGGACGGGTCTCGGCTAGTAGTGAAGAATTGTCGTATTTTTATCTATAGTTGCAAAAAGATTATAAGAGTGGAAAGGCCGTGAAGTGAACAACGGCGGGGCGGTGGTGAGCGGAGCGCTCACGGAGTAGCAGGTAGCCTGCTCGACTGGTATGGTGCGGCCTCTGGCCGGCCTCCGGTGATGGGGCAATCCCGCCCCTGGACATTCACACCAATCTGTGGTATACTTGGTCTTACCAGGACGGTGCAGAGTTTCAACGGAGAAGATATCAATTACGAGGGTTGCCGCCTATGCACTCAGAGAAAGAGGATGCACGGGTTACGTCGCGGAAGGCAGGCGTGTCAGCCCATATTGCCAACGGCTAGCATGCATACACACTGGGGAGGTTCGGCCCTGGTGTTTTTTATTTCTTTTGTCACGGTCAACATGCACTCATCACCAGGCTCTACACAGATTCTTCACATGATGGCGTTGCTGGGGTGTCTCCCAGGCGCAGGTGGCCTCCGTATCTGATTGCGAAGAGGAGTGAGTGGGCCAGTGTTGGTGGCTGTTCGTCCCTCTGCTCCGGGGGCGAGACTTCGCGTGAAAGGAGGGTGAGACACGCTCTCGGGCCTTCAGCCCCTTGCACATTGAGAACATTGCTGATGGGATGGGATAGGCCACACCTATTGGCATGAGCTGTTGTCCACGCCTCGTGAGACAGTTGTCGTTGATCTGTATGTGAAGTGGTGCTTGCTTGCTACACCTGAAGGAGAGTACCGACCGTGAATTCAAGCATGATCAGCAAAATCGCTAAAGCCAAGCGTTATGCCGAAGAGCCTGAGCGTATCCAGTTTACGCGCTTCGAGGCCAAGTTCCGTGGCGAGAACGATGTCCATACTACCAATTATGATCATGGAGTCTGGAACTGCACCTGCCGTTTCTTCCAGGACTGGGGGCATTGTTCGCACACCATGGCCATGCAGCGCGTGCTGGGCGTAACGATCCCGGCTGAGCATCGCCAGGGTATTTCTGCCGGGCTGAATACTGGACCCCTGATGCACTAGCGCCGGGCAGGATAGGAGGCAGAGCAGCGCGAGCCTTGCAAGGCTCTCTCCTCGTTCGGTTGTCTGGCTTTAGACGGCTGTGCGGCCTCTAGACAAGCCATCCAGGATGAGAGATCCTCGACACTGAAGGAGAAGAAAAAGAAGAAGCACTGAGGGAAAGAGGAATAGCCTCGGTGCTTCTGTTCTTTTCTTTGGCCCTGGAAAGCTGGCTGGATCTGTGCGAGCCTTGTCCTGGAGAGAAGAAACAGCTCCCCTGCCACATTCGCTACCCGGTTTGCTGGGCAGTGGGGGGCGCGCTGGACGGGAGGCAGCGCTGCTGTTCTAGCCGCCGAGAGCTGGCACGAAATGAAGGACGATCAGTGTTGCGAACATGATAGCTGCCAGGATCATAATGATCATCAGGTCTCGACGGACATACGCGTAGTGCTCTGGGGTAACTAAAGCGGCGCTGCGCTGGGCAGCCCGGCCCGCCTGGCGGCGAGCAGCCAGCTTGCTGGCCGCGCTGGTCGGACGAGAAGTTTCAGCAGGAAGCGCCGAGCGTTCCCGCTCGCGTGTTTCCTCGGGACGAGCCTGGGCAGCGGTGCTAGAGGTATGCTGTTGGCTCTGCGAGGCTGGACTATTTTCCAGGGTAGAAACTCTGGTATGCTCCCCCTGCCCTACCTGGCGAACCAGCTCGATGTGCTTCTGCGCACGGGCCTTCTGCCGTGTCCCGCTGCGTGCACCTGCTTTCTTTGCCATTGCTGACTCACTCCTGCTTACACGGGCCCGCTGCCGCAGCCCTGGGTCTCTCTGCGCGTGCTGACAGGGTCTGCTGCGGTCGGCGCGGCGCCGCAAGATCTTCACCTCAGCCAAGGCGGCTGCTCTTCCGTTGCTCACCAGCTCAGCTTTACTAAGCGCGACGAGGGTGACTCGATCCGCTCTCCTGCCGCTGAGTCGAGCTTGTGTGGGTGTCGGCCTCCGGCAGCCAATAGCTGTCAGGCCTGTTGACGTTGCGCCTATTATACACGATAACAGCCTTCTCGTCGAGAGGTAGCTCAATCAGACGGGACTGACCGAGGCACGGCAGGGAAAGGCTCCATCGGTTTGACAAGGACGACAACCTGTGCTACACTGAGCGAAAGTACAATTCATAGAGCACTCAAAGTGCGTCAACCACGCTTGCAGAGGGGCCGATTCGGGCGCGGGGACTGAAAGAAAGAAGGAAGGAAAGACAGAGAGAAAGAGGCTAGCCAGGCGGTGGGCTAGTCTTTTTTCGCTCACTTGGGCCGTTCGCCCTCAAGGACAGCCTGTCCCAGTTGATCCTGGTGAGGATACTGAGAGAAAGACAATAGACGAGTGAAAGTAGCGGGAAGGAAGCAGCAGTATGGCAAGAATTGTTGTTGCCATGAGTGGCGGCGTGGATAGCTCGGTAGCGGCTGCCCTTCTCAAGGAACAGGGGCATGAGGTAATCGGCATCATGCTGCGCCTCTGGGCTGAGCCAGGCAGCGAGGAGGATGACGGCGTTGAGCGCGTGGTGCAGAACAAGTGTTGCTCACTGGAGGCGGTTGACGATGCGCGGCGCGTAGCTCGCCTGCTTGACATTCCCTTCTATCTGATGAATGTCGAGCAAGAATTTAAGGATCAGGTCGTTGATTACTTTTATCGGGAGTATGTGGCTGGTCGCACTCCCAATCCCTGTCTGGTCTGTAACCGCTTTATTCGTTTCACAGTGCTCTTGAAGCGAGCGCTGGCGCTAGAGGCGGACTATCTGGCCACTGGCCATTATGCGCGCGTTGAGTGTGATCCCCTGACAGGGAAGTATCGCTTGCTAAGAGCGGTTGATCGGCAGAAGGATCAGTCCTATGTGCTGCACGTGCTGAACCAGGAGCAGCTCGCCCGCGCCTGGTTCCCATTGGGAGCCTATACTAAGGAGCAGGTGCGGGCGATGGCGGCGGAGCGCGGTCTGCCTGTGGCCAGCAAGCCCGAGAGCCAGGAAATCTGTTTTGTGGCCCGCGACGACTATCGCGGTTTCATCCAGCGTTATGCGGCCAGCGAGGTCGCCGCTGGGGTTGCTGTCGGTCAGCGCAGCGCCGTCCTGCCGGTCCCGCGTCCTGGTCCGATCTATGATCGCGAAGGCAACCTACTCGGACAGCATCGAGGTCTGGCTTTCTACACCATTGGGCAGCGGCGCGGCCTCGGATTGACCTCGTCCCATCCACTCCATGTGCTCAAGATTGACACGGAGCGGAACGCCCTGATTGTTGGCCCGGCAGATGCCCTGGAGCGTACCAGCTTTACCGTCCACTCCATGCACTATATCAGCGGCGATGTTCCGACAGAGCCATTTGAAGCGGCGGTCCGCATCCGTTACAAAGCCAGCGAGCAGCGAGCGTGGGTGACGCCGCTAGAGGGTCGCCGTGCTCTTGTCACGCTGGAGCAGCCGGTGCGAGCTGTTACGCCAGGGCAGGGCGCAGTCTTCTACGGCGGCGCTGATGGCGATGAAGTGTTGTGCGGAGGCATCATCGAAGCATGACGGATCAAGCCCATATTCGCAACTTCTGCATCATCGCGCACATCGATCATGGCAAATCGACCCTGGCCGACCGCCTTCTGGAATACACAGGCACCATTTCCAGCCGCGAGATGACCGAGCAAGTGCTGGACCAGATGGAGCTAGAGCGGGAGCGGGGCATTACCATCAAGGCTCAGGCTGTGCGCATGCTCTATACGGCGCGCAACGGCGAACAGTATGAACTGAATCTAATCGATACGCCAGGACACGTCGACTTCACGTACGAGGTCTCGCGCAGCCTCGCTGCCTGTGAGGGGGCCTTACTGGTCATCGATGCCACACAGGGGATCGAAGCCCAGACCCTGGCTAATCTCTATCTGGCCCTGGAGGCGGACCTCACCATTATTCCGGTGATCAACAAGATCGACCTGCCGAGTGCCGACCCTGAGCGGGTGCGCCAAGAAGTTGAAGACGTCATTGGCCTGCCCGCTAGTGAGTGTCTCCTGGCTTCAGCCAAGGAAGGAATCGGCGTCAGCGAGATTCTGGAGGCCATTGTCGAGCGCATTCCACCGCCACATGGCAACCTTGGGCGTCCCTTACGTGCGCTGGTCTTCGATTCGCACTATGACAGCTACAAAGGAGTGATCGCCTACGTTCGCATCGTGGACGGAAGTGTGCGCGTCGGTGATCGCATTGCCATGATGGCTACTGGTAGTGTCACCGAAGTCATCGAAGCTGGCTACTTCCAGCCACGCATGGTCTCGACACAGATCCTCAGCGCTGGAGAGGTAGGCTATCTAGCAACGGGCTTCAAAAACGTCAAAGATTGTCGGGTTGGCGATACGGCTACTGTTCCCGAGGTCCTCGGTCAGATCGAGCCACTGCCAGGTTATAAACCGGCCAAGCCGATGGTTTTCGCTGGCTTCTATCCGGTCGATAGCGATGACTATCCACTGCTGCGCGAAGCCCTGGAGCGACTGCAGCTCAATGACGCTTCGCTCTCCTTCGAGCCGGAGACCTCCGCAGCCCTCGGTTTTGGGTTCCGTTGTGGGTTCCTGGGTCTGCTCCATATGGAGATCATTCAGGAGCGGCTGGAGCGTGAGTATGGCCTGCGCATTCTGGCCACAGCACCTAACGTAGAATATTACGTCACGAAGCGCAACGGGGAAGTGGTCAAAGTCGATAACCCTTCGGCCTTCCCCCCACCGGGCGAGATCGAAAAGATTGAAGAACCGTGGGTGGAACTCTCAATCTTCTCCCCAGCCCGCTATATTGGCCCGATTATGGAGCTGGTGACGGCGCGGCGCGGCGTCTTCAAGGAGATGAAATATATTGAGGCCGATCGCGTGTTACTGACATACAGTATGCCGCTAGCCGAGTTGATTGTGGACTTCCACGATCAGCTCAAATCACGCACACAGGGCTATGCCTCTCTGGACTACAGCTTTGCCGGTTACCGCGAGGCCGATCTGGTGAAGCTGGATATTCTGGTCAACGGGCAGCCGGTCGACGCGCTCTCCATCATTGTTCATCGCAGTGAAGCTTATCGCCGCGGGCGTGCGCTGGTTGAAAAACTACACAAACTGATCCCTCGTCAACTCTTCGAAGTGCCCATCCAGGCAGCTATTGGTTCGCGCGTCATAGCACGTGAGACCATCAAGGCTCTGCGCAAAGATGTCCTGGCCAAATGCTACGGGGGCGATGTCACGCGCAAGAAGAAGCTGCTGGAGAAGCAGAAGGAGGGTAAGAAGCGTATGAAGATGGTTGGCAGCGTGGAGATTCCTCAGGAGGCCTTTATGGCGGTGCTCTCCCTCAAGGAAGACGGAGAATAGCGCGATTCCCAAAAACAAAAAAACAAAAGGACGGGGCATAAATAGGCCTTACGTATGCCCCGCATACCCTCTGTTTACGCCTGCCAGGACCCGACGGTCACCCCGTCGTCGCGACCGCCCATAAACCTCTCAGTTGCAGCGGTTGTCAGATCGATGGCGCAGCGCTCAGAGGCTTGGAGTGCCCGCTTTTACGGGCGCTCCTAGTCAATTTGGAACACCATCCCTAAGAGGCGTATCGGTTTCTTCATCTGCATACAACCTCCTTTCGGGATTCCAAGCAAAGCCTGCGCCTTGTGCCAGGGTCGTTCCCTGGAAATGTTCCCTGCCAGGAACACTTAAAGTATACCATCCTGTCTCACGGAAGTCAAGGAGGACCCGGGCAAGAAAGGTAGCTTGTTGAAAATTTGCAAAATCAATGTCAGGCTGCTTGTAGCAGTCCTGCTACTCAAGAAGCCTGAAAAGCTGAAGAAAGATGGTGGATGGTGAAGCCGGTTAGGCCGACTGCTCCTGTAGCATCTGTCTGTGCTGCTGACGGAGCCTATGCCTGTCAGGTGGAAAGTTGAGAGCTTGCCTGCTCTCCATCACGAGCTGCGGCAGCTGGGATGGAGAACGAGGGAGACGCGAGCATTGCGAGTGGGATGCCAGCATTTGCAGTTGAGCTAATAGATCAGGTAAATACCCGACGCAATATCGGGTATTTGCCGGATTTGCAGAGGCTGCGGGTCGCCGTATTATATCCTCGAAAGCAGGAAGAGCCGAGAGACAGAGAGAGCGTTAGTTGTAGCTCTGCGAGCCAGGGGCTACAGCGCTCTGTCGTGCGTGCAGATTGTTCTGCTTTCGGCATCGGCTAGGATTGAGAGGCTACAAGGTTGCTATGGAGCAGAAACCTCTACGCTTGCTGTGGCTGGTGTTGACAGCGCTGGCGCTGGTGAGCCTGCTGTTGGTGGCCTGTACACGGCCTGGGACAACCAGCTCGACTGCGGCCAATGCAAGCAGCAGCAGCGGTAGTTCTTCTTCGGCGAGCAGCGCCAGCGGCGGGAACACAGTGAAGATGGACGCCACGAACTTCGAGGTGTCCTCTATCACCATCCAAAAAGGTCAATCGATTACGCTGGTCGATACTGTCGCTGTGCCGCACATTATTCAAAACGGCTCTTGGGTCAATGGAACCGCCAAGCCTGCGATTGAGCCGGGAGCTCCAAAGGTCGATGTGCAGTTCAGTGGCAACGATAGCAAGCAGATTGGCCCTTTCACTACCGCTGGCACATTTAAGCTCTACTGTACGATCCACCAAGGGATGAACTTGACGGTGATCGTCAAGTAGATGGGCCTTACGTTAAGGGAGGAGGTCGCGGGTGGCAGGAGACACGAGAAGATGAGGCTGCCTCCCAAGCCCTCCTCTCGAAAAGAGCTGGCAGTTTAGGATTTTTGCAGATAGGAATGTTGGTAGCCCCTTTATACCGTTTTTGGCGCCAGACGTATCATAGAAATGGAGACTATGAATGAAGTCGGTGGTGGTGCGGGGGCTGCAACCTGTTTCGTTGTTCAGGCGTATTCTGTTGAGGAGCGAGAATCTCCATCAGGGTAGCCCCCGATGGTCCCGCTCTTCTGTCATCCTCGCTAGCCTGCTGGGATAACTTGAGACTGGAGTGCGCCGCGCCGGTCTTTATTTCATGGCTGGTGATGGACTTGCTTGCTGTCAGACTCAGTTCTTGATCGAGAGGTGACACGCCATGTCAATGGTAGCTGCAACTGAAGATCCCAGGCTCCATCGTGCTCTGGAACTGCTTGGCGGCTCGATCGATCCAGAAATCGAGCAGTCCTTCTCTTCCCTGGAGGAACGCATTCTGGCCCAGGCTCTGGAGAATGTGGAACGGGCTGAGTGGCGCTTGCGTGAGATCCAGCGTCTGGTAGGGGAACGCGACGGCGTTCTGGCCTAAGTGAGCACCTGCGATTGCCCTCTCTCAGGTCTCCAGAGGCCACGCCTCGCCTTTTCCCCGCTACCTGGCTGAAGCTGCCGGGCCTGCTTCGGCGGGCGAGGAAAGACGGAGGTTTTTGTCTCTGGGCCTTGCTTGTCTCGTTGTTGCGTGAGCCTCGCCCTCTCCTTTCTCTGTTCTTCATTCTTCTCCAACTATGGAGATAGTCTATGTTCACCTGTCCGCCGTCGCGATGCCGGCCCATTTGCCCCAGCCTCGCATCGACACGCCGGGCCGGCATCGCTGAAGGCTTTTTCCTCTTTTTTTAGATCCCCTGTCTGAAACGAACCGCTCCCTGGATCAGCGTCTCGAACTGGTCCAAAGGTCGGCGATCGTCGTCTGCCTGCCAGCCATCGGGGTGAGGCTGCAGATGTCGCCTCATAAAGAGTTGGGCCAGGAGCAGCTGCCGTTCGCCAACGGCCTGCGAGGTACTGAGGCTGGTGGCTGCCTGCTCTAGCAAGAGTATGGCGATGGTGACTTGTGCTAGACGCTCGACCAGGCCACGTAGGGGCAGCTGGGCGCTTTCGGGGTCAAGCGTCGTCAGGGCCTCGAAGCGAGCTGCGACTTGCTTCAGGCTGAGCTGGAGATCGTGAACACTCTCCGTCAGCTCAGGGCGTTGGAGAGCACGCAGTCGCTCCTGTAGCCAGGCGAAGAGCTGCAGGTGGCTGCCCTCACGGCTCATGGCCCGCGCGACGTCGAGAACGATCACGTTGCTGGCTCCTTCCCAGATGGCGTTGACGATGGCGTCCCGTAGGAGGCGCGGATTCACCCAATCTTCTACGTAGCCATTGCCTCCCCGCATCTCCAGCGCTTCCAAGGTAACGTACTCGCCTCGCTTGGGGATGTAGTATTTGCACAGAGGTGTCAAGATGCGCAGCAGGCGGCGATCTTCCTCGCGCCCGTAGCGGTCAACCCGCTCCAGAACCGCTGTTGTCTCGAAGGCCAGTGCTGCGCAGCCTTCGACTTCGAGGAGGAGATCAACTAGTTGGCGCCTCATGAGGGGATGGTCACAGAGACGACGCCCGAAGACGATGCGTCCGTGGGTGTGCACTGTGGCCTCTAGCAGGCTGCGCCGCATGGCGGCCAGGGAACCGATGGCTGCCCAGATGCGGGTCAGGTTGATCATCTCGGTCATCTGGACGAAGCCCCGTTCCAAGGCTCCCACCTGGTAGGCCAGGGCGCCCTCCAGGGTTACTTCACCTGTGGCCAGCGAGCGAGTACCCAGTTTCTCCTTTAAGCGGTTAATGGTGTAGGCGTTGCGTCTTCCGTCTGGCAGACGACGGGGTACCAGGAAAAGGCCTAGACCCCGTGTTCCGGCTGGAGCGCCGCTGGGACGTGCCAGGGTGAGAATCAGGTCGGCAGAGACGTTGGAGCAAAACCATTTCTCTCCCCAGAGCTGCCACTGGGGCCAGGACTCAGTCTTGTTCTCGCTGCCCTCGTGTCGACGGGCTATGGTGGCTGTTTGACCGACGTCTGAGCCACCTTGCTTCTCGGTTAAGAACATAGCCCCCTGCTGGAGCTGATCCAGGCTGAGGGCGGTCAGATGAGGAAGAAAATGCTGCTTGAGTGCTTCATCGCCGTAGCGCTCCAAAACGCGAGCCAGGGCATCGGTCATGGAGACAGGACAGAAGACGCCTGCTTCGGCTTGCATGCCGAGATAGGCCAGGGCAAACTTAACAGGCTGAGGGACGCGTCCGGGCCAGCCTAGGGCACCCTCACGGTGGGTGCAGGCGGCGATGGCAAAGTCCTGATAGGCGATACGTTCAAGTTCGTGATAGGCCGGATGAAAGATTACTTCGTCGATGCGCTGACCACGCCGATCGTATTGGCGCAGTACCGGCCCGTGTCGGTCGGCAAGGGCGGCCAACTCATCCATGCGCTCGGAGGCAACTGCCCCCATGTGCAGAAGCAATGGGCGCGCGCGCTCGTAGTCGTCGGGAGAAAGATGACGCTGGAGCAACTGCTCCAGGATGGGATCGGCTTCATAAAAGTTTATGCCCTCAGTGCCGGGCATCAGGCTCTGTTCGTCCAGGGCAGGCACTCGTGGCCTCCTTTCCGCTTCTCTGCTTGTGATGGGTGGGCAGATTCTTCGCTTCCTCCAACCTCCCATAGGCAGTGTAGCATATCTTCAGATCTTCGGGGAGTGAAGCTGTGCCTGTTGCCTGACTGCCGAGGCTATGGTATCCTTTACAGAGAGCAGCGATGCTGCCATTTTGCGGAAGGAGTCCGACTATGTCCACCAGCATCTCCCCTCGGCTTCCGGTGCTGCCCGAGGCTCTCGCTTTGATCGCTGGCTATCGATGTTCTGCGGCCCCGCCATCTGTGGTCGGGTCCTCTCTCTTGACCACTGCAGGCAATCCTCCTATACTAAAGGCCACAACCACAGGAAAAAGACGATAGCTTGCTGTAGTAGGCAGCCGTGGCGATAGATGGTTCATCTTTGCTAGAGTAGAGACGACAGAGGCGCTCCGTGAAGCTTGTTATTCGCTGGCGTCCACTCGCCCTGATCGCCTTGACAGTGCTTGGCTTAGCGCTTCGCCTCTATGGCCTGAATTGGGATGATGGTAATAGCTTCCATCCCGATGAGCGCGAGATTCTCTTTCACGTCGTGGCGATTGCTCGGCCCACAAGCTGGGCCCAGTTCCTGGACGCAGCTCACTCTCCGTTGAATCCACAGTTCTTTGCTTACGGCTCGTTCCCGATTTATTTGCTGGCTGCAGTGGGCGCGGTCTTGAAGCCTTTCTTCCCCGCCCTGGGGAACTTTGCCACTCTCACGCTGCTGGGCCGCGCGATTTCGGCCCTCTTTGATAGTGGGACGATCGTGCTCACAGCTCTCTTGGCGCTCTTGTTGGTGGAGGACGAGCAGCCTGGCCGACCTCGCGCCTGGGCTGTGGCTCTGCTGGCTGCTGCCCTGGTGGTGTTCACCCCCCTGCAATTACAGCTCTCACATTTTTACGCAGTCGATACCATTCTGGTCTTTTTCATCACTCTCACGGTGCTGGCCTGTGTGGCCCTGGTCAAAAGTGAGCATCCGCTCCGCTGGGCACTCCTGGCCGGCCTGGGCTATGGCCTGGCGCTGGCGACGAAGTTTAGCGCAGCTCCCCTGATCGTTCCGTTGGGGCTGGCTTTTGGCCTGCGGTGGTGGCGTCAAGGCTCCCTGCAAGGCTGGGGGCTATTCCTGCTCTCGCTGGTCACAACCGTGCTGGTCTTCTTTGTGGCCATGCCCTATGCTTTTCTCGATGCACGGGACTTTATCCAGCAGGTCTCATTCCAGGGGGACCTGGCCCGCGGCCTGATCGATCTACCCTACGTGCGCCAGTTCGCTGGTACGATCCCCTATCTTTACGAGCTGCAGAATATGGTTCTCTGGGGCCAGGGTCTGACATTGGGTTTGACCGCCCTGGCTGGCTTGCTCTGGCTCTGTTGGTATCTGCTCAGCCGACGCCTGCTCTCGGCCTGGCTGGTTCCGCTCTCCTGGGTGGTGGTCTATGGAGCCATTACAGGCAGTTTCTATGTCAAGTTTATGCGCTATATGCTGCCGCTCTATCCTTTCCTGACGTTGCTTGCTGCACTCCTGCTGCTGCAGATTTTGGTCTGGCTGGAGCGGTGGCTAACGCATAGGAGGGGGCAGGTTGAGGGTAAAATCGGGGCGGGCCGCGGCCCCCTGGCGCGCGCGATCGGCTATGGGCTGGTGGGAGTGGTTTTGGCCGGCACGGCCTTTCAAGGTCTGGCTTTGCTGAATGTGTATAGCGAGCCAAATACGCGAGTGATGGCTTCACGCTGGATCTATGCCCATTTGCCGCCGGGCAGCGTGCTGACCTACGAGCAGTGGGATGATCCGTTGCCTGTGCCGGTCGATGGCCATGACCCCAGCATCTACCGTCAGGCAACCTATTTGAATGCTGCTGGCCAGCCTCAAACAGGGTTGGATCTCTATGGGGATGATACCCCGCAGAAAGCCTGTACCCTGGCCAAGCTCTTGCCGACTGTCGATGCCATTACGATGCCTACTGATCGCCTCGATAAGTCGATCCCGCGCCTGCCCGCACGCTATCCGCTGACGATTCACTATTATCAACTCCTATTTAGTGGACAGCTGGGCTTCCATCTAGCTGCTCAGTTTGTGGTGCGTCCGCATCTCTTTGGTATTACGCTCGATGACAGCGGGGCTGATGAGAGCTATTCGGTCTTTGATCATCCGGTCGCCCGCATCTTTGTGCGTGATACCCCCTACCCTTACACGCCGCAGCAGCTTTTTGAGAAGCTCGTGACTGGCGTGCACTGGCCTCAGCCTGTTAGTTCGCTAAGTTGTGCCTTCTCGGCCCCTTAGTCAGCGTCGAGTTCTCTTTCCTCCCAGGATGAGGCTGCTTGCGGGACAGAATGAGCGCCAGATTCGTTGGTAATTGGAGATGGGGGAGGTACTGCAGGGCAGTAGCTCCGAGCCAGTTGCTCCCTAAGATGTGCTGCTGGCCACTTGCTGGTATGCAGCTCTGTGCTGCGATTCGCGGGCGTGCTGATGAGGGCTGGGCTGATCATGGCTTCTGAGCTTCTGCCTGGCAGGTGACCCATGTGTACAGGGGGCTGTGACATGGTGGCTCAGGAGCTGAGAAATCTATGGTGGTACTGATCGAGTATTCCTATGCTTGACTTGCTCTTGATATGGGCTTTGGTGGAGCTGCTGGGCCTGCTCTGCCTGCCGCTGACTGTGACAGTCTTGCGCAATCTCCCCGACCGCGGCTGGGCCTTTAGTAAAACCCTGGCGCTAGCGCTCTTCGCCTTCTGTGTATGGCTGCCTTTGATGTGCGTCCAGTCCTGGCCGTTCAGCCGCGCTTTTATTGCCGGGGTCTTCGTAGTGCTTCTGATCCCTGCTCTTGCGGGCCTGCTGTTGGTGCGTGCGACGCTCTTCAAGTTGCTGCGTGCGAACGCGATCTATCTGGTCAGTTGCGAGCTGGTCTTCCTGGGTATGGTCTTTTTGCTCGGGTGGATTCGCTCCTATGGCCCTGATATCCGCGGCTTTGAGATGTTTATGGATGAGGGCTTTATTGCGGCAATTATGCGCAGCCCTCATCTGCCGCCGAATGATATGTGGTATGCCGGCTACCCGATCAACTACTACTACTACGCTCACTTTACGATCGTGGTGCTGGCAAAGCTTCTAGGACAATCTCCTTCCATCGCTTTTAATACTGGAATCTGTATCTTTTTCGGGCTGACGGCGGTTAATCTCTTCGGCGTGGCCTGTAATGTGATTGCTTGGGCCAAGCATGTCCGCGCTGCTGGCTCTCCTCCTGATGATGGACGCGCTGAGGCGCCAGCTTTGGCTTTCCCGCGCCTAACGGCCGCTATACCCTACGGACTCCTGACGATGGCGCTCGGCTTGATTCTGGGCAATCTGGCCGCGACGCAGCAGTGGTGGCGCGATCACGGTGACCTCAATCAGTTCGACTGGTTTGCGCCCTCACGGGTAGTTGATAAGACGATCAATGAATTCCCCGCTTTCAGCTTTCTGCTCTCCTGTTTCCATGCCCATGTACTGGCTCTGGCGTTCACTATCCTGGCCATTGCTTTAGCCTTTAATCTCTTGCTGGCGCGCGAGGGTCAGGGGATCTTCATCTTTGGTCGCGGCTGGCGCCTCCCGCTGACCCTGGGCGTAACGGCGATGGTGATCGGCGCGCTCTTTACGATGAACGGTTGGGATTATCCGACTTATCTGGGCCTGGCTCTGGTCTGTATTGCCCTGCAGCAGTGGTTGCTTCATGGGCGTCGTTTCCAGGGGACACTTCTGGTAGATATTGCCGCGGCAACAGTTCCGCTGGTCATTCTCTCGCTGGCCTTCTACCTGCCTTTCTATTTAAGCTTTGTATCGCCATCTCAGGGAATCGGGGTGGTTGGCCCTGCTGATCGCTCGTCCCCTGGCCAGGAGATTCTGATCTATGGTCTGTTTGCTTTCGTCTTTCTCTCCCTGCTGGTGGCGAGCGTGGCCAGGTTACCTGCCTTTGCTGAGGAGGAGGCTGCCACTGAGAAGGAGGATGACCCGGCTGTCCCTGCTCCTGGCTGGCTCAAGTGGCTCGTGCGCTTCAGCGCTCAGTGGTTGAGCTTCTGGGTGATCGCTTTGCTGGGCCTGGCGACCCTGCTCCTGATGCGCAACAGCGGTACATTTGTAGCGGCAGGCGCTCTGGCGGCGGTGGGTGCAGTGCTGGTTCTCTCTCACTTGCGTGATCGGGCCCTGGCTTTTACGCTCTTGCTTGGCTCGCTGGCTTTTGCTCTGGTAGCAGGCTGCGAGGTATTCTATCTGCGCGATGTCTTTGCCGACAGCTACCCACGTATGAATACGGTCTTTAAGTTTTATTTCCAGTCGTGGGCTCAGCTCTCGATCGCTTGTGGGGCTGCTCTCTTCTTTATTCTAGAGGCTCTGCGTCCTGGGGAGATGGTGGCGCCACTACAGCGCCTTCTGCAGGAAGGTTTGCAGGTGGTGTGGACGGCGGCCCTCTGTCTCTTGCTGCTGGCCGGGGCGGTCTATCCGGTGGCAGGGAGCTATACCCGCACGGACCATTTCGCACAACGGAGCAATAGCCTGGATGGGCTGACTTATCTGTCCCAGACTGATCCCGGCGACTATGCGGCAATTCGCTGGCTCAATGCCCATGTTGACGGTGATCCTGTCATCGTGGAGGCGGTTGGCCCGGACTATAGCGATTACGCTCGGATCTCGGCCTTTACTGGCCTGCCGACCATTATGGGCTGGGTCGGCCATGAGTATCAATGGCGTGTGAATTGGCTGAATAATGTGGCCTACGCTGCTGATTTTAATCGGCGAGCCAGCGATGTGGCAACGATCTATACCAGTCCTCAAGCCAACGTGGTACGCTCGCTGCTGACTCTTTATCATGTGACGTATGTCTACGTGGGACCTCTGGAGTTGGCGAAATATCAGGCGATTAATTTGGGCCATTTCCCTTCATTCTTGCGGGTGGTCTACTCTGCCGAAGGAGTGACAATTTATAAGGTCGAGCTGTCATAGGTATGACCTCCGCTCTTCCGGTGAAGGTTGTATGAGGAGTTGGGCCTTGAATTTGAAGAGGTTTGAGCATCAGCCTGTAGATAGTCGGTCGGATCAGGGTGAGCTGCTAGCTGGAGCAGTGGCTGAGCAGCCAGACTCGCTTGAGCAGGAGAAGGTTTTCGCTCAGGCTAAAGACTGGCGTTCTAGACGCGCTCTGCGCCGTCGAAGGCCGTCCCGCGGCCAGGTTCTGGAGTGGGTGGCATATGGGGTGGTGTTGGTGGTGGCGGCGGTATTGCGCTTCTGGGACCTGGGGGTGCGCCCGCTGCATCACGATGAGAGTCTCCATGCCTACTTCTCCTTGCAGCTGTCGCTGAACATTTTGAGTTATCACTATGACCCGCTCTTGCATGGACCATTTCAGTTTCACGCGATGGCGTTGGTCTACAAGCTGGCCCAGCTGGTGGGAGTACCTGATCAGGGGGTGAATACGACCACGGTGCGGCTGCTGGCGGCGACGCTGGGGACGGTGCTGGTGGGCCTGCCGTACCTGCTGAGGCGCTCGCTGGGGAGAGTAGCGGCCTGGTTGGCGACGGTGTTGCTGGCGGTGTCACCGAGCCTGGTGTACTACTCGCGGTTTGCACGCGAAGATATCTACATGGCGTGCTTTACGCTGCTGCTGGTGGTGGGGCTGGTGAGGTATGTGCAGGAGAGGAAGCTGGGGTGGCTGCTGGTGGGGGTGTTGGGGCTGGCGTTGTCGTATGCGACGAAGGAGGCGACGTTTTTGACGATAGCGGTGGTGGGCAGCTATGGGGTAGGAGTGCTGATGTGGGAGTTGGGGAGTCGATGGAGGCTGAGGGAGAAGGTGAGAGGAGAGCCGGGCTGGCTGCCGAAGACGTGGGCGCCCCTCTTGCTGTTCGCCTATGTCCTCGTCGGGACTTTGCTGGCCAGGTGGCTTCTAGGCTGGCTTCATAATCTCTCTTTCTATATTGCTGCTCACCAGCAGGCTTCAGATGAATTTGTGGCTGTGCTGAAGGATGATACGGCGCTGGTGGTCCCCTGGCTGGGGGTGGCTTTGGGCCTGGTGGTGCTGGTGATTTTGCTGAGGGAGATGTTTCTGGGAGAAGCGGGGGTGGAGGCCGCTCGCCGGGGGTGGCGCCTGCGCCTGGCGCGTTGGGTGGATGAGGAGAAGCAGCCGGTGCTGGCGACGCTGGTGAGGATGCCCTGGACGCACTGGTTCTTTGCCATCTTACTCTTCTGGGCGGTTTTCCTGGTCCTGTTTACCGTCCTCTTTACTAATATCAAAGGCGGTATAGGAGATGGTATCTGGGCCGGTATCTACTACTGGCTTGAACAGCAGCAAGTCGCGCGGGGAGGGCAGCCGTGGTACTACTACCTGTTGCTGATCCCGTTGTATGAGCAGATAGGGGTGGTCTTTGGGGTAGTAGGGATGGTGCGATGTCTGCTGAGGCCGACGCGGCTGCGGTTGTGGCTGGTGTACTGGTGTGTGGGGAACCTGGTGTTGTATTCGTGGGCGGCGGAGAAGATGCCGTGGTTGACGATCCACATCACGTTGCCAATGATGCTGTTGGCGGGGGTGGGGTTAGAGCCGGCGGTGCAGGTGGTGCTGAAGTGGGTGCAGGAGGGATGGAGGAGATGGAGGGAGAGCAGGGAGGAGAGAGAGGAGGGGGAGCAGGAGTGGAGGCCGAGGGAGGTAGGAGGGAGAGGGAAGGTGGGATGGGCGATGCTGACGGTGCTGGTGGGAGTGGTGTTGTTGGTGCCGACGGTGCACAATATGTATGAGGTGACATATGTGCACGAGGCGGATGCGCCGCATGAGATGCTGATCTATGTGCAGACGACGATGGATGTGAACACGGTGATGGCCAAGATTGAGGAGCTGGATCGCAAGCTGGATGGAGGTCGTCATCAGCTCGCCATCGGGGTGATGAATGACGCGATCTGGCCCTTTATCTGGTATCTGCGTGACTATCCTCATGCCTGCTATAATTACCCTGCAGATTGCCCTAATCCTGGTAGCTACCCAGTCATTATTGTCGGGGGTGACAATCTCTATCTGGCCGAGACGCAGTATGCTGATACGGCCACGCATACGGGGGCCTATCTCTTCCATCAGTACCACATGCGTACGTGGTGGGATGAGGGTTATAAACCGCCCCCTTGTCTGCCGAGCAAGGCTAACAATAACTGTGCAGGACAGCAAACCTGGGGGGGAGTAGGGCCGCTGCTGTGGCTCAGCTATGGGGACAATCCGCCGCCGGGGGCGCACTTCAACCTAGTGCTGGCAGCGGAACGCATCTGGGCCTGGTGGTGGCAGCGTCAGCCCTTTGGGGCGACCGACGGCGCTTACGATATGGGCCTCTTTATTAAGAAGGGTCTGGGAGTTGCTCCTTAGACAGCGGCCACCTGGCAGGGCCTTGAGTGAGGAGACAGCGGGGCCTGACGCGGGAAAGGCTGAATTGGGCAGTACCAACTTTGACTATACTCTGGAAGGAGACCTCACTTGGACTTGAAAGGAGAGCATGCGCGATCTCCTGCTGAAGAATTTGCCGAGGCAACGTCATCAGAGTCTCAGCAGATGCCTGTTGAGGCTCAGGAGCAGGAGAGTACGCCTGTGAGCACGCAAGAAGCTGTGCAGTCTGTCGAAGCAGGTCAAGATGACCAGTCTCTCTCTCAGGCTCATGGTGATGCTGGCCGCTTGAAAACCGTTAGCCGTGGGCAGGTTCTGGAGTGGGTAGCATATGGGGTGGTGTTGGTGGTGGCGGCGGTATTGCGCTTCTGGGACCTGGGGGTGCGCCCGCTGCATCACGATGAGAGTCTCCATGCCTACTTCTCCTTGCAGCTGATGAATCAGCTTGCAAACTGGGAGCATTGTTTCGTCTTCGGCGATTGTTATCACTATGACCCGCTCTTGCATGGACCATTTCAGTTTCACGCGATGGCGTTGGTCTACAAGCTGGCCCAGCTGGTGGGAGTACCTGATCAGGGGGTGAATACGACCACGGTGCGGCTGCTGGCGGCGACGCTGGGGACGGTGCTGGTGGGCCTGCCGTACCTGCTGAGGCGCTCGCTGGGGAGAGTAGCGGCCTGGTTGGCGACGGTGTTGCTGGCGGTGTCGCCGAGCCTGGTGTACTACTCGCGGTTTGCACGCGAAGATATCTACATGGCATGCTTTACGCTGCTGCTGGTGGTGGGGCTGGTGAGGTATGTGCAGGAGAGGAAGCTGGGGTGGCTGCTGGTGGGGGTGTTGGGGCTGGCGTTGTCGTATGCGACGAAGGAGGCGACGTTTTTGACGATAGCGGTGGTGGGCAGCTATGGGGTAGGAGTGCTGATGTGGGAGTTGGGGAGTCGATGGAGGCTGAGGGAGAAGGTGAGAGGAGAGCCGGGCTGGCTGCCGAAGACGTGGGCGCCCCTCTTGCTGTTCGCCTATGTCCTCGTCGGGACTTTGCTGGCCAGGTGGCTTCTAGGCTGGCTTCATAATCTCTCTTTCTATATTGCTGCTCACCAGCAGGCTTCAGATGAATTTGTGGCTGTGCTGAAGGATGATACGGCGCTGGTGGTCCCCTGGCTGGGGGTGGCTTTGGGCCTGGTGGTGCTGGTGATTTTGCTGAGGGAGATGTTTCTGGGAGAAGCGGGGGTGGAGGCCGCTCGCCGGGGGTGGCGCCTGCGCCTGGCGCGTTGGGTGGATGAGGAGAAGCAGCCGGTGCTGGCGACGCTGGTGAGGATGCCCTGGACGCACTGGTTCTTTGCCATCTTACTCTTCTGGGCGGTTTTCCTGGTCCTGTTTACCGTCCTCTTTACTAATATCAAAGGCGGTATAGGAGATGGTATCTGGGCCGGTATCTACTACTGGCTTGAACAGCAGCAAGTCGCGCGGGGAGGGCAGCCGTGGTACTACTACCTGTTGCTGATCCCGTTGTATGAGCAGATAGGGGTGGTCTTTGGGGTAGTAGGGATGGTGCGATGTCTGCTGAGGCCGACGCGGCTGCGGTTGTGGCTGGTGTACTGGTGTGTGGGGAACCTGGTGTTGTATTCGTGGGCGGCGGAGAAGATGCCGTGGTTGACGATCCACATCACGTTGCCAATGATGCTGTTGGCGGGGGTAGGGTTAGAGCCGGCGGTGCAGGTGGTGCTGAAGTGGGTGCAGGAGGGATGGAGGAGATGGAGGGAGAGCAGGGAGGAGAGAGAGGAGGGGGAGCAGGAGTGGAGGCCGAGGGAGGTAGGAGGGAGAGGGAAGGTGGGATGGGCGATGCTGACGGTGCTGGTGGGAGTGGTGTTGTTGGTGCCGACGGTGCACAATATGTATGAGGTGACATATGTGCACGAGGCGGATGCGCCGCATGAGATGCTGATCTATGTGCAGACGACGATGGATGTGAACACGGTGATGGCCAAGATTGAGGAGCTGGATCGCAAGCTGGATGGAGGTCGTCATCAGCTCGCCATCGGAC
>NZ_BKZV01000001.1:0-171220 GCF_008974285.1 Thermogemmatispora aurantia | reverse complement strand
GGCGGATGCGCCGCATGAGATGCTGATCTATGTGCAGACGACGATGGATGTGAACACGGTGATGGCCAAGATTGAGGAGCTGGATCGCAAGCTGGATGGAGGTCGTCATCAGCTCGCCATCGGACTCACCGATGATGCAACCTGGCCACTTATCTGGTATCTGCGTGACTACCCCAATGTCTGCCTGGAGTACCCCAATGGCTGCCCGGCAACAGCCAAGAGCATACCCGTGATCATTGCGGGTGGCGATAGTATTGCCAATGGCTTCCAGCAGCAATACGCTGGCCCCAACGGCGACTATCTCTATCATGAGTACCAGATGCGCTCGTGGTGGGATCAAGGCTACATGCCGCCTCCCTGCATTCCCAGCGCGAAGCAGCGATGTGGACCGCCGGCTCCCTATGTTGGAGTAGGGCCGCTGCTGTGGCTCAGCTATGGGGACAATCCGCCGCCGGGGGCGCACTTCAACCCGGTGCTGGCAGCGGAACGCATCTGGGCCTGGTGGTGGCAGCGTCAGCCCATAGGACAGGACGCCGGCTATTATCCAATGGCGCTTCTCATCCGTAAGGGCCTGGGAGTTGCACCCTGAGCTGGAGCCGACCCTGGGAGAGAAAAGGACCTGCTGTCCTGGTGGGGCAAGTGCTCTACCAGGACAGCAGCTAATCGGCTGCAGCGTGCTCGCACTCTGCTGCAGCTAGGCAGGTAGCCGAACCGCTTATTCAGACAAAGCCTCGTTCTTTCAGAAAGCGCATCAACTCATGGGCCAGCTCTTCGGGCGATCCCTCGACCAGGCGAGCTTGCCGTCGAGACGTGCCACCGGTGATAATCTCTCCGATGCGTTCAAAAGGGCTCAGCTGACTATCGGGGATGGGAAGGCGATGTGGGCGCGGGCGTGGCGTACGTACCTCAACGATGGTTGTCTCCTCTGCCTCGAAATCAGCGGCAAACTGGGGCAGACTCAGCGGGTCGCGCACAGTGATCGTGGCCCGTAGCGCTGCCAGGTGGGCAGGCAAAGAGGGATAGCGCGGCTCGTTGAGTGTCTCGTGTACAGTGAGCAACACGGGAGGCCTGGCCAGTAGCCGCTCGCGGTAGCCGCGTTCTAGACGGCGAGTGACTCGTAAAAGGAGCTGGCCAGAATCCTGGTGCGCCTCCAGCCCTATCACGCCCGTAATTTGGGGCAAACCCAGGTAGGCCGCCAGTGCTGGCCCCACTGTCCCAGAGGCCCAGTCGCTGCTCTGTTCTCCACAAAAGATCAGATCGGGCAAGGAAGGATCAGCGCGCAAGCGCGCTGCCAGCGCGGCTGCAATCGTCAAGGGCCCCCAATCAGCAGCGCTCGGATGCCAGAGGCGTTCGATAGTGTCAGCTCCCATTGCTAAAGCGACGCGCAGCACCTCCTCGCTCTCGCCTGGCCCCAGGGTGAGCGCAAAAACTGACCCTACTCCTAATTGCTCCTTCAAGCGCAGGGCCGCCTCCAGGGCACAAGCATCAGCGGCATTCAACGTCTGGACGAAGCGCTCCGTATCGACCTCGCCGCTGATGGGATCAACATAGACCGAACTACAATCAGGAGCCTGCTTTAGGCAGACAGCGATGCGCATGGTCTCTCCTTTGGGTGGACCTTCCCTGTGCTGTGATCCAGTCTGAGTTGGAGAGCCTCTTATGAGGCTCGAAAACTGACTCCCCAGCCTCCGCGGGGATAATCCCACTCGATGGCTTTGCGCTCGCAGGCCACATAGCACGTACCGCACTCCAGGCAATGCTCGTAGGAGAAATGCATCTCCCCCCCGAGAATCTCGAATAGTCCCGCAGGGCAGACATAGACACAGGGAGTCAGGTCACAGCCTCGGCAGGCCTCAGTATGAACGCGAATGTGTGGCCTCTTATCGACCTTGAAACGCACCAGTTCTAGCCGTTCTTCGATAGGTTGCATCAGCACTGGCTCAGATGCTATCTGTTGCATAGTCACGTCTACTCCATGCACTCCTGAAGCGCACTAACGAACAGAGCAGGAAAGGCAAAGCGCGCCTCGCTGGATTCTTTTTCTTAAAAGAAGAGCGCGCGCCCCGCCTGCCATCCATCGCGCAGGAGGGTCCAGAGCGAGACCTTGCTGCGTAGTGTCGCCAGGATCGTTGACCCTAGCTTCTTGCGTGGCCTGCCCTCCGAGCGAAAGACCTGTTCAGCTGCCTGACACAACAGTTCAGGATAAAGATTCTGCAAACGCTCGTTATTCACAAAGGCGGGGGTCAGGCGGAAGCGCTGCAGGTCCTGCAACACAAAAGACTGCTCCAGGCGTTTCCGATAGCCCATGAGAGTCGCTGTAGAAAAATCCCCATGTCGGTGAGCCTCAAGCGCCGTTTCAGCGGCGGCCAGGCCAGAAGCCACAGCGAAGTTCATGCCTTCTAGAAAAATGCCTGCGGCGAAGACCAGGGCGGCAGCATCGCCAGCCACCAGCAGGCCAGCGCGTACCAGGCGGGGGACAAGCTGCCAGCCTCCTTCGGGAATCATGTGGGCCGAGTACTCCAGTGTCACACCATCGCGCACCAGAGGGGCGACCGCTGGGTGCTGTTTGAAGCGGTCGAGCAACTCATAGGGTCTGACCCGCTCCTGAGCCAGCGAGGCAATCTGGACGATGATCCCGAGCGAGAGTGTGTCGCGATTGGTATACAGAAATGCCCCGCCTTTGACGCTGCCAGTGGCCTCGCCCACATACTCGCTGGCCATACCCTCATCACCCGTCAGATTGAAACGCTCCTCGATCGCATGCTCTCCCAGGCGGAGCACCTCCTTGACGCCCAGGCTCATCTCTTCGGCGGAAAACTCCCGTTGCAGGCCAGCTTTTTTGGCCAGGAAGGAATTGGCACCGTCAGCAGCAATGACCACGGGGGCATAGAGGACCCCGTCGTCACGCCGGCATTGAACCCCGATAACGCGCTCTCCCTCGTAGAGCAGGTCATCGACCACTGTCGAAGTAATGAGCAGCGCGCCGGCCTCGACAGCCTTGCTGGCCAACCAGCGGTCAAATTTGGGGCGCAGAACCGTCACCCCATTGTAAGGAGGGATAGCGAAATGGCGGGTGCGGAAGTCGAGTGAGAAGGCGGATTCCTTTCCCAGGAAGGTCAGTACTCGGCGCGTGATATAGCGCTCGAAAGGGGCCTCGTCCCAGAAAGTAGGGAGCAGTTCAGCCAGCAGACCAGGCGCATAGAAGACCGCTCCAGAGACATTTTTCGCACCGGGATACTCGCCGCGCTCGATCAGAGCCACGCGCAAACCGGCGCGTGCCAGCGCCAGCGCTGCACTGCTTCCCGCTGGCCCGGCACCCACAACGATCACGTCAAACTGCTGCTGCGCATGCATTGCTTCGTCTCAGCTTTCGTCGACACACTGTACTGCTGTACTGCCTGTACCGCTGCTTCGCGATCAGCTCGCGCTAACCTGGTCTGGCATAGCCTCGGAGCACGCTCCTTTGCCGCGTTGTGCTGTCCATAGCCAGATTGCTAGCTGCTACGTAGAAGGACCTGAGCATACTGGAGGGAGGGCCGGCCTGGAGCAGGTCGAGCAGACGATGCTGGGGACAGATCTGTTATGCTCCGGACCAGCTTCCCTCTTTTCCCTTGCCGATAGTGACTCAGCTGTGCAGGAGGACAATCTTGCCAGTAACCTCACCTGCCGCTAACAGGCGATGAGCTTCGGCCACCTCGTTGATCGGCATAACGCGCGCTATGATCGGCGAGACTGCCTTCTCGGCAATCAGCTGCAGAATGCGCTGCTCATTGGCGGGCGAAGTGCGCAAGGTGCCACCGCCGATGACCTTCACTCGTTTGAGGCGCCAGGACTGTGTGTCAACAGTAGAGTGCTGGCCGCCCAGGTTGCCGATCAGCACCACACGTCCGTCGTTCACGCAGGCATCGATGCTATCCTGTAGGGTGGTACCGACTAATTCAATGACCAGGTTGACGCCGTGAGCATTGCGCACTACCTGACCGACCTTTTCCTCACGATAGTTGACGATCATATCGGCTCCCAGGCGGCGCAGTGTCTCGGATTTCTCCGTGTTGCTGGCTGTCGTGGTGACCCAGGCACCGACATGTCTGGCGAACTGGATGGCCCACGTCCCGACTCCACTTGCGCCCGCCCATACGAGCACGCGCTCACCTGCCTTGAGGTTCCCCAGGTCGAACAGCGCCGCCCAGGCCGTCGAGGCCGCCAGACCGGCTGCTGCCGCCTGCTCGAAAGTGACCTCATTGGGAATGCGTACCAGGTGGGAGGCAGGCACCGCGATCCGGCTGGCATAGCCACCACCCCCACGCGCCTCCGGCGCCCGCGTGGTGAGCACGCGCTCACCTGCCTTGAAACCGTTGCTGTCTTCGACTACCACACCCGCCGCCTCTAGACCTGGCGTGTAAGGCAGGTTGGGCACCGGTCTGCTGCCAGCCCGCTGAAAAAGATCCAGACGATTAACTGTCGTTGCTTTCACGTCGACGAGCACTTCGTCTGCTGCGGGAACAGGGTCCGGGACCTCGCGCAGTTCCAAAACTTCGGGTCCGCCGTAACGAGCAAATTGCACAGCTTTCATGGCGATGTCTTGCTCCTCGCTTCTCGTGAATCGTCAGGATGTGTTGCTCCTGGCTTGATATATTGTATCCATTCCGCCTGGTGACTGGCAAAACCAGAAAGAACGCTGGCAATCAGCCGGCCAGACAGCTCAATCAGGTCAGACCAGATCAGACAGGAAGGTAAAAAGAGCAGTAGAGGACTGAATTGAAACGCTTAGACCCCTACCGACTCTTCTTGTAGCAGCTGGATGGCGCGTCGCAGAATCTCTCTGGCATCGCCTAAAAGTCCCAGATCGGCCAGCGCAAAGATCGGGGCGTTGCGGTCGGGGTTGATGGCGATGATGGTTTGGGCCTCCCGAATGCCGCTGGTGTGTTGAGCTGCGCCTGAAATGCCACAGGCAATGTAAAGTCTTGGGCTGACGCTTTTGCCAGTCGCTCCAATCTGGCGCTCTGGCTCAACCCAGCCACGATCGGTCGCTACGCGACTGGCTCCCACCGCGGCACCTAGCAGACGAGCAAAGGTGGCAAGCTCGGCAAACCCCTCGCGGCCAACACCTCGACCGCCGGCAACGATCTTCTCCGCTGCCTCTAGCTCTACTTCCTCTGCTGCCGGGGCCTCGATCCCAAGATGCTGCAGACGCGGGCTTTGCTCCTCAATGGCAAGCGGAAGCTGATAGCGAAGCACCTCTGGCTCCGGTGAACGCCCCAGCTGCGAACGGCTTGCCGACGGTGTTCCCCGCGTGCCCGGTGCAAAGGTCACCAGCGCTGGCAGCCGTCCCAGCCGGGTACGAGTCTGGACGTAAGCCCGGCCGCCGTACAAGGCCCGCAGCGTCAGTAGGGTATCTTGCTCCAGCACAAAACGCAGGCAGCGCGCCACAAAGGGTAACCCGAGCTGCGCTGCCAGGCGTGGGGCCCAGTCCTGGCCATTGGCCGTCGCGCTGGTTACGATCAACGCCGGCGTATGCGCTCGGATGAGCCAACTCAGCGCCGCAACATAGCCCTCAGTTGTGTAACGCTCCAGGGAGGGATGCTCCAGCACATAAAAGCGTTCAGGCACGATGCTCTTGAAAAACGGCTCCGTGCTCTTCTCGGTAGCAGTAGGAAGAGGAGCGCGCAGCTGCACTGCGCAAAGCTGCAATCTGCCTGAATGTTGTTTGGCCAGCTCCTGTGCCTCAGCAAGCACCTCCTGATTGTACTCAGGGGGCAGGCCATCTTGTTCCTGTAGCACGACCCAGAGTTCGGCCACGCTTTCACCTCGCATGAGCGCCGCATAGTCGACAACATTCGTTGTTGACCAGACTCGCCTGTTCTCTCAAGCTCCCGCAGGCGCGGGAGCCTGGAGCCGGCCCTTTGCTCTGAGCACCTGGGTAACCAGCACAAACATGGCGTGAGACCAGCCAAGTGGCATAATCCAGCAAGGTTGGCCATCCTGGCGACTGATTTGCTCAGCCAGCAGATCGAGGGCAGTACGATGTTCGACGGCCCAACGATAGAGCTGCTCGGCTTCAGCAAGGTTTCCCGTCAGTGCCTCGTACCAGGCCAGCCAAAGGGTGCACAGTATCCAGGGGTTGCCGCCGCGATAGCTATCTCCCTGGTAACGCAGAATACCACCGACAGGACTGCGCAGCCGCTCGGCAATAGCTCTGGCTGTGGCCTGCAGCCGGGGATCAGTCGGATCAAAGACGCCGCAGGGAACCGCCAGCCCCAGGATCGAGATATCGAGTGTCGGATCGCTACGGCGGGCGCGCCAGCGTCGACCCCGGATCGTGATTGCTACTTCATCGGCTGCCAGGGCTGTCGTTTCGTCATCTTCCAGCGGAGCCACTTTCAAGCGTCCACCGCGTAGGAAGTGCCCTGCTGACTCACTCCACAGATGCTGCTCAATAGCCTGCTTTAAGCGCGCGGCAGCTTCCTGCCACTGCCGCATCTCAGCCTCGTCGCCCAGGAGCGTGGCAAGGTGGGCCAGGGTGGCGAAACCGGCCCAGGTCGTGGCGCAGGCATAGGTACTGATCCCGTCGAACTCCTCCCACAGATCCTTCGTGACCGGAGCCAGGCCTGTCTCCGGGTCCAGCTCGCGTAACATATAGTCTCCGGCCCGCCTGAGCGCTGGCCAGGCTAGGCGCGCGTACTCTATATCCCCGGTTAACTCCACGTGCTGGCCCAAGGCCCAGACAAAGAGGCCGATCTCATCAAATTGAATCAGACCCCAAGTTGGTGCCAGGTTCCCCTGCGTATCATAGCGCTGGTACCAGCAGCCAGCAGCCTCCTGCGTCCGCAAAGCCCAGTTAAAGAAGGCTCGGGCACGTTCATGCTCGCCGGCCACATCAAGAGCATAGGCATTATAGGCTCCATCGCGCAGCCAGCACATACCATATCCCCCGCTTGAGCGGAAGGTCGGGTCCATCTCCGGCGCGGCGATGATGGCCCCCGTCTCCTGGTCGCTCAACAAATGGAGCACCATGAGCGAACGCTCGTAGAGCCGACTAATCTCATCTTCTATACCATTGAGCGCGAAGCGTAAGCAGCGCTGGCGCCAATAGACAAGCGTCTCCTCAAGCAACTGACCGCTGTTGTGTCGCTGCTGAATCAGGACCGTACGCACGGCCTCTAGCTGGCGACCGAAAGAGAACAGCAGGACCCCACTGTGGCTGGCCCCGGGAGACAGCTCCCCGATATTGTGACGCAGGGCCGCCGCCACCTGACCAACAGCAAACTCCTGGCGGCTGTAGCGCTGCTCAGCGGCCATCTGGAAGGCTGTGTCAACGATCCCGCAACGGCTCTGTTCACAGGCAAAATCGGCCACGGGCCAGTCGCTGCCCAGGGCCAGATAGCGATCAGCATGGAAGAAGGTCAGCAGCTCCGTCTCTGGATCGTACCAGGCGCAGTTGCCCCCTGGACGCAGATCGATGTCAATAGCAGCGTAGGTGAGCAGACTACAGCGCAGAGGAGCCGGCCCCGTATTTGTCAGGCGCAGCTCAACCACTAGCAGATCGTGCTCGGGATGGACGGCGAGGCGACGCTCAATAAGCAGCCCGAGGTCGGATTGCTCCGAGCGAGCGCTGACCACGGCGCTGGATGGCAGATAACCCAGCTCGTGCGACCAGCCTTCTTCGGCCAGCCAGCTCACCTGCGGCGCCTGCTCCTCCCGCTCGACCTGGACTCCCTGGAGCAGGGAACGCACATGTGGACCACCGTCGATATGCGGATAGAAGCATTGCACAGGGGTCGCTGTCTCATCCAGACAAACGAGTAGCCTGCCATTGCTGAGGAGCGCGCTATAGAGCCAGGCCAGGCCCAAGGCCCGTTCTGGAGGCAGAGGAGGAACGCTCGCACGCCGGGCAGGCGGCTCCATCAGATAGCTGGCATTGAGACCAGCACTCAGCTGAGCAGCGACATGAGACGGAGACGACCCGGCAGCCTGGGCCGGCTCCCCTTGCTCTCCTGACGAAAAGGAAGAACGCTCAACAGACATACCTACTCCACAAACAGCATTTGGCCTAGCGCTCACCGCTGGCTGAAGACCGGCGACTGCCGGCGGGCAAGAACCAGGCAAAACCTGAGCTCCTGGCACCCTGGGTTCAGCACAGCGGGTTTCCCTGTATTGTAGCATCTCGCGCGAAATCGACAAGCCTCGAACCTGCTCGGAGGGCCACAAGCTGGGGCCGCTGGAGCTGAGGCCTCAAGCACTGTCGACAGCGCTCAGGCCCTCTAGCGCCAGTGCCCGCCCGACGCGCTCACCGTCGAGAATAGCATGCTCCACACGTCGCGGCGCCAGACAGTCTCCTACACGATAAAGGTGAGGAACCCGACCCTTGAGGTCCTGATAGAGGGCCTCATCGGCTACCTGGGGAGCGACTACGACCACCAACGCCAGGTCCTCAATAGTGCGGGCCTGACCGGTATAGTTATTGACAATGGTCGCCCCGCCGGGCTGCAGGGCCGCCAGATAATGATGAGGAGTGAAGATCGCCCCGTGAGCAAGCATGCGACGATACCACAGCTCGATATCCAGGGTCACACTGAGATCGCCGCCGACGTAAAACTGGGGCGTCACCACTTCAACCTGACAGCCGCGCTCGGCTAACAGCTCTGCCACACTTGTCGCCTGGTGGAAGCCAACCTGATCGTAGATCAGAACGCGCTGGCCGGCAGCCGCAGTTTTCTCTCCGAGAAGCACTTGCCAGGGATTGGCCACATGGGGCAGATCGCCGCCTGGTACTGGGACCGGCCCAGGGCGGGAGCCGGTGGCGAGAATCACCGCGTCTGCCTCCTCTCTCAGGATGAAGTCGGCGTCGACCTCGGTGCCTGTGATCACCTCAACATCCACCTCGGCCAGCTCGCGCTGCAGATTCCGCGCGGCATCGCCAAACTCAACGCGACTGGGCACCCGTACAATCAGGTTGATCTGGCCCCCAGTCTCTGGCTGGCGCTCATACAGACGTACCTGGCCTCCGCGTTGAGCAATCACCTTGGCCGCCTGCATGCCCGCTGGCCCGCCGCCCACCACAAGCACCCGCGGACGACGAACGGCGCTTCGCATCACGGGCCGCGAGGATAGGGGACGGAAGCGCAGCTCGTTCCCTGTAGCCGGTGTCTGGATACAGCCCAGGCTGAGATTCAGCCCCATCCGTCCGATGCAATACTGATTGCAAGAGATACAGAGGCGGATACTCTCACTATGTCCCTCGCGCGCCTTGCGGGCGAAAGCAGGATCACAAATCTGGCCGCGCACTACATCGACCATGTCGGCCAGCCCTTCGCGCAGAATACGCTCCGCCTGAACGGGGTCCTTGATGCGCCCGGTGCAGAAGACCGGCAGCTGTACGACCTCGCGCAGTCCTGCCGAGACGAAGAGCTGGTAGCCGGGCGGTGTGTGCATCGACCCCTCAACCATATAGAGATTATGGAATTCACCGATGCTTGTATTAATGAAGTCAAGCTGGCCAGTAGCCTCCAGGCGCAGAGCGATCTCGCGTACATCGCTGAAGGTCAGGCCCCCGGGGATCAACTCATCGCCGCAGAGGCGAATTCCCAAAGGGAAATCGCGCCCGACCTCGGCGCGAATGGCCTCGATGACCTCCAGCACGAAGCGCAGGCGGTTCTCTAATGAGCCACCGTAAGCGTCACGGCGCCGGTTGTAGTAAGGGGAGAGGAATTGACGGATCAGGGAGCTATGCGAGGCCTGCAATTCGGCCCCATCGAAACCGCCTTCGCGCACATGACGAGCCACCATGGCGTAGCTGCGCACGATCTCGGCAATCTCCTCGGCCTCGATCTCCTTACACATCTCGCGGTGGATCGGGTCGACCAGAGGGGAAGGGCCGAGCACGGGGCGGCGCGAGTAGATGCTGCTCGCCTGCATGCCGTTATGGTTCAGCTGAGCAAAGATGCGCGTCCCGTAGTCGTGAACGGCGCGTGTCAGGCGGCGATAGGCGGGGATTACCTGGGGATCGAAGCCGTGAATCAGTTTTTGATAGGCCCAGTCGCTGGGATGAACCGACTGCTCCTCGGTAATGATCAAGCCGCAGCCGCCGCGAGCACGCTCAACATAATAGGCAATCAAGCGCGGGCCGGGCTGATTCTCCTCGGCCAGGTTCGTCAAATGAGCGGCGAAGACGATGCGATTGGGTATGACCACTGTACCAATGCGCAGCGGCGTAAACAAATACTGAAACTGGCCTGCCATGGGCGGACCCTCCTGTGCTGCTCAGGCGCATGCTTACCTGCTCTCTGCTACGCTCATGCATGGGCTGGCTGCTGACGCTCAGGCCCAGAGGCCAGCCTGGCGCCCCTCAGCGATCGCCTGCTCAATGCGACGAGGTGCAATGCAATCGCCAGCGCGGCGCAGACGAGCGAGGCGCCCCTTCAAAGCAAAATAGAGATCCTGATCGGGCTGCTCATAGACTCCCAGAACCACCATGTCGGCGGGCAAGGCGCGCTCTGCCAGGGCGAAGCGATCACGCACGATCACCTGCCCAGGCTCAATGCGCACAACGCTGGTATGAGGTGTCATGACCACGCCGCGCGGGAGTACCCGTCCCAGCCAGGCCGGCAGATCGTGGGTAGCGACCAGATCGCGCCCGACATACCAGTCTTCGGTCACAATCTCGATCTGCCATCCCTCATTGGCGAGCAGCTCCACTGTCGAGAGCACGCCATGTGAAGCCGTCTCATCGATCACGACGGCGCGCTGGCCAGCCCCAGTCACGCGTTCACCCTGCAGAATGCGGCGCACGTCTAGCACATGGGGGAGGCCATGACCGGGAATCGCCAGCAGACCCTGGCCCGCTTTCGCCCCTGTAGCCACAAGCACCGCCCCAGGCCGCTGCTCCAGGAGCCAGGAGGCGCTCACGGCTATGCCGGTCTGCAGCTCGACTCCCAGACGCTGGCATTCGTCCACCAGATAGTCGATGATGCGGCGCAGTGAAGCGCGTCCCGGCGCCCGTGCGGCCAGGGCCACCGCTCCACCTGGCTCCGACTCACGCTCGAACACTACCACCCGCCGCCCGCGCAGAGCGGCGGTGCGTGCCGCTTCTAATCCTGCCGGACCTGCCCCTACCACAACAAAGGCTCTGCTCAGCGAGGGGGTCTTGTCTGGAGAAACCTGGCAGTCCTGGCTCTGGCGGCCTCCCACGGATGACTCGGTGAGCAGAGCAATGGAAGGAGGCCAGGGATGCAGCACATCGGGGTTGACGTTACAGCTGAGGGCGACATTGAGCAGGCCACGTACCTGGCAACCCTGGTTACAGGCCAGGCAGGGTCGTACACGCTCTGCGTTGCCCGCCTGAGTCAGACGCGGCAAAGCGGGATCGGCGATCAGAGGCCGGATCATCTCAACGCCATCGGCCTGGCCTGCCGCCACAATTGCCTCCGCTTGCTCGGCATCCATAATGCGACCGGCGGCAAAAACAGGCAGCGAAACTGCCTCCTTCACGGCTGCCGCCAGCGCTACTGCATAGCCTGGGGCGACGTGCATGGAGGCGTGGAAAGGAAAGAGGTGGGTACTCAGGATGCTTCCCATCGTTACCGTCAGGTAGTGTACCCGACCTGTCTCGGCCAAGCGGCGGGCGATCTCGACCCCCTGCTCTGGCGTGAGACCAGCCCACGGTGCCAGCTCATCGACGCAGAGGCGGACCCCAAGTATATAGCGCCCCTGCAGGACGGCGGCCACGGCCTCAATGGTCTCCTGCAGGAAGCGCAGACGGTTTTCCAGCGATCCCCCATAGGCGTCGCTGCGCTGGTTGGTCAACGGTGACAAAAACTGACGCAGCAGCGAGCGATCGGCAACTTGCAGCTCTACCCCATCGGCTTCGCCGCGCACAGCGTGCTGAGCGACCAGGGCGAAACCGGCGATCACAGCGCGAATATCTTCCAGCTCCATCGCCTTGGGAACCTCGCGCGTGGCCACATCAGGTACGGCAGAGGGCGCCCACAGTTCGCGCTGATGATGGTCACTCACTCCTTGCTGACCGTTGTGGTTCAGCTGAACGAGGGTCAGCGCCCCGGCAGCACGCAGGCGAGCGCTCACCTTGGCCAGGGCCGCTGGCGTTTCGGGCAAATAACCAAACAGGGCAGCCTCGTACGGGAAATCGGAGGTGTGAACGATGTGCTCCTCCAGCACGATGCTGCCGACACCTCCTTCGGCCCGGCTGGCGTAGTAGTCGCCATGCTGCTCGCTCAGCAGATGATGACGGGCGAAGTTAGTCGTGTGGCTCCCAAAAATCAGGCGATTGCGCGCCTCTCGCGGCCCAATGCTGATGGGTTGAAAGAGTTTCATATCCATGCTTATCATGGCGTAGGGCGGATTCTCCTCCGGCGGCAGTGCCTGCGCCGCCCGTTCTCATGGACAAACAAGCAACCAGACTGCTGGCTCAGCTCCCAACGCTCAAGCCCAACGCACCAGCCCCATATCATGTTTACCCGCTAGCAAGGGATGATTGGGCAGCACACGTACCCCATAGACCAGACTGCCGCTCTCCTCTGGCTGGAAGCGGGCCTCGTAGCGATACGAGCCGTCCTGCTCTTGGTGCTGATATTGCATGGGAATAGCCCGCTGATTAGTGACCTGCTCACCGTCCCCGCTCTCGCCATAGACCAGCTCGACCAGCAAATCATCCGGTGTAATCTCTGGCGCGCGCACCCAGGCCCGTACTTCGATTGTCTCGCCCAGGCTGAGCTGACCCTCGCGGCGTCCCTCCACGTAGAGAGCCAGGCTCTCCCAGCGCTGCTGAATGCGCTCTTTCCACTGAGCCAGTGCGCGGGCCAGCTCGTAGGCGTTCTGCTCGACCCGCTGGCCCTGCTGAATCTGGGGTACATAGAAGCGTGTCGTGTATTCCTTCACCATCCGTCGCGTACTGAAGTGAGGGGCACAGGAGCGGATGGCTTCTTTCATATAGCTGATCCAGCGATGAGGCAGACCGCTATTGGCCAGATCGCGCTCATAGTAGGTAGGGATGATCTCCCCTTCCAGGAGAGCGTAGAGCGACAGACTGTCGGCCTCATCCTGAACATCGGGATTGTGGTACTCGCGCTCCTCGCCGATGGCCCAGCCGTTGCGCCCATTGTAGGCCTCGGCCCACCAACCGTCGAGAACGCTGCAGTTAGGCTGCCCATTCAAAGCCGCCTTCTGGCCGCTGGTGCCGCTGGCCTCGTGGGGGCGAATCGGGTTATTCAGCCAGAGATCGGTCCCTGCTACCAGATAGCGTGCCATATCAATATCGTAGTTTTCCAGGAAGATCACCTTGCCGCGGAAATCGTCGCTACGCGAGATCCGATAAACCTGCTCAATCAGGGCCTTACCAGGCTCATCGGCGGGGTGGGCCTTACCCGCAAAGATAATCTGTACCGGACGCTCAGGATTATTCATAATGCGCTTCAAGCGCTCCGGATTGCGGAAGATCAGCGTTGCCCGTTTATAGGTTGCAAAGCGACGGGCGAAGCCAATCAGCAGAGCCTCGGGATCAAGCATACGCTCGAACTCGGCCATCTGCAGCGGCCCCTCGCCCAGGCGCAGATGCTGCTGTTTTAAGCGTCGACGCACATAGTCGATCAGCAAGCGCTTACGCTGCAAATGCACCTGCCACAGCTCCTCATCGGGAATCTCCAGCACACGATTCCACAGATCCGGCTCATCGACGTGCTCCGCCCAATCCGGCCCTAGGTAGCGCTGGAAGAGAGCGTTCATCTCAGGAGCCACCCAGGAGAGGGTATGGATACCATTAGTAATCGAATCGATAGGGACCTCATCGGGATCGACGCCCGGCCAGAGAAACTGCCACATCCGGCGCGAGACCGCGCCGTGCAGCTTGCTCACCCCGTTATGCTGCCCGGTCAAGCGCAGGGCCAGCACTGTCATCCCATAGGTCGGACCCCAGCCATGATCTTCGCGAGCCACCTCCAGAAACTGCTCGCGCGAAAGACCAAGTTGACCCCAGTAGGTATTGAAATACTTGTCGATCAGATCATAGCTAAACGTATCATTGCCCGCTGGCACCGGCGTATGAGTCGTAAAGAGGGAGCTGGCGGCCACGACCTCGCGTGCCTCGCGGAAAGTCAGCCCGCAGGCGACTAACTCGCGGCAGCGCTCCAAATTCAGGAATGCAGCGTGTCCCTCATTGATATGCCAGACCGCCGGAGAAAGGCCCAAAGCGCGCAGAGCGCGCACTCCACCAATGCCCAATACAATCTCCTGAGAAATGCGCATCTCGCGGTCGCCACCGTAGAGGCGGGCCGCCAGCTCACGATCGGCGGGAGCATTCGGTTCGACATCGGTATCCAGCAGATAGAGTGGAATACGACCGACCTGGACGCGCCAGACCTTGGCATGGATGCGCCGTCCCGGCAGATCAACGCTAATCAGGACCTCATTGCCATCGGGGCCGCAGGCCGGAGTTGCTGGCACCTGGGAGAAGATCAGCTTATCGTAGAAGGCCTCCTGAATACCCTCGCGAGTGATGCTCTGCCGGAAGTAGCCCTGGGGGTAGAGGAAGCCTACTCCCACTAGCGGCAGGCCCAGATCGCTGGCCTCCTTACAATGATCGCCTGCCAGGATACCCAGGCCACCGGAATAGATGGGCAGAGCCTCGTGCAGGCCAAACTCAGCCGAGAAGTAAGCAATGACGCACTGCTCCAGCTCTGGATATGTGCGAGCGAACCAGGTGCTGCCCGGAGCTGGATGCATATAGCGGTCGAATTCTGCCAGCACACGATCGTAGACCTGCAGATACTGGGGATTATGAGCGGCCTTCTCTAGATACTGTGGTCGCACCTCGCTCAGAAAGTGGACAGGATTATGACCGACCGCCTCCCATAGTTCGGGATCTAGCGTGCTATAGAGCGTGCTGGCTTCGGGGTGCCAGCTCCACCACAGATTGTAAGCAAGCTCATAGAGGCGGCTAATCCGGGCGGGCATGATGGGGAAAACGGTCATGCGTCCGAATACTTTCACGGAAATCAAGCTCCCTTTCTTCGCTTACTGGACTGGCCTGTGGGCTATGTTGTTATCTCTCGTTATCGCTAGCCCGTGACCCGGCAGGAAGCCAAAAGCCACCTGGGCTGACCTTCTGCCGCAAGGCAAGGCTTGTTTCAGGGTACCACAGCTGGCAAGAGGAGGTCCCAGTCTGCGCCCTGGGTTCTCGCTCCGCTCGTCAGGCCCTGCAGGCGCAGGTCTGGCAGCGCCGGGCCTGTAAACCATAGACAGACTCAAGCTGGCTTCTTGCTCCTCTTCTCATTCTCATTATGGCATATCGCCTTGAGGGCTGCGCCTTCCCTCCGCTGTGAGAGGCTTGTCTTGGCCAGGCATCTTCGACTATACTTGGCAATACTGGACGGACCAGATGCTTGAGCGAGGCGGCGAGCGCCAGGCCCACGAGTCAGTCGTCGACCAGCCAGCCGGTTTAGTGGCAAGCGAGCCATAGCTGATCAGCTCGTCAGAACCGTACAGGCAGCAGGCCAGGTGCATCTACTCAGAGGAAGGAGAAAAGGTATCAGCATGAAGCGGCGACAGCGTATCCAATCGCGTACCTGGAAGATCAGCGGCCTCGTCGGAGCGCTTCTGCTGGTGATTGGTCTGGGCTGGTTTATCCTCCTGCTCAGACACCCCCAAGGAGGGCTGAGGCTGCTTGTTCCCCATCTGGCCCAGACCAGTCAGACCTCGGCGGTCCAGCTGCCCGCCCTCTACACCGCTGGCGTTATTCTTGGTACACCCTCCCAGCCGGCCAGTCTTAGCCAGGAAGAGGCTCTTCTACTAGCCAGCCAGTGGGAGCCAGAGGTAGCCAGCGAAGCCAAGAAGGTCCTGGCACGCTATGTCCTCCTCACCTACATTCCGCACACCAGCAATCGGGCCCAGATTGAAAATGCTCCGGCCTGGATGATCATCTACGAGCAGGTACCGCTGCAGCCCGCCGATGCCTCAGTTGATCCCACACCCTTCCCGCGCTCAAGCTACGACTTTTATCTGTTTCTTGATGCCCGGAACGGCAAAGTGCTTCTCAGTCTGTGGACCTAGCAAGTTTGCTTGGCTCAGTGCTGCCTGCGACCTCCTCCCTCTCTGCGCTGGCTTTACGTATCCTGAATCTTGATCCAGCCGTGGCGCAGAGCATGCACCACTGCGGCGGTACGATCGTTAACCGCGAGCTTTTTGAGGATCGACGTAATGTGATTTTTCACGGTCTGATCGCTGATCTTCAAAGACTTAGCGATCTCCTTATTGCTGTTTCCACGGGCAATGTAGTCCAGAATCTCGATTTCACGGCTGGAGAGCGGGGAATAGCTCTCCTTGCCGTCGCTCTCAGCGGCACCATCGTGAGAGGCCGCCGGCAGCTCGCGCAACGACTGCAAGACACGGCTGGCGATCTGAGGCCGGGCGAGCACTTCGTCATTGATCAAATACTCCCCGCGATTCACGCGCTGCACGGCCTCGATCAACTCCTCAGATGAAATATTGCGGGTATAGTAGGCGGCGGCGCCCACCTTGATCGATTGAAAGAGGCGCTCCTCATCCTCGGAAGGGGTAAGAATCACAATGGCCATCTGAGGGGCCAGCTGGCGGAGCTGGCGGGCCAGCTCAAGAGCGTCAGTGCTCTTGAGGCCAGCGTCGAGGAGGATCACCTCGGCTCCCGGCTCGCGCGCCAGCGCCAGAATCTCGGCGGGGTTAGTCGACTCGCCCACAACAGTGCAATGGCCCAGGCGCTCAAGCGTATAGCGAATTCCTTCGCGGAACAGCGGCTGCTCATCAACGATGATGACACGGATAGTCTCCATAAGAACCTCGCAGCGAGACAGTCGATCGATCCAGCGGGCGGCCCGGTGCTTTGCCTGGGCCGCCTCGCAGTGATGGCCTTTCATCCGCAAAGAGGGGAAAGGCCAAATCTCCCTTCGTAGAGAGGGAGAAGATAACCAGACCAGGTTTCGCCGTATTATACACAGAAAACCGTCGATGAACAACGAGTAAGACAGGAACAAAGTTGCTCTACATAGATGGCGGAAGAGGCACGGGGAGAAAGAGTTGCTGAAAAAAAGGTCGGGCCATCCTGCCAGTCAGAGGAGAAGCGGCGACTCCTTGCCACGGGAGGAGAGCGAAGCGAGCGAGCGCGTAGGCGCGCGCACCGCTAGCAAGCTGGACTAGATGCGTTCGAGGCGGCGGAGCGTCGCATTGATGGCGACGCGCAGGCATTCGATCACGCCGTAGCCTGTGACAGCGACGGCCTCGAAGCTAGGGACGCGGTACGGGTTCAAATACTGTTCCAGCACCGATACTGGTAGAATATCCTGCAAGTCGCGCTTATTCCACTGCATCACCAGCGGGAACTCGGTAATATTCTTGTTCATGCGGCGGAGCTGTTCCTGAAGCTCGTTCCAGCTTTCAATATTTTCCTGCAATTTGCTGGCCTGGGAATCGGCCACGAAGATCACGCAGTCGGCCCCTTTCAGCACCGAGATCCGCGTCTGCTGGTAGAGCACCTGACCGGGCACGGTGTAGAGCTGAAAACGGATTGAGAAGCCATTGACCTTGCCCAGTTCCAACGGCAGCAGATCGAAGTAGAGGGTACGCTCTGTCTCGGTATCGATCGAGACCATCTCACCCACATCGCGGGGATCGACTGCCTGATAAATATAGTGCAGGTTAGTGGTCTTGCCGGACAGACCAATGCCATAGTAGACGAGCTTACAAATGATCTCGCGTTTGGCCATATTAATCAGGGACATAGGTGGTCATTCTCCTCATCCGCTCGCTGGTGTGCCTCGTCGTGGTAGCGCGTCGTCTCCTCTTCTCTGTAAGAGGAGGGCACCGTGCCTATGAATCTCAGCAACAGTCCTCTCGTGCGAAGCAGTACAAAAGGTATTTCCTGGATTTATCGAGGGAAGCTTGCGTTTCAGCGCAAGACGTCCCACGATGTTGGTGACTTCAGTATACCAGAGTCATCCGTATCTGGCAAGGACTCCGACTCCTCTTTCCTGCTTGTCCCGAAGCAAGGGACTGGCGGCCTGCTCGGGCATCAGCGAAGCCCTGGCTGGGCCTGTCACGGCTACCCAGTTGACGAATCCAGGGGAAAGGGCTAGACTAACGGGTGACAGTGACGCTGAAGAAGCTTTCAGGAAGGTTGGGAAAGATGGCTGTACCTGCTCATACCGAGGTTGCCACCGAATTCGAGATTGTCATCGGTCTCGAAGTGCATGCTCAGCTCACCACGCGGAGCAAGATGTTCTGCTCCTGCAGCACTGATTACGCCAACGCCGCTCCCAACACCCATGTCTGCCCTGTCTGCATGGGGATGCCAGGCGTGTTGCCGGTCATCAATCGGCAGGCTGTGGCCTACACCATTATGACGGCGCTGGCCCTCAACTGTAGCATTCCCGAATACTCCAAATTCGACCGCAAGAACTATCCCTATCCTGACTTGATGAAGGGGTACCAGATTTCCCAGTATGATCTCCCACTCAGTCGCAATGGCTATCTGCTGATTGAGCATGATGGGCAGGTGCGGCGCATCGGTATTACGCGCGTTCATCTGGAGGAAGATACCGCCAAGCTGCTGCATCGAGACGGTTACAGCCTGGTTGATGTCAACCGCGCCGGTACACCCCTTATCGAAATCGTTAGCGAGCCGGACATGCGCAGTCCCGAGGAGGCGCGGCTCTATATGCAGAAGCTGCGCGAGATTCTGGTCTACCTGGGAGTCTCTTCGGGGCGTATGGAGGAGGGCAGCCTGCGCTGCGATGCCAATATCTCGGTCCGTCCCCGCGGACAGCAGACGCTAGGAGTCAAAACCGAGATCAAGAACATGAATAGTTTCAAGGCCCTGCAGCAGGCCCTCGAATATGAAGCTCATCGCCAGATTGAGGTGTTGCGAGCTGGCGGGACCATTCAGCAGGAAACGCGTGGTTGGGACGAGAGTCGAGGCGTGACGGTGCCGCAGCGTAGCAAAGAGTATGCGCATGACTATCGCTACTTCCCTGAGCCGGATCTGCCGCCGCTGGTGATCAGTCGTGCATGGGTGGAGGAACTGCGTGCGCGCCTGCCAGAGCTGCCCGATGCGCGCCGGCTGCGATATCAGCGCGACTATGGCCTCTCGGCTCAGGATGCGGATATTCTCACAGAAGAGAAGGCTCTGGGCGACTACTTCGATCAGGTCATGGCTCTTTCTTCCCAGGTCCAGGATCGCCAGGCCAGGGCCCGCGCAGCCAGCAACTGGCTCCTGAGCGAGGTTGTTCGCCTCCTCCATGCGCATGATATCGCTCCCGCAGCTTGCCCACTGAAGCCAGAGGCGCTGGTGAATCTGCTGGATCTGCTCGATCGTCAGCGCATCACTGGCAAGCAGGCGAAGGAGGTTCTCGATGAGGCCTTCGTCAGTGGTGAGCTGCCAGAGACCATCGTGGTGCGCAAGGGCATCCAGCCACCGATTACTGATCCGCAAGCCTTGGAGCGCATCATCGTTGAAGTCATTGAGGCGAACCCTAAGATCGTGGCTGATTACCGCTCGGGTAAGACCAACGCCGCCCAATATCTGGTCGGCCAGATTATGAAGCGCACCCGTGGCCAGGCCAAAGCCGATCTTGTCCAGCAACTCTTGCGCGCCAAGCTTGATGAGGCGCCCACGGCCTGAGCGAGCTTGACCGACTCTGGCAGTCACCTGGCTGCTGGGCCGGAACAGGCTGGCTGGGCGATTCCTGAGCCTTGGCTGCATCAGCTGCTTTCAGCTGTAAAATACGGAAAAAGGAGCAAGAACGTGGACCTGCACAACGACGTGAAGTCCTCTCGCGAGACCCGTATTAACCCCTATGAAATGGCTGTTCAGCAGTTTGAGGAGGCTGCCGATCGGCTCAATCTCTCGGAGGATATGCGAGAGATTCTGCGCAAGCCCAAGCGCGAGCTGACAGTCAACTTCCCTGTACGCCTGGATGATGGCCGGATCAAGACCTTTACCGGCTATCGCGTACAGCATAACGTGAATCGCGGGCCTGCCAAAGGTGGCATTCGCTACAGTCCTGATGTGACCCTGGACGAGGTCAAGGCGCTGGCCATGTGGATGACGTGGAAGTGCGCGGTGGTGGGTATTCCCTATGGCGGAGCCAAAGGGGGAGTCATCTGTGATCCCAAGGCCATGAGTCCAGGCGAGCTGGAGCGGCTGACGCGCCGCTATGCGACTGAAATTTCGATCATTATCGGCCCTCACAGCGATATCCCAGCGCCCGATGTCAACACCAATCCCCAGGTCATGGCCTGGATTATGGACACCTATTCGATGCACGAGGGCTTCTCCATTCCCGCCGTTGTCACTGGCAAGCCACTCTCTATTGGAGGGAGCGAGGGGCGCAACGACGCTACCGCGATGGGCGTGCTCTTTGTCACACGTCAGGCGGCGCGCCGGATTGGCATGCCGCTGCGAGGGGCGCGCGTCAGCATTCAGGGATTTGGCAACGCTGGCTCCATTGCTGCCCGTCTGTTCCATCACGAAGGCTGCAAGATCGTGGCGGTCAGCGATACCCGGGGTGGTATCTACAACGAGGCCGGACTGGACCCTGCCGCTGTGCTCCGGCATAAGCAGGAAAGGGGCAGCGTGGTTGGTTTCCCGGCAGCTCAGCAGATCAGCCCCCAGGAGGTCTTGGAAGTTCCCTGTGATATCCTGATCCCGGCGGCGACCGAAGGGGTCATCACCGAGGCCAATGCCGGTCGTATCCAGGCGCAGATCATTGCTGAAGCTGCCAACGGCCCGACAACGCCCCAGGCGGACAGGATTCTCGGACGCAGGGGTGTCGTTGTCATTCCGGATATTCTGGCCAATGCTGGTGGCGTCACGGTCAGCTACTTCGAGTGGGTGCAGGATCTCCAGAGCTTTTTCTGGGGAGTTGAAGAAATCACTCAGAAGCTAGAGATCATTATGAATCGGGCCTTTGCAGCGGTGGCCGAAAAAGCGGAACAGTACCATTGTGACCTGCGGCTGGCGGCCAATATGCTGGCCATCTCACGAGTGGCTGAGGCCACTCAGATTCGCGGCATCTATCCCTGATATGGCCTGAGAGGAGCCGAGGGTTGAACAGCTGCTGCTCGGCGAGCGGTGGCGGCTCGGCGTAGTCGAAGCGGCTAGTGATCAACAAAAAGGCCAGGAGCAGACAACTGGCTCCTGGCTTTTCCTGGCTGGGATCGGACTGGGACAGCGGTGAACAAGTTCCCCCAAAACACAGAGGCTGATCAACAATTTCCTCTGTTAGCTACTGCTCCAGTCCGACTGGCATCCAGCGCAGCGCATCATCGCAGGCTGTCTAGCTAGTAACCGCGACGCGTCTCGCGTTTTGAGCGCTTCGCGGGCTTAGACTGGCGACCGGGTTTTGGCTGCTTCTTCTTCCCTTTACCGCCGGGCCAGAGGTCCTCATCCTCCTCCTCTTCCTCATCCTCGAAAAACTCCTCCTCCTCGAAGTCCGGCTCTAGCTCCTCCTCTTCCTCGTATTCCTCCTCCTCTGGAGTGGCTTCCAGAGACTCTTCCTCTAGCAGCTCCTCATCCTCAAGGTCGGCCTCCACGCTCTCCTCTTCCTCCTCAGCGGTCGGAATCTCCTCCTCGGGGACAGTAATTTCCTCAGAGGAAGCCGTCTCAGGAGGAGCCGCGGGCGCCGTGACCTCGGGCTGGCGGGCCTTAGCTGTCAGCGTTTCCGCCTGAGAAGCGCGAAGCTCCTCACGCTCGCGGCTTTCGCTGCTGGACGTGTGGCTGCCGCGAGCCGGCTTTCGTGCTGCCCCTGACTCCTGGGAGTCGCGTTCGCCCCGCTCACCCGTCTCGCTCTCCTCGGTGGTCTTGGAGCTGCCGATCACCCGGCGTCCGGCGGCGACATCGAGCCAGAACTGAGAATAGTAGTGCGGACGTTCGGTGTCCTTTTCGCTCTCTTTCCTCGTCATTGGACCTGCGGCGCAGCAACCCCCGCCAGGAATCTGGGGAAAAGCGCCGCCTCCTTTCCCTCAAACAGTATCAGAAGATGACGACAAAAGCGCCGTAATGTCCGTTCATTCAGACAGACGGCAAGCCGCCTGGGCACTATTGCCGGTGCCTCTCTCCCCGGACCGGGCGTGCTGATCGTCTCCCTTTCCATGATCCTGTTGGCGTGCTGTTCTGCGGGGCTGCTTCAGCCCTGATGCTTGCCGACCTCATGACTGCTTGGCTGGTTTGACTCAGCTCGACTGGCTTACTCACGAGCTGAAGGAGGACATTCCCACGCACGGACAGGGTTGATGGGAGACGAAGAGCTGAAGGGATGCAGGAGAGCCGCCTCCACCCCAGTGTGATCAGTATACCGGCAGGAAAAGGCAACGTCAAGCGGTCCATCGGGTCACGCCTGCCATCATTTCAGCGCGTAAACGGACCTCCCCTTGCGGGGGAGCGTTGATCTTTTGGGAACGCTCCAACCCACCCGGATGTCCCAACTGTTTTCCGAAAGGCCATGATAAGAAGAAAGTGGAACCCTGTCAAGAGTCTTCCGGCTCCATCCCGGTTGGCCAGTACCGTGAGCAACGCCAGCGCACCAGCAACCGCCTGGCCGCTTCCCGCCCGCACTGCCTCCCCCTTCTTTCACGTGAACAGCTGTCCTGTCAAGGCTTTAGGTGCCTTCCTCTGTCGCATCGCGACCTTTCTTTCGCTGTCTGCGACGCCCTATAATACAAGGTAAGCTTTCCTGTGGGAGGACTGCCTTGGCAAGGATACTGGATCGCATTGATAGCCCGGCTCAGCTCCGCTCGCTCAGTGTGGCGGAGATGCAAATGCTGGCCGAAGAGATTCGTCAGGAAATCATCGAGACTGTCTCGACGAGAGGGGGACATCTTGCCCCCAACCTGGGTGTTGTCGAGCTGACACTCGCCTTGCATACCGTCTTCAACACCCCCCATGATCTTCTTGTCTGGGATATCGGCCATCAGGCTTATGTGCATAAATTGTTAACTGGACGTCGCGAGCGCTTCCGCACAATTCGCCAATTTGGAGGCCTGTCGGGCTATCTCCGCCGCGAAGAAAGTCCCTATGATGTCTTCGGCGCCAGCCATGCCAGCACCTCCATCTCTGCCGCCCTGGGCCTGGCCGTGGCGCGTGACCTCCAGGGCCAGGACTTCAAGGTTGTGGCCATCATCGGTGACGGCGCCCTGACTGGCGGTATGGCTCTGGAAGCCCTCAACAACGCTGGCAGCTTGAAGAAGAATCTCATTATTATCCTCAACGACAACGAGAAATCGATCTCGGATAATGTAGGCGCCATTGCCTCCGTGCTGGCCAAAGCGCGACGCATGCAGACCTTGCCGGCCTATCAGCGCTTACGAGAGGTGACCAAAGGCTCTATCGAGCGTTTGCCTGTCGTGGGTGATGTCGCTCTGGAAGCCGCTGCCCGTGCTGAAACCAGCTTTAAACAGTTTGTCTTGCATAGCAAGAGCGGAACCATTTTCGAGGAGCTGGGCTTCAAATTCTTTGGGCCATTCGATGGCCATGATCTTGCACTGCTCATCGATGTTCTGGAAAATATCAAGCGTATTGAAGGGCCGATCGTGGTCCAGGTGGTTACCAAGAAAGGCAAAGGCTGGACCTTTGCCGAAGAAGATGCCACCAAGTGGCATGGACCAGGCGCCTTCGACTACCGCACCGGCGTCATTAAAAGGAATCCCAACGACCCCCCAACCTACACCGAGATCTTCGCGAACACACTGGTCGAGCTGGCTGAGCGCGACCAGGCCATTGTTGGTATCACTGCCGCCATGGCCGAAGGCACAGGCTTGAAGAAGTTGCACCAGCGTTTCCCCGAGCGCTACTTTGATGTCGGTATAGCTGAGCAACATGCCGTGACCTTTGCCGGCGGGCTGGCTGTTGGTGGCCTGCGTCCGGTGGTTGCCATTTATTCCACCTTCATGCAGCGGGCCTTTGATCAGGTCATCCACGATATCTGCATGCAGAACCTGCATGTCGTCTTTGCGATGGACCGCGCCGGCGTCGTCGGCGAGGATGGTCCCACACAGCACGGCCTCTTTGATATCGCCTTTATGCGCATGATTCCTAATATGAAGGTCATGGCCCCTCGTGATGAAAACGAGCTACGCCACATGCTCTATACGGCCCTCTACATGGACGGGCCAGTCTGCCTGCGCTATCCGCGTGGTAAAGCGCGTGGAGTGACCCTAGACAAGGAGCTGCGCCCTCTAGAGATTGGCAAGGCTGAGCTGCTCACACCAGCGACCCTCTCGGAGGCCAGGCGTTGCCAGTGTGCCCTGCTCGCCTATGGCACTACCGTCGAGTTAGCTGAGCAGGCGGCCACAGAGCTACGAGGAGAGGGATTGAATGTCGCGGTAGTCAACGCGCGCTGGGCCAAGCCGCTTGACGAGGATCTCATTCTGGATCTGGCCCGGGCCACGCGACACCTGATCACCATTGAAGACCACATGGTGGCGGGCGGCTTTGGCAGTGCCGTCCTTGAACTCCTGGCCCGCGAAGGCTGCCACGACACCCGTGTCAGGCTCATTGGCTTTCCCGATCGCCTGGTCGAGCACGGGGCGCCGTCTATCCTCAAGGAGCTGTATGGCCTCTCCTCTGCTCATATTAAGGAAGTCGTGCGCGAGCTGCTTGGGATCACAACCCCAACACCCACCGCGCATAGTAGCCCAGCCTCGGCCTGAGCAAGCGGCGGCAGGCCACACCTGTGAGCTGAGGGCAGCACGGGCCTGTTCTATCTGCCCGGTTTGATCCTGCCCTCAGCCACAGCGATGAGCAAGCGTGCGGCAGAATGATAGGGAACAGATGTCCGCCTGATGGTGCGCGAGAGATAGGTTCAGCCCTCAGTTGCGTGAACTGAGCAAATAAATGGCCTCAGTGCGGCTACGAGCATGTAGCTTCTCAAAAATATTCTGGATGTGTTTATGTACTGTTGATTCTGCTATATTGAGTTCCTGGGCGATTTCCCGGTTCTTGCGACCTTTGCGGATCAGATCAAGAACCTCGATTTCGCGCTCCGTGAGCGGGCGCGAGAGGTTCGGCAGGTTCAGTGCCGAACCGTGAAGCCGCTGCTGGACCTTATAATAGAAGGCGCGACTGGCCGCGCCCTGGGAGAAATCGGCGGGAGGAACCTCGCGGATCTTACCGCTGAGAGTCAGTGTGCGCAGGTGAGCTAACACGCGCGTTGCCAGGGGGCCGGGGATCGAGATTTCGTTGCGCGCGGCGGAGCGGATGGCAGCTACCAGCGTCTCTGGCTCGATATCCTTGGTCAAATAGCCAATGGCCCCACGCTGGATGGCGAGCAGCGCCAGCTGTTCCTGCTGCGAGGCTGTCAAAATGACCACGCGCGTCTCCGGTGAGCAGGCGAGCACACGCTCCGTTGCCTCGAAACCATCGCATTCTGGCATGTCCAGGTCCATCAATGCAACATCCGGGTGCGTTTCACCGGCCTGGGCCTCGGCCTCCCGGCCATTACATGCCTCGGCCACTACCTCGATATCACCGGCTCGTTCCAGAATCTCACGCACGACACGTCGAATCAAGGTATGATCATCTGCCAGTAGGACTCTAATCATCGTCTAACCCTTTCTGCCTCCTGTACAGTCTTAAGTCCTATCAGTATATAAGCAAATATGCACGTGTGCCAGATAGGAAAGCACACATAAGCGAATATGTGTACACATTACACTGTACTGTGGCCTCCAAGAAGCAGGGGCTAAAAGCGCGGTTAGAGGGGGGAGGTCGTAGGAAGGTGGGGGGATGGTCGGGGTAGGATGAGCCGGGAAATCTTGCTTGCGTCCATCTGCAACCTATGCTATACTTGCAAGTTAGCAGGAGCGAGGGTTCCTGCGGGTTAAGGCAAGTGTAGCGTTGTATTATTCATCAAGTACACACGCTCTCTAATCGGCGTTTCCCTGGTGCCCCGATACCCTCGGTACCTCGAACCCTGAACAGCCCTGGCACCAGCGTGGCGAGGGGAGGGGCGCGAGCGAACCAGCAGGCCAGCCAGGAAGCTGTGCAGCGCAAGGAGCGAGCAAGGGGAACCCTATCGCCGATAGGAGGAGAGCGGAGGAAAAAGGGAGGATCTGTTTTTTGGCCAACATTATCTCGATGAAGCAGCTGCTGGAAGCTGGCGTTCATTTTGGGCACCAGACGCGGCGCTGGAACCCCAAAATGAAGCCCTTCATCTTCATGGAGCGCAATGGCATCCATATCATCGACCTTCAGCAAACTGTGGCGCGTCTCAACGAGGCCTACAAGTTTGTGAAGGAACTGGCTGCCAGCGGTGAGACTCTGTTGTTCGTCGGGACGAAAAAGCAGGCTCAGGAGGCGGTGGCGGAGGAGGCCAGGCGCTGTGGAATGTTCTATGTCAACCAGCGCTGGTTAGGTGGTATGCTCACCAATTTCCAGACCATTCAAGGGCGTATCCGTTATCTCCGTGAGTTGGAGGCGCGGCGCGATCGAGGTGAATTCGAGCGCCTGCCCAAGAAAGAGGCTCAGCGTCTGCAGGATGATCTGGTGCGTCTGGAGCGTATTCTGGGAGGCATCAAGGAAATGCGGCGCCTGCCTGGAGCGGTCTTCATCATTGATACGCGCAAAGAGCATACCGCTGTGCTGGAGGCCCGCCGCCTGGAGATCCCCATTGTGGCCCTGGCCGATACAAACTGCGATCCCGACGAGATCGACTATCCGATCCCGGCTAACGATGATGCTATTCGCGCTGTCCGCCTGCTCTGCTCAAAGATCGCTGACGCGGTGATTGAAGGACGCCGCGAGCTGGAGGCGCAGCAGAAGGATAGCGAGGTGCCTGCCGAGGGCGCAGCGGCTTCAGGCGAAGAGGGGGTTGTCCCGCCGGAGGCGGTGGAGGTGTCAGCCTCTGGTGCTGGTTCGTCTCAGCGTGAGCGTGAGGCGACGTCCTCTACTGGTGGAGAGGCCGAGAGTTCATCGAACGCCTCTGAGCCTGAGCTGGTGGCCAAAGAATCCTAGTGCCATCTCGCTCCCCTACGAGTTTGTCCCATCCTGCCGCTTGTCGTTCGTTGTGATCTGGTTGCACTGCTGTGCTGCTCACCCTGCTTGCGCCTACCAGCTGATCGCCAGCTGGAGAGGCGTGGCTACCTGCACTTGTGCCTGAAAGCAAGGGCCTGGGCTGGTGCCCGCTCTTGGTCCAGGCTCTACGAGAAGAAGCGCGAGAGCCTGGGCGGTACAAAGAACTGCGATATTGGACCAGTGCAACTGCCCTGGCCGGCCCATCGCTGGGGGCTGAGTGAAACGAAGCGCTGTCCCGGGCAGCAGGCGGTTCCCACCAGCAAGGAGGGCAAGTGGCGAGGCAGGTAGCCCGGCGAGCTGGATTCATCTTAACGGACCTGTTCTTCTCTTCTCTCTGTTATCCCGCGTGCTCCAGGTCTATCGGGACCGGCACGGATGGCTTGCGGCCTGCGCCAGATGTCAGCTGTCGGCTGCGCCCTCTGCTGCCAAGAGACTTGGTTGGGATATGGACCTGGTGACCACACGTGTGCCAGACCGGAAAGACAGCAAAGTTTCTCGCCTCCGGGAGCTGGCCGTGGTGGATGCCAGGTCCTCTCTATGCCGTCTGGCCTGGTCGAGATTGGGCCAGTGGCTGCATGCTATGCTCACACTGGGGGGTCTTGGAGTAGAGGAGGCTGGTGACTGGTGAGCCGCACAAAGCCCAGAATCCTACTGTACCGCAGCTGTCAAGCACTCGAAACCGTCTACGAGTGGCCGAGAGTCATTGTCAGTCAGACTGAAACCTGAGTATGCTATCAGAGTACGCTGAAGGAGAAATGCCCTTATGAACTATGCTGCTGCCGATGTGAAGAGGTTGCGTGAGGAGACCGGGGCGACCTTTGCCGATTGCAAGAGCGCGCTGGAGGAGGCGCAGTCGTGGGAGGAGGCCATCAAGATCCTCAATGCGAAGGCCAGCCGCAAGGCGGAGAAGATGATTGCTGCCGGTCGCGAGACCAAGCAGGGAGGCGTCTTCTCCTATGTCCACCACAACAACAGTGTGGGGGTCCTGCTGGAGCTGAACTGCAGCACCGACTTCGTGGCGCGCAGTGAGAGCTTTCGCCAATTAGCCAATGAGTTAGCTCTGCAGATTGCTGGCACCAATCCAAAGTATGTGAATTACGAGGATGTACCTGCCGAGGTGATCGAGCAGGCTCGTCAGCAACTGCTTGAGGACCCCTCGATGGCTCGTGTGCCGGAGCACAAGCGTGAGGAGGTCATTCAGGGCAAGCTCAAGAAGCTCTTTGGCGAGCAGGTGTTGATGATGCAGCCCTGGATTCGTGATGAGAGCCAGGTGGTGGGCGACCTGGTGCGCAAGGTTATTGCGGAAACCGGGGAGAACATCGTGATTCGTCGCTTCTGTCGCTTTGCCTTGGGCGAATAGGGTAGGAAAGGAAGCGGCACTTCCTGGCCAGTCTTGTGGCGTGCTATGCTATGTGTGGAATTGGAGGTGAGCGAGATGCGCTCCGGTCAGCCGTCCAGGTGGCCGCTGAGGCATCCGCTCCCACTCCGGCCTTGCCTACCGGGGGCCGGCCTCTCTTTTTCCCCTCTCTGCCTGCTCTGGCCAGCAGCTGAAAGCGTCACGCGCCAGTGTTGGGCAGTCAGGGCCGGGGGCTGTCCCCCCACCAGAAGCGCATGGGAGTAGAAGAGAAGATGGCTGAATCTCAGATGGCTGCGTCCTTGCGATATCGGCGTATCCTGCTCAAGCTGGGCGGCGAAGCGCTAGGTCCCCGCCATACCTCAGAGGCCGGCGAGCCGCGCATTGGAATCGATCCGGTGGCGGTCCGCCGGATCGCGGCTGAGGTCAAGCGCGTCCACGATCTGGGGGTCGAGGTCGCGATGGTCATCGGTGGCGGCAACATTTGGCGTGGGGCAGATGCCGCTGCCGCAGGCATGGATCGAGCGACCGCCGACTATGTTGGCATGCTGGCCACGGTAATGAACTCTCTGGCCATGCAGGATGCCATGGAGAAGCTCGGTCTGGTCACCCGCGTGCAAACAGCGATAGAGATGCCTCCGGTGGCGGAGCCCTTTATCCGTCGCCGCGCTGTGCGCCACCTCGAAAAAGGGCGCGTGGTCATTCTGGCGGCGGGAAGCGGTAATCCGTTCTTCACGACCGACACGGCGGCGGCCTTGCGCGCCATTGAGCTGAATGCCCAGGTGCTGCTGAAGGCCACAAAAGTCGATGGCGTCTACGATGATGATCCCATGCGCAATGCGAACGCTCGTAAGTTCGAGGAGTTAAGCTATATGCGTGCGCTCAACATGGGCCTCAAGGTGATGGATAGTACCGCGATCTCGCTGTGCAAGGATAATCGCTTGCCGATCGTGGTCTTCAACCTCGATCAGCCTGGAGCGCTGGAGGCGATTATGCGTGGCGAGAAGCGTGGGACACTCGTTCATGACCTTGAGGAGAGTGCTATTGGTGAGCGTGCCTGAGCACAGGTTGGCTGCCAGCCGCAGGCCCAGGTCTCTTGTTGCCTGGCCGCTGACTGGCTCGCTGGCCCGTGATTCTATCCTGGTCTGTCGCTGGCTCTGCGTGCGTATCCAAGGTACCTTACGATGGGAGCATTGCTATGGTAGATGATATTTTCGGAGATGCCGAACGCCGGATGCAGAAAGCTGTGGAGGCGCTCCGCCATGACTTGGGGAGCATCCGTACTGGTCGCGCCAGTTCTGCCCTCGTGGAGCGGATTCAAGTCGATTACTATGGCGTCCCCACGCCAATTAACCAGCTCGCTTCGATCTCTGCGCCGGAACCGCGTTTGCTGGTGATCCAGCCCTGGGACCGCAAGCTGCTCCCTGATATTGAGCGGGCTATTCAGAAGTCCGATCTGGGGATCAATCCCAGTAGTGATGGCCAGGTGATCCGCCTGGCGATCCCCCCTCTCAATGAGGAGCGGCGCCGTGAGATGGTAAAACTCCTTCATAAGAAGTTGGATGAGCATAAGGTGGCGGTGCGCAATATTCGTCGCGATATCCAGGACAAGTTGCGCGACCGCGAGAAGAAGAAGGAGATCTCCGAAGATGAGCTGAAGCGCGGTCAGGATCGTCTGCAGAAGCTGACCGACCGCTACATCGAGGAGATGGATAAGATCGGCAAGCTCAAGGAACACGAGATTTTGGAGGTCTGACGTTGACCAGGATACGTGATCTTTTTCCCTCTTCCGTAGGGAAAAAGAGTGAGCAGTCGCAACCAGCGGTAGAGGTGCGCTCTCGGGAGCAAACTCAGGAGCAGAAGCAGGGACAGAAGCAGGAGCAGAGCTGTCCGCTGCGTCACCTGGCCATCATCATGGATGGCAATGGACGCTGGGCCGCTCAGCGCCATTTGCCTCGCCTGGCCGGCCATAAGGCCGGCGTGGCTGCGCTCCGCCGCGTGGTGGAGGCCGCCGTCGATGAGCATATCGAGTATTTGAGCGTCTATGCTTTCTCGACCGAGAACTGGGGCCGCCCGAGGGAAGAAGTCGAGGGCCTCATGCGCCTTTTCTGGGAAACCATTCGCTCTGACCTGGAAAAGTTGCATCGTGACGGAGTGCGGCTGCGCCATCTTGGTCGCTTGCAAGATCTCCCCCCTGCGATTCAGCGCGCCGTCCAAGAGTCGGTGGAGCTGACGCGCTATAATAATCGTATCCACCTCAGTGTGTGCTTTAACTACGGCGGTCGCGCCGAGCTGGTCGATGCCGTGCGACGTATTATTGCCGCTGGCTTGCCGCCCGAGGCGATCACCGAGGAGGTGATTAGCTCCTATCTTTATACTCATGATCTACCCGATCCCGATCTCGTTGTCCGCACAGCTGGCGAGATGCGTGTCAGTAATTTTTTGATCTGGCAGTCAGCCTATAGCGAGTATTATTCCACACCAACACTTTGGCCCGATTTCGGGCGCGAAGATCTACGCGCGGCCCTGGAGAGCTATCGCCAGCGCCAGCGGCGTTTTGGTCGGCTGACCGCTTCTCCCAGTGGCCGCTAAGCAGGTGGAAGCATCGCGTGGAGCGCGCAACTGAGAAACAGGTACAATCAGGGAAGAGAGCTGCTGACAGCGGCAGGCAGTGGACGGGCACTCTGGCTCTGCGAGTGCTGACCGCTGTTGTCGCCATTCCTATTGTCTTGCTGGTGGTCTGGCTGGGGGGTTGGGTGGCTTTTGCGGCGGCGCTCTTTGTGCTGGCCTGGGGCAGCTACGAGTTGCATCAGATGATGGCGCACTCGGGTAGCCGCCCCTTGCTCTGGGTGAGCTTCGGGCTGGGGACGCTCTTGCTGATCTCTGCCATGCTCCCCCAGTGGCGCTTGCTCTTGCTGGAGATCAGCCTGGGCGCCGCTTTGCTGGTGGCCTTCCCGCTCCTCTTTTGGCGAGAGCGCCTTGACGGCTCGCTGGTCGATTGGGCGCTGACGGTCGTCTTCGCTCTCTATCTCGGCTGGCCGCTTAGCCTCTTGTTGTTGTTGCGTGGCTCTCAATTCGGCTGGCCCCCCCCTCGGGGTCTCTGGTGGCTGCTCTTGCTCTTTGCCGCCGTCTGGACCTTCGATTCGGCGGCCTTTTTCACCGGCCATTTCCTGGGGCGCCATAAGCTGGCTCCTCAGATTAGCCCTGGCAAGACCTGGGAGGGGGTCTTCGGCGGCCTGCTCTGTACAGTGATCCTTTGCCTGTGGCTGGCTGGCTCGCTACTGCAGGTCCCCTGGTACCTGGCTCTGATCCTCGGCCTGGCTCTCTCGTTGGCTGCTACCCTGGGCGATCTGGCTGAGTCATTGATGAAGCGCCAGGCGCAGGTGAAGGATAGTGGTCAGCTGATGCCTGGCCACGGCGGCTTGCTCGATCGCATCGATAGCCTGCTCTTCGCCGCCGTTGTTCTCTACTTTTTCTCTGAGCTGGTCCTGGCGCTCCCGCACTAATCAGCTGGCCAACTCGCTTCCTGGCAGATCCAGGTAATGGCTCATCTAGGATAGTCACTGATAGACGAGGCTGGTCGCTGCCGATTAGACGGACCGGCTTGAAGTGCCATGCTCCGTTTTGCTTAAGGATGAAACTCTGACTGGAGTGTAGAATAAGAGCAGAAACGTCTCCTGCTGCATGTGCTCTGCCGTGCTACAATATTCCCTGGGCAGAGCCAGCAAGGGAACGGCAATACAGCAATGGAATCGAATGAGGAGAAAGAAGCTGACCAGCCGGCTGCGGGCCGGATGACTGCGATGCAGACCTTTCCCAGGCGCATCGCCTTACTAGGAAGCACCGGCTCAATTGGACGACAGACGCTGGATGTGGTGCGCTGCTTCCCTGAGTACTTCGAGGTCGTGGCCCTGGCCGCCCATAGTAATCTCTCCCTGCTGGCCCAGCAGGTTGAGGAATTTGCACCGACTCTCGTGGCCTGCTTCGCGGAGACACCGGCTATTCGGGAGGAGGCGCAACGCTTGCTTGTGGATGCCCGTGGCCGTGAGCGGCGACCGGCGCCCCGCCTCGCTTTCGGTCTCGCTGGCTTGCTGGAGGCGGCTACCCTGCCGCAGGTGGATCTGGTGGTTGTGGCTACGTCTGGCCTGGTGGCCTTGGAACCGGTGATGGCAGCGATCCAGGCTGGCAAGACCATCGCTCTGGCGAATAAGGAGACGCTGGTTATGGCTGGCCATCTGGTGATGGAGGCGGCGCGGCGGGCCGGAGTGGCTATTCTGCCGATCGACAGTGAGCATAGTGCGCTATGGCAGTGCCTGCGAGGTGAAGATGGAACCGAGGTGCGCCGCCTGATCTTGACGGCTTCTGGCGGGCCTTTCCGGCGCACTCCTCTCACAGAGTTGTCCTCGGTGACGGTTGCTCAGGCGCTGGCTCACCCAACCTGGCGCATGGGGCCGAAGGTCACCGTGGATTCGGCGACCTTGATGAATAAGGGACTGGAGGTCATTGAGGCTCACTGGCTCTTCTCCGTCCCTTACGAGCGTATCGAGGTGGTAATCCAGCCTGAGAGTATTATCCATTCTATGGTTGAGTTCGTTGACGGCTCGATCAAAATGCAGGCGAGCCTTCCGAGTATGCATCTGCCAATTCTCGATGCGCTAAGCTATCCACTGCGTCTGGAGGCTGAGGCTCGCGGGCTGATCCGACCCCTGGACTGGGCGCAGGTGGCGCAGCTACATTTTGAGACTCTCGATGTGGCACGCTTCCCTTGCTATCGCCTGGCTCGTGAGGCCGCTGAGCACGGTGGTACCTACCCTTGCGCTCTGGTGGGGGCCGATGAGGAGGCGGTCGCGCTCTTTCTGGCGGGACAGATTGGCCTCTTGGATATCGCTCGCCTGATTGAGGCTGTGCTCGAGCGCCACACGACGATGGCTCAGGCGCAGCCGGATATTCCAGCAATCCTCCAGACGCGCGATTGGGCACGGCAGACAGCGCGAGAGTTGGCTGCCTCGCTAGGGGTTGTGCGCCAGGCCACAGGTTAGTCTTTGCTTGCAAAGCTGTCTGAGGGAAGTGGGAATGAATTATTGGTACTTGTTAGCTGCGATACCGGTCTTTGGCCTACTAGTCTTTGTCCATGAGCTGGGTCACTTTTTGACTGCCAAGTGGGCGGGGATTCGGGTCGAGGAGTTTGGCCTCGGCCTGCCTCCACGCATTGTGGGCATTCGTCGCCGCCCTGGCGGGGGATGGGAGCTAATCTGGTTTAACGGGGGCACTCAGCCTAGCCAGCCAGCTACTGCTCAGACTGCCGACGATCTCTGGACTCCAAGCGCTCCCGGTTCTGGCACCATAGCCGGTGAGCGCGAAGGCAGCTCTATGGCTGTGGCTCCTCCTTCCTCGACGATCTACTCGCTCAACCTGCTTCCCATCGGTGGCTTTGTGCGGATGCCTGGTGAGAACGGGGAGATGTACGATGAGTACGGCCGCTATGACCCGCAGAGCTTCGCCTCGAAGTCTGCTGGTAAGCGTCTCATTGTGCTGGTGGCCGGGGTGGCGATGAATTTCTTGTTGGCGATCCTCCTCTTCTCGATCGCTTACAGTGTCGGGGAGCCGGTGATCCCGCCGGTCATTGCCAAAGTGGCGCCGGGTTCTCCGGCGGCTGCGGTGGGCTTGCGCCCAGGCGATACTTTCCTCTCTGTCAATGGTCAGCCGGTTCAGCAGTTTTCTGATGTGCAGAATATCGTCCAGCAGGCCATCGCTCAGGCCCACGGTCAGGCTACAGTACCGGTACACGTTGTCATCAGACATGCTGGTGATTCGCAGCCGGTGGCGCTGACCATCAATGTGCGGGTCAACCCTCCCCCGGGTCAGGGTCCGATGGGGATCGAGCGCGGCAATGAGGTTCGCTATGTGACCTACCCACTCTGGCAGGCTCCACTCAAGGGCATCACGCAGACCTTCTCTGTGACTGGCCAGTTTATCTCCAGTATCGTTCAGATGGTGACGGGGGCGGTGAAACCGGAGATCGCTGGACCGGTGGGTATTGTGCAGATGACCGGCGAGGTGGCCCAGACGGTGCCTACCATCGGCTGGTGGCCCATTTTGACCCTGACCGGTATCCTGAGCTTGAATCTGGCCATTATCAATATCTTGCCGTTCCCAGCTCTCGATGGGGGGCGAGTGCTCTTGATCTTCATTGAACTGCTGCGCGGCGGCAAACGCTTGCGCCCTGAGCGCGAGGGCCTGATTAATCTGGTGGGCATGGCCATTCTCTTGATGTTGATCGTGGTCGTCACGATCAGCGATGTCGTGAATTGGAGTGCCCGCTGAATGCCAGTACAGTGCTGGTATGATGGGTTGCTTGCTCTCTAGTCGACCTGTCTGCTCTCCTGCTCGCTAGTGGCCCTCGATTGCTCTGACCGGTCGAGTAGCGGGCGGGTAGAGCCTCGCCGCAATCGTTTGTCGGGGTAGACTCCTGCTCAGCAGTACCTTGCCGCAGCGGGTGCTGCTGTTATGATAGATGTATCGGATTTATGGAGTGCTTATGCGAAGAAAGACGCGACAGATTCATGTCGGAGATGTACCTATCGGTGGTGATGCACCCATTGCGGTGCAGTCAATGTGCACCACCTACACCCGCGATGTCGAAAGCACCGTGGCCCAGATCTTGCGCCTTGAAGAAGTAGGCTGCGAGCTGGTGCGTGTGGCCGTACCGGAGATGGAAGATGCTCTCGTCCTGGGGGAGATCAAGAAGCGTATCCATATTCCGCTCATCGCTGATATTCATTATAATCATCAGCTGGCCCTGGAGGCAATTCGCCAGGGCGTCGACTGCGTGCGCATTAATCCTGGTAACTTGATTCATGGGCGCAAGGCTCTGGAGGAGATTGTCAAGGCTTGTAAGGAGCGCGGTATAGCGATGCGCATCGGAGTCAATTCCGGCTCGCTCGATGCTCTGGACAAGCAGGCCCAAATGCAGCGCATCCAGATTCGCCGCCGCTCCGATGGGGTAGTGGAGCGCAGTGATCCGGCGGAGGAGCGCCGGCGCGAGCGTGAGCAGCTGGCCGAGCGCATGGTGAATAAGGCTCTGGAGTACATTAGCTGGTGTGAGGAGCTGGATTTCCACGAAATCAAGGTCTCGCTGAAGTCCTCTGCGCCGTTGACGGCTATTGAAGCCTATCGGCGTTTCTCACAGCGCTCCGACTATCCGCTTCATTTAGGAATCACCGAAGCCGGGACTCTGGTGCCAGGAGCGGTGAAGTCGGCGGTTGGTCTGGGTATCTTGCTAGCTGAGGGAATTGGCGATACTATTCGCGTCAGTTTAAGCGCCGAGCCGGAGCAAGAGATCCCTGTGGCCTATGAAATCCTGCGCTCGCTGGAATTGCGCAATCGCGGCGTGACCTTTGTTTCGTGCCCTTCTTGTGGGCGCGTCGAGATCGATGTTATCGAAGTTGCTAATGAAGTGGAGCGCCGGCTGGCCAAAGTACAGACCCCTATTCATGTAGCGGTGATGGGTTGTGTGGTGAATGGACCAGGTGAGGCGCGAGATGCGGATGTCGGCCTGGCGGGCGGTCGTGGCAAAGGGGTCATTTTCCGCAAAGGGCAGGTGGTACGCACGGTGCCTGAAGAGGAGTTCCTCGATGCTGTCTTAAAAGAGGTGGCCTCGCTCCTGCCAGAACATGAGGCGCGCCTGGTCTATCCCGAGGGAGGGATTAAGGAAAGTGCCGGGCGTCATCGCACGCGCGATGAGGGCATCACAGAAATCCCTGTGCTGAGGAAGTAGAGAGAAAATGCGCTGAACTAAAAAGAGAGCAGCCCTCATGGCGTCCTCTACGCGCAACCTCGTTCCTGCGAGACGGGGGCACAGCCAGCAAGCCAGGGCAGGATAGCCGAGTAGAGCTATGCCCTCGTAGGAGGGTGCCAGGCTGCTCGACCGGCGCCCTCTGGCTAAACTGGCGAGAGACGCTCGATTGGGGGAGCTAGTCGTTCTTGTCTTTCTGGAGTCCAATGAGGGGAGAGAGCAACCTCCTCTGGGCCGTAAGGCAAGGAGCCGGATTGCAAGAGTTCCTTTCTCTGCTTTTTGACCCCACTGTTTCCTCCCCTTTTTCCCTGTCTCCTCAATAGAAGCCTCTTCCCTTTTCTGGAAAAGAAAAGAGGCGATCCGCTTTGCACAGGATCGCCTCTCAGAGTGGGCAATACAGGACTCGAACCTGTGACCTCTGCCATGTCAAGGCAGCGCTCTAACCGGACTGAGCTAATTGCCCGAGCCTTGGATTGGATAGCCTTGCCCTTCCTTCAGGACGCTCCTATCATAGCATTGCTCCCCCACCCTGTCAAGCCCTTTTTTGGCTGGGGAGCGAAAAGGACAAAGTGCAGGCTTGTTGTCTTCTGCTCGCTTGCTAGGTATCTGCCGGGTGGCTGAGACGGGCCTGGCTGCCCAGGAAAAAGGTACAATAGAACTGGAAAGTGACGGAGGCGGTGCCAGCTCCTGGCGAGTGCTGCGGCGTGAAGGCAGAAAGGAACCGGCAAGACAAGCAGGCCACCTTGCGCGCATGAACTCACAATGGTATACTCTCCAGGAAATCGCAGAATGGCAGAAAGACCGCGAGCGTGCTTTCAGGCAAATTGGCCAGCCGTGGCTGCATACAGGTCTTATTTTAGGGAGGAAGAGACCAGATGCATCCTTTGGCCTTCCTGCGGAGGCTACTGCAAAGCGATGACAGGCATGTGTCCACTGGGCCTATCAAGCGACGCCATTTCCTCACTGCTTTCCTCGTTGCGGTGCTCTGCTTGCTGTTCTCGCAACCACTCTCATTGATGAGCCTGCTCCAGGCTAATGCCCAGGGCCTGGGGTATACCGCTCCAACACTCGATTCTGACTGTGACCAGCTCAGCTTCAGCGCTGATGGCAATCCCTTTGCGCTTTGCCCTGGTCCCTTTCCTCGGGGCGGAAACTGTGTCTGGTGGGCCTGGGAGCAGTGGCACTGGCTGCATTACGATCTCCCCCTCAATTGGGGGAATGCGGCGGACTGGATCAGTGACGCTCAGAAGGCTGGCCTGGCAGTGGGGACGCAACCCCGCGTCGGAGCTATTGCTGTCTTCCCCGTTGCTGATGGCGTCTGGGCCTACAGCTCCGCTGGTCACGTAGCTTTTGTCACCTGGGTCAGTCCCGACGGCGATACCTTCAATGTGACCTATCAAAACTATGGTGACCCTACCCCGGTGCATCTCGGCCTTGGTTACCGGGTCTCGGTCATCAATCAGCCACGCTATCAGCGCGGTCAGCTCCGCTTCATCTATTTCCCGGGCCAGATAGACCCGCAGCTCTTCGCTCGTTTACCAGGCGTTGACAGCGAGGCCCTGGCGCAGGTGATAGCGGCTAATCAGCAGCAGCAGCGTGATCCGGCTACGCTGACCACGGCGCGCCTGGCTCTTGGTCTGCCCCCAACCTCCTCGGAGCAGGAGTTTGATGCCGATTTCACTGGCAGCGGTCAGAGCGCTCTCCTGCTTTATAACCGTCAACAAGGTACGCTGAAGGTGCTGCAACTGCTGGACGCCGACCAGCTCAGCAGGCGCCCCGGAGGACGTCTCTGGCCCTATCCCGATGCGCCAGCAACTTCCTCTGGCACGATCGCCGGTGCGCGGCTAGTGACGCTGGCCGATCGCCAGGTGGGGCCACATGGTTGGGGCTCGGACCTCGATATCCGGATCGGCGATTTCGCGGGCCTCGGTCATGCTCAGATACTGCTCTACAGCCGCTCTTCAGGAAAGATACAGATCTTGAGCCTTGGCCCTGATCTACAAATCAGCCAGCATATTACGCTCGATGGTTGGGGACCTGGTTGGGAAGTGTACACGGGTCGCTTCAATGGTCAGACGACGGGTTTGCTGCTCTACAATCGCTTTGTCAACACGCCGATCCCGACCATTCCGACGCCGAGCTTGACGCCCACGCCTTTCCCAACCGTGACCAGCGAGCCAAGCGTCTCGCCTGTGCCTAGCCTGGTACCGACGAAGACATCTACACCTTCACCCACTCCAAAACCCACGCCAAGGCCAACAGCGACCGCTACGGCGAGTCCGACCCCGGTACTGACGCCGACAGCCACGCCAAGGCCAACAGCGACCGCTACAGCGAGTCCGACCCCGGTACTGACGCCGACGGCCACGCCAAGGCCAACAGCGACCGCTACAGCGAGTCCGACCCCAGTACTGACGCCGACGGCCACGCCAAGGCCAAGCGCGACCCCTACCGCCACCCCTACGACCAGCCCTACAGTCACGCCGACGGCCACGCCGGGCTCAACGCCTTCAGCCACGGCGGGAACTATCACCAGCACTCTGGCCTCTGGCGATGCTGGACCCCTGGCCGTGCCGAATGGCCTGGCTCTGAGCTTGTCCCCCAGCGATGGCGGAGGCAATGACCTCGGCGGCAGCCAAAGCAATCAGTCCCAGTTGATGCCGAATGTACTACTGATTGACTTCACGAGCAAATTGGGCATCAATCATCTCCAGCGCTATCTACTCTCACAGGACTCGTGGGAGATCTATGTCGGGAGCTTCGTGAGCACCCGGCAGGACGGTCTCTTTCTCTACGATCGCCTGAATGGCCAGGGGCGTCTGATCAGTTTTGATGCCCGCTTGCAGGTTGTCCATAACCAAGCCGTGACCGATCTCGATGGCAACTGGCAAGTCTACAGTGGTGATTTTTGCGGCACCGGCCAGGCCCAGCTTTTGCTCTATGATCCCATTGCTGGCGAGGCGCAGCTCTTGATCCTGAAGCCCAATCTACAGGTGCAGGAGCGTCAGAGCTACAGCCAGTGGGGAAGTGGGGCGATCCTCTACACGGGTCACTTTGGCGGTGCTGCGGAGGGTATTATGCTCTATAGCCCTCTGCAGGCTCAGAGCACCTTCATCGCCTTTGATCATGATGGGCAAATTACCCACCAATATACTGTGGCAAGCTGGGATCAGCGCTGGCAGATTCTGATCGGCTCTTTCACCAATCATACGTCCTGTAGTGCTGAAGCAACCTGCCTGCCTGGGGATGACATTCTGGTGCTCAATCGCCAGACGGGGCGTCTTGAACAGTACGCCTTCCATTTCCAGTCAACCTTTAGGCTCTACGATAACCGCGTCCAGGCTTTCATGCGCGAGGGTCTGGCCCAGGAGCAGGATAACTATCTCAAGATAGTCGATACCTCGACCTTCAGTCTGCTGGCTGTCCTGGATACGCCGGTGCACAGCGAAGAGCTTTACTGATTCAAGCAAATAAAAGGAGTATAAGAGGAGGGAGGAAGGAGCCGCGGCAGCTGCTGAGCTGACTGCCAGGCTCATGGTAGAATAATGCGCATGCGTAACGTCTTCTTGATAGGGCTGTCCGGGAGTGGCAAGACGACCGTAGGCCGCCTACTGGCGGAGCGCCTGGGAAGGCCCTTCCTTGACACCGATCTGCTGGTAGAGCAACGCTGTGGGAAGCGTATTGCCACCATCTTTGCTGAGGAGGGTGAGAGTGCTTTCCGGGCTCGTGAGAAGCTGGCCTTGCAAGAAGCGGCTGCCAGCGCCGGAGCCATTGTGGCCACGGGCGGGGGTATTGTCCTGGATGCTGACAATCGCCGGCTCATGGCTGAGCGGGGAGTCAGGATCTTTCTGAATGTCGAGCCGGAGACTGCTCTTGAACGTCTGCGTCAGCAAGAGGCGGTAGCGCGGCGGCAAGGCCTCTCTCCCGAAGTGCGTCCGCTGCTGGCTGGTGATGATCCGCTGGCGGCTCTGCGTCGTTTGCAGGCCGAGCGTCGGGCACTCTATGAAGAGGCGGAGGCCACCTGCTCAACCGATGGCAAAAGCGGCGAGCAGGTCGCACGTGCTGTCCTGGCGGCCCTCATCGCCCTGGGAGTGCTGGAGGGAGAGGAGCCGCTGGAGCGTCAGATTCGCGCTGGGGAGGGCTATGCAGCGATCGTCGATTGGGGTGGACTGGGACGCTTACCGGCGTATCTGGCGCGTCTGGAGCTGCCGCGGCGCGTCTTTCTCCTCAGCGACCAGCATGTCTATGATCTCTACGGGCCGCCTTTGCTTCGCACGTTGCGGCGAGCTGGCTGGAGCGCGAGTAGCTACGTCCTTCCTGCGGGCGAAGCCAGTAAGTCGCTGCAACAGCTGAGCGCCATCTACGACTGGCTCGTCGAGCAGCGGGCAGAGCGCCGTGAGGCCCTGCTGGCCCTCGGCGGAGGCGTTGTCGGCGATCTGGTTGGCTTTGCCGCCGCTACTTATCTCCGCGGCGTGCCCCTGGTGCAGCTGCCGACCTCGTTACTGGCCCAGGTTGATGCGGCCATTGGTGGAAAAACAGGAATCAATCATCCGCGGGGCAAAAACCTCATTGGCGCCTTCTATCAGCCCCGTCTGGTCTTGGCCGATCCGGCAACGCTGCTGACGCTGCCAGAGCGCGAGCGCACTGAGGGCTGGGCAGAGGTTGTCAAGTATGGTATGATACTCGACGCAGAACTCTTTACTTTGCTAGAAACCCATGCGGCGGCGCTGCGCGACTTCTCTTTGCCCCCAGCTTCTCTGTTGGCGCAGATCATCGCGCGTTGTATTGCCCTCAAGGCCGCAGTAATTGAGGAGGATGAACGCGAGCAGGGGCGGAGGGCGATCCTCAACTATGGGCATACGCTGGGCCATGCCCTGGAAAATGTGACCGGCTATGGCGAGTGGCTGCATGGGGAAGCGGTAGCGCTAGGCATGGTGGCCGCGGCTGAACTGGCTTGCCAGGCCGGCTTCCTGGCGCGTGAGGAGGCTGAGCGCCAGCGAGCGCTGCTAGCGGCTTTGGGACTGCCCACCGCCTATCATGGGAAGCCGCAAACCGAGGCTTTGCTGGCCGCCATCCGGCTTGATAAAAAGGTGGCTCAGAAGCAGGTACGCTGGATCATGCCGCGCCGGATCGGCGAGGTTTTCCAGACAACGCTGCCAGATGAGCTGGTCAGCAAGGTCGTGTACTCCCTCTTTGGAGGCGAGAGCATCACCCGCTCCAGCGCCGGGGCAAGGCAGGAAGAAGTATGACGCACACGATCCTGGTGGTCAATGGACCGAACTTGAATCGTCTGGGAAAACGGGAGCCGGCTATTTATGGCACGGTCACCTTGTCCTGGATTATCGAGCGCTTGCGCCGCCTTGCCGCTGAACACGGGGTCACGCTGCTCGATTTTCAGTCGAATCACGAGGGGGCACTCATCGATTTTCTCCAAGAGCAGGGAGAGCAGGCCGCCGGAGTGATCATTAACCCAGGGGCCTTGACTCACTACTCGCTGGCCCTGCGCGATGCGCTGGCCGCCCTCGCGGTTCCGATCATCGAGGTCCATCTGAGCAATATTTATGCGCGGGAGCCTTTCCGTCATCAGTCAGTGACGGCAGCGGTCTGCCGCGGCCAGATCACTGGCCTGGGCTGGCGTGGCTACGAGCTGGCCCTGCGCGCCTTGCTCGATATCCTTACTGAGGAAGATTCTCGCGCAAAAGAGGAGCATACATGAAAGAGGAGAGCATCGCTGCTGTACGCGCGTGGCTGCGCGAGCAGGCACTCGATGCCTGTTTGATTACGCAGCCGTACAATCGCGTGTATCTGAGCGGCTGGCTGGAGAGCGACCCCGAGGCGGCCTGGCTGCTCATCTCTCAAGAGCTGTGTCTGCTGATTACCTCCACGCTCTACCGTGAGGTAGCGGAGAGAGAGGCAGCGGGCTGTCAAGTGCTGGTGCCGGAGCGGCGCGACTTCGCCGAGGCGGTAGCAGCTCAGGCCCGTCAGTATGGTTGGCAGCGCCTCGGCTTCGAGGCGTCGGCCCTCAGCTACAGCTCCTATGCCAGGCTCTCTCGTGGCGGTGAGGGCCACTACACCTTGCAGCCACTGGAGAGCACGATCGTTGACCGTCTACGCCAGGTCAAATCGGCCCAGGAGCTGGAACAGCTGCGCAAGGCCGCGGCGATTACTGACGAGACCTTTATCCGTCTACGCCGCTGGCTGCGCCCCGGACTCTCCGAGAGGGAAGTGCAATGGGAGATTATTCGAACCATGATCGCTCTTGGGGCGGATGGGCCGGCCTTCGAGCCGATCGTGGCGGCTGGTCCTAATGGCTCGATGCCCCATGCTCGTGCCAGCGAGCGCCCCATTGAGGCAGGCGAGCTGATCACGATCGACATGGGGGCGCGTTACCAGGGCTATTGTGCCGATATGACGCGCACTGTCTGTCTCGGGGAACCGCGCGAGGAGCGTATGCGCACCCTCTATGGGGCCGTGCTAGAGGCCATGCGTACCTGTGAGCAGGGCCTGCGGGCGGGCCTCTCTGGACGTCAGGCTGACAGCCTGGCGCGAGATGTATTGGAGCGTCACGGCCTGGCTGAGTACTATATCCACAGTACCGGCCACGGCGTTGGCCTGGAGGTGCACGAGGAGCCGCTGTTATCTCAGCGTGCACCCGAGGATAGCCACTTGCCCGCTGGGGCGGTGGTGACCGTAGAGCCGGGGGTCTATATCCCAGGCTGGAGTGGCTTGCGCATTGAGGATAGTGTGCTGGTGTTGGAAGATGGGGCGGAGGTGCTAACGCGCTCACCGCTCGATCTGATCATTCCGCAATAGGGAGTGTGTGGCGATGATTTCGACTGGCGACCTGAAAAAGGGCCTTTCTATAGAGCTGGATGGCCAGCTCTATACCATTCTCGACTGGCAGCATATTAAACTTGGCCGCGGTGGGGCCACGGTTCGCCTGAAGCTGCGCAATTTGCGCACGGGCGCTATCGTCGAGCGGACCTTTGATGCCGGCGAGAAGTTTAGGCGCGTCTTCCTGGACCGGGTGCATGTGATGTACCAATACCGGGATGGCGATCAGTACCATTTTATGGATACGACTACCTACGAGGATATTGTCCTGACCGAGGACCAGCTCGGCGATGCCCGGCTCTATCTGACCGATAATATGGAGCTGGATATCATCATGTACGAAGGCCAGCCGATCTCGGTGGAGCTGCCGGAAAAGGTGGTGCTTCGGGTGACTTATACGGAGCCGGGCGTCAAGGGCGATACGGCGACAGGTGGTTCGAAGCCAGCCACCACGGAGACAGGCCTGGTGGTGCAGGTGCCGCTCTTTGTCAACATCGGCGACCTGATCCGTATCAATACCACCACTGGTGAGTACGTTGAACGCGCGTAGCCTGCTAGCGTAGGGGAGGACCAGAACAATGGAAACCAAGGGATCGCGCCGGGGAGGCAGCCGCGCTGCTCTGGAAAACGGTTCTTCTGGCACTGAGGAGCTGACAGTTGAGCAGATCAAGCGCCTGGTGCAGTTGCTCGACAGGAGCGATGTGAGCGAGCTGGAACTGCGCGCTCCGGCTGCGGGCCTGCGCCTGGCGCTGCGCAAGGCGCGCCTCAGTGGCGCCGATGGTCTGGCAGCGGCAGAACTCGTTGATGAAGAAGAGGCGGCGACCGAGGAACCGCCAGCGACCGCCGTCGAAACCCGACACACGATTGTCTCTCCCTGGGTCGGTATCTTTCATCGCTGGGCCAGGCCCAAGGAGCAGCGCCCTGCGGTCCAGGTCGGCGATCAGGTCAAGGTGGGACAGCTGGTGGCCACCGTCGAGGCACTCAATGTCATCAATGAGGTCGAATCGCCAGTCGCGGGCCGCGTTGCTGAGATTCTGGTGGAAGAGGGCCAGCCGGTCGAGTACGGGCAACCGCTGATGGTGATCGATAGCGCCGGCGAGGCTTAGCCGAGGAGCGGGAGGGCGCTGATGCTGGCGACACTCAACGAGCCGCCGTTGACAGTCTCCGAGGCGGTTCATTACCTCAAGAAATTGCTGGAGCAGGATGAGCTGCTGCGCAGTCTCTGGGTGCAGGGAGAAATCTCTGATTATAAGGTTCATCTGGCTTCCGGCCATTGTTATTTCACCTTGAAAGACGAGACAGCCCAGCTGTTATGCGTCTTTTTCAAGCATGCTCGCCAGCGGGCCGGCTTGCCTGAGCTGCGCAACGGCATGGCGGTGCTGGCCGCCGGCTATGTCTCGTTCTATGAGCAACATGGTCGGCTGCAACTCTATGTCGAATATGTCGAGCCTCTAGGCGAGGGCGCCCTCTATCGCCGCTTTGAGCAACTGAAAGAGCGGCTGGCTGCGGAGGGCCTCTTTGCCGAGGCCCGTAAGCGTCCGCTCCCTTCAGCGCCAGCGGTAATCGGGGTCGTGACCTCACTGCAGGCGGCAGCCCTCCGCGACATGCTACGCGTACTCCGCACACGCTACCCGCTGGCGGAAGTGCTGATTGCCCCCGCCCTGGTGCAGGGCGAGGAGGCTCCAGCCTCTATTGCCGCCGCTCTTGATCTGTTAAATGAGCATGGAGAAGCAGAGGTGATCATTGTGGCGCGCGGCGGCGGCTCGCGTGAAGAGCTGTGGGCCTTTAACGACGAGCTGGTGGCGCGCGCCATCGCTCGCTCGCGCATTCCGGTCATCAGTGGTGTCGGCCATGAGACCGATGTCACCATCGCTGACCTGGTAGCCGACTATCGGGCTTCAACGCCGACCGCCGCCGCGACTATCGCTGTCCCCGATGTGGCTCGCTGGCGCCAGGACTTGCTTGAGTGGCAGCGGCGCTTGCAGGAGTGTATCTTGTCGTACCTGGCCGAGCAGCGTGAGCGCTTACTGCGCGCCGAGCGCGATCTCCGACGCGCTAGCCCTCGTGGTCAATTGGATCAGCAACGCCAGCAGCTGGATGATCTGAGCGAGCGCTTGCTCGTCAGTATGCAGACGCTCCTCACTCTGCAGCGCGAACGTCTCCGCGGAATCGCACGTCATCTGGAAACGCTCTCTCCGCTGGAGACGCTCGCACGGGGCTACGCCATTGTGCGACGCGCCGAAGACCAGGCGCTGGTTACCACTGTCGAGCAGGTCCACCCTGGCGATCGCTTGCTGCTCCAGCTCGCGAACGGTTCCGTGACCGTTCAGGTGCTCCCCTAAGCGAGTCATTCCTGCCGCGCGACCTTGCTTGAGGTGATCTGCGTTCCCTTGCTGCTCTCTCTGGCTCTCAGCTCCCTCAAGGTCAATGGCCTGTAAGCTGTGGTGAAAGCTTCGCTGCTGCTCACTTTGCTGGTAATTAATAAGGCTGATCCCGTCTTCTTGGTTGGCTTTACTCGGAGAACTGGCGGAATGGTGCGCACTATGGAAGAGTTGTCTTTTGAAGAGGCATTTCAACAGCTAGAGGAGACAGTGCTCACCCTACAAAATGGACAACTTCCTCTAGAAAAAGCTATTGAGCATTTCGAACGTGGTATGCGCCTGGTGCATTACTGCAACGATCTCTTACAGCGGGCGGAGCTGCGTGTCAGGCAGCTGACGGTTGACGGCCAGGGTATGCCAGTGGCGCAGCCGCTGGAGCCGAGCCAGCTCACGGACGAGATCGAGTAGGATGCAAAGCGCGCATAGTTGCAGGTGTCGATGGCATCGTTGCTAGAGAATCGTGCCTTGTTGGCAGCCTTGCTGGCCTGGGCCTTGGCTCAGGTGAGCAAGACCCTTATCGAGGTGGTCACCCAGCGGCGACTGAACCTGCGCCGACTGGTCTCGGCAGGAGGAATGCCTAGCGCCCACTCAGCTCTTGTCATGGGACTGGCCACGGCGGTAGGCCGTCTGGCGGGCCTCTCCTCGACCAGTTTTGCCATCAGTATCGTGCTGGCGGGCGTGGTCATGTACGATGCGGCGGGCGTAAGGCGAGCTGTTAGCATTCAGGCCCGGATGTTGAACCAGATGCTGGAGGAAGCCTTTAAGGGCCACCCTATTGGGGAGCAGCGTCTGCGCGAGCTGATTGGCCATACCCCGGTGCAGGTCCTGGTTGGGGGACTGCTGGGCATTGCGATCGGCTTGCTCATGACGGCCTGAGCATGCCTCGCTGGCCTCCGACAGCAGCTGCTCGTTCCTCTTCGAGGAACGAGCAGCCAGCAGACAGCTCAAGAGATGATATTTTCAGGAGAAGCGCGGTAATGGAGCACAAGCGCACGAGTGAGAAGGATATCTTTATCCATCCGACGGCAGATGTCTCGCCAGAGGCGCAGATCGGCACGGGGACACGCATCTGGGGTCTGGCCCAGGTACGTGAAGGAGCTGTGATTGGTGAAGAGTGCATTCTGGGACGAGGCGTCTATATCGATGCGCGAGTACGCATCGGGGCGCGGGTCAAGATTCAGAACTACGTATCGGTCTTTGAGGGGGTAACGATCGAGGACGGGGTCTTTATTGGCCCCCATGTCTGCTTTACGAACGATCTGTTGCCGCGGGCGATTACGCCCGATGGGCACCTGAAGAGGGCCCAGGACTGGCAGATTACGCCCACGCTGGTGCGCTATGGGGCTTCGTTGGGGGCGCGGACGGTGGTCGTCTGCGGGGTAACCATTGGCGAGTTTGCTCTCGTAGGAGCCGGTTCGGTGGTCACGCGCGACGTACCTGCTCATGCGCTGGTTTATGGTAATCCGGCGCGCCAGCATGGCTATGTCTGTCGCTGTGCGCGGCGTCTGAGCGAGCTGCGCGAGGAGGGGGGGCAGCTCGTTGGCTGGTGTTCGGCCTGTCAGCGCCTTTGCCTGCTGCCTGCTCACCCCGAAGGCCCGAAGGGTGGAGGTGAACAGGGAGAGGCAACGGGGTAGTGCGCTGCGCTTCCCTGCTCACCCCGCAAGGTCAAGTGGCAGCCGTGGACGTCACGGCGCCGGGGGAAGGGGGGGATAGTAGTGGGGGTCCTGGCTAAAGTCAAAGACCTCATAGAGGTCGCCGATCTGGGCCAGCCCGTCGCGTGGCGGGGCTGGCGGTCCTGCACTTCGCCCGGCGGCGGCGTCGTTGTTGCTGGCAGGCGTCTCGTCATCAAATTGATGGTTGAGGCTCGCCAGCGTTGGCAGCCCGAAGGTGCGCTCGATGAATTTAAGCACGGAGCTGTGTTCGTAGAGTTGGCCGGCGACATAGCCGCGCTTGACCCAGGGCGAGATGATCAGCGTGGGTACGCGCATGCCGAGGCCATAGGCATCCAGCTGCGGCGGCGCGATGTGGTCAAAGTAACCGCCGTTCTCGTCGTAGGTCAGGATGAAGGCGGCCTGGCTCCAGTAGCGCGAGGCGATGAGCGCGTTGATGATCTCTGCGACCTTTTTCTCCCCAGTGCGCACATTGCTGGGGGGATGCTCGCTGACCTCGCTGCTGGTAATGAGAAAGACAACCTGGGGCAGGGTTCCGTCGACCAGGGCCTGATAGTAGTCGTCTTCGCTGCCATAGAGCCGCGCATCGTTGATCCAGCGTTTGAAGTAGGCCAGGCCGTTGAAGCCGTTGGGGCTGCCGATGCGCTGCCGGCTGTGGCTGTTGAGATTATAGCTTTGCCAGCTGACGCCGTGCTGGTCAAGCAAGTCGGCGATGGTTGGCCAGTCGAGCGAGCCTGGCCCTGGTCGATTATTGGTGATGCCACCACTGGTGCCGCTCCAGAGGGCAAGGCGATTCGGCAGGGTTGGTCCGAGCTGGTAGCAGAAGTAGTTGCCGCAGAGGGTGAAGGCGTCGGCCAGGGCGTAGTAGTAAGGCAGGTCGCTCCGCGTGTAGTAGCCGAGAGCTTCGAGGCCATCTGTGGTAACGAACCCGTCCATCTTGCCACCGTTCCATTCAGCGTGGAGGGCCTGCCAGCTGTGGGGAATGTCGTGGTTGGTATAGCTGCTGAAGTGATAGGGCTTGACGGCGGGCTTACCGGCTCCGCCCGGCTGGCTGTAGTTGGCCGGTACGGCAAAGCGCCCAGCCCGCTCGTAGTAGCCAAAATAGGTATCAAAGGAGCGGTTTTCCTGGCAGAGGATGAGAATATGTTTGAGCGGGTTCTCTGCCGGAGCCGGAGCCGGCGCGCTGGCCGCGGCTCGCCCAATGGCGGTCAGCGCTCCTGTTCCCAGACCTGCGCTAGCGCTCAGGCCAAGGGTAAAGGCCCCGAGCCGCTTGAGGGCATGGCGCCTGCTCTGGCGGCGGAGAAATTGCTGTGAAAAGTTCATGTAGCCTCCTTTGCTCTACTAAACCATCCTGTTGCTATTATAGCGGTATGAGTAGCAAAAGTGAACACAATATCTGTGAATATAGGGGGAGAAGGATGGGAAGTGGTACTGACAGGCAAAAGCGCGCATAGCTTGACCAGTAGTCCAGTATACGTTAGAATAGGTCTGGCGCTCGGCGACCTTGCGGTCGCAGCCTTTGGTTAGGCTGGTGTCCTGGTTGGATGAGTGATGAGTGAGGAGCTGTAGGCGGATAGGCCGGACGGTGCCGTTGCTCAGGTCGGGGGAGAGAGGTATTGAAAGGCGGGTGGCTTTGCTGGCAGGCAGCGGAAGGCTGTGGTGGAAGTTGGTTCTCTGGTGGCACGAACTGGCAGACGAGCCTGTCTGGTTCTTACCTGAGCTGAGCCGGGTGGGTTGGGCTGCGGCCGTGCGCTGCTGGAGATGATCCTGATGAGACCCGGTGGCTCTGGACGCTTTAGAGCCGGTCCGGTCGGGTTGGGACGGCACGCGGACGAGGGCCGCTGGACTGCGGTAGGTGGGGGAGGCGCTAGAGTGGAGAGGGGCAAGGGATGGGAGGAATGGGTGAGTAACCCGCACGTGGCACTGTCTCACGGTCACGGGAGACAGCACCCGAACACTGATGATGGCCTGTCCATCGTTAGGGCAGTTTCGGAGAACGGCGTTGTACTATGTCTTCCAATGCACAGTGGCAGGGTTCGCTAGCTGACCTGCCCAGTATTATCAGCAGTATTAAGCGCCTGCGCGCCTTTGGGCGGCTGACCGTGCGGAACAATACGCGTCTGGGGCTGGCTCATCTCTATTTCCGAAATGGCAGACTGGTGCATGTGATCGGAACGCGGGGCGCAGTCGATGCTGTGCTGGCGGATTTGCAGAGCTGGACGCGCGCGACGCTCCGGTTTGAACGCGGTGTGACGGTCCAGAGCGAGAATGTGACGCCTGCCCATGAGCAGCGCTTTGAGCGCTGGCTCTTGCATTTGCAGGCGCGCTATAGCTCTGGGGCCGTACCACGCTCAGGGCCGGCTCCAACCGCGCCGCCGCCTCCTGCGGCCCAGCCGCGTCCACAGATTGTAGAGGGCCAAGTGGTAGCCCGTACCAAGGTCAATCAGCTGATCTCGCCCTGGGAGTGGCAATTGCTGGTTGAGGCCACCAGGCGGGTCTCGTTGGCTGTAGCTCAGCTGGTCGGGCCGAAGGAGGCCATGAACGTTCTGCGTGACATCATCGATGATTGTTCCGCTGCTTTCCCTGCCTTCTCTGGCCTGAGAATCTCCCCCAACGGCTACCTCTATGTGATGGATAAATCGCACCTTGACCGGATGCCTCGTGAAGACTTGCTTGAGGGGTTCTCAGCCCTGATTGCCATCTGTCAGTATTTCTGCTCTCCTATTGTCGGCGAGGTGGAGGCTCATAAGCTGATTATTCGGGCCTTGGGGGACATCGCCCCGGCCCTCGTCAGTCTGGGAGTCTTTCAGGTTGACAACCACCTGCTCCTTAATGGGGGCTGAGTCGGGCGAAAGGAGCGAGCCAGCCACGCCGCAGCAAGCCTGCTCACCTCGGCTCGAGCTGGCGGCGTGCGCTGGTCTCTGGCTTCCTTTCTCCGCCTGGCTAGGCAGGTGGACTTTCCTGGAGCCGCTCGGGGTGCTTCTTCCGCCAATAGCGCATGTAGCCCTGGACCGTCATCGGATAGTTGGTCGCAAGGTCGTAGCGCTTGATGGCCCGGGGATCGCGAGCAACGCGCTCCAGCTCAGGTTGGGTCTTGGCGATGAGGTGCTCGCGGATCTCCTCCTCGCTTTTGCCTTCGCGCATGGCCTGCAAGACAATCTCACCCCAGGCGATGAGGCGCTCGCGCAGATTGGCGATATGCCGCGTGACATCGCGCGTTGGCCCGAAGTGCCCCAGGTAGAGCACATCAGGCCGCAGACGGCTGATGCGGCTCAGACTCTCGAACCAGGCCTCCAGATCGAGATCGGGTGGCGGCGTGGGTGGGCGCACATAATCGACATCCTGGAGACGCACGCCAGCGGCGTCCCCGGCGAAGAGTTCCCCCGAGTGAACATCGAAGAAGACAACATGATGGATGGCATGTCCCGGTGTATAATGCACCTCCAGCCGACGCCCGGCGACTGTGAGCACATTCCCGTCTTCAAGGCTATGAACACGCTCGGCGGGCACGGCCTCAACCTCGCCCCACAGCGTTGGCATCTGCTCGCCGTAGATGCGGCTGGCGCTGGCGATGACCTTCGACGGGTCGACCAGGTGCGGAGCACCCCGACTGTGGACATAGACCTGAGCCTGCGGCAGCAGGCGGGTCAGAGTGCCCGTGGCTCCGGCGTGGTCCAGGTGAATGTGGGTCAGCAGGATATGTGTAATGGCCTCGGGATCAAAACCCGCCTCGCGCAATTCGCTTAGCAGGGCTGTCACTGTACTGGTTGGTCCGGGATCAATGAGAGCCGTCTGCCGCTCATCTGTGATGAGGTAGCTGCCGATGATCCCGTGTTCTCCGAGGAAAGGCAGCGAGATCTGCCATGTCCCCGGCCTTTCTTTCCGTAGGCGAACAACAGGTTGAAAGTTTGCAGACACGTAATACACCTCTCTCGTGCCGCGACGCAGGCGCTGCCCTGCGGCAACAAGCTGCTCTTGCTTGGACTCACTCGCCTGGCGGGCGAGCTAGAGCTTCTTGACCGAGATTGCCTTAGCCTGCGTAAACAGCAGGAGATAGTCGCGACCCCCGGCTTTGGAGTCCGTGCCTGACATGTTGAAGCCTCCGAAGGGGTGCACGCCGACCAAGGCTCCCGTGCACTTGCGGTTAAAGTAGAGATTGCCAACGTGGAACTCTTCTTTGGCCCGCTGGATGCGCTCAGGGTCGCGCGTATAGACTGAACCCGTGAGGCCGTACTCGGTATCGTTAGCGATACGCAAGGCGTCACTGAAGTCCTTCGCCCGGATGAAGGCCAGCACAGGCCCGAAAATCTCCTCCTGGGCGATGCGGGCGTGGGGGTCGACGTCAGCGAAGATGGTCGGCTCGATATAATAGCCCGGGCCGTGATAACCACCGCCCAGGACAAGGCGCCCCTCGCCTTTGCCGATCTCAATGTAGTCGGTGATCTTTTTGAAGGCGTTGGCGTCGATCACTGGCCCCATGAAGGTTTCAGGGCGCGTGACGTCGCCGATGCTGAGCTGTCTGGTCTTCTCTACCACCTTCTGCAGAACCTGGTCATAGACGCTCTCGACAATGATGGCGCGCGAGCAGGCTGAGCATTTCTGGCCCTGGAAGCCGAAAGCGGAGGTAACAATGCCGTTAGCGGCAGCCTCCAGGTCGGCGGTTTCGTCGACGACGATCGCATCTTTACCGCCCATCTCCAGGATAGTGCGCTTGATCCAGCGCTGGCCCGGCTGGGTCTTGGCCGCCAACTCGTTGATGCGCAGGCCGACATCGCGCGAGCCGGTGAAGGCGATGAAACGCGTCAGGGGATGGGAGACCAGGGCGTCGCCAATGCTGGAGCCAGCTCCCGTCAGGAAGTTGACAACGCCCGCTGGCAGGCCGATGTCTTCAAGGATGCGTACAAATTGGGCCGCAATAGTAGGCGAGGCGCTCGATGGTTTGAGAACCACGGTGTTGCCTGCCACAAAGGAGGCGCTGGTCATACCAACCATGATAGCGCCGGGGAAGTTCCAGGGTGGAATGACGGCACCGACGCCCAGCGGAATGTAGACAAGTTCATTATCTTCGTCTGGAATACGGACAAGCGGCTGTTCTTCGGCCAGGCGCAGCATCTCGCGGGCGTAGAACTCCAGGAAGTCGATGGCCTCGGCGGTGTCGGCATCGGCCTCGGTCCAGCTCTTGGCCACCTCGTAGATCATCCAGGCGTTGAAGAGAAAGCGACGCTCGCGCAGGCGGTCGGCGGCGGCAAAGAGATAGTTGGCGCGCTCGTGGGCTGGAACGCGCTTCCACTGCTCAAAAGCCTCGGCGGCGACGCGCACGGCCTGGTCAACCTGGTCTAACGTGGCGCGCGAGAAATAGCCGATGACCTGGTCAGGCTGAGCTGGGTTGACAGAAGCGAAGGTCTCAGAGTTCTGGATATGCTGGCCGCCAATGATCAGCGGATAGGTACGGCCTAGCTCGCTGCGCACCTGAGCCAGGGCCTCTTCTTGGGCCCGACGATTCTCAGGACGCGAGAAGTCTGTCAGCGGCTCGTTTCTAAAGGGAGTCCGCGCACGCTCTAAAACGTGCTCTGCGGTTATGGTCATGATCGGTCACACTCCTTCGTGTTCTCAACGGGTACTTTCCCCTTTATTGTATCCCACGGAGTGGCCCGCCTGGTAGGGAAAGGGCCAGCTCTGCCGGCAGACCGCTGGCTGGTTGGCTCGATTGCTGACCGTCTGCTCGACCGGCTCAGCAAAGAACGAGGTCACTGGCGATTGCAATCAGAATGGTGCCAAGGCAGAGGAGCGCGACACCAGGCCAGCCGCCGTGCAGGAGGGCAATGCCAGGCAGGACCGCCCCCAGACTGCCACCGAAGTAGTAGCAGGAGAGGTAAAGGGAAGCGGCTGTCCCTTTGGCTTTGTGGGCTTGTTCACCGAGATAGAGATTGACAGCGGGAATAGTACAAAACATGCCAAGGGCTAGTAGACCAAGACCTGTGATGACAAGAGGTAGTAGAGGGATCAGAGTAACCAGGAGACCGCAACCAGCCAGGCTCATGCTGACAGCAATGGCGCGCCGTGAGCCAACACGTCCCGCCAGGCTGCCCGCGATGGGCGAGCAGAGGCCAGTTAGCCAGAGCAGATAGACCAGACCAAGCTGGACCGTTGAGAGACCGAAGTGCGGTCCGCTGAGGTAGTAGGGTAAATAGGTGAAGGTGCCAACGAAGCCAAAGAAGAGGGTGAAGCCGATGATGAAGGCTCCCACCAGATGCTGATTATGCAGATGGAACCAGATATCGCTGAGCGATTGACGCAGGACGTTGCCCTCTGACTGATCACTGACGCTGTCGGAGATCGCCGTCCGCTGACGCCGGTGGAGCAGATGAGGAGCCTGCTGGGACTGCGGGCCCTGGCTGTCGGGCAGGAAGCGCCACATGGCGAGTGCGGCGATCAGGGTCGGCAGGCTGAAAGAGAAGAGGGCGACCTGCCAGCTGGTGGCTGCAGTCAGGGCGGCGCTCCCGAGGCGAGCAAAGAGACCACCGAGCGTCTGCCCGCTGACATAGACACCCATTGCCAGGCCACGCTCGCGCCCTCTAAACTCGTCATTGACATAGGAGATGGCTACACTGGTCAATCCCGGCATGAGCAAGCCCTGCAGGGCGCGCAGACAAAGTAGAATAGTAAAATTAGGTGCGAAGGCGCATAGCAGCGTCGGCAGGGTAATGAGAAGACTGCTGCCTACCATGACGACTTTGCGCCCGATGCGGTCGGAGAGCGGTCCATAGAAGAGCGAGCCAATCGCGACCGCCAGGACAATAATGGAAATGGTCAGGCCCGCGGTGGGCGCATCGACTCTGAAAGCCCGGCTCAGCACAGGCAAGATAGCCTGGGTGGTGTACATGTTAGCAAAGACGAAGGCAGGACCTAAGAAAAGGGCTATCAGGGCTCCAATGCGGATGTTTTTCTGCTCCGGATGAGAAGAGAAAGAGGTCGTGCTAGACATGAACGGGAAGACCTTTCCAGACACAAGAGACTGCCAGAAAAGAGATGGATGTCTCTATTATAGCCTCGTGAGGGCTGGCTAACCAACCAGGTCGGGGACCACGGCTTTTAGGCATCTGGACTGTCTTGCTGTTATGGTCAGGACGCTGCCGACGTTTGTGACCCTTGCCAGTGTCAACTATGATAGGAAAAGCGAGGAAACCATATGGACATCTATCGCGCCCTGGGACTGGATATACCGATCCTCCATCTCTGTGTCCGCCTGCTCGCTCGGGAGGGGGAGGCCGAACTTTTGCCGTTGCTCACTGCGCTCCGTGAACGCTGCGCGGCGGTTGCTGCACGCTTGCAGGAGTGGACTGAGGAGCAGTGCGCGCGCTATGCGGAGGAGGCCGCGCTGCGCCTTCAGCGTCTGGGCTTCCTTGCTGCCGCCGCTCAGCCATCCCAGGTTGCAGCCGCCTTGCAGCGTGAGCTGCGTCATCTGGCCACACGCTTAGGCTCGACTGGCCTTTTCCCTCTTGAAGGACCAGCGCTAGTCGTCTGCACTGTCCCGGAGCTGGGGCCGGCGTTGGCTGCCAGTGAGCTAGCGCCAGCATTACAAACCGCCAGAACCAGGCTGGAGGACTGGCGACGCTGGCGACCCGGGCATCAGCTCTACGAGCTGTGGTTTCTCTTGCGTGGCTCCTGCGCCTTCGATCTGCTCAATCAGTTCATTACAGACTGGCCAGCTTCCTTGCGCGGCGATCAGGGGCCGGCAGCAGAGGAAGAGCTGCCTGCGCCTGCCTCTGCCGGGCTATCCTCCGTGGCCAGTGGCGCGCTTGTCTATCATCTCGTTTACCAACTCGGCAATGATCTGCTTAGTGGCGCGGCGCCAGAGTTGGGGACGCAAACGCTCTCGCTCTCCTTCTCTGCGGGTGATCTTTCGTATAGTACTCTGAGGTATGAGGTGATGGCCTTGCTGGAGCAGCTGGCCGAGCAGCCTTTCCTGCGCCACGCCTCGTTTTGGCAGCGTGATCCCTGGCCGGGAGAGGCGGGCGCGGCTTTTCTGCTACGCCTGCGTTTGCCTGCGGGAGAGGTGGCGCTGCGGCAGATTGGAGAGGCGCTGAGGGCGGCCAGCCCCAGTGGATGGGAACAGCTGTTGCGCGGGGGCCTGCTGTTCACTGGACGGCGCCTCTTCTAAGCAATGGGTAGCCGGGTTGGTCCAGGTGTGGGGCCGATGCTGTAGGGCGTAGGCCTGGCAGGTCCTGCTGGTGTGCGCATCGCCCGGCTGACTCGACAGCACTGGTGCCAAAGGCTATACTGGAGATCACCATCAGAATTGCCGAGAGGATAGGAGGAATATGTAACATGGCGCAGACGCGTGAGGAGTTCCCTATCGAGAAACAACTGCGGAAAGATATTCAGGAAGCTCAGCGAGCGAGAGATCAGCTCAGGGTTGATACGCTGCGTATGGTACTGGGGGCTATCCACAATCTGGAAGTTGCACGCACCGATCGCAAGCATCCTGAGTACGGGAAGCCACTGACCGAAGCTGACTGCTATCAGGTGCTAGAGCGCGAGATCAAGATGCGTGATCAGGCCATTCCTCTCTACGAAAAGGGAGGTCGCAGTGATCTGGTCGAGAAAGCCCAGCGCGAAAAGGCCCTCCTGCAATCCTATCTTCAGGCTGCCCAGCTCAGCGACGAGGAGATCCGTGCTGTAGTGGCCCGTCTCATTGAGGAGCAGGGGCGCGATTTCCGCAAAGTCATGCCGCTGGCGGCTCGTGAACTGAAAGGGAAGGCCCCAGGCGCCAGGGTTCAGCAGATAGTCAAAGAGATGACCGCCTGAGTCTGGACTCCACCTGTGCACGAGCGTTACTGGCGAGGAGGGAGACGGCTGCACGTCAACACACTGGCGGGACTGCCCTGTCTCCTCGCCTGGTCGAGGCCGCCGAGCTGGGAGTATAATTCCGTGTGGGAAAAAAAGGGACATGGGGCGGGTCAGTAGCAGTCGGCGCCAGAGACGGCGGTTGAGCCGAGCCACATGGGCGCTCGCTCGGGCGAGGACTGGCAGAGGAGAGGCTGTCACGGAGAGCCGTTCGTCGTTGTTCTGTTTGACGCATGCTGGGAGCGTGACGAGGCGATGAGAATCTATAACACACTCACGCGGCGCGTCGAGGAAATTGTCCCGTTGGAGCCTGGCAAGATCAAAATGTACTCCTGTGGTCCGACCGTCTACCGCTATATCCACATCGGTAACCTGCGTACCTTCACAATGGCCGACTGGCTCCGTCGTACCCTGGAGTACCTCGGCTACGAGGTCTTCCATGTGAAAAATATCACTGATGTCGGGCACATGCGTCATGAGCTGTTGGACCGTGGCGAGGATAAGATCCAGGCCCAGGCCCGCAAGGAAGGGAAGACCTCTGCCGAGATCGCGCGCTTTTACACTGAAGCCTTTCATCGTGACGAGGCCAAGCTCAACATTCTGCCGGCCCATGTCTTCCCGCGGGCCAGTGAGCACATTCCCGAGATGATCCAGGTCATCGAGGAGCTGCTGCGCAAAGGCTTTGCTTACGAGGTTCGTGGCTACGTCTATTTTGACATCCAGCGCTTTCCCGGCTATGGCAAGCTTTCGCGCAATCTACTGGAGTATATGCAGATTGGCATTCACGAGGGCAGCGATGCTGACCGGCGCCATCCCGAGGATTTCCCGCTCTGGAAACCTGCCGAGCCAGGGCGTGACATGGCCTGGGATAGCCCTTGGGGGCGTGGCTTCCCCGGCTGGCACATCGAATGCTCAGCCATGTCCATGAAGTATCTGGGACCCCACTTCGATATCCACACCGGCGGGGTGGACAATATCTTTCCACATCACGAGGATGAGATCGCCCAGAGCGAAGCCTACAGTGGTCAGCCCTTTGTCAACTACTGGGTTCATGCCCAGCACCTGCTTGCCGACGGGCAGAAGATGGCCAAGTCGGTCAGCAACGACTATACCTGCGCTGAAATTGAGGCGCGCGGTTTCGATCCACTGGCCCTGCGCTATCTCTACACCACTGCCCTCTATCGTAGCCGTCTCAACTTCACCTTCCGCGCTCTAGAAGCGGCCCAGATCGCTCTGGAGCGCTTGCGCGAGCGTGCCTATGATCTCTGGCTGCGAGCTGATCAGGAGCGTGCGCTCAGGTCGCTGGAGGATGAAGAACAGCCGTGGCGTCTGGCTTTCCGCCGTGAGCTGGAGAATGATCTCAATATCCCTCGGGCGATGGCGGTGCTCTCGGCCATGCTGCGCGCTCCTGAGCTGGATGCCACCAGGAAGCTGCAGCTACTGCTCGATTTCGACCGTGTGCTCGGTTTCGACATCAAATCTTATCTTATGAGTGAAAAGCCACGCCAGCGCCGTGAGCCGCAGCACTCACAGCATCTTTTGCCGGCAGAGCTGGCGGCGCTTGTGCGTGAGCGGGAGGCCTTGCGTCGGCAGAGAGACTACGAGGGCGCTGATGCCTTGCGGCTCCGTTTACTCCAGCGGGGCTGGAAAGTAAGTGACCTGCCCGAAGGGACGCTGGTTCGGCCCCGGCGCCTCAGCGAAGAGTTCCCGGTGCTCTCGCGCTGGCAGGATGCTCCTGATGCCACACAGCTGCCATCGCGCTATGCCTTCTCGCTCAATCTGCTGGCGCGCAATAACTACAAGGACCTTGAGCGTTGCCTTGACAGCATCTGTCGCCATGCTAACGGGCACAGCCTGGAAGTTGTCGTGATCGAGAATGGATCAACCGATGAGACCCTTCCTTTTCTACGGGAGCTGGCCCGACGCGCGGAGCTGGTCGGAGCCAACGGCGAGCAGCTTGCTCTGCGTGTGCTCTTCGCCGACCATAACCTGGGCTTCGCCGCGGCGCGCAATGCAACCATGCGTGCCAGCCAGGGAGCGATCATTGTCTGGCTGGACACCTCGGTTGAGATCCAGGGCGATATCTGGACGCCCCTGGAGCAAACGCTGGCCGATCCGCAGATAGGAGTGACCGGTCCCTTCGGCCTGATTACTGAGGATCTGCGTGAATTTCGCGAAGAGAGTGGCCCCGAGGTGGATGCCATTGAGGGGTACCTGTTTGCCTTTCGCCGCGCCTTGCTTAACGAGGTCGGCTGGCTCGATGAAAAGTTCCGTTTCTATCGCCTGGCCGACGTCCACTACAGTTTCTTCTTCAAGGCCGCTGGCTATCGCGTCGTAGTCTGTCCCGAGGTCGCAGCCCGTCTTATCAGGCATCCGCATCGCGAGTGGTACAGCCTGACGGAGGAAGAGCGGCGTACCAAGAGCAAGAAGAATTATGATGTCTTTCGCGCGCGCTGGCATCATGGGCAGAGCCTGCTGGTGGCGTATTGCAATCCGGCCCATCGTTGGTACGGGCATGATCATCCCTATCATCTCGAAGGCACTCATAGTCACGGACCTGGCGAGCTACCGCCGCCGGGAGTCATGCACAGCCACGAGCATCAGCACTGGCCTGACCATGCTCATAGCCATCCTCATCTCCATGCTGTTCAAACGGTCTGAAGCGCCTCTTCACCACGGTCAGAGCGGACCAGCCAATGGCCTCGCCTGGCCTGGTTCCGTCGGCGGAGGTATCCTCGACAAGCTGCATCGACCTGACCAGGGTCTCTCTTCGGCGCCTGAGAGCGAGGTACTCAGGCCGGCGGGCCAGGGCTGCCTGGGATGCGATCGAGGCAAGGCCCCTGTCTATCCCAATCAGCAGGCACAGATGCGGATGCGCCGGCAGAAGCGAGCGAATACACCCATGATCCTGTAAGAAAGCCGAAAGCCCGTGCGCTAAGGAGAAGATCCCGTGGAGAGAATCGTCGAGGTCCCACTCTTCCCGTTGCAGCTGGTCCTCTTCCCGACCGCGGTGGTGCCGCTGCATATCTTTGAGCGGCGCTATCGCCTGATGGTCGCTCGCTGTCTTGAGGAGAAGTCTCCCTTTGGCATCGTCCTGATGCGTCCCGAGAGTCGTCATCTTCAGGAAGTACCCTACAGCGTAGGCACGCTAGCCGAGATTCTGCAAGTTGAGCGTCTAGAAGACGGGCGCTACAATCTCATTGCCATTGGCAGCGAGCGCTTCCGCATTCGCCAGCTCAAGCATCAGCAACCCTATCTTTCGGGTGTGGTTGAGCTGTATCGCGATGCGCGTGAACCAGCCAATCTGATCAGGCCTTACGCCGAGCGGGCCCTTGATCTCTTCAGCAGCTATCTAGAAATCCTGCTGGAGGCGCGCAGCCTACCAGAGATCAAAGAGCATCTTCCGACCGATCCAGAGGAACTTTCCTATCTCATTGCCTATCTGCTCGATCTGCAGGATGAGCAGAAACAACACTTGCTGGAACTGACCTCGACGCGACAGCGTCTGGCAGAGGAGAACGAGATTTTGAGACGTGAGGTTCCCTTTGCCCTGCAGGTACTGCAGCGTAACGCCCATTTGCAAACTCATCCAGACCGCAGCTTCTTGAATTAACGCGATGAGGAAGAAGGGGCGTGCCCATTGGTAGGCGGGAGCGTTAGCTGTATCAGCCCTTGTTCCTGCAAGCGCTGGAGAGAGGCATAGACCTCAGCGGGTGTGCGCCGGGTCAGCTGTGCCAGATCGCCAAGCGTGCGCCGACCATTGATGAGGAGAAAGACGATTCGATCATAACGCGGAACGGCGGTGGCAGCATATTCCTTGCCGAGAGCGGTCAGGCTGGGTACGACGGTTTCCGGCGGCAGCGGACCGGACGGCTGGTTGGGCTTGACAGCTGGCAGCACCAGCGAGTCGCCGAAACGCGGGGTCAGGCGCCCGTTTTGGGGCTGCGCCTGGCTTGGAACCTGGACATGAGTCTGCCCTGCGCTGGACGGGCGCGCCTGGGTGGGTGGGCTACCCATGCCGCCATGCTGACCCTGTAGCGAGATCGTCTGACGGGCACTGCTCCGACCTCTAACAGTGGGCAAAGGTCCACTTTGGAGCGAGAGAGGTGGCCAGGTTGGCCGCCGCGGGCCCTCACCAGTGGGAGCACCCTCCTGCGGCTCCGGCTGGCCTGGGGCGGGCAGCTGCAAAAGCGGCTCGGCGGATTGAAAAGTAAAACGAATTTCTCCCCATGAATTTAGCCAGGCTAGCACAGCCTCGCTGGCCTCCTGCTGCTGGCGGTTCCAGACAACCAGCGTTGGTTGCCCCCGCTCAACCGTGATATACACTTCCTCGGGCGGCGCGCCCCGTGCTCGTTGAATAGTTAGCAGACCGCTGGGCCGGTAGATCCTGAGCTGCTTGAGCACTTCCGCGAGCGAAGGCGCGGAAAAAACCGGTCTGGAAGGCATACGGCCACCTCACTGAGCTCTGGTGCAGGCCCCCTGCTCTCGTCCTTAAGAAGGAACACGATCTGTTCGTTGTCTCTGGAATTGTACGTATCCTGGTGTCCGCTGTCAAGTCCGCAGAGCTGCCTCCTTCGCTAGAACGCCGCTCAGTCCAAATCCTCGCATTCTGCCGCCTGCCTTCAAGGGGAAAAATAGAATCACGATTGAAAGCCTCTTAAAAGAGAACGATCGACTTTTAAATAATCAGTAAGCATATCAATGCATCGTGGTCACCGTTGCCGGCGAGTTTCCTGCCAGGACCTTCCGGCAACGGTACTGGTCCGTCTGCTACTGTGGAGCTGGAGGAACGAAGTGCGCCAGGAATGCGGGCAGCTCTTCGGAGAAGGTCGGTGGGTAGAAGTGACCCAAGCCGGAATAGAGTTTCACCTCGCAGGTCAGGCCGGCGGCGCGCAGGCGCTCGATGGCTGCCAGGGTGGTGGGAGCGCACTGGTCATGCTCACCGAGCAGCACGAAGCCCAGGCGCACCTGGCAGGCATCTTGAGGAAGCAGGGTCTGGCTCGCCTCCAGGGTTGGGCAGATAGCAATGAAGCCGATGGCGGGGATACGCCCCTCCAGCGCCAGACGCAAAGCGATGCGTGCACCACGCGAGAAGCCGGCCAGGACCACATGTTGGGGATCAATACGTTTCCAGCGCTGCTGTCGTTCCCAATGGGTGCAGATCTCATCCATTGCGCGGGCCTCATCATTCCAGCTAGCCAGGCCATAACCGACCAGCTGCGAAGAACAAGGCAGGGCCACTTGCCAGCGATGCGCCGTGATTGGCTGCCAGTACTCGAGCTCGGCCAGTGGGCTACTCTGATTCCCGTGGAGCACGAACAGTGTTGGATAGGGGGGTGGGACCAGGTTGTCAGGCTCCAGCACTAGAATTCCCGGATGTGAGCTAGTCTGGGCCTCGGCGTAGCGTTCCTGGCAGATCTTTTCCAGGGCAGCGAAAGCTGGTAGTGAACGTAGAGGAGCGAGATCCTCATCCTCCAACTGCGCTGGTCCAAACCACAGTCCCTGGCCAATGGCCTCTTCCAGAATCGCCAGTGCCTCCTCGGGGCTTCCCAGGCGCAGCGTGAGGATGGCACGCCATAATACTAGGGTGGGCCAATGTTCGGGGAAAAAAGGAAGCGCTTCCTCAACCAGATCCCGAGCGCGGGCATAGTCCCGCTGGCGGTACAGCTCCAACACCTGGGATCGCAGCCAGCCGAAAGACCTCTCGTGCAGAGACATTGCAACTCCTTTCACCGAGCCCAGCTACTCAAACTCAACCGTAACAGAAAGGAAAGCGGGGCACCGTCCTATCCTGACGGATCAGCCATTGACCTCTGGGGGTAGCTCTCCGCTCGTCTTGGGAAGACGGTGCCCCATCCTGCAATCGAATGACAGCGATATTGAGGGAGTCATCTGCCTTGCTCGCCTCTCTCGCGAACCAGGCAGCGAGAATCAGGCTGGCTCTCCCTTCTCTTTCTTGTAGCGCGCGATCAGCTCCTGCTGGATCTGAGGGGGGACCTCCTCGTATTGATAGAACTCCATCGTAAAGGTACCACGGCCCTGAGTGAGGGAGCGCAGGTCTGTCGCGTAATGAAGCATTTCCGCCTGGGGAACTTGAGCGACGATCTTCTGCATACCGTTGCCAAGGGACTCCATGCCCAGCACTCGCCCGCGCTTTGTATTGATATCGCTCATCACGTCGCCCATCGTCTGCTCGGGCACAATCACTGTCACGTTCATCACCGGCTCCAGGATCGTGGGATTGGCCTGGGGCACGGCCTCCTGCATACAGATCGAAGCAGCGATCTCGAACGACTGGGCGGAGGAATCGACCGGGTGATATTTCCCATCGACCAGGGCCACCTTAACGTAGACCATCGGATTGCCGGAGATGAAGCCTCGCTTCAACGACTCGCGCACGCCCTTCTCGACGCCGGGGACGAACTGGCTTGGAACCACGCCACCCACAATACGGTCTTCGAAGATGAAGGTATCGGGTCCCCCGATGGGCAGCGGCTCAATCTCCAACCAGACATCGCCAAACTGACCGTGACCGCCGGTCTGGCGCTTGTGTCGTCCATTCGCGCGCGCCTTCCGGCGAATCGTCTCGCGGTAGGCGATATGGATATCGCGCACCTCCAGGTCGATGCCAAAGCGCCGCTTAATCATATCGACCGCGACCTGGATATGTGTCTCGCCCATGCCCGAGATGCGGGTTTCGCCTGTCTCTGGATCGCGCGTTACCCGGAGCGTGTGATCCTCCTCTACTAGGCGTGTCAGAGCATTGCTCATCTTATCGAGATCGGCCTTGCTCTTGGGGAAGACCGCCACTGTAAAGCACGGCTCAGGGAATTGGATTGGCTCCAGCGCCGTAGCAACCTCTTTACTTCCCACCAGCGTATCGCCTGTATGCGTATTGGTCAGCTTGGCCACACCACCAATGTCGCCGGCGGCAATCTCTGACGTGCTCTCCTGCGCCTTGCCGCGAGGAATGATCAACTGACCGATGCGCTCCTCGGCGTGCGTTTGCACATTGAAGACATGACTATCGGCCTTCAGCGTGCCGCTGTAAACGCGGAAGAGCGAGATTGTACCGACCTGAGCGGCTGCGGTCTTAAAAACAAAGAGAGCCGGCGTCTCGCCCAGGGCACGAACCTCATCAGAAAGTGCCTCGGCGGCGCTCGGCAGATAGTCGAGAAGCGCATCGAGTGCGGTCTGCACCCCGATATTCTTTAGCGCGGACGCACACACCACGGGCACCAACTCGCCGCTTACCGTCCCCTGACGCACCAGCGTACGCAGCTCCTCCTCGCTCAGCTCCTCGCCTTCGAGGAACTTATCCATCAGAGCCTCATCGTTCTCGACCGCCGATTCAATCAACTGCTCGCGGAAAGCAGAGACCTGATCCTGGAGGTCGGGAGGAACAGGAACCTCCTGAACCTTATTACCGCCCTCGAAGGTGAAGCCACGGCGAGAGACCAGGTCGATCACTCCCTTGAAGTTCGATTGGCTTCCGATGGGGATCTGCAGGGGAACTACCCTGAGACCGAAGCGCGCCCGCAGTGCCTCCAGTGTCTGCTCGAAAGAAGTGTTCTCGCGGTCCAGCTTGTTGACCAGGATCATACGCGGCAGCCGGCGCTCATCGGCGTACTGCCAGGTGAGTTCGGTGCCGACTTCGACCCCTTTCTCCGCCGTCGTCACGATTAAAGCCGCATCGGCCACACGCAGCGCTGCTTTCACTTCACCTACGAAGTCTGGGTAACCCGGCGTGTCGATCAGATTCAGCTTCTGGCCCCGCCATTCTACCGGCACCGGCTTGGTGTGGAGGGACATGCCTCGCTTCAACTCCTCCGGGTCGTAATCGACCGCCGACGTCCGCTCATCCACTTTCCCCTGCCTGGTCACAGCTCCGCTGTCATAGAGCGCGGCATCCACCAGCGACGTCTTGCCCGCTCCTACATGCGAGATCAGCGCTACATTGCGAATCTGTTCTGCCGTGTAGACCTTCATGAAAACGTTGCGGCAGAACCCCTACCAGGATCGCTCCTGGCTGCGAGGTGCAGAATGCCGCCCCTCCTTTCCATGCGTATTACGTTCTTTTGCAAGCGCAGACGCGACGCTTCTCCTTTCTATGGTGGTAGTATAACAGGATCGCCATCTTTGTTCAATGCTGTTTGAAGACGATCGGGGTTCACTTTCTCTCATCTTTTGTTCAGCTTATTGCAGCAATACGCACTCGGAGCCATATCTGAATGACACGGCGGGTGCTGTGCAGCCTGACCAGAGGCCATTGCCATTTACAGATGCTGGAGGCCATGCTACACTAAACCCACCAGCGTTGCGCACGATCAGCTCAGGTCAGTCAGCAGTCAGCCATAGTTGCCATTGCTCGCTTGCTTGCTCAGCCACTCAGAGGGGAAGGCGCACCATACTCGAACGGGCCGAACGTGATGCACCCGATATTCAGGCGTAACGTGTGCGGTATGAACAGGTAGGGGTCTGGTGGTTAGGCTCCGTGTAACCTCTGGCCCCCTTCACCTCTCCCTCGCTAGCGGCTAGCCGCTGCAGGCTCCCGGCTGATCCGCTGCGCCGCCACTTGCCCCGCCTGGCTCTTCTGGCTGGTACTGTCCCTGGCCAGCGGTCGCTCTGGTGATCGCCACGGCTCCGGCAGGCCAAAACCCGGGAACCGAGCCACGGCGCTCTTGCTGTCGCGCTTGCCGTATTTCTTTTAATGCTTGCTTGAACGCTCGGCACGTCTGCTCTTCGTCGGTCAGTCGATCAGGCAGGCAGAGTGACTGTCTGATTGGCTGGCGGCCAGACGCTAAACTGCCTGTGCGGGAGGAGGAATACTGATGACGGTTGATATCAGTGACATTGAGGCCATTCTTGCCAGGCAAGAGGACTGGCGCCAGAGGCAGTGCATTAATCTGATTGCCAGTGAGAATACCCCTAGCCCGGCGGTGCGTCGCGTCCAGCTTTCTGATTTCATGGGGCGCTATGCGGAAGGCCATCCTAATGAGGGCGAGCGTATCAATCGCTACTATCAGGGAACGCGCTACATCGACGAAATCGAGCGTATGGCGCGGGATGAGATTCGCGAACTCTTTGGGGCTAAGCAGGCGGATGTACGCCCAATCAGCGGCAATGCAGCCAATACGGCGATCGCGCTCGGCTTCCTGCGCGGCGGGGATACGATCGTAGTCAACTCGACCGATGCGGGGGGGCATATCAGCCACGGGGCCGTGGGTGTCTTCGGGCGACGCATTCAGACGCGGGGGCAGTCTTTGAAAGTGGGCGGGTCTCAGTCCATCAATCTCCACTACCTGCCTCTCACCGAGGATCGCTATCATGTCGATGCGCAGAAGACGATTGAATTGATCGACCGGGTGAATCCGCAGATTGTTGTCATGGGCAAGAGCCTCTTCCTCTTCCCCGAGCCGGTGGCGGAGGTAGCGGCCTTCTGCAAGACCAGGGATATTCCGGTGCTCTACGATGGGGCTCATGTGCTCGGTCTGATCGCCGGTGGCCAGTTCCAGTCACCGCTGCAGGAGGGTGCCACCTGGATGACCGGCAGCACCCACAAGACCTTTCCCGGTCCGCAGCGCGGGGTAATCCTGGCGAATATGGATGAGGAGACAGCGAAGAAGTACTGGCCGCCTGCCGATCGCGGAGTCTTCCCTGGCTCTTCGAGCAACCATCATCTCTTCTCACTGCCGGCCCTGCTGGTGGCGACCCGTGAGATGAAGCGCTACGGGCGCGAGTATGCGGCCCAGATTGTGCGCAATGCACAGGCGTTGGGCCAGGCCCTTGATGAGCTGGGCACGCCGGTGGAGGCGCGCGAGTTTGGCTACACGCGCAGCCACATGATTGCGGTCAATGTCGCGAACTGGGGGGGTGGTGTGGAGGTAGCCAGGCGTCTGGAAGCCAACGACATCATCGTGAACTATAATATGCTGCCCGGCGATGCTGATCCGCGCAATCCCTCGGGCCTGCGTATTGGAGTGCAGGAGATGACGCGCTTCGGCATGGATGAGCGCGCAATGGGAGAACTCGCTCAGCTGATCCACGATGCCATCCGCGGCAAGCAGGTGCGTGAGGCTGTTCATCAACTGCGTGCTCGCTATCTGGAGATGCACTACGTCTGAGTCCGAACCACAGCTGACCCCACCGTCAGGGGTCAGCTGGGCTGAGGGGGTAGAAAGGAGGGGCGACTCACGAGAGCGTCTGTGCTCCGGGCTGCTCCCTCCACTCTCTCTGGCCCGGTGGGACCAGTCTGCTGTTCCTCTTGCCAGGCTGGTCCCCTGCCCGGGTTTCAGATGCCTGATGAGCTAATGTCGACGCCGTGCTGGCGCAGCAGGTCAAGGAACCACTGTTCGTCGTGAATCTGTACGCCGGCGCGGCGGGCTTTCTCTAGCTTAGAGCCAGGGTCTTCGCCCACAATGAGGTGGGTCAACGAGCGGGTGACGTTGCTGGCGACGGTACCGCCGAGCTGGCGCACCGCCTCCTCGGCCTGTGAGCGTGTCAGGTGGGCCAGTTTGCCGGTGAAGAGGAAGGACTGGCCGGCCAGCGGTCCGCCTGGCCGTTCTTCGATGGTCATGTTGACGCCAGCCTGGCGGAGGCGCTCAATAAGCTGGCGATTCTTCTCCTGCTGGAGCCAGGTATAGAGGCTGTGAGCGCTCTTCGGTCCCACACCGGGAATGGCCATGATCTCTTCTTCGCTGGCCGTCAGCAGGCGATCCATTGAACCGAAGTGCTCGGTAATCAGCTGGGCTGTCTTTTCGCCAATGTAGCGAATGTTGAGGCCGAAGAGCAGGCGCCAGAAAGGACGCTTCTTGCTCGCCTCGATGGCTTTGAGCATATTGTCGGCGCTCTTCTCCTTGACCCCCTCCAGCTTGAGCAACTGCTCTCGCGTCAGATCGTAGAAGTCGGCCACGGTTTTAATATAGCCGGCTTTAACCAGTTGCTCGCATTGCTTCTCGCCGATTGTCTCCAGGTCCATTGCCCCTTTGGAGGCGAAGTGGATGACGCTTTCCAGCAGGCGCGCCGGACAGTCCGTGTTGGGGCAATAGGCAATGGCCTCGTCCGGCAGACGCATGATGGGCGTCTCACAGACGGGGCAGCGTTCGATCGGGGTGTAGGGGCGTTCTTCGCCGGTGCGCCGCTCGACGATGGGCTTGACTACCTGGGGAATAACCTCGCCAGCGCGCTGTACAATGACCCAGTCGCCGATGCGCAGGTCTTTGCGGAGGATGTCTTGTTCGTTGTGCAGGGTGGCCCGCGAGACTGTCACGCCGCGGATGTTGACCGGCTCCAGCACAGCCCAGGGATTGACTGAGCCGGTACGCCCGATGTTGATACGGATGTCTAGCAGGCGTGTGGCGACCTGGATGGGAGGATATTTGAAGGCGATGGCCCAGCGCGGCTCTCGTCCAACATAGCCCAGCTCCTGCTGTTGGGCGAGATCGTTGATCTTGATGACAACCCCATCAATTTCGTAGGGCAGCTCGAAACGCTTCTGCTCCCATTCACGACAATACTGCAGCACTTCGTCAAGATCCCGCGCCCGCCGATTGTGGGGGTTGACTGGAAAGCCCCATTCGGCGATCAGCTGTAGAGCCTCCCAGTGCGTGCTCAGATTGCGACCCTCGATATAGCCGATCTGGTAGCCGAAGAAGTCGAGGTTGCGCTCAGCGGTGATACGTGGGTCTTTCTGACGGAGCGAACCGGCGGCGGCGTTGCGCGGGTTGGCAAAGAGTTTCTCGCGGGTAAGCGAGGCGTTGAGCTTCTCAAAGCTCTCGATAGTCATGTAGATCTCGCCACGTACCTCGACCCGCGGCGGCGGATTGGCGTCACGCAGGCGCTGAGGAATGCTGCGAATGGTGCGCACGTTGGGGGTCCAATCCTCGCCGACGAGACCGTCGCCTCGGGTGGCACCCACGGTCAGCCTCCCCTGTTCGTAGGTCAGAGCCATAGCCAGCCCGTCGATCTTCAGCTCGCAGACATATTCAAAGGTGGCGTTGGGCAGGATGTTCTGCGCACGCCGGTGCCAGGCCTGTAGCTCTTCTTCGCTGCGCGCGTTGGCCAGACTCAGCATGGGAACAGGATGGCGATGCTGCCGCACTTCAGGGAGCGGCGCCGCCCCAACGCGCTGCGTTGGCGAGTCAGGCGTCTGTAGCTCAGGATGCTCTTCCTCGATGCGTCGCAGCTCCTGCATCAATTGATCATATTCTGCGTCGGTCAGCGTGGGGTTGTCGAGCACGTAATACTGGTAATTGGCTTCTTCTATGCGACGGCGCAGCTCTGCCACGCGAGCAGCTAGCTCCTCGCTCTCGCTTGCTCTGCTGCTTGCTTCCTGGCTCGGCTCGACGCCGGTCTGTTCATGCTCGCGCTCAAACGACTGATCGGCCATCAGGTTGCCTCCCCGAAAAAGAATCTCCCTGACTGAAATACCTCCCCACTTATCTTGTTCTTTTGAGAAGGGCCAGGAAAGGAAGAGTCTGTTCTGTCTCTGTTTGTCAGTCAGTCAGTCAGTCAGTCAGTCAGTCAGCCTGTCTGTCACTGGTCACTCCTGGTCGGAGAGGAGCGCTCTCTGTCAGGAGTGGTCAGGTTTATGACGAGGCTGGGGCTGAGCGTGTGAATGCTTACCCATCTGCCCCATCGGTTCTACTGATCGCTCAAGTCCTGTGGTTTGGCCTGCGCTGCTGTCAGCTCTACGGAAGGACTGGGAACGACAGAACATGCTTTCCTATCGTATCACATGGTAGCAACGGGGAGAGAGAAGCAGGAACGACGCGACGTCAGCCTGGTACTATCAAGCCGGGCCAGGCTGAGCGAGAAGCCTGGCGAACTAGCTACTCCGCTGTGTGAGTCCTCCGGGCATACCGCTCAAGGCTGGTTTGGCTCGCTCGTGCTGACCCGGTCCAGGCTGTTTGTGCCCGTCGTCTCAGGGGCGGTCTAGAGAAAGGACCGGCCTTCTTGCTGAACCGCCTAGCGGCAGGCGGCTCAAGATGCGGTCGAGGCCTATGGGTTTTTCAGACGCTGCGTGAACTGTCCCAGTCCTCGGAAAAGGTCTGCTGGAGCACGCTGAGAATGTGTTGATCGGAGAGCACGATACCCAGCTCGCGATTGTGATCAAGCGATTGGCTTGAGAAGTTCTCGGAGCCAACAAAAGCCTTCTCACCGTCGACGATCATCAGTTTGGCGTGCATATAGAGCTGCTTATCCTCACGTACCTGGGCTCCGCCGCGTTTGATGGCCATAATACCGCTGTGGTTGCTATCGGAGGAACTGCTCTGGTAGGGTAGGATGACCTGCACCGTAACGCCGCGTTGGGCCGCGGCAGCCAGGTCCTGCTCAATGGTGTCGTCGATCAGCTCCTCTGCTTCAATGAGCAGTGATTTTTGCGCGCCTTTGATGAGCGATTCAAGGACGCTGCGCGAGTTGATAGGGCTGACGACGAGATTTGGATCGCTGAGAGAGACCTGCGTGCGGTTCCAATCGGCTTCGAAGATATCGCTAACGGCTTTGACATCTGCGGGATTGGTATCGACGATCCCATATTCGCGGTTTTTGGTGCTGCCGATGCCGAGAGCGGCGTTTGTCAGGTTACAGGTCATGATATAGGCCGTGGTGCCATCGATAATCATGCCTTTCTCGTGGGTCAGCGCGAAAGCTGGGCTGGTCGCTTTGACTTTGACCCCCGCCGCGCTCAGGCGGTCCATCGTTTCGGTCGGTGAGAGCGAGCCGCCGCCGTAGGGGTGAGTCTCCAGCATCACGCGCACATCGAGGCCGCGGTTGGCCGCCTCCTCAAGGGAGTTGATGACATTACGGTTAGTTAACAGGTAGAGTTCCAGCCAGACCGAGTGGTGGGCCCCGCTGATAGCGTTGGTGATGACCCTTTCGCCGGCATCTGGCTCAACAAAAACTTGCAGCCCTTGCTGGGCTCCATTGCTGAGAACGGCGGTCGGCGAGGCTAGCAGGGTACTCCCGCCAGCGGTAATCTCAACGTTACAGGCGCTCAGGGACAAGAGGAGGCAGAAGAGCACGGGGAAGAGGCCCTTCTGCCAGCGAGAAGCAGTGCGTTCGGCGTACCTTTTCATCCTCATCGAAGCGACTCCGTGATCGTTAGAATGGAGAGGGTAAATGGCCTCTCCAGCCTCATCATATCTTCTGCAGACTAGAGGCGAGCAGCGCAAGAGCAGTACTCTCTAGATAAGCACGTCTTGGGGGCCAAAGGCGCGTCAGAAGCAGTCATCGTCAAAGGCGGGCTTGACGCAGGGCGATGAGCCGACCGGGACGTTGCCAGTCTTGGGGATAAGCGCAGGTCACAGTGAGACCAGACCGGAAAGCGTGGGCCTGCGCAGTGTTGCCGGCCTTGTCTTCCTCCGCCGGTCTGGTCTGTAGCGGTTGGCTTCGGCTTCCTCTCTGGCCAGGGCAGCGCTACGATCGAACACGCTCCTGGAGCAGGCTCCGAATACGACCCAGCAGGGGAACCAGTTGTTTCTTGCGTGAGACCAGCCCCTCGACCTCGATAGTGTGACCGTCCGACCCGAGCGGCGCTCCGAGCGCTGTGGCCACCGCCTGCTCGCCACCGTGGATTAGCAAGCGGCAGCGCATGTTGATAATGTCAACAATCATGAAGAGGAAGACGCTATAGTTACGCTCCTGAGAGAGCTGGCGCATGGTCTCCAGCAGCTCTGCACTGCGCTGCTCGATTACCGAGGGGGTGGCGGTCTCGACGGTGCCGATAGCGAAGCGCAGACCGTTGACGGTATACTCCTTGAAATCGGCGGTGAGCAGAGCCTCGGGGCTGCGCTCGTTCAAGTCGGAGGCCGCCGCGGCAAAGATAGCCTGGCCATAGGATTCAAGATCCTCGCCCGTGATCTCAGCCAGCTCGGCAGCTACCTGCTCATCGCGCTCCGTCGTCGTGGGTGAGCGTAGAATCAGTGTATCATAGAGCAGTCCGGCGAGCAGCAGGCCGGCGGCTTCGCGCGAGATAGGCACTCCAGCCTCGTGATAGAGACTGACAATAATGGTGCCCGTACAGCCGACCGGCTCGGCCCGGAACATGATGGGCTTGCTGGTGTGAACATCGGCAATGCGATGGTGATCGATAATGGCCAGCAGCTCTGCCTCTTCGATGCCATCCACAGCCTGCGCACGTTCATTGTGGTCGACGAGCACAATGCGACGTGGACGGGCATTGAGCATGTCGGTCCGCGAGAGATAACCGACCAGACGCCCTTCATCGTCCAACACTGGCAGCGAGCGATGGCGTGCCAGCAGCGGCTGTATCTCGCTCATCAGGTCTTCCGGCCTGCAGGAGTCGAAGTCACGGTTCATGATCTCGCTGGTCTTCATACTCAGATTGATGAGGCGGACGGCGGTGAAGGTGTGATAAGCGGTGCTGATGACGAGCACACCGTGTTTGCGCGCTGCAGCCAGCGTGCGCTCGGAGACGAGCAAGTCGCCGGTGATGACCAGGGCAGCAGCTCCGGCCTCGATGGCAGCCAGTTGAGCATCCTCGCGGTCCCCCAGGACAACCAGACAACCCGGCTCAAGATATTCGCGCATGGTGGCTGCCTGCATGGCGCCGACCAGGATGCGGTTGCCCAGCTTGCGCCGTCCCTCGACGAGCACGCGCCCGTGAAGGACGCGTACCAGGTTATCCCGCTCCAGCGGGACACGGTTGACCGCTTGTGGATCGAGATCCTTGAAAAAGAGCTTGGCCAGGTCTTCAATGGCGATAATTCCCCGAACGCGACCCTCGTCGTCGATCACAGGCATGGCGCGCCGGTTGTGCTCCTGTAGCAGGCGCCCGGCTTCCAGCAGGGGCTGATCAACGTGGATACTGATGACGCCGCGCCTCATGACGTCGCGTACCTGCAGATAGACGTCCTCCAGGGCCTCTGGTGGCTCCACTCCGTAGCGCTCTAACACAAAACGCACTTCTGGTTTGATAGTGCCGTGTCGAGCGGGAATAGCCTCTTCTCCCTGAGCTTGTAGCAGGCGCGCATAAGCGTAGGCCGAGGCGATCGAGTCGAGATCTGACTGTTTATGTCCAATAACGTAGATTGGCTGTGCCATGCTAGCTGCTTCCTCCAGGCCCGTGCTCCCTCGTGGCGTGAGCACTGGCGTTCTGCCGGTCGTTGCGTTGGCTGCGAGAGATGAACAGTAGTACGCCTATCAGTATAACAAAAAGCAGTGCCAGGCCGATAGCCACGCCGAGGGCGAGCGCCACAGGATGAGCTGTGCCGGCTGGGGGGACTGCTGTGATAGCGGTAGCCTGGGCGACAGTGGTGACGCGGTCGCTGAGCCGGTTATTCGGGGTGGGCAGAGTGATGCCGGGGTTACCGGGCGGCATGCCGTTGTTGAGGAAACGCACGTAAGGATTAGGGTAACTTGGAGACTGCTGCCCCACAACAAGCGTCTGGCTAATGAGGCGTTGGGCGCCATTGGCAGCCGTCACTGTAAGTCTGAGCTGATACTCGCCGGCCCGATGATAGACGTGGCTGACGCGTTGGCCCTGAGCGCTCTCACCGTCGCCGAAATCCCAATGGTAGCTGAACCTGCCTGTCGGTAAGCTGGAGCCAGGCAGGAAAGCGGCCTGAGCCTCAACGGTCAGTGGCAGACCTGGTCTCGCTCTGCCGAGATCGTTGATAGCTGTGAGCGGGCGACCGTCAGGAGGGACGGCTCCCAGGATCGCGGGCTGGTTGAGCAGCCAGGTCGTGAGCATGGCGGGCAGGGTCAGAGCTAAGGTCAAAGCCTGTGACTGCTGTGAGCTGCCGTCGGCGAAGGTATTCATCAGCTGAATCGTGTCTTCCGGCTGGTCAAAGGGGTAACCAGGCATGGCGGCTGTGCTGTAATAACTGGAGTTGCCGACCAGAGTGGCACAGGCGACCCCTGCCAGCGTGAACGGCACCTGATCGCTGCTGCCAAGCCGGTCATCCTCACGGATCACGTCTTGCTGCTGATCAGGAGTAAAGATCGGCTCAAAGATATCCTGTTGCTGTCGTCCGTGATAGGAGAGCATCTGAAAGCCTTCTTCATAAAGCTCAGCAAAGACAGCAGGAACAGCCTGGTCCATCAGATTCCGGAGTTGACTGATACGTTGGCGTTGCCCTGCTGTAAGTGCATTCTGTTGTGGGTAGAGCTTAGTGCTCGTCAAGGGGGAGAGATCGACATAGAGAGGAAAAACAGGATTAGCAGCCTGACCGAGGTAGCGCACAGGATAGGCGATGCCGCTCTGCTCCTCGTTAAACATGGCAACAATATTCCCCAGATCGGCGTTCATGGTCTCGTTGACGGCATGGAACGAGCCATAGAGGCCCTGCTCCTCGGCATCGAAGAGGACAAAGCGTAGCGTGCGAGCTGGATAGAGCTGATGCGCACGCCAGTAGCTGGCTAACCCGCGGGCGATGCCCAGTTCGATGGCGCAGCCGCTGGCGTCGTCGTAGGCCGACTGGGTTGAGAAGGCCATGCCATCGTAGTGGCAGCCAATGATGATGATCTGCTCAGGGTGTTTGATGCCGGGGACGCTGACCTCAACATTGAAGGCAGGCACGAGCGCCGGGCGATTAAGCCAGCCCCGGATAGCAAAGGGGTCGCGCCGGACTTGGGGATCAAAGCCACCCAGGTTGCGCAGCATTTCCTCGCTCCAGTAGGCAGCAAACTCGTCGTGACCGTTGACAGTGGGCGGCAGATTGCGATCGTAACCGGCTTCGCGCCGCAGAAAATGGGTGGCCATATAGAAAAGCTGCTGGTAGATATAGTTGCCATCTACTGTCGGAAAACTGGCCACCCCAGGGCTGTGCCCGCTGGCGCTGGCCGACGGCGATTTGAAGTAGCCGGGCCATAGCGAACTGATCAGCAATAAGGACAGGAGGAGCCGTTGAACGAGTGTCGCCTTGCGCGCTGTTGGCTGCCATAAGCATGTCTTGCCTGGTAATAGCATGAGCTTCCTCCATATGAGAGTTGCCTGTGTACCTGCAAACAAACCCCCTCCAGGGGCTTTGGCGGCTCAACTCCATAGTGCTCTAAGACAACGCAAAGCGCACCTCAGATATGAGGGGCCGTGGTGGACAGGAACAATCTTTTCTTCTCCCCTGGCTTGTAGCAGATGACTGGTGGCAGAAAAAGGCGCCTGGCTCTTGTCTCCCACTCCTAAAAAAGACGATTCGCTGCCTCTTTCTTGGTGGTGGCCATTTTGGGGGAGGAGCGCAAGCTGTAAAAAATAGGCCGCTTGATCGTTCGTGGATTCCTCCCAGAGAGAAGCTGTGGATGTGAGGCGCGAGCCTTCAAAGAGGGGAGACAAGCATGCTAGAGGTCATCATTGAAGACAGCCTCTCTGGACTAAGGTATCCAGTAGAGGTCTCAGGCGATGCACCGCTCTGGTCGCTGGTGCCGGCCCTGGTCAAGGTGTTGAAGTTGCCGCAGGAGGATAGCACTGGCAACCGGCTGAGCTACCGTTTGAGCCTGGCAGAGAACGGACGGGAGCTGCCGCGTGAGCTGAGCCTGGAGGAAGCCGGAGTCAAGGCCGGGACCTCCTTGCTGCTGAGACCCTACGTGGTAGAGCCGGCTGTTGGCGGACGAGGGCCAGTGGAGGATGGGCTGCATGATGCAGTGACGCTGGTTGATGCTACAGCTCTGCCAGCGGTGGGAGTGCCAGGCTCACCGGTTGCAGATGGGGGCCAGCAGGCGGCAGGAAGGAAGCGCTCACGGCGTCTTGTCCTGAGCTTGCTCGGTCTGACAATAGTGGGAGTGGCGGGAGCAAGCGCTGGCTACGCCGCCTACCGCTCTGGGGTCCTGGGAGGGTGGCTGACAAAGCAGCAGCTCCAAGGCAGGCCAGCGACCACCGCTGTACCGAAGCAAACGCCCACTCCAACGGCGGCCCCGCTGCCGACCACCGCTCGGGCTAGCCTGGTCTTCGCCCAACACCGGCAGACCGTGCGCTCGCTGGCCTGGTCACCCGATGGAAAATTGCTGGCCAGTGGCTCGCTTGATGGGCAGCTGCTGATCTGGAACACGCAAGGTCAGGTTCAACATACTTTCACCATCAACGGAGCCGTCCGTACCCTGGCCTGGTCACCTGATGGAACGCAGCTGGCTCTGGGAGCTGGCTTGGCGGTGCAGTTTCTCGATCCCTACAATGGCACCCCACTGACGCAACCGCTCCAGCGACATACAGCCACCGTCACCGCCGTAGCCTGGGCGCCACATGGTCAGGCACGCCTTGTCTCGGCCAGCCTTGATAAGCTGGCCATTGTCTGGGATGGCAAGCTCTGGCGCCCTTTGCAGGTCTTCAGGCGCCATACGAGTCCGCTGGAAGCCGCCTCATGGGCCGCGGATGGCCAGACCATAGCCACAGCCTCCACTGGAGGAGTGGTGCGTGTCTGGCGAGCTGACAGCGACCAGGAACTGCACGGCTACTATCAGGACGGTCAGATAACCCTGCGTACGCTAGCGTTCGCTCCCACAGGCATGCTGCTTGCGGTTGGGGGCGACGACGGCCTGATCCGCCTCTGGAACGGGCTGACCTGCCAGCGCCAACAGGCAGGGGCCTTCGGAACCCAATGTGTCGACGGACCTCAGCATCTCCATCTGCACACACAGCCGCTGCGTACGCTGGCCTGGTCGCCCGATGGCAGGCTGCTGGCTAGCGCCGGTAACGATGGCCTGCTGGCCATCTGGTATCCGACGCACAGTCAGATGCCACTCTTCACCGTCCGCCTGGGCGCTCCGGTACTCTCCCTGCAATGGTCCGCGGACGGGCGGACCATTGCCACGGCGGCGGGGAATCGGGTGACGCTCTGGCAGCTTAGTTAAACGACTGCCGGACCGCGCCAGGCCTGGTCTGGCTCAGCCTTCCCGTAGAAGTTGCCCTGGCTGGCTGGCTGGCCGCGACGGTGCTGATCTCTTGCTCTCTGCCTGGAGCTGATGATGGCGGTGCCAGTTCTGCCGCCTGCTGGGCCGCTGGCCCTGGATGATCTTGCGCTGCTGAACTCTAGTTTTGGCTGGCAGCTTCAATGAAAGCCACAAAGGCTTCTAAGTCGCTTCGAGCGCGCCTGGCGAGTGAGGTAGACGAAGCAGGGACAGCATCCAGGGCGGCGCGCGCTCGGCGGCATTGCTCGGCCAGAAAAGCCTGGCAGTAGGAGCGTGTCTCCGTGCGAGCAAAGATCGCCAGGATCTCGTCCACCTCCTCTTGACTCAGAGGAGCGCTTTGCTGGTACAGGATCTGTAGCCGCTCGCGATCAGCCGGTTGGGCTTGGGCCAGGGCGTGCAGGATCGGCAGACTCTTTTTGCGTCGGTAGATATCGCCAGCAGGATTCTTGCCCAGCTCATCCAGACTGGCCCAGACGCCCAGTACGTCGTCGCGCACCTGGAAGGCCAGGCCAATAGCCTCACCGAAATGACGCAGCCGCTCCACGGTCTCTGCGTCCTGTGTGCCCAGTAAGGCCCCCATCTCGGCAGCGCAGGCCATCAAGGCAGCGGTTTTACGTCGAATCATTTCGATGTAAGCCTCAACCGAGACATCCATACGAGTCTCGAACAGCATATCGAGATACTGGCCCTCTGCGATTGTCAGACAAGTGCGGTCAAGAAGAGCGGCCAGGCGGGCGGCGAGGGCGGGATCAACACCGACCTCCAGCACGCCCCAAAGGGCCAGACGGCTGAGAGCGAACATGCCATCGCCAGCATTGATTGCGTGGGGCACACCCCACAGCTTCCAAACCGTAGGACGATGGTGGCGCTCGCTATCTTCGTCCACAATGTCGTCATGGATGAGGGTGAAATTGTGGGTCAGCTCAATGGCTGCCGCCGCGGGCAAGGCCCGCTGGAGGTAGTGACGTGGCTCATCCCCAGGAGGCAGCTGCCCCCAGGCGCCAGCAGCTTCGTAAGAGAGGAGCAGCAAGGTAGGGCGCAGGAGCTTGCCCGTCTGAGCGTTGATGGGATGCAACTGGGCATCGACCCAGCCCAGATGATAGCGCATCTGACCATAGTAATCTTGCAGGAGCCCGGAAGCCTCTGCCCCAGTAGAGGCCGTGGCGCGTGCCACAGCCTCCCTGAGTGCGGCCTGGATCTCCTCGCGGTAACGCTGGAGCGTTGCTTGAACGGTAGTTGAGATGGCCATGCTTCTCCACAGGAAACTTTTTCCCTATCTTAGGGGTGAAAGTGAAAAAAGACAAGGGCCACAACCGTTCCCACCAGCGTCACCCAACGCGCTAACCCCTTGAGGCCACCCACGTAGGAAAGAGGGGCACAGAGATCACAGTAGCGAATCGTGTACTGGTAGCGATGGCCACGCAAGCCCTCGCGAACAATAACAACATCTTCATCTTTCTTCCTGGTATGTAGCTCTTCGCAAACATAGCGCCCACAGCCTTTACAACGGTATTGATCGATGAAATGCGAAGTACGGGAGATTGACCACTGATCTGGATAAACCGGGACGCCACAGACGTAGCAGACCTGGATCTCAGCCATGCGCAGCTGCCGCTCGGCGCAGGGCGAGTGTTGCTGCTTCGGAAAATGCTCCTGGCAGAAGCTGCGATGGCAGTCGGGACAGCGCCCCAGGGCCTCCTGTTCGCATTCTCGGCAGCGGCGGGACTGACTCAGCGCCTGTTGGCGTCGACGCGTCGTAATGGGATCTTCCATTGTCTCTGCTTCCTCTGCCTTTTCTTTCTTATAGTTGATAGAGCGGTGCGGTTAATGAGTTGCTTGCTGGATCACGGGTAGTTAGTCAAGTTGGCCGGCTGGCCTGACTAGGAGAGCAATATCTCTATCTCTCTGTGTAGTATAGCATGAGGGGCATACCTGTGCCGCATTGTGACCGGGATGGTCTAGCGAGCCGGCTTCCAGGGGCGGAAGCGGTGCCTACTGCTTGCCCGCAGCGGCTCGGCCCGGGCACCTAGATAGCAGACGAACAGACAAGGTCAGGTTTGCGGCCTTGTGCTGCCGGAAGATAAGATAATATAGGCACCAGGACCAGGCATCGGAGCGAAAGCAGGCGGAGGCCAATCGATCTCGGCCCGACCCGACCATGCGTGCACAACGGCGTCCTGTCGCCGAAGGACTCTGGAAGTCCAGGCTGAAGCGACCACTCTTGTGAGAGAGACCCTCTGCAGCTTGGGCCAGAGGCAAGAACTCTATTGTTGTGAGGGTAGCCAGCCATGTCCGTAGCAGCAGCGGCAACCGTACCGCTACCGCCGACTATCTGGGATCGTTATCACCTCGAATGGGGTCGACGTACCTATGTGATGGGCATCGTTAATGTCACCCCTGACTCCTTTGCCGGCGATGGCTTGCTTCCCACAGGAGCAGCCACCTTAAGCGATCCCGCCGTGCGCGACCAGGTAGTGCAGCGTGCTGTCGCGCAGGCCAAGCAGTTTGTGAGCGAAGGAGCGACCTTCATCGATGTAGGAGGTGAGTCGACACGCCCAGGTGCCTCACCAATTTCGCCCGCAGAAGAACAAGAGCGGGTGCTGCCGATCATTCGAGCCTTGCGTGCAGCCTTGCCCGAAGACATCATTATTTCCATCGACACCTATCGGGCCGAGGTCGCGCGGCAGGCGCTGGAGGCCGGGGCCAACCTGATCAACGATATCTGGGGCTTGCGCGCTGATCCTGAGATGGCGGCTCTGGCCGCCGAGCGCGGCGTCCCCGTGGTCCTTATGGCCAACATGCGCGGCTTTCAGAAACGCGATATTGTCAGCGATGTCCTGCGCTTCCTGGCGGGCAGCATTGAAATCGCTCTCGCGGCAGGAGTGGCCTGGGAGCGCATCATTATTGACCCAGGCATCGGATTCGGTACTACGCCCGAAGAGAATCTGACCTTGCTCCGACGCCTGGGCGAACTGCGCAGCCTTGGGCGCCCTCTCCTGCTTGGAACATCGCGCAAATCAACCATCGGCCTGGTGCTAGGTGGCCTCCCGCCCCAAGAGCGCGTCGAAGGCACTGCCGCCACAGTAGCTCTTGGCATCGCCCAGGGAGCTGATATCATCCGTGTTCACGATGTACGTGAAATGATGCGCGTTGTCAAAATGAGCGATGCTATCGTGCGTGGAGCCTTTTCTATTCCAAAATCCTGAGTGAAAGGTGTAGCGATCGAAGTGAATTATCAGGAAGCCCTTGCTTATCTCTACAGCCTCAGTGACTATGAACGCGGCGGCAGTTACGTGCGCGATCGCAACGAGAATCTGCCTCGCGAGCGTTGTCTGCTAGAGGCCGTTGGCAATCCACACCAGGCCTACAGCTGCACTCTCATAGCGGGTACCAAAGGGAAAGGCTCAACAGCAGCCATCATCGAGCGTGTCTTGCGTGAGGCGGGTCTGCGTACCGGCCTCTATACGCAGCCGGATCTACACACCTTTCGCGAGCGAATTCGCATCAACGGCCAGCTCATTGGTGAAGAGGATGTAGCCAGGCTTGTGCCCGAGCTGCGTGCCGCTGTCGAGCGTATCGAACGAGAGGGGCGCTTTGGACCCTATATCACCTTTGAAGTAGCGACCGCCCTGGCCTTTCTCTATTTCGCACGTCAGGGGGTCGAGCACGCTGTGATCGAAGTTGGCCTGGGGGGACGGCTCGATGCCACCAATGTCACCATGCCGCTGGTCTCGGTCATCACCTCCATTGGCTTCGATCACATGGAGGTCCTTGGTGATACGCTCACCAAGATAGCCACCGAGAAGGCTGGTATCATCAAGCCGCAGGGGACAGTAGTCACCTCGGCTCAGGCCCCGGAAGCTTTGCTGGCCATTGCTGCCGTCAGCGAGCGGCAGCAGGCCGAACTCATCCGCGTCGGGCCGGCAGAAGGCGATCCGGCGCAGGAAGAGGTCCGGGCAGGTCTCCTGCCGCCGCTGCGTTACCGCTATGCCCTGGAGGCGCGCACTCCCGAGGGCCAGCGCTTTACTGTCGAGACTCCCTCGCAGGTCTATCAGGGGCTGGAGCTATCGCTGCTGGGCCAGCACCAGCTTGAGAATGCCACGGCGGCCATAGCCACCCTGGAGTCCTTGCGCCACAAAGGCATTCAGTGGACCGAGGAGGCCCTGCGAGCAGGCTTGCGCTCGGTCTACTGGTCGGCGCGTCTGGAAGTCATTGGACGGGAGCCGCTGGTAGTAGTAGATGGCGCTCATACTGCCGAATCGATGCAGCGCCTTATCGAAGCGCTGCGGACCACCTTCCATTTCCGGCGGCTCATTGTGGTTCTCTCGACCCTGCGCAACAAGGACGTGGCGGGCATGGTTCAGGCCCTGGCCAGTGTCGATGCGGTTGTCATCACAGCCGTCGCCAATCCGCGCACGCTGGGTATCGAGGAAATTGCCGACCAGTTCAGGACTCATGCTCCTCATGTCCCCCTCTATCGTGCAGAGACCAGCCGTCAGGCAATGGATCTGGCGGTGCAGCTGGCTGAAGCCGACGACGCCGTCTGTGCCGCCGGCTCGCTCTATCTGGCTGGCGAAGTGCTGCGCTGGGCCGCGGCCCGAGGCAACCAGCAGGTGGCGGCTACCATCGAGGGTGTTGACCACGCAGGTTAGCTGAGCTGGCTTTGCAGCTCAGCGCGCCTGCGTGCATAGCGGGCGCTACCCTTCTTGCCCGCTGCTGAGGCCTCTTCTGCTGTCCACTGATGGGCCGTGCCGCGCGATTGCGAGGTACGGCCCCCTTTGCTGGCGATCTCGCGTCGACGCTCGGGGCTGAGCGCGGCCAGCCCACGCGGACGCCCCGTCTTGCTTATCATCATAGTCGGCTCCTCTGCTCGATCTAGACTAGCCCGTGTCTTTCTTGGTTGTCGCTGGTTGCTGGAGCCGGCTCCCCTTCTCCTCTTGTCTTCACTGCCACTGTGCCGGGTGGTGACAGCAGCCAGGCGTGTTCTATTGGCTCTTCTGTATTCAGAATAACAGAAGCGCAAATCCCCGGGCAAGCAAAACTACAAAAATCGCTGGAATTCTCAGCAGTCTCTAAGACTGTGACGTTTTGTTAGAGGGCGAACCTGACGCAGCGGCCTGCTGACTGTGAAAAAAGCCGCTGGTTCTCTGGAAGAGGGCGGCTGTTGCAACGTACAATACTGTAGAGCAGGGCGTTGCGGTCCCGGCCCATGCCCCGCCACGGTACGATGTCGTAACGCTTGATCCACGACAGGAGATGCGCACATGCAAGGCTTAATGATGAACTATCCGCTGACGCTGCAACACGCCTTCAATCGGGCCACTCGCCTGTTCTATCGTAAGGAGGTTGTGACGCAGACGGAGGATGGACTCCACCGTTACACCTACGCCGATTGGGGCAAGCGCACCATGCAGCTGGCCAATGCCCTCAAAGAGGCGGGCGTTGCCCAGGGCGACCGCGTTGCAACTTTTGCCTGGAATACCTACCGCCATCTGGAGCTCTATTTTGCCATCCCTTGTTATGGGGCCGTCCTGCACACGCTCAACATCCGCCTGTTCCCCGAGCAGCTGGTCTACATTGTCAACGACGCTGAAGATCGTCTGATCTTTGTCGATGGTGACCTGGTGCCGGTCCTGGAGCAGATTGCAGATCGGCTGCCGACGGTCAAGCTCTATGTGGTGATGGGACAGCCGCCCTATCAGCCTCAGAAGCTGCATCCCGTGGTGGACTACGAGGATTTCATTGCCACACAGCCGACAACCTATACCTGGCCCGAGCTCGATGAGAATACGGCGGCTGCCATGTGCTATACCTCCGGTACCACGGGTAACCCCAAAGGTGTGGTCTATAGCCATCGCTCGATCTTCCTGCACTCGATGGGGGTGGGCTTGGCCGATGGCCCGGGTCTCTGTGAGCAGGATCGCGTCTTGCCGGTTGTGCCGATGTTCCACGCCAATGCCTGGGGCTTTCCGCATGCGGGTGTCATGATGGGATCAAGCATTGTGATGCCGGGACGCTTCCTTGATCCCCTGCGCATTGCCCAGCTGATGGAGAAGGAGCACGTGACGCTCGCCGCTGGCGTGCCCACGATCTGGATCGGCCTGCTCAACGTTTTGGAGAAGGAGCAGTTTGATTTCTCCTCTCTGCGTGCCATTGTCAGCGGTGGCTCGGCGGTACCCCAGTCGCTGATCGAGGGCCTGGCGCGCAAGAACATAACCATTATTCATGCCTGGGGCATGACCGAGACCTCGCCGCTGGCTTCCATTGCGCGTCTGCGCAGCTATCAGCGTGATCTGCCTGCCGAAGAGCAGTTCCGTACTCGCGCTAAGCAGGGCACAGTTGTGCCTGGCGTTGACTTCCGCGTGGTCAACATTGAGAGTGGCGACGAAGTGCCCTGGGATGGTCAGACCTTCGGTGAGCTGCAGGTGCGCGGCCCCTGGGTAGCGCGAGCGTACTATAAAGATGCGGCTTCCGGCGAGAAGTTTGTCGATGGCTGGCTGCGCACAGGCGATGTGGCCGTCGTCGACGCCGATGGTATGATCCAGCTCGTTGACCGCACCAAGGACCTGGTGAAGTCGGGTGGCGAGTGGATCTCTTCGGTGGAGCTGGAGAATCTGATTATGGGGCATCCCAAGGTGCTCGAAGCCTGCGTGGTAGGTGTGCCTCATCCGAAATGGTCCGAGCGCCCGCTTGCCTGTGTTGTTCCCAAACCAGAGTTTGCTGGCCAGGTGAGTGCCGAGGAGATCCTTGAGTTCCTGCGCCCCAAGGTCGCCAAGTGGTGGCTGCCAGACGAAGTGATCTTTGTGGAAGCCATTCCCAAGACTAGCGTGGGCAAGTTCGATAAGAAGGTGCTGCGCGCCCAGTACGAGTCACGCCTGGCCAGTCAGTCCTAGTCTGCGACTGCCTGGGCTTGTGAGTCGAGCCTGCTCCAGGCCTGGCGCTAGAGCGTGGCCCCGAAGAGTTTGCAGAGCAGTTGCGTTGTGAAAACCAGGACCAGTTCCCGTGGCACACTCCCGCCACGGGAACGCTCTTGCAAGGCCTTCACGCTCTTGGGGGCGAAAATTCCGGTCTGCAGCAGGGCTGTCGGAGTCAGGGTCTCGGCAAGCAGGTCGCGCCCGATGCTGCTCAGGGCTGTCGTGCTGGTCAGCTCGGCTACCAACGAGCGAGCCGGCGCACTGAGGAGGGTGGTCGCTGGCCAGGCTGTCTCTGCCGACGATCTGCGGTAGCTCTGGACCAGAGACGCGAGTGAAAGCGGGCTGGGCTGGTTCCCAGGGGTGGCCTGGCTGATCAGATGCTCGTGGTCTGGCGGAAGGAGGGCCAACGCTTCCGCCAGCTCCGGCAGCGCAAACGGCGCCACCAGGATCAGCCGGTCAAAGGTTGCCAGCTGCTGCGCTGTCTGCAGAAGCAGGTCGGGCAAACGTAGATGCAGGTCAAGATAGCGCCAGCGCTGCCAGGGCTGGCGCAGCGCCAGTGTCTTGCGGGCCAGGCGCCGGGCATGGCGGGTCTCCTCCCAGCTTGGACTCTCAGCCAGACAACGCCTGACTTCCGGCGCCCATAGCTGGTCCCCCTCGGTAATAGGGAATCTGGGCCTGGACGATCTGCCGTGTAGAAGCGCACTATAGCTGTGGAACAGCTCTACACTCTCCTCTCCTGCAAGAGAGGGGGAAGGTGGAGGAGCCAGCAAGGGGCGTGCTCCCAGTCCCAACAAAGCCAGGCGCGCATCGCTTTCAACGCCTGCCGTGTGCAAGGCTTGATGCAAGGCCAGCGGGAAGGTCAGCGCGCAAGGCGCTTCGATGGCGCTCACCGTTGCCAGCCAGTACTCTGGTGCGTCGACTCCCCGAATGGCCAGCAAGCCGGCCTGGAGACGCTCCGCTAGCGCTTCTGCGCTTGTGTAAGCACGGCGCTGACCAGCAAAGGCCAAGGTGGCGATTTGGAGGGAGGGGCTGCTCTCCTGTCGCTGCTGCTGAGCGACCCAGCTGAGCAGTTCCGCGCTCATGGCCGCTGCCCCTGTCCCGGCGGTCAACACCAGCAAGGGGGCGGCTGGCAGTGGCAGCAAGTGTCTGCTCTGTGCACAGAGGAGCTCATCTAGCTCACGCAGGGCAGCCTTGACTGCGTCTGGGGTTGCTTCCCCTTCTTCTCCCTCTGAAGCAGAGGCCGCCAGGCGGTAATCATGCAGCTCGCTGACAAGCGTACGCCCCTGCTGCCAGCGCAGTAAGGAGCCAGCGGGAACCACCTCAATGCCGACAAAAGCCGTCCACGGCGCTGGCAGGAACCCATAGCGCCGCACGGCCTCCAGGGCTGGCAGAAATAGACGACACGGGACGCCTGCGGCCAGGAGGGCTTTGATCTCGCTAGCAAAGAGCAGGTCACCCGGCTCCGGCCAGTCCTGCACGTAGTAGAGCGGGTGCCAGCCAGTAAGTGGACGGCGGTAGACAAAAGTCTGCTGACCCGGTAGCCAATCCAGGAGCGCCGTTTTCTGCTGAGTAGTGACTCCCGTCAATGGATCGGCGAAGGTCACCAGACCTGCCCCAGGTTGCAACACCAGCGCTCGCTCGCCACCGTGCTGCTCTAGCACCGCGGCCATGCGTAGGAGCCGCTCCTCAATGACTGCCTCGGGTATGGCTTGCTTGCTTAACCAGCCTGCCAGGATGGCCATTGTCAAAAGCGCTCCTGCCTGGTACGCGGCACTACTGCTGGCTGCAGGTGCTCACGCTCACTCTCATACTTTCGCACTCTCTCATCATAGCATAGAGTACTGCCCAGATGCGCGCAGGGAGAAAGGAGGGGGAAGATCCGGCTAGCGAAGGCGGGGGATGACTTTCTACCAGGGTACGTGCTCTGAGCTGCCTTCGGTCATAAAGGCACTAGTCTAAAAAAGACGTGACAACCTGTCCCCTGCTCAGGATACGCCTTGCCCGACTGGCGTGGGCTATGCTATACTTCCTTCTAGCCAGACCGTTGGCTACATCATACTCACTGCCAGGAAAATGACGCGCTCCGCTGCGCGACAGCCGGCCAGAGACGTGGCACCCTGGCGATGCTGAGGAGCCTGTATCGATGCCTGTGCTCGTGCTCGTGCTCTTTGCGGTCGCCTTGACCGTCTCACTGTTCGGTCTCTACCTGTCCGCGCGCCCATCGTTGAGAGGCCGGAAACGCCGCCCTGCTGCCGCAGAGCGCCTACTGCGCCCTCCGAGCACACCTCGCTTACGCGCGCGCCAAAGCCCGATCGCGACCGTGGCGCAGCCGCGAAGACGCAGCGCGAGCGTGCTCTCGCTCTCAGTGGCTTCTGAACGCGTCTATGGCGCTGGTTCTTTCCCCTGGCGTGAGATCCCCTGGAAGATTCTCCTTCTCGGCCTGGTTTCGTTGCTGATTGTCATCTTCCTCGGCTCGCAGCTCTTTCTCTCCCGTGGAGTAGGTTTTGTCCTGCCCTACCTGTGGACTGCTGAGCCGGCGGCAACGATGACCTCGAACGCACCGGCCTCTACTGCTCACTACGATGCCACAAGTCACCTGGCGCGCATCAATCAGCTCGATCCCGCGCAGTATGACTCCCAGGCCCAATATCAGATGTGGGCTTATTCGGCTTGCTCCGCCGCTGCTATGACGGTGGTCATCAACTCCTATGGCTATCACTACCGCATCGCCGACATCTTAAAGGTCGAGTCTGCTATCCATGAGATTACACCTGACCAGGGCTTACTGGAAGAGGCGGGTATCGCTCGTACTGCTGCTCGCTTCCACTTCAATACGCTCTGGGGGCACAATCTCTCGCTCGACCAGGTGCTGGCCATCGCTAACAGCGGGCGCCCGGTGATTGTTAGCTTCCCGCCTGATCGTTTTCCTGGCGGTCACCTGCTGGTGGTGCGTGGAGGTAATACCAGCACGGTCTACCTGGTCGACTCATCGCGCCTTAACTACACCTCAATGGCACGATCGCGCTTCCTGCAGCTCTGGGGCGGCTTCTACGCCGTGCTGACACCACAAGCCTCCTGATCATCTCGCCGTGTCAGCTCTTCCCCGACTCATTTCACGCTGCGCCTGTCTTCCTCGCTAACTGCTCTTCCCAGTAGTGGCAGTTGCTTGCTTAGTGAGTGGCCTGCTCCTGTTGGGTCTCCGAAGGCTGTTCCTGGTTCCCTTTCTCCTTGCCGGGGATGTAGAGCTTGATGCGCCGAAAACCCTCGGCATACTGCATCTGCAGACCCTTTTTCTGCTGGGCCTCGCGGGCCGTCTCGGCAGCCCAACGCTTCACACCCTCCAGCAGATTTGCCTGGGGACCAAACTGACTGACATGGCACTGCAGGCCCCTGGCCTTCAGTTCGATCGTCTCACTGATGTCAATATAGGTGTTATCGTGTTCGCTGTTGAAAAGATACAGCTCGTGAACCTGATAGGGAAGGAACCCTTCAACCAGCAGCTCGCGGTAAGCGTGGGGATTAACTGCCGCCGGGAAGATAGCATCGAGCACAATATTGCCAGTGGCACGGTGATCAGGATGATTCAGATAGGCCGTCTCATCTGGCTCCTCATCAGGATCGGGAGCAAAAATGTGCTGCGTCGGATCGTGCGTGATCACAATACGCGGACGGTATTTGCGAATCAAGCGCACCACAGCCTTGCGCGTCTCATCATTATTCACCAGATGGCCGTCTTGGAAGCGCAGAAACTCCACTGCCTGAACCCCGAGCACCTCGCAGGCCAGACGCTGCTCCTGCTCGCGAACCACCATCAGCTCTCTATCCACCATACTGGGTACCTCGGTACCCTCCGTACCGTCGGTCATAATAACCCAGACAATCTTCTTCCCCTGGCGAGCCCAGAGGGCGCTGGTTCCCGCGGCGGCAAAATCTGCGTCATCGGGATGGGCCCCGATGACCATCGCCTCGTAGTCTGGAACCTTGATAACCTCAATTGCTCCTGGTGCATTCCTATCTGCCATAGTAAAGGACCTCTGCTACTATACTCATGGAGTTTGCCTAGTATAGGCACGAGAGCGGCACCTCGTCAAGTCTCAGCAGGAGAAGCGGGGTGCTTTTGCGGCGTTGGAGGAGAGAAAAATCGAGCCAGCAAGGCCTGTTCGAAAGCGGCCATCACTTCAGCAACGGAGACCGCTCGGCCTGCCAGAGTCTCCAGTCCCACAGCCCGGCGCGGCAGCTCGCGGCGCAGCAGAGCCTGCTCCTCTGCCGTCTGACCCAGAACCAGGGCGAGCAGCTCCACCTCCCAGCGCAGCAGCAGCCCGGACTGTAGCAGACTCCCTGTACGACGGCGGATCATAGTCAGTCCCACTACCTTGCGCTGATCAGGCGCCACCACTTCGTAGGGAGAGAGCGACCCATAGCAGGCGCGGCGCAGCACGGCCTCGCGCGACGCCGTAGCTGGCTGTTTCAGCAGAGCCTGCTGAGCGCGAGCCTCTGCCGGTGGAACAAGGCGTGTTGTAATCCCTAAGCGGTTCAGGGCCGCCACCCAGCTCTCTCCCAGCCAGCGATAGGACTCCACCACGTCCGTCAGAATTAAAGGATGTCCTGGCGGCAAAAAGACGTCCAGAGCCAGCAGATCAGGGCCAACCAGGACTGCTGTGCCGCCGGCCTGACGCTGATAGAGCGGCAAGGCCAGCCGGCGCAGGGCCTCAACGTTCAATTGCGCCGCCTTCTGAGAGAAACCCAGTACCAGACCTGTCCTGTTGGCCTGCGACCAATAAAGGGTCGGTGGCTGAGGTGCCTCGTTACCAGCAAGCAACCGCAGACCGTAGTCCAGATGCACCTGCTGGTCAGCGACGGTGAGCGGCAGGATGCGCCATACGAGGCCATCAGTAGCAGCCATAGCAGTATCGCAGCTCCATCAAATCTTTCTCCATTGGCTCGCGCAGCCATCAGCCGAGCTGGACAGAATGGCGCTCAGGCTGAGAACAGCCTCCACCAGTACCACCGCTGCCACCCCGAGAAGAGCGGCTAAGGCACCTGCGCTGCTGCTTCGACATCACAGTCGGCAAGGTGGTAGCGATCCGGGCCGGGCTGAGGAAGCGATCCGCGTGGAGTCGGCCAGGGCGCTCAAGGTCAGTGACAGCAGCGACCGAGGCGGGCGCGCCAACCCTGCTCTCAGTATACTGCAAGCGCTGCCGTTGACAAAGAGGCTACGGCTAGTAGACTGCTGGTTGACGCAGGCCAGTCGCCAGGCTGGAGGGCACGGCGCTGCTGGTGGGCCGCAAAGCTGGAGCATGCCGTCGAAAGAGAGACTTGCTGGAGAAAGCCCGGCGCCAGGCCCCTAAGCCTGGCCTGCAACCGATAATAGCAGCGCGGCTGAGGCGGCGTGGGCCTGACGGGGCTAGAGGCGTGAGCCAGTTATAGAAACTGTCGCGATTCCGTCAAATCTCTCTCGGCAGGTCCGCGCAGGAACCAGCCAGCCAGAGCGGCGACCAGGCTGGGGAGTGCACCGGCCAGCACCGCCGCTGGAGCGCCGAACAGATCGGCCAGGGCGCCCGTGTACAGATTGCCGATGGGCGAGCTACCAGCGAAGACCATCATATAGACGCTCATCACGCGCCCGCGCAGGTGGTCTGGCGTCACAGCCTGCAGGGTCGTATTGGCCAGCGCCGAGAAAGCGATCTGCGTAAAGCCGGTCAAGGCGATCAAGACCAATGACAGCGGATACCACGGCGACAGGGCAAACCCGGCCTCCAGGATGCTAAAAGCGATGCCACTAACAAGGAGACTGCGAATAGTGGGCCGCTTATTAGCCCAGGCCAGCCAGAGAGCTGAAAGCAGTGAACCGATCCCGAAGGCGGAGGAGATGAAGCCGAAGCCTGCCGGTCCGGCATGCAGCACATCCGTGGCGAAGAGCGGCAGCGAGACATTGAAATTAATCCCGAAGAGTGAGACCAGGCCCACCACCACAATCACCAGCAGCACAGACGGCGTATGCGCCACATAGGCCAGCCCTTCGCGCAAGCTCTGCAGAGGACTGGGTTGCCCCTGCTTGCCCAGCGGCAAGCGGGCCTGAGCGTAGAGACGACGGGAGTCGATCATGGCGATGCCCGCGATCACCGGTACAAAGCTCAGCGCGTTGAGCAGAAAGAGCGGTGCCACCCCAAGGCGGGCGATCAACAAGCCACCAATAGCGGGACCAAGCACACGGGCCATATTGAACAAGGACGAGTTCAGTGCCACTGCGTTCGGCAGATCCTCGCGTCCCACCATCTCCACCACGAAAGCCTGCCGTGTCGGCATATCGAGCGCATTCGTAATACCCAGCAGCAGAGCCAGAACCAGCACGTGCCAGATCTGCACAGCACCACTGGCCACCAGCACCCACAGCAAGAAAGCTTGCACCGCGGCTGACGATTGCGTCAGCACCAGAATCCGCTTCTTCGGGAGACGGTCGGCAATAATGCCCCCGAAGAGAGCGAAAAAGAGTACAGGCAAGAACTGAAGGGCCCCGACAACGCCAAGTAACCAGGCGTCATGGTCCAGCTCCAGCACCAGCCATGCTTGAGCTGTGGTCTGCATCCAGGTCCCGATCAACGAAATAAGCTGACCGAACCAGAAAAGACGAAAATTACGATGGCGTAAAGCCCGGAAGGCGCGAAAAATCCCGCTTTGCGCTGGCGCGGGCTGGAGCACAGCAGTCGTCGTAGCAGCGGCAGAAGCTTCTCTGGCCATATCAGGCGCTGATAAGGTCACCTCTTCTTCTGAAGAAACGCGCATCTTGCTAACACATCCCTTCTCTCAAGAAAATCAACTCAATCTGCCAAGGAATTGCCTTTTAAAGAAATGCAGGCAAAAAAGCTAATGAGCAGAGAATCTCCAAGAGGCCATGCCAGGAGAGCGGTGGAACTGGTGCTTGAGTGCTGGGGACAGAGAGTCGCTCCGCAAAGGGCCAGTGCCGGTGAGGCAAGGCAATATCAGCTACGAAAGGAGAAGATGTGGACCGGAACGCCAGTGGAAGGCACGCGAGCCACACCGAACGGCATGACCTCGCCGCTCTCTCCGGTCCACATCTCCTTCGGGAAGGAAACACTATGCCGGGGACCTCATGTGCCCCTGCACCTGCAAGCATCTGTCAGGTGGCCGTGCCCCTGACCTGCCTACGCTCAGGGATTGGTCTGCTCCCCTGAGACAGCCATCATTATGTATTAATGATTAGAAATATAACTATATACGTTGCCAAAAAACTTGCACAAGGAGCATAAAGCTCACTTGTCAAGAGAGGATCGTTGCTGAAGCAACTCAGCGCGACGTTGGGCGTGGCGGTCCAGCCTTGCTTGCAGGCTGGAGCGCAGCTGTTCCAGGCCGGTGATCTTCTGCTCAATCAACTGCAGCTGGCGCTGAATCAAGGTATCGCAGCGCTCAAGCTGAGCGAGGCGGGCCTCGACATCGCTCTCCTGGCGGAAGGCCTCGCGGAGCTGCTCGCGCTCGTCGTCGGCCTCCAGGAATGCGCGAATTTCAGCCAGTGAGAAGCCCAATAGATCGCGCAGCTCCTTAATGCGCTCCACGCGTTCCACATCGTCCTCGCTATAGAGGCGATAATTGCCATCGCTGCGTCCAGTGGGTCGCAGCAAGCCCAGCTCCTCATAGTAGCGCAGCGTCCGCTTCGTCAGACCGGTACGAGAAGCCACCTGCTCAATTGTCAAAAGAGGAGAGAAGCGTCGTCTACCAGTGCCAGTCTGCTCGGAGGAGCATGCCACATCTGCCATAGCCATCGCTGAGGCGACCTCCTGGAGAGCGAATTACAGCAAGAGAACGAGCGCTGTCGCATGGCAACCTGGCTGCCTGGCCAGGGCTATCGACTGTTGCAGCCGCGCAAAGCTGCTCTTCAACACCGCTTTCGCCAGCCGCCTGTTATTATTGTAGCACAGGCTTACCGTTTACGTCAAGGTTAAGGAAGTTAGAGGCCAGGTTGTGAGAGTGAGGCGCGAATGTGGGTGAGCGAGTCAGGGTTGAGAAAGGAGCACAGCCAGCACCAGTTGGTCTGGTGGAATAGGAGTAGACAACCGTAAGTACGAGCAAGGAGCAACTAGAGACAGCGATGACTCTGTGCTACAATCAGGGCAGCGACCCTGATAGCGTAGACAAAGGAACTGAAACAGCATGCAAGATACACTAGAACCGCTCATTGACAAAGCCCTGCGCGGCAGACCGCGGCTCCTGGAGTTCTATCTGCGGGAGCAGAGCCATCTGCCGGGCCCACGGGCCAATCTGGCCTTAGCCTATGATCTAGCGCATCTCCTCGCCTTGCACCTGTCCAATGATCAGCCAGCTGTCGAAACGCTCCTGACCTATCTGCTGAGCACAGAGCGCGAAGACGTGCAGAGCAACACCCCTGCCGAATTCACCGTCCTGTGTGGTCTCATTGCCCTGGGGGCCTGTGCGGCAGTCCGGCCAGACTGGCGAGCGTGGGCTTTGGCCCTCTTAGAAGAGAGAGCGCTTTCTCCCTGCTGGCGTATTCGCGAGGGAGTAGTTATGGCCTATCAGCAGCTGCTTCCTGCGGCCAGCGCAGAGACTCTGGCCCAGCTCAGTCGCCTGGCTGCCGAAGGCCTCCTGTTGCACCAGCGTGCCGCAGTAGCTGCCCTGGCTGAGCCATCGCTGCTCCTGGAGCATCGGTTCGTCACAGCAGCTCTCAGCATTCATCGCCAGGTTCTGGAGCGGCTGCACCAGCTGACGCCAGCGGATCGCCATCAAGCCGCTTTTCGCTCCCTGCGTCAGACTCTGGGTTACAGTCTCAGCGTCGTCACTGCTGCCGCCCCAGAGGACGGCTTTGCGCTGATGCAGATCTGCGCCAGCTGGAATGACAAAGATATTGCCTGGATTCTGCGCGAGAATCTCAAGAAAAAGCGCCTGGCCAGGTTCAGCGAGCAGGCGGAGGCCCTGGCGCGTTTGCTCCAGTCTTAGGTGCTCAGCTGTGTCTGATCTTGTCGGGCCAGCCATCGGTCTGAAAGTCGCTCCTTTGATTTTTTGGACAAATCACTTGACAAAAATTGTTAGAAAGTATATCCTATGGATAGGTCCCGGGAGCGGGGAGCAGGTGAGCGTGCGCCCCTCGTGGGGAGGTGGGTTGGTGAGGGAGGGGGTGAGGGGGCGTGCGTGATGCCCACAGCATGGCACAGCGTGGCACAGCGGGCCAGGTCAGAGGTCGTTGAGGAAGGAGGCTTGGCATGAAGCGACGATCCAGGCCATCTGCGAGAGTCCCAGGTGAGCCGAGAGACACAATTCACAAGTACACCATAGGGGTTGTCTCGGAGCTACTGGGGCTGCCTCCGCACATGTTGCGACGCTATGGAGGAGAGCTGGAAAAAGCGGGCCTCCTGGAGCCGGCGCGTCAAAGCGGCAAGAATCGCCTCTACTCCGATAGTGATCTGGCCATCCTCGAAGAGGTGGCCGAATTATATGAGCAGGGAGTGAACGCGGTTGGCATTCGCTATATCATGCAGATTCGCAGGCATGTCCGCGTTCTCCAGCAGGAGATTCAGGAGGCAAGAGAGGCGCAAATGCGTGCTGAGAATGCGCTGCGTGAGATGCGTCGGCTCTTCGAAGTGCTGGGGCTGGGCGAGGTCGGAGAAAGTGCCGGAGTGCGTATCGAGGTACGCCGGGCGCTGAGCGAGCAAGCTGGAGTTGGCGAGCAGCACAGCTCGCAGGAGACGGCGGGTGGACAGGCGGACATTGCCGGGCAACCGTCGCAGTCCCTAGCTCGCATCAGGCTATCGCAGGCAGACCAGCACGCCGCTGAGGCTGATCCCGCTGAGCGAGCGGTAGGCTCTGAGTCGGCGCGAGAGTGAGCAGAGTAGAAGAGAGAGGAGGATGGAGGGGAGAAGGGAGAGCAGGCTGCCTGCCTGCGCGCACGCTGTGTCGGTCCGGCTCCGACGGCGCTCGCCCCACCCCAGGGGGAGGGAGGGCGGACGCCCAAACGGGGGAGTTGGGGGCGCAAGCAGCTGGCTGCCTCGGCAAGGGTGTTCCGAAGATCAGAAAACAGGAAAGAGGTGGCGGGACGAGAGCAGAGAAGACTCGTATTTCTCTGAGCTTCTGCTAAAGAAATGCCCGTCAGTTCAGCGAGCGTTTGACAAACTATGATAGAGTTAAAAGTTACAGGTCTGACATTGCGCGAGGCGGCTGGTCAGGGGCAGCCGGGGGGTGCCGGAGCACTGCTGGCCTCGTCTTCGCGCTAGAGGAGGCAGGAAATGTGGCATCAAGGGCAGGAGCGACAGCAGGAAGCCAGGCCACAGCAGGCCGTGGAGGATGATAAAGCGCAACTGGTCAGTCGCCTGGAGCGCGAGCTAGCCGCGGAGCAGCGGCGATCAGAAGAGTACCTGGATATGCTGCGTCGCTCACAGGCCGATTTTATCAACTACCGGCGCCGTGTGGGGCAGGAGCAGGAGGAGGCCAGCCTCAGTGCCCAGATTGCTCTCCTGCGGCGTCTGCTGCCCGTGCTCGATGATCTGGGACGCGCCCTCAGCGCCACTCCCCCTGAACTGGCCCACCAGCCCTGGGTTCAGGGGCTGCACCTGGTGGCCCGGCGCCTCGCCAGCACCCTGGCCGAGTTGGGCATCCGTCAGATTGGGCGCCAGGGCGAGCAGTTCGACCCACGCCTGCACGAGGCCGTGGCCCTCGATACCCAGGCTAGTGCCCCCGAGGGCACTGTCCTGCAGATCGTGCGCCCCGGCTACATGCTTGGCGAGCGGATTGTCCGCCCAGCTCAAGTCGTTGTGGCCGGCTCACAGTCTACTCCTTCCTCGCCGTCTGCTCCATAACTGCCTGGTTCCATATCTGACGGTTTGGGTAAATTGACTTGACAGTTTTTGTGATATGTGATACAAGTACTGACAGAGACCTGCCCTGCTATGGCTGGCGACGTGGGTATAACGGTGTTGAAGTGACGAGATGACGAAAGAGCTTGAAGGAACGAAGTGAGTGAAAGCATGAGTAGTGTGAGGAGAGAGTCTTCTCAGAAGAGCGCTTTCTCCTCCACGAAGGAGGGATTGTAGCGATGGCTAAAGTGATCGGCATTGACCTTGGGACGACCAACTCGGTGGTGGCGGTGATGGAGGCGGGCGAGCCGGTAGTCCTGGAGAATAGCGAAGGCTCGCGCCTGACACCCTCGGTGGTGGCGGTGACCAAGACAGGTGAGCGACTGGTGGGTCAGCTTGCCAAGCGCCAGGCGATCACCAACCCGGAGAACACGATTTATTCGGTCAAGCGTTTGATGGGGCGCCGCTTTGATGACCCCGAGGTCCAGCGCACCATGAAGCTGGTGCCATACAAGATTACCAGGGCGCCCAATGGTGATGCACGGGTCGTGATGGGTGGCCGTGAGTACAGCCCGCCTGAGATCTCGGCCATGATCCTGCAGAAACTGAAGCTGGATGCCGAGGCGAAGCTGGGCGAGAAGATTACGCAGGCTGTGATTACGGTCCCGGCCTACTTCAACGACTCGCAGCGCCAGGCCACCAAGGATGCCGGCAAGATCGCCGGTCTGGAGGTTCTGCGTATCATCAATGAGCCGACGGCGGCCTCGCTGGCCTATGGTCTGGATAAGAAGAAGGATGAGATCATCGCTGTCTACGATCTGGGTGGCGGAACCTTCGATATCTCGATTCTGCAGCTCGGTGATGGCGTCTTCGAGGTGAAGGCTACCAATGGTGATACGCACCTGGGTGGCGATGACTTCGATCAGCGCATTATCGACTGGATGGCCGATGAGTTCCGCAAGGAGCATGGCATCGACCTGCGTCAGGATCGTATGGCGTTGCAGCGCCTGAAGGAGGCCGCTGAGCGCGCAAAGATTGAGCTGTCCAGCTCGCTGCAGACGGAGATCAATCTGCCCTTCATTAGTGCTGATGCCAATGGCCCCAAGCATCTGATGATGACCTTGACGCGCGCCAAGCTGGAGCAGTTGGTGAGCGATCTGATCGAGCGCACTCGCGGGCCGGTGATGCAGGCTCTGGCCGATGCCGGTATTCGCCCCAGCGATGTCAACGAGGTGGTGCTGGTCGGTGGTCAGACGCGCATGCCGGCGGTCATTGAGATGGTGCGCCGCCTCTTCGGCAGGGAGCCGCATAAGGGCGTCAACCCGGACGAGGTGGTGGCGATTGGTGCGGCGATCCAGGCTGGTGTGCTCAAGGGTGAGGTGCGCGACGTCCTGCTGCTCGATGTCACGCCGCTGTCGCTGGGTGTTGAGACACTGGGCGGCGTGATGACGAAGCTCATCGAGCGTAATACAACGATTCCAACGCGCAAGACGGAGCTGTTCAGCACCGCCGAGGATAATCAGACGGCAGTCGAGATCCATGTGCTGCAGGGCGAGCGCGAGCTGGCTCGCGATAACAAGAGCCTGGGCCGCTTCCGCCTGGAGGGTATCCCGCCCGCGCCGCGTGGGGTGCCGCAGATCGAGGTAACCTTCGATATCGATGCCAACGGTATCCTGAATGTCTCGGCACGCGATAAGGCCACCGGTCGCGAGCAGAAGATTACGATTACTGCCTCTAGCGGCCTCAGCAAGGAGGAAGTGGAGCGCATGGTGCGCGAGGCCGAGCAGTATGCGGAAGAGGACCGGCGCCGCCGTGAGGAGATCGAGTTGCGCAACCGCGCTGATAGCGTGGCCTATCAGGCTGAGCGGACGCTGCGCGATATGGGCGATAAGGTGTCGGCCAGTCTGCGCAGCGAGGTGGAGAGCAACATTGCGGCGGTGAAAGAGGCCCTCAAAGGCAGCGATGTCGCTCGTGTGCGTAGCACGCTCGATGAACTGGAGCGCTCGCTGTCGCGCATCGGCCAGGAGATCTACAGCCAGGCTGGTGCCAGTGCCGGTGCTGCTCCGGGCAGCGGCTCATCCTCCAGCTCGAACCCCTCCGATGGTGGCGATTCTGGTCCCATCGAGGGTGAGTATCGCGAGATCTGAGCCGCTCCCCGGGGGTACTCTGGTACCTCGTCTCTGGCTGGCTGGCTTGGCTGGCTCTTGCCCTGCATCAGGCGGCCCCGTTCGGCTGCTCAGGCTCGCTGACGAACGAGGCCGCCCACCTGTGCAGGTGGACCGGCCAGCTCACCAGCGGTCCAGACTGCCCGAATGCAAGTAAGAGGTATCACGATCTCTGCTCGCTCGTTGCCTGATGAGCTGGCCGGCCAATGTTACTGAACCGCCCACCAAGCAGACTGTCTCCTCTCAGCAGCGGACTGGTGCTGGCTCCCGCCGTCCTCCTTCCGCTGCCGCTTCGTGTGACTGACGCCGGCGTCAGGTCCGTTGAGTGAGATGCTGATGTGTTTGCTTGCCTACTTGGTCGCTCGTGATGGCTCCTTTCCTGCACATGTGGCTTCCCTGCCTTCCTACAGGGGAAGGGAGTGGGGGCGTGCTTACGTTGGGAGTGCTCCGTCTCACCACTACTCTGCAGGCGGTCGTTCCTATTCAAGGGTATGGGTCAGGCCCGTGGAGGGCTGAATGGGCGGTTAAGTAGTTAGTTGGTTGCTTGATTGAAGGGCCTGTAGCTCACATCTTCCTGGGGGGAGGCACCTATGGCTGTCGACTACAAAGATTATTATAAGATCCTGGGTGTAGATCGTAACGCCGACGATAAGACCATCCGGCAGGCTTACCGCAAGCTGGCGCGCCAGTATCACCCTGATGTAAATCCAGGAGATAAAGCGGCAGAAGAGCGCTTCAAGGAGATTAACGAGGCCTACGAGGTCTTGTCTGATCCTGAGAAGCGCAAGAAGTATGATGAGCTGAGCAGCTATTATCAGCGCTATGGGCGCTGGCCGGGTGCCTCTGGCTCTGGCGGATATCGCTATCAGACGATCACCGAGGAGGATCTGGAGGATCTGCTCGGTGGCGCTTCGCCCTTCTCCGATTTCTTCGAGATGTTCTTCGGCAGTCCCTTCGGTGGGCGGGCACGGACAGGCCGCACTGTCGGGCGTCAGGCTCCACTTGGGCGCGATGTGGAGTCAGTGTTAGAGGTATCGCTGGCGGAGGCTTACGACGGCGCTACCCGTATGATCGAGTTGGAGGATCTCGATGGCAGCCGCCGCCGTCTGGAGGTCAAGATCCCAGCCGGTGTCGAGGATGGTGCACGCATCCGCATCCCTGGCCAAGGACTCCCGGGGGCTGCTGGGCGCGGCGATCTCTATCTGCGTATCCATGTCCGGCCTGATCCGCGCTTTACTCGTGAGGGCACGATTTTGCGTACGCGGGTCGATGTCCCTCTGACAACGGCTATGTTGGGTGGCGAGGTGGAGGTGCCGACGCCGTCAGGCCGTCGCCTGTTACTGAAGATCCCGCCGGAGACCCCCAATGGCAAGTCTTTCCGCCTGCGTGGCCAGGGCATGCCGGTTCTGGGACAGCCGGATCAGCGTGGCGACCTCTACGCTGAGGTGAATGTGGTTCTGCCAACTCACTTGACCGAGGAACAGCGTCGCCTCTTCGAAGCCTTTGCTCGCTCGCTGCAGTGATTGGGGCTGGCTCACTGGCTGTGCTCGTGCCTGTCTGCCTACCTGATCGACTGCTAAACTGGCGACAGACGAGAAGAGGTGAGAGCAGCAGCGGAAGGGAGGGTGCGCTTCTGTTACCTCTCGCGAATTGCAGCCCTTGTCTCTCAATTGGTAGGCGTGAGCGAGCCGGCTCCTCGTAGCAGGCTGCCGATGGGATAAGAAGGAGGCAAGAAACTGGGCCTGCTCTCGGGCGATGAATTGGCGAGAGCAGGCCCAGTTGTCGTTTCTCTGCTGAGGTCGGTTTGCTCGTTCCATTCGCGCTTCAGCCTGGCCCGGCTGGCGCATGCCCTACTGCTCTCAGACCTTGACGGCCTCGATTTGCTGAATCAGCTTCTCCAGCTCCGACGTCAGGCCCGGGGCAAATTCCTCGGGACGGGCCTCGCCAAGCTTGATGGGGGCCCCCTCGGGCGGCTTCTGGGTGGTGGTCAAGGTACCGTCCTGTGCTGGTGAGGGGCCATGGAAGATCTTGCTCATCTCCGAGCCGTCGAGGCGCCAGTGGTGAAGCTGGTTATGAAGGCCCATGTCCATCAGACGCTTGACTTCAGGCATCTTGCTGGCGTCAAACTTGGGAATGGGCAGGATCTTGCCCCATTGGACTCCAAGCGTCTCAAGTGCTTTGGCATAGGCTTTCTCGTGCACTTCGTCACGCACGATCAGATAGGCGATGGTAGAACGCGCGGTCTTGTTGTTGGTCATCTCGTAGAGACGACATTTCTGGAGCCGCCCGGTGGCTTCAAGCACCAGGTTGTTGAGCAGATCGAGCACCAGGTTGCCGCTGTTGTAGACGTAAGAGCCTGACCAGGGGTTGCCGGCGGCATCGATGGGCAGCGCTCCCTGCGCTCCGACCAGAAAGTGGTGAATGTTGCCCTCCTTGAGAGCAATGTTGAGCGGGGTGGCTCCATTGGCCGGGATCTCTCCCCGATAGCGCGGCGAGCCGTCCAGGAGATGGTTGATGGTGGTGGCAATCAGCTCGACATGGCTGATCTCTTCGACCCCAATGCCCTGAATCAGGTCGAGATAGGGCTTGGCCTTACCGCGGAAGTTGAAGCTCTGGAACAAATACTGCATCATTGTACGCATTTCACCAAACTGACCACCTAACCCCTCTTGCAGAGCATTGGCCGCTGCCGGATCTGGTTCATCTGGAATGATCTCATTGATGAGCTTCTGTACATGGAAGAACATGTCGTTATCCTCCTTATTGTTGACTTTTCAACGGGGAACTCTGTTTTCCTATCCCTTACTTATTTTAAAGCACTAATACAAGCTAACAATATATCAAGTTGTTATAAATTGAAGAGATTATTTAGCATGAGATACTGCTGTAGTAGAAAATTGATCGGCTTACCGAGGTCCCTGGGCTATGCTCGGGCCGGGGAAAGGCGCTATACTTCTCCTTGGCGTGGGCAAGAGGGTATCAGCGGTCAAGAATGGGGAGAGGAGAATGCATGATCAAGCAGATGTAGTCATTATCGGGGCTGGAGTCATTGGTTGGTCGATTGCCTACTATCTCCGCCGAGCTGGGGTTGACGTCTGTCTCCTGGAGCAAGCGAAGGTCGGCGCTGGGGCCTCAGCAGCGGCGGCGGGCCTGCTGGCTCCACTTGGCCCACTCAATGGGCCAGGCCCTATGGCTTCCTTATTGCTCGCGGGCTGCTCGCTCCTGCCGGAGCTGGTGGCCGAGCTGGAGGCGAGCAGCGGTCTTCAAATCGAGCTTGAGCAGCGTGGGGCCTTGCGTCTAGCTTGCGAGACGCGGGCGGTAGCGCGTCTGCAGCGGCGGCTGGCGTACTGGCAACCGCTAGGTTTGCAGCTGAGCTGGCTCAGTGGAGAAGAGGCGCGGCGGCGGGAGCCGCTGCTCAGCGCTGAGGTCGAGGGGGCTGTTTACGCTCCCCAGGAGGGGCAGCTTAGAGCCAGGGAGCTACTCAAAGCGCTTGCCTGGGCTACTCGTCAGGCTGGGGCCCGTTGCTACGAAAGCTGCGAAGTATGTGGCCTGCGCCAGCGCGCTGGTCGGGTGCTGGCTGTCCAGACTAAGACGGGTGAAGAGATTAGCTGTGGCTCCCTGGTGATTGCGGCGGGGGCCTGGAGTGCCCGGTGCTGTGCCTGGCTGGGTTATGCTGTGCCAGTGAGACCGGTGCGGGGGCAGCTTCTGAGCTTACGCCCGCCGGCGGGGCTGCCGGCGCTCCGTCACCTTATTTTTGGCCGGGCCATCTACCTTATTCCTCGGCGAGATGGCTCGCTGACAGTAGGAGCTACGCGTGAGGAGGCCGGCTTTGAGGCGCGCGTGACTACCGAGGGAGTAGCCTGGCTGCTCGCGCAGGCGCGGCGTCTAGTGCCGATGCTGACTGACGCCACGCTTGAAGACAGTTGGGCTGGATTGCGACCAACCACACCTGATGGCTTGCCAATCCTGGGCCTTCTCCCTGGCTGGCAGAATGTCCTTCTAGCGACCGGGCATGGCAGTGTTGGGGTGATGCTGAGTGCCATCACTGGTCAGCTGATCAGCGATTTGATTTGCACGGGACGGCGTTCTCCGCTGCTGCTGGCCTGTGGTCCCGAACGCTTCGACTCCCTCACCTCTGGAACATAGCTGCGAGGTAAGCTATGATGGATGGCTGAAGCAGGGGAAAAAGCAGGCGGGAGATGACCCGCGGAGGGTCGTATCTGATGGCCGCGCCAATGTCAGTCGGCGCGGCCATCACCATCGTGTTAGAGCTGTTCTGTCCCTCTATTATCTACTGGCTCTTGCTTGCTACTTCCCCCCACCTGGCGCAGGGCTACCTCTGGCCGATGGCGGGCTATGCTCACTCAATGTGGCGAGAGATAGACCTGTGACCAATCCTCCACATAGAGGCCGCGAGCATTGAGACTAATCCCGTGCACCCAAGGGGGAATAATGGCGTTGATGGTCTCATGGTCCAGGGGCAGTATCGCTACCTCTTCGAGAGCTAGCTGTTCTGCCTGCTGGTAGAGAGCAAAGCGGGCCTCTCCACTCGTTTGATCGGCCTGGGTGATCAGTTGATCGAAGGTCTGGTTTTGCCAGAGCGACTCATTATGGAGAGCGCCAGAGAGCAGGTTAGGAGCGAGCCAGTTGTGGGGATCAGGGTAGAGCGCGTACCATTGAATGAAGCCCAGCTGAACCTGGTGCTGGCTCAGCTCATCGGTATAGGCATTCAGCTCGACCGGCAGCGGTTTAACCGAAATATTGAGAACGCTTGACCACATGCTGCAGAGAGCATTGGCCTCAGCGCGCGAGAGCAGCGCGGTCGGATAGGTCAGCACAATAGGCGGCATCAGAGCCGTGTCGGGGTAGACCGAGCGTAGCAATTCACGAGCCTTCTCGGCGTCGAATGGCAGTCCCTGGTAGTCCGTTTGATAACCTGGCAGACCGGGGGGGATCAGTGTTGGGGCCAAGGTCGCTGCATCCTTGAGGAGTGTCTGCACCAGCGTGGTTCGATCCAGTGCATAAGCGAAGGCCTGGCGCACCGTAGCGTTATCGAAAGGTGGCATGTGGGTATTGAAGAAGAGCATATCCGTTTCCTGCTGCGGATTAGAGACAAAACCGGCCAAACCGCGAGCTGCTGGTAGATCGCTCTGAGGAATATTCCAGATCAAACTGAACTGCCCGGCGCGATACTGTTGATAAGCGGTTGCCGGGTCATTCACAAAAATCATATCGATCTCGCTCAGGCGTGGGCGGGCCCCATAGTAGTACGGATTCGGCACCAGGATCATTTTGACATTGTGCTCCCAGGCTTTCACCATGAATGGCCCGCAGCCGATGCCGTTGCCTACGGCATGCTCGGTCCAGTCGCTCTGGCCATAGCGCTCGATCAGCTGCTGATTAACAGGAAAAAAGAGTTCGTTGGTGAGCGAAGCTAGGAAATAAGGAGTCGGTCGTGTCAGCGTAATGCGCAGTGTATAGCGGTCGACCGCCTGTACTCCGGCCAGGACCCGGCTCTTCCCGCTAATGACAGCGCTCGCTCCAACAATCGGTTTCTCAAGAACCGCGGCCAGAGGAGATTTCACCTCGGGCAGCAGAGCGCGTGTCAGCGAATAGACGTAGCTGGCCGCTGTGACCGGAGTGCCGTCCGAAAAGGCGATGTTCGGCTTCAGATGAAAGGTATAGACTCGTCCATCGGGGGAAATTTCCCAGCTGGCCTGGTCGGGGACCACGTTCAGATTCTTGTCAGTCCGCACCAGGCCGCTGTAGAGCATGCTCAGAGCGAGCGCCGAGTTTGGATCAGGTCCCTGGGCTGGATCGTTGGCATCCGGCTCCTGGGCTGGATCGAGATAGTTGAGGTCCTGAGTTCCAACGTTGGGCAGAACAAGTACCTGCCGGAGTGTTGGCGCTGGTGAATTGCTCATCGCCGTCGATGAGTTGCCCGTGCTGCAGCTAGTTACTACAAAGACGATGGTGGCGATCAGCCCGACGAGCAGACCAAAGCATGGCCATCCGGGCGCAGGGCCTCTGGAGCATGGATCACAATGCACAGATTATCTCCCTTCGCGGGAATGGGATAGCTAACCAGAGCAGAGCCACAGAGAGGCGCAGCATTAGCGCTAGATTGGGATGATGGCCGCTCCTGTCAGGCCTCTCTGTCCTCCGTACAGGCGCTTGCCTTAGCGTGTCGTCAGCCGGGCCAGAGTCGCAAAGGTCTCAGCCCGGCGGAGGTGCACACTGCTTTCCCTTCGCTAACTATAGGGGCTGATGTTCAAGAAACCGTCAGGAAACTGTAAAAAAATTTCGCTGACTGCCTCCTTCGCTCAGGGGTAATCTCCACCGGCAAGGAAAAAAGGAGAGGAGAAGACCGACCGGCTGAGAGGCCGGTCGAGATCTATTCCCTCTCCTTATATGCAGCAAATGAAGCGCGCCCGGCAGGACTCGAACCTGCGACAGGCGACTTAGAAGGTCGCTGTTCTATCCAACTGAACTACGGGCGCAGGATCGACGCAGGCCACGAGCTACGGAAGTAAGGCGGTGACCTGTGCCCTCTTCTTTGATGATAGCAATCTCTCTTGCGATCTGTCAAGTATCTCAATCCTCTCCAGGGCGTGTTAACCGGAGGAGAGGTGGCAGGGCCAAGAGAACGGGCGAACAACTGTCCAGAGTAAGGAAGAGAGCAGAGCGGAGTGGAAGCGGCACAACCGGGAGAGGGTGGCAACCGCCTCTTGACTCAGTGCCGTAGGGTGTGCCACCAGCTCCAGAGATGAGGCCCGAAGACGCAGACACCGATTGCCACAGCGAGCAACGCACTCAACAGTACGGCCCCGGCGGCCACGTCCTTGGCGGCCCTCACCAGGGGATGGTATTCGGGATGCAGCAGGTCAAGGCACAGTTCAATGCTGGTATTCACCAGCTCGCTAATGAACACACTGCCGATCGCCACCGCCACTAGCGCAAACTCGATAGGAGAGAGGCGCAGGAGTGAGGCGGCGATGATTACCAGCAAGGCAACGCCGGTATGGACACGGAAGTTGCGCTGAGTGCGTAAGGCGTACCAGAGGCCCCTGAAAGCGTAGGTAAAACCGGCTAGGAAACGGCCCCAGGCGCTGCGAGGTGCGCGTCTGGGATCGCTCAACTTGCTCATAAGCCGCTGACGTGTTCTCCTGTGGCCGCCAGGATTGCCTCCTGCTTGCGGACCATTGTCTCATAGCCGGCCTGCGTCTGATCATCGTAGCCGACCAGATGGAGGATGCCGTGGGCCAACAGGTAGAGGAACTCTTGTCGAGGGCTATGACCAGCAGCGGCAGCCTGGCGGAGCACGGTGGGCCAGGAAATAGCGATGTCGCCCAGGTTTGTCGGCTGGCCTGGAGGGGTTATGAATGGGGGAGGAGTGAAGGCAGCGGCCTCTGATGCTAAATTGGCAGGCTGCTCGGGCGGTTGCCAGAGCAACTCTGCGGGGGCCTCGACCAGCGGCTGATCAAGGAGCGGGAAAGAGAGTACATCGGTGGGCTTATTCTGCTGGCGGTACTGGTTATTCATCTCCTGGATCGTAGCGTCGTCTGTGACCATCAAGGTAAACATCACGGGCTGGTCTACCCCGGCCTCTAGCAGGGCGCGGCGGGCGAAGGCATCCAGATCGACCAAGGCTAGCGCCTCATCGAACGAGCGCTTCAGTGCCACATCTTCCAGCGTGACATACAGGTCAACAATTTGCGACAGCTGTTCGTCCATAAGGCCCCTCATTCTTGGCAGGAACTGTGCAGTAATCCTGGTAGTAACTTGCCTGGCGCTCTTGTTTGCTTCTTTTGCATTCTGACTGGTTGATTGGCCAAAGCGAGCGAGCCGGCCAGCCGGAAGTCGCCGTGCAGTGACGGAAGCAAATGACCTAAGTAAAGCAGGGTCTGCACAAGTGCAGAGGGCAGATTTACCAGTCGAACCAGCGGCGCGCCAAAAAGAAACCCCTGTCGGAAAAGCACCTGCCTTTCGCATGCATTGTTCTCTGCATTTGCCCTTTAAGCGCTCAAGCGTGATCCTTACACATCGTATACTTGCAACTATATAGTTGCTCTGCAGGGTATCGACCGCTCAAGCGTAATCCGACAGGGGTTACGGACTACTTATTTTTACGGGCTGTCTTGCGACGCTTTGCTGCTTCCTTCTTCTTGCGCCTTACGCTTGGTTTCTCGTAGTGCTCTCGGCGTCTCGCCTCGGCGAGAATGCCGTCTTGCTGGATCTTGCGATTGAAGCGTTTCAGCGCAGCCTCGAACGGCTCATTTTCGCTAACCTTGACTTCCGACAGCAGGACTCCCCCCCCTCTCGGCCTGGTTGCGAGATGGTGTTTGTTTGCCATTGTGTCTGCGTCGGCATGTGTGCCTGGACGCATCCCCAAACGGTTGTGGGGGTGAGGGCTCCTCTGCCTTGTTGTTTGACTGAAGGTTGGTCAGAGTGGAGCCCTTGCAGTCTTGATGTCCGTTTAAGCCATCCCGCGGGCCTACGGGGAGATTATAAGACTGGTGAGTTGGCTCTGTCAAGCATCTAGGGACTGCTTTGCTGTTTGTCTCCCGAAGGCGATGAAGAAGACGATAAAGCCGATCACCAGGATGCTGAGCAGGCTGATAGTGCGGTCCAGCACGATGGCCGCCAGGGCCAGGCTAGTGGCATGAGGGCGGAAGAGAGCGATCATAGCGATCATTCCTCCTTCGACCAGGCCCACGCCTCCCCCGGTGAAAGGGATGACCGTCAGCAGGGCCTCAACCAGAGCGATGAGGATCGCCACCGCCAACAGGTGCAGCAAGGGACCTTGCAGGAGCTGTAGCGCCAGGACCACGAAGAAGAAACGCAGTGCTTCACAGCTCCAGATGGCCAGGGTCAGCAGGCCCAGGGTAGGCAGATGACGAAAGGAGCCGAGGATGCCCCCCTGCAGATGTTCATAGTAGCCACGCAAGCGTGCCGGAATGCGCTTCCCGATCGGTTCGTGCAGCCATCGCAGCAGTCCCAGGGCGGCCATACCGACCAGTACTGCGACCAGGGTGACGATCAAACCAAAACGCACCTGCCAGGGCATACGCTCATGGAGGCTGATCATCAAGGCCGGAATACACAGACAAAGCAGCACCATGAGATCGAGCAGACGCTCCGCCAATACAGTGCCGAAGGTGCGTGTCGCTGAACAACCGCTCTCCTGCCGCAGCAGATAGGCCCGGTAAAGGTCGCCGAGCTTGGCTGGCACCAGGGCATTGGCGAACCAGGAGATATAGACGATCTCTACCAGTTTCCAGAAAGGCGGCAGGCGCATTTCATTCTTTGCTCCCTGGCCCTGGCCGGCGTTCCGCAATAGAATGCGCCAGCGCCAGGCTCGCAGAGGAAAGGAGAGGTAGTAGATCACAAAGGCCAGGGCGAAAAAGAGAGGATTGGCCGCCTCAATAGCTAACCAGGTCTGCTGGAGATTGATCTTCTCTTGTTTTAAGAAGATCAGCAGGGCCAGCAGCACAACGACCAGGGGTACAATGGTACGCCAATTCAGCAAACGCTTACCAAGCGAGAGTTGCTCTACTGTAATGGGCTGCTCGTTGTGTTCATCGATTGTCAGAGGGGCCTCGCTTACTGCCCCTTCCTGGAAGAGTGCCGCCTGTTCCAAGGGGCGGCCTGTACGCTCTCTCTCGGCCTCATCCTTGCCGTGCTGAAACCACTGACTCATCAGTGCAGACTCCTTCGGAGATCCTTCTCCCTGTACGTGCTTATGCTTGGCCACAAATGACCAACCTGGCTCTCTCCTTGTTTAGTTACGGGCCTGCTCTTCTCCTCTCTGGTCTGGGCAGACCCGGGCGCCCCTCACTCACCTCGCAGGCATCGAAGCTACCTGGCGCAGGCACATGCTGAGTCACAGTGCAGTGTGCTCTGAGATTTCGGGCGCTGGAAACCGGCAAAAGCGACCCTCTCCCGCGGGAGGAAGAGTTCCCGGCGCGGCGGCTCTCTTCTCAATCGCACACGTGCGCTCTTCTCATCTCATCGAGTAGCCTGCTTAAGGGATCGCCTCTCATAGATCGCCTGGCGCCTGGCCTGGGCCGACTTTGAAACCTGACAGGGCCTGCTTGCTCAGAGTTAGGGCTGTGCCTTCTCTTCATCTCTAAGCAGCAGGTCCCTCTCTCCTTTCCCTGACCAGATCTTCCCTTCTCTGCTAAACGCAGAGAAGGCCGGCCAGGTCACGTACGCGCGGCCAGTGTTGGCGCGTTCTGGATGGCTGCCTGAGTAGGGTTACTCTCTCTCTGCCCCTGCTGCTGGTGCTCGGCCAGTGCCAAGCGCTCCAGGCGAAGCAGAACAATCAAAAGGAGCGCCATGAGATTGGTCATGCCTTGCACATAGAGATTATCAACCATGTTATGCACGAGAACCGTAAGGAGCGCAGCCACGATTCCCAGGGCCAGAGCCTGATCATCGCCAATATGAGCGAGCCGTTGCTGCCAGCGAAGGGCGGAGACACTCATACTGTTGGACGCCAGACTGGCAGCCAGCTCTCGATAGACACGCCGCAGGCGATGGTAAGCGCGAGCACTCAGCCCGGCGATGACAAGAACAAAGAAGGTGTAGGCTATCAGTCCTACCAGGCCCATCTCTGCCGCGACATTGATGAAATAGTTGTGGGCGTGACCAAGGGGGATAACGAAGATGCCGATCGCGTAGCGCGGATAAGCATCACCATAGTTGCCAATGCCTACTCCTAGCCACGGGTGATCAAGAAACATGTGAATCCCTGCCAGCCAATGGGCTAGTCGTTCCGCTGTAGCGTACTGCTGAGCACTAGGATGTGTGAAGGAGATGTTGTTAACCCCAATGAAATTTAACAATGGAATAAAGAGATTCTGCGGAATAATACCGATCAAGATGCTCTCGACCAGCGCCCCGAAGCCGACGATGAGCACGCGCCAAAACGGGCGCAGGCTGGGCAAGCCCACCAGCAAGATGAAGAGGCTGGCGGTGATAAGGGCCAGCCAACCCCCGCGTGACTGGCTGAAGAACTCGGCCAGGGCCAACAGCACGCTCGCGCCGGCGGCCAGCCAGCGAGTTTGTTTCCTGCTGCCCGCAATGGTCAGAGCTAGAGCGATAGGCAGCGAGAGATTGATATAGCCGGCATAGGGATTGGGCTGATTGAACGTGCCATAGACACGCAGGCTCTCGCCGCGCACAAAGCTGCTGGGACCAATGTTGAACAGTTCCTGATAATAGCCGAGGGCTGCCTGCGAAAGCGCTGCCACCAGGCTGAGAATCACAATTGTCCAGCCCTGGCGCCGCGTGCGAATATAACTACTGCCGGCTACAACAACGATCAGCACCTCGATCCACTTAAAGATTTCTTTGACACTTGATTTCACACTGATCGCCACAGTCATTGAAGCGAGCATGCTGATCAGCAGTACGGCCAGTCCCACCAGCAGCAGCGGCGGAACAGCCTGCCGCTCGTAGCTGCGCGGTCCGTTGGTTTGGTCGCCGCTACGCAGGACGTGACCTGCCAACCAGGAGGCAGCCAGGAGAATCACCAGGATATCGGTGCTATTGAGACGCAGCGAGCCAAGGCTGATATAGTCAAGTGCTCCCCAGGGAACGCTTAACGGGAGAAGGTAGAGCGCGACCTGGGGACGGAGGAGGACCCAGACGCTGAGGATCAGATAGATCGGCAGACGAATGTTCCACGGCGCGGGGAGAGTGAGCAGACAGCCGAGAGCTAAAGCGGCCCCTATCAGGCCAACTGCATTGGCCGCTGTTAGGAAGGAGCGCCAAGTTGCTCTCAAACGGAAGAAGCGAGAAACATCAACTCCGACTTCTCTTGTAAAGATGCTAAAGCTTCTCATAATGCGCTAAATTCTGCCATAGTTGCAAACGCTCCTCTCGGGGCGGGCACCTGTCAGGAGATCGCCGAGAGGGAACTTTGTTCCTTACTAAACCATTCTATCGTTCGTCGCAATCCCTCCTCCATTGGAACAGTGATATGCCAGCCCAGCAGGCGACAGGCCTTGGAGATATCAGGACGGCGCCGTTCGGGGTCATCGACCCGGGCTGGTTCAAACACAATGGGCGATGAGGAATGGCAAAGCCGGATAATGGTCTGAGCAAACTCCAGAACGGTATGCTCTTCTGGATTGCCCAGGTTGAAAACCTCGCCGGTCGTCTGTGGGTGGAACATAGCCAGCATCAGCCCCTCGACCAGGTCGCTAACATAACAGATGCTACGGGTCTTGCTTCCGTCGCCGTAGATAGTCAGCGGCTCATTCTTGAGAGCCTGGGTAATAAAGTTCGGAATCATGCGCCCGTCGTTCTGCTGGCTGTTGGGGCCATAGGTGTTGAAGATACGCACGATGCGCACATCTGTACGATATTGGCGATAAAATTCCATTGTCAACGTCTCACCCAGCCGCTTGCTTTCGTCGTAGCAAGCACGTGGGCCGATCGGGTTGACATGGCCCCAGTAGTCTTCGCGCTGCGGGTGCTCCAGCGGGTCACCATAGACCTCCGAAGTAGAGGCCAGCAGAAAACGGGCCTGCTGGCGCCGGGCCTCCTCTAGCAGCAGGTAAGTGCCGTGGCTATTGACCAGGATGGTCTCTATCGGGTGCTCCATATAGCCCACGGGACTGGCCGGGCTGGCTAAATGAAAAATCGCTTCAGCCTCAAAAGCGAAAGGCTGCGTAACGTCGTGATAGAGGAAAGTGAAATGAGGATAATGGCGCAATTCAGCTATATTTCTTTCTGATCCGGTGATCAGGTTATCCACACAGAGTACATGATGGCCGGCCTCTAGCAAACGTTTGCACAGATGGGAGCCGATGAAACCCGCTCCACCAGTGACAACGACTCTCAACGAATGAACCTCCAGACCGATAAGGTAGAGACTTGCTTGATTGGCGAGTCAAGGATATCATACTTTCTCCCTGCAAGGGAAGCCACCGCTCTAGGGACGGCCCAATCGGGGGAGAAAGCACTCTGTCTGCGAATGACTAGGCCGACTGGAGCTGGGTGAGATAAAAGCTGACCAACTCTATGCTCGTGGCTTTCTCCCCTGGACCCGTGTTGCAGAGGGCAGAGACGATCAAGCCTGGCTGGGGTTTACAGATCTCAACAGCCCCAGGAAGTGCCAAACAGCCGCAGCAAGCTCCCATTGCAAAGCGTGAGTCTCGTCTTGCTCTCTCTGCCTCAGCCTTTGGAGGCGGGCAGATCCTGGCTATGACGACGGCGCCAGCGTTGATAGAGGAACTCATCCCCCCAGCTGAGAAAGCCGCAGGTGGTGAGGCCGTGCACCAGGACCACGCTCAGCAGCGATGGGGGGGTGGGCTGTAGTAGGTAGAGAGTGCTAAAGGCCATCCCGGCCAGGCCCACGCCCGCGATGCTGCGCCAGTTCCAACCCCCCAGGCGATGGTAGAGCGTATACACCAGAGTGCTAATCAGCCAGCCCCAGCCGCTCCAGCCTGTCCATTGCCAGACCAGGTGCAACAAAAAGCCGCGAAAGAAGACTTCTTCGGCTGGAGCATTAATGAAGAGGTAGTAGAGTGCCTGCAGTAGATGGTCGCCTGGCGTCGGACGTTGAAAGCGCGGTCCCACGATCAGACTGCGGTAGAGCATAGCCAGCAAAGCCATCAGGCTGCCCAGACCCAGCCCCAGGGCCAGCTGCGTCCCGAGGGCCGCTGGCAGGCTCAGGCCCAGTTCCGCCGGCGGCTGGTGCGAGAAGATCAGCCAAAGCAGGGGGATGCCACTCAGAGGGAGGATGCGGATCAGCACATCTGGCCAGAGCCAGCGCCAGGTTGTGGCCACCGTCGAACGGGGATAGGTGGCGGGAGCAAACGACTGCTTAGGCGTCTCTACTAACGACATTTTCTCACCTCACGGACAGCGCTGAGGGCCAGCTGACGCAAGAGCGGGCCGCGACAGCCAACTGCTCTGCCTGCCTGCTTTACTCTGCTGAGGGAGGAGAACGGCGCACCTCCTGTAAACGCTGGAGATCTGCCAGCCCTTCCTTGATCTCCTCAGGCGAGAAATTGCCTGCTCGCAGCTCGGCATTGCTCTTCCCCTGCAAGCGAGCGTAAAAGGCCAATCCCTGCCCGAAAACCTCATCACTGCTATCGGGCGCCTCCAGAGCCTCGAAGAGCGCGTCCTCTGCCTGGGCATAACGTCCAGTTCTCTCATAGTAGAGCATGATCCGCGTCAGCAGCGAGGCAGGCAGCTCATGGCGACTCAGCAGCGTCAGCAGCTCCTCAATCTCGGCAAAGAAATCTGACTGGCGCGGATTCTCCTCCAACAGAACAGCCTCCAGAAAGAGGCGTAACGAGCGCAGATAACGGGGGAAGCTTTCCTCGTAGCGCTCTAGATCCTGATAAACATCGCCTTCCAGCTTGAACAGGAGAGCTATCCAGAGGCATTTCCCGACATCGAGCAGATCGATACGCTTCACCAGAGCCAGGAGCATCTCTTCAGGCGCCGCCAGCAAGAACTCAGAGCTCAGGCCTAGCGTCTGCCGGAAAAGCTCATCGATCAATATGAGCGCCTCCTCATACTGGTAATCCTGGCGTAAGAGAAGCACACGCGCTAAAACGCGGCTGAACTGCTCGATCAATCGTAGAATATAATCGCGATTAATCACAGGACTAACCTCTCCTGATGCTCAAAAAGGATCGGCGGCTTGGCCCGCTGGAAGGTATATGGACATATCCCCGGGGCAAGGGCTGCTGGCGAAGCGCCGACTCACTCCAGAGAACGGGAGTTTTCAGATCTGCAGACCGGTCAGGAGAGACGAGCGATGGCCTGGTCGAGACGGTGCAAGGTGCGCTGACGGCCCAGGACCTCCATTGTCTGGAAAAGTGGGGGTGAGACCGTGCGCCCACTGATAGCCACGCGAATTGCTCCGAAGAGCTGGCCAGTTTTCAGTCCGAGCGTTGCCGCCAATGCACGCAGCGGCTCTTCGAGAGCACTGTGCTCCCAGCGATCGAGTGCAATCAGAATCTCGCGCGTGCGTTCCAGGGCCGCGCGGGTGCTGGCTGCATCCATCTGCTTCTGTAGCAGAAGTGCTGTATCGTAGTGCAGCTCATCGACGTAGAAAAAGTCGATCATTTGGGCAGCCTCTCCCAAGGTCTTTAGCCGCTCCTGCTCCAGCTGAAGCACGCGCTGCGTATACTCGAAATCGAGAGGACGAGGCACACTGTCAGGCAGACCGCCCTCGGCAGCGGGGCGCTCAAGGTAAGGCAATGTGCGCCGCGTTAATTCCTCCAGGGGCAGCTGGCGGATATAGACCCCATTCATCCAGGTCAGCTTATCGGGATCGAGGATTCCCCCGGAGACGCCGATGCGATCCAGCGTAAAGACGCGAATCAGCTCCTCGCGGCTAAAAATCTCTGTCTTATCGTCGTAGGCCCAGCCCAGCAGCGCCAGGAAATTGAAAACCGCCTCGGGGAGGTAGCCCTGCTTCTGCAGTGTATCCCAAGAAGGAGCGTTGTGGCGCTTGCTCAGCTTCTTCTTATCCTTCCCCAAAACATTGGGGAGATGATAAAAGAGCGGTGGCTCCCAGCCTAGTGCCTGGTAAATCTGCACGTGGCGCGGGGCACTGGCGATCCACTCTTCGCCGCGTAAGACATGGGTAATCCCCATCAGATGGTCGTCGATAACGTTCGCCAGGTGGTAGGTGGGATAGCCATCCGATTTCAGGATCACAGCGTCGTCGAGATCGGCATTTTTGAAGGTGATATCGCCGTGCAGCTCATCATGAACAACGGTCTCGCCTTCTAGCGGCATCGCGAAGCGCACCGTCCAGCTGTGGCCGGCGGCCTCCAGGGCAGCGCGCTCCTCGGTGCTGAGAAAGCGACAGCGGCGATCATAGCGGGGTGGAAGCTTTTGAGCCTCTTGCTCCTTGCGCATCTGCTCCAGTCGTTCGGGAGTACAGTAGCAGCGATAGGCATGGCCGTTGGCGATCAACTGATGGGCGTATTGCTGATAGAGGGCCTTGCGCTGTGTCTGATAATAAGGGCCATACGGGCCACCGACAACTGGGCCTTCGTCGTAGTCCAGCCCGAGCCACTTGAGGCCCTCGATCAGATAGCTCACTGCGCCCTCAACCGTGCGGCTCAGATCAGTATCTTCGATGCGCAAGATAAAAGTACCGCCGCTGTGGCGAGCAAATAACCAGCTGAAGAGGGCGGTCCGATAACCGCCGATATGCTGAAGGCCCGTTGGGCTTGGGGCAAAGCGTAATCGTGGAGCAGTTGTAGCCTGCTTGGGTTGCTGCTCCTGCATAGGCACGTCGGACTGTGTCATAGGCGACGATAAGCTCTCCTCTTTCTCGGCTAGGAACGGCCTCATTGTACCATACCTGGCAACAGAGCGTAAGAGCCTGATGGAGAAGAGAGTGAAAGAGTGTGTGCCTGCGGGCGAAGCTGACTTGACGTTGGCTTGCGTTGCTGCCAGCCTGTGGCTCCAGCAAGCCCTCTTACTCAGCCTGGGCAGGAAATTGTGGGTGGAGAAGCGATAGCAAACAGACGCTTTGCCCTGAGAAGATGTCCTCGGGCAGGGACAGAGCGCAGGAAAAGGCGCGCAGGGGGAGCCACAGGGATGCAGCACTGAGAGCGTTACGACAGTAGGCGGCAGCATCGGCAAGCCGGGGGAACTATCGCTGTCCAGGATAGCCAGGCCAGGAACACGACCGCTGGCTGGCCCTCCGCTGACCCTCCGCTTGTCCCTGAGCTGCTGAGCAAAACCGTATAAGCCATAGCGGAGCGCTGAGAAGCCAAAGGCATCAGTCCCAGGGCGTTACGGCAGGGCCAAGAACATCCTCTCGCAACGCTGGGCAGGATTCGCGCCGCTTTTGCTCCTTTTATGCTATGCTTTTGGATAAACAAGCTCATGTGATCGATCTGGAAAGCGATCGATCATCAATATACTGGTGGAGTCCCATTTGACCTTTGTGCTTCCGAGAGGGGGTGAGCCAGCGGAAAAGAAAAGACTCACTCTCTCGCCGGAGCAGCATGTCTGGTTGCTCGGTTATTGGAGAAGAGAGCCAAACGCTAGGTTGATGCCCCTACAGGATCGCGTCGCCGCCGCGGTTTTGGGCCAGCGGAAAGCGAGCGGGACCCGATGCAGCAAGGCGAGCCGGAAGAGGCAGTGACGGGGCGGCAGGTAGGGTCAGTCCTTACCGAACTCGTCCAGCACATCGAGGCTATTGATAAAGTCGCGATAGGCCTCCAGATTATCCGGCTCCGGCTCCTTCTTCGGAGGGGTCTTGGGCAGGCTCTGCTCCTCACTCGTCTCAGGCGTGACACCAGCGCGCTCCAGCACACTCTCCTCGACGTAAATCGGAGCCTTGGCGCGAATGGCCAGCGCGATTGCGTCACTTGGGCGAGCATCGATCTCCACGTGCCTGCCGTCGGCATCCAGGATAATGCGGGCGTAGAAGATATCGTCGATCAAGTCAGAGATCACGACACTCATAATCTTCGCGCCCAGCTCGGTGATCACGTTCTTGAGCAGGTCGTGGGTCAAAGGCCGTGGGGAGCTAGCTCCCTGGAGTTCGATCGCAATCGCGTAGGCTTCCGCGTGCGCTATCCAGATGAAGAGATAGCGCTCCTGCCTTAGCGCCTTTAAAATGACTACCCGTTGCTGTGTCGCCAGATTTATGCGTACACTCTCGACTGTCATTTCAACCATGTGTCTCTGACTCCCTCTTTCATGGCCGGTTCCGCGAGTGTTCGACGCCTTTATTGTACATCTATCCACGGGTCTGGCGCAAATCGCTTGCCCTTCTCTCGCTGGCTACGGTCAGGACAGGAAAGGAGCAGGCGCTGCCTGGCTGCGACCCGCCATCGCCTCCCCTCGTCCGATAGTATAGCAAAGACTGGCGCCTATTCCAAGGGCCTGCCTCTCCCTAAGGCGGCCCGGCTCGCTCATGATCGCCCCTGAAAAACTGTTCCGAAAATACGTTCGAGAAAAAGCTTGACTTGTCTTGCCCTGTCTGATATCATTGACTCGAATAGCCGTTCTACTTTTGACAGCGACGAAGTTCGCAGAACGGGTTTTTGGAGAAAGGCAGGAACCTGGATTATGCCTGAACCATTGGGCGAGTTCCAGCGGCGCATGTTGGAATTCATCGTCAATTACATTCGCCGGGAGGGAATGCCTCCGACTAACCGTGAGATCGGCAAGGCCATGAAGATCGCCAGCACCGGCCATGTCGACTACCACCTGAGCATGCTGGAGAAGCGCGGCTACATCATCCGTGAGGCCAAGAAGAGCCGCGGCATTAAGCTGACCAGGCATCCCTGGGGCATTCCTGTCGAGGGCACCATCGCCGCTGGTGAGCCGATCGAGATTTTCTCGGAACCGGACCAGACCATCGAAGTGGGGCATGGCGTTGATCCCGAGAGCAGCTTTGCTCTCATTGTCCGCGGCCAATCGATGATTGAGGACCATATTTGCGACGGCGACTATGTGGTAATTAAGCGCCAGCGCACCTGCGAGAACGGTGATATCGTGGTGGCTGTCCACCTGGTGGAGGGCACGCCCGGTAAAGCAACGCTCAAACGCTTCTTCCTGGAGAAGGAACAAGTCCGTCTGCAGCCGGCCAATGCTGAGCTGGAGCCGATCTATATCCCGCGCGACGAGTGGGATCGTGAGTGGGAGATTCAGGGCAAAGTGATTGCTATCGTACGCCACTACGGCGGTTCCGGGCGGGCCGCCTGACCTGATCTCGACCGACCGGCTGCCACTCCTCCTTGTCAAGCCTGTAAGGCTTGAATGGCTTTCTCTTCCGTAGAGTAGACGAGGCCTCCCCAGGGTTGAGTAGGCTGTAACACTGAGGACGCGCATATCCTGCCGTGCTGCGTCCTCTTGCTTTGTATCTCTATCTCGCTCGTCTCAAGAGAGAACATTTTGTTGTGACTGCTCAGCTGGCTGGCGCTGTCTCTTTCCCGCCCTTGCGATCAGCCGTCGTTGCCTGCGGAGCCTGATGCGCCCGGCTCTCCCCTGCTCTCTCGCCAAGGCGTGGCTGCTAGAGCGCTTCTTGCCAAGAAATCCCGTCGCTGTTATACTGTCACTAAAGATGATAGGTGCATACCCAGGCCGGGTTTTTGAGAAGAGAGGCAAGGCTCTTCCTGGGCAGGCTCTGCTCTTTTTTCGCCATGCTCTTGCTCGTACTGAGGAGAACTTCTGTTTGAAAGGATATACTTCCTATGAGAGCCGCCGCCGTGGCTTTCGTGCTGGTTGCTGCAGCTGCCGTGGTCCTGTGGTTCGGGAATACGCTGAATTCCTGGGTGCTTGGTGGCCTGATAGGCGGGTTGGCAGCCTTGTTACTTAGTATCCCCATTTCTCTCTCTCTCTTCTCCTTTCTCTCTCGTCGCCATGATGAGTATTTTCGGGCTGAGTTGCAGGCTCACATGGCCCTCGAAACGGCACGTCAATCGCCTCCTCCTGTTCCCTCACGTGCTGCTCATCAGGCGCTGCTGGCTGGCGATGGCTGGCGAGGTCCGACGCGCTATACGCGGCTTGATGGCGATGAGGGGCCGCTGGCTGGAGAAGACGAGTGGGTCTTTGCTGAGGGAGAGGAGGAGACTGATTCCAATAGTGGCTTTGTGACCTTTGATGATGAGGAACCGGAAGAGGAGATGGTGCGTGGTCGGGGGTCTGCTTCCAACCCGCTCTCATCACGTCTATCTCGCTCATTATCACAAGAGCTTCCGGCTCGCACTCCCTCTTCGGTTCCTTTACAGACGCGCTCAACTGGACGCTATTCCTCAGCACTTCATCCGCAGACGCGCATCGAGGGGCGCCGTGCGCAACCTCAGCAGGGAGGGTATCGGCTTCCCCCGGCTGCCGCTGGTCCAGCGTATCCTGGCGTGGGGCGCGCTCCAACCGGTAGTCAGCGCCGTCAAAGTCAATACTTTGCCGAGGCGCTGCGCACGGCACGTCTAGAGGCTCTGCGCCAGCAGGAGGAGACCCACAACGAGGAGAATGTCGAGATCTCGCCAATGCTTCCGCCGCCGCCTCCAAGGCTGGCGGCGCGCCGTTCTTCTGGCCTGGCTGGCCAGATGCCTGCTTCTCCCTCCTTCTCGGCTCTCTCTACTTCCGTACCGCAGCGCCAGCTGCGTTCGCAGTCGCTGGCACGGTCGGAACGTCCCGTCGGGCCTGTCTCCACTACGCTATCCCAGACGGCTGGGCGCCGTTCACCATTGGCCACTGAGGCTGACGAGGCCTATGATGATGATTCTCTGTCTTCTCTGAAGAGAGAGAACAGCGCTTTTGCTCGCTCGCCTTCGGCAGAGACCGCCAGTGGCCCAGGGCGTGTACGCGCCGCTGGCGAGCAGCGTCTCTTGCGCAGCTCTCCATCAGGGAGCTTGAGGAATCCTCTGGTGCGTCGCCCTCCGTATCTCTATGAAGATGATCCTCTGCGCACAGAGTTGAGTCAGTTCGCCGAGGAACCAATCACTCGCCGCTCTTCACGTCTTCGACGTTTTCAGGCGCCTGACGAGGACTAGACGGCCTGAATGGAGCCGGAAAAGGCGGAGACTGAGGAGGGTGGCGCGGCTGATCAGCCGGCTGGCCGGCCAGGGTGCTACTCCAAAGAGGCGTTGGTACCCCTTCCCTGGCGTCCCTCGGCAGAGTGTGCTAGGATTGGGCAAAAGTGCAGGAGCTTGCCTTACAAAGGAGGCTGTGTTTTGTTGAATCACTTGATCGAAGCTTTGACCAGCTTGATCACCAATCTCTATGTCTCGACAGGACTCTTGGGGATCGTAGTGGCGATGGCGGTCGAGAGCTGCTGCATTCCCTTGCCCAGTGAGATTGTCATGCCTCTGGCCGGGGTGATGCTCGCTCAGGGCCGCTTGCTTCCTGGCCTGAACTCCTGGTTGGCTCTGCTGCTGGTGGCGCTCTCTGGCTCCCTTGGCTGCTTGCTCGGTTCGATACTGGCCTATGCGATTGGAGCCTCCGGTGGGCGTCCTCTAATGCTCAAGTACGGTCGCTATCTGCTCATCTCGCAGCATGATGCTGATAAAGCAGATGAGTTCTTCAGACGATGGGGGAGTGCAACAACCTTCTTTTCTCGCCTGCTCCCCGTGGTACGTACGTACATTTCTCTACCCGCTGGCATTACAAAGATGCCCTTTGGACGCTTTTGTCTTTATACTTTCCTGGGTTCGCTGCCTTGGTGCTTGATCCTGGCTTACGCTGGCACGGTCCTGGGCAATCATCTGGATACGCTGGCCCCTATCTTTCATAGCCTCGATGGCGTGATCGTGCTAGCTTTGCTGGTGTTGATTGTACTCTATGTCTGGAGGCATATTCGCAACGATCGGCGTGCTCGTGCCGCTCATGCTGCCGCAGCTGCCCTACAACAGCAGCCGGGCCAGGGGCCGCTGACTGCTGGCCCGGCTGAGCAAAGGCTGTCCTCGGTGGCTCCCCAGACGGCTCCTTGGGGACAGCCCATGTCACAGCCGCCGTTTGTGCCGCCCTGGTCGAATACCCCAACTCCGCCGCCTGCACCATCTCCTCAGTCTCCTCCCTCCTCTCAGACACCCTGGCAGGGGCCGCCTGTTCATGGGTCGCTCCTGGGAGGGCAGGATTATCGCCCACGTTGGCCTGCAGAGGGGCAAGGTGGGCCGGCGGGACCTTATCCCCGCCAGTAGCTGGTGGCAGTAGCACTTGCGGTAAGAACGCAGCAGAGCAGCCGGCAGGGCTTTGACCCTGACCGGCCTTCTTTGTGTGTGCTGGTGTGAGCGAGGTCTGGAACGGCTGGAAGTAGGGGAAAGTACTGAGGCCCCCGCTAGGTGGATGCTGAGGTGAGGGCTGGGGATCGAGGAGTGCTGATCTGTTGCTCAGCAGTTTGGCTGACGCTGCGTCGGCTGGCAACTGGGGGAGATCAACGCCTGGGAGTGCTGGTCGGAGGAACGGGGGTGGGGGAGATCCTCCCAGGCGTTGATCTTGACAGCAGGAACCATAGGGGTCTGTCTGCTCCCTATAATAGAGGGAAGAAATCAAAAAATCCTAAGCCAATTACAAAGATTTTGTAAAGATTCCTATCGTGGCCGGCTATTCCCGCTGCTTCTTTCTGACTGCGGATAGGAGATAGCGTTTTCTGGCTGGTGCCGTCCCTGGAGAGGGGCTTTTTGAAGAAGAAGAGGAGAAGTCACCAGGAGTGGTGGATCATAACTCTGGCAGAACAGTAACGGGGTGCTCCACCGACCACTGACTGGTGGTGAGGGTGGGGCACCCCGTCTGAGAGGAGGGAAAGGGCAGGCGTTTGATGCCCTCTGGGTGACCTAGGGCAGGCTGCTGAGATGTGGTCCTACGGTATTGGCAAAGGCGTAACCGTTGGAGGCATCCCAGTTAATCGACCAGGTCATGGCTCCGCGCAAACCAGGGTAGGTCGTCGAGGGTTTGAAGCTTGAGCAATTGGTACCGCTGCTGAGACAGTCAAGGGCTGCATTGACCACAGAAGGGGCCACGTAGCCGCCACCTGCCGCCGAGGGCGAGGCAGGCAGTCCCAAGCCAACTTGGTCGGGGCGCAGTCCGCCTTGCAGCTGGATACAAGCCAGCGCGGTGATGAAGTCCTCGCTTCCCTCAGCGTAGACGTTGCCATCGCAGCCGTTCATTGTTCCCGAGTTGTAATACTGGGTGTTAACAAGGGTCAGAATATCTTTGATGTTGAGGGCGAGCTGGAAGTAGGCGCCAGCCGTCGATTGCATATCGATGGTCTGGGGGGCCAGGGTAATGATCAGACTAGGCCCGGCGAGTGCTGAGAGCTGACGCAGCGCGCTGGCCAGGTAGGTGGGATTGATCCCGTTTTCGAGATCGATGTCGACACCATCGAAACCGTAGGTAGTCATGAGCTGGTAGACGCTATTGGCGAAGTTGGTGGCGCTGGTCGCGTCATTCACTGTGATGGTGCCATTCTGGCCACCAACGGAGATAATGACTTTTTTCCCTTGGGAGTGGAGCGTGGCGATGTCGCTGATGAACTGGCTGGTGGTATATCCTCCCAACGCCGAGGCAAGCCCGGAGTCGATGCTAAAGGTGACAGCGCCTGGACGAGAGGGATCAGCGTTGGCGAAGGCAACGGCAATCAAATTATAGTAGGTGTTGATGGCACTGAGTCTGAGCGGGGTAGCGCCGTTGGTGAAATCCTGCCAGTAGCCGGTTAAGATATGGCGCGGAAGACTACCACCACAGTTGGTGCAGGGCGTTGGTGTAGGCGTAGGTGCAGCTGTGCTGGTTGGTGTGGGTGTGGGTGTAGGTGTAACTGTGTTGGTCGGAGCCGGCGTTGGGGTGGGACTGCTGGCCGCTGTGGGAGATGGGGTTACGCTACCCGCTGGCCCACTCAGGCTGACGTCATCGACGTAGACGCTTCCCTGCAGATACCAGCCGTGCACATAGATGGTGATGCTGGTGGTCGAGGCGCCGGTGGTAAAGGAAACGCTCAGCTGAGTATAACTGCTGCTGCTGGTCCAGTTGCTGGCTCCCCCGTTAACACCGAGATAGGCATAGGGTCCGTCAACGTAGGCACTAAGGGTATAGCTACTGTTGGGTTGCACGCTGATGGTCTGGGTACATTGCCCGGTGGTGGAGGCAGTGGGATTCATTTGTAAGGCATAGTTGCCGCTGTGTACTGGCGTCGTCACAACGGTGTCACCGGGGTCACAACTCCAACCGCTTAGATCACCGCTCTCGAAGCCCGGATTGGTAACAAGGTTGCTGCCCGCCGCAAAGGCTCCGCTCGTCCAGTGGAGAAAAAGGGCTGCTGCCAAACTGCTGACAATGAGAAGCGCCGAGAGCAGTATGAGCGGGAAGCGAGGCCGCAGAGGAGGGAGAGACCTGACCTTGGACAGACTGCTGGACATGGCGATGGCTTTCCTCCTTGCCTTGAAATGCTCGAACAGCCGCAGGCTGTTAGATGCCACGGCAGGGCATGCTGGCTTCATGCCCGCGGCCTGCCTGCGATGAGGGAGACAGACCGTGCCCTGCCGGCAGATCCTTCACAATCAATGATAACTGCGTGTAATCATATCGTCAAGATGTCTAGACCACTCTGACTAGATCTGGCCGAAGGACCAGACCAGTGGACCGCCTGGCCTGCCCCTGGTGAGAAGGTGAGATGGGCTGCGCGACAGAGAGGCCTCAGATGAAGCCGGTAGAGGTTCAGGCATGCAGGTCTCCGACCGGGTCTGGGTGCGGCTGTACAGCCGGGCTAGAGCGGGGTCAGGGATTATGCGAAGCGATAGCGCAGGAAGAGGTAGCTACCGGCCCGTTTTAAACTGAGCAATTCTCCCCAGCGTGGATCGGACGGCAGGAAGAGCTGGTTCGCGACAAAGCCGGGACGTGACTCGTTAGCATCGCGTCCGGCTAGCTGTGGGGCCAGGGTCAAGAACAGCTCATCGATCAACCGTTCGGCCATGAAACGGCCCATCAGCTGGGGGCCACCCTCGATGAGAATGCGCTGGCACCGCTGCCAGCGGCTCAGTGTCTCCACAATGGCTCGAGCCTGGAGAGGTCCATGCTCGCTGGCGACAAGCAGGTGCAGGGTAGGAGGAAGGGATTGCTGCTGCAGATGGGCCTTTCCTTGAGCAGTGGTAATCAGCACTGAGCTGATGGTAGCCTCGTGGAAGAGGGGGAGGCTAAGATCGACATTGCCGCTGCTACTGACGATCACATTCAGCGGCTGGGTGGTCTGGCCCAACTGCTGGCGCAACTGATGATATTCTGAGGCCAGCGGAGGATAGATATAATCGGGGGTCCAGCGGTGCTCGGGCGCGTCGCGTAGTGTGCCTGCCCCAACAATGACCGCGTCAACGCAGGCTCGCAGCAGACCCATGACCATATGATCATGCTCGTTGCTGCCGCTGATATCCAGGCTTTTTCCGTTGGCATGGGCGACGGCCACGCCGTCGAGCGTCTCGACAAAATTGCTGATGATATAGGGGTGCCCCTCCGGTGCAGGTGGAAAGGCCAGCCTGCCATAGAGGTGGGCTAGCCTTGGAGGAAGTGGCAGCGCCTGGCTTTCAGCCTCTATCTGCTCAAAGGCGGTCTCCAAAGGGGGTACTGTTTGCATGGCTTGTATACCGTCCTCTTTCTGCTCATGGGCCTATCCTTACTGTTATTGTATAAGACAGGCTGCTCCTGCTGTACATTGGCCTCTCTTGCTGAGAACTGGGGTGGGAGGGCCGCAGGAGCGTTTGGGCCTTCCTCTCTATCACGCTGCGAACCCTGGTTGGGGAACTATCCGGCGCTCACTCATGGTGATTTTATTCAGCCGTAGTTAAAATCCTGCCAGCGGGCACCGCTGTCGGCGATCATACTGCCGATAGCGGCGGCGCCCAGGCAGATCAGGGCCAGGCCACCGACGAGATACCGCCAGGAGCCGGCGCTGATCTGGGTGGGGAATCCAGGGGTAGACGACGGTTGTGATCATTGCTGTCAAACAAGAGAGCAATCCTGGCAGGCAGCATAACCAGAGGACGGGCCTGGCCCAGGGTTTCGGGAGGAGATAGCGGCTGTTCAGCAGGGACGGATAACGGAATATGCAGACCAATATCTCGGTGAACAGAAACATGACAGAGAGCGCCCAGGCGAGTGTAGCTGCTGCTTGCGCTCAAAGGAAATCCTGGGCAGAGAGCAGAACGCTTGTCGGACCCTCCTGGGAACCAACAATGAGCATGGCGAGCGCCGCCAGCAAATCTCCAGGAGCTTCTTTCTTGATTCAGTGCAAGACCCGCACTTTATTTCAGCGATAGTCTTTTATAATATAAGATATTGAAAAGCTGGCAAAGCCTCAGTATTATAACATAGAGATATTCGAGTAATCCAGCCTGATCTATCATGCCTTGTATAATTCTCTCATGATAGAGCGAGCCTAAAGCACTCCGACGGGCTACAGAAGAACAGGGCTGAGGCTGAGCGGTATTTACAGATGGTGCCAGGCGTGCTATCCTCTCTCTGGCTTGCATGGTGATGCTGGCTTGAACCTGGGACCTCTGAGCTGATCACGAGTATCAGGCCCTGATGCTCTCTGGCTGTGGTGCGCTCAAGCGGCTAAGATGTGATTGAGGGAGAGAAGGGACCGATGCCTATGGCCTATTTTCTGGTGAAGACCGAGCCTGCGGACTATAGTGTGGAGGATCTTGCACGTGAGCAGCGCACTGTCTGGGATGGAGTGCGCAATCCCCAGGCGGTGCGTTTCATCGCGCAGATGCGCCCTGGAGATCGGCTGCTGATTTACCATAGCGGGGCCCAGGCGGCGCTGGTTGGCCTGGCCCGCGTCGTTTCCTGGCCACGTCCTGATCCTGCCGATAGCCGCAGTCAGGTGGTCGAGATCGAGTTTGTGCGTCCGCTGGCGCGCCCGGTAAGCTTACGTGAGATCAAGGAGAGCCAACTCTTTGCCGACTGGAGTCTGGTGCGGCAGCCACGTCTCTCCGTCATGGCTGTTCCAGAGCGCTTTCTACACTGGTTGCGTGGGCAGGGGCTGCTTGATCCAGAAGAGGAAGAGGAATAACTATGGAGCAGCAGACTAGCTGGTACGTTGGTGGACGGTGGGTCCATCCAGACGAGGCCTCTATCCCTCTCACCGATGTGGCCGTCTTGCGAGGCTACAGTGTCTTCGAATCCCTGCGTACCTATGATCGTCGTCCATTTCGTCTTGAAGATCATCTCGATCGACTGTATCACTCTGCGGAGCTAATTGATCTGGCTATTCCCTATACGCGCGAGGAGATTCGCGCTGTGCTGGAGGAGACCATTCGGCGCAATCCCTTTCGCCATGCCTCTCTACGCATTCTGGTGACCGGTGGCGTGAGCGAAGACGGAATTCTCCCATCTGGGAAGCCGCTACTAGCGGTCTTGATTACGCCCTTACCCGAGCGCGATCTGGAGGCTTTCAAGCGCGGGCTGCGTCTGATCACCTGTCGCTTGCAGCGGGAAGCGCCAGAGGCCAAAACGACTAGCTACATAGCGGCAGTGCGAGCTTTCAAGGAGGCGGTGCGGCGCGGAGCCGCCGATGCTCTCTTTGTCAATGAGCAGGGGCAGGTCCTGGAGGCGACGCGCAGCAATTTCTTCGTCTTCCGAGGCGACACGCTGGTGACACCGCGGGAGGGTATTCTTCCAGGAGTGACGCGCGCTGTAGTCCTGGAGCTAGCCCGGGGGCGCTTCCCGATAGAGGAGCGACCCATTGCGCTATCTGAGCTGCCTTCTGTTGATGAAGCCTTCCTGACTGCTTCGTCCAAGGAGATCATGCCGGTACTGCAGATCGACGACCTGGTGATTGGCTCAGGCCAGCCAGGGCCACGCACCTGGGAGCTAGAGCAGCGCTTTATTGCCCTGGTTGAGCAAGGTCGTTTCTAGTCGACGGGCTGGAGTTGGAGGTGGGCAGCACAGGCGGGCCATTCAGGCCGCACCTCCCAGGCTGGCGGGCGGCTCCGGCTTCTGCCGTTGAAAGGCGCGCGCGGCAGCTTGCTTCAGACGCTCCTCGCTGCGAGGGCCAAAACCGGGCAGGCGACGCAGGCGTTGCTCATTGGCGGCCTGCCATAACTTCTCTGCGGAGTCGATGCCCAACTCTTCATAGAGTCGCAGGGCTGTACGCGGGCCGATATGCTCGATCGTCAGGAGGCGACGCGCTCCTGCTGGCAAACCCTGGGGAAGAAGGTCATGGGAGAAGGTCAGGGTTCCCCGTTGCAGGAGCTCAGCGATGTGGGCCTGCATGCGACGACCCAGGCCCGCAATTGGCAGCGGCTCACCCCGCGCGATGATCTCTGTGACTGGCTCGTGGAGAGCAAGGATCGCCCGTGCCGCGTTGCGGTAAGCCTGAATGCGGTAGGGGTTGCCGTGTTGTAGCTCAAGCAGCTCGGCCACGCTCGCCAGTACTTCGGCAACCTGACGATTGCTGCGAACAGGCCGGGCTTCCTCTAAAGGCTCCAGCTCCAACCCCGGGAGCATCGGCTGCTGCACCACGCGCCGCTGGTAGACAGATTGGCTCGGCAGCACCTGGATGGTCTGAGTAAGTTTGAGAATGGGATACATAGTTGCGCCCCCTGTCGATGCTGGTCTACTCTACTGACCTTATCGTGGTCGGTGATACGGTACTGCGTGCGTTCTCCCTTTCTTTCTTCCTTTCCGTCTGGCCGTCCTCTGACCGGAAAAGCCGCAGACAGCCACGGCTGAATGTACTGCTCTCTTCTCAGCTGCCTTTGTTCTCTCAGAGTGACTGGAAAATTTGTTCAATGTAGTATAGCACAACGGGAGTAGAGTTGCAAGGAGCGCGCAGGAGAGCAAAAAAACGAAGGCCGGGACACAGGTATGTGCCCTGTGGGCAGCCAGCCAGTGTGGCGGATGCCAGTGCTTTAGGAGGGCGGGTTTGAAGCAGAGATCTTTCTTACATACATCCGTCTGGTCGCCGCTGCCTATCAGAGCGTAGATCGCAATCGTTATCCTCCGCCGCGTCCCTTGCTGTTCTAGCGTAGGCGGACCCTGTTTCTGATTGGGCCGCAAGGGCGTGATGCCAGTCTGCGACCGGATGGCCCCTTCTCGATCTGGATTGTCGTCGGACGCCAATGCCTCCCCCTCTACGGCGCCTGCTGCCTTCCAGGGGGGCTTGCAGCAGTCAGAGAGATGGATAGCCTTACTGCGGTAGAGCGCGATGGGAGATTGCCGGAACGACTTACGATCACGCTGGGGGTGCCCGACCCCCGACTCGTAGCCCCTGCCTGCCCCGGAGGAGGCAGCAGGAAGCAGCCGGATGGTGGAGATGGATCTGAACGAGACGAATGCGCTAGTGGCAGTGGATGGAGAGGAGCGGGTGCTCTTCGTCAATGGGAAGATGGCGAAGGTTCGCAGACAGCGTGGAACCCATCGCCGGCATGTCTTCGCCTGTCCTCACTGTGGATTCCAGGAACACGCCGATCGCTGGGCGGCCAGGAATATTCAAGCGCGCTTTACTGTCCTGCGGGGCAGTGGGCTGCCGTCAGCCAGCCCGAAAGCCCACGCCGGTGGGGCTACGGGTAAATCCTTCCTGGGCATAAGCCTGGGATAGCTGATCTGCGAGATACAGTCCTTATAGCATGTTACTGGAGAGACGTTGTCAGGCTCAGCTGCGTTCTGAAGATTAAGACTCCGCGTCCCCAGTAGTGAGATCGACTCTCTCTGGGGAGGTGAGTAGGTCCTGCACCAGGCTTGTCAGCGAGCTGCTCAGCTTTGCATTAGACACCACGCGCTGAGCGCCGGCCTCCAAAGCTTTGGCCCGCGCCTCCGTATCCACATGGGGGCCAAAGGCCAGCACCGGCAGTCCAGCCTGGCGAGCCTGGCGAATCGCCTCATCCCAGGCCACGCCTGGGATCGAGATGTTGATAATCGCCAGCGCTGGCTGCTCACGCGGCTGCCCGGTACTGGCCAATGCTCGCGAGAAGGCAGCCAGATCACGCACGACGACCGTCTCCAACGCCAGGTGACGCAGCGTATCGCGTATCTTCACTGCGAAGAAGAGGTCTCGCTCTAGAGCAAGTACTGATCGTGACACAGGATAGCACTCCTGCTGATTGGTTGACTGATGGCGCTAGCGGCCTGGGCCTGGTCGCTCTGGTTCAGAACCGCTGGCGTCCACGCGCGTCTCGCCCTTATCTCGGCCTCGTCTTAGTCGTCGGTTGGCTCCTGAACGGGACGGCGGAACAGCTCGGCCAGCTCCTGATTGATCAGATCAAGATTTGTATACTGCTCGCGGCTGAGCACATGGTGAGTGCCAGTGCAGTAGGGCTTACTACACTTGCGCATGTGGCTCGTCTCAAAGAGCAGATTCCCGTTCTCCACGCTCACCCAGATATGCTTGCGCGAGTAGCCATCGCCCCACTTCAGCAGCAGGCCGCCCTCGTACTCATCGAAACGGCCCTGCCCATAGAGGTAGTCACGATTAAACATCTGTAGAATCTCGCGTACACGGCTGGCAGCTATCACCTCGGCCACCTCTGGGCGCATGCGGGTGGTTGCCTCCTGAGCTAGGTCCTCCTTGGGAATCTCCAGCGCGCGCGAAGAATGTTGTTCCTCGCGAATCATGCGCTGAATCAGAGCCGCCTCGTAATCGGAGAGGCTGCGGGACTGGCCCAGAATCAAGGGTTTCCCATTGGATGCACGGAGACTGCGCTGATTATTGGGATTATTCTGTTCAGGCACCATTGTGCTCCTTAGCTACAATCGCTTCCAGTAGAAAGCGTGCTTCTGGTAGGCTAGCTGACCTGCCCTGCTCGGCCCCAGGCGCGCAGGGGGGTCGGTGGCTCACGCCGCCGAAGCGATCAGCCCGTTAACCTCTTTCCTGACTTCTTCTGTCAAGGCACTTGTTGTGGTTGTTTGTTGGTTCGCTCTCTGTCATAGCTTACAACGCCACGGCCCCTTTCCACAAGGGGGGCGGGAGACGAGCACAAGAGGCTGACTAGGAATGGACCCGGCTCAACGGCCCGGGGACACTGCGGTCAGGCCGACCTTATCCACTCTGGCGATCGTGGATGTCAACGACCCCTGGCTCAAGCCAGGGGCTTGCCGGCAGCCTCGTCGGCCCGAGCTTCTGGGCTGGTTGATAGCAGCCCACTGTCCCGCAGGACAGTAAAGCGTGTGCGGATATTCCTGGCCGCGTTGCTGTCAGCATGCTCCTGGAAGCCACAGTGTGGGCAAGTGAAAGCGTGCCGACGGCGGTTCCCTCGCTGCTCACAGCGGGAACAGGTTCGGCTGGTGTAAGACGGGTTCACCTCCACCACACGCAGTCCTTGCTCCTGTGCCTGCTGCTCTGCCCACCGGCGGATCAAGCCGCGTTGCCACAGCGCGAGCCGGCGTCGCAGGGTCCTCCCACGGATCTGCTCTTTCTGCGGCGGTGGCACCTGCAGCCGTTCGAAGACCAGCACTCCCTGTGACGGTGCCCACTCCACCAGACGCTGCGCCACGGTCTGGGCAAACGTCCGGGTGCGGTGTTGTTGCCGGCGGCCAAGCCGTTGCAGCTCCCGCCAGCCACTGCGCGTGTCCCGATGCTGTGCCTTGTGGGCCGCCGGCTTGCGTTGCAGTCGCGCGCGCCCGCGTCTTCGCCGTGCGCCGATTGCGCACCTTCACTGCTTTCCCACTCACAAAGAGCAGCCGCTCCTGGCCATCCACCGCTACCAGCGCATTCGTCTCGTTCAGGTCAATCCCCACGACGGCCTTGATCTCTGGACGTGCCGTCGGGGGATCAGGTACCTCCAGCGTGATGGTCAGTCGCCCGACGAGCTTTCCCGCCTGTTCCACCACGGTGAGGCTCTCGATGGTCTTGGCCTGGGCCAGCCGTGGCAGGAATGCCTCCGGCACCCGGCAGGAGAGCTGTTTGCGTCCGGCCACGGTCCAGATCGAGAGGGTGCCATCAGGGCACAGCCTGGCATCCCATCCTCGTGGGCCGATCAGAAACAGCGCCCGTCTGCGCCGAAACTGGAAGGGGCGCTGGGGGGGACAGTGGTTGCTGCAGGCGCACTGAGAGGCGGCAGCCACCAGCCGGATGGCCGTGCAGGTCATCTGCGCGTTGAGCTGGCTCTTGACTTCCTGATAGCAGGCCCGATGCAGAGCCACGGCAGAGAGGGGTTTTCCCCCATTGAAGCAGGGAGCTGAGAGCTGCTGCTGGACCCGCTGGAAGACCGCCAGGGTCTCACGCAGGTCTTCATCAGCTGGCAGCAGCAGCGGGATCGTGCGCTGTACCTGTGCCATTGTAGCAGACCTCTCCTCCTGGCTGGCGATGCTGGAGACGCTGCCTGCTCCCTAGGACCCAGGACCGTCGTGCGATGCCGGACTCTGGAAGCAGGCAGCTTGGCCCCACGGACTAGTGGGCCACTGGTGTGCTGCCCGGGCGTGGACAGGTACAGGTTCCGCAGCGGGGGCTGCCCCCGCACGCATGAGCCGGCTGGTGGCAGCGCAGACAATTGCCATAGAAGGATAGGGTCGAGGGAAGGCGGGCCGAGATCAGCCCGGCCAGAAACCCTGCCGACCAGGCTGCCCATGCTCGCCAGCTTCCCACCTCGGGGGGCTTGCCCCAGCGGCCTTCTTTGAACAGGTGCACGACCTCTTTGATGAGGTCGCGATTCTGTGCTCTCCCTAGGGTCTCATTGGCAGAGAGCAGGAGAGGAGGAGATGCCAAGACTCTGCTGACAGAGAGGAGGAAGGCGGCATGCCTTTATGGCAGCGAGAGAGTTGGGCTGTCGGATCTCGCGCCTGTTCTGCGCCTGACTGACTAGGCGGGATAGCTACGTTGGGCGACTGCTTCAATAGACTTGAGAATCGTGTCAAGCTGGTCTGGCTCCTGGATAAAAGCTAGCATGCCTTTCCAAAAAGCGTGCTGGACCACAGGTGGCATCAAGTCACCTGCTCCAAAGCAGAAGAAGGGGGCCTGGCTGAGCATCTGGGCCGAGGCCCGGGCGACCGGGTTGGGATAGGCGCTGAGGGAAATCGATTTATTGACTGAGGTAAAGCCGCCGCGCCGAACCCAGATCTCTTGTGCTTGTGCGCTGGCGAGGTACTGCACCAGAGCCCGCACCTCTGCTGTGTCCTGCAGAGCAACCACGGCATCGGCTCCCCCAGTGACGGCGCCAGCGTAGCGTGGGTTGATCTCCGGGAAAGGAAAGAAGTTGATCTCCTCTCCGGGGACAATAGTGGGAAAGCGGCTCGTGACAAAGCCAAGCACGAAGTCGCCCGAATAGTAGAAGTAGGCGCGCGGCGGTTGTTCAAAGGGTGCGTAGCTGGCGTCCTGAAAGTTCGTCAGCAGGATCGAGGTCGGAGCATTGGGGATATAGTGATTGCCCGTGAGAATAGAGCCGAAGCGGCGAAAGGTCTGCTTGATAGTCGGGTCGGTCCAGGCAATGGTGTGGTTGACCCAGCGCTGGTACATCTCTGGTCCCCACTCTTTCAAATAGAGCTCGGCGATCCAATCGGCAGCCGGCCAACCGCTAGAGGCTGCACTCTCGACCCCGATGGCCCAGGGATAGCGTCCCTGGGCTGCAATGGCATTAGAGACCGCGATCAGCTCATCCCAGGTGTGAGGTACGCTTAGGCCGAGGGCCTGCAGTTGCCGGGGGTTATACCAGATGATCCCTTTATTGGCCGCCTTGTAGAAGAGCGCATAGAGTGCTCCCTTGTAGCTCCCAAGATCGATCCAGGTACGGCTATAGTCGCGTTTGACCATCTCCATGTCCAGGAAACTGTCCAGAGGGAGAAGCTTCCCCTGCGCGGCCAATTGCTGCATCCCGCCCGGATTGGGCAGGATGGCTACCCCTGGAGGCGTATTCGCTCGCAGCAGCGTGGCCAGGAGCGTGTCCTGATCGCGAGTAGAGACAACTTGCACCTTGATCTGAGTCTGTCGTTCGAAAGGGGCAACCACTGCTCGGAAAGAGTCCTGTTCCTCGCTGCTCCAGACGGTCAAAACATCGACCGAGGCGGACTGACTGTCGCAGGCTGCTAGCAAGGCGAGTGCCGGGTGGGCGGCCAGGCCCAAGGTCACAGCACGCTGCAAGAAGACGCGACGGCGGAGGCGCTCCTGCTTGCACTGCTTCCGCTGATACTGAGCCTGCCAGCCCGGCTGTTCATCGCGCCGTTGGTGATGATGGTATGGCGCGGGCATGCGTTCCTCCCAGGCTCACAGCGCACTGAGCTTCCAGCGATAGGGGGCGTAAATTAGCCACCTTACAGTATAGTTCTTCCGGGCTGTCTGTGCAATATGGTGGCTATCAGAGAGACGCTGTGCTAACCGATAATGTCAGAAGAGCTTGTAATGCTTTTGCCTCTTCTTCATAAGAAAAGTATAATTACAGTATATCAATTGGTAGAAGAGAAGAAAGGTAGAGAGGAAAACGACTCCCCCGGTCCCGACTGGCTAGCTAGGGACTCCCAATCGGGTCGGGACCAGGGGCAAGAGCCTGATCTGAGAGGGAGGGGGAATCGGTATGAGGTGGTCGCTCTCTCCCTTGGCGTAGAACCGTAAGCGGCTCAGCAGCTGTGCCTGGAATGGTCAGGGAGCGCGCCAGACCTGGACCGTATGGTCCCAGCCCGCGGAGGCCAGATAGTGATCGTTCGGAGACCAGGCGACCGCGGTGACTTCATCGCTATGCTGTCGATAGATCAGGGCCACCTCGCCGTTGAAGGGGTCCCAGACTTGCACGGTAGCATCGGCTCCCGCAGAGGCGATGAAGCGTTCATCATGCGACCAAGCGACAGCGTCAACGCTGCCGTGGTGGCCGGTATAGACCCGCAGGGTGCTGCCATTCTTGGCGTTCCAGACGCGCACCGTGCCATCCTTGCTGGCCGAGGCGATATAGCGACCGTCCGGTGACCAACTCAAGGAGGTAATGGCATCGCTGTGGGCTGTATAGGAGAGGAGCGGCGTCTCTGGATTGCTGGTGTGCACGTTCCAGATGCGGACAATGTCGCCGGCGTCGCCTGCCGCCAGGTAGTTTCCGTCTGGTGACCAGGCCAGCGTTGTCACGGGAAAGATGCCATTATAGACAACGGCGTTGGCTCCTGTGGTGGCATCCCAAACCCAGATGCGATTGTCACCTCCTCCAGAGGCCAATCTCCGGCTGTCTGGCGACCAGGCCAGCGCATAGACGATGTCCGTGTGGCGAGTGAAGCGATAGAGACGCTGGCCCGTTTCAGTGTTCCAGACCTCGACGGTATGATTCTCAAAAGCGGCGGCCAGATAGCGCCCATTGGGAGACCAGGCCACGGCGTAGGCAATACCGGCGCTGGTCGCATAGCGATAGCGCAGCGTGCCAGTGAGAGCGTTCCAGACTTCGATGGTGCCTTTGAGGTCGCTGGAGGCCAGCGAGCCGCCGTCCGGCGACCAGGTTAAGGAGGTGATAGGGCTGCTGTGTCCGTGGTAGGTCACCAGCAGTGTGCCTGGGCTGGTAGCTCCGCTCTCCGTGAGCAGGTGCATCAATGGCAGGCCCATCGCCAGCATGAGGCAAGCCGCTACCAGGGCGGCCACAGCTGTCCAGACACGCTGAGGCGACCGTGACCAGCGGGCCGGGACGGGGCGCGCGTAAAGGCTGCTTGCCCGGCGAGTCCGGCCTGCGAACGGTTGTGATGAGCGCTCCTCTTCTTCACTGGAGAACTTGCTCATGAGGGCGGCCAGACGTGGTACAGGCTTCAGCACTGGGTCGGGTAGTGCGCGCAGGCGGGCATCAATCAGCTCATAGTCGGCCCGCGCAGCTGCGCAGACGGGACAGTGCTGCAGATGAGCCTGCAGCGCCTCACGATCGGCAGGTGACAGGTCCTCCGGACGCAGAGCGAGCTTCTCAGCCCAGGACGGGCAGGGAGGACGCGGCGGCTGCTTCATTTCCGCTTGCCTCCTCTCTGCCTGGTCGGAAGACCTTCGCTCTCCAGGCGCTGGTAGATCTGGCGCATCTCCTCTTTGCCTCGGCTGAGATATTTACTCACGCACGATTCTTTCATGCCCAGCAGTTCGGCTACCTTGCGCTGTGGCAGCCCTTCAATCACGTATAGAATGAGACAAGCGCGGTAAGTGGGCGAGACATGAGCAAGAGCGATCTGGGTCAACTCGCGCTCTTCGATATGCTGTTCCATCCCCAGCGTGCTCAGCTCGCGACTCTCCTCGTGGCAGTCTTCCCAGGGGACGTACTGCATGCGCCTGGCCTGTTCCAGATAGTTATGAGCAAGATTAGTGGCGATGCGATACAGCCAGCTGGCGAAACGTTGCGGATCGCGTAGACCCGCCAGTCCTTGCCAGGCGCGGAAAAACGTATCCTGGGTCAGATCGCAGCTCACCCCATCGTTGCCGACCATGTGTTTCAGGTAGCGGGCGATCCGGTGCTCGTAGCGCTCGAACAGAGTATTAAAGGCAGCCTCGTCGCCGCGTTGCGCTCGTTGCACAAGAGCTAACTCATCAAGCGAGCCATTTGTCCCCGATGAAGACGTATCCTCTATCCTGTAGGCCATGGGTGAGGTTCCTTAACGAGCTGCCGAAGACAACTGCAGAGAGACCCCGGCGTCTGCTCTGGGTCTGCTGCCTTGCAATAGCGCTTTCTCAAGCAGGTGAGCAAGAGAGCGCACGAAGTGGCAGTCTGGACCCCCTGGGAGGCAGCTCAGGGAGAGAGCGCCAGGGGATTAGCATGAGCCGGCTGCTGATGGTCCTGGTAATGGAGTGCAGGCAGCGACGGCTGAGATCTCTCCCCCCCATGATACACCATCGGTGCTAGATCTGGGCAGCGGGCAGGACGTTCGGGCGAGCCAAGGCTCGCGGCGCGAGAGCGCTCTGCCAGCGGAGCAGACGCGGTGACAGGTCTGGAAACAGACTGAGCGAGATCCTGGTCCTGGAGGTGAGAGTAGCTACGTGCGTACTCGGCGATCACCGGATGCAACGTATAGCTGTCCGGGCCGGCGCTTTCTAGCAAACCGGCATCCAGCAGCTCATCGAGCGTATGTGCTGAGACCTGCTGGCCCAGCGATGTTTCATGAAAGGTCTGCGGCTTCGGTGGTAGGGTGGCCAGGCAAGTCAACGCCTGGCGGGCCTCGCGGCTCAAGCGGCGGTAGCTGATTGCAAGCGCAGCTGCCAGCGATGGTGGAGCGGCCTGGGCGTGGTAGTGATGAGGTTCCACGGTGGCGTCACATCCCTCCAGCGAGAGGCGTAGCTGCGGATTCTGGAGGCGCTCCAGGGCGGCGCGCAAGCGTCGGATCTGACCGCTGTAGGTCTGGGCCTGCAGGTAGCGCCCGATCAGGGTCAGAGCCAACGGCAAGCCGCCGACGGCCTGCACCAGAGTGCGACTGGCTTCCGGCTCCAGACGAGTAGCCAGGGGGGCAAAGCGCTCCAGCAGAGCCAGCGCTTGCTCCTGTTCCAGCTCAGGAACGCGGAAAGCCCGCTCATTGGCGAAGTGCAGGGCCACCACCGGCAAGCGTGTTGTCAGCAGGTAAGCGCACTGTGGCCCGCCGACCATCAGCAGCAAGGCTTCAGCGTATGACCAGGCATCGTCGATGACCAACAGCATGCGTCGATACTGAATAGCGGCGCGCAGCGCCTGAATCCAGCTTTCAAGACTTTCCAGGCGTAGCTGAATGTGGGGAGGAATCTCCAGCAGCGCTGCCCAGTGGCGTAGCAGGGCTGGGAGATGAGGCTCGCTGCCGAGCCGGCCCCAGAGGATACCCCCATTGAAGTGGGCCTGCACCTCTGGATCGTGTGCCAGGGCTAGAGCCAGCGTCGTCTTGCCGACTCCGGGCAGACCATAGAGAGCCACTGTATTGCCGCTCCGTTCTCGCATCAATTGCGATTTTAGCTGGGATAGGATGCGGTCGCGTCCAATCGGTGAAAGACTCTCTGGCGTTACGAGCGGCATGGCCGGGTCAAAAATGCTCTTGTTTATCCCTGGCTGCTCAGACGAGTCGTGGCTGCTTTCCTCATGTGTGCGGGCTGATCCACAAGCGGGCGACTCGCTGGTCGGTGGAACGGCGTGGGCAGGCTCCTGATAGAGGCCCAGCTCCTGGGCCGACAGGCCGAAGAAGCTGCAGAGCTTCTGGCGGAAGTAGGCGCTGGGAATGGCGTCCCCGCGTTCCCAACGGCCAATTGTCTTCGGATCAGCCACTCCGATCTGGGCCGCCACATACTCGCGCGACCAGCCCCGACGGAGTCGCTCGCTACGGAGCCGGTCATTGGCAGGCATTTTTCTGGCCTTGCTCACGGCTGTATCCTTTCTGCGCTTGTTGTCCCTCTGCCTATACTGTATGACAGGAGAGCCATGAAAAATCTGACAGGGAAACACTTAAGATTGCCGTTACCACCAGGAAAAGAGAGAAAGATTGCTGCCCCGGCGCCGCGCGCTCAGTCTGCTTGAAGGACCAGAAGCTGGCCAGGTTGGCTGGGCTGGCCGTGCTCTAGGCGGTAACTGGCTGTGGCGACGCTGTCAGCAAGCTCATGTCGGGAGCAAATAAGGGAAGGAGGGAGGGCTGGCCAGATCAAGCCGTCTATGAGCCGTCACGCTGTCCCTAGGAGGACGTTGCCAGCCTGGGGCTGCCTGGCTACACTCTCTCTGTCTGCACAGACATCTTTCTGCTCCGTTCCCTGTTTGTCTGTGACAGTTGCAAACTGCACGCAACTGTAGTGAGCCGAGCATCATCAGCCCAAAGGAGGAGCTTATGTTTATTTATGATCGGCAACAACGCGAGGCGCTAGATCGGCTCGTAGAAGATCTGAGTGAACATCGGATCGGGAGACGGGTCTTTCTACAGCGCGCGATGGCGCTCGGGTTGACGGCCAGCGCTGCCGCCTCTGTATTGGCGGCCTGTGGCACGCCCAGCACTACCGGGGGCAGCAGTACGCCCGCAACCGTCAGCTCGATCGATGTGCTCAATGTCTGGAGCGGCGAGGAGCAGCAATCGTTTGACGCAGTAGTGACTCCCTTCGAGAGTCAGTCGAAGATCACAGTCAAGATCGAGGCAACGCGTGATCTCGATGCGGTGCTCACCTCGCGCTTGCGCGGCGGCAACCCGCCAGATATTGCCGTGCTGCCTAATCCGGGCAAGATGCAGCAGCTGGCGAGCCAGGGCAAGTTGATTCCCCTCGATTCCTTCCTGGATATGAACAAGGTCAAGAGCGATTACGCTTCGACCTGGATCGATCTGGGTTCCTATAACGGTCGGCTCTACGCGCTCTTCTACAAGGCGGCCAACAAGGGTACTATCTGGTATAATCCTACGCAGTTTCAGGCGATCGGCGGCACAATTCCCAAAACCTGGGACGACCTGATCAAGCTCTCCGATATGATCGCCGGCAAAGGAAAGTATCCCTGGTCGATGGGAGTCGAGAGCGGCTCGGCCAGCGGCTGGCCAGCTGCCGACTGGGTCGATGAGATCTTCCTGTTGCAGTCGGGGCCTGATCTCTACGATCAGTGGGTCAATCACAAGATCCCCTGGACCCACAGTAGTGTCAAACAGGCTTTCCAGACTTTCGCCCAGATCGTCACTGGCAAACATTATATTAATGGTGCGCCTCAGTCGATCCTGGCCACCAACTTCCAGGACGCCAGCTATGCCCCCTTCAAGAATCCCCCCGAGGCCTACCTCTACTACCTCGGCGACTTCACTGCCGGCTTCATTACGGCGCAGTTCAAGAGTGCCCAGCCTGGCAAGGATTTCAATTTCTTCCCCTTCCCGACGATTAATCCCCAGTACCAGGGGGCTGTGACTGGGGGGGCGGATGTGATCGTTGCCTTGAGGGATAACAATGGCGTGCGCGAGCTGGTGAAGTATCTGGAGACGGCCCAGGCGCAAGAAATCTGGGTCAAGCGCGGCGGCTTTACCTCGCCGAGCAAGGCGGTCTCCTTGTCGGCCTATCCTAATGATGTCGCGCGCGCTTCGGCGCAGATGCTGACCAGTGCCACAATCTTCCGCTTCGGGGCCGATGACCTGATGCCGCCGGCGATGGAGACGGCTTACTGGAAAGCCATGCTGGATTTCATCAAGGACCCGACTAAGCTCGATAGTATCCTGAGTTCGCTGGAGTCAACGGCTCAACAGGCTTACGCTTCCTCGTAGGAAAGTGAAGCCTCTCTCGTTCGGGTGAGTTCGCTTGCTTGCCCGCTTGAGATCTTGTCTGCTGACTCCCCTCTGCCTGGATAGAACCTGGCAGCTCAGCCGCGCATCCGCGGGAGCTGCGGAAAGGGCAGGGCCGCTGAGGCAGAGGGGCAAACTGAGGGGCAGAGGAGGCGGGGAGAAAAGGCTATCCCCGCCTCGCCCTGACGCTGCGCGCTGTCTGGCGATAGCTGGCGGACAGGCCTGCCCGGCTCACTGGATGACCCACGATAAGGCGCACCGGCGTCTCTCTCATGGGGCTTTTAGGAACTCCTGCGAGATGCCAGTGGGACTCTTACCTCCTGCAAATGCTGGCAGGTCTGGCTGGATAGATGGAGCTTCTTCGCCCATTTTTACGTGGTACTGGTGTCAGGCCCGTAGACACAGGCCAGTAGACACAGGTTGGACGCGGGCCAGCAGCTGTGGTACCGTGTCATAGACACAATTGTTCCCAGGGGATGTGTGCTTATGATCAAAGCCATCGAAGAGCAGCGGAGCCTTCCGACGAAGACAACGGCGCGCAGAAAGCGCTTCAGCCTAACCCCCTGGCTCTGGATCGGGCTGGCGGTCCTCTTTGTGATCATCTTTCTGCTCTATCCGATGTTCTTCACGATCTGGCTCAGCTTCCTGGATGCCACTTCCACGCACTTTGTTGGGTTGCACAACTATCTTCTGATCTTTACGAACTCTTCTCTACTGGAGGTATTGCGCAATAACCTGCTCTGGCTGGTGCTGGCCACGGTGGCAACAGTGGTGCTGGGCTTGCTGATCGCCGTACTGGTCGATCGCGTGCGCTTTGAAAGCGTGGCCAAAGCGGCTATCTTTGTTCCGATGGCGCTTTCCTTTGTAGCAGCCGGCGTCATCTGGCGCTTCGTCTATGAATATGAGCCGCCTGGTCAGACCCAGATTGGTCTGCTGAATGCCCTGGTAACGGCTCTTGGCGGCCAGCCGCAGGCCTGGATTACCGATAGTCGCTTTAATAACTTCGCTCTGATTGCGGTCTACGTCTGGATGTGGACCGGTTTCTGTATGGTAATCCTCTCGGCGGCCATCAAAGGAATCCCGAGCGAGATTCTGGAGGCCGCCCGCTGCGATGGAGCAGGCGAGATTACCATTTTCTTCCGCATCATTGTGCCGATGATCAGCCCGACGATTGCCGTAGTGACGACCACGATGATCATCAATATTCTGAAGATCTTCGATATCGTCTACGTCATGACGGGTGGGGACTACGGCACCAATGTTGTTGCTGTTGAGTACTACCAGCAACTCTTCAATTTCAACAATTTTGGTGTGGCCAGTGCTCTGGCTGTCTTGCTCTTGCTGGCAATCATTCCCATCATGTACTTCAATATTCGTCGTTTCCGTGTGCAGGAGGCGCAACGATGAGTACCATGAATCCAGAGGCTCAATCGAGCCTGGTCGCTCCACAGAAAGCAGCTCCCGCCCTGCCAATGACGGAGACGGCTGCCAGAGTGGGACGCCTGCCCCTGCGCCAGCGGCTCCTGAGCCTGGTCAACCATAGCCTGGTGGCGGTCATTGTCGTTCTGATTGCGCTCATTTGGTCGGTACCTACGCTGGGCCTCTTCATTAGCTCCTTTCGCCCCCCGTCTCTGATCCACACTACTGGCTGGTGGACAGCTCTCGTTCCCCCCTGGAGTTTCACCATCGAGAATTATGAGAACGTCCTCCATGCTCAGGGTCTGGGCCAGGCATTCCTCAATAGCCTGATTATTGCTATCCCTGGCACGATTATCCCAACCCTGGTGGCAGCTTTTGCTGCCTATGCCTTTGCCTGGATGGAGTTCCCCGGGCGCGACTGGATCTTCCTGATGATTGTGGCGCTGATGGTCATTCCGGTGCAGATGACTTTGATCCCTGTGCTGGGCCTCTATACGATGTTTACCCAGGTAACGGGCCTCCAGCTGACGGGAAATTACGTCGGTATTTGGCTGATGCACACTGCTCTCGGCCTGCCTTTCGCCGTCTACCTGCTGCGCAATTTCTTTGCCGGCCTGCCCAGCGATCTCTTTGAGTCGGCCCGGATCGATGGCGCCTCCAATATCAACATCTTCTTCCGCATTCTGCTACCGCTCTCTGTGCCTTCGCTGGCTTCGCTGGTGATCTTCCAGTTCATGTGGGTCTGGAACGATCTGCTGGTGGCCCTGGTCTTTATGGGCGGTAACCCCGATCGGGCTCCCATGACAGTGACGATTGCTAACCTGGTCAATTCCTATGGCTCGAACTGGGAAGTGCTGACCGCGGCGGCCTTTATCTCGATGGCCTTGCCTTTGGTGATCTTCTTCACCCTGCAGCGCTACTTTGTGCGCGGCATCCTGGCTGGCTCGGTCAAAGGCTGATTTTGCCTGTCTGTATGCTTGATTGTCAGCACAGGCGTAACGTGAGCTAAGGCTCGCTGCCTTGCTGACCTCACATCGACAAGAAGGCGATCCTGCTCCTTCGTCTCACCGGCTTGAGGGAGCGGGATCGCCTTGCTAGCTGGCTAGAAGCTGAGACCCTCACCGCGGGCATGCAGGGGGGGCAGGCTCACCGGCAGGTGACCCTGGGGTTGAGTGTCTCCAAAGAGGACGGCGACGGCAGCTTCGATGGCGGGCCGGGTATACTCATAGGTGAGCACATAGGTGGTCAGTTGGGGGCAGGCCAGAAGGTCGTAGGGGTTATAAACGGCAAGTGCGACAAGAGGGCAAGGGGCTTCCGCGACCAGCCAGTTGATGTACTCGCTCTGGGCGCGATCCAGATAGGCGTTGACCGTCACCAGCAGCACCAGCTGGGCCTGGGCCACTGCCTCCCGCAGAGGCTGCTGCTCAGGCTCGGAAAGAGGAAGAGTGAGAAGTCGTGCCTCTGTCTTAGGATGATAGCTTCGCACGGCAGCGACGAGCGCTTCAACAGGATAGCGCTGATCTTCGACGCGACTGGCCCCTTCCTTCTGGGGCAGCACGATCAGGAGTTGCTGCTCTGGGGCCAGTCGTAAGGGCAGCAGCCCGGCGTCGTTGCGTAGCAGCGTAATGGCCCGCGTGTAACTCTGGCGCTGCAAAGCCAGATGCTCGGGCTGTTTGAGCAGGCGCAACCCCTCGGGCCGTGGTAGCTGCTGCCACGAGAGGTAGCGTGCTTTGAGACGTTGCAAGCGTGTCAGGGCCTGGTGCAGGCGATTTGGAGAGAGCCGCCCCTCATCGAGCGCGGAGCGCATGGCAGCCAGCCCGGCTAGCTGACGGTCGTAGCGATGCGAGATCAAGATCAGGTCGAGGCCGGCCTCTAAGGCTCGCACCGTGGCCTCCTCTATGCCCAACGTGGCGGCTGTGGCCTCCATCTCCAGACAGTCACTCATAGCTACCCCGTCGAAGCCCAGGCGTTGCCGAAGCAGGCCCGAGATGATCGCAGGTGCTACCGTCGCGGGTAGACCTGGATCGCCGGTCAGGGCTGGGAAGGCGATGTGCGCTGTCATGATGCAATCGGCCCCTTCTTCCTGCAAGACGCGGGCGAAAGGAACCAGCTCCAGGCGTTCCAGGCGCGCTAGATCGTGAGGAATAAGTGGCAGGGCGAGGTGGGAATCGGTAGCCGTGTCGCCATGCCCGGGGAAGTGTTTGAGGCAGCTAATGAGGCCTGCCTCGCGGTAACCACGCACCGCAGCCAAGCCCAGGCGGGCAACCTGCTCGGGATCTTCACCAAAGGAGCGGACGCCGATGACGGGGTTAGCCGGATTGTTGTTGATATCCAGGACGGGCGCCAGGTTCATGTTGATGCCCAAGGCTTGCAGCTCGCGCCCGGTAGCGCCAGCGACTGCGGTCACAAGCTCGGGTGAATCACTGGCTCCCAGGGCCATATTGCCTGGAAATAGAGTGACGTGCTCGCCCAGCCGCTGGACCATGCCATTCTCTTGATCGATGGCGATCAGCAATGGATAGCGATGGCCTGCAGCACGTGCTTTGGCCTGTAGGGTGCTGGTCAGGTGATAGACTTGTTCTGCGCTCTCGATGTTGCGTGAAAAGAGAATGACGCCGCCCAAGCGGTGATTCTCGATGAGGTCGAGAATGGTGGGTGAGGGCTTGGTCCCTTCGAAGCCTGCCATCAGGAGCTGGCCCAGCTGGTCGCGCAGATCGGCGGCATTCAGGACGGCTCTCTCGACCATCTTGTCAGACGATGGATGATGAGGTGGCATCAACGTCTCTCCCTTCCTTCATCGCTCGTATAGGGCCTGGACTGCAGAGAGGACGACCTCGGTGGAGAGTGCACCGACTCCAGGTGGATCGCTGCTTTGGCGGCGCTGAGTGCTGGCTCTTCTACGATGACTACCTGGCCAAGACGCCGCCGCGCGCGCAGCCGCCGCAGGATCTGAGCACGGAAAGGTGCCTCACGTACTAGCAGGCTTCCAGCCAGAGCCAGTGGCACCACGTTGTCAGAAAACTCCAGCTGGTTGCTGACCACCAGGGCCGCCAGCGCCAGCTCGGTAGCTGCATTGCCCACGATGCGGCGCGCTACCCGGTCGCCCTCGCGAGCTGCAGCAAAGACACAGGTGGCCAGGCGAGCGACAGCGGCAGTCTCCAGACCGTGGTAGACAACACCGATCAGGTCCTCTGCGCGCTCTAATCCCCAGTAGGCCAGAATACGGGGAAGAAGACTGGTGTGGGGGCCGCGGCCATCGGCGGCGCGAGTGGCAGCCTGGAGAGCCTGGCGCCCAATGTCGTAGCCGCTTCCCTCGTCGCCCAGCAGATATCCCCAGCCGCCGGCGCGGCACAAGTGACCGCAAGCATCCCGTCCCAGGGCGATTGAGCCAGTGCCCGCGATCAGCACAACGCCTACGGCTTGCTCCAGTGCCGCGAGAGGAAGCTCGGCGTCATTGGTCACATGGACCTGGTCGGCCAGGGTGGCCAGCCGAGGGGAGAGAACAGCGTGATCAGCTGGACGGTCCAGCCCAGCCAGACCAATCCAGGCGGCCCGCGGTCGGCTCTCGGCGCCGGCGGCTTGCAAAGCCCGCTCGGCGGCCAGCTGCACCTGGTGGACAGCCTCTTCCTGACCCACGGAGGCGTAGTTTGCGCTACCAGCTAGAGCGCGACCGCGCTCGCGTCCGTGGCGGTCGACGACAATCGCCAGCGTCTTGCTGCCCCCGCCATCAACCCCAAGATAGAACTCCTCGTCATGCGTGGCTGTGTGCTTCTGTGGTGTGCTTCCTATCATGACAGCGAATCCAGTGTTGCGCGTAAAATAAAACCGTGTTCGGCCAAGCGCTGGCGGGCACTCTGGGGATCGAGGCCGCTGCGGGCACAGACTATCGCTGTTTTGACCTCACCATTGGCCTGAGCGAGCAGCTCCTCGGCGGCACTTCGTTCCAGGCCGGTGGTCAGCTGCACGATACGTAATGCGCGCTGCTGCAGCTTGTAGTTTGTCGCCTGGACATCAACCATCAAGTTGCCGTAGGTTTTCCCCAGGAGAATCATGGTCCCAGTGCTGAGCATGTTGAGCACCATTTTTTGCGCAGTGCCGGCCTTCATACGGGTGGAGCCGGTAATGACCTCTGGGCCAACGATGGGAGCAATCATGATCTCGACAATGGCTTCCAGAGGCGTCGGGCGGTTGCAGGCCAGGCCGATGGTCAAAGCACCCTGCTCACGGGCGTAATGGGCGGCTCCCAGCGCGTACGGCGTGCGTCCGCTAGCAGTGATGGCAACCAGAGCATCGGCAGCCCCAACCTGTAAGCGTGCCGCGTCGTCGCGCCCGGCTTCAGCGCTGTCTTCTAGATCCTCGCTGGCCTGACTGAGAGCGGCGGGCCCACCAGCGACCCAACCGATGACTAGCTCTGGTGGCACGTTGAAGGTCGGGGGACATTCCGAGGCGTCCAAGGCCCCAAGTCGTCCCGAGGTGCCAGCCCCCATATAGATTAAGCGTCCACCACCACGCAGGCGGGCAGCAATAGCTTCGATAGCGCGCGCGATCTGGGGCAGCTCTTGCTCGACTGCCGCAGCAACACGGGCATCTTCGGCGTTAATGATCTGTACAATCTCCAGCGCACTCTTGCGATCAATGTCGCGGCTGGCGGGGTTGTCCTGCTCGGTGACCAGGGCGCTGAGGGATGGCTCAGCGGGATGGTCAGGCTGTAAAGAGGCTGACATGTTGACTGCTCCTCACTCTCCTAATGAAATAGCTCCCAGCCTCGGCTCACCTTGCTATCCTTCTCCCCCTGGCTGGGCTGCTCCTGGAATGCCCTGCCTGTTGTGATCACGGCTGCCTGGCTCGGTGCTGGGCAACGCTACGAGAGCAGTTGCTCGCGCTTCATATGAGTATAGAAGACGTACTTATTACCACAATAAACAGAAGAGGCGTACTCGATCGGTTGATTGCGCTCGGTATAGGTAACTCGGCGCGTGAAGAGGGCCGGGCTGCCAACAGGGACCTTGAGATATTGGGCTTCCTCGCTGCCGATGAGTCCGGCCTCTAGCTCCTGATCAGCTTCGAGCAAAGGTAGACCGTATTTGGTCTCTAACAGACGGTAGAGCGAGTTGTGTTCCAGGTCCTCTTCGAGAAGTTTTTCACAGCCGATAAAGCTAATATGCGAAACCTCGATGGCCAGTGGCTCCCCATCGGCCAGACGCAGGCGGTGGAGACGGAAGATCTGCAGCCCGGGCTTGATGCGCAGCCGCTCAGCGACGGCTTCGTCCGCCGGACGCATTTCAGCAGAGAGAACCCGCGTGCCCGGCTGCTGACCGCGAGCCTTCATGTCTTCGGTGAAACCCGTCAGATGGATGAGCTGCTGGGTAATCTTGCGCCGGCTGACAAAGGTCCCTTTCCCTTGCTCGCGGTAGAAAAGCCCTTCATTCACTAGCTCGGTGATAGCTTGCCGGGCTGTCATCCGACTGATCCCGTATTGCTCGCCAAGCTCTCGCTCAGAAGGGATCAGATCCCCCGGCTTCCATTCACCGCTACGGATCTTTTCCCTCATGATCTCTTTGAGTTGATAGTAACGTGGCAATGGACTTTTTCTTACGATCGTACTCATGGCTGTTCCTATTCAGAAGATGTTTGCTTGTTCACAAACTGCTCTCAGTTGCTCGTTCGGGCCTCGCTCGCGGCAGAACTCACTTTCGGGGCCACGACGATCAAGGTCAACACAGATTACAGTATACCACATAGCCTGTCTACTTGGTATATTGTCTAGACCATATACCTTCCCTCCCCTAAAGAAGCCCACGGTACCGTAACCGCGCGCCCTTCTCTATGGTCTACTTCGATAGTTGTATATACCACTATACCGGCGACAAGAAGCCAATAGTAGCGGCCTATCGCGCCGTGGGCAGCTCGTTCAAGAGGCTGTCCTGTCGCTAGGGTGAAGGTTCGGCCTGGAGGCGGATGAAGGTCGGAAAGCCTTTGAACCAGGCTTGCAGGACCTCAACGCCGTCCTGATTCACAAAGCTGGCCTCTGCTGAGAGGAGGCGCTGCTCTTCATCCTTCTCGACAAAGGTCACGGTGCAGGTGATAGTCTCTCCTGGATAAACGGCCTTCAGGTAGCGAAAATGCATTTCGGTCGCCACGAAGCCCAGCAGGCCCCCAATGTGGGTGATCATGCTACTGGTGAGCAGGCCGGGGAGGATACGTCTCCCATACCAGCTGGCCTGGGCGAAGGTTTCGTCCAGGTGATACGGATTATAGTCCCCTGTCAGGCCGCAAAATAGTGTCATGTCCCCTTCTGTAAAGGTGCGGCGAAAAACGTAGCGCTGCCCGGGCTGGATGGCCGCGAAGGCGCGGCGCACCTGCTCTTTGAACTCTGCTGATGCAGCCATACTGGTCTTGCTCTCCTCCTTTCTCCCGCCTCATGGGCAGAAAATGGGCTTAACCAGATAGAGGTGCGCATGGGTGTGGTCTCTCCGGTGCTTAGTGGCGTTAGTGGCGCCAGATGAGCAGGGCATCGAGCACCTCCACCTGGTCGCCGTTGACCAGCAAGGGATTGATCTCCAGCACTTCCAAGTGTGGGGCCAGCGCCTGGGCCAGCAGCGCGATCTGAGAGATCACGGCGCTCAGGCGCTCCAGGTTGACGCCTGGTTGGTTGCGGAGGCCGCGCAGTAGCGGGAAGCCGCGTAGCTCTGCGAGCATGGCCCGAATCTCACGACGGTTGATGGGCAGCGGACGCAACGTGATATCGTGGAGCACCTCGGTCCATAGACCGCCGAGGCCGATGGTCAGGGTAAGGCCCCAGACCTGGTCGGCGAGAATACTGACCAGCAGTTCGTGTCCCTCCTGGCGCATGGGGCTGACGAGGATGCCCTCAATCGCGCTCGCGGGCGCATGCTGACGAGCGGCTGTCAGAAGTCGGTTAAAGGCCCTTGTGACCTCCTCTTCGCTGCTGAGGTTCAGAGCAACGCCGCCGATGTCGCTTTTGTGCAGTATCGCGGGCGACTGGATCTTCAGTGCCACCGGAAAGCCGTAGTGACGAGCGGCGGCCAGGGCTTCGGAGACAGAGTGCGTCAGTTGGGCTGGTACGAGCGGGATACCGGCCTGCTCCAGGAGAGCGCGCGTTTGAACCTCTGACCAGCTGCCTGTGCCAGAAGCTGTGAGCACGGTCCTATCCAGGGCCAGCAGCGGCTCTGAGTGTGGTTCCTCTGCCTCTGGTTGCTGTGATTGGCTGAGCTGCTCTGACCACCAGAGCAACCGACCCAAGGCGCGCAGACCATGTTCGAGGCCAGCAATAATATGGAGGCCGGTGCGCTCAACGATTGGCAGCAGCGCTGCTGGCAGGTCGACACAGGTATTAGAGACCAGGAGGATGGGGCGTGGTGAGGTATGGACCAGATCAGCCAGGCGCTCATACTGATTGTAGAGGGCTTGCAGTCCCTCGGGGGTAGAACGGCGCAGGCCGTCGATGCTCACCACGTTGAGCAAGAAGTCAAGCTGAGGGTCTTCGCGCACGATGGCCAGGGCCTGCTGTTGGAGGGTGCTATCGACAACCACATAGCCGGTCACATCGAGCGGATTGTGGGGAGTGGCAAATGGGGGCAGCACTGCCTGCAGTCGCTCGCGTGTCCTGTCGCTTAGCTCGGGTAGGAGCAAGCCCTCATCCTGGGCGCGATCGGCGATCAGGTCGCAGGCGCCACCCGAGGGTGTGACTGCGCCCAGGCGTCGGCCCGGTAACGGACCGTAATAGGCGGCGAGCGCAGTGGTCGTTAGCAGATCCTCCAGTGAGGAGACGCTGATGATGCCCAGTTGGCGCAGAGCAGCGGCATTAACCGCCGCATCTCCGACCAAAGCCCCTGTGTGGGCAGCGGCAGCTCGTGAACCTGCCTCGCTTCGACCAACTTTGAGCGCGACCAGTGCACAGTGCCGGGCTTGTGCCCGGGCTGCGAGCTGGCGCAGTGTCTCCGGCTGACGAATGCTTTCGAGGAAGAGCGCCACGGCTCGTGTGGTCGAGTCGGCCAGCAGGTACTCAAGCACATCGCAAAGGCTGATCATCCCCTCGTTACCCAGCGAGACCAGAAGACTCAGGCCGATAGCATGGGCCTGGGCAAAGGCGAGTACGGCGCTGGCCAGCGCTCCACTCTGGAGCACCACGGCCACTGGCCCGCTGCGCAGGGGAAAATTGATGGGCAATCCATAAGGGGTGATGCCAGCGGTCGCGTTGATGAAGCCGTTCCCATTCGGTCCCAGGATCAGCAGATCATGGGCCTGGGCAAAGGCCAGCAGCTCCCGCTCTCGCTCTTCTCCCTGGGGGCCGGTCTCGCGGAAGCCAGCTGTGAGTACCACAAAATGGCGCACGCCACGCGCTGCTCCCTCAGCGACCACTGGCAGCACCTGGGGCGTCGGCACCATGACAAAGGCTAGGTCCGCCGCCTCCGGCAGGGCGCTCAGCGTCGGCAGGGTGGCCTGACCGTGAACAGAGGAACGCCGTGGATTGATCAGGTAGAGTGGGCCAGAGAAGTTGCTTGCTTTGAGGTTTTGCACGAGATAGGTCGACCAGCGCGCCTCGTCGCTGGCCCCGACCACAGCGATGCTGCGCGGGTGAAAAAACGCTTTCAGCCGCTCTGCTGCAATGGGTTTCTCCTGCTCCATAGGCCTTCATCCTTTATGGGATGCGACATTGCAACGGTTCGACAACTACCACAGGGGGCTATTGACAGCAGCAGCCTCTAGCCGCTTGCTGCCTGAGCGCCCCGCTGGTCATGCTGGCCTCTAGCTGGACAGACTGCTCACGCGAGCTATTCTGCCAGGCGGAAAAAGGGCAGTGGTGGGCGCCCGCTCACTTGTTCAAAACTGACCTGAACCGCAGCGCCAATGCGCACGCGCTCGCGCGGCGCATCGATCAGGCGGGTCATCAGGCGCACACCCTCCTCCAGCTCGACGATGGCGATGATGAAAGGGGCCTCGGCGGCGAAGGGGCCGAAAGCGCGGTGGACGACTGTATACGAATAGATGGTCCCGCGGCCCGAGGCGCTGACCCACGCGAGCTGGTCGCTGTGACAGTACGGGCATAGAGTGCGTGGATAGAAAACGTGGCGTTGGCAGGCTGCGCAACGTTGGATGCGTAGCTCCCCCTGCTGAATGCCTTCCCAGTAAGGAGCTGACTCGGGATCGCTTTGGGGGAGGGCGTAGTTTGCTTCCTCGCTCATACTGCATGCTCTCTTTCAATCTTTGCCAAGTAGAACGGTGGCCGCTGAAGAGAGAACGCCGCCAGTGCCGTGGGCCAGGGCAAGGCGGGCTCCGGAGACCTGCCGCGGGCCACACTCGCCGCGCAATTGGCGCGTGGCCTCGATCAGCAGAAAAATGCCGTACATGCCAGGATGGCAGTAGGAGAGGCCACCACCATTGGTATTCATCGGGAATGGGCCGCCCGGAGCGGTGCGTTGACCACTGACGAAGGCTCCTCCTTCACCGAGCGGGCAAAAGCCGAGGGCCTCCAGAGTCATGATGACCGTGATGGTGAAAGAATCGTAAATTTCCACAACGTCGATCTCTTCGGGCCGCAGACCGGCCATTGCAAAGGCCGTCTGGCCCGAGGCAATGGCTGCCTGATGAACGGCCAGATCAGGCATGTTGGCGATCGTGGCATGGGTGTGGGCTTCTCCGTGTCCCAGTACCCAGACCGGAGGCTTGCGGGCCTGGCGTGCTCGCTGGGCTGAGGCCAGCACTACGGCTCCGCCGCCATCGGTGACGAGACAGCAATCGAGCAGATGCAGGGGTTCGGCGATCCAGCGCGAAGTGAGCACATCCTCGATCGTGATGGGATCGCGCATCATGGCCTTCTCGTTGAGCATGGCCCACTTGCGTGTCGCCACTGCTACCTCCGCCAGTTGCTCGCTGGTCGTGCCGAATTGGTGCATATGGCGCATGGCGGCCAGGGCATAGGCCCCTACTGGCGTGGGTAGTCCAAACGGCCCTTCGAACTGTTCTGTGAGACGGTATGTCGGACTGACCCGCCCGCGGGAACGATCCGAGCGCTGGGTGCTGCCATAGACGATGAGGGCCACCTCGATGAGGCCGGCTTCGATGGCTGCCACAGCGTGCTCGATGTGAGCCTCGAACGAAGAACCGCCGATGTTGGTAGAGTCGCTATAGCGCGGTCTGAGGCCGAGATACTCGGCCAGGGTCAGGGTGGGAGACCAGGACCAATTGCCGGCGCAGAAGAGGGCGTCGACCTCGTCAAAGCTAAAACCAGCATCTTCGAGGGCGGCGCGGGCCGCCTGGGCTTGCAGTTGCAGGACGGTCCTATGAGGGGTGTAGCCCAGGTCGGACTCGGCAACGCCGACAATGGCAGCGCGCGGACTACGCGGCGCGAATACTCTGGACATGCATGCCTCCAGCCTGTCTACGTGTTTGTAGTATTAGTGTATCATCTCTCCTGTGGCTCGGCCTAGGCGCAGGCCAGGTGACTCGCAGCAATGCACAGAAGACTTGATGAGGTGGAAGTGGCTAAGCAGCGAATGGACGCTGACCTTTTCCCCCCATGCCAGTGGACCGGCGAGGAGCGCTTTGCTGCGATAGAGAGCTGTCAGCCGTTCTATAAACAGACGGCCAGTCTGGGGTCTAGGCAGGCCCATCACCGGCCAGACCAGACGGGCTGGCAATGCGAGATCGAAAAACGGAAGGAGTCATCTCTGCATGGACGAGGAGACGTCTGCTCAGGCGGAAGAGGTACGTTTACGTGAGGCCATGAGCCATGAACGCAATTGGGAGCGCTGGGGTCCCTATCTGGCCGAACGCCAATGGGGGACGGTGCGCGAAGACTATTCCCCCGATGGAAACTGCTGGGACTATTTTCCCCACGATCACGCACGTAGCCGCGTCTATCGCTGGGGCGAGGATGGATTGCTTGGCATCTGTGATCGTGAGTGCCGGCTCTGCTTTGCTGTGGCCCTGTGGAACGGCCAGGACCCGATTCTCAAGGAACGGCTCTTTGGGCTGACCAATGCCGAAGGCAATCATGGCGAAGATGTCAAAGAATACTATTTCTACCTCGACGCTGTGCCCAGCTCGGCCTACCTGCGCGCCCTCTATAAATATCCGCAGCGGGCCTATCCCTACGCGCGCCTCGTCGAAGAAAATCGCCGACGCTCGCGGACTGAGCCAGAGTACGAGCTACTTGATACAGGTGTCTTCGACGAGGATCGCTACTTCGACCTCACGGTCGAATACGCCAAAGCCTCCCCGAATGATATCTTGATCCGCCTGACTGTGGCTAACCGTGGCCCCGAAACGGCCACACTGCATCTCCTGCCCACGCTCTGGTTTCGCAACACCTGGATTTGGGGCCAGCATGGTGAAGATTACTGGACAAAACCACGTCTGAGTACCCCCAACGGACAGGCCCTACTGGCCGAACATGCCTCACTGGGCCGTTTCTGGCTGCTGGCCGAGCAACGCTCGGACCTGCCGGCGCCGCGGCTGCTCTTCACAGAGAACGAAACCAATTTCCTGCGCCTCTTTGGGGTGAGCAATGCCACTCCTTATGTCAAGGATGCCTTCCACGCCTATGTGGTCGAGGGACGTCAGGAAGCGGTCAATCCAGCCCAGGAGGGAACGAAGGCCGCCTTTTACTATGTGCTCACGTTGCCCACCGCTCAGGAGTGCAAGCTGCATCTGCGCCTCTTCGCTGAGAGCGAGACGCCCTCTGCCCCTTTCGGGGAACGCTTCTCGGCCCTCTTCGTCCAGCGTCGGCAAGAGGCTGATGCCTTCTATGCGGCGCGCATTCCGTCTGCGCTTCCGGAGCAGGCGCAGCGTGTGATTCGCCAGGCCAACGCCGGCCTCCTCTGGAATCGTCAGTTCTACAACTATGACGTAGCCACCTGGCTCAAGGGCGATCCGACGCAGCCTCCACCACCTTCTTCTCGCCTCTGTGGGCGCAATCACGACTGGAAGCATCTCTTCAATCGTGATATTCTCTCTGTACCTGACAAATGGGAATATCCCTGGTATGCTGCCTGGGATCTGGCATTTCACGCTGTCGCCTTTGCCAGCCTTGACCCCGACTTCGCCAAGCAGCAGCTAATCCTGCTCTTGCGCGAATGGTACATGCATCCCAATGGGCAGCTTCCGGCCTATGAGTTCGCCTTCTCAGACGCCAATCCGCCGGTTCATGCCTGGGCTTGCTGGAGAGTCTACAAGATGACTGCAGCGCGCGGCTCCCGTGACCTCCAGTTTCTGGCCCGCACCTTTCACAAGCTACTTATCAATTTCACCTGGTGGGTCAACCGCAAAGATGTGGCCGGCAGGCATCTCTTTAGTGGCGGCTTCTTGGGGCTGGACAACATTGGTCTCTTTGACCGTTCGCGTCCCCTCCCCGGAGGCGAGCAACTTGAGCAGGCCGATGGCACTGCCTGGATGGCCTTCTACTGCCTGACGATGCTGGCTATTGCTCTAGAGCTGGCCCATGAGGACCACACCTACGAGGATGTTGCCTCCAAGTTTTTCGAGCACTTCATTGCCATTGTGGATGCCATGAACGCCCTGGGCGGAAATGGGATGTGGGATGAAGCAGATGGCTTCTACTATGATCAGCTCCTCATCGATGGGCGCAGCTTCCCCCTGCGGGTGCGCTCGGCGGTCGGCATCATTCCCCTGTTGGCAGTCGACATCCTGGATGACGAGCGGCTCACAGCCCTGCCCGGCTTCACAAAGCGCCTGCGCTGGTTTCTGGAGAATCGGCCCGATCTCGCCCGCCACATCTCCTATCTGCAGGGAGGTGGTCAGCACTCTGAAACGCATCGGCTCCTGGCCATCCCTTCGCGCGAGCGCCTGCTGCGTGTCCTGCGCTATCTTCTGGATGAAGACGAGTTTCTCTCTCCCTATGGCGTTCGCTCGCTCTCGCGCTACTACCGTGACCACCCCTACACCATCGTGCTCGACGGTCAACGGCTCAGCATTGACTACGAGCCGGCAGAATCGCGCAGCGGCCTCTTTGGCGGTAACTCCAACTGGCGCGGTCCTATCTGGTTCCCGCTCAACTATCTGCTGATCGAAGCCCTGGAGCGCTATCATCGCTTCTATGGGACGAGCCTTCTGGTCGAGTGCCCCACTGGCTCAGGAAAACAGCTGACGCTGGCGCAAGTAGCTCAGGAGCTGACGAGGCGTCTTTGCCGTCTTTTCCTGCCCGACGAGCAAGGCAAGGTTGCCTGGTGTGGAGAGCAGCAGCGCTTTCTGAGCGACCCATATTGGCGTGATCTGATCCTCTTTTACGAATACTTCGATGGAGAGACAGGGCGCGGCCTGGGTGCCAGCCATCAGACCGGCTGGACGGCTCTCATTGCCCGCCTGCTGATGGATCTGGCAGGCGAGACGGCGGCTGCTTCCTAATCCTGAATGGCTGGCTGGTTAAAAGCGAGGGCGTGGGCCGGGCGGGCCATCGTCGGGAGAAATCAGACCGTGGCGGATGGCGAAGCGTACCAGGTGTGGGATATCGTGCAGTCCAAGCTTCTCCATAATATTGGCACGGTGAGCCTGCACGGTTTTGACGCTCAGGACGAGCCGGTTGGCGATCTCCTGGCTGGTGTAGCCCTCGGCGACCAGAGTCAAGACCTCCAGCTCGCGCGGACTGAGCACACGCAGCTCATCGGCCAGCTTCTCCGCCTCTGCACCATGCTGCGACTCGTGAGCGGGCTGGTCGCTTTCCTGAGCCTGGCGCTCTTGCTGTACCGTGTAGTGTTCCAGGTAGACGCGGATCAGCGAGCGAGCCAGGCCAGGGTAGAGGAAAGCCCCGTTCTCGGCCAGAGCGCGGACCGCGCTCTGCAGCTCTGCTGGCGCCGCCTTCTTGACCAGATAGCCGCTGGCTCCGACTCGTAACGCCTGCAAAAAGTATTCCTCGCTATCATGCATGGTCAGAATCAAGACCTGTGTCTCGGGCTGTTCAGCGCGGATGCGGCGGCACGCTTCTAAGCCATCCATTTCTGGCATCGTGATATCCATTACCACAATATCCGGTCGCAGTTGGCGCGCCATCTCCACTGCCCCGGTGCCAGTCTTGGCCTCCCCAACAATACGAATCTCCGGCTGAAGCGTTAGTAGAAGCTTAAGTCCCTGGCGCAAAATATCGTGATCGTCGGCCAGCACCAGACTAATCGTGCGCTCAGCCGTAGGACCAGTGTTGCCCGGTTGCTCATCCATCATAGTTCTCTCCCTCCTTGCCCTCCTCCTGGTCGGTGGTCTCTCGGTGTTCTATATTAATTAATTAGGTAGTGTAATCTGCCAGGGGGAACCATTGCCAGCCTGAGTGAGTCGGGCTGCTCACATCTCTCTGCATGATTATCTTATCTCACTCATAGAGCATGCCAGAAAGAGAATGACGATGCGGATCATCTGGGAATGGCTGCGGCGCTGGCGGCTCTCTCTCTTTGAGAAAGTCATCCTCACGAATAGCCTGCTACTGTTGGCGGAAGCGATAGCGGCTCTCTGGGTAACCAGTCATGCTCTGGAAGCCCATCATTTTCTGATCGATACGGCCTTTCTGGTAGCGGCTACTTTACTCAGCATCGCCATCAATGCCTTCCTGTTACGAGCCAGCTTCAGACCGCTCTTTCGCCTGCTAGAAGTCATTCGCCGCATCAGTGCAGGCCAGACCGAAGCTCGGGCCGAGCCGGCTGCTACGGATTCCGAAGTGGGGCAGCTCGCTGCAGCCTTCAATGCGATGCTGGACCGGCTGGAGGAGCTGCGCCATCAGCAATCGGCGCTCATTTTGCAAGCCAGAGAAGAAGAGTTGCGGCGTGTTTCGCGCGAACTGCATGACGAAAGCGGCCAGAATCTAACCGCTGTCCTGGTCTACTGCGAAATCCTCATGCGCACCGTAGAGAGCCTGCCTGATAGAGTCATCGCTGGCGAGACGCGCCAACAGCTTGTTACAAACTGTCAGCAATTGAGCGAGCTGGCCCAGCGCACGCTCGATGCAATCCGTCAGCTCTCACAGCGACTGCGCCCGCCCGTGCTCGATGATCTGGGGCTGGTTGCGGCCTTGCGCTGGCTGGCTGAGGATAGCCGTCAGCGTTTTTGCCTTCCAGTTGAACTGACCATAGAAGAGCAGCCGCTCTGGCAGTGCTTGCCTCCCCTCTATGAGACCACTCTCTTTCGGATTGCCCAGGAGGCACTCACCAACGTGGCTCGTCACGCGCGCGCCAGCCGGGCGCAGCTCTCACTCTGGCTGGCCCCTGCCGCTATTCATCTCTGTATTCAAGATGATGGCTCAGGGTATGATCCAGGGCTGCGCAGCAACGGACTGGGCCTGGTGAGTATGCGGGAGCGCGCTGCTCTCCTCGGCGGTAGGCTGTCTATTGATGCGCGCCCGGGTCAAGGGACGCGTGTTGAGGCCATTCTTCCCTTACCGGCACCGGCAGCCTGATGGCCTCACCTGCGACGTCTCGTCGCAGCGCGACCCTGGTGCCTGCTCTCCTTTAGCTCAGGCTATTTCGAGATGGAGGATCTGCTGCTGCGGCGTAAAGCCTCTGGCGCGTGCCTCTATTTTGATGGCCCAGGCGCCTGGCATTGAGAAAAAGACCAGCACGCTATAGCTGCCGTGCCCCTCCTGCTGGATATGGATCGGTGTCGGCCCCATAGCCATATCTGGCATCCAGGCTGAGGAACTGACCTGGGCCTGCTCGATAGGGATTCCCTGGGGATCAGTGAGCTGCAGCTGCAAGCGCGCTATCCCCACGCGCAGCGGCGCCTGTTCCGCTACGTGCACCTGGAGCACAGCAGGAACCTGAACAGGCCAGAGCGCTGCCAGCGTCAGGGCCGCCAGGCAAGAAACGACCAGCAGCAGCCAAAAAATCGGGCGCACACGCATCAGTGCTCACCCTCTCGGCGTGGTATCCTTCTCCTCTTCACGCGCGATCTCGCGCCGCATCTGTGCCAGGCTAGAAGATCTGGCGGACGGACGGGCGAGGCTGCGACCCAGACCGAGGCCGGCGCCGCCACCAACTAGCAGGCCGGCAATGCCTGCCACACTCACCCACAGCGGCAGATTACTCGTCCCACCCGAGGTCGAGGCGGTTGAGGAACTGGCAGCGCTGGCAGTGGGGGTGGGGGCTGGTGTCGTGCTCGCGCTGTTTGCCCCAGCGGGCTTTACCGTGAAGATAAAAGCCCCCTCATCTGCATCACCGTCCTCCGCTGACACAGTGATCCAGCGCACGATGTAGACCCCATTACCGTCCGGCTTGATGCGCACCGACATCTCTCTTGGATTGTTTAAAGGGATCGTGGCGTTCCCCTGGCTAATCAGTTCCCCGTCTGGCCCGTAAACGAAAAGATTGCTTTTGCTGGGATCGGGGTTCATATTCTCGGCGGTGAAGACTGTCACGGTCGATGGTACCTGGCTAATCGTAGAGCCAATTTTGGGATTGGCATCGATGACCTTAGCATGGGCCGAAACAGGACTGACCCCAATGACAAAGAGCAACAACGCGCCCACAAGCAGCGCACAGCCCAACTGCACTGGGCGCGTGAGTCGCCACTGAGAGTACAGCATCATCGGTCTCCTCACTTTTTCATCTCCGCAAGTGGCTCCGGCTCTGGCTCAAGTGCGGCCCTCCCTCTTTCTAGGGGAAGAGCAGCTTGGGCCAGAAAACCTCTGATCCTAGCATAAGAAGCAGCTTACCTGCTGTCCATTAGGAAGAATCCCTATTCTCCCTGGTGGACACCGTAAGGTGTTTGCCCGAAGGGGCTAGACCAGCGGAGGAAGAAGTGAGCTGCCAGGCGATCAGGAGCAGGAAGGAAAGGGGCAGGTCTCCAGGGAAGGTTAATCAATCGGTCAACACCTGCCAGGAGCGACCTCCGTCCTGGCTGAAAAGCACGCTGGCGGGATAGAAAAAGGCGGCATAGAGCAGTGTAGACTGCACTGGCGAAAGCTGCAGTGTCATCAGGTCGCCGCGCGAGAAAGTAAAGCGTTTCTGCCAGCTTGTGCCCTGATCGGCGGAGAACCACAGGTCGCGGCCAGCCAGGGCATACAGAGCTTGACCGTTGGCTGAGCTGACCAGGCGCGTCAGGGAAGCATTCGGAGTAGGACCACTCAGGTGAATGATCTGTTTACTGCCATCTTGCCAGCGATAAAGACCCTCATCGGTGGCGCAGAAGATCAAACGTGGGCGGGTCTGCGTGGCTGTCAGGCTGAGAACCGTACCGTTGATCCCCTGGATGCGCTGCCAGTGGTTCCCATCGTCGGTGGTTTCGAAGAGTCCCTGATCACCCCCGAGCAAAAGATGATGGGGATGCCCTGGATCAGTCAAGAACAGAGGAGTCTGCATCGCTGAGAGTGCCCCGCTCGTAATCGAGCGCCAGTGCGCTCCGAGATCAGTTGTTTCGTACCAGCCAGCATAGACGAAGAAGGCATAGAAATGACCGGCTGGTCCACTGCCTGCTTGCACTGAAAAAGGATAGGCTGAGGATGGCAGATGAGGCGGGTTACTCAGGCGCCAGCTCCTTCCACCGTCGCGGCTCATATAGACACCGGCTTGCTCGCTGCCAATTCCGCTCGGCACGGCAATCACCGCGAGCACATTGGGATCGCCGGGAGCGGGAGCAATCGAGGTCACCATCGCTGGCGCTAGCGCACCGCGCGTCTGAGGCCAGCTCTTTCCCCCGTCGTGGCTGATGAAGAGACCGAAATGGGTCCCCAGGTAGAGACTGCGCCCATCATCTCCGATGGCCAGCGTATGCAGGTGCGTCTCCGGATTCGAGAGTGGGCGCCCCGGCACTGTTGGATCAGTCGTGCTGCGGCGGTTGCTCAATAGCTCCCAGCTGGCGGCCACAATCACTGCGATCAGCACAATAGCCAGAAGAACATACGGTCCTCGTCTCTGCCGCCCTTCTCCCGCTTTCGTCGCCCGCTCCTGCGAAAGATACTCACCCTGCTGACGCTGCTGTGAAGTCGCCATTGTTCCTCTTTCATCCACACGCTCGAACTCAAGACCCTGGACATGAGTTGGTCTGGCTGCTCAGCGAGCACGGCCAGAATGGGCCTGACCCGGCCCGGCGATTATCCCTACAGAAAAACATTACCATCGAAGGTCAATAGGGAAGATTCTCGATCTCGGGTGGTCATGGTGCTGGGCGATCGGGCTGGCTTTTGCCCATCACATCAGGAGGGTGAGGCGATTGCGGCTTCTTCGTTCTTGACCCCTCCCCGGGGGGTGTGGTATAGTGACGGAGGATAGTCCCCAAGGTCAGGCAATACGGGCAGCAGAAAGGAGCCAGCCGCTGTGCAGGAAGAACGCCGTCGCGAGGTATTGAAACGGCTCTCCTACATCAAGGGTCATCTCGACGGCATCTCCAAGATGGTAGAAGAAGACAAATACTGCGTCGACATCCTGCGTCAAAGCTATGCCGTACGTCGGGCGCTAGAGAAGGTAGAAGCCATCATTCTCGAAGGGCACCTGCATACCTGCGTACCAGAAGGCATTAAAAGCGGACGCGAGGAGGCGGTTGTTGCAGAACTCCTGCAGCTTTTCACGCTTGCAGGCAATCACTTGAAGACGCGGGAGGCCGGCGAGCTGCCTCCTGCGGAAGAATGAAGAGAAAGAAAGGATGGCGAGGAAAGAGCATGAGCACTGCGAGCACCTCGGTGACGCTTATCTCACCAGACATTTCCTGTGAGCACTGCCAGCGAACAATTGAAAGCACACTGAGCACTCTGCAAGGCGTCGAGCGGGTGAGTGTCGACATCACCGGCAAGAGCATCCAGCTCTCTTATGATCCAGCGCAGATCTCGCTGGAGCAAATTGAAAAACAGCTCGACGAGATCGGTTATAGCGTTGTCCACTGACAAAGCAGCTTGGTTGCTATGCCCCGAGTTGGCTAATCAGGCAGAACACTGCGAGGGGGCCTGCGGCGCGCTTGTGCTGCCCCAGGTTCTTCCGTCCCCTCGCTGAGCAAACGGACTGATGGCTGGCTACTCGCGGGCACGATGATCTGGCGTGCCGCCGCCGCCGGTCTCTGAGGAGGGCTGGATGCCGAAAGAATTAGTAAGTTGTTGGTCCCGCTGATCGCGATTGCAGCGGAAAAGTCGCCTCAGTCTGGCGAGGCAGCTCTGTCAGGTCGGTGATGCGCAGCCAGCGCACCTCTAACGCAATGGCCTGGACTGGAAGCCTGGCAATGAAAGAGGCTGCCGCGGGCGATTTCTGGATGAGCCGCTTGCGAACCGCGGCACTGGCCTGCTCGTCGTTGATCAGGCGGGCCTCTGCCGTCGCCTCCAGCCAGGCAGTTGGCTCTCCTGGCCCAATAAAGATACCCACGCGCGGATTGCTCTGCAGATTCGCCAACTTGCGCGACGTCAGAATGAACGTGCAATAAAGTGTCAGTGTCTTGTGCTCATCACTGAGCGGTTCCTCTGCATAGAAAACGCGTGTCACGTAAGGCTGACCTTGGTCCTCAGTAGCAATTGCCAACGTATCATAGCGAGCAAGAAATTCATTAATGGTTTCTCGTAGCCGGACTTCATCCTGTATTGTATCCATGATGTTCAGTCCCCAATGGTTTCAAGCCCCGCTGGGCTTCTTGCTGAGAGAACGGGAATGCCTGCTTCTGCCTGTAGCATACCGCATGATGGCAAGAACGACCAGTCCCGTCTCCGGGCAGGCCAGCTTCTCTGCTGGTGCTTACTGTGAGCGGTGTAGGCTTTGCAAGCAGAGGAGGCAGGGCAGTCAGTGAGCGTGGATAGACTCACTTACCGAGGCGCTCTTGTTTCGAGAAGCGCCTTTTCGTTATGCTTTTAAGAGCGTACAACCCCTGTTCAAGAGATCCCTATCTAGCGACGAAAGGACCAGTGACAGGAGCCCAATGAGTGAACGTTTTCCCTGCTGGTATCCCCTGCAGATCAGATTTCGCGATCTTGATCCACTTGCCCACGTCAATAACGCTGTCTACTTTACGTATTTTGAGGAAGCGCGCAGCTATTATCTGAGCCTCCTGGAGCGCTGGCTCAAGGAGGGGCCGGGAGAGGAGGCTCTCCAGGAGAGGCAGAGCGCTGAGAATCCGCGCATCCAGACGGGGCCGCGTGCAACGCGCTATGGCCTGCTGGTCAAGGAAGTCAGCTGTACCTATGAACTGCCACTGATCCGCTCAGACCGTGCTGAGGTGGGTGTGCGAGTCTCCCACGTTGGGCGCACCAGCTTTATTATGGAGCACCAAATTCGCGATGCCCACAACCACGAGCGCGTTTTCGCCACGGGCCGCTCCGTGATGGTCTGGTGCGATTATCGGACTGGGCGACCGCATCCACTGCCGCCGGCCCTGCGCCAGGCCTTCGAACAGATGGAAGGGCGCAGCTTTCCCACGCCCGAGTAGGAAGGAAGCGCTAGCCCGGGCTACACCCGTAGCTGCTTTTGTCCTGGCCCTGCTCATCTACCAACCTGGGGAGGAGCGGGGCCAGGTCGCTAGTCGTAGCGATGGCCAGTGTGGTCAGGTATAGCCAATAACGGCAGAGAAGGGAAGCCGACCACAAAAGACACTAGCACGATCGGGCTGTTTTTCCTAGAAGAGTCGCCTCATCGTCTCTCGCTGAGCTATACTAATTTCAAGATTAAGCCTCATTCTTTGTGCAGCGTGAGGTTGCTCTATGCTCTCTTCAATAGTGATGGCGCTGGTGGCTGGCTGCCTAATCTTACTGCTGGTCGGTCTGGGATTGTGGGCGCTGCATCTGTATCGGCGCTCCAGGCGAGCAGCGGCGACTGGCGGTCGCTCGTTGGTCGTCGCCTGTGAAGAGCAGCAAGTCAGCGTCGTCCTGCCCGCGCAGGAGGGGGCGTTGGTCTCCCTCGAAAAGGCTCAGCCGCTGCCGGGCTTTGTCCTCCCTCCTTCATGGTATCGCCGCTGGCGCATGTTGGTTTCCCTGGGCCTCCTGCTCATGCTGGGCCTCGCCCTGGCAAGCCAGGGAGGGATTGTGCGCGACACTTTCCGCAGTCTGACCGCTACATTCAGCTTCTTCTCTGCATCCTCAACAATGGACCTGCAGACTGCGCCCCATCCTCTACCCGACACAGCCAGTGCGCGCATCGTCCGCGTCGACTCGGCCTCGCGCAGCCAGTACTACACTGACTACCAGTGGCAGGTCTGGTCTTACTCCTCCTGCTCAGGGATTGCTCTAGAGGAGGTGATGAACGCCTATGGGCGCCATCTCATTGCCGCCGACGTGCTGCAGGTCGAGCTACAGCTCGGTGTCTGGGATGTGCAGCTGGGCTTGCTCAGGGAGGAGGGGATCGCTATGACGGCCAACTATTTCAACTTCAATGCGAGCCTGAGTCATACGCGCACTCTACAGGATATCATTTCCATTGCTAACAGTGGCACGCCTGTCATCGTCAGCATCCGCGACAGCTACTATTTCCCCGGCGGCCATATCTTTGTCGTCCGCGGTGGAGATAGCCAGTATGTCTATACAGTCGACTCCTCTCCGGCCAACTTCACGCGTATGACCTACAACATGTTCACTGCCATGTGGCGAGCCAACAACGATTTCAGCGCCGTGGTGACACCGCGTTAGCCAGCCAGTTCTGCTCCACTCAGCCTGGCTGGCCACGGACAGGCCGCTCTCCCAGCACAAAGCGAGAGAGAAGAGGCGAGGAGGCCGGGGTCTCCATGCTGAGACCATGAGTGGCCTCGTTTCTTCTCTCTCGCTCTGCTGTGAGCCATTGGTTGCCAGCTATCCTGATAGGCATCTGCTGATCTGGTCCCGATTTGGTCCCTACCCGCTGCCATGCCGCTCTCTGCCAGTCCGCTTCCCTGGCAGGCCCTACTTATTGACGCCTGACGACCAGAGATAGCGGCGGAGGAGGGGAAGGACAGGCTAGTAGATCAGCACAGGCGTATACAGGCTCACAAAGTTATAGAGCCAGGCGGCATTATCGGTGGACATATTGACACAGCCATGCGAGCCTTGGCCCGCGAAGGGGTCGCCGGTTGGGTCCTGGTGGGGGAAATTAGTGCCCGGGCCAAAGTCGGCGCGCCACCAGGCGTCATGCAGGAAGTACCCATTGCTATGATATTGCATAGCGTAGTTGATCGGCGTATCGGGATACCAGTAGGGTGAACCCTTGGGCTCGCTTGATTTGAAAACGGTTGGATGCTGCTTGCCTTCAATCCACCAGGTGCCAGGAGGTGTCGGCAGGTCGGGCTGGCCGGTAGTTACCAGGAAGGCTTTGACCAGCTTGCCGTGGTCGTAAGCCCGCAGGGCCTGCTCGCTCAGTGAGACCACCACTACCCGCTCATCCATATAGCCATAGTGACGCATCAGCTCCAGATCGGTTTGATGAGGTTGGTTATAGGGTGTCTTATCGCTAAAGTTAGCCTTCATCGCCTCGAAATTTGTCAACCACATCTGTAGGTCCTCAACCACCTGCTGGTAGTCGGCCAAAGTCTGAGCCTGACTCAGCTCTTCACCGAGCCAATCACTACCGCCAATGCCTTGAGGACCGTATTCATAGCCCAGCGGGTAGGTCTGATTATTGTAGCTATCATGATAGGTATGCTCTTTCCCCCAGGCACTGACCTCCTGAGCCAGCTGCTGCTGGAGATGGGTGCTCTCAGCCTTCATCGCCGGAATCTGAATAGCGCTGATATGCTCCTTTAAGGTAGTCAACGCCCGGCTATAGGCGCTGGCTGTCTGGGCCTGTTGCAGAGCCTGCTGGTCACTCTGGTACTGCTGCTGATAGGTTGTCACCTCTCCACCATTTTGCTGCATCAGGTCAATCCATTGCTGGAAGGTTTCCAGAGCCATCTTCCCCTCATTTTGCAGCGTTGGAGAGATGGATGGTGTGGGCACAGTCCTGGGTCCACTGGCCAGCACGCTAGGGCTGTTTGAACCGCAGGCGCTCAACAGCAGCAGGCCAACCAGAGCAAATGCAGTCAGCAGCAACCTTCCTGCCATGTGCCTCTGGGACTGAGGCCGAAAAGTGTGAACCTCTGTGGTTGCCCGTTTCATGGCCCTTCCTCGTTTTTTCTGCATGCTGTTTGCTCTTCTTTCATCCTTGAAAAGGGTGAGTTGTGGCTAGGGATGCTGGCTAGACAGGATAGCCTGGAACACCTTGGCAGGGCTGTTCCCTCGCTACTCCCTTCATCATACTACGCCTATTGAGAAAAACGCAGAACAAGGCTCCTTCATTTCAGGAACCTGATTCTTATCCCCTTCTGGAGGAGAAAGCTGTCTGACCAGTCTGGGACCCGCAGGCACCCCCATGAGCGTAGGCCCCAAGGCGCGCCAGCGTGAAAATGGCCATGCCTAGTACTTTCTTCTTGAGAATAGTACTTTTGACTAGACCACCGGGGTAGAATAGTACCGTTGGGCGGGGGAAAGGCGTGGGCTAACCTCACACCACTGATAGCCTGCGAGCCTTGCCTCCGCCGAGAGGGCTGGCCAGAGGACGGGACAGGCTTGAAAAGAAACATTAACGCTGTAGAGCCGGAAGGAGGAGGGGAGTCCTTCTCTGTGAGAGGACTGCCGCAAGCTGGATGGAGACAATACGTGTGCTGATTGTTGAAGAGCAGCCGTTGCTGCGCATAGGTATTCACGCTACCCTGGAACGCATGGGGGATTGTGAGATTGTCGGCGAGACGACCGATCCCGCCGAGATTTTGGCGATCGCTGGCGACGGTCGACTCGACGTCGCCTTGATCGATACCGGTCTGACCTGTGCTGATCCGCTGGAGATTGCTCGCCAGGTGCGGCGGGTTGCGCCGCATGTCGCGATGATTATGCTCACTCCCGCCGAGAACGAGGAGGATCTCTTCCAGTCGATCAAGGTCGGTGCCGCGGCTTACTATACGCGTGATATCGGCCTGGAAGAGCTGCGGGATGCGGTGCGCAAGGTCAGTCGCGGCGAGTATCTGATGAACGATGATGTGCTCTCCAGGCCGCAGATTGCCTCGCGTGTCTTGGCCTCATTCCGGGCCCTCAACGAGGAAGAAGAAGAGGTCGACAACACTCAGAAGGAGCCATCACCGCTATCCAGCCGCGAGATCGAAATTCTTGACCATATTGCCCGCGGGCGTAGTAACAAGGAGATCGCCAAGGTGCTCAAGATCAGTGATCAGACCGTCAAGAATCATATTACTTCAATTCTGAAGAAACTGGCTGTTAATGATCGCACTGCGGCGGTTGTCTATGCGCTCAAGCATGGCTGGATCACTATTGAGAAAGAGCAGTGAAGCCAGCCATCCTGAGCGCCCTAAACAAAGCCATCGTGGCACGTCGCTCTATTTTGCCACCTTCGTCCTGATGTGGCACAAAAGCCTTGTGCTTTAACCAGGTCTGCTATGGACTGGCGAGCGCTAGCGCTGGTAATCGATAAGAAGCCTGCTCTAACCGGCCCACTGGCCAATGAGAAACTGGAGCACCGAGAAGGTGAGCAATCCCCCGGAGATAATTAGGTAATGAAGGCGGAAGCTTTCACTCTTGCCGAGGCGTGCCAGCACTATGAAGGCCGGGAAGAGGGCCAGGGCGAAGCGCGGCATCGACATGGTGGGATAGCGTCCCACCGCAGGAACCAGCAGAAAGAAGATGAAGGCTCCAACGGTATAGAGCGTGTAAGTGGGAGCGAGAGGGCCGCGCAGGCGCCAGGGTCCTACAAAAAGGAGCACCACCAGGGCCAGCACCGCAGTCAGCAGCGTCAGGTCGATGACGCGATGGATAGTAATAAAGTCAAGGTGGCTGGAGTCCTGAACGAGGGCGGTAATGGTCGCGCTAAAGGCGAGCCAGGGAGGTTGGAGACTGCGCTGCCAGACCGATTCCGCGTGAGAAAAGGCCAGCGGATCGTGAAAACGCAGATAGCAATAGCCGGCAAATAGGGCGAGGCCGCTGGGAATGCCAAGGATGCTGAGGACATCGAGGCGGAACTCACGCAGGCGAAAATGGTGCTGGCGCAGATATTCGTAGACAAAAGGGATGAGCAGCGGAATAGCGGTGGCCCGCGTCAGGCTGGTCAGGCCGCCCCAGAGCGCGGCCTGCCACCAGCGTCCACGCCGTGTGCTATAGAAACAGAGAAGAGAAAGAAGCATAAAGAGTGATTCACTATAGGCTGCTGCCAGAAAAAAGGCCATAGGAAACATTGCATAATAGAGCACAGTGCGATTGGCTAGTTCGTCGTCAAAGTCCTCAATGACCAGGCGGTACAACAGCACCAGGACACCAAAGCCAGCCAGGTTTGAGACGACCAGACCCGCCAGCACTGGATTATCTGCCAGATAATTGACCAGGCGAATGAGGAGCGGATAGAGGGGAAAGAAGGCCGTACGCCACCAGTCGCTATAACCATGTAGAGCGATGGTGATGAAATGGCCGGTGTCCCAGTGCCTCCAGCTGTTGATCATGGCCCGTAGAACAGGGCCGCTGGTGCTGCTGGAGTCGCCAGGGAAGAGAAAAGCGACATAGCTCAGCAGCAAATAGAGCAGATGGGTAGCGCTGTAGATCGGTAGGACCTGCTGGATGGCGGCGAGCCAGGGAGAGCGGAGAGCCGTGGCCGCCTTCGCCGTCTGCTCCTTGTAGTGGCCTGCCTCAGCGCTGGTGAGCTGTTTCTGCTCAGACAGCCTGTTCTCGCCCCCTGTTGTGGCCAATTCCCTTAAAGCAAGGCTGCGGGACGTGGTTGAGGCTTCCTGCTTCTCCTCCTTATTCGCAAGGCACGGGCCAGGTGCGAGAGGCCCGTGCTCATCAGTAGCGGATTCAGGCGTTGGCAGAATCTGCTGCGCAGCCTCGTCTTGAGTCAGAGGCTGGCTCAGCTGATCCCGTCTTGGGCGATGAGAACGTAGTGAACGAAGAAGCATGAGTACCCTCATTGATCAGAAAATCTTAAATACGCGAGCGCTCTCAGTCTGCGGCTAACCTGATCGGGTTCCTCTGCCGGAGAGGAACGGCTGCCGCGCTCCGCTCAGTGCCGGGAGCCGGATCGCGCTCTTTCTCGTGAGCAAATGGTTCAGCTCTGATAGAGTGACGGTTGATTGCCTGCGGCAATAACGCGCAGGTTCCCTTTGGTCCCCTCCATTCCTCATAGTAATATTCTCTAATATTTGCATAGGAGATTGTTGTTCAATGGGGGATATGTTATCATAGAAGAGCTGTCACGAAACAGCACTTCCTCTTTGAGTTGAGACGTAGATCAATCGATTCTTCTGATAAAGTGCTCTAATGATATTTCAGGAACGCTATGGGAAGGGAAGACGCTTGCAAACCTGGCAGGAACTGTTGAGTCAGCTTATTGAAGACATTCAGCTGGAGAGGCGGCTTGCGCAAGAGATGGGGGTACAGCCGATTACACTCAGGCGCTGGGCGCGGGGTGTAGTGCAGCCGCGAGAGGATAACATCCGGCGCTTGCTGAAGGCGGTGCCGCGCGAAGTCTACCCCGAGTTGATACGTCTGCTGGCCAACGACTTCCCGAAGCTGTTGGAACAGTCGACGGAGGCCTCTGCCCCGGCAGTGCTGCCGGCGCCACCTGTCGAGGTTTACGTGCGAGCCCTCAGCATGTATACGACCACGCCCCCTTCTCTCTATCCAGATGCACTCTACGATCTCCTGTTGCAGCAAATGCTCAGGCAGCTTGATCCTGAGCAGCGTGGTCTGGCTGTGACGGTTGCGCGTTGTATGCCGCCGCCAGCACCGGGGCGGAAGGTGCGTAGCCTGCGTGAGATTGTTGGACGTGGCAATCCTCCCTGGCCGCGTGATCTCAGCCAACAGGCGATTTTCCTGGGAGCAGAGTCCCTAGCCGGAGCTGCTGTGACCCATTGCCGGCTAGTGACTATTCCGAGTCGTGATGAAGAGTACAGTCTCTTCGCCGCTCACTGGGTCGAGCATGAGCAGAGCGCCGTGGCCTGTCCCATTCTCTGGCAGACGCGTGTTGCTGGCTGTCTCATTGTCTCTAGCGCTTTCCCTCATGCTTTTACCCAGACCCAACAGTCCTTGATTGAGCGCTATGCCCAGCTGATCTCTCTCTGCTTTCGTCCCGAAGCCTTCTACAGCCATGGCGATATCGAACTGCGTCTGATGCCTTTCTATACTGAGCAATTGCCATATCTTCAAAATTTCAGGAGATATGTCAGCCGTAAGGTGGAGGAAGCCAGCGCGGCAGGTCGCTCATTATCGCTGTACGAAGCGCAAGAGGCCGCCTGGCGTGAGATAGAGGAGCAGCTCCTGGAGCTGCCTCTGCGTCAGGCAGAAGAGGAGATGGAAAAACGCTAACGTGCTGAGGGGCCTGGATGCCGGCAGGAAGCTCCCAAGCATGCGCTCTGGCCTGTGGCGAGACTCTGCTTGCGTCATGCCAGAGCGCATGCTCGTGAGGGGATCTGGGTGAAGCTTACAATGGGACGCGTTGTCGCCCGGGCTTCAGCTTACCACCAGCGGCGATAGTCGTTCTCGCGTGAGTAGGGGTGGTAGGGATAGGAGGGATAGCTGATGGAAGCTGGTGGCTTGAGCCAGGGGCGCAGGATTAGCGTAATGATCAGGCCAGTCAGGAAGCCGCCAACGTGGGCCAGATAAGCGACGCCGCCCATGCCCTGTTGCACCTGGGCCAGTGAGGCCACACCATCGAAAAGCTGCAGCACAAACCAGAGGCCAATGAGTACAATCGCTGGCAGTGTCACGATGGTGAAGAAAAAGAAGATGAAGATGACCGTGCGCACGCCGGCCAGGGGAAAAAGAACCAGATAGGCTGCCAGCACACCAGCGATGGCGCCGCTGGCCCCAATGCTGGGGACCGTTGAGTCAGGAAAGGCCACAGCCTGGACGAGGCCGGCGACGATGCCGCAGAGCAGGTAGAAGCAGAGATAAGGAAAGTGCCCAAGACGGTCTTCCACGTTATCGCCGAAAACATAGAGGAAGAGCATATTGCCGCCGATGTGCAACCAGCCGGCGTGCAGAAACTGAGAAGTAATCAGGGTGAAGTAGACCGGCTGGGGAGTCTGGAAAGCAAGGTGAGTTTGCACAAGGGCTGTCTGAGGAACGCCGTGTAATAAGGCGACGGGCACCACTCCATAGGCGAAAATCAGCTCATCTACGCGATTCCCGAGGGAAAGTTCATAGAGAAAAATCAGTACATTGACCAGGATCAGACTCCATGTCATCCAGGGCACATGTCGGCGTGGCCCTGGGAAGTCCTGGAAGGGTATCACCTGCAGCCTCCTCCTTTAGCCTGTAGGTTACTATGCTCCAATACAATTCACGGGCCAGCGGCGCTTCAGGTGGCGTGCGTCGACCAGGATATGCCAGACCGGACTTGTATGCAGCTGTGTGTCGCTGCTGCCCAATTGATCGACAGGCAACCTCTGACCAAGGCCCTCTCTGAGCGGGACCCGGCCTGTTCGGCTCTGCCTTGGCTTCCGCTGCTCTGGACCCGACTGCGCAGGGTTTCAGTCAGCCGCTGAGCCAGCGCCCGACCAACGGCGCAGCACCTCTAGCGTGTCCTCTACCAGTTGCTCCAGTGGTTCAAGCGGCACATATTCTGTGGGAGAATGCTCGTTCACCACACCGGTGGAGATGGTAAAGACACGTATGCGCGGGCGCAGAGCGCTCGTATCGCTGCCGATGAAGGTGGGACGCAACTGGATCTGCTTGCCCCGATCAGCAAGCACCTGACGATAGAGGGCCAGTAGCGGCTCTTGTTCATCGACAACGTAGGCGTTGCAGTGTGAGACAAAGTGTATCTCTGCTCGCCCGCCGGCCTGATGGGCGCTCTCTTCAAAAGCCCTGCGCAGGCGTTCACGGTAGCGCTCTATCTGCTCACTTCCCTCGAAGCTGCGCAGCTCTCCCTGGAGTAGTACACGAGCAGGAACGGCGTTGCGCGCGCTACCGCCCTCGATGCGTCCGATCAGAATCCGCGTCTGGTCATTGGCGAGCGAGCCGTGAGGATAGGCCGCCTGGCGGAAAATCTCCACGGCGTTCACGGTCTGACTCAGATCTTTGCCAGGATGACCGGTGCGACCAGTGATCTCGACATCGAAGGCTTCGTAGTGAGCGCCACGCGAGACGACTACGCCGGCCTCAAAGGCATTGTCAAAGACAATACCCTCGCTTACCTGCCAGGGGGTCGGATCGAAGGCGCGGGCTCCTTGCAGGCCGCTTTCCTCCTGGACAGTGAAGAGAGCGACGATCGGCGGGTGGGGAAGCGAACGCTCCTGGAGACGCCTGAGTGTTTCCAGAATAATGGCCAGACCGGCGGCGTCGTCGGCTCCAAGGTTAGAGCTGCCGTCGCTGTAGAGCACGCCATCGCGCAGCACCGGATGCTGCCCTCGCCCCGGTGGGACACGGTCCATATGGGCATTCAGAAGCACAGGACGGCCCTGGCCGGGGAGCAGAGCGATCAGATTCCCAGCGGGGTCAACGCTGGTGGTTAACCCCTGGGCCTGCAAGGTAGCCTCAAGGTACTGGCGAACGTGCTCCTCATGGCCTGAGGTGGAGGGCAAGCCTACCAGTTCTATCAGAGTGGCGTAGAGACGATCTGCGCTCATCACAACGGTACTCTTTTCTTTTCCTTCTCCCTTGATCCTGGCTCCCAGGGCTTCTTGTCTCATTATAACGGGATTCCAGGGGCGAAGAAAAGGAGGCTGGGCAGCTGCTCCGGTTACCAGCGTACGGCCAGGCAAAGCCATTCGGCCTATCCCTGAGAAGCGCCCCGGAAGGTCTATTTGCTATCTTCTATTGGTTCAGTTATAATGCCCGATGATAGAAAAGCAGTCGCTCCATCTCATTTTGCATGAAGCAGGTAGGCGGGGAGGCAAGGGAGAAAGGGGTCTTTGCTGAGGAAGGAAGAGGGCAAAGATGCCATCCTGACTGCGGCTGTCTACCTGCGGAGGAACGCTGCTCACCATGTTGCGCGCTCGTTCATGCCGTACTAGCTCTAGCTAGAAGGGGATCTGTGCATGACTCCTGATGCTGCTGACCTCATAGGGAGGCCAACCGAGCTATTTCACTGGGTACGTGGAGAAATGGTGGTTGTAGTGCAACTGCCCAGAAGGCCGGCTGAAGATGCCTTGGAATTGCTGGCTGAGCAGGTACGGAGCCAGCTCAATGCTCTTCTGGCACCACATCATCTGATGCTGGAACCATATGGGAGCGGAGGCCACTGGCAGGAAGAGGCGAAGCCATCCCGGCCTCCGATTCGCCAGCGGGCCTTCCTCTTTGGCTATCATCGCCAGCAACCGCTTGTGGCGATTTTCTATCAGGTGCGCCATTTAGAGCAGGCGCTCATTGATCCTATGCCCCTGGCGCTTGCCTATCTGCAGGTGCATCTTGATGAGCTAGCTGAGCGAGGTCTCCGCCTCGTCTCTATGATGCCCAACTGGCTGGTCACTGCCGCCCCTTTTTACTACAGCATCGGCGGGCCAGCTCTGCCGCCGCGTCCTGCTCCGCGGCTAGAGTTGCCAGCCATCGGAGCCAATGAGCCACCGCTCGGCTGGCATATTTCCTTTCTTGATCAGGGACTCCTGCTTGATCCCGAGGGGGCGGGCAATGTCCTGGTAGCAGTGCTTGACACCGCGGTCGAGGCCGAGCGCCTCCTACGAGCGGCGGACCGCCCCGAATTCCGGCGGAACTGGCTGCTCCAGCGGCTGGCAGCCGATTTGCGCAATGGCCGCGGCCTCTTCCAAATCGAATATGATCGCTATCCGCTCTGGGAGGCGGTACGCACTGGACGTGATCATTACGGCGAGGCTCTGTATTATCCTATGCCTGACCACGGCCTCTTTGTGGCTGGCCTGATTCGAGATATTGCTCCCCAGGCGCGCATTCGACTGATTCGCATTCTCAATGACTATGGGGGGGGCGATCTCTACGGGCTCTTCGCAGCCCTGACGGGACTGGAGAAAGAGTTGTTCACCGGGACTATTCGGCGCCTGGTCGTCAATTTGAGCCTGACCACCTTACCCGATGCGCGTCGTCTCCCCTATGTCTGGTTCGATGATCGTCGTTGGCCAAGTCGGGGATTGGCCAGTGCTATGAGTGCCCTGACGCTGCTGGAGGATGGGTTGCGCCTCCTCTTTGAAAGTCTCTATGCCCAAGGGGCCTTGTTAGTCGCCGCTGCGGGAAACGATTCCTGGCCGGAAACTCGCCAGGGAAAGCGGCGAAGGCCGCCGCGAGCGCCAGCGCGCTATGCAACGGTGGTCAGTGTGACCTCGGTCAACAGTCGCTTCGAGCCGTCCCAGTTTGCCAATGTCGCTGCTATGCCGCCGGTGAATGGCGGCGTGGCTACGTTCGGGGGCGATGTTGAGGGTGTGAGAGATAGTAACGATCTACCCGATGCTGTCAGAGGAGTCTATATCTCGCCCACCTTCCCCAACGGCGAGCCGAACACCACTGGCTGGGCAGATTGGTCAGGCTCCTCATTTGCTGCGTCTATCGTCAGCGGTCTCGCTGCCCATTTACTCGCTCAGGACTGGTCGGCAGCCAATACAATGTTGCGGATGACTTCTAGTGGTGAGTGGCATGGTGGCCTGCTCTATGGCTCCCCACCTGAAGTGCCTGCATTGCTGGCCAATCTGATCCGCGCCCAACAGCGCTTTGGTCTCTAGTTCCTACTGGCTTGCTCTCGCTGGCAGGCGGCTGCGAGCGGTCGCTGGGCGGGGATTGACCTCCTCCTCTGGCTGAGAGCATAGGCCCTTGCCCTTTCCCTTGACGCTGTATACCTCGTGGGATATAATAAAACGCAACTGGGTGCTTGAAGTGTCTTCATAGAAGGCCTAACACGTATCTGCTGGGTACGTGAGGCCTGTCTTGGTGGGCTTGAGGAGAGCAAGCAGGTTCTACTTTTGGGAGAGAGATACTTATGATCGAGCAGACGCAGCAAAAGAGCGAAAGCAGCGTGGTGACGCTGACCCCTCTGGCAATGGAGAAGATCCGCGAGCTTCTGCAGCAGGAGAACGATCCTAATCTGGGCTTGCGTATCTTCGTGGCCAGTGGTGGCTGCTCCGGCCTCCAGTATGGCATGACGCTGGATGAGGAGCAGGAAGGTGATACGGTCATTGCTCAGGGCGATTTCAAGGTGCTCATCGATGAGATGAGCCTGGATTATGTCAACGGTAGCGAGATCGACTACGTTGATAGTCTGATGGGCGCCGGCTTTACGGTGAACAATCCCAATGCCGTGACAACCTGCAGCTGTGGCCACTCCTTTAGAACGGCCAGCGGCGGCGGCGAGCCGCGCGGCTGCGCTTGCGGTCGCTAACCTCGCTCGCCCCTAGCGCTACCTCGTTTCACAACGCTAGTGTAGCGCTTTCTTTTTCTTTGTCGCTTGACAGAACAGTTGCAACTGTGAGCGAAGGGGTCTCACCCAACGTATGTTGTAGTGAGACCCCTTCATGCTTGCTTGTCAACAAGCAGCGGACGAGCAGGCTTGGCCTGGCTCTCCTTGCATTAGTCGTTCGACCACTTTGTATGGCATCTGCTGCAAAAGAGGAGTGTGCATGAGCAGACGTTTCGCCTATCGTCCACGCTACTTCTCTCTCTCTCGCCGCCAGATTCGTACTCTCTCCAGAAATCAGCGTGCTTTCTTCCTTCACCAGTGGCCTGCTCGACAACAGCCCTTGCGTCCTTCTCTCAGGCGCGGCTCTTTTCCTCAGCCCCATTTACCTTTTTCGCCTTTTGTGCATTCGCTGACTTTGCCCAAGCTTTCCCCTCTCTTGTGGGAACGAGCGTGCCCTGCTCCGCTCCTGCTTCTGCCCAATAAAAAAGGTTGAGGCTTGCGCATGGGCCACCTCTGCGCAGACCCCAACCGTGATCCCAGATCTTTTCTCCCAGACACTGACTGCGGGGTTTTGCTAACTGGGTCGCCGGCTGGCGCCCCAGCCTAGCCCACCTCGGGCAGATCTCTGGGTTCTGTCTACGCCACCTCTAGTATGGCCTGACACCTCCATTATAGTAATTCCGTGAAAGCTCTGCAAGAAGATAGGACTCATGGAGTGCCTTACCTCTCTCGTGAGAAGCGGCTACTCTGATGGATTCCTCTTATCGAGGAACTGTTGGCAATTCTGATCACCTCTATCTTTCCATCTCCTTTTGCATTTCCATCTATTTAGTGAATATCGTTCTCTTCTATCGCCTCCAGGCGACGCTTGAGTGCCGCTGCGAAGACCGTGAGGTAGGTGGTGCGACTGGTAATGTGTGTGCCAGGCAGCTCCTGGCTGTCGATGTGCCCGCGACCTTCCTGCTGATGGTGCCGGGCGAAGTCGAGCCAGGGTTTACGGCGCCATCGTTTCTCTTCGGCAGCCCAGAAAAAGGTGATATCGCCACGATAAGGACCTGAACGGTAGCGCGTTAAGATCCAGCTGCATGTGCTTGTCCAGCGCTGATGATCCTCATTGGGAGGGGCCGGTTCATTCTCTCCTGAGCCTTTCCGCCAGTGAGCAAGGCGATAGCGCCAGAGGCTGTAACGGTACCGCCATCGTCGGTAGCATTCCAGTTGTTGCAGCTCATTCCAGTGCAGGAGAGCGCCCAGGACTCTGATGAAGGAGCACGCCAGGCGGGCCTGGCTCCATCCTCGCTCGGGAGCGGTGGGGTCGATCAGCACAAGCAGCTCGACCTTTTCTCCCACCGCTTGCAGCTGGCGGGCCATCTCATAGGCTACCAGACCGCCGTTACACCAGCCAGCCAGGCGGTATGGCCCGTGGGGCTGAATCTGGCGGATCGCCTCGATGTGAGCGGCGGCCATCTCTTCAAAGCTTGGAGGTAGGGCCTTCTGTGGGAAGCGATAAGGTTCAACAGCGTAGAAAGGCTGGTCTTCTCCCAGTTGCTTCGCCAGTTTGATACAGTAGAAGGCGCCACCAGTCCAGTCCCCGTGGAGATAGAAAAGTGGTCGCTTCTTCCCCTGACGTTGCACGGCGATGACGGGAGCCCCTGAATGTTTCTGCGATTCTCCTTCCTCGATGGCCCTCGCTAGCCTCTCTATGGTTGGCTCCTGGAAGAACAGGGAGAGCGGTAGCTGCTTGCCAAACTGCTGCTCTATGCGTGCAAAGAGGCGAGCGGCCAGCAGGGAATGGCCCCCGATCTCGAAGAAGTTGTCGCAAACGCCGATCGGCTGCACGTTGAGCAGCTCCTCCCAGAGCTGGACGAGTTGCTGCTCTAGCAGAGTGCGTGGAGCGACCTTAGCCCCTTGAACGGCCTCGTTCTCGGGAGCTGGTAGCGAGGCGAGGACCCGGCGGTCGACCTTGCCGGAGGTGGTATGGGGAAGGGTGTCCAGGACGACGAAGGAGGCAGGGACCATATAGGCGGGTAGCAGCTCTGAGGCGAAGGAGCGCAGGGCGCTCGGGGTGAGGTGGGTGCCTGGGCGGGAGGAGACGAAGGCGAGCAGGCGAGCCGAGGAGGGATCATCAGGGGAGGGCTGATGAAGGAGGACGGCGGCCTCCTGGACGGCGGGGTGGGAGCAGAGGAGGGCCTCGATTTCGCCGAGTTCGATGCGGAAGCCGCGGAGTTTCACTTGTTGGTCGAGGCGACCCAAGAAGAGGAGGGAGCCGTTGGGGAGCCAGCGGACGAGGTCGCCGGTGCGGTAGAGGCGGGCGGAGGGGTCAGAGGAGAAGGGGTGAGGGAGGAAGCGCTGGGAG